>NZ_SOEE01000001.1 GCF_004366035.1 Cytobacillus oceanisediminis
TCCCATCTGTCCGCTCGACTTGCATGTATTAGGCACGCCGCCAGCGTTCGTCCTGAGCCAGGATCAAACTCTCCATATAAGAGTTGATTAAGCTCATAAGTTGTCTTTTCAAAAAAGACTAATGATTTAACGTTGACGTTTTTGTTCGTTCAGTTTTCAAAGACCAATCTTCCAAGCCGCTATCTTTCGACGCAACCTTTATAGTATATCACTTGACAACCTTCATCGTCAATAACATTTTAAAAATAATTTCAATCAGTTATTTTGTGAAAGCTGTTCTTAAATAATAGCACCGCCAGCGCTTCAGGTCAACGCTTTATTCGTGGTATTATATTCCAGTTTTTTGGATCAATAGATAACACCTCCTAAAGTATAGATTTCAAATTGACGGAAACATATAGTTATTTAATTTTCTGATTAGCATCAGCAATAGCATAAGTATCATACTAAAGTAAATAGGATTCCAAAAAGCGCTTATTTCTAAAATGTCCATTTTCAGCATAAAGCAATGAAAAGCTAAATCAGCCAAAAATAATATGGCCAGCCATTTAAATCGATAATATTTTATTATGATAATGGTCAGCAGCAGTGCATAGATAATCCAAACCAGAACACTGAAAGCTATATGGTCCTGATAAGGTGAATCAAACCACCCGATGTTATACTGATGGGTTCCCAGGATAGCGGTCAAACCAAAATATATACCCTGAAAAATTGTGGTGATGGCCATATACACTGTTATAAACTGTATAAAAAAAGCGGGATCTTCAACTCTATTCCTCCACCATTTTATAACAAAAACTGAAGAAAACAAGATAATCGTGGTAAACCAGGATTTCCACCAATTGTGTTGATAGATGCCCAGCCAGAGAAACAGCTCTTCTATTCCAAATATAGCGGCGATTATGAAAACAATCCATCTGAATCGAATTCTAAAAGCAGCTATTGCCATTAATACACTAGGAATAAAAAAAGCCTGTGATATACTGGAGCCAAAAACATCATCATACCATTGAATAGAAAATAATTTCGGGTAATAAGAGTATGCGTCGCCTAAAATTAATACAATGTATTCCATTAAAAAAGATAGCCCCATAACAAAGAAATAAACCGCAAGATTATGCCGAAATTCAGTTCTAATAAAAGTTATATAAATAAGACCTATGCTGATAAGCACTAATCCAAGAAACCAAAGCAAATTTGACATTCTTCCACATCCAGTTTAGCGCGTTTCCATTATTTTGTTCATCATGTGAAAACATATACTCACCATTGAATGAAGGGCAATTTAATGTGAGATTTCTCCTGCCTATATTTATAAAGGTAAAGTGAAGAAGGTAGGTAAAATGTATGGATTTTGAAATTAAATATTTATCATTTTATGTTGTCCGGGTCGAGGGGAAGGGGGAAAATGCTGAGAAGTACTCTTAACACTTTCAGACTTTCGATTCAGAGGAATATGAGAATAGTGCATGAATGGATTTTTTGGTGGTGAGCTTGCAAAGATCCCTGCCAAAATTGTAAAAATCAAGATGCTGGGATGGTACAAGAATATATTGAAGAGCGAAGAAGAAAACAATTGGAAGGCGGCATTGAAATTTGGGCAGCCAATCCAAATTCAACAGACCAGGCAATTGAAGCTGCCGTATAAATTATTGAACAATCTCCATAGTTTGAGCTTAAGTTAGATGGACCACTATCCGTGAGCTGGCTCCTTTCAGGGGAAACGATTCATATGGCCAAAGCAAATGCCGTTATGTACTGCTTATTTAATCTTATTTAATCTGAAAGTATTATGTTTAAAAAGGCTTTTCCCCTATTGAATTTCTAAGATCTGATATGCTTACAAGCGTAATAGAAAAAATCAGCAAAAAATAAAGGGCGATATCATCGCCCTTACTATTATTTAGAAAAGATGCTGTTATTGTTAACGACTTGCAATTCTTTAGTCGTTTCTTTCATTTCACTTTTGCAAATCGGACAAATAGGTAACTGGCTGCTTTTGAAATTGTCCCTTACCCAGCAGTTGCAAGACTCAGATGTACACTCCCAGATTTTCACTTCTTCAACCTTGATTTCTTCCAAATTTTTTCTGCCAAATCCCATTGCCATAATCAGGCACCTCCCAAAGAGTAAGACCCTTACCCAAAATAAAAATCACTTGCTATATAAAGTGACGAACCACTGGCTCTATATAACAAGTGTTTATGGGCAATATTATATTCTTTTAACTAAAAATAGTATAACATATTTAAAGGGTGCTGTCAAAAAGTTCTAAACTTACACAGCAGCCTTAGAAACAAATTGATAAATACTATTAAACCAATCTGGGAAAAGTGTATAATGACATGTACAGCAGCGAAAGAAAGGGTGAAGACCATGGACATTACAAGTTATACTGTTGAGTACATACAGGATCCTACCGGCATTTTAACGGGTGACCGCTACGAATACTTTTTGGATATCGATGTAGATGAAGACGATGAATTATATTCAGAGAATGGCATTAGGCTAAGGGTGCTTTATTATAAAAATGGAGAAGATGAAAGGATTCTTAATTATCATTTTGTTGAAAGTCATTCAGGAAACATATTGGATTTCGCTTTAGATGAGGAGGAAGAAAAAAAAATTTCTGCTTTCTGCAGAGAGAACCTTTCTCAAACACAAGAGTAAGAGCAGGTTTCCCTGCTCTTTTATTTTATCACTAAATTGTATTACCCTCTTCAATAATGTGATACATTAAATGTGCCAAATGCTGTATCGGTGTATAAGCTTCTTCCCTATCCACATTATTTTCTTCATTAAAATCAAGGTCATTCAGATAAAGAGCTGTGAATTGATAGAAATCTTTTAATTCAAAAGCAAAGCATGCACTGGGTTCTTCCGATTCGCCTTCATAATAGAGAACCAGATAAGACTCCTTACCCTCCTTATCAATTGCATCAAAAAATATAAAATAGCCTACATTTGAGTTCAATTCAAATAAATGCCTTGTGCCGCCTTCTGTGTATAGTTCAAAATCATTTTCATTTAATTTTTGAACAGCCATCGGCTGTACATTATCTTCTTTATGGAACATCACTGTGAAATTCTTCATTGATTCTCCCCCTTTTTCCATACAATCCTAACATATTGCTATATTTATTTACATAATTTCAATCCAGAGCAAATAGATTGAAGTTTAGGACTATTAGTTTGAATCGTTTTCTTATATTATTGGTTTATTATTTCTTTTATTTAGGAGGCCGCCCGAGTGCTGACAAAGAAACAATTAAATGATATCCATTCTCTCCAGCAATTATGCGAAGAGACAGGGAATATCAAATTAAAATTAAACTGGGATACCTTGAAGTCAAGGTCTGCCGGTGAGGAAAATGACTATTTCCATTATGATAATAACGGGAATTTATTAGGTTACCTTGCTCTATATAATTTTGGAGGTCCGATTGAATTATGCGGAATGGTTCACCCTATTCATAGACGAAAGGGCATCTTCTCCAGCTTGTTCAATGAGGCAGTAAAACAATTTGCCCAAGCACGCAAATTGCTTATTAATGCTCCAGCCTCTTCCCAATCAGCAAAAGGTTATATAAAATCATTACCCTGCACCTATTCATTCTCCGAGTATCAAATGAAACGCCATAAAAGCGAAAAAATCGAAACAGCAAACCCTGATGTAACTATGCGGCAAGCAATGAGCAGTGACCTTGTATTCCTTAATCATTTGGATACTGTATGCTTTGATATCCCCAAAGAAGAAGCAGAGGTTTTTAATACTAAAATCTTTGCATGTGAAAATGAGAGGACTTTTATAATTGAATACAAAAGCGAAAAAGCCGGCAAAATCAGGATTCAAACAGAAAAAGATGCTGCGTGGATTTACGGCTTTGCTGTTAGTCCTTCTTTTCAGGGGAAGGGAATCGGCAGGGGCGCTCTTACAAATGTTGTTAATCATCAGCACAGCATGGGAGTTTGCTGGGTGCACCTTGAAGTAGCTGCAGAAAATGACCATGCACTTTCATTATACAAATCATGCGGCTTTGAACCATACGGCACACAAGATTATTACGAATATGATCTGAACACACTCAAAGTTTGAAACAGGTTTTATTCTTTTGAATCGAAATAAATATGATTGAATGTCATCTCATCTGAAATCTCCAGGGTGCCGAACGAATAGTTCGGCTGCCTGCGCTTATCTGTCGGAGACCCGGGATTAAACAGTATTATTCCATTATGGAGTTTCTTTATCGGGATATGTGAATGCCCAAATATAATAGCATCAACATTTTCATTATCAAAAGCTTCTATACTTCTTTTTTCAGTTGTTTTTCCCTTTCCATGTCCATGGACAACCCCAATTTTAAAGCCTTCTATTTCAAGCAGTATTCTTTTCTTAAGAATGGAGCAGAGTTCATCACTGTCGGTATTTCCATATACCCCCTCAACAGGTGCATATTGTTTTAATTCATCATACAGTTCGACGCCCTGCCAATCACCTGCATGAATAATTAAATCACAGCTGAGAAGTTTATTCAGAAGAATATCAGGCAGTTGTTTTGCCTTCTTGGGCATGTGAGTATCAGACAGAATAAGGATTTTAATCACCATCATTCCTTCCCTCTTGCTTTTATACCCTATTTTACCCCAAAAATAAAAGAGCCCCTAAAAAAGGGGACTCTCTTATCAATCAATTATAACTTTGTTACATTTACAGCTTGAGGTCCACGCTGGCCCTGCTCTATGTCAAAGTTAACTTCCTGGCCTTCATCAAGGGTTTTGAAACCTTCTGTCTGGATTGCAGAGTAATGAACAAATACATCTTCTCCGCCTTCAACTTCGATAAAACCAAAACCTTTTTCTGAGTTAAACCATTTTACTTTGCCTGTTGCCATGTAAATTTCCTCCTAATATCTATAACTCACAGAGTGATTTTTTACCCTGCATTTACTAATATGGGTAAATTCCTCAAATTTTATAATAAAATGTTCAAAAAGCACTGAAAAAAATCAATATATCCATTTTCTCTCGGATATTAGACTGCATTATCCCTTATTGCTGCTGCTTCGGTTTTTAGTGCGTCTGTCCCGGCCGCCTTTAAAATCTCTTCTATCACGGCCGCCGCCTCTTGACCTGTCGTTGAATCTTCTCCCGCCGCGATCACCTTTAGGTTTTCTGACACGGATAGGTTCCACCGCAGTTAATTTAACCGGTGTTACATCAGGACCTTTAGTCAGCAATTTGATGGCTGCAGCAAGCAAAGTAACAGAATCTGTATCTTCAAGAAGACTTTCCGCCACTCTCTTGAAGTCTGCATGTTCTTCTTTTTCAATAACTTCCATAAGTTTATTAATAGTCGCCTGCTGATTGCCTGCAACAACATCCTTAAAGGAAGGAACAGGCTTTTTCGTCATTTTGCTCTTTGTAACACTTTCAATTATTTTCAGGTGGTCAATTTCTCTTGGAGAAACGAACGTAATTGCCAGCCCTTTATTTCCAGCACGCCCAGTACGTCCAATCCGGTGAACATAGCTTTCAGGATCCTGCGGGATATCGAAGTTATAAACATGGGAAACGCCTGAAATATCTAGACCTCGTGCAGCAACGTCAGTGGCTACCATTATATCGATTGTCTGCTCTTTAAATCGGCGGATAACCTGATCTCTTTTCGCCTGGGGAATATCACCATGAATCCCTTCAGCCGAATAGCCTCTCTTGATAAGACCTTCCACCACTTCATCTACACGCTTTTTAGTTCTTCCAAACACAATAGCCAGTTCAGGTGACTGAATATCCAACAGGTTGCAAAGCACATCAAATTTTTGTTTTTCATGCACTTCCATATAGTACTGCTCAATATTTTTAACAGTCATTTCTTTCGCTTTGACTTTAACCATTTCTGGTTCCTGCATGAATTTTTCAGCAAGAGACTGAATTCTTTTCGGCATTGTTGCAGAGAAAAGAAGGGTTTGGCGCTCACCTTTAATTTCACTTAAAATTCTTTCAATGTCCTCGATGAATCCCATATTAAGCATTTCATCCGCTTCATCCAGAACTACCATCTTGATGTCGCTTAAACGGATTGTTTTTCTTTCAATATGATCAATTAACCTTCCCGGTGTAGCAGCAATAATATGAGGGCGCTTTTTAAGCGCACGGATTTGGCGGGTGATATCCTGACCACCGTAAACAGGAAGTGTCCGGACTCCTTTTACCTGTCCTATACGGTTTAATTCTTCTGCCACCTGTACAGCAAGCTCCCGTGTTGGCGCAAGGACGAGACCTTGAATACCTTCGTTTAAATCAATCTGCTCTAACAGCGGCACACCGAAAGCGGTGGTTTTTCCAGTTCCAGTCTGAGCCTGGCCAATCATGTCCTTACCCTTCATTCCGATTGGAATTGCCTGTGCCTGAATTGGTGTTGGTTCCTCGAAGCCCATATTGGAAAGGGCTTTTACTATTTCATTACTTAAGCCAAAATCTGAAAAAGTTGTCAAAATATATGTTCCTCCTTGAATTGCATATCTTATTAGGTACTGAAAGATTGTTTTTGTATAAAGACATGGACACTTTACTAGGCTTTCCAGTTTGTATCTCTTTTTTACATTTCCGTTTGCACTATTTTTAAACTTTTTGTAAGTGAAGAATTTTAATTGGGTGAAATGAAAAATACATATTCCTAAAAGCAGTTATTGCAGAAGATCTGTTTTGAGGAATGCTGAAGGCTACAAAGTGGATAAGCAAACATAAAAAGGTGATGCATGATTAGACATGCATCACCTCATTTTAAGCAAAATTATGCTTTTGTTACGTTAGCAGCTTGAGGTCCACGGTTACCTTCAACGATTTCGAAAGTTACGTCTTGACCTTCTTCTAAAGTTTTGAAACCTTCAGTTTGGATAGCGGAGAAGTGTACGAATACATCTTGACCTTCTGAAGATTCGATGAATCCGAAACCTTTTTCTGCATTAAACCATTTAACTTTACCTGTGTTCATTTGTGTTGCCTCCCAATAAATTGTTTTTCACTATAATGTACCATATAAACTTAAACATAAAAAAGTCGCAGCTGCCAGAAATGAGGATGAACGATCGCCTACATTTCTTTGCAGCTACGACTACTTATCCAAAAAGTATATAACGAACTTTACAGCGTTAACCTAATAATAAACGACACCCAGTTATAAGTCAATCCTTTTAAAGATCAATTTTTATTTAGGGCTAAATGAACTATTTATGCTTCTCGTGTATTTCAAGCGATTTTCCCGCAGCATGAACAGTATGCTTCAAAAGCATGGAAATCGTAACAGGTCCAACTCCTCCAGGTACGGGGGTAATGGCAAACGCCTTTTCAAAACAGCTGTCATACTCTGCATCCCCAATATTTCCTTCATTATACCCGGCATCAAGGACAATAGCTCCTTCTTTGATCCATTCACCCTTGATGAAGTTAGGTTTCCCTACAGCTGCTACTACAATATCAGCTTGCTTTACAATTTGGGGCAGGTTTTGGGTATATGAATGGCACGTAGTGACTGTTGCGTTTCGATTGAGTAAAAGGGCCGAGACCGGCTTGCCAAGGATCGGGCTTCTCCCTACGACTACTGCATGCTTACCTTCAGCATTCAATTTATAAAAATCCATAATTTCCAAAATGGCTGCAGGTGTACACGAAGGATATTCACCAAATCCGAATGCAGTCTGTCCGTATCCAAGGCTTGTCACACCGTCCACATCTTTTTCAATAGCAATAGCTTCGAAAGCTTTTCGTTCATCTATATGTCCAGGTACGGGATGCTGGAGAAGGATACCATGCACAGAAGGATCATCGTTTAATTCTGTAATCTTCTCTAATAGTTCTTGTGTTGTTGTATCCTTTGACATATGGATACGTTTTGATAAAATGGCAAGTTTCTCACAGGCATTTCCCTTCATTCTTACATATGTTTCAGAGGAAGGGTCATCTCCCACCAAAATAGTGGCTAAACAAGGGACGACATCCTTCCCCTTCAATTCTTCAATTCGATTCTTTAATTGGTCTTTCACATGTTTTGCCACAACATTTCCATCAAGAATAATCTTTTTTTCCATGCATATTCCTCCTATAGGAAAAGCACCTATTCGGCTGACTGACGGGCTTTTCCATTTTATTATGAAAAAAAGAGACAAGGGTATCCCTTATCTCTGCCCAGACGACCGGCTATACATAGACGCAGCTCCCCAGCGGTTCATTCCGCATTGTCGTCAGTCACTGCGATTTTGATAAGCTATTCTAATGAATACATCATACCACAAAAACACAAATAATTAAACACGAACTTATTCAAACGTTCGTGTTTTTTGAAAAAAATAAAAAAGGACAGCAAATACTGTCCTTATAAGTGATATATTTGAGTTAATGAATTATTACCTAAAACAATGAAAGCCCTGCCTCTCTTCCATCCTTGCGGCTCCTAGACCGCGCCAGTGGGAATCAGGTTGGTCGGAATCCTTTCCGACTTAGATGCTCTCTGAGATTTTAATATTAAATGGTAAGAAACTTACTGAAGTAAAAATACGGAGAAGTGTCTGGTTTATAGAAGATGATTAAGAAGAAAATTCAGCATTAAGCTGTCCACACAAATTATTCTTAATTACAAACACATGCTTACTCTTTCAAAATCCTAAAGAGCATAAAACATAATAAAAAGCCGCAGTTTCACAAAAAAAAGAAGGTTCGGCTGCCGAACAATCCACGTGAATTAACGACTTCAACAATATACCTCAAATACTTCATTCACTATGTTACCTTATATGGGGTAAAGTGTCAAGAAAATAACTTGTCACTCTCTTATTAGCCTTCTCCTTTATACTCAGTTACATCAAAATAATCAGTTGTGTCTTTATAGTCATTAAAGCCAATATCCAAATCATGAAAATATCGGTGCAGTTTAATTAGAACATCCTTTTCCTTAGTGCCCGACTGCACAGTTTCTGCCAGACTTAGTATTGTGTCCAGGTCATGCTGCAGATCCTTATTCTCTGCTGATATTTTTTTTAACGAGTTTACGATTAATTCAGCCTGTTTTCTTTGTTTAGGCCATTTGACTTTACGGTCTCTGCCCCACCCAAGTGTTTCATTATAATAAGTATGATTGGAGGCAATGAAGTCTCCTAAATCATCGTACATTAATTCCCGTTCGGATGTCTCTGCATTCGCAGAGGTTTTTTGGACCTTGGATTCGTCCTTATTTAAAAAGACAAGTACACTATAGGCTATGGCAATGGCTATGACCATTCCAAGAATTGATAGAGCCCTGTTTAATTTTTTGTTTTTTAGCAATTTGAAAGCCTCCATTTGATTTGTTTAATGTATGCAGAAACTAAATGGATTTATTGCCATTTGAAGATACGCTCCCTGAATGCAAATGTTTTCCATCTTAATACATTCTATGTGAAATCCCCAATCCCCTTCTGCACCACACAAAAAAAGCTTTTAACACCAGGTGTCAAAAGCTATTTCTGGTTTTTCTGCGAAAGGAAAACCTCTATAAAATCAATGATAAAACGTTGCAGGTCAAGTTCCATCGCTATATTATCAAGTGTTTCCGGCGGTTCCTCTTCGGGTTTCGGCCTAAAGTCAGCTATGCTTTTTCCCTTTGCCTTTCCAAACTGTTCAATTCTCACTCTTCGTTTTACATATTTGACGAGATCGGGATTGGTGAGAACACTTAGTACAAGAACATCATGAAGCGGTGCACCCTTAATTCCTGGGACAAGCTGTTGATAAGCCTCATAATAATAATCATAAGCAGGTTGGATTAAATCTTTGAAAGGTGATCGGGTATTATTTGCAATAAAATTAATCGTCTCAGGCCTGATTATCGCTTTATTTGTTACATTAAGAGGAAATATATAAATATTTTTTGCTTTCTCAAGCACTGAATCCGCTGCAATGGGGTCAGCGTAAAAATTCGCCTCAGCCTCTGGTGTTACATTTCCCGGAACCAGAAACGCACCGCCCATTACATAAAATGCATTTACATCTTTATATGCATCCTTTCCATACAGGATGAGCGGCAATGCCAAATCTGTCTGTCTCCCAACACCAACGATCACAAGGTCATTCTTGTATTTATTTACAATTTCAATAATTTTATTTATATCATAAACCTCTATATTATTGCTGAAGTCCTTCGGAGGCTGAATCGGCCCAAGTCCTTCCTCCCCGTGAATTTCAGGATAAAAGACAGCGGTCTCCCCTGATAATGGCCCGCTCGCCCCTGCTATAACGGGAATATCCTCTCTGCCTGCAAGCTTCAGTAAATAAGCAGTATTATTAATAGATTCTTCTTTAGATATGTTGCCATAAGCGCTGACTACACCTACCAAATTAATCTCGGGATGCTGAAGGGCATACATAAGGGCAAGTGAATCATCAACCCCTGAGTCAACAAACATGAGAACATTGTACATAAGTCACCTCCATTACGTATTTAGTCTATAGTATGCCTACGGAATGTCCCTTTTGTTTATGAAAATACTCCTTAAAAAAGAAAACTCCCCAAATTGGAGAGTTTTAAACCAGATCATCCGGATTTACCGCAAAACTGAGTTCCTGGTTCAGCTGGTTTTCAAAATTACTTTCTTCAGCTGTATCCCATTTAAATGCATCAGCCATATATGAAATTACTTGCTTTTGATAAGTTCTTACAGTTTCAATATCAAAAAGAAGTGCTCCTGTTCTGCGATTAAAAAAGTCAACAGGGGTGGCAGCCATTTCATGTTCAATTGCATATTTCAGCTTTGCCCATAATACAATCGGCAGTCCATAATTTTCTGCTTCAGTTCTTTTCGCTTCAATCATGTTAAAAATGACTTTAACGTTTGAACCATACATTTTTACAAGGTGTCTGGACTGTTCTTCTGATAAACCCATACTGGTTCCTTTTTCAGTCTGTAAAACGATAAATTCCTGGAATTTGGATGATCCTCCTACATTCCCTCCTGAAATGGGCAGTGTCTTTGTAATGCTTCCGCTGAATGTCCTATTTGATTCCTGTCTGAATTTTTCAGAAAGCAAATCAACAATAGTTTCGGCCATTTTCCGGTATCCTGTCAGTTTTCCGCCAGCAATTGTCAGCAAACCTGTATCCGACTCCCATATTTCATCTTTGCGCGAAATTTCCGAAGGATCTTTTCCTTCTTCCCAAATTAGCGGACGAACGCCTGCCCAGCTGGATTCAATGTCATTTTCCGAAATTTTCACTGAAGGGAACATGAAGTTAATTGCATTGATGATGTATGTTCGGTCACTTGCAGTCATTTTTGGATTTACAGGATCTGAATCATAGAAAGTATCTGTTGTCCCCACATATGTTTTGCCGTCTCTCGGTATAGCAAAAACCATTCTTTTATCAGGTGTATCAAAGTATACAGCCTGCTTTAAAGGAAATTTTGACTGATCTATAACCAAATGAACACCTTTAGTCAGACGCAGGGCCTTTCCTTTCTTTGACCCGTCTTTCTCCCGGATGGAATCAACCCACGGACCTGCTGCGTTAATGACTTTTTTCGCTCTAATTTCATACACTTTGCCTGTCAGCTGATCTGCAGCAGCAGCACCGCATACTTTTCCTTGTTCATCATATAAAAGTTTTTCGACTTTTAAATAGTTAACAGGCGTTGCACCTTTATCTGCCGCAGCTTTCATTACCTCTATTGTCAGCCGTGCATCATCTGTGCGGTATTCCACATAATATCCGCCGCCTTTAAGTCCATCTTTTTTTACAAGCGGCTCTTTTGATATTGTTTCCTGGACATTGAGCATACTTCTGCGTTCAGATTTTCTGACGCCCGCAAGAAAGTCATAAACTCTAAGGCCAATTGAAGTGCTGAACTTTCCGAATGTCCCTCCTTTATGCATTGGAAGCAGCATCCACTCGGGTGTTGTCACATGTGGCCCATTTTCATAAACGATCGCCCGTTCCTTGCCGACTTCCGCTACCATTTTCACTTCAAATTGCTTAAGATATCTTAATCCTCCATGAACTAATTTAGTTGAACGGCTGGAAGTTCCTGCTGCGAAATCCTGCATTTCGACGAGTGCTGGTTTCATCCCCCGAGTTGCTGCATCCAAAGCAATTCCCGCCCCCGTAATGCCGCCGCCAATAATCAGAACATCAAAATTTTCCGTTGTCAGAGTATTTATCATTTCAGTACGATGTAAATTCGAAAATGTCATTGCTGTCTCCTCCTTGTCGAAAGGATAGTTGGTTGTAACTACCCTTTTTAGCAGGTAATAAAAAAGAGACCACAAAATACATTATCGATCTTCCGATAATGATTTTGTGGTCTCTCCGCATCTCCTGCCGAACTATTAACTTGAGCTTATTATAACATAAATGATTTGATTTGTGTATAAAACTTGCTTCTGATTATTTAAATGCAATTGCTGCCTTTACAGCTTTTTTCCAGCCTTGATAAAGATCTGCACGGACTTCTTCTTCCATCGAAGGATGGTATGATTGATCTATCGCCCACTGTTCAGAAATTTCATCCTGGGATCTCCAGAACCCGACGGCCAATCCTGCTAGATAAGCGGCCCCAAGCGCGGTAGTTTCATTTATTGTCGGCCTTTCAACCGGCACATTTAAAATATCAGACTGAAACTCCATCAAGAAGTTATTTTTCACGGCACCTCCATCTACTCTAAGCGTTTTAAGTTCAATGCCAGAGTCCGCTTCCATGGCAGATAGAACATCTTTTGACTGATAAGCAAGTGACTCAAGTGTCGCACGGATAAAATGCTCTTTAGTCGTTCCTCGTGTCACTCCGAACACTGCTCCCCTTACATCACTGTCCCAATATGGAGTTCCGAGGCCGACAAATGCCGGAACTACATAAACCCCGTCTGTCGAGTCAACTTTTTTTGCATAGCTTTCGCTGTCCTTTGCATCCTTTAGCATTCTCATTCCATCACGGAGCCATTGAATGGCAGAGCCCGCAACAAAAATGCTGCCTTCCAGTGCATATTCAATTTTCCCCTCAAGTCCCCAGGCAATAGTGGTTAGAAGCCCATGTTCAGATTGCACTGCTTTTTCCCCTGTATTCATAAGCATGAAGCAGCCGGTGCCATAAGTGTTCTTTGCCATTCCTTTCTCAAAGCATGCTTGTCCAAACAGCGCTGCCTGCTGATCACCCGCCGCCCCGGCGATGGGAACTTCTTTTCCGAAAAAGTGATAGTCAATTGTCTTGGCATACACTTCTGAAGATGGCTTCACTTCAGGCAGCATCGTTTTCGGAACTCCAAGAATGTTAAGCAGTTCTTCATCCCATTTAAGTTCGTGAATATTAAACATCAATGTACGGGACGCATTCGAGTAATCGGTAACATGCGCTTTTCCTCCGGATAGTTTCCAGATTAGCCATGTATCGATGGTTCCAAATAATAATTTCCCCTGTTCAGCTTTTTCCCTTGCCCCTTCCACTTGATCCAGGATCCACTTAACTTTTGTTCCAGAGAAGTATGCATCTATTAATAGACCGGTTTTTTCTCTGAATAGATCGTTATAGCCCTTTTCCTTCAATTCATCGCAAATGTCGCTTGTCTGCCTTGATTGCCAGACAATCGCATTGTAAACCGGGGCTCCCGTTTCTTTATCCCAAACTACTGTTGTTTCCCTCTGATTTGTAATGCCAATGCCGGCAATTTGCTCAGGTTTAATCCCGGATTCCGAAAAAACACCGGCAATAACCGATAATATTGAACCCCATATTTCATTAGCATTATGTTCAACCCAGCCAGGCTTTGGAAAATGCTGCGTGAACTCTTTTTGTGCTGTGTGAACTATTTCCCCTTTTTTATTAAATAGGATAGCACGCGAACTTGTAGTCCCCTGATCTAAAGATAAAATATACTTTTCCACAATTGACTCCTCCCAATCTCACTCATTATTCTTATTTATGCTGCCACTTTTGAAGAATCTACTTCTCCTGGCTGTTTATTGCCAAAAATATATGAAAGAATTAATACTATTATATTAACACCCAGCACTGCCCATAACCTGCCTGAAGCCTTGCCATCGAACATCACTTGATAGAATGCAGAGCCCATTAGACCCCCGAGGATTGGCCCAGCTACCGGTATCCATGCATACCCCCAGTTCGATTTCCCTTTTCCTGCAATGGGAAGAAGAAAATGAGCAATGCGCGGTCCCAGGTCTCGAGCCGGATTAATTGCATATCCAGTTGTCCCGCCAAGCGACATTCCGATTACAACGATCAGAAGGCCAACAGCAATCGGATTTAATCCTTCTGTAAATTGATTTGCTCCAATAAACATCAATCCCAGTACCAGAATAAACGTCCCAATCATTTCACTTAATAAATTTGAAAATGTATGGGGTATCGCAGGACTTGTTGAAAAAACAGCAAGTTTTGCACCCTGGTCTTCTGTTTCCTTCCAATGCGGCAGATAGTGAAGGAATACAATGACCCCTCCCAAAAAACCTCCCAGGACTTGAGCCAGAATATAGCCAGGCACGTCTGCCCAGGGGAAATCTCCGCTAAGCGCAAATCCGATTGTCACAGCAGGATTCAAGTGTGCCCCGCTAATCGACCCAACAGCAAAAACCCCCATCGTTACAGCAAGTCCCCAGGCTACCGTGATAACAATCCACCCGCCATTAAAAGAGAAAGTCTTTTTTAAATTCGCTCCGGCAACAACGCCTCCTCCAAATACAATTAAGATCATCGTTCCAATTATTTCTCCCATAAATGCAGACATCTGAAAAAATCCCCTTTCCCTTTTGGTGATCGGAAACAAAAAGGAGATTCACGACAGATTAAGCCATTAATGGCTAAACTGTGTGAATCTCCTAATCTCCGACACATAAATTAACTTGTTAAACCGAGTATACAAGTCTATGAAAACGTTGTCAAACTTTCTTTTAACATTTTTATGAAAACCTTTCCCATAATTCAATTTTCGAAGTTGTAATGGCAGCTGCTCCTGCATCAAGCGCATTCTTCACCTCTTCTTCTGATCGGATGAGCCCTCCAGCAAATATAGGGGTATTCAAACGTTCATTCACTTCTTTTATCATCCATGGCATGGCTCCCGGCAAAACTTCTATGTAATCCGGCCTGGTTTTCTCGATTAATTTATAACTTTTTTCAAGCGCGTGAGAATCGATGAGGAAAATCCTCTGGACAGCGATTACTCCTTTTTGCTTTGCTTTCAGGATGACGCTGGATTTAGTAGAAATTAACCCGTAAGGCCTAAATTCCTGGCAAATATATTCTGCGGCATAGTCATCGCTTTTCAAGCCATGAATAAGATCAACATGATAGATCATTTTTTTGTTATATGCTTTTGCCATCTGCGAAACATTCTTCAGCTGCGAAATGTGCATATCGAGAAATACTCCAATGTCAAAGGGACTTTTCAGGAACTTTTCAAATTCTTTCATGTTTGAAGATGCCGGCAAAATTTTTTGATTCATTGTTCCCACTCCTGTATCTGTTATTTCCCTATGTTATAAAGAAACTGCACATTTCTCAATACCCATTATACATTTTTAAGGTACTCATAATAGCGGAATCCAATTATCATGATTGTCAGCCAGGCACCTCCGGCTGCAAAACCAGCTATTACATCACTGGGAAAATGAACGCCTAAATAGATGCGGCTTAACCCAATCATGATGATAAAACAGCCTAGCAGCACGGTCCATGCTGTCTTCCATCGTTTTCTTTTTGCCAAATGGATGATCATATAGGCCAACGAGCCATAAAAAATAAAAGATCCCATTGAATGGCCACTCGGAAAACTGAATCCCTGCTCCTCGATCAGAGGTCTGATATCCGGTCGTTCTCTTTTGAAAATCCATTTCAGCAGCAAGTTGAAAAGTGCTCCAAGACCAGATGAAAGAATCATGAACCATGCAAGTGAACTCTTTTTAAACATAAACAAAAGTACGGCTGCCATAAGTACAGAAAAGGCCAGCCATTTTACCGACCCCAAAAAAGTAATCACACTCATATACTCCGTGAGCCGGGGAGAAATAAAGGCCTGTACATACTGAATCAGAGTTTCATCAAATTGTATTAGCTCATTTTCCTTTAATTCATCCACTATTTCAATAAAAAGCAGCAAAAATCCGCCAATAATTGCAGCTGCCAACGTTAAGTAGATGATATTTTTTGATGTTAAATTCTTTCTGTCCATTTAAACAAATCCTTTTTATTTATAGGATTACCACTAACTTTAACAAACGGAACATTTTTTGAAGGCTTTTTTTTAAAAAAAATAGCTCCAGTAAAAAACCGAGTTTGCAACAGCAAAATCGGTTTTATTTCTATTAAGCCTGCTTTTTTCCTTTTGTTTTTGCAGGAGCCCGTTTCTTTTTAGCTGCCGGTTTTTTCTTTGTTTCTGCATCGGCAGGCTTAGTTTTATCAATGGATGCCTGCAGGGCAGCCATAAGGTCGGTTACATTGGCTGCAGGTTCTTTTTCAACAGGTGTGACTATATCTTTGCCCGTACGTTTTGCTTCGATAAGCTCCAAAAGAGCTGTCCGGTAGTCATCATTATATTTCTCGGGCTTAAATTCAGTGGTTAATTGATCAATCAGCATGATGGCAGTATCGATTTCCTTATCAGTCACTTTGTCTTCTGCAGGTACATTAGGAACATCCGCAGCCTTACGCACTTCATCGGGGTAATGAATCGTCTCCATAACAAGAGTGTTTTCATATACCCTGACCACAGCCAGCTGTTCTTTGGAGCGAATAATAATCTTTGCCAAACCTACCTTTTCTGACGTCTCCAGTGCTTTTCTTAAAAGGGAATAGGCTTTCCCTCCTCCATCCCCTGGAGACATATAATACGTGCGATTATAATAAATCGGATCGATCTCCTGTATTTTAACAAAGTCCACAATCTCGACAGCTTTATCCTCATTTTCCTGTTTAAGCTTTTCTAAATCCTCATCCTCTAAAACGACAAACTTTCCTTTTGTGTATTCATAAGCTTTTA
Organism: Cytobacillus oceanisediminis; assembly: GCF_004366035.1. Lineage (GTDB taxonomy): Bacteria > Bacillota > Bacilli > Bacillales > Cytobacillaceae > Cytobacillus > Cytobacillus oceanisediminis_C. The sequence goes on from NZ_SOEE01000001.1 coordinate 17,017, forward strand.
CAATATCTTCGTTTTTAATTTCTACTTCACAAACAGGACATGTTTTCTCGTATTTAATTGGCGAATGACATTCTTTATGAAGATTTCTCAGCTTAATATCCTTATCTTCTGTAGCCGAGTGCAGCTTAATTGGTATATTCACCAGCCCAAAACTGATGCTTCCTTTCCACATTGTATGCATAGTCAAACTCCCATTCTTATTAGATGTAGTACTCATAATTTGTGTATTAACAAAATGGGAGATACGCTAAAACATTTGGAAACTGAGTAGTTTTAGCGGCAATGGCCAAAACTATAGTAACGATTGTAAAGGAGGCCAAATTGAATGAGACCAATGCTTCCTACATTAACTTTTGATGTGCCGGAAGAGAAGGAATGGCTCTTTGAAGCAAAGTATGATGGTTTTAGAGCAATCCTGCACTTGGAAAAGAAACCCAGACTGACAAGCAGGAATGATAAACCTTTATTACATATCTTCCCCGAAATTAAGGAATTTTTGGAGCAAAACAAAGATAAATTCGAACCATACCTTCCACTTACACTAGATGGAGAATTAGTCTTTCTGGAGAATCCCTATAAAGCCAATTTTGCGTCCATCCAGGTCAGGGGCAGGATGAGGTCTGAAAAGAAAATTCAAGAAAAGGCAAAAACTTCCCCCTGCCGTCTTTTAATTTTTGACATTTTGATGGTGAAAGGCAAAAAGATGACCAATAAAGAGTACTATACCAGAAAAGCAGAGCTGGAAGCATTATTTGAAGATTGTAACATGCCCTTAAAGCCTGATGAGAAGGATCCGAGATTGATACAATTAATCCCTCCTTACCGCAGCTTTAATGAACTTTGGGAAAAAATTGTCCTGCATGATGGCGAAGGAATCGTGGCAAAGCAGATGAAGAATAAGTGGGAAGAAGGAAAGAGATCATCTTTATGGCTAAAAATCAAGAATTGGAAATACGTTAATTGCTTTATCACTGCATATGAAAAATCAAATGGCTACTTTTATGCTGGTGTATACCAAGGGGATCGTGTCATTGCAATCGGACAGTTTCTTTTTGGGTTGAAGCCCGATGAAAAACAAGCCTTATTCCAAATAATCAAAGATAATAAAACAGATGAAAACAGCCAATTCATTTATGTAGAACCAGCAATATGTGTTGAAGTTAAATATCTTGAGATTTATGAGGATCAAATGCGTGAACCGCATTTTCACCAGTTTCGTTTCGATTTGAAGCCTGATGCCTGCACTTATGATAAATTTATACAACAGCAGAAAAACCTGCCTCCCGAAATAGAAATCACCCATCCAGATAAGCCATTATGGGAAACACCAGCTATTCAAAAGATTGATTACATTCACTTTTTAAGAGAGATTGCACCATATATGCTGCCATTTTTAAAGAACAGGCTTTTAACTGTAATCCGCTACCCGCATGGGATCTTTGCTGAGCCATTCTACCAGAAAAATTGCCCTGATTACGCACCGGATATTGTAGAAACTGAAACGTCCGAAGGCATCAACTATATCATCTGCAATAATCTTCAAACACTGCTCTGGCTTGGCAACCAGCTGGCATTTGAATTTCATATCCCATTTAAGACCATTTACAGCAATGGACCAAGCGAAATAGTGTTTGATTTAGATCCTCCTTCGAGGGATGCTTTTCATCTTGCCATTAAAGCTGCTCTATTGATTAAAGAGGTGCTTGATCAGCTGAAATTAATCAGCTTTGTTAAAACATCCGGAAATAAAGGTCTGCAAATCTATATCCCCCTGCAGGAAAATACGTATAGCTTTGATGATACTCGGCTGTTCACCGAATTTATTGCCCAGTATCTAATTACCAATGACCCAGAATCTTTCACAATAGAAAGATTAAAGAAAAATCGCGGAGGCAGGCTTTATGTGGATTATATCCAGCATGCAGAAGGCAAGACAATCATTGCTCCTTATTCAGCAAGAGGAAATAAAGCAGCGACTGTTGCTGCTCCTCTTTTTTGGGAGGAAGTCAACGAGAAATTAACAATGGAGCGATTTCAGATAACCAATCTTATAAAACGGGTAAACAGCGATGGAGATCCATTCAGTTCTTATTTTCGGACAAAGGAAATTCAGCCCTTTTCTCCGGTGCTTGATTTTTTAAAACAGCAAAACAAAAAAGGATAAGGCCAGTGCCTTATCCTACATCCATTCTTTAAGTACTGCTTGTGCATATTCCTGAAGTTTAGCATACTGCTTAATTTCTCCAGTATGTTCCTCTTTCGGGGATAGGGTGAACTTTGCTGGTTTTTCCATATTGATCTCCGCTTCACAGCGGTAAACATAGCTGGCATTCCCAATTAAATCAATGGACTGCCTGCCATTCTTCTCGTGAACTACACAGCGCACTTTTCCGCCATTATTGTATACTTCAACAGGCTCTTCGATTTTATTCAGCCCATTCATGCAAGTGACAAGTGTTGAAGCGGACATGGCAGTACCGCAGGCATTGGTAAATCCTACTCCCCGCTCAAATGTCCTTACATAAATATGCCCTTTTTTTAGTGGCTTTACAAAGCTGACATTTACTCCATCAGGAAAGAAATCATTTGGCCCGTTCAAGTATTCGCTGATCTTTTTTTGCAGGTCAGATGTAATTTGCTCTTTCTCCACAATCGAAACAAAGTGGGGATTAGGGACTGCTAATGCTGTAAATACTAATTCCTCTGAAATACCTCTGACTTTTTCATTAATTATAGTTTCTTTATCGAGAACTAAAGGAAGATCCTTCAAATCGAATGAAACAGGGGAAATTTCAACAAGATAAGTCGGAATGTCCTCAAAGATGTCCTCTTGCTTTTTCACCTGCAAATCCGCTTTCATGGTTTCAATGATGGCTTCTTTTAGACCAAGAAGTTCACATACATAACGGGCAACGCATCTTAATCCATTTCCGCACATTGAGGCTTCTGATCCATCCGGATTAAAAACACGCATCCTGGCATCTGCTTTTTCGCTTTTTAATACGAAAAGAATTCCATCTGCACCAAGTTCAGTGCTGCGGTCACATATTGCTTTGGCAAGCTCGGCACGATTTTCTTCTGTAAAATTATACGTATGGGAAATTTCATCTATTATAAAAAAATCATTTCCTGATCCATGACATTTCAGCAGTTCAATTTTCATAGTAATACCTCCAAACCATTTGTAGCTCAACTTATAAATAAGAGTGCCATAAAAGCATTTATTATTCAATAATTGTTTTCTTTATTATATTATTAATTTACCAGAAAACTGATAAGTTCCGTCTTTAGGGAAGTGACCGATATTAATACTGATCTTTATACATTTAAATTTTTCATTCAGCGGATTGAAGAGTTTGGCAGCGTAATTAATGAAAAAAATGCCTTTGTACAAACAACGGCATTTTTTAATAAAACAATTGTATATGAAGGGATTATCCGGGTGCGGTTTAATGACTATGGGATTTTCCCCTTCCCTGAGGACCTTTCCCGGGCAGACATTCCGGTGTCTGTTAAAAGGAAGATGGCCGCAGAAATGAAAAGATATATTAAGCCGCAGAAAAAATATCTATAATGGCACCCGAGGCTAACATATTAGCTCGGCCGATTGCTGGCTGGACCAGGCTAATGATTCTGAATAGATCTTCAAAATGATTTTTTCATCAACATTCAGTTTCTCACACATTTCGCTGATCCTGCTCCGTTGTGCTTTCTCTACTGCAAAAGCTAGATCGAGTGTCTCTTTCAGCTTATTATTATTCCTCGGTGGGCTTCACAGATATCATCCTGCAAAGGAAGTTTATCGAGAATTTGACTCAACGGAATATTCAGCAATGAAACCATTAATGAAAACATCCCTGTCATAAAATTGCTGGATGAATAGCCTTCTCCAGCTTCTGAGTCTCCCAATTTCCTCACACATTATGGCACGAATCATTGATAACCTAATTGTCTCTTCAGCCATTTGGGATTTTTGAATAATATCTTCCCTTACCGCCAATACATAAAAAGGATGCCCCAATAGGGCATCCCAATATCTATATTAACTAATTACATGAAAAACAAAGTTGAATAAAAATAAAGCAGCTATGACATACAATGCAAATGAAACTTCCTTTGCTTTGCCTATCGAAATCTTTAAGATTGGATAAAGAATAAATCCAATGGCAATGCCGTCCGCAATACTATACGTGAACGGGATCATGGCAATGATAAAGATAGCTGGAAAGCTTTCGCTCATATCCTTTAAGTCAAGATTGCGGATGTTTTGAAGCATCAGTCCGCCAATAATGATAAGGATAGGTGCAATTGCACTGTTGGGAATCAATTTAATAACAGGAATAAAGAATGCGGATAGCATAAACAGGAATCCAGTTGTAACTGCTGTCAGCCCTGTACGACCGCCGGCAGCCATACTTGCTGCACTTTCAACCGTTGATACAGTTGGGCTTGTCCCAAAAATACCTGACAATAATGCAGAAACTGAATTTGCCTGAAAAGCACGCTTAAACTGTTCCGGCCTATTAATAAAACCAACATGACCATGGACTAATCCAATATTTTCAAAGACAAGAACCATCGTCAGTGAAAAAATGGCAATCCAAAAAGTGACGGAAAGCACGTTATCAAATGACATTGCTCCAAAAACTTCCATATAATCGGAAAGAGCGAACGGCTTTTCATTGGTATTTTGCACATTAATCAGACCAAAAGCCCATGCTATCGCTGTTCCTGCTACAACAGTAATCAAAAAGTTGCCAGGCACATTGCGCATGAATAAAATGATGGCAAGCAAGAACGTTAAAATGGTTGCAAGCACTTGCGGGTCTCCAAGTTCACCCAGAGCAATAATGGAGTTTGTTCCTTTTTCGACGATTCCGCCTTTTTCAAGTCCGATCAGCATCAAGAAAAGTCCGAGTCCAACTGTTATTGCTTCTTTAAGTGAATGCGGAATCGATTCGCTCAATGTCTTTGCGAATCGCGAAAATGCCACGAATACAAAGATCAGACCAGAAATAAAAACAACAGCTAATGCTTCCTGCCAGGATAAGCCCATGGATTGGACCATAGTATAGGAAAATAAAGCATTAATTCCCATTCCAGGCACAAGGAGAATCGGTACATTTGCCCAAAATCCCATAATCAAACAGCCGACAACCGATGTTATAATGGTTGCAAAAATGGCTGCTTCCAGCGGAATTCCTGCTTCAGAGAGAATTAGAGAGTTAACTGCGATAATATAAACAATCGTAAAAAAGCCGATTGCCCCAGCCATAACCTCCCTTTTTACAGTTGTTCCATTTGAATCAAGCTGAAAAAGCTGGTTAAACCACTTATTCATATATACTACCTATCTATTAAATTAGCCCTCTCCCTACCCGCTCTCCCCGCATATATCTCCCTCAGTTAAGAGGGATTAGAAAAAACACGGGTGAGCCACAAGCATTATTTTATCAAAAAAAACTCATTCTGCCAATAGAAAGGTCAGACGTCTGCTCATATATTTTTAAAAAAATCGGCGGAAACTTCCCCGCCGATTTTGATAGATATAGCAACAGGACAAGATAATTGCACCCGTAAAATACTCTTATTTTTCATACCCGCAAAAAATACGGAACATTATTCACCGTCGGATAATTGTCTATACAGATTTCCCATTTCAATAGCTCCAACAGCCGCTTCCCATCCTTTATTTCCGGCTTTGGTGCCAGCACGCTCAATTGCCTGTTCAATCGTGTCAGTTGTAAGAACACCGAAGATAACAGGGACACCGCTTTGCAATGCTGTCGCTGAGACCCCTTTAGCCACTTCGCCGCTGACAAAATCAAAATGCGGAGTTGCTCCGCGAATCACTGTGCCAAGAGTGATGACTGCATCATACTTTCCGGATTGGGACAGCTTTTTAGCTGCCAGAGGAATTTCGAATGCTCCAGGAACCCACACAACTGTCACATCTTCTTCGCTTACTCCGTGGCGCTTAAGTGCATCTTCCGCTCCGCTTAAAAGCTTGCCCGTAATGAATTCATTAAAACGCGACACTACTATTGCCATTTTTAATCCTGTTCCTACTAAATGTCCTTCAATTACCTTTTTCATCTCTAATCGCTCCCTTAAAATTGTAATAAATGTCCAAGTTTTGTTTTCTTTGTTTTTAAGTAATTCTCATTTTCAGATTTGGCAGGCATTTGAAGAGGAACCCGTTCGGATACCTCCAGCCCATAGCCGCCCAGTCCAGCAATTTTGCGAGGGTTGTTGGTTAGAAGGCGCATTTTTTTCACCCCAAGATCCCTAAGGATTTGTGCACCTACCCCATAGTCGCGAAGATCGTCCTTAAATCCGAGCTTATGATTTGCTTCTACGGTATCGTAGCCCTCTTCCTGCAGCTTATAGGCTTTCATTTTATTGATGAGGCCGATGCCGCGTCCTTCCTGTCTCATATATAAAAGGATTCCCCGGCCTGCCTCTTCAATCTGTGCCAACGCTGCTTCAAGCTGCGGTCCGCAGTCACAGCGGTTGGATCCAAATACATCTCCGGTCAGACACTCAGAATGCACACGAAGCAATACCGGTACATTTTCATCGATTTCTCCCTTTACAAGAGCTACATGGTCTTTTCCATCGACAGTGTTTGTATAGCCTACTGCTTTAAAATCTCCAAATTCTGTTGGAAGCTGTATCTCCACTTCCCTTTTTACAATGGAGTCATGCTTCAATCGATACTCTATCAATTGCTGAATAGTAATCATTTTTATGTTGAATTTTTCAGCCACTTTTTCCAGGTCATCCACTCGAGCCATCGTTCCGTCGTCTTTCATTATTTCACAGATAATCCCTGCTGGTGCAGCACCGGCTAGACGTGCAAGATCGACGGCGGCCTCTGTATGGCCTGCACGCCTTAAGACTCCTCCTTTTTTGGCCACTAGCGGAAAAACATGTCCCGGCCGGGAAAAGTCTGCTGGTTTAGCGTCGTCCTCAAGCATTTCTTTTATTGTGAATGCACGCTCAAATGCACTGATGCCTGTAGTGGTTTTCACATGGTCAATACTGATTGTGAAAGCTGTTCCATGACTGTCAGTGTTCACTTCTGCCATTGGATTCAGTTCCAATTTTTCAGCCAGCTCCTCAGTGATAGGTGTACAAATCAGGCCTCTGCCTTCTTTGGCCATAAAGTTGATCGTGTCCGGTTTCGCATATTCCGCGATTGCCAGGAAATCCCCTTCATTTTCCCTGTCTTCATCATCACAGACAATAATGACTTTTCCTGCTTTTAAATCTTCTAATGCCTCATTTATTTCACTGAACATGTTTGATTGACCCTCCTTGCTAATTATATGAAGCCGTTCTCCTTAAGGAGTCGCTCAGAAATTCCTTCTTTTGGCGATGCGGTTTCCTGCTGCCTGTTCATGAAGGAATATAGATATTTGGCAAGCATATCGAACTCGAGGTTAACAATGTCTCCCGCTGCTTTGAACCCCAGTACCGTTTCACTTGCTGTGTGGGGAATGATCGAGACAGTAACAGTATTGTCTTCATTGCCGAAAACAGTCAGGGAAATCCCATCCACGGCAATTGATCCTTTCATGATAAGCAAATGACTTAATGCAGGAGGCACAGATATTTGTATATAAATGGCGTTTTCACTCACTGTTTTTTTTAGAATCTGACCAGTTCCATCAATATGCCCTGTCACAAAATGCCCCCCAAAGCGGCCATTTGCCGACATCGCCCTCTCCAGGTTGACTTTTGTTCGTTCTTTAATGGCAGAAAGCGAAGTACTTTTGAATGTTTCAGGCATGACATCTGCTGAAAATTCATTTTTCGCAAATTCCGTAACTGTTAGGCACACGCCATTTACCGAAATGCTGTCCCCCAGTTGAACATCTGTTAAAACTTTGGAAGCTTGAATCGTCAGTTTCATTGCCTTGCCTTGCTGAACTACTTTTTTTACTGTCCCCAGTTCCTCAATAATTCCAGTAAACATTACTCCTTGGCCTCCCTCAGCGGTTTTGCGGTAATTCTAAGGTCTCCGCCAATCCTATCAATTTCTGTAAATTCCAGTACAGGGGCATCTTTTACATAGTCGGCACCATCCCCGCCAATAAAGGGTATCGCCTTATTGCCTCCTATAATTTTAGGAGCCATATAAAGGATTATCTGCTGAAAGAAACCGCTTTTTATAAATGAAGCATGGATTTCAGATCCGCCTTCAACAAATAAAGTCATGATGTTTCTTTCACCTAAATTTTTTAATACTTCTTTAATCGGCACCTCATTAGCAGGAAAAGAAAAAACTTCAGCATCATACTTCCTTATCTCTTCTGCCTTTGACCGATCTATATTGCAGCCGGTAAAGATTATGGTCTTTACAGACTGATCTCGAATGACATTTGCGTCAGAGGGAATTCTCAGATTTGTATCTAATACAACTCGAATGGGATTTTTTCCGCCTTGGGGCAGCCTGGCGGTTAAAAGGGGATTATCGTGAATGATCGTATTTACACCTGTAAGTATTGCGTCATGTTCATGCCGTAGCCGATGCACATCCTGCCTGGATTCTGGAGAAGTAATCCATTTGCTGTCACCGGTTTTTGCAGCTGTTTTTCCATCAAACGATGAGGCTGCTTTAAGGGTTACATATGGTGTCTTTGTTTTTATATAATGGAAAAATGGTTCGTTTAGGGCATCTGCTTCCTCCTTCAATAAGCCGGTCACCACTTCAATCCCGGCATCCTGCATTCTTTCAATTCCTTTGCCGGAAACTAAAGGATTGGGATCAGCAGAAGCAATAAAAACCCTATTAATTCCTGATTTAATTATTAAGTCTGCGCATGGCGGAGTCCTGCCAAAATGGCTGCATGGCTCCAGCGTGACATAAATATCAGCGCCTTTAGCCTCATCGCCAGCTGCAGCAATCGCATGGACTTCAGCATGGGGAGTTCCTGCTTTCAGGTGAGTACCCATCCCCAGAATTTCACCATTTTTAACTACAACCGCACCCACCTGCGGGTTAGGACTGGTTTGGCCTTTAGTGGCCGCTGCCAGGCTGATGGCTAACTTCATATATTCCTGATGGTTCAAATTATCTGAATCCTCCTTCCCTTGCTATTTCTCCAAATTAAGTACAAAACGGCAAAACCCCGTACACCAACTAGGTGAAACGGGGCAAAATCACATGACGAAATAAGCGTTTCAAAAAGGTTTTTTTGAACGCAGCATATAATCATTCCTTCTCCCATCCAGACTCTCACTGTCGGCTTTGGAGTTTCACCAAATCCACCGTTTTCATTAGAAAGCATCTCTGCTAATAAAACCGGGTCACGGACTAAGAGGGCTTACCCTCATCACCGCCGGTTGGGAATTTCACCCTGCCCCGAAGGAAATCCTATTCTATTATAAGAATCTTACCATGAATAGTCGGAAGATACAAAGAGAATTGTTTATGAAAGAATCGAAACTTTTGCTTAAAACTGCCGTATAGTTAATTATAGAAGAAGGAGAGGACTTTCAATATGATTGAACCAAGAGAACATCTAATAAATGAATTAAGAAAATGTGAAGAATGGGAAAAAGACCAGGGTGATTTATGGTTATGGGAGAAGCTGGGCAGACTCCCTTTTAAGCTCATTGATAGATTCACACCGGAGTTCATACAAAAAAAGGTTGGAGTGATTCTTGATGAGCTTGGCACATATATTCAATCAGGAGGAAGATATTTAAGTTCAGCTTCAGCATTAAAGAATTATTATCCCGAACAAAATATTCATACACTGCTGGATGTAGAAGCCCTGCCAATATCAAAGATGGATGAAGCCGCCGAAAAGCTAAGCTCAAATCGTAAAAGAACCGCTGCATTGCAAGGTGCGAGTACTGGGGTCGGAGGGATTTTTACCCTGACCATTGATATCCCGCTTCTCCTTGGCATTCAGCTAAAAACCCTGCAGGATATTGCGATTTGCTATGGCTTTGATCCAGCTGATAGGAATGAAAGAATGTTCATCGTCAAAATTCTGCAATTTGTTTCCAGTGACATTGTAGGAAAAAAAGCCATTCTGCAGCAGCTTTCCATGTTCGGCTCTAAAGAAGAAGGAGCAAAAAGGGAAGTCGTTTCCGAGCTTCAGGGATGGAGAGAAGTTGTGTTTTCTTACAGGGACCAAATTGGCTGGAAAAAACTTTTCCAAATGATCCCAATAGCTGGTCTGCTGTTTGGGGCTTTCATAAATCGTTCAGCCGTAAATGATATTGCCGAAGCAGGCATAATCTTATACCGAAAAAGAGTAATCGTTAATCGTCTGCAACAGAATATGATTACAGAAATAAAACCGGAGAGCTGACAATGGCTCTCCGGTTTTATTTATGGAAGCTTTTTGATCTCCTGCTCCATATACTCTTCATTTAAGGCTCCCAGGACTTTTTCTCTAATAACACCATCGGAATCAATAAAATAGCTTGTAGGATAGGCCATTATATTATAGTCAGAACCTGCTTCGCCTTTTACATCCATAGGAATTGTAAAAGTCAGCCCCAGCTCTTTTACGAATTTCTCTGCGTCACCGCTATTTTTTTCTGTGTTTGTGAGATTGACTGCAAGAATATCGAAATTTTTATCTTTATACTTATTATACAGCTTCTCCATATGCGGCATTTCCGCACGGCAAGGAGGACACCAGCTTGCCCAGAAATTCAAAAGAACTGCCTTGCCTCTAAAGTCGGAGAGTTTTACTGGGTTTCCTTCCATATCTGTCAGTTCAAAATCAGGAGCAAGGTTCCCTTTCTCCAGACCAACAGGCAAATCTTCAGGATTCTCCATTTTATCGTATTTCTGCATTTGTCCGGCTTGCTCTACTACCCCTTTTTCCTTGAGAATTGTTTTGTCAACAATAAACAGCAAAAGGACAATAACTGCGGCAGCGAATAGAAACTTTTTCATTCCAACACCTCTATACTGATATCCCTATATTTTAGCTGAACTTATCATACTATATGGGGAATATAGAATCTATAAATGTGCACTCTGTTTCAGTGATTGCGGTAAAGAAAAAGCGTCGCAAAAATGGCATAAATTCTAAGCTTTTCTTTTGATGTCAGACCCTCATCAAAAGAAAGTACAGGTGTATTGGGATCCCTGAACTGCTGCCCCCATTCAAGCGGCATCCATCCTTTCCGAAGGCGTGCTATCCTATTGGATTTCTCATCAAGAACCTGAAAATCCGTATGAAAAAATGTTCTAGAAATAGAATATCGATCACAGCCATTCTCATAAACCAGTTTGGATCCATCTTTTTTATTAATTATTGTTTCTTTACAGGAGTCTTTCGCAAACGAAATATCGACGCCCTTTTTATCGATTAGGATTGATGCCTCCAGATTATCGTTATGATCATAGATACCCAGCCTTCTTGGAAAAAGCCGGTCCAAAAAATAAGGCAAGAACCATCGAAACTTCCACATTTTCATATCCCTGATTTCACCAACCTGCCTTCCTTCCGGATCAAAGAGCACCATTCTAAGGGAAGGAGCCGGCAAAAAAGCGATCATTAAATTTGACTGGCATAACAATGAGAGAAGTGCTTGTCTGCTTTTAGTGGAATTTCTCTCCAATATCTCGGCCGCCCTTTGCTTATTCAGCAAGTGAATTTGATGGCACAGAGAACTATATATGATGAAAGGGATTAGGAAAAGAATTAAATTTGTCCGTGGAGAATCATTTATGAAAACCAAGAGAAAGAAAAATGGAGGTACAAGTGCGGCAAGGCTTGCATTTATTGAGATGTCAGCTGTTTTCCGGTAATATTGCTGGATATTCATCAGTGTGTCTCCCCCGCTATATGTATTTCTCTATATTCTATTAATTAATTTCAAAAAAATGAATTTTTGGAAGGATTTTATGAGTGTACATATCGCTGTATCAGCAGAAAGTCTGTTTGAGCTTTTCCTTAACACCTTTATTCGCTGATTTTCCTTCAAATAAAAAAGCTGACGGACACTTTCCGCCAGCTCGCTTGATGGAATTACTTTAAAGCATTAACTGCATTAATTAGCCCATGGCCAGATTGTTCGTCGTATCCAGGCTTGAAGATATCTTCTGAAGAAGATTGAATGATCTGTTTTACTTGTGCAGGAGAGATTTGGTCTTTCCCATGTTTTGCGATGATAACACCAGCCAGTGCTGCAACTTTCGGAGCGGCCATAGAAGTCCCGCCTTTATATCCATATCCACCGCCAGGGATTGTTGCTAATGCCAAATAAGTATTGTCTCTGCCAGCTCCAGTATTTGGATCATAGTTTGGTCCCAAGTCTCCGCCAGGTGCCATGACATCAATTTTGCCGACACCGTAATTGGAATAGAAAGCAAGATTCTTTAAAGCTCCTCCCGCAGATACACGAATCATCAATTGACTGCTGGGGCTTCTGTGTGTTGCACCGTTATCAGAACCTGACAGCTGTCCCGGGCTCTTTAAATCAACAGCGTTATTGCCTGCAGAACCAACTACAGTAACGCCTTTTTGAATCGCATATTTGATGGCTCTGTTAAACATTTGCACATCCGCTACGGTTTCCTTCGTTGTATACTCGGGATTCTGGAACCAGTCATAGCCGCCAAGAGACATGTTGACAACATCCACATTGTCGTCCGCAGCAGTCATTAAAGCTTCGGCGATATGGGAAGTCGCTGCGCCGCCATCAGGGCCGAATACACGGTATGCTGCTACCTTCAAGTCAGGTCCGACACCCATAGTTCTTCCTTTCGCTGCGATGGAACCTGCAACATGGGTTCCATGGCTGTTTTCATCCATTGGATCTGGGTAGCCGGGAACAAAGGATTTACCATATGCGTAATTTTCTTTTAAATCTGGATGATTATAGTCAATACCTGTATCGATTACACCAACAACGATGTCTTTACCGTCAGCTGCTTTTCCAGTTCCTCCTGGAAGATTCCATGACGCACCATTATTTGTTACTTGTTTGATATCCCATTGCAGATTGTTGTATAGATCTGCATTATCTAATGGAAGATCTGCATCTACTGCAGGAGATTCGGGATAAATAACATTTTCAGCGCCAGCTGACAATACCAAGGAAGACTTCCGGATTTCATTAAGAAAATTAGGATTTGCCGATGAAACCTCAACAGCTCCTAATTTTTCGAGCTTATTCTCTAGTTGTCCTCCAGATTTTCTCAATAGGTCTGTATAGCCTGCAGGAAGCTTTCCTTCATCTTTAAAAACGACTAAATAACTCTTTTCAACCGTTTGGGCTTGTCCAATGCTGACAGAACCCGCAAAAACAGCTGAGGCACATAATGCCAAACTTAATGTACCCGTAACGATGCCCTTCTTAATATTCATTTTTTATAGAGACCCCCTTATATTTTCTAATTTTCATTATATTCAAAATAGGGAGATCAACCAATCTTTGTATTTCGACATACTTCTTCGTCATTTTGCAGAAAACAATACTAAAGACTCATATATACTTTTTATATTTTAAGCTTGTCTGGGTCTATTTACTTGATACTCAATCCAAAACTTTGTTTATTCCTTGTCAGCCCTGTCGAAAAGACTAGACTATTTCCTTAAGAAAAAACCGCATCTTATTAGATACGGTTTGGCTAAAATTGATTGATTCTCTCAAAGGATTTTCTTGCATCTTCATATCCTTGCAGATATAACTTTTCCAATTTTTGAGGATTCCGTTCCATCCGTCCCACTGTTAATGGCTCCTGCGGCTGGATGACAAGAACTGTCCCTTTCTTCTCTTCCTGTTCAACATAACGGAGGGTCTCATTATAGGTCCGGTAGCGTTCCTCCAATGCTTTCTGAAGCCCAGTGTATTGCGGATATTTCCTTTTGACCATAAAAGTAAATTTAGATGGCTTTTTGGAATACCCCCTGTTTCTTGTCAAGATTACTATATTTTTTTTGAATCCATCTTGCTGGGCTTTTTTGATTGGTATAGGGTCGCTGATTCCGCCATCAAGGAGGACCCGGCTATTAAAGTCTACCTCCGGAGCAATAAAAGGCAAGGAACTGGATGCTTTTAAAACCTTAAGCATATCTTTGCCATAATCCTTCTTACTGAAATACACCGGTTTACCTGTATGACAATCAGTTGTTCCAATGACAAACTCAGACTTATTTTTATAAAACTCATCATAGTGATATGGGACAAGCTTATTCGGTATTTCATCAAAAATAAAATCCATCCCGAAAAACTGACGGGATTTAAAGTAATTCCGCCATGAGATATATCGGGAATCTGTAACATAATCCACATTCACAATTCTATTCCTGCCCTTTTGCTTGGACAAGTAAGAAGCTGCATTGCATGCCCCTGCAGAAACTCCAATTACATAAGGAAAGAAGAGGTCCTGCTCAAGAAAATATTCGAGAACCCCCGCTGTGTATACTCCTCGCATTCCTCCGCCTTCTAGCACAAGACCCGCTTCCCTGATCACCGCTCATCTTCCTTTCATTCTTTTAATGCTATACTACCAAAATATTAACCTCTCATATACAAATATGCCCAAAAAGAAAGAACATGCCATGAATTCAGGCAAGTTCCCTTCTTTTAAAGATAGCAATTGATGCAAGCAGGGAAAGCGTGATCATGATTACAGAAACAATAATGCTCGGCAGCAATTCATCTGGGAGATTACTGCCCATGATAAAAGCATTCGCATAAGCAGACAGCAGCGCCGGGCTCCACTCCAGCAGATGAGGGAGCGAACTGCTCAATATGCTTAATATGACAATGATGCCAATAGAAATAAATCCGACTGCTCCAGGCGATTTCATAAAGGTATTGAACAATATTACTACAGTTACTATAAGGGTAAGCCAGATACCGTTAACAAAGAAGGACTGGAGAAAATCCATAAAAGAAATAAATTCAAACAATACACCTACATAATACCAGGAGAGGAAATAACTCAAAAAATATGAAATCCAAATGAGAATCATAGAACTAGCCCACTTCGCCGTTACAAACCACGCATATGAAACAGGTTTTACCAGTATAAGCCCCGCCACACCGCTTTTCCTTTCTCCAGCAATAGTCCCCATTGTAATTAATACAATAATAAGCACACCAAACGTATTGAACTGGCTGAGACTGGCAGCAAGCGCCTCACCTGCTGATGGGACAGGAAGCTCGATGACCGCCCCTTCCGGCAGCCCTCCAAGAGAATCAATAATCTGAGGCATATAATATAATGTCAGCGGCTCTTTTACAGCTATCATAATAAAAGTAAGCGGCACCCATATCCATTTGAAATTTCTGGACATTTCAAGCATTTCTTTTTTAAATAAAGTCATCCATTGATTCATTTTTGCACCACCTTCATGAAGACATCCTCCAGCCTCGTTCTGCTGATTTCAAACTTAACCAGCGGCAAGTTCCTTTGCATAATCTCAGTTAAGAATAGTTCTCTAGCATATTCTATATCCTCTACAAAAAAGCTCGCATACTCTCCATCCAATTTCATTGAAGAAACGGGCTGAAGCAGAGATAATTCTTCTGCATATTGCAGTGTATTCTCCTTAAAAGCCAAGTCAATCTTTGCCTGCTGATGTTTAGTTCTCAGGCCTGTCAATGTCCCTGATTCAACTAGTTCACCATTATGGAGAAATAGTATTTCATCACAAATCTCTTCTGCATCATTTAGTATATGAGTTGAAAATAGGATAGCTGATTCTTTTTTCAGCTTATCCATCAGCTCCAGCACTTCTCTGCGTCCAAATGGGTCGAGCGCAGAAACCGGTTCATCAAGCATTACGAGCTTCGGACGGTGGATTATAGCCTGTGCAATGCCAAGCCGCTGCTTCATGCCTCCTGAATATTTTCCAATCCGCCGATTCTTAGCTTCAGCTATACCGGTAAGTTCAAGAAGCTCTTTTGCTCTGTCTTTGGCTTCTGATTTCGGAAGTCCGGCAAGCTGGCCTGCATATTCGAGAAACTCGTTGCCTGTCATCCATTCATAAAAAACAGGAAATTGAGGCAGATAGCCTATTAATCTTCGGAAATCTGCTTTTTCTGCCCCTTCAAACACGATCGAACCGGAATCTGGCTTCACCAGGCCTGCAAGCATTTTTAATGTGGTTGTTTTTCCTGCCCCGTTTGCTCCCAGAAGGGCAATACATTTTCTTTCAGATAATTGGAAGTCCATACCTTTTATTACTTCCTGGTCCTGGAACTGCTTTTTTATGTTTATTATGTTTACAACTGGCATTATCAGCTTCTCCTTCCGAAAATAAAGTAAATAATTGGCCCCAGCAGGTTTATAAATAAAACGATGAGAGCCCATACCCATTTTGGCCCATTTGCTTTTTCTATTTTTACTAGATCAATAATGGCAACAGCCACTAAAATAAGCTGAATGATGACTATAGGTGCAAGAATTGCCCAGTTAATGCTCTCTAAAAATTCCATTTTGTTGTCCTCCCTGATTTGTTATGTCATTCATATGACGTGCAAGTTCATAAAACGTTCACTGGGAATTCAATTGTTTTTAAACAAAAAAAACACCCCAATAATGGAGCGCTTTAAAGTTTAATAGAATAAGGAAGGGGTTAATCTGTTTCTTTTTCATAAACAGACATCATATTGCTGATTTCGTTTGTTACTTGATCAATTAGTGAGGACGGCGAGAGTACCTTCGCCTGGTTACCCCAGTTGAGGAGCCATTTGACTAGACCATCACTCACAATGGCTTTTGCTGTTAATACGAAATGGTTTTCATCAAGCTTTCTTATGTCTGCATCCCGCCCGAATTTATCAATGATCACGTTGATCAGATCGTTATGGAACCGGATTTTTATCCACTCTTCAGAGCCGGCATACATATGAAAGGTTGAGCTCACATACCTGGATACATCAAAGGGTTCATATGCGAACTGTTCTTCCGTTATATTTACATTGCGCAGACGGTCAATCCGGTAATGGCGGATTTCCTCTTTAGCAAAGTAATAGGCTATTAAATAATAAAAATCATTTACCCAGGTGAGCGCCAGCGGCTTGACCCTGTATTGCCCTCCATTGTGGCTTAAAACAAATTCCTTGTTAAGATTATATCTTCCATATTGAAATGTGACGATTCTCCGCTCGGAAATGGCTTCATGCAAATCATTGATAGCCAGCCGAACCAGTTTGCTTTCACTTTTTACAGAGGAATCGATCAAAATTTCATTATGCAGCTTTTTGGCATGATGACTGCTTGTCAGCTTTTTAATTTTCCGGATCAGCTGTTTCGTCTCATCTTTCGTGATGAAGCGTGCAGAAGCAACGGCATCAATCAGCATACGCAATTCATAAAGCTCGAATAGACGGTATTGATGGCTGTAGAACTTCGGCATTCCCTCTTTTTCCTGGTTGATGGTAATATCGAATTTTGCTTCAATCAGGTGCTCAATATCGTCCCTCAGTGAGTTTTTGTTTAATTTCACATCCGGTCCATATTCCTTTTTAAAGCGTTCAGTTATATCGTCAAGTGTATATTCATTTTCTTCATCAGTCTGCTCTCTTAGAATCTCCATAAGCTTGAGCATCCTTTGTTTGTTATCAAGTCTATTCATTACTTCACCCCGTGTACTTTATAACTAAAAGCTCTGCAGAATTAATTATCCATGAAAAAAAGCCCAGTGGCAACGGCCCTGGGCTCTGTTTCGTTACTTTAAAATCCTGAAAACTAGTGGTATTCTGTACTCCTTGCCTTCATACGCTTTAACAGCAGCTACTATCGTGAAGATGAAAGCAAGGATTCCCACGATCCAAATAGTAATCACTCCAATTAAGATGATCATGAGCACAACACTGATGACACTGTAAATCGTATAGGAAATTAAAAAATTCAAATATTCCTTGCCATGATAATCCACAAACTCCGAGTCATTCTTTTTTAAGAGCCAAATGACCAGCGGTCCGATAAAAGTTGTAAAAAAGCTGGTTACATAGATGGCTGCTGCTAAAAGCCTTTCATCATTGGAAGGCACTTTATAATCATTCATTCTGTTTCCTCCTAATAATCCTCAAATATATATTATGATTTCTTCTATATTATTTACGTTATTCGTTTTAAAAGGTTTCATGTATTTTTTAATTTTTGCATCCTTCCCTAAAATCCGTAAAACCTTAATTTCAAGTTCTTGATTAGGACAACTTGAATACAAATGTTAGAGACAGGCATTGCGCCATGACTTTGCCTAATTTTTTACCTGCTTAGGAAGGTGATATATAGATGATGTCAAAGCTGGAGGCTTTCATTCTGGGAATCATACAGGGGCTTACCGAGTTCCTGCCTATATCCAGTACAGGACATTTATATTTGGGGAGACATCTATTTGGGCTTGATGAGGCAGGCCTCTTCCTAGATACAATGCTGCATATAGGAACTTTACTGGCAGTCCTTGTCGTATACAAAAATGAATTGCTTCAAATTGTAAAGAAGCCATTTGGCAAGCTATCTATCCTTCTGATAGTCGGAACGATTCCAGCTGTAATTGTTGGGCTGCTGCTGAGTGACATGTTTGATTCAATTTCAAAATCCGGGGTTACAATCGGCTGGGAATTTCTATTTACGGGGTTCATACTCTGGATTGCTGATGGTGCTAAGAAAGGTGCAAAAAAGATGGACAGCATCACGTATGGAGATGCCCTGTTTATCGGCACCTTTCAGGCAGCAGCCATCTTTCCAGCAGTCTCCAGATCCGGATTAACCATTGCAGCAGGCCTCTTCAGAAAGCTCGACAGGGAAACAGCTGCATATTTTTCCTTTCTGCTGTCCATTCCAGCCATCGCAGGCGGCATTGTTATGCAATTTGGGGAATTGATGTCCGGTCACACAGAAGCCATAACCCTTGGAAGTATGTTAATGGCAACTTTGTCTTCAGCACTCTTTGGCTATGCAGCAGTCGTTTGGATGATTAATTTTCTGAAACGAAAATCCTTAAAGATATTTGCTGTATACGTTTGGATATTAGGGTTCACCATTATATTCCTGCAAATGACCGGGATTTTTTAAACTTCTAATGGGGAGGTATCAGAATGGAAGAGATTATTGCCAGCATTTTTGAAATACTTTCCCAGCTGGGTTATGCCGGCATTGCACTTGGTTTAATGGTTGAGGTGATACCAAGCGAAATTGTCCTGAGCTACGGCGGCTTTTTAGTCAGCACCGGAGACATCCATTTTACAGGTGCCTTGTTTGCGGGGATTGCAGGCGGAACATTAGCTCAGCTGTTTCTTTACTGGCTTGGCGCGTACGGAGGAAGACCTGTTCTCGATAAATATGGAAAATATTTACTTATTCAAAAAAAGCATTTAGATGCATCAGAGAAATGGTTTGAAAAGTATGGAACCGGGGTGATCTTTACGGCAAGATTTATTCCTGTCATACGTCATGCCATATCCATCCCTGCGGGAATAGCCAAAATGCCATTATCAGTCTTTACAGTATATACAATAGCAGCCATGGTGCCATGGACGGTTCTCTTTTTATTATTGGGAATGGAACTCGGTGACCACTGGAGAGACATCAAAGAATATGCAAAACCATTTATATTGCCGATCATAGTCATCGCGATGGGTTCGGGAGTGTTCTATTTTTTTTACAAAACGCGGAAAAGTTAACATAACTTAAATCAGTTTATTACTCAAAAGTGTAGAATAATCATTTTACACTTTTTTATTTGTTCAATCAGAAAATGTTCACCCTTTCTTTTCATTTTTGTAAAATAAAGCAAATACTACAGGATTAAAGGACGAGACCATGAGATGAAAACTTTATTAAAAAACGCATTCATTTACCCTGTTGCTTCCCCTGCTTTTCATGGGGATGTCTTAGTAGAGAACGGAAAGATATTAAAGACAGGCAAGAACTTAAAGTCTGATTCAAATGTAAAAATTATTGACTGCCATAGCCATCACCTGCTTCCGGGCTTCATAGATGTTCATACTCATTTGGGCCTGTATGATGAAGGCACCGGATGGGCAGGCAATGATGCCAACGAAACAATTGAACCGCTAAGCCCGCACATTCGAGCGATGGATGGAGTATATCCTCTTGATCCGGCTTTTACTGATGCTGTGAAATATGGCATCACAACTGCCCATATCATGCCAGGCAGCGCCAATGTAATTGGGGGAACTACTTCTGTTATTAAGACTGCAGGGAAAAATATCAGCAAAATGATTATCCAGGAAACAGCCGGACTTAAGATTGCCCTTGGAGAAAATCCAAAACGGATTCACAGCCATGGCAACAAGGATTCAATTACAAGAATGGGGATAATGGGAATGCTGAGGGAAGCCTTTTATGAGGCTTTACAGTGCGATAACCCTGATTCTTTAAGGTTCGCACCGCTTGTAAAAGCACTTAAAAGAGAAATTCCCGTCAGGATCCACGCGCATCGGGCAGATGATATCATTTCTGCTATCCGCTTTGCAGAAGAATTCAATCTGGATCTTCGGATCGAACATTGTACAGAAGGCCATTTAATTGCGGACGAATTGGAAGGGCTGAATTTAAAGGTATCAGTCGGGCCCACTTTAACAAGAAGGTCCAAAGTGGAGCTAAAAAACAAAACCTGGAAAACGTATCAGCAGCTGACACAGCATGGTGTTGAAGTTTCCATCACTACAGATCATCCTTATACACCTGTGCAGTATTTAAATATGTGTGCAGCTATTGCAGTCCGGGAAGGCCTATCCGAACAAAAGGCCTTAGAAGGAATCACCATTCTGCCGGCAAAAAACCTCAGGATCGATAATCGGCTTGGGAGCATCGAGGAAGGAAAAGATGCCGATTTAGTTTTGTGGAACCATCACCCATTTCACTTTCTTTCCAAGCCGAAATGGACAATGATAGGCGGAAATTTTGTGTTCAGGGAATCGTGAAATCGTGTCGAATATCGCTGGTGTAATTTGACATAAAATCGCAAAAAAAATAATCAAAAAACCTATTTCCTTTTTGATTTTTTTTTAGTATTATACCTAAAGTGAAGTGAAAATTTTGCTTCTTTATGACAGACAATCTAATATCGGAAACGATAGTAATAGGGAAGGCAAATGGTGCGCCACCAGTTATCTGGTTCTAGTGGGTTCGATTCCCACCCCGAAATTTTTTAGCAGCATAATAAAAAATTTCGAGGGTGGACCGATGGCTCTATTTGGCATGGAGTAGGACTGCCCTCAATTGGAGGGATATCCTATGCTCAAGAAACGTGATCTTCACGACTGCCATGCTTTATTTGATTTAATGACGCACCCTGATGTCTTCCCTTTTGTTCGCCAAAAAGCCAATTGTTATGATGAGTTTATGTTTATTACAAAGCAGACAATCGAAGCAGAAGAACGCTGTGAATTGATTTCACGCACAATTCTTGATGAATGGGGCACTCCGATTGGGACGATCAATTTGTATGACATCCAGGACAATGCCGGCTTCTTAGGAACATGGCTTGGCAAGCCCTATCATGGCAAGGGCTATAACAAATTAGCAAAAGATGCTTTCTTTGAAGAGCTCTTTTTTGAAACCGGCATTGAAACAATCTTTATGCGGATCCGCAAGGAAAATATCCGCTCGCAAAAAGCTGCAGAAAAGCTGCCTTATGTCATTCTTGCAAATGAAACGAGAAAGTCTGTTTATGATCAGCTGAATGCCAATGGAGATATTTACAATTTATATGAGATCCCAAAAGATCTATACAATCTTCATGTAATGCGTCATGGAGCAGCAGTCCAAGAATCGTCCCAATTACTGGAGGCTTAATAATAACGCAAAGCACTTGCATACAGGCAAGTGCTTTTTATATTCTTTCAATTGATAATATTGGATTCCGGTTCATCTGTTTTTTCTCTTATTCCGTACTGGGACAGCAATTCTTCCAGCTCTTCATTTGTAAGTGTTTCAAAATGCCCGTCCACGAATGAAACTTGAGTCTGATTTGGATTAATCCTATTTATATTGAAGCTCATCATTCTGCCTCCTTCAGTCGAGTTTTGAAAATGGCTGCTTTAATATTTATACTCGCCGATGGAAGGATTTTTATTCCCGTTATTCAAAAGTTCACATAATTGAAACACTTCGTTGTATCGATTTGTTCAGATTACTGTATCTGTTTTTTCCAGGATGAAGGCCTGCTTTGCACCGGCCTCTCTTTAGTATGATATAATTCTCTAGTCACTTTAAAGAAAGAGGAAAGAATCATGAATCAGACATATAACAAAAAACAAAAGCTGCAACAGCTGCTGGTGATTTTAATTCCAATACTAGTAACCCAGCTGGCGATGTACTCCATGACATTTATTGATACCTTAATGACCGGCCGCTATAATTCACAGGACCTGGCAGGCGTAGCGATTGGATCCTCACTTTGGGTTCCCGTGTTCACCGGTCTTAGCGGCATACTCCTTGCTGTTACACCGATCGTGTCCCACTTGGTGGGAGCAAAGAAACAGAGTAAAGAAGTTTCCTTTTCTGTCATTCAGGGTGTTTATCTATCCATCATTATGGCCGTCCTTGTATTTGCCGGAGGAGCACTCTCCTTAAACCCAATCTTAAGTGGAATGAATCTCGAAAACAGGGTCCATGACACAGCTTTCAACTACCTTGCAGCCTTAAGCACTGGATTGATTCCCCTGTTTGTCTACAATGTATTAAGGTCGTTTATTGACGCTCTTGGTAAGACTAGGGTGAGTATGATTATTACTCTTCTTTCACTGCCGATCAATGCTGTGTTTAACTATATGCTTATATATGGCAAATGGGGACTTCCGGAACTCGGAGGAGCAGGTGCAGGTTATGCTTCTTCTATTACTTACTGGCTGATCATGCTTATTTCATTTTTTATTATTCATAAAAATTCTCCATTCTCGAATTATGGAGTTTTCAGGAATTTGCATGCCGTTTCAATCAGCAAATGGAAAGAAATTCTAATAATTGGCATCCCGATTGGCTTATCGATCTTTTTCGAAACTAGCATTTTCTCAGCAGTTACTTTATTAATGAGTACATTCGAAACAGCCGTTATCGCCGCTCATCAGATTGCCCTCAATTTTGCATCGCTTCTTTATATGATACCGCTCAGCATCTCAATGGCATTAACAATTGTGGTAGGATTTGAATCAGGAGCTGCACGTTATAATGATGCTAAAGAGTACAGCTGGATCGGAGTAGGCATTGCCGTAATTATGGCATTAATTTGTGCAGCCATCCTTTTGGCTTTTCCAAAAGAAGTTGCATCTATTTATACAAAAGACAGCGATGTATTAAAATTGACGGCCAACTTTTTAATCTATGCCATGTTCTTTCAGCTTTCAGATGCTATTCAGGCACCTGTCCAGGGAGCGTTAAGGGGGTATAAGGACGTAAACGTCACCTTTATTATGTCACTTATTTCTTATTGGATTATCGGACTGCCCTTTGGCTATTATCTAGCCAATCATACAAACTGGGGGGCATATGGTTATTGGATCGGCTTAATTACAGGACTTGCAGCTGGCGCCATTACTTTAACAGGCAGGCTGATTTATCTTCAAAACAAAAAATACCCAGCATCCATGAAAGTTTAAAAAATGGCAGAAGAATTCCGTTCTTCTGCCATTTATAAGTTTATTACTGGAATATTTTTCCAAGAACGTCTTTGCCCCCTGTAACCGGGATAATACTGCCTGTAATAAAATCGGATTTTTTATCGGTCAGAAAGCTGATTACTCGGGCAATATCCTCACCTGTTCCCGGTCTTCCGACTGGTGAGGCATTTTCCTGAACCTCTGCAGCTTCTTCAATTTTCTTTTCCTTCCATTCACCGACGATATCTCCTGGACAAACCATATTCGCGGTAATTCCATTCCTGGCCTCTTCAAGTGCAATGGATTTCGTCAAAGACGCAGCACCCGTTTTCGCAGCCGCAAAAGCGGAGCGGTATATCCAGCCGGAAGCTGACTCTACACGATCAAAGCCAATTGTAATAATCCTTCCCCATCCAGCTTCACGCATTTTCGGGATAAACAGCTTGGATAAATAAAATACTGCATTTAAATTACCATTAATCAGATAATTCCATTGTTCGAAGGTATATTCCATCATCTCTATTCTTTCATGCACGTAAGGGCCTGCATTATGAATGACTATATCGATTACTGGGAATTCATTAAAAGCAGCTTCTGACATCTTCACACATTCTGCCGGTATTGAAATATCTCCCTGCAAAGCAATATTTTTAGTTCCATATTTTTTGGTCAGTTCCCGGCATAATGAGACAGCTTCCTTTTGACTGCTACGGTAATTGATCACCAGATCGATGCCTTTTTCGGCAAGCACATACGCC
This sequence comes from Cytobacillus oceanisediminis, assembly GCF_004366035.1. Taxonomy (GTDB): domain Bacteria; phylum Bacillota; class Bacilli; order Bacillales; family Cytobacillaceae; genus Cytobacillus; species Cytobacillus oceanisediminis_C. The sequence continues at coordinate 41,343 of NZ_SOEE01000001.1, forward strand.
GTTCTTTTCCCGATCCCTGTTGCTCCTCCCGTTATTAAAGCTGCTTTATTTCTCACAAAATTACCCCTCAGTACTTAATAATTTTTATATACATCAATACCAATATACTAGTAATTACAGTGTATTAATGCAAATAATAAGAAACTTTTTTCACCTTCGGCTACAGGGGCTGTGCAAATCTTAAAGATCCTTTATTAACGGATAGGCGTTTTTCCGCATAGAATATATGACATAGTGAAGAATCATTAGCCTTACCGGCAGTTTAGCATGGAAAGGATGAGAAGGATGTTTCCATGGAACCTTTTTCCATTTAATAAAGATATGAAAAATCCTCCCCATCAAATGAAACCGGAGGATATTGATAAATATGTCCGAAATATCATGGGGCAAATGTTTCCTCAAAATATGCAGGAAATGAGCGGAACACCAGATTTTATGAAAGGCTTTAATACAGCAGCCACTGGAACTAATCACCAGCCACATTCTTCACCGCTGAATGCATCCGTCTTTGAAACACATGATTATGTTTTTGTGAGATTCCCCATCAAAAACGAGGACTGGTTAAAAGAAATGAAACTTTACCACACATCCAACCAAATGATTATTGAACATATTCCTGAAAAAGACGATAAGCATATCCTAACCCTCCCTGCTATTGTCAGAAAGAAAGGATCATCAGCCAGCTGCAAAGAGGGGTATATGGAGATAAAAATACCTAAAAACGTTGATATGCAATTTTCGGAAATTGATGTAACGGAAATATTATAAAGGGGGCATCTTAATGGAGCTGGAAAAATGGAAAGATTTAATAAAAATGTCCTCCCAGTATCAAAACCAGGATTTCTGGGACACCTTTATATCGTCTGAGAAATCCAGTCACAATAAAAAACATTCCTTTTCAGGACTGGAACAGGAAAAAATCAATCGTTTTCTATCTAATCAGGATATTTATCCGCGATGTGACATGTATGAGTGCAATGGGGATATCAAAATTGAAGCAGAGCTCCCCGGAGTATGCAAAAATGACATAAAAGTATCTCTCATACGAAATGAACTAATTATCAAAGGAAAATGTTCTTCATTTCATCAGCACTTGCGCTATTTTCTGAAAGAAAGACATAGCAGGTCCTTTGAAAAAGTGCTGACCCTCCCTATGCCCGTTGATAAATATTCAATCGAAACGTCATTCGAAAATGGGATACTTTCCATTTCTCTCCCCATCTTACTCCAAGAGGAAGAAAAAATACCCATTTTTGTAAAGAGTGAAGAAAAGCCTTAATCCAGCAGTTTATCATAACAATAAAAAGGGTTGTCCCGATCCATGAAGATTGTACCTGCTTTGACATATCCGTTTTTTTCAAATAATCTTTGAGCCTTTGTATTCAGCGAGTATGTATCGGTTCTCATATACGGAATCCCTTTACTGACTGCATGTTCTTCAGCAAAAATAATTAACTTGCTCGCAATTCCCTCACCTCTGATCTCTGGATCTACTGCCAGACGGTGAAATACAAAACACGGCTCATCTTTTCTCCAAAAGGCACTTTTATATTCCTCAGCCTGAGTTTGATCGACAGTAATGGAACCTGCAACTTTTCCATCAAAAATGGCCGTGTGCAAATTGCCTGCTTCAATATCAGCTAAAAAGTCCTGATCCTGGGGATAAGTCCGGTTCCATTGGTCATTTCCCTCGGATGCCATAATGTTAACAGTCTGCTGGACGATGTCCATAATTTTTTTCAAATCTTCTTTTGTTCCTTTTCTAATATCCATTCAAATCACCTGTTGCTTCTGATTTTAGTGTCTTTTACTAATGTTCCTATGAAGGATTGAATACATACATAGAGTCCAAGTAAATACTATAATTGAATCATTACGTAAACGACATTATTCAGGTGACAGTGCAAAACAAAAAAAGACAGCCTAAAAAGGCTGCCTTTCACTCCATCACATATTATTTGCCAATGAACATTTGAGTCCAGTAGTTGCCGTCAGCAACATGGCCTACACCAAGATGCGTGAAGTTTGCATTCATGATGTTTTTACGGTGGCCTTCACTATTCATCCAAGCTTGTACAACTTCTTCAGGAGACTGTTGGCCCATAGCAATGTTTTCTCCTGCTGTAGTGTATGAGATACCGAATTGCTTCATCATATCAAATGGTGAACCGTAAGTTGGGCTGTTATGGTCAAAATATCCTTTAGACTGCATATCACGTGACTTTTCACGAGCAACTTTGCTTAATTCTACATCCAATTTAAGTGCAGGCACTCCTGCTTTTGCACGTTCCTGGTTAGTTAATTCAAGTACTTTTTTCTCGTACGCACTTACTTCAGAAGTTGCAGGTGCCGCTTCTTTTGTCTGCTCAGCAGGTGCTTGCTGCTGTTGTGCAGGTGCCTGCTGCTGTGCTGGAGCCTGTGCTTTCGCAGGCTGCTGTGCTGGAGCCTGTGCTTTCGCAGGCTGCTGTACTGGTGCTGCAGGCTTCTGAACTTCCTGTTTATTTACTTGAACATTTCCCCAATTAATATTGTAGTTATTAAGGTATTTTTGAAGAATGCTATTGATTTGTTCCTGGCTTAAGTTACCAGATTGAGAAACTACCATTTTTTTAGCTTGTTCAGGAGTAGGACAATTTGAAGCTGCGTCCGCTTGGTTAGCTCCTGGTGCTGATACTAGTAATGCTGCTGCCGCTGCTACTGAGTAAATAACTTTCTTATTCATGTATATAAATCCTCCCTGTGTTTGTTTTCTTTGTTGTGTGGTGCTGTGTGACTTGCACAATCATCATATCACAGGGTTTTTCGTAATATTTTTGGACAGATTTAACAAATACCTGAATTCAGGACACCTCAGAGACTTTTAATCTAGTTAAATTAGGACTGCAGCTTTTCATGAATCCTTATATTAAAAGGTTTAGGGATATTCATAACTGGGTAATTGAATGATTGGATTTTTTTCTCTTTAGTGGAAGCCGCTCTGAACAAATACCATTTATATACTAAAACATCACTGTTGACAGGTTTTTAGTCTGACATTATTCTTTACTTTTATTACACCATTGTAACAAATGTTATAGGTATATGTGCCCTAATTTGGGTATTTATGCCCCCAAAGGAAAAGTTTTTTGAGAATTACACGGTGCCAAAACAAAAAGCAGCCATTGCTGCTTTTTAATGGCTGCTATCATCATTGTCTTCCATATTTTCCTTTTCGGGGCTGACTGATTCTTTTTCAGGTTCACTAGGCTGGCCGATAACAAATTCTTTTTTAGGCATATTATGCATCCTTCGTGCAGTTACGTGTGAGTATATATAGTAGGTTCCTTCTTCTTCGAAGGTTTTCTCGAGACGATAAATCCCGTTTTCAGCGTGTTCAACAAGTATTTTTTCATGTTCTTCCGCATTTGCTCTCCAGATTTCAAACTTTACTTCGTCTGCATCCGTGACCTCTTCTTCCCCATATGTAACTTTTGCTTCAAAAACTACCGGCTCATTTGCTTTTGCTTTTTCAGGATTAATCGATAATTCGACTTCCAGGAATTGCGGTTCTTCCTCAGCTGCATTATTATTGCTGCAGGCTGTCAGGCTTACCATGAACATTACTGGGAGCCAAATATTTAGTAGCTTCTTCATACAAATCTCCTTTATCTTACCTTATTTCGAACAGCGGCAGCACGATTTTTACCGTCGTACCTTTATTTAATTCACTTAAAACAGTCAGCTCACCCTGATGGAGCTTAACAAGCTTTTCTGCAATCGCAAGACCAAGTCCTGTACCGCCATCTGACCTCGTTCTGCCCTTATTCACTCTATAAAACCTGTGTTTAATCTTGCTTAAATGTTCTTCAGAAATTCCAATTCCTGTATCCTCTATTTCAATCACGCATTTATCTTTCTCTTGAGATAAAAGGATTCTGATTCTGCCTTCTCCTGTATACCGAATAGAATTGTCCATAATATTTTGGATGATCTGCTCAATTCTGCCTTCATCCCCGTTGATGATTACTTCAGGATCCAGGCGGTATTGTAAATCCAAATTCTTTTCGCGGAGGATAGGCTTGTATTTTTCAATAGCATCCTCAATAAGCTGTCCCAAAGGCAGGGGCATTTTTTCGAGTTTGTATTCGTCAGATTCAAGCTTAGATAAATCAAGCAGGTCTCCCACCAAACGTTCCATCCTTTTTGACTCTCTAATTATCAGCTGCAAATATTTTTGCCTGTCCTCCTCAGATTCTGCCATCTCGGAAATGAGTGCTTCACTGTAGCCCTTTACATAGCTAATGGGGGTTCTTAACTCATGCGATACGTTTGCCAGAAAATCCTTTTTCTTTTCGTCTTCTTTTTGTATAGACGAGGACATATGATTAAATGCACTTGCCAGCTGGCCAATTTCGTCCTTCGAATCAATGTTTAAATGAATATCATAGTACCCCTTTGAAACATGGTCAGCTGCATCCTTCATATCCAATAGGGGCTTTGTCAGTTTTTTAACCAGCATGGTACCTAAAATGATGCTGATAACCGTAAAAATCAACGCGGCAGCAAACCATAGATACGCAAAATCCTGGGTAATCTCTGAAATTTTTGCCAGGGGAACATATAAATATATTATGCCCTGCAGCCGATTATCATCAAGAAGCGGAATAATGACACCCATAATCTTTCGGTCAAACCTTTTTTCATAGCCCAATTTTTCAACTGCACTGCCTTTTAGCAGCTCTTCGCGTTCTTCTTCACCAATTAGAGTCTGATAGTCAATTTCAAAAGGCAGACAGGCACTAAGCTCTCTAGGATTACTGACAATAAAAACCTCTGTTTCTGCTTTTGAATTATACCAATCGATTTTTTCCCTGAGATCCTCTGTCAAAGGGCCCCCCTTGTATTCTGAAGACAAACTCCTCCCTTCAGTAAGCAGGGATTCCCTTACATTTTCCACATAAATTTTTTCATAAAATAAATAAGATAGAAAGTAGGAATATAAGATCGTAATGATAATCGCGGCTGTCACAGTCAGCCACATTTTTTTTGCCAGGCTATTGGTCAGGAATTTCATTCACTTGGCACCTCGAATTTATAGCCTACTCCCCAGACTGTTTGGATATAGTCCCCAACCCCCAGCTTCATTCTCAGCGTTTTTATATGAGTATCCACTGTTCTTAAACTTCCTGTATAATCGATGCCCCATATATATTCAAGCAGCTGCTCCCTGCTTAATGCCTGGTTTTTATGTTCAATAAAAAATAGAAGCAATTCATATTCTTTAAGAGTAAGCGTGACCTGCTTCCCCGCAACTGAGACTTTCCTTGCTTTTTTGTCAATTGTGATCTTTCCAACTTGTATAGAATCCATGTCACTTTTTAATCCGCCCGTTCTTCGGAGAACAGCATTCATTCTGGCAATAAGTTCTCCAGGACTGAACGGTTTGACAATATAGTCATCCCCTCCTAACTGCAGGGCTTTCACCTTATCCCATTCCTCTCCCTTGGCAGAGAGAAATATAATTGGCACATTTGATTTTTCCCTGATTCGAGAACATACTTCAAATCCATCTTCACCCGGCATCATTATATCCAGAATAACTAAGTCCATCACATTATTTTCAAGTATGCCATATGCTTCAAAGCCGCTTTCTGCTGAAAAGCATGTAAATCCTGAATTCCCCAGGTACATTTCAATCAGATGCCTCATATCTGCTTCATCATCTATTATCAGGATATTCAGCATGTCATTTCACACTCTCCCTAATGACTATTTTAAAAGGGCCCTCTCCAACCTTAATATTTTTAAGCGTTTTTAAATTTTTTGGCTCTAGTATATGTAAATCATTGCTGTCATAACCGGCGACCAAAAGCATATCATTTGCAAAAGCCATTTCAAAGGGATTTGCTGCAACTGAGACAGTGGCAGCTTCTTCCCCTGATTCATTAATTTTATATAACATATTTGAACCATGGCTTAAGACATATACATGATTTTCTTGTCCAAGAAAATTAATCGGCATCGAAGGAGCCTGAATTCTCTTCTTTAACTCCCCTGTTTCAGTATCATACACATGGATATTCTGTTCAATTTCAACACCTTCTCCATGTCCGCCAATCCAGATTTCACCGCTTTTCTCATTAAGCCAGGCACCGGCTGCTAAAGGATGGATTGTAAATTCCCCGCTTTTTTCTTTTGACTCAAGATCGATAATTCCCAGTTTCTCATGGTTAAAGCTTAGGACAAATAACTTTTTCTCTGCAGAGGATTCAAGGAGGGTAAGCGGATCTCTTTCGGTCTCGACCTGTTTTTCCTCCTCTCCATTTAAATTAAAGAACCTTATTTTGTTCAAGTTTTGATCTGCAAAAGCTATTTCATTTGTTTCAAGCAGGATGCCGTTGACAATACCTTCTCCTGTCTCCCAGCTATCAATCAGTTTTCCTTCCTTTAAGGAATATTGATCTGCCGTCTCCAGCTGTTTTCCATAAAGAAGTATGGAATCATTGTCCGGGAAAATCAAAGCCCCTGTATAAGGTTTTTCCATAATCCACTCTGCCGCCAGCTCCTTCTTAGTCAAGTCTACAAAGGATATGGTCATATCCTTGATATTCACTGTAGCAGCAAAAGTTATATCTTCTGGAATTGCAGGCTGGCTCTTTTCTGAGCAGGAAGTAAGAATGGCTGCTATTATCAATAATAAGAAAAACCAATATTTATTTTTTGACATACCATTTCTCCTTATGACTATCTTACCTTCATCTTACCTTAATATTGTGTGATAAATGTGAAAGGATCTTGAAACCTAAAGAAAACCTGCTGAATTCAAAAAAAATAGGAAGCTTTACCCTTCCTATTTCAAACATTCACATTCATTGATATGCATTTGGATAAGTGCGTTTTTTGATGTTTCATTCAAGTCTGACTGTGTAATTCTCTTAACCGCAAGGTAGAATTTTTCATAGATTGTCTTACGGACTCTAGGATGGGAATTTTCATCCTTTAATTCCCTGGAGATTGCTTCCTTCAATATCATTTCAGCATTATGATCCTCTTCGAGTTTCCGGTTATTCCAAAGCTTCCGGTATTCATTCAGAAGCTTTTCATAGTCTGGACTCATTACTGCCACATCCCTTCCAAAACAGGAACCATTATATTTCCTTAAATGTATTTTTACATAAATAATTTTATAAATGCAAAAAATATAGCTAATATGCCAGAAAGGAGAATGATTAATGAATTCACCTTATCGGTGTCCAAACTGTAAAACCAACAGAAGCCGATTCAATATTATTCAGCAGGTGCCTCAATCCATTAAAATGGATCCCCAGACAGGGAATGTATTGGAAGAGTACAGCAGTGAACAGCTGTCCCCCTTTCATATGCCTTATAAAGGCCCCGACAAGAGGGTACAGTGTGCTGCATGCGGACTTGTGGAAGACGAACGCACATTCATCAAATTTGGCGAAAAACAGTAGTCTTGCTGAAAACGAATAAAAGCTTGAGATTTTATTCTCAAGCTTTTATTCGTTCACTAACTTATTCTCCTTAAAGAATCTTTTATTGTCCACTTTCCATGGGTCAGCCTGTGAATAGCGCACAAGATAGATGCTGCCCCTAAAATGCAGTCTGCCGCGGTTCTTTATAAACCAGTCTACTTCTACCGGCACTTCCAGGCTCAGCTCGCCTGTCAAATCCTCAGCAGGAAAAACAGGCATCGCACTCAGCCGTACATTTTCTATGATGGGCAGGATTTGATTCCATGGCAAGGGCTGAAGGGAAATGGGCTGTACGATCTTGGAATCCTGCTGTTTTAATCCAGCCATGAATGCACTGATCACTTCATATGGATTTGCTTTATAGAGATATCCATCAAGTTTTCCTGCTGCTTTTAATATCATCAGCTTGTGTGATAAATCCATGTAATTGGTACGGTGGGTGGTACTGCCATAAAAATGAATACAGAAGTGGCCGGGAAAGTTGTTTTTCAGTGCACCGCCTCCATGGGGCATTCCATGCATAGAAGCGGCAATCCACTGATTGCCATTAATAACAATGATTGCTCGCCTCTTCCAGCTCCATTTTCCTCCATAAATGCTTTTCATTACTTTTGTTTCTTTTGCGTCTAAGGGCTGTACATCTGCATGATGGCTGCCGGCTCGTCTTTGAACTTTAAACTTCTTGCCTGTTTCAACATCCAGGACAGTAAATTTACTGTATTTAGGCAATATCCCATTTACTTCTTCCCAAGGGATCATCTCAATTTGCCAGCTTATCCCCTCTTCCGCTGCAGCAGTGTGTATGGCTCCTGCAGCAAAAAGAACAATAAAAATAATGATTGCGTGTATTGTTTTCATAAGTTCCACTCATTTTTTATGTTTTTTCGGTTCAGCATTATATATTGAGTTTCCCAAAAACAGGTTTTTTTCATTCATATGAAGAAATAAAAAAATCGCACAATTAGAGTACGATTTTTCTTATCTTTAATTAATACCTTCTAAGGCATTTAATCTTTTCTTCATATCTTCCCAGTCAAGATTTTCTCCTATAAATACCATATTCAAGGGCAAATTCATGTTTTCCTGCATATACAGCGGCATTCCATAAGAATACTGAAACAGCAGCGGATACTGTGATGAATTCAGTTTCAAATATCCTTTTATTCTGTAAACAGTATCAGGGAGGCCTCGTAGAAAGTCCTCAAATTCAGACTGATTTACAGGTTTTTGAAACTGATAAACAAAAGTGCTCAGGCTTAGGTCAGAAAAAACATGTGAGATGGAAGCCGGGCTCTTTTTCCCGGAAGTCATACCTCTCACCTGCTTCACAGCGATCTTTGAGTACGATGTTAAGATGCTGAAAGCATGGCTATTTAGCCCCTGTACCTCCATTGTAAGCCTGGCCTGTTCCGCTTCTGTAAGATCATCTGCTTTATTTAAAATAATTAAATCCGCATGCCTCACCTGCTCAATTAATAGCTGCTGAATCTGCGGGCTTAACAGCTTTCGATTAAGCCACCTTGGACCATCAACAACTGAAAGAATTCCTTTTACCAGCATTCGATCTGCAAAGAGCGGGGAAAGGATGCTATCCAGAACTTCTATGGGATGAGCAGCGCCTGTTGTTTCAATATAGATCGCTTCCGGCTTATCAACCATCAATAATTCCTGAAGCTGAGCTTCCAGCTTATCTGAGATTGTACAGCATATGCATCCATCAAGCAGCTCCTTTAATGGTACATCTTCATCGACCACGTCCGAGTCAATTGATACTTTCCCCAGCTCGTTCATCATGACTGCCACTTTCCTGCCTTGCTTTTTTTCATCCTGGAGCAGCTGCTTAAGAAGTGTAGTCTTCCCGCTCCCAAGAAAGCCTGATAATATATATATTTCTGTTTTATTCATATTTTTCCCCTTCTTCACGGTCTGCAAGCATTTCTTCAATCATAATCATCATTTTCTTCTCTATTGAATCAATATCCAGATTTGTTAAGTAACCCACGGAATGAAACATTTCCTGTTTGCATTTCCAGATGGGAATATATGCATTTGGAAAAAAATCATCTTCCGTTTCAATTCCCAATTCCAAAATGGACTCATAGTCAACTTTAAATACATCATTTTCTGATGCACCTCGGCCTTTAATGGTTCTGATCAGGTCCACTACCAGATTTTCCCCGCCGGTTTGAAAGTCTGTTTTATAGTTATTAAGAAGTTTTTCAGCAAGCTTTTCACACTTTTGTTCTATAACTGATATTTGATTGCGGGTCTGCTCATTAAGTTCCACTATCTGCTTCAAAGGATCACCTCTTTATAGCTATCCTGTCTAATGACACATTGTATATGATTTTATCAGTCCATACAAACCATAAGCCATATTTGCTATAATCTCTAATAAGGATGGTGGAGTTAATATGCTCGAAAATACCGGAGAAAGAATCATACCGGAGTTAATGCCGATTACAAATGGAATGCTTCTGGAACATTTGGCGCGTTACTATTTTGCCCTTTATTATGCCAGAGGAAGAGTCCTTGATATTGCCTGCGGAACGGGGTACGGCTCAAAAATCATGGCAAAAGCCAAGAAAAAAGAAATCAATGAAATTATCGCAGTGGACGTTGATGAAGATACACTGAAATATGCCAGACAGTACCATTATCATCCTCTCGTGCAATATGTAAAAGCCAATGCAGAAGATGAAGTCCTCCCAGATCAATTAGGATTCTTTGATGTAATAACGAGCTTTGAAACGCTTGAACACCTGGCATCAGAAGAAATATTTCTTAACAGCCTTTATAAGATGCTAAAGCCTGGGGGGACTCTCATTTTATCCACTCCATTCGGCGCTGGAAGGGGAAAACCAACAAGAGAGCCATTCCATTATCATCAGCTGACTGAAGATGAATTCACCGATCTGTTTAAGTCATACGGGGAGACGGAATTTTATTATCAGAGAAGTGTTCTTATTGAACCGAAAAGGGAAGGCAAACACTACCCTTTTGGAATTGCTGTCTGCAGAAAAAGTAAATGAGGAGCCCCAACGGCTCCTCATTTACTTTCTTAAATCGCTTTGGCTTATTTTCGTAACTATTCTTTATCAGCCTTCAAAAACTGCTTAAGTGCTTCTGAGTTTTCTTCAAAATCCAGCTGGAGAACCGATCCGGCATGCTCATATGTTTTATTTTCAAAACTGTCTGTAATCGGCACCCTCAGTGTTTCAATATCAGTAACAGGGTCCATTAAAAATGAAACACCTAAGGCTATTGCATCCTCAAACTTTAAGTCAGTTTCAACGTATTTCAATGCCTGGCTGATCACTTCAGGAAATCTTGCCAAACCGGCAGGTGAAGAGAATTGATTCATCACTTCATCTTTAAGCTCTATCAAAATTTCCTGCTGCCTGTCCACTCTCCCAAAATCACTTTGTCCATCATGGCGAAATCTAACATACGATAAAAGGTCGCTCCCCTTAAGTTTTTGCCTGCCAGGATCCAAATCCAATCCCATATCGTCAATCATTGCAGAACTGACTTCCACTTCAATTCCCTCCGGGGCAATGGAATCAAGCATTTTTGTAAATCCCTTAAAATCGATAATTGCTGTATGATCGATTCGGACTCCGAAGTTTTGTTCTATTGTATCCTTTAATAAATCCTTGCCGCCTATATAATAAGCATGATTCAGTTTGCTGTACATATATTCATAATCAGGAATTTTTACATAGCTGTCCCTCATTAAAGACACCAATTTAATCGATTCTCCTGAAGGTACATAACTGGCTAGAAGAATAGCATCTGAACGTGAATCCTCTTCTCCCCTGCTGTCCACACCAATCAGCAAAAAGTTTTTCGTTTCTTTTCCAATAGCTGATGGCTCTTTATCTTCCTTTTCGGCCTCATCAGGTGCAGAATACTGCCTTACCTCATTGCGATCTTCTTTTTGCTGATAGGAAGTACAGCCGGACAGGATGGCTGCAGCCAATAAAAAAACAATCATTATATTCTTCAAGCAAATCACCCCTGCGCTGCTTATAGTAAAGTTTACTATCATTGTGGGAAAGATGAATGCTTTATATACCCATTTTCTATAACAGGAATACATGTATTACACAGAAAAAACTCTCCAAAAAAATGGAGAGCTTTTGCCTTAAGATTCTATTTGTTCTTTCAGCACTTCGGCTGCTTTTTGAATTTGCGTATCATTTTGATCAATTTTTTCACGGAGTTTTTCCATCAGTCTAAGGGTAGACTGCCCTGATAATACTCCATTTTGCTCAAGCTTTTCAGCAGCCTGAAACTCCTTGACAGCCTGTTCTGTTTTTTCATCAAAGAAACCATCTTCTCTTCCAGGCTCATATCCAAGTGCTTTTAGCATTTGCTGTGCTGCTTTAACCTGAGCTGAAGAAGCCGAAAGCTTTAATTCAGTGTCAGGATTAATAAATGGAAGTGTAGCATAATCCGGCAAGGCCACTTTGTGATCCGGTGTTATTCCCTTTTTATGAATCCAATTTCCATCCGGTGTCAGCCATTTTTCAGTAGTGAATTTCATGTTTGATCCATCGGAGAAGTCCTGTGCACGCTGGACTGTGCCTTTTCCAAACGACTTTTCACCGACAAGCGGCACATCTGCAGACTCGTGTACTGCGGCGGCCAAAATTTCTGATGCACTTGCGCTTCCTTTATCAATTACCACTACTAAAGGAATATTCGGGTTTTCCTCTTTCGTTGATTTAACTTCTTCCCTGTTTCCATTGCGGTCTTCAATTTGGAATAAAACCTCGCCATCCGGGACAAACAGGCTGGAAATTTTCACTGCCTGATCCAAAAGACCCCCAGGATTCTGGCGAAGATCAAGAATTAATCCTTTCATGCCCTGCTTCTGCAGCTCATTCAGAGTTTCCACCAGCTCTTTAGAAGTATTTTCCGAGAAAGTAGTAATCTGCACTTTTGCAATACCATCTTCAAGCATTTCCCCATAGACGGTTTCAAGGGGAATAGTATCACGAGTAATGGAAATATTCATAGGCTCATCTGAACCAGGGCGCTGAACTGAAAGTTCTACCTTAGTGCCCTTTTCGCCTCTGATCAGCATAACGGCTTCTGTTGAACTCATCCCCTGAAGACTTTTTCCATCAACGGACAGGACCTTGTCATTCGGTTTAAGCCCGGCCTTTTCAGCAGGTGAACCTTTTAATGGTGAAACAATTACAATGTAGCCTTCCTGTTCCTGGATTTCAGCTCCGATTCCTTCAAATGAGGATGAAATACTCTGATGGAAGCTTTTGGCTTCTTCCTCGTTCATATAGTCTGAGTATGGATCATCCAGCGCTTCAAGCATACCGTTAATAGCGCCATTTATAAGGTTATCCTGGTCAACTTCCTGGAAGTAGTTTGTCTTAAGGGTATCATAAGCTGTATAAAACTTATCAAATTCCCTTCTCTCACCTGTTCCAACATCTACTGCTTTTTCGTCTCCAAAAGCCAGTGCAAAGGTAGTAATTCCAGCTGAAAGGAAAACAATAAAAAACAGCAGCATGACAAAATGAAACTTTTTCATACGGATAAAACCTGAATGGTTATTATCTGGTGTTTCGGAAGTTTCTTTGTTTATATCTTCATTTTGCAAACTCTTCACCACTTTCATTACCGTAAAATAACTATGTAGAATCCTTAATGATTAGAATAACATTTTTATCGAAAAAATAACAAAGAAAAATGCGTATGTATAAAAATTGAAAGAGCGCCAGCGAAATATGCTAAAGCGCTCCTTCTTATGTTAGGCTACCCCATAGCCTTGATCTTCTATCGCTTTTATTAAGTTTTCCTGATCAGCTTTTTTCGGGTCATACTCAATCTCTGCATGTTCATCGTGAAAGGCAATGGCGACGCTTGCCACGCCATCAATGGAGAGGAGGGCATTTTTAACCGCCTCTTCGCAGTGGCTGCAGGTCATCCCCACAACTTTAAGTGAAACTTTTTCCAATGTATGAACCTCCTTTTCACCTGTAAAACCTTAGTTTATTATTACCTCATTTAAGGGCGTTAATAAACATCAAGCCAACAGTCGGCGGCTTGATATATGCCAACTCAGGAATCATACTTCCCCTTAATATAATCATCGAGAAAATAAAAGGTTAATGTTTAGCCAGTATAGACCATATTTTATTATATAGTCTCATTTTAAAAATCCGCAAGCACCGCCTAATCCTATACACCAGCCCTCCCTCAAGCCACCCATCACTTTTTTAAGGAGTGAATTATAATGATAATCGCAGTGTTATGGCTAAGTTTCGCAGCTTCATTGATCAGCCTGATTGCAGGCATCATGAATCAGTCATGGAAACTTGCTCTATCAAGCTTTTTTCTTCTTCTTCCCTTAGGGTATTATTTATCAGGGGCAGAAAACGTTATCCGCATCCTGTCTGCACTTCCCGCTGTTCCCCTCATTTTAGCAGTTATATTCTATTTTCAATCAGGGAAAAGCAATTTCAGGCAAAAAGAAAAATAAAAGAGGCCTTTGCGGCCTCTTAGATCTTTTTAACAATATCGAAGTATTCTTCCAAAGTCCATTGCTTTTCGTAAATGACTCCTGCTGCCTCAGTCCCAACATAGCGGAAATGCCAAGGCTCATATTTATAACCTGTAATGCCTTCTTTTCCTTTAGGGTAGCGGAGGATAAATCCGTAGCGATGTGCATTTTCAGCAAGCCACTTTCCTTCCTTGGTTTCCCCGAATTCTTCTGAAAGCTCCATATTTGCACTTCTGCTTGAGATATCCATTGAAAGGCCCGTCTGATGTTCACTGCTGCCCGGAATGGCAACTGCCTGAACTGCTTTTTCTTTTCCGACTCTGCTTACCTCAGCCGCAAAAACCTGTGATTGCCGTGTAAATGAACGGTACCCAGAAACTGCAAATAATTCAACACCTTCATTAAGCGCTCCGGTAAATAGCTTTTCCAAAGCCTGGGCAGCGTCCTGCCGCATATAGCTTTTTTCCAAATCTAATTTCCCATAAGAAAATGCAACATCTGGGATCATTAACTTGGATGGTTCATAGCCATCTGGAAGACTGAACTGTTTATTCACGAGGGCCATCACATTTTCAGGATTCTGAATTATATTTCTTCCATCGACAACTTTAACATCATTAAAATATGCCGCTTCCAATGAAAGAGGATCATCTTGAATTTCTTCTTTTCCTTCATTGCCTGCTTCCTCAGCACTGTTTTCTTCTTCTTTTGAGGAGTCATCCTCTTGAGGAGATTCCTCAAGGCTTTTTTCTCCCCCCAAAAATGGAATTTTTTCAATAAGCGGCTGTACCTTCTCCATATAAGGATCCAGCTTGCTGCAGCCGGAAAGCAGGAGGGTAAAGGTCCCTGCCATAATTATGATTTTCTTCATTCAATTTCACCTGACTTTTTTTGTCTAGCGAAAGCAGCCTACATCCTGGTATTGTCTGGGGTGGCACCAAGGAATGCATCCTTGGACAAACTTCGCAGGAACAAGTGATCTTTACTTGTTCCGAAGGCGCTTCTGCTTTTCTTTTTCTTTGCAACATTACTATTTTAACATTACAAGTCAACTAGTCCATAATTGTGTGAAAAACAGGACAAACGGCACAAATGGCTTTTTGCAGATTTGAGTTTTTTTCATTTAAACTAAAAAAAATAAAACTGGCTCTCAATGAACCAGTTTCCATTTCCTTTATTCTTTAACTGCAGCTTCAAGTGCAACTTCAATCATTTCATTGAAAGATATGCACTTTTACAGAGAGTCAATTACTGTAAGATCCTTGATTTAATGGGCTTTAATGAAATAAGATTATTCATAAATAATCATTAACTATCTATAAATTTCTTAATCAGTCACTTTTTGGTCGCTTTTTGGTCACTTGTTTTTTAAAAATTGGAGTATGCATTCCATTTTTTATATAATATTGCTAAACTATTAAATGTAAAAAAAATTAATCTAATCGAGAAGGGGGAAAAATAGTGAAAAAAAAAAGAAAAAGCCATTTTATAAAAGATGGTGGTTTATAACAATCGCAGTTTTACTTATTATAGGGGTATTTACACAACCTTCGGATGAAGAAAAAGCACAGATCGAAGCTGAGAATGCTTCATCACAAGTAAAAGCTGATGAAGAAAATAAAAAGGAAGAAACACAAAAAGAAGAAGAAACAACTGATGAAGATAAAAATGAAGATAAAGACAATAATGCAGAAGTAGGTAAGGACGCTTTATCAGCACTTGAAAGTAACGACTTTATAAAGTTTACAGAAGAATACAAGAAGTTAGGAACCGATAAAACTCCTGTTTGGGATAATCAATTATACGGGAAAAAAGTTACTTGGAGTGGAACGGTAGTCAGAGCTGGATCAAGTCAGTTATTTGTTTATGGTGGAAGTGATTACAATGGTGAGACTTGGGATGAGTTAGCAGATAGAGAAAAATTATTTCATACTTTTGTTGCTAAATATTCCGAGGGAACTGCGGAAGAATTTAAGCAGCTACAAACAGGAGATTCTGTGACTGTAGAAGGTGATCTTGAAAGTCGTGGTGATTTCGATTTAAACTTTAACTGGAAAATATATAATGCAAAAATAAAGAGGTAGCATATGAAAGTAACAATCCAAACAACCCTTAATGTGGAAGGAAACCGAGGGTTCAGGAACGGTGAATTCCATGTAAGGGACAGTGAATTTAAAAAGGACCCTGATTTTGCGGTTGCTGAAGTTGCTTATGAATGGGTCCAGAAGCAGAAACGAGAAACCGGACAAAGAGAAACCATTATAGAAAAAGTGACCTGGAACGAGAAAAACGATATAACACAGATAGTCAGAGAAATTGAGCCGGTATTGCCAGAAGATGATTTACCTTTTTAAAGTCGGTTGCCAAAATCGACGAAAATTGTAATTTAGTTGCCAAGACATAAAAGAGCACCTATCGATTAAACATTATGTTTAGGCATCCAAAATAACGATTGGGTGATTATATGTATGGAAACTTAGGGAAGAATTTAAAATTACTTAGACTGAAGAAAAGGCTAAGACAAAAGCATGTAGCTGAAGCTATAGGGGTTTCTCGAATTACTATCAGTAATTATGAGAGAAATTCATATGTTCCTAAGTGGGGTAATTTAGAAAAGCTAGCCGAATTTTACGGGGTATCTGTTGAAGAAATAACTAAAAAACAATAATTAAGAAAGCCCCTCTCGATTGAGAAGGGCTTCTTTATGTTTATTCTACTCGAAGTACTTGTCCAACAAAAACGTGTAATAAATCACGCCTATATTGTTGGATTAAAAATTACGTGCTGTCGTCCAAGTAACTTGGGTTATATATTTACCCATATAAAAAAAGTGAGTATTGTACTTAAAGTGTTTCCAGCCGCTTTCCTCATATCTATATTTATATCTTTTGTATGTTATAGAAGTTGCGTCATCTGTAATAGACGCAATTATCGATCCTGCTATACTTACTGCTACACCAGCTTTTAAATCTTTTAATATTGATGCGGTTAGAATCCCCGCAAGAACAGGTACTGTCATACCACTTACATTAATAGTGCCGTTTGCAACACTTACATATATCCATTTCCCACCACCAGTTCCACCGGTTCCAGGATCAGTAGAATATGGAGTAACTGAAGAACCTGGAAGCGAACTTGACACAAACGCCCTAAGTCCGTCAATAGTTTCTTTTTCTAGCATTTCACCGTTAATGTAGAGTGTATCTGTACTTTCGTTATAAACTAATTCATCAATAGTACTTTGACCTTCAATTAAAATGGTACGTACATCACCATCTGTTTTATCAGTAAAAGTATATTCCTCTCCCTCAATATTAAAAGTACCATTCATTCCTGTACTTTCTGTTACATTTGAATCTCCAGTATTAGCAGCCGCAAAAGATGGAACTACTAATAAGACAGCTAAAAACAAAACCAAAATCTTCTTCATTTACAAATTTCCCCCTTTTGTACCTTTTTTTTACATATGTAAGTATAGTATAAATATAGTATAATAGTCAAATAATTCAAAAGGGAGGGAAAAAATTGTCGGAAAGCATTATTATTGCTGAAAAAAGAGCAAGTATTGTCCAAAAAATTACACTTTTTGGTATCATTTTATTAATCATACCTTCTGCTCTCAATCCTATGTATATGAATCTTGTATTTTTATTACTTGGGATCAATTTTATTTTTAAAGGTTTTGTACATCGTGCTAAAGAGAACAGGAAAGACTATTATTTTTTTTTATTTGGCGGTCTATGTATTATTCTTGTTGGTATTCTAAATGCTATTGGCATTCTATAGAAATACGGAATGAGAAAAGCCCTCTCGATAGAGAAGGGCTTTTTTCATAAAATTACAATAAACTTCGGCATTCTGAAATACATTCTTCTAAATCTTTGGCAGCATGTTGCATTTTTTCTTTAGACCCAGCATGTGCTTTGCCCATAGCTCGATTTAAATGTGACAATGCGCTTTCACATTCAGTTATACATTCTTGAAGGTCACCTTTATTCATTTAAGCCACAACTCCTTTCTTTAATCTGTATTGTTTGCTATTTATACTCTATTATTACTCTAAAAAGGTTATAATTTTTTTTATTTGAACGAGTCAATTGCTGACTAAAGGTAGTCGACTTTTCTCAAAAGAAAATTAATTTTGTAGTCCCACCTTAACTTAAGTAAAAAAGAGGAACTAATTTAAGCTACTCAATCAACTACTTCTTCTCCTTTAGTTTTTTTAATACTATGCACCCATAGCAAAGTTACGACATTCTTGAGCACAATGTAAGCAAATTTGACCACATCTTTGCGATATCTCATCAGGGTGTTTTATGCAATGATTTCCACAAATTTCACAAACTTGTGCACATAGTGAGGCAATAGATTTTGCAAAATAACTATAACGCGCAATATATTTTGCTGTTAAAGTACATATATCAGCACAATCTCTAAGTAACCTTAATTGCTCTTTTCTATGGCTGGAACCTTCCATCTCTAGAATCGCGTACTCAGTATATTCACAAACAGCTTCACAATTTTGAACAGTTTCTAATACTCTATGATGGGACATTTTATTTCCATCTTTATAATGAGACACATGACTTTGATCCATGTGATGGGACATATTAGGATACATTAAATTTCCTCCTTAGAATTTTACAATTTGTCACACGATTCATCCTATGTGTAGATGCTTGCCTAAGTTTTAGGCATTGATAAAATTTACAAAAAACCTCCCCACCATTTTCAAACAATGGCTTTTTGCAATTTGTAATTCATACACTTAAAATAACGGGGGCGTTCAATAGGATTGTGAAAACCCCTCTCGATTGAGCAGGAGTTTTCCCTATGTCATAAACTTGGATACTTTAAATTAGTTAGGAGTATTCTAAGAAGGATAAGGGGGATTAAATACTATGTCATTAAAAAAGCAATGGCTCATTAATATAGTAATGATCTTACTTTCATGGTCGACAATACCTTTTTTAGGGATTAGGAATGTTAAACGGTTTCTACCTGCTTCAATCCTTATTGTCATTTTAGAAGGAATAAATGTTCAAATTGGTAAAAAACGAAAATGGTGGTTTTTTTATAATAATCCAAAATCCTATATTTCTGGAGAATTCCCTTATAATATCGGTCCACATTTAGTTAGTTCCATGTGGATTTTAAAATTGACTTATGGAAATTTTAAACGTTTTATATTGCTTAATGCTGTAATAGATTTTTACTTTGCATTTCCACATTTAAGTTTAATGAAAAAATTAAAAGTTGCTGCATTAGATCGATTAAATAATTGGCAATTTTTCCTTTATATTTTTTATAAAGCACCCATACTATATGGATTTCAATACCTTTTTGAAAAGAAGGAATAAACCTTCACTTATTAGTGAAATATTTTCCCCGGAATAAAAAAAGCCCCTCTCGAGTGAGAAGGGCTTTTTTAATGATTAAACTACCGGGACAGTTCAATGAAAAAGGTGTAAAATCACAAGGGTACCTCTGATATTGCAACACAAACTAAAACCTATATTAAGCAGAAATCACAAAGTGGTTTCTGTTTATTTTTTTGAACTTAGGATTTTATATTCATGTTATGCTTTTTCTAAAAATACATTAACTTTTTGAAACTTTTTGTGATTATAGATTCCACTAATTAGTAAAGGGGGTCAACAGATGGAAACGGAAAGTCACCGGCTAGTTAAAAAAGCAATCAAAGGTAATAAGAGTGCCTTTGAAAAGTTGATTCAACAGAATTATGAAAGAATCTACCGGACTGCATATCTTTATGTACATAACGAAGAAGATGCGTTGGATGTGGTCCAGGAGGCAACCTACCAGGCCTTTACATCTATCCATTCGTTAAAAAAACCGGAATATTTTACGACCTGGCTCACTAGGATTGTTATTCGATGTTCAGGACATTTGTTAAAGAGAAAAGGTAATATTGTTCCGCTAAGTGATGAAATATTGTCAAACTTGCCGGATCAAGTAAATTCAAACATTGAAGAGTCTTTACAGCTCCTAAATGCAATTCAGCATCTGAGACAGAATTACCGTACTGTGATTATTCTATTTTACTATTACGATTACTCGATTAAAACAATTAGCAGTGTTATGGAAATTCCAGAGAGTACCGTAAAAACTTATTTAAGTAGAGGGAAAGCGGAGTTAAAAAAGTCCTATAGAAGTGAGGAGGACAAATGCCATGGATAAGAAGGATCTTAAAGCAGCAATAGAACAAATACCTGTGCCTAAAGAAAAAGTATTTAGTGCCATTTCCAAAGGGCTAAACAAGGACGTTAAAAAGGGGAAGAAAAAAAAGTTACTTGCTACTGTAGCTACTACAGCTGCTCTTCTTGGAATCACTGTTGCATCAGGATTTATTAATCCTACAATGAATAAAGTATTGGCTAATACCCCTTTAATAGGTGGGATTTTTCAGGACTTTAATGATTCAACAGGTTTGGAATTAGCTAATCAGAATGCAGTCACCGAATTAAACCAGGAAATTACAAGAAGTGGGGTAACTGTAAAAATAACAAGCGCCTACTTTGATGGTAGTGTGGTGTCCATTACAGGGTTTGTAGATGAAGACGCTGAAAAAGGTCATAACGAGAAGGGCGAAGTAAGCTTTGATGTGAACTTTGAACACAACAAAGGGGATAATGACCCTTGGCTAAATGGAATGTCAACGGACGTTAAGAATGTAGATAATGGATATAACTTTCAATGGAAAATGGAATATCCATATAAACTATTTAAGGAGAATGCTACTCTCCCAATAACGATTCATTATATCAATGGGATAAAAGGTGAATGGAATTTTGATATCCCAATTTCACAAGAAAAAAACAGTACACTTGCTATTAATCAGGAGCAAGAATACCCAGAAGATGAGGTCAAAATCCGTATAAAAGAGATTCTTACCGCAAAAGCGTCATCTTCGCTTATTTATGAGACCGTGCAGAAATATAAGGGCGATGATATTTATATATCAAAAGCTGTTGATAATAAAGGAAATGTGTATAGGTTTGGAAACTCCACATTTCTCGAGGAATCGGAACAAGAAAATGGATATCATAGTACAATGAGAAGAGAAATGACCAAACTCACTTCAGATATTACTTCACTTACCTTTTATCCTCAGTTATCTGCTTCAGTTCCAACAGTAGAACAGCTATTGGATAAGAAATCGTTCACCTTAGAAAGTACACGGTTCAATTTAAGCCTTAAGGTGAATGATATAACCAAAGAAGGTAGTAAACTTGTAATCGATTATCAATTTACTGGACTCTCAAAAGGATTAAGCAAGCATCAGCTTGAATTGTTTGAGAATAACTTGCAGTATAAATTACTTCTAGTAGATAAAAAGTATATTGGCAAAATTGATCCAAAAAACCCAGTACCGCCTAAAAGTCATAGCATTCATCTAAATAAAGTGAAAACTATTGATAAAAAGGCAGCACACTTTCAATCCACATTCGATTTAAACGGGGATGAAAAAATAAAGAATTTTAAGCTAGAAAATACCATCCTACAATTCGATTTTTCAAGCTTTATGCCTGCTAAGGATTTAAAACCCTTTACTGTTGAACTTCCTGTGGGGGATGAATAAACAATTAAAATAGTTCATATTAGGGGTCCCGAAGGTTCATTTTTGAAAATCTAAGAGAGCATTGAATAATTAATTAATGTCTGGGCGATGACTTATGTAAGTCATCGTCTTTTTTTGTAGATTAATTAGAAGTTTGCGAAGCATTTATTGTACTTAAACTATAGAGTGAGTTTGTTCATTAGAACAACCTATAATAAAGCCCCACTCCACAACGAGAAGGGCTTCTTATGTTTATATTACTCGAAGTACCTGTCCAACATAAATCATGTAATTGTCATCAAGGCTGTTCCAATCCTTGATTTGCTGCACAGTGCTTCCATAAGTTCTGCTTAGTGAATAAACAGTATCGCCAGATACAACAGTATGGTAAACAAAAGCTCAAGAACTGTAAATGTGCCTACTGCATTTATGAAAGAATTAAAAGAATATGCCACAAATCAGAAAAAATTACAGATTGCTTCTGGTTCCGCGTGGACTCCTATGCTTGATGATCATGGAAATCCAGTAAATTTATTATTTACAAAACCAAATGGATTCCCTTCTCATCCAGATGGATTAACAGGCAGATGGAGGGATATTGTGAAGAGGTTCAACTTACCTCCATTAAATTTACATGGATTACGTCATACTTATGCTTCTTATATGGTTAGTAAAAATGTAAACTTTAAGATTATCCAGGAGCAGCTTGGTCACTCCGATATTAAGCAAACTTTAAATACGTATAGTCACTTAACCGATAAAGACAAAAATAACGCGAGTGACTTATTTAATGAGATTTTATAATTGGTCACTTTTTGGTCACTCGCTCTTATTTAAGTCTTTAAATAACCATGACAAATCCTTCTATATCAACGTTTATTTGATAGCAGCCTCAAGTGCAACTTCAATCATTTCATTGAAGGTAGTTTGTCTTTCTTCAGAAGTTGTTTCCTCACCCGTTAGGATATGATCGCTGACTGTTAAGACAGAAAGCGCCTTACGTCCGAATTTCGCTGCAAGTGTATAAAGCGCAGCCGTTTCCATCTCAATCGCCAAAATTTGATATTGTGCCCATTTTTCGTGGTCAGCATTGTCATTATAGAACATATCTGCTGTGAATACATTTCCGACTTTGAGGTTTAATCCTTTTTCAACACCTGCATCATAAGCTTTTTTCAAAAGGTCGAAGTTAGCTGTCGGTGCAAAGTCTACTCCTCCAAAAGTAAGCCTGTTCATTTGGGAATCTGTAGAAGAGCTCATAGCCAGGATTACATCCCTAACTTTCACATCTTTTTGAATTGCACCGCATGTGCCTACTCTAATCAAGTTTTGAACATTGTAGCTTTGCATGAGTTCATTAATATAAATGGAAATGGATGGCACTCCCATGCCTGTGCCCTGAACTGATATGCGTTTCCCTTTATACGTTCCTGTATAGCCAAACATGTTGCGGACTTCATTGTAGCACTCTGCATTTTCCAAAAATGTTTCTGCAATATATTTTGCACGCAGAGGGTCTCCAGGAAGCAGGACCGTTTCTGCAATTTCGTTTTCTTTAGCACCGATATGTATGCTCATAATCAAAACCTCCAAATTATTTCTGAAGCCTCTGTAAATGCTTCCAAGTCAAACTATACCATATGTGCCATCACTTAGAAACAAATTACATAAGGCATGTTTTTTCACTGTACGGGAAAGCTATTTTTAGCTTTTCCAAAGGAGGTTGTAATCATGCCGCAAAAAGGAATGAGCAAAAAACTCAGGCAGGCCGTGCAGCATGCCAATGAGACAAATCCATCTTCGAGGGCCAATACCGAGCCCCATACATCTAAAACAGTCAAAACAAAAAGCAATAGATAATCGGAGGGATTAAGATGGGCAAAAAGCACCGCAACCGAATAAATTCTCCAAAGAAAAATAATCATATTCCTGCTGAAGCAATTATTGCAGAGCAAGAAGCCCACGGCAAAGAATACACTGCCAATAAACGCAAAAACAGTCCAGGATCAAACATTACCGAATAAAATATTTAATAAAATAAGCAGGAGAGCTATTGTGCCCTCCTGCTATTTCATTTAGCGTATATGTATTCGATTAACTTCTTCCCAGCCG
The DNA here is from genome assembly GCF_004366035.1 of Cytobacillus oceanisediminis. Taxonomy (GTDB): domain Bacteria; phylum Bacillota; class Bacilli; order Bacillales; family Cytobacillaceae; genus Cytobacillus; species Cytobacillus oceanisediminis_C. Next base: position 65,041 of record NZ_SOEE01000001.1, read on the forward strand.
CCCGGCTTTAGCTGATAATAAAATTGCCCTCTCCTGCCTTCATCAATATAGAGTATATCCCCTGTGGAAATAAATCGGCCATCAAAATCCCCGGGAATCCTGTCATGCACATTAAACTTCCTAAAAACTGAATCAAGACATTCCTCATGGGTTAAAGCTTCGACATTTAGGCGATATACTTGCTGAAAGCCTTTATTGTCTCTAAATTTCGGTGTTTGAAAGATTGTCACATCATATTCTTTTCTTTTGATTATTGTTAATTCCTTCAGCATTTGGCATCCCCCTCACATTCTACACATCCGCTTTTTCGGCTGATTTACCTACCAGACAAACTCAGCTGCTTTGATGAATAATGTCTTCAAAAGCATTTTTTATGACATTTTTTTACTATCCCGCCAAATTTCTAAGAACAATTTGTATTACTGTTTAATTAGCCATTTTTCTTGTCGTTTCCTCCATCAAAAAAATACTAGTTTTGTCGATTCACGTTTTTTTTCATAAAGAAAACGCTTTCAAAAGTGTTCAATCTGCATATTATGTATAAAAGTCTTTTAAGGAGGTGAAGAAAAATTGCGGGTATCTAAAAAGCCTGTTTTATATTCAATCCTCATCGGATTGTTACTAATGACTATTTCTTATTTTTTTCAGCCACTCATGCCTTTTCAGTCTATCGCACACAGAGGTGCATCCGCTCTTGCACCGGAAAACACGCTGGCATCCTTTGAAAAAGCTATAGAATTGGGCTTTGACTACATCGAATTGGATGTGAGGCTGAGCAAGGATAAACAGCTTGTCGTTATTCATGACGCTAATGTTTTGCGCACTACCGACGGAGAGGGGCTGATTGAGGATTTGACGGTTAAGGAATTAAAAAAGCTGGATGCAGGATCCTGGTTTTCTCCTGCGTTTGCCGGTGAAAAGATCCCTTTACTAAATGAAGTTTTAAAAGAAGTCAGCGGAAAAACAGGAATCATAATTGAAATGAAATCACCTGAAAATCAGCCTGGCATGACAGAAATTCTGGCAGACATGCTAAATTCTTATAAACCTGACAATCAGATAAAAGTCCAATCTTTCCATATTAATGAGATAAAAAAGTTTCACCAGCTTGCTCCCGAAATTCCTGCAGGCCTGCTGCTGAGCAAACACCTGGATTTGTTTCATTTGGCATCCTACCGCGATTTTGCCTCTTTCCTATCCGTTCACCATCTCTTGCTTTCCAAGTCCTTCATTAATCAAGCTGAGTTATTCGGTTATGAGATATACTCGTGGACCATCAGCAAGCAATACCAGTTTGCAGACATGCAGCGGCTTGGTGTTCACGGGATTATTTCCGATGATGAGAAGAGAATTCCCGACTCAATTATTTACGTGTTAATAACCCCCTTTTTAAAAGGTCAGGATTTTTTTAAAACACTTCTTGCCTAACTATATGCATTCCATAGCTGCAGTCTAAGCATATAAAAACGATGGGCGTCACCCATCGTTTCGTCAGCATAAATTTTAAGCATATTTTGCAATAACAGACTGGAGCTTTTGCTGCATATAAGGAATATCTGCATTTGTAGCAGTGAAACGAACAAAGGTTTCGTCCATTTCCAGTGCCTCTGCCAGGAATCCCCCCAACCCTCTCGCTCTGCGGTCAACTTGCATCATGATCTCAGTCTCTCCATTTGACTGTGGGAAGAATACAACTTCCAGTTCATCCAGCTTTCCTCTGAAAGGACCGGAGACTGGAACAAATTCAAACTCTTGTATAAACGGCAGCCTTCTGCGGAGGCGATGCGGAGCCTGTTCGCATTCTGCTTCCCGCAAACGGAATCCGATTCTCGAAGCAGCGTTCAATACAGAATCCATTAGCGGGTTTGGCACAACTCGGATATAATCCTTATCTGCAGGGTCCACCGCGTTTTTTATATCCAATCCTGTCGCCACCCAAATTTTTGTCTTCCCAAAAGACAAAGGTGTATCAGATGGAAGATTAAAGCTAAATGGAATTTCCTTTCGTTCATTCGCCGCCAGGGTGAATCCTTGAGCGAGCCTGAAACGGTCAATCAAACCTGAGACTGTATATTTTTTATCATCTGATTCTTTAATATAAGTAGTATTCAATGAAAGATAAATATCATCGATTTTCTGTTCGGTGCTTCCCCCTGTGATCTCAACAACGCCTCTGAGAGGTTCTCCTGGGGCTGCTGAATCCTTCTCAAGCTTTGTATCGACTTTTGCCGATCCAATTCCAACACTTGCCAGGACCTTATTAAAAAATGACATATGCTTCTCTCCCTAGTTCTTTTTTTATTTTTAATTTTTTTCCATGTAAGGTTTACCTTCCAGCCGGCCAACTTTTTTAATATTTTCCTGCGGTCTCTATTATATAACACAAAGCACCAGCTACATTTTGATATACGAGCAGATAACCGGAAAAGTTTCATTTTTCAAGTGTACCGCCAAAATTTTTTAAAATATGCGGAAATTGCTTTATCATTACTCAGCGTTTTCTTGAATGATGGTGTGTACTTGTAATTCAAAGTTTCAGAATATGTATGTGCATGATCTTCCTGCTGCTCCGCAAAAAAATGACGAGCACCTTTCCTCGTCATTTTTCTATATTAATCATCTTCAATTTCTTCATCAATGATGCACTTTTGCAGCAGGTATTCGAATGTGATATCTGCAAGTTCATCTAATTCTCCTTCAGTAGGCACATAACCTCTTTTTGCCAGCTCATGAAAGAAAAACTCAGCAATTTCTTCCGTATCTATTACGACCTCTATTTCCTTCACAGCAACGCCCCCTTTGTACAAAATGTATGAAGCACTACCTGGATTCATGCAAACCAACTTTCAGAAAAGTCATATTCTTTATTTTGTCCTACCGTGCATTTTTCTTCATTTCGGACATACATATAGGATAAGCAGATAACAATGATCCATTTTATTCAGAAATTGAGGAGGCAGCACATGTCAAGTATATCCAGACTGGCCCTAATCATTAAAGAAGATGTCAATCGTGAAGAAAGCTCCATCATTAATCTTTATAGCAATCTATTAAATACATGGTTTAAACTGGTCATATGGTTTGGCATCCCATTTTTACTGTATCTCCTAATCACTTGGCTCTAAGAAGTGCTAAGAACCCGGAGCCTGCTTTTTTTACACTGTGCTCTTATCATCATTATTGGCGATATGCTTCAGTTTTCTGAGTATAACCCGCATGATATGCTTATACTCATCATCCTGAAACATTTCATAAAGTATACGATAATCATTATATATATCAAGCAAACCATCAATAAGCACTTTTCTTTCTTTAATGCCTTCAAGCAATTCCTTTTCTGCCTTGCGGAATGAATGAGCAGAATCCTTTAATTCAGGCAGCTTTTCTTTTTTGTTGATCATATATAGGAGTCCCAGCTTCTGGATAAAAGCATCTGCACTTTCAGCATCCGCAACGAGGGTCAGCTCCTCTTCTCCTGCCTCCAGCCATTCCCCGTCATTAATTCTCGAAAGCTCATAAATAACATCTTCCCATGCATCTTCTTTGTATCTCCAAATTTCCGTCCTGAAGCCTACTATTTTGAAGAGATCCGAACCATACCCCTTGACTTGGACAAGGTCACCAAAAAAGTATTTATATTCGATGTCAATATGCTCCTTTTCCATAATCTCACCTTCATACTCAGACAGCATTTGAAGGCTGGATTCCATATATAGACCTTCACTTTTATTGACTTCATAGACGTACATATCATCTAACCATTTCACATCTGTTACTTTTCCGACTGTACCATAAATAGTGATCACGACTGTATCACCGATTTTGTACTTTGGTTTCTTCTTTTTGCTCATTTCCTCCATCCTCTCAATGACTGAGTCGTGAGTATTGAATACAATAGTATATGCACTTTTTATGAAAATCGTCAGTACGTTTATCACAATCAAGCAAAAAGCGCAGATGTCCCATTTTAAATAATGCTCTTTTCTTTCTCATAGATTGCTGTTTTTGATTATGAATTCACCCCGTTGCTTTCAGCGGGGAGGAACAGAGCTCCTCGGCTTCGCCTGTGGGGTCTCCCACTCCCTCTACTCCCGCAGGACATTAAATTATCTTCCGCAAATCAGCACCGCACGTGGAAAATGCGTATGTATTTTCGAGGATCAAGTTCCCACATTGAAGATCAACTCAGTAAATTAAACTATGATATTAAAAAGCAACGAACTTTACGAAAACAGCCTAAATAAAAACACTCCTTAGTCGGAGTGTTTCCATGAATTCATTCAGCTTTCAGAAAGAATATACAATTGCCAGACTTCATCAAATACAGACATGCTCTCCGGATAACTTCCGTTCAATTCTAGGTAAGAGCTGACCTCATCATAATCATAGGCTGTTTTCGGAAAGCTGTGATCCTCATATGCGTCATTGGCAAAACGGCTGATGTCGTCCTTTGGTGCAGGGTGCCTGTATTTCATTAAAAAGTGATAGAAAGTTTTGGACATACTAACGCCTTCCCCTTTATTCTTTCGTTCATTAATTTATTTTCTACTATAATCGAATTGTGCTCAGTTCGTCTACTAATACATAGAAAAAAGCAGCCCGCATAGCTTTACGGGCTGCCCTTATCACTTACTTATCATAGGAAGAGAAATCGAAATAATTTCGCTTCAGCAGCCTCGGCTGCTCCATCAGCTTTTCGTAATTTATCTCTTTTCCAATCTTTTTCACATCAATCAAAAATAATTGGTCCTCAATCTCCTTAACGAGATCATCTGACTGGTAAACCATTTCACAATCCTTGCAGGAAATGGAAGGTGTCTCATTGATTTGGATGGCCCTTGTTCCATCAGGCAGCTCCCAATAAACGGTTTCCCTGCTTTCATTTATATTTTGGCTTTCACACCATGCACATTTACTTTGCATTATTAGCCTCCTATTCCTTTGCCGCTGCAGTCTCGGCATCCGTTTCAGCCGCTGGATTCTGTTTCGTCTGCTGGGCAGTGAATTTCTTTTCCTTTAGTTCATCCCGTTTGTCACGCTTATCCTTCAATGAACTGTGGGAAGGATCGCTTTCGTATTTTTCACGGCGGTCAAGTCTTGCGAGCCCTTCAGGTACAAGATTAAACTGCTGATCATTCATCAGCGCGGCTATTCCGACATTGGACCGTTTTTCATCCATTTCCGGGTAAACTTCTTTAAAATAACCTTCAGCACGGCCAGGAACATAGTTTTCCGGCTCCGGATAGGTGGTTATGACTCCTTCAAAGTTACGAAGGACCACTTTATCGGCACTTTGTGAAATCAGGTAATTTGGCTGCAAGGAGATTTTTCCGCCTCCGCCAGGCGCGTCTACAACAAAAGTTGGAACCGCATATCCGGAAGTATGTCCTCTTAATCCTTCAATGATCTCAAGCCCCTTTGAAACTGGTGCACGAAAATGGCCAATGCCTTCAGATAAATCACATTGATAAATGTAATAAGGCCGGACCCGGATTTTAACAAGGTCATGCATTAGTTTTTTCATAATTGGAACGCTATCGTTTATACCAGCCAAAATAACGGATTGGTTACCTACTGGGACACCGGCATTTGCCAGCATCTCACATGCTCTCTTGGAATCTTCGGTAATTTCAATGGAAGTATTAAAATGTGTATTCAGCCATACTGGATGATACTTTTTCAGGATATTGCATAAATTTTCGGTAATCCGCTGCGGAAAAACAACTGGTGCCCGCGTGCCGATTCTGATGATTTCAACATGATCGATCTCCCGCAAATTCTTCAAAATGTACTCAAGGATATTATCATTGATCAAAAGTCCATCCCCGCCAGAAATGAGAACATCCCTAACCTGAGGGGCACTCCTGATATAGCTGATCGCCGCATCAAGCTGTTTTTTTGGCACTCCCATGCCAATTTGACCGGAAAATCTCCTTCGTGTACAATAGCGGCAATACATAGAGCATTGATTTGTCACCAGAAATAAGACACGATCAGGATAACGGTGCGTTAGGCCAGGGACAGGTGAATCTTCATCTTCATGCAAAGGATCTTCAAGGTCATATTTTGTTTTATATATTTCTTTTGAAATTGGTACAGATTGCATTCTGATCGGGCATCGCGGATCATCCGGATTCATTAGTGAAGCATAATAAGGTGTAATGTTCAGCGGAATCGTCTTAGTCGAGATCCTTACCCCATCTTCCTCATCCGGGGTGAGATTGATGACTTTCTTCAGATCATCAACAGTGCGAATCGTATTTGTCAGCTGCCAAAGCCAATCATTCCATTGTTCATCTGTGACATCCTTCCAGAGCTCAATGTCTTTCCAGTAACGATCCGGTTTATATAAAAAGTTCTTCATTTAAATTCCCCCTATATGAATTTCTTTAAGATACTTACTGCAAGAATCATGCCAATTCTGAATCTTTCGTATTATCATATGAAAACCTTGCCGGAGTGGCGATTGTTAGCAGCTGAAGGATATTTTTATTGAACTGGTGGCTTTAAAACAAAAAAAAATGCCGATTATTCGGCACTTTCATACTTGCTGCAGACAAGGCTCCTGTTATTTATATCAATATTATGTTTTGCCAGTTTATATTGCAGCGTCTGCCGCGGAACCTCCAAAAGCTTTGCGGCTCTTTTTATATTTCCATTGGTCTCTAGAAGAGCTTTTTCAATTAATGCTTTTTCCTGTGCTTCCATGCTCGCCTTTAAAGGCTGAACCCTTAGTGAAACAGCCTGTTCATCCTTTTGCAGCTGCTGTTTCATTATCACAGGCAAATCCTCTGTTTTAAGAAAATGATTTTCACAGACATTCATCATGTATTCGATTGTATGCTTTAATTCCCTGACATTTCCAGGCCAATGATATTGTCTGAAAAAGGCAAGCACATCATCCCCGATTCCTGAAAGGTTTTTGTGTAATACCTGATTAAATCCCCTAATAAAATGATGTGCAAGAAATTCAATATCTTCTTTTCTATCCCTTAGAGGAAGGAGACCGAAAGTGAGAACATTTAAGCGGTAAAATAAGTCTGTTCTGATTTGGTTTCTCTCCAGTGCTTCCACTGGATGGATATTCATGGCTGCAATCACTCTCACATCTACATGGGAGCTCTTTGGGCTTCCCACTCTTCTGACAATCCCATCCTCCAGCACTCTAAGCAGTTTTGCCTGGAGCTCAATTGGCATGGCATGTACTTCATCAAGGAAGAGTGTTCCCCCATCGGCTAGTTCAAAAAGCCCTGGCCTGTCTACAGCTCCTGTATAGCTTCCCTTAGCCGTCCCGAATAGAATGCTTTCAAGCAAGGATTCGGGTATAGCTGCACAGTTCTGGGCTATAAATGGCCCGGCAGCTCTTGAGGAAGCATGGTGGAGTCCCTGAACAAAGAGCTCCTTTCCGCATCCGCTTTCGCCAAACACCAGAATGGAGGAATCAGACTTTGCCAGTTTGGCTGCTTCCTTTTTAATTTTTTGCATTTCCTGATTTATAGTAAGAAGACTATCCAGTGTGTACTGTACATTCTGAACAGAAGTCTTTTTTTTGACAGGCTGTTTTATTTTTTTTCGCAAATCCAGAAGGCTTTCAGATAGAAGCTTTAATCTGGAATAGTCCTTAGCAATCTCAACAGCTCCCGCTACTTTGCCATCTACAGTAATAGGGAGAGTTGTATTAATGGTTTCTATTTGTGCGCCATGAAGGTTCACATAGGATTGCGTCTGATTATAGATCGGTTTTTTTGTTTTCATTACTTTTAGTAAGGTGCTTGTCTCTTTATCCAATGAAGGAAAGACTTTCAGAACAGGTCTTCCGATTACCTCAGAAACCACAAGGCCATCGTGCCTTGCAGCAATTTCATTATAAAAAATAGTGTTTCCATCCAAATCCACAACATGAATTCCTTCATCAATGCCCTTTAGTATGGCTGCCAGAACTTCTTTTGAAATGTTTTGAGTTTCAATCATAATATCCCCTCCCATATTTATGTATATGACAGGGTGCCGAAAATTTGTCAGGATGGTGCCGAAAAACTGGCACTATTTTTTGTGGCTCCAGGAATCTGCAGCAGCCAAATTCTTTACCCAGACATTCATATTTTCAAGTTTATCGAAAATATAACAGTTGTTAAGAAGCCGGCCCCGATAGGAATAGCCCAGCTGATGAAGAACGGCATTCATTCCGAAAGACAGCGCTCTGGCAATGGAGTAGGCACAGAATACACCCTGCGATTTTAAATCTTTTTCCAATTTTTCAAGGAGTATTTTCATTAAACCATGTTTACGGTGGGACGGAAGTGTCGCACAATCTGTCAGTTCTGCGTTTTTATAAAAAAGATTGACCTCCGCTGAAGCTGCACTGACAAGGTCATCATTATACTGAAATGCGTAATAGATGGTACCTTCCTGGATTGTCTTTTTAATATATGAGGGATCATGGAGAGGTGTTGGATAAATTTGAAATACTTCCCGATAAAGTGAAGCAAGTTTTTCAGCATCTTTCTCCGATATTTTCATGAGCTGATATTCGGAAGGAGGCATGATGACATCCGGGTTTCTTGAAAGGGCAACTATATTTGAAATAATGCTGTCTTCTGAAATCCAATGTGGATTGACTCTTCTTTCGTCTGAAAAATATTTGCAGAAAAAGTATTGATCAGAACCCCGGAAGTACCCGTCAATAACAGCTTCGCACTGAAACCCCAGAGCAAGCAGATTAGTATAACTTTCCACTCTTCCTCTAAAAATTAATTTCTCACATTGGTGTTCCTTTGCCATTTTCTCTGCTTCATGGACAGCATCTTCCAATTTCCCTGCATAATCATCTACTCTTAAACGTTTATTGAATGGATCAAGGTATAATTCAGCAAGAACATTTTCTTTTTTTATTGTTTTTACAGAAGCTTTTTTATTCATTGCATAGACCCCCTTCTATTAAAAAACTGCCTGCCAAACGGCAAGGCATTATAGATGTATGAAGGAATAAGGGCCAATTCCGCCATTTTTCCGGCCGAATCAGCGCTTTCATCGGCCAAATCTATTAAAATACCCGTAAAACTCAGGCATTTTCCGGCCGAATAAATTGAAAATTCAATCAGAGGGGATTGATTTTTACCCACTGATTGTTAGTTGAACCAATCGGGCCTTTACCGGCAGTTTGACCCCCGCTTATCCCTCAATGATTTCCCCTGAGCCTTGAAGTGGAGGTCTCACTGCCCGTTAGACTGCGATATAATTCCTGTCCTTCATCTTAGTCAATTTTAAAGCTGATCAGTTTCATCTCAGTCATTTCTTCAACAGCATATTTTATGCCTTCTCGTCCCATTCCGCTCATTTTTACCCCACCATATGGCATATGGTCTACACGGAAGGTTGGGAAATCATTAATCATCACACCGCCAACATGAAGCTCCTTTGCAGCTCTGAAGGCTTTGTTCACATCATTGGTGAAAACACCAGCCTGCAGACCATAATCTGAATCATTCACAAGTGCAAGCGCCTCTTCAAAGCTGCTGAATGAATTAATATGGACAACAGGTGCAAATGCTTCCTCACATGAAATTTTTTCTGATTTATCAACGTTCAGCAGGACGGTTGGATACAAGGTATTATCTGCTGCCTTTCCACCAAGAGCAAGTTCTGCTCCGCTCTTAACGGCACTCTCGATCCAGCTTTGTGCTCGGTCGGTGTCGCTCTTCGAGATCATCGCAGAAATATCTGTTTCTTCATTAAGCGGATCGCCGATTTTTAGCTTTTTGGCTTCCTCAACAAAGCGTTCTGCAAATGTCTGGTATAGGGTTTCATGCACATAGATTCGCTGAACGGAAATACATACCTGCCCCTGGAAGGCAAATGCCCCAGCTGCAATTCTCGGGACAATTTTCTCCACGTCTGCATTCTCATCCACTACTACTGCCGAATTGGAACCCAATTCAAGTGTTACTCTCTTTAAGCCGGCATTTTCGCGGATCTGTTTTCCTACTGCCGGGCTCCCTGTAAAAGTAATCATCGATATGCGGTCGTCTGCAACAAGCACATCCCCTACCGTTCCGCCGCTCCCTGTTATAACATTCAGAGCTCCATCAGGAAGTCCCGCTCTGCGAAAAATATCAGCTATTTTATATGCGGACATTGGCGTTTGGGATGCAGGCTTTAATACAACCGTGTTTCCGGCAGCAATTGCAGGCCCCACTTTATGGGCAACAAGGTTCATAGGAAAATTGAATGGAGTGATGGCGCCGATAATTCCAAGCGGCTCCTTTACTGTATAAGCAACCCTGCCTTCACCTCCAGGAGCAGCATCCATTGGGATTGTCTCTCCATAAAGCTTGCGCGCTTCCTGGGCAGCGAAGGTATATGTCATGATGGTGCGGTCCACTTCTCCTCTTGCAGCCTTTAGGGGTTTAGATGCTTCACGCGCAATGATCATTGCACACTCTTCTTTTTCTTCCTTCATGATGGCAACTGCATTTTCCAGTATTTCTGCCCTTTTATGAGCAGGCATTTCAGCCATTGTTTTTCTGGCATGATCTGCCGCATCTATCGCTGACTTCACATCGGAAGAAGAAGCCATGGCAACTTCTGCAATACCTTCCCCATTATAAGGGCTTTTCAACGCTTTGTAGTTCTCTGTTTCCTTGAACTTTCCGCCGATCCATAAATGTTGTTTCATTTGTATTCCTCCTTATGTGCAGCATTCAGCTATTACCTCTTCTAGTACGGTTAATCCTTCATTGAGCTGTTCATCGGGTGTAATAAGCGGAGTAAGCAGGCGAATGATATTGCCAAAGAGGCCTGCGCTCATAACAATGAGGCCGCGCTTGTGCGCTATTGACAGGATCTCCTGAACTATTTCCTTATTCGGTTCCTTTGTATCCTGATCTTTAACAAATTCAATGGCACACATTGCCCCTAAAGAACGAACTTCACCCACTTGCTTATATTTTAAAGGAAGATCTGAAAATTTTTCAGTAAAAAGGCTTCCGATTTCATTTGCCCTTCCTATTAATCCTTCTTCCTCAATTGTTTGAATCACTTCTAATGCGGCTGCACACCCGAGCGGACTGCCTCCATAGGTACCGCCTATTTCACCGATATTCGGTGAATCCATTATGTCAGCCCTTCCAGTTACAGCACTGATCGGCAATCCGGCACCGATTGATTTTGACATCGTAATTAAATCAGGCACAACATCATAATGCTCCATAGCAAACATTTTTCCAGTCCTGCCAAATCCCGTCTGAACCTCATCAGCAATAAAGAGGATTCCATGTTTTTCACAAAGCTGTTTTACACCTTTTACAAAACGGGAAGACGGCATAACGAAACCGCCCTCACCCTGTACAGGCTCCATAATAACAGCAGCAATTTCTTCAGGAGGCACCTCGCTGAGAAAAAAAGTTTCGAATCTCTTAAGCAAGGCAAGATCATGTTCTTTATCCTTCAGCCCCTCGCTGCGGTAATAATAAGGGTAAGGCCATTTATATGTTTCAGGCGCAAATGGCCCAAATTCATATTTATATGGTTTAACCTTGCTCGTTAAACTCATGGACATATAGGTACGGCCATGAAACCCCCGCTCAAATGATATGATCCCTTTTCGGCCGGTATATTTCCTTGCTATCTTTACGGCATTTTCCACTGCCTCTGCGCCGGTGCTTAAAAAGAATGTTTTTTTGCTGTGATTTCCGGGTGTAATGCTGTTGAGCTTTTCTGCCAGTTTAATATAAGGCTCATACATCATGACATGGAAGCACGGATGAAGATATTGATCAATTTGGGCATGCAGGGCTTCCACTACCCTTGGCGGGCAATGGCCAACATTTAATGTGCCGATTGCCCCGGCAAAATCAAGAAAAGTATTTCCGTCTATATCTGTCAGAAGTGCTCCATTCCCCTTATCCGCAAATGTCTGAATCGTGTTAAATGGCCCCTTTGGCACATTCTGCTCTTTTTTAGCCAATAATTCCTTCGCTCTCGGTCCCGGTATCTCCGTTTTTATTTTAATTGATCCCATCATCATTTCCCCTCTCGCTGATTAGTGCCGCACCATTCCAGCATGGCCAGAGCAATGATTTCAGCAGCTTCAAAAACTTCCTGCAAGGAAATATATTCGTTGACATCATGGGCAGCTTCAGTCACACCGGGGCCAAAGACAACAACTGGTGTATTTCCCACTTTGGATAATATGCCTCCATCCGTGCCCCAGGGTGATGCTTCCACTGCCGGCTGCATGCCTTTTACTTCTTCAAAAGACTCCGATAATACAGTCATTAGAGGGTGATCCTGTTCCAAATCACCAGGCAGCCAGCGTCCGCCGAACCATTCAACTTGAGGAGGATTCTTTTTAAGCCAGACATCATTTTGCGCTGCTTCCTTCAGGCACTGTTCCAGTTCTTTTTCCGCAGATTTCATTTCCTCATCTGGCGCCACCCCCATCCTTCCCTCTATGATGGCAATATCCGGTACTGAAGAAGGCCATTCGCCGCTATTTATTTTTCCGATATTAATAGGGATCGGAATTGGAATCTTGGAATATAGCGGATCCTCAATTCTTTGGTTTCTTAATTTTTCAAGTTCCTGAAGCTTTGTCATTACTTTCATGGCTTTTTCGATTGCATTGATGCCTTCATATCGGGTTCCTCCATGAGCGGAACGCCCTTTGACCGTTATCCGAAACCACATCGAACCCTGCTGTTTTGGGAAGAGCTTCATATTTGTCGGTTCGGGAATGATTGCCCCGTCGGCTGTATATCCCCGGAGGACAGCAGCCAAAGTACCCGCCCCTCCGCTTTCTTCTTCTATGACACTTTGGAATATCACATCTCCTTTAAGCTTGATTCCAAGCGTTATGATGGCTTCCATTGCAAGCAGAAGTGAGACTGTTCCTCCTTTCATATCCGTCGAACCCCGGCCATATAGTTTTCCATCTTCGATTCTGCCGCTAAATGGATCATGATTCCAATCATTTTTGTCTCCCTCTGGAACAACATCAATATGGCCATTAAGGATAAGGGACCTTCCCCCGCCTGTTCCTTTCAAAGTAGCCACCACATTGGGATTTCCGGAAAAATCCTTTCTATCCGAACAAAAGGCTGGATGATTGGTCAATTGCTCCTTGCCAATCTCCCAAATATCAAGGGTTAGTCCAAGTTTGCGGCATTTTTCAATGATGACAGCCTGTGCACTGCTTTCTTTCCCACGGATGCTTCCTTCCTGGACAAGCTGCTGAAGAAGTCTTGTTCCCCTTTGCCTATTTTCTTCCAGCCACTGTTTAACCTTTGCATGAGCATTCATATTCCCACTCCTTTTCTAAGACCACAGCCAAACATAGGATACTGTCTATCAATTAATCACTCTCACATTCCCAGCAATGGTAAAATTGCAGCCGGTTTTCGCCCTTACTGCATGAATCGAGTGCGGTGCAAACAATTCAGTCAGTGTCAGACCACGATTTGTTATTTGAAAGACAGCCATCTCCGTAATAATCATGTCTACACAGCGGGCAGATGTAAGAGGCAGACTGCACTCGTTCACAATTTTTGAATTTCCATACTTGTCTGTCTGGTTCATCAGGACAATTACTTTTTTGGCTTTTTGGGCAAGTTCCATTGCCCCGCCCATGCCAGGAACTTTTTTACCAGGGACAATCCAATTGGCCAGATCTCCCTTTTCACTCACCTGCAGGGAGCCAAGGATTGTCATATCAACTCTTCCTCTGCGGATCATCCCAAAGGCAATAGTACTGTCACAATACGAAGCACCTTTTACAACGGAAACCGGAAAACCGCCAGCGTTACAGAGATTTTCATCTTCCTTCCCTTTACCAGGACTTGGCCCCATACCTGTAATGCCATTTTCAGCATGAAACATCACTTTTGTCCCATCCGGGAGATGATTAGGAACAAGCGAAGGGATTCCAATGCCGAGATTTACAATCATCCCGTTCTTTATTTCTTCAGCAGCACGTTTTGCAATGCGATCTCTGATTTCTACTCCCATGCCCATTTCCAATTCACTCCTTTCGAAGGGACAATATAATCCACAAAAACCCCAGGTGTTATAATTTCATCAGGGTCGAGGCTGCCAAGAGGGACGATTTCCTCCACTTCTGCAATGGTCATATCTCCCGCCATAGCAACAAGCGGGTTTGTGTTTCTCGCACTTTTGTCATAAATTAAGTTTCCGTAAGGATCCGCTTTTTTGGCAAAGACAATGGATATTTCAGCTGTTAGAGCTGTTTCAACAAGATATTTTTTTCCACTCAAATTACATGTTTCTTTATTGCTGGTTACAATGTCATTATCAAGTCCAATATCGGAAAGAATGGCAGGAATGCCGACTCCCCCTGCACGGATTCTCTCTGCCAATATTCCCTGTGGCGAAAACTCCACTTCCATTTTCCCATCTGTCATTAATTGGCCGGCAATGGGGTTTGATCCGATATGGGAAGCAATCATTTTTTTCGCCCTTCCCTGGCTTACCACTTTCCCGATGCCAATATGGGGAAACCCTGAATCATTGCCGATAAGCGTTAAATCTTTGAACCCATTATCCAAAATGCCGTCAATAAGGGCAGGAGGGGTGCCAATTCCGCCGAATCCGCCAAACATAATGATCATGCCATCCCGAAAATGCTTCATTGCCTCATCAATTTCAAGGATTTTGTTATAAGTGTTTTCCATTTTTATTCAGCCTCTTCCTCAGCAAAGATCAAGTGTTTTTCTGTAAAAATCTGCAAAGTCCTTTCAAACCTTTTCACCAAATCATCAATTTCTCTTTTGGTAATGGTAAGCGGCGGTGCAATTAATACAGCATCTCCATCGGTGCCGGTTCTGCCTGCCCCCGCCGGGTAAATAAGCAGTCCCTGTTCCTGAGCTTCCTTTATTAATCTTTGTGTCAGACTAAATCTTCTTGAAAACGGCTCTCTGGACAGATGATTTTTTACAAATTCAAGTCCGATCATTAGTCCTTTTCCTCTAACATCACCAATGAAAGAAAATTTGGATTGCAGTTTTATCAACTTATTTTTCAAATACACACCCTTGCTATCCACTTCAGGGATGATGTTATTTTTTTCAATATACTCAAGCACTGCGAGAGAAACTGCGCAGGACTGAGGATTGGCACTTAAGGTATGCCCGCTCATAATGCTCTTTGACCCCGCCAATATAGGCTTCATAATTTCATCGCTTACAAGGGCAGCCGCAATCGGAGCATACCCGGCCCCCATTCCTTTACCAAGTGCGACAATATCAGGTTTAACATTCCATTGCTCGCAGGCAAGCATTGTGCCCGTTCTGCCAAAACCAGTCATTACCTCATCAGCAATAAACAAAATGTCATGCCGGTCACAAATTTCTTTTATTATCCGGTAGTAATCTTTTGGAGGGGTTATAGCACCCCCTGCAGCCCCAATGACTGGCTCTGCGATAAATGCAGCAATATTCTCTTGCCCTATCCGTTTAATGACGGTTTCAAGTTCATGGGCACACAGATAACCGCATTCAGGCGCTTCTAGATTGTATGGACACCTATAGCAATATGGCGGATGAATGACAGGAAAATCTTCAAGCAGTGGTATAAAGCGCGCCCTTCTGCCCGTATGACCTGACATTGATAAAGCGCCCAGGGTTATGCCATGATAGCTCATCCACCTTGAAAGCACCTTTGTTTTTGTCTGAATACCTTTTTCCTGCCAATATTGAATCGCTATTTTCATAGCTGTTTCAGTTGCCTCAGAGCCGCTGTTCACAAAAAAGCTCCAATTTAAGTCGCCAATTGCTGCTCCCGCTATTTTAAGAGCTAGCTTTTCAGCTGCCCCGCTGGTAAATTGCGAACGATACACAAAAGAGACTTTCTTAGCTTGTTCATGCATTGCCTCAATGATTTCCTCAACACCATGGCCAATATTGGCCGTTATTGCGCCAGACGATGCATCCAAATATTCCTTTCCGTCAGTATCATATAAGTAAACTCCCTTGCCGTAATCAATTATCGGGTACTGTGCATCAAGCATCGGCTTAATTAGGTTTGATTGATCCATTTCAGAAACCCCTCCATTTTCAATGGCGCAAGAAAGCGCCTAGGGCATTAAGTTTGGAAGTAGATTTATAAAGTTTGACGCTATCTTCTGAGCCAATATATTAAAATATATGAATTGACACCCAAAATCTTTCTTAAAGAATGTTCATATTCTCAAAATGAACCATTTGCACGAAAAAAAACAGCCGGCTGACAGCGGCTGTTTGTATTAGTTATATGGTGCTTTTTTTCAAATTAATAAGATCAATGTCTTCCTCTGCAAGTTCCTGAAAATATCCATCTTCATCATGATAAAGTACATACTCAAGTTCTTCGTCAGCTTCTTCCAATCTATTTAAGATTGAAAGATAGCAAGCTTTATTATATCTTGCTATCAAAAGGTCAGGATCGATTTCAAGCACATCCTCCATGAGCTTTAGTGACTTTTCGACATCCTCTACCTTATGGTAAGAGATAGCGAGTTCAATAAATAATGAAGTATCCTCAGGGTGTACCTTAAGGCCATCCAACATAATCTCTATAGCTTCTTCGTGCCTCTTTCTTTTATTTAATAGATTCCCATATCTAAAATGGGCCTCTTTCTCATATGGATTTTCCTTTAACACTTTTGTAAAGAGTACCTCTGCCTCGGTAAATCTCATTCTGTGTGTAAATGCCACCGCCTTCAAAAGCAGAATATGAGTATCTTCTGGTTTTTCTTTTAGGCAGGCGTCCAGAAGTTTTATTGCACTGTTCATCTCTGCCGCTTCCTCAAGGGGATCATTCCCGCCTGCCAGATGCAGCTGTGCGAGCTGATAGGCTGTAACGAAATCCCAATCATTCACAAGAGAAGACTTCAAAACCTTTTTTGCATCATCCTCAAGATTTACAGATTCATAGAATCCGGCAAGACCGATAGATGCATCTTTATTAAGCGGATTAAGTCTGATTGAAGACTCATATAAATCGATAATCACTCCAAACAAAGTGATTTGCTTTGTCTTTTCTCTCATCTTTTGTACAAACCTTCCAATGAAGGAGGACTTCTGTTCAGCTTCCAAATCCCCCCCGCTTGCACGCTTTGCCAAAGCATCGGCCGCCAATAAGAAAACCTGGCTTTTTTCACTTTTTTCGGTTCTAACTTTTCCCAGGAATGCAGAAAGGTTAATGATTCTATTTGACTCAGCAAATAGAGCAATCAAAGTTTCATATAAACTTTCATCATCCCATTGCTCTTTTATAAGCTCTTCAAGCAAATTCTTTGCCTCTTTATATTTCTTATTCTTTATAAGAAGCTTAGAATAGTGATGCTTTAATTCAGCTAATTGAGAATCCAAATCCAGAGCTTCCAAAAGACAGCTCTCTTCCTTTATACTGTCCCCTGCTGCCCCATAAGCATATGCAAGGCTATCCAGCCTCCATGTTTCAATAACTTCTCCCTTCATTTGATTCAATTTTTCTATAAATCCAAGAAGTCCTTCAATGGAAAGCATTCTTGTTAAATATTCAATATTAACTGTTAAAGGGGCCTTATCAATCAGAAGCAGCATATACTCTGCTTCCTTTTGTTCATCTCCCAAAATTCCATAAATTTGTGCGATGCGTGTATATGCCCCCTCTGTCTCAGGATTAAGATCCAGGGATTTCCTCAGTGCCTTGATCGACAATTCATATTTTTCAAGCTTAAAATAGGTTTCCCCAAGCCTGTAATATGGAAAAGCTGTTTCTTTTTTCTCTAAGGCGTTTTCATATATCCTAATGGCTTCAGCATATCGTTCCGCACTTTCATATAAAGTGCCCGAATAGCATAGATAGTCAGTTTGGGTGTCTTCGCATTCAGCTTTTGATTCCAGAAAAGCGATTGCACGATTCAGATAAGGCGTCGCTTCCGCAATAGTTACATAAAGTTCCAGGGCTTCATCCAGATTTTGATCAATATAGTTAAAACCTCTTTCAATTAAAGCCAACCCTGCCTCCAGCAAGTAGAAGTCCTTCTGGTCTTGTCCAAAGTCAGCCAGCAGCTTGCCCCCATTTATTAAAAACTCACTATCCTTCCAGAAACGTTCTTCATGTTTCCTGATAAATTCAGCTGCTCTATCAGGCCCCTTTGTTTCAGAGATAGCAAATGCATAACCTAGATAGGCAAAAACCTCATCAGGATTTTCTGTTATGCAGGAGAAATATATACTCTCTGCTTTTGCATATTCCTCATGATCTTTGTAAAGATCACCCAAGCGGATTAGAATCTGCGGACTCCTTGATAACTCCACTCCTTTCACTAAAATCTCTTCAGCGCGCCCTTTGTCTTCAAATAAATACTCATAGCAATCGGCAAGAGCCAGGTATGGATAAGGGATTTCCGGATCCAGGCAGGCTGAAATATTGTAGCCTCTTTCAGCCTTGCGAATGTTTCCTCCTGCTTGGTCAAGCTTCGCTCTCTCATACCAAACATACGCATCGCCATGATCTTCACGCAGCAATTCACTGTATATGGAGCGTGCTTCATCGTACTTTTTCAGATCAGAAAGGATAATGGCATGATTAACTCTGATAAAACGATCCTGCTCATTAATTTTTAGTGCAATGTCAGACATTCCTTTCCCAGCTTCCGGCTCGGAATTATAAAGGAGACAGAGAGCAATATAACTCCATATATAGTATTGATCAGAGTCAAGCTGCAAAGAAGTTCTGAAAAAGCCGATTGCGGTATGGTAATCGTCCTTATGCAGATGAATCCTTCCTATTAAATACTGGTATAATGGACTGAATGTTTTTCTTTCAACCATTGATAATATCTTCTCAGCACGGTCGATTTCGTGTAAACGTATATATGCCTGAGCTGCATGAAGCTTAAAAAAGTCAGACTCCGGAAAAATGGCAAGCAGCTTTTCGGAACATTCAATAATGAACTCTTTGTATTTATCCCCGGAAAAGAATTTCACTGTATATATGAGTGTATAAGGTTCATTCATTGAAGAGGATAAAAAGGCTGCCATAGCCGGTTCATTCTTCTTTATATCCTCTTCCACCTGCTCCGAAAGTGAATGAAGTTTCTTATAATACCGGTGCTCATCCATAGATAGAAACCCCAGATCCGCCTCTCTCGCTTTTGGCACTGCCGCAATGGATAAAAGGTTTGTATTAACAGCAAGCTTTTGGAACTCTTCATAAGTAACGTACATTGTTTCTAAGAAATTTGGATCCTGTACCATATAAAAGCCAAATCGTTCATCAATTCCCGTCATAACTTGGACATGTGAAGATGCCTCAAAGTCGATACTAAGGATAACGGGTATCCCTTGCAGCAATAATGTCTTATATCGCTCCTTATCACCAGTAAAGAAACGGCAAGCGAAACCTTCTTTTTCAAGGTATTCCGCAGATGCAGACAGCTTTGAACCAGTCACATCAAAAATATGTTCGGCAATATCATCCTGAGTCTCCTTTTTGCCAAAATAAGAAAAGAGCATTTCAAAACTGGCAGGCACACAGTAATTGCTCTTCTGTACAACAGGATTAATAGAAAGCTTTACTGTATCACCTGTTTCAGTAAACCCCTTATCTGCCGAGAAAGGACTGTCCTTCATTTTCTTTTGAGAGATAAAGTGATGTAATTTTTCAAGTTCATTTTTTTGATAATAGGATAAAGCTCTAAGATGTTCAAAATAGCGCTTATAAATGTGAAAAGGTACAAGCCGGTCGACCTCATTCATCAATGAGAGCATGTCCTTATGAAAACCAAGATCCCTGTACCTGCGAATAAGTTCCAGTTTCAATGCAGGTGCTTGGGGGTGTTCTTCCATGCCTTCTTTAATTGTTCGAAGCGACTTTTCCCGGTCGCCAGTTGATGCGTATAAATCCGATAACAAAAGATAACAAACATGTCCTCGTTCCTCATCCCTCAGGCCAGCCGTTAAATAGGATTCTGCCTTGGTACGGTCTCCTGCCTGCAGATAATAAAACCCCAGCTTATCCCAGATTGGTTTTTCGCTGATCGCCTCCATTTCGACGAGCTTTTCCTCAGCCTCTTTCGTTCTCTTTAACTCCAGAAGGCTATGTACTTCCGTAAATAATGCACTTATAATCAGCTCAGTGTCTGCATCATGTGGTTGCTTTCTCAAATACTCCGTTATGATATCATTCGCTTCCAGAGTTTTACCGCTGTCAATTAACTCATCACAATACCAAATGGCGGTTTGAAGAGTATTAAAACGGCGATGTGCATAACGGGCAATAAATCCACTGTATTGGTACATTACTCCACGGTCAAACAATTGAATGAGCAGCTTAAAATCTGCAATCGAGGAGATTTCGGCTAATTTATTTTTAATAATTGAAAACCTCGATTTCCCTATATCCTCCAATTCCTTCGACAGCACATCCATCGCCTTTATAAACTGCTTGGTATTTGCCAAGCATTTCAGCTCTTTAAGAAAAATTTCCATAGTACACCTCATTTGGGTAAGTTAGAAATATAATACAAACATTTACAGAAAATTACTACTGGAAATGAGTGTATTTTTTACACAAAAAAACCCCGGCATCACTTCCGGGGATTAATTATATCTGTTCAATCCAAATTTCACTCTTAGAACTTTCTGCTTTTATAACTGCTTTCCCTCCAATCGGAATAGTGGCACAGGGCTGCACATGGCCGAAATTCACATTTCCAATCACAGGAATACCTTGAAGCTCTTTTTTTGAATCAATAATCTTTCTCAGTGCCTCTTCGGTAACCTGAGAATTCTTCTGAAATCTGCCAATCAGGATTCCTTTGATGCCTTGAGCATCAGGCAGGTGCAGCAGTGATTGAAGATCCCGATCAAAGGTAAGAGCATGTGATTCCTCATCATCTTCAATAAATAAGATAGAATCCTTTAATGATGGCATGAACTCCGTCCCCTGCAGCAGGTTAAGTGTGCATAAATTCCCTCCAATTAATCTGCCTTCTGCACACCCTTCCTGGATGACCGTATACCCATTGTTTTTAATGAAAAGTCTGTCTTCCTGATCAAGATACCACGGATCATCACTCCAATGTGATGAAGCGAGGATTTCATAGGGAGCGTCATTGGTTACTGCATTAACAAAAGAATCAAGAGTGTACTCAAAGCCATGTTTCACACCGAAGCTTGAAAAATGCGGGCCTGAATAGGTGATCAATTCTGTTTTTTTATAAATGGCGCCCTGCAATGCCGTGATATCACTAAATCCGCAGAATATTTTCGGATTGTTTTTTATTATCTCGAAGTCTATGTAATTCAAAAGCTGGTTGGCGTTATAACCGCCAATCACTGTCAGGATTCCCTTTACATTAGGATCGGTAAAAGCATCATGCAAATCTTCCAATCTCTCTTCAATAGAAGTACTGAAAAACTCATCATGCAGTTCTGCATTTTTACCGTATGTTACTGTGAATCCAAGCTGATTCAGCCGTTCCTGGGCAATTCGCAATTGTTCGCCTTTTATGATCGCCATACTTCTTGACGGTGCAATGACCCGGATTTCATCCCCTGGCTTTAAACGCTCTGCAAGCATTATGTCCTCTCCTTTGCCCCTTTGATTCTTGTTTATTGTTTTACATTTTATCAGATACAGTCTCGTTAAGAAATGACTGTTTTTGCATATTGAAAAAAGGCCAGCTTTTCAGCTTGGCCTTCTGTTTTTATACTATTGCAGGTTCCCTTCTTGGTGCATTGCTTTTCTTTTCTACGATATCCCTTGCTATCCACACTCCGCAAGCTCCGGCTTGTGCGAGCCCTCTGGTAATGCCTGCACCGTCCCCGCCAACATAAAGGCCGCTGATTTCCGTTTCGAAACGGTCATTAAGTCTTGGGCGTGCAGAGTAGAATTTTGCCTCCACGCCATAGAATAGTGTATGTTCTGATGCAAGGCCAGGAGATACATGGTTTAAAGCCTCAGTCATTTCAATCAGGCTTTTCATAGTATTATATGGAAGCACAAGGCCTAGGTCGCCAGGTACCGCCTCTTTTAAGGTTGGCTCAAGGAAACCTTCTTTAATTCTCTTCTCAGTTGATCTTCTTCCTTTTAGTATATCTCCATACTTTTGAACAATGATTCCGCCGTTTGAAAGGCTGTTGGCAAGCCTTGAAATTTCGTGTGCATACTCGTTTGGCTTATCAAACGGTTCTGAGAATGTATGGGATACAAGCAGCGCAAAGTTTGTATTCGGGCTACCCAATTTAGGGTCTTTATAAGCATGGCCATTCGCCAGCATGATTCCGGAGTGGTTTTCCACTACGACATGACCGGAAGGATTGCTGCAGAATGTCCGAACTCTTGTACCGACAGATGTATTAAATGTGAACTTTCCTTCGTAAAGATGTTTATTAATCTCCTCCATGACAATATTGGAAGTTTCGACCCGGACCCCAATGTCGACCTGATTATTGATCATTTTTAAGCGGCGGGACTTCAGGAGGTTTGCCAGCCAAACAGATCCATCTCTCCCAGGTGCTACAACCACCTTATCAGCATAAACTTCATTTCCGGACTTAAGCTTAACCCCCATAATACGATGGCCATCAGGCGCTTTTTCGGTTATGAGATCTTCAACCTCTGTCTTGTAAGACATATCAATTTTTTCACGCAAATATTCATAAATGCTTTTTAGTATTTCAAGGTTCTGCTCCGTACCTAAATGCCTAACCTGTGCTCGAAGAAGTTTCAGTCCCGCTGCATAACCGCGGCGCTCAATATCTCTCACTTCATCCGTCATTGGATCTGTGATGCTTTCAGTTGCACCATGTTTTAAATTAATTTCATCTACATATTTGATCAATTCAACAACCTGGGAATCAGGAAGATAATCTGTCATCCAGCCGCCGAATTCACTTGTAATATTAAATTTCCCATCTGAATAAGCACCTGCTCCGCCAAAACCATTGGTGATTGAACAAGCCGGCAAACACCCTGCATACTCTTTTTTTCCCGCGGCCGGCGGGCATTTCTCAATCTTTTTCTGTAAAATCGGACAATTCCTCCGAAAAATATCATGACCCTTATCAATTAATAAAATATTTGCTTCAGGCATTTTTAGTGTTAGTTCATAACAAGTAAATATTCCAGCCGGTCCAGCACCGACAACAATAACATCATAATTAGCATTCATCGTCCTATTTCCCCCAGACGCATTATTCGTTAATTTCATTAACCCTAGGTAACTATATCAAACACTGAATAAATGGTCAATCATTTTACGAACTATTTAATCAAAACAATAAATATTGTTCGGTTTTAAAAAAGTTATGTAAAATTCCGTAAATTAACTGCAATTGCTGGCCCCTTAACAAACAGAAGGCTGCTCCTAAAGAGCAGCCTCCACAAGATTCATTTTATATTACCAATTTCCACAGCAGCATGCTCCGATAATAATCAATAGAATGAATAATACGACGATCAATGCGAAACCGCCATATCCACATCCTCCATATTGAGCACCCGCTACAGGATAGCCATATCCCGGAAAACATTGGTCGTAGCCAGCACCAGCAACTGCACCTTTATACATTAATAATCACTCCTCAATAAGATTTCTTGGGCATTTTCAATATTAATGTATGTGCTGAGAACTTGACCCGCATGTGCATTTGCCCATTTTTATAAAAAAACGCTGAACTCCATTATAAACCTTCCCCCATAGCCATTATTAGGGTACGATAACATTAAGGATTCAGAAAAGAAGCGGGGGATTCAAACCAATGAAGAAAAGGAAGATCGGCATATATTTTTTTATCATCACTTTTATATATGGTTTGTATCATTTGTTTGATAGCCTATCTAAAGTTGAAGGGGCAAATCCAACTAACGTGTATCAAAAGTTATCGTCTAAAGAGAATATCAATTACCTCATTATCGGGGATAGCATTGGAAGGGGGTCAGGTGCGACCTCCAAATCAGCTGCATGGTTTACAAGGCTTGAACGGCATCTTCATAGTGAATTTGAAATCAAGGCCAGAAGGCATTCCATAGTCCAAAGCGGTGCCACTGCCTTTGAAGGCTTATATAAGCTTCAGCAATCCGAACATTTAGGGAAAATTGATTTAACTTTTATCGTGTTTGGGGAGAATGACCGCAAATATATGGATGAAAAGCAATTTTCATATTTCTACGAAGGGCTTATCCGGAAAACCAAACAGCTCTACCCTGATACCGAGATCATAACCATTACAGAAAATCCGCTTGATATTGAGGCATTTGTTCAGGCAATTTCTATTATTTCCAATCACTATGGCGCAAAAAATGTGGATATGAGAAAGTCATTCGGACAATCTGGATTGCCTGCACAGGAACTGACAAAGGATATGGTCCATCCAAATGATGAGGGCTATAGAATATATGCAGATACACTAATAAAGAAAATAAGAGAATTAGCCGGAAGTCATGCAGAGATTGCTGAGCTTTCTGCCCCCATTCATGAAAATGCGGATATTGAAATAGCATCCATTCCTCATGTTACAGAGGTATCGGGTTCTTTTATTCACAAAGACGGCATTTGGGAGAGCAGCAAGGCGGGTGACAGTCTTGAATATCAATTTAGCGGCCCTTTCCTTGGGCTCAATATGATTCGAAGCGAAAAAGGCGGGAAGATGGATGTTTTCATAGATGATGTTTACATTACATCTTTATCCGCATGGTGGCCACTGACTAAAGAAAGATACCAATATATTGCCAGCGGCCTCGAAAACGGACCGCATCATGTAAAATTTATTGTGACTAAAGAAAAATCAGTGAATAACAGTACTGACGATGCTGTTATTCAAATTTCCTCCATCCTTACCAAGGCAGAGTAATGAAGCTTTTCATAAAAGAAAAAGAGAAGCTATTATAAACTCAGACTGCAAAAGCGACCTGAAAAAAGCCGCCCAATTATTGGCGGCTTTTTCCGATTATTTAGCAGTAACTGTCATTACTGTAGATGTACCTCTTGTTACTGCTCCTGCTGCATTCTTCTCAAGAGAAGCGACCTGGTCGCCATTAGTGACAATGATCGGTGTGATAGTGCTCTTTGCCTTTTCTTTAACCAGTGCTAAATCAAAAGTGACAAGCTTATCACCTTCACTGACCTTTGATCCTTCGGAAATATGGGTCTCAAACCCTTCCCCTTTCATCGAAACCGTTTCAAGGCCAATATGAATTAAAATCTCGGCACCATTCTCAGCACGAATGCCAATTGCATGCTTGGTAGGGAACACTTGAACCACTTCTCCATTTACCGGGGAAACAACCAACCCTTCTGCAGGTTCGATTGCAATACCGTCCCCCATCATTCTTTCTGCAAATACAGGATCAGGCACTTCTTCCAGATTAACTGCTGTGCCTGTCAAAGCAGCCTTAACCTCAATTGCTTTAACAGCTTCCTTTTTGCCAAATAATTTCTTAAACATGAAAACACCTTCCATTTCTTAGTTTGCATCATTAAATAATCTCAGAAATTCTTTATAGCCTTCTTCCTCCAGTTTTTCCTTAGGAATGAACCTTAGTGCAGCAGAATTTATGCAATATCGGAGGCCCTCAGGTCCAGGCCCATCATCAAAAACATGACCAAGATGGGAATCGGCTGATTTGCTTCTCACTTCCGTTCTGACCATATAGTGGCTGCGGTCTTCTTTTTCGACAACTTCTTCATCCTGTATGGGCTTTGTGAAGCTTGGCCAGCCACATCCTGCGTCATACTTGTCTTTTGAGCTGAAAAGAGGCTTGCCGGAAACAATATCGACATAGATTCCCTCTTTAAATTCATTCCAATATTCATTGCGGAATGGCGGCTCTGTGCCATTATTCTGAGTGACTTCATATTGCATTGGATCTAGTTTCTGCTTTAAATCTTCTCTGCTTTTTGCCATTATCTTTCACCCCAATGCTTATTAATAAATGCCTTTCTTCCAGAGCCGGTTTGATAGGAAATGTATCTATCCGGATTTTTTTTGTAATAATGCTGATGATAGTCTTCTGCAGGATAAAAGTCTGAAGCAGGCAGAATCCTGGTAACTATCGGTTTCGTAAATGGACCGGTTTCTTCAAGCTTTTGTTTGGATTCTACTGCTGATTGCTTTTGTTTTTCATTGTGATAGAAAATCGCTGTCTGATATGATTGGCCGCGATCATAGAACTGCCCTCCTGCATCTGTTGGGTCAATCTGCTGCCAATATAGTTCAAGAAGCTTTTCATATGGGAAAACCTCAGGATCAAATGTAATTTGAACCGCTTCGTAATGACCAGTCGTTTCTGAACAGACCTGCTGGTAAGTAGGATTTTTCACATCCCCTCCGGTATATCCGGATATTACTTCTTTAATCCCAGGCTGTTCATCAAAAGGCTTTACCATACACCAAAAGCAGCCTCCTGCAAATGTTGCCTTTTCAAATAGTTTCTCTGTCATTTACTCCACCTCTTTCGGCACTTTTCTATCTTTTACTTTTTCCCTTAGAAAGATGATTTAAAGCTATATACATAAGATTAATGAAAAGATTCCTTATATGCAAAAGAAACCTCTTTTGTGAAGAGGTTTCTGAATTTTTACATTCTTTTATTCTTTGCTCCGGCGCTCATTTTTTTCCAGCGTTTGCGCTCTTCAGATTGGGCTCTCTTATCCTGTTTTCTGTCCAGATAAGCGAGCTCCTTTAGAAGCTTTTTATAGCTGTTAAGACGTGCCCTTGATATGCTTCCATCCTCTATAAACCTAGTCACAGCACAGCCTGGCTCATTTTCATGTGTACAGTCCCTGAACCTGCAGTTTTCAGCGGCTTGCTCAATATCTGTGAAGCTTTCAGAAAGCCCGTTTTCACTTTCCCACAGCTGAAGCTCTCTCATTCCTGGAGTATCAATTAATATGGCACCGTCAGGAAGTAGGATGAGTTCCCGATGGGTAGTTGTATGCTTTCCTTTATCATCACTAATCCTAATATCCTGGACTTTTTGCTTATCCTCCCCAAGAAGGTAATTTGTAAGTGTGGATTTCCCTACGCCTGAAGAGCCGAGTAAGGCGATTGTATTTCCTGGCTCTAAAAACGGCTTAAGCTGGTCTATTCCCTTCTCTTCAATGACGCTGATTGAGATAACAGGAACACCCATGGCAACACTATCCACCTTAGCAAGCTGATCCTCCAGATCTTCACAAAGGTCAGCCTTGGTAAGAACAATGACAGGAGTTGCCCCGCTTTCCCATGATAAAAGCAAATAACGTTCCAATCTCCTTAAATTAAGATCCTCGTTAAGAGAATTAACCAGGAAAATAGTGTCTACATTAGCTGCTACAATTTGCTCTTCAGTATTCATCCCTGCAGCTTTTCGTGAAAATTTGCTTTTTCTTGGAAGGACAGCATGTATCGTCCCTCGCTGTTCTCCTGTCCTTTCTTTGATGACAACCCAGTCACCGACAGCAGGATAATCTTCCCTTGATGATGCACCGAAAGAAAACTTCCCTGATACCTCACACAGCATTTCAGAGTTATCTGTCCAAACGCGATACATTCTTTTATGCTCTAGTGCAACACGGCCAATTTGATACTCTTTTTCTTCATACACTGAAAATGCCTCTTTAAAAAAATTATTAAATCCAAATTTAGTGATTGTCAATGTTTGTTCCTCCATGCTTATAGAAATTTAATTTACATACAAAAAACCATAGGCAATCAGCCCATGGTTTAATAATGCAAGGTTCAATAAGCAGTGGAAAACAAACTGGTCCGCTCGATTAAA
The DNA here is from genome assembly GCF_004366035.1 of Cytobacillus oceanisediminis. Taxonomy (GTDB): domain Bacteria; phylum Bacillota; class Bacilli; order Bacillales; family Cytobacillaceae; genus Cytobacillus; species Cytobacillus oceanisediminis_C. The sequence goes on from NZ_SOEE01000001.1 coordinate 92,788, forward strand.
CGATCTCCATTTGGGCTGTGCCTGAATTATCTGCAATTAACGTATTTGCATAAAGTTCTTTTTTCATAGCACATCACCCACTTTCGTTTATTTGTTTATATTATATGGAATATTGCACCAGAAGTAAAGCGTTTTTATTTTTAATCATAATTATTTCAAGTAGAAAATTGTTTTAATAATAAATTTGGACCGTTGATTTCAGCTGCGGACACTAAGTGAACCGCGGAGAGGAATGTGAGCCTCTTCAGCTTCGCCTGTGGGATCTCTCACTTCCCTCTCCTCCCGCAGGACATTGAATAATCCGCCCTTATTCAACACCGCAAGAAGGAAATGCGGCAGCATTTTCAAGGATCAAGTGTCCTACGCTCCAATCAACTCAGTGCCTGTTACTCAGTTTAGCTTTTATGCTATTCAGATTCACTCTTCCCCATGTCGCATTCACCCAGGCAGAAGCATATGTTATTGAAGCAGATTTAGGAGGGAGAAGCATGGCTTCAGAGAGAAACCGGCAATGGTACTTCCAAAGAGCAGCTATGTATGATCTTCTGGCACAGTATTTTAAATATATTGATCCTGCACAATATATTGCTTATTACCATAAACATTTACATTGCCTAAATCAGGCTATTCAAAAAATGCGTACAAACAACCAGCTGCCTTCTGTAATGGTTCAAGAGAGACAGCAGGCAAAAGTACGGATCTTTCATGGTTCACCTGAAGCCGGTCTGGTTGATATTTATGTAAACGGTACAGGTATTTTGAAGAACTTCCACTATAAAGAAGCAAGCAGTTATGCTTCACTGCCAGCTGGCAAGCATCAGATAGACATATATCGAGCAGGTAACAGGGCGTCCACGCTTCTAAGCAGAAAATTCATTATTGCCGCAGGTAAGTCTTATACAATTGCTGCCGCAGGAATTGCATTGAAATTAAAGCTTGTTGTTTTAGAAGGCCGACATGAAGTGCCTGCTGGAGCAACAAAAGTCAGATTTGCCCATCTTTCAGCTGATGCTCCTGCTGTTGATATCGCCGTAAAAAATCGGGATGCCGTTTTTTCCAATATCGCTTTCAGGCAGGCAAGTAAATATATGGCCTTAACTCCAATGACTGTCGACTTGGAAGCAAGGATTGCAGGCACCCCCCATGTAGCCCTGTCAATTCCTCGAATGCAATTTCAAGCAGACCAGGCTTACACCCTAATGGCTGTAGGTTCTATTGTAAATGAGCCTGTGCTTGAAACAATTCTGATTCCAGACTAAATGGTTCAAATACCCGTTAACAGAAAAAGGAATCCTTTGCGAAAGGATTCCCTTTTCTCATTTAACCGGCACAAGAAGGGTAAAACGAATATCATCCTGCTTTAAATTAAATTCATCCACTCTTACTTTTACATCACTCTTCAGCTTCATTTCCTGCAGCGACACATAAATTCGTTCTTTCTGCGGCTGGATTGTGACTCCTTCTGGAAGCTTATAGCGGTCTTTTACCAGCTTTAGAACATGTGATACAGGGAGATTCAGCTGTCCTACAGATATGGACTTTTGCTGGAGGACAACATCCCCATTCTCCAAGGCTTCCGGTTCAAATGATAATTTCATTTGCAGATCCTGACTGAAGAAAGGGATTGTGCCATATAATTCAACTTCATCATTCAGAAGAACTTTATAATCTATTGCCCCTGTCAGTCCTTCTTTTTCAAGATAGTGGTTAATGACTCTATTCAAGTCTTCTTTATTGGCTTTTATGTTAAAGGGAACATAATTTTCACTATTCTCGGTGATCGCTGTATAGCCTTCATCATCTGCCGGCATGCTGATAAAAATAAACAGCAGAATTAAGATGAGTGCATTAATGACCAGCAGCGCCAAAAACAGCTTTTTCCATTTGCTATCTTTCAATCATCTTCTCTCCATTTCCTTCTGCTTTCCTTTTATACGGAATTTCTTTCAGAACTTCTTCTGTTAGAATTTGATGAACTCGGCCAGCTATTAATTCATATCCTTTGTCATTTGGATGAAAATAGTCTGTATATAAAAGATTATCATCGGTATTTTCGAAAATATCATCTATTTCAACAAAATACGTTCCCGGATAATCTTTTAATATAGCCTGGCTTGTGCCATTCCAATCTTCAAGAATTTCATTTATTTCCGTTATTTCCGAAAACCATTTTAAAAAGGGATTATATAACCCTATTAAAACGATTTTACTATTAGGGTTTACCTCTTTAATCGCATCTAAAACATCAATCAGATTTTGCTCATAGTTTTTCTTTTCCTTAGTAAAAGCCCTAAGCTTTAGGTTTGAAAAATTCTCGCGGACAACTTTCATAACATCATTTCCGCCAATTGTTATGATAACCGCGTCTGCACTCTTCACAACATCTTTTACTTCTTCAGTCCCTAGTTTTTTCAATAATTGATCGGAACGATTGCCTCTTACTCCAAAATTATAAAAAACAGCGTCTTGCACACTTTTGTCTTTTTCCAGTGACATTTCAAGATATGGCACGTAACCTCCGCGTTCAGTACTGTCTCCAACCCCCTGGGTTAAAGAGTCCCCTACTGCAGCAACAGTAATATTTCTTGGAAAAAAGTCGAGAGGGATATCCTCTTTGAGTGCGAGTTTAGATTTTTTCTCAGAATGAATGATTTCGCTGTTGTTTGATGAACTGCAGGAGGCGAGAAGCAGCATGATCAAAAAGATGAAGGTGAATTTTTTTATCATACTATCACCTGCCTATATAATTCAATCATATTATAACATGTACTTTCCTATTAAAAAGAATTAGCATTGCCTGGAAGGTTCCCTGGCTTATCCCAAAAGAAAAATAGACCTTTTCCAAGGTCTATTGCAAGGCTTTAATATCATTCATTATTTCATCTAATGGAATTTCATTAAGCCCAGTATAATATTTCATAACAGTGCCGTTCTGGTCAACAAGGTAAAAATCTGTTCCATGGATAACCTGATCGCCTGTTTGCGGCTTTTTCACAATGGCTTTAAAATATTCCATAGCATACTTTTCAATTTCTTCCTGGGAATAGCCAGTCAGAAAATGCCAATTAGTGAAATCTGCATTGTATGTAGATGCAAATTCCTTTAATACCTCAGGTGTATCAACCTTGGGGTCAACACTGAAAGAAACAAATTCGATATTTTTAATGCCTTCCTTCTTAGCCAAATCCTGAAGCTTCTTCATATTAGCTGTCATTGGCATACATACATCTTCACAGTTAGTAAAAATAAAGTCTGCCACCCATACCTTGCCTTCAAGATCCTTTAAACCAATTTCCTGATTGTCCTGATTTGTATACTTAAAATCTGCAAGCTCCCAGTTTAACGCGTCCTTTATACCACTCTGTCCGCATGCTGAAAGGACTAAAAGCATAAAAGCTGAAACGATAATGGCAAAAACTCTTTTCCTCATATATTCACCTGCTTTAATTAGTTACGATGCTAATTTTAGCAAATATTCTTGAAAGAAGAAAGAAGTACTTGTGACAAACTTGTGAATAGAAGCTTTTGGCTCTTTTTTAAGAACTAGCGGGATAAGCAGGAATCATCCGCAAAAACACATTTCCTTTTAGGGTGTTTTCGTTTTATGATTGGTCATTATTTCATAAAATTTCCTGATAAAATTTGAATAATTAAATTGCACAGCAATCCGATGAATCCGGTATTTCATCTTATCTTCAGGAGGTACATTCCTAAAATCTCCAATACTCTGGCCGAACGCCTCCCCCCTGTTGACAATTATTTTTACCGGGACATCCATATATTGAATTTCAGCTCCTTCAAGCATTGCCCAAAAGGTTAACAAATCGTGCAGGGGACTGCCGCTTATGCCAGGGTAGGTTCCTTTATAAAAATTAAAATAATAATCAACCATAGGCTTAAGTAGCAAGCCGACTTTATTTTGTACAGACTGATAATAAGCATCAAGGGCGTCGACAATAGCTGGTGTAATGATTGCAGACATCGTTACATCCAAAGGAAGAATATGAATTTTCTTCGGTGCATTTGAAAACACGACATTGGCTGCGTACGGATCACCATAAAAATTAGCTTCAGCTACCGGAGTCACATTGCCAGGAACATTAAATGCCCCTCCCATTATGTAAAACTCACTGACTTTACTCATGAGTCCAGGGTAAAGAATAAATGCCGCAGCCAGTGAGGAAAGCCTGCCTACATTTACTATAATTATATCATTTTCATACATCTGGATCAGGTTTTTGAAATCGCCGAAATTTTCAAATATACCATTGGAATTCTGCAGATTCGGCGTAATCGGGCCGAGTCCCTCTTTACCGTGGACGTCCGGATAATACACCGGGACTTCTCCGGTTAAGGGCAAAACAGCTCCGCTGAATACAGGAATATCCTTGTGTCCAGTTACTTCTTGCAGGTATGCAGCATTTCGGATGGCATCTTCCCTTGATACATTTCCATAATCTGCAACAATCCCCACGATATCGATTTCTTCTGAGAAAAAGGCAAAGATCACCGCAACAAAATCATCTATTCCAAAGTCACTGAATAAAAGGACATTTTTTCTCTTCAACCTTACACCCCCATAATTCATTTTATTCGGGGGATAAACAATAATGGCAAATATTTTCAATTATGGGATAAAAGTCTATAACGCTAATCAATAGCCAGCGGAATGAATATCCGGAATACCGTGCCCTTTCCTTTCTCACTATTAACTTCAATACGTCCCTTCATCCGGTCGACAATTTGGTAGCACACCAGCAGACCCATCCCAGTTCCCTTTTCTTTCAAAGAATAAAAAGCAGTTCCCAATCTATCCATTTCTCCCTTTGTCATACCGATCCCCGTATCAGAAATTTCAAAAACACCATATATACCTTCGCTGGATACGGAAAGTGACAAGCAGCCCCCATTTTTCATGGCCTCAATGCCGTTTTTATAAATATTGATCAAAACCTGCTTTAACTCACTGGCATTCCCTTGTATCCATATACCTTCAGATATCTCGGAAGCAACAGATATATTTTTTGACATCATAGCATATGAGTTCATTAAATCAATTACACTGGCAGCAAGTTCCCCGGCATTGATTGCCTCTACTTGTTCTATATCAGGTTTAGCAAGTGATAAATAATCGTTTATGATTGTTTCTGCTCTTTCCATCTCATCAATCATAAGCTTTATGTACATTTTTTCTTCTTCGGTCATTTCTTCCTTAGCCAGAAAAATTTGAAGGAATCCTTTTACTACCGTCATTGGGTTTCTGATTTCATGTGCCACCGAAGCAGCAAGCTGGCCAATTGCGTTCATCTTCTCAGCTCTCTGCAGCTCCTTAAGAATCTTTGTCCTTTCCATGATATGCTCCATTTCCCCTATTGCTTCTTCAAAGCGATGTGAAGAGGAAATATTTCTTGGTACTGTCCCAAATTGCTCGGAAGTGGCAGACAGCCTTTCAAAAAGGATAGCCAGACGGGTGGTCATAAAGTTAAATCTCTCTGAAAGAATGCCTAAATCCGATTGATTAGAAGGCTTTAACTTTACGTTAAAGTTACCGCTGCTGACTTCTTTAAAACCTGAAATAATATCATTAATTGGCTCTAATACTTTTTTAAGACCCCATTTTAAGACAAAATATATTAAAAAGATAATGATTAAAAATAAGCCTGATAAATATAGGGCTAAATCTCTTTGAATCGATTTCAGCACAGCTGCATCAATATCGATACATAATATGGCAATAATATTTCCTTTAGAATCCACAATAGGTGAAAAGGCAGAAATCCAGGTGCCAAACTGATCCTGATGAACCTCACTGGATGCAGCACTTCTCTTCTGCACGGCTTCCGTTAAACCATCTATAAAATCGTCACTTGCCGAATAAAGTGAAAATGATTCCAGGCCCATTTCTTTAAAGCTTTTGGAAGTTACTAATAACTTTACTGAGTTATCATCACTTTTTTCCGGCAACAGCAGTGATGCATTTGAATATGCTGCCTTTTCATTTACCAATGAAATAAGATGATGCAGTCTTTTATAAGCAGGATCGGACGGATCCTGCTGTTCCTTTACTTTCTCAACATCTTCGTACTCTATAACAGAGCTCCAAAGAGATGCCATGTCAGTCACTCTATCTGTAAGCTGCTTCTCCAACTGCCGGGTTTCAACCATAAAGCTGATGCCTGCTGTAAAAACCGTGACAAAGAAAGAAATGAGGAAGGAGAATAACAGCACTTTCCTGAACAAAGGCAAATTTTTTATTTGATCCTTCATATAGCGTCACCGATTCCTTTTACTCTAAGTAGCTATCTAACCTTTTTCGGCAAAATTCTGCTGAAATCCTCTAAAAACGCCAAAGTTTTAAAAGTGCAGCATTTAACTCCGGAACAAAAGCGGAAGCTTCTTGATCAGGGCAGGCGATGGAGCAGGGTGCAGTAATTTTTCATCAAAGTTATTCACATCTTTATATTTTATAAATTCCTAAACTACAAAAAAACGCATAGCCTGATAAGCCATGCGTCCGTTTTATTACTCTTCCAGATGATACATAAAGCCAATTGCTCCTGGTCCCGTATGTGTACTGATAATTGGAGTTGTTTCTTCAATTTCAATTTCTGCAGCAGCATCCAGCTCTTCAATCATTTTCTTCAGTTTAGAAGCTAACTCAATGCCTTCTGCATGGACAAGGCCTACACCTTTTATTGTTTTCCCTTTGATATCCTCTGCAAATTGTTTGGCCAAATACTTCGCCACCTGGGTATGACTTCTTACTTTGGCCACAGGTGTGTATACACCGCCTTCAAGCGAGGCAATTGGTTTTATATTCAGCAAGGACCCGATCATGGCCTTGCCCTTGCCGATTCTTCCGCCTTTTACAAGATTTTCCAACGTATCTACTACTACAAATAATTTAGTATTACTGCGAATGGTTTCCACCCTGCTGACAATCTCCTGAATGCCTTTCCCTTCGCTGGCCATTTTTGCAGCCTCCAATACTTGAAAAGCCAGTGCTTTGGATATATATCTTGAATCTACCACTGTAACATTTGCATGTGACATAGCTGCTGCGCTTTCCGCTGATTGAACAGTACCGCTCATTCCGCCAGTCATATGAATAGAGAGAATATCATAGCCTTGATCACCAAACCTGTCATACACCTCAGCCAATACTCCCGCAGGAGGCTGTGAGCTTTTAGGCAACTCGTCCGCTTCTTTCATTTTCCTCATGAATTCAGATGGAGTAATATCAACCCGGTCCAAGTATGTATTACCTTCTATGTGAATAGATAGCGGGACAACTTCAATATCGAATTTTTCAATCAATTCGCTGGATAGGTCTGCTGTAGAATCTGTAACAATTTTAATTTTAGCCATTATGCTTTCACTTCCCCTGCATTAACAATTAGTTCATATTATACATTCAAGCAAAATACAAATAAAGCAATAAATATATAGCCTGTATTTCTCCTCCTTATGTGGCCAAAAAAATACCGGCTGGCTGCCGGCATCAAAGTTGTTAAGCGTTATTTTTTAATTCTGGGGTCTTAAAAATCTCTTCATAGACGGGCCACTTTAAAACTCGCTTTAGATATTCTCTAAAAGAATGGTTCTTAAGTGTTTTCTCATTGGCGTTAGTGGCCGCAATAAAAGTTTTCAAACGGACTTGGATCATAAAATAATAAGGGCTATCTTTTGCCAATACAGGAATTTCAATAATTTTTACCTTCTGTCCAACAGCATTTTTGAACTCTAGGCTTTTAAATAGCAAAATATCAATCCTCTTTTTCACCCGTTTGTTTATATTATACCCCAAATACCGCTCGAAATGTGTCTGATTATGCTATCCGATTAATTTTTTTAAGAAGATGCCTCTCCTGAATTCTCAGCCTTTTTCAGCTTTCTTTTGTAGACAATTTTAGATAAGTTGATGCTTATTTCATAAAGCAGAAGCAATGGAATAGTGACAAGAATATCAGACATGAAGTCAGGAGGTGATATAACAACTGAAATCACAACAAGGACAAAATAAGCATACTTCCTGATTTTAGTAAGCACATAAGGATTAATAATTCCAAGCGAAGTCAGGAACATGATGACTACAGGGAGTTCAAACAAAACTCCAAAAGGCAAAGTCATATTAAGGACAAAGCGGAAATATTTATCCGCAGTGAAATTGGCCTCAAACATTTCTCCACCCAATTCAACAAGAAAACTCAATACGGTGGGGAATATGACAAAATAGCCAAAGCATAGGCCAATAATGAACAAAATAAAAAGCGCCGGCACATAAGAAAGAGAGATCTTCCGCTCAGCTGCTGTCAGGGCAGGCTTGACAAAAAGCCAAATCTGCAAAGCCAGAACGGGAATTGTCCCTGCAACTGCAATGACCGTAGCAAGCATAAAGTAAACCCAGATAATATCACTTGGGCCCAGGACAATCAATTTGACTTCCAGGTCTCTTACCAGCCATTTATAAATATCCTCAACAAAAACAAAGCCTGCAATAAAAAAAAGGATAAATGCTGATGCCGTTATAATGAGTCTTTTTCTTAATTCATCTAGATGTTCGACTAAATTTAACTCTTTTTCTTCCATATAATTCTCCTGCTAATTTTATAAGAAACCAGGCATTGGACCAGCCTGCTGTATCTGAAACCAAAACAAAAAGGCGCAAGAAGTATATCCTTACACCTTATTTAACCGTTTTTTTCTTAGAATCCTGTTCAAGTTCTTCCATAACGTCACTTGTTAGGCCACGGGTGGATTTTTTGAATTCTCTAAGTGTTTCACCAAAAGCACGGCCAATTTCCGGCAGCTTTTTTGGTCCGAATATGATTAACGCCAAAACAAGGATTAAAATTAATCCGGGAACACCAATATTTGAAAGCATATTCACATCTCCTTTTAAGTACTTCCCTTCTGAATCTAATACGATTATAGTACTTTTCAAAGGAAATGTCACAGATATCATAAAAATTCATATTTCAGTCACAAAATCATAGGAAATAATATGAAGCTGCCAAGTCATTCAGGTGGTGATTATACCAGCAGATGAAAAAGGTTACTGTCTTTGTTTATCTCTTTATATGAGAACCCCTTTTTATTCATTCTTAAAATGAGGTCACTATAGTCCTCTTTATGCTTTAACTCAATTCCCACAAGGGCTGGACCATTTTCTTTATTATTTTTCTTCGTGTACTCAAACCGTGTAATATCATCTGTCGGGCCAAGAACCTCGTCAAGAAATTCTCTTAATGCTCCGGCACGCTGAGGGAAATTCACAATAAAGTGGTAAAGCAGGCCTTCATAAAGCAGGGACCTCTCTTTTATTTCCTGCATTCGTCCAATATCATTATTGCCGCCGCTGATCACACATACGACATTCTTTCCTTTAATTTGCTCCCTGCACATATCAAGTGCGGCTATTGGCAGCGCACCTGCAGGCTCAGCCACAATCGCATGCTCATTGTATAATTCAAGGATCGTCGTGCACACTTTCCCTTCAGGTACCATGAAAATATCATCAACATGCTCATTGCAGATTTCATAGGTTTTTTCACCGACACATTTTACTGCCGCTCCATCTACAAACTTATCAATTTCATCGAGAGGTGCTACTGCTTGAGCCCTGATAGATTCACTCATCGATGGTGCTCCTGCCGGTTCTACTCCAATCATCTGTGTTTCCGGTGATATACTTTTTATGTAAGTGCTCAGTCCGGCCATTAATCCGCCTCCGCCAATACTCGCAAAAACAAAATCTGCAGGCTCCTCACAATCGTTAAGGATTTCCACCGCTACTGTCCCTTGTCCTGCAATCACCATTTCATCATCAAATGGGTGAATAAATGCCCTGCTTTCCGCCTCTGCACATTTAAGAGCTTCGTAATAGGAATCATCAAAGGTATCTCCCACGAGAATGATTTCCACTGAGTCCCTGCCAAACAGCTCCACCTGACTTACTTTTTGTCTCGGTGTGGTTGCCGGCATAAAAATTTTTCCCTGGACGCCAAGATGCCTGCATGCGTAGGCGACTCCCTGTGCATGATTCCCTGCACTTGCACAGACCACACCATTTTCCAGCTCCACTGCAGTTAAAGATTTTACTTTATAATAGGCACCCCTTAATTTAAATGAGCGTACATGCTGAAGATCTTCTCTTTTCAGATAGACATTGCACCCATACTTTTCTGATAGACGTTCATTTTTCTGTAAAGGTGTATGGGCAACAATATCCTTTAGCTGCTGGTATGCAATCAGAATATCTTCCAACTGCACCCATTTTTTTGTCATTACCTTCTGTTCCATTTTGCCACCCTCTTCTTTACAAGTTATTAATTTGTACATTATACCATGACAAATCATGATTTCAATCAGGTTTTTTAAAAATTTACATTTTTCGAATTATTTTAAGGATAGAAATCGCTGAAACCGACATATAATAAGCAAAAGCTAATTTATATCTCAAAGGGGTGCCGGAATGGAGTTTTCTTTATGCAGTCTAGATAGCGCTTTGCCTGTGGAAGTAACATTGGATGAAGATAACGGCAGGTATATGATTCGGAAAAGCGACACGAGCGGAGAGTACTTCAACAGTGCTGACGAATTAATACAGTGGGTGAAAGCCAACTTTACAGCAGAAGAGTTTTGCGATCCCAAAGAATACCACGGAATGATTCAGAAGCTGACAGATTATTTAGTGAATCCCAATTTCTAATTTTTAATTAACCGAATAAATAATGATAGAAATAGGGCCCCTGACTGAATGGGGCCTTCTTCTTTATGACGCGATCTTCTTGCCTGTAAGGCTGCTGCAGATTATTTCTCTTACTTCCTGCGCAAGAAACTTTGCATCCATATTTTGAACGATCTTAGAATTCACAGGCTTACACACCTGGATTTCTATTTTAGCCGGCTTTATGAGCCTCCCATTCTTTTCAAACACATCAGCTGTCCCTTTAATAGAAATTGGCACAATCGGAACACCTGCATCCTGTGCAAGCCGGAATCCGCCCACTTTAAAAGGCGCTACCTGCCCGCCCTTGCTTCTGGTTCCTTCCGGGAAAATCAGGAGAGAGTGACCCTGCCTTAAAAGCACTGCTGCATCCTTTAAAGAATTGATAGCCTTGCTGCGATTGCTGCGATCAACAAAAACACAGTTCATGACTTCCATCCATGAAGAGATAATGGGTGCTTTCTTAACTTCAACTTTTGAAATAAAACCAAAAGGTTTATCAATGGATGCAAGAAGGACTGGAATATCAAAATCCCCTTCATGGTTGCAAACAATGACGACAGGCCCGCCAGGAATCAATTCCTGCCCCTTAACTTTCACTTGAGAGCCTGAGATTTTCATTATTGTCCTGGACCACTTCTGCGGTACATTATGGATAATGCGGTCGCGTTCCTCAACAGGGAGCACAGCATTCAATTTCCTCATGCGGTTTAGTGCAGGGAGGCTATAAACTAAATATCCGCCCATATACAGAAAAAAGATTATTAATCGAAGCATAATGACCTCCAGGTCTTGGGATGGTTTACATTATATAATAATCAGGTTCCTTTCACTATATGTTTACAGATTAGATGATTAAAAAAGCAGCCCGCCGGTGCGAGCTGCTTTTAAGATTATTTTCTTTTATAAATGAGGAATTCAAAATCATATGGATTTTTTTCATCCCTGGTGCCCTTCTCCCTTGAAAGGAGATTCCATTCTGACATGTCTATTTCCGGAAAGTATGTGTCTCCTGCAAATTGATCATAAATCATAGTCAAATAGAGACGATCTGCTGCAGGAAGAATGGCTTTAAAAATCTCGGCACCGCCAATGACGAAAATTTCATCTTCCTTTACACCGCTGTACTTCAGAAGCTCTTCAACCGAATTTACAACTGTGCACCCTTCACATGAAAAGGATTCATTGCGGGTAATAACAATATTCTCTCTCCCCGGCAGAGGTCTTCCGATTGAATCCCAAGTTTTTCGTCCCATGGCAATCGGATGCCCCATCGTAGTTCTTTTAAAAAACTTTAAATCCTCAGGCAGATGCCAGGGAAGTTTATTATCCTTGCCGATCACACGATTCTCATCCATTGCCCACATTAAAGAAATCATACACTGACAACTCCTTTAATATGAGGGTGGGGATTATAGTCTTCCAGCTGGAAATCATCAAACTTAAAGCTGAAAATGTCTTTCACATCCGGATTAATACTCATTTTTGGAAGCGGTCGGGGATCACGGCTCAGCTGAAGGTTTACCTGGTCAATATGATTCTGGTAGATATGCACATCTCCAAACGTATGTACAAATTCACCAGGCTCCAGATCGCACACCTGTGCAACCATCATAGTCAGCAAAGCATAGGAAGCAATATTAAACGGAACCCCAAGAAAAACATCCGCAGATCTCTGATAAAGCTGGCAGGAAAGTTTCCCATCTGCTGCATAAAACTGGAACATGCAGTGGCAAGGAGGCAAAGCCATCTTTTCTATCTCTCCTGCGTTCCATGCATTTACAATCAGCCTGCGGGAATCGGGATTTGTTTTAATCTGGTCAATCAGGCTGCTAATCTGATCAACTGTATTTCCATCGGCACCTGTCCATGATCTCCATTGATGACCATAAACCGGACCAAGATTGCCTTCCTCGTCAGCCCATTCATTCCAGATTCGCACACCATTCTCCTGAAGGTATTTTACATTTGTATCACCGTTTAAAAACCATAACAGCTCATGGATAATGGATTTCAAATGCAATTTCTTTGTTGTTACCAATGGGAAGCCGTCCTGCAGGTTAAAGCGCATCTGATAGCCAAATGTGCTTATTGTCCCTGTGCCAGTGCGGTCTTCTTTCTTTGTGCCATTCTCCAAAACATGCTTGCATAGATCCAAATATTGTTTCATTTCAACCCAACCTTTTTTAAATACTCATTGCTATTGTACACGAATTTCCGTAAATTTCACATCAGATAAATATTTAGAGAAACGGGTTAAATTAGTATAATTTGTTTATAAAATCATAGGTTTTCGGAGCATTCACACTTAATGATTTCCTGGATTCGCCTCCTGCAAAATACATGGCAAAAGCCTCAGCGAAATATTCTTCAGGGAAGGATAGAAAATAATTTTGACCGGGGAACAATTTAGCTTTCTCTGCTTTCCAGACAGAGAGAAACTTCTGATTAAATCGGATGCCATTGTAAACATAGCGATCAACAGAATGGGCAAGTTCATGAAGTTCCAGATTAACGGATCCATGGCCTTTCCCCTTATCACTGTAGCCTATTTTAACAAGGACCGTTTTTGCCCCGCCAATCCCAGGGACATCATCCCAGGTGGTGCCCCCTGTATAGCCGCGGGGAATTACCCCTTCAAGGTGCTGAGCAGTAGGATTATCAGTAAGCTTTCCTACGAATAATTTCACCCTTATATCTTCATCCTCTATTTTGGACAGCAGGGAGGCGGGCAGATTATCCACCCGGGAAATCATTTCTGCAGCCTCTCCCTCATCAAAAGGTTCGAGCGGCAATATGAAAATGCCGCCGAGCTGCCGTGGGGATTTTAAACTGAGAAGCTCTTTAAGCTGGGAGGAGTGCGGATAATCTTTTAGTTTAATACCGCCCATGGCAGCCTGAGAGTTACCCAGCAGTGCAAGGGAAACCATCATGATTGTAAATGTCAGTGCCATTTTGCGCATTTTAAAAGCCCCTTCTGCTAATCTAAGATGTATAATTTCCGGGCAACAGAGCCCTTTGAAGTAGTGCCTAAGCTGCGGAACTGCCTGAATGGAGAAAAATTTTTTAACCGTTCTGTTAAACTATTAAAATTATAACATACGAATGAAGGAATAGAAGGAAACAAATGATGGCAAAATTAAATGAAAATTCAAAAAGGGCCCGAGTAAAATCGGGCCCCTGCCAATGGTTATCTTTATTAAGAATATGAACGCACAACATCTGATAGGCCTGGGGAAGCCGTTCCAGTGCCAACGGCAGCAAACTTCCAATCGCTTCCATGCCGATAAATCTCACCAACAATTAAACTAGTTTTTCCGCTGTAATCATCTGTCAGGTTATAGTGAATCAGCTCTTGATTGCTGCCTGAGTTGACAACACGGATGAAAGCATTTTGAATCATGCCAAAATGCTGCTTTCTCTTGACGCTGTCATAAATGTTAACGACGAATACCATTTTGTGTATGCTAGCAGGCACTCTGCTTAAATCAATCAGCACTTGTTCGTCGTCTCCATCTCCTGCACCCGTCAGATTGTCCCCGGTATGCTGGACACTTCCATCGCTGCTTTTCAGGTTGCCGAAATAAATAACATCTTTATTACTCTTAAGTTTTCCATTTTCACCAAGCATGATAACAGAAGCATCACAGTCGATATTTGCACCGCCGCCTCCTCCGAATAAAGATCCCAGAAGACCGCCGCCTCCGCTTTTTTGTACTGGATCCCAGCCTAATCCTACCATAATTTTAGATAATCCCGGATTTCCTTTAGTTAAGTCAACACGCTGGCCCTTTTGAAGATTTATTGCCATATCAATTCCACCTCATCAATAATTTATATTTTATTTAAAATGAGCAGCTGCCTAACCCTGCTGCTTCATTTTTTTAAAATTGTCCTGCAGCTGTTCCAGTCTCCTGGTTCCTTCTTCACGTAAACGCTTGTTTTCTTCTTCTATTGATTTTGTCTCCTGCATACCTTTCATGATGATATTCCAGGATTCCTCAATAGTTTCTATCTTAATGCTCGGACCGCCTGCCAATCTTGCGATATCAGCACTTTGATTAGAAATATTCTGGGCATTGCGCACAAGCATTTCATTTGTCCGTCTGTCCAGCTCGCTCATTGAATCTGCAACAAGTTTTTGTCTCTTCGCTGCCACTGCCTGAATCAGGCCATTCTTAAAAATTGGAATCGTAGTAACGAATGCAGAATTAATCTTCCCGATCAGCTTGGTATTGCCTCGCTGCAGCAGCCGGATTTGCGGTGCAGTTTGTAGGGCAACCATTTTAGCCATTTCAAGATCATAGACTCTTTGCTCCAGCAGTTCGATGGCATTTCTTAACGTATCCAGCTGCATCGAAGCCATTTGATCCCCCTGGGCCGCCCTTCCTTCCAGCTGAGGAAGCTGATTGGCTTTTAATTCGTCGGCTTTCAGCTGTCCTGCCACAGCATATTTTTCAAGCGTCAAATAGTACTGATAATTTTGCTCATACATTTGTTCAAGCATGGTTGTGGAGTCAACCATTTCACTTTGGTATTTGGAAATTTCAACATAAACTTTATCAATTTCCGCGCCCATTGTCTGATATTTTCCGAAAAGCTTTTCAATCATCTTTTCTCCCCGTTTGAAAAGCTTGCCAAAGATCCCTTTTGATCCCTGCTCGAAATCCTTCTTGTCAAATTTGTCCATAATTCTGCCGAGCTGCTTTAAAAGTTCACCTGAATCTTCTACCTTGGTTGTTCTCATGTTGCTCAGTATCTGATCAGAAAAGCGGGAAATCTGGACAGCAGGCTCTTTACCGAATTCAAGTATTTGAATTTGGTCCTTCTCATCGATGGACCTGGCCAAATTTTGCACCTCAGGTTCCTGCCTTAAAGCTAGCTTAATTTCTGATACCTTATTTTCGGTTAATTTGTCATCCTGCACCTGGGCTGTTAAATTCATATCTGCTGCTTTAGTCGGATTCATTTTCAATCACCCTTTAAATTTTTTAATAATCCTTGAAAGAGAACCTTCTTTAGAAAGGATGGCTCCTTAAATTCCTGTTCAAAAACAACATCCTCAAGCCAATGGACATCATATAAATCTTCCTCAATGAAGTTTTCAATGTCGTTATGGCCCGGCGGATTATACAACACAATATCCAATCCAAACTGATTAAGCAGCAAAAGAAGAGCGGCATCCGATCTTACCATCGTCCCGTTCAGCTCGTTGTTATAGAGGATAATCTTAGGGACGTCCTGAGAATAATCAAATTGCTGCATTAATTTTAGAATGCTTGGCGGAATTTGCAGACTTTGGCTAAAAAGATAAATCTTCAATTCTTCTTCCGACTCACTGGAAAGCGGCTTTATACGCGGACGTTCACACATATTTCTAATGGCCATTGCAATTCCATTTTGCAGGCCGCCAGGAAGCTGCTGATACCTCCAATAGTGCCCTGCAATGATTTTTTCAGGGTCAAGCTTTCCTTCCCTGTCAAGTGCATTCCGATAATGGAACCGAAAATCATTGTTGACGCTATTTGTAAAAGGAAATCTCCTTATCAGCAAACTTTCATCATACTGGCTGATTGTTTGTATTCGATCCCAGTATTCCTTGCGGTTCCTGCTTACACCCTGGATCTTTGAAAATACGGAAGGTATCATGACCCTTCCTTCTTTCACCTCGAAGTTTGGGCGGATCATGGCTTTCTCTTTGATTAAAATAAAGAGCTCATCATAAGTGGTTTTCAGTGTCACAGAGGAAGGTGTATAGTCCCGCAGCTGCCAGGGTTTATAAAGTCCTGAACCCTCATGGTTAAGTATGGTTTCTATTTCCCTGGATGCTCTATAGGCAACTGTAGCACTCCTTCTTCTCTTTTCTTGCGGAAAAGGCTCTGGCCTTTTCTTTTCAGGGTAATGATGAGCAAAAGACTCTTGAACCACCGGCCCCATTTTTGCCGGAAGATCTTCCCCTGAAGGAGAAAAATAAAGAATATCGCACCCGATCTGAATTAAGTAGTATAAAAAATAAAAATGACTCTTTTTCCCATTACCGTACCATAGGATTTTTGGCATAGCCATTTTAGGGTCAATATCTTTAAGTTCTGTGCCCAAATGGTTAGTGGACCACTTTATCACATCTACAAGCACTCTTCGGATTTCCTGGTTTTTCAACCCGGCTGGTTCAAGTTCAGAAAAAAGTTTCAGCATACTGATCATCGCTTCTCTAATCTTCCTGTGCATAGAAGGAGAGGATGATTTAAGCAGCAGCTGTTCCCCATCAAGGAAAGCAGCAAAGCGGTTTATGGATAAATCCTGTTCCCGGTTAATGTTCAGGACTTTTTGTATCGCCTGGAACTGCTGATTATTAATGGTTTTATCCAGATGTTCTTCACTCAAAAGAATAAGCCCTGCATTTTCTGTGTGAATAAGGTCAAAAAGACGATTATAATATTCATCTTCATCGAGCGGAACTCCGAGAAACCTGGCAACAATCTGGCCAATATGCAAAGTTTGCTGTTCCTCTCTGTAATTATCACGCTCGTGATTCGGCTTTGTTAAGTGTGAAGTCCAATTCTCATTTGTAACCTTTAAGATGTGAGTTTTGATTTGACTGTACGACAAGTTCAATTTATATCCCTTCCCTCTATGAGCGAAAGATGCATTCTTATCATTTCATTCAAAAATGGCGTTTCAGTTCCCGGATAATGACACCGGGAAAAAATATGTAAACTTATTACCATCATATCATAGGAATACAGCCTTTTTCTAAAATGGTTAACTTTCTTTACGATTTAACAGGAAGAAAGTTTCACTTCAGCAGTATTTTCATAGCTGAATAACCTCAAATGAACTTTTTCACCATTATTCCTGTCCCTGCATAAATTGGAGTACTCTATGAAAGGAAGGTGAATCAGTATGAGGCTGCTTTTTCGAAGAGTGAGATATCAGGGGATTGATCATGATCTGGATATGATCAGGAATATTTTATGTTCCAGTTCTTTAGTTTTTATAGACATCATTTTCTTGTCATTAACCCTTGCCATTTTCGCTTTTGCCAATTACCAGTCTATTGCCATCAGCAGCTTAATCTTTACAGGATGCGCTACCTTTTGCATCTGTTTATTTATCGTTTTAAAAAAATGGCTGAGGGACCAGCCGGACTAAACTCTTTCTTTAATATTATTTAAAATATCATTTAGAATTTCTTCCCCGGCCGCTGCCCCTATATTATTAGAAATCAAGTAAGGATGTGAGAGGGAAAGATTAGCTGCCAGTTCACCATGGTTTGGGACGTATGCGAAATCGCAGAACTTTAAGAAATCATGGTCGAGAACTGAATCTCCTGCTCCAAAAACACTACTTATTCCTTCCCGATTCCTAATAAATTTTACCGCCTCGCCTTTACAGATAGGATTTGGCATAAAATACAGTTTTCTCCCCTGCAGGGATATTCTCCACCCATAAGACTCAGTCAGCCTTACTATTTCCTCCTTGGCTGCTGGTGTTATTTGTTCATTCAGAATATAGTAAAAGAAAAGATTTTCAGCGGTTTTTATTTTTCCGTTCAGTTCCAGGCATTGTGATCTGTCCAGCATTTCCTCAAGCAATGCACACTCTGAATTTAGACGTTTTCGGACTATGCCGGACCACTCATCAAGAGGTTTTCCATGATAATGAATATTTGCGCCATTCGATGTGATAGTGTACGGAATGTTAAGATTATCCTCAAAAATGAAAATACGCTTAAATTGTCCGTATGTTCTCGTTGTAACAGGCACAAAGAGCATTTGAGCGGATACCTTTTTCAGCATCAAGAGCGCCTCGTTTGACATAAAGGCTGCTTCCCTGCCGTCGATACGCTCAACAGCTATTAAATTTTTTTCTCCTGTCTGTCCAAAATCAGCTAGCGCTTTATTTGAGTAAATCAATGTCCTGTCCAGATCTGAAGCAAACATCCTCATTATTCTTCTCCCGTCTTTTTAATTAACCCACAGCATGTGTAGCTCATATCAGGATAATGAATAATTTCGACATTCCGCTCCCGGGCCAGCATGACAATATGGCGAACATATGGACTTTCCGGGTCTCTCATCAGGATCTTCCATGGAAGCCTTCTCAGAAGAACCCTGGTGGTTTCTCCGACTCCCGGCTTTACAAAGTTAATAGATTCAATTTTAAATTCCTCTTGTATTCTCTGAACTTCTTTCATTCCTTTAAAACTTGCTCCCCCCGGGTTTTCCATAATCTTGGCCGCAAGTTCAGCTGCTTCCTGTTTAATAGCCGAGAACTCCTCTGTAATCGCTGAGAGATAATGGTTTGAAACATCTGCTTCCTCCAGCTCCCTGTAAAATTTGGCGCCATGATAATCTTCCGGCCCAATTAAGGATTCATTTAATACTGTTCTGCTGACCAATCCTGAAACAGTAGAATTGAGGCAGGCACTTGGAATCAGAAAGTCTTCCCTTGTTCCATAAAGTGTTGTGCAAAAACCTGGATCCGCAAGAACGGCCAAAGTGTCATCGAGAAGAACACCATAAAGTTGATGAAATTGTCTGCAGGCCTTGGTTAATTCAACAGAAATAGCCCCTTTGCCTGTCCATCCATCCACAAACTGAATATTGCAGCCAGGATGTGAGTTTAATATATGCTTTATCGCATTTTCGTCAATCCCCCGATCTCTGATAATGGAAATGCTGTAATGCGGCAATCTTACTCCATATACTTCATAAAGATACCGTTTTATCAGAATACCGACAGGCGTCCCAGCTCTTGCCAGGGAAACTAAAACTGTTTCTTTTCCTTTTTTCTTCCAGATTTGTTCAGAAACCACTCCGGTAGACAATGCTGCCTTTCGTTTGTATTCATCAAGCGTTTCCCAAAACAGGGAAAGGTAATTTTCAGGAGGCTGGTATTCAATAGGAAGTGTTTCACTATAATGCTGACCGGACTGAATGTTTTTTTCCCTTTGCTCAATGGATCCTTCAAGTGAATATCCGCTTAAATCCTTCAGTAAAAATACAACGTCATCTTTACTATATGAACCAAATTTATCTGCAATTCTATTCATTTCTTTCACCCCCATTAAAGGAAACTATCTTTATATTCTTTATATATTTCTTTAATTGATTGATAAAAGGCATAAGTGAATCTTCTTCTGGCTCTCTTTCGAAAAACAGGAATAGTTCTTCATAATAGTCTTCTGGAATGTTATAAACAAATTGTGCCATTTCAGTGTCTTCAGGGTTTTGAAAGGAAATGCCGTATTTGGCTCCATATTCATTATCATTTCTTACAAAAATGGGACTGCGTGTTGTAGAGTGGAATTTTACGCCTTCCCCCATTAATGAGGCAAGTTTCATAGGGATATACATAAACTCCCCTGTTCCAAGACATAACGTATTCCTGCCATCCCGTTTACCTGATAGGTATTGGCCAATCTCAGCTAATGACACGCTTAACCTGGCTTGGCTTTTTGCATCCAGCCCGAAACGTCCAGAATCTTTTAAATAAGGAGTAGTTCTGATTTCACCGCTTAGAGCAGCAGAAGGCTCATTCATCCGGCTTAATAGTTCAGGGAATTCATTATTTATATGAATATAGGAAATTAGCGCATCATTTCCTTTCAGTTCATCCTCAGACTGGCTTTCATGCACTTCAGGGTAACCCTTAACGTCTATCTCCCCTTTTAGAAGAGACACACTGTGAATAATAATGCCCAATTCTTTTTCAAGATCATCAAACAGAGCCTGGTTTTTCGGGGAACGCCAATCCAGAATGGAGACGACTGTATAAATCTTTCTGGGAAAGCGTTCATGAATGGATCGGATGATATTAATGGCTGTTTTTCCTGTTGTCATTTCATCATCAACAAGAATGATCTCTCTCTTATTATCCAAAAGGCTTTCATCTGTGTAACATCTGTGGGAAGTAGCATGGGAATGTTCTTCTTCAAATGTTATGACAGAATTCCTATCAATCAGCTGCTCTCTTGTTGTGTGAAAGTAATCGGCACGTTTAAATGATTGAAAGAAAGCATGTCCAAGTGCCGTTGCTGTTTCGGCAAAGCCGATAATGACAGGGTTATAGTCTTCATGAATAAAAGGGCTGCTGTTTATGATGCCTAAGCCATTTTTAAAAGCAGATAGAAGCTCAGCGGTCTTTCCTGGTTCCACCTTCTTTTCCTTTTCCATATAACGGCTGGCAAGCAGTTCCCCTGTCAGGAGTCCGATTTGCGGATTAATCGGAATATGTTTTCCGAGTACTTTGCTGACAAATAAAAAGGATCTTTTTTTATTTATTCTTGCGGCCATGACAAACAAATCTTCAGGCGCCAGCTCATAAGGGTTATCGGTTATCTGAATATCAACGGTTAACGAGTTGAGTATCTGAATTGAATGTTTCGTTTTTGAGTAGGTCAATGTATGTGATCTCATCCTGCAGCACCCCGTATACTTCTGATTTTAATAATATTTTTTTAGCCCAATATAAATGGGGTTTAATTTCATTCATTTTGTTTTGGTAATCGCTTTTCATAACCCCTATTTTTCCGCCGGCCTGACCGGCAATGCTCTGTGCATCCAAATACTCTTCAAGGGTTACAGTATTCAATGCCTGTACAGGTTTGATATGTGTGGGATGGATAATGGTTTTTCCAGTTAAGCCATTTGAAATATCCATCGCGATTTCTCTTATTAATCCGTCCATATGCCGATCAATCAAGTCCGTCCTCATTTTGAGCCCATCCTGCCCAAGACGTTCCCTGAATGGCGTCTGCCTGATTTGAGGCTTCAGAAGACGCTCCTTTGAGGAGAAGTATTCCCATACCGGGCCTGAGATGACGTATGGCTGGTCCGCACGCAGGAAAATATTAATGATATCTGATATACAATCTCTTATTACAGCAATGTCGTAAACTGTTGTATCTGAATTTCTCCGTATCCCATACAAGCCGCTAAAATCCGTTGCTCCAATTCTCACATTCAGAATCAGATCAGAATATTGGTCCAGCACCTTCTTAATGCCGATTAATTCATCAAGCCTTGTTTCTTTTTGAATGATTTCTTTAGTTTCCAGAATCGGCATGGCATATAAACAATAACCATAAGAATTAAGCCTTTCAATTTCAGTTAGAATTTTGCATCCTTCAGCCGGAGAGAACTTTGGCAGGACAAAACCAGTAAGAAGATGCATGCCATTGGGAATTCTGCTTTTGAGTCTAATAAGCTGATCATAGCTTCTGATCCGGACGAAAAGCAAAGGGAGATCTTCTTCTTCACAAAGCCCCTTCGCAAGGTCCGAGCTCAAATTTTCCAATTCCAAAGACAGCAGGTCTTCTGCCTGTTCCACTTCATCATCACCAATTGCATCTTCAAGGCATATGACCATGGATGTAAGGCCTGCATGCTTTTTTGAGAGCAGATTCTGATGAATACGAGGCCTTGTAGCCGGCATATATAAAGTTGCTCCAAGTGCATATGCTAAAAGCTCCCTGCCAGACCTCTTGTTAAAATGGCCCGGCTTTTTGTAAAACACCTGATTTATTTTTTCATCCGGAAGATCGGAAAATAGTCTCATTTTTGCAGCTCCATTCCTTCACTTAAATACTACTTTCTTCCTTTTTCATCCAAAAAAGATAAAAATAAAAGGGAGCGGACATTTGTCTGTTCCCTTCTTAACTCAATGCAGTTATATTATTTAAATTCAGCCCTGATCTGCAGCTTCCTTTTTGGCATTCCTTGCATGGATGACAAAAGTAACGGCAAACACGATAATCAATACAATAAAGAAGTAAATATGGTCTATATGAATTCCAGCGGCGCTGGCAATCATCTTAGCAGAAATAAGAAGGATCAAAATATATGAGCTTGTTTCCAGTTCAGGAACCCTGTCAATCAGCTTTAAGAATACTCCCGCTACACCACGCATCATGATTATTCCAAGCATGCCTCCTATTAACAGTACCCAGATCTCTTGACTCACTCCTAGCGCAGCCAATATACTGTCTATTGAAAAAGCAATATCCATTAATTCAACTGCAATGACTGTTCCCCAGAAAGTACCAAAAAGGCGAATTAATAAGCCTTTCTGATTAATCCCTTCTATTGCCTCTTCATCACCATCTTGCTCGGCTTTCCGCTTATCAATAAAATACTTGATTGCAAGCCAGGCTAAATAGGCTGCACCCAATACCTTAATATACCAGAATTCAATTAAGAATACACCGATTCCAATGGCAATAAACCTGAAGAAATAAGCACCTAACAGACCATAAAAAAGTGCTTTCTTGCGCTGTTTTTCCGGCAGATGTTTTACCATTACAGCAAGTACGAGTGCATTATCAGCAGACAATAAGCCTTCTAAAATGACAAGTGTCCCTATCAGTGCCCAGCTTTCCGGCTTTGATAAAGCTTCAACCCACATTTCCCAGTTAAAAAACTGGGAATATGTATGCATTATAGATTCTAAGATTTCCATTTTAAATTTATTCCCCCCGGATGATGACTATTTTATTCATATAAAAGACCCGGCATTGCCGAGCCTTATTTAAAAAATATACCTCTTATTTATCCAACCTGTAAACCAAAATCTTTTGCCAGTGCAGCCAATCCGCCCTGATATCCGCTTCCGATTGCACTGAACTTCCATTCTCCGTTATGTCTGTATAGTTCTCCGACTACAAGTGCAGTTTCAATAGAGAAATCTTCACCTAAGTCATAGCGGATCAATTCTTCGCCTGTATCTTCATTCAGGATCCTCACATAAGAATTCGATACCTGTCCAAAGTTCTGACTGCGTGCTTCTCCGTCATGAATCGTGATTGTGAACGTTATACGCTGAATGCTTGCAGGTACATTAGCCAGGTCAATTTTCACCTGCTCGTCATCGCCATCCCCTTCACCAGTACGGTTATCTCCAGTGTGTACAACGGAACCATTAGCACCTGTTGTATTGTTATAGAAAACAAAGTCGCTTTCAGAAGTTACCTTCCCAGTGTCTCCAAGAAGGAATACGGAAGAATCCAAATCGAAGTCATTTCCGCCATCGTATTTATTTGTGTCCCATCCAAGTCCAACTATTACCTTGGTCATACCTGGGTTTGTTTTTGTTAAGTCAACTTTTTGTCCTTTTGATAAGCTTACTGCCATTTCAACTCAAACCTCCATTATGTAGAATAAATGTATTTACGCTATAAATCATGAAAAGTTTCATAATCCATAAAAATATTTTTTCATATTCCAGGATTTATTTCAATCTTTAACTCATCCATTTCGGCGGAGTGTTTTTATCCCAGTAAATTGATCCAAGTTCATGGTGGGCCTGAAAATTATCATGATGTGTGTGATAATGAAAATTAAACCAGTATCCCTGCTGTGGAGGATGGTCCCTTCTTACATGGAAGCGAATGACGTCTTCATTCGCCTTGCTATTGGTGATATGGAAGATTTTTTCCGACAATCCGCCCCCCGGAGTTTCTGTAACCTTTAATTGAGCAAGGCTTTCTTCGGGAAATTGCACCGCCACCTCCTGGATGGCTTTCTCAATATTTGGAAGTATTACATCGTTAAACTCATCTTCAATAACAGGGCCAATCTTTGCACCAAACTTCTCATACGATTGTACCTCAGCTTCTATAAGCATTTGCCTAATGAAGTCATCTTTATCAAAATTAGTGTCTTCCTCTTCAGCAAGTTCTGCACTGTTTTCCGAATTTTCCACATCGGAAGCTCTAGAGGCTTTTAACTGGCTGGTATTTTCATATAGAAATGCCTGAGAAGGTGTGACGAGGCCAAAGGTTAAAATGGTAACCAGTACGACAAAGGATTTTCTCAGCCAATTCGGCATGTTTTTTCGCCTTCCTTTCTGCTAAGCAAGGATTTTCTTCAATATACCGCTTTTTTCAATATTTGCGGCAGCTTGCCTTAATACATCTTCGGGCTGAACAAGTGCAATCCGAACATATCCCTCACCCCATTGGCCAAAAGCACTTCCAGGGGTTACGACTACGCCGGCGCGGTTAATCAAGTCAACCGCAAAATCCCTGGATGTGCTGTATCCACATGGAACCTCTGCCCACAAGAACATTGACCCCGCTGGCTTGCTGATATCCCAACCGATATTTTTCAGCTCTTTTAATAATACATCTCTTCTTTTTTTATATGTTTCTCTCAAGTCCTGCAAAAAAGAGGATTGATCATTCAATGCTTTCACTGCAGCTGACTGCACCGGCAAGAATACCCCATAATCCAAATTGGATTTGAAGTTGGACAGCAGCGCAATAAGCTGCTGATTACCGGCAGCATATGCCACCCTGCATCCTGCCATATTAAAGCTTTTCGATAGTGAATTCATTTCAATCCCTACATCCATGGCCCCTGTAACAGACAAAAAGCTTATAGGCTTCTTCTCATAATAAAGTTCTGAATAAGCAAAATCATGCAATACAGCAAAGCTGTACTTCTTTGCCAGATGGATCACCTGAAGAAAAAACTCTTCTGTCGCCATTGCAGGAACGGGATTGCCGGGGAAATTCAGGATCATTAATTTCGTGTTTATGAGTATTTCTTCAGGGATTTCATCCAAATCCGGAAGGAAGCTATTCTCCTTTTTTAAGGGCAAGCCGTACATCTGGGCCCCGGCCAATGCTGCACCTGCAGCATAAGCAGTATATCCTGGGTCCGGGACAAGGATATACTCTCCAGGGTCACATAGAACCATTGGCAAATGAACCAGCCCGTCCTGGGAGCCCATTAAAAGCTGCACCTCTGAAGATTCAAGATCCACTTCAAAATTTCGTTTATAATAGCTGCATACTGCGGAATGAAATTCATTTGTACCTGTTAACGAGTACCCATATAATTCTGGTTCCCGGGTTCCTCTTGCTAACTCCTCCATAACAAAAGCGGGAGGGGGCAAATCAGGGCTGCCAATGCTCAAATCAATCACCGGAAATCCGTCTGAAAGTTTCGAATTCTTGATTTGGGACAATTCAGCAAACACACTTTCCGGAAAAGAAGCCATTCTTTTTGAAATAGGAAATTCCATAGTATCCTTCCTCGCTATGTATCTCAATTCTATTTTTCTATTATACTTCTTTTCGAACCAAATTTAAATTGATTTCATGTATCGTTAAAAAGAACAATAGATATATAGTGAATAATATATTTGCCGGATTATAAAGCAGCAAAGCGGGAATAATAAGAACAAATCCTTTCTTCAAGCCGAGGAGAATAAAAAGGGGGAAATTCAGATGGATTGGTCTGTATTCTTTGTTATTGCCAGCCTTTTGCTGATGGCTTACTTTGTTTATCTGGCCATCGCAGATTAAAGAAGAAGGTGCCTGGTATTCAGGCACCTTTTCTTATTTTTCAATTACCCCAAAATGAAATTTCGATGACTTTCTTTCAATTACTTTGAAGCCATATCGGTCAAACCTGGAACTTTTAAAGTGATCCTTCAGAACCACTCTCTTTCTGGCTGCTCTTTTTGCATGAAAAATAACTTCCTCTGACAGGTCCTCATAAACAGCAAAGTTCCTTAGTGCTTTAATCCCCTCTGACTCAAGGATTTTTTCTTCAAACATGGGATCAAAATAGACAACGTCATAACTGTCCGGGGGCAATTTTTTCAAATAAGGAAGGGCCATTGACGATTCCACCATTATTCTTTTCATTGCCTGATTCATACTATCAAGCCCGGAGTCCCATTGTCTAAGGCCATTCGCCACCAGGAAGGAAAGATATTTATTTCCTTCCAGTCCTGTAACTTTGCCTTTACTCCCTGCAGCATAACTGGCTGTTATGCTGTCCGAGGCAAGTCCAAGGGTACAATCGAGAATACTGCTGCCTTCTTTTAGCACCGCAGCCTGAAGAAAAGGATCCCCCTCTCCTTTTAGGAGACGTTTTACTCTGAACATCGCTGAACTGGGATGAAAGAAGAATGGCTTGCTTTCACCTATCGGAAAAAGCTCCAAACGTTCTTTTCCAACTACTATGCAGTCTTCAGGAACTTGTTTTTGGATCATTCCTACAGACCTTTTATTCCTGCTGATATATTCTGCTCCCAATTGTTCGGCAATTTTTTTTGCTTTTTCTTTCATTGCTTCATTGGTTCGTCCGGCAGTTGTAATAATCATTGTGTTCACCTGAATTTCTTAATTTTGCTATAAGAAAAGGGTGCCAGCAGACACCCCGTTTTGTTTAATCCTTATATTCTCAGCAATTCGCCTCAAAAGCAGCAAGAAGATTTTCCATGATCGCTTCCATGGAATGGTCTTCAATATCATGGCGGTGAATGAAGTGTACAACTTCCTTCCCTTTTAAGAGCGCCATAGAAGGAGATGAAGGCTCATATCCATCAAAGTACTCGCGCATTTTAGCTGTTGCCTCTTTATCCTGTCCTGCAAACACCGTCACTAAATGCTCAGGTTTCTTTTCACTGCGCAAAACGGCCTGTGTTGCTGCCGGCCGAGCCAGTCCAGCAGCACATCCGCAAACTGAATTGACAACAACAAGTGCTGTTCCTTCAAGACCTTCCATAAATCGCTCTACCTCTTCTGAAGCTGTCAGCTCTTTAAAACCGGCCTGTACAAGCTCCTCACGCATCGGCTTTACCATTTGTTTCATATATTCCTCATATGCCATAGACATAAGATTTGCCTCCTCCTTAAGCTGCAGTTTGTAAAGTAAGCATACTATACCGTATGATCTTTATGCAATTTTTCTATGCCGGGAATTTCTCTGCAGTCCTTTTTATCGTCCAATTATGATATGCTATTGCCCTAAATCAAATATATATCGGCCAAAGTCTCTTATAAGCAAGAAAGCCAGTCATAAATGACCGGCTTTCTTAACCTTATTAAATTTTCATAACGCCGCCTGTGCTGGCATTGGTTACAAGCTTCGAATAACGGGCAAGATACCCTTTTTTGACCTTTGGCTCGAAGCCTTGCCAATTGGCTTTGCGTTTTTCAAAATCTTCATCTGAGATTTCCAGGTTGATTGTACGGTTATTCAAATCCAATTCAATGATATCCCCATTTTCCACGAATGCAATAGGCCCGCCTTCAGCAGCCTCTGGAGAGATGTGCCCAATGCTGATTCCCCGGGAAGCCCCTGAGAAACGGCCATCTGTAATCAGGCCGACTTTTGCCCCAAGTCCACGGCCGACAATCTGGGAAGTAGGTGCAAGCATCTCCGGCATTCCAGGTCCTCCTTTAGGACCTTCATATCGAATGACTACAACATGGCCTTCCTGCACTTTGCCGGTAATGATTCCGGATAATGCCTCTTCCTGCGAATCAAAGCAGATGGCTGGTCCTCTATGGTATCCGCCTACTGACTCATCAACAGCACCGACTTTTATAATTGAGCCTTCAGGAGCAAGATTTCCAAATAGAACTGCCAGCCCTCCGCGTTCAGAATGCGGATTCTCGAGGTTTCGGATTACATTTCCATCCAGAATTTCACTGCCTGCTACATTCTCTCTTAGCGGCTTTCCGGTAACTGTGAGACAATCTCCATTCAGGGCATCCGGCTTTTTAAGCAATTCATTGATGATAGCACTGACTCCACCCGCATTATGCACATCTTCAATATGATAATCTGAAGCAGGAGCAATTTTTGCTAAATGCGGTACCCGGTTGGCAATCTCATTAATTCGTTCAATCGGATATTCAATTTCGGCTTCGTGCGCAAGTGCCAATGTGTGAAGAACTGTATTGGTTGACCCGCCCATTGCCATATCCAGGGCAAATGCATTGTCAATTGCATCAATTGTAACGATATCGCGCGGCTTGATGTCTTTTTTTATTAATTCCATCAGCTGCTTGGCTGAACGTTTAACAAATTCTTTTCTCTCTTCTGATACTGCCAGAATTGTGCCATTGCCAGGAAGTGCAAGACCCAGTCCTTCTGCCAGACAGTTCATGGAATTTGCAGTGAACATTCCGGAACATGATCCGCAAGTCGGACATGCAACCTGTTCGATTTCCTGAAGCTTTTGTTCATCAATTTGTCCTGATTCAAAGGCACCTACACCCTCAAAGACAGAGCTTAAAGATAAAGGTTTTCCACTTGAATCAACACCAGCTTTCATGGGGCCTCCACTGACAAAAACAGTTGGAATATTAACCCTTAAGGCCCCCATCATCATTCCAGGCGTAATTTTATCGCAGTTCGGGATACAGACCATTCCGTCAAACCAGTGTGCAGAAACAACTGTTTCAAGTGAGTCTGCAATGATTTCGCGGCTTGGCAGAGAATAGCGCATGCCAATATGGCCCATGGCAATACCATCATCTACTCCGATGGTATTAAATTCAAATGGAACTCCTCCTGCTTCACGGATTGCTTCTTTAACAATTTTACCGAATTCCTGCAAATGCACATGGCCTGGTACGATATCAATATAGGAATTGCACACAGCAATAAATGGTTTTCCGAAATCCTCTTCCTTTACCCCGGCAGCACGCAGCAAACTGCGGTGCGGAGCCCGGTCTGTTCCTTTTTTGATCATATCACTTCTCATCTGTGAGCCAGTCATAGTATGTAATACCTCCGTTTACCCTAGATTCATAATCTCTTATTCTATGGGGAATAATTTGTTAAGCCTCCTGCCCCCAAATATTTTCTTTCCAATATAGACCCTTTTTCGGATAATTTCAATAATTTTTACAAATTTATTATAATTTTTCGCTTTAAATGGGTGAAACAGCAGTGTGTGCAAGTTGTGAAATTCAATAATTGGGGACATTCTATAAAAATCCGGGCGCATAATTTTACTTCAGTCGTTACCTTACTGCTGCCATCTTTCCTAAGTCGCCGGGAACGATTCCTTATATGTCCAACAAAAAAACCGCTCCAGATTTTTATTCTGTGAGCGGTTTTTTCCCAGAAACTTATTCCTTGCCCTGTTTCCGGGATTCAGTCATCTGTTTCCAAACTGACCCTTTTGCTTCTTCCCCATGTTCAATTCTTTCAATAGCCAATTTGATTTGCATGCTGACTTCGAATTCCGGATCGTCTTCTGCTGCTTTTAAAGCAGGAAGCACACTTTCATCACCCACTTCATATAGGAACATGGCCGCACGCCAGCGCACAAGTTTACTGTCGTCCTGCAGCGCTTCCTTCATGGCGTCCATTGCTTCTTCAAATCCCAGGTCAGACAAACAGTCCCCTGCTGTACGTCTTACAGTGACCGTTTTATCCTTCAATGCTCTGTACAGGAGAGGAAGGACACTCTTATCCTCAATCATCCCAAGATAAACTGTCGCAAGTCTTCTGATTGACGCCTTCTCATCATTAAGCGCTTTTTCAAGAACAGACAGGTCCTCCAGTTCAGGATCATTCATCTGTTCGAGTTTTTGATAGCGCTCACGCCAATCCGGGGAATCCAGATCTTCTACAGACAGTTTAAGAAGGGAACGTGTGTGTTTTCCGTCCGTTTTATCCGGGCTTTTTGCCGTTTTAACAAGTATCTGGAGTCTTCCTTCTGGATAGGCAGCCATTAGTTCTTCTACAATATCATGGCCAACCTGGTCAAAGTCTCCATATCGGACACCAAATTCTTTCCACTTGCGGACCATGACAACATTATCAGCAGGATCCTGCGCCTCTGAAACAGCTTTAATAAAGTTTTCAGGAAGTCCAAAGCGCTTTTCCTCCGTGCCGTCAGTCAGTTTAACCTGCATGGGAATTCCTTTATACATTTGGACTAACACTTGGACTTCACCATAATGTTCATCGATGCCATTGTCTTCTGTGCCCTCATTTTCCACATCCTCGCCAAATGCGGATCTTACTTGCGGGAGAAGCTCTTTCCAGTCATATTTCGCATTTCTTTCGACAGCAAGGAAATCGGCAACATGGTAAACCCCTTTGATTCCATCAATTTCAAGTATATCCAGAATAATCTTTGGAGCTCCTTCTTTTTTATCCTTTTTATAATTATTGGCCTTCCCCATCGGAAGCTCTTCATCAAGAATAACCTTCATAGTGTTTGGACTTGGTGTTGGTTCGATTGCTTTGATTCTCAAAAGTATCACCCTTTTTTATATATTCACGATGGTAACTGGTATTATTTTAACATAAGGAGATTTTCGAGGCATTTTAGTTGTTTCTGAATATGCAAAGAAACCCGGGAGAAATTCCCCGGGTATGAATTATTCATTTTCAGCTGCTTCTGAAAGGTAGCTCCATCTCTCAATCAAGTATTCAAGCTCTTCATTCAGCTTTGTTTCTTCTTCTACTAAGGCCTGACCCTTTTCAAAGTCACTGCCGATACTGGCCATTTCTGAGGAAATCGCTTCAAGACGGGTTTCAGCCGCTTCAATTTTTCCCTCGATTTCTTCCCATTCCTTTTTTTCTTTGTAGCTCATTCTCTTCTTTTTTGGCTTAGTTTCCCTCGCTTTTTTTGGGGCAGCATCAACTTCCTGAACAGGCTTGGCATTCTCGCTTTCAAGAAATTCACTGTAACTTCCATAGTAGGATTCGATTTTGCCCTCGCCTTTTAATACAAGAAGCTGCTCAGCCACTTTATCCAGGAAGTAGCGGTCATGTGAAACTGTAATGACTACACCGGGAAAATCTTCAAGATAATCTTCGAGAACCGTCAGGGTTTGGGTATCAAGGTTATTGGTCGGCTCATCAAGCAGAAGAACATTAGGCTCTGACATTAAGATTTTCAATAAATACAGTCTGCGTTTTTCCCCGCCGGAAAGCTTGCGGATAGGAGTGCCGTGAGAATACGCCGGAAATAGGAAGCGCTCCAGCATTTGAGCTGCAGAAATCGTTTTGCCATCGGAAGTTTCAACTACTTCTGCTGTTTCTTTGAGGTATTCGATCATGCGCTTGTTCTCATCCATATCTTCGCTTTCCTGTGTATAGTAAGCGATTTTTACCGTCTGCCCAATAATTCGCTTACCCGAGTCAAGCGGAATCCTGCCTGCCAGTATGTTAAGCAGAGTAGATTTCCCCGTTCCATTTCTTCCGATAATCCCTATTCTATCCCCTGGTTTTACAAGAAGATCAAAATGATCCAGAACCGTTTGAGTGCCATACTTTTTTGAAGCAGCTTCGAGTTCAAATACCTGTTTTCCGAGGCGGCTGCCACTTAGGGACATATCCAATTTTTCCGAGGATTTAACTGAAGCAAGCTGGCTATCAAGGGTTTCGAACCGCTGAATTCTGGCTTTTTGCTTGGTGGTACGGGCTTTTGCACCTCGTCTGATCCATTCCAGTTCCCTTCTGAACAGATTTTTCTGCTTATCAATGGCAGCTGCCTCATTTTCCTCTCTTACCGCCTTTGCTTCAAGGAATGCAGCATAATTCCCTTTATAGCTGTATAGATTTCCGCCTTCAAGTTCAAACATTCTATTTGTAATCCGGTCAAGGAAATAACGATCATGTGTTACAAGGAGCAGCGCCCCCCTGTATCTGCCCAGATATTCTTCCAGCCATTTCACCGATTCAAAATCAAGATGATTTGTCGGCTCGTCAAGAATCAGCAAGTCAGGTGACTGGATCAGTACTTGCGCCAGGGCAACCCGTTTTTTCTGCCCGCCAGAAAGCTCTCCAATCTTTTTGCTGAACTCCTCGATACCCAGCTTAGTGAGTATCGTTTTGGCATCTGTGTTCACTTCCCAGGCATCAAGGGTATCCATTCTTTTTTGAAGTTCGAAAAGATTTTGCTGAATGTCTGAATCTTCAGGGTGCATGCTAAGCTCCAGCAGGGCTTGTTCATATTCTCTCTGCAGTACAAGAACTGGTGCATCTCCTGCAAAAACCTGCTCGAGAACTGTTAATTCATAGTTGAGTTCAGGCTGCTGTGCTGAATATGAAATGGTGTAATCTCTAGGAGTGACTATTTCTCCAGAGTCTGGCAGGTCAACACCGGCAATCACTTTAAGCAGGGAAGATTTCCCCGTACCGTTTACTCCGATCAGTCCTGCTCTTTCTTTTTCAGCGATTGTAAAAGATATATCATTAAAAAGTTCTTTCTCTCCATATGATTTTGTAACATTCTCCAAAGAAATCATCTTCATGCTTGACCATTCCATTCTATAAAAAATTGATGCAGATATTGCTCCATAATTTCATGCCGCGCTTCTGCCATTTCCCTGGCAGTGTCAGTATTTAGCAGATCTCTCAGCTTCAATAGCTTTTCGTAGAAATGATTGATGGATGATGACTTTCCATTCCGGTATTCATCTTCAGTCATTACTTTTCTGATTTCAAGGCCGGGATCATAAATAGGCTGCCCTTTTTTGCCGCCATAGGCAAATGCTCGTGCAATCCCCATAGCACCAATTGCATCCAATCGGTCCGCATCCTGGACTATTTTAGCTTCCACGCTTAACACCTTTTTGTTATTGCCGCCTTTAAAAGAAACTGACTCAATTATTGTCTTAATGCTGCTGGAAGCTTCTTCTGCAATCTCAATTTCCTGCAGAAAATCAGATAGCTTCCTTTCTCCCGCTTCCTTTGAAGTGTTCAGCTTAGCATCGGGTATATCATGAAGCAGCGCTGCCATTTCAATTAAAAAAGGATCTCCTGCTTGTTCCTTTTTGGCTATGTAAAGGGCATTTTTTCTCACCCGCTCAATATGATGCCAGTCATGCCCGGTTGAATCTTCTCCGAGTGTATTCCGGACGAATTTTTCTGTTAAATGTATATTTTTTTCCTTCATTATTTCACCCGCTTTCAAACTCCACACTCCATTTTAACATTAGTCTCAAAAAGAAACGATGGCAAGGTAATGCCATATCTATAGAACTATTAAATGGATTCATTATTACAGACGGCACTGATAAAAAAATGGTGCAGAAAACCAGTATTTGATTTCCTGCACCAGGTCCCTAAGCTATTTTATTCAAGGCCATTCAGCCAGCTGATGCCAAGTGTATTTTCTCCTGCATGGACTCCAATCGTAGCCCCCAAAGAATAGCATCCAAATTTAACTCCATTAAATTCTTCCTGGAGTTCCCTCTTCCATTCCTCCGCTTCTTCCGGATGCAAACCGTATAGGATGAATACTTCCTTCAGCAGTTTTCTCTCATGTGCACCCCTTAGCAGATTCACAATTTTGTCTTTTGCCTTTCTTTCGCTTCTGGCTTTCTCTTTTACGCTTAATTCCCCATCACGAACTGAAATGATCGGCTTTACATTTAGCATGCTGCCCAGAAAAAACTGAACTCCGGACATCCTGCCGCTTCTATGAAGCTGTTCAAGACTCCCAATGAGGACATATGTTTCACCCGTATCACGAAGTGCCTCAAGCCTCCGGATAATTTCTTTTATATCCAGTCCGGCTTCTGCCAATTCCATCCCCTTAAGGACTAACCTGGTTAAAGGGTATGATAATATCTTGGAGTCTATGCTGTATACTGGTATATCAACCAGCTGGGCGGCCTGTTCACTGGAAGAAACGGTCCCGCTGAGTTTTGCCGATACCAGCACTGCGATGATACAGTCATAGTCCTTCTGCAGATTTTCATATAACTCCCGAAAAGCGCCAATGGATGGCTGGGAAGTTTTTGGAGGAGTATCCAGGGTTTTTAAGCTCGCATAAAGTTCTTCCGGTGTTAAATCAACCCCATCAGTATATTCTTTGCCATCCATAATGATGGTCATCGGAATCTGGTATATGTGAGGATGGTTTCTTAACTCGTTATTTAAAAAAGCAGTGCTGTCTGTTACCCATGCAATTTTATCCACTGTAGCCGCCCCCTTTTAAGATATTTATACGTGTATGTATGTAAATAAGACTATTTGAAAGGCTGGAAGTGAAAGATTTCTCTCCCAGCCGCAGGTTCTATGGCAGAAAAGGCTTGATTTTAGGAAAAACCTTTATCGCGGTATTGTAAAATACATCTTCATGATGCTCTTCAGGTATGAGTTCTTTTATAAATTCAATATAAGGACCCACTGGAGCAAGAGGCCAATCGGTTCCAAACAGCAATTTATCGTAAGAATCCGCAAACACTAAAGCATGCCTCAGATGATCCAAAAATCTTCCTTTGCTGCGTTTCTTCAATTCTTTTTCTGTACCTACAATCAAGCCTGAAAGATCGGCATAAACATTAGGATTCTTATATATTATTTCAGCTCCTGTCAATGTCCATGGGTCTCCAAAATGAGCAATCACGAAATTGACATTCCGGTGTTTAACAGCCACCTCATCAATAGCCAGGGGGTGAGAATACTTAAGCAATCCCCTTTCTGAATAGGTATCCCCTGTATGAAATACAACAGGAACTCCGTATTTTGCAGCGAGTTCATACACAGGTTCATAAACATCATCATAGGCATAGAAAGGATAATACCCCAGGTAAATCTTGATCCCTGCCACGTTTGGTTTTTGCAGATCATCCTCCAGCCTTTGAAGAGCTCTATCATTGAGATCATATGGATTGATGCCAGCACAGTAAACAACATCAGCCGGTATCTTATCATCCAGGTCAAGCCCCATAGGCGTTCTTGCTTCATAATCCGGAAAGCCCATATTTTCGGTTTCTGTAAGCCCCATTGCAATGCTCAAGACTACATTAGCTTTTTGGAACTCCTGCTGATGCCCAGGATATGAATAATCTACAAAGGAGAGTTCATTGGCAGTACGATGAAATGATTTAATATCTGAAAAATGAATATGTGCATCTATGACTTTCATAATTTCTCCTTTAGCGGAATTCCAGGTTGTGGAGTCTATTAAGCAGTCTGCCCTCGATGCTTCTTTCATCAAATGCAATAAAGCCCGGTTTGGCCAATAGGCCTGCATTTCTTTCCGAAATAACTTCGAATGCTTCTTTATTCATATATGCTCCAAGGAATTCATTATCTTTGCTTCTCACTACATACATATTTTCAGGAGACCGGCAGCTGGAAATACGGGATCCATCAATAAGTACAAATGACTGCTCCTCAACTCCGGCCTGATATGCTGATTCTGCTCCTTTGTCACTTACTGTAAGAGTAAGATCCTTTAATGAGCCTCCGGATATAAATATATCTGTAATCCATTTTTCATTTAACAGATATTTCCCGCCTGCATTTTCCGCTTTTACCCAATGAGCAAGGAGCGGGACCCCCGGCAATAACGCGAAATACTGTGTATATTCAAGGCCTTTCCATATGGAGTGATGGACAACTTTCGTATGGATGGCCAATGCAGACCATTCGTTTCCATACGAATCTTTAACACTGGTAAATTCAGCAGAAGATGTCTCCTTTAATAGCGAGAACACACTCATTTGCGATGGCACAGTTTTCATGCCGCCAGTCCATGGATTCCACCATCCTTTGGCCACCGGCTCGGGAAAGGATGAATCAAGCCACTCCCTCTTTTTATAGGTTAATGAGAATAAGCCAGGATAAAAATCCGGTGCTCCTTTTAAGCTAATAATGCCATTATCCATGATATAAACAGTCTTGCCGCCATGCTCTTCCGTAAACATACGGACATTACCCCTTTGCACAAGCAGAAGTTCTCTTACTTGCTTCTTTTCACTGTCAAGGGTAATTTCAGCATTTATAATAGATAAAGGCTCCGTATCCTTAATAGGAAAACTGGATTTAAATACTCTTAATTCCTGTTCTTGACTAAAATTTGAGGTTTGATTTTTATCTGTATTTAAATAAAAATCAATAGTGCCATTAAGATAACTTGAACGATATGTTTTAATAGTGAATTCTGCTGTATCCTGTTCTTTTGCAACTGGATTTCCCCTATTGATAATTAGTGCTTTTTCATGTTGAACATTTTTTTCATACCCTGACTCCACACCTGCAAAATGCCGCATTTCTTCCCATGTCCGGAAAGCTCCTATTGATAAATAGCCAGGTGCCAATATTATCTGATCTCCCGATTCAAAGAAGCCAGTTTCCTGCTGATAGTAAAATTGCCACCCATCCGGATTGGACTTCGCATTTTTCGGCCAGCAGAATCCAACCGGCTCGCCATTATGATCGGCGAAGAACCAATTTTCGGTTATACCTGATAACTCCATGAACCCCAATTCTTTTATGTCAGAAAACTCGATTACTTCATTATCCAGCGGAAAATATGGCTGCTGCATGTCATAATATAACGGCTGGCTGAAAAACAGATTCTCATATCTTTCAGCCCCTTCGTTTATCAATTCAGCCCATACTTTTACTAAGCCTTCACCATATAGGGACGTATACAATGATACAAGAATTCCTGTAAATGCTTCAGATTTGAATACCAATTTGAAGGTGATCGCAGTGTCATCTGCGAACCACTCTGCTGCCGCCGGCTTTGCCTTTGAAAATTCAGTTGAAAAGGGTTTCCCAAGTTTAGGAGCAAAAAACGCGAAAGGCTGGTTAACACTTTCGTTTCTGCCAGCCGTTATTTTATAATCCAATTTCCGGATATTCACCTGGCAGATTCCATTGCAGATATGCCAATAATCCTTTGACTCTCCTCCAAACTTTTGACCGAAGCTTTTAAGTGGGATGCCCATCGAGCTGCATGTAAAAGCGAGTTGGTCTCCATTTTCCTTTGTAGCCAATACCGCCATTTCCGGCTGATAGAAGCCATATTTTTTAACAATGAAAGGCACCTTCAGCAGCTTACGCCCTTTTTTGTGAAGATTTATTCGAAACTCCCGCTCTTCTAATTCAACAAGATCACTTACGGGAAAAGAAAGGTGAAATACTGCGTCTTCTTCCAGGTTGTTCTCTACCTCAATTTCCAATTCATTTTCCTGATTTATAAATCTGAGATTCCCCTTTGAACCGCCTGTAATCCTGGCTGGCTGCTTAGGCAGCAGACCAAGGCGCAATTCACACTCCTCACCATTAACCCATACCTTAACGCCTAATGAAGGATGCGTTTTCCAAATACTAGGCTCTTCCCCTTCATGCACTATGAATTGTCCGGTTATTGCCTCGTCACTCTCGGCCATCAGGTCATGCTCGAAAACAGCTTCGACTCTTCCCTGGTTATTTCCTTCAGCCTTAAAAGAAACAGGACTTCCCGTCTTATTTATGAGTTTGAGCTGGAAATTTTGGATTTCATTTTCGATTACTTCATGATGATCCATGGATAGTTCCAGAAGGTAATCATTCGTTTCTATTAAACTGATTCCTCTGCCGGATCTTTCAAATCTGACTCTTGCAGACACTTCCCCGCTTTCCCAAATATACTCGTAAAATGTAAAGCCGTTTTCTTTGATTCCATCTGGCTTTACGTCAATTTCTCTCATGCTGCTGCTATACCAATCAAGCTTTTCAAAGGCAGGTTTCAAGAGCTGTGTATGGTGAACAGCCGGAATAAAATTCATTAAGTGTGTTGTATCATCTCTGTCTTCCCAGAAGAATCCGCATTTTTTGTAAAGCGGGACAGCTTTCACATTTCCTGGCCATGTATACAAGTCAAGGCGCGGCCAGCCCAATTCAATTGTTTTTTGAAGCGCTCTCATAACAAGCATCTTTCCTATTTTCCGTCCATGGTAATCCGGCCTTACATTTAGAAGAGGAATATATAGGGAACCCGTATCTTCTTTATATTCCGATAACCCGCAATAGCCTACGACCTCTTCACCATCCAGCGCTAAGTATAAAGTAATATTGCCATTATTCGCTTCCTTCGTTTTTACTTGTTCCTCAGTCATTACACTGGTATCTCCGCCCCAGCTGTCTCTGCTCAAGTTCCACATTTTTGCTATTCCTGCCGCAAAGCTCTCATGATACTCTGCAATGACTATTTTGTCTGTACTTTGAATCATACCTTTGTCCTCCTGACTAGGTTACGTCTTGTCTACCCTTCTCAATTCCTTTTCCTTCAATAATCATAACCATTTGCCTCTCCTCCTTTTGGATTTGTCCGGAATGTTTTTCCATTCCTTCTTAATCGTATTATCAGAGTAAGTGATTGTAAATATAATTTTGAATCTTCCGTATAAATTTCATACAAAAAAAGCGCCTTGCTATTTCGGCAAGACGCATTCATATTAAAAATGGATTTTTCTTAAAGCTTTCATCGAAGAGGTCATATAAATGATCATTTCATTCAGATCATCTATCTGTTCTTCATGAATAAGCCGGTTAAAAGAAATGACGGTTTCTGTTTCGGCCATGGCCTTCATATTTTCAGGATTGTATTTCACAGTCTGTTCGACCTTCCGTCCGCTGCCCCAGATATGACGCAGAACTTTACAGATTTGCAGAGATGCATTGGAAGCTTTTAAATGCTTAATTGTAAATTTCACATAAATCCGGCAGCCTGCCAGCTTCTCAGATTTCCCTTGAGGCAATAGCTCAGCTGCAAGATTATCAAGTCCCGCTTCCATTGTAAAGGTACAGAAAATCTCCGCCAAGCCTTCTGCATTGTCTGTAAAAGTAATGTCATACCTTCGGCTCATTTTAGCTGAGTTTAAAATATCATTTCGATCAACAATTCTTATTTCACCGTCAAGATCCCGGTCATAAAATCCGCCTTCCATAACAACCTTCATATTTTCAAAGGCCGTTGGATCAAACATGTGCTAATCCCCCTTAAAATAGGCCGACTGCATTTCCATCATCATCTACATCCATGTTCATGGCTGCAGGTGCTTTAGGCAAACCAGGCATAGTCATCACATCTCCGGTAAGTGCTACAATGAACCCTGCACCAATGGATGGCTTCAGCTCACGTATAGTAATGGTAAAATCTGATGGCCTTCCAAGTTTTGCAGGATCATCAGATAATGAATATTGTGTTTTAGCCATACAAACCGGCAGTACGCCCCAGCCAAAGCTTTCAAAGTCTCTTATCTGCTTTTTGGCTTTGGTTGAGTATTCCACTTTACTTGCGCCATAAACCGTCTGGGCTACTGTTAGAATTTTCTCCTCAAGAGGCAAAGATAAATCATATAGGTGGCTGAACTTCGCTGCTCTTTCATCCAAAATTCCCAGGAGCTTCTCAGCCAGCTCAATTCCTCCCTGCCCGCCTTTTTCCCAAACCTCTGTCAGCGCCACTGGCATGCCGGCCTCACTGC
This sequence comes from Cytobacillus oceanisediminis, assembly GCF_004366035.1. Lineage (GTDB taxonomy): Bacteria > Bacillota > Bacilli > Bacillales > Cytobacillaceae > Cytobacillus > Cytobacillus oceanisediminis_C. Next base: position 132,501 of record NZ_SOEE01000001.1, read on the forward strand.
AAAGTTCTGTAAGGACCTCTATCTCATTCTCGCTATCGGAAATAAACCGGTTAATGGCCACTACATACGGAAGTCCAAAGCTTTCAATTGTTTCAATATGCTTTTTTAAATTAGCAAAGCCTTTAGTGAGTGCTTCTGTATCTTCCTTGCCCAATTCAGCTTTTGACAAGCCGCCATGCATTTTCAGAGCACGGATTGTAGCTACAATCACCACTGCTTCAGGGTCAATGCCTTCGGTTCTGGCTTTAATATTTAAAAACTTTTCAGCACCAAGATCCGCGCCAAAACCGGCTTCTGTCACTACATAGTCAGCCAGCTTGGAGGCTGCGGCAGTTGCAATCACACTGTTGCAGCCATGAGCAATATTGGCAAACGGGCCGCCATGGACCAATGCCGGTGTATGTTCAATTGTCTGCACCAGATTAGGTTTGACTGCTTCTTTAAGAAGCAAGGTGAGAGCTCCTTCCACTCCAAGATCAGCCACTGTTACTGGCTGTTTATCATAATTGTATGCAATCACCATTTTCCCCAGTCTTTCCTTCAAGTTCTGAAGGTCGGATGCAAGGCATAGAACGGCCATAATTTCTGAAGCCACAGTGATATCAAATCCATCTTCTCTCGGAACACCTTGTACAGGCCCTCCAAGGCCAATAACGATTTTTCTTAATGCACGGTCGTTCAAATCCAGGGCACGCTTCCATACAATCCTTCTCTGGTCAATATTTAACAGGTTCCCCTGCTGGAGGTGATTATCAATCAGGGCAGCCAATGCATTATTGGCTGTAGTGATTGCGTGAAGATCACCGGTAAAATGCAGATTGATGTCTTCCATCGGCAGGACCTGCGAATAACCTCCGCCGGTTGCTCCGCCCTTGATTCCCATTGTTGGCCCGAGCGAAGGTTCCCTCATCGCGACCATAGCTTTTTTGCCAAGTCTGTTAAAAGCATCGGCCAGGCCAACTGTTACTGTGGATTTTCCTTCTCCTGCAGGTGTCGGATTAATGGAAGTGACAAGAATTATTTTCCCGCTTACTTTCGTACTTAATCTCTTTAAGGTTTCTGCGGATAATTTTGCTTTATACTTGCCGAAAAGCTCCAGATCATCCTCTGAGAGCCCGATTTTTTCAGCTATTTCCGCAATGGGCTTCATTGCAGATGCCTGGGCAATTTCAATGTCTGATTTCACAATCGGTTTCACATTCATTTTTATCCCCCTAGAATCCAATATGTATAGGTTCCTTACAGCTTTATTGTACCATCCCTGAATCGAAATATTGTCATTTACTTTTGATATTTTCGCATTTTCACACAGTAAAGCATTGATACAATTTCGAATCGTCTTTATAATAAGTTTAATTGAATTTTTGCACAGGGAGATGATCACTTGCCAATAAAAATTCCTAAGCTGCTTCCTGCAAGGGAGATCTTAGAGGAAGAAAATATTTTTATCATGGATGAGGACCGTGCCAAACAGCAGGATATTCGCCCACTAAATATCCTCATCCTGAATTTGATGCCTGAAAAAGAAAAAACCGAAGCACACCTTTTAAGACTCCTTGGAAATACACCTTTACAGGTGAATATCTCGTTTTTAAAAACGGCCACACATCAATCAAAAAATACCAGTCCTATGCATCTCGAACAATTCTATACTACATTTGAGCAAGTTCGAAACCGTAAATTTGACGGGATGATCATAACTGGAGCACCTGTAGAGCTTCTCGACTTTAAGGAAGTGGACTATTGGGAGGAACTAACCGTAATCATGGAGTGGACGAAAACCAATGTTACTTCCACCCTGCATATATGCTGGGGGGCACAGGCAGCGTTATTTTATCACTTTGGGATCGGAAAATATGAGCTGCCTGAAAAATGCTCTGGTGTTTATCTTCATGAAGTCCATGACCGAAGCGAAAAATTATTGAGAGGATTCGATGACATCTACTTTGCTCCGCATTCGCGCAATACGGATGTTTATAAAGATCAATTGATTGAACACCCGGAAGTCAAGCTCCTGTCATCATCTGAGGAAGCGGGTCCTTTCATTATGAGTGCGAACCGCGGAAGACAAATCATGGTAACAGGACACCTGGAATATGAAGCAGGCACACTTGCGGAAGAATACTCTAGAGACAGAAACAGAGGCCTGCAGGTTCCCGTGCCAAAACACTATTTCCCGAATGATGATCCCGACAGAAACCCGCATAATAAATGGCGGTCACATGCCCATTTAATGTTTTCCAACTGGCTGAACTACTATGTTTACCAGGAAACACCTTATGATTGGGATTAATAGTGCAGTGAACGGATAACTTAATTTGCAGCAAAAAGCATGAAAAAAGCCCGGTCTTTGAGAGGAGTTCCCCACTCAAAAACCGGCTTATCCTTAAAATAAGAAAGTATAAAATTTTGAACTTCGATTACTGTCTAACTTCGGCCCCTACCCCCTCGAGGTCAGGGGTGGGCAAGGCGCTTCCGCTTTTCCTTATGATTGCTGAGCATAATACACTTCTTCAAATGGCTGAACTACTACAAAACCGTTACCTGAAAACTTCATTTGGATTGACTCTCCGCTTCCTCTTCCAAGGAACGTTTTAAATGAGATATCTGTCACAAATTCGGGCTGCAGTGTACCTGACCATGCAACTGTCGCATTCGGATCGGTATATACCGGATTATCAGGAGTAACCAAGAGTGTCAGCGGCTCATAGTGAGAAGTGATAGCCACCATTCCTGTTCCTTCTAAACGGACGTTGAACAAACCTCCTGCGAGCATGCCCGCCATCCTCTTCATTAACTTAATGTCCCAGCTGATGGAAGGCTCAAATGCAAGCAGATCATTCCCATTTACAAAGATGGCATCTCCATCTAGATTCAGGATTGAAATTTTCTTTCCCTGGTCTGCAAGGTACAGCTTTCCGTTGCCCGTAGCTTTCATTAAAGCTGCCCCTTCTCCAGTAAGTGCCTTTTTGAACATTTTTCCTAAGCCATGCTCGAGTATCCCTTCGCGTTCAAACTTAATTTGGCCGCGGTAGGAGACCATCCCGCCAGCTTTAGCCCAAACCTGGCTGGTTAAATTAATTTCGAGCATCCTTGGTGTTTCAAGTTCAAATAACCCTTCTCCTTTATCCTGCTGTTTTGTCTGATTTACAAACTCTTCAATTGAATATCTGCTCATTCTTTTCCCATCCCTTCATTTTTCTTGTTTTCAAGCATAAAGATCCACATAAAAGATAATGATTGCTTTAGCTCATCCGTGAGCGAGCCTTTTGAAAGCTGGTCTGATGCTTTTTTATAAACGCCAAGTTCATCAATCTTTAACCATCCGTTTTCTTTTGCAAGCCGTTCAAATTCCCACGGCATCATGGTATTACATATAACTTTTTCCTTATATAGTCTGCGGTAGCTGTTAGCCCGGGGTGCAGCTGTTGGACCAAGAATGCCTATACACGCCCTTCCGCCCGGTTTAACAGTTCTCCGAATTTCTTTTAAAACATCCAGCGGGCTCTCTGTCCATTCCAGTGAATTGATGGCAAGGACCGCATCAAGTGCATTCTCTTCAAGGGTAAGATCTGATATGTCTTCTTTCTTAAATACCACACCTGTTTTTTCGTTCAATTTTTCTGCTTTATGTATCATTTCTTCAGAGACATCAATCCCGATAACCCTATATCCAGCCAAAGCAAGTTTGTATGAACCATACCCATCTCCGCATCCAAGGTCACATACGGCAGATCCCTTTTTGACATGCTTTTCGAAGAAGGAGATGATATCCTTCCGGCTCCCTTCCTCCCACATTGCTGCGCTCTTTGCATTCCATGATTCCGAATTTTCATCCCAAAGCTTCTCTGCTTCTGCAGACCAGTTAAAAGTGCTCATCATATCCCCCCTGTTATGCATACGATTGTTCATTAAAAAAAGTTCCCAATATTTTAAATTCGCTAAGATTATCATAAATACCTCTGATTATAAAATGTTAAAAAAGTCAACAATATTGATAGAAAATGAATAAGGAGAGTTTATATGAACGGCGAACAGCTGACAGCAGTCTACCGAAACAACAATGATGAGATTATTTCATTCCAGACTTCCGGTGGAAGAATCATTTCTTATCGGAAAGCACTATTGGAGGCTGAAGAGGGCTTGATTGAGGGTATTCAAATTTATGAAAACGAAGATGGTTCTATGTATCTGAATCCTTCCTTTGCGCCATCTTTTGATGATTTTCCCAGCTTCTATTAAAATAGTGCCAGTACATGAAAAAAACCTGACGCAAAGCGGTCAGGTTTTTACTGTTCTTCTTCATTTTTACGCTGGATTTCCCTCAGCACTCCAATGCGGCTTTCATCTTCTTCAAAAAACTGAACCAAGTCGCCAACCCTGTCAATGGCATCCCAGCTCAGGTGATGTTCAATGCCTTCCACGTCTTCATAAATATTTTCTTCTTTAACTCCAATAATACGCAGGAGCTGTTCTAAAAGTTCATGCCGATATACAAGCCTCTTGCCGATTTTTTTCCCTTTTGGCGTTAAAATAAGCCCTCGATACTTTTCATAAACCAGATACTCATCCTTATCAAGCTTCTGAACCATTTTTGTCACTGAAGAGGGATGAACAGAGAGAGCCTCGGCAATATCAGAAACTCTGGCATATCCCTTGTCTTCAATTAACATATATATTTGTTCAATGTAATCTTCCATACTTGGTGTTGGCATTACGCAACCTCCTGCCAATTATAAAAGCGCAGAGCGCCATGTCCACTTTATATCATTTATAAATAATTATAAGACTTTAACGATTTTACTACAGTTGGAAAATGGAGACAAGGAAATACGCTGCAGCAAGCAAATTCAGGTCTTTTGCGGGAAGAGAAATTTGACTCTATTCTCCTGTCGGTCCCAGGTTAATTTAGCTGAAAATGTTTTATCCTTTCCTTTGCTTGTAAAACCTTCAACTAATTCTGTTTCCCCATCCTTTAATAGCTGTTTGATCAGTTTCTGAGTCATCGTCCTGCCCATAATGCTTTTGGAAATAGTAAAGGTGCATTTTGTTTTATTATAATTGGAGCAGCCATAAAAGCTCCCCTTATCAACAACTTTACCATCACACAGCATGCATTTGCCCAGATTGGCTGCTCTTTTTTGCTTGAATTTCCCCGGCGTGAATCCCTCTTTATCTTCTTCAGAAAATGTCCACTTTCCCGCATGTTCAATGGAGGCGGAAATCAAATGGCCAACCATTTTATTGGTTTGCTCCATGAATTGTTTGGGGGATGCCTGACCATCCGAAATATCCTTCAGCCGCTGTTCCCATTTGGCCGTCATTTCTGGAGAAGCCAGTATTTCTGTGCCTATTGCCTCTATCAGGATTTTTGCTTTTGAGTTTGCATATACAAGATTCTTCTTTATATCAATGTATTTGCGCTCCTTCAGCATTGTGATGATTCCCGCCCTTGTGGCTTCCGTTCCAAGGCCTTCCGTCTTCATCAGGACCTTCTCAAGTTCCTTATCTTCGATTTGCTTCCCGGCCGTTTTCATCAGTGTAATCAGCTGGCCTTCAGTATACCTTTTGGGCGGCTGGGTTTTGCTTTCTTTTACATCCGCCTTTATCACTGTACCTTGATCACCCGCCTGCAATAAAGGCAGAATCGGTTCTTTTTCCTTCTCCTGCTGCGGAATCACTTTTCTCCAGCCTTCTTCAAGCTGTACTTTTCCCTTGGATAAAAACAAAGCTCTTCCATCTGCAAGGGTCTTAATAGTTGTATATTCTGTTACAGCTTTTCCATAATGTGCAGCTATTAAGCTCCTTACGATCAGGTCATAGAGAATTTTTTCATCCGAAGATAATCTTACCAGGTCGGGCACCTGTTCGGTCGGAATAATGGCATAGTGATCAGTTACCTTTTTATCATTCACATACCGTTTATTCTTCAAAATCGAGCTTGAAGGCAGAGGGAAAAATTCCTTATACTCATCTTTTGTTTCTATTTTTCTGAGAATCTCCGGAAACATTTCCGCTTCTCCTTCTGTTACATGCCTGGAATCTGAACGAGGATATGATACGATTCCTTTTTGATAAAGCTTCTGCATTACATCAAGTGTTTTTTTTGGCGGAAATTTGAATCTGCGGTTGGCTTCTGCCTGCAGTGCAGAAAGGTTATAAAGCATGGGCGGCAGGAATTCTTTTTTTTCGGCCTGCACTTCTTCTAGATGTGCATCTTTGTCCCTGCAGAATGCCGCAATCTTTTCGGCAAGCTCTTTCGTCTTAATTCTTGATTCCCCATCTTTTTCCCACTTGCCGGTATATTTTTTCCCGTTTACTTTAAACTGTGCAGTTACCTCCCAGAAAGGTTCGGAAACAAAATTCTGGATCTCCTGTTCTCTTTTTACGATTAAAGCTAAAGTGGGAGTCTGAACCCTTCCTACTGAAAAAACATCCGAGAAGCCTTTCTGCTGCAGAAGAAGACTGTACAATCGGGAAGCATTCATGCCAACGATCCAGTCGGCACATGCTCTCGTATAGGCTTCATAATATAAGTTCCTTGTGTCACTTTCATCCAGCAGGGCAAGAAACCCTTCCTTTATAGCTTTAGGAGTCAAGGAAGAGATCCAGAGCCTTTTCATGGGCACTACTGTACCGGTAAGCCTCAGAATATTCCGGATGATAAGCTCGCCTTCTCTCCCTGCATCACCAGCATGGATAATTTCTGTTAATTTTGGATTAGAAGCAAGCTGTTTGATTATATTAAATTGTTTTGCTTTATCCTTTGTCACTTCATATTGAAATTGCTCGGGAATTATGGGCAATGTATCCAATGACCATTTTTTCCAATCCTTATTGTATTGTTCAGGGGCAGACAGCTGGCATAGGTGGCCTATAGCCCAAGTAACATGAGCCCCTTGGGGAAATATATCGTTCGGAAGGATCTCAATATATCCCTGGTGTTTCTTCATTTTAAAAATAGAAGCCAGCGTCATACCCTGATCGGGTTTTTCCGCGATTATCAGTTTCATACTTTAGCTCCCTTTGCATTTAGAACAAATTGTAGACATCTATTTTAATATTAACCTAAAAATTTAGCAAAGGGAGTTAAAATACCTATATAGTTATGAAATTTTTAAAACAATCGTGTTCCGCAAGCAAAACAAAAGAAGAACCCCCTGACAGGATTCTCCTCCGTTACTTATCTTTTAAGAATAAAGCTTGTTTGGGCGGGTACTTCAATTGTTTTTGACTGATATATCTTTAGGGTTCTTATCCCTGCCTGTTTTCCGTCTGCAAGCAAATGCCAAGGTCCCCTGGCTGGAAGGGTTATTTTTGCTGATTCTGTATTTGCATTATGGATTACAACAATCTCTTTCGCTCTATCTTTTAGGCCTTTTGCATCCAGTCTATAAGCCACCGTATTATCTGGGGCATTCATAAATTCAAGCTTTGATTGAATATCCTCAGCTGTTGTCATTCTAAACGATTTATAATGCTTTCTGAGCTTAATCAGACCTTTAAAATAGTCTACTTCCCCGCTGAATTCAGTTCGGCGGTTCCAGTCTAACTGATTTACACTGTCAGGGGATTTATAGCTGTTGTGATCCCCGTATTTTGTCCGCATGAATTCCTGGCCTGCGTGAACAAAACTGATTCCTTGGGATGTGAGTATAAGGGAAGAAGCCAATTTATGCATTTTTTTTCTTGCTTCCTCCGTTGCATCTGGATTGGTCAGTTCAAGCTTATCCCAAAGAGTGTGGTTATCATGTGCCTCGGCATATGTAACCGCCTGTTCAGGATCTTTGTATGTGGCCATTGTGCCCGGATAATCCAATCCTGCTGCAATTCCTTGCTGAACAAAGTTTTCCATGCCTTGTTTGCCATTTACAAAACCTTTATCCAGTTCATCAAACACACTGCCTTTTAAACCATCCCGGATGCCATCGTTGAAATGGCCAATGCCAGGCATATCTTCTGCATTTTTCTGATTGGCCTTTCTTTCAGCTGCCAGTGGTGTGTTTAAATCCCATCCCTCCCCAATGATAATGATAGCAGGATCAATTTTATCTAATGCCTTTCTTACTTTATTCATTGTTTCAGTGTCATGAATGCCCATCAGATCAAAGCGGAATCCATCAAGATTATATTCCTCAGCCCAATATGCAACAGAGTCGACAATAAATTTCTGCATCATTTTTCTTTCCGAAGCTGTATCATTGCCGACTCCTGTGCCATTGGCAAGTGTTCCATCTTCGTTATAGCGGAAATAGTAGCCTGGAACAAGCTTATGGAAACTGGATTCATTTACTGCAAACACATGATTATACACAACATCCATTACAACCCGCAGCTGCTCATTATGGTATTCCTGAATCATTGTCTTCAATTCTGTAATTCTTGCAGCTGGATCATAAGGATCAGTAGAATACGAGCCTTCCGGCACATTATAGTTTTTAGGATCATAGCCCCAGTTATATTGTGGTTCGTCCAGTTTTGTTTCGTCAACTGTCCGGTAGTCATAAATCGGAAGGAACTGAACATGTGTGACTCCAAGATCTTTTATATGGTTTAAACCTGTTTTTTCACCTTTTGAATTTAAAGTGCTTTTCTCAGCAGCCCCAATGAACTTCCCCTTATGCTTAATGCCGCTGTCCTCATGAATCGAAAGGTCCCGTATATGAACTTCATAAATGATGGAGTCCTCTGGATTCTTTAACTTCGGCTTCTGTTTATTCCACTTTTCAGGGTCGGTTGAATCCAGATCCATCACAACGCCCCTGTCGCCATTCACTGTTACAGCCCGTACATAGGGATCAGTCGCTTCTGTCCATTTCCCTCCGATTTTAACTTTATAATTGTAAATCAGCCCATTTTGATTACCTTTTAGAACAGTTGTCCAGGTTCCTTTTTCACCTCTTTTAAGCGGAAGTTCTTCAGCGGTCTGATCATCCCAGCTGTCATAAAGCACTATCGATGCTTCACTTGCTGTAGGGGCCCAGAGTCTGAAGGAGGTTTGATTTTTCGTATACTGGTTTCCCAGCCTCCCATCATAATAGAAAGCATCATCAAATTCCTTTGATCTGATAATATTCCCAATCTTCACCTCTGCCTCTCCGAATGAAACTGCAGAGATTTTATATGATTGCCTGAAATCCAGTTTATCTTCAGTTATCACTCTTACTTTATTTATAAAATCCTTTTCCTCGTCCCCGTCATAAGGAACAACTTCTTTAATATCTGCATTGTCAATTTCAATTATGGATTCCCAATCCCTCCACTGGAAAGGAAAATTGGTTTCGAGCGTAATCTGATTAAAAGTATCCATAGAAGCATTCACTATTTTTGGATCTTTTTCAATATAGGCTGGATTGTAATAAATTCTTTCTGTTCCCTGAACAATCCATACTTCTGCATTCCCATTTTCATCGAACCTTGTAATAAAGCGATCACCAAATTCCTTGCCGGCCCAATCATTTCCTTCCGTGCTCTTCCTGACTATGAAACCGGCCTTTTTCATACTTTCCGGATTTTCAAGCTCAAATTCAGCAACTTTCCCAAAATCATCTTCTGCTGTAAAATCAACTCTTTTTCCATCCTTGCCTTCTGGCCAAGTCCATAAATTCCAGCCTTCATAATTACCGTCATATCGAAAGTAGTGGAGTTTTACCTTCACCCTTTCAAATGCCGGAAAGTCCCTGTACTCACCATCAGGCGGTGATGTATATGTATGTTCATCGCCAGCTTTCACCCATACTTCATCATTGCCGCTCTGTACATTGATGAATCGGTCTCCCCCATCCTTCTCCCAGCTGTCAGTGCGGACAATGAAGCCAACTTCATCATGGATTCCCGGGAGTACAACCTCTGCAGTAAGTCCAAATTCATCTTCACCAGTGAATTCAAAAGCCTGCCCTTCGCCATCTTTAGGCCATACCCATAAATTCCAATCCTTCGTATTGCCCTCTGCAGGCTGATAATGGATAGTGACCGCTGTAGTCTGATCGATCCTTGTTGTCATTTTTTCGGCCGATGCAATCGTTTGCATAAATGGGGATAAAAAATTGGATGCCGCCAATATTATGGCAGCGGCCAGAAAAATATACTGTTTATACTGTTTATACCGTTTCAACCTAAGTCCTCCTTCGTAAATTATTTAAAGATTCCTGCAATTATATATTAATCCATAAAGGAAAGCGTTTGCATAAGGCGGAAGACCCTGTGAATTTTTACCTATCATACCTGCTTGCAATAAGAAAAGCGCAAGGGCCTTGCCCTCAAAGGAAGCAGACTAATATGCCACGTCCTCCCAAAAGCTGCCGCTTTCGGTCGTGCGATGTTAATGCTGATCAAGCCTTCCTTGTCCTGTGGGCCTCAAGCATAAGACGGTCGCACAGAAAGGTGTTCTTTGCCTTTTTGGCAGGGTTGCCCCCAATGTGGAGGCGACTTCACAGGGACGACAAGTATAAGACGAGCCCTGCAATATGGTGTACACTTTCCTTCTTGCAGGGATTGGCTAGTATTTCTTCCCTAGGAGCCGCAGCTAGACAGGCTTGTGACCTCGAGGTGGCAGGCCATATAAGCTAACGCTATTAAGTCGTGCGATGATAAAGCTGTCGTGGCATTCCTTGTGGAGCTTGACAGTTATCAATGTTCATAATTTTATACTTTTTTATCCTTCAAAAAAAAAATCGGCTTTTGCCGATCATTCTTTAAGATAGCGCTTTATTGTAAGGTTTTTTTGGATGTACCATTTATTTTCTGTGACAATGTTAGAGACCGTTAAAATCATGGATGGAATTTTCTCAACATTAAATACAATGATGCCTAATTGGTCATTCATAATAAGAAATGACTCTCCATGTGAGTATAGAGGGAGGTCCTTGCCAAGCTGCAGGATCGAGCTGATGATGGCCTGCTTCTCTTCTGCTTCTATTTGGATGTTGGGTGAAAACCTCAAGATCCAATCTTGATTCTCAATGGAAAACCGATACATTTTCCTCACCCTTTGGCAACAAGATAATTAATAATTAATATGAGAAAATCTATAATTTATGTTATCAATTCACTCGAAAACATTGTATTACGCCTTCAAATAAACAAAAGTTAAAATATTTAAAATATTTTATTGTTTTTTGTAAAAAAGCGTTTCAATTCCTTGACGGAAAGTGCCCATTCGTGTATATTATAATCATCATTTAACAGAATATATTTCCGTTATTAGATAAAAATATCTGCTCTATGTTTTGTTAGGTGGTAATATTCATCTAAGGCACAAGATGTGTCTTGACAGGCTTAGGAGGAAAAGTAAACATGCAAAACGGTAAAGTAAAATGGTTCAACAATGAAAAAGGTTTCGGTTTCATCGAAGTTGAAGGCGGAGACGATGTATTCGTTCACTTCACTGCTATCCAAGGTGAAGGTTTCAAATCTTTAGAAGAAGGCCAGGAAGTTTCTTTTGAAATCGTTGAAGGAAACCGCGGACCTCAAGCTGCAAACGTTGTAAAACTATAATTCAAATATAACGATAAAAAGGCTGGCACCTGCCAGCCTTTTATTTTTGTCCTGAATTTATGAAAGCTTGCTGCCGATTGATTTAATTTTCTCCCCTACAGTGCACTCTGTAATGCAAAATCGATGGGCATATCTGCGCCCTCTTTCCTCTTTATGATGCTTATGAAGGAAGCAGTCTTTGCAGTAACTGATCATCAGCTCCTCCACTTCATTAATAATTTCCTTTCTGCTCAAACGATTCACGCCTCCTTATATCCGATTATATGATCTGCATTTTGCTGTTAATAAACTTCCCCTGCAGTGCCTGGCCGGCCAATTTATCTGCTTCTTTATTTTCATTGCGCGGAATGGGTTTATATCTTGGAAGAATGCCAAGCTTTTTAATTTTTTCTTCAATTCGGTCAAGCCAGCGGTTTAAATTTTCTTCATAACATGGCCATTCACCTTCAAGCTGTTTCAATACTACCTGGGAATCACCTTTGAATTCACAGGTCATATGATGAACGCCCATTTCTTCGAGCAGGTTGAGAGTGTAATAAATGGCCGCATATTCTGCCTCATTATTATTATCCATCTCATCAAAGAGCTCATTTGCCCGAACACGATACTTTTTTTTGCCCTGTTTAAAATATATTACCGCTCCGAGCCCTGCCTGACTGGTTTCTTTATTAAATCCCCCATCAAAAAATACGGTAATATCGTGGGGATCCTCTTCAACTTCCATTAGAAGTTTTCTCATTTCCTTTGTGCTCCATGAAGTGCCAGCTTCATCATAGTAAATTACTTCTTTGCCCTTCCCTGATTTTTCAATATCTTCACCAGCCTGCATGGCCGATTCACCGTCAATCCAGTCTGAAGAAAATAATATATCCTCATTACCTTTAAGTTTATATTTCCATTCCAATTTATATTTCATCAAGGTCAGCCTTTCTGTACTTTATTAGCTGGTCATCATTATTAGAACTGTTTGCAATAGTTGAACTTATTATACTTTACTTAGTTTATTACTAACTGAGTATATTTCAAGGTATAATGGTCAATGACAATTTTATATCTCCTGCGGTTCGCAAACTCCCGCATTAACAAAACTAGGAGGAATATGATGTTTAATGAATGGTTTGGATTGCTCTTTGCAATTATTAATTTCACATTAGTATTGGCTATGTACCGCATGTTCGGAAAGACTGGTTTATTCGTGTGGATTGGCTTCTCCACTGTCATGGCCAATCTTCAAGTCGTAAAAACCATTGAAATGTTCGGCCTGACGGCTACTTTAGGAAACGCTATGTACGGTACCGCTTTTCTCGTTACGGATATCCTAAATGAAAAGTACGGAAAAGAAGAAGCAAAAAAAGCTGTATGGCTTGGTTTCTTTACTCTTCTATCCATGACTCTCATCATGCAGATGGTCCTATTATTTAAACCGCATGAAACAGATTTTGCACAGGAGCCCCTCAGCACTCTTTTTTCGATTCTTCCGCGGATTGCTGCCGGAAGCCTTGCTGCCTATTTAGTCAGCCAATTTACCGATGTTTATATCTTTACCTATTTAAAAAAGAAATTCCCAAAAGATGGCCATTTTTGGATCAGAAATAATGGCAGCACCATGATCAGCCAGCTATTGGATACCCTTGTTTTTACAAGCATTGCTTTCCTCGGTGTATTTCCAATGGAAGAATGGATTCAGATATTCATCACGACTTATTTGCTGAAATTTATAGTAGCTATACTTGATACCCCGTTTGGCTATATCGCTAAACGTTTTCCAGTAAAAGATTAGGATGCCGTTTTGGTATCCTTTTCTGCTTTATCACAGTCTAACGGGCAGTAAGTCCTCCCAATTCAAGACTCAGAGGTATCAATGGAGGATAAGTGGGGATCCAACTGCCCGAAAAGGCCCGATTGGTTCAACTAACAATTAGTGGGGGAAAGCGCCCCCACTGATTGAAGTTTCACTTTATCGAATATTTTTATGATAAACTACACTTAGTTTACCCTATTATGCGGTTAAAAACAGGAGGCAGTTTAATTGATTGAAGTATATATCGATGGAGCAAGTGCCGGAAACCCGGGTCCCAGCGGTGCAGGCATATTCATTAAAAATAATGGCCAAGTTGAACGCTATTCCATTCCTTTAGGGAATATGGAAAATCACGAAGCCGAATACCGTGCATTTATTCATGCTCTGGAAATATGTATAGAAAAGGGATACAAAACAGTTTCCTTTCGAACGGATTCACAGCTGGTTAACCGGGCCGTTGAAAAGGAATTCGTTAAAAATAAAAAGTTTGCTCCCTTGCTTGAAAATGCTTTGGAGCTTACAAGTCAATTTGATTTGTTTTTTATGAAATGGGTGCCCAGCTCGGAAAACAAAGGCGCTGATGAATTAGCCAGAGCTGCCATTCGCAAAAATAGAACGAAAGGTCAATGAGATAATGAATAGATCGGTTATATTTGCAGATGTAAGCCTTTTGCTGGTAGCCTTTGTATGGGGAACCACCTTTGTGCTTGTCCAAAACGCCATCGCTTTTCTTGAGCCATTTTCTTTTAATGGCGTACGCTTTTTCATGGCCGCTTTCTTACTGGGAGGCTGGCTTGTTATTTTTGAAAGAGAACAGTTAAAGAAAATTAACAAAAAGCTTTTGATTTCTGGAGTCATTTTGGGCCTGTTTCTATTTTTAGGATATGCTCTCCAGACAATCGGACTGCTTTATACAACTTCTTCAAAAGCTGGCTTTATTACGGGGTTAAGTGTAGTAATGGTCCCGGTCCTATCTTTTATGCTTTTAAAAATTAAGCCGGGATTCAATGCTATTATAGGTGTATCAATTGCAACAGCGGGATTGTACTTTCTTACAATGACCGATAAAGTCTCGCTGAATATCGGTGATGCATATGTATTAATCTGTGCAGTCGGTTTTGCCCTTCATATTATTTTCACAGGGAAATACAGCAGCAAATATCCGGCCCTGCTATTAACGATTATTCAAGTAGGTACCGTGGCATTACTATCAGGCATTTTTGCGTTTTTTACAGAAAATTGGCAGCAGGCATTTGAAACTGGAGTATTATTTAAGACCAATGTGGTGACTGCTCTTATTGTAACTTCACTATTTGCGACCGCGCTCGCATTTTTTGCACAGACGGCTTTTCAAAAATACACAACACCAACAAGAGTGGCCCTCATATTTGCCATGGAACCTGTGTTTGCAGCTGCTGCAGGATTTATGTGGGCGAATGAGAGACTTTCCTTTAGTGCTCTGACTGGCTGTCTGCTTATTTTTGCAGGTATGATCTTTGCAGAAATACCTGCTAAGAAAACATTGTCGATCTTTAGGAAAAAAACAGCTTAATAATTAGAAAAAGGCGTGTTCTCTAAAAAGACACGCCTTTTAAATGAGTTCTTTTTCTTTTACAAATTTTATTGCTTCCCGCCTGCTGGTAATATTCTTTGAAACCAATGTTTCAAGCAATGATACGTAAAAACTGCCGTCAAATGATTTCTGAGCTTTTAATGTGAGTTCTATTGCTGCATTGGCAAGCTCGTCAGAAGCATTGGTATAATTTTTGCCAAAGTAAATGAAGCCAATCGCGTCTTCCCGAAATTGAAAACCTTTACTTTGCAAAAAGTGCAAATACTCTTCAACTGTCTTCATTTCACTTACCCTCTTCCCCTGCTCCCTCCTGCGTTCTCCTAAATCTTACCTGATTTTTCGACAATTATCTACCTTTTTCTGCATGAAACAGGGGAGTTGTAAGCTCAATTACATCAATTATTTCTTCTTAGTTAGAAGGTAGCCAATTGTTCCGGTTAATACACCGAGGATAGCTCCGCCCAGTACTTCAGCAGGCTGGTGGCCGAGCATTTCCTTCAGCTTCTTTGGGCCTTCCTCCTCAAACTTTACTGTCTCATCTTTGTGAATTTTATCTACCAGCTCCCCAAGGCTGTTTACCTTTAAGGTAAGCTCACCGGTCTGGCGCCTAATTCCCTGAGCATCATACATAACAATCAGGCCATAGACCAGCGATAGTGCAAAGTCGACCGTCGGAACTCCGCGCTTTAAAGCTATAAAAGTAGTTAAAGACGAAACACCTGCCGAATGAGAACTCGGCATACCCCCTGTCTGGAAAAACAAATCCGGACGAAGTTCTCCCTTTTTCACATAATGGATGGGGATTTTCAGGCCCTGTGCCAGCCCTATACTTAAAAGAGCGATATAAACTCCCTTATTCATAACAACTCACCTCTTCTTTATTGTGAAGTATGCAGACTCTTATTATTCCTCCTTCAAATGCCAATTAGGCTTGTCTAAATGGAGTAATTAAACCCAAAACAGAAGAAAAATTCACCGCATCAGTTGCTAAATTGTACCCTCGATGGACATGATTAAAACCCAAAGACTTTAACAATAATAAGGTTATCAACGGAGAAATTGCTGACTGGGGAGGTGAATCACATGGGCAAAAATGGACATACAAGCAGAGGAAAAAAAGCACCTGGCGTAAACCCTCAAGGATACGGGCAGGATGCTGAATTTTCAGAAGAGCCTAAAAGCAAACTGGAGAATGCAGCGAAGAAGACGAATACTAAATAAATTGGATGCCGCCTATAGGGCGGCTTTAATGATTTGTTTAGGGGAAAGCTCGGGATGCTTCATTTCACTTCGTTTATGCGTGCATAAACCTTCTGGGCTTGGGTTTTTCTTATTTGCGCTTGCATACTTTCCTTTTCTGTGCGGTATGACGAGGATATGCGCGGGGTTTTCTTGCTCGTGCGCGCAGTCTTTCCTTTTCAGCGGGGGATTGGCGAAGATATGCGCGGGGTTTCTTCGGTTTTGCGTGAGTGTTCTTTGTGTGCGCGGGTTTCTCTTGTTCGTGCGCGCAGTCTTTCCTTTTCTGCGCGGGATTTGCGAGGATGTGCGTGGGTTTTCTTCGGTTTTGCGTGAGTGTTCTTTGTGTGCGCGGGTTTCTCTTGTTCGTGCGCGCAGTCTTTCCTTTTCTGCGCGGGATTGGCGAGGATGTGCGCGGGTTTTCTTCGGTTTTGCGCGCGTGTTCTTTGTGTGCGCGGGTTTCTCTTGTTCGTGCGCGCAGTCTTTCCTTTTCTGCGCGGGATGGCGAGGATGTGCGCGGGTTTTCTTCGGTTTTGCGCGCGTGTTCCGTGTGTGTGCGATTTGATTTCTCTTGTTTGTGTGCTCATTCTTTCTGCGCGGGATTGACGAGGATGTGCGCGCTTGTTCCTTGTGCGCGCGGGTTTCTCTCTCTTATGCACGCAGGGATTGTATATGGTCGCACCAAAACTTTTTTCGTGCGGCTTTCTCGTTTTATGCGCTCAGTCTTTTTTTCACCCGCGGGTCAGACGGGGTTGTTTAATCATGAAAACAATAAAAAAACCCCAGGCAGCCGCCTGGAGCTTCTATTATGCATATTCCTTTTTAAAATCAAGAAATCTGTGAAGGCCGCGGAATTCAATTTCAGTGAATTTCTCCATGACCTTTTCACGGTTCATTGTGAATTGCGCCAGGTCTAGAGGGCATTCAACAGGTACATCGCATTTTATTTCAGCGAGCTGTCTGCTCAAGTGCAGCATTTCAAGATCCTGTTCGATTTTAGTACGCTGTCCTTTTGTGAGCTGTTCCAGGTTTTTTAATACACCTTCAATATGCTCAAATTGCTGCAGGAGCTTAAGAGCTGTTTTTTCGCCAATCCCTTTTACTCCAGGATAATTATCACTTGTATCCCCCATGAAGGCTTTCAAATCAATCATCTGCTTTGGTGTTATTCCCTTTTCTTCATAAAAGGTTTCTGTCGTATGCACAAGATAATTGCCGTAGCCTTTTTGTAGCAAAATGACAGAAATATTGTCATCCAGAAGCTGCAGAATATCCTGATCGCCAGTAAGGATCAGGACTTCCGCTTCCTGGCTTGCTTTTCTTGCAATGGTGCCAATGCAGTCATCAGCTTCATATCCTTCAAGGCCAATATTTGGAACATCAAAGGCTTCAACGACTTCTTTTACCAGATCGAATTGAGGCACAAGTTCAATCGGAGCTTCAGGACGATTTGCTTTATAAGCATCAAACATTTCCGTACGGAAGGTTTTGCTTCCCATATCCCAGCATACGGCAACATGTGTCGGGTTAAAGGAAGAAACAGCCGTTAAGAAGTGTTTTACAAATCCGTAAACTCCATTTGTAGGTATTCCTTTTGAATTTATCATAAATTGACCGGACATGGCTGTTGCAAAATACGCCCTGAACAGCAGAGCCATTCCGTCAACCAGCAGCAGTGAGGGTTTATTCTCGTTCATTTTTTCGCCTCCTGATTATAATCATAACTACTATTATAACATGGGAAACTCTCCGTTTCTCTTGAAAAGATTTACAGCCTTATTCTGTTTCCCTTATTAATTCAACTCCATGTTCTTCCAGTTCATAGTAAGTAGCGATTCGCGCATTACGGATATTAGTATTTAATGGATACGCATATGTACTTCCATCTTTAAAGGTGAAGATTAATTCACCATCAGACATAACACCCATTTTGTTTATGACTGTTTGCCTGGCTTGTTTGATTTCCGGCCAATCATAATGCTTCTCCTTCAAACTGAATAATGTATTAAAATGGACTCCATTCTTATCAATATAGTGGTAATAATCAAAACTGAGAATCACTGCAGCTAGTGAAAAAAAGAAACATGCTCCTGTAATAAACTTCGCAATCCTTCCGAATTTTTCAGCACTGTGCAGCCAAACTCCAGCTAAGATAAAAATCCCCATCGATGCCAGCGCTATGCTAAATGTAACATAAGCATCTTTAGGAGCTTCAAAAACCCAGGTCCCTTCAGGTCTGTAAAATTGTGCCTGAAATGGCGAAAGTAAAAATATAGGAATAAAAATTGCTGACAATATTAGAATGATTGCAGTCGTTACCAATATTTGTTTTGTATCAGTTCTTTGTTTTTTTGTTATCGTGTAGCCCGAAGTATTCATTTAACCCCTCCATTTTCAAAATCTATCAAACCTTTTAAATTATATAATAATTTAAACAGTAAAAAAATCCCTTTTTTGAAAAGGGATTTCTCTATTTTTCGACAGTTTCTATTTTATTCCCGTCATAAGAGATCCAATCACTGAAGCTTCCAGCATATAATTTAACATTAGGGAAGCCAGCTTCCTTTAATGCCAGGAAATTAGGTGCTGCTGTTACCCCAGATCCGCAGTAAACAATTACAGGTTTATTCTTATCGATGTCTGCAAACCGTTTTTCCTGTTCCTCTGCTTCTTTAAATCTGCCGTTTTTATACGCCTCAAGCCAAACTCTATTGATTGCTCCCGGGATATGGCCGGCTTTTTTATCAATTGGCTCCTCCAGTCCCAGGTATCTCTTTGCCTCTCTCGAATCAATTATTACAGCAGTATCCTGATGATCTGTAAATTCTTTAACTTCTTCGTATGAAGCAAGGATGTCAGGCTGCAGTTCGATTTTAAATTCAGCTGGCCCGAAGCTTTGAACCTTATTATTCAAAGGATAGCCGCTTTCAGCCCATTCTTTATATCCGCCGTTCAATACATAAACTTTTTCATGTCCCAAATACCTGAGCAGCCACCAGAACCTTGCAGCAAAAGCCCCTTCTCCTCCATCATAGGCAATTACTGTGGTATCTCTGCTGATACCAGCTTTCTTAAGTACTTCACTAAATTGAGAGGGATCTGGAAGCGGGTGCCTGCCCCCATGTTCTCTCACAGGGCCTGACAGATCCTTCTCTAAATCAAAATACACGGCATTGGGAATATGGCTGAGATTAAATAAGCTGCGCCCTTCTTCCGGTGACCCAAGTTTAAAACGGCAGTCGGCAATTCGGATATTGGGATCATCCAGTTTGGTTAATACCCATTCCTTTTCTACTTGATACTTCATTTAAGGTTCTCCCCTTTTCTCTTTTCCATCAGGCGTTTTATATGTTCCTTTGGTGTCCAGCAGTTAAATTGATAGTCAGGTTTTGTTTCATAGCCCAGTCTGCTGCAAAAATAAACCATTCCTTCTTTACGCCTTTCAGGCTGGAAGTTTACGCAGGTTGCACATGCATGAAAAGAATTTTTTCCCATAGCTCTCCCTTTTCTTCTCAGAATGATTTTAAACTTTCAGCAGTTCCCAAAGCCATTCATTCAGTCCGGATACTTTACCTTTTCCTTTAGGCATTGATTCACCGGCTTTATAAAGGACTTCCCTTTCTGACTCCAGTGTCTCAGCTATTTGATTTGCTGAATGCTCCTGAATAAGATCCCCGCTTTGTTTTGCATGAGCCAGGGTCTGATAAAAGCGGGCAATTTCATCCTCTTCCTTCAAGCAAAAGAGACCTGTATACAAAAAGTCTCCGTTTATACTGCTTTGCTGAAGCAGCTGCCTTGAAATGAGGCAGGCTCTTAACGCTTGAATTAGCAGCTTCTGTTTCTTAATTGTAATTCCCTCTTTTTTAGCCGCTTCCCCAAGATTGCGGGAAAATAGCTGGGTGTAATGCTGGAATAACTTATATCGTGAGAACTCTTTTTCTGCGATACTCCTTAGCCTATTTGAAAAGCCATCCTTATCCTTGTAGATAATGGGTGAATATGCCCATTCGAAAATACTTGGATTGGATTTTTGCATAAGGTCAAATGCTTTAAAAATATCCCAGCCGTGAACATCATAAGGGGTATCTGCATCAATAACCTCTTTTGCACGTTCAAGGGAAAGATATGCTTTCAGATCCTTATGTTTAAAGATAAAGCGGATATCATAATCTGATTCCGCATCATCTGTCCCCCAGGCCCTGCTTCCTGCTTCACATGCAAAAAGGATGTCAATATTGTATTTTTCTTCAGCAGCGGAAAGCCATTTTTCCATAAGAAAAGCAGCAACCTTTCAATACCTATTATTCGTACTGTGCAATGTTCCTCTCAATCTCTTTCAGCTCTTCAATTGGGAAATCATCTTTTAAAGCAGCCGTAATTCCTTCATAATATTCATTGTTCTGTTCATTCAATGAATTGAGCAGCCGCTCAAATTCAGCCTTCAGCAGGCTGCTGTAATGGAATTTTAGCCTGGTGCTTTCGGCTTGCAGGTAACGGTCTGCAGGCTCCTGCAGGTTCCTCTCCAGTTCATCCGCTAAATGCTTGCGTTCATTCTTTTCAAAAAACGTTTTTGGATTTTTGAAGTAGGATAGAGCTTTTTTAAATTGATTCGGGTCTGCATTGGAAAAGGCTGAATCAAATTCAATACTTTCCATTTTTAGCGGCTCATATGAGCTAAAAGACAAATCACTATTCACATTGGCAGCTCTTTTCGAAATAGCCTCCTGCTGCTGACCGATCAGCTTGGATATATAGGATTCAAGCCTTAGCGTTGTTGCACGAAGCTCCTGGGCAAAATCAAATCCAAAGCTGGCAAGGAATTCTTCAATAGCAATTTTAAGCATTTTCTTTAAATTCCGGCCATCATCCTTCAGGACTGAAGGGTTGAAAGCCTCCTTGACAAAGTCAAAGAAACGCAGAAATACTCTTTGCTTGATGTAAAAGACAAGCTCATCCGTTTCCTGTTCAAGCCTTTGGGACAGCAGTTCGGATTTTTGTCCACGGATAATCTCAGCAACCATTTGATGCTCTTCCTCAAGCTGTTTCAGCTTTTCAAACCTGACCTCTTTATTTTCCTGTGAGGAAGAAATGTAAGACCTCAGCTGGGCTAATAGGCGCCTCCACTCTGTTTCTGCTGACGAAATGGAAATATTTAGCAATTCTTGATTTATAAAGGAGTAAAAGCTTTTTTCAAATGAGCTGATATTGGAAACTTCCTCTTTGCTGTTATCCAGCTTCTCAGCCAGAGCCTGAAGGCTTGAAATGCCAGACAGATGCGGCCGGCGGATTCCGTATTGCACGAGCTGCTCTTCAACGTACTCTAATACCGAATCCTTTTCTTCTTCATTGTTGGCAAGGTCAATGGCATTGACGATAAAGAACATTTTATCAAGGGAGAAGGTATCCTTGACCCTTCCAAGCTGAATAAGAAACTCTCTATCGGCTTTCGAAAAGGCGTGATTATAATAAGTGACAAAAAGGATTGCATCCGAATTTTTTATATATTCAAATGCGACCCCGGTATGCCTTGCATTAATCGAATCTGCCCCAGGTGTGTCAACCAGGGTAATTCCCTGCCTTGTCAGTTCACAATCAAAGTAAACCTCTATCGTCTCAACGAAGCATGATTTTTCCTCATTGGCAACATAATCCCGAAACTCTTCCAAATCAGCTTTTATGACTTTCCCAAGCTGATCTGTGAAGAAATCAAAACCTCTCATAAATGCTTTAAGAAATGCAAAGTGTGTCTTCTCATTCGCATCGAAATCCTGGTTTTCCCCAGTGATCTTCTTAATCGCTGCAGCAGCATCGCTGAAGTTTCCTGCAGAATAATCAAAGACCTTCAATGAATGATTGATATCATTTAAGAGAGTCTGTGAATCCTTTACTTTTACAAGAACGGTTCCATGCACATTTTCTGCCGTAACAGGTTTAATTTTGTTGATTGCAGCTGTCGTCGGATTTGGTGAAACCGGAAGCAGTTTATTCCCGATTAAAGCATTGGCAAAAGAGGACTTCCCTGCACTGAATGCACCAAAAAGGGCAACTGTGAATTCTTTGCTCTCAAGCCTTGAAGCTTTATCTGCCAAATCAGCTGCAAGCTTTCTGAAACCTGGGATATCTTTTACTGCATTAGCGGTGAATTGAAGCTTTTCAATAACAGGCTGAACGGAAACCGCAGGAACAGTTTCCCCTGTCTGCTCTTCCTCAGCAGATTTTTCAGATTTCTTGATCACCTTTTCCTTCTCAATTTTATCTTCATGCAGGAAAACAACTTCAGCTTCATCGGCATCTTCCGCTGCAAGCATTTTGGCTTGCTCCTGAAACTCATCATAAGCAAAGTTACCTGTCAGATAGACTTTCATCTCGGCAGATGCCTTAATTAATTTTTCACTGAGAGCTTTAATTGCATTAAGGGCTTCAGCATAGGCAGTAAGCTTGCGAATTTCATTTTCCAATACCGTTTGATCCTGGCTGTTAGTTTCTTCAAGCGCTTCCAGAAGTGCATCTTTCAGGAAAGCTGCGTTCTTTTTGGCAATTCTCTTTACAGCCTCTGCGGTATCGTTCGTATACTGAAGTACATAATCTCCTGAAAACATGGCGCCGGGCTTTACTGTTTCGGCTAAAACGGCTGGTTCAAAGGAAAGCTTGAAGCTCTGAACTTGTGCCAGAATTTCTGAGTCATGGATATTATGCTGCTTGAACTGCTGTAAAAACAGCTCTTTTATATGCCATTCCAGCTGAGACTTAACCTTTTCGGAAAAATCCTGATAAAAGCGGTCAAGCCGCACGGACCTTTCCTGCTCCGTTTTCTGCTTGCTGAAAAATAGGCCAATTTTAAACGAAGGCTGGCACGACTCAAGATAAGATTCAGCCAGTTCCCTCGTCTGGAAAGGCATTAAATAAGCGTTTTTTAAAATCTCATCAATCTTTCCGGTTAACTCAATATCTGCTTCATGTATGGAAGACTTTAGCTTATTCAACTGCTTCTCTAACTCTTGCAGCCTGTTTCCGAGCTGATCCCGTTCATCCTGATCTAAATCAGCCAGTTTTTCTTCCCATTTATCTTTTTCAGCTGCATGTGCGTCTCCTAAAAAGGCCAGATGATCCTCTGTTAATTTCTTTAAAGAGTTAAAAACAGATTGTGGCAGAAGCTCTTCACGGTTATCAATGCTGCTGTTTATAAAATCCTGAAGTGCCTTAAAATCGTTTGCCTGGTGATTTTCGTCTTTTAAGGTGGTGTAAAAAATCCGCGCAGGCTTTACTCCCCAGGATGCAAATGATTCCTTTACGCTTTCTTTAAATTGTTCAAAGCTGAGCTCTTCATCCCGATGTTTATCAATTTGATTGATAACAAGATAAACTTCTTTTCCTGCAGCCGCCAGTTCTTTTGTAAAAAGAAAATTTAATTCCGACTGGACATGATTATAATCCATAACATAAAAAATGAGGTCAGCCAAATGAAGAGCAGACTCCGTAGCAATTCTATGCGCATCATCTGTAGAATCGATTCCAGGTGTATCCATAATTACTGCCTTCCTGGGCAAACTGGTGGCGGAATGGCTTATTTCAATGGAATGAATTGAATCGCCATCCTTGCAATAGGATTTTACCTGTCCGTAATCATAAGGAGCAGGATAAAGCCTTGGCTTTCCTTCCTTAAAAATTACTTTTGCATAATCTTCCTCACCTGATTTGACTTTTACCAGGTTGGCACTTGTTGGAATCGGCGAGGATGGGAGAAGGTCCTCTCCTGCAAGCTTGTTAATCATGCTCGATTTCCCAGCAGAAAAATGTCCGCAAAAAGCAATGGCAAATTCCTGGTCTCTTAGCTTAATTAAGAGATCTTTAGCTCTTTTAGCTGTCTGGCTATCCCCATTTCTCTGGGCGAATGTATATATAGCAGTTATTCTGTTCATTAATTCAGTTTGCTGCAATCCTGGTTGCAAAATCGTGTCAGCCATTTCCAATAATCCCCTTGTAACTTTAATTTACTTCCTATTTTAAATGATTTTCGTTTATTTTCCTATATAAGATGGTTTATTCTTTGATTTTTCTAATATTTCTCAAAGGAAATTAATCTATTTAGGTTTTAGCTTACTAATATTTTAGGATTAATTGATTTGTTCTCACCTCAATTTTTTTAATTCATAATATTTCCCGCAGTTACAATCAGCTCAGTGCATAAATTTTTTTAGCCTCTAAGAAACAATCCTTCTTTAAAAAGTCGTTAATAAAACAAAAACCAGGCATCCCGCGCCTGGTTTCAAAAATGACTATTATCTTGTATGTGGTTTAGCTACGTTATTTAATACATGTTTCATAACAAGCGAGTAGGCAGCAATTGTACCTGCAACAAATAGAATTGTCATATGTAGCAACACCTTCCTGTTGGAATGATATTGAGAATAATTTTCAAATTCAATTAGAAGTTTATCACGAACGATAATCATTTTCAATAGGGATATAAATATTGTCAAACTTTTTTAATATCTCTATTCAGACCAGGTCTTATTCGTAAAAAAGCTTCTTCGTATTCTGTCAATTCTTTCAGTGCTTTTTCTTCGGCTGGTATCCTGACCGAAAGTACCATTATGTTTAGCAGGGTATATACAGCGGCTGTGATGTAAGCCTGAAACATTAAAGGTATCACGAGAAATTCAGCAGCTACAATTACATAATTAGGATGCTTTATAAAGCGGTATGGCCCCCTTCTGACGACCTTGGCCCCCGGCAAGACGATAATTTTGGTATTCCAGTATTTCCCTAAAGAGAACAGTGCCCATACTCTTCCTGTCTGGGTAAGAATGAAAAGAATCAGAAGAATGGGCCAAATAGGGGACGGGCCTTTTTCAAAGATGGATACTTCAAGCAGATAGCAAATAAAAAAGGAAGCGTGAACTGCAACGATCCAGGGATAGTGCCGCTGGCCAAATTCCAGTGCGCCCCGGCCTTTCATCCACTTTTCATTATTTCGAGCTATAGCAAGCTCTGCTGCCCTCTGCAAAATAATGATGGAAATAAATAGTTTGAACAGCATATTTTCACTCCCATTCCAGCAGCAGTAATTCGGAGCTAAATCCAGGGCCGAGGGCTGTTGCAAGCCCGGTATCTCCCTTTCTGCCGATCTCCATAAACCTTTTCAGCACGTAAAGAATGGTTGCTGATGACATATTCCCGAACTCCTTTAATACATCAAGTGAAATTTTTGTCATATCAGGATCGAATTGCAATGCTTTCTGATAAGCATCAATGACTTTTTTCCCGCCAGGATGGGCAACAAAATGGCTTATTTTTTCCATTTCCATGCCCTTTCCCCTTAGAAATTCCGTTACATTCGGCTTCAGCCAGCCCTCTATTATGGATGGTATATCCTTTGAGAAAACCACATATAAACCCTCATTCTTCACTTCCCATCCCATTACATCCAATGAATTGCGCATCGTTGTTGATTGGGTTCCCAAAATTCTTGGAATGGATGACACCTTTTGAAAATCCCTTTGGACTTCATCACCCGTTATCAGCGCACATGCTGCACCGTCAGCAAAAAGTGAGGTCCCGATAAGATTGCTCTTTGACCTGTCATTGCGCTGAAAGGTCAAACTGCATAATTCTATGGTTAAAACCAGTACTTTAGCTTCTGGGAAAGCCAGGCAATATTCATAGGCTCTTGAAAGGCCTGATGCGCCGCCTGCACAACCCAGTCCCCACATCGGTATTCGCTTCGTATGTTCTGAAAATGGAAGATTATTCATGATTCTTGCTTCAAGGCTCGGTGTGGCGATTCCTGAGCTTGAGATAGTAAAGATGGCATCGATTTCTTCGCATTGGAGATTCTTGCTCAGGAAAATGTCATTCTCCAGACAGCATTTTATTGCCTTTGTTCCCAGTTCAATAGCCTGTTCAATGTAAGCATTGTTTCGATCTTCAAATGATTTATCTGTTTTAAACCATTCAAGTCCCTTTGCGAAGTGGCGCTTCTCAATTTGGCCGTTGTGGAAAGCTTTCAATAGGCGTTCAATATCCTTAAAGGATTCTGAGAATAAATCTCTGGCAAAATCCATTACCTGATCCTGTGTCAGAACATGTTCAGGTATTGCTTCTGCAACTGATACAATTGCTGGCATACATGACTCTCCTCCGCTTGCTTTCTTTTATTTTTTCCAAATAAAAGCAATTTATGTTTCAAAATTGGATAATCAGGCAAAAAAAAGCTTCCCCCATTAGGAGGAAGCAATGTGTTTTGAAGGAGTTGTTGTGCCTCTTTATTATAAAGGAATAGCTAAATGAATAGCATTACTAAATCTTTTCCAATTAGCTCTAGGGCCCTTTTAAAAAAAGGGCTGGCCCATGGCATAGTTATTCTGATGCATCCAATCCAATATTGGTTTTGTGATGCTTTTGTACTTCTATATATATTTTTTTCGTAACCAGGATACCGCAAGCAGTACAAACCTCTTCTTCATTATATAAAAGCCGGCAGTTATCACAATAATATTTCTCCATCACATTCCACTCTCTTTCTTGCGAGAAACAATCGCTTCGGAAATGTAAAATACCGATAGAATATTATATTGATTGCCTGAATTATTGTGATTGCCGCAAGAAGAATTATGAAGCCTTCTGCTCCGCAAAAGATGCAGGATGTACTGCTTTTTTTCCTTTAGCAACATTAAATACGATATTTAAAAGAATTGCCGTCACACTGCCAGCCACTATACCGTTATCAGTCAGGATGCGTACACTGGAAGGCATTTGCGCGAATAGTTCAGGAACCGCTGTTACTCCCAATCCCATCCCGACAGAGCAGGCAATGATTAATAAATTTTCCTGAGATGAGAACTCTACTTTGCTGAGCATTTTTATTCCATAGGCGACTACCATACCGAACATGGCTACCATTGCGCCTCCTAAAACGGGAGTTGGAATAATGGTTGTCAATGCACCGATTTTCGGAACCAGCCCAAGCAGTACAAGAAAAGCTCCTGCTGTATATATGACATTTTTTGTTTTAACACCTGACATCTGAAGAAGTCCGACGTTTTGCGAATATGTTGTATATGGAAAAGCATTAAAAACAGCACCAAGGATGATTGCAATTCCTTCGGCACGATAACCATTTGACAGATCTTTTTCTTCCAATTTTTCTTCACAGATGTCACCAAGGGCAAAATAGACGCCTGTAGATTCAACTAAACTGACCATTGCTACGAGAATCATAGTAAGGATCGCTGTCACCTCAAATGTCGGCATGCCAAAATAGAAAGGGGATGGCATATGAAACCAGGAAGCTTCCCCAACAGCAGAGAAATCTACCATGCCCATGAAAAACGCCGTAATGGTGCCGGCAGCCAGCCCCAGCAAAATGGCAATCGCTCGAACAAAGCCTTTAAAGAATCGGAATAGTACTATGATGAACAGCAAAGTTCCAAAAGCCAATGCTATGTTCGTCAGGGAACCAAAGTCAGGGCTTCCCTCACCTCCAGCCATATTATTCATTGCAACAGGAATTAACGTAATCCCTATAATGGTAACTACAGATCCTGTTACAACAGGCGGAAAAAATTTAACTAGTTTTCCAAAATACTTTGAAACAGCTACAACGAAAATACCAGAAACCAGAATAGACCCATAGATAGCAGGTATTCCATACTGACCTCCGATCGCAATCATCGGTCCAACGGCCGTAAATGTGCAGCCCAGAACAACAGGAAGGCCAATCCCAAAAAATTTGCTGCGCCATACTTGAAGAAGTGTTGCAATTCCGCACATGAATATATCTATGGAGACTAGATAAGTAAGCTGTTCACCTGTTAAGCCAAGTGCACCTCCTACAATCAACGGTACAATTACCGCACCTGCATACATGGCAAGGACATGCTGAATTCCCAAAGATGCAATTTTAAGCGGATTCTGATTCATCGTATCAATTCCTCCATATTCTTTGCTGTTTTATCAAAGCTGATGGTGCCTTTTTCAAGTGAGTCAATAATAGCTAAGGACTCGACCCGGAATCCCCTTTCCCTTAACAGCTGACCGCCATTTTGAAAGCCTTTTTCGATAACGATTCCAATCCCTGCAATTCCTGATCCCGCTTTTTTTGCTATATCTGCAAGACCTATTGCAGCCTGTCCATTCGCGAGAAAATCATCGATTATAAGAACATTATCTTTTTCTGATAGATATTTCTTTGAAACAGAGATTTCACTTGTTTCTTCCTTAGTAAAAGAATAGACAGAGGCTGTAATCAGATCATTTACCAGAGTGAGAGATTTTCTTTTTCTCGCAAACACAACTGGAACATTCAGATGGAGCCCCGCCATTACAGCTGGCGCAATCCCCGAAGATTCCAGAGTCAATATTTTTGTAATTCCGCTGCTGGAGAATCTATCTGCAAATTCTTTGCCGACTTCATGCATTAGCTGAGGATCTATTTGGTGGTTCAAAAAAGAATCCACTTTTAAAACTGTCGGCGATAAAACAACCCCTTCGCTCTTTATTTTTTCTATAAGCATATCCATTTTGCATCCTCCTCTATGATAGATAGCCTTCAATTACTCATTCCAGCCATATAAAAAGCCTGAAGCCCATCGCATTCACAACATAAAAATGAGTGAAGCAATGGCCTTCAGGCTAATGATCTAAGCTGCAGGCAAACAAGGATGACTAAAATCGTCCTGTACATTGCTCACTCATAGTCGGATCATTTACGGTAACCCGGTAGAAACTTGCGAGCCATATCCTCGCGATTATATGAGTGAATGTTATTAATTTATTAACATTATAACATCATTTACTAATACTTCAATCAAAACTTTAACTAAATACGAACTAAACAATATATTATCAGAAAATTGTTCGCTAATCTGATAATTCACCCTCTTCCGTATGTTTCATGCAAATAATTAGCCTTTCTTCTGAGGCTCAATTAAACCTTCACAGTTTTTTCACAATTTACAGGAGTTTTTTGTGACATAAATCACTTAAATATCAATTTTTCACTATTATCATAGTGTTTAAGTTACGAATGAACAATTTGTGAATTCACTGAAAGCATCTAGAATCTTCCTAAATGTTTTGTATTATGAAAGTGTAATCATTTACTTTTTCCAAATATTCGAAAGGAGTGAAGGACAATGGCGAAAACGGAACTCAGCCGAAAAACAAAAACTGAAATAGAGGATAGCTCTTCCTTAAAGGGAACGCTAGCTTCCGTTTTCTTATTAGGATTCTTCCTGATCATTACATGGGTAGGTGTTTATTCATTATTTATCAGCCGCTTTTAGAGTTAGAAAGGGGAAATAGCCATGCATATGCATAAATTTGAAAAGGCCTGGCTCACTTTTGGAATCGGATCGCTGCTTGTTTTTTTAACAGTCTTGGGAGTCAGCGCATTTTACCTGGGCAATCAGCCCCCAAGCTGTTTGGCAACAATCGACCCTGAAAAGGTCGATACTACCGCTCCATTTAATGAGCCGGGACTGAAAAAAGTAGAAGGGAAAGATTGGGATTACGAATTGGTATACGTAGCATCTGCGTTTTCCTATAGCCCAGCTGAAGTGGAGGTTCCATATGGTGCTAAAGTGAAAATTATCGCAACAACCAAAGACGTTGTCCACGGTTTCGAAGTTGCAGGATCAAATATTAACATGATGCTTGAACCCGGATATATCAGTGAACATGTTACAACATTTGATAAAACAGGCGAATACTTAATTGTATGTAATGAATATTGCGGTGTTGGTCACCACATGATGTCGTCTAAAATTAAGGTGGTGGAATAATGTTTAATCCTTCAGCAAAATTAAAAGTTGACCGCCGTGACGGAAAATTGGCAATGGCTCACTTTTTCGTAGCATTTACAGCTTTAGCAATAGGCGGCCTTGCTGGTTTATTGCAGACTTTGGTCCGCTCCGGTAAATTTGAGCTTCCAGCAGGCATCGGGTATTACCAAATTCTCACGGTTCACGGTGTTGTACTGGGACTTGTACTAACTACCTTTTTTATAATGGGCTTCCAAATAGCAGCAACAAGCAAAACATCAGGAACTCTTACCAATAAACAGCGAATTGCCGGCTGGACCGGTTTTTGGCTGATGACAGCAGGAACTGTTCTTGCAGCTGTCATGATCCTGTTGAATGAAGCTACTGTTCTTTATACTTTCTATGCCCCTCTTCAGGCACATGCATTGTACTATATTGGTTTAACACTTGTTATAGTGGGAAGCTGGATTGACGGGGCAGCCATCATTATGAAGTATGCAGAATGGAGAAGAAAAAATCCGGGGCAGCCAAGTCCGCTATTAACCTTTATGTCATTGGTCAACACGATGATGTGGATTGTGGCAACAATTGGTGTAGCGTCTACTGTTCTTTTCCAGCTTCTTCCTTGGTCATTGGGGTTTGTAGAAACAGTAAATATCGGAGTCAGCCGTACTCTATTCTGGTATTTCGGACATCCGCTTGTTTACTTTTGGCTATTGCCCGCTTACATGGCCTGGTACGTTGTAATTCCTAAAGTCATCGGCGGAAAGATTTTTTCTGATTCATTGGCACGAATGTCTTTCATTTTATTCCTGCTGTTCTCAATCCCTGTCGGATTTCACCATCAATTAATGGAGCCGGGAATTGACCCAGCATGGAAATTCTTACAGGTTATCCTAACATTCCTGGTGGTCATTCCATCTCTTATGACTGCATTTTCTCTTTTTGCCACTTTTGAAAGCTTTGGACGTTCCAAAGGAGCCACAGGATTATTCGGCTGGGTAAAAAAACTGCCTTGGGGAGATGCGCGATTTACTGTTCCTTTCATCGGGATGGTTGCCTTTATCCCAGCGGGTGCAGGCGGTATCGTTAATGCGTCCCACCAGATGAACCAGGTTGTTCATAATACGATTTGGGTAACCGGCCACTTTCACTTAACAGTGGCAACATCTGTAGTACTTACATTCTTTGGAGTTTCTTACTGGCTGATCCCTCATCTTACAGGAAGAATATTAACAAAAGCGATGAATAAATTAGGGATCATCCAAGCAGTTATCTGGGCAATCGGAATGACATTCATGTCTGGTGCCATGCATGCTGCCGGTCTTCTGGGAGCTCCGCGCCGTTCATCATACTCTGAATATGGCGGAGCAGCACAAGCAGCAGAATGGATTCCATACCAGGTTGCACAGGCAATCGGCGGTACTATCCTATTTATAGGCATCATCTTAATGCTTTATATCTTCATAAACCTTGCCTTTTTCGCACCAAAGGGAGAGCAGGAATTCCCTGTCGGAGAAGCTGCTGATGAAGCCGAAAAAGCTCCAATGGTATTTGAAAATTGGAAGCTTTGGCTTGGAATTACGGTTGTTCTTATTCTATTTGCCTACACCATTCCATTTATAGATTTAATTCAAAATGCACCTCCCGGGGCTAAAGGATATAAGCTTTGGTAGAAAGGAAAATCGGAAGCGCCTTGCCCATGAAGGAGCACAGACTGAGAACGCCACCTCCTGTGGCAACGTCTGCATGACCCACATCCTCCCAAAAGCTGTCGCTTTCGGTCGTGTGATGTTTATGCTGACGAAGCCTTCCTTGTCCTCTGGCCTCAAGCACAAGACGGGCCTTTCCGAAAAGCGTTCTTTGCCTTTTTGGGAGGCGATTGCCCAGGGACGACAAGCATAAGATGAGCCCTGCAAGAAGGTGCACTTTCCTTCTGGAAGATATCGCCTTATGTCTCGAGTCCCTGGGAGCCTCAACTAGTCAAGCTTGTGACCTCGAGGGGGTAGGCGCTGGACTTATTTTAAGAAAATAACACTCCGTTACGAGAAGGACGGAGTGTTTTAGTGTTCAAGCTTGCTTGAGTCATCAACCATTCCCGCATTTTTCCTTCTTGCAGGCAAATTCACAATAATTACCGAACTGAGTATCAGCAAAGCACCAGCAATCTGGACTGCACCGAGACTTTCCCCATAGAGTGTTACTCCCAGAAGCATGGCCACGACTGGTTCAACTGTAGCGATAACAGCCGCTTTACTTCCATCCGTTTTTTCTAGTCCCCATGTATATACAAAATAGGCGAGAACCGTAGGCACAAATCCAAGACCTATACTAAGAAGCAAAACCTCAGTGTTTAAAAAGATTTCAGCTTTTGTCCATAGTCTGGTTACCGGGATTAGAAATACCGATGCAATCAGGAATGTATAAAGCGTAACTGTAAACGGATGATATTTTCTTAATGCAAATTTTCCGAATACCGTATAAAGCGCATAGCCAAACCCAGAACCCAATCCCGTCAGAATTCCAAACAAAGTGATATCACTACTGCCTGCTGTTACTCCGGCAATTAGAATGCAGCCTAAAATTGTGCCTGCCACAGCTGCAATCTTTCCCAGATTTATTCCTTCCTTTAAAAACAAGTAAGATAATATAGTAACAAATGCTGGAGCTGTGTAAAGCAAAACGACAGCCATTGATATGCTGATTTGGTTCATTGCTGTGAAATAACAATAATTAAAAAAGACAATGCTTAGTATTCCGGTTCCGGCAAAAAGTCTGATGTCAGAGGCAGATTCCAATTTAAAGCAGTTCCGGAAACGCATAATTCCTATAAGGACAAGAAATATTGCTGCAAAGAAAACTCTCGCGGCCACAATTTCCATAGCCGTCAATCCATATTCTCCGAGCCCTTTAACAAATACAGCAATAATTCCCCATAGACTTGCTCCTAAAGCAATCATTATGAATGGAAGTATTTTCTTCATTATTTCTCTCCAAGAAGTAAGAGGATGGCTGAGGCCACCCTCTTACTCAAATTATTAAAAACTATCTATTTCAGCTGATACACCTTACCGTACTTATCATACAGATAGTCAATTAAATGCTGGGCATTCAATCCTTCCCCAGTTACGTCATTTAAGATTTCAAGCGGTTTTTTCATTTTGCCGAACTGGTGCACATTTTGGGTAAACCACTCTTTGATTGGAAGCAAATTGCCCTCTTCAAGTAATTCATCATAGTTTGGCAAATCCCTTAACATGGTGTTTTTAAGCTGTGCTGCGTACATATACCCTAAAGCGTAGGAAGGGAAATAACCGAAGCTTCCTCCAGCCCAATGAACATCCTGCAGAATTCCTGCTCCGTCATTTTCAGGCTTTAATCCCAGGTATTGTTCATATTTTTCATTCCAGATTGCAGGAAGGTCTTTAACTTCAATTTCATCATTGAACAAGCCCTTTTCAATTTCATATCGGATGATGATATGAAGAGGATATGTTAATTCATCTGCTTCAATACGGATTAAAGAAGGCTTTGATTCATTAATGGCACGATAAAAGGTATCTATTGGCACATCATCAAATTGACCGCTGGCATATTCTTTAAGAAGGTCATAATTCCTTTTCCAGAAAGAAAAATGTCTTCCAACAAAGTTTTCATAAAATAATGACTGTGATTCATGAATTCCCATGGATGTTCCAGAGCATAGCGGGGTTCCCACCAGGTCGGGAGAAATATTTTGTTCATACAAAGCATGCCCGCCTTCATGAATCGTGCCAAATACAGCAGTTCGGAAATCTGTTTCATCATATTTGGTTGTCACCCGGACATCACCAGGATTTAAACCGGTTGCAAAAGGATGAACAGTCTCATCCAGGCGTCCTGCTTTAAAGTTATAGCCCATTTGTTCAAGTACTTTAAGGCTGAAATCCCGCTGTTTGTCCTTGGCAAAGTGTTCAAATAAAAAGCTGGTGTCCGGTTTATTTTGTGATTCGGAAATTTGGTGAACCAGAGGGACAATTTTTTCCCTCAGCTGCCCAAAAACCTGATCAAGTGTTTCAACAGTAACACCAGGTTCATACATATCCAGCAGAGTATTATATTTGTTACCTCCATATCCCCAATAAGAAATGAATCGTTTATTCATTTCAACAAGCTTTTCCAAATATGGCTGGAACATCTCGAAATCCGATCTTGACTTTGCATCTTCCCAAATGCTTTCAGATTTGGATTGCAGGATGACATATTCCGTATATTCCTCTGCAGGAATTTTTTTATTCCGATCATAATCCTTTTTGCATTCTTCAAGAGTTTTCA
Organism: Cytobacillus oceanisediminis; assembly: GCF_004366035.1. GTDB lineage: Bacteria > Bacillota > Bacilli > Bacillales > Cytobacillaceae > Cytobacillus > Cytobacillus oceanisediminis_C. Next base: position 166,684 of record NZ_SOEE01000001.1, read on the forward strand.
ATGTCACTTCTGTAAGATTTTCCTGGCCTGAAAGTTTCGCTATGTATGCAGCCATTTCCTCAGAAGTAGACATTTTGAATACTTCTGAAGAGATCATTCCAATCACTTCGGAACGCTGTTCCAGACCCTGCTTGGGTGCCCCTGTCCGCATATCCCAATACATCAGCCCGATGGCTTCATTATATGCCGTCATTTTTTTGACATAATCAAGGAATTGCTGTTCTGTCTGTTTAAATGATTCTGCCACAATTTTACCCCCCTATATAAATCTTTTACATTATCATTTTATCATATTTTTCTGAAAAGGCAGTCAACATAATCCTTTTCCCTTTGCTGTTTTTCTTTTTAACCTGCCGGCCAAAGAGTTATAATGGTGGAAAGTGAACTAACCATAAAGTGAAACTTCAATTAGCGGGGCGCTTTACCCCGCTGATTGTTAGTTGAACTTATCGGGCCCTTACGGGCAGTTGGCCCCCACTTATCCTCTTTTGATTCCTCTGAGTCATAAAGTGAAGGTCTTACTGCCCGTTGGACGCGAGAAAGTGAGATAGCATGAAATATTTGATTTACTTCATCATAATTGCAGCATTTATTGATACCTTTTCCCAGCTTCCTATAATGAGCCCTTTTGCCAAAACCTTTGACTCTTCACCAGCCTTTGTGGGATTAGTTGTTGGGATGTATTCCTTCTCGAATATGATAGGCAATATTTTAGCCGGCTATTGGATTGATAAAAACGGAGCAAAAAAAGTTTTGGTCTCGGGCCTTTCCTTAACTGGCACCATTTTAGTCCTGTATGTATTTGCTGAGACACCTTTGCATTTAATTACAGTAAGATTTTTTCATGGGTTATTTGGCGGCTTTCTGGTACCTGCAGCTTTTACAGTCATCGCAGACCGCGGAAAATCAGACAAACAAGGCAAGAAAATGGCTGTATCAGGCGCTGCTGTTGGCTGTTCTGCCATTATCGGGCCTGCTTTTGGCGCTGTGGTTGCTTCCAATTACAGCATTAACTGGGTCTTTTTAATTATAGCAGCAACGATGATCAGCAGTGCAGTCCTCGCCTTTGTGTTTTTGCCCTCAGGGAATCTGAAAAAAGTTAAAGAAGAAAGCTCTCATTCTGAAAAAATGCTTCCATTATTAAAGAGTCCTATGCTCGCAGCAAGCTATTTAGGAGCTTTTTCACTCATGTTTGCCCAGGGAGCACTTGCTTATCTTCTTCCCCTTCAGGTAGAAGCTCTGCAATTTGATTCGATGTACAGCGGGATCTTATTAAGCACATTTGGAATAACTGCAATCCTTATTTTTCTGCTGCCCATTAATAAAATTTTTGATACATATAAACATCACAATAGCATGCTTTCAGGAATGCTGATTATTGGAATTGCTCTCATTCTGCTGAGCTCAGCTTATTCTCTTGCATTCATGTTTTTATGCATGGTTCTATACGGCACCGGGTTTGCTCTTTTATTCCCTTCCATTAATGCCCTTATAGCCAGCCATACAACTGAAAAAACAAGAGGAAAGGCGTTTGGCCTCTTCTATGCCTTTTTTTCGTTAGGCGTTGTAGCTGGCTCCACCCTATTAGGTTTATTGGGAGTAACTTTCAATATAGGTTTCTTGATCGCCGCAGCACTTTTACTGCTAACGGTATGCGGGATGTTCATATACTTTAAAAAGCGAAGTTCCCAATTATTAAAGAGCCAGGAGTGACCGAAAATGAAAGAATTTGTTGGCAGCTGCTCTGTTTGCGGCAAAGACCTATTCTGTCTTGATGGATTCTTCAACGGAGTCCAAAACGAAAAAAATGAAACAATCTGTTTTAAATGTATTGAAGAACAGGAAGAATCCGCAGAGTAAGCATCTGCGGATTTTTTTGTTCCAATGAATTTTTTATAACTTTATAATGCCTTATGAAAAATGTTCTTCCAAATATGATATATATCACTTATTTGAAAAGATGCCGCTGTTAAACTTAAAGCAATTAATAACTATTCTCACTGCAATTGATTCACTGTTATTGGCAACTAATTTAATCTATCAGCCAATTAAAGGAGAGATCAAAATGGAAAACAAAGTCGTTGAACTTGATGTAAGAGAAGATATAAAAAACAAATTGGAGCCGTTTCAGAAAATCATGTCTGCGGTATCGGGACTGGATGCCGAAGATGTTTTTATTCTGCATGCCCCATTTAAGCCCATCCCTCTTTTTGGAATATTAACGGCAAAAGGGTTTGAATATAAAGCTGAAGAAATTGACAAGAAGCATTGGAAAGTGATCTTTACTAAGAGAGGGGCGTCAAAATGAAGCTGGATAACCGGGGGCTGGAGCCGCCGCAGCCGATGCTGAGAACACTTGCAGCTCTTGAAAGCCTTCCAGAAGGAGAAACCTTATCAATCATTAATGACAGGCGGCCCATGTTTCTTTATGAACAGCTGGATGAAATGGGTTGCAGGCATATAACTGCCGAACAGGAAAATGGAAGCTTTTTAATAGAAATTAAGAAATAAGCAGGTGATCCCAATGCTCGGCAATACAAAAAATGAGACCAATATCAAACTTCCATTTTCATTTATACTTTTCAGCCTGCCCTGTTTAATAGGTTCTATGGCCCTCATTCTTTTTCAAGGGGATTCCATCATTAACAGCCAATTTCGTGTACCCGCAATTTGGTCAGCCGCTCATCTGTTTATATTGGGATGGGCGCTGATGACAGCAATGGGAGCCATGTATCAGCTCGTTCCAGTGGCCTTTCTAACACCAATATGGAATGAAAGGTTTGGCTTTATCCAATTTGCAGTTACTGCCTTTGGAATATTATTTTTTGCTCATAGTTTATTTCATAATCCAGAGAGCGCACTGGTGCCTGGGCTTATTACTTTAACAGGGATCTTAATGTTTCTGCTGCAAATGTTCATGACTTTAAGGAAACAGGCGAAGCCCAATGTATTGACTCTTTTCGTGGGAACTGCACTATTTAGCCTGTTAACTGCAATTCTATTGGGAATCATTATGGTCTTCAGCATGAAAACCGGATTTATTTCTGATTATTATCAAGCAGTCTTTAAAAGCCACATACTGCTCGGAACAGCGGGCTGGTTTACCCTCTTGATTTTTGGATTTTCCTATAAAATGGTTCCCATGTTTTCCTTGTCTCATGGCTACAGCATGAAGCCGGCCAAATACGTCTTTACGTTTTATGCAGCAGGGCTGTCTGCGGCAGTTATTTCTTTTTTCACAGAAAAAAACTCGCTTCTTACCATTGCATTAATGTTTCTGGCAGGCGGATTTGCATTCTTCACCTGGCACATGCTGCAAATCCTGAAGAGAAGAGTAAAGAAAAAGCTTGATTATTCATTCCGCTTTGCTCTCCTCGCAATACCTGCAGGACTGGCCATCCACCTGGGAGCTTTCTTATGCTCTCTTACCGGCAGCTTTGAAAGTACTATTGGATATCTGGCATTTGCATACCTCCTGCTTTGGGTAGCATTGAGCATTATGGGTTATTTATTTAAAATTATTCCATTCTTATGGTGGACTTGGAAATACAGCAAAGAGATCGGCAAACGCAATGTACCTTCGCTCAAGGAAATGATGAATGACAAGGCATCCATTCCGGTTCTTTCCGCTTTCATTCTCGGTATACTCAGTATGACAGTCTCCATTGCAAATGAACACATGGTCATGTTCCTATCCGGCCAGATTTTAACGGTTGGCGCAAGCCTTGTTTTCTGTTATTTAATTATTTCTGTTATAAAAAAATAGGAGGAATGAACATGAATCCAGAAGAATTAGTTCTCAGCAATCTAAAAAGAGTTATGGATCCTGAATTAAATATAAACGTGGTTGATTTAGGACTTATTTACGATATTGATTTTTCCGGAGATGGCAAGGCAGTTATTACCATGACCCTGACAACACCCGGATGTCCGCTCCATGACAGTATCATCAGCGGAGTGAAATATTGCATTGAAGATCTGAAGCAATTTTCTGCTGTTGAGGTTAACCTTGTCTGGGAGCCTGCATGGACCCCTGCACGTATGACACCTGAAGCAAACCAGCTTTTGAGAGGTTAACACAAAGGCAGTGCCCGCTTGGAGCACTGCCTTTGTTTAACTTTTTATGGATGGCTCTGCCGGCAGAACTTTTTTTATCGTTTCGCGCACTTCTTGGTTTTCATTTTTATTCATCAGAATGTGAACTGCACCCTTATCTTCATGTGTCCTAATTAATCTCCCAATGCCCTGCCTTAACCGCAGAATCATATATGGCAGATCAACCTCTCTGAAAGGATCAGATGAACCTTCCCTTTTTGCTGTAAAGACCGGATCGTGAGGAGGAAATGGCAAACCAAAAATAAGCACATTTTCCAGAGATCTTCCCGGTATATCTAGACCTTCCCATAAATGGACAGAACAGAGGACTGAATGCTCATCATTTTGGAAATTTGACACGAGGGTACTTATTTCTGCATCCCCTTCAAAAAAGACTGGCACACTCCATTTTCCTGAAGCAAAGGCTTTAAATTCTGCCAATTCAGAAGCGCTATTGAATAATACTAAAGCCCTGCCTTCTGTCAGAATAATTTGTTCAAGAATATATTCCATCTTCGCTGTGGCTGATTCCTCTTCAAATTCCGGCATGCGAATAACCATATTTTCTTCATAGTCGAACGGAGAATCTACGTTAAAAGATAAATAATTATCTACTCCAAGGCTCTTTGCCATATAATCAAAGGATTTATTCTCTGACAATGTTGCTGAAGAGAATACAAACGGCTTCTTCTGGGAAAATACTTCTTCCCGCATAATATCTTCCACCATTCTTGGCATGATGACCAGGGTTCTTTCACCATTCGTTTCTTCAAACCAGGTAATCCCTTTTAAATCCTTTAGGAACAGCGAAAGTGAGTATGCGATTTGCTCAAGATATTCCTCGACAATTTTTAAGTCATATTCATTAATAACGTACATTTCGCTATCAAACACCAATTCTTCCTCAAGTGTATTGATTAAGCTCTGCAGTTTACGGCCTTCTCTCATTACATCAGCAGTTTTTTCAATCGTTTTCTTGTCAGAGCCTGCGTCACCAGAGGCAGACATGGCAAGCGTTAAAAAGAAATGCTCATTCTGGTAAATAGCATCCTCAATTATATTTAACGTTTTTTCACGAACATCATTAGCCATGAGCCTTGTTAAAATGGATTCCAGTATCTGCTCAGTAAAACGATAAGTCAGAGCCTTTTGGGATGCATATTCCAACAAATGGCCTTCATCAAAAACCACACAGGAGCTCTCAGGAAGCAAAGGCAGCTGCCCTTCACGTTTTCTTGATTCCTTTGTCCAGATATGTTCCATATAAAAATCATGCGAACAAATAATCAAATCTTTTGCGCTTCGGTAGTATTCCCTATGGAGGGTTTGACCGCAGCGATGGCGCTTCTCACAAGTAAAACAATCCTGGATTGAATCCCACGAGACATTCTTCCAATGCTCATCCGGCAAATCAGGATAATCTTTCCGGTCACCATATCTCTCAAACTTTTGCATGGAAGAGCCTGTTTGAACAAAATCCGGAAGATCATCAAAAATACGGTTATAATGATCATGAACATCATTCGCTACGAGCTTATCCAGCTTATTTAAGCATAGGTACTGATCACGTGATTTTGCCAGCCTGACATCAATATTCAACCCTAATGCTTTCTCCAGTTTGGCAATATCTCCTTCCTTTTTCACAAGCTGCTCGATTAATGTCTCATCCGCACAGGCGATAATAGCAGGTTTGTTTATGTACCTTGCATAGCTAATTGCATATAAAAGGTAAACAATCGTTTTCCCCGTCCCTACACCAGCCTCAGCAAAAATAACACTTCTGTCTTTAAATGCCTTCTCAAGCTGAAAGGCCATAAATATTTGCTCATCCCGAATTTCAAATCCTGCTTCAGGCAATATATCGTAAAAAACATCTCCGATCCACTCGCTCAGCTTTTCGTAAAAAGATTCGCTCTTGGATACGGCAAAAGGCATTCGGTTAGACATGCTACCCCTCCGTAATTAAAAAGTTAAAGCGCCTTTTTAGCCAGACGCTTTGATTTCAGTTATATCATTATTTCATATTTAGATTGTTAATAATCAAATGAACATCATATAATTTTATCTCAAATACTGCAACTGTCAAGATTTATAAAAAATCAAATATAAAAAAACAGGGGTGCTATTAAAGGCAGCCCCTGCTCAATATTGACGTTTAGTTGACACGTGACATAGAAAATGACAATGCCTGCTGCAATTCGTCCTGTGCATTTTTTAGACTCTCCAGTGCTTCTGCTGATGGATCACCATCTCCCTGTATTGCTTCAAGTGTTCCATTAAGCGCCTGGGAAATTTTATTAAAATCGATGCTGGAATGTTTCATTGCCACCCCTCCTGAAAAAAGAATCAGATAGAAATATTCTATACAGTTTCAGGAGGAATTATGCTTTTGTTTTTAAATACTAATTATTTCTTGGAGATCTTTTGCCCCAGTACTGGTAATAATCTGTGCGAATAAAACCATTGAAGAGCTTGCGTTTTTTAGTTGCTTTTTTTCCAAAGTGAGTTTCAAATTCTTCGTCTGAAGTCAGAATATAAATGGACCACGTGTCAAGGGGGGCCAAAGCCCTCCCCATTTCAGAGTACATTCGCTGTACCGCAGCTTTCTCACCAAGTCTCTCCCCATATGGAGGATTTCCGACAATGACACCATATTCCTTAGCAGTCGTAAAATCGCGCACTTGCATTTGTTTGAAGTTTATTAAATCTCCCAATCCAGCTTCAAAAGCATTTTCTTCAGCTATTTTCACCATCCTGTGATCAATGTCAGCACCTGTGATATCCAGAGGCTGATCATAGTTCGCCAGATCTTCAGCTTCATTTCTTGCATCTTCCCAGACTTTTTCAGGAATCCATGACCATCCTTCTGAAACGAATTCACGATTAAAACCTGGTGCAATATTCTGGCCGATTAACGCTGCTTCTATCGGAATAGTGCCAGATCCACAGAAAGGATCTGCAAATGGCTTATCCGGGTTCCAATTAGTCAGCATAACCAGGGCAGCTGCAAGGGTTTCCTTTAGGGGTGCTTCCCCCTGCCCTGCACGATATCCCCGTTTATGGAGTCCGCTTCCGCTGGCATCTATGGTCAAAAGGGCTACATCTTTATGAAGAGCAACTTCAATTTTAAATAACGGCCCATTTTCTTCGAGCCAGCCAGTCTTATGATACTTTGTTCTCATGCGTTCCACTATTGCTTTCTTGACAATAGCCTGACAATCAGAAACTGAAAAAAGTTTGGACTTCACAGACTTTCCTGAAACAGGAAATTCAGCATTTTCAGGCATATACTTTTCCCAGGGCAGCGATTTAGTTTTCTCAAAAAGCTCATCAAAACTTGTTGCTTTAAATTCTCCCACTTTTATGCGAATTCTGTCTGCAGTTCTCAGCCATAAATTCGACCGGACAATCGCAGCTTCATCGCCTTTAAATGTTATTCTGCCGTTTTCAACTTCACATTCATATCCGAGATCGCGCACTTCTTTGGCAGCGAGTGCTTCAAGCCCCATGGCCGTAGTGGCGATTAAATCGTATTTAGACATATTTTCACCCTAACCTAATTCTTATTTCTTTTATGTATTCCCCTATCTCTGCTTGGCAACAACACATAAAGTATATCTGTTTATATGCTTAGCCGCAACGAAGGCATGTTAGGTTCCTTATTTTGTACCAGCATGCAGCAAAGTAAAAAAGCTCTCCCAAAAAGGAGAGCTTGAATTTATAACACTCATACTGTCTCACTAATAACGTTCTGTAAGCCATGTTTTGTACCGTAGTACTGCAAGCGACAAATGTCTCGTACTCAGGTGGTAATCATCTATCTACAGGCATATGCCTGTCCTTCCCGTTGTTCATTTCCTCAGGGAAAGTGCCCCTACCATCATTTGGGTTTCTCGCTCGCGGGGTTTACCTCGTTCCACCCTTTTCATTTCTGAAAAGGCTACGTCACTGTGGCACTTTCAAGGTATTCATGCCATATCCAGAAGGACTTAGGCATTTTCCCTGCCGTCAGCCCGAGCTAGCTCAGACTGCCCTAGCTTATGAATTCGCTAGGCACGAACACTACAGGCATCTCAGCCTGTGCGAGCATGGACTTTCCTCTACAATATAAAAGATATTGCAGCGATTACCCGAACGCTATTAATGATCACAAAGAATATTATATGTAATCTGTGATGGAATAGCAATGGTTTTAAACAGGAAAAAGTGATAATTCCTGTCAATCATACAATTTACTGCCAAAAACGTGTTTTTCAAGATTTGATAATCTTTTTAGAATATCAAAATTGGTTGTACCTGCAGTTTGTGCTGCGGGTCTTCGTGACGCTTCGTCAACCTGTTTTTTCAATCTCATATTTTCCTGCTGAAGATCTTCAATTTCCTGATGGAACGCTTCATAATCTTTAATGACCAAATCTAAGAACTTATCAACATCTTCAGGCTTATAGCCTCTCATAGCTGTCTTAAACTCTTTTTCCAAAATATCTTTTGCAGTTAATTTAATTTTATCGGATAGCATGATACTCACCTCAGTATATCGCCAATCATAATTAATACTATTTTTCCAGAGATATGTACATTTGTCAATTTATCTGAGCATTATTCAAATATGTCTCTCTGAGAGAATTGTTCTTCTTCTACAATCAATTGTAAATCATAAAAGGTGATTAGTCTAATGTCATATTCATTTTCTTCCTGATATTTTTTTGCGGTTTCATACAAATATTTAGGGCTTCCCTCTTTTTCCAAATCATAAAAAAGAAGCAGCACATCACTTTTGCTTACAAAAAAGTGATTTTTCACCCTGAATTGCTGAGGACTTTCATAAGGTTTTTTTGATACTGAATCAACAAAATCAGCCTGAAGCAGTATGGATTCATACCACTCTTTGTTCACATCCTTCCAGGACGCTTCCTGCTCCAGAAAAGGAGTTATGAATGCAAGCTTCAGGTCTTCGTAACCTTCCTGCTTAAGGTCAGATACAACTTCAGCAGCCCAAAGCTCGGCACCCAGCTGCCCGCTGATGATTACCCATTCGAGCCCATCATCCATCAGCGAAAGCAGGCTTTTTCTTATGGCGGTTTTTATATAGCCAGCTGCCGGGTCATCATTTTTAAAAATCCCTACTTCAAAAGGCTTATACCCTGAAATAACTGCTACTTTTGTCAATTGCAAAAACTCCTTAAAGAAATCTGGCCGGGACTCATTTAAGTTTCCATTTGATATTTATATAAATAAAACAAGGGCATAAAGCCCTTGTTGATTATCTGCCGGAGAAACTCGGCCCTTGTTTTGGACCCATCCCGGTTGATGCTCCTGCTACGCCAGTACCTGGTCCGCCATATCCAGGACCCATTCCCATTCCTGGTCCCATTCCCATTCCTGGTCCCATTCCCATTCCTGGTCCCATTCCTGGGCTATATGCACCTGCCACGCCCGGTCTTGGCCCCATATTAACATTCGATTGTGTCACCTGGTTCACATTTGACTGCGTTTGCGGGAAAGAATGCTGATTCTCATAGTTAATGTGGTTTACATGAGTATGATGTGTAGGATGAATGTGTGGAACCACAATGTTCTGGAACGAATGAGTTACACAGCATTTTGTCGGATGAACAACAGCAGGCATCACCTGCGAAGGTCTTGGTCTGCAATACATGTAAAGATCCCCTTTCTAAATTGTTTTTACATTAACAACCTATGTGAGAAAGAGTAATCTTGTACTAATGAAAATACCTATTTTTTAGGTACTAGCCTTAGAGCATGCTGTAGAAACTGTCTTTTAAATTGGAGAAAACGATTGCTGTAGTGAAAATCACAAGGAAGAATAAAAATAAGATTGCTTTATACATTTTACCAGCCTCACTATATAAAATTCCTAAAAAAGTACCACACAAGTTATAATTTTACCTGTTAGAAGAAGTACATACAACTAGGAAATAGTGGATTTTTTTGTCTGGTATATTAAAATTATGTTACAGGGGAATTTAATTTCGATTAAACTTTCGTTCAAGCCGTACAATCCGCCGATGCAATTCTTCCTGTTTTATTTTTAGCTTTTCTGTTTCGCCACCTGAGTTATCTTTCATCATGTTAGAAGCTTTTTTCGCATACATAATAGCCTGGCCTATATCCTTTAACCGATGCTCATAGATCTTGGCCAGTTCAATGCATGATATTAACTTCATATTCATCAAGCCTTTTTCAGCTATATCCTTCCATAATTTTGCCGCCTCATCCCAGTTTTTATGTTTCTTATGCTCAAAAGCCAGTGCAAACCTGGCATCCAGAGCTTCAGAAGACTCTCCTTCTGATATTTTATTAAAGGCTGTCTTCGCTTGTGAAGATTCTCCCAGTGTTGATAGCCACCTTCCTACTTCATAGACCTCACGGGGAGTCTGTTTTTTATCCAGCTGCATTATTTGGAAAGAAAGGTGTGTATACAGACTGATCAGGGATAAAATATCTATTTCATTATGTTTAATGATTCCCAGCATTCCTTCAGGATTTTTTCTTTCCACAAAATCAAAATAGATCATCGGTGCCAGAAAACCTGGAATATCATCCTTTCTTTCAATCCCTAAAACATCTTTTTCTACTGCAGCAAGTTTTATCCTCTCGAGTTTGTGCTTCCACATTCTCCTTGCTGCATGATACAAATCAAAATGGCCAAATGGAGGAAGTTTTGGGACATGCTCCCTCAGAAGAGTATGCCTCGTTTTTACCTGCGGCCAGTCGAAAGCCTTACCGTTGTATGTCACCATTGTTGAATAATCAATGCTTTCAAGAAAGCTTTTATACAATGGAACCTCGGCTCCAGGATGAGGAAGGATATGCTGCTTCAGCTTTATTTTATTTCCGTGCAGACTGGCTTGGCCAAGCAGGAAAATAGTGTTTCCAGTCCCTCCGCCCAAGCCTGTTGTTTCTGTATCAAAGAAGAAAAGATTTTCCGGCCGATGCCCGGCAGCAGACAGCGGATGCTTGATGTCTGAAGAATTCCAGGCCTCCACCGCCGCTGTAAACTGTCCAAAAGAGTAGATTCCATGCATTTGATCAAGGCTATATTCCTTTTCCCTTACAAGGCAATAGGAGTCTTCAAAATAATATGGATAGACACTTTCGGCTTCCCATACTTCTTTGAATGGCACATTGATATTATTCTTTGACACCTTAGCGGGTGTTGGCTGTTTATCCTTCTCTGTACCGAGATGGCCCTTTAGCCTGTTCAGCTTGTTTTTAATGGACAAATTTATCACCTGCTTGATTAACTCCATTTTTAAAAGAGCCGAGAATCCTGAGTACGTCTTTTTTCCCCGTTTCTGAAGAGGTATCAGTTCCAATGCAGGAAGGACACCCATGCTCACATGAACATCTGCTGACCATTTCCATCGTTTCGTGCATGATATGTTCTATTCCCCCAAAAATTTTCTCGCTTAGCCCTACCCCGCCGGGATACCTGTCATAAAAAAAGATCGTCGGCTTTTCATTATGGGCCGCTTTTACCTGAGGGACAACATGAACATCCTGGGGATCACACATAACAAATAGCGGTACAATATGTTTAAGCGCATGTGCGGTTCCGATTAGTCCCTGCTCAAGCCGGTCTTGCTTATAATTTAAGGATTCCTTGTTAAACGAAAGCCAGGTTGAGCTTGTATGAAGTTCTTCTTCCGGAAGTGTTATTGGACCGGATCCGATATTTTCATGTGTTTCAAACTTAATTTTCTTAAAGATCGTAGCCATTGCCACCACACTTACATCACCAAACCCTACTTCCCCAATGGTAGATGTTCTGAGTTTATCCTGTTCCAGCACCTTCAGCTCAACTGCCAGGTTAGCATCTGTAAAATAGTCTACGTCCACTTCGCGGACAAAGGCTTTTTTCTCTTCCCAATCAAGCATCTCCACCTGAAACTGGGTTCCCTGGTGGAGATAGATTGCTTCTTCATGCAGAAGAGTCATAGCTGAAAAGCGGTCCATTTCGCCAATAACTTTCACATTCGCGGTATCTGATTGATCGATTATAACGACATTTTCCTGTGATGCTGAACGGAGGCTGATGTTGTGGGCAGGAAATGAGTCTTTCATCCAATAAAATTTATCTCCATTTTGATGCAGGACCCTTTCTTCTGCCAGGTATTCCAATACCTCTTCAGTTTCAAAGGTGCCAAAACGCTCCCCGGCATTAAAAGGAAGCTCATAGGCTGCACACTTGATATGATCCACCAGAATAATAAGATTATCTGGATTAATTCTGGCTGTTTCAGGACTTTTATTAAAAAAGTAGTCAAGGTTTTGAATAACATATTGGTCGAGCGGACTGGAGCTTGCCACCATGATGACAAGCGATTCACCATGCCTTCTGCCTGCACGTCCAGCCTGCTGCCATGAGCTGGCAATTGTACCAGGGTATCCGGTCATGATACAAACCTGCAGCTGTCCGATGTCCACTCCGAGCTCAAGCGCATTTGTGCTGACAACTCCATAAATCTCCCCTGAACGAAGTCCTTTTTCAATTTCCCGCCTCTGGGTTGGCAGATAACCGCCTCTATAACCCCGAATGGCTTTAGGTCCCAATTTATGCTTTACAAGCTCCTGGAGGTAGGTCAGCAGAATCTCGACTCTGACTCTGCTTCTTGCAAACACAATGGTCTGGATTTTATTTTTCAGAAGTTCACCTGCGAGTTTTCTCGCTTCTAGAGTAGCGCTTCTTCTAATATTCAGCGGTTTATTGACAATAGGTGGATTGTAAAATACAAAATGTTTTTTCCCGCTCGGGGCTCCATTATTATCTACGAGTTTCATCGGCTTTTCTGTAAGCTTTTCTGCGAGCTCCAATGGATTTGCAATTGTTGCAGAAGTACATATAAAAATGGGGTCACTCCCGTAAAAACGGCAAATGCGTCTAAGGCGGCGTATGACATTGGCTACATGGCTTCCAAATACCCCTCTGTAAATATGAAGTTCATCTATGACCACATACTTCAAATTTTCAAACAAAGACACCCATTTTGTATGATGGGGCAATATTGCAGAATGAAGCATATCCGGGTTTGTTATAACCACATGCCCAGCCCTGCGTACCTTTTGCCGAATGTTTGCTGGTGTATCCCCATCGTATGTATAGGAATTGATATCCAATCCCGACTCCTGGATGATTTCATTGATTTCGCTTTTTTGGTCCTGAGCCAAGGCTTTTGTCGGAAACATATAAAGCGCCCTTGCATCTGGATCATTGACAATCGTCTGCAGGACTGGAAGGTTGTAGCAAAGTGTTTTTCCAGAGGCTGTTGGAGTAACTGCTACAAGACTGTCCCCATTCATGGCTGTCCGATAGGATGTTTTTTGATGTGTATAAAGCCTTGTAATGCCCCTCTTTTGAAATGCCTCTATTAAAGATGGATGTATGTCTTCCGGAAGGCCGGCAGTCTTAGCCTCTTTTTCTTCTATTGTATGCCAATGGACAATATTATCTTTATATTTCTGTTCAGATATAAGTTCTTTCATGATTTCAGGCAGATTTTTGCGCACTTTCATCTATTTCACCTCATACACCTATTCTAGCGAATAAACGTTCGTTCTAACAGAGCAAACTCTTAAATCTCATTAACTTTTTATGGAAATATTCTATTAAACTTTAAGATCCTTCGACCGCAATTCCACTTAACCAGACTTCATGGGAAAAATTGACTGAAAGTTCTAAATATAGGACAATATTATATATATTTTTCATTTATTATAAAAAGAGGTGAAGCCATGCTGCACAGCATTTTAAAATCTGCAGCAGTGTTTTTGTTAATTCTAGTCGGATTTGTCCTGATTCTTCTTCTTCCCCGGGAACAGAAAATAACTGTTTTTTCGGCGTTTCATGTTGAAGCTGATTATCCCTTTAGCTTTGAATTATATAAAAAGAGAATACGAGATTTCACTAATTATATATTAACTGAAAAAGGTTTGGGTGATGCAAGGAGCGGACGCACAGTCAGGGAGGAATCAGCGATATTTGTTTTGCGCAGCATTAAGATAATTTTACCAGCCTTCATGGTAAGTATGCTGCTCGGCACACTGATGGGTGCACTCCAATTTTACAGGAGAAAAAAGTTTACCGGGAAGCTGCAGAACTTTCTTTCCTGGCTGTTCTCTTCCATACCAGATTTTTTTCTTTTTATTGCCATTCAATATCTTCTGATTCTGTTGATGCAGCAAGGGCTTCCGCACTTTAAACTATATGGGCATGAAAATTGGTATAGCTTTTTACTGCCTCTCTTGTCTTTATCCGTGTTTCCATTTCTTCACATGTCTCGTTTTACCTCGGCTGCACTTGAAAATGAAATGGGCGAAGAGTATGTGCGCACAACCTATGCAAAAGGGCTTGGAGACCTTAAAGCACTCCTGCATATGCTCTGGAATTGCTGGTCCCCCATTTTGAATCAGGCGCAGCTGGTGATGCTCTATATCTTATCCAGTCTGCCAATTATTGAAAAGCTGGCTGGCTATAATGGGGCAGGCAAAGAGCTTCTATTCAGCATTACATCTAATGATGAAATTAAGGCACTGTCCCTGATGCTCCCTTTCCTCTTTATCATGTTTATCACTATTATCCTTTCACAGATAGCAAAATTCTGGCTGATGCCAAAAGGAAGGCCGTGATGGAGTATGCGCTTTTTTATATGGTTTAGGAGACATGCCTTATTCTGCACAGGAACATTTTTTCTAATGATATTATTGGCAATAACGTTTGCCGGACCTTATCTACCTTTTGTAGACCGCGAGTTATCAAAGATTACTTACATCCTTAATGAGGATAAAAGGCCCGTTATACCGCCTTATCCGCCATCAGAGGATTACATATTCGGCACTGACAAAAGCGGAAGGGATTTACTCAGCCTGATTATATTGGGAGCAAAAGAAACCATTATGCTGGTCGCCTGTATAACTGTCCTGCGATATGCACTAGCCATTCCGCTCTCCTTTCTTGCGCACAAAAAATGGATGGGTACTCACCTCTTCCTTAAATGGCTTAATGGAATGCTGTCATATATTCCAACCCTCATCATTGTCATGCTTTTTTCCATGCTTCCGCCATTTTTGTTAACTGAACACCGTCCCATATTCCTGCTCCTAATTATAAGTCTGGCAGAAATGCCTCGTGCTGCAGAAATGGTAAAGCTGGAATTTGATCAGATTTCTTCTAAGGAATATATATATGGAGGGATTGCTGCCGGAGCCTCACCTTACAGGCTTTTCAGAACATACTATCTGCCTTTTCTATTTAGTAAGCTTCTTGTATATATGGTTACAGACCTTGGAAAAGTCATGTTTTTACTTGGTCAATTAGGGTTTGTCGGCATTTTTATTTCCCAGGGTTTGGTTCAATCCATGGGAGGAGATTGGCAATTGGTCAATAATTCGATTTCTTGGCCTATGATGCTAATGAAAGCCTTTGAGGATATAAGAGGCCCAATTTGGATTCCATTCTTTCCAGCATTCGCAATGACCTGCGCCATCTTAACTTTTAATATATTCGCTCAGGGATTAAAGACATTTTTCACCAAGAAGGTCCGATATATTTAGCTGTTCCAGCCCGCCTCTTTAAGTGCCTGATTTCAAAATAAGCTTTTCTTAATCTAAACGTTATGAATGTTTTTTGTTACAATAAGCTTAATAGGACAGACGCAAGAGGTGGATTATGAGAGCAGAAGAAATTAAGGGAGTTCTTTGCCAGTTCTCTCTTTTTAAAGAACTGAACAATGAAGAGCTGGATAAAGTGGTAGAGATATCAATTTCACGGGAATGGAAAAAAGGAAGTCATGTCTTTCTTCAGGACGACCCGCTGGATAATGTTTATTTCATTAACAACGGCAGAGTTAAGATATACAGAAGTGATATTAATGGTAAAGAGCAGATTGTTGCCATCTTAACAAAAGGCGAGATGTTCCCTCATGTAGGATTTTTCAGAAAAGGGGGGTATCCGGCTTTTTCGGAGGTGCTTGAAAATGCTCAGCTCGTCGTTGTGCCAATTTCGCAATTTGAAAAGGTACTAATTGAGAATCCCGAGCTATGCATTAAGGTGTTTAAAGTTCTGGGCGAGAAGATTGTCGATCTGCAGGAACGGCTGGAAGCGCAAATTTTAAACAATACTTATGAACAAATTATCAAATTGCTTGTCCGTCTAGCCAAAATGCATGGAAAAACGCTTGAAAACGGCAGCTTTCTTTTAAAAGGGGACTTCACCAATAAAGACCTTGCCAATATGATTGGCACTACAAGGGAAACAGTCAGCAGGACTTTAACAAAAATGAAAAAAGAAAAGTTAATTGAAACAGATCAGGATGGACATTTAATCATAAACCCTGATCAGCTCTTAGAGACAATCTTTTAAAAACCGCCTATGCGGTTTTTTCTTTGTCTAGCTCCAGCGCCTGTTCCCTCGATGTGTCGGTCGTGAGCACCAAGGAAAGCTTCCTTGCAGGTTTTTCACAGGAACAAGTCCCGAAGGAGCTTCTGTTTTCTGTGACCTTATTTGCTCAAAAGGAACATCCACCCAATGGGCAGCATAGGATATGTTGAAAAATCCTGTTTGAGAGGGGATGGATGTATATATGGAGGATCCAAAGAAAAAAAACCGAAATGAGCCTTTTGGTGATTTAATGAAATCGATGAATCAGCTTTTTCATGAAAAACCCGTTAGAGGATTTCTGCAGACCATGGATGATTTCTTTAAGAATCCCTTCCCAATTTCTTCTTCCTTTCATGTCGATGTTGCGGAAACCGAAAAAGAACATATCATTAGTGCAGAACTTCCAGGAATAAATAGAGAGCAAATACAAATTGACATCCTGGACAATTATATAACCATTTCTGTCAAGTCCTCTGAGATAGTGACAGAAGAGGATGAGAAAAATAAAATTTTTGGAAGACAGCAAAGCATGCAGCGTTCCAGCCGGACCGTTCCTCTTCCCCAGCCAGTTAATGAAAAGAAAGTAAAGGCAGTTTACCAAAATGGCCTTCTGCAAATCACAGTGCCAAAGCAGCAGGGAAAAAGAATCGTAATCGATGAAAGCTGATCCTGCCTGCAAGCCGGGGAAAATTAACTCACTAATACGGTCTGGTTAAACAAAAACAAGCAGTATCAATGGCTGCTTGTTTTTGTTTGAATGAAAACAAGGTGCTTATTAGCTGTTTAGTTTAGATGTATCAATCCAATTATTGAAATAGCCGGTCGGAACACTGAAGTAATCTTTTGTGTAGGATATAAACTCCTTGGTATCGACCTCTTTATAACGGAAATTTTGATAATAATCTGACAGGAACTGCATCCCCACTTCTTTAGGGGATTCCCCTTTTAGGGTATATTTTTCCTGAATCATCTTTAAAATCTCCAGAGCAGGCTGCCCATAGATATAGCCTGAATGTTTTACCTCATTAACCGGCACATTTGAATAATGCCTGCCAAGGCCAGCTTCTTCAATCGCCTCCATTCGAAAATGGGAAAGGCCAAATGCCTGTCTTTCAGCCTGATTTTGACCTGCATAGAAATACATAGAGGTGGCAAATTCAGTAATTCCTTCATCAATCCACGCATTATTGTAAGGGTCATTTGCCACTACTCCATAAAAATACTGATGAGCAATTTCATGAACAATAGATATATCATAAAACCTCTTATCATCACCATAAGGATTAATCGTTACAATACCGGGGTATTCCATAAATTGTCCATCATCCAAAACGATGTCAAGCTGCTCATGCGGGTAGTCTCCAATATGATCCTGATAGAATGTTAATGCATTTTTGGCCAGTGTCAATGAAGCTTCAGGGTCTTTGTCATGATTGCTTTTTGAGAATAATCTGATCTTCACGCCGTCTCTGGCTTCCGTTTCATGAACTTCCATATCCTTCATGACAGCAATGAAGAAGTCCCTGACCTTCTTGGCTTTAATATTCCCTTCATTCTTCCCTTCTGCAGGATCTTTGTCAGCTGTAGAAGCCAAGGTATATCCTTTCGGAAGCTTATAGGAAACTTTGAAATTTGAGAAGCCTGTATGAAATGTTTCCAGTCCTTCCATATAAGGCTCTTTATTCCATTTGCCTTTTTGATAAACTGCAGCCATAGGGTACCATTGAGCAAGATAATAGTTTGTGTCTACTTTTGAAAAACGGCTGCCTTTGTCAGGGACTGTAAATCCATATTCGATCTTTACATTATGTCTGCTTTTATCTTTCATTTCAGGTTTTAACTTTATGGTTAACGTATCACCCTTTAGCTTAAAGGACGCTTTTTGCCCGTTCACTGTCACCTTCCCGATAACTGCCTCAGATGTGCCCTCGACGGAATCAAATGTATGTCCCTCTGCAAAAACGTTTGGAATGAAATAAAATACAAGCTCTTCCCATTCTTTATTTGATTGGTTTTTTACTTGGATATTAGCATTGGCAGTGAAATAGCCATCGCCATTCATTTTCAGATCAATGTTGTAATCCGCGCGGCTGCCGCTTTTAACGCCAATATTGGCATCTTTTGCTGCAATTACATAGATTCCAGCACCAGCAAAAGCAATAACTAATGCAGAAAAGGCTGCTTTTTGGGCAGAAAATGACCAAAATTTCTTTTTTCGGCCATATTGTTTTCTGGAAGGCTGAATAAATGGTTCATGCCCTGTCCTGATCCATGGTGTACGCTGATAATTTGACTGAAATCGATTCTTCAATCCATTTGCCAGCAGGCTGAAGGATACTGTTGTATATAAAAGGACCGCAAGTGGCGCAACTAATATATGAGTGTTCCCATAGATATTCAATCTTGCCTGCCCAACAAGACCTGAGAGCTCTTTTGTTGCTGATAGGTATATGATGGGGTCAAATCTCATAATGGTTCCGCCGACAAAAATATTCAAAAGCGCCAGCTGGCCCATAAGAGCGATCACATACACAATTTCAAGTATAAACATAACAAGGAAAGTTTCCTTTAACTGAGGGAATATATGCTTCCAAATCACACGGTGTTTTCCAGCTCCCAGGGCTTTGGCCGCTTCAACATAAACGGACTTATATAATTCAGCGGTTTTAAGCCTTACAGATGACACGATGCTAGGAATACTGATGATTGACGCAATAACTATAAAGTAGGCTATTAATACATTTTGCTTAAGGCTGCTGTTGAAGCTTATTGGCGCCAGAAAAAAATACAGGATCAGAAACAGCGGAACATAGCTCCATGCATTTTCAAAAGCAATCAGCCAGCCTGGTGTCCGTTTCAATGTGCCAGCATACAAACCGATGATTGCTCCGAAAGCCATTTTAATCATCGTAACAGCAGCTGCAATAAAAACAGTGTACCTTAATCCATTTAAAATCATGGAAAAAAGGTCGTAGCCCCATTTGTCTGTACCCAGCGGATAGGAGGTTGATTCAAAGGGCTCCAATGGAGGGGCCAAAACCTTCCCGTTTGTATATTGTGTTTCCAGTGCTGAAGTCAATGAATGCGGTGCAAGATAAGGCCCAAATATGCTGAAAAAAAGCAAGCCTGCAACCATAAGAATTCCGATAATCAAGGAGTAATTTATTTTTAGCAGCTTATTCATAGATAAAACCCCGTTTAAACAGATAGAATATGAGTCTGTTAGAAATATAGACAATTAGAGAAATCAAAAGCATGGCAAACAAGCCAATTGCGATCGGCTGGACCTCAGTGCTCTGAAAAATAAATTTTGTTATACCGGAGACATTCATAATATGTTCAATAATGAAGAGATTGCCAATAGCCAGGGAAATCACTTTGATTAGCTCAGATTTAATAAATGGCTCCAAATTTTTAAATACATGCTGAAAATTTATGTAATTCAAGCTCATTCCTTTAGCAACTGCAGTCTTAATATAGTCCTCCCCGCTTGTTTGATAATATTTTACCGAAACAAGCTTAAATAGATATAGAGTTGGAGCTAAGCTTGCGAGCACTGTTGGAAACCAGATGTTAAGTGCTCCACCATCCGGCCTTAGTGAAATCACTCGGATTCCCGTCATTTTATATATTTTAACGGCGAGAATCATAGACATTACAATGATAATAAAATCGGGAATGGACGCAAGGATATTCAAGAATGCCCCAAAAAGCTTAGTAAGCTTGAAACGGCTGATAAATAACCCGAAAATAAGACTTATAACTAAGGAAGCATTCACAGCAATCAATACAATTAGCAGACTGGTAGTAAAGTTATCAGCAATATCCCCGGCTATAGGACGAGTTTGCCGGCCGAGCTGATAGGTACCCAGGCTGCCTCCGCTTAATTCTTTAATAAAATCTCCATAAATCTGCGGTAAACTTTCAAAGCTCCAATCAAGACTCCCGCTTGATGGATCAACAGAAATAATTTTTGGCACTGCCGCAAGAAGCAAAATTAATATAAATATGATAAATATTTGCTGAAGAGCACGAACCATACAAATCCCCCTTTAATGACCATGAGTCATTTTTCTATTTTTTCACTTTTATCTAAATTTTGTCAATCGTACGTTTAAATTTTCCTGGATAATAATGCCTATACAAAGGGAGTCGCCAAAAAATAGACTGGCTATTTTATTTTCGAATATATTTAATTTTTTTTCAAGTCTGATTTTTAAAAACGTTTCATGCCATTAAAATAAGAGACAAAAAAAAGGCCTATTCGGCCATGAGCAATTAAGCTTTAAATATTCCGCCAATCCCTTTTACCATTGATGACACTTGCGTTACAGCTGACATCATCTGACCTGCGGTGTCCACCATTTTATTAAGATCGAACGAACCATCCTGGGCTTTAAAGGAATTCATAATGCTTTGCACTCCGGAAGGCTGTTTAGGAATGAATGATTGTTTAGGATACGGATTCATATACGGCATCTGCTGCGCCGCGGAGTTGCTGGCCTGAGTTCCGTAATAATCTTCAGATTCTAATGGATTTTGAAAAACACCAGCATTTTTCGAACCGGTCTTTGCGTAATATCCTTGGTCATAGTTATGCTGCGGATAAGGATGTGGTGAATAATTTTGCTGCTGCAATCCTGTCATCTGAGGCGGCTGATGATACCCCATATTATAAGGCAAATAATAAGGGCTGTACTGTCCGGCAGAATTAGTATAATTCTGCATTGGCTGCTGCCTCATATAAAATTGGCCATTCGCCCCCATATAAAATGGATCCATGTATATACTTTGATTTAAATGGCCGTATGGCTGCAGATGGCTCGCTCTATTCATTAATCGGCCAAACATGGGCAAACATCCTCCCCATTCAAAAAATATAAGTATATTAGCAATAATTCCAGGCAAGAGCCTTCTAATTATCACCAATATAATATATGAAAGATTTGCCCAGAATGTGAAAGAATCAATTAATTTTAAAAATGGAAGCGGTTTCCGTTTTTGTCTAACTATGAAGAATGGTGTCGGAAGTTTGATTTTTTTAAAAACGATGAAAAACAGATTTTCATGTTAGGATATAAAAAACAAAACAGTTTCTTGTCCCCCTTTTCATTTACCGGGCTGCGGGGAAAGAATTTCTCCGCGAATCTATATTCAGAGGAGGCAATATCATGAATGTTCACGAACTAAAAATGAAGTTTCATCAGCTGAGGGAGTATACTCCTGAAAATGTTAATGAATTATTGGATTTTGCTAAAAAGGCTTATATCCATAATGAAATTTCCAGTACAGATTATCGAAATCTCGTTCGTGAGCTTGAAGCTCAAGGAGCGGCCGTTCCTGAAAGCTACAAAGATAACACCCTCCAGGATTCAGTAAATGCATAAGAATTTTTTAAAAAAGGGACCCTATTCAGGTTCCCTTTTTTTCTTCACCTACTAATTTTATCAATTGCTTTAGGACATACACGGCGGAATTAACATAATTAATGAATCTGGTTTTGCTTGTTTCAGGGAAAAATGCCTGAATGGAAACCATTTCAATATGTTCAGCAGCAGATTCAATCTGATGAGGATAAAGATTTCGGGGTTTATGAATGCCAATCCACTCAAGGGCTTCTTCTTTCCATTTATCATTTATGGATTTAACATCATCAGCAAAAGGTTTAACTTCATTATAAAAATCACCCTTTTCACCTGATTCCTTAACCTTTTTAAACCTGCTGTCTGAGATTTCCACCCATTCAAGCAGCTGTTCTGTCATTTGCAGCAGGGAATTTTCATGAACCATTCAACATCAACTCCAATTAGAAAAGCGGAAGGCGCCCGCTTAATGAAGGCACGCAGACTAAAAACGCCACGTCCTGTGGGCCTCAAGCATAAGACGAGCCGGCGGAAAGGTTGTTCTTTAACCTTTTGGACGGATTGGCTTAGACCCGAGAGCCGATGGCGCCTGGAGCTAGACAGTTATCTAACTTCAGATTATACGCTTTATTTAAAATAAAAGTAGCTAGTCAACATTAGCTACTGAAGGATACTGCTATTCTATGCCACTTAGAAGCCAAGTTCAAGCTTCATTCCCGCTGACCTTTTTGCGTCTTCTATATTGTCTGCCTCAGACTTGATTACCGTCATATCCTCTTCAATCGCTTCCAGCCTGCTCTCGCAAACCTCCAGTTTTTCTGACTGTTCATAATACCAATCCTGGCGAAGTCCCGACAAATTAGACTCCAGTACATTTTCAAGCTCTTCCAGCTGATCATATATTTCTGTAAGCATGGCCAGCAATTCATCTTTTTCTACCATTTTTCCCTGCATACAAAAAACCTCCCGATTTTTTTTCTTGCTTCCTGCAATAAATACGACGAAGGATACAGTGAAAATTTTGCTTTGTGCCTACATAATTCTATTTCGCTTGTAGGTTTCCTCCATGCATGACAAAACTAGAAGTGTTTCGTCAAAGAAAGTACTTATTTGCATGGGAACAACATGGTTTCGACAGCCCCTGGAAGAATGAAAATAGCGTCATTGAACAAACTAATTAACGGAGGTGTAGAGTAATGGCAAAAAAAGAAAAACAAAATAAAGCACAGCCAAAAAAGCTGGAAGAAACAAAAACAGGCTATGGCAATAAGAAGCTTGAAGGTCCTGACCGCCCTTCAACTTAAAATGTAAAAAGCAAGGGGCTCCTTGCTTTTTTTCACTGTTTTGCTAACAAAGCAAGCGAATTAACTTTCCCAGCTTCGCAGCAGTATTAAGCTGTTTCTGCTTATGCAAATACCATGTTGTAATATGGACAGGGTGTTTTAGGACAATAGATTCTGATGCCCATTTACTCTTAATGCGTTTTTTTGAAGACCAATCATTAAAATGATGAATGTGATGTGTGATTATCGGGTATGTACAGCGTAAGAAAGGGGTCGTTCTCCGTTGTCTTCCCTTAAAGTATTTCTCATAATCATGCCTTGAACCAGTATGAATTGTGCCTGAAGCAAATTCATACACGTCCCCATAATAGCTGGTGTCAAATAAGATTTCTGCCAGCCGTTTTCCAAGATCAATTCTTTTGGACACCGAGCGGAAACCATTTACACTTGCCCCGTATAATTCCCCTTTACAAGTAGGGAAGATTACAGAACTAAAATGAAGATAGTCCTGAAAGGAAAAAAGCAATGTCTGAAAAACTTTATTCTTATAAATTTCATGTTCCATTACAGGTTCTTGGATAACATTTTGTTCATTAATAATCAGGGAAATCATTAACCTCTTTTCATTTCTATTTTTCCAGAAAGAATACCATTCCTGTTCCATAAATGCTGATACACGAAAAATCTTTAATAAATGAAACATTGGCCTATTTATTTTCGTCGAATAATGATAGAGGAGCAATTGTGGAAATGCATCCTGAAAAATCAGCCAATTGGCCCTTTCATATGTAATATAAAGCATGTCCCGTAATTTCTTTCCTATCAATTTAGGAAAACAGCTTCCTTCAAGATCACACATATTCCAGCCGGCATTTCGAGACACCATGGAGGCAAGAAACGCCCAGCGTATCTCAGGATGCTTTTTATAAAACCGGAAATATGCTTCCGTTCTTGAAATATTGTCCAGGTTATATTTTGCTGTCATCTTCATAATATGATTCATTATTGCCTGTTCCTTTTTCTCATGGCTGTTCAAGAATTTCCCAGGAAGAAACATCGCATTTCACCTCAGAAAATGAATGGTCTGTTTTTGGCCAGCAGGCAGACACGCCAAATGACTCTGTAAAACGAATAAAACCGGAAAGTATCGCTCGAATGAAGTTACCTATATACTTTGTTATTTAGAACTTTTTATTCAACCAAATCATGCTTACTTTTGTTATTATAGGGAGTAGTTTAAAACGAGGTGAATGCATGAATTTCCATTATCCTAATGGCAGGAGATATACTCCACCTGCTAATAGCGCCAAAAAATTAACACCAGAGAAGAAATGGACCTACAGCAATCGCGGAATGACACTGGAGGAAGATATAAACGAAACCAATGAATTCTATCTGGAACATGGAATAGCCACTATTCATAAAAAGCCAACGCCTGTTCAAATCGTCCAGGTCGATTATCCAAAGAGAAGTGCGGCCGTTATTAAAGAAGCATATTTCAAACAAGCATCAACAACCGATTATAATGGTGTGTATAAAGGGAGATATATTGATTTTGAAGCAAAAGAAACTCAGAATACTACCTCCTTCCCTCTAAAGAATTTTCATGAACACCAGGTGAAGCACATGGAGAAGGTATTAGCCCAGCAAGGGATATGTTTTGTTCTTCTCCGCTTTTCTGCCACCGAAGAAGTTTTTCTTTTTGAGGCACATTATTTGCTCTCATACTGGGAGAGAATGAAGGCCGGGGGAAGAAAATCAATTACCAAGGGGGAAATCGAAATGCATGGCCACCACATTCCGCTTGGATTTCAGCCCAGAATTGACTATATTAAGATAATAGATTATCTTTATACCCTTAAATAAGTTTTTTACAGTTCCATTGTCAAGAAAGGATGAACATAGATATGACTGAAAAATATCAATCAAGAGAGGAGCGCCGCAAACAGCAATCCAAGCCTAAAAAGAAGGGCAGAAAAAAAGGCACAGGCACTTTTAAACGTATTTTCCTTATTTTAATTGCCCTCGGAATTGCTGGAATGCTTATAGGAGCAGGCGCTTTTGCTTTTATGGTGAAAGACGCGCCAAAACTTGATGAAAAATTGCTGAAGGATCCAATTTCTTCACAGATTTACGATATGGAGGGCGAATTCATTACAGATGTAGGCTCCGAAAACCGTGATTATGTCGCCTATGAAGACATACCCAAACTAGTGGAAGATGCTTTTTTGGCAACTGAGGATGTTCGCTTTTACAAACATAATGGCATGGACTTAATACGATTAGGCGGTGCAGTAATAGCCAACGTAACTCGCGGATTTGGTTCTGAAGGGGCGAGTACGATTACCCAGCAGGTGGTAAAGAACTCCTTCTTAAATAATGAAAAAACGCTAAGCAGAAAGGCCCAGGAAGCCTGGCTCGCATTCCAGCTTGAACGCAAGTATACAAAACAGGAAATCTTTGAGATGTATGTGAACAAGATTTACATGTCAGAGGGGCATGGAGTTTTAACGGCATCGAAAATCTTTTTCGATAAAGAACTGGATGAGCTGGAGCTGCATGAAGCCGCCCTTTTAGCCGGCATGCCGCAAAGTCCGAACAATTATAATCCTTTTGATCATCCTGACAAGGCAGAGAAAAGAAGAAATATTGTCCTTTCACTGATGAATCAGCATGGTTTCATTACAAAAGAACAAATGGAAGCGGCCCAAAAAGTTCCTGTGGAATCTACACTTGTGGCTGAAGAGAAAAGAGAAACAAACGAATCAAAATATGATTCTTTCATCGATGTTGTCTTGGATGAAGTAGAGAAGAAATACCCGGATCTTAACCCATATTCTGATGGACTAAAAATTTATACGACCCTGGATCCGGATGCACAGAAGCACGTAGAAGACATCTTAAACACTGATGCAGCGGTAGCGTATCCAGATGACGAATTCCAGGCAGGAATCACTCTGCTGGATACAAAAACTGGCGAAATAAGAGCAATTGGCGGCGGTCGCAACCAGGAAGTAAAACGCGGCTTTAACTATGCTGTAGATCAAAAAAGACATGCTGGTTCAACTTTTAAACCAATTGTCGATTATGGACCAGCAATCGAGTATCTTAAATGGGGAACCTACCATACTATTGTTGATGAACCCCACACATACTCCGGAGGAACAAAAATCAATAACTGGGACGGAAAACATATGGGCCCTATGTCCATGCGTGAAGCCCTCGCCCGTTCACGTAATATCCCGGCCCTGAAAACACTTCAGGAAGTAGGAACTGATAAAGCTTTGGAATTTACCAATAAATTAGGCATCCCAATGGAAGAAATGTATGAGTCGTATTCTATCGGCGCATATGAGGTTTCCTCTCTGCAGGTAGCCGGCGCATACAGTGCATTTGGAAATAATGGCTTTTACACTGAGCCTCATGCCATCAAGCAAATTGAAATGCGTGACGGCACGAAGCTTGACTTGAAACCAGAGTCTGAAGTAGTGATGAAAGATTATACAGCATTTATGATTAGTGACATGCTGAAAAGTGTAGTCAAATCTTCATATGGAACTGGCCGACAGGCAGATGTTCAAGGATTGCCTGTAGCAGGAAAAACAGGAACTACAAACTACACTGATGAACAGGAACAGGAATGGGGAATTCCTGGTGGTGCTGTGCCTGATGCATGGTTTGCAGGTTATACGACGAACTATACAGCAGCTGTCTGGACCGGTTATCAGGATAGAAAGAACTATATCCCTGCAGGCGATGAGCAAAAAATTGCGCAAAGACTATTCAGCAGCCTAATGGCACATGTTTCAGAAGGAAAAGAAACTGAAGACTTCAAGGTCCCTAACTCTGTGGAGGAGGTTGCCATTGAAAAAGGAAGCAACCCTGCCAAACGGGCAAGCCAATATACACCTAAAGACCAAATCATTTATGAGTATGCTGTAAAAGGTAATGCTCCGACACAGGTGTCTGAGAAGTTTGATAAACTCGACTCCCCTTCTGGCCTGTCAGCGAACTTTGACCAGGAGACAAATGAAATTACATTATCATGGGAATATCCAGAAGATGCAAAAGGCACCCAATTTGAAGTCACTGTATCCGTAAATGAAGGCGGAGATCAGCAGCTTAGCGTCACTTCTGAAAAAGGCTTAAAAATTGCCAACCCTCAGCCAGGAGCTGTTTATACCTTTAAAGTAACAGCATTTAATGGTGATCAGCAAAGTGATCCTGCTTCTGTAAAAGTAGAAATCCCTGATCCAAGCGTCATCGAAGAAGATGAAACTGAAGGTGACGGACAAGATGGAACTGGCGGAGAAGAACAGGAAGGTCAAGAAGGACAAAATGGTGAAGACGGCCAGGACGGAAACCAAGATGGCGACGGTTCTGGAAATGGTGAAGGTGAAGGTGAAGGTGAAGGTTCCGGAGACGGCACCGGAAATGGTGAAGGAGCCGGAAACGGTGAAGGTAATGGTGAAGGTTCCGGTGATGGCGATACCGGTACCGGAGAAGGAAATGGAACAGGTACTGGAGATACTGGAGATACTGGAGGTACTGGAGGCACTGGCAGTGGCACTCCAGGCTCGAGCGGTTCCGGAAATGAATCTGGCACATAACTAAATAGAAATGAAGAGCTGGCTCAGGGTTGAGTCAGCTCTTTTTTGTCTTTGTCCTGCGTGAGCTTTTACGGAATCAGCGGTACTAGTTCATTTGTGTCGGGTTATTCGTGATTGCAGGCATACTTTCTCCTTTTACGCTTGGATTCTTTGGAGTTGTGCGCGATCCTTTTGGGTTTGCGCTGGACTTTGGATGCGCGGGTCTCGGTCTTTTGCGCGGGACTTGTAGTACGTGCGGCCCTATTGAGTCCGATGAACTTTTTCTCTAGCCATAGAAAAAAGCGCCTATCATTTAAAGGCGCTTTCTCTTCATTTTTTCCAATGCAAGCAGCTTCCTATATTGTTTTTCCATTTCAGCCATTAGTTCAGATAGCTGTATGTAAGAATGATAAAAAGCAGGTCGTGCAAAAATGAAATTAAGCCGTTCTTTAAGATTCACTGGCTTAACCGGCAATTCTCCAGGATTTGACTGAAGGTTTACCGGCTTGCTGTTTGCCCAATACAACAGCTGTAAAAATACTGCCAAAGATACTTTCATCGGATCTAAGGCTGCCTTCTGGTCCCGATTTGAAAAGTGGATACCCAGAAGATGTTTCTGCCCTGCCCACTCATTCATTAAGACCGGAATATATTTATCGCTGGTTTCCCAAGGCCTTACAGCATGAATCCCCGCATAAAAAGCCGCTTCATATAAAAATGGCGGGAGAGGCTGATAAGCGGAAAGGGATCCTTCTTTTACAGCCAATGAATCATTCATTTTGTAAAACAGGGAATGGCATAATTGTTCTGAAACAGGTATGGCTATCTCCCCGGTCATTTTGCTTGCTTCACCTTCATTCGTTTTTTGCCTTCACGGCATAAATCCAGCAGAGGGCAAACCTCACATTGAGGATTCTGTGCCTTACAGTGATATCTTCCAAAAAAGATCATACGATGATGGGTAATTGACCATTCATCCATCGGCACTTTCTTCATTAATGTCTTTTCAACTTCCAGTACAGAGTCCTTCCAGCGGCAGAAGCCAAGCCTTTTGCTTACTCGTTCAACATGAGTATCGACTGCAATAGCAGGCACTCCGTAAGCCACTGAGACAACGACATTGGCAGTTTTGCGTCCTACCCCAGGAAGCTTTGTCAGCTCATCTCTGTCGCGCGGCACTACACCCTCATATTCATCCAGAAGCAATCTGCACAGATTTTGGATATTTTTAGCTTTGTTGCGAAAAAGACCAATTGAGCGGATATCCTCCTGCAGTTCCTCAAGGGAAACATCGAGGTAATCCTGGGGTGTTTTATACTTCTGGAACAGGTTTTTTGTCACTTTGTTTACCAGTGCATCAGTACATTGTGCCGATAGTGCTACAGCTACGACTAATTCAAATGGATTGGAATGATTTAATTCACAATGTGCTTCCGGGAACATCTCCCCCATTGCATCAAGGCAGTATCTTATTTGTGTTTTATTTAACAAAGAAATCACCAACTTACTGTCTTCTATATTTTAAGTGCTGTTTTAGCCTTCTTATTGTTCAAGCCAATTATAAAAGGGAACAGATTTCGTCGTCTGTGACGGAGTGTCTTCCCTTTTTGTCCTTTGCTGTGCCTGGTTCTGCCTGAATTTTTTTCCATAGCTTTTAGCCTGTTCAATCGTCTTTATGCCATTCTTTTTCCATTCAAAAAGAATCCTGTCTATATATCTGAAATTCAGTTTGCCGGACAGGACAGATTCTCTTAATGCGGCTTTTATAATATGGGGATCATGGTGATCATCATCCATCCAGAGCGCAAGTGTTTCGCATTCAAAAGGTGAAAGCGGCCTGCCAAATTCCCTTTCAAAGCAAGTATAAAGATCTGTTTCCTCCTGCTGTATCTTAATAGCTTCCTCTTTCTTGCCGCTGAGCAGAAACTGGTCAATAAGCTTCTCCCAAAGCGGATCAAGATGGTATTTTTCATATCTAATGCCATCAGCAGAGTAGCTATCTTTAATATCAAAAAATCCTTTTTGGATTAGTTTTCTTAGCATATCCGTACATTCAGCCACAGAAATGGTCATGCGGGAAGATAATTCTACAGGGGTGGGAAATTCATTCCCATTTTCAATATAGGAAATTACATGAAGAATTAAGACGAGTTCATGCTCATTCAAATTCATTTCTTTATATTGTGAAAGCAGGACTCCAGGTATTGAAATATTTCCTTCCTGAAGCCATTTTAATAAACTATTTTTAGACATTCGGGACACCTCCTTCTCAGTATATCATGAACATAGTGGCCAAAGTGAGATGAATAACCGGTAACTTTTCCATAAAGATTCAGCTTGACTGCTCTCCTCTGGAAGATGTTGCGGAGATCGGAAGAAGCAAAAAATCCGCGGAAGGCGGATTTTTGCTTTATCTATCAATTCTTTTTTAAATTATGGATATAGACGGTTTAATAAACGAGGAAACGGAATTGTTTTACGTACATGCTCGACGCCGCTTATCCAGGCAACTGTTCTTTCAAGCCCAAGACCAAATCCGGAATGCGGTACTGACCCATATTGGCGAAGCTCCAGGTACCATTTGTAAGCATCCATATCTAACTTATGTTCATCAAGGCGCTGCTTGAGAAGGTCAAAGTCGTGAATACGCTCAGAGCCTCCGATGATCTCTCCATATCCTTCAGGTGCAATCAAGTCGGCACATAATACAACGTCTTCTCTTGATGGATCAGGCTGCATATAGAATGGCTTCAGTGAAGTTGGATAGTGTGTGATAAAGACTGGCTTATCATAGCTTTCTGCAATTGCTGTCTCATGCGGTGCACCAAAGTCGTCTCCCCACTGGATATCATCAAAGCCTTTTTCCTGAAGAAACTTAATTGCTTCATCATACGTGATGCGCGGGAATGGTGCTGTGATTTTTTCAAGCTTCTCCGTATCACGGCCAAGTGTTTTAAGTTCAATTGGACAGTTCTTAAGAACAGATTGTACAATATGAGCGACATATTCTTCCTGTACTTTTAAGTTTTCATCGAACTCACAGAAAGCCATTTCAGGTTCAATCATCCAAAATTCGATTAAATGACGGCGAGTTTTGGATTTTTCAGCACGGAAGGTCGGCCCGAATGAAAATACTTTTCCAAGTGCCATAGCAGCTGCTTCCATATAAAGCTGGCCGCTTTGTGATAAATAAGCATCTTCATCAAAATACTTTGTCGCAAAAAGTTCCGAAGTACCTTCTGGGGCACTTCCCGTCAGAATTGGCGGGTCAACCTTGGAAAAACCTTGTTCATTGAAAAACTCATAAGTTGCCCGGATAATTTCATTTCTGATTTTCATGACTGCATGCTGCCGGCGGGAACGCAGCCATAAGTGACGATTGTCCATCAGGAATTCAGTTCCATGCTCTTTAGGTGTAATCGGATAATCAACAGCCTGATGAATAACTTCCAGGCCTGTAACCAGCATTTCAAATCCGAATGGAGAACGCTCATCCTTTTGAATCTTACCAGTAACATAAACGGAAGATTCCTGAGTAACCGATTTTGCACCCTGGAAAATCTCTTCCGGCACTTCCGCTTTCACTACAACACCTTGAATAAAACCAGTTCCATCGCGCAGCTGCAAAAATGCAATCTTTCCGCTTGAGCGCTTGTTGGCTATCCAAGCTCCAATCGTAACTTCCTGATCAACATATTTATGAACTTGAGAAATTGTTGTTTTTATCAATTTATGGTCCCTCCAAAAAAATCTAAGCACTCACTTCTTATGTATCGCTATATATTATACCTTCAAGCACATTGACAAGCAATATTAGTAATATTTTAAGCGCTCTTATATAGATAATAAATACAGAAGGAGGCCGGATATAATCCAGCGCTCCTGTTTCACAAAATACGAAAGTTCAAAATTTTGAACGTCGATAACTGAATAGTGCAAGCAGCCTACCCCCTCGAGGTGTCGGGGGTGGGCAAGGCGTTTCCGCTTTTCTTTACTTCATGTTCTTTTCTACAAAACCATGCATCCGTTCCACAGCCTTTTCTAATAATTCAAGAGAAGTTGCATATGATAAACGGATGTTATCCGGAGAGCCAAAACCAGAACCTGGAATTACTGCAACCATCGCTTCCTCAAGAAGCGCCTTCACAAATTCATCGACACTTTCAAATCCAGTCAATTCTGCTGCCTTTTTCACATTAGGAAACAGGTAAAATGCTCCTTGTGGTTTTACACAAGTAAAGCCTGGAATGCTGATTAATTTATCATAGATAACATTTAGCCGATGTTCGAATGCTTCTCTCATTTCCTCCAGTGTATCCTGTGGTCCGGCATATGCAGCGATTGAACCATATTGTGCTGTTGTTGTCGGGTTGGATGTACTATGGCTGGCAAGGTTGGTCATGGCCTTAATAATATTCTTATTACCTGCGGCATATCCAATTCTCCACCCTGTCATGGAATGAGACTTGGATACCCCATTAATGATAATGGTTTGTTCCTTAAGTTCAGGTGAAATTTCGGCAATCGAAGTATGCTTATGGCCGCCATATACCAGTTTTTCATAGATCTCATCAGAAATGATAAGGACATTATGCTTTAAACAAACCTCCCCAAGCTCCTTTAATTCGTCCGCAGAATAAAGCATGCCCGTCGGGTTGCTTGGTGAGTTAATGATCACTGCCTTGGTTTTGTCAGTTATGCTTTTAGCCAGCTGTTCTGGTGTGATCTTAAAATCATTCTCTTCTCTTCCCTCTGCATAAACAGGAATACCCTCTGCCAGTTTAACCTGTTCAGGATAGCTGACCCAATATGGAGTCGGGATAATGACTTCATCCCCTTCATTGAGCAAAACCTGGAACAGTGTATATAAGCCATGCTTTGCACCATTGGTAACGATGATTTCTGAAGCGTCATAATCAAGTCCCTGGTCTTTTTTAAACTTGTTTGCGATTTCTTTCTTTAATGCTGGAAGACCTGCTGAAGGAGTATATTTTGTATGTCCCTCATTCATTGATTTCACTGCTGCATCGATAATATGCTGCGGCGTATTAAAATCCGGCTCGCCTGCTCCCAATCCTATAACATCATGTCCCTGAGCTTTTAGCTCTTTTGCTTTTGCTGTGATTGCCAGAGTTGTTGAAGGTGTCAACGCTTTTACTCTTTGTGCCAGTTGAATCTCCATTTGCTTGCTTCCTCCCGATTTTCCCGCACTAAGGCGCTGTAATGCCTCAGGCTATAGATTCTCAATTTTTTTTAGCCATTCTCCTGTTTTAAAATCTATATAATAATAATTTATTAAATCACTGCCGGAACGGTAATGAATTTCCCATAATGGAATATTTTTTTCCATTCCAAGCCGCACAGACATGATTTCAGCAGCATTTTTCTCCTGCTTAAGTCTGGAAATGGCTTCATTTCTGGTAATTCCATCAGATTGGTTCAGTGTAACGATTTTCCCTTTCTTTTCTGGAACCCACACATATATGCCTGTCCCCTCTTGATCTTTACCCTCGATAACATAGTAGGTCTCAGTGCCATGATATAAATAGAAATCTTCAGTTTCAGCAAGATCTGTTTCCTTTTTCGCAAGCTCTACAGCCTTTGATTCTGCCGCTCTAACGGGCTTCATGCTGTTGAAATAAATTAAAGAGCCTGCTCCAATGCATATGACAAGCAGAATAATGATACCCCATATTGCTTTTTTCATGTCTCACTCACTCTTTTATGTACGATAAATTGTAAAAATCGCTTTATTTTGGTCTTCCTGATCAAGCGCCAAACCGAACATCAAATCTTTTTCTTTTAAAGTTCTGTTCAGTGCATCAACAATTTTATACAGATCCGGGCTTTGCTGGATCTTCACGGTAGATAAAACCTCAATTTTGCTTTCCATTCTGGAATTCCTCCTCAGCCTCTACAATATTTGTTACTTATATACCCGACCGTTAAGGTTAAACTAATTTTACAAAGAAATAAATCACAGTAACAGTATAACAGCAGAATTGATTAACTGGTATTAAAACAACTACAAATTTTCTTCTGGTCCAACACGTCAAGCTGCGCCGCAAGCGCAGCTTTTTTCATTAGGCATTTAAATTTTGAATATTTATTTGCCTATTATTTGGCCCATTGAAAGTGATAAACTTCCCCTCAAATATTAATTACTTTCACAAAATATTTCCCTTTGAAATTATGGTGAAGGTGTATGTTTATTTGAACTCCTCGCCCTGGAAAATTGTGAATAATTCATAGTTAATGTCTGTAAATTTAATGGTAACGGTTCCGTGCTTTCTTGTATAATATACATCAACCCAGGCATCATTTAACAGCCCGAACAGATTCGAATCATGTTTTATGGATGGTTTATAAAAAAGAATGGCGATCTGAGGATCCAAATGTTTGATCATCTCTTCGGATATGGAATCGTGCCTGCCAAACGCAGGAAGCTTTACAATATTAACATTGGATAACTTTTTTTCCATGAGAAAATCTTTAGATTTTGGACTTGTCGAGTTCATAAATAATACTCGATGCCTTGCAAATGTAAAGGAAATATCCATTCCTTCCCCCGATTCTTTACCTGCGTAAAGAACTTCTGCAAGCAACCCCGGAAAAAGCTGCTGCTTAAAATCTTGGTTCCAGGCATGCAGATTAAGATCGATTCCGTTCTCACCCTTCAACTCAGAAACTGCAGAATCATTCGCTATAATTTCTTTAACCCCAAAATCTTCTATCAGCCATTTAAGACTGGCCATGTTATATAATTCCTCATCTGTCAGGATAATTGCTGAAATCCGGTTAACGCCATATAATTCAAGAAGCTTCTTTAACTCTTCCTCTGTTCCTGGTCCGCCGGTGTTAATAAGGACTTTTTCGTCATTTCCATGATGAATCAAGGAAGCCTCGCCATCAGATAAGGAAAAAAACGTAAAAGCCAGCTCATCACTTTTTAGTTTTAGGTCAATGCTTTCCACTTTGACAGGAACAGCTGGTGAATCCTTAGGTATGTAATACCAATTTGTGAACAGTAGCATAAAGGCGAACAGCACGTTCATCTTCCCATTCCTCCTACATATGAACAAAAGCAGACTGAGGATTTATAATAAAAAACCCAACAAATTTATAATGCGTTAATCATCTAAATTTATCCTATAAAAACCAGATGCCTTGTTCATCATAGAAGGATTCCGGTGTAAATCCCCGGATTTTTTACAGCCAAGTATAAATTAATTCGACAATTTCATCAATATTACTTTTCTGGACAGGAATAGGCGGAATGGAATCCAGAAATGCCTTTCCATACCTTGCGGTGATAATTCTCCGGTCAAATATTACGATGACTCCTCTATCCGAACTTGTTCTGATTAATCTCCCGACACCTTGCTTAAAGCGGATAACTGCTTCGGGCAATGAATACTCGGAAAACGGGTTTTTCCCTTCATTTGCAATTTGCTCATTTTTCGCCTGTGCCATCGGTTCATCTGGCGGTGAAAATGGCAGCCTGACAATTACAAGACAGGAAAGATCCTCACCTGGTATATCCACACCTTCCCAAAAGCTGCTTGTCCCTAAAAGAATGGCTTTATCAAATCGCTGAAAATTCCTCGTAAGTCTTGATCGGCTTCCACTTGTAACGCCCTGGGCAATGAGAGCATAGTCCTCCAGGAACCCTGACTCCTTTATAAGCTCATAGGTCCTTCTTAACATTTCATGCGAAGTAAAAAGAATCAGCATTCTTCCTTTCGCTGCTTCCGCAATTGAAATTATATGCTCGGTAATAGATGCCACATACTCCTCGAGCGGTACTGCATTAACTTCAGGCAAATCATCAGAAACCACGAGCTTAACCTGCCTCTTATAATCAAAAGGAGATTGAATTTGCTTCAAAGTGCATTGCTGTTCCTCAAGGCCTAGTTCCTTTAGGATAAAACTGAAAGAATTTTTTACAGATAAAGTGGCAGATGTAATGACCGCACTTTCCTTTTGGCTGAAGAATTGTTCATTAAGATATTCAGAAACTGATACAGGCTGTGCATAAACAGTTGTGGCATTTTGTGCAGAGCGCGTATCCATTTCAATCCAGACAACGAATTCCCGGGATGGCAAGTGAAAGATATGGTTTACATCCTCACACATTCCCCTCAAATCATCCAGAATGGAAGCCACTTCCTCCATTAATGCCTTCTCGTCAAGCGATAGAGCTGATTTAATATTTGAAACTGCGTCTATACGGCTGTCCAGGCCCTGAATCAATTCCTTAAGCATGAATCCAAAACGTTCGGCACTCGCTAATACAGCATTCGTTTCCTTGTTGGCAGCAATCTTATTAAATCGGACCGTAATTCGATTTACGCTTTTTTTTGCTTTTGTATATTTCTTAGCATAAATCGCTATAACCCTAAACAACTCATCCATTTCATGAATAATGTCAGCTATTATTTGGTTGATTTCAAAAGAATGCATGAAATCCTCCGGAGTCGCTGCTTTCTCTTCCACCAGCTTTTCAAGCTTATAATATAGCTGCTTCTGCTCAAATAATCCGATTTGCCCAAGCATCAGCCGCACTGATAGATAATCAAGCTTATTGCCAAAATGTTTCCCGGAGGCCTTAACAAAATGATGTCCCTCATCGATAACCACGTGGCTGAATTCAGGCAAAATAACATTATCAGCTGTTAGATCCGTTAAAAGCAGGGAGTGATTCGTAATAATGATATCTGCCTTTTGAGCAGCCTTTCTTGCCCTCAGATAAAAATCTCTGGAAATCCAGGACTTATCCTGCAAAAAAGCTGTTTCATCATTCTTTATCCTGCTCCAGTAAATCATTCCGCCGCTTGATAGGTTCAACTCATCAATATCACCAGTGTCAGTCTCCAGCAGCCAGACAAGAATCTGCATTTTACTGAGGGTTGTATCATAATTATCTTCATCATCGCTTAACGTTTGAACGAACTTCGCAAGGCTGATATAGTGGCTTCTTCCCTTCAGCAATACAGCTTTAAGCGGGAATGGAAGCATTTTTTGAAGAAGAGGAACATCCTTCCTGAGCAGCTGCTCCTGAAGCTGTGTTGTATATGTACTGATAATGACAGTTCTTCCTCTTTCCTTTGCATAAACAGCTGATGGAACAAGATATGCCAAGGACTTCCCAACACCCGTGCCTGCCTCTATTAATGCATGCTGTTTATTTTTGAACGCTCCATAAACCGAATCCATCATGATAAACTGGCCTTCCCTTTTTTCATAAGAAGGGAAGGCTTTAATGAACATTTCCTGCTTTTCCTCTTCACGGAAAGGAAAGCCCTGAAATTCGGCCCCTTCAAATTCCCGTGGTTTCATTTCTTTTTTCAGGGCAATCCCTCTATGTACTTCAATACCATCAGCTAGCAAACCAATTTTACTTTCATTAACCGCAATAAGCTCGTCCAATAATAAATCAAGATCACTCTTTAAGCCTCCAGACAGCTTATGCAACAGCTCAATGGTGTTATGGGGCAGGTTTTTAAGCTTGTTTAATAATATTAACAGGAGCTCAGCGGTCACATACGCATCACTGTCTGCCTGATGGGGACGTTCATGATTAAGTCCTTCACGGAGTGCAAGATCAGATAATTTGAAGCTATCTGCAGTCGGAAAAAGAATACGGGCCATCTCAACTGTATCAAGAACAGGACCGTAAAACCCGTTATATCCTGCCTCAATCAATTCTTCCTGTAAAAAAGATAAATCAAATAAAACATTATGAGCCACAAAATAAGCACCCTCAAGCAAAGTCAAGACTTTAGGGGCAATTTCCGAAAAGAGCGGGGCATTCTCGACCATTTCATCTGACAATCCTGTCAGTTCTTCTATGAAAGGGGGGATGGATTGCTCCGGGTTTACAAGGGAGGAGTATTCCTCTGTGATTTTTCCGTTTTCAATCACCACAGCAGCAAACTGTATCATTTTATCGCCTTTTTTCGGGGCGTTCCCGGTTGTTTCCAAATCCACTACAACATATTTATTACCCATGGCTAACACCTCTATATTCAGTCATTCAAACGGTATCATAAAAACGGAAAAAGAAAAAGGCAAATAGCTTTTCCCCTTATTATTTTTCTTCCACTTGAACCATGCCGTTATTCAGGCTGTTTATAAAAAAGAGCCGAATCTCCAAAGGAGTTCAGCACTTTATAAAACTCTATTTATAATACTGTACTTTCCGGCTCTGCATGTATCATGTCAGCGATCCGATTGCTGCTGTCCATTATCGCTACCTTTGGTTCATGATAAGGCACCTTTTCATCAGGAACGAGAGCATATGAAATGATAATGACAATATCCCCTTCCTGTACAAGGCGTGCAGCTGCACCATTAACGCAGATAACGCCGCTCCCTCTTTCACCGGGTATAATATAGGTTTCAAATCTTGCCCCATTGTTATTATTAACGATTTGCACTTTCTCATTGGGAGCCATTCCTACTGCTTCAATAATGTCTGTATCGATAGTGATGCTGCCAACATAATTAAGATTGGCTTCTGTTACTGTTGCACGATGGATCTTACCATTCATCATGGTGCGGAACATGCTGCCTTCCTCCCTTAGCTTTCTTTTTTTACGGATATTATAGCGTTATCTATTAAACGGGCCTTTGAGAATTTAACGGCCATTGCGATGATGATTTTACCTTCCAGGCGGGAAATCTGTTTAAGATTGGGATAAGATAGAATTTCAATATAATCTATTTCTCCGCTTGTATTTTTTTTAATGAATTCCTTCATGCGGGCTAGAATCTTCTGAGGATCCTGTTCCCCTTCATCTATAGCGGACTCCGCCATCTTGAGACTTTGATGGAGAGCTGTTGCCTGGTCGCGTTCTGCAGGAAGAAGGTGCACGTTCCTTGAGCTCTTAGCCAGACCATCTTCTTCCCTGACCGTCTGAACAGGAACAATTTCCACTGGAATATTGAAATCTCTTACTAGCCCATCAACAACGGCCACCTGCTGAGCATCCTTCATCCCAAAATATACTTTATCAGGCTGTACAATGTTAAAAAGTTTTATAAGGACCGTTGCAACACCATCGAAATGTCCCGGTCTGGATTTTCCGCATAACACATCCGTACGGTCCTGCACTTTGGCTGTTACAGACGGAGTTACAGGATACATTTCGTCTGCTGAAGGAAAGAAGATGTAGTCATTCCCCTCTTTCTCTGCAAGGCTGCTGTCACGCTCGAAATCCCTGGGATATGTCGCTAAATCTTCTTTAGGACCGAATTGAAGCGGATTGACAAAGATGCTTACCACTGTCACATCATTTTCTTTTCTGGCGGCACTTAATAAGGAGAGATGGCCTTCGTGCAAATAACCCATAGTCGGGACGAAGCCGATTGTCTTTCCTTCCCTCTTAAGCTGTATAGCAATACTTTGCATTTCTCTTATATCAGTAATTGTTCTCATGCTTTTCCTCCATACAAGCTCTGCAGCTCTTCCTCTTTCATCTTGAAAGAATGGGAATCATCAGGAAACGATCCGTTCTTCACTTCTGCAGAATAAGCAGCAAGACTATCGCCGATAATAGGGTTCAGGTTTTCATACTGTTTCACAAACTTGGGAACACGCTCTACACCGTATCCCAATACATCATGGTAAACAAGAACCTGTCCATCTGTATCCTTGCCGGCACCGATCCCAATGACAGGAATCGTCAATTCCTCAGTGATCTGCTTTGCCAGCTGTTTTGGAACACACTCAAGGACAAGAGCGAAAGCTCCAGCCCTCTCACAATCCCTGGCATCATCAATCAGCTTTCTGGCTGCTTCAGCGTTTTTCCCCTGAACTTTATATCCGCCCAGGACCCCCACAGATTGTGGTGTCAGGCCCAGGTGGGCAACAACAGGAATGCCTGCTTTTGTTAACGCTCCAATTTGTTGTGCGACTTCATCACCGCCTTCAAGCTTAACAGCATGTGCCCCTGTTTCCTGAATGAGCCTTGCTCCATTTATAAGTGTATCTTTTGCGGACAAGTGATAGCTCATAAACGGCATATCAATCACAATGAATGTATTTTTTGCTCCTCGTTTAACAGCTTTTCCATGATGAATCATGTCCTCCATTGTAACTGGAACAGTTGAATCATAGCCCAGCACTACCATCCCAAGTGAGTCCCCCACAAGAATCATGTCCACATTGGCCATTTCAGCCTGTTTGGCAGCAGGGAAATCATAAGCTGTCAGCATTACAATTTTCTCTTCACTTTCCTTCATTTTTAGAAAATCAGTTGTTTGCTTCATCATTCGTCCTCCTTATGCAGGAAGAGGCAATAAAACTTCCAAATGAGTTAAAAAACAGAACATCAAAAAAATCCTTCTGAAGGCAGAAGGATTTTGCAATAGCTCATATATCAGTTCATCCCTCTGTCCCGGTCCATTTTTTTGGATCTAGGCAGATATCTATTTATTTTATGGTTCTTTCAAAAAAGGTGCAGTTCTTTTAAGGATACTGCCCATAAAAAGTATATCAAAAAGGCGAAAGAATTGGCTATAAAAATTTTAGGCGGGCAATTTAGACATCCAGCTCAATATCCGCAGAATAGACGTGATGGACCTTTCCGCTGCTGTCTTCAATCATCAGGACTCCATCTTCTGTAATTCCAAGAGCCTTGCCATATATACTGCCGGTAATAGTTCTTGCAGTAAGGTTTTTACCAATGCTGACAGCATAACTTTCCCAAAGAAGCTTAATCGGATAGAAGCCTTTATCTAAATATAGTTTATAAAGGTTTTCCAGTTTGCCCAGCAATACTCTAATCAGCTCCGCTCTTGAAAGCTTTTCGCCTTTTTCAATGGATATAGAAGTGGCAATGTCTTTAAGTTCATCTGGGTAATCATCAAGCTCCTGGTTAACATTGATTCCGATGCCGATGATTATTGAAATAATGCGGTCTGCATCAGCCTGCAGTTCAGTCAGGATTCCCGTAACTTTCTTCCCATTCATTAGTATATCATTCGGCCATTTAATTTGCGGTGTTAAATCTGTCAGAACTTCAATCGCCTGTACAACAGCCACTGCTGTAATGAGCGTTAGCTGCGGTGCTTTGGGAGGTGGAATATTCGGCCTTAGGATTACACTCATCCATACGCCTGTTGATTTTGGAGAATGCCATCTCCTGTCCATTCTTCCCCTGCCTGACAGCTGTTCCTCCGCGATTACAACCGTTCCTTCCTGCGCACCTTCGTACGCAAGGCGGTGGGCAATCTTCTGTGTTGAGTCAACACTTTCTTCATGATGAATTTGACGGCCAAGTGTTTCAGTCTGCAGACCCAGCCTGATTTCATCAGGAGTAACCTTTTCAGGTGTTTTCGTAATCCGATATCCCTTTCTTCTGACCGCTTCCAGTTCAAAACCTTCTTTCCTCAGCTCTTCAATATGCTTCCATACAGCCGTTCTTGAACAGCCAATCAGGTCGGCTAAATACTGGCCTGAAAGATATTCCCCCTTGCTTTTCGTAAAAGCATCAATCAATTTTTTCCTAATTTCTGATTGCAATTTATGAGCCACTCCCTTATGGATTCATTGCTATTATTCAATTCGCCGCCCAAGACAGCCTTCTCCGTTTTTTCAAGCTCTGCTTTGATCCAGGGGCCAGGAGGTTTGCCAAACCAATTCATCAGGTTATCTCCTGTAAGCTGAAGATCGCTTCTCTCTTTAATGGGCAGGGAATTATATTGACTCACCAGGATATCGATCCCCCTGCTTGAGTCCTCGTGCACGATTACGTTGAGGACCCGCTCGGCGTTTAATGAAATGCATCCTGCATGGTAAAGGGAATAGGCATCCCACTTGTTTTTGGCTCTATACCGAATCCATTTATTAATTGCCAATAACTTTTTTATTTTCTTTACAGGCAGTTTCCAGCTTTTAAAAAAGGCTCCCGCCTTCGACTCGTCCAAATCAAAGATGCATGCAAGAAAGGCCCACATTTCATCCACCGTCAGTTCAGCTGCATTATAATCTTCTGCCTTCATTAATTCCTTTTGGAAGCCAGACATATTTGGCAGATACTTAGACAAGCCGGTTTCCCCAATGACCTTAAGGGCTTTCATCCGGCTGGTTCCTGCTAATAGTTTTTCGAATTCTGCCAGCTTTCTTTCTACTGCAATATTTTCAAGTAAATGAGCCAAAGATGCTAAAGCATTATAAGTTTTTTTTTCAATTTCAAATGCAAGCTGACTAAAAAAACGGACTGCTCTCATCATTCGAAGTGCATCTTCAGTAAATCTTTCAGCAGGCTGTCCAACGGTGCAGATTCTTTTCTCTTCTATTGCTCCCCTGCCGTTAAAAGGATCAATAAGATGCCCTTCCTTATCCATGGCAATCGCGTTCATTGTAAAATCTCTTCTTTTCAAATCCTCTTCCAGAGATCTGATAAATTGAACTTTTGAAGGCCTCCTAAAATCCAGATATTCAGCCTCTGACCTGAATGTTGTAATTTCATAGGGTATGCCATTATGCAGAACAACCACAGTACCATGCTCGATGCCCACATCAAGTGTTCTTGGGAATATGGTTTTGACTTCCTCAGGGGCAGCGGAAGTGGCTATATCGACGTCCGCAATTTCCTTGCCAAGGATATAATCCCTGACAGAGCCTCCTACAAAATAAGCCTCATAACCTGCCGCTTCTATATTCTCGAGGACAGGAACTGCCTTTAAAAAAGCTTCATTCATCGAAGGTCACCTTTTTCCAAAAGTTCATAATAAAACTCTTCATATTGAATGACAATCTGACTGGCACTGAATCTTCCTTTTGCGAGTGAAATGGATTGGGAAGCAAACCTTTCAAGCAGGGGCTCATCATTAAGCAGTTTAATTGCTTTTTTTGAGATATCAGTTATATCCCCCAGATTACAAATATAACCTGTCTCACCGTCGCTGATTACTTCTGGAATTCCCCCAGTATTAGTGCCGATGCATGGAACTCCGCATGCCATTGCCTCGAGAGCAACAAGTCCAAAGCTTTCCTTTTCGGATAATAAGAGCATTAAATCACTGATGCTGTATAGCTCCTCCAGATTATCCTGTTTTCCCAGAAACAAGACCTTTTCTTTAAGCTGCAGATCATTCACCAGCCTGCATATAACGGTCATTTCGGGTCCGTCTCCTACTAATAGCAGCTTTGAAGGAACTTCTTCCGTGATTTTTGCAAAAGCCATAACAACATCAGGCACCCGCTTTACACCGCGGAAATTGGAAACATGGATGATAACCTTCTCATCCGGTTTTATGCCATATTCTTCTTTAAGATACGCAGAGTCGGTTTTCTTGTATATTCTTTCATCTATAAAGTTATAAACTGCTTTTATTGATTTATCAGGTTTTATCAGGTCATAAGTTTGCGAAATGAGCGCATTGGATACCGCTGTCACGCCATCAGACTTTTCGATTCCAAAACGGATCGCATCTGTCAGGGATGGATCATACCCGAGAACTGTAATATCTGTTCCATGAAGGGTGGTAACAATCTTAATATCCGTGCCGCTCATCTGCTTAGCCAGAATCGCACAAACTGCATGCGGGATTGCATAATGCACATGAAGAAGGTCAAGTCCTTCGCGTTTTATCACTTCTGCCATTTTACTTGCGAGCGCGATATCGTAAGGAGCATATTGGAACACGGAGTATTGATTTACATCTACCTGGTGATAAAAAATATTTGGGTACATCCTTTTCAGTCTAAAAGGGAGGCTTGATGAAATAAAATGTATTTCATGGCCTTTTTCAGCCAGCATTTTACCCAGTTCTGTTGCAACAACACCTGATCCTCCCACCGTGGGATAGCAGGTGATACCTATTTTTAATTTTTTTCTCATAATTCTCCACCGAATATATCCAGATTTACCATTAAGGGTTTATTGACTTTAAAGCCCTCTGCATATTCCACCCCTGCCTGTTTCCCAAATAGGCCTTCCCTCGCTGCAACAGTTTCAATATAACCGTTGACAAGCGGAGTATCAAATGAACCAGGTTTTTTTGCAAATTGACTTTGATAAGACTGCAGTCCTTCAGCTTTTTTATCCATAAAAGATGAGATATCGATTAGGAAGTCAGGCTTATGGAAACCATTTATCATGTAAAAGTGAAGGCTTTTCACCTTATGCGGAGCAAAATTACCCCCTGTTTCATATTTCCTGATTCCGGCCGAAAAGACGGCTTCTTCCACCAGCCGGGCACAATGTCCATGGTCAGGATGCCTGTCCTCCATGTAAGGTGCAAACACAAGAACAGGCTTGTATTTACGGATCATTTCCGCAATCTTTTTTATGTATTCTTGATTATAATATAAACCCCTGTCAGGCAGACTAAGAGTCTCCCGCACACTAACCCCCAGTATATCAGCTGCTTTCAATGATTCCTCTTTACGGATTTCAACCGTCCCATTAGAAGAAAGCTCGGCCCGGGTCAAGTCGCATATTCCAATTTTTTTTCCGATAGAGGCAAATTTGGCAATTGTGCCTCCCATGCCGATTTCAACATCATCAGCATGCGCACCAAATGCCAAAATATCAAGATTTTCCAGGTTCATTTATGTCACCTTTTTCACTTACAATATTCCTCCATGATAAATCATTGCGTTCCAGGCCTTTTATAATAATTTCAGCAGTGCCCATATTAGTGGCCAATGGGACGGCATATACATCACAGAGGCGCACCAAAGCGGAAACATCAGGCTCATGAGGCTGAACAGTCAGAGGATCTCTGAAGAAAAATACAACATCCATTTTATTGTTGGCAATTAAAGCACCAATTTCCTGGTCCCCGCCAAGTGGTCCAGACTGAAAGCGATGCATGGAAAGGCCAGTTTCTTTCATGATACGTGAACCAGTCGTTCCGGTAGCGTAAAGGGTATGTTCAGCAAGAATTGATTTATAGGCGATTGCAAATCTTACAATATCATCCTTTTTCTTATCATGGGCAATTAAGGCAATATTCATGTTGGCACCCCTTTCTAATCAATAATATTTTCGAGGCCGTAGACGAGAGTATCAATTTTTAAAACTGTATCGACAGCAAGCTTTACTCCAGACATAAAGGAAGCCCTGTTAAAAGAGTCATGACGGATGGTCAATGTTTGTCCCTCCGAACCGAACATAACCTGCTGATGAGCAATCAGGCCTGGAAGCCGTACAGAGTGTATATGCATGCCATCAAAATTCGCGCCTCTTGCACCAGGAATCGTTTCCTT
Organism: Cytobacillus oceanisediminis; assembly: GCF_004366035.1. GTDB lineage: Bacteria > Bacillota > Bacilli > Bacillales > Cytobacillaceae > Cytobacillus > Cytobacillus oceanisediminis_C. The sequence continues at coordinate 211,638 of NZ_SOEE01000001.1, forward strand.
CTCCTGTGAGTGGCCCTGCTCTTTTTTCGCTCTTACATCAGCAATCATTTCTGCTGTTTTCACTGCAGTTCCAGATGGAGCATCCAATTTTTGGTCATGGTGCAGCTCTATAATTTCCACATCATTAAAATATCTTCCTGCTAATTGTGAGAATTTCATCATTAATACAGCACCAAGTGCAAAGTTTGGGGCAATAATGCAGCCGATTCCTTTTTCCTGGCAAAGTTCTTCAAGCTCTTTTAAATTTTCCTTCGAAAAGCCTGTTGTTCCAACGACTGGCCTTACACCATACTCCAAGGCTGTTTTTGTGTGGAACATTCCTACTTCCGGAGTGGTCAAATCGATAAGCACATCCGGTTTTAGTTCCTGAAAGCATAAGGCAAGATCTGTGTAAACCGGAATTTGGCCAAACTGTGAGAATCCTTCAAAATCACCAAGAAAGCCTCCCCCATTTTTATGGTCGATCACAGCAGCTATTTCAAAGTTTTCTGTACGATTAACAAGCTGGACGGCTTCACTTCCCATTCGTCCCCTCGGTCCCGCTATAACAATTTTAACTTTATCCATTGTCTTCTCTCCTTCTATTCTTCAATTCTTGTCCATCTGTCTTTATCTCGTGTGCTGAATTTTTTCATAACACGATCGTGCGCTTCTTCCAGGTCAATATTTAAGGAATTAGCAAAGCATATTAGAACAAAAAGCATATCTCCAAGCTCTTCTTCAATCGCCTTTTCTTCCTCAGTGGATTTTTTGGGTTTTTCACCATAGTAATGGTTCACTTCCCTGGATAGTTCTCCAAGTTCTTCAGTCATTCTTGCAAGCATGGCCAATGGACTGAAATAGCCTTCTTTAAATTGGCTTATGTATGTGTCTACTTCTGTTTGCATATCTTTCATTGATTTTGCTGTTTGCATTTATTTCACCTCTTTTTTTAATAGGTGCATCTATATACGGAGATTATCACTTTTCATGTTAAGCTAAAGATCGGCTATTTTACAAATATTTTTTATCATCGAGCCTAATTGATTCACCTGTGCCTTCCTGTCCTTGGAAAGGTCATTGCTCTTATATTCTGTATCTTATATAATTAGATACGCTTTGGTATTGTGATATTCAGGCAGTGGAGGGATAATATGCATTTTGGATTAAAGTTTAAGAATATTTTTTTCATTTTGCTTGGTGCGGCCATTTTTTCGTGGGGCCTTGTTCATTTTAATATGCAGAATAATTTGGCTGAAGGCGGATTCACCGGGATAACGCTGCTCTTATATTTCCTGTTCAAGTGGGACCCTTCTTATACAAACTTGCTGCTGAATATACCCCTTTTCTTTATAGGGTGGAAACTTCTTGGCAGGAATGTTTTTGTTTACACGATCATCGGAACTGTCGGTGTATCCATTTTCTTATGGATTTTTCAGCGGTACCAGATTGAAATGCCTTTAAAAGAGGATTTAACTCTTGCTTCTCTTTTCGCCGGAGTCTTTATCGGGATTGGCCTTGGGACCATTTTCAGGTATGGGGGCACAACAGGCGGAGTGGATATCATCGCGAGGCTTACCCATAAGTACGCAGGCGTCAGCATGGGAAAAACGATGTTCATTTTTGACTTTTTTGTTATAGCACTTTCTTTAATTACATATTTGGATTACAGGGAGGCAATGTATACTCTTGTTGCTGTTTTTGTCGGTGCCAAAGTGATTGATTTTATGCAAGAGGGCGCCTATGCAGCAAGGGGAGCGATGATCATTTCAGAACAAAACGAAGCGATCGCCGATAAAATCATGAAAGAAATGGACCGGGGTGTCACTGTGTTAAAAGGCCACGGCTCCTTCACCAAGTTAGAGCGGGAAGTGCTCTATTGTGTTGTAGGCCGTAATGAAATTGTGCGTTTAAAAAATGTCATCATAGCTGTTGATCCGCATGCATTTGTATCGGTGACAGCTGTCCATGATGTACTGGGGGAAGGCTTTACTTTAGATGAAAATAAAAAGCCGGTTGAACGCTAAAGAATAGATCCAGGAGGTGTCATAAAAGACATCTCTTTTTTTCAGCAAAAAAAGCCAGCTAGCCGGCTTTTTTTAAATAACTATCTGGCTTCACGCGTTAAAGGCTTTTCTTACTCCGATCTTGTCATACCTGTGTAAATAAGGATTAAACGCAGCAATTCCAGCACAGCAACAGCAGCTGCCGCGACATATGTCAATGCAGCTGCATTTAAAACTTTTTTTGTTTCCCGTTCTTCATCGTTTCTGATAATTCCGAGGGACACTACCTGATCCATCGCACGATTAGAAGCATTGAACTCCACCGGTAAAGTGATGACCTGGAATACCACTGCAGCTGCCATAAAGATAATTCCCAGCAGCACCATTCCGCTCAACCCTGCAAAAAAACCGATCATGATCAGAATCCAGGAGAAGTTTGAACCAAGATTCGCAACAGGCACCAGCGCATGGCGAAAACGCAGAAAAGCGTAATCCTGATTATCCTGAATTGCATGGCCAACCTCATGGGCCGCAATGGCAGCTGCTGCCACTGAATGGCCTTGATAATTTGCTGCTGAAAGCCTGACCGTCTTAGAACGCGGATCATAATGATCCGTTAAATGTCCCCTGGTTTCCTCCACGCCAACGTTAAATAATCCATTTTCATCCAGAATTCTTCTGGCTACTTCAGCACCTCTCATCTGCGTAGATGAAGGAATTTTTGAATATTTGCTGTAAGCTCCCTTTACTTTCATTTGCGCCCAGAGCGGAACAAGAATAATTATTGCAAAATAAATGAGATATCCTCCCATTTTATTACCTCCCATCAAGCTGATCATGTTGAATTTTAACCGCTGTCTTTCTTATCTCCAGCATACGAGTAGTTCTAGCTATCTTGTTCCCGCTTTCCTTTATTGCAAAACGGGAAAGACGCTCAATTATTCTTTTTGTTCAATAAAGGTGTAGAATTTTTTGAACTTCGAGGACTGCCTAGCTCCAGCACCTACCCCCTCGAGGTCACAAGGATGGGGGTTCTTGCAGACGTTGCCGCAGGACTTGGCGTTCTTAGTCTGCGTTCCTTCGTAGGCAAGGTGCTTCCGCTTTCTTATCACGATCTGTTTTTTTGTCTTGCCCTGTCGCCCTTATATTTTCTCCAGCCTACGTAAGATAATGTAATGATGATAATACTCCCTGTTGAAATGATTACCCACCATAGGGACGGGTCCGTTTCATCTTCTGTCATTTCATCAAAGATTGTCTGCAGATCATTTTCCAATGCAGCAAGTTCCTGCTGGCTTGCCTGCTGAGAAAGCACCTGCGGCCGATAATGATCGATAAAATTAATGCGTGCGTTCAGTTTTTGTACCTTTTCGGCATCAACATCAATTTTTAAACTGGGATAAATAATCTCATATAAAGACAAAAAGGAATTCAAATGTGAATGAAAGTTCTCGTTATTGCCTCTGTATGCGGCTTCCTTAACTTCTCCAAATACCGTCATAATCGGCTTCTCCATTTCAGTCCATAAAGGCTGATATTTTGAAGAGATTGCATCCATAACCAGGCGGAATTTAGTTGCATGATTCAGCCGTTCTTCATGGCTCATTGATGTATTGACAGCAGCTTGTACAGCATCATCATGAGAGACTGTAATTATCCGGAGTTCGTCCATTGTAAATGGCCTTTCCTTGCCATTCACAGCAACAAACTGCTCGGAAAAATACTCCAAAAGCTTCTTGGCATCCTCATACCTATGGAGCTTAACCATCTGTAAGGCTTCATTAGATAATTGATCTAATTTATCTATTTGTGTTGTCTTATCTGCAGACACCATTCCAGGCAATAACATAATAATGAATAAGAATGCGATTACTTTTCGCCTCATTAACCTTGTCCCCCCTCAAATTACTATTAGATAAATATGAAAAGAGGGACAAGGTTAGACCAGAAAATAATTCAGCCAGCCAGGTTATTTCTTTCAAATCAAAACACTTAACGGTTTGAATTAAGATATTCGGAGCACTAACTCACTATATCCAAACTGAACCGATTCTTTCTTAAGACGAAGTAATAAGCGGTTCCTAATGAAAAAATACTGAGCCAAAATGTAAAATAGCCAATTTGCGGTGTGTAAAGATCTAAAATAGGATAGCGCGGCAGCATGAAAAAGACATAATCAATTACATCATTATGAAGAGTCCAAATCCCTGTTAAAACCAGATGCCATAGTTTAAAACGGTAGAATGGCGCATACAGAGCACCCTGGACTGCCATGGCACCATGCGAGAAGATCAGCATGAGAGCTACAGGATCCAATTCACCTGTCACCTGAAAAACAAGCAAATTCATAACCACAGCCCAAATTCCGTATTTAATAAGGGTTACAATAGCTAATGCTTCAAACAGCGGCCAATTTTTGCCCAATAGGAAGGCGATTAGCACAAACATAAAAAACAGGCTCGCTGTAGGACTGTCCGGTACGAAAGGCAAAAAAATCAGCGGTGTATCGACAAGCTGCCACTTATACCATATATACCCATAAATTGTACCTGCCGTGTTAATAATCAGAAGCAGTATCAGCATAGCTTTGCTGCCTAGTAAAGGATAGATCCATTTCATATTTTGTTCTCCTTCTCTATGTACAGGATTATTTCATTATTTTACCACACCACATGCCTGTAAAAAAAACGAATAATTTATGTACATAAAAAAGAAGCTGGCAATGCCAGCTTCTTTACAAATTATTTGCTTTCAAGGCCAGAAATAAACTCAGCAAGCTTTTGAAGTTCTTCATCAGTGCCTTTGAACATTCCTGCAGGCATAGCGCCTCTACCATTTTTAGCAATTTCAGCAACTTCTTCAGGTGTTAACCCAGTGTCAACAAGCGCAGGAGAACCTGCACCACCCTGAAGGTCGCCTCCGTGGCAGGAAATACAGCCATTCGCTTCAAAAATCTTGTAGCCTTCGTCCTCTTTATCAAACTCTACTTCAGCAACAATCTTACCTTGCTGTGCCGCAGCTTCCCAGTCATGGTGTGCAACAGATTCCCAAGTTAGGAAAGTAATGCCGGCTAAAGCCAATAACATGAAGCCAGTCGCTAAAGGACGCTTAGACGGACGGCGTTCAGGTCCGCGGTCAATGAATGGTGCAAGCAGCAAAGCTCCGAATGCAAGACCCGGAATAATGAAAGCACCGATAGCATTATAAGGTCCAGAAGCATAGCTGTATTTCAGAAGCTGGTACAAGAACAGGAAGTACCAGTCTGGCAGCGGGATATAAGCTGTATCACTAGGATCAGCAATTTTTTCTAATGGCGGCTCATGCGCAATTGTCAAGCATAGGAAACCGATAAGGAATACAGCCCCTACCATCCATTCCTTTAACAGGAAGTTTGGCCAGAATGCTTCTGTTTTTCCTGGATATTCCGAATAATCTTTCGGGATATTCGGTTTACGTTCTGCAGGAACACGAGAGTCACCTACGAATTTCATACCTTTACCACGATGCATTGGGCGATTTCCCCTCCTTTTGCAATGATCAAAAAATTATTTCTTACAACGGTCCTGAAATACCCTGTTTACGAATCATAATAAAGTGAGCAGCCATTAATCCGAATAGTGCAGCCGGCAAGAAGAAAACATGGATTGCAAAGAATCGGGCAATGGTTTGGGCACCAACAATATCAGAAGAACCGGCAATCAGTATTTTCAAATAATCGCCAATTAACGGTGTAGATTCAATAATCTGCATTGTAACTTTAGTTGCAAATAGGGCTTTCATATCCCATGGCAATAAGTAACCTGTTAGTCCAAGTGCTAGCATGATGAAGAAAATAAGCACTCCGACAATCCAGTTAAGTTCACGTGGCTTCTTATAAGCTCCCTGGAAGAAAACACGTAACGTATGTAGGAACATCATTACGATTACCAAACTTGCTCCCCAGTGGTGCATTCCGCGGACAATCTGTCCGAATGCTACGTGGTTTTGAAGATAATACACAGATTCCCATGCATTTTTAATATCCGGAACGTAGTACATTGTCAGGAACATACCGGATAAAATTTGAATTACTGTAACGAAGAACGTCAAACCGCCAAAACAGTAAACAAACGCAGAAAAATGATGCGCAGGGTTTACATGCTCAGGCACTTCATGGTCAGCAATATCCCGCCAGATTGGCGTAATATCTAAACGCTCATCTACCCAATCATAAATTTTGTTTAACAATTATTACGCCTCCTTTCGCGGTTCAGCTTTACCTAAATACAAAAAGCCGTCTTTTTCAGTGTAAGGATACACATCCAATGGTGCAGCAGGCGGTGTACCTGGAACGTTTGTCCCATCCTTTGTATAAAGGCCGCCATGACAAGGACAATAGAAATGATCAGGGTTTGATTTGTCAGTATTCCAGTCAACTACGCACCCTAAATGCTTACATACTGGAGACAACGCTACAATTTCACCTTTTTCATCCTTATAAACCCAAGCAGTGCCGGTAACTTCGGATGTGTACCAAGCATCCTGCTGTTCAAATGTGTAATCAACCCTTGTTGGCGTTTCAGTAACTTCAGCCACTTTTTGCTTTGTTGGGATAAAATCACTCTCACCAGCTGCCTGCAATACAGGATCGACCGCAAAACGAACCATCGGCATCAGCATGCCAGCTGCCATGAAACCGCCTACACCAGTAAGTGTATAGTTTAGGAATTGACGTCTAGAAACTCGATTTTTGCTCATACTTTTCCCCCCTCTATTATGAAGTTAAGTCCAACGGACAAAATTCAACACAATATAAAACTAGGACATAACAATGATATATCAATCTTTATGTAAGGTCAATATAATCCTTTGGCGAAACATGTAAATAGAGCGACTCAACATTCACACTATTCACCATTTTGCCACTTTTGCACGAATAAATTCAACAGCTGCTTCACCTGGTCATCCAGAATGGAATTTCGATAGTTTTCATCCATATGCTCAAGAGGCAGGGATGGCAGCCAAATCAAACCTCCTTCCAAGCGGTCTTCAAGGGATTTCCACATGCTATCTGAAGTTAGAAGGAATATGTGCTTAAATCCCTGTGCCTTCAATTCTGTTTCCCATTTGCCCAAGCCGCTGAGCAGACTGTCTTCCCCTGCTGATCTCAGATAGGCAAAGCCAGGAAGCATGATCAGACGGCCTCTGAATTGCCGTTCAAGCTGGACACTTAGAAGCGATATAAATTCAGTCATTGCTACAGACTGTTTGATGTCATCGCCAAATGATACTGGAAGGAGCGGCAGAACTGCAGTGTCTACATATTGCTTTTCTTTAAGGAACATTTCGATATCCTGTGATACCCATTTCATATCATTCACTCCATTACATATATTTGCCTCCTTAATATATCATTAATGATTAGAGTGCTTCAAATCAGATTAAGCTATAAGGGCGCAGACAAAATAAGAGCCCTGCTTTTATAAAAGCAAGGCTTAGGTTGTTTCTAATTTATTCAGCTGCTGAGTCAATATGTTGAAAGCTTTTTTATCCTGCTTATCCAGTGCCTCATCAATCAGCTCAAGCAGTTTTTCTCTTCTGAACTTCTCCAGGCTTTCTGTCAGGAACCTTTCCGCGATCAGCCGGTCCTTCTCATTAATCTGAAGTGTTTTAGGCATAAACGGATTTTCCTCCATGACAGCTGCATACTGATGGGCCTTGTTGGAAGCATGGAAATTAAGCTGAATGTAAATCTCTTCATCCCTGTTTAATCGGATATCATGGAAGGACTTCTCCGCATCTGTGGTCATTACATTCTCTTTATAAAAACGGAAAGGAACTTCATCCACACAGTGGGCGGACATGATCAGGCCTCTTGGACAATACTGAGCCTGCTCCACAAAATGCACTTTCTCCATAAGCTGGTCATGGCTCATTAAATAATTGAGAATCCATACGCATTCTCTTCTTTTGAGCTGATAATGGTTTAAAAACCAGCGGATAAAATCTTTCTTCTCGTTGACAGATACAGGGGTCGCCATTTTTGATTCCCTCCTCTGCTTACAAACAAATTTGGCCTAACTGAAATTACAATAAGGGCACCATATGCTTATTAAAAACGGCTTCCTTATTTAAGCAAGAAAATCATCAGTGAGTCTTTCCAGAACATCGAGGTACTCTTCATTGCCTGGCTCCAGTTTGATTAATGTATTAAAAATTTCGGCAGCCTCTTCCCTTTTTCCTTCCTCTGCTAAAAAATATCCGTAATCTGAAAGAAAATCAGGCTGCTGTTTAAAGAAAGTATATGCAAGCTGGTATTTGTTTAATGCCTCTGAATATTCTTCAGTATGCTGAAATGCGACAGCTGAATCCCATATAAGCTGCGGCTCTTCAAGCTCGTTCAAAATATCAGTGATCTCGAGTACATCTTCATATCTTTCCTGCTGGAGAAGCAGTCTATTTATATAAATGGCAGCCTGTACATATTCGGGATCAAGTGCAAGAGCCTGTCTAAACATATCTTCAGCCTCTTTCTCATTGCCATTTTTCAGGGCAAGCTTACCGCCATAGAAGAACAGTTCTTTGTTAAATTCGTCCTGTTTTATGCCTTCCTTTACCGCTTCAAGTCCTTTTCCTGCCTCTTCCTCCCTCTCGTATGCCTGGGCAAGATATAAATACAATGAATGATACTCGGGGTCCAATTCCTTCAGTTCTGTCAACTTATCAATTGCTGTACGGTTAAAGCCCGCTTGCAGCGCTGTAAAAGCATAGCTGAAAAGGGTATTAATCTCCAGTTTATCATCAAGGGCTTTTTCATAATATGGAAGGGCTTCTTCAAATGCTCCTCCTGCGCTGAGAACATCCGCCATTCTCTGATTTACATTTATCCCCGCAATGACTTCCTCTTTCCCGAGAACATTTTCATAAATCCGTTTTGCTTCCAGGAATCTTCCCTGCTCTGCGTAAAGTTCTCCCAAAGCAAAATCTACAATTACTTCATCAGGCAATATTTCTTTTGCTTTCAGCAGCTTTTGTTCGCTGACCTCAAATAGACCATCCATTTGATAAAGGTCTGCTAATAGGAGAAGTGACTGCGGAAAGCTTGGATCATGCTCATTTATTCTTTCAAGGACGAGGATGGCTTCCTCTTCATTTCCCAGATCAATATGTGTTTCAGCTAACAGAACGAGCAGTTCCCCTTCTTCCGGATATGCTTCCAGAAGACGTTCATATAATGCTTTTGATTCCTCAAGGAACCCATACTGGAACAGTTCTTCTGCCAGCAGGAATCTTTCTTCATGTGAACCATCCAGCAGTATTAGCTGATAGCTCTCTAATGCTTCTTCGTGATGACCGTTTTCTAAAAGAGTAATGATTTTATTTACTTTATCCATACTAAATTCCTTTCGAATGCTAATCAGCTATTTTAAAGTAAGCTGGTGTACTGATTTTAACATGTTCGCCGGACCCTGAACGAAAAACCACTTCTTGCCCGGCACGTATCACTTTCCCTCTCAGTACAGAGACAGCAAGTTTATCTCTATGATAATGAAACAGCTGTGATTCTTCAACGGTAAGACCTTCACCAGGTTTTTCATATAAATTATAGCTGATTTCACCACCCTGATGGATATTTCCTTTTAATGGGTAAATTCCTGCTTTGGATAGGACTGACCGGGATAGCGGTTCGTGTTCGATCAGCTCATTTGGCATGGAAGGGATTTTCTGCTCCTGCATCAATTTTTTCCACAATGTATTAATTCTGCTTTTCTCCTTTTCATTCCTGCTTGCAAAGATAGGGGCAAGCGGGCAATTATAAGGAAACATGGCTTCCCGCAGCCATCCCCAAGGTACAGCTTCAAGCTCCATTGCATCCTGAATTTCAACAAAGACAACAGGAACCCTTTCCCTCTTGCATCTTCTTATAAAAGAAGGTGTGAGGAGGCGGACAGGAATCTTAACACCAATAATATAATCGATTGGGCTGCTTAACAAACTTGCCTTAAAGCATTTCAGGTCACTCTTCATGGAATATTCATGTTTTACAGGTGCGGCTGTCAGGAAGGCTGTACAGCCTTTTAATAGGAACTCCCTTATATAATACTTTTTAAGTTCAAAAAAAGGCTTTCCCAGCGGTATAGATGTATCCAGAACCACAAATCCTGCAGCCATAATAAATGCATCAGCATCCATTCTGGCATATTGAAACCTTTTCATTTCTGCCTGCATCAGTGAAATCTCATTATTCTTGATCAGCAGTGATGTTTTTTTCAGCTTGTCTTCCTTTAAAATATTTGCATTCTCAATAATATAAGTCATAAAACCACCCTCTAAAACGGTCTTATGACAAGCTATGAATTTTTCACACAAATATGACTGATTGAATAGAAAAAGAGCTGCAGGAAAGCAGCTCTTTTTTTAAATGTACAACTTTTAAAGTTAGATAACTGCCTGACGCATGAAGCCTACCTCCCCGAGGTGAGGCCCCCAGGATGGGGGTCATGCAGACGCTGCCACAGGACGCGGCGTTCTTAGTCTGCGTTCCTTCGCAGGCAAGGCGCTTGTGCTTTTCTTACGACTCTGAAATCAGGCTTTCAAAATGCTCAAAAAACGACGGATAGGATACAGAAATAGCTTCTTTCTGATGAAGCTGAACTTCCCCCTTTGAGATGGCAGCGGCAACTGCAAGCATCATGCCGATTCGATGGTCCCCATGGCTTGAAACAGTACCTCCTGAAAGGGATGACCTCCCTTTGATTACCATTCCATCCTCCGTAGCCGTAATATCGGCTCCAAGCTTTGACAGTTCCTTGACAACCGTATCAATGCGGTTCGTTTCCTTGACTTTAAGTTCTTCTGCATCCTTGATTACTGTTTCTCCCTCTGCCTGTGTTGCGAGCAGGGCTATAATCGGAATTTCATCGATAAGCCGGGGAATGAGCGCCCCTTCGATAACGGTTCCTTTAAGGGCGGATGTTCTAATCGTAATATCTCCCGCGGGCTCGGCTGAGCCATTTTCATATGGCTCAATGCTAATATTTGCACCCATCTGCTGCAATACTTCAATGATTCCGGTTCTTGTAGGATTGAGCCCAACGTTTTTCAACTTAATCTCACTGTTAGGTACAATGGCTCCTGCAGCCAGGAAGAAGGCAGCAGAAGATATATCGCCTGGTACATGAATTTCCGTCCCTGTTAGCGTTTGTCCACCTTTAATCCGAATCGTATGCCCATCTGACATAACTTCCCCGCCAAATTGCTTAATCATCCTTTCGGTATGATCACGCGTCTTCATAGGTTCAATAATGACTGTTTCCCCACTGGCCTGCAGGCCGGCAAAGAGCAGCGATGATTTTACCTGTGCGCTCGCTACGGGAAGCTCATACGCTGCCCCGGCCAATGGTCCGCCAATTACTGATAAAGGGGTAAATTCTCCATTCCTCCTGCCATTAATCTTCGCTCCAAATAAACTAAGCGGTGCGGTAACTCTTGTCATTGGCCTTTTTGCAATTGATTCATCCCCGACAAGGACTGAATGGAATGGACGGCCAGCCAGGATCCCCATCATAAGGCGTATGGTGGTACCGGAATTGCCAACATCCAGAATATCTTCGGGTTCCTGTAATCCATCCATCCCCTGCCCCATAATTGTAACTTTATTGCCTTCCTGTTCAATAGATACTCCCAGCTTTCGAAAGCAGGCTATCGTACTTAAGCAGTCCTCACCAAGCAGAAAATTGGTTACAACAGTCTTTCCCTTTGCAATTGATCCAAACATTACAGATCGATGAGATATGGATTTATCACCTGGTACCGCAATTTCTCCGCTTAATCCTTTAAGATTCGTCTTCAAATTTGCCGGAATCATATTAATCATCCTTTGCTGGTTTATAAAGGTCTTTCCTCCTGACTATAGACCGATGGTTGTTTCATAGCTTGTATATCGTTCTAAGCAATTAATGGCCCGTTCCCGGTCCTCTTCAGTTTGAAAGCTGATAACCAGAACTCCATAAATTTCTTCTCTTGTTTCCAGAATTCTGATATTCGTAATGCTGATTTCTTCCTTGGCTAAATATCCAGTGATTTCTGAAATGACACCAGGGTAATCCGGCACATCCACGAAGAGATCATAAAATGCCGGGATTGCGCCTTTTTCTTTTTGGGGCAGTTCATCCCTGAACAATTTCGCACGGAAAAAATACTCAAAAATGCCCTCGCTGTTTTCTTGCCTGAGGATTGATTTAACATTCTCCATTTCCTCCTGCCAATCCTCCATTAACTTAAGAAGCACTTCTTTATTCTGAAGCAGGATATCTCTCCACATTGCAGGGCTGCTCGAGGCAATCCTGGTAATATCCCTGAATCCGCCAGCTGCCAGTCTTGGAATCAGCTTTTGTGAACGGCTTGTTTTTTCTGCCTGATGCACCAGAGAAGCAGCCACCATGTGCGGGAAATGACTCACAACACCAGTTATATAATCATGTTCTTCAGGCGATAAGGTTAGAAATTTTGCTTTCGTCCCTGTGAGCCATTCTTTTAAGCTTTCAACCTCTGCCGGGGAAATGTGCTCTTCGGGAGTGAGCAGATAAAAGGCATTTTCAAAAAGCAATTCTTTTGCTGCAGTAACACCACTCTTATGAGAGCCAGCCATCGGGTGGCCTCCGATAAACGTAATTCCTTTTTCCTTCAGTACCTTAGCGCAGCTGACAATTTCCTTTTTAGTGCTTCCTGCATCCGAGATGATGACCGTGCTTTTTAATTCACACTCTTTTAATATATGTATAATTTTTTGAGTTTCCTGCACAGGTGCAGCTATTAAAATTAAATCGGCGTCCCTTGCCCCATCCTCAATTGTAGCAGAAACTCCATCTGCGACCCCAAGCATTTCAGCAAGGCGTCCCTGCTCTTTATTTACATCAAAGCCGATGACCATGCTTTCACTATGGCTTCTTTTTATCGATAATGCCAAAGAACCGCCGATCAAGCCAAGACCGATAATAAAGATTTTCCCTCTCATCCTCTCACCGCCTTATTAAAAATAATTCAGAGGCATCTATATGCCTCTGAATGGATATCAAAAAGTATTAATACTAAGAACCCATATTGCCTACAATGCTGCAGCCTGCTTTGCAAGGTATTGATCCATGGCGGCAAGCACTCCATCATTCTGTTCCTTGGAACCTACTGTGACACGGACATACCCCTGGAAGCCAAGTGCTTTGCCGGAACGGACGATATACCCTTTTTCAAGCAAAAATTGAAACACTTCATTTGAATCGGCATTAAAGTTGATTAAAATGAAATTTCCCTGTGAAGGATAGTATTCCAGTCCATGTGCTTCACAGAAAGCATAGAATTGTTCCAGACCTTTCCGATTTTTCTGTCTGCACTCTTCGATAAAGTTCTGATCCTCTATGGCTGCAGCAGCTGCAGCCTGAGCAAACTTGTTTACATTGAATGGCTCCCTAACCGGCTCAAGAGCTTTGATAGTTTGAGGGTTTGCAATTCCATAGCCTACCCGAAGGCTTGCTAAGCCATAAATTTTCGAAAATGTCCGCAGGACAATCAAATTTTCGAATTTCCGGATCAAATCCAATGCATTGTAGTAATCCTCAGCAATAACATATTCATAATAAGCTTCATCAAGGACAATCAATACATCACGAGGCACCTTTTGCAGGAAGGAAAGCAATGAAGATTCATTAACATAGTTGCCTGTCGGATTGTTTGGACTGCAAACCCATACTACAGCTGTATTTTCATCAATAGCGGCCAGCATTCCATCAAGATCATGTCCCCCATCAACTAATGGAATTTCCCTGATCTCTGCCCCTTCTACTACAGCATTATGCCTATATTGAGGGAATGTTGGCGCAGCCATAACAGTATTTGTTTCTGGACTTAATAAAGCTCTGGATATCATTTGAATAATTTCATCCGAGCCGTTGCCAAAAATCAGCTGATCTTCCTGTATACTTAGGTGTCCAGCCAGAGCCGTCCGCAGTTCAGAAGCATAGCCATCGGGATACAGCGCAAAAAATGATGGTGACTGATTCATAGTAAAAAGAACTTTTTCAGAGCACCCAAACGGATTTTCATTTGAAGCAAGCTTAACTATTTTATCCAGACCGTATTCCTTTTTTACTTGATCAATTGACTTTCCCGGCTGGTAAGGAGTTAAATTCAACAGCTGTTCCTTCCATTTCATTAAAATCCACCTCTTCGTCATCACTTTTACTTATTATCGTATTAAAGTATTATTTGATCTGCTCCTATATTATCACAAAACTCTCCATTAAGGAGAGTCTGTGGTCTTTAGATCTGGCCGGAGCTGGATGGCTTCACGCAAATAAATATGGCAGATATTCTGCTGAGGGACATCTATATTCACATGCATCATTACCCTAATACAATTACGAAGTGACCCTTCAACAGGTATTTCCCTCATGCACATGACAGGAACATAAGTCCAGCCCTCTATTGAACGCATTGCCTTTGCGGGAAAGGCTGCTGTTAATTCTTCCGTAACGGATATGAATACAGAAGCAACATCCTCAGAATTAATCTTATTCTCCAAAATCATTTGTCTGATCAGCAGCTCAGTTGCCTCTAATATCTCAGATTCACTATTCTTATCTACGGTGACGGCTCCCCTCACCCCTCGAATCACTTGCAGCACCTCCCAAAGCTGATTCACCAGCCTTTTTATCTCTTGGTAATAAAGTGTTCCTTGTTTATTTTAATAATATTTCGAGCTCCTGCAGAATAAAATCATCAGAAACCTGGTGTATAACGGGCTTGCCCACTTCTTTTAAAAGAACAAAGCGGACATTCTGGCCTTCTGATTTTTTATCCTGCTTCATCCGTTCCAGCAGTTTTGAATGTGATAAATCTTCCGGGAGATCCGTTTTGTAGCCAAGCTGATCAAGCCAGCACCGGAATTCATTAACATCAAATCGCAGATCAAGCAATTTTTTACTTAAATGGAGTGCGAATAGCATCCCTACTGCAACAGATTCTCCATGTGTCCATACTCCATAGCCTTTTTCTGCTTCGATTGCATGACCCAATGTATGGCCCAAATTCAAGAATGCACGAACACCAGCTTCCTTTTCGTCCTCAGCAACGATCATGCCTTTGATTTCTATCCCCTTTGTAAGCATCCCGCTTAATTCATCAGAAGGAAGCCCATCAAGCGAGCGGATGTTGTCTTTAAGACTCAAATAAAAGCTCATATCATGTATCAAGCTATGCTTTATTACTTCTGCAAATCCTGAGCGCACCTCTTTTGGAGGAAGGGACTCAAGAAAATTCAAGTCATAAAATACAGCTTGAGGCTGATAAAAAGATCCCACCATATTTTTTCCTGAAGGATGGTTGATGGCCACTTTCCCCCCAACGGCGCTATCATGCGCCAATATGGTAGTAGGAATCTGAATGAAAGGTATCCCCCTCATAAATGTGGCCGCTACAAAACCTCCCAAATCTCCAACCGCTCCCCCGCCAAACGCCAGAATAAGAGATTTTCGATCAAGCTTATGTTCCAAAGCAAATGACAAGCATTGATAGTAAACTTCAAATGTCTTGGCTTTCTCCCCGCTTGGCACTGTGCAGACTTTTGCATCTATCCCCTTAAGTGCTGCTTCCAGCGCAGGCAGATGTATGGCCCGGACCGTTTCATCTGTGATTATCATTATATTGGTCATGACCGGAAAAGTATCTTTAATATATGATCCCAATCCCTCAATTGCTCCTGATCCTATATAAACTGGATAGGTCCTCCCGGGGGTTTTGATTGAAATACTATTCATTAAAACTCCCTCGCAAATTTTCTTTGCTGTTCAACCGAAGCTTTTAATGCTTCAAACCGGTCAGAATAAAATTGATCCACAATGGCTGAAGCCAGTTCCCAGGCAATTACATTTTCTGCAACGACTGCAGCTGCAGGCACTGCACAGCTGTCAGAACGCTCTATGCTTGCTGAGAAGGGTTCCTTTGTTTCAATATCGACACTTTGAAGGGGCTTATAGAGGGTAGGAATTGGTTTCATTACTCCTCTGACGACAATAGGCATACCCGTTGTCATGCCCCCTTCCAAGCCGCCAAGCCGGTTCGTTTTCCGATAATAGCCTTTATCAGGATCCCATGTGATTTCATCATGAACTTCACTTCCAGGCTTCCTTGCAGCTTCAAAGCCAATGCCAAACTCAACACCTTTAAACGCATTAATGCTCACCATTGCCCCCGCAAGCTTTGAATCGAGCTTGCGGTCATAGTGTACATAACTTCCTACTCCCGGAGGCATACCTTCAACAATAACCTCCACTACTCCGCCAATGGAATCGCCATTTTCTTTCGCGGAATCAATGGCATCCATCATTTTTTGGCCGGCATCCTGATCAAGACAGCGAACAGGTGATTCTTCTGTGACTTCCTTTAACTCTTTTAGTGAAGAATAATCTCTTTTCCCTGAAACAACCCCGCCAATTTCAATAACATGGGCTGCAACTTCAATCCCCAATTCAGAGAGCAGTTTTTTGGCAGCTGCACCGGCTGCCACCCTCACTGTGGTTTCCCTGGCTGAAGATCGCTCCAACACATTCCTCATATCCCTGTGCCCATATTTAAGTGCTCCATTTAAGTCAGCATGGCCTGGACGGGGACGGGATATTTTTCTCTTCACTTCACCCTCATCCTCAGGACTAAGAGGGTCCTGGCCCATAATCTTTGTCCAATGCTTCCAATCATTATTCTCAACAACAAGTGCCACCGGCGATCCTAATGTATATCCATGCCTGATCCCCGCGGTTATTTGAACAGTATCCTTTTCAATTTGCATCCTTCTGCCTCTGCCATAGCCTTTCTGGCGTCTGGCAAGCTCTTCATTTATATCTGAATCAATCAGCGGCATTCCTGCAGGCAGCCCTTCAATTATAGTGGTCAGCTGCGGTCCGTGAGATTCACCAGATGTAAGATATCTCAAAACTCTTTCCCCCTTCAACTCATTAAAGGATTATGTATCAATATAACATAATGATAAATATAAGAATAGATAAAATTGAAAATTCCTATAATATTTTATTTCTTCTTATGAATGGAGCCATTTTAACACGAATAGATATTTACTACAAAACGGAGAAAAACAAAAGAAAAGAGGATGTCAGAAAATCATCCCCTATTCTGCAGCTATTTTTATTCTTTTCTATAGAAAAAGGTTTCAGCAGATTCCAAGTGATAGCGGCTAGAGTTAAAAATCTGTTCAGTACTCCCAACAAAGAATATGCCATCTTTTCTTAATGCGCTGCTGAATTTATGATATAGCTGATCCTTTGCTTCCTCTGTAAAATAAATGAGAACGTTCCTGCATACAATTAAATCGAACGGCCCGCCAAAATCGTCTGCAAGGAGATTTTGCTTTTTAAAATTTACCGTCCTTTTTATATCCCCGGATATTTTATAGAAACTTCCTTCACGGCCAAAGAACTTCTGTCTCATCGTTTCAGGTACCTCATTAAGCGATCGCTCAGGGTATACTCCCATCCTGGCCCTCGCAAGGGCATTTTCATCAATATCTGTTGCAGTAATCTTTATTTGGGATAGCGGCAGCATTTTTGATAATATCATGGCAATTGTATAGGGCTCTTCACCAGTGGAGCATGCTGCGCTCCAGATTTTCAGATTCCTGTTCTGCTCTAATAACCCCGGCAGGATTTTTTTTTCGAGCACCTCCCATCTCTGCGCGTTACGGTAAAATTCGGAAACATTTATCGTCATCCTGTCCAAAAAATCATTCAGAAGTTCCCTATCCTTGACTATGCCATTAAAAAAATCACCAAATGAATTAAAGCCTTTTTTCTCATACAATGATATGAGCCTTCTTTTCATTTGTGCTTCTTTGTACAGAGAAAGATCGATTCCTGTTTTTCTTTTAATATTTAGTATAAAATCCTGATAGTCGTTAGCCATTCCTTTTCCCCTCTGATAATAATTGGTGAGCTTTTTGTCTTCTATCTATGCCCGCCCGTAAAAATGAATTCGGTTACAAAAAAAGCACTTGTCAGGGACAAGTACTTTTTTGAATATTAGTTAATCCATTCATTCATTAGTTTATTGTATTCCACTTTTTCTTCCTCTTTGAAGAACAGGCCGATCTCACGTTCTGCACTTGCAGGTGAATCTGATCCATGGATTACATTTTTTCCAACTGTAATGCCGAAATCTCCTCTGATTGTTCCAGGAGCAGCATCTTTAGGATTTGTTGAACCCATCATCTGACGAGCTGTAGCAATAACATTTTCACCTTCCCAAACCATCGCGAATACTGGTCCGGACGTAATAAAATCAACAAGTTCTCCGAAGAATGGACGCTCTTTATGCTCTCCATAATGCTCTTCTGCAAGTTCCTTGCTAATGCTCATCAGCTTACCGCCAACAAGCTGAAAGCCTTTCTTTTCGAAACGGGAAACGATTTCCCCGATTAGATTGCGCTGTACTCCGTCTGGTTTAACCATTAAAAATGTTCTTTCCATTGATTCCACTCCTAAAACTTTATGTATAGTGATTTATGTTAATCCACGAAAATATTAACATTGTTTTGAAAATTTAGCAACTGAAATCTGAAAGCGCTTTTACTAAATAATTTCTTCATAAACAAAATTGCCGGCACCTGTAAAAGTGCTGGCAATTAATGGCGGATTAAAATTTTCTTTTTCCTATAAATTTTGCAATATCCCGCAAAGCTTTCTTTGACCTGGAAGGAGGCATCTCTTCGAGAACCCCCAAGGCTTTCTGCAGATATTTATCACTAATTTGCAGAGATTTTTCAATTGCACCGGATTCTTTGACCAAGGCAATTATCTTCTCTATATCACTTCGTTCAGAACCTTCGTGGACTCTGCTGATTTGGTCGCAGATGATGCTGTCCTCCATTGCAAATAAAGCAGGGAGCGTAATGTTACCCTGATGGAGATCTCCTCCTGCCGGCTTGCCAAGTTCTTTTTCTGTACCGACAAAATCCAGGACATCGTCAATAATTTGATAGGACATTCCCACAAAATAGCCGAATTTAAAGAGTTTTTTATGTATATCTTCCTCTACATTAGCTGCAATGCCGCCAAGCTGACAGCTCACCGCAATAAGCATGGCTGTTTTCCTTTTAATTCTCCGGAAATATGTTCTTATATTCTGATCATAGTTATACTTATCTTTAATTTGCTCAATTTCTCCTATGCATAGTTCCACAAGGGTATGAGAAAGAATTTTGTGAGCATGCGGATTTTCTACATTGGTTATTAATTCCAAAGCGCGCGCGAAAATATAATCACCTGTATACATGGCAATCTTATTATCCCACTTTGCTTTAATGGTAGGCTGTCCCCGGCGCAGTTCTGCATCATCAATAACATCATCATGGACAAGCGACGCCATATGGATAAGCTCCAGTGATACCGCTACGTTTTTTATTTTATCAATATCGTAGTCACCGAACTTTGCAGCAAGCAAAACAAAAACTGGCCGGATTCTCTTCCCCCCGGCCTGCAGCAGATGCAGGGAAGCCTGATGCAATAGAGGAGACTCAGCTTTAATCGTCTCCTCAAGCTCGTTCTCTATAACAGTTAAATCTGAATTTAAAAATGAATACATCATTTTCAATTTCATTTGCTTACTCACCCAGCTTATCGATCCCGTCTGATCTCTTCTCTATCGTTCAATGAGAAACATACAGAACAAGTTATTATTTTTATTTCGTTCCAATGTGTACTGCAGCCACACCGCCGCTATAAGGCTTGAATGTGACGTTCTTAAAGCCTGCTTCCTCGAACATTCCCGCAAGTTCTTTCATCCCAGGAAAGTCTCTGGCTGATTCCTGCAGCCAGGAATATTCATTAAAACTTTTGGCAAAAAGCTTGCCAACCATAGGCATGATAAAACGGAAGTAGAAATAATAAGCCTGCTTATATCCGAACAGCGTTGGCTGAGAAGTCTCAAGACACACTGCTATACCGCCAGGCTTTGCAACACGGTGCATTTCCTTCAATACCTGCAGATAATCCGGAACATTGCGAAGACCGAAACCGATTGTAACATAATCGAAGGAATTATCCGCAAAAGGAAGCTCCATTGCATTTCCATGCACAAGCTCCACTTGCTTCAGTTTCCGATCCTTAATTTTTTCCTCACCGATTTTCAGCATATTTTTACTGAAATCCAAACCTACTACTTTACCGCTTTCACCCACGGCTTCAGCAAGCGCAATGGACCAATCGGCAGTACCGCAGCAAACATCAAGCGCCTTTGAACCCTTTTGAACATTCATCTTTTTCATTGTATCTT
This sequence comes from Cytobacillus oceanisediminis, assembly GCF_004366035.1. Classification (GTDB taxonomy): domain Bacteria; phylum Bacillota; class Bacilli; order Bacillales; family Cytobacillaceae; genus Cytobacillus; species Cytobacillus oceanisediminis_C. The sequence continues at coordinate 231,935 of NZ_SOEE01000001.1, forward strand.
TGCGCCATCTTAAATGCTGCTGAAAGCTGATAACTGAATTCATTTTATCGTAGCTGCCATAAATCTTTTCAAATACGCTATGAACGCGTTCTTCTTTTGATTGCTGCATATTTTATCCTTCTTCCACAAAAGTTTTAGCCACAGACTGACTTTTATTAAAAATGCAGTGAATGCGCTGCTCTAATAATTCATTTGCAAGAGGGAATTTCCTCATGGATTGATCAACTATATTCCTTGAAAAATCAATATATCTGTCACAAATGAGAATCAGATATCTCCGCTGCTCCGCAGACATGTCTTTCACTTTTGGGAAAGTCAGCTTTTTCAGGGCTTCAAAAACAACTGAGGTGCCTTCCTTCATGAACTCCTGCTTCTCTGTTATCAATCGCTTGATGAATAAAAGATTGGATATTACCTCTTTCCAAGCTGCCTTGCTGAATGCATCAGCCAGTTTTTCAAAAAGGGACGCCTCAATTTTTTTGACTGAATTCATCAGGCTGTCAACTGCATCAGGTGACTTCTGATATAGCGATATTTTATGCTCATTTACATCTTTAATCCCATCTGCGAAGGCCCTGATCATTTTGATATCATCAAAAGCTGCAAGAATCTTGTAATATAAACCGCTGTAATAAACACCTGCAAGGACAGTGAGCTGTCTATGCTTAAGACCTTTGTCTTCAGATTCATCGTTCTTAACAAGTTCATGGGTATCAAGGGCGATTTGGATAAGCATTGCAGTTACTGCATATTTTTCTGCTTTTGTGTCAGGTATTTCCACATCATCCAGGAAAGAGATCAGAAGCAGAAGCTTGTCTTCATCAATAACAGGAGAATCAATATACCTGAGCAGATAAGGGTGGTTAACTTTTTTCTCAATCTGTTCTTTTACATCTGCTAATTTAATCTTCACATCATGCATGCCATCACCCTTGTTTCCCCTTAGTTTTCTATTTCCACAGCCGCGCTTTCTCCATGTACATACTGCGACAAAGAGAACGGGCACATATTGCCTTACACATCTTATTATTTTAGCCAATTCATTGGTTACTATTAAAGTAAAACGGGCAAAAAAAAGCCTTTTCCCGGTATCTTGTATTCAAGAGAAATAATCAAGCAGAGACAATTATATCATAAATTACAGGAACATGTCAGGACATTCTCTTGTGAAAATATCCTATCCTTCTGCTCAAAGGGAAGGTCATTTCTTAGCTTCACTTTCAAGTTCCCCGCAGCTTGTCATTATTCTTGCATTCCCCCGGATCTTAATCGCAGACGTATGCTCGGTAAATTGTGCAATCATTACCTCTCCCTGATCAAGTTTTTCTGAATGGTGGAATCTTGTATCAGAGCCTCTTGTTAACCCTATGACATTAACACCGTCTTCTTTGGCTTTTATCACAATATAATCATTCGCTGATGGACTTTTCTTTTCCATTTAAACCATCCTTTGCTTCATATTGTTCATGATAATTACTTACAAAAAAAGGCTAAAAGTTTTATCTTTCAGCCTTTGACCTATTTATAGCCTGAACTCCATCATTACAGAGTTCTCATTTTTATTGTTTAATAAGCGAAAGCACTTCAGCCCGTGCTCTTGCATCCTCTGCAAACACACCTCTTACTGCTGATGTCACCGTTTTTGAACCAGGCTTTTTAACTCCGCGCATTGTCATGCACATATGTTCCGCTTCCACAACGACCATTACACCATGGGGTTCAAGCTTTTCCAGGATGGAATTTGCTACAGTAGATGTAATGCGTTCCTGAAGCTGAGGACGCTTGGCAACTGCCTCTACTGCTCTGGCGAGTTTGCTTAAACCTGTTACTCTGCCGCCCCTCGGGATGTAAGCTACATGAGCCACACCAAAGAAAGGTACAAGATGATGTTCACACATAGAATAAAAAGGAATATCTTTAACTAAAACAAGTTCCTCGTGATCTTCGCCAAATACTGTTTCAAAGTATTCTTTAGGATCCTGGTTAAGCCCCATAAAAACTTCTTCATACATTTTTGCGACTCGCTTTGGCGTATCAAGAAGGCCTTCACGATTCGGGTCTTCTCCGATTGCTTCTAATATTAAACGCACCGCATCTTCTATCTGGGCACGATTCACTTCTGCCATAATTATGCCTCCTATGTATTAACACTATGGTAATAATATGTTCATATTAGCATAACCCTTTCATTCAGGCAAAACTGAAACTTCCGTGTCTCTCTCTAATATAAGTATACGGCTCTTTCCCCTGTAGGCAGCGTGATTTCAGAACGGATAAAAAAGAAAAAACCGCGATTATTCGCGGTTTTTAGCTCAAGCATAAGCTTTAAGCACTTGTATGTAGATTATTTAACTGCATCTTTAAGCGCTTTACCTGGTTATCATCCCTTTTTTTATTAATTTTAATCAACATCCCTTTTTATAAGTAAATAATCAAATATTTACTACAGTAATTTAAAGGTTATTCACTGTAGACCTAGAATATTAGTAAGAAAGAAATATTTGGAATTATAGTTATGGGTATTAAGGGACGTAGCCCACAGCGGGAGGCGTATCCACAGGTCGTCGGACCGAGGACCTTTTTTCTTTGTTTTAAAATTTGGTTATAAGAGGATGGTGAGTATATGACATATGCTACCTTTAAAACAATAAATAAAATTATGGATAATAAGGTAAGAATAAATCATTTATCTGACTACTTATATAATAAGGAAATTAATGGACTACACTACTTAGACTTTATACCGGATGGTAATATATTTTGTTTGGTGCAACCTAATCAGAGAACAGACCATCTTTCAACAACATATTTAATTGAGTTAAAGAATAATGCTAAATCCCCCAATACAATAAGAGCTATAGGAGATGATATTAAAAGATTCCTAGACTATCTAATGATATTTGAAATACCTTTAGAAACAGTAGATGATTTATTACAATTAATTATTGGATTCATTGATTACCTATCGGTAATTGCTGTTAAAAGAATAAAGGTCAAAAGGAGTATTGAGTGGTCATTACTTGACTTTATACCATTGAATACAATAAATGGAGGAATGTATAAAATTGAACCTAACGAGTTTGGCAAAAAGGATGTATCAACATACGGTAGAATGAGTGATAACTTGATGTATCGAATTGTTGCCAATGTAATAGGGTATCTCCAATTTTTGAAAGATAGAACGGATAAATATAGCGAATTGAAGCTGAACACAATCCCTATTAAATACATAGACCAAGGCAACGTAAATTCCTCAACAGTTAAGAAAAAGAAAAAGGTAACTATATATGATATAGATTATTTGTTTGAAAAAGCAGGTATAAAATTAAATAAAGAAGTAGGGAAAAGGTCAGTTAAACCATTTACAGGACCCATTCCAACAGTTGAGGAGATGCAAAGCATTATAACATATACAAATAATATTTCGGCGATAAACAAGCTGTTAGTCTATACATTGCGGGGGTTTGGGATAAGAGCAGCAGAATTATCAAATATTAGAATAATAGATTACCATATTCCTGACAAATTATTATCCATGAATTATCATGATGCTATGTTGCAAATTAAAGAAGTGCGGCTTGGTGATTTGTATTTCAATCGTTCGATAAATAAATGGGTATGTGAATTAGTAGAAAACAATTCAGAGGATACTCATTTTAAATCCCGGATTAAAACTGGAAGTAGACAAATTCCATATGCATTCGAACAGGAGGAGCTTACGGCAATCATATACGAAGCTATAAGAGAACGGATACTCTTAATGAGAGCTAATCAAACCAAGGAACATGGATACCTATTTATTTCAAAAATGAATAAATGTAGACCAATGAATAATGGTACTGTGTATAAAATAATAAAAAATTTAACGGAACAACTTTTCAAAAAATCAAGTATCAACTTAACCTGGATTCATCCACATACATTTAGGCACTATTTTGCCACCTATTCTCTTAGAATAAAAAAAACAAGCCTAGACGACGTTTCAAGGATGTTAGGTCACTCAGATACAGAAACAACAAGAATCACTTATATACATTACCTGGATAACAACAAACCAGAATCTACATCAGAACATATGAAAAACACATTTAACAATACACAGTCAGGAGATTCTTGTTGATGAAATTACAGTGGTTACCTATTGATGTATACAAAAAAACAGTTCATGATGCAGAATATCTTTTTGGACCACTTTTCTTCAGAGAATCAATTCTAATGGCAAAAAAACTGATTAAAGAGTGTCCTGAGCCGATAGAATGGCTTGATAACCCAATTAGATTTAAATCAGCAAATACTGGTCAAAAAGAAACTAACTATATTATTAATTGGGCTATTCATTATCGACTCTTTCAAGATGACTTCATTAGACCAAAATTATTAAAATATTTTGCATCTATTCAAATCAACAAAGTGTTAATTAATTGGGCTATCTTCCACAACATTCTAAATGAAATGGAATTAGCTAAAATCAGTGAATACTCTAAGGCAACCAGACATCCATTACAAAAATATTTACCCATACATTTACTTTGGAGGAACATGAAATTAGAAGAGTTGGTTAATGCTGATATTGAAAAGGATTGTGCCTATTTTCAATCAATTCATAAATCCAAATATAGTCCTAAATTAATCCAACAGTTACTTTTTGACTTAGATTATTCGGATAAAAAAAGTGTTGCAAAACGTACTAAAAGGAAAAACATAGAATTTCTAAAACAACACCCAGTCTATGGAAGAGTAATGGATGATTATGAATCGTTTTTAAAAGCAAACGGCACAAAATCAGTCACAATCAACAATATATTTAAATGTATAAAAAAATTCATAGATTATGTAGATACGCAGGGTTTTAAAGATATCTCTTATTTTGAAGCTATTGATTTAGAACGATATATTGAATATTTAGAATCGGATGGTTTGAAAGCTAGTAGCATAAATGCTGCCATTCCCAGTTTGCTTTCATTCTTGGAGTGGGCTGCTGGTGCCTATGAAATGTTCCCTAATCAAATTGAGTTCCCCAAACAAACATTAAAACGAATAAGAAAGCAAGCTGAACGAATCCGTGAAGAAGAAGATGGTTTAGCTTTTGAGAATGAAGACACACCAAAAGCTATCGTTTCATTTCTATTGAATTTCGAGCCTAGAAATGAGCTTGAGTTTCTTTGCAAGTATTTTTGGATACTAACATCCAGTTGTCCCGTCAGACAAAAATTCACTTTGTCACTAGAAGCTAATAACTGTATTTATCCTATGTTAAATGAAAAGAGTTTATTTGGTTTATATTCTCAAGATGCTGATAAAGCAGGAAATACAAATGGTCAATTCCCTATTATTGATGAAAATGGTGTTTCTACGGTCCGAATTCTTGAAAACCGTATCAACAACGGCAACTTTAAGCCGGTTTATAACGAAAATTTTAATCGTTCCTTTATTCATTTATTTCAATTTGAGAATTCAAGCAAGGTCTTGACAAAGACAAATATTGTGGATTTTTTATATCAAGTTATCAAACCAGCAATAAGTGTTACTTTAGGAGTTCCAAGCGAAGAAATTAAAGCAGGAACACATAGTTTTCGTCATTATTTACTAACTCACATCATTAGAAAAACAGGAAGTGAAGAAGCTGCTCAAGCAGCTGCAGGACATCACGATAAAAAAATGCTTAGAAAAGCTTATATCGTAAGTAAACACGGTAAAAATGCTCTTTTACTTCGAGCCTTAGATAAATATGAAACAGGAGAAATTACTGGCAAATTTTATTTGCGTTTGATTGAACTTTTAACCTCAAACAATCCTGATACAGATATGATGAGGGATTTGACATCTAATATGGAATTGCATGAATTTATATCCAGACATGGAAGAAGCACTGAAATGGGGTATTGTTTTGATGAGAACCAAACCTGTAATCACTATCTTAAGTGTTGGAACTGCCCTTCATTCATGTTATGTAAAGAAGACATATCAGGAGCAATTGATTTGCTAAGACGCTTGATTCTTGAATTTCATGAAATGGTAGAAAACAGTAAAAATTTCTCGCTCGACAATACAATTTCTCGAAATAAATTAACAGCTATCTCAATGATAAAAGAACGACTAGGTGATTTAAAGTACACGGACAAGCAAATTGAAGAAATGGTTTTCAGTCCTAATTAACTGGAGGATACAATGGCGCTATTAGCAATTCCCCAAAAGCTAATCGAAGTAAATGGTGGTCATTATCGATTTAATATTAATGAGCATTTTAATAAGGATGAAATTGATATTTTAGGAATAAGAGTCCCGAAAACCTTTTTAGAAAAGCCATTAGCATACTTTCAACAATATAATCAACTAAATAAGAACGAAAGGTTATATGCTTATAGATTGGCTTTTTATGGTCGGATTATGTTGGATGAATCAATCTATTCAGTACCTATCAATATAAGTTCTTTCCCATTAGATTTTGTAGATAATTTTATTTTTCTAAGGAAGCTACTTGAAGAACAGATTGATAAGTTCAACCCGGAGCAAACCATCAATCGTGAAAGCTTCAAAAAGGAAGTTACAAAAGAAATTTTCAGCATGTGGATGCAAGGTTACGGTCTTTTGAATACTTTCAATAGAAATACGATTGGAAATGAACAAATTCAAAAGATTTTCAATCGAAAAGGCAAGATGAGAATTGCCGAATTTCTTGCTTTTTCATTAATTAATCACCCCGAATCATATATAAGCGAAATGCCTGAAAGACAAAGATTACTTAAATCAGAGGAATCGGAGCAAACCAAATGGGATAGACTCTTAGAAACTAATAATACTGAACTAACCCTTGAAATAAAGGAATTTGTATTTGGATATTTAATGGACCGTATTGGCAGCAAAGCTGTTATAGAGATTGAAGAATCTAATGGTGAAAAAAGCATACAAACCTTTAATTCAATTACTTGGGGAACCTGGAATGTTAAATCTAGTTCATTGATTACGGCAGCTAATATTTTTTCTAATTTAAGAATAACCCATGTGCAAGAACTTATCTATAAAGCAGGGATAATTAAACTACTGGGTTCCACAGCGTTCAAAGAACTTGGAACAACTCTTCAAGATAATATCCGAGAAAACTTACGTGAATTCGTCAATATTTATATTAAGAAGAACAATTTAAAAGACGTAAACATTAGTCGAATAGCACCGAACAAAACATTCAATAAAGGAACTACTTACGGTGAACATATTGATTTTGGTGATACGTTCTCCCTTATTTCTACTTTGCTTGATAATGACAGTATTTTTATTGATGATAGAAATATTAATGATGCTCGCTGTCGAAGAGCGATATTACTTGAACTTACAACAGGTGCTAGAATTCACGAGGTCTTATTACTTAAAAGAGATTGTCTTTCAACAAATCATGAAGGTGCTACCTTTATTCATTTTCATAAAACAAAGGTAGGTACTGAATACTTTGTAAAAGCGACGCCTGATATGGTGCAATGGATTAAAGAACTTCAAAATCTATCAGGAAACACTAAGATATCGGTCTCAAGTGCGAACGTGTCCACAACATTTGGCGATGACCTCGAAGAATATAGACTTTTTCCAAACACAATGAATACAAATATAATCCTTGAAAGTCAAATAAATAGATTCTTAAAAAAATTAGAAAAACAGTTAAAGCTCAAATCACACTTCTCTTCTCATGACTTAAGAAAAATGCATGCCCTATATTTAAAAATGATTGGTAAAGATAAAATTGATATACAACTTGCACTTAATCAAAAAGATATCAATTCCCAACTGCCCTACTTGGCAACCCATGCAAAAGAAACGATAGATAAAATTAAACTGGTAGCAACTGAGGGCGTTTGGGATGAGGTTCTTGTTTACGAAGAATTGGAGAATTCCATACCACTAGAGCAAGTGATGAAACGTGCAAGGACTTTAACATCAAAAAATGAAGCTAAAAATGATGCACTTACCTTTATAGAAAAGATTATAACAAAAGTTAAAATTGAAAACAAAGAGCTCCCTACTCTTAACATAAATAACCCGAAAGGTATGCCCATGTACACACATTATTGTACAGCGTCAGTATCAGTAAACTGTGGTCATACTGAATTAGATTGTTTTGGATGCCACCTGTATAAGCCGGACCAAGACAAGCTGTTTGAGCACAAAGCAGAAGTTTTGCGATACTTAGTGCAGATTATGTATTCCGAAGATTCAGCTAAAAAAAATAAGCTAGAAAGAGCTTTTATCGATTTAAATGTGGATGATTTAAAAAAGAAGGCATCAAAAACCTTCAGTTCCCTCTTTAAGAAATTTGATTTTTTACCCGAAAAGGAAGGAAAAAAAATCGAAAAAGAACTAAATGCCATTGCAAACAATTATTATAAGAAAAATAAGGCTACTAAACCTGTTTTAAGCCACTCAGAAGCGATGAAGCTAATAAAGGAGGGGTTAATATAATATATGGCAAAAACCAGTAGAGAGCAATTATACACAATTACAAAGGGAATTAAACGGAAATACATGAATTTAGCCAAAAAAGGCGATATCAATGCTCGGAAAAAGAAAACGGAATTATACAAAATTATTGCAAGTAAGCTTGGGCTAACAAGTGAGAGGACCCTTTGGTCTGGTTCACATGCTGAATACCTAGAAAGTTGGTTTTTAAGTTTTCAAGCTGATATTGAAGAAGCATTGAGGAATTCAACAATAACGCCCTCAGAATCGACTTTAACAGAGGAAGAGGCAACTAACTATAAAGAAATCATAAGAGCCTTAGAAAAGCGCGTGAAGGAGCTTACAATTGAAAATAATGAACTACGCAGCTTAACAATTGATAGGTTCGAAAGGATTAAATAAAATGAAAAAAAGACAGCCTTAACTCATTTCAAAGTAAACTCGTTCCACTTAAATGAGGGCTGTCTTCAAATTATTTAGCTATGTTAAAGAATAGTGTTGGTTTATTAAAAATTAGAGGGGCACTCCTTTTTGGAGTCCCCTCGGCTTTTTTAAAATTATATGTATTGTAATATCCAGTATCTGATGAGAATTTTAAAATGTTGCCATCAGTAGGTATTCCTTCAAAATATGCACCAATGCACCCTATTGTACATCGGTGTCCTGATATCAAAATGTTAAGTTCTTTTTTACTATAATTATTTTCAAGTTCGTTCATAAAACCAAAAACTCTTTTAACAAAACTATTTGGGTCTTCAACCCCTTTTATATACATTTGTATCAGGTAATGGTCCAGACATCTTCAGTTCGTTGATGGGTACTCTATCAGTTTCACCCAAATCATAAACATCGAGCCTTTCATCTACGGTATCTTTAAGTCCAGTAATTATTTAGGCTGTTTGGATAGCTCTCTCTTGCGGGGATGAAAATACAAAATTAAAATTTATATCTCTTAATCTCTGTGCTTGTTCTAATCCGTATTCATTTAACGGTATTTCCTTTCTCCCTTGCATTTTCCGCTCTTTATTTAAGTCGGTTTGACCGTGCCTAAATACATAAATCATATTAGCTCCCCCAATATCAAGGCTTAAAAACCCTTTTTGCAAACAATTTGCCATTATCAAATCTTTTAATTCTAGGGTGAATGATATACTGTTCTTCGGAGCAGTGAATATACATAACTCCTAGAAAAATTAATTACTATTATTTATCACCAAAGGATTAAACGAATGCGTTTTTAATGTAAGAAATGGATAAAAATGTTATAATTTTACTATCTTAACAGGAGGAGTGGAGAGTTTGTCAAACCAATTATTTCAGGGAAAAGAACAAATATTTAAGGATGTCATACGTTTAGCACAAACCTGGAAAAATACTTATGAATCTTCGGGTTTTGAAGGAGGGGGTTTCCAGGAAATTCAAGAATTCAATGAATCTCCCATTGGTCAGAAGGTAAAGGCTGAGAAAGAAGCTTTAGAATCATATATGGCAAGTTTAAGTTTTGATGATATCAAAATGCTGCAAACTATCATGTACCTAGGTAGAGACCGAGATTATGATAACGATATGACACCGGAGGAAATTTATAATGACTATTTGGAGTCATTTAACCAAAGAGGTTGGAAAACCAAAAATATAGAAACTAGACAAATGACTCAAAAATTGCCTTTATCAGATTATCTAAATACAGGCTTAGAAATACTAAACGTAAAATACTAATACTGTAAAGTAAAGAAGTTCTAGAATTAAATTTAACTCAAAGAAATCTTATTTTACGTTTATATGTTGATTGAATTGTAATATTAAAGGTCCCTCGAGCTTTTGTGCTGTTTTCATACAGCAAGGTCACGAGAGGAAATTCTACTCTTGCTTTTGAGTGGAATTAATCCACTCTTTTTTTTATTAGCTATGTTAAAGAATATTGTTGATTTTTTATATAAGGGAAGGGCACTTCATAATTGTTAGAGTGCCCTTGTAAGAAATTTTTTAATTGCATTATGCACCTGTCATATTGCATTCCATAAAGTTAAGTTCATTACTAATTTCTTTAGTATTCTTAAAACCACATTTCTTGTAGCTTTTAAATGCCCTAATATTATTTTTTTTCACCTCTAAAACAACCTTTGAGGCACCTTTGCTTCTAAGATAATTTAACATTAATAGTATCATTGATGTACCTATCCCTTTTCCCCATAATTTAGTTTCTCCTATAAATTGGTCTATTCCATAGATATTTTGATTTGAAGTAAAGCCGTACTTATTCAAATCATCTTCCTGAATTTCATAATATTGTATATAGCCTAATGGTTGATTTTTATATTCTACAATACAAGGAATAACATAATGCTTTCCTTCAATCCTTGGACCGTATTTTTCTTTTACCTTATCAAGGTTTGAAGGTGTCTCCTCGTAAAATTCCAATACTCTTTGGTCATTTAGCCATTTAACCATTACATCAAAGTCATTATGGTTCATAAGTCTAATTAGCAGGTCGTCCTTCTCAATCATACTTATCTTCACCTTTATTCTTTACTATTTAGAATTTTTCCTTCTGGAACTACTCAATGAAGTAATTTCCCTCACTTAACCATTTGGAAAATTTTGATATTCTGAGTTTATCATAGGTCGCATCGGTTGAGAACAGGCAACTTTCAACTATCATTTTAGCTACTGTCATATCATCATAACGATGTTTGGTTTGGTCAGAAATTGAAACCAACTCAAATAATGGTCGAGGTATTTTATCACCACTCCATTAAATCGATTTATCCAGCCCTTCAAGCGACTGTGATAACTATTCACGTTTTGAATATGATACACACCTCGGACACGTTCCTTACCATCTGATTTAAATCTATAATGCTCAAGTCCCCTTTTCTTTTGCGTAAGTCATAAATGCCCGCCAAGCATCCGTACAAAGCACATTTGAAGGAGACAGTTTAGAGCCGATAGCTTCCTCCAATCGAATTTTTACAATTTCGCCCCTGACCAACCACTTTTGAGTAAGTTGATTTCTGGCAGTCCCTTGCAACGAGGACACATACTTGCTCTTTGTTTTTGCCTCGCTGCGAAGAAAAGCCTCCTCGTTTACAAACTTTTCGACCTTCCACATTGCGTATCCCTTTTTCTTGAACAGAAAATAAGTCTCGTCCATTTCCACGATACCTTCGAATTGTTCAAATTCATTTCTTTAAGGGCTGAAAGGAGCTTATGTCTTCAATAAAACAAAGTTACATAGTGAACTTCTAAAAGCTATGCCGACTTGCGAAGTGAATAACCTTCAATCATACACTGAACAAACTCCAACCATTTATGAGGAAGGTGAGTACGAAGAAGAGGGGTATTCGTCACATCTGTAAACGTCTTCCCACAGTATTTGCAGCAGTATCGTTGACGTTCAAGTGTGCGACTACCCGTTTTTACATTATATTTGCCTAAACGAATGGCGTTATTGGAATGGCAATGAGAACAAGTAAATCCATCTTTGTGCTTCCTCTCTGAAACCTCTTTAATTACAGGTTCGCTTGCAGGATATGAAGCCAATGATTTAGCGAAAAACTCTTTTAGACGGTATTGGTCTGCTGTACTCAACTTTCTACTTTCTTGGATGATGTCCTTCAATGCCATTCTTAACAACTCGCTCTCGTCATATATTATATCCATTACAGAACAAGAGTTCGTTTCGTTCAAATATGAACTGAGTTATTTAACATAGCTAATTATTTAAAACGATTTATTGTTATCTCAATTCATACAATTTTTTCTAACTTGGAAAATGCTATAGTACATTCTGATTGGCGCTCCAGCCCAAAGAGGCGTTAAATGTCCTGAAACAATAATATAATGCCAAGTACCTCTCTATTTGATGGTGCAATAACCCCGATAATGGTATAAATTAAAGGGGTGCTTGCAGCAACTGACCATCCAACTAAAATACGACTAATGATTAACCAGGTAAAAGAAGATGAAAAAGCAGTTAATGCGCTAGAGAAGATAACAATAACCCTAATGTAATAAAAATTCCTCCCATTCTTATCAGAAGCCCGACCAAAGAAAGGTGCTGTAATAGCATATGTTACAGCAAAAACAGTTACCAACCATCCAGTCATTGTTGAACTAACACTTTACGCTTTCAAAATGAACGGTAGTAACTGAAATATTACAAATAAATCTGTACCCATTAGAATCAAAGTTATCCAACCAACAATTAAACTTACTCTCCCTCTCAACCCCATTACATCCCCCACTTTGAATTTAATTATATGTATATTTTTTAGAGTCGTAATAGTTCAAGGAAAAACTGCTTCGATAGCTTAGGTTTTACTAGATTATTTCATCTCAACATAAACATCCAGTTGAATTTGGCATAATACCCAGTTAATTCATTATAATTCTATTTCAACAACAATAGTTGCAAGCTTAAAGTTTGCTAAATGCAAAAACCCGTCAATTAATGGACGGGTCAATAATTTTTACTATGTCATTTCTTTTGTCAATATAATTCTCTTCTGGGCTGAATCCTTTAACAAATTGTTTCCTTCTTTATAATTTTATGGAATTAGTAGGAGTCCTACCGGTTTTAAATAACCAAGCCAAACAATTATTAAGCCCCCTTTCGAAGGTAACTCAGAGTCTTACCATCTATTGGATGCCGTTAGTCTTAATTGATTGCCTTAATTCTCTTCGTAATTCATTTAGCATCTTTTCCCTGTTGTGTCTGTTCTTCACTTTGGAAATTTGTGTATACCTTGATTTGAAAGGTTCATTTTCCAAAAGGTTATTTATCCTCACTTGCTTTTCATGGTAGTCGTTTAATTTTTGTTGAACTTCTTTTCTTAATTGCTTCTTCTCATCTTCATTTAACTGCCTCATAAAACTCTGTATACGTTTTGTACCGTACCTTCCACGATATTTCCAATGATAACGCTGGTCTATAGAATTAGAACGATAACTCTTTTTTCTATAAGACCAAGAGTATACATAAGGAAACCCCCGTATTATCTTAACCGAAAAGTTTCTTAGCTTATTTTTCAATTTATTCACCTCAAAATTTTTAAAATTTTAATCGAAATTTCCCTATTATGTTAAAAAAAGGTGAATTTTTTAATAACTTAACTTTAAGGTAAAAGTGACAGTTAATTGAAGACAGTTAACTTAAAAATATTTTGTCAACAGAGAACCTTATAAACATTGAATTTGTCTAATGTTTATTCCGAAGCTAAATCAATAATGCGAATGGGTAAATTTGTAAATTATTATTTACTCTGATACCATTCTTTTTAAATTAGTAAGGGAGATGTATTAAATGAATGTTAACTTTAACCTTTTAAAATTCTCACATGATATGGAATTTCCGAGGACAGCAGGAGTTTACATCCTCGAAAATAAAAAGAACGATAAAGTATATATTGGTAGTACACGAAATGTTAGAGCGAGAATCGCCTCACATAGAAGTTTGCTATTAAGCGGGAGACATTATAGTAAGGAGCTCCAGCAGGCTTTCGATAGCAACCACTTGTCTGTAGCTGTAATCGCTGTACTTCCCCATGCAAGTAGCCAATTATTAAGGGAATCTGAGCGCCTGCTTATTCAAGCATCGCCATATCTATTTCCTGCCGGAATTCTAAATAAGAGGCTTATTAATTATTCAAAATAGTTGGAAGAAAGAATACCTACCCCAGTTTTCTATATTAAAAAACTGGAGTGGAATCTGTAACTTAAAAAGGGAGACAATTCAGTTTTAAACTTTTTAGCAAGGTGGAATAAGTTATGGGTGGTTGATTACACTGATATTTAATTACGGGTTAACAATCGAAATTGTGGATTAGTTGACTAAAATATCCTCCAAATAATGGATAGGCAGTTTAATTGATGGAGACCGTGCTGATGAAGGTTTGTTAATGCACTTTCAGTGCAATTTAGCATGTTAATTCATAGCTGATGGATTAAGGAAATTCACTTAATAGAATTAACTAATATTAAAAGTCGCCGATATTTATAATAACTTTTTATATTAGGAAGAATACCTATATACAATTATGAGTTTTTTAAACAGTTATTCATGCAATTACAAGATATTTATTGTCAAAAAACTTAAAAACAAGTTCTATCTGAGAAATCAGACATCGAGATAAACCTTTATGGAGGCTGGAGCAATGTTAGGAAAATTATTTAAAGATGTGTTTATAAAAGAATCTACCATTAAAGAAATTAAAGTGAATGTAAGACTTCCGCTAGAAACTTTACCTTTTGGAGAGATGGAAAAAGATATCTTTATAACCTCTGCTGAAAATAAAAATGAAACAATTGGTGAGCTCCGTTTTGTGAATTATATTCGAGCTGGTAATGATGATTATATAGAACATGGGTATATATATAGTGAAAAAAGTTGGGATGACCATGATAAAGAATTGGGCTTTTATAAAGGGGAAATCAGAAACTTTCTCCCTCATGGAAAAGGGATTCTTAAAGGAGATGCAAAACTTCTATGGTGGAATCATTACTTTAGACAACAATCTTTGAGGTATGAGGGAACCTTTAACAATGGTAAGTATCATGGTCAAGGGAAATTCCTAGTGGATGATGAATTGGTTTATGAAGGGGATTTTTATGAAGGGCGTATTCAGGGGGAAGGAACATTTTATAACATAAATGGTGATTATTATCAAGGTTTTTGGATGAATAACAAAATGGAAGGCGAAGGCACCTTTTACAATAAAAACAAAAATGTGATTTATGAAGGTTTCTGGAAAAATGGACAAGCAAATGGGGACGGAATACTCTATATTAATGAGGATTCCCATGTAGAGACATTGCAAAGGGTTTATAAAGGACAGTTCCAGAATGGTTATATACAAACTGATAGAGAAGAGGTATTATTTAAGGTTTCTCTAAGTGATTTATCTTCAATCTGGACGAATACCACAAGGTTATATGAAGGGGAAATACAAAATAATGTTAGAATCGGCTTTGGAAGGGAGTTTGATGAGCATGGCAGAATAGTATATGAAGGAAAATTTAAAGATAATTTAAGGCATGGTAGGGGGAAATGGTACATTGACCATCATAGTGAAAGATTCTATGAAGGAGAATTTAGAGGGAATTTAAGAGACGGATTTGGTATAGAGTTTTATGATGGCAAAATTGAGTATGAGGGTTCATGGAAGAGTGATAAGTATAACGGATTTGGTATTTTACATAAAAGATTTTCAAAGTATGAGTTATACGAAGGAGAATGGATTAATGGGAAAAGGGATGGATATGGCAAACAACTCATTAATAACAAAATAACTTATTCAGGTCAGTGGGTAGACAATAACCCTTCCGGAGAAGGTCTATATTATTACTATCCATATAAGTCTTATTTACCAGAAGATGTCCCTTTTGCTATTTTTAAGAATGACAAACAAGGAACGAGTTTTCCATACAAAGTAATCGCTACTATTACAAACTATAATTTCGAGAAAAAATACGGCTTTTTCAAACCAATGGAAGGGCAATATCATAGCAATAAGATTTTTTTCCATGTTAATGACATAAAAATTAAAATGCCCACAAATTCTTACAACGGTTATTCAACATCAAAGTTATACTTGGTTGAAGTAGTTCATACAGAAAAAGGATTAAAAGCAATTAGAGCAATTGAATTTGATAGTCATCAACAAAAAAGTTTCATGTCTTAGTGAATGTTCCATTTTTATTGAATACTCCAAGATATAATCAGAAATTTTCCGTTGCAGCAATACTCTTTGTGTCACTAGGATTTTCTGTTTTTAAACTATTTGGGTATTTATTTAGTAGTGATTGCTAAGTATACTTGGGGCATATGACTCCAAGTATTTTTTATTAAAAAACCTTTTAAAATACTTACTTAATAATGTCCAGATATATATGTGAAAAGTAGTATTTTATCGAACCCTGTGCTTCTAAGACAAATATCATATTTTGTAAAAAGCTCTTAAACAACACTTATTTACAAGATTTTAAATTCAAATCTTTTATCCATTGACATTATAACAAATTCATCAGGTAAGGGGCTATCCTCATAAAATTCAGGCTCAACATAGTACACAAGTGAATGAAAATCAAATCCTGTAATCTTATAAATTTCACCTGCTTTAAAAATTACTATATCATCTTCTAAAATATCTATTTTACATTCAACATGGGTATATTTTTTCATATTACTACCTTCTTCTAAAATAAGCTAGTTTCTCTATAAATATTCTATGAAATAGAAAATAAGAACATTAGGAATGTTAGTAGTTTTTCATATTTACTACTCGAAAATTCTATTCTGATACAACACTTCAAGTACTTTTTTTAATTGTTCCCTTGAAAACCCAGTTTTTTTTATTACCTCGTCACTGCACCCTTCAAGGTTTGTTTCCCATTTGGGTTTATCATATGAGAACCAAGAGCCAATTTTATATTCATCCATTAATTTCTCTCCTTATATCACATTACTTTTTTTCAGCAGCCCATATTTGTTTGTTTCTTTTTTAATTTCCCTGTAGGTACTAGTAATATCTATACATCTAAATAGCTCATACCGTCACTCATTCCTAATTTTATCATACACTTATCTGAGATTTATTAAACTAATTAGAATGATGATTTTTAGTTTTGTGAAATTTAACGTATGCTCATCTTTAACAAAATTAAAAATCTACATAAAGGAATGCTATTTTATTGCAGGAGTAAGATGGATAAAGAGAAAATAACATAAAAGTACCAGGGTTTCCCTTTTTCAAAGAAAACCGACTAACTAAAAGCAAAAACTCACCAGAATTGGCGAGCTTTTCATTAAATATTTAGTTCAAATTCTAGTTGCGCCATTAACTCAGCCTGCTTTACCACCGTCTCTACAGCTTCCTTCTGTAAATCAGGTGGATATCCATATTTCTTTAAGAGTCTCTTCACGGTTACTCTCATTTTTGCTCTTGCAGATTCACGTAGGTTCCAATCGATGCTCATATTTGCTTTAATTGACTTCGATAACTCGTGCGCGATGAGTTTAAGTGTATCATCGCCTAATACTTGCTCTGCAGTTTCATGTGATGCTAATGCATCATAGAAGGCAATTTCTTCTTTAACAAGTCCTGTTTGCTCTCCTCGTTTATATGCCCCATCTATCTCCTTAGCCAATGCAATCAATTCTTCAATAACCTTCGACGTTTCAATCGCTCGCTTATTATATTTATTGAGAGCTCCTTCTAGCATATCGGAAAATTTACGAGCCTTTATTAAGTTTGTTCTTTGCACACTTTTCACTTTCCCGTTTAACAAACGATTTAGTAACTCTACAGCTAAGTTTTTATGAGGCATTGCCTTCACATCTTCTAAGAACTTATCCGATAGAATCGAAATATCCGGGTTCTCTAAGCCCAGTGATTCATAAATATCGACCACTTCTTCTGAAATGACTGACCTCGATATTAACTGATTAATTCTAGCTTCCATTTGGGCGTTCGTTTTCTTCTTACTACAATCGCCAATGCTCTTAACAAGACTAGCTTTAACAGCTTTAAAGAAACCAATTTCTGCATTAAGTTCCTGTGCCTCTAAAGTAGTAGCACATAAAGCAAACGCTTTCGAAAGTTCTGTTACAGTTGTTAAAAAGCGTTTCTTTTCTTCTTCACCTAGACCAAGAACAAAGTCCATTGTTGAGATAATTGCATTCATTCTGACCGTTGCCTTATCAGATAAATAGCCACTATAATCATGCCCATACAAAATTTCAATGAGCACTTCATACTTTTCTAGCAAGATATTTACCACAACAGATGAATCTACACCAGCAGTATTTTTGTCACTTTCCGTGTATTGATGCAAGGCTTCTTTTAAGCTTTCTGCTATACCAATGTAATCGACAATTAATCCACCAGGCTTGTCCTTGAACACACGATTTACACGAGCAATGGCTTGCATCAAATTATGCCCTTTCATAGGCTTGTCGATATACATCGTGTTCATTGCCGGAACATCAAAACCTGTCAGCCACATATCTCGTACAATGACGATTTGTAATGGGTCTTCATTATCTTTCATGCGCTTTGCTAAATACTCACGTCTCTTTTTATTTCCAATAAACTTTTGCCATTCTACAGGGTCACTTGAAGCTCCTGTCATAACAATTTTAATCACGCCTTTATCATCGTCATCAGAATGCCATTCTGGACGCAATGCTGTAATTTCTTTATACAAATCAATCGCAATACGACGAGACATCACGACTACCATCGACTTTCCGAACATAGCCTGTTGTCGTTCTTCATAATGATTCACAACATCCTCAGCTAGACGTTTTATTCGTGATTCAGCTCCGGCTAATGCCTCAAGTCTTGACCATTTAGATTTCAATCGTTCTTTCACTGATTGTTCCTGGTCTTCTGTGATTTCTTCATATTCATCATCGAGTCGAAGGTCACTCGGTAAATCCAATGGAATAATACGACTCTCATAAAAAATTTTAACTGTCGAACCATCTTCCACAGCCTGTGTCATATCATAAATATCAATGTATTCACCGAAAACAGCAGGTGTATTTTTATCTGTTGCTTCCACGGGAGTTCCAGTGAAACCCGCAAACGAAGCATTCGGAAGAGCATCACGTACATATTTCGCAAACCCATACTTGGTTTCAGCATCATTTCCCCGAATTGTTGCTCCGAATCCATATTGGGAACGGTGGGCTTCATCCGCCATGACAATGACGTTCGAACGGTCCGTTAAACATGGCATGATGCCTGTATCTTCATCTGGGGAAAACTTCTGTAGCGTCGTAAAAATAATACCTCCAGATTCAACCGATAATAATTGTCGAAGTTCATCACGACTATTTGCTTGGCTCGGTGTTTGACGTAATATGCTTTTCGAAATCGAGAACGTATTAAACAGTTGGTCATCTAAATCATTTCGGTCCGTCAATACCACAATGGTTGGATTGTTCATTGCTTGAATTAGTTTTCCAGCAAAGAATACCATCGATAAACTCTTCCCGGAGCCCTGAGTATGCCACACAACCCCAATTTTATGGTCTCCTTGTACAGCTACTTTCGCTTTCTCTACAGCTTTATTCACAGCATGAAATTGATGATAAGCAGCTAAAATTTTGTATGTATTCTCTCCGTCTGTTTGGAACAAAATAAAGTTACGCAAGATATCCATTAAACGACTTGGCTCGAGCATTCCTTTTAACAACACCTCTAATTGTGATAGAGAGGTGGGAGCAAGTTCTAGCCCCTCAATCGTCCGCCATTTCATAAAACGTTCTTCATTTGCTGTTAATGAACCGACACGAGCATTTACCCCGTCACTTGTTACTAAAAAAGCATTGTAACGAAATAATGAAGGTATGGCTTGCTTATAGGTTTGAAGCTGATTATAGCCTTCTGAAATGCCTGTTGCTTCATTTGTAGCGTTTTTTAACTCAATTACAACTAAAGGTAAGCCATTTACGAAAATAAGCACATCAGGGCGTTTATTTTGACTTCCTTCAGTAATAGTGAACTGATTAACTGCCACAAAATCGTTATTTTCAGGATGTTCAAAATCAAACAACCAAACTTTTTCAGTAGGATTGTATCCATCTGAACCCTGCAACTCAATATCCAAGCCTTCTGTCACCATACGATGAAACTTTTCATTGTTCAAAATCAAGCTGGATGATTCATTCGCCGCAATTTTCTGAATAGCCAACTCAATCGCATTCATTGGCATATTCGGATTAATCCTCTTGAGTGCATCCTTTAAACGTTCATCTAACACCACATCTTGATAACTGTCCCGTTCAGGATACTCACCTTCATGGGCAATATCCGGACCAGCCAAAATGGAATAATCCATCTCAGCCAGCCATTCCAATGTCGCTTCCTCTAAATCCGACTCTAAATATCTGAACATCTAAACGACCACACTTTCGTCTGGTATTTCAATCCCTCCCGAGAGGAGTTTTGGAAGTAGTGTATCTCTTACTTTTTCTAATTGATGATTTTCTTTAGACAATATTTTCACTTTTTCCATCAAATCTTTAACAACGAGTCCGTATTTATCAATTAATTCACCATTTAACGCTATTTTAAACAACATTGCATTATCCGGAGTAATACGCTGCCTACTATTAGTTGAGCCCGTTGCACCGGCTATTAAATACTCAGTAAAAGGTTCAGACTTACATAAATTATAGATAAACGCTGCTTTACTATCATTTTCACTTTTCAAAACAACAAATTCACTTGAGCAAACATTTAGCCTACTTTTGTCTAAAATTGGTAGCCATACTCTTGGCGTCGAAGGATTCATTTTTGAAAAAAGAACACAGTTTTCATTTACTATCCACTTATTACTTTTAATAGTTTTTACTTCATCGAGAATAGGATAACATTTTGAGTCATATGCAGGTAAACTAAAATGAGCTACCACCTTAGCATCAGTTTTTTGGGGATTAAATGTCTTCTTACTTATTTGAGTAATCTCTGATAAAACATAGAGATTCCATCCCTCTGGTATATCCCCTAATTGACTATCCACCATCTTCCCACCACTTGATTTATAAGGTAGACCTTCCTCATTCGGAAACTCAAAATCATAAAACCAGCTTTTGAAAAGTGCCTGAGAAATTTTTTCTAAGAGCTGTATCACATTTTGATTTGTCTCTATTTTTGTATTTATAAAACGTAATACATCCCCTATATATCTTTGCTTCTTCATACCTACAATATCGATTTCAAGTTTCTCTAACATTCCTTTTGTCAAAGCAGCTCTAGTTCCACCAACTTGGGCTAAAGATAGTAAATGTCTTTGCATCTCCTTAGATGTTAATACGGATAGTAAATAATGAGGATATATTTTTTCGTTATTACATCTAATAATTGATACATGTTGATTTACTCTAGCTGGTAACATTTTTTCAGTCACAATAGTTGCTCTTGCAACTGAATCTCCAGTAATATTTATCAAAATGTCATCTTTCATTAGTTCAACGTTATTTAGTTTATGAGCTTGTTCTTCTGAAATATATGCTAGTCCGTCTTCAGAAAAATAATGATTATAGATATTTTGACTACGAATTAACTTGTACAAACCATTTGCTAAATACGACTTTTTTCCGCCTCTGGGAGTAGAACCACTCCCAATTTTAGTTGTTAATTCAACAAGTTGAACTCTAGAGCTCATACCCAACCCCCCTTAAAGCTTGGCGAATTTGGTCTTCTAGCTGTTTCGATTTTGCGAATTGTTCTGATAGCTCACTTGTTAAACGCGCCATCTTTTCTTCAAATGGTACACCGTCATTTTCGACTTCTTCTAAACCCACATAACGACCAGGTGTTAATATGTAATCGTTTTTTCGTACTTCTTCAATTTTTGCAGCTTTACAAAGACCTTGGATATCTTCATATGCTTCATTTATAGTTCCACGCCAAGTATGAAAGGCTTTTGTAATCTTTTTAATATCATCATCCATAAACTCTTTATGCGTGCGGTCTGTCATCCTACCTAATTTTCTTGCATCAATAAAAAGAATCTCTCCATTTCGTGTTCGATTACCAGTTTTTGATTTATTTTTCGATACAAACCAAATACAAACAGGAATTGGAGTTGAGTAAAATAGTTGCCCCGGCAGGGTAACTATACATTCGACTAAATCAGCTTCAATTAAGTTTTTACGAATTTCACCTTCACCAGAAGTATTACTAGACATCGAGCCATTTGCTAAAACAAAACCCGCTGTTCCTGCTGGTGCTAACTTAGAAATCATATGTTGAATCCATGCATAGTTCGCATTGCCAGTTGGTGGTGTACCGTATTGCCAACGAACATCTTCACGTAGTCTATCCCCACCCCAATCTTTAATGTTGAATGGGGGGTTGGCTAAGATATAATCTGCTTTTAACCCCTTATGTAAATCATTATGGAAAGTATCAGCATTGTGTGTACCAATATTGCCATCGATACCGCGAATAGCCAAGTTCATTTTACAAAGCTTCCAAGTCGTAGGATTTGATTCTTGACCGTAAACTGAAATATCTCCTAGCTTACCTTGATGTTCTTCAACGAACTTTTCACTTTGGACAAACATTCCGCCCGAACCGCAGCAAGGGTCATAAATTCGTCCTTTATATGGTTCTAACATTTCAACAAGCAAACGAACAACCGAGGATGGAGTGTAGAACTCGCCCCCATTCTTACCCTCTGCACTAGCAAACTTACTCAAGAAATATTCGTACACTCGTCCTAGCACATCTTTTGAGCGACTTTCCTCATCGCCGACTTTAAAGGAAAACAAATCAATAGTTTCCCCCAGACGAACTTTATCAAGAGCAGGACGTGCATATTCTTTTGGAAGAACACCTTGTAATGATGGATTTTCTTTCTCGATTGCAATCATCGCTTTATCAATAATCTGCCCAATCTCGGGCTTCTTTGCATTTTCCTTAATGAATGACCAGCGCGCTTCCTTCGGAACCCAAAAGATATTATCCATGACATATTCATCACGGTCTTCTGCATCAGCAAACTCATCTGCTTCAAGTTCCGCATGTCGTTCTTCAAATGCATCTGATACATATTTCAAAAATAATAATCCTAATACAACATTTTTATATTCACCTGAATCCATTGAACCACGTAACTTATCCGCCATACTCCATAACTGTTCTTCAAAACCAATATGCGGTGTTGCCATATGTATAACCTCCTAGTAACTCCTAACTACATCATGTCAATTTTTTTTAGGATTGTAAAGTATATAAATTATTAGGATAATTTATTTCTGAATTAAAAATGTAATCAAAAAACCCCTCAAAATATGAGGGGTCCTTTGAACATTAGGGATTTACTGTAGTTTGAAATAGGTCAATCCCTTGCCTATGTAAGACTCAAGGCGTTATTTCACCGCGTCTTTGAGTGCTTTACCCGGTTTGAAAGCAGGAACTTTGCTTGCAGCGATTTCGATTTCTTCGCCAGTTTGCGGGTTGCGTCCTTTACGGGCTGCACGCTCGCGAACTTCAAAGTTTCCGAAACCGATTAGTTGTACCTTATCACCATTTTTCAAAGCATCAAGGATTGTATCGAAAACAGCATCAACTGCTTTAGTCGCGTCTTTTTTAGAAAGTTCGCCAGCTTCAGCAACTGCGTTAATTAGTTCTGTTTTGTTCATGCCTTTCACCTCCTCCCAAATATGGATAAAACCCAGTAAAATAAGATTCCTTACATACATTTGTAAACAAAATTACTGAATTCTATACGTTATGGCGTTTTTTTGTTTAACAAGCCCTATAATAAATGATAAATTGAAATTTTTCAATCCAAAAATCATTATAAACCCTTTAAATATAAGGGTTTCGGCCGCCATAACGGTAATTCTGTTAAAAGATTATCACAATCAAATGCGGTTATCAAGAATATTTCATGATTTAATGGGAATCTTTTCTTCTTTGCAACATATTTGTAATAAGTTGACCTGTTTTTATTACCCTAACGGCGCTTTTTAAAACACTATTATAGCAAATCAATTGCAAATTAAGCAGGGGATATTTCAATCGTTTCCTTTAAATTAGGATAAACGAAAAAAAGACTCCAAAAGGAGCCTTCATTAAAGAATGATCGCAATTAATCCGCCAGAGCCTTCATTGATGATTCTTTCTAATGTTTCTTTCAGTTTGTATCTTGCATTTTCAGGCATCAGGGAGAGTTTGGCCTGAATTCCTTCTCTAACGATGGAGCTTAGGCTGCGTCCAAAGATGTCGGAATTCCAGATTGAAAGCGGATCGTCTTCAAAATCCTGCATCAGGTAGCGGACTAGCTCTTCACTTTGCTTTTCTGTTCCGATGATAGGTGAGAATTCAGATTCTACATCCACTTTAATCATATGAATAGATGGGGCAACGGCTTTTAGCCTTACACCAAAGCGGGAACCATGGCGTGTAATCTCCGGTTCATCGAGGCTCATATCAGCCAGCGAAGGAGCAGCAATGCCGTAGCCGGTTTGCTTCACCATTCTCAATGCATCGGAAATTTGGTCATACTCTGCTTTAGCATGAGCAAATTCCTGCATCAGCTCAAGCAAGTGGTCTTTTCCGCGGATTTCAACCCCCACTATCTCTTTAAGTACCTCATCATAAAGATCATCTGGAGCATATAGGTCAATTTCGGCTACACCCTGCCCCATTTCAATACCTGCAAGGCCAGCCCGATCAATGAATTCAAAGTCGCTGAATTGATGGACAACACGGTCTACATCTCTTAGCCTCTTTATATCCTTAACCGTTTCTTTAACAGCTTCCTGATAGCTTTCACGAAGCCAGTGATCTTCATGGAGCACCATTACCCAGCTCGGAAGATTTACATTGACCTCCAGTACCGGGAACTCATAAAGAGCTTCACGCATAACGTTTAGTACATCTGATTCCCTCATGCCCTCAACACTCATGGCCAGGACAGGGATATCGTATTTTTCAGCCAGATCATTTCTAAGGGCATCCGTATTTGGGTGATGGGGCTGGACACTGTTAATGATCATGATAAATGGCTTGCCAACTTCCTTTAACTCTTCAATAACCCTTTCTTCGGCTTCCAGGTAATTCGCACGCGGGATCTCTCCAATTGTTCCGTCGGTTGTAATCACCACTCCGATAGTCGAATGCTCCTGAATTACCTTTCTTGTTCCTATTTCAGCTGCTTCATGAAAAGGAATCGGCTCTTCATACCAAGGTGTATTGATCATTCTCGGGCCGTTTTCGTCTTCATAGCCCTTCGCCCCCGGTACTGTATATCCCACACAGTCCACAAGCCTGATATTTACATTCAGCCCTTCTGCAACATGCACTGTAGCTGCCTGGTTAGGGACAAATTTCGGTTCTGTTGTCATAATTGTCTTGCCGGCAGCACTTTGAGGAAGCTCATCCTGTGTGCGGGCACGTTCTGCTTCATTCTCCATATTTGGCAGTACAACCAGTTCCATAAACTTTTTTATAAATGTAGATTTGCCGGTGCGAACTGCGCCAACTACTCCAAAATATATATCGCCGCCAGTTCTTTCGGCAATATCTTTAAAAATATCAACCTTTTCCAAGTGATCCCCTCCTGAAATCTTGAGTTAATGGGATAATATTATCCTATCTATTATGTTTGGACATTATATGTGTATGATGTTGTCCTACATTGTTATGACAGTTTTTTAAAATTTTTACCCCCTATCAGGAATGTGCACTGCACCTGCCAGGCCAGCTGGAAATCTCCAAACCAATGACAGTCTGAAATGGACAGCTTACCATTCCAAATTTCCTTTTTTATTTTCAAACTCCCCTTACTTCTTTATTTCTTCACCTTTATGCTTATAGTCAATAGTTGAAGAGTGGTTATAAAAGTATATAAAAAAATAACCCTTCTCCTACAATATATTTTGCAGGAGAAGGGTTATGACTATTTCACCAAAAAGATTGGATCATTCGTGGCGGAATCGATTGTGTAAGGCAGAGAATAGGCGGGAACAAAGTCAGAATCCTTCACAAGAAGATCTCTAATATCTTCTCCTGGTTTAGGCTTGTTCTCCTTATTCTCCAATGCCTGATATAAATCAACCCGATAATCCACGTATACCTCTGCATTGCCGGTAACAACATACGGGAGGGTCTTGCCGCTGTATGGACTGAGGGCTTTAGGTTCTTCCTTAAACCCTAATTTTTTGAAATCCATCGTAAAGACATTTTCTGCAATCTGCTCTTTATATGGAGGGAACCCATGCGCCTTAACCCTCAGGTTAATATCCCTGATGGTTTCAGCAATTCTTAAATCAAAAATCTTCACTTTTGGATCTGTTTCCGCATCAACGATCACATATTGAAAAACTCCGCCGGATTCAAAGGCATTCCCAGGCGGCTCTGCCATAAATTTGGGGGCAATTTTCTTAAAATCAATTGGATACTTTTGATAAATAGGGGTTGTCTGATCCTTGGTTTTGATCGGCAGAAGGCCTCCATTTGCTTCCCGATATTGGTCCACTGCCGACTGGACAGACTGGAGCTGATCCTTATAGGCTATCTGATTTTGAGATAACTTCTCTTCAGGATACATACAGCCCGTCAGAATCAAAGCACCGCTCAACAAAAGCAAAAATATGTTAAAAGCTTTTTTCATTTAATCAACCCTTTATGTAAAAGTGCTAGCTGCTTGTCGGACCGCTGAACACGACAAGCACTATAATAATCCCGCTTATTATCATTAAAAGATAGGCAACAATGGCTGTTATAATCTTAAAAACCCCAGCTTTCAGCTTGTAGCGGCTAAGATAAATTAATATTATAGATAAAAACATAAATCCCATAGAAGCAAGGGATATCCACATTTTCATTAAAGCCGGCGACATACAAATCAACTCCCTTTTCCGAAATGTATTATAACATATTAAATGAATAAATCTAACAGCTTTTCATTACGAATAAAATTAAACACAAAAAAACTGAGGCAAAGAAGGGGCAATTCTTTACCTCAGCCATTTGACTAAATAACCCAGCACCCTGTTCATTACACTAGTTTGCTTCGTTGCATTGTATGCAGGAACCTGCTGTCTCGCATCATCTAATGCCTATATTTTTCAATTAATAAACATTTCAGTTCTTTTTATTCCCGCTTTGATCTTCCAAAACGTTCGCAAGATCTTCCATCTCATGTGTTTTTCCTCTTGCCATCAGAAGATCAACAGCATCCTTCGCATTTACATTATTAAAAAGAACGTCATACAGGACAGTAGTAATCGGCATTTTCACGTCATATTTTTGAGCCAGCTGGTGTGCTGCCTTTGTTGTCCTGACTCCCTCTACGACCATGCCCATATTATCAAGGACTTCCTGCAGATTATGTCCCTTTCCAAGAAGATTTCCAGCTCGCCAATTGCGTGAATGGACAGAAGTGCATGTAACGATCAAATCACCGATTCCCGCTAATCCGGAGAAAGTAAGCGGGCTTGCCCCCATCTTCATACCGAGAC
This sequence comes from Cytobacillus oceanisediminis, assembly GCF_004366035.1. Lineage (GTDB taxonomy): Bacteria > Bacillota > Bacilli > Bacillales > Cytobacillaceae > Cytobacillus > Cytobacillus oceanisediminis_C. Next base: position 259,368 of record NZ_SOEE01000001.1, read on the forward strand.
GGGCAATTTCAGCAAGACCTCTGGTTATCAGGGCTGCCTTTGCATTGTCTCCATAGCCTAAGCCATCTGTAATTCCAGCTGCAAGGGCTATAATATTTTTTAAAGCTCCGCCAATTTCCACTCCAATGATATCCGGGTTTGTATATACTCTGAAATTGTTATTGATAAACAAATCCTGAATTTTTTCGGCAGCATCCATATTTTTTGATGATACCGTAACAGTAGTGGGATGCCGCAGACTAACTTCTTCTGCATGGCTTGGTCCAGAGAGTACCACTACACTATCCAGAAGATTCCCAGTCATTTCTTCTTCAATCATTTCAGAAATCCGGAGAAGTGAATCAGGTTCAATGCCTTTACTTACATGCACTATGGTTAAAGGCTCTTTTCTAATTCCTTTGATCTTGCCGATTACTTCACGAATGGCCTTTGTCGGCACTGCCAAAATCAAAGTGTCTGTTCCGTTTAAAGCCTCTTCAAGCGACGTATATCCTCTTATTTCTACAGGCAGATGTACCCCTGATAAATATTTTTGATTAGTATGGTGCTTATTAATTTCCTCTATCAGATCAGGATTATGGCCCCACATTCTGACGTCATGCCCATTATCCGCAAGCACCATCGCCAGGGCAGTACCCCAGCTCCCAGCACCTGCTACAGCTACACTTTCTTTTTCCCGCTCCATTTGATCACTGCCTTTTAACGTATTTGGATGCATCAAAAATTCATCCGATTCTGCCTGCCAGACAATAATAATGCTTTCTGGCTGGCATCATCGCATTATTTTCTTTCCCTTGCAAATATCTTAATAGGTGTGCCTTCAAAACCGAAAGCGTCTCTGATTCTGTTTTCAAGGAAACGTTCATATGAAAAATGAAGAAGTTCAGGATCATTAACAAACACAACAAATGTCGGCGGCTTTACAGCAACCTGTGTTGTATAATAAATTCTTAGGCGTCTTCCTTTATCTGTAGGTGTCGGATTCATCGCAACAGCATCCATGACGACATCATTGAGGACGCTTGTTTCAACACGTAAAGCATGGTTTTCACTGGCTGTGTTAATCATTGGGATTAAGGTATGAATACGCTTTTTCGTTTTAGCTGAAAGGAAAACAATTGGTGCATAATCAAGGAATTGAAAATGCTCACGGATATTTTGTTCAAATTCCTTCATTGTTCTCTCATCTTTTTCAACTGCATCCCACTTATTGACTACAATAACAACAGCTCTGCCTGCTTCATGAGCATAACCGGCAATGCGCTTGTCCTGCTCGATGATTCCTTCTTCCCCATCGATGACCACTAAGACAACATCAGAACGTTCGATTGCCCGCAAAGCTCTCAGAACACTGTATTTTTCTGTTGTTTCATAGACTTTCCCTTTTTTTCGCATACCTGCAGTATCGATGATGACATATTCCTGTCCGTCAACTTTCACCTTCGAGTCGATAGCATCTCTTGTGGTGCCTGCGATATTGCTGACAATGACCCGTTCTTCACCAAGCATTGCGTTTACAAGAGAGGATTTCCCGACATTCGGGCGCCCAATTAATGAAAACTTAATGACCTCTTCTCCATATTCAGCTTGGCCATGTTTAGGGAAATGCTTGGCTGCTTCATCAAGCAAGTCTCCAAGACCAAGCCCATGAGAACCTGAAATAGGAAATGGTTCACCAAAGCCAAGTGCATAAAAGTCATAAATTAAATCCCGCATCTCAGGGTTATCGATTTTATTTACCCCAAGAACTACAGGCTTTTTGGCTTTATATAAAATTTTGGCAACTTCCTCGTCTGCAGAGGTAACACCCTCTCGCCCGTTTACAAGAAAAATAATGACATCTGCTTCATCTATCGCAATTTCTGCCTGAAGCCGAATTTGCTCTAAAAATGGCTCGTCACCAATATCAATTCCGCCTGTGTCAATAATATTAAAATCATGAGTCAGCCATTCTGCCGAACTATAAATCCTGTCCCTTGTCACTCCCGGAATATCTTCGACAATGGATATCCGTTCTCCTACAATTCTGTTAAATATCGTTGATTTTCCAACGTTAGGACGCCCGACAATAGCCACCACTGGTTTTGCCATGAACATCACCCTTTCAATTCTTTATTTAAATTGTTTAAACATCCCATCTATGTTCCAGAAATGCCTTTACCTTGAGTAAGCATACAGATGGCTGTCCACAATAACACTACATTGATGTTAAAACCATCCAAACAGCTGTACATTTATAAAATAAACCCTTCTCAAAGATAGAAGGGTCTAACTTAGATATTTTAACAAAGAGAAACCTTCCTAGCAATAGGAAAAGCGGAAGGCGACCGTTTAATGAAGGCACGCAGACTAAAAACACCACTTCCTGCGGCAACTTCTGCATGACCCGCATCCTCCCAGAAGCTGCCGCTTTCGGTCGTGCGATTTTTTGCTGTCGAAGCCTTCCTTGTCCTATGGGCCTCAAGCATAAGACGAGCATGCTGAAAGGCTGTTCTTTAACCTTTTGGACGGATTGGCTTAGACCCGAGAGCCGATAGCGCCTGGAGCTAGACAGTTATCGTAGTTCAAAGATATAATTTCTGATTTTATAAAAACTTGGCAGCCTCATTAATGCTTAACAATTACATATAGTTCTTCTGTTAAAGCATGGGCAATACCGTCAAGAATAGCTTCAAGATTGGCTGCGATGATTTCCATTTCTTTTTTATCTTCACAATGAAATACGGCGGTTCCTGATGGTATCTTGGATGGATTTGTTGTAATTGCAGCCAGTATGAATTTTTCAAGCACCATTCCCTAACTTCCTTTCCCATTCGTTTGCCGTTCAGTAGGCATCCTAATCGCGTTTTCAAGTGTTGGAACCGCTTCGATGATTTTTATGGCTTTATTGATATTTTTTTCCTGCGGCAATACAAAAACCCCTATACGCCCATCATCAAGGTCCCTTTTCGCTAGCGGAACAAGCGCAGGAGTTCCGGAATCCCGGTAAACACCCAAAGCAGTGGAGACATCATGCAATATAGCCTGCCTCTGCCCAAGATTGGCAATAGTGGAGCGGGCATTGAAATTTTTAGGTTTTAAAATAAATCCCATCCCATATCGCAGCACTTCCTCTTGTCTTTCGGGCAAACCAATATTCATGATATAAATATTGTCAACATACAAGCCTGCTCCATCAAATCGCGGCTCTACAAACTCAACTTCAACGATTTCCTTCAGCCTTCCCCCTGACATTAATTTCTTTGAAATAAACACGGCCAGAATGGCTGCCGCAAGCCCTCCCCATATATTAAATACCAGATAGCCAAGCGTACTTAATAAAGATGTGAAAATCACAAGGTAATTTCTGCTTTCGAAGGCTATCGCCACGCCTTCTATATACGTTTTGCCTCTGGGAACCATTTCGTAGCTGTCCAGTTCAGTAAGCGTGTTTCTCTCCATGTTTCTGACTTCCCTAAACTGCGATGCAGCAAGGGTCAGGAAGGTAACGGCTGTGAATTCTTCCTCCATTATTGAAGGGATGGCCACCGTTCCCAGTCCGGCAGCAATGAATCCCAATGCAACGTGTATAATCTTTCCATGTAAGTATGTAGGGTATTGCCGGTAATCGGTCCGCAGCATATAAATACGGGTCAAAGTTCCAGCTGCCAGACCAAAAAGTATCGGGTAGGTATATTCGCTCATGATAATTTTTGTTTCTCCCTTTCAAAATGTTTAAAGTTGGCTTCAATATATTTGACGGCCCATTGCACTGCAATCCATACAGCAGATATAGAAATAGAGGTTGCCATGATATCCAGAAAGGCCAATGATCCAATAGTGTACGGAAAGGAAAATTGATTAAGAATGAGCGCATATAGAACCTCTCCCTGGATGCCCCCGAGCAATATTAACGGCAGTCTGAGCATTCTGTTTTTTTGCAGGAGGACAGCCAAATAAACAAGAAGGACTGACAGCATCCAATTCCGTGAGAATATAACCCAAACCGGATCAAACAGTTCAAACAGATGAAATGTGACATATGCCATCATCAGGATGAAAGCACAAAAAAGGAAATAAAGTTTACCCAGTTTTTTTAATCTCCCAGCAAAAATATATAAAGAAACAAGCAGATAAAGGCCACCAATACCAGTTTCAACATTGAAGATTTTAAGTGTCCAGGGTGACAGCATAATAAAAAATAAAATCCAGGCAGACAATAGAAACCTGTATTTATTATTTCGATCCATAAAAAAAGTCGCCATAATCCAAACCATCCAGGAAATCCAATAGAAAATTAATCCTTCCATCCTCTACCTCCTATCATTTCCATTATGGCTTTTTCGTATGTAAAATAACCCTGTCAATTCAAAAGGATAATTCCTTTTGAATCAACTTTTTGCATAATTCTTTTGCACTCATTTCATCTTAATAACATGGAGGTGTTTAATATGGGCAAAGACAGACAGGAAAAAAAGCTTAAAAATAGCGGAAAAGTGGAATCCGATCGCGACCAGGCACTTCATTATCCTGGAGCTGCCAAGATGCAGAGCCCCGAAGAAGCCAGATCTTTGAATGATTCAAAATACAGTTAAAAAAGAAAGCGGAAGCGCCTTGCTCCCAAAGAAACGCAGACTAAGAACGCCACGCCCTGTGGCAATGTCTGCCTGACCCCCATCCTCTCAAAAGCTGCCGCTTTTGGTCGTGCGATAAATTATGCTGAAGAAGCCTTACCTTGTCCTGTAGGCCTTAAGCACAAGACGAGCCTCCCGGAAAGGCGTTTTTGCTTTTTTGGGAGGCTTGCCCGAAATGTGGAGGCGGCTGGGAGCCGAAACTGGACAAGCTGGTGACCTCGAGGGGGTTAGGCGCTCCTCTTAAAAGCTAACGCTATTAATCGTGCGCTGATCATCCTGTCGAAGCGTTATTTGTGAAGCAGGACAGTTATCGAAGGTCAAATATCTAATATACACGCCTCTGAAGGCAAAAATAAAACTCTCGTCATTTGACAAGAGTTTTATTTTTGTATTATCCGCTGAGAATATGCCTTTGTATCAATGCCACGTTCATTCAACCAATGATGGGTCCTTTCAGTTATGATAATTGGAGACTGCTGAAGCTGGGCGATGTTTGCTGCCCCCAAGGCAGTCATGATCACTTTCAATTCGGTATTCATATTGTTAATCTCTTCAATGAGTGCTTCAAGTCCTTCTTTCATGAGAACTTTCAAAAAGTATCCCGCCATCCCTGCAGCTCCTGCCCCAAGAGCAATTGCCTTAGCTATCTCATGGCTTGTCTGGATGCCCCCCGAAGCTATGACAGCAATATCTTTTCCCAAAGATGCAGCTTCTGCAATGGAGACAGCCGTCGGGATTCCCCACTCATTGAAAAACGTTAACAGTCTATCTCTTCTTGCATTTTCTATGCGGGAGAAATTCGTTCCGCCAAATCCGCCAATATCGATTGCTGTAACACCGGCTGATGCAAGCATTGAAACTGTTTCTTTATTTATGCCAAATCCCACTTCTTTTACAACTACTGGAACTTCAGAATGGGAGACGATATTTTCAATTCTTTTTAGGGCACCCCGGAAATCACGGTCACCTTCAGGCATGGTCAATTCCTGGACTACATTTAAATGAATTTGCAATGCATCTGCTTCAATCATATCCACCGCTGCTTTTGCCTGATCGATTGTAGCTTCACTGCCTAAGTTGCCAAAAATAATTCCACTGGGGTTTTCTCTCCTGGCAACCCTATAGGATTCTGCTTCACCGGGATCCTTCAGTGCAGACATTTGAGACCCCACTGCCATAGCAAGGCCTGTGGATCTGGCAGCAAGGGCGAGATCCCGGTTAATTTGAACCGTTCTTTCTCCTCCGCCCCCTGTCATGGCATTTATAAAAATTGGCGAACTTAATGAAAGTTCGCCAATTGAAGTGCCTAAATCAGCCTGATCAAGAAACGCATCAGGAAGACTTTGATGAATAAATGCAATATCCTCTAAACCGGTATTGCTGTTTTGGCCCGTTGCCAAAGCATGCTGGATATGATCCCATTTACGTTTTGATCTAGACAAAATTTATCACCATTACTTTTTTAAATTCTTTAGCTGGTCGCCTATCATATCACCAAGCGAGAAGCCTTTGTTTTCTTCAGGAAGTTCGTAGTCAGTCACTTCTTCCTGTTCTTTTTCAAGAAGATCTTTGATGCTCAATGACAGGCGCTGGTCCTGTTCGTTCACATCAAGAACCTTTACTTTTACTTCTTGTCCTTCGCTTAATACTTCATGAGGAGTTCCAATATGCTTATGCGCAATTTGTGAAATATGGACAAGGCCTTCCACACCTGGGAAAACTTCAACAAATGCTCCATAAGACACAAGTCTTTTTACTGTTCCTTCAAGAGTGCTTCCTTTAGGAGCCTTTTCACTGATGTTATCCCACGGCCCTGGCAAAGTCTCCTTAATGGAAAGTGAGATGCGTTCATTGTCCCGGTCTACACTTAATACTTTAACCTTCACTTTTTGGCCTTCTTCCACAACATCTGAAGGCTTCTCTACATGCTCATAAGAAAGCTGGGAAATATGGACAAGACCATCAATCCCGCCAATATCAACAAATGCTCCAAAGTCAGTAATTCTTTGAACTGTTCCATCCAAAACCTGACCTGCCTGAAGGGATTCAAGCACTTGATGCTTCTGTTTTCCTTTTTCTTCCTCTATTACAGCACGGTGAGAAAGAATCAGGCGATTTTTATCTTTATCAAGCTCTACAATTTTAAATGTCATCGTTTTGCCTTTATAATCAGTAAAGTCCTCAACAAAGTGAGCTTCAACCAGGGAAGCAGGAACAAATCCGCGCACACCCAAGTCTACTACTAAGCCGCCTTTAACAACATCTTTTATTTCTGCTTCAAAAACTTCGCCCTCATTAAATTTCTTCTCAAGGGTTTCCCATGATTTACCAGCATCAACTTTTCGTTTAGAAAGAATAAGGGCTTCTTCCTCCACTTTTAAAACCTCAAGCTCGAGCTCATCTCCTTCTGAGACCGCATCGCCTGCTTTTTCAATATGAAGGCTTGAAAGCTCGCTGATTGGGATAATCCCATCCAATTTGCTGTCAGTAAGGTCAACAATGACTTGCTTTTCTTCCACTTTGGTAACTTGGCCTTTTACCTTGTCACCCACCTCAAAATTTTTAACTTCTACTTGATTCATTTCCTCTGACATATGTATTCCTCCTTAATCCAATGGCTGCTTTTAAATTTTTAATCTGTATTCAACTGCCTGCCATCCAGGCAAGAACCCTGTGTCAGCAGCAGAAATACTCGAATAGCTATTTATTTTGCAGGCTATTTTTCAACTGTAGTTGAATGTCTCTTCCTGCCCTCATAAGAAAAGCGCAAGCGCCTTGCCCACCCCCGACAAGCACAGACGGCCTCACGGAAAGATTGCCTTTTTGGGAGGACCGCCCGAAACAAGCCAAGCCTGTGACCTCAAGGGGTTAGGCTGCTTGCGCTAGATAATTCTTGAAGTTCAAAGTAAAGGACAGCCTTATTTTTCGAATATTTTCGCCTTTTTAAAAAATGCCTTTTTACTAACTTCTTACAAAAGAAGTTTTTTGTCAAGCAAGAAGGTCTATGAATAATCTTCAATTAATTTACGTATTTCTGACATAATCATTTCGGTGGTTTCCTCCGCCGAAACCTTTTTTTCCCTTAGCTCTTTCATATCAATTGGTTTACCATAAACAACTTTCAATTTAGAAAAAGCTTTATAGGGGCCAATAATGGCGCAGGGAACGACATGCGCTTCTGACCTGAGAGCAAAAAAACCTGCACCCGCCAGCCCTTTACCCAGCTGCCCCGTTTTACTTCTAGTACCCTCTGGAAACAGCCCTAAAACATTTCCTTCTTTTAAGATTCCAAGCCCTTTTCTTAATGCCTCCCTGTCACTCATTCCTCTCTTGACAGGAAATGCATTTAAATCGGGAAGAATTTTCCCCAGGACGGGTACCTTAAAGAGCTCTTCTTTGGCCATAAAATAAACTGGCCTTGGAGCATTAATGCCGACTACCGGAGGATCGAGATTATCTATATGATTGGAGCATAAAAGGACGCCCCCTTCAGCAGGAAAGTTCTCTCTCCCAATTACTTCAAATCTGTAAATGGGTTTTAGAACTCCATAGACTGCTGCTTTGGCAAAAGAATAGAGATTCACTTTGAACCAATCCTTTCAATAGCCAGATCCATTATCTTATCGACTACCTGTCCAATTGACAAAGAAGTTGTATCAATCTCTTTTGCATCATCTGCTTTCTTTAAGGGAGCTATTTCACGCTCAGAGTCCAGTTTGTCCCTTAAGGAAATTTCTTCCTTTAGCTTTTCAAGATCAGATGGATATCCCTTCTGGATATTTTCGTTATGACGCCTAACAGCTCTTTCATCAACTGAGGCTAAAAGAAAAATCTTTACTTCTGCATGGGGCAGGACATGGGTTCCGATATCCCGGCCATCCATTACCACTCCTCCATCTAAAGCAAAGCTTTGCTGGCGCAATACCATTTCTTCTCTAACAAGCTTATGCATGGAGACTATAGAAACAGAATTTGTCACTTCAGAAGTCCTGATTTCATTTGTCACTTCCAGCCCGTCCAGATAAATTAATTGCCCTTTTTCGCCTGGCTGCAGTTCAATAACTGTATTGTTTAGAATCTCCATAAGAGAAGCTTCATCTTCAAGACTTGCATTCTTCTGAATAGCTTTATAAGTCAAGGCGCGATACATGGCACCAGTATCAATATATATGTAAGATAATTTTTCTGCCACAATCTTCGCTACTGTACTTTTCCCTGCAGCAGCTGGGCCGTCAATTGCAATTGATATACGTTTGCTCATAGTTCCTCCTGTACCCCTGGCCGCTTCTTCCCCAGGTTCGTTCAGCTTTATTTTAACATAACAAGTCTGCATCAGTGCATAATTAAACTGTTTTTTAAGTCTTGCAAATTTTTAAAAATAGCCCCTGAAAGGCTTATAAATCGATATATCTGACGCCAGAACAAAAAATTAGCAGGCGCCTGCCTGCTAATAATCTTTCCTGAACGTTTCAAGCAGCTCAGTGAAATTCTGATCTGTAACACCCTCATACTGAGTCAGCTGCTTTAATTCCGGAAAAGCTTCCATACGATGAAAGAAAAATTGTGTGAAAAGCAAGAAAACAAATTGCAGAATAATTAACTTTAGAATAATCCTCTCCACCGTTTTCATCAATGCCATCTCTCCAACTGATAAAATAAGAATAAGCCAATAGACTTCACCATCTATTATGAGAGATGATTATAAAAAATATTCCTTTATTTATATTTCCAGGCCTTTTTTCTTCATTGCCAGCTGCCTATCGAAACAAAATCGCAGGAGCAATTGTCTATCCCGGGGGCTTACCTCCAAAAACTGAACAGAAATAAACGATTTTCCATTTTGGGGTTCAGAAACTCTGATTACCTTACTTTTAAGCCGTAAATAATAATTGTCGCCGTTCTGCATAGCTAATACGAGATAAGTTTGTATTTGCATACTCGCTTTTAAAGAGCTGCTCGTTTGTGCGATGATTGCAGCACCGCCCGCACTAATATCATCCGTAATTGATACAAAAGGAGTAAACTCATTACTTTCCGGGTGGATAGCAACATCAACTGGTGTTTCAACCCTGACAAACTGACGCCGCTGGATTTTCACCAAATGTTCGTCCCCCGGATATGATAAAACCATCATCGGGATCTTCAGCTTAACTCTTCCCATAACCTCGCTTTCGAAAAGATATACCGTCCCATCTTCAGCCAAAAAGGTTGCCTTCAGCTGGGTTCCATCGAGCAGGAATGCAGTTTTATTCGTTTCCTGTTTTATCGGATAATCAATATATAAATTATTTCCTTCTCTTTCAACAAGCTTGCATTTATATTTCTCGGATTTTTCAGAGTATGTTAATTCGAGCAGCATTGTCTCTCCAATATTTATCACACTGACTCACTTCCCCTTATTAAAAGGATAATCTTGTCATTTCATTATGACCGGTATAAAAGAATCCTGCAATAGCATTTTTAAAAGATTTGGGTAAAAAGGCCCAAATGCTTTTTAAGGCAAAAAAAGAAAGCCTATCCGGCTTTCTCTACAGTACATCTTCAAATACTGGTTCAGCATTTTTTAGCTTTTCTACTTTTTCTTCTTGTCCTGTTTCTGCGTTTATATAGATTCTGTAGGTATCTTCACCCAATGTGCCTAGAATTTCATAACAGGAAACTTCCTGATTTAAATCATTAATGATGATTGCCCGTCTATCTTCCATGACTTTCAGCTGGGGATTCACCTTGGCTCTCGCCTCTTCTGCAGTGATTAAAGGCTCAGGAATTTCTCTCTGGTGATGAGCCTTTAAATAATCCTCAGCAGAAAAGGCTGACATTCTGCCATTATCAAGCGCAACTTTCACACGAATGGAGTCCGGATAAATCCTTACGCCATCCTGATTGGACACGAAGGTAAATACGCCTAAATTGTCATACTGGGCACTCTCGAATAAATCAAGGTCCTTAAAGCCATTGTCTTTCAGAAATTTAACCGCATTATTGCTTGCTTCATTAAGGCTTACCTTTTGTTTCGCTACTTCCCGATCCAGTATAAACCAGATAGGATAGCCGCCTTTCTTAGTAATATCCATGTTTGCTTCTTCTTTTGTTTTCTTATTTTGAATACTGACACTATAAAACCCGTAATCAGACCCTTTGCCGTTTTCAGTCACTCTAATATTTACATTATTCCCCAACTTTGCATACTGCTGACCTATTCGTGCAGCTTCTTCTTCTGTTATTTCTTTACCCTTAAGATATTTGTAATTTTCATCCTTCCTCTGCATATTTACAAATGCAGGTCCAAAGTCTGTCTCTCCATAGCCTTCAACCGTTTTTTCCACTGTCTTAAATCCATCTATGATTGTATTATCTGCAGCTTCCTCATTGGAGGCGAGCGCCATTTCTACATCCATCCACCGTAAGTTCTTTTCAAGCACCATATGCTGAACTTTGCGCAAATCCTGCTGAACATCAGCCGACTGTTTATAGAGCTGCTTTAGTGTTTGATATTCTTTATCCGATAAAGGTTCTTTCTCCAAATCCCTTACTGCTGTCCTATAACTGAAATCTCCGATATTGGATAGAAACTCTTCTGTTTTATTGAAAGGAAGAAGCGAGAGAGGCAGCTGGCCAACATCTGAGTGCGCTCCTGAAGTTAATCTCCATACTTCTGCCAATTCAGGTGATAGTGAAGCTCTCGAATTCATTGCTAAGGTTGTTCCGATTTTGTCATGCAATAGGTCAATTTGGTAAGTTAAATCATGAAATGCCCTTTGATAATTATTTTCGGCATTAATTAGGATTGCATTTTTCTCCCGGTGTTCCTGATAACCCCAAAACGCTGTACCGGCAACACCCAGTGCAAGTACGCCTATGAGAATTCCTCTAAGCATGATCATTCACCCCTCTATTTACAGAATATATGTTTTCCAATCTGCTTGATTTGCGGCCGTGTCCAAATCCATCCGCTTGTAGCTGTATCCGGGTTAAAGTAATACAGTGCCTCGCCTGTTGGGTCCCATCCATTAATGGCATCAAGGACGGCTTTTTTTGCTGTTTCATTCGGCGTTAACCATATCTGGCCATCGGCAACGGCCGTAAAAGCACGCGGCTCAAAAATAACGCCAGAAACAGTGTTCGGAAATGATGCACTGTCTACACGGTTTAAGATGACTGCGGCAACTGCCACCTGACCTGTATACGGCTCCCCTCTTGATTCTCCATAAACCGCATTGGCCATTAACTGTATATCATTTTCTGAGAATCCGTTAGGCACATTTGCAGCAGTCGGCTGTTTAGGAGCTTCCTGCTGTGCCGTTCCCCCGGAAGATCCCCCTTGCTGAGGCTTAGTCTGCTTTTCAGTGTCCACCCCGCCGTAATGGGTGAATTTATTGCCCTTATTAATTTGTTCTTTCACATACTGTTCATTATACTTGGATGCTTTTACAAGCTTGTTTTTTGTTTCCTGGCCAGCAAGCCCGTCTATCGGAAGGCCGAATTCATATTGAAAATTCCTGAGTGCCCAATAGGTTCCCCACCCAAACACTCCATCGATTTTCCCATTGTAGAATCCTAAATACTGCAGGCGGGACTGAAGCTCGATTACATCATCTCCCACTGCTCCGTGCTGGATAACCTGGTTGGAAAAGGCATTAGCTTTGTCCATATTCCCGCTCAAAGGAATTCCTAGAACACAAAGGGAGATTATGAGTAAAACCTTTCCTGCCAAAAAATTCTTTTTCATGGATTTTAACCTCCAAAAGTCAATCTTTTTTCATTGACCCTATTTTTTGTAGTCCTTGGCTTTTTATTCAATAACTTGAGTCTTTTTGCTTTTGGTTTATTTTCGCAAAATAAAAAACCCTCCATCAGGAATGGAGAGTTTTCTGTAAATCAAATTGGTTATCCATGTGGTTTACACTATGTGCCCTTGCTTTTTTGACTTTTCTTAAGCCCAGCCACCAAAGGAAGATCATAAATGGAAACATGATAAAAATCCAATGTTTTAGAGAGATCAGGATGTAGTCGTAAATACCGTGAAGGAGAAAAGGTATAAATAGCGAAAAGGCTATCCATTTTTTTGTAGAGGTTGCCGAGAATTTTCCTTTTCCTATATAATAGCCCATGATAACACCAAAAAGAGCATGGCTGGAAACCGGAAGCAAGGCCCTTCCAAGAGCGTGTTCCACACCGAGAGCGACGAGATAGAAGATATTTTCTGCAGTAGCAAAGCCAAGTGATACAGATGCACCATACACAATTCCATCATATGGTTCATCAAATGTTATATGCTGATAGATAGTATAAAATAATATAAACCATTTAAAGAATTCTTCCAGCAGGCTTGATGACAGAAATGCATCCATCAAACTAGACTGCAGCACCCCTTCAGTCTCTAAAACATACTGGATGAACATAATGGGGAACACGAGCAAAGCACCAAACAAAAAAGTTTTAAAAACCATTGATATGGGTTCAGACTCATATTGATCTTTTAAATAAAAATAGCTTAATAATGCCAACCCCGGCGCGATGCCAGCGGATAATATTCCCAGCATGAGCTGCCCTCTTTTCAATCTGTTTCCTTAATCGTATCATGATATAGAAAGAATTAAAATGATTATTCAAATATTGGAAAACAAATATTTCGCATCATATTTTGAGTCAAAGCTAGAATTGGGGGATTAACATGGAGAAAAAAAAGATACTTGTTATACACACTGGAGGCACCATTTCAATGAGTGAGGATGCAGCAACTGGTGCTGTTAAGCCAACAGATAATAATCCATTAACTGAAAAAACAAAGGAACTGCTTTCCCTTGCAGAATTACTGGTTGAAGAGCCTTTTCATCTCCCTTCACCGCACATAACACCTAGAGAAATGCTTAAATTGAAGGAAATCATTGAAACAAAACTGGCAAAGGAAAAAATTAGCGGCGTAGTCATTACCCATGGGACAGATACACTAGAAGAGACAGCCTATTTCTTGGACCTGACTGTTAAAACATCCCTTCCCATCGTTGTTACTGGTGCAATGAGATCAAGTAATGAAATTGGCTCTGACGGACTTTACAACCTAATTTCCTCCATTCGCGTAGCTTCATGTGAAGAAGCAAAAGACAAAGGGGTTCTAGTTGTTCTAAATGATGAAATTCATACTGCGGAAAATGTGACAAAGACACACACAAGCAATGTATCTACTTTTCAAAGCCCGCAATATGGACCAATCGGAATAGTCACAAAGAGAGGTGTATTATTCCATAATACTCCCACAAATAGAGAATATTACCCTTTGGATGCAATTGTAAAAAAAGTCACACTTATTAAAGCATTTGCCGGAATGGATTCTTCTCTGCTTTATGCGATAGGTGATTTAGATTTTGACGGAGTTGTGATTGAAGCACTTGGACAAGGTAATTTGCCTCCAGCCACAATTGAAGGCATTAAGGCTCTAACAGAAAAGAACATTCCGATTGTACTGGTTTCCCGATGTTTCAATGGAATTGCACAAGATGTATATGGCTATGACGGAGGGGGAAAGCATCTAAAGGATATGGGTGTTATTTTCTCAAATGGACTAAACGGGCAAAAAGCAAGAATTAAACTGCTAATCGGACTGGAAACCCAGCAAAATATCGAAAGGATTTTCCAAATATAAAAAGGCAATAACAAAGGCTGATCACATGTGATCAGCCTTTGTTATTGCCTTTATCAATTATAGTTTTTGCTATTTGTCCGCCATGAAATCTGCCATTTTCAATAAAAATTTCGTTGGCATTATTTCCGGCAGCTATTACACCCGCAATAAATATTCCAGGGACATTCGTTTCCATCGTTTCATGATTAAATTGAGGGCGGCCTGTTTCTTCATTTATTTGAATTCCCATACTCCTTAAAAATTCATGGTCAGGATGGTAGCCGGTCATGGCAAATACAAAGTCGTTCTTAATATCAAATTGCTGGCCATCCGCCATGTAGGTCAGCTTATTTTCACTGATCTCTTTCACATGGGCATTAAATTCCATCTTGATGACTCCATTTCTGACTAAGGACTCAAACTCAGGGAGAATCCATGGCTTTATGCTGGGTGAATATTCTGTTCCACGATAGATCACCGTAACTCTGGCTCCTGCTTTAACCAGTTCGATGGCAGCATCCACGCTTGAGTTTTTCCCGCCAATTACCGTTACGTCTTTATCAAAATAAGGATGGGCTTCTTTGAAATAGTGAAAAACCTTTGGCAGATCCTCTCCTGGAACTCCCATGTAATTTGGATGGTCGTAATAGCCTGTAGCAATTACTACGTTATTGGCGGTATAAGTCGCCTTATCTGTTTCTACTTCAAATAGCTTAGATGGATTTTTAATTACTTTGAGAACTTTTTCAAAGGCATTTATCTTAATGCCTTTTCTCTTCACAACTTCCCGGTAATAAGTTAGCGCCTGGTTTCTCTTAGGCTTATAATTTTCCGTTATGAAGGGTACCCCGCCGATTTCAAGCTTTTCGCTCGTGCTGAAGAAGGTTTGGTGTGTTGGATAGTTGTAAATTGCGTTTACAATATTGCCTTTTTCGATAACAAGCGGGTTTCTCCCAGCTTCCTGAAGGGCTATGGCAGCTGCCAATCCGCATGGTCCTCCGCCAACAATAATAACGTCTATATTCAAGGTTCTCACTCCTTAATCAATACCAAGGAAAAAAATTCCATGTTTAAGTTTATAAAAAATCTCCCATCAGTTTATGATAGGAGATTTTTTATAATTATTCAAATGTCTTACTTTCACCAATGGAGATTTATAATTAAATCCATCCGCGGAATCTTGAAGCTTCCGCCATTTTTCTCACACCAACCATATAAGCAGCCAGGCGCATATCCACTCGGCGGGTTTGGGAGGTCTGATAAATATTATCAAATGACTTAACCATTACCTTCTCAAGCTTTTCTTCTACTTCTTCTTCGGTCCAGTAATATCCCTGGTTGTTTTGCACCCATTCGAAATATGATACCGTTACTCCTCCGGCCGAAGCCAGCACGTCAGGCACTAGCAGAATTCCGCGCTCGGTAAGAATTCGTGTTGCTTCCAAAGTAGTTGGGCCGTTAGCCGCCTCCACTACAATGCTCGCTCTTATATTATGTGCATTTTCTTCTGTTATCTGATTTTCGATGGCCGCAGGAACCAGAATATCGCAATCAAGTTCAAGCAGCTCTTTATTTGTAATTGTATCATTAAACAATTTTGTCACAGTTCCAAAGCTATCACGGCGATCCAAGAGGTAATCGATATCAAGGCCATCTGAATCATATAAACCGCCATAAGCATCTGAAATGCCAACAACCTTTGCACCAGCATCATGCATAAACTTTGAGAGGAAACTTCCAGCATTACCGAATCCCTGAACAACAACTCTTGCACCTTCAAGGTTAATGCCTTTTTTCTTTGCAGCTTCGCGGATGCAAATTGTAACCCCTTTAGCTGTTGCTGATTCCCTTCCATGTGAGCCGCCTAGTACAAGTGGTTTACCAGTAATAAAGCCTGGAGAGTTAAATTCATCAATCCGGCTGTATTCATCCATCATCCATGCCATGATCTGCGAATTGGTAAATACATCAGGTGCAGGAATATCCTTTGTCGGTCCCACAATTTGACTGATTGCCCGTACATACCCGCGGCTTAGCCGCTCTAACTCACCGAAGGACATATCGCGAGGGTCACAAACGATTCCGCCTTTTCCTCCGCCATATGGAAGATCCACAATTCCGCATTTTAAGCTCATCCAGATTGACAGTGCCTTTACTTCCTTTTCAGTGACATTCGGGTGAAAACGAATACCGCCTTTAGTAGGACCAACTGCATCATTATGCTGGGCCCGGTAGCCAGTAAAGACTTTTACTGTTCCGTCATCCATCCGTACAGGAATTTTCACTGTCATCATGCGAATTGGCTCTTTTAGAAGCTCATAGACCTCATCAGAATATCCCAGCTTCCCTAAAGCCTTATGTATGACAGTTTGAGTCGACCTTAAGACGTCCAATTTTTCAGCTTTATTTGAATCAGTACCTTTCTCGGCTACCATTTGTAAACCTCCTAGAAAAATCACTTTCATTAGTTGTCCGCTTCCATGGATTAGTATACACCTTTGCCTAATTTATGCAAGAAGAATAATGTACTTTTCCTCATTTTTTAATATTTTCATGAAACCGCTCTCAGCCTTGGTATTAAAGGGAATTTTCTGTTTACTCCTAGTACCCGTTTTCCCGGTTTAGCCTAAAAGAAACATCCCATTTCCCTCTTTACTGTTTATTTAAAGACTTTTCCATTTTTATGCTATTACTGCAGACAATTGACTATACTTGTTTTACCCAATTTTTATATAGTTCATGACCATTTAATCCAAATCACTGCATTTCCCTGCACTCATCCTCCCTGCTAATCTCTGTGGAAACCTGCAAAAACGAGGTTGCTTTTGTTCAAAAAAAAAAGAGGATTTCCCCCTTTTCAATCTTATGAAAAGTATTTCACCAGCTCTTTTACTGCTTTGGACTCGATAAGTGCTTTCCCATATTCCTGAATTATATATATGCTGGTAAAGGCTGAATCACCGTACTCGGCTAATATGGCAATTACTCTGGGAATGTCTTCTCCCGCTATGTCAATAACATGATAATAATACTTCTCTTTATAACAATATAGGCTTCCCTCCTCAATCTGCACACGATTCAGCTCTTTAGCCATTTGAACTACATCTTCAAAATCCTGGAACTCGAATAATATATCTTCACTGCCCTCAACAGTTACTTGCATTTCAATAAAACCATCCTCAAGGAGCTCTTCATCATCCATCTGCTCCTCCATTGTAACGATCATAACCATTCCTTGAGCCTGCATGGAGAATATCTCCACAGCAACTGAACCCTGAATGTCTACACCGAATTCTTCACTTGCTTCTTCCAGCATCTCATGAAAAAGCTGATGCCATTTAAGTGAATCCTTCCAGACATCTTCCTTAGTCAGTCCTCTATCATTTAAATCATCTAATGTGAGAAAGATTTTGATTTTATTATAATTCAAACGTTCTAAGCGCATAATAAGCCCCCTGCCCTGAACCAACTCTTTGATTTAGTGTATGAAACATTGCGAAGTTTGTGAGTCGTCTTAATTTGTATGGTTAAAAAGAAAAGACCCGGCAATTTACCGCCAGATCTTATGTTATTGGAGCCGTTCTCTAATCCATTCTTCCCATTCATTTGTGGAACTGCCGGGAATAAACTGTTCATACTTCGTCTTATCTTCATTACTAAGGGTATCAATGCCGAATCCCCCAATGCCTACATTCAATTTTCCATAAGTTTCTGCAAGTCTCTCTGACAGTTTAAGGGTTTCTGGTACGTTGGACTTCATCGTACAGGATAAAAATACAAATTTAGGTTTAACAATCTCAATCACAGTATCGATATCTTCCTCAGCGATGCTTGTCCCAAGGTAAACGACTTCAAATCCCCTTCTGCGCAGAAATAAAGTAAAAATTAAAAGCCCTAATTCGTGAGCTTCACCTGGTCCGCAGACTGCTATCACCTTTGGCAGGACTCCGTTATGGGGAAAAGAATGCAGAATCATCCCAATTCTGGATCTTAATATGGAAGAGGCAAAATGCTCATGGGCACTTGTTATTTTCCCCTCTTCCCATTGATGTCCGATTTTCACAAGAAGAGAGCCTAATATATCAATAAGGACTTTATCTATTGTATAAAAACTGAAAGCCTGATTAATTAAATCATGTGCTTTTGTTTCATTAAACTGAAGAAGAGCTTCAAGCAGCTCATTGGCCAGGGCACCAGACCGATCACCTTCCTTATTCATCTGAAGCGGCTCGGCATTCAGTTCCTTATTTTCCAGAAGGGAAACAGCCTGGCTTATGGAAAAACCCTGATCCACTTTCCTGATCAGCCATTTTAACACTTTGATATGTTCCTCTGTATATAGCCTGTGGCCAGATTCATTTCTCTTTGGAGCAACAATTTGATACCGTCTCTCCCATGCTCTTAACGTTCCTGGCTGAATGCCGAGCATCTTAGATACAGCCTTAATATTATATTTTCCTTCTTCAGTTGCCATACCCAGCCCTCCATTCATTACTAATTATAAAAAACCGCCGTTGGAACTGTAAAATCTGGGTGTATTTTATTTTCAGCTTTTATTAAGAGTAATGAAATGAGTTTCCGGCTTTGCCCCGAGCCGCAATGGCACACCGGTCGTACCATAGCCGTTGCTGATCAGAATGGTTGTTTGCGGCAGCGCTTTTATCCGACCCTTCTCATAAGGACCAAACCCGAAAATACGAATTTGCCCGCCATGAGTGTGGCCGCTTAAGACCAGGTGAATATTTTGTTCTTTTGTTATACTGTTAATGATTCTTGGATCATGGCTTACCAGCACCCGAAACCCTCCTGAACCCGCATCCTTAAGTGCCAGGTCGAGCCGATCCCTGTCCTTGCTGAGATCATCCGTTCCCATCAAAATAAAACGTTCTCCTTCAATTGATTCAAATGAAAGGGCAGTATTATCAAGAATTTTTACTCCACATTCTAGAAGCAGAGCATCGAGCTGGTGGTAATCCGCTTCATAGTCATTATTCCCCCAAACGAAATAGACGGGCCCGCATGTCTTTAAACCCATAAGGTTTTTCTTTACTCTTTCAAAAGGGACTCCTTTTTCCAAGAGATCGCCGCCGATGATGACCAGGTCAGGCTTCTTTTCTTTAATCTCCCCGATTACCGTTTCTGACACCGTCCTCTTATGAATATCCGAAATAAAAAAAAGCTTTATTTCACCGAAGCTTTCAGGAAATTCAGGAAAAGAAAGCTCTTTATATACAACTCTATCTGCAAATGCCTCCCTAAGCATATACATTAGTAAACACGCACCGCCCATTAGGGCCAAAGCTATTAGGTATATCATAAATCCTCCTGCAATCAATCGCCTTCAATCAGTCTTCGGCAAGATTGATTTTCTTGAAATCTAAAGAAATAATACCATAAATTACTGAAAAACAGAAAAGGGCAAATGCTTCCCATGGCGAAAGGACTAACAAAACAAAAAAGCCTCCAATAAGCAATAAACTCAGCAAAGGCCCAAATAAAGCATCAATATGTTTTAATGACCTCATATTTTTTAAAAGCCTGGCAGTCCACTCGATGATACTTCTGATGATCTCTGCGTTGGCTATAAAGGAGATAAGGAAAAAAGTCATTCCCATGACGAAGCCAGCCGGCTCCAGTACAAAAATGACAATCATATCCGAGATGCCCATTGGAATAGACACCGGAAAAAATTTAATAAATAATATGCCGCTAATAAACCCTGTAAATAGCTTCAGCAAAATAAAAAACAAGATAAATCCCTCCCATACAAAGTGTATGAGAAGGATTTATTTTGTTGACTATATTTACATTAATCCTCAGTTATGTCCAGAACACGGAAACCGGATTTTTCTAGCCGGCTGATGAACTTATCCATATTATTATTTTTTTCAACCTTCATCACAATGCGGCGGACCAGTTTGTCTGTTTCATCAAAGGTAACAAGGGAGATGATGTGTTCATGGAAATAATGGGCGATTTCGGCTAAACGTGCAATTCGCCCTTCCGCTTCTACAGAAGTAAACGCAATCCTGACACCGGATTTATTGGTTCCGAAGGCCGATTGGAATTGAGCGAGAACATCAAAGCGTGTAACAATGCCCAGAAATTTACGATTATCGCCCAAAACTGCAAGTAAAGGGAAATCCTTTAAATCCAAAAGCGTTTTTTCAAAAATCTCATTTCCTTTTAAATATTGCTCCTGATGAATCGCAATATCCTTGACAAGTGTTCCTTCCAGGAAATCTTCCTTTGATTTACCTGACAAAAAGAAGTTTTCATATATTCCATATCTCGTAATTATGCCGGCATATTGGTCGCCATCCAATACAGGAAGCCCGTCAATCTGATGGTCCTCCAGCAGAGCCAGAGCTTCTTTCAATGGTGCATCCTGTCCGATTGTATAACAGGTATGTTTGGGGATCATGATACTTTTCACAAACATTGCCATCACCTCAGAGTAATATTAATTAGACCTAACATTTAATTTCGCCATCACCTGAACTTTCCCTTCTTTTTATTAGAGTAAACAATCATAAAAAGACTGCACTTTTCATAAGTTTCAATGACGCATAAAAAGGAGGGATTATGATGAATACACTCCGTAAAACCTGGCATCCTTATATAAGTCCGTTTGACCCTTGCACTCCTATAAAGGTCAAAACTTATTCCACTCCTCCAAATCTATATATGGGATTTCAGCCGCCAGGACTTGAACAATTTACACCAATGGAGGCTTTAAGAGCAGGAACGCTTTGGAAGGCTTTCTATGATCCATGGTACAGTCCCTATGAAAAAGCCAGGGAGGGACAATAGCCATGAAACAATTGCCGGCAGATTACTATCAGCTTCTTGAACAGCTCCAGGCTGTGGATTTTGTCCTTGTTGAACTTACTCTATACCTTGACACTCATAACAAAGATACTGAAGCCATTAAGCAATTCAATCACTATGCAAAGGAACGAAAAAAACTGAGAAATGCCATTGAGAGCAAATATGGTCCATTAATGCAATTTGGACACAGCTATTCCGGTCAGCCTTGGAATTGGGATGATGCCCCGTGGCCTTGGCAAGTATAAACTTTTTTCCCGGCGCCTTCTTGTATGAAGGCGCTAAATAGGAATATATCCGGACATTTGAAAGGGGCTGAGAAAGAATGTGGGTTTATGAAAAGAAGCTGCAATACCCAGTAAGGGTAAGCACATGCAACCCCAAACTGGCAAAGTTTCTAATTGAACAATATGGGGGGGCTGACGGCGAACTTGCTGCTGCCCTAAGATATTTGAACCAGCGCTATTCTATACCTGATAAGGTAATCGGGCTCCTTACAGATATTGGAACAGAGGAGTTTGCCCACCTGGAAATGATTGCAACAATGGTATACAAATTAACGAAGGACGCTACACCTGATCAAATGAAAGCCGCCGGTCTCGGTGACCATTATGCTAACCATGATAACGCACTGTTTTACCATAATGCTGCAGGTGTCCCTTGGACAGCTACTTATATCCAGGCAAAGGGGGACCCAATTGCAGATTTATACGAAGATATCGCAGCAGAAGAGAAAGCCAGAGCAACCTATCAGTGGATCATAAATATGAGTGATGACACGGATTTAAATGACGGACTCCGGTTTTTAAGAGAAAGAGAGATTATTCATTCCCAGCGCTTTAGAGAAGCCGTGGAAATTCTTAAGGAAGAACGGGATAAGAAGAAATTCTTTTAAAATGATACTTAACAAAAAAGAAGCAGAGGGCTGCTTCTTTTTCCATTTACTGTGGTGTCATTTATTCTCATGATAAAGATTTATATCATAATTTTTTTTCATCATTTCGAAAACGGTATGGCGGTTTTTCCATTCATCTTCTTTTTTCCATAGGTCTTTGCTCTTATCTATTATTTCACACCTTAGAGCATGAAATTCTTTTTCCGCTTTTTCTCTTTTTTCCCTCAGAAGATTCATAAGCCCGTATAGGCCTACCGTAAAAACGAGCAAATAAAAATTAGATGACTTACTGACAAAAGCCGAAAACATGGAAGCAAACGAGTAAGAGTAGGGCTGCATGACACTTTTGTAAATATAAAAAAAGAATAAAAAAGAAATAAAAACAGTTGCCCACATGGCAATTAAATGCCATGACTTGAATCGATTAAATTTTTGCTTTCTCTCTACCACTTTCTCAAGCATTTTCCTTGTAGCCTGATCTGTACGATCGTCAAGCATTCTAATCGGCGATTCCAAAAGTCTCCCTCCCTTTCTCAATAATGTATGAGCTTGTACATTATTATATGACTAAGAAAGAGAGAGCGCAGCCTCATCTGTTTCCGCTCCTTCTATTGCTCAAGCGGAATCTTTAATACCTGGCCAGTTTGTATTTCATTCGACGGCAAATTGTTGGCTTGCTTTATTTTTTCAATTCCTGATTGGGATTTATAATAGGTCATGGCAATTCTAAAGATTGTTTCCTTTGGTTTGACGGTATGGTAAACAACTTTGCCTTCCGTTTTTAATTCTTCCTGTTCCTGTGTCCCGGCAGTTTTGGAAGAGTCTGTACTTTCTGGAGCGGTTTGCTGGGCTTGCTTATTGGAATTGGGTTCAGATCCTTTATCTTCTGTATCAGTCGTTTGAGGGGCCTGTTTTTCCTGCTGGACTTTGGCATCTTCTTTTTCCTGAACGCCCTCAGCTTTTTCAGGTTTTGCAGGTTCCTCGGATTCCGGCTCTTCTCTTACTTCTATAGTTGTCCCTTTACCTTCATCATTTGTGGCAAAAACGACCGTTTCAGAACCGGTTTCTTCAATTTCTGCATTTAACCCGGCATTGATGCTTTTATCACTACTTACATATTGATATATACTGAAAATGGTGATGGGCAGAAGGATAAAAAATAAAGCAAGCAGGCGAATAACAGGGTATTTAACCTTCCATTTACTCTTTTTTCTTTTTTCATGATGAACACGGCTCCGTGGCGGCAAAGCGGATTTTTGCCCGCTGTAATCCGTTTCCTGTTTTCGCTCGATCTTCTTACGGAGTCTTTCAGCTTGATCTCTATATGGGTCTTCTTTATTCATGTTTCATCCCTTCCTGTAATAAAAAAATCATAAGAAGTATATTTGGGTGCTGCTGTTAATGATCGTTAAATGCATTCTCCTCTTCCGCTTTCCTTTTAGTTTTTTTCAGGTAGCGTTTTCGAATAAGAATACCAAGAAGAAAGTCAATCAGAAAATGCATAACAATCGTAACAAGCAAATTATTGGTTATATGATAAATATAACCTATTAAAAAGCTTAATGTAATAATATTTACAAACAAAAACCAATTAAAAAGATATCGATAATGAACAAGCGCAAAAATAAGGCTGGAAACGGCAATGCCGAAATGGGTCTGAATGACTCCCCTGAATAGAAGTTCTTCACTAAACGCAACCACAGCAGCAATAAAAGCAATTTGAATAAAACCGCGTCTCTGGAAGATTTTCTCATTTAATCCTCCATCATCATATAACACTTCAGGAATAACCTTCATTAAGACGATATCAATCAGGACAACTGCCGTTCCTGCTGTCGCTCCAATTACAAGAATGTTTATATCATTGAATTCAAAAAGAGCTTGGAACTCCTCAAAACTATTAAAAAATATTATACTCAGAATCAAAGAAATGGATAAAATAAGCACCTGAGTAAGATAAAGATGGAATAATAGTTCCTTGTCCGTCAATTCCTTAATGATGTCCGCGTATCTTTTCCTCATTTTGGTTCACTCACTTGGAATCAGGAGGTATTCCAGATGATTTTTCCAATCATACAGCGGGCTTTCCTGATTATCTGAATTTGTATTTCTTGTGAAATTTCCCAATTGTAAACCGCAAATATCGCAGCAGGATGGGACTGAGGCATTTTTTCCCTCATCAAAGTAGGAAAGTATATTCTCTCTCCGACATGTCTTCTTGTGGATCCACTTATATACTTCCTCAATGCTATCCCTTTTTAATTTGATCCTGCCTTCATAATACCCCTTCATATCCTGCAGAATCCTTCTGTAATCGAGTCCAGATTTGCTTTTCCTATCAAAAAAATCATTAAAAATTCTCCACTGAACATCGGTCAAACCCGAACGCTGCTTAATTTGCTCTTCAAATAGACCGATATTCGGGATCGCATTTGGGTTTTCTTCTACCCATTCCATAATCCAATCAATTTGTGCTTTGTCAGGCAATTCACTTTCTGCAAGCTGTATGGGAAGCTGCTCATCACCCGGTGAATAGAGCATAATGGCTATACTTTGCTTCCCATCTCTCCCTGCCCGGCCAATTTCCTGCAAATAGGATTCAATTTGAAGAGGCATATGAAAGTGTATTACATACCTGATATTATCTTTATTAATCCCCATGCCAAAGGCGCTTGTAGCACAAATAAGATCGAGCTGTCCATGAATAAATTGCTGCTGCACAAGGATACGGCTTTCTTGGTCCATTCCCCCATGGTAAGCCATCACTCTTTTTGCTCCTTTGTCCCTAAGCAGCTCAGCTGATTGTTCCGCCTTTTTTTTGCTGGAAAAATAAATAATTCCTGGCCCCTTAAGGATTTCAGCAAGCTCCACAAGCCTCTCTGTTTTTTCACGGAAATTGTCTAACCTTTCTACAGATAATGCAATATTAGGACGGTCAACGGAGTATATAAATTCACTGCAATCATCCAGTATGCCAAGTGATTTTTTTATATCGCCTTTAACTTCAGAGGTAGCTGTAGCAGTTAATGCCAGTGTAACCGGGTTCCCTATAATTTTTCTGACTTCCCCCAGCTTTAAATAATCGGGCCTGAAATCATATCCCCATTGGGAAATACAATGAGCTTCATCCACAACAAATAAAGCAATGCGCAATTTTTTCAACTGTGATAGTACTGACTCATAATAAAGCATTTCTGGTGAAATAAAGATAAACTTATATTGATTCAGATGAATCAATGCCTGTTTCTTTTCTGCGCTGGTTAAAAAGGAATTGAATGCAATCACCTTTTTTTCTCCATTCATCATAAGCTGTTCAGCCTGATCCTGCATCAGGGACAGCAAAGGAGATATAATAATCACCTGACCTTCAATCACATATCCCGGCAGCTGATAACAAAGGGATTTACCAGTTCCTGTAGGCAGCATGGCAACAGTATTCCTCCCTGAAAGCACAGATTCTATGATCTCCTTTTGTCCAGGCCTGAAGGCAGGATATCCAAATTTGCTCTGCAATACCGCTTCTAATCTCATTGTCCCTCTCCAAGCTTTGCCATGACTAATCTGATTTCAAAATAATCGGATTCCGGCACCATTTGACGTATTTGCTTTAATTGCAATGAATCAGCACTGTTCGCTGCTTGAAGAATCAATTTCTGCTTCTTTTCTGAAACATAACTTGTGATATTAAAGCCGCTGTCATTTAACGCTATCTCCACAACATGATCCTCAATTGTGCTTTTTTTCAAATTTCTCGTTTTTGCTATAACATCCAAGTTCAGTCCCTGTTTTAGAAGTGTGTATGTTTTTTGGGCAGACAACGTTAACTGAACTTCATTTCCTGTCCCGCTCACTAATTTATCGATAAGCGGATATTCGGCAGGATTTTCTTTTACGCTTGCAAGGATATGATGAATGGCTCCAAGGAACTGATGGTGATAATAATCATGACTGATTCCCAGCTGTTCTGAAGTCTGAACAGCAGTAAGGCCAATACGGTTATAGCCTGTCAGCCTCAATGTCAGTACAGCAGGATTAATATCACTTAGTCTTTCAAGGCACTGGCAAAGTTCCCTGTTTAGCACAACTCCTACTTCATTGCGGGCGAATCCAGATGTTCTCAAAAAATATTTCAGCCATTCATGAACATCTCTTTTTCTTTGAATCGGAAGGTATTTTACATTGTTATTATTTAAATGTGATATAACCTGAATTAAAAGAGTAATCCTCTCCCAAAACAGGTCGCCTGCACTATGATACAGCCATCCGTTTAATGAAGACGGTATTGGACATTCTAAAAGAGACCTTCCCAGCTCTTCCTGACCCTCTGAAGTCAAAATGAAATGCTTTTCATCAGTTGGAGCCATCCAGCAGCTGCTTACAAGTTCTTGTGCAAGTTGATCCAGAACATCCCGGCTTAAACTTCCAAATGTTCTAAAAAGCGGGGTTAGCTGAAATAAATGAGCATCTTGAATGGTTTGGGAAGATTTTTTCCCATTGAGCAAATGTAAAATAGAATATATAGTTCTTTGTCCCTGTAACTCTTTAACACAGTACATGATTACAGTTTTCAAATAAGATCTTTCCATTTTTTTCACCTAACGGCCAAAGATTTTTTTCTTGTTTTAATAAGCTTGTTGTCCTTCTTCCATTTTATCATGAAAGAAATCTGCAGGCCGTTTTAATTATTTTTCCACAGGGTAAATTATGCCTAAACCCTTGTGTGATAAGCATTCTCAATACATTTTCTATTGAAAAGTTGAACATTCAGTTTTACAATAGATGTGAGGAATGTGTTACCATCATCTTGATGGACGATTAATTGTTTAAATCTTGGGAGGTTTTTTTCATGGCAAAGTATACAATTGTTGACAAAGAAACATGTATTGCATGTGGAGCTTGCGGCGCAGCTGCACCGGACATTTATGATTATGATGATGAAGGCATCGCTTTCGTTACCCTTGATGATAACCAGGGTATCGTTGAAATTCCTGATGTATTAGTTGATGATATGATGGATGCATTTGAAGGCTGCCCAACCGATTCAATCAAAGTAGCTGATGATGCTTTTGATGGCGATCCGCTTAAATACGAATAATCCTTCAACCATACTTTACCCTATGTTAAGCTGCTGCTCCCTTTCATCATGAAAGGGAGTTTTTTATATTTACATTTAACAAGCATGCTTGGAGTGAACAGAAAAAGCAGCGGCACATTTGCCGCTGCTTTAAACTTATATATTATTAAGCTGCGCTTTTTATAACAGCCTGCTTCTCCACCCAAGTTCTCATGCGTGTAAAAATAAGCATGAAAACAAAAGAAATGATTACACCTTTTATAATATTGAATGGCAAGATCCCTGTCACAATCATTGTTCTCATTTCAGGTGCTGACATTGCAGGGAAATTAAG
Organism: Cytobacillus oceanisediminis; assembly: GCF_004366035.1. GTDB lineage: Bacteria > Bacillota > Bacilli > Bacillales > Cytobacillaceae > Cytobacillus > Cytobacillus oceanisediminis_C. The sequence goes on from NZ_SOEE01000001.1 coordinate 286,734, forward strand.
AAAGAATGTATATGCCGGCAGAATTACAAGGTAATTAAGTACACTCATTATGACAGCCATAACCATTGTGCCGATTACAAGTCCAAACGTCATGCCTTTTTTTGTTTTCAGCTTACTGTACACATAATAAGTTGGCAGGACGAACAAGATGCCAGCGGCAAAGTTTGCAATATGTCCTACAGGTACTCCTGTTGCACTCCCTGTCATGAAGTAATCAAGAATATTCTTAATAAGTTCCACTAAAATCCCTGCTGCTGGACCAAAGATTAACGCTGCGATTAATGCAGGAATATCGCTGAAGTCAATCATCAGAAATTGCGGAAACGGCGGGATTGGAAAATTGAGCAGCATTAATACGTAAGAGATGCTGCTTAGCATTCCGATGGCAACCATAGTTTTGATATTAAGTTTTTTCAAGTTCCTCTCTCCTTTTTAGGACTATCTCTCCTAAAGAAGAAAGGTTCAGCTAAGCAAATATCTTTGCAATAAATAACCCTCAAGCTAATATAGCTTGAGGGAGAGTTGCAAAGGCATGCTTAATAACGTTCAAAACCTGCATTTTTGAACGTTTGCAGAACCTCCATCTTCTCCCATCCAGACTGTACTGTCGGCTTTGGAATCGCACCAAATCCTGCCCAAATTAACCGCAAAGCTTTTAATTTAAAAACTCTGCTTTCAGGCTCGCGGGCTTAGAGTCAAGAATAACCCATCACCGCCGGTCGGGAATTTCACCCTGCCCCGAAGATAGACCGTATTTATTTATACAGATTAATTATACTGAAAAAAAGTTATTCTGTGAAGGGATATGTTTACCTGTCAGGTTTAGAGAATCTTTCTATCCAAGAACCTTTACAGATTTTTATTGATATAACAAAAAAAGACGGCGATATGCCATCTTTTTTATTTTATCCAAGCGGAAATTCTTTTCTTTCTCCTTTTGAGAAAGTCATGATGGACTGATACCCCACTTCTCTTGCAAGATCAATTGCTTTTTCAAAATCTGCACCTACATGTTCAGGAAAGTGCGCATCAGACGATAGAACAATCGGTATATTTTTTTCATAGCATTTCTGAAGAAGTCGTTTGTCCGGGTATAGTTCCCCCACTGGTTTTCGCAGACCAGCTGTACTGATTTCAACACATGTCTTGGATTCTGCCAGCGCGTTGGCTGCACGATCATATTGCTCCAGCAAAAATTCTTCGTCCCGGGGAACATACTTAAAAATTTTCACGAGGTCTAAATGGCCAACAATATCGAATAAATTTGACTGTGCCAGAGTGACTACCTGATCAAAGTACTTTCGATATACTTCGTATAGATCCCGTTTATCCCATTCTTTCCTAAATTCAGCCAGGTCTATGCCGAAATCTCCAACCCAATGAATGGATCCGATAACATAGTCAAAAGAATAACTATTGATAAACTTCGCCATTTCATCGTGTTTGCCGGGCGTGTAGTCCATTTCAATTGACATCTTCACATCTATGTCATTGCTCCAAGCTTCATGAAAAACATTCACATAGTCTTTCATATCATAAAAACGCCTTTCGTTTACCCATGGATTCTGCAGGATGTCTGCTGTCTGATAGAAATGATAGGCATGCTCTGAGATTCCAAAAGATTCAATCCCTTTCCGGGCTGCCGCATCTGTGAATTTTTTTAAATAATCCAGGCTTAACGTGCCATTTTCGAGATGATTATGATAGTCTGTAAGCATTTCTTAACTCCCCCAGTTTTTTACCCATTATACTTTAAGGGAGTAAAGCGGTGCAATCATTTCTATTCTATTTTTTGCGAATGATTAGAATTTGTCCAATTTTTATAGTATCTGAATCAGCATTATTTAAGTCTTTGATTGTTTCTGCAGTTGTATCATGCATTTTTGCTATAGAAGTTAGAGTATCTCCCTGTTTAACAGTGTATTCTATAGAGTTCTCGGATTTTATCAATAGCTTTTGACCTGAAATAATGTGATCAGGATTAATATTATTTAAATCCGCAATATCCCCGGCCCGCAAATTATAGTGTGCAGCAATAGACCATAATGTTTCCCCTGTTTTAACTATATGGTAAGTTTCCACGGAATCATTTTTTATTTTCCCTGACTCAAGATTAGACGGCGGTGCTGAAACTTCACGCGCATTTTCATCTTTCATCACTGCAATTACAGCTTGTCCAACTTCTCCCGTCCCAAATGCAACAGAGGGATCAATTGCATTTATTTTATCAGCTGTCCATGCCTGCGTATGTATTTCAAAATGGAGATGCACTCCTGAGGAGTCACCCGTGCTTCCCATCAGTCCGATTTTCTGTCCCTGCACAACTTTTTCGCCTTCAGAAGAAAAGCGTTTATCCAGATGGGCGTATACTGTTTCAGTTTGGTTGTTATGTTTAATGAATATCACATTTCCATATGTTTGGGAATAATAAGACCTGGACACAATTCCTGCGTCAACAGCATAAACTGGAGACCCGGAATCTCCAGCTATATCGATGCCTTTATGCTGTCCTTCTCTTGTCCCAAACGTGTCTGTAATTACACCATCTGCAGGCCATACCCAATGCTCTGTCAGTTCCGGAATTATTGGCTCGGCAGCTTTAGAATGCTTCCCACCCAGAAATAACAGACTCACACAAAGAGCCATTATTCCTGCGATAAAGAAACGCCTTATGTAATCCTTCATTCTTTTCCTCCTATGTTGTAAGCTGAAATATCTGTACGAATGCCTGGTCATTGACCGCACTCTCTTCCACCCTATGACAGCTTGTACTCTTTTAGAACAATTAACAATAAAGCTCTTAAAAGCACAGTTATTAGTATACTTCCAGCAGTATAGTTTTTATGCAGACCTGAGGGATTTTTATCCATAAAAAAAAGACAGCCATATGGCCGCCTCCCTAATTTGGCAAATCTCGTTTATTAGCTGCTATTGGTACCTTTAATTCTTCAGTAAGGTCAAACTTGCCGATTTTATCAACATCTGCATTTTCCAATTTAACCGTGTCAAAATCAAAGTCTTTTGCCGTCAGAAGTATTGCTTCAATCGCATGAAGTGTTGATTCATCATTAATTATTTCTGATTCATTATTAAAACGGATTAAGAGTTTGCCATCCTGTATTTCTTCTGTTTCAAAATCAATGTCTTCCGGTATGGATGCCTGTAGATTATTTTCAGTCCGGTTTTTCTTCATGGCTAGTAGAGCATCTTTTATAGAATTGAGCTCTTCTCTTAGCGGGACCAGGAATGGTGTTGAATCTGCGCCATTTGGATATAAGAAATAATAAATTAAGTTACCATTGCTATTTTCCGGGATAAATTCCTTCCTATATCCGTAATGGCTAAATTCAATGCCGATTTCCCCTTCAGTCATGAAGTTAATCTTTTCTATATCAAGATTATTCATTATATTGGACAAGACCTTCTCTAAAAGTATTTCTGTCGTGGAAGACATGCTATATGGATGATCCGCTGGCACATCAACAGTTAACATCTTATTTCCCCGATCATAGGTGAAATTTGCTTTTAGAGGATAGTAATCCTCTAAACCCCATTTATCTTCGGTTAGCCTGCTCATCGTGTCTTCAAATAATTCAAATTTCGTCCTGGCAGGATTTTCATCAACTAAAACACTGACGGGTACAATATTTTGTGCTGCCTTATCTGGAATCGCATAAGTCAGTACCTCTTTCCCTGCCAAATCTTCTTCATAAACGGCAGTAGGACTTGATTCTGATTCAACTGTCTTCTTGCTTATCTCATCATTTATTTCCGCTTCCGGCTCAGTAAACAGCTGTGCCTGGTCCTGTTCTTCTGAGCCTTTATCTTGAGCAATTAATTCGGAGTCTTCCTCTTTCGCTTCCAGAATAGTGTTATTTTCACTTGCTATTTGTTCAGATGAGGTTGAACGGTCCGCTTTCAATTCGACCTGCTTATCGGCAGACTCCTGCCAGCTCATAAGGTTTGGGACGAGAATAAAAAGCAGGAGCAAGGCAGCAGCCGCTGCGATAGATGGCAGGATCCATGTTCTGTTTTTTTGCTTTCCCATCTTAATTTCGATAGCTTGATAAATGTCTCTCGGATCACGATCATCTTTAATTTTAGGCAGCTGGTTCAGCAATTCCTGAAGCTGCTCATCGCTCCACTTTGATTCCTTCATTATCCATTCCCTCCTTTACCTTAAAATCTTCCATATGTTTTTTAAGCACCTTTAAAGCACGATGCTGGGTTGTTTTAACCTTGCTTTCGGTCCAGCCAAGTGAATCAGCTGTTTCATTAATGCTGAGTTCATGTATATATCTCATAATTATGACAAGCCTCTGGTCAATGGTGCATAAATCCAGACAGCGATAGATCAGCTGAATTTCTTCTCTTTGCACGGCAATTTCTTCCGGCAAGGGCAGAACATCCTTTACCTCCTGAGTTGACCAGTCAAATTTCTCCATAATCCTTTGCTTCCAGCCCTTTTGCTTGCGAAAAGAATCTATGGCAACATTCCGCGCAATTGAAAAGAGCCATGTTTTTTCGCTGCTTTTCCCTTCAAACTTTTCATATGATTTTAATACTCTTATATAGACTTCCTGGACTAAATCCTCAGCCAGTTCCTTGTTTTTGACCATATAAAAAAGAAATTGAAAAACGTCCTGATGGTATTTTTTATAAAGTTCATCAAAAACGGAGTCCATGGATTCCCCTCCCCGTTCAATAAAATAGTCGTTCTCTCTTTAAAAAAAGTTACAGTTTAACTATATTATTATTTTGCAGAAAAGCGCAAGAGGCTGTTTGGGTGAGGGATTACTCCCTGCCTTCAAAAACGCCCGGCCCATTGCTTAGAACTATATTTCAAAAAAAAAGGGAAGGAAACATTATGCATCTCCTTCCCTAAGCCTATAATAAATTGTTTCCCGTGTATCAAGAACAATCGCCACATTTCTCGTCTTTATCCTTCATTTCGAGGGATAAAGATTGAAAATGTCGTACCGTGTCCGGTCTTGCTTTGAACGGTAATATGGCCTTTATGAGCTTCAATTATATTTTTTGCAATTGCAAGGCCAAGGCCAGTTCCAGATCGGCCCCTCGTTCTTGCTTTGTCCGCTTTGTAAAAGCGTTCAAATACAAATGGCAGGTCCTCTTCGGGAATCCCTGAGCCAGAATCTTTCACTTCTATAAACAGTCCCCGTTCATCACTTCTTTCGAGCACTTTTACCTCACCATTGTGAGGGGTATGCCGGATGGCATTATCAATCAGATTAGTCATGACCTGTTCAATTCTGTCCGGATCAATTTGAATAGGGACACCCTTGCTTTGCAGATCATGTTCCAGACTAATTTCCTTCTCTTTTGCCAGCCCCTGAAACTTCCTGATAATTCTTTGCAGATAGGAATTCACTTCAGTTTCTTCCATTGTCAGCTGAATATGTCCGGCTTCCATTCTGGCAAGATCCAGCAATTCATTCACAAGCCGGCCCATTCTTAGAGACTCATCATAAATGACACTTGCCATCTCTTTTTTCTCTTCGTCCGTTCCGGCAATATCATCGACAATCGCTTCACTATACCCCTGCATCATAGAAATCGGCGTCCTTAATTCATGAGAAACATTCGCTATAAAATCGTTCCGGAGCTTATCAAGCTTACGCTCTTCCGTCATGTCCCTGATAACCGCAACCGCTCCTCTTATATATTTATTATTATAAAGAGGGCTGACGATTATCACCCAGGAACGTCCTTGTATAGAGATTTCGCCAATCTGCTCTTTCTCGGTATTTACAGCAAGCTGGAAAAGCTCCATGACTTTGGATGGCACTTCCTCTGTATTATTCTCAATGTCATCCAGTTCATAAAACCAGCTTTGCAAAAACCGCTCTGCAGGAGGATTTGTGATGAGGATCGTGCCATCGCGGTTGAAGGTGATTACCCCATCAGCCATCCCGCTTAGAATGCTTGCCAGCTGTTCCTTTTCCTGGCTTAGAGCATTCATATTGAATTTCAGCTGTCTGCCCATCTGATTAAAAGCCATGGCTAATTCGCCAACTTCATCATTAGTCAGAATCGGAACCTTTGTATCGAATTTACCTCTTGCTACCTCAAAGGCAGCTTCTTTCATTTTTCTGAGCGGAGCATTAATTCTTGTCGATAAGAAAAATGCAAAGATGGTTGTTAAAATAATGGCAACTCCTGCAGCCAGCAAAATAAACTTAGTCGTAGAACGCAGTGTTTCATGCATAACTTCAATGGATTGATAAATAAAGACGGCCCCATTGCTGCTGTCACCTTCGAGAGGGACCCCAATTATAAGAATATTGCTGTCATCATCTGCGGCTACATCTGTATACTCAGGATTAACGGATGTTACTTTTTTTACAGTCTTACCTTCCGTTAGGACTTCTTTTAAATCATCTTCCTCGGTGAGGTAAGAGATGGGGAGTTTTAATGAACCTGTATGATTTGGAGAATAGTAGTACTCTTTCGGCGAATTAATAATGACTACTTTTGTTACATCGTCGACAAGTTCCCAGGAAATCTCCAAACCGACTTCACGATTATGCTCTTTTAAAATTCTGGTTATTTTATGGGCCGTATTCGATAATCCTTTTTCTGTTTCATTTATATGGTAATTTTCAAAAAACTCAAGCAGCATGACTGTTAAAATCAGCAGTACAAAGGAAACTAATAAAAGAATTGTGCCCCATAGTTTACCTGCAACACTCCGAAAGAGCATCATTCATTAATAACCTCGAACTTGTAGCCCACTCCCCAAACAGTGACAATCATTCTGGCAGCCTGCTCAGAAACTTTATTTAATTTTTCACGCAAGCGCTTCACATGTGTATCAACTGTTCTTAAATCTCCGAAAAATTCATAGTGCCAAACTTCCTTAAGCAGCTGTTCCCTGTCAAAAACCTTTTCCGGTGCCTTTGCCAGGAAATAGAGAAGTTCATATTCCTTTGGCGTTAAACTGACTTCTTTCCCATCAGCCAACACTTTGTGAGCATCATTATCGATCGTTAGATGAGGAAAAACAATTACATCTTTTGCTGTTGTTTCTGTTTGAAGGTAGGTAGTTTTAGAAGACCTGCGCAATAATGCCTTCACTCTCAGTACTACTTCCCTTGGGCTGAAGGGCTTTACAATGTAATCATCTGTGCCCACTTCAAACCCCTGTACGCGGTTAACTTCTTCCCCTTTGGCTGTCAGCATGATCACAGGAGTAGCTTTTTTCTCTCTCAGCTCTCTGCAGACTTCAATGCCGTCTTTGCCTGGCATCATTAAATCCAAAAGGATGACATCGTAATCATTTGCCAGAGCTTTTGACAAAGCCTGGTTTCCATTTTCCGCTTCATCAATCGAATAATTTTCACGCTCAAGGTACATCTTTAATAAACGGCGGATTCTTTCTTCATCATCCACTAGTAAAATTTTTACTTGGTTTTCCATTTTTCAAATCCCCCTAACGTTCAATAGAAATGGCTCTTCTCAAAATTTATTATAGCTAAAGAATTCTCCGCTGCAGCTCAGCAAACCCACAGGGCTGCCGGGAGCCTCTTTGACGTTCTGCGCCTGCGGGGTCATTCCTGGTGCGCTACTCCCGTAGGACGTTGATTGAATGAGCATCGCACGAAAAAAAATCCGAATGCATTTTCGAGGATCTCGCACCTTCCGCCCCAATCAGCTCAGCGGTGAAACATAGTATATATAGAGCAGAAAATCATAGAAAGAATTATAGCTTTAATTAAAGCCTTCACTGTTGTGAAGTGAAGGCTTGTATGTGTTCGTTATGATCCGGCGTAGGAGTGCAATCCTGCAATGACCAGGTTTACCGCAACCAGGTTAAACATGATAATGATAAATCCGATTACTGCAAGCCACGCAGACTTTTCACCATGCCAGCCCTTTGAAAGGCGAAGGTGAAGATAGGCAGCATAAAAAAGAAAGGTAATAAGTGCCCATACTTCCTTTGGATCCCATCCCCAGAAACGAGTCCAGGCTATTTGTGCCCATATCATGGCAAATATCAACGCTCCGAGCGTAAATACCGGAAATCCGATTAATACAGAACGGTAGCCGATCTCATCAACCAAATCCAGATTAATATTTTTTGCAAGCGGCTGAAGCGCAGCTCCAACTCTTTTTCGGAGAATCAATCTTAAAGCAAGATATAGAATGATACCTGAAGCCAATGACCATATAACTGTATTTAATTTTTTTGCATTAATAATTGCAGGCATTTCCGCCAGCGGTTCAAATTTCCCTTCCGTAATCAGCTTTGCTTCGTTAGGACCAGTTAAAGCAGGCATATGATACTCAAGGACATCTTCCTGTCCGTTCTTATCAACCCAGTTAAATTCTGCCTTGTAGCCGGAAACTGAAAAGCTTGAGCTTATAATAATAAAGCCAAGCGTACAAACTAAGCCAAACATAACGGCTTCTAGCCAGAATCTCTGTTTGCTTTGCTTAGACTGATCGACTGATTTAACCAAATAGATAATTCCTGCAGCAAAGCTTACAGCTAATATAGCCTGTCCAACTGCTGCAGTTGTAACGTGAATATGAAGCCAATCACTCTGCAAAGCCGGGATCAGTGGTGAAACTTCACGCGGAAACATACTTGCATAAGCGATCATTAGCAAAGCAACAGGAAGCGTAAAGACTCCTAAGATAGGTGTTTTATAAATTAAGTAAATCACTATAAAAGCACCTACAAGCGACATTCCAAAGAATGTTGTAAATTCAAATAAATTGCTGACAGGCGCATGCCCGGCTGCAATCCATCTTGTAATAAAGTAGCCCAACTGTGCGGCAAACCCGATAATGGTAATCCATAATCCGATTGCCGCCCACTTGTTTGGCCCTTTGTTTGTATTTTTCTTATCCTTTATGGAGCCAGCAAAAAAGACAGTAGCAATTAAATAGAGGATAAAAGCTGTGTATAGTAAATTGCTGCTTATTGTAACCACTCAGATTCCTCCTTAGCCTTTCTTTTCACTTTGATTTTGCAGCTGGTCTTCCGGCACCTTAATTCCGGTTCCGTCCAATGCTGCCTCTATTTCCCTTTTAAGACCATGCCAGTTTTTGTTAGTGTGTCCGGCTACCCATACTTCTCCATTGACACGGCGAAGCCAGATTCTTCGATGGTTCCAATAAGACCCCTGTGCAACACCTATCATGAAAATAACACCGCCCAAAGCGATAATCCATAGGGTCAAATCTTTTCGGACAGTCAGAGCCGATACATTTTTAGTATCTATGCCTTTAAATGCCATCTTATATTCATTATCACCAAAAGGTTCAATTGTCTGTCTGATTGCAACGAAACTAATTTCGCCATCCGGCTTATCCGGAGTAAACATTTTGAAAACGAAGGCAGGATTATTAGGAACTCTGGACTTTGTTATCGGCTCCCCATTTTCATCAAATTCAAAATCGGGAAAATAACTGACAACTTCAGCTTTATAGCCATTTCCAAGATCATATACATCCTGAGGATCGTTCAGGTCGACTGTTAAATCACCATATTCTTCACCCGTTTTTTTATTTGTCAGGGCAAAGGACATTTTGTTAAGCTCATTAAGCTTATAATCTACTTGGTATAATGCAAATTTTTCAAACTTCAGAGGTTTATTTACCTTAATTTCAAAGTCCTTAACTTTCTCGAGATCAGCCTCTTCCCCCGCAACTGTATCTCCCTGTTTTTTATAAAGAGTTACATTGGACTGATAATTCTTTGCTACCATCCCTGCTTTATCAATCGCTTCTTCAAACACTTCTTTATCTTTCTCTTTATCGTACATTTCAAGGATGAAGCCATCATTTTTAAGGTAGTATTCTCCATTGGTTTCAGGAATGACCTTTGTCTCGCCTTCCCGGATCCAAAGTATTTTGTCAACGTACATGCCTGGTACAAAACGCAGCATTCCGCCGATTAAAAATATGATAAGCCCTACATGGTTAACGTATGGGCCCCACCTTGAAAAACGTCCCTTCTCGGCAAGGATGTTTCCATTCTCTTCTCTGATGCTGTATTTTTTGGATTTTAACTTTTCTTTTGCCATAGTAAATGCCTGATCAGTGGCTTCTGGCTGTGAAACCCCAAAAACCCGCTGGCGCTGGAGATAGCTTTCATGACGGCTTACCCTCTGTTTTTTTAGAGCCCTGTACAAAGGAATAACCCTATCCAGACTGCATATCACAAGCGATATGCCGATTGAGGCAATCAAAATCAAATACCACCATGAGCTGTAAAGGTTATGAAACCCTAAATCATAGTATAATTTACCTATCCAGCCATACTGATCTTCGTAATATTCTTCAGCAGGCATGATCGGCGGAATATACATTTCCTGAGGAAGAATTGTTCCAAGGGCAGAAGCAATCAGCGTTATGACAATCAGCCAGACTCCAACCTTTACAGATGAAAAGAAATTCCATATTTTATCAATTATCGTTTTGTTATAGGTTTGCGAACGGCGTGCACTTCCTTCATACCGCATATCCAGAAGTTTCTTATCTTTTTCTTTTTCTTCCAATACCTTGCCGCATGACTCACATAAAATCGTACCGATGGGGTTTACATGGCCGCAGTCGCATTTTACTTCTTTCATATATAAAACTCCCCGTAACTTATGGTTTAATCTGTTCCATATAGTTCTTGATCGTATCTTCAGTCATCTCTCCTGTAATATACTTGACTACCTTCCCGTCTTTATCGATAAGGAAAGTTGCAGGAAGAGGATTAATCCCGTAAGCTGATTGGACCTGGGTATTCTTATCAATGACAATCGGGAACGATAAATCGTAACGCTCAGAAAATTTATTTACTGCCAAATCTGTTTCTCCTACATTGACAGCCAAAACCTGAACACCCTCATCTTTAAATTGCTTGTATTGGTTGTTCATATATGGCATTTCTTTCTCACAGGGCTTGCACCATGTCCCCCAAAAGTTCAGGAAAACACCCTGCCCTTCATAATCTGATAACCGGTGTTTATTTCCATCCATGTCTGTCAAAACGAAATCAGGTGCCTTTTCTCCTACGGCAACCTTTTGAATTTTGTCTTTCGTAAAATTAGCGTATAGCGTATATGCCACGGCAGCACCAAGGACAAGCAATATGATTGTTCTCATTACCAGACGCTGCTTCTTCATAAAAAACTTCCCTCCTAAGGCATCCTTTTCAGATAAAAATCGTACCTTGAACAAGTTAATATGTAACATATGGAAAATGAATTGAGCCTCATAGCTGTTTTCTATTATAGCATTTTTCATCATACCTATATTGTTAACAAATTATCGTAACTGTGACACTTCTATGAATTTTTTAGTGCTCACCTCATTATTTCTTCTTCATAGCAAGTGCCCGCAGCTGTTTAACTTCATGGGCCGTAAGTTCTCTCGCATCTCCCGCTGACAAACCCTGCAAAGTAAGATAGCCGTATCTCTCCCTCTTCAGTTTCAGAACGGGATGTCCAATGGCTTCAAACATCCTTCTAACCTGGCGATTGCGTCCTTCATGGATGCTGATTTCCACAATGGCTGTCTGTTTTTTCTTATCCATTGATAAAAGTTTGGTTTTTGCAGGCGCTGTTTTTCCATCTTCGAGGACCACACCTCTTTGAAGGCTTCTCATGCTTTCTTTCGAAGGGATGCCTTTGACCTTGGCAACGTAGACTTTTTCAATCTCATTGCTTGGGTGCATTAAAAGATTTGCAAACTCCCCGTCATTGGTAAGAATGAGAATTCCGGATGTATCGTAATCCAGTCTTCCAACAGGGTAAATTCTTTGTTTGATTCCCATAAAGAAATCCGTGACGACTTTTCTGCCTTTATCATCCGAAACGGCAGAAATTACGCCTCTTGGCTTATAGAGAAGGAAATAAACGGGCTCCTCTCTCTCAACTGGAATTCCATCCACTTCAATCCGATCTGAAGGAGAGACCTTAACTCCCAGCTCCTTCACTGTTTTTCCATTAACCTTTACACGGCCTTCAGCCATTAGCTCTTCCGCTTTTCTTCTCGAAGCAAACCCAGCATGGGCAATAACCTTCTGCAATCTTTCCATATATGTCACCTCAAAGTTTTATTAACAGTATTTCATACTTTTTCACTCCTACTGAATTATGACATAATTCGTCAAGTTTTCAAAGCAAACCATAGTTAAAACAGCTTGCATCAGAAATAGTCTGTAATTACTGAATGTTGGAATTTAGATAAAAATAAAAAAAGACACCTAATTAGGTGTCTTTTTTTAATAGAATGTTTTGTTTTTAAACCGATGTCCGTTGATTTCCGCTGCGGGCACTCAGCGAACCCGCAGGGAGGAACGAAAGCCTCCTCCACTGGACATTGAATTTGCTTCTGTGAATACACCGTACGAAGAATGCGTATGCATTTCGAGGATCAAGTGCTCTCCGCTCCAATCAGCTCAGTGATTAAACTTCGATTGCAGCTAAATAGCAGAAACCTGAATCGTCGTTAAGCCCCTATTTAAAATGCCTTTTATTTTCCATTCTGTTTTACATATTTCCAAAAACAATTGTCACGATCACTATGGAGGCAATGATGCCTGCCAAGTCGGCTAAGAGTCCGACTTTGAGGGCATCTCCCATTTTTTTGATTCCTACCGCCCCAAAGTAGACCGTCAGTACATAAAAAGTTGTATCTGTACTGCCCTGAAGTACTGAGGCAAGTCTGCCTATGAACGAGTCGGGCCCATGGACTGCAATTAAGTCACTGGTCATTCCCAGCGCTGCAGTTCCAGAAATAGGGCGAATGATAGCCAGGGGTACGATATCAGGAGGTACTCCAATGGCATTTAGTCCAGGCCTGATCAGATCCATAAAATACTCCAGAGCGCCGGAAGCCCTGAAGACCGATATGGCTACAAGCATGCCGACAAGAAACGGAATGATGGATACAGCAATTTTTATGCCTTCTTTTCCGCCTTCAGTAAAACTTTCATAGGTAGGAACTTTCTTAAAAGTTCCATATATTAATATAAAGCCTATTAAAATAGGAATTAACCAAAGGGAAACAGCTGACACAATCTCCATCCTAACCTCATCCTTTACGCGTTCTTCGGTAATAGAAATAACGATCAATCATTATTGCGGCCAATGTTGAGCAGAATGTAGCCACTAAAGTGGGACCTACAATATCGGTCGGCGAGGCGGAATTATAATTCATCCGTATTGCAATCACGGTTGTAGGGATTAAAGTAAGACTTGATGTATTGATGGCTAAAAAGGTAATCATAGAGCGGCTCGCTTCATTTTTGCCCCCATTCAATTGTTTCAGCTCTTCCATAGCTTTTATGCCAAGCGGGGTAGCTGCGTTTCCAAGACCGAACATATTGGCCATCATGTTTGACAGAATATATCCCATCGCCGGGTGATCACCGGGCACCTCTGGAAAAAGCCTTTTCACAACAGGCCTGAATAAGGAAGCAAGTTTTTTCAGCAATCCGGCATCCTCTGCGATTCTCATCATTCCCAGCCAAAAAACGAGTATGCTGATTAGACCGATGCATAACGTGACCGCTTCTTTTGCACCATTGAAAATGGCTTCGTTCACTTCGCTCATGGTGCCGTTTATCATGGCAAAGACAATGCCTATAGCGGTAAGCATCACCCAAATGATGTTAACCATTGATCTTCACTCCCGCAATGGAGGTAAAAAGGCCCTTAAAGTATTCTAAAAGCGATTTATCTTCTTTTGCTTTATCATGCCTGTAATATAAAGGAAGTTTTCTAACAGGCTTATCTTCAAAATACACTGTTGCCTGTCCTATGACTTCAGGCATTTTTCGGCTGTCTTCCCATTCTGTTTCAGGTTTCTGCAGCTTTATATTAATCTTAAACTTGTCTTTTTCCTCTTTTAAAACAGGGTAATGGTAGGAATGCTTTAAATAAACTTTGCCTTTATAATACTCTTCATCAATATCTTCTATAATTCCCTCGGGCAAGACTTCCACAATATCATAGGTTTTAAAAGCGGTCTCATACATATTAATATGGTCATTCCAGTCATCGGGTCCGTTTAAGGTTACTGCAATCAGATTTAGGCTGCCTTTGGATGCTGTGGTAACAAGGGTTCTCTTTGCCCTTTTGGTATATCCTGTTTTTCCCCCGGTGCAATACTCATATAATTCAGTAAGGAGCCTATTTTTATTTTTCCACACCCTGTCCCAGCTTTCATTCGGGTTTGGCGCTCTGTGCACCTTTGTACCAGCAATCTTTTGGTAGGTCTCATTATTCATTGCATACCTGGTCAGCAAAGCCATATCATACGCGGTCGAATAATGATTTTCATGATCATCCAGACCATGAGGATTTGCGAAATGTGTGTTCTTCATGCCAATCTCTTCCGCCTTCTTATTCATTAAAAAGCCGAATCCTTCAAGACTTCCGCCAACATGCTCTGCGATTGCAACAGCAGAGTCATTGCCTGAACGAAGCATGAGTCCATAGACCAGATCTTCAAGCTTAATTTTTTCTCCTGCCTTTAGATAAATCGAGGAGCCTTCCGCTCTGACAGCACGATCACTAACTTTAACCATGTCGCCCATTTTCCCGGACTCTATAGCCAGAATTGCAGTCATGATTTTTGTAATGCTTGCTATTCTCCTCACTTCATTTGCATCTTTCTGGTAAAGGATTCGGCCAGAATCCTGCTCCATTAATATGGCACTCCGGGCACTTACTGAAACAGACGCTTCTGCCTTCTGAGAAATATTCATCATCATCAACGCGGTGGCCAAAACCATGGCCATCAGCCTTCTAAACCATTTCATTGCACAAAACCCCGTCTCCTTTGTGGAATGTCAAATTGAGCGAAATACAGGATCTCCCCGCAGGGAGGAGTTCCATGTTTTTCATTTATTTGTACAAGTTTATGCAGGACAAGTAGTGATATGACTATTAAGTTTACTTGTCTGGCGGCTTTGGAGAAGGCTCGTCCATCAAAAATGAAGGGAATACTCTTGGTACTCCCCTCCTACTTATTTCTGCTCCATTTAGAATGGCTTCCATTTTAACTCAGATGCTTTTAAATACCTGTCTTCTACATCCTTCCAGTTGACAACATTCCACCAATTTTTCACATAATCTCCGCGATTATTTTTATATTGCAGATAATAAGCATGTTCCCATACATCTAAAACCAGCAATGGTATCGTATCCCACTGGGTTAAAAGCATATGTCTTTCCGACTGAAGTATTTCGAGTCTGCGTGCTCTTGGCGACCAGACCAGGATTGCCCAGCCTACGCCTTCTACCTGTTTGGCTGCTTCAGTGAAATGGCTTTTGAACCTCTCAAAGCTCCCAAAGTATTTGTTAATTTCTTTGAGGAGTGCCCCAGAAGGTTTTCCTCCGCCCTCAGGGCTCATATTATTCCAGAATATCGTATGCAAATAATGGCCCGACCCATGAAAGGCGAGTTCACGGGACCAGTGTTTTACGAGACTGTAGTCATTATTGTCTCTCGCATTTTGAAGCATCACCTCTGCTTTATTCAATCCATCCACATAAGATTGATGATGCTTATCATGATGCAGTCTCATAATTTCACCAGAGATATGCGGTTCCAATGCACTGTAATCATAAGGGAGCGGAGGCAAAAAATGCTTACCAGCAGGGATGTACGGTTCATTGATATAGATATTTCCAAGCTGCTGTCTATTAGTAAAATAATTCTCCATATCGGAATGAAGAGTATCCACGTGTTCCTGCAGCTTTTCCAGGGCTTCTATATCGAGGGGGCCGTTTACTCCATCCATAATTTCGGTAAAATGGTCCAGCCTTTGCCATAGTTCATTGTTTTGTTCAACATCCTCCGAGTCTAAAAAATCTCTTAGCTCTTTGTTCCATTTTGTAACTTCCTTGATGTAATCTTCCATTTTACTCATAGAATCCCTCACTCACTTCTTTTTATAGCTCACTTTCTATTTGTATGAGAGGAAGTTTGTACGTTTTCCAAAGAAAATTGGAAACCAGCATATAAAGTGAAACTTCAATTAATGGGATTTTACTGCCCGCTAGACCTGCGGTAAACCTGCCCACAAAAAAAGAACAGCTGCCAGCTGTTCTTCAACATTCCTATTTTGATTGAATCATTTTTGTCCGGTAATCAGTTTCGTAATATTCAAGTTCCTCCCGAATCCGCTGGAACTCTCCTTCCAGCTGCCTGAACATTGTTTTTAGGCTGTCAGGAACTTCCTCATGGAATTGGATTGAGTTTTTTCCAGTATATGCTGAACGGCTATTCTCAAACCAGGCATCATTTTTCGGAGAGAAAAACTCTTCAATGCATTGATGGTAAATCCGATATAACGTCTTTTCGGCAGCCCCCTTTTGGAAGGGGTCACTTTTTAAAATGATCGTGCAGGTATCAAGTCCTTCTTCACAATAAACAAGCAGTTTTCTGACATGTGAAAGAATGCTTTTATAATAATTCACATTTCCCTGCTTTTCTGTTTCAAGATCTTTAATCGTTGTATTATTTAAGAAATCTTCAAAAGCGGCAACGCTATTACCGAGGAAATTTTTCACATCTTCCATTTGTGATTTAACGATTGAATTCCCCATCCATTACACCCCCGTATTTGTACACTGGCTATTACTGCGGTTGAACAATAAAATCTAAAGGTGATCGCAGGTCAAAGGATTCTTTATTCTCCAGCGCTTCAAAAATGGAGGGAAGCTTGGAAAAGTCCAGATCCTGAAAATAGGATGCAAAATCAGCCTTTGAGTTAAGATAAATTCGTTTGCGATGCCTAAAACCCGGGTTCTTTAATAAACATGAAAGAGCAACAAGATCCTTGAACTGCACCTCTCTCGAACCAGCAATGAAGACTGGGTCCTGTTCATAGGGTGTGAACTCATTCATGGATTCATCAAAGAAACGGACATATAAAACGTGAAAAGTTTTCTCCTGCCCATCTTCTTCGAACACAATCTCGCTTCTGTTAAAAAAGTCTTCCGAAGTGTTCGGCTTTTCTTTTTCAAGCTCGTATCCTCTGCAATGTTTAATCAGCAAGCAAAACCCTCCTATTTCCCCCGATGGTTTTAAGGTGATATGTATGACAGCTGTTTTAAGGAAAGGGAAAAATATAAATCTATTTTACCACACTTCCTATGTAATGTGTCAGAAAACTCAAGAATCTAGCTCCTGGAACTTCTCAAAGAATAAATCTGCCTCTTCCTGGAATGAATCCTCTTCTTCACTAATCTTATCCGGCAGCGGCGGAAGCTCTTCTATGCTTTTAAGACCAAAATAATCAAGGAATTCTTTAGTCGTTCCATACAGGTAGGCCCGCCCTGTTCCTTCTGCCCGTCCAACTTCTTTAATCAGTGCTTTTGCCGATAATGTCTGAAGAGGCCTCTCTGTCTTGACTCCCCTTATCTCTTCAATCTCTGTCCTTGTAATAGGCTGCCTGTAAGCAATGACTGCTAATGTCTCGAGTGCCGCCTGAGATAAGGAGGCGGAAGATGGAGATTCTACCAGCTTTTTTAAATACGAAGAAAACTCTTTTTTCGTAACCAGCTGAAAAGTCCCCGCCAGTTCAACCACCATAATTCCCCGGCTGCTATTGCCGTAGTCTTCAATAAGGCTGTCCATGATTTCACGGGCCTGAAGTTCTTCCACCTCCAGAACATGGGCAATTTGCTTTAAGGATAAGCCCTCATCACCGGCTGCAAACAGAAGGCTTTCAGCAATTCCTTTCCAATTAATAATCTCCATACTATTTGTCTCCTTCCATGGAAGCTACAAAGATATCCGAAAAGTTTCTGTCCTGCTCGACCAGTATTTCTTTACGCTTGATTAACTCCAGCACCGCCAGGAAAGTGACCACTATATGTTCTCTGTCTGATATTGGAAAAAGGTCGGTAAATTTTTTCCTCCCCTTAAAATTCCTTAACTGGTCCACAATTTCAGCCATCCGCTTCTCTATGGGAATCTCCTGACGTGCGACTTTCGCGGAAAGCGGCCTTTGCAGTTTCTTCCTTCTTAATAACTTTTGCAGAGCACCAAGCATATCATAAAGACTTACATTCAAATCAGCTTTTTCCTGCCGTGAATCATTCACATATTCTGAAAGGTCTGCAGGCGGCTTTGTATACATTAAACTTCTATCCTGCTCGCGCTCCTTAAGCTCTTCCGCAGCTTCCTTATACTTACGGTATTCAATCAGCCGTTCTACGAGTTCATCTCTTGGATCTTCCTCCATTTCCATTCCAAATTCATCCTCCAGCTCTTCCTCTTCATGCTTTGGCAGCAGCATTTTGCTTTTAATAGCCAGCAGTGTAGCTGCCATCACAAGATATTCGCTTGCTACGTCAAGCTGAAGCTCCTTCATTGTATGTATATAAATGAGGTATTGCTCAGTGATTTCTGATACAGGAATGTCATAGATATCGATTTCCAGCCGATTTATAAGATGAAGAAGAAGATCCAGCGGCCCCTCGAATGCATCTATTTTTACGTTATAATGATCATATTGCATAAATACCCACCAAATTTTCCTAATATAAATTCCCTTAAACTCCAAAAGACTATATCTAGTATAGATTATTCATTAATGTTATCCAATAGAAAAATAACCCTGATGTCCGGAATACCCCAATTTCATTTTCATATTTTTTTGATGCGCCCAATCAATCAGGCAATTGCCTACATACGATGTATGGAAATAAAGATACAGGAGGTATTTTATATGTCTAATGCTGGATTTGGAGATTGCGGAACCGGGTTTGCTTTAATTGTAGTGTTGTTCATCCTATTAATTATTGTAGGAGCTTCCTGGTGCTTCTAAATTGTTGCGTTTATACAGCAAAGCTTTGCTGGCTGACCTTTAAAAGAATGGCCTAGCAGGGACCAGCCAAAAAGCGCCAAAATATATGAATTTAAATTCATCCCCTGTAAGCCCGGCTAAATCGCCGGGTTTTTATTTTTCTGATTACCGCTTCTGCTATGTTAAAATTAAGAAAAACACAATCGCCTTCTCGGGAATAGGGACTAAAGCTTGACAGTAATCGACGCTCAAAATCTTATAGTTTCCTATTTGTTTAAAACAAGAATTGTCAAGGAGTGAAAGTATGTATCCTGATGAATATATCGAGTTCATGGTCCATTTTCATGGTGACCGTGATTATTTTGAATGTCACGAAATACTGGAGGAATACTGGAAGAATACCGATCGAAACAATAAAAATTCTATATGGGTTGGGTTAATTCTCATGGCAGTTTCTTTTTATCATCATCGCAGAGAAAATTATAATGGAGCAGAACGTACTCTCCGCAAAGGAATCGCCATATTGGAGTGCAGTCCTGCAGATTTGACGGCACTGGGAATTAATGCAGATCAATTGATGAAAGACCTTAAGGAAAGGCTCGATCTAATACAAAAAGGCGGAAAGTACACGAGCGTTAATTTGCCAATTACAGACCGCCTGCTTAAGGAGAAATGCATGAATATGTGTTCCTCCAAGGGATTTGCCTGGTGCTCTGACAGCATTCTGCTGGATAAAGAAATTGTTCACCGCCATAAAAGAAGAGATAGAACAATGGTCATTAAAGAGAGACTGGATGCCCTAAATCAAAAAAAAAGGCAGGAATAATAATTATTCGCTGCCTTTTCCAATGTAAGAAAGTATATTATGTTGAGTCTCGAGAACTGTCCAGCGCAAGCAGCCTGCCCCCTCGATGTCACAAGCTGACCCACCCCAAAAGGCAAAAAACGCCATTCCGTGATTGTTGAGGTTGACAAGGTGCTTCCGCTTTTCCTAATTAACATCACATTTGTTTAAAAAAGATTCCGTTTCATCAGTTGCAGTTAACGTTTTGCCAGGGTATAGTTCATCCAATGCTTTTATCATTGTTTTGCCTATCCCTTGATGGCGGTGTGACGGGTTAACAGAGATATGCTGAATCTCCATGGTCTGATCACTTGATGTAACACCAACCAGCCCAATTATATCTTCGCCTTCCTTCCACAAAAACAGCTGCCAATTTTCTTCTGTTTCATATTGCTTCATCGTCTGCTGCAGCCTTTTCAGGTCTTTTTCATTAGGCATGAAAGATAAAAGACCCATTGCAATTTTTTCAAATGATTTTTTATATCGAATTAGCATATTAATCCCTCATTATTTGAATAAAAACATCATAACTATTTTTCCCATTTTTTAATATTTGTAAACTTACTATAACAGTATATGTATTCATGCTGAATGTTGCTATTTTCGAATAAAAACCGTATAATAGCGCCTTTATTGATACAAGACGGCTCTAAACTATAAAAAACCAGTAAACCAGTCCCCATCCGATACTTAAGACAAGCAATAAAATAAAAAGAAGCCAATTGCTTTTTTTCATGATTCCTTACTGCCCCCATTTATATATAAATCCTATGACTCACAAACTATCATTCATTTTACACTATTCTTTTTGATAATTCCATTCTGCCTGCTGAAATAGGCATTTTGAGCTAATGTTTCAGTTATACAAGAATTGAAACTTTTTCGCATAAGAATCGTCTATTTACAGGAAGCCATTATAATTAAGGGAGACTAGTCATACATGGCTTACCTATTATTGCTCCGGGAGGAAACCGCATGAAATGGAATAAAATGCTTGCGCTATTCATTATTTCGCTATTATTTATTATGCCGATACAGGCATTTGCCGATATGGCAGAAGGTGACGTAATTGTCACCCTGGGAGAGAATCTATCAGAAGAACAAAAAAATATGCTGCTGGCTGAAATGAAAGCTCCGAAAGATGCGACCATCATTACTGTTTCAAATGAAGAAGAACATAAATATCTTGGCAATTATATCTCTAAAGCTTTAATAGGCACGAGAGCGATATCTTCTTCCGCCGTCACAATAGCAAAACAAGGCTCCGGACTTGAAGTTGAGACAAAGAATATCAACTGGGTTACTGATGAAATGTATATTAATGCCTTGATTACTGCAGGTGTAAAAGATGCGAAAATCTATATAACAGCTCCTGCGAATGTTTCCGGTACAGCTGCCTTAACAGGCATCATCAAAGCATATGAAATCTCGGCCGAAAAGACAATCCCTGAAGAAGTAAAGCAGGCGGCTAATGAAGAAATGGTTGAAACAGCTAAGCTTGGCGATTCGGTCGGAAACGAGAATGCTGCTGCTTTAATTGCCAAAATTAAAGAGGAAATTGCCAAAAATTCACCTGAAACCGATGCAGAACTTAGAACTATTATCGAAAATGCCGCAAAGGAACTTGGCATCACTTTGACTGAACAGGAGATTTTAAGTTTAATAGATTTGTTCAACAAACTGAAAGAGCTAGATATAGACTGGAATCAGGTCGGCGAGCAGCTTAACCAGGCAAAAGACAAAATCTCCAAGTACCTTGAAAGTGAAGAAGGCCAAGGTTTTTTAGAAAGCTTAAAGCGTTTTTTTGTGAGTGTAATAGACGCTGTTAAAGCCTTCTTTTCTTAATAAATTAAGCTGCCTTGGCGGGCAGCTTAATTTTTTATTTTTTCATTGATCGGCAGATCTAATCTTAAAATGTCCTCGTATGTTTCTCTTTTAACAACTAGCTTAGCCTCTCCATTTTCAACAAAAACGACAGGCGGCCTTGGGATTCGGTTATAGTTGTTTGCCATGGAATAGCCGTATGCGCCGGTGCAGAAAACGGCCAGGAGGTCTTGATCCCCTGCTTTTGGAAGAGGCAAATCCCAAATAAGCATATCGCCTGATTCACAGCATTTACCGGCAATTGATACTGTCTCTTCGGGTTTATCCAATACCCGGTTTGCCAATACCGCTTCATACTTAGCCTGATAAAGAGCCGGTCTGATATTGTCACTCATGCCGCCGTCCACAGCCAGATAATTTCTAACATTTGGAACCTCTTTGCGTGATCCCGTCTGGTATAAAGTTGTCCCTGCGTCTCCCACAAGGGACCGCCCAGGCTCAATCCAAATTTCCGGCATCTTCATTGAATAATGTTCAGCCTGTTTCTTAACTTCCCCAATGATTTCTTCAACATATTGAGATGCATGAATCGGATCATCTTCTTCAGTGTAGCGGATTCCAAAACCACCGCCTAAGTTAAGAACTATAGGTTCATAAGCATGCTTTTCTTTCCATTCTGCCATCTTTTCAAAAATTTTCTTGGCAGCCAAAATGAATCCTGTTGTATCGAAAATCTGAGAACCGATATGACAATGCAGTCCAAGTGTTTCGATCCAGCTTGAATTCAGCGCTTTTTGTAAAGCCGATTCCGCCTGTCCATTCTGAAGGTCAAACCCAAATTTTGAATCTTCCTGGCCAGTTAAGATATAGTCATGGGTATGGGCTTCAATTCCAGGTGTAACCCTGAGTAAAATTTTTGTCCTGGCTGCATGAGATTCACAAATCTCTTCTAATAATTCCAGCTCATAAAAATTATCGACAACAATACAGCCGACCTGATTCTTAAGAGCCATTTCCAATTCTTCTCTGCTCTTATTGTTCCCGTGAAAATGGATTCTTTCAGATGGAAAATCTGCAGTAAGAGCTGTGTATAACTCACCGCCTGAAACTACATCCAAAGAAAGACCTTCTTCATCAACAAGCTGAACCATGGCCACTGTAGAAAAAGCTTTGCTTGCATATGCCACTTGTGCTTTTATTCCAAGCTTATCGAAAGTCTGCTTAAATCCCCTTGCCCGTTCTCTTATTAATGCCACATCATATACGTATAAAGGTGTTCCAAATTGACCGGCAAGATCGACTGTGTCCATTCCGCCAATTTCAAGATGCCCTTTTTCATTTACCTTCATCGTGCCGTGAAAAAACATGGTTCCCCCTCTTCCTTTTCCACAGGAGCTAGGCCAGGTGCCCTTGCCCCCGAGATTAATCAGTTTATGAAAGAAATAGACAGCTGCATAAGAGACTGTCTATTCTGTTTCCTTTAATCCTTTATTTAATTAAAAAAACTTTACCATATTTCTTGTATTTCCGCAATCGGCATTACGCGTATTTCTTATTTAACAGGCTGCTTATAGCGATTTTTAGTCTGGACAATACTCGGCCTGATCTTTGAACCGGGCATGGAACGGCGAATCAGGATTTGGGTTAAAGCCACCGGGCTGAATGGAATGAACGGCCATAGATATGGTGTATTCAAAGACTTAATGCTTGCCAGCAGGAGAATGACTAGTGTAAGCCCAACGACTAATCCTGGTGTATGGAAAATGGCAACTGCCACAAGCAAACACAATCGTAGAATTTTATTGGCAATGCTCAGTTCATAGCTTGGTGTCGTATATGTTCCAATTGCCGAAAGTGATACATATAAAATGACCTCAGGAACAAATAGGCCAACATCTATGGCAATTTGACCTATAAGTACAGCTGCTATTAAGCCCATGGCAGTTGAAAGCGGTGTAGGTGTGTGGATGGCTGCAATCCTTAGAAATTCAATTCCGACGTCTGCAAGAAACAGCTGGGCTATGACAGGAACATTCGTTTCTTCGTTTGGTCCGATAAACGCAATCCTTTCTGGCAGAAGCGAAGGCTCCAAAACAAACAGGAACCATAACGGCAAAAGCACAACGGAAGCCAAGAGACCTAAAAAGCGAATCCAGCGGACAAATGTGCCAACAGCTGGCGATTGCCTGTATTCTTCCACATGCTGTAAATGATGAAAATAAGTAGTAGGTGTTATAATGACACTTGGTGAAGTATCTACAAAAACAATAACATGCCCTTCAAGCAAATGGGCGGCTGCCACATCCGCCCTTTCCGTATACCGTACCAGCGGGAAAGGATTGTAGCCCTGTTTTAGTAAAAATTCCTCAACTGTTTTATCAGCCATGGTAATGCCATCTATTTCAATGGCTTTTATTTCTTTTCTAATTAAATCAACTAGATCCTTATTGGCCACATCTTTAATGAAACCAATGGCAACATCCGTTTTAGACCTTTCACCTACTCGCATTATCTCAAATCGCAGTCTCTCATCCCTAATTCTTCTGCGGGTTAAGGCAGTGTTTACTATAATATTTTCTACATAGCCATCTCTTGATCCACGGACAACCTTTTCAGTATCCGGCTCCTGAGGGGTTCTGCCGGGATAGCTTCTGACATCGATGACAAGCCCTTCTCCCTCTCCCTCGCCTACAACCACAATTAGGCCTGAGAGCACCTGATCGACCAGCTCATCCATTGTTTTAATGTGTTCAATTGATTGATGCCTCAGCCTGTTTTCAATGATTTTAAAAAGGTTAGCGGAAAGTTTTTCACTGTCATTGATTCCAACAAGTCCCTCAATGATAGCAATGATATAATTCGTATCCGTTAATCCATTAATATAATAGAAATGTACATCCTTCCTTAAGATCGTTAGCTTTCTGACACCCAGATCGAAGCTTTCTCCCAGGCCGACTCTATTTTTCATATATTTTTCAATTTCATGTACGGATTCAAAAATGGGTGTCTTATCTTCTTTCGTCTTCCTTTGTGCCATAATAGCCGCTCCTTTCCAATACAAGTTCTACTGCCTTTCTTGTAATTGGTGATCCTGCATTGTAATGATCTTTTTTGGACATCTTCCCGATATCGCCAATTCCTACGATTATCGGCACATCCAGCTTATCCAGACAATAGACGGTATCACCATTGATTCTGCCTATTTCCATCTCGGGAACTCCAAACTTATCAACTCCGTAGGGGGTTAATTCGCCATTATTATCAATACACACATCTACTTTTGTCCATTCGGCCTGCCTTGTTTTTGAGGCAACTGCTATGATTCCCAGAACATCGATATCCTTATGGCCCGCAACATATTTCAGCGCATTCTCTCCAGTTCCCTCCCCGATAAAGCCGCTGTCATCGAACATAACCAGCACAGGATCATGCGAGACTTTTTTTATTAGCTTGACGATTTGCTGACCGGTTAAGATTGAAGGGTTTCCATGCGACAGGGACAAGCATCTTCCACCGATTTCCTTAGCAACAAGCTCAACTGTCTTCCTTGCAAAATCGTCTCCATCTGTTATAAGAATGACGTGCCTCCGTTCATCCATAGCGGTTTTTCCTTTCCGATTCCTCATTTTTCTTTAAATATGCCCAACCGATTGCTTATTTATTTACAAAATAAATCCATTGAAACAGTGATCCGAACACCTTCCCAAATACAAATGCCATTAATAAAATCGCAATTTTCCCATCCACTCCGATTCTTTTCGCAAGGATTGGAAATACATTCAAAACTTCGGTTAAAGCTGCTGCCAGCATTCCAATAAATATTCCCGAAGCCAGTCCGAGTGGGATTAAAAGCAGCGGTGTTAACTGGAGCACAGGATCCCATAAAGTTGCCAGTGCACCTGCCAATGCACCCATAACAACTGCAGCTTCATAATGATGGATCATTTTCATCGTTTTGGTCAGCTGAGTCAGCCTCGGGATAATGCCTAAAACTGCCAGAAAGGCAACAAACCCTGAACCAACAGCGAGCCCTCCCGCAAATCCAATGATCATTACCAGAACAACATTAATGGTCATCAAGATACTTCATACTCTCCTTGTTTTCTTTCAATGCAACATAATTATCAAGGTCCAGCTGATAATTGAACATTTCCACTTCCAATGGGCTAGGTTCTTCATTAAGCCGCTTTTTAAAAACATGATTAAAGAATATGATCATGCCAAGCCCCAGGCCTATGGAATAGGGAATTTGAAAAATGAGGGGCTTTCTGTCCACTTCCCCAGTTATGAGAGTGTAAATTCTAAGCTGTACAGCCTGCATACTTACATCTTCATGAAAATTCATAATTGCCAGGGCGGCACCAATAAACAGAAGCAGCCAAACCAGCAGGAAAAGAGGGAATGAGACTTTTTGCTTTTTTGTAACCACCTCAACTATCGATTGAGCCGGCCCGATCGACTGGACCTCCAGGTTTGAGTTTGAAAATATTTGGGTAATAGCACGAATTACCTTCATAACGTCAATTATCACAATATTCCTGTCATGCTCGGTTACTTTATATAGTGGAAGTGCACAAAGCTTTTCATAAATATCATCATCAGCAATGACCTGTGCGATATCTTTAAGCAGTATTTTCTCATTGGGCCGTATTTGCAGACGGTGCCGCAAGCGAATATAAACTGTTTTCTCCAAAACGCTCACTTCCCACAAAGTGATTTCTTTTTTATCAAACTTGGTTCGCATATTTAGAGCGTTTCCGCTTTTGTGTCTATATTTAGTATGAGTTACATATATTAGCTTCATGAACTCCAATAATTGGCTGTTTAGAAAAGCAGCAAATGCGGGGGATCTAGACAGTTATCGATGTTCAAAGCTTTATGCTTTGCTATTTTGAAAATAAAAAAAGAAAGACCGGATGGATTTATATATCCATTCGATCTTTCATTTGCTGGAGTATCTTTTTTTCAAGACGCGATACCTGAACCTGGGAAATACCTAGCCTTGCTGCCACTTCAGATTGAGTCTGATCTTTATAATAGCGCAAATAGACTATCAGTCTTTCCCGCTCATCCAATTCGCGGATCGCTTCTTTTAGAGCTATTTTATCAAACCATTTCCCTTCATTGCCATCATCTATCTGATCGAGCAGCGTTATGGGATCTCCATCATTTTCATAAACGGTTTCATGTATTGATGAAGGTATCCGGCTTGCTTCCTGGGCGAGGATAATATCTTCCGGAGAGATTTCCAGAAACTCGGAAAGCTCAGTAACTGTCGGGATGCGGCCAAGCGTTTTTGATAGCTCATCTTTGGCCTTCCTGATTTTATTGCCCATTTCCTTCAATGAACGGCTTACCTTTACCGTTCCATCATCGCGGATGAATCTTTGGATCTCCCCGATAATCATTGGAACCGCATAGGTTGAAAACTTCACATCATAACTGAGATCAAATTTATCAACTGATTTCAACAAGCCGATACAGCCAATTTGGAAGAGGTCATCCGGTTCATATCCTCTATTCAAGAATCTCTGAACGACAGACCAGACAAGACGCATATTTTTTTGAACAATTTTGTCTCTTGCACCCTGATCTCCGCTTTGGCTTTGCTTTATAAGCTCCTTGACTTCATTGTCCTTTAAATAGGTTTGGCCCTTCTCTGCTTTAACCTCCACATCCATAGCAAGACTCCCTTAATTGCATAGCATTTTACTATTTGATAAATGCTTCCTTAATCGGATCTCTGTGCCTATCCCCGGCTGCGATTTGATTTCGATTTCGTCCATGAAATTTTCCATGATGGTAAAGCCCATACCTGATCTTTCCAGTTCAGGTTTTGTTGTAAATAACGGCTGCCTGGCTTCCTCCACATCCATAATTCCAAGACCTTGATCCTTAATGGTCAAATCAATGAATCCATCTTCAATCAGGACAGAAATATAGACAGTCCCATTAGGATCATTTTCATAGCCGTGAATAATGGAGTTGGTTACAGCTTCGGAAACGACAGTTTTAATTTCTGTCAGTTCATCCATCGTCGGATCAAGCTGAGCAATAAAGGCAGCAACAGTGACACGAGCAAATGATTCATTTTGGCTAAGTGCGCTGAACTCGAGGTTCATCACATTTTTCATTTTCAGGCAACCCCCAATCTTTGCAGTGCGTTTTCTTCTGTCAGTTCTAAACGGATAATCTTAAATAAACCCGACATATCAAATAGTCTCTGCACTGCTGGAGAAATCGCACAAACAACCATTTCACCATGCTTTTGTTTGATTTGTTTGTATCTGCCCAAAATAACTCCCAACCCTGAACTATCCATAAAAGAAAGCTGCTCAAGGTTTAGAATAATGTGATGGATGTCATGATCTTCAATCGCCCTTGTTGCCTGTTCACGCAGCTCATCTGCCGAATGATGGTCCAGCTCCCCGCTTAAACGAATACATAAGACATCATGCTTTACTTCCAAATTAATGTTAAGACTCACTATCTTAGCCTCCTTATCTGGTATCCGCAACTGAAAAAGCCGCTAATGCTCCATGCTCTTTCTCCGGATAGGATAAGCCGGAATCTCAAAAGTTCCGGTATCCGCCCTTATAGTGAGTCAATTTCGATGCATGATGTTTCATTTCCTTCCTGGAGACAAAACTAGTGCATTTTCGCTAAAAATAATTAACATAAAGATTCTTTTCGACAAAAATGAATGGTCATTTATTCAGCTTTTGAAAATAATCCCATGGATCTCTTAAACAAGGTCCACCATGATGCTTCCCTACTATCTTCTTTAGCAACCAGAGGGCTTTCAACTAAAACTTTTCCATCCTTTTTCAAGGTTAGTGTCCCGATTTGATCGCCCTTTTGGACAGGTGCTTTAATATTTTTATTTAATGTGACTTTTTGTTCAATTTCCTCAATGCTTTCACCTTTTTTAGTTAATAGGGAAATTGGTTCGCTTGTCAGGGCTTCAACCATTTTCTTCTCCCCTTTGCTTACTGCCGCTTTGCCAAGGACGTGATTTCTTTCATACATTGGATGTGTCTTGTATTGGCTGAATGCATAATCGAGCATTTTAGTCACTTGGGCATTGCGTTCTTTGGAAGTCGGTGCGCCAAATACAACTGCTATTACCCGCATGCCATCTTTCTCGGCCGTTGCTGTCAAACAGTATTTTGCTTCAGAAGTGAAACCTGTTTTAAGCCCATCAACTCCTGGATAAAATCGCACAAGGCGATTTGTATTGACAAGCCAGAATTTTTTATCTGTATCTTCACGAAGATAAGCTTCATATGTGCCAGTAAAATCTGTTATATTTTCATATTTAAGAAGCTCTTTTGCCATTATTGCCATATCATGTGCAGTACTGTAATGTTCCTTAGCTGACAAGCCTGTAGGGTTTTGGAAATTAGTATCTTTCAGGCCTAATTCCTTTGCCTTATTATTCATCATTTCAACGAAGGCTTCTTCTGAACCGGCAATTCTCTCAGCCATTGCTACAGACGCATCATTTCCTGAACCAATCGCGATTCCCTGCAGCATTTGCTTTGTGGTCATTTCTTCACCCGGCTCTAGGAAAATTTGCGAGCCGCCCATTGATGCTGCATACTCACTTGTCCGGATTTTCTCATCCCATGACAGCTTTCCTTCATCTATAGCTTCCATGATTAGAAGCATTGTCATTACTTTAGTCATACTCGCAGGCGGAAGCTGTTCACCGCTATTTTTTTCATACAATATCGATCCGGTATCACGTTCGATAAGAATTGCGGATTTTACATTATCCGCTAAATCTGCACTGCTTTCTCTTGCAAATCCTGAAGGAACAAAGATTGTTGCCATTAATAATGTTATTAACATCAATGAGACGAGTCGTTTCATCACACAATACCTCCATTCTTTATAGCCTCCATTTTTTCCATTCAAAGAAAATTTATACAGTACTGGCTGGCTAAAAAGAAAATAAGAGAAACAGCACCACAGCAAAAAGCCGCCAGACATAAAGTCCTGGCGGCTTTTTGCTGCTATATTATTCAGTTATTTCTTCATGAATCAATACTGGAGCCGATACTTTTTCAGTCGATATAGCAATGTTTTCATAAAGCATATTTTTTACTTCTTCTACATTTTCGAAATTGCTGTAGATGGTTACTAGAGATTCACCCTTCTGTACCTGGTCGCCGATTTTCTTTCTTAACATAAGGCCGACAGCAAGATCGATTTCGGATTCCTTGGTTGCTCTTCCTGCTCCTAAAAGCATGGCTGCTGTTCCGATTTCATCTGCTGCAATCTCAGAAACATAGCCATCCTGCTTAGCTTCTAATTCAAATGTATAATTTGCCTGAGGCAATTTTTGCGGATCATCAACAACGGAAGCATCTCCGCCTTGAGAGCTTAAGAATACTTTGAATGTGTCTAAAGCAGAACCGTCTTTAATAACATTCTCAAGCTTTTCACGCGCTTCCTTCAGTGAATCCGCTTTTTTCGCCAAGAAAACCATATGGCTGCCCAAGGTCAGGCAAAGTTCTGTCAAATCCTCAGGACCTTCGCCTTTTAAGGTATCGATCGCTTCTTTTACTTCAAGGGCATTTCCAATTGCATAACCCAGCGGCTGGCTCATATCCGAAATAACTGCCATTGTGTTTCTGCCAACATTATTTCCGATTCGAACCATCGCTTTCGCTAATTCCCGTGAATCTTCAAGCGTTTTCATAAATGCGCCAGCGCCTGTTTTAACATCAAGGACAATGGCATCAGCACCTGCAGCGATTTTCTTGCTCATAATCGAACTTGCAATTAGAGGGATGCTGTCGACTGTAGCTGTAACATCGCGAAGTGCATACAACTTTTTGTCTGCTGGTGTTAAGTTGCCGCTCTGTCCAATTACTGCAATTTTATTTTGATTAACAAGCTTAATAAATTCATCATTTTCAATTTCCACATGGAAACCTTCTACAGACTCAAGTTTGTCGATTGTTCCGCCTGTATGTCCGAGTCCCCTGCCTGACATCTTCGCAACCGGAACACCTACTGCCGCTACAAGCGGTCCCAGGACCAGTGTTGTTGTATCGCCAACACCGCCAGTTGAATGTTTATCTACTTTAATGCCTTCTATTTTTGATAAGTCGATTTGATCACCGGATTCTACCATCGCCATAGTCAAGTCGGCTCTTTCGTTCTCTGTCATTCCCTGGAAAAAGATAGCCATTGTTAACGCACTTACCTGATAATCCGGGATTGAACCATCTGTATATCCTTTAATGACAAACTGAATTTCTTCAGTTGCTAACTCAAGGCCATCCCTTTTCTTTTCAATAAGATCAACCATTCTCATCTCAAACACCACTGCTTTCATTTATTCTTTTCATATGGCTCTTTCCTAACCGATTGTTGTTTTTGCACAATAAGTAAACCCGTTGATTTCAGCACGGGACACTTGTTTTTCCACGGGGAGGAACCAAAGCCTCTTCGGCTTCGCTTGGGGGGTCTCACGCTCCCTCTCCTCCCGCAGGACATTGAATAACCCTCCTTGACGAAGAAAATGCGAATCCATTTTCCAGGATCAAGTGCCCACCGCGAAGAATCAACTCAGTAATTAAACTAAGTTAGCTGCATGCCTCCAAAATTACCATAAGAAATCTTATGCACCAAGTTCTTTAACGATTGCTTTCACATAACGAAGGAAATCGGCTTTGACTTTCTCAGTCGTTTCGATAACTTCCTCGTGGTTCAGCGGCTGATCCAGGATACCCGCAGCCATATTTGAGATACAGGAGATTCCAAGCACATTCATTCCTGAATGCTGTGCC
This sequence comes from Cytobacillus oceanisediminis, assembly GCF_004366035.1. GTDB lineage: Bacteria > Bacillota > Bacilli > Bacillales > Cytobacillaceae > Cytobacillus > Cytobacillus oceanisediminis_C. The sequence continues at coordinate 317,992 of NZ_SOEE01000001.1, forward strand.
ACAATGACTTCTGGGACAGTTGACATACCGACTGCATCTCCCCCCATCGTTCTCAGCATGCGAATTTCTGCAGGAGTTTCATAAGTTGGCCCTGTATTGCCGACATAAACTCCTTCCTGAACCTTCAGGTTTAGCTTATCCGCTATACCTCTGGCAAGCTTTCTCAACTCTTTGGAATATGCTTCTGACATATCCGGAAAACGCGGACCCATACGGGAATCATTAGGACCAATAAGCGGATTGCTGCCCATATTGTTGATATGGTCTGAAATAAGCATGAGATCACCAGGTGAATAGGTTTCATTCACACCGCCTGCTGCATTCGTAACAATAAGCTTCTCAACACCCATTTCGTTCATAACTCTTACAGGAAAGGTTACCTTATCAAATGAGTATCCTTCGTAATAATGGAAACGGCCTTGCATAGCAACCACTTCAATGCCGTTCAAACGTCCGAATACCAATTGTCCAGCATGGCCCTCTACTGTTGATACAGGAAAATCCGGGATTTCGTTATATGGGATTTTAACCGGTTCTTCAATTTCGTCTGCCAGTACTCCAAGTCCTGACCCCAATATCAGCCCAATCTTTGGCTGCCCTGTATATTTATTTTTAAGAAATTCAGCCGCATTTTGAATTTTGCTATAATTCATCGTCATTCTCCTCATCTGCTGTTTTATTGCATTATTTCAATTGATTTAAAAAGCTTTTGCCAAAAGCCGGCATCTTTACATTAAAGTTATCGGCAATTGTTGCCCCAATATCTGCAAAGGTCTCGCTAATTGGAAGCTCTTGCCCCTCCTCCATGTCTTTTGAGTAAACAAGAAGTGGAACATATTCACGTGTATGATCTGTACCATGATGGACAGGGTCATTGCCATGGTCGGCAGTGATCATTAATAGGTCGCCGTCCTGCATTTTTTCAAATACTTCAGGCAGGCGCTCATCAAATTCTTCAAGAGCTTTTCCATAGCCTTCTGGATCCCGTCTATGCCCAAACAATGCATCAAAGTCAACAAGATTCAAAAAGCTCAGGCCCGTAAACTCTTTTTCAAATGTTTCAATCAGCTTATCCATTCCGTCCATATTTGAAGTAGTGCGAATGGCTTCAGTTACCCCTTCGCCATCAAAAATGTCAGAAATTTTGCCGATTGCCAATACATCAAGGCCGCTGTCTGCCATTTCGTTCATTACCGTGCGGTCAAATGGCTTTAACGCATAATCATGTCTATTTGATGTTCTTTGGAAATTTCCCGGCTCGCCAATGAATGGTCTGGCAATCACTCTGCCCACCATATATTTTTCATCCAGCGTCAGCTCGCGTGCTATCTTACAGATTTTATACTGTTCTTCGATTGGTATTATATCTTCATGTGCCGCAATCTGCAGTACTGAATCCGCTGATGTATAAACAATCAAAGCGCCGGTTTTCATATGCTCTTCCCCGAGTTCAACCAGAATTTCCGTTCCGCTCGCCGGTTTATTGCCGATTATTTTTCTTCCGGTACGGGCTTCAAGTTCAGAAATCAATTCCTGCGGGAACCCGTTTGGAAATACCCGGAAAGGAGTTTGGATATTCAAGCCCATGATCTCCCAATGTCCAGTCATTGTGTCTTTTCCGTTGGAAGCTTCCTGCATTTTTGTGTAAAACGCCATCGGCTTCTCTGCTTTTTCGATTCCTTTGATTTCACTGATATTACTAAGCCCGAGTTTGCCCATGTTGGGCATCTTCAGGCCATTCATTTTTTCTGCGATGTGGCCGATCGTATCAGCGCCTTTATCACCGAACTTATCGGCATCAGGTGCTTCGCCAATTCCTACTGAGTCCATGACGATTAAAAAAACGCGATTATATGTATATGCAGACATATGAAAACCTCCTAATTATTTGAATACGGTTACAAAAATCATATTCGTATAGTACCCTTTTTAGGTTTATTTAACACTGATTCTCTTGCTGAAAGAAAAGCGGAACGCTTGCCCGCCCACGACATCAGAAGGAGGCAGGCGGTGGAGCTAGACAGTAAAAACGGAAATTCTTTCAGTTAAATAAATATTTAGATAGCCCTTTCATTTGTCAGAAGTCTGACATCTATATTTTACATAATAAACAGGTAAAAAGACAAGAAAAAGCTGCCTACTTTTCATGGCAGCTTTATGACATTTATTTAATTAATGGTTTAAGCACGCGGATGATATTGGCTGTACACATCTTTAAGGCGAGTTTTGGTAACATGCGTATAAATTTGTGTGGTGGAAATATCGGCATGTCCAAGCATTTCCTGGACTGCCCGCAAATCAGCACCATTTTCAAGCAGATGAGTAGCAAATGAATGCCTCAGCGTATGCGGAGTAAGTTCCTTGTCGATCCCTGCCTCCTGAGCAAGCCGCTTCAATATTTTCCAAAATCCCTGTCTTGAAAGACGTTTGCCGTGATGATTTAAAAATAACGCTTCATCTTTATACTTTTTTGAAGCAAACTTTCCTCTTCCTTCACTTAAATACTTTTCAAGAGCTTCGGAGGCTGTTTTGCCAATAGGCACAATCCGTTCCTTGTTTCCTTTGCCTATACATCTTACAAAGCCCATCGTTAAATGGACATCACCCATGTTCAGGCCTATCAGCTCACTCACGCGAATACCTGTAGCATATAAAAGTTCAAGCATGGCTTTATCACGCAACCCAAAGTGATCCTTTTTCTCTGGAAAATCCAATAAAGTTTCCACTTCCTGCATGTTTAATACTTTTGGAAGCGAACGTTCCATTTTCGGTGTTTCTATATGGACAGATGGGTCATGGCCAACTGCTTTTTCGCGGAGCAGAAATTGGTGAAAGGCCCTTAAGGAGGCTATATGCCGGGCCAAGGTTTTTGAGGATTTGCCCTGTTTTTTTAAAAAGCCGAGAAATTGGACAATCTGCGTACGCTGCACACTCTCAAGGTTTGAAATCTTCTCTTCAGACTTGAGATATTTCAGATAACTTTTCAAATCTCTTTCATAAGATACAATTGTATTTTTAGCGAGGCCTTTTTCTACAAGTAAATAATGAATAAAGTCTCTTAACTGATCATCCATATAATTGCATTACTCCCCATTTAAGTAGAAAAGAATTAACCGGTCCAGCAAGCTCCTATCTTCATCTGTTCCGCTCGCTGACACCTTAACAGCCGCTCCCTGTGGTTCGTCATAGCGGTGATAATCCTGGTATTCTTCATTTAACCACATAATACCATAATAAAAAAGGATTGTGCATCCAGTAAAAATGACAAACACTTTAATGGTCTGAAAAGCCATACTCAGCCAGGATTTCATTGTTTGGTCCTCCATCACTTTTAATAAGCAAAGATTCAAATGCTTTCTATTATTAAAAGGTATGCCATTTTGGACAAGAATTATACCTGAATCTGCATAATTGGCGTTTCTTCAGGGCACTTTCCTTTTTAGTTGGATTTCTCTTTTATAACCAGGCTATTCTAGAATATTGTTTTTCAGAAAGTAGCCCGTTGATTTCGGCACGGGGACTTGCTTTCCGCGGGGAGGAGTGAGAACCTCCTCCCGCAGGACATTGAATAAACTTCCTTGAATGAACACCGCACGAAGGAAATACAATAGCATTTTCGTGGATCAAGTGCCCACAGCGAGGTTCAACTCAGCGGTAAAATATTTTTACCCATTTGAACGCAGCAAACTTTGTGAAAATAGCTCAAAATAAAAAGCCCATTCTCATGTAAGAATAAGCTTTGTCAGTGAATATTAGTTTTCTTCTGCTTCGGTTTCGTTGTCTGTCTGTTTATCCTGGCAGCGGTAGCAGATGCCATGAAACGTAAGGCGGTGATCCTTTATTTTAAAGTTCCAGCGGCGTTCAACCACTTCCTCTACGTCTTCAAGCAAATCTTCCTGAATTTCATCAACAGCTCCGCACTCAATACAGACTAAATGGTGGTGAAAATGGGCTGCCCCTTCCTGACGCAGGTCATAACGGGAAACTCCATCACCAAAGTTAATTTTATCGACAATTTTTAGTTCAGTCAGCAATTCAAGTGTTCTATATACAGTTGCCAAGCCTATCTCAGGCGATTTCTCTTTTACTAGGAGGTAGACATCTTCCGCACTTAAATGATCCTCTTCGTGTTCTAACAGGACGCGAACTGTTGCCTCTCGCTGTGGTGTTAGTTTATAGCTGGATGAATGCAACTGTTTTTTTATTCTTTCAATTCTGCTTTCCATACCGAAAGTCCCTCCCTCGCCACTAACATTCTCATTATAACAGAAATAAGATCACATTCAAAATAAAATAATTATAAATAACAGATAAAAATCACTTTTATATAATAATTATTATAATATTTTTTAAAACATATTTAAACCTCTTTATATGTACCCTATCTTTTTTGTTTCTATCCCTTTTTCTGTACAAACAAAAGACAGAGCCGCCAGCTCTGCCTTTTGCAGTCATTCACATATTAGGATTGGATTGAGTTGACAACAGACTTCATTAAGACAGGAGAGATAAACGCCTCCACTCCAGCTGCTGCAATTAGAAACAGAATGGCTACTGCAAAAGCAATCATATATCTTCCGAAAAGCGGCATCATGGGCTGACCGACTTTTTTCATAAATTGTCTTCTTATCATTTTTAAAGAGAAAGAAACAGCCAGTGCTGCAGCGAGAATAAATATAGGTATAATGATCAGATTCTGGGGAAGGACCGATACAAAGGAAAGCAAAAACCCCTCCCATCCCATTTGGTTAACGAGAAAACCAACTGTAAAGCCAACCACCATCCCTTTCATAAATAGAAGAATCAGAATGACAGGCAGTCCAATTATAGAGATTCCCAAAATCCACATCAGCCCTATAAATTTCGTATTATGGAAAAAGCTCTGTTTGAATAATTCATCTGCTGCTGCAACATGTCCATCTGATACCTGGCCAAAAAACTGCGACAGATAATAAAATAAATCTTCCTTTTGTGTAAAGCTTAAGCTATTTACAACGATAGCCCCAAAAATGACACCCATCAGAAATAACACAACAACAAATAAATAGATTGAGGAATGTTCGCGAAAGTGGGCTGCTGCAGCGTTCTGGTACATTTTTTTCTTCATTGCTCTTCCTCCTAAAACAAAACAGATTGGATATTAAATTGTATGCCTGTCCCAGATTTGTATGACAAAGAATTGGATTATTCCCCAATGGAAAAAAGTCTTGAATAATCCAGTTATTTCCGTTATAATTTTCAAAATTATTTAAATAGTCATTGGAGGAATAAATAAATGGATCCGATTTTAAATGAGTTTCCAGAGAGGATTGAAACCGAAAGACTATATATGAGACCTGCCATGCCCGGAGATGGGAAAGCCGTTCATGAAGCTGTAACAGCTTCGGCTGCTGAGCTAAAAAAATGGCTTCCTTTTGCACAGAATGATCAATCAGAGGAAGAAGCTGAAGCGGGTATCCGCAGATCTTATGCAAAGTTTATCCTTAGGGAAGATTTCCGCATCCATATTTACCGGAAAGAAGACGATGCTTTTGTCGGTTCCACTGGCCTGCACCGAATCGATTGGGATGTCCGCAAATTTGAAATAGGTTATTGGGGAGACACAAGGTTTCAGAAAAACGGCTATATAACTGAAGCTGCTGAAGGGTTGACCAAATTTGCTTTTGAGCATTTTGAAGCGAATAGAGTGGAAATTAGATGTGACCCGAAAAACATAAACAGCCGAAGGATTCCCGAAAGGCTGGGATACACACTTGAAGGAGTATTGCTCAATGACAGCCTCAGCGCAGATGGAACAGAGCTTAGGGATACATGCGTTTATGCTAAAGCACCTAAAAAACATAGAGCCTGATGGGCTCTATGTTTTTTAGATATCCATAATTTTGCCGTACTTGCCTCCGCCCCCTGCCTTGAGGTTTAATGTTCCTTCACGCGCTTTCCCAATAAGCTTGGCTATTTTCTCAGGGATTACTTTGTTTATTTCTGATAATGGAACATCGTGAAGAATGGCCATTTCAGTGCCGAAATAATTCAGCAGCTTTTCCAGCATTTTCGGGCCTAGCCCTGGAATGAATTCAAGCGGCACCTGATGAATATAAGGAGGCCGTTCAACGAGCAATTCTCCAGATGATTTTAGTTCAGAGATCCGGTCAGCCACGCCTTTGATAAATTTGTGGTGACTGCAATTTCTGCATTTACCCTTTGCTTCATCAAAGGGTCCAAAACATTCAGAGCAAACTGTCTGATGGTATTTGCCAAGCAGCGGATCAAGCCCGAAATTGGCTTTTACCTTGCATTTTTCTTTTCCAGTCAAAGCCTTCTTCAGTTCGGCAAATGTAGGTGACTCCATCTCAAGGATTTGATATTCTCTCGCTATTTTTTTTAGTGAATGGGCATCTGAGTTTGTTAAAAAGGTATAATTGTGAAGTTCAGCTATTTGATCTGCCATCTTAGTATCTGCACTGAGCCCCAGCTCTATTGCATCGATTAAGTCAGGATCAAATACCTCTGTCAGCGACCGCTCTACCCCTTTCCCGAATAAACTTTTAAATGGGGTAAAAACATGGGCAGGAATAAAAAGCCCATCCAGTTCCTTCACTTTTTCCTGAAGCATTCTGCCTGAGGCATAAATTCTCTGTGAACTTAACGTTATGTTCTTTAAATGTCCCGATAACCAGGCTGAGAAAACCTTCATGGCTGAAAGAGTCGGAAGGAAGCAAAGAACATGAATGGGGCCTTTACAGGAATCATCATATATTTCAAGTTCCGACCCGGGTATAATTGTTAAATCTCCATATTGAAGTCCCCCATCCCTATGTTCAGTTACAATGCCTTTTTGGGCCAAATCTTCGATTTCAAGTATGACTTCAGGAGAATGACAATCAATAATGCCGATGATATCAAGCCCTTTTTCATTGCGGGCATGCCTGATGATATTTGTGAAGGTAAGGGATTTAGCGCCTGTTATTTTAACCGGCTTTCCCGTAAAGGTGCGTCCAATATGGATATGGAAATCTGCAAAATAGCGTTTCATTTTATTTTTTCATCGCCTCTTGCAGCTGGAGATATTGGATTGCATAAGCGGTTTTCGCGTCATGAATCTTCTGCTCCTTCAGCAGGGATATTGCTTCATCAAGCGTTACTTCCATAAGATTCACAAATTCATCTTCATCAGGAGATGCGGCATTTTCCTTTATCATAAGACCCTTTGCTATATATAGATGTACCAGCTCGTCAGCAAATCCGGGAGAAGTGTAGAATGAGATCAGCCATTCCATTTCCCCGCAGCCGTATCCCGTTTCTTCTTCCAGCTCCCTCTCTGCACAAACTCTGGGATCTTCCCCTGCTTCAAGCTTACCGGCCGGTATTTCGGCAATAATCTTATCCAGCGCCTTTCTATATTGTTCAACCATCACGATTTTATTTTCATCCGTAACTGCCAATACAGCTACTGCCCCGGGATGTTTAATAATTTCCCGCTTTGATGTTTTGCCATTGGGCAGCTCAACATCTTCCACCTGCAGACTAATAACTTTTCCAGTGAAGATTTTTTCTGTTTGAATCGTTTTTTCTTCTAGGCGGCTCATTGATTACGTCACTCCTGTTCTATTCCGTTACTGATTGCTCATACATTTTATCATACTTGATGAGGGGGAGTATGGCATGAAGGTGTATGTGCACAGCAGGGGGATTATTCTGACCGGCAAAGCCTGGGAAGTCCGTGAGAAACTAAAACAATACAGCAGGCAGTATGTCCTTGTAAAAGACTGGGTTGAATCTCAGAACAATATAAAATGATAAGCCTCTAAATTTGAGTATGCCTCATTTGTTTATGTACAATTATAGAAAGCACTTAAATGAGGTGGGTACTTGAAAAAGAGAAGACTTGGAAACTCAGACTTGTACGTAAGCGAGCTTGGGCTGGGCTGCATGTCAATTGGCACCAACCCTTCCCAGGCTCAGGAGATTATTGAAGCTGCCCTTGAAGAAGGAATCAATTATTTTGATACAGCTAATTTATATGACTTTGGCGAAAATGAAAAGCTTGTCGGACAATCCTTAAAGAGTGTCCGCGAACAGGTGATCATTGCTACCAAAGCCGGCAACCGCTGGAATAAAAATAAAGATGGCTGGAGCTGGGATCCCTCAAAAAGTCACATCAAAGAAGCTGTAAAGGACAGTTTAAAAAGGCTGGGCACAGACTATATTGATTTATATCAGCTTCATGGCGGCACGATTGAAGATCCTATTGATGACACCATTGAAGCATTTGAGGAACTGAAGGAAGAAGGATACATTCGACAGTATGGCATATCCTCCATCCGTCCAAATGTGATCCGTGAATATGCTGCGAAATCCTCCATTGTCTCTGTCATGATGCAATACAGCATTTTAGATCGGCGTCCGGAAGAAGAAGCTCTGCCTCTTTTAAATCAAAAAGGCATCAGCGCAATTACAAGAGGTCCCCTTGCTAAAGGAATGCTTAGCAACAAAATGCTTGATAAAGCATCTGAATCGGTAAAAGCGAAAGGGTATTTGGATTACAGCTACTCTGAATTGGAAAAATCAATCAGCAGTATAAGAGAGATAATTTCAGACGAGCGCTCCATGACCGAGATAGCATTTCAGTATAATCTCGCGGATCATGCTGTTGCTTCTGTTGCGGCAGGTGCAAGCCGAGCTGAGCAAGTAAGGGAAAATGCAAAAGCAGCAAGAGCCCATCCACTGAATAAAGACGAATTGGCTCTGATAAAATCCATTGCAAAGTTAAACAAGTATGAACAGCATAGATAACTTAACCGATGAGGGCTGACGCAATGGTCAGCTCTTAAATCATTATTAAGATTATTGTATATCCTGCCACTCCCCCAATAAAAGCAGCAAAATTGCTTTCTCTTTCCTCAGGCAGCTCCTCTTTAAGCACATTTAATATCACTCCTCCTGCTAGAGCTGCAAATAAGAAAGCAATTACCATCTCACTTACTTCTGTTAACACTCCAACTGCCCATCCTATTAATATGGAAAATGTCAGTACCCATTGCCCATATTTATCGTATATCCTTTTATGTGATTGCCTTAAGCCATGATCATTAGAAATAAAGTGGACTGAAAGGGCAAAAAAATAAATAAGCCATTCTTTTAGACTGTCAAACTCCCCATGTACAAGCAGATAGCCAATTAGCATATTGTAAATAAAAAAACTGGATATATGAAGCCCAAAAAGTTTTGCTGCATTCCTCTCATCCTTATTTTTTTGAGAATATTTAACTGCTTTCTCAATTCCATAAAAGGCGCAAAGACCCATCATGGCAAATATGTAAACATGGCTATCCAGGTATTTGAAAATCTCAGATCTTTCCATCCCTTCAAGACTTTCCTGATGTTTTTTAAGCTCTGGAAGGACATGTACAAATATATAAGCTACAGAGATTCCGCTTGCGGCTGACAGAAGCCTGCTTCTTGGGATATAGGTTAAAAATTTCATGTACTTTGAAGAGAAGTGCACAAATGAAAAACCGAGAGCAAATATAAAACTTAATAAAGAAAACATGGAACGACCCCCGTCTTTTTTATTAATCTTTGCCCTCGGTTATTTTAAATGAAACTTTTTTATTTGAACTCTTTCCAGTTAAGATCGCTTTCTCCAAGCAATTCTTCAAAACTTTTATTTTTTTCGCGGAGTCTTCTTTCCTCTCTTTTTCTGCGCTCTTCTTCTTCCTTCTGTTTATCTTCAGCAGCTTTTAATTCCTGCTTCTTCCCTTTTAATTGCTCCATCAAGTCCTGATTTAGCATGTCGCCAAGTGTGACTGGCTTATCGTCTTTCTTAGGCTGGGAATGATGTTTTTTCTTTTTCATAGTATCCCCTCATCAACTAATTTTGCCATTTATTATAACATATTTTTTTATTGATGAAGGAACAGGCTGAATCGTTATTATGGCAAATACTCCAGAAACTCAATTCTGTTTCCGAATGGGTCATCAACAAAGAATCGCTTTCTTCCTTCTATAGGCGGTTCTTCCTTTATAGCTATCTTCTGCTTTTGAAGAGTGCTTCTCAAGTCCTCGAGGTTTTCCACAATAAATCCAGGGTGCGCTTTTTTTGCCGGCAAGAAGCCTTCCTGCACCCCGATATGGATTTCCTGATCTCCGCATATAAACCAGCAGCCGCCGCGCTTCTGAAGATTTTCAGGCTTGGGAATTTCCTTCAGCCCAAGCTGTTCACCGTAAAATTTCCTGGCATTATCCTCGCAGCCTTTTGGAGCTGCCAGCTGGATATGGTCGATCCCTTTAAATGAAAATCTCATTTTTTCTCCTCTTTTCTGTAGGATAAAACCGAGTGAAAAATAATGAAAAGCACAGCATTTTCAGCTGTACTTTTCAAAAGGTATTAATAAGCTTCTGTGACAACGTTTTCGTCAATTTGCAATTCAGGTTCTGTTGAATTGATTATGTCCTCGATTGTGAAGCCTTTAGCGACTTCAACAAGCTTCAAACCAGAATCGGTTACATCGATGACTGCCCGCTCAGTTATAATGCGGTCAACGACGTTTTTTCCTGTTAAAGGCAGGCTGCAGTCTTTAAGAATCTTCGAATCGCCATTTTTATTAGTGTGATCCATAATGACGATGATTTTATTGGCCCCATGAACCAGATCCATTGCACCGCCCATTCCCTTGATCATCTTCCCTGGAATCATCCAGTTGGCCAGATCACCTTTTTCGGAAACCTCCATTCCGCCGAGAATGGCAATATTCACATGGCCTCCCCTGATCATCGCAAATGATTCAGCACTATCAAAATACGAGGCCCCCGAAATTGCGGTAACTGTTTCTTTTCCTGCATTAATTAAATCCGGATCAACTTCGCTTTCAGCAGGATATGGTCCAATTCCCAGCAATCCATTTTCAGATTGAAGGACTACTTCTTTATTATCAGAAATATAGTTTGCAACCAATGTCGGCATGCCAATTCCCAAATTCACGTAAAAACCATTTTCAATTTCTTTCTCAGCACGTCTGGCGATTTTCTCGCGGACTGCTGCTTTATCGTTACTCATGAGTCCCTCTCCTTCCGTCAGTATCTATTTCTTTACAGTCAGTCTTTCAATGCGCTTTTCCTGTTTTCCCTTAATCAGCGACTGAACATAGATGCTCGGCGTATGAATATAGTTCGGATCCAATTCACCAATTTCATAAAGTGTCTCCACTTCTGCAATTGTCACTTTGCCTGCTGCTGCAATCATCGGATTGAAGTTCCGGGCAGTTTTGTGATATACAAGATTGCCCATTTTATCGCCCTTCCATGCCCTTACAAGGCTGAAGTCTGCTTTCAGTGCCTCTTCAAGGAGATATTCCTTGCCGTCAAAAACCTTGGCCTCTTTCCCCTCTGCAATCGGTGTACCTACTCCTGCCGGCGTATAAAAAGCAGGAATGCCGGCACCGCCTGCACGGATTTTTTCCGCCAGCGTTCCTTGAGGGAGCAGCTCTACTTCAATTTCGCCTGAAAGAACCTGTCTCTCAAACTCTTTGTTTTCGCCGACATAAGAACCGACCATTTTCTTAATCTGTTTATTTTTTAAAAGCAGTCCAAGCCCCCAATCATCAACACCGCAGTTATTTGAAATGACAGTTAGGTCCTTGACCCCTTTATCAACTAAAGCAAGAATAAGGTTTTCAGGGATTCCGCACAGACCGAAGCCGCCAACCATTAGGACAGCGCCATCATGAATTTCCTGAACCGCTTCACTGAAGGAAGTACAAATTTTCTTCACTTCAATCACTCCTTTCATTTGAAATACTCAATTTTTTTGCTATTCATTTACTTTCGAATTTCCTAAGCAAGCTCCACCACTGTGGCTACCCCCTGGCCACCGCCGATGCATAGAGTTGCAAGGCCTTTTTTCGCCTGTCTTTTTTGCATCTCATGAATAAGAGTTACAAGAATTCTTGCACCGCTTGCGCCGATTGGATGTCCGAGCGCAATGGCCCCGCCATTGACATTCAGAATCTCCTTGTTAAAACGAAGCTCCCTGTCAACTGCGAGCGACTGGGCTGCAAATGCTTCGTTTGCTTCAATAAGCTCCAGTTCATCCATGGAAACAGATGCCTTTTCAAGCGCTTTTTTTACCGCAGCAACAGGGCCAATGCCCATTATGCTTGGATCCACACCTGCACTTGCATTTCCTTTAATCGTTACTAACGGCTTAAGACCGAGTGCATCTGCTTTCTTTTTGCTCATAACAAGCAATACTGCAGCCCCGTCATTAATCCCGGAAGCATTACCGGCTGTTACACTGCCGTCTTTCTTAAACGCCGGGCGCAGGCCTGCGAGCTTTTCAGCAGTCGTCCCTTTCTTTGGATACTCGTCTGCATCAAAAACAACCGGATCCCCTTTTCGCTGAGGAATTTCCACAGGAACGATTTCATTATTGAATTTTCCTTCTTCAATTGCCTTTGCTGCCTTTTCCTGGCTGGCTGCTGCGAATTCGTCCTGTTCTTCCCGGCTCAGCTCGTATTTCGAGCAGAGATTCTCAGCAGTAACTCCCATATGGTAATCATTAAAGGCACACCAGAGCCCGTCTGATATCATCGAATCTATAAGCTTTTGATCTCCCATTTTAAAGCCATTTCTTGCATTTTTCAGTATGTAAGGAGCCTGACTCATATTCTCCATGCCGCCAGCTATCACCGCTTCTGCATCACCAGCTAAAATGGCCTGTGCAGCTAAATGAACTGCTTTAAGCCCGGAACCGCAAACCTTATTAATCGTCATCGCGGAAACGCTTTCAGGAAGTCCCGCTTTAAGAGCTGCCTGCCTTGCCGGATTCTGGCCCAGACCTGCCTGCAGGACATTCCCCAGGATTACTTCATCTATCTGATCCGGTGTTACGCCTGCTTTTTCAAGTGCGCCTTTTATCGCAATCGCCCCAAGCTCTGGTGCTGATACATCTTTAAGGCTTCCATTAAAACTGCCTATTGCTGTCCGGACCGCGCTGACTATTACGACTTCTGTTTGTGCCATCTCTCTCATCCTTTCAAAACATCTCTCTGCTTATATTCGTGCCAAGATCTCAAAATTCCTTTTATTTTGTCAAAATTTTTATTATTCTTGCAATCGAAAATACTTTCCTACTACAATAAATTCAAGCGATTTAACATTTTAAAGAAAGCGCTTACCAGGCACAATCTAAAATATGAAACGGGAGAGGAAAACATGACGCTTGCATTTCCAGATAAAGTAACAATCATTGAAGTGGGCCCGCGGGATGGACTGCAAAATGAAAAGGCCTTTGTACCCACCGAAGTCAAGAAAGACTTTATTAGAAGTTTAAAAAATGCAGGATTAACAGAATTGGAGCTTACTTCATTTGTGTCTCCCAAGTGGGTCCCGCAGATGGGGGATGCAGCTGAAATTACGGCAGATTGCCTTGATGCAAATACAAGGGATATCGTGCTGGCCCCAAACCGTAAAGGCATTGACAGGGTATATATGACTGAATGCCGGGCCGTTGCCGTTTTCGTCGGTGTAAGCAATACATTTAATAAGAAAAATATCAATAAATCCACTCAGGAAAGCATGGATGAACTAAAGCCGATTATCGGAGAACTGAAGGAGAAAGGTTACTTTGTCCGCGCATGCATCTCCACGGCATTTCATTGCCCGTATGAAGGAGCAATTAACCCTGAAGATACAGTTGGACTATGCCGTCAATTTGTTGACGCAGGGGCTGATGAATTAAGCGTGGCAGATACAATCGGGATGGCTGCTCCCCATGAATCGCATGGGCTTTTTTCCCGTTTAAAAGAAGAGTTTCCAACTACCCTGCTGACTGCCCATTTCCATGACACAAGAAAAATGGCCCTTACTAATATTTTTGCAGCCTTACAGGCAGGTGTCGACCGATTTGATACTTCCGCCGGAGGACTTGGCGGATGCCCATTTGCCCCGGGCGCTGCAGGCAATGCGGCAACTGAAGATGTTGTTTATATGCTAGAGCGTATGGGAATTGAAACCAATGTTAACCTTGATCAATTAATGGAAGCGGTAAAAATTGTTCAGCCTCATCTTTCCAGGCCGATTGAAAGCACCTATTTCAGGCTGAACGCTCAAACTGTTCAATAGCAGTTTCTTAAGATGAATAATGCGCCCTTTCTTATAGCATCTTATTAGATGAAAGCAACTGCTATAGCAGCTGACGAACTGAAATCAGCTGAAGCCTATTAGAAGGGGGATAATCCGATGAGCCAAAAACGCGATAAAGGATATAGCCAGAAGGGAAAGCCGAATTCCGATACAGTAAACCAGACGATTGCTGCCGAGGATTTAGAAAAGGCGATTCATCCAACTAAAAGACAAAACGCGAAGCAATAAGCCGCCGCAAAGCGGCTTTTTTCATGCCGGGATTCCCTTCTGAAATTCCAGCATGTCCCGGCTCACATCTCTGTTTTAATTTTATCCATAATGGTAAAATAAAGTAAAAAAGATGGAGGGATGGGTTTGAGAAGGTTTTTACGTTATTTATTTTCCATCGTACTCTTTCTTTCATCACTCGGCGTCTATTTTACCAATAGGCTTATGTTTATGAAAAAGAAGGAAGATGACTTTATTTTAGAAAGGGAGAAAGAGTCCGGCAGACTTGATCTTATCAAGTATGACAGCCTGCCAAAAAGAGAAGTGCTTATTCCCTCCCCATTTGGCTATAACTTAAAAGCCGTAGCTGTCGAACCGCATAAAAATAGTCGCTATATTGTTATTTCCCACGGGGTTACGGAAAATAAAATGAACTCGATTAAATATATGAACCTGTTTTTGGACCGGGGATTTAATGCGGTTATCTATGATCATCGCCGCCACGGAGAATCCGGAGGAAGAACGACAAGTTACGGGCATTATGAAAAGTTTGATTTAAAAGCAATTATTGATTGGCTTAAAGCAGAAAAAGGGCCAAATATTCAGATTGGCATTCATGGCGAAAGCATGGGAGCTGCTACAATGATCCTCTATGCGGGAATGCTCGAAGACGGTGCCGACTTTTACATCGCCGATTGTCCTTTTTCAGACTTTAAAGCGCAGCTGGCTTACCGTCTGAAAGCAGAAATGAAGCTTTCGCCAAAGCTTTTTTTGCCTGTTGCCGATCTATTTCTGCGGATGCGTGAGAAATACTCCATCGCAGATGTATCGCCTATTTCTGTTATTGAAAATATAAAGAAACCGATCCTGTTCATACACAGTGAAAAAGACGATTTTATTTTGCCGACCATGTCGGAAGCTTTATATGAGAAGAAAAAAGGTCCTAAACAACTTTACCTTGCTGCCAATGGAATCCATGCTCAATCCTTCAATGAAAACAGAGAAGATTATGAAAAAGTCATCGACGAGTTTTTGGATCAGTATGTCAACAGCAAAGATACTTTATCACAATAGAAACAGCTGGCTTCAATTTAAGCCAGCTGCTTCCTATAGGATCCTCTAATTTTTCTTTTTCTTTATGATTTCCTTGCCCTCTGCCGACAGCCCTCTTGCAATATGAAAATCTCCCATTTTAAAATAATAGCGTTTGTTTTCCTTTTTAATAATAGCCGCTTCTTCAAATTTCTCTTCCTTGCCGGCTACCTCTACTTTTTTTATATCCCCGCTCTGAATCTCACCAAAAATAATCGGTAATCTGTTTTCTAATTTACCTTCCTTATCGTAATCATAAAAAGTATCTGTATAAACGGTCATATGTTCATTCTCATAATGTTCCCAATGGTTATGGCCTTCATTTTTCCAGCCTTTTTTGTCACTGCCCTTCAAATAGGCAGCCGCCATGGCCTCGACCTCTTTTTGTCCATCATTCTGCTGCGTTAAATACAGCAGTACGACTCCATCTTTTACTTTTTCTTTATGTAAGACTTCTTTTACATTGAATGGAATTCCGTTATCAATCGCCTGGCCCATTGTTGCTGTACTGCACCCTGACAACATCAGGAAAGCTGCCGCCAGCAAAAATAACTTCTGCTTCATTCGAATCTCCTCCAATCAGCACTTTCTTCACCAATAATGACAATCATCCTTGTTATTGTTATTCTATTTAGCCTGTAACCTTTTACTAATATATTAAAACCTTATTTTCCAGAATTTTGGAAGGGTATTTTTACCTATGTAAACAATTAAAAAAGACCGCCTTCCACAGCGGCCGCCTGCTACATCATTATTTTGTTTTATCAATAAAGCTCATCCTAGGGTTTAAATACTGATTCGGGCTTTTTAACTGAAAGCAATTTGCTTTCACTGAAAAGTCTATTGTTAAATCGTCATCCAAAAATACTTCCTTTGATTTTTCCACATATATGCTGCCAGCGTTCGTTTTAATTTCCCTGTCATCTTCATCCAGGTCATTAACAAGCCAAAGAGCCGTTACCCCGCTTACTACGCAGCCGCAGCCATCTATATCATACTTTAGCTTTATGAATCCATCTTTGCCGGCAATCCGTTCGGATAATTTTTCTGCCGCCAATTCAGTTAATGCAATTTCCATGTTTAAAACTACCTCCCCTTTGCATATGCTGTATTTTAACACAGATAGTAATAACATGCTTCTGAAAGAGACAGCTGCTTATTCAGCCACCAAAGTTGTGAAAGGATGATTGGATATGTCAAAGGCGCAGATTAAAGTAATGGATAATGGATCGCTGCGTGTAACAGGTGATGTAGAGTTAATTGATATGGATGGCAATAAATTCGAAACAAAACAAACCTTCTCCCTTTGCCGCTGCGGAAGATCCTCAAAAATTCCATTTTGTGATGGCACTCATAAAGGAACTTTCCAATCCTGTGTCCGTGCGGAGAAAGCTCTCGATGACAAGCAATAAGGGTGGAAAACGGGGACAGTCATCCCCGTTTTTTTTCATTTTTTATTCTTGCGGGTGTTGCTCTTTCACCCTGTACAATCCCCTGAAGCAGTTCCCGGTCCCTGTCCGTACTGTCTTCCCCGGCCCCTGGTGCGATATTAGCCATCGGCAGCTGTTCCAGTTCTTTTCCTCTAGGCATATTACATACACCTCCCTGCTGTTAAGGTGCTTCCCGCGCCCAAAAACTACCCGTTTTAAATTCATCCAGTTCCAGACAGCTCTATTCTTCCGTGAACCGCGCATCCGCTATAGCGTTAATGGAAATACGGTGAATTTCCCCAAAGCGATCAACAATATGAAGCTTTTGGCCAAGTTCATCCCAGTAATGGATGCTCCCGATGACCAGTTCATAATTTCTGCCCCTGTAATGAGTAAGTGTAACGCTTTTTTGAAATTCCATTGCCTCCGAAAGAATTTCATTCATATATTCAAATTTCTGCTCATCCAATTCCCGCTTTTGCTCGTACGTATCTTCCTCTGCCCAGTCTCTTAAGAGCTTTACATGTTCCGGCAGCATCATAGAAGTCCATTTTATTCTGCCCCGATCGCGAATCATAAGCTGACCCCCTTTTACATTTTATGGCCGCCAACCAATGTCGCACGGTGCTTGGCGGTTCCTGCGCTTGTATAAGAGACGGCTCTTAGCAGAGCTCCGCCTCCAAACTTCGAGCGGATCCGGTCCACTGTATAGCCGAGCTCCCTTTTTTTCCAGCCATCCAAATCGAACAGATTCAGCTGCATTTCACAGTCATCCGTAATATTGCCGAGGGAAATGGAAATCTGACGCACTGTTTTTCCCTCATAACTCTCGTTAAAAAGCTCGAGGCAAACGCGATAAAGATCCATCGTAATATTGGTTGGCTGGTCAACTGTCCTTGAGCGGTAAAAGCCTCCTCCGAATTCATCCTGGCTGTAGCCAAGGCCAAAGCTGATGGTCCTGCCGGCTTTACGGTGGCTGCGGGCCCTTCTTGCCACTTCCTCACACATCTCAAGGACCACATGCTTAATTTCCTTTTCCTCTTTGTAATCTCTCAATAAAACCTGGCTTTTCCCAAAGCTGATCTGTCCTTCCATGATCGGTGCCCCTATTTCCGACAGATCAATACCCCATGCATGATGATAGAGCTGATTGCCCATAATCCCAAACTTTCTTTCAAGCTTAGCCAGATCATAGCGGGCAAGCTGTCCGACTGTAAAAATCCCCATTCCATTCAATGTTTTTTCAACACGGCGGCCGATGCCCCACATTTCCCTTAAAGGGGATACATTCCACAGCTTTGTTTTCACATCTTCATACGTCCATTCAGCAACTCCCTTTTTTTTCGCCTCAAGATCCAGGCAGAGCTTTGACATAAGCAAATTAGGTCCTATTCCTATGGCACAGGGGAGCTGAAATTCCCGTTCAATATCATCTTTTATTTTCCAGGCAATTGTCTGGGCATCACCCCAGAGATGCACTGCGCCGTCCACTTTTATAAAACTTTCATCGACACTGTACGTATGGATGGCTTCCTTGGGGACATAACGGTTAAACACCCTGGTGATTTCAGTGGAGATTCTTAAATAAGTCGCCATTTTCGGCTCCTCAATCCTAATGCGCGGGTCATTAGGAACCTCAAAAAGGCGGGCTCCTGTCTTTATCCCAAACTCTTTTTTCATTCGCGGAGAGGCAGCCAGAACAACACTGCCCTTCCGTTCCACATTCCCGGCAATCACAAGATAGCAGTCAAGAGGATCCAGACCAAGCATGACAGCAGAACAGCTTGCATAAAAGCTCTTCATATCAACACACAAAATTTGATTATTCGGCATTGCGCTGTAATCAACCATGACTTCGACATCCTCCTTCAGAAAAGCGCAAGGCGCCGTACCTGCTTATGCTGGCCGGCAGCTCTTGAATCCAATAGATAATCAACAAGAACATCTGTTCTGTATATGTATACCCATTATATTAAGCGAATATGCGTTCGGTTTCAATGGAAATTTTACGCGTTTTTTCTTAAAACAGGTTCTTTTGCCAGGTGCCGATATGACCAGAAACCAGTATAATCAGTTTGAGGTGCAAAAAAAAAATGAACAAAAGACTGATATATAAAATGGTTCAAAACTGTTTAAAGCAATATAACGAGGAGTGCCATTCCATTTTGTTTGAGAGCAGGGAATTTGCAGAAATATTCAATAAAGTAATAGAGGAGAAAAATAAAGAAGCAGACAGCGAGCTGCATGAAATAGTAAATGATGTGATATACGGGTATATTACGGGCTCACCTTATTTTTAAAGAATAAAAAAAAGCTGCAGGTTTTTGGCTGCAGCTTCTTTTTCATAAGGCAATAAAGTTTTGAACGTCAATAACTGTCCAGCGCAAGCAGCCTCCCCCTCGAGGTGAGGCTCCCTGGCTGGGGGTCATGCAGACGTTGCCAAAGGACAAGGAAAGCTGCGGCAGGAATACATCGCACGACCTAAAGCGGCAGCTTTTGGGAGGACGCGGCGTTCTTAGTCTGCGTTCCTTCGTGGGCAAGGTGCTTCCGCTTGTCTTATTTCTGATTGAATGCACGTTTTCCAATTTTTTCGAAAAGTCCTGGAAAAAGTGTATAGACGATGCTACCCGCATTCATCCAACGAGGAAGATTGATTTCCCTGACCGGCCGGAGCATTGCATTAACTACCTTGAGCGCCACATATTCGGGCTTAAGCATAAATTTGCTGACATTTTTCACGTATGTGCCCTTTTCATCTGCAATATTGAAAAAATTGGTTTCAATCGGTCCAGGATTAACTGCGGTCACAAACACATTGCTGTCGCCAAGCTCCATGCGAAGGCTGTTTGTATAGCCAAGAACGGCATGCTTGGTTGCGGAATAGACACTGGATTTCGGTGTGGCAATTTTGCCCGCCTGTGAGGCGATATTAATAATGTGGCCGCTCCTCTGTTTCCTCATCACCGGAAGCACCATGCCGGTGCAAGCCATTAAACCAACTACATTTACATCAAACATTCCCTTTATTTCTTCAACGTTTGCTTCATGCGCTTCACGGAAAACTCCGAACCCGGCATTATTCACAAGAACATCTATGTGACCAAACCGGGCAAGTACCTCGGAAAAAACAGCCGAGATTTCGTCAGTGTCCGAAACATCAAGTTTATGTATGAAAACATCCACTGAAAAACGCCTCAGCAAATCTGCCTGCAATTCCTGCAATTTGTCAAGGCTGCGGGCAAGAAGGACAAGGTTTGCTCCCCTCTCGGCACAAAGGATAGCCATTTGGGCCCCGATCCCTCCAGATGCACCTGTGATAATCACATTTTTATTCTTTAATCTGTCTGACAAATCAAACCACCTCTTTTGATGTGGAATACAAGAATGCTTCCTCCTCTTTATTTATATAAATCTCTCCTATTGAATGCAAATAGTCAAGCTGAGCGACCGTTTCAGAAATCGTCAGGGAAAGCTCCTTCTCATAAACTTTCGGAAAAAGGCGGCGGCACACTTCAAAAACAGTGAGCGATTCGGACTCAAGCCATGCCTTTACTTTCATTGCCCGCTCATGCTGCCGGCCAAGCCTTTCGTTTATTAACTCATTCACATTTGTAATATCCTCTCCATGTCCAGAGTAAAAAAGGGATATTGGCAGCTGCCGCAGCTTTTTCAGCGACTCGTTATACTGAAGCTGCGGCTTTGGCCGTTCCGTATTGCCGGGAAGCGGCGGCTCCAGGATGGGATTAGGAGAAATGTGTGCAAGCAAATGGTCTCCTCCAAGGAATACACCATCTTTCTCTCTGAACAAACCTATATGGCTCTGTGCATGCCCAGGTGTCTCCATTACCGTCCAATCGACCAGCCCTTCAGGCTGCCTGCCTTCCTCCAGTTCCCCCGTCAGGGTACGATTGCAGGAATAGCGCAGAGTCTTTTTCATCTTATTTATAAAGGAAAAATAACTTTCAGGAATCCCAAATTCGTTGAACAGTTTTAAGTAAAATTCATCATGAAATTTTAGAAATTGGTCCGTCCGGGACAGCCACCTTTGGTTAATCCGGTGCCCGAACACTTCGAGATTGTCAGGGAAAAAGTCAAGCAGCCCGGCATGATCGGGATGATGATGTGTGAGGACAACCTGTTCAAAATCATCGGGAGTTAAATTCAGCTCTTTAAGCTGGGATTTTAAGGCTTCCCATGCTTCATCCGTTTTAGGGCCGGCATCCACAAGAGTCAGCTTTTCCCCTTTTACTGCATATACATTAACGTCACCGACAGGAAAAGGTGTCGGGATAACAAGCTTTGCAATTCCATCCTTCCAATTTGCCATTTCAACAATCCCCCTAAAATCACTATATTTAAATAAAATAAAGCTATTTTTTTTATACTTCCGCAGGCCATCCAAGTCATACAGTCCATATGCCCTTTAGATAAACCCACTTGTTTCACCCTTAAAATATCAGCATTTTACATGCGTACAAATTACCGAAATTCCATAACATAATTCAGAAATCTTCATATATAAAAATAAGTGTACCGTTCTTTTTATCAATTGTCATTATTTTCACATAACTTTTGCGCATTGTTAATATTTTTTTAGAAAATACTGCTTGACAAATAAGCGTGTCTTCTTGCATAATCACAATTAAAATTTGATTTTCACAGATCAAAGCTGCACTACTGGACAGCAGAAAAATAGCGATGAATAAGATTAGTAAATGGAAAACGGCGAAAGAGAGTGAAGCTCAGCGGCTGAAAGGCTTCACAGTCCACTTGACCATTGAACCTGCCTTATGAGCTGTTAGGAAAACCTAAACGCACCCCGGCGTTATCGGGATCGAGATGCCTTTTCAAAGACAGCAGATGCAGCAGGCAGGCATGCTGCACTAAGAATGAAAAGGCAATGAAGGTGGTACCGCGGAAGCATAGTCTTTTCGTCCTTTACTGGATGGAAAGGCTTTTTTTATTTTAGTCAGCCGGCATTTAAAACAATAAAGGAGGAATAACAGCAAATGAAAAAATTAGCTATTGTTGGAGCAGGATCAATGGCAGAAGCATTAATATCAGGAATGATTGATAGCCGGCTCATTACCGGAAGCAATATTTGGGTCACAAACAAGTGCAGCAGGGAAAGGCTGCAATCCATGCAAAAAGCCTATGGCGTTCAGGCAACTTATGATCACAGTGAACTGTTCAGGGGGGCTGAAACGGTTATTTTAGCGATGAAGCCAAAAGATGCAGCGGATGCCATTACTCTAATAAAACCTTATTTACAGGAAGATATGCTGATCATTTCCGTTCTGGCTGGCGTTTCAATCGAAAGCATTGAACTATTGGCGGGAAAAAAGCTGCCAGTCGTGAGAGCCATGCCGAATACATCGGCAGCCGTCGGAAAGTCAGCGAGCGCCTTATCGGCTAATGAAAGAGTGACCCAAAAACAGATGGAAGCAGTAAGAGGCATTTTTAATACAGTGGGAAAGTCGGCGTTTGTTGAGGAAAAACAGCTCGATGCTGTGACAGGCCTATCAGGCAGCGGACCGGCGTATATTTACTATCTTGCAGAAGCCATGGAAAAAAGCGCAGAAGAAATCGGGCTCGAAAAGGAGATGGCGAAAGAATTCATCATCCAGACCCTCATCGGGGCAGCCGAAATGCTGGCCAGGTCGGCCAAGGATCCTCAGCAGCTTAGGAAGGAAGTAACAAGCCCCGGCGGCACCACTGAAGCAGGTGTAAAAGTGCTTGAAGCAAACGGGGTGCAAAGAGCCTTTATTGAATGCATCAAGGAAGCGGCAGCCCAATCCAAACGGCTTGGCCAAAGCTTCAGCAGCACAGTGAAAATTTAGTGGGGGCATCTCCCCTGTAAATACGCCTTCTTATTGCAAACTATGAAAAAAGGATGAGAAACCTGCAAATGCTCATTATTCTATTAAGCGCAAGCCTCCTTGTATGGATTGCCGTACTAATTGATGCTGCTCTGGGATTAAAAAGCCTGGACCGCCTTGAAGATAGCGATACGATGACTGAAGGCCCTCTTCTTTCTGTCATAACAGCGGCAAGGAATGAAGAAGCCAGGATTGAGGAGAGCTTAAAAACACAGCTGCAGCAAAGCTACAAACGCATTGAATGGATATTGGTCAATGATCGTTCAACCGACAGCACAGGAAGCATCATGGACCGCCTCCAGAAGAGTGATTCAAGGATTAAGTGTATCGATATCAAGACTCTCCCCAGTGGGTGGCTTGGAAAAAACCATGCCCTTTACAAGGGATATTTGGAGTCATCCGGGGAATTAATCTTGTTCACAGATGCTGATGTGTTATTTAAAAAGGAGGCCCTCAGCAAGGCGGTTCATTATTTTAGCAAGAATGACCTTGACCATTTAACGGCGGCACCGAGCTTGATGGGAAGGGGTTTCTGGCTCAACACATTCATTGCTTTTTTTCTTTTTGGTTTTTCCTATTATAAACGCCCTTGGCTGGCGAACAATCAACGTTCCAAAACCGGCATTGGCATTGGGGCATTTAACATGGTATCCAGGCGCTCCTATGAAGCAATCGGAACACATAAAGCAATTAAAATGCGGCCTGATGATGATTTAATGCTTGGAATGAGAATAAAACAAAATGGCCTCAAACAGAAATTTGCAACAGCGATGGACCTGATTGAAGTTGAATGGTATGAAAGCTTAAAAGAAGCCTTCAAAGGATTGGAGAAAAATACTTTTGCAGGCCTTCATTACCGGGTTAGCATGGTTCTATTTGCAATTGCCGGCACATTCATTTCTCAGATGCTTCCCTTTATCACCATTTTTTCAGCCGAAAAAGTTATTTTCAGCTTAAGTCTTGCAAACATCATTATTTTAACAGGTGTTTATACAGTCATTACAAAAAGAATGTCTAAATTTTCTCCGCTTCTGTTTGTTGTATTTCCAATTACAGCTCTCCTGTTTATTTATTCCATACTCCGTGCCAGCATTCTGACATTTGTAAGGGGCGGCATAGTCTGGAGAGGTACATTATATAAATTAAGCGAATTGAGGAATAAACGCTGAAGTATGCAAACCCTTCCTAAGTACATGTTCTTTTTCATTTGCGGAATCGCCTGATATACTTAATATTTAGGATAGCGAAATAAGGAGGCATTGATTATGGAAACAAAGCTTTTTTCCCCTTTAACGATTAAAGGAATCACCTTTAAGAACAGAATTGTTATGGCACCGATGTGCATGTACTCAAGCCATAATGAAGATGGCATGGTTGAAAACTGGCACCGGACACATTATACGAGCCGGGCTGTTGGCCAAGTGGGATTAATCATCCTGGAGGCAACTGCTGTAACTCCGCAGGGACGTATTTCTCCGCAGGATTTGGGAATATGGAGCGATGACCATATCGCAGGCCTGAAAGAATTAACCGGGCTAATGAAAGAACACGGGGCATCAGCAGGGATACAGCTTGCACATGCCGGCAGAAAACCGACTGTCGAAGGGGAAATTCTCGCCCCATCAGCGGTTGCTTTTAATGAAAAAATGAAAACACCTAAAGAAATGACAAAAGAAGAAGTGTCCGAAACTGTGGAGGCATTCAAACAAGGGGCTGAAAGGGCGAAAAAAGCCGGCTTTGAAGTAATTGAAATTCACGCGGCACACGGCTACTTGATCAATGAGTTTCTTTCACCGCTGAGCAATAAACGAAGTGATGAGTATGGGGGATCAGCCGAAAACCGCTACCGTTTCCTCCGTGAAGTCATTGAAGCAGTTAAAACCGTTTGGGATGGGCCTTTGTTTGTTAGAGTATCCGCACATGATTATCATGATGAAGGATTAACTGCAGAGGATTATGCGGAAATGGGAAAATGGATGAAGGAGCAGGGTGTGGATCTTATTGACGTAAGTTCCGGAGCAGTAGTGCCGGCTAGAATACATAGCTACCCGGGCTACCAGGTCAAATTCTCTGAAACCATTAAAGAAGGTGCCAATATTCAGACTGGTGCAGTCGGGCTAATTACATCAGGCCTGCAGGCAGAAGAAATTCTGCAAAACGGACGGGCAGATTTAATCTTCATTGCGAGGGAATTGCTGAGGGATCCTTATTGGCCGCGCACAGCAGCAAAGGAACTTGGTGCAGCAATTGAACCGCCTAAGCAATATGAACGCGGCTGGATTTAACGAAAAGCGGTAGAGCCCCTGCCCACGAAGGGAACGCAGACTAAGAACGCCACATCCTCCCAAATGCTGCCGCTTTCGGTCGTACGATGTATCGCTGCGGCAGCGTCTGCATGACCCCATCCTGAGGGCCTCAACTCGAGAGGGTAGGCTGCTTGCACTAGACAGCTCTCGAGATACAAAGTTATAAATTCTGATTTTAAAATAAAAAAAAGGGATGGCGGTTCGCCATCCCTTTTTTCTTTATTAAATAATCTGCAGTGAATCAAGGAATACAATGATGATAACCAAAGGCACCACATAACGAAGAAGGAAATACCAGGCGGAAAAGATCCCATTCAGCGATTTTGAACCTTGAATTAATTCATTTCTCAGCAGGTCTTTCTTCATTTTGTATGAAACAAAAATAGAAATGAAGAGCGCCCCTACCGGCATTAATACATTGCTGACAAGAAAATCAGCACTGTCAAATATCGTTTTGCCGAAAATTGAAATATCTGATAGGCTGCTGAAGGAAAGTGCAGATGGGACTCCCACGATAAAGATTGCCAATCCTGTCAGCCATGCTGCACGGTTTCTGCCCCTTCCCTTCTTATTCGTCAGAGCAGCCACCACAATCTCGAGCATTGAAAAAGCGGAAGTTAAGGTTGCAAATAGAAACAGTGCAAGGAATAAGAGCAAGAATACTCGTCCGAACAGAATCTGATCAAAAACAGATGGCAAAACAATGAACAATAAACCAGGACCTGCAGCAGGCTCAAATCCCAGTGAGAAAACGGCCGGGAAAATAGCCAATCCAGCTAAAATTGAAATAAATAAATTCATTCCGACAACGGAAAAAGCCGGCTGCATCAGATTTTCATTTTTAGATAAATAAGAGCTGTATGTTACCATAACCGATACCCCGACACTTAGAGAGAAAAACGATTGACCCATGGCAAAAAGGACGGTTTCAGACGTAAGATTTGAAAAATCAGGCTTTAAAAAGAATGAGACGCCTTCCATGGCATTTTCCAGTGTCAGAGATCGTGCAATCAAGATAATAAATAAAAGGAACAAAGCCGGCATCATAATTTTGCTGACCTGCTCGATACCCTTCTGGATGCCTTTAGCAACCACTAAAACAGTTATGAATAAAAAGAGCCCTTGTGCCGCTACAACAGACACAGAGTCTGACACGGATGTGCCAAATAGCTCTTCATAATTGCCGGCTCCATTCATAGAACCGGTAACCCCGTATACAATGTACTTCAGAATCCACCCGCCTATTACACTATAAAACGATAAAAGCAGAAAACAGGTAAATACGCCAAGGTAGCCAATCCAGTGCCATTTAGTTCCCGGAGCAATATCCTTGTATGCCGAGATTGCCTCTTTCCCCGTGCTGCGGCCGATCACAAACTCAGCCAGCAAAAGCGGAAAACCAATTAATAGGGAAAATAGCAGAAATAATAATATAAATGCTCCGCCACCGCTTGTCCCGGTAACATACGGAAGCTTCCAGATAGCTCCAAGTCCGATTGCCGAACCGGCCGAGGCTAAAATAAATCCAATCTTCGATGACCATTGCTCATTTTGCTGCATGCCTGTACCTCCATAATTTACAAAATAGATACTGCCTGGCTCCAGGCTGGCGCCTGGAGCTTTTCTTAATAGAAACCGGCCGGATTTCCATTTTAAGAACCTTTCCAAAAAAACAAAAAAGCCACATACTTCAAAAGGGACGCGAAACAGATTCACGCGGTACCACCCTTTTTGAAAGTATGTGACTTTCCACTCGAAATATAACGGATTAACCGTCTTTCCTGCTATAATGCAGAAAAGAAAAGCTCCAAGATGAAATTCACCTTATCTTTGTGCCAGTTTCCACCATCCACTGGCTCTCTATAAACAGGGAGATAAGACTTAATAGAGTCTCTTCATAGCTTTTTAATATAATGTTTTAAAGTATAAGTGTGATTATATTATGCCTGCAGGAAACCGTCAATGCCAAATTTGAAAAATTCAATTTTTCCAGACATTACTTTTCGATCCAAATCCGCCTCCATGCCGCACCCTCACTATCCGCCTTAATTTCGAAAACATCGGGATTGCTCATCTTCATAAGATGCTCAAAGCCTGCATTTTCATCAAAATAGCGAAGCAGCAAAGTGGATAAATTGCCATGACTGACCAGAACAATATGATTTTCACTAGAAGCGATTAATTCATCCAGCAGGGAAGCAGCTCGTTCCATGCCTGATGAATGGGATTCTCCTCCTTCAAAAACCAGTTCAAAATCGGAGAAGCTTTGCTTAAGCTTCTCCTGCCAATCATCAAAAAGAATGGAGGATAGCACCCTTTCCCCCAAACGGCTTTCCTCAACAATCTCAAGGTTTCTCGACTGTGCGAGCGGCCGGATAGTTTCCATCGCCCGCACAAAAGGGCTTGAGTAGATGCGATTAATTTCCTTGTCTTTAAAAAAATCAATTAATTTTAATGCCTGTTCCCTTCCGCTTTCTGTCAATTTGGCAGAAAAAGGCTGGCCCTCAGCCTTTGCATGGCGCACGATATAGAAAGTTTTCAATTAACTCACCTCTCCTTTATCAAGCGGTATATGAACTTCTTTAAAGTCCTCAGCAATTACCGTATTGGGGAAAATTGTCTGCGATTCCTTCACAAGCTGTTCCCAATCCTGGCGTTCATATCGTGAACTGATATGATTCAGGCAGAGTTTCCTTGCATTCGCCTCGCGCGCGACTTGGGCAGCCTGCAGGGTTGTGGAATGGAAATAATCGTATGCAAGCTTTTCTTCTCCTTGTGAGAAGGTTGCCTCATGAATTAATAAATCTGCATGAGCCGCTAATTCTATTGCCGCATCGCAAATCCTGGTATCTCCCAGTACCGTGATGATTCTACCCTTTTGAGCCGGGCCCAGAAAGTTTTTTGCTTCCAGTATACTCCCATTCTCAAGCTCTATGTTTTCGCCATTTTTTATTTTCTTATATATCGGACCCGGTTTGATTCCCGCTTCAGCAAGCTTATCCGCGAGCAATGTTCCCGGACGGTCCTTTTCAATAACCCGGTAGCCATATGAAGGAATCCCGTGCTCGAGCAAGCGGGCTTCCACCTTAAAATCTTTTTCATCCAATACATCGCCATCACTGATTTCAGCAACTTTCAAAGGGTATTTAAGGTATGTGCCGCTGACAGAGAGCGAGACTTTAATATATTCTTTTAGCCCTCTTGGCCCATAAAGTGTCACCTCAGTATCACCGCCCTGAAAAGAGCGGCTGGACAGCAATCCGGGCAAACCATAAATGTGATCTCCATGAAGATGGGTAATAAAGATTTTTTCAATTCTCCTCGGTTTAATGCTTGTATGTAAAATTTGGTGCTGGGTAGCCTCCCCACAGTCGAAAAGCCATATACTCCCTCTTTCATCCAGGAGCTTTAAAGCCAAGGAAGATACATTCCTCAGTTTGGCTGGAATTCCTGCACCTGTTCCCAAGAAAACAACATCCATTGAAAAAACAACCTCCTATCCTGCAGTCGGATTAAAAATCTGTCAGGCCTTGCCAGCTTTGAATATAAACAATATACCATAGCATCCGCGGAATTCATTCTAAAACAATCGTTTTTTGTTTTATTTGAGAGGATAGTTCAGGGCCTTTAGAAAGAAACTATGTTAAAAAGGGCAAACTTAATATTTGCGAAAATAGCTTTAAACAGATACAATTTTATACTTGTACAGGCGTTTTTTACGAATGCAATATAACAGCTTTTAATCAAGCTGCCGGCGGACAATGATTGTCCAGCCATACATACAGAAACTTTGTCGAAGAGAGGTTCTAGAATCGTGAAACTAAACGAAAAACCGACCGCATTAATAATGATATTTGGAGCAACGGGAGATCTGGCAAAAAGAAAACTATTTCCCTCACTTTACCGCTTGTACAAAAAGGGCAGGCTGTCTGAGCGCTTCGCGGTAATTGGGGTTGCCAGAAGGCCGCTAACGAATGATGAGTTTCAGGCAAGTGTCAAAGCCTCTGTTGAGTCAGCTATCAAAGATAGCGGAGAACTTGAGGATTTTATTTCCCATTTTTACTACCATTCGCATGATGTGACGGATTCAAGTTCATATTTGGCATTAAAGAGTATGGCCGAAAAATTAGATACTCATTATTCCCTTGAAGGCAACCGCATTTTCTACCTTGCCATGGCTCCTGAATTTTTCGGAACCATTGCAGAGCATTTAAAAGCAGATGGCCTGACGGATGTGGATGGCTTTAAGCGTCTTGTCATTGAGAAGCCTTTTGGCCATGATTTGGAATCAGCGAAGCAGCTTAATAAGCAAATTCGAAAAGCTTTTTCAGAAAATGAGATTTACCGGATTGACCACTACTTAGGGAAAGATATGGTGCAAAATATTGAAGTTATCCGTTTTGCCAATGCCATTTTCGAACCTTTATGGAACAATCGCTACATCTCAAATATCCAGGTTACATCAAGCGAAGTACTGGGTGTAGAAGAACGCGGCCGTTACTATGAAAAAAGCGGCGCCCTTCGTGATATGGTTCAAAACCATATGCTGCAAATGGTTGCCCTCCTGGCAATGGAGCCGCCAATCCGCCTGACAACAGATGAAATCAGATCTGAAAAAGTGAAGGTACTAAGGGCCATGCGTCCGCTTGAAGGGGACCAGGTGAAAGAATACTTTGTCCGCGGCCAGTATGGAAAAGGCATATTAAATGAAAAGGAAGTCCCAGCGTATAATGAAGAGCCGATGGTGGATGAAGAATCAAACACCGAAACTTATGTAGCAGGCAAGCTGATGATTGACAATTTCCGCTGGGCAGGTGTGCCAATCTATATTCGTACAGGAAAAAGAATGGCTGCAAAATCAACGAAAATTGTTATCCAGTTCAAGGATATTCCGATGAACTTGTATTATCAGACTGAGCAAACGTTAAATCCAAACCTGCTGGTCATCCATATTCAGCCTGAAGAAGGCATCACCCTATATTTGAATGCCCAAAAATCAGGACAAAACATGGAAGCCACACCGGTAAAATTGAACTTTGCCAACAAAGGCATCGATGACATGAATACGCCTGAAGCTTATGAAAGGCTTTTATATGATTGCATGCGCGGAGACGCAACCAACTTTACCCATTGGGATGAAGTGGCCCTTTCCTGGAGCTTTGTCGACAAAATTTCTGACGTATGGGAAAACAAAAAAGAAGAAGGCTTCCCTAACTACGAATCCGGTTCAATGGGTCCAAAAGAAGCAGACCTGCTGCTTGAAAAAGATGGCTTCTTCTGGTGGCCCGTAACTGACCTTGATGTTGAACAGTGTTAAATAATTTTCGAACCCCCCTGCAGCGGCAGGGGGTTTTCGTTTAGGGAATGCCATGATCCGGCTTCCTGCAATTACAAAAAAACAGCGCCTTTTGAGCGCTGTTTTTATATTATTCCATCCAATTTGTATGAAAGATGCCTTCTTTATCAGTACGCTGATAAGTGTGTGCTCCAAAGTAGTCACGCTGTGCCTGAAGTAGGTTAGCAGGCAATGTTTCAGTGCGGTAGCTGTCGTAATAGGACAGCGCAGCAGAGAAGCATGGTACAGGGATTCCGTTCTTCACAGCTGTACTGATAATTTCACGGGTAGCATCCTGGTAGCTTTCCACAATTTCCTGAAAATACGGATCAAGAAGCAGGTTCTTTAAACCAGGCTCACGGTCATATGCTTCCTTAATTTTTTGGAGGAATTGGGCACGGATAATGCATCCTCCGCGGAAAATCATCGCAATATCGCCGTATTTAAGATCCCATCCATATTCTTCGGATGCTGCTCTCATTTGAGCAAAACCTTGTGCGTATGAGCAGATTTTGCTCATGTAAAGGGCTTTGCGGACACTTTCGATAAAGGCTTTTTTATCGCCGGTGAATTCCGATGCAGCTGGCCCGCGAAGAACTTTGCTTGCGTTGACACGCTCTTCTTTCATGGCAGAGATGAATCGGGCAAATACGGATTCAGTAATGATTGGAAGCGGTACGCCAAGATCAAGCGCACTTTGGCTTGTCCATTTGCCGGTTCCCTTTTGGCCGGCTGTGTCCAGGATGACATCTACCAGCGGCATGCCGGTTTCATCATCTTTTTTCGTGAAGATATCAGCCGTGATTTCAATTAGATAGCTGTCAAGCTCACCTTTATTCCAATCGGCAAATACTTCATGAAGCTCTTCAGCAGTCAAACCAAGCACATTTTTCAACAGAAAATAAGATTCGGAAATAAGCTGCATATCGCCGTATTCAATGCCGTTGTGGACCATTTTCACATAATGGCCTGCCCCATCCGGACCGATGTAAGTTGTGCATGCTTCGCCATTAACCTTTGCCGCGATATCTTGAAAAATAGGGGCAACCAGCTCGTAGGCTTCCTTTTGGCCGCCAGGCATAATGGAAGGACCTTTTAACGCGCCTTCTTCACCGCCGGATACCCCAGTACCGATGAAGTGGATGCCCAGCTCACTTAATTCCTTATTGCGGCGCTGTGTGTCCACAAAGAAGGTATTTCCGCCATCAATCAAAATATCCCCTTTATCCAATAAAGGCTTTAACTGCTCGATTGTCGCATCTGTCGGGCCGCCTGCTTTAACCATAAGCATGATTTTGCGCGGTTTTTCCAGGGAATCAACAAACTCCTCAATTGTATATGTACCTTTAAAATTTCTTCCTTCGACTTCTTTAAGCATCTCATCCGTTTTTTCGCGTGACCGGTTAAAAAGGGATACTGAGTAGCCTCTGCTTTCAATATTCATGGCAAGATTTTTGCCCATTACGGCTAAGCCGATAACACCAAACTGTGATTTCGTCATCTTTTATTACTTCCCTTCTAGCCTTTAAGCGTGTAATTGCTTGTTCAAAAAGAAGATCTTATTAAGATTTTTTGAACATTATCCAATAAGTGAAACTTCAATCAGCAGGGGGATGCCTTTTCCCCCACTGATTGTTAGTTGAGGCCCACAGGAGGCGGGTCACAAAGGCGCTGCCACAGGACGTGGCGTTCTTAGTCTTTGTTCTGCTTTTCGGGCTTTTCGGGAAGTTTGATCCCCGCTTCCGCTTATCCTAAATTGATTCATATGAGTCTTAAAATAGGGATCTTACTGCCCGTTAGCCTGCGGTAAAAGAATCCACTTTACTTTAGCAAGATTCCTATTCTTATTCAACTTTCCTGTCTTAGTTTAGCTTATAGCCGCCTGAAAAACTCATGAAATATCATCTTTTTCTTTTTTATTGCCCCTTCCAGGCCTGCTATGCAAAAAATCTTTATTAAAGCTGGTATCTGTGCCGATTTTGGGGCGGGTCAATTTCATTTCCGAAAGTGCACCGGCATTGTCGATTATTTTAGCCCCATATTTCTTTCGCAAAAGATCCATTGTCTGAAATAAAGGCTCCTTTTTGGCATCTTTTTCAAAACTGAATAAATCCAGCTGTTTAACCGCCTGTTCGGGTTCGACAAGGTCTGTTCCTGTAATGCCAAGCAGCCGTACTGCGTTTCCATTCCAATGTTTTATAAAAAGCTCTTTTGCCATTTTATAAATTTCTTCATCCTGCTGAATAGGATTCTTCAGTTTGCGGCTTCTGGTAATGGTTCTTCTGTCCTTATACCTGATGGTAATCCCCAAAGAAACCGCCATTACCTTTTTTCTTTTCAGTCTGGAAGAAACCTGTAAAGCCAATTTTTCAAATACCTGAAGCAGCTCTCTTTGATTTGAAACATCCCTTGGCAGTGTGGTTGAATTTCCCACACTTTTAAATTCAGATGCCGATTCCGGATCAACCTTTCTAAGATCTTGGCCATTGGCTTTTTGTTTCAATCTCGGGCCATTGATCCCCAGAGCTGCTTTTAATACAATTTCATCCGCTTTTGCCAATTCACCGATTGTGGCGATGTTCAGATATCTCAGCTTTTCCCCGGTTTTCCTGCCGACTCCGTGCATTTCTTCCACTTGCATCGGCCATAAAATATGGGGTACATCTCTTTTTCTGAGAACTGTAATCCCCATTGGTTTTTTCATGTCAGAAGCCATCTTGGCTAGAAATTTGTTGGGAGCAACACCGATGCTGCAGGGCAAATCAAGCTGCTGGAAAATCTGCTTCTGTATCGTTTCAGCAATTTCTATTGGGCTCCCAAACTCATAGCTGTCTGTAATGTCAACATATCCTTCATCAATGGATACAGGTTCAACAAGGGATGAATATTCGTGCAATATATCAAACATTCCCATAGAAGCTGCACGATATCTCTCAAAATTCGGCTTCATAATAATCAGCTGTGGACAGAGCTTTTTAGCCTCCCATAGAGGCATGGTGGTTTTTACCCCGAAGCTCCTTGCCTCATAGCTGCAAGTCACGATTATTCCGCGCCTCTCCTCCGGATTGCCTGCGATCGCTAAAGGCTTGCCCTTTAATGTGGGATCAAAGGCCATCTCAACCGAAGCATAAAAACTATTCATATCAACATGGAGGATAACTCTCCCGTTTTTTGGATACATTTGCTTCATGCCGGCACTTCCCTGTAAAATCATTCACCTCTATTTTAGCAGATATTTTTCTTTTCTTTAATTAGGAGGATTATAAAAGTAAAAACAGAGAATATTGCTCCTCTGTTTTTGAATTCGCTCGCTATGCTGTTGTATGCTGTGTTTTCATATACTCTTTTATTTCCCTTATTCCTTCCAGAGATCCCACCAGCTTTGAAGGATCGATTATGGTAATCAGCCTATGATCAAAATTGGCTACCCCTGTAAAATAATTGGTTTTTTGATAGGCAATCAAACCTGGCTGTTTCAGGCAGTCTGCTGGAATATCAAGAATTTCCTTGGCTTCAGTCACCAGCACTGCGAATGATAGCTCTTCTGTCTGCAGCACGATCATCCTTGCCGAGTCGCTATCGGGCAGTGTACGGCTGTAAAGAATTTCTTCAAAATCAACAACAGGAATTAGCTCTCCTCTGACTTTGACAATTCCTCTTACATAACTGGGCAAATGAGGAATCGGTGTTATGCCTTCCATTTTCTCAATGGAGATAACAAAGGGAATAGGCGTGGCATATTCCTCATTTCCTGCCCGGAAAACGACAGCTTTATTATTTTCAGTCATTCCATTTCCTCCTCGGAAACTCTCATGTATAGAACTAATATACCATAGGCATTATTTTCTAACTAGTGAGGAATTTAATTGAATTCAGTAATATAAAAAAGAGAACCGCATCGGGTTCCCTTTCTGTCAGGCTTAGGCTTTAGACTTCTTCAATAATGGCAATGACCATTTCAGCCAGTTTATTTAATTCTTCAATAGGCATACGCTCATTGGTTGTATGAATTTCTTCGTAGCCAACAGCAAGGTTGACTGTTGGTATGCCTAATCCGGCAATCACGTTCGCATCACTTCCGCCGCCGCTGTGAAGAAGCTCGGAGCTCCTGCCAATCTTTGCAGCCGCTTTGCGGGCTACTTCAACGACATGGTCGCCTTCGCCAAATTTAAAGCCAGGGTACATAACCTGAACATCCACTTCAGCTTTGCCTCCCATTTCTTCGGCAGCACTTTCAAAAGCTTCTTTCATTTTAGCAACCTGCTGTTCCATTTTTTCAGGAATTAATGAACGTGCTTCTGCTAAAATAGCAACATGGTCACACACGATATTGGTCTGCTGTCCGCCTTCAAAACGGCCAATGTTAGCCGTTGTTTCTTCATCTATGCGGCCCAGCGGCATTCTTGAGATCGCTTTCGCTGCCATAGTGATAGCCGAAATGCCTTTCTCAGGGGCTACACCAGCATGTGCTGTTTTCCCTAAAATAGCTGCTTTAACTTTAGCTTGTGTCGGGGCGGCAACGATAATATTTCCGACTTTGCCGTCACTGTCCAGTGCGTAGCCAAACTTCGCTTTAACAAGTGAAGGATCGAGAACCTTCGCTCCGACCAGTCCGGATTCTTCACCAACTGTGATAATGAACTGGATAGTTCCATGAGCAATATTCTGCTCTTTCAGGACTTTAACAACTTCAAGCATAACGGCAAGTCCTGCCTTGTCGTCGGCACCCAGGATCGTTGTTCCATCGGTTACAACATAGCCGTCCTTGATGGAAGGTTTAATTCCTTTTCCAGGAACAACCGTATCCATGTGAGAAGTGAAATAAATTGTATCTGTTCCTTCTTTAGTTCCCTGAAGAGTGCAGATGAGGTTGCCTGCACCGTGTCCGGTCTGTGCAGTTGTATCGTCTTCATACACCTCAACCCCAAGATCCCTGAATTTTTTCTTCAGCACTTTTGCAATTTGAGCTTCATACTTTGTTTCAGAATCAATTTGCACCAGTTCCAGAAATTCGTTTAATAAGCGTTCCTCATTAATCATTTATGTACAAACCTCCAAATTTAAGCTTACTAAGCAAGTATAACTCCAATATTTTAGCACAGCAAATCAGGAATCCATTATAGCGGGATATTTCCATGCTTTTTATGAGGCCTGCTTTCTTTTTTATTGCGCAGCATGTCAAGCGCCTGAATGATCTTGATTCTGGTTTCTCGCGGATCGATGACATCATCCACCATGCCTCGGCTTGCCGCCACATATGGATTGGCGAACTTTTCTCTGTACTCCTCGATTTTTTGTGCCCTGGTAGCTTCGGGATCTTCACTATTTTGAATTTCCCTTGCAAAAATAATGTTGGCTGCACCTTGAGGACCCATTACGGCAACTTCCGCATTTGGCCAGGCAAATACAAGATCTGCGCCAATAGATTTACTGTTCAGAGCAACGTATGCTCCCCCGAATGCTTTTCTTAAAATAACAGTAAGCTTTGGCACTGTTGCTTCTGAGTAAGCATAGAGAATCTTTGCGCCATGCCGTATGATCCCGCCATGTTCCTGTTTAACACCTGGGAAAAAGCCTGTAACGTCCTCAAATGTAATAAGGGGAATATTAAAGGAGTCACAGAACCGGATAAACCTTGAAGCCTTATCGGAAGAATCAATATCAAGGCCTCCTGCCATTACCTTCGGCTGATTGCAGACAAGTCCCACCGTCTCACCCTTGATTCGGGCAAGCCCGACTACAATATTTTTAGCAAAGTCACGCTGTACCTCCATAAAAGTATCTTTATCCACTACCTGTCCAATGACTTTTCGGACGTCATATGGACGAAGGGCATCGAAAGGAATGGCGTCTGTCAGATCCGGACGGTAATCATCGTCCTCATCCCGTTCTGACATTGGCGGTTTTTCCTCATTATTCTGCGGAAGGTAGCTTAACAGACTTCGTACCTGCTCAATAACTTCCTCTTCGGACTCGCCTCTAAAGTGTGCGTTTCCGCTGATTGTGTTATGCACACGGGCACCGCCCAGATCCTCCGGTGAAATTTTTTCCCCAGTCACCGTTTCGATTACTTTTGGGCCAGTTATGAACATCTGGCTCGTTTTTTCCACCATGAAGACAAAATCCGTGATCGCTGGAGAATAAACCGCTCCACCTGCACAAGGCCCCATAATGACAGAGATCTGCGGAATCACTCCTGAATAAATCGAATTCCGGTAGAAAATATGGCCGTACCCATCAAGGGAAACAACCCCTTCCTGAATTCTGGCACCGCCGGAATCATTCAAGCCTACAAATGGAGCCCCATTTTCAGCTGCCAAATCCATTACATTGGCAATTTTTTTTGCATGCATTTCCCCAAGGGCGCCGCCAAAAACAGTAAAATCCTGGGAAAACAAGAAGATAGGTCTTCCGTTGACTTTACCATAGCCAGTTACAACGCCATCGCCAGGGCCTTTTTGGTTTTCCAATCCAAAATCCGTGCTGCGGTGCTCAATAAATGGATTCAGCTCTACGAATGTGCCCGGGTCAACTAATAAATCGATTCGTTCACGGGCAGTCAGCTTTCCTTTTTCATGCTGTTTTTGTATACGCTCATCCCCTCCGCCCAGTTCGACTTCCCTGCGGCGGTCGTATAACTCATTTATTTTCTCATAAATGTCTGCCATACTTTATTTCAATCCTTTCTTTTCACAAAATTCATATAATATGCCGCCTGTTGATTTTGGGTGCATAAAGGCTACCTGGGCACCGCCAGCCCCAATCTTCGGTTCATCCTGCAGCATCCTGATGCCCTGTTCCTTCATTTGATTAATACGTTCCTGTATGCTGTCAACACCTAATGCTACATGATGAAGACCTTCGCCTCGCTTCTCTATAAACTTGGCAATTGGGCTTTCTTCACTTGTCGGCTCAAGAAGCTCAAGTTTCGTTTCCCCTGCTTTAATAAAAGCAACCTTTACTCCTTGACTGTCCACTTCCTCAATTCCGAGAAATTCAAGCTGAAGCACTTCAACATAAAATGGAAGCGCTTTATCTAGAGACCTGACAGCAATACCTATATGGTCCACCTTCTTGATCATCATTTTTCCTCCTCATGGATGTCGGAAATTATCAAATTCCCTCAGAATGCAGGCATATTTTGAAGCTATTATTTAAATATTCGTTAAAGATGTCGAAAATCCTTTTAAAAATTGAGCGGTTGTTCAATTTGAAGATTCTTAGTAAAATGATAGTAAGAATTGGGACGAGGAGGAATAGAATGTCAAATAAGAAAATGACAAAAATAGTTGTTTATTTAATGATATTTGCAATGCTTGCATCTACCCTCATTATGGGGATGTCGATGTTTTTATAACAGGAACTATGTGGATTTTTTCAGCTGCTGCGGAGGGCAATTCCGGGCAGTTTTTTTATGTTCTATTTTTTAATTAAGCCTATTCTCAATTCACCTAACATGTATTCCATTTTATTTTACTTCTTAAACGCTTTGCAAGGAGGGGCCATTGCATTGAAAAACTGCATCCATTCAGATGCAGCTGATTATTCTTTCAAATGATTATTTTTTATTGCGCCGTACTCTCTTCCAAGTTCATCAAAATTTCTGGGGGAGGTGACAACTAAAATTTTCGTACCAACCGGTACAGATTCATATAGCGACTCGACTGCTTCATTCTGCAATCTAATACATCCATTGGAGACGTACCTGCCGATCGATGCAGGGTCGTTCGTCCCGTGAATGCCATAAATTCTTCCATCTGTATCCTCTGCGTCAAATCCAATCCATCTTGTCCCGAGAGGATTACGGGGGTCACCGCCTTTAATGTCCTTTTTCCTATAATAAGGATCAGCTGCCTTAACAGTAACAGTAAACATCCCTTCAGGTGTAAGGTCATCCGTTCTCCCGGTTGCAGCTGTGATTACACTTTGTACTTTTTGATCATGAATAAACGCAACTTCATTTGTCCGTTTATTGACAATTAAAAATGGATCTCCAGGCAGCGGGTTGGGTCCCAAAGGCCAGATTGGGGAAAATGAAAAAAACATGATGGCCGCTGCAGCAAACTTCAGCATGATCATTCACGCTCCAATTCCTTTTCCTTAGTTTGCTTCTGCTGTCCGGTCTTGATTCATTTCCCTCTCCTTTAATCCTTTAAAAGAGCTTTTTATAATTAAATACTGTTCCATTTCTTTTACAAAGTGAAGCAGCGCAGCCCGTGCCTCAAATTCCTCTCTTGTCTTGGGGAGCTCCATATTTTCAAAAGAAACTCTCATTCGGTATAATTTCTCCAAAAATTGAATGGCCGTATTCCCTGGATGAATGTGGTCCGATAACTCCTCAATAAAATCAGCAATCATCTCCCCCTGTTCAACAGGCAGTGCAATGGACGTTACACTTGGAAGAACACGCTCAATAATCTCGAATTGTTTTTCCCTCATTTTAAAATAGTGATAATATAAATTATCATTCCTTCGGAAGTGGTTTTCGACATCTCTGAAGGCCAATGTCTTTGCCTTATCGATTAGTTCCATCGTTTCAGTGATTTCCCTGCCATCCCAGCTGCTTTCATGTGTGCGCAAATACTTCACGATTTCATCAAAGATAATCTTAAAGTTATCTTCTATCTCGAGCCTATACTCCTTAAGCTTCGATTCCAGACTGGGCATATAGAGGTTTGCGATGAGGGCCACACCAATTCCGACAGTAATAATGCCCAGCTCATTCAGCAGGAGTTCCTTTGAAACTTCCCCTGCCGAATAAATATGCAGAATAATAACGGAGCTTGTCACAATCCCATCGCTGGCCCTTACCATGACAGCTGCGGGAATAAAAAACAAAAGCAGCAGTCCAATTACAAGCGGATGATAGGCAATACCCTCAAAAAACAAGGAAGAAAATACCATTGCCATTAAGCAGGCAAAAAAACGGTCCCATGAAGCTCGCAGAGACTTTTTCTTCGTTACTTTTATGCATAAAATAGTCAATATTCCTGCAGAGACAAAATTGTCAAGCTGCAGCATCTGTGCAATCATGATGCTAATGGAAGTTCCCACGGCAGTCTTGATTGTCCGGTAGCCAATTCTATATTTCATTTAGTCAAACTCCTATATTCATTTGCCCGCATCTAAGTTTAAAGAAGGCTTTTGTTTTGAGAAAAACGAAAGAGAAGATGATCCTTTTGACCATCTTCTCCCATAGCATATATCGATTATAGCATTTTTTGCAAGAAATCCCTTGCACGTTCACTCTTAGGTTTAGAGAAAAATTCTTTAGGGGAAGAATCCTCTACAAGCACGCCGCCATCCAGGAAAAGCACCCTGTCTGCCACTTCACGGGCAAACCCCATTTCATGGGTAACAATCGCCATTGTCATGCCTGTATGGGCTAAATTTTTCATAACGTCCAGCACTTCTTTCACCATTTCCGGGTCAAGAGCGGATGTAGGTTCATCAAACAGCATAACATCGGGATTCATAGCAAGAGCTCTGGCAATCGCAACCCTTTGCTTCTGCCCCCCCGATAACCGATTTGGATATTCGTATGCTTTGGCTGATAATCCGACCTTCTCCAAAAGCTCGAGCCCTGTTTTCTCAGCTTCCGATTTCGAAACTCCCTTTACCTTCATTGGTGCATAGGTCAGGTTTTGCAGGACTGTTTTGTGCGGAAATAAATGGAAATGCTGAAAAACCATTCCTACATCTTGGCGCACTTTCATAATGTTCGTGCCCTTATCCGTAATGTCCTGCCCGTTAATCATAATCCTGCCGTCTGTAGGCACTTCCAGGAGATTGATGCAGCGCAGCAATGTTGACTTGCCGGAACCTGATGGACCAATAATAGCTACTACTTCGCCATCTTGAATATTAGTTGAAATTCC
Organism: Cytobacillus oceanisediminis; assembly: GCF_004366035.1. Classification (GTDB taxonomy): domain Bacteria; phylum Bacillota; class Bacilli; order Bacillales; family Cytobacillaceae; genus Cytobacillus; species Cytobacillus oceanisediminis_C. Next base: position 358,261 of record NZ_SOEE01000001.1, read on the forward strand.
TTTAAGAACTTCAAGTTTACCGAAATTTTTATGCAAATTTTCCAGTTTAATCACTGCGTCTCATTCTCCTTTCAATCCCTTTTCCAAGCACAGTCAGGATCATTACCATAATGTAATAGATAAGCCCCGCAATCAGTATTGGCTCGAAGTAGGAAAACTTTTCGCCTCCCACGATGTAAGCGCGGCGCATCACGTCTGTTACCCCAATAACCGTTACGATTGCAGATTCTTTTGTAAGGGTAATAAACTCGTTCATTAAAGCAGGCAAAATGTTTTTCATTGCCTGCGGGAGAATAATATCCATCATGGCAGGCCTGTATGGGACACCTAAAGCCATGGCCGCCTCACTTTGGCCCTTATCAACAGCAAGGATGCCGGCCCGGATAATCTCAGAAATATAGGCAGCTGAGTTTAGTCCAAATGACAGGACGGCAGCTGTTGATGGATCAATTTTATACCCGATCAGCTGGGGCGATCCATAATAAATGAGCATCAACTGAAGAACAAGAGGTGTTCCTCTAAAAACGGATGTATAGGCATCTGCTATCCACCCAAGAAGTTTAAATCTGCTGATTTTAAAGAATGATAGAATAATGCCTAATACAAAACCCAATATTCCTGCCATAAAAACTATTTGAAGCGTAACGCCAATGCCTTTAAGTATATATGGAAGGGAGGGAATGAACTGCTGAAAATCGAGATTCACTGTCTTTCCATCCTCTCTATAAATAGTCTATCAGTTTCCGGGAAGAATAAAGCGTCCAAAGGAAAATATGCCTTGGACGCCAATTCCCAGCGGAATTATTTGCTATCAAACCATTCTACGATCAGTTCTTCCAATTCACCGTTTTCTTTCATCTTCACAAGCTCTGCATTAAATTTCTCAGTTAATTCACTGCCCTTTGGAAAAGCAATGGCAGAACCCGCCTCAGCTTCTGCTTCTTCGATTGTAAAACCGGCAAGATCTTCATTCTTTTCAAAGTATCCTTTTGCAACAGTGTCTTCAATCATGGCAGCATCAAAACGGCCTGCCATAATTTCCTGAATCAATTCAGGGATGCGGTTGCGGTTTTCCACAGTCATATCAACTGTCTCACCAATTTCTTCTGCTTTATCAGCCTGAATTGAGGCAAGCTGCACACCTAAAGTTTTCCCGTCCAAATCTTCTAAAGACTCAATTCCGCTTCCTTTTTTCGAAACGATCATGTGACTCGCTGTATAATATACATCACTGAAATCAACGTTTTGTTTGCGCTCTTCAGTAGGTGTCATACCAGCCAGAACAAAATCAACCTGGCTCGTTTCCAATGCAGGAATCAATCCGTTAAAGTCCATATCTTTCACTTGTATCTCATAACCCAATTTTTCAGCGATCGCTTTGGCCAAATCCACGTCAAAACCGATAATTTCTTCCCCTTTTGCGGAATCTACATATTCAAATGGCGGATAATCCGCTGATGTACCCATAGTTAATACTTTTTTATCTGAGTTTTCCCCTGAGCCGCTTCCAGTGCTGGCTTCTTCACTTGTGCCGCATGCAGCTAATACGCCAACTAAAAGTATGCTTAAAGCAATCATGATGACTTTTTTCATTTTAGTTTCCCCCTATAAAATATGAATAATTTCTGCATAACTATTAATAAATATTCACTAAAATGAATTTTAACAGATTTTTATATTTATGCAATAAGATTTTTAAATATTTATCTAAAGTTTAATTATTCTGATAAATAGACACAAAAAAAAGTCCCTTAATTCGGGACCTTTCCTGGTAAAATAAAAAAGAAACTTTGAACATCGAAATCTGTCTAGTTCCACAAGGAATGCTTCGGCAGCTTTATCCTCTCACCACTAACAGCGCTGGCTTTTAGGAGGAGCGTCTGCCCCCTAGAGGTGTCGGGGGGCAGGCGCTTCCGCTTTTCCCTGTTTAAAGCTCTTCGCAATATTTCTCAAAGGTATCCTGCAGTTTTTGAACAACAGCCATTGGCTCATGGCCTTCAATTTCATGGCGCTCGATCATCGTGCATAATTCTCCGTCTTTAAGAAGAGCAAAAGATGGTGATGATGGCGGATAGCCGGTAAAATAAGACCTTGCTTTTTCTGTCGCTTCTTTGTCCTGGCCGGCAAATACAGTAACCAAATTGTCAGGGCGCTTATCATAATGCAGGGAATGCATGGCCGCAGGGCGGGCAATTCCGCCTGCACATCCGCAGACTGAGTTCACCATTACAAGTGTGGTGCCTTTTTTATTTAGGGCTTCATCCACTTCTTCCGGTGTCGTTAATTCTGTATAGCCGGCATGCACGATTTCCTGCCGTGCCTGCCTTACAACATCATTCATAAATAAATTAAAATCCATATTCATAGATCATCGCTCCTCTGCTGATTAATCTTTTTCACTATATACATAATACCAATACAAGAACAAAATTTACAATCAAGTCATTTCTTTGAATAAAAAAGTTTAGCTTCCGGGTAATGGGGGAAAGATAAAACTACAGCTAGATCCATACCCCTAAACTCCCTAGATTCGCCAGTGCTCAAAAGGCACTGGCCATTTTTTTTGCTTTCAGAAAAAGCTGCCCTTTTGAAGGACAGCTTCATTTAGAATAGATATTAAATAATTCTTCCACTGCAGATGTGACCGTCCTGTTTCCCGCAATGACCTCGTTTTCAATTTTCGGAAGGAGCGGCTTTATATCAGGATGATAGAAAAAGCTGAATTGAAGCTGATCCAGGATCATGGAATGGATCCATTGTTTTGTCTGGAGTCTTCTTCTTTCCTCAAACACGCCTGAGGCTTTTGCAGTGTCTTCAAACATTTTGATCACTTTCCATATCTCCGGGATGCCCTGATTAAAAACAGAAGAGCAGGTATAGGCTCTGGTTTGCCATCCTTTTGTAGCAGGCTGGAGAAAATGAAGAATACGGTTATACTCTGCTTTTGTTTTCTCGGCCAATTTTTTATTGCTTCCATCGGCTTTGTTGACAATTACCGCATCTGCCAGTTCCATAATGCCTTTTTTCATTCCCTGCAATTCATCTCCCGCCCCTGTCAGCGTTAATAGCATAAAAAAGTCCACCATGTCCCTGACAATGACTTCACTTTGTCCCACGCCGACTGTTTCAACCAGAATTACATCAAAGCCTGCCGCTTCACACAGGAGCACAGTTTCTCTTGTTTTCCGGTGGACTCCTCCCAGTTTCCCTGCTGAAGGAGAAGGTCTTATGAATGCATTTGGGTTTCTGGAGAGCTGCTCCATTCTCGTTTTATCGCCAAGGATGCTGCCACCGCTCAAGCTGGAGCTCGGATCAACGGCAAGCACAGCTACTTTTAATCCTGCGTCACACAGGTATGTCCCAAACGATTCAATGAATGTGCTCTTTCCTGCTCCCGGCACTCCTGTTATCCCGATCCTAAGCGATTGTCCTGAATGGGGCAAAAGTTTGTGCAGGATTTCCTGTGCATGGCGAAAATGATGTTCTGCGTTACTTTCAATCAGAGTAATCGCTCTGGCAAGCACACCTCTCTTGCCATTTAAAATACCATCTTCAAGAACGTTTAGATCAGGCAGGGAGGCAGTTCTTTTTTGAAACCTGCCTTTTTTCTCAAATTTCAGCCCCGGCTCACCTGTATCCACACCACCGCGAACAATGCTTGTAAAATTATCTGCTTTTTCTTCATCAAACCATTCCGGTTTCTTATCCTCAGTCATTTACTGGGTCACTTCCTCATACCCGAGACGGCTGTAGATCTCCCTGATGACTTTTTGGGCTGCCACTGGAATGACGGTGCCTGGGCCAAAAATGGCAGAAGCACCATGCTCATATAAATACTGATAATCCTGTGCCGGAATAACCCCGCCAATGACGACAATAATATCTTCCCTGTCCAGTTTCTTCAGCTCGGCGGCAAGCTGCGGAAGAAGGGTTTTATGTCCGGCAGCAAGTGAACTGATGCCTATGACATGAACGTCATTTTCCACCGCCTGCATGGCTGTTTCTTCAGGTGTCTGGAAGAGAGGGCCTATATCCACATCAAAACCGAGATCGGCAAAGGCAGTTGAAATGACTTTTGCTCCCCTGTCATGTCCATCCTGCCCCATCTTGGCAATCAAAATCCGAGGTCGCCTTCCTTCGTTTTCAAGGAATTCATCTGTCATCTGCTTTACTTCAGCAATTTCTTCTTCGTTGGAAAAAGCAGAACTGTACACGCCGCTGATAGAACGGATAATTGCTTTATGGCGACTGGCCACTTTTTCAATCGCTTCAGAAATTTCACCGAGAGTGGCTCTCACCCTCGCTGCATTTACTGCAAGCTCAAGAAGGTTGCCTTCCCCTGTATCTGCAGCTCTAGTAATAGCTTCCAAGGCTTCAGCAACTTTCTCATTATCGCGTGAAGCCTTTAACTGCTCCAGCTTTTCGATCTGCTTTAAACGGACAGCTGTGTTATCAATATCGAGGATATCAATCGGCTCTTCTTTTTCCAGCCGGTACTTATTCACTCCAATAATGGTTTCTTTTCCGGAATCAATTTGTGCCTGTCGTCTGGCAGCCGCTTCTTCAATTCTCATTTTTGGCAATCCTGTTTCAATTGCCTTGGCCATTCCGCCAAGATTTTCGATTTCTTCAATATGCTCCCAGGCTCGCTTAATTAATTGATCTGTTAAAGCTTCTACATAATATGAGCCTCCCCATGGATCGATCACATTCGTGACCCCTGTCTCCTCCTGCAGGTACAGCTGCGTATTTCTCGCTATACGGGCAGAAAAGTCTGTCGGCAATGCAATGGCTTCATCCAGTGCATTCGTATGAAGGGATTGTGTATGTCCCATCGCTGCCGCATGCGCCTCAATGAGTGTTCTTGTTACATTATTGAAGGGATCCTGCTCGGTTAAGCTCCAGCCAGACGTTTGAGAATGCGTTCTAAGCGCCATTGATTTCGAATTCCGAGGTTCGAATGTCTTCATCATTTTTGCCCAGATGTAGCGGGCTGCCCTCATTTTTGCCACTTCCATAAAGTAGTTCATGCCGATGGCCCAGAAAAACGAAAGCCTTGGTGCAAATGAGTCGATATCGATTCCAGCTTTAAGGCCGGTTCTTACATATTCGAGTCCATCTGCAAGGGTATAGGCAAGTTCAATATCAGCAGGAGCTCCCGCTTCCTGCATATGATAGCCTGAAATGCTGATGCTATTGAACTTCGGCATATATTTTGATGTATATTCAAATATATCTGCAATGATTTTCATGGACATTTCCGGAGGATATATATATGTGTTGCGCACCATGTATTCTTTTAAGATATCATTCTGGATCGTTCCAGAAAGTTTCTCTTGGCTTACTCCCTGCTCTTCCGCTGTAACAATATAAAAAGCCATGACAGGCAAAACCGCTCCATTCATCGTCATGGATACAGACATTTGATCTAAAGGTATCCCATCAAACAGTGTCTTCATATCCAGGATGGAATCAATGGCCACGCCAGCTTTCCCGACATCTCCCTCGACTCTTGGATGATCTGAATCATAGCCTCTATGAGTAGCAAGATCGAAAGCAACTGATAAGCCCTTTTGACCCATCGCAAGATTTCGCCGGTAAAAAGCATTACTTTCCTCTGCAGTAGAAAAACCGGCATATTGACGGACAGTCCATGGCCTGTTCACATACATGGTTGAATATGGTCCTCTTGTATATGGAGGAAGCCCCGGTTTATCGTTTAGGTGCTCCATGTCTTTAAGGTCTTCATATGTGTACAGTGGCTTTACTTTTATTTGCTCATTTGTTTCAAAGAGAAGATGATCAATGGATGAATTGATTTCTTCCTCCGCTTTTCTTTTCCAGTCATCTTTGTCTGATTGTTTTGCTTCAAGAATATCCAGGCTTTTAAAATCAGGTTTATTGGCCATTGCTTGCCGCCTCCATCTCGTTCAGCATATTTAAGAGAGTTCCATAGCAATCGCTTTTTACATGAATGTATCCGCCGATGCCAGCGTTCTTATATTCATCCTTTTTCCCCTCTTCGGGAAGACCGGCTAAATAGATTTCAGCTGACGGGAAAGCTTCTTTCAATTGTTTAATTAAAGGTACAGCCATGCTTTCGTATTGTTCATTTGATCCGCAAATAAAATAATGCCTGCAATTTGTTTTTTGAATAAATGCTTCAGCATCTTCAGGATTATTTACCGAACCGCTATTAACTGCACCAACCCCGCCAGGAGCCAGGAAGCCTGAAATAAAATCAGCACGCGCTTTATGGTCTTTCAATGCTCCCAAACAGATAAGGCCTGCTTCAGGTCGAATGCCCTTTCCTTTTAATCTTTCAGATAAATTCCGCAAACCCTCGAAGGACTCAGAAAGGCGGACCTGCGGGATAGTCTTGAGATCACTCTTGCTGTTCTGGACGGTTTCCATTTCTGCCTGAAGCGGCTTTTCATCAAGATTTGCATATATATTCGTTCCGATGATACTTTGTTTTCTTGTATGAACATCTTTCTTCTTCTTTTCAAGAACTTGGGTAATCTGATCCTGAATCCATCCTGTTTGAAGGGCATCCGCCATTCCTCCCTGCTCTTCTATCTCAAGGAAAAGTTCCCAGGATTTGGAGCACAGTTCATTTGTCAGATGCTCAATATACCAGGAGCCGCCTGCTGGATCAGAGACCTTTAGTAAATGCGCCTCTTCCCTTAAAATCAACTGAGTATTGCGGGCAATCCGTTCTGAAAAAGGAGATTTGGCTCTTTCCGGGTCATTATATGGACTGACATGAAGGTATTGTATTCCTCCCAATACTGCTGCGAACGCTTCATTCCCCGCTCTCAGCATATTTACATAGGAATCATAGGCAGACTTAGTAAAGAAGGACGTCTCTGCAGAAATGACCATTTTTTTACTGTCACCCTCAGCTCCGAATGCTTCCGCCACATTGCCCCATAATACTCTTGCAGCACGAAGCTTGGCAATTTCCATGAAAAAGTTTGAGCCAACAGCAAACTTAAAGACCATTTTGGATAATATTTGTTCGAGGCTTTTGCCTTTATCAAGAAGATATTGCAGGTGATTTACCCCTGTTGCAAGAGCAAGTGCAAGTTCCTGGACGGCATTTGCACCGCTATTATGGTAAACCGCTGAATTCACCATGATGGTTTTCAGGCTGGGCAGATTTATTGCTGCATCACTCATCGTTTGATTCAAAGTTTCGTATAGTTCATCGATTGAGCGGTCGTTCAATGTATCGGCAGCAGCAATAGCAAGCGGATCTGCTGCAACATATCCAGAGACTTTTTCTCTTTCTTTTACTTTTCCAAGTCCTGCCATTATTAAATGCTGATTTCGTCCGGCATCAACACTGAAAGGGTACCTTTCATAAAGTTCACCAACAGCCAGGCTAATCTTCTCTGGATTCTTTAACTGTTCCGGCTCAAACGCAAGAGCTGTCTGCCCTGTCTTTATGGCAGCAAGAAGTTTATCTGACAGCTCTTCGGAAGAGGAAGCACTAATTTTCTGTGCAACCTTCCATTCTTCCGACAGGTATCCGGCTGCATAGGAACCTCTTCTAAAGTCTTCTGCGCCCGGAAACTGTGATAATGCACCTGTTTCCAGGTCTTCTCTGGAATAAAGCGGTTTCAATTTTATGTTTTCATATGTATTTCGTGATAATGTTTCTAAGGATTTCCCTTTAAGAGCTTTTTCCGCACTTTGTTCCCAATCTTCATTTGTCTGCTGCGGGAATTTTTCTTCAATCATTTTCTTTAATGACATAATTTGCTGTCCTTGTAGCTGACAGCGTTCCCTCCCCTCATGCGGCAGCGGACCCGTTTCATATAAGAAACAATGCCGCAAGAAAATTATAATAAAATTCTAAATTCTCCATATACCTATTTTAGTATACAAAAGAGAAACAAGCAATGAACAATAAGAAACCGCCGCCCCAAAGCAGGGCAGCGGTAATTTTACTTATTAATAAATAGTTGTATTTTCTTTAGATGTGTTCTCCAGAATTTCCTTCACACGCTGCAGGAAGCGGCCGCAAACCAGGCCGTCTAATACACGGTGATCAAGCGACATACAAAGGTTAACCATATCACGGACAGCAATCATGCCATTGTTCATTACTACAGGACGCTTCACAATGGATTCAACCTGAAGAATTGCAGCCTGAGGATAATTGATAATGCCCATTGACTGGACAGAACCGAATGAACCGGTATTATTTACAGTGAAAGTCCCACCCTGCATTTCAGCGGAAGTCAATTTACCAGTACGTACTTTTAATGCAAGATCATTGATTTCACGGGCAATACCCTTAATCGTTTTTTCATCAGCTGCTTTGATGACCGGAACGAATAACGCGTCATCTGTTGCAACTGCAATGGAGATGTTGATATCCTTCTTCTGGATAATCTTATCTCCTGCCCACATGGAATTAATCTGCGGGAATTCCTTAAGGGCCTGCGCAACAGCTTTTACGAAGAAAGCAAAGAATGTAAGGTTGAAGCCCTCTTTTTGCTTAAACTCACCTTTGATGCTGTTGCGGTATTCAACAAGATTTGTAACATCTACTTCCATCATTGTCCAGGCATGCGGGGCTTCATGTTTGCTGCGAAGCATGTTGGCTGCAATCGCTTTACGCACTCCAGTAACAGGGATTTCAACATCACCCGGCATTACTGGAATATTTGGTGCTGGCGCTGCCTGTTTCGGCGCTGCAGGCTGGGCAGGTGCTGGAGCCGGCGCTTCTGTCTTTTCCGGTGCTGGTGCTGAAGCAGCTGCCGCTGTAGGAATATTTCCGGACTCAATGATTTTCATAAGGTCTTTACGGGTAATGCGTCCGCCTCCCCCTGTACCTGTCACCTGATTTAAGTCAATGCCATGCTCTTGAGAAAGCTTTAAAACGGCAGGTGAGTAGCGGACTCCTTTTGGTGCATCTGCCTGAACAGGTGCTGCTGGTGCAGTAGGCGTTGCCCCTGAAGGTGCAGCTTGAGCTTTGTCCTCTGCTTTAGATTCTGATGGAGCTTCCTGAGCAGCTTCTCCGCCGCCTTCAGTTTCAATTGTCAGAATAACCTGGCCAACTTCATAAGTTTCGCCTTCCTCTGCAACCAACTCTTTGATTACACCAGAGAAAGAAGATGGGACCTCAGCATTTACTTTGTCTGTCATTACTTCAGCAAGCGGATCATATTTATTTACTTTATCTCCAACAGAAACCAGCCATTTGCTGATTGTCCCTTCAGTAACACTTTCCCCAAGCTGGGGCATTTTAATTTGTTCAATAGCCATTGGGTAACCTCCTTCTAGCTGCCCGCATTTGCGGGCCTTACAGCCAGTGCAGCTGATCCGGAATGAATTCCAGCCGGAGAGATGCACCATCTGCGCTTTCCATTTTTATTAACTAAGATGCCCTAATTAAAATTCAGCCAATTCACGCATTGCTTTTTCTACTTTATCAGGGTTAACCATAAAGTATTTTTCCATAGTCGGGGCATAAGGCATTGCTGGCACATCAGGACCGGCAAGGCGTTTGATTGGTGCATCCAATTCAAACAGGCAGTTCTCTGCAATAATGGCAGAGACTTCGCTCATAATGCTGCCTTCTTTATTATCTTCAGTAAGAAGAAGCACTTTTCCTGTTTTTGAAGCAGCTTCGATAATTGCTTCTTTATCTAACGGATAAACCGTCCTTAAATCAAGGATGTGCGCTGAGATGCCATCTTTGGCAAGTCTTTCAGCAGCCTGAAGAGCGAAATGAACGCATAGGCCATAAGTGATCACCGTAATATCTTCACCCTCGCGTTTTACATCCGCTTTTCCGATTGGCAGCACATAATCATCATCAGGAACCTCGCCCTTAATCAGGCGGTATGCACGCTTATGCTCAAAGAACAGCACAGGATCCTCATCACGGATTGCCGCTTTCAATAAACCCTTAACATCATAAGGCGTAGAAGGCATAACAATCTTAAGTCCCGGCTGATTCGCAAACACTGCTTCGACAGATTGGGAATGGTAAAGTGCTCCATGTACACCGCCGCCATATGGTGCACGAACAACTATCGGACAGCTCCAGTCATTGTTGGAACGATAGCGGACGCGTGCTGCTTCTGAAATGATCTGGTTAACCGCCGGCATGATGAAGTCGGCAAATTGCATTTCAGCAATCGGGCGCATTCCATACATCGCTGCACCGATTCCAACCCCTGCAATTGCTGATTCAGCAAGCGGAGTATCAATTACGCGGTCTTCGCCAAATTTATCATACAGTCCTTGTGTCGCTTTAAACACGCCACCTTTTTTACCTACGTCTTCACCTAAAACAAATACCTTTGGATCTCTTTCCATTTCCTCGCGGATTGCCATAGTTACCGCATCGATATAAGAAATTACAGCCATATTCTCTCCCCCTTACTGGTCAGCATAGACATGCTTTAAAGCAGATTCCGCTTCTGCATATGGAGCGTTTTCAGCATAATCAGTTGCTTCGTTTACCAATTTCATAATCCGGTCATTAATTTCCTTTTCAATCGCATCATCCATTACGCCATTTTCTTTCAGGTATGCGCCAAAAGTAATAATTGGATCTTTTGTTTTCGCTTCAGCCACTTCATCAGGAGCACGGTAGCTTCGGTCATCATCATCAGATGAGTGTGGAGTTAAACGGTATGAAATCGTTTCGACCAATGTCGGCCCTTCTCCGCGGCGGCCTCTGTCCGCTGCTTCTTTCACAGCTTTATAAACTTCAAGCGGATCATTTCCATCAACTGTTATGCCCGGCATACCGTAGCCGATAGCTCTGTCAGATACGTTTTCACAAGCAAGCTGCTTTTCAATCGGTACAGAGATTGCATATTTATTATTCTCACACATAAAGATAACAGGCAGCTTATGAACACCGGCAAAATTCGCACCTTCATGGAAGTCCCCCTGGTTTGAAGAACCTTCACCAAACGTTACAAAGGTTACCAGATCTTTTCCTTCCAGCTTTCCGCCAAGAGCAACCCCAACAGCGTGAGGCACCTGTGTAGTAACAGGTGAAGAGCCTGTTACGATACGGTTTTTCTTTTGGCCGAAATGTCCTGGCATTTGGCGGCCGCCTGAATTTGGATCTTCGGCTTTAGCAAACCCTGACAGCATTAATTCCTTGGCTGTCATGCCGAACGTAAGGACTACTCCCATGTCGCGATAGTATGGCAGTACATAGTCCTTCTCGCGATCAAGTGCAAATGCAGCACCTACCTGAGCAGCTTCCTGTCCCTGACAAGAAATAACGAAAGGGATTTTTCCAGCGCGGTTTAAAAGCCACATACGCTCATCAATACGGCGAGCTAATAGCATCGTCTCATACATTTCAAGAACTTTCTCATCACTTAAACCTAAATCTTTATGACGGTTTTCAGCCATTTATACAACCTCCTAAGCTAATATGTATCACCGGGCTCCAAATGTGAGCCTGGACTTTTTCTATTTTATATAATTGGAACTTTATCCGTGGATAGCTTTTCCATCAACTGCAAGGGCAGCTTCACCGATTGCTTCAGATAACGTCGGATGAGGATGGATGGTATGTGCTACTTCCCATGGAGTTGCATCAAGAACACGGGCCAGGCCAGCTTCTGAGATCATGTCTGTTACGTGCGGGCCTATCATATGGACACCCAGGATATCATCGGTATCCTTATCTGCTACAATTTTCACAAAGCCGTCGGATTCACCAAATACTAGTGCCTTTCCGATTGCCCGGAATGAGAACTTGCCCGTTTTGACATTATGGCCTTTTTCTTTTGCTTCATCCTCTGTTAATCCTACACTTGCCGCTTCAGGTGAACTATAAATGCATTTAGAAACCAGGCTATAGTCAATTGGAGAAGGATTCTTGCCGGCAATGTGCTCCACGGCAACGATTCCTTCATGAGAAGCAACATGGGCCAGCTGAAGGCCGCCAATGACGTCACCAATTGCATAGATATGGGATTCCTTTGTCTGGAAGTATTCATTTGCTAAAATAAATCCCTTTTCAATCTGAATGTCAGTGTTTTCAATGCCGATGCCCTCTGTATTTGCCTGACGCCCCACAGAAACAAGCAATTTCTCGGCGGAGAATTCCTGCTGAGATCCTTTCACTTCAGCTGAAATCGTAACTCCTTCGCCTTTCTGAAGGGTTTCAGGAAGCACTTTTGCTCCTGTTACAATTTTGACTCCCTTTTTCTTCATAAGGCGCTGCATTTCTTTTGAAATTTCTTTATCTTCCGTAGGTACAATGCGGTCAGCATATTCGATTACTGTTACATCAGCACCAAAGTCTGATAACATCGATGCCCACTCGATCCCGATGACTCCGCCGCCAACAATTATAATGGAGCTTGGCACTTCTTCCAAAGCTAAAGCCTCATCCGAAGTCATTACAAGTTGTCCATCAATGTCCAATCCTGGCAGGGTACGAGGACGAGATCCAGTTGCCACAATAACATTTTTAGGGATCAGCATTTCATTTTCGTCCCCATTGTTCATTTCAACAGAAATTGTCCCCGGCATCGGAGAGAAAATAGATGGTCCAAGTATGCGGCCAGTTCCTTCGAAAACATCAATCTTGCCTTGCTTCATCAAGTGCTGAACACCTTTATGAAGCTGATCAACGATTTTATTTTTTCTTTCCTGTACCTTACTAAAATTGATGGACACATCACTTGTCACTACGCCAAAATCTTCACTGTGCTTAGCGGTAGCAAACACTTCAGCACTTCTTAATAAAGCCTTGCTTGGGATACAGCCTTTATGGAGGCAAGTCCCTCCAAGTTTTCCTTTTTCAACGATTGCCGTTTTTAAACCAAGCTGTGAAGCACGAATGGCAGCTACATAACCGCCTGTGCCTCCGCCTAAAATCACCAAATCATATTCCTGTGCCAAGTTGCTTCCTCCTTCTATTTCAACGCTGCTTTGTCAGCTTTTTTTCCAGGATATTCTTTTTCAGTCTCTTCACCGCGGAGGACTCGAAGAGCGCCTTCTGCGAGTGCCTGCAGTTCATTTTCACCAGGCTGTACCATAACATCTGCAATCCAGTTAATCCGTTCACTGATTTCGTTTACAAAGTCCTTGCCATAGGCAAGACCGCCTGTAAGGATGATGGCATCAACCTTTCCGCCGAGCACTGCACTGGCAGATCCGATTTCCTTAGCCACCTGATAAGCCATTGCGGAGTAGACAAGCTTTGCTTTCTCATCTCCGCCTTCAATCATCTTTTCAACCTTTACTGCATCATTTGTTCCCAGGTAACCAACGAGACCGCCTTGTCCAACAAGCTTCTTCATCACTTCTTCACGATAAAAGCTGCCGGAGTAGCAAAGTCCCACCAAATCACCGGCAGGTACAGTACCTGCCCGTTCCGGACTGAATGGCCCGTCTCCATGAAGTCCGTTATTAACATCAACTACTCTGCCTTTTTTATGAGCGCCTACAGTTATACCTCCGCCCATATGCGTAACAATCAGGTTAAGCTCCTCGTACTTTTTGCCAAGTTCTTTGGCTACTCTCCGGGCAACAGCTTTCTGATTCAAGGCATGGAAAATACTTTTTCTTTCTATCATTGAAAAGCCTGAAATACGGGCAATTGGATCCAATTCATCAACTACAACCGGATCGACAATGAACGAAGGAATATTCAAACCCGAAGCAATCTCATATGCCAGTATTCCGCCAAGGTTAGAAGCATGCTGACCAGCAAAACCGGCACGAAGATCCTCAAGCATTACCTCATTAACTGAATATGTGCCCCCTTCAATCGGTCGAAGCAATCCCCCGCGCCCGCACACTGCACTTAATTTGGAGATATTGATTCCCTCATGATCCAGTGTTTCCAGAATGGTCTGCTTGCGGAATTCATATTGATCGATAATACTTTCATAAGAGTTAATGACATCTGCATCATGGCGCAATGTCTTCTCCAGGACAGAGATCTCATTATCGAAAACTCCAATCTTAGTTGAAGTGGATCCCGGATTGATGACGAGAATTCGATGTTCTTGTTCTAGCACGTTTAAACCTCCATAAAGAGCGGAAATCTCCCTTGTAAAAGCATACTCTTACTCAGGTACAATTAACTGCCGCTGCATTTTTTCTACTCTGTTTTTAAAGGCAAAGACGCTGAATATTCAATTCAGCGCTTTGTATTTCTAGAAAGAAGTCCTCCCTATAGCTTATCTGCGGCTTAGAATATGATGGCCATTTTGGAGGAATTGTCCGCGTGAATTACGCATTCTTTCAATTCTTTCCTCAACCATGCGGTCAGCCGCTTTATATGTCGGAATTCCATCCCTTTTAGCAATCTCAATAACTTTTTCAATATTATTGTATACTGTTTCAACTTTTTTCATTGCTCTTTCGCGGTTGTATCCGTACAGTTCATCCGCAACATTAATTACTCCGCCTGCATTAATTACATAGTCTGGAGCATAAACGATGCCCATCTCATGAATTAAATCACCGTGGCGTGTTTCTTTAAGCTGATTGTTGGCAGCTCCAGCGATTACTTTTGCTTTCAGCTGCGGAATTGTATCATCATTAACTGTCGCACCTAAAGCACAAGGAGCATAAATATCACATTCAACTCCATAAATTTCATTTGGTTCAACTGCTTTAGCACCGAACTCTTCAACTGCACGCTGAACTGCTTCTTTATTAATATCTGTAACAATCAGCTGTGCACCTTCTTCATGCAGATGGCGGCAAAGATTGAACGCAACGTTTCCAACACCCTGAACAGCAATTGTTTTGCCTTCAAGAGAATCAGTTCCGAAAGCCGCCTTTGCTGCAGCCTTCATACCTCTGTATACGCCATAAGCTGTAACTGGTGAAGGGTTGCCGGAAGAGCCGAAAGCAGGTGAAATTCCTGTTACATAGTCTGTTTCCTCATGGATCAGGTCCATATCAGCTACTGTAGTACCCACGTCCTCAGCAGTAATGTAACGTCCATTTAAACCTTGGATATAGCGTCCGAATGCACGGAACATTTCTTCGTTTTTATCTTTGCGCGGATCGCCGATAATAACTGTTTTACCTCCTCCAAGATTTAAACCAGCTGCTGCATTCTTATATGTCATGCCGCGTGCAAGACGCAATGCATCCTCAATAGCTGCTTCTTCAGATTCATAAGTCCACATGCGTGTCCCGCCTAGTGCCGGGCCTAAAGTAGTATCATGAATAGCAATAATAGCTTTTAAGCCTGATTGTTTGTCCTGGCAAAACACCACTTGTTCGTAATCGTATGTTTCTAGGTATTTGAAGATTTCCATGTTATATTTCCTCCCCGGAATTTTTAAAAGTAATATGTTCGTTTTGTTAATAAATTTTTCATTTCGATTTAAAAACACTGAATGAATTAATTTCTATCAGAGCCCATTACTTTGCTGAGCATATCGCTAAAGCCAAGGAATAAACCTTACTTTCTGCCGAATCTGCTCTTGAAGTAAGAACGATCGGCGCTTTGGCACCTGCGATAACAGCTCCTACTTTGGCTTTTGCAAAGTAGACAAGTGATTTATATAAAGTATTCCCAACTTCTATAGTCGGCACCAATAAAATATCTGCCTGTCCTGCAACTTCACTTTTGATTCCCTTATGTTCAGCCGCTTCAAAAGAAATTGCATTATCCAAAGCCAGAGGACCGTCGACAAGACAATCTTTTATCTGGCCCCTTTGGTTCATAAGAGTTAATGCTGAGGCATCCAGAGTTGCCTGCATAGCAGGGTTAACAACCTCTACTGCAGCAATCGGGGCTGCAAGAGGCTTTTCTATTCCTATGCTCCTTGCAATTTCAACCGCATTTTTTAGGATTTGTGCTTTTTGATTGAGATCCGGTGCAATATTCATTGCTGCATCAGTGACAATCGTAAATCGTTCAAAACCTGGAACCTCAAATACGGCCACATGTGATAAAACATTTCCTGTTCTTAAGCCGAATTCTTTATTTAAGACAGCTTTCAAAATACCTGCCGTCGGGATATTTCCCTTCATAAGCACATTGGCTTTCTGCTCTTTTACAGCCCTTACTGCCAATTCTGCAGCATATGCAGACGATTCTGCATGAATGATTTCAAGCTTAGGGCTTTCAGCTGCTTCGCTATGGTTCCGATTTATGATTTCGCGGATTTTTACCTGATCCCCGAATAATAAAAAGCTTGCTAAGTTCAGCTTAATTGCTTCAGCAACTGCTTCGAGA
Source organism: Cytobacillus oceanisediminis (assembly GCF_004366035.1). GTDB lineage: Bacteria > Bacillota > Bacilli > Bacillales > Cytobacillaceae > Cytobacillus > Cytobacillus oceanisediminis_C. The sequence continues at coordinate 374,468 of NZ_SOEE01000001.1, forward strand.
ACTTCTTCGTCTTCCGCTGCGGCTACGGCTACAGTTTTCTCACCATATTGGGTTGCTTTCGTTAGAAGCGAATCCAATTTCATCTGTTCAACCCCCTTACTAGAAAAGCGCGCGCCTCGCCCTCCCTCGACACCTCGTGAGGCAGGCTCCTTGTGCTAGCAATTATCGGCGCCTTTTTCTTGATGTCCATCCGTTTATTACACTTGCAAGAAGTGTGCCAACTCAAAAACACTGTGAAAACGCTTTATTCACCGAACTAAAGCGCGCAATTAATTGCACACTATGAAATTTATTGCATGCCATCTTTTGCAATATTGTATTTCTCCAATTTATAGTAAAGATTCCTGACAGAGAGTCCGAGCGATTTAGCTGCCTTGGTTTTATTTCCATCCAACTTGTGAAGTGTTTGTCTAATCATTTTTGCCTCATATTGCTCTACCAGCTGAGTTAATGTTTTAGTTTGAGCTTCTTCACTTATTTCAACATTTGGAGACGGCTTATTGGCACCTATTAAATCCGGAATATGCCGTTCCTCTATTTCCGTTTCGTTGTAATTCATAAAAATAATGGCTCTGCCGAGGATATTATCAAGTTCTCTCACATTTCCCGGCCAATCATAAGCCATTAGTTTATTAACAGCTTGGTCTGTTACACCTTCTACATTCCGTCCATATTCCTGGTTGATCTTTTGAATAAGCCTGCTGCATAGAAGAGGAATATCCTCCTTTCTGCGTCTTAATGAAGGAATATGTATGGGCATTCGATTCAGCCTGTAGTATAAGTCTTCCCTGAAAGTGCCGTCTGCAATTCCTTTTTCTAAATTCACATTGGTCGCAGCAATAATTCGAACATCAATTGAAATAGGCTTGGTCCCTCCCACTCTTGTAATTTCATGTTCTTGAAGAACCCTGAGAAGTTTCGCTTGAGTGTTAGCTGTCAGCTCGCCAATTTCATCCAGAAAGATACTGCCTTTATCAGCTTCCTCAAACAAACCTCGTTTGCCGCCTCTTTTTGCTCCTGAGAACGCCCCCTCTTCATAGCCGAATAATTCGCTTTCCAGAAGAGACTCTGATAATGCGGCACAATTAACCCTGATAAACTTGTTATATTTTCGGTCGCTGGCATTATGTATAGCGTGAGCGAACAATTCTTTGCCTGTCCCTGACTCTCCTCTAAGCAAAACGGTAGCTGGAGTTTTAGCCCCGAGTCTTGCCTGTTCAATTGCAAGCTTCATCTCTTCAGATGTTCCAATAATATCCTCGAATGAATATTTCGCTTCCAATGTACGGATAATCTGTCTTGCCCGGCTTAATTCACGATTCAGATTCTGAATTTCCGATACGTCGTGAATAACTCCCACACTTCCTTTTAACTTTCCATCAACAATGACAGGCGCAACATTTACAATAACATCCTTTCTTTTCGGTCCGACCCTCATGGCCACACCCCTCATTGCCCTTCTCGTTTGAAGAACCTTCATATGAACACTTTCACCTTCGGAAATATCGGCTGTTGCAGGCTTCCCGATCACCTTTTCTTCGGCCAGGCCTGTTAGCCTGGAATATGCCGGATTGATCAAAATTCCTTTCCCATTTTCATCAACCACAGAAATGGCTTCCTCACTTGATTGAATAATCGCCTGAAGCATTGTCTGTATCTCTTTCAAATTCGTAATTTCTTCCGCAAGCGAGACTACTTCTGTTATATCCTTAAAAACAGCAAATGCACCCATTAATTCGTTATTTTCTCCAAGCATTGGTATTCTTGTCGTAATAATTTTCAGGCCATTTGCCAAAGTCATTTCCTGATTCGCTTCAATTCTCCTTGTTGCCATTACTCTGGGAAGCATGCTGTCTGTAATGACTTCATTAACTTTTTTTCCTAAAGCGTCTTTCCTCTTAATTCCTGTCATTCTCTCCGCACTTCGATTAAAGACTGTAATCTCACTAAAGTTGTTGATTACAATCATACCGTCATCAGTCGAATTAAAAATCAAGTCATGCTTATACGTTTCATTCCTGAATTTTGAAATCAGTTCTTCCTTTTCTTCAAGTAATTTCGCGATTAGGAAAGCTACACTTCCAGGAATCAGGACCGTATTTTTGCTCCTGGCTTCCCTGATGTCGATAAATACCTGTTCATTTCCGGTAACTTCAATAATGATATCAATATCTTGATCCATAAAATGACGCCAATCAGCGCTAACCGGGATGCCGCTTTTTTTGGCAATCTGAAGTCCCTCAGCATCCGGATTGATGTCCACCATTGCTTTTACATCCAGAACTGCCGTCTCTTTTATAATTTTAAGGATGGCCGTACCGCCTTTACCTGCACCGACAATCATTACAGTTTGCATTGTTCTACCTGCTTTCATTGAAAATTCTTGCACGTTTGACATTATTCCGTGCAACATTCTTCATGAATTTATTTTAGCATAGCAGCGGTACTTGACAAATTTATTTAATGATTTATGATTTCGGTAGGTAATTCGATTTGAAGGGAATTTTTTTATGATTAGACTAATTGCTTTATTAATTTTACTTCTGCCAGGCATATTGGCTGTCTATGGGATAAAATTAATGAGAGATATGGTCTTTGGCATCCTGCAAAGCCCATTTCCATATTTATGGCTTCAATTTGTTTCAGGTTTCCTTTTCTTAATCATAGGTCTTGGCTTTATCGCAGGATTTATTCTTTATCGCGATCGAAAGAGAAACAAAGTTCAGGATCGATTTAAAACCAAATAAGTTAGTGGGGGATAAAAAGTGAAGCCGCTACAAATATCACCGGAAACAGCATTAAAGCTTGCTGAAAAACTAAATCTTCCTCTTGAGCAAATCATGCACATGCCTCAGCACATCTTGATTCAAAAGATGATGGAGCTTGAGAAAGAAGAAAAGAAATAAATTAATAAGTTCAGTTTGAAAAAAATTTTCAAACTGAACTTATTTGTTTCCGCTGAGTTTTGAGGGACAATAAAAAACGCCCCATAAGGAGCGCAGCATAGCAAATAAATTATTTTGTTATAAGTCCTTACCCTTTCAAGAAGCTTTGTGCTCCAGACGCAGCTTATCTGCAACCATTGCAATGAATTCTGAGTTGGTTGGCTTTGCTTTTGTCATGCTGACTGTATATCCGAAAAGAGATGAAATGGAATCAATATTACCGCGGCTCCACGCAACTTCAATCGCATGGCGGATTGCACGCTCCACACGGCTTGCAGTAGTATTAAACTTCTTAGCAATATCAGGGTAAAGCACTTTTGTAATGGAACCGAGAAGTTCTATATCATTGTACACCATTGAAATGGCTTCACGGAGATATAAGTATCCTTTAATATGGGCAGGAACGCCAATTTCATGGATGATGCTGGTGATGCTGGCATCCAGGTTCTTAGGCTTTGCTTCTGCCTGAGGACGGTAAGATGGAGCTGGCTTGCGGAGAAAAGAATTTGATTTTCCGCTGACCTGACGTATATGACTTGCCAAATTGTCCATGTCAAATGGTTTGAGGATAAAGTATGAAGCTCCCAAATCCACCGCCTTCTTGGTAACATCTTCCTGTCCGAATGCGGTGAGCATGATTACATTAGGGAGTGTTTTCAAATTTAAATCTCTCATTTTTTCGAGTACAGCAAGTCCATCCAAGTGAGGCATGATAATATCCAATACTAGAACGTCGGGCTGTGTCTGCTCTAATATTTCGAGGCAATCCTGTCCATTATGTGCCACACCGGCAACTTCCATGTCTTCCTGGGAAGATATATATTCCTCTAAAAGTCCGACCAGTTCCCTATTATCATCCACAACACAAACTTTTATTTTTTTCACTTACTTTCCTCCTCGGTCCAATTATGGTCTCTTTAACAAATGTTCATTTTCGAACACGCTCTTTTTAATATCTATTTTCTATTCTAAATGAGAAATTCGACAATGCAACAAAAATTCCTCTACTTTTTTGAAATTTTCTTAAAAAACCAACTATATCTCATTTATTCTTTGTTTTTCTTCTGTTTTCGACTGATTTCGCCACACTCTTTATAATTCGTGTATTTTTGTCGAAAAATCTTTATTTTCATTTTAACATAACTATAGCTGTTTTCTTTATAGTTTTTGTTAGGCCTATAATGTGGCCTGTAAACAGCACAAGAACAGACAAAAAAAAGACGGGTTTTACCCGCCTTTTTCAAGACCATTCAGTATTAGGATGCTTTCTCTTCTGCTTTTTCATATATATCAATACCTGCTTCATTTAACATCCATTCAATATGAACACCATATCCTGAAGTAGGGTCGTTTACAAATACATGGGTCACTGCTCCAATAATCTTGCCATCCTGGATAATCGGGCTTCCGCTCATCCCCTGGACTATGCCGCCTGTTTTATCAAGCAGCTTCTGATCCGTCACTTTTATGACCATTCCTTTTGTTGCCGGAAACTTCTGCGGAATCGTACTGACAATTTCAATATCGAACAATTGCACTTCATCATTGTCGACCACAGTTAAAATTTGGGCAGCTCCCTCTTTCACTTGATGAGATAAGGCTATAGGCATCGGTTTGTCAAAAATTCCGTTCTTCATATCCCGGTTTAATTCCCCAAATATTCCGAATGGACTGTTCCTGACAATATTCCCGATTATTTCTTTATCTGAAGAAAATCGTGCCAGTTTTTCACCGGGGTTGCCATTGCTGCCTTTTTCAATTGAAGTAACAGTCGATCTGACAATTTGCCCGTCTTCAACCACAATTGGCTTCTTTGTATCCATATCGGAAATAACATGGCCGAGTGCTCCATATTTTTTTGATTCCGGGTGATAGAAAGTCATCGTCCCAATGCCTGCTGCAGAGTCACGTATATATAATCCAAGCTTATAGGTTTCTTCCCCGTTTTCTTTCAAGGGAGTCAGTTCTGTTTTCACCTTTCCGCTCTCACGGCTTACGATGATTTGGAGCGGATTGCCGCTTTTGCCTGCTTCTTGAACAAAGGGAGCAACATCTGACATTTTTTCTATTTTCTTTCCATTGATTTCTGTAATGATATCTCCAATCTTTATGCCGGCCGTTTCGCCCGGCGAAGCTTTTCCTTCAGCCGTATTAACCTGATGGTGTCCAACTACTAACACGCCTACTGTATTCAGTTTAACCCCGATCGATTGGCCTCCTGGAATTACTTTAAAATCTTTTAAGACATTAACGTCAACTTTCTTTATCGGAAAACCCGCCAGTTCGAGAAGCATTTCATTTTTTCCATTTTCTTTTGCATGAAGAGAAATCGAATGGTTATCTTCATTAAGTGAAACACTTTTATTATCTATGGACAGTCCGGCCGACACTGCTTCTGCCTTTGCAATGTCCAGCTGCTGCCCTTCAAAAAGAGTAATATTTGCAGGTATTTGCAAATATTCCTGAACAGGCTTGGAAAAACCTAAAGCAATTAATGAAACAAGGAGAATTCCACCAATTATTTTGCGCAAAACATCATATGTCAAATTTTTCACTCTCCTCGCTTCTAGTCCATCCACGTCAAATGGCTACATCTTTAATTTTGCCTGCATCGGAGGCATTTATAACAGCCATTCACATAAAAAAAGCTATCCTGCTTTGGATAGCTTTTCAAGGTATTAGATCTGATAGCGCATCTGGTGGGAACAGACCTTATAATTGATCAAAATTACTTTAGCTGATTAGCCAGATGCAGCAGCTCTTTCGCATGCTCTTTTGTTAAATCAGTAATTTCCACTCCTGAAATCATACGGCCGATTTCTTTGACTTTCTCATCTTCGGTCAGCGGTTTTACTGTTGTTTTCGTACGCCCATCCTTTGTGTTTTTAGCAATGAATAAATGAGTATCTGCCATGGCCGCAACCTGCGGAAGATGAGAGATGCACAGCACTTGTGAATCCACGGAAACATGATGGATCTTCTCCGCAATGGCTTGCGCAACCCTGCCGCTCACGCCTGTGTCCACCTCATCGAAAATAATACTTGTGACACCCTGATGTTTTGAGAAAATGCTCTTTAAAGCAAGCATGATTCGGGACAATTCACCGCCTGACGCTATTTTAGACAGCGGCTTGAGCGGTTCTCCCGGATTGGTGGAAATATAGAACTCCGCCCTGTCAATCCCGTTCTTCAGGAAGACTTCGGAATCGGAAAAGAATCTGACCTCAAAAACTGTCTTTTCCATATATAATTCCTTAAGCTCTTTGTGAATTAACTTGGTAAGTTTAAGAGCAGATCTCCTGCGCAGCTTGCTCAATTCTTCTCCTTCAACCAGAAGGTCTTTTTTCAGGGCAGCAACTTCCTTTTGCAGTTTATCAATATGGGTTTCTTTATTTTGCAGGGTTTCAATTTCTTCTTCTATCTGTGCAGCGTATTCCAGCACTTCTTCAACCGTTTTTCCATATTTTCTTTTTAGCCCATTAATTTCATTCAATCTGCTTTCTATTTCATTAAGTCTATGGGAATCATATTCCATGAAGTCCATTTCATTGCGGAGTGATCTGGCTGCATCTTCAAGCAAATAAAAACTGTTTGTCACATTTTCCGCTATTTCTTTATAGGCGGGGTCCAGTTCCGCGGCATCATTCATATAGCCCATAACCATCCCGATCCAATCAAGCCCTTTTTGTTCTCCTTGAAGGGCATTATAGCCTGACTGAAGAGAATCAAAAATACGTTCATAATTGGAAAGCTTTCTTTTTTCTTCAATCAAATCTTCATCTTCGTTCAATTTCAGCTGAGCCGACTGAATTTCATCCAGCTGAAATTGAATTAAATCAAGCCGGTGCGCCATTTGCTGTTCATTCTCACTTAAATTCTTCAGCTTTTTCAGTGTGCTTTCAAATAACCTGTAGATATCCTGGTATTCAGTTAAAGCAGCGGATATTTTGGATCCCCCAAACTGATCGAGGAGAGGAAGATGAAAGGTTTCATCCATTAATTCCTGATGTTCGTGCTGTCCATGTATATCAATAAGGGAACTTCCGATTTCTCTCAATACAGAAATAGTGACAAGTTTTCCGTTCACTCTGCAGACGCTTTTCCCTGTCTTTGATATATCCCTGCGGAGAACAATCATTCCATCTTCAATCTCTATCCCAAATTCAGCAGACCGTTTATAGCAAGGATGTTTAGGATCATCCAGGATAAAAAGCCCCTCAATTTCAGCCTTATCCTCACCATGGCGGACAAATTCTGCAGATCCCCTGCCTCCGGCCAGCAAGTGAATGGCATCGATTATGATAGACTTTCCTGCCCCTGTTTCACCAGTTAAAACAGTTAAGCCCTTTTCAAATGAGACAGAAAGGGCTTCGATTATGGCAAAATTTCGTATGGATATTTCGTTTAACAATCATATCACCTCATAAGAAAAGCGATGAACGCCAGCCTATCGGCTTAAGACCGAAGCGATGGCGCCCGGAGCTTGAATTATCTACAGCATTTCAAGAAAACGGTTTGAAATTGCTTCTGTATCTTCTGGGGTTTTACATATGATCAGGCATGTGTCGTCCCCGCAGATTGTCCCCAGAATCTCTTCCCAGTCAAGATTATCAATAAGTGCGCCAATAGCCATGGCATTACCGGGGAGAGTCTTCATTACAAGGAGATGTCCTGCAGTATCCACTCTGACAAAGGCATCCATTAAATTTCTTTTAAGCTTTTGCAGCGGATTGAACCGCTGGTCCGCTGGAAGACTGTATTTGTATCTTCCGTCCATTAAAGGAACTTTCACAAGGTGAAGCTCTTTAATATCTCTTGAAACAGTCGCCTGGGTTACATTAAACCCGGCGTTTTTCAATTCATCCACCAGGTCATCCTGTGTTTCAATATCGTTATTTGTAATAATCTCTCGGATTTTAATATGTCTTTGCCCTTTATTCATTTTTTCACCTCTATAATCAGCCGCTTGAAAGCGGGCAGAAAAAAATTAATTTAAAGTATTTTGTACTCTAATGTTAGCTGATTTTCTCATTAAAGTACAATTTTTCCCGTATATTAATTATTATAATTCGTTAAAACTCGACAAATTCCTTTTAGAAAAGCGTAAGGGCCTGCCCGCCCCCAACACCTCGAATGTGCAGGCTGCTTGCACTAGACAGTTCTCGAAGCAGACATTATATACCCTTTTTAAAAAAAGGAACAGGCATCAGCCTATTCCTCTTCTTTAACCTGTTTCGTTTTCAATTCGGCGTGGGCTTCTTTTACAACCTCATCTGTCTGGGCTCTAAGAAGGTTTTCTCCTTCTTCTTTGACGCCTGACCAATACAGATGGAGGAGAAATTCTATGTTGCCGTCTCCGCCTGTAATGGGTGAATAGGAAACGTCCTTGACATCATAACCGAGACTTAGTGCAAATTCGATAATTTTATCAAGCACTGCTTCATGTACTTTAGGATCTCTGACAATCCCCTTTTTCCCAACCTGTTCCCGTCCAGCTTCAAACTGAGGTTTCACTAGGGCAACTGTGTCACTACCCGGTACCAGCAGCGTTTTTAATACAGGCAATATAAGCTTTAGAGAGATGAACGAAACATCAATGGAAGCAAAATCAGGCATACCGGCTGAAAGATCGGCCGGGGTTACATACCGGAAATTGGTCCTTTCCATTACAACTACCCGTTCATCCTGCCTTAATTTCCACGCAAGCTGATTATAGCCGACATCTAATGCATAAGACAATTTGGCGCCATTCTGCAGGGCACAATCTGTGAAGCCCCCTGTTGAGGATCCAATGTCAAGGAGGATCTTGCTTTCAACTTCTAAATCAAAAACTTTTAGAGCTTTCTCAAGCTTTAAGCCTCCACGGCTGACATAAGGCATGACCTTCCCCTTTAAAGTAAGCGGAATGTCTGCACTAACCTTCTCGCCCGGCTTATCCAGCCTGCTTTCATTGCTGAACACCAGGCCGGCCATAACTGCTCTTTTCGCTTTTTCTCTAGTCTCAGCAAGACCTCTTTCAACTAATAAAACGTCTAATCGTTCTTTCTTTGTTTTCATTCTTTAAGCCCTTTTTTGTTTTTTTCTTGCCAGTTTTCCCATTCTCTCAACAACATCTTCTGCAGTCATTCCAATTTCTCCCATTAGCTCATTTACACTGCCATGCTCAATAAATTTATCAGGTATCCCCATACGGTCGATTTCCGCTTGATGGAAGCCATGATCATGAGCATATTCAAGAATTGCACTGCCAAAGCCACCCTGCAGCACAGCTTCTTCTATAGTGAGAATAGGCATATTGTCTGCGAACAACTCATGCAGCATCTTTTCATCAAGCGGCTTAATAAACCTTGCATTAATGACTTTAATGGAGTGTCCCTGTTTCTCCAGGATTTGAGCTGCCTTCAAAGCCATTGGAATGGTTGTCCCAAAGGTTAAGATTGCTCCGTCATTGCCATCGCGCAGAACTTCCCATGTTCCAATAGGAATTGGCTTAAGTTCTGTATCCATAGGCACTCCTATGCCATTTCCGCGGGGGAAACGCATAGCGATAGGGCCATCATTATATTCTATAGCTGTTTTTACCATATGCTGGCCTTCATTTTCATCTTTTGGCATCATCAATACCATATTCGGCAAATGCCTTAAAAAGGCAATATCGAATACACCCTGATGGGTTTCACCATCTGCACCCACAAGTCCTGCCCGGTCTATTCCGATAAATACATTTAAGTTCTGGCGAGCAATATCGTGTACCAGCTGGTCATAAGCACGCTGCAGGAATGTAGAATAAATCGCAAGAAATGGCTTCATGTTTTGGGTTGCCAGCCCGGCAGCTACCGTTGCTGCGTGCTGTTCAGCAATACCAACATCATACATCCGATCCGGAAATTCACTTGCAAAGCCTTCAAGCTTCGAGCCAACAGGCATTGCAGGAGTAATTGCAACGATTCTTTCATCTTCTCTCGCAAGCTCCCTGACGGTTTCGGAGACAAGCTTGCTCCATGCTGGCGGTGTACTTACAGGTTTCACAAAGTCGCCTGTCTCCATTTTATAAGGGCCTGTACCATGCCATGTGCCAATCCGGTCGCTTTCAGCAGGGTGATAGCCTTTTCCTTTTTTCGTTATAACATGGAGGAGCACCGGGCCTTCTGTTTTCTTTGCATAGGCAAGGTTCTCGAATAAGGCTTCATAGTTATGCCCATCGACAGGTCCCAAATAGGTAAAACCTAATTCTTCAAAGAACATGCCTGACACAAATAGATACTTTAGGCTATCTTTCAGTCTTTCAGCAGTTGAGGCCAGCTTTCCGCCGACTGCCGGAACCTTTTTTAATAAATATTCAAGTTCATCTTTCACCCAATTATACTTGCCTGCAGTCCTTAATCTTCCAAGTACATTGTGAAGAGCACCAACATTAGGGGCAATTGACATTTCATTATCATTTAATATGACAATCATGTCTTTTTTTTCATGACCGATATGATTTAAGGCTTCTAAAGCCATTCCGCCTGTTAATGCACCATCCCCAATTACTGGAATGACATAATTATTCTCTTTTTTCAAGTCTCTGGCAATAGCCATTCCCATCGCTGCAGATAAAGAAGTGGAGCTATGCCCCGTTTCCCATACATCATGCTCGCTTTCAATCATTTTTGGAAATCCGCAAAGACCTTTATATTGTCTTAAAGTATCGAATTGACACGCACGGCCCGTAAGAATTTTATGGACGTATGACTGATGTCCGACATCCCAGATAATTTTATCCTTCGGACTGTCAAAACATTTATGCAATGCGACAGTCAGCTCAACAACTCCAAGATTAGGCCCAATATGCCCGCCTGTGCCTGAAAGCTTTTCTATTAGGAAAGTGCGGATATCCTGACTCAAACTTTCCAATTCTTTATTCGAGAGCCCTTTTAAAAAGGAAGGGTCTTTAATTGATAACAGATCCATACAGCGGACCACTCACTTTCATTTCTTATTCGTCCCTTTTCTTTTCACATTATGTTAGGCAGTGTTGGTATAAGCCTTAACAAAGCCTATTTATTACAGCGTCTAGCCTGTCTAAAAGATAGTAACTTAAGATTACCTTATTACAAGAGATTTTCCAAATGCTTTTCATATTAAACAGCTTCAGAATATACTTTCTTGATGGTGTCTCTTCCGCCTGCTAATGCATCCACAGGAAAAAAAGGTGCAAGTTTCCCCGGCAGCAATTCCTATGATACCAAAATATACACATTGAAGACCATCATTTTATTAAACAGCAAATGCCGCTGATACAAAAGTACAGCGGCAAGACCATCGTTTTTCTAATTCATTTTTGGTACCCTGACTTCCGATTTAGTGATCCCTGTTTGCAATTAAATCTGTTATTTCTTCGAGCAGCTCTGTTTGAAGGCCTGTTTCCCTCAGCTTTTCTTTTGCAGATCTGATATGATTTTCAAGCGCCTCTTTCGCCCCGCTCATTGAAAGAAGAGATGGATAAGTGCTTTTATTTTTTGATTCATCACTGCCTACAGGCTTTCCAATTATCTCCTCTGTCCCTTCAAGGTCGAGGATATCATCCCTGATTTGAAAAGCCAGTCCCAGGTGATAGGCAAATTTAGATAGAGCCTGAATCGTTTCCTGACTGGCGTTTGCCAAAATTGCTCCTGATACAACACTGCATTCCAGCAGTTTGCCCGTTTTGTGCACGTGGATGTACTCTAGATCCTCTAAGCCCAGCTGCTTTCCTTCCCCTTTAATGTCTGCAGCCTGGCCGCCTACCATCCCCTCAGCACCCGATGCTTTCGACAGCTCCTTAATTAAAGAAAGCTTTGTTTCAGCAGAAGCAAATTCGTCAGGCGTTTCCGCAACTGTTTGGAAGCTGTAAGTAAGCAGGGCATCGCCTGCCAGGATGGCGAATGCTTCTCCAAATACTTTATGGTTGGTCGGTTTGCCTCTTCTTAAATCATCATTGTCCATGCTTGGCAAGTCATCGTGAATGAGCGAATAAGTATGGACCATTTCAATCGCCGCCGCAGTCCACAACCCTTTCGACGTATCCTCGCCAAAAGCAGCCAATGAAGCAAATAACAGCATTGGTCTTATCCGCTTTCCTCCGGCTTCCAGTGAATACAGCATCGATTCCTTGATCTCAGAAGGAGCGTTTAATTTATGTACGTAATCCTTTAAATGAATTTCCAGTTTCTGTTTATGTAGTTCAGAGAAAGAACTTAAGGATTGCTGCAAGATTATTCCTCCTCCGGAATGGCGAAGTTCGATTTACGGCCATCCTCCGTCAGTATTTCCGTAAGCTGTGATTCCACGTTTTTAAGCTTATCATGACATAATTTTGAAAGCTCCATGCCTTTTTTATAAATATTTATAGCCTCTTCAAGGGGAACATCTCCCTCTTCAAGCTTTTCTACAATAACTTCAAGTTCTTCCATTGCTTGTTCAAATGAAAGTTGTTTTTCTTCCGCCATGCCATTCACTCCTCAATATCCGTTACCTTGCATTCAATGGTTCCATCAGACACCTTCAATTTTATCATATCATCCGCTTTAACTTGGGACACGGTCTTTATTAGTGTTTCCTTTTCTGAATAAGCAAGACTATAGCCCCTATCCATAATTTTAAGTGGACTGAGTGCCTCGAGTGTTGAAATAACTCTCGCAAAGTCCTTTTCTTTTGCAGCCAGGATGTTTGCCATTGTTCTGTTTAAAAGTTTATGAAGCCGATCATTGTTTTCTTTCGCCTGATCCTTCAGCTGTCCTGGATGACTCCGAACCAGCCTTTTTTGCAGGGTTTCTGCCTGCTCCAGCTTTAAATCGTGCAGCCTTCTTGAGCCTCTCATTAGCTGTTCGGTCACTTTATCCAGCTGTTCCATTTTTTGCTCATACAATTTTTGCGGGTACCGGAAAGCGTATGATTTCTGCACCCTTAGAAGCCGTTCATTTTGCAGTGCAGCTTGTTCTTTCATCGCTCTTATAAGCCGTGACTTCCTGTTGAAAAGCCTTTCCATCAAGTCATCGATATGCGGAACAGCCAATTCTGCGGCTCCTGTTGGGGTTGGGGCCCTTAAATCTGCAACAAAATCTGCTATTGTAAAATCCGTTTCATGGCCGACAGCTGAAATTATAGGTATTTCAGACTTGAATATTGCCCTGGCTACGGCTTCTTCATTAAAGGCCCAAAGCTCTTCAATGGATCCTCCGCCCCGGCCGATGATTAAGACATCTGCATCCCTGGAGGTATTAGCTTCCGTTATCGCTTTCACAATTGACGTAGCTGCCTGGTTTCCCTGAACAAGCGCAGGGTATATAAGGATGTTCGCAATTGGATAGCGCCTTTTGAGCGTTGTCAAAATATCTCTGATTGCAGCTCCAGTAGGGGATGTGATAACCGCAACTGTTCTTGGATAACGCGGTATATCTTTTTTATGCGCAGGTGAAAAGAATCCTTCTTTCTCAAGTCTTTCTTTGAGCTGTTCATAAGCCAGATAAAGTTCACCAATACCGTCGGGCTGCATTTCCTGTACGTATATTTGATATTGCCCGCTGGATTCATAAACGGATATGGCTCCGCGAACTAAGATTTTCATGCCATTTTCCGGCCTAAATTTCATTGTCCTCGCATTTCCTGCAAACATTACGGCTAAAATTCGGGCTTTCTCATCCTTTAAAGTGAAGTACATATGGCCGCTTGAATGCTGTTTAAAGTTTGAGATTTCCCCCTTAACCAAAATATTTTGCAAATGAGGGTCGGCATCAAATTTTCTTTTTATGTATTTGGTCAGTGAGTTTACTGTCAGATACTGCTGTTCCTTCATAACAATCTCCTTTATGCTGAAGCTGCATTGCATCTCCCGCTGAGCAATAACGCAAAAAAACTGTCCTTCCATTCAGCCCGCATGCTTATACCTGCATGACAGGTTTCCTAAATACAGGATAATGGAAATGGACAGAGTTTGCATCTATGGCGGCCATTACTTTAAATTTTGCTTATGGAAAGCTTTGCTGCTTTTAGCGTATTATGCATTAACATGGTAATTGTCATAGGTCCCACTCCGCCTGGAACAGGAGTAATAAATCCTGCTTTGTGCTTAACTGCCTCGAAATCAACGTCACCGCAAAGCTTTCCTTCCTCATTTCGATTCATGCCGACATCTATCACGATTGCGCCATTTTTAACATGGTCTTTCGTGATTAATTTCGTTTTCCCTGCTGCTGCCACCAGTATATCCGCCCGCTTTGTATATTCCTTCAGATCAGCCGTTTTCGAATGGCAGTATGTGACAGTAGCGTCTTCATTAAGGAACAGCTGCCCTGCGGGCTTTCCTACAATGTTGCTTCTCCCAATTACCACTACATGCTTTCCGGAAATGTCTGCGCCAATGCTATTTAGCATTTCAACTATCCCTGCGGGAGTACAGGGGATAAATGCATCCTGAGCTGTCATCATCCTGCCAATATTTATGGGATGAAACCCATCTACATCTTTGTCAGGAGAAATGATCTCGATGATGGCTTTTTCATTAATATGGCTTGGAAGCGGCAGCTGGACAAGGATTCCATGGATATCTTCACTTTCGTTTAACTCATTGATTTTTCTGATAAGCTCTTGCTCGGTGACGCTTTCGGGAAGTTCAATAAGCATAGAATTCATTCCCAGCTTATCGCAGGTTTTCTGCTTGTTTTTCACATATGTTCTGGATGCCTGATTATTCCCCGCTAAAATAACAGCCAGGCCTGGTGTGATCCCTTCCGCCTTCAGCTTTTGCACTTCTGAACCGATATGAGCCTGTTTCTTTCTTGCAATTTCTTTTCCATCTATTAATTCTGCAGCCATTTTCATCCCCCTATCAGGAACCCGGAAGCACCTATGATAAGGACTGCCGGCTCGCTTGCATCTAGAAAGTGCCAGCACATCCAGTGTGAGTCAGAATTCTATTGTATTTAAAGCTTTTCTTTTACCTTTGATAAAACACCATTAATAAACTTGCTGGATTGATCATCACCGTAAAGTTTGGCAATTTCAATTGCTTCATCGATCACCACATTGGCCGGCACTTCCTCCGCTAAATAAAGCAGCTCAAAAACGGATAAGCGCAGAAGATTGCGGTCTACGGTAGCAAGCCTCTCCAGCGTCCATTTTTCAAGAAATCCTTTGATTTCTCCATCAATTGTTTCTTTATGCTGGAGGACACCTGATACTAGTTTGTTTAGGTACTCATCGCTTTTTTCACCTTCTAAAACATGTTCGATGGCGATCTCCGGTTCTGTCTGACTGACATCAATTTGAAATAAAGCCTGCAATGCTTTTTCTCTGGCTGTTCTTCTCTTCATCTTTATAAAACCCCTTTATGGCTAACATAGTAATTTTCATTTTTGAGCATTTGCACGTCCAAAAATTGCATAAGAAGATAATAGCATAAGTAAGGAATCTTCGCACTACAACA
Organism: Cytobacillus oceanisediminis; assembly: GCF_004366035.1. Classification (GTDB taxonomy): domain Bacteria; phylum Bacillota; class Bacilli; order Bacillales; family Cytobacillaceae; genus Cytobacillus; species Cytobacillus oceanisediminis_C. The sequence continues at coordinate 389,858 of NZ_SOEE01000001.1, forward strand.
AGAGCATTATGTTTGGACAGAAACACGATTTCAGGCTGGAAACTTATAAATTTAATTTTCCCTTTAAAAACTCCTTTATAACGTCTTAAGGAGTGAATGATGAAGAGAATGAACCATGAGAAAAGCCAAAGACGGGTTTTATGTCTTTGGCTTGATGGTGAGTTACATTTCCTGTTCGTATTCAACCTCATGCTTTTGGTTTTCAAACATGATTCCTACTACGTGAATGTTTACTTCCTGGGCGTCCAGGGCAGTCATATTCAGGAGGGCCTGACGGATGTTATCCTGAATTTTTTGGGCAACGCTTGGAATGGAGACGCCGAATTTCATAAGACAATATACATCAACTTTGATGCCTTCTTCTGTTAATTCGACTTTTACGCCTTTGCCATGGTTCTTTTTACCGAGCCTTTCAACCACTCCTGTAGCAAAGTTTCCGCGCATTTGCGCTACGCCTTCTACTTCTGAAGCAGCAATGCCGGCAATAACCTCAATAACTTCCGGTGCAATTTCCACCTTGCCAAGGCCAGAATTTTCAGGGCTCATTTCGAGAATATTATTTTCGCTCATTTTTAGCACCTCCACAAGTCTTTAAGAATTCATTACATCATGCAATTCAAGAAATTTCGTATTAAACTGCCCTTCCACAAATTTTTCGTGGCTTAGGAGCTTGAGGTGGAATGGGATTGTTGTATGTACCCCTTCCACTACAAACTCACTTAATGCCCTTTTCATTCGGGAAATGGCTTCTTCTCTAGTATTGCCGTATGTGATCACTTTTGCAATCATTGAATCGTAATATGGAGGAATCACATAGCCAGGGTAGGCAGCAGAGTCCACTCTGACACCCAGCCCGCCAGGAGGCAGATACATATTGATCTTTCCTGCTGATGGCATAAAGTTCTTCTCCGGGTTTTCCGCATTAATTCTGCATTCGATCGACCAGCCGCTAAATGTAACATCACTCTGTGTGAAATTAAGCTTTTCACCTGAGGCAACCTTAATTTGCTCCTTGATTAAATCGACCCCTGTAACCATTTCTGTAACTGGATGCTCCACTTGAATACGTGTGTTCATTTCCATGAAATAGAATTTGCGATTTTGATAATCGTATATAAATTCTATCGTGCCAGCGCCTGTATAATCAACCGCTTTTGCTGCTTTAACAGCTGCATTTCCCATTTCTTCACGTGTTTCCCCGTCAAGGGCTGGTGAAGGCGTTTCCTCCAGCAGCTTTTGCAGACGCCTTTGAATGGAGCAATCCCTTTCCCCCAGATGAACGGTGTTCCCATAATTATCTGCAAGAACCTGGATCTCCACATGGCGGAAGTCCTCAATATATTTTTCAATATAAACGCCAGGATTTCCGAACGCCGTTAATGCTTCCTGCTGAGTGATGGTAATTCCTTTAATAAGCTCTTGCTCAGTGCGGGCTACACGGATTCCTTTCCCGCCTCCGCCGGCAGTCGCTTTAATAATTACCGGATATTCAATCTTTTCAGCAAGCTGAATAGCATCTTCTGTATCCTTTATGATTCCGTTGGAGCCAGGAACAATCGGTACTCCTGCTTCCTTCATGGTTTCCCTTGCAATATCCTTTGTGCCCATTTTACTGATGGCTTCTGGAGTCGGGCCGACAAATATAATATTGCATTCTCTGCACAGTTCAGCAAAGTCTGCATTTTCAGCAAGGAATCCATAACCTGGATGGATGGCGTCACAGCCTGTAAGCTTAGCGACACTAATTATATTGGTGAAATTCAAATAGCTGTCCTTAGACGCTTTTGGGCCAATGCAGTAAGCCTCATCGGCCAGCTGAACATGGAGTGCTTCCCTGTCAGCCTCTGAAAATACAGCTACAGATTCTATCCCCATCTCGCGGGCTGCCCTAATGATACGCACCGCTATTTCTCCTCTATTGGCAATCAAGAGTTTTTTGATCATCTGTAACCGCTCCTTATTCAGGCTTTACTAAAAATAGTGGCTGGCCATATTCTACTAACTGACCGTCCTTTACAAGCACTTCTACAATTTCGCCATTAACTTCTGCTTCAATTTCATTAAATAACTTCATTGCTTCTACAATGCAGACAATGGAATCTTTTGTAACCTTAGAGCCGGCTTTTACATATGCATCGGCATCAGGTGAAGATGATTGATAAAAGGTCCCTACCATTGGTGAGACAATCTTATGTAAATCTTCCGCGGCATCAGCCTGCGGTGCCGGTACTTGCGCTGGCGCTTCTGCTTTTGGCTCTTCCACAGCTGCTGACTGGACTGGCTGCGGAGCAGGAGCTGACGCTTGAACAACCGCCGGCTGAATTTGCTGAACAACCGCTGCTTCATTGCCCTTTTTCTTCATCTTAATTTTTGAACCTTCATGCTCATATACAAATTCATCAATATTTGACTGATCAACCAATTTAATCAGTTCACGGATTTCTTGTACTTTTAACATTTTGGCACCCCTTGTTTTCTCACTGCATGACAATCCCTTTAATCCGTATACTTACTTTTATGCATAGAATAGAATAAGAACATACGGCAGGAATGTTCTGCATGATATAATTATGACTAGATACTAATATCATACGATAAGACCTTATAAAACTTCAACATCCTATTATGTACTCGATAATAATTTCTCTTTCCATCCTTTGTTCCATTTTAATATTTTTCTAATCCTTTGTGAAATATTTCAGGGAATTCACATGAAATTCAGCCAGATTTCTATAGTAAACAGGACTTTTATATCATGCACATATAGGAAAAGTTTACCGAACATAATATAAACTGATAAAAAGGAGCCCGCAGGAATTTATGCAGGCTCCCTCTATATTATTTATTTCTCAACCTGGAATTCAACGGCTACTGCCTCAAGCTGTCCAATTTCGTTCCTTACTTCCTGAATGATATTGTTTGCAGCAGAAGCTGAATGATCTTTTGCCTTAACCGTAATTTGAACCTTCTTGCCATCAGCACGAACAAGTACATCTTCATAATCCATCGCTCTGATTAATGTTTCTAGCATCGCTTCTTTTTGAGCGATTTCATTTAATTCATCAATTTGATCTTTTGCCTTCATTCTTTCTTCAGCCGGAAGATCTGTTTGACCGAGGACCTCTGTAAGATCCTCTTTCATGCGGCTGCGCTCATCGTCAAGCTGAAGGCGCAAAGTTTCAAACATTTCATCACTGGCAGTGTTTGTAATGATCGCCTTGCCATCTTCACTTTCAACTGATTCCATTTCACCCTTTGCCTTCTCTTCCATAGCAGCCAGATCACTGCCTTTTTGCTCCGGAGATGTTACATAATATACAGATAATACAACCACCAAACTCAGCATTGTTAACAGCCAGACTGTTTGTTTCTTTAAAAGCATCTATTATTCCCCCTTAGTTTTTTTAGGCATTACGGATACTCTATGACTTGGAACATCGAGTGCCCTTGTTACTGCCTCAATAATCCATTTTTTCACTTGTATATTTTCTGCCCCTTTTGCCACGACCAGCACTCCCCTTATTTCAGGTTTCTTGGTTTCTATGACAATCGGAACCTCTTTTTCTCCATTTCGGACAATCACAAGCTGTTCTTCCTGTGACTGATCCTCAACCTTCCTTTTGCCGCCTTCCCGATCTGTTTCATCGGTTTTCTGTGTTTGGGTCGTTTTGTTTTTTTCAAGGACTTTCTTCTCTGTGGCATCCACATTTACCACAACTGTTGCATCTTCAACCCCTACGATTGCATCAAGGGCCTCTTTTATTTGAGATTCATATGCCTTTTCGTAATTGGAGATTGTATCATTTCCCCCAGATTTCTGCTGGCCGAATGCCGGCACCTCTTCTTCCTGCTTCACTTCTTCCCCATTTTTAAAAACTGACAAATCCTCGGTGGAGCTGTCTTCTTGAAACAGTGTATTGCTGATCAGCATGATCGCTGCTCCAAAAAGGAGAACAAGAAGCAAATAATGGAATTTCCCAGGTTTCTTGTCAGACTGCCCGTCTTTAGAAATTATCTTTTTTATCCACGTAAAAGGTCCTTTTTCATTATCCATCCTTATCCATATTCCCCCCTTCTGCCAGAACTTCGATTGAGTTTGCGTCTACATTCCATTTTTGTGCGAGAAAAGAAGCGATTCCTTTTGCGTCTTCATGATCGGGTCCGCTGGATGGAAGAGGTTCCCCGGTATTGATTTCCACTGTTTTAACCACTTCTACAGCTTCAGCTTCTGCATCTTCTGCTTTAAGTTGGATCATGACCTTTTGCAGGTTATCCGGGAAGGCTTGATCACTGCTTTCATCTAGTAAAATATCAATGTTCGCAATTTCCAGACCGTACTTTTCCATCAACTCCTCTTCTGCGTCCTTTTCCATTTGGACAGCCATTTGTTCTAAAATATATGCATCACTTGAGGCTTGTATTTCTTTTTTCTTCATTTCTATTAAATTTTCCATGTTTTTTTCACCAGATGCCTCAAAAACTGGCACTGAAACAAGAGCCTCTTCAAAATCACTTGATATAATTCTTAAAATCGGTGTAAGAATAATCGCAATCAGCAGCAGCCCCGTCACCATTTTTGTGTATTTCTGAAGCTTGGAATTGGGGAGGAGCATATCTATGACAGTGGCAAGCAGAACAAATAATATGATGTTCGTTACCCATTCTTTTATGAAATCCACTTCATTTCCTCCCTACCTGACCATCATGGTCAAATTACCGGCTGCTATTATAACCGTAATACTAAGGAAAAACATCAGGGAGACGATGGCCAGAGCAGCAAAAACATAGATGATGCTTTTGCTGATTATATCCAGGCAGGATATGATCGGCCCTCCCCCCAGCGGCTGCAAAATAGCTGCCGCGAATTTATATATAAACGCAATCATTAAAATCTTGATTGCAGGAAAAGCTGCGATAATAAGAAGAATAGCGACCCCTGCTATCCCAACAGTATTTTTCAATAGCACTGAAGCGCTAATTACTGTATCGGTCGCATCTGTAAACATCCTTCCAATGACCGGAATGAAATTTCCAGTAATAAATTTTGCTGTACGTATGGTAATTCCATCGGTAACCGCTGCTGAGGCTCCCTGAACTGAAATGACTCCCAAAAAGACTGTCAGGAACATTCCGAGAAGTCCTATGCTCCAATTCCGCAGCAGATTGGCAAGCTGGGTTACCTTGTAATGCTCTGACAATGTACTGACGATGCTTAACAGAGCGGATAAAAATAAGAGAGGAAGGATGACATACTGGATAAATAATCCACTGACATTCATCAGAAATAAAATCACCGGGTGGAAAAAAGCAGCGGATACCACACCTCCCGAAGAAGCAATCAGTGCAAGCAGCAGCGGTATTAGAGCCATTATGAATGACACCATGGTTGAAATGGTTTCCTGTGTGTAAGTGATCGCAACATGAAAGCTATTCAGTGCAATAATTATTAAAACCATGAAAACGATTGAATATGCCGCTTTACTTACAGTGCTTTTTTCAAATGAATTCTGCAGGGTCTGGAGGAACATGCTAAATACCGTCAGCAATATTAAGGTTCCCAGCAGTTTTCCATTTACAATAAACTCATGGAACACAAACTTCATTGCGCCGGCAGCCCACTCTTTTAGTGAGAATTCCTTGTCTCCCTTTATAAATTCATAGAGACTCCCCTTTTGGCTTTCAGGCAAAAAGCCTCCATACTCTGTTGTGATTTCTTCCCAAAACCCTTTCAATTCATTAATATCTAACTTCTCCACCTGTGATTCCACTAAATCCTGGGGGGATATCGTTTCCTCCGCTTCGCCGGTCTTAGGTGAGGCTTGTACAATTGGTGCCAGGAAAAAGAATAGAATTAAACTTAACCATAAAGTTTTCTGCATCCTTTGCTTCATTTTTTTCACCTCTTCTAAAGGACCCTGTCTATTGCCCAGCAATATGTGCTTGTCCATTCCGGCGGCCTGCCTATTCAGCAGGCCGGCGCAAGCTAGCTCGGAATCATGCGAATGATGGTTTCGATTAATACAGTAAGGATCGGGATAGCCATGGCGAGGATAAGTATTTTCCCGCCCATCTCAATTTTTGCTGCAATGGCCCCCTGTCCTGCATCTTTCGTAATCTGGGCTGCAAATTCAGCAATATAGGCTATTCCGATTATTTTTAAAATGGTTTCAACATATACGATATTCACCTTTGCATTGACGGCAATTTTTTCAATCATATGGATAATGGCATAAATTTGGTCGACCAGAAAAAGAAAGATGGCACAGCCGACAAAAACAATCAGTAAAAAGGCAAAATTGGGTTTTTGCTCCTTAACAATCAGCGCCAGGAAAGTAGCTACAAGCGAAAATCCGACTATCTGCAGAATTTCAATGGCTGAGCCCCCCTTTTAACCCTGAAACAAAAAAACAGATTTTATTTTTTGGAATAGGTTATCTACAATGGAAGCAACCATGAATAAGATATATATAAATCCGAACAGCGTCACCCATTGCGCGTATTCCTTTTTGCCCACCTGATCAAGAATAGTATGCAAAAAGGCTACCACAATTCCGACACCAGCAATCTTAAATATGATATCTACCTCTAGGCCCATCTTTTCTCCCCCTAAGCTCTGATCAGCGTCCGGCAATTCAGGCTGCCGGCGTTTCCTACATTAGTAAAATGATTAAGAGCAATCCGGATAAAAAACCCAGACTTTTGACCATTCTCTCGTATTTCACTTGTCTGTCATGTGCATCTGCTTCTTCACGTTCCAGGTGGGAAAGGGTCAGCATGATCTGCTTTTGCTGGGAAAGACGGTCATGTCTGCCAAGTGTTTCGCCAAATTGCTTCATGATCTCGAATTCCCCTTGTTTAAAAGCCGTCATTTTCCATATTTCCTTCAAACTTTCTTCCCAGGCGTCCTTTACGGTCGTCTCGGAATCAGTCAATTTCTTTGCAAAGGATTCAAAGAACCAGGATAACGGCTTGGAAAGCTGAGCAGAAAGTCTTCTGGCTGCTTCATGAAGTGGCGTATGGCCATACATAATTTCAGCCTCCAGCGACTGCAGTGCCGATTTAAGCTGACGAAGCTGGCGCGGCCGTTCGGTCAGATGCCTCGAAGCTTCAAATCCTGCCCACGTTGTAGCAATGATGATCAAAACTGCTCCAATAACCTTCATCATTTACATCACGCCCGCTTTATGCGGATATCCCGCACCGTCTGAGTTTCTAATGCACACAATGCTGCCTGGCCCTTCTTTCCTGCCCAGTTCAATAAACCGCTGAAAAATGCCCATTTCCAATATGGCTTGTAAAGTGGGGCGCTTTTTAATTTCCTCCAGAGAATTTCCATGTGTAGTCATAATCAGCTTTATTCCGGCATTTACAGCCTCCATTATGGCCTCTGCATCTTCATGCCTGCCAATTTCATCAACAACCAGAACCTCGGGGCTCATGGAACGAATCATCATCATCATGCCTTCAGCCTTTGGGCAGGCATCAAGGACATCAATTCTATTCCCAAATGTCATTTGCGGGATCCCGTTCACACATCCTGCTATTTCGGAGCGTTCATCCACAATCCCAACCTTGCTGGCAGGAAAGTCATCATTGGGATGACCAGATGAAATGATTCTTGCAATGTCGCGCAGCAAGGTTGTTTTACCAGTCTGCGGCGGACCAATAATCATGGTATGCAGCCACCCATCCCTGTAAATTCTGGGAATCAGATTCTGGGCAATGCCAATTTTCTCCCTGGCAATTCTAATGTTAAAAGAGGAAATATCCCTGATTGCCTTAACTTTCCCTTGATCAAGAATGACCTTTCCTGCCAGTCCTACCCTATGGCCGCCTTCAATTGTGATATAACCTCTCTTCAGTTCTTCCTCCAGTGTGTAAATAGAAAAGTGGCTTATTTTATTCAGCAAATGCACGGCATCCTCTGACTCAACTATATAAGGGAGATAATGCGGCATCCCCCTTGATGTCAGCTCAATGGGCCTGGAAATACGGACCCTGATTTCCTCCAGATCCTCTAAGATTTGCGGAGGGATTCTCTGTATTTGTTCGGCAATTTTTTTCGGCAAAAAGGCTATAATCGTTTCCATGTCTGCTCCTCCATTCATCATCTGATTTCGGACTAGCTTCTCATTATTTAAAATGTATGCCTGAGGCAAAACAATATGACTTAGATTTGCAAGCTTCACATTTATTTAGGACAAGCTTTTCGCTGAGTAAAAAAAGTCTTTTTTTCAAAAAATAATCCAATAAAAACGTTGTAAAAGGCTGGTGTCAATTTATGAAAGCTAAATGCACTTACATTCTGGTTATTTTTCTTCTTTTAGTCCTTGGCATCTTCCCTGCAGAAGGAATGGCTCATCAGGGAAATACAAAAGGACCGCGAAATGTCATTCTGATGATTGGAGATGGAATGGGAATAGGCCAGATTGAGATAGCAAGAAAATTGGAATATGGAAAGGATGGGCGGCTGTTCCTGGAGTCTCTTCCCCATACGGCATTGGTTCATACCGAATCTGCCAATAATTTCGTTACAGATTCAGCTGCTGGCGGCACTGCACTTGCAATTGGAAAAAAAACGAATAATGAGATGATCGGAGTCACTCCTGATGGGAAGGAAACAGACAGCATTCTGGATTTATTCAAGAAAAACGGAAAAAAGGCGGGGGTTATCTCTACAAATACAGTTACAGATGCAACACCTGCCGCCTTTACAGCAAGTGTTTCAAATAGATGGTCTGGACAGGAGGAAATCGCACGCCAGCAGCTGAATAATGAGGTGGATGTGTTAATGGGAGGCGGGAGAGCCTATTTCAGCCCGGAAAAGCAAAACGGGAAGGATTTAATTAACGAGGCCAGGATGAAAGGGTATGACTATGCAGCCAACCGGGAGGAAATGCAGAATGCCAAAGGAGAAAAACTTCTCGGATTGTTCAATAAAGGATATATGAACTTTAAACTGGACCGTCCTCTAAAAAACAGCAAAGAACCAAGCTTAAAAGAAATGACGGAAAAAGCAATCAGTGTACTCTCAAAAGGAAAACAGGGATTTTTTCTTATGGCAGAAGGCGCAAGGATTGACCATGCTTCTCATGCAGGCGATATTACAAGCATCTGGAAAGAAACCATTGAATTTGATGAAGCTGTAAAATATGCAGTTGAATGGGCAAAAAAGGACAAAGAGACACTGGTATTGGTTGCCGCTGATCATGAAACAATGGGAATATCAGCATCAGAACCGCTGGATATACAGCAGTTAAAAGAAATCAAGGCGACCCCGCAGTATATGGTCAGCCAATTTGCAAAAGGTGAAAATAGAGGTACTTACCGGTCAGAAAGCGTGAAGGATGTTTTAAAAAAGTATGCAAATATTGATTTGAACGAGCAGGAAATTAAAGCATTTAATGACAAGCTGGTGACTACTGACAGCCAAGTTTATCCCCAATATATAGCAGCATGGGAAATAGGAAGCCTGATTGCAGAAAAATATCATGGGGGCATTTTAACGAATAAAGTAAGATCTCTCAGCTCAACCGGCGGACATACAGGCAATATGATCCCTTTATTTGCTTATGGCAATGGGAGCGAAACTTTTACAGGAGTGATGGAGAATACAGATATCCCAAAGAGAATTGCGCAGCTGATGAATTACAGCTGGGATTAATTAAGTAGCATTTTATCTCTTTCCCCCGCGTAATTCTAGAATGATACCTCAATGAAAGCGGGGAATGAAATTCATGTATTATTATCAGCCCTTTGTCCGCAATTCTGTGCACACAGGTAGCCATTCCAGATCAAACAGAAATATTTTAAGGGTTTCAGGTGAGGGAAAGCTAGCTGTACAGCCTGACCAGGCTAACATAAAGCTGGGAGTTTTAACAGAAGACAAGGAGCTTCTGCAGGCACAGAAACAGAATGCAGCTGCCATTTCAAGTGTCAAAAAGGCTCTTAATGCTATTGGAATAACAGATCAGCAGATTCAAACTTCCGATTTCACCATTTTTCCGCAGTACGATTTTGTGGATGGCAAGCAAATTTTCCGAGGATACAGGGTTGAGCATATACTAGGCATTACTGTCGATGAGATAGAAAATACGGGACTTATTGTGGATACAGCAGTCAATAATGGTGCAAACACTATCAGAGGAATTCATTTCGAAGCTGAAAATCAGTCTGAATTGTACCAGCAGGCATTAAGTCTGGCCGTAATGGATGCTTACAAAAAGGCAGAAACAATTGCCTCTGCACTAAGAGTACAATTAATCAGCACCCCGTTATCCGTTGCGGAAGGAACTTTAGGCATGGAGCAGCCTGTTTCGCTTCAATCCTCCACTTTTGTTAAAAGTGCCGTCAGCACGCCTATCCAGCCGGGAACCATAGACATAGAAAGCCAAATCACAGCAGAGTTCACATATTATAGCTAAAAGATCTTCGTCTTATAATCATGAGGAAAAAGCTAATACTAATAATGTCTCACTGAGTAACTTACCAAAGAAATGAGGTTTAAGAATGAATGAGAACTTGGGTGAATTTTTAAAATATCAAAAAAAAGGCGACAGGGCTTATCTTGGCGGAACACGAGATAACAGAAATACTCCCGCATCTGACCCTGATTATAATAATCGCAATGATACTGACATATCCCCTGGAGCTGAAGGCAGGAAATATAAAGGATAAAAAAAAATCCCGAGAAGTCGGGATTTTTTTATCAAATTATGCACGGGACACGTAAGAACCATCAGTTGTATTGATGATCAGCTTATCCCCTTCATTAACAAAGAAAGGAACTTGTACAGTCAGGCCAGTTTCAAGTGTAGCAGGTTTCGTTCCGCCGGAAGCAGTATCCCCTTTAATGCCTGGTTCTGTTTCTGTCACTGTCAGCTCAACAGAGTTAGGAAGCTCGATTCCAAGAGACTCTCCCTGGTAAAGCATAATAGCAACTTCCATGTTTTCTTTTAAAAACTTTAATTCATACTCAATTGTTGATGCAGGCAGCTCGATTTGCTCATAAGACTCATTGTCCATGAAAACATGCTGATCTCCATTTGCATAAAGGTATTGCATTTTGCGGTTATCAATTTGCGCCTTCCCTACTTTCTCACCTGCACGGAAGGTTTTTTCCTGAATAGCACCTGTGCGAAGGTTGCGCAATTTGGAACGTACGAATGCCGCTCCTTTTCCCGGTTTAACGTGCTGGAAATCCATTACACGCCAAATGCCGTTATCAACTTCAATCGTCAATCCCGTACGAAAATCGTTTACAGAAATCATGAGTTAGTCCTCCTATTGTGTACAATTAAAGAATGATCAATTCTTTAGTAGAATGAGTAAGCGTTTCGTTGTGATCCTTTGTAATGACTGTATCATCCTCAATGCGGACACCGCCGAGGCCCGGTATATAAATGCCCGGCTCCACCGTTACAACCATTCCAGGTTCTAGGATAACATCAGACTTAAATGACAATGCAGGCCCTTCATGCACTTCAAGCCCGATGCCATGTCCGGTAGAATGGCCAAAATATTCTCCATAACCTTTACCGGAAATATAATCACGAGTTAAGGCATCTGCTTCTTTGCCGCTCATTCCCGGTTTGATGCCTTCCATCCCCCGCTCCTGAGCTTCCTGCACAATTGTATAGATTTCTTTCAGCTTATCTTCGGGTTCTCCAACAGCAACCGTGCGGGTAATATCTGAAACATAGCCCTTATAATAAGCGCCGAAGTCCAGTGTGACAAAATCGCCTTTTTCAATAACCTTATCACTGGCGACTCCATGCGGAAGAGCAGAACGGTATCCGGATGCTACGATGATATCAAACGATGATGAAACTGCACCCGCTTTTCTCATAAAAAATTCTAATTCATTCGATACTTCCAGTTCGGTAATTCCCGGCCGAATGACATCAAGAATATGTTTAAACGCAGCATCTGCAATGTCAGCTGCCACCTTTATTATCTTAATCTCTGATTCAGTCTTTATCAAGCGTAACTTTTCAATTGTGTCAGAAACAGGGACAAGTTCAGCGTTAACAGCTTTTTCATAGGCTTTATAGGAAGAAAAAGTTACATGATTCTCTTCAAAGCCTAGCTTTTTGATCCCAAGCTGTTCGGCCTGTTTAGCAACTTCTTCTGGAATTGCACCTGTATGTTTTACAATTTCATATCCTTCACACTGTTTAGCTGCCTGTTCGGTGTAGCGGAAATCGGTTATGAAGAGTGCATTATCCGCACTGATTAATACCACGCCGGCTGAACCGGTAAAACCAGTCATATAACGGCGATTGTAACTGCTGGTAATCAGCATTCCATCTATCCCAGATTCTGTAAAGCGCTCGCGTAATTTTTGTATTTTCCCCATCTTATCCTCTCCCCTTTTGAAAATCCAATAATGCATGAAAAGCAAGTTCATATCCTTTAAAACCCAGACCAACTATTTGCCCTATTGCAGCAGGTGCAATGACAGAAGTATGCCTAAATTCTTCTCTGGCATGAACATTTGAAATATGTACTTCGATCAAAGGTACCTGGATTCCTGCAACAGCATCTCTGATCGCATAACTATAATGGGTAAATGCCCCGGGATTGAAAATAATACCCTGTGTGCCATCTTCATTGGCGAGGTGAAGCTTGTCAATGAGTTCCCCTTCATGATTTGACTGAAAGCAGGTCACTTCTGTCTCAAATGAAGCACCCAATGCTTTCATATTTTGCTCCAGCTGATCAAGCGTCTCTTTTCCATAAACACCTGGTTCCCTTTTGCCGAGCAGATTTAAATTCGGCCCATTTAAAAGGAGTATTTTCCCCATGTTCAACCCCCTTTAACATAGTTGCTGACGGGCCTCTCTTTCTATTCAAGTCATTCTCCTGACAATATCGAAAAAGAATGCCCACTTAAGAACATTCTATCATAAAGCAAAATTTCATACAGTTCTGATGTATAGCGCTTTTCGCATAATTTTTCATTAGTTTTCTGCAATCATGTACAAAGATTTAACATTCGTGATTATTCTTTGTTCCTCAAGTTAAATCCGGATCTGTGCGGGCCTTTTTTTCATCTTCAGTCTTGCCTCTGATTTCTTGAGCTTCATATGAAATGGAATACCCTACGAAAACGCCAAATAATATATAGAAACAGATCGATGTAATAATTGTATTCCGCTCAAGATCCCAAAACGGGCTGATTCCAGGGAAGATTGGGTTGAGTATAAAAAATACGAGTAAAAAAAGGGCAACCCCATAGCCAGCCCCCACGAAAATACTTTGAAATTTCCGCAGCGCTGCATAATAAATTAAGGCCGCTACAATTGATATTGCCCCAATAAGGAGAATTGAGATCAGAGTTCCCAGCCAGCCCTCTTTCCAGGCCCCAATCGTCCAAGGTTCGAGAATGACATTAGGGCGAATTTCGGTAAAATTAAACACGTAAGCCAGATAGGCCAGGCCGCTCCAAAGAATGCCTCCAACCAATCCGGTAATAACCACCATTGCCATAAAAGACATTGGTTTTTCCCTTTGATCCTGTTCCAAGCGCTCCTTTTCTTCTGCCACTTTGCGCCACCTCCTTTTCCTATTATGTCCCCACGCATTTATTCCATTGCATCAGATTTAAAATAAATGCAGATTGGATTGACCCTCCTGCAAAGTTCGTTCATATTTTTTATATAATTTCCTATTGTATAGAGGTTTTATGAGATTTTAGGTCGAATAAAATAATTAATGATGCAGTCCTTTGATTTTGTGCTTATTTGAGGTAATCTGTGTTCCGGGACTTGTTTGCATAGCATAAATTTAAGTATAGGCAGCATGCAGGATACTTTATGGTAAAACATGCAGCTATTCCTGATACTTATTAAAAGTTATATTCTGCTGTTTAAATTGTAAAGAAATAGGAAAAGAAAAATATGAAGACAACTTTCATTAATTATTTCGATAAACTTTAGCTTATATAGTTTAAAAGCTTATAAAATTGCTCATCATGCTTTTAGGGAGGTGGCTTTCTTGAAAAAACCATTTACATTTTATATTGTCTCCGGGCTCATTTTGCTAGCTGTTATCGGAGTTGCCGTCAGCCTGATTTCAAATCCTGCCGGTTTTTTGCAGAGAATAGCTGTCATTGTCATCATTGGTGCTGTCGTATACTTTCTTTTTCAGCGCTTTAACAGATTTAATCCCTCAAAGCGGGAACAGCGGGCTTTTATAAAGGCAGCCAAAAAATCAAAAAGGCGCTTTAACAATAAAGAAACGGGCTCAGCCAATGGAAGAAAGGCTTCTGTAGGTTCCCTTACTTCAATTAAAAAGGCTAAGAAAAAATCTTCTCCTCACTTGACAGTCATAGAAGGCAAAAAAGGCAAAAAGAAAAATCGAGCCTCCCTTTAATTCGGGCTCGATTTTTTATTTATATATGAAAGAAAAGTCGAATTCCGCGGGAACCTTCAAGAATCGCGTTCCTGGCTTTTTTCATTAATAGCTCCATGATGAAAAAAATTGCTCCGCACATTGCCTGCCGTGCTCCAGAAGATCTTTTTTCTTCTGCTCGTTTATATTAAATTCCGCAGTCAGCACGCCATCCGTTGGAATGAAAATAATGTTCTGTGCATGTTTTCTTGAGATGTATCTGGCATCATGCGCATCCTTCATCGTTTCAAAAAGCGCAGCATACATTTGGATGGCGTTGTCAATTTTATTCGGCGGCCGTTCGCTTAAATTATGGCTTAACTTTATCCCGAGGACAGGCCTTATCTTTTTCACGTTTTCCTTATCAAAGAGCCACATGGGAAAATTGCTTAGAACCCCTCCATCCACAATGACACTGAAACTGCTGGATGTGTTGAGCTTAACCGGCTCAAAAAAATACGGGAGACTGCAGCTCATCCTTATCGCCTTTGCTACCGAAAACGAAGCGGGGTCAACCCCATAATTTACAAGATCATCAGGCAGTACGACCAGTCTTCCGTTTGTCAGGTCAGACGCTATGACTCTCAGCGATTGCGGAGGAAGATCTGAAAAGGTTCTAATCCCCCTGTCAGCCAGCTTTTGAGCAATCCAGGTTTCCAGTTCGGATCCTTTATATAATCCCAGCCGCCAATAAAGGTTAAGCCATTTTCCGACTGCGAAGGGAATAAAGGTTTTTCTTTCATCAAGAAGCTTTTTTACATCAAACTCATCGACGAGCCGATATATTTCATCACTTGTATAATTGGCAGCTATTAAAGCAGCAACGATGGAACCTGCACTTGTTCCCGCAACCCGCTTAAATCGAAAACCTCTTTTGTGAACTTCTTCATATGCACCGATTAACGCAAATCCCTTGATGCCTCCTCCTGAAAAAACCCCATCTATATACATGTAAGCCACTCCTGTCGATGTACTTGCCCATAGAGGAACTCTTACTTATACATCTTTAATCAGGAGCTTTTTAAAATAGTACGGCTGACAAGCAAAAACTCAGATTTAGGTGAAATATTGCACTTCTGCTTCTGGAAAATAAGAGTGAATATACCCCCTAATTGTATTTTCAAGATCCTTTGCTTCATCAGTCGGATAAACATACTTGCCTATTCCATATCTTCCCCACTTATATTTACGTTTTTCTTCATCCATTTCCAGCTTTGTTTTCGGGTAGCGTTTTTCAATTACCTTTTTGGCTGGTTTTGTAAATCTGTGCTGGATTAACTCGAAAGTTAATCCTTCCAGATTGATGCCTTCGAGCGATTTGCTTAACCTTTGAAAAAGTTCATGATAGCCTTCACGCCAATCATCATGCATGTAAATAGGCGCTACGATAAAGCCAAGCGGGTAGCCGGCATTAGCTACTTTGCGGGCAGCTTCAAGCCGATCATCGAAAGAGGAAGTGCCCGGTTCAAAGTTTTTTATTACAAACCGCGAATTAACACTAAATCGAAATCGGGTTTTCCCATTATGTTTAGCATCAAGCAGATGGTCGACATGATGATACTTAGTGACAAACCGGAGCTGGCCATACTCCGTCTGGCCAATAAATTCAATTGTTTTTTTCAGGGAATGGGTCAAATGATCAATCCCTACGATATCGGATGTACATGCAGCCTCAAATCGCGTAAGCTCCGGCTTTCTCTCCTCCATATATTTAGAGGCCTGCTCAAAGATTTCTTCAAGGTTTACATACGTGCGAATATATGGCTTGCTGCCAAGTGTGGTTTGCAGATAGCAATAATGGCAGTGGCCCATGCAGCCTGTAGCCAGCGGAATGGCATATTCTGCCGAAGGCTTGGATTTATCAAATTTCAGAGTCCGCCTGATGCCTACCACCAAAGTGGATTTCGCATTGCGGTACTTCTGCAATTCGTTATCCCCGGGAATATTTCTCACCTGGTTATGTGATGTTGTTTCCCTAATTTCTAAATTCATTTTTTCAAATTTTTCCTTTAGCTCTCTTCCTACTGGATATTCTAGAGCCTGAGGTTCTATATAAACTAGCTGAGGGATAAATGGCTTCATTAGGCATACCTCACTTTATCAATTTGTCCTGCCAGCGAAAATTGTCTGCAGAACCCTATGACTGTAGTATGAACCAAATGATCCAACAGCAAAAAAAGAAGATGGAACAATTATTTCCATCTTCTTGGTTTCTTTAAGTTATTTTTATAAACCGCATTTCAACTGAGCATTACAGTTTGTGCAAGTATTGCAGCCGCCGATTTCTTTGACTTTTCCTTTACGGCATACTGGGCATGTGTTGCCGACTTCCGAACCGATTGTTACATCGGTTGAACGCAGGTCGCTGATTGTATCAACCAGAACTACATGCTGCTTTGATTTTTCTTTTTTGACTGTATCTGTATCTTCAAAGCTATTCTCTTCAGCCTTCAGCGTCAATACTTGAGAATCGCGTGATCCGTCTACATAGACTGTGCCACCCTTTGCACCGCCGCGGTATAAGCGTTCATAAACTTGCTCAACCTGTTCAACACTGTAGCCCTTCGGTGCGTTTACTGTTTTACTGATCGAGCTGTCGATCCAGCGCTGTATCACACACTGAACATCTGCGTGGGCTTCAGGAGCCAGATCCATCGCAGCCACAAACCATTCAGGCAGGTTATTAGGATCTGCATCCGGATTGCGATCTAAATATTCCTGAACAATATCTGCCTTCACTTCAATGAACTTGCCTAAGCGGCCGCTTCTAAAGTATGAGAAGGAGAAATATGGTTCAAGACCTGTAGATACTCCAACCATGGTACCTGTGGATCCAGTAGGAGCAACAGTCAGCAGATGTGAATTACGAATTCCGCTTTGTAAAATGGATTCACGGATATCCTCAGGCATTTTCTGCATGAAGCCTGTTTCTGTAAAAGCTTTGCGCAGGCGATTTGTTTCTTCTTGATTTTCACCTGTTAAAAATGGGAAGCTCCCTTTTTCCTCCGCAAGCTCTACAGAAGCTTTGTAAGCAGTTGCTGCAATGGTTTCGAAGACTTTGTCAATCAGCACATTGCCTTCTTCAGAACCATATTCTGTTTCACAATAGATCAGCAGATCATGAAGTCCCATAACGCCTAGACCAACACGGCGCTCTCCTAATGCCTGCTTTTTGTTTTCTTCAAGGAAGTATGGTGTAGCATCTATTACATTGTCCTGCATACGTACTCCTACCTCAACAGTACGCTTCAGCTTTTCAAAGTTAACGGTCTTATTTTCCTTATCTGCCATTTCTGCAAGGTTCACTGCTGCAAGGTTGCAGACAGAATATGGCGCGAGAGGCTGTTCGCCACACGGATTTGTTGCTACAACCTTTTGTCCGTAAGCCTGTGCATTGGTCATGTCGTTGGCATTATCAATAAAGAAAATACCTGGCTCTGCTGAGTATGTTGCACAGATATTAATCAGGTTCCAAAGTTCTTTCGCTTTGATTTTGCGGTGAACTCGGACTTTATAGCCAAGTTTTTCCCACTCTCTGACGTCACCGACTTTATGCCATTCTTCGTTGTAGGTTTTCATGGTATCAGCATCATATGATTCAACATCCGGGAACCGAAGCTCATAGTCTGCATCATTTTCAACTGCATCCATAAATTCTTTTGTCAGGCAGACTGAAATGTTTGCCCCGGTCAGAAATTCAGAATTATGAACACTGTAAGTACCGCCAGTCTCCAATTTTTCTTCGGCATCCTTTATGATTTTATCGCTGAATCCGCCATAGCCGGGAATGCTCTTGTAATTAATAATACCCTGGTACATGGCAATTTCCTGTTCAGTAAATGGAGTGAATTTTAATTTTTCTTTTGCATATTTTTTTATTGTTTCATCATTTGTATTTTCAAGAAGGAATCGTAAAATTCTTGGGTTTTGCATTTTCGAGATGATGAATTCGATGATGTCCGGATGCCAGTCGGCCAGCATAATCATCTGAGCACCTCTGCGGGAACCTCCCTGCTCCACAAGGTGTGTAAGCTTCGCAATATCATCAAGCCAGGATACTGAACCCGATGACTTGCCGTTTACTCCTTTAGCCAGAGTGTTGCGCGGCCTTAGGGTTGAACCGTTTGTCCCAACTCCTCCGCCTCGGCTCATGATTTCCATTACCTGCTTGCGGTGTTCGGAAATTCCTTCACGGGAGTCCTGTACGAATGGCATTACGTAGCAGTTGAAGTACGTAACATCTGTGTCGGCACCCGCTCCATACAATACGCGGCCAGCCGGAATGAAATTCAAGTTTTTCAATTCCTGATAGAATTTTTCAAACCATTCTTTTCTCTTTTCTTCGGTCTTCTCAACAGATGCCAGGCCTGTTGCGTTACGCTTGGCGATTTGCTCATAGTAGATTTCAAGGGGTTTCTCGATTACATCAAGAGGCTTTGTAATAATGCCTGTTCTCGATTCTTCCGGATCATCCAGCACTCCTCTGTAATCTTCCTCTACTAATACCTTGGCTGTCTTGTTTTCCCAGTCAATATCCTGGATGAACCCTAAGCCGCGTGCCGGAAATTTTGGATCTTCCTTGATTGTGAGGACGACGAAGTCACCGTTTGTGAGTGTCACTTTCTCGGTGTCTTTGAAGGTGTAACGATCTAGCATAACTAAGCGGGAAACACCTTTGTGGGTCATTTTCATATCTGGGGTTACAGGGTGAACCTGAGGAAAAAGACGGATATCCTTGTTTAAACGATCAATGTTCAATTTCATTTTTTGTCCTAGAGCAACAGACATTGTTACAACTCCTTCTAAATTCAATTATCAATTAATGTGTAAGCATTCTGGCAGATAGGGTAAATCTATCTGTTTTAAAAGAGTACCCTAAAGTTACCATACCTCAAACCCCAAAATCAATATATAGTGTCCTAAATATTTTCGACACCACTACATATTGTGTTAAATTCAGCTAAAAGTAATTTTGTCAAACTTAAAATATACCAAAATTTAAAGAAAAACAGAGTTAATAGCCGATTTCCGACAAATAACGATAAATTTTAACATATTTTGAAGCTTGCACTTTTACAGGGTAACAATTGGAAAATTATTCATTAAAAAAAGAGAAAAAGCGACTTTGCCGCTTTTATCTCTTATAGTTCCAGTCATCACTTTCATATCGCTCTTTTGCGATTTTTTGTACATATGCCATTTCTTCATCTGTAAGCCTGTAAGGTTCAAGTTCAATATTCAAGCCTTCTTCAAATCCCTTTTTGAAAGCTGTTTTTGCTTGATCCAGAGTAATTTTTTCAGCTGTCAGCTCATTTATGGCAACAGCTTTATTCTTAAAGGCTTTTTGCATTCTCTCTTTGACTCTGTCATTCGGATACTTGAACAAGCTGAACAGCTTGTCTTCATCCAAATCAAGCAAAATGGAACCATGCTGAAGGATTACCCCTTTTTGCCTTGTTTGTGCGCTCCCCGCCACTTTACGGCCTTCTACAACAAGTTCATACCAGCTGGGGGCATCAAAACAAACAGCAGATCTTGGATTTTTCAGAGAGTCCCTTTCATCAGCTGTCTTCGGCACTGCAAAATAAGCTTCCATCCCAAGTCCGTGAAAACCTTTTAAAATCCCTTCAGAAATAACTCTGTATGCCTCAGTTACTGTATTCGGCATATCGGGGTGGGATTCAGGTACAATCACACTGTAAGTGAGTTCATGTTCATGAAGCACGCCTCTTCCGCCTGTAGGCCTGCGGACAAATCCCAATCCATGCTGCTTCACAGCTTCCATATCTATTTCTTTTTCAACCTTTTGGAAATAACCGATTGAAAGAGTTGCCGGATTCCAGCCGTAAAAACGGATTACAGGAGGCATTTTGCCTTCACTGTTCCAGTCAAGCAATGCTTCATCCAAAGCCATATTAAAAGAAGGTGATCCCTCTTTCGAATCGATAAACCGCCAAACTTCCTTAGTCATATGTAGCCCTCATTTTCAGATTCTTTAACTAGTCATTTGCGGTTAATAGTCTACCAAAATTCCAGTGAAATTTAAAGCAAGTTGAATTTCCATAACAAATTTAACAGATTTCCTTTACTCCTATTAGGAAAGGCTTATATAATATTAGTTGGCTTACCTATGTGTGAAAGGAGAAAGACATATTGGAAACACTTTATTTCATTCTTATCATTTTGGGTGCAATCATTACCTATTCCGTGATAACCTGGTTTTATCAGCGCCGAATTGTTAAAACGCTTTCGGAAGACCAGTTCAGAGAAGGCTACAGAAAAGCCCAATTAATTGATGTACGTGAACCAAATGAATTTGAAAACGGCCATATTTTAGGTGCCCGCAATATACCGCTTTCACAAATGAAAATGCGCATGAAGGAATTGCGTCCGGACAAGCCAGTCTACTTATATTGCCAAAGCGGCATGAGAAGTGCGAGAGCTGCCCAGTTTTTGCATCGTAAAGGATACAAAGACCTTTCACACCTGCAGGGCGGATTTAAAAAATGGACAGGAAAAGTGAAAGCGAAAAAATAATAGCATTATTTGAAAAGACCCCGTTATCTTAACGGGGTCTCTTGATTGGAAAAACCCCTCTGCAGGTTCAATCATAATTCATTCCGAAAAACCGCTGTTTTTTCCTCATTTAGCTTGATTCTTTTCCCCGGAATCGCTGCATTACTCACGAATTTCCTTATTCCTTCACAGAGTTCAGATAATAGTCAATATACCGAAAAAAAGAGTGCCCTCTTAAGGACACCCATTTTCGTTTTATTGTTTTTGATAGCGAAGAACCGGCTTTCTTGCAGCCATTGTTTCATCCAGACGGCCAATTACTGTTGTGTGAGGTGCTTCCTGAACAATCTCAGGGTTTTCCTCAGCTTCTTTAGCTATTTGAATCATGGCGTCGACAAAAGCGTCCAGCGTTTCTTTTGATTCTGTTTCTGTCGGCTCAATCATTATGCACTCTTCCACGTTAAGCGGGAAGTAGATGGTTGGGGGATGGTAGCCAAAGTCAAGAAGGCGCTTGGCAATATCCAATGTACGCACGCCAAGTTTCTTTTGGCGCTTTCCGCTTAAAACGAATTCATGCTTGCAATGTCTGTCAAATGGCAGGTCAAAGAATGGCGCAAGCCTTCTCATCATATAGTTTGCGTTTAATACCGCATTTTCCGTAACTGCCTTCAGTCCATCTGGCCCCATAGTACGGATATAAGTATAAGCCCGGACATTGATTCCGAAGTTTCCGTAATATGGCTTTACTCGGCCGATTGATTGCGGACGGTCATAATCAAATTCATATTGGTCACCGTTCTTAACCAAAACAGGCTTCGGAAGGTAAGGAATCAGATCCTCTTTTACGCCTACTGGCCCTGATCCCGGTCCGCCGCCGCCATGCGGTCCTGTAAAGGTTTTATGCAGGTTAAGGTGAACAACGTCAAACCCCATATCTCCCGGACGTGCTTTTGAAAGTACAGCATTCAGGTTAGCTCCATCATAGTACAGCTTCCCGCCGGCGCCGTGAACAATCTCAGCCATTTCAAGAATGTTTTCTTCAAACAAACCTAAAGTATTCGGGTTAGTCAGCATAAGGGCAGCAGTGTCCTCGCCAACCACTCGTCTTAAATCCTCTAAATCCACCAGCCCATTTTCATTAGATTTAACAGTTACTGTTTCAAAGCCTGCGACTGTCGCGGATGCAGGATTTGTTCCGTGGGCAGAGTCAGGAACGACTACTTTTGTACGCTTTGTATCGCCATTCGCCTCATGATAAGCACGGATCATCATTAATCCAGTCCATTCTCCATGTGCTCCTGCAGCTGGCTGAAGCGTAACCTCATCCATTCCCGTAATTTCAATCAGATGCTCCTGCAGATCATACATCAGTTCCAGAGCCCCTTGAACAGAGCTTTCATCCTGCAGCGGGTGCAAGTGGGCAAAACCATTGAAGCGCGCTACATTCTCATTGATTTTAGGGTTGTATTTCATTGTGCAGGAACCCAGTGGATAAAACCCTGAATCAACGCCATGATTGCGTTTGGAAAGTGCAGTATAATGACGCATGATATCAAGTTCAGACACTTCCGGCAGCTCAGGCTCTTCCTCTCGCAGGTAGCCTTCGGGAAGAAGTTCGCCCAGGTCAATTTCTGGAATATCCATTTCAGGCAGGCTATAGCCGATACGGCCTTCTGTGCTTAATTCAAAGATGAGTGGCTGATCTTCCTTATGCATGGTAATCCCCCATTTCTTTAACGAATGCATCGATTTCATCCTTCGTTCTCAATTCCGTTACAGCAACAAGCATATGATTTTTCAGGTCAGAATAATCTCTGCCCAAATCGTAGCCGCCAATAATGCCCTTTTCCAGAAGCTTTTGATTTACTTCTTTAACAGGCTTATTCAACTTGATGACAAATTCATTAAATGAAGAGCCCTCAAATGGAACTTCAAAGCCGGCAGCCTTAAATTGCTGTTTTGCATAATGGGCCTTTTGCATGTTGGCAGCAGCCATTTCCTTTACGCCCTTCTTGCCAAGAGCTGTCATCGCTACAGATGCGGCAAGTGCGTTTAGAGCCTGATTGGAACAAATATTTGAGGTTGCCTTATCGCGTCGGATATGCTGTTCACGTGCCTGAAGAGTAAGCACGAATCCGCGGCGCCCCTGATCGTCTAGCGTTTGTCCGACAAGACGTCCCGGCACTTTCCTCATTAGCTTGGATGTTACGGCAAAATATCCGCAATGGGGGCCTCCGAAAGCTGTAGGAATTCCGAAAACCTGGGCATCTCCTGCTACAATGTCTGCTCCGAATTTACCCGGAGGTGTCAGTGCGCCAAGTGCAAGCGGGTTGCTTGAAACAACAAACATGGATTTATGGGCATGGATAATCTCCTCAAGCTCTTTTAAAGGCTCGACTCTGCCAAAAAAGTTAGGATACTGTACAATGACAGCTGCGATATCATCGCCTATCATTCCATTTAGAGCTTCAAGATCTGTGATGCCGTCTTTATGAGGGATTTCAATCACTTCAATATATTGGCCCTTTGCGTATGTCTTGACTACTTCTTTAGATTCAGGGTGAACCGCGCTGGAGATAAGAACTTTCTTGCGGCGTGTGCTGCCTGCGCTAAGCATGGCTGCTTCAGCAAGGGCTGTTCCGCCATCATACATAGATGAGTTGGCAACATCCATTCCTGTTAACTCACAGATCATTGTCTGGAATTCAAATATTGCCTGAAGCTCTCCCTGGGAGATTTCCGGCTGGTAAGGAGTATAGGCCGTATAAAACTCTGAACGTGATAGCACATGATCAACAATGATTGGCATGTAATGATCATAAACACCTGCACCAAGGAAAGATGTATTTGTACGAAGATCAGCATTTTTCTGAGCCATTTTAGTAAGCTCTTTCAGTAAGGCTGTCTCTGATTTTGCCGGCTTGATTTTATATTCACCCTTAAACCTTACACTTTCGGGAATATCACTGAATAGTTCTTCCACAGAACTGACGCCGATTTTTTCAAGCATTGCTTTCTGGTCAGACTCTGTCATCGGTAAATAGCGATGTTTCATCATTTTCTCCCCCCGGTTAGTTCTTTTCTCTTTTATAAAAAGGTGTTGCTGCAATCTTAGCCTTCAGTCGTTTGCCGCGGATTTCCACTTCCAATTCCGTTCCCGGCTCCGCATGCTCTTTCTTGATAAGAACAAGGCCAATATTCTTTTTTAATGTCGGAGATTGAGTGCCTGTTGTCACTTCCCCGATCAGTTCTTCCCCTTTATATACAGGATAGCCATGGCGCGGAATGCCGCGGTCAATCATTTCAATTCCAGCCAGCTTGCGCGGAACCCCATTTTCTTTTTGATTCTTAAGCACTTCTTTGCCGATAAAATCAGCTTCTTTATTGACTTTTACAGCAAAGCCGATTCCTGCCTCAAGCGGTGTGATTTCAGGTGAGAGCTCCTGGCCATAGAGTGCCAGATTGGCTTCAAAGCGAAGAGTATCCCTTGCGCCAAGCCCGCATGGGAGAACGCCTTCTTCTTTGCCTGCTTCAAGGATTTCATTCCATAACGCGACTGCATCCTTGGCGTCACAATAAACTTCAAATCCGTCTTCTCCTGTATATCCTGTTCTGGAGACTAGCGCTTTCTTTCCATTCAGATCTACATCCTGCTGGAATTTGAAAAATCCGATATCCGACAGGTTCGTGCCAGCAAGCTTTTGGAGCACTTTTTCTGCAAGCGGTCCCTGAATCGCAAGCTGTGCCATATCTTCAGAAAGGTTTTTCAATTCCACATTCCCTTCAGCATGGTCCTGTAGCCAGTTAAAGTCCTTTTCAATATTGGAAGCATTTACAACCAGCAAATAGTGGTCATCCTCTATTTTATAGACAAGTAAATCATCAACAGTTCCGCCATTCTCATAACACATGGCTGTATATTGAGCACCTGAGTTCTTTAATTTGGAAATATCGTTCGTCATCATTTTTTGAAGGTATTTAAGGCTATCCGTCCCCTTTACTTCGATTTCACCCATATGGGATACATCAAAAAGTCCGGCTTTTGTACGGACTGCTTCATGTTCTTCTTTAATGCTTGAAAATTGAACAGGAAGGTCCCAGCCCCCAAAGTCAATGGTTTTTCCTCCGTAATCTTTGTACACCTCGGATAAAGGCGTGCGTTTTAACTGTGACATTTACTCGTCCCCCTTAAATCTTTTGAAGTTTGTTTAGGAACATAAAAAAGGACAGAGTATCCCCTCAAATATGAGAAGATCTCTGTCCTTGCACCTGAAAGTTTACCGAAATCGGCTTTCCCCTTGGGTGGCTTATTAAAAAGCACTCTCCAGAGCTGCGTCAAACAAGAGTTCTTTTGCCTGAGAGATTCACAGATTTTGCTTGCTCCTTCGGCGCTACAAATGTAGTCTCTCCCCTTGTTGTCATTCGCATTTATAAAATTTTCCAAGTTGGTCATACTTATACCAAACAGAAAAAATAAAGAATCCATTATTTCGGTTAACTAAATGTAATGTGTTAACTTTCAA
The DNA here is from genome assembly GCF_004366035.1 of Cytobacillus oceanisediminis. Classification (GTDB taxonomy): domain Bacteria; phylum Bacillota; class Bacilli; order Bacillales; family Cytobacillaceae; genus Cytobacillus; species Cytobacillus oceanisediminis_C. The sequence continues at coordinate 415,291 of NZ_SOEE01000001.1, forward strand.
AACTTTCAAAGCTATTAACATCGTACCACCTTAACGAGGTTTGGGCAATATCTTTATATAGATAAAAGGAGCTGTTTTTATGACAGTGCAAATTGGCTTTGATTCTGCCTGGCAGGATGAATTCTTAAAAAGAATTGATGACGACGGCCCATGGGGAAATTGGGAGCTTTATAAACTGGCTGTTGAGGTTGAAAACCACACGACTATTCCTGATTTTGAAGGCCTGCAGGCTCCAAAGCATCTGCCGAACCTTACTCCCCTTCCCCATCAGCTGGAAGTAGCCAAGCAGGTAGTTGAAAGCATGAACGGCAAAGCGATTCTTGCTGATGAGGTCGGTCTCGGTAAAACGATTGAAGCTGGTCTGATATTAAAGGAATATATGATCAGGGGACTCGTAAAAAAAGTCCTTATACTCGTTCCTGCTTCCCTCGTTTCACAATGGGCCATGGAGCTCAACAGCAAATTTTTCATTCCGGCTGCGGCACAGCGGAAAAGCTATGTATGGGAACAATGCGACGTAGTGGTATCATCCATTGATACAGCCAAACGCAATCCCCATCGGGACATTATCTACAGCCTTGATTATGATCTGATCATTATAGACGAAGCTCACAAGCTTAAAAATAATAAAACCAAAAACTATGAGTTTGTGCAAAACCTGAAAAAGAAATTTTGCCTTCTTTTAACAGCAACACCCATTCAGAATCGCATCAGTGAGATATTCAACCTTGTGTCTTTGCTCAAACCGGGCCATCTTGGCAATGAATCAGCTTTTTATGAGAATTATAAAAAGGACTCGCGTTCTTTAAACGATGATGCACATCTAAAAGAACTCGTAAATAAAGTAATGATCCGCAACCGCAGGGCAGATACTGGAATTGAATGGACCAAAAGACATGTGGAAACAATACCGATTGAATTTTCGCAGGCTGAGCGCGAGCTTTATGATGCTGTAACAGAGCTGCGGGGTGAAGGTGACTGGGTCAGTTCGAGCCAATTTTCAGTGATGACCCTGCAAAGAGAGGCGTGCAGCAGCAGAGAAGCTGTCTATTTCACCCTTCAGAATATGCTAAAAAGGCAGGAACAGCCCTCAATAGCTTTTCAGGAAAAAATACAGTACCTTATTAAAAAAGTAGAAGCTGTCCAGCAAAATTCCAAAGCTCAAAAAGCTCTGGAATTAATACAAACCATCAATGACAAGGTCATAATCTTTACTGAATACAGAGCAACACAAATGTATCTTCAGTGGTTTTTAAAACAATACGGGATTACATCTGTGCCGTTCAGGGGAGGATTTAAAAGAGGCAAAAAGGACTGGATGAGGGAGCTTTTCCAAAAGAATGCTCAAGTCCTGATAGCAACAGAAGCAGGAGGAGAAGGGATAAACCTGCAATTCTGCAATCATATCATTAATTTTGATCTCCCCTGGAATCCAATGCGTCTCGAACAAAGGATAGGACGTATCCATCGTCTCGGCCAGGAAAAGGATGTCATGATTTATAATTTTGCCACGAAAGATACAGTCGAAGAACATGTAATGAAGCTTTTATATGAGAAAATACATCTTTTTGAAAAAGTCATAGGTGATTTGGATGATATTTTATCAAAACTTGAATTTGGAAGTATTGACGATCACCTTGTAGACATTTTCGGAAGATCAGCCTCAGAAGGTGAAATGAGAATCAAAATGGAGAACCTGACGAGCATGATTCAATTTGCTGAAGATATGAAAGAAGGTGGACTGAATGCAGCAACAGGAAATTCATAAATTCCTTGAAAGGTATTTTCACGCAAATGGATGCGAAATAATTGATAAAGGCCCGGGTTATATGACCGTACAGCTGACGATTGACTTGGATAAGGAATTAATGAATCGCCCCTTTTACTGGCATTATCTCGAAAAAACAGGCGGGGTTCCTAACCCAATGCAGCTTACACTTATTACAAACCAGCAGCTCGCCCCTGCGCATATTAAGGGGGAAGTCATTCATTTTGGGTCCCCAAGACTTCACCAGATTTTTCATTCTGCCCGAAACCTGGCAGGCTATATACGATTATATGAAAACCACCGGCAGGCACCAGGCATGCAGGTTCCCTTAAGGCCATGGCTGGGAATGAATGTCCGCGTATCTTATCAATGCGACCGAAAAAGAGATGTCTTTAAATCCATCGGCCTCCAATTAATAAATGGACAAATGGTCGAAAGCTTTCATGACAGATTGCTTGACATGAGCCTTACACCAAAGATTCCCGACTACTCTTTCACTCTGTCTCCGCTCATTATGCCGGGGAGCGGTGTGTTCAGGGTAGCTAATTTCATAAAGTCCGAAATTGAACAAGAAGAACATTTATGGGCCGAAGAAGCCCGTAAGCGCTGGCAAAAAGATCTCAGCCTTCTTGAACATTTTTATGAAGATGCAGAAGAAAAGGGGGAAAGCTATGAAAACGAGAAAGCAGCCCTTCAAGAGCAATATGAGCCAAAGATTAATATCTCTATAATAAATGGAGGCCTCTTTTATCTGACAGACAGCGCAGTATGAAATCACACAAAAAACCGGCAGACATTGCCGGTTTTTTGCATGAAATCTATTTATGTTTTTTTCTTTTCATGCCCAAATAGAAAAGATATGAAAACATGCCAAACCACCTGAATAAAAACGGCTCTTTCATGTCCTTTTTCTCTATTTTATGCCGTTTTCGCTCATCTTTGGGCTGATCTATATATTTTACTACTGTCTGTGTAAGATACTTTACATAATCGTTGGATTTCATTTGTCATACCTGCCTTTTTCTGCACATATTGCAATTAAAGCTTGCATTTTATCATTTACAAGTATGTCCAACTAGTTTTCACCCTAAACAATCTGTTATTTCCTGAATTATTTCTGCTTTATCTTTATTAGTGGTATCAATGACTACATGAGCGGTTTCTTTATATAGTGGCATCCTTTTTTCATAAAGTTCCTGAATCAGCCTTTTTTTATCGCCTTTCAGCAGGGGTCTGGAATGATCGTTTTCAATCCGCTTAAATATTTCTTCCGGCGATGCATAAAGGAAGAAAACGATTCCTTTTTCATTCAGCTTTTTTCTGTTTTCAGGTTTAACTACAATTCCCCCGCCAGTAGTAACAATTCCCGCTCTATTATCAAATTCATCTAATATAAGAGTTTCAAGGTTTCTGAAGTATTCCTCTCCATGCTCTTCAAAAATATCATTAATATTTTTCTTCTCCCGCATAACTATTTCTTCATCTGTATCGATTACTTCTTGGTTTAAGCAGGATGCAAGCTCTTTTCCAATTGTTGTTTTGCCGGCACCCATGAATCCGATTAAGTAAATTGGCTTCATCTTTATCCCCACTTAGTTTTTTTCAATCCATTTTATCATTTTTTGCAGATCCGTGTCATAGTAAGCATATCCGAAAATTTCCTTATCAGACCCAATTTTCGTTTTGAAGGTAATTTGAATTAAGCTTGTTGCCACTGGTGAGACTTCATATGAAACAGATCCATTTTTAAACGAAAAAATCCCTGACTCATCCGGGTCTATATTTTCGCTTAGCATTTTTTCAGTTTTTTTTAAGGAACACAGTAAGTAATACTCCTGCATCATGACGGTTTCCGCCTGATTCACTATCCTTTTCTCAGAAATAAAATGATCTAATTGAATCGTAAGGAGAAAGAGTGCAGCCAGAATGATTGTTAAAGTAAGTGGATAAGAAAATCCATCCTGATTACGGTACATCAATATCCTCCATATTCATAAGGTAATATAGACGGGCCGAATGCTCCTGATCAAAACTATCCGATACATTTATTTCAACTCCGCTTTTAATGGAACTGAATGTTATTCTATCAAGTTTCTGCAGGACAATTTCATGGCCTTTCATATCCACTCTCCTCCTCAAATTAGAACCATATTTTTCATAAATCACATTTTTCCCGTCTATCGTTAATACAATGGAAACTGGTGATATTTCTGCAGCATCAGCAAGCCTGATCTCTTTTTTCAGCTGATTGATAAATACATACCACTCAAGCCTTTGCGTCCTGGCTTCCATTTTCCAGTCCTGAAAGAGGAAATGAATGCTGACAGGCAAAAAGGAAGAGATCATTAAAAATATTGCAAACGCAAACAGCATTTCCAGCATGGTAAATCCTTTATTGTTGGAATACTTCACACTTTTCTTCCGGTCTATCCCGTACGTTTTCATATCTTATGCAAACCTCCATAAATCCTTGGTTTTCGATAGGGAATATTTCATAGACGGTTTGATTTTCTATTATAGTCTTCCCCTCAGGATAATGCCCTTCCGAGGCGGCCTGCTGAAGACTCTCATAAAGCAGCTGTGTGCTTTTGTAATCCTGTTTTACCTCTTCAGAGTGCTCAATAGCCTTAATAACAAGAGGAAACATTATGCCCGCTGCAAGCAGAATCCCTGATAAAGACAGAAGGAGCTCAGCCAAAAAGAATCCTTCATTCCTTCTCCACATAAAATCTCCCTCTTCCAATTAAAAAGGTAATTTTGTATTGGTCATTTCCTGCTTTGACATAGAAAGTACCGAATTTATTTGTAATACCTCCAGGTCCATATTGAAAAAACAATGGCATGGTACCCTCCTTAATCTCAATTATTCCAGGATATTCTCTGCTGATGATAGGATCAGCTGCAAACTTTGCCTGGGCGTAATACCTTTTCTTCTCGGGAACAATTTGAATAGCTACATCTGTCTGATGGGTGATGGCATAGCTCTGGGCATAAAGCAGGTCAGACTTTAATTGGGAAAAGAACATTCTCTTTTCAAGATTGAGGAATTGCGGTTTAAGAAGAATAGCTGTAATCGTGGCAATCATAAGGAAAATACTGAAAACGAAAAGAGTTTCTATTAATGTAAAGCCTTCTTTGTTCTTTATCATGACCCTGAAGATTCAACCTTCCCTTCTGCAGAAATCTTAATGGCATCTCCATTTGGACAAGTCGTGGTTTCAGCATTGAGGTATTCGGAATCCACTAAATCCTGTATACCTGAAGGAAGCTCTTTATTGTCAATTTCATATGCCTGAACCTGGGCCTGCACCATTTTAACAAACGCATCGCATCCCTTGCTGTTTATTTTTGAATTGTGTTTCGTTACATTCGGAATGGTGATGATTAAGAGCACGGAAATCACCAATAAAACAATCATCATTTCAATGAGCGTGAACCCTTTGTCATTATTTACTGTGCGCCATTTCATTAAAATCCCTCCAATAGATGAAACATAGGCAGCAGAACCGCCAAATACATTGAGACTATTAAAAAACCGATAAACATATATAAAATAGGCTGAATCACTTTAAGAAGTTTTTCTGTCTTTTCCTCCAGTTTATTTAAACAATGCCTGCTGAAAAAAGATAATTCCTGGTCCAGCCTCCCATTTTTTTGACCATGTCTGATAATATTGGCCAGTTCCCTTTCAAAAAAAGGATAACTAATTAGTATATCCTCAAGTTTATTCCCCTCACGGAGTTTGATTTTCACGGCTTCACCGAGGGCACTGTAAAAAGGCTGCTTATCATTTTTCTCAAAAAGACTAAGCGCCTCATATATGGATAGGCCGCCATTTAAGAGGTGACTGAGCTGTACAGCAAAGAAATGGGTATAGTAAAGGCGAAGAAAATGGCCTCCCGCAGGAATTTTTACCATGACCTTCTTTTGCTGGATAGGGGAAAGCTTTCTGAATCTAAAAAAATAGTATATAAGCAAAGTGACTAAACCGAAGAGTACAGTCAGAATGAATAATGGGAGAAGGTCCCCAAACAAATAAACGGCTTTCGTGAAGAAATTAGGCTTAAGATGCATGGAAACGAATAAGGAGGAGAAACGGGGAAGCAGGACTTTATCAACGAAGACAAATAGGAATGCGGTAATGAACATCAGAAAAATAGGATAGGCCATCAGTTTTTGCAATTTTTCAATGTCCTTTCCTTTTCTCAGCACCATTTCACTTCCTTCAAGAAATGCTGAAGCAAGGCCGCCATGCTGTTCAGCAAAAAATACATAGCCGATCAGATTATTATTAAAGTTCATGTTTGCAAGGATTTGATAAAATGGAAATCCTTCTTTCAATTGAGAGAGGCACTGGCTGATTTCATGTTTTCGTTTTGGCGGCAGCTGATGCATCAGTGATTCCAGTGCCTCAGATAAGGGGTACCCTCTGGACAGCAGTTCACCAGTATTTTTCAGAAACAAGCCCTGTTCTTGAATGGTCCATTTATATTTCTGCATTGTCTTGCACCCACCTGCTGTACTCAGTGTCCTTTATATATCCCAGAGCAATCCCTTTAGTTATTACCTCTTTAAGCGTGCGATACTTAACAAGACTTCCTTCACCTCTCGCCTTCTTGATGGAGGCATTAAGCGCTCTTCCTGCAAGAAGTTCAAACACACTTGCCCTTTTCCACCTGCCGTATCCATAGCAGAATGGAGAACATTCCCCTTCACAATAAGGGCAATTCAATTCGACAAGGCGCTGAGCCGTGACAGCTACTAGTGTCTGCTCAATTTCCATCATATTCACCCCAAACTCAGCTAAACGATATACAGCCCCCTGAGCATCCCGAGTATGCATCGTGCTTAAGACAAGGTGACCTGTAAGCGCTGCTCTAACAGCAATCTTCGCAGTTTCCGCATCCCTGATTTCACCCACCATAATGATATCGGGGTCATGGCGAAGGATTGCTTTCAAGCCTGCGGAATAAGATACGCCTGCTTTTTCATTAACTTGAACTTGAAGGACCAAGTCATTTTCTTTTTCAATCGGATCTTCCAGGGTGATCACATTGCGATGGAACATATGAGAGGTTTCATTCAGCAGAGAATACAATGTGGTGGTTTTTCCGCTTCCAGTTGATAAAGTTACATAAATACACCTAAACTTTAATTTATTAATAAATTGGAATACGCATTCCATTTTTTATAAAAAATTGCTAAACTATTAAATGTAAAAAAAAGAAGGGGGAAATAAGTATGAAAAATTTGTTTATATTTGGTGTTGTCGCTTTAATTATTGGATTGCTAACGGCTTGTGGAGGAGTTGAACAAGTAGAAAAGAAAGAACCGGTTAAAGAAGAAACAAAAAAAGAAGATCAGAATCCTGTTCCTAATAAGGAAGAAAATGAGGATGTACAAAAAACCGAAGCAGGAACTTTTACAGCAGTTCATACTTTTGAAAAAGAAACGAAAATAGATACTGAATCACCATTTGAGCTAACAATAAAAAAAGTTAAAGCTTTTAGTGGTGAACTATCTGAAACAGGTAAAGAGCTTATCCCAGAAGCTAACGGTGACATGGTTATTATTACTATGTCTGTAGAAAATACTAGCGATGAAACATTGTCGTTTTATCCAGATCAATCGACTATTACCACAAGTACAGGAGAACAATTAGAATCAGAAGTGTTCTTTTCAGATGATGTAGGCGGGGATTTCATCGGGCAAGTAAAAAAAGAAGGAACAGTTAGATTTTTACTAAAAAGTACAAAAGCAGAAGATATCGAATGGGTCCGTATTTTAATTGATGCACCACATAATGAGAATCTTGATAATATTGGCAAGTCAGTAGATCATACATTTACATTTTGATATAAAGTAAAAACAGCCCCTCTCAAATTTATGAGAAGGGCGTTTTAAATTTATTCCTGAACAATGTAAGTTTGATATCCTTTTTTCTTCAATTCAGCAGCAAGATTATCGGCATTACCCTTATCTGAGAATGCACCAACTTGGACTTTATATAATTTTTCACTATTTGATGAGGTTGGTTTTGATTCAGGTTTCTTCTTTAGGCCGAGGAATTCGGCGACCCCTTCGACATGGCCTGCAGCAATTAGAATTAATTTAGATCTGCTTTTTAAAATGGCAGCATCTGTTTTATTATCAATAAACCCATTTTCAGTTAGCATTGCTGCCATTTTTGATTCTCTTAGAACATGGAAATTAGCCCGCTTCTTCCCTCGGTCTTTGGTGAATACCTTTTTACCGATGATCTTTGAATGAACTGCGTTTTGGAAAGCTTGTGTCTTCGCTCCTGCGCCAGGGTAGATATATGATTCAAACCCGATTCCCCCGCCTGCGTTTATATGAATGGAAAGGTAAAGATCCGCACCCCAGACATTCGCTTCATTTGTGCGCTGCTCTAAAGAGAAATTCTTATCTCCCAATCTGGAAAATTTAATTTCCACATTTTCATATTCGCCTAACATATCTTTAATATATTTACCTATTTCCAAAACTACATTACATTCTTTCAGTCCGTTCCCGACTGCCCCCGGGTCCATTCCTTTTAAGTCACCTTCATGTCCAAGATCAATATATACTTTCTTTTTAGCCATTGTTTTCTTCTCCCTTCATAAGAAGAGCCACCCGGAAGGGCAGCTTATTTCTTCTTTTTAAACCAACCGGTGTATGTGTTCTTCCACACTGCATATAGATTTACAGTTAGGGCGATGGCTGCTGAAACCAACACAACAAAAGCGTTTATACTTTCTTCATTAAACCATTCAAATGCGATTCCCACTGTGGACAAGAAAAAAAGAAGGGCCGTAAGGAACCCTCCTAAAAGTGTTGCGATATCTTTATTCATTTTTAGCTTCCTCCTTTGAATACTGTAAACACAATCGCTATACTGCCGCCAATGACTCCTGTGCAGACTGCTGTGATTAAAGCTGCTGTAATCGTCCTCTTAATCCATGTAGTATTTTCATTAATGCTATCCAAAGTTTTATTAATTGCTTTAATTTGTTCATCATGTCGATCAGTTTTTCTTTCCAATTTATCAATCCTGGAATCCATGGACTTGATTTCACCTTTAATTTCTGTAATTTCATTTCCATAAACAATAGGCGCTGTCGTCTCCTGTGTCACTCACAATCCCCCTTTTTGACAAAATAAAAAAGCCCTATTTGGCTTCTGTTTCACAATGTCTGATTTAATTTATCTTCCAATTCTTTTACTTTCGCTTCAAGTTCAATAACTCTATCTTTAAGATTATCTGTTTCTTCAACCGGTTCAGGCTTTCGAATTATCGGGGTAAGCTTCATTATTTCCGCTCTCCTCTATGATTAATTCCTCAATAAAAACAAAATCACCTTTATACGTTCCATCTTTAGCAGTTTCAACTGTCATTAACCTGTGGAATATTTCGCCTTCTCCTTCAAAAACTGCAGGAGTTCTTCCATCATCATAAGTGACAATTAATCTATAATCATAAGAATTGTTTATTTTTACAATATATAAATCATGAATGACGTTTATTTCTTGATCAAAAATCAAATCAAATTCAACTGCTTCGATATCTTTTGAATCTAATTTGCCATGACCAATACTTATTGTTGTCTCTGTTTCGGTTAATTCAAATCCAGTCATGAAACGTCTATTATTGATTGTTTTTATTTCAATCATATAAACACCTCTTATCTGATAGTTTCATATAAGATTAACAATCTTATAGTTATGGTTAAAGAAGAACCTAAAGTGCCCGGTATATATCGCATCCACACTCTAAATCCTGTGGAAGACTGATTATATACAGCTACATTGAAATTAACCGCATTAGAATTATACGGAACTGCTATTACATGGAATATATTTTCTGCTCCGCTAAAATTATAATCATTAAAAGTTTGACTTTGACCAGCATCCATTGTAATTGTGAATTGGTCTATATAACCGATAATTGAAGAATGCTGCACACCATGTATATTTTGGATATTTTGAGATACTAGATTCATTGAAGGCCAAAAATAATTATTATTTCCTGCTCTCATTCGTGTTTGTGGAAGGTATGCTAAATCTGTATAAATGCCTGCATATGTCCCTGAAGAATCAGTGTCTAATTTCATCATCTGCTTTGAAGAACCATCACCAGTTCCGCGATATTGCCACACTTCAAATCCGAAACGTTCGTCAGTTCCACCTGGAGGATTATTATCCCTTCCTGTATCGATTATTACTCCGCTCCATCTTGTTGGAGGAGTTGCAGTATCTGTAAAATTTCTTAAATGAATTTTGGGGATCCTTCCTGCAGCTGTACCTCCAGACCTTGTGCTCCTTAAAATTAATTCTCCATTATCAAGCTCCTCTGTAGAACCATCAATTTCTCCTATACGTGTGTTTCTATCAAAATATGCTACACGTTTTGAAGTTTGACCAGTTGTACCGAATCCAAGTGCTAAGAAGTTTTTATAAGAGTTTAATGCAAACCCTGGATCATTAGATGGAACTGTAACTTCATCACGAATCGAACCAACTAAAGAACCGTCTATTTCGCTATAAACTTGAAATCCAAATTCATTTACAGAAGCGATTTTATTATTTGATCTGTATGCATCCAATGTTCCATCTTTTATTTGAACAATATTCCCGTTTCCGTCATCTGAAACAATTTCAATACCTGTTAATATACCGGTTGTGATATTCGTTGCATTAATATCTATTACATTCACTTTTCCTGCATCTAATGTACCGGTTGTGATTTTATCAGCACTAACACCTTGCGCAATTAATTGATTAGTAATTGTTAATGGTTGAATATCATTATTACCATTGATTTTTACTGTCTGTGTATTAGCTTCTGAACTAAATGCACTTGTATGTCCGTGCGTATTAACACCACGTACTCTGTAATACCACTGCTGGTCAGTTTCAATACTGTGGACGAATCCAGAGGTTTTACCTCTAAATAATAAATTAGATGAGTCTGGTATAAAATTAGGAGTCTGAGAACCATACAATTCATAATCAGATACAAACATGTCATATTGGAAAGACCATCTTATTAATACGGTCTCGAATAATCCAAATGCTTCTAATGTTGGTACATCTGGAAGAATATCCGGTAAATTATCTCCATTGATCTCAGGGTTTTCAGCTTTATCCCAAATACCCTCTTTATCATTTATTTTTGATACGACATCCCCTAATAATCTGTCTGAATCATATAAATCAATGAAATCACCAAATTGTATTTTCCCAACATCATCAGGATTAGCAACATCGTATTCATAAACAATTACCCTTGCTTCCACTTCAATCGGCTTTGAAAAATTACGGTCAATAACAAAATTAGTGTCTCCTAACCTTGATTTCTCGAATTCATAGCCTTCCACACTATCAAGAAGGAAACCATCTAATGAATAATTTACAATCTGTTTTTTAGCTTGCTGCAAAGCTAACCAAGTATTCATCAATAATGTTTCTGGGTCGTCATCTTCCCCGCTTTCATAAATTCCGAATCTATGTCTGAATCCTCCGCCTGATTGTCCGTATCCGTATTTTTCTAATGCTTCAGGATCTCCAACCCATTCTTGCCCAGCTGGTTTATCCACTGGATCTCCATTTGCTTTACTCCAGACAACATCCCTAAAAGTTGTTTTCCTGGTAAATCCTCCGTCTTCTGTTTCAATGCTCTTTCCACGTCCATATAGAGCTGTCTTTGGATAAGATTGAACGGTTCGTTGTAACGACAATATATCTTTATCTATTTCCCACCGTTTCCCTGTATCAGATCCACGCCTGGTTAAAATATCAATATATCTTCCAGTAATTTTATTACCATCAATCTCTATTCTGTCTACAAACTCACCGCCATAAGTGTTTAGAATTTCTTCTAATGCATCTTTGACAGTGATGTAATAAAAATTGACTGTATTTAATCCTAATGAAGCAACTGTTCCGACACTCCATCGTGTATTCTCTAAAGCGCTTGTCAAAGCTTCCTGAGCACTCTTTCCGATAATCCGCTTGTCTTCTATCGCTTCATCATAAAGTTCCATCATAGCAGGTTCACAGACAGCAGTAATCGTTGCTTTCCCATCCGATTCATCGCTAAATGTTTCTCTTATAAAAAAAAGACGAAAATTGGCGTCTTTGTCCATAAAGGCAGCAGAATTTTCGTCCGTTACATATTTGGCATCCACATGATTGGCAGGCACTGTGAACTCTAAAGCAGATCCCTTATTCAATTCTTCTTTAAACATTGCATTCCAGAATGGGCAAGGTGTATTCTCAACTGATCCATTCGTTTCATTCGATAAGATAGCAAGCATATTATCATAATGGTCAAAGATATATAAATCTGCCATTAGTACCACCTCGGTCTATAGCTATAATTAACAGTTGCAACACCATCTGGTAAGACATGAATATAATTCTTTCCAGGCGTTAATTTAAACCAGGTAGAGTCAAAAGTTAAAATGTTCATATTCACTATCCCATTTAACGTTATTTTTCTTTTTGACATATCAATTTCTACTTTATCTCCAGGAGTGAAATCATATATTAATCTCACAAATCCGAATGTACCACCATGCATTATTTGAAATTCTGAAGCATTTGCAGTGAATTCGACATTAAATATTGGTAATGAAGGACCATTTCCGTCTATTTCAATGGAATTTAAATCAATTTCGACTTCTAAATCCACATAATCCGTTTCGATTGTGGAAGGTGAAATTCCGTTTGACGGTTCGGCATATGCAATAAGATAAAAGAATCCATCTGAATTTACATATAAACTTACATTTTGAGAAGTGTGTGTTAGTTTCGATATGGTATCTGTTGTTTGACTGAATACTGTGGTGTTCCAAGCGTTCGCATCACTTCTCCAAGCAGAAATAGTTGACCTGTTTTCCCCCGCCTTCAATTCGACTTCCAACTCTACATAATCGGTGTTGATCGTGCTTGCCGTTGTGCCGTCTGAAGCTTCTGCATGGGCTAGGAAGTGAATGAACCCGTCAGAATCGATATTATTCACGCTGTCAGTCCTTGTTAATTTTGTTACTGTTCCGTTTGTGTGAGAAGTTGTTCCGGCCCATGATGTAATTGCCCAAACTTTAAGAGTTGCTTTATTACCTGCAGGGCCAGAACCGTAACCATGCCAATTTACAGTTAAAGGGTTCAGATTGCTTTTCAACCACTGCGCCTTATCCGCTGTTGTTGCGCCTGGAACCGTTACAACGTATTTACGCTGTACGTATTCGATTAGGTTGAAGGAGAAAACTCTTTGAGCAATTTGCCCTGAAGAAACAGCCGAATCAGGTGTGAACACACCATCTAAAACAGATATGGTTTCATACGCTGAAGTTCCTGATTCTGTAGAAAAGTCTGTATTCGGATTCCCCAAAGTAGTTAAAGCCCCACGCCATCCAGAAAAATGAGGATTCTCAACCGTACTCCCCGAAACCTTCCCCACAAAGTTCGCTATGCCAATCGGATCAGCCTGCTTGTTCGTCCCTTTCCCCCACCAATTAGCCGTTATTTGGCTTATATTCGTTTTCAGCCATTGCACCTGTGCAGCAAGGTTTGCACCTGGTACGGTGAAGCCGAATTTGCGCTTGATTAGGGCGATTAGGTTGAAGGAGAAAACGAGATTTCCTTGCGACCCATAGTTAGTGCGAGTAGCAGGTAGAGTAGAACCGTCTAAGTACATTATCCGCGAGTAATTAGAGTCGGTTATTTCAAAAGAAGCTTCAGAAGGGGTTGGTATACCAACAAAACTAAGTCCAGCAGTCTTGCTTATGTGCGGATTTTCTTTGGTACTCCCCGCAATCTTCCCTTTAAAATCATCAGTTCCTGATTCAGTGTTAGGAGTTAAAACATCCGTTTCATAATCATCATATTTATATGGCTGCCGGATTAAAGGAATCGTACCATTTGTAATAAAGAAGTATTCATCCTCTTGTTTGCTCGTATCTAAATAAGCATAATATGTTTTACCTGGTTCATCAGAAAATGTAACGGGTACTACTTCTCCGCCCATAATAATTGAATTTAATTCATCAAATTTAGTTCTGATTTCTTCTAAATTATCTGTATTAAACACATAATCAATTTCTAATGGCTTATCTATTAAACGTCTTCGGACATAATAATCTCCGTCCCTTCCTGCTACAGAAACAACTGAGTCCTCCACACTAGCAAGTCCTCTACCCCTTACCTTCAATACTTCTATGGGAAGTTTAATTCCGTTATAAGTCATTGTAAAACTCATAGTAACCCCCCATTTAATTGCCTAATAGCCCGATTCCTTCTATCTACTTGAAGTCCTGTAACATCATTTGTGATCGATTCAGCAATTACTCTACCGTTTAAAATGGATTGGACAACAATATTCTCGGGCATCCCTTTCATTACCGCTGTCATAACGGAAGCCATGTTATCTTTATTAAATCCTAATTGTTGTTGTTTATTTAAATCAGCGTTTAATGTCATAGTTGCTGCGTTTGCTAACCTCTTGCTTGCGTTTCCAACTGCATTTTCCATATCACCTATACCATTTGCAAGTCCTTGGCCAACATATTCACCAATTTTAGTTGTTATTCTAGATGGGCTATGTGTATCAAAAGCATTCTGCAATGTTCTAATAACATAACTGGCAATTGATTTTGCCTTGTTATAAATCTTATAAGCTGTATCTGTAATACCATTTACTAATCCCGAGATTAAATCTTTACCAATTCGATATGCTTCTTTAGGAATTTTGGCAATTTTTTTGAAGATAGGCTGTACAATCCTTGATTCAATGGATGTTTGGAGGCTTTGAGCAACGGAAACAATACCCTTAAGTAGCGCTAGTATTAATTCAGCTCCAGCTTCTAATATTTCATACCTATGATCCCAAATCATTCGTCCCATTTTTGCAACTAATTCAACAATCTTGTCTAAAACTAATGGCAAATTCGCCTGTAATCCTTTGATTAAACTTAACAGTAATTCTTTACCGTTTCTCAGCATATTAGGAAGATTATCAACAAATATATCTAATAATTGGATTAGTAGTTTAGAAATCAATGATAAAATATCAGGAATCAATTCAATAAATGCTTTTTGGACAACATTTAATATTTCCAATCCCTTTTGATAGAACTGAGGAAGGTTTTGAACGATGAATTCTATCATTTTCGTCAACATATCCCGGACAAATTGTATGATCTTCTGTGTGCTTTCACCTGATTTACCTTCTAAATCAGTTAAACTTTTAATAACTCCTGCGTTTTTATTTACCCAATCAACTAAAGCAGTTAATAGAGTAGTTAAAAATGTCATTAAGGGGGTTAGTGTAATAGATAGTTCTGCTAATGCATCCTTTAATGCTAAATTCGCCTCATGATTAGCAACTAATTCTGGATTTAACTTTTTATATTCTTCATATGCAGAAGCTAATCCTAATGAAGACAACTGCTCTAAGACATAGTTAGTTTCATCTCCGTTCTTTTTAGCTTTCGCTAATCCAGCATTAAAGGTTTCTAAACTTACTTCTGATCGTTCTAATAGTTCAGCAAACGATCCTGCAGCTTCTCCAGTTGCGAATGTTTCCTGGATACCGTCAGCTATACCTTCCGTGTTAAGAGTGTCAGAGAAACGGATAGCAGCGCCATTAACCAAGTCGATAGCATCAGCTAATTGATTTTCATCAAAACCTGTTTGAATTAAGTTAGATACCGTTTCTACTGCTGCTTCTGTATCTCCAGATACTGCAGCTATTTCTAACATACCTTCTTTAATAGGTTTATAGTTGAAACCGACGTTATTAGCGTTTGCTTTCAATCTTGCTAATGACCTATTGTAATCTTCTGTCCCCTCCACAAGACCAGCAATCCCTGCTACTCCTGCAGCTGATATGCCAGCAGCTGCTTTACTTGCAGTTCCGATTCCTCTTGCTAATCCACCAACTGCTTTTGTTGCTCCACGAGCAGCTGATTCTATTTTCTCCATTCCTCTTGCGATTCGACCAGGTTCATCTCCAGCTCCAAGACTATCTAATTCATTTTGAAAATGTTCGAGCCTTCCTTCCGTTGCGATAATTTCACGCTGAAATGCTCTGAATTGATCTGCACCAATTTCTCCATTTTCAAATTGACGTTGTACTTCTTCCTCGGCTTCTTTAAGTTGTTCTAATTTTTTAGTTGTATTTTCAATCTGTTCGCCTAATAATTGTTGTTTTTGAGCAATTAATTCAGCATTGCCGGGATTGAATTTAAGCAATCTATTAACATCTTGCAACTCTTTGTGTAAATCCCTGCTTCGTGAATTAACATCACTAAGCGCCTGATCTAATCCAGTTGCATCACCGTCAATTTCAATCGTTATACCTCTAATTCTGCTACTAGCCATGGTCTCACCTACCTTTTCAGACTAGAATCTATCGAAATCTGCCTGTGTAGCTTTCCTGCCTTTTCTGCTCTTCTCCTTGGGGTTGTGGAAGCCAACATATTCATCAATGAAATCAAATACCATTTGCACTGACATCTCATCAAGTTCTTGAAGTGATAGTCCAACGTGTTTGGCTATAAAATAAAAAAAGTCAGTGGTCAATTCACGACCAGCTGACTTCGTTTCATCTATTTTTTTTTTGAATTGCCGAGTGTGTGTAACAATAAATCCATCAATTCATTCAGGATATCAAATATAGGGAACTCATCAAAAGAATCAAGCCAAGTAATTGGATCAGAAATGGATTTATCTGCATTTTTAGCAAATACCCAAATAATATTATAAAACATATCAAAGTCAATCTGAGTCAATACATCCAAATCAAGATTATTCTTGTCTTCCACACTTGAGATAGTCGTTATGACTTTATTTAATTTCAAAACATCAGTGAAAAATTCACTTCCGAATTGCATTTTATATCTAATAGGTGTTGCAGCAGTTGATTTGAATACAACATCCTTGCCGTCAATGGTTATGGTTTTAATCATTAGCCTTCTACTCCAGCTGTCTCAGTTAATGTAGGTTCATATACTGCATCATACCAAGCATCATAAATAGCTGCAGGAGTATCAGGAGTAGTTTTTGTTTTAACTGCATAATCAGTTGATCTTGCAGAAGATACAAAAGTTAATTCATTTGGTGTTGGTTCAACTG
The DNA here is from genome assembly GCF_004366035.1 of Cytobacillus oceanisediminis. Taxonomy (GTDB): domain Bacteria; phylum Bacillota; class Bacilli; order Bacillales; family Cytobacillaceae; genus Cytobacillus; species Cytobacillus oceanisediminis_C. Next base: position 432,197 of record NZ_SOEE01000001.1, read on the forward strand.
TGTCTGTTGTTGTGGAAGAAGTCACAGTAGGTCTGTTTGCTGTACAATTATATAGTACATAGCGTGTAGCTTTCACATCACCACCGAATTCAAATAAGAAAGCGAATGGAGCTCCTTTTGCAGTTGCTACTTCGGTAGAAACCATATCAGTAGCATCTTTAATTTCTCCTAGAACATCAATTGCAAACGATTCAGGGATATTTGCAATGGATAATGTAGCATCATAACCCTGATTGTTTTGTCCGGAGAAATAAAGATTGTCATCAGCATAAAATTCGATCAAGTCACCACGAATTTCTAAGCTTAACTCTACTAAACCTGGCATTGGAATTGGAGTCCCATATATAATATTTCCTTCTGTGTCAGTTGTAAATGTTGCATAGTGAGCGTTTTTAATACCAAAGATAACTTTGTTTTCAGCCATTATATGTTCACCCCGATTTTTTTGTTGTTATATTCTTCTGTTACGATAATGTCAAAATCATAGATTTGTAAGAATAATTTTTCAGCTTGAATCCATGATTCATCTTTTTGATATGCAATTCCATTAGCAGTCAATAAATCTTCAACTTTCTTTTCTGCTAATTCATCTTTGATACTGGTGTACAACTCAACATTAATGCTGTCTATTCGTTTATAAACTTTTTCATCAGCAAAAAAATTATTGCTACCTGTGACAAGATACGCAATAAATGGAGGTTGTGGAGGGACGTCATCTGTTTCATTAAAATGTGAATATGCTACTGGAAAACCTGTCTGATCTAAAATCGCTTTTAATTCTTCTAAAGTCATCCTCTTATAGCCCTTTCTACTTCCGATATAAACTCGCTAATTACTTCTTGTTCTACTGGAGCAATATGAGGAATAGGTTCAGTCCTTCCGCCATTCACAGTTAGATGTCCTTTTTCAAGCAAATGAGTAAGTCTGTAATGCTTCTTATTGTGGATGACATACTTATAACCAGTTCTACTTCTTACTTTCTTTACTCCCCAACTATTAGCGTACCTTCCAGTTCTTCTAGGACTTGTTTGTTTAAGCTTAGATGCGCCCCTTTTAGATACATCATCTTTAGCTGCATCTAATTTCTGATTAATTTCAGCAGAATATTGACTAAGAATTAGCTGCATTTGTCTAGCAATATCATTATTAGCCATTGCCAATCATCCTCTGACAAGTTAATTCGATTTCTTCCGAATTCACTTTATATGTTTTGATCACATCATATCTTTTTCCCTCAAACTCTACTTTTTGTTGTTCATCATATTCGAATTTATGAATCAAAAAGATCCTTGTGGGTTTCATTCCATTATTGGCAGCATTATAAAATTCAGCCCTTGATACAGATTTAGAATCACATAAAATAGTGGTCTTTTTCTCTGAAGGAATTTGATTACCGATATTATCAGAACCATATACCTGTTCAATTAAAGTTAATTCATCGTCATACGTTGCCATCTTCAGCACCGCCATTATGAATAATCAAATTATGCAATCTAAATTGCAAATGCCTTGGTAAGGCTCCCTCACTATCTCTGCTCATATATCTCCAGGTTGAATAATCCACACAAAACATTAAATGATTGGCATTATCTTGATTTAAAACAATGCCTTTTTCATCAGTCAATTCGGTTATTATCCCATTAATAATGGCAGTCAGATATTGATCCCTGACTGCCGAAGTGATCCCTAATCGGGCTTTAACCAATGATAAGATTAAATCTGTATCCATTTTTAACACCCTTTATGTTGCTATGATTCCAGCCGTTCTAAGATTAGCAAGAAGTGTATTAAAGTCAGCGACCAATCCAGCTACATCTGTCGCTGTGCTGTCAACCTGTGCAACTGCTTGTGTAGCAGTTAATTTACCAGCTAAATCAGAAGTAAGATTAACGATTTTAGACTGTACAATGCCACTAGGGATGCGACCTACATCAAAAGAACCTGTAGAAATATTACTGGCATCTTGTCCTGTTAGCGCATCGGCAGCAAGTTTAGCCTTTGTAATAGAACCATCAGCAACCGTTGCATTAGCTGCTGCATTATCTACATATTTTTTATTGGCTACCGCATCATCAGTAGCAGGAACATACCCAGTTTCCAAAAGCACTTGACCATCTGTCTCTATTGTCATTCTTATTGTTGGCGCAATATCATTTGTTGAGTTTCTAGTCCCAAAAATGAGCCTACCCATATCAGACCCTGAACCTGATGTTTCTTGGTAGCCCATGACCCCTGCTGCATGGCTTGAATCTTCAGAATGACGATATCCGAAACCAATTAAACGATAAGAATTTGTATTGTATTCCGTTCCTCCAAGATGAAGATAAACACTATCAAGATCAAATGTTGTAGGTGCATTATTATGACCTGTACCTGTTGGAAATTTAGTCAAAATAACTTTACTGCGATTGTTTGGATCAGCGAAGACAAGAGGACCTGTCATTGTATCTCCAGCTTTATTAACTTTAGGATTAGCAAGTTTAACATCTGTTACTGCGCCATCCACAATATCTGCAGTTGTAACGCTGTCAGCCGGGATTATAACACTTCCGCTTATGGTTCCTGCCTCCCATATTACGGTTGCTACTTCTCCGCTCGCGACTGCATTTGTTACATACCCAACACCCTCTGAACCGTCTACCACAGCAACAAGTTTACCGTCTACGCCGACATTTACATTAGAACCAGCATTAATATCTTCTCCGGCTTCCACATTCCAAACAGGTTCGTTTTTTATAGTAACCAATACTTCTGAACCAGCTGTAATATCTCCATTTGATCTGAACACAGGAGTGTCCCCTGGCTGCGCAAGATTCAATTGAATTTCGGTTGCTGTACTTGTCTTTTTTAACAACCTATTTGCTGGAATATCTTCCATCACTTTTGCTTTAAATTGCACCATTAACTTTCCCTCCTTGATTGATTTTTTCAGGGGAAATCATCGTATGATTAAATTCTAAAAATACTTTTATATCGTTCTATCAACCAGTAACTGCTGGTGGTGTTACGTTAATAACAACGAATTTGTTATCATAAATAGGCTTACCATCATAACGAGCAGTACCTTTGAAAACTGTTTGATCTTGGATGAAACGGACATCAGTTGAAACCGCTAATTGAACTCCTCTGCGTTCTCCAAGTAAGTATTTTTTGAAGTCTCCAAGAACGATTGTGTTATCAGGAGTATATTGATTAAATACAATTCTAGTTCCATCTGGTAAACGAGGATTAGAAGTTCCGGCAATAACATATTGTCCTTGGTCATTAGCTAGGAATGTTTGTGGCGCAATTACACTGTAATAGAATGAACGTTTCATTACTGCAATAACTTCTCCGATTGGTGGACCATCTTCTCCGGAATCAATAAGGGCCATTTTGCTCATGATATCTTTTAATGTTCCATCTGATGTCACAATTTGATCTGGAGCATTTGCAGTCAATTCTGTAATAATTCCCATTGGTTGCTTCTGAGCAGCTCCCTCGCCATTAAGAATTGCATCATCAATAGCTTTAGCGATTGCCATAGCTAGTCGAGTTTCAAGGAAGTTAGCAAGGTTAATCATGCTATCTTCAAGTGTGGCATTACATACAGGGATAAATCCACCAACTTTGAAACAATCTAATTCAGTCTGAGAGAATGCAGTAGCTAATTCTTCCACAGGATCACAACATTCAACCCAGATTGCTTCAGGGATAGCACCATCCATGATGATACGAGCTGTACCATTCAATTGTTCAACCATTACTTCACGGTAAAGAGTTCCATAATCACCCAGACGGTTCTGAATCATATTTACAACTTGCTCTGGGATTAAAACATCTGTACCGGACAATGCTCTCTTATCTTTTGCAGCAGAAGCAACGGTAGTGTAAAAATTTCGTACTTCTTCAATATCTAATCGTGCTAGCATTTGTGAACGTGTTTCAAATTTGTTAACCTTCATTCTTTCTTCCCCCTCAATTGGCGTGTTAGAATTATTTGGTTTTTGTATAGAACGTGATTCATTATTTGGTTTAGGAGTTTCATTCAATTTTGATAATTCTTCTTCCAAACTACGAATTTCTTCTTCTAATGATAGTTTCTTTTCAGATACGCCATCGAATTCAGCTTCTAATTTATCAATTTCGTCTTCTACAATCTGTGTTTCTTCTTCATTGGAAGCTTCTTCTAATGCCGCTGCTAATTCAGCTGATCTTTTTTCATATTCTTCATTGTTTTTTAGCATTTCAGCCAATGAAGCTTTGCGCTGCTCAATTTTTTTATTCAGTAACAACTGTTTTAAAGCCATTTTTTAATCGCTCCCTTAATTTCTTTTTTCTTAATTCTAATTGTCTTCTCTTATGCTGTTCTAAGTCGTTCTTCCTAGCTTGAACGGATGTATCACCATATGCCGGGAATGTAACGACAGAAACCTCGAATAGTTCAACATCCTTCAATGTCCATTTGATAGTACCGTCATCATTGAATTCGGTTTCTTCTTCACGGATGTTAAAACCGAATGAACATTGGTCTACATCACCACGCTGGACACGCTCATAAAGATTAACAGCATCAGTATCTTTAGGATTCACATTGATTGTCCCCCACAGCCCTCTACTATCAGTTCTGAGACTCAATGTTCCTGCTTTAGACCTTCCCAATACTAATCTATGGTCATGGTCTATTAACGCTCTGACATCGTTGCTTAGCGTATTGTCAAACGCTCCTGAATCAATTTCCTCGAATGCTCCTCTAAATAATTCAGTAGGAGAATTAAACACTGCAAAATATCCTTCAATGACCATATCATCATTTTCAGCACGTGTTTTTAATTCGCTATTCATAATAGTAGATTTGCGAGTTTCCATCTTCATATATCACCACCTTTCAATCCATAAAAAATAGAAGCTCAATTTAGGCTTCTAAGGTTTTTTATTCTGCATCGACTTCGACATTACCAATTAATTTCTTTTGGTCACCTAATCTGTCAGCTGGCAAATAATTCTCGAGAATAAGCATTTCTTCCATATCATCATCAGGGCTTAAACCCATCCAATTTCTCCATTCATTACGTCTCAAAGACATTCTATCAACCATAATCGCTCCTACGTCCGCCAATTCTTTTAAATCATAGGCATATAAACTCCTTGAATTTAATTTAAAGTACATATCTGGAGCTAATATTAATCCTTTTGTTAATACTTGCTGAATAATTTGTGCCAAAGGGAGGATAGTAGAATTAATAAAATTGTTATATTCATCCTTGCTATAGCTTCCGACTCCAAGAAAAAAAGCAGGAACACCGAATATGCCTGCTACTGTCTTTTTATCCAGCTCTACTGCTTCGTTTAAGGCTAAGTCTTTTAAAGATAATGGTTTTACTTGTTGCACTTCTAAAAGGTCAGCAGGGATTATCCAAGGCTGTCCAGCTTCACTTGTTTCTAGGTACTTATTAAATACAGCGTTCCTTCCTTCTTCACTAGATAACTCTGCTGTATTAGCATCAACCTTAACAATTAATGAGGGCATATATTTATTAGACATAAACCCTTTTTTGGTATAACCGGCTTGCTTTAGGTTGTCCACAACATCTTTTAGGACTACTTTGTATCCTCTACCCAAATATGGTTTCTCAGGGTCAGGGTCAATTGCAAAATGCAATACTTCATTGTAGTTATATTCCTGTCCTCTAATCCAAACTTGATAAGTTTCGAAATCTAAATTCAAATCTGTAAAACTAAACATAGATGGAGGTATAGGAATCAGATTGTCAATTAATCCATTTCTTATTTTCGGAAGAACAACTGCATTTCCGTCACCTTCAAGCAACATGGTATGTACTATATTGTACATCCAGTTCTTTCTAGTCATAAGATTGTATGGATTAACGTCAATTTTTCTAGATAATGCATTATCAATCTTTACATTTCCATTAGGTGTATTCAGCATAAGGTGTATACTCATTGATGAAACAAGATCCGCTATTTTATCAACGCATATCCTCACTTCTGGATTGTCTATTAACCTAGTATAACCAACTACACATAAATCATTGAATGCAGTATCCGTTAATAAATAACCAATCTGAGGTGTTGGGGATGTGGAAGACCGATTATTATTATTCTTCCTTCTCTTTTTTTTCATTCTCTCACCACCTTTCTAAATACCGATTGATTAATTATTACCTAGCCATCCTTTTGCTGTACCGCTATTCTCCATGTTCTCAATTTTTCTAATCGCTCCGAATACAGTAGCATCAAACAAATCTATCCGCTGATTAACCATAACTTTTTCATATTGGATCATATCGTCTGTTTTCTCCATTGCATGTACATTTTGGACGCAATATTCAAATGCGTCTGAGTGCAAGTAATAAAACTGTCCATCTTTTACTTTTTTCTCAATTCTTCTGAATCCTTTTGACTTCTTATGGAAATATTGTGGTTGGTCAATCATCTTGAATCCTTCTTTTCGCATCATCAAGTAAAATTCATCAGCGAATTTCCTATCAAATCCAATTTGTTTAATCTTGAAGCCCATTTGTTTCATTTTCTTGAACCAATCAACAACATCTTTGTATTCCACTGTAGGTGTGTTTGATAATGTTAACCATCCATCATCTTTCCAACCAAATAAAGGTATGTTATCTTCCTCGGCTTTGGAAGCAGCAGCAGTGATAGGGAAGAATGCATGAGTTATCGAAATATCAACCCCGTTATATTCACCATACAAAGAAGTTGCTGTTAAATCATGCATTTTTGATAGGTCAGCTCCGCCGTACCATTCAATATTCATCTTGGACAGTTCTTCCAATGTCCACTTATACTTTCCGTCACTAGCTTTGAATTCTTCAATGTCAAAGTATGCTCTAGTTGCAGAAGTATAGATATTCAACGATTTAGCAAAGAAGTCCTTACGCTGCTGAGGGTCATTCTGTGCCTGCTTAGCATCATTCAATATGTCCTGTGGTCGGATAGACACTCCGTAATTTGGATTAGCTTTTTCATGCTGTACAGGATCTAGGAAATCAACATTACCTTTTTCATCCTGGTCAGCTTTTGCAATGAAGATAAAGTATTGGTCATCTACAATCGACTTGTCTAAAACCTTCTTGCAATACTGTAATCTGTTATAACAAAAGCTATTCATATTATCACCGGCAGTAGTAATCCCAATCATCAGCTTGTTTGTATAAGCTTTCATCGACTCTTTAATGATGTTGTACTGTTTTGGTGTACGATACGCATGCATTTCATCAGCTATGCCGATATTACAATTCAAAGAATCCTGCTTATCTGGGTTTGCTGCTAATGCTTGGATGAACAGACTTCCATCAGAAAAATTACCAGTAATGGAGTGTTCCATATTATTATCAATAATTCGGAAATTATCTTTCTCACCCATTTCATGAATGTTGTATTTGATGAAATTAAAACTTTCCATAGATTGTTTAAGTGCAGCCGATACAACATATACTTTAGAACCAGATTTTCTTTCCAGGATTCCCAAAGCCCAAGCTAGTCCTGCTGCAAAGCTTGTTTTTACATTCTTCCTCGGCAGGAAAATGAAAACTTCCTTTGTCACACGAACTTTAGTACCTTTGTAGAAGAAGCAGAGGATACCGTAAACCATAAACTTCTGAAATGGTTCCAATAAAAAAGGCTCCCCACGTAATGGAGTGCCATCTAATCTCTCACCTTGCATATTTACAAATGTCTTCTCAATAATGTTAATAACAAAATCAGCGTCATCAGTACGAAAATCAAAGTTATCCCTTGCTAAAAACTCCTTAAATCTATGTGCAGCTTGAATTATTTCTTTCCCAGCTATCTTTTTACCACTAATAACTGATTCTACATAATCCATTACTACTTCATAATTCGATAATTCATTCATTATTTACCACCCATAACCATTTGCAGCTTTGTAAGTGGCTTTTTCACCTCTTTGTCCTCCACAACCTCTTTTCGTTTAGGAATCACCACATCTTTAACAGGCTTGTAAGACTTCGGATTCAGCAGCAAGTTAGTCGCATATGCATTAATATCTTTCCGTAACTTCTCCATTAATCTGTAATTCTTCTCGTCTATCACTTGATACCCATTCTCTGCTAATTCCTTCTCGAAAACTCTATATTGATGCAGCATTCCTGCGTAAATATCAATGAGTGAGTCAAATTCTTCCCGATACGTTCCCAGGTGTTGCATGTTCTTTATGACGTCCCTTTTTATCGTTTTAACGCTCATCTCTATCACCTACCAATTATCTGACATTTTATTTCTTCCCGGAGAGGGAGAATGTTTCCCCCTCTCGTTCCCCGCTAAAGTCAAAAAAAATTAAAAAGGGTGGGGGGGTTCTTGAGTCTGAAATTTTTTATTTTAAACCAGAAAAATAATTTTTTTATCTATAATTTCGACTGCTGCAGTAAATTAATTTTAAAAATATTTTTTTTATTTTTTTAAATCAATACGAGTGTCACCAACCTGGCAACGTTTAGCTGCTAGCATTCACATCCAGCATCCTTGCTGCGCAACTCTGCTCTTGTCATCCACAACATTCCGTCTAGTGTCAGCTCATTTGTTGTACGATCATGCATACCATTGTGACATTCAGTGCATAGGCTGACTAAATTCCAGGACAGCAGCTTGTACGATTCATATCGTTCAAGAGGAAAGCAATGGTGTACGGTTGTAGCTTCTTTAGTCTTTCCATACCTTGCACATTCCTGGCACATGTAGTTGTCACGTCTTAGAATCTTTTTACGCTTGTTCTTCCACCGTGTAGTTTTATAGAAATTCATTATTAAAATCACCTAGTATATGTTTGTGCAACATTTTCTCATGCTGCTCTTCCAGTTCCTTTAATGCAGCTGTAGCATCCTTTGCTTCACGGGTTACGGCCTTTAAACCTTCGAGAGCATCAGAGCAATCGATATCAATTACTAATGAACCAACGCTTCTTGAAGGTTTTGTATCTCCAATCCTTGGACTATTACACTTTTCAGGTATACTAGTTCCGTTTGACTCACGCGTATCTGCCATGTCACAACATCTCCTTTTATCCAAAATAAAAAGCACTCAATAAATGAGTGCCCTGCCTTTAATCGTCTTTCTCCATCAAGTGTCTGCAATACGCACAATAGTGGTCATCTAGTGCTAAAAACATTTCAGACCAAGGTATTTCTTCTGCACACCTATCACAGTATTCTACATAATTACCTTTGCTCAACCCGAAATCAATAAATGTTTTTATTTGTGCTTCAGTTAAACTGTCTGCACCTTTTGAAACTATCTGCTTAGCGATCCCGACGACTGCTGGCCCTTCAATAAGATCCCCTTGAAGTAATTCAGATACATATACTTCAAAATCTGTATCATGTTCATATTTAGTAAACATTCTACCTTTCAAGACACTTTTATCCACTTAAATCCCTCCTGCATTATAAATTATACAAAAGGGTATAAATTCCTGCTATTTCCTCCTAATTGCGCCACCCACACGCTTGTTAGTATCACGTCTAGTTCCCATGAGTTCTTCTAAGTCTCTGCGACTCAACACCTCATCAGGCTTTCGTATTGGCTCATTTTCAGGCTTTACTTCATTACCTATAGTCAAGGTACCAGAGAACCTTCTAATCTCGTTAAAACACCTAATTTCTTTAGCGTTTAAATGATCAGCGAACTTCATAATTGTTCACTTATCCCTCTGTTATGCTAATAGCTTAATTGAATTTGCAATCGTTACTTTAACTCCGGGAGGAAATAACCAAGCAAAGTATGATTGCTGCCAAAAAAAACAACAAAACAGTACTTCATGATTCCCCGATACGGTACCGCAGATAAACGCGTTCAGGCTCCAGATGTTCCTCCCTAAGGCTACATCCTTCAACACCTATAACTTAATATCGAGTACACCTTGATAAGGGAAAGATGCGTCTCCCAGGAATCACTTCCTGAGATTAATGGTATAAAAATGACCAGAAAAAAAAGGCAGGAACTTTGTCCGCCTTTTTCTCTTATAAATGTTCAGTTTTTGTCCGTTTTTTGTTCGGTTTTTATATAATTCCTAGAGAAGAAGCAATCATGAATATTGCCGTTTTCTTTTTCTCATAATATGCAGTCTTCTGTAATCCGAGGTCTAAATAGATATTAAGGTCATTTTGTCTTTCAGTACTCAAATATTTCATTTCAATGATTTGTCTCTCCTGTTGATCAAGGCTATTATTAAGAGCTCTTTCCATCTGGATAACCTTGAGCTCATTTTCTAAATCATTTTGTAATAGCTTTGGGAATATGTTACCTTGAATGCCCTTTTCATTCAATTCCAATTTATTCTGCTGCTGGATTTTTAAGGCTTTATATTTCTTTAATTCCTTCACAACAATTGACCGAACTTCTTTTTCGTTGATATCCGGAAAGAAAGATAACTGAGCACTCATCCATTCTCCCCCTATGGTATAATTGTATTAACCAAATACACACACACCATTGCCGGGAGAAATCCTGGCTTTTTTTATTTGCTTTTATTGCGGAACATGTTCGTATTGCGTTTTTAATCTTTTAACGTCTTGTTTGCGAAATTTGTAACTTTTCCTAAAACATCACTACCTGACCATCCATCAAATTCACAATAAGCAATCCTATTTAATGCTTTTTCGTATCGTTCAGCCTTTTCGGATTGTTCGATAAGCCATTGAACATGTTCTCTGTCCATATAAATTGAACCATTCATGTTATAAACTTGGTCTGTGAATATCTTTTTTATATTTTCTAACTGACTCATTTTCATCTTCCTTTCTTATTGCGCAATATAGTTCTACTGCGCCTTAACCCTCTCTTCATTCAACCGTTCAATTCTCCTTTTTACTGATTTAATCGACCGACCTAATTTAATAGCAGCTTGATACCTTAATAGCTCACCATTCATCACCTGTTCAATGACTTTCATTTCTTCATCCGTCCAGGGCTGATAAATTCGTTTCGGGCCTTTTTTGTTAAATCGGTCAGCTTCATATTTGACCACCGATATATTCTCACCGCAACTCGGACAGAAATATTTCCTTGGTCTCCCATTTTGCTTTTTTCCGAAAGTCTGGAATACAAATATGCAATCCTCACACAACCAGTTCTTTATTTGTCTTCTGTCTATCATGTTATTAACACCTTATATTTTGTGTTTATTTAATCTTCGATTATATATCTCAGCCATCTTTTCATAATAAGGTTCAAGTTTCTTTTCAAGTGTTTCAATGCTTGTTTCATCAATAAACACTTTTAATTGCTCATTTTCTTTTTTCAGCTTTTCAATTTCCTGCTGCTGTTCCTATATAAAAGACTGAACCATTAAGATATCTTGCTTGGATAATCCTTGTTCGTAACATTCATCAAGAAGAGCTTTTATTTCTTTTGACTTTTTCAAATTAACTCCTCCTGTTGTTCGCTTCTGTAAGAGCATTAAAAGTTTGTCTTTTAATATCTTCAAGAACTGTAAAGGCTTCATGAGGTGACAATCCATTATCCTCCACCATTCCTAGCAAGCCGGTAATAATCAACTTATGATTTAAATTATCTACATCTAAGGTTAAGCGTTTATCCAAATTAACTCCTCCTACCTTGTGTTAATCAAAAAGCTTAATAGTATTACGGAAAATATCTGCCAAATCATTGGAATACTTAAATCGTTTTTGATTAATTTCAATGGACTTCCCTATGTCTCCATCTTCATGACGCATCGTGGCAGCTTTCCAATCGCAAATCATTTCTACAATGTCCATTAAGCTCATTTGACTAATATCAGATTCTTCTTGAAATTGACTATATCCGCATGTGTAGCAGCTATGGCAAGGATTAGGATTTTTCACATATTCTCTGAAGCAACCGTTACAAATATATTTCTTATAGTGTTCTGGATGATGACTGTTGTTTTCATAGTGATGCTTCAAAGCTACTTGCATTTCTTTCAAGTAGGTTTTATATTCGTCCGAACCATAAGTACTATTCTTTAGCTTTGGTGTGTACTCAGTGAATATTTCTATCTCTGGACTTTCTAATTTTGACTGATCATGAACCAAAGCCCTTTGAAGTAACTCATTTGCGAACATAATCATAAATTCTCTCACTTGAGAAATATGTTCTTTTGTATCCCGTATACAATCCTCTTGGGAATATGACATCTTCATTTCCTCCTATTCAACTGATCTATCATTTTGTTTCACTAAATTATCGAAATTACAGCTTTAATTAAAATGTTTAATACATCTTCAATATCATTTATATCTTCAATTCTTTCCCCGTTTACCAATACATTCCCGTTCTCTAATGCTTCAATGACAGTATCATCTACTGTAATCTGATTTTCTTCCATCTTCATCCCTCCTGTGTCGCTAAATGTTCGTACTGCGACATTAACTCCAAACCTTCTGAAACTGAAAATACTTGTTAGGCGTACCTATATAAACACCGCCGTTATTACGTTCAAAATAGAAATACGGCTGTCTTATAAACCAATGAAAGTAGCACCATTGCTTATGCGGTCTTATGCTAAATCTGTGGTTTTTCACTATCTTTCCTTTGTGCCAAAACATCACTTTTGAATGTTGTTTAAAGAAATAAATCTTTTTAGACAACTTATAAACTGTGTGTTCTTTATGATTGTAAATATCCATTTCCTCACCCTTTCAATATGTCGCTTTTTATGTCTAATGTTCACTAACCAATTTTCTTTTCATCAACTTTTAATTTATTGATCCCAATTTCTATTAAGTGTTCTTTTTCCCAGCAGAAAGGGCAAGTGGCATCATTTTGAATTTCTATATTGTTCTCAATTGCAAATAAAGCAGAGCAATCACAGCAGTTATAAACCTGGACTTCAATAGTTAACGGTTCAATGTAATTACGCACACGCGGCCATTGGTCAGGCTCTTTTTGCCTGTACAATCTAACGCTATGGCCTACAGCTGCAGCATTACTTCCAATAGTTTCAGCGATTTCTTTATAAGAATTTCCCTGCATAAACATTTCATGAATTAATTGCTTTTTTTTCCTTCTGACACCTTGATTTTGCACGTTGCTGCCCTCCTCTATTTATCTTGTAAAACCCCAGCCTTAACGAATAGGTTTCTCCAAGCCCTGGATAATCGTTCTTTGCGACGGCGGGCAAGAGATTTGCCCAACCGTCTTTTCTGTTTAGTTTTATTGGCCATTATTCAACCTGACCCTCTGGGACATTCACCGTTCCATTGCCGTCCACAGAATACTCAATTCCTTCATGGTCATCTTCAATACTCATTTGTCCTTCTGGTACACTATCACTTTGTGGACGACTCTCCATAACTTCTTTAGGAGTTTGACAAGCGAACGTTAAATCAATTAAGAAATACTGACCGTACTTGTTATATTTTTCAGTTATTTTGTGCATTTGAAGATTGTTATTTTCTTTAGCAACTGAAACAATTTCCTCTGCTTCTTCACGTGTATCTGCGTAATGTTGTTCCTTTTGATTAAGTTGTACTTTAGACATTATTAATCTCCCTTTCTTCTTCAATTTGTTCTGCAATGGCTACTGCGACAGCTGCAACTTGAATTAACTCTTTATAAAGATCATTAGCATCTGAACCTTTTCCCCAGCCTTGACCTGTTTGCATAGCCTGGGCGACTTCCCCGACTTCCTCAACAAGGATCTTTAGCCAATCACCATACGAATGTCTTTGCCTTCCCCATTTCGCATTTTGGCGAAAACGTTCTTTTTCAACTGCAAGCAATGCATTATTTTTTAAATGATCATCAAGTTTTCTCAACTTCTACCACCTCAAAATATTCTCTGCCGAAATGATTCACGATCTTTTCCATCAGTTTCGGTCCAATGCCTGGTACTTCTTGCAACCCTTCGAACTTAGAAGCAAAGATTAAGCAGGCATTATCCTGTCCCATTTCTACTCCTTTTTTAAAACCTTTGTTGTAAGCCTCTTGCCTGGCCTTTTCTAATACCGGATTAGGTTTCTTTGCCATTAGTACCACCCATTTTCAGCATTATTAAGTTATCTTTCTAGAAAACTTAGAATGTAAAACAAAGTCACAGCCACAAGAGCATTTAAACTTGTATTTATTCTTCATGGATGCTCGTTTAGATGAGTAAACAATGTATTTACATCTTGGACAGAAGGCCGAATACATTATTGTTCACACCCTAAGTTTATTTAATTGGTTTTTATAGTAATCTCGCTGGGACTGAGTACGTTTTAAAGCTTCTTCTAATGCCAGATTTTCTTTGGCCATTTCCATATAGTTTTTATAGCGCGACTTTTGCTTGATTTCTTTATTTATCTCCCTTTGGCTTTCAAGCTCTGTTACCAGCCAATTGATACTTCTCAAAGGTAACCGTCCGCGCTTAATATCAGCTTTAATTTCTGATAATTTATCCACAACTTATCCCCACTTTCAGGTTAGGTTCAGAAAGCACCTGTCCTAAGATAATGTTTCGCCTGGTAATAAAAATGGTGATAGATCCAATTGCCAGAGTATTTTTGGTCTAAATACACGATTTCGAAATTGTATTTGGCTTTAAAGGTATTCAGCCTGCCGAGCAATGCCAATGGATTGTATTTGGAACGATACTCACCCTTAAGCATTTTTTCGTATCCGTGTAGATCTTCCACAATTAGAGTGAAGGGAATGTCCTTTGAACGAATCAATTCATTTTCAAAAGCTGTTTGGGTATCCTTCTGGAGATTCCCTGTGATTTCATCCATGTGGGCTTTACGCTCTACCCGGCTTTTTAAAAATATGTCACGGGTTATTCCCAGTTCTTCATTCTTCGGAATCATGCAGCCATAATCACCGGTATCTAATTTTTGAATTTTTATCGGTATATCCTTCTGGCGCAAATAATCAAGAATATGGCCGTTTACATTCTCCCGGGTGTCTACAACAATCGTGAGAGTTTTAAGGATTTTGTTTAATTCTGTGTCTGAGTAATGATAGGAGATCATTTAGCTGCCTCCAGTAATTCTGGGTTTTCGTATATGTTGCCGATAATCTCGAACTGCTCTAAATATGTCGGCAAATCAAAGATGTACTTTTCTTGGTGGACTTTTCGTTTATTTCCCTCTTTATCAAACTCGAATTTCTTGTGCCATTTACTGCAGAAACCACCATTATGGAATATTACCTCGGTAATTTGTTCGACGATTTTATAACCTCTTAATCCGATTATTTCCCGTTGTAAAATATCCCCTTCATAGATCTCCTTGCCGTTTTTATCTTTTAAACCGGTGTATTGACCAACTGAGTCCCATTCAACAGGAACCGTTCCTTGATAATCAGCTTCAATGTAAGCCAACTTATCATCGTTACTTGAAATAAGACTTCCAAAAAACCATTTAATATCACCGTAATCTTCAAGGGGTTTACCACGAAACTTAATTTCTCTCATGCCCCTGCTCCCTTCTTGGCATATGTAACAGCATTGATGTATAGTTCTTTTGCCAATTTATTAGATTCATCATTTTCAAATTGTCGGTAATCCTCATAGATGTCTTTCCAGCCGTTATTAGCGAGTACTTCTGTCCAATCGATAAGCAATAATGCAGATTCTGTATCTTCACACATCCATTTATTTAGCTTTTCATTCTGTTCCCAGTTGCATAAATAATGCAGTGCTTTACGAATTGTGACTTGTTCTGCACCTGCACCTTTCCAGGACTTAAACCAATCGTCAATTGATTGGAAATTCTGTTCAGCAGCTTGCATAACTTCAGCTGGGATTAAATTTTGATTCTTTATCGCAACCCGATCATCAGTATCAAGATAGATATTTGCACCTGATTTCCAAATTTGACTGAGTATCATTAATACTTGCATGGAAGTAACTTCACTCCCCATCTGCCGTTTTCATACACATAATTTTTCATCCTTCGGTGTTTTTTGCCGCAATTATATTTGTTTAGTCGTATACCGAATTTTTGTTTTGAAAAGGTTTCTAGCTGATGAAATTTACAAAATTTCTTGTATCTTTCATACAAATCTTCATTTGTTTCAAAACTCTTAATATCGCGTTCGATATTTTCTTGAATGAATTTTTCTATCAAAATCTCACCTACTTTTTAGTTATCGAGATTTGAGAAAGTTGTTATAAAGTAACGAAAAACGACCTTTTAACAACTAAAAGTTACTTTAATAACTTGCCTTCATACCTAGAGCCACAAGGGCTGAGCTTAATTTGGGTTATTTTCGTTATCAGCATTTTTAGTTTCGGCTCTATATATACTTATATATTTTTTATTTTTTTAAAATTATAGAAAACCAAATAACTAAAATAACTAAATAACAATAAAAGTTAACTCAAACCCTTGATACGGCTGGATTTCTTGAAAGTTATTAAAAGTTATTTAAGCCCCAAAAACGTTATTGAACTACTTTAAAAAAGCCGTTTTCCTCGTTTTCGGTAACCCCTTTAGTAACTGGCTGGCGCTCTTTTAAGGTAATTCCTGTCAAAAACGTTTTATTTCCAGCGCCTTTCATTTTTCCGAAGCCTTTCGTTTCTAACATTCGGTAAAATGACCTGTTCCCTAAAGTGCGTTCTCCAGACTTGAAGCACCAATTGTCGTAAACCGTATATAATTCTTTGGCCTCGATTTTAATTGCTTCGTTTTTCGGCTCGTCGATGTAGCAAACTTCACCTAAGAATGGAGCCAAGATGTCCATTTCCTCTTTATAATTGCCAGTTGCATCCACCACTACTTTAGGTTCTTTCAAGCCTGACTGTTGCCACTTTAAGCAGCCCTCGATTGCCCAATTGAGTATGCCCGGCATTTCAAAAGACAATTTCTCTTCGAGTTTCTTATCACGTTCATGAGGTTTAAGGCTTAATGTAAATGGAATAATCTTTACGCGTCTCCAGATACCATCATCCACCCCACCGATGATTGGCTTATGGTTTGTCGTGAAAAATACTTTAAATTCTGGAATAAACTCGAAATATTCTTGTCGTAAGAATCGCGCTAGAATCGGCTCACCACCGGTAATTGTCTTAACTAATGATTCCTGTAATTTTTCACCTTCTTCTGACTCCACTGCCGAAACAAACCTTGCATTTACCAACCGAGCAATATCATTGTTGGCGCCAGTATCTTTTTTCTTAATGAACGTATCTGATTTTGTTTGTGAACCGTAATCGCCCATTAATTTTTTGATAGTATTTACAAAAGTGGACTTTCCGTTGGATCCACCGCCGACTAAGAAATACATCGATTGCTCTGAAATATCTCCTGTGAGGGAGTAACCAACAAGTCGCTGCATGTAATCGATTAAATCTTTATCACCCTTGAAAATCTGCTCCAAAAAAATTGACCACGTTGGATATTCTGCTTTCTCATCAAATTCAACATTGGTGATTTTTGTTATTCCGAGTTCCCGATCATGCGGCTGCAGTTTACCTGTTTTTAAATCAACAATTCCGTTTTCAACATTGAGTAAATATTTATGCCGGTCAAAGTCTTCACGTTCTCCTGGAACCAATGGCATAAGGTCCTTAATGCTGTTCATCCGGATATTTCTTCTTTCGCACATTCGCGCCCATTTCGTTTCAGCTTCATCCTCTGATTTATATAAACCACGTAATACTTTAGCTGTAATCCGTTCAATTTCTTTTTTTGTATCAACTTTCCACCGTTTGCCGTCCCATATCAGCCAGCCCATATCCGATACATATTTGATTACATGGCCATATTCATGAGCGATTCTTTCAGCATTTCCAAGCTCAGTTAATCGGAATTTCTTCTTCGTCTTTCCATCCACAACTGCAGCTGCATCTCCAACATGGAAGTCAAAAGAGAATCCTTCAAATTGCTCTTTATTATCTAATATCGTTGTAGAAGTGGAAGAAATGGCAGTTGCTATTGTTCTTTCTCCGTATGTTTCATTGGTATCTCTGAAGTGGATTACGTCCCATTTATCACGCATAAGCCCAGATTCCCGAAACATGGTATCCATTCGAGTGGAGGATTTACCTGTCCAGAATGCCAAGTGGTTACACAAGGCCAGGTCACTTGCCGAGTGATCATTTTTAATTAAGCTGCCGTTAAACAATGAGCGAATTTCATCACCGTTCTTACTGCGAAACATTCTTTCCCAAAGAGCATCATTTGAAATTTTAATTTCGTCTTTTTCAAAGTCTACTAAGTTCACGCGGCCTTGAATATCGCTGTCATCAAAATATTGTTCAAACACTTCTGCCAGTTCGTCGGTCCGATCATAGACATCATTAGAATTTTCTCGATTGCCGGTAAAGCTGAAGTAACGGCCATAAGAATAAATCTCTAATCCATGTTTTGTATTTTTTCGGCCAGTCCCTAAAACAGATTGTGGAAGGCCACCTTTGATAATGATGTGAAGGCCGGTTCCAGAAGGAGAAAACTCTGTATAGCTGTCTAATGTATCAATAATCTCGTTTGCAAATGAATTAACCTTTCCATCCACAACACACTTATCAATATCAATTCCGATGTAGTTATCCTGTCTGCTAAATACGAAACCTATGCCGTCATAGTCACCTTCTAAATAGAATTTGACTGCAGTTGCAAATGTTGACCAGGTACGCCTATTGTTTGCCTGGGCCATTTCACCATTTACCTGATATGGAACCTTTGTCGGTTTTCCACCTCGTTCCTCTTTTCGCCATAAAATCCATTGAGGAAGGGCTTTTAATTCGGCAGGGATTTCGTTGAAGTTGTATGGATTTTCTTTCATTTCTCCCTCCAATGAAGCTTATTTACCTAATTTGGGTATAAAAAAGAGAAGCTGGGCAAAACCAACTTCTCTATTTAGTTATTTTAGAACGGAATTTCATCATCTGAGATTGTTATTGATGGTCCTACCTGTTCAGGTGGGTTAACTTTAGATTCATCAAAGAATCTTGCTTTTGGGTATTTTTTTGTTGAGTCATTTTTATCTACTTGATGCTTAACTGTAATTACTAAGTTTTTATTAAAAAGCTGTTTTGCCATATCGTCAGCATCCTTAAATTCCACTCCATTAGGAAACCCACAGGCCTTTATCAGACTATTGATGCGCTTAATATTGTTTTCTTTATACTCAGGATTATCATTGTGGAAGTAGAGTGTATTGTACAAAATTTTTGCGCCTTGATGATCTTGTGGAACATCTGAACGAATTTCAAAATCTAAATTCAATGTTGGATGACCTTGGAAATCTTGTGCATTAGCATTAATAACGATTGCTTCATACTTTCCTTCAGCTACTAATTCAAATCCTGTGCTTACATTTTCTTGATCAAATTTAAAGAAACTCATTATTTATTTCCCCCTGTTTTCTACTTTGCGGATGACACTAATAATTCTTCTTGAATGCAGCCTTTACGTTGATCCAAATGGTTCTTGGCAAAAATGCTTTGGTTACCTTCTAGTAGAAAGCCTCTTGTACCATCTGCTTTTCTTACCAATCGAGCTACAACATGCACAATTCCCATGACATGATTGACGATTTTATCTCGAATATCCGGAATGAATTGGTTATATTGCTGGCCATCGTCATGGATGATACTGCGTGTAGTTTCCCAAGCAGTATAGAGAACGTTGGCATCCAGTCCATTGAAAGTTTCAACAACCTTAAGTAAGTGATTGTCGTACAAGGCATAATCTTTTAATTCCGGCATTCCACTCTTTGTTTTTTCGCCTCTGTGCATCAGCCAAAGTTTCTGGTAGTGGGTGAGGTTATCTACGAAGATATTGTCATAGTTTCCGAGATTCGCTTTCGCATAAGCATAGAAATCTAAAATACTTTGGTGGGGATCAGCCACGTTAATCTTGGCGACATCGACATTTGCATATCCTTCTAACACCTGGCTGGTTCCATCAATATCAAGTACCAATGTTTTACCTGGTAATAAACCGGCCACTGTGGTTTTTCCATCACCAGGCTTTGAATAGATGATGATTTTTGCTTTCTTACTTTTTTTAATCTCAGACCCATTTGTGATTTCCACTTTTACACCTCCTTGCTATTCTGATAATCACAGTAAGCTTGGCATTCTTCCTTAGTTTTGAAGAAAGTACTATATGCTCCTAAGTCGTCAAACTTCATTTTTGGAGAATAAATGTCATCCACAAAAATGGAGCTATCTGATGTAAATCCATCTTCATCATCACGATATTGTCTATACCATGCTGTCAAACCGTTTTTTTCTCTGTTTAATCTGAATTCATAAAGCATAAATTCATGAGGATAATAAACTCTTTTACCTTCACTACATAAGCAATCTTCTTTTGCCTTTTTACCAAGTGGAGTAATGTATTCAATTCTTCTGTATTCATCGCACTTATTGCATTTTGGCGGTCGTTTCATTTTTGAGTAAGCTTTATAAAGGATGACTTTATGATCTTTCATTAGATCGACCAGACGCTCTCTACGTACATTCCTTTTAAGTGTTTGATATTCACTTTCTAATTGCTGTTTCTTATTCTCGTAATCACGTACAATCGAATCGAAGCTTAACTTAACACCTTGAAGTTTTTCATTTTCATCTCTAAGTCGTTTCATTTCTGAAAGAAAATCCTCTTTAACAGATTTCATTAGACTTTCTTTAAACTGATCAACCTGGATATCAAACTCGCTAGGTTCTTGATAAAAATCCTCATAGTAGCCCAAACTTTACACCTCCAAGCTAAAGGAAATGGACTCTGGCTTAACTGTCATCCCTGGCACCAGCTGTCCGTTTTCATCCACAACTGTCTTTTCACCCGCAATTTCAACAATCTTTACTGCCTTTTTAAGATCAGACCATTTTAGGCTTGTTTTAATATAATCATCCATGCCATTTTCAATAACATGCTGCAGGATAGCTTCTTCATTTTCCTTCTCTGGAGCTTCCTTAGATTTTCTAGATTTGGACTTTCCGTAAGGAGTGCTGATGGTTTTAGCCTTAGGATCCTCTTCCAACTGTTTGGCATGATATGCAGCAACCATAGTTTCAAAGAATGATAGGCTGTTAGAAATTGTGGATAGCTCACTGCGCTCCCATTCAGAGATACGTTCACGTTCTGCATCAGCCAGCTGCTTAATTTCCTTTTCCTGAGCTTTTAAAGCTGAAACTTTACGGAAAGCCCAGTTCAAGCTGTTCTTATCCGTGATTTCAAACTTTGTTTCCTCTGGAGATAGGGACGTTACCTCTTCAACTTCCATAAGTTCAATTTTTTGTAGCTGGTTCATTATTTTTTTCCTCCTTCATAACTTGGTCTAAGTATTCATAGGTATCTAATAATTCATCAAAAAAGTTACTTCCGCTTAATATTTTTTGGTACTGTTCAAGAAAACTATAGAACGGCTCCAACTTTGAGTTCTGTGGACTGAACACCGTCCGATCTTTCGATTCAAAATAAGGCATTTTCTATCCTCCAGTTGATTTTTTAAAAAACATCACATAAACTGAAGATGCTTAGTTATACATTTTCTGAGACCTACTGTTGCAGCAGTTGGTCTTTTTTAATGCAAGATTTTCTTTGTAAAATTGGAGCACCAATCTATCTTCACACCCTGTTCCTGAAGCTTTTTGATTAGAGCATTAAGTTTTTCTTTTTTACTCACGTCTCATCACCTCCTA
Organism: Cytobacillus oceanisediminis; assembly: GCF_004366035.1. Classification (GTDB taxonomy): domain Bacteria; phylum Bacillota; class Bacilli; order Bacillales; family Cytobacillaceae; genus Cytobacillus; species Cytobacillus oceanisediminis_C. The sequence goes on from NZ_SOEE01000001.1 coordinate 453,789, forward strand.
TAATAGGATTTTCAATCATATCTTCCACAGTGACGATTTCACGTAAGCTAGTAGAATGTTTCACATTAGATAGTTTTAAATGCTCATCACCGTCAGCAACATATTTTAATAATTCTTTACTGACTCCCAACGAGTGCACCTCTCTTAATCCTTTTAATTAAATTTTCATGCTTTCAAAAATTTCATCCAACTTCCGACACACGTCATGTTGCCAATCATGATCGTTTGACAAGTGAGCAACAAACGATTCATTTTGTAATCTTGCTATCTGTAAGCATCGAAACATATTAGCATCCAGACACTGTTGGAGTTCCATTTCCTCTTGAGAATTTAATTCTCTTGTCCTTTGCTTCTGTCGTAACTCTGCGAGGCGTTTATGAACGGACCAGATGATAACCATCCCCTTCCTTATCTAAGTTTCACTTTTCCTTTTGATGCAGCATACAGAACCATTAAACGATGTTCTAATGACATGGAAAGCCATTGTTTTGATGTTGTTTTCATTCCGTTTCCTCCTTTCTCTTGAGTCCAACAAATTTTCAAAAATTTTATGCTGTTTTGATTTCCTCCAATTTCTTCTTTCTTTCAGCTTCAATAATTCGAGGGATTGAAGTCCTCATGAAGAACTTTGCCATTTCTTTCATTGTGTTTTCGCTGATCTGTGGAGGTTTGATTTCAATTTTCATTTTTACCACCTCAATCAAAACGCATTTGACTATTACAACTATCTATTTCCATCTGCATGCTTGTAGCAGGCCTCCACAACTTAATGAATCGAATCGCTTCTTCATGTTTTGATTTTGGAATATCTCCATAACGAGGAACTTTAAAATACTTCTTGAATTCATTCCAGAACGTTGAAAATACTTTGCGACTAATTTGTTGGTAAGCAAGAGAATCACTTCCACCTAACGCTTGTATGATAGAGCTCTTTGCTTCTTGCTGGATTTCTTGTTGTTGAAGTGAATCCACCCTCATGTTGCCTTTTAGGTAGTCCACATCAGATTTAATGTTTTTAATTTCACGTTCATGTTCAAGTGCCGCTTGAAGAGCTAACTCTAATGATTGTGGAGGTGAAGGTAATTGGTCTTTAATGTTGTAATATTCATCGACCAACATTTCATAGGCATCCCAAGCTTCATCAGTATTCAATGATTTTGCATGGAGCCAGGCTCCTTTTTCTGTCCATAGATATAGTTTGCTTACTCTTTCGACTGATACGGAATTTGCGTATTGCTTACCGAAATCTTTTAAATCCTGACCTTCTAATAAGAAAAAATGTTTTCCCTCTTTATAGCGATGCTTATTAGAATTGAAGTTTTCAGAAATTCGTCTATTATCCGTTCCATACGAAACCGCTAATTGTGCTGTTGTTAAAATTCTTGTTCCGTTATGTTCCATGATTTTTGGTGTGTTCATAAAGTTCTCCTCTCTAGATATTTAAAATTTTTCTAATGTGTTTAACGTGTTCCTGAGCTTTCGGTCCATCTTTACGACCATTGATAATGTCAGATAAGTAAGCATTTGAAATCCCAAGAATTTCAGCTAACTCTTTTTGTCTCATCTTTTTCTTGTAAAGTTCAGAGCGAACTCGGATACTTAAATCTTCTGGCATAATTAATCCTCATTTCTAAATATTTGATTTCTTAATCTTAAAATTTTTAAGCTAATTGTTTTTATACAATTCCTCTCATTTTGTATAATCTCCATGGGAGGAGGTGATTAATATGAAACTAATTTCATTGTCTGAAAAGCTATTGAAATACATGGTTACCGAATATAAGAAAACTGGCAAAGAGGTATTCACATTCGAAAAAATACAAAATGAGTTGCCAGAAATCGAAGAGCATTTTCTTAACAAATCTTTATTTAAACTTAAATCCGATGGTCTTATCAAAATTTTCGAAGCCGATAACATCGCCTATACTTCCACTTTGCTACCGCAAGCGATAATTCATGTGGAAGAAAATACTTTGTTAAAAAAGGGATATACAGCTATTAAAGAAATCAAGTCCTTGCTGGTTTAATCAACTACAATCCAATCGTTAGCCACAATGTCTGACGCACTGGGCTGCCACCCTCTGCGTTGGGCATTTGGTTTTGTTTTGCTTACTTTCGGTCCATCAATAACTACCAATATACATCTGTCACTTGAATCAGTTGGTTTAATTTTTATACATTCCCATCCACCATCTGTATCTCTCTGAATATGCTTACCTTGCTCTTTTGCTTTCTTCGCAGCTTCTTGAATATTCATCTCTTTCACCTCCTCCCCATTAACGAATTAGCTAAATAGTTAGCTAAAAGTATTGACAAAAATTAAAACTAGTTTTAATATATACCCATAGCTAAATAAGACTTTAAAAGCCTGTAAATAATACACTTATCCGTTCCCCAACGTCTAAAATTGTATTTGTATAGGTCTTCTTTTTTGTAATATTTTGGCTAACTAAATAGCTTACCTAAAGTTTATTAAAACTACTTTTAAAAGTCAACAAAAAATTTAAATTAGTTTTAAAAACAGGTGGGCGAACGAAAGGAAACGTTGATATGACTGCTTTTGATCGCTTAAAAAAACTTTGTGACAGTCAAGGAATATCTGTAAATAAATTGGAGGAAAAAATCGGATTAAGCAAAAATACCCTTTATTCTTGGAAGAAAAACACACCAAAAGGAAGCAACCTTATCAAAGTAAGTGATTACTTCGATGTATCAACAGATTATCTTCTTGGTCGTACTGATAAAAAGAGGATTGATGAAATAAAGAATGATCCTTATAAAGTAATCGCTGCCCATATAGATGATGATGTAACTGACAAAGAATTAGAAGATATTAAGAATTTTATCGAATTTGTAAAAAGTAAACGTAAATAGTCTCTTTCTCGGGGGTCACCTATGAACAAATTAGAAAAATTAATGGATAAATATAATCACTTAAATTTTACTTTTACTAATGATATGCCTAATAAATTGAGAGGGCTATGTATTGGTAATGACATTTACATTAATAATCAAACAAATAAAACAATCTCAGAAAAGATAGTAACTATAAGTGAAGAAATTGCTCATTTTGAAACGACCATAGGAAATATAATTGACCAGCAGTCTTTAATGAATAGAAAACAAGAACATCTTGCTCGAAAATTAGGAGGAGAACGCTTATTTACTTTAGATGATTTAATTAGATGTTGGCAAAATGGAATTAGAGCACCTTGGGATATTGCTGAGGAATTAGACATTACAGTTGAAAGTGTATTAGCCACTATAGAAAATTATAGGAATTCTTTAGGAGTCCGCTTTCGATATAAGGATTATTGTATAAGATTTATATCTGATATGAATGTGAGAATTAAAAAAAAAATATGAAGGGAGACAAATTGTAATGACTGTAGGAATATACATACGTGTTTCTACTATCGAACAAGCCAAAGAGGGTTATTCTATCGCAGCACAAAAAGAACGCTTAACAGCCTATTGTGCTGCTCAAGGGTGGTCTGATATTCGCTTTTATGTAGATGAAGGTGTTTCTGCAAAGGATACGAACCGTCCACAATTGCAACTTCTCCTAGAACATGTGAAGTCTGAGAAAATTTCCACTATCTTAGTTTATCGCCTGGACCGATTCACTCGTTCTGTAATTGATTTATATAATTTATTGAACCTTTTAGAAAAACATAAATGTACATTCAAATCAGCTACAGAGATATACGACACATCCAGTGCTATGGGGAGGATGTTTATAGGACTTGTAGCGCTTCTTGCACAATGGGAAAGGGAAAACCTCTCTGAGCGTGTAAAAATGGCTCTAGAGGAAAAGGTGTCGTCTGGAGAACGTGTAGGGAATGTTCCTTATGGATTTGATTTGAGTGATGAAGAAAAACTTATTAAAAATGATAAGGCAACTGTAGTCCTAGATATGATCGACAAAGTTAAAAAGGGGATGTCTGCCTCGAAATTGGCAGCTTACTTGAATAAAACAAATAACGATAGAACCTGGCACCCTCAAGGTGTACTAAGGATTTTAAAAAATCCTGCTTTATATGGAGCTACATATTGGCAGGGGAAAATATACGAAAATACACATCCAAAAGAAGCGATTATAAGCAAAGATGAGTTTAACCGCCTACAAAATATGCTTAATGATCGCTCTATCCACCACAGGAGGGATGTGGAAAGCCATTACTTATTCCAAGGAAAGCTTATATGCCCTAATTGCCAGAAACCTTTATCTGTCAATAGATATGTCAGAAAGCGTAAAGATGGTAGTCAGTATCAAGGCTGCATTTATAAATGCCAGAACTGTTGGAAACAAGGAAAGACTATGCTTTCAATTGGAGAGCAAAGATTTGTGGATGCCTTATATGAATACATGAAAAATGTAGAAATAACTAACATCGAAAAGCCAATCGAATCTAATCATGACAGTAAGCCTTTAATAGATCAGTTAGACCAAATTGAAAAAATGCGCGAAAAATACCAAAGAGCCTGGGCAATGGATAAAATGACAGACGAAGAATTTGATAAAAGAATGGATGAAACTCGAGAAGTCAGTGAGGATTTAAAAAGAAGGCTAAAAGAAATAGAATCCCCTGAATCAATCGATACAGAGGCCATAAAAAAGATGATATTTACTTTTAATGAATCATTTAGATACCTTAATCAAGAAGAGAAATCAATGTATGTATCTCAATTTATTAGAAGAATAGAATTTAATCTAAAACCTCAACCTCCGCAAAGACCTGATAAAGCCAAGAAGGGAAAGGATTTAGTGGTTATTACGAATGTAGAATTTTATTAGTCTTTATCTAACGTTAGGAGTTGGGCCTGTGAAAATAATTAATCCATGAGCATGTTTCAGTAATGCTAGCATTTTTCTTGTCATGTCTGGAAAAAGGCTGATTTGAAAAAAAGGAATCTGTTCTTGCTGGGGCAGAATTCTGATAACGAGGCTTTCGCTGTGGCTTGATGGGAGGGTTGAAAACCGCAGTCCAATCATTTGTCCATCCACTTCAAGGGAATAAGCACCGCTTTGCGGCCGTCTTTTTTCACCAATGTCCATCGAAGCGGTAAATTTAAAATGAGAAATCAGTCTGTCGCACTCTTCTTTGGGAAGATAAAGCCTGGGAGTCAATTGGCTGCCGAACCTCAGCTGAATTAGAGTGTCTTTTCTTCGGGGAATAATGTGGATGTCGGAAGCATGGCTCCTGACGGCGTCTTTGATAATTCGTTCTGCCATTCTTTCAATTATACTCAACTAATTATGCACCACCTTTATTAATTGTTATAGATAATAATTCGACTAATCCCGAGTATAACCTCCATATTCCGGCAAATCTTTTTGACGAATTTGTGAATAAATAATTCTTTTCTTTTCATAATAAAAGTGTACCAAATGAATTGATGGGCTATAGCCAAGCGGTAAGGCACCGGACTTTGACTCCGTCATGCGCAGGTTCGAATCCTGCTAGCCCAGTAATTATGGAAGGACACCAGTTGTTCCTTCCTTTTTTACCTCAAAAAAAGAGAATGCGCAATTTATGCGCATTCTCATATAATCTATTTGGCAATATTCTTAAATGCATCCGGATTGTAGCCTATGACAATTTTATCTCCATTTGTCAGTATGGGCCTCCGCAGCAGTTTTGGCTCCTTTATTACCATTTGCACCACTTCTGATAAAGATAATTCCTCAAGGTTCTGTTCCAGTTTTTTATAGGTCTGGCTGCGGGTAGCGAGCAGCTCATCAAGGCCGCTTGTTGTTAAGGAAAGTATTTTTAGTAATTCTCTTGATGATGGAGTCTCCCTGAAGAGATGCCTTTCTTCAAAATCAATTGAATGGGCTGTCAGCCATTTTTTCGTCTTTCTGCAGGAAGTACAGCTGGGATATGTGAAAAATGTCAATTGGCTCATACCTCTTCACCTCACAAAATTCAATATTATTTCACCCTTATTGTACAATATTTGTACAATAAATGTATACACATTCGTATAAGTGATTAAACTTAATTTGTGAACATTTTCTAAACTTATAGTGATTACAGTGTTAACCTCTATCGACTGTATTATAATGGAAGCAGGCCAGGAAGGCGCCAGCTCATTCATATAAGTGACAGCTGATGGCCTCGGGAATAAATAACCCTTCTGAGGTGACAATAAATGGAGCAAACATTAAAAATAACTAATGTGTTATCCGATCCAACCCGCTATTATATTTATCAATACATTACAAAAAGACATAAAGATGTGACCGTACAGGAGATTGCAGATAATTTCAGCATTCATCCCAATGTTGCAAGATTGCATTTATCGAAGCTTGAAGATGTCAACATGCTTGTATCTGAAACAAAAAAAACAGGCAAAGGCGGAAGGCCAAGCCGGTTATATCGTTTATCTGATGATGTGATTCAGCTGCATTTTCCTTACAGGGATTATCAGCTGCTTGCCAAAATAGCTATGGAGACAATGCTGGAGTTAGGTGAAGAAGGCAGAAAGGCACTATATTCAACAGGAAAGAAATTTGGCAGAGAACTGATCCAGCAAGAGCTTAAAAGATTTGCAGGGACAGAAAAACTTACCTTTGACCAGAAATTAAACATCCTAAAGCATGCTGCTGATATGTCAGGTTTTCAACCTGAATTTGATGCAAATGCCGAAAAGACTATTGTCTATTTTCAAATTTATAATTGCCCATTTAAAGAGGTTGCAGCTCGCCACGCAGAGCCTGTGTGCAATATGCATTATGAATATTTGAAGGGTATGTTCGAAAGTTTGTTTGATTCTATTCAGCTGGTGGAAAAGCAAAATATGCTGACTGGCTGTGACGCATGCTCCTATCAGGCAATTGTTGGAAACTAAAGAACACTTGAATAAGAAAAACCAGCTCAAGAAGCATATTGTTTTTTCCTGCTCTTTTCTGGACTATTTTGAAACCATTATTTACTTTTATTAAGCATTTACTTTATAATATTGTAGTGATGGACTTGTAAGGGTAAAAGGAGGGATACATATGGATCGTATGTACAGAGTATTAGGCTTCTGGACGGGAATTTTCGCCGTTATGTTTTACCTTGGCGACATGTATACAACGTCCTTGATTTTCTTCGGCCAAACAGGATTTTTCCTGCTTTTAAGCTACTTAAAGCTTTCCGAACGTATGTATATTTATGTTTTTGGAGCATACTTGACTGTTTTCTTCGTAGGCTTCACTTATTGGTCAACATTTATGATGACACCTGGCGCGGGCGGCCACTAATTGCCGATATAAAAAAGCGATGAAACCATCGCTTTTTTATTTTTCACATATTTTCTTTGCCTGAAGAACTAGGTGAAATGCTGAACTCATGCCTGAAGGTATAATCAGACTTCTGATTGCCCTGTTTCTTTTGCTGATAGGAGAAAACGGGTTAGGATCATAATGATCTTCAAGTTCCTGTAAAATGCCCGCAGAAAGCAAGAATTCGTCCTGCCTCATTTTAAAATGGAAGTTCAGCCCTTCTTTTTCTCCAATGCGGATCAGGGAATCGAAATGGATATGGCTGGTTATATCCATCTTTCCAGGTTGCTCGAGTACATTACTCATTAAGGAATGCTTGTAATAACCTCTTAGACTCCCATCCCTTCTCATCGGCTCTTGCCATTCCTCATCTGTATACCCATAATCGGCAGTCAGTACAATGCCTTTATTCAGAGCAGCCGACAAGCTCTGGATCATCTGTTCCATTTGCAGAGGAATTTCTATTCTTTGGCCATTACTAAGTGACAGACCGCTTTCTTCAAGAAATAAGCAGATATCTCCATTTGTTAATGGCACAGCTTTCTCTGCCAGCTCTCCTTCTTTTACGGTTACCATAATTTCATGCAATTGATCATTCTTTTTCTCCACCACATGCACGGGCAAGGCATCAAACAGCTCATTTGAAAAAATCATGCCGCAAAATGGGATGATTTCATTCCAGCTATCTATTTGTCTTATATTTTCAGAAAATGCAATCTGTTCCTGCTGCAGCTTTCTGTGATAGGGACTTGTTTCAAAAATGCAGTAATGAATCTCTTCATCAGCAATAACCTTCCATTCATCAATGAAAGCTCTGGCGAAACGCCCATTTCCGCCCCCTATTTCGCAGACCTGAAAAGGCAGCTTATACTCCTTTGCCTTCTGAAAAAACCACTTTGAAATCGTCCTTCCATATATATCAGAAATATTGCTGCTTGTTATAAAATCTCCTGCCGGCCCAATTTTTGGCGTGTTTTTCATATAATAACCATATTCGGAATGATACAAGGCCTGCTGGATATATTCAGCATAGCTGATCATTTGTTGAGGAGTATTTTCTATAAAATCCATTATAAAATTCCGCATAAGAACTCCCTTTATTAAAAAATTCCAGCTTATTGAAAACAGCCATTTTATCTAGTTTTGATCCCTGTTTTCACTATTGACATAGTGTTTTCTCTGTTATATTGTTAATGTAGTAGCTTAACTATATCCCCTCCCATTTTTATATGAATAAAACATCCCCCAGAAAAGCCCTTCTCATTGGAGAAGGGCTTTTCTATTTTTCATTCAGAACCCATTCAGGAAGGGATTTGAATCCATTTCCTGCCCAATTGTCGTTACCGGTCCGTGTCCAGGGAGTACTTCTGTTTGTTCAGGCAATGTTAAAAGCTTATTATGTATACTTTCAAGAAGCTGCTGATGATTGCCGCCCGGCAGGTCTGTGCGTCCAATGCTCCCGCTGAATAAAGCATCTCCGGCAACCACGAGATCAGCCTCTTCAAAATATAATGAAATACTGCCCGGAGAATGGCCTGGTGTCTCTAAAATTTTAAAGTGAAATTCACCTATATTCAACTCTTGTTCCCCTGTTATAATATGGTCGGCGGGCCTTGCTTTTATCAGCTTGCCTATTTTAAAAAGATGAGAACCATTTAAGGCTGGATCTGGAAGCCATGCTGCTTCTTTTTCATGTATGTATACAGGAATAGAAAATGTATCCCTTATTTCGTCTACAGCGCCAATATGATCAAAGTGAGCATGAGTAAGAATAACAGCTTGAGGTTTTAGTCCTTTTTGTTCAATAATACCGCTTAGTTTCCCGCTCTCTTCACCCGGATCGAAGATTAAACAATCTTTGTTTTCATTCGAAAGAACATAACAATTTGTTTGCAATGGGCCAAGAGGGATCTGATTCCATTCCATTGCTTACACCTCCAGTATTGGTTTAATTGTTTATTATTTTACACTATATCAGAATAGAATGCCTTAAATCTGCAAAGGAGAATAAGATGAAAATCCTATTTGGCGTTGAAGCCAGCTATATTATTCAAGATGTGCCCGAATTCATGAATCTAATAAAAAGAGAGACCGAACTGTTCGATTTTCAGCAGAGCACCTTTCTGTTTGAGCAGATGGCTCATGCAGAATTTACAAGAAGTGTACTTGCCGAAGCCGGGCTTTTCGAAGAGTTTTTTACCCTCTGGTACATAAAATCTGGTGTAAAGGGAGAAACTTTTGATGACTTTGCCATAGAAACAGACAGCGGATTCTGCTTGTTCACTGAGTTCCTTAGCGCCTTTACTATAACCGGGGGAAGTGCGGTAGATATCCGGATGGCTGTCTATCAATTTCAGGAACATTTGGTCTTTACGGCAAAAGACGAGGAAGTACCATTGGTTTATTTTTCAGAACTTCACCTAAAGGATTTAATAATCGGCATTGCTGAAGCATATGACATACAAGTGTCATTTTTAGACCTCGACAAATAGAAGAAAAAAATATAAAATAAAGGACGAATGTATATACTTGGGTTTTACATAATGGGTATATAACCTGAAGAATGATTTTGATATGGCTTTTTGCCTGCTGATCACGAAATTAAAGGGGGCTGTTTTAATGGGACTACCAATCATTTTTGCATTAGTCGCAGTTCTTGCAGCTTTTGGTGCGTTTAGCGCACTAAAAAACAAGAACTTCCTTGGCTTGGTTTTTGCTGTAGGAACACTTGCCGTTTTCGGATGGTTCTCTGTAATGACCATAATTAATAGTGGATATCCTGCTGTTCACTAAGGAAAGCGCAACGTGCCCGCTAAGCATTAGCAGACGGTACTTGGAGCTTGACACTTAAAAAAATAAAAGGGCTTCCCTCAATGGGGAGCCCTTTTATTTAGCGATTTAACTGGCTTTCAACCCTTCTTACCTTTTCTTCCATTTTCCTTTTGACATCACGTCTGTCATCAATGCGGATATTGGTCGCCACCCTCATTAGGCCTTTTTCAAAAGGGACTTCATGCATTGCCTGGATGACCTCAAACAAATCAGGAAGCTCCCCTTCAATAATGGTATTCATGGGTGTCAGCTGAAATCGGATTTTTCCGCTTTCTTCATATTTTTTTAATACACGCTGAATGTCTGCCACATAACTGCTGACACTCGGAGTTTCCGTTCCAATTGGAATAACAGTAACGTCTGCAATAGCCATATCTTACCCCTCTATCTAACTTGATTTATCGTTAAGTTCTACTAACCCAAAGATCTCTCTTCTGTCATGCATTATTAATTTTTCGAGATAAAAACCCGCTAAACAGGCTGTCCCATTGGGTGAGCAGCTGAGCGGCGCATTTTCCATGTCCTCCAGAAGCACTTCCTTATCTCCTGTTTCACCGTCAACGGATATAAGCTGAAATCCCCCTGCATACATATCACTTTCAGCGCTGTACAATGGCTGAAAAGTTATGATGCCCTGAGGAGTCCAGTCATAATACGGTACCAGCCAATCCGAAAACCTTGTCAAATGAGGTACCGAGATTGAAGATAACTTTCTGAAATCCTTATCCATAAAAGTATACATAGCCTGGTCTGACTGATCTGCCGGCACAGTGATGGTCATTAGCCTGTCTTTGGCAGCATCGAATTGAAAAATGTCTGCCTTAACCATGGTTTCATTATTTCCATCAATAGATTGTTTAACCAGCGGTGCAAAAAGTGACGGGTTTTCATTGTCCCAATCAAGGAAGTAAAGATGATTTGAATCCCCCCATTTGGCAAAAGGCTCCCTTAGGTTTAATTCTTCTAATGTTCCTTTTGCGATGTCGATATAATAGGAAGTAAAATCCCAGTCTTCAGTAAATGAAGCAATTAATAATGATTCTTCATGATAAGGGTTCCACTCAACAGCAAAGTCAAAGCCTGAAATGTTTTTCTGCCAAACAACTTTCCCATTTGCTTTTATAGCGGTTAAAGTTCCTTCATAAGTTCCAGGTGATGTTCGAATCAGAATGTATTTCCCAGCTGGACTGACCGTTACGGACGCAATCGGATGTGAACTTTCATAGAGAAGATTTTGATCGCCTGAAAAAAGGTTATAAGAAAAAACCCTGGAAGCTGTTCCCTCATTTACAGTGTAAACAATTTTATCATCGCTGAGCCAGCCATTTGCTCCCTGAAATTCCCCTTCTTTAATCTGTATAGGCTTAACTCTCTTATTTTCAGCATTGTCAGGTGGTGCGGACGGTTCAGAGGTTTCTGTTTCTTGATTCTTCTTCTGCTGCATCTCTGCTTTTTCCGGCTGTTCACAGCCGGTTATTAAAAATAGGGAAACCATCATAATAAAAAATAAAAAAAGAAACTTCCCTATATATGTAGATTGTGTGTCCAACAAATCCGCACCTCCTTTTCTCCCTAAATATAAGTACGTAAACAGCATGAAAATGTTTCAAAAATAATAGAATTAATGTGTTTAATAGGAAAAAGCCGTTTTTCCGTCTTCGATTTGGAAAAGCGGCTGGTTACCATAGAACTATTGGCTTATGAAGTTAGTATGATAGTTATTTTAATGTCTGTTTAATTAAAATACAATAAAGAAACATATTCAAGGTTAATTTTTCACATATAAAGCGATGCAAGAAAAATGCCCAGCACTTCTTCATAAATATCATCATATTGTGACAGGGGAAGCGGATTGACGCCTCTTCCAAGTTCAATGGTGAATCCCGGTCTCCGGAAGTCCTGTATGAACCAATCCTTATAACCCGCAAAACTATCAATATATTGAACTGCTTTATACCCGCTGACACGCTCGAACTCAAGTGCGAGTACCTGTGATTCCGGCGGCTCCAATCCCTCGAATCCCCAATAAAATTCAGCTCCTTGTGTATGAAAGGCAAGCATTCGATCGAATTGATTATCTTTTGCCAGTTCTGCCATTGCTATAGCTTCTGGTTCCGTTAATGGGGCTTCCCCAAGATAATCTCTTGGTGCCGGAGCATTTTGTTCAGTTCTCTCTTTCTCAAAATCCCATTTAGCAGGATACTGATTATTTAAATCTACACCCCTAATATTGGCCTTCCAGCCTGTGAAATCAGTGCTTCCCCTATTTATGGCAATCACTTCTTCCCTGAGTTCTGGAGGTGGCCCATTCAAGACAAGATCTACTCCATCAGGATTCACCATTGGAACTATGGAAAGGTCAACTGAATTATATAAAGGCATGGTTGACACCCCTCTTATCGGCCGGACATTTGTAATGGATAAGAGAAAGCTGTTCAGCAAAGCCATTAATATAGGGGTTGTAATCCATTCATTTGCATGAAAGGATGCATTAATTTGCACTTTCTTATTCCCTTTTCCCAGACGTATCTCCTGAATTGGCTTCCCAAGGACACTTTTGCCAATTGTATTTACCTTTATGAACGGATAAATATCCGACAGCATGGTAATATCAGCTGTTAAAGCTTTGTAATCATAATTTCTCCTGCCTGATACAATTGGAGTTATTACCCGCCTTGGCAGATTTATGGCTGTACCAGGGACCAGACTGTTTGGGTTAAGGGATTGATTAACCAGGAGAAGAGCATCTACAGAGAGGTTTCGGGAAGAACTCAGCTTCCAAAAGGTGTCTCCTGGTCTTACCGTATAGTTTTGCCGTGTAAAGCCGGGAATATTAATTTCCTGGCCTATCTGCAGCGATACAGGATTAACGCCGGGATTGGAATCAGCAATGAGATTGATTGGAACCATAAAGAGCTGACTGTAATACCAGATGGAGTCACCGGACCGGACTTTGACTTTCATCTTTCTCCCCCTTTCCATCATTTTAATTTTATGAGAAAAAGAAAAAAAGATGACTGTTTACCTGTGTAAAATATGAAATCCGTATCGGCAGTGTCTAAAGGCTCTCGCAGTTTTAGGGTAAAGAAAAAAGCACCTGCACGCAATCAGGCACTTTTATTTCAATTTATTTATTTTTAGCAAGCCAGGCTGCTCCAATTACGCCGGCGTCATTGCCCAATTTGGCAATATCAATGACGGTGGATTCCTTCACTCCTGGAAACGCAAATTTAAGGAAGTTTTCAATAACAGGCTTCAGCAGTACATCCCCTGCTTTGGACACTCCTCCGCCTAATACTATTTTTTCCGGATTTAAGGTATTTGCAATGTTTGCCAATGCCAGTCCCAGATGCATAGCTGTTTCATTGACTACCAGAAGAGATCCTTCATCCCCATTCCTTGCTGAATCGAAAACATCTTTTGCTGTGATAAATCCATTCTCCTTATATAAATTGGAAAGGCCCCCTTCTCCTCCCGATTTTAGGTTTTCAAGAGCCTGCCGGACAATGCCTGTAGCTGATGCTATTGTTTCAAGACAGCCCGTTTTTCCGCAATTGCACTGAGCCCCGCCAAAAGGAACGGAAGTAATGTGGCCAATCTCACCAGCAGCTCCGCTGACTCCCTGCACAATATCTCCGTTGGCAATTACGCCGCCGCCGACACCTGTGCCAAGTGTGACACATACAAGATCTTTAGCGCCATTTCCGGCTCCCTTCCACATTTCGCCCAGAGCAGCGCAGTTAGCATCATTATCAATGATGACTGAAAGCGATGTTTCCACTTCAAGCAAATCCTTCAGAGGGTAATTATCTTTCCAGCCCAAATTAACAGTGTTATATACAACACCTGTTGCCAGATTTACAGGACCTGGGGCACCCATGCCAATACCGATGATTTTATCCTTGCTTAAATCCAGTTCCTCCAATTTATGATCGATGGCTTTAGCTATATTTATGGTAATATTTTTTCCTTCTTCACTATTGTCAGTGGGAATTTCCCATTTATGAATGATTTCCCCATAATAGTTGATAAAAGCAAGTTTTGTAGTTGTTCCGCCTAAATCTACCCCAACCAGCCATTTTTCTGCCAAACTCCATCACCTTTTCTGTCTATTTTTCTCTTTTAGATTCTGAATTTCAGTCCGTAAAATCAAGATGCTGCTCTGGTAATCTTTCACATCAATAAGCTGAGAATCATATAGCTCTTTTAATTCGGCAGCCATAAGCTCCAAATCAGCTTCACGATCCCCTATGTAGATGATTGTCCCATATTTCTTCAGGAATTGCTGTATATCATAAATGGTTTTCATTCTGTACCTCTGCTTTTTCGATAAGTTTATACCACCATAAAGTATAATCTAAATTTCTACCCTTCTCAAGATGGACAAGCTTCCTGAAGTAAGATTCCTGGACTAATGTAAAAAATCCCTTCCAGGCACAGCAGCCAGTGAGGGATTTTTACATTTAGCGATCCGGATCTTTTGGATGCAGGAAACGCGGCCGCCTGTTCTTTAATGGTATTGGCGACCTGAGCAATACATCCCTGAATGCTCTCAGATTAAAAGGGATGAATGGCCACAGGTATGGCACTCCAAAAGACTTCATTCTAGCCAGCATGATTATCAGCAGCAGGATGCCGGCTACATATCCATAAGTATGGAAAATACTGGTTGAAATCAACAGAGCGATTCTTATCAGCCTGTTGGCCAGGCTCATTTCATAGCTTGGTGTTGAAAATGTTCCAATTGCTGCTATTGCTAAATAAAGAATTACTTCATTTATGAACAATCCAACTTCAACAGCTACCTGTCCAATCATAAGGGCAGCCACCAGTCCGAGTGCAGTAGCCAGCGCGGATGGAGTATGGATCGCAGCCATCCTCAGCATATCCAAACCGAGCTCTATCATAAGAAACTGAATGACTAATGGCAGCTGTCCTGTTTCATTCGGTCCAATATATGATAATGCATCAGGCAATAGCTGTGGCTGTATTGCAAATAAGTACCATAAAGGCAAAAGAAAAATGGAAGCCCAGACAGCCAAAAATCGGACAAATCGCAAATAAGCACCCACAAGAGGCTTATTTCGGTATTCCTCAGCATGCTGCAGGTGATGCCAGAAGGTTGTCGGTGTTATGATCACACTGGGTGAACCATCAACGATGATGCAGACATGCCCTTCATAAAGATGGGTTGCAGCTGTATCAGGCCTTTCGGTATATCTCACCATTGGATATGGATTCCAATGCCGGCCAGAAATGAATTCCTCTATTGATTTTTCGGCCATTGGCAATCCATCAGTGTCAATCTTAGAAATTGATTCCTTTATTTTTTTGACCATTTCAGGATCGGCAATGTCTTCAATATAACTGACAACAATATCTGTTTTAGAACGTCTTCCCACTTGCATATATTCCATGCGAAGTGTCCGGTCTCTAATTCTTCTCCTTGTTAAAGCCGTATTAAAGACGAGTGTTTCTACAAAACCATCCCTTGAACCGCGGACAACACGTTCGATATCAGGCTCCTGTGGTCCTCTCACGGGATATGTACGTGCATCAATGAGAATCACTTCATCGACACCATCCACGACTAATGCAGTTGGGCCAGCCAGCACCGTATCCACAACTTTATCCAGATCATCAGAGGTTTCAACCTCTACATAGGGTATATACGTTTTTATTAGCCGGGAAAGTGTATCCCCTTCCAGCTGGCCGGCATCCAATCCAGCAAGCATTTTCATCAAATAGTGCAATATATCATCTTTTACAAAGCCATCTACAAGATATAGAGCCATTTCCCTTTCTGCATATTCAACATCCAGCTGAATCACATCAAAGCTTTTTTCTACTCCAAGTGCATCTCTAAGATATTCTATATTTTCTTTCAGTGAAACCTTTACAGGCTCTCTTCTGACTTTCTCCAAAATCCCACCTCAGCATTCTGTTCCATTCTTTTCCTTGCATACTATTCAACATCATAGACATGCAAAAAAAAAATCATACCAATGATTGGCATGATTCATGAAAATTAGCCGGAAATGAAGAATTATTTCCCGGGTAGTAAGCTGAATATTCAGTATAATATTAGCTGTACTCTATTCTATTTGGTTTAATAGCTTTTGATACTCTTTCTGTTCCGGTTTAAGATCAGCGGCTATTTGAGCATGATGCCTTGCTTTTTTCGTGTTATCTTCTTCTAAATAGATCAGTGCCAGATTATAATGTGCTTCGTGGAAAGAACCTTCTTCCTTAACGACATGGAGAAGATGTTCTTTTGCTTCCTCCAGTTGTCCCGCTTTTATTTCCGCATATGATAACAGAAAATAAGCCTCTGGAGAGGCATTCCCTTCGTTAACAAAATCAGCAAGCATTGAACGAGCCTTTTCATACTCTTCAGCACTAATATGTTCCTGGGCCATCACTATTGCAGTCTGTTCATTTAAAAGCCTTCCAGGATCATTAAAACCATATTTCAACAATCCAGCCGCCAGACAGAATGATGCTGCTAAAAACAGGAACTGGAGCAATGGCCGTTTCTTCTTGGGAAAATGCACAATGCCAGTAGCAAGAAATCCGCCAATCAGCCCGCCGATATGGCCTGCGTTATCAATTCCTGGAATGGTAAACCCAAATGCAAGGTTGATTCCCAATACGACAAGTATATTAAATCCTATTGTTCGGAAGAAAAGGCTTGGATAAATGAGCCCAAAATATAAAAGTGCTCCAAAGCAGCCAAAAATAGCTCCGCTTGCCCCAGCTGAAAGGGTAGGGCTAAAAATGAAACTGGCTAATGTCCCGCCAAAACCAGCTGCCAAATAGATAAACAGGAACCTTATATTTCCATAGACGCGTTCTACTGCCGAACCAAGATAAAATAAGGCAAGTGTATTCATTAATAAATGCAGCAGCCCAATATGAAGAACAATCGGGGTCAAAAATCTCCACCATTCCCCATCAAGAATTAATGGGTTAAATTTAGCTCCATACCTAATTAAAGTCGATGTATCCGTGCTCCCGCCCATTGCTTCCAAAACTAAAAAAACAGCAACTTGAATAAAAATGAATATATACGTAAAAAGGGGCTTCCCAAAATTAAACATTTCCTTTTCTTTCTTTGCTGTTTTTACTGCTTTAGAAAGAGCAGCATGTTTCAGTGAATCAACATCCATCTCCGTATAATTTCCGGACAGAAGCGTTAACGGCTTTTCAAAAATGGCCTCAACAGCACTTAGGCTATCCGGTTTTCCAGGCTCAATTATTAGGGTTTGGACAGAGGCTTTCTCATTTTCAGGCATGAAGGGGACTCTGATGCGGAATTCATAGTCATCTACAGGCAGGTACGAAGAGACATAGATATTTAATACCGGCATCTCCCTATTGCCAAGCTGCTTCCTCACAGATTCTGCTTTTTGGGCAGTAACCTCAATATCCCGCTGCATCCAATTGCTCCAGTCAAGATTATATTTTAAGAGCCTGATTGCCTTAATCGTTTTATGCTCCATCTTTTCAAGCCATAATTCATCATGATCTCCAGATAGCTGAATCATTCTGTACCCCTGATCAGATATGAAATAATCCGCAAGTTTCCAAAATACATAATCCTCTTGAACGGCCAATTCTTCCCCCACTCTCTATATGTTGCAATGAATTAAAATACTTATCTAACTATAGGCAAAAAGGAAACCTTTTGTAAAAGAAAAAGCACCTATATATTTATCCAAAATAAAAAGACCATTACGGTCTTTTTACTTCTTTATTGCCGCCCTTCCGATGGCCCAGAAGAGAAAACAGAGCTCATCATCCTGTCGCGGACAAGCGGAAAACTCATTATTGAAGTGACTAGCAGTTTACGCAAAAAGACGTTCCCAAAAATAACATTAATCAATCGATAACGGTTATGATAGGCAAAATAAGTGCCAAGCCCTATCATAAATATGGATAGTAATCGAGACATTAAAAATCCCTCCTCTTCCTTATTGTGAGAAGAGGAAATAATTTTTATCCATGCTTCAGAACAAAATAAAATCCGCCGCCCAATGCAAGCTGGCTAATCCTTCCTTATTGGTTCAAGCGTTTTCTTGAGAACATTTACTGATTGGGAAAACTGATCTTTCTCTTCGCTGTTTAAGTCAAGTTCAACAATGTCACGAATGCCATTTCTATTGACTATAGCAGGTACCCCAATGTAAACATCATCATGACCATACTCTCCATCTAAGTAAGCTGAGACCGTAAGGACCGAATTCTCGTTCTGAAGGATGGCTTTCGTCAGCCTGACCAGCCCCATGGCTATTCCATAATAAGTCGCCCCTTTTCGCTCAATAATCTGATAAGCGGCATCTCTGACATTGAGGAATATCGAATTAAGATCTTCCTTCCTAAAATTCTCTTCTTTTCTTATCCAGTCATCAATGTTTTTCCCTGCAATATCAGCATGGCTCCATACAGGCAATTCAGTATCCCCGTGTTCACCTATAATATATGCATGAACATTACGCGTATCGACTTTGAAATACTCTCCAAGCAGAAACCTGAATCTGGCCGTATCCAAAATCGTTCCGGATCCGATTACTCTATCTTTTGGCAGTCCGGAGAATTTCCAGACTGCATAGGTGAGAATATCTACTGGATTTGTCGCAACCAGGAAAATGCCATCAAAACCGCTGTCCATAACATGATTCACAATGCCTTTAAAAATTTTTGCATTTTTTTCCACAAGATCCAGACGAGTCTCTCCAGGCTTTTGATTTGCTCCAGCAGTTATGACAACCAAATCAGCCTCTTTGCAATCGGAATAATCTCCAAACCAGATCGATGTTGGGGAAGGAGCAAATGGCATGCCATGATTCAAGTCCATCGCATCTCCTTCAGATTTATCCTTATTTAAATCAATCAGAACCATTTCCTCTGTAACACCCTGATTTAATAGTGCAAAGGCATAGCTTGAGCCCACAAAGCCAGTTCCAATAAGCACGACTCTGTTCACCCGATTTTTCATTACAACTCCCCTTTTCACTTTAAGGTAAGGAACCGCAACCACTTAGTCCCTCTATGTTAATAGAATATATAGAAGCATTCCCACCGTGGCAGAAGCTAAACCTGAACAAAAATTAACAAAGTCATTATCTGCAAAACGCCTGCCTTTTACCAAAAAGGCAGGCTGCCCGCAATGTTCGGTTTTTTCAACATTTTCTTTGCACACCAGGCACTTGTATTCAGCCTGAAAAAAAGCACCTAATATAGAATCAATCAGATTTCCCGCAAATCCAAAGGTCCCAATCAGCAAACCTTCATAAAGTGAAACGCTGAACAACATAAATGACAGAAGAGCTATAGTAAAAGAACCTGACAAAGCTGCAATTGTGCCCAGAATGCTGACAGCACCTGAAGTTCCAGTCTCTACTGGCTTCCAGGTCCTTAACGAAATGGGAGGTTTTCGACTTAATGAGCCAATTTCTGATGCCCAGGTGTCCGAGTTCGCTGCAGCCAGGCCAATTAGAAATGCTAACAGCCAAACCGGTGATGGTATCAAAAGATGGAATATACTGGAAATAGCTGCTATTCCTCCATTTGCTGCCACCTGCTGCCAATCCCTTCTTGACCCTTTTGCATGCTTATTTTCTAATGTCTCTTTTCTATGGCTTTTAAATTTTGACCAAAAGCTTGAGCTCCCAAAAAAGAACCCCAGCACAAGGAGACCGTAAAAACCAAATCCCCATCCTGTTGCAGCACCCACAATGAATGCGGCTATACTGCCTGAAAAGGTCAGTAATCGGAAATAATATCCAGCTAGCGCTGTGATCAATATTAAAATAACAATAACAATAGATTCAAGCATTGCCGGATGCCCAAACCTGCTGTTCGGTAATAATCATTTCCACCGGCTTGTCATGGTTTTCCACTTGAAAGCCGGTTATGACCTGCAGTTCAAAAGCCAGTGAAACGGTTCTTCCTTTATATTGCTCGAGAAAACGATCATAATAGCCTCCTCCAAACCCCAGGCGGAAGCCATTCTTCATGTATGCCAGCCCGGGTACGATTAAAGTTTCGATTTCCTCACTGCGAACTTCATCTGTCTTTTCTGGATTTGGCTCCCATAATCCATAGTACACAGACTCCAATTCCCTGAAGCTTTTCAGTTCACGGAACACCATTTGCTTTGCTTTAGGAATGCACTTCGGGACAGCAACCCTCTTTCCATCTTCCCATGCTTTTCTGATAATCTGCCACGTATCCGCCTCAGGCGGCTTTGAAACCGTTATTCCTATCGTTTTAGCCTGAAGCCATAAAGGACTGCTATAAAGGCTGCTGGCAATTTCATAGGATAGCTGTTCATACTCAGGTTTGCTCAATTCCTTCATTCTATCCAGCATTTGCTTTCTAAGCGCCTTTTTATCCATTTTCATATCAAACCCTCCAACAGAAGATGACATATGCAATTCCCCTCAATAATTTATCCAAAAAAGGGAAGTATACCCATGAAAAAAGTCAACAAAAAAAGCAGTAGGAATGATCCTACCGCTTATTTTGTTTCACGATGTGTAGTCGAACGCTTATCTCTTGGGCAATATTTTTTAAGCTCAAGACGATCTGGATTATTTCGTTTATTTTTTTTAGAAATATAGTTACGATCTCCACATTCTGTGCAAGCTAACGTAATGTTTACACGCATGTAATTTCCCTCCAAACTATGTTCAAACTAGTTCGTTCATACGACTTTTCTATAATATCACTTTTTAAATCGAAATGCTAGTACGTTTTTTTAAAAGTATCCTCTTTAACCCTGCCTATTAGCAGGTTGTTATATTGAAGGATTTCTGATTTGCTGTCCCCTTTAATAATCCATGATTCCCCTTCAATTGTCCCTCTGCCATTGAATACTGCACTAAGCGAGAAGACGCTTATTGCATTTCCCTGGACCATAGGGTGGTATTTCAATGTTCCTTTCTTTCTGCAGTTCCAAATTTGGTCACTGTATACGTTCCAATAAGGCTGAATTGTACACTCTTCCATCTTTTTGCCGTTTAGCTGGCCATTAACCAAAAACAGCTTGGAATCAGCCAAATGAAAGATGACATTCTCTGCGGGAGAAATGAACGAAAGATGTTCACGGGATGAATACTCATGTCTGTGCTGCAATAAGAGCTTAATCATTCTGGGCTCGTCCACATGGTTAGTGATATAGCTTTTAAAATATGAAATTTTCGAGTGTATTTTTTCTGTCTTAATTTGGACAGAAATTTTCTCATCAGGAAATACCTCTTTACTTCCGTTCTCCATCCAGAAAGTTTTCCCGTCTATCCATAAACCCGGAATCATCTTCAATTTCCCAATCGGCGCTTTCTCCATTTCTTCATAAAAATCAGATTGAATCCAATTTAATGTATTCATCTTCATGCACCTTTTTCTTTATATTTTTTAAGAATTTTAATAAAAGGTTTGTACTTATATTTTACCCGTTGATTTCAGCACGGGTCACTTGGTTTCCGCGGGGAGGAACGAGAGCCTCCTCGGCTCTGTCTGCAGGGTCTCCGCTCCATATCCTCCCCTAAGACATTGATTACTCTTCCCGGAAATCAACAGCGCTCGAAGAAAATGCTAATGCATTTTCTAGGATCAAGGCCCTCAGCTGCAATCAACTCAATGCTTAGTGGTTTAAAACTGCTAATACTGCAAAAGCTTTAAACAAGGTCTTCAAGCTTCTGGCTAATTAGGGTTTCTTGGAATACTCTTTTGGTTTCCTCCGCAATGCGTCCCCAGCTGAATAGGCTTTCTGCGACCCTTTGACCTTGTCTGCCAATTGTAAGGGCTGCTTTGGGATCTTCAAGGAGAGCGGATGCCTGCTCTGCGAAACTGCCAGGATCTCCAGGGGTCATGAACAAGCCGGAAAATCCATGTTTTACTATCCCCTTTAGCCCGCCCGTGTTCGATACTATCGCCGGTTTTCCGGCAATCATTGCTTCAAGGGCAACAATGCCAAATGGCTCATAATGACTTGGAAAAACAGCGAACTCACACTTCATAAAGAGAGCTACTCTCTGCATATCATTAATAAATCCTGGAAAATGAATTACATCGTCAACATTCAGTTCTTTCGCTCTTTTTCTGTGCGCTTCAAGCATAGGTCCTTTGCCGGCTATAATCAAATAAGTATCCGGGTGCTTTTCTTTAATAATAGGCGCTGCCTCAATTAAGGTATCAAACCCTTTTTCCCTGACCATCCTCCCAATCGAAAATATCAGCCTTCCTCCTGGTTTCACCTGCAGCCCCTCCAATAAAGAGTCAGGGTCATCAAGAAGGGTTTCTTTGCTGATTCCGTTTGCGATAACAGACATTTTTTCGCTTTCGACAGCAAATTGCTGAAGTACTTCTTCCTTCATATAGTCACTGCAGACAATAACCTGATCTGACCCTAGTATCAGCTGTTCTTCTTTTCTATGGATAAACTTCTGCAATTCTGTGTAAATCCCATTATTTCTTCCATATTCGGTTGCATGTATAGTCGTGATTAGAGGACACTGTAAACTCTCCTTTAGTGACAGGCCGCATGCACCTACAAGCCAGTCATGTGCGTGGATGAGCTCGAAGTGGTGGAAGGATGATAGTTCATTGGCCTTTTGCTCCATCGCCAAATTCAATCCTAATATCCAATGCAAAAAGTTAGGATCTTTTTCATTAAGCGGCTTAACCCGGTGTATATAGATACCATCTTTAAGTTCAGAACTGGAAAGATTCCCCGGATTAGCCGTCAGAATATGGACCTCATAATCCTGTTTCAAGCCTCCTGCGAGTCCATGTACATGTCTTGATAGGCCTCCTACAACATGTGGAGGATATTCCCACGTAAGGAGGAGGATCTTAGGTAAACCTTTATGGCAGTTACTTTTATTTCGCTCAGCAGTTGCCGTATCCATCATTCTTTACCTTCTCCTTCACTCATTGATTCATAATAAGTGTATGTACTCACATTCACAGTCCATTCAGCAGGCTGCCTCTCAGCTTCGCCATTTCCGGATGATTGATAAAGCATTTCCTCAGAAGTATGAATTGCTTCTGAGCGAAGAAATGGGAAGAAATGAGTTTCTGTCAATTTTATGCCCAGCTCTACACAATACACCTTGCCAGGTTTGAGCCCTTTGAAGATCCATTCTGATTGATGGGACAGGATTACTTCATGATCAGAGACCGCATTGGCGCCATCAAAATTAATCCCGCTAACATCATAGATTCTTAAAGATTTTCTCATGGAAGTGACAGGCTCGTGCAAATAAAGTGAAGCCATTTTCTCCTTATGATTAGATAATTTCCATAGTACTTTTACCTTATCAGATGTTAATCGTGATAATATCAATTGATCTTTCGGCTGTTTGGGAACGGCATTTTCTTCAGCTGTCAAATTATTCTCGGCAGACTCCTCGCTGTCGCGTTTTGCTTTATTTTGGATAAGTTTGGTCCATTGGTATTGCACTTTTCCTACTGTTGTCTCAAGCTCACTGGCAATTTTGCGAAATGAAAGCCCCCTGCGGCGAAGCTTAATAATTTCATCGATCATACCCGGCACCTCTTGGATTTAGTTTCATAAGCCAATAAAAAAGGGATATATATGACAAAAAGCAAAATTTTATGACTATTTATATAACTCAATGTTATCACTGATATGGATAGCCTACAATGAACGGAAATTGTCGCTTCTTGCGAATGCACATGCCTGCTTGAATATAAATCAGAAAAAATTTTTTCAAAGTTTGCCGGGAAGCTTTTTCGACAGAGCTCCAGCGACAAATATCTTTAATTTTCACCTGTTTATGGATTACATATCGAAATTTGTCAATTTTGATGGTAAAATATTTCTGTTCAATGAATATGAGGTGACTTTTTTTGGAATCAATCATCCTGGCATTATTGATCTTTTCTATAGGGCTATTTATTCTTTCAGTGTTCTTGAAAGATCCTTATAAAGAGCTGCGAGAAGAAATGGACCAAATGTCCATGCAGCAGATTCAGGAAATGTATCAGATTAAAAAGAAATTAAAAGTATTGGAAGAAGAACTGCTGGTGGCTGAAGAACCCTTTATTCAGCACGTTCCTGCAGACTCTTCTGCTCATTCCTTAGTGAAAAGGGAAGTTCACGAAATTATAAAAAATCAGGTGATGCTGCTTACCAGACAAGGATTGTCAGTAGATCAAATTGCCAGACAATCATCACTCTCTCCTGATGAAGTAAGGACTATTCAAACAGAAATGAAATTTAGAGGTCATGGCCATGAATAAAAGAAATACCCGGGCATTTGCATTTGGCATCCTTACGGCTGTCATAGCCTTCGGTACACCCTATTTTTTCATAAAACCGAAGCAGTCTGAATATAGAAAAATTGATGATAACAGCGCGAAAGAGTTTCTTCAGGCAAACGGCTATACTGTTATGACAGACGAAGAATATACTCTATTGCAGCAGACTAAAGCCGAGGATCCGGCAAATAAGAATACGGAAGAAAAAGAAGAACCTGCTGAAAAAAATGCGAAGCCCGAAGAAGGTTCACAGGAATTCTATCAGCTTACAATTGAGAGCGGCATGACACCTGGGGAAATCGCAGCACAGCTTGAAAAGGCAAATGTAATCGATCAGGCAGCAGATTTCGGCATTTACCTTGAAGAATACGGATACAGCAAAAAAATACAACAGGGCACATTTGAACTGACCACTGATATGAGCTATAAAGAAATCGCAAAAATCATAACAAAAAGCTAAAAGGAGCTGAATCCTTTTAGCTTTTTTACTGTCTAGCTCCAGCGCGGCAAGGCGCTTCTGCTTTCTTGTTTAATTATTCAAATCATACTGACGCCCTTTAACCAGGTAAAAAATATGTTCTGAGATATTGGTAACATGATCAGCTGCTCTTTCTAAATATCGGCAAACAAAAGACAGCTGAGTGATCTGAGGAAGATATTCCGGTTTCTGCAGGTTGATCTGCAGCAGCTCTTTAATTGTTTCACCATATAGGTCGTCTACCTGATCATCCATATCAGCAACTTTTTTTGCCTTTGCAATATCTTCATCAGTGAAAGCCTCCAGGGATAGACGCAGCATTTCTGTAGAAATTTCGTACATTTCTTTTATATGTTCAATCGGCTTAATAAGAGGCTCTGATCCAATCCGTATGGTAGACTTTGCAATATTCACTCCAAAGTCAGCAATCCGTTCAATGTCTGTTGCGATTTTTATAGCGACAATGATGCGGCGAAGGTCAATGGCCACAGGCTGCTGTTTGGCAATTAGCAGAATGGCTAAATCATTTATTTCCTCATATAAAATATCAGCCTGATTATCGTCATCAATGATCTCTAGTGCCAATTCTATATTTTGTGTTTCAAGCGCTTCAACCGATCTATGCAGGGCCTCTACTGCAAAATTGCCAATTTCAATCAGTTTCTTTTGAAGCTCCTGCAGATCATAATCAAACCTTTCACGTACTGCCATCATGGTAATCCCCCTTCATCCATTCAAGAATGATTCTATTCTTTCATAAAACCTGCACACAATAATTAACCGAATCTTCCTGTGATATAATCTTCAGTCCGCTTATCTGAAGGAGTGGAGAAAATCTTATCAGTTTCGGCAAACTCGATTACTTCACCATTTAAAAAGAAAGCTGTTTTATCAGAAATACGGGCTGCCTGCTGCATATTATGCGTAACGATGATGATGCTGAATTCTTCCTTAAGCTCCTGCACCAGCTCCTCTACCTTTAAAGTGGAAATGGGGTCAAGTGCAGAAGTAGGCTCATCCATTAAAATGACATCCGGTTCAATTGCAAGACAGCGTGCAATGCAAAGACGCTGCTGCTGCCCGCCTGATAAGCCGTACGCATTCTGGTTAAGGCGATCCTTAACTTCATCCCAGATTGCCGCTCCCCTTAAGCTTTTTTCAACAATTTCATCCAGGGTTTTTTTATCACGGATTCCGTGTATTTTCGGTCCATATGCCACATTTTCATAAATGGACTTTGGAAAAGGATTAGGCTTTTGGAAAACCATTCCTACACTTGTTCTTAAATCCTCCACTTTAAATGATTTATCAAGAATATTACGCTCGCGGTATAAAATTTCACCGGAAATCTTCACAGAAGGAACCAGCTCGACCATGCGGTTCAGGGTTTTGATATATGTGGACTTTCCACATCCGGATGGTCCGATAATGGCCGTTACTTCATTTTCATTAATGGCCAGATTTATATTTTTTAACGCATGGCCTTCCCCGTACCAAAGGTTAAGATCTTTTGTATGATAAACAACTTTTTTATTCTCTTTTGCTTTTTGGACTAGATTAGCTGTTTTAGTATTCAGATTGGCTTTTTCTGTAACTACAGGCATTTTATTAAACCTCCCAGACTAATATCTTTTTTGGAATTTATTGCGGATTAAAATAGCGATTGAATTCATCGCAAACAATACAATCAATAATATAACGATCGTTGCTGCTGCCAGGTTGGCATATTCTGCTACAAGAGCAGAGTCAATTGTCCAATAATAAATCTGAACCGGCAAAATCGTAAATTTATCAAAAATTCCATCAGGAACGGGAATTAACAATGCCGGAATACCGATAACAACCAATGGCGCTGTTTCCCCGATTGCCCGGGACAGTGCAAGAATAACACCCGTAAGAATTCCCGGCAGAGCTGCGGGAAGGACCACATTTTTAATAGTTTGCCACTTTGTCGCGCCCATACCGTAAGAGGCTTCTCTTAAGAATTGAGGAACTGCACGAATGGCTTCCTGGCTTGCAACTACTACAACAGGAAGAACCAGCAGTGCCATCGTAAGACCTCCTGCCAGAACTACAGAACCCAAATCCATTGCTCTTGCAAAAACAGTTAAACCAAGGATTCCAAATACAACTGACGGAACGCCTGCCAGGTTGGAGATATTCGTTTTAATAAATGAAGAAATGCGTCCCTTAGCTGCATATTCTTCAAGATAAATTGCTGTGCCTACTCCTAAAATCATCGTGACAGGTGCAACAACAAGCATCAGCCATAGTGTTCCTGTTATTGCTCCCCAGATACCGGCTCTTTCAGGATCCGTCGATAAACGATTCATCAGAAAATCCATGTTGATCCAGCCTAAACCATCAGCAAGAACCCGATAGATCAAAACAATTAATACGATAAGGCCAAATAAAGTGGCCATAAAGAAGAGTGTTTTAGCAAGGTTATTGGCTAGCAGGCGGCTGCCCATCTTTTTATGCACTTGTTCTGAATCCACATATTTCATATTAATATTCCTCCCTGAACTTGCGAGAGATATACTGAGCGAGCAGGTTCATAATCAGCGTAAACACAAACAAGGTCATAGCAACAGCATAAAGACTATAATATAATGTTGTTCCAGCTGCCGCTTCCCCACCTGTAACTTCCACGATATAAGCAGTCATGGTCTGCATGGACTGTGTTACGTCAAATGTAAAGTTCTTTGAACTTCCGCTTGCAATGGTAACGATCATCGTCTCCCCGATTGCTCTTGATATACCGAGCACAAAAGAAGCAATGATACCTGAAATAGCTGCCGGAACAACTACCTTCCAGGTTACTTCCAGCTTAGTGGCACCTAATGCAAGGGCACCTTCCCTCATTGCATTTGGCACAGAACTCATCGCATCTTCTGAAAGTGACGCTACCATCGGAATAATCATAATTCCCATTACAATCCCAGGGCTCAAAATATTCGTAGGTTCAAGTCCTGGAATAAAGGATCTCAGTAAAGGTGTTACAAATGTAAAAGCAAAAAATCCATAGACAATAGTAGGGATACCTGCCAGGATTTCAAGAAGAGGCTTTAATGCCTTTCTTGTTTTTTCAGATGCGTATTCACTTAAAAATATCGCTGTCATCAGTCCCACCGGAATCGCAACAAGCATGGCGATTAGTGTGGAAATGATTGTTCCCGTCAGTAAGGGAAGTACACCAAAAACAGCATTTTCTCCTAAAGGCTTTAATTCAGTGCCTGTAAAGAAATCTATAAAAGGAACGTCTTTAAAAAAGGCGATTGTTTCCGTTATTAAGGTAAGTACAATACCAATAGTAGTGAAAACTGATATTGCGGCTATGCCGAATAAAATTTTTGGTATTAATTTTTCAGTGTAATTATTAACACTTCGAGATTTTTTCTTTTGTTGAATGATTTCACGTACATTCAGCTTTTTGTTATCGTGTTGAACAGCACTTTTTGCCAAGTGTAAAACCCCTTTCAGCCTTCTCATCCAAAGAAGTACTCTTTAGCTCATACTACAAAGGAAAAAACAAGTATCATCACAAGAAGATGAGAAGGCAAACTTCTCATCTTCCCATGACAATACTTTCAATCACTTACTTCAATCCGTTCAAAGCATCTAGAGAAGCCTGGATATCTTCATCGGATAATGGCGCAAATCCAGTTTCTGCTGCAACATCCTGTGCATTTTCCATTGTATAGATAGCATAATCAAGCACTTGAGGCTTTTCTTTAGCCATATTTGTATTCAAGTATGTGAATACCGGTCGAGTAAATGGAGCATAATCTCCGTCTTCTTTGATTGTATCTAATGATGGCTCAACAGGTCCGTTGCCAAAGTCTACTTTTACTGCAGTCAATTTATCTTTGTTGCTGTCATAGTATCCGTAGCCAAAGAAACCGATGGCGTTTTTATCTTTTGAGACAAGATCAACTAAAGTTGAGTAGTCCTGCTGTAAGTTGATATTTTCAGGAAGGTCCTGTTCTTCTAGGATATTTTCAAACATAAATTCATAAGTGCCATGGTTTTCATTCGGGCCATAGGTTTGAATTTCTTCATCCGGGAAGTCAGGGCGAACATCTGACCATTTTTTCTTTCCAGCGCTGGCAAGGAAAATATCGATAACTTCTTGCTGAGTAAGTTCAGCAGCCCAGTCATTTTCCTTATTTATTACAATCGTGATGCCATCCAAAGCAACCTTCATTTCCTGTACATCAATGCCAAGATCTTCAGCTGAAGCTTTCTCTTCATCTTTGATTTGGCGGGAAGCATCATTAAAATCTGTTCCGTCTTCTGCAAGGAATTTCTTAAAGCCAGCTGATGTTCCGGAACGGCTTACTTCAACTGATACATTTTCCTGTTCTCCCATATAATTCTCAGCCATGCGGGCCATGAATGGATAAACTGTACCAGAACCGTCTATAACCACACTGCCTTCTAACTCTTCACTTTTATCTCCATTTGCACTAGTGCCTTCATCGCCTCCGCATGCTGCAGTGAATGCCATTACAGCTGACAGCATTAGTAATAGGCTCATTTTTTTAAGACGTTTCATTCCTGAATTCCCCCTAAGAAATTTGGTTGTTTTGTCCTACGTGTTTAGAATAAGGGTTGACTATTAACCCGGTTTTAACCGAATGTAAAGCTTTTGTAAATGTAGGCGATATTTGTGTAAATTTGTCGGCAGTTGGGGAATATATTAAGTTCAGTAAAAGAAAGCGGGTATAAAAAAAAGCCTCCCATCAAGGGAGACTCATTCATCTTCTTTACGGGCATCTTCCTGCCCTTCAAGTACTTCATCTATATTTTCCACTTTTTGAACAGATTCTTTAGCATCATCGCCCTTTTTATGACGTTCCTTTTTAAGATCAAAATAAGCGTCCAGGACTCGCTGTCCAATTTCTTTATTGGCACCGTGGTCTACGCTTCCCTGGTAAGCCCATGGAACTAAAACTGCCATAGCAACCTCGGGGTTTTCAGACGGCGCATAGCTTACAAGACTAAGGTTCATCACTTCTGGCGGCTCTTTGCCAAACTTGCTTCGTTCCGGTCCATCATAAAATGCCTCGGCAGTACCGGTTTTTCCTGCGGGCTTATAGTCCTTATTGCCAAACAAACCGTAAGCTGTTCCGCCTTTTTCCTGCATGACTCTGCGGAAGCCTTCTTGGACACGGTCCATCCAGCCATCTTCAAGTTCTACCCGATTAAGGACTTTCGGCTCCATTTCCTGGACAATAGGACCAAGTTCATTATTTTCCATCAATGGCTCGCGGATTTCCTTTACTATATGAGGCTCCATTCTGTTTCCGCCATTGGCTATGACCGAAACATATTGGGCAAGCTGCATGTTGGAATAAGTATCATACTGGCCAATCGAAAGGTCAAGCATGAAACCTGGCAATGTACTCATTCCTTTAAAGCCCGTTTGCTCATTCGGCAAATCAATTCCTGTCCGTACCCCAAGCCCGAATTGAGCGAAGGAATCCCTTACAGTACTAAAAGCTTTTTCATTTATCCGCAACGGCTGCTCATACTCATATTTACCGCCGCCTATATTGATGACAGTTTCAAACATATAAACGTTGGAAGAAAATTTAAGCGCATTAATATCATTTAAAGGACCAAAATTTCTCCAGGATTTTTTTACAGGTGTGCCTTTAATTTTTAGAGGCCTATCATAAAAAACGGTTCCTGGGTTAATGGCGCCCGTCTTATATCCGGTAAGAATTGTAGCACCCTTCACAGCAGAACCCACATTATAAGTAGTAGTGATATTGCCCAATGCATCGTCCTGCATGACTGATTGGCCTGTCTCTTTATCCTTCACAATCTTTTTGCCAGCCATTGAAAGAACCTCTCCGGTATGAGGATCCATCAGCACTACGTATGCTCTGTCCAATAATGCAGTCCCAGCTGATGCCTTGGCTTCACGCAATTCCTCTTCAATGATTTTCTCTACTTCCTTCTGAAGATCCATATCAATGCTCAGCACAAGGTCCTTTCCTCTTTGTCCATCAGTGATGGGTACAGTTTCAAGGACATTCCCGGCTTTATCTGTAACATTTTTCACTTTTGCCTTTTGGCCGTGAAGCACTTCTTCGTATTGCATCTCAATATAACTCTTTCCAACACGGTCATTACGGCTGTAATCACGGGCCATATAGTATTCAAGCTGTTCAGCCGGCAGCCCTTCATCAGAGCTTGTCACATTACCCAGCACTGATTTCAATGTATCCCCGAAGGCGTAATACCTTTCCCAGTCGGTTGTTGTATCCACCCCCTGAAGTATTTGAAGATTTTCACTGACAACTGCGAATTCCTCGGGAGTGACTTCTTTATTTTTGACAATTTGCGGTGTTAATGCGTATCCGCTTGTAAACTCTCTGTAGATGGCAAGTACTTCTAGATCATCTTTTGTCAATTCGCTTAATTCATCTTCTGTAATTCGATCCAATGTGAGCTGATAGATGGCTTTGTCCAATTCTTTCTGGTCGCCTTCATACTTTTTTTCAAGCTTTTCCTTGTCTTTTTTTGAGATCTTTTTTTCAGCCTCTTCTGGATTTTTCATAATCCAGTAATCTTTCTTATCGCGTTCCTGAACTTTTTCGGTGTCTTTGTGTATGAGCTTGGCCAGCCTTTCTGCCACCTCAAGCATTTCGTCCTGCTTGTATCCATTATTAGTAAATGTAATGGCATTTTGCGGAGTATTATCGACAATCACCTGGCCATTTCTGTCAAACATCTTTCCTCTCGGCACCGGGCTGTTGACTGTAACATCTTCCGTTCTTTCAATCTCTCGCTTATAATCATCACCATATACTATCTGAACCATTCCAAGCCTGAGGATCAGCATGGAAAACAATAAAAACACAGCAAAGAAGAGCATATTCAGACGGAAAGGAACATGGGTCTTCTTCTTTTTTTTCCTATTCAAAATTAAGCACACTTCCTTTAAAAAAGTCTCATAATCCCATTCTAAAAGAAAATAACAATAAATTCTATAAAGAACCCTTTTTCGACAGAGATATTTTTACTGGTAAAAAAAGAGAGAGGATTTCCCCTCTCTCATGCAGACTGAAATTGTATTTTCCTGACGAAGAAATATATAACCGAATGTCCGGCCCCAATGATTAAGAGAAGAATAGGGATGCTTTTTTCTTCATTGAAAAAAGATACCACAGCTAAAAAACCTAAAATGGATACTATACGTCCTGCATTTAAGAAGATTTCCCTTACTACGATATACTCAATTCTCATCTCTGCAGCCTTCCAGCCTCTGCCAATGACATCATATGTTAATGAGATATAAGGCACTAGCAGGAGAGGATACGCAATAGCAATAGTGGCTGCATACATCAGCAGCTTTTGATACGTAACCTCAAAGACGATAAAGAATATGGCACCATACAGTAATAACCCGCCAATAAGAATGGCCCTTTTCCGATACTCTTTCTTTAAAAGCCTGGATACAAGAAAATACCCCAAAAAAGATATACTTGAGTTGACCAGTCCGTATGTACCAAGAGCCAATTCACTGCCAGTTGAAATAAAAACATAAACTGATATGACAAAAATAAAGGTTCCCTCTCTGAGTCCCTGAAAAAAATGGGCATTAGTAATCATACGCCAGTTCAGGCTGTTTTTACGTTCTGCAAGGATTCTTCCAAACAAATACCTTCCGTCAGCTGGCCTCCTTTTAAGAAAAAAGCTTAAAAATACAGCTATTGAAAAAAGTGTCAGGGAGATGCCGAAGATAACGGAATAGCCCGTGAACTTTTCCATCCTTGAAATAATGAAACCCGCTGCTATCGGTCCGATCATACCCCCAACGGATGTTAGTATTCCAAGGAAGCCATTAAAGAAATCGCGATTCTCCGGCTCAGTTATTTCAAAAGTAAGAACATTGAATGCAAGCCAGTAGAAACCATACCCGACCCCCAGCAGAGCCCCAAGAAGCAATAGAAATTTTGAGGCATTCGTTCCAATGAAAAGCACTGTCAGATAAAATAGAGCCAAAAAAATCACGCCGATTCTCAGCACAATGACACGGTCAATTTTTTTCGCCCATCTCCCTGCCAGGATAAACGTCAAAGGCTGAAGCACTACAATGGCCAGATTATATAAAGCCAGATCGCTGAACTCACCAGACTGCTTCCAGAGATAAATATTAACAAATGTGTTTGAAAGGGCAGCACTTAAAGAATAAAGCCCCCCTATAAATAATAGCAATGTTAAGTCTTTGGTTAAATCGACATCACCGATCAGTTTTTTAAATCTGCTCATAAAAAAACTCCCCTTTGGTTCTAAGGGTAGTCTCCTACAAAGACAGTTCGGTTATGCAATGATTTAGAAATTAGGGGAAAGCCTCCGGAAATTCAATTTAATTTAAAGCAAAAAAACACGGCAGATGTAATCTGCCGTGTTTTTTCATTTTATTTTGCAGCGCTGTAACGCTTAGAAACCTCATCCCAGTTAACAACATTCCAGAAAGAATTGATGTATTCAGGACGGCGGTTTTGATATTTTAAGTAATAAGCATGCTCCCAGACATCAAGGCCAAGGATAGGAGTCTTGCCTTCCATTAAAGGAGAATCCTGGTTAGGTGTGCTTGTAACTTCCAATTCGCCATTGTTTACTGCCAGCCAAGCCCATCCAGAACCGAAGCGAGTTGTAGCTGCTTTAGCAAATTCTTCTTTGAAGCTGTCATAGCTTCCGAATTTGCTGCTGATAGCGTCTGCTAATTCACCTGTAGGCTCACCTCCGCCATTTGGAGAAATGATCTGCCAGAATAGAGAATGGTTTGCATGGCCGCCGCCGTTATTTCGTACTGCAGTGCGAGCAGCTTCTGGTACGGCATCCAGGTTAGAAATAACTTCTTCAACAGTTTTAGAAAGAAGCTCTTCGTTTCCTTCTAAAGCATTGTTAAGGTTGGTTACATAAGTATTGTGATGCTTTGTATGATGAATATTCATCGTTTCTTTGTCGATGTTTGGCTCCAATGCATCATAAGCGTAAGGTAATTGCGGTAATTCGAATGCCATAATAAAATTCCTCCCTATGTATCTGTTTTAGTAAGCCCTCTAAAACACTCCAATCATTTATAAAATTCTGATTTTAGAATGTTTCTAAGGTCTTTAGTTTAAGATTACCAAAGTTGGTTTTTTGTTTCAAACAAAATGCTTTGCTACATATATACAATATCCTAATTTGTTTTTATTATTCCATTAAATTCAAACATTCGAGCGGGCCATCAAAGGACTGCAAATAGAAAATAAATAATCATTACCCCTTGTATCACCGCTTTGGCTGCTGCACTGCTGACAAAGCCGATTACCGATCCGAAACCGATCTTCAATGCATCATTGAAGCTGGCCTTATTTACTGCGAGTTCAGCAATGAATGCTCCCAAAAAAGGCCCAATTAATATTCCCAATACAGGGATGACAAATGGACCTGCCAACAGGCCGATTGTGCTTCCCCAGATACCCGCTTTTGATCCGCCATACTTTTTTACCCCAATCATATTTGCTACGTAGTCTGCACCAAATAGCAGCAGGACAAATAGCACCTGTATCGTCCAGAAAAGCCAGTTAAAAGGTTCGAAAGAAAAAAGAATTCCATACAGGATAAAACCGCCCAGCAAAAACAGCACACTTGGAATAATCGGAAAAACCAGGCCCGCAAAAGCGATAATAAATAACAGAATGATCAGTGTCCAATAAATGATTTCCATGATCAGCATCCTTTTATCAAAATAAATAAGCAAGGGATTCCCCCTTGCTTATTTTACCACTTAATCTTCTCCTAAAACAGCTTCAGCAATATTCACCGCGTGATCACCGATACGCTCAAGGTTGCTGACAATGTCTACATATACAATGCCGGCCTGGCCAGAGCAGACTCCTTCATTTAACCGAAGAATATGCTGTTTTCGGAGCTTTCTTTCCATTTTATCTATTTCTTCTTCTTTTTTCACCACATGCTCGGCTGCAATTTTATCATTGTGATCCAGTGCCTGAAGGGCTTCTTTTACAGTAGAAATGGTTAATTTGAACATCTGTTCTAAATCAGCCATGGCTGAATCAGTAATGGACACTTTATTTGCCTGTTTATAATCAATCAGTTCTATTACATTTTCGAAATGATCACCAATACGCTCAATATCTCTTACCGTATCCATCAGCACAGTGTGCTCAGCAGACTCATGTGCTGAAAGTGAACTTGTAGATAACTTTATTAGGTAGTCCGTAATTTTACGGTCAAGGTTATTGATCGCGTCCTCTAGCTGGTATGCACTTTCTGAATGTTTTTGATTGCCTGTTTTCAAATATTGAACCGTTTCTTCAAGTCCTCTTACAGAGAATGTTCCCATCCGAAGCACTTCTTCTTTAGCTTGTCCAAGTGCAATCGAGGGTGATTGTTCTATAAAAACAGGATCCAAATGTTTTGCTTTATATTCAGCAACTGCATCTTCACCCGGAATAAGCTTTGTTACAATCCATGCTAGTGCTGCTACAAATGGCAGCTGTAAAAGTGTATTAGTACTATTAAAAATTCCATGTGCAAAGGCAATGGTCATTTCAGGATTTAGATCTATATTCCCCTGCAGTGTTTCAATTAATAATGTAAATGGCTTTAATAAAATTAAGAAGATAGTAGTACCAATTAAGTTAAACAATACATGCACGGCTGCGGCTCTTCTTGCAGCAACAGACGCTCCAATAGCAGCTAATACCGCTGTAATGGTCGTTCCAATATTATCTCCAAACAGAACTGGCAATGCCGCATCCAGGTTAATAAGTTCTTCAGAAAACAAACCTTGAAGAATGCCGATTGTGGCACTTGAGCTCTGAACAATAACAGTAAACACTGTCCCGACGACCACACCTAGAATTGGATTTGAACTCATGCTTACAGTCAAGTCATGAAAAGCTTCCAAAGAACGCAGAGGCTTCATCCCCCCGCTCATTAATTCAAGTCCATAGAATAAGGCACCAAAGCCAAAGACAATTTGACCGAAATTATTAACTTTTTTATTTTTAAAGAAAAACAATAGGATAGAGCCTAAAGCAATAATCGGCAAAGCGTATTCCCCGATATCAATCCCGATGATGAAAGCAGTTACCGTGGTTCCAATATTGGCTCCCATAATAACACCTATTGCCTGGCGCAATGTCATGAATCCGGCAGATACTAATCCAACTGTAATAACAGTGGTTGCAGAGCTGCTCTGTATAAGAATGGTGACAAGAATACCTGCCAGCACTCCCATTAAAGGATTCGTAGTAAAGCGATCTAATAAATCCCTCAGCCGGTCACCAGCTGATTTTTGGAGCCCATCACCCATGAACTTGATTCCATAAAGGAAAATACCAAGCCCGCCCAAAAACTCAAAAAGCATTTGCTGAACATTAAGTTCCACCATTATCCAACCCCTATAAATGTTTATTCGACATGATTCATCAAACCCCATACAATTATTAATGGAAACCTATAGAAATGTAAACCTGTTACGAACTAATTTTACAATTCCTTAACATTACATACTTATATTACATTTTTGTTACAAATACCTGAAAAACTTGCAAACAAGTTTGTCTTGTAACATCTGGATATTTGGCTAAAATATAATAGTGAATCTCAAAAAGGGTGTGTCCAAATGAATCTTTTTCTTCAGTTTTATAAAAGCTTGTATTCTCCAAAAGATATCGCTTTATTTCGTCATCAGGGTATAGGAAAAACTATTTTGTATGTGTTTTTCCTTACCCTGCTATCAGTACTTCCAACCGTTTTTTATTCCGGATCGGCAATTATTAATGGCTTAAATGCTATTGATGAAACAATTGACAGTGATTTACCGGATTTTGAAATTGCAGAAGGACAGCTTCACACAGAGGAGGAAGTACCTGTAACCATCAATAAAGATAACTTTACAATCATTGTTGATTCGACAGGAGCAGTTAACCCTTCTGTTTTATCCGAAAGCGGCAATACGATTGCCTTATTAAAAAATGAGGTCTACATACATGCTGAAGGACAGGAACAGACATATCCATACACATTGCTGACAAGCGGCACAACCAAAAATGACTTATCAGACTTCCTTGCTTCAGCAGAATCCCTTATGCCGATTATTGTTCCCATAATAGCGATTGTCATTTATATTTTTGCAGCGGGCATTCGATTTATCGAGATTTCCCTGTTAGCATTTGCAGGTCTGCTTATCAAAAAGGCTCTGGTAAAAAAATTGGAGTATCGTCATTTATGGCGTATGTCTGCCTACAGCATTACTTTGCCAGCCATTTTCTTTGCTATCATGTCAGCCCTGCATACTTCAGTGCAAAACGGGGCGATTATTAACTGGTTTGTTTCTCTTATCATCCTCCTCTTGTCCATAAAGGAAGTTGCATCTCATAACTCTAAATAAAAGCGTGCCAATTG
This sequence comes from Cytobacillus oceanisediminis, assembly GCF_004366035.1. Classification (GTDB taxonomy): domain Bacteria; phylum Bacillota; class Bacilli; order Bacillales; family Cytobacillaceae; genus Cytobacillus; species Cytobacillus oceanisediminis_C. The sequence continues at coordinate 491,105 of NZ_SOEE01000001.1, forward strand.
CGCGTTTTTATTTTTGCAATTAAAAAGAGGAGTTATTTCATAAATAAAGCAGTTATTAATGCAGAATAATAAAAATAGAGGGCTTTTTTGGTCTAATCATATTTGGACAAGCATACATATTGGGTAAACATGCTATTTGCAGGGGGTTTGCCAGTATGAAGAAGCTTGCGGGCGTAATACTTTCAATTCTAGTTATATATGTAATCTATTATGATCTTAATCATGGGACATTGCCCGCTGGACAAAAGCAAGCATTGGAGGCTAGTACGCTGCCCACAGAAACAGGTGAACCCTATTTTGAAAAAAAGGTCAATCCTGGAGAAACAGTTCTTTCAATTATAGAACTAAACCTTGATGGCCCAATTCCTGTTGGCATAGACCAGGTAGTGTCAGACTTCACGGAATTAAATAATGGAATGCAGCCTGAAGACATTAAGTCAGGGGAGACCTATAAATTTCCAAAATATACTCAGAACAACTAATCATCATTCTTGTCAACTTCAGCGGTTCATTGATACAATAAAGTGAACCTTCTCTAACAGCATACATCTCAGCTGTTATATGAAAAGATAAAAAGGAGCGAATCTCCATTGAGTGAAATTATACATCGCACTAAAACAAGGCCTGTTAAAGTTGGGCCTTTAACAATTGGCGGAAGCAATGAGCTGTTCATCCAGAGTATGACCACTACGAAAACACATGACGTTGATGCGACTGTAGCTGAAATAAAAAGGCTGGAAGAAGCAGGATGTCAAATCGTGCGTGTTGCCTGCCCGGATGAAAGAGCTGCAAATGCCATAGCAGATATTAAAAGACAAATTAATATACCGCTTGTTGTTGATATCCACTTTGACTACAAACTGGCATTGAAGGCAATCGAAGGCGGAGCGGATAAAATCCGCATTAATCCGGGGAATATTGGCAAACGTGAAAAAGTGGAAGCAGTCGTCAAGGCTGCAAAAGAAAAAGGCATCCCTATCCGCATTGGTGTAAATGCAGGTTCCCTTGAAAAAAGAATCCTTGAGAAATATGGATACCCTACAGCAGATGGCATGGTTGAAAGCGCCCTGCATCATATCAAAATTTTAGAAGACCTTGATTTCCATGACATCATCGTTTCTATGAAAGCATCTGATGTTAATTTGGCCATTGAGGCTTATGAGAAAGCAGCACAAGCATTTGACTACCCTCTCCATTTGGGTATAACAGAATCAGGCACACTTTTTGCCGGTACTGTAAAAAGTGCCGCTGGACTTGGTGCAATCTTAAGCAAAGGAATAGGAAATACGTTAAGAATTTCACTTAGCGCAGATCCCGTTGAGGAAGTTAAGGTTGCCCGTGAACTTCTTAAAGTGTTTGGTTTATCCTCCAATGCTGCAACACTGATTTCCTGTCCAACATGCGGAAGGATCGAGATTGACTTAATCAGCATCGCAAATGAAGTGGAAGAATATATTCAAAAAATTAAAGCACCAATTAAGGTTGCTGTATTGGGCTGTGCTGTTAACGGACCTGGTGAAGCCAGGGAAGCTGATATCGGCATTGCAGGCGCCCGCGGAGAAGGCCTTCTGTTCCGCAAAGGCCAGATTGTAAGGAAAGTTCCAGAAGAAACAATGGTTGAAGAACTTAAGATTGAAATCGACAAAATCGCTGAAGAATATTTTGCCAAACAGGAAGAGGAAAAAGCACAAGCAGAAGGCCTGCTGCCATAATGCGATAATTGCCTCTTTCCGAATTAGAAAAAGCCTGGCACCAAATAATTTTGGGAGCCAGGCTTTTTTTCTTTTTCTAAAAAAACGGCAGAATAAACATACCGACGATAATGGATATAGCCCCTATTGCAATCGCCCAGCCCCCAAGGCTTTCTGAACCCCTGCGGCGTGCGATAAAACCAAGGACAATTCCTGTTGCTCCAAAAAGAACCGGCAGCACAAACAAAGATAAAATGGAAAGTGCCAGGGCAGCATATCCGACTCCTCTGCCGGCTGCAGCTGTTTCATCTTCTTCATCCCTGTTCACTGATCTATTATAGACACCAGGCGCTGCTATTTCGGCAGAGGTTTCCTCAGAATAATCTGCATGAACTGCAGCTGTTTCGTTTTCCTCGTCCCGATCCAGCGATCTGCTGTAAACACCAGGCGCTGCTATTTCGGCAGAGGTTTCCTCAGAATAACCTGCATGAACTGCAGCAGTTTCGTTTTCCTCGTCCTGATCCTGCGGTCTGCCGTAGACACCTGGAGCTGCTATTTCTGCAGAGGCTTCTTCGGAATAATCCGCATCTGCTTCGCCAATCCTCTCACTGTATCGAAGGTCATACTCTTCATTCCTGCGCTCTTGGTCTGCCATCATGATCCCTCGCTTCCTTAGCTGTGTTACTAAAAAGTACTGCTTAATGGAGCATTTATAGTGTTTGCGTTATAAGCCTTTTTTAAGATGTAAATGTTTTACTTTCATACCTGCTCAGGCATCACCCTTTTGCAAGGCCGGGACTTTTGTTAAGATAAGGGATATATGCATTAAAGGAGATCATAATGATGAAGAAGCGTTTTGGCATTGATATAGACGGAACAGTTACTTGCCCTGAAGCCATGGTTCCGTATTTAAATGAAGCATTTAATCTGAATATTACTTTAAATGATATTAAGCAATATGATTTAACACCTTTGGTGACGATTTCAGAAGAACAATTTGCACATTGGTTTTATGAAAATGAGCCCCTCATTTACAAAGAATCTCCAATTGCGGAAGGCGCGAAGGAAGTTTTGACCAACTGGAAACGCATGCATGAATTGTACTTTATAAGTGCCAGGGGTTCTCACCTGCAGCAAATAACAGAGGAATGGTTTCTAGAAAACACATTGGAGTTCGATCATATTGAACTGATCGGGAGCCATGATAAAATCGAAGCTGCAAAAAAATATGAGGTGGATATCTTTTTTGAAGATAAACATGATAATGCAGTCATGATTCATGAGGCCTGTGGAATTCCTGTCATCTTATTTGATACACCCTATAACCAGGAACCCCTTCCCAATGGTGTCATTAGAGTTAGAAATTGGAAGGAAGCGAATGCATGGGTGGAAGACTGGCTGCAGGAACAAAAGCGAAAGCGCATTGATCAGATGAACTCCAACTAAAGACCGCCACGTCCAGTGGCGAACGTTGAAGCCAGCCCAACTTGTGCAAGTCCGACAGGCATAAAGACGAATCACGCAGGAAATCCTGATGTCTGGAGTGTTTTGGCTAGGCGATTTAGCTGGAATTATTTCTCCACAAAGTTATCCACATCGTCATATTTTATTATTTCCTAACTTACAAAAAGAAGCATGGGGCTATAATAAATAGCTCCATGCTTCTTTTTTAGTTTTTTATTGAAAACACTCCGGGCACTTCCCATATATTTCGAACTTATGCCCAGAAACGTCATAGCCCTTCAGATTTTCCTGTACCTGCTTCATGGGACAGACTTCGATTTCTTTCGTCTTGCCGCAATCCAGACATATAAAATGATGATGATGATGTTCATGTGAGCAAGTAAAGCGGAAGTGTTTTTCCCCTGATAGCTCTGTCATTTCAAAAATATCAAGATCCACAAATAAAGATAAGTTTCTGTAGATAGTATCAAAGCTGAGTCCAGGGTAGTTATCCTTCATTATTTCCAGCACATCTTTTGCCGTTAAATATTTATCGCTGTCAGCAAATAGCTGAAGCATTTCTTCCCTCTTCCCTGTATGCTTATAGCCTTTATCCTTTAAAAGCTGCATGGCTTCATCAACATTCATACTTTTCACCTCATTTTTCTGCTCTGAAATAACCTCGGATAGAAGTCCTCATTTATGCTGGCCTCAGGCCTGCCATCTTTTTAAGGAAGATTGTCACAATCAATATTAACACGGCAATCATGACGATAGTTCCGCCTGGAGCTAAATCTATATAATAAGAAATCGTCAGTCCGCCTAAAACTGAAATTTCACCGAAAAACATGGACAGGAAAATCGTCTGTTTGAATCCTTTTGCGATTCTGATGCTGGCAGCAACCGGCAAAGTCATAAGTGATGAAACCAATAAAATACCCACTATTCTCATGGAAGCAGCTATGACCAAAGCTACCATGACAATAAATATAAAGTGGACACTTTTAGCAGCTATTCCAGATGCCTTGGCATGCTCTTCATCAAATGACAGCAGAAACAATTCTTTATAGAGAAGCACCACAAGTGCTATAACAAACACGCTGATGATTAAAATCGTCCATAAATCCAGCCGGCTGACTGCACTGACACTGCCAAACAGATAACTGAATAAATCAGTATTGAACCCGTCAGCGAGAGAAATGAATATCACTCCAAGCCCAATGCCTCCAGATAAAATAATAGGAATAGCAAGCTCCTGATAATGTTTATAAACAGCCCTTAATTTTTCAATAAACAATGACCCGGCTACTGAAAAAGCCATCCCCATATATAACGGATTCAACCCGCTCAATCCGATAAATTTCTTTTCAAGCAGCAGGCTTGCAGCGATGCCAGCAAGTGTTACATGACTTAAAGCATCGGCAATTAAAGACAGCCTCCTGACAACAATGAACACACCCAGTAGAGGAGCAATGATTCCGATGATTATTCCCGTTAAAAAAGCATTTTGTAAAAATTCATATTGAAGGATTCCTGCAATCATCTGCCTGCTCCTTTATCGTGGTGGTGATGGTCATGATTATGTGTCAGAACATGTACATCATGCCCATAGATCTCTGACATTTCATTTATATTTAAGCTTTCAAATTCTGCTGTATTTCCATGGAAATGCAAATTCTTATTCAGGCAAGCCACATGGGTGACTTTATCAGAAATTGTGCCAATGTCGTGTGTAACCAGCAATAGAGTAATACCAAGCTTCTTATTTAAATCATCAAGCATCTCGTAGAAAGACTGGACATTTTTTACATCTACGCCTACTGTGGGTTCATCCAATATTAATAATTTTGGATCGCTTACCAATGCGCGTGCAATGAAAACACGCTGCTGCTGCCCGCCTGAAAGCTCGCCTATATTGCGTCCGGCAAACTCTTGCATGCCAACTGATTCAATAGCGTGCAGAACTTTTGCCTGATCGGCCTTGCCCATAAATTTAAAAAGACCCAGCTTCTTTGTAAGGCCGCTTGAAACGACTTCAAAGACCGTTGCCGGGAATCCTGTGTTAAATGAATTTGCCTTTTGAGAAACAAACCCAATGTTCTGCCAATCCTTAAAGCGGCTTATTTCCTGGCCAAACAGTTTGACGCTCCCCTTCTGCACTTTAAGCAAATTCAGGATAAGCTTTAGCAGGGTTGATTTTCCCGAACCATTCGGCCCGACGATTCCGAGGAAATCTCCTGAATTAATGGTCAGATTAATATCCTCAAGGACATTTTCTTTCTCATATCTATAAGAAACATGATTTATTTCAATAATTGGCTGTGCCATTTTTATCACCTTACATATTAAGAATCATTACGATTTACTAACACAGTATACAGGAACCTGCATTTAAAGTAAAGGTACATGCTTATTTATCGGCATTTCAAAACTTATTGTCACTATTCACATTCTTAACTCATAAAGTACTGAGGAGGAGTGATGAACATGAAAATATTCGAAAACATCATTAATCACAAACTAAGCAATATTACAGCAGACGAATTATTAAAATATGGAGAGCAGTTCAACATCAGGATTACAAAAGCACAGGCGCAAAAAATTGCAGACCATTTGAGAGGCAAGCAAGTAAATATCTTTGATGATCGGGAACGGACAAAAATAATAAAAGAAATAGCCAGGATTGCCGGCCCGGAAACAGCAAGAGAAGTAAACAGGCTGTTTTTGCAATTTACAAAATAGGACTTAGCTTCTAATACTTAATTTCTCATGCAAAAAGCTGTGCAAACTCGGGCACAGCTTTTTATTATGGTTATCCAGCCGTAATGGCTTCTAATAGATTTTCATTGAATTCCTGGCTGCGCAGCATATTAATTTCATGCTTATAAGGCGCTTTTTTATTGTTTTTATCTTCGCCAACATAAGGAGTCTCCAGAATTTTAGGGATATCCTGTAATTGCGGATGATGAACAATGCAGTTTAACGCACTGAAGCCAATGTGGCCAAATCCGATATTCGCATGACGGTCTTTACGCATTCCGCGCTCATTCTTACTGTCATTAATATGGAGCACTTTCAGGCGATCAAGACCAATAATCTTATCGAATTCTTCCAACACACCATCGAAATCATTCACAATATCATATCCTGCATCATGCGTATGGCAAGTATCAAAGCATACAGATAAATGGTTGTTATAATTGACTCCCTCTATGATCATAGCCAGCTCTTCAAAGGATTTCCCGCACTCCGAGCCTTTTCCGGCCATGGTTTCAAGTGCGATCTGCACATTTTCTTCGCCATTTAGGACTTCATTCAAGCCCTCCACGATTTTTTTGATGCCGGCCTCTGTTCCTGCTCCTACATGTGCACCTGGATGAAGAACAATCTGTTTAGCTCCAATCGCTTCGGTGCGGTCGATTTCAGAGCGAAGGAAATTAACGCCTAATTCAAATGTTGAAGGATTTGAAGTATTTCCGATATTGATAATATAAGGAGCATGTACAACAATATCAGTAATCCCGTTCTCTGCCATATGCTTCAGCCCGGCCTCAATGTTCAGATCTTCGATTTTTTTTCTTCTTGTGTTTTGAGGGGCTCCTGTATAGATCATAAATGTATTGGAGCCATATGAAACAGCTTCTTCACTTGCTGCTAAAAGCATTTTTTTTCCACTCATGGAAACATGTGATCCAATTTTCAGCATGACGATACCTCTCCCTTTAATATTTCTTTTAAAAATTGTTTTACTTATAAAGCATGCCTGGTTTCCACTGCATGCATTTGCTTTCCGCGGGGAGGAACGAGAGCCTCCCCGGCTCCGCTTGGGGGTCTCTCACTCCCTCTGCTCCAATCAACGCAGTGGTTAAGACGAGTTAGCCTGTCAGAAATCTTGCAAAAACCCTTTATTTATTTACGCTTTATTCTTCTTTCGCGTTTTTTTATTTTATCCATTTCCCATTTCATTTTCTTTTTATAGCCTGGTTTTACTTTTTTTGGTTTTTTTACTAGTGATGCGGCTTTTTTATCGATGTCATTTGTTTGTTTCTGTCTTGTTTTTCTCTTATTGCGATTATCCAGGTCTGTCCATTCACCATTTTGCAGATCTTTGTGCTGGAATTCTAATCCCATTTTTTCAAGTCTGTTTAATGCATCTTCATCTGAAGTCTCGTACACCGTTACAGCAATTCCCGAGAATCCAGCACGCGCTGTCCGGCCAACCCGGTGTATATAAAAATCAAGATCTGTCGGAAGTTCATAGTTGATTACATGGCTGATTCCCTGTATGTCAATGCCCCGGGCTGCCAGGTCTGTTGCCACAATATATTGAAACTCGAGATCGAGAATCTGCTTCATCATTTTCTTTCGCTCACGAGGGTTAAGGTCTCCGTGAATCCGTCCGACTTTTAGGCCTTTGCTGATTAATCCGTCTGCCACTTCATCTGCCTTTTTCTTGGTGTTGGTAAAAACAATGGCTAAGTAAGGATTTAAAGAAGTCAATGCTTGATAGACAAGTTCCACTTTGTTCCGATGCCTGGACGGCAAAAGCCAGTGCTCGATATTAGCTGCAGCTGCCTGCTTCGGCTCAACGTGAACATACTTTGGATTTTCCATATATTTCTTCAAAAAAGGCTTTAGCTTCTCTGGAATGGTAGCTGAGAACACTAGCATCTGCAGCTTTTCCGGCATCCTTGCTGCAATCTGATCAACATCTTCAATGAATCCCATATCAAGCATTAAATCAGCTTCATCCACAATAAGAATTTCTGCGGTATGCACAAACAGCGCATGTTCCTTTACCAGGTCATTAATTCTTCCAGGGGTCCCTACAACCACATGAGGCTGTCTTTTCAGTTTTTCAATCGTTCTTTGCTTATCTGTTCCGCCGATATAGCAGCGGGCAGTTATCTCTTCTCCTTCAGGACAATGCTCTGTAACTTTGAGAATTTCATGATAAATCTGGTTGGCCAGCTCACGTGTCGGTGCCGTAATAATGGCCTGAACCTCCTGGCGGGATGGATCAACTTTTTGAAGAATAGGCAGTACGTATGAATGAGTCTTTCCTGTCCCTGTCTGTGACTGGCCAATGGCGCTTTCACCCTTCAGCACTGCAGGGATCATTCTTTCCTGAATTTCTGTCGGCTCAAAAAAGCCAAAGTCTTTAACCGCTTCTATAATAAATGGCTTTAAATTAAATCGGTCAAATTTCGTTTCGTTCATATTAAAACTCCTCAATTATTCAGATTCACCCCTGTTCAGGCTGCATCCGAAACATATATTAGTGAAGTAAGATCTACTAGCATCAACTGACAACTTGCTGGTTCCGAGCTTTTCTTACATCCTGTTATTATAATAAAGTTTCCTGGAAATAACCACTCATACAGGCATTTATATTTTTATGATAAGCTTTTTGGGCGATTTTAATAAATAAATTAGTTTCTTCTGCTTTATGCCTAAACCAAAATGGGATAAAAGCATACTTTATTATATGAAATTTTATTAAGAAGCAGAAATGTGCAAAGAAAGGAGGCCAATAGATATGATGCCAGGATCAAGACCCCCTATGCGCGGAGGAATGCCTCCCCATCCTTTTATGACACCGATGCAGGGAAGACCTCCCATGGGGCCAATGATGAGCGGTCCCCCGGGAATGAAACGCGGTGGAGGCAGGGGAGGATTGCTCTCTAAAATATTGGGAAAAGGCAATGCACAGCCTGCAGCTGGAATGGGGGCAGCAAGAGCAGCAGGAGGCTCCCCCGCAGGCGGAGGAGGCATATTGCAGGCAATAAGCAATCCTTCTTCCATAAACGGCTTTTTAACGAACACTCAAAAGGTTCTAAATACAGCACAGCAAATTGGACCAATGGTTCAGCAGTATGGTCCGCTGGTCAGGAATCTTCCTGCTATGTGGAAACTTTATAGAGGTTTGAAAGATGCCCCTGAAGCTGATGAGGCTGCTTCTGAATCTAAAGAGGAATCCAATCAGACGAAAGCAGAAAAAAAGAAACCAGATTCTCAGAGCAAAAAAACCAAAAAGGCACCTGTCTCTGAAAAACCAGCCGTCAAATCATCTTCAGCAGAAGGTATTTCCAAACCGAAATTATATATTTAAAGAAAAGGATGCTGAGGCATTCTTTTTTTGCTTTTCTTTTAAGAAGAATTACTCCTTTTGTAATATCGGTTTATCTCTTATATAATAGAAATGCAATATGGGATTTTTCCGCAATTGAAATAGAACTCACTTCAATTCAGATATAAGCTTTCATTAGGGAGGATAAGCAGATGAATGTCATAAAAATCTCTCCTCGGGGGTATTGTTACGGTGTGGTGGATGCAATGGTTATTGCCAGAAACGCTGCACTTGATCCGTCATTGCCAAGACCCATCTATATTTTGGGTATGATCGTTCATAACAAACATGTAACAGATGCTTTTGAAGAGGAAGGCATTATTACACTTGATGGGAAAGACCGGAAAGAAATCTTAGATAAAGTCGATAAAGGCACTGTCATTTTTACAGCACATGGCATCTCGCCTGAAGTGCGTGAAGCAGCCAAACAAAAGGGCCTTGTGACAATCGATGCTACGTGCCCTGACGTAACAAGAACACATGATTTAATCAGGGAAATGGAAAAGGAAGGTTTTCAAATCATTTACATTGGCAAAAAAGGCCATCCAGAACCTGAAGGTGCAGTAGGTGTAGCTCCTCATGCAGTCCATTTAGTGCAGACCATTGAGGATGTAAATGAACTTAGCATACAGGCTGATAAAATACTGGTGACTAATCAGACTACAATGAGCCAATGGGATGTCGTACATGTGATGGATCAGATAAAGGAAAAGTATCCACACGCAGAGTTCCACAAAGAAATCTGCATGGCTACCCAGGTGCGCCAGGAAGCTGTTGCGGAACAAGCTGGCCAGGCTGACGTTTTAATCGTTGTAGGGGATCCGAAGAGCAATAACTCCAATCGTCTTGCACAGGTATCAGAAGAAATTGCCGGTACAAAAGCCTACCGCATTGCTGATATAACTGAACTGGATGTAAATTGGATAAAAGATGCAACGACAGTTGCAGTCACAGCAGGAGCCTCTACACCGACACCGATCACAAAGGAAGTCATCACGTTCCTGGAACAATTTAATCCCATTGATGAATCCACATGGTCACGCGAGAAAAAAGTGCCATTAAATAAAATACTTCCTAAAGTGAAGAAGCCTGCAAAGCTATAATCAAAAGAACCGGTCCCAATTGGAGACCGGTTCTTTTTGAGTCAAACAAACTTAAATGGATCTGTATGAATTTCAGAAGGGAAAATGGATACGCTATACCCTTTGTCAGAACACATCTGTACTAATTTTTGGGTAACTCCCTTTTTCATTATTTTTTCCACATTATGTCCTGGATCAACAATATTGAGGCCCATCATCATGGCATCATGTGCCACATGATAATACATGTCACCCGTAACATACACATCAGCCCCCTTCATTTTTGCTGACATGAAGTATTTATTTCCATCTCCGCCAAGAACAGCAACTTTCCTGATTTTGGATGAGAGATCACCTACTACCCGAACCCCATCCACTTCGAGTGTACGTTTTACATGCTCTGCAAATTCCTCTAGAGTCATCTCGCTGATTTTTCCAATTTTGCCAAGCCCCAGAACTTCCCCCTTGTTTTCCAGCTTATAAATATCATAAGCAACTTCTTCATAAGGATGGTTTTTGAACATAGCCGAAAGCACTTTCTTTTCTATATGTTCAGGATAAATGGTCTCAATGCAGACTTCTTCAACTGTCTCAAGCTTACCCTGCTGGCCGATATGCGGATTGGCCTCCCCATTAGGCTTAAACTGACCTGTTCCACGGGAGGCAAACGAACAATGACTATAATTGCCAATTGAACCTGCCCCTGCTTTCCCAAGCGCTTGCCTTAGTGACTCAGCATTTTCTTCAGGTACAAACACAGCGAGCTTTCTCAATTCAGTTTCATATGTTGGATATAATACCTCTGTTTCGGTAAGCTTCAGTGCATCAGCAAGCATATCATTGACCCCGCCTTTGGCGATATCCAAATTGGTATGTGCTGCATATACGGCTATATCATGTTTGATAAGCTTTTCAATAATTCTTCCTGATGGAGTATCCGTTGAAATTTTTTGCAGCGGCCTGTAGATTAGCGGATGATGAGCAATAATCAGCTGTACCTTCTTTTCAATTGCCTCATCAACGACTTCTTCCAGCACATCAAGGGCAATCATGACATTTTCGACGGGGGTGTTAAGCCTGCCAATCTGGAGGCCGATTTTGTCTCCTTCCATCGCATATCCTTTTGGGGAGAACTGCTCAAATAATTGGATAATTTCATGTCCATTTATTTTTTTCACTTTTCGAGTACCTCCTCTGCCATTTTGATTTTCTCCTTCAGCTCCTGTTTTCTCTTTTCTGTTTCGCTGGAGTATGCGGCTTTACCAAGCTGCAAAAGGATTCTCTCCCAATTCTCCCTTTCACCAATCCACTTGTTTCGAAATACTTCGGATTTTTGCTCCATAAGAAACGGGCCCATCAGCAAACCTTGTTCTTTATTCTTATAAGGTTTTAAAGGCTCTCCTTTTTCAGCTGCAAGGATTTCATAAATCTTTCCGTCTTCTTCAAGAATTTCTTCAGCGATTAGCTCCCAGCCATTTGCAATCAGCCAGGTTCTAATCGAGATGGCACTTAAATTCGGCTGGAGGATAAGCCTCTGCACAGAAGCAAGCTTCCTCTTCCCATCTTCAAGAATGCTCGCAATTAAAGCGCCTCCCATGCCCGCAATGGTTATACAGTCAACTTCACCTGGTTCAATTACTTCAAGGCCGCTGCCTTTTCTAACAGAAATCTGTTTTTCGAGCCCTTCCATTTTCACCTGTTTTTTGGCTGATTGAAACGGCCCTTCCACCACTTCACCAGCAACAGCAAAAGGGACAATGCCTTTCTTTACTGCGTAGCATGGCAAATACGCATGATCTGAGCCTATATCAGCAACTCGTGAGCCAGGTGGGATATAATTTGTTACAGCTTCAAGCCGATTTGATAATTTCTCTGTATTCATTCTGTCACCACTTATATATGTATTGTAACAAGCGCAGAGCGCCTGCCTATCTGCTCCTCTTGAGAGAAAAGCTAAAAAGCTATCGTAATTTGCGACAGCCTCTCTTATAGTATAAAAAAAGTCCTTTACATATGCAAAGGACTTTCATTATAGGTATTACTTAAGGCCTGCTAACCATTCAGCCATTTCGGCAGCTTTGTCTTGAGGCACTAATCCTGGAGGCATTGAGCCTTTACCGTTTACTACGATATTTGCGATTTCATCTTGTGATAAACGATCGCCTACACCTGTTAGTGCAGGACCAACTCCACCTTGATACTGGTCACCGTGACATCCGATACAGCTCTTCTGATAAATTTCTTCAGGGGTTGCAGCTGCAGTTTCTTCAGTTTCAGCACCGCCGCCTTCCTGTTCTTTAGCAAGCTCTTCCATATCGCCAAGACCTTTAAAAGAAACAAGGAACATTGCTACCACACCAAAAACCATAATTAACACAAATGGAATGATTGGATTGCGATTCATGATTTAACCTCCCTTATGTAAGCACATTCAGTTTAAGTAAGTATACAAACAATCTCTATTTTACTTTAAAAAAGTCAGAAGGAAAAGCCCTATTGTAAACTTTGTCAAATCTTGTTCATAAAATGGACAAAAACTCCGACCTGAGGGTGGAGTTTTTGTCATTCATATTATTGGGTTCATAATAAATTTAGCGGGTAGCCATACAAAAACAAAGTTGCATACTGTTTCGTATTCAGTGTGTTTAGCACCCAATAAGGCGGGCAATGACCATTCTTTGCACCTCTGAGGTACCTTCACCTATTTCTGTGAGCTTTCCGTCTCTCATGTAGCGTTCTACATGGTAGTCTTTCATATAGCCGTATCCCCCGTGGATTTGGACGGCCTGATCGGCGATTTCCATACAGATTTCTGAAGCATAGAGCTTGCACATGGATGCTTCTTTTGCGAAAGGTCTACCCTGGTCTTTCAGCCATGCAGCTTTGTAAACCAGATTCCTTGCCAGTTCAATTTTCATTGCCATATCTGCAAGTTTAAATTGAATAGCTTGGAAATCTGATAGTGAACGGCCAAACTGCTTGCGTTCCTTTGCATACTGGAGTGCCTTGTCATAGGCAGCCTGTGCTATTCCCAGAGCCATGGCTCCAATTCCAATACGGCCTCCATCCAATGTAATTAAAAATTGTTTAAAGCCCTCTCCTTTTTTGCCGAGCAAGTGCTCAGTCGGAACGCGCACGTCTTCAAGGACAAGTTCAGTAGTATTTGACGCATTGAGTCCCATCTTTTCGTAATTATCGATCACTGTAAACCCTTCTGCATCCGTTGGAACAATAATTGCGCTTATTTCTTTTTTGCCATCTTTTTCCCCGGTGATAGCAGTCAATGCTAAATGCTTTGCATAGCTTGCATTTGTAATGAAACACTTATTTCCGTTAATGATATATTCTCCATCTTTTTCAACGGCTGTTGTCCTCGTGCCGCCTGCATCAGAGCCTGCATTTGGTTCTGTCAGACCGAAAGCTCCAAATGACTCACCTGTACAAATTGGCACCAGATATTTTTTCTTCTGCTCTTCGGTTCCAAATAAATAAAGCGGTGCTCCGCCAAGAGAAATATGAGCCGAGTATGTGATTCCGGTAGAAGCGCACGCTCTGCTCAATTCTTCTGTTACAATAGCGAAACTTACAGTATCTGCCCCTGCGCCGCCATACTCTTCAGGGAAAGGAAGTCCCATTAAACCAAGGTCTGCCATTTTTTTAAAAACTTCTATCGGAAATTCTTTTGTACGGTCTCTTTCCGAAGCCCCCGGTGCCACTTCTTCCTGGGCAAATTCCCTTATGGTTTTATAGATCATATTCTGTTCAGCCGTCAAATCAAAATTCATTTGCATCCCCCTTAAACACAAAAGTTGTTGTATACGCTTTCATTACTATTATATAAGGGATGCAAGAGTTTTCTCAACATTTAAAAACTTTTTAAAATATTTTATTATACGAATATAGAAATAACTATTAATACACATCCTATTGCTCCGGAAATCCAAAAATATTGAAACTTCAACTTCAAACCCGCAAACAGCCAAAGAACACAATTAATTACTAGGGCCGCATAGAGAGCTTTCTGGTTTTCGGGATATACTTCCGATACAAGCCCAACAGTACCCATCAATAAATTCAAAGCTGCTGATATGATGGGAATATGCATCGATTTTGCTTTTCTGGAAAAATAAAAACCAAAGAAAATACATGGGAAAATAAAAAGAATCAAAATGGCAGTTTGCAAAATAATAGACAATTCAGTAAAATAAATTAATAAAGCAGAAATTGGAATAAGCAGCAAGAAAATAAGGTTGGCAAGAAAAAAACCCATTACACTTTTATGCTTTTTTATTTCCTTCGGCTGACTTCCTTCCGTATAAAGAGCCAGCAGGTAGTCACAATATCGATCAGGGAGCATTCGGCTATTCTTCCAATACAGAAGTTCGTTAACAATGACCTTTTTTCTGTTTTCATCCAACCAAAGCACATCCAGTCAAAAAAAATAGTTTACTTCTATTTTAAGAAGTAAACTATCCACTGGCAATTCTTTTTTATTCTAAGAAGTCTTTTAAACGCTTGCTTCTGCTGGGATGACGCAGTTTTCTTAAGGCTTTGGCTTCAATTTGACGTATACGCTCCCGGGTAACGCCAAATACCTTGCCAACTTCTTCTAAAGTCCTGGTTCGGCCGTCATCCAGTCCGAATCGAAGACGAAGAACATTTTCTTCCCGGTCAGTAAGTGTGTCAAGAACATCTTCAAGCTGTTCTTTCAGGAGTTCATATGCCGCATGCTCTGATGGAGAAGTGGCATCCTGATCTTCAATAAAGTCACCTAAGTGAGAGTCATCCTCCTCACCAATAGGTGTTTCTAATGAAACAGGTTCCTGTGCAATCTTAAGAATTTCTCTTACTTTGTCTGGAGTTAAATCCATATCTTCAGCAATTTCTTCCGGTGTTGGTTCGCGGCCAAGATCCTGAAGAAGCTGACGCTGGACACGGATCAGCTTATTGATGGTTTCAACCATATGGACAGGAATACGAATGGTCCTGGCCTGGTCAGCAATGGCTCTCGTGATGGCCTGGCGTATCCACCATGTTGCATACGTACTAAACTTAAATCCTTTGCGGTAGTCGAATTTTTCAACCGCTTTTATCAGTCCCATATTTCCTTCCTGAATAAGGTCAAGGAAGAGCATTCCGCGTCCCACATACCTTTTAGCAATACTTACAACCAATCGGAGGTTAGCTTCAGCGAGTCGTCTTTTTGCTTCTTCGTCGCCTTCCTCAATTCGATTGGCAAGTGCGATTTCTTCCTCTGCAGAGAGTAAGTCAACACGTCCAATTTCTTTTAGGTACATACGAACAGGATCATTAATTTTCACACCTGGAGGGACACTTAAATCATTAAGGTCAAATTCCTCTTCATTTTTTGCAAGCTCCTGAACATTCGGATCCTCATTCTCATTGTCTCCGACTAATTCAACACCCTGATCTCCCAGGAATTCATAGAATTCATCCATCTGGTGGGAATCAACTTCAAATTGAGACAATCTTTCTGCTATATCATCATAGGCAAGGACACCTGTCTTTTTTCCTATTTCAACTAATTGATCTTTCACTTGTTCAAGGGTCAACTCTGTATCAACCTCTTTTGAACGGGCCGACTTTTCAGCCATATGTCCCCCTCCTTCCAAAAATCAAACACATTCTTAATACATCTTGCAAATGGGACTATTCCTAGGAGAAGCTTAATCCCCAAAAACATTTATTTAAGGCACACAGCCTTCTTATAGTGACTTTCGCAAATGAAGGATCTCCATTGCGATTAAAGCCGCTTTAGCATAATCCTTTTGTCGCTCTGCTTCTTTTTCTTCATTTAGTTTTTCCTTTATTTTTAACATCTTTTGATAATTCAACACCTGTTTAAGATAATCTGATAATTCCTGTTCGCTTATTTCATCGTTTATGGACATCATTTCTATATCCACCACAATACGTTTCAGCTTTTCATCTTTAATAAAATTTATAAATGCGCTGGGATCAGGCGTATGGCCTTTTTCGTAGAAACCTAAAAGATAGGTAATAATTGCCTGGTGTTCATCGATGTTAAATGTATTTCCCTGAAGCATATCCTGGACTTTAAATGCTATGTCACTATTCCTGAGCATGTGGGCGATTAGCCTTCTCTCCGCTGTATGGTAGGCGGGTTTAAGACTGTCAGCCCTTTTTGGTGTTTGAAGCCTTTTTTGAGGTTCGAAAGCACCTTTCCCCTTATGTGTGTTCCTTCGCTTCTTCTCCGTATAATAGACCTGTTTTTGCTGCTCTTTCAAGGCTTCCAGAGAAAGTGAGAATTCATTTGCAAGCTGGCGCAGATAATGATCTCTTTCAACCGCTTTATCCAGCTGGCTGATTTCCTTTAATACCTCTTCGATATAAAGGAGACGATCTCCTTCATTTTGAAGCCTTTTGCCCCTGCGGAGATAAAGAAGCTTAAATGCCATAAAGGTTATGCTGGATTCGATTACATCATGACGAAATTTTTCTTCGCCGAACTCATTGATATAATCATCCGGATCATATCCGTCAGGCATGAGCGCCACTCTGATCTGGCAGCCTGCTTCCATTAGCAGGTTTGCTGCCCGGTATGCGGCTTCAATACCCGCATTATCGGAATCATAGCAGATCGTGATTGATTGAACATTTCTTCTTAAAGAAGCAACATGTTCATCAGTTAAAGCAGTTCCCATCGTACCAACGCCATTGCCGACACCCGCACGATCAGCAGCGATTACATCTGCAAACCCTTCAAAAAGAACGGCCCTCTGCAATTTTTTAATCTGTGGTCTTGCCAAATGAAAATTATATAAAGTTTTGCTTTTATTGAAGATTGCAGTTTCAGGGCTATTTAAGTATTTGGGCTCATCGTCCCCAAGTGATCTTCCCGAAAAAGCAATCGTATTTCCGCTGCGGTCAAAAATCGGGAACATGATTCTATCTCTGAAGCGGTCAAAATAGTTCCCATCTTTCTCCCTTTTGATGATCAGTCCTGCTCTTTCCATAACATCTGCCGGGAATTTTCTTTTAGTCAGGAACTTGAAGACAAAATCCCAGGACTTCAATGAATAGCCGATTTGAAATTTTTCAATCGATTCCATTGTAAAGCCTCTATTAAGCAAATATTCAAGTGCATGCTGACCATCTTTTGTGTTTACGAGCAGATGGTGATAAAATTTACGTAGAAGCTCATGAGCTTCCATCATCTGCTGTAAATCTACAGGCATTGATTTTGCTGATGCTGCAGATGCCGCATCAATTTCAAGCTTGACATTTCCTTTTTCAGCGAGTTTCAAGGCTGCTTCCTGAAAGGAATATCCTTCTAATTCCATTAAGAAAGAAAAGGCATTGCCTCCCGCTCCGCATCCAAAGCAATGATAGATTTGCTTTTCGGGCGATACAGAAAAGGAAGGAGTATTTTCGCCATGAAAAGGACAAAGCCCAAAATAGTTGCGTCCTTGCTTGTTTAATTGAATATAGTCGCCAATGACATCAACAATATCTACAGCTTGCCGAATCTCATTTACTTTCTCTTCGGCGATCCGTTCTGCCATATGAACAACTCCATTACTTACTCAGGTATTCGATAAACGTTACTGAATTCCTTCAAGATTCGACAAAATCTTTGTCAATTGCTGCACAAACATGGATCTGTCCTCTTTGCTGTATGGTTTTGGTCCTTTCCCATAAACTCCTCTTCTTCGCGCTTTCGCTGAAAGATGCCTCACTTCAAGCGCGGTCTGAATTTCATTTTCTTCAAATAAAATTCCCCTGGGAGAAAGGACATAAACACCATTGAGCAAAAGAGTTGATGCCAATCCAATATCTTGAGTTACAACTACATCTCCTGATTTCACATAATTCATTATGAATAAATCAGCAGCTTCCTTACTGCTGTCAACGAATTTCCAGACAGCCCCATTCAGGTCATTTTTCATATGGGCATAAGAAGCAACAAACACTGCGTCCATCGTAAAGGAATTGGCTATTTCGACAATTTCTTCTTTAACGGGACAGGAATCAGCATCCACAATAATGTTTGGTTTGCCTGATGTTCTAATAATTCTACATCACTCCGCATAATCCTTCTTTGCATGAATAACTTTTGCATTGTGAGATATGTCGAATTTTTTCTTGGTCGAAAGCTTGACATGCCACAATAAATAGTTTATTCCTTCGCAATGAACTCTAAACCTATTCAGGTACATTTTTATCACAATTTTTTATTATAGTACATTAATCTCTATTTTGCCATTAATTTATCTGGGATGAATATAATTTAATTTACAGGTTTTCCCCTGAAAAAAAGCCATACTTGGAATGGAGGTTTATTCCCGGGTTACAGCGGGTCTCCCGCTCCCTCTTTTACCGCAAGCTAAACAGCATGAATGCCTAGTATAAAAAAGAAAAGGCACATAAAAAATTTATGTGCTAGCTTTTTGGAAAGTTTTTACGGTATTGATTTAAGATCATATTGGCTGTCTCTTCTACTGCCTTATTGGTAACATCTATAACCGGGCATTTAATTTTGGATACGATCTTTTCAAAGTAACCTATTTCTTCTTTAATTCTCTCAATATTAGCATAGCTGGCATTATCGCTTAAACCTAGCGATATTAGACGTTCTCTTCGGATAAAGTTTAATTTCTCAGGACTGATTTTCAGGCCGAAGCACTTATCCGGCGGGACAAGAAACAGCTCTTCTGGAGGATCGACTTCAGGAACAAGGGGAACGTTAGCCACTTTAAGGCGCTTATGTGCAAGATATTGAGAAAGAGGTGTTTTTGATGTCCTTGAAACGCCTATTAACACTATATCCGCTTTTAATATTCCACGAGGGTCTCGGCCATCATCATATTTTACAGCGAACTCGATAGCCTCAATCTTTTTAAAATAATCCTCATCAAGCTTTCTGACCAGTCCAGGTTCAAAAAGGGGTGTAATGCCGCATGCTCTTTGGATTTGATCCATTAAAGGGCCAACGATATCAAAAGCATATATCCCTTCTTCCGCAGACCTCTGGTTAATATACTTCCTCATATCCGGCTTAACCATTGTATAGGCTATCATCCCATTATCCAGCTTTGCCAGCGAAATGACTTCATCAATATGTACTTTTTCTTCAACATATGGAAAGCGCTTAATAGATATATCACTGCCATTAAACTGGCTCGTGGCAGCTTTTGTTACAAGTTCGGCCGTTTCTCCCACAGAGTCCGAAACGACGTAGATAATCGGCAATTTTTCCATTCTTCAACACCATCTCCTTCTTACTTTGCTACTTTTCCCCGGCCAGGGCCAAGAATGCTTTTGTCAGGTTTGTTTTGGTAATTCTGCCGTTTACTTCGAACCCTTTCTCCGTCTTTTTTACAACAGGCAGGGCATCGATTTGCTTTTCAATCAGCTTTTTAGCAACTTCTATGAGCAAATCATCTTTTTCACACATCGTAATATTAGGCATTCTTGTCATAATGATATTAACAGGGATGGAATTAAGCTCCTGCTTGCCAATACTTGCCCTAAGCAAATCCTTCCTTGACAAAACCCCTACAAGCAGCGAATTCTGATCTACTACAAATAGCGTGCCGACATCTTCCAGAAACATAGTCACAATTGCATCATACACCGATACATTTTCATTAACGACTACAGGAATGGATTGATAATCTCTTACATAAAGCTTCTGAAGATTTTCTGTCAACAGCTGTGCCCCGGTTTTCCCTGTATAAAAATAGCCTACACGCGGACGGGCATCCAAATAGCCTGCCATCGTTAATATAGCCAGGTCCGGCCTAAGTGTTGCCCTGGTTAAGTTAAGCTGTTCCGCTATACTCTCACCAGTGATCGGCCCGTTTTCTTTTACGATTTCTATGATCTTTTCCTGCCTTTTATTTAATTCGATTTTCCTCACCACCTAATCTGAACAGGGTATTTTAATGATACTCATTTCTCACAATAATAAGGTTATACTTTTATATAATTATTATATACTATTTGCCATAAATGAAAAGATGTGTTTCCTATATAGTTTTTCTTTACTTCGCCTAATATGTCCAAAATATGAAAGAGCCCGTCAGCAATATAACAGGCTCTTTCCTGACAGCCAAAGCTGCTGTCCTCTCTCTTAAAATTTAATCCTATTCCAGAAAAAAACGCAAAATTTAAGCTCGTTATTTAACAATAATTTCGTTCATGTTTGCAAATTTCTTAATCACATCAGCCAAATTCGCCATCTGGTGCAGCCTATTGCTGCGAATTTCCTGATTTTCATCCATAACCATAGTATGCTCGAAGTATTGATCAATTTCTGGTTTCAGGCTAATTAGCAGGTTAAAGGCAGCTTCTTCTGCAACCTCTTTTCTTAATTCCTCGTTCACTGATAAATATTTGTTGAATAGAGATTTTTCGTAATCATTTTCAAATAAGCTGCTGTCTATATCCCCTTTGACCTCTGCTTTAGAAGCAATGTTGATAACTCGGCTAAGAGCTTCAATACTTTCCTTGAAGCCTGCAGCATCCTTATGGGACTCCAATACTTCAGCTCTTTTTACAAGTGAAGGCACCGAACCGATTTCACTGCCTAAAACGGCTTCAATTAAGTCATAGCGAACTGTCTTCTCCTGCAGCAAATATTTGATTCTTAATTTAAAGAATGAAACTAGTTCCTGCATCAATTCACTCTTTGATTTCTTTCCAATCTTCGAATTAAGAACAGTCTCAGAAGATAATGCAATCAATTCTTCGAGTTTCAAATCCCAATTTTTTGCCAGCAGCGTCTGGATAACACCCGTTGCCTGTCTTCTTAAGGCATATGGATCCTGGGAACCGCTTGGGATAATCCCTATTGCAAAGGAAGACACAATTGTGTCGAGCTTTTCAGCAATGGAAAGCACTGCACCAGCATTACTTGCAGGCGTCTTGTCCTCTGCATTGCGCGGCATATAATGTTCATTGATTGCACGCGCCACAGCTTCTTTTTCACCTTTTTGCAGAGCGTATTTTTCCCCCATAAAGCCTTGCAGCTCTGGAAATTCATAAACCATATGTGAAACAAGGTCGAACTTGCTGATTTCAGCAGCCCGGTCTGTCACTGCCTTTGCCTCATCGCTGAAATGAAGATTTTCACTCAATTTACTTGCCAGCTGGCGAACACGGTCCACCTTTTCAGCAAGAGTTCCAATTTCTTCATGATAAACAATGTTTTTAAGTTTTTCCAGTGATGCCGCGATTTCCGTTTTCTGGTCCTCCCTGTAGAAGAAAGCTGCATCAGAAAGTCTTGCCCGCAATACTTTCTCATTTCCTTTAGCCACTTTCTCCAAATGTTCATGGGATCCATTTCGGACAGTTACAAAGTAAGGAAGCAGCCTGCCCTCTTTGGACTTTACCGGAAAATAACGCTGATGCTCTTTCATGGATGTAATTAAAACCTCTTCCGGAAGCTCCAGGTATTCTTCTTCAAACTGGCCATATAATGCTGTCGGATACTCAACCAGATTGTTTACTTCTTCCAATAAATCTTCATCTACAGGGATCACCCAGTCTTTTTCTTCTTCAATTTTTTCCAATTGTGATAGAATAGCACTTTTTCTTTCCTGCGGATTAGTTATCACATATTGCGCCAGCAGGGCCTTCTCATAATCAGAAGGATTGTTAATTACAATCTCTTCGCCCAGAAACCGGTGGCCCCTTGTAAGGTTAGAAGTATGAACATTTGTAATTGCAAAAGGAATGACTTCATTTCCGAATAATGCCATAAGCCATTTGATCGGCCTGATAAAGCGCAGCTCCTGGTTTGCCCAGCGCATATTTTTCGGGAATGATAGCGAGGTGACAATCTGCTGGAGTTCCGGCAGCAGTGCTGCTGTTTCCTTACCTTTAATAAATTTGCTGACATGGGCATATTCAACCCCATTAATTTCTTTAAAGAATATATCTTCAACAGAAGCTCCCTGGCCCCGGCTGAATCCAACAGCAGCTTTAGACCATTCTCCATTATCGGTTAAGGCAATTTTTTTTGCAGGTCCTTTCGCTTCCTCATTTATGTCCTCCTGGGCGGTATCTACTCCCGTTACAAGAACAGCCAAACGGCGGGGAGAAGAGAAAGCGCTGATCTCGTCAAAAGATATTTTCTTTTCCAAAAGCCATGATTTCACTTTATCTGAAAGCTGATTCATTGAATTAGTGACAAATCTGGCAGGCATTTCTTCAAGTCCAATTTCCAGCAGAAGATCTTTCTTATTCATGAGATCCTTCCTCCTTATCCTTTAAAATTGGGAAGCCGAGTTTTTCTCTCTCTTCATAAAAAGTTTTGGCTACTTTTCTGGCCAGATTTCGGCATCGGGCGATATAGCCGGTTCTTTCTGTTACAGAAATCGCTCCCCTTGCATCAAGCAGATTAAAAGTATGAGAGCATTTTAATACGTAGTCATATGCCGGGTGTACTAGTCCCTCATCCATTTGCCGATGTGCTTCTTTTTCATAAATATTGAACAAATTGAAGAGCATTTCCTGATCTGATGTTTCAAATGTGTATTTTGAATGCTCGAACTCAGGCTGCAGGAAGATATCTCTAACCGTAAACCCGTCAGTCCATTCAAGGTCAAAGACATTTTCCTTGTCCTGAATGTAGGATGCAAGCCTTTCAATTCCGTATGTAATCTCAACCGACACAGGCTTACATTCCAATCCGCCTACCTGCTGGAAATATGTGAACTGCGTTATTTCCATACCATCAAGCCAAACTTCCCATCCTAAGCCTGCACAGCCAAGAGAAGGATTTTCCCAGTTATCTTCTACAAACCGGATATCATGTTCAAGCGGATCAATGCCCAATGCTTTTAATGAATCAAGATACAGCTCCTGAATATTATCCGGCGACGGCTTCATGATCACCTGAAATTGATGATGCTGATAAAGCCGGTTTGGATTCTCACCATAACGTCCATCGGCCGGACGGCGTGAAGGCTCCACATAAGCAACATTCCACGGTTCTGGACCAATCGCTCTTAAAAAAGTGTACGGGCTCATTGTTCCGGCCCCTTTTTCAGTGTCATAAGCCTGCATCAAGATACACCCCTGTTCAGACCAATGTTTTTGAAGTGTTAATATCATGTTTTGAATATTCATAGGACACCTCTTTCTTATTTGTATAAAGTAAAGCTTTATGAACTTAACAGCTGTCTACCCACAGTGCTTCCGTTTTTCTGTGAACATAAAAAACTCCCGTCTCTATGCCCAATGGCATAGGGACGAGAGTTTACCCGCGGTTCCACCCTATTTGCTGCGATTTTGACCGCAGCCTCTTTAGTTGTCGATAGACAATATTGCTCTGGAGCGCCCTTCCTTAACCATCCATGCCCGGCTCCCACTATCCCGGGTTCGCTTTAAATAGAAAAGGTTAAGTACTCTTCTCCTTCACAGCAATTATATTTTATTAATTTGAATCATAGCGGAATGGATTTGAATTGTCAATAATAACAAAAGCCAATGCGCTTCGATTATAAAGGAACGCATTACATTAAATCATTAAACTTAGCCATTTGATTCAGAAACTTCTTTGTCTTCAAGTTTAAGCCTGAATACTCTTCATAATAGGCAGAAATAATCTTTTTCAATTCAGCTTTGGTTTCCGGTTTGACAGAGATATTGCCGAGCCGGGACAAGTCAAAAAAATAAAACAGGCGAAGCAGCTTAATAGTCGCCTGGGACACTTTATAATGATAGGGATCCTTATCAAGGCAGCGGTGACAAATCAGACCGTTTTCCCGGATAGAAAATGCAAAATGCCCGTCAGTGCTTCCGCAGACAGAACATTGATCAAGTACTGGATATAAACCCAGGGCATTCAGCATTTTCATTTCATAAATGTTTGTGAGAATCTCCGGGTCATACCCTTCGTTTATTAAATTTAGCGTTTGATACAGCAATTCGAACAAGAATGGATTGGGCTTCTTATCCTCAATGCTTTTATCAGTCAAATCGACAATATAGCTTGCATATGCCGTCAGAAAAATATCTTCTTTAATGGACCGCATAGATGAAATCATGTCCCCCTGCTGCAGGGTACCCAATCCGCTTCCACGCTGAACTAAGAAATTCCCGTATGTAAAAAGCTGGGTGACAGCAGCAAGTCTGCTGTTCGGCTTTTTCGCTCCTCGTGCCATCACACCAACTTTTCCCCATTCACGGGTATATAAAGTAACAATCTTATTTGTTTCACTATAATTAGTTGTCCTGATGACGATGCCTTCACATTTATCAAGCAACCGTGACACCATCCCTGTCTTTCGACAAACCTATGAGATGGGAAAATCAGCTTCTGCTAGCTCTTCATCATTGCTGCCGGGTATATCCTGAGTTTCCTTTTCTAGCTCCTTGAAGAGAAGATATGTGTCAATATTTCCTGTCTGGGAAAACACTCTCCAGGTAAAATCCATCATCGAAAACCCCACCTTTCAGTTATTTCAACTAGCAATTTCTTTATCCCAATACATTTATCTATATCATAGCCTGTCTTTGTAAAATCATGAGACGAAAATATTGTCAATCACCTGTATGCATATAAATCAGAAATGAATAATAATGTAATTAGGGCTGGGTTTAGTACTCATCTTCACGGAAGCCAAAGTCGCGGAGCTGAGTCATTTTATTGCGCCAGTCTTTTTGAACTTTGACCCATAGCTCCAGAAAAACCTTTGATCCAAGAAGATTCTCAATATCCACCCTTGCTCTTTTTCCGATTTCCTTGAGCATTTTCCCTTGCTTTCCAATCACAATGCCCTTTTGGGAGTCACGCTCCACAATGATTGTAGCCATGACATGAATGACATCCTTATCTTCGCGGCGCTCCATTTTATCAATGGTTACAGCAAGCGAGTGCGGTATTTCTTCTCTTGTTAAATGCAGCGCTTTTTCCCTGATCAGTTCGGAAACGATAAATCTCTCTGGGTGGTCCGTTACTTGATCAGCTGGATAAAACTGCGGCCCTTCCGGAATATATTCTTTAATCTGTCCTAACAGCGTCTCTACATTATTGCCTTCTAAAGCAGAAATGGGGATAATTTCGCTGAACTCGTACTTTTCCTTGTAAGACTCAATAATTTTAAGAAGTTCATCAGGATGTACCTGGTCAATCTTATTGATTACAAGGAAAATCGGTGTACGGACTGATTGAAATTTCTCAAGTATGAATTCTTCACCGCGTCCAAAGCCTTCCTGGGCATTTACCATAAACAGGATGACATCCACTTCTTTAAGTGTATTTTGGGCAACTTTCATCATAAAGTCTCCCAGTTTATGCTTTGGCTTATGGATTCCTGGCGTATCAATAAAAATATATTGTGCGTCATTGGTAGTCAGGACACCCTGAACTTTATTGCGAGTTGTCTGCGGTTTATCACTCATAATAGCAATTTTCTGCCCGATTACGCGATTTAAGAACGTTGACTTTCCTACATTCGGTCTGCCGATTATGGAAATAAACCCTGATTTGTGTCCTTTTGGTGTAGTAGTGTTATTCATGTAAATCCTCCGGTGAAAATGCTCCTGGCAGTAATTCTTCAACTGTTAATTCCTTAATATCCCCTTTTAAGTTGGTTAAAACCACTTTCATTTCAGGCGGACATAATTCGGCTATTACCTGTCTGCATGCACCGCATGGGGGAACTGGACGGGCTGTGTCAGCAACTACAGCTATAGCTGAAAAACTTTTTACGCCATCCGAATACGCTTTAAAAAGCGCAGTCCTTTCAGCACAATTACACATGCTGTATGCAGCATTTTCGATGTTGCAGCCATGAAAGACCTGCCCCTCACTGCTTAATAGTGCCGCTCCTACT
Source organism: Cytobacillus oceanisediminis (assembly GCF_004366035.1). GTDB lineage: Bacteria > Bacillota > Bacilli > Bacillales > Cytobacillaceae > Cytobacillus > Cytobacillus oceanisediminis_C. The sequence goes on from NZ_SOEE01000001.1 coordinate 517,281, forward strand.
TTAAATTTTGAATATGGCACATATGCTCTATCTCTTGCAATCATTGCTTCTTTTATTAGTTGATCGCTGTTCACAATTATTTCTTCCCTTCCTGTAAAGCGAGTTGCTTCCCAAGCCAATAAAACCCAAGGTTTGGACCTCTACTGGGCCTTGTGAAATTAAGCAATGCGCTCAATAGCTTCTTCGGTAAGAAGCAGCCGCTTCTCTTTTATTTTACAACATTTTACTTTGATTTTCATCGTTTGTAGCAAAAACGTAATAAAAAAATTGAATTTTCTAAAAATATCTAGGCTGATTTAATTTTGAACCAGGCCATTGTTATAAAATGAGATTCCACAACATCTCCTCAGCATGCAATATTAACTGCTGTTCTGTCATTTTAGCGGATTCAGTGAGTGTTTTCAAATCCATGCTCTATATTTTTTTCAGCATAATTCAGACTTTGCTGTGTATATAGCAATACCAAAAAGAAAAGCTGCCCATCCGGACAGCTTCACATTACTGCGAAAATATGAGAATTTTAGGAAGAAATATAACTCCGCCTATAATTACACTTACAATTGCATACACCAGTACTGCTCCGGCAGCAATATCCTTTGCTTGCTTTGCAAGGGGATGATACTCTTCTGTAACCAGATCCACAACCCTTTCAATGGCTGTGTTCAGCAGTTCGAGTGAGAGCATGCCCCCGATGGCCAGGAGAATGATCATCCATTCAAGCCTGGAAATGCCAATGAATACCCCAAACATAATAACAGCTATCGACACTGCCAAATGGATCTGCAGATTCCTTTCATCCAATACTGCTGCCCTAATGCCGGAAAAAGCAAACGCAAAGGATTTTAGGACACTGTGTTTTCGGACCTTTCTATCTTGTGAGCCCGAATTCATCTAATATATCCTTTTGGCGGGAAAACATTTTTTTCTCATCTTCTGGATTTTCATGATCATATCCAAGAAGATGAAGGAAGCCATGGACCGCCAAAAAACCAAGCTCCCTTATAAAAGAGTGACCGTACTCCTCCGCCTGCTCCTTCGCCTTTGCAACTGAGATAATGATATCCCCCAGGACTCTCGGCATATCGGCACCAATCAGCTCGATTTCCCCTTCACCCAACTCTTCCATTGCAAAAGAAATAACATCTGTCGGCCGATCTTTATCCCGATACTCCCTGTTAATTTCGCGGATGCGTTCATTGGTCACAAATGTGATGGATACTTCGCTTTCCGGCTCCACAGATTCTTTAGAGGCAGCAAAATTAATTAGCTCTTCAATTTTGGCTATAGCATTTTCCTGAAGCTCATTTGTTTCGTCCAAAAAATCAATATTTAAATTCATGCCTGTTTCACCTTCTGTTTTGTCATTTCAGGATACTCGATACGTGAATGGAAAATCCCGTTTAACGTTTCGCAGAACGAGTGTGAAACGGTTTCCAGCTCTTTTAAGGTTAAATCACATTCATTCAGCTGTCCATCCTGAAGTCTGTCTGCGATTATCTTTTTGACCAGTTCCTCTATTTGTTCTGTTGTAGGATGCGCCATTGAACGGACTGCAGCTTCCACACTATCAGCAATCCCAATTACTGCCGACTCTTTTGATTGCGGTTTTGGTCCCGGATAGCGATAGTCCTCTTCCTTTACTTCCAGTCCATTCTGTTTTGCTTTGTAGTAAAAATATTTCAGCAATGTTGTTCCATGATGCTGTTCGGCAATATCCACTATCTCCTTCGGCATCTTATGTTTCCTCAGCATTTCAGCACCATCGGCAGCATGGGCTATAATAATATTCTTGCTGGTCTGCGGAGGGAGGCGGTCATGCGGATTTTCAATATTAACCTGATTCTCGATAAAAAACTGCGGCCGCTTTGTTTTACCGATATCGTGATAATAGCATCCCACCCTTGCCAGAAGGCCATTCGCCCCAATAGCTTCACACGCTGACTCGGAAAGATTGGCAACCATTACACTATGATGGTAAGTTCCGGGAGACTCGGTCAGTATCTTTCTCAGCAGAGGATGATTAGGATTAGAGAGTTCTATCAGCCTCATAGTAGACAAAATTCCAAAACCTGCCTCGAAATACGGCAGCAGGCCAATTGCCAGCACAGCAGACGAAATGCCTGAAATCAGAGCGATAACAAAGTAAAAGCCATATTCAATCGTATCATAGTGGCCGTTTCTTAAGAAAAGCATTGAAAAGATAACAAGGATGTTTACTGCGGATACAAATAAACCAGCCTGCAAGATTTTGGAGCGGCGATTCTGCTTGCTCAAAAACAATATGGCAGCCAAGCCGCTGCAGAGGATGTAAATGGCTGATGTAAGCTGAAATGTACCCGTGACGCCTTCATTAAAAATTACACTTCCTGCAATAGCCATAATGATCGTATAGTACATGGCAAGCTTTTCATCAATTAGTATTTTGATCAGCATAGCTCCCATGGCTGCAGGGTAAATGTATCCTATTTCTGAATAATCAGCATATTGGAACAGACTGATGACCTTCATCAGCAATATGGATAAGATAAAAATAAGGCTAAACAGCAATAGATAACTTTGCTTTAATTCGCGCTGCACGTTCATTTCATGGAAATAATAATAAAGGGCCGATAAGACAATGACGATTATCAGCGATAGCCCGATAAAAGGCTGAATCGAATTAACGCTGTCAAGGAGTCCGACAAGTTCCAGCTGCCTGTAAATGTCCCGGCTGATCAGCTGATTTTCTTCAACGATTATCTGTCCCTGCAGGATTTTAACCGGCTCGACACTCTCAACAGTCTGCTGCCGTAATTCTTCCGTGGCAGCAGGATCATAAAATTGATTTTGATATATAGCATAACGTCCCAGTTCTATTGCAGCTTTTTTCAAATCTGAATTCAAGCTGGTGAACTTCAGTTCTTCTTCAACCCGCTTTTTTGCGTTCTCCACCTGTTCAGCCGGAATTTCATTATTCATAATTTTATTGATGGCCGTTACCGTAAGGTCTTTTGCAATGCTCAGCTCTCCCTCCTTTGCCTGCAGCAAAGAAAGGAAAACCCCATCTGATACCTCACGTGTTACGTCATCAGTGAGCTTCTCCTTAACCATAGCCAATTTATCTTCAGGACCGGCTCCTGCAGGGTCTGGTGCCTCAACATCTTTATCGGCCTCATTTTGAGCATCTTTCTTTTTCTCTTCAATCTCTTCTTTTACTTCATCGTTCACTTCCGATACGGATCCGAAAATGGAGGTTACCAGGTCAACTCTGTTTTGTGCAATCTCTTTTTTTACAACGTAAATATCCTTAACGTTATTTTCTGCTTCTTTTCTCTTTCTTTCTGTGCTAGCTTTATCCTCTACTGTTATTGGTGACCTTATAGTCTGTTCAGCAACAGAGAACAGACTTAAATCCAGCTTTTCAGGCTTAACATTACTATACATGGAAAAATACATAACAATCCCCAAGAGAATAAATAAGAGAACACGAAAAAAGGTCATATTAAGCAAATTTCTGATTGTTGTCATACTCTGCTGAAGGTTTGGCACATTTACCCCTCCTGTCCTGGGTAAAAAAAATTCCAAAAAACTTTAAAAAGCATTCCAGTATTAATATGTAAAATCATAACAGCTTTGCTGAGAGTTTTCACCAAGAAAAAGGCCTATCTATTAACAGGTTACCTAAACATTTCGTTAATAGCAAATAATTCCATGATAATTCCTGCTGTCATTCATACCGGTAAAATTTTTTACTCAACGAAAAAACCGCCAAAGCAGGCGGTTTAACGGGTCATTAGTTATCTTCTTTTTCGTATGCCTGGATAATCCTGGCCACAAGCGGGTGCCGCACAACATCACTTTGTTCCAAATGAACGAAGGATAGCCCGCTTACACCCTTTAGTATATCTTCAGCCACTATCAGGCCCGATTTTACTCCTTTAGGAAGATCAACTTGTGTTCTGTCTCCAGTAATAATCATTTTTGAGCCGAAGCCAAGCCGGGTTAGAAACATCTTCATTTGGGCTTGAGTTGTATTTTGCGCTTCATCCAGAATGACAAAGGCATCATCTAAAGTTCTTCCGCGCATGTACGCAAGCGGTGCAATTTCAATTGTGCCTCTTTCAATCATTCTTTGTGTATGCTCTGCACCCAATATATCATGCAAAGCATCATACAATGGCCTTAAGTAAGGATCGACTTTTTCCTTCAGATCCCCCGGCAGAAAACCAAGGCTCTCGCCTGCTTCGACTGCAGGACGGGTAAGGATAATCCTTTTCACATTCCCATTTTTCAATGCATTAACAGCCATAACAACAGCCAAATATGTTTTGCCCGTTCCTGCTGGACCTATGCCAAAAACCAGATCATTCCCGCGGATTGCATGAATGTATTGACGCTGGCCTAATGTCTTAACACGAATGGATTTGCCTTTTGCATTTTTTGTGATTTCTTCTTCATATAAATCACTGAAATACTCAAGTGTACCCTTATGAGCCATTTGAAGAGCATACATAACGTCTCTCTGGCTTATATTTATTCCTTTCCGGATTACATAAAGCAGTTTATCCAGAACCTTTCCAACGAGTTCTACCTTGTCCATTTCTCCAGACACATAAACAGATTCTCCCCTGGTTACAATGGAAACATTCAGTTCTTGCTCAATAACTTTTAGGTTTGCATCCGAATTCCCCAATAGGGCAATTGCTTCGTTTGGGTCTTCTAGCTGCAGGTTCATTGTTTTCAAGTCTTCTGTCATTCCGAATCTCCTTGAATAATTGGTTGTCCTTCTGCAATATTCTCAATAATTTGGAAATGTATTGCTATAGTTACTTTACCATTGTCAATTGATTGGTGCAAAACTTTTTCTCCCATAACTTTAGCATTTTCATCTAAGCTGCTTTTTATTTTTTTTCTTGCCAAATCTTTTGCAGCTTCAAATCCCTCTTTATTGGAATAAATTCTTGTGACTTGCTCCCTTTCACGGAACGTTTTATTCACATATGAAATAGGAAGCTCCCATTTCAGGAATTTTACTCTTTGTTCCTTCTCCTCTAGTTCATACTCTTCAAACTCCAGGCTCCCAAACCCCCATATTGGGATCTCAAGATTTCCAATCGTAAGTGCATGCTTGACTTTTTCATTCCCGCTGAATACTTTAAAAGTGCTCTTAAGCGGAAGAATGACTTCAGATTTATACCATGTTTCCCCGAAAATCTCCCCCTTCGAAGGAACAGTCTCTGTTTGGCCCTCTTTCCCGATTATCCCTGAGACCAAAAGCTGCCCTGGCTGAACATGATCGTGTATATCAACGACTGGACGCCCTTCTTCAACAAACATATCTACAATGACTGCTTTCTTCTTTGCTACCAAATGGCGCGGACTTAAATACTCAGGCTTCTTAGGCTCATTTTTCTCTACGACCTGCAAATGGTAGGTTGTCCCTTTTAACTCCACACCTACCCAAGTAATTGCTTCAATATTGTTTGAAAGTTTACGCTGAATAGACTCCACGTTATCGACAAAGAACTGCAGCTTTCCTTTTTTTACCCCCATCTTGTCCAATTCTTTGATAATCTGATATTCAGTTGCAGGATTTGCACCCTTAATCTCTATTCCCCAAACCATATTGGATAAAAGGAGAATGACTGCAAAAAATGCGAGGGCACCAGCAGCAAATCCGCTGTTTTTCAGCAGCCTTTTCATAAGGAATGGAGCTCCTGCCCGCTGCAGGAACTCGATTCTGCAATCGCTGTTCCTGGCGTGGCTCCTTATTTTTTTTACATCTTCCAATTTCATTTTGAAGGTGACTGATTGCGTTCCATGGTTTTTCACATTCCAGATATTGATTTCGCTGCGGGTAAGCGCATTAATAAACCTTTCTATTCCCTTCCCGCTTGCTTTAACTGTTACAAGGCCCCTGTAAAATTCGATCCACTGGTTCTTCATTTCCTTCCCCCTGAATTCTTAATCAGTGTCTGAAATATAAGTTACTGAGTCAATTTTCCCCTCCAGCAGTATTTCTTCTGGCAGTATCGTTTTTATGACGAAGGCTTTCCCTCTAATTAAAAGCTGCCCCTGCTTCAAAAGCAGTCTTAATTCCTTATCTGAAAAAGCCAATAATCCCCTGTGGTTCTCTATATAGATATGGATTTGTCCAATCATTGTGATGCGGGGCAGATCCATCATGACATCTTGAGGAAGCTCCATATTTTTAGTCATCCAGCCGCGGACGAATTGTCCCCACTTTTTTGCCATAAAAAAAGAACCCCCTTTCATCTCATATTTATGAAATGAACGGAGGTTCTAGCACTTATTTTTGATAAGAATAGAATGTATCAATTCTGAAGTTAGATAACTGTCCGCTCCACAAGGAACGCTTCGACAGCAAATTCATCGCACGACCGAAAGCGGCAGCTTTTGGGATGCGCGCCATGCAGACGTTGCCACAGGACGTGGCGATCTTAGTCTGCGTTTCTTCGTGGGCAAGGCGCTTCCGCTTTTCTTATTGTCTCCTGTTCAGGGATCGGTGAGGATTTTTTGATCTTGGAGGCCCAAGAATTTCAGACAAGATAATTCCGTCAACAAGCGACTGTTTCCTAAGCTCAAAACTTCCTGCTCCTGATGGTTCCTTTGGCTGCTCTGCGTTTGTATTGGAAGCTGTTTTCGCTAATGTACTTGCTTTTCTTTCGACAGCTCTCCGCTGATTCTGAAGAGCCTTCATGCTTTCTTCAGCCTGCTGTTTACGCTGCCTGTATTCTTCTTCTATTCTTCTGGCTTTCTCTGCCTGCTGCCTGTATTCTTCTTTTAGCGTTACGGGCAATGCAGAATCTGCCGAAGTTCTTTCTGCCTGCTGCTCCTGCTGTAGTGAACGGGGAGTCTGTTTAACAGGCTTTTCCTTCTTCTTTTTTTTGAAGAAGGAGGAAATGAAAGCTATTAAGGCAATGAGAATAAAAGGATTCTCCAATAAGAATTCCAAGAGAGTTTCCTCCCTTCTCCCAATATGGGATCATTTAGTCATTTTTGCGGCCATTTTTGCCGTCATCACTCATATTGCCGATTGAGTCCCTCATTTCGGTATCAGCTGAGATGTTTTGGATATTCATATAATCCATTACACCAATATTTCCAGAACGGAGTGCTTCTGACATGGCAAGCGGCACCTGAGCCTCTGCTTCCACAACCTTCGCTCGCATTTCTTCAACGCGGGCTTTCATTTCCTGTTCTTGTGCTACTGCCATTGCACGTCTTTCTTCCGCTTTAGCCTGGGCAATCTTCTTATCTGCTTCAGCCTGTTCAGTCTGAAGTTCCGCACCAATGTTTTTGCCGATATCCACATCTGCAATATCAATCGAAAGGATTTCAAAAGCAGTGCCTGCGTCCAGACCTTTTGAGAGAACCGTCTGAGAAATCATATCTGGATTTTCCAAAACCTTTTTATGATTATCAGATGAACCGATTGTAGATACGATCCCTTCCCCGACACGCGCTACGATCGTCTCCTCTCCGGCTCCCCCAACAAGACGGTCAATATTGGCTCTTACAGTAATTCTGGCCTTAGCTTTTACCTCAATGCCATCCATCGCCACCCCTGCAATAAAAGGTGTTTCAATTACTTTAGGGTTAACGCTCATCTGCACTGCTTCCAAAACATCCCGGCCTGCCAAATCAATTGCGGCACTTCTCTCAAAACTTAAATCGATATTTGCACGATGGGCTGCAATCAATGCATTCACAACCCTGTCAACATTACCACCGGCTAAATAATGGCTTTCCAGCTGGTTTGTTGATACATTAAGCCCTGCTTTGTGGGCCTTAATTAACGGGTTAATAACACGGCTGGGGATAACCCGGCGTAGCCTCATTCCAATTAATGTAAAGATACTGACTCTGACACCTGCTGCCAATGCTGAAATCCACAGCATTACCGGTACAAAGGTGAATAATATCCCAAGTAAAATGACACCAAGTACCACGGCAACCAGAACAAATACTGTCCCTGCTTCTAACATATTCCTACCTCCTGATGATTTTATTTATCTAAATCAAGATTAGATACTTCCCTTACAACAATACGTGAGCCTTCTGCTTTAACAACTTTTATTTTTGCCCCTTTAAGGATAAAGCCTCCCTCACTGACAACGTCAATCCGTTCATCCCCGATGACACCTGTACCAGATGGCCTTAGTGCTGTAAGTGCATACCCCTCAAGGCCAATCAGTTCAATTCTGCTCTTATTTGAGATATAGCCTTTTTCTGTATTTGTGCTATCGGTTAATATTATTTTTTTAAAGAATTTCATCTTTTTACCAAACACCTTTATCATTAATATAGATGCCAATATTGAAACTCCCATAGCAATTAAGATAGACATTCCCATATGGGCTGGATTGTCCGCTGCCAGGAACAGGCTGCCCAATACTGCTGCTATTCCAGCTATTCCTGCAATTCCACCAGGAAGGAAAAACTCAGCTATTATTAAACCTATGCCAATTACAAACAGAATTAAAGTTTCATATCCTGCCAAACCGGCCACCATATGGCCATAAAAGAAAAGGAGCAGTGCCGATAATCCCATGAACCCAGGGATGCCGAAGCCTGGTGAATACAGCTCCAGAACAAGTCCGAGGCTTCCGATGGATAATAGAATTGGTATAACGACTGGATGGGTAATAAAACGGGCCACCTTTTCTGCAAAACTTTCATCAATTGTCTGTATTTCAGCTCCCTCAAACCCGAGCACTTTCAGTAATTCCGCCCTTGAATCTACTGTGCCTTCCGAATACCCTACCTCTTTAGCCTGTTCAGCTGTAAGGGTAAGAAGCTTTCCTTTCGGCGCCCCCAAATCTGGCATATCCACCGACTCATCTGCCATAGCAAGGGCATAAACAGGATCTCTGTCCGTTTGTGAGGCAGCACTCTGCATAGCCGCAAACCAGTATGATTCCGCTTTTTTCCCAGCCGTATTCCCCTGCTGGTCAATAATTGCAGCTGAACCCATTGTTGAACCCGGGACCATGTATATTTCATCCGTATTCAAGGCTATATAGGCACCTGCAGATAAGGCCTGCTTATTGACAAAAGATATTGTTTTTACATTTGTCGAGGTTAACAGCCTTCCGATTTGCCCGGCTGCATCCACTGCGCCTCCAGGTGTATTTATTTCAAATATAATGGCTGAGGCGTTTTCTTCTTCAGCTGTTTGGACCGCTCTGTTTAAAAATGCATAAAGCCCTTTTTCCACAGTTTCTTCAATAGGAACAATCAGTACTTTTTCATTATCAGCTTTTCCTTGAAAAGGGCTTCCTAAAAGCAGCAGAGCAAAGAACAATGAAAAGGCGGTTATTGCTCTTCTGGCAATCAACTTTTTCCCCCCTTTAACCGTAAAATTGATTCTACATGTATGTACGATTCAATCATTAAAAAGTTTCATTTTTTATTTTTCCCTATGATTAGTATTTACAAAGCGGCTGTATTATTAGTATAACCTAGAAATGAAAGTAAATCATTCCAGCAGTAATTAAGTCTTCATAGCCTTAAGGGTATGCATAAATTAAGAGACCGCAAAATAAAAAAGACCGTCAGCCAATGGCTTTCGGTCTTTTAATGCATAGTTTTATGAAAGGTGTTGTTGTACAAGTTTATTTACAAGTGAACCATCTGCTTTGCCTTTTACCTTAGGCATAATAGCAGCCATCACTTTTCCCATATCAGCTTTTGATGAAGCACCAGTTTCAGCAACCGTTTCTGCAACAATTTTTGAAACTTCATCTTCAGAGAGCTGTTTTGGCATATATAATTCGACATACTGAAGTTCAGTACGAATTTTTTCAACAAGATCTTCACGACCTGCTTTTTCAAATTCATGGAGGGAATCCTTGCGTTGTTTAACTTCGCGAGAAAGGACAGTCAGCTCCTGTTCTTCGTTAAGATCTTCACCAAGCTTGATTGCTTCGTTTTGAAGCGAAGCTTTAATCATACGAATGACAGTAAGCTTTTCTTTTTCTTTATTCCTCATCGCTTGTTTCATATCTTCATTTAAACGCTCGAGAAGACTCATTACATACACCCTCTCTTACCACTTACGCTTTCTAGCAGCCTCAGACTTTTTCTTACGTTTAATACTAGGTTTTTCGTAGAATTCGCGCTTTCTTGCTTCCTGCAAAGTACCAGTTTTTGATACTGAACGTTTGAAGCGACGAAGAGCATCTTCAAGCGATTCGTTTTTACGAACGACGGTTTTAGACATTCTCTTTCCCTCCCTCCGAGCACAACACACTTACATCAACAACATGGTTTATTCCATGTACCTTGCAATTATAATATAACAGCTTATCAAGGTCAACAGTAATTAGCCTGCTATGAGATTAGTTTTTATTTGATTGTGATTGTTTAATACCCCGTTCATAACATATTAAACAATTTTTGACACTTAAGCATGTCCCAGCATTCTGTCCCATAGTATTAATTGTAGGGGGTGAATACTTGGTCCAGCTGTTATTATTTTTTCTGCTAATCGGGTTATTTATTTATGGTATGACACTTTTAAGGTCAGGTCTATTTAATTTATCTGCCGATTCATTAAAAAAATGGCTGGCAGTGATGACAAATTCACCCTGGAAAGGCCTGGTTATTGGCACAATCGTCACCGCTGTCCTGCAGAGCAGCTCAGCGGTAATGATTATTACAATTGGAATGGTATCTGCACGCATGCTTACTTTCCCCCAGACAATCGGCATCATTTTAGGAACCAACATCGGGACAACATTTACGACAGAATTAATCACTTTTAATATAGAATCTTATATTATTCCGCTTGCTGCTGCCGGAAGCATCCTGGCTGTATTGAAGAAAAACAGCATGCGAAGCACAGGTCTGGCATTGCTGGGTTTATCAGCGGTTTTTGCGGCAATGCGCGGGTTTGAATATCTGGCCGGTTCAGTTAAAGATAATGATATGGTCAATCACTGGCTTCTTACCTTGGATGGGAATTATATGTTCGCAGTAGCGGCTGGAATTGTCCTTACTGCGATTATCCAATCAAGCACCGCAACAACTGGCATTATCATGGGGTTTTTAACTGCAGAAGCAATGGATTTAGATACCGGGATTGCCATAATGCTTGGGTCTAATATCGGAACATGCGTAGACGCTTATTTAGCATCGATCGGTTCCGGAAAAGAAGCAAGGCTGACTGCCTTTGCCCATATCTGGCTGAACTGCCTAGGTGTCGCAGCCTTTTATCCTTTTATTCACGCTCTTGCTGTTCTTGGACAAAGTGCATCCGGTTCCCCGGATGTGCAGCTTGCACACATCAGTGTTTTGTTTAATGTAATATCTTCACTGGTTGTTCTTCCAGTTGCAAATCAGTTTGGAAGGTTTGTCATCAGGCTTCATGACCGATAGAAACAATAAAAAAATGCCGGGAAATCCCGGCATTTTACAACAAGTATATTACTTTGAATTCCGATAACTGTTTAGCTCCAGGCACCGCCGGCCCGAGGTCATAAGCCGATAAACGGGCGCCTTCAGCTTTTCTTAGTAATCCGAATCGCTTGTTAAACCGTTGACAATAGCAGCGCCAGAGCTTGCCCCAATTCTCGTTGCACCTGCATCAATCATTTTCTGTGCATCTTCAGCGCTTCTTACACCGCCTGAAGCTTTAACACCGATTTCCGGGCCGACAGTTTTTCTCATGAGGGCGATGTCTTCTGCAGTTGCTCCGCCTGTTGAAAATCCTGTAGATGTTTTAACAAAGTCAGCACCTGCTTTTACAGAAAGTTCACATGCCCGAACTTTTTCTTCTTCAGTAAGAAGGCAAGTTTCGATAATAACCTTTGTTAATGCTTTTCCTTTGGCAGCATCCACAACCGCACGGATATCTCTTTCCACTAGCTCATTGTCTCCGCCTTTTAAAGCGCCAATGTTAATTACCATATCTACTTCTGTTGCACCGTTTTCGATAGCATTATTTGTTTCAAATGCTTTTGTTTCTGGTGTGGAAGCTCCCAGAGGGAAGCCGATTACCGTGCAGACTTTCACTTCAGTCCCGTTAAGCAAGTCGCTTGAAAGTTTGACCCATGTCGGGTTTACACAAACTGACGCGAAATTGTATTCTTTAGCCTCGGCACAGATTTTTTCAATTTGATCTTTTGTTGCATCGGCTTTAAGTAATGTATGATCGATCATTTTTGCTACGTTATTTGTCATTTTAACTACTCCTTTTAAAAAACAGTTGTACGTACCTCTTACATAATATCACTTAGACAGTAAAATATCGAGCACTATTTATGCTTTTTGTAATCGTTTTCGAAAGTAGTTTTTCCCAAAAGATATTAATAAATTTATCAAAGGCTTTTTTCGCATAGATTGTTGTTTTGCTTATGAATTCATCCTGTTGATTTCAGCAAGGGGCTCTTGCTTTCCGCAGGAAGGAACAAAGAAGCCTCCTCGGCTTCGCCTGCGGGGTCTGCAGGACATTGATTAAGCTTCCTGGAATGAACAACCGCACGAAGGAAATGCGTCAGCATTTTCGAGAATCAAGTGCCCACAGCGAAGATCTCTCAGTAAATAAACTAAGTTATTAAAAAGCAATTAACCTCCAATTCACAATAACAACTGTATAAAAAAAGGAACTACCATAAGGTAATTCCTTTAAACTGCCGCCTCTTTTGTTTCGCTCAAATCATCAAGAACTCTTACAAATTGACCTTCATTGTATGGATATCCAGCTTTTGTAATTTTAACTTTCACAATCTGGCCGACCATTGCTTCTGCCGCCGGGAAGACGACTTTCAAGTAATTGTCAGTGTAGCCGACAAATAAACTGCTGTCACTGCTTTCCTTAAAGCTTTCCTCTGGAATCACTTCAAGAACTTCGTCTTCATACTGAGATGCGTATTCTTTTGCAAGCTGATCTGATAATGCTATCAGGCGATGGACACGCTCATTTTTAACTTCTTCATCAATCTGGTCGTCCATTCTCGCTGCAGGTGTTCCTGTACGCTTTGAATAAGGAAATACATGAAGCTCGGAAAATTTATGTTCTTTAATAAAGTTGTAGGTTTCCATAAATTCTTCTTCTGTTTCTCCCGGGAAGCCAACGATAACATCTGAGGTAACAGCCAAACCCGGGAGAGCTTCCTTCAAGCGCTCAAGACGCTCAGCAAAGAACTCCATGGTATATTTGCGGCGCATTCTCTTTAGGACAGTATTTGAGCCAGACTGAAGAGGAATGTGCAAGTGCCTTACAACTACCTTGGACTGATCCATAACTTCAATAACTTCATCGGTAATCTGACTGGCTTCAATTGAAGAAATTCTTAAACGTTTAAGACCTTTGACCTGAGCTTCCAGATCCCTAAGAAGCATAGCCAGATTATAATCTTTCATGTCTTCGCCATAACCGCCTGTATGGATTCCAGTCAGAACGATTTCTTTATAGCCGGCATCAACCAGCTGCTGCGCCTGGCGGATTACTTCTTTTGGATCCCTGGATCTCATTAAACCGCGCGCCCAGGGGATAATGCAGAAAGTGCAGAAGTTATTGCAGCCTTCCTGAATTTTAAGGGAAGCACGTGTCCGATCGGTAAATGCCGGAACATCAAGCTCTTCGTAGACACGGTTCTTCATGATGTTTCCAACACCATTAATCGGCTGCCGTTCTTGTTTATACTGCTCGATATATTCAAGCATCTTTACTCGATCCTGGGTGCCAACAACAATATCCACACCAGGAATCGCCATAATTTCGGCAGGTGAGGTTTGTGCATAACAGCCCGTTACACAGATAACCGCATCAGGATTTTTCCTGATTGCCCTTCTGATTACCTGGCGGCTTTTCTTATCACCAGTATTTGTAACCGTACATGTGTTAATCACATATACATCTGAAACCGATTCAAAGTCTGTCCGTTCATAGCCAGCTTCTTTGAACAGCTGCCAAATGGCTTCTGTTTCGTAATGATTGACTTTGCAGCCAAGTGTATGAAATGCAACTGCAGGCATCTAATTTCACCCCATTAATTCAAAATGATAGGAAACAGCTGACAGCAAATAGAGAGGTGCTGTCTCTGTTCTTAAAATACGCGGCCCCAATCCGCAGGAAAGAAAGCCTGCTTCCTGCAGCAATGAAACTTCATTGTCAGAAAGCCCGCCTTCAGGTCCGAATACAACCATAAGCGATTGTCCTTTATTCATAGAAGTAAGGGTTTTATAGAGCACAGAGTCCTCTCCCTGCTTCGCTTCTTCCTCAAAGGCAATCAATTTATATGAATAATCTCCAGATAAATTCAGCAATGACTTCAAATCAAGAGGTGCAAACACTTCAGGCACCATGGTCCTGTGTGACTGTTCAGCAGCTTCTTTAGCAATCTTCTGCCATCTCTCTGCTTTTTTCACAGATTTCTTCGCATCCCATTTTACTACTGAACGGGCTGAAGTAAAAGGGATAAAACGGTGTGCTCCCAGCTCAGTGCCTTTTTGAATGATCCACTCAAGCTTATCCCCTTTAGGCAGTCCGCTCACAATCGTAATATTGGCAGGCAGTTCAGAAGACCCTTCAATCCATTGTACAACTTCTGCAGCCACATGTTCATCGGTAATTTCTGCAATTGAGCAAAGTGCACTATTTTGGGATTGATCGACACAGATAATCTGGTCGCCTTCTTTCATGCGCATTACTTTTACAATATGATGGCGGTCTTCCCCTTTAATTAGAAAGACATTTTCCTTTATAGCATTCTCTGTGAAATACCGCTGCACAACCTGCACCCTCTTTCTTGCCTGTCCAGTATACTTCCAACTGTAAAAGGGGGGTAAGTGCATTACCCCCTTTTTCACATTATTACTTTCTCCTTGCCAAAATAGCAACCCAATCTTCCATTTGAATAGTTTCTTCAACTTCAAATCCTGCTGCGGAAATAGCATCTCTTACTTCCTGTTTCTTCTGCTGGATAATGCCTGAAGCGATAAAGTACCCGCCTTCCTTGACAACAGATGCAACATCATCAGTAAATCTGAGAATCACTTCTGCCAGGATGTTGGCAACGACCACATCAGCCCCCTGACTTACACCATCGAGCAGGTTTCCTTGTGAAACTTCAACTATATCCTGCACTTTATTCAGCTTAATATTTAGTTTAGCTGAGTTAACTGCTACTTCATCAAGATCAAGTGCTTTCACTTGCTCAGCACCAAGCATAGCTGCTGCAATGCTTAAAACTCCCGATCCTGTTCCTACATCTACAACTTTATCACCCTGTTTTACTGTTCTTTCGAGTGCTTGTATACACATCACCGTTGTAGGGTGTGTTCCCGTTCCAAAGGCCATTCCAGGGTCAAGCTCTATGATAAGTTCATCACTGCTGACAGGTGTGTAATCCTCCCAGGTTGGGACAATTGTAAAACGTTCTGAAATTTTTACAGGATTATAGTATTTTTTCCAGGCAGTAGCCCATTCTTCTTCATTTACTTCACTAATGCTGACTTTATTTGCCCCAATGTCAATGTTAAATAATATCAGGTTATTGATGGCTTCTTTTATTTCATCGACTGTTTCACCAAGAAAACTGTTTACTGGCAGATACGCTTTTACAATTACGCCTTCTTCAGGATAATCCTGCGGATTGAGCTGGTAGATTTCACCGAATTGGTCCTTTCTTTCTTTTACAAGTTCTAAAGGATCCTCTATTACAACTCCGCTTGCTCCGGCTTCATGCAAAATATTCGAAATCGGTTCAACAGCTTCATTTGCAGTATGAATACTGATTTCTGACCATTTCACTACTACCAACTCCCATTCCTTTATTCACCTTTAAAGGCTCGTTTTACTTTAGAAAAAAAGCTTTCTTCCTGTTCTCCCTGAGGAACTGTTCCACTGACTTCAGCAAATTCGCTTAAAATCTGCTTCTGTTTTTCTGTCAGCTTTGTTGGTGTAATAATACGGACAATTATATGCTGATCCCCTGTGCCGTATCCTCTTACATTTGGAACACCTTTTCCTTTTAGGCGGAATTTGGTTCCTGTCTGTGTGCCAGCAGGAACTTTTAGTTTTACTTTCCCATGCAATGTAGGCACTTCGATCTCATCGCCAAGGGCAGCCTGCACAAACGTTATAGGCATCTCACAATATACATCATCGCCATCACGCTCAAAGAACTCATGTGAACGAACATGGAATACGACATAAAGATCGCCAGGAGGGCCTCCATTTACACCTGGTTCCCCTTGACCAGCCACTCGAAGCTGCTGGCCATCATCAATGCCGGCAGGAATTTTCACATGTATCTTCCTGCGTTTTTGTACTTTACCTGTTCCTCGGCAAGTAGTGCACTTCTCCTTGATTTCTTTGCCGGTACCGTTACAGTAGTGACAAACCCTTCTATTTACTATCTTGCCAAATGGCGTATTTTGTTCTACATTCAGCTGACCAGATCCGTGACAGTGACGGCATGTTTCCGGCTTAGTTCCTGGCTTCGCGCCTGATCCGCTGCAAGTCTCACACACCTCTTCACGCGGAATTTCAATATCAGTCTCTTTGCCAAATACTGCTTCCTCAAAAGATAAGGACATAGTGTACTGCAAGTCTGCACCCTGTCTTGGGGCATTAGGATCACGCCGGCGGGAGCCTCCTCCGAAGAAGGTGCTGAAGATGTCTTCAAATCCGCCGAACCCTTCAAATCCGCCTCCGCCAAAGCCCTGGTTAGGGTCCGTATGCCCGAATTGATCATAGTGGGCCTTTTTCTGGTCGTCGCTGAGGACTTCATATGCTTCTTTAACTTCCTTGAACTTCTCGTCTGCATCAGGCTCTTTATTAATATCAGGATGATATTTTTTTGAAAGCTTTCGATAAGCCTTCTTAATTTCATCCTTGGATGCACCTTTGCTGATTCCAAGAACTTCATAGTAATCCCTTTTACTCATGATTACCACTCCCCGATTCATTTCACATAAAGGTTATTGTATCATTCTCTAAATATATTCCGCAACCGCAATACACACTTCTAATACAGAGAATTATTCATTGGCATTTGCCTCTTCCCCAAAGAAAGGACCCCGTTCCACTCATAGGGCAAGGGGCAAAAACACTTTATGCATTTTTAATGGATTGCTTCAAACAGAAATAAAAGCCAAAGCCAAGAAAAACCTGACTTTGACTTTTGATTTGTACCTGTGACTGGCGTGTAGATCACACCATCATTTAATTGATGAATTATTTATCGTCTTTAACTTCTTCGAACTCAGCATCTACGACATTATCGTCGTCACTTTTGCTTTCAGCGCCTTCTGCGCCCTGTGCAGCTTGAGCCTGCTCATAAAGTTTCATTGTTAACGCCTGGACAACCTCCTGTAAAGCATCTTTCTTCTCACGGATTTCATCCAAATCATTCTTTTCAATTGCAGCCTTTAGGGCATCTTTAGCTTCATTTGCTTTGTTCACTTCAGCTTCATCCACTTTGCCTTCAAGATCTTTTAGAGTCTTTTCAGTAGTGAATACCAGCTGATCCGCTTCATTGCGTAGTTCAACTTCTTCTTTACGCTTCTTATCTGCTTCAGCATTATCTTCAGCTTCTCTTACCATTTTTTCGATTTCTTCATCAGATAAGCCTGTTGATGATTTAATCGTAATGGCCTGCTCTTTATTTGTGCCCAAGTCTTTAGCGCGTACGTTTACGATACCATTTTTGTCGATATCGAAAGATACTTCGATTTGAGGCACTCCACGAGGAGCAGGAGGAATATCGCCTAGCTGGAATCGGCCCAGTGTTTTATTATCTGCAGCCATCGGGCGTTCCCCTTGAAGCACATGGATATCAACAGCTGACTGGTTATCAGCAGCAGTTGAGAACACTTGGGATTTTGATGTTGGGATGGTTGTATTGCGTTCAATCAGCTTAGTGAACACTCCGCCCATTGTTTCTATTCCAAGAGACAGAGGAGTTACGTCCAGCAGGACAACATCCTTAACGTCACCTGTTATTACACCACCCTGAATGGCTGCACCCATTGCAACAACTTCATCAGGGTTAACTCCTCTATGCGGTTCTTTTCCTGTTTCTTTCTTAATTGCTTCCTGTACGGCAGGAATACGAGTTGAACCGCCGACAAGGATAACTTTATCAAGTTCTGAAGGAGTCAATCCAGCATCCTTTAACGCCTGGCGTGTAGGTCCCATTGTGCGTTCTACAAGGTCAGCAGACAGTTCTTCAAATTTAGCTCTTGAAAGTGTAACTTCAAGGTGTAATGGTCCTGCTTCCCCAGCCGTGATAAACGGAAGCGAGATTTGCGTTGAAGTCACACCTGAAAGATCTTTTTTCGCTTTTTCAGCGGCATCCTTTAAACGCTGAAGAGCCATCTTATCTTTGGCAAGATCAATGCCATTCTCTTTTTTGAATTGATCAACCAGGTAGTCAATAATTACTTGGTCAAAATCGTCTCCGCCAAGACGGTTATCCCCGGCAGTGGATTTTACTTCGAATACTCCATCGCCAAGTTCAAGGATAGACACGTCAAAAGTACCGCCGCCAAGGTCATAAACAAGAATTGTCTGGTCTTCATCCATTTTATCAAGACCATATGCCAACGCTGCAGCAGTAGGTTCATTGATGATTCGTTCAACTTCCAGGCCGGCAATTCTGCCTGCATCTTTTGTAGCCTGACGCTCAGCATCGTTGAAATATGCCGGAACTGTGATTACTGCTTTAGTAACATTCTCGCCAAGATAGTCTTCTGCATAAGATTTCAAATATTGAAGAATAATAGCAGAAACCTCTTGAGGCGAGTATTCTTTTCCTTCAATTTCAGTTTTATGATCCGTGCCCATGTGGCGTTTAATGGATATGATGGTGTTCGGGTTTGTAATAGACTGGCGCTTTGCTACCTCTCCGACCTGGCGCTCGCCGTTCTTGAACGCAACAACTGAAGGTGTTGTACGGTTGCCTTCCGGATTTGGAATTACTTTTGGTTCGCCGCCTTCAAGGACAGCGACACATGAGTTTGTTGTACCTAAATCGATTCCGATAATTTTGCTCATGTTCTTTACCTCCCCAAATATGTAGTTATTGATTTACTTTAACCATTGATGGACGAATGACTCTATCCTTTAACTTATAGCCTTTTTGAAATTCTTCGACCACGATATTGGAATCAAAATTCTCATCTTCCACCTGCATCACAGCCTGGTGTAAATGAGGATCGAATTCTTTCCCAACTGCTTCAATCTGTTCTGCGCCTTCTTTTTTAATAGCCTCCAGCAAGCTGCGGTAAACCATTTCCATCCCTTGAAGGATAGATTTAGCCTGTTCATTTTCAGCTTCCATCTGAAGAGCTCTCTCAAAATTGTCAATCGCAGGCAGCAAATCGGAGATTAAGCTCTGTGCTCTATATTTTTCAGACGCTTCAAGGTCAAGCCTTGCACGGCGCCGGGAATTTTCAAAATCAGCCTGAAGGCGGTAGATGCGATTTTCTTCTTCTTCCAGCTTGCCTTCCAGTTCAGCTATTTTCGCTTTCGCTGCCGTAAGCTCTCCATCAGTGCTTCCCTTATCAGTATCGGCTTCTGCTTCTGCCTCCGCAAATACCTCTTCAATAGGAGCCTCATTTCCGGTTCCTTCAGGTTCGTTGGTTTGTTCATTTAATTCTTGGTTTAGTGTGCCTTTCTCTTCTGCCAACATGTTCACCTCCCTTAAAGAATGGATGTTTCTTCGAAATAAAAACCATAAGGAAAGGAGTGGAAAGGTTTTTCCACCCTTAATCAATATCTCCACCATCATCTGTTTTGATACAATTTAGATAAAACAGCTGATAGGTCTGCACTGATATAGTTCAATAAGCTTATGACTCTTGAATATTCCATTCTTGTCGGCCCCAGAATGGCAATGGTACCGAGCTGTTCGGTGCCAATCGAATAGCTTGCTGTTATCAGACTGCAGTTTTCCATTGCTGAATTATTGTTTTCCCGTCCGATTTTTATATTGATCCCTGACTTGTTTTTACGGATTAAATCATATATGCCTTCTTCCTGCTCGATCATATTCATGAGGTTTTTAACTTTTTCTATATCATGAAACTCGGGCTGGCTGAGCATATTTGTTTTCCCGCCGAAGAAAAGCTTATCATAGGCTGGTATCTTGATTGTATCGGCAATTGAATTCAGCATTAAATCATAATTATTGATATGATGCCTTAAAAGAACGGCAACCTCTTTATATAGCTTATTGTTCAGACTTTCCAATGGTGCACCGGCAAGCCGGTCATTAAGGATATTGACAACCTTCTCCAAATCACTGGCATCAATGTTTTCCGGCAAGTGGAACATCCTGTTCTCCACATGGCCTGTATCTGTGACAATAATTGCTATTGCTGTTTCTTTATTCAACGGAACGATCTGAATTTTCTTCAGCTTGTTATCCCTTACTGCAGGCCCGAGGACAATGGATGTATAATTTGTCAGCTCAGATAGAATTTTTGCCGATCTTTGAACGATTTTCTCAAGCTCATAGATTCTTTCCGCAAAGATCGATTGCACTTTGTGGATATCATACTGATTTAATTTTTGCGGGGATAAAAGGTGATCCACGTAGTAGCGATACCCTTTTTCAGATGGAATCCTCCCCGATGAGGTGTGTGTTTTTTCAATAAACCCAAGTTCCTCTAAATCAGCCATCTCATTTCTGATCGTTGCGGAACTAAAAGAAATTTCTTCTTTTTTCGACAAGGTTCTCGACCCGACAGGCTGTGCAGTTTGAATAAAATCATCAACAATTACTTGAAAAATTAATAATTGACGATCTGTTAACACAGTTATCACCTCTGTTAGCACTCTTTGTTACCGAGTGCTAATTCTACTAATAAATTATCAAATCAAACGTGCAGTGTCAATAATTTGGCTTTCTTTTTTCCCGACGCAATACCTATGCCTGATTACCCTATAAAGGACTGGAATACTTCATTTCCAAGGAAACGTCCTCGCCTTGTCAATTTAATATGCTCTTCCCCTGCAACAATTAATTCTTTTTCGGTATGCTGTTTAATTTGGACTTCAAACAGCTCCAGCGGATCTTTGCCAAATCTCTCTTTAAAGCGACTTATTGAGACACCTTCCGTTTTTCTTAGTCCAAGAAACATTTCCTCTTCCATCTGTTCTTCCAAGGGCACTTTATGCTCTTCCAGGATCGGAAGCTGGCCGTTTTCAATAGGCTCCATATATTTTTTCAGGGGTCCGTGGTTTGAACGGCGAAGTCCTTTTACATAGCCATGTGCGCCAGCCCCAAAGCCATAGTACCATTTATTATCCCAATAAGTGATGTTATGCCGGCTCTCATAGCCAGGTTTTGCAAAATTGCTGATTTCATATTGCGCAAAGCCGTGTTTGTCCATTTCTTCCATTAATAATTCATACATCTCAGCTTCCACATCTTCACCAGGAGTCGGCAGTTTTCCTTTCCTCATCAGATTATAGAATACCGTTTTGGGTTCAATGATCAGTGAATAGCCGGAATAATGGGCAATATCCAGTGTAAATGATGTTTCGAGTGTATCTTTAAAATCCTGAAGTGTCTGGCCTGGAAGACTATATATAAGATCGATACTGATGTTATCGAAACCGACTTTTTTTGCAGCTTCAATTGATTGAAAAACGTCTCTTGCTCTATGTGACCTTCCAATTCTTTTTAAGAGTTCATCGTTAAAGGTCTGAACGCCAAAGCTGAGCCGATTGACTCCAGCATCATGCAATATTTGAAGTTTTTCCTCAGAGAGATCTCCTGGGTTAGCTTCGAATGTATATTCTGTGAACGAGTCATAGGGAAGCTGCCTTTTGATGATGCCGCAAAGCTTTTCCAGCTGTTTCTCGTTCAGCGCAGTTGGCGTGCCGCCTCCTACAAAGATAGAATCAAGGCGGGATGCAGGTACTTCTTTCAAAGCAAGATCCATCTCTATGTCAAGAGAGTCCAGATATTCTCCAACTGGCTGGTTCTTCAAGAACACTTTATTAAAATCACAGTAATGACAGATATGTTCACAAAATGGGATGTGTATATAAGCTGCTTTAATCATTTATTTCACTACTTTCATCATTCAATCGCTCTCCAATTAATTTATATAGCTTTTTGAATTTTACCCGTTGATTTCCGCCGGCAGGCACTCATGCTTTCCCACACGGCTGCCGAAGCTCCTCGACGCTCTGCGTCTGCGGGGTCTCCCCTGGTACGCTACTCCCGCAGGACGATGAATAAGCTTCCTTGAATCAACACCGAAAGCAGAAAATGCGGCAGCATTTTCGAGGATCTCGCGCCTTCTGCTCCAATCAACTCAATGGTTTAACTCATTTAGCCACTAGAAAGCAACAAATTTTAAAACACATTCAATTAAAAAGAGGTTAGTGCTGTTATTATTATGACAGCATATCTAACCTCTTAAAACAAAGCAAATATTTTACTTTTTAGGGCTGTTATCGTCCATCTTCAAAACTGCCATGAAGGCTTCCTGCGGAACTTCAACAGAACCAACCTGTTTCATCCGCTTTTTACCTTCTTTCTGCTTCTCCAATAATTTACGCTTACGGGAGATGTCCCCGCCGTAACATTTCGCCAATACATTTTTGCGGATGGCTTTAATAGTTGAGCGGGCTACAATTTTCTGGCCAATCGCCGCTTGAATAGGAACCTCAAATTGCTGACGGGGAATTAGCTCTTTTAACTTCTCAACGATTACTTTTCCTCTTTCATAAGCAAAATCCTTATGAACGATGAAGCTCAATGCGTCTACCTTTTCGGCATTTAACAGAATATCCATTTTAACAAGTTTTGAAGGCTTGTACCCAATTAGTTCATAATCAAAAGAGGCATATCCTTTTGTATTGGATTTCAGCTGATCAAAGAAATCATAAACAATTTCCGATAAAGGAATTTCATATATAATATTTACTCTGGTTTCATCCATGTATTGCATATCAATAAAGATGCCGCGTTTTTGCTGGCAAAGTTCCATTATGGCTCCCACATAATCATTAGGCGCCATCATTGTAGCTTTTACATAAGGCTCTTCGACACGGTCAATCTTTTGCGGATCAGGCATATTGGATGGATTATCCACTTTAACCTCTGTGCCATCAGTCAGGATGACATCATAGATAACACTTGGTGCTGTTGTAATCAAGTCAATTTTGAATTCGCGCTCAATGCGCTCCTGGATGATTTCCATGTGAAGCAATCCAAGGAAACCGCAGCGGAATCCAAAGCCAAGCGCTTGTGACGTTTCAGGCTCAAACTGCAGGGCAGAATCATTCAGTTCCAGCTTTTCAAGGGCTTCACGCAAATCATTGAACTTGGCGCTGTCTATTGGATAAAGTCCGCAATAAACCATCGGATTCAGCTTCCTGTACCCAGGAAGAGCTTCGTCTGCACCATTTTTCGCACTTGTGATGGTATCTCCTACACGTGTATCTCCAACATTTTTGATTGCAGCAGTCAAAAAGCCGACGTCTCCAACTGATAATTCAGCCAATGGAGTGGATTTAGGAGTGAACACACCGACCTCAGTAACTTCAAACTCTTTCCCAGTTGCCATCATTTTTATTTTATCTCCTACTTTTACCGTACCATCCACCACACGGATGTAGGCTACAACTCCACGGTAGGCATCATAAAGGGAGTCAAATATAAGCGCCTTTAAAGGGGCATCCGGATCACCTACTGGAGCGGGCACTTTTTCAACTACCTGTTCAAGGATTTCTTCAATGCCGATTCCTGCTTTTGATGAAGCAAGTACCGCTTCAGAAGCATCCAGGCCGATGACTTCTTCAATCTCATTGCGCACCCGTTCCGGATCCGCACTTGGAAGGTCAATTTTATTGATGATCGGAAGAATCTCAAGATCGTTATCCAAGGCCAGATAGACATTTGCAAGGGTCTGTGCTTCAATACCCTGAGCCGCATCCACCACCAGGATTGCTCCTTCACAGGCTGCCAGACTTCGGGAAACTTCATATGTAAAATCGACGTGTCCCGGGGTATCTATTAAGTGAAAAGTGTATACCTCTCCATCTTTAGCTTTATAATTTAGCTGGACGGAATTAAGCTTGATCGTGATGCCGCGCTCTCTTTCGAGGTCCATGGAATCAAGGAGCTGATCCTTCATTTCGCGTGATGTCAGCGCATTGGTTTTTTCAAGGATCCTGTCCGCCAAAGTCGACTTGCCATGGTCAATATGGGCAATGATCGAAAAATTCCTTATTTTCTCTTGCCTTTTTAGTCTCTCTTCTCTGTTCATTATAAATAATTCAACTCCTACTATAAGAAAAGCGCAAGCGCCTTAAGACAGGCGCCTGGAGCCAAGTGTGGTCAATTTTAAATAGTCCTTTTAGTTTATACACTATTTTTGATTATATCAGTACGTTTGTGAAGATTCAATGCTAAGCTTCACGTCTCTAACCGTTCAAAAAAAATAAGGCTGCCCTCCTGAGCAGCCTACTTTCCGATTATTAAGTCTGTGATGAATGCGACCGATTTTTCTGTCAGCTCTGATAAGCCTTCGGATATACTTTTTCCCAGAGATGAAAAAAAGTTATATGCTTTCATTTCTTCAAGCTTTTCTTTTTTCTGCTGAAGATCATGGCTGGACACATCATTTCCCAGGACAGATGCATGCACTTCACCTTCATTGGTTTCATTTAAGGTTAGGGCACTCTTGAAATCTTCGTCATGGAAACCCTTCATTCTGTGGATTCCTTCATTTGCCTGCTGCATTCCAAATAATACTGAGACAAACATAACCGCTGCCAGAAAAAGAGCTTTTAGCATAAATATTTTCATTCCGCATCATCCTAATACTATTTCTTTTCTGTTTCACCGCCAGCTGATGCATTTACTTCCTCGGCCTGCCAATAATATTCACTGAACACTTCTGCGAGTGCTTCTGCCGAACGGTTTAATTCTTCAAACGTATTATCTACTCCGCCAAATTCAACGAGGATGGCATTCCCAGATAAATCCTGATTGAAGTTGCCATTTGTCCCTGCACCCTCTTTTTTCATGATTCCCCTGCTCAATCCTTTGTACTTAACGTTCAATCTATCATGCAGCTCTTTCGCAAATTTTAAGTTCTTTTCATAGTTCGGGTTATTTCCGCCAATAATGAAAGCTAGTTTGGCATAAGACTCTCCGTTTATTTCTTTCGTTGTGTCTTTTTTTCTTTTTGAATCACGGTGAATATCGATTAGGTAAGACAAATCCCGGTTGGACGTAATTGCAGCCTGGACAACTTCTCTGGATTCCTGGTAGGAACGTCCATACGTTAATCCTTTCTTGCTTAAATTTGCCTGGATATCCGTTTTGTCAACAAAAGTCCCTATTCCTTTGCTCTCCATCTCTTCCTTAAGCTTATCACCAATCTTAGTAACATTAATTTTGGAATGAAAGGCTGCATCAGGATTGGTTACACCCTTCAGATAAGGAAGATAGGATTCCGTATTATGCGAAAAGTAAACATAGACTGGTTTTTTATCACCTGTAGACATCGGAGGTGTTTTCGACTGTTTCGAATCACCATCCGGCTCAAGGCCTTCGGTGTTTTGCAGAGCTGCCTCCTGTTCTGCCTTCAGCACTTCGATAGGAGGAGAAGATTCCACAGGCATGTTTGTATAATCCGTTCCTTCACCAGCAACAAGGATCTTACTGTCATAAATAGAGAAGAATGGAAGCTCCCTTCCCAAAAGGCTTCTGGGATCATCCAAATTGACATTTGTGGATAGCTTGAAAACCAAATTGGCAAAGCCCGGGGGTGAACTGGTTTTAGAAACCCCCTCGAGAAATGAGTGGTTTTCCCATCCAAGAAAATGATAAAGCATTTCTCCTGTCAGGCTGTTCGCAGCAGAATTAACTGAGGAGGAGCTGATTCTGTATTCCGGCTTTAATGAAGTTAATGCTCCGCTTATTGAAAATATCATAAATAGAAAAAGCAAAAATCCGCCTATGGCTTTCAGCAAGCTTGTCCCTTGAATGGTTACTACAAGTCCGTTCGATTTAAAAGGTTTCATTGTTCCACCTCTCCTTGCTAGTCTAGTAAATGTTATGACTTTGCTAGAGAAGATAGAACATGTTATTTCCTATCTGGTATAAAAACCGGCATTATCCTGATTCACTTTTTGATGGAGTGCTGCGTTCAAACCGTTAGCAATTAAATTTGACATATCTTCAATAAATACATCCACTTCCTTTGGAGTCACCATAAGGTTGTGGCCCAAAGGAGAAAGGACTTCATAAATAAGCTTCCGCTTCTCTTCTTCAGGCAAGGTTCCAATCATGCCAAGGAAGGTTTTTCTATGATGTTCTTCCGGGAGGTCGTCATCTGTCAGCTTTTTCTTCTCTCCAAAAGTCATTCCTGCAGGAGCGAGGGCACGTGATGGACGGTCCCCCTCTTTCATTTCCTTGCCGAAATGCTTCAGGATGTAATCAATTGTATCGCTTGTGATGGACACAGCATCAACAACTGTTGGGATGCCAATCGCTATGACAGGTATCCCTAAAGTTTCTTTGCTGATTTCTTTTCGTTTATTCCCGACACCAGAACCAGGGTGAATCCCTGTATCCGAAATTTGAATGGTAGAATTGACTCTTTCAATTGATCGGGAAGCAAGAGCATCAATTGCAATGACAAAATCGGGCTTTGTTTTTTCAACAATGCCATAAATAATGTCACTTGTTTCTATCCCGGTCAGGCCCATTACTCCCGGGGAAATAGCACTTACTGGCCGATAGCCTTCTTCTACGCTTTCAGGCTGCAGCTGATAGAGATGTCGTGTGATAAGCAAGTTTTCACAAACTTGCGGACCCAGTGCATCGGGAGTGACATTCCAATTGCCCAGTCCAACAATTAAACAGGATGCATCTTCATTGATTCCCAGCTGCTTAATAAATTGGGAGAATTCACTAGCAAATACAGACTCCACTTTGTGCTGCAGCTCCGTATCCTGCTGGCGTATGCCCGTCACTTCAAGTGTCAGATATTTTCCTTCTTTTTTCCCCAATGCCTCTGCACCTTCTTTTGTTACTTCAACAAAAGAAATTTTTATATCATTTTCTTCTTTTTCTTTAATTATTACGCCTTCTATTTGGGAAAGATTCTCCTGCTGATGAATATTGTCTTTCTGCCTGTCGGAAATAACCATTTCCCTGGCTTCAATGGCAAGATCCGTTCGGACTGAGTATTGGCTTAAATCTATTGATTCTTTCATATTTATCCCTCACATTCTCAGCTATTGGAAAATAACACACATTATACTAAAATTCAGATATATACTATCATTGCCTTTAAAGTCCAAAAACATGCAGAATCGCCTCCAGCAATTTTGATTACAGAGTATTGCATTATGCCCCCGTGTTTGATAAAATATCACTTGTTCTTAATTATTGTTAATGAATGTGAATGTCGAGTTATAGAATCTCGATGCTTTTTCAGGAGGTGAATGGAATGCCAAACATTAAATCTGCTATCAAGCGTGTTAAAACTAGCGAAGCTCGCAACGCTCAAAACGCTACAGTTAAATCAGCAATGCGTACAGCTGTTAAGAAGGTTGATGCTGCTGTCGTAAACAACGATGCTGCTGCTGCGACTGAATCTTTCGCTGATGCTGCTCGTAAACTAGACAAAGCTGCTGCAAAAGGTCTTATCCACAAAAATGCTGCTGCCCGTAAAAAGTCTCGTTTAATGAAAAAAATGAACTCTTTAAACGCGTAATGTTTGAAGATATTGGCTATCTTAAGGGATAGCCTTTTATTTTACACAAAAAAGCGGTCCAAATGGATCGCTTTTTTTTATGTAATCATCATTACTAATTTTGTCTCAATACTCAAGGTGCTGGAGGCTGTAAACGTAATCTCTTTAAGGATTTTTTTTGAGCGCCTGACTTTGCAGACGAAACAGGAACATTTCAATCAGCATGGTTTTATTCATGCCTCCAGTTTTCATTTGGTAATCTGCATCAGCAAGCAAGCTTATGATCGCTGCAAGTTCTTCGTCTGCAAACATATGCGCCTGTCCAGCTGCAAGTTTCACCCGGAAAGGATGAATCTTTAAGTAGCCGGCAATCTGCTGCTGGCCGTAGCCTCTCCTCGCAAGCTCCTTCACCTGATAAATCAGTCTGAACTGCCCTGTAATAACCGATAAAATCTTAATGGGTTCTTCATTTTGCTTTAATAAATCATAATAAATTCTCAGGGCTTCCTCTATTTTGCGGTGAACAACCTTGTCTACAAGGGAAAAAATGTTTTGCTCTAATGATCTTGATACCATTTTCTCTGCCATTTGTTCATCGATTCGCTTCGTGTCATTCGCATATAAAGCTAATTTATCGATCTCGTTTGTCAAGATAAAAAGGTTGGTGCCTGCCAATGTCAATATTAGCTCAACTGCCGATTCATCAATTTGCACGCCGTTAAGTGCTGCGCGCTCCCTGATCCAGGCTTTCAATTCTCCTTCATTAAGTTTCTTTGCTTCAAGGATTGCAGCCGTTTTTTTCAATTGTTTAGTTATTTTTTTCCGGTCATCCAGCTTTTCTGCAGATGAGGAAAATACCACTACTGAATACGGGGCAGGCTCTTTAAGATAGGCTTCGAGCTTTGACAGATTATGCTCCTGTTTAGCTTTCGATTTTTCTGATGTTAAAAAAACCGGGTTATGTAAAAAGATCAGTCTTCTTTCCCCCATAAACGGAAATGTCTCCGCATCTTCAAGCGCTGTATCGATTGGGGTTTCCTCAAGGTCATAAGAGGATAAATTAAAATCAGCTTCATCTTCGCTTAGCACATTGTTGATCAGAAGCTGCTTCGTTTCGTTTATAAGATAAGGTTCTGTTCCATATAATAAGTAAATAGGAGCAAAACTTTTCGCTTTTATCTGCTTCCAAATATCAAAAACCAATTTCTTTCTCTCCGTTCGCCTTACATTATATTCACTTTATTGCAGTTTAACGGGCAGGGATAAAGCCCCTATCCCGCAGATTGCATGTTCACTATATATCCTAAAGAAGCAATGGCAATTTGACAAGACATAAGAAATTGGCGCCCATAAGAACGCCAATTTCCAATCTATATAGAACGCTGCCGCCTGAGGCCCGGGATACTCAGGAAGCTGCGGTGCACCTTTGTTCTATTATTTTCCCCTTGATGTGCCGGCATATTTGTGACAACTCCTGCTATTGCAGGAAAAGGGCAGGGGAACTCTAGATTTTTTTATTTGAATGACTTATACTATATAGGAAATAGGAGGGGTAGACTGTGAACGAATTTGAAAAGAACGTCCAAAGCAAACGTAATGATGCCATCGACTCTGGAGTAGGATTCATCGTATCATTCGGTTTCTTCGCAACGTTATTTGTTATTGCAACAGTCATTAAATTTTTAGGAGCTTAATGGCTACATAAAGTAAGTAATTGTGTCATACCTCTGACACATCGAGGCTGCTTCAGCAGTCTCTTTTTTTGTGGCTGTAAGTGATAATAGGCATTGAGAGTATAGAAAGGGGGCTGAAGCATTTCTAACATATACTATGGAAGCTGAACGGAAAAGGTTCCTGAATTTCCTTTAAAAACATAGGTAACCGCCCCTTGCTTATCGGTTCTCAGAACATGCACATTAAATTCTTTAAGCCTGCCCATTACATCATTATGAGGATGCCCATACCTGTTGTTTCTGCCTGCAGAAATAACAGCAATCCTCGGGTTAACAGCAGCCAGAAATGAATCTGTTGTGGAGGTTTTGCTTCCATGATGTGCAATTTTTAAAACATCAATTTTCAAATTGGGATAAGATTTAATAAGCTGACTTTCCCCCGTTTCCTCCAAATCTCCTGTAAACAGCCAGTTAAGGCCACCCACTTTGGCAAAAAGGACAATAGAGCCATCATTTTTCCCTGTATACACGTCCTTCATCCGATTTCCAAATGGAGACAAAACTTGAAATGCGGAATCTCCTATTGACCAGTTATCTCCAGCTTTAGTGAATGCAATATTGGCTTTTTTTAATTTAGCCTGAACAATCAAATCCTTTTCATCCTCTGAGATTTCCGCCCCCTGCGAAATCACTACAGACTTTACCCTCATTTCCCTAATCACAGCTGATGCTCCTCCAATGTGATCCATATCCCCGTGAGTCAAAAAAAACTTATCTATTTTACTGATCCCTTTGCTTTTCAAAAATGGCACTACCGTGTCCTTTCCTGTTTCATAAGGATCGCTTCTCATCCTCCAATCCTCAGTGTCAAGCATAAGTGTGCCTCCAGCATCTATCAGATAATTCCCCTTTCCATATGGAAGCTTTATCAGAATGCTGTCCCCCTGCCCAACATCTATAAATGTAATTTCACCGGCAGGATTAAACACATTAGAAAAGTGCTGAATTAGTATGGCGAGGATTGGAAGCACACCGCTCTTGATAAGAACCTTTTTATTTTTTGACCTTTCCCAGCCGGCAAAGAATGCGGGAATCAGCAGCAGATAGACGATCAGCATAATCAGGGATGGCCTGCCAAGGACAATGGCCGAGTTAGGAATGGCCGAAAGTGATTCAGCAATCCAATTTAGAAAACTGATGAGTTTTTCAAATACATTGAGCAATAAATCTGCTTTCCCCCCTGTTAATAAATCAAAAATGAAGAGAATCAACACCACCGGAAGGATTATGGAAGAATATAAAGGCACAAAAATCAGATTGGCAATTATGGAAATAATGGATACCTCATAAAAATGCCACAGAAGAATCGGAATGGCAGCCATCTGGCAAACAAAAGAAACTGCCAGGATAGCAGCGTATGACTCAGAAAATCTTTTGAGGATGATGGGAGCTGAGAGAATAAGCGATAGAGCGACAGCAAATGACAGCTGAAACCCTGCATTATAGATGATATAAGGAGAGATAAAAAGGTAGCCAATAAACACAATAGAGATAACATCAGCTAGTTGAATAGGAGCCTTCAGCTTCTTTGCGAGCAAAACCACAAGCATCATAAACACAGCCCGCAGAACAGATGGTGCTGCCCCTGTCAATATTGCATATAAAGGCAAAACCAATAATAAGATGCTGGTCATTTTTTCTCTGGTGATTCCGGCGCGTATACCAGCAAGAAAGAACATCCCAGCAAGCATACCTACATGAAGGCCGGATATCGCAAGCAAATGGATAATTCCGATTTTCTGATAAGAAGCAATGGTAGTCTGATCAATAAAATCACGTTCGCCGAATACAAGGGCAATAGCCAGTGGAGCAGTCTGTTCAGGAAAATGATCCAGGAGATAATTAATTCCCATCTCTCTTATTTTTAAAATGGTTAATACGAGGCTGCTTTTACGGTAACTGCAATCGGAGAGGTGTAACTGTTCTATTTCGAGGATCCAAAAGATACTGTTGTGGTTTAGATATTCCTGATAGCTGAAGGAATTAGGATTGGTGGATGTTGAAGGGGTCTGTAAGGTGCCATTTACCCGGCATGTCATCCCTGTTCCCAGGTGGTCTGTAAGGGCCTTTTTTTCTGTTTCAGATTTAATTTTATACCTGGCTG
Organism: Cytobacillus oceanisediminis; assembly: GCF_004366035.1. Taxonomy (GTDB): domain Bacteria; phylum Bacillota; class Bacilli; order Bacillales; family Cytobacillaceae; genus Cytobacillus; species Cytobacillus oceanisediminis_C. Next base: position 548,805 of record NZ_SOEE01000001.1, read on the forward strand.
CCAGCTTTTCTTTTTTTTCGGCTAAATCAATAAAGACAGTAAGAAGGTCACCATCTATTTTGGCAGATTCTTTCATTGTTATTTCGAACTCGCTCTCATTTCCAGAAAGGCTTGTCCTGTTGTGTTCGGATGCAAATTCACTGCGCATGATTAAGGCAAGGTAAATCATTATCAGAATAGCGGCGTTTTTGGATGATAAAATATTTCTTTTTAGGAGGAAAAAAGCCAGAAGAAAAAAAACGATAGCTATAGCAGGATGAAAAAAAGATGTCAAATTTCCCAGCAGCGAGGCAGCTGCTGCATAGATCCATCTGCCTTTCATATCATTTGCTCCTTTAGTTTTTTGGAAGGAGTAAGACCTAATCATTTCAGGTGCCACTCCTTCAATGGTTTAATTCTGAAAAAGCTTGTCCTTTGTTTCTTTATAGCCTTTCACCAAGTCCCGATCTTTTCCGCTTTTTTCAAGCTCATTTATTAGTTCTTCTATAAAATCACTTTTTTCTTGTTTGCTGTTATCAAAGGACACTTTTTCTGCTATTACCTGTACTGTTTTCACTCCAGCCTTTTCAAAGAGTTCAATTCCATACGGGTGATTTTTATAGTCCTGTGCGTAATAAACTGTTTTAATTCCTGACTGTATTATCGCTTTGCAGCATTGGAGGCATGGAAAATGAGTTACATATATTTCCGCATCAGTTGTAGGTACCCCGAATTTTGCACACTGTAAAATCGCATTCATTTCCGCATGAATGGTTCTGACACAATGGTTATCAATAACATAGCAGCCTTCATCAATACAATGTTCACCCCCGGCAATCGATCCATTATAGCCGCCGGCAATGATCCTCTTATCCCTTACAATGGTTGCGCCTACCGCAAGCCTTGTACAAGTGCTCCTTAAAGCAAGCAAATGGCTTTGCGCCATAAAATATTGGTTCCAGGAAATCCGATCCATCTTGCAGTCTCTCCCCTTCCGTCTTTTGCTCAGGCGTATATGCCCTGGAATTCAAAAACATAGCTTTTTCTCTCAATAAGTGTAAGCCTCAAGCTCGTTAAGGTCAATGAAATGAAATTATTTTACACTAATATGTTCTTTGAGTTTTTCAAAGGTCTTCTCTCCTATCCCTGATATTAATTTCAAGTCCGCAATATCCTTAAAGGATCCATTTGTCTCGCGGTGTTCAATTATGGCTGCAGCCTTAGACGGGCCGATACCCGGCAACATCTGCAGTTCCGATTCATTGGCTTGGTTTAAATTTATCTTTCCGTTATCTTGCTGTCCCCTCACCTCGATATTTTCATATCCGACTGCGGCCTCCTCGAGAACTTCGCCCTTTTCCGGAACATATATGACCATTTCATCCGTAATATTGAGGGCAAAATTGATTTTAGTTCCATCTGCTTTATCAGTCAGTCCGCCTGCTTTTTCCAGCAGGTCTATCACCCTGTCACCTTCTGCCGCTTCGTATACTCCCGGCTTTTGCACAGCACCTTTAATATCTGCCTTCATTGGCTGTGGCATCTGTCCAGCCTGTTCATCACTTTCTGTTTCTATTTCTTTATCATCACCTTCATTTTCCTTTAATTGAACTGCCTGTTCAATCCCAGGAACTTCAGCCTCTTGAACAGGCATGAAAAAATAATAGAGGAAGGCAGCCAATGCAATGGCGGCTCCTGCAAAGTAAATTTTATGTGTTTTTATCCATTCAGGCATTAAGGATCGATCCTTTCTTTTTGGAATAAATGTGTTTTTGATACATATCGTTATATGAGAGAGCTTGCTTTTGAAGGAGGGATAAAGCAATGAAAATCGGAATAATTGGCACAGGTAACATGGGGAGGATACTGACCGAGGCTTTCCTTGATGGCGGAACCGTTTCCCCATCCTCCATGACAATTACCAATCGGACAGCGGCAAAAGCGATGGAAATAAAGGAAACTCATCTGGATATTACCGTTGTAAATAACGCAAGAGAGGCAGCACATCGTTCTTCACTTATCTTTATTTGTGTAAAGCCTCATGATGTGTATAATGTCGTTCAGGACATTTTGCCGTTCCTGTCAAAAGATAAATGTGTAGTTTCAATAACCAGCCCTATAAGTGTAAAACAGCTTGAATCTATTCTGCCCTGTTCAGCAGCCAGGGCGATTCCAAGCATAACAAATCGGGCCTTATCAGGGGTTTCGCTATTATCATTCGGTGAACAGTGCAGCGAGCATTGGAAAGGGATACTTCATAAGCTTTTTGAAAGCATCTCCACGCCTGTCTTTATCGAGGAAAATATTACCCGGGTTTCTTCGGATATTGTCAGCTGCGGACCTGCCTTTTTCAGCTATTTGACACAGCGCTTCATCAATGCGGCAGTTACAGAAACGGAGATTGATAATGAAACAGCTACAAAGCTTGCAGGAGAGATGCTGATCGGACTTGGGGATTTACTGAAAAAGGGTTTTTATACATTGCCGACACTACAGGAGAAGGTATGCGTCAAAGGAGGAATTACAGGAGAGGGAATTAAAATTCTCGAAAGCGAGCTTGGCACAATATTTGAGCACTTATTCCAGGCAACACATTCCAAGTATGACGAAGATCTTGTTGAGGTAAAAAAACAGTATTCTCTTCATTAGCTATTCGATGTTAATGGAAATAATCCTTCTTTTTTCTAAAAAAACAGCCGGATTGCTTCAGACAATCCGGCTGTTATATATATTAATTCCTTTTCTTTGCAATAAAAATAATTCGTTCAGCCTGACTGCCTGGAGGGCCCTCTTCAAAATCTGCTGAAATGTCAAGCAGTTCAAATCCGCATTCCCTAAGCCAGCTTTCATATTGATCAATAGGATACGTACGCTGGAAGTGCAGTTCGTCATAGCGGTTATACTTTCCCGTTTCTTCTTCCAGAACAAAAAATGAAAGATCATGCTCTACAGAATTAGGATATTCCCCCTGATAGCTGTGCCAGATATATGAAATTTCTTCATCATTTTCAGCAAATGTCTGGTTCATAAATATCTGCATGATTTTATAAATGGAGTGGACATCAAATATAAAAAGACCCTCACTTTTCAAATGGGTGTGGACCCGCAAAAAAGTGTCTTTCACCTCTGATTCCGTCTCCAGATAATTTAAAGAATCACAAAAAATGCCAATAATATCAAATTCGCTGAATCCTTCAAGTTCTGCCATGTTCTGCAGGTAAAAGGGGATTTGCAGACCGTTCTCTTCCGCCTTTGCCTGTGCTACTGCCAGCATATCCTCTGATAAGTCCACACCTGTAACATCATACCCCTGTTTCCTTAGCCTTATTGAAAGCTGGCCTGTGCCGCAGGCAAGATCCAGAAGTTTTTTGCCGGGCACATTAAATTTTGCATGCTTTTCATTGACCATTTTAATCCAGCTGTCATAAGGGACATCTTCCATCAGTCTGTCATAGAGATAAGCGAACTTTCCATAGCTCATTGGTTAAGCATGCCCTGAACGTTCTCGATCGGTGCATCGCCCCAAAGTCTTTCCAGATTATAATAGCTTCTTTCATCCTTATGGAAAATATGAGCAACTATATCACCCATATCAACTAGAATCCACCTTGCTTCATCAAAACCTTCCATTCTTTTAACAGCAAACCCATGTTCTTCAGATTTTTCTTTCATTTCCCTAGCAATGGCCTGCACTTGTTTATCAGAGTTGCCGTGGCAAATTACAAAGTAGTCTGAAATCAGGGAAATGCCTTTCATATTAAGTACCGTTATATCTTCTGCCCGTTTATCATCCGCTGCTCTAACTGCTGTCATCAGCAATGTATTTTCATTCATCTAATCAGTCCTCCTTAGTCATTACAAGGTCATTATAAGTTTGGAAGGACGCTGGAAAAACCGGCTGCCCTTTTTTCATTAAAAACATGATGGTATTTTGGACGGCCTTGCTTAAGGCCTTATCCAGATTTGTTTCCGCTAAATCACGTACTTCATCAACACCTGGAAAATGCCTTCCAGGTTCAATATAATCCGCAAGATATATGATCTTTTCAAGAAGTGCCATTCCCGGCCTGCCTGAAGTATGATACCTTATGGCATCCAAAACCTCTTTATCATTAATTCCTGCTTCTTTCTCCGTCAGAAAAGCACCGACGGGAGCATGCCAAAGTTCACTATTGTACTCCAAAAGCTCACTTGGCATTCCTTCCTTAAGGATAATTTCCCTCAGTTCTTCCTTAGGACGGAATTTAGCATAATCATGAAAAATGGCCGCAAGTTCCGCTTTCTTTGTATCAGCACCATATTTCGCTGCAAGGTTAATGGCTGTTTCCATCACCCCTACTGTGTGAAGGTAGCGATGTTCAGTCAGCTGTTCCCTTACAATTGCAAGAGCCTGTTCACGATTCATATAAATGATTCTCCTTTATAAAACTCCTTATAGCATCCGGTACCAGATACCGAATAGTTCCGCCTTCCTTTATACGGCTTCTGATCATACTCGAGGATATCCCCATTTCCGGAACGTCAGCATAAAGAATCGGATACGGAGTCTGCAAATTGTAAGATGGCCTCCTCACTCCTATAAAGGTAATCAATTTAAGAAGTTTGTCAATGTTATGCCATTTGGGCAGATACTCAACCATGTCAGCTCCAATAATAAAATAAAATTGCGTTTGAGGATAGTTTTCCTTCAAAATCCTGATTGTATCGTAGGTAAATGAAGGGCCATCGCGCTCCAGCTCAATCAATTCCAATTTAAAGCCGGGATGGCTCTGTAATGCCAGTTTCAGCATTTTTGTACGATCACCGCTGCTGACATTATCAGACCTCTTTTTATGGGGAGGTTCATGGTTCGGCATAAACCAGATTTCATCCAAACCATGAGAAGACATTACCTCATTCGCGATAATGAGATGGCCTATATGAGGCGGATTAAAGGTCCCTCCAAGTATGCCTACCTTTTCCATTTACTCTCCTCCATACTTCCAGTTTTACGCTTAAGAAACTTACGGCAAGTCGATTTGTTTGTTTTCTTTCGATTCTTTATATAAAACAATTATATTCCCGATGATTTGTACAACATCAGCCTTTGTGCCTTTTGACAGCTGCTGCGCCACCGTATCCCTGTCTTCTTCACAGTTTTGAAGAATTGAAATCTTTAATAATTCACGGGCTTCCAGTGCTTCTCCTACTTGTTTAATCATATTTTCATTTACCCCGCCCTTTCCTACTTGGAAAATCGGGTTTAAATGATGGGCTTTTGATCGTAAAAAACGTTTTTGCTTTCCTGTTAGCATGATAATCCTCCCAGCTGATTTAAAACTTTATGTCTCATTCTTTCAATATCAGGTCCAATGCCAGTCCACATCTCGAAAGCAAGTGCACCCTGATATACAAACATATCGATCCCATTCTGAATTCCCGCACCCTTTTCAGCAGCTTCCATCAGAAGCTTTGTTTCAAGCGGGTTGTATATGATATCACTTACAAAAGCTCCAGGCTTAAGCTTATGTATTGAAAGTGGGCTATGGCCAATTTCCGGATGCATCCCTATCGATGTAGTCTGAACTATAAGATCGTATGTCTCGAGGCTTTCCTCCGCGTCCTGTCTGCTCAGCACTTGCGCTTGAATCTGAAATGGGCAGTCATTAATAATTTGTTCCGCCCTTTTTGGAGTCCGATTACAAATATCCAGAAGCTCAGGACCTTCTTTGGCAATTGTAAAATAAATGGCTCTTGCAGCTCCGCCTGCCCCTACTATGAGCACTTTTTTGTTTTTAATTGGCTGTTTTTGATTCAGCAGGCCTTTTACATACCCGCTCCCATCCGTATTATAGCCTATTAGCTTTCCATCCTGATTGACTACTGTATTTACTGCTCCAATAGCCTCTGCCAGGGGATCCAGTTCATCTAAAAGAGGGATGATAGCCTCCTTATGCGGTACTGTAACATTAAATCCCGCAATGCCCATTGCTCTGAACCCTTTAATAGCATCCGTCAGATTTCCCCTGGATATATGGAATGGCTGATAATGTGCATCAAGACTGTAAGCGGTAAATAGATCATTGTGCATAGCGGGGGACATTGAATGGGAAATCGGGTCCCCAATCACCCCAAACAGCTTTTTCAAAATTCCTCACCCCTTTGAAAAGCATAAGCAGCTGCAGGTCCACAGCCTAAATCAAAGACTTCCTTATCATGGCATGAACACCTTTAGGAACATAAGCAGCTACTTTGGCCCCGCCTTCATTTACAGTAATCCAGCCAAGTCCTGAAAAAACGATATCTGTTTTTGGTTCTTTTATTGTGAATTCATGTTTCACAAGCTCCGGGAAGGTTTCCATTTGTTCTTCCCTTGGGGGTGTGAGCATCTCTCCCGCATGATTCCGATACAGCTCATCGGCCTTTTCCGTTTTGGTGCGGTGAATAGTCAGCTCATTGGAGAAATGGCAAACAAATGAACGTCGGCCACCGGCCATGTAGTCAAATCTTGCCAGACCGCCAAAGAACAGAGTCTGCTCTTCATTCAGCTGGTAAACCTTAGGCTTAATTTCCTTTTTAGGTGTAATAACCTTTAAATCCCTTTTATCTACATAGTGGGCCATTTGGTGATGGTTTATTATACCTGGCGTATCTACTAAAGCTTTTCCGTCAGATAAAGGTATTTCGATGATATCAAGGGTTGTGCCAGGGAAGTGGGAAGTTGTGATGACATCGCCCTCACCTGTTACTTCCTTTAATATACGGTTGATGAATGTGGATTTACCTACATTTGTACACCCTACTACATACACATCTTTTCCTTCCCGATAATGGTCGATAGCTGCTGCAATCTCGTTAATGGAGTACCCTTTTGCAGCACTTGCCAGATAGACTTCTTCCGGTTTTAAACCCAGCTGTTTTGATTCCTGCTTCATCCAGTTAATCAGCTTGTTTGTTTTCACCGACTTTGGCAGAAGGTCAACTTTGTTTCCTACAAGCAGGATTTTATTGTTGCCTACAAAACGGTGGAGCCCAGGAAGCCAGCTCCCGTTAAAATCAAAGATGTCCACAATCTTCACGATAAGTGCATCACTTTGTCCAATTTCATTCAGGATCTTAAGAAAATCATCATCAGTCAAGCTTACATCCTGAACTTCATTATAATGTTTCAGTCTAAAACAGCGCTGGCAAATAATCGTTTCCTTCTGCAGAGCTGAATGAGGAGCATAGCCCAGCTCCTCAGGATTTTCTGTTTGAACTTTTACTCCACAGCCTATGCAAACAAATTGATCTTCACTCACTTCTTAATCCTCCCACTGAATCATTCCTTTTTTTCTGAACCAATTTAATATTCGTCTTTCTACAAGCCGGTTAAATTTTGTAAAAAATCCGTCAGTTTGGGCGACAGGCACGACCAAAATAGTATGGAAGCCGCTTCTGTTCCCCCCCAGGACGTCAGTCAGCAATTGATCACCAATCACAACGGTTTCTTCTTTTCTCAGCCCCATCTCTGATAGAGCTCTTCGGAAGGCCCTGCCCATTGGCTTTCTTGCCTGGTAGATAAATGGAATCTCAAGGGGGTGGGAAAAAGCCTTAACCCGATTTTCATTATTATTTGACACAATGGTAACCTTAATGTTGCTTTGCTTCATTTCTTCAAACCAGCTAATCAGCTTCGGTGTAGCATTTGGCCTGTCCCATTCAACTAGTGTATTGTCCAGGTCCGTGATAATTCCTTTGACTCCTTTTTCCTTTAAACTGTGGGGAGTTATTTCAAATATACTTTTAACATGCTGATCAGGCAAAAAATGCTTTAACACTATATTTACACCTCAATCATATATTCGTATGGTCCAACAATATTGTTCCTCAGCCCTCAAATACCTAACGGGCTTTATTAATAATTAGTTGCATCAGGGTTTTCACTATGGAAAAACACCGATTTTATCATACCCAATTTCATCCGCTCTTTCAAAATAAAAACTGGAGGATACAATCCCAGCTGTTCTATTTTATACGATTCCACAAAATGGGGAAAGACAATCAAAGCTCAGTATATTTCTATGGAATAGATATTATTTATTCTTAAAATAAAAATTTTTCGACAAAAAACAACCGCTCTCCAACCCTGTGGATAACTTTATGCACATAATCCAATATGATTTTTATACTTTTTCCCTTTTTATAAACAAAATAATCACAGGTTATCCACGGTTTCCTGTGGATAAGAGAACAGTTGTTCTAATCGTTTAATTTTGCTAGAGTAGGGGTACAACATAAAATCTTACATTATATGTATAAATTAATTCTTTTAGAACTGAAATATCAAGTGCCTGGAGGTGGGACAGGAATGCGTAAACTGTCAGATGATTTACTAATTGAATCATATTATAAAGCAAAGGAACTGCAGCTTAGCAAAGACTTCATTCGTTTAATCGAAACAGAAATCCACCGTCGCTCACTATCAAACAGCATAAAAGTTACTTCTTAAAAATGGACAAGCCCTTAATAGGGCTTTTTTTATTCTCCATATTTCTTAAAGACTGAAATAACCGGCCCAAACATTCACAATAACGTCCCAATCCGCTCCCCAACTTTAATGTGAGCAGGGGTCCTGATTGACTTTTCAAGTTCGAATTTCCCTTGCTCAAACAGGAGAATGACAGTAGAGCCAAACGTAAAATAGGCCATTTCCTTTCCTTTTTCAAGCTGCTCCCCTTCATGAGTAAGTTCAATGGAATTTACAAACATAGCGCCAACCTTCACAATCCCGATTGCTGCATCTCCATGCCTCACTTCAGTTATGCTCCTGTAATTTTTGGAAAGTGTATCTCTACCATATTTTAATCCCCATTTGTTGACCGGATAAGATTTCAGCCCAAGAATCCATTGATCTGCTACTTTTCCAGTGACCGGGCTGTGTATCCTATGATAGTGGCTCGGACTTAAATAAAAGATCATATAAGTGCCGCCTGCATATTTTCCTGCTTTATTTTCACCCAGCATCTCAGATATGGAATAGTTTTTTCCTTTTACTGAAATAACACGATCCTCCCGGATACTCCCAACATCTTCGATAACAGCATCTACAGGACTGACTGCCGAGTCAGGGCTCACATCTGTTACTCTTGCACCTTCTTTAAGCCTTCTAATGAAAAACTCATGTAGTGTTGGATATTCATGCAGGTTTTTTTCCATTTCACTTTCATTTATATTATAAATCCTTGAAAATGACGGAATGACCCGCCTGCTCAAATTTGATTTTGCAAATTTCTGCAGTATCCCGGATGTCCATCTTCCATTTGTCAATTCAATCAGCAGGCGATATACAGGTTTTAACAAAGGACATGCCCCCTAAAAAATATGTTCTTTACGAACAGGCATAAAAAGCATAGAATAAAATATTATTATATAACATATAAAACTAAGTTTGCCATAGACTTCCTCAGATTTGACGCTTTTTTTATTTTGGCTTTCTTGAAATTCTGTGAATTACTTCTATTTCTTTCCTTCCAGATGGTTCCCAATTAACAGTAAACTTTAACACATTGCCCATAAGAAAAAACTTCTTATAGTCTGCAGGCTGTGATTCCCAGGTGCAAGGAGTGTTTGACATGTTTTTACAGGATGTTCTTGATTTAACCATCAAGAAGCTAAAGGCACAGACAGCAAATATCTTAACTCTGTCTAACCTGTTCTTAGGGTGCTTTGCTATTTTATTTTCTATTAATGACAATTTGAAATTGAGTATGCTGCTGATTTTTATTGCAGCTCTTGCTGACCGGTTTGATGGGATGGCAGCAAGAAAAATGAATATTGAATCGGATCTAGGAAAGCAGCTGGATTCTATGAGTGATATTATTTCTTTTGGAGTTGCTCCTGCACTGCTCCTATACATGGGAGTCCTTTATGATTATGGGGCACCAGGCGCTTTCTTAACTGCTCTATATATCGGCTGTGGAGCTTTAAGGCTAGCCCGTTTTAACATCAGTGACAATAATGGCTATTTTACAGGATTGCCAATAACGGCTGCCGGCTGCCTGGCCACTTTATGCTTTCTGGCAATTCCATATTGGCCTTCACCTTTATTTCTCTTTATCATGCTGACACTTTCCATTCTAATGATAAGCCCTTTCAGGCTGAAAAAAATGTAAAAAAAGCCGTGCTCATATTAAGAGCGCGGCTTCAGCTTTTATTAATTCTCTGTTAATTCCAGGAATTCTTCCACATCGTCCATGCATAATTGAACGGCACCTTCCCAGAACTCAGGCTTTGTTAAATCTGCATTTAAATGCTTCATAGCTAAATCTTCGACTGTCATGGATGCAGTATCCTTTAATAATGCTATATATTTTTCTTCATACCCTTTACCTTCTTTAAGAGCCTGTGCATAAATTCCAAGCGAGAACAAATATCCAAAAGTATATGGAAAATTATAAAATGGCACGCCAGTAATAAAGAAATGGAGCTTTGAAGCCCAGAAAGACGGATGATACTCATCAAGTGCGCTTCCATAAGCTTCTTTTTGGGCATCCGTCATGATTTCATTTAGACGGTCCGCACTTACATTTCCTCGTTTTCTTTCTTCATAGAATCGTGTTTCAAACAGAAATCGTGCATGGATATTCATGAGCAGCGCAACAGACCTTTGCACTTTATCTTCTAAAAGCGCAAGTTTCTCTTCTTCTGTTCCTGCATTTTTCACTGCTGCATCAGAGACAATCATTTCCGCAAAAGTAGAAGCTGTCTCAGCAACATTCATGGCATAATTTCGGTTCAGCAAATGAAGGTCCTTCATCGCGTATGTATGAAAACCATGCCCCAGTTCATGTGCAAGGGTTGAAACATTGGATGGTGTCCCTGAGTATGTCATAAAGATCCTTGATTGACTGCTTTCGGGGAAGTAAGTATGGAAACCGCCTGGCGCCTTTCCTGGGCGATCCTCTGCTTCAATCCATTTTTCTTCAAACGCTTTTTTAGAAAAGGCTGTCATTTCTTCTCCAAAGTGAGCAAACTGCTCAAGGATAAAATCTGCACCCTGCTGATAAGTTAATTTTGTTTCTGACTTGGAGAGCGGGGCATCCAGGTCATACCAGCTTAATTTCTCTAAGCCTAAAAGCTTTGCTTTTCTCTCTAAATATTTAACAAGAGGTGCCTTATTTTCTGAAATTACATTCCACATCGTATCCAGGGTTTCTTTTTTCATTCTGTTTAAGTCCAGAGGTTCTTTGAGGAAGTCGCTCCAGCCTCTTAATTTATATATATTTAATCTAAAACCGGCTAAATGATTTAAGGTTTTAGATAAATAGTCTGACTGGCTGTTCCAGGATTTTTCCCAATTATCAAAAACTTCCTTGCGCAATTTTCTGTCAGGACTTGAAAACTTATTAGCAGCCTGTCCAACTGAAAGCTGCTTTATCTCGCCATTTTCAGTGTAAGGAATTTTTATATTTCCTACTATTACGTCATACATCTGGCCCCATCCGTGGTAACCATCAACTGCAAGAGCATTAATGACAGTTTCTTCCTCTTGCGAAAGCTTTTCTGAGGCATTTTCGCGGCGTTCGTTTAATACGAATGAAAGCTCATTTAAATCCTTATCATTTATAATTTGCTCCCATGAACCTTGATCTAAATTTGCAAGCTTCTGATCAAATGCCGTTAAAGCGTTTTGAAAAGCTGCACTAAGTTCCGTAGTTGCCCCTCTAAGATCTTTCGCTTTCTTATCCTCGGTATTTTGGGCCTGAAGACAGCTCACAAAAGCACCAGCCTGACGCACTTTTCTTGCCGTCTGCTGGAAAAGCTCAATGATTTCGCTTATTTCAGCTGCATCTGCAGCAGAATTAGCAGGCTGCCAGTTATGTATTTGATTAAAAAATAAATCAATATGCTTCCTTGTTTCCAGTAAATGCTGATCAAATTCTGCTGAGTCGCTTCCATCCTTAAAAAAGACATCCAAATCCCAAACTGACGAATAGGCTGTTACAGTCATATAATCCCCCCATAAAAAGTTTCGACTACAGAAATATTATACAGTGATTTTTCCGAAATTTCTATAAATATTCTATAAAAGAGGCCCACACCCCCTGGTATGAGCCAACCGCTGGATATTTCTATCTGAAATAGCCGCCGCCATAGTATGCAAACCCTCCAAAAACAAGCAGCAGGATCAGCAGAACAACTGCGAGGGCCAGCCAGAATCCCCCGCCTCCATAATAACCGCATGGATAAGGAGGGGGAACAGGATAACCGCCATAACCATAAGGCATAACCTTAACCTCCCTTCGCCTTCTATTATTAAGATATGTAATTTATGGACCAGCGTTTAGGCTTTTACACTAAAATATCGGTGAAAAACCGGTATGTTCTTGGCACCTCTCTTAGATTAGTTCATTGGATATACCAGAAGGAATTTTATGGGAGGAGTGTTAAATGAAAATTATCTCAATCTGCAAAAAATGCAAAGGTACAGGCAATATAACAGCATATAAATTCATAAAGAAAACCTGCCCTGCCTGCAATGGATCCGGCAAAGTGACTAAACACCTTTCCGACTTCAAAAAAGAGGAACGAAATAAGACTTTTCTTCACTCTTCATAGGGAGCTATTTAACAGAACCCTTCCCTCAGGCAAGGGTTTTTTATTTTACACTGAAATACTATATAATGACATCGATAATCAAAATAACCGTTAACCCGATATGAATTGGAGTGAAATCAATGAAACAAGGCAGAACGATTTTGGCAGTTCTCCTATTATTGCTCGCAGCTGGCTGTTCTGCTGAGAAAGAGCAAAGTAAAAAAACTGCTGATGAACCATCAAGTAAAACTTCAGATGAGGCTGACTATACTATTATTGAGGCATCAGCTCAGCAAATCGAGCATATTCAAGGAATTGGATACCCGGGAAATGATACTGGACTCTACCTATCGTCCAGCGATGGCTTAAAGTTTTATAAAGATGGCATTTGGCATGAGACCACTTCCCTTAACCATGACTACATGGGTTTTCAGGCAGTCAAAGAGGGATTTATTGTAAGCGGCCAGCCTGATAAGAACTCAGTCATAAAAAACCCTCTTGGTATTGTGAAAAGCACTGATAAAGGAGCTTCTTTTAAAAACCTGGCTTTTAGCGGAACAAGTTCCTTCCCTTTTTTAGCTGCCGGCTACGATACAAATATAATCTACATGATCAACCAGGATAAAAGCGAAGAGCTCGAGGCAGGTGTCTACCGCTCTCAGGACGCAGGAAAAACATGGGAGACAGTCAGCTTAAAAGGGCTTGAGGCCGACACACTTGGAATGATTGCGGCACATCCAACTCATCCGGAAATCATGGCCATGTCCACAAGAAGCGGCATCTTCTTCTCACAGGATAGAGGTGAAACTGTGAAATTAGTATCTGACCCAGTCATGGCTACAGCCCTCGCTTTCACAGAAAATAGCTTGTACTATGCGTATGCGGATCAGGAAAAGGTTCAAATGAGCAAAATCGATCTTGAAACGATGGAAAACTCACAAATTAAAATCCCTTTTCTCAGCTATGATAACCCTATTACATACATTGCTGCCGATAATAAATCTAAGGGAAGGCTTGCAATTTCAACGTATCTCAAAGATTTATATGAATCTGCAGACAGCGGTGCGAACTGGCAGCTTTTATTAAAAAATGGAAGAATTGAATAAATCAAAACGGAAGCGCCTTATCAGAGGAACTTCAACTTAAGACCGCAAATATCCTGTGGCGAACGTTGAAGCCTGCACATCCTGTGCAAGTCCGACAGGCATAAGGCGATTCACACTGGAAACCTCCCAAAGCAAGTTTTGGTCGGGTGAAGCATCTCTGCCGAAGCGTTCCTTGTCCTGATTTCTGGAGTTATTTGACTTATGACCCGAGGGGGCGAGGGGCTTAAGCTGGATGCTGACAATCATTCCGCAGAGGTATTTTCCACCGCTCCATTATATAGGTCCTATACAATTACCAAAGGGACAGTCGAACTGTCCCTTTAGCTGTTATTTTTCCTTTTTTCTTTTTCCGCCCGATAAAACTCATGGAACATTTTCATCAGTGCCCTCTTTTCAATCCGGGAGACGTAACTTCTAGAGATGCCAAGCTCTTTGGCAATTTCTCTTTGTGTTTTTTCTTTTTGCAGGTCAAGCCCGAACCTTCCGACAATTACTTCTTTTTCCCTGTCATCTAAAACATCAATATACTCCTTCACTTTTTCCAGCTCCATATTTAACTGTATCGTATTAATAACATCCTCAGATTCCGACTTAAGAACGTCAATAAGGGATATTTCGTTTCCTTCTTTGTCCTGCCCGATGGGATCATGAAGGGATACATCTTTTTTCGTCTTCTTCAGTGCCCGCAAGTGCATCAGTATCTCATTTTCAATACAGCGGGCTGCATAGGTGGCAAGTTTTGTGCCTTTTCCTTCCGAATAACTCTCGATGGCCTTTATCAGTCCGATTGTCCCTATTGATATCAGATCTTCAGAATCCTCGCCTGTATTTTCGAATTTCTTAACAATATGGGCGACCAGCCTTAGATTATGTTCAATAAGCATATTACGTGCATGCGCATCGCCTGCAGCCATCAATCGCAAGTATTTCTTTTCATCTGCAGGAGACAGCGGTTGAGGAAATGCATTATTTTTTACATAAGATACAAGAAACACAATCTCCTTAACCAAAAACCCGAGTGCAGTTAAAATACCGGACATCGTTCCACCCCCGCTTAGAATGCGTTCAAAAATGTCTATAACTAATTCCTATGTATGGATAGAGTTGTTTTTGTCTGTCCAATAGAGATATTTTCTTCAGAAAATATTTTCTTCTTCATTTACACTGCAATTTGACAAGCTATCTGTCATGATAATAGGATATAATCATTTATAATATCGCTGTTATCCCCAATACATAGCTTTGGAAGAAAGAGGTTTTGATATTTGAATGCCCAGAGAATCATTTTAGCTCTCGTCTTTTTTATTGTTCTGCTTGACAGTCTTGCCAAATTTATTTTCGAAGGTTTTTCTTTAAAAACCTTGATGATATTGCTTGCAGTGTCTGGAATCGTCTTATTTCTCTGGATTTTCCCAAAGAAAAAGGACTGACTTTTCAATTCCAAAGTCAGTCCTTTTTTTTTTAATGCAAGCTACTCCGCTACGCTCACCTCAGCTGATATGATGCAGCCGATAGTGCCGCACACAACCAATCCCATTACGATCCAAAACATCTTTCACACCCCTATTAAATTCCTTATTTTCTTTAATGTAACATGGTTTCTGCATCAGAAAAGGAGAGGAATGTGAACATTCTGTTAATCCGGATCATATGGATCAGTTCCTTTTTTTACGGAATTTCAGGGTTAAAATTAATATATGCAAAGACATGCGCCTTACCTCCTAACCGGTTACAGCTTCGTTAGGTGGAATCTTTCTCCACCCAAAAAATTGCCTGACGTCCTTGTAAAATGTAAAACATTTAGCAAACCACCTTTCCTCATTTTTTATCACTGAAAATTAAAATGGACGGTAAATAGAGAATTGACGATCACGGTTTTGATCGATAATTTTTTTAGCCATTTGTTCGCGAACAACATCTTCTGCTGATAATTGACGTTTTTTTATTGTGACTGTCAAAAATAATATATTTAATGTCATTAGATATTCCACCTCCTCGTTCACATCCAGCCTGAAGGCACAAAAAAGCCGCAAAGAGATACACTCCCAGCGGCCTGGCCATAAGGCATAAAAAACCGCAGGGCACAATTCTCCCTGCGGCATGGATATGTAATGTCAATTAAGCAAATCTAAGCGATCCATTCCATGTAGGTCGAATTTGTAAAATATTTATTTAGCTGTGCCTCTAATACAATTGCCTTTAACATCATTTCATTCGACCTCCTTTTTAGAATTTTTTCACTTATAATGGTAATTATATCCACGATTATATAGTTTGTAAACCTTTTTTGATCATTTTTATTTATTTTTTTATTAAATAAAAAAAACGCCCGGAGATCCGGCCGTCATTTTATTTATTTCCTCATTAGATATTCCTGTCCTTCATCCGTTTCATTCAATTTACTTCGGCATCGTTTTGAAAGGATAAAGAAAAGGATTGAGCCAAACAGGAAAGCTGAAGAAGATCCAGCCATTATATATAAATCAGTAACTGTGTTTGCAGTGTCAGGGATAATCAAACCAATGTAAAAAAATGATCCGACAGCAAGCATAGAAATTGCAAAACGCTTGAAATCCACCATTTTTTCAAATAAATGCTTTGCTTCATTCTTCATTTATTATCACCTTCTATGGAATAAATCTTATAAAAGACTATAATCCTACTTTAACATATATGGCAGCTGTGAAGGTGATGTAAATATTGTAAGCGAGGGAAAAACATCCAAATAAGAAAAGCGGAAGGCGTCTGAAGCTAGACAGTTATCGAAGTTAAAAACATTATAGATTCTGATATTACGAAAAAGACGGCTTCCCATGATGAAAAGCCGCCAAAACACCGTTATCTTTTATTATTGCTTTAGGGCATCCACAATCTTCATTACAAGCGTAGCGGAATGAAGTGCCGCCTTCTCCAAAAATTGCTCAAATGAAACATCGGATTCTTTTCCAGCAATATCAGAGAGTGCACGAATGACAACAAAAGGAGTCTTAAATTGATGGGCAACCTGTGCCACTGCCGCTGCTTCCATTTCTACTGCCTGCAAGTCTGTAAATTTATCACGGATATAATCCACTCTTGCTGGATCATTCATGAAGGAATCACCTGTTGCAATTAACCCTCTGACAACCTGGATATCCCCGATTTCCTTTGCACACGCTTCAGCGATCTGTACCAGACTGCCGTCTGCTTCAAAAGCAGGCGGCAATTGGGGCACCTGACCATATTCGTAGCCAAAAGCGGTAACGTCTACATCATGATGCCTAACCTCCGTGGAGATTACCGTGTCTCCCACATTCAGTTCTGGATTAAAGCCTCCAGCAGAACCCGTATTAATGACAAAATCCGGCTTATATCTCTCCAAAAGTATAGCTGTGGACATGGCTGCATTTACTTTGCCTATGCCTGAACGGAGAAGCACCACTTCCGCACCATTCATTTTCCCTGCTGTATACTCGCACCCGGCGATCGTTTCCTGGCTCTTGTCTTCTATTTTATCTCTAAGTAATGTTACTTCTTCTTCCATTGCTCCAATAATAGCTATTTTCATAAATAAAACCTCTTTCTCATTTTTCTAAGCTTTTGATTGCATTCATCAGTAATAGAGTGCCCATATGCAATATCCAAACTCTATTCTACCATCATAGACGGGATGTTTGCCATATTCGAAAATCCATCCATACAGCCCCTATCCAGAATTGAAAGTTGCCAGACTTAAATGCACACCATAAAATAAATATTGAAACAGTATTGAAGGGAAGGGAATCACAATGAATTTTCAGTTTGATTTGATAGAAGATAAGGTTGAGTTCTTTGAGGCTCTTGCTTTAAAAGAGCTTGAAAAGAAAATAAATGCACAAATTGAGCATAATAAAGCAATTCTTTTAACCGTCCATCACGTTTCCCATCAAATGCATCTCGATGAGAATGGGAGAACGTATTACTCGGCGGTAGTGCACTTTAAGGCAAAAAAATAAGGACGCCACCGGCGTCCTTATTACCTAATTAATTTATTTCATTTAATACTTCCACTTTGGATGGCTTCCAGCCTTCTCCGTCAACCCAGTCAATATAGACGCGGTACTTTTCGCTTTTATCTTTTGTGGAAATTGTCCCAACAGAGCTGTTTGGCCCATTATTGCCAAGGAACCAAACAGTCATATTGCCCTGTTCAATACCTGTAGCATATGAAATGGCACTGAGCATTTCCTGCCAATCCACATGATTTTGATCGTAGACAGCAGTATGTTCTCCGGACTGAGATGTGCCGACTGGTTTCCATGCTGGGTTTTCAATCGTTTTTTCAACATCAGGACCGCTTCCGCCTTCTGTTACGACTTGTTCTTTATCTTCCTCAGACTCATCTTCAGCTTTATTCTCTTCAGCTTTTTTATCTTCTTTATCAGATTCTTTATCTGCTTTCTCTTTGTCTTTACTCTTATCCTGCTCTATGTCATTGTCCTGGTCTTCCCGGTTACTCTCATTTTGTTTCGATTCAGATGCTGTCTGTTCATCAGCAGGAACTGCCTGATCATTATTTCCGCCAAAGAATATTTTGGCTGATACCACAATAATTAGGACGATAACAAGTGCAATAAGACTATTTAAAATAATATTGGTTTTTTTTCTTTTTTCCCGTTTTCCAAAACGGGATTCTCTGCTATTCCCTTTCAAAGCTTTCTCCTCCCCAATCTGTCAGGATTTCAAGTAAATATCAAAAGGATCTGTTGATTTCCGTACAGGCACGCAGCGTACCCGCGGGGAGTGCTGCGTGCTTCCTCGGCTTTGCCTTTGGTGCCTCGCATTCCCTCACTTCCCGCAGGACATTGAATAATCCTGCCTTAATCAACACAGACCGAAGAAAATGCAAATGCATTTTCGAGGATCAAGTACCCTCCGTTCCAATCAACTCAGTGCATAAACTTAGGGCATAAACTCTACATACGTTGAAAGAATCAATATTAATAAAATGAGAATAACTTTACCCAAACAGCGCTGTCAACATTCTAACATGGAATCAGGTTATCTTAAAAGAATTAACCTATAGACGTACTGCAAGCAGTTAAATGGACGACAGCAGCATGCGGAAAGTTACACTATACCATATTTACTTAAGAGTCCGCAGAGCCAGATGGAGGATTTTCTTCATTATGATTATTGTTATAGATTTCTTTCACAATATCTGCAAAAAGCGGATTTACTCCTCCTGTGTCTTCAGTAACTTCCAGGTTTACAGCTACAAGGGCATATTTTGGGTTTTTATAAGGAAAATAACCCGCAAACCATTTATTGTGAAGCTGTTTCCCATCTGCCATTATACCTGTTTCTGCAGTACCCGATTTGCCTGCAACCTCATATGGAAGTTCTTTAAACCAGCGTCCGGTCCCTTCTTCATTTAACACTACTTCCCTAAGCAGCCTTTGAAGCTTCATAGCGGTAAAAGGGGCAATTTTATCTCCCTCCAGCTTCTTTTCCTTGAATTCTATAAGAGATGTACTGTTTTTATATTCTATTTCAGAAGCAACCCGGACCATTTCTTTATCTCCTCCTCTAGCTATAGTTGCCATCATATTGGCAACAGCAAGTGGAGTGGCTCTTACTTCATGCTGTCCGATCCCTGTCAGACCGGCAAAATTACTGTCTTTTTTTGCATCTTCAGACAGAAACACTCGTCCCTTTTCTTCGCCTTGAAGCTGTTTGAAATCATTAAAATGATAAATATCCCCCTGCCAGCTCACAGGACCCATTAATGAAAGTTTTTCTGCATACTCCTCAAGGAGATCCGGGTTAATATCTTTTAGCTCCTTAGCAATGGAAGCAAATGTATTATTGCAGCTTCTGGCAAAGCTATCATTAAAATTCAGCATCCCATGCTGGTATTTAAGATCAGGTTCCCCGTTTATTTTCCTGCTGCAGTCAAATTGCCTTTGCGGATCGTCCAGGCCTTGATCAATTGCCGCAGCTGCCACCACTGTTTTAAAAACAGATCCCATAATTTGCTGTTTAATCATATGATTTACTGTCCCGCTGCTTTCTGCATCAAAAGGATTGTCTTTATTAATAGAAGGACGTGACACCATTGCCAAAACCGAATTAGTCTCTATATCAAGAAGGACAACTCCACCTTTTTTAATCCCATGCTGATCAGCCAATTTTTCGGTCATCATCTGCAAATCGTAGTCCAAGGTTGTTCTAATATTAACCGGATAAAAGGGATTTGCTGGCTCAACATATTTTACATCAATGCCAAACAGCGGGCCGCCAGTCCCATCCACATGATAGACAAGTTTTGATGCCCCTTCAGGAAGCAGAAACTCATCAAAGCTTTTCTCCATGCCGGTTATGCCAATCATTGTGTCAGAAGAAAGATCTTTGTTCGGATATCTTTCATTTAAAACGTTCTGATTTTGTCCGGTAATTCCAATTAGCTGAGATGCAGGCTTCTCAGAACGGCTGTATTTCTTCTCAACAGCAAATACACCCGGAATTTTCAATGCATTGATGTCCTCCATCTGCTCGATTGACAGCTGTATTGGCTTTGGGGTTCCAAAAGCAAAAGGCTCTTTTGCATTCTCAACCGAATGTCGCAAGGAATACTCCGAAGCACCCGTAATCTTAGATATCTTCTTTATATCCCAATCCATTCTTGCAAGGAAGGGGAATAATATAAGAACAGATTTATTTTCAAATGTCATTGGATTTCCGCTGCGATCCAGGAAATTCCCTCTGCCGGCATCAATAATCATTTCCTGGGACCGCTGACGGACACTCGATTCCAATAAGTTGATTTCTCTGTCTGTAAAATGCTCTGTTGAAACCAACTGCAGCTGTACCAATCTGCCCATAAGAAAACAAAGGACCATGAAACTAACGATAAGCCAGCCAACTGCTCTTTTTCTCCACATAAAAAAACACCTCGTCAAAAGTCTTGACGAGGTTTTCTTATTTCAAACCAGCTATTCTTATTTAATAGAAACAATGCGTACGTTCATTTCTCCACCAGGAGTCTGAACAGTCACTTCATCTCCAACTGTACGGCCAATCAGGCTTTTGGCAATTGGTGAATCATTTGAGATTTTCCCTTCAAAAGGATCCGCCTCTGCACTTCCCACGATAGTGTAAGTTTCTTCATCTCCATCCGGAAGCTCTACGAAAGTAACGGAACGGCCAAGTCCAACAATATCTCCGGCCATTTCTTCCTCTTGGATGATCTTTGCATTGCGGATCATATTTTCAAGAGTGGTAATCCTGCCTTCAACAAATGCCTGCTCTTCTTTCGCTGAATCATATTCTGAGTTCTCGGAAAGATCTCCGAAGCTTCTTGCGATTTTTATACGTTCAACCACTTCTTTGCGTTTAACCGATTTTAAATATTCAAGTTCCTGCTCAAGTTTTTCTTTACCTGCTTGTGTCATTGGGAAAACCTTTTCTGTAGCCAAAACCTTCACTCCTTCGAATTACACATTCTTTAAAAGTATGTGTTCTATAAATGTATGTACTTCTTTTTATCATATTTTTAGGAAAATGAACAGGAGCGCGTCCTTTGTTAAAGGGCGCGCAGATCATCTTTTTATGTTCACTGGCTCTGATAAATTTTAAAATGCTGTTCGGCAGCAGCTTAGCCATTCGGTAAAAGGATAAGTCCTATTGAACATTTTCAATGCTATTGTTTCATAAAAATGACTTTTGTTCAAGAATTGTTTGAATTTTTGTGACCATTAAATCGATGGCAACATAATTATGCCCGCCTTCAGGAATAATGATGTCAGCATATCTTTTGGTCGGCTCAATAAATTGATTATGCATTGGCCGTACCACATTTACATATTGTTCAATGACTGAATCCATTGTGCGTCCCCGTTCTTTTATATCCCTGAATAAGCGGCGGATAATACGCAGGTCAGCATCCGTATCTACATATAATTTCATGTCCATCAGATTACGGAGTCTCTCATCCTCAAGGATCAGAATGCCTTCTAAGATGATAACATCCTTTGGTTCGACTTCAATTACCTCTTCGGACCTTGTATGCATGGCATAATCATATACAGGCTTGTTAATCGGTTCATATCTTAGCAGGCTTTCAATATGTTCAATTAGCAGGTCGTTATCAAATGCAAGCGGATGGTCATAATTCGTTTTCAATCTTTCTTCAAAAGGCAGATGAGTCTGATCCTTATAATAATAGTCCTGTTCGATCATAAGGATTGAATGCCCTTTGAAACGGTCATAGATCGCTTTGGTTACGCTCGTTTTTCCTGAGCCGGAACCGCCGGCCACCCCAATTACAACGGGTTTGCGTTTCATTGATTAGAGCTCCTTTCGCATCATGTTGTTAGGGTATACCGGCTTATCAACCTTAAATTGAACAATTTGAAGCGGATGGCGCGCTGCATCCAGCTCATTGCCTTTTTCATCCCATATTTTATCGATGACTTGTGTAAAATTGTCAATTTCAGGACCAAAGAATTCTACTTCTTCTCCAGGCTGAAATTTATTTCTCTGCTGAAGGGTAACAACCTGTGTATCCGGATTGTATTCCAGTACAAGCCCAACGAAATCGATATTCGTCTTTTTGCTATGATTTCCAAACATTTGCTCTTTATACCCAGGAACCCCTTCAAAGAAAGCGGGAGCTGTTTCGCGGTTTGCACATTTATCAAGCTCTTCCAGCCATTCCGGCTTAATCTTGAAGTTATCAGGATCTGCACAATAGGCATCAATCACTTTACGGTACACGGTGACTACTGTTGCAATGTAATGAATGGATTTCATGCGTCCTTCTATTTTTAAGCTGTCAATTCCCAGTTCAATCATACGGGGAATTGATTCAATCAGCTTAAGATCTTTCGGACTCATGGCAAAAGGAGCATCTCCTTCGCTGTATAAAGGAACTTCATTCTCGTCTTCAAGCTGGTATAAATCATAATCCCATCGGCAGGATTGGCAGCAGCCGCCTCTGTTGGAATCACGGGCTGTCATATGATTGCTGAGTGTACAGCGTCCGGAGTAGGCAATACACATTGCCCCGTGGATGAAGGTTTCAATTTCAATGTCTACCTTCTCCTTCATTTCTTTGATTTCCTCCGCACTTGTTTCACGCGCAAGGACGACACGCTCCAATCCTTCTTCTTTCCAGAATTCCACTGCCTTCCAGTTAGATAGGGATTGCTGCGTGCTTAAATGGACTTCTATCTCAGGTGCAACACGGCGGCAGGTTTCAATGATAAGCGGATCTGCTACAATGATTCCTGCTACTCCTGCTTCTTTAAGGCCCAGCAAATACTCCTCAAGACCATCAATATTTTCGTTATGCGCGAATATATTGGTTGTGACATAAATCTTAGCTCCGTATTTTTTGGCGAATTCCACGCCTTCTTTCATTTCTTCAAAAGTGAAATTGCCTGCGTTCGAACGGAGGCCATATTCCTGTCCGCCGATAAACACGGCGTCTGCACCATAGTGGACCGCAATCTTCAGCTTTTCAAGGTTTCCTGCCGGAGCAAGCAATTCAGGCTTCTTTACAATAACCCTTTTGCCGTTGACAATTTCGGAAATTTTCTCCTTTACCGCTGCCATAAAGCTTCCTCCTCTTTCTTTTTAATATAGTCAAATCAGTAGACGGTTTCTTTGAAGAAGAACCCAGTATCAAGCTTACGGTTAGCTGGCTGAATTTCTTCAATTTCACCGAGTAGATCGTCTTTTATTTCATCGTATTGGTCCGGGTCTTCGACACATAGATCAATAGCTTTTCTGTAGAGCTTAGTGACTTCGATAATATATTCAGGACTTTTTAATACCCCGTCAATTTTAAATGAATCAATGCCTGCTTCAATCATTTCCTGCAGTTCATCAATAATGCAGATGTCATTGGGGCTCATAATATGAGTGCCATTTTCATCTTCAAAGATAGGGTATTTGTTTTCCCGTTCCTTATCGTGAAGGAACATGCTTTTTTCCTGTGCGCGGTTTTCAACTTCCAGAGCTTTTCCCTGGTATTCATAATAATTGCCAAGCAGGGAGCGCTTAGATTGGAACATTGCAGTCATGCCATGAACCTGCACTTCAATTTCCACTTCAGCATTTTCTTTTATTTCAATGATGGCATCCATATTAATCTCTCTTGCCAGGACTGCGCGTTTAGCGCCCTTTCTGCCCCAGTAATTGCATGTATACCAGTTTGTTGCAGTAGTTTCAGTATTCCAATGGAGCTTCATGTCAGGGGCAGCCGAGCGGGCTGCCATCAATACAGCAGGATCCCCAAAGATAATAGCATCTGCATTAATTTTTTTTAAGAAACTGATATAGCCCTCGAGTTCAGGCACTTTATCATTATGAAATAAAGCATTCATCGCCACATACACTTTTTTCCCATGCTTGTGGGCAATTTCCACCGTTTTTTGCACATCTTCCCTTGTGAATTCTCCTGCAAGCCTAAGTCCATAACGTTGTTCACCTACAACAAAGGCATCTGCACCAGCCGACACAAGCTGCTCGATATCTTCAACTCTTGCGGGTGTTACTAAGAGTTCAGGTTTTCTCATTGTTATCACCTCTTTTTACTAATTGCCACGCCATCCCCAACAGGCAAAATAACTGTGTGGTATTCAGGATGACTCATTAACCATTTATTAAACACATCAATTTTTTTTACCAGATTCCGGATACGTTTATTTTCTATAACAGGTTCACACACAAGACCTTTAAAAAGGACATTGTCTGTAATGATTACGCCGTCATAAGAGAGATAGCGGGAATATAATTCAAAAAACCGCTGATATTGTCCCTTTGCTGCATCGATAAATATAGCATCATAGGGTCCGTGTTTTATGACATCCTCCTCAACTTCCAGAGCATCTCCCTTTATGATGCGGATTTGCTCCTTTTTCCGGGCTTCATCTATATACTGCTCGGCAAGCTGATAACGTTCCACATCGCGTTCAATTGTAATAATTTTCGCTTCAGGAACTGCAAATGCCATTCTGATTGCAGAATAGCCGATTGCTGTCCCTACTTCCAAAATCGTTTTAGGTCTTTGGATGCGCAAAAGCTGAAGCATCGCCTCAATCCCCGCCAGTTCCATGATCGGAACATTATGTTCCTTGGCGTATTGCTCCATTTTGTCCAGTAACTGGGGTCTTTCAGGTATTATCTCCTCTATATATGCATGCAGCTTATCGTTCATCAAGCTGGCATCACCTCGATCAGACGGAATTTTATTGTCAAGCTGCGGCTCCCAGGAACTCACGGGTCTCAGCCGCTTTTCTATTTAGACATGAAAAAATAGCGTTCACAGATAGGATGTGAAAATGCGCTGTACGGCATTCCGGCTTAGGGTGAGCCAGTATCCATGCTTGTCCGTGATTTACGCTATCGCAAAGCTTTATCGCAGTCCAACGGACAGTAAGACCCCACTCCAAGACTGAATGAAATCAAAGAAGTATATATGAGGTCAAACTGTCCGTAAAGGCCCAAAAGAAGAACAAAGATTAAGACGCCACATCCTGTGGCAACATCTTTGTAACCCACATGCTGTGGGCCTCAACTAACAATTATCGGGGATAAAGCCCCACTAATTGGAGTTTCACTGTATAAAACACCTGATCTATTTTACCATAATTAAAAGGGGAATGCTATATCTGCCCATTCCCCTTTTGCTTTTCAATTATTTGTAATATGCTGTGCTTTCTTTTGGTTATGCTCATCTAGAGTTTTTGAGAAAAGCACTTCTCCTGTAGATGTAGCCAGGAAGTACAGGTAATCTGTCTCTGCAGGCACCAATGCTGCTTCAATCGATGAAACGCCGGCATTGGCAATTGGTCCGGGCGTTAGTCCAGGATACTTATATGTGTTGTATGGCGAGTCGATTTCCAAGTCTTTATATAGGACCCTTGATTTATGTTCTCCATGTGCATAAAGGACAGTTGGATCTGTCTGCAGCGGCATTCCTGTGTCTATCCGATTGTAGAAAACACTTGCAATCTGATCACGGTCTACTTTCGCCGTTGCTTCTTCCTCTATAAGCGATGCCATTGTCAATAATTTGTGCGGGGTGTATTCTCGCTCGTCCATGTCACCTTTATACTCTTTAATAACTGATGCCGTTTTATCGAGCATAACTTTGACAATTTCCTCTATAGACGGATCTTCTTTGTAAAAAGGATAGGTTGCCGGAAATAAGTATCCTTCAAGGGGATACTTAATATTCTGTGCAAGGATTTCCTTTGTCAGCAATTCAGGATATTCTGCCATTAAAGACTCAATAAAAGCTTTATCATTGAGTTTCTTCAAAACGTCTTCAGGCTTTTTATCAGTCTTTTCGGCAATGATTCCTGCAATCTGCTCAAGCTGTTTCCCCTCTGGAATGGTGATCTTGAAAGCCAATTCTTCCATAACCTTACCTGTTTTCAAGCTATCCAGGATTTCCTTCATGTTCATGGAAGGCTTTAATTCATATTCTCCTGCCATGAATCCAGCTTCATTTTTAAATTTCACATAATATTTAAAAACACGTGCATCCCTGATAATTCCATTTTCTTCAAGAACAGTGCCGATTCCTGTTACAGATGAACCGATTGGTATTTCTACTTTCTTTGGCTTATCATTGTCGGGATCAACAGGCTTTAAAGCTGAATTAATATAAAAATATCCGCCGCCAATCACTGCAGCAGCTGAGATTAATAATATGATTGCAACTATCATTACAATTTTCCTGACTACTTTCGCTTCCCCTTGGCGCTCAATCATTTTTTCGCGTATTATTTCTTTTTTTCCTTTTTTATCGTCTGCCGACATCACATATCCCCTCCGTTCCAAAGACGTTGGCTTCTTTTGCAAAAGACAAGCTAAATCATGATGTTATCCAGTAAATTAACCAGTATGCTTGCTTGCCAACAGGCCTAAGAATAACTTCGTATCATCATTTTTGTTTCCTGATACATCTCGGCTTATTATACTATATTTTCTTTTGGAAGTCGCAGGATATTACAAAAACCAAGGTGATTCGCCAATAATTTCAACGCTTTTCATTTTTGCTTTTTTTAATTATAGGCCTTTTGAACCCATATCAGAAATCAAGAGAAAAAGAAAAGCGCAAGCGCCTACCCCCCGATATCTCGAAGGGTAGGCGCTTGCGCTAGACAATTCCTGAAGTAAAAAGATATAAATTCTGATAATAAAATAAAAAACTGGCCCGGGGGCCAGTTTTATTAATCTTCTTGCTCATCAAGGAATGTGTTAAGCATTTCTTCAATTAAATCCCATTCCTCTTCTGTTTCGATTGGCTGCAGTTCGCCGTCCTTGCTGTCTTCACTTGGGCTGAATGCTGATGCATGAATTTCAATTTCTTCATCATCATTTTCATCCGCCCCCACAGGGTAGTAAAGGACATATGACTTGCCGAATTCTTCGGAATCAAACGTGAACAATACTTCGCAAAGCTGCTCGTTGCCTTCCTCGTCAATTACAGTAATATTGTTATCTCCATGGTTCATTTCTGTTCACCTCATTAAATTTGGCTATTTAAAAAGCCTTGTAAAATCATAACGGCTGCCATTTTATCAATGACCTTTTTTCGTTTCTTGCGGCTGACATCCGCTTCAAGCAAAACTCTTTCAGCTGCAATTGTAGAAAGTCGCTCGTCCCATAATACGACTGGAAGACCAAATAGCTTTTCCAGCTCTGAAGCATAGAACTGGCTTGCTTCACCGCGGGGGCCAATGGTTCCATTCATATTTTTAGGCAAGCCGACAACAATTTTACTGACTTCGTGCTCTTTTATTATTTCACTAATTCTTTCAAAACCAAACTCTTTTTCTTCCTCGCTGATTTTGATGGTTTCCAAGCCCTGCGCTGTCCATCCAAGCGCATCGCTTAGAGCGACGCCGACTGTCTTAGAGCCGACATCCAGTCCCATAGTCCGCATGTTTACCCCTCACGCTGCTGTTTTAAGTATGATTTAACCAATTCCTCGATGATCTCATCCCGTTCAAGTTTACGGATGATATTGCGGGCATCCTTATGGCGGGGAATGTAAGCTGGATCCCCGGACAGCAGATAACCGACAATTTGGTTAATAGGGTTATACCCTTTTTCCTGGAGGGCCCCATAAACTTGAAAAAGAACTTCATTCACATCTTGTTCGATTGGTTCTTCAGGAAAATTGAACCTCATTGTTTTATCAAATGAGCTCATATTCTTACACCTCGCTTTTCTGTATGAAGGATGAGGATAGCTTATATATACCGGAACTGAAATCCGGTGAACAGCCAGCTTGTCCAGCTCTTCATAACGGTTTGGCCTGCAGCCTGAATAAACAGAGCGATCAATAAATATGATCTTGTTCCTGACAGGAAAACATGGTGAAGAACAAGCTGTTTCTTCCTGATGATGAACAATCTCTCTTGGTTACCTTCATTTTACACTACTTTTCAGGGATATCAAACGGATTTAACCCATTCTTCCACAAATTGCAGAGCACTTTCAAGTTTTTCCGGATCTTTTCCGCCAGCCTGGGCCATGTCCGGACGGCCGCCGCCGCCGCCGCCGCATTTTGAAGCGACTTCTTTGACCGCTTTGCCCGCATGGAAGCCTTTTTTGATCAGATCATCTGTTACCCCGGCTATTATATTCACTTTACCCTCATTTACACTGCCTAATACAACAACTGCAGATCCGAGTTTTTGTTTTAAATCGTCGGCCATATTGCGCAGGTTATTCATGTCTGACGCCTGGACCTTCTCAGCAAGAACAGTAATGCCGTTGATTTCTTTTGCCTTTGATACCAGGCTCCCTGCTTCAATATTGCCCAATTTCGCAGCTAAAGATTCGTTTTCTCGCTGCAGCTGCTTCATTTCTCCAAGCAGCACATCAATTCTTGAAGATAAATCTTTTGGATTGGTTTTTAATTTGCCTGATGCTTCTTTTAAAACATGTATCTGGTCATTCATCAGCTTGTATGCAGCCTCGCCAGTTACAGCTTCAATTCTGCGAGTTCCTGCCCCAATTCCGCTTTCCGATTGAATCTTAAACAATCCGATTGAAGAAGTATTCCGAACATGGCACCCGCCGCAAAGCTCAAGACTATAATCTCCAACCTGAACAACACGGACAATCTTGCCATATTTCTCTCCAAATAGTGCCATAGCTCCCATTGCTTTTGCCTCGTCAATATCTTTGAAATTGATATCAACATCAAGGCTTTTCCAAATTTGTTCGTTGACAATTGCCTCAATTTTCTCAAGTTCTCCAGAGGTAATTTGCCCGAAATGGGAGAAGTCAAAGCGCAGGCGATCAGGGCCTACCAGAGATCCAGCCTGGTTGACATGGCTTCCCAATACATCTTTTAAAGCCTGATGAAGCAAGTGAGTTGCAGTGTGATTCTTGATTACCTTAGAACGGATTTGCTCATTTACCGAAGCCATTACAGTTGCTTCAGCCTTCAGCGTCCCTTCTTCAATGACAGCTCTATGAAGGTTTTGTCCATTTGGCGCTTTTTGAACATCCTTAATGGACACCTTTAATCCCTCTGTTTTAAGAGTTCCCTGGTCCGCAATCTGTCCGCCGCTCTCTGCGTAAAATGGTGTTTCATTTAAAATCAGCTGGACTTCTTCACCAGCACAAGCTTCATCAATTAGCTGACCGTCTTTTACAATGGCTGCTACTTTAGATTCTGTCTGAAGCTTATCATATCCAACAAATTCGCTTTCAATTTTCAGCTCACCTAATACGCCGCCTTGGACCTGCATGGAATCTACATCCTGACGCGCTGAACGTGCACGCTCGCGCTGTCCTTCCATTTCCTTTTCAAATCCGGCATGATCTACTTTCATGCCTTCTTCTTCCGCATACTCCTCAGTTAATTCTACGGGGAATCCATACGTATCATAAAGCCGGAAGACATCAGCCCCCTGAATCGCAGCACTTCCTTTTTCCTTTTCTTTCTTAATAACAGATGACAGGATGGCCAAACCCTCATGAAGTGTTTCATGGAAACGTTCTTCTTCGTTTTTGATGACTTTTTGAATAAATTCTGTTTTTTCTTTTACTTCCGGATAGAAGTCATGCATTATTTCTCCTACTACCGGCACCAAATCATACATGAATGGCTCATTTATATTGATTTGCTTGGCATATCTGACTGCACGGCGAAGCAATCTTCTCAAAACATAACCCCGTCCTTCATTGGAAGGCAGTGCACCATCCCCCACTGCGAATGCTACAGTGCGGATATGATCGGCAATAACTTTAAATGCAACATCCGTTTCTTTAGAAGCTCCATATTTCTTGCCCGAAATTTCTTCTGTTCCTCGGATAATCGGCATAAATAAATCTGTATCAAAGTTGGTAGGCACATTTTGAACGACAGATGCCATCCGTTCAAGTCCCATACCCGTATCAATATTTTTCTTTGGAAGAGGCGTATAGGTGCCATCCGGATTATGGTTGAATTCAGAAAACACTAGGTTCCAAACTTCTAAATAGCGATCATTTTCACCGCCTGGGTATAGTTCAGGATCTTCCGGGTCATTTCCATATTCAGGTCCGCGATCATAGAAAATTTCTGTATTTGGACCGCTTGGGCCTTCTCCAATATCCCAGAAGTTTCCTTCCAGACGGATAATTCTTTCTTCCGGAACTCCCACTTCTTCCCGCCAGATTTTAAAAGCTTCGTCATCTTCGGGATGAATTGTAACAGATAGCTTTTCTTCTTCAAACCCAATCCAATTTTTATCAGTCAAAAACTCCCAGGCCCAAATAATGGCTTCTTCTTTAAAATAATCACCAATTGAGAAATTGCCCAGCATTTCAAAAAATGTATGGTGCCTCGCTGTTTTGCCTACATTTTCGATATCGTTGGTGCGGATGGATTTTTGGGCATTCGTAATCCTTGGATTCTCCGGGATGACACGGCCGTCAAAATATTTTTTTAGAGTGGCGACACCACTATTAATCCAAAGCAGAGAAGGGTCTTCGTGCGGAACTAGAGAAGCACTGGGTTCAACAGCGTGTCCTTTCTCCTTGAAGAAGTCTAAAAACATTCGGCGTATTTCTGCACCTGATAATTGTTTCATTCTAACCATCCTCCTAAAAATATGTAAAAACTTTTAAAAACAACAAAAAAAGCCCTCATCCCTGGACAGGGACGAGAGCTTGCTCGCGGTACCACCCTGATTATGGAAGAATATGAACAATGACCAGACCTTTATCCAGTTCATAATCTAATCTCCCATCTCTCAGATCCTTAACGCGGATAAACGGCAGGGATTAGCTGCACTCTGGATTAGCTTTCTGTTATCCTTCATCTAGGAGTTCTTTCAGCCTGGGAACTCCCTCTCTAATATGAATGCAATACCTGCATCCACTCAGATGGCCTATAACATACTTTTTCCGTCAACATGATTAATATAGCTTTATAGACGAATTATAGCGATTTATCTTTGTTGTTGTCAACATCATGATGATGTTTCAGTGATTTCTGGTTGTTTATTTTTTAAAAAGTGTTTTTTCGCATGAATGATGCTTACTTTAATGACAGCTAAAATTGGAACTGCAATGATTAAGCCCAATATCCCTGCTGCTTCCCCTCCAGCCAGCAAGGCCAGCATAATGAGAAGCGGATGCATATGAAGGCTTTTTCCGACAATGAGGGGTGATAGGATATTCCCCTCAAGAAACTGAAGAACAATAATGATGCCAATCGTAATTACGATCATCTTGACCGATAAAGCAGAGGCAATGATTACAGCCGGTACCGCTCCGATAATTGGGCCAAAATAAGGAATCACATTAGTAACCCCTATTATAGTGCCAAGCAAAAGAGGGTAGCGCATATCAAAGATCCAGAAAAGCAGGGAAGAAATGGTCCCGATGGCCGCACAAACCAAAAGCTGGCCTCTAATATAGCTTCCCAGGGACTTATCTACATCCCTTAAGAATAAAACGCCTTCCTTTCTCCATTTCCTAGGCGTCAAATACCAGGCAGCCTTTTTCATAATCGAAAAATCTTTAAGGAGATAAAATGAAATGAAGGGAATAATAGCGATAATCACAGCATAATTCAATACATTAAGAAAAAATGAGATTACCTTCGATAAAAGATTATTCAACCGTTTCTCTACCGCTGCAATGACATCATCTATCCTGGTTTGCAGGCCATCAGGCCATGTTGATGTTTTACTCTGAATAAGGTCTATCCATCCCCGGTACTGATTGGCAAATTGAGGAGCATTTTCCGCAAGATCACGCAGCTGGTGAATAAAAGCCGGAATCCCTTTATACAAAGCAAGGCCAATTCCCCCGAAAAATAAAAAATATATAATAAAAACGGCAAGCCCCCTATGAAGGCCAGTTTCATGCAATTTCTCCACAATCGGGTGAAGGAGATATGTAATAAATGCTCCAATGACAAAAGGAATGAATACTGCAAACAAGATTTCCAGAACAGGCATCCATAATGGCTGAAGCTTTAGGAAGACGAAAATCACAATAAACAAGAGAAGCAGAAATCCAAGCCGGTAGTACCATTTCATTTGAATATTCAATATGGCCCGCCTCCTTGTTTTTATTGTGATAGCTTCCTTGGGATTTATACATGTACTTAATAAATAAGCGCAAGTACATCAGCCATTTCATTCCACCAAAAAGCTGGCCCTTGTAAAAGAACCAGCCCCAAAATCATTTTTAGAATAAAGCTTTCGTTATTTTTTTTTGCATGCGTTTCATTTTTCGGCCTGATATCATATTATTTTTTTGCGCGTAATTATAAGCAGCCATGCCTGCCCCAAGCATCATTGCAGAGGTTAATATTTTGTTCAAACTGGCTCACCTCTTTCGTCCATAATTACGAAAGATACCGGCGCTCATCTTCTTCAAATAAATCATCAAGGGAGCTAAGTGTACCATCTTCCTCTACTTGATGAGTATTAATGATCCCCTTGGCCAAGGAAAGTTCTATAAAGCAATTCCAGCAGTAAAATTGGTTAATTCCAATTTTTCCAATATCTTTGCTCTGGCAATTTGGACATTTCAGCACGGATAAGACACCTCACTATTTTACATTTACAATTATGGCGTCTTTTCCAATTGCAGGCGGGTCATCGGTTTTTATGACACGTTTTCCTTCCAGCACATCTGAAAAGAAGCCATCCGACAGTTCGTACCCTACAATCGTGCCCAATTCTTCCTTGAAGTATACATCCTCCAGCAAGCCCAGCCGTTCACCTTCCTGGCTCATAATCATTTTTCCAGTTAACCGGTTATGGGTCTCACATGTATAATCATCTTGTTTTGGCATTGCTTGCAGAACAGAGGAATCTTCAATCATTACTCCATCCCAGCCAAAAGATGCCACGTCCTCAATATTGATGATATATGTCTTTTTCAGAAGAGCGCCCTTTCGCAGCAGTAATCCCTTTACTTTCCCGGTGCCTGAAATGGATAAATCACAAATATCGCCTGCTTTATTGCCGGTTTTCAATTCAAAAACCGGCAAACCTTTTAATAAAGAAAATGTCCGCAAAGAGAATCCCGCCTTCCCGAACATTTATAGTTTTCACCGTTTCTTTAAAAAAATGAAGGAAAACCATTCCCATGGGACCCATAAAGTATTACTAAAACCGGATTGGAAGGTCTGCATAATCATTACCTTCCATTGTACCTTGGCTTATTAAAACGTTCGCTGCGCTCCCCGCCGTCTGCCAGTTCCTCTGAAAATTCATAATCCTGCTGTGGCTGTTTATGGCGTTTCACTCCATGGAGATTGAGAAGAGAGCTTCTGATTTTCTTTTCCACATTTATCTCTCCTTTTCATATTTATTTTCAAACGGCCAAACGGCTCGTCTATTTCTGAGATATACAAAAAGAACAGTCTGTTATTTAGACTGTTCTTATTAGCTATATTCTTTTTCCATAAAATCATACGGTGTTATATTTCCCATTCCTATCATTGGATCGGCTTGGAGAAGCCTTTCTTCGAGGGTTAGGGTTTCAGGCAGGGGCGACTCACCTGTATCTTCCTGCATTGCTTCACCTTTTAATGGGATTGCTTCTCTAAGCTTTTCTGAAAGAGTTGTCAGGCGGGCTTGTTCATCCGCACGTTCCACACCGATTTTCAACGCATCTTCTTCACCGCACAGTATCAAAAATTGTCTGCTGCGGGTAATGGCGGTATAAAGAAGATTTCTTCTAAGCATCCTGTAATAGCTTTTAACAACTGGCAAAATGACGATAGGGAATTCACTTCCCTGGGATTTATGGACTGAACAGCAGTATGCATGTGTAATCTGATTAAGATCCTGCCTTGTGTAAGTAGCTTCCGCACCATCGAAGGATACGACAATCATATCCTGTTTTTCCGTATTTTCCTTTGCGTAAAAAATAGATACAATCTCACCCATATCCCCATTAAACACATTATTCTCAGGCTGATTGACAAGCTGAAGGACTTTATCGCCGATTCTGTATTTCACATCACCAAAGGAAAACTCTTTCCTCGTTCCATCAGGGTTTGGATTTAGTATTTCCTGCAATATTTCGTTTAGCCTGTCAATTCCTGCAGGTCCGCGGTACATAGGGGCAAGCACTTGAATATCCTTTGAGGAATAACCTTTCTTTTTGGCATTCAGGACAACCTTTTCAACAACATCCGCAATTTGGGCCGGCTGGCATTTGATAAAGGAACGATCTGTCTGCTGTGCAGAAATGTTCGCGGGAAGTTTGCCTTTTTTCATTTCATGAGCCAATTCAATGATTGAAGATCCTTCAGCCTGTCGGTAAATATCTGTTAAACGAACGGTAGGAATACGATCTGAACGCAAAAGATCTTTTAAAACCTGGCCTGGACCCACTGAGGGCAGCTGATCTTCATCCCCCACAAGGATTACCTGCATATTTTCAGGGAGAGCCTTGAAAAGCTGATTAGCAAGCCAAACATCAACCATTGAGGTCTCATCTACAATTAAAATCCTGCCTTCCAATGGACTCTCTTCGTGCCGGTCAAACCCTTCGGTCCCATTCCAGCCAAGCAGACGGTGAATGGTTACCGCGGGCAGCCCAGTTGACTCGGCCATCCGTTTTGCAGCCCTTCCAGTAGGCGCAGCCAGCAGGAAGGGAAAAGGCTCTTCCTTTTTATAGTCTTTTGGCTCAAGAGAGCAGCCATGCAGTTCGGCATATAACTCAACAATTCCCTTAATAACGGTTGTTTTTCCTGTACCCGGGCCGCCAGTCAGTATCAGCATAGGAGACATAAGAGCTGTTTGAATGGCTTCCTTTTGGGTCGGGGCGTACTGAACACCCAGACGTTCCTCCAGATTGCCAAGGGCCAAAAGAAATTCCGACTCCGGAAACTGTTCATCATATTGTGTTTGCTTAAGGATCCGTTTAATATTGGTTACAAGTCCCTTTTCAGAAAAATAAAGGGATGGAAGGTATATCTTTTGGCCTTCAGCCATGATTTTCCCTTCCTCTTCAAGCTTAATCAGTTCCTTGGATATATCCCTGTATTCAATTGTATCACGCTTATTTTCTTCTAAAAGCTTCTTCGCACTTTGCAGAAGTGGTTTTGCTTCAAAATAAACATGGCCTGCCTGCATGCTTTCCATTTCAAGTATGTAGAGGCAGGCTGCTTTAATACGATCAGGATGATTACCAGAAATGCCGATTTGATAGCCCAGTTCATCTGCACGGCCAAAGCCGACTCCTTCTATATCCTCAACCAGCTTATAAGGGTTGCTTTGGACAACTTCAATCGTCATTTCTTTATATACTTGATAAATTCTCATGGAAAGCTGCGGGCCAAAACCATATTGATTTAATGCAATCATGGCTTGCTCAAGGCCTTGATGTTCCATAAGCGTGTCGTAAAGCAATTTTGCTTTTTCAGGTGACAGTTTTGGAACCTTATCGAGAAGAGAAGGCTGATTTAGAATGCGTGTAATCGCATCTTCTCCAAGTGTCTCAACGATTTGCTCGGCAGTTTTCTTTCCAATCCCTTTAAATAATTCGCTTGATAAATAATTGGCTACTCCTTGTTTGGTCTGGGGAAGATCTTTCCTGTAATGGCTTGTGTGGAATTGGACGCCGAACTTAGGGTGATCCTTGAATTCACCGTAGAAAATATATGTTTCATGCTCATGCATCTTTGGCAGATAGCCTGTAATGACCGCTTCTTTTTCATCATAAGAGTCATTCGTTTCATCAACCCGAATGCGCACAACCGTATATAAGTTTTGCTCATTATGAAAGATTGTGACAAGATGTCTGCCTTTTATGAACTTTCCTTGTTCGGCAAAAAGATCCATGGAATCCTGTTTCTCCATTTCCTTATCCTCCCCATAATACAACTTTTAGCTCAGGTCACTGCCGCCTTTTTCAATCAGCTTTTTTCCATATCCGGCAAGCATATGATCCGGCTGAATTTCCAGTGCCCTATTAAAGTAAGAGAGTGCTTCATTTTCCTGTTCTTTAAATCCATAAGCTACTCCAAGGTTGTAATAGGCATCTGCATGCTCCGGCTCAATTTTAATGCACTTTTTCATCTGCTGAATTGCTTCATCAATATAATCGAGCTGCGCCAGGCATAATCCATATTGAAAATGTGCTTCGGCATCGTTTTCATTCAGCTCCACACTGCGCTGCAAATAAGGCAAAGCCAGCTTTCCCTGGTCAAGTGCTGTTAGGGACATGCCGAGCATGAAGAAGTTGTCTCCGGTTTCCAGGCCTTTTTTCAATGCTGTTTCAAACATCTTTTTGGCTTCGTCAAACTGCTGCAATTCATAATATAAGTTTCCAGCACTGTAGTACGCAGCACCCGCGTTTCCATCAAGTCCTATTGCTTTTTCATAGAACCTCAGCGCTTTTTCGTTTTCCCCTACAGCTGATAGCACATTTCCAAAGTTAATATAGGAAACAGGATCAGAAGGGTTTTCTTCAATCGCTTCCATAAAAACCTTCGCTGCTTCTTCCCATTTTCCTTCTTGCATATATTGAATACCCATTTGGTTCTTATCCATTATTCATCACTCCATTCAAATCAAAGTATAGCATATTTGAATTTTCCTTTTCCGCTGTCCGCTATTCCCATAATAAAACCCCGATTCTATGTAAGAATCGGGGTCCCTTCTTTTCTTAACCCACATAATCCAGCTGTTTGCCATCTTTGAATATTTTATCAATTGTTCCGCCGCCGAGACACTCGTCACCATTATAAAAAACAACTGCCTGCCCCGGGGTAACAGCTCTGATTGGCTCCTCAAAAATAACTTGTACTTTTCCATCTTCAAGAGTCCGAACCTTAACTCTGCTATCCGCCTGGCGGTATCTGAACTTAGCCGTACATTCAAATTCCAGCGGCTGTTCTGAATGGTTAACCCAGCTGGCATTAACAGCAATAATGGAGTCTGAATAGAGCATTTCATTGTGGAAGCCTTGTCCAACATACAAGACATTCCGCTTCAGGTCTTTGCCGATTGCAAACCATGGTTCACCTGCTCCGCCAATGCCAAGTCCATGTCGCTGCCCAATGGTATAATACATCAGGCCATCATGCTTGCCGACAATCTTTCCATCCATGGTTTCCATATTCCCGGGCTGAGCGGGAAGGTAATTTCCAAGGAACTCCTTGAAGTTACGTTCACCAATAAAGCAAATGCCCGTGCTGTCTTTCTTTGCTGCAGTTGCCAAACCAGCTTCCTTTGCCAGTTCGCGTACTTTTGATTTTTCAATATCGCCAATAGGAAACATAACTTTTTCAAGCTGATCCTGTGTTAACTGATTCAGGAAATATGTTTGATCCTTATTATCATCAAGGCCTCTTAGCATTTTGTATTCGCCATCCCTGAATTCCACGCGTGCATAGTGGCCAGTAGCCAGGTAGTCTGCGCCAAGGCTCATAGCATGTTCAAGGAAAGCCTTAAATTTAATTTCCTTATTGCACATGACATCAGGATTGGGTGTTCGTCCTGCCTTGTATTCTTCAAGGAAGTAGGTAAACACTTTATCCCAGTATTGCTTTTCAAAGTTGACTGCATAATAAGGAATTCCGATTTGGTTGCATACCCGGATGACATCATTGTAATCCTCTGTGGCGGTACAAACACCATTTTCGTCGGTATCATCCCAGTTTTTCATAAAAATCCCGATCACATCGTACCCCTGTTCCTTCAGAAGCAGGGCCGCAACAGAAGAATCAACGCCTCCGGACATTCCGACCACTACCCGGGTATCCTTTGGATCTTTTTTCATCTCTATTTCACCTCAATTCTAAACACTTAGACTTGCTTTGTTTCAACTATCTTATCTATTTAGCCAGCCGCTTCACGATTTTGGCTATTTGTTCTGCAGCTCTTTCAGCTTGTTCCTTTGTGTTAAAGAGGCCGAAGCTGAAACGGATGGAATTTTGCAGTTTGTCTGATCCTTTTCCAAACATGCTGACAAGGACATGGGATGGATCGATGGAGCCTGCAGTACAGGCCGACCCGCTTGATGCTGCTATCCCAGCCAAATCAAGATTAACTAGCATGGCTTCAACATTTGTTCCGGGAAAGCTTAAGTTTAAAACATGAGGCAGGGAATAATCAAGTGATCCGTTCAGTTCAAAAACAGCATCTTCCTGCTTCAGTTTATTCATGAACAGCATCTTAAAAGAATGCAGCTCGTCCCGCTTAGTTTCCATCTCATTCTGAGTGATCCGAACAGCCTCCTGGAAGCCTGCAATAGATGGAACATTTTCAGTTCCTGCCCTGCGCTTCCTTTCTTGTTCACCGCCAAAAAGACGGGAAGAAAGTTTCACATCAGGATGGGCGTATAAAAAGCCGATCCCTTTTGGGCCATTAATTTTATGGGCGGAGACGGAAAGCAAATCCACTTTCAATTCCTGCACATCAATTCTTTCAAGCCCGTAAGCCTGAACAGCATCGGTATGGAATTTAGCAGGATGCTCCGCCAATAACTCACCTATTTCCTTAATCGGCTGAAGCGTCCCTATTTCATTATTTCCGTACATGATGGTTACAAGAATGGTATCCTCCCGGAGAGCATCTTCTACGTCCCTTACCAAAACACGCCCATTTGGATCAACAGGCAAATACGTTACCTCAAAGCCCTGTTTTTCAAGCTCCTCACATGCATGCAAAACCGCATGGTGTTCAATTTGAGTTGTGATAATGTGTTTGCCCCTATGGCGGCAGGATTCAGCTGTTCCAAAAATCGCATGATTATCAGCCTCTGTACCGCCGCTTGTAAAAATAATGTCATTGGTTTTTGCACCAATACTGTTTGCTAAAGCAGATCTTGCTTCATCGACAATATGGCGTGCACTCCGCCCGAAATAATGAATGCTGGAAGGATTTCCATATTCAGATTTCATGACTTCAGTCATCCGTTCAATCACTTCAGGATGCATTGGCGAAGTTGCCGC
Organism: Cytobacillus oceanisediminis; assembly: GCF_004366035.1. GTDB lineage: Bacteria > Bacillota > Bacilli > Bacillales > Cytobacillaceae > Cytobacillus > Cytobacillus oceanisediminis_C. Next base: position 587,859 of record NZ_SOEE01000001.1, read on the forward strand.
ATGGTCAAGGTATATTCTTTCCAATTTATTTCACCTACTTCATTTCGTCCTGCTGCTTTTATTTCCACATGAATTATTCCCTGATTAAGGACTAAATATAAAACATATAAGCATCCGATTCGCCAGTATCTGTATGGCTGGCAAGATCTTCAAGCGTTGTGTTATCAAGCACATCTTTCACAGCATCACGAATACGCATCCACAGTTCTCTCTTTGCAGGCTCTTCATCTTCAATTCCTTCCACTGGACTGATCGGTCCTTCCAGAACTCTGATGATATCCCCGGCAGTAATCTTTGTCGGCTCTTTCCCCAAAATATATCCGCCGTATGCCCCGCGGATGCTTTTAACAAGACCTGCGTTCCGAAGCGGCGCTATGAGCTGCTCCAGATAGTGCTCAGACAGATCATTCGTCTGGGCGATCGATTTTAGCGAAGTGGGACCCTCCCCATGCTTTTTAGCTAATTCAATCATTATAGTTAACCCATAACGGCCTTTAGTAGATATTTTCATCAGCTTGCACCTCTATCCTTTTCTTTAAGCATTTGATTCGCATAGATATCCTTTTCTCTAAGTTTTGCCAAAAATCGGTCAGTTAAAGCCTGGCACTGCGGCAAAGCAGCCCCGACAATCGGCCCGACTGCCAAACTGAGCACAATGGTGCCCCAGAAAACAGGGCCCCCAAGCTGCCATCCAACAGTCAGTACAGCAATTTCCATTAGACCTCTGACATTTCTGACTTTCCAGCCGGTTTTTGCTGATAAGGCAATCATCAGGCTATCCCTTGGCCCTGCTCCGAGCTGAGCAGAAATATACAGCCCCATTCCATAGCAATAAACCACTATGCCAAAACCAAACACGGCCAATTTTCCCGCCAGCCCATTTGGGGTCTGCATAAATGGCAAAAGCAAATAAGCGTCAATAAACAGACCAATTAGTATCATATTCAAGAATGCACCGGCCTGTGGAAATTCCTTTGAAATCAGTGCTGCAGCAGCCAATATGAAAATCCCAACAATAATGGACCAACTGCCTATCGTCAGGCCTAGCTCATAGTAGAGTCCTACATGCAGAACATCCCAGGGGGTTGCCCCTAAATCAGCTTTAATTAACAACACAATCCCCAGGCTCATAACAAGCAGCCCTATTAAATAAACCAAAAACCTGGGACCGATTTGCCCTTTATTTTTCAGTAACATGTGCCCAACGCTCCCCGCGAGACCTGCAAAATATATAAAGTTTATATCCTTAGTAATATTATAGACTTTTGACATTATAGCATATTTTAGGAGGAAAAGGGGCGGGCCGGGATTGAACTTAGGACAATGCCGGTCTGGCCTAATTGATTTCGCACCGGGAAATGTTATGGTATCTTAAATAGAAAGCGAAAACTTTGCTGAAAATAGATAGGCAGACTGCAGGCTGCCAGCAAAAGGCTGGAGTGATAACTTTGAACATTAAACCTCTTGCATTCCGGATGAGGCCGAGAACGATTGATGAAATCATTGGCCAGGAGCATCTTGTTTCAGAAGGAAAAATCATCTATCGCATGGTGCAGGCAAAGCAGCTGTCATCGATGATTCTGTACGGCCCCCCAGGTATAGGCAAAACCTCGATTGCAAGTGCCATTGCAGGGAGCACCAAATACGCTTTCCGTACTTTAAATGCTGTGACTAACAATAAAAAAGATATGGAAGTGGTAGCGGCAGAGGCCAAAATGTCCGGAAAGGTTATTCTGCTGCTGGATGAAGTCCATAGACTTGATAAAGGCAAACAAGATTTCCTGCTGCCCTATCTTGAAAATGGCAGCATCACTTTAATTGGCGCCACAACCAGCAATCCGTATCATGCAATTAACCCCGCTATCAGAAGCCGATGCCAAATTTTCGAACTAAAGCCGCTGTCTGCTGATGATATAAAAAAAGCACTGACAAGGGCTTTATTGGATAAGGAACGTGGCCTTGGCAATAAACAAACTGAAGTTACCGATGATGCGCTAACACATCTTGCCACCGCTTCAAATGGTGATGTCAGAAGCTCTCTAAATGCATTGGAATTGGCTGTGCTTTCAACTAATGAAGATGAAGAAGGAATCATTAAGATTGATTTGTCTGTTGCAGAGGAATGCATTCAGCGCAAAAGCTTTACACACGATAAAGATGGAGATGCCCATTACGATGTCTTATCCGGTTTTCAAAAGTCCATTCGCGGAAGCGATGTAAATGCGGCATTGCACTATTTAGGAAGATTAATTGAAGCAGGCGACCTGCAAAGCATAAGCAGAAGACTTTTGGTTATCGCTTATGAAGATATCGGCCTGGCATCGCCGCAAGCCGGAGCCAGAACCCTTGCAGCCATAGAAACAGCTGAAAGGATTGGATTCCCGGAAGCAAGGATTCCACTTGCAAATGCGGTTATTGAGCTCTGTCTCTCTCCAAAATCCAATTCAGCATACACAGCATTGGATTCCGCAATAGCGGATATCCGAGCAGGCAAAAGCGGTGAAGTCCCCGATCACTTGAAGGACGCCCACTACAAAGGAGCAAAAGAGCTTGGCAGAGGCATCGGCTATCTATATCCTCACGATTACGAAACAGGCTGGGTCAAACAGCAGTACTTGCCGGACAGAATAAAAAACAAAGTGTATTATCAGCCGAAGAAAACAGGCAAATTCGAACAGGCATTAGCATCTATCTATGAAAAACTCCTTAAATAGCAAAAGGTCTGGCAGCAATGCCAGACCTTTTGCTATTTGCGCTTTTAAGCAGAAACATCCCTTTTATTAAACACATAAAATGCAAGCACCTGGAAAAGCAGGAAGTATATTAATATCATCAGGATGGAAAATCCAATCGTCATTCCGTGAACCATTGGCATTCCTTCAAAATATTGAAGGAGGTCTGTATTGGCAAAAAGGCTGTATTTGGCCCAATCATATTTCATTGCGATCAGCCTTGTGACCTGTCCTCCCATAAACATCAGAAACAGGGAAAGACCTATCGCCAGCGAGCTATTCCTGAAAACAGCAGAAATCATAAAAGCCATGGTTGCAAGCATTAGCATATTAATGGATTTAAGACCATAATAAGCTATCAGATGAAGTCCCATGCTTTGTTCTGTTACTGTTCCGTTGTAATAATATAAATAAGGAAATGCTTTTTCAGGGAATCCAAAGAGGAGTCCGCCCAGCAGTGCTGAATATCCGAAGAGGACGGCCAGCACCAGCAGACCGAATAAAACCACGGTAATATACTTTGCTCCCAGGATTTTTACTCTTTTGATAGGTCTAATCAAAAGAAGTTTGATGGTTCCCCATGTAAACTCGCTTGACACGATTCCCCCGGCAATGATGATCGTAAACAGGCCGGCAAATTCAATCAGCTGTGAGGTATCTGATACAAACCCCCAGACAGAGTATTCCTGATTCGGTGAAATATCATTCTTAATTCTGTATTCGTTAATGGCCATCTCCCTTTGATACTGTTCCTTCATTTCTCTGGGAGCCATTTCCCCCATCTCTTCAAGCTGTTTTTGATAGCTTTCGTTTTGGGTCTGCAGTCCTCTTTTCCATTCCGTATTATCCGGGACTGTACCCCCGCTTTCCTGATACTTTATAAAGGCTCCTGCAACAGTCGTCATAATTAAAAGAAGTCCAATCATGACATATGTGCCCGGGCGCCTAAATATCTTCATCCATTCATTTTGAATCAGTCCGAGCATCACCTGTTCCCCCTTTGTACTCTGTTACTTCCAGAAAACGATCTTCCAAAGTTTTGGTCACTTCACGAATGGAAAATATTTTCATGTCTTCACGGACAAACGCTTTTATCATTTCAGGTATGTCTTCACGGACAAGCGGAAGTATCACACAATTTTCTGTGAGCTGTACAGGCAAACCAGGCTGTGCACGTATTAAAATTCTATTTGCTTTTTCAGGATCATCCACTTCTACTTCATAAATTTTTTCTTTCCCTTGTACAAAATCACTGATGTGCTGAACATCAATCAATTTCCCGTTTTGAATAATGCCGATTCTGTCACACATCATTTCCATTTCAGATAGTAAATGGCTGGAAACAATAACAGCCATTTCTCTTTCTCTTGCAAGCATCCTCAGGTGGTCCCGAATCTCCCTGATGCCTGCAGGATCAAGCCCATTCGTAGGTTCATCCAAAATGAGGATTTTGGGATCATGCAAAAGACACTGTGCCAGACCAAGCCTTTGCCTCATGCCAAGCGAGTATGTTCTGACTTTATCATGAATCCGATCCGCCAGTCCTACTAGCTCAACCGTTTCATTAATTTTTTCTTTAGTTACACCTTTTGACATTCGTGCATAATGAACCAGATTTTGATAGCCAGACAAAAACTTATACATCTCAGGATTTTCCACAATGGCTCCAATATGGGAAACCGCCTTTTCAAAATCTGTTTTGATGCTGCTGCCAAGAATTTTAATGTCCCCGGAAGTAATGCTAATCAAACCCACCAGCATTCGAATAGTGGTGGTCTTACCCGCACCGTTTGGGCCAAGGAAACCGAATACCTCTCCCTTTTTTACCTCAAAGCTGACAGAATCAATAATTGTTCTTCCTTTTATTACTTTTGTTACTTCCTGTATTTCTACAAGAGTATCCATTTAGGTATCCTCCTCCCATCTTTTAAAGTCCAGTTCTTTGCAGACGCCTTTAAAGTCGGGATTATTATTTGGCTTACACTTTGTTATTTTACCTTTCAACAACTGAGAATGGAATATTTTCATGTATTAGGGTGACGATAAGCAAAACAATCGTATTTTCTGAGGTGGTTAAAGGAATGAAGGAACGGAAAGATTTATGGAGACCGGAAGAGGATCAATTACTCGAAGAGACAGTACTTGAATATACATCAAATGGGGATTCAAAAGCATCAGCTTTTAAGAAGGCAAGTACTGAACTCGGCCGTACAGTTTCAGCTTGCCAATACCGCTGGAACACGGTCATAACAAAAAGGACAGATTATGGAACCCAAGAAAGCTCAAGCAATAATGCAGCCAGTCAAACCCATGAAGCTCCTGACACTGTTCCCATTGAAAATTTGGCTCAAGTCATACACTTTTTAAGGAACTTTGCGAAAGCACATCCTGATTCAGAGCAAATCAAGGAAAATAAACGTCTGCACGAAGAACAAATGCACTTAAAGCTTCAAAATCAGCAGTTAATTAGAAGGTTGAAGGAAAAAGAAGCGGAATTTAAAAATCAGCTTATGCAATATGAGGAAATGGCAAGCATCCTGAAAGAAGCCGAACAGCTGCTGAAGCATGAAAGCAATGAAGAGAAAAGAGCTGTTCATTGATTGGAGCAAATCCAGGACATTAAAATGCGGTAAAGACCGGCCTGCAGAAAGCCGGTCTCTTTTCAGTCATTTACACGTGCAATTTTAATATCGCTTAATAGTTCTCTATTTACATAGCTGGCCATGATTAAACCTGCAACAGAAGGAACAAATGCGTTTGAAGATGGCGGCATTTTGGCCTTTCTGATTTCAGCATCATCTTTTCCTACTGTTTTTCGGACGTCTTCCCGGATAACGATCGGGCTTTCATCGGAGAATACAACCGGAACGCCTTTTCTGATTCCTTCTTTTCTCAGGCGTGTGCGGATAACCTTTGCAATCGGGTCAGTATGAGTTTTGAAGATATCAGCAATCTGGAACCTGGTTGGATCCATTTTATTTGCAGCACCCATGCTTGAAATCATTGGAATCCCTCTGTTCAAGCATTCTTTCATTAGATGAATTTTATATGAAATCGTATCGGAAGCATCAACTACAAAGTCGAGTCCATAATCAAAGAATTGCTCATAGGTTTCTTCTGTATAAAACATTTTTAAAGCAATAACTTCACAATCAGGATTGATATCCCTGATTCTTTCTTTCATTAAATCCACCTTTGGTTTCCCGACAGTGGATAATAAAGCGATGACCTGCCTGTTCACATTTGTAATATCAACATCGTCTTTATCAACCAGAACAAGCCGGCCAACACCGGAACGCGCCAGTGCTTCCGCTGCAAAGGAACCTACACCGCCGATGCCCAGTACCGCAACGGTACTATTTTTCATTTTTTCAAGGCCTTCTTTGCCAATAGCCAATTCATTCCTGGAAAATTGGTGAAGCATATATATATCAACTCCATCAGATGTTATTTAATAAGCATGTATATCTTATACCCGATAATGAATATATCATACTTGAATTTTAAAGCAAGTAGTTCTATAGGTTTAATTACATTAACATTTTAAGCAATAATTAAATCGAAGCTTTCTCCTCAATAGTGTTAACAGCGCTATCATAATTAATCCTTATCATCATATCAACAATAACTCAGTTCAAGTACGATCAATATAAACAGGACAAACAAAAAAATCCATGCTCATTAGCATGGATTTTTACACCGTATGTACTAAAGAGTCCCAATCGTGCCGTCGCTGTTGATGCCCTCGTTTTGAACCCGCACTCAGCAGGTGGGTGTCCTGTTTCCTGCGTTTGTAAGTCCTCATCCATGAGGCTTTTACGCTGCGGGAAAACTCCGGACTCCCGAAGGAATAATGTTGGTCAAAATTTCAGGTTTTACAACGAACACATCAGGACTCTTTATTTATTGATATGATCATATCACACGGTTTCTTCTTTTTCAAGCTGATGAAATGGAGCTAATTTGAACAATTTTATCCATTTTATTCCTTATAATTATACATCCTGCTTCAAAATCAGGAGTTACTTCCCAGTTTATTTTTCTGAATAATGAGTTTTCTCCACCATACAATCATTATATAGGAAATTACTCACTTTTTTTCAAATTAAGAGCTAAATGCAAATCATTAAGCTGGGACTGGCTAACTTCACCAGGAGCTTCTGTAAGCACACAGCTCGCACTGGCTGTTTTAGGGAAGGCAATCGTATCCCTCAGATTTGTTCTGCCTGCCAATAGCATGACAAGTCTGTCTAATCCGAGGGCAATTCCGCCATGCGGAGGAGTGCCATATTCAAATGCTTCAAGCAGGAATCCAAACTGTTCAACAGCTTCTTCTTTTGAGAAGCCAAGCACACTGAACATTTTCTCTTGAACGTCTCTTTCGAAAATACGCAATGATCCGCCGCCAAGCTCGTAACCGTTTAATACAAGGTCATATGCTTGTGCACGGACTTGAGCAGGATCTTTATCAAGAAGATCTAAATCTTCTCTGGCAGGCATTGTAAAAGGATGATGGGCTGCATAATAGCGGCCTTCTTCCTCATCGTATTCCAAAAGAGGCCAGTCTGTAACCCAAAGGAAATTAAACTTGCTTTGATCAATCAGATCAAGCTCTTTTCCAAGCTTTAATCGCAGAGCGCCAAGTGCATCTGCCACAACATTTTTCCTATCAGCCACAAAGAGGAGCAAGTCTCCTGGCTCTACTGACAGAGCTGCATAGAATGCTTTTTGCTCATCCTCAGTCACAAACTTGGCAATCGGACCTTTTAAACCGTCTTCTTCCGCTTTTAACCACGCAAGCCCTTTTGCACCATAAACAGCAGCAAATTCTGTTAGGGCATCAATATCTTTTCGTGAATACTTTCCTGCCCCATTTTTTACATTAACGGCCTTAACCTGTCCCCCGGAAGCTACTGCCCCGGCAAATACTTTGAAGCTTGACTCTTTTACTATTTCCGATAAATCCGTCAATTCCATCCCAAATCGTGTATCCGGCTTGTCAGATCCAAAGCGGTCCATCGCTTCCTGATAGGTCATGCGCGGGAATGGAAGCTGGACATCCAGGCCTTTCACTTCTTTCATGACCTTTTTCATCATGTTTTCCATCAGGCCGATGATTTCTTCCTGGCTCATAAAACTCATTTCGATGTCGACCTGAGTAAATTCAGGCTGGCGATCTGCACGCAGGTCTTCATCACGGAAGCATCGTGCAATTTGGTAATAGCGTTCAAATCCGCCTACCATTAATAACTGCTTAAAGATTTGAGGTGATTGTGGAAGAGCATAGAATTCACCCGGATGCACACGGCTTGGAACTAAATAGTCACGGGCTCCTTCCGGGGTGCTCTTCGTTAAGATCGGTGTTTCTACATCAAGAAATCCCTCGCCATTCAAGAAATCCCTCATTGCTTTTGTTACTTGATGACGCATCTTAAAGGTATCAAACATGACTGGACGTCTCAAATCCAGATAGCGATATTTTAGGCGGACATCTTCAGAAACATCCGTTTTATCATCAATGACAAAAGGAGGTGTTTTTGCTTCATTGATGATAGTCACTTTCTCTGCCTTAATCTCAATGCGCCCTGTTTTCAGGTTCTCATTGATGGTGCCTTCTTCACGCGCAATTACTTCTCCCTCTATATCAAGAACAAATTCATTGCGGATCTTTTCAGCTGCTGCAAGAGCTTCAGGGGAAACTTCCGGATTAAATACAACCTGAACAATGCCAGTGCGGTCACGAAGATCCACAAATATCAGACCGCCCAAATCCCGTCGTTTTTGTACCCAGCCTTTTAAGCTTACTTTTTCTCCTATAGCTTTTTCCGTTACTTCCCCGCAAAAATACGTTCGCCCAAACATTCTAATTCCTCCCAAATATAAAACTGATTTATGATTGATAAAGCTCCGTAAATTTTTCAATAAAAGAATCAAGACCAAGTTCTGTCTGTTCTCCCGATTCCATAGATTTTACATTAATTTTGTTCGCTTTAAGTTCATCTTCACCCAAGACAGCAACAAACTTCGCATTCGACCGGTCTGCCGCTTTAAACTGGGCTTTAATTTTTCTGTCAAGATAATCTCTTTCAGCAGAATATCCTGCCATTCGAAGTTTTTGAAGAAGGCCGACTGTGTAATCCTTTGCTTCCTCTCCAAGGGATACAAGGTAGCAGTCAATACCCTTATTAAGAGGCATATCCACCTTCTCTGCTTCAAGAGCAGCAATAAAACGCTCGATACTTAAAGCAAAACCTATTCCCGGTGCTTCAGGACCGCCAATTTCCTCAGTGAGTCCATTGTATCGTCCGCCGCCGCAAAGAGTAGTAATAGCTCCGAAACCTTCAGAATCACTCATAATTTCAAAGGCCGTATGATTGTAATAATCGAGGCCGCGAACAAGATTTGGATCGACGGTAAAGTCAATATCCAGGTTCTTTAAATACCTTTGAACCTTTTCAAAGTAGGCTTTTGAATCATCATTCAAATAATCAATGATGGATGGAGCAGATTTCATAAGTTCATGTTCACGGTCCTGTTTACAGTCCAGGATGCGCATTGGATTTTTTTCAAGGCGATTCTGACAATCCTGGCAAAACTCCCCGATCCGCGGCTTGAAGTGATTGACCAGAGCCTCTCTGTGTGCAGATCGGCTTTCTTTATCTCCCAGGCTGTTCACAATCAATTTAAGCTTTTGCAGGCCCATGCTTCTATAAAGTGACATTGCCAGTGCGATAACTTCCGCGTCAATTGCCGGATCCGCGCTGCCGATCGCTTCGACGCCGAATTGGACAAACTGGCGGAAACGTCCTGCCTGGGGGCGTTCATAACGGAACATGGGTCCCATATAATAAAGCTTTACAGGCTGGCTCGCATCACCGTACATTTTATGTTCAACGAATGACCTTACAGCAGAAGCCGTTCCTTCAGGGCGAAGTGTCAGGCTTCGTCCGCCGCGGTCTTCAAACGTGTACATTTCTTTTTGAACAATATCCGTCGTGTCTCCAACACTGCGCAGAAATAATTCTGTATGTTCAAAAATAGGTGTTCTGATTTCACGATATTGAAATTTCTCACAAAGTTCCCTGGCCTTTTCTTCTATCAATTGCCATTTTTCAACTTCCCCCGGCAAAATGTCCTGCGTTCCCCTCGGTATTCGGATAGACATGAAAATTACCTCCTAATGCAAAATGATAACTATGTATAATTTATCGATCCTTAACGCTTTAGCTAATAGCAGCCATGATCGCAAGCATCGCCAAAATAAAAAAACTCCCGCCTCCTTGTATATTAAATACAAGGGACGAGAGTTTGGTTTTCCCGTGGTGCCACCCTAGTTGAAGCCAATAAATAGACTTCCTCTTTTACAGTTAACGCCTGTTAACGTTCAGCTCCTACTAAAGATCACGCCTTTTCAGAGAGAAACCTACGAAGTGTTCTTTCGTTAAATCATCATGTGAGAATGCTTTCAGCCGGGAGGCACTCTCTCTCTTTTCATGTGGGGTTTAACTACTCTTCTCCATCAATGGTTTATCGAAAAGCAGAAACGCCTTGGTCAGGCGCTGCTGCTAGACATCTAATTGTTTATTTGTCATTTTATTTATATTATAATACGGAGCATTTTCATCAATGTCAAGACTAAAAACATGTTAAGATCGTTCCAGCTTTTTTTTCAGTTTCCTGACATCCTTGAGAGATAGTCCAAACTCTGATGCGAGTTCAATCATGTTTGAGTTTTGTTCTCTTTGTATAAAATCATGAAAATCTACCCCGAACAGCTGATTTTCACCAGATTGTGCAGACATCCCTTTTTCTCCAAATCTCATAGTACTCACCCTTTTTTTATGTAGTCTGTTCTATTCTTTCCATTTTCAGATGAAATGTTTCATAATAGGACAAATTTAATTCCCGGCTAAAAATGATTGCTGATAAACCGATATTAGAAGGGAAATTGCACAAGATGCAGAAGTATTCTAGGACCAAAGTTATCTTGACTGCCGGCACCTGGTTTGTTTTTCTTTTAATAAGGATTTTAATTATGAAAGGAGGCGGCCTGTTGAAGAAAAGAAAACCACTTATTCTCGTGATATGTCTTATCCTTTTGGCTGGCATAACACAGGAGGGTACACAGGTTAAAGCTGAAAACAGTACTGTAACAATCACCACAAATAATCTTAACGTCCGTCAAGGCCCAGGCTTAAGCTACCCCATTCTGGGACAAGCCCAGAAAGGAGATCAATTTAACGCCCTTTCCCGTGAAGGAGATTGGATTAAAATTAATTTCCAGGGTCAAAGCGGCTATGTGGCCAGCTGGCTTATTTCTGATATGACGACCAGTCAGACAGGAGAAAAAGCAGCCAGTACAAATTCCCAGGCAATCATCACAACAGATGGCCTGAGGGTGAGAAAGGGACCTGGTACAAGTTACGGTGTTCTGGGGACTATACAGAAAGGAACAGCCTATAAGGTCAAGAGCACTGAAGGAAGCTGGGTTAAGATCCAAACACCTTATGGAGATGGATGGGTCGCAAATGAATTCGTCCAATACAGCGGCAGCCAAGAGCAAAATTCATCAAGCAGCAGCCAAACCGGGGAAATTACGGCAAACTCCTTAAATGTAAGAAACAAGCCATCGCTTACTAGTGACATCATCGGCAAACTAAATTCGGGGGAGACAGTAGCTGTTATTTCTCAAAATGACAGCTGGACAGAAATCTCTTTCTCAGGCAAGGCCGGATGGATCAGCAGCCAATATATTGCTGTTCAATCCTCACAATCAAAAAGCAAGCCAAAACAGTCGGCGTCCGGGAAATCCGGCACTGTTACGGCAACTTCTTTAACCGTGAGAAATAAAGGATCATTAAATGGGAAACCAATAGGTTCTGTTACAAAAGGACAAACTTTTCCTATTCTTGAGCAAACTGATAATTGGGCAAAGATTGAATATCGGACTGGTTCTTATGGATGGGTAGCAAGCTGGTTCATAGACATGACAGCCGAGAAAAATTCCGGCTCTTCCCAGCAAAGTGTAAACGGAAGTTCTGCAATTATATTACATAACGGATCAAATATCAGAAAAAAAGCGAGCACCCAGTCATCTGTCATTCACAGGGCAAATAAAGGGGACAGCTTTGAAATTATAAGCCTGAATGATGATTGGTATGAAGTTCGCCTTCCAAACGGCGGGACGGGTTTTGTAGCAGGATGGATCGTCAAGGTTGAAGGGTCTGCACCTGCAGTAACAAAACCGGGAGCAGAACAGCACCTGCGAAATAAAACAATCGTCCTTGATCCCGGCCATGGAGGCCGAGATAACGGGACCACAGGGGCACGAGGGACTCGTGAAAAAGATATTACAATCAGGACCGCTCAATTACTGGCAGACAAATTAAGATCTGCAGGTGCAAATGTTATTCTTACCAGAAGCGGAGATACCTATTTGCCTCTTCCTTCCAGAGTAGGCATTTCACATTATCATAATGCAGATGCTTTCATCAGCATTCATTATGACAGCACGCCAGATCGCACTGCAAGAGGAGCGACTACTTATTATTATCATCCTTTTCAACAGGAACTTGCAGCCAATATCCACTCCAATGTAATAGCCATGACAAATCTGAGAGATCGGGGCTATAGAGCTGGAGATTATCATGTGATAAGAGAGAATAAACGCAATGCAGTTCTCATCGAGCTTGGATATCTGAGCAATCCGGCTGAAGAGGCCCTGATTGCTTCTGCACAGTATCAGCAATCAGCAACAGCAGGGATTTATCAGGGACTTGCCCGTTACTTCAAAAATTAGCAAAAAGCCCCGGCAAATGGATGCCGGGGCTTTTTGCTAAATAAAAAAAATCTTACTTGCTTTCTAAAATTAAAGTAACAGGTCCATCGTTGGTTAATTTAACATCCATCATGGCCCCAAATTCACCTGTTTCTACTTTCAGGCCTTTAGCTTCTAAAAACCGGTTAAAAGCATCATAGATTTTTACGGCATGCGCTGGGTTAGCCGCTTCCATGAAATTGGGCCGTCTGCCCTTCCGGCAATCTCCATATAAAGTAAACTGGGAGACCGAAAGAATTTCAGCTTCCTGATCCAGCAGTGAAAAATTCATTTTACCATTTTCATCTTCGAAGACGCGAAGATTGGCAATTTTATCAGCCAGAAATGCAGCGTCCTCTTCCTTATCTTCATGGGTGACTCCAACGAGCAAAACAAACCCCTTTTTGATGCTTCCGACGGTTTTTCCGTCCACCGTTACGCTGGCTTCTTTGCTCCGCTGCACTACAACACGCATTCTATCTGCACCCCTTTAGTTCATAATCCTTCTTACTGCATAAATATCAGGGATTTGTTTAATCCGTTCTACAACCTTTTGCAGGTGGCTGACATTGTGTATGGCAATGGACATATTAATCGTTGCTGATTTATTGCGGTCTGATCGTCCTGATACGGCTGAAATGTTGGTTTTCGTTTCATTAACAGCCTGAAGGACCTCATTTAATAATCCCCTGCGGTCATAACCGGTAATTTCAATTTCAACATTGTATTCTTTCCGGTCATTTAAGGCTGTTTCCCACTCAACCGGGATGAGCCTTTGTTTTGCATCATCCGTTTCTATATTGGGACAATCATCACGGTGTACAGAAACTCCTCTGCCCTTTGTAATAAACCCAACAATTTCATCCCCAGGGACAGGATTACAGCAGCGGGAAAGGCGTATCAGCAGGTTATCAATGCCTGAAACCCGGACACCGGATTCGCGTTTTTTGGCAGATGGAAAAGTCTTCAATTCCGAAACAGCATTTGTAATATCGGAGGTTTGTTCGAGATCGCGTTTCTTGCGCCATTTTTCTGTCAGCCTGTTGGCAACCTGAAGTGCAGTTACTCCGTTATAGCCAACGGCAGCATACATATCTTCCTCTGTGGCAAAGTTGAACTTTTCTGCGACCCTTTTAACATTATCAGATGTCAAAATTTCCTTCAGGTCGAAATCCATATTTCGAATCTCCCGCTCAACAAGCTCTTTCCCTTTTTCCACATTTTCTTCTTTTCTCTGCTTTTTGAAAAAGGTTCGGATTCTATTTTTAGCCTGTGAAGTCTGAGCAAGCTTCAGCCAATCTTTGCTAGGTCCATAGGAATGCTTTGATGTCAGAATTTCGATGATATCGCCGGTCTTCAGTTTGTAATCAAGCGTGACCATTTTTCCATTGACTTTGGCACCGATCGTTTTGTTTCCAATTTCCGAGTGAATTCGATAAGCAAAGTCAATGGGAACGGAGCCGGAAGGAAGTTCGATGACATCCCCTTTAGGAGTAAAGACAAACACCATATCGGAAAATAAATCGATCTTCAGTGATTCCATGAACTCTTCAGCATTTGCAGCATCATCCTGAAACTCCAGGATTTCGCGGAACCAGGTCAGCTTCTCCTCAAATGAAGAGCCCTCATTCACTCTTTTTCCTTCTTTATAAGCCCAATGGGCAGCAATACCAAACTCTGCAATTCTGTGCATATCCATGGTACGGATCTGGACTTCCAGCGGGTCACCTTTTGGCCCAATAACCGTGGTATGAAGAGATTGATACATATTCTGTTTAGGCATGGCAATATAATCTTTAAAACGGCCGGGCATCGGCTTCCAGCATGTATGAATAATCCCGAGAACCGCATAGCAATCTTTAATGCTGCTTACAACAATTCGAACAGCAAGAAGATCATATATCTCATTGAATTGCTTGTTTTGAAGCGCCATTTTTCGATAGATGCTGTATATATGCTTAGGGCGGCCGGATATCTCTGCTTTAATTGAAACCTCTGACATTCTGCCCCTCATGACATTAATAACATCATCTAGATACTCTTCCCGTTCCGCTCTTTTTTTCTTCATCAGGTTTACAATCCGATAATATTGCTGCGGATTTAGGTACCTTAGAGCCGTATCTTCAAGCTCCCACTTAATCTTTGAAATTCCAAGCCTATGGGCAAGAGGGGCAAAAATTTCAAGTGTTTCGTTCGAAATGCGGCGCTGCTTTTCAGCTGGCAGATGCTTAAGTGTCCGCATATTATGAAGACGGTCAGCAAGCTTAATTAAGATTACACGGATGTCCTGGGCCATTGCCACAAACATTTTCCGATGATTTTCAGCCTGCTGTTCTTCCTGTGATTTATATTTAATTTTCCCCAGTTTTGTTACACCATCGACAAGCATTGCCACTTCTGAATTGAAGGCTTCTTCGATATTCTCCAATGAGACTTCGGTGTCTTCAACCACATCGTGAAGAAATCCGGCAGCAACCGTTGATGGATCCATCTCCAGGTCAGCAAGGATGCCTGCCACTTGAATTGGATGGATAATGTATGGTTCACCGGACTTCCTATATTGTTCACGGTGGGCATGCTTGGCAAACTCGTACGCTTTTTTTACAAGCTCTGCATGCTCATCGTTTAAATATTCTTTTGCTCTGTTGATGACTTGCTCGGCGGTCAGAACTTGATCGTTCGCCATGGAATCACCTTTATCTCCCTGAATTTTATGCATTTGCATAATGTAATAATTTTAAAATTGGATTTATAACAAGTTATAAAAAAATTAATATTGCTACTATTATCGAAAAAAAAAGTGAAGATGTAAAGGGATAGACTGTTATTTTTATGGGAATAACAAAAAAAATGTCGATTTTTGTCCGAATTTCTTTATTGTTTTTCCATAATTGGTTTTGGAAGCACTTTATATGTCTATTTTCACAGATAATTAAAAAGAGCACCATTTCGTATGGCGCTCTCTTAGTATGAAAAATTAATACTGCATCAATGTCAGAATATCGTAATCGTCAAGCTTTTTACGGCCGTCAAGGTATGTTAATTCGATAAGGAATGCAATGCCTGCCACTACTCCGCCAAGTTCTTCAACCAGCTTGATGGTAGCATCGATTGTTCCGCCCGTCGCAAGGAGATCGTCTGTGATCAGAACTCTTTGCCCAGGTTTGATGGCATCTTTATGAATGGTTAAAATATCTTTGCCATATTCTAGGCCATAATTAACCTTGACTGTTTCACGGGGAAGTTTTCCTTCTTTGCGGACAGGGGCAAAACCTACACCTAATGAATAAGCAACAGGGCAGCCGATGATGAATCCACGGGCTTCCGGGCCAACAACCAGATCAATTTTCTTTTCACGAGCGTATTCAACAATTTGGTCAGTCGCATATTTATACGCTTCACCGTTGTCCATAAGTGTTGTAATATCTTTAAATTTTATGCCTGGCTTCGGCCAATCTTCAACAATTGTTATATACTGTTTTAAGTCCATTTTTCTTCCTTTGCCTCCTCAAGTTTTACAGCCCCTTGCATAACTTCATCAAACCAGTCTTTGAGCTGCTGAAAGGATGAATAGAGCAAATCGCTCTCAAGAGTGTATTGTGCCTGTTTAAGCTGATAGGTTCGCGAATCAGCTAAATCACGTTTAATTGATGTGTTGTTTAACGAAATGACACCATTATTTATTTTAACAAAATCCAATTCAAAAAACACTTGAGACATAAAATCTACCGTTTCCCTGCTCCATCCCTTAAGCTTCGCTATATCATTCCCATGACGGCTGATATCGATCGAGCCTTTTTTAGCAAGCAGGGCAAAATACCACTTAAAATGATCTCTTGTTGGTATAGTGCTGAAATAGTCACTGTCCTCTTTATAAAAATGAGCATAAATTCTGGCAGGTTTTTTTCCAGAGAATACATGAGCAAGTATTGCCTTTGAAGGCGGCAAATCAGCAATCACGATGTTTGAACCTTCTAGGTTTAAACCTTCTGCATCCTCTTCAGATGTTATTTTCACCATATTTTCCCCTGCATATGTCCTGAACTTGGATATATGTTCCTCATTAAAAAATATCCAAGTTGTGTTTACCTCAGGAATGACGCTTTGAAGCCTTTCGAGCCGCTTTAAACTCCGGATATCGAATAGCTGCCAGGAGTTCACTGCCATATCCTGCAGGAAGATTTGCGGTTTTTTAATATTATTCCACTCATTAATCGATAATTCACCAATAACGGACAGCTTGGAATATGGTGATATTTGTTCGTGCAAATGTCCGAGGCCGAAACCGATTCCATCAAGGGAAGATCCATCATTCTCGATTGTGAGCTTTATATGAGTTTGATCAGATCCGATTTTTCTCATCGCGGCAATATTGGACTCTTTTATCATAACTTTCGGTTTTGGATTTCCCATCCCAAATGGAGCGAGCAGCTGCATCTCTTCTATAGAAGAAAGATTTATATCTTTTAAATGGAAAACTCCATCAATACTGGTTACTGGAATAAAATCTTCCTCGGACAGCTGTTCATTTGCAAGAGTATTCAGTCTTCCTCTGAGGTCAGCGACCGATTCAATTGACAAGGTCATTCCTGCTGCCATTGGGTGCCCTCCAAAGTGAGGAAGGATATCCCGGCATTCAGATAGATTTTTGAACAGATCAAAACCTTCTATACTTCTTGCGGATCCCTTTGCCAGTCCTTTTTCACTATCATAACTAAGAACAATGGCCGGGCGGTAAAACTTTTCAACAAGCTTTGAAGCTACTATTCCGATTACACCGGCATTCCAGCCTTCTTTGCCTACAACAATAACTGAATTCTCACTGATTGGAAAATTTGTTTCGACCTCTTTAATTGCTTGAGCTGCAATATCATTGACAATAGCTTGCCTCTCTTTGTTTAACATTTCAATTTCTTCGGCAATGGCTTGTGCTTCATAAGGATCATTTGTCAGGAGCAAATCCACTGCAGGATCCGCACTTTCAAGCCTGCCGGCTGCATTGAGGCGAGGTCCGATTGTAAAGCCGATGGTTTCTTCACTAATGGATGGAAGTTCTATTCCAGCCGCTTTAAACAAGGCATTCAAACCTGTATTCTTAGTTGATTTCAGCTTTTGAATCCCGCGCTTGGCAATTAGCCTGTTCTCTCCCGTTAAAGAAACAAGATCGGCAATTGTGCCAATCGCAGCTATTTCCAAAAGGTGATCAGGCATTTCACCATTTAGCGCATGTGCAAGCTTAAAGGCTACACCAACGCCGGCCAGTTCCCGAAATGGATATGTGCTGTCCGGATGCTTTGGATGCACAATTGCCAATGCTTCAGGAAGCTCTGGGCCAGGCTCATGGTGATCTGTAATAATCAAATCCAGTCCAAGCTCTTTTGCAGCCTTTGCCTCGTTTACAGCCGAAATCCCTGTATCCACAGTAATAATTAAACGGATGCCGGTTTCAGCCGCATGTTCAAAAGCAGGAATATTAGGGCCATAGCCTTCAGTAAATCGATTCGGTATGTAGAATTGGACGTCAGCACCGAGATCTCTAAGTGCCATCATCATGACAGAAGTGCTTGTCACTCCATCCGCATCATAATCACCAAAAATTAAGATAGGTTCCTGTTTTTCAATTGCTGCTTTTATTCTGGATACAGCTAATGCCATATCTGTCATTAAAAAAGGATCATGAAATTCCTGGTCTTTATCCATTAAAAAATACCGTGCTGAATCAACGGTATCCATCCCGCGATTAATTAACAGCGATGCGGCCAGAGGAGCAATATTCAATTCCTTTGAAAGCTGCTGCACCTTATCCTCCTGTGTTTGCCGAACAATCCATCGCGTTCTTGAATGTAACATACGTTCACCCCTCAGCTTATTAATTATACAAGAGGGGGACATGGGTTTCAATAAGTTAAAATCGGGATATTCCATACAGATCTGGAAAGAAAAATATTAATTGCCTTTTGAGTGCAAAAGAAAAAAACTTGAGCAAAAGCCCAAGCCTCTTTTAATTTAATGTATATCCCTATCCAGTTCTTTTTCAAGTTCTTCTTTATCGGCATGATCCTTTACCTCATTTCCTGCTTTCAGCTTTTCATTTTCCCTTTTTAGTATTCTCACTTTCCTTTGAAGTGAGTAGATTCGAACAAGGCCCACGGAACCCACAATTAGTCCTCCCATAAGGACTGATCCTAAAATCACAAGAATCAGCGGCCACTGGCTTTCCCCAAACAAGTAGTTTACCGTTACATCATCAACATTGATCACTGCAAAAACAGCCACTATTAGTGCAAATAAAAAACCAAATAATAAAGCCCATTGAAACTTCATACAATCCTCTCCCTACTATACTCTCTAATTTATACGTTCTTCACTATAAGGATTAATGTGCACAAATACATTTTGCACATTTTCCAATTCAAGCAGTTTGCGTTTCACCTCTTTGCCGACCCGGTGACCATCCTCAACAGTCATATTCGGATCCACTGAAACTTTAATATCAACAATAACATAATGCCCGTGTTCCCTGGCGTGCAGTTCATCAATCCTTTTAACCTGATCTACGGATTCAGCAGTTTTGCGCATCTCAAGGGTATCTTCCTCATGAAGAACATGATCAAGGGTGCTATGAATCGATTCTTTTCCAAGCTGCCATGCCATTCTAATAACCATAAGGGAAACAATGAGGCCTGCTACAGGGTCTGCATACTCAAGCCATTCAATCCCCATTATACCTCCAATGACCGCACACCCTATTCCAATCAAGGCTGCAATTGAAGAATAAACATCTGAACGGTGTTCATAGGCATTTACAATTAAAGCATCACTGTTAAGTCTCTTTCCCAAATTATACTTATAACGAAACATTGCTTCTTTCACAATGATAGAAACCAGCACGGCTGCTATCGCAATTGCTTTTGGAGGTTCAATTGGCGAAAAAAATGATTCAAATGATGATTTGCCAATTTCAATTCCCACAAGGAACAGCAAGACCGCAACAATTATGGCTGCAATCAATTCAGCTTTTCCATGACCATATGGGTGGTCCTCATCCGGCGGCTGTTTCGCAGCTCTCAGCCCCAAATATACAGCAAAGGATCCGGCTACATCTGAAGCTGAATGAACTGCATCCGCCACCAGCGCTTTACTCCCTGAATAAACTCCTATTCCCCATTTGATGGCAGCAAGAATAATATTGCCCACGATGCCAATCATAGCTGCAAATTCAGCCTTCTTAAAACGATCGTTATTTTCCAAAGCGATACTTCCTTCCTCCCTGTACTTGTTTTTAGTTTATCCTATTTCCCGGAATCATTAACCTTTTTTGTCAAATAGACGGCATCCGGTTTTCCAGATTAATAAAAAAACTCAGGCGTTCGCCTGAGTTTTTTGAACTTATTAAACTTGAGGTTCGTCACTGATTTTGCGTTTTTCTTTAACGGTATGAATAACACCTTTTTCCTTCAGTTCTTTGCCTTTCCATACTGCCCAAAGCTGCGCAGCAAGGAAGATCGATGAATAGGTACCAGCGATTAAACCGATCAGAAGTGCAAACGAAAAGTTTCTGATTGACTCACTTCCAAACACCAATAGCGCGACGACAGTGAATATAACTGTTAAAACAGTATTCACAGAACGGCCAAGCGTTTGGCGAAGACTCTTGTTTACAATATCAGCAATATCTTCAAATGACTTGAGTTTTTTCTTTTTCTGCATATTCTCACGAATCCGGTCGAACGTTACGATGGTATCATTGATCGAATAACCGACTACTGTCAGAACTGCCGCAATGAAGGTAATGTCCACTTCCAGACGGGTGAAGCTAAATACAGCAATGATAAAGAAAGCATCATGAAGCAGCGCGAGAACTGCTGGAATGGCCATCTTGATCTCAAAGCGAATGGTTACATAGATGATAATACCCACAGAGGCTATCGCAAGAGCTTTTAGTGCATTTTTGGCAAGCTCTTTTCCTACAGTCGGTGAAACTGTGCTGACATTCGGATCTTGACCGAATTTTTCATGAAAATGAGTTTTAACTTCTGCTATTTCATCTTTTGTCAAAACATCTTTAAACCTAGCAACACCAATATCTTTCGCATCACCTGAAATGACAATATCATCGGTCTCAATTCCAAGAGCTGATAATTCAGCTTGAAATTTTTCTTTTGTTAAAGTCTCACTAGCCTGCTGCTCGATGCGAGTACCGCTGACAAAATCGATTCCTAGATTTAAGCGGAATATAGAAACAACAATGATTCCTACTGCAATTAAAACAGCAGATAAGATGAAAAATTTCTTGCGGTTCCCTACAAAATCAAATTTATCGAATTTGGTAGGCAAATCCAGGGTATCGTAATTTTCTGCAATATTTTTGATCTCACTTTTCTTAACCCCGAACCAGCCTGGCTTTTTATTCAGTGCTTTACTATGGACCCAAAGCCCAAGAAGCAGCCTCGTGCCGTATACAGCAGTAATAAAGCTTGCCAGGATGCTTATAATAAGCATGGTAGCAAATCCTTTTACAGAACTTGTCCCATACATGAATAATACTGCAGCAGCTAAAATAGTTGTGATATTTGCATCAAATATTGTCGAAAGAGAGTTTTTCCCGCCAGCCTGAAAAGCTGATTTGATTGTTCTGCCCACTTTCATTTCTTCCCGGATTCTCTCATAGGTAATGATATTCGCATCAACTGCCATACCAACTCCCAGAATCAGAGCAGCGATACCAGGCAGCGTCAGTACGCCATTCATCCAGTCAAATACAAGTAAAATCAGATAAATATAAAAAGATAATGTGAGAGTAGCAATAAATCCAGGGAAACGATATACAGCAATCATGAAGATAAAAATAATTGCAATACCGATTATACCGGCAAGAATAGTTGTTTCCATTGCCTGCTCACCGAATTTCGCACCTACAGAAGTGGAATAAACTTCATCGAGCTGTACAGGCAGGGAGCCGGCATTTAATAAATCCGACAGTGTCTGTGCTTCTTCAATCGTAAAGTTCCCAACAATGGACACGGTATCCTGATTAAAGATCTGGCTTACCTGTGGAGCAGATAAGTATTTTGGCTCTTCCTTTGCTGACTCAGCCTGGAATGAATCCTGGCCTTCTTCAAAATCAAGCCAAATGACAAGCAGGTTATTTGGCGCTCCCATATTGACAATTTTTTGAGTTACATCTTTAAATTTGCTGGCACTCTTCAGCTTCAATGAAACACTTGGCTTTCCGTTTTCATCGAATGTCTGCTTTGCCCCATTTTCAGCAAGGTCTGAACCATCCATCATCAATTGATCATTCACATCTCTAAATGATAGATTAGCTTCTGTGGACAAAATTTCCCTTGCCTTATTCTGATCTGTTACTCCAGCAAGCTGAACACGGATCCTCTTATCTCCCTCAATCTGGATATTCGGCTCACTGACTCCAAGAACATTGATCCGCCTGTCCAGTGCTTCGGCAGTACTTGCAAGGACTGCTTTATCAACCTTCTGCCCATCTTTTGGCGTTACCTCATAGAGGACCTCGAATCCTCCCTGCAAATCAAGTCCAAGCTTAATATTTTTTAAGATGTTGTTTGTCGTTGCCCCTGCCAGGCTTCCCAATAATACAACAATCAGGAAAAAGGCAACGATACGGCTGCGCTTTACCATTATGAATAAATCCTCCTTAGCTTATCGCCCGCTTATTGAAATAACAAACACCACTTCAGCATCTGCGAAGCATAATTAACCATACAGGCTTGCGTCGGGAAGCTGCATATTTGTACAATACAGCCTCCCGTAATAAGACTTTTCGTTTAAACCCTAGCCCGCTTTTACCATTCATTCTTATAAACTTCATTCTATGTATGAACAATGACAAGAAAAAGACCGTTTACTCCGCTTTTCATTATGAGACAGATTGTAAAACCTGTCAATTTGTCATATACCATGGTATTTTTTTGTGAAAATTGGAAAATAAACTACTTTAACAATTCCCTTCTTTCTTCTTCATTATCAAAAGCAAAGTCAGCCTCTTTAAAAGCCTCAATGGTAGCATAGTGAATGTATTCGCTCACTTTTACCTCCATTATTTCTTCCACAATTTCAAATAGCCTGACATTTTCTTTTATCTTTTTCCACTTTTTCTTTGTGAGGAATCCCCATAGCTCCTGTTCAGTCACTTTTCTATATCCCAGCAGCCGAAATTCATCCAGTTTGCTTTCCAATGCAGGCTTTACCGTAGTGCGAAAATAATCATATTCATGGCCGATTTTCACTTTCAGCCGCCTCCCCGCCATTATTCACATGGAAATTATGATAGCTTGTCATGCTTTGTCCTCTATCTTGCATATAGATAATTGTATATGATAATACCCATTTTGAGAAGGCAGGGAGTTGAATGTCCAAATTTCTGAAAGGTACCATGATCCTGCTAGCTGCAGGCCTGGTGACCAGGGTCCTGGGCTTTATAAACAGAATTGTCATCGCCCGATTTATAGGAGAAGAAGGCGTTGGCCTTTATATGATGGCTTTTCCCACCATGATTCTTGTCGTCACCATCACACAGCTTGGGCTGCCGGTTGCTATATCTAAGAATGTGGCCGAGGCGGAGGCAAAGGGAGATACAGCAAAAATCAAGAAAATATTAGTTGTTTCCTTAGCGACGACTATCTCACTTTCAATTGTTTTCACTCCTGCTTTAATTTTGCTTGCTCCATTATTATCAGATACACTCTTTACCGATAACCGCACACAGCTGCCCTTGATGGCAATCGCCCCTATCGTGCCAATTATTGCAGTTTCTTCTGTCATTCGGGGTTATTTCCAGGGCAGACAGAACATGAAGCCTGCAGCCTATTCCCAGATGATTGAACAGGTAGTCCGAATCAGCCTGATCGCTTTGATGACTAAGGCATTTCTGCCATACGGAATTGAGTATGCGGCAGCAGGAGCCATGCTTGCAGCTGTCATAGGGGAGCTTGCATCATTGCTTTATTTATTGACTACATTTAAGCTTAAAAAGAAATTCAGAGTCAGGAAACAATTTTTTAAATTTGTGTCTTCCGGAAAAAGTACATTTAACGAATTGATGACCGTTGCCCTTCCAACAACAGGCAGCAGAATGATCGGTTCAGTTGCCTGGTTTTTTGAACCGATTGTGGTAGCACAGAGTCTGGCACTTGCAGGGGTGGCGGCCGCTGCGGCTACGAAGCAATATGGTGCTCTTACCGGCTTTGCCATGCCTCTTCTGATGCTTCCATCGTTTATAACTTATTCTTTGTCAACATCTCTTGTCCCGGCTATCAGCGAAGCAAATTCCCAAAACAATATGCGCCTGATCGAATACCGGCTTCAGCAGGCACTTCGGTTTGCATTTATTACTGGCGGCCTGGCAGTGGTGGTTCTTTATGTCCTTTCCGATCAATTGATGGAAGTAATGTACGGCTCCCCAAGCGGTTCTCATTTTATTAAATTGATGGCACCATTTTTTCTGTTTTATTATTATCAGGGACCGCTTCAGGCAACTTTACAGGCATTAAATCTGGCCCGTGCCGCAATGATCAACAGTCTGATTGGCGCTGCCGTTAAAACGGCAGTCATCTTTCTTCTTGCCAGCCAGCCTGCATTTGGCATCAATGGTGTGGCGATGGGAATTCTGACCGGCACAGTCCTGGTGACCATGCTTCACTTTGCAACCGTACTGAAAGCTATTTCGTTTACTTTTTTCATTAGGGACTATTTAAAGACGTTTATTGCCATGTTTTTGTCAGGAGGCATTGGCTTCTGGATGCTCAAAGATTTACTTTCTCCTGACTTGAATACAGCAGTGAGGGTAATTGTGATTTCTTCTGCCATCGCTTCTGCATACATCATTTTCTTATTATTATTCAAGCTGATTAAAAAGGGGGATCTGATTCGGATTCCATGGGTTGGCAGACTGTTATCAAGGTTTGCATTTAGATAATTTCCGATATCAGAAGGGCCAGCTCAATCTTTCATATCTTGAGCTGGCCCTCAATTTATTTCCTTTTGTCGATCAGATCTACATAAAATTGGCCATTTTCATAGCTGCAGAATGATATACTGGATAACTCTTTATACCCTTCTTTTCTAAGCTCCTGACGCAGCCAAAAGTCACTTTTATTTATCGTTTCCAGATTGGTTTTCTGAATTGTCCCATCTATGATTAAAGGGATCGTAATCCCCCCCTCTTTGCTGTCCTTTTTTTCAAACACTGACAAAGTACCGGAAGATTCAAGGATGGCAAATTCCACATTTGAGATTTTGGCAATATCTTTTTCTCTTAACTGCAGAAGCAGGTCATCAAAGTTATACCGCTGTTTCCTCATGGCATTTTCATCAATTTTTCCTTTATTAATAATAATGGTCGGTTTCCCATCAACGACATCCCTGAACGTTTTGCTCTTCAGGGAAAATATGGCCAGCACAATCTGCACAACCATCAAAAGGAGCATTGGCAGCACGTTTTTCAAGATTTCTGAATCCGGGGTTTCAATCGCTACTACTGCAAGTTCAGCAATCATGATATAGACGACTAAATCCAGGATGCTTAATTCACCAATTTCTCTTTTGCCCATTAGTCTAAAAATGAGAAGAATGACTGCATAGAGAAATAATGTTCTTCCTACAATGATTAGATATTCTTCCACTTCTACAGCACTCCTTTTGATGCAATCCTTTATATCCTTCCGCATATTGAAACTTTTATGATTTTATCAGGCTTTTTCTTTGAACATTTTAGATTCTATTTTTTCATTGTGTGAATATGCTTGTACTAAGGATTAAGCTGAATAGCCTCTGGGGTAAAAGCTGTTCCTATTTACTGATTCAGAAGGGAGAGGGTCAATATAGAAGAGTCAAAGAACTTCGGAAGCGCCGTACTTTATGGAATTATCGCCATTTTTGCCATTGCTGTAGCGAGCAGTCTCATTTTTTCACTGCTTCTGCGGTTTACCTCGCTGCAGGAGTCTTCCCTGCAGTATATTATTACTGCTTTTTCGTTTGTTTCTCTTTTTGCGGGCGGGTTCATTTCCGGAGGTAAAGGGAAGCAAAAAGGCTGGCTGATTGGAGGCTTGACAGGCCTTATTTACTCAATCGTTATTTTTCTATTTCAATATTTAGGACATGACAGTCTATTTGATATGGAGCAAATGATATACCACACATGTTTCACGCTGACTGCAATGATGGGCGGTATATTGGGAGTAAATCTCAACACCAAAAGAACAGCTTAAAAGAAAAGCGGAGGCGCCTTGCGCACCCCCGACACCTCGAGGGGGTAAGTTCCTCCTAAAAGCTAACACTTTTAGTCGTCCGATGAATATGCTGTCGAAGCGTTCCGTGTGGAGCTAGACAATTATCGAGGTTCAAAGTATGTCCTACTATAAAAAAAGAAGGTCCGGAAATTCAGGACCTTCTTTTTTTGATATTAAGATTTTGCTAATACATCTCCAGTTGCCTGCGTTACTTCGCGAATCGCTGCACGATCGTATGTAAGACGGCTTCCGTCACCACATTTAATAACCACTTTGTCTTCGTCGATGGCATCAACGAATCCATGAAGGCCGCCGATTGTAACAACCTTATCTCCCTTTTTCAAATCACCCTGCATTTGCTGAACTGCCTTTTGGCGTTTCTGCTGCGGACGAATTAACAGGAAATAGAATAAAACAAACATCAGCAATAATGGTCCTAATGTTCCTAAAAGCTCCATAGTTTTCCCCCCTTTCAAAGATTGTCCCGCTTTAAGGCTGCTCCTTAAATGAACTCTCTTTTAATATTAAAAGTTCTTCGCGTTAGGCTTATTGAATCCATACCTTTCGAAAAACTCTTCTCTAAAGTCACCCAAACGATCATCTCTAATCGCCTGTCTTACCTGCTCCATTAATTTTAGCAGAAAATAGAGATTATGGTAAGTTGTAAGCCTGATTCCAAAGGTTTCATCACAGCGGATCAAATGCCTGATGTAAGCACGGCTGTAATTGCGGCAAGTATAGCAATCGCAATTCTCATCAATTGGGCCAAAATCTCTTGCAAATTTTGCATTTTTAACAACCAGTCGGCCATTACTTGTCATCAATGTTCCGTTTCTGGCAATCCTTGTAGGAAGAACGCAGTCAAACATATCAATCCCTCTGATTGAACCATCAATCAGGGAATCGGGAGATCCTACTCCCATAAGGTACCTTGGTTTATCAGACGGCAAAAGCGGTGTTGTGAACTCTAGCACACGGTTCATTACATCTTTAGGCTCGCCCACAGATAAACCGCCCACAGCATACCCCGGGAAATCAAGAGAGGTTAAGTCTCTCGCGCTTTGTTTACGCAGCTCCTCATATTCTCCACCCTGTATAATTCCGAAGAGTCCCTGATCATTCGGTCGTTTATGTGCTTGTAAGCAGCGCTCAGCCCAGCGTGAAGTCCGCTCTACTGACTTTTTCATATATTCGAAGGAGGCTGGATAAGGAGGGCATTCATCAAATGCCATCATAATATCTGAACCAAGGGAATTTTGAATATCCATTGCTTTTTCAGGTGATAAAAACAGCTTGTCGCCATTCAGGTGGTTCCTGAAATGAACGCCTTCTTCTTCAATCTTACGGAATTCACTAAGACTGAACACCTGAAACCCGCCGGAATCTGTCAGAATGGCCCGGTCCCAATTCATAAACTTATGCAGGCCGCCTGCTTCTTCTACAATTTCCTGACCCGGTCGAAGCCACAGGTGGTAAGTATTGCTCAGAATAATGCCCGCTCCCATTTCCACTAATTCTTCAGGGGACATGGTTTTTACTGTAGCTAGTGTTCCCACGGGCATGAACACAGGAGTTTCAAAAGATCCATGCGGCGTATGGACCCGTCCCAGACGGGCACCGGTTTGCTTACATGTTTTAATTAATTCATAACGAATTGCAGTCAAGTTGCAGTTCTCCTTCCATTTTAAAAGCTCAGGAGCAATTATTACTGCCTGGCAAGGCGAAAATAATGCTACAAAATGAGCATAGCATCTCCAAAGCTGAAGAACCGATAACGCTCCTCCACGGCCTGATTATAGGCATTCAGTACGTTCTCACGGCCTGCTAGTGCACTTACAAGCATAATTAATGTCGATTTAGGCAGATGAAAATTCGTAATCATGCCATCAATTGCTTTAAATTCATAGCCAGGATAAATGAAAATATCTGTCCAGCCGCTTGATTCTTCAAAACGGCCATTGTGCAAGGAAGCAATGGTTTCTAAAGTCCTCGTGGATGTAGTCCCCACACTGATAATTCTTCCTCCATGCTCACGGACTTCATTCAACAGCCGTGCAGTCCCTTCTGTTACCTGGTAAAATTCAGAGTGCATTTCATGCTCATTCAAATCCTCCACATTAACAGGCCTGAAAGTTCCCAGACCAACATGCAGAGTAATAAAAGCAATATGCACACCCATTTCCTTAATCTCTTCAAGGAGCTCCTCTGTAAAATGAAGGCCTGCTGTAGGGGCTGCAGCAGAACCGCGTTCACGGGCAAACACAGTCTGATAACGGTCACGATCATCAAGCTGCTCCTTAATATAAGGAGGCAATGGCATTTCTCCCAATTGCTCCAGCACCTCATAGAAAATCCCGTCATACTTAAACTCCAGTACCCTGCCCCCATGATCTGAAGTTCCAGTACAAACAGCAGTCAAATTGCCGTTCCCAAACGTTATCTCAGTTCCTTCTTTCACTCTCTTGGCTGGCTTGACCAGCGTTTCCCAGGAATCCCCTTCAAGCTGTTTAAGAAGAAGCACCTCTATTTTCGCACCCGTGCCTGTTTTCTCTCCAAACAGCCTGGCAGGAAGGACCTTTGTGTCGTTCAGCACAAGACAATCTCCAGATTTGAGATAATTTTTAATATCTTTAAATACACTATGCTGAAGATTTCCGGTTTTTTTATCAAGGATCATTAGCCTGCTGCTTGTCCGATCAGCTAAAGGCGTTTGTGCAATTAATTCCTCAGGCAAATGAAAATCAAACCAATCTACTTTCATGATGTCACCCTCTGTTATTCATATAGACTACCGAAGCCTTCCAATAAAATAAAAGATGGCAGAAAGAATAACACTGATCAAAATCGATGTAACGACTGGAAAATAAAATGTCGTATTGCCTTTCTTGATCACTATATCCCCCGGCAGCTTGCCAATATTAATAAACTGGCTTATAAATCCGATCGCAAAAATGATGGCACCAATGACCATCAGCCACTTTGATATGCCGCTCAATCAGCAGGCACCTCCATCTGAAAATGGCGGTACACCAGGCCAGTTACAATTCTTCCTCTTGGCGTCCGCTGAAGAAACCCAATCTGCAATAAATATGGTTCATAAACATCTTCAATCGTGTGTGCTTCTTCCCCAATGGTCGCCGCAATTGTTTCAAGGCCAACAGGTCCGCCGCGGAATTTTTCTATAATCCCTCTTAATAATTTATGGTCAATATGGTCAAGGCCTAAACGGTCAACCTGCAAAAGCTCCAAAGCTTCCTTGGCCAGCGTTTCACCAATCTGGCCATCTGCTTTGACCTGAGCAAAATCCCGGACTCTCCGGAGGAGCCTGTTTGCAATTCTAGGCGTGCCCCTTGACCTTCTGGCCACCTCAATGGCGGCTTTTGGATCTATACCAGTGTCAAGAACCTCAGCTGTACGGACAACAATATCAGTCAGCTGCTCTTCTGAATAGTATTCAAGCCTGCTAAGCACTCCAAAACGATCCCTTAACGGGGCCGATAACGACCCAGCCCTTGTGGTCGCGCCAACTAGTGTAAAGGGCGGTAAGTCCAGTCTGACTGATCTGGCACTTGGCCCTTTTCCGATGACAATATCCAGACAGAAGTCCTCCATTGCCGGATATAGAACTTCTTCGATAGAACGCGGCAAGCGATGAATTTCATCAATAAACAGGACGTCACCAGGTTCCAATGCAGTCAGGATCGCAGCCAAATCACCAGGCCGTTCTATGGCAGGTCCTGCAGTAGTTCTGATATTTACTCCCATTTCATTGGCTATAATGGCAGCCAGTGTGGTTTTCCCCAATCCAGGCGGTCCATATAGAAGGACATGATCTAAGGTCTCCTCGCGTATTCTGGCAGCTTTGATAAAGATCTCGAGGTTCTCCTTTACTTTATCCTGTCCAATATACTGCTTTAGTGTCTGCGGGCGCAGACTCTGTTCAAATGAAAGATCCTGAAGATCAGCTTCACCGGATATTATCCGCTCTTCCATACATAATCACCTACTTAATATCAGCTTAAATGAATCGGACCGGTTACAATACATTACAGTTTTAAAAGCTTTTGCAGGGCCTTCTTTATGTATTGGTCCGTTGTAAGCTTTTCCTTCTTCAGTTCCGGTGTAATCTTTTTCAGTTCCTTATCTGAATAGCCCAGCGCTTTTAATGCAAGCAAAGCTTCTTCCAGGTCTCCTGAAGGCCCGCTTTCAGCCTGAAGTTTATCCCCTGAAAACAGATTAGGGAAAAAGTCAGGTACAATATCCGGCAGCTTCCCTTTCAGATCAAGAATCATCTGCCTCGCTGTTTTCTTTCCGACTCCAGGAAACTTAACGAGGAATGCTTCATCTTCATTTTCAATCGCCTGCACCACCTGTTCCGGTTCACCTGAAGCAAGAATTGCAAGAGCTCCCTTCGGCCCAATTCCGGTAACATTCAGCAGCTTGGTAAACAGGGTCTTCTCCTCCCGAGTCTGAAAACCGTACAATGCCATAATATCTTCCCGTACATAATGATACGTGTATATCCTGACCTCCTGCCCGAACTCCGGGGTATAGCTAAATGGATTGGGCGTTAAAATCTGATAGCCAATACCATTGTTTTCAATAACCACATATTCCGGTCCGATAAAATCCAGCTTGCCTCTTACGAATTCATACAATGCCTTTCTCTCCTCTGATTTAACTGTACCTCATTGTACCATATTATATTTTAGGCACGAAGAATAAAATGCTGAACAGGCTGGGGCAGATACATTGTTTGTGGACGAAAATCCTTTGGTAAGCAGGACGCTTATATCAGCCAATGCCTTAAACTCATTCTATAAATTAACATCCACTTTTATCAATTGCTTCCCGCCTCTTTCAATACCGAGATAACGCAAAGTTTCAGCGGAAGAATGGTGATTATAAATGGACATAATGATTGAAATGGCAATCCCTTTTCTATATGCATGATAGCCAAATGTTTTTCGAAGTGTATGTGTGCCGATCTTCCCTGGAATTCCAGCTTCCTTTGCAGCATTATTTATGATCCGATAGGCTTGCTGGCGGGTAATTGGCTGGTTATTCTTTTTAGATTTGAAAAGGTAATCACATTCAGAGCAATCATGCTGGGTAAAATATTTTTTCAGTTCTTTTTTCACGCTGTTATTTAAGTAAAATGCTTTATTTTCGTCGCTATTGAGATCATTTAAATAAATAAACTCTTTTATCTCCTTCCCATCCCAAACATCACTAATTTTCAGAGATAGCAAATCACTCACCCTTATACCGGTATTTATGCCCAATACAAAAAGCAAAAGATCCCGCTGTGACTGATGTCTTAAAATCTCTTTAATTTTATTTATGCTTTTGATGTCCTTGATAGGATCAACATATTCCACAAGATTCCCTCCTGCAACTAATGTTACATAAGTATAAGCTATCAAAAAATAAGTAACATTACAAATGATTGGTGCAGTTCATAAGAAAAGCGGAAGCGCCTTGCTTACCTCCGACACCTCGAGCAGGAAGACGCTGGAGCTAGACAGTTATCAACGTTCAAAAATAATTACTTTCTTATTGTTTAAAAAAACGGAAACATGCAAGAGAATCCCATTCCCTTGCATGTTTTACTGCATTTTCAATTCGCTTGCTTTTCACCGGCAGTATAGCTTTTAAAGGTCTCCAGAACTTCTACATATCGATCTTTTGTTACAATGGGAATTCCTTTTTTTAATTCTTCACATTTTGTGCTTTCTAATCTCCCTAAATCGATTTGAAAGAAAGACTGAATGATATTTGTTTCTTGCGGCCTTCCATTGAAAATGGTTAAGGTGCCGTCCTCGGTTACACCGAAGTACCCATTTGCTTTTAATAATGGCGATATATCATCCATTTTCCGGCGGAACACCATATAATCTATATCCATATCAACAAGCTGCCATTGATCATATTTAGCCCAGAAATCTTCAAGGGTCCATATGGTTTCCTCTATCGTTTCCTGGCTCACTTCCCCATCCAGATATTCTCTTTCCAAAATGACATCCATCTTAAGCGGCCCTTCAATGTGTTTTTCTGCTGCCTCAGCATATACAGAAGTACCCTCAGATAAAAAGTTGAATGCATCTTTCTGGAAGAAGGGGTAAAAGGAAGCAGCTCCTATTAATAGCAAGCTCCATATGGTTCTCATGATCGATCACCTCGATTAAATAGTAACTTATGCAGCATCCGCCTGAGCTGTTTTCGCTAATCTTTATGATTAGTGTGACCAACATTTTCATGTTTATCCTGAAAAAATTTAATTATGTAAAAAGGGGCAGAGCCCAGCAGCTTTGCCCTCTTTCCTAAATCATTATTTTTCCCTGCGGAATAAACTTTTTAAATCCCAATCAATTTGCTCTCGCGGACCGCCATCACGCAGATTGTTATCAATGTTTCTTAAACGGCTAAACGTTCCTTCGTCTGTTACCACCGTGGCAGATCTCCCGCGTAAATATGGCTGAACCGCTTCATGAATCGCTTCTTTCGTCTGTTCTTCCTTATCATAATCATTCAAGTCTACAGCAATCAAAACATCGCTTCCATAAGTAACAGATCTGACATCTTCAACGTTCGGAACAGAAGCTGCAACGTCGCCAATTTTTTCAGCAAGCTCACCTTCATAAGCTTGATAATAAGAGTTTTTGGCTTGTCGTGTATTGTCATCGAGATGTCCATGATAATTCGCATCGCTATGGCTAAATCGATTATCTCTCCGTAAAAAGCTGCGATCCCTGTCAGCAAGAGGAACAGTAGGGTTTTCAGTATTCTCATTTCTTACTCTTCTTGCATTATTGTCCACCCGGTTGTAGCCGTTATTTTTTCCCTCTCCGCCCAGAGTATGATCCATCATTTCTGTCAGAGGCCCATCATTATCTGTACCATCTTCTACCCGGACATTCCCACCGCGGTTTCCGTGATTTTCATTTGAATAATACCCCATGGGCTGACCAATTTCATTCTTTCGATCAACAGATGCATCTTCATTTGTTCCGCATCCTGCCAATCCCATCGTCATGATGGCAGCAATCGGAACTGCAATTAATTTCTTGTGCAAGCGAAAAACCCCCTCGCTAATATTACAAGCCATGAGCATTTCTGCTCTTTCTTAGCTTGTGAGCGAAAGGAGGCTTTCATTCTGTCCATTTACGTCCAATTTTTTTGTACATTATTTGTTTTTCTCATTGACGGCATATTTAAGAGCCTTAATAAAACGCTGTCTCTCAGCAAACTGACCTACAGTTAAATCCAAAACAGGACGAATCTTTACAGAATCAAGATATGTTCTATCCCTTATTACACGATTCCATTCCCTAAATATATCAGTTGGAAATGCCAATGCATGAAGAAAGCCCTTTTCTTCAAGATTGGATTTAAATATTGAATATTTCCCCAAATCGTCAAATGACCATTTCATAAAAGGGAGGATGCGGTTTGCATACTGCAGGTAATCGGAATGAGGGGTACCTATTGTTATCAGGTCAAAATCAAGCAAATATAAAGATTGATCTTTTGCTCTGAGAAAATTATGATGGGCTACATCACCGTGCAGAATAACCTTCCTCCCGGATTGAAAAAGCCAGGCTTCCTCTTCAATGCCTTTTAAGGCCCAATCTGCCCAGGCTAATAATTCATTAATAATTTCTTTTTGGACAAAATATCTTATTACAGGGAGATTATTAAGGAAAAGGGTCGCTCTCTCTCTCCACTTGTCTGCCTGCCGATATGCCGGCACAACCGTTTGGTAACGGCTTACAAGCTTCTCTGTAGTATCGTGGAAACTCTTCAGCAAATTCAGCCCTTCCAAACGATCCCTCTTCAAAAAATAGGTGAACACTTCTTCCGAAGGCGGGATGTACTCCAGACACCCAAAATATGTCCGGTCAAAAAACAAAGGCGGTTCTTTGGCAATCTCATAAAAAATATATGTTTTTGCAAATCCTTCATTCATTAATGATGAAGTAAATGCCTCCTGAAGCTTTAGCCGGTGATAGGATGAAAATCCTTTCAATATAAAGGCCCGCTCTTGCGTCCTCAGTAAATAAACCTTCTTTCTGATCGGCTTTAACTCTTCAATTTTAAAAGGCAGCTGATCTCGCAAATAGGAGAGGAGACGATTTTGAACTAAATCGTCTCCTCCATTATTAACCGTCGTATTCACTGCTTTCGTCAATGCTTCTTGGCATTCCAAACGCCTCTCCGCCCATTTGGCCAAAACCTGGACCGAATCCTGGTCCAGGACCATAGCCAAATCCCGGACCATATCCCTGCCCTGGACCGAATCCTGGCCCTGGACCGAATCCTGGCCCCGGACCGTAGCCTCCCGGAGCAAATTGCGGTCCTCCACATCCGCAATCATTGGAAGCACCCATCACTGAACCAGGCATTAATGGCTTTTGAGACATACCCGGAGATTCTTCCATTCCCTGCACCTGCGGCATGTGTGGCATTTGATGCGGCATCTGCATTCCCATATCTTCTGCACCCATTACACCCGATGGCATTTGATGCGGCATCTGCGGCATCATTGCTCCTTGCACCTGCGGCATCTGATGCGGCATTTGCATTCCCATATCTTCTGCCCCCATCACACCCGATGGCATTTGATGCGGCATTTGCATTCCCATGTCTTCTGCCCCCATCACACCCGATGGCATTTGATGCGGCATCTGCGGCATCATTGCTCCCTGCACCTGGTGTGGCATCTGATGCGGCATCTGTGGCATCATTGCTCCCTGCACCTGGTGTGGCATCTGATGCGACATCTGCGGCATCATCGCCCCTTGCACCTGATGTGGCATCTGATGTGACATTTGCATTCCCATATCTTCAGCCCCCATCACACCCGACGGCGTTTGAGCCATTGGCATGAACGGTGAAGATTCATCATAATCCGGACTTTCAACTCCAGCCATCATACCCATATGAGGCATTTGATGCTGCGGCATCTGGTGTGGCATCTGCGGCATCATCGCTCCCTGCACCTGGTGTGGCATCTGATGCGGCATCTGCGGCATCATCGCTCCCTGCACCTGGTGTGGCATCTGATGCGGCATCTGCGGCATCATCGCTCCCTGCACTTGATGTGGCATCTGGTGCGGCATCTGCGGCATCATCGCTCCCTGCACTTGATGTGGCATCTGGTGCGGCATCTGCGGCATCATTGCTCCCTGTACTTGAGGATAAGGCATTTGCGGATAACATGGGTTAAAAGGAAACATTGGCTGATATTGACCTCCTTGATGTGTATATAAAGAAGATTCGCTTTCCGGCGATTCAGGACTTTCTTGATTTGAAGCCGTCTTTACCTGCGGAAGGATATTGACTGGTTTAGGCGGGAGCTGGGGCTGTGGCTTGTATTCTGATATAGGCAGTGGTTTTTGCTGTGGTTTTGTTTCTGCAGGCTTCACTGGTTTTTCCTTCACTTTAACCTCTTTAGCCGGAAGCGGTTTCTGCTGCTGCGGTTTAACCTCTTTTGCTGGAAGCGGTTTCTGCTGCTGTGGTTTAACCTCTTTTGCTGGAAGCGGCTTTTGCTGCGGAGCCGGCTGCTGAATATTCATCATATAATAATTATTTATATCAATTTCAGGCATAATAGGCTTTGGCATTTTAGGCGTATAAGGTTTTTTGGGAACTTCTTTTGGTGCAGGTTTTGGCACTTCTTTCGGAATTTCAACCTTTGGCGCCGTTACTTTTGGCATTTCCTTTTTCGGTGCTTCTTTTACCGGCTTTTCCTTAGGTGCTTCAGCTGATGGCATGGTAATAGGTTTCTCTTTGGCAAAAGGTTGTTCTGCTTTTGGCATTTCCTTTTTGGCACCCATATTTATTTTTGCTTCCGGTTTTCCTCCAATAGGAGCCTCTTTTTTTATTGAGCCCCCGCTTGCAGGAACTTTTATTTTCATACCGGGCATAATCATATCAGGGTTGCTGAGCTGTGTATTCATCTTTTTCAGCTCTTCAAAATTCACGCCGTACTTTTTGGCAATCTTCCAAAGAGTATCCCCTTTCTGTACGATATGGATTTTCACTCTGAATTCCCTCCTATGCGTAAGGTGATACTTCCATCACAATGATGGTTAGTAGAACCAATCGGGCATTTACGGGCATTTCATCCATTTATTTGAAAAGTGCAGATTAGTGCCCGTTAAATCGCGATGAGTCCATATAGTGTATGAAGAAATGGGCAAATTGCTAACAATCTACACAAAAAGATATGCATTTTTCCCAGGATTTATGATTCATCGTTTCTTCTAATCCTATTAACAGCAAAGGGCAGCAAGGCAATAAAAAAATCCTCCCGGCGGGGAGAATTTTTTTATTGCCTTAATTTACGCAGAGTATTTCTGTGTAATTTCCGCTGATTTAATGACCTGCTAACCTTATGCAAAGGCTCATGGACGTTCGAGCATCCTATCTAATGCCAATTTAGCAAATGCTGCTGTTTGTTCTTCAACCTGAATTAGATTTTGGCTTTCCCCCTGCTCAATTGCTTCAAGGCACCAAACAAGGTGCGGTAAATCGATTCGGTTCATGGTCAGGCAAGGACACATATGAGGGTTAAGTGAGATGATTTTTTTATCTGAATGCTGGGTGATAATCCTTTTAACCAAATTCATCTCTGTACCGATCGCCCATGAAGACCCAGGTTCTGAATGTTCTATTGCATCTATTATATAATTGGTCGACCCGGCCATATCGGAAAGTTCCACAACTTCCCTTCTGCATTCCGGATGGACAATGATCTTCATTGCCGGATATTGTTCCCGAACTTCTTTGACATTTTCAACAGTAAAGTTTTCATGAACTGAACAATGGCCTTTCCAAAGAATTACTTTAATTTCCTCAAGCGGCCCTTCATATTCCAGCTGATCCGTAACGGGGTTCCATACAGCCATTTCCTCAAGCCCAATTCCGAGGTTAAAAGCCGTGTTTCTTCCAAGATGCTGGTCAGGCAGAAATACAATTCTCGGCTTCTGCTCAAACGCCCAGCTCACCATTTTTTCAGCATTCGAAGAAGTAACTGTTGCTCCCCCATGGCGGCCTACAAAAGCCTTGATGGCCGCAGTAGAGTTTACGTATGTTAAAGGAAGCATTGTATCGCCAAACATATTCTGCAGCTTCGTCCAGGCTCTTTCTGTTTGGCTGATATCAGCCATATCGGCCATAGAGCAGCCTGCGCGCATATCAGGCAATAGCACCTTTTGACTAGAATCTGTTAATATATCTGCCGTTTCAGCCATAAAGTGAACTCCGCAAAACACAATATATTCTGCCTCTGCATTTTCCTGTGAAAGCTGGGCAAGCTTTAGTGAATCACCAGTAGCGTCCGCAAACTGGATGACCTCATCCTTCTGATAATGATGACCCGGAATGAACAGCTTATTCCCAAGCTTATCTTTTATTTCTCTTGCTCGATCCTCCAGTTCCTTTACAGTCATCATTCGATATTTTTCCGGAAGAATATTTGTTTGTTTTTCTGCTGTCTGAAAAATATTCATTTCCTCCATACCCCTTTGCCAATTATGCATATATTTTTTTTAGGACTTTATATCTTTTAACGCCATAACTGTCTAGCTCCACATGGAACGCTTCGACAGCATATTTATCGTACGAAATAAAAGCGTTAGCTTTTAGGAGGAGCGCCTACCCCCTCGGGTGTCTGGGGCAGGCAAGGCGCTTCCGCTTTTCTTATTCAACAGTAACCTTCACACTTATATCAAGTGATTTCACGGAATGAGTAAGAAAACCCAATGAAATAAAATCAACCCCTGTATTGCTGTAAGCTGACAGGTTATCCAACGTGATTCCGCCGGATGCTTCTGTCAGGATCCCCTTCGGCACGCTGCTGATCCACTCATTAATCTCTTCAGGGCTCCTGTTGTCAAACATGATTACATCTGCACCTGCCTCAACTGCTTCAAGGACCTGTTCTTTTGTTTCCGTTTCGACTTCAACTTTTACGATATGCCCAATTTTTGACCGCACTTCTTCCACAGCTTTCGAAATTGAGCCTGCAAAAGAAATATGGTTGTCTTTAATCATGACTGCATCATAGAGGCCATATCGATGGTTAAATCCCCCTCCGCATCTGACTGCATATTTTTCAAGCATTCTAAGGCCAGGTGTAGTTTTTCTTGTATCGCAGATTTTCGTATGTGAACTATTTAATACCCGGACAGCTTCACTTGTTTTTGTTGCAATCCCGCTCATTCTTTGGAGCAGATTTAAGATCACTCTTTCTCCTTTTAATAAATCGGATACAGGCCCTGTAGCTTCAGCAAGGACTTGACCTTTCTCTATCCATTCTCCATCCTTTACGTTTAAATTGACTTCAGCCGCTGAATTCAGCACCTTGTATCCTGACCTGATTATTTCTTCTCCGCAAAAAATGCCATTGTCTTTTGCCAGAAAAACAACCTTTCCTGTCTGATCCTCTCCAAAAATAAGTCCGCTTGTCAGGTCGCGGTCACCGATATCCTCGAGAAAAAACTGTTCAAGTTGCAATCGCAGCTTTAATTTGTTCATTTTTACCATCCTTTTCAGATTTTCGGGATTGAATAATCCTTTTGCCAAGCCATTCAGGGCTTTCCAAAGGATGATCCTGCCGGAAATGACCACCCCGGCTCTCTGTTCTCTTTAATGCAGAATCTGTTATCAGATAAGCTGCGATAAGCATGAAAGCCCGTGTTACTTCCTCTATTGAAAGATCATCAAGTTCTGCTTTAATCCATTCTTCAATTTTGCAGCCTTTAAGCCAGGCAAGCTGATCTAAAAGCCCTTCTTTTGTTTTAATAATCCCTGCATTTTTCATCATTCTCATTTTAATTTCTTGAATTGAAGGCAAACTTTCTTTGATTAGACATCTGAATTCTGTATCGGGAAATGTCAGTCCTTTAGCAGGTTTACTTGACGGCTGCTCATTAAGCCACTCCGCAAGCCTTTTGCCCAAAAATAAACCTTCCAGCAGAGAATTGCTTGCAAGCCGGTTAGCGCCATGTACGCCTGTGCATGCAGCTTCACCAATTGCATACAGGCCAGGAATGCTGGTGCGGCCCAATAAATCTGTTTTAATTCCTCCCATTAAGAAGTGGCTTCCGGGTGAAACCGGAATTTTCCCAATGCTAATATCTACTCCGTTTTGTTCACAGATTTTTGTTATCGCAGGAAATCTGGATTTAAAGTTCTCAATTGAGGAGATATCCAGGAATACGGCTTTCCCATCCTCTAAAGAATGAAAAATTGCCTGTGACACAACATGTCTGGGCGCTAAATCTCCCTGTGGATGAAGTCCTGCCATTACTGGTCTTCCTTCTTCTGTAATGAGCCGGCCGCCCTCTCCCCTGACAGCTTCCGAGATTAGCCCCAATGCTTTACCGTCTTTATAGAGAAGTGTGGGATGAAATTGGATGAACTCCATATCCGCTATCTCCGCACCTGCTCTGTACGCTATGGCAATCCCATCTCCTGTTACGGTATCGGCATTGGATGTATATTCATATAGCTGGCCGCAGCCCCCTGTCGCAAGCACAACATGAGATGAAAAGAATCGATGAATTACACCATTGGAATCTTTTCCTTTTACCCCTATACAACTGCCGTCGGTTTCATTTATCAGCAATTCAAACACAAGAACATTTTCCATGATTCGAACGTTTAGATTTTTCTTTGACAGCATAAAATCAATGACTGTTTTTCCAGTGCAATCCCCGCCTCCATGAACAATTCTGTTTTCTGAATGAGCCCCTTCCATGCCTAATGCAATTGTTCCTTCAGAATTTATATCAAACAGGCATCCCTCTTGATTAAGCTCTTTTATCAAAGAGGGTGCTTCACTTGTCAGGGACAGCACTGCATCAGAATCATTATGAAACCTTCCTGCTTCGAGTGTATCCATGTAGTGCTTGGATGGGTGATCATTTACTCCAAGGGCAGCCGCAATGCCGCCCTGCGCCATATATGAGTTTCCATTTTTTATAGTTGACTTTGTGAGAATAATCACATTCAAGTCCTGTCGCAGCTTCTTAGCCAACTGCAAAGCGGCTACCCCGCTTCCAATAATCAAAACGTCGGCATTCATTATTTTTTACCTCCTGTTTTTACAGGTGTCTTGACACCTATATTTACACAGATTTAGAATTATGACAAGAGGTTTTCGTAGTTTAAGAGGAACTTCTGGCATTTCGAAGGCGCTATTTTTAAGAGAGAGCAGGTGAGAACATGAAATATTTCGATTATGCAGCATCATGTCCGCTAGATCCGGAAGCGGCAGATGCCTATATAAAAGCCTCAACTGAATACTTTGGCAACTCCCGCAGCCTTCATGATACCGGGAGCGCAGCAGAAGGGCTTCTTGAAAACTGCCGGAGAGAATTAGCCATACTTTTGGGAGTTGAGAGTGAAGGAATCTA
Organism: Cytobacillus oceanisediminis; assembly: GCF_004366035.1. Taxonomy (GTDB): domain Bacteria; phylum Bacillota; class Bacilli; order Bacillales; family Cytobacillaceae; genus Cytobacillus; species Cytobacillus oceanisediminis_C. Next base: position 628,099 of record NZ_SOEE01000001.1, read on the forward strand.
CTTTACCAGCGGAGGTACAGAAAGCAATTTACTCGCTATATTAGCCTTGCTGTCTGCCTCTGAAAAATCAGGAAAACATATTATAGCGGGAATGGCTGAACATTCCTCTATTCATAGTGTCCTAGAGAAATTAAGCCTTGATAAAGGGTATGAAATTACAGAAATCCCTTTTGGAGCGGATGGCCGTATTGACTTAAAAAAATTAAGTTCGTCCATCAGGGATGATACCGTCTTAATTGCCATACAGCATGGCAATCCTGAAATCGGCACATTGCAGCCTGTCCTTGAGATCAGCCAGCTATGCAGGCAAAGACAGATATTTTTGCATAGTGATTGTGTCCATACTTTTGGAAAATCAGATTTAAAAGAAGTCGCCCGCTTTGTTGATAGCCTGTCCTTTTCTGCCCATAAATTTTACGGTCCAAAAGGGGTGGGAGGGGTTTACCTCAAACCCGGCAGGCGGTGGAGCTCCTTCTTACCAGGCGTATCACATGAAAAAGGTTTCAGGCCAGGCACCGTGAACCTTCCGGGAATTGCCGGAATGACAGTAGCTGCACAGAAAGCTTATGTCAATTTAAACAGACATAACAGCCATTTCCAAACTCTGCGTGAAGCACTGCTGAAGGAGCTTGAGTCTTTACAGGAGAAATTTGTATTATACGATTTTTCAGGCTCTTACCAGCTTCCTTCTACATTGGGACTTCGGCTAAAAGGGGTGGAAGGGCAATATATCATGCTTGAATGCAACAGACATGGATATGCCGTATCTACAGGAAGCGCATGCAGCACAGGCATGAAAACTGTTTCTAAAACGATGGTGGCCCTGGGAGTTACAGAAAAAAAAGGCAAGGAATTTTTCCGGATTTCATTCGGGTGGAACACTGATGTTGAGGACGCAAAGTCACTGGGGGAAAAGCTGGCAGAAATAGCCCGGGAACTAGGACCTCTCTAATCTTTTATATTTTGCCGTTTCTTATGTTAGAATGAGACATTATCGGATTATAAGGGTGAGGAAAAATGAAGGAACAAAAAAAGGTGCTCGGAGAGGAGCGAAGGACCTTTCTGCTTCAGCTTCTTAAAGAAAGCGGACAGCCCATTACAGGAGGCGACCTTGCAGCAAAAACAAATGTAAGCAGACAAGTAATTGTTGGGGATATCACCCTTCTAAAGGCAAGAAAAGAGCCAATCATTGCCACGAGCCAAGGTTATATGTATCTTCACCAGGCTTCCCCTGCATCTTCAGCTGAGCGGGTTATTGCCTGCCATCATGACCCCGCGAGGACTGAAGAAGAATTGAATCTGCTTGTCGATCATGGGGTTACAGTAAAAGATGTAAGAATTGAACATCCTGTTTATGGTGACTTAACTGCCTCGGTTATGGTATCAACCCGTCAGGAAGTCAAGCAATTCATGGATAAAATTAAAGCCACAAAAGCTTCCTTCTTATCAGAACTGACAGATGGCATTCATCTTCATACTCTTTCTGCAGCCTCAGAACGGAAACTCGATGAAGCTGAGAAATTATTAAAGGGAGCAGGATTTCTTATTGACCAGGAATAGAGATAATCCTTATTATTTTCAAATAAGAAAAGGATCCGGATATTATGCCGGATCCTTTTCTTTTGCTTAATCCTGAAGAACTTTTGTATTTTTATTGCGAAGCTGAAAGTATGGATAGCTTCCCAAAATCTTAACGCTGCAGCCCAGTGCCTCCAATTCGGCAACTGCCCCAGGGATAAGGACATCATCCTGCTTCATATCCACGTCAATGATAAAGAAGTAATTTCCCAATCCTGTTTTCATCGGCCTTGATTCAATCTTAGTCAAATTGAGATTCCTCCAGGCAAATGCCGAAAGCACTTGATGAAGTGCCCCTGACCTATCAGCCGGCAGCGTCACCATAACAGTCGTCTTGTTCCCGGAAAACTCTTTGCGGTCTTCATTAATTGACAGCTCTTTACTGGATAATACTATGAACTTTGTATGGTTAAAATCAAAATCATGGATATCCTCTTTAACGATCGCCAGTCCATACACTTCTGCCGCTAATTCATTAGCGATGGCGCCTGCACGCAAGTCTGGATTTTCTTTAACATATTGAGCTGCTGCAGCAGTTGAAGTAGTGCTTTCGCAAGGGATTCCTTTCAGCTCTTTATGCAGAAATTTATGGCATTGTGCAATGGCATGGGAATGGCTATAGACTGCTTCAGTTTTATCCCATTCCTTAACATGATCAGGATGGACCATAAAATGCTGGCGAATCGGGGCTGTCAGTTCGCCGATTATTGGAAAATCCACTTCATGGATTAAATAATCCAATGTAATATTTACTGATCCTTCCAATGCGTTTTCAAGAGGAACTACCGCCAGTTCTATTTCATTTTCATTTAATGCATCAAAACAGGCAGGTATCGTTGGGTAGGCAACGGCTGTCTCATTCGGAAATAAACTCCTTGCAGCAATATCTGTAAAGGTGGCCTTCGGGCCCAAAAATCCTATCTTCACGGTAATTACCTCCTTATTCGTCAGACTTATCTTAAATCACTGAAAATTCTCTTTATACTTTACCACTTTAACATATGTATGTAAATTACAAAATAAAAAATTAAAAAAGGGCAGGGCACAGAGCGCATTTTCTCACGCACCCGTCCCCAGCACCTCTACCTTTTCTACAAACTCCAATTTTCGAAGCCTTGCCAAGAGCTCCTCAATCTCGATGCCCATTTCAGTTACATTCAGGGAAAGCGTGACATTTGCCCTTCCCTGGAGTGGAATGGTCTGGTGTATTGTTAGGACATTGCACCCCGATGTAGCCACAACGCCCAATAAATGTGATAAAGTCCCCGATCTGTCTTCCAAATGAAAGAATAAAGTGATCAGCCGTTCTTTGACAACAGTATGGAAAGGAAACACAGTGTCTCTATATTTATAAAAAGCACTTCTGCTCAAATCGACTTTTTGGACAGCATCCCAAACCGATTCGGCTTTTCCCCTTTCGATCATTTCCTTCGCATCCAATGTTTTCTTCATTGCTTCAGGCAAAACATCTTCGCGAACCAAATAAAATTTCTTATCGAATCTATCTTTTCTCATTTCTCCACCCCGTCAATCGAGAAGGTTAGTCAATAAACTCGAATTCATAATCAAGCAGCTTAACGGTATCACCGTCTTTTGCTCCTTTTTCACGAAGAGCATCATCTACACCCATTCCGCGCAGCTGTCTTGCAAACCTGCGGACAGATTCATCTCTTGAGAAATCAGTCATCTTAAAGAGTTTCTCAATAGCATCGCCAGATACGATGAACACTCCTGCAGGATCTCTCGTAATGACAAATTCCGTCTGGTCAGCCTCATGCTTATAAAGAACTCGGTGCACACCTGTGTCTTCTTCTTCTTCATGTGCCAGCGGGAATTCAGGTGTTTCTTCAAGCTTATCTGCAACAGCAAATAATAAATCCCTTAACCCTTGTCTTGTTAAAGCGGATATTGGAAATATCGGATACTCTTCTTCAAGCTGTTCTTTGAATTTTTTAAGATTTTCATCTGCATCAGGCATGTCCATTTTATTAGCCACAATGACTTGAGGCCTTTCAGTTAAACGAAGGTTATACTCTTTTAATTCTTTATTGATGGTTAGATAGTCTTCAAATGGATCCCTGCCCTCAACAGCAGCCATATCGATAACATGCACAATAACTCTTGTTCTCTCGATATGCCGTAAAAATTGATGACCTAGGCCTACTCCCGAATGGGCACCTTCAATTAATCCAGGCAAGTCTGCCATTACAAAGCTGCGGGCGTCTTCAGTCTCAACCATTCCCAGATTGGGAACAATCGTCGTAAAGTGGTATTCCGCAATCTTCGGTCTTGCTGATGATACAACCGACAGGAGCGTGGATTTACCGACGCTCGGAAAACCGACTAAACCAACATCAGCTAAAAGCTTAAGCTCCAGCACAACATCTCTTTCCTGGCCCGGTTCGCCATGTTCGGACAATTCCGGAGCAGGATTTGCCGGTGTCGCAAAACGGGTATTCCCTCTGCCTCCGCGGCCCCCGCGGGCTATGACAGCTCTTTGTCCGTGCTCCGTCAAGTCTGCGATTACTTCCCCTGACTCGGCATCTGATACAACTGTTCCCGGCGGGACTTTAACAATCATGTCTTTTGCATTTCTTCCATGCTGATTTTTAGACATGCCATGCTCACCGCGGGGAGCTTTAAAATGGCGCTGATAACGGAAATCCATTAACGTGCGCAATCCCTCATTCACTTCAAAAACAACATTGGCGCCCTTACCGCCATCTCCGCCGGCTGGGCCTCCATTCGGCACATATTTTTCACGGCGGAAAGCAACCATTCCGTTGCCCCCGTCCCCGCCTTTAACATAAACTTTGACCTGATCGACAAACATATATTATTCCTCCCGTCTGCAGTATGTCCCAATTGTCTGGCATTCAGCCAAATACCGGCACTGACTGGATCCACTCTTACATTTAAGAAATGCCCCAGCCTGCAGAGTTTCACACTTAGTATTGCTTTCTGCGGCGGAAATCACTCTTTGTCATTCGCAATGAATGGCATAAATAACTCCAGTGCAAGCTCCTCTTCAGCTAACTCCTGAACAGCAGCCGTTATGTCATCGTTCTTCTTTTTGAAGAACTGATCCAATTTATCGATATCTGTTAGTATTCCGCTAAAATCAAAAAAGAAACGAGCCCCTTCTTTTTCATGCCTGATGGATACAGATAAATGATTATCATGGTAAGGCCTTACTGATGAGTCCAAAATGGCAAAAAAAGAGCCTGTCCACTCAGAAAGGACAAAGTCATCCAATCTGCCGGAAATGGTATCATCGAGCACCTCATATTCAAGCTGAAAGTAGTGGTTCTCCCAATTATAAGTCAATAAAAGCGAAGCAAACCCAGGCAGGTTTAAATTAGAAAGTCTTGCTTCCTGCTGTGCTTCCACCACGATTTCATCTATGATTTCCTTAGCCCTGTCTACCTTGTTAAGGGAAAGGTTGCCTTTAATTAATTGTATTTTGTTCAGCCAGTCATGCCGGGCATGACGCAGCACTTCAATCATATTCCAGTCTTTTTCCATATATGCACTCCTGTATGGTTATTAGGCTGTCAGAAGACTGTGCTTGCTGTAAGTATATCAAAAAACATAAGTACAGTAAGCAAATTTATGTTAAATAAGAAAATATTGCTTATGCGAAGAAGAGCTGCTGTCTTCTGTAGCTATAAATTCATTAGATAAAATGTGAAGTGCACTGACGGATTTTTGCCAAAAAAAGAAAACCCTAACCTTGTGGGCTAGGGTTTTCTCGAAAAGGCTTACGCCTCTTGAGCTGCAGGATATACGCTCACTTGCTTGCGGTCACGTCCAAGACGCTCGAACTTAACAACACCGTCAACTTTCGCGAATAGTGTGTCATCGCCGCCTTTACCCACGTTTACACCTGGGTAGATCTTAGTACCGCGCTGACGGTATAGGATTGAGCCGCCAGTTACGAATTGTCCGTCTGCACGCTTAGCGCCAAGACGCTTAGAGATTGAGTCACGGCCGTTCTTTGTAGAACCTACTCCCTTTTTAGAAGCGAACAACTGAAGATCTAATTTTAATAGCATTTATTCCACCTCCTGCTTTTTGAAGGTAATCTTTATATACTTTCCGTAGTCTTCTTCAATCGTCTTCAATGAAACAACCATGCCTTCAAGAAGAAGCTGCACTTTCTCATTCATGTCATCCTGTAGATCAGGAAGGACACATCGGAGAAAGCCATCTCCGTGGCTGATTTCTGGTGTCACGCCGGTTAGGGCATGGACAGCATTAATGGCACCAATGGAAACGGCAGATACGCCTGCACAGACGATATCCTTGCCTCTGTTTGCAAAGAATGCATGACCGCTTATTTCAAACGAATGAATATTTCCGGAATCTTTACGAATAATCGTAACTTCAATCATCTGAATCGCCTGATTAAGCGTTGATTTTTTCAATCACAACTTTAGTGTAAGGCTGACGATGACCTTGCTTCTTACGATAGTTTTTCTTTGCTTTGTACTTGAATACAGTGATTTTCTTTTGACGGCCTTGTTTTTCAACTTTAGCTGTAACAGTAGCACCTTCAACTACAGGGCTTCCTACTTTTACGCTGTCTCCGCCAACGAAAAGAACTTTTTCAAAAGTAACTGTTTCGCCTGCTTCAGCGTTAAGCTTTTCGATGTAGATAGCTTGACCCTCTTCTACACGTAATTGCTTACCGCCAGTTTCGATAATCGCGTACATGAACTGCACCTCCTCTTAGACTAAGACTCGCCATCCCAGGCGCCGACACGAAAAGCGGGCTTATGTACCTGTTCTGTGCGGTTGTAGCACGGGTGCGCTACAAACATAACATAAAAATCCTATCATATAATGATTAATCATGTCAATAAGAATTATATGATTCTCTTTGTTTGCACCTAAGTGACTTTATTGCGTGCCTACACAATTATAATGCTAATGGGGTTATTAGGGAAGTGGGAAATACTGCACTAAAAAAGCAGGCGGAGTGGTTAACCCTGCCTGCTTTGATCTAACCTAGCTCATTTGCACTGCCAAACTTACTAATTTCATAAAACGGCTTGCGATTTTCCTTATAGGAAAACACGATTTTTAAGCCAATGCTATCTTCGATTCTCTTTTTATGGGCATCATTTTCCCCTGAGAATACCGCTGCTGTGTCTGGGGTGGTTTCGATTATGACAGCTTCATGGTCATTGCCGCGATGTTCCCACAATTCCCTTTCCAGTCTGAAGGCAATGGTTTCAGCACTCAGCACTCTTCCGGTGCCTTCACATACTTGACACCTTTCGGTAAGTGATTCTGAAATGGCTGGTTTTGTTTTTTTTCGGGTCATCTGGAGGATTCCAAGCGGGGTGAATCCAACGAGATTAGTGCGTCTTTCATCTTTTTTCAGCGCATTTTCCATGGTGGAGAGAATATGCTTCCGGTCAGATGCTTCTTTCATGTCGATAAAATCGATTAGGATCATGCCGCCTATATCGCGGAGCCTGATCTGTCTTGCAGCTTCTTCGGCCGCCTGCTCGTTCGTTTTTAACACTGTATCCCTGCGGTCCTGCTTACCAGCGAACTTTCCGGTATTTACATCGATGACTGTTAAAGCTTCGGTCTCATCAAAAATAAGATATGCGCCAGTTTCAAGCCATACAATCCGTTTCAGCGCTTTATCAATTTCTGCTTCAACATTAAAAGCGGAGAAGATATTTTCCTTGCCAGTGTGCATCCGAATTGGCAGGCTGGTGTGTTTCTGGAGCACACTCTTCAGTGCTAAGTCGTCCACTGCAATTTCTCCGTCAGACATTTTCTTCGCTTCTTCCTTAATTTCATCAATAAAAGAATCCGCTTCGTAAACTTTTCCCGGTTTTTTCTTTGCTTCTGCTGCCAGTAAAAGGTCCCTGTACTCCAGCCTTAGCCTTTCAAGTTCATCTATGAGTTCAATTTCTTTCTTGTTATCACAGGATGTTCTAAAAATCAGCCCTTCATTTTCTTCTTTAGCACGATAGCCAAATTGGCGCCAGCTTTCTCTTGCTTCGCTATCCTCAATTTTCTTGGATACAGCAACATAACGGCCATTTGGCATATATATCAGCGAATCTCCTGAAAACTCAATCACACCTGACAATCTCGGTCCTTTAGTTCCGGCAGCGTCCTTTTCAACTTGAACAAGTATTCTTTCTCCCTGATGGACAAAAGAAGAGATGCTCCGTTTTTCCTTTACTTGCGATTCTTCGGCAGAACAAACATAGGCTGCCAGTTTGTCCCGGTGAATAAATCCGCTTTGATCTTCCCCAATCTCTACAAAAGCTGCATTCAATCCAGGCATTACTTTTGCAACGGTGCCCAAGTAAATGTCCCCTACTGATGAACGCTGCTTCGGCTGATCGATAAATAGCTTCTCGACCCTCTTATCTTTTAAATGCGCAAATCGGCGCTCTCTTGATGCATAATTTACAACTAACATGTCCAAAACTATTTCCTCACTTTAAAACATTATATATTCATGTTAATAAAAATACGCTCTTCAGTAAACATAAAGCAAATCTCCAATTTTAGCAGTCAGCACTTTTTCTGCAAAGCACGCATGCAGCAATTCATTTTCATCTAAAGCACCCTTCTCTTTCCCGTCTTTTTCAACTATGATTGGGTGTTTGCATCCTCGCTGAAATCTTTCCAGAACGTCAATAACCAGTTCTTCCTCTCTTACAACGATTGGTTTTAATGTTCGGAAGTCACTGTGCTTCCCATAGTATCTTTCGAGGAGAAAACGGATAAATATGAATCGGCTCTGCTTCCATTCATGATATAGCGAAAACACCAAAAAAGCGAGGACTACCCATATATTCAGGTTTACTGGAGAGGTCAGCAAAGTTAATATTATGAAACTGATTAGACCCGCAGCCGAAATGAAAAGTGTTTTTCTGTGCGCTTCCGGAAATGCCTGATTAAGAGAAAGCCATAAAAAAACAAGCTTTCCTCCATCCAATGGCCAGACAGGGAGCAGATTAAAAATCAGTATCATTAAATTGAACTGAATAAATAAGTGAAAAATATCTGCAGATACAAAAGAGAGCTCATAAAATAACAGCGCCGCCCCCATCATCCAAATATGCTGAAGCGGCCCTGCTATAATGACTACGATCTCCTCCTTCAGAGGCCGGTTTCCGTGTTCATCCATTTCCGCTACACCGCCAAATGGCAAGAGGGCAATCTTTTTTATTCTCCAGGAAAAAAGGGATGCTGCAGCTGCATGGCCCATTTCATGAACGAAGATAATCAGGAGCAGCATACATAATTCCATAAAATGAGCAGTCGCGACAGATAGTCCGATAATGGCCCATAACAAAGGATGAATATGAATATATTTAATTAATCCTGTTATTTTATTCAAATGGAATCACCTGGATCGGATCTATAAAATCATCATCTTTTTTAATCGCAAAATAAAAAGACCCTTTTTCTCCATCACCAGTGTCACCTGCAATGCCTATACCGGTTCCTTTTTCAACGTATTGATATAAATTCACATTAATTTCAGCCAAATTGCCATACCAGGACTCACTTTTATCACCATGCTGTATAATAACCGTATTTCCGAAACCATCTTTCTTTCCAGCAAACCGCACAAGCCCTTCACTCATTGCTTCAATGGATGCTTCTTTACCTGTTTCGATTGTTATTCTCTGGCCATTATCATTAAAGTCTTCCAGGATTTTTGCAGAAGCAGGCAATGCATACTCACTGTTTTCATCAAGATTCTTCTCATCCTTTTTGCCATCTGAAAATGGGAGCAGAGCCAGTGGTTTTCCGAATTGTTCTTCATACCAGCCGGAAACTGCGGCAAATTGAAAATCCTTCTCCATGGCTGCCTTTACAAAATCTCTTGCAGGATCAAATGTTGCAGCCTGGTTTTTAAAAAGAATAGCTGCGAATAAAAAAATACAGGCAGAAGCAAGCAATTTGAATAGAAATAGTTCCTTTCGAAATAAGGGGTGATTGCCCTCTTCGAGTTTGCTCTCGTATGAAGGCAGCTTACTAAACCCATACCGCTCTTCATCTTCTGTCCAAAGAACAGTTGAATCTCTCTTTTTTGAGAATCTTTCTTTCTCCTTTTTTCTCCGCTCGATTCTCTTGCGTATTTCATCCGCTCTTGAATTCATAATATCCCCACCATTTCTATATAGCTCTATTTGTACAAGTTTATGAGTTGTCCAAATAGAGTATGACTTGAAGTGGGTGTCTGAGATAAAAAAATAAACCGGAGAAGGCTCCCCGGCTAGTTCAATAAATTTAAATTATTTAACACCAAAAAATTTTTTCAGCTTTGAGAATACACCTTTATTCTCTTCTTCAAGTGGCTGAAGCGGAACAGCTTCACCAAGTATGCGGCGGGCGATATTACGGTAAGCAACAGAAGCTTTGCTGTTAGGGTTTAATGCAATAGGCTCACCATGATTGGATGCCTTGATCACTTCATCATCATCTGCGACAATTCCAATTAAATCAATCGACAAATGTGCGGTAATTTCATCGACATCGAGCATGTCGCCATTTTTCATCATATGGCTTCTAATTCTATTTATTATCAGTTTTGGAGCTTCTACATTTTCCTCTTTTTCAAGCAAGCCGATAATCCGGTCAGCATCACGTACGGCTGAAACTTCCGGAGTGGTAACAACAATTGCTTTATCTGCACCAGCGACAGCATTTTTGTACCCCTGCTCAATTCCGGCAGGGCAGTCTATGACAATGTAGTCATAATCCTGCTTTAATTCATCGACCAGCTTTTTCATCTGCTCTGGTGTAACAGCCGTCTTATCACTTGTTTGAGCAGCAGGAAGCAAATACAGCAAATCATCAAACCGCTTGTCTTTAACCACAGCCTGATGCATTTTGCACCGGCCTTCGACTACATCGACCAGATCATAAATAATGCGGTTTTCCAGTCCCATCACCACATCAAGATTTCGAAGGCCAATGTCTGTATCCACCAGGCACACTCTTTTTCCCTGAAGGGCCAGAGCAGTACCTACATTTGCGGAAGTAGTCGTTTTTCCGACTCCGCCTTTTCCGGACGTAATGACAATCGCTTCTCCCATCCTAGCTTCCCCCTTGCAATCTAGTTATATTAGGTCTTAGATGCATTAATACTTGTAATCTATCTACAGTTATTTGATCATTTTCATCTATGTAAGCACATTCCATTTCTCTTTTTTCGTCATCTTGATCTTTGTCTGGAGCCCGATTAATACAATTGCTGATCCTTAATTGGGATGGTTTCATAAGCGAAGCAGCAATCACGGCTTCCTTATTCCCATGGCATCCGGCATGGGCTATGCCTTTTAGCGCCCCCATTATAAAGATGTTTCCTCCTGCCATGACAGTGCCCCCGGGATTTACATCTCCGATAAGAAGCAGATCTCCCGTTACTTCGAGAACCTGACCGGATCGAATCACCTTCGCAACAGATACAATTTCATTTTCTTCCTTCTGTTTTTCAGCTTCTTCTTTGGTAATGACATTGGAGCTTATGGACTCAACGATCAGGTTCTTCTTTTGCCTTATTAACTCCTTCAATTCTTCCTGCTGCTCTTCTGTGAGATAACGGTTGCCGACTTGTACCCTCACTGAAAGAAGCCGGTCTTCAACAGATCTGGAGTTTTCTGAAAGCTTTCTATCAAGTTCTTTCTTCAGTTCTCCATATGAACAGGAATCATCGAGATGCAATGTCAGACCATCTTTCGTCCCTTTTATTGTAACGTTTTGGTTTTTTTTCATTTCAAGATGTTCACCTCAATGATAAGAAACACATAAGTGCTGGCGGCACTCTATTATAAAGCAGTCCATTCACTGCTATTTTTCAACCGCAGGGCCATTCTTTTAAAAACAAATTATGCCAATTATCCCTATCCAATTAGACCATAAAGGTAGAATTCGACAGAAACCTTCTAAATTCCTTTTTTACTAAAAATTATTCATTTAAAAGAAACCGGATTAATCCGGTTTCTTTTTAAATGAACTATGAAATTATATCACTTTAAACGATTAGTCATTTAAGCTATCTGCAAATTTTTCAGAAAGTCTTTTAAATGGATAAACAGCTAAAATAATGAAAATGGCATTTAATATCAGAGTTGGCACGAGGCGTGAAGATAGAAAAGCTGCAAAAACCATATCAGTATGATGAATTAATAAGTTCATCTGGTAGACACCTGCCTCAAGGAGGGTGATGCCTAAAAGCACAATAATGGAAGCCATAGCCATATTCGTCTGAAGAATTTTCATTAGTTTAGTTGTAATAAAAACAATGACTGGAAATAGAAACAGGTATATGCCGATAATTTCCACATACACAATATCAAAAAGCAAGCCGAATAATAAACCGTAAAGAATTCCGTACTTCTTTGAGCCAAAAATGGTCAAAAAAAGCAAGCCGGCCAGCAGGAAACGGGGAACTGCTATTTTTCCGCTGCCTAACAAATCATGCGGAGTTATTTGAACAAATATGCTTTCACCGATAAATAAGGCCAGGAGTATGAGAGGAAGAAGGAATCTTCTCACAGTTCCTCCTCCTTCTCATCAACCATTTCCATTAGCTCAGGCTGTAAAGCACCTCTTTTGACAACCATTACATGTCCAATATCGTAGAAATCTGCCCCCGGCTTAACATAGGCGGTTTGAGTGAGACCAAATTCATCAGGAACAACATCTACAACCTTCCCAATTAGTAAACTTTTAGGGAATACACCACCTAATCCTGATGTAATTACATTTTGATCTTTTTTAATCTTAGCATCATATGGAATCCTCTTAAGCAGAAGGAGACCTTTTTCCTTATCATAGCCTTCGATTAGGCCATATTCACTTTTCTCAGCCTGTATCTCTGCAGAGATGCGATTTGTAGGATCCATTGAACTAAGAAGCTGAACTGTTGAAGTAAAGGTATTGCTGCTTTTCACTTTGCCGATTAGGCCTTTAGATGTAATAACAGCCATGTTCGGTTCAATGCCAGCATTTTTCCCCTTATTAATGATAAGCAATTCATGCCATCTGTCAGGATTTCTTCCTATAACAGTTGCCTGCTTTGGCTCAAATTCACTTAAAGAGTCTTTCTTATCCAGAATCTCACGAAGTTCTGTATTATCCTTTTTCAGCCGCTGAACCTCAGACTCAAGGCGTGCAAGCTCATCCAGCCTTGTCTTTAGCTCTTTATTTTCTTTGTATGTATTTTGCAAGTCTTCGACATTTTCAAAGAATCCTGCCACATAATTTACAGGGCTGGAAACAGCATTTTGTATAAACCCGGTAGTATCTTTTAAAAATTGTTCAGGCCAGGTCAAATTTTCTCTATCTTTTAAAGAAAATCCAATCAATGCCACGAGAATAATAATGCTGACAAGCAAAATAATCAGGCGTTTGTTCAAAAAGAACTGTGGCATCCGTTACACCTCGATTAGTATTTTTTCAGAAAAGATTGCGCCATTCAGGCACTGCTCAACAAAATATAACATATATCTGTAAAATTATCATTTTACTAAGAAAAAGCGGAAGCGCCTTGCCCACCCCTGACAGGCATAAGACGAGCCAGCCACACAGAAAGGCGATCTTTGCCTTTTTGGGAGGATTAGCTTGTGACCTCGAGGGGGAGGCGCTGCAGCTAGACAGTTCTCGAAGTTCAAAATTTTATGCTTTCTTATTTTATAACCAAATTTGAGCCCATGCACTTTTTAAGAAGTGAATGGGCTTTATCATTTTCTTATTCAGGCTTCTATTTATCTGGATTCTTTCGCCTTCGTTTTGAATAAATCGATGTGGTCAAGAGCTTTTCCAGTACCAATTGCGACACAGTCCAATGGGTTTTCCGCTATAAGAACAGGCATTTTTGTTTCTTCGCTGATCACCTTGTCGAGGTTGCGAAGAAGCGCCCCCCCTCCAGTCAGGACAATGCCTCGGTCCATAATATCGGCTGCCAGTTCAGGAGGAGTTTTTTCAAGTGTATTTTTTACTGCATCCACAATCGCATATACAGTATCATTCAATGCTTTTGAAATTTCTTCAGCAGTAATTTCAATAGTTTTTGGCAGGCCAGTCAGCAGATCGCGTCCGCGGATTTCCATATTTTCAACGCCTTCAGGATCTCCAGCAGAGCCAACCTCTACTTTAATGGTTTCTGCTGTACGGTCACCAATCATTAAGTTGTAGGTTTTGCGGATATAATTGATGATCGCGTCATCCATTTCATCACCGGCAATGCGGATGGATTGGCTCGTAACAATTCCGCCCAAGGAAATGATGGCTACTTCGGTAGTTCCTCCCCCGATATCAACCACCATGCTTCCTGTCGGTTCCCAAACAGGGAGATTCGCCCCGATTGCAGCGGCAAACGGCTCTTCGATGGTATAAGCATCGCGTGCCCCTGCCTGGCGGGTTGCATCGACAACAGCACGTTCCTCAACAGCTGTAATGCCGGATGGCACACAAACCATTACATATGGCTTGCCTGAAAAGAAGCCCTTATTTTTATTGGCTTGTTTAATATAATATTTCATCATGACCGCGGTTGTTTCATAATCCGCAATTACGCCATCCTTCATTGGACGGAGCGCGACAATATTGCCAGGTGTACGGCCGATCATATTTTTCGCATCATTACCGACAGCTACAATATTTTTAGTATCTGTCTGCAGTGCTACTACTGACGGCTCTCTGACAACAATTCCTTTTCCTTTAACATAGACAAGTGTATTAGCTGTTCCTAAATCTATTCCAAGGTCTCTAGTACCGATTCCAAACATAAATGGTATCTCCCTTTCTGATACAAATTGCTCATTTTCCTAAGTAAGGTATTCTAATGGAATTTTCTTTAATTTTTCTAGTACAATGAGCCTCCAAAATGCAAGGCATCTCAAAAATCATAACCAATATTATAGCGCAACGTCAAATAAAAACATAGTGTTATAAATACCCTTTTTCCTTTAAACTGACAAATTTATTTTCACCGATGATAAGATGGTCCAGCACATCAATGCCGATTATTTTTCCGGACTCTGCAAGTCTCTTGGTTACTTCAATATCTTCCCGGCTTGGAGTCGGATCACCGCTCGGATGATTATGAATGCAGATAACCGACGCAGCTGACCTGCGAAAGGCCTCTTTAAAGACCTCTCTCGGATGGACAATTGAAGCATTCAGGCTTCCAATAAAGATGGTCTGCTTATGAAGCACCTGATTTTTTGTATTTAAATAAAGGCATACAAAATGTTCCTGAGACAGGAATCGCATATCATGCATGACATAATTTGCTCCATCCTCAGGAGAACGGATAGTATATCTGTCGTCATATGTGAGATTGGAAATCCTCCGGCCGATTTCAACTGCTGCCAGCAGCTGAATTGCCTTTGCCGATCCTATTCCTTTAATGGCCGTTATTTCATCCAAGGATGCATCTTTTAATAGCCGGAGTCCTTCAAAATGGGTTAGAAGCCTGTTCGCTAATTGGAGGACAGATTCATCTTTCGTGCCTGTTCTGAGTAATATCGCTATCAGCTCGTGATTGGATAAGCTTTGCGGACCATTTAGGACAAATCGCTCACGAGGGCGTTCATCTTGAGGGAAATCTTTAATCAATAGAGTATCCGTTTGCATATTTTCCTCCCTAAACTCTGGGGCGAGGGAGCCGAGGATGAAAAAAAGTATATTAAGGAAGCGAATATCCTGCTTTCCTTAGTTCACGAACCGTTCTGGAGACAGGAAGGCCGACAACAGAGAAATAATCTCCATTTATGCTTTTTACAAGCATGCTGCCCATACCTTGTATCCCATATGCTCCTGCCTTGTCAAATGGTTCACCGGTGCCGATATAAGAGTTAATTTCTTCATCTGTTAACTCCCAGAACACCACATCGGTTTTTTCATAAAATGTATTCACATTTTCAGGCGTTACGATGGATACACCTGTGTAAACAGAATGGGTGGCTCCAGCCAGACTTTTGAGCATAGTAAATGCTTCCTTGCTGCTGCCTGGCTTTCCTAAAACATTGCCGTCTTTAACTACAACTGTATCTGAGCCAATTACATATGAATCAGGGTGCTTATTAAATACAGCCTTTGCCTTTCTATGGGCAAGCTCCTTCACGATCTCTCCTGGTGTCAGCACTGGATCAAAACTTTCATCGACATCACTGCTGGAGACTTCAAATTGCAAATGAAGATTTTCAAGAAGTTCTTTTCGCCGCGGGGAAGAAGAGGCTAAAATGAGGTTTTGCATGTAATCACCTTACCTTTATGTATCATATTGGGAGATACAGATTAATCGTATCAAAAAATTGCCAGACAAACAATTTTTAAGAGGTCATTTATAGATATTTTTATCATAAATTATCGAAAAGTGACAAAAAGAAAGAGTCTGTCTAAATTTCCCGAACAGACTCCATTTAATATGTGATATTTCCCAGAAAATATTCGAATCGGATAAAATTATGGCACAATATGCCAGGTGCTTACTGCCCGTCTGACTGGAGCAAAGACTGATAAGCCGCAAGAAATGCCAGCAGGTGCTCCTGAATTTTACCAGCTGATGCAGAATCCCCTGCCTGCTGGTATGTTTCTATTTGCTTCGAGGCATTCAAAAGTTCCTCTCTTATAGATGTCAGGCCTTTATTTTGAATTTGATCTGCCTGCAGTTCATTCACTGCCTTGCTATGATTTTTTATTTCCTGAGCCGTCTCAGGGGCTATTGAGCTGCCGAGAGAGGCACTGGCAGCACCTTTTGAAAGGCTTTGATATAACACCGGAGCAATTTCAGACAGTTTTTTCTCTTCAGCATTCAGCCCTTCAATTGCTTTACCTTCAAAGGCTACTTCCTTTGCAAATACATCAATCCCTTTGCTTTTTAGATCGGCACCTATTTCCTTCGCCTGATCAAGACTTCCGGATACCCCTAAAAAAAGAAAAGTCTGCTCTCCCATTTTTAATGATTGGCTATAAACTCCTTTTTGTGAGTTAGCTTCCTGGACTTGCTCTGCTGCTTCGCTGTTTGACCATACGCCGCCTTGAACTACGTAAGCTGTTAATGTTTCTAATTCTGCGACTGCAGCGGGAGCCTGCTGAACTGATGCTGCCGGAGTTTCTTTAATTGGAGGGGCCACAGTTTCGGCTGCCTGATCGGTAAATACCAGCTTCAGCATGATGAACCCGAAGGTAGTCCCAAGCAGAACAGCAAAAAAGACAGCCAGAAAAATGGATGTTAAGAATCCTTGCTTATTTCTTCCCTGGAATTTCTTAGCCAGTGTACTCAACCCATTTTTAGCCGGTGATTTAGGAGGAGCTGCTATTTTATATTCCTTTATATCCGCATCTTCCGTTTCCTCTGGCAGGATCCAGTCGAAGCTGTCATCCGCCTCTTTGCCGGCCGCTGTTTGTATGGACGCGAAAAATTCAGTTTGTTCCTGCTTTTTCTGTCTATCCAGCTGTCTCGGATCCCATGCTTTTTCCTGCATTTCTTCCTTTTTCTCCTGAAACGGACGGTCCTTGCCATTTATCTTAATCGTAATCGTTTTTTCGCTTTTAGGCTTGTCCATATCTCTTCCTCCTTCCGTGCCGTTTCCTGAATTGTTTTCATCCTAACATAAGGAAAAAAAAAAATAACAAGACTTTTGTCGTCTTGTTACGGAAGGATTTCGTCAAATTTTTCATTTGGATTTTCGGTTAATTTATGTAATTAAAATCAGGATCTAATTTATTTATAAGGATTCCTTCATTGGCATTAAAATAGAAAAATTACAGATTTTATACTCATTAACTTCTTGACAATTCTGAGTATCTCTATAGGACTGCGTGAAAGTACCACTTTATCAATTCATTGCCATAAAAGTAAGCAATTATTGTTCCCAAACCAATAAAAGGACCGAATGGAATTGGTTTTCCCTTTTTCACAACTCCTATAAGCATGCCTATACCACCTAGAAATGCTCCAAACAAAGTGGCTAGAAAAAACGAAAGCATAACAAGCTTCACACCTAAAGCAATACCAATAACTGAGTATAGCTTTATATCACCCCCACCCATGCCGCCTTTACTGATTACAGCTATAAATAAAAGGAGTAAAAAACCAAGCACCCCACCTGCTATACTGTCCCACCAAGGAGAAAGAGGAATAAAAATACGTTCTGCTAATAGGATCACACCAAAAACTAAGAGAACTTTATTTGGAATGATCATATATTTATAGTCAGATACAAATATAATAACCATAAGAGAAACTAACGTCCATGCAACAATCAACTCGGAAGTCCACCCTAAAATTAATGGAGCAGCAGCAAACAAAGTACCTGTCGAAAACTCTATAGCCGGATATAAGGCTGAAACTGACACCTTACAGCGTCTGCATTTTCCACCTAGAAATACATAAGAAAGAATTGGTACAAGCTCCAAATATGATAAAGTTTGCTTACAGTGTTTACAATGTGATCTCGGCTTTACTATTGATTGATTTTCAGGAACTCTTAGGCCAACTACATTGTAGAAGGAACCTAGTATGGTACCGAATAAAAATAATATTATTAAGAGATTTAGCATAAATATTAACACGCCGGTGCAGGTACAAGAAAGCTGATTTCCTGAGTGTCCTATTTTATATAGAGGCCCTCAAATATTGTTATATGCACGCAGCTTGTTTCCTCCTCCTAAATTTGCAAAACTAAAAAATGATCAATTGTATATGAATATACTTGAACAGTATATGTTGAATTCTTATGAACTTCAATGATGTAAATCACTAACATTATACCAATACACTTAAGACAATATATTTAATAGGTAAAACGGTTGATTTGCACAAAAAAATCCTTTTGACAAACAAAAGGATTTTCACTTCACATATTCCGCTACCCTATTTCTCCCTGCCCGCTTAGCTCCAACATATAATGCTCTGTCAGCATGGCGTATAAGGGCCAGTGAATCATCAGCATCTTCAGGTGCAGCAGCTACCCCAATGGAGGCGGTTATATAAACTTTTGTGCTGCTGCTTCTTCCATCGATATTCTGTTTGAGTATGAATGGACGGTTGGCAATGTTCTGCCTGATAAGCTCTGCCCAGCCTATCGCATCGTCTTTGCTGGTTTCAGGCATTAAGACAACAAATTCCTCGCCGCCATATCGGGCAGCAATTCCTGCCGTATTTATTAAATTTGTCAGCCGATCAGCCAGTTCGCAGAGGATTTCATTTCCGCTTTGGTGCCCATAAGTATCGTTCACTTTTTTAAAATGATCGATGTCAAGTATGATGAGTGAAAGGAGTTCTCTTTCACCATTTTGCAATCTGCTGAATTCTTCATTTAATTTAGCTTCTATATATCTATAATTGAATAGTTTCGTTAACGCGCAGCGCTCGCTTTTGGCTTTTGTTTCCTCATAGTGCTTTGCATTCTCTATTGCTATTGCAAAATGTGAACATAAAATATCGACAATCATGAGCTGTGACTTTTCATAGGACCTCTTTTTTGCCGAAGAAAGCAGCAGCATCCCCAATACTTCATTGCTTCGGATTATTGGAACACAAATAAGGCTTTCGGCATCTCCAGGCAAGAATTCCTTAGCAATGCTTTTCCATTTCTTCCTCGAATGGAAAAGGGCAGATTTTCCGGTGCCCAAAACCAATCCGCTGATTCCCTCACTTTTTTTGGTGGGCTTAAGGTCATTCTTCTTCATTTTGCCATGTTCAATTCGGTAAATGGTATGAAGTTCATCGTTATCCTTAATATCAAGAATATAGGCATAGTCAACAGGCAACATTTCGCTCAATTTCAAAATGAAAAGCTCCATAACCTCATTCACATCAAGGCGCTCTGCCATTTGATGCCCTATATCTGCGGCTTTTTGAAGGTAATCAATTACCTTTTCACTTGAGTAATAAAGATGAAGAATGATTGAAAGACTTACAAATGGCACCCCTACAAACAGCAGTGCAAGAATTCCCACTTCAGAATATAAAATGTAAAGGATAAGGCCTATCGGGAATGTTATGAGAGAGGTAATAGTTTCCCATATAAGGTCTTTTTCCAGAAAGGATATTTTCCTGCCATACAATGCAGCCTGAATTACGCTGATCAATACCTGATTTAGAGTAAAATGGATTACAGGGTATGCTGCAGCAACCCAGAAATATTGGGGATTATCTATTAGATCTACGCCTATTTTGCCACCCATTGCAAAGTAAGCCAGCCCGCTCAATAAAGATAAAGTAAAGAACAAAAGTGAGTTAAGCGGCAGACGAAACAGCTGATCCTTTTGTATTTTCAGCCTTAAAAGAAGTACCAGGATCCCCAATTGCACCAATATCATTTCAGCAAGGAGCCCAAAGGTTAAAAACACTGCCATCGTAACCCATTGAATTAAAAAAATTGGTGTATTATTGATTACCATCGGCATGGAAGAAACGAAAAACATCAATATGAAAAAGGCAACCAAACTGATTCCCTGTCCTGAAAAATCTGGAGGGTAAAAATGATAGGTTAGCATGGAACCTGCAGGAAATATTAGTATCCATAATAACCATATTATTTTTTTGGCTTGTGAACTAACTATCTTTTCCCCCTCCTCCAATTTATTCAGGAAAATAGTTGGATAATACGAACATTTTATCAAATTTTCTAACTTTTGTCATATTTCATTTATTATTTTCCAAAAGATTCAAAAGAATAGGTTTCACTTCTGAGAGGAAGTAAAGTGATCCAGTAATAACCAGCACGGTGTTCTTTCCTGCTTCACGCAGTTCAGCCTCCAATAGCTCTTTCCAGTCCGTATGAAACTGTCTCCTGCTGTTTTTACTGAGATTATATAAATCTTCAGCTGCTGCTGCTCTCGGAAACTCAAATTCGGTAAAGTTGATGCGATCTGCAGCAGAATCAAGCTTACTGATCATTTTATCAAGCTTTTTATCAGCAAGCGCAGCGAATACAATATTTTTGCTTTTATCTCCAAAACGGTTGTTCAGCTCAGCAGTTAAGGCAGCTACCCCTTCTTCATTATGCGCTCCATCTATTACCACCAGCGGGTCTTCAGATAGAATTTCAAATCGTCCTGGCCAGAAAGCACTTTTCAATCCGGCTCTTATATGATTTACCTCTATAAGGAAAGCATAAAGTTTATTTAATAGCTCTGCTGCCATTACGGCAAGGGAAGCATTTTCAGTCTGGTGTTTTCCGCTCATTCCTATCTCAAGATCAGGGAAGTTCTGAAAGACTGTCTTTAGGGAGAAGAATTCACCCAGGTTCAGGGAATTATGATCAGAAATAGTAAACTCATTCCCAAGCTGATAAACAGGGGACTTCATGCTTAAAGCTTTATCTTGAATAACAGCGAGCGCTTCTTCTTGTTTAACAGCTGTAATAACACTGATTCCGGGTTTAATTATTCCCGCTTTTTCAAAAGCAATTTCCTCATATGTATTTCCAAGGATAGCTGTATGATCGAGTCCGATGCTTGTAATGATTGATAATACAGGATAGATGATATTAGTAGAATCATACCTTCCGCCAAGCCCCACTTCAAACAAAACGAGATCCACCGGCTGTACATGGCCAAAATATTGGAAAGCCATGGCGGTAATGATTTCAAACTCGGTTGGACCGCCAAGTTCCGTCTGTTCCAATTCAATCGCCAGCGGATATATATCACTAACAAGCCGAACAAGATCTTCATCCTTAATCGGAATACCGTTCAGAGAAATCCGCTCATTAAATTTCTCAAAATATGGCGATGTAAAAGTTCCGACAGAATAACCCGCCTCTTGAAGAATGGATCTTAAAAACGTAACTGTTGAGCCTTTTCCATTCGTTCCGCCAATATGGACGGACTTAATTCTTCTCTCGGGATGCCCGAGTTTTTCCATCATCCATTCCATCCTTTGCAGTCCCGGCTTCATTCCCAGTCTTAGCCTTGAATGAATCCATCCCAGTGCTTCCTCATAAGTAGAAAACATAAAATGCACCTCCGTTATACAGGAAGGAAGACGAATCCTTCATATGGACCCGCCTTCCGCAACTATTAATTATTCTCCTTTTAGCTCTTTAATGCGCGTTTCTACAGCAGCTCTCTTCTCGCTGTAGTCTTGTTCTTTTGCTTTCTCTTCTTCAATTACCTTTTCAGGCGCTTTTTTAATAAAGCCTTCGTTTGAAAGTTTCTTCTGGACTCTTTCAACTTCATTATTTAATTTATCCCATTCTTTCTGAAGGCGGGCAACTTCCTCTTCAATGTTAATCAGGCCTTCAAGCGGAAGGATGATTTCTGCACCAGTCACAACTGCTGTCATTGCCTTATCAGGCGTCTCAACATTAAGAGCCAGCACCAGTTCTTCAGGGTTACAGAATCGTACAATATAGGCACGGTTATTTTCCAGTATGCCCAGAATTTCCTCATCCTTAGCTTTTACCATCATTTTAATCTTCTTGCTCATCGGCGTGTTCACTTCAGCACGGCTGTTGCGGACAGAGCGAATAATTTCTACAAGCAGCTTCATTTCATTTGCAGCCTGATCATCAGTGTAATCACCGTTAACTGCCGGCCATGTGGCAGCCGTAATGGATTCACCTGAATGAGGAAGGTTCTGCCAAATTTCTTCCGTGATAAATGGCATAAATGGATGCAGCAGTCGCATTGTATTGTCCAGAACATATGCCAGGATGGAACGAGTGGTTTTCTTGGCAGCTTCATCTTCTCCATACAGTGGAAGCTTTGCCATTTCTATATACCAATCACAGAAGTCATCCCAAATGAAGTTATATAGCACTCGGCCAACCTCGCCAAACTCGTAGCGGTCAGACAATCTTGTAACCGTCTCAATTGTTTCATTCAAACGGGTTAATATCCATTTATCGGCAACAGACTTTTCACCGCTTAAATCAATTTCTTCGTATGTTAATCCATCCATGTTCATTAATGCAAATCTGGATGCGTTCCAAATTTTATTGGCAAAGTTCCATGTAGCCTCAACCTTTTCCATACTGAAGCGCAGATCCTGTCCCGGCGAGCTTCCTGTAGAAAGGAAATAGCGGAGTGAGTCAGCACCATACTGATCAATTACATCCATTGGATCAACGCCATTTCCAAGGGACTTACTCATCTTGCGACCCTGTGAGTCACGAACAAGACCATGAATTAATACATCCTGAAATGGGCGCTCTCCTGTAAATTCTAGACCCTGGAAGATCATTCGCGATACCCAGAAGAAAATGATGTCATAGCCAGTTACCAAAGCAGCAGTCGGATAGTATCTCTTGAAATCGCTTGAGTCAGTATCCGGCCAGCCCATTGTTGAAAATGGCCATAAGGCTGAACTGAACCAGGTATCCAAAACATCTTTGTCCTGCTCCCAGTTTTCAACATCTTCAGGTGCTTCGTGCCCTACGAAAACCTCACCTGTCTCTTTGTGGTACCAGGCCGGGATCCGATGTCCCCACCAAAGCTGGCGCGAAATACACCAGTCACGGATATTTTCCATCCAGCGCAGATACGTTTTTTCAAATCGCTCTGGAACAAAGTTTACTTTTTCTTCTTTAGTTTGAAGAGCGATGGCTTCATCAGCAAGAGGCTGCATTTTTACAAACCATTGTGTTGAAAGATAAGGTTCAACAACTGCGCCGCTGCGCTCTGAATGGCCCACAGAATGCATATGTTCTTCAATTTTGAAAAGTACTCCTTCTTCCTGAAGATCCTTCACGATTTGCTTGCGGCATTCAAATCGGTCCATACCTTGGTATTTACCGGCTCTGCTGTTCATTGTGCCGTCTTCATTCATTACAAGAATTCTTTCAAGATTGTGGCGGTTTCCTATTTCAAAATCATTTGGGTCATGAGCCGGCGTAATTTTTACTGCGCCTGATCCGAAATCCATTTCTACATAATCATCTGCAACAATCGGAATTTCGCGTCCTGTGATCGGCAGTTTAACTGTTTTGCCGATTAAATGCTTATAGCGGTCATCTTCCGGGTGTACTGCTACAGCTGTATCGCCAAGCATCGTTTCAGGGCGTGTAGTTGCAATTTCGATATGTCCTGAACCATCCGATAAAGGATATCTCATATGGTAGAAGGCACCCTGAACATCCTTATAAATAACTTCAATATCAGAAAGAGCCGTTTTTGTGGACGGATCCCAGTTGATAATGTACTCGCCGCGATAAATCAATCCTTTATTATAAAGTGAAACGAAAACTTCTCTTACAGCTTTTGAAAGGCCTTCATCCAGTGTAAAACGTTCGCGGCTGTAATCAAGGCCCAATCCAAGCTTTGACCATTGCTGGCGGATATGGCTGGCATACTCCTCTTTCCATTTCCATGTTTCTTCTACAAATTTTTCACGGCCTAAATCATAGCGGCTTTTGCCATCATTGCGAAGCTTTTCTTCAACCTTTGCCTGAGTAGCGATGCCCGCATGGTCCATTCCTGGAAGCCATAGAACATCATATCCCTGCATACGCTTCATTCGTGTAAGGATATCCTGAAGAGTCGTATCCCATGCATGGCCGAGATGAAGCTTTCCTGTTACGTTCGGAGGTGGAATCACAATTGTATATGGCTGCTTTGTTTCATCGTCTTTTGCTTCAAAGAACTTACCTTCCAGCCACCAGTCATATCGTCCTTTTTCAATCGCCTGCGGATCATATTTCGTCGGCATTGATAATTCATTATTATCCATGTGTCATTCTTCCTTTCTGAAAAGCAATCCCTAAAAAATAAAAAACTCCATTCGCCATAAAAGGACGAATGGAGTTTGCTTCGCGGTACCACCTTTTTTTCAATCACTAAAGAAAATCAGGGAAAGACATTCTTATAGAGATTGACACTTAAACAGATAACGGATTTCCCGTCTTTTACTACTTGGCTGCTGCCTTTCGCAAAAGATGCTCTAGGGCGACCTTCCAACAGTTTTGCCTGGATAACCTTTCAGCTGCTGGTTTTCCTCTCTAAAAGGCAAATGGCTATTGTACTCTTCCCTGTCTTAGCATCGATATACAATTTTATATATAAAATATACTACCCAATAAAGACTGTTATAGTCAATAAGGATACCCGAGTTTTTTATATATTATTCATTATTTCCATCGAAGTGATGATGATTTTGCCCTGAAAAAGATTTCTTCAGGGGAATTTTAAAATACTGTTGTACAGTAAAGAAACGAAAATAGGCACTTTACCGAAAAATGAATCATAGAATATACATATGAACATTTGGGAAAGGGGCATGCGACAATGAGAAGAAAATATAATCCTTACACACTGCCTCCCTGGTTAAGAACTTTCAGGAATGTGTGTGCACAGTTCATAATCCCGTTCTGTGTTTTTCAAGGCATAAGAACAATATTGCTGCCTACCACCTTTGATGTACTGCTGCTATCGCTGTTCATTCTGATTGCTATCGCTTTCCATCTTCAATTGGTTTAGGAGCCCGCATCTTTTAACTTTGGGCTCCTTCCTGCGCTTGAGCTTCGGCAGCTGCTTTAGCTTCTTGTTTTTGCCTCTCAATCTCATCGATTCTCATTGCAGCATATTCAATATTTTTCAAAAGCCAATACTGCCTTTGCAAATGCTGGACAGCCTTTCTCTCTCCCCTTTTCCCCTCCCCTTTATAATATTGTTCAGCAGCCCTGATAATAGGACCCGGATGAGCAAAGTAGCTTTGAAACAGCAGCATCTCATCGTCTCTAAATGGAAAGTATTTCATATAAGTGTAAATCCACTCTACACATTCTTCTGATCTTTTTGGATAAGTTTTCAGTGTCCTTGATAAAAACGGCAATACATCATGGAGCGGCGATCCCTGTCTTGCATTTTCAAAATTTGTGAAGTACCCATATCCCCTTTCATCGTATAGAAAATGCTCGGTTGAAACTTTCCCATGAATGATTACCGTTCGTGCTTTGTCGTTTTCTTTTGTTTTTTCATACCAATCTTTGAATTTGTTTGTGGAATATTTTAGTGCCTGGCTGACGTCGTGAAAATATAGGGAAAACATTAGCTCAAAAGGAGACATATACTCTTTTCTTTCGCAGGCTTCAATGAATCCCTCTAAAAACTCCTTTTCTTTCTCCCATTCCTGCAAAGTTTTTTCATAATGTTCGGTTCGGTCTTCCTTGTTTATAGGAACTTCCCGCGAGGACAATGTATGCAGTCTAGCCAATTCCCTCAGCATCTGCTGATGCCTCTCAAATCTATCCTCTTTTTCTTCATTAGGCATCCATGGCATTAAATAAAATAATTCATTCTGATGGAGCACCCCATATCTTCCATCCACCGTCGGGTAAATAGGGACGATTCTGTTATAGCCTTTTTGAAAGAGGGTTTGTACATGCCTTATAAAATCAGCTCCATGCTGAGGCTTTATTTTCTTTAAAGCAAACACACCTTTGCTGCTGTAAACCTTCTGAACTCTCCCAAACTCCTCTACAAAATGCGGCTCTAATGAATAATGATTTAAAATAGGGGAGACTTTCCGCAGCCGATTTTTTTCTTCCACCTTAACCACTCACTTTCCAGAATGAGAAAAAATGATGTAATTTTGAAATATATTGGTTAAACGAAAATAGCTGAGCGGGTTATCAATACCTGCTCAGCTTTTAACCATTTAATGGGCTACCGCAACAGGAATGTACAGCACTTGCCCTTCATAAATATCCTGATTGATTTCAAGGTGATTCACCCGTAATAGCTGCTGGGCTGGTATATCATACCTTTCAGCAATGGCATCAATTGTGTCGCCGTTCTGCACAATGCAAACCTTGAGCTTAACATGTTCCTCTGTCTCTTCCTTACGGGCAAAGAACTCTGTTAAAGACATGCTTTTCTTCTTGGAGAGTTTCTTCTTCTTAGCTTCCTGTTCTGAAGAGGATGAGGATTCCTCAGTTTCCTCATGAGTTTCCTGTGCAGCCGCCTGAACAGGTTTCTTTTCAAAGGAAGGACTATCTGATTCGGACGCTTCCGTCATTTGATAGATTTCCTGTGCGGTTGGTGGTGCTTCCTCCTCATTGCGCTGAGAAGAAAAAGATATTTCCGGTGCAATTTTCGGAGTCTGTTCTTCTTCTGGCTGCTCTTGTTTTACTTCGAGCGCTGCCGGCGCTGATGGTTTAATGACGGTCTGCTCTTCCACTTCAGGCTGCTTCCTTGCTTCTGCCTCAAATGGAATATAAACCTCATCGGTTTCTGACTGCTCTTCCTGCGGGTCCTCTTCCCGTATATCTTCCTCGGCAGCAGCGTATACCTGTTCCTCTGTTTGTTCCTCTTTTTCTTCCTCTGTTTCTTCCTCTGTTTCTTCCTCTATTTCTTCCTCTCTTTCTTCCTCTCTTTCTTCCTCTTGCTCCTGTTCTTCTTGCTGATATGACGCCCATTCCTGCTGTATTATTTCTTCTTCCTCTGTCTCCTCTGCAACTTCAGAAGATCTGTTTAAAATCTCTAATTCTTCCGTTTCATTTTCAGTTTCAGCTTCCGCTTCTTCCTCCCATTCTTGAACAGGAACATGCTGCTGATCACCATATAATCCGGTTATGGTTAAATTAGCTGTCAATTTCATACAGCTTCTTTCCGGCAGAACATAATCGAACGACTCTACCGCAACATCAATATCGTAGATGCTTTGGATTCTATTATTCGGTATGGTGATATCGACAGGAAAATAGTGTTTGAATTCACAAATTCCTTCTCCTCTTTCTTCAATTGTCTGAACGAATTTGGTGACTGCCAAATCCTCTTGATCTTCCTCGGATACTTCTTCATCGCTGCGTCTATACTCACCTGCCAGTTCAAGTGCTCCCTGGATTGTTACATATTGATCGCTTTCCTGAATTGTTATATTGGGGTCTAACGAGATGGTAATCAGGTCCGATACTTCCTGTCCTTTTTGAAACCATACTGATTCTTCTAAAGAAAATCGTAAGCACGATGGATTCCCCTGAGACAAAGCGACTCCTCCCTTCGAATCTTTACGTTTAATCACTATGTCATTAACAATCCTATGAGGGATTAGGATACTTTATGATTAGAAAAATAGCGCTCTGAGGGAATCTTAGATAAATTTAGAAAAAAGTAACCATTGATAAGATTTTCTCTCGGCTGCGCATCCAAAGGATGCATAAAGACTCAAATAATAATTACAAGGGCATAAAAAAACACCCATCAATCGATGAGTGTCAAGTCTTGCTTATTTTAATTTTGAAAATGCCTTTTCAGCTGCCTGGATAGTCTTTTCGATATCTTCATCCGTGTGTGCAGTTGAGAGGAAGAGTCCTTCAAATTGGGATGGCGGCAGGAAGACTCCCTGGTTTGCCATTTCCCTGTAGTACTCTGCAAAGAAATCCAGGTTGGATGTTTTGGCTTTTTCATAGTTAATCACATCTTCATTTGTAAAGAAGATGCCAATCATAGATCCAGCACGGTTAATGGTGTGCGGAATATCATATTTTTCAGCAGCTGCTTTAAGCCCTTCTTCCAGTCTGTCTGCTTTTCTTTCGAATTCCTTATAGGAATGTGGAGTCAGCTGGCTTAAGGTCTCGAAACCGGCTGTCATGGCAAGAGGGTTTCCTGATAGTGTTCCTGCCTGGTAAATTGGACCGCTTGGTGCAATCTGCTTCATAATTTCCGCTTTTCCGCCATATGCACCGACTGGTAGCCCACCGCCAATAACTTTTCCAAGACATGTAATATCCGGCGTCACGCCAAAGTAGCCCTGCGCACAATTATAGCCGACGCGGAAACCAGTCATTACTTCATCAAAAATAAGCAGGGAGCCGTTTTGCTCTGTAATTTCTCTTAAGCCTTCAAGAAAGCCTGGCTGAGGAGGAACGACACCCATATTTCCCGCTACCGGTTCCACAATCACACCTGCGATATCGTCTCCGAATTGCTCAAAGGCATATCTTACGCTTTCAAGGTCATTGTAAGGAACCGTAATTGTATTTTTGGCAACCCCTTCGGGAACCCCCGGACTGTCTGGCAGCCCCAAAGTTGCTACACCAGAGCCAGCCTTGATTAAAAGGGAATCGCCGTGGCCATGATAGCAGCCTTCAAATTTCATGATTTTATTTCGGCCGGTATATCCTCGAGCAAGCCTCAAGGCACTCATAGTAGCTTCTGTTCCGGAAGAAACCATTCGTACCACTTCAATGGAAGGCACGCGTTCAATGACCAGCTTGGCAAGCTCGTTCTCGATTTCGGTAGGAGCTCCAAAGCTTGTCCCCATTTCAGCTACTTTCTTTATACCCTCGACCACACGTTCATTAGTATGGCCCAGGATTAATGGGCCCCAGGACAAAACATAATCGATATATTCATTTCCATCGATATCGTAGATTTTAGAGCCTCGTCCGCGTTCCATAAAAATGGGATCCATATTAACTGATTTAAAGGCACGTACAGGAGAGTTTACTCCTCCAGGCATCAATTCGCTTGCCTCTTTAAAAGCCTTGATAGATTTTTCGTAAGAGCGCATGTCATCCCTCTTTTCGTTTAATAAGAAGTTTTCAATTAGCAAGACATCTATTATTAGTCCTGTTCCTTAATCCACCTTGCCGCATCTTTCGCATGGTAAGTAATAATTAAATCACTTCCTGCACGTTTCATGCCTGTGAGCATTTCCATTACGATTTTCTGTTCATCGATCCAGCCGTTCTGTGCAGCAGCTTTAACCATTGAATATTCACCGCTCACATTATAAATCACTATCGGCAGGTTGATGTTGTTTTTAACATCCCGAACTATATCCAGATAAGGCATTCCCGGTTTAACAATCAGGAAGTCAGCCCCTTCCATTAAGTCAGATTCCGCTTCGCGCATGGCTTCCATGCGGTTTGAAGGATCCATCTGATATGCTTTTCGGTCGCCAAATTGAGGTGTGCTGTCAGCTGCATCACGGAAAGGACCGTAGAATGCAGATGCGTATTTAACCGCATAAGACATAATCGGGATATCTTCAAATCCCGCTTCATCAAGACCTGCTCGGATGGCTGCTGTAAATCCATCCATCATATTTGATGGGGCAATTATGTCTGCTCCTGCTTTAGCCTGGCTGACAGCTGTCTGCACAAGCAGTTTAAGTGATGCATCGTTCAGCACTTCTCCATTTTCGATCAATCCGCAGTGGCCATGATCGGTATACTCGCAGAGGCATGTATCAGCAATTACGATAATTTCCGGATATTTAGCTTTTATTAATCTTGCAGCTTCCTGCACGATTCCATGATCATGATAAGCCTGCTGCCCGCATGCATCTTTCTCTTTAGGTATTCCAAATAGGAGCACCGATTTTATTCCAAGAGAAACGACCTCATTCATTTCCTCTTCGAGGTAGTCAAGCGACAAATTGTATATTCCCGGCATTGAAGGGATTTCTCTTTTAATGCTGTCTCCTTCTGCCACGAAAATCGGATAAATTAAATCCTCTGTACGCAAGAAGTTCTCACGGATAAGCGCTCTCATATTCGGACTTTTGCGAAGGCGTCTATGTCTATTAAATTGAAGATCCATTAATTTCCCCTCCTGATTTCTGCCAAGTAGCTAATAATGCTCTTAAGCATGCTATGTACTGTATATTCTTCAGGAACTGCATGAACCTGCAGCCCACAGGCCTTTGCGCGTTCTCTAGTCACAGGCCCGATGCAGCCTACCACACTGTCTTTAACAGCATTCTGATATCCAAGCTCCTTTAAAGCCCCTATAAAATGATCTACTGTGGAAGGGCTGGTAAAAGCAAGAATATCTAACCCTTTTCCTGAAAGCTGTTTTTTTATCAGACCTATGCTTTCACGTGGAAAAGTTGTCTCATAAACAATGATTTCATCAACTTCTGCACCATTTTCCGAAAGGGAGGCTGCGATATAGTCACGCGCCAGATTCCCTTTGGGGATTAATACTTTCATTCCATCTTCTACAAATGGCAAAAAATCCTCAACAAACCCTTCAGCAACATATTCCCGTGGCATAAACTGCACCTTTAATCCCTTATCAATAAGCAATTTCTTAGTCTTCTCTCCGATAACCGCTATGTTAGGGAAAGGCCCGCCCAGACTCAGATTTTCAAAAAAAGTGTCCACAGCTGTTGTGCTTGTGAAAATCACCCAATCATACGTTTGAATCCGCTTATGTGCTTTAAATAAAGCTTCCTTATCCTGCAAAGGCTCGAAAGCAATCAAGGGGATCTCAACTGGTATCCCCCCATAGTTTTGGATGAGAGCCGAAAAGGAGTGAGCCTGCTTTTTCCCTCTTGGCACTAAAACTGTCATGCCTTCTAAAGGGGAAGTCTGTTTCATTGCCCGTCAAGCTCCTCTTTCACCCTGTCAATCAGCTCTTTGGCCCCTTGTTCGGTTAGCTTGGCAGCCATCTTAACACCAAGCTCTTCCGGATCAGAACCTGTTAAGGTCTCCTTATAAATCATTTTTCCATCAGGGGAACCTACAAGTCCGGTTAACTCCATTTCACCTGTATCATTAATTGTGGCAAACCCTGCTATCGGAACCTGGCATCCGCCTTCCATTTTATGAAGGAACGCACGCTCTGCACGTACAGTCTGGTTCGTCTCAGAGCATGTGAATTTATCCAGCAATGCCCGAAGTTCCTTATCACTTTCACGGCATTCAATAGATAGTGCGCCCTGTCCAACAGCCGGTACACAAACTTCCGGTTCCAGGAATTCTGTAACAACATCAGCCGCCCAGCCCATTCTGGAAAGACCTGCTGCTGCAAGAATAATCGCATCATATTCTTCCGTTTCCAGTTTAGATAGTCTGGTATCAATGTTTCCTCTAATCCACTTAATTTCCAGATCCGGACGCTGTGCCAGCAATTGTGCCGCTCTGCGCAGACTGCTTGTTCCTACAATAGATCCTGCCTTTAAGTCATTCAGTTTTATATGCCCTTTGGAAATAAGGGCATCCCGATGGTCTTCCCTTTCAGGAATGCTGCCGATTGTCAGGCCTGCCGGAAGAACAGCGGGCATATCCTTCATGCTATGTACAGCCATATCTATTTCTTCATCAAGCATGGCCTGCTCTATTTCCTTTACGAACAACCCTTTTCCTCCGACCTTTGAAAGGGTAACATCTAGAATTTTATCACCCTTAGTGACAATTTCCTTCACCTCAAACTCAAAGGATGGATCAATGCTTTTCAATTGGCTGATCACCCAATTTGTCTGAGTTAATGCCAGCTTGCTTCGTCTTGAACCTACGATAATTTTTCTCATGACTGCCTCCTGCAATTAAATCTAGCTGCGGCTCCCAGCACCTAGAAGGTCATAAGCTGTTCTGCTCTGCGGCAAACTGCGCCGCGCACCAGCCCATCTTATGCTTGTCGGGGCTAAACAGTCGCCTCCGCTTTTCTATGAATACCAAAAATGGAATGATGAAAGTTTGCCAAACAAAAAGAAGTTAATTAATACAATTAAAAATGATGCCAAATTCCAGAGGGCTAATGATTTTCCATATAGGCCCTTTCCAACTTTCATATAGAGATAAATACTATATAATGCAAGGACAATGAAAGAACCGATCACCTTGGAGTCATACCAGACCATATGGGGCAATTTAATGTAGGCCCACTGAATGCCTAAAATTAAACTTATCATCAGCATAGGTACACCTATTACATTTAATACATACGACATATGTTCAAGCTTTGACAAATCCGTTATCCGGAGCAGCCTGGTTCCCCACTTTTTCCTTTTCAGCAAATCGTATTGAATCAGATAAAGCAATGAAAAAACAAAAGATAGCGAGAAGGCTCCATATGAAAGGATTGCAACCGTTATATGAATTAGCAGAAGTTCTGAGATGAGCTGCTGTGCTTTGACAGCCGAATCAATCTGCACAGGTGCGAATGTATGGATCGCCATTATGATAAAGCCGAGAACATTTGTAAAAAAGACGATGAAATCGACTCTGAGCAGCCTGTTAATTCCCAAAGAAAGAGTGATAAGCACCCAGGCATAAAAGTATAGGCCCTCAAAAATGGTCAATACAGGAAACCTTCCTGTATTAATCATATAAAGTATCAGAAACACCGTTTGAAGCACCCATACAAATGCAAGTAACCAGAAGGCAATTCTATTCGCCTTCCGGTTATGATGAAGAAAATCAATAAAATATAATAAGACACATAGGGCATACAGAACCACCGTTAATTCGTGCAGCCGTGTCATAAAGATATCAGACATGGACAGGACCCCTTTTATGATTGAAAGGAAGTCTGCGTTGAATGAGCGAATGCGTGCTTTGGTTTGGCTGCTGTGTTCACGTTCTGCTGATCTGAAACAAGTTCTTCTATATTAAAGATTTTTACAAATAAGTCCAATGCCTGTTCGGAATCTTTCTGTCCAGCCATTTCTTTAGCTTGTAAAATAGGATCTTTTAATAGCTGATTGATGATGCTCTTTGTATGCTTGTTCAGCACTTTTTTATCACGATCACTCAAATGAGGCAGCTTTCTTTCAATGCTTGTCATGGTTTCACTCTGTATAGCCAGTGCTTTCTCACGCAAGGCGGAAATTACCGGAACAACACCAAGCAAGTTCAGCCATTGCTTGAATTCAACAATGTCCCCTTCAATCATAAGCTGAATCTTCTCGGCTGCCTTTTTAC
This sequence comes from Cytobacillus oceanisediminis, assembly GCF_004366035.1. Classification (GTDB taxonomy): domain Bacteria; phylum Bacillota; class Bacilli; order Bacillales; family Cytobacillaceae; genus Cytobacillus; species Cytobacillus oceanisediminis_C. Next base: position 661,284 of record NZ_SOEE01000001.1, read on the forward strand.
GCTCCTGAAGATTTGCTTCAACAATGCCTTCAAGATCATCAATATCATATAGGAAAACGCTGTCCAGGTCAGCCAGTTTCGGATCCAGATCTCTTGGGACAGCAATATCCACCATAAATAAAGGCTTGCCTTTGCGCATTTTTTCTGCGTAAGCCATCATATCCTTCGTGACAACAAACTCTTTTGCCCCAGTAGAACTAATTAAAATATCAGCTTCAACAAGGGCACATTGAAGCTCATGCAATGTTTTTGCCTGGCCCGCATAGCGGCTTGCGAGATCCTGAGCTTTTTCGAATGTACGGTTAATAACCGTTACTTTACTGGCTCCGTTGGCATGAAGGTTTTGGATTGCCAGCTCACCCATTTTACCGGCTCCTAAAATAAGAACATGTTTATTTTCCAGGGAGCCGAAAATCTTCTTAGCCAGTTCCACTGCTGCATAGCTGACAGAAACTGCATTTGCTCCTATCTCCGTTTCAGAGTGTGCCCGCTTAGCGAGCGTTACTGCCTGCTTAAACAAGTGGTTAAAAACTGTTCCGGTTGTATTTTCTGATTGAGCCTCCAGAAAACTTGTCCTTACCTGTCCTAAAATCTGTGTTTCGCCAAGGATCATGGAGTTAAGACCGCATGCTACCTTGAATAGATGCTCAATGGCCCCATCCTCTTCATAAATAAATAGGAATGGAGAAAATTCACTCTGATCCATTTTGAAATGTTCTGCCAAAAATTCCTTTATATAATAGCGGCCAGTATGAAGCTGGTCCACAACTGCATAAATTTCGGTCCGATTGCATGTAGACAGAATGACATTCTCTAAAATGCTTTTTTTGTCATTTAATGTCTTCATTGCCTCGCCCAATTGTGAAGGATTAAAGGTTAGACGTTCACGGATTTCAACAGGGGCAGTTTTATAGTTTAGACCGACGACCAAGATATGCATTGAAATTGACACCCCCAGAATTATTGCCTAGTTCATTAATATTAATTATATCATTTCTAATTTTTCAATTAACGCTTAAATGTGAACAGATATTGAACTCATATGGTACTATATTTTAAACAGGAGCCTGATCTTAAATAGACAAATACTCCCTTATGTACAGTAACAAAAAAACTTGCCGGATTCAAGTATACCTTATTGGAAGTGGTGTTTTTTATGAAAAATCAGCGTATTTTCCCAGGAATTATTTTACTCGGATTTGGAGCCTACTTTTTCCTTCAGCAGAGCGGATTTACTGCCTTACAGCCTTTCTATTCCTGGCCTACTCTTCTCATTATCGTCGGAGCAGCCTTTTTAATTCAGGGATATGGAGCAAGGGATTATGATTCCATATTGCCAGGTGTCATTTTGACAGGATTTGGCCTGCACTTTCATGTGGTGAACCGCCTGGAAATTTGGCCGGATCACATCGGAACATTCATTCTGATAATTGCTCTCGGCTTCCTCCTTCGGCATCAGAAAACTGGGGCAGGATTGTTCCAGGGCATCTTATTTTTAATTCTTGCCGCATTGCTTCTTTTTTATGACAGGGTTGCAGAGTGGATGGGACTGCTGGAAAATGGTGTTGCTGATGTTTGGCAGTTATGGCCGATTCTTTTAATGTTAATTGGATTATATTTTTTATTAGTGAAGAAAAAATAAAGCGCAAGCGCTCGTTCCTGCGAAGAAGTATTCAATGATGCATATACTTTGTGCTCACCCCCGGCACCTCGAGGGGGCAGGCGATGGAGCTATACAAAAAAAGACAGGGATATTAAACTTTTCCCTGTCTTTTTATATTCAAACTGTTTAGAGTACTGAATCGAGAAAATTTTTGGTTCTTTGTTCTTTTGGATTGTTAAACAGATCCTCCGGATGCCCCACTTCTACAATTCTTCCGTCATGCATATAGACAGCCCAGTCTGCCACTTCTCTTGCAAAGCCCATTTCATGAGTGACGACGACCATAGTCATCCCTTCAAGGGCGAGCTCTTTCATTGTGGAAAGCACTTCCCCCACGAGCTCCGGATCAAGTGCAGATGTCGGCTCATCAAAAAGCATGATATCGGGCTTCATCGCCAGCGCCCTTGCAATGGCTACACGCTGTTTTTGTCCGCCCGAAAGTTTTGATGGATATACATTCTCCTTGTCAGAAAGCCCTACTTTATTTAATAATTCCTGGGCATCTTTCTTCACTTGATCCTTTGGACGCTTTTTCACATGTAAAGGTGCTTCCATCACATTTTCGAGAACAGTCATATGAGGAAATAAATAAAAATGCTGAAAAACCATTCCTACTTTTTCTCTCACTTTATTTAGATCATGTGTTTCTTTTTCAACCTTTTCGCCCTCAAAAATGATATTGCCGCTGTCCTTTAATTCAAGAAAGTTTAAGCAGCGGAGAAGTGTGCTTTTTCCAGACCCGCTTGCACCAATCAGACAAACAACATCACTTTCTTTCACTGTTATATCAATGTCCTTTAGTACATGCAGATCCCCGAATGATTTGTTCAATTTTTCTACCTTAATCATATACGATTCACTCATGCTTCATTCCCCCTTTAATCACTGCTTGCCATTCTTTTCTCAATCATATTTACAAGGATGGAGAAAATAAGTACAAGTACTAAATAGTAAACAGCTACGATCAGCAGATAGCTCATGTAGTCATATTCATTGGAACCGTATGTCGTTGCCACATTAAAGAGCTCGTACATGCCGATAAAGGAAGCAAGTGATGAATCCTTCAAAGCAATGATAAATTGATTGCCAAGAGGCGGCATAGCCCGGCGGAAAGCCTGAGGCAGAATGATCCTTCTCATTGCAAGGCCAGCAGTCATACCAAGCGAACGCCCTGCTTCCATTTGTCCTTTGTCGATGGATTGAATGGAGCCCCTGAAAATTTCGGCTATATAGGCACCATTGTGAAAAGCAAGACCAAGGATAACCGACCAAAACTGTGAAATATCCAATGCTGTCAATCCGAAATAGAAGATGAAAATCTGGACAACAAGCGGCGTTCCCCTTACAAGGAAAATATAGATGTCCGCAATCCATTCCAGAATTTTAATTCTCGAAATCTTTAAAAAGGCAAAAAACAATCCTATAAAAATAGCAATAAACACGGCTACGATGGTTAATTGAAAGGTTAAGAGCATTCCCTTTAAAAATACGGGATATGTATCAATAAACTTTGTAAGCAAATCCACAAAAATCCCCCTTCAGATGGCTATTTCAGTTTGTGTAAAAACAAAACAGGCGAATGTTTGTCACACATCCGCCCGCAATGTTATTCCTTCTCAGGATCAACTGTTATATCTTCACCGATATATTTTTTGCTGATTTCTGTGAGTGTTCCATTCTCTCGAAGAGTTTCAAGAGCTTCATTCACTTTTTCGAGCAGTTCTTTATTGTCCTTTGCAACAGCAATTGCCTGCTCACTGCGGCCCAGCAGCTCTTTGCCTTCGATCTTCATTCCGGCGCCAATCGCTTCTTTACCTGTTACGAAGTCAGTGATGACTGCATCATGTTTCCCCTTGCTCAAGGCCTCCAGGGCGACAACATCACTATCGTAGAACTGGATGTTATCTGTAGCCTCCTCTGCATTTGAAGTGTATGTAGACCCCTTCGATACTGCTATTTCCATGCCTTCGAGGTCGGCAAGCGTTTCAACACTGCTATCTGGACGCACATAAATTTGCGGGCCAGAATAGTAATATGGCGTCGAAAAATTGACGGCCTTCAAACGTTCTTCCGTAATGGTGTGGCTGGCTACCGCTGCATCAAAGCGGCCGGATTTCACACCTTCGACAATACCGCCAAACTTAAATTTATTCTGTACCGGCTCGAGACCGAGTTCTTTTGCTACAGCTTCAGCCACATCAATATCAAAGCCGCTCATGCTTCCATCATCATTTGTATAACTAAAAGGTTTGAACTCTCCCGAAGCCGCGTACGTAAATTTGTCATTTTCTACTAAATCCATTCCGCTTTTAGACGCTTCCTCTGATCCGCATGCCGCGAGGACCAATAAAAAAGCAGCTGCTATAATTCCTTTTAACCAATGTCTCACTAGTCTAAATTCCCCCTTCAGTATCTCTCTTTTATAAATGCCTCTTAACTCTATCATGATTTTAAAATATTCTCAAAATTCATATTTTATGATAATTAATGATATTAAAGAATTTAAGCTGTTCTCATTAACTGACCCTCTTTGAACTCCAATATGACTCCATATCCTCCAGTATTCTGCAAATTCCTCACCCTTCGACAAATATATTATCCTTTTTATTCCATTGTTTTTACTCTCCTGCGGAATATCGAAATGAAAGATCTCCAGGACTAATGACCTAAAGGCAGAAATAACAAAATATCCCGCTGCACAATGCAGCGGGATATTTTGAATTACATAAAGCTTTTCAATGCAGACCAGGCCTTGTCTTTTCCATAACCCGTTTCGGAGGAAAACATAATGATCTGGTCATTTGGATCGATATCCAGTGTTTCTTTCGTGATTTTCATATGTTTTTGCCACTTGGACTTAGGTATTTTATCCGCTTTTGTAGCAATAACTACACAAGGAATATCATAATGCTTTAAAAAGTCGTACATCATGACATCGTCACTTGAAGGGGGATGGCGCAAATCAACTATCAGCACAACTGCTTTTAACTGCTCTCTGCTGGTTAAGTATGTTTCTATCATCTTCCCCCAAGCTTCACGTTCCTTTTTGGATACCTTAGCATATCCATAGCCTGGAACATCAACAAAGTGAAGAATTTCGTTAATAAGGTAAAAATTCAGGGTTTGTGTCTTCCCCGGTTTAGAGGATATTCTGGCAAGTCCCCTTCGATTAAGCATTTTATTAATGAATGAAGATTTGCCGACGTTGGAACGGCCGGCAAGGGCGAATTCCGGCAAATCACTTTCAGGGTATTGATCAGGCTTAACAGCACTGATGACGATTTCTGAGCTGGTTACCTTCATGCTTGAGCACCGCCATTCAGGGCATGTTTTAAGACTTCGTCCACATGTGATACCAATACAAAATCAAGCTCTTCCCTAATGCTTTCAGGGATATCTTCAATGTCCTTTTCATTATCTTTAGGGAGGATGATTTTAGTCAATCCTGCACGATGGGCGCTCAAAGACTTTTCTTTCAAACCGCCAATAGGAAGCACTCGGCCTCTTAAAGTGATTTCCCCTGTCATTCCCACTTCTTTACGGATTGGCTTTCCAGACAGGGCAGAAACCAGGGCGGTTGTAATGGTAATCCCTGCAGATGGACCATCTTTTGGAACAGCACCTTCTGGAACATGGATGTGAATGTCATGCTTTTCATGGAAATTCTCATCAATGCCCAGTTCCTTTGCTTTAGAACGAACATAACTGAATGCCGCTTGAGCAGACTCTTTCATGACATCCCCAAGTTTGCCTGTCAGAACAAGCTTCCCTTTTCCAGGAGAAAGGGATACTTCTATCTGAAGGGTGTCGCCGCCAACTGTTGTATAGGCCAGCCCTGTAGCAACGCCAACCTGGTCTTCGAGCTCAGCCTGACCGTAGCGGTATTTTGGCTTTCCAAGAAACTCTTCAGTATTTTTACCATTCACAATCACTTTCTTCTTTTCGCCGGATACGATAATTTTAGCCGTTTTCCTGCAAATAGTAGCCAGCTGACGTTCCAAGCCCCGGACTCCTGCCTCACGAGTATAATAGCGGACTACCTTCTGCAGGCCATCTTCACGAATCTGAAGCTGTGATTTGGAAAGTCCATGTTCTTTAATTTGCTTAGGCAGCAGGTGGTCTTTCGCTATATGAATCTTCTCCTGCTCTGTATAGCCTGCAATCGTGATAACTTCCATTCTGTCCAGCAGCGGACCAGGGATCGTTCCGAGATTGTTGGCTGTGGCTATAAACATGACCTTTGAAAGATCATATGTTTCTTCAATGTAATGATCACTAAAATTATGGTTCTGCTCAGGGTCTAAAACCTCAAGCATCGCAGATGAAGGATCCCCGCGGAAATCAGAAGACATTTTGTCGATTTCATCAAGCAGGAACACAGGGTTAATCGTCCCTGCTTTTTTCATGCCCTGAATGATACGGCCAGGCATGGCACCTACATAGGTTCTTCTATGTCCGCGAATCTCAGACTCATCCCGGACTCCGCCGAGGGATACACGGACGAAATTGCGGTTAAGGGATGTCGCGATGGAACGTGCAAGGCTTGTTTTACCGACACCAGGAGGCCCTGCAAGACAAAGAATCGGCCCCTTAAGAGAATTCGTCAGCTTTTGCACCGCAAGATACTCCAGAACCCGCTCCTTCACTTTTTCCAGGCCATGATGGTCTTCATTTAGAATTCTTTCCGCCTTCAGGATATCCAGGTCATCATCTGTTGCCTTTGACCATGGCAATGTGACAAGCCATTCGATATAGTTGCGGATAACTGCACTTTCAGCTGAACTGGATGGAACTTTTTCATATCGGTCCAGTTCTTTTAAAGCTGTCAGCTCGACATGCTCAGGCATGCCGGCATTTTCAATCTTTTCCGTCAGCTCAGCTATTTCTCCCGTCTTGCCTTCCTTATCACCCAGCTCTTTTTGGATTGCCTTCATCTGTTCACGCAAATAATACTCCTTTTGCGTTCGCTCCATTGATTTTTTCACACGCTGGCCAATCTTTTTTTCAAGGTTCAGAACTTCTTTTTCATTATGGATGATTTCAATAACCTGGTTCATGCGCTCTTTTACATCTATGGTTTCAAGAATTTCCTGTTTTTCTTTAAGCTTTAAAGGCAAATGGGAAGAAATGATATCTGCCATGCGCCCAGGCTCCTCTATATCTGCTACAGAGGAGTACGTTTCGGCTGAAATCTTCTTCGATACCTTTATGTATTGCTCAAAATATTCAAGCATGGTCCTCATCAATGCCTGATCTTCTACGTCCTTGGTCTCAGGATCCTCAAAAACCTTTACACTAACGGAATAATGTTCGGCTTCTTCCTGAAAATCAATGATTTCCGCTCTCTTAAGCCCTTCAACAAGAACTCGGATTGTACCGTTTGGAAGCTTGAGCATCTGCTTTACACGAGTTAGCGTGCCCATTCCATATAGATCATCTTCTGATGGTTCATCTATAGATATATCCTTTTGTGTTGTTAAGAAAATTAAATGGTCATCTACCATTGCTTTTTCAAGGGCCTGAACCGATTTCTCACGGCCTACATCCAAATGCAGAACCATGGTCGGATAAACAAGCAAGCCCCGAAGCGGCAGGAGGGGGACGATGATTTCTTTCTTTTTCGCCATTCCTTTGCACCTCCAAAATGCATCTTTTTAAACCCTATTATTGCTAATAATTTCTTTGTACAATTCTATCGTATTTAAATAGCAGTGTCTATTAAAGAGAAATTGCTGAAAGCCTGTATTAAAAAGATATTCATTTATAATTACACTTTATCCTTCTTTACGCAAATAAAACTTCGGTTTGTAGCCTAAACTGCAAACCGAAGCTTCTGACCGCGATTAGCGGGAGGCGTTTGTACAGCGAGTTTTCAATAACTGACAAACCCTGAATGGATTACTGGGCCACACATCATATGCTCTCTTTTTTCTTTAATTCGATTGAAGCGGTTATGGCCTGCTCTTTGAGATACTCTTTTTGCAGCGCCGCATCAAATACTTCGTTCAAATGGGATACAGGAATAATCTTAATGCCTGTTATCTCATTTAAGATGGATTGCATATTTTCTTTTGGGATAATTACTGTCTGTGCTCCTGCTTTTTTAGCAGCTTTCACCTTTGGATATACGCCTCCAATTGGCTTGACATACCCGTGAATGCTGATTTCCCCGGTCATAGCTACAGTATTGTCCACTGGCCGTTTATAAATAGCAGAATAAATCCCTGTCGCCATGGCAATGCCTGCAGAAGGGCCGTCAATTGGAACCCCGCCGGGGAAGTTGACATGAATATCATATTCGTCAGCCGGTACGCCCATTGATCTCAAAACAGTAATAACATTTTCAATTGAACCCTTGGCCATACTTTTTCTGCGGATTGATTTTCCTTGGCCGCCAATGCTTTCTTCTTCTACTATGCCTGTTATATTAATACTGCCCTTTTCTTTTGCAGGAATCACAGTAACTTCAATGTCAAGCAAAGCACCTGTGTTCGGTCCATATACAGCTAGCCCATTTACAAGACCAACAGCGGAATGGGAATTGATTTTCCTTTCCATTCTAGGTGAAAGCTGACTCGATTGCACAACCCATTCAATATCTTCATCTTTTATGTAATCACGATCTTCTGTAATCGCTAACCCTGCAGAAATTTGAATCATATTAACCGCCTCTCGTCCATTTCTTGCATAATTGGCGAGAATTCCTAGCGCCTTTTCACTAATGGTGAGATTGACCTTTTCCGAAGCCTTTTTGGCTACAGCGGAAATTTCTTCTTCTGCTAACTCTCTGAAAAAAACCTCCATGCATCTGGAACGAATGGCAGGCGGTATTTCATTCGGAGTCCTGGTGGTTGCTCCAATCAAGCGGAAGTCTGCCGGCAGGCCATTTTTAAAGATATCATGAATATGGGTTGGTATTTGAGTATTTTCTTCATTATAATAAGCACTCTCCAGAAATACTTTCCGATCTTCAAGCACTTTCAGAAGCTTGTTCATCTGAATGGGGTGAAGCTCACCGATTTCGTCAATAAAAAGCACGCCTCCATGTGCATTTGTAACAGCACCCTGTTTAGGCTGCGGAATTCCTGCCTGGCCCATTGCCCCGGCTCCCTGATAAATTGGATCATGAACAGAACCTATCAGAGGATCTGCAATGCCCCTCTCATCGAATCTCGCGGTAGTAGCATCCAGTTCTATAAAAACAGAAGCTGCCTCAAAGGGGGACTTTGCATTTTTCTTGGCTTCTTCCAGTACCAATCTGGCCGCAGCCGTTTTTCCCACGCCGGGTGGACCATAAATAATTACATGTTGAGGATTGGGTCCGCATAATGCCGCTTTCAGAGATTTAATTCCATCCTCCTGCCCCACAATGTCTGCAAAACTGGCTGGACGAACTTTTTCTGATAAAGGTTCTGTTAATGAAATGGAACGCATCTTTTTCAATACATCCATTTCCTTCCTTGATTCACGGTCGATAGAAACCTTTTGTGTCCGCTGGCTCCTAAGCAAATTCCAAAAGTAAAGCCCAATGACAATTCCAAAAAACAATTGGATAAATAAAGCGATCCCCGTCCAACTCATTGTGTTCCCTCCTGCATTATTTGTCTCGTTGATAATGCTAGTATCTCCCTGACTGAGTTGGAATAAACAAGGAATTCATTTAAAAGTAAGCACGGAAAGCGGAAGCGCCTTGACCACGAAGGAACTCAGATTAAAGCCCCACGTCCTCCCAAAAGCTGCCGCTTTCGGTCGTGCGATGTATCGCTACCGTAGCTTTTCCTGTCCTGTGGCAATGTTTGAATGAACCCCCTTCCTTGAGGGCCTCAAGCATAAATTCAGAAAAGCATAAAAAATGGCCATGCCCCAAGGCTGGCCACTTTTTATTATGCTGACGTCTTGCGCTCTTCTTCTACGACTGTTCCGTCCTCCAAAACAAGTTTTGGCGAACCATTTTCAATAACCGTTTCTTTGGTAATAATGCATTTTTTAATATCTTCGCGTGATGGAAGATCAAACATTACATCCAGCATGATTCCTTCAATAATGGAGCGCAGTCCGCGGGCACCTGTTTTTCTTTCAATTGCTTTTTTAGCAATTTCTTCAAGTGCGCCTTCTTCAAAATCAAGCTCAACATCATCAAGTTCAAGCATTTTCTGATATTGTTTGACAAGTGCATTTTTAGGTTTAGTTAAAATCTCAATCAATGCAGCTTCATCAAGCTGGGAAAGGCTTGCAATAACTGGAAGACGTCCAATAAATTCAGGAATTAAACCGAATTTCAGCAGGTCTTCAGGAAGCACTTTTGCAAGAAGATCCTTTGGCTCGATTTCTTTTTGATTCTGGTCAGATCCAAAGCCAATAACCTTTTGGCCTAAACGGCGTTTAATAATTTGCTCAATGCCATCAAATGCACCGCCGCAAATAAACAGGATATTGGTCGTGTCAATCTGGATAAATTCCTGATGAGGATGTTTGCGGCCGCCTTGTGGCGGTACGCTCGCAACTGTCCCTTCCAGAATTTTCAATAGAGCCTGCTGCACACCTTCACCCGATACATCACGAGTAATTGACGGATTTTCCGACTTACGTGCAACTTTATCAATCTCATCAATATAAATGATTCCTTTTTCTGCCTTTTCTACATCATAATCTGCTGCCTGAATAAGCTTTAGGAGGATATTTTCAACATCTTCCCCTACATATCCGGCTTCAGTCAATGATGTTGCGTCTGCAATTGCAAACGGAACATTAAGAATACGGGCCAATGTCTGAGCAAGCAAGGTTTTACCGCTTCCAGTCGGACCGATCATGGCAATGTTACTTTTTGATAGTTCAACTTCATCTATCTTGCTGTTGGAATTGATGCGCTTATAGTGATTATATACCGCAACAGATAACGATTTTTTCGCCTGATCCTGGCCAATTACGTACTCATCCAGAATATCGCGGATTTCAGCTGGCTTTGGCACATCTTTGAATTCCACTTCTTCTTCTGTACCCAGCTCTTCTTCCACAATTTCAGTGCAAAGTTCGATGCATTCATCACATATATATACTCCTGGCCCGGCAACAAGTTTGCGGACCTGATCCTGTGTCTTGCCACAGAAAGAACATTTCAATTGCCCTTTTTCATCATTAAATTTAAACAAATCCTTCACCCCTTGAAAAAACTTCAAAACGATATATTAAGCTTGCGAGATCACATGCAAATAGTTCTTTATTCAGCCTAGAAAGGTTGGGAATTATAATGGACTCTGTGTAATATACGTGCAAACATGCCCTCTTTAATAATTCACACTTTCTTAAAAATCAAAACCTTCAGCAGTTATGTATTGCATTGTAACACATTTTTACAGTGGACAGGAAATGATAACTCTTAAAACATTTCAATTATGTATGCATGCATGTGATGGGATTTCGCAAAGAAAAAACAGGCTGAATTTTATATGTACTTTCATAAGCTTAACCAAAAATGGCTAAATTAAGTCGGCCCCTTGGACCGATAATTAAAATATCTATATATGTATTTGTATTCCTGTCCATGTTCAATATGCCGTAAAACTTTTCACCAGGCAAAAGATACAAGGGAGATTTTAATTATGATTGTCTTGATGGTATAAAACAAGGCACGATATACTCGCGCCTTGTTTCTTATTAAAAGGGAGAAAATTTCTGCTGTCGAAGTTAGACTGCTGTCTAATTCCGCCTCCTTGCTCCTCGTGGTCATAAGCCAAATTACAACTGAGGTTCAACACCTCCTCCGTAATTCGTCTTATGCTTGTCGGGGCAATGCAGTCGGCTCCACTTTTCTTTTATTATGCAACAGTCTTACTATTTTCCACAAGGAAATCTACTGCTTTTTTAATTTGAAGATCTGCTTTTAGGCCTTCAAGGCTTCCAAGAGCTTGTGTGATCTGGTCAGCAGACATATTGTACATTTCTGCCATTTTGTTAAGTTCTTCTGTAACTTCTTCATCGCTTACTTCGATGTTTTCTGCCTTTGCGATCGCTTCAAGAGTAAGGTTAACGCGTACGCGCTTTTCAGCTTCCTCTTTCATTTGCTCGCGCAGTGCAGCTTCATCCTGTCCGGAGAACTGGAAGTATAGTTCAAGGTTCATGCCCTGCGTTTGCAGACGCTGTTCGAACTCCTGCATCATGCGGTTAACTTCTGTGTCAACCATTGCAGCTGGAATTTCCATTTCTGCATTTGCTGCTGCTGCTTCAACAACTGTATCGCGGACATGGTGCTCAGCTTCATGCTTCTTGCTTTCTTCTAAGCGAGATTTGATTTTTTCTTTTAATGCATCCAAAGTTTCAACTTCTTCGTCTGCATCTTTAGCAAACTCATCATCAAGCTCAGGAAGCTGTTTTGTTTTGATTTCATGTACAGTTACTTTGAATGTTGCAGGCTTTCCAGCTAGCTCGGCTGCATGGTATTCCTCTGGGAAAGTAACTTCAACTTCCTTAGATTCTCCAGCCGCTGTTCCAGCCAATTGATCTTCAAAGCCAGGGATGAACTGTCCTGAACCAAGTTCAAGTGAGTAGTTCTCAGCTTTTCCGCCTTCGAAAGCTTCGCCATCAACGAATCCTTCAAAGTCCATAACAACTGTATCGCCAGTTTCAGCTTTTCCTTCTTCTTTAACGGCAAGTTCAGCTTGTCTTTCCTGAAGTGAAGTTAGCTCGCTGTTAACATCTTCATCCGTAACGTTTGTTTCAAGCGGCTTGACTTCAAGGCCTTTGTATTCGCCAAGCTTTACTTCAGGCTTAACAGTAACTGTAGCTTTGAAGATTAGGTTTTTTCCTTTTTCGATTTGCTCAACATCGATTTCAGGACGATCTACCGGCTCAATGCCTGTTTCATCAATTGCATTAGCATAAGCTTCTGGAAGAAGATAATCTACTGCATCCTGGTATAAAGATTCAACTCCGAAACGCTTTTCAAACATTCCGCGAGGCATTTTTCCTTTACGGAATCCTGGAACGTTTACTTGCTTAACTACTTTTTTAAATGCAGCGTCTAAGCCTTCATTCACTTTCTCTGCATCTACTTCAATTGTAAGAACCCCGCGGTTCCCTTCTAACTTTTCAAATTTAGCAGACATACAATCATTTCCCTCCAAAAATCTATTATCATTTCATTCAACACAGAATGTTATGAATATCTCTTGTTTTTCAAGCCATATCCATTAAATAAAAATGTATATATACACATAATACAACCATTATATTATAACATACACTCTCTGTCTTTCAACATTGAAGGCTAAATATTGGGATAAGAAATTTCTTCTATCTTTCTTATAAAGGCAAGAGCCTGTTCAATCTCCTCTTCTGGAGCTTCATAAATATCTCCCAGTTTGCTGAAAGAACTGGTTAAGCCATGGTACTCATATGAAAGCATATGGTATGCCGCCGCCCAGGACGCAGCGTTATCCGGTGAGGCCTCAAGCGGATATAATAGGAAAAAGTGCCTTTCTGCAAGGCTCTTTGTATTTTCATATAATACTGGATCTTCCTGCTCGAGCTGAATCTCCAGTTTGTTGACTATTTTTAACAGCATCGGCTGCTGATGTACCGGGGGGAGTTCAGCAGGAATAACGCGAACACTCTTATCAAATTTTCGAATCGGTACATATTTATCATAACCATGCTCGGTAAGCACATTTAACAGCATTGTTTTAAAGAAAGGATTACCGTCATGCGCTTCAAGATATGCTTTAATATCTTCTATATATGGCCTGATATTATGTTCTGCCAGCTGTGCAGCGATCTGCATTTGGTCATGCTGATCCTGGTAGGAGAACAAATTGAGCTTCCTATTTTTGAATTCCTCCATATCAGGTGCACCAGTCTCGGCTTCAGAAGGTGAAGCAGCCATCTTTCTGCTGAACTCAAGCATTCTGCTGAAATGCTCAAACTTCTCCTTCGGGATCTCCCTCTCTTCAAGGAGAACTTCAATCATTGCTGCAATCTCGCTGTATTGGTGCAGCTGCACAAGGATCATTAAATAAAGGTCCATTACTTGTATGTAATCCCCAATGCCTGTTTGGAGCATTTTATTAGCCAGTTCTTTCGCTTTTTCCAACGCTCCCGCTTCATAATATGCCAGAACAAGCCCGATATGGACATCGGTATTCTCAGGCTCCATCTCCATTGCTTCTTCAAAGAACTGGATCGATTCCTGATACCTTTTCTGCTGAAAGGACTCAAGCCCCTTTTCCAGCAGTCTTTTCTCAAGGCCGGGAAATAGAATGATTTTATTGTATTGTTTTTTCCGTTCCCGCTTTCCCATGTTAATACCGCCTCAATTTATATTTTTGAAGTTAGTGTAGCATGAATCAGCAGAAAAACAAAAAGATTCATGGTTTCCCGCCATGAATCTTTCATACATTCTTACTGTACCGCTAACAGTTTTTCTTCAAAATTTGAAATGCTACTTTCTAATTGAAGGGTAATCTCTATTTCATCCCAGCCATTAATCAGCATTTTCTTCCAGTAATCATTAATAGAGAATGATACTGAAAAACTATGTTCATCTTCAATTACTTGATTCTGCAAATCAACCTTCAATTCGTATGGCTGGCTTTTAGCACACTTGAGCAGATATTCGACTGTTTCAGCCGGAAGAGTAATTGGCAAAAGTCCATTTTTTAAGCAATTTTGATGAAAAATATCAGCAAATGAAGGGGCAATGATGACTTTAAATCCATAATCCCCCAAAGCCCATGGGGCATGCTCCCTTGAAGAACCGCAGCCGAAGTTTTCATTTGCAATGAGTATAGGGGCACCCAGGTTTTCTTCCTTATTCAACTCAAACTCAGGGTTAGGCAGACCATCTTTTGTAAATCTCCAGTCATAGAACAGATACTGTCCAAACCCCGTTTTCTCAATTCTTTTAAGAAATTGCTTTGGGATAATCTGATCAGTATCCACATTTGCTCTATCTAAAGCAGCCGCTTTCCCTTGCAGTGTTTTAAATCCGCTCATCTTGTTCTCCTCCTTTTTATTGAACTGTTTCTGCGCTAAGCAAAGCACCTACGTCCACAAAATGTCCGTACAAAGCTGCTGCAGCCGCCATTAATGGACTGACAAGATGTGTTCTGGCTCCTGACCCCTGGCGTCCTTCAAAATTTCGGTTGGATGTTGATGCACAATGCTCTCCGCTTGGCACAATATCATTATTCATGCTCAAACACATGCTGCAGCCTGATTCCCTCCATTCAAAACCAGCCTGCTTAAAGATAAGATCCAGCCCTTCAGCCTCCGCCTGCTTTTTGACCTGCTGTGACCCTGGAACAACCAGTGCACGGACTTGAGGATGAACTTTCTTCCCTCTAATTATTTCTGCGGCCTGTTTTAAGTCTTCCAGCCGGGAATTTGTACAGGACCCGATGAAAACATGCTGAATCTGGATGTCTTCAATTTTCTGCCCTTCCTGCAGCCCCATATAATCTAAAGCTCTAGAAAGTGATTTTTGTTCAAGCTCGTTTTTGCATTCCTCAAGTTTTGGAAGTTTTTCATTCACCTTGGAAGTCATAGAAGGATTCGTCCCCCAGCTGACCATAGGCGCAATATCTGCTGCATCAATTTGAATGGTTTTATCGTATGCCGCATCAGGATCGGATACAAGCTCTTTCCAATTCTCGACCGCCTGTGCAAATTCAGCTCCTTCTGGTGCATACTTCCGTCCTTGCAGATACGCAAACGTCGTTTCATCAGGACTGACAAGCCCCGCCCTTGCTCCTCCTTCAATGGACATATTGCAAATCGTCATTCTTTCTTCCATTGACATTTTCGCAATGGCATCACCGCAATACTCAATAATATGGCCCGTACCAAAGCCAATTCCGTTTTTGGCAATTATATAAAGTATTACATCTTTAGCGGTAACACCTTTTTTCAGATCGCCATTTATCTCCAGCTTTAATGTTTTAGGCTTGCTTTGCCATAAAGTCTGGGTAGCCATGACATGCTCCACTTCACTTGTTCCAATGCCAAATGCTATTGATCCAAAAGCTCCATGAGTCGATGTATGGCTATCACCGCAAACAATTGTCATGCCTGGCTGGGTAAGACCCAGCTCCGGCCCGATAACATGGACTATCCCCTGTTCAGGACTATCCAGCCCGGCAAGAGGGATGCCGAATTCCAGACAGTTTTTTTCCAATGTAGTCATTTGGTTTAGTGCAACAGGATCATTGATGACTTTTCGGTTATCAGTAGGAATATTGTGGTCAACTGTAGCAAACGTTTTATCAGGCCTTCTGACTTTTCTGTTTTTCATTCTTAAACCTGAAAAAGCCTGAGGGGACGTAACTTCGTGCACTAAGTGGAGGTCTATGTACACCAAATCCGGTTTCCCCTCTTCCCTGTGGACTACATGCTTTTCCCAAATCTTATCTATTATTGATTTTCCCATTCCGTTCCACTCCCTTTTTAAAAGAAACACGGCCGATGAAGGCCGTGTCTCAGTTTTTAAAAATCAGCTGAGACTGTTTCCAGCCATCATTTCAGCTTTATGCATAAGCCCCCATGATATTAAGAATAGCTTCGTTATCCAAAAGGGTAGCCTTTACCTCTTCAATCATTTCAGAAGTAGTAACCACCTTTTTTCCAAATGAAACAATATCTCTTGTACGATAGCCAGCTTCAAGTACTTGATTAACAGCATTTTCAACCGCTTCAGCTTCCTCTTCCATTCCGAAAGATAATCGAAGCATCATGGCTGCTGATAAAATCATGGCAATAGGATTGGCTGCATTCTTACCTTGAATATCCGGTGCTGAACCATGGATTGGTTCATATAAATAAGGCCCGTTTTCCGAAATACTGGCGGAAGGAAGCATCCCTAAAGAGCCAGTCAATACAGACGCTTCATCGCTCAAAATATCACCAAACATATTTTCCGTTACTACAACATCGAATTGCTTCGGATTTTTAATCATTTGCATCGCTGCATTGTCAACAAGCATATGCTCCAATGCCACTTCCGGATATTGCTTTGCAATTTCGTCCGCTACCTCTCTCCACATTCGGCTTGATTCCAGAACATTGGCCTTGTCAACAGAAGTCACCTTGCCACGGCGGCTTCCGGCAAGTTCAAAGGCCAGTTTAATGACACGCCGCATTTCTTCTTTTTGATAAAACAATGTATCTACCACAGCATCTTTTCCGTTTTGCTGGGTCCTCTCGCTTGGCTTGCCGAAATACAGGCCGCCAGTTAATTCCCTGACCATCAGCATATCCACACCCTCAATTACTTCATTTTTTAATGGGGAAGTATCAGAAAGGCTGGAATAATATTGAGTTGGCCGCAGATTTGCATAGAGATTCAATTCCTTGCGGATCTTCAAGAGACCCTTTTCAGGACGAAGGTGGGGAGGCTGCTGGTCCCATTTAGGCCCTCCAACCGCTCCAAGCATGACCGCATCGCTATCTTTGCAAAGCTCCAGTGTTTCATCAGGCAGTGGGGTTCCGGCTGTATCAATAGCAGAACCGCCAATTTTGCCATATGAAAATTGGAATTGATGTCCGAACCGTTCTCCAACAGCCTGCAGGACTTCAATTGCTCCCTTCACCACTTCTTTGCCGATCCCATCTCCTGGAAGTACTGCGATACGTTTTTTCATTTTTAATCCCTCCGTCTGTTTTTTTGTTTATTTTTATAGATTATTGTTTTGGTTATAGTGATGTCAGCACGGGGCACTAAAGCGAACCCGCGGGGAGGAAAGGGAGCTTCTATTAATTCGCCTCTACCGCTTGCGCCTGTGCTTTTTCTTTCATATATATCACTCTATTAACAGCGTTCAAGTAAGCCTTTGAGGATGCTTCGAGCACATCCTGGGCCAATCCGCGGCCGCTGGTTTCCATTCCTTCGTAGTTCAGCTTCACATAAACCTGGGCTAAAGCGTCTCTTCCTGCCCCTACGGATTGAATGCGGTAATCAAGAAGGTTAGCTGATCCATTCAGGCATTTTTCCAATGTGTTATAAAGCGCCTCTATGCTTCCTGCTCCAGTACCGGCTTCCTGGATCACTTCGTTGTTTGATCCTGACAGGGTAACAGTTGCTGTTGGAACAGAGTTCGTGCCATACTGAATTTGGATTCCGATCAAATCATAGAATCGCTGTTCCTTGGAGAGCTTCTCTTCAAGTACGATGGCCGCAAGGTCGTCGTCTGTCATCTCTTTTTTGCGGTCTGCCAAATCTTTGAAAACTGTGAATAGCCGGTTTGCTTCTTCATCTGCTACTTCAAGTCCCAGTTCACTCAGGCGGTTTTTAAAGGCATGGCGTCCTGAATGTTTTCCAAGCACCATGGAATTGGATTGGAATCCGACTAGATCAGGGGATATAATTTCATAAGTTGTTTTTTCCTTCAGTACCCCATCCTGGTGTATTCCTGATTCATGTGCAAAAGCATTTCTTCCGACAATCGCTTTATTGGCTGGTACCACCATGCCTGTCAGCTTGCTGATCAGGCTGCTCGTTCTGCTGATTTCCTGAAGATTCAGACGGGTGGAAGCCTGATAATGATTATTTCGGATATAAAGGGCTACCGCCAGCTCCTCCAATGCCGCATTTCCTGCTCTTTCACCAATCCCGTTAATAGTGCCCTCAATCTGCGTTGCTCCATTTTCTATAGCTGAAAGGGAATTAGCTATGGCCATTCCCAAGTCATCATGGCAATGAGCAGATAAGGATACTTTATCAATAGAAGGAACATGATTTCTTAAATATTGAAAAATCTCTCCATATTCCTGCGGTGTTGTGTATCCAACAGTATCCGGTATATTAATGATCCTCGCCCCAGCCTGGATTACCTTTTCGATTATTTCAGCAAGAAAAGGCAATTCCGTCCTGGTAGCATCCTCCGCAGACCATTGGACGATTGGGAACTTTGAAGCAGCATACTTAACTGTTTCCACTGCTGTTTCAACCACTTCTTCTTTCGTTTTCTTTAACTTATATTGTCTGTGAATCGGAGAGGTTGCCAGGAATGTATGTATCCTTGGCTCAGCCCCGTCCTTCAATGCTCCCCATGCGGCATCTATATCAGAGATAACTGCTCTTGCCAGGCCTGTGACCGAGCAATTTTTAATCGTCTGGGCAATTTTCTGTACAGAAGCAAAATCACCTTTTGACGCTGCAGGAAAACCAGCTTCAATAATATCAACATTCAAGCGCTCCAGCTGCCTTGCGATTTCTAACTTTTCGGAGAAGTTAAGGTTTACACCGGCCGATTGTTCCCCATCTCTTAAGGTTGTGTCAAATATCTTAATTGTTCGCACTTACGACCACTTCTTTCTTCTTGCTGCTATTGACAAACGGCATCATTTTGCGAAGCTCTCTTCCAACCTGTTCGATCGGATGCTCATTTTCTCTTTGATTTACGGCATTGAATACCGGTCTATTTGCTTGGTTTTCCAGAATCCAGCCTTTAGCAAAATTGCCTTCCTGGATATCTTTCAAAACTGCCTTCATTTCTTCTTTCACTCTTGCATCTACCACCCGCGGGCCGCTGACAAAATCTCCCCATTGAGCAGTATCTGAGATGGAATAGCGCATTCCTTCCAGACCGCCTTCATACATAAGGTCAACGATGAGTTTTAGCTCATGAAGACATTCGAAGTATGCCAGTTCCGGCTGATAGCCAGCTTCAGTAAGAGTTTCAAATCCTGCTTTCACCAAAGAGGTCAACCCGCCGCATAGCACTGCCTGTTCGCCAAACAGATCTGTCTCTGTTTCTTCTTTAAACGTTGTTTCCAATGCACCTGCGCGAAGAGATCCAATGGCTTTAGCGTAAGCAAGGGCCAGTTCCTTCGCTTCCCCCGTTACGTCCTGATGGACTGCAAACAGTGCTGGGACACCTGCATCCTGTTCATATGTTCTTCTGACCAAATGGCCTGGTCCTTTAGGTGCTACAAGCAGTACATCACACTCTTTTGGAGGCACAATCTGATTAAAATGGATATTAAATCCATGTGCAAACATTAATGCCTGGGTTGATAGATTTGGTTCGATTTCTTCCTTGTATACTTTTGGCTGGAGTTCATCCGGCAATAAGATCATCACTACATCAGACTGTGCAGCAGCCTCAGCGACCGAATATACCTGGAAGCCGTCTTCTTCTGCTTTTTCCCAAGATTTTCCTTTTCTAAGGCCGATTACAACTTCAACTCCGCTGTCCCTCATGTTTAACGCATGCGCATGTCCCTGAGAACCGTATCCGATGACCGCTACTTTCTTTCCGTTTAAATAAGCTGCATTTGCATCTCCGTTATAATACATTTTTGCCATGTTTTATCTCCCTCTCCGATTAAAATAATATTTTAGTATTAGATTTATTAAACAATGGAATATGATTTGGACTGCTGTGAAGTACGCTGTGTTCCTCTAGGGAATGCCGTTGTTCCCGTCCGGGCAAGCTCTTTGATTCCATAAGGTTTAATGAGTTCAATGAAAGCTTCTACTTTATCAGATTCACCTGTAATCTGAACAGTCATGCTATCCTTGCTGACATCAATAACAGAGGCTCTGAAGGGTTCAATCAAGGAGTATATTTCATTCCTTGTATAAGGGACCGCCTGAACTTTAATGAGGGCGAGCTCCCTTGCCACTATCGATTGATCCGTGATATCAGTCACTTTTATCACATCGATTTGCTTGTTTAGCTGTTTAGTAATTTGTTCACTGGCACTGGAGTCCTCAACATGGACCACACAAGTGATGCGCGACATCCCTTCATGTTCAGACAGGCCAACTGAAATGCTCTCAATATTAAAGTTTCTTTTGGAAAATAAATTTGTGATTCTGTTTAGAACACCCGGCCGATTCATCACAGTCAGGCATATGACTCTTTTCATGGTTTTACACCTGCCATTTCATGAAGTCCTTTCCCAGGTGCAATCATCGGATACACGTTTTCATCCGGATCCACCCGGAAGTCGATAAGTACTGGTTCGCGGTTATGAAGCACTTCATCCAATAATTCTTCAGCTTCTTCTTCAGATTGAATGACATATCCTTTTATTCCGTAAGCTTCTGCCAATTTTACGAAAGATGGCTGTACTGGAATTTTGCTGTGAGAGAAACGGGATTCATAAAATATCTCCTGCCATTGCCGAACCATGCCAAGGGCCATATTATTAAAAATTATAATTTTCACCGGCAGGTTCATTTCCTGTATAATGGCAAGCTCCTGTGTTGACATCTGGAACCCTCCGTCTCCGCAAATAGCGAGTACGCATGCTTCCGGGTCGGCCAGCTGAGCTCCGATGCTGGCGGGGAAACCAAACCCCATTGTACCAAGCCCTCCTGATGTCACCCATCTGTCTGCCTTATTAAAGCGGTAGTATTGGGCTGCCCACATTTGATGCTGTCCTACGTCTGTTACGACGATGGCATTCCCTTCCGTTTTTGAATGGAGCATTTCCATGACTTTCTGAGGCTTTAATCGTCCAGATTCTTTATCATAGAAATATGGATATTCCTCCTGCCACCTCAGGATGGTTTCCATCCATTCTTTATGGGCCGGGGGTTTTCCATCCTGCAGAATCAGCTGCTCAAGAGCTTCTTTTGCATCTGCCACAATCGGAATGGACGTTGGAACGTTCTTGCCGATTTCAGCAGGATCAATATCAATATGGGCGACTGTTGCATGTGGTGCAAAATGCTGTAAGTTTCCTGTTAGTCTGTCATCAAATCGGGCTCCAATATTTATCAGCAAGTCACATTCTGTGAGTCCCATATTGGCTGTATAACAGCCATGCATCCCTGCCATTCCGATAAATAATGGATGATCTGCGGGGAACCCGCCGAGGCCCAGGAGTGTGTGAATAACAGGAACCTGCTGCTGCTCTGCGTACTCTTTTAATTCTTTGGATGCTCTTCCATGAAGCACGCCAGCACCAGCCAGGATGACAGGCTTTTTCGATCTGCTGACCGCTTCAGTTAATTTCCTTATTTGCAGGTAATTTGGTTTTAATGTCGGCTGATATCCCGGCAGATTCACTTCCTTTTCTTCCTCAGGCTGATCTGAAACTCCCGCAGCAATGTCTTTAGGGATATCGATCAGTACCGGTCCTGGCCTGCCGGTTGAAGCTATATAAAAAGCTTCTTTAATAATTCTCGGGATATCTTCAATGCTGCGGACCTGATAATTGTATTTTGTAATTGGAGTGGTTATCCCCAGGATATCTGCCTCCTGAAAGGCGTCTGATCCAATGACTCCCGTTGCCACCTGGCCTGTAAAAACAATCAGCGGAAGTGAATCCATCATTGCGTCTGCAAGCCCGGTAACAATATTAGTGGCTCCTGGTCCTGAAGTGGCAATTACAACACCCGGCTTTCCAGATATACGGGCATACCCTTCAGCAGCATGAATTCCTCCCTGTTCATGACGCGGCAGCACATGAAGAATCTTTGAATGATACAGTTTGTCGTAGAGTGGAAGAACAGCTCCTCCAGGATAACCAAAAATCACTTCAACATTTTCTTTCTCCAAGGCTCTTAATAACAGATCAGCACCGGTGACAGGATGTGTCTCCGTTTTTGTTTCTGTTAAGGCAGCTTCCTGCAGCATTTGTTGATAACCTCCTCATGTTTTTTTAACTCCAATATAAAAAGCCCTTCCACCCCTAAAGACACCTATCGATTGTAGGTATAAGGGATGAAAAGGCTTTGATAACCTGTTCCACGGTACCACCCTGATTCACGCTTATAGTGCGTGCACTCATGAACAGCCACATGCTGTCCGTTTTGATAACGGGTGAAGAACACCCGGCAGCCCCTAATCGAACATCTTTCAGGACTGCGCTCAGAGGTGAGTTCATTTTAAGAGGGCATTACCGGTTTTCAGCAGGTCCGGCTCTCTGTGAATGCCTGTCATAAAACTACTTATCCTCTTCTACGCTTTTCCTATTCTGAGATTTTGATCTCATTACACTAACGCTTTAAATCATTGAATTATTAAATAAAAAAAACCCAAAATACTTATTACAAGAATGATTTCACTGAGATGAAGGTTATAATTCTATTTAACTTAAAGGTGTGAATTTCTTATATTGAGGACTATCTTACGCCCATTTTTATCAGCCGTCAACACCCTTTTTATGAATTATTTGATAATTTCGATTAGTCTGTTTTTGTGTATCCGCTTACATTGTTGATATATTCACATTCTCTGGGACAAAAAAATTTTAGATAATTTTTTTATTAAGGGAAATAACACCTGAAATGCGGTTTGAAAATTTAAGAAATTCTAAAATATTTAAGTACTGAAGGCTCTGCTGGCAGACTTCTGCCATTAAAACTAAATTAAAAATAAAAAAACTCACCAAAAAGGTGAGTAAGAATTCGGTAAGATATGTAGTGCTGCCAGATGTGTAAATGGCGTCCCAGGAGAGATTCGAACTCCCGACCGACGGCTTAGAAGGCCGTTGCTCTATCCTGCTGAGCTACTGGGACGTATTGAATATTATTTCTTGATTGAGAATTAATTAACTCAACGACAAGATTTATTATATTAGACAAATGTTAAGAAGTCAACACTTTGTAAGATATTTTTTTATTATTGAGGGAAGACTGGCTTCCCTCAGTTATTATATTCAAATTAATCGCTTTTTACCAGGGAAAAATTTTGTGTCAGTTCAGGAATTTTCCCATTAGATAAGTCATACACATCCAGTGTAACAATCTTTCCCCTGGCTTCCAGTATGACATATGTTTTTTCCTTTCTTCCTCTCGGCAGCCGTATGCTCCCAGGGTTAATAAATAATATCCCATTAGACATTTCAGCTCCCAGACCATGTGAATGGCCAAAACATACGATATCTGCTTCCATTTCACGTGCCTTGTATGAAAGATTCATTAAGGTAGACTTAACGGAATATCTGTGGCCGTGTGTGACAAAAAAGCGGAGTTCTCCAGCTTCTTCTATTCTATCCTCCGGGAATGCTGCCTCAAAGTCACAATTTCCTCTTACAGCAGCGTAGCCTCTTAATGATTCATGATCTGCCTGAAGCTCAGAATCTCCGCAATGAATCATCAGATCCATATCAGGATGCATTTCGCGGATTTGGCTGAGTTCAGAGGTTAACCCATGGCTATCACTGACTATCAGAACCTTCATGAGTACTCAGCTCCGGCCACGAAAGAAGGAAGCAGCTCCTCCAGCTGTTTGAGAGCATTCGCCCTATGACTGATCTGGCTTTTTTCCTCCGGCATTAATTCAGCCATTGCTTTATCTTTTTCTTCCGCAAAGAAAATAGGATCATAGCCGAATCCATTAGTCCCTCTCTTTTCTCTTAAGATATGGCCTTCACAAGTCCCTGCAACTGTTACAGTAGTTTTTCCGGGTGCAGCGATTGCAAGAGCGCAATAGAACCGCGCCTGCCGCTGATGATCCGGAGTGCTTTCGAGCTCATCGAGAACCTTTTCCATGTTTTTCTGGTCGTTTTTTTCTTCTCCTGCATAGCGGGCGGAATAGATGCCTGGCTTTCCACCTAGAGCATCAATGATCAATCCAGAATCATCGGCAATTACCATTCTCCCAAAAGCTTCAGAAACGGCTTCCGCTTTCAGAATGGCATTCTCTTCAAACGTGCTTCCTGTTTCCTCTACATCGTGAAAATCAGGATAATCCAGCAGCGTTTTAACTTCATACCCAAGAGGTTTGAACATCCGTTCAAACTCTCTGGCTTTGCCTGCATTTTTGGTTGCGATAATCACTTCCTGCATGCTATGACCTCCCCTCCAGCTTTTCTCTTTTGCTTTGAATGCTTTCTGTGATATTCACTCCAAGCGCAGCCTTTTGAAACTCAAACAGCTCTGATATGCCTTCCTGTGCAGCACCCAGCATTTCCTGCAGCTGGGTATAAGAAAAAGTCGCTTCTTCACCCGTTCCCTGAAGCTCCACAAACTCACCGCTGCCAGTCATAACGATATTCATATCTACTTCCGCTGAGGAGTCTTCAATATAATTCAAATCCACTGCAGTCTGCTTGTTTTTAAGAATTCCCACGCTTGTGGCAGCAAGAAAATCATTGATTGGGTAGTGAGTAAGCTTCTTGCTGCTGTAAAGTTTATCCATCGCCTGTGACATAGCGACAAAGGCTCCTGTAATGGATGCTGTCCGGGTCCCTCCATCCGCCTGGATTACGTCGCAATCAAGCCAAACCGTTCTTTCGCCAAGTGCTTCAAGATCCACCACTGCACGGAGAGCACGGCCGATCAGACGCTGGATTTCCATTGTTCTCCCTGAGATTTTCCCTTTTGCAGATTCCCTGATATTTCTCTGTTCGGTTGCTCTTGGAAGCATGGAATATTCAGCTGTTATCCAGCCTTTCCCCTGTCCCCTCATAAAAGGAGGGACCCTCTCATCGATACTTGCTGTGCAAATCACCTTCGTGTCTCCCACAGTTATAAGGACAGAGCCCTCAGGATGCTTTAAGTAATCTGTTTCAATATGTATAGGCCTAAGCTGCTTCGGTTCACGTCCATCTGCACGCATAAGCTGATTCCCCCTTCTTTTGCTTATGTTAAAAAAATTATTTAGCCAGGGCATCGCCCTAAGTATGTTTTTGTCCAGGTACATTGGCATGCCTTCATTTTACCAACAAAGAAGAGGCGGCATTAAATGCCAACCTCTTTTTCCTGTTACTATATAGTATAACAAAATCTGCACTATTAAAAACTTCCTGTATTCACATTTTCAGGGCGGGTTACAGGCTCAGATAGTTTTTGGCCATCCTCATTGACAATCTCTGCTTTGCCATCGACTGTGACAGCCACGCTTTCGATGCCCTTTTGTTCTGTCAGTGAAAGGACAAGTGCATTCAGCAAGTGCTTGGAAATCATTTTCTCTTCGAAGCTGCTGAAAACATTCTCATTGAAGTTTAATGTGACTTTTCCTTCTTCAACTTTTGGAGCGTCAAGCAGCTCTACATCCGGAAGGAAGTCTGTCACCAGATTGGAAGCATAGTTCGGCCCTTTTATCAGTTCGGATACAACCGCTTCAACTTTATTGTCGATATCATTGCTGACACGCTTGGTGACAGGCACGTAATAATAGTTTTCTTCATCCCCGCCCAGATAATAAACGGTAATCGGCTTCGTATTCGTGATATCCACTACTTCCGTTGTATCCATGTTTATTCCATTGGCTCTGCTCAACGCCGAACTGACCGGAGTGCCATTCACAGGCATCTCCTTTAATTCATGTCCGTTTAATGTCAGCTTAACTTTATCAATGGAATCAAATTGTGTAAGTGTCCAAGTAATTGATTGGAGAATATTCTTTTCATCTTCCTTAGCATATTCCTTAAATTCTTTTGAAAAATCGACGGTTGCAACTTTATCTTTAATATTTACAGAAACTTTTGTATCAGCCGGAAGGACTGCACGGAAATCATTAGGAAGAAGCTCTGTAACGGGTCCGTTTTCTACCAGGTACTCTAACGCCTGTGTTGCAACTGAATTAGTTTTTGGCAGGTCAATAGTCTGGGGAACGACATACCCGTTCTTATCAATCAAGTAAAGCTCTGTTTTAAGATTTGCCGTAACCCCCTCTTCATTTTCGGCTGTTTCTTTTCCAGCTGTTTCTTCGGCAACACTCTCGCCTTCATCAGTATAAGATACTGCTTTTGGCGGATCGACTTTTTCCTTCCCCTGGCTTCCAAACAATCCGCAGCCTGATAATAGAACAGATGATACCAGCACAGCTGACACTATTGACGTTTTTTTATTTATAGACATACATAATCCCCCCTGAGACAGTTTGTACTACATGTATACGAGCCTATCTGAAATTTAGACCGGCTTTTGGGATAAAAGTGTTAATAGATTTTTGACAAATTTGGACACAACCGAAAGAGAGGTGTAAAATGGCATCCATTAAAAAAAGAAGCCCCATAAGGAGCTTCTCTGTCATATTTGTTTCAGCAGTTCATCTTTTACCAGGACGGCTTTGATTTTAAAATAATCTATTTCTTCCGGAAGTTCTTCTTTGATTGGTTTAAGTTTGTCTCTTCCAGCTTTTTCAGCAGCCTCTAAAACCAGCTTTTCTTCCGTTTCATTGAAAATATCTGACCAGTCAATTACATTGCCTTCTCTGATAGAGCGAAATATATGCTCTTGAATTGTTATCGGTGAGAAATTTCGCTTTTTGGCTATTTCTTTTATTGAGTCCCCATCCTTGTAATAGTCAAAGGAAATCTGATAGCTTGGGCGATCATCTATTGGTTCCTCTGTTTTTGAAGGTGCTTCTGCAGCATGCTTGGGCGAAATATCATGCACTTCGGCATATTCTCTGATAGCCTGGATAAAGTCTTTCCCATACTTTTCAAACTTCATTTGCCCTACACCTTTAATATTTAACATCATGTCCTTGCTGACGGGAAAATAGCGGCTCATGTCTTTTAATGATGCATCAGTAAATACTACGAAAGGAGGGACATTTTCCTCATCTGCAATCTTTTTCCTGAGTTTTCTCAGCATCTCGAACAGCTCATTGTTTTCCTCTGTCTCCTGAACAGGCACCGGCTCACTTATTTTCATAAATAACTTTTTCTGCCCCTTCAACACAGGAACCACACTGGCAGACAGCCTTACTGTCGGATATTTTCCATCTGTTAAAACCAGATAATCCTCAGCCAGCAGATAGTTTATCATATCAGCAATCTCTTTTTCTTTGCGGTTTTTCAGCAAGCCAAATGTTGAAAGTTTATTAAAGTTCATTTCGCGGATTCTCTTGTTATTGGAGCCTTTCAAAACCTGGGTTGTCAAAGTAATGCCAAATCTTTCTCCCATCCGCTTAATGCATGAGAAAATCATTAAAGCTTCCTGAGTAATATCCATGCTTGTCCGTTCATCCAGACAGCTGCTGCATTTGCCGCATCGAAGGGGATCAGCATTCTCATCAAAATATTCAATGATATAGGACTGGAGGCATTTTTCTGTATGGCAGTAATTAACCATATCCTTAAGCTTGCTGTATTCCTGCTCCATTTTTTGTTGATTCAGGCTGCTTTCATCTATCAAAAACTTCTGCAGCTGGATATCCTGAGGGGCAAACAGCAGGTAGCATGTGCTATCCACGCCATCTCTGCCAGCCCTTCCCGCTTCCTGATAATAGGCTTCAATATTCCGCGGAAGATTATAGTGGATGACATATCTGACATTGGATTTATCAATCCCCATTCCAAAAGCATTCGTGGCGATCATAATGTCTGATTCATCGTATACAAAGGCATCCTGTGCTTCTTTTCGTTCTTCTTCCTTTAAGCCTGCATGATACTTGGCAGGTGAGCAGTCCTTGCTTTTTAAAAATTGGTACAGCTGGTCCGTTTCCTTGCGGCTTGAAGTATATATAATTCCCGCTTCGTTTTTATGTTTCTTGATGGTCTGCAATAAAAAGTCTCTTTTGTTAACACCTTTCAAAACGTGGAAAGATAAATTCTCTCTTGCAAAACCGGTAATGAACGTATATTCCTCTCCGATATTTAAAAGCCTGCGAATATCATCTGCGACGTCACGGGTTGCTGTTGCTGTCAAAGCAGCGATTACAGGTTTCTGGTTCAAGCTGTTAAGCTCTGCGACAACAGAACGATAACTTGGTCTGAAATCATGGCCCCATTGAGAGATGCAGTGCGCCTCATCAAAGACGATAGCACTAATTGAAATACCATTTAATAATTCCAAAAAGGCCTTGGAACCAAATCGTTCCGGGGCCACATATACGAGCTTATATACACCATTGCGTATTCCGGCCACAACATGCTGATATTCGGCAGAAGACAGCGTGCTGTTGATAAAAGCAGCCGGGATGCCTGCAAGGCTAAGAGCATCTACTTGATCTTTCATCAGGGAAATTAATGGAGAAATTACAATGGCCGTTCCGGGGAGTACAAGAGCGGGTATTTGGAAGCAGATTGACTTTCCGCCTCCAGTTGGGAGAATGCCAAGAGTATTGGTTTGAGAAAGGATATTTTGAATAATCTCCTGTTGACCAGGGCGGAAAGAGGTATATCCAAAATATTTTTTAAGATAGTTTTCGGCTTGTGCCAGCAAATTGATCACCAACTCAACTAATATATTTTGTCTTTCATTCTCATGATACCAAAGCTTTTTTAAAATGTAATCCTAAAAGAAAAAAACACCTTCTGAAAAAGTTCAGAAGATGTCTGCATTTATTAAAGCGATATTTTTTCTACGGTATTTACAGGAAACCCCAGCCACTTTGAAGCAATTTTAGAAAAAATGGCTGTTGAGCCCGTTGTGCAAAATTTATATTCAGGGTTCTCTGCAGCAGCTTTTAGCATTCCATAGTGATGCAGAATGGTACTTGCTTCCCTTGCTGTTTCTTCACCGGAACTGATGACATTTACGTCTTTTCCCATTACATTTTTTATAATTGGTTCTAATAAAGGATAATGGGTACATCCGAGAATAAGTGTATCCATTCCTTTGCCTTTAATAGGCTGAAGAGTCTCAGCCACGATTTTTTTGGCAACAGATCCTTCATACTCACCGCTCTCTACAAGAGGAACGAATTTAGGGCATGCCAGACTATGCACATCAGATTTCCTGTTTAACTGAATCAGCGCATTTTCATATGCCTTGCTTTTGACTGTGCCTTCTGTGCCAATGACACCAATTTTATGATTTTTTGTTACTTTTATAGCTGTTCTGGCCCCAGGGAAAATGACACCGATAACCGGTATCGTGAGTTCCCTGCGTATTTCTTCAAGGGCTACAGCAGTAGCAGTATTACAGGCAATGATCAGCATTTTAATATTTCTGTCAAGCAAGTATTTCGTCATTTGCCAGGTAAAAGATTTTACCTCGTCACCAGGCCGGGGGCCATAGGGGCATCGGGCTGTATCTCCAAGGTAAACAATATCTTCATTTGGCAGCTGCCGCATGATTTCTTTTGCGACTGTTAAGCCTCCGACTCCGGAGTCAATAATTCCTATAGGTTGTTTCACAAGTACCGCCTCATTCTCCTCGCATATCATGGTGTAATTTCATTAAGTTATCTTTTAAGAACAAGACCTCATTATGTGATGAATTTTTCAGAACTTCTTTTAGATAATCCTGGCGTTTTTTTATAACTTCTTCAATAATCCGTTCTCCCTCTTCAAGCAGGTGGATCCTGACCACTCTTCGGTCATTTGGGTCTTTAACCCTCTTCACAAGGGTGTTTTTCTCCATTCGGTCAACAAGATCTGTTGTCGTGCTGCATGCAAGATACATTTTGTTTGATAGTTCACCGATGGTCATATCGCCTTCTTCAAAAAGCCATTGCAATGCAACAAACTGAGGAGGGGTAATGGTGAAATCACTTAGAATTTCCCTTCCCTTCTGCTTGATAATGCCGGATATGTATCTTAAGTCTTTCTCAATTTCAGCTACAACATCATTTATTTCATTTGTTTTAGGATCTTCAAGCTTCATTCTTAAACACTCCCATTTAAGCTTTTACGACGTTTTCTGCCCTTGTGCATTTATTTTCACCTTTTTCCGTATAAATTTCAAGATAGAAATAAAACCAAATAATGAAAAAATCCCTTTATAAATGTGATAACCGGCTTCCCAGAAGGATAGCCGGTCTAAATTAAAGTTCTAGCTCTCCCATTCGAAGGAGCTCTACAACAGCTTGTGATCGCCCCTTTACACCAAGCTTTTGCATGGCATTGGAAATGTGGTTCCGAACCGTTTTTTCACTTATAAACAATTCACCAGCGATTTCCCTTGTTGTTTTATCTTGTACTAACAATTCGAATACTTCTCTTTCTCGTTTGGTGAGTAACGGCTTGTGAGTATATTCATTCTCCTTCAAGTATTGTAACCCTCCTTGCCTTTCGCCAGCTATGAACCGCGGGATGGGTATATATTTAGTCACCATATCATATGTCAGCAAAACAGCCGAAGTGACTATATTTAGTGAAAGGAGAAAGTTATTTTCAAAAATGTGCCATTTGTGCCGCTAGGCTCGTACTTTAACCCCGCTTTTCAGCATTTCTTTCATCTCTGCGGTCCAAGGCACACCCTTGCCTGTCACCTTTGATATCTGCACCATCGTGCCCCTGCCGGTGAAGCAAACTGAACCGTCTGATTTCTTGCCCATATAATGAAGATCAACAGAAGAATTACCTATCGAAGCAGCTTTTACATAAATTTGTATCTCTTCATCAAAGAAAACCTGGCAGATAAAATCGCATTGGAGGTCTGCTACGACTGGTATGGTTTCATTATCATGTTTTACCCAGTCCTGCATAAAGCCTTTGCTTTTGAAGAATTCTATCCGTGCTTCTTCATAATATGTAAATGGAACGGTATTGTTCAAATGTCCAAACATATCTGTTTCAGAAAATCTGACTTTTACTGGATGGAAGAAAATAAATTCTGCTTCCCATTTTTTAAAATCGTCAATATAGCTCAATTTTTTCATGTTGGTTCCTCCCGGCTATTTATGAATGAGCGCTCACTCTGTTGTATTCCATTATAGTGTTTTTTGAATTATTTGAAAACCATTCCGCATGTGTTAAAATATAATGCCTCTACTCAAATTATGAAAAATTCATTCTGCCCGTTGATTTCCGCTGCAGGCACTCGAGCTTTCCCACGGGGCTGCCGACGCTCCTCGTCGCTTAGCATCCGCGGAGTCTCCCTTGGTACTCTACTCCCGCAGAACGTCGAATAAACTTCCTTGAATCCACACCGCATGAAGAAAATACGAATGCATTTTCGAGGATCTCGCGCCTTCCACTCCAATCAACTCAGTGGTTAAATTTAATTAGCTGCTCAAAGAAACAAATTATACGAATATAGCCTAAAAAACCCCTCTCCAAAAAGGAAAGGGGTTTTAAGATTTTTAGATCTGGTCGCTTCCAAAGAAGTTTTTGAAAGACTGGAATGTTGTATCGCGGTTAAGTGCCGCAATGGATGTTGTTAAAGGAATGCCTTTCGGACAGGACTGTACACAGTTTTGAGAGTTTCCGCAGTTGGCTAGTCCGCCATCACCCATGATTTGCTCCAGGCGTTCTGCTTTATTCATTTCACCAGTTGGGTGAGCATTGAACAAACGAACCTGTGATAAAGGAGCTGGCCCAATAAAGTCAGATTTGCTGTTTACATTCGGGCATGCTTCCAGACAAACACCGCATGTCATGCACTTTGATAATTCATATGCCCATTGGCGCTTTCTCTCAGGCATACGCGGTCCAGGTCCCAAATCATAAGTACCATCGATCGGGATCCACGCTTTAACCTTTTTCAGGGAGTCGAACATACGGCTTCTGTCGACCTGCAGGTCACGGACTACAGGGAACGTGCGCATCGGCTCAAGACGAATCGGCTGTTCCAGCTGATCTACAAGTGCCGTGCAGGACTGGCGGGGCTTTCCATTAATAATCATTGAACATGCACCGCAGACTTCTTCCAGGCAGTTCATATCCCATGCGATTGGAGTAGTATGTTCACCCTTCACGTTGACCGGATTACGGCGAATCTCCATAAGGGCAGAAATAACATTCATATTTGGACGGTAATCTATTTCAAACTCTTCCTGATAAGGGGCTGAATCAGGAGTATCCTGGCGGCTGATTACAAAACGGACTGTTTTTGTTTTTGTTTCTTGCATGGATTAATTCTCCCCTTTCTTTTTGGAATAGTCTCGCTTACGCGGTTTTATTAAGCTTACATCAATGTCATCGTAATGGAATGCAGGAGCGGAATTTGCATCGACAAACTTCGCCATTGTTGTTTTCATGAATTCCTCATCGTTACGCTCCGGGAAATCCGGCTTATAGTGTGCACCGCGGCTTTCATTACGGTTGTAGGCACCAATAGTAATAACACGAGCCAATTGAAGCATATTCTGCAATTGGCGCGTAAAGCTGGCACCCTGATTGCTCCATTTCGCAGTGTCATTAATATTGATGTTTTTATAGCGCTCCATAAGTTCAACAATTTTTTCATCTGTTTTCAAAAGCCTGTCATTGTGGCGGACAACCGTAACATTGTCTGTCATCCATTCACCAAGCTCTTTATGAAGGACATATGCATTCTCTGTGCCATCAAGAGACATGATATTATTCCATTTTTCTTCTTCCTGTTTTACGTGGCGGTCAAATAATGATGATGGCAGATCTTCAGCACTCTTATCAAGGCCGCTGATATATTTGACAGCATTCGGACCTGCTACCATACCGCCGTAAATGGCTGATAGAAGGGAGTTAGCACCCAAACGGTTGGCACCGTGCTGTGAATAATCACATTCACCTGCAGCAAATAAGCCAGGAATATTCGTCATCTGATCATAGTCAACCCATAGTCCGCCCATTGAATAGTGGACAGCAGGGAAGATTTTCATTGGCACTTTACGAGGGTCTTCACCCTGGAATTTTTCATAGATTTCAATAATTCCGCCAAGCTTAATATCAAGCTCTTTAGGATCTTTATGGGAAAGATCAAGATAGACCATGTTTTCCCCATTAATGCCAAGCTTCTGGTTAACACACACGTCAAAAATTTCACGGGTTGCAATATCACGAGGCACCAGGTTTCCATAAGCAGGATATTTCTCCTCAAGGAAATACCATGGTTTTCCATCTTTATATGTCCAAACTCGTCCGCCTTCACCACGTGCAGATTCACTCATTAGGCGAAGCTTATCGTCTCCAGGAATAGCGGTTGGGTGAATTTGAATAAATTCTCCATTTGCATAATAAGCACCCTGCTGATAAACAATCGAGGCAGCTGAGCCTGTGTTAATAACAGAGTTAGTGGATTTACCGAAGATAATTCCCGGTCCGCCGGATGCCATAATAACGGCGTCAGCAGCAAAAGACTTAATCTCCATAGAAGTCAGATTCTGGGCAACGACACCCTTACAAGCTCCATCATCGTCGATTACTACCCCTAAGAATTCCCAGCCTTCGTACTTTGTTACTAATCCTGCAACTTCATGGCGGCGGACCTGCTCGTCCATCGCGTAAAGAAGCTGCTGACCTGTTGTAGCACCAGCGAATGCTGTACGGTGATGCTGTGTTCCACCAAAGCGGCGGAAGTCAAGCAGCCCTTCAGGTGTACGGTTGAACATAACACCCATACGATCAAATAAGTGAATAATTCCTGGTGCAGCCTCTGCCATCGCTTTAACAGGCGGCTGGTTTGCCAGGAAGTCTCCGCCATAAATTGTATCGTCAAAAT
Source organism: Cytobacillus oceanisediminis (assembly GCF_004366035.1). Taxonomy (GTDB): domain Bacteria; phylum Bacillota; class Bacilli; order Bacillales; family Cytobacillaceae; genus Cytobacillus; species Cytobacillus oceanisediminis_C. The sequence continues at coordinate 695,156 of NZ_SOEE01000001.1, forward strand.
GAATCCAAGGAGAATCGCCTTCCCCTTTTGTATTTACCGCTCCGTTGATGCCGCCCTGGGCACAAACAGAGTGAGAACGTTTAACCGGCACTAAAGAAAATAATTCAACCGGAGTCCCGGATTCTGCAACTTTAATTGTCGCCATTAAACCGGCTAAACCGCCGCCGACAACTATAACCTTTCCTTTACCCATAGTGACTCACTCCCTAATTACTAATACAACTTTGAAAAGCGCAGAGCGCCTGCCTATCGCGCTTAAAGCCAGACCGCTCTCAAAGCTGCAATATTATTGGCACGTTATAAACCCGAAGTCTAATAGTCTTTTATTGGCTTTAAATAAATGCTGTAAGAGCACGTACACCAACAATAGATAATGCAATGAAAATTCCGATCGTTACATAAGTGGAAATAACCTGTGAACGAGGAGATACTGTAATTCCCCAGCTGACAAGGAATGACCAAAGCCCATTAGCAAAGTGGAAAATCGCAGAAATGACTCCAATAATATAGAACCAGAACATAAATGGATTAGATAGGATGTTCTCCATCATCTGAAAGTTAACTTCTGCTCCAAATGCAGCCTGTACACGTGTTTCCCAAACATGCCATGCAACAAAAACCAGTGTAATGACACCTGAAACACGCTGCAGCATAAACATCCAGTTGCGGAAGTATCCATATCTGCTTGCGTTATTTTTTGCAGTAAAAGCAATATAAAGTCCATAGATTGCATGGAACAGCAAAGGTAGATAGATTACAAACGTTTCAAGGAATATTCTGAATGGAAGACTTTCCATGAAATGCGCTGCATTATTAAAAGATTCCTCTCCCCCTGTTGCAAAATGGTTCACTACAAGGTGCTGCACCAAAAACAAACCAACCGGTATAACCCCAAGTAATGAATGCAATCTGCGATTAAAAAACTCACGATTACCTGCCATAAACTTTCCCCCCCTGATTTTAAAAAAATGATGCTGAGCCCCCGCTCAGGACATCATCTCGAAAATGTTATTCATTTTCTTACAATTATGTGACATGTCCATTTTACTCCCAAGATAATAGAGCGTCAAGAAAACGGATACATAAAATGTTCCATATTAATAAAATTTTTAAAAAATATTTACGGCTAAAAAACATATATTATTCTGTGGTTCAATCTGACCTAGTTGCTGCTCTCCAGTATACTGAAATAGTAATTATTTCTATGCAAATCGTTCTATTTTTTCCCGAATTGATATTAACTCCCTCAGCATATTGTATATAATAGAATCATAGAAAGAGGGGAGACTATTGAGCGAATTAGCATCTGCGAAATCCACTAATGAAAATCACATACAGTCAGTTCCGGTTTTTGGCTATGAACTAATCCGGGAAGTGCTGCTGCATGACCTTTTGGGAAATGAAGCACCGGAAATTTTATATTGGGCCGGCAAAAGGATCGCACGCATGTATCCTCTGGAAACAGCCGGCCAGATTGCCGAGTTTTTTATAAATGCCGGCTGGGGAAATCTTTCCATCGCAAACGAATCGAAACATGAAATTGAAATGGAATTATCAAGCCAGCTGATTGCAGAACGCTGCAAAAAGAACCATAACTGCTCCTTTCAGCTTGAAGCCGGATTTATAGCCCAGCAGATTGAACTTCAAAAAGAAGTCATTTGTGAGGCATTCGAACATCCCCGCAAAAAAACTGGCAAAATCCTTATTACAGTGAAGTGGGACAAAAAGGATCCTGCTGAGTAATATCATATGTACAAACAATAAGCTATCAATTTTGATAGCTTATTGTTTGATATTCCTGGAATTAAGCCTTAACCGGAGAAACCGACAGCTTGAATGCATCATGTAAAGCATCAACTGCATCAATCATTTTGCTGTTTTCAACAACCGCCGATACTTTAATTTCTGATGTGCTTACCATTTTCACCGTTATTTCATTCGCGGAAAGTACTTCGAACATTTCTGCAGCCACACCCGGATTGGAAATCATGCCTGAGCCAACAATCGAAACTTTAGCAAGGCCGGATTCCCACTCAATTCTGTCATAATTTAATTGTTCTCTATGCTTTTCCAGCACTTTTACTGTATCTGTGAGATCTTCATTCTTTATTGAAAATGAAAGGTTTGTCGTCTGAGCCTCTGTCATGCTCTGGATAATGATATCAACGTTAATGCGATTTTTGGCAAGCGCCGAGAAAATAGTAGACAATCCAGTCAGTGAATTAGGAAGGCCAAGAATCGTCACCCTTGTTATATCATCCTCAAAAGCCACACCGCGCACGACTAAGTTTTGTTCCATTTTTACTTCCTCCTCAATGATTGTTCCGGCTTCCTTCTCAAGGCTTGAACGCACTTCAAGGGGAAGTCCATAATTTTTAGCAAATTCGACTGCTCTTGGATGGAGCACACCTGCCCCCAAATTGGCCAGTTCAAGCATTTCATCATAAGATACTGAATACAATTTTCTGGCATTCTTTATATAGCGGGGATCTGATGTAAATACCCCGGTAACATCAGTATAAATATCACATTTATCAGCTTTAAGTGCTGCAGCCAGTGCAACAGCCGTTGTATCAGAACCGCCTCGTCCAAGTGTGGTGATGGAACCATCTTCAGTCATCCCCTGGAAGCCTGCCACAATCACAATTTTCCCCTTGTTTAATTCACCCTGAATGGTGCCCTGATCAATATTCACTATCCTCGCATTGCCATGGACTGCTTCTGTTTTAATACCTGCCTGCCCCCCTGTAAAAGAGACGGCGGGATGACCTTTCGCATTTAAAGCCATCGCCAATAAAGAGATGGTCACCTGTTCGCCGGTTGTTAGCAGCATGTCCATTTCCCTTTTATCAGGTGAGGGGGAGATTTCCCTGGCCATGCCAACCAGCTGATCAGTTGTTTTGCCCATTGCCGAAACAACCACAACAACATCATTTCCCCGATTTTTTTCTTCAATTACCCGATTGGCAACATTTTGAATTCTGTCTACAGTCCCCACGGAGGTGCCCCCGAATTTCTGCACAATGATTCCCACAGCTTTCCCTTCTTTCTAAAGAACTAGTAACTTTGTGATTTGCCGTCCTATGTAAGTGAAGCATGACAGTTCACTCTGCTGTATTTGACAATGGCCTTAACTTTAAAATACCCTTTTGGGCAATAAAAAAAGCAATGGAATAGTTTACTATCCCATTGCTGTGCAGCCAAAGTATAAAAATGAGCAAACACAGTGAGATAGCTCTCCAGGACGGCATTGTCCTGACAATCCTGCATTTGTTCAATGCAGAACCAGCAGAAAAAATGATGAGATTTTCTCCACTTCGGCGAACGTACCCTTTCAAAGCTTTTCATGGAAGCTCATTCTTCTCCAAGCTTTTACTGATGAAGTTCGCACCTCTACCTTCACTTAACGATTCGGTTCACAGTCCAGAAACTTTGTTTGAACTAAATGAACATACGCTTTATCGCTATAAAGTGATATTGATATAAAGTTTGAATTAGTATAACATATCTGAAATTTTCTGTCTATATCCATTTATGACTTAGGATTTCCACTTTGTTCCTCAAGCCTCAACTTCAATTCATCAGCAACATTCTCAGGAATGCCTATTTTCCTAAACTCCTCAATTGGTGCTTCTTTCATTTTCTTTACAGATCCAAATGCTTTCAGCAGCTGTTTCTTTCGTTTTTCTCCTATGCCGGGAATATCATCAAGAATAGATTGAAAGGCACTTTTTCCACGAAGCTGGCGATGAAAAGTAATCGCAAAACGATGCACCTCGTCCTGAATTCTCTGAAGCAGATAAAATTCCTGGCTGTTCCTTGCAAGCGGAATAATTTGAAGAGGATTACCAAATAAGAGCTGAGAAGTCCTGTGCTTTTCATCCTTCACCAGGCCTGAAATCGGAATATCCAGTCCGAGCTCATTTTCAAGCACATCCCGTACAGCTTCAACATGCCCTTTTCCCCCATCAATCATAATTAAATCCGGAAGCGGCAGCTCTTCTTTCAATACCCTTGTATATCTGCGCCGGACCACTTCTCTCATGGATTCATAGTCATCAGGGCCTTTAACGGACTTAATTTTATATTTACGGTATTCTCTTTTCTCTGGTTTGCCATCAATAAAGACGATCATGGCTGAAACAGGGTCCGTTCCCTGGATATTTGAATTATCAAATGCTTCTATCCGGTGAGGAGTATAGATTCCAAGCTGATCCCCCAGATTTTCTACAGCCTTAATTGTCCGTTCTTCATCACGCTCAATTAAAGAAAACTTCTCCTGGAGAGCAATTTTTGCATTTTTATAAGCAAGCTTCACCAGGTCCTTTTTTTGTCCGCGCTGCGGTTTTAGCACTTTAACATCCAGAAGCTGTTCTGCCATTACAGCATCAACCGAATCCGGTGCCAATATTTCACGCGGTTTAAAGTGGTTTGTTTTTATATAAAACTGGCCGAGGAAAGTTAAGATTTCTTCTTCCGGCTCATTATAAATAGGGAACATTGATACATCCCGTTCAATGAGTTTACCCTGTCTGATGAAAAATACCTGAACACACATCCATCCTTTATCAACCGCATATCCAAATACATCCCGGTCTGTAAAGTCTGTCATTGTCATTTTTTGCTTTTCCATCGTTGCATCGATATGGGCAATTTTATCCCTGAGCTCCTTCGCCCTTTCAAAGTCCAATTCTTCTGCAGCTGCTGTCATTTTTGCAGTCAGGTCTTTTTTAATCTCTTTGTATCCGCCATTCAAGAATTTTGCAATCTCATCTGTCATTTTCTTATACTGGTCTTCACTTACGGCCTTCACGCATGGCGCAAGACATTGGCCTAAATGATAATAAAGGCAAACTCTGTCCGGAAGAGTTGAACATTTGCGGAGAGGATAAATTCGGTCGAGCAGCTTTTTTGTTTCATTGGCAGCCTGCACATTGGGATAAGGTCCGAAGTATTTTCCCCTGTCCTTTTTTACTTTTCTGGTTGTAATCAGACGGGGATGGCGTTCGGCCGTCAATTTGATAAAAGGGTAACTTTTATCGTCTTTCAGCATTACATTATATTTCGGATCATATTTCTTGATCAGATTCATCTCAAGGATCAATGCTTCCATATCTGAAGAAGTGACAATGTACTCAAAATCTACGATCTCATTAACAAGTCTTAATGTTTTTCCGTCATGTGAGCCTGTGAAATAGGATCTTACACGGTTTTTCAGGATTTTTGCCTTCCCCACGTATATAATGGTTCCCTGCCTGTCTTTCATCAAATAACAGCCCGGCTGGGCAGGAAGCAGCATCAGTTTATTTTTTATCGTATCATTCATGGCACTTCACCTCCCCGGTTAAAACTTTTTACTGAAGTTCTATTTATACATTATTTGATCTGCTCATTTTGGGGTGCAAGCTAGAAATAAAGCTAGTTTGCGCTGGCAGCAAACCAATATTATTTAGCCTCTAAAATGCAGATGGCACATTATTACCATCTTATTATATCAGCCTGGAAACCTGCAGCATAACAACAAAACACATATGACAAAAAAAATCCCGATGTCCTCTTGGGACACCGGGAAAATTCCTTATAAATTAAGCGTGTTTTGAAAGTAATTCAGCAAGAGCTTCTTTCGGCTGGAAACCAACCACTTTATCTACAACTTCACCGTCTTTTAGAACGATTAATGTCGGAATGCTCATTACGCCAAACTTGCCAGCAGTTTCCTGGTTTTCATCAACATCTAATTTTACAATTTTCACTTTATCGCCCATTTCAGAATCAAGCTCTTCTAAAACAGGAGCGATCATTTTACAAGGGCCGCACCAAGGAGCCCAGAAATCTGCCAATACTAATCCCGAACCAGTCTCAGCAGTGAAGTTTTGGTCAGTTGCGTGTGTAATAGCCATTTGATATGCCTCCTAAAATTTAACTCAAATACTAACGACAGTATATCATCGTTTATTATATGTTGCGAACAATCTGCTCGATCGTAATTTACCCTATTTGGAGCAGATTATTCTCTTTCTTTCCCTGTTGGCTCTATGTATAATGGGCGGCCATCAGCCGCCCATTATTTATACTATCTTATGCGTTTACTTTAAGCTTTTTGAATTCTTCAGTTAACAGCGGAACAACCTCAAACAGATCTCCAACAATACCGTAATCAGCTACTTTAAAAATATTGGCTTCCGGATCTTTGTTAATGGCTACGATTACTTTTGAGTTGGACATCCCAGCTAAATGCTGAATAGCGCCGGAGATACCGCATGCAATATATAGATCAGGTGTTACAACTTTACCGGTTTGGCCAATTTGCAGAGAGTAGTCGCAATAATCAGCATCACAAGCTCCGCGTGATGCACCCACTGCTCCATTTAGAACCGAAGCAAGTTCTTTTAATGGCTCAAAGCCTTCCTCGCTCTTAACGCCGCGGCCTCCGGCAATAATAACCTTAGCTTCGGATAAATCAACGCCTTCACTGGCTTTGCGGACAATTTCCTTTATGATTGTGCGAAGATCTTTGATTTCTGCGGCAACAGAAGCAACATCTCCTGATCTTGATTCATCTTTCTCCAATGGAGCTATGTTGTTTGGACGAATTGTTGCAAAGAGGAGGCCATCTGTAACAATTTTCTTTTCAAATGCTTTGCCTGAATAAATCGGACGTGTGAACACCAGGTTGCCGCCTGCCTCTTCAAGGCTCGTTACATCAGAGATTAAACCTGACTCCAGCTTGGCAGCGATTTTAGGAGCAAGATCTTTCCCTAATGCTGTATGTCCAAAAATCAGGCCTTCGGGACTTTCGGAATCAATTACAGCCATTAAAGCCTGTGAAAAACCGTCAGGAGTATATTGCTTCAGCTTTTCATCTTCAACAGTTACAACACGGTCAGCACCATAGTGAATCATTTCATTAGCTAAAGCGCTTACAGAATCACCAATTAAAACACCTACAACTTCTCCGCCTTCTGACGCAGTCTTACCAGCTGCAACAGCTTCGAAGGATACATTACGCAATGAACCGTCACGGACTTCACCTAACACTAATACTTTTCTAGCCATATGTTTTACCCCCTGCGTTATTATTATCAGTTATTGATGATCAGACAACTTTGGCTTCAGTATGAAGAAGTTTTACTAGTTCCTTAACTTGATCTTCCAACTCGCCTTCAAGAACTTTTCCTGCTTCCTTCTTAGGCGGCAAATAGATCTCAATTGTTTTTGTTTTGGCTTCAACATCGTCCTCATCAAGATCAAGATCGTCAAGCTCAAGCTCATCAAGCGGCTTCTTTTTTGCCTTCATAATTCCCGGCAAAGATGGATAGCGCGGCTCATTTAAACCCTGCTGGGCAGTAACCAATAATGGAAGTGATGTCTCAATTACTTCCGAATCCCCTTCAACATCGCGCACTACTGTCGCAGAGCTGCCATTGATATCAAGCTTTGTAATAGTTGTTACATAAGAAATGCCCAAAATTTCTGCTACACGAGGTCCAACCTGTCCCGAACCCCCATCAATTGCTACATTTCCTGCAATGATTAAATCAGCATCTTTGTCTTTCAAGTATTCGGATAAGATTTTTGCAGTCGTGTACTGATCTCCATCTTCAAGATCATCTTCTGTATTAATTAATACAGCTTTATCGGCACCCATCGCAAGAGCGGTACGGAGCTGCTTTTCAGCTTCTTCTGTTCCCACGGAAACAACCGTCACTTCTCCGCCATTCGCATCCCGAACCTGGATTGCTTCTTCAATTGCATATTCATCATATGGATTAATGATAAATTCAGCGCCATCTTCATTGATTTTGCCGCCGGAGATTGTAATTTTTTCTTCAGTATCAAATGTTCTCTTCATTAATACGTAGATGTTCATGATTTCCCTCCTAGTAATTAAGCATTGTCATAAAACAAAGCCATTAATTAAAACATTTCTTCACTTCGAAAGATTGAAAATATTTAACGCATACAGAAAGGCTAATCTGCTTGGATCAGCCCGCTTTTTAGAATTGAGCGGGCGCTCGCTCACAGACCATAATTTAACCAATGAATCTTCTGAAGATTAAATCATCCTCATACAAGTTTATTATAATAGATTATGAGGATGAATGTAATCTTTCGGCACAAAACTTTTTAAAACACTATTTTCCGGTAAAGCTTGGTTCACGCTTCTCAATAAACGCAGATATGCCTTCCTTGCCATCTTCAGAAACAAATACTTCTCCAAACAATTCTGCTTCTTTTTTAACACCTTCGTAGAATTGCCCCGTCTTTCCGTAGTTTAAGAGCTCAATGGCCGCCTTGATCGAACCAGGGCTCTTCTTGGCAATCTTTTTCGCCATATTATACGCATTGTCCAACAGCTGCTCCTCAGGATAGGAATGGTTAGCCAGACCATATTGCACGGCCTCAAGCCCGGTAATTGGGTCACTTGTGAAAAGCATTTCTGCTGCACGCGCAGCACCTACATATCGGGGAAGGCGCTGAGTTCCGGCAAAACCAGGAATTAATCCAAGCTGAAGCTCTGGAAGGCCCAGCTTTGCGTTTTCAGCTACGAGACGGAAATGGCAGCCCATGGCAAGCTCCAAGCCGCCGCCCAATGCCGCTCCATGAATCGCTGCAATAATTGGTTTAGGGAATTTTTCCATTCTTTCAAAGAGATCCTGTCCATAAGTCGCCAAGCTTGAAAAATCTTCACCGCTTTCAATGGTTGTAAATTCTTTAATATCAGCACCTGCTGAGAAGAATCTGCCTTCTCCATGAATAAGGATTACCCTAATTTCTTCATTATCTTCAACTTCATCCAGGACAGCTGAAAGCTCTTTCAATAGACCTGATGAAAGAGCATTCGCGGGCGGACGTTCAATAGTAATCGTCGCCACGAAGTCCTGATGGGACCATTTTAGATATTCCATCTTATCCCTCCTGATTATATTATGGAGCACTTTATCTGCCTCAAAGTTTTCCGCACCCTCCGATCAAAAGTTTATGAACAGGCTTTGCCAATGCAGTAAGATCATATTTTTGCTCATTCATTACCCATGTGGTCACTGTTTCATCCATGGTGCCAAAAATCATCTGGCGCGCCAGCCTAATGTCCAGATCAGCTGGAAACTCACCGCTCTCCCTGCCATCAGCAAGAATTCTTTCCACTAAAGCAAGGTATCCTTTGAGCACCTCATTAATTTTATGGCGAAGGTCTTTATTGGACTGCCTCAATTCGAGCTGGGTTACAATTGCCAGATGCCTGTCTTCCGAGAGCATTCTAAAGTGTGATTCTACCATCATTAATAATTTCTCTGCAGCTTTTTCTTTTCCTGCAATTTTTTCTTCAATTTTCTCAACAAAGTAGCCCATTTTATCCTGAAAGAGGGATATTAATATATCTTCTTTGTTTTTAAAATATAAGTATATGGTGCCATCAGCGACACCAGCCTGTTTGGCAATTTTTGATACCTGTGCCTGGTGATATCCATTTTCAGCGATCACGACTACAGCCGCATCAATAATTTGCCGGTATTTAGGCTTTGTTTTTTTCAAGCGGTTCCCTCCTTTCAGAATAAACAGGTGCATTGATTTTTTAGAAGCAGCAGGGCTGGAGTAATATCATTCCTGCTGCCGGGATTGGCCAATCAGCTTCGTTTATTTTTAATTTTAAAAATCAATCTGAAATGAATGAATCATCATTCATATTTTTATAATAGTAGGACAATTCATTTGTGTCAAGAAATTATCCCTAGAAATATATTTTATTATTACATTTCTTTTATGTCTGGACAAGCTTAACGGCTCAAAAATAAAGAGCCGATTGAAAATCGGTCTCTGAAGTTAAGCCCGCTTTTCCTCTTCTTCTTTGAATTTCTTTTTTTCTTCATCTACTAATGCCCTTCTCAGTATTTTTCCAACAGCTGTCTTAGGAAGCTCCTTGCGGAATTCATATAGCCTTGGAACCTTATATGCTGCAAGATGCTTTCTTGCAAACTCATCCAGCTCTTCTTCCGTTGCTTCTTTGCCCTCTTTCAGCACAATATATGCTTTTACTGTTTCTCCGCGATATGGGTCAGGTATACCTGCAGCAATCACTTCCTGTACGGCTGGATGCTCGTATAGCACTTCCTCTATTTCACGAGGATAAATATTGAATCCCCCTGCAATAATCATATCTTTCTTCCTGTCCACTACATAGAAGTATCCATTCTCATCCATATAGCCCAAGTCACCTGTAAGCAGCCAGCCATCTCTTAAAGCCTGTGCTGTTTCTTCCGGGCGGTTCCAATATCCTTTCATTACCTGAGGACCTTTAACTGCAATTTCGCCAACTTCTCCTGCCGGAAGCGCTTCTCCCGTTTCCAGTGAAAAAATGGCTGCATCTGTATCAGGCCACGGGACACCTATACTGCCTTTGACACGGGGGCGATCCCATAAGAAATTCGCATGTGTAACAGGTGAAGATTCCGTCAAACCATAGCCCTCGACAAGTTTTCCTCCTGTTATTTCTTCAAATTTCTGCTGGACTTCAACGGGCAGGGCAGCAGATCCGCTGATGCAAGAGTCTATGGAAGATAAATCATATTTTTTTATATCCGGATGGTTCAATAACCCAATGTAAATCGTTGGGGCACCGGGGAATAAGGTTGGTCTCTGCTTATGAATAGTTTTCAGGGTCGTTTCCGGATCAAATTTCGGAAGGAGGACCATTTTGTGAGCATCCATAACAGATAAGATCATAACTGTTGTCATTCCATACACGTGAAAGAACGGAAGTATGCCCAGCACTGTTTCCTCGCCGCGCCTGCACTTATAAAGCCAGGCTTTACACATAGCTGTATTGGATACAAGATTGCTGTGCGAAAGCATGACACCCTTTGGAAAACCGGTTGTGCCGCCTGTGTATTGCAATAATGCCAAGTCTTCTTCAAAATCGAAGTCATGCATTTTCATCGGTTCAGCCGGCCTCTTTAAAATTTCCGTCAGCAAATGGTTATGCCCTTCATGTTTTACATTTACGACAATGCCATACTGTTTTTTCTGGATAAAAGGATATATTAGATTTTTAGGGAATGGAAGAGCCTCTTTGACAGCGGTTACAATTATATGATTCAATTCTGTCTGCGGCACCACTTTGCTCACTTTCGGATATAATATATCCATTGTAATGATTGCTTTTGCTCCCGAATCTTTCATTTGATATTCCAATTCCCGTTCCATATACAGCGGATTTGTCTGGACAACAACCCCGCCTGCCATCAAAATTCCATAATAGCTGAAAACGGACTGAGGAGTATTCGGAAGCATGATCGCTACGCGGTCCCCCTTTTCAATTCCAAGATTCTGCAAATATGCAGCAAGCTTCAGGGAAGATTCATATATATATTTATATGTGAATTCCTTTCCCATAAAGTGGATGGCTATTTTCTCCGGAAATTCTTCTGCAGCACTCTTCAAATAATCCTGTACCGGCTGTTTGGGATATGACAAGGTTGAGGGGATTTCTGCCGGATATTGCTTGAGCCATGGGTTTGCTTCTGCCATTTTGTCCCTCCTTTGTTTCATGCCCATAAGAAAAGCGCAAGCGCCTTGCCCACAAAAGGAACACACACTAAGAACGCCACGTACTGTGGCAGCGTCTGTATGACCCCGAGTCCCTAGGAGCCGAAACAAGACAAGCTTGTGACCTCGAAGGGGTAAGCGCTGGAGCTAGACAGTTATCGAAGTTCAAAGTTATACTTGCTAACTTTTAGAAAAACGATGGACATCCTCTGAACTTTTAGAAGATTCTAATTGTTCAACCTTATTATAATATAATGCTGGTTCTATGACAATTAGAATAAGACCTTACACTCAGGAAGATATTTTTTCAGAGGGCTGTCCAGCCTATCGGGGATATTCTTTTTAATGGACATAATAAAAAAATCGCCATATATACTGGCGATTTTTCCATATCTCTATATCACAAAAATATTATGCTATGAAAAATATATAAATGGCTCCTATAAGAAGAAACACTCCGCTAAGAACCAGCAGAACCTTTGCTAACTTTTCCAATGTTAATTCTCTCCTTATGATAAACCTGCACCGATGACATAAGACAATCCGATAGACAGCACCATGGAAATAAAACCGACTGCCCTATTATTATTTTCAATTTCTTCGTCAATTCTAAACTTAGGTGTTAAAAATTCAAAAATGAAATAGCCGATCAATAATAGAAAAAATCCAAAAACTCCCCAGGTAATCATTGTCAGCAAGGTATCATTATGCATGATGGAATGCCTGAAAATATTGGCAATCCCAAAAATTTTTCCGCCGGTCGCCATTGCTACAGCGATATTTCCATTTTTGATTTCTTCCCAATTGCGATACTTGGTAACTAATTCAAAAATAGCTAAAAAAACAATCATACATAAAATGACTACACTATAATAAGCAGCTGTCTGAATAAATTCATTTTCCCAAAATTCTTTCATTTCCATTCTCCCCGCTGGAATTTAAGTACCCTCCCCCCTAATAAAAAACAAAGGGGAGCGGGTGTCAAAGCTTATTTAAATTCAACGACAGTAACCCCTGTGCCGCCTTCTCCTGCTTCACCAAATCGAATTTTTTTAACTGACCTGTGATTTTTTAGATATTCCTGAACACCCTGCCTTAAAGCACCAGTCCCTTTACCATGAATGATGGAGACACGGGGATATCCAGCCAAAAGGGCATCATCTATATATTTCTCCACTCTTAAAAGTGCGTTTTCATACCGTTCACCCCGTAAATCAAGTTCAAGGCTCACATGAAAATCTTTGCCTTTAACTGTTGCCACCGGTTTTGTTTCAACAGGTTTTGGACTCTTAACATATTCTAAATCCCTTTCAGCAACTTTCATTTTCAAGATGCCGATTTGAACCTGCCATTCATTGTCAGACACCTTTTCAAGCAAATGCCCTTTTTGTCCAAAACTCAGAACTTTTACCTCGTCGCCTGCTTCAAACACATGTTTATTATTCTTTGGCTTTAATTTATTCTTGGCTGAGCTCATCTGCGGTGCAGCTTCGGACAGACGTTTCTTTGCTTCTATCAGCTCATGTTCCTTCACTTCAGCATGCTTCTCTATGCGCATTTTTCTTAAATCGCGGATAATTTCTTCTGCTTCTGCCTTGGCTTTCTCAACGATATCCTCAGCTCTCTCTGCTGCTTTCTCATGCATTGCATCTTTTTCCTCATAAAATTCTGCCATTTGCTTTTGCAGATCTTTATGAAGTTTTTCTGCACTTTTCAAAAAGTCATTGGCTTCTTCCATGTCAGCCTCTGCTTGTCTTCGGCTTTCTTCAAGGGATGCAATCATATTTTCAACCTGATTTGTATCTGCTCCAATATAGGATCTTGCGGTCTCAATCACTTGATCCTTGAGCCCAAGCCGTTTTGATATTTCAAAGGCGTTGCTTCGGCCTGGAACCCCAATCAGCAGCTTATAGGTTGGACTAAGCGTTTCAATATCAAATTCAACACTGGCGTTGATAACTCCTTCTCTGTTATAGCCATAGGCTTTCAGTTCAGGATAATGAGTTGTGGCGATAACTCTTGCCCCCCGCTTGTATACTTCGTCAAGAATAGAAATCGCCAGGGCAGCACCTTCCTGCGGATCTGTACCTGCACCAAGCTCATCGAATAATACCAGACTATTGAAGTCAACCTGGTCAAGAATATCCACGATATTAACCATATGCGAAGAGAAAGTACTCAAACTTTGTTCAATTGACTGTTCATCCCCGATATCAGCATAAACATTTCCGAAAACAGCCGTTTCAGAACCATCCAGCGCCGGGATCTGCAGACCTGCCTGAGCCATCAATGTACAAAGCCCCACTGTTTTTAATGTAACTGTTTTACCGCCGGTATTTGGTCCCGTAATGACAATGGTAGAATATTCAGCTCCGAGCTTAATATCATTTGCCACTACCTCATCAATAGGAATAAGCGGATGCCGGGCTTTAAATAATGAAATTTTCCCTTCATTATTAATTTTCGGCTTGGAGGCCTTTATGCGTTTACTGTACCTGGCTTTAGCAAACATAAAATCTATTTCCCCAAGCACATCTACAATGGTCTCCAGTTCACTGCTGTTTTCAGCGGCCTGTACTGACAGAGCAATGAGAATCCGTTCGATCTCCTGCTGTTCTTTTACCCTGATTCCCTGCAATTCATTGTTCAGCTGGACAATGGACGCGGGCTCAATAAATAATGTCTGGCCAGAGGAGCTTTGGTCATGGATAATGCCGCCGTAATGTCCCCGGTACTCCTGCTTTACAGGTATGACAAAACGGTCATTGCGGATTGTAATAATCGCATCAGAAAGCATCTTTTGGGCACTGGAGGAGCGAATCATGCTCTCCAGGCGCTCTCTAACACGTGATTCTTTCGTGCGCAGCTGATTTCGCAGAGAACGGAGAGACTCGCTTGCACTGTCAAGCACTTCTCCATTGTCGTCAACCGCATTGCGGATAGACGTTTCCAGGTCAGCCAGTACAATAATTTTATCTGTATATCCCAGCAGGATCGGCAGGCTGCTTTCTTCTTCGGCAAATTCCTCGATGAATCTTTTCATCTGCCTGCTTGCATGAATCGTGCTGGATATCTGGTTAAGTTCCTGGGGACTAAGCATCCCTCCAATGACCGCTCTCTTCACATGAGGGCGAATATCGAAAATGCCTCCAAGCGGTACATTCCCCTTAATTCTAAGAACTGTCACGGCTTCATCTGTCTCTTCCTGCCTGCGGATAACTTCTTCATAGTCAGTGGAGGGACGAATATTTAAGGCCTTTTTTCTTCCCAAGGATGAAGAAACGTGCTCAAGCAGCTGTTCCTTCACTTTATTGAACTCAAGTATCTTCAATACTCTTTCTTGCATGAGGATTTTCCCCTTTCATGCCCAATTTCCTACTGGCGTTCTTTCAGAAATTTGAGCAAATCTTCTGTTTCCATGGCATTTAGAACGGATTCCTTCTTGATCCATCCCTTCTTTGCCGCAGAAACGCCGATTTCCATGTGATTTAAAGTGTCTATTTTATGTGCATCCGTATTAATCACTATTTTCACACCGGCTTCCTGAGCTTGTCTGATATGCTCGGAAGCAAGGTCCAGCCGGTTCGGATTTGCATTCAGCTCAAGGGCTGTATTTGTTTCCTTTGCAAGCTCAATGAGCAATTCCATGTCTACTTCATATCCTTCCCTGCGGCCGATCAATCTTCCCGTAGGGTGGGCAATTATGTCAACATGGGCATTCTTCAGCGCTGTTTTCAAGCGAGCCATGATTTTTTCCTTCGGCTGTGAAAAAGAAGAATGAATGGAAGCAATGACAATGTCCAATTCTTCTAGAAGTTCATCATCATAATCAAGTGATCCATCGGGCAGAATATCCATTTCCACTCCTGACAGAATCGTGAAATCATCGAATTGCTCATTAAGCCGCTTTATTTCTTCTTTTTGACTGCGAAGTCTTTCAGCAGTCAAACCGTTCGCCACTTTCAAGTACTGAGAATGGTCTGTTATAGCCATATATTTATAGCCGCGGGCCCGGCATGCTTCAATCATTTCCTCAATAGAATAGGCGCCATCACTCCAGGTTGAGTGCATATGTAGGTCACCCTTAATATCTTCAAGAGATATTAATTCCATGTCTTGCTTATATTCATCCACTTCTTTCCCATCTTCTCTGATTTCAGGAGGGAAGAATGGCAGTCCAAAATGGGCGTAAAATTCCTCTTCATTTTTAAAAGTAAGGATTTCACCTGTTTCTGTGTTTTCAACTCCGTATTCACTGATTTTTTCCCCGCGCTCTTTTGCAAGCTGGCGCATTCTGACATTATGATCCTTTGATCCAGTAAAATGATGGAGTGTTGTGGCAAATTCATGCGGCTGAACTAAACGGAAATCAGCCGATATATCATAGGAATGTTCAAAAACAACGGAAACCTTTGTATCTCCTGCGGCAATCACTTCTTTAATCCCGGATAAACTTAATAACTGCTCTTTGACTGAAGCAGGATTGTCTGTAGCTATAATAAAGTCGAGGTCTTTTATTGTTTCCCTCATTCTCCTTAAGCTTCCTGCCCTTGAGTATTTTTCTATATCCTTCATTTCCTCCAGGGCCGCTTCTATGCCTTCTGCTATAGGCAGCATGTATGCAAGCGGCAGCCGCTCTGGTCTTGTTCCTGCGTTTTCAAGGGCAGCGAGTATTTTTTCTTCCGATTTTTCCCCAAAGCCTGCAAGTCCGCGGACCTTTTTATTGCGGCACGCATCCTCAAGATCTGCGGCATTTTCGACGCCCAGCTCTTTATATAGCTTGGCAATTTTCTTGCCGCCCAGTCCAGGGAGCTGAAGAAGAGGAATTAATCCAGAAGGCACTTCTTCTTTTAATTCATCCAGAACAGAGGACTTTCCTTCTTTTATATACTCCTCAATAACAGCAGCGGTTCCTTTCCCGATGCCGGATAGCTTTGTAAAGTCTTTTATTTCAGTCAAGCTTTCATCGTTTGATTCAAGGGCCAGTGCCGCTTTTCGGAACGCAGCTGTTTTGAAAGGGTTTTCTCCTTTTAATTCCATATAAACAGCGATTGTTTCTAAAAGCCTCACAACATCTTTTTTATTTATACTCACGAAAACCACCTGCCTGTATCTGTATTCGTATCCGTATTATCTCTTATTTTGCGTTGGAACTTCAAATTATGGCTATCTCTAAAAGCCGCTTGCTAAGTTTAACCTTTAAATATTGCCCGTTGTTTCCGCGTGGAGGCACAGAGCTCCCCGGCTTCGCCAATGGGGTCTCCTGCTCCCTCTCCTCCCGCAGTACAGTGGATTTAGTTAGTTTGCGGCTTAAATCCACAAAACTTATATTAACAGCCTTTCAAAAAGAAAACTTCTCTAGAAATAGAGAAGTTACGCAGCCATATATTCAACCCACATTTCTTTGAGCTGGTTAGAGAGAACAGGCGTATTCTTAACCATTAATTCTGCCATAAAGGAATTATTGATCGGCCCCTGCAGCACTTCTATTGGAACCAGTGCGGCTATGTATAATAGAATAAACATGATAAGATAGACTTCGATAAATCCAAGAATGCCGCCAGCCCAAACATTCAGCTGTTTTAGGACAGGAAGATGGGCAACAAAATCAAGCATGCTTCCAATAATCTGCAGTAAAATTCTTACCGCAAAAAAAATCACGACAAATGCAATGGCGCGATAGTAAGCATCTTCAAGATCTGCATTCTCAAATAACGTCTGAATCGCCGAGTCACTGCTAAAGCTGGGATATGGCACCCATAAGGTAAGCTTAGGTGCTAGCTCGCCGTAATACATACGGGCTACAATGAAAGCAATAATGAATCCAGTCAAATGAATTAATTGGAGGATAAATCCTCTTTTCAATCCTATAAAAAAGCCCAAAACCAAAATAATGATAATTGCAAGATCCAGCATGACTACTTTCCGTCCTTTACTCTATTTAATTCGTTTTCCAGCCGTTCCAGACGGTCTGTTAGCTTTATATAATCATTAACAGCATTGACTGCGGTTAGCACGGCTAACTTACTAACGTCGAGTGAAGGATTCTTCGAACTGATCTCACGCATTTTATCGTCAACCAGCGAAGCGACAAGGCGAACATGGCTGGAGCTCTCTGAGCCTACTATTACATATTGCTGTCCATAAATATCTACACTTGTGCGATTTCTTTGTATCTCTGACAACGTCCATGCCCTCCTTTTTTAAAGAATCCTAATCAATATCATAACATGAACGTATATTGGTGGGAAGTCAAAGCATGTCAAAAGAGCTCAGTTCTTAAGAAAAGCGGAAGCACCTTGCCCACCCCCGACAAGCACAAGACGAGCCGCCCGGAAAGGCGTTCTCTGCCTCTTTGGGAGGTTTGGCTTGTGACCTCGAGGGGGTAGGCTGCTTGCGAAAGACAGTTATCCAAGTTCAAGATTATGCGGAATCTTTGTATTACTCCCCCCAAAAAAGCAGCAGATTCAAACAGTTAACAAAGATGAGGAGAATTAATATGAGCCAAGTAGTACTTTTAAAAAAAGCAAATGAAATCTCAGAAATGATGGCCTATTATTCAGGCAGACTAAATGACAAGCAGCCTCCTGGAAGCGTATTTGCTGCAAAGGTGCCAGGATGTTCAATCACTGCCTATAAATCAGGGAAAGTCCTCTTTCAGGGCAGCGGAAGTGAAACAGAGGCAAAAAAATGGGGAGATACCGCACGCTGTGCACAGCCGAGCAAAAAAAACAGCCCTGCAGCTGCCAACTTGCCGGAAAATATCAGTTCCCTTTCTGTAATAGGATCAGACGAAGTGGGTACCGGCGATTATTTTGGCCCCATCACGGTTGTTGCAGCTTACGTAAAAAAAGATCAAATCCCTTTGCTGAAGGAGCTCGGAGTTAAGGACTCCAAAAATCTGGGAGATGAGAAAATCATTGAAATCGCAAAACAGATAAAGGATATCGTTCCCCACAGCCTGTTAACCCTGCATAATGAAAAATACAATAAGCTTCAGCAATCAGGGATGTCACAGGGTAAGATCAAAGCATTACTGCACAATCAGGCAATCGGGCATGTTTTAGGGAAAATTGCCCCTGAAAAGCCTGAAGCCATTTTGATTGACCAGTTTGCAAAGGAAGAGGTTTACTTCAACTATTTGAAAAACCAGCAGACCATTCAAAGGGAGCGGGTCTTTTTCAGCACAAAAGCGGAAGGAATCCACCTGGCAGTTGCAGCAGCATCTATCCTGGCCCGCTATGCGTTTGTGCGCCACTTTGAAAATCTTAGCACAAGGGCCGGTTTCCGGCTCACTAAAGGCGCAGGTCCGAAGGTTGATGAAGCAGCAGCCCGGCTGATCAGAGAAAAAGGGCGTGAAGCATTGCCTTCTTTTGTAAAACTGCACTTTGCAAATACTGAAAAGGCGATGAAGCTTTATAGCAGGAAGTATAATTGATAATGAAGCAGCCAATTTAAGGAGATTGGCTGCTGTTTTACTGTTTAAGAGAACCATAACCTATTTGGAATATATATTTATCAGCCAAAATGAGAGTTTTATTGCCAAATGAGCTCTTTTAACGGCCAAATAATGAAAAATGAAAAGGCAGCCCTCGGGCTGCCTTCTTCATTTTATCCTCTCAATACCGCTCCGGCTTTTTCCTTCACAGCATCCAACACTTTATCATGTGCTTTTGTAACATCTTCATCCGTTAGTGTACGTTCAGGATCGAAGTATTTAAGGGAGAAAGCAATTGACTTTTTGCCCGGCTCCATCCGTTCGCCTTCGTACAGGTCAAAAACATGAACGTCTTTTAATAACTTGCCGCCAGCTTCTTTAATGATTCCTTTAAGCTCGCCCGCTGCTGTTCCCTTATCTACTACAAGGGCAATATCCCTTGTGATGGAAGGGAAACGCGGGATAGCTTCATACTGCAAAGGTGAAACTTCTTCTTCGAGGATTGCTTTTAAGGAAAGCTCAAACGCATATGTTTCTTTCAAATCAAGCTCTTTTTCCACAGTCGGATGGATTTGGCCGACAAATCCCACTGATTCCCCGGAAAGCAATACTTCTGCTGTTCTTCCAGGGTGCATCCCATCCTTTTGTGCCTGATGGAATTCAGCCTTATCGGATAGTCCCAGCTTATCAAATAATCCCTCAAGAATTCCTTTTACAGCGTAAAAATCAACCGGCTTCTTTTCTCCCTGCCATGGGTGGCTGTGCCATAAGCCAGTAACCGCTCCAGCAAGGTGCTCACGCTCTTCTGGCAGATCCTCTTCTCCATTATTGGAGAGGAACACCGCTCCTGTTTCATAAACAGCCAGACTGTCGTTCTGGCGTGCAGAGTTATATTTTAATACTTCTAGAAGCTGCGGAACAATACTTAATCGGAGCAGGCTTCGATCTTCACTCATAGGCATTGCCAGCTGCACAGGTTTGCGCTCTTCCAGTGCATATTGAGTCGCTTTTGCTTCATTTGTTAGAGAATAGGTTACTGCCTGGTAAAGTCCTGCACCTTCAAGGTAGCGGCGGACCATTCTGCGTTTGTTCTGGTATTCAGTTAGATGCCCTGGTGTAGAAGATCCAACCGGTAAAGTGGATGCCAGATTGTCGTAGCCAAATAAGCGGCCAACTTCTTCAATAAGGTCTTCTTCAATCGTAATGTCGCCTCTGCGTGTTGGAACTGTAACAGTAATCGTATCGTTATCAGTATTTGTTTCAAATTGAAGACGGGCAAATATATCCTCTACTTCTTTCATGGATAATTCAGTGCCAAGTACACGATTGATTTTTTCAAGCGTTACAGACACTACAGCAGGTTCCACCTGCAGTGCATCAGCTTCCACAGATCCTTCAAGCACTTCCCCGCCAGCATATTGTGCAAGTAATTGAACAGCTCTTTCTGCAGCAGCTCTAACTCTGTTCGGATCTACACCTTTTTCAAAACGGGCACTTGCTTCGCTTCTTAAGCCATGATCTTTTGAAGCTTTTCTAACCGTTGCCCCTTTAAAATAAGCTGATTCGATAAGGACATTTTTAGTATCCGACTGTACTTCAGAATTTGCCCCGCCCATGACACCGGCAAGTGCAATGGGTTCTGCCCCATTTGTTATTAAAAGGT
Organism: Cytobacillus oceanisediminis; assembly: GCF_004366035.1. Classification (GTDB taxonomy): domain Bacteria; phylum Bacillota; class Bacilli; order Bacillales; family Cytobacillaceae; genus Cytobacillus; species Cytobacillus oceanisediminis_C. The sequence continues at coordinate 715,801 of NZ_SOEE01000001.1, forward strand.
GATCTGAGGTTAACTCACGCTTGGCATCATCAAGAGTGACAATCACTTCACCATCTCTTGCTTTGCGGACAAGGATTTGCTTTGATTCCAGCCGGTCATAATCAAAAGCATGAAGGGGCTGGCCGTATTCAAGCAGAATGTAGTTTGTGATGTCCACCACGTTATTGTGAGGACGAATGCCCGCCGCCATTAAACGAGCCTGCATCCATACAGGAGATGGACCTATTTCTACATTTTTTACAACCTTCGCAACGTAAAGAGGATTATCTTCTTTTGCTTCAACCTGAACTTCAATATAATCAGAAGCCTTTTCAGAAGAAGTATCAGCCTGCGGCTCAGGAATCTTTACTTCTCTTCCTAAAATGGCTGCTACTTCATAGGCAACACCCAGCATGCTTAAGCAGTCAGAACGGTTCGGAGTCAGCCCAAGCTCAAGGATCTGGTCGTCACGATTAAGCTGCTCAAGAGCATCCTGGCCAACTTCTGTATCATTAGGGAAAACATAAATGCCTTCAGAGTATTCCTTTGCAATCAGCTTGCTTTCAATGCCCAGCTCTTGAAGCGAACAGATCATTCCATTTGATTCTTCACCTCGGAGCTTCGCACGCTTAATCTTGAAATTGCCTGGAAGCACAGCTCCAACGGTAGCCACGGCCACTTTCTGTCCCTTATCCACATTTGGGGCACCGCATATGATTTGTACAGGCTCATCAGCTCCTGTATCAACTAAGCATTTATTCAGCTTATCAGCATTTGGGTGCTGTTCTCTTTCAAGGACATGCCCTACAACAACACCTTTGATTCCTTCATTCAAAACCTCTACGCCTTCAACTTCAATACCGCTTTTTGTAATCTTTTCTGCAAGCTCTGCAGGTGTAACGCCTGATAAATCAACATATTCCTGCAGCCATTTATATGAAACGAACATTTATGATCCTCCTCTTTTATTGTCCAGCTCCGACTCCTAACCCCTCGAGGTCATAAGTCATTCTGCCGTGAAGGTTAAAGAACAACCTTCCTGTCAGCTTGCCTTATGCTTGTCGGGGTTGAACAGTCGCCTCCGCTTTTCTAATTACTCGTGAATTGAAAATTGCTTTAAGAAACGTACATCATTTGTATAGAAGTGGCGAATATCATCCACACCATACTTCAGCATGGCAATTCGCTCAGGTCCCATCCCGAATGCAAAGCCTGTGTATTTCTTAGAGTCGAAGCCTGCCATCTCAAGAACATTGGGATGAACCATTCCGGCGCCAAGAATTTCAATCCAGCCAGTGCCTTTACATACACTGCAGCCTTTTCCACCGCAGATTTTACAGGAAATATCCATTTCCACAGATGGCTCTGTAAACGGAAAGAAACTTGGACGAAGACGGATTTCCCTGTCATCCCCGAACATTTTCTTCGCAAACACTTCCAGTGTCCCTTTCAAATCGGTCATTCGGATGTTTTCATCTACAACAAGCCCTTCTATTTGCATGAACTGGTGGGAGTGTGTAGCATCATCATTGTCACGGCGATACACTTTTCCCGGACAGATGATTTTAACCGGCCCTTTGCCTTCATGTTTCTCCATTGTTCTTGCCTGTACTGGCGAAGTATGGGTACGAAGAAGAATCTCTTCTGTAATATAGAAGGAATCCTGCATATCGCGGGCAGGGTGGCCTTTAGGGAGGTTCAATGCTTCAAAATTATAGTAATCTTTTTCAACTTCAGGGCCTTCAGCTACTGTATAGCCCATTCCAATGAACAAGTCTTCAATTTCTTCAATAATACGTGTCAGCGGATGATGGTTTCCTGATTTGACAGGACGTCCAGGAAGAGTAACATCTATCTTTTCAGCAGACAGCTTTTCCTGTACTGCCGCTTCCTCAAGATGCTTCTGCTTTTCTTCAATTCCCGCAGCAATACTGTCTCTTACTTCGTTAGCAAGTGCTCCCATTTTAGGGCGCTCTTCCGCAGACAGTTTCCCCATTCCTTTTAGAACTTCCGTTATTGGACCCTTTTTGCCCAGGTAAGAAACACGGATGTCATTTAATTCTTTTAAATCAGCAGCAGTGCTGATTTTTTCCAACGCTTCAGTTTGCAGTTCCTTTAAACGCTCTTGCATCTAAATATCCTCCTTGAAATGAATATTTTTACTTTTTTAGCCAAAATAAAAAACCTCTATCCCCATAAAGGGACGAGGTTTCGCGGTACCACCCTTTTTAACACATATATGTACTTCATGCACGTGTTCACTTCATTGGGATAACGGCTTATGCCGGTACATCTTTACATGGAAAAGCAGAAGTGGCTTAGGATGAACTTCAACTAAGAGCCGCCACTTCCTGGGGCGAACGTTGAAGTCAGCACATCCTGCCTATGTCCCACAAGTAAACCTTGAGGGGCTAGCCGCTGCAGCTGGACAGCTCACCAGAGCGCCAACAATACTTTTCAATGGTCCCGATGCCAACTCAGGAGGTGAATGTTCCCTTGCATTTCCTGTAAAAATGCTTTCAGTCTTAGGCATTTTCTCCCTGAAAAGGCTGACTGCAAGGTAATGGTCTCCGTCATCGTTTTGTTATTATAATTTTGCTGTTAATTATATTACATTCTTGAGGCTGTTTCAAACGGTTTTCAAAAAATTGCCGCCCATTTTCTATTTTCTTAAGTGATAAAGAAGAATTCCGGCAGCCACCGCCACATTTAGTGATTCGCTTTTCCCGAATATCGGTATATAAAGGTTTGCTGCTGTATTAGCCAGAAGCTCTTTATTCACCCCATTTCCTTCATTTCCAACGAGCAGCGCGAAGGAATCAGAGGACTCATACATCGTGTATTCCTGGGCATTTTCCAAAGCGGTTCCATAGACAGGGACTTTACTTTCTTTCAGTCTGCTGATCCAATCAGACAGATTCCCTCTTAAAACCGGCAAATGGAAGTGACTGCCCTGTGCAGAGCGGAGCACCTTTGGGTTATATGCGTCAACGCTTCCTTCACCCACAATAACGGCATCGATACCAGCAGCATCAGCCGTCCTGATCATCGTACCCAGATTGCCTGGATCCTGCACGGCATCAATTAATAAAAACTGTTTTCCTTTCACTTCCTCAGAGGATCGTTCCTGACTGCAGACAGCAAAGATTCCCTGCGGCGTTTCCGTATCCGCCAGCTGTCCGATGATTTCTTCTGTAACCATTGTTACAGGGATGTCGCCATAATCCCATCCGGGAGGCATGTCTTTATTTTCACTAATGATTATTTCAGCTATTTGATTGGCTTTGAGTGCTTCTTCCACTAGATGAAAGCCTTCAACCAAAAAGGTTTCTGTTTTGTCCCGCTCTTTTTTGGTTAAAAGTTTCTTCCATTCTTTAATTTTTGGGTTTTTTGCAGATTGTATATGCTTCAACACGGTCTCCCCTTTTATAGAAAATCCCGCACAACCGGAATTTCTTATACAGTTTTCTCATTATAGCCTATTTGAAATACATAATAAAAGCGAAATTAGAGAAGATAATAACGAATTAAATCTGGAAGGAGTGCATTAAAGTGAATTTAAACCTGCGCAATGCCATTTTACACAATGTTTCAGGGAACTCTCAAGACGAACTGAAAGATACGATCGTAGATGCCATTCAAAACGGGGAAGAGAAAATGCTGCCTGGATTAGGTGTTTTGTTTGAAGTAATTTGGAAAAACTCTTCAGAGGAAGATAAGCTGGAAATGCTTCAAACTTTGGAGAGCAGCCTTAAATAAAATGGAAAAACTCCGGTATAGCTCCGGAGTTTTTTAATTCTGCTAATAAGAAAGGAAAAAACTTTGAACTTCGATAACTGTCCAGCTCATGCACCATCACTCTCAGGTCTAAGCCAATCAGCGGGCGCCTTCCGCTTTCTTATTCAAAAGTAATTCTGTCCACTGTTTCCCGATCAAGCTTCTTAATCACTTCAGCAATAAGCTTAACGGCATTTTCATAGTCATCGCGGTGAAGCATTGCTGCATGGGAATGGATATAGCGTGTTGCAATAGTGATGGAAAGTGATGGAACTCCATTATGAGTAACATGAATGGCTCCTGAATCTGTTCCGCCGCCAGCGATGGCATCAAATTGATAAGGGATATTCAGTTCATCCGCAGTATCTGTTACTAGATCACGAAGACCTTTGTGCGAGACCATTGATGCATCATAAAGGATAATTTGCGGCCCTTTGCCCATTTTGCTCATGGCTTCTTTTTCAGAAATCCCTGGTGTGTCACCTGCGATTCCCACATCTACACCAAATGCGATATCCGGCTCGATTTTTTGGGCCGAAGTGCGGGCTCCGCGAAGTCCAACCTCTTCCTGAACCGTTCCTACACCATATACTTCATTTGGATGATCAGCATCTTTCAATTGCTTAAGCACATCAATGGCAATTGCACAGCCGATGCGGTTATCCCAAGCCTTTGCCAATAGCATCTTTTCATTATTCATAACCGTAAACTCAAAATATGGAACCACCATGTCACCAGGCTTTATTCCCCATTCTTTCGCTTCTTCCCGGCTGGAAGCACCAATATCAATGAACATGTCTTTAATTTCAACAGGCTTTTTCCGCGCATCCGGTGACAGGATATGCGGAGGCTTAGAACCAATTACCCCGGTGATATCTCCCTTGGACGTTACAATCGTCACACGCTGTGCAAGCATAACCTGTGACCACCAGCCCCCAACTGTCTGGAAGCGGATGAAGCCTTTATCATCAATGTTTGTTACCATAAATCCAACTTCATCTAAGTGGCCAGCAACCATGATCTTAGGGCCGCCTTCTTTGCCGGATTTTTTAGCAATCAGGCTTCCCAGCCCATCTGTTGTCACTTCATCAGCATATGCTGTTATGTATTTTTTCATAACCTCGCGCGGTTCGCGCTCATTTCCCGGAATTCCTTTGGCATCCGTTAAGTCTTTAAGCATGGTTAGCGTTTCATCTAATTTAGCCATCATTTCGACTCCCTTAATATTTATTCAACCCTATTATACAGAACATGCGATTTAATATAAAGAATTATCAGACGGATATTTTCTCCGCCTGCAGGATTAGTATCCTTCAGCCTGCCTTTTATAATTTACTTCATTCTTATCTATATATGCTTTTTCTATATGTGAAGAGTTAAAACCAAGCATTTCCCCTAGCTGTAAATAGGCAGCAATAAGCTCTTTATAATCGTCCAGGGAACGGCTTGTCCGAAACTGTCCGATTCCAGTATAGACAGACAAAAACTGGCCATTCACTGACTCCGCCTTTTCCAGTGGAGCAGCATATTCCTTTTCATCGTCAAATCCGCATTCAATTCCAAGTGATAAAATAAAATGTATACCGTCTACAAACTCTTCCAATACTGTTTCCTGAGGTGAGGATGGCTTATGGCTCCAAAACTTGAAGCATCTTGTCTCATTTGCAAGCTCTCCCAATTCAACCAGCAGCGCAAGCACCTTACGTTCAAATAAATCTTCTTCCTCTAAACCGTGATTTGATTCTATATGGCTGTCCAGCCCTTTTTGCATTTGAAATAATAGCTGATAATTCATTTTCCACCATCCTATATGAAATAAATGATTAACATACAAAATTAGCCTATCAAAAAAATTATAACAAATCGCAAAAAAGTTGAAACTTTTTTTAATCTCATCCGTAAAGTAAGGAAAATAATAATGGAGGGCTGGTTAATATGTGGCTCCTGCGTATGCTATTGTTTGCTCTGATTCTTTTTCTTATATACACCGCGGTAAAATATCTGCTGAATTCTAAGAGAAAGCTCGAGCTTGCCCACGAACAGAAACGATATTATTTTTGGGATGACCAGGATAATGTCAGGAAAAACTTCCTGATTACGTATAAAGGGGTTTTATTTGAGGGCGAAAAATATCTGGGAACCACGGACAATGCTTTTGATGTGGTCTCCATTTTCATCTGGCCGCATAATACATCGGCCCTTAAAGGGATGGTAAGGGAGGATTTTCTTTTTATAGAAAGAAAGATAACCGAGGCTTATCCCACTGCAAAAATTGACTGGAAAAGCCCTGTGAAGGAATTTATGCATAAAACAGCTTCACCAGGAGATGAAATTAAAGACCATTTATAATAAAAAACGTTCGGCAGCCCCGAACGTTTTTTTATGCTGCTTTAAAGAATTCCTTCCATTTGATGACAGTCACCTTTTCCCTCAGCACAAATACTAAAACAGAAAGGGAAATCAAAATCAGAATAATCATTGAAGGAGTGAATCGGCTGATGAATTCACCAAAAACGGTATAAAAAACAGCCAGCGGCAAATTGGTGATCCAAGAATTTTTTAAATATTGATCAAAACCCTTATTCCTTTCCATAAGACAAAAGTTCAATAAATGGTAATGAATAAATGGGATGAGCCTTAAAACCGCAACCTGACCGACAGTCAAATTCCGGTATTCCCCGAACCACCTCGTTTTTAGCAATGAAAGCTTTTCATGTGTCCTCGGCATTTTTGTGATCAAAAAATAAAAAAGAATGCTGCTGATCATCAGACCTGCAACGGAGAAAACAGAACCAAAAAAACTTCCGAACAGAACTCCTCCAGTTATGCAGACAAGCGGTACCGGAATGAATAGAAACTGCCTGATGATATGAAAAAAGATAAAAACAATGGGAGCAAGAATTCCAGCAGTCTCAGCCATGGCAAACAATAGAATCAATTGATCATTCATGCCTTCACCTCTCCCCGATGTCTTTCCTGCTGTTCCCTAAAGCTTATGGATAGCCCTGATTGTTTATGACAAGAGAATAACCAGGTACACAAGCAAGCCTGCTTCAAGCATCGCCAGAATAGGCAGTCCCCATTTAAACTGCACATGCTTTGTTTTATGCCTGAAAGTCTTCATTCCGAGAGTCATTCCCGCAGCCCCGCTCAAAATGGCTGTGATCCAGAGATTTTTTTCGCTGATTCGATACTGATTCCGTTTCGCCTTCTCCTTATCAAGCTTCATCAGATAAAAACCAGCCACATTCATAATCAGATAGATAAGAGCAATTGTCTTGACCATGAGCTTTCTCCTTTATTATGTATTAAGTCTTTATTGAGCTTAAATGAAACGAAAGCATCTGTCCATTTAGAGCAAAATAAAAGCCATTCCCGCATTTAAGGGAATGGCTATTTTATGAAAAATTATTACTTACTTGCTAAGCTGCTGCTTTGCAACTGATGCTAATTCAGCAAATGCTTTTTCGTCAGCGATTGCTAATTCAGCAAGCATTTTGCGGTTAACTTCGATGCCAGCAAGCTTTAAACCATGCATTAAACGGCTGTAAGAAAGACCGTTCATGCGAGCTGCTGCGTTGATGCGAGTAACCCAAAGTTTGCGGAAGTCGCGCTTTTTCTGGCGACGATCGCGGTAAGCATACATTAGGGATTTCATAACCTGCTGGTTAGCAACTTTATATAATGTATGTTTTGAACCGAAATAACCTTTAGCTAATTTAATGACTTTTTTACGACGTTTGCGAGTAACTGTACCGCCTTTTACACGTGGCATATTATTTCCCTCCTAATTTCGAGATATTACTTAAGATTTACTAGTAAGTTACGGATGCGCTTGTAATCGCCTGAAGAAACAAGAGTTCCTTTGCGAAGCTTACGCTTTTGCTTTTGAGATTTGTTTGCGAACATATGGCTTCTATAAGCGTGAGAACGCTTCAGTTTACCAGAACCTGTTCTTTTGAAACGCTTAGCAGCGCCGCGGTGAGTTTTCATTTTTGGCATTGGGAATTCCTCCTCTTACTTGTCGTTTTTCGGTGCTAAGACCATAAACATGCTTCGGCCATCCATTTTTGGATGTGATTCCACTACTGCAACTTCATTGCATGCTTGTGCAAATCGGATTAAAACACGCTGGCCAATTTCCTTATGCGTAATGGCACGACCTTTAAATCGGATCGATGCTTTTACTTTATCGCCTTTTTCAAGGAATTTAATAGCATTGCGAAGCTTTGTATTAAAGTCATGCTCTTCAATAGTCGGGCTAAGACGAACTTCTTTAATACTGATAATCTTCTGGTTTTTGCGAGCTTCTTTATCTTTCTTCTGCTGCTCGAATTTGAACTTTCCGTAGTCCATGATACGGGCTACCGGAGGTTTCGCACTCGGTGCAACCAGAACAAGATCCAGATTGGCACGAGAAGCAATTTCAAGTGCGTCGAATTTTGATTTAATACCTAACTGCTCGCCGTTTTGGTCGATAAGACGGACTTCGCGGGCGCGAATGCCCTCGTTTAACAACATATCTTTGCTAATAGCTAGACACCTCCAAGGTTTAATGCGAACACAACGTTTGGGTCAAGAAAAGCGCAAGCGCCTGCTGGAGCAGACAGCTTTATAGCTGCCAGCTCCACCGGACCAAAGCTGAATCGCAAGTTATACAACATTTCTCTTCCGGAGCGGAAGCAGAGCTGTTTTAACCAAATAAAAAAGTGCGGATGAAAACACCCACACTTACGTTTATAAACAGAAAATGTTCACGTAAAACCTGCCAACTGCACTTTGCGTCAATCAGGTGAGAAGCGGGTGCTTCTTCTTTTCCTCAAACTGTATTCAATTTACCTTAGCTACTATATCACAAAGTATGATTTTGTGTCAAACGAATAACTTTTATCACAACGAAGAAAAGCATAACAAAATTAAGCGCTTTTGGCAATATGATTTTAATATTTTTTCAAAATGAATTTAATGCCATATTTCTGGTTTGCACCAGCTGACTTGGATATTACAGATTCTGCATGTTGTCACGAAGACTTCACAAAAAAAGGGCCGCAGGTCATGCAGCCCTTTTTCATAGTTATCGTTTAACTTCAGCTTTTAGTGCTGAGATGAAATCTTCAAATGAAACCGTTTCTGATTTTTGCTCTCCATATTTACGGACATTTACAGCTTTTTCAGCTACTTCATTGTCCCCAACAACAAGCATGTATGGAGTCTTTTGCATTTGCGCTTCGCGGATCTTATAGCCGATTTTTTCATTGCGGTCATCCAGTTCTACGCGGAAGCCCTCTGCCTGAAGCTGCTCCTGGACTTGTTTTGCATAATCAAAGTGAATATCAGGAGAAACCGGAATGACCTGGACCTGAATCGGGGCAAGCCAAGTTGGAAACGCTCCCTTATACTCTTCAATCAAGAATGCCACAAAACGCTCCATAGTGGAAACGACACCACGGTGGATAACGACGGGACGATGAGGCTTTCCATCTTCAGCTACATAAGTCAGGTCAAAACGTTCAGGAAGCAAGAAGTCCAGCTGGACAGTGGATAATGTCTCATCCTTGCCAAGCGCAGTTTTAACTTGAACATCCAATTTCGGGCCGTAGAAAGCTGCTTCTCCTTCTGCCTCAAAATAGTCAAGACCGATTTCATCCATGGCTTCTTTAAGCATGGCCTGTGCTTTTTCCCACATTTCATCGTCATCAAAGTACTTCTCAGTATCCTGTGGATCTCTGTATGAAAGACGGAATGAGTAATCATTGATATCGAAGTCTTTATATACTTCAAGAATCAGGTGTACTACGCGCTTAAACTCTTCCTTAATCTGATCAGGGCGGACAAAGATATGAGCATCGTTCAGAGTCATGCCGCGTACACGCTGAAGGCCCGATAGTGCTCCTGACATTTCATAACGGTGCATTGTTCCAAGCTCTGCAATACGGATTGGCAGTTCACGGTAGCTGTGGATGCCATTCTTATAGATCATCATGTGATGCGGGCAATTCATAGGACGAAGAACAAGCTGCTCGTTATCCATTTCCATGACAGGGAACATGTCTTCCTGATAATGATCCCAGTGCCCGGATGTTTTATAAAGATCTACACTTCCCATGATCGGAGTATATACGTGGTCATAGCCCAGTCTTTCTTCCTTATCAACGATATAGCGCTCGATATTGCGGCGGATTGCTGCCCCTTTTGGAAGCCACATCGGCAAGCCCTGTCCAACTTTTTGCGAATTCATGAACAAGTTAAGCTCTTTGCCGATTTTACGGTGGTCACGCTCTTTCGCTTCCTCAAGGAGACGCAAATGCTCGGCCAGGTCTTCTTTCTTAAAGAAAGCTGTTCCATAAATGCGCTGAAGCATCTTATTGTCACTGTCGCCTCTCCAGTAGGCGCCAGCAATACTTAATAACTTAAACTCTTTTAGTTTGCCAGTCGATGGAACGTGGACTCCGCGGCAGAGATCAAAGAACTCGCCCTGCTCATAGATTGTCACTGTTTCATCTTCAGGAATAGCTTCAATCAGTTCAAGCTTGTATTCATCACCAATTTCCTTGTACATCTGAACCGCCTCATTACGGCTGACTTCCTTGCGGACAACGTCAAGGTTTTCATTAATGATTTTCTTCATTTCTTTTTCAATCACAGGAAGGTCTTCTGGGGAAAGTGATTCTTCCAGGTCGATGTCATAATAAAATCCGCCTTCAATGACAGGACCTACCCCAAGCTTTACATTTTTATATAAACGCTTGATTGCCTGCGCCATTAGATGGGCAGTACTGTGGCGAAGAACCTCCAGCGCATCGTTTGAGTCCGGTGTTACAATTTCAATAGCTCCATCCTTTTCGATTGGACGGCGAAGATCATACATTTCTCCATCCAGCTTGCCGGCCATTGCCTTTTTCTTCAGGCCCGGGCTGATTGAAGCTGCAATATCTTCTGTTGTCGTTCCCTTTGGAAACTCCTTTACAGCTCCATCTGGAAACGAAACTTTAACAACTTCTGACATGATATTTCCTCCTTATTTATAAAGTGAAACTCCAATCCTCCTAAAACGCGTTATACACTTAAAAAAATAAAAAAACCCGTCCCTAAAAAAGGGACGAGTTGTATTTAACACGCGGTTCCACCCTACTTCTCGTTCTCTTAGAAGAAAAACGACTCTGTAGTAAGATAACGGTCTTTTCCCGCCAGCCCATTTCCTGGCTGGAGTTCAGAGGCGGTAAGCATTCGAATCGTGTTAGGAAGGTTTCAGCCCTGCCTTCCCTCTCTTTAAACCGTATTAGAATACCCATATCCTCATCGCAACTTTTGCTCGATTTTTATAATATGTACGTTATTATAGTTTGTTATTTCAGGAAAATCAAGGGTATCTTTTACATTTTTCTTCATTGGCATAAGAATGGGCGTTTTGAAAGTTATAGAAGGCTTCAATAGAGCTTAATTCAAGTCTTTCTTCAAAAATATTGCGGATTGTTCTGACCAGCGGCTGCTCGAAATCATCTGAATACAGATAAATGGCGGAAGGTGCAATTGAAAGCAGAGGCGCAATCGTAACGGAATCCACATATACAGGATGATTGGATAATAGCTTGCGGTCAATCATTCTTAATAGCTCTCCTCGTTTAATTTCGCACAAGTGCTCATCATAAAAATAAACACCTTCATCCATAACGACATGAATCGTATTAATCTTTGGCTGCTTTCCTGACAGGAAATCTCTCAATGTATGAATAAACATCTGATATTCCTGCTCCATTTTATATTCATCGATGGAAACTTCAACGTATTTGGTCATTTCATTCATAAGCGGCCGCATTCGGAATTTTACGAAAGAATCAAAAGAAAAGGAAATGTTATTCTGGAACAGCTGATCAACTGCACTCTTCAAGCTTTCTTTTACATCCAGGCCACTGACAAACGCGGCAAGATCCTCCCGGCTTCCTTCCAAAATAGAGTGAATAATTTCAAGAATCTGCTGCTGTTCACCTTCATCCTCATAATAATAATGCTCCATCAGTATCCGTTTAAACCAATCATCCTGCTTCTGGTTCACTATAAATTGAAAAAATACTTCCTTAACAATATTCAGGACATCGCCGTTATTTTCTGCAGAGACTCTGACTATATGTTGATCTTCAAAATGAAGAATATTATTATCACATTGACAAAAAGACTGCAGCTGCTCATAAAGATGCTCATAAAAATTCCTCGCATCCGTGCTGCTTTGGAAAATGATTTCGATCAACCAAATCCCCCCTTTATACAAATCTCTGTTCTATGTATATGGCGGACTTGGCCAAGTTAGAAGTAGGATTAGCCTTTTAGTGCATTAAACTATAAGAAAAGCGGAAGCGCCTTGCCCACCCCCGGCGTCTCGTGGGGGCAGGCGCTCCTCCTAAAGGATAACGCTTTTAATCGTGCGATGGATATTCTGCCGAAGCTTTCCCTGTAGAGCTAGACAGTTATCAAAGTCCCAAGGTATGATTCTTACTTTATAATAAAAGCTGCCGGAAGTTTTATCGGCAGCTTAATATGTTATGCTCTTCTGTTCGGTCCTTCCACAAGCACTGGTTCAGCAAGGTATTTAATACGCTCCATGATTCTCCTTGCCTTCATTTTCTCTTCCTCTCCGCGCTGGCTGTAGGAGAGATGATGTTCGAGACCCTTCAGGTCGAAATTGGAAGTAAAGAAGGTTGGGAGGCTTTCCTGCATGCGGAACTGCAGAATCGGCCCTAAAATCTCATCCCTTGTCCAGCTGGACATGGTTTCTGCACCAATGTCATCGAACATTAAAACCGGTGCTTTTTTAATGGTTTCTATTTTACTGTTCAGAGTTTGATCTCCAATTGAATTTTTCAATTCCCTGAATAGTTCAGGAACGTATACAATCATGGAGGATACTTTCTGGCTTGCAAGCTTATTAGCGATAGCACCAAGCAAATAAGATTTGCCTACACCGAATTTTCCATAAAAATAAATTCCTTTTCCCTTGGATCCCGGCTGGTAGTCCATAACAAAAGATGCCGCTTTATCAACGGCCTCAATGCGATCGTCATCATCATATATGGAATCAAAAGTGGCATGAAGGATATCAGATGGTACATATAAACTCTGAATTAATTTTTCGTTTCTCCGCTGCTCATCGTGCATGACCTTGCGCGGGCACTTATCATATTTCAGATCGACTGACCCTCTTTGAATCACAAGCTCCGGATGATAGCCCTGCATAAAGTTCACACAGCCCTCCAAGCTAGGACATTTATTGCACTCCTTGCTCTGCTGTGTATATTCAAAGAGTTTGCTAAGGCTCTTTTCAACCATCTCAGATGTCAATTCATCCCGATGAGTTTGGATAAATGCCTTCACTTCAGGGTGATTAAGCGTTTGGTTTCTCATTTTCTCATACCTTTTTTGAAAACCTTCATTGCCCGCAAGGCGTCTTAATGTTTCATTGATTTTCTCCATCAATCAGTCACCTCCTGTGATCGCAGTTTTTTTAATTTTTCGTTAAGCTCCCTCTTTTTCATTTCCAGCTCATACTGTTCCTTTTCGCTGTTTTGCTTCTGAGACTCTTTCTTTTTGGCGGCTGCACTGCCTTTTTCATCAAACCAGTCCGGCAGCATCTCCGTCCTGATCGGCTTCTTTTTGTTTCCAGCTGTGCTGGCTGTTTTCTTTCCTTCCGCCCAATCCAGGTATTGCCGGTGTTCTTTCTTAGCTAAATCAATAGCTTCCTGGGGTGTTTTTATTTTCTTTCTTGCCCAGTGGCCAGCTATTTTTTCTACGTAGCCTTTGGTCAATTTCATATCTGTTTTGAGCATAACATATTGAATCAGAACATTAATTACCCCGGGCAAAAGCTTTTGCTGGAACATGACATCTTCAATAATCTGCAGATCACCTTTCGATGGCTCTGCCCCTCCGGATATATCCTTTAAAAGCTGCCTTGGTGAGGTGATCTCCAAATAACGGATCAATTCTTCTTCCTGGGTTTCAGGCTGTTTTTTATGAGTCTGATGGATGGCAGGATGAACCCTGTCAATCAGGGATGGCAGCTGGTCCTGATTTTGGAATTGATACCAATCCCGTGCAGATTTTCTTAACTCCTCAATGTCTATCTCATTATCTTCATTTACAGCGCTGATGACGATATTTTTCATTTGAATAGGGTCGATTCCGTACAAAAAGGCAAGATTGCTGATGGATTCCTTTACTTTAACTGTAATGGCCTTTTTCGGTACAAGCGATTCATTCAGCCCTGCCTGAAGCAGTTCAAAATTAAAATCTTCATTCCCGATTTGAATGCCTTCCTGCTCCTGCCTTCCAATATACCCTTCCCCCTCTGATTCATTCATCAGCTGCACCACTTCATCGCCAACCTCAAAAGTACCTGGGTGTCCTGATTTAAATACATCCTGAAAAGCCTTGGTTACTTCCTCATACCCTGTGGCTGTCATCACCTTCTGATCTGAGAAGAAGCGCTTCAGCCTCATAAATTGGTTTCTGCCCAATTTCTTATAAAGATAAATATTGAGCATGCCATCAAGGAAAAATTGTTCAGGTGTCAGCGGGGGGAGCAGTTCATAAATAAATGACCTTGTCTCCTCATCTTTGTTTACGTATACCTTTAAAAGTCCTATCCCTTCAAGCTTGAGGCGGGCTTCATATATATCCTTAAGCCCCATGTCCATGAAATTCATTAAACTATGGTGTGAATTAGAAGATGACCATAGCCTATTTTCTTCAAGTTCCGCCCATAATGTCATATATAAACTGAAGCATACAGAGCCAATGAGCGGCTGGTATAACAGCGTCAGCACTTTTCGGTCATAATCATGCAAAAGCCCGCTGGCTGCTACTGTATATCGATCAATGGGGAGCATCTCCTGCCAATGCTGGGCCATGGTGTTCACCTTTTTCTATTAAGAATATTTTTTACACTTATTAATCTCAAAAGCATATACCGTAAAAAAAGAGCCAAAGAAGTCCTTCAGCCCATCAAACTATTTCATTAGAAATCAGAGACAGCGGCAGCTGACCTGATTTAAGATTGTTCTTTTTTGATTAATTCTTTGAGTTCATCAATAAAAACATTGATATCCTTAAATTGCCTGTATACCGATGCGAAACGGACATATGCCACATCATCCACATTTGCGAGCCTGTCCATGACCATTTCGCCAATTTCATCGCTTTTTATTTCGGAGACACCGTTGCTGCGGAGCTCTTTTTCCACTTCAAAAGTAATGTCCTCCAGGTCCTTTAGGGCAACCGGCCTCTTTTCACATGCTTTAATAAGGCCTCTCAGTATTTTTTCCCGGCTGAATTCCTCTCTGGTGCCTTCTTTTTTCACAACGATTAAAGGAATTTCTTCCACTTTTTCAAAAGTCGTAAACCGGTATCCGCATTTCTCGCATTCCCTTCTGCGCCGAATGGACCTGCTGTCATCAACAGGACGGGAATCGAGAACACGGGTATTATTGTTTTGGCATGAAGGGCATCTCATACAATCAGCTCCGAATTCTTTTATAAGTAAGTTATTTTGCTGGCGTTAGACCAATTACCGAATTTTATTTGTTACTCTTATCTTATAAAAAAGGAGTTGTCAGTACAAGTACTACTATTTATCTGCGTTTCTTGCAGAACCGAGAAAATCATGCCGTTTATTCACCTTTTCATAAATGGAAAGAGCTTCTCTCTTAAGGATTGGGTGGACACCTGCCGGAGAGGATTGCTCAGTTGAGATATTGATATCTACCGCCGTTTCGAAAGGCCTGACAGTCACGACTGTGACAATGGCAAAACAAGATTTAATTTTCTTAATTTCTGCTGCTATCTCGCCGCGTTCTCTGGAAATGCTGAGAATGTTCACATTTTGGTCTGCTTTAAATAAATCTTCGATCGTTTGCATCATTTGAGCTGTATTAGTTCTATAATATCTTGTAGTGAGCTCAGGATCAGAGTGGTTTTCATTTGTTTCACACTGCTTTTTATAGCGGCTGGCAAATTGCCTGAAAATAGACATCCTCTTTCCTCCGTTATTTATTATGTATCCTTATTGTACTATTTTTTACAAATGTCTCATAGATTCTTGTTTATCTTACATATTATGCCCGTTAATTTCCGCTGCAGGCACTCAAGCTTTCCCTCGGGACTGCCGACGCCCCCGACGCTCTGCGTCTGCGGGGGATTCCATTGTACGCGACTCCCTCAGGAAGTTGAATAAACTTCCTTGAATGAGCATTTTCGAGGATCTCGCACCTTCCGCTCCAATCAACTCAGTGAATAACTCATTTAGAAGATTAAAAACAATAAATTGAAGTTTTATACTCCGGGCAAAATAAAAAGAGGTGTATTAAATACACCTCTGGATTGCCTAAGATCATTCTGTTATTAAAGTACTTGAGCTTGTTTAACTTGAACTGGACCCATACCGCGAGGAATTTCGATATTCTCACGCGTTTGAGCTCCTAACGATTCTGCAATAAAGTCTGCAGCGATGTTAGGGTCAAGATCTCCACACGTATACACATCAATGCTGGCATAGCCATGCTCCGGGAAGCTGTGAATAGTTAAATGAGATTCAGAGATGATAACCACTCCGCTTACACCCTGTGGCGCAAACTTATGAAATGCAACCTCGCGAATTTCAGCACCAGATTTTAATGCAGCATTTACGAATGTCTGCTCAATAAAATCCATATCATTTAACTTTTCAAAATCGCATCCCCAAAGTTCTGAGATTACGTGACGACCCATAGTTTCCATATTCAAATTTCCCCCTTTAAACTTTTAAGCTATTAATTAATGAAATTCCAGATTTAAACTGGTCCATAACTACCACGGGGGAAAGTTAGTCCAGAGAGGTCCTAACCCTTTAAGTAGCTACCATACCAAAACCTCGGAGAAGTTCACGAGGATTAGTATACTTTGTTTAATTTCTTTTTGCAACACATTGTTTTACATTTTTTTTGGCAAAATCTTTGAAGGCTTTGTCCTTCTCAGGATTTAATTCTGTCCAATAAAAGGAGCCTGCCGGGGAATGGCAGGCTTAAGGGTATGGGTAGTTTTATATTGAGAGAAACTGGCAATTAACCAATTTTTACTGCAGATGCCTGAAAAAGTTCCTGTGCAACAAATTTTGTTAAATCTACAACGCGGCAAGAATAGCCCCACTCATTATCGTACCATGCAAGTACCTTTACTTTGCTGGTGCCGATTACCATTGTTGATAATCCATCAATGATGGCAGAGTGTTCATTTGTGTTGAAATCAATTGAAACCAATGGTTCGTCAGTAATATCAAGGATACCGTGCAGCGATCCCTGTGAAGCAGCTGCAAAAGCCGCATTCACTTCTTCTATTGTAACGTCGCGCTTTAAGTCCACCACGAGGTCAACTAAAGATACGTTAGGCGTTGGGACACGGAGTGCCATTCCATGCAATTTGCCCTTTAAGTGAGGCAATACCAGCGACAATGCTTTTGCGGCACCAGTGGAAGTCGGGATTATGGACTGTCCGCAAGCACGGGCCCGGCGCAAATCCTTATGCGGGTTATCAATATTTTTTTGGTCGTTAGTATATGCATGAACTGTTGTCATAAGTCCGTTTTCAATGCCAAATTGTTCATCAAGGACTTTTGCAACAGGTGCAAGGCAGTTTGTTGTACATGATGCATTTGAAATAATATCATGTTCTTCAATTTTTAATGCGCTTTCATTTACGCCCATAACAACAGTCACATCTTCATTTTTTCCAGGAGCAGTAAGTATTACTTTTTTAGCCCCGGCTTCAAGGTGAAGAGCTGCTTTATCACGTGAATTGAACTTTCCTGTAGCTTCAATGACGATATCGATGTTCAATTCTTTCCACGGAAGTTCTTCAGGATTCCTGTTGCTGACAAGCTGAACACTTTTGCCGTTCACTACAATAGCATTGTCTTCCGGAACAACACTTCCTTCGAATTGTCCGTGGTTTGTATCATATTTAATCAAGTGTGCCAAAGTTTCAGCTGGATAACTTGCATTTATGGCAACCACTTCAAGATTTTCATCAAGGATGGCTTTTCTAAAAACCATACGTCCAATTCTTCCAAAACCGTTAATCGCTATTCTCGCCTTCATGTTACGGCCCCTTCCGCATTAGTGTTATACTTTTGTTACCCTAAGATGTAATTAGTATAACATATTAAAAATCATTTGTGATGGATTAAATGCGGATTTTTTAATGTTTAACAATTCAGAAATATGAGCTCTTTACTTTCAGCAGGTTTTATGGGGGAATGTGCAAAAATACTGAAACATAATGTTTATTTTTGTCATACTAATTGGGTATTAAATGCAACAAAAAAAAGAGCCTGTAACAGGCCCTTAGATAGCATTCCATTTTCTTAAAATACTCCACAATTGTTTCTCTGTTTCTTCAATCCTGCCATTATTATCAATTACAGCATCGGCCAATGCCTTCTTTTCCCTTAAAGGCATTTGGGAACGGATTCTTGCCATTGCTTCTTTTTCGGAAAGCTGATTTCTTTGCATCAGCCTCTGCAGCTGTATACCTTCATCTGCATAAACTAATAATGTTTTGTCGCACATGTATTGTAATTTACTTTCAAATAAAAGCGGTATATCTAAAATAATCAGCTGTTCATTACGGCTGATTGCTTGTTCCTTTTTGGCTGTCATTCTTTTGCGGACGGCAGGATGTACAATGCTATTTAAGGCTTTCCGCTCATTTTCATCATGAAAAATAACGGAGCCCAGTTCTGCACGATCAATTGAACCGTCTTTGAGGAGAATGCTTTCCCCAAAATGACGGACAATTTCCTGATAAGCTTCTTCTCCTTTTTCAACAGCTAATCTGGCTTCTATATCCGCGTCGATTACAGTGTACCCTTTTTCGATTAGGAGAGATGAAACGGTGCTTTTCCCGCTTGCAATCCCGCCTGTCAAACCTACAATCAGTGACATAGTGTGTTCCTTTCATATAAAATGCTAGATTTTTAATATCCCGATTACGATTAAAATAATTCCAGGGATGAATGAAAACTTATGAACCCATCCGCTTTTGGAGAAGAGGGATCCTACTTGCATTCCCATAAACACAAACAGAGAACTCATAACGGCGACAGTCATTGCCAGGTAGAAAGGTGAGTATCCAAGCATGGCTGCACCGATTCCAGCTCCGAAAGCATCAAGGGATAAAGCAAGCCCGAGCATAAGTGCTTCAATTCCTGTGATGGTTCCGGATTTGTCAAAATCAGCGGACATCGGCTTTTTCAGGATATTAATGACAAGCCCAAGAGATTTGATTTCCAGGTTCACAATCGTTTTTTCATGCGGCAGGACATCCTTAACTTTTTCCGGCCTGAAAAATTGATAAAGTACCCAGGCACCGAGAAAAATAAGTATAACTCCCCCTAAACTTTCAGCTAAAGCCGGAGATAAAAAGGCTTCTATAAAATGGCCAATTGTCATGGCAGCCATTAATATTAAAGCTGAACAGCAAGCGATTATACTGATCGATTTAAATGGTATGCTCATTTTCCTTAAGCCATAGGTTAAACCGACACTAAAACTGTCAAGACTGACAGCAAAAGCAAGTATCAAAAGAGAGAATGTATGCGCCATAGAATAGAGCTCCTTCCTGTCAATCGCTAAGATAGTATATGGAAGAAGCCCATCCAATGTTATTCGAAACGCATTTCAGCTCTATTCTGCATTATTATTTTTTCTGGCAGGCCGGACAGTAAACTGTCCCCCTGCCTCCTGTCACGATCCGCTCAAGCGTGCTTCCGCAGACTTTGCAATCTTCCCCTTTTCGCCCATACACAAAAAGTTCGAGCTGAAACATGCCAATTTGCCCTTGGGAATTAACATAGGAGCGTATGGTGCTCCCTCCCTTTTCAACTGCTTCCCTCAAAGTATCCGCAATCTCTTTGTGAAGTGTCTCCAATTCACTCCTTGTTAAGCTATTTGCCGCTCTTTCAGGATGTATTCGTGAACGGAATAATGCTTCATCGACATAAATATTTCCTAACCCTACGATCGTTTTCTGATCGAGAAGTGCAGTTTTGATATTGCGGGAGGTCCGTGCAAGTCTCGCAGCAAGGTCGTCTGCTGTAAACTCTTCCGCAAATGGTTCCGGTCCAAGGTGTGCCAGCGGAAGAGTCGTAAATTCTTCGCCCTTTGCATATAAGTGCATCGTTCCAAATTTACGGACATCCTTATATCTGAGCTCAGTGCCATCTGTAAAATGAAAAATCACATGAGTGTGTTTTTCAACAGGATCTTCTTCTAAAAAAAGTCCGTACCTGCCTTCCATTCTCAGATGGGACACAAGGGCATAATCATTGGTATAGAGTATTAAAAACTTTCCTCGCCTGCCAATGTCCTGAAAAATTTGACCTGCTAAAGCATCCTTGAATTGGCCAGCCTCTTCCGGATGCTTAACCATTTTGGGCCAGAAAACCGAAACATGTGCAATGGTTTTGCCGATCACCAATTCCTGCAATGTTCTTCTGACCGTTTCAACTTCTGGAAGTTCCGGCATGGTCCTCCCTCCTTTGTAAATCAGTTAAAAATGCTTGGGACTTTGCTTTATGATATATTTTGAATCCTGTTTGCTGGGGTGTAACTTTCCGCTGCAGGCACTCGCTTTCCGCGGGGCTTCCGGGAGCCTCCTCGGCGCTATGCGCCTGTGGGGTCTCCGTGGGTTCGCCACTCCCGCAGGAGTCTCGCACCTTCCACTCCAATTAACACGATCTTTAATAGCACTTAGCATATCACAACAAGAAAAATCATTTTAGGTGAATTACTTGCAAAGTAAATTCCTCAAGATCAACTTTTATTTCGCATCAAACCACGTTGGCCCAAAGGAATAATCCACTTTAAGCGGAACTTTTAATTCTACTGCATTTTCCATAACGTCCGGTACGATTTTTTTGAGCGTCTCTATTTCATCCTCTGGCACTTCAAAGATCAGTTCATCGTGAACCTGCAGTAAAAGGCGGGCTTTGAGTTCTTCTTTTCTTAGGCGGTCAGCCATATCAATCATGGCTTTTTTAATTATATCTGCCGCGCTTCCCTGGATCGGTGTATTCATGGCGGTTCGTTCCGCAAAGCTTCGAAGGTTGAAGTTTCGGCTAGTGATTTCAGGCAGATACCTTCTTCTGTGAAGAAGGGTCGAGACATATCCTTTTTGTTTAGCATCATGGATAATATCATCCATATACTGCTTAACGCCAGGATAACTTTCCAGATAGCGGTCAATAAATTTACCCGCTTCTTTCCGTGTGATGCCTAGGCTTTGGGAAAGGCCATAATCACTGATTCCGTAGACAATTCCAAAGTTAACTGCCTTTGCATGGCGCCGCATATTGGACGTAACTTCATTGGCATTAACGTGGAATACTTCCATTGCCGTTTTCGTGTGAATATCCATATCTTCAATAAATGCTTCAATCAGCTTTTCATCATCTGCAATATGAGCCAGTACTCTCAGTTCAATCTGCGAGTAGTCTGCTGCAAAAATGGCCCAGCCAGGTTCTGAAGGGACAAATGCCTGCCTGATTTTTCGCCCTTCCTCCAGACGGATCGGAATATTCTGCAGGTTTGGATCTGTTGAACTTAACCTACCTGTCTGTGTAAGAGCCTGATTAAATCTGGTGTGGACTTTGCCTGTTTCATAGTTAACCACCTTAAGCAGGCCTTCAATATAAGTGGATTGAAGTTTGCCAAGCTGGCGGTAATGCAGGATGTCCCGGATAATTTCATGGCTGTTCTCAAGTTTCTCCAGGACATCAGCAGATGTGGAATAACCTGTTTTTGTTTTTTTAATGGCGGGCAGCCCTAATTTTTCAAAAAGGATCACTCCGAGCTGTTTTGGAGAATTGATATTAAAGGCTTCCCCGGCAAGCTCATGTATGCGCTTTTCGATTTCATCCAATTTGGAGAGCAGGTCTTGTCCCATTGTTTTCAGGCGCTCAAGATCCACTTTAATACCGGTTGATTCCATATCAGCCAATATCAGAGACAGCGGCATTTCCAGGTCATAAAACAGCTCGGATTGCTGGTTTTCCTTCAATTCACTATCCAGTTTTTCCTTCAATGTCATCAAGGCCGCTGCTTTCCTTGCCAAATGCCCGGCAAGTTCCTTTTCTTCCGGAATCCGTCTTTTTGCTCCTTTTCCGTAAAAAGCTTCATCAGATTGAATCGCGTTATAGCCATGATTTTTTGCTATAGAGGCCATATCTTCAATAGTCTGAGACGGGTTAATAAGATAAGAAGCAATATAAAGGTCAAAATCAGCACCTTTTAAATGAACACCATGATGCCGGAGTGAGACTTCCGATCTTTTGGCATCATAGACTGTCTTCTTTTTGGTTTCATCTTCAGCCCATCTTTTAAAAACATCTGACTCTAAAGCCGTATCTTTGGAGAAGAAGAAATTCCCCTTAGCATTCGCAACGGAAAAACCAATGATGTCTGCATAATGGTAATTATCTTCTAGAAGCTCGACATAAAATGCATTTTCATCTGTAAACATCTCTTCCTTAATTTCATCTGCAATGATAAATTCAATTTCTTCAAGATTTTCTTCGACCGCTTCTGTGTCACCGCCAAGCTTTTCCAGTAAAGAGTTAAAGCCTAATTCTTTAAAGATGCTTATGACTTTTTCTTTTTCAAAACCTTCATATTCAATGTCTTCAATTCTAATTTCAACTGGGGCTTCTCTCGTGATAGTGGCAAGCTCTTTGCTCATTAAAGCTTGATCCCTGAATTCTTCCAGCTTTTCCTTCAGTTTTTTTCCGCTCACCTTATCAACTGACTCCAAGAGCTCTTCAAGGGTTCCAAACTCTTTGAGCAATTTAAGGGCTGTTTTTTCTCCCACTCCTGGAACACCTGGGATATTATCTGAACTATCTCCCATTAGACCTTTCATATCAATAATTCTGTCAGCCGTGATTCCGTATTTTTCTTCTATATGAGCTGGTGTATATTCTTCAATATCAGTAATTCCTTTACGGGTAATGCTGACTGTTACAGCATCGGAACTTAACTGTGTCAAATCCTTATCCCCTGATATAACTTTTACTTCACATCCATCTTTTTCAGCTTGAAGCGACAAAGTTCCGATGATATCATCAGCTTCATAGTTTTCCAGTTCATATCTGGAAATTCCGTAAGCATCCAGCAGCTCTCTTATATAAGGGAACTGTTCGGACAGCTCAGGCGGAGTTTTCTGCCTTCCTCCTTTATACTCGCTGAAGGTTTTATGGCGGAAGGTTGTTTTTCCGGCATCAAATGCCACAAGGAGATGAGTTGGTTTTTCATCCTCGAGAATCCTTTGCAGCATCATGGTAAATCCGTAGACAGCATTTGTATGTATTCCTTTATCATTGTTTAAAAGCGGCAAAGCAAAAAATGCCCGATAAGCGATGCTGTTGCCATCAATCAGAACAAGCTTTTTTTTATCCAACTAATATCTCCTCCTCTTAAGAAAAGCGCAAGCGCCTTGCCCACAATAAAAAAGCCGACATTTTCCTTTATTCTATCATGAGCAGATAGAGAAAGAAAAATAACGGCTTTGGGGTTAAAAGTAATTAATCCGTATACCCCATCAGCAGTCGGGCATATGGTGAGTCCGAAGGGAGAACAATTACAGTCTCGCCATTAATGGTCTTTTTATAGGATTCAAGCGTGCGGTATAAGGAATAAAATTCAGGATCCTTTGAGAAGGCTTCGTTGTAGACTTTCGCAGCTCCCGCTTCTCCTTCCGCGCGGATCGTTTCAGCATCTGCCTGGGCCTTGGCCAGCATTTCCCTGACATTCCTATCCGTTTCAGCAATGATGATATTCTTCTGGGCATCACCCTTGGACAGGTATTCCTGGGCTGTTGACTGGCGCTCTGAAATCATCCTGGTGTACACGGACTGTTCGTTTTCAGAAGGTAAATCTGTTCGTTTAATTCGGACATCTGTTACTGTGATTCCATAGTTATCATTAGAAAGCAATTCATTCACTTTAGTAGTAATCTGATCATTCAATGATCCCCTTGATGACTTTTCATCATTAATTATTTCATCATAATTCAGCCGGCCCAATTCGGAGCGGGTCACGGAGTAGATGAACTCTTCCATTCTGGCCTCCGCCCCCTCCAATGATCTGGCGTTTGAGATCATTTTCTTAGGGTCATCAATTTTCCATACTGCA
Source organism: Cytobacillus oceanisediminis (assembly GCF_004366035.1). Taxonomy (GTDB): domain Bacteria; phylum Bacillota; class Bacilli; order Bacillales; family Cytobacillaceae; genus Cytobacillus; species Cytobacillus oceanisediminis_C. Next base: position 739,767 of record NZ_SOEE01000001.1, read on the forward strand.
TAATTATCAATAATCATGACCTTTTTATCCTTTGTATTGATTTCAGCTTCGGACACGTCATAAGTCATTTGGTATTTTGGGAGCGTGGAAACACTTTGAATAAATGGTATTTTGTATGTTAATCCAGGCTCGCTCTCAATCCTGACCACCTCACCAAATTGCCGGATGACCCTGTACTCCCCTTCCTTTACAATAAAAAGGTTGCTGAAAAGAATTGCGAGTGCGGCAATGACAAGCACAAGGATGAGTCCAAGTTTGGTATAACTTCTCCACTTGAAATTCCCGCCCCGCTCATTGATATTTACGACATTTTGATCACTCATTATCCGCACCAGCTTCCTCTTTCGGTTTGGTCTGTTCTTTCTCAAGCGGCCTGATCGGGAAATATTTCATTGTATTTCCATCGTCATTCATAATGTAAATTTCAGCACCTGGAAGGACTTGCTCCAGCGTTTCAATGACAAGCCGCTCTCTTGTGATGTCAGGATTATTCTTGTATTCTCCATACAATTTATTAAATACCGCCACATCTCCACGTGCTCTCTCCAGGCGCGCCGCTTTTTCACCTTCCGCTTTGGAGGCAAGAGCCTCCTTCTCACCTTCTGCTTCATTCATTCTCTGGTTCTTATATTTTTCTGCTTCATTTTTTTTGGTATTGGCGGTTTCCCTCGCATCCGTTACATCCGTAAAGGCTTTTCTGACATCATCATTCGGCAGTTCCACATCCTGCAGTTTGACTGCAAGAACGGATATGCCAATATCATATTTTTCAATTAAAGAGGTTAGGAGCTCTCTGACATCAGCTTCAATCTCTGCTTTTCCTGAAGTTAGCGCATCATCAATTTTAGATCCGCCTATAATACTTCTTAAGGATGAGGAAGTAGCATCATATAGGATTTCTTCTGGGTCTTCAGCATTATAAAGATATTTTTCCGGATCCGTAATTTTCCACTGTACAACCAGATCTGCCAGAACGATATTTTCATCACCGGTTATCATCTTTGTCTCATCAGGAAAATCCTTTATTTGTCCATCTTTTTCTTCATATCCAAACTGCAGCGAAAAAGTTTCTTTTGAAAGCTTCTCCACGCTTTGGACAGGCCATGGCAGTTTGAAATGAAGTCCCGGCTCCGTAATGCCTTCCTCCACTTTCCCAAATGTTAAAATGACTGCCTGATCCGATTCATCGACGGTGTACCATGTTGTAAAGGCAACTATACTTAACATAACAATTGCCAGAATTAGGCCTGCGATTGTATAAATCCGCTTTAAGCTGACCATTTCCTCTCCCCTTCCCTAGCACTCTTTCTATAACTTTTCATACGATTTATTTACGTAAAGGTTTCATAAATATGACAAAAGTTAAAGAAAGAAGGAAAATCAGCAAAAATGAAAAAGGCGAAAGCGGGGTCAGCTTTCACCTTTTTCTATGGCTCCTTGGATGAAGGGGTTTAACAATTATGATTTTATCAGCGGAATGTAAAGGGGGCATAAATCTGCTGTAAAATTAATGTAAAGTTAAACCTGCCACTTCATCCATTTTTTTCATTATTCATTTTAGGAAGTTCAATTATAAAGGAGGTGCCTTTGCCGACCTCACTCTTTACTGAGATGGATCCTTTATGTGCTTCAACCAGATGCTTTACGATGGCAAGGCCAAGTCCTGTACCGCCGGAATTCCTGCTTCTAGCTTTATCCACCCGATAAAAACGTTCAAAAATACGAGGGATTTCACTGGCTTCAATTCCAATCCCCGTATCCTTTATTTCAGTCAAAACTGTGCTTCCGGTCTTTGCCGCCGAAATATAGATGACCCCCTGATTCGGCGTATATGAAATTGCATTTGATATGGTATTTATAAACACCTGCTTAAGCCGGTGAACATCACCTTCAATATATACCGGTTTTTCATCTCTCTGATATTCAAAAACAATTTCCTTTTCTGCTGCTTTCCCTTTCATAATGGCCATTACATCTTCGAGCACATCAGTCAGATCCAGCTGCTGAATGGAAAGGCTGAATCCTTGCTTTTCTATTTTCGATAGATCCAGCAAATCCTGAATAAGAGATTGAAGCCGATCACTTTCCTTCAAAATGATACTGAGGAAATCATTTAGAGCCTGTTTGTCTTCCATCGCTCCATCCAAAAGAGTTTCCGAAAAACCCTTTATAGAGGTTATAGGTGTTTTCAATTCATGAGAAACGTTTGCTACAAAATCCTTCCTCATCTGCTCAAGCTTTTTCAGTTCTGTAATATCATGAAAAACAAGTAAAATCCCTTTCCATTCATCATTCGTGCCAATAATCGGGACTCCATATACTTCAAAGTAACGCCTTTCGATATTAACGGGAATAATAAGCTGTTTTTTTACTTTCTGCTCAGTCATGAAAATTTCTTCAACCATTTCGGTAATACCTTTGTGCTCAATCACTTCATAATAGAGTTTGTAAAGATATTCAGAAGGATTTGCATTGAAAACCTCTTTGTATGGCCGGTTCATTAAATTAATATAGCCTCTGCTGTCAATAAGAATCAGGCCGCTTCCCATGTTTTCAATGAGAGCCCCAAGCCGATCCTGCTGCATTTCCTGGGACTTCACCATTTCCTGAAGATTCCTTGCTAATACATTGATAGACTTACTCAGCATACCTGTTTCGTCTTCCTGATCTTCATATGTTCTTGCCCGGTAGTTTCCCTTTGTAAGTTCAATTGCAACCTTTGTGGCTGACTCGATAGGTTTTGTATACCGTGCCGTAATTCTTGATCCAAGCAGAATAATAACAAATAAAGAAAGGCCCAGGCTGATAGTCAAAATCCACCAAATCTGCTGGTAAGCCTTTTGGAATTCAGCCATCTTTGTGCTTAAGAAGATATAGCCCTCCTTCTCGCCATTTATCATGACAGGCTGCCAATAATAGTGCAGGTTAAACCCTCCGGCCACTTCCAATCCTGATTCATTTGCAGATTCCTTTTTTAATACTTCTAATATAATTTCCTGATGCCTGCTTTGTGTTGTCTCACTTTTGACGCTGCTGTCCATTAGTATTCTGCCCTGGCCATCAGTAGCAGTTACACGCAAATCAAGAATGGCTCCGAACTCATTGACCTTATCAAGGCTAAGGGATCCAATGCCTCCGTTGCCCTCAACATAGCTCGATACCAGTTCAGACTCTTTTTGCAGCCGTGCATCAAATGTTTTTAGATAATAGCTTTTAAAAAGCTGGCCTAAAAGAAGGCCTAACGCAATTAAAACAACCAGAATTAAAGTGAGCAATGCGAATAGCAGGCGGGTGCGAAAGGTGTTCATTCTCCTTTAGGCTCCTCCAATTTGTAGCCCAGTCCGCGAATGGTCTTTATATATACAGGTTTTTTAGTGTTTGTTTCAATCTTCTCTCTTAAATGGCTAATATGTACATCAACGATTCTTGTATCTCCCGCAAAATCATAATTCCAGACTGCGCTAAGAAGCTGATCCCTTGTAAGAACACGGCTCTTATTCTTGGCAAGATATAATAGCAATTCAAATTCCTTCGGAGTTAATTCAAGGAGTTCTTCTTCAAAATAAGCTTCATAATGCTGTGGAAATATCTTCAGGCCGCCAATCCTCAAAGAATCGCCATCTTCTGTTTTCTCCTCAGCAGCCTCAGGCACAAATTGAGTTCTCCTTAAGATGGCTTTAACTCTGGCAACCACTTCGCGGGGGCTGAAGGGTTTTGTCATGTAATCATCCGCACCAAGTTCAAGTCCAAGTACTTTATCAAATTCATCATCCTTGGCAGTCAGCATCAAAATAGGTGTCCCAATTTTCTGCTGTCTAAGCTGTTTGCATACTTCAATTCCATCAAGCTTTGGAAGCATAAGATCAAGTACAATTAGATCCGGCTTTTCAGAAATGGCCAGATCTTTTCCTTCCTGGCCATCCATGGCTGTGATCACTTCATAGCCCGCCTGCTGCAGGTTATATTGAAGTAAAGTTACGATAGATTGTTCATCATCTACAACTAGAATTTTCTTATCCATACGATCCTCCGAGTGAATGAATTACCCCTGTTTGAAACCTCAGCTGAAACAGCACCATTGGAGTGTCAGCGATCTTTTTAAAAGCAGGTATCCCTCCTGCCTATCAAACCCCTATTTACCATATACCTTTATTATAATATATTTCATGATTTTTTTTCGGATCAATTGTGGGATAGGACTGGATTCATAAAAAAAAGATGTGCGTTTTCTGCACATCTTTTTACTATCAGAAATTATCCAGAGCATTCCCATCCATCGGCTGAGGCTTGTATGGCGGGCATATAAGGAGCTGTCCGTTAATAACCGTCTGCTCCTCTTCATTTGTCCCCTGTACCTTAATTTGTACGGTGTGACTTGAGGTGTTCACTTCTATTACCTCGAATAAAAATTGAACTGTGCCATAATGAAAGACAGGCTTCACATACTCGATCTCCTGCTTTAAAACATGGCTTCCTGGCCCCGGCAAATATTTTGATATGGCAGAGTTAATGATGCCATTCAGCATAACACTTGGCACAATCGGTTTTTTATAAGGTGTTTGTGAGGCATAGTCATGCTGGATATATAAAGGGTTTGCATCGTTCGTTAAGCCCAGGTACAGCAATAGGTCCTTATCTTCTATTTTTTCTGTAAGCGTCAGTTTTTCGCCAACAGATATTTCATCAATGGTTCTTCCCAGTTTTCTTTTTTTTCCAAGCAGCATATCTTAGCACCTCCAAGTATTGTAACCGTTTACATAGTTGCTGTAAAAAATAGACTGTAAAATATTTTAAATTATTCAGTCTATTTTTTATATGATATCATTTTATACTATTTCCCAAAAGGGCTTCCAGTAAAAAAATTCGGAGAGTCGACCCCGAATTTTTTTACTATCTATTTCCGAAATCATTGACTGGCTTAAGAATTCTGCAAGCTGATTCAGCACGGGTCACTTGCTTTCTGCGGGGCGGGCGGTGAGCCTCCTCGCCGCTTTGCGCCTGTGGGTTCTCACCAGGACATTGAATAATCTCCCTTGAATCAACACCGCACGAAGGAAATGCGATAGCATTTTCGAGGATCAAGTGACCTCCGCTCCAATCAACTCAGCGATTAAACTGAGACAGCTGAATTGAAAACACTAGCCATCTTTCCTTAGTATGCTAACACTTCCATTACCTTGCGAACTGACTCTGCCGATTTATCGAGGGCAGCTTTTTCCTCGCTTGTCAGTTCAAGTTCGATTACTTTTTCAATACCGTTTGCTCCAAGGATTGCAGGCACACCCAGATAGATTCCTTCGTAGCCATATTCCCCTTCCAGGTAAGCAATGGAAGGCAGTACGCGTCGCTGATCTTTAAGGATAGCTTCACACATTTCCACAAGGGAAGCAGCCGGAGCATAGTATGCACTTCCATTGCCTAATAAGTTGACGATTTCCCCGCCGCCTTTACGCGTGCGCTCAACAATGGCATCAAGACGATCTTTTGAAATTAATGTTTCCAAAGGAATGCCGCCTGCATATGAATAGCGGACTAGCGGAACCATATCATCACCGTGTCCGCCAAGTACGAATCCTGTAATGTCTTTAACAGACAAATTCAGTTCCTGGGCCACAAATGTGCGGAAACGGGCAGTATCAAGAACACCCGATTGGCCAATTACACGGTTTTTGGGGAAGCCTGATTCTTTGAAGACTGTATAGGTCATCGCATCCACTGGATTAGTCAGAACAACAATATAGCTGTTTGGGGAATGTTTTAAAATCTCCTGAGCTACACTTTTCATAATCTTTTGGTTCGTTTGCACAAGGTCGTCCCGGCTCATGCCTGGCTTCCTGGCTATGCCTGCTGTAATAACGACAATGTCAGAGTCCTTTGTATCTTCATAGCTGGACGTACCCGTGATGTTCGCATCGAATCCTTGAACAGGACTTGCTTCAAGCATATCAAGAGCTTTACCCTTTGTCGGATTTTCCATTTGCGGTATATCGACCAGTACAACGTCTCCAAGTTCCTTTTGGGCAAGCAAAAATGCGGTTGTTGCTCCAGTAAATCCCCCACCGATTACAGAAATCTTTTTGCGTTTCAATGACATGAGCAGTTCCTCCTTTAGGAAATGAAAGTATCAGGAATTTGCATTCCTTATGTAAGAGCTGTTTTATTAAAACAGTCATCCTATTAGCTTTACACATTCATCACTTACAAAAATCGCCAGCTGTCCAGCTGCAGAAGTTTCCCTAAGAAGCAATCTAAATAACACTGCAGAAATAGTATATTAGCCAAAAGCGCCTTTTATTAAAGGCGCTTTTGTTTTTTTACTCCATATTTTTAATTAATTCGTCTGCAAATTCAGAGCATTTCACTTCAGTTGCTCCATCCATTAGACGGGCAAAATCATATGTTACGACTTTTGAAGCAATAGATTTTTCCATAGATTTAACGATCATGTTTGCAGCTTCGTTCCATCCAAGGTGTTCAAGCATTAATACACCTGAAAGAATAACAGAAGAAGGGTTAACCTTATCAAGGCCAGCATACTTTGGAGCTGTACCATGAGTTGCTTCGAAGATCGCATGTCCAGTTTCATAGTTAATGTTAGCTCCTGGAGCAATACCGATGCCGCCAACCTGTGCAGCAAGTGCGTCAGAAATATAATCGCCGTTCAAGTTCATTGTCGCAACAACATCAAACTCTTTTGGACGGGTAAGGATCTGCTGAAGGAAAATATCAGCAATCGCATCTTTAACAATAATTTTGCCGGCTGCTTCTGCTTCTGCCTGTGCTTTGTTCGCAGCTTCAACACCCTGCTCATCTTTAATGCGGTCATATTGAGCCCAAGTGAATACTTTTTCTCCGTACTCCCTTTCAGCAAGCTCATAACCCCAATTTTTAAAGGCACCCTCAGTAAATTTCATGATATTGCCTTTATGTACAAGTGTTAGAGATTTGCGGCCTTCTTTGATTGCATACTCAATGGCAGCGCGTACAAGACGGCTAGTTCCTTCTTCTGAAACAGGCTTAATGCCGATGCCTGAGGTTTCCGGGAAGCGGATCTTATTAACGCCCATTTCATCCTGAAGGAATGAAATTAGCTTTTTAACCTCATCAGAGCCTTTTGCATACTCGATGCCGGCATAGATATCTTCAGTATTTTCACGGAAAATAACCATGTCAGTATCCTGAGGGCGCTTAACTGGAGAAGGAACTCCTTCAAACCAGCGGACCGGACGCAGGCACACGAATAGGTCAAGCTCCTGGCGAAGCGCAACATTCAGGGAACGGATGCCGCCGCCGATTGGCGTTGTTAATGGTCCTTTAATCGCAATAAGATATTCATTGATCAAATCAAGTGTTTCCGAAGGAAGCCACTCACCAGTCTGATTGAAAGCTTTTTCTCCTGCTAACACTTCTTTCCAGACAAGCTTGCGCTCACCTTTATATGCTTTTTCAACAGATGCATCCAATACACGGGAAGCTGCTGCCCAAATATCAGGACCTGTTCCGTCTCCTTCGATAAAAGGAACGATTGGATTGTTTGGTACGTTTAATACACCATTAGTAACTGTGATTTTTTCACCTTGCATTGTTATACCCTCCATTTTGAAAAGTGCGAGCATCAGCCTTTTTATTTATATAGTTTACGGCACGATGCTGCATCAGTATATCAGAATCAAAGGTTAGAAGGCATTTGCCCCTAACCTTTTTCCTGCTCTCTCTATTACAGCAATTTTTTGATAAAAAGTAAAATGCTGAGTAGTAATTTTAGTTCTATTAATCTGCTTTTTCTGCTTTTTAAAGACCTCTTTGCTCTACTGGAACGTATTTTTGCATTCCCGGGCCAGTATAGTCAGCACGCGGGCGGATCAGACGATTATTTTCATATTGTTCGAGAATATGAGCCAGCCAGCCGGAAACGCGGCTTACAGCGAAAATCGGCGTGAACAGGTCGTGGTCGATTCCCAGGCTGTGGTATACGGATGCAGAATAGAAGTCGACATTTGGCGGAAGTTTTTTCTCTCCGGTAACAATCGCTTCAATTTGCGTGGACATTTCGTACCAGTGTGGTTCCCCTGTAAGTTCTGTAAGCTTTTTGGACATTTCTCTTAAGTGCTTGGCACGAGGGTCGCCCTGACGGTATACACGATGCCCAAAGCCCATGATTTTCTCTTTCTTTTCAAGCTTTTCACGGATATATGGCTCCACATTTTCAAGAGTGCTTATTTCAGTAAGCATTTTCATTACGGCTTCATTGGCACCGCCATGCAGCGGCCCTTTTAAAGCGCCAATTGCAGCTGTAACTCCGGAATAGATATCTGACAATGTGGCTACACATACACGTGCAGTAAAGGTGGAAGCATTTAGTTCATGGTCAGCATGAAGAACCAGCGCTTTATTAAATGCTTCAATTGCGATTGGCTCAGGCTCTTTGCCTGTAAGCATGTATAGGAAGTTGGCTGCAAATCCAAGATCTGTTCTAGGAGCAATTGGCTCAAGGCCTTTTCTTACTCTAGCAAATGCCGTTACGATAGCAGGCATTTTAGCTTGAAGGCGAATTGCTTTTTTATAATTTGCTTCTACATCCATCTGGTCTGCTTCTTCATCATAAAGTCCCAAAAGAGACACCGCAGAACGCAGAGCAGCCATTGGATGCACTTTGTCGATTGGATATGTTTTAAAATGGTTCAGAACTTCCTCTGGAAGAGAGTAGTTTGCTGCAAGCTGACTCTTTAACTCATCCAGCTGGGATTGAGTAGGAAGCTTTCTGTGCCATAAAAGATAAATAACCTCTTCAAAGCTTGCATTTTCAGCCAAATCATCAATATTGTAGCCTGCATAGGTTAATGTATCGTCTATGATGGAGCTGATAGACGAAGTAGTAGCTACTACCCCTTCAAGACCGCGTGTTACTGTCATACCGAATCTCTCCTTTACATAATAAAATTTCCCCATACCCATTTTTGTCTGTACATTAAACATAAGTAAGCCGAACCTGATTTTTCATTTTTCAGAAAAGCTTCCTTGTCATGTCCACATTCTGTTTTATCTTTACTATGAACACTTTTATAGGGCTGCTGGACAGCCATTGCAAAGCCGGCTGTATTAGCCGATCTACAGACCAAAACCATGAAAGGTGAAACTTCCATTTAGTGAAAGGGCACTCCCTGATATACGGAAGAAATAAACTTTCTTTTGGCGTGCATTCCATCGAGCGGTTGCTCGGTACTCTTTAAAAAAAAGAAAATGCTTACATTTTTTCTGAATAGAAAAAATAAAAATATATTAATAACATTTTAATAGAGCTTAACTGAATATAATAGGTACCGTAAAATAGGTTACGCTTACAAGTCCTATTATAAACAATTATCTGACTTTTGTGAACGAAAAGCACTTAAAATGTTAAAAAATATTATTTTCCAAAAAAAGTTTATTTACAATAATGCCCAAGGGCAATAAGAAAAGCGGAAGCGCCTTGCCCATCCCGACACTTGAGGGGATAGGCTGCTTGCGCTAGACAGATATTAAAGTTCCAAGTTTTCTTTCTTCTTAAAAAAATCGATCATGAGCACAGTATCGATCATTTAAAGAGTTCAAAGATTTTCATTGCCATATACGCAATTCCTGCCCCTATTAGAGGACCGACGGCAACACCTTTAAAAAGGGAAACAGCAAGAATGGTCCCAAGAACAAGAGCAGTTGTTATATGAGGGTCTTCCGCCAGCAGAACGATGCCGCCTTTTGCCAAAAGCGCAACTGCAACCCCTGAGATAAGGGCAACCCATGCATAAGGGGATTTGAACGCTCCGCCTAAATCACGGAAGCCGATTTCACCGCTTGCTATTGGTGCCAGGACAGCGATTGTAATAATGGTTACGCCCCAGTTAATCCCTTTGGACTGCAGGAATGAAAAGGCTTTTGAATCGAGGCCGGCTGCTTTAAGGACAATCAATACAAAGACAGCAATGATCAATGATTGATTTTTTGCTATTACACCAATACCCAGCAACAGAATCAAAAAAATGAGCGATTGGGAAAACATTTGCTAATTCACCTGCCAGCTTTCTATATTATCGTAACATAATTTAATTCATTTTAATAATTTCTGAGTTCTTTACCTGATTTTAATAAATAGAATAAGTATTACTAGACAATAGCTAATTATTTTTAGCTTCATCAAAATTGATGTATGATATGACTAATAACATTACATAAAAACGGCAGCTGCAATGACTTAGTCTGTTCTAATTAAATAAGGAGGCTATTACTTGAACCCGGCATATATCTATCGGACCGTAAGATTTTTCTTTGTCATTGGAGTAGTGATCTTAAGTCTCTATGCTTTCTTATATTTATCCAAAGTGACTTACCCTTTCATTATCGGACTGGCCATTGCCTTTCTCATAAATCCCTTTGTCAACATGATGGAAGTTAAATGGAAAATCCCAAGGGCTCTTGCAGTCCTCATTGCTTTGATTCTTATCTTTGCCATTTTTGCTGGATTAATCACATTACTGGTGGCAGAGATCGTATCAGGTGCAGATTATTTGGCAAAAGTCGTACCGCAGCACCTCGATACTTTAATTGACTTCATTGAGCAGTTCTTTGCTGGGCAAATCATTCCTCTTTATAACCAGCTTGCAAGTTTATTTAATAATCTTGGCACAGGCCAGCAGGATACCATAATGACAAACATAGAAAATGTCGGAAAGCAATTTGGCTCCACCCTGGGAGATTTTATCCAGGCATTCTTCGAGAAAATCCCAAATATCCTTTCCTGGTTTCCCAATGCAGCAACTGTCCTGATATTCTCGCTGCTGGCCACTTTTTTCATCAGCAAGGATTGGCATAGGCTTTCAGGCCTCTTCAGCCGCATACTGCCCAGCCGTGCAAAAAAGAGCGGCAGAACTGTATTTGCCGATCTGCAGAAGGCCTTGTTTGGCTTTGTCAAAGCGCAGGCTACCTTAGTATCCATCACGACTGTTATCATACTTGCCGGACTGCTGATTTTGCGTGTCGATTACGCTATTACAATTGCACTTGTGACTGGCCTTGTCGATATCATTCCCTATCTCGGAACAGGGCTGATTTTTGTGCCATGGATCATCTATGAGGCAATCGGCGGAGAAATGAGCAGGGCAATCGGACTTGGCATTCTTTATATCATCGTATTGGTACAGCGGCAGATTATGGAGCCAAAGATCCTTTCATCAAGCATTGGACTTGACCCTTTAGCTACCCTGATTGCTTTATTTGTCGGTTTTAAACTGATTGGATTTCTGGGCTTAATCGCCGGGCCGGTTACTCTTGTACTCATCACAACTCTTCATAAAGCTGGAGTATTCAGGGATATCTGGTTGTTTATAAAAGGCAATGATGAAGCAGATTAAGCTGAAGAACCTGAATGTGAGCATCGCCTTCAATCAGGCTATGTAATGGATTGCCTATTTGGCACTTGCCTAACCAAAAGATGTGAAGGCGTCGGAAAATACAATGCCCAATAAAAGAAACAAGCCGCTCCAATTTAAAGGAGCGGCTTTATATATAGCTATTTTCACCTGATTATCGTGATCGTTCCCTTGTTCATCCATTTTTTCAGACCTAAATACAGGATGTTTTTAAATACTTTTCTTGCAGAAGGGAGAAGCAATGCAAATCCTAATGCATCTGTAATAAATCCCGGTGCAAGTAGCAGGGTGCCTCCAATAAGGATGCAGGCCCCATCAAGAATGGCATCTCCAGGCACTTGCCCGCAGCGAAGCTGATCCTGTATTTTTCTGATTGTATCAAGGCCCTGTTTTTTGGCCAGATAAGCACCGAGAACGCCTGTAAACAAGATAACCGCAAGAGTAGGCCATAGCCCAATTGTGTTCCCTGATAGAAGTAAAACACCAATTTCAGCAGCAGGAACGATTATCATCAGCAAGAGAATGTAGCGCATCAAGCCACCTCTATTTTGTATAAGACTTACCTTTATTATACCAAACATGGAACTGATAATATAACAATTTGTCTGCCCAGGCATCAAAAAAAGGAAGGGCAGCCCCTTCCTTTTTTAATCCTTACAGCACGCTTGCGTGGCCGTTATAAATTACGCCGCGCTGAGAATCGACTGTAACTTCCTGTCCATCTTTGAGAAGGGTTGTTGCTTTTTCAACCCCTACAATGACAGGTATGCCAATATTAAGGCCTACAACAGCTGCATGACTTGTAAGTCCGCCTTCTTCTGTAATAAGTGCACTGCATTTTTCAATAGCAGGGACCATTTCACGGTCAGAACCGATTGTAACCAGAATAGACCCTTCTGTTACTTTTGCCAATGCTTCCTCTGCATTTCTCGCCACAACGACTTTTCCAAAGGCTGATTTGCGCCCGATTCCTTGTGCCTTAGCCAGGATATCCCCCACCACATGAATTTTCATTAAATTGGTGGTACCAGCTTCACCAACAGGCACACCAGCTGTAATAACCACTAAATCTCCTGATGCAACAATTCCGCTGTTCACACTTTCCTCAACTGCAATATCAAGCATATCATCTGTAGTAGACGCTTTTTGGCCAATTTGAGGATAAACACCCCATGTTAAAGATAAGCGCCGTGATACATAGTCGTTTGAAGTAACGGCAACAATAGGAGCTTTTGGACGGTACTTTGAAATCATTCTTGCTGTATGGCCGCTCTCAGTCGGTGTAATAATTGCGTTAACATCCAGGTTTAGAGCTGTATGTGCCACTGATTGTCCAATGGCATCTGTAATGTTATGCTCATTATCTTTGCTGCGGTTTGATAGAATTTCTTTATGATCTAAGGCAGATTCTGCTCTTGATGCAATGTTGTGCATCGTCTGAACAGCCTCGACAGGATAAGAGCCTGCAGCCGTTTCACCGGATAACATGATAGCATCAGTACCATCAAAAATGGCATTTGCTACATCACTCGCTTCTGCGCGTGTTGGACGGGGGTTGCGCTGCATGGAATCCAGCATTTGTGTTGCAGTAATAACAGGTTTACCCTGTGCATTGCACTTTTTAATTAATTTCTTTTGCACAAGCGGAACTTCTTCTGCTGGAATTTCGACACCAAGGTCTCCGCGCGCTACCATAAGACCGTCAGAAATTTCAAGAATTTCATCAATGTTATCTACACCTTCCTGATTTTCAATCTTAGGAATGATGTTGATATAAGAGGCGTTGTGCTCTTCAAGCAGCTGTCTGATTTCCAAAACATCAGACGCTCTGCGGACAAAAGAAGCAGCAATGAAATCTACGCCCTGTTCGATTCCGAAGATGATGTCCTGAGCATCTTTCTCCGTTATGCCAGGAAGATTCACAGATACACCCGGAACGTTGACGCCTTTTTTATTTTTAAGTGTTCCGCTATTTAAGATTTTTGTGTGAATTTCACTGCTGGCTTTATCGATTTTTGTCACTTCAAGTCCAATTAAACCGTCATCAAGCAGAATTTTGCTTCCTGTGTGTACATCTTCAATTAGCCCTGCGTATGTAACAGAAAACTTTTCTGCTGTTCCTTCAACCTCGTTCATGGAGATAATAATGTTTTCCCCAGCTCTCAGTTCTATCGCACCTTCAAGCATATTGTTTGTGCGGATCTCCGGTCCTTTTGTGTCTAAGAGGATCGCTACTGTCTTGCCGGTCTTTTCCGCAGCTTCACGGATGTTCTGAATTCGCTGTCCATGCTCCTGGAAATCACCATGAGAAAAATTTAACCGGGCAACATTCATGCCTGCTTCAATAAGCTGTGTTAACTTTTCAACACTTTCACTGGCAGGTCCAATAGTACAAACGATTTTCGTTTTACGCATTTTAATTTACCTCCTGATTTGATGCAGCTTGATTACAAGAAAAGCGGAAGCGCCTTGCCCACCCCCGACAAGCACAAGACGAGCCTCTCGGAAAGGCGTTCTTTGCCTTTTTGAGAGGATTTCTCGAAATGTGGAGGCGACTGCCCAGAGACGACAGGCATAAGACCCTGAGTCCCCGGGAGCCGAAACAAGACAAGCTTGTGACCTCGAGGGGGTAGGCGCTGGAGCTAGACAGTTATCTTGTCAGCACAGGGCCCTTTGGGCGCATCGTGCTGGTTTATATGTGACAAAATTAAATAGACAGCTCTTTCGAAAGTTTGTATAGGTCCAGGTCAAGTGTATGCTCTCTATCCAATATTTCTATTATATCATGGTCAACAAGTTTATTATTTTGAATTCCTACTGCACGTCCGCCTTTGCCTTCAAGGAGAAGTTCTACTGCATGTGCTCCAAGGCGGCTTGCCAGCACCCGGTCGAATGCAGTTGGGGATCCGCCCCTCTGCATATGGCCAAGTACAGACACCCGTGTATCAAAGTTTGTTGTTTCCTTTATTTGCTTGGCAAATTCCACTCCGCTGCAGACTCCTTCTGCTACCACAATGATACTATGCTTTTTGCCGCGTTCATGTCCCTTTTTAAGTCTCTCTGCAATTTCATCCATACTATAGCCTGCTTCAGGAATGAGGATTGTTTCCGCACCGCCTGCTAATCCTGCACATAAAGCGATGTCTCCTGCATCTCTTCCCATTACTTCAATGATAAACGTTCTTTCATGGGAAGTAGCCGTATCACGGATTTTATCAATTGCATCAATAACCGTATTTAAAGCTGTGTCAAAGCCAATAGTATATTGGGTTCCCGGAATATCATTATCGATGGTGCCAGGTACGCCCACACAGGGAAATCCTTGCTCTGTCAAAGCTTTTGCTCCACGGTATGAACCGTCCCCTCCAATTACCACAAGACCTTCAATGCCGTGCTTATTCATCTGTTCAATGCCTTTTTGCTGGCCTTCTCTTGTTTTGAACTCTTCGCTTCTTGCCGAATGAAGGACTGTGCCGCCGCGATGGATGATATCACCAACCGAACCAAGGTCAAGCTTCTTAATATTCCCTGACATTAAGCCGGAATATCCGCCATAAACACCATACACTTCAATATTATGATAAATCGCTTTACGGACAACTGCTCGTACAGCTGCATTCATGCCAGGAGAATCGCCGCCGCTTGTTAATACTCCTATTTTCTTCACAATAATCACCCCGAATGTAATTTATATAAAAATAAGAAAGCGTGTTGTCTGCTGCGCTGTTTTTTAACAGCCTATAAATCATGGACACGCCTGCCCAGGAATTTTACTTGTAATATAGGCTCTTTATGTAAAGCAGAGCATAGTCTGCTTATCTTATTATTGAACAAAACGCTATTGAATATTTCTAAAATACCATGAAGAAGGGATCATCTCAACTTAATCAGGCAAATTCAAGGAAATACAGAATTGTCGGGTAACTGAAAGCGTTTTATACAAGAAAAGCGGAAGCACCTCGCCCACTTTTGGAAGGCAGATTAAGAACTCCGCGTCCTGGGGCAATGTCTGCATGACCCTCATCCTGTTGGCCTCAAGCACAAGATGATCCTCAGGGAAAGGCGTTCTTTGCCTTTTGGGAGGGGGCAGGTGCTGGAGCTGACAGTTTTCCACATCGGAATTTACATCATTTTTCTTTTGACAAGCCTGCAGTATAAGCCTCCCGCTGACATAGATGGCTTGTGCAATGGAATAGGCAAAAAATAAAAGCGTGCCCGAAGGCACGCTTTTATTTTACCCCAATAAATTCCTTTAAAAACGAATATTCACCAATGGATTTGAACTTGTTGTACCGGTGGTCGATAAGCTGATCTTCAGAAAGATTCATCAAATCCTTCAATGATTGATAAAGGACCTCTCCGATTTCTGCAGCCTGCACCTTTACATCTTTGTGGGCTCCGCCCTTTACCTCTTCGATAATCTCATCTACAACACCTAATTCTTTTAAATCCGGAGCAGTAATTCTCATGGATTCTGCAGCCTTTTTGGCCTGCGTGGCATCTTTCCAGAGAATGGCAGCAGCTCCTTCTGGAGAAATAACCGAATAAGTGGAGTTTTCAAGCATATGAATATGGTTTCCCACACCGAGAGCCAGCGCTCCGCCGCTTCCCCCTTCACCGATGACGATACAGATAACAGGCACCCTAAGGCTGGCCATTTCAAACAGGTTTTTTGCGATTGCCTCGCTCTGTCCGCGTTCCTCTGCGGCTTTCCCAGGATAGGCACCCTTTGTATCAATGAAACAAATGATCGGCCTTCGGAATTTATCTGCCTGCTTCATGAGTCTTAATGCTTTGCGGTACCCTTCGGGATGCGGCATTCCAAAATTTCTGCGGATATTCTCTTTTGTGTCTTTTCCGCGCTGATGCCCAATGACAGTAACCGGAAGGCCCCTAAACTTTGCAATGCCTCCAACAATGGCTTCGTCATCCCCAAAAGCACGATCTCCATGACACTCGAAAAAATCCTCAAAAAGATAGGAGATATAGTCCTGGGTGGTTGGCCTTGCAGGATGTCTTGCAATCTGTACACGATCCCACGGTTTCATATTTTCATATATATCGGTTTCTAATTTCTCCAAGCGCGCTTCCAGCTTCTCTATCTCAGAGGATAGGTCTACATCGGCTGTTTTTGTAAACTCTTTTAATTCAGCAATCTTTTTTTTCAGCTCCATAACCGGACGTTCAAATTCTAATTCTCCTGCCATTGGAAGTCACCTCCTGGTTGATGTATCGATAAAATGGCTGATATCTTGTCCTTTAACTCTGTTCTGGGGATGACTGCATCCAATTGTCCGTGTTTTAATAAGAATTCTGCTGTCTGGAAGTCTTCCGGCAGTTCTTCACGGATCGTTTGTTCTATGATTCTGCGCCCCGCAAAGCCAATCAAAGCACCAGGTTCCGCCAAATTGTAATCTCCCAGTGAAGCAAAGCTTGCAGACACACCGCCTGTAGTCGGATGAGTCATGATGGAGATAATCAGACCTCCATTATCACTGAATCTTTTTAAGGCTACACTTGTCTTAGCCATTTGCATCAGGCTCAAAACGCCTTCCTGCATTCTTGCTCCGCCTGAAGCGGTAAATATAATAAAAGGAACTCCCAATTCATCAGCTTTTTCAATGGCACGGGTAATTTTTTCTCCAACTACTGAGCCCATGCTTCCCATTCTGAATGTGGAATCCATAACGGCCACTGCTATTTTTTGGCCATTTACAGTGCCTGTCCCAGTCACTACCGCTTCATTAATTTTTGTTTTTTCCCGATCTTTTTCCAGCTTTTCAATATAATCCGGGAAATTAAGAGGATTTTCAGATATCATGTTTGCGTTAATTTCCTCAAAGCTACTGGCATCCAAAAAGCTTTCCAAGCGCTCTTTTGAATTCATGGTATGGTGGTATTGACAATGGAAACACACTTTAAGGTTCTTAACCAATTCTTTTGTATACATGATCTTCTTGCAGTTCGGACACTTTGTCATGATTCCTTCCGGCACATCCTGCTTTGCCGTTTCCGATGGAATGGTTGCATATTTCTTCTTCTTCGTCTTAGTGAAAATATCTTTAAGCAAGATGAAACCTCCCTGATATTCGCTGAATCATTTCCATTAATTTCAATAGTGGTCAGACCACCGATTTAAAAATGAATGCCTAACTCTCCTAGGCTCCATTTATGCTTGTCTGATTATTTAAATATAGAGGATATCAGCTATAAAATCTGCAAAAAATTGTCGTTAGCTTTTCGACAATTTTCTCAGATTTCTATATACACGAATAACTTCGGATTCATTTCTGGAAATCAATGTCTCAATCAGCCTTGCATATTGTTCCCTAGTTACCATCATTGTCTCCAGATCCAAAGAATTATAATAATCTTTAAGGATAATCCAGATGCGGAGGAAAAGATGATTATCTGCAAGTGTGACAATTTCCAGGAAAAAGTCATCATCTGAGTAGTCTGCTTCAAGAGACCACTTTTTGAACCTAAGAAGCTGATCTTCCCCAGCCTTTTGAATGATTAGCCATAAACAATCAAGTTCGATCAGAAACTTGGTTTCTTTAACATCTCTTATGGATTTCTTATCCTGAAGAATAAACGTGCTGAGCAGCTGTACGAGCTGATGTCCTCTAAAATCCCTCATAAAAGTCCCCTCACCCCTCCTTGTCTCTATTAAGCCAAGAAGTTCAAGGGCTCTTAATGCTTCCCGTACGGAAGAGCGCCCGACACCCAGGCGCTCTGACAGCTCTCTTTCAGAAGGCAATCGATCTCCAGGCTTAAGTCCGTCATGTTCAATCATGGACCTAAGCTGTTTGACAATGCCGATATATACCTTCGTGTTATTTTGAGGTGGATTCACGTATGGAGTCACTCACCTTTTCCAATTACAGCAAGTTGCTTCGTTTTTTCCTTTACTTCTTCAGGATCCACTTTAATGCGGGCAACACCTGTTTCCATAGCTGCCTTTGCCACAGCGGCCGCAACTGCAGGCGCTACACGGGGATCGAATGGCCCAGGGATGACATAATCCGCATTCAGTTCATCCTGATGAACCAAATTGGCAATGGCTTCCACAGCAGCTACTTTCATTTTCTCATTGATATGAGTTGCACGGACATCCAGAGCTCCTCTGAAAATTCCAGGGAAAGCCAGCACATTATTGACCTGGTTCGGAAAGTCGGATCTTCCTGTACCAACTACCATCGCTCCAGCAGCTTTCGCTTCTTCTGGCATAATTTCAGGAGTTGGATTGGCCATAGCGAAAATAATCGGGTCCTGATTCATAGCACCAATCATCTCTGCCGTTAACGCTCCTGCCACAGAAACACCGATGAATACGTCTGCACCTTTAATAACATCAGCCAGGCTTCCCTTGGCATTCTCACGATTCGTATATTTCGCTACTTCATTTTTTATCTCATTCATTCCCTGTGGGCGGCCTTCATAGATGGCACCCTTCGTGTCACACATAATAATATCGCGAACACCATAGCTATAAAGAAGTTTAATGATGGCAATTCCGGCCGCACCCGCACCGTTTGCCACAACCTTAATTTCATTCATTTTCTTTCCCGAAAGCTTCAAGGCATTCACAAGACCTGCAACAGTCACAATGGCCGTGCCATGCTGGTCATCATGGAAAACAGGAATATTTGTTTCCTTTTTTAGCCGCTCCTCTACATAAAAGCAATTTGGAGCAGCAATATCTTCAAGGTTTACGCCTCCAAATGTAGGTTCAAGAAGTTTTACAGTCTCAACGATTTTATCAACATCGGTCGTATTGAGGCAAATTGGGAATGCATCCACTCCTGCAAAACTTTTGAATAGTACAGCCTTACCTTCCATTACAGGAAGGGCGGCTTCCGGTCCGATATTTCCTAATCCCAGCACAGCTGTTCCATCTGAAACAACCGCGACCATATTACCTTTCATCGTATATTCATAGACCGTTTCCGGCTTATCATAAATCTCCTTGCAGGGCTCAGCAACCCCCGGGGAGTAAGCAAGGCTTAAGTCTTTGGCATTTCGCACCTGTACTTTTGATTTAGATTCCAATTTCCCTTTATTAGCTCTATGCATATGCAGTGCTTCTTCGCGTAAGGTCAAAATTTTCACTCCTCATATTCCGGATAGGATTTATATATATAAACATAGATCGACGGACAAATATCTGCTGCCGCTCTGCCAGATTATCAGATGGCGCAGGGCTTATCTTTCGCTTCAGTGGTCAGACCAGTTTATTTTTCTTCTTACAAATATACCATAATTGTTATTGTTGTAAAGGCTAATTACTTTAAAATGACGTTATTCTGCCCAAGCACTTTCATAAGCAAATGAAGGAAATCTTCTGATGGCGAGATCAGGTCCTCTTCACCCAGGCGGATGGTTTTTCGGGAGCTTTCATAATATAAAACCACCTGAACCCGGCCTTCATTTTTCTTAAATAACTCTTTAAGCGAACGAAGATTTTCAGATGTTTCCCGATCCTCGGTAATCCTTAAATATAAAACCGGATCCTTGTTTTGCATTTTTTCAATTGCTTCCTTCACATCATCAAGATGCTGGACAATCAGCTGCTTCTTTCCGTCCCGTTCCTCTATCCTTCCTTCCGTAAAGACGATGCTTCCCTGGGAGCATAGCATTGAAAATCGGTTAAACACCTTTGGAAAAACAACTGCCTCCATATCCCCCGTCTGGTCGCTCAAGGATAGAAATGCCATTGGCTCTCCTTTTTTCGTACGGATCTTTTTCACCTCGGATAAATATGCAACTGTTTTTGCCTTATTTGCATTTCTTTCGAGTTCAAGCAGCGGACTGGCATCCAGCAGATGAAAAGATGATTCGTAAATTGAAACCGGATGATCTGATAAATACAGGCCCAGCACATCTTTTTCAAATTTCAGCTTGTCCTCGGAACGGATCGGATCTACTTCGGTATATTTAGGCTTAGGAAAAAATTCATCATCCTCAAAAAAATCAGCTTGATCGTCTTCCGGCATAACAAGCTGGGCATGTTCCGCAGCCACATCCAGACTTGCAAGCAGAACAGCTCTATCTTCCCCAAATTCATCAAAGCTGCCTGAATGAACCAGGGATTCGAGGACCTTGCGATTAACAGCTTTTGTTGAAACCCTTATGCAAAAATCAAACAGATCTTCAAAGCGCTTATTTTTCCTAGCCTGAAAAATATCCCTTAAAGCTGCAGCACCTACGCCTTTTATGGCTGCAAGACTATACCTGATTGAATCTTTCTCTACCAGAAATGAATAGCCGCTTTTATTTATGGATGGCGGGCTGAGCGCCAAACCCATCTGTTTCAGTTCTCCGATATACTGGGCAATCCTGCCTTCATTGCCTACTGCTGAAGTCAGCAGTGAAGCCATAAAGTAAAGCGGATAATGAGTTTTTAAATATGCCAGCTGATAAGCTATGAAACTGTATGCAACCGCATGGCTCCGGTTAAATCCATAGTTTGCAAACCGGACAATCAGATCATATATATCATGAGCAGCTTGTTCATTATAGCCTTTCTTCACCGCTCCCCCTACAAAATGGACACGCTCACGGTCAAGCACTTCTTTTTGCTTCTTGCTGACTGCTCTCCGAAGCAAATCGGCTTCACCCAGTGAAAATCCTGCCATTTTTGCAGCGATTTGCATAATTTGTTCCTGATACACGATGACACCATACGTATTTTCAAGAATAGGCTTCAAATCAGGATGCGGATATATAATCGGCTTCCTCCCTTGCTTTCTATCAATAAACAGCGGGATATTTTCCATTGGGCCGGGGCGGTAAAGGGCATTGACAGCCACAATATCTTCAAAGCGTGTTGGCTGAAGCCTTGTCAGAACACTTCGCATCCCCTCAGACTCAAGCTGGAAAATGCCTGTAGTATCTCCTCTTCCCAAAAGACTGTATACTGCCTCATCATCCATGGGAATGTTTTTTATATCAATCTGTGTGCCTGTCTTTCTCTGAATAGAGCTTAAGATATTCTCGATTAGTGTCAGGTTCCTAAGACCGAGAAAATCCATTTTTAATAGGCCGACATCCTCAAGATGTTCCATCGAGTATTGGGTCAAATAAACATTCTCATGTCCCTTTTGAATGGGAATGGCCTCAACCAGCGGGTGCTCGCTGATTACAATACCGGCAGCATGAGTGGATGTGTGCCTTGGGAGACCTTCCAGTTTGATAGCCGTTTCAAAAAGTCTGCGATTTAAATCGGATTCCTCGATGAATCTTCTTAAAGGCTCTGATTCTTTGTAAGCCTCTTTGAGACTGATGCCCAATTTGGAAGGTACTTTTCTTGAAAGCATGTCCAGCTCTTTCGGATTAAGCCCAAATGCCCTGCCGACATCCCGTAGTGCCGCCTTAGCTGCTAATGTTCCAAACGTAAGAATTTGAGCAACATGGAGCTCTCCATATTTCCTGGACACATACCGAATCACCTCATCCCTTCTGTGATCCGGGAAATCGATATCAATATCAGGCATGGAAATTCTTTCTGGATTAAGGAACCGCTCAAATAATAACTGATGCTCAATTGGATCCACATCTGTAATATATAAGACATAAGCAACCATCGAACCGGCAGCAGATCCCCGCCCCGGACCGGTTAAAATCCCATTTTCTCTCGAAAACTTCATAAAATCCCAAACGATTAGAAAATAATCGCTGAACTTCATGTTATTAATTATATTCAGCTCATACTGCAAACGCTCCCTATGCTCACCATCTGCATCCGGATATCTGTCAGCAAAACCCTTCCAGCAAACTTCTGCCAATAGCTCATCGGCACTCATCCCTTTTACAGCAGGGTATTTAGGGAGGTTCTGTTTATCCAGCTCAAGCATTACATTGCATTGCTCTGCTATCTTAATCGTATTTTCCAAAGCATCCGGATAACCCGATAACAATTCTGCCATTTCCCCGGATGACTTTAAATAATACTCATCACTCTTCAGCCGCTCTCTCGCTTCATCCTGAAGCTTTTCTCCATTTTTAATGGCCAGCAGGCACTCATGGGCAAAAGCATCTTCTTTCTTTATGTAACAGACACCATTTGAAGCCGCCAGGCCAATCCCGGTTTCCCCGGAAAGCTGAACCAGAAGTTCATGGTTTTTTTTCTCTTCACGCAGTCCATGATCCTGTATAGCTAAAAAGAAGGAATGCGGATCGAAAAGACTGCTGAAAAGTTCAGCTGTTCTTTTTGCCTGGCCGTATTCACCTGCCTCAAGATAGTGTTCTATCTCCCCATCAAGGCCGGGAGTTAAAGCAAACAATCCTCCTGCATAGTGCTTAAGCCATTTAACAGGGATGCCTTCAGGCGATTTTGTCTGGACTGTGCTTGTGATTTTTAATAGATTCTGAAAACCCTGTCTGTCTTTAGCCAAAAGAACCATCGGATAAGCTTCCCCTTCGGATACCTCGCTTAATACATCCACAGAGAGGCCCAGGATTGGCTTTATGGATTGCTTAAGACATTCTTTATAAAAGGCAACAGCTCCGTACATGACATTCCGGTCCGTTAAAGCCAGGGCAGGAAACCTGTTTTCCCTGGCGCCTGACACAAGCTGTTCTACTCTTGCCGTGCTCGATAGCAGGCTATAAGCGCTATATACATGAAGGTGAATAAATGACACGTTTCTCACACCCTTACTTACTCTGTATTTTCATTATAGAACGCCCGTTTCCAAAAAGAAAATATGTTCTCTTTCTAACGGCAGCTAAAAAACATATTTTCCTAAGTTTGTCCATATGATGAAGTATCAAGATAATTCTGGCAGGGCCATTCCTGCAGCGAGGATGGATGATATGAATACCCAGCCCTTTTTTTCCACTTTAATTGATAGTTATTTTATTGCTTTCGGTGTTTTGATAGGAGGTTCAATCATTGGAGGTATGGCTGCTTTTCTGACAGGAAAGCCTCCTTTAAATCAAATCTTCCAGATTTCTAATATGATACGCATCTGGGCTATCATTGCAGCAATCGGAGGAACCTTTGATACAGTTTACAGCTTTGAAAGAGGTGTCATGGACGGACAGACAAAGGATATATTTAAACAATTCATGCTGATCCTTTCTGCTCTCGGAGGGGCCCAGACAGGCGCCATGCTTATTAACTGGCTTACTCAGGAGAACATTTCAGCATGAGGATACCGCCTTACTACCGATTGCCATCCTGGCAGCGCTTTTTAGCAGGAATGGCCATAGGAGGCATCATCAGCTGGTTTATTTTTTTATTTGTTTTTGGACAGTGGCAGGAGAGATACAGCAAAGAAATCAAGCTTCAAAAGGATGCTATTTTTGAATTGGAAAAAGATAAGGAAATCTGGCAAGAGGAATTCAAAAAACTAAATAAAGAAAACCAGAAAAAACTGACTGTCCAGGATATATCCATTAAAATTGTCAACAGCGAAAAATATAAATTGGATTCCTTCAGTGTTTTTCAGCTGGAAGATGAAATAAAAGAGGATATTAGCATGATGGTTGCCAAAGACATCGATACTGTTTACAAAAGCAGCGAACTGATCAAGAAAATAATAGAAAATAAAACACATCGGGTAAATGAAAAGAGATACCGGGTGGAAGTTAAAGAACTGGTCATCTATACAACCGTCTCAATTGAATTAAATATTATGCTGGATTAATGCCCGGCTTTTGCCGGGCATTAGATGTTAGTTAGCTTTGCAGACATCCTCCAAATCTCTTACAACCGATTCCATCTCTTTCCATGAATAAATGGAAGCTCCGGCAGCAAGAGGATGTCCTCCGCCATTATACTTTCTTGCAACTTCATTAATAATTGGACCCTTCGAACGGAACCGCACACGGATTTGATCGCTCTCCTCAATAAAGAAAACCCAAGCTTTTATTCCCTTCACATCGCCAAGAATACTTACAAGCAGGGAAGCTTTAGAAGGTACTGCCTGAAATTCTTCGAGCAGCTCTTTTTTCAGGATCATGACAGCTGCCCCGCTGTCTCTCATTTCAAAGTTCTGCAGCACATAGCCCTTCAATTTAACAATATTTGCGTCCAGCTCGTACATCTTATCAAACAGTTCCGGCCGCGAAAAATTATAGTGAATCAGTTCACCTGCATATGAAAACGTCTTTTCTGTCGTGCTTGGATAGAGGAAACGGCCAGTGTCCCCTACTATTCCGGCAAATAACACTCTAGCAGCTTCATCAGACATTTTCAGACCCTGATCTTTGCCGAAAAGATAAAACTCATAAATCATTTCACTGGTCGAGCTTGCATCCGTATCAACCCACATCATATCTCCATACGGATCCATATTCGGGTGATGATCAATTTTGATCAGTTTATTACCCGTTCCATATCTATCATCACATATCCGTTCCGCATTTGCTGTATCACAGACAATGACCAGCGCCCCATTATATGTATCATCAGATATCTCATCCAGCCTTCTCATATAATGAAGTGTTTCTTCTTCCTTCCCCACAGTGAAGATTGACTTTTCAGGGAATGAAGCCTTCAGAATTTCAGCAAGACCTCCCTGTGAACCATATGCATCCGGATCAGGACGGACATGCCTATGAATAATGATTGTTTCATATTTTTTAATTTCATCAAGTATCTTTTGTTTCATGGCGCGCTCCTTTTTTCTGAATACTACTTTATTTTTACCACATCATCGTGAAAAGAAAAAGAAAACACAGCACGCTTATGGCAATTTTTTAATAATGAAGGTAAAATAATAAGAGATTGTCGAAACTTGGAGGTTATGAAATGCCTATCTTTGTTATCCTGATTATTCTCTCTTTTTCTTTCTATATTTTCTACAAAGTGAAATTCTTCAGAAGCAGACAGCCGGCTGAAAGACAATGGATATCAGCCAAGTCCAGGATTGCGCTTGGAACATTCGTCGCCATATTTGGCGTTAATCAGCTGTTTTTATACAATACAACAACAGCTCTCATTGTGGGAATTGTGTTTATCCTTGTTGGAGTATTAAGCATATGGGGCGGCATAAAAGCATATAAGTTTTACATGCCTCATGCTGCAAAAGAAGTTGAGCAAGCAAGGAAAAGTTAAATTTAAACCGTACTTCCGAAAGAGCTCTGCAAAAAAAGCCGTTCAAAATGTGAGCGGCTTTTTCTTCATTAGTAAGAAAGGATATCCTTGAACGTGATTACTTTCTAGCGCAAGCAGCCTGCCCCCTTGGGGTGAGGCCCCAGGACAAGGAAGTCTTCGTCAGCATAAACATCGCACGACCGAAAGCGGAGCTTTTGGGAGGATGTGGTTCTTAGTCTGCGCCTTTGTCGGCAAGGGGCTTCCGCTTTTCTTATTTTAATGTCTGTCAATAAGCTGGCACATCATCATCGCCTTGCCTACAAGGACACCTTCGTTAAAAACTTCCACATCCACTTTTCCGAACTTCCGTCCTACTTCCAATACTTTTGGATAGATTTCAAGCATACTGTCGATTTGAACAGGCTTAATAAAGTAGACCGTCATATTTTCAACTACGAGATCACCTTTTTTATAGCTTCTTAACACTCTGTTTGCAGCTTCCGAAACAATGGTTGTAAAGACTCCATAGGATATGGTTCCAAGGTGGTTGGTCATCTGGGGAGTAACCTCACAGCGATAAACGTCATCCCCTTTTGTTTTTCCCCGAGTCATAACCAGCTGGTTGGTGACTATGTCGTCAATTGTTTCACCCACCTGCGGCTGCCTTTGGATCATCTGCAGCGCCTTCAGCACGTCCTGACGGCTAACAATCCCTTCGAGTTTATTGGCTTCATCTATCACAGGAAGCAATTCAATCCCTTCCCATACCATCATATGCGAGGAAGACGCAACGCTCGTTTTTCCGCCAACCGTCATAGGGTTTTTGGTCATAATTTTTTCAATAAGCGTTTCTTTATCATGTCCCATAATATCCTTTGAAGTGACAACTCCCTGCACTCTTAGATTACTGTCGACAACCGGGAATCGGCTATGGCCGGTTTCACGATTGTACGTTAGCCAATCTGCAATTGTATCGGTTGTTTTCAGGAAAATCGCTTCTTCCAGAGGAGTCAGGATATCTTCAACAAGTACAATCTCCTTTTTGATCAGCTGGTCATAGATAGCCCGATTGATCATAGTTGCCACTGTGAAGGTGTCATAGCTGCTTGAGATCACAGGAAGCTGCAGGTCGTCAGCAAGCTTTTTGACATGGTCTTCTGTATCAAAGCCCCCAGTAATTAACACAGCAGCCCCAGCCTTCAAAGCTAATTCGTGTGCCTGGGTCCGGTTTCCGACAATCAGCAGGTTTCCGGCATCCGTGTACCTCATCATCGCTTCAAGCTTCATCGCTCCAATAACAAACTTGTTCAGTGTTTTATGGAGACCGGCTCTTCCTCCGAGCACCTGGCCGTCAACGATATTAACAACTTCGGCAAAAGTAAGCTTCTCAATATTTTCTTTCTTTTTCCGCTCAATTCTTATTGTCCCAACACGTTCTATTGTACTGACATATCCCTTATTTTCAGCATCCTTAATTGCTCTGTATGCAGTCCCTTCACTCACTGCGAGCGCCTTGGCGATCTGTCTGACCGATATCTTTTCTCCAATTGGCAGTTCATCAATGTAATGTAATATTTGCTCATGCTTAGTAGCCAAGACTTTCACCCTCTACAAATTATTCCTTATTTTTCATTATAAGGGTAAAGAGGCCTTGATACAATTGACTTCGCCAATCTTAAATTATCTCAGTCTAACGGGCAGTAAAACCCCACTGATTGAAGTTTCACTTTATCTGCCGAAGGAACGCACCCGCTTCCTGTCTGCCATTTTGCCCGCCTGTTTTCCCGAAGCAGCCGCTTTTTTCGGGGCAAACAGCAATGCAGTCAGGTTTCCGGCAATGACAAAAAGGGCAAGGGCCAGCCAGCTGATGGCAAAGACCCCTTCAGTCCCTCCATTAAACACACCCATTCTAGGAGCGGCATAATAAAGCATCAATCCGCACAGCAGCAAACATAGCAAATATCGATTTTTATTCAATCTAGCTTCCTCCTTTATCCTATCCTCCCTAAAATGTATGCGGACAGGCTGGGAAAATGATTGATTTTTAGTCATAAAGACAAACGCAGCCTCCTTCAGAAGCTGCGTTTTCATATTATAATTCGATTGAATCTCCTGCTTCCAGCACCTGCCCGACTCCTGTTTCCAGCATGCTGATGAATTTATGCGGATCCTGCCTTATTGGCGGGAACGTGTTGAAGTGAATCGGAACCACCTTTTTGGCGCCAAGGAGTTCTGCTGCGTATGCTGCATCATCCGGACCCATAGTAAAATTGTCTCCGATCGGCAGAAATGCCAAATCTATCGGATGCCGATCGCCAATTAACTTCATGTCAGAGAATAACCCTGTATCCCCTGCATGATAAATCGTTTTTCCTTCTAAAGTGATGAGAACACCAGCCGGCATTCCCAAATAAATGATTTCCTGATTCTCTGTCTCGAGGCCTGTTCCATGAAATGCTGGTGTCAGCTTTACTCTTCCGAAGTCAAAATCATATCCGCCGCCGATCGACATTCCATGCGCGTTAACCCCCTGCCAGCCCAGATAGGTGGCAAGCTCAAAGTTGGCAATGACAAGACAATCATTCCGCTTTGCCAGTTCAATCGTGTCCCCAAGATGGTCACCATGTCCATGGGTGACAATGATGACATCTGGCTTTTGATCCTCAGCTTTTAAGTCTGTCAAGTCATTCCCGGTAATAAAAGGATCTATTAAGATGGTTTTTCCCTGTGATTCGATTTTCACTATGGCATGGCCATGAAATGATACTTTCAATTTTATGCTCCTCTCTAATTTTAAGTTATGTAAGTTACTTCAACGAAAAACAAGTTATTCCTGCTTTCTTTATAATATATACCCGAATTGGCAATCTTTAAAAAGTTTACATTTTCTTATTTAGTTGCTACTCTCAAAGTATCAGTACATAAGGAGGTTCACTATGAATAACAGATTGCAGAAATTGTCACAGTGGATGAGGGAAAATGATATCCAGGTCACCTTTGTAACATCACCGGATAATGTTTTTTATTTAAGCGGCTTTTTAAGCGATCCACATGAACGCTTGCTTGGGCTGGCTGTTTTCCAGGAAGAAGAGCCTTTCCTCGTATGTCCGGCCATGGAAAAAGAAGATGCCAAAAAAGCAGGATGGAGCCATGAAATTATTGGCTACAGCGATATTCAGAACCCTTGGGAATTTATCCAGACATCCATACAAAAAAGAGTTGGTAAGGTAAATAAAGCAGCAATCGAAAAAGAGCATATGAATGTAGAGCGGTATGAAGCCATTTCTGCTCTGTTCAGCGGCGCTTCATTCGCTTCGGCAGAAGAAAAGCTTCGTCAGCTTCGTATGGTTAAAGATGAAAAAGAATTGGAAATCATTCGCGAAGCATGTGAACTGGCTGATTTTGCGATTGAAACAGGCTGTGCCGAGATCCAGGAAGGAAAAACGGAACTGGATGTTCTGGCTGCAGTAGAATATGCGTTAAAGAAAAAAGGCGTTAATGAAATGTCTTTCTCTACCATGGTCCTGACGGGGGCTAACGGAGCTTCTCCTCATGGCACACCAGGAATGACGAAGATTCAAAAAGGGGATTTAGTCCTGTTTGACCTCGGAGTTGTCTGGAATGGCTACTGCTCAGATATTACTAGAACTGTAGCTTATGGTGATATCAATGATAAACAAAAAGAAATTTATGATACCGTCTTAAAAGCTCAGCTTGCAGCTGTTGAAGCGAGCAAGCCGGGAGTCACTTGCGCAGATATTGACCTGACAGCTAGAAACCTGATAGCAGAAGCCGGCTACGGCGAATATTTCCCGCATCGATTGGGCCATGGACTAGGTGTGAGCGTTCATGAATATCCTTCATTAACAGAAACAAACTCACTTTTGCTTGAAGAAGGTATGGTATTCACCATTGAGCCAGGAATCTATGTCCCAGGCGTTGCCGGAGTGCGGATTGAAGATGACCTTGCTGTAACAGCAGACGGAGTTGAAATTTTAACCAAGTTCCCGAAAGAGCTTCAGGTTATTAAATAGAAATTTATAAAATCCCACAGAAAATCCGGAGCTATTCAGCCCCGGATTTTTTATGAAATAAGTGTATAAAATCAGCATTCAGATAAGTGTCTATCTCGAGCCGATAAGCGGGCACCTGAAGCTTTTTCTATTGCTGTTCCAATTGCGTAATCGTATCTGAATAGTCAAGGCTATGGGCTTCAGCTACCGCTTTGTATGTCACATAACCATTTAATGTATTAACTCCCTTTAATAAAGCCTCATTATCCAGACATGCCTGCTTGTAGCCTTTATTCGCAATTTGTACTGCATATGGCACTGTCACGTTGGTCAGTGCAAGAGTGGATGTTCTGGGAACTGCTCCAGGCATATTAGCCACTGCATAATGAACTACGCCATGCTTTTCATATGTGGGATTATCATGTGTTGTAATTCGATCAGTTGTTTCGAATATTCCACCCTGATCGATCGCAATGTCCACGATTACAGAGCCCGGGTTCATCGATTTAATCATATCCTCTGTGACAAGCTTTGGTGCTTTTGCTCCCGGAATAAGTACGGCTCCAATCACGAGATCTGAATCCTTAACAGCTTCAGCGATATTGTAAGGGTTAGAGATCAGAGTTGTTACATCTATTCCGAAGATATCATCCAGCTGCCGAAGGCGGTCGGGATTCAAGTCAATCATTGTGACCTTTGCCCCAAGGCCTATTGCCATTTTTGCAGCATTGGTTCCAGCAACCCCGCCGCCGATAATGGTAACATTTCCACGCTGTACACCTGGTACCCCCGATAGCAGGATTCCTTTCCCTCCATGTATTTTTTCTAAAAATTGGGCTCCTACCTGAGCTGCCATTCTCCCGGCTACTTCACTCATTGGAGTCAATAGAGGCAAACTCCGGTTGGGAAGCTGGACTGTTTCATAAGCGATGCCAGCTACTTTCTTATCAATTAAAGCACTTGTCAAATCAGGTTCAGCAGCCAAATGCAGATATGTAAAGAGAATTAACCCTTCCCGAAAATATACATATTCGCCTGGTATCGGCTCTTTTACCTTCATGACCATATCCATTGACCATGCCTCTTCTGGAGTTTGAACAATATGTGCACCAGCACTTATATAGTCGTTATCCGAAAAACCGGAACCTGTCCCGGCATCTGCTTCGATGTAGACTTCATGTCCAAATTGAATGAGATTCATAACCCCAGCAGGGGTCATAGCAACCCTGTTTTCATTGTTTTTTACTTCCTTTGGAACTCCGATACGCATGCTGCATACCTCCGTATTGTAAGTGATGTACCTATTAACTTTATATGGCAATTTGATGGAAAAGTATACAATTGCTTTGCCCATTTTTTCTTTTTCCGCATTCTTAATCCTCAGCTAAAAAGCTCTCATGATTTATGAGAGCTTTGCTTCTTTTACTTATTGTAGATACCCTTCATTCCGTTCGTGAGCTTCCATGTCAAACTCGGCATTCGGCTGATCAATAACACCGCTGTTATAGGCATTCATGATTTGTGCGCTAACTTCATTTGTACCCTGCTCATCAAAAAAATATGCGGATCCTGCTTGTGGTTCTCGCTTTTCCATCCTCATCTGCTCCTTTAATATATTTTTATCAGCCTTACTATTGTTCGATTTTTTGTTACAGATATTCAGATTTAACAGCTGTATAATATAGGTAAAGGAGGAGATACAAATGGGCATGAAGTATAAAAACATATTAGTCGCTGTAGATGGTTCAACGGAAGCAGAATGGGCTTTTAAAAAAGCGATTGAAATTGCGAAGCGCAATAACGCTTCTCTTGTATTGGCACATATCATTGATACCCGCACCTTTGCTACTGTTGAAGCCTATGACCGTACAATAGCTGAAAGGGCTGACCGTTTCGCTACTGAATTAATGGAAAAATACAAAAGAACGGCAATGGATGCAGGCATCGAGAATGTAACATATGAAGTCGATTATGGTTCCCCAAAAGTGAAAATCCCAAAAGATATTGCAAGAAAGCACAACGTCGACCTGATCATTTGCGGTGCAACAGGCATGAACGCAGTTGAACGTTTCATCATCGGCAGTGTATCTGAACATATTACCCGCTATGCCCGCTGTGATGTCCTCGTTGTCAGAACGGATAAGGAAGATGAAAAATAGAAAAAATGGCGCTGCCTTTTGCAGCGCCATTTTTTCATTATTTATTGGCAATCTCTTTAATGCCGAGAGATTCCTTCGCTTTATCAATCGCGATGCTTACTTGTTTGAATCCTGTCCCGCCTGCACTATTTCTTCTTTTGACAGCTGTATAAGGATTCAGTACTTCATAAATATCTTCTTCGAACAATGAATGGGCGTTCTTGAAATCATCAAGCGGCAAATCTCCAAGGAAGCATCCCTTTTGTACACAGACAAGAACCAGTTTCCCGACAATCTCATGCGCTTCTCTGAATGGAATGCCTTTATCAGATAGATAATCCGCCAATTCAGTAGCGTTGGAAAAATCATTTTTAGTTGCTTTTTCCATTTGCTCTTTTTTAATCTTCATGGTGCGGATCATCCCTGCAAAGATTTTCAGCGAACCTGTGACTGTCTTTACAGTGTCAAACATCCCTTCCTTATCTTCCTGCATATCTTTATTATATGCTAGCGGCAGACCCTTCAGTACTGTCAGCAGCCCCATGAGGTTACCGTATACACGCCCCGTTTTACCGCGGATGAGTTCCGCCATATCCGGATTCTTCTTCTGCGGCATAATGCTGCTGCCGGTTGCAAAGCTGTCATCCAGTTCAATGAATTGAAACTCCTGGCTTGACCAAAGGATGAATTCTTCACTTAAACGGGACAGATGCATCATCAGGATTGAGCTTGAGGATAAAAACTCAAGAATAAAGTCTCTGTCGCTGACCGCATCCAGGCTGTTCTCATAGATCCCTTCAAATCCCAGAAGTTCAGCCGTATACTCACGGTCAATTGGGAAAGTGGTGCCAGCCAGAGCCCCTGCTCCAAGAGGAGATAAGTTTATTCTCTTTAAGCTTTCAGAAAAACGCTCTTTGTCCCTCTCAAGCATCCAGAAATAGGCCATTAAATGGTGGCCGAAAGAGATCGGCTGGGCCCGCTGCAGATGAGTATAGCCGGGCATGATGGTTTCCACATTATTTTCAGCCTGGATGATTAACTCTTCCTGCATTTCCTGGATCAATTCAACAATCTGCTCCACCTGCTTGCGCAAGTATAAATGCATATCTGTTGCCACCTGGTCATTTCGGCTCCTTGCGGTATGAAGTTTACCGCCGACAGGCCCAGACAGTTCGGTCAAATGACTCTCAAGATTTAAATGGATATCTTCAAGCTTTACTGAGTAAGCCAGTTCATCCTTAACTGCTTTCTCTTTAAGCTGCTGAAGGCCTGTTTTGATTTTTTGAGCTTCGTCTTCTGTGATGATTCCTGTTTTAGAAAGCATGGCAACATGGGCCATGCTTCCTTCGATATCTTCCATAACCAATTCCTGGTCAAATGAAATCGACGCTCCGAACTCATCTACCCATTCTTCAGCAGATTTTGTGAATCTGCCTCCCCATAATTTTTTCACACTGTCACCTTCTTGCTGTTTTGAACAATGCTCTGTACCTTTGTAGGCAATCCCCAAAGCTTAATAAAGCCCACTGCCGCATTATGGTCAAATTCATCATCAGAAGTATAAGTTGCTAACTTTTCATCGTACAGGGAATAAGGCGATTTTCTTCCTTCAACAATCGCATGGCCTTTAAACAGCTTCACTCTTACTGTTCCTGTAACAAAGGTTTGTGTCTCTTTCAGGAAAGCTGTTAAAGCATTGTTAAGCTGAGAGAACCACAATCCCTCGTATATAAGCTCAGCCACTTTTTTCTCAATAACCGGTTTAAAGTGGGCCATTTCTTTTACCATCGTTAAATCCTCAAGCTCTTTATGTGCTTTAAGAAGTGTCATTGCTCCCGGACACTCGTAAACTTCACGGGACTTGATTCCGACAAGCCGATTTTCCACATGATCGATACGCCCAACTCCATGCTTGCCTGCAACCTCATTCAGTTCGGCAATAAGCTCGGAAAGCTTCATACTTTTGCCATTCAAGCTGACTGGTACACCCTTTTCAAAGCCGATTTCAACCGTATCAGGTGTATCAGGTGCTTTTTCAAGAGAAACAGTAAGATCGTATGCATCTTCCGGAGGAGCTGCCCATGGATCTTCCAGGACTCCGCACTCATTGCTTCTGCCCCATAGGTTTTGATCAATGCTGTATGGAGAATCCAGATTAATTGGGATGGGGATATTGTTTTGTTTTGCATATTCAATTTCTTCCTCACGTGACCAGCTCCACTCACGAACCGGAGCTAACACCTGAAGATCAGGGTTTAGGGCCTGTATTGCCACTTCAAAACGAACCTGGTCATTTCCTTTGCCGGTACATCCATGCGCGACTGCTACTGCACCTTCTTTTTCTGCTACTTCAACAAGCTT
Source organism: Cytobacillus oceanisediminis (assembly GCF_004366035.1). Taxonomy (GTDB): domain Bacteria; phylum Bacillota; class Bacilli; order Bacillales; family Cytobacillaceae; genus Cytobacillus; species Cytobacillus oceanisediminis_C. The sequence continues at coordinate 773,725 of NZ_SOEE01000001.1, forward strand.
TTTGGCAATCAGCGGGCGTGAAAGTGCAGAGACTAATGGATACTTATTTTCATATAAGGCATGTGCCTGCAGCGCTATTAATGCATATTCATTAGCAAATTCCTCTTTTGCATCAATCACATATGATTGGACAGCTCCAACAGTTAAAGCTTTTTTCTGGATAAAGTTCAGATCTTTTCCTTCACCAACGTCAAGGCAGCAGGCAACAACAGCATAACCTTGATCCTGCAGCCATTTAACCGCAACTGATGTATCCAAACCGCCCGAGTATGCAAGAACAACTTTATTTTGTGACATTTATATTTCCTCCTTAGATTATACGTATAAATATACAGATAAATTATGTTTTTATTCATTTATTATTCTCTTACTTTAACAACCTTTTCTTTAAAAATCAATACTTATTCTAAAAAATGTATAAAAATAAATATAATTTCCCCAATAAAAAAAGGCAAAAGGCCCATTTTGGCTTTTGCCTGTAATAGTTTAGTCATTTAATGCATCATAAACCGCTGAAATTACACTTCCATACTGACTGATGCTGTAGATGTCACCTTGAAACTTATGCGGATCTTTTAATGGATCGATGACTGGAGAATGTTTTTTATTTGTCAGGAGTGCGATAGCTAAATTATTTTCCCTGTCTATCACCGTTACCGTTCCTGTCCAGCCAGTATGCCCAAATACCTTTTTCCCGGCATACTGGCTGAACATCCACTCCATACTTGAATCTCCGTTCAGACGCCAGCCTAACCCATATGTAGGATTCATATCATATGGTTCTACAAACTTATCAATTGTTCGTTTATCAAATATCTTTACATTTCCATAGCCCCCATCATTAAGCATCACCTGCATCAGTACAGCAAGATCTGAAGTTGTGGAAAAGAGGCCAGCATGCCCGGATATTCCATCCATTGAATAAAAAGACTTCTCATCATGGACCTCTCCCTGGAGAGTATAGGTCCGGATATTAGGGAAGGAAATGACCCCATCCCTGGTGTTGCCGTGTAATTCAGTTGCAGCGAAATCCTTTTCTTTGAATCCCTTGCGGAGCGGATTAAATAATGTTTGCTTTAACCCTAAAGGCTTATAGATTTGATTCTCAGTATAATCGTCAAGCTGCATTCCCGTTATATTTTCAATAATAAATCCCAGCAGCATATAGTCAATGTCACTGTAAACCTGTCTGGTGCCAGGTTCATACTGAAGGGGAGTTTTTAAAATCATGGAAAGCGTTTTACTGCGTTCCTGGGAATACAATTCTCCCGCCCTTTCAGGATTATGATAATGGATGCTTGAAGGAAACCCGGCAGTATGATGAAGCAAGTCGATTATCCGGAGTTCACCTTTCCCTTTTATTTCATCGTCCGCTGAATCTTTAAATGCAGGAAAATAATGCTGAATTTTTTCTTCAAGATTGATCTTTCCTTCACTGACAAGATGCTGCAGTGAAAAGTTAACGGCATACATTTTCGTGTTTGATGCTAAATCAAACATGGTTTTTGTCTTCATTTTCAGCGGATGATTTAATGGATCTGATTCATCAAAGGTTTTGGCTGAACCATATGCGGAGTTTTTAACTATCTTTCCATCTTTAATTACGACCAAAGCTGCTCCTGGAAAACCATTTTCTATTTCTCCCTCGATCAGCTTATCAACCTCGCTGAGCTTTTTGGAAGAAAAGCCTGCATCCTCGGGGCGCTTTGCTTTTGACAAAGTTGGATATTCTAATGGTTTTTTATGTTTAAAGACATGTTCTTCTGAGCTGCTGCTATCTGTTATGCCCAATTCTTCTCCTAAGGCTGCAATGGGATAAGGCAAAAGCAAACTCAACACCAGGCCAAAAACTGTTAAGCGTGTTATAAACCTTTTCATATTCTCCCCCTTTTAAATTATTTAAATATTCTTAATAATTAATATGTTAGCCGATTTCTATTAAATCTGTAAACCAAGCCCATAGCTTTTCCGTCAAATCAGTACTTGTGAACCAAGTTCACGTATTTCCATTAGTTCCATAGTAGTGTCTGCAAAAAAAGATTCAATACTAAAACATCCATGCACCATAAACACCTTTATAGTAAAATAAAGACAAGATTATCGTTTGGGGGATTCATAATGGAGGAGCATTTTTCACATAATCACCGTCTTGGCATTCCTATACCCGCCTTTGACCGGGATTGGGATGAATATTCACCAAAAACACAGCAGTTGATCCTGTTTCATTGGGAAAAAATAAGAGGCAGGATTCCAGATCGTATTGCTGAGCTTGAAGCGGGTATCAACAGGAAACAGGCTGAGCTATCAGATGAGGGTAATTTCGAAAGATCATGCAGACTTAACAGTGAAATTTCAGAACTGGCATCAGTCATAAATGATCTGTGGCTATGGTATCGAACGAATCAGGATATTACAGGGAAAATGCATTCATAAAAAAGCGGAAGCGCCTTGCCCAAGAAGGAATGCAGACTAAGAACCCCTCGTCCTCCAAGAAGCTGCCGCTTTCAGTCGTGTAATGTTTAATGCTGCCGAGGCCTTCTTTGTCCTGTGGGCCTCAACTTGAGGGGGAGGCTGCATGCGCTAGACAGTTCTCAAAGTTCAAAAATTATAATTCCCTATCTTCTTAAAAAAAACCTTTCCGCATCGGAAAGGTTTTTTGCCCTTTATAAATCTTTTCTTAGTTCCCTGACAATATGCCCGAGTTCAGGCAAAATCAGCTTATTCATCGCAAGGCGAACTGCCCCGGATGATCCTGGTGTTGAGAAAACGGCTTTATTTTGCACTGTGCCTGCAGCAGCTCGTGAAAGAATGGCCGCAGACCCGATATCTTCCGTATAGCTTAGCATCCTGAACAATTCGCCGAATCCGTCAATTTCTTTATCAAATAATTCTCTTACTGTCTCAATAGTGACGTCTCTTAACGCAATTCCAGTGCCTCCATTTGTAAGCACAGCATCAATGCCGGGGTTTCCACACCCTTTTAATACGGCCTTGCGAATGAGACTTCCTTCATCCTTGACGATTTCATAGTCAGCTATGACATGTCCTGCCTCTTCCAGCAGGCGGATCATCAGCTTTCCGCTTTTATCCGTTTCCTTATCTCTCGTATCACTCACGGTGACCACTTTGCACCTAATTTCTTTTGGCGCTTCTTTTTTATGCTCGAATGTACTCATTTGGCATCACCTTTACTTAAAAATCATAGTTATCCGGGAGTTTACCGCTGATTGTTTTTTCTATGCAAATATCTCATTTGATAATACTTATGAGCGAAATCTGTTACCTTTCTTGTCAGCTGATAATTAGTTCCGGCTCCAATGGCCATGCTGATGAAAGGAATTCCTTGAACGGATTTTCTCCGAAAAAAGTAAATAGCCATCGCTTTAAAAAGCTGCTTCATTGGCTGCTCAATCCAGGTTATATCAGTCAATTCTTCTTTTCCTTCATAAAAATAGAATTCTTCCTGATTCTTCAGCTCGTTCATTAATTCTTCCCAAGCGCTGCCCTGCATGCGCGGCGGCAGTGTTGCAGCGTGAAAAACCTTAAGAGAGCTCATCATTTCGAATGGTGTATTGACTTCAAAACCATAGGTCATCGCAATCAGCTGGACCGCACGAAGATTAATAACCGCCATAGCAGGAATATCTGTACCCAGCATGAGTGAGCTGCCTGAACCTGCAATGCCGCCTTGCGCAAAAGAATAAAGACGATGCCGGGCAATCTGCTGTTGAGCTATGTATTGAAGCTGGTCGATAGTCAATTGCTTAAGGTCTTCAATCGTCTCAATATCAGAATGAAAAACACGGCCTGCCGTCAAAATGCGTTCTTTCGCATCCATTTGAAGCTGTGAGCCTTGAATAAGCGCATGAAGATGAAACAGCCAGCTATCCATTGCTGAAAAAAACTGCTGCTGAACTTCTTCAGGCAATAGTGAGAAAGACCTTTCCAATGATTTATCATAAACCATTTCCAAATCATTGGGCTCATAATTCAACAGATTGTTCTCCCATTCCTGAATACCGGTCAAAACACTTTCTTCCCGTTCGTTCAATGGCATCGCAATACCTCCCAAAACATTTTTTCTTGGACTCAGTATAGCATAAGTCAGATGATGAATTCTCCTTCCGCCTGGCGGGCACTTAATCTCAATAAAACAAAAAAGCAAGAGCGTTAAGCCCTTGCTTTGTTATGATTGTTATTTAGACAATCTTAATACATCACGTGCAATCATGACTTCTTCATTTGTTGGGATAATCATGACTTTAACTGGTGAATGAGGGTAGTTAATGAACGCTTCTTCACCGCGTACTTTATTTAATGCAGGATCCCAGTATACGCCCATGAATTCCAGCCCCTGCAGAACACGATCACGGATGACATCACTATTTTCACCGATTCCGGCTGTGAAGATGATCGCATCTACGCCATACATTCGGGATGCATAGGATCCGATATATTTATGGATTCTGTTTGCGAATACTTCAAGAGCCAATTCTGCTCTTTCATTTCCTTCAACAGCTTGAACTTCAATATCGCGAAGATCACTAGAGAAACCGGAAACACCCAGCATACCGCTCTTTTTATTAAGAACGTCAAGAACTTCATCTGCATTCTTCCCCGTCTTTTCCATAATGAATGGAATAAGTGCAGGGTCAATGTTACCTGAACGCGTACCCATTGTAACACCCGCTAACGGAGTGAATCCCATTGAAGTATCGATTGACTTTCCGCCTTCAATTGCAGTAATACTCGCTCCATTTCCTAAATGGCAGGAAATGAGGCGAAGCTGTTCAAGCGGACGGCCAAGCATTTCTGCAGCACGCTCTGATACATATTTATGTGAAGTGCCATGGAATCCATACTTTCGAATGCCATATTTCTCATAATACTCATATGGCAAGCTATATAGGAATGAGCTTTCAGGCATTGTCTGATGAAATGCTGTATCAAATACGGCCACTGCAGGCACATTTGGAAGAACCTGCTGGAATGCTTTAATTCCCGTAATATTTGCCGGGTTGTGAAGAGGTGCAAGTTCAGAAAGTTCATCTATTTTCGAAAGCACTTCTTCCGTAATGACTACAGAATCGTTAAATGCCTCACCGCCGTGTACAACACGATGGCCAATGCCTTCAATTTCATCAAGAGATTTAATAATCCCAAGATTTGTTAATTTATCAAGCAGGATTTTAACCGCAACTGCATGATCAGGAATATCAGTTACTTCCTTGATTTTTTCGCCATTTACAGAAATATTGAAGACTGCGTTATCCAGCCCAATACGCTCGATTAATCCTTTCGTAATAACTTCTTCACTCGGCATGTCAAATAATTGAAATTTTAACGAAGAACTGCCGGCATTGATTGCTATGATTTTTGCCATAAAGCTACCGCTCCTTTAGAAGATGTTCAAAGGGACTTCATTGTCTCTCCAAACCCATACTTTTATATAACAATGTGTGATACGACACTAGAAGTAATACAACTTTATTTTGTGCATCGTCCACAATTAATATCTCTCAATTTTCCATTTAAACACTGTAAGCAATACATTTCAAGAAGCACCTTGCAATGGTATCGTTTACATGATAAATTAAATATTTTCTGATACTTCCCTATATTAATACATTTAAAAAAGAAGCCGGCAAAATGCTCGGCTTCTTTTCGTTTATCCTTATTTGCTTTCTTTAAACCAGACATCAATTTTCTTGAGAATTTTTTCAGCTTCTGCTGTTTTGGATAAGCTGGGCAAGTTGACCAGCAGAGCCTGCTTAGGCGGAGTGACTCCATCCCCTTTTTTCTGAAGGATAAATATGCTTTTGGCCGCTTTTTCATTTTTGAACATGGTAAGCGGAAGCTGGACCAAACCTTGAATATAGGCATTTTCCTTAATGAATTCATGCAGCTTTGGTGCCTGTTCACTTTCAAACAGCCCATTTGGAATGATAAAAAATAAATATCCTCCAGATTTGACATGATTCATGCTCTGCTCAATAAATAAGTGATGGGAATAGGAATTTCCCTCATCTGCTTTTAACTTATACTCAGCTGAACGGACATCATTCGGATAATAGCCAATAGGCAGATCACTCACTACAGCATCAGCAGCTTCTATAAACAGGGGCTCAAGGCTATCCTGGTTAAAAAATTGAATGGGATGTTCCTGTAAATTGGCATTTATATAAGCAAGCTTAATTAATAAATCGTCAATCTCAATCCCAGTTGCCTCAACGGTTTTATCCTTTTGGTGATTCATAACGGTTGTCAATAAATTTCCTGTTCCTACTGCAGGATCCAGCAGGCGAAAACTTTTTTCCTGAATGAATTTTTCGACCAGATACCCCATTAGCATGCCTACTGCATCAGGAGTCATTTGATGATTTGGCTGGACGTTTTCTTTCATGCCTTTTAATATGGCAAGCTGAAAGGATTTTCTAATCTCTTCTTTTGTGCAGCTGCTTAAGTTAATGGATTCATAACTCTTCCTAAGCCTTTTAACTGTTAATTCGCTAAGCTCATCTTGAAGAATGCTTTCATGGAATAAATTCTCTCCTGTTTCAGCAAGAGCTTCCAGGTATGTAGAATGCAGTTCTTCCTGCATAATTGTAGCCGTTTCATTTAAAATCGTAAATAAATCCTCAACCGGAGTTATTTTCACAGCTTATTCCTCCCGTCCTTATTCTTTTTCCTATTTTAAATGGCTTTTGTTTCATTCACAAGTTTGGTGCAGAGTGAAGAAGTGAAAAATCCTATAGAATGTTGTTTATCTAATAAATGATGCCCGCTGATTTCAGCTCGGGGCACTTGCTTTCCGCAGGGAGGAATGAGAGCCTCCTCGGCTTCCCATGCAGGGTCTCTCAACTCCCTCTCATCCCGGAGAACATTGAATATGCTTCCTCGAACTACACTGCACGAAGAAAATGCGGTAGCATTTTCGAGAATCAAGTGCCCTCCGCTCCAATCAATTGGTTAAAATTAGTTTGCAGCTAATTTCTTACGAAAAACAGCTAGAATAACATCTGAATCAATCAGGAAGCCAACAGCATAAAAAATAAAGCTCCGGAACAAATCCGGAGCTTTCAATATTCGTATAATTATTTCGCTTGCTTAGCAGCTTCAACGGCTGCTTCATAGTTTGGATGATCTGTTGCTTCACTTACATATTCCGCATATGTAACTGTGTCATTTGAATCGACAACAAAAACAGCACGAGCCAATAGGCGAAGTTCCTGGATGGCAACCCCATAAGCTTCTCCGAAAGAAAGGTCACGGTGATCGGAAACGGTTTGAACATTTTCAATGCCTGCTGCTGCACACCAGCGTTTTTGAGCAAATGGAAGATCCACGCTTACCGTAAGAATCTTAACATTGTCAAGCTTGGAAGCTTCTTCGTTAAAACGGCGTGTCTGCGCATCACAAACTCCCGTGTCAATAGAAGGAACTACGCTGATTAGACGCACCTGCCCTTTTGAATCAGCAAGTGTTACTTCAGAAAGGTCATTAGCCAGCACCTTGAATTCAGGAGCTTTATCTCCAACTTTTACTTCATTGCCCAGCAATGTTACAGGATTTCCTTTGAACGTAATAGATGCCATTTAAATCGTCCTCCTTAATCACTTATGTACAGTGTAAATAATATCTTTTCAGAATCTTTTTTGCAATTATTAAGGCTGTATTCCAAGAAAAAAGTTAACTCTCCCTGGGAAAGTTAACTTCCTTTTCTTAGATATCAAGGTCTTGTTTCTTGCCGCTGTACTCATCATTGTTTTGATTCTGAGGCTGGCTTTGCTGATTGCCGTTTCCTCCATCTTTCTTGTTGAACATTTGCTGAATTTTATCGACGGCCTGTGGAGCAAGATCAAGAATTTTCTCATATAAATGAGTGCTTTCATCCAGATGAACCATTTTCACCCCTTGAGAATTGACAATCAAAAAGGCGATTGGAGTGATGGAGACACCGCCGCCGCTTCCGCCGCCAAACGGGTGGCCCTTTTCCTCGCCTGATTGTCCATCAAGCATGAACTCGCTTCCTCCTGCGGCAAAGCCAAAGCCGACCTTTGAAACGGTTAAAATTACACTTCCATCAGGGGTTTCTACTGGATCCCCAATTATGGTGTTAACATCAATCATCTCTTTCAGGTTTTCCATGGCAGTTGTCATAAGACCTTGAATAGGATGGTCAGACATTCATTGCTCCTCCTTTTTTATACAGTTTTAGTACCATCATCAGATAAGGCAGAAAGCGGCTTTGTCCTGAAGTCGGGCCGTTCGCCTTTCCAATATTTGATCAGTTTAATTCCTGCTAACATAGCATGCCCGACACGAAAATGAATCATACATGAAATGGCTGTTTGTGAGACGGAAAATTGGAAATGGGGAGTGACAGTGATACTGGGAGGCGTTTTCAGCTTCATATAATGACTTATTAATCCAAGAATGCTCCCTTTTATCGCCCAGAGAGCTCCAGTAAGCATCCCCGTATGGGCTGCATCCCCAAGGCCAGCAAATGTATGCCATTCAAGATTCCGGATGGTCACACGCTTTAGAAATTTCCGTATTATTTTGTGAAGAGACACGATATGATTTATCATTGATTTCGTATCATGCAAACTATTAATAAGATCTCTCGCGGAGAATTGCTGTGTATCTTGTTTAGGAGCATCATCCTGTGGTCCAGCCGCTGTTTTATCCTTAACAACAATAGTTGGCGAGTTATCATCAACTTTTATTAGAGGGACTTCTATTTTGTATCTGATCAGGCCGAACCAGGCTTTGAATTGAATTTTTAAATGGTCATTATCATTTCCATGATAAAAATGAATATATATCTTTAGTTTTGTTGCCATGATTAGAATTAAAAGAAGTATGAGGACAATTACGGCAATCAGAAGCCACTTCACTTTTTTCATCCCCTTTCAGCATTGTATTATGCCCAACTGAAAAAAAATAAACCTGCCACCAAACGGTGACAGGCTTCCTTTTCTCAGTTATAGACTTGTTCATTTTGCCTTTCATGAACTACAGAGGTATCTGCAAAAAGATCATGCAGTCCCTGTTTCTTCGGCAGGAATGCTACAATCACATACCCGACAAAAATGGTCGCTGATATAAAACGGCCGATCCATTCCCGGAACAGAATTGTGCTCCATGTCAGTTTCTTTCCTTTAAGATTTACTACCTTTAAACCAAATACCATTTTACCGAGCGTCTGGCCAAAAAACTTTGTCATCAGCACAAAATAGGCATAAAACGTAATGGCAGTAGCTATGGAAATTGGAGCAAACAAATTGCTTTCATGCAGAGGAATATCAAGCGCTCTAAAAATTGGATTAATCAATATCCGGTCAACACTGCCAACCACAACTAAATCTAAAAGATAAGCCCAAAATCTCATCCAAAACCCGGCAAACCTGAATGGTTTCTCAGTTTTCTGAATGGGGAGGGTTTCTGCTTGTGTGATCGTTTCATTAACAGCTGGATCTGCTTCATCAGGGGCTGGCTCATCCCTGCCTTCACCCTGTAATGAAACAGGACGGGCAAGCTCTCTTTCATTCTGTTCATTTGAAGTCATTTTCTCTCCACCTCCCTATTCAGCATAAAGATACATTAAACGCGGTGAGTTTGGCTGAGATAACAATTTCATCATCCCTGCCATTTCCAGGTCATCACCCATGATTTTTCGTGCTCCCATGCTGAACATGGAGCCGAACCCAAAATTCTCAGTGTACTTTACAACCTGGGCACCATCTAATTTATGGTCTTTCTTTAATTGGTCAATTACATCATCGTCATAGCCAAAACCGTCGATTAAATTCAGTTCTTTCGCCTGACGTCCGTCATAAATACGGCCATCAGCAATTTCTTTAACCTGTGCCTCAGTTAGTCCGCGGCCTTCCGAGATGACTTTAACAAACCCTGCATATGAATTATCAATCATGGATTGAAGGATTTTTCTTTCCTCATCTGTCATATCCCTGGTAGGGCTCATAATATCTTTATACGGCCCGCTCTTAATCGTTACAAACTCGACACCATACTTTTCTGCAAGCCCTGCATAATTATAGCCCTGCATGATAACACCCAGCGAACCAGTCAATGTCTCGGGGCTCGCAAATATCTTGTCAGCCGGAGCGGATATATAATAGCCTCCGGATGCAGCCATTGACCCCATTGATATGTATACCGGCTTCTTTGTTTCTTTTTGAATTTCCACAATCTTATCATGAATTTCGGCGCTTTCCACTACCCCTCCGCCTGGAGAATTAACCTTAATGACAATCGCCTTTACTGTGCTGTCTTCTTTCACATATTCAAGATTATCCATGAATCCTTTGTGATTATATCCCGGGCTTGCAAATAACGAAGCTGCATCTCCTGTATCCTGAATCACTCCATTTACATCAAGCACGGCTATCTTTTTCTGTGCATTTCCCTCTTCAATGACTTCTTCCAAAAATGCTTCATTGCTTCCTGCAAACAGTTCATTTACCGAGCTTTCAAAATCTGTAAATGCAAATGCAGTTACAAAGTTCAGCACAACGGAAAAAACAAACAGTCCTGCTGCTATTCCTAGTGCAGCCCAACGTTTTCCATTCATTGTGAAATCCTCCTTTTAATATGCTTTCTCCTTTACATAATCAGCCGCCTTGTGCCTTGTTTGACTGATTATGATTCCCAGAAAACCGATTCGTCACATATTCTTCATACGTATAAACTTTTAAAATGTTTCAAAAAAAGGTAAACTGAACTCAGGCAACCATAATCATAGCAAAATATGAATTATTTGGGAAAGAAAATCATCAAGGACATTTCCCCCCCTGGGATTCCACAACCTTTATTACTGTTTGGAGGAATGAATATGCCTGAAAGACGCAATATATACTTTTATCATAAAAAAGATGAAGCAACAATGGAAAAAGTAGCACCGCTTTATAGCCTGGCTGAGGAGCATGCCTTTACCATAGTGAATGACTTCAAACAAGCAAATATCATTGTAAGCATCGGGGGAGACGGAACGTTTTTGCAGGCTGTCCGCAAAACTGGCTATAGGGATGATTGTTTGTATGCCGGAATTTCAACGACTGGCAGCCTGAGCCTGTACTGTGATTTCCATCTCGATGATACTGCCAAGATGGTAGAGGCAATGACAAATGAACAAGTAGAAGTAAGACGCTACCCCACTATTGATGTTACGGTTGATGACCAGACATCGTTTCAGTGCTTAAATGAATTCAGCATCCGTTCTGCCATCATTAAAACTTTAGTAATCGATGTCTTTATCGATGATTTTCATTTTGAAACGTTCCGCGGGGACGGAATGATTGTTGCCACCCCAACTGGAAGCACAGCCTATAATAAATCTGTAAATGGAGCTGTTGTTGACCCGCTGCTTCCCTGCATGCAGGTGAGCGAACTCGCTTCACTGAATAATAATCGCTATCGCACACTCGGATCTTCCTTTCTCCTGAGCGGAAACAGAAAGCTTACCCTAAAGGTGGTTCAAGATGGCAACGACCATCCTACAATGGGAATGGATAACGAAGCCCTCAGCATCCAGCATGTAGAAAAGATTGATATTAAACTTAGCGACAAAATCATTAAAACCGTAAAACTGAAAGACAATTCCTTTTGGGAAAAGGTTAAGAGGACATTTTTATAAGAAAAGCGAAAGCGCCTTGCCCACCCCCGACACCTCTAGGGGGTAGGCGCTGGAGTTAGACAGCTCGACGTTCAAAGATTATACCTTCTAATATATAAAGAAAGAGTTTCGCATGGTGGTGCGAAACTCTTTTTCTATATGCCTATGCCTTTTCCGCGCTTTAGTTTTGTTTCCCAATGGACAAAGAGTTTTGTCCTAGAAACAGAGTAAATCGTTAAGGCCAGCCAAATAAACATAAAGGAAAGCAAGTGAAGTTTTGTAAAGTGCTCATGATAAACGAAAATCCCCAGAATCAGAGTAATTGTCGGCGCAATATACTGCAGAAAACCAAGCATGGACATCGGTATCTTTTGTGCCCCTTTAGCAAAGTACAATAGCGGTACTGCTGTGGCGGCGCCTGCTCCTATTAGGAGCAAGTCGGAGCTTAGCGAAACATGCAGGAATGCCTGTTTGCCATCCATGAAAAGAATAACCATATAAATAAATGCTATTGGGGTCACTACAAGTGTCTCAAGCGTTAATCCAACTGCTGAATCTACCTTTATAAGCTTTTTGGCAAGCCCATAAAGACCAAAGGATAAAGCGAGGACAATGGCTATCCAGGGAAACCGCCCGTAGCTGACAGTCAAAATCATAACCCCTGCAAACGCAAATCCAAAAGATATATATTGCGCCGTTGATAGTTTCTCTTTAAAAACTACCATGCCCAGAATCACACTTACGAGCGGATTAATATAATAGCCAAGACTAGCCTCAATCATCTGATCGGTATTGACCGCCCAAATATATAAAAACCAGTTGGTGCTGATCAGAAGGGAGGCAATTATAAGGGCGTAGAGCTGCTTTCTATTTGTTTTAAATCCTTTCAGCGTTGCAGCAAAATCATTCCATTTCTTCGATGCCAGCAAGATCATCAGCATAAAGAAAAACGACCAAAAAATCCTGTTTGCCAAGATCTCATCTGCTTGAACGTGATCTAAAAACTTCCAATAAACCGGGAGAATGCCCCATAAAAAGTAAGCAAACCCTGCGTATAGAGCTCCCGTTTGCACTTCATTATTTTTCATTGCCGTTTCCTCAATTCTTTCTAGTATCGAAATATTTATATTATACTTCTGCCATAAAAGTATTTGCAATCATTTTCCTGGCAAAACGATGCCAGGCACCTGCAGAATAGGCGCCTGGCACTTTCACTTATGCTTCGTATACTATTATTCCGTCAATAACGGTTTTGTTAACTGAAATAGCGGCAATTTGCCCTATTGGCATTTTAAAGATGTCTTCATTCAATATGGTGAAATCTGCCAGATATCCTTCTTTTATAATACCTCTATCATTTTCATGGGATGCGGCATATGCACTGCCTTTTGTGAATAAGCTTACTGCTTCATAAACAGTTAACGCTTCACTTGGGTAAAAGACCGTATTATGCGGATCATCTATATTTGTTCTTGTAACAGCCGCATGAATTCCAAGGAACGGATTGGCCGGCTCAATAGGTGCATCAGAACCTCCTGCACAATGTATCCCTTCTTTCAGAAGTGTCTTCCATGCGTAACAGTACTCCATATGTTCTTCACCAATCCGGTCAATCACCCATGGAAAATCTGAAGCTGTAAATCTAGGCTGGATATCAAGAATTAAAGGCAGCTTTTTAGCCCTGTCTATAAGATCTTTGCGCAGAATTTGTGCATGAATGAGCCTGTCTCGCCCCAAACCTTCCAGTGGGTGCTTTTCTATCGCATTTAATGCCATTTCAAATGCCAAATCCCCAATCGTATGGACGGCAACCGGCAATTCATGCTTGCGGGCTTTCTCCACTAATCCATCAAGCTGCTCCTGTGAAAAAATGGCAACTCCCGAAGTGGATGGGTCATCTGCATACGGATGGCTTAATAAAGCTGTTCTTCCGCCCAGGGCTCCATCGGCGAATATCTTCATAGCTCCAAACTCTATATGGTTACTTCCCTCTAAATACCCTCCGCCTGATTCCTTCATTTCATCCGCAACCTCATGATGAACAAGCAGATGTGCACGGAAAGATAGACCATCCTCCTCTATTACCTGCTTGAAAGCCTGATAAGTTTGGCTGAATCCTCCATAATAATTGAGATCCTCAGTATGTCCTCCTGTCAGCCCAAGCTTATAGGCATCTTTAATAGCCGCATGAAGCGACTTCCTTAAATAGCTATCTGATACAGTCGGCATCACATTAAATAAAAGCTCCTGGGCCTGGTCCTTCAAAAGTCCATTTAGTTTCCCAGATTCATCTTTATCGATTACTCCTCCTGGGGGACATTCAGTATCTTCAGTAATATTTGCTTTTTCTAATCCAAGGGAGTTCACTGCAAGGGCATGTCTGCACACACGTTTCAGCATGACAGGATGCTTCGGAACAAATTGATCAAGCTCTGAAGCATAAATAGGCTCCGGCTGATCCCATAAATTTTCATTCCAGCCTTCCCCAATGACCCACTCTCCCTCTTCTATGGTCTCTGAAAATTCCTTTACAGCCATAAGAACTTCCTGCTTTGATGTGTGTTTAGATAAGTCGAGCCTTATTAACCTTTCACCATGCCCGATTAGATGCATATGGCTATCCACAATTCCCGGCAGCATGGTGCTTCCCTGCAGATCTATCTCATTTTGAATCTCTTCTTTATATTTGCTTTTTAAATCTCTCAAGACGCCAATTTCAATAATTTGGCTTCCTTCTGTATAAACGGACTCTATCTGATGACCTTCCTGCTGAAGGGTATAAATTGAGCCCCCATGCCAAAGCGTTCCCATAAATCTTTTCTCCTTTAATAGAGTGAAACTTCAATTAGTTTGGGTCCTTTTTCCACTGATAGTTAGTTGAGGCCCACAGGAAGTGGGTCACAAAGACGTTGCCACAGGCCAAGGAAAGCTGCGGCAGCGATACATCGCACGACCGAATGCGGCAGCTTTTGGGAGGACGTGGCGTTCTTGGTCTTTGTTCTTCTATCGGACCTTTACGGGGAGTTTGCCCCCCACCTCATTTATCACACTGAGTGTTAAAGTGGGGGTCTTACTGCCCTTAAGACTGCGATAACCTAAAAGTTCACATTTACCATAGTATAACAAAAATACAGGCGGAATTCCCGCCTGCATTTTTTACACATTTAGTTTTGTGCGGAAGCAGTTTCCGCTTCTTTTTTCCGTAATTCCACACGCATAATTTTTCCTGAAGTAGTTTTAGGAAGCTCTGACAGAAATTCAATTTTCCGAGGGTATTTATAAGGAGCTGTCAGCTCTTTTACATGTTCCTGCAGCTGAGAAACAAGGTTAGGTTCGCTTTGGTCCACACCTTCCCTTAATACAACGAATGCTTTAACGATTAATCCGCGCACTTCATCCGGACTCCCCACAACTGCACACTCAGCTACATATGGATGCTTTACAAGCGCATCTTCCACCTCGAAAGGTCCAATAGTATAGCCTGAACTGATAATAATATCATCCCCGCGTCCCTCAAACCAGAAATAGCCATCTTCATCTTTCTTTGCTTTATCTCCGGTAATATAGTAATCACCGCGGAATTGCATAGCTGTTCTTTCCGGATCTTTATAATAATTTTTGAAGAGCGCAGGAGTTTCGACATGGACAGCGATATCTCCTACCTCACCAACAGCACATACCTCACCTTCTTCATTAATAATGTCAACTCTGTTGCCTGGGGTCGGTTTGCCCATTGAACCTGCTTTTAGCTCCATATCCTTCGTAATGCCGACAAGCAGGGTATTTTCTGTTTGTCCATACCCATCACGGACATTTACGTTAAAATGTTTTTTGAATGTATCAATCACTTCGCGGTTTAGCGGTTCACCGGCTGAAACAGCACTATGAAGCGCCGGCAGCTTGTATTCATGAATATTATCTGCCTTTGCCATCAGCCTGTATTCAGTCGGCGTACAGCAAAGTACGTTTACCTGGTAATCCTCTAACAGCTGCAGGTATTTCTTCGGCTCGAACTTTCCATTGTAGACAAGTCCGGTAGCACCAGAACCCAGAACAGAGAGGAATGGGCTCCAGATCCATTTTTGCCAGCCAGGGCCTGCTGTTGCCCATACTGTATCGCCTTCATTAATGCATAGCCAGTTCGGTGCTGCTGTTTTTAGGTGAGCAAATGCCCAGCCATGTGTATGTACTACACCTTTAGGATTTCCTGTTGTTCCTGATGTATATGAAAGGAACGCCATGTCATCCCGGGATGTATCAGCCAATGAAAGGTCATCGGAAGCCTTTTTCATTTCCTCATCCAGCTGAGTCCAGCCATCTGCGTTTCCGCCTATCACAAACTTCGGCAGTGCTGCAGCTTCCTTAATATCTTTAAATTGATCAACATATGGATAGTAACTTACAATACCTTTTACATCCCCATGATTAATTCGGTATTGCAGATCTTTTGACCGAAGCATTTCTGAACTTGGTATGACGACAATTCCGGCTTTTAGTGATGCAATGTAAACCTGATACGCTTCAATCAGTCTTGGAACAATGATCAGAATAACATCCCCTTTATTCAGACCATTTTCCAAGAAAACGTTTCCAATTCTATTTGCATTTAGGATCAGTTCACTGTATGTAATCTCTTTCTTTTCTCCCAGTTCATTTTCCCACTTTATTGCAAGTTTGTCCTTATCTCCGGCAAACCGCTCCATTTCTGATACGAGATTGTATTTCTCCGGTGCAATTAATTCTTCCCGTTTCATCAAATCTCCCCCTGACAATTTCATATGCTGGTGTCTGAACTTGGATGTGAACTCTATAGAAATTATTATACTAAATTATTATAAAATTTTAAATTATTTATTTTTTGAAAAATAATTTTTGCGCAAAAATAAGGAGCAGGAATGATTCCTGCTCCTTGTAGCCATATTATTTAATTATCTTTGGAAACCGCCTAATTGCTGTTCAGCCATTTGAACTAAACGCTTAGTGATTTCTCCACCTACAGAACCGTTAGCGCGAGAAGTAGTTTCAGCACCAAGGTTTACACCGAATTCAGTAGCGATTTCGTACTTCATTTGGTCAAGAGCCTGTTGTACTCCAGGAACTAGAAGTTGGTTTGAGCTGTTGTTGTTTGCCATGTGATTTTCACCTCCTTGTGAGTATAGAATGTGTAGAATCACATGGCCATATACACTAATTAATTGGTAATTGTTGTATTATTTTTGAAGTTAAATTTAACAATTGCTGTTTTGGCATATAGATGAAGACCGTTGATTTCCGCTGCGGTCACTTGCTTTCCGCGGGGAGGAACTGGAAGCTTCCCGGCTTCGCCTGCCGGGTCTCCCGCTCCCTCTCCTCCCGCAGGTGCTCCGCTACAATTAACTCAGCGAAATAAAACCTGTATCCGCCACTTAACAATTAACCTGCATTTAGATCAAAATAGCTCCCCAAAAGACTCTTCATTGCGCGATTGAGGTTTAATAACCATCTTTTCGGTATCCTCAACTGCTTTTGCGATGAGCGGTTCGAAGTCAACAAAGCTTTCGAAGCGGCGGACTTTGTCGCGTTTTGGTTTTGTTTTTGGGGATGATGGGACAAAAACGGTACAGCAATCTTCAAATGGCCTGATGGATATATCGTGAGTATCGATGCTTTGAGCAATCTCGATGATTTCTGATTTATCCATTGTGATAAGAGGACGAAGGATAGGTGTTGCAGTCACATCATTAATGGCAAACATGCTCTCGAGTGTCTGGCTGGCTACCTGTCCTAGGCTTTCCCCAGTGATGATGGCTAGACCATCATTTTTATTGCGTATTTCATCAGTGATCCGGAGCATTAATCGTCTTGTAGCCGTCATCGTATAATTCGACGGTACCTGCTGATGGATCAGCTGCTGAATCTCTGTAAATGGGACAATATGGAGTACAACGGTTCCAGCAATATTAGCAAGTTTTTCAGTTAAATCAATTACTTTTTGCTTTGCACGCTCACTCGTGAAAGGCGGGCTGTGAAAATGGACAGCTTCAATTTCCAATCCTCTCTTCATGGACAAGTAACCAGCTACCGGACTGTCAATTCCCCCAGAGAGCATAAGCATGGCCTTTCCGCTGGAACCTGCAGGAAGTCCGCCAGCCCCTTGAATAGTTTCGCATGATAGGTAAGCCGCCTCTTCGCGAACTTCAATTTGCAGATTTATATCCGGTTTTTTCACGTTCACTTTTAGCCCCGGCACATTCTGCAGGAGGTGTCCGCCAAATTCATGGTTAAGTTCATCTGTATTTAAAGGGAAACTTTTATCCGCTCTCTTAGCCGTAATTTTGAAAGTCTTTCCTTCTTCAAAATGTTTTAAGAACAACCCTAACGCGGCTGCCTTCATTTCTTCGATATTTTTAGTGGTTTTAACAGCAGGACTGAAAGACTGTATGCCAAAAATGCCCCTAAGGCGATCAGAAATCTCTCTGCCATCTGCACCATTCATAACAACGTACATCCGGTCTCTTGTAGATTCTATCTTGATCCCGGGAAATTCATTGAGCACATCGAATATGCTTTTTCTTAATTTATCCACAAACATATTCCGGTTTCTGCCTTTTGTGGAGATTTCTCCATATCGTATAAGTATACGATCATAATTTATCATGATTTCATAACCTCTCTTAGCCTAATAACGTTCTCTTTTACTGCCTCAATAAAAACCTCTGCCTCTTCCATTGTATTATCATAAGATAAGCTGATCCTGACTGCACTTTTTGCATCTTTTTCAGGGATTCCCATAGCCATCAAGGTGCTGCTGGCAGCAGCTTTCTTTGAAGAGCAGGCACTTGTAGTTGATATATATATCCCGCGCTCTCCTAAAGCGTGGACAAATACCTCTGCTTTGAATCCTTCTATGGAAAAATTCACAATATGAGGAGCAGAGTTTTTTTCGGGAGTATGGACAGTAATACCCTCGATTTTATTCATTTCCTCAAAAATATACCTTTTAATGGATAAAATTTGGCTCAAACGCCTTTCCATATTATTTATTGTCAGCCTTAGCGCCTTTGCCATTGCTACAATGCCAGCTACATTTTCTGTGCCGCTTCTCATTTTCCATTCCTGATTGCCCCCGGATAATAACGGTGAAAGACGAAGACCATCACGAATGAACAAAACCCCATTCCCCTTCAAACCATGGAATTTATGAGCCGATATCGTACACAGATCCACGCTTGCTTGATAAAGATCAAGAGGAACCTTGCCGATTCCCTGGACATTATCTACATGAAATACCACTCGCGAATGCTTCTTCAGCATCTCTCCAATTTCCTTTATTGGCTGAATGGAACCAATTTCATTGTTTACATGCATGACAGAGACTAAAATAGTTTCCGGTGTAATTTCCTTTTCAATGTCTTCAGCATGGACAATACCGTTTTTATCCGGTGCAATGATGGAGATGCTGCAGCCCAATTCCTTCAGCTGATCCATCGCTTCCTTCACTGAAGCATGTTCCAATCCAGTTGTGATAATGTGGCGGCCTCTTTTTCTATGCATTAGAGCCGTTCCTTTTATTGCAAGATTATTGCTCTCTGTCCCTCCGGATGTAAAATACACCTCATTATGCTTAACATTTAGCAGATGAGCAATTTGCTCACGTGCCTGCATCAGCAGCCTCTCAGCTTTTCCGCCGAATCCATGCAGGGAAGAGGGATTCCCAAAGTATTCTGAAGAAACCTTTATAAAAGATTCAAGCACTTCTTTATATGGTTTTGTCGTTGCACTGTTATCAAAATATATCACGGACTTCTCCTTTCCGTTAAGAAAACCCTTTAGCCAACTGTAAATCATATCATAACCACGTAAAATTGGAAATGTAATTAAAGCTTTTGTTTTTTTCTTTACTATTAAATTATTCAAGTTTGTACAGTTTAACCAAATGAATGAATTGCTGCCCCAGTGGAAAGCTGTTAACATTGCACTGTGAGTAAGGACAGCTCCAGTTTATTATTATAAAATACTTAATATTAAGACTTCGAATTTTTTCGACATTTTTTTTAGCACCTGTGCTAATATGAAAATGTTCTAAACATTAAGATATGGAACCATTTTCAGGAGGATATATATGGAGAATAAAACATTGGCACCAAAACAAATTCTCGCCGTCGGACTCATGTTATTTGCTCTATTCTTTGGGGCGGGGAATATGATTTTCCCTCCATTCCTGGGACAATCTGCCGGCACGAATGTATGGACCGCTATTATCGGATTTTTAATTACAGGGGTCGGATTGCCTCTATTAGGCATTATTGCCATTGCCAAAAATGGCGATTTACAGACTATTGCAAGCCGGGTACACCCTTTATATGGAATTATTTTTACGATTATTATGTACTTAGCTATCGGGCCATTTTTCGGAATTCCGCGTACCGGAACTGTTGCTTTTGAAATAGGGATCACTCCGTTCTTGTCTGAAACCGCTTCCAATAGTACTTATACTTTATTGGCTTATACCATTGTCTTCTTTTGCATTACAGCATGGCTTTCTTTGAATCCATCGAAGTTAGTGGATAGAATCGGGAGTATTTTCACACCTGCACTCCTCATAATCCTTGCTGTCCTGGTGATTAAAAGCTTCATTACTCCAATGGGCGAATTAAAAGCGCCAATGGGGGCATATGAAGAGGGGCCGTTCTTTAAAGGCTTCATTGAAGGCTACCTGACTATGGATACAATTGCAGCTTTAGTATTTGGTATTATTGTTATTGGTTCAATACAGGGCATGGGTGTGACAAATAAACATTCACTGATGAAAATATGCATTACAGCCGGACTTATAGCAGCTGCTGGTCTTGCGGCAGTATACTTGTCCCTTGCATTTATTGGGGCATCAAGTATGGAAGCTATAGGTCAACTTGATAATGGCGGCGCTATCCTATCCGCTGCTTCTCAGTACCTATTTGGTCCTGCTGGAGCATTGATCCTTGGATTGGCCATTACGGTAGCATGCCTAACAACATCTGTCGGACTCGTTTCCGCTTGTGCGCAGTACTTTCATAAGCTGCTTCCAAAAGTACCTTATAAAATCATTGTTATCATTCTTTCGCTGTTCAGCATGGTGGTTGCAAACATTGGTTTAACTCAGCTGATTCAACTTTCATTGCCAATCTTAATCATAATTTATCCTCTGGCCATCGTACTGATCCTGCTTTCCTTTATGCACAATGCATTTAATGGATACTCTTCGGTATATATAGGGGCTTTAATTCCCACAGGCTTAATTAGTTTTGTGGATGGGCTAAAAACTGCTGGAATGGATGTATCCGTTATCACAGACTCACTGCAATTCCTGCCATTCTTTGCTGAAGGAATCGGCTGGATAGTGCCTGCCATTGCAGGAGCTGTTATAGGTTACTTCCTGGCAATGGCTTTCGGAGAATCTAAAAAGCCAATTGCAGTAAATGACTAAACAAAAAACCAGATCCAACCGGATCTGGTTTTTTAGTGCTCAGTAATCATTTCTTCTATTCTCTTGATCGCACCCGGCTCGACCTCTTCGATCGAAGCTGCAGCCTGCTCCAGTGCTGATTTATATTCATAGCTTCTGAATGAAGCTTCTGCTTCCTTTAACCCTTTATCAATAGATGGATATCTGCTTCTGTATCGGTTTCCATATTGAATGACTTTCTCTGCTAAAAGGATCGTCTCAATCATATCACCCACTGAATCAGCAGCCTTATCGACAGTAAGCACAGCAACTTCAAGATATTGCTGAACCGCAGGAATATTCAATGGTTTCTCATCGAGTTTAGCCAGCACATTATCTATGCTTTCTTTCGCATCCTGGATCAAATATTTATATTCCTGGGAAACTCCGGGCACATTGTTTTTGGAGATAAGCCTTATCGTTTCTGCCACTTTCTTGCTTAACTCTTTCACCTTTTCCCTTGCAGACATCTCGTCTTTTCTTAAGGCCTGGAGCATTTCCGCAAAGGCTGTCTGCTCATCTGAAATTTCCTCAATGTGTTCCTTGATTTCAGCAAGTTCTTCTCTCAAGACTGTATGGGGAGTACTCCCGCTATTAAGCTTATGCTCCAGCACTTCGAACTTTTTGAAGAGCTGAGTTATTTTTTTCTCCAGGTGGATTTGAATTTCCAGATCCTTGTCTGGAACATGATAGCTATTCCTGATAGCCGTTATCTCTGTCTTAAGCTGATTATTCATATCTTTATTATTATAAAGCATGTTTCTTGTTGCCTCATCCTGTTGACTCAAGTAATGTCTGGCATGTACTTCCTTTTCGAGCAGATCATACAGAAGTTCAATATTATCTTTAATCTCTTCGACTCCTTTTTGAACTTCCTCGATTTGCGCTTGATCAATGGAGCCGGCATATCCTTTTACTTGTTCTTCAAGCCTCTCAAGTTCTTTATCTAGTTGAAGGTGATCAAGCAGATACCCCTGATCCAGCATTTCCTTGTACCCATCCCTTAACTCTTCCAGCTGGGAAGGGATCTTGGATTGACACTCAACCATCAGATTGGGAATAGATTCCATTTTAACCTGAGAATCCTCAAGCAGGGCTTTGATCACTAAAAGGGTTTCACGAGCTTCAAGGTAATTGCCCTTCTCGGTTTTCTCATCGAATTCTTCAAATTTGGCCAATGCTTCATCCAGCTGTTCTTCAAGAATTTTTTCTGATTTACCGAATGTATGGCGATGCGCAAGCAGAGACTTTTTGCATTGGCGATACATTTCTTTCAGTTCTTCAATTTCCGCTCTATTTTTTTCTTCACTGCCTACCAGCTCATTTAATTCACTCAGCAGATTTTTTATGCTTTCTTCAATCTCAGTTAATCTCTTCTCTATTCTCTGCTGGATTTCCTGGGAATTCTTAAAGCGGTATTTATCGATGCTCTCTTCAGCATCAAATAACAATTCCTCCACATCCGGGAGCTGTGATGTTACGATCTCATCCCATTCATTTCTCCAGCGCTCAAATAATTCTTCTGTCTGGCCCGTCATATTAAGCTTTTTCACTCTTGACATCTCATCCAGGACTGGGCGGTCCGTTATGTCCATTTTCCATGTTTCCAGCCTGTCAATTTCCTTATAATGTTTTTTCTTTAAAAAATAACCCGTGAGATATAGGCATAAAAGAATGACTATAACTCCAATGATGTATTCCATTTTAAAGCCCCCTGTTCTGTTCCCGAGCCAATATGTATATGTAAAGTTTTTATTTAAGAAATATCAAATGCCCGCGGGCGTTTTTTCATTTTCACATGTTATTTTCAATGCTTTTATGATACCATGTAAACGACATTTTTTGACTATTTATTTCATATTTTTATGAATTTCTTCTTTTATATCTTGTCTAAATTGCTATTTTCGGAAAATACTTGGAACATCCGTATTTTTTTATTGAACTATATGAGCTGTTCAAATACAAACAATTCGCTTTTTATAAAAGATTTCCTTCTTTATTTAAGAGATATGTTAAAAAGTGACTTGAGTACTGGATAAATGAAACTTCAAACAGCGGGGTTTCTTCCCGACTGTTTGTTAGTTGAGGTCCTCAGGAAGTGTGTCACAAAGACCTTGCCACAGGACATGGCGTTCTTAGTTTGTACTTCTTTCGGGCCTTTACGGGCAGTTTGACTCTCTCGATTCCTTCTAAGATACCTTAGAGTTTAACTGCCCGTTAGACTGCGATAAACATTTGCTGAAAGGAAGTTCTCCATATGCTAAAAGACGGACACATCCACACTCCCTATTGTCCGCATGGGACAAAGGACGCATTGGAAGATTATGTTGAAAAAGCAATAAATCTGGGTTTTAAAGAAATTTCATTTACTGAACATGCTCCGCTCCCTGAGGGCTTTGAGGATCCCGCACCTGCTTGCGACAGTGCGATGCGCAAGGAGCATCTTGAGAAATATTTTATTGATATATCAAGGGTGAAAGCTGCTTATCAAGGGAAAATCAGGATTAATGCGGGGCTTGAAGTGGATTATATTGAAGGCTTTGAACAGGAGATCCGCAAATTTCTTGATATGAACGGGAGATATATGGATGACTCTATTTTATCTGTACACTTTCTAAAGCATGGAAGCCGCTACGAATGCCTGGACTACAGTCCCGATGTTTTTGCAAAGATGATCGAAGAATACGGTTCTATTGAAGCAGTTTATATGAATTATTTCCGCACCCTGCTTTTATCTATAAAAGCAGATTTGGGGCCGTATAAACCAAGAAGGATTGGGCATATAACCCTGGTGAAAAAATTCCAAAAAAAATATCCCGCTGATCGGGAATTTAGAGAGGAAATATACCAAATCCTTGATGAGGTGCAAAATCAAGGCTATGAACTCGACTATAACGGAGCCGGTTTCTCCAAGCCGTTATGCAAAGAGTCCTATCCTCCCGATTGGGCTGCAGAAGCAGCGGCCCAAAAAGGCATTTCACTGATTTATGGGTCCGATTCTCATCAGGCAAAGGAAATGGGTCAGGGCCTTGATTGGATGAAACACCTATAAATGCTTTTAGAGCACAGCAGCATAAGGTTTTCCGGCATGATTGCACAGGACTCCATCAACCCAATTGAAGATCTCCTTCGTGTATTTGTCTGCGAAATATTTTTCATGGGGAAATACATGCAGAACTTCAGCCATATAATGTGTGTTCAAAAATGGCATGGACAGGAGTCCTTTCAGCTGGACAATCATATAATTGGCTGTATGGATACGAAACTCTTTTGTTTTCATTCCCCTTTCCAGCACCTTGCCAAAATAAAACTTCTCCTTTGCTAAATAAGTGGACATGATTTCCCTTACCACTTGGGAATCTATAGAAATTTCCCGAAGTATCAATCTTGTTAAATGGCTATGTTCAAATTGATAAACCATGATATTTTGCGCAATTTTTTTCAGGCTAAAAGCCGCCCCCTGCTCAAGAAATGAAAACCCCTTCTCTATCTCCTGAATATACCCTTCAAAAAATTCAGTAAAGCAATATTCAAGCAGCCCGTGTTTATTATCGAAATAGTATGCGATATTCGCTGGATTCGTCTGCGCTTTGCCTGCAATATCACGGATGGAAGTCCCTGAGAAACCTTTCGTATTAAATAAGGATATAGCGGCCGACACAATTGCCTCTTTTGAATTTTTTTTCATCTTTCCCGCCTCGCTTTCTTTTGTAACGTCTCTGTTCCTGCACATATGAGCGAATAATAAATTATGGGTTTAATCAAAAACGGATTTGTTGTGATAATTAAACATTCTTGCTAAAATCGTCTTATCCTTTTTAAAGTTCTCGACAATGTCTATCTAATTTCCTGTTCATCTGCCAGGAAATTCATATATCTATGAGAAAGTAAGGTGAATTGTGATGTTTAGTGTCGAATCATACAAGGGAACCCGTGAAGAAAATTATCAATTATTGATTAAACAGCTCTCTGCTCTTCTTGAAGGAGAAACGAACAGCATTGCAAATCTAAGCAATGCATCAGCACTTCTTAATCAATTCCTGGACCGTACAAACTGGGTAGGATTTTACCTGATGGAAGAAGGCGAGCTAGTTCTCGGGCCATTTCAGGGTCTGCCGGCATGTGTAAGAATCCCCCTTGGTAAAGGCGTTTGCGGGACAGCTGCCAAGCAAATGGAAACAGTCCGTGTTGAAGATGTCCACCAATTTCCTGGACATATCGCCTGTGACGCAGCTTCACAGTCTGAAATCGTCATTCCGCTAGTCAAAGAGAGCAATCTTCTTGGTGTGCTGGATATTGATTCTCCAGAAAAAAACCGGTTTGATGAACTTGACCAAAAATACCTGGAAGACTTCTCGGAAGTACTTATATCATTCCTTTAACAGAATGGCAAAAAGGAGATGACCGTATCTGAGGCCATCTCCTTTTACTATTAGACTCCTTCGAGTGCCTGGGACAGGTCATCCCTGATATCTTCAACTGACTCAAGCCCAACTGAAAGCCTCAGCAGCGTATCTTCAATGCCCATTTTTTCACGTGATTCCTTTGGAACCACTGCATGAGTCATAGTAGCAGGGTGCTGAATTAATGTCTCAGCATCTCCAAGGCTCACGGCAATTTTAATAAGATTCAGCCGGTTCATAAATTCCTGGGCAGACTCTTTCCCCCCCTTTAGAGTAAAAGAAATCATCCCGCCAGGTCTCCTCATTTGTTTTTGCGCAATTTCAAAATCTGCATTATTGCTGTCTCCAGGAAAATAAACTTTTTCTACTTTTGGATGTGCCAGCAAGTATGATGCAAGCCGTTCCGCATTGTCACAATGCCTGTCGAGCCTGACTGCAAGTGTTTTCAATCCCCGCAGAAGCAGCCAGGCATCAAAAGGTGAAATAATGCCTCCAATGTCTTTTTGAGTCGTCATGGAGACTTTATCCAAAAATTCTTTAGGGCCTATTACAAGCCCGGCAACTACGTCACCATGGCCCCCAATGTATTTTGTCGCACTATGAATGACAATATCACATCCCAGTTCGATCGGATTCTGCAAATATGGCGAACAGAAGGTATTATCCACTACAACTGGAATTCCTTTCTCTCTCGCTGCTTCTGCAACCATTTTCAGATCCACTAATTTCATTGTCGGATTTATTGGTGTTTCAACATATATACAGGCAGTCTCCGGTTTAATTTCATCAAGCAGCTGCTGCTTTGACTCCATAGCTGAAAAATCATGGCTGATTTGAAATTTTTCCTTCATCATCTCCAGGAGTCCAAATGTACATCCATAAACTCCCTGAGAACATAAAATATGATCACCTGTTTTGGTTAAAGCAAACAGGACAGCTGAGACTGCAGCCATACCAGACCCAAAAGCAAGGGCTGCTTCCCCATTTTCCAGTGCAGCCATTCTTTCTTCAAGCATTTTAACTGTTGGATTGCCCAGACGGGAATAGATATAGCCTTCTTCTTCACCGGAAAAACGTTTTTCCCCCTGCTGTGCTGTCTCAAATGTAAAAGTTGACGTCTGGAATATTGGCGGTGCGAGGCTCCCCTTGAACCTTTCAGCATCGTATCCTTCATGGATGACCTGCGTCTCGAAGTTAAACCGATGTTTCCTATCCATTTTACCTCTCCTTTTCGTTGCAAACGCTTACATTATTATCTATAATAAACTTCTCTTTTCAGCATATGATAATAGTATATTTTTTGAAAGTATTTTGTTTTGGAAAAGTATCAATAAAGACTGCCTTTCCAAAGGCAGTCCCTAGATATATGAATCTGCAGCCGACTCAATGATCACTTTATTTTTCCCTGTATTTTTGGCGGTATATAATGCCCTGTCAGCCCTCTTAAAAAGCGCAGCATATGAATCTTTTTTCCCCCTGCTCCAATACGAAACACCGCATGAAATGGTTACCTGGGGATCTGTGATTTGACATACCTTTCTGACAAGCCGTTCAGCAATAAGTGCTCCCGCAGGCAATGAAACACCGGGCAGGTAAAGAGCCAGCTCCTCTCCGCCCCATCTTGCGCCAATATCAGTGCTGCGGATATTTCTGTTAATTAAATCGGCAACTTGAATAATGATTTCATCGCCAACCTGATGTCCGTATGTATCATTTACCAATTTAAAATCATCTATATCTACAAGCATAAATGTTCCTTCATGATCTTCATTCATGGACTGATGAATCCGATCATCCAGATAATTTCGGGAATATAGCTTCGTTAAGTGATCCGTTACAACCATCTTTTCAAGCTCTTCTCTAAGCATTGAATTGGTAAAGGCGAGCGTGGAATGATGAATCAAAGACTGGAGAAGCTTGAAAGTTTCAAATGAAAAATGATAAGGTGAAGTATGCATGACAAGGGCAAATCCCTTTAATACTCCAGATTGGGTCATTGGAACAGCCATGATCGATTTATAAAAGCTGGCCGTACCCTCGAACTGTAAAGAAAAATCCCCAATAAAAAGAGACTCTTTCTCCTTGATGATCTTTTTCCTTATATACTGAATATAGACTTCTGCCTCTTTGGTTTGAAAAAATTCAGTACTGCCCTGGATTATATTCACATCTGCACTATCAGAAGTTATCAAGATGAAACCCGCTTCTTCAGCATCAAAGGAATGCAGAATCTGATCTGCCATGAAGTTCATGGTTTCTGTCAGGCGCAAATTCGAATTCAGGCGGTGGGAAGTTTCGTTAATTAATTGAAGGTCCGCTATCAATCGCTTGGATTGCTGATAAAGCTGCGCATTCTCCAGTGCACTGCCTGCAGTATTGGCCAGAAGCGTGATAAATTCAATTTCATTTTTAGGGAATATGATGGTATTAGGCGCAATGACCTGAAGCACTCCATAAACCCCCTGCTTCCCTTTTAAAGGGGCATATAAGATAGAGCGCATTTCCTGCAGGGAATCTTCAAATTGAACAGCTCCTGTGACATATGCCTGCATGGCCGCGATGTTTTCGCTGTCATATTCAAGGTCTCTGATGGGCAGATCCCCATGATTATTGTTATCCTGAGACAGCAGAAGATAATAGGTAAAAGTGGGGTACATTTCCTGCAGAGTATAAATAATCTCCCCCAGCACCATATCCATATCCATTGAGGAATGGAATTTCTCCGTAACTCTATACAGCTGTTTATAACGTTTTTCTTCTGATGCAATTTTGGCCAGACTCTGAGCTTTATCAAGAAATTGCCCGCATTCTTCGCTAAGCTCCTGAATTACTTTTTCTGTATAGGAATGAAAACAGCGTGATTCACCTGTTAAAATCATGCATCCCAGCAGCTGGCCTCTCTTTACAAGAGGAATCATTATTTGTTCTTCCTTAATCTCCGTGCTTAAACTCTGCAACTCTCTGTTATTGTTAGCCCATCTTTTTAAATCATTTGAAAAAGCAGGTGAAAGCAAAGCATCCGGGTTCGTGGAAGCTTCTGCAAAAAACTCCTGCTTCCATTCATTAAAGACGTACAGAGTTATATCACCCGCTCCGGTAAGGGCTTTAATGGCAGAGAGCATTTCATTCAGCAATTTTTCATAGTGAAAGAAACCGTTCTCCGTATCGATAATGTCAAAAAATCGGCTTTTTAAATTAAGTATGATTTGGCGTTCAAGTGTATCCATCTTTATTATCACCTATCAAATGTCTCAGATCATGAATCTATAAACCAATAAGGTATATTATAACGAATAAGAATTAATATTTTCGGCATACATGTGGCTATTTCGTTTCAACTTTCCTAAATTCATAACTTTTAATAAAAGTAATTGCAGCAAGAAGCACACATTAAAATAAAAAAAGCGAAGCTGCATTCCCTTTAATCTAATAATTCCAATTTTTTCTTTATTATATCATATCTTTCAAGTTGACTCTTTATTAAGTTTTCTAATTTCAAGTGAATTATGGCACAGGACAAAATCTTCGCTTATAATTTAAACATCCTTTAAATATGAAGAAGTAAAAAATAAAATCATCTTGACTTTTATCCTCTAAAAATTATATAATACTCCTTGTGTAAAATATTGCAGCCTATGTGAGCACCTTGATGCACTCATTTTGTTCCTCAACCAGAGTTTTCTGGGGATGGGGTACTGTGTAACCCTCTGCTGCTAGGGCGAAGGTACATGAAAACAAAATGGACATGATTGTTGTGCGCATCTGTTTCTGTTTTTATTTTACCCAAATAAAAACACAAAAGGAGGAGTCTTAAATGGCTCGTTATACTGGTCCAAGCTGGAAATTATCCCGTCGTCTTGGAATCTCTCTAAGCGGAACTGGTAAAGAATTAGAAAAGCGTCCTTACGCTCCTGGACAACATGGTCCAAACCAGCGCAAAAAATTATCTGAATACGGATTACAATTGCAGGAGAAGCAAAAGCTTCGTCATATGTACGGAGTAAATGAGCGTCAATTCCGCAATTTATTCGATAAAGCTGGCAAAATGCCTGGTAAGCACGGTGAAAACTTCATGATTCTTCTTGAATCACGCCTTGACAACGTGGTTTACCGTTTGGGTCTTGCACGCACTCGCCGTCAAGCTCGCCAGCTAGTTAACCATGGTCATATCATGGTTGATGGATCTCGCGTTGATATTCCATCATACCGCGTAGCACCTGGTCAAACAATTACACTTCGCGAAAAATCTCGCAGCCTTGACATCGTTAAAGAAGCGATCGAAGTTAACAACTTTGTACCTGACTTCGTATCTTTCGATGCAGACAAGCTAGAAGGAACTTTCACTCGCATGCCAGAGCGTTCTGAACTTCCAGCTGAAATCAACGAATCTCTAATCGTTGAATTTTACTCTCGTTAATAATTTAAAAACTGCCGATGCATTTCGGCAGTTTTTTTGTTGTCCGGAAAACGCTGAGATAACTTAAATCCCTCCGTTACAGGAGGGATTTTAAGTTAGTATTTAATTAGGAAATATTTCTTCTTTCCGCGGCGAATGACAGTAAATTGGCCTTCAATCTTGTCCTTATCAGAAAGAGTGTAGTCAAGCTCAGTTATGCGTTCACCATTTACTGAAACAGCGCCATTCGTCACATCTTCACGTGCCTGGCGTTTGGATGGGGAGATTTTGGCAGCAACAAGCAAATCAACGATCCCCAATTCTTCGCCTTCAGAATGCTCATAAGATGGAACATCCTTAAAGCCTTGTTTAATCTCTGAAGCAGAAAGGTTTTTAATTTCTCCGCTGAATAACGCTGCTGTAATCTTGATAGCCTGTTCCAATGCTTCATCCCCATGAATCAGGCGTGTCATTTCTTCAGCAAGTGTTTTTTGGGCTTTGCGGAGATGCGGTTCTTCCTGAACAGCTTTTTCAAGGCCTTCAATTTCTTCACGGGATAAGAATGTAAAGAACTTAAGGTATTTGATTACATCCGCATCTGCTGTGTTAATCCAGAACTGGTAAAACTCATAAGGAGATGTTTTCTCCGGGTCAAGCCAGATTGCTCCGCTTTCCGTTTTGCCGAATTTTGTTCCATCCGCTTTCGTAACCAAAGGTATGGTCAGGCCGTATGCCTTGGACCCTTCAGGCGCCATTTTGCGGATGAGCTCCAGGCCTGTTGTGATATTCCCCCATTGGTCGCTTCCGCCAATCTGCATTTTGCAGTTATGGTTCTCATATAAATGAAGGAAATCCATGGCCTGCAGGATCGTGTAAGTAAATTCAGTAAAGGAAATTCCCGTTTCCAGTCTGGAGGAAATGGTGTCTTTAGCGAGCATGTAATTGACTCCGACATGTTTCCCGTAATCACGCAGGAATGTAACAATATCCATGGAGCCTGCCCAATCATAGTTGTTAACCATGATTGCACCATTTTCACTTTCAAAGTCAAAAATTCTTTTTAGCTGGTTCTTTATGCAATCCACATTATGCTGTACAGTTTCCAGCGTCTGCAGGTTCCGCTCTTCGCTTTTACCGCTTGGATCTCCAATCAGGCCAGTGGCTCCGCCTACTAGAACGATTGGACGATGGCCTTCCTTTTGAAAGCGCCTTAATGTTAAAAACGGCAGCAGATGCCCGATGTGCATGCTGTCAGCTGTTGGGTCTACACCACAGTATAAAGAGATTGTTTCTTTTCCGAGTGTATTCTCAATGCCCTCTTCATCTGTCTGCTGGTAAACAATCCCTCTCCATTGCAAATCTTCAAGTAAACTCATCTTAACTCCTCCTAATTAACGGCTATTTTCAAGGCATTAACAGGGTATCACCCATACAAAAAACGCCCCTGCAAATATGCAGGGACGCATGATCATTTTTGCGCGGTACCACCCAAATTGAGGACAGCTGTCCTCCACTCTTTCAGAATAACGGATAATCCGTCCACTGCTATAACTGCTGGGCAGGTTGACAGTGAAAGCTCAGGGAGGTAATTCATCCTTCTATTTGTACCGGCTCGCAGCGAACGCCGGCTTTCTGAAACAGGGATAGAAGCATTACTGGATTCCCATCAATGCCTGTAAAATATTTTAACGTCTAAGATAAAACATTTTTATCATAAAAATCAGCCAAATGTCAAATGCCTATGCGAAAAAAGGAAATTTCAGATAAATGGCGAACCTTGTCATATTACTATGTCGCAATATGCTATAATAGATGTGATTTTAGGGGGATTGATACGATGAAAGAAAAGTTTCAGATGTTATTTGACAAATTGAGGCAAACTCCGGGCCTTTTCGGGAATAAAAAAGCAGCTAAAGGAGCGAGTATAACGTACCAGGTTATCTGGAATCTTACTTTGCTTTTTATCATACTGGCTGTTATTGGCAGTGCGTTCGCGGGAGGACTGGGAGCTGGTTATTTCGCGTCGCTGGTAAAGGATGAACCCATCCGATCCTATGCAAGCATGAAAAAAGATATTTATGACTATGAAGAGACATCGCAAATATACTTTGCAAATAACGTATATTTAGGAAAACTGAGAACAGACCTTGAACGTGAGGAAGTCAAGCTTGATGAGGTTTCGGAACACTTAATTAACGCAGTTGTGGCTACTGAAGATGAATATTTCTACGAGCATGACGGAGTAGTGCCAAAAGCGATTATGCGCGCATTGTTCCAGGAAGTAACTAATTCATCTGTTCAATCCGGCGGAAGTACACTTACACAGCAGCTGATAAAAAACCAAATCTTAACGAATGAAGTCTCTTTCGAGCGGAAAGCAAAAGAGATCCTGCTTGCTTTGCGACTGGAGAAATTCTTTGATAAAAAAGAGATATTGGAAGCATATCTGAATGTATCTACCTTTGGAAGAAATGCATCCGGACGTAATATTGCCGGAGTTGAAGCAGCTGCCAAAGGCATTTTTGGGGTGAGTGCAAAAGAATTAACCTTGCCTCAGGCCGCATTCATAGCGGGGCTGCCGCAGAGTCCATTCGGCTACACTCCTTTTACAAGGGAGGGAACGGTCAAAGAGAATCTGGAACCAGGCTTCTCCAGAATGAAAACCGTTCTGAAAAGAATGTATGACGACGGAAAGATTGACCAGAAGCAATACGAAGAAGCTCTGGCTTACGACCTGACCAAGGATTTCACTACGCCTTCAGAAAGCCCCTTGGAAAAGTATCCATATTTGACGTATGAAATTGAAGAGCGTGCAGTAAACATCATGACTAAAATTCTCGCAAAAAATGATGGATACGAAGAGCAGGACTTAAAAGAGGATGACGAGCTCCGAGAGGAATACAGGACTCTGGCAGACCGGACGATCCGCCAGAATGGCTTCCAGATCCATTCGACGATCAACAAAGATATTTATGATAAAATGCAGCAGGTGAAAAATAACTACCCTTATTATGGGCCAGACAAACCTGAGACGATCAAGGACCCAGAAACCGGCGAAGATAAGCAAATCATGGAGCCCGTAGAGGTTGGAGCCATTTTAATTGAAAATAAAACCGGTAAAATCATCAGCTTTGTCGGCGGACGCGATCACAAACGCGAGCAGCTGAATCATGCTACAAGCGCTCTAAGACAAAATGGTTCAACCATGAAGCCGCTTTTAGTCTATGCTCCAGCAATGGAACTTGGAAAAGCAGCACCCGGGACCACTCTGCCTGATGTGCCGCTATATCTAAGCCCAGGATTAAATAGGCCTTGGCCAAAGAACTATACGAATACCTATAGCGGGCTCGTATCAGCCAGACAAGCACTTAAGCATTCATACAATGTCCCAGCTGTAAAGCTTTATAAGGATATAGTCGGACAGCGGCCTGCCGCTTACCTGGAAAAGATGGGCTTTACCTCTCTGATCGGTCCTGACTATACAAACTTGTCTACATCCATTGGTTCTTTGGAATATGGAGTAACTGTTGAAGAAAATACGAATGCCTTTACTACATTTGCCAACGGCGGGAAGTTTATTGACGCCTATATGATTGAAAAAATCACAGACAAAGACGGGAACATAATATTCCAGAATAAATCCGAGCCTGTTGATGTATTCAGTCCGCAGACAGCATACCTTACAATCGATATGATGAGAGACGTTATTAACAGCGGAACTGCCACATCGATTAAGAGCAGATTGAAGTTCAGTTCCGACTGGGCAGGGAAAACCGGTACTGGTACTGAATTCATAGATGCATGGTTCGTGGCATCCAACCCGAATGTCACTTTCGGCATATGGTCAGGATATGATACGCCTAAATCATTAAAAGCCCCTGGACCGTTAAGCTATAGTTTGCGCAATAACTATCTCTGGGCGGATTTGATGAATGCAGCATATGACGTCGCACCTGACCTTGTTGATCCGAGCGATAGCTTTAAAATGCCGGGCGGAATCGTAAGGCGTTCGTTCTGCGCCATTTCAGGCCTTCTGCCTTCAGAGGCATGTTCTAAAGCTGGCCTAGTCGAGACTGATTTATTCAATGCCAAATTTGTCCCAACAAAAGTTGATGATAGCCTTGGCAATGGAAAACTTGTACGAATTGGCGATAAAAAATATATGGCACTTGATTCAACACCACAAGAGTTTACTGAACCTGGAATGGTAATAAATCCGGATTATATTCAAAAACTTTTCGGCATTAAAGCAAATCTAAGTACTCTAATTCCGAATAAAGAACGCTGGAAGAGTATTCTAACAAGTGCAGATCAGCTCAAAGACAATGGCAAAGCACCAGCGGCCCCAAGTATAAAAGCTTCAGGCCAAACCATTACGTGGGGAGCACATCCTGAAAAAGATGTCATTGGCTATCGCGTTTACAGCGGAGGTAAAAAAGTTGCTACAATAAAAGCCGGCTCTTCCTTAAACTACAAGGCTGGAAGCGGCTCTATCCATGTAACAGCCGTTGACATTGCCGGCAAAGAGTCTGCTTCTTCCAATGTAGTAGAAATCGGCAAGAAAACGGAAGAAGAGAAGCCGAAAGAGGAAAAGCCTAAAGAAGAAAAACCTAAAGAAGAAAAGCCAAAAGAGGAGAAACCAAAAGATCCTCCTCCAGCCGAGGAAAAGCCTGATGCTGAGAAACCATCAGAACCCGGTGAAGGTGAAGAAACTAATTAAAGAAAAGCAGAATCCCAAACAGGGCTTGGGATTCTGCTTTTTCTTTATAAAATAACATTGCCAAATATATATTCTGGATACTTTGCTAAACAATAATATAAAAAAGTTTATAACTATCAGCCTATAAAGAATAACAAAGACCGCTGCTCATTTATGCAGCGGTCTCCTCTATTAATCTTCCATAGTAGACAAATCGCCAGTAGGCAGGTCCAGTTCCCATGCTTTAAGCACCCGGCGCATAATTTTGCCGCTTCGGGTTTTTGGAAGTTTGTCGCGGAATTCTATTTCACGCGGGGCTGCGTGGGCAGCAAGGCCTTTCTTAACAAATTGACGGATATCTTCCACCAGTTCTTCAGAAGGCTCATGTCCGTCTCGTAAAGCAACAAATGCCTTTATTATTTCACCTCGGACAGGATCCGGCTTGCCAATAACGCCAGCTTCTGCAACAGCCGGGTGTTCGATAAGCTTGCTCTCCACTTCAAACGGCCCGACGCGTTCACCAGATGTCATGATAACATCATCTACACGACCCTGGAACCAGAAGTATCCATCTTCATCCATATATGCTGAATCTCCCGAAACATACCAGTCTCCCGGCATAAAATAAGATTCATATTTTTGCTCGTTATTCCAGATGGCATTCATCATGGAAGGCCAGCCTTTTTTAATCGCAAGGTTACCCATGCGGTTTGGCGGCAGCTCATTTCCCTGATCATCGACAATGGCTGCTCTAACACCCGGAATCGGCTTACCCATGGAGCCCGGCTTAATCTCCAGGCAAGGATAGTTGCAGATGAGCTGCGCACCTGTTTCTGTCATCCACCATGTATCATGGATGCGCATATTGAATACTTTCATGCCCCATCTGACTACTTCAGGATTTAACGGTTCGCCGACACTGAGTACATGACGAAGGGAGCTTAAATCAAACTTTTTAACAACCTCATCACCTGCCCCCATCAGCATGCGGAAAGCGGTCGGAGCACTATACCAAACTGAAACGCCATACTCCTCAATCATTTTATACCATGTCTCCGGATTAAATCTGCCCCCGACAATAAGGTTTGAAGTCCCTGTCAGCCACGGGCCGAAAATGCCATATGAAGTACCGGTTACCCAGCCAGGGTCAGCAGTGCACCAATATACATCTTCCTCTTTTAAGTCCAGCACCCATTTAGCAGTCTGATAATGCTGAATCATGGCATTATGTACATGGAGAACTCCCTTTGGCTTGCCTGTAGAGCCGGAGGTATAATGCAAAATAAGGCCATCTTTTCCGTCAACCCATTCAATTGGAAGCTTTCTGCTTGATTCAGCCATCCTTTTATTAAAGTCCACATATGGGCCAATTTCCTCAATATTTTCCCCAACAAGGAAAACATGCTTTAAGGCAGGCAGCTGGTCAACAGGCACACGTTCCAAAAGCTCAGGTGTTGTAATCAGAACTTTTGCTTCACTATCATCAAGCCTGTCACGGACTGCCCCTTCCATAAATGCTTCAAAAAGAGGACCCACAATGGCTCCCAGCTTAATAGCTCCCAATACGGCAAAATAGAGTTCAGGAGAACGCGGCATAAAAATGAAAACCCGGTCTCCTTTTTCAACATCGCCATATGCTTTTAATGCATTTCCCGCTTTATTGGATAGTTCCTTCATTTCTTTGAATGTATATTTCTCATTTCTCTGTCCATCGCGATAATAAAGGGCAACCTTATTTTTTCTGAAAGATTCCGCATGTCGGTCAATGGCCTCATAGGCCATATTCATGCGGCCGGTTTCTTTCCAGGAAAATTCTTTCTCTGCATCAGCCCAATTAAAATTTTCATAAAGCTCATTATAGCTTTTTAAATTGAAATCCCCTTGTGTTACTGGCAGCGCTTCCACTTTCATATATAATTATCCCCCTTATTTAAGATTTGATATTATTATAGTATAAACATTATATTTTCTCAATTTTTAAAATTTTATAGCGAGAAAAAATTACTTATGAACCAAATAATAAATTGTCACAAACTGATTTAAATTACACAGAAAATTATGTGAAAGCGCTTTATCCCCCGTGTTTTTATGTATAATAGAAGTTACATTGATCATGTCTATGGCGGTGAATAAATGGAACATAAAAAAACTTATAATGCAAAAGAATTAAAAACAGCCAATGGAAAATTAATCATTGAGGGGCCAATTTCACCTGAAAAATTGGCAGATTATGAGTTTCACAAGGATCTTGTTGCTTTCAGGCCTCCGGCTCAGCAGCATAAAGCCCTGGTTGAAATTGCGGGATTGCCGGAGGGAAGAATTATAGTGGCCCGTGACAGGCATACCATTGTCGGCTATGTAACTTACTTGTATCCAGACCCTCTCGAGCGCTGGTCTGAAGGAAAAATGGATGATTTAATAGAATTGGGTGCAATAGAAGTGATCCCTGCTTTCCGAGGTTCAGGGACAGGAAAGAACCTGCTGAAAGTATCCATGATGGATGACGCAATGGAAGACTATATTGTTATAACGACTGAATACTATTGGCACTGGGATTTAAAAGGAACTGGCCTGAATGTATGGGAATATCGGAAAATCATGGAAAAGATGATGAATGCAGGCGGTCTTGAATGGTATGCCACAGATGACCCTGAAATCAGTTCTCATCCTGCAAATTGCCTAATGGCCCGCATTGGAAAAAGAGTGGATCAGGATTCAGTGCAGCAATTTGACCGCTTGCGCTTTATGAATCGCTTTATGTATTAAATTTATGTATTAAATCTTAATAATAGCGTCAATACATAATTCATGCCTGTATTCAGACTATTTTTTCGGCATGGATGTATCTCCATATATTTTATAAGGAGGCATTTAAAGTGATTGTTGAAGAAATTATGAAAACGGATGTCACGGCCTTGTCAAAGGAAGACACCATCGCCGACGCCATAAGAATTATGAACGAAAAAAGAATTCGGCATTTGCCTATAACAGATGAAGCGGGCAGATTGCAGGGACTTGTAACAGATAGGGACATCCGTGATGCCACTCCTTCTATTTTTCATACAGAACTATTTAAGGAAGATCTGCAGAGACCATTAAAAATGATTATGAAGACAGATATCATTACCGGACACCCTCTTGATTTCGCTGAGGAAATTGCTGCGATTTTTTATGAACAGCGGATTGGCTGCCTGCCAATATTAAACGATAATAAGCTGGTCGGAATTGTCACAGAAACCGATTTGCTTCATACGTTAGTTCAATTGACTGGAGCACATCAGCCAGGTTCGCAGATTGAAGTAAAGGTGCCAAACAGGGCAGGCATGCTGTTTGAAATCGCTGAAGTCATCTGCAAAAGAAAAGCAAATATTCAGAGTGTCCTAGTTTACCCTGACAAAACGGATGATAAATACAAAATACTGGTGATAAGGGTACAGACAATGAACCCTACGCTTGTAGTAGAAGATTTGAAAAAAGCAGGCCATCATGTTTTATGGCCCAGCCTGCCGGGGATTTCACTATGATACATGATTCAGTATTTATTTTTTCGGAAGACCTGCTGAACTACAAATTCAGCAAAAATCATCCTTTTAATCAGATAAGGCTGAAACTGACACTCGATTTGCTCAAAAACATCAATGCCATTGAAGACTGTCATATTATTCCTCCGCGCCAGGCTTCCGATGAAGAGCTTCACTTGATTCATGATCCTAATTATGTGAATGCTGTCAAGCTCGCTGGCCGGGGAAATCTTCCAGAGGATATCTGTGAAAACTATGGTCTTGGAACAGAAGACACACCTATTTTTCAAAACATGCACGAAGCAAGCTCTCTTTTAGTAGGAGGCACTCTGGCAGCCGTCGATGCAGTCATGAGCGGCCGTGCTAAGCACGCACTTCACCTTGGCGGCGGCCTTCATCACGGTTTTCGGGGGAAAGCTTCTGGATTTTGCATCTACAACGATAGCTCCGTAGCCATAAAATATATTCAGGAAAAGTATAAAGCCCGTATTCTTTATGTCGATACAGATGCCCATCATGGGGATGGTGTCCAATGGTCATTTTATGATGACCCGGATGTATGCACCTTATCTATACATGAAACAGGCAGATACCTTTTCCCCGGAACCGGAAATGTAAATGAACGAGGACAAGGGAAAGGATATGGATTCTCTTTTAATATTCCCGTGGATGCATTTACTGAAGACGATTCCTGGCTTCACGCATACCGTACAGCTTTTCGGGAGGTTGCAGAATTTTTCAAGCCTGATGTGATTCTGACGCAAAATGGTGCTGATGCACATTATCTTGATCCTCTTACCCATTTGTCATCTACTATAAAGATTTATAGGGAAATTCCGAAACTGGCCCATGAAATTGCCCATGAATATTGTGATGGGAAATGGATTGCCGTCGGCGGCGGGGGTTATGATATTTGGAGGGTTGTTCCCCGGGCATGGGCCATGATATGGCTGGAAATGACTGAAAACTCTAATTGTTACGGTAATATACCGGAGGAATGGATCAACAAGTGGAAAGAACACGCACCTGTCCCTCTTCCCCTGGAATGGGATGATCCTGCTGATTTATATAAGCCTATCCCCCGCAAGAGCGAAATAACTGAAAAAAATGCCCGGACAGTTGACAAAGTTCTTTATCCGATCCGAAACAGAACAATGACAGAATCTTTATAAGAACAGCGGCCGGAAACATTTTACCGGCCGCTGTTCATTTCTGCATATGTAAATAAACAGGTCTGACTATTGACAGACCTGTTATCAATTATGATTATTGTTATCTTCATTAAATTTCGGATCAGAAATAATGATTTCAACACGCCTGTTTTTCTCCCAATTCTGCGGTCCGGAATTAGGGACGATAGGACGGGTTTCCCCGTAGCCGATAGCCATAAACCTATGACTATCAAGATTATGCTTTTCTGTTAAATATCTGATTACAGTACTAGCCCTTGCTGCAGATAATTCCCAATTGGACGGATATCTGTAAGTAGTTATGGGTCGGTCATCAGTATGTCCCTCCACCTTCACAAGGTTTGGCATGTTTGCTAAAAGGGTTCCTACTTTATCCAGGAAAGAGTATGAACTGTCTATCAGACTTGCATCTCCAGATTCAAATAAAACCTGTTCCTGCAGAACGAGAACAACCCCCCGTTCCGTCCTGTTCGCCACAATCACTTTTTCTAATCCATTCTTATCCAAGAAAGACTGAATCTCCGTCAGAAGCTCATCAAGCGAATCCGATTGCCCGCTATCTTCATTTTCTTTTATTTCTTCATTTTGTTCCGGGTTCTCTGCAGGAATGATGGACGGCTGGAAATCCAGCACTTGTCTGTCCCGGAAAGAATCGGATAATGCCTGAAACTTCATTAAATCAATCTGGGACATCGAAAACAGCAGAATAAAAAATACCAATATCAGTGTGACGAGATCGGAGAAAGTCACCATCCATCTTGGAGAGCCTTTTGGAGGCTCCGGAGATCTTCTCCTAGGCTTCATAATCGAGTGCCTCCCCCTCATTCACAGCTTTCTCCAAATCTCTCCGTTCTTCTGAGGATAAAAAGGCGCTCAGCTTTTCTTCCAATATTCTCGGATTCTGCCCGGATTGAACACCAATAACCCCTTCAATAATAATCTGCTTCAAAAAAACTTCCTTCTCTGTCTTTAAAGCCAGCTTTGCTGCCATCGGCAGAAAAACCAGATTGGCCAGCAGGGAGCCATATAAAGTAGTCAGTAAGGCAAGAGCCATATTGGGCCCAAGTGTGGAAGGATCATTCAAATTTTTCAGCATCAGAACCAATCCGATCAAGGTCCCTATCATCCCCCACGCCGGAGCGTACTCACCGGCTCTTTCGAGAATGCTTCTCCCTTTTCTGTGCCTCTCTTCCATCGCCATAATTTCGGCATTCATAATGTCAGTAATGACATCTGGCTCTATACCATCCACTGCCAGGTAAACGCCTTTTCGAATGAAAGGATCTTCCACCTTCCCGATTTCAACCTCAAGCGATAACAGCCCTTCACGCCGGGCACGCTCAGAGAGTTTGACAAAAGTTCCAATCAGCTCGCCAACGCTTTGCTCTTCACTGGAAAAAACCTGCTTAAAAACGGTGCCCATATGCCTGATATCTTTTAAAGGAAAACTCACAAGCAGCCCGGCTATTAAACCGCCCAAAACAATAAGAATTGAAGAAGGGTCAACAAAGGATAAAAAACCATCAGCTCCTCCATTCCACATGATTCCAAAAATCAGCATAGCAAGCCCCACCATTAACCCTGCCGGTGTTAAAATATCAACCTTTCTCATACTCTCTCTCCCTGATCCATTGCGAATTGCCATTAGTAATGGTTTATTTATGTCCCCGAAAACAGGTACGATAGCTTAAAATTTGGCAGAAAGAAACGCCTTTAAATAAGGCGTTTCTCTTTCTTCTTATATCGGCAAGTCCATTATTTTGTTGAGCTTCGCTCTTCAATTCGGTGAGGAAGTACAACAATTTGCTCATCGACTGATTCTTTATTCATAAGTTTCGTAAGCAATCTCATGGCAACTGCACCAATATCATACAATGGCTGTACGACTGAGGTCAGCTGTGGACGGACCATTAATGCCAGCCTGGTATTGTCAGAGCTGATGACCTCAAAGTCTTTCGGGATATTATACCCTTTATCCTCCGCCCCGTGGACAATTCCCAATGCCATTTCATCAGATCCTGCAAAAATAGCTGTTGGACGCGGATCTGCCTCAAGCAGCTTTTCAAAAGCTTCTATACCTGAATCGTACGTATAGTCTCCTTCAACCACCAATTCATCGCGGAAGGAAACTTCAGCTTCTTCCAGTGCCCGCTTATATCCTGCAAGCTTTTTTTCCTGATTAATCGGCTCGCGAAGGGGTCCCACCACAATAGAAACATTTTTATGGCCTTTTTCAATAAATGACTTGGTAACATCAAATGCTGCCTGTTCATAATTAATATTTACAGATGGAATTTTGCCTGTTTCTTCAATAGATCCTGCCAGTACAATCGGGACAGGTGACTTTTCAAACTCTTCAACATGCTCGGACGTAATATTGCCGCCCATGAAGACTATTCCATCCACCTGCTTCCCGAGCATAGTATTGAGCAAGTGCAGTTCTTTTTCAATATTTTGGTCGGAATTGCTGAGAATGATATTGTATTTATACATTGTCGCAATATCCTCTATGCCCCTTGCCAGTTCTGCAAAAAAGGTGCTGGAGATATCGGGAATGATCACACCGACCGTAGTCGTTTTTTTGCTTGCCAATCCTCTTGCAACCGCGTTGGGGCGGTATCCAAGCCGGTCAATTACTTCCATTACTTTTTTTCTTGTTGCAGGCTTAACATTCGGGTTTCCATTTACAACACGAGAAACCGTTGCCATTGATACATTCGCTTCTCTTGCCACATCGTATATTGTTACATTCATTACTTACACTCCTTCTTTAAATAGCGGTCACTTCAATTACTTTATATTTTACAGCAACACGACGTAACCTACTCATTTTTTATCCTAATTTGTGAGTGGTTACACATGTACAATTATGTATTTAATCATACGACAGTCCAGGAATTGCCGCAATGTCAAGGCTTGTTTTTTTGAAAAAAACTTAATTTTGCACTTTAAATGTAAAAAAAGAACCTCCTGCTACTAGCAGAAGGCTCTCCATATTTATATGGCTATACTTTCAGCAATGCTGAAGATTGAAGCTCAGCCATGAATTGATCAAATTGATTCAAGTCCATTTGCTGCGCTGAATCTGATAGGGCAACGGCCGGGTCTGGATGAACTTCTGCCATCACACCATCTGCGCCGATTGCCAGCGCTGCTTTTGCTGCTGGAAGAAGCAAATCTCTGCGGCCTGTTGAATGGGTAACGTCAACCAGTACTGGCAAATGTGTTTCCTGCTTAAGAATAGGCACAGCCGAAATGTCCAGTGTATTGCGTGTAGCACGTTCGTATGTGCGGATTCCGCGCTCACATAGGATGATCTGTCCATTCCCCTGGGACATGATATATTCCGCTGCATTGATGAATTCTTCAATTGTAGCTGCAATCCCGCGCTTTAAAAGAACCGGTTTGTTTACAGCCCCCGCTGCTTTTAATAGCTCGAAGTTTTGCATGTTTCTTGCCCCGATTTGAATGACATCAATATAATTTACAGCCGTTTCAATATCATTAGGGCTTACGATTTCAGAAATAACTGCCAGATCGTATTCATCAGCCACTCTTTTTAAGATTTTTAGACCTTCAAGGCCAAGACCCTGAAAATCATATGGCGATGTTCTTGGTTTATATGCGCCTCCGCGAAGGAGCTTAAGTCCTTTTGCTTTAACAGCTTCAGCAACAGTTGCCACCTGCTCATAAGATTCAACTGCACAAGGGCCAAAAACAAGATGAGGTTTGCCGTCCCCTACTTTTTCACCCTTTAGGTCTACAATCGTATTTTCAGGCTTCTTTTTGCGTGAAACAAGAAGCGCCTTTCTATGATCATCTTTTTGAAGTTCAAGACCAGCTTTAAAAATTTCCTTGAACATATGCTCAATTGTTGAATTTTCAAAAGGACCGTCATTATGCTCTTTTATCAAGTCCAGCATCTTGCGTTCCCGGACAGGATCATAACGATAAACCCCTTGTGTTTCCTTTACTCTGCCGATTTCCTGAACAAGTTCTGCTCTTTCATTGATCAAAGCTAAAAGCTGGAGATTCAGCTCATCCACTCGATCACGAAGTTTATCTAGCTCCTTATTGCTCATTTCCTGTCCCTTCCTTTCGAATCTGAATTTAAGCCGTGCTGGTTTCAGGATTTGCACATATCGCGCCTCTAAATGCGCAACACCGTTAAACATTTCCATCTTTCTCTTTTACGGCCACTGGATATGTGATACATTTTTTATAATTAGGGTTATTATATATGAATTATTCAGACATGTCACGAAAAATTTCTTTATTAATTAAACGCTTTTAAGTGATAAAGCGATTTCAGGGCATTATTTAAACATTCTATGACAATTTTACAAAGAAGGTGTACTGCTTTGGACGAACAGAAAAAGCTTTTTGCACTGGATATCGGCACCCGCACGGTGGTTGGAATTATTCTCGAGGAAAACGGCGGGCAATTTCATGTGAAAGACATCGTGATTAAGGAGCATGCAGAAAGGGCCATGCTAGACGGACAGATCCATGATGTACTCGCTGTATCAAAAATTATAGCAGAAATCAGGAATGAACTGGAAGCAAAACACGGCCCATTAAAAAAGGTGTGCGTTGCAGCGGCAGGCAGGGCTTTAAAAACAGAAAGATCTGAAACAGCTATCAGTATTAAAGGAAAACCGATGATGCAAAAGCAGGATATACTTCACCTTGAATTAAGTGCAGTTCAGCAGGCACAAGCAATGGCTGCAGAAAAACATGAAACTGAAAAAAGCTATTATTACTATTGTGTTGGATATTCCGTTTTATACTATCGTCTTGATAGAGAAGAAATCGGCAGTCTGATTGATCAGCAGGGGGATGAAGCATCCGTTGAAATCATTGCTACCTTCCTGCCCAAGGTTGTAGTGGAATC
Source organism: Cytobacillus oceanisediminis (assembly GCF_004366035.1). Lineage (GTDB taxonomy): Bacteria > Bacillota > Bacilli > Bacillales > Cytobacillaceae > Cytobacillus > Cytobacillus oceanisediminis_C. Next base: position 817,929 of record NZ_SOEE01000001.1, read on the forward strand.
ACTAATCTCAGCTCTTCACAGGGCTGGCCTGGAAATGGAAGCTTTGACACTTGAGCCAATCGCAGCTATTAATGTACTAATCCCTCCTTCGATGAGAAGGCTGAATGTTGCTCTTGTTGATATCGGTGCCGGAACGTCCGATATTGCCATTACAGATATGGGCACAGTTACAGCTTATGGAATGGTGCCTGTAGCAGGCGATGAGATAACTGAGGCAATCAGTGACCAGCTTCTCCTGGACTTTCCTTTAGCCGAAAAGGCAAAGAGAGATTTGCATTTATCGGATACAATTACTGTCAAGGATATTCTCGGCTTTCAGACAGAAGTCAGCAGGGAAGAGACAATTGAAAAAATTTCTCCTGCGCTTGAACGTTTGACAAATTCCATCTGCGATGAAATTCTGCAGCTGAATAATAGGCCGCCCAAAGCTGTCATGCTGGTAGGGGGCGGGAGCTTAACACCTGGACTTCCTGAAAGGATAGCACAAAGATTGGGCCTTCCGGCGAATAGAGTTGCAATTAGGGGAATTGACGCCATTAGCGGGCTTAATTTACCGGATTTTACAGACAAAGGCCCTGAACTTGTCACCCCAATAGGAATAGCCATCGCTGCTAAAAAAGCTCCGGTCCAATATTGTACAGTTTACGTCAACGATCAGCCTGTCAGGCTATTCGAGGTCAAGAACCTGACAGTTGGGGATTGTCTCCTGGCAGCAGGCATTAAAATGAATAAGCTTTACGGGAAACCCGGACTCGCCATGATAGTCAAACTAAATGGGCAAAGCGTTACGATTCCAGGAAGCCATGGAGAAGCTCCTGTCATTAAACGCAACTGCCTTACAAGTGCTTTAGATGAAGAAATCAAATCAGGGGATATCATCACTGTTTCAAGAGGACGTGACGGATTGCCTGCAGAAGTCCGCATAAAAGATTTGATTGATGAGGTTCCGGAAAAGTCTATCACTATTAACGAAAAGCAGTACACAATCCAGCCTGCTATTACCTGTAATGAAAAAGCTGTCCCGCTTGAACAAATCATTGCTGATCGTGATAAGGTGGAGTGCAGAATTCCGGACACATTTGAAGAAGTCTTAAGAAACTTGAACCTAAACTTTTTATTAAACGAGCTTACACCTTTTAGAATCAGCATTAATGAAAAGGAGACATTTCTCCCTCGCCATACCGGAAAGCTTTTTAAAAACGGCCTTGAGGCGAATTATCATAGCATAGTAGACGATGGTGACAATCTGCGAATTGAAAAAAGAGGCACATTATCAGTAAAGGAATTAGCAGATATAAAGCAGCTGGAACTACATCAGAGGATCCCGGTCATGTTTAACGGTAAGAAATTAGAGCTTTCCAGAGGAATACTTGAATTTCAGAGGGAAGGAGCTGTCCTAACCGAAGATGATGCGATCCATGCTGGAGACGCGATAACAATCGTGAAAAAACCAAGGTCCCCCTTTATTTTCCAGGATATCTTCAGCCATGTTAGTATAGATATGCCTGCAGCATCTTCTGGAAGCTTCGTTCTCTTGAAAAATGGGGAAAAGGCATCTTTTCATGAACCTATAGAGCCTGGTGATCACCTCAAAATCGTGTGGCCTGCCATAAATAATAAAAATTCAAATGTGAAGTATATATAAGAAAAGCGGAAGTGCCTTCGGAACAAGCCAAAAACGCTTTTTCCTGCGAAGAACACCCAAGGAAGCTCTACGCTGGTGCTCACCCCCGGCAAGCACAGGTTAAGCCTTCCGGAAAGGCGTTCATTGCCTTTTTGGGAGGATTGCTCGAAATGTTGAGGCGACTGCCCTTTCAAGGAACGCAGACTAAGAGCGCCCGTCCTGTGGCAGCGTCTGCATGACCCGCATCCTCCCAAAAGCTCTCGCTTTCGGTCGTGCGATGTTTATGCTGACGAAGCCTTCCTTGTCCTGTGGTCCTCAGGCATAAGACGGTTCCTGCAAGAAGGCCGTTTTTCCTTTTGGAAGGGAACGGCTTTGATCCCGAGTCCCTGGGAGCCGCAACTAGACAAACTTGTGACCTCGAGGGGGCAGGCTGCTTGCGATAGACAGTTATCGAGGTGTAAAAACTTTATATTTTCTTGTTTGATAGCAAAAACCCATCCGATTGGATGGGTTTTATCTGTTTTCCTTAACAGCATTCACCAGGGAATCATATGTAATCTTCCAATGTGATGCATGCCAGGCAACATCTCCATTATTAAATAGTATGGCCTGAGGAGACTCATGTTTGATATGAAAAGCTTCTGCAATGTGATTTGACAAAGGACGATCATCCTGTACAACTAAGTAATAAGCATTTACATCTTGATGATCTTTTACAAAGCTTTCGTATTCTTCATACGCTGCGCCGCTCACCGGGCAAGTGGAACTGTGTTTTAAAACCAGCAGCTGTTCTCCCGATTCTACTGCTTGATTAAAGGATTCATGGCTATCAAATTTTTTCATTTTCTTGCCTCCTCAACTAAGCCAGGCAAAGCCTCGCTCTTTAAATTAAATAACGGTGAAGTAATCGTACCACTTCACCGTTGGTTAAACAAATATAATTAATTATACTTTTGCTCGGTTTCGTCAAAAGCCTTTTTCGTCTCCTCCAGCTTCATTTGGATTTCCGCATCATTTACTGGTGCGTTCCCTTCTGCCTGGAGTGTCTCGTTAGAGATGGCCTCTCCATTTTCTTCAGCTCCCCCGTTTGCAGCAGCTTGTCCATTTTGAGCGTCTTTCATGCTTTTTACTTTATTAACGAGTTCATTGGATTGCTTTGTCACCGATTGGGTCAGCACAGTTGTTTTTTCTTTTGCAGCATTAGCCAGTTCGGTACCTTTTGTCATAGCTGTTTCACGGTACTGTCCCGACTTTTCTTTTAATAGGGCAGCCTTTTCGCTTAAATCGCTCTGAAGCTCTTTGCCTGATTTAGGAGCCAGGAACAGAGCGGTAGCTGCGCCAACCATGCCTCCGATTAAGGCACCAATCATGAAATCTTTCGTATTGATATTTTCATCTGTTTTGGCCTGATTTGAATCAAATTGAGTACGGTCTTGGCTATTCATTCTCCTTTTCCTCCTTTAAATCTAGTATCTTGATCTTTCTCTCTGGCGTTCAGGCGGAAGCATCTGTTTCTCGCTGACGTTGTACTGATAAGGGTCTTCTTTTCTCATTTTCCACTTATCCTTGATTTCAAGGAGAACATTGCTCCACTGTACCACCTGTGAGATTTTATCTTTATTCTGTTCAAGCTGTGTGTTTACAGAAGATGTGATTTTCTGAATAGATCCATTAAATTTGCGGACGGAGTCACCAACTTCTTTTACCGCAGTCACGACACTGTTCAGGTTTTCAGATTTCTGCTGAATGTCTGTAGCCAGTGAATTAGTTTTATGCAGCAGGACTGTGGTTTCCTTCGTGACACCATCTAATTGCCTTTCAAGGCCTGCCAATGTGTGTGATACGTTATCTAATGTCCCTTGTAAGGATTTTAACGTTTTCGCCAGATATATGACCAAAACAAGAAATGCTATAGCAATGACTGCTACACTTAAGTATAAAATAATTTCCAATTCTTACACCTCCGGTTGTCTGTATACTAACTTTTTACCCAGATGCACTGCCTCTAAACCAGGAGTACATTAATAGATTCCACTTGTGAAGTCCAAATTCCTTCTCTAACAGGTATTTTCATCAGTTAAAGTAAATTTTAGCACAATTGGAAAAGGTTAAACAAAACCTTTCATTTCGGGTACAATATTAGTTGTCGGAAAAATAAATTTACTGGAGGTATTTATCGATGAAAGATCCCCGTATTGCAAAACTGGCAAAAAATTTAATTAACTATTCAGTCCGACTTCAGAAAGGCGAGAAGGTCCTTATTGAAAATTTCGGACTGCAGAAGGAATTAGTGACCGCGCTGGTTAAGGAAGCATATGCAGCTGGAGGATACCCGTTTGTTTCCTTAAAAGATCATCAGGTTGATCGTTCCCTGCTTTTAGGGGCACAGGAAGAGCAATTCAATATGATGGCTGAGTTTGAAGCAAATGTTATGAGCAAAATGGATGCATACATAGGACTGCGCTCCGGGGAGAACATCAACGAGCAGGCTGATGTGCCGGATGATAAAATGAAGATCCATGGATCAACCATCGGACAAAAAGTGCATAGAGAAATCCGCGTGCCAAAAACGAAATGGGTGGTTTTGCGTTATCCTAATGCTTCCATGGCCCAGCTGGCTAAAATGAGTACAGAGGCATTTGAAGATTTCTATTTTGATGTCTGCAATTTGGATTACGGCAAAATGGACAAAGCAATGGACAGCCTTATGGAATTAATGAATAAAACCGATAAAGTCAGAATAACTGGCCCTGGAACAGATCTATCCTTCTCGATTAAGGATATTCCGGCAATCAAATGCTCAGGCCAAATGAATATCCCTGATGGAGAAGTCTATACTGCCCCTGTACGTGAGTCTGTCAACGGCGTCATCACCTATAACACTCCATCTCCGTACCATGGTTTTACATTTGAAAATGTAAAACTGACATTCAAAGACGGGAAAATTATTGAAGCGGAAGCCAATGACAGCGAACGCATCAATAAAATCTTTGATACGGATGAGGGTGCGCGCTATATTGGTGAATTCGCTATCGGGGTTAATCCATACATTCTTCATCCGATGCAGGACATTCTGTTCGATGAAAAAATTGACGGAAGCTTCCACTTCACACCTGGACAATGCTATGACGAAGCCTATAATGGCAATAAATCCAATATTCATTGGGATATGGTCAACATCCAGCGCCCTGACTATGGCGGGGGTGAAATCTACTTTGATGAGGTATTAATCCGTAAAGACGGGCGATTTGTCATTAGTGAACTTGAAGCATTAAATCCGGAGAATTTAAAGTAATAAAAAAGCCTCAGGTGTCATCGGGCTTGACCCATGAGCCGACGGCGCCTGGAGCTGGACAGGTATCAACATTCAAAAATCATATAGAAAAGGATGCTTCCTTACCGGAGCATCCTTTTTTATGATTTTATATTTGGTTTTCGTATGCCTGCTGGAATTTTTGGATATCCCCGGCACCCATAAACATAATTACGCTATCTTCATGATTCCTTAGTACAGCCGTTTCTTCTTCATTTAGAATTTGTGCATTGGGAATTTTGGCCTTTAAGTCATCAATCGTAAGTTTTCCATGGTTTTCACGGGCAGAGCCAAAGATTTCGCAAAGATAAACTTTGTCAGCCAAATTAAGACTTGATGCAAAATCATCAAGAAAGGCCTGGGTTCTCGTAAATGTATGCGGCTGGAAAACTGCAACCACATCCTTTTCAGGATACTTTTGTCTGGCAGCTTCTACTGTTGCCTTAATTTCTGTCGGATGGTGGGCATAGTCATCAATAATTACCTGAGAGCCCACTTTCTTCTCGGAAAATCTTCTTTTCACCCCTTCAAAGGAAAGAAGCTGTTCCTGGACAATCTTCGCATCGATCTCTTCATAATGGCAAAGAGCGATAACAGCTAAAGAGTTCAACACGTTATGGTCTCCATAAGCTGGGATAGAGAAAGTCTCATAGAAGGTGTTGCGGACAAATACATCAAATGTTGTTCCTTCTGTAGTTTTAACTACATTGCGTGCCTGAAAATCATTATCTTCTCCAAAACCATAGAATACCACAGGCACTTTTGCCTGGATTTTTTGCAGCTGCTCGTCATCACCGCATGCGAAAATCCCCTTATTCACTTGCCATGACATTTCCTGAAAAGCAGAAAACACATCTTCAATGTTGGCAAAGTAATCAGGGTGGTCAAAATCAATATTCGTCATTATTGCATAATCAGGATAGTAAGAAAGGAAATGCCTTCTGTATTCACAAGCTTCGAAAACAAAATATTCCGCTTCCTTGTCCCCTTTGCCCGTACCGTCTCCAATAAGGAATGAAGTTGGTTTTGCGCCTCGCATTACGTGCGCAAGCAAGCCTGTAGTGGATGTTTTCCCATGAGCTCCCGTCACAGCAATGCTCGTAAAATTCTTCATGAAATCACCTAAAAAGCGATGATAACGCACAACAGGCAAACCAAGCTTCATTGCTTCCTCAATCTCTTCATGTGTGTCCGGATATGCATTCCCGGCGATTACCGTCATGCCCGGCTGTATGTTTTCCTTTTGAAAGGGAAGGATCTTTATTCCGGATTTTTCAAGTGCCACCTGAGTAAAAAAGTGTTTCTCAAAATCGGAGCCTTGAACCTGATAATTCATATCATGCAGAACTTGTGCCAATGCACTCATTCCAGACCCCTTAATACCTACGAAATGGTAAATAGTCATATAAAGAACCTCCAACCATCGTATATCTGTAAAACAGTATATGACATATATCTAGTTTTGCGCATATCCCCTAAGAAGACATGCTTCCATGACTGTGCTGCTAAGCTTTTCCGCTGTCACTTTTATTTACTTACACTTTAATGTATTGAATCATTATATCATTAATCGATTCTAAAAACTATGTAACGTATTGCCAGCTATTTATTCCCCAGAAATAAAAAATAAAACATTAGATTTCAGGAAGGCTCTCCACGTAAGGTCAGGAACCTTTAATTTTGACTTCGAAAAGGCTCTCGTTAAACGGTTAACCGCCTCATTACTTTGAATAGAAATAAATGGTCCAATAGGAAGATCATACATCTGGATTGGTATTCTTCTAATAAAATACCACCCTATTGACAGGTCCGGCTGGAACACCCCGTGCTGACTTAAGAGGAAAGAAGTGTTATCTTCCACACCAGAGGCGGAGATTTTCTCTTGACTTACATCTAAAATCCGGATGGGTTCCATGACTGATGTTAAAAAGAGAGCCCCCTGAATGAGATCTGACTCTGAAAGCTGCCTGTAATTGTTCTTTAAGAACAGACTAAACATAGTTGAGCCTTGAATGGTTTTATAATCAAAGAGAAACCAATCCTGAAAAACTTCCTGCTGAATAGGCGAAAAAGCCGCTTCAGGAGCAAGACCGAGCGTTTTCCGAAATAAATGCTTTGCCCGGACTTTCTCTCTGATATTAGCCGTCCGTTCCGTATAATCCTTGCTTAATGTGTATAAACGCAGAGCATTATTCTCTCCCTGAACCTGTTTAGCTTTACGGAAAGAATGTAAATCCAGAATTGAGCCGTCCATATCCATTTAGGATGCTCCTTACTTTCTTGTAAATAGCGTTCTGTTAATCAACCTTTTCAAGGCGGGGGTTTGGACGATAACGGCGTCCTGCCTTAGCTGCATGCTTACCGTCAATCATTACATTGTCTCCAGTGAATCCTGTGGTGATCTTCAGCAGGCTGCTTCCAATTCCATAGGTATCAACAGGAACACCCTGTTCTTCAAATTCACGGATTCGGGATTCAGTAAAACCGCCGCTCACCACAATCTTCACATGTTGGAACCCTTCATCATCCAGTGCTTTTCTTAAAGCAAAAATCAGTTCTGCATTGACCCCGCGCGGGTCAAACGTTCCCAGCAAATGCTGATTTCTTAAGAAATATTGATCAATCATGGTTCTTGATGTGTCAACCCGGACACCTTTAAGCTCTTTGCCAAAGGCTCTTGCCACTTTCAGGGAATCGGTGATGGCATCATTGTTGTAGTCTACCAGAGCTACTAAATCGTCTTCAGGAAACGTCTCCTGATAAGCCTTAGTAGATGCAACGATATCTCCCTCGAACATTTGGATCAATGCATGCGGCATTGTTCCCATGCCTTTTTTGCCCCACCATTCATTCATGGCATGCGTGGCCTGGGCTGTTGCACCCCCAATAAAGGCTGCATAGCCATCTCCTGCCTGGGTGATATAATGATCATCCCGGTCCCCCATGAAGATGACCTGCTTTTGAACACCAGAAACACCTGCTGCTTTCACCACATTATAGACATTCGTAGCAACTGAAGTTCTTCTGGCCAATATGCCGTCAATTATTCCTTCGAGATATCCGAAATCCTGATATCTTCCTGTTATGGTTAAAACTGTTTCAAAGGGTGAAATCTTGTCACCGTCTTTTAATGAATGGATTTCCAGATCATCCGGGCGGTCCGCAAATGTTTTTAGTAGCGCAATGACTTCATCCGTACCGCATAGAACGGCATGATTTTTTTGGAAAAACTGCATGGTTACGATTTTATCCTCGTGAAATTTCTTAACAATTTCTCTTGTCTTAAGGAAGTAAACCGCTGAAAACCAGCCATCTCTTACACGTTCATCGAATTTAAAAGTCTGGTTTGTCAGACGTTTGATTTCTCCTTTAACCTTCATTTCAATTTCCTTCATCCCTAAAGCTCCTTAGAAACATTAAAGAAAGCAGGTGCGCCTGCTGACTTGTGTTTGCAAGGAGCAGGCCTCTATGCCGGCAGCCCGCCAGCTTAAGAATGCTTTCTTCGTTTATCGTAGTTGTTATTCATATTATTTTAAACATGCAAGTAAAGAATACCATGGATTAATTTAATGTACTAGTCTCTTGTATAGATTCAAGATCAGCTTCTGTAATGAGGACATCCCTTGGCTTGCTGCCTCTATTTTCAGAAATGAACCCTTGTTTTTCCATCATATCAATCAGCCTGGCTGCCCTATTATAGCCTATTTTAAATCTTCTTTGCAGGCTTGAAGTGGAAGCTGCTCCCTGATCAACAACAAACTCGCATGCTTCAAAAAATAACTCATCCTCTTCTTCTATTGCATGAGCTTTTTTCAGAAGTTCTTCCTGCTCAAATAAATAGTCAGGATCGCGTTCCCTCCGTACATGAGCAACCACATCATCAATTTCTTTATCTGAAACAAATGTCCCCTGCAGCCTCACTGGCTTTGAGGAGCCGTTTTCAAGGAAAAGCATATCTCCCCGGCCAAGCAATTTTTCAGCTCCGCTAATATCAATGATTGTTCTTGAATCGATTTGGGATGACACAGAGAATGCAATTCTTGTAGGCACATTCGCCTTGATTAAACCGGTAATAACATCCACGGAAGGACGCTGGGTTGCGATAATCAGATGAATTCCGCAGGCACGGGCTTTTTGTGCAATCCGGCAAATGGCTTCTTCCACATCGGCCGGCGACATCATCATTAAGTCAGCCAGCTCATCAATCACAATGACCATAAATGGCAGCTTCTCTGAATATTGCTGATGCTCTTCTGCCAGCTCATTAAAACGGTTTATATCTCTCACACCTGCATGGGCAAACAACTCATATCTGCGTTCCATCTCCTCGACAGCCCACTTCAAGGCTGCCGTTGCTGCTTTTACATCGGTAATAACCGGGCTGACCAAATGTGGAATTCGATTATATGGTGCAAGTTCGACCATTTTTGGGTCGATCAGAAGAAGCTTCAATTCATCGGGACTCGCCTTATACAGCAGGCTTACCAGGATCGTGTTAATACAGACGCTTTTCCCCGACCCCGTTGCACCGGCAATCAAACCATGAGGCATTTTCCGTAAATCCGTCACAATCGGCTTCCCTGAGATATCAAGCCCCAGCACAGCCGTTAATGGGGATTGGCCAGTCTGGAACTCCGGGGTGCTGATGATCTCACTAATAAATACCGGACGGCTTCTCTGGTTTGGAACCTCAATGCCGATTGTATGCTTTCCTGGTATTGGCGCTTCGATCCGAATATCCCTTGCTGCCAGACTCAGCTTTATATCATCTGAGAGGTTCGTGATTTTATTCACCTTGACACCTGGTTCAGGCTGTACTTCAAACCTTGTTACAGAAGGTCCTTGAGTAACATTAACCACCCTCGCCCTGACATTGAAATTTTGCAGTGTAGAGTTTAACATCTGTTCCTGTTCGTAAAGCCAATCGGAAGCTTCCTCCATGATTACTGGCGATGTCAGCAATGTCTGGGAAGGGAATTGGTAATAAAAAATTTCTTCGTCATCCTGATATGTCTGTTTATCTTCAAATCGGTCCATTTCTGAAGCAGGCGGCGACTGCTCTGCAGGTTCTTCCATAGGCAAATGGTTCTTCGGTGGATGATCCTCGATCTTTTCTGCTGCAGCAGCAGACTGCTGGATATTTTCTGGCGGAAACATAGCGATATTATTTTTTTTTTCATCTGACGGTCTTGCCATCTTATCCTGCTGATTCAGTTTTTTTCTGTCATTATTCAGCATGATGACATTAAATGGAATTGACCCTCTTGATGAAGAATTCTTCTCTTCCTGGACATTTTCTTCCTGCTGCGGGGTTGAAGCAGTAGACTTTGTTTCCGTTTCTAGGCATTCATTTATATCTGCAGTCTGTTTTTCCTCTGCATCCTCAGCCCTGTTTGTATCAGAAATCAGCTCAGCCTGAGAAGAGAACGAGCCTGTTATTTCCCCGCTATCTTCAGGATCAGAACTTAATTCAGCTTTATCAGGCGTCTCCGGTCCTTCTGCTTGTGAGTTTCCTTCTTCTAAGTTTATATGGATAAACTTTTCCGAGTCACTTTTAGCATCAATCCCTAAATCGTTATGGAATTCATTTTTTTCTGCATCCTTTTCAGCTTCAATCTCAAGGATCGCATGAGATCTCAATTCGCTCTTTCCTGAGAGTTCTGCTGTGTATTCTTCTTTTTCTTCTTCGTGCAGAGCCTCTTCAATCAAGTTTGCGAGCGATCTGCTGATTTCCGATTCTTTTTTATGACCTATGCGATCCTCACTGCTGGGAGATTCATCGTCTGGTCTGGAAGATCCAAGCTGTCTGGCAGGTTCCTTATGATCTTGCCAGGCAGGATGTGCTTCTTCATGCTGCTCTGTTTTTTGGTAATCTTCAGGTACTTCAAACATTAATTCAGACGCTTCACCTATTTTGTATCTTTTTGCTGCAGGTTCCTCTGTTTCCAATGCAGAAGCCTGTGCCTGGAAAGCTTTCTGTTTATCGGAAATGACAGTTTCTCTTTCATCAACCGAAACAGCATCGGTTACCTTCGGCCGATTGGGAGGAGTCTGCTGAATTTTGCGCATAACCTCATCGTATGTAAGTTCCCTGTGGTTATATTCCTGTTCCCCGTTATCTGAATTATCTTTCTGGGCATTTGGCCGTGGTCTCTTAAATCCATATATCGGAGATGGAATTTCTGTTGGCTGGAAAGGCCTTTTCTTGCTCGCAGCCTCTCTTTCATTACGGGTCAGAATTTTTTCTTCACTGGCAGGTGCTGGCGCAGCCTTCCTTTGCCGCTCCCTATCTGCGGAACGAGGAGACCTTTTTTCATGGATTGGAGTATCCACAGGCTTTTTCTGCCATTCCGTTTCTCCTGCCCTGGATTTCCGTTTTTCAGTTTTATTTACAGGCTTCCCACGATTATGATCCTGTCGATTATGATCCTGTCTTTGCTGCCTCTTATTCTCCCGTTCTGCTTCATGGTCAGGTATGACCGGAAAACGGAATTGGCCTTTAGGGTATTGATAGACTACTTTAGCATCTATGTCTCTTGAACTTTCTTTTGTTCTTTTAGAAGTCGGCTGCTTTTCATAGTTAGGCTCATCTGCATGTTCTTCAAATTCCTCATATTCTTCCTCATCACTTTTAAACACATGGAATAGCTTTTTAATCCAGCTCATTTATATCAACTCTTTCTATTAAAAACTTTGTTAGACTTTCTATATTATTTTAGCAGTTATTCACAGATTTTGAATAAGAAATCCGAGAATGAGTCCTTATAAAGACAGAATGGGTAAATTTACAAACAAACTAAAGGCTACAGACATACTTTCGACTCAGGCGGGTGATTAAAGGTTCATAAGTAGAGATTTACAAGGAACTGTTTAACATTCATATAAAATAACTGATCTATATTAATCATTCGGTAATGACTCCTGGAGGTTTATTGCCTTGTTTTCAGGAAGAATCAGTGCGTTAAACAAAAAAAGGACCACATTGCTGTGACCCTAAAAACCTACTTCTTTTTATTCTTACCCAAAATAAATATTGGTTCAAACTCTCCATTCTCATATAGGAATGACAGGGAAGTAATCGGCACTCTGCCGCTCGCAAAGAAACTCATAGTCATTTGGGCGAGAACGTCATAGCCTGTTTCATTTTTTATATCAGCAATGATCAATACGTCTTGATGCGGAACGGCAACAGCCATGGATCCTTCTGCTTTCCTGTCCATTTCTTTAATAAAGGAATCATTCAGTATTCTGCTTGCATCATATCCATCATTTTTGTTTAAGAAATAGAAAGTATTGCCTGCAACAGTATCCGATTTCATATCTGTCGACAGGGATCTTACGTTGAAAAGAGCCGTTTCTCTAATTCTTTCCGGATCCCAGCCCTCTTTTTCCATAAGCTTTGCATCAATGAGGCGATACGTATTTCCGAGATCGAGCGCATAGTAAATTCGTGTTTCAGCCGTATGTTCATCCGTCAAAAAAGGAATGCCTTCCTGTGACTCAACTGGAAATGAGGTTGATCGGATGACAGGAAAAATATTTTTTTCATGTCCCGACAAATGGGCATCCTCCACCATTGCTTCCAGGCCTTCCTCCACATAATAAACTACTTCGTCAATCGCTTTTTCCTTTTGCTCCTGCCATTTAGCAATAATGCCCGGAAGAGAGATAGTAATTCCTTTTCCAGTGTCCTTATTTTCGATTCTGAGCTGATCTTTTTCCCTGTCAAAAGAGAAAGTCCGGTTTTCTTTTGCTAAGCGCTGCTCCAAATCATTTTTCATCTTTTTGCTATCCATTTTCATATATAAGCCCCTCCTTATGGGGATTGATTTCCGACTATCATTTTACACTAATAAACCCTCCTGCTCAAAAGAGATGCAGGAGGGCCTAAAAGCCGAAGCTCCTTTCCCACCCCCGACACCTTGAGAGGGCAGGAGCTGGAGCTAGACAGTAATCAAAGTAAAAATTTGAACACTAAATGTACGCAGGCTTATTGTTCAAGAGTTTCAATAAAGTTTTCAATTTCTTCCTGGGTTTTGCGGTCTTTGCTGACAAAGCGGCCAAGTTCCTGGCCATCCCTGAATCCAATAAAGCTTGGGATCCCAAAGACATCAAGCTCAATGCAAAGATCAATGAATTGATCGCGATCTACATAAATAAAAGTGTATTCCTTATATTTTGCTTCAATTTCAGGCAATACCGGGTCAATAACCCGGCAATCCGGACACCAGTCAGCTGAAAACATGAAAATATGTTTCCCATTGCTGCGCATCTCATTAAATTGCTCTGCTGATTCCAGTTTTTTCACTTTTTTTCGCCCCCTGTGCTGATATGCATGTCTCCAAATTGGATCCAGCCTTTTTTCCTCATATATTCAGATAATATCAGGCTGATAAGCGCCGGTCCAATAAAATGCAATATAATGACCTTCATCCAAACATCTGAACCAAAGCCCATCGTTGTAAAAGTCATTATCTGGCCAACCAGCCCGCTTGTTCCCATGCCTGCTCCTGCAGCATTGTTCTCCATTAGCCAGACGGTCGTTCCGAAGGGTGCCAGGACCGCACCTGCAAGGGTAGGAGGAATAAGAATACGCGGATTTTTAATAATGTTAGCTACCTGCAGCATGGATGTTCCTATTCCAATCGCTACTAATCCGCCCATTTTATTTTCCCTGAAGCTGCTCACTGCGAATCCGACCATTTGTGCTGCACAGCCAATCGTGGCAGCTCCTGCTGCAACTCCGTGCAGATCAAGCATAAGCGCAATGGCGGCTGAAGAAATGGGAGCCGTCAAGGCAAGGCCCATTAATATCGCCACAATGATGCCCATGATGATTGGCCTTTGCTCTGTCCCCCACATGATCAGGCTGCCAAAGCTCTTCATTCCATAATCGATCCCAGGGCCAATTAATGTTGAAACGATATAACCTGCCATAATTGTAACCAGCGGTGTTACAATGATATCAACCTTTGTTTCCTTACTGACCAGTTTTCCAAGCTCTGTGGAAATAAGGGCAGCCGCGAAACTCCCTGCCGGACCGCCAAGTGCCGCGCCGGCAGCCCCGCTGGCAATAGCAGAAAAGATAACCAGAGGCGGCGCATTAAGTCCGTACGCAACTGCAACACCAATTGCAGGTCCCATAAGCCCCATAGCCAGAGTGCCCATATCCTGCAGATATTTGAAATCTGTCTGTTGTCCAATTGTCTTAATAATTAGCCCAATGATCAGCGAAGCGAATAATCCAAGGGCCATGCTGCTCAGTGCATCTATAAAATATACTTTAGGTGAAAGGGTTACCCCTTTTCTATTCAGAAAGGCTCTCATTATTTTCCCCCTATGTAAAAGTTCTGCAACTATAAGATAACACATGTAAAGACACTTGTAATATAAAATCTTTTGTATTCTTATTGTTCTTTATAATAGGGGTTTTCTATCATAATTTATTAAAAATAAATTCTTTTAAAAAAATGCAAAACAAAAACGAAGGACATTGCCCTTCGCTTTAGTTCTTCACCTGGACAGAATTAGCAATCTCCATCATTGCAGCGGCCTCTGAGGATAAATTTCTGGTCCCAGCCTGCGTAGATAATTTTACTCCGCCAATTCCGACTACCAATTCATGCTCGTCTTTTTTCCCGCTGTTGATTAACAGGAAGCCATTATGTCCATCTTTTGTATACGTCTCTTTAACTTCATATTCATCTTTTTGCTTTATGGTAGCATCATATACAACCTTGCTGTCCGGACCTTCGTGCTGGTTGTAAAAAAGGATATACCGTTTGGAGCCATTTTTTAAAATGATGTTATTTGGACTTTCCTCTTCTACTTCGTAGCCGAAAGGCAAATAATATTCTATATCTTCAAACTCATGATTTGTCTTTTCAGGTGATAGGTTAAATGCTTCCTCTGCAGCATTCTTTGCGGCAGCTTGCTCTTCTTCCAAGGATGCTGAACAGGCACTGAGCAGTATAAATGAAATTAATAAGAGCAAGGCTGCGGTGAATCTTTTATACATAATAAAGTCCCCTCCTTGCATGGAATCTCATATTCTTCCCTATCATACATTTCTTCTTAATAGTCTGACAACCCTTCATATAAGGATTGAGAGCCTTTTAACTGCGTTACTTCTTAGAAGAAATGTTAAAATATAAGAATATTGCATAAAGGAGGAAATAGAATGGAAATAACCGTCTATTTAGCAGGTGAAATACATTCCAATTGGCGCAATGAATTAAAGGAGAAAGCTAAATCACTTCAGCTGCCTGTTCATTTTACAGGCCCTATGGAAAACCATGACCGTTCTGATATGATCGGAGAGGAAATTCTCGGGAAGCAGCCGGATGCAATCTTCCGTGATGAAGCCGCTTCAAGCATCAATAACTTAAGAACACAGCTTCTTATGCAAAAATCAGATCTGGTGATTGCTTTGTTTGGTGAAAAGTATAAACAATGGAACACTGCCATGGACGCAAGTGCTGCTGCTGCACTTGGAAAACCGCTGATCCTCATCCGTCCCAATGAGCTTCATCACCCTTTAAAGGAGCTGTCAAGTAAAGCAAATGTTACAGTTGAAACGGTCAACCAGGCCTTGAAAGTTTTGTCGTACATCTTCGAAACCGAATAGAAAAAAGGGGGTTAGCACTATGCTAGCCCCTTTTTCTATATTCATATTGTCCAATAAGAAGCTTCATGACATGTGAGAACATGTCAGCACGATTAATTTGCCCATTTGTAAAAATCCCAACAGCTCCTTCATTTTTGCGGACATTTTCTTTTTTTGCGTAATCATCCATTACAGGGCCAAGTTCTTCGCCAGCCAAAAGCCGGGCTGCAACCCCATCAGGTAGAGGAATCCTGGCTCCGCCAGCAATAATCGGAGGCTGCCCTTTTTCCGCCAGAGCCCCCCAATTACAGAGAAATAGCCCGTATTCTGTTTTTTGCACACCGCCCTCGAGGCCAATACCAATTTGTCCGCGGGATGCTTGGAGTGATCCATATGCTCTGTTGATGGCCCCTTTTATGGTTTCTTCATCCGAGAATGGCTGGTCGTTCACTCCTGAGGGCACATCTTCGGACATAATAACAGCTTCATAATGGCTAAAAGCAGTTTGTACTGCCAAAATCTTTGCGGGATTTTTTGAACCAATGATGACTTTCATGAGAGCTCCTTTCTTATTACAGGAAAAAGAGACAGCATCTGCTGTCTCATCTGCTTAACTGTTTTGACGGATGGTTTCTACTGTTGAACGGTCACAGGCTTTTACTAATTTAACAAGCAATTCCTTTGCTGCTGCATAATCATCGACATGCACAATGGATGCATGTGTGTGAATATAACGGGAGCAAATGCCGATTACTGCACTTGGAACACCTTCATTGGATATGTGAACTTTACCTGCATCTGTTCCGCCTTGCGAGACAAAATACTGATAAGGAATGTTGTTCGTTTCAGCTGTATCCAGAACAAATTCCCTCATGCCGCGGTGTGTTACCATTGAACGGTCCAGTATCCGCAGAAGTGCTCCTTTGCCTAAATGGCCGAACTCGTTTTTATCCCCGGTCATATCGTTGGCAGGACTTGCATCCAAAGCAAAGAAAATATCAGGATTAATCATATTTGCTGCTGTCTGTGCACCTCTTAAGCCAACCTCTTCCTGAACTGTTGCTCCGGAATAGAGAATATTGGGAAGTGATTCACTCTGGACTTCCTCTAAAAGTTCCACAGCCAAACCACAGCCGTAACGGTTATCCCATGCTTTCGCCAGGATTTTCTTTTCATTTGCCATTGGTGTAAATGGACAAATCGGCAGAATTTGCTGTCCTGGCTTAATGCCTATTCTTTTCGCATCTTCATGGTCATCTGCACCAATGTCAATCAGCATATTCTTTATTTCCATCGGCTTGCTGCGCTTTGCTTCGTCTAAAAGATGCGGAGGAATTGAACCGATAACTCCTGTCACCGGTCCATTATCTGTAATAATCTGGACTCTTTGTGCCAGCAAAACCTGGCTCCACCAGCCTCCCAGTGTCTGAAAACGGATCATGCCATTATCTGTTATGGAAGTGACCATGAATCCAACTTCATCCATATGGCCTGCCACCATAACAGTCGGGCCGCTTTGATCTCCTCTTTTCACGCCAAAGATGCCTCCAAGCTTATCCTGAACGACTTCTTCTGTATACTGGCTGATTTGTTCGCGCATGAATTTCCGTACTAAATGCTCGTTTCCAGGCGCCCCTGGCAACTCTGTCAATGTATTAAAAAGCTGCAATGTTTTTTCGTTCATTATTATTCTCCTTTATCAATTTCCAAATTAATTGGCTATGCAGATATGTATAATTTCATTTTACAGAACTTTCATACGTCTTTCCAGCATTACAGGCAGGAAACTTCGATTGGCGAAATTTAAGCTGTGTATTATTTATTTTAGTTCAAGCCTATTTTTGATAAGATAGAATTGGAAAACAGAAAAATTTGTAAAAATGTACTGCTTATATCATCAGCCTGGGGAGGTGCAATTATGAATTGGAAGTCATTTATCTTAGGTGTTGGGGTTGGTTTGGCAAGCGGATACGCAGCCAGGGAATTGCTGTCGCAAAAAACTGCTGTTTCCCCTGAGAAAGCTTTGGCAAATGCAAAGGATGCATTTAAACAGGAAGGGCCGATAAGCGGATCATGGATTCATATGAAAGCTGAACCTTATGAAAAAGGACATTTAAAATATCAGGTTTATAAGGGCGGCATTTCGAAGTTTTCGGGTGAAGAAGCCGAGCAATATGAATTCATTGCCGACGCAGAGACTGGAACCATTTTGGACGTTTTTCCACTGCATTAAGAAAAGCGCAAGCGCCTTGCCCACGAAGGAACGCAGACTAAGAACGCCACGTCCTCCCAAAAAGAAGTGTTTTTCCTTCTAAAAGGAAACGGCTTTTGACCCGAGTTCCTAGGAGCAGCAACAAGACAAGCTTGTGACCTCGAAGGGGACGCTGCTTGCGCTAGACAGTTATCGACGTTCAAAGTGTATTAAAAAATCCCCGGATGGGGATTTTTTTAACTTTGTTTCTTTTCCACCTTCTCAGCAATATTTCCTGATTCATCCCACTTGACTGCCCTGTAAAAAGCATCATGGTAAAAAGTAAACCATGCATTTCTTTTCAGCCCGTATCCCATCCATTTTTCCTTAGCACTTATGGAATCCATCGGGTAGTCATCGTAAGCAAGAACCCAAAGTACATTCGCATGGGCATGAGTTGGCATGATATCAGCCATATGAATGACGGTCTCATCCTCATCTTCGATAACAAGTATAGAATGTCCATCACTATGGCCGCCTGTATGCACCAATTTAATAGGGCCGAGCGCCCACTCTCCTTCAAAGACTTCCACCTGATCCTGGATGGACTCCCAGTTTTCTTTCCAATATGTATTCCTTGAACGAATATTAGGATTTCTCATTTCTTCCCATTCCACTCGTGATGCAATGATTCTGGCATTTGGAAATACAGAAGAAAATTTTCCTTCTTCCGGTTTTGTCAGACCGCAGGCATGATCAAAATGAAGATGCGTCATAAGGATATAATCGATGTCCTCGGGTGACAAGCCGTGCTTTGCTAAATCCTGTTCAGCAAAAGACTCTTCAAGGGCTCCGAAATTCCTCTTCTGTTTATCATTCAGCTTCCCGTTTCCAAGACCCGATTCGACTAAAATATTTTTACCGTCAAATTGAATAAGGATGGGATCTGTTCTCAGTTCGATCTGATTATTTTCATTGCAGGGATATCTTTTAGACCACAAAGGCTTAGGGACGACTCCAAACATGGCTCCGCCATCAAGATGTGTTACACCTCCGCGAAGCCAGTACAGCTTTATGTTCTTTAACTCCAATGCTTCCATCATTATCTCCTCCATTTAAGTTTTTCTGAGCAAGCGCTCGCTTTCCCCTTATCTCATATTAACATTTAAGCGCTTACTTGTAGAAATATTTAAATTATTTCACGCACAAGCAAACAGCGAAATATAGCAATACCAAAAAAAAAGCCTATCCATCGGGATAGACTAGCTTATCTGTATTGAACTTCACATCTGAATATACGGCTTCCTCTTGAAGAAAACTTCTCTTCATATTCGGTCATGATGTTTCCTTCATAATCGCTATTATGAAGGTCCAGGCTGACAAATGTAAGAAGCATGCCATACTCGGAGAAACTCATAAGAGACGATTCAAATAATCCCTGGTTATCAGTCTTAAAGTGTATTTCCCCTTTATCCCCAAGGATATTTTCATAAATCTCCAGGAAGCTTCTATAAGTCAGCCTGCGTTTTGCATGGCGTTTCTTTGGCCATGGATCTGAGAAATTGAGATAGACACGATTGACTTCGCCTTTTTCAAAGTAATCCCGAAGATCATTGGCATTTACATTCAGAAGCTTTACATTTGGAAGTTCATCCTCGATGATACGATCCAGAGCAGTAACGATGACGCTGTCAGCGAGCTCAATTCCAATATAGTTGGTTTCCGGGTTTGCTTTTGCCATTCCAGTTATGAAACGGCCTTTTCCTGTCCCAATTTCTATATGAAGGGGCTGATCTTTATCGAAGGCTTCCTTCCACTTTCCTTTATATTTTTCAGGTTCTGAAATTACGTATTGTGGATATTCGGCTAATTTATCTTTCGCCCAAGGTTTATTTCGCTGTCGCATGTTGACACTCCTAAAAATTAATATCGTTCAAACAATATCATGCCTATCGCAGTGATGCAACTTTATTTTCAGGGGGATTACTAAAGTCGTTCATCCCTTGTTTGTAGTTTAACCCAATGGCACTCAAACACCTAAATTACCATCCGCCAATGAATAAATAAAAAAAGGAATCCACAACCTAAAAGTGAATTCCTTTTGTTTTTATTTTCAGCTTCAATAGAAAGGGTGCTTTTCATGCCGCTTGGACACCAGGATCAATTAAATTTATTAAAAGATATTTTAAGCAATCATCAGACAGATTGCTGTGGCTCTATTTCAGAATGTGAACAATTGGAACGATTGGTTAAATCATTAATGATCAACGGAAATATTAATCAAAACGTAAAAACAGTATTAGAAGAAATTTATGAATACAGTCAGCACGGGATTAATTCTTCCCAATTGGATACTCACATTGAATCCCATCAGAATGAATTATCACAATGGGTACAGGATATAGATCAATTTTCGTAAATATTAAAGGAGCTCATCCAGATAGGAAAGCCATTTTTCCATTTCCTGGTATCTGAATTTATTTTTATGCCATTGGATCGATGTCAAAGTCTGTGCAATCACATACCATTTCATGCGGAGCAGCAAATTATCTGTCAATTGAATACCATACCGCTCAAGCCAATTTGGCCATTCTTCTTTAGGAATATACCAATACAATAGCATTCCCAGATCAATGGCCGGATCCGCTATCATGGCTCCATCCCAATCAATCAAGTACAGCTGGTTGTTTTCCGAAAGCAGCCAGTTGTTATGATTCACATCGCAATGGCACACCGTATTTTCCTCACAGTGGATATGCGAAACCTCTTTCTTCAGGAAATCGACTGACTGAATAACAGCAGCCTGCTCCTTCAGATCACAATCCAGTTCTTCCTCAATCAAACACAATAGGGTTTCGGGCTGCAGTGGAGACTTCCCCATTCTTGTCAGCATACCAAGCAGCGGCTTTGAAGAATGAATTTTTCTCAAGAGCTTTGCCACGCTTTCCTGATTCATGTCAGAAGCTTTTAGCTCTCTTCCATTAAGCCATTGCTGGGCAGTTATAACATCCCCATTTTCCATTCTTTTTGTCCAGATAAGTTTCGGGACGATTCCTTCCGCAGACAGAACCGCCAGGAAAGGAGAGGAGTTTCTTTTAAGAAAGAGCCTCTGCTCTTCGTGCTTTGCATAGAAGGCTTCCCCTGTCGCCCCTCCGGCGGGAACAATCTCCCAGTCATGTCCAAATAAATGTTCCAAAATTGTTCACCTGCAATTTAGTAAGCCATTGTAGAAAAGCGCAAGCGCCTTGCCCACCACCGACAAGCACAAGACAGGCCTCCAAGAAAGGCGTCTTTTGCCTTTTTAGGGGAATCTGCTTGTGAGCTCGAGGGGGTAGGCTGCTTGCGCTAGACAATTCTCGAAGTTCAAATAATAAAAAGTTGAAAAATAAGCCCTGTTTTTTGCAGCAAGACTTATTTTGCCATGGCCAATAAAAAGGCCGTTGCTTAATAATGTTTAGTTCTATTCGACTATAATGCATTTTCGCCAATATAGCTGTTTATCAGGTTAATTAAGTAAAGCACCTATAAGCACAAAGTAATCAGCAAAGACAAACCAGCAATGTTTGGGGACTTTAAAATAAAAAAAAAGCTATTGATGTTAGTCCCTCACAATAGCCATCTTTATAAATTTTATTCTTACTGGCTTTTTTCGTCAAGTGCATCTATTTAGGTTTACGGAATATCATCTGAAAAAATGAAGATTTTTCTGGTCGATTCATCAGTATTTTCTTTTTAAGGATAATATTTGAAATAATAGTACTGAACAGTAGTACTTCTATCTTCTGCAAACCAATACATATGAACATAATGGCGGTATTTCAAATCTGGTGTTAATCTTGCGAATAGTGGAAATACCGGCTTCACGTTCATCCGCAATAAGGTCCCAATCCCCTTCCGGGAGAAATATTTCTTCTTCAGTCATTAAAGGATTGATAATAACGGCTGCATGGCTGCTCTCGGTATTTTGATCACTGCTTGTTAACACATAACCTAATAGCGGTTTTTTAATATCCAGAAACTGCATGGAATTCCGGATCATTTCTGCATTGGCAAGCCTGAAAAGAGGAATTGACTTTCTTATGCTGATCAGGCCTTTAATATATTCAACATTATTTAAGTAATGGGATTTCCTTTCCCAGTCCAGATTATTGATGGAATCTGGAGCACGGTAGCTGTTTCCATTTCCTTCTTTGGTCCGAAAAAATTCCTGTCCGCTATGCAAAAATGGAATTCCCTGGGAAAGAAGAACCATCGCTGTTGCCAAGCGGTGCTTATGCTGCTGCACAAGAGGATCCGCATTTTCAGAACAAACCTGTATTTTATCCCATAGGGTATGATTATCATGCGATTCCACATAATTTACAGATTGGGAAGGGGAAAGGAAAATGCCTTTTTCCTTTTTTTCAAGGCCAATGCTTCCAGCCAATACCTGCTTTGCCGCATCATAGTAATGCTCATTCCCCAATGCATAACCTTTATCATATAAATTAAACGTACTGCCTTTGATGGAATCTCTGAACCAGTCATTGAATTGGCCGATTCCCGGCAGCTTTTCCTGGTTGCGGATGCTTGCTTTTTTGTCATCCGGTATAGGGGTATTTAAATCCCAGCCCTCACCAATAATAATGACAGACGGGTCAATCAATTCCGCATTCTGGCGAACTTCATTCATCGTTTCAATATCGAGTATACCCATCAAATCAAACCTGAACCCATCAATTTGATATTCCTTCATCCAGTATGATACGGAGTCAACAATAAATTTCCGGGCCATCATGCGTTCCGAAGCAAAGTCATTTCCAACACCGGTGCCATTTGATGGCATTCCATATTCATCATGCCGGAAGAAATAACCCGGTACGATTTTTTCAAAAGAAGAATGCTCGCGAATATAAACATGATTATAGACTACGTCCATAATGACTCTAAGTCCCTGGGAATGAACAGCCTGAATTAAGGCTTTCAATTCTCTGATCCGCGAATAGGGATCTAGAGGATCTGTAGAATAACTTCCTTCTGGAACATTAAAATGTAGCGGGTTATAACCCCAGTTATATTCTTCTTTTGGACTTTTTTCATCCACACCTTCAAAGTCATGGACCGGCAGAAACTCAATATGAGTAATGCCGAGCTGCTTGACATATGACAGGCATGTAGGCTCCCCATCTCTGCCAACGGTATTTGTTTCTCCCGCTCCTAAATAGAGGCCTTTCTGTACTGCCCCGCTCGCAGGATGAATGGTAAAATCCCTAATATGCGTTTCATATATGATGGCATCTGTGGGCTGCAGAAGCGGCGGAAGCTCCGGCTTTTTAATTTTTGTATTTTCCAGATTGACTACCGCACCATATTCCCCATTTATAGCCGAAGAGACTGCGTATGGATCAGCAGCTTCTTTCCACTCCAGGTTAATGCATACAAGGAAAGAATAAAGAAAACGATCCAGGTCGCCATTTACATCACAGCTCCAGACTCCTCTCTCTTCTCTGCTCATCGGAATAAGCTCAGCTTCCTCCTCCAATGCTCCTTTAAGCTTCAGCTTTACCTTTGCAGCTGTCGGAGCCCAGAGCCTGAAATGCGTCTTTTCTTTGCTGTACGAGAAGCCCAGCGGACCGTCATAATAGAATTTCTCATCAAAATCACTTGTACGAATAACAGCACCAATTTGCAGATCTGTTTTTCCCCCATATTCATCCACTATCCAATATTGTTTCCCGAATTCCGCTTCATGGTCTATTCTGCATGTATATTTAACGGCATCCTCAATCGCCATGCTTTTCAATATTTCAACAGGAAACTCTTCTTCCCAGTCAGTAAGGAGAGAGAACCCGGAAGAACGTCCCTGATGATAGCTGAAAGGAAGTATGATCGTAATGATGTGCATTTCGTCTAAGTATGCATTAAAAGTCCGTTCAATCGTTATCATTCCGAATTCATCTCCTTTACTTAGTCGGACGGTATTTTAAGAGCAGCTCTCTCCCAAAATCAACACCCATCTTTTACGTTGCCTATAATTACAGGAAGGGCTCCGGGGCAAACAGAGGCTGAAATCGGTGTGCTGCCTAAAGCCTCGCCATCTGCGTGAGCAGGAATGGGGTGTGAAGATCTAATAATGACATTCTGGCCCTGAAGAACTGTGACTTCTTTAAATTCTATATGACGCCCCTTGAAGACGGAGGCAAATACAAACAAAATTTTTATTCTTGATATATTGTGGACGACCGTAACATTTAGAATTCCATCAAAAGGATTTGCATCAGGGGAAATCATCATACCGCCTCCATAGAATGGCTGATTGGAAATAGTAATAAACCAGGCAGAATCAAAATGGAGTTTTTTGCCATCAATGACGATTTCAAGATTAGAGCATTTATAGGTAAACAGCTCTTTTACAAGAAAGAGAGCGTATACAAATTTGCCCAGAGATAACTGATTTAAAATACCTTTCACCTTTGAACTGTTTACTTTCCGGGAAATCAGTGCATCAAATCCAGCACCCATATTATTAATAAAATATGTTTTTTTCCCATCTATGTGCCTAATCATTCCGATATCAGCTTTTACAGAAGAATGACTGATCCCTTTAAGAATTGCTTTTAAAGATTCTGCCGGGTCTTTAGGAACTCCAAAGCCCCGCGAGAAATCATTCCCAGATCCTCCCGGAATAAATCCAACGGTCACATTCTGATGACCCACAGCGCCATTCATAACCTCATGAACCGTCCCGTCTCCTCCCACAGCAACAAGATATAATCTTTGCCCGCCCGCCTGTTCTGCATAGATTTTTGCCAATTCCCTGGCATGGCCCTGATATTCTGTCCTGGCTGCAGAGAAAGGGATATTTTCCTCTTTCAGCATCTGCTCAACTTTTTTCCAGACTTTCAGGCAGGAGCCATTTTTCGCCTGCGGGTTAATAATGAACTTAAGCTCTTCCCTGCTATGGGCTTTATCCTCGAGGAAATCTTCATGATTCATCCCGATTCTCCCACTCCAGCCTTTTGACTGATGCAGTCTGGCAATATTGAAGCAGTGCCTGTGCTCCTTTTAGTTGAACATGCTTGAGAGGCGAACGCTGGCTTCTCATTGTCTGAAACCATTGATCATAGGTCCTTTTCTCGATTAGCTGAACATCAATAGGAGCTGCCGGATAATCAATATAGCCATTTCGGGTAAGTAAAGCCTTTTTAATCGGCAATTCAATAGAATGAATTTCAAATATTTTTCGGACAATTTTTTCAGTCCTATTTAATGCAAGCAGCGGATTCAGAACCTTCTTTTCTTCCCCTTTTCCCTTTTTTGTCCAGAATCTATCCTTCGAACCTGAGAATACTGCTGAATCTTCTTCCTCCAAAAAGCTGATGCACCATACCTCTGTCGGGCTTATAACAATGATTTCTGTTTCCACAGGAGCCTTTTTCAGCAGAAAGATCGGATTGAACATGACAAGATACGTATCCGGATATCTCTGCAGAAAATACTTTAGCTTTTCATCATAATAGTAATGCTTATCGGGAAATGATTTTTCCGTTAATGTGGAGGTTGCCCATTTCATCTGAAATCGGTAAAGCTGGTCTAGAAACTGGTGTTTTAAATTATCAATTGTTTCTGGACGCACGGCAAAGGAGGCTTCAAATTCAAGGACGTCTTCTTCCTTTGTCACCTCATCCCCGACAGCCTCATATTCCTCTAATTCTTCATTTTTCCCCCGTTTTAATAAACCCTTTAGCTTTTCCATCAGCGGCTCTTTTTCTTCTTCAAGCCACTCTGCTGTGCCGGCTGTATATCGCTGCCCGGACTCAGGATTAAATGATTCATTTGCTTCCCATGCTTTATGCCATTTATCCCACTGCTGTTTTTTTAGTCTGACAAAACGGGAAGGATATACAAAAATGTCCTGCTGGTAACGTGAAACATAATCCTGCAATTTAATTAACTGTCCCATTCTCCTAGCCCTGCTTTCGTTTATACTTTCTATCTCTAATTATTCATTTATGTTCTTTTTATTTTGCCCGTTGATTTCCGCTGCAGGCACTCGCTTTCCACGGGGCTGCCGGGTGCCTCCTCGACGCGACGCGTCTGCGGGATCTCCCCTGGTGCGCTACTCCCGTTGGAATCTCGCACCTTCCGCTCCAATCAACTCAGTGATAAATATTTTATATTCTTTCAATTGCAGCAATTTCACCTAAGCCGTTATTCATTAATAGTATGTATTTATTTTATTCCGCCAGGAGCGGAAAGATGGCAATGCTTTCATATTTCGGTGTTTTATCCAGATGGGTCTGGTATAGGACGACTTCTGAAGCCTCAAATTCAAGGGGCCCCTCCTTGAATGGACTGTTAGCGTACAGCATGCTTTCCTGAAATGGATGAGTGCCAGCCCATTTTCTTGCCATAGTGATATGAGGTTTAAATGGTCTTGTCTCCAATTCAAAGCCCGCTTCTTGACATGCTGAATATACTTTCGATCTTAAATCTTGGAGATGTTTCTCCTGCTGTGTTCCACACCAGAAAATTCTTGGTGCGTCTTGTTTTCCAAATACGCCAAGTTTGCAGATATGCAAGGGAAATCTTTTTTCGTTTCTGATTGAGGCAGCGACAAGCTTGGCTGCTTTCTGCAGTTTTCCCTGCGGTGCAGACCCAAGAAATGCTAGTGTAATATGATAATCCTCTTGATGGACCCAGCGGCTAAAAGGCAGCTCTGGACTTAAAATTCCACAGTATTCTTTCAACTTACCCTTTGTTTCAACCGGTAATTTCAACGCAAAGAAAAAATGAGCATTCATTTGTTTGGACACTTAAGATTCCTCCATATTTTCACTTATTTTAACAAACATCAGTTAAAATTGGCAGATACTTTCTGTTTGACCTCCTATTTTAAGTATTCTTCCAATTCCTTTTGATTTGATTGGAATAGTCTGTTTTAGTATGATGGATATATTATGAATAGTTATAGATTTCCTTTGTTAGGATGAAAATAAACAGATGGACGTAAAATAACAAAGTATTAAACTTCCTTGTTATTACAGTCTTATTTGAAAGGGAGAGTCAGATGAAAGTTGTCAACAATCTCGCGGACTTAATTGGAGATACTCCACTAGTAAAATTAAACAAGCTCGCCCCTGAAAATGGAGCAAGCATCTATGCTAAGCTCGAATTCTACAATCCAAGCCGCAGTGTAAAAGACCGCGCGGCTTATAATATGATTGTCGAAGCTGAGAAAGCAGGTTCATTGAAACCAGGTTCAACCATTATTGAACCAACCAGCGGAAACACCGGCATCGGGCTTGCAATGAATGCAGCAGCACGTGGCTATCAGGCCATTCTGGTTATGCCTGATACCATGACGGCAGAGCGCATCAACCTTTTGAAAGCATATGGAGCAGAAGTTGTCCTGACTCCTGGAGATGACAAAATGCCCGGTGCAATAAAAAAAGCAAATGAGCTGGCTGAGGAAATCCCAAACAGCTTTGTACCGATGCAATTTGAAAATAGCGCTAACCCTGATGCACACCGCCATTCAACAGCAGTCGAAATTATTGAGGGCATGAAGGACATCGGCAAACCACTTTCTGCCTTTGTTGCCACGGCAGGCACCGGCGGCACGATTACCGGCACAGGAGAAGTCCTGAAAGAGCATTATACAGGGTTGGAAGTACATGTTGTAGAGCCCAAGGGCTCACCTGTCCTATCGGGCGGAAAGCCTGGCAGGCACAAGCTTGTTGGCACAAGTCCCGGATTTGTTCCGGAAATTCTCAATACGGATGTTTATGATGAAATCCATCAAATCAAAGATGAAGAAGCATATGATACGACGCGCAGAATGGCAAGAGAAGAAGGGATTTTAGTCGGTCCATCCTCAGGAGCAGCCTGCTATGCTGCCATCCAGGTTGCAAAAAGGCTAAAGCCGGACGATGTTGTGGTATTCATCGTTTGCGATACAGGAGAAAGATACCTTTCAAGCGATCTGTTTCAGTTTGAATAAGTAAGTTAAAAGACCAAGACCCCAGGGATTACTCCTGGGGTCCGTTTGTTTTAGAACTATCTAATTTTAACTGTCAAACTGCCGCACTGTTTTTCAATTGCCTCTTCAAAAAGGTTCTGTAATTTATTTGTGATTGGACCAGGACTTCCATTACCAACCGGCTTTCCTTCAATCTCTGTAATCGGAGTAATTTCAGCTGATGTACTGGACATAAAGACTTCATCCGCGTCCAGCAGATCATCCTTTGTAAAAGCAGATTCTTCAAGTGATACTCCATTTTCCATGCAGATCTCATTGATCTTACGGCGGGTAATGCCATTTAGGATCAGATTTGTTGCAGGGTGCGTATATAGTGTCCCATCTTTTACAATCGCTATATTGGAAGAACTTCCCTCAGTCACCGTATCTCTGCGATGCTGAATTGCTTCAAAGCAGCCCAATTGTGCTGCTTTTTGCTTTGCCATAATATTGCCAAGCAAGTTCAGACTCTTTATGTCACAGCGCAGCCAGCGTATGTCTTCAATCAAAATAGCCTTAACACCATTTCTCATGCTCTCAACAGGTCTTGAGGTTTCACGGGTATAGGCGGTAAGCACCGGTGCAACGTCTGCACCAGGATAAGCATGATTTCTTGGAGAAGTCCCCCTGGAAACTTGCATATATACTATTCCCAGTTCAAGATTATTCCTTTCGATCATCTCTCTAAGCATCTGTTTAAGCTGCCCTATAGAATAAGGGATATCGAGCTCTATTTTACTTCCGCTCTCAAGCAGCCTTTCGAGGTGCTCATCTGCCGTGAACATTTTTCCGTTATAGACGCGGATTACTTCATAGACGCCATCACCAAATTGATAGCCCCGGTCCTCGATATCTACTTTCGCTTCAGAGCGCTCGATCAAGTCACCGTTCAAAATGACATATTCCATTTCTCTGACACTCCCTGTAAGTGGTTTGTTTGTCTAATCTATTAGCTGTTTATGTAAAATCTTTCAGCCATCATATCAGGTTTTAGAGCTATTTCGCAAGTTCATAAATCGCTTGTGCATAAATAGCAGCAGCTTTTATTAAATCCTCAATAAACACATATTCATCTTTTTGATGTGCCACGTCTTCCCTGCCAGGGAAAAGCGGGCCAAACGCCACACCAGACTTCAAGGAACGTGCATATGTGCCCCCGCCAATTGATAAAAGCTCTGCCTTTTCGCCAGTCTGCTGTTCATACACTTTTTTCAGGGTTTGGATAAGAAAATCATCTTCTTCCACATGATGCGGCTTGGCATCAGTGAAATTCTCTAATCTGAAATGTTCTTCTTCAATCAATGACTGAAGCTTATTTTTTGTATCCTCCATATTGTTACTGATGGGATAACGTACATTAAAGCCTAAACGGCCGCCATCTTCTTTCGTATATGAAAGTTTTCCTACATTAACGGTTAAATCACCGGTAATCTCATCCGTACAGGCGATGCCAAGCTTTCTTCCTCTGGAATCATCACATAAGTATCGTGATACAAACTGAAAATATTGGCATGCTTTCTCATCCAGCTGAAGGGATGCCAGGAATGATGCCATTAAAATACCTGCATTTTTCCCATTATCAGGCTCCATCCCATGAGCCGATACTCCCTGAAGCTCCAGAATCAGTTCGCCGTTATCTATGTAATACTTTCCTTCAAGCTCAGTCTTTTTCAGGAAATCAATATACCTTTGCACCACTTCAGTGTGTTCTAGATGGACTACAAGACTGGCTTTTGCAAAATCAGGAACCATGTTATATCTTCTTCCTGATTGGAAATGCACGACCTCTGCCAATACTTCCCTGTCTGTTTCTTCGGTATGGCTAATTTGGACGAGATCAAAATCAGAGAGGCCTTTTTCTGCATAGATGATTGGGAAATCTGCATCTGGTGCAAATCCCATTGCTGGCATTTCCTCGTGTTTAAAATAATGCTCTACACAGCGCCAGTCACTTTCTTCATCTGTTCCGATAATCATTCGGACCCGTTTGCTTAAAGGCAGCTCCAATTCCTTTACAATTTTCATAGCATAATAAGCAGCCATCGTTGGGCCTTTGTCGTCAATCGCCCCTCTGGCAAAAATCTTTCCATCGCGAATTTCTGCACCAAATGGGTCGCTAGTCCAGCCATCTCCTTCAGGAACTACGTCGACATGACAAAGTACACCCACAATTTCTTCACCCTCGCCAAATTCCAGATGACCAGCCAGGCTGCCGACATTTTTGACAGTGAATCCATCCTTTTCTCCAAGTTCAAGCATGAAAGCGAGCGCTTCCTTTACACCTTCACCAAGGGGTGCATCATCTGCTGCATTCTCTTCATCCAGCAGGCTTTTAATTCTCAAAAGTTTTTGAGTATCTTCAATTAAAGCGTCTTTTCGGTTATTAACCTCTTTTTGCCAATCCAATACGTTCATAAAGTTACCTCCTTATCCTGATTTGAACATCTATGATTACCCATTATAACCCATTTTGCCTGCAATTTGCTTATGGGACTGTGTAATAAAAACATACCTTTATTATGCACCAGGAATGCTGAACCTTGCCAAGATGATTGTCAAAACGCTTACTATCAGACCTAAGATCAAAATGGCAAGGAAGAATAAGGCTATGACCGTTCTATTCCTTGCAGTGAAATAGAAATCTTTATCACTATATTTTTTCGTAAAGGGATGGGACATAATGGATTTATCCCAGGTAATCGAAAGCCATGAATACATTAAGAAAAGGAAGATACCCGACACAATTACTTTTATCCATAGTGGAGGAATGGCAATAATCCCCGCTGCGCTTACAGAAATGATTTGAAAATAACTGAAAATATATGAAGGATTCCGTATGAAAATCTTTATGAATAATTCTATCAGGCCCTTAATGGGTGTTCTCTTCTTAAAGATCCGTCTGGAGTTTCTGAATAATATAGGTCTTGTCCTCATTGAAATAGCAGGCTTTTCTATTTCTGGAGCCATCATAAATATCCATTTGATATACTTTGTTTTTTCCTCCTGCTCAAGCATAATTTCAAAGTCTGCGGCCGATATCCTTTTCTGCATCTGGGAGACTCTCGTTAAGGTGCCGGAAAGCAGCACTGCCGAAATCATGTAAACCGGAAAGTCTGCACCGAAATTCCACAGTGAATAGACGAGCTGGCTGAACCAGCTCAATAATACAAAAAGCACAAAGCCAATTACATATCTTCTAAACTTCCCTTCAATCCCTTTCAGATAATAGGAAACTGCCATAATCGCCCATTTCAGAGTAATGAAAAATGTCAGCAGAGCAATGATTTGACTCCATTGCAAAAAATAACTGTTCTTCAGAAAGGGAAGAAGAAGAGCTATCATCGTGCCTGTACTGACTGCCTGGAAGAAAAGTGAATAGCCAAATCCCCATTTTCTTAATCCCAAATAGAGGCTCTTATTTTTCACCAGAAACACTTTATCAGCTTCTTGTGTAAATGGGCGAAAGTTACCCAGCCATGAAAAAATATAAAGCAGGAAGAAAAGGAGAAACATTGGCAAGTTTGCAATCCATTCCGGCGTTTCTAACCACCAGGAGCGATATATCATTCCAAAGATGACAGCACCGGGGACAATGAGATAAACCATGATGGTCCAATCTGCAATGGAACGGAAAATACCAAACTGATACTTCCAGCTATTGATTAACCTTCCAAGAAAGAGCGAACTACTTTTCATTGTCATTTCCCTCTGCAATCTGATGAAAGCAATCATAAAGCGAACCAGCCAAAAGATCGCATTGCTGCCTGATATCGTCTAATGAGCCGGAAGCCTTCAACTGGCCATCATGCACAATTAGAAAGCGGCTGCACACTTTCTCTGCCGTATCAAGTACATGGGTAGACATAAGAATGCCTGCTCCCCTTTGTCTCTCTCTTTCAATTGATTCCAGAAACAGTTTCATAGCATTAGGATCCAGCCCAATAAACGGTTCATCAATAATATAGACATCCGGCTTGGCAATCATCGCAAGAATCAGCATGGCCTTTTGCTGCATTCCCTTTGAATATGTACCGGGAAATTTATAAGCGTGTTCAGACAGATTATACTCCTTCAAGAGCTCTGATGCCCTCTTCTTATACTGGATTTCCGGCAGTCTCTCTACGGCAGCTGTAAAATCCAAGTGTTCCCACAATGTCAGCTCATCATAAAAAATGGGGCGTTCAGGTATATAGGAATATTTAACTCCCTGCTTAAATTCCACTGTCCCCTTTTTATGTTCCAATAATCCCAGGATTGTTTTAATCGTTGTGCTTTTTCCTGCCCCGTTAGGACCTATAAGGCCGATTAATTCCCCTGCTTTTAAATCAAAATTTATATTATGTATGATCGGTTTTCCATTTTCATAGCCTGCTGATGCAATATCGACGTTTAATAAGTTCATATACTCTCCTCCTGACTATACATACGGATATAATTGGAAAAGGTTTGCTCTTTTTCATATATTCTTTAAAACCATAATAAACCTGCCCCTTCAAAGGGGCAGGTTTATTATGGCTGGAGGATATCCATTAATTCTGTATTTTCAAAGTCTGCAGCGTAATCATAGGCTGTATAGCCATCCGCATCTTTCACAGCGGGATCTGCACCATATTCCAGGAGAAGCATGGCCATTTCAGTATCCTCATTAAATACTGCACTCATTAAAGGAGTGGTTTGATAGTTATCTGCCGTATTAGGCTCTGCTCCATTTTCCAGCAAAAGGGCAGCACTGTCATACTGGCCATAAGAAACAGCCCAGTGTAAGGCAGTATTGCCATCTGCATCCATTTCCTCAGTATCCTCCCCATCAGCCAGTAAAGTGTGGATCATTTCAGTATCATTTTCACTCGCTGCATTCATTAGAGCGGTAGTTCCTTCAATGCCCATAACTGTTTCAGTCCACAAATCCATTTTTTTAAGTGATTTATACCCAATCCAAAGTCCGCCGGAAAGAATAGTCAGCGTCAGGACTGATCCTGCTATCCCCAGCCATATCCTGCCCTTTGGTTCTTTTAACTCAACTGTAGATTCTTCAGCAAAAACTTTTGATAAAGCATAAATTCTTTTTGGCAGGTGAGGATGGGTGGAAAGTTTCTCATTCAGCCAGACAAAAAATCCAGTTTCCGTTTGGAGCTGCTCCATGTACGCCTGCTTATTGACCTTAGGATAAAGTTCTTTTCCAATGGCAAGCATCGTCAAGGCATCTCTAGATGCTTCAAACGACTTTATATAAAAGGCAGCATAACGATCACATGTATACTCGCATGCTCTTAAATACGCATTCCCAAGGAATGGAACCCACATAGCAGGGAGCAGAAGAAGGCTTATAATAACATGCTTTCTTTTTAAATGAGCAAACTCATGGGCCAGGACGAACAGTACTTCCTTTTCAGCTCCCCGAGCAGTCAATTCAAAAATACCAGAATATAAGACAACCATATTTCTTCTGAAAAACCTTGTAGCAAAGGCATTTAAGACACCTTCAGACTCAATCACGTATATATCCGGCAAATCTTGCAGACCCATTTCCTTCGAAGTTAGCACTGCTTTTTCATAAATCTCCGGAAATTGCTTCTCACTTATTCTTACTCCGTTTCTTCTGATGCCGCCCACCATAATCCCATGGAACAGAAGAGATACAAGAATTAATGCCAAAATAATCACAATCCCAATAATAGAGAATGCCAGTAAAATATAAGACAAAATGCTAAATAAAGCAACGAATGCAAAATAAATATTTTCCTTCGGGTATACCAGGCGATTTCTCAGCGAGTGAGTTTCCATTACACTTTCTTCCTTTCAATCTCTTTTAAATATACCAATTGATTATAATCAAAAAACAAATTTTAGGATATAGAAACTTCCCTGAGTGATTATTTGAATTTTCAGTACATAATTTAAGCCCCATCTGCCATAAGGTATAGTAATAGTCCCTTTTCCTATCGAGGTTTAATCGAAAATAATTAGGGAATTGAACATACATTAAAAAGGAGGGAAACGTAAAGACTAAAATACAAGCAGCATTATAAATATTTTGTAAAATTGTATCCTTAAAGTAGAAATAATCAGATAATAGCGTTACAATATAGTCAGAGGTATGACATCTTGACTAAAATAACCAGAATACAAAGGGGTTGTCTGGGGAAAAGAAAACTACATATGATTGAAGGAAAATCCTTCAATGTAGCTGTCGGTTGCAGGAAATTGCCATGGGGTTTGAAAAAAGGATAGGGAGTGGTTTTTTGAAACCTTCAACTAACCGGATGTTAAACCGTGTAAAATCCGTCTACATGTTTATAAGTAAGCGCGGAACTGTAACAACTCAGGAGCTTGTAGAGGAATTTGGTATTACTCCTCGCACCATTCAAAGAGATTTAAATGTCCTCGCCTACAATGACTTGGTTAAGAGTCCGAGCAGAGGCAAATGGACCATAACTCAAAAGAAAGTAAAGATGTCATCTTAACAATCAAAGCATAACCAACCTAATAAATAGAAAATCGCCCTGCTGTCAGGGCGATTTTTCCGTCTCATCTCACTTCATAATTCATCAGCTTATCAAGCTCTTCATCAGTCAATTCCCGATATTCACCCAATTCCAATGTTTCATCCAGCTCAAGCGGGCCCATTGATAATCTCTTTAAATAGATGACTCTTTTGCCCACTGCCTCAAACATTCTTTTGACCTGATGAAACTTTCCCTCCGTAATGGTTAATTCAATTTCAGATGTCATGCCGGATTTAAGGATTTCCAGCTCCCCAGGCTTGGTTTCATAGCCGTCATCCAATATAACCCCTTTTTT
This sequence comes from Cytobacillus oceanisediminis, assembly GCF_004366035.1. GTDB lineage: Bacteria > Bacillota > Bacilli > Bacillales > Cytobacillaceae > Cytobacillus > Cytobacillus oceanisediminis_C. The sequence continues at coordinate 852,464 of NZ_SOEE01000001.1, forward strand.
AAATGCGGCAATATCATCAGCTGTGACTTCCCTGTCTATGACTGCAAAATAGGTTTTAGGAACATGCTTCTTTGGAGAAAGCAGCCGATGGGCCAGCTGGCCGTCATTGGTCAACAGCAAAAGCCCTTCTGTATCCTTATCAAGGCGCCCTACTGGAAAAGGAGAAAAAACAAGGTCTTCCATCCCGAGCAGGTCCACCACGGTTTCAAATTGAGAGTCCTCTGTTGCGGAGATGACGCCTGGCGGTTTGTTTATCATCAAATAAATGAATTCCTTATATTCAACCTTTTCGCCATTAATGATGACAGCATCCTGTTCAGGATCGACCTGGTGCTTGGGATCCTTTACTTTTTCCTCATTAACCGTTACAGCTCCATCCTTTAATAGCTTTTTAACATCCTTACGGCTGCCGTAGCCCAGATTGGCCAGCATTTTGTCAATTCTCATGGCTGCCCCTCCCTTTTAATCCTAATTAATCTGGTTTAAATTAATATCACGTTATTAAACGGTTCTCTTTTTCTTGTATTAGTAAATATTCTGTCCGTTGATTTCAGCACGGGGCACTTGCTTTCTGCGGGGTCTCATCTGTCCCCTGCTCCCGCAGGACATTGAATAAACTTCCTCGACTGAACACCGCACGAAGAAAATCACCAGCATTTTTCGAGGATCATGTACCCTCCGTTCCAATCAACTCAGTGCTTTGTATATTGTTTTCTAAAACGTTCTTTAAAAAAGGCCCCCATCATGGAGACCTTCTATTTTTATGCCTTCAATCTTAATTTCTTAAGCATTCTATCGACTCTTGATCCGAACAGGAGATAGATTAATTTAGTTCTGAAGCTTAGGTAGAAATAGACTCCCGCTCCAGCTGCTGCGCAGATGATGACAATGATGATAGCCTGAAAATTGGATGCCGGCGATAAGAAGGCAGTTGTGATTTTATAAACCACTCCTGCAGCAATGTACATGCATGCAGTAAATAATACAATCAGCATTCCTCGTCTTAAGACAAGCTTGAAGGGATATTTTGCAAATGTTTTAATTACGAAAAGGTTAATTAAAATAGCTACGATATAGCCAAGAGCGGTTGCAAATACGGCTCCCTGTGTTTCGAACAGTTTTATGAGCGGAATATTCAATGATAGCTTTACCAGCAGGCCTGTCAGCAAACTTAAGATTGTAAAACGCTGCTCATTGATTCCCTGCAGAATGGCTGCAGTTACCGAATAATAAGCAAAGAGAATCGCCACTGGTGCATAAGTTCTCAACACCTCAGTACCCAAATCTTTATGCTCATAAAATAGGGTGAAAACCGGCTCAGCAAGCAGGGATAATCCTGCTACGGCAGGAAGAGTCAGAAAAAGAAGCACCTGGAAAGTCTGGTTAAGCTGGCGGTTTAAATCTGACCTATCTTCATCCATAAATGCTTTCGTCACACTTGGCACAAGCGTCAGCGAGAAGGCTGTGGCAAGCGAGACAGGAATGATGACCAGCTTATGCGTCTCAAAGTTCAGGACAGAAAAGGCTGCTACTGCATTTTTCGATTCACCGATGGCATCCATCGCTCTGGTAAATGTTATCTGATCGATAAACTGAAAGAGAGGATTCGCGAGACCCACAAATACAAACGGTGCGGCATAAAGAATGATTTCTTTATATATTTCCTTTAAGGAAATATCAACGGTTCCTTTATCTTCTTCAAGCAGTTTATCCAAATGCGGCTTACGTTTATACCAATACCAGAATAATACCCCGAGGCTTCCGAGTCCGCCAATAAAGGCAGCAAAAGTAGCGACACTGATCGCTGCAGTCAGTGAACCTTCCATTACATTTAAAACGACATATGCACCTGCAAGAACGAACAGGATGCGGACAATCTGCTCCACAACCTGTGAAACGGCAGTAGGACCCATTGACTGATGTCCCTGAAAGAACCCTCTTATCAAACTCATGAACGGAATAATAATCAGGGCAAATGATACCGCTCTAATTACAGTTGTTACATCTTTAACACTAACCTCAACGTCTTTCCCGGCCAGTGTCATTTCGGCAACTGCTGGAGCAAGGAAGAACAGGATCAGGAATGAAATGATTCCGCTTGCCGTCATGACAGCCAGACCTGATTTGAACAGCTTTCGTCCGACTGCATATTCCTCTATTGCATTATATTTAGAGATAAACTTTGAAACAGCAAGTGGAACCCCCGCTGTTGCAACACTAATAAAGATTGTATAAGGTGTATACGAAAAGGAATAAAGGGCTGTCCCTTCCTTCCCCACAATCTGGTAAAAAGGAATAACATAAAACAAACCAAGAACCTTCGAGATAATGGTGCCAAGCGTAAGGATGAAGGTTCCCTTTAAGAGCTTAGATGACATATAATCCCTTCCTTTATGAAATGCGGAAGCGCCTTGCCAGCCTCCGACATCTCGAGGGGGTAGGCGCTCCTCCTAAAAGCCAGCGCTTTTAGTCGAGCGATGATAAAGCTGTCGAAGCGTTCCCTTTTGAGCTGGACAGTAATCGACTTTCAAAGCTTTCTCTCTTATTTAAAAAACTAAAGCATGCAGGCTTTTACAGCCTGTGATTGCCAAAACAATTCGCAGTAAGTTCGTCAATTTTCTATCTTTTTAGACACACTATTTGTAGTGTACTCTTCTTACAGAGGAAATTCCACTTGCAATACCGTATTATGGGGCATTATTTTTAGAAATAGGATATTTGATTTATAATGTAGCTATTGCTTTTATAGCGAATCAAGATAAGTTGGTGAAAATATGAAATATGATGTAATAGTTATAGGCGGGGGTCCTTCGGGATTGATGGCAGCAATCGGTGCTGCGGAACAGAAGGCAAAAGTTCTTCTGATTGACAAAGGAAACAAGCTTGGAAGGAAGCTTGCCATTTCCGGAGGAGGCCGGTGCAATGTCACCAACAGGCTTCCAGTGGATGAAATCATTAAGCATATTCCCGGCAATGGCCGTTTTTTGTACAGTGCATTCTCCATTTTCAGCAATGAGGATATTATCCGCTTCTTTGAGAATTTAGGAATTAAGCTGAAGGAAGAAGATCACGGGCGGATGTTTCCTGTTACCGACAAAGCACAATCTGTTGTTGATGCCTTGATCTCAAGGCTGAAGGAGCTGAAAGTCGATATCAAAACGAACAGCCCTATCCAGGATGTTCACTATGAAAATGGCAGGGTGAAATCGGTTGAATTAAAAACAGGCGATGTATATGAAGCAGATTCAGTTGTAGTTGCCGTCGGAGGAAAATCAGTCCCTCATACCGGCTCAACTGGCGACGGCTATGCATGGGCGCAAAAAGCTGGCCATACGATTACAGAGCTTTTCCCAACCGAGGTTCCGCTGACATCTTCTGAGAATTTTATTAAAGAGAAAATGCTGCAGGGATTGTCGCTCCGGAGTGTGGCGCTTAGTGTTTTAAACCCTAAAGGAAAAGTGCTCATAACCCATCGGATGGATATGATTTTTACCCATATTGGCATTAGCGGCCCGGCCGTCTTGCGCTGCAGCCAATACGTGGTGAAAGCGATGAAGAAGTGGAACTTAAAAGAAGTGGTCATGAATTTAGACGCAATCCCGGATATGAAAGAAGAGCCTCTTTTTCAGGATGTGTCCAAAAAGATCAAAGAAGAGCCAAAGAAAAGTATTAAAAATCTCTTAAAAGGGATGCTGCCCGAAAGATATCTTTTGTTTCTTCTTGAGCAGAACGGAATTGATCCGTCCTCACAGGGAGCTTCGATTTCAAACGAAAAGATCAGAAGCTTTGTAAAAGCCTGCAAATCTTTTCAGTTTAAAGTAAATGGGACGCTGCCTCTCGATAAAGCCTTTGTTACCGGCGGAGGGGTTTCCGTAAAAGAAATTGAACCGCAAACAATGGCTTCAAAGTTGATGGAAGGACTTTTCTTCTGCGGAGAAATTCTGGACATCCACGGCTACACAGGCGGGTATAATATCACATCCGCACTTGTAACAGGCAGGTTAGCCGGATTAAACGCAGCAGTTTCAGCTAGGATCGTATAATAAAGAGAGCCTGATGCTCCTCAGACATCAGGCTCTATATATAACCATGGCAGAGAAACAATAAATTTGTTCATCTTCATCCTCTTGCACTGCGGCAACATTATATTTTATATCCAGCAGCTTTTTTTCCTCAATCTTCTCCAGAAAATGATTCATATCCTTTTCCAGATCTTTTTCATGTTCATGATCAAATAACTTTACCTTAATCACAGGAAACTTCCTTTCAGATTTTTTTATCAGCTTGTCCAATTTTCTGAATTTTTAAAACTAAAACACAAAAAAACGAAGCCTGCTGCGGCTCCGCTCTTCTCTATTTTGTTTCACCCTGCCAGTTCAGCATGCCCCCGGTCATATTGCGGACTTTATATCCCTGGTCCTGCAAATAGTGGCATACGTTTCCGCTGCGACCACCGGAACGGCAAATAATAATGTACTCCGTATCTTTATCAAATTTATCAAGATTCTCAGGTATCGTGCCCATACGGATATGTCTCGCCCCTGGAATCATGCCGGATGCAACCTCTTCATCTTCCCTTACATCGACAAGCTCAAGTTTCTCCCCTTCTTCAAGCTTTTTTTGCAATTCTTCTGTTGTTATCTCTTCAATACGTTCCAATCCTAACACCCTTTCTGAAAAGCCTTTTAAATAGAACTTAGCATTAAATAATGCTGCCACTCCTATAATACCCTATATGGGACGAAAAATATAAATAGGAAGTTTCTATAACACAAATACAAAACCACCTCTGACAAATAGAGGCGGTTTCATCTGGTATACCTTAATTTGCAACGATATTCACAAGTTTACCAGGCACAGCGATGACTTTACGAACGGTTTTTCCGTCAATTTGTTCTTTTACTTTATCATCGCCCATTGCGATTTGCTCCAATAAATCTTTTTTGGCATCGGCTGGAACCATAAGCTTTGCTTTTACTTTGCCGTTGATTTGGATAACGATTTCGACTTCATCATCTGTCATTTTAGCTTCATCATATGCAGGCCAAGCTTCATACGCAATGGATTCACCATGCCCTAATTTAGACCAAAGCTCTTCGGACATGTGAGGAGCAATAGGTGAAAGCATTTTAACAAAGCCTTCTGCAAAGGTCTTTGGAAGCACATCTGCTTTATATGCTTCATTGATGAATACCATCATTTGAGAAATAGCTGTGTTGAAACGCAGCCCCTCGTAGTCCTCAGTTACTTTTTTCACCGTTTGGTGGTAAACCTTTTCAAGGCTGCTGCCTTCTTCGATGTCCTTAATTCTCGGACTTAATTCACCAGTCTCTTCCACAAACAAACGCCAGATCCGGTCAAGGAATCTTCTTGAACCATCCAATCCATTTGTAGACCATGCGATGGAAGCTTCAAGAGGTCCCATAAACATTTCGTATAGACGAAGAGTATCAGCACCATGGCTTGCTACAATTTCATCCGGATTAACGACATTGCCTTTTGATTTACTCATTTTCTCATTATTTTCCCCAAGAATCATACCTTGGTTAAATAACTTTTGAAACGGTTCCTTCGTATGGACAACTCCCACATCATAAAGGACCTTGTGCCAGAAACGGGCATATAGGAGATGAAGAACCGCATGTTCAGCTCCGCCGATATAAATATCAACCGGAAGCCATTCTTTTAATTTCTCAGGGTCTGCAAGAGCTTCACTGTTTTTCGGATCAATATAGCGAATATAGTACCAGCAGCTGCCTGCCCATTGCGGCATTGTGTTGGTTTCCCTGCGGCCTTTTTTGCCTGTTTCAGGATCCACGACATTAACCCACTCATCGATGTTGGCTAATGGTGACTCTCCAGTGCCGGATGGTTTGATTTCCGTTGTTTTTGGAAGCACTAATGGCAGCTGATCTTCCGGCACGGCAGTCATTGTGCCATCTTCCCAGTGGATCACTGGAATCGGCTCGCCCCAATAGCGCTGGCGGCTGAATAGCCAGTCACGAAGACGATAAGTAACCTTCTTAGTGCCAATGCCTTTCTCTTCAAGCCATTCGATCATTTTCTCAATCGCTTCCTCTTTGTTTAATCCATCAAGGAAATCTGAGTTTACATGCTCGCCATCGCCAGTGTACGCTTCTTTTTCAACATCTCCTCCGGCAACGACTTCTTTAATAGGAAGATCAAATTGCTTGGCGAACTCATAGTCGCGCTCGTCATGAGCTGGAACCGCCATGATGGCCCCAGTTCCATAGCTGACTAAAACATAATCTGCAATCCAGATTGGCATTTTTTCGCCATTGACCGGGTTAATCGCATAAGCGCCAGTGAAGACACCTGTTTTTTCTTTAGCAAGATCTGTCCGCTCTAGATCGCTCTTGCTTTTTACTTTGTCAATGTAAGCCTGAACTGCCTCACGCTGCCCATCTGCTGTAATTTTTTCAACAAGCACATGTTCTGGAGCAAGAACAGCATATGTTGCACCATATAATGTGTCAGGTCTTGTGGTGAAAACAGTGAACGTGCCATCATGGTCTTCAATATTGAACGTTACTTCTGCTCCTTCAGAACGGCCGATCCAGTTTCGCTGCATATCTTTAAGGCTCTCTGGCCAATCCAATAAATCAAGATCTTCAAGCAGGCGATCCGCATAAGCCGTAATTTTAAGCATCCACTGCCTCATTGGACGGCGTTCTACCGGATGGCCTCCGCGTTCACTTTTTCCGTCAATGACCTCTTCATTTGCAAGTACTGTTCCAAGTGCGGGACACCAGTTAACAGCTACTTCATCGATATATGCAAGTCCTTTTTCATAAAGCTTTAAGAATATCCACTGAGTCCATTTATAGTATTCAGGGTCTGTTGTGTTTACTTCACGATCCCAGTCATATGAAAAACCTAAAGCCTTAATCTGGCGGCGGAAGGTGTTGATATTCTGTTCTGTGAATTCAGCAGGATCGTTTCCTGTATCAAGGGCATATTGCTCGGCAGGCAAACCAAATGCATCCCAGCCCATTGGGTGAAGGACATTATAGCCCTGCATGCGCTTCATACGGGAAAGGATGTCTGTTGCCGTATATCCTTCCGGGTGACCGACATGAAGTCCTGCGCCTGAAGGATAAGGGAACATATCAAGCGCATAAAACTTGCGCTTGCCTTTATCTTCAGTTGTTTTGAAAGTTTTATTTTCTTCCCAGTAGCCTTGCCACTTTTTTTCAATCTCCTGATGATTGAAACTCATTTTTGTTTCCTCCTATTATTGAAAATAAAATCAGGCTCTTTTCTTGTAAACCGTTTTTTGGCTTATGAATATTGCCCGTTGATTTTAGCAGGAAGCACTTAGCGAACCCGCGGGGAGAGAGGAGAGCCTCCTCGGCTTCCGCCTGCGGGGTCTCTAACTTCCCTCACTTCCCGCAGGAATTGAATGAGCACCGCACGAAGAAAATGCGTCAGCATTTTCGAGGATCAAGTGCCCCCCGCTACAATCAACTCAGATAGTTAAACTTAGTCTGTAAGCAACGAACTTTACAAAACAGCCTAAAAAATAAAACAAAAAACCTCTCATCCCAAAAAAGGGACGAGAGGATTATGTATAAATCTCCCGCGGTACCACCCACATTAGTGAACATGTCACTCGCTTCATTCATCCTTAACGCGGAAAACGGCAAGCATTACTGGTCCTTCACACTTGCTGCTCCAAGGCGAGTTCATGATGTGCCCGGCTGACTTGCACCTTCCGTCAACTCTCTAAAACGGGCTGTTGCACCACTACTGCTCCTTATCTAAGCATTTTAGTATAAGAATATGACTATTGTAATAAATTTCCCGCCAGGATGCAAGTAGGCTTATCCTGACAGGAATTTAATAACTAGAATATGCAATGCTTTTCGAAATGTGATTGTATTTACTGAACAGTATATCCTCCATCGATAACTGCCGCCTGTCCTGTAATTCCTTTAGCACCGTCACCAGCCAAAAAAATAGCATAATCCGCAATCTCTTCTACCGTCAGCAGCCTCTTTTGCGGCACTAAGGGATAAATAACTTCTTCCAGCGCTTTTTCAATAGGTACATTTCTTGTTTTAGCAAGATCATTCAGCTGATTTCTTACGAGTGGTGTATCTACATAGCCCGGGCAAATGGCATTAACCGTAATGCCATCTTCAGCAGCTTCCAATGCTGCGACTTTAGTAAGGCCTATAACGCCATGCTTGGCACTGTTATAAGCTGCTTTCCCCGCGAATCCAACAAGACCGTTAATGGATGCCATGTTCAGAATACGGCCGGACTTTTGTTTTTTCATAACGGGTATGACATGTTTAATGGCCATGAACGGTGCAGTCAGCATTACTTTGATCAGAAACTCGAATTTCTCAGTAGGAAAGTCTTCAATAAAGGAAACATGCTGCAGCCCTGCATTGTTAATGAGCACATCCAAGGCACCGAATTGGCTGACAGTTTCATTGATGGCCGCTTGTATATCAGACTCTAAGGTCACATCACATTTAAGCCCGATTGCTTCAAAACCTTCATGCTGCAAATTTTCTGCAGCTTTTTTCACGGCCTCTTCCTGAATATCTGTCAGAACAATTTTCGAGCCGTGTTCAGCAAATCTCTTGCCAATTTCATAGCCAATTCCCTGCGCTGCACCGGTTATAAAAACTACTTTATTTTGTACCATGAATAAGCTCCTTTCAAAAACAAAGCCGGGGCTCCATTGTATGAGCCCCTGCCGAAATTAGATTCCCAGACCAAGTGAGAATAAGATAATAGCCAATGCTAACCCAATTAGTGGAACAATTACCGTTACAGCAGCCACAGCCCCATATGCAGCCTGATGAGATTCCCCGCAGATAGCCCGTACAGTGGTAACAACATAGCCATTATGCGGCAAAGAGTCCAGGGCACCAGATGAAATGGCAACCGTTCTGTGCAGGGCTTCTGCATTGACGCCCATGTCCATATAATGCGGGGCCAGAATCGGCAATGCAATGGCCTGCCCGCCTGAAGCTGAACCGGTCATGCCGGCGATAACACTTACTGCTATGGCACCGCCTATCAGCGGGCTTCCAGGAATGCTTGTCATCCAATCTACAGCTGTGGCAAATGCAGGCACTGCCTTTGCCACTCCGCCAAACCCGACAACAGCAGCTGTATTCCCTATCGCTATCAATGCGCCTAATGTCCCATCAGACACAGCATTCCAGAAATTTGTGAAATACTTTCTATTCAATAGATATGTGGCAATAACTCCGCCCAGTAATGCAAGAATAAGTGCAGATTGTGCAAGAGAGTCATGGAATATAAATGAGATAATTAAAACGACAGCTAATGGGAGAACTCCCATAAGAGGGTGCGGTAATTCCTTATTCTCAGTTACAGGATCCTGCTTGCGGGATTCAAAGGTTTCTCCTTTGTTTACAGCCTTTGTGATCATGCGCTTCAGCCACCAGTAGCCAAAAATCATCATGAACACAGCGACAATTAAGCTGACTTCCCAGCCTGCATATGGAGTCGTTCCAAGAAATTCAATCGGAATCCAGTTTTGAATTTCCGGTGAACCCGCAGAAGTCATCGTAAAAGTTACAGATCCAAAGGCAAGTGCTGCTGGGATGAACCTTCTTGGAAGATTTGCCTGTTTAAATAAACTTAATGCCATTGGATATACGGAGAAAGCAACTACGAATAAACTGACTCCGCCATAAGTTAAAATAGCACAGGAAGCGACAATGGCAAGAACGGCATATTTCATTCCGAGCTTATCCACTACCATTTTGGATACACTGTCAGCCGCACCGCTGTCTTCCATTACCTTCCCAAAAATTGCACCCAATAGGAACATTAGGTACCATGATGTAACAAACCCTGAAAAGCCGGACATATAGTTCCCGACCAAATTGGCCTCTCCTTCACCTGCCAGCTGCGGAAATAATGGCATGCCGCTAAAAAGAGCTACAAACAAGGCAGATAACGGCCCGACAACCAGCAGGTTCATTCCCCGCATAGTCAGGAAAATCAGCAGGGCAAGCCCGCCTATTAATCCAATCATACTTAGCATTTCATTTCCCCCTTTGTTTTTAAAAATAGGCTGTTTTCGCAAGGTTTGCTGCTATTTGTATACTATTTACTGAGTTGATTGCAGCGGGACAGGAGAGACCTCGCGGAAAGCGAGCAGCCTGGAGCGGAAATCAACGGACAACATGAATAGGCGAAAAACAACAATTTATACGAAAAGAGCCTAAAAATAAGAAAAACTTTTCATCCCCTTTCTTTGAAAACGTTTGCAGAAAAAATCAGAAAAATAACTTGCTGAGAAAAGATAATGCAAGAGTCGTGCCAACTTGAAATGCTTGCAGATAAAGGGAATTGTGAACAATTAGTGAATCCTTTTTCCAGGATTCTGGAATACACAGGGAACAAGTCCACTGATATAATAGACTAGTTTTCTGATAATTACGTCTAATACTGGGACTAAGTGTACATAAAATTACTAGAATGAAAACAGTCCAGAATTCTGGAACATATTCCGAATTTCTGGACTGTTAATCTTATTCAATTCCATATTTCTTTAGTTTTTCATACATAGAAGATTTACTGATGCCTAGAGCTTTTGCAGCTTCTAATCGGTCCTGGTTATATTTGCTCAAACTTTGGGTCAATATCCGCTTTTCTGTTTCTTCCAGAATGTCCTTCAAGTTCTTTTTTCCAACGGGATAAACAGCAGATTCTTTCATGTAATCCGGCAATGATTCTGTAGTGATACTTTCATTGCTTGTTAAATGAATGGATGCCTCAATTACATTTTCAAGCTCCCTAATATTGCCGGGCCAGCTATATTGATGAAACTTTTCAATTACCTCGTCTTCAATTGCACTAATTCTCTTTCCCGATTTTTTTGTTATTTTCTTGATAAAGCTATCGATTAGGAGTGATAAATCTTCCATCCTGTCGCGCAAAGAAGGAATCATGAACGGCACAACATTAATCCGATAGAATAGATCCTCCCTAAAGCGCTTTTCTTCCATCATTTTTTCGAGCGGTCTGTTCGTTGCAGCGATAATCCGGACATCTACTTTAACCGGAGAAGTCGAACCCACGCTTTCAATCTCGCCTTCCTGCAGGGCACGCAATAACTTCACCTGCATATTAAGCGGCATATCTCCGATTTCATCCAAAAATAAGGACCCTCCATCAGCAAGCTGGAATTTCCCCTTTTTACCTCCCTTTTTTGCACCTGTAAAAGCACCTTCTTCATAGCCAAACAGTTCAGACTCCAACAGATGTTCCGGGATGGCTCCGCAGTTAATTTTCACAAATGGCTGATGGCTCCTGTTGCTGAGCTGATGTATGCTGTGTGCAAATAGTTCTTTTCCAGTCCCGCTTTCCCCGCGGATTAATACGGAGATATCACTGGCTGCCACCATTTTCACCTTTTCTTTAAGACTATGAATCTGGCTCGAGTTTCCCAGAATATCATCAAGGCTGTATTTTACACTTGGATCAATTTCCTGGATAAAGCTCTGGATTTTTGTCAGCATGCTCTTTACATGGCTGTTCATCTGCATCCATTCCTTTGTATCTCTAAAAAAGACTGTCCCGAAAGCGCCAATTACTTCGCCATCAGAAAAAATGGGAATGCGATTTGCTATCATATAGTTGCCTCTTATATATTGCAGGTCTGCAATTTCTTCCTTGCCTGATTCTGCCACTATATGCATACGTGAATTTTCAATTACCTCAGACACATGCTTCCCCAGAACCTGTTCCCTCTCCACTTCCAGAAAATCGCAATAATTTTTATTAATGTAAATAATCGTTCCTTCTTTATTCACAACTACAAGCCATCCAAAAGCGTTCTCAACAATGGTTTCGACAATCTCCACAGGCAGATCGAATAATGCACTTTTCATTTGAATCCCCTCATTTAGGACAATCTACTATTTATGATTACCATTTTATCATATTTTTCTGAAAACAAATTCACTTCAATGGGTATTCTTATTGCTTTTACTGCCCATAACATTAGTAATCGGCAGACATGGGAGGTGTTTCAGATGAAAGGCATCTATCTGATTAATCCGCACTGGCAATATGGAAACAAATCAAAACAGGAATGCGTTCAAGTGCAAAAACAGGCGCTGGAAACCTATATTAAGGACCATAATATTTTTACAGTGAAACTAAATCAATGGCAGCTGAATGAATATTACACCATTCCTCATGCCCTTTTGTATGATTTGAAGCAAAAGAAGGCAGATCTGGATGTCCTGCTTCTTTATTCAGAAGAGGTTCTCGAAGATTTTATCAATTCTTATCCAGCGAGATGGCTGATTTTGAAAAGCTTCTTCAATGAAGTTGTATTTGCTGATAAGAAAAAAGAAAATTACTTTGAAGGTGCCGGTTAAGAATTAAAATTTCAAAAAACCTGCAGCGCACAACTGCAGGTTTCTTTCTTATGATACATGCGCCAATTTTTTAGGCTCCTTCAATTTCCGGTCATAAACAAGAGTTGTCAGAATGGCAAAAATAAATAAAACTATTAATACAGCAAACAGCATGGAGATTCCGTAAAGGTCAACCAGAATTCCCCCCAGTAAAGGCCCGATCATCCTTCCGCCTGTAGCGGTGCTGTTTACGATTCCCTGGTAAAAACCTTCCCGCCCTTTAGGAGCAAGCTGGTTGGCAATAGTCGGAACCGCTGGCCATATTAGCATTTCGCCAATCGTCAGAATAACCATGGCTGTGATAAAAGCTGAGAATTGCTCGGCACTTGCTGCAGCAGCAAATGAACCTATAAATATGACCATGCCCGCGACCATCTGAACCTTAAGTGTTTTAAACCATTTTACCAAAGCACCGATAAACGGCTGACCCAATACAATCAGGGCTCCATTTATAGTCCACAGCAAGCTGTATTGCTTTAAAGAAATATTCAATTCCTGTGTATAAGCAGCAATAGTCGATTGCCATTGCACATATCCGACCCAGCACAATAAATAGCCTGCACATAATATGAGCAGCGCATAAAGCTTGGTATGATTTTTAACCTTCCGATTTTCCTGAAGGATGGAGGTCTGCTGACCTGAAACAGTATTTATTCCCCTGTATCCCAAAACAGCGATCAGTAAAAAAACGATATACATGACAGTATTGGCCAGAAAAATCAACTGAAAAGAGTACGAAGCCACAAGACCGCCGAGAGCAGCACCAATGGCAACACCGGCATTCTGAGCTACATAAATGGCATTGAAAGCTTTGCGGCCGCCTTCCTTCCAGACAGATCCCGCCATCGCAAACATAGAAGGAAAAACAATGCCAGATCCAAATCCAACAAAGGTGAGGAACCCCACGTATGCAGGCCAGCCGTGCCAAAAGGTTAAACCGAGGAGCGCCATTACCGTGATGACAATTCCAAGAAGAATTGAACGATAGCCGCCTATTTTATCATATAGGCTTCCCCCTATTAAATTTCCTGCGACGCTGGCAGCTGCGTTCACCATCAAAACCAGGCCGGCAACCGATAAGGACTTGCCTAAGTGGTCATGAATGTAAATTGTATTAAGAGGCCACAAAAAAGAAGATCCGGTTACATTCACTGCCATCCCAATAATTAAAAGCCATAAGGTCCGCGGCATAAGATTACGCCCCTTTTTCCAAATTTTTTTATGTCAGCCGGCATATTACCAGCCGGTACTATTTCGAAATCCAAAATAATTTTAGTTGGTTTTTCATGTCCTTGCAATAGGTTTTCATTCGATTTTAATAGACAGAATACTTCTTCTTTTATAGTTGAAGCTGAATGTGGATTTTTAGAATGCACCTATTAAGAATAGTTCGTTAAACGGCACAAAAATAAAGCCCCGATTTTGAAAAATCAGGGCTTTCCATATTTCATAAAATAATTAGAGTTTGAATGTCGATAACTGTCTAGCTCCATAAGGAATGCTTCTACAGCTTTATCATCTAAAAGCGCTTAGGGAGAGCGCCTCTCCCCCCGGGGTCACAAGCTTGTCTTGTTGCGGCTCATAGTTGCAGGGCTCGACTATGCTTGTCGCCCCTGAGCAGCCGCCTCCACATTTCGGTTTGTCTTGCTGAGGCTGGCGGGGGTGGACTTCCGCTTTCCTTATGATGATTGTTCCGGCTCAGGGTGAAATTTTGATTTTACAGGCTGGCCGCCTGACTTTTCATAGTTCTTTTTCGACTGCTTTACCGCATCAAAATCCCGGCCAAGTTCAACGTCCTGACTATTGGCGCCATTGCGGGTCTTTTGTTCCGGATTGTTTTGTTTTGAGCGCTTTTTTACCATCTGTGGACCACTCCTTAATGAGGAAGTATTATCATCTGATTTTGGAGCTGCTGCAGTTGCAGCCTCATCCGGTGAAGCTGTTCCCGCTGCTGGGAGTTGGCGCTGTGGGCCATCTGGGTTATATCATTATAAGCAGCTTCCAAAGATTGAAGTGCATTGGAGTATTCGTTATCATTGTAATGCTCCTGTGTCCTGCCTGATTCAAACTGCTCCTGGGCAAAACGGATTGCATCCTCACACTGCTGCAGAAGTGTATCCATCGATTCACGGGTTGCCATTATCTGTTCCCCTCCTTAAAGAATGGGTCTAGAAGCTTGCATGCTTCAATAATTAGTTTGTTCATTTTTCCGTAATCCTTACCACTCTATTTCCTGCCAATTCCCCCTTGGATAAGGTTTTGGGTCATGTTAAGATTAATTTTATGAAATCCTTCATATTTATTTTTACCTTATAGATTACTCTTTGAAAAAGGAGGGATAATTGTGGATAAAGTAAATCCTTTTCCATATGCATCCGATAATAAACGGTACCACACATGGAATTATCATTTGCGTAATGAATTTGGACATAAAGTTTTCAAGGTGGCACTCGATGGCGGATTTGATTGCCCCAACCGTGATGGCACGGTCGCACATGGAGGATGTACATTCTGCAGTGCAGCCGGATCGGGAGACTTTGCCGGGAACCGTGCTGATGATTTGGAAACACAATTTAATGCAATAAAAACAAAAATGCATCATAAATGGAAAGACGGAAAATATATGGCTTATTTTCAGGCCTTTACGAATACTCATGCCCCTGTGGAAGTGCTTCGTGATATGTATGAGAGAGTGCTTGAGCAGGACAGAGTAGTCGGACTGTCTATTGCGACCCGGCCAGACTGTTTGCCTGATGATGTAGTCGAATATCTGGCAGAGCTTAATCAGCGGACTTATCTCTGGGTAGAACTGGGCTTACAGACTGTGCATGAACGGACTGCCCTTTTAATTAACCGCGCTCATGATTATCAATGCTATGTGGAGGGAGTAAACAAGCTCCGCAAACATGGCATCCGCATCTGTTCCCACATCATTAATGGCCTTCCGCTTGAAACACCGGTTATGATGATGGAAACCGCACGGGAAATTGCTAAGCTGGATGTGCAAGGGATTAAAATTCATCTCCTTCATTTATTAAAAGGAACCCCAATGGTTAAACAATTTGAAAAAGGTATGCTTGAGTTTCTGTCTCTTGATGAGTACGTAAACTTAGTATGTGACCAGCTGGAGATTTTACCTCCGGAAATGATTGTCCACCGCATAACAGGAGATGGGCCAATCGACTTGATGATCGGGCCAATGTGGAGCGTAAATAAGTGGGAAGTGCTAAATAGCATTGATGCGGAATTAAAGCGAAGAAACAGCTGGCAAGGAAAACTTTACAACCCAAGCCAAATGGAGGCATTGTCATGAAGCTTGAAAGAATCTTACCTTATGCAAGACAGCTGCTTGAGAAAGCAGTATCACCGGGAGATATCGTTATTGATGCCACTTTGGGCAACGGACATGATACAGTATTTCTGGCGGATCTTGTAGGACATAATGGAAGAGTTTACGGTTTCGATATTCAGGAAGAGGCTGTCCAGAATACAAAAATACGCCTGGCTGATCATAACCTGTCAGACAGGGCTACCCTTTTCCATACAGGACATGAATTCATTCTTGAGAATGTGCCGCCTGTGCATCATGGAAAAATAACCGCAGCCATTTTTAATTTAGGTTACCTGCCCGGCGGTGATAAAGATATTGTCACCCGTCCGCAGACAACCATTTCTGCCATCGATCAGCTTTTGGAACTAATGGCTCCGGAAGGGGTTATCCTTTTAGTGATTTATCACGGCCATATTGAGGGAGCTGTTGAGCGTGATTATCTGCTCAGATATGTAAGGCAGCTGGATCAAAGCATCGTCCATGTATTGCAGTATCAGTTTATTAATCAAAAAAATAACCCTCCGTTTATTGTAGCCATTGAAAAACGGTAAAAGCCTGCAAAAAAAGCAGGCTTTATATTATTTTTCAATTGCTCCTGAAAAGCCAGCAGGCATCATCTTCTGCAAAGTACGGTAAGCTCTGCCGTTCACATAAAAGAAAAAGCTTACCATGCCGCCTGTTCTGATCATGCTTTTGGCTAGTCTTCTGACATTCCGCTGATTCCGGACCTTCTCATCAGATAGATAAACCCCGAGCAAGCCTCGATTAATCAGTTTATGGAAATGTTTATGAGGCAGCTTTTCGGTATGCTTATCTGCTTCGGCAACAAAATGCTTCAATCTCGAAAACAGTTTTTCTTCGTTTTCATAGTAAAAGCAAAAATTCAAGTCTCCACCGGCTTTGTCCTCCTCCTGATCAATCAGATAATCAAGAAGAATGTGGAGACCCTGGATGTATGGAAAATATCCATTTCGTATATTTACCGCATGCTCCGCTTCAAAATCATCTCTCAGTGCGTAGGAAACAAGGCAAAAAATACCCAAAGTTGAACCCGAGCAAGCAGAGAACTCATACCATTCCATCTCAGGAATATCAGACCGATATTGGTCAAACCAATTCTGAAGACGGGGAACTCGTTCTTCCACCACAACATGCTTATGTATTTGCAGATCACAATAGTAACGGCATAATTCAAGCAGATGGCTTTTTATATGTGTATAATGCCTCAGACTGGACAGCACTTCCCTGCAGACTCCTGCCAAATCTGCAAGATAGTTTCCATCATCCTGTTCATTTCTCAGCCTATAATAATTTTTATCTGCAGCATCCGTATCGAGGGCATCCTCCATTGACTCGTGCAGTGCCGCAAAGTCCCGGGGATCAAGCGAGGTGCTCCGGTCGCAGAGATTGTCCAAATAATCACTGATTGTCTGATATGCGACGATGAACTTAACCGCTTGTTCATATTTTTCCTTGGCCATTAATGACATAATAGCTCCGCCTTCACAGTGGAAGGTTTTATGCTCAATGCTGGCAAGAGCCTGCTTTCTTAACTCCGGATCAGGAATTGCTTCCGCTCTGCTTTTCCAATATGCTAGTTCCTTATGTACAGCAGGAAGAACCTTCCTGTAGACATGTGACATTAAGCTAATTGGCATGGAAGGGACACTCATGATATGATAAACCTCCTTTTGCTTAAGATAGGTGAGCAGTTCTTATGCTATGCCTGCACCCTCCATAATTAAAACCCCGTCCTTAAACCACATAGCCAAGCGCTTTTAATTGGCTGTTCACAAAATCCTTTGCGTATTCAAAGACTTCTTCACGTTCAGGTTCATTAAAGACTTCGTGGTAGCATTTAGGCCATTCTTTGAACCTTTTCTCTGAGAAGGGCGCAAGGTTAAACCATTCTCTGACAGTTGTTTTATTCACGATTTTATCATCGCCGCCCTGCAATACGAGGAGGGGCACATCCTGGATTTTATCAAGATTCTCAAAAGCAAGCTTTATTGCAGAAACAAGTTCCCTGTACCACCTGACCGACACTTTTGTCACATAAAGAGAATCATTTAAATCAGCATCAAGGACGTCCTGATTCCGCGTCGCCATGTCCACGGATAATCCGGCATCCATTTTCAGGCCTGGCATCACAGAATTGAGTCCAAGCGATAAGAAGTTCAGGAATTTCGAAGGCTGTTGAACCAAGCCTAAACATGGAGAAGACAAAATTACTCCAGCGAGATTCATTCTTTCCTCTTGCAGCAGGCGAATGGCAATCAGACCGCCCATGCTGTGCCCTAAAAGAAAGACCGGCAATTCAAATTCATAGGCAGCGTGTACCCAATCCTGAACTTCAAGTATATATTCATCAAAGGAATCAATATGGCCTCTTCTGGACCTTGAAGTCATCCCCTGGCCAGGAAGATCTCCCATAATGACATGGAAACCGGCCAAGCGCCACATTTCAATCAGCCAGCCATAACGGCGGTGATGCTCCATTGCCCCATGCACCATGACAATAACGCCATTTGCATCTCCTTCAGTTTCCCATTTCCACATAGTCAATCCTCCCAGCCTTTTTTCCGTACTGTCTTATGTATATATATTATAGCCTAGATGCTAAAATTGTTCATGAATCAGCCCTTTGTAAAATTGGAATTCTTTTTGCCAAAACAACGTTTATCATGCCTCTTATGATAAAATCAAAATAATCAAACTGCATATAGGAGTGTTTCACATGATCTATCCATATAAAGATAAAGAACCTAAAATTGCAGAATCCGCATTTATTGCAGATTTTACTACCATTACCGGCGATGTTGAAATTGGCGAGGATTCCAGCGTTTGGTTCAACTCCGTTATACGCGGAGATGTAGCACCAACAATCATCGGCAAAAAAGTCAATATCCAGGACAATTCCGTCCTGCATCAAAGCCCGAATAATCCCCTGATATTGGAAGATGAAGTGACAGTTGGCCATCAGGTAATCCTTCATAGCTGTGTTATCCGCAAGAGGGCTTTAATAGGAATGGGCTCAATTGTATTAGATCAGGCTGAAATCGGAGAGGGAGCATTCATTGGTGCAGGGAGCCTTGTTCCACAGGGAAAGAAAATCCCTCCCAATACACTTGCTTTCGGAAGGCCTGCAAAAGTGATCCGCGAGCTGACGCCAGAAGATATCAAAGATATGGAAAGGATCAGCAGAGAATACGCCGAAAAAGGGCAGTACTATAAGTCTTTGCAGAAAAAGCCTGAATAACTCACCTGCCCCCTATTATTAATAGAATGGGAAAATAGCCGATAATAAACATAAGGCAATACCAATGGGCGGGTGAAGAAATTGAAGATTTATATTGCGGCAATTGTTCTTTTCTTATTTTTAATAGTGATATTCAGAAAAACCATGTTAAAAACGGCACCAATGTTTTTACTTGTCTTCATCCTGATTTCTGGTGCATTTATTTATGACAACCTTTCAGGCAGCCAGCCTGCTTCAGCTGTAAATCAAATTAAATCATGGCTGTCTGAACCTGCTGAGAAAGCCAGCTCTTTCCTTGGACACAACACTGCCGTAATTAAGATCAAGGAAGAAACAATTATAAATGCACCCGCAGTCAATCAGTTTCCTGAGCTCCCCAGAGGATGCGAAGTGACGAGCTTATCCATGCTCCTTCAGCATGCAGGGATACAGGCTGATAAAATGACACTCGCTAAAGAAATAAAGAAAAATCCTGAGCCTTATCGCATAGAAAACGGAAAAATCTACTTCGGGCACCCGAATGACGGATTCATAGGCGATATGTATTCCTTTGATAATCCAGGTCTCGGTGTTTATCATAAACCCGTAAAAGAGCTTGCGGAAAAGTACATGCCTGGCTCCATTGAAGACCTTACCGGATCCGATTTTGAAGACTTAAAGATCCATCTGTCAGACGGCAGGCCTGTCTGGGTTATTATCAACACAGCCTATAAACAGCTTTCTGATGACTTTTTCCAGACCTGGCATACGCCAAGCGGAAAAATCCAGGTTACCTATAAAGAGCATTCAGTCCTGCTCACAGGCTATGATCAGGAATACATGTATTTCAACGACCCGCTCACAGGTGAGAAAAATAAAAAAGCACTCAAAAATGATTTTGAAAAAGCATGGGTGCAGATGGGCAAACAGGCTATTACCTATCTCCGATAAGAAAGGCGGAAGCGCCTTGCCCAAGAAGGAACGCAGACTAGGATCGCCACGTCCTCCTAAAAGCTGTCGCTTTCGGCCATGCGATGTTTATGCTAACGAAGCCTTCCTTATCCTGCGGGTGAAATTCTATACATTCCTATAATTAAATAAAAACGTCCACCAGATTTGAACTATACCCCAGATAGTGGACACTGATAAAAAAGTGCCCCTTTCTGGGGTTTTTTGTGTTTCAATAGTTTTAATGAATAGGGCGGAGGATTT
>NZ_SOEE01000002.1 GCF_004366035.1 Cytobacillus oceanisediminis
TCTACCCCGACTACCGTTATATTAAGACCCCAAATAAAAAGGTCAACCAGAAATATCTGGCTAACCTTATATTACGAACGGGTGCTTATGTTCAAGATTAGCTGCCAAACCAGGCGGCTTTTTGTTTAATTAAAGGGGCAGGTTAGTTCACAAGTAGTATGATATCATGGAATAAATTAACTGTTTTCATGAATGGCAATTTTATGGAAGAACATAAAAGAAAGTATTTGCACTTAGTGATGTGGAACCGCATTTTTTTAGTTAGCTTTGTTCGTAACGCTCTTTTTCTGTGTCTATGATTATATAGTTTCAATAATCTCAACCTCTCGGAAAAAAATACACTGCTCCAAACCCTAAGAAATGCACAAAATAACAACTATTTTTCTCGATATAATACAGTTAATGGAGTACAAAACAAGGAATAGATTCTGGTACTTACATCTAAGTCCCGTCAAATAATGGTAGTTTTTATATATGAGGTGTCAGTATGATAAATAGAAATCAGCGTATTATTTTATATATTTTTATTGCATTATTTTTGGGTATTTCATGGATTGGAATTTATAAAGAAGTTGGGAATGAAATGCAAAACAGTTATGCGTTTTATACGATGATTGTTCCTTGTTTTTCAATTCTTATAGGATTATTTACACTATTAATCGGAAGAAGAATAAATTATTCGGTATCAATAAGTTGGGTAGCCATGACATTGGCGAATATTTTTTTGATTTTCATTGGAATGATAAATTATAAAAGTGATTTGAGTTATGACACATTTTTTCTTTTCTGGATTTTAGGTAGTTGGGTTTTACTTACTTTAATTGGAATTGTCTGTGTTCTAGGAGAAAATAAGGAAAACTTAATGCGGAACATTTACATTACAACAAGCATAGGTTTCATCAGTTTTTATTCACTTTCTTATTTAAATGAAAGACTAACGTCATTAAGTTATATTCATTTTCTAGAAAATATATCAGGTGTTACTATGTTCATTTTCATCTCTTATGCAAAAGTTGTCTTTTTTGCTCTACTAATTATTATAGTTCTTTTTGATGTATATAAAGATGATTTATTAAAAGTTGATTAATCATTGATTTTGAAGGGGTGAAAAAAATCAATGGGACACGGTAATAAAAATATTAATCAAAAGCAAGGTAAAGTTCAAAGCATATAAAGAATGATAAAAAATCAAAATACAAAAAAGAGTGATGATAATAAATTCGGGGCATTTGGGGTAGTGATTGTTATTATATGGATTATTGTTCTTTCTTTAAATGCAATCTTTGATATATAGATTCGCTACATTCCTAAAAAGGAAAAGAGCTCTGAAAATGTGTCCTGGAAGTAATTAAAGCCCCTCTCGGATGAGTAGGGCTTTTGCTTTCTTATAAAACTAACGGGGCAGGTTTTTTTAATAAGAATTACAGAGCTGCAAATTTAGTCTTAGATAAAAATACATCAGCCCGAATAAGGCTGATGTATTGTAATTTCATAAAGTTAATTCAAACTGACGGGAATATAGGTTGGAATAAACTCCATTGCTTTCAAGTAAAGAATTGTGAGTACCTTGTTCCACAATACCATCCTCAGTTAAGACAATGATCCTTTGAGCATTACGGATAGTTGAAAGGCGATGGGCAATAACAATAGTTGTACGCCCTTTCGCCAGCTTTTCGAGTGATTCCTTGATAATGCTTTCACTCTCGTTATCTAATGAACTAGTTGCCTCATCTAATATGAGAACAGGCGGATTCTTAAGAAATACACGGGCTATACTTACTCTCTGTTTTTGCCCTCCAGAAAGTCTAACTCCTCGTTGACCAATAATGGTGTGGTATCCGTTTGGCAAGTTCATGATAAAATCGTGAGCGTTTGCATCCTTAGCTGCATTTATTATTTCCTCATCGCTGGCTGATGAATTTCCGTAACGAATATTTTCCAATATTGTTCCACCAAATAGGTAAACATCCTGCTGTACAATTCCTATAGCTTTTCTTAAAGACTGAAGGTCAATAGAGCGGACGTTTTTCCCATCCAGTAATACCTCGCCATTTGTTACTTCATAAAAGCGGGGTATGAGAGAGCAAAATGTTGTTTTTCCAGCACCTGATGGACCAACTAAGGCTATATATTCTCCGGTTCGGATATGAAGAGACAAATTTTCCAAGACATAGCCAGAATTATCTTCATAACGGAAGAAAACATTATTGAACTCTATTTCACCCAGTACTTCTTCCATAGGCAGAGGCACGGCATTCGGTTGGTTTTCGATTGAAGGCTTAAGGTTCATAATTTCCATAAATCGCTGGAAGCCAGTGATTCCTTCCTGAAATTGCGTACTCATATGAGTCAGTTTTTGAATTGGCTCAATCATATAGTTGATATAGAGTAAAAATGTGATTAAATCGGCCAAATCAAATGAGTTGTTTACAATACTGGCACTCCCGATAATAATTACTGTGATTGTAATCAGCTGGATAATTGTTTGAACACTATTGTAAAACTTGGCTTCGACGTTGTAAAACTCTTTTCTGCTCTCAAGGAAACGATTGTTTTCCCGGCTGAACTTCTCAATTTCATAGTGCTCGTTGCCAAATGATTTTACTGCTCGGATTCCTGATAGACTATCCTCTACCTGTGCGTTTACGTCTCCAATCCTTTCTTTGTTTCTTCTTAATGCCTTGTTTTCAATCTTATTAAAATATAAGGAAAGGGCACCTAACAAAGGAAGAAAACAGAAAGCAACAATTGTTAATTGGGAGTTAATAAAGAATAAAATAACAAAGGCTCCAATAAAACGGACTAGGTATTTGAGATAGTCTTCCGGGCCATGATGATACAACTCGGAAAGCAGCAGCAGATCATTAGTAATCCTTGACATAAGTTGACCTGTTTTTTCTTTATCGAAAAAACTGAAGGAAAGCTTTTGCATATGAGCGAACAGTTCATTACGCATATCACTTTCCATTCGAGCCCCAACTTCATGTCCTTTGAAGTCCAAAAAATAGTTTGCTATATTTTGGATTGCTACTAAAACAAGCATTAGCGCGCCAATCCAATAAACTTTAGGTAAGGCGATCGATAAATCTCCTTCCAAAACATTTTTCGTTATATACCTAACAAGTAGCGGAAGTACCAAAGTCACACCTGAGACAATTACTGCACAGGCCAATACTGTTAGATACAACTTTACATATGGTCTGTAATACGAGAGAAATTTTTTCATTGGAAAATCCATAAGTTACCCCTTTTTGTGTTATTTAAATAAACACATATTAGGGGGTACACCGTAAACAATTAAGAGAGTGTTACACCCCAATATGTTTCAACGGATGTGTTAATCATTTTTCGCATGGAAAATTCCTCCTTGACAATTGATATATCAATTATATGTGAGTACTCCAATAAAGTACAGAATATTTAATTAATTGTCATTGCTAATAAAAATAAATGTTTTATGGTTTTGTATTTATACTAACGGCTCAATGATCTGGAAGTAATAATGTACTTATTGCTAAACTTTTTGGTATGCTAAAGGGCGCGTTGTTCCCAGAAGGATTAACGCTTGAGTTCGGTCTGGACTCCAACTTCGACGCTGCGACCGTGGCCTGCCTCGGACCGCTTGAGTAATCCGCCGAGGAGCTATCCGCTTCTTCCGCGGAGACCTCTAAGCAGACTGAAATTGCGATGAAAGTGGTAACATGCAGCTTCCTTGACGTTTTCTTTTTATGAGTCGGAAACACACTTCGGGGTCTAAAAAACTAACGAAGATAGTAATTATCGAGGATGCCGTATATGAATCTAGCTCATTCTAATCTGAAGTAATCTTTCATTTAGAAGAAAACTATATGGAGTTTGACCCTCTCCCTTGAGTCATCCTTACTAATTGTATTTGATGGACCAGTTATAAAGACAAAATATTTGCAATATCCACATCGCTTTCCACCAAAATTATTCGATTCAAATATTGTGTTTCTTTACATACTATGTCCTCTAACATGTGTCATGTACAATCAATTCACCTATAAAATGAAACCATTAAAAAATGTTTTAAGCGTGGTCCTTTTTAGCGGCCCTATGACTCTTTTTGAGAATTGGCTAGAAAAAAACACAAAAGGGGGAGGTTTGTTGAATAAGAAATTTCAATAATTTTACAAATATATACCCATTTCAATAAGAAGGCAACAATGGGGACTATTCATATTGAAAAGTAAAACCAGTGAGGTACTTCCTTACTGGTTTTTTTACTTCAAGTTGAGTGGGAAATTAATTAATTTGGATAGTATAAAGTTTCAGACTAAACGCTTTAACCAATTCCAAAATACCATTTTGGAATCCAACCCACGAGATATCCACGATTGGTACGTTATTGTCCAATAAATCCTCTGGTTCTCTGGCTAATACAAAAGTCACAGAAAGGTAAAGGCTCCTCATTTTTGGACAAAAAAAAACCAAGATTCAAGATTAGTTTTGAATCTCCATATTTTCTACAAAACTTCCTATTAAAATATGTTGGTGTGAATAGATAGAAAAGGGGAGTTTTATGTATTCGTTTTTCAGTCAAATCAGTAACATTTTTACGCAGCCAATTATAAGTTTAGCCCGAAACTTCGAAACGATTCCTATGCTGTTTGCTTTTCTACTTGGAATTGTCGGCGCCATGGCTCCCTGTCAGTTTTCCGGCAATATCGGAGCCATTACTCTTTATGGAAATAAGTCCTTACAAAGAGGTATAGCATGGACTGAAGTGATTTTCTTTACTTTGGGTAAAATTGCTGTTTTCTCTGGGCTGGGTCTATTGGTTTGGATGTTAGGGAAAGAGTTTCAGAGAGAGCTGGTTCTTTTTTTTCCCTGGTTTCGCAAAATAATCGGACCAATGTTTGTGCTGGTGGGAATATTTATGCTTGGGCATATAAATTTAAAGGGGACGTGGACCATCTTGGAGATTCCCGAAAGGTTTTTTAAAAACGGGAAACTAGGTTCTTTTTTTATGGGGGTCAGTTTTTCCCTTGGGTTTTGTCCAACCATGTTCGTATTATTTTTTCTATCATTAATGCCAATCGTTCTCTCTACTTCCTATGGGGCTGTCCTTCCCAGTCTTTTCGCTGTTGGAACGTCGCTGCCGCTATTTATAGCCATCTTCTTAATTTGGTATTATGGTGCTGGAGGCTCTGTTCTAAAGAAGGGCAGAAAAATTGGTTCGTATGTACAAAAAGGTGCTGGAGCTATTATGGTTCTTATAGGGATGCTCGATACATTGACCTACTGGACGATTTGAAAAATTTTTAATTCGAGGTAACAATATGGAGAAGCTAACATTAACTGGCTTATTTTTGTTGACGACTTTTAGTCCAGTAGGAAGGGCATTCGCCCAAAACGGGGTGGAGAGTCAAATAGGGGGACGTGGGCAGTCTTACAGGAGCATCAGTAACTAGGAGGTATTCCTTGATGAACAAAGACACAGTATTAATTGTTGATGACGAATGGAATATGAGGCAGTTGCTGAAAATTCACTTATCTCCCCATTTTCATATCAAACAGGCAGGGAGCGGCAAAGAGGCTCTATCCTGTTTGGAAAGGGAAGAAGTCGATTTAATTATTCTTGATATCATGATGCCCGAAATGAACGGCTGGGAAGTGTGTGAAAAAGTCAGGGCAAGAAGCGAGGTTCCAATCCTTATGTTAACGGCTCGCGGGGATGTAAAGGATAAGGTGCAGGGCTTAAGCATCGGAGCAGATGATTACCTTGTAAAGCCTTACATCCCGGAGGAACTAGTAGCAAGGTCAAAAGCCTTGATCAGGAGATCCTTGCAGTCCTCTTCCGGTAATACGGAGGAAGAAACAATTGAAATATCTGACCTTAAAGTAAATCGGAGTGAAAGACAAATTTTCGTTGATGATTCCGAAGTGGAGGTAACACCAAAGGAGTTTGATTTACTGGAACTTCTTGCGTTAAATCCAAAAACCATCTTCACCCGAGATATGTTACTAGACCAAATATGGGGGATCAACGGAATTCGTGATATTCGTACAATCGACACCCATGTCAAAAACCTTAGGGAAAAAATAAGGAAAAAAGGACTTTCTTTTAATCCGATAAGAACCGTTTGGGGGAGGGGCTATAAGTTTCAGGCTCCGGATGAAAACGAATGAATAGGAATAGCATTGTTGTCAAGATAGGGACTAGCATTTTATTGATTGTATTGGCAGTTCTCCTGCCATTGGGTTTTATAATGAATCAATTATTTACTGGTTTTTATTTTAATAAAACGCAAGAGCGTATTAATGACTTGTCTGACAGATATGCGGCATCTATCTCATCGCTCAAGCAGGAAGAATTCCTCGATATGTTCGAAACATTGGGAGGCTTAACAGGTCAGCAAATCGTGATTGTGGATGAACAGGGTACGGTGATTGCAAATTCTGGTCTTCCTAGCCTGGCTGAAGGGCAAAGGATAGACGAATCAGCTTTTGCGCTTTTAAAGTCAGGTTCCACTGTACAGGAGATGTACGCTGATCAAAAAATAGAGGAACGTTTTCTTAGCGTCGGCAAGCCTATTTTTTCTAACGACCGATTTATTGGCGCAATCTTTGTTCTGGAACCGGTCGAAGACATGTACCAGTCGGTTGATATGGTTGAAAAAGCAATGGTATTAGCGGGAATTGGTGCGCTTTTTCTAGCCATTGGCTTTATCTTTATTGTGTCAAGAAAATTATCCAATCCTCTGTTGGAAATGGAAAAAGCGACCCGAAACATGGCAGAAGGGGACTTACAGATTCGGTTGGATGCTTCAACAAAGGATGAAATTGGATCCCTGGCTGTAGCCATAAATGATCTTGCGGTAGAGCTTGATCGGTTCCGGTCAAACAGGAGAGAGTTTTTCGCCAATATTTCTCATGAGTTACGCACACCCATTACGTATTTAGAGGGATACGCAAATGTGCTTGAAAATGAACTTTACCAAAACGAAGAGGAAAGACAGCAGTATCTTCAGATTATCCAACAAGAGGTACGACGGATGTCCAAACTCGTTGAAGACTTGTTTGAGCTATCAAAGTTGGAAGAAGGACGGCTGGCTCTCGATTGCGAAGAAGTGGATGTAATGGAGGTCGTAGAAAGTGCTGTAGTAAAAACTCGAATGAAAGCCGAGGAAAAGGGGTTGAAATTAGAATTTCACAAAGAGAACGATCTGCCAAGCCTGTATGCAGATGGCTTAAGAATGGAACAAATTCTGATTAATTTAATCGATAATGCCATCCGATACACTGAATTCGGAAAAATTAGAGTCCGTTTAACAAAGGAATCAAATAATATCATGATATCCGTTATTGATAGCGGTATGGGAATCCCCGAAGAGGATCTTCCATTTTTATTTGAACGATTTTATCGTGTGGAAAAATCCAGATCCCGGGAACTGGGCGGAACAGGTCTTGGTCTCGCCATCGTGAAACAGCTGGTTAAGCTTCAAAGAGGGAGGATAGAAGTAACAAGTGAGGTTGGAAAAGGGACTGCCTTCCACCTGACTTTCCCGGTAGAAAAGAGGGATGAAAATGAAGAAGATTGAAGTATTATTATCTGTTCTTTTAATCGTCACTGGACTTGTTTGCTTGACAATGTCCGGAACGATGATGATTAGGCAGGATATAACGGCGTATTTTAAAACATTTCTACAAACCTGTGCCTGGATGGGTGTTCCCATAATTCTGGCAGGGATTGTTTATTTGATCATTGTAAAGAAAAGGGGATAACAAGGTGAAACTAAAAGGAATTTTATTTTCAATTTTTATGTTTTTATACTCAAGTCCAATCGGTGTCTTGGCACATGGGACGGAAGAAGAGCACCAACAGGAAGTGGCATCTAATACGTTTGCTACCAATGGGCTGCTGGTTTCCGCTGCTATTCTTGTTACGGGCATCATTTCGATTTTTGTAATGAATAGGCGGATGAAAACCCTCAATGTTAAAAAACAAAAAGAGAAAGGAAAACGAGACAGCCTGCAAAAGGGAGTTAAAATTGGGCAATGGGTCTCTATTGTGTCTTTGGTTGGGGTCATTTCATTTGGTATTTTTTCTTTTATTAATACGAAAGCGAAGGATATTGAGAACTCGGTAGAATTAATGCATGTTCACGGCTTAGGTATTACGAATGATGGAGAAGAAATCTATGTACCTGCGCATGACGGCTTGAAAGTTTTCGAGGCTGGAGAATGGAGAAGTGCAAAGGGGGACAAGCACGATTATATGGGATTCTCCATGGTTGATGATGGTTTTTACAGCAGTGGACATCCTGAACCTGGTTCTAGCATGAAAAACCCTTTTGGCGTGGTTAAGAGCAACGATATGGGAGAAAACCTGGAGATTCTGGATTTGTACGGAGAAATTGATTTTCATGGAATGTCTGTTGGCTATAATTCTCATACAATATATGTTTTCAACCCTCAAGCTAACTCCCGAATGGATGATGTTGGACTACACTACTCCATGGATGATACGAAAACATGGGTAAAAGCTGAGCTAAAGGGAATTTCAGGCAAGCTTTCAGCGATTGCTGCCCATCCAACAGAAGAAAAGACGGTTGCTCTTGGAACAACAGAAGGAGTATTTGTTTCGCATGACGGGGGGCAAACGGTTAATCAAATCTCGAATCTACCTGTTTCTGGACTTTCCTTCTCTCGTCAAGGAGATTTGTTTGCAGGTTTTGCATCAGATAAAATGGCTATATCCAAGATCAATCTTGAGACAAAGGAACAAACGGCATATGAAATTCCATCGTTAGGCGAGGGAAATGCCATCAATTATATAGCCGTAAATCCAAATGATGAAAATAATATTGTGTTTGCCACGGGTCAAAAGGATCTTTATTTGACCATTAATAATGGAGAAGAATGGGAGAAAATTGCGGATAAAGGAACGGGAATTGCAAGCCAATCATTAACAGGAGAAGGTGAACATGAACATGAACATGAACATGAAGACAATGGGGAGTGAGGTTTTTACCGAATAAAAGAAAGGAGAAGAACAATCATGATGGGATTAGGAATGATGCTGAGCATGCTTTTCTGGATCATTGTCATTGGATTTGCGATTTATGGGTTCATAATGCTTATTGCAAAGCCTTTTGAAAATAGGAACAATAAACCTGAATCGCTATTGAAAGAACGTTTTGCACGCGGAGAAATCAGCGAGGATGAGTACAAGGAAAAAAGACGTGTCTTAAGGGAATAGAATAAACGGAATGTAAAAAAGGGGCTGTTTAAAGGCAGTCCCTTTCCGCTTTTACTGGAAAAATAAAAAGATTTATAAAGTCCATATTTCCTTCAAACTTTATCTTTATCATTAGATTTAGAAAACAAAGGAGGGATTGGAAATGAAAAAGAAAATAGTATTGGTTTTATCTTTTGCCCTTTCATCTATACTGGTCGTTGGTCAGTTCGCTCTTGCGGATAAGCCAGATAGTATGATGAGTGGGAATGGCAATGGGATGATGAATATGATGGAAGCGATGGATTCTCCTGAAGGTCAAAAAATGATGAAAGCTTGTGGAAACTTTATGGATTCTTACAATAGTAAAGAGTAAAAAGTAAAAAGTAAAGGACCTAAGTTTAGGTCCTTTACTGAAAAAGGAGTTTTTATTTGGAATGGTTTTTATACCTGCCGTGTCCTCTTATCAAGCTGCTTTGTATGGAAGGAATGTATTCAGGCGAAAAAACAGAATGCATGCCATAGAAAGATTCAAATGAACCAGCCGACGTAAAAGCACTACAACTCCAAATGAAAAGCTGCAACAGTAAATTGGAAAGCTGATGGAGGAAATAACCAACCGCAAAGGACAGCCTAACGGTTGTCTTTTTTATGGGCTTGATTTAACTGTTGGGTTGGGACAAAATTTAAAATGTAGATTAAATAGGGTCTTTGATAGATCTAAAATGTTTTTGGGAGGCTTTTTGTTTGTTGCACTGTTTTCGATTTTTTATTTTATTTATGGCGTTTGCCCTGCAGCTTATGATTCCAAGCAATAGCAATATAGCTTTTGCTCATTCTGAATTGGAAAAAACCTATCCGCAGGAAGAGGAGACGATATCTGAAGGACCTGAAACTTTTGAGGTTTGGTTTCAGGATCCGGTCGTGACCCATTCGGATTCCATCCAAGTTTTCAATTCAGACGGGGAGCTTCAGGAAACTGGAGCAGTTTCGGTTGACCCGGAGGATAAAACCCACATCCTGACAACATTTAAGGGTGATTTGCCGAATGGAAATTATCTCGCAAGGATTAAAGTTATTGCTTTGGATGGGTATATTTTGAATGAAGAGATACGCTTTACGGTTAAAGAACAAGAGGAGATTTCGGTAGAGGAAGCTTTAGAAATTGTTGATTTTTCCCCAGCGGACGGCGAAATTCTGGATGCCTCTCCTCAGAAAATTGATTTATGGTTCAACCAGCCGGCTGAGATTACAGCTATTGGGTTATTCGATGACCGTCAACAGTCTATTAAGTTAAAAAAACCTTACGCTGACTCAAGTGATCCAACACATTTTATTGTGGAGATAGACGAGAAACTGACACCTGGAACGTACCAGGTTACATGGTATGCCCGTCAAATGGATCCTAAATCTCAGCCTGATAGATTAGATGTCTTTTATTTTGCTGTAGATCAATTTACTCCTATTACGCAAGAGAACACAGGAGAACCCGCCTCCTCTGTTTGGTTTACTAACTTAGGGTTAAAGCAAGTTGGATATTGGCTATTTTTTATCGGAATTACAATCTTGTTCGGAGGGGCTTTTTTCAACGCCTTCATACTGAAAAAAACATGTGATAGGAGATGGAACAAAATATCTCTGCTTATTCTTCTCTTCGTCCTTGTTGGCTGTACTTTTATAATCTCTGTTCAGCAGAAAGAGTTACAATCGCTCACTATCGATCAATTTCTCTCAATAAAATTCGTGTGGATACCAATTGTACAACTCATTTTGCTTGTGACAGGATTTTTCTTTCATAAAATAAAACTTCTTTTCTATTTTGCAGCACTTATTCTTTCCGTATTTATTATTGGTCACGCTCCGTATCCCCGGTATGGAGGATATATAACGATGGCAGTTAATGCTCTACATTTAACGGCGGCTTCTGTCTGGGTTGGTGGGTTGTTTGCGCTTATTTTGATACCTCAAAAAGAAAGAATGAAAGAATGGCTTAAAGATGTTCTCCCGCGGTTTTCAAAATGGGCATTGATTAGCCTTTTTGCCATTATCATAACTGGTTTGGTAATGGTTACTCAATATGTTCCATCTTTTACTCTGGAGAGTTTCATGAAAAGCGAATGGGGGAAATCCATTTTACTAAAAGCTGGTCTTACATTAATCGTTTTACTCATTGGGATTTTTCAGTGGAATACAGTAAAAAAACTGGCTGCTAAGACGATTAATGTTGTGATTACACGGGCGAAAGTTGAAATGATTTACAGCGTCCTGATTTTATTTTTTGCGTCCCTGCTGGTGGTTTCGACACCTAGTGCAGCAGAGCAGGGAGTTTATCCATCTTCAATAAAAAAAGAGGAAGTTGGATTAAGTGTTGAGATCTCTCCGTTATATCCAGGTCTTAACGAGCTTACATTACAGTTTGATAAAGAAAATATAAAACAAGTAGAAGTAACCTTGAGCATGCCGCCAGAATATAATGTCACTTATAACGCCTTTCACGTTGGAAGGGGAGAATTTAAGCTAACCGGAAATTTACTACATGCAGCCGGGACCATGAAATTGAAGGTAAAGGCCACTTTGGATAATGGAACTACAGTAAAATTTCCTTTCAAAATTGTAGTTCCGGGAGAAATGAGTTTAAACGAATAATTTTTAACATTAGGACTTTCATTTCTTTTTCGAAACTGTAAAAAGTCTTGTTAGAACAAATTAAACCTGGTCAAAAAGGAAATGGTGCAGAGCAGTGAAGCGATTTAACTGCCTTTTAGGAAATTACGAGAGTAATCTTTAGAAAATATAGGATTTTGGAATATTCAATTTTATATTTATGATTTGGGTACTATCATTTCACCACATACCTTAATCCATACATTTGCTGCTAATTTAGCTCGGTAGGGGATGCCATTAGCCTGTATACAGGTTCTATTAGGGCATTATGGCCCGCACCGAACACAGCTGTATGCTCATTTATATCATGAAGCAAGAAAAGAACTGTATGATCAGTGAATGTAAAATAAGGGAATGAATGTTCGTGTAATACAAATTAACGCATTCATAAACCTTGTTAAAAAAGTGTCCTATCCCTTGGTATATAAGGGATGGGGCATTTTTTAAATTATATCCTATTTAACGTTAAGAAGGATTAACGCCTTTTTTGTGGGATTTCTATTGAACAAACGGGGCAGGTTTGTGGAAGAAGAAATTGTTTTATAGCAGCTGTTGTGACATTCATAAAGACGGGTTTCCCCGTCTATTTGTTTTGTTTATCAAGCTTATCTGTATGAAAGTAGTATAAGAATATTATTAGTAGGCGATACCTACACGTGATTTTATATAATCGCTTGTTTTTATCTGGCTAAATGTAAATTCTGCTGTATCCGGTACGGATATTTCAACTCCATCCTCCGGCAAAAAACTTCGCTCTATACGATATTTGCCTATCCTTTCTCCATCCGGCAAGTAGGTAGGACAGACAATCGTCCATTCGAGGGTTGATTGTTTGAGTATATCATAAACTTTATGATGTTCTTTCGCTGCCCGAGTTGTCTTACGCTTTGATTCACTTGATTGATAACGCAGAGAATTTGGCGTGGTCCTACTTTGCAGGATACCTGCGGTTCCTATAGTTATTATTCGTTTTATACCTTCATTTTCCATTGCTTCTATAATAAGTGGCATACTTTCTGATAGAGTGGTGGTGCCATCAGTATTTAGCGCACTAATAACTATATCAATCCCATTCATAGCACGTACGATATCATCATTATTTAAAACATTCCCTCGAATAATGGTTAAATTTTCATTATTTAATTGAATCTTCTCGGGAGTACGAACTAATACAGTAACATTATGTCTGTCATGAAGGGCATAAGTAACTATTTGCCTTCCAACTCGTCCAGTTGCACCCAAAATTAAAATATTCATAAGAATGAGCTCCTTTTGCAAATACTAATATTTTACTATATAAGTTACTTTATTGTCTTTTTAAACTAACGAGGGCTAAAGTTGAAGATCAAGGTTTGCTTCGGCAGCTTTTTCTTATACGAATAACGGGGCAGGTTTGTTGAATAGCACTAACTTGCGTCCAGTATGGTTATCAAGGGAAATCTATTGGTTTTATTTAGTAAGAATTGTTACCATTAAGGAGCAATCAAGTTAATTTAGAGGTGAGCTTTTGCGAAATAAAAAAGTAATTCTTCCACTTTTAGTTATTGTAATAATTGGGTTCATCATAATATTGAACAATTTATTAACAACAAGCTCTACAACAGCTATCGTTACAGTTTTAGAAAAAAAATATTCAGAAGCAAATGAAGAAGCATTTGTTGTAGTAGTTCCTCCCAATATGAAAATATCTGAAGGTTATCATGAGGAAGCTAAAACTAAAATATTTATTAAAGAACCGATGGTATGGAATTTAATTAAAGAAAATAAAACCTACCTTGTAAACTATAATAATAAACAGAATGGTGTGAGCATACTAGACCACATTCAAAATATTGATGATAATAATGCTATTGATTTAAACCAAACTAAGAATTACTTTAACTAGCAGATGGCAATAGTTGAAGATCCAGGCTGTCCCTATGACAGCTTTTTCTTATTATACTTACTGGGCAGGTTAACGGAAGTTAGGTTTAAGGGGAAAGATTCAAGTAAATGTAAAAATATAAGATTAGAGAAAATATTATTTTAAATAAAAGGTGGGATTTTTTGATTTGGTTTATATTGGGGTTTTTATTTGTGATATACGTAATTTTTAGTCTTTCAACAATAAAATATCAGTTAAGATCGATTATTAAACACCTTAACATTAATGAAGAACCCTCTAAAGTACCTGATGAGGAAATTGAAAGAGAATTAGAAGAAGACAAAAAGGGGTAGTTTAAAACGTTAAGATTGTGAAGAAATGTACTTAAACAAACGAGGGCGTTAGTTCATCATGGAACATAAAAAGGATCAAACCTTGATTTATAGCTACAGCATAAACGGAGAAAACCCCTTGGCCACCAAGGGGTTTTCTTTTTGATGGTTCCTTAAAGAGTGTTTGTGCCAACTAGTTTTTTATTCATCGAAGGTTCGATTGTTCCAGCTTTGTACATTGGGCCATTTCAGGCAGAGGTAAATATTCAAAATCAGGGGGAGCATTTATAAGCTTATCCCGTCTTTTTAATTAAGTAAAAAATATTCGGAAACCGTTAAGTAACAATAAAATCGTTTAAAAAATTATAAGCTTTAAAAAAAGCCGGTCACAAAAAAATACAAACGAGCGCTTTTCTGTAACA
The DNA here is from genome assembly GCF_004366035.1 of Cytobacillus oceanisediminis. Lineage (GTDB taxonomy): Bacteria > Bacillota > Bacilli > Bacillales > Cytobacillaceae > Cytobacillus > Cytobacillus oceanisediminis_C. The sequence continues at coordinate 14,485 of NZ_SOEE01000002.1, forward strand.
AGGAAAGTGCTTCATTACATATTAGGACCATTAGCGGAATATTAGGTGCATAATTAACTTGTCTAAGGGTCGAACGTTATTGTGGTTAAATAATCTAGGGGCTATTTTCCTCGTATAAACGAACTGTTTTATTGAAAATTCGGAAAATAAATTTACTTTAAGTACCTTCCTAAAGATAATAGACATAACCAATTGAATAGGAGGGAAACATTTTGCCAAAAAAAGTATTCATCGTTTTTGCTCTTTTTGCATTATTGATTACCGGAGGGACAAGCCTGTCGCTAGCTGACAGCCAAACCGAGCAGCTTGAGTTAAACGGAAAGACGTTAAGCACGGTTACAGTAAATGGAAATCCTTATGTATCAGTGAAACAGGTAGCCCAGGCTGCAGGAGGGGATGTACATAAAAAGGCCAATACATACGTCATTGGTTCAAGGCTCGACCATATTTTAAAGAAAGGTGTGATTCGGGTAGGTACAACTGGTGACTATAAGCCATTTACGTACTTTAATCCGAAAACAAAAGAGTATGAAGGCTATGATATCGAAGCGGCTAAATTAATGGCAGAAGACCTTGGGGTGAAGATCACATTTGTTAAAACTTCCTGGCCAACCTTAATGGAGGACCTCAATAAAAATAAGTTTGATATAGCGGTTGGCGGGATCAGCCGCAATACCGATCGGCAAAAAACAGCACACTTAACGCATCCTTATATTAATGACGGAAAGGCTCCTTTAATCCGACAGGAAGATAAGGAGAAATATACAAGCTTGGAAGCGATTGACCAGCCAGATGTCACCATCGGCGTAAACCCAGGGGGAACCAACCAAAAATTCGTAAATGCCAACATTACACAGGCAAAGGTTGTCGTAATCGAAAACAATTTGGATATTCCGAATATGGTTGCTGAAGAAAAAGTAGACGTGATGATTACCGACAGCATTGAGGCCATCTACTATGCAAGCCAGGATTCCAGGCTTTATGCAGCTCTGACGGACAATACGTTCACGAAGAGCCAGAAAGGCTATCTTATGCATCGCGGGGATGCAGTATTCCAGAACTGGGTCAATCTCTGGATGGAGGAGATGGAGCTCAATGGAGAATTTGACCGATTAAAAGAAAAATGGATTTACAACAAGGGAGTATAGTAGAAAAGAATAGGCCAGACATCCATATCCTTTGCTATTCTATTAGAAAAAAGAGATGACAGAATAAAATGGGTGGTTTTGCAGCGTATATTATGGAACGAATCTGCAAAAAAAGCCAGCCATATCGCATGTGACAATGAATGTTGAGATTTCAAGACAGGCGATACAAAAAGGTTTTATAAGGAAAAGCTGCTATCACCTGGCAGCTTTTCTTTTTGACTAAAATCAGCCCATTTCATTAAAAATGGGAACGTCCTTTATGGCTATTTTCCAGTTTTCGCAAGATAAACCATGTGATTAGGCTCAGAACTAGCAGTAAGCTCTCCAAAGAGAAGATATACCATGGATAGGGACCCAATATGTCAAAGAAACTTGGAGTTTCAGGTTTATGACGCAAAAACCAATAATTCCCATTCGTTTGATGGTTAATGAGAAGGATTGCCGGCAAGAGTACATTGATAAATACAATTAGCTTTATGACCGATTGGAATGATGGATAATAATTTCTAGCCCACAAAAAATATAAGGCTGACCATACAACCATCATGTGTGCATAGAAAAAGTGAAAAAAGCGAAAGTGAGGAAAATCGTATGTTAACGCTGGAGTAAATATTGCTTGAGTAGCACCCAATATCGCAATAAAAAACAATAGTTCAAAAATAAATTTTTTTCTAGTCATGAGTAAAAGGATACATAATATAACTCCAATATTACACAATTCCAATGGCATGGACCTGCCAAATTTCCAGACTCCATTCACTAACATCCATACGTGATTTAATATCTCGACCAAAATTAAAGAAATGGCTGATCCAACTTCAAACCTTCTCCATCCATCCCCATTCAGCTTTTTCCGGTAAAGAAAAATAGCAGATGATACAAAAAAAAACACTGCCAATGTAACAAGATGACTGGCTGAAAACATCTCAAAATGGAAATACTTATGACTTTTGCCAAACCACTCCATCTATGCACACCCCAAGTCTTATTAAATAATCAGACATAAGTTGTGCATCTCCTCTATTTTTTATACAGCATTTCGGCTCCACGACGTTCAAGCTTACTCATATCTGCTCAGTTGACTTATGCAACACATATTTCCTCCCTTTGCTTTTTATCACATCACTCAGGAAAAAGGTCACAAAATTAAAAATTTCATTGACACTGATAATCATTATCATTTATTATCAATTTAATAATAATTGAAAATTATTATCAATTAGGAGGCGAAAAATGAAGGCTTTCATTGGATATTTAAGTATGTCAGGAAATACAGAAGATATGGCATCCATTATGAAAAAAGTTCTTGTCTCTAAAGGGTGTGAAGTGGATATGGAAAGCCTGGAATTGACAGAAATTCATAGTATTCTTGCCTATGACTGTATTTTCATTGGTGCTTATACATGGGGGGATGGCGACCTTCCTTATGAAGCTGAGGATTTTTTTGATGAATTGAATGATCACGATTTAACAGGAATAGATGCTGCGTGCTTTGGTTCTGGTGATCATGCCTATCCAAAATTTTGTGCAGCAGTGGACACGCTTGCTGACAAATTGAGTGAAAGAGGAGCCAATGTTTTTCAGCAAAGGTTAAAAATAGAACTCAACCCTGATACAGATGAGCAAATTCTTGAGTGTAAGCAATTTGCCGAATCTGCCTATGAATGGGCAGTGAAAAATGGGGAGATGGAACATGTTTAATAAGGGCTCCACTGCAGTGCTATCAACCCCAGATCTTCCCTTCATAGTAGCAGTAAAGCAGGCAGGCATTTATTCCTTTGAGGATGGAGACTGGTTCCTTCAGTATGGGTTAACACAAAATATATACAAACTTGTCCAATTAGGTCATTTCATATTCGGCATCGGAGACAATGGCACAATTATCCGGTACGATCTTCAGCGGAAAAAATGGAATCAGACCTCATTCCCAACCGCCCAGCGGCTGTGGGATATTACTGGAAACCAGAGGGGATATATCGTAACACATGGCGGCAGCTGCTTATACATATCAGCTAATTTCGGTTCAGATTGGTCTGTATTAAGTCCATTTCAACATATGTCCCAAAAGCCCCTTATACGATCTCTGTTATACCATCAGGGGAGCATTTATATTGGGACACAAATCAACTCCCAGAATGGAGGGTTATGGAGATATGATGTCAGAAGCGGGGAATTACAGCTTATAAAAAAAGAAAAGCATTCAATGATATCCTCCATTTATAGAGATGAAAATGACCTTCTTATCATTGCAAAGGGAAACGCCCGTTCCGGGATGGGAACAATTGAGATGCTGAATCCTTTTACGAATAGATGGGGTGTATGCCAGCAGCAAATATCAGAAAGAGCTTTCCTGGATATTTTTGAGGCGAATGAAAAAGTATATGCGACGACGAGTCAGGATGAAGATGGTTTTTCAAGAATCTACGAAGTCCATAAGAGTAGAATGTACCTGATTCCCATTGAGACCGTAGCTGGACATGGATTCAGGGGTGCGGGCTTTGATGACCAGCTTTTTATCTGTTCACATAGAGAAAGTAAATGGATCAGCCACAGATATAACACAACAGCATTAATTCATTGATAGGAGTGACGAGGAATGAAAATTGGCGTATTTTATGCAAGTATGTCGGGGAACACAGAAGCAATTGCGGACCTAATCTCGGGGGAGCTGAAGAATCAAAATCATAATGTGGATTTAGAAGATTTTATGAGTGTTCAAAGTGCTTCTGAACTACTAAACTATGAACTTACTTTTATTGGATTGTATACATGGGGTGATGGGGATTATCCTGATGAATGTCTCGATATGATTGAAGAAATCGAACAGTTGGACCTTGAGAATCATCCCTTTGCCATCTTTGGATCAGGAGATACCTCCTACCCTGAATTTTGCGGCGCCCTAGACCACCTTCAAAGACTTATAGAAGAACGGGGGGGAACAGTTGTCGGGAAACCCCTGAGAATAGAATTCAATCCGGAACCGGAGGACGAAGAGGAAATAAAAAAGTTTGTCTCTGAAGCTTTGATGTTAAAGGAAACCTGCTGAGTATGGCAGCGAGTTTAGAAAGGATGGCCTTAATGAAAAAGAAAACATTTCATAAACTCGTAGAAGAAAACATGAAAAATATCCTAAAAGATAAAGATCAATTGGAAGAAATATATCGAAGGATTGATGAAAATATTTTGATGGAGACAGAAAAAACAAGAGAAAATCAATAGAAATATTAAGGCTGGAAAAGGAAAGAAATATGCGTTTCTGCAATATGCAGGGACGCATATTTTAATGTCAGCAGTCCGTTGTTTTCCAGTTGGAGAGAACTGCTTCTGTTTTAAATTTCAAAAAAAATCCCCCCATGGGGAATGAAAGAGTAACTCATTATTTTGATTTTTTCTCATTCGACTTTTCCTTTTGAAGCTTTTCTTTTTCAAGACGCTCTGCATCCTTCTTATATGCTTCCATAGCTTTGTAATAGAGGAAAGTCATTGGTTTTCACCTCCTTACCTGTTTACTTCGTTATCTGAATTCTTTATACCTTCTTCTATTTTTTGTAAAATAAAGATTTTGACTGCAGGAAACACCTTTTAAGTAATTACATCAGACTTTGAGTAAAAGGAATACTTAGTTAAAGTCAGGTGGAATAAAGTGACAAAATTGTCACATCCCCATGAGGATTGTTAGGTATTACGATGGTGATTGTATGCTTTTTTTCATAAGGTAAGAGTAGGTTGGATTTTTTATTGGAGGGAAGAGATATGCTGGAATGGGCACAAGATGCACCTATATACATACAATATGCCGTATTATTTTTGCTTGCGGCAGCACCCTGGATGGATGTATCAATTATTGTACCTCTTGGGATTCTTGGGGGACTATCGCCGATCGGAGTCAGTCTTACTGCATTTACGGGAAATCTTCTGTTAATTCTTTTGCTGGGTGCCTTCTTTAAACAGGTTGAAAACTGGCGGCAGGCAAGGAAATTAAAAAAGGGCATTACAGAACCATCAAGAAAAGAAAGACGTTCAAAGGAGATTTGGCAAAAATACGGGATCCCGGGATTAGCATTATTAGCGCCAATATTTGTCGGAACCGATATTGCGGCCATTATTGCTCTGGCATTTGGGGCATCAAAATCGGGAGTGATAAGATGGATGACCATAAGTTTGGCACTCTGGACTATCATTTTTGCTGCAGGTGCAGTGTATGGGTTCAGCTTTTTAAATCTTTTATAAATAAAGTGGCAGGAATTTTGTATTTTGGGTTGAATATGAAGTGAAGTTCCAAAGCTGTAAAAAGGGTTTGAAAAGGAGTGATTATTTGATAAATACAGCAAACTTTACGGATAGGATAAAAAGAATCATAAAAAATGCCGAACGGGAAGCCAGCTTTTCAGAAAAAAAAGTGCTCCATCCAGTTCATCTGCTTATCGCATGCCTGGAAGAAAAGACAGGGGCACTGGGTGAAATTTCTTTGAAAATCAATTTCAATAAATTTTCTTTAAGTAATTTGGCTGGGAATATAAATGGCAAAATGCAAAGCGAACTTTTTAGCATTACTGTTACAAAAGAAGTGGTGCAGATTTTTGAATCTGCCTTAAATTATATGAAAATGTATAATCAGGTTTATGTTAACGAAGGTCATCTTCTTAAAGCTTTGTTAACAGACTCATCCTTAAAACACCATTTATCTGAAGAAGATAAGAATACCATTTTAACCCTCGGTACAACCTCAAGAGACATGATCGCTCACCTTGGCAGCTATACCTTCCCCAGGATAAACTCCCAGACTATTCGCAAAGCAAGAAGATATGATGAAATCATGCTGGTAAACTTTGTTAAGGAGAATTTCTCCAAGGAATGGTCTCATACCATTCGCAGCGGATTCCAGAAAGAGAAGCTTTCCATTTATATTGCGCTTAATCAAAATGATGAAATAAATGGATTCGCAGCATTTGATGTCTACCGGAACAAAAAGGGATATTTCGGCCCTATGGGTGTCGTAAAAACCAGCAGGGTTAAAGGCGTAGGAAATGCATTGCTTCATCACTGCTTAAGAGATATGAAAGAAATAGGATATGAATATGCAATTATTGGAGGAGCAGGGCCAATTGAGTTTTATGAGAAAGCTTGCAGGGCTGTTGTTATTCCTTCTATATAATCTTCAATCACAGGAAGAGTCGTTTTTCTCATAAATTTAAAAATAATTAAAGAATATTGTTGCAATTTGATTTTCATTATTGGTATGATGGTTCTCCGCGCATATTTCATACATAAGAAAAGTGATTTTAAAAGGAGCTGATTGTGTGAAGCAGGAATTCATCGAAATTTTCAATGCCAGAGTAAACAACCTGAAACATATTGATCTGCAGATTCCAAAAGGAAAGATCACGATTTTTACAGGTGTCTCCGGTTCAGGCAAATCATCTATTGTTTTTGATACGATTGCCCAGGAAGCAGGCCGGCAGTTAAATGAGACTTACAGCAGTTTTCAGAGGCTTTTTCTTCCGAAATATAGCCGTCCGGAAGCAGATGAAATCAACAATCTTTCTACTGCCGTTGTAGTCGATCAAAAACGGCTCGGCGGAAATGCCCGATCCACACTTGGAACCGCTACAGATATTAATCCTCTTCTTCGCCTGTTATTCTCTCGGTTTGCAGAACCTCATATAGGTTACAGCAACGCATATTCATTCAATGATCCCAGCGGCATGTGCCCGGAATGTGAGGGGATTGGGAGAATTATCACCCTAAACCTTGATGCTGCTCTTGATAAGGAAAAAACCTTAAATGAAGGAGCTATTCTGCTTCCGGGATTTGGACCCGGAACTTGGCAATGGAAGGCGTATGCGGAGTCTGGATTCTTCGATATCGATAAAAAGATTAAAGATTATTCAGAAGAAGAATTTAATAGGCTTGTCTATGCGGAGCCGCAAAAAGTAACAGTCAGTTATATGAATAATGATATGAATGCAACCTATGAAGGCCTGGCAGTCAAATTTATGCGGCAGCATGTGAAGAGGGACAAAGAGACTTCAAAATCAGGCGAGAAGCTCCTGAAAAACTTTAGCACCATGACGAAATGCCCTTCCTGCGAAGGAAAACGGTACAATAATAAGGTGCTTTCATCCACAATCAATGGCTATTCCATTTTTGACCTGACGTCCATGCAATTGGATCAGCTAATTAAAACTCTCCCAAAGATTACATCACCGGAAGCTAAACCAATTGCTGACGGGATCATGGAACGATTGGAAAACCTTTGTGATATTGGGCTGGGCTATATGGATTTAACAAGGGAAACGCCAACACTATCAGGCGGTGAATCCCAAAGGGTGAAAATGGTCAAATATTTATCCAGTAACCTAACCGGCCTCATGTACATATTTGATGAACCCAGCACCGGCCTTCATCCGCGGGATGTCTACCGGTTAAATGAATTGCTGGTTCGGCTGCGTGACAGGGGCAATACCGTACTAGTTGTGGAGCATGATCCGGACGTCATCCAGATAGCCGATCATATCGTTGATGTCGGGCCTCAAGCCGGAACACACGGCGGAGAGATTATGTTTACCGGCAGTTATCAGGATTTCTTATCTTCTGACACTTTGACTGCCAATTATTTAAACCGAAGTGCAGAGATCAACGCCAATCCGAGACCGGTTTCCGAGTTTATGGAAAGCAGGAAAAGCACCCTTCACAATTTGAAGAATGTGAGTCTTTCAGTTCCAAAAGGGGTTTTTACTGTCATTACCGGAGTAGCGGGTTCTGGGAAAAGCACACTTGTGAACGAAGTGTTTGCAAAAGATTTTCCTGAGTCAATCCGTATTGATCAAAGCCCGGTCCACGCCAACATACGGTCCAACCCGGCAACTTTCACTGGCATTATGAATTCGATCCGTAAATCTTTTTCAGATGCCAATGGAGTGGAGAGCGGATTATTCAGCTATAATTCTACCGGGGGCTGTCCGTCGTGCGGAGGCACTGGGACGGTTGAGATCAATTTATCTTTTATGGATACAATGGAAGTCGAATGCAGCGAATGTCATGGAAGCCGTTTTAGGCAGGACGTGCTCCACTACTTATATAAAGGCAAAAGTATTGTTGAAATCATGGAGATGTCTGTAGCGGATGCTGTGGAGTTCTTTGATGCCAAAGATATTCAGAAAAAACTCAAAGCTCTAGAGACTGTCGGTCTTGGCTATTTGTCATTGGGCCAGCCCCTGACCACCTTGTCAGGAGGCGAATGTCAAAGGCTTAAGCTTGCAAAGGAACTGAATACTAAAGGAAACATTTATATACTTGATGAACCAACAACTGGATTGCATATGTCCGATGTCGCTAATATTCTGGACATCATTAATAAATTGGTGGAAAAGGGCAATACCGTTATAGTCATTGAACATAATCTGGATGTTATCCGAAAAAGTGATTGGATCGTTGATTTAGGTCCGGATGGAGGTGCTGGAGGCGGTGAAATCCTGTATGAAGGACCGCCGGCACGAATTTTGGAATATGAGCGTTCGGTTACTGCCCAGCATCTGTAATGGAATAAGTATAAAAGATCAAATGGCCATGGAATTTTTTCAATGGCCATTTTCTTATCACTTATGTGGAGGTGATTACAATGGATGAACTATTAAAAGACCTTAAAGCAGGGGGTGTACATAGTATAAAAAGTGATTCCGTGATTATTTTGGAAATCTTTCAAGATGAACGAATAAGTCCTAATAAAGTAGATTATTTAATAAATAGGCTTCTTACCTTGGATGAGAGCAGCATTGAAAAAGTTAAGCTTGAGTGCCCTCAAGGAATTTTGGATAAATTAATGGTCACGCGAGGAAAAATGAAAGTGATTGGTGAGAGAGTTATATTTAAAAAGCGGTTTGCAGAATGTGAGAATGAAAAAGTCCCTCCTTTTGAAGTTTGGCCGCTCCTTAATAAAAGTTCCATTGCTTTTTTATCTGAAGTTATGAATTTTACTTATGAACAAACTGAGACCTTTTTAAAGACCATGAAGTCAGAGCTTCCTGAACAAGCAGAAAAAATGTTTACGGTTTATACAGTTAATTCTGAACCGGCTGGAGCCGTTTTTCCTCATTTGGAACCAGACCGGGAATGTGAAGGAAGGATTTTTTGGATTGGCATCCACCCTGATTATAAGGGTAAAGGGTATGGCAAGAACCTGCATTTAATTGGGCTCCATAGATTGCAGTATGATTTTAAAGCTGAAAAATATCTCGGGGCAACCCGTGCCGATAATGCAGCCATGAAAAAAGTTATGGCAGCAAATGGATGTATTCAGGAGAGCAATTCTGTTTTTTCCTTAGAGTATTCTTTTTCTGAATAATCAAGAATGATGTATAAAAAACACGGTTGGAGAGAAGCGAAACAATGAAAAGGGTAATAGGTATTTTATTCATATTAGTATTGTTGTTGCTTTGGTTTATGGGAAATTTAAGTCAGCGGTCACAAGTTAATGAAGGAACTGCCACTATGGAAGGAACGATCGTTTTGAATGGAACTATCATCCTCCTGGTTGAAGATAAAGGATTTACGAAGGCAGATGCTCAAAACCAATCAATTAATGAAATAATAGGAGATTATAAATCTGTTTATAAATTGAATAATGCTGTTTTGAGTGGAATAAAGAGTGGAGATAAGGTGAGAATCTGGTATTCAGAAATACTGGAATCCTTCCCGGCACAAGTGAAGGTGTTAAAAATAGAGAAATTGTAAGAGGAAGAACGTTTTTCATAAAGTTAGAGGTGGGGCAAGTCCGTTAGATATCTTTAAAGATAACCCGCTATTACAAAACCAGCAGAGGTTATTGAGGAAACTATATATAGGATGGAACTCCAGTTGAAGTTGAGTTATATTGTCACCCTATTAAGATAGGGGATACAAGGGCCATCGAAACTTATGTAAAAGACATTATGGAGAGAAAAAAACAAGATAAAGCACAATAGGAAATGAATATACAAATAAATGAGTTTGTTTTATTCGATAAAAATTTTAATAGATCATACAGAGAGTCGTTAATAGTATTCGATAGGGCTAAAGAGGCCATTGTACATAAATTAAACACATATGAATTTTTTCTTTGAGGTGTTACCTGGACATTAATGCTAGGCATCCCCTTAAAAACTTAGAAGGTGATAGGTCTCTATATGGTGTTTACGAATTGAAGAATTAGCTGGTTAAGTTCATTTGCACTCTTTGTCGGGATACGGTGGTCAACATTCTCGATAAAATGCAATTCGTTTTGGGGCAATTTCTCATGTAATTGCCTTGCATATGAATGAAAAGGCTTATCCTTTTGACCATAAACCAATAAGATAGGCAGAATGATCTCATTTAGCTGATTTACACAATTATATTTTAGACTATAACGGTAATATTGCTCGATGTTGCGGTAATCCCCTTTTTTTGCTTCTGAATACATGTGTTTAAACAGTTTTATATTATTTGAATTCTTCCAGGAGATGGACCAGGCTAATAAGCTAATCGCTCCTTTACCTGAAAGCTTTATTCCTAAAGAAATCTTCTTTCTCAAGAAATCATCGTTTACATTGGGCATTGCTCCAATCGAAATTCCCCCTAAAGCTCTTTCAGGAAATGTCAGCATGAATTCTAAAACAATAGAACCGCCCGTAGAATATCCACATAAAAACGCTTTATTTATATGAAGGTGGTCCAATAGCCGAATGATATCCTTACAAATCAGCGGATAGGTTATTGGTTCGGAGGAGAATGGGCTTTTTCCGTGACCGCGTATATCAAAAGTAATTATCTGAAAACTCTTTGAGAGTTCCTCTAATTGATATTTAAAATTTACTGAAGTCAATACAGGCGGGTGGATAAAGACAATCGGAGTTCCGCTTCCTTTTACAGTATAATACAGGCTGGCGCTGTTCATATTCAGCATTGGCATGGATCTGTCACCTCAATTACATATTTTCTTTAACCATTTTGCCGGATAGAAAGGGTGGCAAAGATCATCAATCCATACGGAAATACATGCATGGATTCCCTGCTGCCAGCGACAAAGACTTTCTCTTTACCTGCACAGATGATCTAATAGCCTAATGGGACGCTATACGATATAAGATAGATTAATTACAAAGAGAGGTCACACGAAAATTCATTCTTGACCGAATTCATTGTCATTTTTTATTGCAGGTGTTTTGGTACATCAGGTGAATTTTTCGTTACAGTTTCAATGAAAATGTTGTCGTGAAGCGGTTTTTGACTGCTTAGATTCACGGGTTGGCCAGTTTGGATCAGCTGAATAAGATTTTGAATATCTTCCTTTGTGGCAGGCTGTTTTTGCGGTTTTAAAATGTATCCCATTTGCCCGCTGGATTCTATAGTTGCGAATTCAACGTCACCGATAGATGAAATTCCTGACTGACGAAGCCGAGCCTCTAATTTATCTACAGGCAGGCGTAACTTTTGCAAGTTCTTTTCGTTTAAAGTTCCGTTTTCAATCACGGGAACTGCTTTACCGGAAATAATGGTTTCACCGCCATCAAACTTTAATTGGATGTATTCGATCACAATTAGGCTTAAGATTAGTATCAGAGCAACACCAAAGGTCGCCCAAAGCCCCTTTCCGGTGACAGGTTGAATAAGAAGTGTCCCGATTCCAATCATAATAACTGTTTGAGGTATAGTCATTTGTGAGATCGATCTCCTCCCACTAATTCTTAAGAGGATATTACCAACCAAAAAAATAAGAAGGGTTTGCCATATAAGATTTAAATCCATATTTTTCACCTCGATTTATAATTAGAACTATTGTCTGCAGAATTACATTCTTATATTCAACTAAGATCCTGTTGCAAATTTAAATAAAAGACACAATTTCAATATTTATTAATTTAAGACTCTAATTAAGGTTATGCGTATACAAGAAGCTCATTAATTGTGGCGTCAAATGCTAGTGTATTGTCGTTTTATGCTAGTTACAGAAACGGATTATAAAAGTAAAATGAAATAACTATCCCCTTAACAAACATAGCTACGATCATTTTCTAATAACGTTAATGTGTTGATAGATGAGAGGTGTAATATATGACTTCACATAATCGTATTAAAATTCCGGATGGATTTTGGGCAGGGCTGTACAGACTTGGAATTACAGCTCAAGATGTGGTTAGGAAAGCAAAAATGCCACTTACCGTAATCGCTGAATCTGTTGTTACTACTGATCAATATTTCGCTATATGGCAAGCATATTCCGATATTATCGGTGATATGGAGGATGGGATAATTAAGCTTCCGACAGTATTTGCAGAATCTCAATATCCACCTTCTGTAATGGCAGCTTACCATGCTCGTGACTATCGGGATGCTCTAAAGAGAATGGCTCGTTACAAAGAAATGTGTCCTCCTGAAAATATTCGAATTGAGGAGGAAGGCGGCAGTTGTACAATCGAAGTGGAATGGGTAGATACGGATAAACCTGGTCCACCGTTGCTTGTTGGAACAACACTTGCATTTTTACTGGAGATAGGGCGACGAGGTACTGGTTTGCCTTTAAAAGCGAGCTTAGTAGAATTTAAACATACAATGAATCAAGTACAAGGGATAGAAGCTTACTTTGGCTGCCCTGTTCAGATTGGTGCAAAATGTAACAGATTGACATTGCATAGAGGAGATTTGGATCGCCCATTTGCGTCTTATAATGCTGAATTACTGGAGGTATTAACTCCTGTATTGGACCAAACATTGGAAGAGCAGCAGCGCCGTCATTCTATAACGGAGATAGTTAAGTGGATAGTAAAACGCAGTATAACAGGAGAGCGACCAGAAATACAAGATGCAGCAAGAGAGTTGGGTATGAGCGAACGCACCTTACAGCGCAGGCTAACTGACGAACAAACAAGCTTCAAACAGCTATTGAGAGAAGCCCGGCATGAACAGGCAAAAGAGTACTTGGCAAACCCTTCTTTAGATATAAAAGAAGTGGCTTTTCTTGTAGGGTATAAAGATCAGAGCTCGTTCTATCGAGCCTTTCGCTGTTGGGAAGGTACTACCCCTTTGAATTGGCGTAATAAATATGCAAGTATTTCAATAAACTGAAACCCTCTTAAATGAAAAGTTAAAAGGAGAAATATATGATGGAAATGGGATTAAACAATAAAACAGCCTTAGTTACAGGTTCCACCAAAGGAATAGGTAAAGCAATTGCCAAAGAACTTGCCAAAGAAGGAGTTAACGTCCTTATAAATGGACGTCATTATCAAGAGGCAGAACAAACTGTAAAGGAAATTAAATCAGCTTTTCCAGCCACTTCTCCTCAAAATGCTACAGCTGATCTTGTTGATGCCCAACAAAGAGAAGCATTATTTAAAAAATTTCCCAATGTCGATATTTTAATTAACAACATCGGAAAATATGAAATTATGCAATATGCAGATGTTACAGATGAGATATGGGAAGAATACTTCCGTACTAACGTATTAGCCGCAAATGGATTATCCAAATATTATTTAACTAAAATGCTGGAAAATAATGATGGCCGAATTATCTTTATTGCAAGTGAAGAAGCAGTAATGCCTTCTGGACAGATGCCTCAGTATTGTATGACAAAGTCCATGCTTTTATCATTATCAAAAAGCCTATCTAAGTTAACAAAAGGAACGGAAGTTACAATCAATACGATTATGCCTGGACCAACGCTTTCTGAAAATGTACAACAAATTATTGAGGATATTTACAATAATGAAAAAATGCCTTTTTCAGAAAAAGAAAGACAATTTATGATTAATAATCTGCCTCAATCTGAAATACAGCGATTTATTAAACCGCTGGAAATAGGGAGACTAGCTACATTTTTATGCAGTCCATATGCTTCTGCATTTAAGGGATCTCCAATCCGTATGGATGGAGGAATGGTTCCAACCATTTATTAATAGAACTGTAAATGAACATAAGTTTGAATACAATTAAACAATAAGGTTGTTTTATGTTCAAGATTAACTGCAAAATAAGGGGCAGGTTGATTGAGGAAGAAAAAAGGATAGTTATTCACCTGTAAAATAAGTGGAGACGCATTTTCTCATAGAGATGAGAAAAAGGAGACAAATATTTTTTGAGTTAATGGGTGCTATCCTTGATTGGGATAGTGCTTTTTTAGATAAAGGCCAATTTGTTGAGTATAGGAGGAATTGATAAAACGTAAATCTAACCCCAAAATGATGAAGGTAATGGGCAGCTTAGCGGAGGAGAAATGATGATTGTTTATTCTTAGAATACCTTAGATAAAACTTAATACAATGTATTAACATGTTTACCCAGCTTTCAGGCATTACCGTATTAATGTGAGGAGTGAAGTCAATGGAAATTCAAGAAATACTGGAATGGGCTTTTCAGAGGCATCTAAATCCGTTAAGCTGGTATATTCGCCCTGTCTTTTTAATCGTATTGGTTTATTTTGCATATAAACGCAGCTTGAAAGGTGTTATCATAACGTTTGTTTTAATGATGAGCAGTATGGTCTGGTTTCCAGCACCAGAGACGATTAATCAGCAAATGCAGGCAGTTTTGGAATACGAGCAAATGCTCTTAAGTAACCCTATTTCCGCTAGTTTTACGATTGATTTAATGATGGTTTTTGTGGTTTTAATCTTAATGTCTTTTTGGAAGCATTCCCTTATACTTGGTTTGATCATATTGAATGTTACACTTGTTGGAAAGGTTGGCCTGTCATTACTATTTACAGGCGAGAATGGCTGGGCACCTCTAGGAAACACGATTTTTGGGCTGATTTTGATAAATGGTACCGGTGCGTTCATAATGTATAGAAAACGAAAAAATAAATTAGTAAAGGAATAAACTTTTTCATAAAAAAGCGGCAATTTTTCTTTTAAACTACCATGAAAAGCCCTACTAAATAGACGCAGTTCAATCATTTTAGAATGCCTGGTCAGTAATTTATTTTTTTGGATAGGAGGTTTCCGAAATGGTTTCCAGTATATCCTAAGTTCTTGAGTCTTCGAACTGAATGCCGAATATTGGACACCGGCCTTTGCTTGTCAAAGTAATCTGCACCTAAATCAACATACATTTCTTTTCTGGTAAGCAGATAATATGCAATACGCACTTTCGGAGAGGTAAAGCCTTAAACCGGTAGTATAAATTAATGCCCTTCTCTCAAGAAGGGCATTAATTTTTCTTTTTCCATCTATTCCGTTTGTTTTTATTGGTGCGATGTTCCCGTGAACCATCCCATTAAATTTTAAGGGTGTTCGATTTCGCCAAATACCTTACAACATCCGCTGGCTGCCCATTTATCACGGAAGGGCTTGCCATAAACATATATGGTGATTAGGGGCAGGTATAAATTGAAACAGTTATAGTCTTCGCAGCCCACGGCTCCGTTCATAGCCAGTACACTGCTATCACATCATTTCTTGCTTTAAACAAGCCTCGTGTTCCCACTGCAGATCCATTACCTGTACAATTCAATCTCACTGCCAATAGTGCTAACCATCCACTATACTAATCTATTAAACCGGTGAATCACGCACCGAAAGAATGTCCCGTATTTATCTGGGACATTCTTTTTATTTCGGCCGATCAATTGGTCTATTTATTCAGGTTTTCCTGCAGATCCGAGTTCAGAAAATTTTCAGTTGCATAAGCGGAGGCTCCAAGTGCTGTGGAGTAGATCGATAAATCTGCAAATGTAATGTTCAGGTTTTTTTGATTAAATTTTAAGGAATGGGAGTCGACAACTTCCATAATTGAATCTTTCAATAATTCTCTGGCAATTGCTAAGCGATTTCCTATAATGATTTGCTCGGGGTTGAATGTATTGATGATATTGTTGATGCCAATGCCGAGGCATCTGCCAATTTGACGGAACAGATCTTTCACTTCCTCATCTTCTTCCGCCATTTCAACTAATGACTCCAGGTTCAGATCATCCCGTTTTAAGGATGATTGAATATTCTTTGCCTGGGTTAGTAGTGCCTGTTCAGAAGCGTACAATTCCCAGCATCCTTTGCTGCCGCATCTGCATTCTTTTCCATCTATATCAATCACCATGTGGCCCATTTCACCGGAGAAGCCTTCAGCGCCCCGATATAGGCTGTTTTGTAAAATAAAGCCGACTCCTATTCCAATACCAGCACTTACATAAATAAGGTTTTCAAACTCTTTCCCGGCACCGAAACGCTTTTCCCCGTATGCTCCGGCGTTTGCTTCGTTGTCGATAATAACGGGAAGGTGAAACTCTGTTTCGATTTCTGCCTTTAAATTGATATCTGTCCAGCCCAGATTAGGTGCCAGCAGGATATTGCTGCCTTCCTTATTGACGATTCCTGGAACACCAATACCGATTCCGATCACACCATACGGGCTCTCAGGGGTAGAGTCCAATAAAGATTGGATAACTTCTTTTATGACAAGTATGGTTTCTTCATATCTCATACTTTTCATATGCTTCAAATTCTCGCTCACAATATTGCCAGATAAATCAGTTATGACACCTAAGATATAATTAACCCCTAAATCAATTCCAATTGCATATCCTGCTCGTTCATTAAAGAGCAGCATAACAGGGCGTCGTCCGCCGCTCGATTTGCCTGGTCCTGTTTCGGAACAGATTTTTTCTTCTATCAGCTCATTGACTAATGAGGAAACAGTTCCTTTAGTCAGTCCCAAATGCTGTGAGATATCAGCCCGTGAGATAGGGGATTGGTCGATGATCGTCTGCAGAACGCGCGATTTGTTTTTCATTTTTACCAGCTGCTGATTCCAAGTCATTATCTTTCTCCTCAAATCCTCAATTTCTTTGTCTATTACAATCATATTCCATTTATACCATAATTAAAAATAAAAATAAAACTTAGTTCATCCAATAGACAAACTAAGTATATGGTGGTAAAATCGATTTGTAATCAAATGAAAGCGATAACAAATCAAAAAAAAAGATGGAGGAATGAAAATGAACTACTTTAATAATGTAAATGGAGTAAAATACGAAGGTCCAGATTCTAATAATCCATTGGCTTTTAAATATTATAATCCTGAAGAAATCATCAACGGCAGAAAAATGGAAGACATTCTCCGCTTTGCAGTGTCTTACTGGCATACCTTCACTGCGGAAGGCACAGATCCTTTCGGAGATGGAACGATGATCCGTTCATATGACAGATTTTCCGGAATGGATTTGGCCAAGGCGCGTGTAGAAGCATCCTTTGAATTCTATGAAAAACTGAATGTTCCATTTTTCTGTTTCCATGACGCTGATATTGCGCCTGAAGGGAATACATTAAGCGAAACTTTTAAGAACTTAGATGAAATTACGGCCATGATGAAGGAATACATGAAATCCAGCAAAACAAAGTTATTATGGAATACCGCTAATATGTTTTCACATCCGCGCTGGCTTCACGGAGCCGCGACGGCACCTAACGCTGATGTTTTTGCCTATGCAGCAGCAAAAGTGAAAAAGGGACTTGAGATCGGCAAGGAGCTGGGTGCTGAGAACTATGTATTCTGGGGCGGCCGAGAGGGATACGAAACATTGCTGAATACGAATATGAAGCTTGAATTAGATAATCTTGCGCGCTTCTTCCATATGGCAATCGATTATGCAAAGGAAATTGGGTTTGATGCACAATTCCTGATCGAGCCGAAGCCGAAGGAGCCTACTAAACATCAATATGATTTTGATGTGGCAACCAGTTTATCATTCTTGCAATCTTATGGCTTAAAAGACTACTTTAAATTCAATATTGAAGCAAACCACGCGACCCTTGCCGGCCATACATTTGAGCATGAACTGCACACTGCGCGCATAAATGGAATGCTTGGTTCTGTAGATGCAAACCAGGGAGATACCCTGCTGGGATGGGATACTGACGAATTCCCGACAGACATTTATTCAACTGCACTGGCAATGGTAGAAATTCTTAAAAATGACGGCCTTGGAACAGGCGGCCTTAACTTTGATGCGAAAGTACGAAGAGGATCATTTGACCCTGAGGACCTGTTCTATGCTCATATAGCAGGAATGGATACATTTGCGGTTGGCGCAAAAGTTGCACAGCGTTTAATTGAAGATAAAGTATTAGACAACTTTATTGCTGACAGATATAGCAGCTATACAGAAGGCATCGGCCTTGAAATCGTTGAAGGAAGGGCAGACTTCCGCAAGCTTGAAAAGCATGCCCTTCACCTTGAAAAGATTGAAAACAAGTCGGGAAGACAGGAACAGCTAAAAGCTGTCCTAAATAAATACATTCTCGAAGCCTATGCGAGTGTAAAAGCGTAAGAGATTAAGACAAAAAGATTAAATGTACTGGGAATGCAATAGTGCCCCAGTACATTTTTAAAAGTAAAGATTAGCATACATTTCATTAACTAAAGGATGATCAATCATGAAATATGTAATCGGGATTGACCTTGGCACCAGCTCGGTAAAAGTTTTATTAATGAATCAAATGGGAGAAGTATGCAGCGAAGTTTCCAGGTCTTATCCGCTCATTCATGAAAAGTCGGGTTATAGTGAACAGGACCCCGGTGAATGGATTGATAAAACAGTGGCTGCTCTTAAAGAACTTACAGAGCAGTTTGATGGAAGTGCGGAAGACATTCAAGGAATCAGTTTTTCAGGCCAAATGCACGGCCTGGTCCTTCTGGATGAAGAGTATAAGGTTCTGCGCAATGCAATCCTCTGGAATGATACCCGAACGACAGAGCAGTGTAAACAGCTCTATGAAATGGCTGGTGAGAAGCGTCTGCTTGAAATCACAAAGAATCCGGCATTGGAAGGATTTACTTTACCAAAGCTGCTTTGGGTGAAGCAGTATGAGCCGGAAGTTTTTGAAAAAGCGGCTGTATTTATGCTCCCTAAAGATTATCTTCGCTTTAAACTGACTGGAAGGATTCATAGTGAATATAGTGATGCAGCGGGTACTTTGCTTCTGAATGCCGGCCGGAAAATGTGGAGTGAAGAGATATGCGGGCTAACCGGGATTGATGTGAATATCTGTCCGCCTTTAGTTGAATCCCATGAATGTGTAGGGACGTTAAAGGATGAGATTGCTGAGAAGACGGGATTATCTGCTTTAACGAAGGTATTTGCAGGAGGAGCTGACAATGCATGCGGTGCGATCGGTTCAGGTATTCTGTCAGATGGCAAAACATTATGCAGCATTGGCACATCCGGAGTCGTTTTATCCTATGAAGAACAGAATAACAAGGATTTTAAAGGGAAAGTCCATTACTTTAATCATGGTGAAGAAAATGCCTATTACACAATGGGCGTAACCCTGGCAGCGGGACATAGTTTGAGCTGGTTTAAAGATACGTTTGCAGAAATGGAATCATTCGACTCCCTGCTGGCTGAAATGAGTGAGGTTCCGATTGGATCGAACGGTCTTTTGTTTACGCCATATTTAGCCGGTGAGCGTACGCCATATGCAGATTCGCAAATTCGCGGAAGCTTTATCGGCATGGACTCCTCACATAATCGAAATGACTTTGTAAGATCGGTCATTGAAGGAATTACCTTTTCTTTAAATGAATCGATTGAAATATTCAGGGAAAGCGGCAAGCTGGTCGATACAATCATTTCAATAGGCGGAGGCGCCAAAAGTGATGCCTGGCTGCAAATCCAGGCCGATATCTTCAATAGCAAAATTGTAAAGCTTTCAAGTGAACAAGGACCTGCTGTAGGTGCGGCTATGCTAGCGGCTTACGGATGCAAATGGTATGAATCTCTGGAAGCCTGTGCTGATGATTTCATAACATACGAAAAGACGTATACGCCAATCCCTGAAAACGTTAAGAAATATCAGGAGCTTTTCCAGATATACAAAGAAGTTTATGCGCAAACCAGGAAGCTGAATGAGGGTTTGGCCGGTTTTAGGAAAAAGTAAGCTGACTTAAGGGAGATCGACATGAACATAACTGAAAGTATCTTTGGCGAATGGAATGGACACAAGATTAAATCCTATACAATCAGCAATGATCATGGAATGAAGGTATCGTGTATCGAATACGGAGGAATCATTACCGGGATATCTGTCCCTGACAGTAAAGGAAATATAGAGAATGTGGTCATGGGGTTTGACACACTTGAAGAGTATATAAATCATTCACCATTCTTCGGCGCTATTATCGGAAGGGTGGCCGGAAGGATAGCAGGCTCGGCTTTCACTCTTGATGGAACTGCTTACCAGCTGCAAAAAAATGATGGGGAACACCATCTGCATGGAGGTGCAGGCGGTTTTCATCATGTGATTTGGGACTCGGACGCCGAAAAGGGTATGAATGAGGCGAATATCAGGTTCTCCTATGTAAGCCCGGATGGGGAAGGAGGGTATCCTGGGACACTTGAGGTAACGGTAAACTATACACTGAACAATGAGAATGAACTGGTTATTAGTTATGAAGCGATATCTGATGAAAAAACGATCATCAATCTGACAAACCATACTTATTTTAACCTTAGCGGGGACTTAAAGAGGGACATTCTTGAGCATGAGGTGACCATGCAAAGTGATCAGTTTCTGGAGCTTGATGAAACATTGATTCCTACTGGGGAATTCATACATGTTGAAAATACACCGTTTGATTTCAGAGCAGGGAAGAAAATCAAAGAAGGCGTAAAGTCCGTCCATCATCAGAACATCCTAGCAGGCGGCGGGTATGATCATCCATTTCTATTAAATACTGGTGAAATGACGGTAGTGGATTCTGCAAGCGGACGAAAGCTGACAGTGGAAACGGATAGGCCGAGTGTTGTTTTATATACAGCTAACATGCTCGGAAATGATTTTCAAATTAAAGGTGTTCAGTCAAAAAGGCATTTGGGGCTGTGTCTCGAAACTCAATGTCCGCCTGATGCCATTCACCATGAAAACTTTCCTTCTATTGTCCTGGAGAAAAATGAGGTCTTCAAAACAAAAACCAGTTTCAAGTTTCTCGTTGTTTAATCATTTCTAATAGAAAGGAGTAAAGATAGATTTGAATTATATTAATGCAAAATTGTAAGCGCTCTATTTTAGTTCAAATCTGTCTTTTACAAACTATGAAACAGAATCGGAACTCTCTATATATTGGTTCACTTACATTGGTTGCTGCGATAGGCGGTTTGCTTTTCGGATATGATACGGCGGTTATTTCCGGAGCTGAAAAGTCACTGGAAATCTATTTGATCAATAGTTTGGGATTAGGGTCGCTCGCTCACGGGGCGACAACCTCGAGTGCTTTAATTGGCTGTATCATCGGCGGTTTAATATCCGGTTATTTTGCGTCGAAGTTTGGGCGGAAAAAATCGCTGATAGCGGCGGCTGTTCTTTTTTTCCTATCCGCCTTAGGCTCCGCTTTTCCTGAATTTTTATTTTTCACTAAAGGGGAACCAACCATCTCGTTATTATTGACTTTTAATCTTTATCGCATTATTGGCGGAATTGGGGTTGGCCTTGCGTCAGCCATTGTTCCCATGTACATCGGCGAAATCGCACCTGCCGAAATCCGCGGACGCTTAGTTTCATTCAATCAGTTTATGATTATTTTCGGGATGCTTGTCGTGTACTTTGTAAACTGGGGGATTGCCGGCGGGCGTCCTTTGGAATGGATCAATGAAGTGGGCTGGAGATATATGTTTGCTTCAGAAGCCATTCCGGCCCTTGTCTTTGGTCTTCTGCTGCTCCTGGTTCCGGAAACACCCCGATACCTGGCCATTAAAAATCATGATGATAAAGCTTTAGCAGTCCTTACGAAAATTAATGGTTCTTCAGAAGCGAAAGCGATCTTGGGTGAAATCAGAAAATCGGTAGCAGCCTCAGCAAATGTTCCGGCAGAAAAGCTGCTTGCATACGGAAAATTAGTGATTGTGATAGGAATTCTGCTGTCTGTATTCCAGCAATTTGTCGGAATAAACGTTGCTTTGTATTATGCACCGCGAATTTTTGAAAGCATGGGAGCAGCAAAGGATGCCTCGATGCTGCAGACAATTGTTATGGGTATCATAAATGTCATCTTTACAGTTGTGGCCATTTTAACTGTAGATAAATGGGGGCGCAAGCCATTATTGATTACAGGTTCCATTGGCATGGCGATCGGAATGTTTGGTGTGGCAGGAATGGCTTTTTCCAATATAATCGGCATGGGCACGTTAAT
The DNA here is from genome assembly GCF_004366035.1 of Cytobacillus oceanisediminis. Lineage (GTDB taxonomy): Bacteria > Bacillota > Bacilli > Bacillales > Cytobacillaceae > Cytobacillus > Cytobacillus oceanisediminis_C. The sequence goes on from NZ_SOEE01000002.1 coordinate 36,774, forward strand.
TTTTATTATCATCTACACAGCGTCTTTCATGATGTCATGGGGACCAATATGCTGGGTGTTAATCTCGGAAATTTTCCCAAACAAAATCCGAGGACAGGCAGTTGCAGTAGCTGTTGCTGCACAATGGGCCGCAAACTATTTTATTTCATCGACTTATCCGATGATGATGGAGTTCAGCGGCGGCTTAACTTACGGCTTCTATGGACTGATGAGTGTTCTTTCAGCCATATTTGTATGGAAGTTTGTACCTGAAACGAAAGGGAAGACTCTTGAGAACATGGAGAATATTTGGAAAAGAACTGCCTGATTAATTCCATTAGCTTTTATAATCGTGAAAAAAGAATGTCCCGATGATTATCACATTCGGAAGGGACATTCTTCTTTCTGTTATCTGCTGCTTATACCATTTTCTTTACTAGGGCAAAAAAAACTGCTGAATATTCATGGAACATACCAAGCGTTTTTCTTATTATCTTCTATAAAGCTCTTAATTTTAAAAACAACATCCGTTCCGATATGCATTTCAACTTCACTAACTTTCATCCGGATCAGTTTCTCTTCAACCCCAATTAGTTGATAAAACTCCATTAAAACCTGATGATCCTGGTAGAGTTTTTGGCCAATCTCCAATCCAGCTTTTGTCAAAGTAACTGTTCCATAGGGCTGAAAGTGAATGTAACCTTCTGTTTTAAGCTTACCGGCCATTTTAGAGGCAGCTGAGACGGTGACTTTCAATACCTTTGCAATGCCGGATATGGTCGCATGCCCATGTGCTTCCTGTAATAGATAAATCTCGAGAATATATCTCTTTGAACTAATGGGGATCACATGTTTCACCTGCTTGCTGGAATAGTGCCCTATACTACTGGGTCAAGCCTTCTTTAATGGTTTTAATATTCCATTCCATCATCGAGATGTACGTATCGCCATCCTCACCCGGCTTTGCCAGAGAGTCTGTAAACACTTTTCCCATGATCGGAACATTGGTTTCATCGGATACGGCTTCCATGCTTCTTGCGTCAATGCTGGTTTCCAGGAAAAGTCCTGTAATTTCTTTTTCATTAATAATATCCACAATTCTTGTAATTTGCTCTGGTGTTCCCTGGTTTTCCTGATTGATTTCCCAGATGTATTCTGCCTGGAATCCGTAGGCTTCACTGAAATATTTAAAAGCACCTTCACTTGTAACGAGTACCCGTTCGTTTTCTGGAATTTCATTAAATTGTTCGACTGCCTCATCATGCAGCTCTTGCAGCTTTGCGATGTATTCTTCCGCGTTTTTTTCGTAAACCTCTTTGTTGTCTGGATCTGCCTTGATAAGTCCATCTCTGGCATTTTCCGCGTACTTGATTCCATTTCGGATGTCCAGCCAAGCATGGGGGTCTTCTTCACTTTCTTTGCCTTTTGTGGTTAAGTGCATCGCATCAACGCCTTTGCTCATAAGGAAGACTGGCGCATCTTTACCGTCTTTTCCGGCAGTTTCCATCAATTTATTGAACCATGAGTTGCCGGCTTCCAGATTCAGGCCGTTGTAAAATACAGCATCTGCATCGGTTGTTTTTTGCACATCCTCAGGAAGCGGGTCATATTCGTGGGGATTGGAGCCAATAGGTGCTAAACTATGAATCTCAACCAAATCCCCGCCTACATTTTTGACAATGTCATACACAATCGAATAGGTAGTCACAACCTGGATTTTCCCATCTTCATTGGATGATGTGCTGCTTGTTCCGCTGCTGCAGGCTGACAGGAATAACACAGAAAGAAGGGGTGCTGCTAATAAAAGAAAGCCTTTTTTAATCATAGTCTTACCTCCAGAGAATTTTGATTTTATTAAAATTAAACTAATGAAGCTCTCTTCTTCTTTACTTTCAGCGTTTTCCATATTAACCCATGCTTAGGTGAGAATAAGAAAACGAGAATAAAAATAGCAGTGGATGATATAACTATCGTTGCTCCTGAAGCTAAGTTGTAGGTAAAGCTAAAGTAAAGTCCCACGATGGATGAAATCACACCAATGCCAGACGCAAGGAAAATCATCATCCACAGCCGCTCGGTTAACAGATAAGCTGCCGCTGCAGGGGTTATCAGCATGGCAACAACAAGGACAATCCCAACTGTCTGGAGAGATGCAACGGTTACCATCGTCAAGAGAGTCATTAGGAAATAATGAATGAAACGCACTGGCAGTCCGTAAGCTGCTCCCATCGTTTCGTCAAACGAGGTGACCAATAATTCTTTGTAAAAGAGGTATACAGCTGCCAATACAATCAGGCTGATGCCCAGTGTGATCCACATGTCTGATAATCTTACAGCCAGTACATTACCAAATAATATATGGTATAGATCTGTACTGCTTTTAAGCATGGTAATAATAATGATTCCTGAAGCAAATGCCGCTGTAAACATAATTCCAATTGAGGTATCATGCTTTATCCGGCTGTTTTGGGATACAAAACCAATGGCGATAGCTGTAGTTACTCCGCTTATGACTGCGCCAAAGAAGAAGTTGACTCCCAGCATATATGAAATAGCGACGCCTGGAAGGACGGCATGTGATATGGCATCTCCCATGAGAGCCATTCCTCTGAGGATGATAAAGCACCCAATGACTCCGCAGATAATTCCTACCATAACCGAGGTTAATAACGCTTTTTGCAGGAAACCATATTGCATGACCGCTTCAATAAAAGCCATTATAGCGACACCCCAATCTCATTCATAAAAGCAAATTGCCCCTTGTATGCTTTTGCAATAACTTCAGGTTTAAACACTTCTTCAACCGTCCCATAACTGATCAATTCCTTATTTAGCAGAATTAACTGATTGAAATAATCATTTGCTTTACTTAAATCATGGTGTACCACAATAACGGTTTTTCCTTGTCTGCAGAGCTCCTTCAAAATTTGCACTATGGTTTCCTCACTGGATACATCAACTCCAACAAAGGGCTCATCCAGAAAGAACAAATCCGCTTTTTGAGCAAGTGCCCGCGCGAGAAAAACTCTCTGCTGCTGGCCGCCTGACAGTTCCCCAATCTGCCTTTTGCTGAACTCCTGCATGCCAACTCGCTGAAGACATTCCATGGCCCATTCTTTATCCTTTTTCTTTGGACGGCGGAACAGTTTTAAATGGGGGTAGGTCCCAATAAGAACCGCATCAAGTACAGTGATTGGGAAATCCCAGTCAATGTCATTCCGCTGGGGCACATAGGCGATACTCTTGCGCACTTCTGCAATGGGTTTCCCCATCACTCTTACAGCACCTTTATCCTTTGGTATAAGATTTAACATCGCTTTTAAAAAAGTCGATTTGCCTGCGCCGTTCGGTCCGATAATTCCTACCAGATTACCAGTATTAACAGAAAGGCTAACTCCTGTCACCGCTTCATTTCCAAAATAGGAAACATGCAAATCCTCTATGCTTATTGCTGGATCCTTCATCATTTTAGCCCCCTTTATTTTCCAAATTTAAATTAATTCAAATTAATTGTTTTTGCACAATTATAAGTCACGCGGACAAGATTTATGGATTCATTAAAAAGTTTTGCCTTAATGCAAATTATATGCAATTACTAAACAATGTCAACACAAAATAATTATTTTTACAGAAAGTTTAATCTTGGCATTAAAATAGGGGAATTATGAAAACAGGCTCTGGCAATCAATTTGTTTAATGGTAAAATTAGGGGTGTTATACTATCTTTATCAGTTAATAGATTGTAATTTTGTAAATATATGAAACTTTTTACCCTTTTTGATCGTTTAAATAGTATAAGGCGGGATATGTGCTTATGATCGATGATGTGTGGACTGCCCTGATGGTTATGATCTTTTCTTACACATTAGGGAGCGTAACCGGTGCTTATTATGTAGTTAAATACATAGCAAAAGAGGATATAAGAATAAAGGGGAGCGGGAATGTAGGGGCTACCAATGCAGGCAGAGCAATCGGCAAGAAGGGGTTCTTGCTGACAATAGCCATTGATGCAGTAAAGGCATGGGCAGCTTTATATGTTACTGGACTTATATTTCAAGGTGATGGTTTATTCATTCTTAGTGCTTTTTGTGTACTTATTGGCCATTTGTTTCCCATTCAGCTGGGTTTTCATGGTGGAAAAGGAGTGGTTGTCTACTTGGCTTCTGCCTTGTTTTTGGAACCGGTGACAATAGCGATAATGGCTATCACGATGGGAATTGCCTATGCGGTTCTCCGGAAGTATACACTATCAGGTTTTATCGCCATGGCTTCAATTCCCATAACAGCCTGGGTGATTGGTGATTCATTCATCATTTCTGCAGGCCTTCTGCTGCTGCTTTTGATTGTTTTAATTTCCCATACCCATTTCATCATGCCTAAACATAGGAGGTAAACTGTGAATATAATCTGTAAAATCGCAACCGAACCTAATGAATTTGAACAGATTCATCAGCTGAACTACCAGACATTTGTGGAAGAAATTCCTCAGCATAAGCAAAATGAAGATCAGCATTTAATTGATAAATTTCATAAAGAAAATACATATGTCATTGCCAAGTTTGGCGAGGAAGTTGCAGGAATGATCGCGATCCGTGCCAAAAGGCCATTTTCGCTTGATTATAAGCTTCCTAATCTCGAAGAATACTTGCCTGTAAAGGGAGAATTTTGTGAGGTCCGTTTGCTGTCAGTCAAAAAAGAGTTTCGCAGCACCCGTGTATTTTATCAGCTTTGTGAAAAGCTTGTAGAGCTTTGCCTCGAAAAAAATTATACGATGGCGCTGATTTCGGGCACGGTCAGACAGCTGAAATTGTATAAGCGGATGGGGTTTCTGCCTTTTGGCCCTCTGACAGGTGAGGATGGAGCCCAGTTTCAGCCCATGTATTTAACAAAAGAGAATTTCGAACGTTCAACGAAAGCCTTTGAACGCTTAATGGCCAGAAATTCGGTACCCGCCGATCAGCATTCATTTTTGCCGGGTCCTGTGCCCATTCATCCAAAAGTGAAAAGGGCTTTTTCAAAAGAAGCCGTATCTCATCGCAATCATGATTTTATCAGCGGTTTGCAAGACTTGCGTTCTCAATTATGCAAGATGACAGATGCCAAATATGCTGAAATTGTTGTTGGCACGGGAACGCTTTCCAATGATCTTGTGGCAGCACAGCTGAAAAACATCGAAGGGGATGGGCTGATCCTGGCCAATGGTGAATTTGGCTTTCGTCTCATTGATCATGCAAGAAGGTTTCAATTATCTTTTCATACAATTGAAAGAGATTGGAATGAGCCTATTGCCCACGAGGAAATAGCTTGCATGCTGAAAGAAAACCCCTCTATAAAATGGGTGTGGACTGTGCATTGTGAAACTTCAACTGGGTATGTATTCGATATCAGAGGCATTCAGGAGCTATGCGAGGAGCATGGTGCCGAGCTGTGCGTGGATGCATGCAGCACGGCCGGAATTTTGCCGTTGAATCTTAAGAATATTTATTTTGCATCGACCGTCAGCGGAAAGGGATTTGGTTCCTATCCGGGTCTGGCAATCGTATTCCATCGTGACAAGATTAAAGGGAACAGTGCAGTTCCAAGATACTTGGACTTAAAGATGTACGAAGAAAACCAAAGCATTCCATACACCCATTCTTCCAATCTGGTCAGCGCATTAAAAGAGAGTATAAAGCTGATAGATTATGAAAAATTAAATCTTTTGGCTGGAAAAGCAAGGATGAGGCTGAAGGACAGCGGATTTTCCGTTCTAGGGGACGAAGATTATTCCCCTGGCATCCTGACTATCAGTTTGCCGCAGAGCATTTCCAGCAGGGAATTTGGCGATGCATGCAAACAGAAAGGAATTCTTTTAAGCTATGAAAGCGGGTACCTCCTTGAAAGAAATTGGGTTCAGGTGGCTCTAATGGGGGCACAGGAAGAGCAGAAGGTCATGGCATCCCTCGAAATGATGGCAGGTATTTTAGAAAAACAATATGAAAAGCGGTATGATTATGAAGTTATTTAAAAGGCTTTCACCCATTTGGTTTGCCGTCCTTTTAATCTGGATTAAAACGGTCATTGTATCCTTTATCGGATTTAATCTGCATCCGGAGAACTGGACTGATATTTTATTTATGATTTTAAGCCCGATCGGGGCCATAATGGTCATTCTTGGAGTTAATATTTATTTTAAGCGAAAAGTGAAACCGGCAGCCATTTTTATAACAATGGTTATTTTGACGGGCATTCTTTTTGGGGATTTGCTTTATTATCGTTTTTATACTGATTTTGTAACCGTTCCGATCCTTTTTCAGTTTAAAAATGTCGGAGGGATTGGACCGAGTACACTTGAATTGATTAGCCCGTGGGATCTTCTGTTATTTGCTGATCTGGCCGTTTTTTGGCTTTTCTATATAAAAAGAAAGTCAGTACATGAACAAATCACTGCTAAGTCAAAAAGAGTATACACGGCTGTCAGTGTGTTATTTATATTCATGACCATCATTCTCGGCATGGTGAAAGTGCCTCATTTATTTTCGGAATCCTATAATCGCCAGCAGCTTGTTAAGCATATAGGTTTGTATCAGTATCATCTCTATGATATTGGCATCGCCGCATCATACCCGCTCAATCGCGCTTTTGCCAGTCCATCTGATGCAGAAGCCTCAGCGGAGTATGTCCAATCCCAAGAAGATAAGCCATCAGATTATTTTGGTGCGGCAAAAGGAATGAATGTCGTTCTGATTAGTATGGAGTCCACACAGAATTTTGTTATCAATCAGAAGGTGAATGGCCAGGAAATAACCCCATTCCTTAATTCACTGATTGAAGACAGCTTTTATTTCAGCCAGGTATATGATCAGACAGCACAGGGGAAAACGTCTGACTCGGAATTCATGATCGATACAGGCCTTTATCCATTATCCAGCGGATCTGCGTTTGTCAGAAAAACGGAGAATGCTTATCGAAGTCTGCCGCATATTCTATCTGATGAGAAGTATTACTCAGCTGTTTTCCATGGGAATGACGCTTCGTTCTGGAATCGGGAGGCCATGTATGATTCTCTGGGGTATAATCGTTATTTTTCTAAAGCCGATTATTTGGTCACTGAAGAAAACTCAGTGAACTACGGCATTAAGGATATCCCATTCTTCCAGCAGTCCATTCAGCATCTGGAGAAACTGCAAAAGCCTTTCTATGCCAGATTTATTACATTGACAAACCATTTCCCATTCTTGCTGGAGGAGGAAGATCAGTTCATTCCTGAGTCCAGCACGAGTGAAATGGTCGTCAACCGCTATGTGACAACCGTTAGATATCAGGATGAAGCCATTAAAACATTCTTCCAGGATTTAAAATCAAGCGGACTCTATGAAAATACGATGTTTGTATTGTACGGCGACCATTATGGCATCTCGGACAAATACGAACATGGCGTTCTGGAGCTGCTGGGACAGGAAGATACCATAGTTAATCGAATGCAGCTGCAGAGTGTGCCGCTGATTATTCATGTGCCAGGTGTGGAAGGCAAAACGTTTTCGAACATTGGCGGGGAAATTGATATCAGGGCAACAATCCTACATCTGCTCGGCATTAGTGCTGAGGATAACTTCAGCTTCGGGCATAACCTTTTTACAAGGGATCCCAATCATCCAGTTATTTTCCGGGATGGAAGCTTTATGGCTAAAGACTATTTTTACAAATCCGGTAAATGCTTCAAAAGCGAATCGGAAGAAGAAACAGATATCGCCAGCTGTGAACCGTTAATGGATATCTCAAGAAAAGAGCTAGGGCTATCTGATGACATTGTGCATGGAGATCTGATGAGGTTTATGGAATAATTGTTGGAGGAAAAGCATGCATGGAAGTGTTTGGGTTTATATTTTTGTGGGGAATCCCATTGCTGCTGCTTTGGAGCTTTATCCTAACGCTTGTCGAAGTTAAGAGAGCAGGCAGCGAAGGACAGTTCCTGGGCAGGACGCTGACATTTATTGGCGGAATTTATCATTATACCATTTCTTCATTTGCAGCATGGATTGGTTTGATTGCCATCGCATTTGGTATTGCAGCCCTGGTAGAGGGGGCCATTTTCGGAGCATTATTTTTTGGTTTATTTGGTGTTTTTATGGTTTATAACTTTTTTCCGAGATTGAATATGCCGGAATGAGATGGAGGTATGTCCTTTTGGGCATGCCTTTTATTTTGGCTGTTATCATAAAATTGATCAGCCCTTACGCTATGCTCATGTAAACATGAGAAACAGATACCTGAGTAAAGGGCCTGTACATTTCGGACTCGATAAGAAGAAATTTTAGGGTAAGAGTCCGTCTTCGGACAGAAAAAGTGAAAATAAGAGGGAAGGAATCCGAAGTTGGTGCGACTTCGGACAGGAGAAGAGGAAACAGGAGGGAAAGAGGTCCGAAGATGGTGCGACTTCGGACAGAAGAAAAGGAAACAAGAGGGAAAGTGTCTGAACCTGTTGCAACTATGGACCGAAAGTTAGCGAGCAAGTCAGAACCCGTTTCCTGGAATATTCTAAAACGACAGACCCTCTTTATTAAATACTCTGCCCCAGTTTTAAAACTGTTTTGCAATAGAACGATAAATCTGCTTAATCGTTTCCATGTGCAGCGCTTCATGATAAAAGCCGAACAAAAAAGCTTCCCCGGTTGTGTAGAATGTAATGCCGCCGCGGTTTGTGAAGGGACTTGGCAGTTTGTGTTCCATACGCCCATGAAGAAATGTCTTTATTCTGGATTTTTGTTCGGTTAAGACAGATGCAATTTCGTCGAAAGTATGCGGTGGTTCGGTCCAATCGGCAGGCTTAGTCCCAGCGCCAAATAACTGTTCATAGTTCTTCGGGACGTTCATTTCTTCACCTGATATTCCAAAGACAAGCTTTTCCTGCACAAATGCAATATGCCCGAAGTTCCAGCGGATGCTATTGTTAAATCCTTCTGGAATGATATCGGCCATTTCTTCAGGAATCCGTTTGATCGATTTTTCAGTAATGCCCCGCACTGTTTCCATATGTTCAAAAATAGTCTGTTCCAATACACTCACCCTCCATAATCATGCTCATTGCATAATGTTCTAGGAATTCACTTCATTTTCCTACATCTATATTTATTTTTTTCTTAAAAGAGCTATGAATGAAAATTAATAACCTTAAGTCTCAAGTCCTATAAGCATATACAGCGCAGGCTTCTTAATCTAGAGACCGTGTTTCTTTATTATAAAAATATAAACATATTTTTGATAAGGAGATACGTTATGTCTAATCAAAAAATCTATATACTCCTTACGGATACCGGAACGTTATTTACCCGGCTTATTAAGCTTTACACAAAAAAGCCGTACAATCATGCTTCTATCTCACTTGATCCTGAATTAAAAGAAGTGTACAGCTTTGGCAGAAAAACAGCGAAAAATCCATTCATAGGCGGCTTTGTTAAAGAAAATATACGAGGAGAATTTTTTAGCAACTCTAGATGTACAGTCATTAGCTGTTCTGTTACAGACGCACAGCAGAACAAGCTTAAAGCATTCATAAATAAGATAGAATCTGAGAAAGACGATTACGGATATAATCTGCTGGGGCTATTTGCGATCATGTTTAATAAACAACTCTCAAGAAATAATGCTTTTTTCTGCTCTCAATTTGTAGCAACTGTCCTACAGAGGTGTGAGATTGTCCATTTTACTAAACCGCCATCGCTGGTTATACCGCATGAGTTTATGGAAATGGAAGCTTTCCATGTTGTTTTTAAAGGAAATCTGAAAGAGTATTTTTTGAATTTAGACAGCCGGACTATAGATATAAACACATACATTTCATCCCCCGACCAGGAACAGTTCGGACAATCAATGGCCATTTCCTAAGGTGACTGCAATGAATTCCGATTCTTTTTATACGCTAAAGGTGTCATATTCATAGACTTTCGGAATTTTTCAATAAAGTAACTGCTGCTGTTGAATCCTACTTTAAAGGCAACTTCTGTTACATTGGAGTCTCTTTCTTGAAGCAGAGTGAGACTTTTTTGTATGCGATAATGAATCAGGTAGTTAATGGGTGTCGTCTTTAAGATTTTTTTAAAATATCTGCAGCATTCAGAATTGCTCAGTCTGCCGGCTTTGGCAATATCGGCAAGAGAGACTTTTTCAGCGAAATGCTGATGGATCCAATTCAGCATTTCCTTCATCCGAACATGCTTTTCAACTTCAGCCTGGCTGTATTCCAATTGGAATCCGTTCCTGATTAACTGCTGCCAGATGACCGTCAGCAGACTGGTTATGTTAATCTCATAAAATGGAGAGTTTTCATTAATTAGTTTTTTGATTTCTATGATGCTGTTTAATATGTTTTTCCCCCATTCCTCGCTGTGTTTCAGGATTATGTAAGGAAGATTTGTTGCTGATATGTACGGATATACATAGCTGCTGAATAACTCCTGCGGGAGAAGGAAGTGAGGGGAGACATTTAAACAAATATAAACGCAATCTCCGCTAACATCCTCGGCTGAATGAAGACACCCGCTATTGATGAAAATGCCGTCTCCTTCTTTTACCAATAATTTTTCTTCATTGATTTGGACCATAGCTTCCCCTTTTACAGTATGGATAAATTGAATTTCCTCATGCCAGTGCAAAGGGATTTTGCCATGGATATTATCTGCAATCTTCGTTTCGTAGCTGGCCACCGGCAACACCACCGTCCTGTGGCTCGTCAATTCTTTCAGGCTTTTATCCACTTTAAAATCTTTAATCTGCAAAAGAGCCACCTCAATATAGTTATATTTTTTTATTATATTCAGCTATATTTATCACAGGATTTGGATTATTATAACACTATTATTATATTTAAGGTGGAATATAACATGAATGGACGTTCAAGGAGCACGGGTTTATTGCTTGTTATTTTTGGAGCTTCATTTTGGGGTATTGGCGGAACAGTTGCCCAAAAGCTTTTTCAGGAATTTGGAATCTCTGTTGATTGGCTTGTCACTGCCCGGCTTCTGACAGCAGGCATTCTTCTGTTAGCCGTACAATTTTTAATGAAAGACCGCTCACAGGTATTTGGAGTATGGAAGAATAAGACGGCAGCCATCATGCTCTTAATCTTTGGCCTCGCAGGCATGCTGGCTGTGCAGTATACCTATATGGCTTCAATTCATCATGGCAATGCGGCTGTTGCCACATTGCTTCAATATCTTGCACCGGCTATGATTATCATTTACCTGGTTCTGCGGAAACAATCCGTATTTTCGAGGCAGGATTTTGTAACAGTTTCTCTTGCTTTAGCGGGATGTTTTTTTCTATTGACTAACGGTTCCGTCTCTCAGCTTTCCGTACCGGCACCTGCTGTTGTGTGGGGAGTTCTATCTGGTGTGGCACTCGCGTTTTATACTTTGTACGCCATCCCGCTGCTGAAGGAATATGATTCCCTTGTCGTTGTTGGATGGGCGATGGTCATTGGCGGATCTGCATTGAGTTTAATCCATCCCCCATGGCAAATGGATTTTGGCAGCTTAACAGCTGAAGCTGGACTGTACTTGTTTTTTGTCATTATTTTTGGAACGATGCTCGCATTCTGGTTTTATATTGAAAGTCTCCAAACCCTTTCTCCAACAGAAACCAGCCTCTTAAGCAGCCTGGAGCCCCTCGCGGCAGTATTTACTACTGTTATCTGGCTGAATGAACCTTTCGGCATGTTCCAGTGGGCGGGAACAGCCTGTATCTTTGGCATGATTCTGCTGCTGGCTTTAAATAAACAGAAACCTGCAAAGAACAGTCATTGTTCTGAAAATGAGGAACCGTTAAGAGTGAGCTGAAAGCCAGTCCCTTTAGAAGGGGGCTGGTTTTTTCTTACTTGGGCTTGGAGCGGAGGTTGGACAACAAAATGATTTCGCTCATAAATCCAAGAAATTCGCTCATAAAAAAGGATTTTCGCCCATAAACCGAAGAAAATCGCTCATAAAAAAGGATTTTCGCTTATAAACCGAAGAAAATCGCTCATAAAATAAAAGTTTCTCCCATAAGAAACAAAAATCGCTTATAACAAAATATTTCCGCTTAAAACCTCTAAAATCTAAAATCTTAATAAATTCTCTTCTATAATTTTGCTCACACTAAGCATTATATTTTGCTAAATTTATTTCGGTTGTTAAAATAAAATCAATTCTTCATGAAGGAGATTATAAAATGACTAATATACAAATACCTGTTTCTGTTTTGAATCTTGCTCCAATACGAGAGGGGAAGGACAGCAGGCAGGCAATCGAGGATCTAGCCGATCTGGCTCAGGCAACAGAGGAGATGGGCTACAAACGCTATTGGATAGCAGAGCATCATAATACTCCAACACTGGTCAGTTCTGCCACTGCTATTTTAATAAAACATGCATTGGAACATACAAAAACCATTCGCATTGGTTCAGGCGGAATCATGCTGCCGAACCATGCACCATTAGTTGTTGCCGAGCAGTTCGGAACGATGGCGACGATTTATCCGGATCGTGTTGATCTTGGTCTTGGAAGGGCACCTGGAACGGATATGATGACAGCTAATGCGCTTCGCCGCTCGAAAAATGATTCTGTTTATACATTCCCGGACGATGTTAAGCAGCTGCTGACATACTTTGGTCCGTTAGAGGAGCAAAGTTATGTTAAAGCACATCCGGGAGTGGAAACGAACATTCCAATTTATATTCTTGGCTCTTCGACAGATTCTGCCTATTTGGCTGCAGAGCTGGGGCTTCCTTATGTATTTGCCTCACACTTTGCTCCAAGATGGATGGAGGATGCCATCCGGATCTACCGTGCCAACTTTAAGCCTTCGAAGTATCTTGATAAACCATATATGATGGTATGCTTAAATGTCATTGCAGCGGAAACGGATGAGGAAGCCGAATTCTTATCAACCACGATGAAGCAGTTCTTCTTGAATGTTGTCAGAGGAACTTCCATGAAATTGAGCCCGCCAGTCGATGACTTGGATTCGATCTGGAACCCAATGGAGAAGGAAGCGGCAGAGGGAATGTCAAGCGTGACCTTTATGGGGAGCAAAGAAACAGTCAAGGGGCAGCTGGAGCAATTCCAGGATATGTACAATGTCGATGAAATCATGGCGGTTTCTTATATCTATGATGAAGAAAAACAAAAACGTTCATATGAAATATTTAAGGAAATTACAGACGGCAAATGAGCGGGGAAATAATCCCCGCTCTTTTTTTATAGATTTAAAAGGTTTTGAACTTCTTTACAAGTCCAGTTCAAACCATACATGCGATGTCACAAGACGATCCTTCAAAAAGGGGAAGAACCCCTTTCTTTCGAGGCTCGTCTTTTTGCTTGTGGTCTTGACAAGGAAGGCTGCGCCAGAATAATCAGTACAAAGCCAAAAGCAGCAGCTTTAGGGAGTATTTGGTCATGAAGACATTGCCGCGGGTTGTGGCTTATTTAATCTGCGTACCCTTAGAGGGCAAGGAGCTTCCGTTTATCATATTTCTCGGGAAAGCGCAGGATTAGACTTTTCTTGCGCTGAAAGGTCGGATAATGGCCCTTTGTGGCGAAATCGTTGCGCTTACATGAAAAAATAAAAGACTGCATTGGGAACTCTATAAAAATTTTTTAAACATGGTATTTAAATGGATGTTTATATGCAAGAAGTGGAAGCCTAATCACATTAGAAAAATTCCTGTATGGAGAACATGATTTTAGCTATTTAAAGGGTGAATAAAATGTGGAAAGCCATCGTTTCCCATCTGCCTGATTGGGAAGTTTTTTTGCAGAGTTTTGCTGTGATCATTGTACCGATAGGGATTTCAAGGTTTTTTCACAAAATCGGACCTTCAAAGGAGGGTTCTTGAATAATGAAAATGTCCCAAATAAAGAAAAAACCTATTAAAAGCAGTACCATGAAACATGAAAAGAAGAATGAGGATGAAGGCCCTTATGAACTAACGGGTGAAATTCAAAGAGATCTTCAACTATTTAAAAAGGAAATCGGACATAATTCGGACGTTCATTTTCGTGAATTTAATATTGGGCTAACGAGTATACGGGCAGTACTAATCTATGTTGATGGCCTTTCCGATAAAGAACTGATTGATAAACATATCATGAAGTCGTTAATGCAGGATTTTACAGATGCAAAGGGTGATGGAAGGCACGAGGCAAAAGAGAAATTTACAGTCGATTATATAAAAAGTCATATTCTGTCCCTTGGTGAAATCTCTGCTGCCTCCAATATAAAAGATACGGTGCCGCAAATTTTAAAGGGATCAGCTGTACTACTCCTCGACGGAGCCTTTGAAATGCTTATATTGGGTATTGCAAATGGGAAAACAAGGAATATTGAAGAGCCTGTTTCCGAGCAAGCTGTCAGAGGACCGCGTGAAGGCTTCACAGAAAATCTCAGCGATAATACAGCTCTCTTAAGGAGAAACGGCGGAACAGAAAAACTGATATTTTCAAAGTTTATAGTCGGAAAGCGCTCCAATAAAGATCTTATTGTTGCTTATATTGAAGATATTGCTAATCCAGCAATAGTTGAGGAAGTAAAGTCCAGAATTCAGCAAATTGACATCGATAATGTGATGGAATCTGGATATGTCGAACAGCTTATCGAGGATAATTTTATGAGTCCTTTTCCCCAAGCGCAGAATACTGAACGTCCAGATAGAGTGAATGCTGCTTTAATGGAAGGGCGGGTAGCGATCCTCCTTGATGGCACTCCTTTTGCACTTCTTGTTCCCGTAACATTCAGCATGATGCTGCAAGCATCTGAGGATTATTATGAACGGTGGATTTCCGGCTCACTTATTCGATTATTGCGTTTTGTGGCCATCTTTATTTCACTTTTTGGGCCGGCACTTTACATCTCTTTCGTTTCATTTCATCAGGGTTTGATCCCGACTAAATTAGCGATGTCCATAATTGGCACCAGGGACGGGGTACCTTTTCCTTCTATAATAGAAGCTCTGATTATGGAAGTGGCAATTGAAATTCTTCGTGAGGCCGGGCTGAGGCTGCCAAAGCCAATTGGTCCTGCAATCGGCATTGTCGGGGCCTTAATTATTGGGGAGGCTGCAGTTTCAGCTGGAATTGTCAGCCCGATTATGGTCATAGTAGTTGCGGTTACAGCTATTTCATCTTTTGCTATTCCTGAATATAGCTTGGGGATTTCTCTGCGTTATCTTCGTTTTGTCTGCATGTTTTTTGCTGCTGTTTTTGGTTTATATGGGGTTATTTTGTTTTTCCTTTTTATCAGCAGTCATTTAGTCAAGCTCAAGAGTTTTGGGGTACCCTATATCAGTCTGGCAGTTCCTTACCGGCTGAGTGACTGGAAGGACTTTATCGTACGGTTCCCGTTAAAAGTTTTGAAAGAAAGGCCAAGTATGCTTCACCCAAAGGACCCCACCCGGAAAGGATAGACTATTTCACAGGAGGTTATCCGCTTGAAAATTGGTTCAAAGGAAAAGCTTTCAAGTCCTCAAGCTGCTGTCATCCTGGTTAATTATATTCTTGCTGCAGGCATACTTACTTTACCGCGATCTTCTGCAGAAAAATTGGAATCGCCTGATATCTGGATGACAGTAATTCTCGGCGGTCTATTTGCAATGGGAGCTGGGATAATAATCGTAAAGCTTAGCCAAAGGTATCCTGGCAGGACTATTTATAAATATAGTCAGGAAATTGCAGGCAAATGGGCAGGCAGTTTCCTCGGCTTAATTATTATCATTTATTTCTTTAGCCTCGCTGCCTATGAAATAAGGGTTCTTTCAGAAGTAACAAGTCTATTTCTGCTGGAAGGCACCCCTATTTGGGCGATCATTATGCCATTTATGTGGATAGGCCTTTATCTGATCGGCGGCGGTATCGATCCAATTGCCCGTTTATTTGAACTCATTCTTCCGATTACCGTAATCATTTTTCTAATTGTCATAAGCATGAGTATGGGAATCTTTGAACTAGATAATCTCCGTCCTGTTCTAGGTTCGGGAATTACTCCTATAATAAAAGGCGTGAGTACAACAGTTGTCGCGTTTTTAGGAATCGAGATTATGCTTATTATTGTTGCTTTTATGGATAAGCCTGCCCAGGCAGTGAAAGTAGTTTTGATTGGCACAGGAACTTCGATGTTCTTTTATTTGATTACAGTGGTGATGGTTATAGGCGGGCTGTCTGTGGATGGCGTTTTAACCAAAACCTGGCCCACGATTGATCTGATCAGGAGCTTTGAAATTCAAGGGCTTATTTTTGAAAGATTTGAGTCTTTATTGCTGACAATTTGGATAATGCAAATCTTTACAACCTATACAATCACCTTTTATGCAGCTTCGCTGGGCCTTTCTCAAATCTTTAAAAAGAAGATCGGCCCATTTCAGTTTGGCCTGCTGCCTGTTATCTACCTGATAGGCATGATTCCTGCAAATATGAATGAGGTGTTTGCAATGGGGGACATGATCGGCTATTCAGCATTAATTCTATTTGGTGTTCTGCCCCTGGCCTTGCTTATCATTTCAAAAATAAAGGGTGATAAAGCATGAAAATGACTCAGAAAGTCCTGATTTTTATACTGGCGGTTATATCTTTATCGGGCTGCTGGAGCAGCAAAGAAATCGAGGAACTTGGACTGATAATAGGAACGGCAATTGACTTGGACAATGAAGGGGAATTTGAGGATCGGCAAAGCGGGATTGACAATGGTAATGTTTTTAAATTAACGAATCAGCTTATTACGGCAGAGACAGCCAATAATGCAACGAATGGCGGGCAATCACAGGTGAGGGCCTATAAAAATATTACAGAAACAGGAGAAGCGGTTCTCCCTGCGTTAAGAAATATGATTCTGCGAATTGACAAACGTGCTTTTGGAGAACATGCAAAAGTCATTATTATTGGGGAGGAACTTGCCCGCGGCTATAATCTTGAACAGGTGCTGGATTTTTTCCGCAGGGAACAGGAGATGCGGTCAAGTACGCTAATTGTTATTGCCAAAGGCAGTGCAAGTAAAACCCTGGAATCTGCCGAGCCAACTGTTATTCCTGCAATCCAGCTTGTCGAAATGATACAAGGTAAGGAACGAAGCACGAAAATCCTTACTCCCATGCCAATCGCTAAAATGGAAGGACAGCTGAATTCAGGAAATAGCTTTCTAATACAGACAGTTTCGACAGAAAATAACGATAGAAAGCTTACCGGTGCTGCAATGATTGACGGTAATACAAAAACACTCCGGGCATTCTTGAATGATACGGAAACTGAAGGAGTAACCTGGATAAAAGGGAAAGGGAAAGGCGGGCTTGTAAGGAGCTACGATGAAGAAGACAGTCAGCCAATTGTATATGAGAGTTTGTCGATGAAAAGTAAAATAAAACCTTCTGTACAAGGAGATTCGATTTCTTTCACGGTTAAAATTGAAACAGAAGGGCGTATAGGCGAGCATTGGGATATAAGTGGAAAAGCATTTGACAGCAAATACATGAAAAAGGCGGAAAAAGCTACAGAAAAGGAAATTGAGCGTTTGGTAAAAAATGTACTGGAGAAAACGCAGGAAGAATATAAAATGGATGTGCTGGGATTTGGAAGAAGCCTTCAAATCAGCCATCCCCAGGTGTGGAAAAAGGTTAAAAATAATTGGGATGAAACCTTTAGCGATATACCGGTCGAATTCAGCATTAACGTCTCAATCAAAGAAATGGGTACATCTCGCTAATTAAAGGGCGGCTGCCATTCATTGCAGCTGCCCTTTTATGGTTCAATATATTCTTCTTTATAAAGGGCAGGATTGGCTGCAGTATTCAAACTCTGTGCAGATGCCCACAAATTCGCAAGGAAACGCGGCATCATCTGCTGTGAAGGAAGAGTGCCATATCTGGAAAAGTAAACAAACAGTTTTAAATAAGTTCTTGCATTATGGGGCAGGTGAATTTCCCTTGCGTAGTATTCATTTTCAGTGATGGTCGCAAAAGAACGAGTTTCAAAGCCTGAAATAAACCTTGTGTTTTTTCCTTTGTATTCATTTTGAATGTAATGGATTTTTTTTATAATCGCGGGATCATCAGTGCCATCATAATTGGCCAGTCTTGCCTGCCGAAATGCGGGAACAGAAGACAGGTTTTCTGATAGAGCCAAAGCGTGCCCATATGCTTTATCATGTCCTTCATATAAGGGCTTGAGATTTACATTCTCCATGTTATCCACCAGTGGAAGTTCCTCATTTTTCAAATAGGGCGGCCTGAAAATTTGTCTGGATAGCATTAGCTCATCATGTGAATCACAAACAAATGAAGTAAAAAAATACCACTGCCCATTGTCATCCATGCTGAGATCATAATCCTGTCCTTCTTTTTCAATCCGGTAATCAATAAAGCGGTCTTCACGGTCGAAAGTAAAATCTGATTGCTCTTTTTCTGCTGGCCTGAATCCAAAAGGAATCTGAATCGGTATACAAACCTCAGAGAAATATTGATTTTTCATGCTGATACACACCTTACATGTTTTTTTTTAGTTTTCCCTGCTATAGAAAATACCCTGCAGAATTCTTAGTCAGGCCAAAAAGTAAGGATAAATTCCTTTAGTTATATAAAAATAATAAAAACGCATGGAAAGGACATCGAGAATGAAAAAATGCATTTTTCTAGTCTTCAGTCTTGCATTAATCTGGCAATTCAATTGGACCTCTGTACAGGCCGAAAACAATCCCCGCAATATTTATGAGGTAAAGAAGGGAGATACCCTTACATTGATCGCAAAAAAATATGGATCAACAGCAGGGAACTTAAAGCAATATAACGGCCTGCAGTCAGACAGACTTTTAATAGGACAAAAGCTCCGAGTTCCAATCATGTACAAAGTGGCTCCCGGAGATACACTCTGGAAGCTGGCGGAAAAATTTGATTCCTCCGTGCAGGCGATTAAAGCAGCTAATGGGCTATCTGCCAATGGTTTGAATGCAGGGCAAAAATTAAAGATAGTTCCTGAGAAATTAGCCATGGACGGAAAGTTCGTCCTGATGACGAGAGAGGAATTTCGCGATTGGATTTTCAATCAGAAATTTACGAGAAAAGTGGCCAAGGTTCAGCAGCATCATACCTATCAGCCATCTTACAGACAGTTCAATGGCTCAAATCATTTTGCTTTAATGAAGGGAATGGAGGAGTATCATGTGAGCGGGATGAAGTGGAGGATGATCAGCCAGCAGCTGACCACTTTCCCGGATGGAAAGGTGGCTGTGGGGCGGCCGTTCGATATAGTACCGGAAGGATCATTCGGACTGCAGAATAAAGAAGTCATGCACAAGATCGAAGCGGATGCGATAGCAATTGAAAATCTCGGCAATTTTGATGATAATCATATGACTGCTGAACAAAAAGAAACGATCGTGACAGTCACAGCTCTTCTGATGATGAAATATGGCCTGGCACCATCCATTGACAGCATCACCTATCATCATTGGTGGGATATTAACTCCGGTGAACGGGTGCTGGATAGCAGTCATGGTCATGCAGTGAAAACCTGTCCAGGCACTGATTTTTTTGGCGGGAATTCGACTGCAAGCGCTAAGAATAACTTTTATCCTCTAGTCAGGAAAAAAATGCAGGAAATCAGGGGAACATTGCACTAATGAGAAAAACCCGCAGCTGGTGCGGGTTTTTCTCATCGCTTTTTCTTTTTCTTTTTATCATCTTCTGCTGCAAGCTTCGCTTTATTTACACTTTCAAGCTCTACCTGCACATGGATTTTCCTTTCATCTGCAGCCGTTACGCTGGTCACTATGCCTTTTCTTCCTTTGATCTTAACCTGTTCGCCTTGATTTGGAACACTTTTGCGAAGCTGATTTAATAAAACATTTCTCCCATCAAGATAATATACCGTAAACATTCTCATCACGCCTTTTTTCTATGGAATGTGGTACAAGTTATTGCACCTTTCCTATAAAATATAGGCTTAGTGATAAAAATAGACCGATTATATTTATTTTTTTAAATAACAGTTGCGAACGTACGTTCTTTGTAGTAAAATCGATTTTGTATCAAATGTTAAGAAAAGTGAAAAAATTAGGGGAGCTGATTAAAATGACAGTTAAAGTGATTCCTTATTTAGTGATGGACGGAAATGCAAATGAAGCAATTGAATTTTACAGAGATGCATTAGAAGCGGAAGTTTTGTATAAGCAAACATTTGAGGAAGGTCCGGAAAACCCTGAATATCCACTTCCTGAAGAAGCAAAGAACCGCATTATGCATGCAACTGTTAAGGTTGGGGAGAATGAAATTATGTTTAGCGATACATTCCCTGGCCAGAATCATCAAATAGGCAATCAGGTGACCATTTGCCTCTCTTCATCTGATTCTCAAAAATCGAAGAAATTTTTTGAAGCTCTGCAGCAGGGCGGGCAAGTAACGATGCCTATTCAGGAAACATTTTTCAGCCCTGCATATGGCAGCGTAATCGATAAATTCGGAGTGAATTTTCAAATTTACACGGAGGGCGAGCATTAATTCGTTCAGATATAAAGAACCCACAGGAGTTAGATTATGAGCATCGTTAATTATCTTGGATGTAGTGTTATATTGCCAATTAGTGATCCAGAGAGTGATGATGAAATCATCATAGGTGATTTCTTCTCTGATGAAAAAATGCGAGCAGAGGTACATAAACATCTATCATCAAAATATATCTACGAAGTAACCTCTAATCAGCACGGCAGTATTTGGTTTAATAAATACTACAAACAGGATTATCCAAAAAGGGCAAGAAGAAGGGCAGCGAATATTTAAATCATTATGTGCTTTTTTAGATCAGCACCTTGCCTCGGGAGATTATTGTGAATTGTATACCTGCTGGGTTGGCGACGAATCGGAGGAACCCGAATACAAGGACAGCATAAACCTTCATGACTTTGATATCAATAAGATTGAAGTGTATGAAAAATCCCTGCTTGTCTTAAAAAAATAACTGTCTGATTGAGCCCATTCCTTTATGGAGGAGGAATAGGCTCTTTTTTTAATGAACTTGTTTATGTTGGCATATTCATAGTTCATGAAAGAAATATCTATCAAGAGAAAGAGAGAGAATTTTTATGATAATAAAATCAAAAGAATACATAGTTAAAAATTTAACCTATATTATTAGATCTGCTGTCGAGGAAGATGCATAGGAACTTTCTAAAGTAAGGGTGCAGATTGATGGAGAAACAGAGTATATGGACCGGGAAGCAGGCGAAGCATACATAGATGAAGCAGGTTTTAAAGAGTTAGTTACGAAGGATTCCATCAGCGGCCGGAATATATTCCTTATTGCTGGAGTGAATGGGAAAATTGCCGGCTTCTCCAGATGTGAAGGCAGCGAACTGAAAAGAAGCGGTCATAAAGTGGAATTTGGTGTATGTGTGCTCAAGGAATTCTGGGGCTTTGCTATTGGAAAAAACCTTTTAGTACAGTCTATTAAATGGGCGGACTCTAATCATATTAAGAAGATTACTTTAAATGTTCTTGAAACAAACAAGAAAGCGATTAAAATATATGAGCAAAATGGCTTTGAAATTGAAGGAATATTAAAAATGGATAAGCAATTGTCTGATGGCAGCTATTACAGCACCATAGCAATGGGCAGGATTAATGATAAAAGATGAATATTTTTGGCTCTAACTCTTGTAGCGAACACATGAAGAGCTATAGCATAAAACACGGCTGAGCCGGCCACCAAAGCACTTAGGTTCGCTGTTTATTGGATATCAAATCCCGGTTTTCATATTCGGACCCCGGAAATACTTCTCTTCATTTCCGCAACTCCGTACCTCTTATTTATTTATTGAATATAATTTAACATACGTCAGCTAAGGAGTATGTTATGGACAATCAACTAAAAGAGATCGTCGGAGCCACTTTAGCTGCGATCGGAACGATCATTTCTGCTGTCTCAACCATACCCGCAAAGTCAGAAAAAATGGAAAAACTCTTTGATGGCCTTGATATCGTTGGAAACAGCCTCCAAGGAACAGGTAACGCTCTTCAGGCGGATGGGCAAAGCGGACCATCACTTGAAAAGGTCGGCAATGAGATACAGGCAATCGGAAACAGTATTGTTGTTGCCGGATTAACTTTAGACTTAGAGAATGAAAATGAAGAGAAGTTAGTGATTGCAGGAAATTGGCTTCAGGCTCTTGGCGGAGCGGCAGCCCTTGGAGATGAATTTGAAGATCCCACTGCAGCGGGCCAGATTTTTAATATAAATGGCAATCTGCTTCAATCGATTGGCAATTCACTTCAGGCATATGGAGGCACGATAAATCTCAAGGAAAAAGAGAGGGGTGGATCAGAAGAAAGTGCGAATAATATTATAGCAGTTGGAAGCTGGATTCAGGCAGTCGGATCTGTCTTATCCCTAATCGGCACGATTCAGGAGGAGAATCAGGAGATTTCTTCTGAGAGCAGTGAAGAAAACAATGAACCTGACTCAAAATCTTCTGTATGGCTAAATGAAGAACTTCTTTAGAGAGGGGTAATCATGTATCTAGAAGGAGATGATCTATTAACTATCGGAGCTTATTTTTTGGTTGCGGGTACATTTATTTCAGCAATTGGTGAAACTATGAAGCCAGATGAAAATAATATCAGCAAAAAGTTAATCCGGGACGGAAACGGAGTCCAGGCGGTTGGCAATAGCCTGCAGGGATTTGGAAGAATAAGCGCAGCTGAAGGGAATGAAGAAGCAGCAAATTTATATGGAATAATTGGGAGCTTTACGCAGGCAGGCGGCAATTCCATCAACACTGCCGCAAACAATATCGAAATTCAAAATCCATCAGTTTCTGTGTCAGGCTTTAATTCACTGGGCAGTACCATTCAATCGATGGGTGCAGCATTGGAAGCTGCGGGAGTTGCAAACGTAGAAAACAATATGCTCAGCAATCTCGAAACTCTGGGTTACTCATTAATTTCCGTATCGGCCATCCTCGACGCTGTAGGAATTCTTATAGAAGATGAAGAGAGCATACAAAAAAGACTGATTCTGGCTGCAGGGGGATGGCTGGAATTCATAGGTGCCACTCTTGGCGCTTATGTAATAATCCAGGCACCTGAGGAAACAGTATGATTTCGCATTAATAGAGAAAATAAATGGTTATCATGATGATATCAGTTGATATGTGTCGAATATCACCATGCTAGCAGGTGCTATCTTTGTGCGAATGTATGAAAAACCTGGAATAAACCTACTCCAGGCAAACTTACACTTTTATTATACCCCTTCAAACAAAACGGCAACTCCGACGCCTCCTCCGCTTCCAATGGCAGCTAATACATATTTGGAAGGAGGTCTTCTTTGGACTTCATAAAATAATTTTGTAATCATCACAGCACCTGAAGCTCCATAAGGGTGGCCAATCGTTAGAGCACCCCCATTAACATTCAGTTTTTCATATGGGATGGAAAGCTCATTGGCGCATGCTGCGATTTTTGAAGCGAATGCTTCATTAATTTCGATTAAATCAATATCGTCGATTGTTAAATAATTTCTTTCCAGGATAGCTTGTATGGCTGGGACTGGCGCAGATCCCGGATAGTTGGGGTGTACACCAGCTACTGCACTATCGGCAAAACGCAGAATGGGCCTGTATCCATTTTTTTCTGCTGTTTCTTCCTCCATTAGCAGCACAGCAGATGCTCCATCATGGATACCGCAGCTATTGGCTGCTGTTACAGTGCCATCCTTTTTAAATGTAGGCTTTGCACGTTTAAGGAGAGTCTCCATTTTTCTTTTTCTAAAAAACTCTTCATCATGCAGATGGCTTCCAATTGGGATCATTTCTTCGGCCAGCACTCCCTTTTCAAAAGCTTTCCAGCTCCGTTCATAGCTCAATTGTGCATATGTATCCTGACTTTCCTTTGAAATGTTGTATTTCTCGGCTACATTTTCCGCTGCTGCACCCATATCGGGGTCTCCGATTTGGTCCGGGGAGAAGCGGGCTCTTTTGGAAAAGGGGGAGGTGCTGGCACTTTCCGTACCACCCGCTATATAACAAGTCCCGGCACCTCCCTGGATGTAATAGCATGCCAATCGAATGGCTTCAAGACCCGCACTGCATTGCCTGTCCAGGGTTAGGCCCGGAACAGAAAGAGGAAGTCCAGCTTCCAATGCTGACAAGCGGGCGACATTCCCGCCGGGTCCTACGACATTACCCAAAATGACGTCATCAATTTTTTCTTCCATACCTTCAGCCAGATATTTCAGAAGCGGGGCAGCAAGTTCATGAGGCTCATAGTCCTTAAGCATCCCATTTAATTTTCCAATAGGTGTTCTTTTTGCCTGTACAATCACTGCTTTCTTAATGGCTAATCACCTTTCTTTCGATGGCTTCCTTCAGCTGGGCACGGGCAATTTTTCCGCCGGCTGTGTAGGGCATTTCTTCTGTGAAAATCCATCTGCGCGGAACCTTATAAGAGGCTAAATGTTTTTTACATAGGCGCTTTAACTCAAGTGCATCTGTTTTGCCTTTGATGACTGCAGCTGCAATTTGCCCCCAATATTGATCCTCCAGTCCAATCACAGCAGCCTCCTCGACATCCGGGTGCAAACTGATTACTTTTTCAATTTCTTCAGGAAAGATATTAATAGCTCCATATAATATCATGTTTTTTTCACGGCCGCTGATGTATAAATATCCTTTATCATCAACATAGCCCATATCATCAACGGTGGCCCATCCATCCTGATCCTGTATGGACTGGATTGTTTCATTTGAAAGGTATCCATCGAAAATAAGTTCGCTTCTGACAAATATTTTGCCAATTTCATAAGGAGCGAGCTTCTTGCCTTCTGTTCCTCTAATTTCGATTTCAACACCATAGCAGGGCTTTCCGACTGATCCTGCTATATTTTCATCCGCAAGAAATGTTACATAGCTCAATTCACTAGCTCCATAGAATTCAATCATTGAGAGCTGGTGGAATATTTTGCTGATTTCCAGCTTCGAAGTTTCATCCCATTTCGCACCTGAGGAAAAGATTTTTATCGGTTTCTCTATGATTCTTTTTTCTTTTAAAATAGCTGAAACCATCGTCGGAACTGTATAAAGTGTGCTGATGGGCTGGTCCTCGATACATGAGAGAACCTGGGGTGCACTGAATTTTTCGAGCAGGTGAACTGTTCCGCCCGTACAAAGCGTACTTACAGCTCCATACAAAAAGTGAGAGTGGATAAGTGCGCCTGGAATTAAGACGTTTTCCTGCTCATCCATTTTGAAATCATGCTGATTAACCTTAAAGCTGGCCGCCCAGGATCTATGGGAACGGATAAAGGCTTTAGGGCTGCCGGTCGTGCCTGAAGTAAATCCCATATAAAACGGGCTGTTAGTTTCTGAATCGATGTGAAACGAAGCGCTCTGACGGCGAATTTCCTCCAGGGCATCCTCCCAGATAAGCACGAAAGGGTGCAGGCGGGCAATCTGATCATAGTATTCTTTACCTGTGATCACGATAGAAGGGTTGGATATTTCGATCCGCTGGCTAAGTTCTTCGGCCTTCCATTTTAAGTCAAAAGGTACAGCAGTCCATCCAGCCATGGAGGCACCTGTGAATAATTGCAGAAAAGGAATTCCATTTGGCAGCAGGATTGCTGCAGATTTATTGGTTACAGATAAAGAATTAAGCCAGTTAGCAGTTTTGCAGAGATGAGAGCTCCATTCTTTATAGTTTAAAGTTTGGCTTTTCGAAATGATTGCTGCTTTATATGGAGAATCATCGGCTATTTTTTTTATATTTGCTGTGATATTTGTCAACGGGTTGTTCCTCTCCTTATGGAAAAGGAGACACCTTATAGTGTCTCCAGAGATTTAGAAAATTGCTTATTTATAATCGGATGCTTGAGCAGTCTGAATACCAGGAATGATGCGAGAGTCGCTTTCAATACATCTCCCGGGATATAAACCAGACTTAATTTGATAGCTTCTGCTAGAGGTATATTCATCATAAAGGCCTGTACCGGAATTCCAAAAAGATAGATAAGGAATATGCCGACAGTCAGGTTTATGAGCAGGATATTCTTTAATTTTAACGTTTTGAAGCGTGAGAGTAAATACCCGATAAAAAATGCTGTAAGCGGATAGGAAATCAAATACCCTGCACTAGGCCCGAAGAATACACCAATGCCGCCGCGGCCTCCTGATAATAATGGTGCACCCGCAGCAACCAACAGTAAAAACACTGCCATGCTGATTCCGCCAAGTCTGGCGCCTAAAATACCGCCGGCCAAAAGGACACCAAGTGTCTGCAGGGTAATCGGAACGGGTGTAAAAGATAGCATGATTGGGGGAACAAGACCAAGTGCTCCCATTACTGCAGCAAATAAAGCCACATAAGTCATCTCTTTAACTTTCATAATACCTCTCCAATTCAGATTAATAGGTTAACTGTTTTCATTTTATGGTTAACATAAAAGTTTGTCAACCTGAAAAAAACGAAGTTTACAATTGAGAGAAAGTCAGTTGGTGTAATGCTTGTAAGTCCACCAGTTTATGTTTACTGAATAGCTGCAGCTATTAAATATTAATGTTTATTTTATCTAAAATAAATCAAACTAAGCGGGTATCAAAATATTTTATAGGGGGTTATTTAAAGTGTCCAGAAAAAACAATACACCATCTGATCAAGTTGACCAAAAGGAATTATTGGACGATAAAGTGAAAGATGCCAGAAAAAACAACTTTGAAGAGGACCACGTACGCAGGGTTACATCAAATGGTGCACAAGGTCAATAAGTAACACTTAAAAGCTGAGTTGCAAAATTAAAAACCCGTTCTTATGATCGGGTTTTTATTATTGGTTCAGGAAACGTGTTAACCAAAGGCTGGGGCAATGATATAAGAGATAAGATATTTTTTGACTATTCAGTTGACTATTCCAGAATATGATTTATGATAAGGATAACCGAAACGATGTTTTACTTACAAAACAAACATGTGTGGAGGTTATAAAATGCCATTTATTGATGTGAATGATTTAACGATTCATTATGAAATAGAAGGAAATGGTGAGCCGCTTGTTATTCTTCATGGGCTGGGCAACAATTCACAATCCTGGAAAAAGCAGCTGGAAGGGCTGAGTAAGGAATTTACTGTTATCGCCTGGGATGCGCCAGGCTATGGCAAGAGCTCTGATCCTAGGGAGGAATTTACACAATTCAGCCAATTTGCTGATGTTTTAAAGGGCTTTATTGACGGTTTGCATTATAAAACTGTTAATCTTTTAGGTCATTCAATGGGTTCAGCCATTGCTCTTGATTTCTGCAGCCGTTATCCTGGAATGGTGACCAGACTGATTATTGCCGATGCCACCCGTGGTGCCGCGGGGCAGAGTCATGAAGAAAACGAAAGAAAGCTGAAGAATCGCTTACATAATATTAACACAATGGATCCAAAGGAATTGGCCCAATTAAGGGTCAAAGAACTTCTTGCGCCAAACCCGGATCCAGAAGTTAAGAAGGAAGCAATACGAATCATGTCCCAGGTGAGGCCGATGGGCTATCGCTCTGTGGCCTTCTCACTTTCAAATTTAAATCAAATGGATATTTTACCTTCCATTCTTGTTCCTGTCCTTGTTATTTGCGGGGCATTGGATAAGGTGACTCCTGTAAGCGAATCAGAAATTTTCCATCAGTATATCCCTAATACAATTCTAAAAACCATTCCGAAAACAGGGCATTTATGCTATCAGGAGAATCCGGACTATTTTAATGCCCTTATTTTGAATTTTCTGCAGGGAGCATACAAAAAAGAAGAATTAGCAGAAAGGTAGTCATAGAGAAATATTTCCTTTTTCTATCCTGGTTTTGTTAATATGTTAGTAAAAATGTAAACAGGGGGTGACTTGTATGGCAAAAGAGGAGAAAGAGCGGTATAATGCCAATGCTCTTGTTAGGGGATTGGAAATCTTAAAGCTCTTTAATGAAGAGCGTCCAACTATGTCACTGGTTGAAATTGCAAAAGAATTGAATGTTAGCCGAACAGTCCCGTATCGATTATTGTATACTCTCCAGTCGCTTGGTTATCTTGACCAGGACGAAAACTCAAAAAGATATAGTTTAACGCCCCAGGTACTAGAATTGGGCTTTTCCTACTTAAGTACGCTAAAACTTCCGGAAATTGCCCAGCCTTATTTGGAAACATTAAGAGATGAAACAGGGGCTTCCTGCCATTTATCTATTCTGGATGGAAATGAAGTGGTGTATGTTGGCAGTGCTCCTGTCAGAGGGGTATCTGCTATTAATGTCAATATCGGACTGAGGCTTCCAGCTCATGCAACAGCAAATGGAAAATTGCTGCTTGCCTATCAGCCGCAGGAAAAGCTGAAACAGCTTTTTTATGGATCCGAATTGAAGCCGTATACGGATCGGACAAAAACATCTCTGGCTGATTTTCAAAATGAAATTGAAATAATCAGGGAAAATGGATACTCCATTACAAAAGGAGAACTTCACCATGGTATTCAATCAGTAGCCGCACCAATATTCGATAAAACTGGCAGTATTATGGCTGCTATTAATGTTGTAGCAACAGAGACAACATTCCATGATGAGTTTATTGAACAAGTAGCGCTTCCTAAAGTGCTTGAGATTTCAAAAAAGTTATCAGGCTATATGGGATATCATCTATAAGAATAGAATTATGGTTAAAAAGCTTGCAGCTGCTGCAAGCTTTTTTGTTTTGTATATAAAACATTTTTTAGTAAATAAAACAAATTGAAATTTCTTATTGACTCAATTTTCGAAAAACTTTACACTATTGATAAGTGGTAAACATTGTTTTGTATATAAAACAAAAAAATCACTGAAAGGAGGGCAAAAAATACCACCCAAAAAAAATTTTTTTATGAAGTATAATATTTGAGAATCGAACGTAATTGAAAGCGGTTGCAAAAATGAATATGTTTCTTGAAAGGGGATCACAAATGCTGAAAGGGAACAAAAGATGGCTCTATATTGCAGTGCCTATATTCTTTTTCTGGTTTTTTGGACAAATTGATAAACTGGGAATCTCGGTTATTCAAACGGATCCTGGCTTCCTTAGTGATCTGGGGCTAACAGGGGCAGACAAAAATGCCAAAATTGGCTTAATAACATTTATCTTTACAATTTCTTACGCCGTTTCAAATATATTTTGGGGCTTTGTTATTGATAAAGCAGGTCCGCGGAAAACGGCAGTATTCGGGCTGTTCATTTGGACTGCGACTATGATTGCAGGCGGTTTGGCATCTTCTTATGAGATGTTTTTAATCAGCAGGGTAATCCTTGGATTTGGTGAAGGGATGATGATTCCTGTTTGCGGAAAATTCATTTCAAATTGGTTTAACCAGCGGGAACTTGGCCGGGCACAATCAACCTGGCTCGCGGGCAATTATTTCGGACCTGCCTGTGGAGCTGTTATTTTGACTTTAGTGCTTGCTACTTTCCATTGGGAAGCTGCGTTTTTCTTCCTG
Source organism: Cytobacillus oceanisediminis (assembly GCF_004366035.1). Taxonomy (GTDB): domain Bacteria; phylum Bacillota; class Bacilli; order Bacillales; family Cytobacillaceae; genus Cytobacillus; species Cytobacillus oceanisediminis_C. Next base: position 66,214 of record NZ_SOEE01000002.1, read on the forward strand.
GCTGCTTTTAATCTATTTATTGTTATTCCAATGTTTTGGTTCCTTACTAGGGATACACCTGAACAACATTATGCAATTGATAAGGAAGAGCTTGCGTATATCCGCAAGTCTGATGGCACTGAAAAACCAAAGAAAAGCTTTGCACAGGACTACCGCTATTGGATCGTCTGGTTTGGCATGTTAATGTCATCGTTTTTGTTTTTCGGAATCAGCATTTGGCTCCCTACTTATCTCGTTGAGGCGAAAAGTTTCTCAAGAGAAGCAATGACGGGGATTACCTCATTATCCTGGCTATTTGCTCTAGGCTTTGTATTATCCTGCGGATTTTTGGCAGACAAAACAAGACGTCCAAGCTTGCTGGCCACGATTCTGTTCAGTTTAACGGCAGTCTTCTTAACGGCAGCTATTTTTGCACCACATCCGGTTCTGGCTGGTATTTGTATGGGACTTGCAATGGGAACTCAAGGCGGGGTCTTCCATTTAAGCAATTTATTTATCGTAAAATTTTCGACCCCGGAAACAGCAGGGCGTGCTGCAGGTCTTATGGGATTCACAAATATTTTAGGCGGTTTTTCAAGCTATATCATGGGATGGATGAGAGACCTTGCAGGCGGGGATTTTGGCCCATCTATCGTTATGCTTATTATTGCAGCAAGCTTAGGCTTTATCGCATATATATTCACAATCAAAAAAGAGGCAGCGGAACTTCGGATTGAGCAATTTCCTCCAAATAGAAAGGTAATTGTGTAAAAGTTTTATATTTGAAACGAAGTTTTAATAATTTAATTTTTCTCAATATTTTTAATTGACATATTAAATATTGGGATTTATTATTAACCTGTAAGTAAAACATTGTTTTGTATATAAAACATTAAAAGGATTAGGAGTGATATTAAATGTCAGCAGAAAAATTTGATGTGCAAGCTTTCGAAAAAAAATATGTAGCACGGCTGGAAGACCGGTCACTGGACTGGAATGTTCTTAAATTTCAAGAAGAAATTGATCCAAAATACAAAAGGGCGCAAATGAGATATATTGGCCGCGGAGCTACAGCGAATAATGATTCAAATGTAATTGCAGCGGAACATTTTACACTCAGCACGATGGTGCTTCCAGCTGGATGTGTTGGACCTCTGCATCTTCACGATGATGTGGAAGAAGTATTTTTTATTCTTAAAGGGAGTGTAAAGGCTCTTATTCAGGAACAAGGCAAGGATGAAGTTCATGAAATTCGTTTAAATGAGCGTGACTGCATCAGTTCTCCTCCGGGAGTGTACCGCGGAATTCATAATGATGGCGATGAAGAAGCGTTAATGCTGGTAATGCTTGGAGCAGTAAAACCAAATCTTCCTACATATCCGAAAGGGAGTGCTCTTGAAGAGCTGCGCATTCAGCGTGCGAAAGAGAGAGAAGCTATCATCAACGGAAAATAATAGTTTCTGAAAAACTTGGATTCTAATGAATACAACCGGGATGGTCCGCTAATTTAACTCTGCCGGGTCATCCCGGTTCCTTTAATAAAAAATGTTTCCTCGGCAGCCAATGATCGGAGGATTGTAAATCTATTATTTTGGAGGTGCATGGGATGTTAGGTATAACTCACTTGAGGCATATAAGTCTCATTACTCCAGTTCTTGAGGAGCAGGCTGAGTTTTACGAGAAAATTTGGGGTCTTGATAAGGTATCCGAAGATGGGGATTCTGTCAATTTCAGGGGTGCTGGTTCAGAGAATCATATTTTAAATTTGAAGCGGGGAGAGAAAGCAGGGCTTCACCATATTGCATTTGGAATGGTTGATAAGAACGCTGTTGACAGGGCTGCGGAGATTCTCGCTTCCAAAGGTATCCCGATTATTTCACCACCGGGCTATTTAAATGAAGAAGGCAAAGGGTACGGCCTTCGCTTTGCTGATCCGGAAAACCGCTGCATTGAACTTTCAGCATGGGTGGAAATGCACACGACAATTTGGAATAAGAAGAATGTTGATCCGGTCAAGCTGAATCATGTGGTCATGAATACGGCAGACCTGGATATGATTACAGACTTTTATACAAATATATTAGGATTCAAGGTTACTGATTGGAGTGAACACCAAATGTCTTTCCTGCGCTGCAACAGGAAGCATCACTCAATTGCCTTCAATCAGGACCAGCATGCATCTGTCAATCATATTGCCTATGAGGTAGACACAGTGGACGAAGTCATGCGGGGGATTTCAAACGTCAGAAAAGCAGGTTATCAGGAGCTTTGGGGGCCTGGACGCCATGGACCGGGAAATAACATATTCTGTTACTTTCAGGATCCTGCCAAATTTGTCATGGAATACACTTGTTATCTAGAAACCATTGAAGATGAGGAAGAATGGGTGGCTCGAGTATGGAAAAGGGTTCCACACCTGATGGATCAATGGGGAATAGCCGGTCCTCCCAAACCGGAAGCACGTGCAGCGATGGGCGGAAAGCCTGATCCAGGCTGGGTTAACGTGAATGCATTAACCTAAAGATATTTGAAAGGGGTATCGTGATGGACTTTGGTTTAAAAGGAAAAACAGCAGTCATAATGGGCGGGACTTCGGGAGTTGGCCTCAAAACAGCAGAAATGTTCCTTCAGGAAGGTGCCAATGTGGCGGTATGCGGCAGAAATGCAGAGAGGAAGGATAAAGCCTTTGACCATTTATTGCTATACGGATCCAGGGAGTCAATCCTTGCTGCCTCTTGTAATGTAACAAATAAAGAGGATGTTATTCGTTTTGTCGATTCGGCAGCATCCCGATTTCAGGGAATTGATATTTTAGTTAATGCAGCCGGACAAAGTGTTATGGGCCATTTCTTCGATATTACAGACGAGCAATGGCAGGAACAGATTCAATTAAAATATTTTGCCATTATCCACGCGGTACGTGCTGTTCATCCTTATTTAGTGAAGCGCGGAGGCGGAAGGATCATCAATATTAATGCGACGCTTGCAAAGGAACCTGAAAGACATATGGTTGCCACAGCCGCAACAAGGGCAGGTCTTTTAAACTTAAGTAAAACGCTTTCCCAAGAGCTTGCATCAGACAATATCCTGGTCAACTCCGTAAGTCTTGGCCTAATCCGTACCGACCAGTGGGAACGCAGACGATTGAAAAATGCACCTGATATGGATCCCGAAGAATATTACAAAGATCTTGCAGCAAAGCGGGAGATACCGCTGGGCAGGGTTGGAGAAGCAGAAGAAGTAGCCAGTGTCATTCTCTTTTTAGCCTCAAAGCAGGCAAGTTATGTTTCAGGATCAACCATTGAAACAGCTGGAGCGCTGGGGAAAGCGCTTTAATTTCAAGCAAAGGCAGGAATGTAATGATGAGCCAACAGGAACAATTGGAAATTGCACCGGTAAACGCAAATGAGCAAATGGAATTTACTGCAGCAGATGCAGTTGTGAAGGAACTCGTCCGGGCTGGTGTTGAGGTGGCTTTTGGGATTGTAAGCATTCATAATATGCCGATTTATGATGCCATCCTCCGTGATGGAAGTATACATCTGGTATGCTCGCGCGGGGAGAGCGGTGCGGCAAATATGGCAGATGGGTATGCCCGTGCGACAGGAAAATTGGGGGTGGTCATTACCAGTACGGGAACTGGCTCAGGAAACGCAGCTGGTTCACTGATTGAATCATGGGCAGCGGGCGTTCCGGTCCTTCATTTAACAGGTGAGGTTGCATCCCCCTATCTGGGAACTGGCAGAGGCTATATTCACGAGTGTAAAGACCAGCTGTCTATTATGGAGGGCTCGTGCAAAAAAGCAATGCGGCTACGAAGGCCTGAACAGGCAGCAGCGGTTATCAGACAAGCGATTAAGGAAGCTGCTGCAGCCCCATCAGGGCCTGTTTCAGTTGAAATCCCGATCGATTATCAATCTGCGATTATTCCGGATTATTCATTGGAAGAAGTGATGGTTTCAGTTCAGGGAAACAGCACATTAACGTATCTTCCAAAAGAGGCGATAACCAAAATCAGCCAAGCCCGCCGCCCGGTTATTTGGGCAGGAGGGGGCGTCATTAGCGCCGGGGCTGCTAAAGAAGTGCAGGAGCTTGCGGAAAGGATCGGGGCCGCCGTTATTACGAGCCAATCAGGGAAGGGCAGCATTCCGGAGGATCATCCTCAATGTATTGGCCACTTTGCCTCCTTTGAATTAACAAAAGATTTAGTGAAGAAATCCGATCTCCTGATTAGCATTGGAGTCAGATTTAGAGGGAATGAGACCTCCAACTGGAAAATAGAAGTTCCTGAAAATCATATCAGCATTGATGCTGATCTGCAGGCAATGAACAGAAATTATGCCGCCGCCATTGGGCTGGCAGGCGATGCTAAGCTTATTTTGAGTAAATTAAATGAAGATTTGGCTAAGGAAGCATCAGCTCCTTCCTCTGAATATTTGGAAGAAGTGCTTTCAGTAAGGAAAGAACTGCGTCTTCAGTTGAGAGCAACGCTTGGACCCTATGAAAAAATAGCTGATTCTATGCGGAATATGCTCCCGCGGGATACTGTATTGGTGCGTGACGTTACGGTACAGGCAAATGTCTGGGGCAGCCGATTATTTGAAATATACGAACCGCGTACATCCATTCATGCTTCAGGCGGAGGGATTGGGCAAGGTTTGCCGACTGCAATCGGAGCACAAATGGGATGTAAGGATAGACAAGTTGTTTTATTAGCTGGAGATGGCGGCTTCATGGTTAATGTGGGTGAAATGGCTACTGCTGTACAGGAAAATCTTCCGTTAATCGTCATCCTGTTTGATGATGCAGGATATGGTGTTCTCCGAAATATTCAGGATGCCGCCTATGGACGTCAGGTAGCGGTTGATTTAGTTAGCCCTGATTTCGTTTTGCTGGCTCAGTCCATGGGATTTGCATCAGCGCAAATCGGTTCTCCGGAAGAATTCGCGTCCGAGCTGGATAAGGCAATGAACAGGAGAAAACCCTCCATGATCGTAGTGGATATGGAAGCAGTCGGGCCAATGGCGAAACCATTTGGAGGGCCCCCTGGTGCGGCTGAGGCTTTCAAACCGAAAAAGTTGTAAGGGAGTGATTTGTGGTGATTTCGACCTATCCATTTGTTTCAGGAAAATATTTAATAGCTGGAGATTGGATCCAGGCAGAAAATACAGCCCCTGTTCTTAATCCGGCTGATCATCAGGAAGTTGTGGGCGAAGTGGCTTTGTGTACAGAAGAACAGGTTGAATTAGCCATTTCTGCTGCAGCAAAGGCTTTTGGAACCTGGTCTGGAAGTGAGATTGAGGATCGGGCAAACCGGATGAAGCTGGCTGCAGACGAGATTAAAGCATGTGTCGAAGAGAACGTAACTTTGCTGATTCGAGAAAATGGAAAAGTATTGGTGGAAGCGAAAAAAGACCTTTTGCGCTGTGTCGATATAATGAAGGAAGCTGCCGAGGAACTGCTGGAATGGTGGAAACCTGAATCCATTCCCGGATCCCAGAAGGTCCAAATCCGCAAGCGTCCACGTGGGGTAACGGCGGTAATCTCTCCATGGAACTCACCGATGATCCTTACGTTTAAGCGGGTGATCCCGGCTGTTCTTGCCGGAAACACAGTCGTTGTAAAGCCGGCGACGAGCTGTCCGCTGACGATCATGTCTTTCCTCAAGACAGTAGCTTCTTATTTCCCTGAAGGAGTCATTAATGTTGTAACTGGTTCAGGAGGAGTTATTGGCAACAAGCTTTGCTCTGATCCGCGTATCCGAACCATTGCATTTGTCGGTAGTACTGAGACGGGGAAAGAAATTATGCGAGCTGCTTCAGGCACAGTTAAAAATGTCTACATGGAGCTTGGCGGGAATGATGCGGCTATTATTCTCGAAGATGCCAATCTGGACGAAAGCGCTATTAAGCGCCTGCGTTTCGGTGTTCTTCGGGCAGCAGGCCAGGTGTGCTCAGCCATAAAAAGGATCTATGTCCATGAATCAAGATACGGGGAGCTGGTAGAAAAGCTTAGAAAAGAATTTCAGCATATTAAGGTTGGAAACGGCATTCAGCCTGATGCTGAGATGGGGCCATTGAACAATAGGTCTCAGTACGAATATGTGAATGGCCTGATCGAACGCGCCAGAAAATCCGGAGCCACAGTCCTCACAGGAGGGATTCAGCTTGATCCAGAGTCCTGGGATAAAGGCTATTACATACTGCCAACAATCATTACAGATGTTGATCAAAGTAGTGAAATTGTTCATGCAGAACAATTTGGACCGGTAATTCCGATTCTCACATTTGAAAATAATGAAGAAGCAATCAGCCTTGCAAATGACAGTGAATTTGGTTTAAGGGCTTCTGTTTGGACAGAAGATGAATCCAAAGCAATTGAATTTGCAGACCGGTTAGAGGCCGGTGCCGTTTTCCATAATAACCATACCGTTTTTCAGGATCTCCATCTGGACTTCCCGGGACTAAAGGAAAGCGGACTTTCACGTGAAACGCGGCATTGCGGCCTGGAGTTTTTTGCAGATTCCTATGGTTTTGCCAATTAGGGGGATACCGATATGAAATTAGCCTTAATAGGAGGCGGGAATATAGGCAGGTTCCTTCTCCAAAGCATTAATAAAGACTGCTTAATACCAAATGCGAAAATTATTGGCCTTCATACTCGCCGCCAGGAACAGGCAAAGGAACTATCTCGGGAATTTCATGCGGAAATCTTTGCAGACGTGGAATCCCTTTTAAAATCCGAGGCCGACCTGGTTATTGAAGCCGCAACTGTTGAAGCTGTAGAAGAGTATGCTGCCTCCATTTTGCTGTCTGGTAAAGATCTGGTCGTAAGCAGTGTTGGAGCATTGGCAGACCAGGAATTTTATCATTGTCTTGAAGAAATTTGCGTTTTAAATAATACGAAAATTCATTTGCCATCAGGGGCAATCGGCGGATTGGATGTTCTAAAAGCAGCTAAAGCGATTGGTGAGCTGGATTCTGTCGCCATTATCACCAGGAAGCCTCCTCAGGCACTTCCTGGTGCCCCGCTTGATGGGGAAAAGGTGCTTTTTGAGGGATCTGCCGCCGAAGCCATTAAATTATTCCCTAAGAATATCAATGTTTCCATTATCTTGTCTCTCGCGGGATTAGGTGCCGAGAATACCGGAGTTAAAATCATATCCGACCCAGCAGTAAGGAAAAATAGCCATACGATTGAGGCAGCAGGTTCTTTCGGAAAGCTATCGCTTCAAGTCGAAAATGACCCGATGCCTAATAATCCAAAGACAAGCTACCTGGCAGCTCTAAGCATCCTGGCTTCATTGAAGAATAGGGATGAAATAATCCGGGTTGGTTGAGATGAGTTTGGTGCTATAGCAGGAAGAGAATAGTTTATTCTTTTCCTCGCTCCTTGGAGAAGCTTATTTTAAGACGAAGGGGGAATTTACATATGATTAAAACGACAACTAAGAATTTAGAAGAAATGACCCAAAAAGAAACTATCGGCTACTTAAACGAAACAGTCCAGCCTGAGGCTGGATCCATTCCTGCTTTTATCCTCGCAGATCCTAAGATTTACGATATTGAGCATAAAAAGGTGTTTATGAAAACCTGGCTTTTTATTGGCCATGAATCAGAAACCCCAAATAAAAATGATTATATGTTAAGAGATTTAGCAGGGTACTCGATTATTATTACAAGAGATTCAGAGAATGAAATCCGCGGCTTTTACAATATGTGCACACACCGCGGTATGAAATTATGCCGTGCTGACAAAGGCAATAAATCCTCATTTGTATGTCCTTATCATGGATTTAATTTTAAAAACAATGGTGATCTTATTGGAGTACCTCTGCAGAAGGATATTTATGGAACTGACCTGGATAAGTCCAAATTGGGACTCCACAAAATAAGGATTGAATCGTATAAAGGCCTTATTTTTGGAACCTGGAATGAAGAAGCCGAGTCTCTTTCAGATTTTCTGGGAGATTTCAAATGGTATTTGGACATTTTAGCCGGACGTGCTGAAATGGAAGTCCTCGGCCCTCCGCAAAGATTTATCATCCATTCAAACTGGAAGGTAGGAGCAGATAACTTTGTCGGCGATTCCTACCACACAATGGTCACGCATGGATCCATTGCAAAATTGGGCATGGTGCCCAGTGCAACCTATTCCAAAAAGGGATACCAAATTCACACAATGAACGGGCATGGTTTAAATCTGGGCACTCCTAATCCTGACTTCGCTTTCCCTGAGGAGCTAAAATCGGAATATCAATCCAATTTAACAAATAAACAATATGATGTGCTGGCCAATTTGAAAAATATGATCGGAAACATCTTTCCAAACCTGAGCTTCCTCATTTCGCATACAAAAGTGAAAGGGCAGCTGATTTCGAATACAACCGTTCGGATGTGGAGGCCAATTGGGCCTGATAAAATGGAAGTGATCGCCTGGTTCCTGGTAGAGAAAAATGCTGCAGACGACTGGAAAAAACGTTCAAGGGATTCCTTCATTTTAACGTTCAGCCCTTCAGGCATTTTTGAGCAGGATGATACGGAAGTTTTTACTGACATAACCGCTGCCGCATCAGGTCCAATGCCTGTTATGAAAGAACTTGTCTACAATTATACGATGGGCATGCACCGGGAACCGGTCAGCGATTTCACCGGTCCGGGTGTTGTCTACGATGATAAGTTTACTGAAGCAAACCAAAGGAACTTCTACCGCTACTGGCTTGATCTCATGAACGAGTAAATAAACTGGAACGATGCCTGAAATGGGGGAATACGGAATGAGTTTAGAGAAAATGCTCGCAACCTATGAATTTGAACAATGGCTCTACAAAGAAGCTGAGCTGCTTGATCATATTGATTTTGATGGCTGGTTTAGCCTTATGCATCCATCCCTGATTTATCAAATGCCTGTACGTGTCAATAAGGAAGGCACCGAAAGGCCAGATTATGCGGAAGATATGTTCTCTTTTAATGATGATATAGATTTGCTTAGCCTGAGAGTTGAACGGTTGAAAACGGATTATGCTTGGGCGGAAATTCCGCCTTCCCGCACCCGCCGCTATGTAAGCAATGTGAAACTGGCAGACTATGTCCCTAATGAAAAAGCATCAGTAAATAGTTATCTTCTAATCTATCGCAGTCGCAGTACAGACATCCATCATGACCTGATCTCAGGGGAGCGCCGTGATGAATTTCTATATGAAGATGGCGTCTGGAAATTGTCCAAAAGGGTTTTCATTGTCGATCAGACTACACTCAATACCAGAAATCTTGCTATTTTTGTTTAAGGAGGAACATCAAGTATGGAACTGCTTAGCGGAAAATCAGTCTATTTGACCGGGGGCGCTTCAGGCATTGGCAAGGCTGTTACAGAGACTTTTATACAGGAAGGAGCCTTTGTAACTGTGCTGGATAAGTCAGCAGCTGGCCTCGGGCAATTGAAGCAGGAATTCGGGGATCGTGTTCTATGCATAGAAGGCGACGTTACTGTATATGAGGATCATGTTCACGCCGTTGAAGCTGCTGTGGAAGCAACGGGAAAACTGGATGTGTTCGTGGCCAATGCCGGAGTATTTGATGGATTTGCCAAATTTAGTGAAGTAACACCAGAGGCCATGTCTGATGCCTATGACCTGTTATTTACTATTAATGTCAAAGGCTATTTTAATGGTGCAAAAGCTTCTGCGGAAGAATTAAAAAAAACGAATGGAAATATGATTTTCACGGTTTCCGGAGCAGGCTTTTACCCGGACGGGGGCGGAGTCTGGTATACAGCAAGCAAGCACGCGCAAATCGGCTTAATGCGCCAGCTTGCCTTTGAATTAGCCCCGGATATCAGGGTAAACGCAGTTGGCCCCGGCGGCACATTGACGGCACTCAATGTCATTGGCCCCCTTAAGCCGTTTGTGAAAGCAGTCGATCCGGATACGAAAGCGAAAAGCATTAAATCCCGGAATCCCCTTCGCATAGCCATGACCAGTGAAGATCATGTAGGAGCGTATCTGCTGCTTGCTTCTGATCAATCCCGTGCCATTACAGGCGAAGTAATTTCGAGTGATGGAGGACTTGCTGTACGGGGATTATCCTGAAGGAGAAGCGTCATTTAGAAGGAGTGTTTTTATGGCTGAAAGCAAAACCACTAAAGCGCCATTAGCAGGAAATCAGGCAATAAACCAGCTGGCATTTGTTGTCCGGGATATTGAAGAGGCATGTGAGGCTTTTTCAAGTTTACTGGGAGTTCCCAAACCTGAGTGGTTTTTAACAGGTGATCAGGAAGTATCAAAGGTAATTTACCGTGGAAAGCCTACTGCATCAATAAGCAAATTAGCTTTTCTAAATACGCCAACTGTTCAATTTGAACTGATTGAACCAAATGAAGAACCAGGCACGATGCGGGAGTTTTTGGATCGAGCTGGAGAAGGCATACACCATATTGCCTTTGATGTGGAATCCATCAGAGAACGAATGCCGTTTTTTGAGGAGAGCGGGTATTCAACACTGCAAAGTGGAGAATTTACATCCAGTGAAGGCAGATATGTTTATGCAGATACCTTGGAAGACTGCAAAATATTGGTTGAACTCCTGGAAAGCTTTGTGGCGAGAAATACTGCAGCTGCCCCTGAGTCACTAAGACCTTTGCTTGGAACAAATAAAGTCGAACAGCTGGCAATCGTGGTAAAAGATCTGGATTTAGCTGCCGATGCTTACTGTAAGCTTCTCGGTGCCGATAAGCCACCCATTATACAATCAGGCCCAAGTGAAACGACACAGGTCATGTTCAGAGGTCAGCCCACAGAAGCTAAATCAAAATATATGTTCATCAATACACCCTTCATTCAAAGTGAATTAATCGAACCAGGTGATTCACCAAGTACTTGGCAGGAACATCTGGAGAAATATGGGGAAGGTGTCCATCATATTTCGTTCGTTGTCGATAACCTGGATGAAAAAATCAGATTGCTGGAAGGAATGGGATATCCAGTCATACAAACTGGCAATTTTTTTAATGGGAAAGGCAAATACGCCTATATGGACACAACCTCAACGTTCAAAGTGATTATCGAATTACTAGAGAGGTATTAAATAATATCCGAACGGCTGCACATAAAGTGCAGCCGTTTTTTTAAGGTGGCTTCAATAGCTGATTAATTGTAAAATAATACTATTATAGAAATTATTAGGGGGATATATGTACACTTACGAATCTTTTGTAACAGATGGAGCCTTTACACTATTGAGGCCAGTGATTTCCAGTTTCCTATTAATAACTGTCGTTCTATTCATTCTTGTATGGCTTCCTAAAGTCATGCAGGGTTTCTTGAACGGATTTACGGTTATGGCAATTACAATGATTTCAATCATAGTATCTGGCCAGGTACTATTTTTTGAAGCCATTCTTGCTGATGAGTTAGGGCTGGGAGGAGGAAGCGGATTTTGGATGTTCCTTGTCATTGTCATTCTGGGAATCGTGAGCCCTATTATTTATTTCATAAGACATAGGGAGGCGGGATCGTGACTACTTCTGAAATTAAGAAACTAAGAATCAGGCAGCTCCTGTTCTTAAATGGCAACCTCCTTTTTTTCTTAACCGCTACGTACATTTTACAAAGTTTCATAGATATTACATTTTCACAAATGTTTATTTTCCTTGGCATGATAACTCTGATTCAATCCATTCTGGGATGGGCAAAACGTAATTCCACCAAATCTATTTTTCCTGTTATCGAAAAAGTTGCCATCTATGAAAAAGAAAAAATGGGCAATGAATGGAGTAAGCAGCGCACAGTGGGGAGTATTTGGACTTTGCTTGTCAGCAGCATACTATTTTTCAATGCTTACTTTCATTTTGATTCCGGTGAAATTCTGAGTATTGAGCCGGTATTTTTATTTTTTCTGACAATCGCGATTCTAGTCCTGACCAATATCAGTATGGTCATTCACTCCAGAAAGGTGGATGGTGCTCAATCACTTGCAGACTTCAAAGGGTACACCCGAAACTCTAATGTAAGGGCTATTATCTTTGGTGTATGTTACGTCTTCCTTATCTTTGTATTAATACTTTCTTTAGTCTAACCGCTCCAAATATGATTTGGACGGTCTTTTTTGTTTAAATACAAGTTGACAGGTCGGAATAGTTGGTTATATAATGTGATTAATGAATTCTGAGGGAGGAACAGATTATGAATGAACGTTATCCTGTTTTGGACGGTGCAGAATCCTTCTACTATGAAGGGAATGAGATCGGGATTCTGATCACACATGGTTTTCTTGGAACTCCCCAGAGCGTCCGGTTTTTGGGGGAGTCATTTGCCAAGCTTGGCTATACCGTCTTTGCTCCAAGGCTTAGAGGCCACGGCACACATTATAAAGATATGGAAAAAACCTCTCATGAGGATTGGTTTGCTGAAGCTGAAAAGGGTTATCAATTTCTAAAAGACAGATGCACATCTGTTTATGCTGCAGGTCAATCGATGGGTGGTGCATTGACACTTTGGCTGGCTAATAAATATCCTGAAATTGCAGGTATTGTGTTAATAAATGCCGCTCTTCGGGTTCCGTCCTATGAATATTTAAAGGGGAAAACAAATCCCAGGTACATTGATGAAGGTGCACCTGATATAAAAAAAGAGGATGTAGAGGAAATTACGTACGGGAAGGTTCCGGTCCCCTCCATCTTCGAATTGCAGAAGATCATGGAAAGAACACCAGACTTACTTCCATTCATTAAAACACCTGTATTAGGCTTTAAGTCGATAGAAGATCATGTTGTACCTGCAGAGTGTACAGATTTTATTTTGAAGAAGATTGGCTCAGCTAAAAAGAAAGCTATATCGCTTTATAACTCCTATCATGTGGCATCCATGGATCATGATAAAGAGAAGATTGTTGACATAACTCATCAGTATATTCAGCAGCATCAAGCAGGCAGCTTGTCCTTAGTGTAAGGACAGGCTGTTTTTTATGTTATGAAACTTTTTTAACATGATACCGTATAAAAAGAAAAGGGTATTCAGCCTGTATTGCAGAATCAGACAGTATACTTTACTTGGGAAGAAGAGGATGGAAATGAAGGCGAGAAGCAAATGGCTCCGCATGTACAAAATAATATCTTTGGCACTTTTCATTATATTTCAAATTTACTGGTATAAATGGACCCGCAAATCAGAAGCAGAATGGGGCAATTTATGGTCTGGCATCGGGAAAAGACTCCGGACAACACTTTTTGAATTGGAAGGACTCCTGATTAAGATTGGTCAGTTCATCAGTATTCGTTCTGATTTGCTTCCAAATGCTTTCATCAAGGAGCTGCAAGACCTGACCGATAAGGTACCGCCATCGGAATGGCGTGAAATCAAGAGGATTTTAAACGAAGAGTGGGGCAGCGAGGTCTCTAAAAAGGTGGTAGCGATTGAAAAAGAAGCCATAGCATCAGCTTCGATTGGAGAGGTATATAAAGGCGCTCTGGAGGACGGCTCAATTGTCGCTATTAAAGTGCAGCGTCCAGATATTCAATCAATCGTACATACAGACTTCCGGACCCTAAGGATTCTTGTCTGGTTTGCGGATCGGTTTGTCCCTATTCCTAAGGGATTCATTAATTTAAAAGTCCTATTTCAGGAGTTAAAGCAAGTTATTGAGCGGGAGCTTGACTTTACAAAGGAAAAGAATACCCTGCTTTATTTTAAGGAGCGATTTAAAGATAGTGAGATGGTTAAAATTCCGGGCGTGCATCAGGAGCTTTGCACCTCAAAAGTGCTTGTCATGGAATGGGTGGAGGGAACAAGGCTAAATGATTCAGCAGCGATTGAAAAGCTTGAGATATCCCGTCAGGATCTGGCACGCCGTTTGATGAAGATCTTCCTGCCGCAATGGCTGGAACCTGGGATGTTTCATGCGGATCCTCATCCAGGAAATGTGCTGTTTACAAGGGAGGGGCGGATTATTCTTCTCGATTTCGGCATGGCCGGTGAAATTTCAAAAAAAGATGCAGTCTCTTTTCAGAATTTAATTGAATCCATTCTGGCTAAAAACTACAGTAAAGCAGTCGAATGTCTGTCACAGCTGGGATTTTTGCTGCCGGAAGCTAATGCTGGAACAATGGAGAAGCTGCTGTCAGAATGGATGGGATTTGACCTTTCTCAGGTAAAGGATATGGATTTAGTGGCTCTTAAGCTTGAACTAAATGATCTGATCGCTGCTCTTCCGATCCAGGTGCCAACCCGCTTTGTTTTTCTGGGCAGGTCATTTATGACAATAGAAGGGATTGTTCGCCATCTGGCACCAGAAGATGATCTTATTGACCTTGGCAAACCAGTTTTTACAGAGTGGCTAAGCTCTCAGGGGAATAAATGGTCATTTATTTGGAGCATTATTCAATCCCAGCCGCTCTTTAAAATTTTTCATTCAGCAGCGGAATTCCTGGAAACACCGCGTAAATTGGAAAAAATGAAAGAGGCAGGGCAAAGAAGGGAGTTTCAGTTTACGATCTATGAAAATCGGAAAAAGCAGCTTTTTCAGTTATTCATGCTAGGTTTAACTGGGTCAGGCTTTGGCATTTATTTAGAAGAAATGCTGATCATGCAGTTATCCGCAGGCATCGCAGCCATTGCGCTTGCAGGGTTTGGAGTGAACAGCTGGAGACTGGGAAAATGGCTGAAATATATGCCGGAGAAACGGAGATAATCAAAAGAGCCGATTTTTGGCTCTTTTTCATTATTTTGATATATAACCAGCCAGTTTATGATAAAATAATTAGTTAGGTAAACAATTATTCGGAAAAGGAGAGTACTCAGTGTGCTAATTCAAATCAATAAACAGCTGGAGAAAATGATGCCATTGATTACTCCAATAAGCGTGGTTCTAGGTGTTATGCTCGCTGGTTATATCAAGGACCTTGCCTTTATCATCCCTTGGGTTTTTGCGTTTATGACGTTTTCAGGCAGTCTGAACTCCAGCTTTAGCAGTTTAAAAGAAATCGTTCATCATCCAAAGCCGCTTTTCCTCATTTTGTTTTTGCTTCATATTTTGATGCCTCTCTTTGCATGGAGCACCGGTAAACTTGCGTTCGGTGATGATTCATTAACCATTACCGGGCTGGTATTGGCTATGGCCATTCCCACCGGCATATCGAGCTTCATCTGGGTTTCCATTTATCGCGGCAATATTCCGCTGACATTGTCCATCATTCTGGTTGATACCTTTCTGTCACCATTTATTGTACCGCTGACATTGTCGGTATTTTTCCAGAAGTCTGTACAGATCGATGCTGTGCCGATGATGGCTGGATTATTTGGCATGATTGTTCTGCCTTCTTTTCTTGGCATGCTTTTCAATCAATTTGCAGAAAAAAGCGCTGCAGCCTTAAGCAGCCGTCTCTCTCCTTTTTCTAAGCTTGGAATGGCCATTGTGGTTATGCTGAATGGAGCTGTCGTCGCCCCGTATCTGAAGGAGGTAAATCTTAAATTGGTCCTCATCGGGCTTGCTGTATTTTGTGTGGCGTTTATGGGCTATCTTATCTCTTTCATCATCGCCAATTTACTGAAATACGATCAGGGCACGACTGTGGCTGTTACGTTTAATGGCGGGATGAGGAATATCAGCGTAGGCTCTGTCCTGGCAGTCACATACTTTCCCGCTCCTGTTGCTGTTCCTGTAGTCATCGGCATGCTCTTTCAGCAGGTATTGGCATCCCTGTATGGGATTATAATGAAGCGTCATTTCAGCAGGAAGGTTCTTCAGGAAGGTCATACTGTGTAGGGTTTAAGCTCCTGTTTCAGGAGCTTTTTGTTTGCCATTAAAGGTGCAATTAAGTATTTGTCTAAATTAACCTTCCGCACATAAAATCTAGCTATCCGCACATAAAAAAGCGTTATGCGCACATAAAAATTTTTATCTGCACATAAAAATTTTTTTCTATATAAAAGAGGGCCATCCGCATAGAAAATGAGTTAATTTACAGGTATAATAAGCAATTAAATATTTAAATTTGAACAAAAAATATGATTTATTCTTAATTTTAACGGGTAGAATATCGTGAGGATATCGCCGGCGTTGAAATTATCTTAAAAAAAAGTTATAATAAGACGTTGTTAACACTACCGAGGGGGAAGTTTTTTTGTCAATCGAAATTGGAAGTAAGGTACAAGGAAAAGTAACAGGTATTACAAATTTCGGAGCTTTCGTCGAGCTGCCAGGCGGTACGACAGGTCTTGTTCACATTAGTGAGGTAGCTGACAGCTATGTTAAAGATGTGAATGAGCATTTAAAAGTTGGCGATGAGGTAACTGTTAAAGTGCTTAGCGAGAAGGAAGGCAAAATTGCCCTATCCATCAAAAAAGCGGTGGACAGACCGGAAGGCCAATCTTCTTATTCTCAGCGCCCGCCGCGCCAGGGAAGAGATGATCGCCGCGGCGGTTCCAGAGATTTCCGTTCTAAAGGAAACTTTAAGCCGAAGGAAAGCTTTGAAGACAAAATGGCAAAATTCTTAAAATCAAGTGAAGAAAATATTTCTTCATTAAAGCGCAATACTGAAGGTAAGCGGGGCGGCCGAGGCGGACGCCGCGGATAAGCAGCCCTTTAGATAGAGTGAAACTTCAATCAGCGGGTGGTTTCCCCGCTGATTGTTAAGTGAGGCCCAAAGGAAAAGGAACTCTTCGTCAGCATTAGCTTCGCACGACCAAAAGCGGACTTTTGGGTTACAAAGTCGTCGCCACAGAACGTGGCGTTCTTAGTCTTTGTTCTGCTTTGGAGCCTATACGGTTAGTTAGACCGCCACTGATCCACCAAAGATTCCTCTGAATCAAAGGTGGGGGGTCTTACTGTCCCTTAAACTGCGATAAAGGCAAGCCGATTACGGCTTGCCTCTTTTCGTTTAAATTTCAATTATAATCGGCAGGATCATTGGTTTGCGCTTTGTCTTTTCAAATAAATACTGCCCAAGTGATTTCTTAATGCTCTGCTTGATGACATTCCACTGGCTTTTGTCCTGTTCTGGAAGATCATTGACGGTTTTCTCCGCAATCCGGTTTATTTCCCTCAGCAGATCCTCGGATTCCCTTGCGTAGACGAAACCACGGGATATCGTATCAGGTCTTGATATCATTTTGCGCTCACTCTTGCTCATAGTCAGCACGATCACAATCATGCCATCCTCGGACAGCTGCTTTCTGTCGCGGAGCACGATGCTGGCAATATCACCAACACCCACTCCATCAACATAAGTATCCCCGGCAGGTACCCGCCTGGTCTGGCGTGCTTTCCCATTCTCAATATCAACAACTTCCCCATTTTTAATGATAAATGTATGCCCGTTTTCAACACCGATGGATTCAGCAAGCAATTTATGATGATGAAGCATTCTGTATTCACCGTGAATCGGGATAAAATATTTGGGCTTCATCAATGTGAGCATAAGCTTTAGATCTTCCTGGTAGCCGTGGCCAGACACATGCATTCCTGTTGAGCTTCCTGAACCGTATATCACGCGGGCTCCCAGCTTGAACAGGTTGTCAATGATTTTTGAGACATCGCGCTCGTTTCCAGGGATTGGGGATGCTGCTAGAATCACGGTATCCTCAGGATGAATCTCTGCATCCCGATAATTTCCGGCAGAGAGTCGTGAAAGGGCAGCCATCGGCTCACCCTGGCTGCCGGTACATAGGATGCACACCTTTTCTGGGGCAAGATTCATCGCTTCTCTTGGATTCACAATCATTCCCTCGGGAACTGTCAGGTATCCGCGTTCAATCGCTACATTCACGACATTTACCATACTTCGTCCAAGCAGGACCAGCTTTCGATTTGTTTTTATCGCAGCGGCCACAACCTGTTGAACACGGCTAACATTGGAAGCGAAAGTTGAGATGATGATCTTGCGTGGTGCTTTCATAAATGCTTCCTCAATGTTTTCCCCGACAATATGTTCAGTTGGCGAAAAGCCAGTCCGCTCAGCGTTTGTGCTTTCTGAAAGAAGGGCGAGCACTCCACTGCGTCCAATCTCAGCCATCCTATGGATATCAGCATGCTCCTGATTTACAGGGGTTAAGTCAAATTTAAAATCTCCCGTATGGACAACATTGCCGCCGGGCGTCTTGAAAACAATTCCAAGACAGTCAGGTATGCTGTGATTCACCTTGAAAAAGCTAACGCCAATTTCCCCAAAATCAAGGCGGGAGTCAGAATCAATATTTATAAGCTCTGAATCACCAAGCAGGCGATGCTCCGCTAATTTTAATTCAATCAGGCCAAGAGTAAATCGCGTGGCGTAAACCGGCATATTAATTTTTTTGAGAAGGTAGGCAACCCCGCCAATATGATCCTCATGTCCATGAGTTACAATCAGCCCGCGGATTTTATCCCGGTTCTCTTCAAGGTAAGTGATGTCCGGAATGATCAAGTCGATCCCCAATAAGGTCTCGTCAGGGAATTTCCCTCCAGCATCAATCACGACAATATCGTCATCATATTGGATCACATACATGTTCTTTCCAATTTCATTGATGCCGCCCAGAGAAAATATGGATAGTTGCTTTCCGTTTGACTCCATATGTAAATCCTCCTGCTTTTAGGTTTTTCTTAGCATACCCATTTGGTTGTCTGAAATGTAGAGCAGTGTAAAAAAATTAGTGCCGAATCGGTGACAAAAGACTTAATATGCCGGGTGAAAGCCAATACCGCTTAAATGGGTCCCAGTATAGAAATTTACCGCGAATATTAATGCGTCATTATCCAACGGAAGACCTGAATTAAAAATAAAAACTTCAAACAGGAAAGTAAATTAGGGAAGAACTCCTATTGACGATGATAATCATTATCATTTAAAGTAATCTCGTAATCAATAATGAGAATCATTTTCAACAATAACAAAGGAGGAACCACTATTTATGAGCATTTTGCAAATAGAAAAAACAAATGATTTTTACTTAAAGCAGCAGGAAATGCGCGAATCGAACGCGCGGAGCTATCCAAGGAGGATCCCGATTGCGATTGAGGAGGCAGAAGGTATTTATGTGAAGGATGCAGACGGAAAAAGGTATATCGATTGCCTTGCGGGTGCTGGAACGCTGGCTCTGGGCCACAATCATCCGGTGGTTACGGAGGCTATTGAGAAGGTTCTGCATGATAAGCGGCCATTACATACGCTGGATCTAACCACACCTGTAAAAGAAGAATTTGTAAGTGAAGTGTTTAATAGTCTTCCTGAGAAGCTTGCTGAAAGGGCAAAGATTCAATTCTGCGGCCCAACCGGAGGAGATGCGATCGAAGCGGCAATCAAACTGGTTAAAACGGCAACAGGCAGAAGGAGCATCCTGTCTTTCCATGGAGGATATCACGGAGCCACACATGGGACAATGGCCCTTTCCGGAAATCTTTCTCCAAAGGAAAAAGTCCAGGGACTTATGCCTGATGTCCACTTTATGCCCTATCCATATGAGTACCGCTGTCCTTTCGGTGTTGGCGGGGAAGAGACACATAAACTCAGCAGCCGCTATATTGAGAATCTTCTTGATGATCCGGAAAGCGGGATACTGCCGCCTGCTGCCATCATTCTTGAAGTGGTTCAGGGTGAAGGCGGTTCAATCCCGGCACCTGTCGAATGGCTAAAAGAAATTCGCCGAATTACAAACGAACGGGATATCCCGCTCATTATCGATGAAGTGCAGACTGGGATTGGGAGAACCGGTAAGCTTTTCGCTTTTGAACATGCAGGCATTGTCCCTGATGTCGTTGTCCTTTCAAAGGCAATTGGCGGAAGCCTGCCATTATCCGTTGTAATCTATGACCAGGCGCTTGATCAGTGGGCTCCGGGTGCGCACATTGGAACATTCAGAGGAAATCAGATGGCAATGGCGGCCGGAACAGCCACACTTCGATATATAAAAGAAAATAAATTAGCCGAAAAAGCTGGCGTTTTGGGCGAGAAATTGATTGCGTCGCTAAAGGAACTGCAGGAGGAATATCCTGAAATTGGGGATGTCCGCGGCAGAGGGTTAATGGTAGGAGCCGAAATTGTAGATCCTTCCGAGCCTTTCAGCCGAAAAGGAGCATGCAAAGCAGATCCGGGCCTTGCAAGCCGCATTCAAAGAGAGTGCTTCATCCGCGGCTTAATCCTGGAAGTTGGCGGCAGACATGGCAGTGTCGTCCGCTTTCTTCCGCCGCTTATCATTACAGAAGCACAACTGGACGAAGTCATTAACATTTTTACAGAAGCTGTAAAGGAAGCAGTGAAATGAATCAATTTAAGGATTATTTTTTATCTCAACACGCTGAAAGCCAGAACAGCTTTCAGCGGATCCTCTCAGAAACGCAGAATTTACTGAGCGAATTTTACCGGCAGCAGCCTAAGGTATTCAATGGCAAAAAGGCAGAAGAGATTGAAAAGGAAATCGCCCTATTAACAAACAGTTCAATAAATGGGGAGTCTCCGTCTTTGGTACTTAAAGAAATTATGGAAAAAGTCGTCAGCAACAGCATCCATGTCACGCACCCTGGCAGCATGGCCCATCTGCATTGTCCCACCCTGATTCCTGCCATCGCGGCTGAATTGATCATCGCTGTACTGAATCAGTCGATGGATTCGTGGGATCAAAGCACTGCGGCTACCTATCTGGAAGAAAAATTGGTGAAATGGCTGGCTGAAAAGCTTTTATTAGCCGATAGTGCGGATGGCACTTTCACAAGCGGGGGCACGCAATCCAATTACATGGGATTGCTGCTCGCTCGGGATCATTTTTGCCAGTCACAGTGGAATTGGGATGTAAAAAAGCTGGGACTGCCTGCTGAAGCACACAAGCTGCGAATTCTTTGTTCAGAAAAAGCCCATTTTACTGTAAGCAAATCAGCTTCCCAGCTGGGACTCGGTGAACAGGCTGTGGTAAAAATCAAGACTGACGCACACATGAGAATGTGTGTCTCCACATTAAAAAAAGAGATCCAGCGCCTAAAGTCCAGCGGATATTATCCTATGTGCATCGCAGCCACGTGTGGAACCACCGATTTTGGCAGCATAGATGCACTCGGGGAATTAACAGAAGCCGCCAGTGAAAATGGAATGTGGCTGCATGTTGATGCTGCATACGGTGGAGCTCTGGTTCTGAGCAAAAAACATTGTGGCAAATTGGCTGGAATCAATCTGGCGGACTCAGTGACCATCGACTTTCACAAAATGTTTTATCAGCCGATCAGCTGCGGAGCCTTCTTTGTTAAAAATAAATCCAGCTTTCAGTATCTGTCTTACCACGCAGATTATTTAAATCCCGAAGAAGAAGACCTCGATCATCTGGTAAATAAATCGGTTCAGACTACCAGGCGGTTTGATGCGCTTAAACTCTATATGTCACTGCGGATAGTAGGGGAAAGAGACTTTTCCTGCATGATTGACCATACGATTGAGCTGGCAAAACAAACGGCTCTATGGCTGAAGGAAACGTCTGGGATTGAAGTAATAAATTCCGAGCCGGAATTAAATGCCATTGTGTTCCGGTTTACTGATGAAAAGGATGCTGATGGACTTAATCTGCACATATATAAAAAACTCCTTTACAGCGGAGAGGGACTGATCGCTAAAACAAAAATAAATGGTTCTCAGTATTTGAAATTTACACTTTTAAACCCGCAGACAACCATGGCGGAAGTGAAATTGGCTGTTGAGTCCCTCAGTCAATCTGCGAAAGAGTACAAACAGAAGGAGGAAGCCCTTTGACAAATCATACGGAAATGGCACAGCAGGCAAGCATGCAAAGCTTTTTGAATTGTTACTTAAGAGAAACACAGCATTTTCTGGTGACTGAAAATTGGAAGCCTGACTGGGAGGTAGAGATTTCCTCCAAATGTCTGGAAATTAAACTGGCACATTTGGATATTGTTATTTATGCTGCTGTCAGGCACTGGTCTCTGACTGGCAGGCATACCTTTCATTTTCCGCTCTTAATGAGTGTAAATGGCATAGAGGTTCCGCTGGATTATGTCACACTTGTATCTTTAATCAGCAAGGAGCTGCTGGCATCGACAGAAAGAGAAGGAGCGGAAGATGAGCTGATGCTGCGGGCGATTCTCAGCTGCCGCAATATTCAGCGCTATTTACAGGAGCGTGAAGGGGATTCAGACAGTCTGCAGAAGACCGACTTTACCTTTATTGAAGCAGAGCAGTCGCTTTTATTCGGCCACTTGCTTCATCCCACGCCGAAAAGCAAACAGGGAATGACCTTTGAAGCGGAGTCTTCCTATTCTCCGGAATTAAAGGGAAGCTTCCAGCTTCACTTTTTTAAAGCGGACCGGGCGATTGTTTCTCAAGACTCAGCTGATCAGGCCAGCGCGGAAGAGATCATTATGGAGCTGCTGCAGAGAGATGAAAGATTTAAAGGGAAATTCGGCGGGGATCGGCAATCTGTCTTCATCCCTGTACATCCTCTCCAGGTGCCAGTTTTATTGAAAGACACGGAAGTGCAGGCATTGATTCAGTCAGGGAAACTGCTTTACATAGGTCCTTACGGATTGCCATTTGAAGCGACGTCATCCATGCGTACAGTTTATAGTCCGGATTTCCACTATATGTTTAAGTTTTCCGTCCCGGTGAAAATTACGAATTCGCTTCGGGTGAATTTAGAAAAAGAACTATACAGAGGGGTTGAAGTGACACGGCTGATGCAATCCCAGTTGGGAATTAAATTCCAGGACCTGTATCCTGCTTTCCGTATCATACAGGATCCGGCTTTCATGAACATTCCGCTTAATAAAGAAACATCTGGATTTGAAGTGGTGATCCGTGAGAATCCTTTTTATGAGAATGATAGAAATGCCAGTTTAATAGCAGGCCTTGTTCAGGATCATGCTTTTGGCGGGTGCACTCGACTGGAGGCGATTATCCATGAAATCGCAGAAAAAGAGAATCGGATGGCTTGGGAAGTTAGCCGGGATTGGTTTGAAAAATATTTATCCATTACCCTCGATCCTTTGATTTGGCTCTATGAAACTTATGGGGTTGCCCTTGAAGCTCATCAGCAAAATTCGATTGTCCAGCTGGAAAACGGCTACCCGTCCGCATTCTATTACCGGGATAATCAAGGTTATTATTTTAGTGAATCAAAAGCTGAGCTGCTTGCCGGGATCATTCCGGATGTGAGCCGCAAAAGTTCTACACTCTGCAGTGATGATGTTGCAATCGAGCGCTTCCGCTATTACTTCTTTATGAACCATCTGTTTGGGCTCATTAATGGTTTTGGGACCGCGGGACTCGCTGATGAGGAAGCTCTCCTGGCCATTCTGAAGAAAAAGCTCTTGAACCATTATGAAAAGTCAGGGGGGGAATCTGATTTGCTTAAAAGCTTGCTGGAAATGAAGGAGCTCCCATGCAAAGCCAACCTGCTCACACGTTTTTATGATCTGGATGAACTGGTTGGCTCACTGGAGACCCAATCTGTTTATACAAAAATACCTAATCCGCTGAAGAAGGTGCTGATTGCTGATGAAGCCGGAGTTTAGTATTTATGATCAGGAAGTGAATCAAACCATATCCTTTGTAGAAGTCGTGCTGGAAAGAGATGCAGAGATCCTGCATAAATGGCACCAGGAGCCGCATGTCAGTCCATTCTGGAATTTGAACATTCCTTTTGAAAAATACAGGACCCATTTGGAAGGTTTTTTGGCGGATACACATCAAAAGCTATTTTTAGGCCTGCTGGATGGGGTCCCGATGAGCTATTGGGAAGCGTATTGGGTTAAAGGGGATGTGGTTGAGAGCTGTTATGATCCTCAACCTGAAGACCAGGGAATCCATCTCCTGATTGGTGAACCTGACTATTTGGGGAAAGGATATGCTCTTCCGCTGCTGCGGGCCATGGTTCTTTTTCAATTTTTACACCAGGGGACAGATAAAATCATCGCAGAGCCGGATATTCGCAATAAAAAAATGATTCATATTTTTGAACAATGCGGATTTAAAAAAATGAAGCCTATTGAGCTTCCGGATAAGACGGGCATGCTGATGTTCTGTGAAAGAAAACAATTTGAAAGGAGATGGAGAGATGTCTTTGCAGCAGCAGAAAGTGTATGACCTTATTGGCGTCGGCATCGGTCCCTTCAATCTCGGGCTTGCTGCCATGTTGGAGGAAACAGGAGGGAAGGAGGCCCTGTTTTTTGAACAAAGAACAGAATTCAATTGGCATAAGGGAATGCTGATTGAAGGAACAACCCTTCAGGTTCCATTTTTCGCTGATTTAATCAGCATGGCCAATGTACAGAGCAGATTTACATATTTAAATTATTTACAAACGCATAACAGGCTGTACCATTTTTATTTTCTGGAGAAATTTCATATCCCCCGAAAAGAATACAATGACTATTGCCGATGGGTAGCCGGCCAGCTTACATCCTGCAGATTTGGCTTCCAGGTAGAGAAAATCAGCTCAATAAATGAACTATATGAAGTTGTCGTCAGAAATGTGCAAACAGGTGAAGCCGAATCTTATCTAACAAAACATGTGGCAGTCGGAATTGGAACAAGCCCGTCAGTACCTTCACATCTGGAAAAGCATCTGGGACCGAACGTCATGCATTCTTCTGAGTATATGGAGCGAAAAAGTGAGCTTAAGCAGGCAGGTTCGATCACAGTGATCGGCTCAGGCCAGAGCGCAGCCGAGATATTCTATGATTTGCTGCAGGGGCAGGATGATGGTGCCTATGAATTAAACTGGTTCACCCGATCAAAAGGTTTCTTTCCGATGGAATACAGCAAATTAGGCCTGGAATTTTTTTCGCCGGATTATATCGATTTCTTTTACCGGCTTTCACAGGACAAGAAGGATTCTCTGCTTTCAAATCAGGATCTTCTTTACAAGGGAATCAGCATGAATACGATCGCTGATATTTATGACCTTTTATATGATAAAACAGCATGCGGTGAGAAGCCGCCGATTCATTTGCTCGCCATGACTGAACTTGAAGGGATTGAACTAAGGAATGGCACTCATTTGCTGACATTAAAACATTGTGTTTCTGAAGAATTATTTCAGCTGGAGTCAGATTTCGTCATTTTAGGGACTGGTTATGCACCGTCCATGCCGCATTTTCTTCTCCAGATGCAGGATGAAGTCAATTGGGATGGTCACAATCGCTTCAAGGTCACGCGCGATTATGCTTTGGAGACTAAAACCATGAAAGAAAATAAGATATTCATTCAAAATGGGGAACTTCATACACATGGTGTCGGCGCACCTGACCTTGGACTGGGGGCTTACCGGAACGCTGTCATCATGAAACAGGTATACGGCCGGGAAATTTATCCGGTAAACAAAAAGAATGTGTTTCAGTCGTTTGAAGCGGATGAATCCTGGAAGACTGCCGCAATCAGATAAAGGAGGAATAGTATGTTATATATCAATGAAACTGAAGGGATTTTGCAAAAAGAAGTCTGGGAAAACGTGAATCAAAATCTGCTGGCCAAAATGCTTTCAGAGTTTATGTATGAAGATATGATTCATCCCGAGTTAGAAGGTGATGTTTATTTATTACAGACATCCACAGGCCGCAAATACCGATTTAAGGGAGAAAAACGATTATTTGACAGTTTTGACGTAAAAGCGGACTCTATTGAAGCCTGTGAAAAAGACACATGGCATCCAGCCGTCAATGCGATTCAATTTCTCTCTGATATCCAGGAGAGTATTGGCATGTCATCCGAAACAGCAGGGCATCTGATCAGGGAATTGAATCATACCCTAATTGCCGATGCAAATATGAAGGTTCATCACAGAATATCAGCGGATGAACTGACGGAACTTGATTATGCGGAATTGGAAGGCAAAATGACCGGCCACCCTTGGATCACCTATAACAAAGGACGGATCGGTTTTGGCATGGATGATTATTTAAACTTCTCTCCGGAAATGCAGCAAGAAACGAAGCTGTTCTGGATAGCGATCCACAGGGAGCGTTCCCAATTCCAGTCTATTACTGGGCTGAACTATGAAAAGCTGATCGCGAATGAACTTGGTGCTGAGATGACCAGGAGTTTTTCAGACATCATCAGAAAGTATGGATTGGATCCTGCAGATTACTATTTTATGCCGGTGCATGAATGGCAGTGGAAAAACGTTCTGATTCAAAACTTCCCGGAAGATTTGGCGAATAAAAAAATGATCCCTCTTGAAGAAGGAACGGACCATTATCTGCCCCAGCAGTCCATTCGGACATTTGTGAATGTAAGTGAGAAGAGGAAACACCATGTGAAGCTTCCAATGAGCATTTTAAATACACTGGTCTACCGCGGGCTTCCTTCTGAACGGACGGTAATTGCCCCCCAGGTTACTGAATTTATTAAAGGAATTTACGAGAATGACCAGTTCTTAAAGGAAGATTGCGAAGTGGTGCTTCCAGGGGAAATCGCAAGCATCAATGTCGATCATCCTTATTACCATTCTTTAAATGGAGCACCTTACCAGTACAATGAAATGCTGGGTGCTATTTGGAGGGAAAGCATCTATGGGTATTTGAAGGAAGGGGAAAAACCGATTACTCTTGCAGCTCTTCATCATGTAGATGCCTATGGAAAACCGTTTGTTCAGAGTCTGATAGAGAAGTCGGGATTAAGCGTGAATGAGTGGATGAAGCAGTTTTTCAATGTCATCATGCCGCCCCTTCTGCATTTCCTTTATCAGTATGGAACCGTCTTTTCCCCTCATGGGCAAAATACGATTCTTATTTTAAAAGATTCACAGCCCGTGAGATTGGCAGTTAAAGATTATGTGGATGACGTTAATATTTCAGACCAGCCATTCCCCGAACTTTCAGGACTGGATGAGAATCTGAAAGCTGTGCTTCGCAGTGAACCGCCTGAAGGTCTGACGCAATTCATTTTTACCGGTCTGTTCATCTGTCACCTCCGTTATTTATCAAACGTGCTGATCAATCATCAATTGATAGAGGAAAAGACATTCTGGTCTTATCTGGCAGAAGCCATTCAAGATTATCAGTCAAAATTCCCGCACCTTGAAGAACGGTTTAAACTGTTTGATTTCTTCAAACCCGAGCTTACTAAACTTTGCCTGAACCGAAACCGAATGGTGGACTATGGCTACGGGGATGGGGAGGACCGCCCGCATGCGTCTGAATTTGGAAAAGTGCACAATGCTTTACATGATATTCACGATGAAAAG
Source organism: Cytobacillus oceanisediminis (assembly GCF_004366035.1). Classification (GTDB taxonomy): domain Bacteria; phylum Bacillota; class Bacilli; order Bacillales; family Cytobacillaceae; genus Cytobacillus; species Cytobacillus oceanisediminis_C. The sequence goes on from NZ_SOEE01000002.1 coordinate 93,341, forward strand.
GTGATGGTGTAAAATTTTGTTTCAGTAGATTTTACTCCTTTAAATCAGCGAATTAATTATTGACATAAAATACCGAAGGATGCATAATAATTCTAATTATAAAAAGAAACAACAGCCATGACAGGGAACCAGTAAGTAGAACTCAGGCAAGAAGAGAGCGGGATTCACCGGCTGAAAGATCCTGCAGCCTGCAAAGCTATTGAACCTAGCCCTTGAGCTGCCAGGAAAACCTGGCCGAATTTCCTGCGTTAATGGATTTTCAAAGAGGGCGCTTGCTGTGTGAAGTGCCAATGAAGGTGGTACCGCGAAAGACTAAGCTCTTCCGTCCTTTTTAAAGGGATGGGAGGGCTTTTTTTTGCAATTTAAGAAAATATTTTGAAATTCGAGAACTGTATAGCTCCAGCGCCTGCCCCTCAATGTCACAAGCATGCCTTGTTTCGGCTCCTGGGGACTGGGGTCCTAAGCCGTTTCCTTTCAGATCATACAGGAACAGTCTTATGCCTGTCGTCCCTTGGCCAGTCCCTTCACATTTCGGGGGATCCTCCCAAAAAGGCAAAGGACGCTTTTCCGGGAGGCCCGACTTGTGATTGTCGGGGGCGGGCAAGGCGCTTGCGCTTTTCTCATAGGTGGTGAAGCATGTGAAAAGGGAACGAATTGTTGTAAAAATCGGAAGCAGTTCGCTGACAAATATGAATGGCGGACTTTGTATTGAAAAGCTGGAGGAACATGCGGCTGCCCTCTCCTTACTGAAAGAGAAGGGGCATGAAGTAATCTTAATTTCATCAGGTGCTGTTGCAGCAGGGTTTGCGGATCTTGGCTATCCTTCACGCCCTGTGACAATCGCCGGAAAACAGGCTGCCGCCGCAGTTGGTCAAGGGCTATTAATGCAGGGATATACGGAAGAATTCAAAAAGCATGGCATCGTTGCAGCGCAATTGCTGCTGACAAGGCAAAACTTCCTGCATAAAGAGCAATACCAAAATGCACATGCAACATTGTCCGAATTATTGAAACGGAATGTAATTCCAATCATTAATGAAAATGACTCAGTATCGATTGAAGAGCTGGCCTTTGGCGATAATGATATGCTGTCCGCGCTTGTAAGCGGCCTGATCCAGGCACAGCGCCTCATTATACTGACGGATGTGAACGGGATATACGATTCAAATCCCCGTACGTGTCCTAATGCAAAAAAGTTCAATTATATTAAAGAAATAACCGATGACTTAATGACTGCTGCTGCAGGAACGTCCTCAAAAGTGGGAACCGGCGGAATGGTAACGAAGCTCGGGGCTGCCAGGACAGCGTTGTCACTGGGTGTGCAAGTTTTCATAGGTGTGGGGAACGGTGCGGAAAAGCTGATTGAGATCCTCGATGGCAAAGGGGATGGGACTTATATTGGTGCCAGCTCCCAGCCGAGTGTCAAAACCTCCAAGCAGTGGCTTGCGCTGCATTCTGTTCCGAATGGGAAAATTGAAGTGGATCACGGTGCTGCACAGGCCATTTTAACTCAGGGAAAAAGCCTGCTGCCTGCAGGTGTCACCGCCATTACCGGTTATTTTCACGTTCATGATGTCGTGGAAGTGATTGGACCTAAAGGAGATTTGATCGGCAAGGGGCAGGTTAATTTTTCATCCGATGAGCTTCGGGCCATAAAAGGGTTATCCAGTTCGGAAGCAATGCAGATTGCTGGAACCGACCGCCGTGTTGTCATTCATCGTGACCATTGGGTAAGCCAAAAAAGAAAGGAGAAAAGCTCATGGAATTAAATTTAAAAGGAAAAAAAGCAAAAAAGGCAGCGGCAGAGCTGACGAAAATGACTGTGAAACAAAAGAATCGTGCGCTTGAACTGATCTCAGGTCAGCTGATGCACGAGAAGGAGTTTATTTTAGCAGAAAATGAAAAGGATCTGGACGCAGGAAAAGAAAATGGAATGAGTGATGCTTTGTTAGATCGTCTTCGTTTGACTGAAGCCCGCCTTCAGGAAATGGCGGACGCATTAATCCAGCTTACTCACCTGGACGATCCGGTTGGGGAGGTTTTAACCTCATGGGAACGTCCGAACGGACTCGCCATTACACAAGTACGTGTCCCGCTTGGCGTTGTCGGCATGATCTATGAAGCGCGTCCAAATGTCACGGTCGATGCATCCAGCTTATGTCTGAAGACAGGTAATGCTGTTATGCTTCGCGGAAGTTCTACTGCCATTCATTCCAATAAAGCAATTGTGAAGGTGATTCATCATGCATTGGAAAAGAGCGACTTGCCGCCTGATGCGGTACAGCTTATTGAGGATACGAGCCGGGAAACTGCTTCGGGGATGTTCAAGCTGAACGAATATCTGGATGTCCTGATACCGCGGGGAGGGGCAAAGCTAATTAAGAAAGTTGTTGAAAATTCTACAGTCCCAGTACTTGAGACAGGTGCAGGCAATTGTCATGTCTATATTGATGAAAGTGCTGATAAGGAAATGGCGATAAACATTGCCATCAATGCGAAAACACAGCGTCCTTCCGTTTGCAATGCATGTGAAACGATCATTGTGCACAGAGAGTGGGATGGCCTGAATGATCTTGTACTTGCACTAAAGGAAAAAGGGGTTGCCATTCACGGTGATGAAGGTGTATGCGGGGAAAGAATCATCCCTGCCGTGGAAGAAGATTGGTCCACTGAATATTTAGGCTTAGAAGTCGCGTTGAAATTGGTGAAAAGCGTGGAGGAGGCAATTATTCATATTAACCGCTACGGCACTAAACATTCTGAGGCAATTGTTTCTTCAAACCCTGATAATGTGGAAAAATTCCTGAATGAAGTCGATGCCGCGGCAGTTTACCAGAATGCTTCCACACGCTTCACGGATGGATTTGAGTTTGGGTTCGGCGCAGAAATCGGGATCAGCACCCAAAAGCTCCATGCCCGTGGCCCGATGGGACTGCCGGCTCTGACTTCGACGAAATATATTGTGAAAGGGAATGGGCAGATAAAGGGTTAATCTGCCAAATCCTTTTAAAAAGAAGGATTGACCTATTTTCCTATTTATTGGTGTCCCTTAGAAATGAATGGTAAGATACATTTAGGTGAATGTGATGAAAATAAAGACATTATTTATTGCCCCTTATCCTGCTATGCTTCCATTAATTGAGGAATGCAGGAAAGAGGAAAAAGATTTGGACATTAAAATAGCAACTGGAAATCTGGGTCAGGCACTCCCGTATGTGAAAAATGCCGGGTCTGAAGGAATTGATATGATCATCAGCAGGGGCGGAACAGCAAAGCTGGTCCAACAGGAAACAAATATCCCTGTTATTGATATTCAGGTATCCGGGTATGATATGCTTCGGGTGTTAACCCTTGCCAATGATTTTCCAGGGAAGAAAGCAATTGTAGGCTTTTCCAACATAACGCTAGGCGCCAAAACGATTACTGACATATTGGATATTGGTATAGAGGTTTTTACGATTCAAAGGGAAGAGGAAGTAGAGGCCCTTGTTCATGAACTAAGGGTCAAGGGTTTTGAATTGATCATGGGGGATGTTGTAACTGTTGAAGCTGCTGCTAAAGCAGGGCTCGAGGGAATCCTGATACAATCCGGCCGTGAAGCCATCTTTGATGCGTTCCAAAAAGTGAAATCGGTATATTTTTCTTTTAGCAGAAAACAGCAGGAAAACGACCTTCTCAGAGCAATTATTAAGGAGAATACTGACAATATAATACTTTTTGACAGTAATGCTGAATGTGTATTTGAACAATGGAATTCTTTTTCTTCTCCTCCGATACTCGTAAGTGATTTACAGAGTCTTGTACACCGGCATGGAAAGGCAGAATCCGTTGCAATAATTGAAGGAATTAAGGGAGATATGCTTAAAGTTCAGGTTTCAAGCCTTGAAATTGCCGATGAAATCTATACTCAATTTATTATTACGGAGCTTAACAATATGAAGAGTTCTTCAGAAAATCTTAACGTCGAATCAGTGTCTCAGCTGCCGATGATCATCCATGAAAGTGAAGCAATGAAAGATTGTCTGGCGGCTATATCTGCAGGAACAAACCGAAATTTATGGCTCTTAATTGGAGCTGCCGGCACGGGAAAAGGATTATTAGCACGCTATATCCATTACTTAAAGCATCAGGGTGCCGGTTTGTTGCTTTCTATACATGCAAAGGAAACGAGAAGAGGATTGGATCCCTTTGATGAAGACATTCGATCCATATATGTTTATGGTGCTGAGGACGTTTCAGCAGAAGAGAAACCCCAATTGTTTAAGCAGTATCAGAAATGGGCAGAATCGGGGAAAGAAGTGATTCTCTCCCTATCCAGCGAAAATCCAGAGTTTCATTCCCTTCTTTTTAACGAAGAAACTGTTCGCATCTATATCCCCTCTTTAATAGAACGCAAGGATGATATAAGAGCTTTAACAGCTTATTTTATTGCCCATTTTCATCAGCAGTATGGAACCTCTGCAGTAAAAATCAGAGAGGATGCAATGGAACTGCTGGAAAAATACAAGTGGCCTGGAAATACGGCTGAGCTGAAAGCATTCCTCTTTGATGTCTTGGCAGCTGAGAAAGGCTATACCATCAGTAAGGAAACTGTTTCAAGACAGCTGAATCGCAAGCAGCGTCCTGTCCATATTGAAGATAGTCTGTTATCCGGAACACTCGATCAAATTGAGAAACGAATTATCGAAGCAATTATGAAGGAAGAAAACCAAAATCAAACAAAGGTGTCAAAACGGTTAGGCATTAATCGGTCGACATTGTGGAGGAAGCTGAAGCAGTAATATTCAGCTTCTTTTTTATTTTAATAAGTGTTTAAAAATGCAACAATTAAAACAAACCTAGAAAATACCAAACTATTTTTCTGCAAAAAGTGTTGAATTTTGCATTGAAAGCGTTTAATATGAAACTGTAATCGTTTTCACTTATTGTTTAAAATTGAAACATATATAAAGGGGATGTTAAAATTATGAAGATCAAAGCAACTCTTGAGCGTATTCCAGGCGGGATGATGGTAGTTCCGTTGCTAATTGCAGCAATACTTAACACTTTTGCACCTGATTTGCTCCGTATCGGAAATTTTACTCAGGCATTGTTTGTTGACGGTGCATCAGCTTTAATCGCTTTATTCCTATTATGTACAGGTGCTCAAATTAACGTAAAATCATTTGGTGTTTCAATAGGAAAAGGGGCCACCCTTTTAGCAACCAAGTGGGCAGTTGGTGCGGCATTCGGGTTAATCGCTTACATGTTTGCAGGTGAAAATGGTCTTTGGCTGGGTTTAGCTCCAATTGCAATTATTGCAGCTATGACTAACAGTAATGGCGGACTATTCGTCGCACTTGTCGGTCAGTATGGAAGCAAGGAAGACCGTGCAGCTTATTCATTGCTGGCTCTAAATGACGGTCCGTTTTTAACAATGGTAGCCCTATCAATCTTTGGTGCTATGGGCTTTGTTGATGGCATGTTCTCATTGCAATCATTCATTGCCGTACTGCTTCCAATCCTGGTAGGTATGGTATTGGGTAACCTGGATGAAGAAATGCGTTCATTCCTTGATAGTGGAAGCTCCATGCTCATACCATTTTTCGCGTTCGCCCTTGGAATGGGAATTGACTTCAGTGCAATTGTAGACGGAGGTCTATCAGGTATTATCCTTGGACTGTTAACAGTATTCGTAACGGGTACAGCTGGATATCTGGTGTTTAAAGCGTTTAAGTGGAATCCAATTGTAGGTGCTGCTGAAGGCTCAACTGCCGGAAATGCTGTAGCAACTCCAGCTGCCATTGCAGCAGCAAGTGCAGGGTTCGCGCAGTATGCTGAATTGGCTACAGTTCAGGTCGCGGCATCTACTGTGACAACCGCAATCCTGCTTCCGCTGTATATAGCGTTTTTGGTTAAGCGCTTAGAGAGAAAAGGATATGAGTTTAAAGAAGGAAACCTGACGAAAGTTAACGGCTAAAGGATGTGGTTCTTGTGTTTGAAAAATTTGGCATTATTGCGGATGATTTGACTGGTGCTAATGATTCAGGAGTGCAGCTGGCGAAAAAAGGGCTGACTGCCACTGTTATGATGGATTATACCGGGAAAAAGGTTCAATCTGACCCTGATGTCTTAATTGTTGATACTGACAGCCGGGCAAAAACACAAGAAGAAGCATATGAAGCAGTGGAAAAAGCTGCTTCTCTTCTTTTTGAAAAAGGCTATGCTCATGTCTATAAAAAAGTAGATTCAACTTTAAGAGGAAATATATCTGTTGAACTGGCAGCGCTTGAAAAAGTATATCGCCCGGAAATCGTTGTTATTGCCCCTGCATTTCCAAAAATGAATCGTACAACGGTGTCTGGACATCATTATGTAAATGGCAAACTGATTACAGAAACAGAGTTTGGAAGGGATCCAAAGACACCTGTAACGGAAAGCTTTCTTCCTCACATGTTAAAAAAGGATGCAGGAAAGGATATTGCATTGCTTAATCTGGAATTGATCCGCGGAGACAAGGCAGATATTCTTGAATTCATTGAAAGAACTGTTGCGGCGGGGAAAACCTGGATTGTTTGCGACAGTGAAAGGGAAGAGGATCTGCAGGTAATTGCTGAGATTTTCACAAGCCTTCAGAAAAAAACGATTTGGACTGGCTCTGGTGCCCTAGTAGAATATTTACCAGATGCACTAAAGCTAAAATCTCATAAAGAGAATGTTTATGAGGAGAACAATATCAGGAAAACACTCACAGTTTCAGGGAGTCTTTCACAGGTTACAAAAAAACAGCTTGCCCGGATTAGAGAACTTGAGCAATCCTATTTTGCAGAAATCAATCCTGTCCAATTGGTGAATCAGTCAATTGATCTCGAAGAAGTCATTGGAGTAATTGGCCAAAACCAGGCTAATAGCCATTTTGTTGTTTATGTGGATTCTTCCGTTCAGAACCGGGAAGCAGCCCGTATAGCGGGAGAAGCAATAGGATTATCAGGAAAACAGGTTGGTGAAAGGATTGCCATGGGACTGGGGCAAATTGCAAACAAACTTGTAAATAAGTTCCCGGAACTTGACGGCTTGATTTTAACAGGCGGAGACATAGCGAAAGCTGCTTGTTCAGAATTGGGTATTCAGGAAATGGAGCTCCACAAAGAAATAGAACCGGGACTTCCTTTTGGACGGCTGCGGAGCAGGGAAAAAAACTATTGGGCTGTTACAAAAGCGGGGGGATTCGGTAATGAGCAATCCCTGGTTAACGCAATACATTATATGACAAGAAAGGTTGAGTGCAATGAGTCAAACTAAACCAGTAGTAGGCATTACAATGGGGGATGCAGCGGGCGTAGGGCCGGAAATTATTTTAAAAAGCCTGGCAGAATCTGAAATGTATGAAATAAGCAACCCGCTTGTCATTGGTGATAGAAAAATTTTAGAGCGGGCAAAATCATTTGTTGACAGCGGGCTTGTTATTGAAGCAGTGAAGGCAGATCAGTTAAATGAGATCCCTTATAAGCATGGGGTAGTACATTGCCTTGATTTGGACCTTTTGCCGGAAGACCTCCCTATTGGCCAGGTTTCACCTGCAGCTGGAGACGCAGCATTTCAATATTTGGCTAAAGCGATCGAAATGGCAAAAGAAAATTCGATTGATGCGATCTGTACTGCACCTTTAAACAAGGAAGCATTGCAAAAGGGCGGCCATATGTATCCAGGTCATACAGAAATTTTAGCGGATTTGACCAATACGAAAGATTATTCCATGATGCTATCTGCACCAAACTTACGGGTTATCCATGTGACAACCCATGTCGGAATTATTGATGCAGTTAAAATGATCAATCCTGAAAGAGTGTATCACGTGCTGAAGCTTGCCCATGACACATTGAAAAAAGCCGGGATTGAATCACCTAAAATAGCTGTTTGCGGAATCAATCCTCATGCCGGCGAAAATGGATTATTCGGGTATGGCGAAGAGGAAGAAAAAGTCATTCCTGGAGTGGAAAAAGCACAGGCAGAAGGAATTAATGCTGTTGGGCCGCTGCCGGCTGACACATTATTTTTCAGAGCTGTCCGCGGCGATTTTGATATTGTCGTAGCCATGTATCATGATCAGGGGCATGGGCCAGTTAAAGTATTAGGGCTGGATGCCGGGGTTAATATCACAGTCGGTCTTCCCATCATTCGTACAAGCGTTGATCACGGTACAGCCTTCGATATTGCCGGAAAAGGCATAGCTGACGAGAAAAGCTTAATGGAAGCCATGCGCCAGGCAGTAGAGCTTGCACCAAAGAAGAAATAAGCTTATTTTAACCTGCTCGGGGATTATCAGCACCCCGGGCGGGTTATTTTATAGAATTTAATAGATAAATTTTTTTGAAAATGATATCGTTAACCTCACAATTGATGCTAAAATAATAGAAAAAACACAAAAAGAGGACTATATGAGTAAACGGACAGGTCAAATTTCACTTGTGCTTATTTCAGTTTTATTTACCTCTTATCAATCCATTTTCTCACATGAAGCGTTTTTTACTTTTGATTTTTTTCTATTTACAAGTATTGCCTGGTTTGTCGGCTGGCAGTTTGACAAAAGCAGGTACTTCGCAGAAAAAGCGCGGGCCAGCGAGAAGAGCCACAAATTGCTTCTGGAATCACTGCCAGTTTCCGTGCTCATACATAAGGACTTTGAAATTTTGTATGCAAACTCCGCTGCAGTCGCCGAATTGTCGGCATCAGATAAAGGTGCATTAATTGGCAGGTCGCTTCTTGACTTTATAGAGATGGACTATATGGGCCGTTTGCAGGAGCGTTATCAGTACATTAAGTCAGAGAAGCAGCTTTTAAACAATATAGAATATAAAATAAAACGGTTTGATGGAACCACTAGATTTTTTGAAGTTTCGTCACTTTATGTTGATTTTGAAGGCAAAGAGGCCATACTCTCTATTGGAACTGATATTTCTGATAAAAAAGAGGAGCAGGAAAAGCTCCTGCAAAAATCAGAAAAGCTGGCACTTCTGGGCCAAATGGCTGCTGGAATCGCCCATGAAATCCGTAACCCTCTTACTTCAATTAAAGGGTTTGTTCAGCTCTTCAAGTCAAATAGCCAGAAAGATGAATACTTTGACATTGTACTTTCAGAATTGGATCGCATAAATGGAATCGTTGGTGAATTTTTAGTGCTTGCAAAGCCGACTGCAGACATTTTCGAAAAGCAGGATCTTACTAAATTAATCAACGAAGTGATTCTTTTGAGCAGCACCCAATCCATTTTAAACAATGTCGAAATAGCAGTAGAAAATAATCTCCGCGCTCCAATGATTCATTGTGAAAAGAATCAGCTGAAACAAGTATTCCTTAACGTTATTAAAAATGCCATTGAAGCAATGCCAGGCGGTGGAGAGTTAAACATTAAAGTTCTTAAAAAGACCAGCAACACTATTTCCATTCAGTTCATCGATCAGGGTGTTGGCATATCAGAAGACAGGATATCAAGTCTGGGAGAACCTTTTTATACGACAAAGGAAAAAGGAACCGGGCTGGGACTGATGATTTGCTACAAAATTATCGAAAACCATAGTGGGCGCTTAATAGTCGAAAGTAAAGTTGGGGAAGGCACGAAGATTGAGATAGAACTCCCTTATGAAGGGGATTCGTTACATTCAGAACGTGATCAAAACGGAAACATCCTTTTCATATAGATGGCTGAGCGGGAGCTGACAGTGCATGAAAATGCGCTGTTTTTTTATTATCCGCCGCGAAAGGGTCACTTGCATAAGATGTTATAATTAAAATAAATACATTAAAATGGTGATTATAGTGTTTTATTTCAGTTTACTTGGCCTTCTGTTTATAGGAGCTGTTTTCGTTATTATTCGTAAAAAATTAAATATCAATACTGCTGCAATGGCGGCTGTGATGGCGCTTGGCATTGTGACACAGGGTGTTTTGCTGAATTTCTTCGGTTTGTCCTTCTATTTGGGGAGCGTCGGCAAGATTATGAGCATAGCAGATTTAGCCTTATGGATGGCCATTCTTGTATCGATTGGCATGACCATTTATAAAGGAGAGTTTAAGAAGCTGCATTACGATAATCCAATTAACCGTTTTGGCATTGGAACCTGGGTGGCCGGCACATCGATTTGCGGAATCATGTTCTTCAAGCAATTTGGAGCAGGTGCAGAAGCACAGGCGCTGGCCATTCTGAATGGGGGATTGTGGATTATTTATATTGGGATTAGTTTAATGGGCTTCAAGGAACTCAAGGAAACATCTTTTGGACAGCAGGCACATGGAGTTTTGCTGCTGACGACGGTCAGCACACAATCTCTTGTTCTCCTTTTCAATACTGTCTTTGCAGATGTACCTGGCGTTCTGAATGCTGCTCTTATTTTTTTCGGGCTGCTTTTTTATTCCATCAGTGCGTGGTTTATTCTTAAACGTTATGCCGTTAGCGGCTGGAACTATGCGAAAGATTGGAATAATACCAATTGTATTTTTCACGGTGCCCTGTCCATCAGCGGACTCGCCATGTTTAAATCCGGCCTTGTAACTCATCAGCCGGCTGCCTGGTTTTGGCTTGCCGTTTTCCTGGTTTTCATTGTGATAGAAGTTATAGAAATAGCAAGGCTGGTATGGCGCATTCGAATATATGGCTTGAAGGAAGGCATCTTCACATACGATGTGACACAGTGGAGCCGAATCTTCACTTTTGCGATGTTCTTTACGTTTACCTTTTTCATAGAAACCCCGGTGCAATCAGTAGTCTTGAATACAGGCGTCTGGATCATTTTAATGTTATTGATCATTGAATTATATCTAAGTGTTGACTCTTTAATAAAAAAACATGTTCGGATTCCGTTGACATTCAGAAAAGAAAGATCGGTATAAAAGCAAAGCGCACATAAATTTTTCTATCCGCAAATAAAAATTGCTTATCCGCACATAAATTTGCCTATGCGCATCTAAATTCAAGGTATGTGCAAATAAGTCTGTTCCTTGAATGAATAGTGCATTAAATTAAGGCAATTTTCGAGGCAAGCATTAGTAAATAGCGCTTTTTCACAAAAAAGAGCCAGTCACATGCAATTCTGCAATGCGGCTGGCTCTTTTTAGGCCTTTTGGACGGATTTTCAAATGGGCACTTATCCTGAGTATAGGACAAGTTTGGTTCCGGGAAGGCTGAAGATAAGGAGGCGATGTATAAATGGGTACCTTTGAAGTGTTGTCTTTGATGATCAGTTTCGGTATGTTTGTTATCGCCATGCTCCAGTTCACAAATAGAGACAGGGATTCATGAACACGCTTATCAAGCGTGTTTTTTTCGTCTTTATTTGGAAAGTCCCTCATATTCTTTCTTGATATCTTCTGCTGTTTTATTGATTTCTTCTCCCCAATGGTCATTGACCTTGTTGAACACAATATTGCCTTTTGTATCCATTAAAGCATAGCCTCTATAGGCTGAGTCGCCATTTTTCATATCCGCCCTTTCAATGAGCTTCATTTCAGGGTCTGACACAAATGGGAGGCTGTGCCCCATTTTTTCTTCAAGAGCATTGTACAGCTCAAGCTGCTGCTCAGGCTGATCATTGCTGACGATGTACATGTTGACGTCCATGCCTTCTAATTTATCCATATTCTGATGCAACTCGACCAGTTGCTGCTGACAGAGTCCTCAGGTGTATGTAGTGATAAAAAAGAAAACACTTGGCTTGTCCTGCGGGAAGGTCACTTCATTGCTGGTTTGGTCCTTTAGGGTGATCGCTTCCTGTGCCTGATCTTTACCGCAGGCTGTCAGAACAAGAAGGACGATGGCCAATAAAATCATGAATTTTTTCTTCATAAGATCTCCAATTCCTTGTAGTTGTTATCCTCTCATTATGGCTATATATTTAGTTTTTCTCAATAAAAATGCTTAAGTATACGGATGTTTTTCTCACAGTTATTCCTGAGGAACCATAAAGCCTCCATACGATTAAGCGCTCAATCATAAAACAAACACACCCTTTTTATAAGAGTGTGCGTTTTATGGAATATTTATTACTTTTGAGGTAATAACCGGGGATGCTCTAAAGGATGAATTTGCTTCGCTGCACTTTATAGATGAGCTTATCGAGCTCCTCTGAGTACATGAGCGTTTCAGGGTGTGACAATCCCTTTCTTTTTCCAACAGAAATCATCTTTTTGCGCAGTGCATCGATGTCATGATGAAGTTTTTTTATAGCAGTCGAAGGTGTGGTCATTGATTCGGCTCCTAGTCAGGGGATGAAATACTATATTCTATTATCGACAAATTAAACCGCAAATAAACAGATTCGACAAAACTTATAAAAAGATTACAAGTTTCTACAATAGGGATTTTCTAGTGAATGAGACCTATTCCGAAATGCTTGTATTAATATTCCTGTAAACTATAATTCTTCCAGATTTTACATATACTTATCACAGGGTTAATATTTCATCCCTATTCTTAATGTGTAAACCATTATAGATAGGGGATGGAGACTTTGAAGAAGAAAATGATTTCAGTTATTGGTGCGGCAGTTATTGGGTTAAATGTATTTGGAGGAGGTGCAGCGTTGGCAAAAGATATGCATAAGGACATTGTAAATGTGTCACATCGCGGAGCTTCTGCATATGCACCTGAGCATACAATTGCTTCATATGACATGGGCGAGAAAATGCATGGGGATTATATTGAAATTGATCTGCAGATGACAAAGGATGGACATCTCATTGCGATGCATGACGTGACGCTTGACCGGACGACAAATGGAACAGGGTCCGTAAAGGATTACACTTTAAACGAAATTAAGCAGCTAGATGCAGGCAGCTGGTTTAACGAAAAGTACCCGTATGCATCAAAAGCGGAATACGAAGGCTTAAAGGTGCCGACACTTGAAGAGGTTTTCAAGAAATTTGGAAAAAACAACAGCTACTACATTGAAACAAAATCACCGGATGTTTATCCTGGCATGGAAAAAGAACTGCTTCGACTCATTGATGAGTATAAGATTAATAAAGAGAAGCTGCTTGTCCAATCATTCAGCCCTCAAAGTCTTAAAGTGATGAATGAATTGGATCCCTCCATTAAACTGGTTCAATTAATCTCTTATAAAGCAAATGCAGAAATTACCGATGCAGAGATTAAGGAAATCAGGCAGTATGCAATGGGCATCGGTCCTAATCATACGTATTTAAATGAGGAATATGTACAAAGGGTTGTGACCAGCGGCCTTGAACTGCACCCGTATACTGTCAATGACAAGGAAAGAATGAAGCAGCTGATTAATTGGGGAGTAACCGGCATGTTCACAAACCATCCGGATTTGCTGCATGATGTGAAAAAAGGGAGATAACTAGACAGAACTCCGGGTATTATTGCCGGAGTTCTTTTTGAATAAAAACCAACACCACTATAGTGAAAAATTGCTAAAAAGGGCTTGAACATGTTATTTCAAAGTGATATGATTTTTAATAGTTCAAAAATCTGTCACATTTTGATTTGAGATAGCGAACCTGTCGTCGGTTAAAATGTCATCAGATTCCTTAATGATTAACAGTTGGTTTTTTAAGCAGCGAATCCTGCTTGATACTAACCGTCAATCCTGCTTCAGCATGCCCAAATTTGGGAATGCGGGAGAGATTGGCGGTTTTTTTATTTCAAGAAACAATCCTGTAACCGCTTTAAAAAGCAGGATACGAGCATTATGAGGGGGAAAAAGAGTGAAAAAGACAAAAAATCGGTGGCTGATTGCCGCCTCGGCCGTAGGGATTCATATCTCAATCGGTTCGGTTTATGCCTGGAGCAACTTTACCAATCCATTGATTGAGCAGTTTGGGTGGACATCAAAGGAGGTACAGCTGACTTTTAGTTTGGCGATTCTATTTTTAGGGTTGTCAGCCGCATTCCTTGGCCACTTTGTTGAAAAGCATGGACCTAAAAAGGCTGGCCTTCTGGCAGCAGGGTTCTTTGGAGCCGGCATGCTTGGAGCCGGTTTGGCAGTAAATATGGGATCATTGCCATTTTTGTACATATCCTACGGTGTTCTTGGGGGAATTGGTTTGGGAGTCGGCTATATTGCACCGGTCTCCACACTGGTAAAATGGTTCCCGGACCGCCGCGGATTTGCAACCGGACTCGCCATCATGGGATTTGGCTTCGCTGCAGCGATAGCGAGCCCAGTCATGGATGGACTGATTAAATCTGTTGGTACAGCAAACACGTTCTTTATTTTAGGTGCAGCTTACTTAATCATCATGACATTATCATCTTTATATTTAGAAAGACCGCCAGCAGATTGGGCACCTGAAGGCATGAAAGAAAAAGCTGCAGCCGGAAAAATCAAAATCAAACAGGATTTGGCACAGTTGACGGCGAATGAAGCAGTAAAGACATCACGATTCTATTATTTATGGATCATGCTGTTCATTAATGTAACTTGCGGAATTGCGATTTTGTCAGCTGCAAAGCCGCTGGCACAGGAAAGTATAGGCCTGACTACAGGAGAAGCAGCAACGCTTGTCGGCGTACTCGGCATCTTTAATGGACTTGGCCGTCTTGCATGGGCATCCATTTCTGATTATATCGGCCGCCCGAACACGTATACGATTTTCTTCGTATCACAGATCGCCCTATTCCTGCTGTTGCCGATAACAAAGGAAGCCATTCTTTTCCAGATTATGCTGGCCATTGTATACACCATGTATGGCGGCGGATTCTCATCCATTCCGGCATTTATCGGTGACGTTTTCGGAACAAAGCAGCTTGGCGCTATTCACGGCTACATTCTTACAGCATGGGCTGCCGCAGGACTTGCAGGTCCCATGTTTGCAGCGTGGATGAAGGATTCAACAGGAAGCTATGCTTCAAGTCTGACAAGCTTCGCAGGACTTTTTGTGGTGGCACTCATTGTGTCAATTCTGATCCGTTTTGATATTAAAAAATTGCGCAAGCAAAATGAAGCAAATGAGCGTATGGCAGGTTAAATTTAATATAAACAGCATTAAAGATATATAGTGTCTAGCTCCAGCGCCTAGCGCCTCGGGTCATAAGCCAAATCACTCCAGAAATCAGGACAAGGAACGCTTCGTCAGCGATTCATCGCTCGACCAAAGCTTGCTTTGGGAGGTTTCCTGCGTGATTCGTCTTATGCCTGCAGGACTTGCACAGGAAGTGCTGGCTTCAACGTTCGCAACAGGACGTGCGGATTTTAGTTGAAGTTCATCTCAGCAAGGCGCTTCCGCTTTTCTTATGGTATGGCACTTGGCAGCGAACCTGCTAAAGACTAACCGCCGCAGAAATCAGCATCTATTAGTTAGAGGCTTTTTGCGGTGGTTTTTTATGAAAAAAGGGCAAATTTATTCCATTTACCCATATACAATAATAAATGCTATTTAAACATTGGAAATTAAGAGATTCAGGATCTCTATTAAATAGAAAAAATCAAGGGAGTGTTTCAGGTGGGAAAAACAAAACATCCAGGACCTCAGAATAAAAAGGCAATGCCGGATCCGAAGCATTGGGTAAGCCCAATTCCATTTGGGCTTGGCAAAATAAAGCCGAAGCATATGAGGGATACAGCAAAAATCCTATGGGAAAACAAAGATAATATTGGGTATGCTGCAAATATTTTAACGAAAGGTGTGTGTGACGGGTGTGCTCTTGGCGTTTCCGGTCTTTATGACCAGACACTTAAGGGGCCGCACGTATGTACAACAAGGTTGAATGTCCTTCGTTTGAATACTGCCGGTGCGATCAAACCGGAAATTCTGCATGCCGATATCGATGAGCTGCGCAAATATGACAGCACCGAGCTTCGTAAATTGGGGCGCATTCCTTATCCGATGATCCGCAGAAAGGGAGAGCGCTCATTCTCCAGGATCACTTGGGATGATGCCATGAACATGATTGCTGAAAAAATGAAAGTGCTCGATCCTAAACAGTATGCGTTCTACCTGACTAGCCGCGGAATTACGAATGAATCTTATTATGTGGCCGGCAAAGTTGCCCGCTTCCTTGGAACGAATCACATCGATAATGCGAGCCGCATTTGCCATTCACCTTCTAAAACTGCTTTAAAGCGTTCCATTGGAGTAGGAGCTTCGACAGCCAACTACCTTGACTGGATTGGAACGG
Source organism: Cytobacillus oceanisediminis (assembly GCF_004366035.1). GTDB lineage: Bacteria > Bacillota > Bacilli > Bacillales > Cytobacillaceae > Cytobacillus > Cytobacillus oceanisediminis_C. Next base: position 109,455 of record NZ_SOEE01000002.1, read on the forward strand.
ATGTCCTGTTATTCTGGGGCAGTGTGGCATCAAACAGCTCGCCTGTATCATCTAAATACATGCTTGAAGCGAAGAAGAACGGCACAAAAATTATTGTCGTCAATCCATATAAAGAGCCGGCAATGGACAAATACTGGATTCCGTCAAATCCTGAATCTGCTTTGTTCGGCACCAAAATTGCAGATGATTTTTATCAGGTAAATATCGGCGGCGATATTGCCTTTATGCACGGGATCATGAAACACTGGTTTGAAATGGAGAGAGCGGAGAGCGGTTCTGCCGTCAATCATAAGTTTGTGAACGAGCATGTAAATGGGTACGAAGATTTGAAAAAGAAAGTAAAAGAGCAGTCATGGGAAGAGATTATTAAATCTTCCGGTGTAAGCAAAGAGCGTATCATCGAGCTTGCGGAATTGCTGGCGAACAGCAAAAATGCAGTCTATGCCTGGGCTCTTGGCCTGACCATGCATTCTTTTGCGACTGATAATATTTCACAGGTTGCGAATCTTGCGCTGCTTCGCGGTCATCTGGGCCGAAAGCATAATGGGCTTATGCCATTCCGCGGACATTCATCTGTGCAGGGAAGCGGTGAAATGGGAGCAGATCCATTCGTATTGCCTGGCGGTGACTTTTACGGTGATAATTTTACCCGCATTCAAAATCTTTGGGGCTTCGATCTTGAGAAATGGCAGGGTGATATCGTCGGAGTGACACTCGAGAATATCCTGCTCCCAGAGGACCATGAACGGAAAATAAAGCTTTACTATCTTTCAGGCGGTAACTTCCTTGAAACAATGCCAGATCCTGATTTTATCGAAAAAGCTCTTTCAGAACTGGATATTCGTGTTCACCAGGATATTATTTTAAATACGTCTACACTGGTTGATGCGAAAGAAGCAGTCATTGTGCTTCCGGCTAAAACCAGATATGAACAGGAGGGCGGGGGTACTTCTACATCAACAGAACGCATGGTGTACTTCAGCCCGGAAATTGAAGGGAATAAGAATAAAATTGAAGAAGCACGCGAGGAATGGAAAATCTACATTGATCTTGCCAAACGTGTAAAGCCTGAAACTGCTCATCTCGTTGAATTTAAAAATGCACAGGAAATCCGTGATGAAATTGCAGTGGCTAATCCTAGTTATGATGGCATCCAGCACCTGAAAAAAGCAGGTGATGTCTTCCAGTGGGGTGGAGCATGGCTATGCGAGGACGGCGTCTGCCCGACTCCTGACGGAAAAGGCACACTTATTACTGTGGATATTCCCGACCTTGGAAAGAAAGAAGGGCAATTCATTGTAACCTCACGCCGCGGGAAGCAGTTTAATTCCATGGTCTATAAAGAAGTGGACCCACTGAATGGTGCCGGACGATATGATGTATTAATGAACGCAGAAGATGGAAAGGATTTAAGCATTGCAGAGGGTGAAGGCATCGTTCTTTACAATGGATTCGGTGTATTCCAGGGAAGAGCCAAATTCGTGGACATCGCCCGAGGCAACGTCGAAGTCCACTTCCCGGAAGGAAACTTCCTATTGCCAAGGGGCCGCTACGAAAAATTCGCTGGTATCCCTGACTACAACATCACGGTTACCCTCGAAAAAGCTGACCGCTACAATGCACGCAAAGACGTGGAATATAACGAAAAACATATTGCTGAAGATGAAATAGATGCACCAGCATAAAAGGGAGAGAGATGGCTTAAGGCCATCTCTTTTCTGTGTATTGAGAGGAAATTGCGATTAACGACCAAATTGAATATGATTCACTGAAAATGGCAGTTAAACCGGAAGAATAAAGCAGAAAATAGAGGTGTCTTAGGGAAAATGGTAGTTAATGTGAGTGAATAAAGCCGAAAAGAGAGCTGTCTTAGGAAAATGGCAGTTAATCATAGTGAATAACGACCAAAAAAGAGAGGCCCAAGGAAAAATGGTAGTTAATCTTGAAGAATAAAGCCGAAAAGAGAGCTGTCTTAGGGAAAATGGTAGTTAATCAGAGTGAATAACGACCAAAAAAGAGAGGCCTAAGGAAAAATGGTAGTTAATCCGAATGAATAACACCGAAAAGAGAACGGCCTAAGGAAAAATGGTAGTTAATCCGAGTGAATAAAGCCGAAAAGAGAGTTGCCTTAGGAAAATGGTAGTTAATCCGAGTGAATAAAGCCGAAAAGAGAGCTGCCTTTGGGAAAATGGTAGTTAATCCTGAGGAATAAAGCCGAAAAGAGAGCTGTCTTAGGGAAAATGGTAGTTAATCCGAGTGAATAAAGCCGAAAAGAGAGCTGCCTTAGGGAAAATGGTAGTTAATCATAGTGAATAAAGCCGAAAAGAGAGCTGTCTTAGGAAAATGGTAGTTAATCCTGAAGAATAAAGCCGAAAGAGAGCTGTCTTAGGAAAATGGCAGTTAATCCTGAAGAATAAAGCCGAAAAGAGCTGCCTGAAGAAAAATGGCAGTTAATCCGAGTAAATAACGCCAAAAAAATGCAGGAAATCTATATCCACCGCTTTTGCCCAATTTCAAAATAGGCTCGTCCCTCTGCGACATCCATTATTTCCCTTCGTCATATATAGTGAGGTGAAAATAATGAAAAAAATCAAACAGGCAATAGCAGCGGGGGTCATTTCTCTGGCGGTTATTTTTTCAGGGGGAGCAGTTTTGGCGGACCACGGCGGAGATAAAGAAATAGCTGTGGTGAATAAAGGGGATACACTATATTCCCTGGCTAAGAAGCATCATATGAGTGTGGCGCAGATTACGGATCTGAATCATTTAAGAGGTACGACAATCTATCCGGGGCAGCGCCTCATTCTTTCCGGTAAGGAGGCTGGATATCATAAGATTATTGCCGGATCTTTCAGCAAAAAAGAGAATGCGGAAAAGCGGGCAGCACTATTAAAGAAAAAAGAGATCGCTGCCGCAATTAGTACTGCTGTCATTGATGGCAAAGCCTATTACCGTGTGCAGGCAGGTGCTTTTAAAGATAAAAAGAATGCCGTGAAGCAACTAGAGGCAGTCAAAAAGGCAGGAATTAAAGATGCCTTCATACTTTCCAAAGAAGCTCTTCATATTTTTGGCTTAAAGCCAGGAGATTCTTATGATGAGATAGCATCCAGAATGGGCAAGCCAAAAAAGACTGAAACCCAGCTCAATATTAAAACCCTTTACTATCAGGGTGATGGAGCAGGGCTAAGGATAACCTTAAATAAGAAGGATGGTACAATAGACAGTCTAGCTGTATATCCTGAATATTTAAGCCCGCGTATGTTTCCTGCTCTTCCCTTTACCAGGGATGAAGTAGTAAAAATATACGGTGATGCTAACAAAACAAGAACGGTAACTTGTTATGAATCTGCCAAGTGTGAAGAGTTAACCTACCAGCTGGATCACTTGGAGCTCAAAGCCCGGATTGACAGGGATCAAGCCACTGTTCAGTTTCTTGAATTAACCGATCTCACTGATCGATAATCCAATTGGAGGCCTCCTTTAGCCTCCTTTTTTTAAAGAAATATTCTTCCTTTTGGAGAACTCTTATATATCTGGGTATTTTTCACCGATTCAGAAGGGAAGGTAATGGAGCAAAGCCACTAAAGGAAAATGACGGATCAAATACGCTGGTGTGGGGCGATAAGCCGGAAGTGCTGCCTGAACAGGCAATATCACCCTGACAAGAGGGAAGGATTAAATTTTATTCAATTGTTTATTAGTCAGGTGCTGACATAATTGGTAATGAATCAGATGGGAAAAGCACCGGGTTTAATCTATGCCGAACTAAATGGCGAAATAAAGAAAAGGAAGGGGAATGGGGAGAAAATGACCGTATGGGGCGGAAAGCAGATGCCGAACTTATGAAATCACAATACAAATGTTTTTGCGATCAAATTTTTCTTATGGATAATCCATCGGAATAACACCAAAAACTACTATCTTACATACTCTGCAAATGAGTCAATCCCTTCCGTCGCTGAGGTGAAAGATATCTTAAAACAGTATGACAGTTTTTATGATAAAGGAGTTCTTGCCAGGAATGCTTCACCACCCAACTTTGGGGAAGATAAGAAGTCTTTAGTGAAAAAATAAAAAACACCAGTTCCCGATTATTATGAAGCTGGTGTTTGTTGGTTTTCCGAAGATTTACGAATTAAACCCATCATTCCGCGTGTCAATAAAAAAGTTGCCATAATGGATATAAAGCTATAGTATGAGTTCCATGATTTTTTATATTTGATTAACTGAGTATATTTTTCAAGAAAATGTTCAGCCATTGCTGAAGGTGCACTGAAGATCAGGGACTTTAACAAAATCCCCTTAAGTCCATTCTTCCTGGTCAGCTGATTAAAATAAACACACGTTACCGGGAATATTATATAGCTGAATAGCACGCTGACATCAAAAGTTTTAAACAGATTTACCGGGTATTTAAGATAGCCTTTACGCACTAACAGATTATCTAAAAAGGTGGCAATATAGCTTTTTAAAAAGAATATGATAAGCCATTCCTTCAATGGGGGCTTTCTAATCAAATTAAAGAAAGACATAATTCCAAATATAAATAACAAACGCAATAGATTTCTTTCGAATTTTCTTCCCAATTGTTAAACCCCCTTTATACACAACCTAAATAGTCTTTCTTTATTATTGTTAAGTTGTTTAACCTGCATTATACGATATTTTCAGAGGTTTCGATTGTAAAAAATACCATTATTTTCGTATAGAGCAGTGTTGGCAGGGGTTTTAAGGAGCAGGAAAACATTTCTATTGAAATCATCACTTTATTATTTTATTATAATAAAACAAGCTGCATTGTACGTAATCATACTAAAGTTTTAACCTTTAAGCTGAAATAGGGAGTTTAACATCGGAACAGGAATGACAAGCCTCTGTCTATATGACAAGGAGGACATGCAGGATTGTTTCTGCGGACACCCACTTTGAGGAGTGGTGGTTTAAAACTTTCTTATAACAGTTACGGCAAGAGCGGCTCCATACTTATATTATCAAACCAGTTTCCAATCGGGGGCTGGTTTTTTTATTATATAGAAATTATAATTACCCTGAAACTATTGCTGTCAGGAGGAAATATGAAAAAACTGCTAAAAATCAGTATTTCTATCATTCTGTTTATGGGGATTTGCTTTTTGCTGTTTGAAATTTCCAAGTCAAGGAACTTTCAGTTTTTCGGCGGCCTTGTAAATAAAGCAGAAACAGAGGAAAAAGTGGCAGCACTAACATTTGATGATGGACCAGGCGTCAATACGGAGGAAGTATTGGAAATTCTGCGGGAAGAAGAAATTAAGGCCACTTTTTACCTGACAGGGCATGAGATTGAGCAACATATGGACGATGCCAAAAGGATTGCGGGAGAAGGGCATGAAATTGGCAATCATTCATATTCTCATACACGGATGGTTTTAAAATCTCCCTCTTTTATTAAAGATGAAATTGAGAAAACAGATGATTTGATCAGGCAGACAGGTTATGAGGGAGAAATTCATTTTCGGCCTCCATACGGAAAAAAACTATTTTTTCTTCCTTACTACCTATATAAACAGGAGCGCAAGACGATTTTATGGAACATTGAGCCTGAAAGTCATCCGGAAATAGAAGGGGATGCCGATAAAATCACGGAGCATGTGGCTGAGAACATAGAACCAGGCTCCATCATTCTTCTTCATGTCATGTATGAGAGCCGGGAAGAGTCTTTGGATTCTGTTAAGAAAATTATTTCTTCATTAAAAGAGCAGGGTTACCATATGACTACGGTTTCGGAATTGCTGAAACATCAGAAGTAGAGCTGTCCTTACAGCTCTTTTTCTTATTGGATTAGTTGCCTTTTACCCCATAAAGAATGCAGCCAACTCCGCAAAGTACCCATAATATCTTGCTTAGTGAAACTTTATCTGCCATTCCAGTTAATCCGATCACTGTCGTCAACAAAAGCACAGGCGGTCCAATCAGGGCAAGTGAACTATTCACAACCAGTGCTTTTTCGATATCATTCATTTTTATAATCAATAGTGCAACAAAAATTTCTATGCTTCCAGAAATAATCCGCAGAATCGCCATCCCAAGAATCGCTTTATCAAGAAAAATAAACATCATGTACCTCCTATACCTTCTTGTCAGTCATTATATGTGAGCTACTCTAAATGAAGGACAGGTTTTAAGAAGAAATTATTTCAGAAATGTTACGAATATGACGAAGCAGTATAGGGGGAAAATCGGCAAATGTGCATAGGGAGCATTTCCGGGCGTTTTCTTATGTTAAAAGACTTTAAGTATTTTTTAGACTATTTTTTTGAAAATACCCCCTTACAGAATCTCTAATTGGAAAAATAATGAAGGGTCAGCAAATCATTTTTGCATAAATAATTTATTTTTAACGGAGCTGTAATCCTTGATTATGTTGGTTTTAGTAAAATAAAGGAAAGGGGGGCATTGCCATGGAGAAAGCGATTTTACATTACGATGATTTACTGGAAATGCTGGATGGATTGTTAAGAGAACCAAAAGCCTTCTGGGAAAATTTTTATGAAGACCGGGACAAAGAGATTCCATTTTTCATAGCGAAGGGGCCAGATGAAAACCTTTATGAATATGTTCAAAATGGCTTAAGGCCGGAAAAAACCCTTGAGATTGGCTGCGGTCCAGGGAGGAATGCCATTTTTCTGGCGAAAAATGGAGCGCAGGTGGATGCCATTGATTTTTCCGAAAAGGCGATCAAATGGGCCGCTGAAAGAGCAAAAGAAGCACAAGCCGATATAAATTTTAAACATGTATCTCTTTTTGATTTCCATTTTGAACCTCACACCTATGATTTTATTTATGACAGCGGCATGTTTCATCATCTTCCCCCGCATAGAAGGCTGACATATTTGGAAATAATCAAAGCTGCACTGAAGCCCGGCGGAAAGTTCGGACTTGTTAGCTTTAATACGGATGGCGCGCTTCCTACTCCGGACTGGGAGGTATATCAACACGGCAGCTTAAAGGGAGGCATTGGGTATACAGAAGAACGCTTGAAAGTGATCTTTCAAAATGACTTTCATTTCATGGAGATTAGAAAAATGAAAAAGATTCAGCAGCCTAGTAATCTATTTGGAGAAGATTTTTTATGGGCCTGTTTGATGAGGCTAAAGTAGAAGTTTTCAAGTTAGGAGGAAACCATGACAAGGAAAGTGGCAGTTACTCTATATAATCCCGATTGGCCATCCTTATTTAAAAGCGAGGCAGCGCTCCTCAAGAAAATTTTTAAAAGAGAGATTCTAGATATTCATCATATAGGAAGCACGTCCATTCCTGGTCTGGCAGCAAAGCCGGTCATCGATATAATGCCTATCGTAAGCGATATTGAGATGGTTGATCGCTTTAATGAACAAATGATTTCTCTTGGGTATGAACCACGTGGAGAAAACGGTCTGCCTGGCCGGCGGTACTTTCAGAAAGGAGGCAATCAGCGGACCCATCATGTCCATATCTACGGAAAAGGGAGTCCTGATATTACCCGGTATCTTGCTTTTCGTGATTATTTAAGATTGAACGTAAATGAAGCAAAACAATATGGAGCTTTAAAAATGGAGTTAGCGAAGCAGTACCCCTTAGACATTGAGGCATACATAAAGGGGAAGGAAGCTCTGGTGCGGAAAATGGAGATGAAGGCAATAAAGTGGTATGAGTCATTATGCTAAGCTAATCCATTATTAGTCTATCAAATAAAAAAAAGTGAGGATACTTGTAAAACTTTTTATATGCTGTTCGGGCAGAAAAAGCCTAAGCGCTGTTCGTGCTGTCCGAATTAGACCTGCATTTGAACAGTAATGGCCAAACTGCTGTTCCCGCTGTTCGAACCAGACACACATTCGGACAGTAAAGTCCAAATTGCTGTAGATGTAGTCCGAACCAGACACACATTCGGACAGCAAAGTCCAAATTGCTTAGATGTTGTCCGAATTAGACCCGCATCCGGACAGTATAGGCGAAATTGCTGTTCACGCTGTCCAAACCAGGCCGGCATTCGGCCGCCAACAAGAGACTTCCCGCATTTACAGTATCCTCCGCCAAACTTTTATTCATAATTCCGTTCAATAATAAAATGCGCATAGTCCCCGCGGAACATCGTTTTGGAGTATTCGATTAAGCTTCCATCTTCAATATGGGCATAGGTTTCAAGAACGAAGCATGGTGTTTCAGATTTGATTTTTAACAGACCGCTAATGTCCTCTTCCGGGAATGCGATTTCTAAATGCTCGACTGTCTTTTTGATTTTTAAGTTGTATTGAGTCTGCAGCAAATTGTATAAGGATTTTTCACAGGCCTGCCGGTTCAAGCTGGGGGTCTTTTTCCATGGCAGAAAGGCTTTTTCATATTGAAGCGGCTCGTCATCCGCATATCTGATCCGTTCGAGTACATTGACCGGATCGCCTTCTGACAGCTCAAAGACATCTGCTAGAAAGGGATCGGCAGGGATGACTTCGAGATTTATTACTTTTATAAGCGGGTTTTTTCCCTGCATGGCCATTTGCTTTGAAAAGTTTTCGACTGTAGAAGTCAGCCGCTGCTTAACTTTATTGCTTGATACAAATGTGCCTCTGCCTTGCTGGCGATAAATATGGCCCTCGGAGCTCAGCTGCTGGAGTGCTGTTCTAATGGTCGTCCGGCTGACTCCATATTTTTCACAAAACTCCGCTTCTGTCGGCAATTTTGTATCCGGTTTGTATTCTCCATTTCCAATAAGTTCAAGAATGCTTTCTTTAACCTTCAAGTGAAGGGCACTATCCTCGGTGAAACCGTCTTTCATACCCGTTCCTCCTACTCTGTTCTTCTTTCTATTATTCCATAAAACTTATTGTCATATCAATTATAAATTAACTTGTAATAACAAATTTTAAAAATGTATTGAAAAATTAAATATTTGTCATTACAATTAATTTCAAGCATAGGATATTGATGGGAGGTGAATGACTTCAAAAAGGGAATATTTTTCTTCTTAGTTGACTGAATAATCTGTTTTATCGATGGTACTATTAGGATAAGCAATCATTCTATTATTTTGAAATCGTTTACAAAGTAAAGGGGGTCAATCATGAATATTTTGTTATGCTGTTCGGCTGGAATGTCTACTAGTCTTCTAGTGACAAAAATGCAGGCAAGCGCTGAAAGCCAGGGGATCGACTGTAAAATTTGGGCTGTCGGCAACGGAGAGGTTAGAAGCCATATTGATTCAGCAGATGTACTGCTGCTGGGACCGCAGATTCGGTTTATGACCGAGCAATTGAAGAAGGAGGCAGGCGGCAGGATTCCTGTAGCTCCCATAAACCCAATGCATTATGGTTTATGCAATGGGGAGGAAGTATTAAAGCAAGCTATGTCATTAATAAAGGGTGAATAGTGATGATGACGTTTATTGAGAAATATATCATGCCTTATGCTATGAAATTCGGCAACAACAGGCATTTGCTTGCTATCCGGGATGCATTGATTGGGATGATCGCCATCACGATGGTGGGATCATTTGCTGTCCTGTTTAATAATCTGGGGGAAATCATTAAGCCATACGGCAGGCTCATGGAAAGTATTTTCGGTGAGTCCTGGAAAACACTTGGCGGGGATATCTGGTGGGGTACGTTTGCCTTCTTGACTATATTCGCCGTGTTTGGCATATCCCACAGGCTTGCCAAATCCTATGGGGATGATGGATTCGAGGCAATGCTGGTTGCTGCAGCCTGCTTCTTCCTCTTAGTCCCTCAGGTTGGCCAGGTGCCGGATACGGAAGGCGTCTGGGGGTTCATTGGCTATGGATACTTTAATGCTACAGCTTTATTTACAGGTATTGTGGTGGCACTTCTTGCAACAGAAGTATTTATACGTCTGACCAGGGTAAATGCCTTTATTATCAGACTGCCGGATGGAGTACCTCCTGCCGTTGCAGGGGCATTTGCAAAATTGGTGCCGGGCATGCTGACGATTTTCATATTTGGAGTAGCAGGCCTTCTATTCAGAAAAATGACAAATGGGGAATTCTTGAATGACTGGCTTAACGCAACCCTTGTCGCACCTTTGACAAATGCAGCTGATTCACTGCCATTTGCGATCCTAATTGTCTTTCTTGTTCATGGCTTCTGGGCGGTTGGCCTTCATGGGCCTAATATTCTTGGAGGAGTTACAACGCCTTTATTCACATCTCTCGGGACTAAAAATACAGATTTGTATGCCCAAGGTGTGGCAGATCTTGATAAGTATGCCATTCTGGCAGGTCCATTCCTGGATGCCTTCGTCTATCTCGGCGGCTCCGGAGCAACTCTTGGCCTCATCATTGCCATGTTTATTGCTGGACGAAAGAGGCACAAGCAAATGCTGGCATTGGGAACACCGCCTGGAATCTTCCAAATCAATGAACCATTATTATTCGGCCTTCCGATCGTGTTAAATCCAATCTGGTTAATCCCGTTTATTTCTGCACCGGTCATCATGACTGTAGTGGCCTATCTGGCTATTAAATGGGGCCTTGTTTATCCGGTCGTTGTGGCAAGTATTCCCTGGGTGACGCCTGCAGGTATTGGCGGCTATCTTGCTACAGGAGGGCATATCTCCGGTGCAGTGCTGGCACTTGTGAATTTAGCGATTTCCATTGCCATTTATCTTCCATTCGTATATGTAACAGGAAAACTAGATGAAAAGAAACTGAAACGGCAGCAGACAGAACAAACACCAACAATTCAAGGTTAGGCGGGTTAAAGAATGGATAAAGAAAAGCTTTATCAAATCTCATTTCAGCTTATTTTGCACAGCGGGAATGCCAGAAGTCTGGCAATGGAATCCATCCAGAAAGCAAAGGCCGGAAAGTTCGAAGCAGCGGAAGCAAAAATCCGGGAAGCCGAGGAGGGGTTCGTGCTGGCACACAGACATCAAACTGAGTTAATTCAGGGGGAGGCTTCCGGGGCTCAGTTCGATCTGCCCATCATTCTTGTCCATGCCCAGGATCATTTGATGAATGCACTGACTGTTAAAGATATGGCACAGGAATTTATCGACTTATACAAGAAACTTGACTAAGAGAGGTAAACGAATGGCACAGCAACCAGATAGTTTAAAAATAGCCGTAATAGGCGGAGGTTCAAGCTATACACCGGAATTAATTGAAGGCTTTATCAAAAGACATCAGGAATTGCCTGTCAGGGAAATTTGGCTTGTGGATGTGGAGGAAGGCAGAAATAAGCTCGAGATTGTCGGCCAATTGGCAAAGCGGATGGTTGAAAAAGCCGGGGTTCCCATACAGATTCAGCTTACTTTAGATAGGAAAAAAGCGCTTAAGAGTGCCGATTTTGTTACAACTCAATTCCGTGTCGGGCTTTTGGAGGCAAGAGCAAAAGACGAGAGAATTCCTCTGAAATATGGAGTGCTGGGCCAGGAAACCAATGGCCCGGGAGGATTTTTCAAAGCACTCAGAACCATTCCGGTCATTATGGAGATCTGCCGTGAAATGGAAGAATTTTGCCCTAACGCATGGCTCATCAATTTTACCAATCCAGCAGGTATGATTACAGAAGCAGTCCTGCGATACAGCAATATCAAAAAAGTGGTTGGTTTATGCAATGTGCCCATTGGGATGGAGATGGGTGCAGCTCAGTTAATGAATGTGGATCACAGCAGAGTAAGAATTGACTTTGCGGGACTCAACCACCTCGTATACGGGCTCGATGTCTATGTCGATGGAGTGAGCGTCAAGGAAGAGCTGCTGAAAAAGCTTACGGACAAAGAACATTCGATCACGATGAAAAATATCCATGCGATGGGATGGGAACCGGAGTTTCTCCAGGCATTGAACGTGCTTCCTTGTCCTTACCATAATTATTACTATAAAACACGTGAAATGGTGGAAGAAGAAGTCAAGGCAGCATCAGAAGGCGGAACTCGGGCTGAAGTGGTTAAAAAGCTGGAGGAAGAGCTGTTCCAGTTATATCAAAATCCAGATCTTGCTGAAAAGCCGCCTCAGCTGGAAAAAAGGGGAGGGGCCTACTACAGTGATGCAGCATGCAGGCTGATTCATTCCATCTATACTGATAAAAGAGATATACAGCCGGTCAACACCCGAAATAATGGTGCCATTGCAGGCATACCTTCTGAATCAGCTGTTGAAGTCAGCTGCATGATAACGAAAGACGGGCCCAAGCCGTTAACGGTCGGAGAACTCCCAGTTTCAGTCAGGGGACTGGTTCAATCTATTAAATCCTTTGAAAGGATGACCATTGAAGCGGCCCTGACTGGTGATTATAATACTGCTCTACTGGCGCTGACAATCAATCCGCTGGTGGGTTCCGACAAGACAGCTAAAAAGATACTGGATGAAATGCTCGAAGCCCATCGTAGCTATTTGCCGCAATTTCAATAAATCACAACGCAATCAGGTCCAGAGAGAGCAAAAGCAAGGTTCAGACGCAAATGACTTATATATGGATCAATAAAGAAACAGAACAGTGCAATTAGAGTAAATCAAGACGTAATCAGCTCCCGAAAGCGTAAAAAAGCAAGTGGAAGACTTAAATAAAGGCGCAATAAAAAAAGAACAGAGCAATTAAAGTAAAAATTGGCAGGGCAGCAGATCATTCATGCTGCCTTGCAGCTATGTAACCGGAGGAAAATAACCATGATTAAGCTCATTGTTAATGCTGATGATTTCGGCTATAGTCCCGGAGTTAACTATGGAATTTTGCACAGCCACCTATTTGGAATTGTCAATTCCGCCACCATGATAATGAACATGCCCGGAACCGGGCAAGCCCTGGCAATGGCCAGACAATACCCAGGTTTACGAACTGGCGTCCATTTAGTCCTGACATGCGGGAAGCCGCTATTATCCCATTTAAAAACGTTAACGAATAAAGATGGATACTTCAGATCACAGGCAGATTTGGGCGAATTATCCTCAGAAGAGCTCGAGCTTGAGTGGTCTGCACAGATTGACCGTTTTATCGGGGCTGGTCTTGCGCCTTCCCATTTGGATAGCCATCATCACGTTCACACACGCGAAGAGTTTCTCCCAGTGATACAAAGCCTGTCCAATAAATACGATCTCCCTTTCAGAGTTAATGGCGCCTTTCCGATTGAAGGGGTCAAAAGCTATTCTAACAGATGCTTATTCGATTTTTACGGAGATGGCATACAGGAAGATTATTTCAGCATGCTGGCAGAAAAGGCGGAGGACGGGGAAACAGTGGAAGTTATGTGCCATCCTGCATTCGCAGATCAATTGCTAATGGAAGGGTCCTCTTATAATTTAAAGCGTTTAAAAGAGCTGGAAATACTGTGCTCCACAAAGCTTCCTCCTGAAATAAAACTGCTATAAGAAAAACAGTGTCCGAAAGAGGACACTGTTTTTTAGTCATTACTTCTTTATTTTCTTCATTTCATCTGCGACAAACTCCACATCTGTTCCAACAATGATCTGAAGGTTTGTCTTGCTTAATTTCATGATTCCTTTTGCACCATGTGCCTTCAGCGCACTTTCCTTAACCTTTTCCATATCAGCAATATTTAAGCGCAGGCGTGTTGCACAGTTATCAATGGAAGTGATGTTGTCAGCACCGCCAATATCTTTGATAAAATGGCTGGCCATAACTTCATACTTATTATTGCCCTGACTGGCAGGTGCATCTTCTTCTTCTTCAACTACGTCTGTTTCATCTTCACGGCCAGGTGTTTTCAGGTTAAACGCTTTTATTAAGGCATAGAAGATAACGAAGTAAAGAATCGCATAGATAACGCCAATTCCCAATAGCAGCAGCGGCTTTTCAGCGATATTAAAGTTAAGCGCAAAATCGAGTGCGCCTGCTGAGAATGTGAAACCATCGCGGATGCCCAATAGAGAGGTAACCCACATGGAAACACCGGTTAAGATGGCATGCACTCCATATAGAAGCGGTGCGATAAACATAAATGAGAACTCGATTGGCTCCGTAATACCAGTCAGGAATGAAGTTAGGGCAAGACCAATGAACATTCCTGATACTGCTTTTCTTTTTTCAGGCTTAGCTGTTGCAATGATCGCAAATGCTGCAGCTGGAAGACCGAACATCATAACAGGGAAGAATCCAGTCATGTACGCGCCTGCTGACGGGTCTCCGGCGAAGAAGCGGGCAATATCTCCATTAACTCCTTCAAATTCGCCGAATTGGAACCAGAATAAACTGTTTAATACGTGATGAAGACCTAAAGGAATAAGCAGGCGGTTTAAGAATCCAAATAGCCCTGATCCCAAAGCGCCGAGACCAATAATCCAGTTGCCCAATGAATCGATTGCGCCCTGGATTGGAGGCCAGGCAAAACCTGCGATGGCAGCCAGCAGAATCATGGTTACGGAAGTAATAATCGGAACGAAGCGGCGGCCGCTGAAGAATCCGAGCCAATCCGGAAGTTTGATATCATGGAAGCGGTTATATAATAATCCAGCAATAATACCGGCAATAATACCGCCCAGTACTCCCATATTTATATTTTCATCGATGGCAATTGCCCCTTCTGTTAATACAAGAAAGCCGATGGCGCCTGAAAGGGCAGCTGCTCCATTGCTGTCTTTCGCGAATCCCATGGCAACCCCGATAGCAAAAATAAGTGCCAGGTTGGCGAAAATGGCATTGCCGGCATTAGCGATAAACGGAATGCCCAATAAATCATCTTGTCCAAAGCGGAGCAGAAGACCTGCGGCAGGCAGGACGGCAATCGGAAGCATTAATGCTTTACCAATTCTTTGTAAGAATCCTAACATATAGATCTCTCCTTAATAAAAAATAATGAATAAGAAAGCGTTTTACTAAACTGTCGTAATCATACCAAAATATAAATATAGTTGTCTATACCATTTTAAAAGAAAAAATTCTAAATAGCAGGATTTTCGTTCTTATGTTAAGACTTTTCTAACAATGTAATTGGTATAGACAACTATACTTTAAGGTGATACGATATTTAATATAAATGGGTTTATTTAATTACTATATTTTGCATTTAAAAGTGCAAATATATTCTTATTCAGCTTTTTAAGCAAGGAGGAAACTCATGATGGAGATTATTAAAGTAACCAGCTATGAAGAAATGAGTAAAACCGCAGCAGATTATATCATCAGAAAGGTCCGCCAGCATCGTGATGCAACACTGGGATTGGCAACCGGAAGCACTCCTGTGGGAACCTATAAAAGGTTGATTGAAGATCACCGGTGCAATAAAACATCATATAAAAACGTGACAACTTTTAATCTGGATGAATACATCGGTCTTTCTGGGGAAAATCCGCAAAGCTACCGTTATTTTATGGATTCAGTATTGTTTAATCATCTGGACATACAGAAGGAAAATACTTTTGTCCCCAATGGGACGCTTGAGGATTTAAGAGAAGAATGCCGTAATTACGAAAGTAAACTGAAAAACCATGGCGGCATTGATCTGCAAATTTTGGGTATCGGCAATAATGGACATATTGGCTTTAATGAGCCTGGCACGCCTTTTTCATCTATAACTCACATTGTTGATTTAGCCGATTCAACGATTAAAGCCAATGCCAGATTTTTTAATACAATTGAAGAGGTGCCGACACAAGCCATTACAATGGGAATTTCAACGATCATGCAGAGCAGGGAGATCCTTCTTCTCGCTTCAGGTGAAGCAAAAGCGGATGCCATTCAAAAGCTTCTTGGAAATGGTGTTAATGAACATTTCCCGGCATCCATCTTAAAAAATCATCCAAACGTGAAAGTGATTGCCGATGAAGCGGCTCTTAGCGCATCAAAAGTCTCTGTATAAATGGGGTAGTAGCAATGCTTGAGAAATATCTGAATGAAGTAAAAGAATTATTGACCCTTGTAGAAAAAGAAGAAGGTCAAAAAATGAAAAATGCCGCCCGTGCTTTGGCTGAGTGTATTCAAAACAATGGAATTGTCCATGTATTTGGATGCGGACACTCTCATATGCTCGGAGAAGAGCTGTTTTACCGGGCAGGCGGGCTGGCCCCGATTAAGCCTATTTTTGTAGAGGATTTAATGCTTCATAAGGGTGCGGTCCGTTCCTCTTTAATGGAAAAACAAAATGATCTTGCGGGAAGCTTTATGGAAAATGCTGATATCCGGCCTGGTGATGTCGTCATTGCAGCATCAACATCAGGACGGAATCCAGTCCCGATTGATGTAGCTGAAATATCAAAAGAGAGTGGAGCATTTGTTATTGGAATCACATCCCCGCGTTACGCGAATACTCAATCCTCCCGGCACAAAAACGGAAAATACCTATATTCATCTGTGGATTTGACGATCGACAACCATATAGAACCAGGGGACGCATTGATGGAGCATTCGGCTTTGGGGATCCGGTTTGGGTCCGCCTCATCAATTATTGGCCTTGCGATTGTAAACAGCCTGATGGCGGAAGCTGTGGAAGTGATGATTGCAAACGGGTTCGAGCCGCCAATCTTTAAAAGCGGCAATGTAGACGGAGCAGAACAGCATAACCGCGAGCTGGTTAAAAAGTATAAATCCCGAATTCCGCTTCTGGAAGGATAAGAAATGGAATTGATAAAGGCAATTGAACAGACCAGGCAAGCTATGATTGATTGCATTTATTCAAGGGGACTATCTGATGAAATGACCTTGAAATTAAGCAGGGAACTGGATAAGTTAATTGTTGAATCGCAGCTAATGAAAAATGAGACAAGTTGCAAATAGTTGCGAAGAAATTGCAAACAAATCCGCAAAATTAGCAAATAAACTGAGAAAACCTGCAAAAAAACACTGGGAACTGACAAACAAGCTCTGGAAAACTGCAAATATAACCGACTAAAACGAAAAACCGCTCAGGCCTGAATACCTGAGCGGTTTTTCTATTTTATAGTGCATCTTTTATCACTTTTTTCGAATAGATCACAGACAAAATTCCGAAAATCGAATAAAGCACTGTGTAAAGCACCATAACAAGGATCATCGGCATCCAAAGCTCGCTTCCGAAGAAGAACCAGCCGGATTGTACGGCAAAGTAGCTGTGCAGAAGGCCGACGATAAGCGGAATTCCAAAGTTGAAAGCCATTTTGGATTGAATTCCGCTCAGCAGGTCTCCCTGTGTAAAGCCAAGTTTCCGCAGGATTGTATAGTTTGGTTTTTCATCCTCACTCTGATCCATTTGTTTGAAATATAGAATACAGCCTGAAGTGACCAAAAAGGTTAAACCGAGAAAACCGACAATAAACATGATCAGTCCTATGTTCATTTTTTGCCTTGTGCTCATCTCTTGCTGGGAATCGGCTCTGCCGCTGAATTCCATCTCTTTGAAGAGTGTATTGGCTTTTTCAATATCGCTTTCATTCTTTATATCCACTCCGATGAAAATCGAATCTTCATCCTGAATTTCAGGATTAAGGTCAGCTTTCAGCTCTTCATATACCTTCTCATCCACAATAGCAACCGGCAGCCCGCCTGATGTAAAATAAAACGGGAGAACAAAATCTTTTTTTAACCCTAAATATTTTTGTTTAATCGTGTTTGTTTTTCCCATGAACTCGAGTTCTCCTGAGCCCTTGAGCGTCATGAATTTCTGAAGGGCATCATTATATCCTGTCAGCACGGTTTCTTTTGGAGAAAGTTTAATGCCAGCTATGGATGTTTCGCTTACAACCGGCAAGATCATGTTTGGTGAATCAAAATTCATTTCTTCCAGATTGACATCTAGAATGTCCTCCATATCAACATCCACATGCAATAACTCAATACTTTTTTCCATATACTCTAATCCTTCTTTATGAAGTCTCCCTGTAAACTTCCCTGCATCTTCCTTATCAGTAAACGAAAAGTGGGAGGGGAGGCTATCCTGGGCTGATTTTTCCGCTGAGTAGTAAGAAATATAGCTTAAGGACAGCAGCCCAATCGCAAGAGCGGAGACAGTTGTAATAATCGTTAAAAGCAGTGCACTCGACTTCATGCGGAACATGATGGAGGACAATGAAAGCACTTCGTTAACATTCAGGTACCCATCTTTCCTTTTGCGGATCAGGCTGGCGATAAAGCTTACCGATCCTTTGTAGAAAAGATAGGTTCCGATGATAACGGAAGCCAGGATGACCACCATCGCAAGGAACAGCTCGTTCATGGATGTGAAATCCCCGCCAAATAAAAGGGAAGAGATATAATAGCCGGTTATGATCAGGACTAAACCAAGCACGCCCAATATCATTTCCAGCATGGACAGCTTTTTGACTTTTCCTTCTGCAATTGAAACCACCCTGAATAAAGATAGAATGGTTTGCCTTTTGATAAAAACAAAGTTCATCAGCATAATGAAAATATAAATAACCGTAAAGACGATGACAGTCTGCAAAAGCGCCTCACTTGAAAGGTGCAATGATGCAATTCCTTCAACCCCTGTCAACTTAAAAAGGACCATCAGTATTAATTTCGAAACCGAAAAACCGATAAAGATTCCAATGATCAAGGAACCAAAATACAGCATAAGATTTTCCAGGCTAAGAAGCCTGAAAATTTCATTTTTTGTCATTCCTATCAGCTGAAAAAGCCCGATTTCTTTGCTTCGTCTTTTGATAAAAATAGTGTTTGCGTACAGAAGAAAGATGGAAACAATCGCCACGAGCAGGATAGAGGCTGTTTTGATTGCTGCTGCACCTTTTATCGATCCTTTTGCTTCAGACATCGATGGGTCATATTGAAGGGTGACAAAGGCGAAATAGAGCGCGACACTGAAAATGAGTGCGAACACATAGAGATAATAATTTTTCAGATTCTTTTTCAGGCTGCGGAGGATGATGGTATTAATGCTCATGCTGCACACCGCCCAAAACGCCTTGTGTTTTCATAATATCCTTGAAAAAAGACTGTCTTGATTGATCTCCCTTATTCAGCTGAGTATAGATCTGGCCATCCTTGATGAAAATAACCCGGCTGCAGAAGCTTGCCGCCACAGGATCATGGGTGACCATGATAATCGTTGCTTTCCTTTTCTGATTTAAATCACTTAACTTATTCAATAAGTCTGATGCTGATTTCGAATCCAGCGCACCTGTCGGCTCATCCGCGAAAATGATGCTTGGTTCATGTATGAAAGCACGAGCTGCGGAAGTCCGCTGCTTTTGCCCGCCGGAAATTTCATTAGGGTATTTATCCTTTAACTCGAATATTCCGAGCTCACCCGCAACTGCTGCAAACTTTTCATCGGCTTCTTTTTTTGGTGTTTTGCTTACGGAAAGGGGGAGAAGGATATTTTCCTTCACTGTCAATGTATCCAGGAGATTATATTCCTGAAAAATAAACCCGAGATGCTTTTTGCGGAACTGGGCGAGCTGCTTTTCCTTCAGTCTTGTCATTTCCTTTTCTTCAATCTTGATTTCTCCGCCGCTTACACTGTCAATAGACGAGAGTACATTGAGAAGAGTGGTCTTCCCTGAACCTGAAGCGCCCATAATGCTTACAAATTCACCCGTTTCAATTTTCAGATCAATTCCTTTTAATACTTCTTGCCTATTAAATTTATTGCCGTAGCTTTTATGAATTTTTTTGGCTTCTAGTACAAACATGTGTAACCATCCTTTCTTTGATAGCTTTATCGCAGTCTAATGGGCAGTAAGACTCCCCCTTCAAGATTCAGAATGATTCCAAGGAGGATATGAGGTAGTCAAACTGTCCGTAAAGGCCCGACTGGTTCAACTGACAATCAGTGGGGAAAAGAAACCACCACTGATTGAAGTTTCACCTTATTATAGAAGTTTACGTTTATGTAATTCCTTCGATTGAACGAACAAACAGCAAAAGCATGTGACATTTTTGTCACATGCCTGTTATGCTGACGAAATCATTGCGTGTAGGGAAGGTAAGTGTCACGATTGTGCCTTTGCCTAAACAAGACTCCACATGGATTTTTATTTTTAGCTGGTCTGCGGCTTTTTTGGCTAAATACAACCCCATGCCTGTTGCTGCGTTTTCATGGTGATTTGCAGTAGATGTGAACCCTTTCTCAAAGATTCGCGGCAAATCCCTCTGATCGATGCCTCTGCCAAAATCCTGGATCCTCAAGGATATTTTACCGTCAAGTTGGGAACTCGAAATCCAAATATCTGATTCCTCACTATACTTCACAGCATTGGTTAAAAGCTGGCGCATGATAAAACTGAACCACTTTGCGTCGCTCAGAGCTTCTGTTTCTACCAATTCCATTTCAAAGCCAATGCCTTTTTGCATGCACCAGGACTGCAGAGATTTGATTTCACTGAATAGAATGTCTTCAAGATGAATCATTTCAATATACAAGTCATTTTCCATAAAAGGAATCCGCTTTTGATGTAGCTGCTGATCAAGAAGAAGGTGGATGCGCAACCATTCATACGTCAGGGCAGATTTAAGAGTTTGTTCCCCAATCCGGTCTATCATGAGATGCATGGCAGTTAAGGGTGTTTTTACTTCATGAATCCAGGACAGCAGTTCATCCTTTTCCTGCTCGAGAAGTGTCCAGTTCCGGCTGAACTCCTGTTTAAACCGTTCAGTTTGGCTAACCAGGCCCGACTCAATTATTTTTTCAAAAGGGCTGTCAGACTCTGGTATGCTCGATATATCTAAATTATCTTCCCTCTCTGCTACTTCTCTGTAAAATCGTGTTTCTTTTTGATAACGGAGAAAGATGAACCCTGTGAAAATAATTGCAGATAAAAAAGTGTAATATAGGAAGGGCTTAAGGGATATGGCTGAGTCGATATATACTACAAAGGCAGCAAGCACCTGAAGGAAAGCGTACAGCAGGATCCAGCTTAACCTTTCCCTGATATAATTCCTAAACATGTGAGGCGTCCTCTTCAATTGCCATATATCCCTGGCCGACCTTTGTTTCGATTCTGGCGCCAAGCCCGATTTCATCAAGCTTCTTCCTTAGTCTATTAATATTGACCGTTAGAGTATTGTCACTAATGAATCGTTTATCATCCCATAGGCTATTAATGATATCATCCCTGCTGACAATTTGATTTTTTCTTTCAATCAGAAGCTTTAATATGTAAATTTCATTTTTCGTTAATTCTATGCAGCCGCTCTCATTAGTAACGGTATTCTTTTCGAAATCAACCGCCGCACCGCACCAGCTCTTGAAGTTATTCTGAATGGCACTATAGTTATAGACACGTCTGAGAATTGCCTGTATTTTGGCGATCAGGACTTCGAAGTGGAAGGGCTTTTGGACAAAATCGTCAGCCCCAAGCTGCATGGACATGACCATATCGGTTGGGTGATCCCGGGATGACAGGAAAATAATCGGCACATTCGAATGTGAACGAATCATCCGGCACCAATGAAACCCGTCGAATTTCGGAAGCTGGATATCGATAATGACCAAATCAGGCTGTATGCCGGCAAACTCCTTCATGACTCCACTGAAGTCCTGAATTCCATGGACTTCATAAGACCATTGGGAGAGCCGGTCTTTGATTTCTGTAAACAGGGAGGCATCATCCTCAATTAAAAGCACTTTAAACAATCAATTCACCACACTTTTGCATATTCCTTCCATTATTGTATAGGAAAAGCTCAAGGTGTGCCAGATTGTTTCCGCGCTGTGTTAAAATAGGGTAAAAAGCAGGTTTTGTGCATGGAAATCTTTCTTTTCATCCTTATTATTTTAATTGCGTCCATTTTACAGACAAGCACGGGCTTTGGTTTCTCAATCCTGGCCACACCGTTTTTGCTGCTTCTTTTTGAACCTAGGGAAGCCATTCAAATTAATCTAATTTTATCTTTAATGATTTCAGCAGCATTATTTTCTAAAATCAAGAAGGATACAGACTTTGGTGTTTTGAAAAGGTTTACAATTGGAAGTGCAGCCGGGCTGCCGATCGGTATAGCCATTTTTTTATTTTTGGACATTTCCTGGCTGAAGTTAGCTGTCAGTTTCATTATTTTGCTTTTAACGATGCTTTTGATGGCAAATTTCCGTGTGAAAGAAACAAGCCGCAGGGATTATTCAGTAGGCGGCTTGTCAGGAATAATGACATCCAGCATTGGCATGCCCGGCCCGCCGCTCCTGTTATATTTTTCAGGAACTGATACCCAAAAAGAGCGGCTTAGGGGAACTACTTTGGCTTTTTACTTGTTTATCTACTCGGCCAGTCTGGTATTTCAGATAGTCTTTGCTGGGACCAATAAGACGATTTGGCTTTCAAGCCTGTATGCTTTGCCGCTAGTGCTGCTGGGTCTATACCTGGGACATATTTTATTTGCTAAAATTAATCAGCTTTTTTTCAAGGTTTTTACATACATTATATTGATTTTCACAGGGCTTTACCTGCTGGCTGAGAGTTTGAGGTAGAAGCCGACATGAAAAATGCGGGGCTAATAAAATTGGGCTGATTAGAATTAGCCAATCACGAAATGGGGACTGCTCTTGAATATAAAACTTATCTTTTGGGTCCTGTGCTTCCTGTTTTCATTCTTGGGTTTTTACCTGATAGAACACCTTTTTACGGTAAAGCCGCATGTGATTTCCGGCAATGGAAATTTAGGCATCCTCGTAATCCTTCTTTTTACACCTGTCTTTATTTCCAGTTGGGTCTATACTTTTAAGCTGGTAAATGCAAAGATTGTGAAAGATAGTAAAATGACTATAGGAATTTTAGTTTTTTCACTTGCCTGCTGTGTTTTGCTGATGATTGAAATGAACGATTATACAGGTGAGCTGATCACTGCTCTTGGAGGGACGCCGGATAACCCGGAATCAAGAATTTACCGTTTTGGCTGGTTCAATCAATACACAAATAGTCTTTACTTTAATGTTTATACCTTTTTTTTATCCCATATCATAACCGTAATTTTAGGCATCCTTTCAGCTATGAGGAGGAAAAAGATACATTAAAAAACTCGCCGCAGCGTGGCGAGTTTCTTTTTATTTTAAAGGGTAAACTTAGTTAACACCAACCGCATCATATGCTGCAATAACAGCCTTTACCTCAGCTGAAGGCTGTCCGTTTTGATCCGGATGCAGGTCTTTTGCTGCCTGGATGGCAGCCTGGCGCATTTGGCTGAAGTCGGAGCTTGCTGCCAGGTAATGGGTAAGTGCTCTATAGAAAATCTTCTCGGCTTTCGTTTTTCCAATGCCTGTTACCGAAACACCGTAATGAGTGCCTCCATCTGTGATCAGGTGGGCAGCTTTGTTGTTGATGCTGCTGTTGATATGGACACCGCCTTTATCAAGCTCCCCCACATAACGTTTGCTGTAGTGATCAGGGTAGTAGCCTGATTCTGTATAGCCTCCAATATAGACAGAAGCCGGGTCACTCATCGAACGAAGACCGTCGCCTGGTGTATTTGGCGTCCAAATATCTTCTCCTAATAACCAAAGATCTTCGCCTGTTTTATTTTCAGCGAAAGCCCCTAAAATATCAGCAATGGATTCATTGATCGCACCGGATTCATTTTCATAAATTAAATCGGCTGTATTGGTGATCACTCCATGTGTCATTTCATGTCCGATTACATCCAGGCCGCCGGACAGGGAAATCATCCTGGTTCCGTCTCCATCTCCGTATAGCATCTGCTTGCCATTCCATGCAGCATTATTCCACTTCGAACCGATATGGACAGTTGAGACTAATTTCATCCCTTCGCCATCAAGGGAATCCCGGCCGTGAACCTTATTATAATAGTCATAAACTTTTCCTGCGTTCACATGGGCAGACACCGCAGAAGGATCATAGAAGAAGTTGTTTCTGCTCTCCACCTCGAATCCGGTCATTCCAAGCAGAGCTGAAAGGATTATAAACGCGTTTTCAGGCATGCGGTTCGCTTTAAATGTATGGACACCTTCAGATCTTGTCCCATCGAATAAATAGTGCGTTCCTGTTTCCGGGTCTTTAACTGCCTGGAATGATTGAAGTGTCCCGAAAATATCCATACCTCTTGCTTGGACAGGTTCTGAAACTGTCGGAAGTGCTTTCGGTGCAGGCTGGAAAGAAGCAGTCTGCTGTGCCTCAGGCTGTTCAGGTGAAGATGGTGTCAGTTCCGCGATGGAATTATAGCTATGAATGATGTTTCCAGTTGCGGCATCTACAAAATAATGCCAATAACCCGGGGCCGGCGCTGAAGTGGAAGCTGTTACATAATAAGCCAGATGCTTTTGCCCATTATGCGGATAAATAACAAGTTCTCCATCTATACCATCATAGCTCTTCACTTCTCCAATTTTATCTTCAATGCTGTCCTTTACCTTTTCTAATGCTTCATCTTCGCCCAGTTTCGCATCTGTAGGAATAATGGAACGTGCCAGATTTGGTGTAACTTTGCCAAAGAAGGCTGTCACCTTGTTCTTGTCGTCCAAAGCAATGGTCTGCTGTGAACCGTATACAGGAATACCGTTATATTGCTCTACAGTTCTGAAATGGTGTGTGTTTGTTTCCTTATCATTAAATTGATCAATGATTTTGAATTGATCCTTGGCCTCGTAGCCGGCATTTTTGAATAAGTTCGCCTTTGATTGTAGGAACGCATATACAGCTTCTTCCTTGCTCAGTCCTTCAGGAGCTTGCCAGGTCCCAATTATGTAGGAAGGCGTCTTTAATTCCTGATGATACTTAACGATTTCTTCATTTGCCAGCACATTTTTGGCAGGCAGTGATAGTCCCGAAATGGCAAACGAAGCTGCCAGAACTGCAGGGAGGACTCTCTTTTTTAGCTTATTTCTTTTCAAACTGATCACCTCTTAGTTTGGATTGGTATTTCAAGGTCAATTATTCTGAAAATTACACAAATGGTCAATTGGGTTATAGGGATCTGCGATATGCCTGCCATTCATGAATTCGGAAATCAAAATAGCCTGTATTTTGCTTCGGAATACCGCAAAATAACCCAATTTACTTTGCGCATGACCTCTCGTATGCTTGTTCCACGGACACCTTTTCGAGAGGAGAACGGGGGATGAAGAAGGGATTGAATAAACTCATACTGCCGTGTCTTTGCTGCCTGAGTTTTTATACGGGCACTCAGCTTGTCGGGAAAACAGAAGCTGCCTTTACAAGCCAGGCAGAGGCAAAGCCTATTATAATCTCCACTGCTTTTGTTTTCCCATCCTATATTCACGGGCTTGAGGAGAAAGCCAGGATAAGAAGTGAACAACTAGTAAAAGAGCATGCAGGTTTAGAAACATTTGTGAAGAACGGACTGTTAAATGGGAACGCAGATCCGTCATCGGAATTTTTGAGAAAAAAAGAACAGATAACAGCCAGCTTGGAGGAACTTCATAGAATAAGAGCAGAACTGGAAAAACTGCATCTAAAAGCAGAAAAAAAGGAAGGATATGAGTTTGTAAGTAAAGGTTTTCTTAAAGTAGACAAGCTCCTTCTGCGAATGAATGATTCTCTTACCCTTCAGGAGCTGGAACAGCTTTTTTATCAAAAATTGCAGGAGCAAAAGAAGAAGCAGCAGGGAGAGGGCATAAGGACAAAAGAATTGGAAACGGATGAAAAAATAGAAATGCCTATCAGGGAGCAGGAAAATCAGATAATTGAACACAAAAAGCCTGTTGAGGAACAAGCGAATCCAGTGGAAGAACAGAATGTCAGCATGGACAATTCACAGAAGGATGCAGAGGAGGAAATAGCCAATGAAGAAAGCCATGAAAATACTGAGTAAATGTATCAGTGCAGCAGGATTGATGCTCCTGTGCCTGCTTGCTATTTGGGTGATATCCTCAAAAGCATCCGGAGGAGAACCGTCCCTTATAGGGTATCAGGCAAAAGCTGTTTTATCGGGATCCATGGAACCGACTTTCATGACAGGATCCATTATTGTAGTGAAACAGCCGGACAGAAATTTAAAAACGGAAGATATTATTACATTTAAATCAGGAGATAAATTAATTACCCATAGAATTATCGAAGTGAAGAAAACGAAAGCCGGGGTTTTATATCAAACGAAAGGCGACAACAATGACGCTCCGGATATGGAATATGTGCAGCCTGAAAATATAACAGGCAAATATGTGGGTTTTACCATCCCATATGCAGGTTATGCGGCTGAGTTTGCAGCATCCAAAGAAGGGTCCGCACTCCTGTTGTTTATCCCGGGACTGCTTCTGATGCTCTCTGCTGCGAGGACTATTTTTCTGGCTCTTAAAGAATACGAAACTAAAAACGCTTAATACGTCGGTTATGCCTCTTATCTGCCACAGGTAAATAAGAGTTAAATAAATTTATAGTATCCAAAGGAGGAAGTAACACATGGGATTTGCAAAAAAGGTAAGTAAAGGGCTTTTGACAGCTGCTTTAGGTTTTTCATTAATGGGTGGGGGTACATACGCTTACTTCAGCGATACGGAGGTTACGAATAACACGTTTGCAGCAGGTACCCTGGATTTGGCGGTAAACCCTGAAACAATTGTCAATATTGCGGATTTAAAACCAGGAGATGAAGTTTCACGTGAGTTTACCATCACAAATAGCGGCACTCTAGATATCTCCAAGATCTTGCTGCATACAAACTACCAGGTGGAGGATGCAAAATTAAATGGAGCTGCAAATGCAGATGATTTCGGAAAGCACATAAAAGTCACGATCCTATATAATCAGGCTAACGCAACCGTACAGGTTGCAGAAACTACTTTGCATGAACTGCAATCACAAACTCCGGATTTAACAGCCATTGATAACTTTGTAGGCGGGGGAACAGTTCCGGATGGCCTGGCCCCTGGGGAAACCGATAAAATTATTGTGCTGTTCGAATTTGTGGATAACGGAGGGGATCAAAACGAATTCCAGGGAGATGCGCTGCAGGTGGAATGGAAATTCAATGCAGAACAGGCTGAAGGAACAGTAAAATAGAAAATGGACGGAAAATCCCTTGAAAGAAAATTCAAGGGATTTTTTTACACATTAATTAATTCATTGCCTTCAAGCTGACTGTTCAGATGAATGGCTTTTTCATGATTACCTGTCTCGATGTAATATTCATACAGCTTTTTGCCAAACCTGCGCATAAGAATCATATGTTTAATTTTAACAAATTCAGGGAAAGCCTTTTCTTCCAAATACTTAAAATATTTCTCACGCTGATGAAAAAGCTGATACTTAGAAAGTTTAAATAACGATAAGTATAAGGTGCTTTTAAGCTCCTTTGAAACCTGAATTCCTTCGCATGCTTTTTTAAGGAGAGCTGTTTTGCCGGATAATTTGCCTTCTATACAGGAATTAAGGTACGAGTATAATCGCTGAAGATAAATGATTGTATTCCTGTCAGCTAAACGCAAAGCCTGTTTATAGCATTCCTTTGCCTTAGCATATTGTTCCCTATTAAAATACTCAAATCCTAAATTATTGTAAAGCAGCCCTTTATAGTCATGAAATCCAATTCGTTCGCAGTCCCAGATTAAATGATGATAACGTTCTGCCAGTTTATCCATGTCGGTTAAGATATCACTGCTGATCTGCAGGAGGATAATGGATTCCGCTTTTATCGCCATGGTGTAGTTGTTCGTGTTTTTGAAGTGCTGTAAGGATTTTTCTGCAAACATGTAAGCCATGATTTTTGAATCAATATAATGATAGGCGATTGCCAGGTGATAAAAGTATTCTTCATTGCCATATTCATTAATATTGATATTTTTTAAGACCTGAAGTGCCTTTTGCTGATCCGCGCAATCTGGCTTTATTGCTTGATTAATATAATACATCCCTTGAACATGGTAAAATAAATTTCTCTCAAAAAGGGGGAGGCTAGGAAACACATTGCTAACTTGCTTAATAATCCGGGATGCTTCCTCTAACTCCTGATGCAGCAAATGATATCTTGCCTTTAAAAGCAGATAATGGGCCGCATATTTAGAAGATTGAATAAATGGGGAGCTTTCCAGTTCATTCTTGATTTCCTCAGCCCTGGCTATTCTATACATGATGATGGCCTTATGCCAATCCTGCAAGCGCTTGTCCAGATCCCGGAAGTATTCAATCTCCGTTTGAATGTCAATATTTAAAACGGCAGAGAAAAGTGAAATAATTTCCGGTGAATAAGCAGTTTTCCCTCTTTCAATTTTGCTTACATGGGTAGGAGTACAAATCCCTTCACCTAACATAGCTTGTGTAAGACCAGACTTTTCCCGGTAGAATTTAATAATTTCCCCTTCCAGCATGTGATCCTCTCCTTATCTATTAATAATAGGTGAATAGGCCAGGCGGCTGTCTCTTAAATACTTAATTATCTTTTATCTAAGATTTTCCTTTTTGGGGGAATTTTTAGGGTCAGAAGACATAGATCCTTTGGGGGTGAGTAAACAGCAATAAATCCAAAAGGCTGATTGGGAAGGGTAGAAAAATAGCACAAAAGGAAAAATCTTCTATGGGATATAGAAGATTTTTCTCACTCAATCATGTTTAATGAATTTGGGGTTCAAAGTATTTGGCTGCAAGCCCGCTTGCTTTTTCATGCTGTGACGACTTCCTGTAATAATGAAACAGTTCTTTTTCATATAGAGTGATTAATGTGCTATTCCCTAATCCATGCAGGTGGGGAAGGAATGTATTTTCTAAAAAGAGATAGTAATCATTAATGTCTTTATCTTCTAGAAGGATATCGAGCATATAAAAAACATATTGATAGGTTTCATTTTGAAATTGTTCAGCTAGCCGGCGGCCATCGTCCAGCAAGGATCTGAGATCTTGTTTCTTATAATAATCCAGATTAAGGCAGCTATGAACATAGCCTCTAATTGCGCTTAATTTTAAAGGCGGGTTCGGATTAACCTCGGATTGTTCCAATAGCTTTTTGTAAACTTCACTCGCTTCTGAATAAAAGCCTTTTGCAAAGTATTCAACGGCTAGATTATGCCAAAGGTTCATTTCCCTGGCTTCTTCTTTATGAGCCCGGCAGGATTTGATTAATGTATGATACTGCTTGACAGTTTCTTCAAATTGGCAAAGGTCGTATGTGCCCATTTGGATCAGTAAAACGGTTTCTGTATCAAGAATTCTTTTGAAATTATTGGTTTCCCGAAAATGGGACAGTGCAAGAGTGCCATAGTGATAGGCTTTAACTTTATCATTCATCAAATGAGAAGAGGTTGCGAGGTGAAAATAAAATTCATGATTATTATATTCTTTAGGATTAATATTTTTTAAATGGGCAATGGCTTCTTTGCAATTCTGTAAGTTTAGAAAATAAATGCTCCATGTATGTTCGAGAAGATTCCGTTCAAAACGATCAAGTGTGTTCCAAGCATTTTGGCAGCTGTCTAAAAGCGATTTCCCCTTTTCTTGCTCACCTTGCATCAGGTGGTATCGAGCCAAAAGGATTGAATGAAAATATTTTGTTTCCGAAAAATGAAGGTAAGGATTTTGGGCTAATTCCTCTTTAATTAATTCTATATCTTCTTTTTGCTGTTTAACCATGGCATCCAGCCATTCATGGAGTTTAGTCTCAAGCATATCAAACTTTTCAAGCTCTTTTATAAGATCTATGTTCAGCCGTTTACAGATCAGATGTGTGATTTCGGACGAATATTGTGTATGTCC
Organism: Cytobacillus oceanisediminis; assembly: GCF_004366035.1. Lineage (GTDB taxonomy): Bacteria > Bacillota > Bacilli > Bacillales > Cytobacillaceae > Cytobacillus > Cytobacillus oceanisediminis_C. Next base: position 138,958 of record NZ_SOEE01000002.1, read on the forward strand.
CCGCTCTATTTTACTGATATGAGTCACAGAACAAATCCCTTCGCCCAGCTGTGTTTGGGTCAATCCAGCCCGTTCCCGGTAATATTTTATAATTAAGCCTTCCTTCAAAACAGCATCCCCCCTGTGGTTCTGAATATGATCGTAGCATACCTTATCAGCAAGAAACAGATATCCAGGTATTGTCAGATGTCTGTTTTTTCCAAGAGGTCGTGGGAAATTATTCCTAAGAGGTTTTTAAAGGTTTCAATTTGGGGTAATTCAAAAAGTCTTTTTAACCAGGAAGTGAGAAAGTTAATAGAAAATTGATAAGGAAGTCTGTCTTTTATACTATTTAAACAGGAAGAGTTCTTTCAAAGCGGATATAAAGTCCTGAATTTAAACGGATCCATCCTTTTAGATTCCCCCAATTTACTTCTCTCAGAGCCGGCAATACAATTAATTTTAAGAAAAGTTAAAAAATATTGAATCTTTCTAGAGGAGAGGGCGGAGAGAAATGAAATTGAAAAAAGGGGTACCCTATAAAGTGCTGGCTTCTGCATTGGCAGCAGCAATGCTATTCGGGGGAACAGTCTCGGCACAAGGAGCTCAGGATGACCAAATCGAGGCACCAAGTGTTGAAGACATTGTTAAGCAGGGGCAGAAAATATTTTTGGAACAGCAATATCAGGCTGATGCCAAGGCAGTGGACAAGCTGGGATATAAGAACCTGACAGAAAAAGGGTTAACGAAACCATATAAGCCAAATGAAATATTACGTGTCATTGTTGAGGTCGAGCAGCCGGCAGGTACTGAAAAAACGAAACAAAGCAAAAAAAGTAAAATGAAGGCAAAACAAGACGAGGTTATATCAGCGCTTTCCAAGAAAAAATCTTTCAAGAAAGTGAAGCATCGCTTTTTTGAGGGGTTTAATGGTTTCAGTCTGGAAACCGAGTTTCGTAATGTAAAAGAAATTCAGGAATTCCCAGGTGTCACAAACGTACATATTGCCAGAACATTTCAGCCATCCATGGGTGCCAGCAAGGAATTAGTGCAGGCACAGAAGGTTTGGGAGGCGCATGGCTATGAAGGTGAAGGGCTGCTTGTTGCTGTAGTTGACTCCGGATTGGACTATACACACCAGGATATGACATTGACTGATGAAGGGAAAGAAAAGCAGAAGTGGTCTGAGGGAGGAATCAACGCAAAACTCGCTGAAACGGCTATTAATGACGTCTGGTATAGTGACAAAGTACCGACAGGATATGACTGGGCAGATGAAGATACAGATGTCATTCCCCGCGGACAATATGGAAGTCCGCATGGCATGCACGTGGCGGGTACTGTAGGCGCTAATGGGGATGAAGAAAGTAATGGGGTAAAGGGGATTGCTCCGGGTGTACAGTTATTAGCTGAAAAAGTATTTTCTGATAATGGCGGAGGAGCTTATGAAGATGATATTATTGCTGGAATTGAACACGCTGTGGCAATGGGGGCTGACGTCATTAACATGAGTCTTGGATCAGATGCAGGCTTTGTTGGAGAAGAAAATGATCCAATCCAAAAGTCAATCCGGGAAGCAACTGAACAGGGCACCCTCGTGGTAGCAGCTGGAGGCAACTCATCCTATAGCACAAATAATAATATTATGGATGCCTCTGCCAAGCCGTATGCAGAAAATCCGGATATTGGAACAGTAGGAGAACCTTCTGTAAGTCCATTTGCGCTATCCGTATCATCCTATGAAAATACTAAATTGCATATGAATGCACTTACTGATGAAAACGGTTTGCAGCTTCCATACCAGGATCAGACCCATGTAAACTTCAAGCTATCAAAAGTTCTAACATCAGGAGAAAGCTATGAAATGGTCTATGTAGGGGAAGGGAAGACGGCTGATTTTGCCGGAAAAGATGTTGCCGGCAAAATAGTTGTAGCAAAACCAAATCAGAAATATGGTTTATATTCATATGTACAATCTGAAGCCAGAAAAAATGGTGCCAAGGCGGTTATCCTTGTACCGCCACATGACGAAGCTGATTATCCTTTCTTGTTTTTTAGCCCGTACTTAACTCCTGCAGCAACAACCAGCAAGAAGGATGGGAATGCTTTAATTTCGCAGCTGTCCAAGGGACAAACAGTGAAGATGCAGATGAGCAAAGGTGTTTGGTTGGATAATGCTGATAAAGATAACATGTCAGACTTTTCATCTTTTGGAACGCCGCACACACTTGACTTCAAGCCTGAGTTATCAGCACCAGGCGGAGGGATTTATTCAACTGTTCCGGGCAATGAATATGAAATAATGAGCGGGACCTCCATGGCAGCACCTCATGTCGCAGGCGGATCAGCTTTGCTGCTTCAGGCTTTATATGAAAAAGGATTGCCGCAATCCAAAGAAACGGCATTAAAAGCGAAAATCGCCTTAATGAATACGTCAAAAATCATTCAGGATCCGCGGGCAAACAGCCAGGTCCCTTACTCACCACGCGTACAGGGAAGCGGATTAATGCAAATACAAAATGCGATCAAAACACCTGTACTTGTCACAAATAAAAATGCTCCTTTGGAACAGGCAGGAGCGGTTGCTCTTAAGGAGATTAATGAGAAAGCACACTTCAAACTGAATGTCGAGGCACTTCGGAATGCTGATGTGAAAGAACTGGAATATAAAGTGTTCGTTGATGTTTTAACAGACGAAACTGAAACAAAAGAGTTTGACTTGGATAATGATGGCAAATTAGATACCAAGGAATATTTAACAATGACCAGCAAGCGGATGTCAGGGGCTTCTGCCATCGTAAATGGAGAAAAAGTGACCAATGAAAAAGGAAAAACATTAAAAGTTAAGCCAGGACAAAACAAAAGTCTGGATGTACAGATTCAATTGCCGGATAGCCTAAAAAAGGGCACATTTGTCGAAGGATATGTCCGTCTTGTGCCAACAGGTGAAAACAGTGATGCCTCTGTGCCGCTAACAGTTCCATATATGGGATACTTTGGACAATGGGACAAGCCGCAAAACCTCGACCCAGCTGCCTGGGAAAAAGAAGCCTTCTTAGGATATACAGTCCTATGGAACGATGAAGGAGCACAGTTTCCGATGGGATATGATCCGTATACTGGAACATTTAATATGGATCGTATTGTGATTTCGCCAAATGCAGTTTTGCCAGGTGTTTTCCCAACTTTTACAGCTCTCCGCAATTTACAAAAGACAGAAATGTACGTGGAGAATGATAAAGGGGAAATGATCAACTATTTAGGCGACTTCAGTGAATATACAGGCAAGCCTTGGAAGTTCCGCAAAAATATCATGGCCTTCCGTGACTATATGATTAACGGCTATTTATGGGACGTTAAGGATCAAAACGGGAATACCGTTAAAGATGGCTCTTATCAATATGTAATCAAAACAACACTTGATTACAAAGATGCCAAACCTCAGGAAGTAAGGCTTCCGGTTCACGTAGACTCAGTTGCACCAATCGTCTCGGATATTCAAGTACAGCCAAAGGACGGCCAATATGAGATTTCCTTTAAATCAGAAGATAACGAAGGGGGAAGCGGCTATAATGGTGCAATCATCTGGTATAACGGGAGGTATATGCCGCTCGAACCTGGTAAAACTTCAGCCCTTGTAAAAGAAGAACCGAAGAGCGTTGTCGTAATGGGTGTCGACCATGCATTTAACCAGAGCTTTGCTGTATGGGGGGATCCTTCCTATATTAATGAAGAAATGCTGGTGAGCTACTTCAGTGTTTATCCTAATAAAAATGTGAATGCAAATACGCCTGCCGGCATCAATGCATTTGCAAACAACCGCGTAAACTGGACAGTGAATATTAAAGATGAAGCAGGAAAAACCGTAGACACAATCAATGTGGAAAACGAACATGAAATTCACTTGAAGTGGACTCCAGATGCAGATCTTCCAAATGGGACTTACACCATTAATGCGGATGTATCAAGTAAGCAGGGCTTTAAAGTAACCACGAATCCTAAAACGGTTACAGTATTTCAGAACTAAAATATCAAGAGCCATGGACGGTAAAAGTCCATGGCTCTTGATATTTTGAAGTGATTTAGAATCAAGCTGAAACAGATGTGTTCAATTTTTTTAAGGCGGCAGCTTCTTTCTTCCCATGAAGGAAATAATACAAAATGGCTGATAATAAAACAAAGACTGCCATCATTCCATAGAGTTTGCCATATCCTGTAATTGGAATAATGAATCCCAGCAAATAGGGACCAAATCCCAAGCCTGCATCAAGAAAGATAAAAAATGTTGACGTCGCCAATCCCATCCGATGTGCAGGTGTCAGCTTGACGGCCACTGCCTGGGTGCAGGACTGCATATTACCAAAGCCCAGCCCAATTAGCGCTCCAGCCAAAAGCAAGGTAAAACTGCTGTTCGCTGTACTAAGCACAAACATGCCTGCCGCAAATAAAATAAAAGCGGGGTACATAACATAGTTTGCTCCTTTAAGATCCATCAGACGCCCGGTAAATGGCCGTGAAACCAAGACAGCGGCCGAGTAAATGAGAAAGAAAAAGCTCGCGGCCTTGACTAAGCCGACTTCTATCGCAAAAAAATTGATAAAAGAGAGGACCCCGGAATAACCGAATGCGATTGCCAGTGTGATGAATGCAATCGGGACTGCTTTTGGCTCGATAAAGCTGGAAATTTGGAAGCCCTGCTTTTTCACACCTGAGGCTTCTATTGCAGGAACGTATAAAAAGAAGGATGTTATCAGAGCAATGATGCCAATGGCCAGACAGAAGACAAAAATCATTTGGAAAGAAACTTTTTGCATCATCAATAAACCAATAAATGGCCCAACAGCTGTGGCAAGAGTTGTGCTCATGCTGAAGTAGCCAATTCCTTCCCCTTTGCGTGCTGCCGGAATAATTTGTGCAGCGATGGTCCCAGTCGCCGTACTCGCCACGCCTAAAGCAATGCCGTGTATAAACCTGGTAACCAGCAGGAAACCAATTCCAATGTTGACGAAATATAAAAGAGTCGTAAGCGTAAAAAAGATCAATCCGATAAAAAGTGTTTTCTTACGTCCGATGTTATCAATGGCTCGCCCGATATATAGCCTGCCAATGAGCGTTCCAATAATAAAGATGCCCGTTACAAGCCCGGCCTGGCTAGTTGAGGCGCTATAGTAATCCACTGCAAAGACAGCAATGGTTACCATCAGCAAATAGAAAATCAATGTTAAGAAAAAATTAACGGATGAAACGATTATAAAATCCTTTGTCCAAAGCTTCGGTCTAGGCTGATTCAATTTATAACTCTCCCTGCATTAAATTTTTGCGGATTTCGCTCATAAGACGAATCCCTTCCAACTGTTCCTCCTCTGAAATTCCTCTTAGAATTTCCTGTTCAAATTCATCAATAGCTGCGCGGACTTCCTGATAAACCTTCCTGCCAGTATCGGTCAGCTGCATTCTTTTTTCCCGTTTGTCTTTAGTCGGAACAGGTTCTAAAAACCCCATTTCCTCCAATTTTGCAATCGTCCTTGTCACCGTTGGTTTTTCAACGCCAAGGTAATGTGAAAGCTCCACCAATGTAACTGAGGCATCATTATTCAAGTAATACATAATGGACCATTGAGCCCGATATAATTGATGCTTGCTTAACGCATTGTTCAGCCTATTCTCAAATGGGCGATACAACAGCACAAGCTGATGAAAAAACCTCTGAAATGTTTCGATCTGAAAAACCTCCCAATTTAGTTACTTTGAGTAATAGTTATCGAGAGTAACTAATTATATATTATACAGCTCTAATCGTTGACATGTAAATAGGCAATACCTTTGTTTCTAAAACAGCCCCATAAATCAAAAAAAGGCAAATTTGTGACACAATGTCATACTCTGTTGACGTGTGACACGATGTCATATACAATTCAATTGTAAGGATGACACAGTGTCACATCGAGGTGAAAGCTTTGTCCAAAATTCAAATGATTATTTCTAATTTGCAGAAACAGGGAGTAAATGCTGCAATCTGCAAAAAGCCATCCAGTTTTATGCCGCCAAAAAAACAAGGCAAAAATTCAAAGGAGTCCATATGGCCACAAATACGCCTGAACAAATTACATTGAAGGAACTAAGGACAGATTTAGTGCGTTTTATGATGTCCCACAAGTTCGCATTGGAAGAAATAAACACGAAAATAAATATCCTGAAAGAAGAATTTCAGTATGTGCATGACTATAATCCGATCGAGCATGTAAAATCACGAATTAAATCTCCAGAAAGTATATTTAAAAAGCTGCAAAGAAAAAAATTGGAGATCTCCTTAGAATCCATTAAGCAAAATATTAGGGATATTGCGGGCGTCCGCATTACATGTTCCTTTATATCAGACATTTATAAAATCAAAGCCATGCTTGAAGGCCAGAAAGATATAACGGTGCTCGAATGCAGGGATTATATTCAGCATCCAAAGCCAAATGGCTACCAGAGCCTTCATCTGATTATCCAGCTCCCCATTTTTATGTCTGACAGGGAAGAGATGGTTCCTGTAGAGATTCAAATCAGGACGATTGCCATGGACTTCTGGGCGAGCCTCGAGCACAAGATTTACTACAAGTACAATAAAGAAGTTCCGCAAAGAATAGTGAATGAACTGAAAGAGGCAGCTGACACGGCTTCACGCCTCGATCGGAAAATGGAAAACATCCATGAGGAAATGATTGGCCTGAAACAGCTGGAAGATGATGAAGCCATGATTTTTTCGCCTGAAAGCCTGCAATTCCTGCTGGCCAATAAAGGGATAAAAACTTAAAGGAGACGAAATAGATGCAAGTATGGACAGATATGCCGAATTTCGTAAAAAGAGAACTGGAGCAGCTTGAAGAAAAAGTATCTCCCATTATGAAAAAAGCATCCAGATATATTTTTTGGTCAACACCCTTGATTATTCTGTCATTAATCAATCTCATGACCTTGTTTTTCACCGTTCAGGATGAGAAAACATCACCGTTAGCCATCCTGATTTACGCCATAATTGGTGCGCTCGGATTTGCCCTTTCTAAAGAAGGGAAACATCTGCAGCTGGAAATTCAAAAACTGAGCTCACAGTACATTAGAGAACGGATTACTAAAAGCCAATGGGCTACTGATCATGTTAAAACGAGATATCAAGCATTAATCAATGAGAATCCCAGAAAGGCAGTCCCTTATTTTATCCAATTCTTAAAGGAGGAAAAAAGAGACTGGCAGTAAGGAGGAACCGGACTTGCCAAAAATTACTTTTTTCAATTTGCCTGAAGACAAACGGGAAAACTTAGTCCATGCAGCCAAAAAGGAATTTGCCCGCGTCCCGCTTTATCAGGCATCTATATCCAATATCATAAAAGATGCCAAAATCCCCCGCGGCAGCTTTTATCAGTATTTTGACGATAAAGAAGATGCCTTTTTCTACTTATTGAATAGCCATGTTTCTTCCTATAAGCAGCACTTTCTGGAAACACTGCGCAAAAATAATGGCGATATTTTTGATGCGATGATCGACTTTTATACAACCATCATTACGGAGGTAAAAGAAAATCTGCAGTTTCTGAGGAATTTATTTCTAAATATGACGCATCGAATCGAAAATGTTATGGCGAGAAGCTTCGGTGAAAATGACCTGAATGAGGATTTTAAGAAAATCAGCAATCTGATAAATAAGGAGCGGCTGAATATACAGGACGAGGATGAACTTTTTCATATGATGCAGATCATTTCCTCTGTCACATTCCACAATATCGTGAAAAAATTTGCGGGGGAACTGCCATTCGAAGAAGCTTTGAATAATTACAGAACAGAAATCTATTTATTAAAAAAAGGGTTTGTATCAGGGTAAATTTCGGAAAGCCTGTCTCTAAAAGGATTAGAGACAGGCTTTTTTGGGAAGGTAAAAAATAGCATGGAGCTTATTCCTTATTAGGGGAATAAATAAAACAATATTCAGGAAAGGGGTTAGTTATGGCGAACAAGAATAGATGGCTGATTGCCCTTTCAGCTGTCGCCATTCATTTATCAATAGGCTCGGTGTATGCTTACAGCGTTTATCAAAACCCATTAAAAGAAACGCTTGGCTGGGAAAAAACCGACGTCTCACTGGCATTTACCATTGCGATTTTTATCCTTGGGATTGCGGCAGCCTTTTTTGGCCGGTTTGTAGAAAAGCGGGGACCAAGAGTTTCAGCCATGATTGCCGCAGTCTTCTTTGGAATCGGTATTATTGGGTCCGGATTTGCCATACAGTTGGAGAACTATGTCCTATTCCTGATTTTCTTCGGTGTAATTGGGGGACTGGGTCTCGGCTTCGGCTATATTGCACCTGTCTCCACATTGGTTAAGTGGTTTCCTGACAGAAGGGGACTTGCCACAGGAATGGCAGTTATGGGATTCGGTGCAGGGGCACTGATCACAAGCCCCATTGCAAGCAGATTAATGATCGCAACTTCGATTCCGACAACCTTCTATGTCCTGGGAATCAGTTATTTTATTCTGATGATTTTGGGAGCGCTTTATATCGCAAAGCCGCCTGAAGGATGGGCACCTGAAGTAATGGAGGAGAACAGGGAAGAGCGGCCGGTTAAGGCAGATCTGGCACAGCTGAATGCCAATGAAGCGATTAAAACCAAGCGTTTCTGGCTTCTATGGATCATGATGTTTATCAATATTTCTGCAGGTATCATGATTCTCTCAGTTGCAGCACCAATGGCCCAGGAAATCACTGGGGCAAGCGCCATCACGGCTGCAGGCATTGTCGGCATTATGGGCCTCTTTAATGGAGGCGGAAGAATAGGCTGGGCATCCGCATCAGATTACCTTGGAAGAGGAAATACATATATGACCTTCTTCCTGATCCAGGTTGCTGCATTCTTCATTCTTCCATTTATTACAAACTCATTGATCTTTTCTGTATTCCTCTATATCATTGTTTCATGCTATGGAGGTGGATTTGCATCGCTTCCGGCCTTTATTGGAGACCTGTTTGGAACCAAACAGCTTGGCGCGATTCATGGTTATCTGCTTACCTCGTGGTCCATCGCCGGAGTGGTCGGCCCTATGCTCGTATCCAGCATATATGAAAATACGCAAAGCTATACGATTACTTTCTATGTATTTGGCACCATGCTTGCCATTGGCTTCATCGTCTCACTCTTGATGAAGCGCGATATCAAGAAAATCAGAACTGCAAAGAAGGAAAAACGGGCAAGCGGGCAGCTTGTTACTGAATAAACTGAAAAGCAGAAGCGCCTTGCCCATCCCCCGACCAGCACAAGACGAGCCGCGCGGTGCCTTTTTGAGAGGATTGATTTGTGATCTCGAGTGGGCAGGCTGCTTGCGCTGGATTGTTCTCGAAGTTCAAAATGCCAGAGAAAAACTCCTGCCGGATTAGCTGGCAGGAGTCTTTATTTTATCAAATGAAAATGGATGAACACGGTCATTGGAGCAATCCGGGCAAATGATCAGCATATCAAAGCTGTATTTATCTTCCTCCTTTTCCTCCCTGTGCCCGCAGATTTCACAGACATTTGCCAAAGAAACACCCCCTTATTCATCGTTTGACAGAATGTTATATCCGCAGTCTTTGATTGCCTGTTCAAAATCCATGAAGGAAGCAGCATCTTCATCAAATGAAATGACTGCTTCACCATTCCTGGAATTCAGCTTAATCTTCCGGACACCCCAGACATCATTCAGCGCTTTGCTTAGTTTTTCTTCATCTGCCTGATCCATGTTTTCGATGGATACTGTCCGAGTAATCATTCAAAATCACTCTCCTGTTTTATAATGACTGTGCTCTTTACCCATTTCCCTGCCCATCCCTTTAAGAAATCCAAGCATAGAATTGATGGCCAGATTAATATCAGGATCGCGTAAGGCTTTCATAAGCCCGAGCACTCCGGTCTTTTCATTCCTTTTCATCACTTCTGCAGATTCATCAAGACCTTTAGTAACAGCACTCATCATGATATTCATCTGCTGGGGATCGAGGGAGCCAAGAAAATCGACGGTATTAAAACCGTTGCGGATGATATTGTGCATGTTTGGCTGGTTTACCTGGTCAATCGCAATGGAAGCTACTTTTTCTTTCGAATGCAGTAATCCTTGAATAATATCAAGTATTCCAGATTTTTGCAGCTGTCCCATGATATCAATGGCACTTGTGATGGCCTCCCGATTCTGGCTAAGCTGCGTTAAAAGACCAGCTATATCCTGTGCTTGTTCTTCCTGGGCTGAAGGCTGAACCAGCTCAATTTGCTTGATCGCTTTCGCCATCGTAGATACCCTCCTTTTTCAGCATTTCCGGAATGGAGATAAAATCTTCCCGGCTCCATTTTTTTTCTGTTTCTACCCCAATATGCGGCTGAGGGTTCCCAAACCTGAAATTGTGATGAGGAAGCGGTGGGTCGCCGTCCCGTTCCAGCACTTCCATTTTCACCTGCATTTCCTTGTAGTTGGGCGTATGTGTAATTTTGTCATGATAGCTGCTGGTCAGCTTGTTGACTGCTCCCATTCCTTCAGTTGTATGCATTGGCAAATACAGTTCTTTACCCTTTACCTGATCTGTCACCCAAACTTTAACTTTGACATGGCCGTAAGGGGAGGTGAGGCGTACTAGACTGCCTGATTTGATATTCCGTTCGTCTGCCAGCTCAGGAGAAACTTCCAGCCATAGCTCCGGCACCTTATAGGAAATGCCTTCGGATTGATAGGTCATATTGCCTTCATGGAAATGCTCCAAAATTCTTCCATTATTCAAGTGAAGGTCGTACTCCTCTCCGGCTTCAAAAGGAGGAGTCCAATCCACTGTGATTAAGCGGGCTTTTCCATCCGGAAAATGGAACTTTTCCTTATAAAGCAATGGTGTATCCGTTCCATCTGGAGCAACAGGCCAAACAAGGCTTTCCCAGTTTTCAAGGCGCTTGTAGCTGACACCGGCAAACACAGGAGAAAGCTTAGCGGCTTCATCCATGATTTCACTTGGATCTTTATAAGTCCAGTCTGCTCCGAGCTTATTCGCAAGTTCCTGAAAAATGAACCAATCAGGTTTGCTGTCCCCTAGCGGTTCGAAAACTTTATTAAATCTTTGGATCCGCCGCTCTGTATTCGTGAAGGTTCCATCTTTTTCAAGGCTTGGCGCTGCCGGCAGAATCACATCCGCAAATTGGGCCGTCTTCGAAAAGAAAATATCCTGCACGACAAAGAAATCCAGTTTTTCAAACGCTTCGTGTACATAATTGATATTCGAATCCACAAGGCCCATTTCTTCCCCAAAGAGATACATAGCTTTTACTTTGCCAGCCTGGATGGCTTCTACAATCTGATGATTGTTGAGACCAGGGTTTTTAGGGAGTTCAGTGCCCCAGGCTTGTTCAAAGCGGGTGCGGATTTCATCATTTTCTATTGGCTGATATCCCGGAAGCCAGGTAGGCATTGTGCCAAAATCACTCGCTCCTTGGACATTATTGTGGCCGCGAAGCGGGTAAGCTCCTGCGCCTGGTTTGCCAAAATTGCCTGTAACTAAAAGAAGGTTACTGATCGCGGTGCTTGTATCTGTGCCGCCTAAGTGCTGTGTAACACCCATTGCCCATAAAATGCAGGTACCGTTTGCATCATGAATCATTTCAGCAATCCTGATTAATGTTTTCTTTGAAATGCCGGTTACTTCCTCTGCATAATCAAGCGTGAATTTTTCAAGGGATTGAATGTATTCATCCGCATGGTTGACACGGGTGTTAAGGAATTCGCGGTCTTCCCACCCCTGGTCGATAAAGTATTTAGTGACAGCAGAGAGCCAGACAAGATCGGTTCCCGGTTTTGGATGAATATGCAAATCAGCCCGCTCTGCCAAATCATTTTTCCGGAGGTCGGCTACAATCAGCTTTTGGTCCGCCAATTTATGCGCCCGTTTAATCCGTGTTGCCAGAACAGGGTGTGATTCTGCCGGGTTCGCACCGACAACAATGATTAAATCCGAGCTTGCAATATCCTTCATCGTTCCGGAGTCACCGCCAATGCCGACTGTACGGATAAGACCCATGGAAGCGGGTGTCTGACAGTATCTAGAACAGTTATCAATATTGTTTGTTTTAAAAATGGCCCTGGCAAGCTTTTGAAACAGATAATTTTCCTCGTTGGAACATTTGGAAGATGCGATAAAACCGAGGGCATCCGGTCCATTTTCTTCTTTGATGTCAGTGAATTTTTCCGCAATCAGAGAGAGGGCCTCATCCCATGTGGCTTCAAAGAATTTTTCGCCTTTTCTGATTAGAGGCTTGGTGAGGCGTTCTTTGCTGTTCACAAAGCTCCAGCCGAACTTTCCTTTCACACAAGTCGAAATTCCATTAACAGGAGCTTCAGGGGACGGCTGAATTTTGAGAATTTCCCGGTCTTTCGTCCAAACCTCGAAGCTGCAGCCGACCCCGCAATAAGTACAGACTGTCTTTGTCCGCTTAATACGGGATTCCCGCATCGCTGCCTCTACATTGGAAATTGCAAAAATCTCTTTATAGCCAGGCTCAACTTCTTTCGTTAAATCAATCATCGGCTCAAGAAGAGGCTTTGGAATATTCGTGAGATAGCCGGCTTTGCCGAGCATTGATTTCTCCATTAATGCATTGCAGGGGCAAACTGTCACACAATGCCCGCAGGATACGCAGGAGGATTCATTTATGGGCACATCCTGATCCCAAATCACGCGCGGCTGCTCCCGGTCCCAGGCGATGCTCAGAACCTCGCTCACCTGCACATCCTGGCATGCCTCCACACAAAGCCCGCATAGAATGCACTGATCCGGCTCATACCGGTAAAAGGGATTCGAAGCATCCTGAGGGTAGGGCTTTGGCTTAAATTCATACTTCTGATGCTCAATCTTAAAATGCTCCGCTGTATTATGCACTACACAATTTCCATTATTGTTATCGCAAACCGTACAATATAGCTCATGATTTTTCAAGATGCGGGACATACCCTCAAGCTGGGCTTCCTTAGCCAGCTCCGAAACAGAACTTACCCTCAGATTCGGCTCAGCCTTCGTCCCACAAGACCGTTTTAGCTCTCCATCAATTTCTACGTAGCATGTATCGCAAGTCTGAATGACGCCAACTCCTAAATCCGGCTGGGAAGAACAAATCCCCGGGAGAAAATAATTATGATCCCGCGCTGCCTCAAAAATCGACTGTCCCGGTTTTGCTTCAATTTCCTTTTCATCCAGGTAAAAAGTGAATTTTCCTCCGTTCATACAGCACCACCACCTATTCATTCATCCTATTTAAAAAGTATTTGTTAAAAGTGGGAAATGTATTACAAAATGGCCGGAATTGGCAGGGGGCGCTATGGGTCAAAAGATGAAGACTGTCGCCATAGGTGGTTTATAAAAGTCCAGAAATGGAGAGATGAATAGAAAATGATCGCCATGAGGAGTCATGGCGCCCAAAATTCAAAATGAGCGGAGAAAATGGTCGCTATAGAGGGGGGATGAAGCCCAAAAATGGAGAGGCGAGAAAAAAATGTTCGTCATAGAGGTGTTATGAAGCCCAAAATTCAGAGAGAGCGGAGAAAATGGTCGCTATAGAGGGGGGATGGAGCCCAAAAATGCAGAGGCGAGAAGAAAATGGTCGTCATAGAGGTGTTATGAAGCCCAAAAATGGAGAGGCGAGAAGAAAATGGTCGTCATAGAAGTGTTATGAAGCCCAAAATTCAGTGAGAGCGGAGAAAATGGTCGCTATAAAGGGGGGATGGAGCCCAAAAATGCAGAGGCGAGAAGAAAATGGTCGTCATAAAGGTGTTATGAAGCCCAAAAATGCAGAGGCGAGAAGAAAATGGTCGTCATAGAGGTGTTATGGAGCCCAAAAATGCAGAGGCGGGAAGAAAACGGTCGCCATAAAGGTGTCATGAAGCCCAAAATTCAGAGAGAGCGGAGAAAACGCTCGCCATAGAGGAATCATGAAGCCCAAAATTCAGAGAGAGCGAAGAAAATGGTCGCTATAGAGGGTTGATGGAGCCCAAAAATGCAGAGGCGAGAAGAAAATGGTCGTCATAGAGGTGTTATGAAGCCCAAAAATGGAGTAGCAAGGAGCAAACGGCCGCCGTAAGGAATCCATGATACCCAAAGAAGAAGAAAACCATAACAGTGAAGTTTCATGTCATATCTGCTTTTTGTTATTAATTATTAGTTATTAGTTCATTCAGGGTTTGGGCATTTTCTTTGTCTAAGGTTCCTAATGCATTTTTTTCTCTGTGAAAAATCGCTGCAGGTCCATCTTTCTTGCTGAACCATATTGAGTACTCAGTCAATCTCTCTGGCATATTTTTATCATAAGTAAAGAATAAAGTGGCTATCACATCTTCTTTTTCAGCCATTTGGGGCTTTATGTCTGCCTCCCATTCAATGCTTGAGAATATTTCTCTTAAGGATTTAATCTTTTCTTTTTCAGTTATAATGAATTCTTTTTCACTTTTTTCTTGTGAGATATCAACTCTAGTCAACTGGTCCAGGTCCAATTCATTTGAGGCATCCTTTGAACATCCAATTAAAAGCAAGAAGATAATAATAGATAAAATAATAGGGCTTTTTTTCATTTAAATTCCTCCGGCTGGTTCATTAGTGTAAAATATATTCAACACTAATTGCTCAACCCCTTTTTAAATGTTGTTTTTTTCGTACAATAAAAAGGCTGAGCATGCCTATTGAAAAATCCGCCAGCATCCGTTAATATATAAATACAAGCTGCATTGTTCGTAATCATAATAAAGTTTTAACCTTTAAGCTGTAACAGGGAGTTTTACATTGAAACGGGAATGACAGGCCTTCGTCTATATGACAAGGAGGACAGGCAGGAATGTTTCTGCGAACACCCACTTTGAGGAGTGGTGGTTTAAAACTTTCTTATCCTTATTTACGGCAATGGCGGCTGTACATACGTAAATTAAACCAGTTCCCAAGGGGAGCTGGTTTTTTTGCGTTTAGAAATCAAATTTCTGGTTAAACCAAGATAAACGACACATTAACAGGAGATGTAATATATGAAAGAGATTACGGAAAAAAGATATTGCGAAGTCTGCGGAAAAGAAACTGTACACATCGCCAGGGAAGATGCACTTGAAATTGAATACATCTGCAAGGAATGCCATCATGAGGAAGACATCATTAAATCCTTTTTCTAAAGCCACCGATTATTGACACCATTAGTAAGCCATGATAAAGTAAAATTATCTCGAATTAAAGATATTTTATTTTAAGATAAATAACAACGGGGAGGAAGTCCACTTGAATCATTTAAAAGGTATTCACCATGTTACAGCTATTACAAGCAGTGCGGAAAAAAATTATGAGTTTTTCACTTATACATTAGGGATGCGTTTAGTAAAGAAGACAGTAAATCAAGATGACATCCAGACGTATCACTTATTTTTTGCCGATGATGCAGGAAGTCCTGGAACGGATATGACATTTTTTGATTTTCCTGGTATTCCACAGGGATCTCACGGAACGGATGAAATATCGAAAACTTCATTCCGGGTTCCGACAGATGAAGCACTCGAATATTGGGTAAAGCGGTTTGACCGCTTAGAGGTTCCACATTCCGGGATCAAAGAGCAGTTCGGCAAAAACACCCTGTCATTCACGGATTTTGATGACCAAAAATACCAATTGATCTCTGATGAAGACAATAAAGGAGTACCCTCAGGCACACCTTGGCAGAATGGACCTATTCCGCTCGAATATGCGATCACTGGTCTGGGGCCGCTTTTTGTAAGGGTAGCTCAATTTGATTATTTTAAGGAAATGATGGAAAAGGTGCTTCATTTTAAGGAAATTGCTCAAGAAGGAGATTTCCATTTATTCGAAGTGGGTGAAGGGGGAAATGGGGCACAGGTGGTAGTGGAATATAACCCGTCTCTTCCTCAGGCACGCCAGGGGTATGGAACAGTCCATCACGCAGCATTCCGCGTGGAAGATAAGTCTGTTCTCGAGGAATGGGATCAGCATTTGAGAGGCTTTGGCTTCCAGACTTCTGGATTTGTAGATCGCTTCTTCTTCGGTTCTTTATATTCCCGGGTTGCACCGCAGATTTTATTTGAATTCGCGACGGATGGCCCTGGATTTATGGGTGACGAGCCATATGAAACACTTGGGGAAAAACTTTCCCTGCCGCCATTCCTGGAGCCGAAAAGGGACCAAATCGAAAGCTATGTCCGTCCGATCGATACAGTAAGAAGCACGAAGAATTTTGAAAAAGAATAACGAGGCCAAAGGCACCTGTCATTCCACTGCTTTAACGCAGTGGAGGACAGTTGCCTTTTTTTAGCGTATAATGGAGGGTATTCTTTAGAAAATAGGAGCAGAGGGCAGTGGAGAAACATAACAGCAAATACAGGTGGCTTGTCTTTAGCGCGGTTTTATTTACATACTTTTTAATCGTGAGCCAAAGAACAGCACCTGGTTTAATTACTGATCAATTAATGAAGGAATTCGGGGTGACAGCTGCGGCCATTGGGCTCCTGACGAGCATCCAATTTTTCGCCTATGCCAGCCTGCAGGTTCCCATTGGAATATTATCTGACCGTTTTGGCCCTAATGTATTTTTAATCGCCGGGACTCTTCTAAACGGAATCGGCACTTTATTATTCAGTTTTGCTGCGAATGAATACATCCTTTTCGCGGCAAGAATGCTAGTCGGAATAGGTGATGCGACGATCTGGATAAATGTTGTCATCATTTTAGGGAGATGGTTTAAGGTAAATGAATTTGTAAAATTGCTTGGTTTTGCGGGCATGTCCGGGAGCTTTGGATTTTTGCTCGCGACTGTGCCATTTTCCATTTGGATTTCCATATGGGGCTGGCGCATTCCTTTTTTGGCAGTGGGCATTATTTTGACCATCCTCGCCTTATTGCTGTATTTCATTTTAATTATGCAGCCTTCCCGGATGGGCATAGAACCTAAGAAAACAAAAGGTAAGAAGGAGCCAGCAGAGAAAACAGCAAACATCTTAAAGAGAATTTTTTCTGACCGTCAGGCATGGGCCACATTTTTGTGTCACTTTGGCGTGGTTGGCACTTATGTTGGCTTCATCGGTTCATGGGCAGTGCCATATGGAATGGAAATGTATGATTTGACCCGTTCCGAATCCAGCCAGCTAGTCATGATAGGACTGATTGGGGCAATTATTGGTGCTCCGTTAATGAGCTTCATATCAGGACGGATGGGCAGCATCAAACGCCCTTATCTTTTTGCCCACATAATCGTCGTTCTCGGTTGGGCAGTTTTTCTCGTATTCCAAGGCAAACCTCCATATCCGCTCCTGATTGCACTTTTTCTGGTCATGGGTTATGGGAATGGGGCTAGTACGCTGACATTTGCGATTGTCAGAAAATCATTTGACATAAGGGATGTGGGTGTCGTTTCAGGTTTTGCCAACACCGGCGGCTTTCTGAGTGCAGTTTTGCTGCCATTTATTTTTGGAAAAGTTTTGGATACATTTGAAGCAGGATACCAGTATGGATTTATTATTCCGGTCATCTTTTCTTTGATTGGACTGATGGGTGCAGGGTTAATAAATGAAAAAGGACGCCAATTGGTTAAAGGTTAACTTTATGCTGTATTTTGAGGACAAATATGCAAAAAGGAGACGAGAATATGAAAGCTTTATTAAAAAAAGAACCAAATGGCTATACTGCTGTCTTTGAAAGAAAGCTGAAACATCCCAGGGAAGATATCTGGGCGATGCTTACTGACAATAATCAGCTGAAAAAATGGTTTCCTGAGCTGCAGGCTGAGGATTTAAAGAATGGTGGAAAATTCAAATTTGATATGGGTGATGGCAGCTTTGAGGAAATGGAAATCCTCGGGTTTGAAAAGCCAGCGATCCTTGAATACACATGGGGCGATGATATTGTCCGCTTTGAACTGAATGAATTAAAGGGCGGGACAGAGTTGATTTTGATTGAAAAAATCAGTAAAATAACAGATCATACACCACGGGATCTTGCAGGCTGGCATGTATGTCTTAATGTAATTGGACGTCTGCTTGATGGAGTAAAAGGAGGCAGCCGGAAAGAAGAATGGGAAAATTGGTATGAAGAATATAAAGCAGCAACTGAGACCCTAAAGCAATAATATAGAAAAAGGCTGACAAATTGTACTTAGTAGATCAGATAATGTGGAGAAAATCCGAAAACACAGAGTAATTAACATTTGTATAAAAAAAGGGTGGGGTCAAAATTAAAGGAAACCCCATCCTTTTTTTAATTTTAATGTGTAATATTCGAAAAAACACTTCATTAAATAAAATAATCATCCATTTTAATCGTTAACTTTTTTCTTTACTGCCATCCAAACCTCACTATACACATTTTCCGGTGTACCGTTGTACTTTGTAAAAGAAATACCAGGTAGTTCTACCAGTTCATAATCTGATGAAGGCAGCCATTCAGAATAAATTTTTGCGGTAGTTTCTTGAAGTGTAGAAGGAAATGGTCCTTGGTTAGGGAAAATGGCCCATAAAGTTTCTTCAATAGTAATTTGCTCTAAATTATCGAATGGATTTTCTTTTGTAGTTGCAAAACCTATCATGTGTGTTAAATACCCTTTTTCTTCTAAGAAACTTTCATCAAAATCATACGATACATTTAACACTTGATGAGGATATAAATCCGCTAATTGATGCATTTGATTTCTTTGCTGTTCTGTAATTGTCTTGGCCAGTTCTATGATGGCATTATTTTCACCTTCAAATTGAATTGGCACCCTTTTCGATACACCAACTATATTAAACAACTCTTTCTTTTCAATCTTAAATTCCATTGAAATTCCTCCTCTTATATCAATAAAGAATGAATATTTTGGAAATGATTTTTGAATTTTGTTTTTAATCACTTCTGAAGGCAAAAATCCACTCCATTCACGAAAGGCTCTTGAAAATCCTTCGATGGATTGATAACCATATTTGTAGGCAATATCGGTCACTTTTGCACCGTTAATCAGTTCAACATTTGCAACTGATAATCTCCTATTTTTGATGTACTCATTTAATGACATTCCAGCCATATACGAAAACATTCTTTTGAAATGATAATCAGATAATCCTACAATTTTTGATATCTCCTTTCCAGAGATTTCTTCCGTCAAATGTGTTTCAATATAATCCATTAAATGATTGAATTCCTGTAACATTCATTTCCCCCCTTCACAAATACATAATAATGATAAAAATCATAATTCACTCGATATTTTATATACGGAATTTATCGGAACGCATTTCAATTAATTATAGTCATTGTCATTTGGCATTAAGCCTTTTTTAATAGGCTTTGTTAAATAGTATTGTTGTTTTTCAGGCAAAAAAAATGGGAACGACTGATTTGTACGTTCCCGTTCTTATTCCTTTAAAGCACCCGTTAATGAAATAAGGTAATTTATTTATTATAATCTTACCAGTGTACTTGAAGTTTATTGCCATTTGGGTCATAAAAGTGGAAAAAGGCATGACCATTATCTTCTTTTATATCCTCGACCTTAACTTGATTATCAATTAAGTGTTGATGAAATTTAGATAATTCTGGACTTGTAAAGCCAATGCTAAATTCTTGTTCATTATCAATTGTAAAATGTGCAAACGTTTCATCTTCTGTAGGAACTAAGATTAGTAAGAAAGGTCCTTCATTTACTTTTAAAATTGCTAGTTCCTCAGTATTGTTTAGTAACTGGAGCCCTAATACATCTCTATACCATTGTGCAGACAGTTCTAAATCTTTTACAGGAATTCTAATATAATGTACTTGTTCAATAAATGATTTACTCATAGCCTTCACTCCTTTATTTAATCAGGTATATCAAATAGTTCCCTTTCTATATACCTTTTTTCTTCCGATTATTGAATTAACCTGCCCTTTAGCGGAACAATAAACCTCCTATTATTCGGAAAATTCCGATAACCTAGTTTATCATAAGTAATGTTAACTGAGAAAGAACAACTGTCTAAAACTATTTTGGTTATCGTAAAGTTATCTTTTATATGTTTGATGGTGTATAAGAATTGGAAACAGCTCAAATAATGGACTAGATATTTAGTCGCTACACCATTAAAACTCACTCGCTCTCGGTAATTTTAGCCCACACATTATAGAACAACCGTTCGAGAAAAACAAAAAACAACATTATTCTTTAACAAAGCCTTTTGATAAATAGCGCGATCTTATTTGCTTATCCTTTGTGAAAAATAATGCCGGTATTTCACTGCCTTCTTATATGTTCCGATTGTTTTAACAGACAGGTAAGCACTTTTAGCTTCGAGTGTTGTATGTAAGACATCATTTCTTCTTGAGAATTAAATCCATCACCGTCCCTTAAAAAGGCAGGAGTCTTGTCTTTCACTTCGATTTCAGGAAAGAGGTGTCTTACTTGTTCAGGCTGGGTGTAGGATTTCCCGTAATAGGGAGTTTCTCCCTGAACGGGGGGGGCAGCCAATAAAGCAGCAGACAGGAGTACAGCGTTTTTTACTAGTTTTTGCATCGGCTAAGTTCCTACTCTATTTATTTCAAATTAATAATAGATGAAAAATGTTTTAACTCTTAATTTTGAATAGTATAGATTGAGGTGGTTAGTGGTTGAATTACTTAAAAAGAAGTAAACGTAGGGTTTTAGTTCTAATATAATTCGAGGAATTAAAGTAGAATTGTTTGTAACTAGAAAAAATTTGGCTTTCTTTCCTAAGAAAAACAGGAGTGAAAATCTTAAAATTTATAAATTTTCTGAAAATAAGTTGAATTTTTTCTGATATTGTTTATACTAAACTTGTAACATACCGACCGGTCAGTTAGTAAAGGAGGGATGGAATTTGGATTTTTCCTACTCATCAAAAGTACAGGATCTCATTAGGAAATTGAATGTGTTTATGGAAGAAAACGTTTATCCGAACGAAACATTGTATGAACAGCAATTGAATGAACAGGACAGCCGCTGGAGTGCTATTCCGCCTATTATGGAAGAGCTGAAACTCAAGGCGAAAGACACTGGGTTATGGAACTTATTTTTACCGGAAAGCGACTATGGCGCAGGACTCACGAACGTGGAATATGCTCCACTTTGCGAAATTATGGGACGATCGATGATTGCACCGGAGATTTTCAATTGCAATGCACCTGATACCGGCAACATGGAAGTGCTCGCAAGATATGGCACCGATCAGCAAAAGAGTGATTGGCTGCAGCCTCTATTAGAAGGGGAAATACGATCTTGTTTTTCAATGACAGAGCCGGATGTTGCCTCTTCTGATGCTGCAAATATTGAAGCCCGGATTGAAAGGCAAGGTACGGAGTTTGTCATTAATGGACGGAAGTGGTGGTCCTCAGGTGCGGGAGATCCGAGATGCAGAATAGCGATCGTCATGGGTAAAACCGATCCAGCAGCCAGCCATTATGAACAGCAATCTATGATTCTTGTTCCTTTGGATACGCCAGGAGTAAAAATAGAGAGGATGCTTCCGGTGTTTGGCTATGATCATGCTCCCCATGGTCATGCTGAAATTACATACGAAAATGTCAGAGTTCCCGCTGAAAATATGATTTGGGGTGAAGGGAAGGGGTTTGCCATTGCACAGGGAAGGCTTGGTCCAGGACGCATCCATCATTGCATGAGGCTAATAGGGGCAGCAGAGCGTGCTCTTGAAGAATTATGTAAGCGTGTACAAAATCGCATCGCGTTTGGAAAACCGCTCTCTAATCAGGGAGTCATCCAGGAATGGATTGCGGATTCCCGAATTGAAATTGAACAGGCAAGACTATTAACACTTAAAGCGGCCCATATGATGGATACAGCCGGGAATAAAGCGGCGAAAACGGAGATTGCTATGATCAAAGTTGTGGCCCCATCCATGGCTCTTAAGGTAATTGACCGTGCGATTCAGGCTTTTGGCGCTGCAGGAGTCTCTGAGGATGTTCCGCTTGCGGCCTTGTGGGCAAATGCCAGAACACTGAGACTGGCAGACGGGCCAGATGAGGTCCATCGGGCACAGATTGCTAAGCTTGAGTTGAAAAAATACCATTAGGAGAAAGCAGGGAGCCATATGAACGTGATGGATTTATTTGACCTAACCGGGAAAACGGCACTGATTACTGGAGGAGGGCGAGGGCTTGGTGCCCAGATTGCGGAAGGCTTTGCCGAGGCAGGGGCGAATATCGTTCTTTGTTCAAGAAAGGTGGAGGCATGTCAGGAAACAGCTGATCGCCTCGCGATTCTTGGAGTGAAAACTTTAGCTCTATCCTGTGACATAAGTAAACCCGAGGACGTCCATAAAGTGGTCGAAGAAACGGTTAAGGAATTTGGAAGCATTGATATTCTTGTCAATAACAGCGGTGCCACCTGGGGAGCACCTGCCGAAGAAATGCCGCTTGAAGCCTGGCATAAAGTTATCAATGTGAATGTGACAGGGACGTTTTTAATGAGCCAGGCTGCAGGTAAGATCATGATTGAGCAAAAGTCCGGAAAAATCATTAACATTGCCTCTGTTGCCGGCCTTGGCGGCACTGATCCCAGGGTGATGGATACGATCGGCTATAACACAAGCAAAGGCGCTGTTATTACAATGACAAAGGATCTGGCTGTAAAATGGGGCAGGCATGGCATCAATGTGAATGCGATTGCGCCAGGGTTTTTTCCTACTAAAATGTCAGCTGCGATTATTGAGCAGGGGAAAAATCCAATTCTGGAGGCGACGCCTCTCAGACGCTTAGGATCTGAAGACGATCTGAAAGGGGCCGCTTTGTTCCTGGCTTCCCATGCTTCAAATTATGTAACAGGGGACGTATTAATCGTTGATGGCGGAACACATGCAATGTAAATACCGCAAATTTAGGAGGAATTTAGTATGAGCGAGAGGAAAACCTGGCATGCCCGCTATCCTGAATCAATTGCAGCCGATGTAACCATTCCGAGCAAGTCAATGCCTGAGATGCTGCAGGAAGTTACAGCGATGTATCCGCAGAATACAGCTTTATCTTTTTATGGCCGAAAAATGATTTATGCGGAACTTCAAAAAGCCGTCTATGGATTTGCTGCATCACTGCAGAAAAATGGGGTTCAAAAAGGCAGTCGTGTTGCCATCATGCTTCCCAATTGCCCGCAATATGTGATTGCGTATTATGGCACACTTGCAGCAGGCGCGATCGTTACTCAAGTAAACCCGATGCTCGTTGAGCGCGAGATTGAGTATATCATGAATGATTCCGGTGCTGAAACTCTTGTCGTTTTTGATGCTTTATATCCACGCGTAAAGGGGGTACAGAGCAAAACGAAATTAAGAAATGTAATTGTTGTCAGCCTCCAGCAATCAGAAGCAGATTTTTCTCCTGATAAAACGTTTGAAGGTTTTTTACATGAAGGAAAAGGGCAATTCAACCCGGTAAACATTGAGCCTGAACATGATATAGCCGTCCTTCAATATACGGGCGGTACAACCGGACGATCCAAAGGAGCGATGCTGACACATTACAATGTACTCGCCAATGTCGTTCAGTCATATGAATTTTTTAAAGAAAGGACGAAAATAGGCGGGGAAAAATTCTTAACCGTCATTCCGCTTTTCCATGTTTTTGGAATGACTGCCTGTATGAACTTTGCCATTTATACTGCCAATGAATCTATTTTGCTGCCTCGCTTTGAATTGGAGGAAGTGCTTAATACGATTAAAAATGAGCAGCCATCTGTATTTCCGGGTGTTCCAACCATGTATGTGGCAATCACCAATCATCCTCGTGCAGAGGAATATGGCATTAACAGCATTGAAACCTGCAATAGCGGAAGCGCGCCAATGCCTGTCGAACTGCTCCGCGATTTTGAAAGAAAAACAGGAGCAAAAATACTCGAAGGCTATGGCTTATCCGAAGCTTCTCCAGTAACCCACTGCAACCCGCCTTTTTCAGAACGGAAGCCAGGAAGTGTCGGAATCGGTTTTCCTGCAACTGATTATAAAGTAGTCGATTTGGCCACAGGAACAGAAGAAGTTCCCAATGGAGAACTCGGTGAGGTCATCATCAAGGGCCCGCAGATCATGAAAGGATATTGGAATATGCCTGATGAGACGGCCGTCACATTACGGGATGGATGGCTCTACACAGGTGATATTGCAAGATTGGATGATGACGGCTTCCTTTATATTGTCGATCGTAAGAAAGACCTGATTATTGCAAGCGGATATAATATTTATCCTCGCGATATCGAGGAGGTGCTCTATGAACATCCTGCAGTTCAGGAGGCCGTAGTCATTGGTGTCCCGGATGCATACCGGGGTGAAACAGTAAAAGCTTTCATCGTGCTGAAAGCTGGCAAAACGATGGCCGAAGAAGATATCATTTCATACTGCAAGCAGAACCTGGCTGCCTATAAAATCCCGTCTTCAGTAGAATTCCGCCATGAGCTTCCAAAGACAAATGTCGGAAAAATCCTTCGCCGGGCTTTACGGGATGAGGTCCGGAGCCACTGATTTTATGTTATAATTCTGTCGATATTTTCTAACAGAAGCGGGGACTAACATTGAAAGAAAAAATTACTGAAAAGAGCATCCGGCTATTTGATCAGAAAGGCTTCAGCGAGACATCGATTCAGGATATTGTCGATAGCATTGGTGTAACGAAAGGGACATTTTATTACTATTTTTCCAGCAAAGAAGAACTTTTGATGGATATCCATCTTCGCTACATTGATGACATGCTGGCCAATCAGCACGAAATCCTCGCGGATGATTCCAAATCCTGCAAAGACAAACTCTTTGCGATTGTTCAAATGCTGCTCAGGAATATAAAAACACAGGGAGCAAGCGCCAAAGTCTTCTTTAGGGAAATGCGTAACCTCAGTGACGAAAGCTTATCGGAAATCATTCCGAAAAGAGATGAGTTCAGGCTGAATATCGAAAAATTAATAGAAGATGGCAAACAGAACGGAGAGTTCCGTACGAATCTCAACTCCCCGATTATTGCCTTTGGCATCCTAGGTGTCACCAACTGGAGCTATCAGTGGTTCAATCCTGATGGATCAATATCTGATCAGGAAGTGGCCAAGATATTTACGGAAATGATTTTAAAAGGGATCGAGATTTAGCTATCCGCGAAATTTTGATTTTATCAGCGATAGACAGTAAGAGAGGTAGTCTTACAGCCTCTCTTACTCCTGACATACCAACTGGTCAGTATAAGGAGGAGAAAAGATGAATGCAAATGATGTTAAGCAAATTACCGTTATCGGTGCAGGGCAGATGGGCCACCAGATCGGAATGCTTTGTGCGCTGGGAGGGTTTGAAACGATTATTCAGGATTTGAACGGAAACGCATTGCAGGATGCTGAGGCAAAGCTTCAAACGATTATGTCTAAATGGGTCTCAAAGGGGAAACTTGCCGAAGATGCAAAAGCCTCTGCATTTAATAGGCTGCGCTTTTCTGCAAGCCTTGAAGAAAGTGTAAGGAACTCCGACTTGATTATTGAAGCAGTAACCGAAAAGCTTGATGTAAAGAAAGAGGTATTCAGCAAGCTGGAGCAGTATGCCCCTCCCAATTCCATTTTTGCGACAAATAGTTCAACAATCGTTAATAGTTTAATAGCTGGTGAAACGGAGCGGTCAGAAAAAGTCGTCAATATGCATTTCTTCTTCCCGCCTCTCGTTATGGATTGTGTGGAAGTAGTAATGAGTGAACAGACATCGGAAGAAACCGCACAAATAGCTATGGAAGTCTGTAAAAAAATCAACAGGACAGCCGTCCTTTTGAAAAAGGAAATTTCCGGGTTCGTAGCAAACCGCATTCTCGGTTCGCTCCAAAAAGAGGCAGTGGCTTTGTATGAACAGGGAATTGCAGACTATAAAGACATCGATATCATCTGCCGGAAAGCATTGAATCACCCAATTGGCCCTTTCGAGCTTATGGATTTATCCGGACTCGATGTGGCCTATTATGTAATGGAGCAGCGGTATCGTGAGACGGGAGATCCAGCCGATAAACCGTTTGCCTGTGTTGCTGAAAAAGTGGAAAAGGGCGAATTGGGCAGAAAGACAGGCAAGGGGTGGTACGAGTATCATTCAAATAAGATTAAAAGTTAAGGGGTGGCGCCATGC
This sequence comes from Cytobacillus oceanisediminis, assembly GCF_004366035.1. GTDB lineage: Bacteria > Bacillota > Bacilli > Bacillales > Cytobacillaceae > Cytobacillus > Cytobacillus oceanisediminis_C. Next base: position 165,055 of record NZ_SOEE01000002.1, read on the forward strand.
ATGAAATGCAGGTAACAGTGAGATTTTGCGAGACTGATGCACTTGGCCATGTCAATAATACCAGTTATTTTATATATCTTGAAGAAGCGCGTGTAAAGTATTTCGAGACGCTTGGCTACAGCATGGATGTGAAAAAATGGAGCTTTATCCTGGCATCCGCTGCATGCGATTTTTTAAGCCAGGGGTATTTTAACCAAGCCCTTACGGTAAAAACGTGGGTTTCAAGAATCGGCAGGAAAAGCTTTAAGCTGACCCATGAAATTGTCTGTACCCACACAGGCGATCTCATTGCCAAAGGGAGCGCCATCATCGTATATTTTGATTTCGGCAAACAGGAGAGTGCAGTTATACCTGATCTGCTTCGCGAAGGCCTTAACCAAAGTATAAGGGAAACATAGATCAAAAAATCTGAATTTTCATTTAAAAGGGAGGAGTCACATGCCGCAGCAAATGAGCCAGGATACCATTCCTATGAGAAAAGGGGAGCAATTGAATACAGCTGCACTGGAAAAATTCCTGCGGAGCGAGATTGGGAACCTTCCAAATGAGCCACTAGAGATTCTGCAGTTTTCCGCAGGGCACTCCAACCTGACATATCAGCTCAAAATGGGAGAATGGGAAGCTGTGCTCCGCAGACCACCGCTTGGACCTGTTGCACCGAAAGCTCACGACATGGAGAGGGAATTCAGAGTGATTTCTCAGATCCATCCCTTTTTCAAGGCAGCTCCGAAGCCGCTCCTTTTCACAGATAATAAAGAAATTGCCGGAGCAGCATTTTTCATTATGGAAAGAAGGCATGGAATTGTTTTAGATACCTCTTTTCCTGAAGGAGTTGCACAAGACGAGGGAGTTTGCAGAGGATTGTCTCAAATTATGGTTGATAAACTTGCCGAACTCCATTCCATTAACTATAAAAGGACAGGTTTAGCTGAAATCAGCAATCCTGATGGATTTATGGAAAGGCAGGTGCATGGCTGGATTGGCCGGTACGAGCGAGCCAAGACAGATGAAGTTTCTGAAGCGGATACACTGAAAAAGTGGCTGATTAATCATATTCCAGTTAGTCCAGAACCTTCCATCATCCATTATGATTACAAACTGAACAATGCTATGTTCAATAAGGATTTGACAGAAATGGCCGGTCTTTTTGACTGGGAAATGTCCACGGTAGGTGATCCGCTGGCAGACCTTGGTGCAGCGATGAGCTATTGGATTCAGAGCGATGATCCCGATTTGCTCAAGTTTGGCTTAGGTAAACCGCCAGTAACTGTTCTAAACGGCTTTTACTCCCGCTGGGAATTTATGGAGGCATATGCTAAAAAGACTGGCCGGGATCTCAGCAGCATGAATTTTTATTTAACATTTGCCTACTTCAAGCTCGCCGTTATTTGCCAGCAAATCTATTACCGCTATAAGAAAGGCCAAACAGGCGATGCTCGTTTTTCACAATTCCATACATTCGTTAAAGTGCTCCTGAGACATGCTGTACAGGCTGCAAACGAGAAAAACTGAAATGAAGAAAGTACATGTGATTGTAAGGAAAGAGGATATTTCAGAAGAGAAATTAAGTGAAGGCAGTAAAGTGGCCGTCGTTTTGGATATTCTTCTCGCGACCACGACGATTACTTCAGCTCTTTCAGAAGGAGCTGCGGAAGTCATCCCTGTATTGGATGTTGCGGAAGGGATGAATGCTGCTGCAGGCATGGAGCCGGAGACTTTTGTTCTTGCCGGCGAGACTCACGGGAAACTGATTGATGGATTTGTGTATCCCATTCCAAGCCGCCTCCGTGAAATGGTAAACGGCAAGAAACTGATCCTGTCAACAACAAATGGAACGGTAGCTTTAAGAAAATCAGCCTGTGCCTCAAAAGTCTATATCAGTTCACTATTAAATAATCGGGCTGTTGCTGAGTCCATAAAGGGAGAAGCTGAGACAGTCATCGTTGTATGCTCAGGAAATTCGGGAGAACTCAGTTTGGAGGACTTTTACGGTGCAGGGCACTTTATCGATTGCTTAACCGATTATGAACAATGGGAAATGACCGATTCTGCAAAAGCTGCATTGGATTTTTACCGGGGTGCATCAGGGAGCGCTTTTGATATCCTCTCATCATCCAGGGTAGGCATGCTTTTTGCCCGTCACGGGATGGCAGAAGAATTAGAATTCGCTTCACAGACTGATATGGCAGTAATTGTACCCATTCTGAAAAATGGCAGAGCGGCCATCCTTCAGACCGCTTTAAAAGGAGAGTGAATCCATAAATGGAAGAAGTAAAAACTGCTAATCCCGGAGCGAGTTTTTTGTTCACAAAGCTTAATCCTGAAACACTTTTCACACCGGAGGATTTTACGGAAGAGCATATCTTAATCGGAAGAACGGCTAAACAATTTGCTGAAAAAATGGTTCACCCTGAAAAGGAACGGATTGAAAACCAGGAATTTGAGGTGGTAACGGATTTGCTGAAGAAGGCGGGCGGACTTGGCCTCCTGGCACACAGCATCCCCGAAAAATACGGCGGTCTTGGTTTGGATAAAATCAGCAAGGGAATAGTCGGTGAAAACATTGCCTCATCAGGAGGATATGGGGTAGCCCACTCCAATCATACTTGCATTGCGACCCTCCCTATTACTTACTTTGGAACACCAGCGCAAAAAGAAAAATATTTGCCGAAGCTTGCCTCAGGGGAGTACATCGGGGCTTACTGCCTGACAGAACCGAACGCAGGTTCAGATGCCCTATCTTCCCAGACAACGGCTGTTCTGAATCAAGAAGGAACACATTATATCTTGAATGGCACCAAAATTTATATTACTAACGCTGTATTTTCAGATACGTTTATTGTTTACGCTAAGGTGGATGGCCAGCATTTTACCGCGTTTATCGTTGAGCGGGATACACCAGGGCTTTCTCTTGGACCGGAAGAAAATAAGATGGGCATCAAAGGGTCTTCAACTAGATCGGTCATTTTTGAAGATTGCCCAGTGCCAGCTGATCATTTGCTGGGCGAAGTGGGCAAAGGCCATATTATTGCTCTGAACGTCCTAAATCTTGGCCGATTCAATTTGGGTTCTGCCTGCATGGGGGCATCTAAAACCGGATTGAAGAAAGCTCTACAATTCACAGTGGAAAGAAAGCAATTTGGAAAATCCATCTTTGATTTTCCGGCTACCAAGGAAAAAGTCGCAAAGATGGCAGGGAGAATTTACGCAGCAGAATCGCTGCAGTATCGTACAGCAAACCTGCTGGAAGAATCGTTAGGAGATTTATATGATTCATCTAATTTAAAGCTTATTGGAAAAAGAATGAGCGAATATGCCACAGAATGTGCGATCTGCAAAGTGTTTGGCTCGGAAACACTCGACTATGCGGCAGATGAAGCACTGCAGCTTCATGGCGGAGCAGGATTTATCAAGGAATACGGAGTGGAACAAATGTATCGTGATTCCCGCATTAACCGTATTTTTGAGGGAACAAATGAGATTAATAGATTGCTGATTCCTACACACCTTTTCCGTAAAGCATTGAAGGGTGATATCGATTTAGCCGCAAGAGTGGAGGAGGCTGTTTTTCAGTTGAGCAAACCTGAACCAATCGGTCAGGCCATTTTTGAAAAAGAAAGAGCAGCAGTTGATACGGTGAGAAACTTATTCCTGTTAAACGCCGGACTCGCTTACGAAGCATTTGGCAGCTCACTTGTTCATGAACAGAAAGCACTTATGAAGCTCGCCGATCTGGCCATTGCCCTGTATGCTTCAGAATCGGCTGTCTATCGTACTTATAAAGCTATTCAAGAAAGGGGTGAAGAAAAAGAAGAATTGAAGATTCTTCTGACAAGGACGTTTATCGAAGGTGAGATATGGGATGCAGAAAGGCTATCCCGTCAGCTTGTATCAGAATTGGCTTCTGAAGGGAAAAGAGATCAATTGATCGGATTAGTTATTCGTGAATGCGGCAGGTTCAGTTCCTTTGGGAAGGAAAGTGCGAGAAACAGAAGGATTGCTGAGCTTGTATATGATAATGGCGATTATTGCTGCTAGATATATAGAGAAGGAGTGTTTTAAAATGAAAGCCATCCAATTCAAAGAGTATGGAGGACCTGAAGTCCTTACCTTAATCAACCTTGACCGGCCTCAGCCGACAGGGCGTGAAGTATTAATCGAGGTGCATGCCATTGGAGTGAACTATGCAGATACGGCAAGAAGAGAAGGGCAATACGTTGTGCCGACTCCTCTCCCATTCATTCCTGGTGCGGAAGTAGCAGGTGTTGTCGCTGCAGCAGGTGAAGATGCGAAAATTCCTCTTGGTACAAGAGTGGTTACGTTAATTGAATCAGGCGGATACTCGGAGTATGTAACAGCAGATGAAAGAGGGCTGATTCCCCTGCCGGAAGGATTGGATTTTAAACTGGCTGCGGCTCTGCCCCTGCAGGGATTGAGTGCCTATCATATTCTAAAAACGATGGGCAGGCTTGAAGCGGGTGAAAGCGTCCTTGTCCATGCAGCAGCAGGGGGTGTAGGCACACTTGCTGTTCAGCTCGCAAAATTATTCGGTGCAGGAACCGTCATCGCCACAGCCAGTACAGAGGAAAAACTTCAGCTTGCGAAAGAAATGGGTGCAGATGTTCTCATAAATTATACAAAAGAAGGCTGGGAAAATGAGGTACTCGAAGCAACTGCCGGAAAAGGTGTGGATATTGCACTCGAAATGGCTGGCGGGGAAATTTTTAATAAAACCCTGAAATGCCTTGCAGCCTTTGGCCGCCTAGTCATTTATGGTGTGGCAAGCGGGGAGCAAAGCCGGTTTTATCCTTCTTCTTTAATGGGACGGAACCAATCAGTCATCGGGTTTTTCCTGCCGCAGATTATGAGAAAGCCTGAACTTCTGCAGCCGAGCATGAAGGAATTATTGACATATGCAGCTGAAGGAAAGCTGAAGCTGACAATTGGCGAAATCCATCCTCTTGAGGATGCTGCCAAGGTGCATCAGCGAATGCAGTCGAGACAAACAAAAGGAAAGCTTATTCTTGAACCTGCAAGATAATTGGAAGCCTGCCATTTAACCAGTGGCAGGCTCTTTTTCTATTAAACTGACAGGAATATAAGGATTTGTATAGAACATAAATAGTAGTGCTGATCATTTTTTTTGAGGGTGATTTATATGGAAAAGGAAGAGGTAAAGAAAAAGGTACAAAACACATTCGGTAAAAATGCAGAAAAATATGTGACAAGCAAAATTCATGGAGATGCGGCTGAGCTTAACCAGCTCGTTCAAACTCTGAATCCGCATAAAGATTGGGTTGTGTTGGATATCGCCACAGGAGGCGGGCATGTGGCCAAAAGTCTGGCACCTTTTGTTTCCCAGGTCTTTGCTGCTGATTTGACAAAAGAAATGCTGGCCAATACCGCACGCCATCTGGAAAGCTATAAAAATATCTGGTATGTCACCGCGGATGCTGAAGCTTTGCCATTTCTGGATAAGTACTTTGATGCGGTAACCTGCCGGATAGCCCCCCATCATTTTCCCAATCCCGAAAGGTTCATTACTGAAGCTGGAAGGGTTTTAAAACCAGGCGGCCATTTCCTGATGATCGATAACATATCACCTGAAGAAAAAGAGCTGGCTGGTTTTATGAACACTGTTGAGAAATTGCGGGATGACAGTCATTGCCGGTGTTTGTCGACAGGAGAGTGGAGAAAGTTATTTGCTGCTTCCGGGCTGCATGAAACCAACACGAAGAGCAGGAAGAAAACATTTGAATTCCCGTCCTGGGTAAGGCGGACAGCTGAAAGTGACGAACAGATTAGGGCAGTCGAAGATTATATTTTGCAGGCTGATCAAGCAGCGGCGGATTACTTTCAAATCGAATTTCATGACGGCAGGGTGCAATCCTTTAAAGTGGATGAATGGATGGCACTTTGCGTGAAACATTAGGAGGAAATTGTGATGGACTTAAACCTGAAAAATAAAAAAGCGCTAGTGGTGGCTTCAAGCCAGGGACTGGGTAAAGCAATTGCAGCACAGCTTGCACAGGAAGGCGCGAAAGTGATGATCACAAGCAGGGATGAAGCAAAACTGCAAGCTGTTCAAAAGGAATTCCGTGACCACTATAATGTTGAAGTTGAATATCACCGTGCAGATGTGACCAATCCGGAAGATATTAAACAGTTAGTCAAATATACAGCTGAAATACTTGGCGGAATCGATATCTTGATCAATAATGCCGGAGGACCTCCCGGGGGAACGTTTGAATCCCTAACAGATGAAGATTGGGAAAAAGCGTTTCAATTAAATCTATTAAGCCATGTAAGGCTGATCCGAGACGCACTTCCCGAATTAAAGAAAAATGGAGGAAGGATCATTAATATTGCCTCTTCAAGCATTAAGCAGCCGATACCAGGCCTTCTGCTATCCAATACATTCCGTTTGGGCATTGTCGGAATGACCAAAACACTCTCAGAGGAATTGGCAGCTTATAATATCTTAATCAATACAGTAGCTCCGGGAAGGATTTCGACGGATAGGGTTGATTATCTGGATCAGCATAACGCGGACCGGCAAAACATCTCCAAAGAAGAAGTTGCTGAAAGAGCCAAAAGCAATATCCCGCTGCGCAGATATGGAACCCCGGAAGAATTCGCTAACGTTGTCACTTTCCTGGCTTCCGACGCAAGCAGCTATGTGACAGGAAGCTCCATTTTGGTCGATGGCGGGATGGTGAAAGCATTATAGGAGGCTATATTTGTTTGGACAGCTAGTGTGCGAGTCCGAACCCGGGCCAACTTCGGACAGAGAAGTCAAAAAACCCGGTGTGAGAGTCCGAACACGGGTCAACTTCGGACAGAAAAGTCGAAAACTCCAGTGTGAGAGTCCGAACCTGGGCTAACTTCGGACAGAAAAGTCGAAAACTCCGGTGCGAGCCCGAACCTGGGCTAACTTCGGACAGAAAAGTCGAAACCCCCGGTGAGAGTCCGAACCTGGACTAACTTCGGACAGAAAAGTCAAAACCCCCGGTATTAGAGTCCAAACCCGGTGCAACATCGGACAGAGAAGACGAAAACCCCGGTGTGAGAGTCCGAACCCAGATCAACTTCGAACAGAAAAGTCAAAACCCCGGTGTGAGAGTCCGAACCCCGCGCACCTACTGGAAAACTCAGCATAAAAAAAGACGATTTTCCGCATTTCCTAGGAAAATCGTCTTTCTCGTTAACCTCGTTTTGTAATCAGGATCCAAATATATAATAGTATGGAGATCACTACCGAACCGGCTGATGCCATATAAATGCTGCTGTAGCCGAACAAATGGGCGATTTGGCCAAAGACCATTGCACCTATCCCAACTCCGAGATCAAAGAAGGAGAAGAACGTTGCGTTAGCCATCCCGCGCCGATTGGCAGGCGCTTCTTTTACAGACCAGGCCTGAAGGGCAGGCTGGACTGATCCGAATCCCAGACCATAAAGAATGGCCGCTATATACATAATCATGCTGTTAGGCAGCCATGCCAGCAGGAACATGGCTGCTAAAATCAGCACCGCACCAGGTAAAAACACCGCCTTATGTCCCCGTTGATCATATAATCTGCCGGCAAAAGTCCGGGAAATCATTAAGGCGATCGCAAACAGCAGGAAATACCAGTGTATTCCGCCTATGCCTTTTTGAGCAGAGTATATTGGAAGAAACGAAGCGATGCCGCCGAAGGTAACGGTAATGAAAAATAAAAGAAATGAAGGCCTTAAGGCACTTTTTTCATAGATATCCCACCGCTTCAAGGGAACACTTTGTCTTTCAGCCTGCTTGTATCTGATTCTCGAAGATAATACCAGCGCGGCTAATCCCAGCAGGGCACAAATTAAAAATAAGAGCTTGAAAGATATAATTCCGGCAAGCGCCAGTCCAAGGGTGGGGCCGAAAGCCAGGGCTATGTTCCCGGAAAGACCGAAGTAGCCCATCCCTTCCCCGCGCCGATTAGCAGGTATCAAATCGGTAGCAATAGTTCCGGAGGCTGTAGTTGAAAAACCCCAGCCAAATCCTTGGACAATCCGTAGGACAAATAGGAAGATTAAACTATTAACAAATCCAAATGAACCAACCGAAAGAACGAAAATCGCAAGGCCCGTTAAATAGACAAACCGCCTTCCCTTTGTCTCCAGCGTATGTCCTGCATAAGGACGCAATAGCAGAGCAGAGAATGTAAAGATGCCGACTACAATACCGATCAGCTGGTCATTCCCTCCCAACTTTTCTACAAAAAGTGGGATCGTGGGCAATGTCATTTGAAATCCGAGAAAAATAAAAAAGTTGGACATCAATATGAGCACAAAATCTCTGGACCAAATCTTCTCAGAGCCTGCATTCTGTTTTTTTGCTATAGTATGAGCCATATAAATCCTCCCAAAAACGATGTAAAATGATTAGGTAATCTAAATATTTTTCTATTATAAATGAAAACAAATGGAAATTCTAATGAATGCCACTTTAAGGAGGATTCAAATGAAGATTAGAGAAAGAGGAGTAGCGATTGGAAAACTGAAGCCTGGAAAAAAGAACTGCATTACAGATGTAGAAGGGGTCATGGTAGGCCAAGTCACTCTGGACTATCCTCTCAATGATAATGACCAATATGTCTGTACTGGTGTAACCGCAGTTTTGCCTCATGGCGGAAATTTATTCCGTGAAAAGGTCCCGGCAGCAAGCTATGTCATCAATGGCTTTGGAAAAACGACGGGTCTGGTACAGGTAGAAGAATTAGGACTGATTGAATCTCCCATTATGCTGACAAACACATTTGGAGTTCCAGCGGTAACACAGGGAACTCTGGAATACTTGTTACGAACCACTCCTGAAATTGGAGACACAACTGGAACGGTCAATATCGTCGTGGGAGAATGCAATGATGGGTATCTAAATTCCATTCGGACACTTCCGGTGAAGCCGGAACATGCATTAACAGCCATTGAAAATGCCAATTCGGAAATAGTGGGGGAAGGTGCGGTCGGAGCAGGAAAAGGCATGGTGTGTTTCGGGTATAAGGGCGGAGTAGGAGCGTCATCGAGACTCATCGGTAAAGAACAAAGCTCAAAGGACTACATAATCGGGTGCCTGGTGGTCACCAATTTTGGCAATAAAGATGAATTTCCATTCAGCAAATACGGCCTGTCAGAAATTCCGCTGGAAACCAAGGAAACGCCCGATGGGTCGATTATGATCATCCTGGCCACGGACGCACCCTTCAGTGAAAGGCAGCTGAAAAGGCTTGCCAAGAGATGCGGCATTGGCCTCGGCCGGACAGGCAGTCATTACAGCAACGGCAGCGGGGATATAGTCATTGCTTTTTCAACTGCCAGAACCATTTCTCACCAGAGCACTGGACACGTTGAAGTTGCCCATTTGATCAGAGACGACCATCCGCTTATGAACAAGCTTTTCCAGGGTGCTGCCGAAGCCGTGGAGGAAGCAATTCTCAATTCCTTGTCCCAGGCAGAAACGACACAAGGGCGGCAGGGAAGAGTGGTGGAGGGGATGTTTTCATAAGACATTTATCTACATTTTAAAAAGTCTATCTTTTCAGTTAATTACTTGATATAATAATTTACAAGTGAAAATACCAGGTGAGGGCGCCTTAATAGGTAAGCTGTTTTATGGCTTATTCTGTTAAGGCGCCTTTTTGTATGGAGCAGATTGTAACCGCTTACTGTAATAATTAGATTTGGTGCAGACCGCGCCCTATACTCGAAGGGAGGCAATTTATGTTTACATGTACATTAAAGAATGAAACCTATCAATTCCATTCAATTGCAGATGTTTTGGCAAAAGCCAGTGAGGAAAAATCAGGGGATAAAATGGCAGGCATTGCTGCCAGATCTTCTCTTGAACGAATGGCAGCCAAAGTGGTGTTAAGTGAAATAACACTAAAGGAAATATATGAAAATCCGGTTATTGCATATGAAACGGATGAAGTAACCCGCATCATATATGATGATCTTAATCTTTTTATTTATAAAGATATCGCAAACTGGTCTGTTGGAGAATTAAGGAATTATATTTTGTCCCACGGTACCAGTACCTCGGATTTGTTCAGAATAAGCAGGGGTCTGACAAGCGAAATGATCTCCGCTGCAGCAAAGCTGATGTCGAGCATTGACCTTGTAATGGCTTCACAGAAAATCAGGCCAACGGCCCACTGCAACACAACGATTGGCGAGCCTGGACGCCTGGCATTCCGCTGCCAGCCAAATCACCCCATTGATAATCCGGAGGGTATTCTTGCATCCATGAAAGAAGGCCTGTCCTATGGTTCAGGTGATGCCGTCATAGGCGTGAACCCCAACAATGACTCTGTTGAATCAGTCTCGAGGATTTTACATATGACACATGATTTTATTCAAAAGTGGGATATTCCAACGCAGAACTGTGTTCTTGCCCATGTTACAACCCAAATACAAGCCCTCAAAAAAGGTGCCCCTATCGCTCTTATGTTCCAAAGCCTTGCGGGTACACAGGCGGCAAATGATGATTTTGGAGTTTCAAAGGAAATTATCGATGAAGCCTTTCAGCTGATGGCCACACAAGGCACATCAACTGGCCCGAATCAGCTATACTTCGAAACTGGCCAGGGATCAGAAGTATCGCTTGATGCCCATCTTGGCATAGATATGCAGACACTCGAAGCACGCACCTATGGATACGCCCGGCATTGGAAGCCGTTCATGGTTAATAATGTATCAGGTTTTATCGGGCCTGAGACAATTTATGACGGCAAACAGGTGATTCGTGCAGATCTCGAGGATCTTTTTATGGGGAAAATGCATGGACTTCCGATGGGGATAGCCCCTACATATACCAACCATATGCAGGCAGATCAAAATGATCAGGAAATTGCAGGGATGCTGACTGCTCTTGCCGGAGCGAATTTTTATATGGGCGTGCCTGGGGGGGACGACGTTATGCTGAGCTATCAGGATACCAGCTATCATGATGATGCAAGCTTAAGAGAAATGCTTGGGCTCCGTCCCCTTCGCGAATTCGAGATATGGCTTGTGAATATGGGAATTATGGAAAATGGCAAACTAACCGAACGTGCCGGAGATCTATCAATTTTTAAGTAGGAAGGGGGAATAGTAATGGATATTCAGACAATCGTGAATCAGGTAATGGAAGAGCTCCAGAAAGAAGGGCAAATTAGAAATAGTCCTATTGTAAAAGAATCTGCCGAAACAAAGGAATCAAAGGTCCGCAATATAAATTATGAAAAGATTAACCAAGTAGGTGTAGAACAGCCAGCCAATCGTGAAGAGATTGAGAAGGTGCAATCCATTACTCCTGCCAGGATTGGGATTGGACATACTGGAACACGTATGAAAACAAAGAATTACCTGGAATTCAGGATAGACCACGCAGCAGCCCAGGACGCAGTGTTTAAGGACGTTTCTGATGATTTGCTGAAAGAATTAAAGCTGCCTGTACTGTTTTCAAAATCTGAAACGATGGACCAATACTTAATGGACCTGGACAGCGGGAGACAACTCAATGAAACATCCAGAAAATGGGCTGCAGAAAATCTTCCGAAAAACAAACAGGTTCAAATCATTGTATCAGATGGACTGAGTTCAACGGGTGTTGAGGCAAATATAAAAGATCTGCTGCCAGCGCTTGTCCAGGGTTTAACATCGAAAAATATTACTATTGGAGATCCTGTTTTTATAAAGCGGAGCAGAGTTTGGATTCAGGATGATTTAGCTTCTATTGTCAATTGTGATTGCGTTATTTCACTCATAGGAGAGAGGCCTGGATTGGCAACCGCTAAAAGCATTAGTGCCTACCTGATATACCAGCCCAATGAGGATACTGTCGAAGCAGATCGCACTGTTATCAGCAATATTCATGAAGGAGGGGTCCCCCCTGTTGAGGCGGGTGCTCATCTGGCCGATTTAATAGAAGTGATATTAAAGCATAAAGCCAGCGGTGTAAAATTAGCACAGCTTAAATAGTATAGGAAGGCAGCAGGATTCCAATTTTTCCAGCTGCCTTTTCCATTCTCCAGGAGAATTCCATAACTGTACCAAATTTCCTATTAAACAATCGAAAACGATGTTGACATTCTTCGGCATTCCCTTTAATATTTTTATATATTCTGACACTTTTAAAAAATTATTGGGAGATCTCCGCCTATGCCAAACTTCTCAGTCGAAGAGTTATGCACTCTTCATACAAGTCTTTCAAATATGGATGTTGAAAGGATTAAAGAGGTCTCTGCCAATCTTTCATTAATTGCCGATCTGAACCAGGCAAACGTTTTTGTTGATTGCCCTACTAAAGAAGGCAAACATGCGATAGTAGTAGCTGAAGCTGCCCCAAATACTGCTAAATCCGTTTATCAGAAGCCTGTCGCAGGCAAGTTTGCCTATGAAGCTTTTGAACCCGCCGTTTTATATACCCTGAGGACAGGAAAGAATATGTTTCTCAATCGCGCCTTGACACAGGAGGGCAAGACGGTGGAGCAAAGCGTGGTGCCGATTAAAGGATCAGAGGACCGTGTCATCGGGGCACTGATTATGGAGAAGGATATAAGTGAGAAGCTTCAGCGGCAGCTCAAATTGGAAGCGTTATCAGAAGCCACTGAAACCTTGAGCGGCATACTGATCGGAATGGCAGAAGATCGGCCGATCATCCCTGAGGTAATCGAGGAATCACTATTCTTTATTGACCATGAAAATAAGGTTGTCTATAACAATCCATCAGCAACTAATCTGATTCACGAAATTGGAAAGGAAGATTGCAGGCCCGGCGTTCCGCTGATTGATTGTTTTCCCTGTATTCAAGAAATTCTTAACGAGCCGGAAGAGCTTCTTGTAAAAGAAATGAAAATGATGAATAAGGTATTCCGTGTTAAGAAAATAAGTCTTGACCTTGCCGGTAAGTCGAATGGAACCTTCATCATACTTAAAGATCTGACAGAGCTCAGGGAAAAGGAGCGTGAGATTGCTGTTAAATCTGTGGCCATACGGGAAATCCATCACCGTGTCAAAAATAACCTGCAGACTGTTGCCAGCCTTTTGAGGCTTCAGATGAGAAGGGGTGTGCCGGAAGAAAGCAAGGTGCATTTCGTGGAAAGTCTGAACCGCATTTCAAGTATTGCTTCGGTGTATGAAATTATTCTCTCGAGCTCAGGTGTGGATGAAGTAGATATTTACAGCTTAATAGAGAAAGTTGGCAATATGCTGGTCCATGAAGCAAAACACGAGCAGAAAAAGATACATATTCAGTACAGGGGACCAAAGCTTTTAATCGACTCTGAAAAAGCTGTATCCCTGTCTCTCGTCATTAATGAACTTATACAGAATTGTGTAAAGCACGCATTTAAACATATGCATGAAGGGATAGTCGATGTCTGTTTCGAATATTCCAATGATGAAATTAAGGTTAAAGTCATTGATAACGGTGAAGGATATTCCCCGGAAGCAAAACCTTCTCTAGGCTTAGATATTGTGAAAATGATGATCGAGCATGATCTATCCGGTCATTTTTTAATCGAACGGGCTGAAACAGGGACCATTGCAGCTGTGCAATTTCCCTTTGAAAGGAAGGCGGAATAGCTGTGAAAAAAAGAATTATGGTTGTGGAGGATGAATCGATTGTCCGTATGGACTTAAGCTTAATGCTCCAGGACGCTGGCTATGAAGTTGTAGCTGAGGCTGGCGATGGTGAAAGGGCGGTCGAGCTTGCTTTTTCATTAAAGCCTGATTTAATCCTGATGGATATCAAGATGCCAAATCTGAATGGACTAAAAGCAAGTGAAATCATTTCCAACAAAATTAACACACCCATCCTGATCCTTACAGCATACAGTCAGCGGGAATATATAGATAAGGCCAAACAAGCAAATATACTCGGCTACCTTGTTAAGCCTGTAAATGAAGCCAGTCTGATTCCTGCGGTTGAAATTGCGCTCAGGCAGGCAGAAAATGCAAATGCATTCCGGGAACAAGTGGAATCCATGAATCAAAAGTTAAATGAAAGAAAAATAGTTGAGAAAGCAAAAGGCATTTTAATGCAAAAGTTTAACATGCCTGAAGAAGATGCTTTTAGGAAAATGCGAAAGATCAGCATGAACAAACAGGTTACACTGGAAAATGTGGCAAAGCGTATCATAGTAAAATATAACGCTTAATATCTTTTACAAGTGGATAGAACAGGCAAAGGTGCCATGCGTCTGCAAAAGCTGACGTACGGCACCTTTTTGTCTTTTTACCTATTTTTTTTACTATCAAACTGCTATTTTATCCTATTTTCTTGTAAAGAAGCTGCAGGATTCCGTTAACATACAAAAACTTTTTAGGGAGGGATTTATGATGGAAATGGTAGGCAAAATTGTTATTTACATTATCATGGCTTGTGCAGTAGCTGGAGCATTTGCAGCCATCCGCAACAGTGATGAGGGGTTAGGCAAGCAATTTATGGAGGGGCTTCATGCCGTTGGCCACATTTTTGTTCCGGCTGCAGGGATCATGGCTTCCATTCCATATTTATCGTGGTTTATCGATAAGGTCTGCGGTCCATTTTTTGCTGCAATCGGGGCAGATCCTGCAATAGCTGCAACTGCCATATTGGCAACCGATATGGGCGGCTACCAGTTAGCTGAAGTGTTAAAGCAAACACAGGAAGGCTGGATTATGGCGATGATCGTCGGTTTTATGGCGGGTGCAACCATTGTTTTCTCCATACCGATGGGCCTGGCCATGCTTGATAAGAGAGACCATAAATATATGGCTCTAGGTGTGATGTCAGGCGTTCTGACCATTCCAATCGGTGCTTTCATTTCGAGTGTGATTATTGCCGTTTCCAGTTCAAGTTTCAGGGATTTCATTTCCACATCCGGCGAGGCAAAATATCAGTTCGCGCTCGGTTTGGGACAAATCCTATTGAATTTAAGTCCGCTTTTAATCTTTGTTGTCATGATTGCACTGGGGTTATATTTCCTGCCGGATTTAATGATCAACGGGTTCATGTGGTTTGGACGTATTTTAGATGCGGGAATTAAGCTGGTTTTGGTATTTTCCATCGTGGAAATTTTTACTGGATTATTCTCAACTGTATTTGGAGGATGGGGCTTCCACCCAATTATGGCAGACTCGGAGGATCAGTTCCGGGCGCTTGAGACTGCCGGCTATATTGGGATCATGCTTGCCGGTGCATTTCCGATGGTTTATCTTCTTCAAAAGTATGCCGGCGGCCCTCTGGAGGCTCTTGGCAGTAAAGTGGGATTAAGCAAGGAAGGCAGTGCAGGGATAGTTGCCACAATCGCGAACATCCTTGCGATGTTTAAATTGGTCAGAACAATGCCGCCTAAAGATAAAGTCATAAATATTTCCTTTGCAGTCTGTGCGGCCTTTTTGCTTGGTGACCATTTATCCTTTACAGCAAATTTCCAGCCAACATTAATCCTTCCGATTATAGCCGGTAAAATTTCTGCTGGAATCATCGGAATTGGGTTAGCGTACTGGCTATCTGTACCAAAAGCTCTGGAATTGGAGAAAAAAGACCGTGAAGCTGGCATTATCGGAAAAGATGAATATTTAACAAAGGAAGAAAAAGTAAAAAAAGCAATATAAGCAGCAGTCACCTGGGAGGGCCTAAGCAATGAATGAAGAAAAAAAACGATTTATTCAAGAATTTGTGCCGGGAAAACAAGTAACACTCAGCCATTTAATCGCAAATCCCGATCCGGATATGTTTGAAAAACTGGGAATCCAGCAGGCAGGAGCGTTAGGGATTTTAACACTGACACCAAGTGAAACGGTTATCATTGCAGGAGATCTGGCGACCAAAGCTGCAGACGTGCAGATCGGGTTCCTGGACAGATTCACAGGCAGTCTTGTAATTGTAGGAACCGTATCAGCTGTGCAAATGGCCATGGAGGAAATCAACCGCTTTTTATCTGAAACACTGAGGTACACTCCTTCGGAAATAACTAAATCATAAGGAGCTGTATATAATGTCCAAAATGAACAGAGCGATGCTGATCGGTTCAATCGGGGCGGGAAAGTCGACTTTAACAAATGCTCTTCTTGGCCGCGAAGCTGAAGCAGTTAAAACACAGTCACTGAACTATTATGACTGGATTGTGGATACGCCGGGGGAATATACTGAAAACCCATTTTTCTATAAAAATATCATGGCTACGGCACTCGAAGTGACCCATATATTATATTTGCAGGATTCTACAAAGCGGAAAACCATTTTTCCGCCGGGTTTTAGCAATGGGTTTACTAAACTGCCAATTGGAGTCGTGACAAAAAGTGATTCTGATCAAGCGGATGTAAACTCAGCAATCAGCAAGCTTAGAAATGCGGTTCCAAAAGGGCCTATTGTCATTACCTCCTCTATTACCGGAAAAGGAATAGAAGAAATACGCTTCCTGGTGAAATGCCATTCATTTCAAGAAATGAAGGATTATGCAGATTCATTGCCGGATGATGTCGTAATTTTCAGATGAAACCCTTTACAAAATGAAGATAATAGAATATATTTTAACTATACAAAAAAATATATCAGGCAAAGGCGCCTTGTATGAACAACCAATTAATGGTTGCTCATATGGGGTGCCTTTTTTTATTTTCCTGCATAATAGTTAATTCGTTGCAGTAAGGCGGGGATCATGTTGAAGCGTTACGATGCACAAAAAGAGAATATTATCAGCGCAGGAATCGACATTGGAACGAGTACCACCAAACTCGTCATCAGCAGATTTTCTCTCATGAATATGGCTGGCGGAACCCATATGCCGCGAATCGAAATTATCGAAAAGGAAGTGCTCTACCGGAGCCCGATTTACCGGACTCCTCTTCTG
Organism: Cytobacillus oceanisediminis; assembly: GCF_004366035.1. Classification (GTDB taxonomy): domain Bacteria; phylum Bacillota; class Bacilli; order Bacillales; family Cytobacillaceae; genus Cytobacillus; species Cytobacillus oceanisediminis_C. Next base: position 181,900 of record NZ_SOEE01000002.1, read on the forward strand.
ACTGCTTCATCAATTGATATTCAAGCTGTAGAGAGGCTTGTCAGAGAGGAGTATATTACTGCGGGAATCGAGCCGGCAGATATTAAAACAGGCGCTGTCATTATTACAGGAGAAACGGCAACAAAACATAATGCCGAAGAAATGGTCCATTCCTTATCTGACCACGCAGGAGATTTCCTTGTCGCCACTGCCGGTCCCGATTTAGAAGGTATCATTGCTGCAAAAGGTTCAGGAGCTTATGAATTATCCAAAAGGACTGGAAAAACTGTGGCTAATATCGATATTGGCGGTGGCACTGCCAATGCTGCAGTTTATCGTTCAGGCAGGCTATGCGGGACATGCACGCTGCATATCGGCGGCAGACTGATTGAATTTTCAGACGGCAAAATAATAAGCATTTCTCCTCCTGTTCAACAAATCCTTCGGCTATGGGGGGCTGATTTAGAAAGAGGAGACAGCAGAAATCATCCTATCATCGGAAAGCTGACAGACTACATGGCAGAAGTAATTGGCCGAATGCTGAGGAAGGATCTTCATCGGGAAGATTTGCCTCTGCTTCTGGGACATGATCCAAATTGGACAGAGGAGATAGATTACATCATGTTTTCAGGAGGGATCAGTGAATGCTTGTACCACTTTGAAAACGCTGAATCCTCTCCTGCCCAGTATGACGATATTGGAAAAATGCTTGCGCAGTCTTTACGAAATTGCCGTGAGCTGGCCGCCTTTAAATGGGTGGAACCGGATGAGACGGTCAGGGCAACAGTTCTCGGAGCAGGAACTCAAACCACAGAAATCAGCGGGGCGACCATCCATGCTGAAGGCCATGAACTGCCAATTCGCAATTTGCCCGTCTATCAGATCCGGTTTGATAACAATCTGGAAAAAGGTCTCCACCAGATTACAGAAGCAGTAAAAAAGGCGGTAGAAATTTATGATCCTCAGCAGGAGGGACAAAATTTTGCCCTGTATTTAACCGCGCTGCCATATTTGGGTTTTCGTGATATTCAGGAGTTATCTTCTGTCCTGCTGAAATCCTTACAAGCAAAGCCGATGCCAGAACAGCCGCTTGTTGTCGTATTAGAAAGCGACCACGCTAAAGTCCTTGGCCAGACGATTAAAGTTCAGGAAACAAAGCAAAGTATCGTATGCATCGACCAGATTAAGGTAGAGCATGGCGATTACATAGATATCGGCCATCTGCTTCAAACCAATGTAGTACCTGTTGTCACTAAAACATTGACATTCCATCGGTAAGAAAGGAGGGATTATTTATGAAGCTGCAAACCAGTCATTTAGGAAATGTGTATCAGTTCGAAAATTTAAAGGATCTATTTGCCAAAGCAAATGAAGAAAAATCAGGGGACCGCCTCGCGGGTATCGCAGCGGAAACCGTCCAGGAACGAATTGCCGCCAAATTGGTTCTAAGTCATTTAACTCTCTCTGATATCCGCGAAAATCCTATGCTTTCTCCTGAAGAGGATGAGGTTTCGAGAATTATAGAAAGCGGGATTAATGAACCCGTCTATCAGAGCATAAAAAATTGGTCAGTTGCTGAACTTCGTGAATATATCCTGAGTGATGACACGACAGGGGAAAATCTAAAACGGATCAGCAGGGGTTTGAACAGTGAAATGATTGCCGCAGCCGCAAAAATCATGTCTAATCTTGATCTTGTTCATGCGGCAAACAAAATCGAAATACTAACCAAATGCAATATAACGATTGGATATAAAGGAACACTGGCTTCCCGCCTGCAGCCTAATCATCCAACTGATAATGTGGATGGAATGATAGCATCCCTCAAAGAAGGTTTATCCTACGGCATTGGGGATGCAGTGATTGGAATTAATCCGGTGGATGATTCGGTGGAAAGTGTAAAGAGATTGCTCCATGCCACACATGCTTTTATCAAGGACTGGGAAATACCAACACAAAACTGTGTGCTTGCTCATGTAACAGCTCAAATGAAGGCAATTGAACAGGGAGCTCCTGCTGATATGATTTTCCAAAGCATCGCCGGAACAGAGGCTGCCAACCGATCATTCGGAATTACTGCTTCCCTTCTTGAGGAAGCAAATGATATGGCAAGAACTCTCGGCACCGGTACCGGGCCTCAGCGTTTGTATTTTGAAACGGGCCAGGGTTCAGAGCTTTCCGCTGAAGCCCATTTCGGAATTGATCAAATGACACTGGAATCGAGAAATTACGGTTTTGCCCGTCACTATGATCCCTACATCGTAAACACAGTAGTGGGCTTTATTGGTCCGGAGTATTTGTACAATAACAAACAGGTCATTAGGGCCGGGCTCGAAGATCATTTTATGGGAAAAATGCATGGCATCCCTATGGGTGTTGATATTTGCTACACGAATCATATCAAGGCTGACCAGAATGATATTGAAGACCTTGGTGTTCTGCTGACAGCAGCTGGAGTGAATTTTATTATTGCTGCCCCAATGGGAGATGATTGTATGCTCAATTACCAATCCATGAGCTATCATGACGTTGCCACCCTCAGGCAGACGATGAATAAGCAGCCATCTCCAATATTCAGGGATTGGCTTGAGAAAATGGGAATCTTCGAAAATGGAAAGCTGAGCAAAATCGCAGGCGATCCAACCATTTTTTCACGATAGGAGTTGAAAAGAATGAATCCTGAACTGATTGAAAAAGTAACACGCCTTGTTGTGGAAAAACTTCAAGCGCAGGAAACCTCGGATGTGAACGGGCAAAAAAGCAGCGCAGCAGTAAAATTTTGGAGACATACATCATCCCCCGGCACACAGCCATCCAGGATGTCAGAGGAGGTTATCGAGGCTGGAAAACAAGATACAGACGGTCTAATAAAAATTAAAAGCTATCAGAATTCAAATGCTTTTAAAATAACCCCAACAGATAAAGCGAGTCATGATAAGACCGAAAGTTATTCAGGAAAGACAGGCATTGATAATCCCGCAGATCCAGTTGAGCTGGAAGCACTCAAGAGCAAAACACCTGCAAGAATCGGGGTGGGAAGAGCAGGTTCAAGACCGAAGACAGACACATGGCTTAAATTCCGCTTTGACCATGCAGCCGCAGTCGATGCTGTCTATGGAGATGTAAATGACGAGCTTATAAACCGTCTTGGACTCTTTAAAGTCAATACGATGGTGAATGAAAAAGAAGTGTACATCCGCAGGCCCGATTATGGCAGAAAGCTATCAGAAGAAGCCAAAAAAATCATTCTTGCTAAATGCCAAAAGGGACCGGCTGTTCAAATCATTCTGTCTGACGGACTGAGCTCAAGTGCCATTGAAGAAAATGCAGAGGATGTCTATTTATCCCTTCAGCAATCCCTAAAAAGTTTAGGCCTCGATATGGGGACGCCTTTTTATATCGAAAAAGGCAGGGTGGCTGTTATGGATGAAGTAGGAGAACTCCTGAAGCCCAAAGTAGTTGTGTTATTGATTGGCGAACGTCCTGGTCTGGTCAGTGCAGAATCACTGAGTGCCTACCTTTGCTATGAACCCCGAAAAGGAACGATCGAAGCTGACCGGATGGTAATTTCCAATATACATAAAGGAGGAATTCCTCCTGCAGAGGCGGGCGCCTATCTCGGGACGGTCATCCAAAAGGTTATAAAGTATGAAGCAAGTGGTGTATCGCTCGTGAAAAAGGAAGGGTAGGAGGCAGAAAAAATGGGATTAGAACGCATTCATGCTGATATATTGGCTGTTCGGGTGATACCTAATGTGGACTCGGAGCTTGCAAAGCACTTTCAGCTTCAGCCCCATCACCGAAGCCTGGCGATTTTCACCTCTACAGTCGATGACGTAGGCTATACCGCACTCGATGAAGCTACTAAAAGAGCAGATGTCGAAGTGGTTTATGCCAGATCCTTTTATGCAGGTGCTGCTCATGCTTCCGGGCCATTATCAGGTGAAATGATTGGAATTATGGCAGGGCCGTCTCCTGATGAAGTCAAAAGCGGGATGGAGGCTGTCCTGCAGACAGCTGAATCCGATGCATATTTTGAAGCGCTTGATCAGGAAAAAGCGCATGCCATTTATGCACATGTTGTTTCCAGAACAGGGTCCTATCTGTCAAAGGAAGCAGGCATCAAAATCGGAGAGCCTATAGCGTATCTAATAGCCCCGCCATTGGAAGCTGTTTATGGGCTTGACGCTGCTTTAAAGGCAGCGGATGTAGAAATGGTTAAATTTTTCGGGCCGCCTTCGGAAACCAACTTTGGCGGAGGGCTGCTGACCGGCTCCCAATCAGCCTGTCAGGCTGCAGCTGATGCTTTCCGGGATGCCATTTTAGAAATTTCTCAAAATCCTATCAAGTATTAAAAGTTATGAACGATCCCGAAAGGAGTGTGGGAACCTTGCAATTTGATCATGATCTTCAATCCATGCAGGAAATGAGGGATGCTGTAAAGCGGGCTAAAGAAGCCCAATTAAAGTATTTGGCCTTTACACAGCAGCAAGTGGACGAAATTGTCAAAAAAGCCGCTGATGCTGCATATGCCAAATCACTTGCCCTTGCCCAAATGGCAGTTGAGGAAACAGGGATGGGCATAGTCGAGCACAAAAAAATAAAAAACGAAGTCGGTTCCAAGGCTGTTTATGAATCCATCAAAGATGAAATGACAGTAGGCATCATACATGAGGACCGTGTGAATAAAGTGACGGAAATTGCCTATCCATACGGTATCATTGCCGGCATTATTCCAACAACTAATCCTACTTCAACTGCCATTTTTAAAGCACTTATTGCTTTGAAAACAAGAAATGCTATTGTTGTGAGCCCTCATCCAAGGGCAGTGAAATGCACAGTTGAAGCGCTAAAAATCGTCAATGAAGCAGCCATACTTGCTGGTGCACCTGAAGGATTGATTGGCTGGATCTCAAAGCCTTCAATGGGTGCAACAAACGAATTAATGAAGCATCGCGATATCAATCTCATTTTAGCAACAGGCGGCGGCGGACTGGTCAGGGCTGCGTATAGCTCAGGCAAGCCTGCATATGGAGTAGGGCCTGGAAATGTACCTTGCTATATTGAAAAAACCGCTAAAGTGGCACAGTCGGTGAAGATGATTGTTGACAGCAAATCCTTTGATAATGGAACGATTTGCGCTACAGAACAATCTATAGTTGTCGATCGCAACATCAAAGAAATGACAATGAGGGAACTCAGAAATAATGGGGCTTATCTCTTGGATAATCAAGAAAAAGCCGCTTTAGAAAAAGTCATTTCGCCTTCACCGGGAAAGCTGAATCCGGATATCGTCGGACAATGTGCTGTTAAAATCGCCTCCATGGCGGGAATCCAAGTCCCTGAAGATACTAGAGTTTTAATTGCTGAAGAAACTGGAGTAGGCAAAGACATACCATTTTCAATTGAAAAACTATCTCCGGTTTTTGCCCTTTATACAGCGGAAAGCTACCAGGAGGCAAAAGAAATCTGCCTGCAGCTCCTAAATTTGGGCGGAAGGGGGCATAGCCTCTCCATTCATACGAATGATGATGCAGTGGCTAAGGATTTTGCCCTTGAAATGCCTGTTTCAAGAATGATGGTCAACACGCTGTCCTCGATTGGTGCTGTTGGGGCGACAACCGGATTGATGCCTTCTCTGACTCTGGGATGCGGTTCATTCGGCGGCAACATTACCTCTGACAATGTGACAGCACGTCACCTGATCAATATTAAAAGAATGGCTTATGGTACGAAAGAAGTTACCATCCCCAAACCGGCATCATCATCTTCTATAGCTGAAAAAGAACAAGCCGGCAGCCGGGATGTTGATCATATTGTTAATCAGGTTCTTCAGCAAGTATCGCCAGATGGCGAAGTGGATGCAAAGATGATTGCCGACATGGTCAATCAAGTGATGAAAAAATATCAAACTAACTAATTAGGAGGAAATAAAAATGGCTAGAGAATTAACTGCATTAGGAATGATTGAAACGAAAGGACTGGTTGCTTCAGTGGAAGCTGCTGACGCTATGGTGAAGGCTGCGAATGTTCATTTAGTTGGAAAGGTGCATGTAGGAGGCGGTATTGTAACAGTCCTTGTGCGTGGTGATGTAGGTGCTGTTAAAGCGGCAACTGATGCGGGAGCTGCAGCAGCACAGCGTGTTGGAGAATTGAAATCTGTTCATGTCATTCCTCGTCCTCATAACGAATTGGAGAGCATTCTTCCAAAAATTGATGCAGAGCTTTAAAACAAGATTACTAAGTTAGGAGCTTAAATCATGAACGAGCAAGCCATTCAATCGATTGTAGAGGAAATAGTCACAAGGCTAACTGGTTCCTCAGGAAAAGATCATTCAATTCCAATGGCTGTCTCTGCCCGGCACTGTCATTTAAGTCAAAGAGATTTGGAGATTCTTTTTGGATCAGGCTATCAGCTTACCAAAAAAGCCGATTTATCTCAGCCTGGCCAATTTGCTGCTAACGAAACGATAACCATCGCAGGACCAAGAGGAAGCCTTGAAAAAGTGCGCGTTCTTGGTCCTGCCCGCAATATAACCCAGGTAGAGGTCAGCCGTACAGATTCGATCAAACTGGGGTTGAACCCCCCGCTTCGCGAATCCGGGAATATAGAAGGATCTTCTCCTGTTACTCTGATAGGACCCAAGGGCAGCATTTATAAAAAAGAAGGTCTTATTATTGCACAGGCACACATTCATATGGCTCCGGAAGATGCTGAAACCTTTGGTGTGAAAAATGGGGAATACGTCAAAGTTGAGGCAGTGGGAGAACGTCCCATATCCTTTGGAAATGTGTTAATTAGAATCTCACCCCGGTATAGACTTGAAATGCATATTGATACTGATGAAGCCAATGCAGGATTGATTACCGGAAAAACAGCAGGCAGGTTAGTAAGGCAAGAGGAAAGCATATGATTGACAGGCATGTAATTGAGCAAATAGTTGAAGAAGTAGTGAAAAATCTATTAGGTGCCAAATCTGCCTCAAATTCTAAAACAAAACATAATATCCTCGCAGTCGGAGATTTAGGGAAAGTCGATAAAAATCTATTAGAAGTGTTAGAGGAAAACTGGAATGTCCTTCCTTATGACTTTAGGGAAGAAGCTGAGCTGCATACTGTAATGAGGGTTATTTTTCTTGACGCTTCCCAGGACTTGTTTGTGAAAGGGGCACTGGGCATTTGTGATACACCGGAAAGCGAGCTTCTTTCAGCCTGTATTATTGATTATGTCCCTGTTACCTTAATTCCGAAAACGAAACTTTATAAAATTCTGAATGGAGAGAAAAAAACAAACGGGGAGTATTTTTCAAGTTTAATGGAGTATAAGGAAAAGCTGTTAAAGTTTGGGGTTGAAATCAATAGCCTGCAGGATTTTGCAGCTCCAAAGCCTATCAGGGCAGATCAGCCAGACTCAAAGAAGCTGATTACCCAAAGAGATGTTCAAGAATGCAAAATGAATGAAATCCTCGCTGATAAACAGACCATTATAACACCTTTAGCACGTGATACAGCACGGGAATTGGGAAAAAGCATCATTGTAATGGATACAAAAGGGGCTGAAAACACATGGAAATGGGAATGGTAATCGGCAATGTATGGGCCACTAGAAAAGAGGATGATTTAACTGGCCTGAAATTTTTGGTTGTCGAGCCTCATGGTCTTTCAGCAGAAAAATCATTCGTCGCGGTTGACCGTATTGGGGCAGGGGTCGGTGATCAAGTTCTCGTTACGCGTGGAAGTTCGGCTTCTAATATGTCCGGGGATATAAGATTGCCAATTGATGCTTTGATTATTGGAATTATCGATTCTGTTGACGTTGAAAAGAAAGAGGTGAAATAGAATGGCAAGAGCACTTGGCATGATTGAAACAAGAGGGCTGATAGGGTCCATTGAAGCAGCAGATGCCATGCTGAAAGCTGCCGATGTTACACTGGTGAAGCAGGAAAAAGTGGACGCCGCCTTAGTAACGGTATTGGTTCAGGGGGATGTAAGTGCTGTTCAGGCTGCTGTTGATGCAGGTAAGGAAGCAGCAGCCAGAGTGGGTGAACTCGTGTCAGCTCATGTTATACCTCATCCTGATGAAGATATCAAGAAAGCTTTATTAGATGACAGGAAACCAAAGGAAATTAAAAAAGAAACAGCTCCTGAAGCACCCTCCGTAAAAAAGGGAGGAAGCAAAAAGAAACTGGTATCTTCGGCGGAGCTGGATCACGTTGAAGATAAATAGAGTACTCCACTAGTATGATGAAATGGAGGAACAGCCATGACTTTTAAGAGAAGAAAGATTGCCGTAATAGGGTCAGGCTTTACTGGTGCGACAGCAGCACTTATGCTGGCCCAAAAAGAATTGGGAGACATAATTTTAGTAGACATACCTTCACAGACGAACCCAACAAAAGGCAAGGCCCTTGATATGCTTGAAGCTGGACCGGTTCAGCGCTTCAATGCCAGCATAACCGGCACTTCAAGTTATGAAGACATACAAGATGCGGATTTAGTATTGATTACGGCAGGAATGCCAAGAAAACCCGGAATGAGCAGGGACGATCTAGTCGCTGTAAATGAGAAGATTATGATAGAAGTTTCTCAAAATATAAAAACATACGCCCCGGAAAGCTATATCATTGTATTAAGTAATCCTGTCGATGCAATGACCTATGTCTGCTATAAAACAACTGGTTTTCCGAAAAATAGGGTAATCGGCCAATCGGGTGTATTGGATACAGCCCGATTTAATACGTTTGTGGCTCAAGAGCTGGGTGTCTCCATTGAAGATATTTCAGGTTTTGTGCTGGGCGGTCATGGAGATGATATGGTTCCGCTTGTCAGATATTCATATGCTGGCGGCATTCCGCTGGAGAAAATTCTCCCTGCCGACCGAATCGAAGCGATTGTGGAAAGAACCAGAAAAGGCGGAGGAGAAATTGTAAATCTGCTTGGCCAGGGAAGTGCCTATTATGCTCCAGCAGCTTCAATGGTTGAAATGGCTGAATCGATTCTGAAAGATAAAAAACGAATCCTGCCTTCAATTGCCTATTTAGAAGGTGAGTATGGATACAGTAACATCTATCTGGGAGTGCCTGCAATCCTGGGCGGAAATGGAATAGAAAGTGTCATTGAAATTCCATTGACTGCCGATGAGAAAAAAGCACTGGATCAATCTGTTAAGTCTGTACAAAATGTAATGAGCATACTTGAAACAGCCAAAGCGTAAAAGGCAATCGGGAAAGCTGACCTGTGAGGGAATTAATTCTTCTCATGAGTCAGCTTTTTTTGTATTTTGTTTAAACTGTTCACTAACCGGGTACATTGTATTTAACAAGCTTAGCAGCTGCTGACAAAATTTCCAGTAAATAATGATTTGAATAATCTGAAAACTTCTGTTACAATAGAAAAAAGGTCAAGGGGTTGATTTTAAATGGAAAAACGTCTACTTAACTCGCCGCAACAGTCTGAGGAAAACGTCTCATTGTTAGCAGAACAAGTCCTGAATCAAGCTCTGATGGAATACCGAAAAGAAAAGCTTCGCGAAAAAATTGATGAAGCTCTCACTAGCCGAAACAAAGAAGAATTCATCCGCCTAACAGATGAATTAAAGAAGATTTCTTAGAAAGCATAATTCATAATGTAAAAAAGGCAGCCTGTTCGAAAGAATGGGGCTGCCTTTTGTTGTTTAATATATTTTTATGAAAGTAGCAAATGAGTGCAAAAGTCCAAATTTAAATAATGAAATGCTTCAGCATAATCGCTTACAAAATCCAGACAGGATTAACGACGAAATCGAGGGCAGTAAGACGAAAATGGTAGTTAATCTGATGGATTAACGACGAAATCGAGTGCAGAAAGGCGAAAATGGTAGTTAATCGCATGGAATAACGGCGAAACTGAGTGCAGAAAGGCGAAAATGGTAGTTAATCTGATGGATTAACGACGAAATCGAGTGCAGAAAGGCGAAAATGGTAGTTAATCTGATGGATTAACGACGAAATTGAGTGCAGAAAGGCGAAAATGGTAGTTAATCGCATGGAATAACGACGAAATCGAGTGCAGAAAGGCGAAAATGGTAGTTAATCGCATGGATTAACGACGAAATTGAGTGCAGAAAGGCGAAAATGGTAGTTAATTGCATGGATTAACGACGAAACTGAGGGCAGAAAGGCGAAAATGGTAGTTAATCTGATGGATTAACGACGAAATGGAGGGCAGAAAGGCGAAAATGGTAGTTAATCTGATGGATTAACGACGAAATGGAGGGCAGAAAGACGAAAATGGTAGTTAATCGCATGGATTAACAACGAAATCGAGTGCAGTAAGACGAAAATGGTAGTTAATCGCATGGATTAACAACGAAATCGAGGGCAGAAAGACGAAAATGGTAGTTAATCGCATGGATTAACGACGAACTCGAGGGCAGAAAGGCGAAAATGGTAGTTAATCGCAGGATTAACGACGAAATCGAGGGCAGTAAGACGAAAATGGTAGTTAATCGCATGGATTAACGACGAAATTGAGGGCAGTAAAGCGAAAATGGTAGTTAATCAACACCTAAATAGAATACAGATAAAAATCCCGTCTTTATAACCGCTGTCAATCATCCAAAAATCAGGAATCCCCAAAAAACCATCGTCATAACGGTATCACCATCCCAAAAGAAGAACCCAATTTATCACATGAAATTTTTTTCACACCACCAGCTGTTTCACCAAACTGTTCCAAGTCGTCCCAAAACGAAACACTGAAACACTCCTCTAACAAACAAACCTTTGTACAAAAGGCATTCAGCCTTGGCACGGAAATTGCATCATAACTCATTAGCACGATATAAACCAGAAACGATAGGGGAGGAAGCAATGTTTGAAGAAAAATTGGATTTAAGATTACCGGGGCCAGTTCAGGTTCCGAAAGAAATACAGCGTGCCATGCTAAGAAGTTTCGATCATCCCATGATGGATTACCGGAATCCAGCCTTCCAGGATGTACTTCAGGAAACGACTGAAAAGTCCAAAATGATATTCCAGACTGAAAACCTGGTGATCCCTCTTACCTCAAGCGGAGCCTCCGCTCTTGAAACAGCTATTATTAATACGGTTGGTCCCAATGATACGATCATCCTTTGCGTAGTCGGCTATTTTGGTGAGTACCTTCAGGGAATTACAGACCATATCGGCTGCAAAACCGTCCGGGTTGATGCGGAATGGGGAAAGATTGCAGATCCTGAAGATGTGAGAAAAGCATTAAAGGAAAATCCTGAGGCAAAAGCTGTTTTTGCGACACATTGTGAAACATCCACCTCTGCAATCAACAACATAAAAGAGATTGCAGCAGTTGTAAAAGAAACAGATGCCATATTCCTTGTTGATGCGGTCAGCTCGATTGTCGGAACACCCCTGTATATGGATGAATGGGGTATTGATATAGTTGCAACTGGAGGACAGAAAGCATTAATGCTGCCTCCCGGACTTGCATTGATAACCTTGAGTGAAAAAGCCTGGAATGCTGTAAATAATCATCAGTGTCCATCCTTTTATTTTGACCTTAAACTTTATAAAAAAGGACTGGAATCAGGAACTGGAACACCTTATACGCCAAATATATCACTTGTATGCGGACTGCTTGAGGCCTGCAATATGATAGAAAAAAGCGGAGGAATAGAAGCTGAATACAAAAGACATGCTGCACTTCGGGATATGACAAGGGCAGGGGTGAGGGCATTGGGTCTTGATTTGCTGGTGGATGACTCGGCTGCCAGTCCAACCCTGACAGCCGTAAAATTAAATAATGCCGATGAATTCAGAAAGATGATGCGGGAAGAATTCCATATCGCATTGGGAGGCGGTCTTGGAAAGGTGAAGAATCAGATTTTGCGTCTCGGCCATATGGGGTATACGGATGCGGCAGATATGCTGAAGATGTTTGCTGCAATGGAGCTTGCTTTAAAAAAGAGCGGATACGAAGTAGAGTTAGGTGCAGGAGTTTCCGCCGCACAGCGGCATTGGCTCGAAAATCCATTCTGCTAAATTTCTGGTCCTAAGGAGACGTGAGCGGGTGAATATATTTGAAAAACGACTCGCCGAACTGGCAAATCTCCCTTCAGTTATTCCAGGGGATCAGATCCAGGTGACACCAGATTTCCTATTCGTCAGCGGCCAAAATTCACTTAATGTTATCAAAGCATTTAACAGACAAGGTTACAAAAACGCAAAAAATCCAGCCAAGATTCTGTTTTCTCTTGGAGGTGCAGAAAATGAAGCCATCCGTAAGTTCTGTATAGGAAAAGGAATAAGACTAATAGATTGCGATTTGTCCCAATATTACCGTTCAGAGAATATTCCGATGAATGGAATGGTCATTGCAGGAATAGATGAGGATATTAAGGGTCTGGGAGGAAGGGGGGCCATTCCCATTGTTATTTCTCCGGATTCAATGGCGGCTTGCCTGGCAGCCGGATCATTTAGTATGTTCATACCTGAAACGACTTATATTGAAATCAACGGAGCTTTAACCGGAGAAGGAAACGGAAAATGGCTCTGCACACATCTGCTGGACATTTTTGAAGACAGTTTAATAGGAAATGCAGTGATTATAGGAGGTACGGTTTTTGAACAGCTGAATGATGAGGACCTAAAGGATCTATCCTCTTTTTTTCAGCTCTCCGGCACAGCAGCGGGGATGTGTTCACCAGTGGGCCCGCTTGGCCAGGTTGAAAGCGTGATTAAAATAAAGGCAGAAACTATTCGGATCTAATTTATCAAACAAATAAACTGATTATTATGAAAACTTACCGAAATTTTCCTTGGCATCTGATAAGATTAACTTAATATAATAATAAAACTTGTCCAAGAGAAAAAGGAAAATGAGGTGAAGTGATGTCCGAAATTGCCATTTTAACCCCCATTGACGCGCTGATACAGGTTTCAAAGGAAGCTGCGAAAAAAACAGGAGAAGATGTCGCGATAAGAAAAGTGAGCTTCCGAAATGCAATTGCAGCTGCTAAAGAATTTGAAAAATCCGGCACAGAAGTAATCATCAGCAGAGGAACCCTGGGATTAAAGCTCATTGAGTCCGACCTTGGCATTCCCGTCGTGCAGATTCCCATAACTGGATATGACCTGCTCCGAACTATTAAAGAAGCACAAAAACTCGGACAGAAGATTGGAATAGCCGACACCCGGGATGTTTTGCAGGGGATCCAAACAATTGAATCTGTGCTGGGTTTTTCGATTGAAAAGCATAGCGTAATTGTGCCTGAGGAAGCTGAAGCAGCCGTCGAGGCTCTCAGCAAAAAAGAGATAGATGTCCTCATTGGCAAGAGTATTTTTACAAACAAAGTCAAAAATGATTCGATAAAAACAGTGATATTAACGTCTGGAGAGGAATCGGTCATCCAGGCCATTCTTGAAGCAAGAAGCCTGATTGAAGTAAGGCGCACAGAATTGAAACGAACCAAGGAACTCCAGGCCATTCTTGATTTTATTGCTGATGGGGTAATAGCTGTGGATGAACAAGGGATTATTACAGTATGCAATCCATCCGTTTACAGCATCCTAAACCTTCCCTATGATTCGGTTATCGGCAAGTCGATTGATGATATACTCGTTAATTCACAAATGAAAAAAGTTCTTTCGACTGGTAAGGAAGAACTGAACCGTATCCAGGATGCCAATGGTGTAAAAGTAGTTGCAAATCGAATACCCATCAGGCACGAGCAAAAGGTATTTGGGGCTGTCTGTACATTTCAGGAGGTTCATAGACTTCAGCAGCAGGAGCAGGAAATCCGCAAAAAGCTCCTTCATCGCGGTCATGTCACGAAATACAGTCTAAATAATATTGTCGGGAAAAGCGAGATGTATCAAAAAGCGATCGAAAAGGTGAAGAAATACTCACAGGTGGATTCTACTGTTCTCCTAACGGGTGAAACGGGTGTGGGAAAAGAAGTATTCGCCCATTTAATCCATAGCTTCAGCAAGCGGACGGAAGGGCCATTCGTAGCAGTGAATTGTGCGGCCATCCCTGAAAACCTGCTGGAAAGCGAATTGTTCGGCTACGTCGAAGGAGCCTTTACGGGAGCGAAAAAGGGAGGAAAAACAGGATTATTTGAATTGGCTCATCAGGGAACCATCTTCCTTGATGAAATTGGCGAACTCGCTGAATCCTTACAGGCCCAGCTCCTTAGGGTTTTGCAGGAAGGGGAAGTGATGCGGATTGGGGATGAAAGAGTGATCCCCATTAATATTCGGGTCATCGCTGCCTCGAACCGTGACTTTGAGAATATGGTGGAAGATGGGAGCTTCCGGGCTGATTTGTATTATCGCCTTAATATCCTTGACATCCCAATTCCGTCTTTGCGTGAAAGGATACCTGATATTCCATTGTTATGCGATTTTTTCATAAAAGAATTGGAACCAGGCATTCGGAGAAATATTAAGGGCTTCACTGCCGAAGCTATGAAAATTATGCAAAGCTATCATTGGCCGGGGAATATACGCCAGCTAAGGAACATTGTCGAAAGAGCGATGATTCTTTCCCCTGAGAATTTGATTGATTCAGAAACTGTTTTAGCTGCAGGCGGGAAAGACTTTTCCAAATTACATTTTATAAAACAACACAGCATTAATGAAGAAATAGATGAAGAAACAAAGCTTCAAAACTATGAGAAAGAGTATATTCTGAACGTGCTGAAGCAAGTTAACGGCAATAAAACAGAAGCCGCAAAAATTCTTGGGATCGGCAGGACGACCCTCTGGCGAAAAATAAATAGTTTATAAGGAGGAGAAAGAATGAATGAAACAATGACACCGCCTCCGCTGGATGATAATGTGATAACCCGATTAAGAAATATCTTCGGAGACGACCGGCTATTAACCAATTGCACTGATATGATGACCTACTCCTATGATGCATCCTTTGAAACTCAGCTCCGTCCGAAACTGCCTCAAGTGGCCGTTATTGCGCTGTCAACTGAAGAGGTCAGTGAATGTGTCCGGCTGGCCAACGAATTTAAAATCCCATTATACCCGAGAGGGGCAGCCACCGGGCAAACAGGAGGAGCCGTCCCGGTTAAAGGCGGTATTATGCTGGATTTATCGAAAATGAATCGAATACTGGAGATTGATCACAGGAATATGCAGGCAGTGATTGAGCCGGGAGTCATCCAAAATGATTTAAATGAGGCTTTAAAGCCTTATGGACTAAGGTTTCCTCCTGACCCAGGAAGCGCAAATATGTGCACTGTCGGAGGAATGGTTTCCAACAATTCAAGCGGACTGAGGGCAGTCAAATACGGTGTTACCCGCCATTATGTCCTGGGAATGGAAGTCGTACTCCCCACTGGTGACATCATTGTGACTGGCGGGGCAAAATCGAAGGCGCTTAAATCGGTTTCCGGCTACGACCTTGCACATTTAATGATCGGTTCAGAAGGCACTCTTGGAATTGTAACGCGCCTTCGTCTAAAATTATTGCCGCTCCCTGTCACAAGAGGTATTGTACTATGCTCATTTGAAAGATTGGAAGATGCAGGAGAGGCGGTTAACGCTGTTTTTTCTTCAGGCCTGCAGCCTTCAGCCATCGAAATCATGGACTTTAATTGTACGAAGGCTGTCAACATGATGAAGCCTGAGCTGAATCTTCCTCTGGATAATGAAGCTATTCTTGTTTTTGAAGTGGATGGTGCCAAAGAGGAGGTAAGCTCCCAGGTGAACCGCCTCAGAAAGGTAGTTGAAAAATTCACGAATTATATAAAGTTCAGCGATGAGCCGGATGAGTGTGAAAAGCTCTGGCAGGCAAGGAAGCTTGTTGGTGCTGCTGTTGGACTATTGAAGCCTGGCGGTTTCCGGGTGTATGGCGGCGAAGACATCTGTGTGCCAATTTCAAGACTCCCTGAAACACTGCGGGAGATTCATAATATCTCAGAACGATATGGCATCATCTGCGGAATATACGGCCATGTTGGTGATGGAAATATGCATACCGGACCGGTAGTGAACATGAATAATGAAATGGAAATGGAAAATGTGCAGAAAATGATCGACGATATTCATGAACTGGCAATTAAAATGGAGGGAACGACGACTGCTGAGCATGGAGTTGGAATTGTCCGTGCCAAATATATGGATGTAGAGCATGGGCCTGCCATGGAAGTGATGCGAGCTATTAAAAGGACGCTCGATCCAAATAATATTTTAAATCCAGGCAAGATGGCATTGCCTAACTAGGCAGGAGGTGAATGAAATGAAATTGCTGACGGCGGAAGAATCCATGCAAACTTGTGTGCGCTGCGGTGCCTGCCGCAATGTTTGTCCTACATTAAATATCACAGGCAGGGAAGCTGATGGTCCCAGGGGCAGAGTATTGATGGCAAGAAGTCTGATCGAGGGCACTATCCCCGTAAATCAGGAAATCAAAGATCAGCTCGATCGCTGCCTGCTTTGCTCAGCCTGTGTGGATGCTTGCCCTATTGATGTACAGGTTCCTGATATCGTCATGCTCGCCAAGGAGCGAATAGCAGCAGCGGCTGAAGCACCTGTACAAACGGATATTAAAAAAACTGCATATCCGGCAAGGACTTTTAAAGATTACTTCTTTGACCATGTTCTTGCCAACCAAAAAAGGCTTAATACTGTTGGCAATCTTCTGTGGTTTTATCAAAAAAGCGGGCTTCAGTATGTAACTAGAGGACTGGGCATTTTGAAATTCTTCCCAGAACAGATGAGGCAGATGGAAAGAATCACGCCTTCCATTTTGCCGCCTTCAGGGAGGAAACATCATCCTGAGTTTACTCCGAGGACTGATGAAGAAAAGGCAGCAAGGGGCCGGGTAGCCTTTTTCCATGGCTGTATTATGGATGTCATGTTCAGGGAAACAAACGATAATTCCATTAAATTGCTGTCGAAGACTGGATTTGATGTGGTAACCCCTAAAGCGCAGATGTGCTGTGGAGCACTCCACCATCATAGCGGAAAAAAAGACAGGGCCATTGAATTGGCCAAAGCGAATATACAGGCTTTTGAAGAAGCAAATGTGGATTATATTATTACCAATGCCGGAGGTTGCGGTGCTGCACTTGCGGAATATGCGGATTTATTCCGGGGGGATTACCATTGGCTGGAGAGGGCGAAAGCATTCTCTGCCAAAATAAGGGATATCAGTGAGATCATATATGAAAAAGGAGAAATGCCTGTTACTGCCGGCAGAGGTGAAAGAGTGACCTATCAGCCTTCCTGCCATCTGCAATATGTAATGAAGGTGAAGGATGCTCCGGCTAAATTGGTGAAGGGAATTCCAAACTCGGAATATGTGGATCTTCCTGAAAAGAAATATTGCTGCGGGTCTGCAGGAATTTATAATTTATTGCAGCCAAATCTTGCTAATGAAATATTGGATAAGAAAATGTCCAGAGTCAAAGAAACTGAATCAGCTGTTCTAATAACAGCCAATCCAGGGTGTTACCTCCAAATGAAACTGGGGGTTTATCGTGAAGGAATGGAGGATCAGATAGAAACAAAGCATGTTGCCGACTATCTGATGGAGTCAATTGAAAGGGCAGAATCTGCAGGAAACCAATAAAAGTTTCGAATTGAAACATATGCGTGGACAATTTGTTTCAAAAGAGAACAAGCACAACTAATAAGTGTATTGGAAGGAACTAAGAAATGAAATGCATTAAAAATCAGAATGTCCGATTAGATTTGAAAACGCTTACGATTTTGATGCCCGTCAAAAAAAATTAATCAAGTTTTTTGCTTTTCGGCACAAAAATTGCATTGAAGTTAAATGAAACTATCCATAAACAGGGAGGTGACGAAACTGTCTGGGGAATAGGTCCATTCCGGGATAAGTGCTATTCATTATAAGTTGTTTTAAGGAAATAACTATGCATTAAATTTACAGAAATTTAAAACTTTTCTTAATTTGGGGGAAAATTAACATGAAATTAAAGAGGATTTCGATTTTGTCTCTTGCAATTGCATTGGTATTCTTTTTGCAGGCATGTAATTCTTCACCTCAGGAAGCAAGCTCGGAGGAAAAGAAAAGCACAGGCAATTATCCCGAGCGGCAGATTGAAATTATTGTTGGCTTTGGTGCGGGCGGCGGGAGTGACAATTTTGCAAGGGCCATTGCAAAAGAACTTAAAGATATTCTTGGTGTAAACATAAATGTTGTGAATATGCCTGGTGCGGCGGGGATCAATTCAGCTGACCATGTGGCTAGGCAGCCGGCTGATGGCTATACCATCTGGTCGGCAACATCCAATCATCCCGTAAATATTGCAGCAGGTGTGGAAAAAAATGATTTGACCAAATTAACCTCTGTCGGAAGGGTGCAAAATGATACCATGACCCTCCAAGTAAAAAGCGATGGCAAGTTCAAGGATATTGATGATCTTATCGCAAAGGCTAAGGAAAAACCTGGTGAGATCACGATAGGCGGTACAGGTTCAGCCGGCTTTGATGAACTGGTAGTCAGACAGTTTGAAAAATCTACTGGAACAAAGTTTAATTATATCTCATTTGAAGGTTCTGGAGAGATGACAGCAGCACTGCTCGGGGGACATATCGATGTCATTGCAGAGGAGCCAGGCCCATCGATTGCCCAGCTGGAAAGCGGAGATATTAAGATGCTGATTGCCTTTACTGAAGAGAAAATGGAAGGCTTTGATGACGTCCCGATTTCAACTGAAATGGGGATAGATGTAACAGACGGCCAGGGCAGAGGCTTCATGGTCCACGCAGATACACCGCCTGAAATCATTTCAGCGCTTGAAAAAGCCCTTGAGGAAGCGAAAGATCGCCCGGACTATAAAGAGTATGAAAAAGCCAATTACCTGCACCTTCGGGATGGCTGGCTAAATTCAGAAGAATATAATGCCGAATTTGAAAAACTAATCGACACTTACGGCTCTCTATTAAAAGAATGATTGAATTAAATAGGCGAAAGGCAGAAAATCTGCCTTTTTGCCTCCTGCAAGCTTCATGATAGATTTTCATAGGTTTGCTCGATAGGCTGCTGGAAAATTTTGTCGAAGGAAAACTAGTTTTATATATTCTTAAAAGCTTTTGTTCAGGTTATTGACTGCCATTCAGACTGGCAGATATGATCGCCCTAGAAGCTGTATCCAGGATACAGCACACAGTATACAGAAACAGGAAGAGATAATCATTTCTTCTGAAAAGGAGGATAGGCAAAAATGGTGCAAGGCCTGAAATTTACGCAGCCGCTTTATCAGCAAATCTATGACATTATAAAAAGATCCATTTTGTCAGGTCAATTAAAGCCTGGTGAGAAGGTCAATGTTTCCCATATTGCGGAAAAATATAATATAAGCCGGACCCCGTTAAGAGAAGCGTTGCGCCAGCTGCAAATAGAGGGACTGCTGGTTCAGGATCAGCTGGGGCTTGCTATTGTAAAACTGGATGAAACTGATTTTAAGGATTTATACGAAACTCGCATTATGCTGGAGCCTCAAATAATAGGAATTGTTTTGAAAACGATTACAAAAGAGCAGCTGAATAGCATTGAAGAAACTCTTGAAAAAGCTGAAGATGCCTTTTTGGAAGGAAACCATCTACATTTACTTGAATGGAATGCTAAGTTTCATGATCGGCTCTTGGAAGCAAGCCCAAACAAGCGGGCAGTGCACTTGCTGCAGCAAGTACGTTCATTTCTTTTGCTATACCGGGCCAATATCCTAAAAAACAATGAGCATAATAGAGAAATTCTTAAGGAACATAGCCAAATCCTTCATGCTCTTAAAGCCCGGGACGAGATAGCTGTCTATCAATCCGCAGAAAATCATCTGCGCAACGATCTGGAGCGCGGAATGAATATGATCCGTGAATAAAAAAGGAGCATCTCCACTCGCCAAAATAGAAATGCTCCATCCTCATGAAAATCGAATTTATTATAACATGCACAGATTAGGAATGTATAGAAATGAACAGCTGCCGGTCACTTCGGGCTCACTTCCGAGACAATATTTTCAAAATGGGGTGTTCTGATTGGGACCATTACAAGGAATGAAAGTCCTTGATGCATCGCAAATCATGGCTGGTCCGTATTGCACTATGGTCCTTGCAGATCTCGGTGCGGAAGTCATGAAAGTAGAGAAAGTGAACGGCGGAGACGATTCCCGCCAAATGGGCCCATATGTAAATGGGGAATCTACTTGCTTTTTTCAAATAAACCGAAATAAAAAAAGCATAGCATTAAACCTTAAAACCAAAGAAGGAAAAGAAATCTTCTATCAATTGGCTAAAGAAGCAGATGTTGTGGTTGAAAATTACCGACCGGGAGTAACAAAATCACTTGGCATAGACTATGAAAGCCTAAAGAAGATTAATCCTGGGTTAGTCTATTGTTCTATCTCAGGTTATGGCCAGACTGGCCCTTATTCTCATAAGGGCGGGTTCGATCTGGTAGCCCAGGGAATGACAGGGCTTATGAGCATGACAGGAGAAAAAGGAATGCGGCCGATGAAATCCGGCATTGCCGTTTACGATATCGGGGCAGGCATAACTGCAGCCTACTCGGTTTTGGCAGCTTTTATCCATAAGATGAAGACAGGGGAAGGACAGCATGTGGATATTGCCCTGGCTGAGATTGGACTTCCATGGTTTACGTGGGAGGCAGGGGCCTATTTTGCCGAAGGAACGATACCGGAAGCAACCGGCTGGAGGCACCGTGTGTCTGCTCCTTATCAGGCTGTTAAAACAAAATCAGGTTATATGATGCTTGGATGTGCCAATCAAAGGACCTGGGAAAGATTTTGCGAGGACGTTGCCGGAAAGCCTGAATGGCTGGCGGATCCGCGCTATAAAACCAATTTATTGAGAAACAAACATGTGAGTGAGCTGGAAGAAGATATTGAGGCTGTATTAATGCATCAAGATACCCAGCATTGGATTGATCTCTGTGAAAAAGCAGGAGTACCTGCGGGACCAATCAACAACTTTGCAGAGGCGGTTCAGGATCCGCATTATGAAGCCAGAGGCATGATTCAGGAAGTGGAGCATCCATTAATAGGAAAAATGAAGATGATTGGCATTCCTGCAAAATTTTCAAAAACTCCAGGTGAGGTGAAAACCCCCTCTCCTCTCTTCGGACAGGACACGATTGAAGTGTTGAATGGTTTGGGGTATGACGAAGATTCCATAAGAAATTTAACAAAGTCCGGGACTGTGAAGACCATGGATGAAAGGCCCATCCTGAATAAAAAATAGCAGAAAGGTCGTTAGCGATATGTCTAAGAATTTGGAAGCATTCAGCGGGGATAAGACGTACAGTGAACCGGTTTATCTTCAGGTTGAAGGAGATATTGCATTCATATGCTTCAACCGGCCGGATAAAAGGAATGCCCTCAGTTATGAAATCTGGTTAAGGATTCCGCAGCTTATCGAGGAATGCGAAAATGATGCCAATGTAAAAGTAATCATTTTTAAAGGGACTGGATCTGCTGCTTTTTCGGCAGGCGCTGATATCAGCGAATTTAAGACGTTAAGGTATACCGCAGAAGGTGCTGAAAAGTATAACAAGGCAACGATGATAGCAGAAAAATCAATCATGGATGCATCAAAGCCAACGATTGCGATGATACAGGGTTTTTGTGTTGGCGGCGGATGTGAAATTGCGGTTGCCTGTGATTTTAGATTCTCTGATGAACAGGGCAAGTTCGGCATTACTCCAGCAAAGCTTGGCCTAGTATACAATACACCGGGAACCAAAAATGTTGTAGATCTTGTCGGCCCGGCGAAAGCCAAAGATATTCTTTACACAGGAAGGCTTCTGGATGCCGGGGAAGCGTATCAGATCGGTCTTATCGATCGTATATATCCTGCAGGAGCCATTAAAGAAGAAACGGTCAGATATGCAGAGTTAATTTGCAGAAATGCCCAGCTGTCAGTCAGGGGTTCAAAAAAAATCATTAATGAAGTGCTTGCCGGAGCCATTGAAGATTCACCTGAAACAGCCGAGCTTGTCATTGACTCGTTTCTTTCAGAGGATTATCGGGAAGGGGTGCGTTCATTTTTGGAAAAACGGAAGCCTGACTTTAAATATTCTTAAGTGGATGGGAAATGAATTGTGATTTAAATGGAAGGGAGGCTAACAGCCTCCTCCAATTTACTTATTAAATTTTTTGGGGGGATAAGAGATGCAGCTGGAACGAAATCTTTCAATAATCATAATAGTCTTTTCGTCTTTTTTTCTGGTTTTGTCACTCCAGGTGGAAAATAGGACAGGGAATTTCATTTCTGCAGGAACATGGCCAGCAGCTTTAATGATCCTGATGCTAATTCTATCGGTTATCCTGCTGATGAGGGCTCTAAAGGTGAAGAATGTTCAGAATATAAAGGGAGATGACAATGATTCAGCAGATGCAGATAATGAAGATAAGCTCGTTCATCCGAAAAAGTTCTTCCTCTTGTTTGCTGTTCTTGCAATCTATATCTTTATTCTAGGTTATGTTGGTTTTATTGCTGCGACGATTCTGGGGATTTTTGTAATGGCGCTTTTGTTTGGAATGAAAAGCTATATTCGAGCTCTGCTGACAGGTACTCTGGCAACTGCCGGTTCTATCGTGCTGTTTCCTATTTTATTGAATTTGCCTTTCCCGCGGGGAACCGGGATTTTTTATTCACTTAGCTTGCTGTTTTATTAATAGCCAACTTTAATAAAAGAGGTGAACTTAATGATAGAAGGACTTTTAGGCGGTTTTGGCAATCTTTTTCAGCCTTTTAATTTTTTCATTCTTATGGTCGGTGTCCTGCTTGGTTTCATTGGAGGAGGGATTCCGGGTATAAGCGGAACCATGCTGGTCATTATTCTTCTTCCTGTCAGTTATGCAATGGATCCGGCTGCAGCCTTTTTGCTGCTGACCTCCATTTATGCCACATCTGTTTTTTCAGGGTCCATAAGCGCTATTCTGTTTAGAACCCCAGGCACACCGGAAGCGGTGGCAACCGTTTTCGACGGGTATCCCATGGCCAAGAAGGGTGAAGGGGGGAAAGCCCTCGGAATTTCCATCTTCAGTTCTGCCACAGGGGGTGTCTTTGGAACGCTGGTATTAATCTTTTTGACGCCGCTGCTCGCCTCTTTTGCTCTAAGATTTTCGTCCCCGGAGTATTTTGCATTGGCACTAATGGGACTGACTGTAGTGGCTTCCTTGAGTGCAGGCAATCTGGTTAAGGGATTCATCGGTGTTTCCTTCGGATTGTTTATTGCCACTATTGGCATCGATACAATGACCGGTGTGCCAAGATTCACCTTCGGATCAGGCCAGTTAATGTCGGGCATTGACTTCATCCCTGTTCTGATTGGATTATTCGCTATATCAGAGGTGCTGAGAAGAGTCCAGCAGGTCCACAAGGTGAATGCAAAGCAAAAGGTGAGTTCCGAACTTCCAAACTGGAATGTCATGAAACGGATATCTGGCGTCATTGGACGTTCT
This sequence comes from Cytobacillus oceanisediminis, assembly GCF_004366035.1. GTDB lineage: Bacteria > Bacillota > Bacilli > Bacillales > Cytobacillaceae > Cytobacillus > Cytobacillus oceanisediminis_C. The sequence goes on from NZ_SOEE01000002.1 coordinate 205,322, forward strand.
TCTTTATTAGGTGTGTTTATTGGAATCCTTCCGGGAATAGGTGCAACTACTGCTGCCATGCTCAGCTACAGTGAAGCTGCACGGTGGTCAAAAAGATCAAAAGAATTTGGAACTGGAATTCCAGAAGGGGTTGCTGCACCCGAATCTGCCAATAATGCCGCCGCAATGGGTGCCATGGTTCCTTTGCTTTCCCTGGGAATTCCGGGAAGCGCGACAACTGCCATATTGCTCGGCGCCTTTATACTTCATGGAATCCAGCCGGGACCTTTGATGTTTTCAACACAGGGTTCACTTATCTATACCATCCTGATTGGGCTGCTTGTTGCAAACTTGCTGATCTTACTCATTGCCAAACCGTTTATTTCGGTATTCTCTAAGATTTTGCAAGTGCCCTACACGATCATTGGACCACTCATCGTTCTCTTTTGTATTGTTGGCACATTCGCAGTCAGGAATTCGATTTTTGATGTGGCAATGATGCTGGTATTCGGGATTATCGGCTACTATCTGGAAAACGCCAAATTCCCGCTGGCCCCCATCGTGCTTGGCGTTGTGCTCGGTCCCATTGCTGAAGACCAGTTCAGAAGGGCTATGCAAATGTCAAACAATGATATTTCCATCTTCTTCACACGGCCGATTGCCTTAACCTTCATCATTCTATCAATCATCAGTATTTTGTATCCGCTGATTAATAAGTGGATTAAGAAGCGTAAAAACGATGCGAGCGGTACAGATCAAACTGTGGCTTCATAAGAAGGAGGCGTTCCGGAAATGATCTTTGATTTTGAAGGACTGAAGCCAGACGTTCATGAAACCGTCTATTTGGCACCTAACACCTATATCATCGGCAATGTAAAACTGGAAGCTAATGTATCCATTTGGTTCAATTCTGTGCTGCGCGGGGACAATGATTCCATCAGAATCGGAAGGGGCACCAATATACAGGAGGGAACGATGATTCATGTTGATGAAGGTTACCCTGTCAGCATTGGACAGAATGTCACAATCGGACATAATTGTGTGATTCATGGCTGTACCATTGAAGATGGTGCCCTGATCGGCATGGGAGCGATTATACTTAACGGTGCCATCATTAAGAATGGTGCAGTGATTGCGGCAGGAGCAGTAGTAGGGGAAAACAAAGTGATTGAGAAAAGCATCCTTGCTGCCGGCGTACCTGCAAAAGCGTTAAAGCCGGTAAAGGAAGAACTGCAGGAGCGTATCCTGGCAGGTGCAGAATTTTATCAAAAAAACGCTGTAAAGTTTCGCCGGGCTGGTATTGCTTCTGGGATGATTGATGCAGAAAATAAGTAATTTTTAAAAGGATGAGCTGAGACACAGGATTTCCAGCAGGTGCTATGGAAGTCTTTACTGTCATCAGCTCTATTTATTTTAAATTGTTCCGTTATAAAAAGATCGAAGGAGGATAAGAATGAGTCACGTGAATAGCAGCAGTATTATTTCACTGGATGAGATAAGCTGGAAAAGAAATGGAAAGAAGATACTGAACAACGTTTCATGGAACGTCAGAAAAGGAGAACATTGGGCCTTATTAGGCTTGAATGGATCAGGGAAAACAACGATTCTGCAGATGATTACAGGCTATCTGTGGCCTAATGGCGGGCAAGTTTCAGTATTAGGCAATCTTTATGGCAAGACAAATATACCAGAGCTTAGAAAATCCATTGGCTGGGTAAGCACATCCCTGGATGATAAATTTCAATTCCGTCCATCGGAAACCGCCCTTGAAATTGTCTTAAGCGGGAGATTTGCCTCTATAGGCCTTTATCAAGAAATAACACAGCAGGAATTGGAAAAAGCAAAGGATTTAATGCTGGAGTTCAATATTAGCCATGTCCAGAATCAAAATCTCACATCCCTCTCACAGGGTGAAAAACGAAAAGCGATGATTGCAAGATCCTTAATGGCTTCACCAAGGCTGCTTATTCTCGATGAACCATGCAATGGGCTTGATATCTATTCGCAGGAAGAATTGCTTCGCTCGATTGAAAAAATGGCTGCTCATCCCGATGGTCCCACGATTATTTATGTTACCCATCATATTGAGGAAATTGTTCCTTCGATAACCCATGCCATGCTGCTGAAGGAAGGAAACGTCATTTCACAAGGCATAAAAAGAGAAACTTTGACAGATTCGCTCCTTGAAGAAACATTCCGTGTACCAATAACAGTAGATTGGGAAAATGGGCGTCCTTGGGTACGGGTAAAAGATGTATCTCAGTTTACCGAGGCTGGATACTGATGAAACCTATTTGCCTGGCAGAATGGCAAACGGTTGATTTTTGCCAAATTGTCCTTCATTATATGAAGGTATCTTATACATAAAAATGGAGGAATAGAATTGGTTCGTTTCGGTATAGTTGGCACTAATTGGATTACAGAAAGATTTTTAAAAGCGGCTCTGCAGGTTGAAGATTTTCAGCTGACAGCTGTTTATTCGCGAACAGAAGAAAAAGCAAAAGAATTTGCAGGCAAATATGCTGTGGAGAGGACCTTTACTGATTTAAAGGAGATGGCCGCAAGCGGCGAAATTGACGCAGTCTATATTGCGAGCCCGAATTCCCTGCATGCTGGGCAGGCCACCCTTTTTATGAATAATAATGTTCATGTTTTATGCGAAAAGCCGATTGCTTCGAATACAAAGGAACTTAAATCTTTGATAGCTGCGGCAAGGAAAAACAATGTTCTTCTAATGGAAGCCTTAAAGTCAACCTTTATGCCTAATTTTTTGGCTGTAAAAGAAAATCTTCATAAAATCGGACAGGTGCGCAGGTATTTTGCAAGCTACTGCCAATACTCTTCCCGTTATGATGCATACAGGCAGGGAACCGTGCTGAATGCATTCAATCCGGATTTTTCGAATGGTTCACTAATGGATATCGGGATTTACTGTGTGTATCCGCTTGTGGCTTTATTCGGTAAACCAGAGGAGATTAAAGCAGCAGGCTATATGCTGGAATCCGGAGTCGATGGAGAAGGAAGCATGGTCCTTAAATACCCTGACATGGATGCGGTCATCATGTACAGTAAAATAGCCGATTCCAGTCTGCCCTCAGAAATTCAAGGGGAAGAGGGAAATATCGTTATAGATAGAATAAGTGCACCTGAAAAAGTTGAATTGCATTATCGGAGCGGAGAGAGGGAAGACCTCACTCAGGACCAATTAAGTGATTCTATGTATTACGAAGCCAAAGAATTCATCCGTTTGGTTCAGGCTGGAAAGACTGAATCTGATATCAACTCCTACGCTAACTCGATGATAACAATGGAGATCATTGAAGAAGCTCGGAGGCAAATTGGTGTAGTCTACCCGGCAGATCGAAATTAATAGCAAGGACCGGACATTCTATTGTTCGGTTTTTTTTTAGTTCTTTTTACTCAGAACAAAAAGGGATTTTTTGGGAACTACACTCTCAACTGGTAAAATTGGATCAAATTTACACATTATTTCGTCATTAAACTACTCTTTTTATACTTATTTCGCTATTCGAAATTTGTCAAAAGAATAGGCATCATACTCTATTATCACTATTACATTTGTTTACTAGAATTAGAGGTGAAAGAAAAACTATTAATGTGGGGGGATGAATTTTATGACGATTAAAAAGAAAGTTCTATCTGTATCATTATCTGGTTTAATGGCTTTGGGTGCAGTTACCGCTGTGGGCATGCCTGCAGGTGCTGTTGGGAATGGGCCGAGTACGGGAAATGGGTCCATTCAGACTTCAATTCTGCATACCTACGATAGTTTAACAGAATATTTAAAAACGCAGGATGCCAAGCAGGAAGCCATGCAGCTTGAAGTGATTGGGCAGTCTGTAAAAGGCCGTGATATTTACATGGCAAAATACATATCCAATCCTGAAAATCCGACCATTCTTTTTCTGACTCAGCAGCACGGGAATGAGCAGCTGACAACCGAAGGTGCGCTGGAGTTTATTAAGCACCTGGGCACCGGCAAGACAAGCGGGGTTCTTAAAGACGTCAATATACTTGTGATACCTATGCTTAACGCGGATGGAGCAATGGGAGATGTGAACTTCTCACTTGACGATTATCTTGCCGATGGCGATCGCCATTTAACCCGCTATAATGCAAACCGTGTGGATTTGAATCGTGAACATGATAAAGAAACAGTCCAAATGGAGCCGGAGGCCCGTGCTCTTCATGAAAATGTATTCCAAAAATACAATATCGATTATATGATCGATCTTCATCATCAGGGTACTTTAAGTGAAACAGAAGGAAAGCTGGTATCGGGATCCATTCTTTATCCAACCAACAGCAATGTAAAGCCTGAGGTACTTGAAAAGTCCAAAAAACTGGGTTCAGTTGTGTTTAATGCACTTCACCATACAGGCTGGGGCCATATTGGAAAATATGTCGGCGGAACAGGTGAAAACATTGGCCGAAACGGCGCTGCTGTCCGTTACGACATTTCTACCCTGCTTTTTGAAATGCGCGGAATGTCCGACCACAACTATGAGCCTTATGCTCTTGGACAAAAGAGCAACGGTTATCTTATCAAGCAAACCATCACGACACTCGATGCGACAGTAAAAGCCATAGCAGATGGTTCAATCAATTCTGCTGACACAAGCTTCTGGGATACTTTGCCTGAACAGACAACAAGACAAAACGAAGAAGCTGATGAGTAAAAAATGATGCACCCCCGGCCATTGCCGGGGGTGTTTTTTTGTTGTAATAAGTGAAGAAAAGCCCATTTATCAGATTTTTAAAAATTTATTTAAATAAGTTGTTGACAATTCCTATGGGTATGGTAGGATTAATCTCAACATCACTAAAAATAAACTTATAAACTTATAATTTCCTAGGCTAAAAAAAGGAGGCGAGCCTCACTGAAACAGGCTGACTGGGAAGAGTTATCTGCTCACTTGAAGCAGATGCTCGGAAGCATTAAATTCGGATCGATCACATTGGTCGTCCAGGATGGCAAAGTCATACAACTTGAGAAGAACGAAAAGGTTCGTCTTCAACCAAATAAGCGCGCTGACTAGACAAACTAGAGGCGGTTTTTCCACCTGAAGGATTTTTTCAGGAGGGAAGACTGCCTTTTTTGGTTGAGAAAAAATTTTGAAGAAAGTGAAAGGAGTACTGCAAGATGAGCACTGCAGTGACATATGAAAATTGGAATCAGATCTCTGATGCATTCCCATTTGATGATAAATTAAAAGGCGCCCGCGATGTATTGGAATGGGCCTATACAAATTACCCTGACGACAAGATTGTCTATGCATCGAGTTTCGGGGCGGAAGCCATTGTGCTGATTGACTTAATCCAGGAAATCAAACCTGATGCGCATATTGTCTTTTTGGACACCGGGCTTCACTTCCTTGAAACCTATGAAGTGATTGATAAAATCGAGGCTCGTTTCCCTTCGCTTCGGATTGAACGGAAAGAGCCGAAGCTGACACTGGACCAGCAGGCTGCAGAATATGGTTCGGCACTTTGGAAAAGGGAGCCCAATTCATGCTGCCAGATCCGCAAAGTGATTCCATTAAGAGAAGCATTAACACCAAAGCAGGCCTGGATTTCTGGCCTTCGGCGGGAGCAATCGCCGACAAGAGTGAATACTCAATTCCTTAACAGGGATGAAAAGTTCAAGAATATCAAAATCTGCCCGCTGATTCACTGGACATGGGATGAAGTTTGGGCCTATATCAGGGAGAAAGACCTGCCATACAACACCCTGCATGACAATGGATATCCAAGCATCGGCTGTTTTCCCTGTACACAGGCAGTCGATGAAAATGGCGATTCCCGTGCCGGACGATGGTCTGGGATTGGCAAAACGGAATGTGGCCTTCACACCAGCTAGAGGGAGGATGATACCATGCTTACGATTATAGCGGTCACAGTCGGTTTATTTTTCGCCATGAATATCGGGGCAAGCGGAGCAGCAGCATCCATGGGGATCGCGTATGGTTCCGGTGTCCTAAAAAACCGCATATTAGCTCTTGTTCTTTGCGGATTGGCCGTTTTCTTCGGAGCATGGCTTGGCGGAGGAGAAGTGGTAAAAACAATGGGAAGCGGTATTGTTCCGAAAGAGACCTTTACAGTTGCCATCGCGCTGATTGTGATTACATCTGCCGCATTATCGCTGTTTCTGGCAAATGTTTTCGGCATTCCGCTGTCTACCAGTGAGGTAACCGTCGGTTCTGTTGTCGGTGCCGGAATCGTCTACCAATCCGTATTTGCCGGTAAGCTTATCTGGATCGTCATGTTCTGGCTGATTACTCCATTTGCCGCCTTTTTAATTGCCATAGCGGCAGCCGCTTTTTTAAAGAGAAACTTTATACAGAACCTGATAAAAAAGCCTAAGGCTGCTCCGATTTTAGCCATACTCGTCATTTTTATGGGCGTGTTTGAAGCATTCTCTGCAGGGATGAATAATGTTGCAAATGCAGTCGGTCCGCTAGTTGGTGCAGGCATTATGAGCACAGGCAGCGGAATCTTCTGGGGCGGGCTGTTTGTCGCTTTAGGAGCCATTCTACTGGGGAAAAATGTCCTTGAAACGAATGGCAAAAAGATTACAAAAATCCGTCTTGAAGAAGGCTGTGTCATTTCAGGAACAGGAGCAGGAATTGTTACAATCGCTTCCGTTTTTGGAATACCTGTCCCTTTAACGCAAATCACCACTTCCTCCATCATCGGAATCGGATTTGTAAAGCAGGGACGATCAGTTTTCAAGAAGGACATCGTTGTTCAGCTATTAGTCGTATGGGTTGTTTCGCCAGTATTATCAATGGTCCTATCCTATACGCTCATCCAGCTGCTCATTGAACAAAATGTATATCCGGTGATCGCAATGGCCGGTGTGCTAATCTCCGTATTTGGAGTGAAATTCTTAATGAATCAGGCACCAGCTGCTGCAAGGCCGATAACTGAAAAAAAGTAAATCAGAAAAAGAAAGGTTGATGAAAAATGGCTCTGCCGAAACCTCATGGAGGAAAATTAATTCAAAGCTATAATCCAAATTATGACCTGACAGGAATTGAAAAAGAAATTTTAATAGATGCCATAGCACTGAGTGATCTGGAGCTTATAGGTGTTGGCTTATTCAGTCCTCTGACAGGTTTCCTTGGAAAAGCAGACTATGAATCTGTTGTTGAAAAAATGAGATTAGCAGACGGAACCATTTGGTCCATTCCGGTTACATTGCCGGTTTCAGAGGAGAAAGCCAGAGAGCTTACGGCCGGAGAAAAGTTTAAGCTGGTTAACGAAGGTGAAGTGTACGGAGTCATCACTGTATCAGAATGGTATGAGCCTGATTTAAGCAGGGAAGCTAGCGAAGTCTATAAGACCGAAGAGCTGGCACACCCAGGAGTGAAAAGGCTTTTTGAACGCGGTCCGGTTTATGCTGCCGGCGAGGTAACGCTGATTAAAAAACCTGGTAAAGGCGTGGCAGAGGATGTATGGTTTGAGCCTAAAGAAACAAGGGCGCTGTTTGAAGAAAAAGGCTGGAAAACAGTGGTTGGCTTCCAGACAAGGAACCCTGTACACCGGGCACACGAATACATTCAAAAAGCTGCTTTGGAAACGGTGGATGGGCTGTTTTTGAACCCGCTTGTGGGTGAAACAAAATCAGATGATATCCCTGCTGATGTCCGTCTGAAAAGCTACCGCGTTCTTCTGGAAAATTACTATCCAAAAGAGCGTACACAGCTGGCTGTCTATCCCGCAGCAATGAGATATGCGGGGCCGCGTGAAGCAATCTTCCATGCCATTGCAAGGAAAAACTTCGGCTGCACACACTTCATCGTCGGAAGAGACCATGCAGGTGTCGGCAATTATTATGGCACATATGATGCGCAGCATATTTTCAGCCATTTTACAGAAGAAGAGCTTGGCATCAAACCGCTGTTCTTTGAGCACAGCTTTTACTGCAATAAGTGCGAAGGCATGGCATCTGATAAAACTTGCCCTCACAGCAAAGAAGACCGCGTCATTCTATCCGGCACAAAGGTAAGGGAAATGCTCCGGAACGGGGAGCTGCCGCCTTCCACTTTCAGCCGCAAAGAGGTAGTCGAAGTGTTAATTGAAGGCATGAGAGAAAAAGAAACGGTTTAAGGGGCGGTTATAATGACAAAGGCAACAAATATCACCTGGCATGACGCTGCAATTACAAAGGAAGATAGACGGGCACAGAACGGCCATGGAAGTGTGGTCCTTTGGTTTACCGGCCTATCAGGCTCAGGCAAATCAACCATTGCAAATGCTGTATCCCACGAACTGTTTCGCCAGGGCATCAATGAATATGTACTGGACGGCGACAATGTCAGACACGGCTTAAATAAAGATCTTGGCTTTTCAGAAGCAGACAGAAATGAAAATATCAGGCGCATTGGGGAAGTTGCAAAGCTGTTTGTGGACAGCGGGAAGATTGTCACAACTGCCTTTATCTCTCCATTCCGGTCGGACAGAGAAACGGTTAGGGCGCTGTTTGAAGAAGGAGAATTTATTGAAGTCTTCATCGACTGTCCGCTCGAAGAATGTGAACGGCGGGATCCAAAGAAATTATATGCCAAAGCCCGGCGCGGGGAAATTAAAGATTTTACAGGAATCGATTCCCCGTATGAAGCACCAGAAAACCCAGAAATCACGGTTCGATCTGACCAGTATACAGTAGATGAAGCAGTCGGGCAGATATTAACACATTTGCGTGAAAAGAATATCCTATAAAAAACCGGGAGTCTCTTTTTAATAGGAGACTCCTTTTCTGAAAAAATAATTCCTACTATTTCACCCTGAAAAATGGTATTATAGAAAACAATTAGATTATTAGCTTAGGAAAAGCGTTAAAATGCATATATTAAAAGGCATTACAGAAAGGCGGTCATGAGAATGACGGGAAAAGTTTTTTTAGTAGGTGCCGGCCCGGGAGATCCGGAACTTATGACTGTTAAAGGAATACGCTGCCTGCAGGAGGCAGATGTCGTTCTATATGATCGTCTCGTGAACCGGGAACTGTTAAATCATGCAAAAAAAGAAGCACAGCTGGTGTATTGCGGCAAGCTTCCCAATCATCACGTCATGAAGCAGGAAACCATTAATCATTTGCTTGTGAAATATGCAAAAAAAGGTTTGCAGGTTTGCCGGCTAAAAGGCGGCGATCCATTTGTTTTCGGCAGGGGCGGGGAAGAGGCAGAGGAGTGTGCCAATAATGATGTGCCATTTGAAATAGTGCCTGGAGTCACTGCAGGAATCGCGGCATCTGCTTATGCTGGGATCCCTGTAACACACCGTACCTTAAGCAAAAGCTTTGCTTTTGTCACCGGACATCAAGCCGGAAACCAAGAAGCCGAACACCAGTGGGCCCACCTTGCACATGCAGTTGACACGATTTGTGTGTATATGGGTGTTTCCCACTTGCCTAATATTGTGAAAAATCTCATTCATAATGGAAAATCCACTCAAACACCAATCGCTCTCATACACTGGGGAACTCTTTCAGAACAGCGGACAGTTACGGGCACGCTTGCTAATATTGAGAACAAAGTGAAAGAAGCTAAAATTTCGAATCCAAGCATGATTGTCATTGGGGAAGTTGTAAAAATGCATCACAAAATTAACTGGTTCGAAGAGGAAATTGCGCCTCATCTGCCTGTGGTGCATGGTTAGATTACAATTAAGCAGAATGAAGGAAGTCCATCAAGGAAAGGAGCCGCCAAATGAAAGCTGTCCTATACATCTGCCATGGCACACGTTCTAAAAAAGGCGCTGCCGAAGCAACTCTTTTTATACGGAGTGTCATGAAAAAGGTAGACGCTCCTATACAAAAGCTTTGTTTCCTTGAATTAACAGAGCCAGACATTGAGACTGGATTTGAATACTGTGTTCATGAGGGAGCAGCAGAAATTGTGATTGTTCCTCTATTTTTGCTGGCAGCGGGTCATATAAAGCAGGATATCCCTGAAGCGGTTGCCCCTTTAATAAAAAAGTATCCTGCCATACCTGTAAGGATGGCGGATCCGTTTGGAGTCCAGGACAGCATTCTTGACGCAATTGCAGAGCTTGCGGCAAATGAAGCACAGCCAATCTCTTCAACTGATTCGCTTTTAATTGTGGGAAGAGGAAGCAGTGACCCTTCAATTCTTAAATCCTTTGACTCAATCAAAGGGGGAATCAGCCGGCGGCTTGGTATAAGGAATGTGCAAGTCTGCTATTTGGCAGCTGCTGCGCCGTCCTTCAGGGCTGGACTTGATTCCATTTGCAATGAGGCCAGCGGGAGGGTCATCGTAATTCCTTATCTATTATTCTCGGGGCTTTTACTAAGTGAGGTAGTAAGAGAGGTCAATAAGAAAATAAAAGCAGGATTCTCTGTGAACCTAACTGATACATTAGGAAAACATGTGGCCATCCAGAATCTAGTCGCTGAAAAAGCGAATGGAGAGGTGAATGTGAATGCAGCCGTTATTCATTAATTTAACTAACAAGAAGATCGTTATTGCAGGCGGCGGCAGAATTGCCTTTCGAAAAGCAAAAACCCTTGATGGAGAACAGGCCCATATCACTTTGATTGCTCCTGATTTTACTGACGATATCATTCGTCTTGCCCATCAAAGAGGATATGAGCTCATTCAGCGGGAAGCACAGCCTGAGGATTTTAAAGATGCTTTTTTATCGATTCTGGCCACAAATATTCGTGAAACCAACCAGCAGCTGGCGAAGTCGCTTGATTTATATCAGCTTGTCTGTGTTGTCGATGAAGCAGGAGAAGGAAATGCAATCTTTCCGGCAGCTGTAAGGCGCGGACCGCTGCAAATCGCTGTCACCTCGAATGGCGCAAGCCCCAAGCTGACGCGAATGCTAAAAAAACAGCTGGATGAACAGTTTGATGAAAGCTGGACGGGATATTCAGAATTTCTGGCAAAATGCCGTGAATATATTAAAAAACTTTCTATCCATTCAGCTGAGAAAAATGAGCTACTAGCCGAATTGCTGGATGACCGCTATCGCCTGTCTGAGGATGAGCGGGAAAGTAAATGGGCATATTTGTCCTCGTTAAAATAATCAACTCCTTCAGCCGTGTCCTGGCACACGGTTTTTTATTTTGTTTATTTATTGTGCAAATCTACTATGGTACATTGATAGTAACGAAGCAGGAAGGCGGCGGGGAATGTGCATTTTTTATCTTATGAACTCGCTCAGGGAATAGTGGAGCGGACAATGAAAATCCTGAACAAAAACATAAATGTTATGAACGAAGAAGGCGTTATTATCGGTTCAGGTGAAAAGGAAAGGATCAATCAGGTTCATGATGGAGCTCTGCTGGTCCTTAAAAAAGGTGAAAGTGTGGAGATTGATGAAAGAAGTGCCGCAGAGCTTAAAGGGGCCAAGCCTGGAATCAATCTGCCCATCCGTTTTCATAATCAAATTATTGGTGTAGTAGGTATAACGGGGGAACCCGAGCAAATCAGGAATTTCGCAGAGCTTGTTAAAATGGCAGCAGAACTGGTTTTGGAGCAATCGTTTCTTTTGGAGAGAGTACAATGGAAGCAGCGGCTCCAAAGTGAGATAGTGAATCTCTTAATTTCTGAAGAACCAATAAATGAAGCATGGTTAGAAGAGAGGGCCGGCTTCCTGGGGTATGACATGAAAATCCCGAGAACTGTGATTGTGGTCAAGCTGCACGAAGACCTCGGAACCAAGAATCAAAAACTTATCAATGACATCCACTTTGAATTGGGAAAACAGGATTTAACAGGGGTTACGTTCAATAATGAAATTGTCATATTAAAAGCAGGAGAGCCCACAGAACAAATCGTTGCATTAAAAAGGATTGCCGGCCTTTCAAAGAGGCAAGCGGCAGTTGCTATTGGAAAGAGATCGGAGAACATAAGCGGCTTGAACTCCTCCTATCGGCATGCGCAGCAGCTGACTGTCCTTGGCCCAAAGATTCATCGTGACGCAGATTATTACAGTTATGAAACGTACTGGCTGGAAATTATGCTATCCATGCTCGCCCAAAAGGAAGAACTTACATTTTCTTTCTATGACCGGCTCCTTGTTCAGGATAAAAAAGGGGAACTGGCACATACGCTTGATGTTTTCATAAATGAAGGGGGAGATCTTGGCAAAATAGCGGATCACCTATTTATCCACCGTAATACCCTTAGATACCGACTGGATAAGATAACAGAACTTACTGGAAAAGATCCCCGTAATGTGAAGATGCTATTCGAACTTTACGTGGCAAAATTAGTAAACGACTTACAGTAATTGTGCAATTGCACAATTAACAGAGAGATCTATTCGTTTTTTTCATCATCATTCACGATGTAATATAAAAGGCAAACGCTTACAATAGATTCATAACTAAATCATCTTGGGAGGGCTAAATGTGGATGTAACTGTAAGCGCTTTAGGAGCAATAACAGCCTTAGTCATTGCCATATTATTAATCTTGAAAAAAGTTCCGCCGGCTTATGGAATGGTAGCAGGTGCCTTAATAGGCGGCTTAGTCGGAGGAGCAGATATTGCAAGCACTGTTAATTTAATGATGGAGGGAGCAAAAGGCATCATACCGGCGGTGCTCAGAATTCTGGCTGCCGGCATATTGGCAGGTGTCCTGATTGAATCTGGCGCAGCTTCCTCGATTGCTGAAACAATAGTAAAAAAACTGGGAGAAACCCGGGCGCTTCTAGCATTAGCTGTGGCAACAATGATCCTGACAACGGTCGGTGTATTTGTTGATGTGGCAGTCATTACCGTATCACCTATTGCCTTAGCTATCGCGAAACGGGCAAAACTTTCCAAAACTGCTATTTTGCTGGCGATGATTGGCGGAGGGAAAGCAGGGAATATCATGTCACCTAATCCAAATGCCATTGCAGCATCTGACGCATTCGGTGTTCCGCTTACTTCAGTTATGGCTGCTGGAGTCATCCCGGCCTTATTCGGACTTGCTGTTACGTATTTCATAGCAAAGAAACTTGTAAATAAGGGTTCAGCTATCTCAGATGGCGAACTGGAAGTGAACAGCCATACAAAGCTTCCATTATTTATAACTGCTATGATTGCGCCGCTGATTACCATTATTTTATTGGCGCTTCGCCCATTATTTGATATTAATATTGATCCGATGGTGGCACTTCCAGCCGGGGGAATTATCGGGGCCGTCGCGATGAAGAAGACAAGGAAAATCAATGAGTATGCTATTTCCGGCTTAAATAAAATGTCAGGCGTTGCCATTATGCTTCTTGGAACAGGAACCCTGGCTGGAATCATAGCAAACTCAAGCTTAAAAGATGTGATCATTAATGGATTAACCTCATCAGGTCTTCCAGCCTATCTGCTGGCCCCTGTCTCTGGTATTTTTATGTCAGCTGCTACAGCATCCACAACTGCAGGCACTGCAGTGGCAAGCGGTGTGTTTGGCAGTACAATTTTAGGATTGGGAGTATCAGCGCTTGCAGGCGCTGCCATGATCCATGCCGGAGCAACCGTACTGGATCATTTGCCGCACGGAAGCTTTTTCCACGCAACGGCAGGAAGTGTCAATATGGATATTAAAGAACGCTTGAAGCTGATGCCATATGAATCGCTTATCGGTTTAACTCTTGCAGTCATTTCTACACTTATATTTGGAGTCTTTAAGCTTTTTGGCTAATAGAAAGGGAGAGGATCAAATATGAAAATTGTGATTGCCCCTGATTCATTTAAGGAAAGTTTATCAGCACTTGAGGCTGCGAATGCCATTGAAAGAGGTTTTAAATGTATTTTCCCCGAAGCAGATTATAAAAAAATGCCGATGGCTGACGGCGGAGAGGGAACAGTTCAATCGCTTGTGGATGCAACGGAAGGCTCGATCATAGGGCGAACTGTTACAGGACCGCTCGGGGAACCAGTTATGGCATTCTTTGGATTAATGGGGGATGGAAAGACAGCAGTCATTGAAATGGCAGCTGCTTCAGGCTTGCATTTGGTTCCTTCAGAAAAACGAAACCCCTTAATCACTTCAACCAGGGGAACAGGAGAGTTAATCGCAGCCGCATTGGACATAGGAGTCCAGCACATTATTATTGGAATTGGCGGAAGTGCTACAAATGATGCAGGAGCAGGGATGATTCAAGCCTTAGGCGGTAAACTTCTTGACAAAACCGGCAGTGAAATCGGACAAGGCGGAGGGTCGCTTGCGCAGCTGGCAGCAATAGACATGTCAGGTCTTGATTCAAGACTTGGAAATGTTCACATTGAAGTCGCCTGTGACGTTGATAACCCATTGACCGGTCCAAAAGGAGCCTCTGCGATCTTTGGCCCTCAAAAAGGAGCGACACCAGAAATGGTACAGCTGCTGGATCAGAATTTAGGGCATTTCGCAGATTTGGTCGAAAATGCCCTCGGCAAACCGTTCCGCCATATTGAGGGGGCAGGCGCTGCCGGAGGAATAGGCGGAAGTCTCCTTGCCCTTTTAAATGCCGACTTAAAAAAAGGGATTGAAATCGTCCTTCATGCCGTAGACTTTGAAAATGAGGTAAAGGATGCGGACCTTGTCATTACTGGAGAAGGAAAAATTGACAGCCAAACCATATATGGAAAAACGCCTATTGGTGTGGCTAGAGCAGCTAAGAAACATGGGATACCGGTAATCGGTCTTGCAGGTTCTTTATCAGACGACAGCGATATTGTGCATGAACACGGTATTGATGCTCTATTCAGCATTGTCCCAGGTGTTGTAACTCTACCGGAAGCTTTGGGGAAGGCAGCAATATATATGGAAAGAACAGCGAGGAACATTGCTGCCAGTATGAAAATGAGTGGGTCAATATAATGAGAGGCTGCATTATGCGGCTTCTTTTTTATAGCTTTAATTCGAGTTGTCATCCATAGCAAAAAGAGGCTTATCCGCCCCAAATATCGAATATGGTAAAGGATTACTTAAATGGAGGCCAATCAAATGAAAGCAATTGCAGTAACACAATACGGTAACCCGGACGTATTGACTTACACAGAAATGGAAATTCCAAAAATAAAGCAGGATCAAGTATTAATTAAAGTGGAAAAAGCAAGCGTCAATTTTGCGGATGTGAAAGCGAGAATTGGACAGGGAGGAACTGGCCTATTCCCGTTTATTCCCGGTCTTGATGCAGCAGGAGTAGTAGTGGAAATTGGGAGTGAAATTACAAATTTTAATATTGGTGATCGCGTTACAGCGTTCCCTTCTGAAGGATCTTATGGTGAGTACGCTGCAGCCGATGAAAACCTGACATTTGCAGTGCCGGAGGAAGTTGAGTTGGATATAGCTGCAGCATCCCTGACTGTTTCTTTTTTATCTTATAAATTGCTTGCAGATATTGGAGGAATCCAAAATGGGGAAACCGTTCTGGTTCATTCAGCAGCTGGCGGGGTAGGCACTACTGCAGTCCAAATGGCAAAGATATTAGGAGCAGGTCTTGTTATTGGAACTGTTGGCAGTGAAATGAAAGTCCCTGCTGCTTTGGAAGCAGGTTCTGATCATGTCATTGTATACGAACAGAATGATTTTATAGAAAAGGTAGCTGAAATAACCGGCGGAAAAGGTGCGGATATTATCCTGGATTCCCTTGCCGGAAGCATAACGCAGAAAAGTTTCCGTTGTCTGGCTGACTATGGCCGGCTAATCCAATTCGGCAATTCGAGCGGTGAACCCGGAATCATTAAATCGAATGACCTGCATAAGAGCTGCCGTTCGGCTTTAGGCTACAGTCTCGGCACAACAAGAAA
Source organism: Cytobacillus oceanisediminis (assembly GCF_004366035.1). Taxonomy (GTDB): domain Bacteria; phylum Bacillota; class Bacilli; order Bacillales; family Cytobacillaceae; genus Cytobacillus; species Cytobacillus oceanisediminis_C. The sequence continues at coordinate 221,069 of NZ_SOEE01000002.1, forward strand.
GAAGCGTCCGGAATCACTCAGGGAAACAGCACAAAAAGTCATGCAGTTCTTAAAAGAAAAGAAACTGAACATTAGAATTGGGCACAGGTTTCCTTTGGAAGAAGCAGCAGAAGCTCATAAGCTGATCGAAAGCAGGATGAGTACCGGGAAAATATTATTGGATATACGTTAATAATATTATGTTAATAAAATTGAAAGGAAATTGAAAAGGGCCTCAAACCCCTTTCAATTTCCCGTTACCAAAATCAGCACAAAATATCCAATCATCGTGATTAACCCAAAAGGAACACCGAATACTGCCCACTCTTTACTCGTAATCTGCAGTTTACCCGCAGCAATAATATTGGGAATATTCCCTGGAATAAGCATACCTCCGCTGATCAGCAGTCCAAGGAGGATGGATTGAACCGTAAAATGGTCCATTGATGGGCTTATTTCTGCAGCTGCAAGTGTTGCATTGTCCAGTACAGCAGAAATCATATTAATCCAATATAATAAAAGTGGATTTAACCCTATTAAAAAGTGGTTGATTAACGGTTCAAAACCGGCCCCAAGCATCGTCAGGCCCATGACAAAGAAATATATTTTCAAAGCCCTGACAAAAATTTCTTCATAGTTTTCACTGTCAGGTTTTTTAGTAAAGGATGCTTTCCCGGAAACAGGAGGCTTAACAGCAAGTGCGGCCATTATTCCGAAAAATAGCAGGGCAATGGTGATTTGCGGTCCAACCAATTCCATCAAAAAGAAGAAGTCTTCTTTCATTTTACTGATTGCAATGGTGGAAAGCGGCTCGCCAATCGGCGTCAATGCTGCACCCAGTCCAATCGAAAAACAGGCTAGTACTGTCAGCCTGATTTCAGAGCTTCTGTCCAGCCGAAGGGCACTGACGACCAATACAAGAACTAACGCAGCGATAATAGCTGTAATCACACTTGAAATTAACCCAAGAAAAATGACAATCAAAGCTGCAAATAAACGAAAAGGCATAATCCGGCTTACGGATAGGATGCTTCTTTCCAAATATGCCTGAAACCATTTAAACAGCAGTCCAGCAAAAAAGACAGCAAGAGTAATTTTTACAGGTTCCTGTGCTGCTTTTACAAAAAGTCCGCCATTCAGAACTCCGCTTGCCAGTGCAGCTGAAAGCCCCATTACAAATAAAAACATCTCCAGATTTTTTTCTACGAACTCGGAAAGAAAAGGCATGACAAGAACAATAATGAAAATAACCACCAACAAATAAATCATAAATCCTGCTCCATTTGGTTATTTTCCAAGTTAAACACAAGGAATACTACATGCTTATGCTGTGAATCGGACAAACTTGCCATAAAAAATCCCTGCAGGAGACCCGCAGGGATTGTCATTTAATTATAGTCATTTAATACTGTTCCAGAAAGATCAAATTCAGGTTCATTGCTTTTTATGGCATTTGTGTCAGCAGGAGTTGTACCGGCAGGCTGTATTTCGTCAACAGCAGGTGATGTTAGAGGGGATAAACTGCACTCTTTCTTTGCTTGATTGTCCAACAAATGAATCAACTCCTTTATAGTATTTGTTATTTACATTCCTATTTAATTGTTATATTCAAACATGTAATTTATGGAAGTTGTTTTAGTAAGGTATTTTTATGTTATCCCAAAAAAGAAAATATATTTACAAAGCAGCATTTATTATTTTTCGATTATTCTATCCTTTGAGCTTAATCTATTTGGTATGTTAAGATGTTATTTTATAAAAATTTTAAAGAACAGCTTGATACTAGAGAGGAAGTTCAGCTTGGATAAACGCATCTATTTATTAGCAATCATATCGTTTGTTGTTGGAATGGTGGAATTGATTATAGGCGGGCTGCTGGATCTTGTAGCTTCAGATCTTGGTGTCAGTTTGGGGCAGGCAGGTCTGTTAATTACAGTTTTCTCGCTCGCCTTTGCTATTGCCGCGCCCGTCCTGCTTACGCTTACGGTTAAAATGGAACGCAGCCGTTTAATGATGATATCATTGGCTGTATTTTTGGCCGGTAATATTGTTGCCGTATTTAGCCCGCTTTACAGTGTATTATTAGTTGGCAGAGTTTTAGCGGCAGCAAGCGGCTCGCTGCTTATCGCATTATGTATGACAATGGCATCCTACATCGTCACGGAAGAATATCGTGCACGTGCCATCGGCATCGTCTTTATGGGGATCAGTGCCTCCCTTGTGCTGGGTGTGCCCATTGGATTAATGCTTGGAAATGTTTTTGGCTGGCGCGCTCCGTTTGTACTCATATCTGTACTGACAGTCATATCAATAGCAGGCGTTTATTTCTTTATGGGAAAAGTTGCTCCAAAGCCCGCTGTTCCTATAGGCATCCAGCTAAAAACCCTGAAAAGCCGCAAAATTGCTCTAACACAGATAACATCGTTCCTGTTAATGACTGGCCATTTAACTTTTTACGGTTATCTTACTCCATTCCTCAAGATTAAAATGGGGCTTGACGGCAGCTGGGTCAGCATTGTTTACCTGATTTTCGGAATTGCAGCTGTCATCGGAGGAGGAATCGGCGGTCTCCTGGCTGACCGTTTTGGTGCAAAATCTGTCATTTTGACTCTTCTTGCCATGTTTGGGATTACCCTTTTCTCATTGCCGTTCGCCGCTTTTTCTCTGCCCGTTTTCCTGATCACCGTAGTCATTTGGAGTATGCTCAGCTGGGCGGTCACACCAGCCATACACAGCTATTTAATTGAAGTGACACCGGAAACTTCTGATATCCAGCAAACATTGAACAATTCAGCAGTTCACATGGGAATGGCATTTGGCAGCATGATCGGCGGCATCATGATCGAGACCACCTCAGTAGAATATAATGCACCAGCAGGGAGTGTTTTTATTATTATTGCTTTTGGCACTGCAGTTTTGTCCATGGCTAAAAAAGAGAGAAGGACTGCTGCAGCTGAATAGATTTTTAATGCCAGCTTCTTGGAAGGCTGGCATTTCTATTTGCTGAAAGATGACAAACTATTTAAATTATTTTAAAAATAATCCTACGAAATATATTGATATATTTTCCTTTCATCCACTATAATCAAATTGTCAGGTGGTAAAAGAAGATATTTGAGGAGGAATTTGTAAATTGTTTTTTTATAATAATAAATGATAGAAAAAGGGGTTCCGTCTCATGAGTCAACTTAGCTATATGCTCCGTACTTTAATTGTCATTATCCCTACTGTATTGATCATAAGCGTTGCAGTTTGCGTTGGTAACGGATTGAAAGGAAGTGCGTTTTGGATCACCATTGCTTTTATTGTGATTCTCGGTTCGCTTGCCGGAATATTATCAGCATTTATGAACTACCGAAAGTTTATTGCACCCATCGGCAAAATTAATGCCTTTATCGATGAACTCGCAGATGGAAATATGTCCACAAGACTTGACGAAAAATCAGTAGGACAGCTGGGTTCGATTGCTTCAGCTCTGAATCATACTGCATCTGCCTGGCAGGAAGTGCTGAATAAAGTGGTTTTGGCTTCGAACGAAGTCACACAATATGCACAGCAGCTGTCATCAGGTGCCCAGCAGACAAATATGGCAACAAGCCACATTGCTGACGTCATTGAAGAAGTAGCAGCAGGTGCCGATAATCAGGTCAAGGGAGTCGGAACTGCCTCCAATGTCATCATGCAGATGTCCGAAAGCCTGACACAGGCTGCGGCAAACTCAGAACAGGTTACAGAGCAAATCAACGATTCACTGGAAAAAGCAAATCATGGTTCTGCATCCATTTCAACAGCAGGATGCCAAATGAACTCTATTCATGTGAATGTGCAGGATTTATCCAAAGTGGTAAAAGGCCTTGGCCAGCGTTCGCAGGAGATCGGAAAGATTATCGAAGTAATTACAGGCATTGCCGCTCAAACAAATCTTCTGGCATTAAATGCTGCCATTGAAGCGGCCCGTGCAGGAGAGCAGGGAAAAGGCTTTGCCGTTGTAGCAAACGAGGTTAGAAACCTCGCTGAAAAATCTGCAGAATCCACCCTGCAAATCAGCCAGCTGATATCAAAAATCCAGGAAGAAACCACTCAGGTTGTCCAGACAATGGATACGGTTAATCATGAAGTAACCGAAGGAATGGAAGTTATGAAGGATGCAGGCGAATCTTTCAAACAAATCCAGCAGTCTGTCAGCACAGTGACGAATCAAATGGAGGAAGTCGCTTCAGCCATTCAGCAAATGTCTGTCGGTTCGCAGCAAATGGTTCAATCCATGGACGAGATATCCCATGTGGCAAATGAATCTGCCATGGGTACACAAAGTGTACTGGCTTCAACGGAAGAACAGGCTGCATCAATGGAGGAAATATCACTCTCTGCTGACCAGCTTACGAGCATGGCAGAGGATTTGAAAGGGTTAATCAGCAGATTTAAACTGTAGTAAAAAAGAGTTCAGGTGAAAACCTGAACTCTTTTATAAGTTTGAAGGGGATTCAACCACTCAAAAGACTGATAAAAGGAGAGGAGTGATTTAATTTGATAAAAAAAGAAAGAAAGGTATCCGATTTTATAACAAAACTTGAAGCATTATTAAGGCGCATGCCTGAAATGGAGCCGGGGAGGGACAGGGCAGTATCTGAATTGAACAAACGCAGAGCCGGATATTTAGGGGAACAAAAGCTGGATTATTATTTGAGTTTTTTGGACGAAAAGGAGTGTTGGATTTACCATAGCCTCCGGCTTTCAAATGGAAGTCAATTTTTCCAGATAGATACCTTGCTCCTAACGAAATCATTCGCCATGATCCTTGAGGTGAAAAACTGGAACGGAACCATCATCTTTGAACCCGAATTCCACCAGGTTATACGAATCCATAACGATAAGGAGGAAGCTTTCCACGACCCGATTTCCCAGGCTGAACACCAAAGCCGGCAATTAAAAAAGTGGCTGGCTGCAAATGGTTTCCCGGATATCCCCATAGAATTTCCCGTCATTATCAGCAGTCATTCCACCATCATCAAATCTCCTTCTAAACAAACCTCAAAAAAAGTTATGCATGCCCACCGATTATTAAGTAACCTTAATTCCATTAAAAAATATAATTCTATTGAAAGATTAAATGAAAAACAAATAAAAAAAATAAGTCATACACTTTTGTAAAAACATATCGAGCATGAAATTGATATAATGAAATATTTAAAAATAAATCCAGATACATTACTTACTGGTGTACATTGTCCCAAATGTGGTTCACTGCCAATGATTTACCATTGGGGACAGTGGAGATGTCCAGTATGTAAAACCACTTCTGATACGGCACATCATCAAGCAGTAGTGGATTATTTTTATCTGATTAAACCGTCTATTACAAATGCTGAATTTCGCAGGTTTACCCATTTAGCATCTGTTTTTTCTGCCTCAAGATTACTTGGCCAGATGAATCTTCAGCAAGGTGGTGAAAAGAAGAATAGGTATTATATAAAACCTTGATACTAATTGTGAACTTTGAAAATAAAAACATTAAACTTGCAAATAAATATAAAAATTTTGCAAATAAAAACACCAAACTAGCAAACAAATCTAAAATTCAGCAAACAAATCAGTAAAACCAGCAAATAAATTTTTACGACGACCATTTACGGCCGCTACAGCACAAAAAAAGCCACCTCCCTAGATGGCTTTTCCCGCAATTAAGCTATTCCAGCCTTCATCAACATTCCATCCAGCGGCCGTTCCATCACTGTTTCCATCCACTTTGCTGTTTCCAGTACAGCAGGAAGGTCTGTCCCCGTATTCACACCCATGCCGTGGAACATATTGATCATATCTTCTGTACAAACATTTCCGACTGCTTTCGGAGCAAATGGACAACCGCCAAGTCCGGCGATGGAGGAATCAAAACGGCGGACACCCGCCTGATATCCCGCCAAAACATTTGCCAGTCCCAAACCGCGTGTGTTATGGAAATGGAGGCCAAGCGAAAGTTCCTTTCCAAAGGCATCAAAAAATGACTCTACTATTTTTTGGACCTGAGTGGGATTGGCCATACCCGTTGTATCAGCCAGGGTGATTTCCGAACAGCCGGCTTCCATAAATCGCTCTGCCACTTTAAGCACGTTTTCGAAAGGAACATTACCTTCAAAAGGGCAGCCGAATGCAGTTCCTAGTACCCCAGCCACACCTTTTCCTGATGCAGCTCCTTCTTTAATCACTAAAGTGAGCTCACCAACAGCCTGCTCAACAGTCCTTTTTACATTCCGTAAATTGAATGAATCACTTGTTGTTGTAACTACATGAAGAAAATCCACATCGGTCTTGAGTGCGCGATCAAGACCAGAGCGGCTTAAAACCAGTCCGCCGAACCGGACGCCATTTCTTTTAGGAAGCGATTTCAAAACTTGCTCTGCATCAGCCATGGGAGGAACAACCTTTGGATTGACAAAAGATACAGCTTCTATATTGCGGATGCCGGAGTCAATTAATCTAGTAATCAATTCAACTTTTGTTTCGGTTTGAACAATTTTAGACTCATTTTGCAAACCATCACGCGGACCAACTTCACAAATTTCAATCATTTTACTTCCTCCTTCAGCAGATGAATATTTTTAATTTGCTCCAGGTGTTTCAAAACATGATCACGGCCTTGATAAATATGCTCATGCATAGCAATGCGGGCTCGTTCTGGCTCACTATTTTTAATAGCTTCCAAAATGGTTTTATGTACCTCAAGGGATTGTTTAAGCTGAAAGCTGTTATACCAATAGAAGGACCTGAACACGATTGGAACTACGACAACCTTTGATATGTGGAAATGAATATGCTCATTTTTTGAAGCATTCACTATCGTTTCATGAAACTTCTGGTTTACCTGAACAATATCTTTCAGGCTTTCCATATCAGATTCCACATACCGGCTAATGGCTTCTTCATATAAAATATTGGCTTTTTCCATTTCCAGCAGGTCATTTTCTGACCTGTGGATCGCCGCCTGACTGGCAGCGTACCCTTCCAGAAGAGTTCGCAGGTCATAGATTTGCCTTATATCATCTTTTGTAAAATGCCTTACGCTGACACCGCGCTTTAATGGAATAACGAGGCCTTCTGCTTCAAGCTGTTTAATTGCCTCTCTAATAGGAGTGCGGCTAAGATTCATCTCTTTAGCTAATGATTCCTCAGCAAGCCGCATGCCAGGGACAAATTTCCCTTCAATAATCGCATCTCTAATAAATTCGTATGCATCCATAACAACACCTCAACTGTATTGTATACAAACAGTAATAATATTACAACAAATATTCTGAATATTTATAACAGGACATGATCGCATAAGGGTTTCTTATGAAATTTCAGAAAAATTATGAAATTTACATTGACTTATTGTATACAAACAATTAAATTTGTATACAAGATTAAGAAAATTAAAATTTAACAACACATTCAAGAAATTACAGGAGGGAAATCCATGTCAGAAAAACAGCTTCCACTGGAAGATATCAGAGTCATCGAGCTTGGCACGCTTCTAGCGGGCCCATTCTCCGGACGGCTTTTAGGCGACTTTGGTGCGGAAATCATTAAGGTCGAGCCTCCGGGTAAATCCGACCCCATGAGAAATTGGGGGAAATCAAAAGATGGGATAGGGCTTTGGTGGCCTATTCAATCGCGGAATAAAAAATCGATTTCATTAAACCTTAGGGAGGAGGAAGGACAGCAGGTTTTAAGGGAGCTTATTAAAGAAGCAGATGTTGTCATTGAGAATTTCCGCCCAGGTACAATGGAAAAATGGAATTTGTCCTATGAAGCACTTTCCGAAATCAACCCTAAATTAATCATGGTGCGGACTTCGGGCTATGGCCAGACTGGACCTTATAAGCATCGTGCAGGATTCGGAAGCGTTGGTGAAGCAATGGGCGGGCTTAGAAATGTAACCGGTTTCCCCGACAGACCGCCATCAAGAATTGGTGTATCAATGGGTGATACTTTAGCTGCACTTTTTGCTACAATTGGCTGCCTGGTTGCATTACACGAGAGGGAGCGCTCCGGAAAGGGACAGGTTGTCGATACGGCTCTCTATGAATCTGTTTTCTCCGTGATGGAAAGCATTATTCCGGATTATCTCTTAGCCGGATACATAAGGGAAAGGATGGGCAATATCCTGCCAGGTGTAGCACCATCCAACATTTACTTCACACAGGACAAAACTTACATCGTTATAGGAGCCAATGCAGATGGAGTATTCCGCAGGTTATGCGAGGCCATGGAACAGCCGGAATTGGCAGATGACTCAAGGTTCGCGACTCACCATGCAAGAGGAGAAAACATGAAGCTTCTTGACTCCATGATTGAAGAATGGACAAAGACTCTCCCCGCTAAAGAAGCGCTTAAAATTCTGGAAGATAAGGGAGTTCCATCAGGGCTCATTTATACGGCTAAAGATATTCTGGAAGATCCTCATTATAAGGAACGTGACATGATTATTAAAGTAGATCATCCGCAGCTGGGAGAATTCCCGATGCCTGGCATTGTGCCAAAATTAAGCAGGACACCAGGGGAAGTGAAGCATGCCGGCCCGGAAGAAATGGGCAAGCATAATCATGCAGTATACACAGGCCTTCTTGGGTTCAATGAAGAGAGATTAGAAGAATTGAAGAAAAATAATATCATTTAGGAGGGCTTCAGAATGGGGCGGACCTTATATGAGAAAATCTGGGAAAAACATGCAGTCGTGGAGGTACAGAATCAGCCTTCCCTTTTGTATATTGATCTTCATTTAGTACATGAGGTCACATCACCACAGGCATTTGAAGGCTTAAGAATCAAGAATCGCAAAGTGAGAAGGCCGGATCTGACTGTGGCTACCATGGATCACAGCATTCCAACAACCGACCGTTCTCTTCCTTTTAAAGACCAAGTAGCCAAAAAGCAAGTTGACGCTCTGGCAAAAAACTGCAGGGAGTTTGGCATACAGCTTTTTGACCTGGATAGCCGAAATCAGGGAATTGTACACGTCATTGCCCCGGAGCTTGGGTTAACACAGCCCGGGATGACCATCGTCTGCGGTGACAGCCATACCTCTACACATGGAGCTTTCGGGGCACTTGCCTTTGGCATTGGCACAAGTGAAGTAGAACATGTCCTTGCCACTCAGACATTAAAGCAATTTAAATCCAAAACATTAGCGATTAATATACACGGCACTTTGCCGCAAGGAACTACTGCCAAAGATCTGATACTTTCAATCATTGGAAAGTATGGCCATGATTTTGCTACTGGTTTTGTTGTGGAGTATCGTGGTGAAGCGATTCGTAATTTAACAATGGAAGAGCGAATGACCATATGTAATATGAGCATTGAAATGGGAGCAAGGGCAGGACTGATTCAGCCAGACGAAAAAACCTTCAATTATTTGAAAGGGAAACAAGCAGTACCTGATGGAATGGAGTGGGAAGAGGCTCTTGCAGAATGGAAGAAATATTATACTGACGAAGATGCCGAATTTGATCTGACTGCTGACTTTAATGCAGCTGAAATAATCCCGCAGGTTACCTGGGGGACAAATCCGGGCCAAGTAGCAGGAATTACAGAAGTTATACCGCTAATGGAAGATTTGCCTGCAAGTCAAATAGGACCAGCTAAAAAAGCATTAAAGTACATGGGCCTTCAGCCAGGAGCACCTATCACAGAAATAGGTATCAATAAAGTGTTTATCGGCTCCTGTACAAACAGCCGAATAGAAGATCTTAGAAAAGCGGCAAAAATCGTAAACGGTTACAAAGTTGCTGAACATGTGGAAGCTCTCGTAGTTCCTGGTTCACAGCTCGTAAAAATGCTGGCAGAAGCTGAAGGTCTTGACCAAATTTTTATCAGCGCCGGTTTTCAATGGAGAGAAGCAGGATGCAGCATGTGCCTCGGTATGAATGAGGATTTGGTTCTTCCGGAAGAACGCTGTGCATCAACCTCCAACAGGAATTTTGAAGGCAGGCAGGGAAGAAATGCGAGAACCCATTTGGTCAGTCCTGAAATGGCAGCCGCAGCAGCGATTGCCGGCCGTTTTATAGATGTAAGGGAGTGGCCTGTTAAGTATAACAAGGAGGTCGGTGTACAATGAAGTCTCTTACCGGATTTACAGGCATAGTTGCTCCGCTTGATGCAGCAAATGTCGACACAGATGCCATCATTCCAAAACAGTTTTTAAAAAGAATTGAAAGGACTGGATTTGGCGAATTCCTCTTCTACGAATGGCGATACGAAAATGGGGTGGAAAAACCAGATTTCATTCTAAATCGAGAGCCCTACCGGCATGCACCCATTTTGCTGGCAAGGAAAAACTTTGGCTGCGGTTCATCCAGAGAGCATGCACCCTGGGCGCTTGGTGAATATGGGATTAAAGTGATCCTGGCACCCTCATTCGCTGATATTTTCTATAATAATTGTTTTAAAAATGGCATCCTGCCAGTTGCCTTGCCTGAAAAGGATATTGAAGTTTTATTTCAAAAAAGCAATGAATCACCTGGTTATCAGCTGAGGGTAGATTTAGAGAATCAAAGAATTGAAGACTCTTTCGGATATATGGCCGAATTCGATATCGTTTCTTATCGAAAAGACCAGCTGTTAAAAGGGCTGGACGAAATCGGAGCAACCCTTCAATCAGCTGAATTAATAGACTCCTTTGAATCGGCACATAAGATTTTCTATAAGCTGGAGATGTAAATTTCAGTAAAAGGGAGGAAGCCATATGGAAAACAGAACGATAAAAGAACCTATTCGAAAAAAATGGATTTGGATAGTCCTCGCCATCATAACACTTGGCGTTGTACCCTGGTATTTCCCGGATGCAGCATCAGAGCCCTATATTCTCGGGTTTCCGTTATGGGCATTTATCTCGGCAGTTTTTTCCATTATCATGTGCGGATATTTAAGCTGGCTTTGTGTGAATGAGTGGAATATCGTGGAGGACCAGGAAGAAGCCGAAAAAGCAAAGGGGGATAAATCATGAATGATTTAGCATTTGCAGGCACAGATGGGATCATTATTTTATCAGCCTTTGCCATAATCATGCTGTTAATCGGATACTTTTCGGGCAGAGGTGAGAAAAACCTTCATCACACTCTTTCAGGGTACTACCTTGCCGGAAGGAATCTCGGTTTTATCGCACTCTTTTTCACCCTATATGCGACTCAATATAGCGGGAATACCATTGTCGGATATGCACCAACAGCATATAGAACAGGTTTCTCCTGGATTCAGTCCATTTCATTTATGACAATCATTATCGGAATCTATTTACTGTTTGCACCAAGGTTATATGTCATTGCAAAGAAAAGAAACTTTGTTACACCTACTGACTGGATCGATCACCGCTTTAAATCGAAAGCAGTCACACTGCTTAGCATTTTTCTTATGCTTTGGGGGCTTGGAAACTATCTTTTAGAACAGCTTGTCGCAATCGGCCAGGCTGTATCAGGGATGACAGGCGGCACGATCCCATACCAAATAGCTGTTATCGTCTTTGTAGCTGTTATGCTTGCCTATGAGTGGATGGGCGGTATGAAGGCAGTTGCTTTTACGGATGTTATGCAAGGCATTGTTCTCATGATTGGAATTATTGTCTTCCTCATCGGCGGCTTGTATCTTGTCGGAGGGAATTTCTCTGATGTTACAAGGTATGTAGCAGAACTGGAGCCCGCTAAAACGGCAGTTCCTCCAATGGAAGTGAATATCAATTGGCTGAGTATGCTCCTGCTTGTTGGACTGGGAGCAAGTATTTATCCGCACGCTGTTCAAAGAATATATTCTGCGCAAAGCGAAAAAACACTGAAAAAGTCATTTGCCCGCATGGCATGGATGCCGCCAATTACAACAGGGCTTGTATTTATGGTGGGCATTATTGGAATTATGCTTTTTCCGGGACTGGATAAGACGGGTTCTGAACAGCTCGTCGGTCTGATGGCCAATGAGATTGCAGCTATTAATCCATTTTATTACTGGATTATGATCATCTTCTTTGGCGGGATTGTAGCTGCCATTATATCTACAGCCGACTCCGTTCTGCTTAGCTTTTCATCTATGCTTTCAAATGACGTATATGGAAAATTCATCAATCCAAAGGCATCTGAACATAAGAAGGTCATGGTTGGGAAAATATGCGGAATCATTGCCATCATCATTCTCCTGTGGATTGCCTGGAACCCTCCGGGAACGCTTTATGAAATTTTCGTCTTGAAATTCGAATTGCTTGTTCAGGTATTCCCTGCTTTTGTACTGGGTTTATATTGGAAGCGCTTATCAGGAAAGGCTGTCTTCTGGGGGATGCTTGCAGGCGCTATATTAGCAGGAGTGCTTACGCTTACAGGCTATAAAACCATCTATGGAATTCACGGCGGAGTCATGGGGTTAGGACTGAACTTCTTTATCTGTATTGCTGGATCTCTATTAGCTCCAGCTGTTTCAAAGAGCAAAGGTCTGGAGGAAGATTTGACTGCAATCAATTTAAAGGCATAAAAGCCAAAAAAAGAGATGATTAATTATGAGTAATTCACTGGCAGAAAAGCAATTTGCCATCAATGAAAATCCATGGAAAATGCTATTATTTCTTCTGCTGGCACAGCTGATGGTAGCATTTGTTGGCAGAAGCATTGGACCGCTGGGAGTATTAATCGGGGAGGATCTTTCTTTGACCAAGTCGCAAATCGGCATGCTCCCCGCGGCTCTCTTTTTGGGCCAGGCTATCATTTCAGTTCCAGCCGGATTTCTGACTGACCTTGCAGGATCCCGTAAATTATTGGTTCTGGCGTCGGCTTTAATGGGGCTAGGATTTCTGTTCATGACTTTACTTCATGATTTCTGGCTTGTCCTGTTATTGATTGTTATCGGCGGAATTGGGTATGGATCCATGCACCCGATCACAAATAGAGGCATCATTTATTGGTTCCCGCTCAAACAGCGGGGAACCGCAATGGGAATAAAACAAACCGGCATCACAGCAGGATCTGCTCTGGCCAGTTTGATACTGCTTCCGCTTAGTGTAACTTTTGGCTGGAGATTTGTACTTCTTACGGCTTGCCTTCTTTTATTGGCGGGGGGATTTGTTTCGTATCATTTTTACCGGGATCCGCCTGAACTGGAACATGCGAAGGGCAGCAGAATGAGTCTGCTCCAATTTTATAGATCGATGTTTAAAATGTTTAAAAATAAAGCTTTGATGCTGATAAGCTTTAGTGCTCTTGGTTTAAATGGTACACAAATGTGCTTAAATACGTATATTGTTTTATTTGCCTATGAACAGTTGAATATTTCAATCTTTTTATCAGGTATTCTCCTGGTTATATCTGAAATATCCGGAACCATTGGCAGGGTTGCCTGGGGAATCATAAGCGACAGGCTTTTTGAAGGAAAGCGTGTTGTAATTCTTATGATTATTACCATTATTACTGCATTGGCCAGTACCTCAGCTGCTGTCATTACTTCAGCCCCATTTTGGGTAATGGCTCCCATTACAGCTCTGTTTGGATTTGCAGCTTCAGGCTTCAATGGCATCTGGATGAATCTTGCAAGTGAATTGGTGCCGAAAGAACAAGCTGGCATCTCAAGCGGGATCAGTATCACACTGGGATCAGCTGGAGCCATTATCATTCCGCCCTTGTTCGGTTTAATCGTGGATAAGACTGGTCAATTTTCTTCCGGGTGGTTTTTAATCACAGGCATGATGTTTATTGTTTTTACTTTACTTACAACATTATCGATTATGAATAAAAAGAATAACTTTGTTATTTAAACGTGGAAGGAGTGATCCGTTTGGAATTTAATCCCTCGGAACTTGGAGAAAAAGAAGTGTACAAGTTATTAACCGGATCTGTCGTCCCAAGGCCGATTGCCTGGGTTTCCACGGTATCTGAGGAAGGCGGCCAGAATCTCGCACCTTTCAGTTTTTTCACTGTTGCTTCAAGGAATCCTCCCATGCTCTGTATTTCAATTGGACCTGGGGTTGGCGACAGGGAAGGAACAGAAAAAGATACATTGGTCAATATTCGGGAGACAAAAGAGTTTGTCATCAATGTGGTTCCTGCCCCATTGGGAAACCAAATGCAAAAAAGTGCAGAGAATCTCCCTAGTGAGGCTGATGAGTTTAAAGCGGCAGGGCTTTCCGCTGCTGAAAGTCGTATGGTTGCCCCGAAGAGGGTAAAAGAAGCACCAATCCATATGGAATGCAAGCTGGAACAAATTATTAATCTAGGAAGCGATCATCTTATTATTGGGAGAATGGTACATTATCATATTGACGATGATTACTACCTCGGTAATTATAAAGTGAACTTAGAAAAACTGCAGCCGCTCGGAAGGCTGGCAGGAAACTATAGTGAAAGCAGTGAATTCTTTAAGCTGCCAAGATAATTATTCAAATGCCGGACCTTATGGCCGGCGTTTTTTTTGCAATGAGAGTAGACCTATTGATGTATTTCCGCCAGCCAAGATGATAATATAACCTTAAAACCTTGTCCCATTTGGAGGTATTCCATGGAAAACTACGCAGATCTCATTCAAAAACAAAGAAATTTCTTCACCCAGGGTAAAACAAAGGATGTCTCATTCCGAACGGAAGCGCTCGGCAAGCTGCGTTCGGTCATTAAGGAGCATGAGCAGGAATTGATGGATGCGTTAAAGGCAGATCTCAATAAATGTGAGTTCGATGCGTACTTGACGGAGATTGGAATACTCCTGGAGGAAATCCGTTTTACCTTGAAGCATTTAAAAAAATGGGCCAAACCCAGAAAAGTGAAGTCTTCCATAGCACAATTCGGTTCGAAAAGCTGGATATACCCTGAACCATATGGAGTTGCGCTAATCATAGCGCCATGGAATTATCCATTCCAGCTGGCGATTGCACCGCTGATCGGAGCGATAGCCGCAGGGAATTGCGCAATCCTGAAGCCATCGGAATTAACGCCGCAGACTTCGGCATTACTTTCAAAAATGATCAGCAAACATTTCCCACAAGAATATATTTCAGTTGTTGAAGGCGATGCAGAAACAAGCACAGCCCTATTAAATGAAAAGGCCGATTATATTTTCTTCACAGGCAGTGTCCCTGTTGGAAAAATCATCATGGAAGCAGCATCCAGGCACCTTACTCCCGTTACCCTTGAATTAGGAGGGAAGAGCCCTTGCATCGTGCATGATGATGCAAATTTGAAGCTTGCTGCGAAGAGAATTGCCTGGGGAAAATATATTAATGCCGGCCAAACTTGTGTGGCTCCAGATTATATTTATGTTCACAGCAGGATTAAAGATGAATTCCTGAAAGAATTAAAACAGGCAATTCAGGAGCTTTATGGAGAAAACCCGATTGCATCCGGCCAATTCACGCGAATCGTCAGTGAGAAACACTTCAGCCGTCTCACCAAATTTTTAACCAATGGGACTACTGTTCACGGGGGAAGGCATGATTTGAGCTCTCTCACCATAGAACCAACTGTACTTGGTAATATTAAATGGGCTGATGAAGTCATGCAGGATGAAATATTTGGACCAATTCTGCCAGTGCTGGAATTTGATAACTTGTCCGGGATGATTGCAGAGGTTACAGCACAGCCTAAGCCTTTAGCGCTATATATCTTCACAGAAAGTGAGGGTGTCCAAACCCATATTCTAAGCAGCATTTCATTTGGAGGAGGATGCATTAATGATACAGTTTATCATCTTAGTTCACCGTATCTGCCCTTCGGGGGAGTAGGGGAGAGCGGAATTGGAGCTTACCATGGCAAGGGAAGCTTTGATGTGTTTTCACATGAAAAAAGCATACTGAAGCAAACCACCAGATTCGATTTGCCATTCCGATATCCTACTACAAAAGATGCATTGAAAAAAGTGAAGCTTTTTATAAAATAACCGTCTTCTTGCAAGGCGGTTTTTCTATGCATTATTTTTCGGAGGTTTGAGCCCCTTGTTTAAATCCTGTATGGCTGCCTCTGTTTTTTTTGACAGGTTTTTGGTATATGGTGATACCGAGAATGTGGGGAAGTTAATATTTTTCACTTTCTTGGTCAGTTTTTTCATTGAAATCAGCCCTTTTTATCTTTATTATATGTCCCCTTCAATTGAACATGAATAGGGCGCGGAAGAAATTTCCTCCCACGCCATATAGTATGCTCAAGCCTTTGTATTGGTATAAACGCTTATTAATCTTTTGTTCTTTTTTAATATCCTTTCAGTGTGGGGACTTACTTCAAATCCCGGCAGGCTGATCCGGGATTTTTTTTTGAGCGTTTTCATGGTGTTTTTAGATTGTATCTCATGTAACTTTGTTTTTTTATCCGCTGGATCCTTCATGTTCTTCGTCCTCCTGTTCGGCAGGGAGCATTAGATCGTATATTGAAATGAGAGAAGTGAAAAGCAAATAGTCGAATTCTGTAACAAATTGATCGGAGGTAAGTTTAATTACATAGTCATCTTCAAGAATGGAAAAAGGTATCAGCGCCAGCTTTTCTTCAGCATCGTAATAAACTTCCCTGCGGTCCAGACGGCTATGAATTAAAGCTTTATCGGTGTAGTGCTCAAGGAGATAGTCCTTTTCCTCCTCTGTTGTGTATTTGCATAAGGATACCTTCATATCCACTTTTTCCGCAAAGTCTGCCAGAAGTTTTTCAATGCCGGCAAGATACGCTTCCTTGTTTCCATAATAAATGTCTATGGGCTCATTTTTCAATAAATACTGAAACGATTTAAGCTTATTCATGTGTGAGTTCAGCAAATCACTGTTTTCTTCGAGCAATTCCCTTGTGTCTGTTGCCAATTCATTATTACCAACTCTTTTAAGATAAGATCCGAGGAAAACAAAGGCATCCACCAGGGCAAATATAATCGCGACAATGAGGTAGTTCTGCCAGTCAGTAAAAATGGATTCTGGTTTGTTGGTCCAATATATAACTGCACCGAGCACAAAAAGGATATACCAGGTTTTCCTAATGACAGGCATTCTTTCTTTTACTTTCTTTTCCCACAGCCAGACAGAAATAACATAAAAACCGAGACAAGCGACAATGAACCACACTGCAACCTTGAAGAATATCAGCAAAAAAATCGCCTCGTCCACCAGAATATTTAGTTTGAATATTTGCTTAATTTATAAATTTATTATAACAGAAAATATGACAATAATTTGAAGATTTTTGAAGCTGAAGGAAAATATGAGGAAATACCTACATTTGGATTCAATGAGCCAATAAGTGCAATATCCTTCACCGCAGCTGCTGTTTTTTTGCAAAGAATGAAAAATTGATTAATTGTCCTACTATACTTGTCCATTCAAAGTCATCACTCTCAACATATATAAATAGTAAGTCAAAAGAAAGCAAGCTAATGGTATAAGAAGCTTGTTTGACACTGGCTGAATAATATTTTATAAGGAGTGCAAAATATGAGAAAAAACAACGGTTGCGGCTGCGGAAAAGGGCATTCTTCCGGAAAATGTCCAGCTATGCCAGCTTGCGATACAGCAAAATCACATGATCATTTTTGTGAAGTTACAGGTCCTGTTGTAAGGGGTACTGAAGTTGAAACAGTTATCGGACAAGTACCTATCCAAGCTCTTACTGAATCCGAAATTCATCTTCCAGATTATGCATCAGATATTAAAGTGATCAGAAAAAATATCTTTCTTACTCAATGTGAAGCGGTTCCTTTCCGCCCAGCAACAGGCACTACTACTAATATTGTAAAAGTGTTTGTAGAAGGATTTATTCATAAAAATATTCAATATGTTGAGGATTGCGATGGTTATGTTAAAGACTATATGGTAAACGTTCCATTCAAGTGCTTTACACGTGTTACTTTGCCAGCTCCCATTCCAGTACCTGCCTTAAGCTCCAAGAATAGCGATAACCGCGAGATCAGGGAATTGGCTAAAGACGGAATGGGTGCTGACCGCTGCACCTTTGGGTCCAATACTTTTGAAAACTTGAATGAGCCTATTCACTGTAAATTAGTCAGCTGGAATTTAACAGAAGCTAACTTCTTGAAGAACTTTGATAAATGGGGCAGATTCAACAAGTTAACTGAAAAAGATGACATTAACCTTGTTATCAGATTAACACAGACTCAATTTACTCCAGCTACCGGATTGCTTCCAGAAGAAGAGTAATAATTCATGCTGTAAAAAAGGTGCCGTTCCGGTGCCTTTTTTTCATATGTCCTGAAATCAGCAGTGTTGATCATTAATAATTTTTTAAAAAATAATATTTAAAAGGTTATCCAAAGAAAAAACAGGAGGGGCACTTTTGAAGCTGCCCTCCTTTAAATCTGTACATATTGCTCCTGCAGAAAATCAATGGATAAAACTGCTTTCCCCTGTATTTCCAAACCTTCATTCTCCATTACAGTGCTATACCAGAGAACATGGATCGAATTAAGTTTGCAGGTGATTTCCTCCGAAAATTGCTGAGAGTATTCGAAATGTTGATCCAGGGCATTTTCATTCAGGAACATAAACTCATTTTTACATGATGATTGCGGCAAATCAGGCGGACATACCCATTCAAGTTCAACTGATTTTTCTATTGAGATTGGAATCCTTACGTTTTTCAACTGCTGATCAGCAGTGAACATCGTATCAGCTATGAGCACTCCTTTAACAAATACGGAAGGTGATGGAAAAAGAGCCTTACAGCTTAGTGAATCCACTTGCCATTCCACTTTAGTTATGTGCATAGCCTTACAGTTTATTGGAAAGCAATCAAAGATTTGAATCGCCATATCTGTTTTGCCTACTAAAACAGGCAGTTTTACTATTGGTCCATTGCTTCGGGACTCCCTATAACATAGTGTTTGCTGTTCGTTGACTAAAATACAGCTGCTGGAAGAGGATTCCTCTAATTGATGATTAAACTTCATATCACTAGACGTTTCTTCCGATATGGATTCGGATATACTTTCAATTTCGGTTGTTAGAGAGGGGGGCTCTTCCGATTCAGAATTTGGAGCTTCATTGAATGTAATATCTTGAAGCATCGCCGAAAAGTGTTCAAGCAATGAAGATACTTTATCATATTTCTCTTCATCATCATCTGCAGATTCGGAGCTTTCACTTTCACTGGCTAAGAAAAACTCATCATCTGATACTTCAAAGAACAAATGATTGCTGTCTGATGATTCTTCCATCAAAGCCAAAAATTTCTCCTGCAGCGGGATGGTGTCTTCGGCCTGCATATCGAGCAAGCTGCATGCTTCTTTCAAAAGACGGGAGAATTCTCCTTCATAACTGGATGATTCTTCACTTAAGTTTGACTGCCATTCCTTCATGGGTCTATCACACGATGATTCCTCTAATGGATGTGCTTCATCTGGTTCGGATGACTCAGCTTCACAGTTTACGCTAACATATCTTGTATGATGATAGGAGGAAGATTCACTTCGGTTATTAGAGGAATCTAACAGGAGTGCAAATACTTGGTCCTGGTGATAGAGATAGTTAGCAGACTCATCATCTGAAGAAGAAGACTCCTCCAGCATTCCTGCAAATTCTTCCTCTAATGAATTCGCAGATTCCAAAAACAATGAAGATTTCATGGCAGGGGTGTTGTCTTCCGCTCCATCCTCTTCATTGAACACTTCTGCTTCCGACACAATTGAGTAATCACTTTGGGATTCTGCAGTTTGGATGGTCTTGGATGTATCTGCAATATCGTGGTTCTCAAGCAAGCGTATAAATTCCTCTGTCAGATCCAGTTCTTCTTCAAAAGTTATCGCTTTAATCGAATTTTCATTATCTAAAGATGGTCCAATTTCCTTGTCAATCTGAACCATTTCATGTGAAAGGTCATCAGCTGGAATTGTCTCGGCAAGTAAAAGGTGTTTATCTTCTCTCATACTGGATTTACTTTCGCTTAACAAGATCCTATTGTTAGAATATTTGCTGGGTAATGAAGGGGACCAGCTCAGCATAGGAGAAAAGGGCGTCAGCATTTCTTTCAGGTTTTTTGGCAATACTATGCTATTTGCCTTGGACGTATGGGAATTACCTTTAGCAGGCACAACATTCTCCTCAGGAGTCTCCTTATCAGCTGCTTTTTCTGGCTGTACACTCGTTTTAATTATTTGACGCGCTTCCACTGCTGGAGGCGGTAAAATTAATGGAAATGATTTAGTTTTTTTTCCGGAAATAGACCTGCCAGTATCTTTTTGATTTTCTTCTGAGTCCAATTTATTATCTGGTTCTGCTGATTTTGGGCTTTTTGAATCATTCCCCGTATAAAAGAATAATTGCTGCTGTTCCATTGGATTATCTGAGTCTTTATCGATACGATAAATCCGGTTATAGGTACTTCTCATATCACTCATACGCTTAGGAAGGTGCTGCCATTCTAGAGCATCCTCACCGGTCCCCTCCTTACATTAAATCTTAAAAGCTATTTCTATAAATGGTATAGCTTTTCAAATATATAAAACTGAAGGCTTTTGACGACACACTATTTAATTATTAATTTGGTGCAAATTGGAGGTCTATTCACAGTCAAAGCAATCTTCGTGATCATTTGTAGTAGAAGATACACGAATCTGCTGTTTTTGCAGGACTTTAATGACCAGGTCTAAAACCATTTTTTCCTCCACTTTTGTAAAGACGCCTTCCCCGATCGGTGACCGGTTAGGCAGTGGACGGCGGTCAATTGCTTCATCCCATTCTATTATTCTGCTGGAAATCAGTTCACAAAAGGGCAATTCATTATAGTGCTGTACGCTTTTCTGATGAAATTGTGAAAGATCACTCGACTGCATTTCATCTTTCTCAGGATATCCGCGAGGCATTGGTTTTGATACAAGAAAATCAAATTCGTGGCGGTGGTTGGTTTCCGGCATTACCGGACAAGTCAAGAATTTTTTAATTTCAGTCACACATTGAAAAGGTACATCAACTGTATAGGAATGAATATCTGAAGCAATACTTTTATCGGTATGCTTCTCGATATCAGGGCAAGGACTGGCGTATTGAATATTCTTGCGGATAAACCCTTTAACAAATAATTGGTCAGTGGGCAATAGAAGCCTGCACTGTGTTAATTTCACAGTTTTTTTAATGTCCTTAATCTCAAGGACAGGTTCGGGAAATGTAATCAAGGCATTCACATGAACTTTAAGTGAGAGTTCTGCCAAAACTACAGGAACCTTTGCAGTAATCTTTCCAATGCTTACATGCGGATGGTGGAAGGTGCTCTCACACTCACAGTTTTGAGCTGAAATCTGGCATTCTGCTTGATCTCGATCTTTATGTTCTTCTGACATATGGGCTCCTCCTGAAATCATGATAATCACATCATATGCATGATAAACGACTATGTTTGGGCGTATACCTATTAAATGACAGAGACTCAAAAACAAAAATAGGCAAGGGAATATTGTAGGTGAATGTCATTTTATTGAACTGTGAATATCATGCTAATATGGAAATCCTCATAAAAAAAACAGGACCTATTCCCATGAGAAAATAGGTCCTGCTCTTTCATTCAATTATAGAGCTGCCACTCGAACTTGCTGTTTTTGAAGAACTTTTACTGTAAATTGAAGGAACATTTTTTCGGAGATACTTTCAAATGTTCCTTCTCCCCAATTGGCGTGGTGGTCGAACGGCTTTCGATCAAGAGCCTCGTCCCATTCCGTGATATTGCTTGAAATCAGCTCGCAAAATGGCATCTCATTGTAGAACTGGCTGCTATTCTGGTGGAATTGGGAAAGGTCGCTGGATAGGAAATGGTCTTTTTCTGGGAAGCCACGTCCAAGCTCCTGCTGTCTGAAGAAATCAAATTCTGCACGCGCGTTCAAGAAAGGAAGCTGTGGTGTTCTGTCAAAATCAGCTTCTGCAATTTCCACTACACATTCAAAAGGTACATCAGTTGTCAATGAACGCATTTCAGAGTTCACACATACTCCTGAATTATAGCAAGGAGCTGCGTATTGAATATTCTTGCGTACAAACCCTTTTATGAAAAGATGGTAAGAGCCTGCCACAAATGGATCGCTGCCTGCAGCAACCCCTGGAAGAAGAAGTTTACATTGGACAATTTGTACTCTTTTCTTAATATCTTTGATTTCTAATACCGGCTCTGGGAATGTGATTTTGGCAGCCAGGTTTGTCCTGACATTCAAAACGGCAAGTTCTACAGGTACTTTAATAATAGCTTCGCCTGCCGGAGCAATTGGCGCAGCTCCTGGGGAGTAGTTACACTCTCCAACATTAGCAGACACGTTAATATCTACGCATTTATTTTCTTTTTTCAATGTTGTTCCTCCTTATTAATAATTACTTCAAGATATATTATGCATTTCAGCAGTTGAATGCATTGGACAAACATGGAAATTTCTCTGGATGATACAATGGCGGATAAAGCGCAGCTGTAAGCAGCTGGGTTTTTCTTTATTTCCGCTGATAGTCGAAGGCTGAGATAAAATTTAAATATGTACGGGCACAATTGGACTTCTATCACGCATAAGATTCAAAAGGAGGAGTGAGGAGAAATGGATAGACACAATTTTCTTGCTGTAGATATCGGAAACAGCTGGTATAAGGCATTAGCTTCTGAAAATGGTATTCTGTCAGAATATCAGATTCCAAATGCTATTGCTCTTTTTGATGCAGAATTTTACGAAAAGCCATACGATGATGATGATATAGTGTTTGAAGATAATTTAATTGTGGAGGTAAAGAGCCAGGCCGTTGTGGATAGAAGGGAAATATTCTATATCGGAAAAGGAGCGGCTAAACAGCGGGACGTAAGCCTGACTGCATTTAATAACCAGAAAGTTGATGAAGACAGAACTTATTTGCTGCTGTTTGGCCTGGCAGGCTATCATTCAGTACTTCAGCATCCGGAAGAAACAGAAATCACTTATTCCATTGATCAATTAGCTGTTTCTCTTCCGACAACACAGTATAAAGAAAGAAAAACTCGCCTAAAAGACAAACTGGCTGGAACACATACGATCATCTTTCATAAAGTTCCCGGCCTTTCTGAGCCAAAAGAGTTAACCGTTAAAGTCATAATCAATGATGTCATTGTAGGTGCAGAAGGTGCTTGTGCCTATTTGGGGTTAACAAGAGATCAGGAAACCTTGGGCATCAAGGATGAAGAACTTGTAAAAGAATCACAAAAAGGGATTATCATCGGCGACCTTGGGGGAGACTCAGTCGACTTTGTCGGAATAAAAAATAATAAGCCTGTCGCATCTGTAGAGGGCGAGCCTTTCGGGATCAATCAGTTTCTTGATCACATCATTCAAAGGGTGAGTAAAAAGGAAATGTACCGATTTGACTCCCGTGCCGAACTGGAGGAAAAGTTGGCAGAAGGACCCTCAGGGTGGTATGTCGAGCCTTTCGCAGGGGTCAGAAAGGATATCAGCAAATACATTTTGCCACAGCTGAAGTCAATGGCAATTAAATACCTGGAGCATTTTGATCGGGTGAGGAGCAGTTCATCAGAGATTAAAGGAGCTGTCCGTTATATTGCTGTTGGAGGAGCAGCCAAACTCGCCCAAAAGCAAATTCAGGAAGCTGCAGCAAAATGGTCGGATAGAGGAAGGCCAATTGAATTAACGTTTCCTGAAAATATGGAGAAATTAAATGTCCTTGGTCTTATGATTCTGGCAAAAATGAATCAGCTTAAAAGAGATAAAGGAAGTAATCATATTATGACAACCAAAGGTTAAGGATGATGGAAATGTTCAGAACCTATACCGACTATGTTAATAAGACCGCATTAACAATCCCAGATCAGTTCATTGATGTCAAAACTGGGGCATCTGTAAAAGTCTCAAAGAAGATAGAGGAACAAGTCGACTATCATTCCAATAATAATACGCTGATCCATTTAGTTCTATCAGCTTTAAACAGTTATCTCCATCCCCAAAATATGAACAGCGATATCATACTTGCAGAAATTCATGAAATTAAGAAAATGATGCAATCAGGCTATGTTCCAGTCCAGGCGCCAGCATTTAAAGAGAAGAAGCTTCTTCATGAGACAATTCCAGATGAGGTTGATATAAAAGACGTAGAGGATGTGCTGGAGGCTTTTGGAGGCTAATCTGCTAATAATGCAAAAAAGGTGCACCATGCCAGAATGGTGCACCTTTTTTACTTGGCTATTCATAATGTTTAAAATCGGCGAATCATTTAGCAAAGCCCATAATACAATCAGGAATAGTAAAATTCTATAAGCGGACGGCAGGCAGACAGGTTACAGCACAAAAACAGGAAAGATCCACATTTATGCATATACCTGTAGGAATGAGATCCTCTACGTTTTCACAATCGATTTGGCTGCAAGGTGAACAACAATCTTTTGTATGTGATTTAAATGGGTCTTTAGAAGATTTACATTGCTTGAAAGTCAACAATTCCAATACAGCGCATTTGCCGTCAAATTCTTTTATTCTAAAAATGAATGATGTTATACAAGCAAATTTCTTTTCCTTGGAATGATGAGTGAATGTGGTCACACCTGTGGCTTTAAATGGTTCACAGCTTCCGCAATATAAAAGGAAAGGAATTGTATTTTTTTTTGGTTTCTTATTTCCTCCCATTAGATCATCAATGGATTCCCGGCACGAACTCCTGCATTCATCTTCTGAACCTGCTTTTTTCTGTGCTCTAAAAATAGCCTCCAAAACCTCTTCAACACAATTTTCATAGAAGTTTTTCCGGTGTTTACCTTCTTCACAGTCTGGTTTTATCTGGCATTCACAGTCGCAATCATGCTCATGGCAAAAATCATGCCTCTCAAACTCTTTATTGTTTTTCTTCCCGCACAAACCCATGATTTTTCACTCCCCAAAAATTAGTTCCACCATTAGCATACGGCTGCACCTAAGTTTTTGAATGAGAATGTCGCCTATTAAAATACAATTTTTTATGATTCCAGTTACGGAAAGCATTATTGCTTGGTCATATGCACAAGCCATTTCTGCTGTTAAACATACAATATTACAAGCAAGTACTTGCTGTGTTAAATTGATTTATAATGAACTGGGAAGCTCCAAACTTTGAAATATAAGACTTAAATAATAAAGGAGTGAGGACCATGAAGCTATATTTAGACCCTGGACACGGAGGTACTGATCCAGGCGCTCAGGGAAACGGAATAAGAGAGAAAGATATTGCGCTTGATATTGCAAAAAATATAAAAAATATCCTATTGGCCAGCTATCAAGATATAGAAGTTAAAATGAGCCGTGAAAATGATACGACTAAAAGTTTGAGCCAAAGAACATCTGAAGCCAATAGCTGGGCGGCTGATTTTTACCTCTCCATACACTGTAATGCCGCGAATGGCGCAGCGAGGGGATATGAAGATTTTATTCATAACAGCCTTGGCAGCACTTCCCAAACAGCCAGCTATCAGAATATTATCCATGCTGAAGTCACTAAACTGAATCAGCTCATCGATAGAGGTAAGAAGAAAGCTGACTTTCATGTACTGCGTGAATCAGCCATGCCAGCCCTATTAACAGAAAATGGCTTTATTGATAATTCAGCAGATGCCGCTTTAATGAAAGATCCGCTGTGGAGACAAAGAGTGGCACAGGGACATGTTAATGGAATTGCTAATGCCTTTAGCCTTAAAGCGAAACCGGCTGTACCGCCGCAGCCGCCAAAACCAGTCGACCCCAGTAATCTATACAGAGTGATTGCCGGTTCTTTTACAAATAGAAAAAATGCGGAGGAAAGGGCTGCAGCTATAAAAAATGAAAGCATCGAATCGGTTATAGCCACTGCTGAAATTTCAGGCACGGTCTGGTACAGGGTACAGGCCGGTGCTTTCAGTACGAAGGAAAATGCAGAAAAACAATTGGAAATTGTGAAGAAAGCAGGAATAACAGATGCCTATATACTGTCAGACGCTCCGCCGACAGTGCCTTCTGAACCCAAAGGTTATTCCATTCTGGGAGTAACCCATTTGTCACCAGAGCATATGAATCAATATGCAAAACAGGTAAACCCGAATGCTGCCAATTTAGGATCATTCTATTCTGCTATCGGTGAATATTATGGCATCAGAGGGGATATCGCTTTTGCACAGGCCATGCATGAAACCAACTTTCTCCGATTTACTGGTGATGTTAAACCTGGCCAGAATAATTTTGCAGGAATCGGCGCAACAGGGAATGGTGCGGCAGGAGCAAGCTTTTCCACACAGGAGGAAGGCGTTTTGGCACATATTCAGCATTTATATGCCTATTCTTCCACACAGTCGCTGCCTTCTAAATATCCACTGGCGGATCCGCGTTTCAGCCTTGTGAAAAGAGGTTCGGCAAAGCAATGGAAGGAACTGAATGGCAAATGGGCTGTACCTGGAACTAATTATGCTGAATCTATCACGAACATCTACAAAAACATGGTCAGATTTTCTGAACGGAAACTACAAGCTGTTTTGAAGGATGTAGAAAGCAGCTAATGAAAAAAAAGCGGACATGAGGGTGTCCGCTTTTTTAACTATCTATCAAATCACATACATGAACACACAAAGAAAGTGTGCCATGCTTCCCATCATAATGAAAATATGAAAAATCTCATGAAAACCCAAATGTTTGAACTCCAGGAATTTTGGTTTAATCGCATAAATCACTCCGCCAATTGTGTATAGGATGCCCCCAAGCAAAAGAAGCATTACACCAGAGTAACTTAGAGACTCAGAAAGAGGCGAAAAAGCGAAAACAATAATCCATCCCATTGCAATATATAAGGCTGTTGATAGCCAGCGCGGGCAGCTGAACCAGATCATTTTAAACAGAATCCCTGATAAAGCAACACCAGAAACAATGGAAAATAGAACCCATCCGGTCACACCGTTTAAAGTAATAAGGCAAAAAGGTGTATAGGAACCTGCAATCAATACATAAATCATGGAATGATCAAGCTTTCTTAAAAAGGCAATGACTTTATCTTTAGCTATCACCATATGATAGGCAGCTGATGCAGAATAGAGCAGCATCAAACTAATTCCAAAAATAGCAACAGCAGTAATGGCAAGCGGTGAAGATGTCGTCAGTGAGGCTTTGATAACCATGGCAAGCAATCCGGCAAAGGATAAAATGGCTCCTGCTAAATGGGTCAGTCCATTTATGGGCTCTCGGATGTATGAATTCATAATATCTCCTCCTAATATTCTTTTATGTAGTTTTAATAACTACTTAATATAATATATACAAAACATCATCTAGTCAATATTTACAACTTACGCTTTTTTAAGTAGAATTTATATAATAACAGGGGAGGATTTGATGAATAAATATGGAAATGGAAAAACTCATTGCGGATAATCAACTTAAATTGGAAGATATGCCGCAGATCGATTTATATATGGATCAGGTGATCCAGCTATTTGAAAATACTTTTGGCAGCACGACGAGAAACGAAGAGGAAAAAGTGCTGACTAAGACAATGATAAATAACTATGCAAAAGGGAAATTGTTTTTTCCTGTCAAAAATAAAAAATATTCAAAGGAGCACCTTATTTTAATTGCTTTCATTTATCAGCTTAAAGGAGCTCTCTCCATAAACGATATTAAAAGCCTATTAAATGGCGTCAACACCCGAACAGCAGAAGGAAATATGGATCTGGACCATTTTTATCAGCTATACCTCGATTTAACTAAACTTAATGTCGATGCTTTTATGAATGATCTGGAAAATCAGGCAGCCAGGGCAGCAGAGGAAGCAAAAGAGCTTAATGAGGATCAGCCAGCTGAGCTTGAAAAAGTCCTGCTGGCTACTTCACTGGTTCACATGAGCAACTTATACCGAAAAGCAGCTGAACGCATTGTAGACGATGTAAAAAATGGAGCGGATCAAAAATAGGAAGGCGGGAAAATCCATCAAGAATAGAGAGAAACGAAAACCAGGGCTGCTGCGTGAGCTTTTGAATGAATTCCTGGATTCCATTGTGATCTCATTACTTATTCGGATCGTACTGTGGATTCCGAGGGTAATTTTCATCTTCTTTAAAAATTTGTTTTAATAATAAGCAATTGGTTCGGACAGGAGAAAACGACATGACGCCCATAGAGTCCGAACCAGTTTCGTCTTCGAACAGAAAAAGGAGATACTCCCGTGCCAGAGTCCGAACCTGACACCACTTTGGACAATAAACCAAAACAAAACCTGGGCTGCAAAGGCCCAGGTTCATTTTTTAAAGAAATATGAAATATATAACCCCTGCAAGTACAATTCTGTAAATGGCAAAAGGAATAAGTTTAACTTTATTGATCATCTTCAAAAAGAAGCGGATCGAAATCAAGGCAAAAACAAATGCACTGATGAAGCCTGCAATAAAGAAAGGCAGTGCATCGACTGAAAAGTACTCGAGATTTTTTATTAAGGATAGAAAACTCGCGCCAGCCATGATGGGTACAGCCATGATAAAAGTAAAATCAGCTGCAGCACGGTGTGACAGGCCAAGCAGCACGCCGCCTGAAATGGTTGAACCTGAACGTGAGAACCCGGGCCAAAGTGAGAAGCACTGAATCAATCCAATAGATAAAGCCTGTTTATAGGTGATTTGATCAACTGAAACTGTTTTCGGGTCTTTGCCTCCAAAAATATCAGCAAAAATCATCAGAAATGCACCAATAACCAAACCAATCAGTACCGTCTCAGTTGAAAACAGGTGTTCATCAATATAATCCTCAAATAAAACACCAAGAATCCCGGCAGGAATTAACCCGACAATCACTTGAGACAATTTCAGACGGCTCTGTTTTTCTTCTGAGTTTTTATTCCTCCCTCCAAGACCGAGCATTTCAATGAACCGTTCCTTAAAAATGATCACAACCGCTAAGATGGAACCGAGCTGAATGACAACTTTAAAGGTATTAGCTTCATATTTTGACAAAAACTCTTTTGTATTGAGCCACATATCATCCACAATAATCATATGTCCAGTAGACGACACTGGAGCAAACTCCGTCATTCCTTCTACAAATCCCAGAATAATCGCTTTTAAAATCATAATAAAATCCATCTTTTAATTAATTCTCCTTTTATAGCATCTGATTCAACTAAACTACATTTAATGATTATAAACCATTTAAGATAGATAGAAACAATTTTTTACAAAGTAATATAGATGTAAAGTGTCCATTAATTAGCACTAACGCACTAATGGAACCGGTATGATTGAAAGACCAGGCGATTATAGCATAATAATCGCCTTTCAAAGTAATAACTCTTCTATCCTTTTTAACATAAAAATGTGATCACTAATTCACAAACTCTTCACAGAATTTCAAAGTCTTGTGAGAAAAATCACCAAATTCAGTCCATATTTACCATATGATAAAAGCAGATAAACCAATCGATTATAAGGAGGAAATCAAGATGAAAAAAGGAGTAAAATATCTGCTTACTTCGGCTATAGGCATAGGGTTAATAACGGGATGCAGCCAGGGGGCAGCACCGGAAAGTTCCCTTCAGCCTGAGGAAAAGGTCCTGGCTGCAGAAACAACAAAGCCTGAGGCAATCGCTCCGCATAAAGACTTAAATCAGGAACCCATTCCATTGAAAATTGATAGAGTCGGGCCGAATGAAGTAAATGTGGAAATGACTTCCCAAATCACGGATATTGAAATCGACAAAGGAAAATTCTATAAAGCATGGACGTTTAATGGTGAAGCGCCAGGCCCTGTAGTTGTCGTCAATGAAGGGGACACAATCAATTTCACCTTAAAAAACATGGATCCGGCAATACCGCACAGCATGGACTTTCACGCTGTACACGCAGCTCCTTCAAAAGACTTCTCCAACGTTCAGCCAGATGAAACGGGAACATTCAGTTATCCTGCAAATAAACCAGGCGTGTTCATGTATCATTGCGGAACTTCACCGGTATTATCACATATAGCAAATGGTATGCACGGAACTATAATTGTAAAGCCAAAAGACGGCTATCCGACTGATAAAGAGATTGATAGAGAATTTACAATTATACAAAACGAGTGGTATAAGTACAACGATCTGGAGGATTTTTCAAACGGCGTACCCAGTCATGTGGTTTTCTCCACAAAAGCTTTAAAAGAAGGAGACCCTAATACTAATGGGGATACGTTCACACTTAAGGATAATCCGTTTCTGGCTAAAGTAGGGGATAAGGTGAGGATATATGTAAATAATGTAGGGCCAAATGAAGTAAGCTCGTTCCATGTGGTGGGTACTGTGTTTGATGACGTATACATTGATGGCAACCCCTATAACCGCTATAAAGGTCTCCAAACGGTTATGCTCCCGGCAAGCGGCGGGGCAGTAGTGGAGTTTACAGTTACCAAAGAAGGCAGCTATCCAATTGTTACTCATCAGTTTAACCATGCACAAAAAGGAGCCGTCGCCATCCTGAAGGTAACTGAGACAGGTGAAGACGACGGTAAGGCTACAATGAGCCATTAAATATAAATAAAAATTCAACTTAAAATAAATTATACAAGATAAGAATTGAAAATGGAAATTCTTTTTCCGGAGGCCTATTTAGAATTGATAGGTTGCCAGAATGCATACTTCCGGGCAGGTGAGCGCTGAGTGTATAAAAAAATCGGATGGTTCCTAGTATTTTTCAGTTTGGTCCTGGCCGGAAAAGCTTCCGCTCAGGAAATGACAGCAGTCTCATCAAAAGAGCTGAGAGAGGCCTTGTCTGACCCCGAGGTATCAGTCATAAAATTACAATCCGGAATATATGAAGGGAACTTCCTTATAGATAGAAAGGTTCACATTATAGGAGATAAAGGAACAAGAATAATGGGAACAGAAAAAGGCCATGTGCTGACGATTGCTGCAGATGATGTGATTGTGGAAAATCTGGAGGTGGAGGGAAGCGGTTCACAGAATGCCGGAATATATGTGAAAGGAGACCGCGCTTTTCTACATCATATTGCCCTTAGAAATGTATTTCACGGCATCTATGCAAGGAATTCCTATGGACACAGGTTTGAAAATAACCTCATTACCAGTTTCCATGGCATAAATCGGCACAAAGGCTTTGGCATTTATTTAATTGAAGCACCCAATACTGCAGTGAAGGAGAATTACTTCTATCACACACAGGATGGTGTTTATGTGTCCTATTCAGATTTTTGTGAAGTCACGGGGAACCTCATGTTTAAAGCACGGTATGGCGTGCATACGATGGATTCGCGCAATGTATTAATAGCTGACAATCAGGTAACCGAAAGCATTAACGGCCTTATGATCATGCAAAGCTATGAAATTTTTATACTTGAAAACTACTTCTTTAAAAATACAGCGATTGACGGAGCAGGAATCTTTATTTATGACACATTCGATTCCAAAATATCTTCAAACATAGTAATAGGCAATTTCAGAGGGATTATTCTTGAAAATGCAAAAAGGAACAGACTGGAATTTAACAATATTCTGCAGAATGATACCGGCATTGAAATTGGGAAGAATTCAAATGATAACACCATTTATTTAAATAATTTTTCAGGGAATACAAGACAGGTTATCTCGGAAAAAGATAACAGGAATCTATTCAGTAAAGACAATTATGGAAACTATTTTGATGATCATCATTTATTAAATTTGGATCATGACCATAAAGTGGACTTTGCCTATAAAAGCGGAGATGTTTTTTATCAGATGGCAGATGATGAGCCCTTATTGCAGATCTTTTATCAAAGTCCAGCCGTAGAGCTATGGAATATGATAGAACAATACACCCCGATTCCATCAGAAGCATTTATCATAGATGAGTCGCCGCTTGCTGAACCTGCGCCTGTGAAACAGAAAACATTCATTTCAGAAAAAAATCATATCAGTCATAGCGGCGAATATCCTTTAATCTTATTTTTTTTCCTGATCACTTCGGCAAGTGTGCTTATATTTAAGTTTGGGAGGAAGCACAATGAAATATAGATATATTCTTCTAATGGCTGTTCTGGTGATATTTTTAAGTGGCTGCTCATCATCAGCTTCGGAACCGGCAGTGATTAAACAGAATCGTGATAGCTGCGATAATTGCAATATGGGTATCATAGAGCTGGAATCGGCGGCACAGCTCATTTTGAAAAGCGGGAAGCCTGTTCTGTTCGATGATATTGGCTGCATGATTCAATATATACAGACTGAGAATCCTGAATATGATGCTGCCTTTGTACATGATTACCTCAGCAGGGAATGGATATCGTTTGAATCAAGCTCTTTTATACAGAACGGTCATATTGAAAGTCCCATGAGCTATGGAATTGCAGCTTTTGAATCATTGGAAAAAGCCGAAGAATATCAGAAAAAACACGGAGGTATAGTGTTGTTGAAAGAAGATCTTTTAAAAGCAGATATTAAGAGCTTTAAAGGAGAAGGAATGAAACACAGCCATTAAAGCTTAAATTTCCCTCAGCATGAGGAGGAAACGATATGAATCCCAAACTATTGTATTCTATGACTAAATATGAGCTTAGGCTGCTGTTAAGAAGCAGGTGGCTTTTAAATTTTATGGTTCTTTTTTTCTTTCTGGCAGGACTTCTTTACTTATATGGTCTTCAATCTGTCAAATCAGACCCCGCTGAAATTTCCTATGGACTGGAAGGTGTGAATGCCAATATCGAAACCATGGGTGTTAACCCGGAATATTACGGACTCAAAGAAATAAAGCCGGAAGAGGGGGAAACAGCCGGTTTTAGCCAGTCTGCCTACAATCGTTCGATTGCCATGCTGATGAATCTTTCTCTATGGATGCTGCCCATCATATGTATGATCCTTGGCAGCAGTTCCATAATTGCCGATAAAGAAAATGGAAGATTATCATTATACAGAACCTATCATGCTTCTTCAGGATATTACCTGATCAGCAAATTCCTGTCTTTGGTTATCTCATTATTCTTTGTCATAGGGCTATCATATGGTCTCTTCGGCTTCTATTTCTCTTTGGCGGGCAGTTCCATTGCAGCACATATTTTTCAAGTGTTTTTACTGATTAATATGCTTCTAATCCTTGTATTCTCAGCAGCATCTTTACTGATTGGAGCTTTTTCCAAATCAAGGATGCAAGGACTGTCAGCAGCAATGATTTTCTGGATCATTATTGTGTTTGTATATGAATTTATCATCTTTTCAGTCACCGGGTGGATTCCTTATTCATTGAAGCAAATCAGTCTATTCTTTTTAATCCTTCTAAATCCTGTGGAATCCGTTCGCGTCTGGTCGATATCAAAACTGAATTCCGAATATGTATTTGGTCCGGAATACTTAATGATCGAGAAGTGGGGGGCAAATGGTTCTCTCACACTTGCCCTGACACTATCCATTATCCTCATTATTCTTATAACATTCATTACATCAGCCCGGGTTTTATCTAAGAGAGGTGTGTAAGATGATTTTGGAATTGAAGGATTTATCCAAAGTATATAAAAAAAAGACAGCATTGGAACGGTTGAATCTCCACATTGAAAAGGGGGATTGTATTGTCTTGTGCGGAGGGAACGGAGCCGGAAAAAGTACGATGATTAAAATGCTTACTGGCGTTGAAAGTCCCACAACAGGAAGTGTGGCATTCCATTCGAAACAGCAAAAGCCATTTGCTTACATGCCCGACCAAATGATTTTCCCATCAGAACTTACACCTTATGAAATCCTTGATTATTACAGGCAATTTCTAAATAAAAACAAGGAATCGGTGAAATGGGTATTAGAAAAAACAGGCTTGTGGAGCGAGCGGAACCAAAAAGCTGGAGGATTCTCAAAAGGGATGTCCCAGCGGCTTAATCTTGCTCAGTGTATGCTTGCAGACACGGACATCTATATCCTCGATGAACCAACAGACGGATTGGACCCCTATTGGGTAATTCAGCTAAAGAAAATAATAAAGGAACTGAAAGAGGAGAATAAAACGATCATTGTAAGCAGTCATATTATGAGAGACGCCATTGAGATCGCAGACAAGTTAATCATTTTATTTAATGGGAAAATAAAGTTTTTTGGAACACTTAATCAGGTATATAAGGAATACAGATGCATTTCATTGGAGGAAGTATTCCTTTCAATTCACAAAAATGAACAGCAAACGGGATAAGGCCAAAAGGCGATTCAAATTAGGAACCGCTTTTTGGTCAGCTTTTTATTTTACATAAAATGAATATTGTTCAACATCCTTTGCCCACACCTTCGCATTTTTACCATTGAGATCGGCAATCCATATATCCCCTTTTTGCTGGGCAAGCTTTTTTCTGATCCAAGTTAATTTATGGGCATTCTTTATATAGAGAGGATCATAATCTCCAATTGATTTTTTGGGATAGGTGATCCTCGTTTGCTGGATCTTGTTTAGCTGAATCAAACAAAGTGTTGGTTCGGGCCGCCTTTGCGGATCATTTGACCATTCACTTTCATCCACCCGTGATGCGACCAGTCTCTCATTATCCACCCAGGTAAAGCCCATTTCCGCAAATTTTGCAGGTGTAAGGTTCATGGTTTTATAAGCAGGCAATTCAGTCACCTTCAATTTTTTGTTTTTAAAGCCCAACACAATCCTGCCCCCGCCAGCGATATATCCCAATAAATTTCTGCCGGGTGCCCATTTAGGGACATCCAAATGAAGGATCATCTCATCAAGAACTTCAAAATTTTTTCCATCTGCAGAGATGACACAGACCATATCACTGTCCATGGACCATGATGCAGTTGGATTAACAATGAATGAGATCCATTTTCCATCTGGTGAGAATTCAAATGTCGTTGCATTAATGGACTTAATGGAAGCTTTGCCATTGCCTATTTCCTTAGGAATCGTGAAGAAAGGTTCAACATATTCGGTCAAATTAAGCTTTTCAAGATCATTCGGCAGCTGAACCTTATATAGGATGGGACTTGTCCAGCCATCAGGCCTTAAGACAGCGCTTGAAGAGACAATAAAGGCTGTTCCGGCAGGATACCAATTAAAATCATCTACTCCTAAAGCAACATTATGGAATTCCTTCAAATCTGAGATGTTTAAAACACTGTTGCTGGTAAAAGCAATCTTATTATCGGAAGGTGCCCATTTGGCATTCCCGCCACCTTGAAAGATCTTTTTATGCATCTTTGCCTGTACATTGTATACCCATATCTCTGTGCTGTTTTCCATATTAGAAGAATGTATTTCAGTCGTTTCCTTTTCATATAAAAGCCATTGGCCGTCATAGGACCATGTTGGCGTATTATTGAATTTTGCAGGTTCAGCTGTAATCTGTTCTTCGACATTTCCTGTTTTCAACCACAAATAGCCACTTCTTATAAAAGCTGCCTGCATATTATTTTCTCCCGTATCTCCCCATGCCTCTGACGGGATAATAAGCAGGAAGCACCAAAAAAGCAAAAAAAGCTTGCGCATATCTTATCCTTCTTCCTTCTAGTAATTGGCTTAAAGTTTATTATGGGCAAAGAGAGTAATTTTATTGAAAAAGGTTCAGCTCTTTGAAAATGCTTATTATTTTCGATAAGCTTTCATTTACTTTATAATGAATGGATAATTATTCAAATTTGCAGGGCACAGTTTTTGCGTGTGCAGTTTGGGTAAAAAACAATTACAAATGTATATATAAAAATGGAGGAAACCAAATTTGTTTATTGCTATTTTGTTTTTTATGTTTATGTCCTTTTTCCTATCGGGAAGTGAAACGGCATTGACTGCCGTTAACAAAATGAAATTAAAATCCAGAGCTGATAACAATGATAAGAAATCGCAAAGAATATTAGAGGTTGTTTCGAAACCTGATGAGATGATTACTTCTATTTTAATCGGCAATAATATTGCAAATATCATGCTGCCGACACTGGTTACCATCATTGCGCTTGATTATGGCTTTAACGTGGGTGTGGCAACAGGTATTTTGACAGTAGCACTTATCTTATTTGCAGAAGTTCTGCCAAAATCAGTTGCTGCAAGCTTTGCCGACAAAATTGCCTATCTTGTGTTTCCGGTAATTCGAGTTCTCATGATTATCTTAAAGCCGGTCACTTTTTTAATTTCTAAATTCACGAGAGGGCTCATTAAATTCCTTTCTAAAAATGAAGCAGATTCTGTATCTGTATCCAAAGAAGAGCTCATTACCATGGTTGATATTGCTACAAGCGAAGGGACCTTCCATGAAGAAGAAACACAACGAATTAAAGGGATCATTGATTTTTATAACTTAGATGTCAGTGACGCACTGAAAACCCCTAGAATGGAAATTGAAGGGATTCCTTATGACGCGACAATAGAAGAGGCAAAGGATATTGTAATGAATAACCGTTTTACAAGGTATCCGGTATATAAAGACAATATGGATAATATTGTCGGAGTGTTTCATTCAAAAGTACTGCTCGCCTGGTCCAGTCGGCCTGAGAAAACCTTAAAAGATTTTACTGACCTGGAGCCTTTGTTTGTATATGAATTTCACAGCATAGACAAAGTCTTTAAAATGATGATGAAGGAAAGGAAGCACCTTGCCATTGTTCTTGATGAATATGGCGGAACAAAAGGAATCATCACACATGAAGATATACTTGAAGCCATGCTGGGGCAGGAAATTGAGGATGAAACGGATGAAGGCAGCGAAATCCTTATTGATGAATTAACAGAAAACCATATTATTGTACACGCCAAACTCTCAATCCGCAGAATTAATGAAGCTTTTAAAACAAAAATACCTGAAGATGAGGATATCCTTGCCGGATTCTTATTGAGAGAAATAGGCCATTTTCCTGCAGAAGGGGAAACACTGGATTATCATCACCTGCATTTTGAAATAAAATCAATTGAAGATAACAGGCTTAAACTTGTGGAAATTAAGAAAAAGACGCCCTGATGAAAAATTTGAGCATTATTTCCTTCTGGAAATAATGTTTTTTTTTAGAAATCAGAATAAATATGGATGTTCAACGGGAAAATAGGAGCAGGAAAATAAAAATATAATTTTTTTATTTTTCTGACAAAATAGGTCCTTTTCAGTATATAATAAATTAAAACAAACTATTAGGAGTGACCTTCGCATGGAAAATAAACCATTCCATTATGATGGAAGTGTTCAAATGAACTATGAAAAAGATGACAGAGCAAGTTCAAGCATTCCTTTTGAACTGACAGACGAAATGAGAAAAAATATCGGAACGAATCCATACTCAACTGAAGAACAAGAATAGAAGACCCGTATTGGGTCTTTTTTTATTTTTGTTTCTTAAAGCTATTGTTTTTATCTGCATACTAACTAAAACTTGCTGAGTTGATTGAAACGGAGGGAATTTGATCCTCAAAAATACAATCACATTTTCTTCGCGCGGTGTCGATTCAAGGAAGATTATTCACTATCCTGCGGGAGGGGAGGGAGCGGGAAACCCCCGCAGGCGAAGCTGAGGAGGCACTGTTCCTCCCTGCATAAAGCAAGTGACAGCAGTGGTAATCAGCGGTTACAATAAAAGTTAAATTATGATAAGATGAGATATATTCTGTTCAGAAGCAGGTTATTCATAAATTAATTTGGGTAATAAAAAAAGGCATGAGCAGATAATTTGAATTTCTTTTTTATTTTGAATATGATTATCTCGGATTAAGAATAAAAATGTTCATACTGCAGATGAATACATACTTTATTTCTGATTCAAACTAAAAATGTCAACTCAAAATGGAAAGGTGATTGAATTATGGCTCAAGTTTTGTATATTACAGCACACCCGCATGACGATAAGGTGTCATATAGTATGGCAGCAGGAAAGGCTTTTATTGATTCCTACAAGGAAGCCAATCCAAATGATGAAGTAGTTCATATTGATTTATACAAGGAAAATATCCCGCAAATTGATGTGGATGTATTCAGCGGATGGGGTAAACTTCAGTCCGGAAAAGGTTTTGAGGAACTATCCGAAGATGAAAAGGCGAAAGTAGGCCGCTTATCCGAATTAAGCGAACAATTCGTTGCAGCCGATAAATATGTATTCGTTACACCGCTTTGGAACTTCTCGTTCCCTCCAGTAATGAAAGCGTATCTTGATTCTGTGGCAGTAGCCGGCAAAACTTTTAAGTATACGGCAGAAGGTCCAATTGGATTAATGACTGATAAAAAAGCAATTCACATCCAGGCTCGCGGAGGCATCTATTCCGAAGGACCTGCAGCAGAGATGGAAATGGGTCACCGCTATTTGACAGTATTAATGCAATTCTTCGGTGTTCCTTCATTCGATGGTCTTTTTGTGGAAGGGCACAACGCAATGCCTGATAAAGCAGAAGAAATCAAAGCAGATGCTATTGCACGTGCAAAAGACAAAGCGAAAACATTCTAAACCAAAAGCAGCGGATTCCGCTGCTTTTTATTTTTTTCTAGGCATGTATAGGAAGAGCTCTTGTCCGTGATGAATAGTATAATAAAGGCAAATATTAGCTAGGGCGAAAGGGGGGAGATTTGTGAAAATCTCAGAATTCAGCCCCAGTCATTTAAGTGAAGATGATATATTCAAACTTCTGTACAATGGCATTGAGGATAATCTTCAAAAAGGGGATTTGATCTTTGTGCCAGGAAGCAGCAAGGCAGCAGA
Organism: Cytobacillus oceanisediminis; assembly: GCF_004366035.1. GTDB lineage: Bacteria > Bacillota > Bacilli > Bacillales > Cytobacillaceae > Cytobacillus > Cytobacillus oceanisediminis_C. The sequence goes on from NZ_SOEE01000002.1 coordinate 259,563, forward strand.
ATATCGTCTTCCTGAAGCCATCAGACTTTATCAAAAAGGCAGGGCTAATAAACTGCTTTTCTCCGGCGGTGTAAAGTGGCCTGGCCATGAATTGGCTGAAGCAGAAATGCTAATGAAAAAAGCAATAGGGTACGGAATTCCTCCAAAAGACCTTTTCCTTGAGAATATCTCTCTTCATACGAAAGAAAACGTGCTTGCCTCGATGCTGGTTATGGATCGGATGTGCGGGCTGGAGAATATCTCCAATATCATCATTGTGACGGCTCCTTTTCACATGCGAAGGCTGCACATGACATTATTGACGTATATGCCGAAGTGGATTCACTATTCTCTTGTATGTTCTGATGACGGTGCAACCGGGAAGGAGCAATGGATGCAGAATCATTATGGGAGAAAAAGAGCGTTTGATGAAGCCGTGAAAATAATTGACTACGTGAAAAAGGGCATTCTGATCGATCTCGAAATATAATCTTTATGAAAAATCCCTGCCAAATTCAAGTGGCAGGGATTTTTTTAAAGGTACGAATAAAATTTTGTACGCCGATAACTCAAGCAGCCTGCCCCCTCGAGGTGATGCCCCCAGGATGGGGGTCATGCAGCCGTTGCCACAGGACATGGCATTCTTAGTCTGCGTTCCTTCGTGGGCAAGGCGCTTCCGCTTTTCTTAAAAAGTATTGTAAATGTTCTCGCATTCTTCCGCTGTTGGCTCATAAAAGCAATGAAGCTTGAATCTTCCTACTAAAGGCTGATTATACCATGTAGCTGGACAATCCCCAGGAGGCCTGAAATACCATAGAGCAAATTTGGCTGGCCAAATCCGTTCCCCTCTTACAGCCCTCCGTGCGAGTCTTCTTTCCACTTCTCTTGGCCTCTGATAAAAATAGCCTTTCTGGACAGCTTCAAAAGCATGCGGCTGATAAATCATTTCCGGTATGGTCCGAATTCCAATAAAATCTGAACAATTGCCCCTGACTCTGTTAATTCCCACATTCCCCACCATTAGCATGCCCTGCTGGCCTTCCCCTTCTGCCTCAGCCCGAAGGAGGCGGGCAAGCAAATCTATATCTTGTTCACGTGCCTTCACAACTGCCATCTGTATCACCCTCGTCTCGCTAATTTATATAGGCTGATATATGGTATGCACTGCAGGGGGGAAAGGTTAAATGCGGGGTTTTGCCGATTGGCTGAGGAACATAATAATTAAAGGGAATAATTATAACAGGTGCGAAAAAAAGCTCCTGCAGAAGCGGGAGCTTTTATTTGGCATAAAAGTTTTCCGTATAATAAGGCTGTGACTTTGAATTAAAAGCAACTCCAACACCTAAAAATGTATAATCGGCACGCAGAATATTTTTGCGGTGGCCAAGTGAGTTCATTAACCCTTCATGAGCAAAGATACTGCTGAATTGACCGGAAGCCAGGTTTTCCCCGGCGACCATAAATGAAACTTCATCCGCCTGCATTCTGTCAAAAGGGGATAGGCCCTGCAGGTTGGTATGATCAAAATAATTGTTTTCCGCCATGTCGCTGCTGTGCTTTCGCGCTGTTTCCTTAACAGTATCATCCCACTCCAGAACAGGAACTCCGTGATTTACTCTCTCGGCATTTGTTATATCGAAAAGCTGCCATTCAAATCCTTCCTTTAGAGAGCTGCTGGCATTGGCATAAAAGGAATCTTTTTGCTCTTCAAGTGATTTACTGATTATTTGTATTGAAGTTACCGTATTGTCACGATGCTTATCATAGAATAAGGTTACATAATTTCCATCCAATTCGTATAGGTCATAATCCCGATTCTCTTCGAGCTGATAGATTACAAAGCCCTTTCTCATCTTGTCCAGCGGTTCTCCAAGCTGCTGCAAAACTGAAGACTTTGGCGTTCCATAGGCAATCTCTTCTGATGAAGAAATCAAATCCTGATTTGTATAGATGCCAGCAGCTTTCTCCTGGTTGTCATAAGCGACCATTACAAAATTTTGATATTGATCATGATAAGCATGCCAGTCGGTTCCAAATTCATTTGCGGAGGAACGTTTCGAGGAGCCGAGCCTGCTCTCGATTTCAGACCTGTCATCGCCAATTTCTATATTATGAATAGAAAAGGTTTGCTCTTCAGGGGCTTCTAAAACCGGCTTTTCGGCTTCATCCTCTGGTGTTTGATTTTTATCGCCGGTATATTGCCTGACTGTAAGAAGGAATTCATCCGCCCAGTTTTGAGCCTCTTCCATCACACCATTTATAATAGCCAGCACTTCTTCATTGTCTTTAAAAAGCTGAAAATCAGATTTTATATTATCGATTACCGTTCCTGAATTAGATTCATCTGCCAATTTCCCATCAGGCTGTGAAAAGGCGAAACCGATAAATAACAGGATAAAAATAAATAAAAACTTCCTCAATAAATCTCCTCCCATATACCTTTCAACCCATATCAAAGGTATGCCCATTCATTATAAGATTTAAAAATGCGGAAATGCAAAACATTGATGCCTTCCTTATTTTTCTACCCAGTTTGCCATATTCTCTAACACTTTTGACTGTGCGATTAGATATTTTCCGTTTTTAAAAGGATAGTTTGGGTAACATAATTATAAAAATGAACAGATGCATAGCTGCTGCAAAGGGGGAAGCATATTGAAATTAACACCGGAACAAAGAATTGAACTTCATGGTTTTAATAATTTGACGAAATCACTCAGCTTTAATATGTATGATGTCTGTTATACAAAGACTAGGGAAGAGCGTGAAGCCTATATAGATTATATTGATGAGCAATACAGTGCGGAGCGGCTTACAAAAATATTAAAGAATGTATCCGACATTATTGGTGCCCATGTCTTAAATGTGGCACAGCAGGATTATGTGCCACAAGGTGCAAGTGTGACCGTCCTGGTATCTGAAGGACCGGTAGTGGAAGTCCCGGATGAATCATATAATGAATCTCCTGGCCCGCTGCCAGATAATGTAGTCATGCAGCTGGATAAAAGCCATATTACCGTCCATACCTATCCTGAATATCATCCGGACGAAGGAATCAGCACGTTCAGGGCTGATATTGATGTATCCACATGCGGAGAAATCTCCCCGCTAAAAGCCCTTAATTACCTCATTCATTCCTTTGATACGGACATCATGACAATCGACTACAGAGTCAGGGGATTTACACGGGATACTGACGGAAGAAAACTCTATATCGACCATGACATCAGTTCTATCCAAAATTATATTCCTGAAGAGGTAAAAGAAGATTTTGATATGATCGATGTGAATATTTATCAGGCTCACACCTTTCACACCAAATGTAAAATAAGGGATTTTGACTTAGATAATTATTTATTTGGATACACGAAGGAAAAACTTGATCCCGAGGAAGCTGAAGAGATCACGGAGCGGCTTACTACGGAGATGGACGAAATTTTTTACGGAAAAAATATTAACCCCGGTTCTATAGCAGAGTGAATCTTAAAGCACTCAGTAAATGGGACTCTATTAAACCTAAACCTAATAGGACTCAGATGGAGAGGAAAATTAAAACCAGGAGAAGAACCTATTCTCCTGGTTCTTTTAATGAATGTACATAAATTAACAGGCACAACCTAAAAAATAATTACATAATCTATTTCCAGAACTCCCACCATTTTTTCTCGGGTTCCTGTGCAGCAGCCGCGCTTCGGAAGGAGACGATCATATCCTGAAAAACCTCTTCCCGCTGCTTTACCTCATGCCAGTATTGTTCCCGTTCTTTATTAATGGTATCGATATAGATTTCTCTGTCTGTGTTTAACGTTTCAATCAGCGAGCTGATTTCGGTGCTGGTCACCTCAGCGGAAGATGAGATGTAATGAATCATGGTTTTGAACTCTTCAGAAGACGCTTCAGAAGATTCTGCCAGCTTGTTTGTCAAATGATGAATTTGATCAGAAGTACGCTTCGTACTTTTCGCCACCCTTTTCGAAAGGGTTCCGAACGCTTCGGAAGTATTTTCAGAAGACTGCTCAATCCTTGAGCCAAGTGATTCAATTTCCGCTTTTGTTTTTTCTCCAGATTTATAGATGGAATCCGACAGGCTTTTAACAGTATGCAATGATCCTTTGCTAATTTCTTTCTTCACTTCGTCTAAAACTTCCTTTCGAACGCCGCTGCGAATTTCATTTCTGACATCTGCAATTAAACTGTCCCTGAAACTATCCATCAATGCCATGAACATTTCGGTGTCCATGACAGCCTGATGCTCTGTATGTAATGCTGTTTCCTGATTCACTGCCGCCAAGGATGTTTCATTTGCTTCTGAGCCGGTTCCAGAAGCAAAGTCCATATGTTTTTGCATTAATTCGCGGATCATATCCTTGCTTAGATTTTTATCCCGCATCTGCTTTACCTTTTCAAGCAATGCGATTTCATGGTCTGTATAAAATCGGGCTCCCTGTTTTGAACGGGGAATAAGCAGAAGTCCGTTTAAATCCTTTTCCCATTGCCTTAGTGTTCCAGGAGGCACATTCAGCATTTTCGAAACCTCTTTAATTGTATAAGCTTTCATATATTGCGTTTCCATTTTACTCAGCCCTTTCATAAAGAATAGATTCTGAAACATTCGGATGCCAGTTCCGAAACAACTTCTTACTAACTATTCAGCATGATATCCCGTGTTTTCCTGCCGCTTGACAAAAGCTTTCAAAAGAAGACGATATTCATCAGAAAAAAGCAAAAAGGATCCATTTTGACAAAAAAACATGAAGAATTTGACAGTCAGCAAGTTATTTGTCATATACGGACTGGTATGTCACAATGAAATTTATGTTGACAAACTAGAATATAGAAAAACTGCAAGTATTTAAAGGGAGTAGGTAAATTGGGTAATAGAATTATCGCTGTGTCTGTTGCTGCCGGGGTTGGTTTGACGCTGACCTTTGGAAGTATAAAGATGGGGAGCAGTGAACCTTCAAAACAAAATAAAATTCACTATAGTGCAGTTCCGCATGCGGAGGCATACCATGTACCGATTGTGAAGCAGGAAATTCAGAAGAAATCCGTTCTCCTGGATGTCCCATTGTACAATCAAATGGATAATCCCCGTCTGTATAATGGATGTGAGATTACTAGTTTAGCAATGATTATAAGTTATGAAGGCATTCAAGTTTCTAAAAATAAATTAGCACAGGAAATTAACCGGGTGCCGCTTAGATACAGCGGAGGTGAATACGGGAATCCAAATGAAGGCTTTGTCGGCAACATGGAGGATGGACCAGGATTAGGCGTTTACCAGGGGCCGATTTTCGAACTGGCTAAAAAGTATTTTCCTGAACGTGCTGAGAATCTGACTGGCAAGCCCTTTAATTTGCTGCTTGAAAAAATTGCAGAAGGTTCGCCGGTCTGGATTATAACAACTGCAAGCCTAACTCCCGCAGCATCCTTCGAAACCTGGGATACACCGGGCGGGCCAGTTGATGTGACATTCCAGATGCATAGTGTTGCAATTACCGGATATGACGAGGAATATATCTATATTAACGACCCGTATGGCACAAAAAATAAAAAGGTGCCCAAACAGCAATTTATCGAAGCCTGGGAGCTGATGGGTTCACAGGCCATAGTCATTAACTAGAATAATAGCAAAAGAAGGGACTGCAGCCTGCAGTCCCTTCTTGTTAGCTTGAGGGTGCCAATTTCTTAAACTTTACAAAGATCCATTTTAAAAATGGAGGTACTACAAAGAAGATAAAAAACAGCCGAAATAGCTGATAGCCTGTTACTATGGCTAAGTCTGCTCCTGTTTCATGGGCGATTATGGCCATTTGGTCCATGCCTCCGGGGGCAAGGCTTAAAAAGCTGGTAGCAGGGGAAAGGTGAAAAAAGTGCATAATCATAAAACTAAGCAGCACCGAACCCGTAATGAGAAGCAGGCCGCTTAAGGCAGCCAATGAAATGGTTTTAAATTTATTGGCCAGCTTTTCAGGTTTCATCATTAAGCCGATGTGAGCCCCTATTAATAGCTGGGATAAATCCAAAACAGCTGGCGGGAGTTCAGGTCCGTTTATACCGGAAATAACAAGGACTGCTGTTCCCATGATCGGACCGAGAAGGTACGGAGTAGGGAGCTTCAGTCGTTTGCTTAGGATAATGCCGGCAAAAGAAACGAAGACAAAGAGTATAATGCCAGGGAATAAATCACCCCATAAAGGTTCTGCAGCTTCAAAACCGGGACCACTGGAGACATTCAGCCAAGGTCCGAATACTAGTATAGGGATGATAAATATGATCATGGTCAGCCGTGCGACCTGCATAAAGGTAACAACTGTAATATCGATTCCTTTGACTTCCTCTGCCAGAAGAATCATTTGAGACAGGCCTCCGGGAATACTGCCGATCAAAACTGTGGGATAGTCGATGCCCATTAATTTCGCAATGAGAAGTGCAGAAAGGGCGCTAAACAGAACCATGCAAACGGTAACGAGCAAAATAAAAGGGAGCTTCTGCAGGATAAGCAGGACCGCTTCCTGTGTAAAAGAAAGGCCGATGCTGTATCCGACGATGATAATCCCGGAATCGCGAAATCCGGCTGGCCAATAAAACGGAATCCTGCTGAGCCGGCTTCCAATCATAACCGCAGTCAATGCACCAAGCGAAAAGGCAACCGGAATATGCAATAAAGAAAATGATACTGCACCTAATAAAGCAGTAAGAAAGGTGATCAATAAATTCTTATTCACAAAACAACCTTCTTTTTATTTAGTATACCTAAAGATATTTATACCATATAAAAACAATGAATGAATTACAAGTTTTATATAATCAAATGTTTTCATACAATTTATTATAGAGAAAATTATTTTATAGAAGGGGGACTAACCATGCCGGAAAAATTAAGCCATTTTGTTTTCATCTTATCGTTTATATGTCTCGGTTTATTTTTACTGCTGGGTTTTTCGCCTCTGTATGATATTTATCTGAATAAAATCGGCCATCGTCCATTTTCGCTCCTCCTGCTCCTGACAGTCCTTGTCTTCCTCGTAAGTGTTTTTGTCTTAAAGAAAGTCCAAAACTGGCAGGCAGGCTTTCATGTATTATTTTCCATTATCCTCACCCTGTTTCTTTCATCCGTCTTAGCGATCATCGTGTTCTTTGGCGGCCTATTTAGGTAAGCGAAAAGAGCCTGCACCATCAGGGGTACAAGCTCAGCGGGTTTATTGGATTGGCATCCAGTTCACTTTCCATATTCCGTCATTATTTTTGCTGAGGCCGAAGCCAAACCCTTCTTCTTCAGTTATGGAAATATAAGCTGAAGATTCATCGATAATGACTACTTCTAAATCGGCGTTCTTCACTCGATGCAATAATGTCTGTTCTTCTGGGATAGATGGTGACTCACTTTTAGCTTTTAGGTAATCATTCAGGGCAGGGAAGGGTTTTTCAATATCTGGATCATGGTTAAACAATGCATATTGAGTATAGTAATCCTCAGTTTCCTCTGCAAACAAGAAGAGCTGAAATACATCTGCCGGGCTTAATCCTCTTAAGATCTCATCCGTCCCTCTTAATGAAAATTCTTTATACACATGGTTTAACGGCTCAAGGAGGACCAGTTCCTTAGTATTATTTACAGCCATTTGGAAAGGAACAGCTTCCAATTGAGGTTCTTTTGGCATTACCACCTCCAGGATTTCAGCCTGATGTACAATGCCTTCCGCAGCGCGATATCCACCAATAATTAAAGAAACACTCTCTTCTTTAATAGGTTCAGTTATACCAAACACCTTTTTTAACATCTCCTGATCTGTCTCATTAAAAGTTATTTTTATGTTCTGCCCATCCATGAGCGGCAGTAATTTTAAGGAATCATGATCAGGGAGAAAGTATACTGTTTCTTCCCGGAAATCCAGAGTTCCTGTGACCTTTGCTTTGCCTGTAAAAGCAGCCGATAAGTGGCCATATGAATCCTTCTCGAAATTATTCAGCTTCCAGTTATTTAGCATAGCACCATCTGCAAGGCCGGGATAAAATTCTTTATCTGCAATGGCGGCCTCCTGTCCATTTTGCTTGTTAAAGACATCTGTCTGAATTCCGGCAATGCCTCCAATCAATACGATAAACCCAACAGCTGCAGCTGCAGAAAGAAGTTTAGGAACATAGTCTTTTTTCCTGCCTTTAACAGCAGAAGTGCCGATCCGGTTTCTGACTCTCTGTTTTTCCTCTTCAGTGAAAACAGAATCTTTCGTCCATGCAGCATTCAATACTTTCTTCACATCCTGATTCAGATCAGCCATGCTGTTCACCTCTTCCTGAAGCAGATAGTAACTTCTTCACTTTTTCCTGTCCTCTGTACAGCCTTGTTTTAACAGTGGAAAGAGGAATATTAAGGGTCTCACTTATTTCTGCCAGACTGAGATCCTGGTAATAATGGAGAAGAAATACTTCCCGGTATTTAACTGTGAGGGATTCTATTGTTTTTAGCAATTCTTGATGTTCATCCCGTTCAAGAAATGATGCTTCCGGATCTTTTTCTCTAGCCTTTTTCAGGAAAAAAAAATTTTCATTCATGACCATATTGCGGTAATGCCAGCTTTTAAGATAGTCCTTGCTTTTATTAATAGCAATTGTGAAAATCCACGTTTTAAAGGAAGATCTTTGCTGGAAACTTTCCAGCTTTTCATACACAGTAATAAAGGTATCCTGTGTTAAATCGCTGGCCGCATTCCAATCATTCACATAGCTGTATATCAATCGCTTCAAAACGGTTCCATACTCATCCATGATTATTTCAAGAACGAGTGCACGGTCTACTTGATCAGCAATTGACCGTTTTACATAATCATCAGAGCTCACATGACTGCCTCCTTGCTTAAATGCAGCTGCCGATTCCGGCTGCCTTTTGTTTGACTGACAGTTAGACGACAGATGCAAGAAAATCGCTTCAACTTTTTGGCATTTATTAAGATTATACAAAAAAAGCGCAAACCATTTAGTCTCCTCCTGATTATTTATTCACTTTAATCCTGATTAATTAAAACCACGTCAATGAATAGGTTAAGAACAGAAGGAGTAAAAATAATATGGGAGGCATTCATCATCACATCACTTGTTCTTATGAGTAATTCCAGCCTATACATTTAGATTGGGAATAATAATCCCTATATTGAAAAAATGATTCTGTCCAAGTGCTTTGTTTTTGATGGGAGGATTGTTTATTTATATAATGGCTATATTGTGCAAGAAAGAAGGGAGATTATTATGTCACAATCAAATATTGCTCCACAGATCAAATTAATCGCTCTTGATATGGATGGAACCTTGTTGAATTCCAGAGGGGAAATTCCTGAAGAAAACCGTAAGGCCATACGAGAGGCAAAGGAAAAAGGGATTGAAGTTATTTTGAGCACTGGGAGATCCAGGCTTACGGCAGGCGACCATGCCGATTCTTTGGAATTGAACTCCTACTTGATCACAGTCAACGGCAGTGAAATATTTGGCCCTGATGGTGAATCAATCTCAAGGACTCCTGTTGATTCAAAAATAATGGAGTGGATGTGGAACCTATCCCAGTCCCATAAGACCAATTTCTGGGCGACCAGCTGTGAACAGGTTTGGACGAATGAAATGCCTGAAAATATTCATGACCATGAATGGCTTAAATTCGGATTTGATATATCAGATGATGAAATCAGGGAACTCATTCAAAAAGAGCTTCAAACAAAAGGGGATCTGGAGATTACAAATTCCAGCTTAACTAATATTGAGGTAAATGCTCTGGGCATCAATAAAGCCAGAGGGATACAGAAGGTAACAGAGCTTCTTGGCATATCGATGGAAAATGTAATGGCAATGGGTGACAGCTTGAATGATATTGCCATGATCGAGGAATCAGGCTGGGGAGTAGCAATGGGAAATGCGCAGGATATTGTGAAAGAAACAGCCAATGCTGTGACGGGAACTAATGATGAAGCTGGTGTTGCTCAGGCAATCCGAAAGTGGGCTTTTTAAAGAATAAAAACCGGCAGTCATGCCGGTTTTTGGTTTATTTCGAAGTTTCTTTGGCATTTAGGATAGTTTCTTCCAATTCTACTTCTACATTTCCTTTAATCGCCCTGGAAATCATACAGGATGCTTCAGCTTTTTGCGCCAGCTTTCGCGCCAGTGAATGATCCCTTTCTGTCGCTCCTGCCTTTAGCAAGATAACAGGTCGATGAATAATTTTCTTATAAGTGATTACTCCTTTGGTTACATCCACAATTCCAATTGATTCCATCGTAAGGTTTTCTTTTTCGAGTTTGCTTCGTTCCATCATAGCGGCCAGGGTAATAATATAACAAGTTGCAGCCGCTCCCAGCAGCATTTCATCCGGATTTGTCCCGATTCCGGGTCCTTCCATTTCTGGCGGAATGGAGACCTTTGTTTTCAGCTGGCCTATTTCAATTTCTCCAACATCATTCCGAAGTCCAGGCCAATATGCTTTTAAATGGAATTGGTGTTCAGCCATTCTTTGATTCCTCCAAGTTATGTATTTCTAATTACACCTTAAAGAGGAACAGGCAGAATTGCAAGACTTTACAGATTCAACGTTTCAGGCTAAGATGAAAACAGCCAACTTAATAGTTTTACTGCTAGGGGTGCCCGATGCGCGGGCTGAGAAAGAAACCGGACTGTTTTTTACCCTTCGGACCTGATCTGGATCATACCAGCGTAGGAAAGTAGTAATTGCGGGGAACGTGTTCATTCTCTTAGATTATTCAGCCAGGTCCAATTGCGGATCTGGTTTTTATTTTGTTCTCAAAAACAGATGAATTGGCTATCAATAAGGAGGATTTTCTATGAATCTTAACGAGCAGATTGTCATTATTACAGGCAGCAGCAGAGGGTTGGGCAAAGAAACAGCAAAAGCATTCGCGAGGGAAGGGGCGAAAGTTGTCATTAACTATTTCAATAGCGAGGAAAAAGCCCATGATCTGCAGAAGGAAATTGGCGAAAAAGCCATTGCCATTCGTGCTGATATTCGGGACAAGGTACAAGTGAAATCCATGTTTCAAGAGACGAAGGAACACTTTGGAGGTCCCATTACAACCATAGTCAATAATGCACTGGTGAACTTTCAATTTGACCCTATTTCTAAAAAAGATGCAGGAACAATTCAATGGGACGATTACAAAAACCAGCTGGAAGGTGCAATTCTGGGAGCATTGAACACAGTTCAGGCAGGTCTTGAAGATATGAAAAAACAGGAGTTTGGCAGAATCATTTCGGTTGGCACCAATCTATTCCAGCATCCAGTGGTACCCTATCATGACTATACGACCAGCAAAGCTGCTTTATTAGGCTTTACCAGAAATATGGCGAATGAGTTGGGCCAATATGGAATTACTGCAAATATGGTATCGGGCGGTTTGTTAAAAATGACAGACGCCAGTGCTTCGACATCCAAGGAAGTCTTTAAAATTATTGAAAACTCCACTCCATTACGGAAAGTCACAGATCCTGCAGAAGTCGCTGATGCGATTGTCTTCTTCGCTTCTCCATGGGCAAGGGCAGTTACAGGACAAAATCTGGTTGTGGATGGCGGACTAGTTATGAATTAAAGGAGGATTTTAGATGAAGATTCAGGAGTTTAGCAGTCTATTGGAAAAAGTAAGAGAGTCAAACCCTCTTGTACATAATATTACTAATGTGGTGGTAACCAACTTTACTGCAAATGGCCTCCTGGCAATAGGGGCATCACCAGTGATGGCATATGCACATGAAGAGGCAGCTGACATGGCTAAAATAGCTGGTGCACTGGTTCTCAATATGGGAACACTGACTGAAAAAGAAGTAAAAAGTATGCTCATAGCGGGTAAATCAGCAAATCAGCATGGGGTGCCAGTCATTTTTGACCCGGTTGGTGTCGGCGCCACGGCCTATCGCACAGAAACAGCTAAAAGAATATTAGAAGAATTAGATATTGCCATCATAAGAGGGAATGCTGCAGAAATTGCCAACGCGGCAGGACAGAATTCGAGTATTAAGGGCGTAGATGCAGTTGAAGCAGCAGGGAACACTTCAGAGCTTGCTGAGTCGGCAGCAAAAGAACTTGGTGCAGTCACTGTTATTACAGGTAAACAGGATATCGTTTCAGATGGAAGATCTATTTATGCCATTAACAATGGCCATCCTCTTCTAACGAAAGTAACGGGTGCCGGATGTCTTCTTACTTCAATAATTGGCGCTTTCTCTGCTGTTGAAAAGGATCCTGTAAAAGCGGCAGTAACTTCATTGGTCGTTTATGGCTCTGCCGCAGAAATTGCAGCAGAAAAAACGGGTGGCAAAGGCCCAGGCACTTTCCAAATAGAGTTTTTGAATAGCTTATATAACCTTTCTGCTGCAGATGTTGAATCATATGGCTCTTTTGAAAAAATGATCGGATAGGAGGCATTATAAATGAAAGTGAACAAAGCTTTAACCATAGCGGGTTCGGATAGCGGCGGCGGCGCGGGCATTCAAGCAGACATAAAAACATTTCAGGAACTCGGTGTTTTCGGCATGTCTGCTTTGACTGCGGTAACAGCACAAAACACTAAGGGCGTTCAGGGAGTTTATCCAATGACAGCAGAGGCAGTTTCTGCTCAAATTCAGTCGATAGGTGAAGACCTCAGACCTGACGCTGTGAAGACAGGAATGCTTTTTAGTGCAGATATAATCGAGAGTGTTTCCAATGAAATTGTGAAATACGGCTGGAAAAATGTCGTCATAGATCCAGTGATGATTGCAAAGGGAGGAGCAAGTCTTCTTCAGAATGAAGCGATAGCAGCAATGAAAAAGCACCTTTTACCTCTCTCTATGGTGATTACCCCGAATATTCCAGAGGCAGAGGTTTTAACGGGCATAAGGATTCGTTCATTAGAGGACAAAAGAGAAGCAGCAAAAAAACTGCAGCAGCTTGGAGCGAAAAACGTCATCATAAAAGGCGGTCATGAAGAAGCAAAAGACATTGCAGCAGACCTTCTTTTTGACGGAGAAAGTTTTTCGGAATTTCGGAGCAGCAGAATACAAACAGCCAACACACATGGAACAGGCTGCACGTTTTCGGCTGCCATCACCGCTGGCCTCGCTGACGGTCATACCGTGCCAGAGGCTGTTGATCGGGCAAAAAAATTCATTCAGGCAGCAATTGAAAATGACTTAGGAATTGGCAGCGGTCATGGACCTACCAATCACTGGGCGTTCAATAGAAGGAAGAAGGAGACTGAGGTATATGGCTGTTAATCCGCAGGCAATGAAAAACTTATTAAAAGTATACTTCATAATGGGCAGCACAAATTGCCATCAAAATCCTGAAAAAGTCCTTCAAGCAGCCATCCAAGGAGGCGTTACATTATTTCAATTCCGTGAAAAAGGAGCAGGATGCCTTCATGGTAAAGAAAAGGAATCGCTCGCAAAAAAACTTCAGGCAATCTGCAAAGAGAGCCGTATTCCTTTTATTGTCAATGATGATATCGAATTGGCACTTAAAATAAATGCAGATGGCGTCCATATAGGCCAGGACGATGAAACAGCCGATACGGTCCGCAGGAAAATTGGCAGCAAAATCCTGGGAGTCTCAGTGCACAGCATGAAGGAAGCGGAAACAGCGATCCGTCAAGGCGCAGATTACCTTGGCATTGGGCCTATTTATCCGACATCCACAAAGGCTGATGCCAAAGCCGTTCAGGGACTTTCCTTTTTGACAGAATTAAGATCTGCTGACATCAAAATTCCGATTGTAGGAATAGGCGGAATTACTTTTGAAAATGCATCTCCTCTTATTGAGGCAGGAGCAGACGGTGTATCTGTCATTTCTGCAATCAGCCAGGCGGATTCGCCTGAAAAAGCAGCCGAGAAGTTATATGATGCAGTAAATAAAATAATGAGAAATGCCCATTAATTTGGGCATTTTTTATTGTATTGACGTTTGAAATACTAAGGTTTATCCCACTCTATTGAGAGTAGCTCACTAACATACAATAGAAACAGAGGGATGAACAATTGAAAAAGTGGATGGAATCAGGCCTCTATATTCAAGTGGCAGCCGTCATGCTGGTGGTCTATTATGGCTTCATTTCAGGACTTGTGGCTGCGGAAACTAAAATTGCTGAATTCGAAGGGGAAATAGAGGAAAAATATCGGCAGACTTCGGTTGATAATTACTTGAGCAACTTCAGCACGCATGAAGAATATTGGATTCGGCTGGATAATGGCAAATCCTTTGAGCTGACCGCATCATTATATGAAAGTATTAATCGGGGTGAAAAGGTCAAATTAGTGCAAATGAATGCCGGTACCATGATATTCAGGCAATAGAGCACCGCTTATGAAAGTATGCTGCATTTGCCCTTATTTTTGCTGATTGCCGTTCACGTTACAGTACTTTAACTGTGCAAGTATTGAAAATCCATGATAATGTTGTAATCAGACAGATTTTTAACATAAGGAGATATAATAGCAATGAAACTCGTTTCATGGAATGTGAATGGCATTAGGGCTTGTGTGAAAAAAGGATTTATGGATTACTTCAAAGAAGTGGATGCAGATATCTTTTGCATTCAGGAATCCAAACTGCAGGAAGGACAGATCGAGCTCATACTTGAAGGCTATCACCAATACTGGAATTATGCGATAAAAAAAGGATATTCCGGTACAGCTGTATTTACAAAAAAAGAGCCGCTCTCTGTTCGCTATGGATTGGGCGATGAGGAAACAGAAGCAGAAGGCAGGATTCTCACGCTTGAGTATGATGGCTTTTATCTTGTTAATGTCTATACTCCGAATTCACAGCGTGACCTGGCCCGCCTTCCTTACCGTCTTGAGTGGGAAGAGCGGATTCGGGAGTATTTACTCGGCCTGGATCAGATTAAGCCTGTGATCATGTGCGGGGACTTAAACGTAGCTCATTTTGAAATAGATTTAAAAAATGCAAAATCCAACAGGGGCAACTCAGGTTTTACTGATGAAGAACGTGAAAAAATGACCAGATTGCTGGGATCCGGGTTTATTGATGCATTCCGGTATAAATATCCTGAAGCTGAAGGAGCATATACATGGTGGTCGTATATGGCCAAGGTAAGAGAGCGAAATATCGGATGGCGGATTGATTATTTTATTGTGTCCGAAAAGCTAAAAGAAAGAATACTAGATTCACAGATCCACTGCGATATTATGGGCAGCGATCATTGCCCGGTAGCACTTGAATTGGAAATGTAAAGCGAAACCCCTGCCAAGATACAGGGGTATTGTTTTAGTAAAACAGGCAATAATTGAATTAACATAATAATAAAGGATTGGTTAAATGAACAAAACAGAGTTGCTGAAGCTTTTTGTTCTAATTGAAAGAATATATCCGCCTTTTCGGATCAAAAACGAAATCGTACATTATTATTTTAATTATTGCCGGGATTTCGACTATGAGATGGCTTTAACCTATATTAAAGGCCATATTAGGAGAAGTCCTTATCCGCCATCAATCAGTCATATTGCTTCCGTGTGCTCACTGCATTCTTTAACAGCTGAATTACCAGACAGCAGGATTTGGGAAAAAGAATATGTCCTTGCTAATCATGTGTCTTGATATCTATTCCCATTCATTATGATGGAAAAGCTACTTTTATTTTGTTATAATGCCAGTAAATCTAATAAAAAGGTTTTCTAGGGTTCCGCAGCACCTGCTGGCCTGGTCCGAGAGAAAACTCATAGCTATAAAAGCTATGCCACGGAAGGATAAAAGCCTGGGAGATACTGTTCATCAGATATCTTCCGGGCTTTTTTCTTTTTTCCGGGAATAATATTCGTTAAAAAGGGGCTGATTTCATGCAGTGGCTAAAGGTATTTATAGCCGCATTTTTTGAAGTGTTTTGGGTGATTGGGTTAAAGCATGCGGATGATCCATTATCATGGGCAGGGACCATTCTATGCATAGCAGTCAGTTTTTATTTGATGATAATGGCTGGCAAAGTCCTGCCTGTGGGAACGGTTTATGCTGTCTTTGTGGGCTTGGGCACTGCTGGTACAGTTTTATCTGAAATTATATTTTTCGGAGAGCCTTTGAAATTATCTAAAATAATTCTTGTTCTTATTTTATTATTAGGTGTTCTGGGCTTAAAGCTAGTGACAAATGAAGATAAAGGAGCTGAAAGTTCATGAGCTGGGTGTTTCTAATTTTGGCTGGCCTTTTTGAAATGACAGGTGTCACCATGATAAACAGCTGGCACAAAAAACGGAATTGGCAATCATTATTCCTCCTGATCAGCGGTTTTGGCGCCAGCTTCTTGTTCCTTGCCCTGGCCATGAAAGAACTTCCGATGGGTACAGCTTATGCGGTCTGGACTGGAATTGGTGCCGCTGGAGGAGCCATTCTTGGCATGATACTGTACGGAGAGCCCAAAGATGCCAAACGGATATTTTTTATTGCAATGGTATTAAGTGCTGCAATCGGACTTAAACTTGTATCTTAGATATATAATGGAATTAAAAATGATTTAGGCAGGTAGGAAATGAAAAAAAATACAATCGTTTTTACAGGGGGCGGCTCTGCCGGGCATGTGACTCCAAATATCGCCATAATAAATGAACTTTCCCAAGGAGAATGGGATATTCACTATATCGGATCTATAAAGGGAATCGAAAAAGAATTGATTTCTGAAGTGGATATACCTTATTACGGAATCAGCAGCGGAAAACTTCGCCGCTACATGGATAAAGAAAATGCAATAGATCTTTTTCGTGTGTTAAGAGGGATTATTGAAGCACGAAAGCTGCTTAAAAGGCTGAAGCCCAAGCT
Organism: Cytobacillus oceanisediminis; assembly: GCF_004366035.1. GTDB lineage: Bacteria > Bacillota > Bacilli > Bacillales > Cytobacillaceae > Cytobacillus > Cytobacillus oceanisediminis_C. Next base: position 276,337 of record NZ_SOEE01000002.1, read on the forward strand.
TGTATTTTCAAAAGGCGGATTTGTATCGGTCCCTGTTATTATTGCGGCAAGCTCATTAAACATACCAATTTATATACATGAAAGTGACCTGACTCCAGGACTTGCAAACAAAATTTCTCAGCGGTTTGCAGACAGGATTTTTACTTCATTCGATGAAGCTGCATCACATTTTCCTGCGAGAAAGACTACGGCCATAGGATCTCCGATCAGAAGGGAAATCTTCTCAGGTGATAAGGAGAGAGGAAGGGAGTTTCTTGGATTTACGTATGAAAGGCCAATTTTGACTGTAATGGGAGGCAGCCTGGGGGCTAAGAAAATTAATGAAACGATCAGGGAAGCACTTCAGGAGCTGACTTCTATATACCAAATTGTTCATCTATGCGGCAAAGGACAGAAGGATGAGAGTTTAATAAACATTAAAGGCTACAGACAATTTGAATACATTAGCAATGAGCTTGCTGATATTCTCGCCGCTACAGATACAGTTGTCACCAGGGGAGGATCCAATGCCATTTTTGAATTCCTTGCTTTGAAGCTTCCTATGCTCATCATCCCGCTAACCAAAAAACAAAGCAGGGGGGACCAAATACTAAATGCAGAATCTTTCTTAAAAAAAGGATTCTCCCTTACATTGGAAGAAGAAAACTTAACAGGAGACAGCCTGCTTGAATCCCTGGACAAACTTGAAAAAAGACGGGGACAAATCATCAATAACATGCAAGCCTCGCCAATGAGCGATGCACTAACTGTTTTGATAAAGGAAATTAACATACACCGCAGATAATCTTGAGTGGCGGCTTTTATATGGCCATGGAGAGGAAAATTCAGTGGCTCATTACCGAAGGGCCGCCCTGGAGTTTTCATGAAGACGTAAATTCAGTAGCTCATCAACAAATGGGCGCCATAGAGCCTTCATGAAGACGTAAATTCAGTGGCTCATCAAAAAATAGTCGCCATAGAAACTTCATGAAGACGTAAATTCAGTGGCGCACCAAAAAATAGTCGCCATAGAGCCTTCATAAAGAAGAAAATCCAGCTTTGAAAACTAAAAGATAAAAAGTTTGGAGTAATCTGGACTTTTGATATAAAAGAAAAGCTTGAAGAAAAAGGCCATCATCTGTAAGAAGAATTTAAGCTGCTTGAAGTGAGGCAGAGTGGTATTGAAAGAAGATCTTTGGATATTGTAAAATCGTAGGATATAAGCAAAACGGCAAAACGAAGATAGGGTTGCCAAGGCCACGCGCGTTAATAAGCTTGATTGATAATCAGAACCTAAAAGAAATGGCTTTAGATTTCGAGCAGCGCCTGATTGCCTGCCTGAATAAATCTGTTTAATACTTTTCCGGCACTAAAATAACCTCTTCAAACCGGCAAGCAGTTAATAATACTGTTTGTTTTTCTTTTTATGCATTACAATAATATGCGAATTCTAAATATTGTGAAGGTGATTCGATGGATACAAAATTAATTTTAATCGAGGGTTTACCTGGTTCAGGGAAATCTACTACTGCAAGATTGGTTCAGGAGGTTTTGATGCAAAACGGGATCGAATCAGAACTATTCTGCGAGGGTGATCTGAATCACCCGGCAGATTATGAGAGCGTTGCCTATTTTGAGAATGACCAGTGGCATCGATTGCTGGAAGATTACAGTGCATTTAGAGACCAAATTTTCGAAAATTGCATTCCGGAAGGTAATGGCTATTTATTGCGGTATAAAAAGCTTGGACCTGATATTCCAGACATATTTTATGAAAAGGTATATAAAAATGATATCTATGAGCTTCCTTTGGATCAAAATATGAAACTTATAATCAATAATTGGGAACGATTTTCCAAGCGAGCTGCCAGAGGAAAAAAAGTACATATTTTTGAATGCTGTTTTATACAGAATCCTGTTACAGTTGGTATGATTAAATATGGAGCTCCGCTAACAAAGGTTCGGAATTATGTACTGGCATTGGAAAAATCCGTGAAAATCCTGAATCCGATATTAATTTATATCAGTCAGGATAACCTTGACTTCTCTTTCAAGAAAGCGATAAAAGAACGGCCGCAATCCTGGTCTGATGGTTTTATCCATTATTATACCGATCAGGGATATGGAAAGAAAAATCTTTTAAGCGGGGCAGAAGGCACTTTAAAGGCTCTTAAAGCAAGGAGGCAGGCTGAAGAGGAAATCTTGAAGGAGCTGTCCATCCGAAAGGCTGTAATCAATAACTCTGCTTTTGATGCGAATTCACATAAAGCCGCTTTGGAGAAGTTGCTGATAAATCACCCTGAAAAGAAAGGAAAAAATTAAATGCCGTATCAGGATCATTGTCCTTTTTGCAGTCCGCACCAGGATCCTCATCAAAATATCATTTTTGAAAACAGCACTTGTTATTTTCTTCAGCACGATAAAGAACAGGACGTATTGGAGGGCTGCGGGGTCATAGTGCCAAAAGCTCACCATTCCGATGCCTTTCAGCTGACAGCTGAAGAGTGGAATGATACATATGAACTTCTGCAAAAAGCTAAGGATTATTTAGATAAAAAACATGCACCAGATGGATATACGCTTGGCTGGAATGTGGGCGATGCTTCCAATCAATCCATTCTTCACAGCCATCTGCACGTCATTCCCAGATATAATGATGAACCACACGCAGGTAAAGGGCTCAGGCATTGGCTGAAGCAGGCCGATAATAAAAGAGCGATTCTGAAAAGATAAAAAAAACACACAGCGGGACTGTGTGTTTTTAAATTACTGAATTTTCGGCGGATTGCTCTTGACTTCAAGAACATCCAGCATGAATACAAACACTGGTATACCGACGATTAATCCCCAAACACCGAAGAAATGTTCAGAGAAAATCAAGACTATAAAAGTATAAAAGACAGGTAAATCCGTTTTGGATGACATAAGCTTCGGATTTAAAATATACGCTTCAATGGCGTGGATCACCATAATGACAAGTACGATATAAAATACTTGGATGAATCCGCCGAGAGAATAGGCGATTGTACATAGCGGGACAAGCGAAATAATGACACCTGCTACAGGAATTAATCCCAGCAGGAAAATAAGAATTGACAATCCCATTAGCTGAGGAAAGTCCATGATCCATAATGCAAGTGTTGTCAGGGTGCAATTCACTGTGGCAATGACGAACTGCGCCTCGATTACTTTCCCGAATGTTTGCACAAATTTACTTCCGAAATACTCGATTTCATTATAAAAGTCAGAGATTTTGCTGTGTTTAAATTTCAAGGTGAATTCGATAAGTTTCGGTTTTTCGAGCAGGAAAAACAAACTAAGGATTAGAGACAGCAATACCTGGATCGCAATATGACTAATATCGGAAAAATATTGAAGCAGGAACGCAAAGCCCTGTTCAAGATATTTCGTAATTTCATTTGTTTCGAGCATTTGAACAATATATGTAATTACTATATTGTCATGTTTTTGGGTGTAAAAGCTTTCAACCTGTTTAAACAGCTGTGATATTTCAGATACAATTAGAGGGAGATACTTGATAATTCCTATAGAAAGCAGACCGATAATTCCCATATAAAGGGTTACGACCGTCAGTTTTCTATTCAGTTTAAATCTCGATAGGACAAGCTTCACAAGCCTATCCATCAAAAATGAAAATATAAATGTAATCAGAATTAAATTAATCATGCTCCTCAGCAGATAAAGAGCCAGGACAATAATTCCAAAAATAATAAATCGTTTGATGCCGTTATTATTTAAAAATGATTTAATCGTTTCCAACTTCATTCCTCCACACTTTTTTAAGTTTCTTTAAAATTTAATGAAATGCGGAGATAATTACTCTGGAACATATAAGGGGTCATGTATTCATTACTTCTGTGAATTGCACAGGAATTTAGCGCCTGAAAATAGATCCGGTATTCTTTATAATAGGTTAGCTTCGCAGTTAATTTTACTGCAGCTGCTAATGTGCTGCTAAATGCAGGGCTTTTTAGGGCAGGTGAATCAATAACAATGGCATTTCCCTTCAGATGTACATTGAAATCAATCGGCTCCTGGCTTTGCTGCACAGATGAAGACAAACCGGATACAAGCAGGAAAATGCTGAAAAATATGTGTGCCACCTTGTTCATCCTCTTATTATCAATATATTTACTATTTTATAATACTTTTTCATTTAATTATATATCTATTTACAGGCGATATGGAAAAATTCATTACTAAGAAAGGATGATGATAGTTGGATAGGAAAAATGCTGCTATTACAGGCTGTTCCAGCGGGTTTGGAACCTTAATGGCCATTGAACTGGCTAAGAATAATTTTCAAGTTATTGCCACAATGAGAAACACGAATAAAAGCAAAATATTAATGGAGAAAGCTAGACGAGAGGGAGTTCATGAACAAATTTCCATTCATGAATTAGATATCACCTCATCCTCATCTATTGAAAGTTTTAAAAACCTGATCCTTCAATTGCCTTCAATTGATGTTTTAATCAACAATGCCGGCTATGCAGGGGCAGGATTTGCGGAAGAAATACCGCTGGAGGATTATAGAAATCAGTTTGAGACAAATGTTTTTGGAACGTTTGCAGTAACACAGGCGGTTCTGCCATTTATGCGGAAACAAAGAACAGGAACCATCTTAAATGTGAGTTCCATCAGCGGGAGAATCGGGTTTCCAGGCTTATCGCCATATGCCGCATCAAAATTTGCTGTAGAAGGGTGGAGTGAATCACTTAGACTTGAAATGAAACCGTTTGGCGTAAATGTTGTGCTGATTGAGCCAGGATCATTCAGGACAGGCATCTGGACAACAGGGAAAAAGATTGCGGAACCATCCTTGAAAAAAGACTCACCTTATTATCCATATATGTCAAAAATTCAAAATTACCTTGATCAAGGCGAGCCCTTTTATGAAGATCCGCTAATCGTAGCGAAAAAAGCAGTAAGCATTCTCAGGGAAAAAGAACCTGCACTCAGGTACCCGGTAGGAAAGGGGGTACGAACAAGAATACGCCTGAAAAACGTGCTGAACTGGAAAAGCTGGGAGAAAATCATATTAAAAACTCTCTACAAAAAATAGTAGTTACTATCAAAGTCAACTGGTTTAAAACACCAAACTTTATTTTACTGCTGGGCTGATTGGAGCGGAGGATACTTGACTCCGGCGGGAGGAGGATCTCATGCCTCCCGCGGAAAGCATATTAAATAATAAACAAATACGCAGTAATAATTATTCCAACAATAAAAAAAGCAAAAGTCCCTGCTAGAAACGGATTGATATTAATGAAAAAATCCGCTCTTTCTTCTTCGTTCATATGAGTCATCATATTTAGCTTTGAATCAGCAATCACATTATTTGTCCAGGCATCACCCTGTGAAAAAGCAAATAGGCTTAATGCAAAAAGAATAAAGCTGCTGTAGGCCATGGTATCAAGCAGAGGCAAGTGAAAAAAAAGTGAAACACCCGCTGCTAAAATTGATTCTAAAATAAAGAACAACAATGCCCAAACCCAGAATTTTTTTTGTTTAACCATGCAGGACCTCCATTTTCATTTTCTTTTATAACGAATAAAACGATAAAAAGTTTCAAAATTTTCCTTTTTTTCTTCTTTTTTCATAAGCCCCCAATCTCTGATTAATTTTCTTGCATCGAGAGAAAATAAGAGAACTTATCTTTGATCATCTGGGGGAGATGGAATGAAAAAGGGAATGAAAAAATACTTAATCACGCTGTTATTATTCATAGCCCTGCTGATTGTCTGGAACCAGACGGAAGCTGAAGTATCCGGACCGCCAACCATCCATCTGCGCCTGATGGAAACCACTGATTTGCATGGAAACATGATTGGTTATGATTACGAAGACCGCAAGAAAACAGTGGAGTTTGGGCTTTCAAGAACGGCCAGCTTGATTAAACAGGCAAGAAATGAGTCTCCTAACTCCCTTCTATTTGATAATGGGGACATTCTTGAAGGAAACGGACTCGATGAGTATGCCTATAGAAGCCATCCGCTTGACATGGCTAATGTCCATCCTGTCTTTAAAGCCATGAATACCTTGCTTTATGATGCTGCGACGGTGGGAAATCATGAATTTAATTACGGAATTGATTTTATGGAAGAAAGCCTCAGGGGAGCTAACTTTCCTTATGTCAATGCCAATATATATGTTGAAGACAGCAATCAGCTCGATGAGGATGATTTGAATTATTTTAATCCCTATACCATCATAGAGAAAGAAGTAACAGATACATCAGGGGAGAAGCATAAGCTGAAAGTTGGTGTCATTGGCTTTATCACACCGATTGTTGCAGAATGGAATAAAGAGTATTTTCACGGAAACCTTAAAGTGAAAAATATAAAGGAAACTGCCGAGCATTTTATCCCTATTATGAAAAGTAAAGGGGCAGATATCATTGTGGCTCTTGCGCATACCGGTCTCCAATCCGATAAAGGACTAGATGAAAAAAAGGGCAATTCAGTTCATGCCCTCAGCAAAGTTAAGGGATTAGATGCCATTCTATTCGGTCACAGCCATTCTGTTTTTCCTGTTAAAGATGAACTGCAAAAGCTGCCTGGCATTGACTTAGAGACTGGTACCATTAACGGAACGGCTGCTGTCCAGGCTGGATATTGGGGCAATCATCTTGGTCTCATCGATTTGAAAATTGTATTCCAGGATAGCGAATGGAAGGTGAAAAGCAGTCTTTCGTCGATCAGGCCCGTTTACCGGACAATTAATAAAAAAAGCAGGGAAGTCATTCCCGCAGACCCAATAATTGAACAGATTATGAAAAAGGATCATCATGATGCCCTGAATTATTTGAAAAACAAAAAGTAAAAGGCGCCCACTGGACGCCTTTTTCCTATAAAACCGAAAACTCCTCATTTTTCAAATCAGTAATAAACATATGTCCCGGAGCATGTGTAATTATAATCTCCGGCTTCACATGCATGGCAACTGCCTGAGGTGTGACCCCGCAGGCCCAAAAAACCGGTACCTCTCCATCTTTAATGGTCACAGCGTCTCCAAAATCAGGGCGTTGAACATTGTTAATGCCGATTGCTTCAGGATTTCCAATATGGACAGGGGCCCCATGGACAGATGGGAAGCGGCTTGTCACCTGTACAGCTCTAATGGCTTCCTTCTCTGTCATCGGACGCATACTCACTACCATTGGTCCTTCAAACCGGCCTGCACCCACACATCCAACATTGGTTATATACATCGGGACATTCCGATTTTCCTCAATATGGCGTATAGGGATATTATTTTTGAGCAAGGCGTCTTCGAACGTAAAGCTGCATCCGATCAGAAATGCTACCATATCATCATTCCAATAAGATGTTATGTCTGAAAGTTCCTCAGCGAGCTCTCCGTTTTTATATACCCTGTATTTTGGCAGGTCGGTTCTAATATCAGCATTGGGAGCTGACAGGATTGGCACGGGTGAACCTGGTTCAGTCACATCAATGATTGGACAGGATTTAGGATTACGCTGGCAGAAAAGCAGAAATTCAAAGGCCAGTTCTTTTGGCAATATAGCCAGATTAGCTTGAATAAAGCCATTAGCCATTCCTGCAGTTGGATTATTCCAATCCTGGACACGTATCAATTTGCGCGCTTCATCGGGATTCAATTGAGAAGGGGAGTTCATATGAAAATCTTCTTTCATGCTTATTTAAATAGCTCGGGGATACCATTGATTAATGAATAAATCCCCATGTAAGACATAGCAATCACGATAATAAGTCCGAAAATCGTCATCCAAAGAGGATGTTTATAATCGCCGACAATTTTGGTTTTATAGGCAGCAATCAGCATTACACCTAATGCAATTGGCAGGATAAGACCGTTTAATGAACCAACTAAAACTAGTATTTTTACCGGTTTTCCAATCAAAACAAAAACAAATGTAGAAATGGCGATAAAGCCGACAATGACCCATTTATGATATTTCTCGACAGCAGGGCTCAATGTCCGAATGAATGAGACCGATGTATAAGCTGCACCGACAACAGAAGTAATGGCAGCTGCCCACATAACTACTCCAAATATCTTATAACCAATATTGCCCGCTGCCAGCTGGAAGACAGAAGCAGGGGGGTTGGATGGATCAAGTGCAAGGCCCTGTGAAACCACACCCAGTGCAGCAAGAAACAGGAAAATGCGCATAATGGAAGCGATCCCGATTGCACTGACTGAGCTCTTTGTGACTTCCGGCAGAGCTTCTTTTCCTTTGATTCCAGCATCAATTAAACGATGGCCGCCAGCGAAGGTAATATAACCCCCAACCGTTCCGCCGACAAGTGTAATAATGGCCAGGATATCAATTTTATCCGGCGCAAACGTTTTGACAACTGCCTCACCGACAGGAGGCTGTGCAGTAAACATTACATAAAGAGTTAATCCAATCATGACAAATCCTAAAATCTGTGTGAAACGGTCCATTAATCTGCCCGCTTCTTTTACAAGAAAGATGCCGATTGCCAAAATTCCGCTTAAAAGAGCGCCCATTTCAGGGGATATCCCGAAAATAACATTTGTTCCTAAACCGGCACCAGCAATATTCCCAATATTAAAAGCAAGTCCGCCCATGACAATCAGGGCAGCAAGGAAATATCCCAGTCCCGGAAGGACATCGTTGGCAATATCCTGTGCGCGTTTTTCAGAAACGGCAATGATTCGCCAGATATTCATCTGTGCCCCAATATCGATAATAATAGAAATTAAAATGACAAACCCAAAACTCGCAAGCAGGGTTTCTGTAAAAACTGTCGTTTGTGTCAGAAAGCCTGGGCCAATGGCAGAAGTGGCCATAAGGAAAGCGGCACCAAGCAATAGACTGGCATTAGATTGCTTTTTCATTCTTTTTCCCCCAATAATTCTTTTTGTGGTTATCTTTCGTGCTTCTTTTACCTTGCAGCAGCACTTTTAGTAATGATTCAGTGCCAATCGCGCTTAATTATAGGGCTTCAACGGCACTATTCCAGCTGATGAGTGCCATTCAAGCTTTATCATTCGACTTCAACGGCACTATTCCCCCCTATCAGTGCCATTCGCGCTTAATTATTCGACTTCAACAGAACTATACCCGACAGCCGCCCGAAAAACCTACACACTATCTTATAAAACCTCATTTGCACTATTACAAGCAGTTGAGAACCATTGAAACCTATGCAAAATCAATAATTCTTGTTTTATGCGGTCATCCATAAAGGAACACCAATTTTTCATTATTTCCACGAATACCGATATTATTTCAAAAAATCGCTGATTTTTGCTACTTGGATTCCTGCTTCATTCAGAGCCTTCGGAATATATTGAGCAAATTCAAGTGCACTTTCCCCGTCACCATGGATGCATATCGTATTTGCCTCAATGGAAACATCTGTACCCTGGACAGAATGAACTTTTCCATCCTTGACCATGCGGATTACCTGATTTACAGCGTCGCTATGATCTGTAATAAGTGCATTATTTTCCCTTCTTGAAGTAAGAGATCCATCCTCCTGGTACGTGCGGTCTGAGAACACTTCATTTGCAGAGCGGAGTCCGATTTTCCTGCCGGCTTTTACTAATTCGCTTCCTGAGAGTCCGAAAAGAATCAGTTCCGGATCGACTTTATAAACCGCTTCTGCGATTGCTTCTGATAATGGTGCGCTTTTTGAGGCCATGTTGAATAATGCACCGTGCGGTTTTACATGCTGAAGCTTTCCGCCTTCTGATTTAACAAAGGCATACAAAGCGCCAATTTGATAGACCACTAAGTCATAAGCTTCCTGAGGGGTTATGTTGATATCCCTCCGGCCGAATCCATGCAGATCCTGGAGTCCCGGATGGACACCCAGACCAACATTCTTCTCAAGTGCCATCTTAACTGTTTTTCGCATGGTCGCTGGGTCGCCGGCATGAAATCCGCATGCAATATTGGCAGAAGTTATATGATCAAGAATTTCCTCATCTCGCCCCATCTTGTATAAGCCAAAGCTTTCTCCCATATCACAATTAATGTCTACAATGTGCATCTTAATTGCCTCCTCTTGTTTTTAAAAATATACCTTGCTTTAATTCCTTTAATTTCATTTCTCTCTTAATTAATAACTGCTGCGCCTGTTCATTTGAAATTTCTGAAAAACTTAAGGAGTCTCCAGGTTTGGCCTGCGCCAGAAGGGGAAGATCGACAGCAGCAACCTGTCCTATTTTGGGGTAACCCCCCGTTGTTTGCCTGTCAGCCAGCAATACAATCGGATTTCCATCCGGAGGAACTTGTATGGAACCAAAATTTACAGCTTCAGATATTTGCTCAGCATGTTCTGATAGCGCAAGGGCAGGGCCTTTCAGTCTGTAACCCATTCTGTCCGATTGTGAGGTCACTTCAAAGGCATGTTTAAAAAGCTGAACCTTGCTTGCTTCAGAAAATAAATCAAATTGGCGGCCCCTGGTTATTCTGATTTCTGGATTTGCCGCTGTGTCCGGTATGAGTTCTGATGCAATACCCCAGTCGTTTTCAACAAAGGTTCTATCAAGAATCTGTTTTGTCAAATACTCCGTTATTTTCAATGACTGGAGAGAAGGTTTGCCGGTTTCCAGCAGGTCTCCTGACTTTAATGCTCTGCCTTTATAACCGCCAAGGCCTGCGCGGAGGTATGTGGATTTGCTGTTCATGACTTCAGGTACCGAAAATCCGCCCGCAGCAGCCAGATAGGCTCGGCACCCTTTACGGCACTGGCCGAATTTAAGTTCACTGCCTTTTTTCACTAAAACGGATCTCCATGTCCGAACAGGCTGGCCATTGATGGAAGGGGATAGGTCCCCTCCGCAAATTGAAATGAGTGTATCCTCTTTAAATGTTAGCATTGGACCCATCATCGTTATTTCTAAAACAGGATCATTTTCTTTGTTTCCAGCCAGGAGATTGGCCATCCGGTGTGAAAAAGGGTCCATTGCCCCGCTGGAAATCACGCCATACTTTTGGTAGCCGGTTCTCCCCAGGTCCTGAATGCTTGAAAGAAGTCCGGGCTTTAAAACGTTAATCATTGTTCCGTCTCCTCCCAATGATGGTATTCTTCCAGACTGATTGGCTTGAATTTGATATGGTCGCCTGCTTTCAGGAGGGTAGGGGATTCATCCATCGGCCGAAACAATTTAACAGGAGTACGCCCAATCAGCTGCCAGCCGCCTGGCGTCTCAATGGGGTAAATCCCTGTCTGCATACCGGCAATCCCTACCGTTCTTTCCGGTATCTTTAGACGTGGCGTATCCCGTCTTGGTGCGGCAATTTGCTCTGACATTCCGCCAATAAAAGGGAATCCCGGTGCAAATCCAATCATATAGACCAAGTAACTGCCTGAAGAGTGAACTTCAATAACTTCTTCAGGTGTAATCCCATTATGCTCTGCCACAAAATCAAGATCCGGCCCAAATTCTCCTCCATAGCATACCGGTATTTCAACGATTTGAGGTTCCTGCATATCATTTTCCGTCAGTTCTTCAATAAGCGGTGTTATCAGTGAACACACGAAATCAAACGGGAGCTGGCCATTTGAAAGCTGATAGGCTTCAAATGGATTATAAAAAATGGTTACAGTTGTGTAAGCAGGTATGTATTCAATCATCCATTCGGGTGGGTGCTTTTCGAGAAAGGCAGTCAGCGATTGAACTTTCCGATGTGTTTCCTTGCTGATTTCTTTCCCAAGCTCAACAAGAACAGCATCTTCCCCCAAAGGGTGTAAAGTGTATCTCATCATTTCACCAGCTTTCGCAGAAATTTGTTGTGCGGAGGAATGAAATATTATTTAGATATAATAAATATTCATTTTCGTTATAAAGAAATGCATTCATTATTCTTTCCTTTGAAAAGGTATAGTCATATCGTTTAACTGTAGAACGAAAAAAATTATTAGTAAAGTTATATATTTATGCAAAGTCCTCAGCTGAAGAATATAATATTCTATAATAGACTGAAAATTCTTTTTGTGCAAATTATTCTGCTAGCATTCATACCATTATCTTCAAAGTTTAGTTTGTCCATCATTTTGGGAATAGAGGAGGGACATTACCAATTTAGGGAGAGATCATATTGGAAGCAGACATAGAAATGAACTTATCAGAAAGATTTGAGGCTGCCTTTAACCGTATTCACAAAGCCTTAAAACAATCTGCTAAAAACGCCAGAACAGATAGATTTTATAAACTTATAGAAATACAGAAAAACCATTCGCTGATTCGATTATATGAAGATGATTTGCACCAGTTTGCCAAACTGCGAAATGCCATTGTCCATGAAAAAATAGACCTTGATTATTATATTGCGGAGCCCCATCGGGAGACGGTAGAAAAGATTGAAAGAATTGCAGGTCATTTTGAAAAGCCAAAAACAGCACTCTCCATAGCTGCAACTCCCGTATTTTATTTTTATGAAGATGGCAAGCTAGCAGATGTACTTGCCATAATCAACAAATTTTCGCACTCCCAATTCCCGATTTACTCGAGAAAAGAGGAATATTCATGGCTATTAACTTCGGCAGATATCGTGAAATGGATGGCAGAGCACTTTACAGAAGAAACAATCCAGTTGAAAAAGGTGAAAATTAAAGAGCTTTTCAACAAGAAATCGAAGCATCAAATCTCGTTTGCCGGCAAAGATACATCAATATTTGAATTAGAGGATATGTTTGAGTACTCCCGAAATAAAAGTGAAAAGCTGGAAGGGATTATTGTTACCGAGAATGGAAAGCCGACTGAAAAACCAAAAGGCATCATTACAGCGTGGGACCTCCTGGAAGCCGATTCCGAAAATTAAAATGCAAAAAAGGTGCCAGGCAACAGCAGCACCTTTTTTGCCGGTTCCGATTATTGCAGCAGTCCCAGACGTATCATAGTGGTCCTATCCTGGATATTCATTCCTGCAGACCTTCTTGCAAATGTCCCTTTTTTTGCAATGCCAAAGGAATAGCGTGAAGTCGATGTAAACCGGATCATGGCTTCAGTCCCTCCTTCAGAAATTGGCGCTGCATTATTACTTTCCCGCGATTTTGAATAATAAAACTTTTTTGCTGTATAAATTAAAGCCTTCTAAAAAATCATTAAAGATGATAATATAAACTGATAGTTCAATAACAAATCCGTGTACACGGTAGAGGTTCTAGCTACCCTCTTTAAAAAACTAAGGAAAACAGGTCTGCTTTCTTAGTGGTCCTGTTTTTCTATTTAAAGGAGAATTTTTATATGAAAAATGACAAAGCACTCGTTGTGTTCAGCGGTGGTCAGGATAGTACAACTTGCTTATTCTGGGCAAAGGAACGTTTTGCAGAAGTGGAAGCAGTCACTTTTAATTATAATCAGCGTCATAAGCTGGAGATCGAATGTGCACAGCAAATAGCAAAAGAGCTGGGAATCAGGCACCACATTCTGGATATGTCCCTATTGAATCAGCTGGCACCAAATGCACTTACCCGTGATGAGATTGAAGTAAAGGATGGGGAGGAAGGCGAGCTCCCATCCACATTTGTGCCTGGGAGAAACCTTTTATTCCTGTCATTTGCCGGTGTGCTGGCCAGTCAGATCAACGCAAAGCATATTATAACCGGGGTGTGTGAGACAGATTTCAGCGGCTACCCTGACTGCAGAGATATTTTTATTAAATCATTGAATGTTACACTTAATCTATCAATGGATCACCAGTTTGTGATCCATACACCTTTAATGTGGCTTAACAAAGCAGAGACATGGAAGCTGGCAGATGAATTAAATGCCCTCGATTATGTGCGTGAGAAGACACTGACATGCTATAACGGAATTCCGGCTGATGGCTGCGGTGAGTGTCCTGCATGCCATTTAAGGAAAAATGGCCTTGAAGAATACCTCAAGGAAAAGGAGGAGCTTTAAGCCATGTACGGTTTCAGGATTGTTGATAAACTGCAGAAAATTAATGAGGATATTAAACCCGATCAGCTGAAATACCACCAAAAGCGTGTATTGGTCAGCAAGGAATTCACTTTTGATTCAGCCCACCATCTGCATTGCTATGAAGGCAAATGCAAAAACCTGCATGGGCACACCTACAAGGTGGTTTTTGGCCTAAGCGGATTTGTGGATGACAGAGGGTTAATGATAGATTTTGGCGACATTAAAGAAATTTGGAAAAACGAAATTGAAATATTTCTGGACCACAAGTATCTGAATGAGACACTGCCGCCAATGAATACGACAGCAGAGAATATGGTTGTCTGGATTTATGAAAAAATGGCAGACAGCCTTCAAAACAGAAAAGAGCAATATATTGGGGCAAGAGTAGAATTTGTGCGCCTTTTTGAAACTCCTACAAGCTATGCTGAAGCAAGAAGGGAGTGGATGGAGGTTGAGTAAGATTCCTGTTCTTGAAATATTTGGGCCAACCATTCAGGGTGAAGGGATGGTGATCGGCCAGAAAACGATGTTCGTCCGTACAGCAGGATGTGATTATTCCTGCAGCTGGTGTGATTCATCCTTTACCTGGGATGGAAGCGCAAAAGACAGCATCCGCCAAATGGAACCGGAGGATATTTGGAACGAGCTTAAAGAGCTTGGCGGGGATGGATTCTCCTTTGTAACGATATCCGGCGGTAATCCAGCCCTTCTAAAAAATTTGAGTGATCTTATTTCATTGCTCAAAGCAGAAAAAATTAAGATCTGTCTGGAAACACAGGGGAGCCGCTGGCAGGATTGGTTTTATGAAATTGATGAACTGACCCTATCCCCAAAACCGCCGAGCTCAGGCATGAATACAGACTTCGATGTGCTCAATTATATTGTGAATAATCTTCAGACCCAAAGTAAGGCTGACCAGCAGTTCTCACTGAAGGTTGTTGTTTTTGATGATAAGGATTATGAATATGCAAAAAACGTTCATAAGCGCTATCCCGGTGTTCCGTTTTATCTGCAGGTGGGAAATGATGACACTGTTACAGCTGACGACCGAAACTTATTGCAGAGACTGCTTGACAAATATGATTGGCTCATTGAAAAAACGATACATGACAGTGATTTGACAGATGTTAAAGTACTTCCGCAGCTGCATACATATGTATGGGGCAATAAGCGGGGAGTGTAGTATCTGAATATCCCGCACCAATGGCTGCGGGATATTTTTGTTAAGGATGTTCACCAATATATGACAGATTCCGAGAAATTTATGATATTATACGTTTGAACTTAACAATACATAAGTGCTGTAATTTCTATAGATAGGGAGAGTTAGATGACAGATAACACCATTATTCGATTTAATTCCGTTACAAAAAGATATGATAATGATCCGCCGGTTTTAAAAGATGTCAGCTTTGAAATTGAACGCGGGAAGTTCTATACCCTTTTAGGGCCATCGGGCTGCGGGAAAACAACCATATTGCGATTGATTGCCGGCTTTACTGAACCTTCCGAAGGGGACATTTATTTTAATGGGCGAATAATAAATAATGTTCCAGCAAACAAAAGGCAGGTAAACACTGTTTTTCAGGATTACGCTCTATTTCCGCATCTGAATGTGTATGAGAATATTGCATTCGGTTTAAAAATCAAAAAATTAAAGAATGCAGATATTGATAGGAAAGTAAAAGAAGCGCTAAGATTTGTGAACCTTGAAGGCTACGAAAATCGGGAAATTAAAGAAATGTCAGGTGGACAGCGCCAGCGTGTGGCCATCGCGCGTGCCATTGTCAATGAACCAGAGGTTATTCTCCTGGATGAGCCTTTATCCGCACTTGATTTAAAGCTGCGGACCGAAATGCAATATGAGCTGAGGGAACTGCAGAGGAATCTGGGCATTACATTTATTTTCGTCACACATGACCAGGAAGAAGCATTAGCCATGTCAGATGAAATTTTCGTGCTTAACAGTGGAAGCATCGAACAAAGTGGAACTCCTACTGATATTTATGATGAGCCGATCAATCGTTTTGTGGCAGATTTTATTGGGGAATCAAATATTGTTGCTGGAACGATGATCCAAGATTATCAGGTAAAGTTTGCCGGAAAATTATTTGAGTGTGTTGATGGGGGCTTTGAGCCAAATGAAGATGTAGAGATCGTCATCCGGCCTGAAGACCTGGCTATTACTGCACCGGAAGACGGGAAACTGAAGGTACATGTTGACTCCCAGCTTTTTAGGGGCGTCCATTATGAAATCAGCTGCTATGACAGCGATGGCAATGAATGGCTGGTCCATTCAACCAAAAAGGCGACAGTCGGGGATCAAATTGGCCTTTATTTCGATCCCGAAGCAATACACGTCATGAGGCATGGGGAAACAGAAGAGGAATTTGATAAGCGTCTTGAAGCTTATGAAGAGGAAAGCCATGAGAACTAACTCCCGCAACTTTTATTTAATTCCTTATGTCCTTTGGATTGCCCTCTTTGTTGTAGCGCCATTGCTTCTTGTTCTGTATTATTCGTTTTTCGATATTGAAGGGCACTTCACTTTGGAGAATTATAGAAAGTTCTTTACACCCGTTTATTTGAAAATGACCCTGAGCTCCTTTTGGTATGCCTTTTTAATTACGTTATTTTCATTGCTGATCGCTTATCCGACAGCCTTTTTGCTTACTAAGACGAAACATAAGCAGCTTTGGCTCTTATTAATTATCCTGCCATCGTGGATTAATTTGCTTTTGAAAGCCTATGCTTTTCTGGGCATCTTTGGAACATATGGGGCAGCGAATAGCTTTTTGGATGTCATGGGAATAGGGGGAAGGCAAATTCTGTTCACTGATTTCAGCTTTATCTTTGTGTCGGTATACATTTTTCTTCCTTTCATGATTTTGCCAATATTTAATTCTTTAGATGAACTCAATCCAACCCTTCTTGATGCCAGCAATGATTTAGGCGGGTCTTCCTGGGTAACATTTAAACGCGTTATTTTTCCTTTGACACTTGACGGGGTGAAAGCAGGATGCCAGATTGTCTTTATCCCTGCACTTTCTCTATTCATGCTGACAAGGCTGATTGCAGGAAACCGTGTCATTACTCTGGGAACAGCCATTGAACAGCATTTTCTAGTGACACAGGACTGGGGAATGGGCTCGACCATTGCCGTATTCCTGATTATCGCAATGGTGTTCATTATGGTGCTGACAGGCAGAAGAAAGCGGGGGATTCTATAATGAAAAAGAACAGGAGATGGCCGGCGATTTATTTGGCTCTTATCTTTATCATCCTGTACGCCCCGATCTTTTACTTGATATTTTATTCATTCAACAGCGGAGGAACCATGTATCAATTCGAAGGTTTCACCCTGGATTGGTATCGGGAGCTGTTTGCTGATACCCGCTTGCTCATCATTGTCCTTAACACTATTATTATTGCCCTTTTGTCTGCCGCGATTTCGACTATAATTGGAGTGGCTGGAGCACTTGCCATTGCCTATGCGAGAAAACGAAGAGTGAAAAACACGCTCCTGTCACTGAATAATGTGCTGATTGTCAGTCCGGATGTCATTATAGGCGCCTCGTTTTTGATTCTGTTTACAATGATCGGACTTAAGCTTGGATTTGTATCTGTTTTGCTTGCACACATTGCCTTTAGTGTTCCGATTGTTGTGCTGATGGTTTTACCTAAAATAGAAGAAATGAGCACGTCCATGATTTATGCAGCCATGGATCTTGGGGCAAGCAGGTTTGATGTGCTGACTAAAGTCATTCTCCCTTATATTACTCCAGGAATTTTCGCTGGCTTTTTTATGGCCCTGACGTATTCCCTGGATGATTTTGCGGTAACTTTCTTTGTTACAGGCAACGGCTTTACCACATTGTCTGTCGAGATTTACTCACTGGCAAGACGGGGAGTTTCTTTAAATATTAATGCTTTATCTGCTTTGCTTTTCCTATTTACAATCATTCTGGTAATAGGCTATTACTTTATTACAAAACGAAATGATAAGCCGAATGGAATGGGGGTGAGGCAATGAAGAAGCTTATTCAGGCGCTCGCCGCCGTACTAATTGTTTCATTTGTCTTGTTGTACATCGTTTCAGGGCTGAATTCCTCTCAGGGCTATACAAGCGGCAATACTTTGACCATTTTTAACTGGGGCGACTATATTGATGCAGACTTGGTGGACAAGTTCGAACAGGAAACAGGCATAAAAGTCATCTATGAGACGTTCGATTCCAATGAAGCCATGATGACCAAAATTGAACAGGGCGGCACAGCCTATGATATTGCCGTTCCATCTGAATATGCAATTGAAAAAATGAAAGAGGAAGACCTGCTTTTGCCGGTCGACCATTCGAAAATTCCGAATCTGAAATATATTGATCAGCGTTTTATGGACCTGCCTTTTGATCCTGGGAATGAATATTCGATTCCATATTTCTGGGGAACAGTCGGGATTCTTTATAACACCGATATTTTAGGAGATAAAAAAATCAAAAGCTGGCATGATTTATGGGACCCTGAATTAAAGAACCAGATCCTGCTGATTGATGGGGCACGGGAAGTAATGGGCATGGGGCTCAACAGTCTGCATTATTCTCTGAATGACAAAAATAAAGACCATTTGATCGAAGCAAAAGAAAAGCTCGATAGTCTTACTCCTAACATTAAAGCCATTGTCGGTGATGAAATCAGAATGCTGATGGAAAATGATGAAGCCGGCATTGGGGTGGTCTGGTCCGGCACGGCACAGGAGCTCATGTGGGAGAAGGATAATCTGGAATATGTACTTCCGGAAGAAGGCTCCAATCTTTGGTTTGATAATATGGTCATCCCTAAGACTGCCAAAAACCCGGAAGCGGCCCACCAGTTCATGAATTTCATCCTTGACCCGGAAAATGCGGCACAAAATACAGAATACGTTGGATATTCAACGCCGAATAAAGAAGCGATGAAATATATGGACGAAGAAACAATCTCAGATGAACGATTCTATCCCGATGAAGAAATGACAGGTCGGCTGGAGGTTTATGAGAACCTGGGAAAAAGGATGCTTGCTTATTATAATGAGCTTTTCCTTGAGTTTAAAATGCATAAAAAATAAAGTGCTGCCAGGATCAATTCCTGGCAGTTTTTGCATTGGAACTGTTTTAAAGATTCAGGGAATGCTAGCCCAAAGGAGGATGGAAAATGAAAATATTCATCAGTATATTTTTATTGATTTTTTCATTCGCAAGTAGGGGGACTTCCATAAGTGCTGCCCCGCTAAAACCTGAATTGGCGATTGTCATTGACGATCTGGGAAACAACATGAAGGGAACAGCAGAAATGATGGAGCTCCCGGTGACCTTAACGGTTGCCATCATGCCTTTCATGCCAACGACAAAAGAAGATGCAGAAATGGCAAGTGAAAATGGACATGAAGTGATCGTTCATATGCCGATGGAGCCGAAAAGAGGAAAGAGGAGCTGGCTAGGTCCAGGGGCAATCACAACTGATTTAACCGATGAAGAAATCCGCAGCAGGGTGAAGAGTGCCATTAAAGAAGTGCCGCATGCCGTCGGGATGAATCATCATATGGGTTCAAGAGCCACTGAAAATGAGCGGGTCATGAGAATAGTCCTTAAAGTATGCAAAGAACAAGGATTATTTTATCTCGACAGCAAAACAACCGGCAAAAGCGTCGTCGCCAAATTGGCAAAAGAAATAGGTGTACCCTATGTAGAAAACAATATTTTCTTCGATGACATATACACCACTGCCCATATTACAAAACAGGCTGACAGACTTGCTGAAAAACTGGTGAAAAATGAACGAATTATCGCAATCGGCCATGTCGGCATCACAGGAACAAAGATGGTTAATGTGCTTAAAGAGTATATACCTGTTTATAAAGAGAAAGCAGAGATAGTGCCGCTGTCAGAACTGATTCCAGGCTATGAACTTATTGACGAAGGACCATAAATAAAATAAAAGCTGCAAGCCTGGTGGGGTTTGCAGCTTTATTCATGGTGTGTAATAAAACGGTGATGGTGAATACGGTTTGAATCCTAAAAGGTGGCCGCCCACATTCCGGTCTGGTTAGTCCCGCAACGAAGCGATGTTAGAAGAGGTGGGCGACCGTGAATATAGTATATGCAGTGATGCAAAAAGGATGCAGCAAAACCTCCCTGAATACAGGAAGGTTTTGTATGATTTTATTGATCTTGTATGGCATGGGTGTGCGGCACCTTTTTAAACGCGAGATACATCATCGGAACAATGATCAGGGTCAGGATGACCGAGAATAAAATGCCTGAGATAATGGTGATGGCAAGCGGCGTGAAGAGTGCGTCGCCGCTTACTGCAACAGGTATTAAAGCAACGATTGATGTTAATGCAGTCAGGATAATGGGCCTGAATCTGACACGACCAGCTTCTACTACTGCTTCTTTAATGGTCATTCCTGTTTTTAATCCCTGTTCCATAAATTCGATTAAAACAACAGAGTTGCGGACTACTATGCCGGTCAATGAAACCATGCCCATAACAGCAAGGAAACTGATTGGCGTTTGTGTAACGAACAAGCCTAGAATCGCACCGGCAATCGCCAGGTATACGGCAACTAACACAAGGAATGGCAGGCCAAGGGAATTAAATTGAAATGCGATCAGCAAATAGACAAGGAAGATCACAATAATAAACAATACCGTTATTTCGGCAAAGAAATCATTTTGTGCCTGATTTTCCCCGCCTATTGAAATACTGTAATTTTGATCATTCAATTTTTCACGTTCGTCTTCTACTAGATTTTGCACGGTTTCCTTAAAGGTTTTCTCATCCTTCGGGAAAGCCCTGATTGTAATGGCTCTTTCTCCATTTTGGTGAGGGATCCGCTGAATTTCTTCCGTTCTTTCTTCCTCAACAAGCGTATCTGCGGAAATCATTGCTGGAGGTCCACCCTGAGTACTTTCCGCTGGTATTTCCAGCTTGGATAGGTCAAGTTCTGCACCTTTTTCTCCAAGAAGGATACTCATATCTCTTTTGACAACACCATTATCAAAAGCTTTAAGCGGGATCCCTTCTGTAACCAGCCGAATCTGCTCACTGATCTCGTTTACCGTTATCCCATATTCCTCAAGAAGCTCTCTCTTCGGTACGTATTTTAAAGTTGGTTCCATACTGCCAATGTTATCGACTACAAAGTCGGCTCCTGCTTCATTCATTTCTCTGGAGAGATTATCGCGGAGTTCCAGCAGTTTTTCTAACTCAGGCCCTTTGACTGTTACCGTCACAGGTGCGCCAGCAGGAGGCCCCTGCTGTATCGTTTCCATGAATATTTCTGAATCGGGATATTTCTCTCTCAAAATGGGCGACCAGTCATCGATTAACCCCTGTGCCGTCTGGCTCTCACGGTCCACCCGGGCAACAATCTGACCTGTATTGGAACCAGTCACATTAAGGGAGCTATTGAACAAGTTAGGCAAACCAGTCCCGGCAAAGACACTTGTTTCCTTCACACCCTTGTCGCTTAAAAGCATCTTTTCAATGTTCTCAAGTTCTTCAGCAGTCTCTTCAAGTGTTGTACCGATCGGCAATGACACATCTATAGTGACTTCTTCACGATCCGCAGCAGGGAAGAACTCAAAGGGCGTTAACAAAGCAAGGCCTAAGATAGCTGTAGTAACTATCAATCCTAAGAAAGAAACAAGCTTAGGTTTTTTGGAAATAGACTTTAAAAGCTTGTCAGCATATAGATCTGCTGATTTATTCAGCGGTTTTCCCAAAAGACCGGGTGCATCCGGAACTTTCCTGCTCGTTCTGCTGTACATCATGTAGCGCATCATTGGTACAAATATCAGTGCAACCAAAGTTGAAGCCAAAATGGTTGTAATCAGCACTGTTGGCAGCGCACGGATAAATGCTCCATTCCCTCCAGACAGAAAGATAAGCGGCAGGAAGGTAAAAACAATCGCCAGGGAGGACGTAACAATCGAAACCCAGATTTCTTTTGTCCCATTTATGGCTCCTTTTAATGCATTGTCCCCGAGTTTATACCTTCTCTGGATATTATCATTAACAACTATGGAGTCATCAACCAAAATCCCTAATGCGATTATGGCACCAATCACCGAGATCTGATTTAAATCAACCCCGGAAACCGGCAGGGGAATAAGCCCGATTAATACTGAAATAGGTATAGCCAGTGCAACAACAAATGCGCCTGAAACAGTAAGGCCAAGTGCTGTTGTTAATATAACCGCAATGACTGAGATGGCAAGGGATAGGAAAAGCCCGTCAAAAATCTCAGTGACAAGATGAGCCTGAGAATAATAATTCTCAATACCCACATTCTCAGGCAGGGATTTACTGAGTTCCTCCATTTTTTCGCTTACGCTTTCATCAACTGACGGAATATCCTGTCCTGCTTCCACAAAAGCTGTAAATGAAATCGAAGGTTTGCCTTTAAATGTAACAATATCTCCTTTTTCCTTCTGGACAATTTCTACATTGGCAATATCACCGAGAACGACTGATTCACCCTGGGGAGTCTTGCCTGCAAATACATTCTCAAGCTCATCCTCAGTTGTAAAATGATCGACGGTCAATTGAACGATTTCTGAATTTATTTCTTGTTTTCCTATTGGCGCAGGGTAGTATTCTTCATTTATTGCCTCGATCACATCAGGCAGAATGATGCCCTTTTCTTTTAGTGATTCTGGGTCAAGCTGGATGGCGATTTCTTCTTCAGCTAAACCTTTAATTGTTACACCTTCAACTCCTTTTAACGATTCAACTTCTTCCTTCCATCGCGCCAGTTCATCCTGTAAAGGAAGAAGGTTATCTATACTGTCACTTGTAAGATGGTAAGAAACGATTGGCATTTTTACATTCGATTCATTAATTTCAGGCTCAAAGGCTTCCTCAGGAAATCCGGCGGCTGCATCTGAAACAGCCTGCCGGATATTGCTGAACACTTCTTTTTTGTCTTCTCCGTCAGATACGGTTACGATAATAGCAGAGAAACCGGCTGCTGATGAAGAACTGATTTCTTCAATCCCATCAATGGACTGCAATTTAGTCTCAATGGGATTCGTAATATTTCTCTCCACACTGTCAACAGTCGCTCCGGGATAAACCGTATTCACCGTCCCGATATTAATGGCTGTTTCAGGAATTTCCCTTTGAGGGAGCTGTAAAAATGTAAAGGCTCCTACGATAACAAACAATAAAAATAAGATTAATATGATTTTGGATCGCTTTAGAATCCATTCAAGCATAAATTCTCCTCCTAAAAAAATGACTTTCGGGTCAAAATGAAAATAAATCACTTTTAATGTATTGAAAAATAAAGGTTTTCACCCCGACTTAATAGTCATTTTGAAGTGTTTTGTTAATGGAGTCAAGAATGGATGTGCTGAGGGGCGAAAACTTATGTATGAGGTGTTTAGGATATGAATAAACGGGAAGCAATTTTAGAAACTGCAGTAAGCCTATTTGCAGAGAAAGGGTACAATCAGACCTCCATGCAGGAAATCGCAGATGGGGTCGGGATTTCCAAAGGATCCCTGTATTCTTTTTTTACTTCAAAAGAAGAGTTGATGATATCCATATATGAACATTATCAGCAGCTTGTATTTGAGAGGGTATTTATCATCGGTCTGGATGAAGATCTGCCGCCGCTTCAAAAGCTTGAGAAGCAATTCACTGTTCAGTTTGAAGGAATATTGGAATATAAAGCATATATGAAGATGCATATGAGGGGAGAAGCTGCCACAAATAGTAAAAAAATTTCCGCTATGGAACACAGAATGAGAGGACGGTTATTTTCCTGGCTGGAAAAGAGTCTAGTCAGTCTTTATGGCGAAGAACTCTCAGCATATAAATGGGATATGTTGTTTATGATTCAATCCATATATCGGACCTATATGATGCTCATGGTTTCTGGAAAGGCGAAAATTTCACCTGCAAAAATTGGAAAGCATATCGTCAGACAACTTGAAGCAATGGCAATTGACTTTATCAGGGGAAACAGCCATCCGATTCTAGATGAAGAGATGATGAAGGATTTTGTTGTTGAAATGGACAAAGAAGGTGTATTCATTTCTTTTGAGAAAAGGGAGCAGGCATGGAAAACGTTTTATACCAAGCTTAAGGATTTGGAAAAAAGTGAAGCATCCTCATTAAAAGAAATTGCCAATCGCATATCAGAAGAAACAAGAAAATCCAGACCTGAAATGGTGGTAATCAAAGGACTATTCGCTTTATTAAAAGAGAACGGAGAAATAGCGGCTGCCGCAAAAGTGCTGGAAAATGAAATACTTTCTGAATAAAAATATCCATCCATTGCAAAACATAACATTGTCAGAACTGTAAAAAGTGCGGCAATGTTTTTTTTGTATTTTTCATCTACTCATGAATTAGTCCCCATTGTTAGGGGTATGTAAATAATAGATCAACAGGAAGGGGTGAATTGCATGCTTTGGACTTTAGCAGGTATTCTGCTTGTATTATGGATACTCGGATTAATATTTAAAGTAGCAGGGGGCATCATTCATATACTGCTGGTAATAGCAGCGATCATCATTGTTGTAAACTTTATAAGAGGCCGTGCATCCGGTAGGGGATAAATGAAAAAAGCCTTCAGTTTTGGAGGCTTTTTTCATTGGTACTTTAAAGTTAATGTATTTGATCCATCCCGTTTAAAGCTATCCCGTGCTGCCAGCATTTATTTTTCGAATTAACTCTCATTAATACGCTGACCTTCAGACCTGTTTTCGAAAGGAGGCAGCCGAACCTCTTCAGACGAGTAATATAACGGCAGCGAAATAGTAAAATTGGTTCCTTTATTCTGTGTGCTTTCTATTAAATATTTCCCTTTCAAACGACTGATGATGTCAAAAGATATCATTAATCCTAAGCCGGTTCCTTTTGTTTTAGTTGAGTAATAGGGCTGACCGAGCATTTGAAGTTTTTCTTTTGACATTCCAACACCTTCATCTTTAATTTGTATTTCTGCTGCAATATTTCTTTTGAATGCTTTAACCTCTAGAATACCGCCATCAGGCATGGCTTCTATACTATTTTTCATTACGTTTATAAATAATTGCTTCATTTCATTTGGATTACCCATGATAAAAATCCCTTCAAAAATACTTGTCCTTATTTCAACCTTTGTCATCAGTCCATAAGGCCTCATAAAATCTGCCGCTTCCAATAGTACTCCGGAAAGAGAAACTTTACTGGCACCAGGAGTTTCCGGTCGTGCAAGTGAAAGGAAATCACTAATAATATGATTGGTTCTGTCCAGCTCTTCCAAAGAAACTTTAATAAAGGACTTTTGATCTGCAGTCAGGTTTTTTTCATTTTTAAGCATTTGCAAAAACCCTCTTACAGTAGTCATTGGATTCCTAATTTCATGGGCAATAGACGCAGCGAGCTGACTGATCGCATTGATTTTTTCAGCATCTCTCAGTTTTTGCATCATCTTTTCCTGAAGCAGATTCATTTCAATCAAATAGATAATCATAGAAAGAGTCACAATGGAAACTGCTGAAAACAATAGTAAGTATGGAGCGTCTTCTTTTATATCCTTTTGAAGGAGAATAACATACCTGGTTATCGTAATGGGAAGATAAAATAACACAGCTATACTGAGTTTTTGTCTAAATGTACATTTTTTATAGAATTTTGAAGCATAGAAAAAGAGCAAAGAAATAAATGTGTAATTTACGAGCGCAATCCAAATATCTCCTGGTGAAAAAAAGCCCTTAAAAGAAATCAATACAAAAATAGTCAGGAAACCCGCAACAGGGTTAATGTAAAAATAGGCGACAAAAACAGGAATAAATTTCAAGTCAAAAAACTGACCGCCTGCAATTTCCACCGGGAAAGTCATAGTAAGGAAAAGGGCTAAAAAAAGACCAGAAAAAAGCGGGGCCGAAGTCTTCCAGCGATCCCCCTGATGGGAAGAGATTTTATGGATAAAAGGGATCATCATCATAATCAGAAAGTGAAAAATCAAGTCAGCTGTAAAATCATACAAAAGAACCATTCCTTCAACATGTAGGTATATTAGTAATTAAACAAAAGAGAGGAAGAATCCTTTATATGGGAACATTTATATTAATTCTGTTTATTTGAAGGACCATTTGTTTACATAACATTATTATGGATTAAATTTGATTATTTACTTATGACCCGCAGTTTCCATTATAAAAACCGGCCCGCAGGGGGCCGGTTACTTATCATGCTATTACCATTTCAGTCTTCAATTCTCCAACAATATTCTGGACTTCACTGCCTTCAAGAGTTTCTTTTTCAAGAAGGGCGTCTACGAGAGTTTCAAATTGACGCTGATGATTTGCGATGATCAATTCGCATCTTTCCAGTGCTTTCTGGAAAAGATCCTGCATTTTTGCTTCTTTTTGACCTTTGTTAAAAGTAAGCTCAAAGCCGTTATCCAGTAACCCGGTGTCAACCATTTGCTCAATGATATGCTTGGCTTGTTTAACATCACCGCTTACTCCAATGCTATGCTCGCCAAGAATCATTCGTTCTGATACACCGCCAGCGAGAATCATGGCAACCTGATCAAGCAATTCACTTGTTGTCGATAAGTGTAGCTCTTTTTGAATAGGGGCTACGTAACCAAGTGCTTCACCCCGGGGAATGATGGTTGCTTTTCGGACGGATCCTGGTTTTGTTAAAGCAGCCACTAAAGCATGGCCAGCTTCGTGTATGGCAACCCGCTGCTTCGTACCGGGATCCTGCAATGCCCGGGTGGTTGTTCCCAGTATGGTCCGGTCCAGCGCATAATCCAAATCATCCTTTGAGATAATTTCCTGGCCGTTTCGGACAGCTCTGCGGCTTGCCGTTTCAAAAAGGGAATGAAGATCTGCTCCCGAGAATCCGGAAGTGCTTTCAGCTAAATCGCCAAGTGTTGTCATGACATCCTCAGCAAGTAATCTATTTTTCGTGTGAATATTGATAATCTCTCTTCGGCCCTTTGTATCCGGAAGAGGGACATTGAAGGAGAAGTCAATACGTCCCGGACGGAGGAATGCTTCATCGAGCATATCCTTCCTGTTTGTCGCTGCAATAAATAGTATTCCATCATTGGAATGTCCGCCGTCCAGCTGGACTAACAGCTCAGTTAAAGTTTTTTCGCTTTCTTCTCCGCCATGCTGCTTTCTTCTGCCCGCCAATGCATCTACTTCGTCAATGAAGACGACAGCAGGAGCATGCTTTCTGGCATTTTGGAAAAGATTTCTTACTCGGGATGCTCCCACACCAACGAACAATTCATTAAAACCGGAACCGCTGGTTGAGAAAAACGTTGCTCCAAGTTCTTTAGCGATTGCCTGAGCCAGCAATGTTTTTCCCGTTCCAGGAGGCCCGTATAATAGAATTCCCTTCGGCGGCTTAATCCCCATCTTCAGGGAGCGCTCGGGTTCTTTTAATATTGAAAGTGTCTGCATGATTTCCTCTTTCATTTCTTCCTGAATTCCGCCAACATCTTCAAGTGAAATGGAAGGAAGAGCCTTTGGCTTAGATACACTTTGCTTCATTGTATTTGTAGCACCCATTCCGCCTTTTCCTGACTTAAACAGGTAAATGCCAATGGCTATAAACAAAAGGACTACACCGCCCAGAATCCAAGGGGTGTAAGGTCCTGTGGTTGCGAATGTATATTGTATATTATAGGTTTCTACTAATTTATCAACCATCTCACTGTTGGGAGGCACATGGGAGATGTACTCGCCATCAGGGGCTGTGATCAGCAGTTTCCCATTTTTATATTCCTGTACTGCAACAGTCTTTCCATCCTGGGAGGCAATAATTTTTTCCACAGAAGAAAATGGGACTGTCACATCCTTTTTTCCTGCTTGTACGGTCCAAATAACCGCCGCCAAAATCACCGTGATCACCAATGCAATAGAAACAATCGTCGAAGGCTTCTTAAGACGTGATTTCAACTATTTCCCTCCTCATTAAACATACCTACATTATAAGGAAAAAGAATTGTTAATTACAGGGTTTTACGCTTTTTAAACGTTGTAAATTATGGAAAAATAATAGTTTTTTAGAGAGATTGTGCTATAACAGCATTTCAGGTGCATCTATTTGTGATAAAAATGTGACAGCGGTGAAGAAAATAAAATCATAAAACTTAATCAAAATCAAAACCATAAAATTGGAAACAGAATGTGAAATAGGGAATAATGGAACTGTGAAAAATATAAGGAAAAAAGGTGTTAAGATGGCTCAGCAGGATTTTACAAAAGGAAATATATTCAAACAGCTCCTGGTGTTCTCAACTCCAATCATGCTTACTAATTTCCTGCAGGTTTCTTATCAATTTATTGATAGTCTATGGGTTGGGAATCTGCTAGGGGCTGACGCATTGGGAGCTGTCGCGGTGTCAGGAACTGTAATCTTTACAGTTCTTTCTTTTATCATTGGAATAAACAATGCGGCGTTAACGATCTTATCCCAGCAAAAAGGCGGAGATCATGAAGAGGGGCTGAAACGATATTTAAATGCCTTTACCGTCATTCAGACAATTATGTCAGTTGCTCTAGGAATAGCTGGATTCCTGCTTGCAGAAAGAATCTTGGCCTTTATGGGTACACCTGCGGGAATGGCAGAAGGTGCAGCATCCTATTTACAGATTAACTTCATTGGAATTCTGTTTTTATTTGGATACAACTTTATAGGAACTGTACTTAGAGCGCTCGGAGACAGCATAAGTCCTCTGTACTTTGTCCTGATAGCAGTCGTATTAAATGCAATC
Source organism: Cytobacillus oceanisediminis (assembly GCF_004366035.1). Lineage (GTDB taxonomy): Bacteria > Bacillota > Bacilli > Bacillales > Cytobacillaceae > Cytobacillus > Cytobacillus oceanisediminis_C. The sequence goes on from NZ_SOEE01000002.1 coordinate 305,008, forward strand.
CTGGATCCTCTTTTTATATCTGTATACCAGCTTGGTATTGATGGGGCAGCTTATGCAACAATCCTTTCACAGGGGTTCGCATTTATGATCGGAATGATATTCATACTCCGCAAAAAGCTGGCACCGTTCTCTGTCCCTTCTTGGCCGCATAAAGAGGAGGCAGCATTAATTTTTAAGCTTGGCATCCCTTCAGGACTCCAAATGACTGTTATATCGGCTGGTGTTATGGCTATTATGTCTGTTGTCACCTCCTTTGGCGGTGACGTGGTTGCGGGATTTGGTGCAGCACAGCGCATTGACAGCATCATTATGCTTCCGGCTATGGCATTGGGGACTGCAGTCAACAGTATGGCTGGTCAAAATATAGGGAAAAATCAATGGGAAAGAGTTCATCAAATTGCCTTGTACGGAGTAGTTTACAATCTTGGAATCATGTTCATCATCGCCTTTGGGACGGTCCTATTTGCCGAACACGGGGTGCGCCTGTTTATTCAGGATAAGGAATCAGTTAAGTATGGCACTGACTATTTAAAGATCATTGCATTTTTTTATCCGCTCCTGGGCATTAATTTTATATTGAATGGTGTGGTAAGAGCATCTGGTGCGATGTTTCAAGTGCTGGTACTGAATATTATTTCATTCTGGATCCTGCGCTATCCTTTAACATTTATATTTTCAAAGCTTATGGGTGATAAAGGTATAGCTGCAGGCATGGGGATCAGCTTTGCCATAAGCAGTGTCATTGCCTTTATGTATTACCGAATCGGAAAGTGGGATAAACAGATTATATTTGGCGAGGAAAAATAAATCCTTTTCACTTTCAATTTTTTCATTTATACTAAAATCGGATAATACAATAACGTGCCACAAGGGGAGCATTTTGCTGAGAGTGAACAGTTCGCTGTTCTGACCCTTTGAACCTGTTAGATAATGCTAGCGCAGGAATGTGGAATAAAAGGCGGAAGGGGTTTTTCTGCCTGCTTGTTCTCCCTTGGGGTATCGTCATACGATTAAAGGGGGATTTTTTTTATGAAAAAATTAAGCCTGACGGCGATGATTGAAGCTTCATTTTTTGCAGCATTTGCTATTATTTTGGATTTCCTTCCATCTTTAAAGCTGTCGCCTTCCATTTCGATTTCTGCTGCGATGATACCAATATTCATTTTGGCATTCAGATGGGGCTTTAAGGTGAGCTTCATTTCCGGTCTATTATGGGGAATATTGCAGATTGCCATGGGTGATGCCTGGATTGCGACTCCGCTTCAGGCATTTATCGAATACTTTATTGCATTTGCCTGTATTGGTTTAGCTGGTTTGTTTTTCCGCCCAATTCAAAATCAGCTGCGCAGCGGAAACAAGAAAAAGGCATTGGGCTGGGTAGTTTTAGCTGTGTTTGCCGGAAGCCTTGCCCGGTATTTCTGGCATTTCATAGCAGGTGTCCTTTTCTTTGGAAGCTATGCGCCAGAAGGGATGTCACCGGTTCTTTTTTCCTTCCTGGCAAACGGTGCAACCATGCTCGGAGCAGCTATTCTCTGCTCGATTTTAGCTGTATTAATTATATCTTCGGCTCCAAGATTAATCATAAGAAAGACAGATGAAATGATTCAATCTCAAAAAAGTGTATCCTAATAAAATCAGCCTCTTTGAAAATTTTCAAAGAGGTTTTTTCTTATTATAGGAAACTGCTCCTGAAAAATGGGTATATTACTCAAAAAGGGGAGTGATAGTTTGTCACACACATTGCAGGGCAACATCATTACAGGTGTATATGATGCAGAAACCAGTGCTTTTGAGATCCAAAAGGTTAAAAATTTCAGTACCCAGTCGGTCCTCAACAAAAATCAATGTGAAAATTTGTATAACTATTTATCCCTTCATGAAGAGGATGAGGGAGGACAGATTATTACACTTTACGATCAAATGCCATTAATGCTGACCAGGCAGGAAATAGGCAATTTAAAGAAAGATTTGGAGAACATTAAAAAGCTGTATCAGTAGTAAATTTTGCTTTGCACCTTTGCAAGGCTTTTTTTTTGCATAAATAATTTTGACGAATTTGTGACAAAAAGTTTGACAAATATGTGAACATAGTTAGAATATTAAATAAAAGGGGATGAAAAAATGACTTTAAAACAGCAAAAGGTGCTGCACTTTTTTAGAAATGTGACTGCGGCCGGTATTCTACTAGGATTAATTGTCTTTATTTCAAGCTTTTTTGTAAGCGGTCTCACAGGTGAATATATATTATCAATTGGCTTAAGTATCATGGTATCATCCATGCTGATATTTGGTTTTGGTTTTTTTATCAACGTAATGGAAGAAATGACAAAGGGAAGCAAGGGTATCAGACAATACAAATAAAACCGGCCTCCAAATGGGAGACCGGTTTTTTGTTTTGTCCTAGCTCCAGCGGGGAGAAAAGGCGCTGGAGCTTTTCTTGATTTAATGAGCTGCGTGCCCAGAGGTTAAGACCCAAATAGAACCTACTACAATAACAATAACCATAAATACGGCATAAATCATATTTACTAAGTTCGTTTTGCCGTCTTCGCCTTCTCTTAAGTGCATGAACATGAACAGCTGCATGCCTGCCTGTATGACAGCCAGTGAGCCGATGATCCACATGATCACTTTAAAAGAGAGGTTCGTTTTTAAGGCAATTCCTGCTGCTCCAAATGTCAGCACAAGAGAAACAACAAATCCAATGACATGGCTTATAGGGAAGCTTTTTGATTGATGATGTTCCATTTAAGCCACCAGTCCTTTCAAATACACGAATGTGAAAATAAAGATCCAGACTACATCAAGGAAGTGCCAGTAAAGGCCGATAATAAACGTTTTTCTTGCTGTAGTAGGGGTAAGGCCTCTTTTTAAAAGCTGAATAATGACCATAGTTGCCCAGCCAATACCCAAAGTAACGTGGGCTCCGTGTGTGCCCAGCAAGACAAATAAGCTGGAAAGGAACGCACTTGTCTGCATCGTTGCGCCTTCATGGGCATAATGGATAAATTCATTAATCTCCATGAATAGGAATCCTGCGCCAAGAGCAAGGGTAATCACCAGCCAGGTGATTAGCCCTTTCAGGTTATGGCGGCGCATTTCAAAAATGGCGATGCCCATTGTAAAGCTGCTTGTTAAAAGGAGGACTGTCTGAATCATGACATCCTTGATAACAAAGATATCTTTATGTGTTGGTCCTCCTGCATAGCGTTCATATAATACGCCATATACTCCGAACAGAGTGGCAAATAGAACGATTTCAGCGCCAAGGAAAACCCAGAAGCCAAGAATATTCATCCGGTCCTGTTCAGTTTGATATTCAAGGGGCAAAGAAGTATCCACTTTAGCTGACATGATCGTGCACCTCTCCTTCTGTTTTTCTCCAGGCATTTTCAATTCTGTGAATTTCATCTTTCTTAACATGGAAGCCTTCATTGTAATCGAATGAACGAATGATCAATCCAGCAAAAATGCCGATGGCAGCTACAGCTGCAGCGATGTGCCATTCAAATACAAGGAGGAAGCCTGCAATCCCAAAGATGACACCCATATAAATCGGAAGCCAGGAATTGCTTGGCATATGAATCTCTTCGATTTCACTGTCAAATAACGTTAAGCCTTCATTCTTTTTCTTCATGTGCCAGAAAGGATCAAGGGATTTAACTTCCGGCAGTTTTGCAAAGTTATAGAATTGAACAGGTGAAGCAGTAGACCATTCCAATGTCCTTGCATCCCATGGGTCGCTTGAGATGTTTCTGTCGGCATAGCGGATGCTCCAGTAAATGTTGTAGCAGAATACAGCAAATCCGGCTGCCAGAATGATGGACCCAATTGCCGAAAGCATGAAGAGTGGTGCAAATCCAGACTCGGCGGAGTATGTGTATGCACGTCTTACAGCTCCGTTTAATCCAAGGAAGAACATAGGCATGAATGTTACGTTAAAGCCGATAACAAAAAGCCAGAAATGCCATTTCCCGATTTTTTCATTAAGCATGAAACCGAACATTTTTGGCCACCAGTAGTAAAGACCTGCAAATACCGCAAATACTACACCTGGAATTAATACATAGTGGAAGTGGGCAACCAGGAATAATGTATTGTGATACTGATAATCCGCTGCACCCATTGCAAGCATTACGCCGGTAACCCCGCCAATCACGAAGCATGGCACGAATGCAAGTGCCCATAGCATGGCGGAAGTAATTTTTATGCGGCCTTTACGCATCGTAAACAGCCAGTTAAACATCTTAACCCCAGTCGGTATGGCTATCGCCATTGTCGTGATGGAGAAGAAAGAGTTAACCGCAGGGCCTGATCCCATTGTATAGAAATGGTGGACCCATACAACCATACTTAAAAGCGCAATTCCAAGGATGGAAAATACCATTGACTTATATCCAAACAATGATTTTCTTGAGAAAGTTGCAATAACTTCTGAGAAAATACCGAATGCAGGAAGGGCAACAATGTAAACCTCGGGATGTCCCCAAAGCCAGAACAGGTTAGCCCAAAGCATATCCATTCCTCCGCCTGATACTGTAAAGAAGTGTGTTCCATACAGACGGTCGAATGTCATCAATGCCAATGCAACTGTGAAAATAGGGAAAGCAGCCACAATCAGAATGGATGTTACAAAGGTAGTCCAAGTGAACATTGGCATTTTCATCAGTGTCATGCCTTTTGTTCTCATTTTCAAAATCGTAACGATGAAGTTTATACCTGTCATTAGTGTCCCGATACCAGCAATTTGCAGCGCGACTGCATAAAAGTTATTGCCGATTCCCGGGCTGAATTCCTTGCCTGCAAGAGGGAAGTAAGATGTCCATCCTGCATCAGGCGATCCCCCAATGACAAATGAAATATTAAATAGCATAGCTCCGCTGAAGAACAGCCAGAAGCTAAGTGCATTCAGCTGCGGAAAGGCAACGTCACGCGCACCGATTTGAAGCGGAATAACAACGTTCATTAATCCAATCAAGAATGGCATCGCCATGAAAAGAATCATAATAACGCCGTGTGTTGTAAAGATTTCATTATAGTGCTGGGAATTCAGAAATTCCATTTCAGGGCGTGCTGTCTGAGCTTTCATCAGCAAACCGTCCATCCCGCCGCGGAAGAACATCAATACTGCGGAGATGATATACATGATACCGATTTTTTTATGATCAACTGTAGTCAGCCATTCTGTCCAGAGGTATTTCCACTTTTTTAAATAAGTGATGGCAGCTACTGCACCAATCATCGTTAATAAAATAGCAATCTGTGAACCTAGTATAAGGGGGTCCCCAGTAATAAAAAACTCATCCCATTTAATGCCCATGATGGTCACCTCCATGGTTTTCTTGACTATCATGGCTATCTTCTTCGCCATGACCTTCAATTACGTTTGGATTCTCATTTTTATAATTGTCATCTTCTTCGAAGGTTTTACCTTGATATCCATGGCCTCTGTAGAGCTCAGGATTTGTATAAGCTTTCGAATTTGGATCAGCATGGTTAACCCATTCTAAATGAGTATTGGAATATGTCAGCCTTCCTAAATGTGTAGGCTTCAGCAGCCCTTCGTATTCTTTCTCAGTCAGTTTAGGTGCTGTATCTTTAACGTCGTCAACCCATTGGTCAAAATCTTCCTGTGTTTGAGCAAGGACTTCAAACTTCATATCCGCATATCCGCGGCCGTTAAAGTTGGTGTTCTGTCCTTCATATGATCCAGGGTTATCTGCGACAAGATACAGTTCCGTTTCCATTTTGGGCATCGTATATTTCTGTCCGCCTAGTGCAGGCACCCAGAATGATTGCATGGTGCTGGCAGATGTCATTTTAAAGAGAACCGGCCTATCTTCTGGAATATTGACATAGTTCACTGTTTCAATGCCTTCTTCAGGATAGCTGAAGATCCATTTCCAGTCAGCAGATGTTACATGTATTGTAATAGGTTCTTTTTCTTCATAGCCTTTAGGTGTTTCTTCCAGCGCATAAAGTGTTTTTACTGTCGGGATTGTTAAGGCGATGACAATTAAAATCGGAATCCCGGTCCAGATAATTTCAAGAAGTGTACTTCCATGCTCCTCAGGGGGTTCATAATCTTTATTCTCAGGTCGTTCACGGTATTTCCACACAATGTAGCCGAATAATCCAAACACGACTGCAACGACAAGAAGCATCCAGATCAGGGACCAGTTAATTAATTCGGTAATGCTTCTTGCAACGGGGCCCTGAGGTTCAAACACAACCATATTGCAGCCGCTTAGAACGATTAAGGGCAATAGAGCTGTTAAAGAGAGCAGCATTTTCTTCATCTTATGTTTCATCTCCTTTTGACAAAAAACTATTGTTAAATAATTCACAAATAATGTGCGGGTTTTCACAAAGATGCAAAAAAAATATATAGCTGGTAAACATAAACATCCTTAAAACCCTAATTTAACTTAGTTATCACTGTGTAAATGATATTAACATAAGCAAATATGAAAAGTTGTGACAAAAGTTAGAAGGAAATAAATGTAAGATATTTGGACAGCTGATAATTTTGTGCAAATAGCATTATTACAGGGTTTTGGTCATCAAAACAACTTTTGAACAAATTTTGAACTTTAATGCAACACCCAAATTATTATATGTTACTTCTATATTCAAACAAAAAACCGCCAATAAGAATCTCCATACATTAATTAAATGGATTCTCTCTTTATTGAAAAATACTGAATAGTACAGTAACATGGACTAAAAATAGAGAAGGACAGGGTGAGGAAATGATTGATTTAAGAAGTGATACGGTTACAAAGCCAACTGAAGAAATGAGGAAAGCGGCTTATGAAGCAGAAGTTGGGGATGACGTATATGGAGAGGATCCATCAATAAATAAATTGGAAGAGACCGCTGCTGAGGTGCTTGGTAAGGAGGCAGCTCTGTTTGTAACGAGCGGCACGCAGGGAAATCAGATTGCCATCTTAACACATTGCCGTCCGGGCAATGAAATTATTCTCGAAGCAGAAAGCCATATTTTTTATTATGAAAGCGGCGCTTCATCTGCCTTTGCCGGTGTCCAGACAAGGACGCTGAAAGGGACAAGAGGTGTAATGAATCCCTCAGAAGTGGAGTATGCCATTAGGGGAGAAGATCAGCATTATCCGGAAACAGGATTGATTTGTCTCGAAAATACTCATAATAGAGCTGGCGGTGCCGTAATACCTATTGATAATATGAAAGAAATATACAGCATTGCCAAAACGAATAATATTCCCGTACATATTGATGGGGCAAGACTGTTTAATGCAGCCGCAGCCTTAAACCTGCCGGCTGCTGAATTGGCCAATCATTGCGACACTGTGCAAGTATGCCTCTCAAAGGGGCTCGGAGCACCTGTTGGTTCCATTCTTGCGGGCAGCAGAGAATTTATTGCTGCAGCAAGAAAATGGCGCAAAAGATTGGGCGGTGGACTCCGCCAGGCTGGGATCATAGCAGCTCCGGGAATTGTTGCATTAACAAATATGAGAGAGCGTTTAGCCGAGGATCACGAAAATGCTCAATACCTTGCACAGCAGCTTGGACAAATCAGAGGAATTGAAATCGTAAATCAAGTGGATACAAATATCATTGTGGCTGATGTAAAAAACCTTAAAATGAACTCATCGGAATTTGTTGAAAAGTTAAAAGCTGAGGGCGTGCTTTCAGGCACTTTCGGACCTTCTTATATCCGTTTTGTCACTCACTATGATGTTACTAAAAACCAGCTTGAAGATGTAATCAAAGCCATACACAGAACAGCTGGTCAAATGATCTAACTGCAAAAAAACGCATGTTTTCTGCCGCATGCGTTTTTCCAATAGCACACAAATGGTTATAGCTAAAAAAGGAAATCGGCGCATTAGCCGATTTCCTTTTTGTTGATTAGAGGTTCAAGCTGATTTTTTATATCATCAAGCAATTCATGAATGGTCACTTCATCATCTGTTTGCCCTTTATCAAGAGCTGATTCCAATAGCTTTGCAAAATCATTAAAGTTAGTTTTCATAATAGACACCTTCAAATTGCAATGTATTTTATGACTCTATTCCCTGTTAAGATTTTTTAAAACTCATTATATATTATTAATTTCCCAGCTGAGGCGTGACGAAAAGTGAACATCCATTCAACTTGTTCTTTGTATGGGTGTTTAGATCCAAAGAAATCCGGGTAATAAATACTGATTAAATTTCTCAGCTGCCCCCATACCTGTCTAATACAAAGCGAATAGTATAGCAGGAAAGAGATTTTAGATTCTTTTATTAAAACAGGAGGTCTGGTTATGAGATTGGTGCAAATGGATATTGATCAGCTATTGGAATCTACATCGGAAATTGCCGAAGAAGACCTTGGCTATATGATCAGACATGTAGAAATTGATCATTTATTAGAACGAACCCAGGATTGGTAATATATATGGAAACTCCCCGCAGCGAGGAACTGAGGGGAGTTTTTTATGCTGAAGACTTATTTTCTTGAACATGATTCTTAATCCGAAGAGATTTTTTAGAAGATATTACTACCCCCAAGGTGACAATTCCTCCGCCGATTATCTGATACAAATACAATTTTTCCTCCGTAAAACTCAATGTAAAGATGATAGCGAAAACAGGAAGAAGATTCAGGAAAATCCCTGCTTTGGCTGCCCCAATTAAGGAAACTCCAAAATTCCAGGATAGGAAAGCCATAACTGAAGCCAGGAAACCCACATACAGCAAGATTCCTGCGGAAGGTAATGTGAAGACAGGGCTTCTTTCCATCACTAAATATTCAATAAAGCTTAAAGGCGCCAATAGTAAAATGCCGATAAATGCGGATGCATAAAAAGAAGTTAGCATCGGCAAAACGTCTGAATATTTTTTGCCAATTACCGAATACGATGCCCACATAATGACTGCTGCCAAGACGTATAGATCTCCGGCATTTATTTTCCATGAAAGAAACATTTCTATCGATCCTTTTGAAATAATATATAAAATGCCAAAGACTGAGAGGAGAATTCCTGCTGCCTGTCGGGCTAAAAGCTTTTCTCTTAATATAAATATGGCTAGAATGGCGATAAAAAGGGGTGTAGTACTATTTACCACAGATGCATTAATAGAAGTGGTGTATTGCAGCGCAAAATAAATGATTGTATTGTAGCCGGCTACACCTGTCACCGCCAATAGCAAAAGTATCCGTTTATGGTGCCAAATAATGTTCCAATCTTTTTTTAGCTGCTTGACCATAAAAGGAGTTAAAAGCAAGAATGCTATAATCCATCGCAAAAGGGAAAAGAGGAGCGGCGGAAAATAATCGACACCAATTCTCCCAATTACAAAATTACCTCCCCAAATCATGTTAGCTAAAATCAGCAATAAAAAACCATACTTTTTGTTTGTCTCATCCAGCATTTGAGAAAACCTTCTTCCTGCACTGTAATAAATTAAATTTTACCTTTATCGCCAGGAAAATTCATTAATTTCAGAAATTTTATAAATTTTAATTTGTAACTATTGGAAGAATTAACCCGTCAACTTACTTAAAAAGGGGTGTCTTTCATGAAGAAAAAATGGTTTTTTCTTGCCGGAATCACACTGATCATTATTTTATTGGCGTCTGTCTCGTTTCTTAACAGATTAAAAATTGTCAGTAGTCTGCCAGAAAATAATGAAGAAGTTACAGTTCTGAATAATAAAGTGTGGGAAGTTGCGTTTTCAAAAGAACTTAATTCAAATAGTGTTAACAGCAGGTCGGTTTATATTTTGAATGAGAAGGGAGAAAAAGAGCAGGTAAAAATCTCACTGGAAAATAATAATAAATCCATTGAAATTCAGCCGCCTAATGAAGGATATAATCTAAATTCTCCATACTATACATTGGTTCTTACTAAAGAAATCAAGACAAAGGGCGGACATAACCTGAATCAATCAGTAAAGACTGCTTTCAAAGTTATAAATACCCTGCCGGCAATCAGCTCAAGAAATAACTTGAACAATTACTTTTCAAAAATGCTAAATGAAGAAAGGACTTTCCTTGCTGGAAGGGATATGGCAGTGAGTGAGGAGAGCAGCAGTGAAAAGAGCTCAGCAGATTCTGCAGGAGCAGACTTTTCCGCGACAAATGTTCAAGTAGCCGGTATAGATGAAGCTGATCTGATAAAAACGGATGGTACGCATATTTACAAAATTACTGATAATAAAGTCCAGATTATTAAGGCCTTGCCGGCTGACAAAATGAAGATGGAATCTATATTAACATTTAATCAAGAGTTCTCTCCCTATCAGCTATTTATAGAGGGCAATCAATTAATTGTTATGGGCCACAGCTATAAAGATGCTCCTGATCACATAGGAAAACCGGCTTCAAAAAAAATGATTGCACCTGCATTTCATTCCACAAAAACAATTGTTTTTAATATCGAAAATAAACAAAAACCAGCACAAATCAGAGAGGCGGAGATCGAAGGCAGTTTGCTCGCTTCCAGGCTAATGGATGGAAGAGTATATTTGATTACAAGTTATTATCCCGAATATTGGATTTTAGATAGAAATAAAAATGCAGATCTGCGCCCTCGTTATTTTGATACTGCCGAGAGCAGGGAGCCGCAGAACGTTGATTATAATGAAATAAAATATTTTCCCGGTTCCCAAAACGCAAACTATATTAATATAGGTGTATTGAATTTAAGAGCCGACAAAGAGCCACTATCAGTCACAAGCTACTTAGGCAGCGGAAATGAATTCTATATGTCCAATAATAATCTATACTTATCAGCCGCCAATTACAGTAATGAAACAATCGCAGACAGACAGATGCCCCATCCGGATACGAGCATCTATAAGTTCAATATAAAAGACGGAAAAGTAGAGTTCCAGACATCAGCTGAAATAAAAGGCACCGTTTTAAATCAGTTTTCAATGGATGAATATAATGAAAACTTCAGAGTGGTAACAACCAAGGGAGAGGCCTGGGACGAGAGAACTCCTTCATCCAACAGCCTTTATATTTTGGATAAGAATTTAAAACAGATTGGACAGCTTGAAGACCTGGCTAGAGGGGAACGGATTTATTCTGCAAGGTTTATGAATGACCGTATTTATATGGTTACTTTTAAGGAAACGGACCCGCTCTTTGTCATTGATGGGTCAAATCCGGAAAAACCGTCTGTACTGGGTGAATTAAAAATTCCCGGCTTCAGCAATTACCTGCACCCATTAGACGAAAACCACCTCATAGGCTTTGGACATGATACGAAGATAACAGGAGGCAAAGGACCAGGCAGTCAGCCTGTTATTACAACGGACGGTGTTAAAATATCTTTATTCGATGTTAGTAATACCAATAAGCCCGTGGAAAAAGATACAGAAATAATAGGAGGACGCGGAACATATTCACCTTTAAATCACGATCACAAAGCTCTGTTCATCCATAAAAAGAAAAATCTATATGGATTTCCGGTTTCGATCTATCAAAATAAAGAAGGAAGCCAGTTTGAATCAAATTTCGACTACCAGGGTGCGTTATTATACAAAATTACTGCCCAAAATGGAATCGAGCTTCAAAGTCAAATTACCCATCATACAGAAAATGCAATTTATGAAGAATGGGAAGATGCAATCGAAAGGCTTATCTATATCGAAGACCACATATATAGCATTTCCCCTAAAAAAGTGGAGGCCTACCATATAGATGGATTCAAAAAAGCAGGAGAACTTGAGTTAAATTAATTGAAGGACCAGCCATTTTCTGGCTGGTTCTTTTTATATGCGTGCGCAAAAAAACGATAATGGCAATGAATCACCATATATTTGAATGAAAATGTTGAATGAAGGATAATATAATGCTGAAAGTCTATAAATATAATTTTCCTAAACGGCTGGCGAGAATATGAAAGGCAGCAGGATTCCTAAATTGATATCGTCCTAATTGGCCATGCTGTGGAATACATATATGGCAGATACTGCAGCAGTCTGCTGCATAAGCACTATATAAAAACAAATGAAGATCCAGATGTCCTGCGGGTTTTGAAATACGCGCTATCCATCGCCAAGGATCACATAGACGACATTTCCTCACTCTTTAAAAAAGAAGAATTTCCCTGATGGATTTAATGAAAAAGACCTGCACAATGACACACCCAAATTATGTTCAGATGTAACCTATTTAAGATTCATGCATCATTTGGGAAGAACCGGATTGAATGCCTATTCTCTTGCTAAATCAGTTTCTGCAAGAAAAGACGTTCGAAGCATGTTTAAAAAATACTATGAACAAACAGAGAAACTTTTTGATATGGCTGCTGAAGTCATGCAAGAAAAGGGAATTTTCATTCGATCACCATATATTGAATATCCTAAGAAAGTAAGTTATGTATCAGATCCATCGTTTTCTGGGCGGAATTATCGGCAAAAGACGCCAGCTGCTTGCCATCGAAATCGCCCATCTGGGTACGAATATCGAACTATCCATTATTGCTAAAACCATGCTTTTGGCATTCAGCCAGGCAGCCGGACAAAAAAATATACGCGATTATTTTAAAAGGGGCTATGAAATGAGCCTGGAGCATGTCGAATATTTTCTCAATGTCTTAAAAATGACGAGGTGGCATATCCAAGCACGTGGGATGGGTCCATTACAGACTCAACCATCTCACCTTTTTCGGATAAATTAATGATGTTTCTAATCGCCAGCATAACTGCGGCCGGCGTAATGGACTTTGGAATAGCCATCGGTGCAAGCGTTAGAAAAGACCTGGCTATTCAGTATGGTAAAATGATGATCAAAGTCGGTGATTTTGCAGATGAAGGAGCAAAAATTATGATAGACAACGACTGGCTGGAAAAGCCGCCTCAATCACTTGATAGAGAAAAGCTCAGGAATAAATAGCTGAAGCACCTTTTTACAGGTGCTTTATTTTTTTATTATGAATGCAGATCAAAATTTGGGGTAATAGATTACTAGCTTAGAAGAATTAAAAAAGGAGATGATCAGATATGCGTAAATGGATGCTTGCTTTTACCGCCTGCATTCTGATGACAGCATGCAGTGCAGAGGAAGAAAATAGTGGAGAAGCAAAGAATGATTCAACTAATAGCCAGGAATATAATGAAGCTACTAATACAGAAGGTGAAGAAAAGCCTCTCTCAGTTGCTGAATTGGAAGATCGTATTAATGAGGGAATGAATATTGATACTTACTCGGCCGAAGTTCAATCATGGGCGGAAAAAGGACAGCTTGAAATGGAAGAAACAGTTATCGTCGAAGAGGAAAACACATCATCTGCTGATATCCTGCAGCTTGCTGATGGATTTCTCGGAGTAGCTTATGATGAAAAAGAGGTGACAGAAGTTAAAATGTTCCAGTCAGCAGAACATGCCAAAGAATATTTTGAATCTCTATAACTGGAAAAGTGCTGGAGTTTGCCTGTCTGAATTTTAAATATTCTAATCCAACTGATAGTAGACCTTCCGGATGGAAGGTCTTATCTCATTCTGGGCTATTTACCATAATGGCCGCCACCTGCATTAGTCGATCATAGAACAGAGCCGATGCAGGGTTTTGATCCAGCCCCGATTCCTTAAAGGCCTCTTTCATGCAGGCAAGCCATCTTTGTGCTCTCAAAGGTGTAATCTCAAATGGCAGATGCCTTTGCTTCATGGCCGGCGGTCCAAACTCCTGGCTGTAAAGAGGCGGTCCTCCAAGAAATTGTGTAAGAAACATCCTCTGTTTTCGCTTAATTTCCTCTATATCTCCTTCAAAAAGGGGACTTAATACCGGATCTTCATAAACACGGGGATAAAACGCCTCCACTAGCTTTTCAATGGTTTCAGTTCCGCCTATTTCATCAAAAAGCGTTTTAAAATCCTTCACGATTCTTCACCTGCTTGAATTAAATTTTAATTCATTATATAGAAGTTATACTAACTTAAATGTGATTTAAATCACAGTATGATAATTGGCGAAACTTTTTTTATCTGTGAACGTACATTAAAGAAAGAAATCGGAAGGGTGAAAAGATGGATAAAAAAGGCTGTATTAAATGCGGCAGCAATGATGCCGGTCAAAAAGAAGTTGCTATGACTGGTACAGGACTTTCCAAAATGTTTGATATTCAGCATAACCGCTTTCTGGTAGTTTACTGTAAAAACTGTGGATACTCAGAATTCTATAATAAAAACTCTTCCAATGCAGGAAATGTTTTGGACTTTTTCTTCGGCGGATAAAAGTAAATGTTCATGCATTGCCCAACATGCGGCAATGTTTTTCTTTTTTAGGCAAAAAATTTTGTTAGCTGAAAGGAATGTGAGAAAATTATCCAGTATCCTAATTAATAAAAAGAGGTGAAAGAATGGAAAATTTACAATCTGCTGCACCATTACATAACGGTGTCAAAATGCCGTGGCTGGGACTGGGGGTTTTTAAGGTTAAGGATGGAGACGAAGTTGTCCAGTCAGTGAAATCAGCCATTAAAGCAGGATATAAAAGCATTGATACGGCAGCAGTCTATCAGAATGAAGAAGGTGTAGGCCAGGCAATCAAGGAAGCAGGCGTACCTCGTGAAGAACTTTTTATTACCACAAAAGTTTGGAATTCTGACCAGGGCTATGATTCCACAATCAATGCATTTGAAACCAGCCTTAAAAAGCTGGGTCTCGATTATATCGACCTTTACCTGATTCATTGGCCTGTGAAGGGGAAATATAAAGAAACATGGAAAGCCCTTGAAACTCTTTATAAAGAGAAAAGAGTAAAGGCAATTGGTGTGAGCAACTTCCAGATCCATCACCTTGAAGATCTGATGCAGGAGGCTGAAATAAACCCTATGGTTAACCAGGTTGAGCTTCATCCTTTGCTGAACCAGGCTGAGCTAAGGGACTTCTGCAAGAAACAGGACATTCAAATAGAAGCATGGTCACCACTGGCACAGGGGGAGCTTCTTGAAAACGCAGTATTGAAGGAAATTGCCCAAAAGTACAGCAAATCGGTTGCACAAGTTATCTTAAGATGGGATCTTCAGAACGAAATTGTTACAATACCCAAGTCAGTAAAAGAACATCGCATCATTGAAAATGCTGATGTATTTGACTTTGAGCTTTCTTCAGAAGATATGGACAAAATCAGCGGCTTAAATGAAAATAGACGAGTAGGTCCGGACCCTGATAACTTCGATTTCTAAATAATGCAGCAAACCGGCAGGCAAAAGGCCTGCCGGTTTCATTTTATTCCTCAAAATATTCCCTAAATTCTTCTGTATCCGTTTCGGCTTTATTCTTAAAGTAAGGATTATCTTCAGTCGAATTTTCTGGATCTAGATTTGTCTTTATCACAAGTGTTGGCCCCGAAGTATGCCCGGCAATCATCCGATCATTCAGTTCTTCGAAATCCGGCAGCTTTTTGCTTCCTGGTTTTATTGGATCCACGGCTGCACCTCCCAATCAATAGCGTGCAATGAGCAGGCGGATTTTATTCACTCATATTCCTTGATAACTAAATAATGTTTGCACAGGAGGAAAAAAGGATATTAGGGAAGAAAACATTCTTTGGTATTTACATCACCCTGTTTTGATGGAGGAAGAAACAATGAGTATTTTCGAGAATATTTTGGATATCCTGGAGAAAAAGGGAGCTATATCAATTCCTTCCTTGCTTGACGAAATGAATAGACTAAGCAACTTTCAGAATTCCAACCAGAAACCGCTTGAATTATCACATGTAAAATCTGTCATCAGCAGAAAAAGAGAAATTTTCCATATAAAAAATAATATTGTCACGATTGACCCTGATAAAGACCCCATCCTATTGAGTGTCAGCCTCGGCGGTTATCCCGGGCCGTGGTACAAAATTGAAGTAGATTTTATCAATGGACGATTTGTCTATTTTGAATGGCATTTAAGTTCATTCTCACCTCGAAATGCTCTCCCTGCAGCATCAGGCAGCATTGAGGAATTTAAGAAGGAATTATATAGGCTTAAATTTTGGAAGTGGCAAAAGGAATACCAAAACCCAGGAATCATACTAGATAGTGTGACATGGTCCATAAAGCTGATTACAAAGGAGAATATTTTTGAGAGTCAGGGGTTACAGGCATTCCCTAAGGGCTGGGAAAAGTTTTGCAAGGCACTTTCAAAGCTGACAGGAAAATATATCTGCTGAAAAGCTGCTGCTAAGGAACTAGCTGCAGCTTTCTTAGTGTTCTGAAATTATCTTAAGGACAAAACTCTTATCCTCCTCATCAATGAAAAGGCAATATTCTTCTTTCTCCGTTATGTCAAGAAGAAGCTGAAGTTCTTTTGGAATATGAATAGAACCATTTTCAGATACAAGTCTTTTATTATGGGTTGATTCCAAATCGGCCTTCTCAATAATAATTTGATCGTGGTCGAAGCGAAGATCAGCCAGTTTTCCCGGCAAAAGCCCAAACTGGCTGCGCCACTTGCCTGGGAGCAGGATTTTACCAGTTTTATTGAAATTTTTGCATTTATACATTGTTAACATACTGATCAGCTCCTTCTATGCTTGTTAATCTATTACACATATTGGAATGTTCAAAACACATATTTAAAAGGAATGTTAAAAATATCTGCCCTTCACGCGGAAAGAATGAATAAATTTCCTATAAATACAAAACCTTTAAAAAAAGGTGGGGTAAGATGAAAAAGAAGCTATATTTAGTGCTTATAATTCTCCTTTCCTGGCTGACCGTTCCGTTCATAGGCAAAAGGGATTTTAAACGTTTTTATCCAGCAGCCATTTTTATGTGCCTTTATGTTTTGATAGAAGGATTTATCGCTGAAAAAAACAAATGGTGGACTATTAAAGAAAGACTTCTTCCAAAGCTCAGTGGTGATTTGCCAATGATATTAGGGCCGTTTTTTGCGGGATCTATATGGATATTAAAATTAACTTATGGCAGGCCCTTGCTGTATATCCTTTTGAATACAGTTGTTGACGCCTTTTTCGCCTACCCTTTTTATACTTGGTTCAAAAAGATCGGGATTTGGAAGCTTCTCCGTTTTTCACAGCTTAAGCTATTTATGCTGTTCTTGATGAAATCCATATTCATGTATGTTTTTCATTTGGCATTTGTGGATAAAAAAATGTTATCGGCGGCAGTTGGCGGATTTAGAAATTACTTTAATAAATCCCGAATGAATAAGAGAGAGGAGAGAGGATAATGGAAAAAAAGGACATGTCCTGTACAGATGATAAAGATATTCTTCATCATCTAATGGAAGAACAAATTGCTTATATCTGTGTAGAGGAGGAAGAAGAAAGGATGAAGGAAGAAACCATGAATAACGGGAATAACGATTAAGATTTTTTACTGAAAGAGGTATAAAATGAAAAAAATAATTATCAGCCTTATGGTTTTGAGCGCTTTATCAGAATACATTCCCATTCGGGCATTGTACGTAGAAGCCCATGCTGAAAGACCAGAGCCAGCCTATGCTAAATGGGGAAGACTTGCTATGGAAACAGCAAAAAAGAAATACCCAAAAGCTAAAATTCTTGACTACTTGCATATCGGCAGAGAAAAAAGACAAACGACAGACATCGAAAAGTTCAAGCTATGGATAGAGGATGAGGGCAAGGAATTCGGTTTATACATTGATATTGAATTTGATTCAAAAACTGACAGAGTAATCAGGATCAATACGCGAAGATCAGTTAATTAACTTGATCGGAATAAACCAGGGACTTTATCAAATTGAAGTCCCTGGTTCCTTATTTCTCAAATTCAAATTTTGAATAACAATCAATCGTGAAATCTGCATAGGGGTTAGGGTTGCGGAATGAACAGGTGCTGATGCCGATCTGTCTGGCAGGCATTAAATCTGTATCCTGGTCGCCAATGGCCAAATCAATATGATAGCGCCGATGAAGATATTCATAGGATTCGGGATCCGGCTTTAAGGAGAAACCATCAAATTCAGGACAGATAACTTCTTCAAAATAGGAAGTGAGTTTCCAATACTCGAGCAGCTCCTCAGTAGATTGCCGATTCCGATGGGTTACCAGCACGTTTACATTATTTTGTTCTAATATTTGTCTGACATATGGAAATAATGGCTTCTCATCATGCTTAAAAGTTGCTTCCATTTGACGAAAATCAGCAATTTTTTCCGGAGAAACATTAAATTTCTGATATGCTGTCCCGTTTTTAAGAGGCATAAGAACTTCACGAGGATTCAGCTCTTTGCCGGATATGCGAATAAAAGCCTGAACCAATGTGGGCCATGTATCTAGAATAGTGCCATCTAAATCCCAGAGAACATTCATAAAAATCTCCCCTCCTTGGAATATAACCATTGTAAAGGTTTTAAAAGGGGAAAGGCAAATACCCGGCAAATTATTTGCCGGGTATTATACTATCTTAATACATTAAAATATCTTGCTTCGGGATGGGCAAAGACCATTGCAGATACAGAGGCTTCCGGTTCCATCATGCATTCTTCTGTTAGCTTAATACCGATATCCTCAGGCTGTATAAGCCTAAATAGCTTTTTCTGGTCCTCCAGATCAGGGCACGCAGGATATCCATAAGAAAAGCGCTGTCCCTGGTACTTCGCCGCAAAACGGTCTTTCATAGTCATTTCAACTGGATCAGGGAATCCCCAGCGATCCCGTATCTGACGATGGATCAGCTCGGCAAGCCCTTCAGCTGTCTCCAAAGCCAGCGACTGCAGGGCATGACTTTCCAGGAATCTGCCTGCGGCTTTTAAACGGTCTGCTATACCGCGTATACCCTTCCCGGCTGTTACAGTAAAGAAGGCAGCATAATCCATTTGACCGCTTTCTTTTGATTTAAGGAAGTCTGCCAGACATAGGAATGGCTCCGTTTCCTGGCGCGGGAACTCAAACGTTTCAATGACCGTTTTTTCATCTTCATCATAGATATACACCTTATCGCCATCTGACTGGGCAGGGAAGAATTGATAAACTGCTTTTGGTTCAATCCAGTTTTTCTCTTTTGCTTCAGCAATCAGTTCATCCACCATTGTGTTAATCTTTATCGCTTTTTCATCTTTTTCTGCAAGCAGCTTTTGCAGGTTTCCTTTTAAGCCAAGGTGATGGCCAATCAGCATTTGCTTATTAATATACGGCTCGACATGTGAGAGGGAATATGTTTTCAGCAAATGCCGCTTTAAGTCTTTTGGAACAAAAACTGGCACTTTAGTGCTGACTGTTGGTTTAGGCTTTACTGCAACTGCAACCGATCCGCGGTCAAAAGGGACTGCATTCAGCACGGCTGCCTGTTTTTCTGCCTGCTGAATCCTCAGTTTCTCAGCTTCTTCGGGCTCCTGAAGCTGATTGGCTAGAGCTAGTCCATTCATGGCATCCTTGGCATATAGTACAAGTCCATCATATTCCTTTGAGATCTTAGTATCTGTAAACTTTCTTGACAGAGCAGCGCCGCCTACTAATATCGGAATATCGATTCCTGCCTGTTTCATGTCATGCGCCGTAATGACCATCTGCTGTGCGGATTTAACAAGCAGACCTGAAAGGCCGACCATATCCGGATCCTCACGCCTGATTTTTTCAATCAGTTCAGCAGGGGAGACCTTGATTCCCAGGTCTATCACTTCATATCCATTATTGCTTAAAATAATATCCACAAGGTTTTTCCCTATATCATGGACATCCCCCTTAACGGTTGCGAGGATGATTTTCCCCTTGGATGAAGATTGTGCAGCATCTTTTTCCATATAAGGTTCCAGGTATGCAACAGATGCTTTCATAACCTCCGCACTTTGAAGGACTTCTGCAACAATCAGCTGGTTATCATTGAACAATCTTCCTACTTCTTTCATTCCATTCATTAATGGTCCATTAATGATGTCAAGCGGAGCAGGGTAAGCTTGCAGGGCCAGATCAAGATCAGGCAGCAGCCCTTCTTTTGTTCCCTCCAGAATATAATAGGCGAGGCGTTCCTCAAGGGTCATATCCGGGAGAACACTTTTGCTTTCTTTCTTCTTATCCCGGTAAAAATCAGTGAAAATGGCAAGTGATTCATCAGTAGTTTCGAAAAGGAGCTTTTCAGCCATTAAAACCTCTTCCTTTGAAATGGAGGCAAATCTTTCAAGTTTTTCCGTATTCACTATCGCATAGTCGAGTCCTGCTTGAGTACAGTGATACAGGAATACTGAATTTAATATCTCCCTGCCGACAGGAGGGAGGCCAAATGAAACATTACTGATTCCTAATATGGTTTGAACCTCCGGGAAAGCCTCTTTAATAAGTCTTATCCCATCTACCGTTGCCTTTGCAGACCCGATGTATTGCTCATCCCCTGTGCCGACGGGGAAGACGAGGGGGTCAAAAATAAGATCCTCAGGTGGAATTTGATACTTATTTACAAGTAAATCATACGAACGCTTTGCAATTTCAAGTTTTCTTTCCGCCGTAACACCCATTCCGACTTCATCAATTGTACCTACTACCACAGCTGCACCATATCGATGGATCAGTGGAGCAATAGCTTCGAATCTTTCTTCGCCATCCTCCAGATTAATGGAATTTATGATGGCTTTACCCTGTGAATAAGTGAGGGCCTTCTCGATAACCGTTTCGTCAGTTGAATCAATGACCAGCGGAACCTTAATTTTTTTTACTAACTCCTTGATAAATTTTTCAACATCCTGCATTTCTTCACGGTCAGGATCTGCAAGGCAAATATCAATAACGTGGGCTCCGCCTTTTACCTGTGCCCGGCCTATTTCAGCAGCTTCCTCGAACTTTCCTTCAGCAATCAGCCTTTTAAACTTGCGAGAGCCAATTACATTTGTACGCTCGCCGACCATAATAGGCCTTAATGTCGGGTCATCATAAATCAGAGGTTCAATTCCAGAAACTTTATGGAGTGAATTCCCCTCATAATTCCTGGGTTTATATTCTTTAACCGACTCAGCAATCGCCTGGATATGTTCAGGGGTGGTTCCGCAGCAGCCGCCTACGATATTCAGCCAGCCTTCCTTGGCAAAGCCCTCAAGCTTGCTCGCCAGTGATTCCGGAGTTTCATGGTACTGTCCTTCTTCATCAGGCAATCCTGCATTGGGATAGCAGCTGACTGCAGTAGATGCCAATCCTGACAAAGAACGGATATGGTCCTGCATGAATTCGGGCCCTGTCGCACAGTTGAGTCCGACTGCCAGTGGTTTCATGTGTTCCAGCGAAATATAAAATGCTTCAATCGATTGGCCTGCCAGAGTCGTGCCCATCGGTTCAATCGTTCCCGAAACGATGAGCGGAAGTTTAATTCCCGTCTTTTTTGATGCATTTTCAATGCCGATAAAACCAGCCTTCACATTCAGCATGTCCTGGCTGGTTTCCAGGAGGAGAAGATCGGCTCCACCGTCAATTAACCCTCTGGCTTGTTCTTCATAAGCCTCTATCATTTCTTCAAATGTAGACCCGCCTGTTACACTCAGCGTCTTCGTCGTAGGTCCCATGGCACCAGCCACATACCTCGGCCATTCAGGAGTTGAAATGCGGTCTGCAGCTTCTCTGGCAATTTCAACAGCAATTTTATTTAGATCATAAGCTTTTTCTTCCAGGTCGTAATCTGCCAGAACAATGCTGGTTGCGCCAAAAGTATTGGTTTCAATAATATCTGCGCCGGCTTTTAAATATTCAAGGTGAATATGTTCTATCACCGAAGGAGCTGTTATATTTAAATTCTCGTTGCAGCCTTCATATTCTTCACCGCCAAAGTCATCCGCGGTAAGATTGGCCCTCTGCAGCATGGTGCCCATTGCTCCATCCATGATCAGGATTTTCTTTTTTAGCTGCTCCTGCAGTGATGGTTTATGCATGTTGTTTCCTCCTTGAAAGCCGCTCGGTTGTCTCACGGGCATAGTTTGATAGTTCAACAGTCATTTCATAGCGCATAAATGGAGTGATGAGGTAAATGCCATTAAACAGCTCTGCCGCGGCATCGATCAGCGACTTGGCAATGGCTATGCCTTCAGCTCCAGCCTGTGCAGGATCATCCTTTAATGAAGCCATACGGTTTCTAATGCTGTCCGAAATTTTGATTCCAGGAACTTCATTATGCAGAAACTCAGCATTCCGGCTTCCGGTAAGAGGCATTAGGCCTATATAAACAGGTGCTTTTAAATCTTTCACAGCCTCATGAACTTCCAGCAGCTTCTCTTCAGAAAAAACAGGCTGCGAGATGAAATAATCCGCACCATGTTCAATTTTCTTTTCAAGCCGTCCAACAGCTTTTTCCAATGAGCGGACATTGGGGTTAAAAGCGCCTGCAACTGAAAAGGCAGCTTTCTGGCCGAGATCTTTCCCTGAAAAAGATAACCCTTCATTTAACTGCTTGATCATACTGATCAATTCAAATGATGAGACATCATATACAGAAGATGCTCCTGGAAAATCACCGACACGTGCAGGATCACCTGTTACGGCTAGAATATCATTTAATCCAAGTGCGTGCAGACCCATTAAATGGGATTGCAGTCCAATTATATTCCTATCCCTGCAGGTCACATGAACAAGCGGGCGCAATCCAGTCTGCTGCTTGACGAGATAGCCAAGCGCAGAGTTGCAAACCCGGGGGGAAGCAAGGGAGTTATCTGCAAGTGTAATCGAATCTATTCCGGCTTCCTTCAATGCTTTTGCACCTTCAAAAAAGCGTGAAGTATCAAGCTTCCTTGGGGGATCCAATTCAACAATGACGGAAGGCCTTTCCCTGACAATATCATGAAGGGGAGGGAGCTCTCTTGATGATGACGGCTTTTCGGAAACAATGACTTTATTGATTGCCCTTGTCTCTTTTTCCTCGATTGGCGCAAGCCCTTTTAATTCGTCAGAAAACGCCTTAATATGGTCAGGTGTTGTTCCACAGCAGCCTCCAAGCAGGCGGACACCCTGATTTCGGAATTCAATCGCTGACTGCCGGAAATATTCTGCATCTCCTTCATAATGAAATTTGCCGTCCGTATAGGCTGGAATACTGGCGTTCGGATAAGCAGATAGATAGGCATGCTTTGGCAAAGGTACACTTTCCAGAGTTTTCAGCATATGATGCGGACCAAGCCTGCAGTTGAGTCCCACAACATCCGCACCAATTCCTTCAAGCCTTGTTAAAGCATCACCGATAGAGGTCTGGTTCTGAAGAACTCCTGCTTCCTGAAGAGACACCTGTGCGATAATCGGCAAATCAGTTTCCTTTCTGGCTATGGCAAGGACCGTCTCAAGTTCTTCCAGATCATAATAGGTTTCAAGCAAAATACCATCTACATTCTCAAGCAGCAGGCAATATAGCTGCTCTCTGAAGCTTCTTTTTATTTCTTCAAGTGTAATCATGTTGGGCTTGAATCCTCTAATCCCGCCGATTGTACCAGCAACATATGCGCGGCCCTTGGCAGCTTTTTTGGCAATCCTTGCTGCAGCACTGTTAATCTCCTTAACGGAGTCCTCCAGTCCATAACGCTGCAGCTTCAGATAATTCGCCGCATACGTATTTGTTTGGATTAATTCAGCCCCTGCGCCTATGTAAGCTTCATGGATGTGCTGGATCTGTTCAGATTGTGATAGATTTAATTCCTCAAAACAGCTGTCGGTACCATAGGAGTACAGAAGAGTTCCCATCGCGCCATCTGCTATGATGATTTCATTCTTTAATTTTTTTAGGAAACTCAAAAGATCACCCCCGCTGTAAAATCGAATGTTTTGTTTGTCCGGCAGCAGATAAAGCTGCCTTGAAATCTTCTATAATATCATCTGCGCTCTCCAGGCCAACAGATAGACGAAGAAGACTGTCCGTTATTCCGCGCTGATCCCGTTCGGATGCAGGCATGGCTGCATGTGACATTTTTGCAGGGTAGGAGAGGATGGATTCAACAGCTCCCAGACTTACGGCAAAAACAGGTATTTTGGCATTCTCAACAAATGTTCTCATCGATAGCTCATCTTCAAGCTCAAAAGATAGGACAGCACCTGCGTTCACAGCCTGCTTTTTCTGGATTTCATATCCGGGATGATCTGCAAAACCTGGATAATGCACCTTCTTAACAGATGGGTGATCATTAAGGAAGCCGGCAATTTTCTCAGCTGATTTGACAGACTGATCAAGCCTTACCTGCAGCGTTTTAATGCCTCTCAGCACAAGCCAGGCATCCTGAACACCCAGAACAGCTCCAAAGGAATTCTGGAGAAAAGCAAGCCTTGCACCCAATTCCGGATCTTTCACAACCGCCAGGCCAGCAACGACGTCGCTGTGTCCGGATAAAAATTTGGTTGCACTGTGCAGCACTATATCTGCACCTAACGAGAGCGGTTTTTGAAGGGCAGGGGTCAGGAATGTATTATCCACAAATGTCAGGGCTCCATGCTGTCTTGCAAGTGAACTGATGGCCTGTATATCAGTCACTTTCAGCAGCGGGTTGGAAGGAGTCTCTACATAGAAAACTTTAGTGCTGGGACGGATTGCTTCTTTTACTTCCTCAAGATTTGTCATATCAACAAATGTGTGCTCAATTCCAAAACGGGACAGGACTTCTGTTGTCATACGATAGGTTCCGCCATATACGTCTTCTGTAATGACAACATGATCTCCCTGTGATAAGAGGAGGAATGCTGTAGAAATCGCAGCCATTCCAGAAGAAAAGGCAAACCCTCTAATACCTTCTTCAAGCTCCGCTATGACTTCTTCAAGTGCTTCCCTTGTTGGATTCAGGCTGCGGCTGTAATCATATTTTCCGAACGCATCAATATCTTTTTGATGAAAAGTGGAGGCATGCTGGATCGGTACACTGACAGCTCCTGTTTCCGGGTCGAATTTTTGATTATTGTGAAGTAATTTGGTTTGGAATGTGTAATTCGAACTCATCGTACTGCCTCCTTAACAACCCTTGCAAAAGCATGTTCAAGATCCGCCTTCAAATCTTCTGCACTTTCTATTCCAACCGAGAAACGCAGAAGCCTATTACAGACACCGGTTTCAATGCGGATTTCTTCAGGAATGTCGGCATGTGTCTGGGTTGCTGGATAAGTTATGAAACTCTCGACTCCGCCAAGGCTTTCTGCAAAGGAGATAAGGGAGAGGCTCTGCAGAAATGGGTTCACCCAGGATTCATCCTTGATTCGGAAAGATATCATGCCTCCTTTGCCGGGATATAGGACATCCGTTACTGCATCGTGGCCCGATAAAAATTCTGCTAATACCTTCGCATTTTCTCCATGCCGTTCCATGCGGAGAGAGAGTGTCTTCATCCCTCTGATCAGCAGCCATGAATCAAAAGGGCTAAGGACAGCACCTGCGGCATTGTGGTTCATAGCCAGTGCATCACATAACTCTTTGCCTTTTGCAGCAATTAATCCGGCAAGGACATCATTATGTCCGCCAAGATACTTTGTTGCACTATGGATGACAATATCAGCTCCAAGCTTTAACGGCTGCTGAAGGAGAGGGGTATAAAACGTGTTATCAACGATAAGGAGGATATTATGCTTTTGGGCAATGTCTGCTATCAATTGAATGTCAGTCTGTTCCATCAGCGGATTAGTTGGTGTCTCCAGAAATATTGCCTTGGTCTTTTCCGTGATTAAAATTTCAACATCTTCGGGATTGCTGGTATTTACATATTTGCACTGAAGTCCCCACTTCTTGAAGCCCTGTTCAAGCAGACGATATGTACCGCCATATAAATCCTTGGATACAATCCATTCATCTCCGGATTTAAAAAGAGAAAGAATGGTAAGAATTGCGGCCATTCCAGAACTGCATGCATAGCCTTGGTCGCCTTCTTCCAGATCGGCGATCGCCTTTTCAAGCAGCTGGCGGGTGGGGTTGCCTGTTCTGCTATAGTCATATCCAGTTGACTGCCCAATACCTTCATGGCGATATGCCGTGGAAAAATATACAGGCGGATTGACAGCACCTGTTGCTGACTCGCTCCTGTTTCCGATTTGCGCTAATCTTGTGTCAATATTATACATGCTTGTAACCACTCCTTAGTAAAAATAAAAAAAGCCTTCTATAAGAAGAAGACTTTTTAATGTGATCAGCCATTCTTCTTATCTTTCAAGTTTTTAGAAACTTGCAGGAATTAGCACCTTTTCAATCAAAAAAATGATTGCTGGTTGCTGAGGCGTCATCGGGCCTTACCCTCGACCTCTCTGGATAAGAAATCAAATATTAAATTTTCTCTAAACTTTACTACAGTAAACCGTAAATCGTCAACACTTTTTTGAATATTTTATGTTATAAAAAATATCCGATAAGGTGTTTTCAGTCCTTTTAACCTAAGTGTCCGTTTTCAATGGGGAATGAGGAAGATTATGAACAAAAAAACTTCCCATCACATACTGGGAAGTTTTTAAGGGTATTCATTCTTCAATCAATTCGTTAACCGGCACATCCATTTCTTTTTCAGAATCTGCTTTTGTGTAAATACGTGCTGTCTTAGTCTGTTCATCTACATGCTGAATGATGATCTGGATGCCATTGAAAGTAACACTGTGCATTTCAGCAGACTCGGCAATCTCTTTTGCTCTGCCAATATTCATGGAAAAACCTCCTGATTTTGAATAATTTTAATGTGTCTTAAATATACACTAATTATTCTTTTGAAAAAAACCTGGCATAAAATGTTAGAAGTGGATCACTTCAAAGTTCAGAATATTTGTTTTATAATGAAGGCAAATGAAATTTTTCTTGGAGGGAAGCTAATATGCGTGAACATAGCCACTGCCGCCACCGGTTTTCGGAATCCGAAGGACCAGCAGTATTCCAGACCATGGATGGCATTGAAGTAAATGTTTCTGGTTCCATGTTCGAAAAATGTACAACTTGCGGCCATTTTGATTTTCCTGTGGAAACGAGAGAAGCAATTGAATCTTCCCTAAAAGAAAACAGAAAAAATTCGAATGCAGCGAAACAAATCTATATTAACTTAGTTGAGACTTTTTAAAGCCGAACAGCATTTCGGCTTTTTATTTTTGCCTCTTCTAAAAACCACCCAGTTATTTCTTATTTATAATTGTTTAACATTTAACAAAACATTTTATTAGAATAAGTAATTACTAAAAAAATTTTTTTAATAGTTTTCCACTATATTCATGTTTTTATCTTTGTACAACTAGATTTTCCGTGTTAGAATAACTGTGGAAACGTTTTATCCTCTGAAAAATATTATTATTCGTAAAAATAAAACGTTAATGCATCTTATAGACGGGTATTGTATTTTCAGGGGAGAAAAATGCATTTGAATTATTTACTTAAAAACAGTTATGGAGGTAATTTTCCATGAAAAAGCCATCGAATGGTGAGGGACCTTTTGAACAAGGATTTCATGGCCCCAACCTTGGCTACGTTATTGAACTATATGAAAGATACTTAGAGGATCCATCTTCTATCGATCCTGAAATGAAAGACTACTTTGAAAGAAATGGTTCCCCTCTAGCGAGTGAAGGAACTCCGCAAATGGCTTCATCAGCAAATCAGCCAATGAATGCCGGACAGCTTGAAAAAACACTTGCTGCAATTCGCCTTGCTGATAATATCCGCACATATGGCCACTTGGCTGCAGATATTTATCCGCTGGGTAACCATAAATCTGAAAGTGCATTATTCGAACTGAGCAAATATGGCTTATCTGAAAATGATTTAAAAGAGATTCCTGCCGGTGTGATTACTAAAGACGCCACGTATCCTTTACGCAACGGACTCGAAGCAATTGAATTCCTGAAAAGCGCTTATATGGGACCAATTGCGTTTGAATTCCAGCATATATTTGATGAAAACGAAAAAGACTGGCTTCGCCGTAAAATAGGGGCCAACAGCCACAAACTGTCAATGCAGAAGGCGGAAAAACTGAAAGTTTTAAGAAGACTGACTGAAGTTGAGGAATTTGAAAAGTTCCTTCATAAAACATTCGTTGGACAGAAAAGATTCTCAATTGAGGGTCTAGATACAATGGTTCCATTACTGGATGAAATTGTTTCTGAATCCGTTTCTGATGGTGCCAAAACGATTAACATCGGAATGGCCCACCGCGGAAGGTTAAATGTTCTCGCTCATGTGCTAGGAAAGCCGTATGAAATGATCTTCGCGGAATTCCAGCATGCTCCAAATAAAGAACTGGTTCCTTCCGAAGGCTCTATCGGAATCAATTACGGATGGACAGGCGACGTTAAATATCACCTAGGCCTTGATAAACAGATCAAAGATGAGAATACGACCATAGCCAGACTGACATTAGCTAACAATCCGAGCCATCTTGAATTTGTAGGTTCACTGGTTGAGGGCTACACAAGAGCTTCACAGGATAATAGAACAAAGGCCGGATATCCTGAAGTGGATCCAAAAGCTGCTTTAGCCATTATCATTCATGGAGACGCAGCATTCCCAGGACAGGGAATTGTAGCAGAAACACTGAACCTCGGACAGCTGACTGGCTATAATACAGGCGGATCGATCCATATCATCGCCAATAATACAATTGGCTTCACAACAGAATCACATGATTCACGTTCTACCAGATATGCAAGTGATCTTGCCAAAGGTTATGAAATGCCAATTCTGCATGTTAATGCAGATGAACCTGAAGCAGTAGTTGCAGCGGCAAGAATTGCGTGTGAATATCGTGCAAAATTCCAAAAGGATATCCTTATCGACTTAATCGGATACCGCAGATTTGGGCACAACGAGATGGACGAGCCTATGACGACTAATCCACTTATGTATAATATTATTCGCAAGCGTCCAACCGTGAAAGCGCTGTATGCTGATAAGCTTTTAAATGAAAAGATCATTTCAAAAGAGGAAGCAGAAGGCATTCACCATGATGTACTGGAAAAAATGAAGGCTGCCTATGAAAAAGTGCCAAAAGAAAAGAAAGAGGCGGAGTTAACCGATCCCCCTGAAACAGTTGAAAAGGGTCTGCCAAATATTAAAACAGCTGTGTCTGTCGATAAATTAAAGCAAATTAACGAAGAATTATTAAAATGGCCAGAGAATTTCAACGTGTTTGATAAACTCGGCAAAATCTTGCAGCGCAGATTGGAAGCGCTTGAAGGAGACGGCAAGATTGATTGGGGACTTGCCGAAACACTTGCTTTTGCAACCATTTTATCTGATGGTACCCCTGTCAGACTGACTGGCCAGGATTCTGAGAGAGGTACATTTGCACAAAGAAACGTTGTTCTGCACGATCATACAACTGGAAAAGCGTATTCACCTTTGCACAAGCTTTCAACAGCCAAAGCATCTTTCGATGTCCATAACAGCCCATTATCTGAGGCTGCTGTAGTAGGCTTTGAATATGGATATAATGTATTCGCTCCGGAAACGCTTGTTCTATGGGAAGCTCAGTATGGTGATTTTGCCAATGCGGCACAGGTAATGTTTGACCAGTTTATTGCTGCTGGCCGTGCGAAATGGGGCCAAAAATCAGGTCTTGTCATGCTTCTTCCACATGGCTATGAAGGACAGGGACCTGAACATTCAAGTGCCCGCCTGGAAAGATTCCTGACTCTTGCGGCAGAAAACAACTGGACAGTAGCCAATCTATCTTCTTCAGCACAGTACTTCCATATCTTAAGAAGACAGGCTGCCATCCTCGGAAAAGAGGAAGTTCGCCCGTTAGTGATCATGTCACCTAAGAGTCTGCTGCGCAATCCAAATGTCGCTTCAAATGGACGGGAATTGAGCGAAGGAGAATTCAAGTCTGTTATTGAACAGCCTGGTTTAGGCCAAAATCACAAAAAAGTGAAACGCATAATTCTTGGAACAGGTAAGATCACAATTGATTTATCCGAAAACCTGAAAAACTACCAGGATCAGGATTGGTTCCATATTTTACGAGTGGAAGAAATCTATCCGTTCCCAATGAATCAAATTAAAGAAATTTTAACCCGCTATCCTAATGTAGAAGAAATCGTCTGGATTCAGGAAGAACCAAAAAATATGGGTGCATGGAATTTCGTTGAACCTAGACTGAAAGAAATCGCAGGAAGCGATATCGATGTCAGCTACATTGGAAGAAGACGCCGTTCAAGCCCTGCTGAAGGTGACCCGACTGTTCATAAGAAAGAACAAGCACGGATAATAGATGAGACCCTATCGCAGTCTCACGGGCAGTAAGCCTCGCGCATTAAGACTCAGATAGATGAATTGAAACAGAATTAGCGGGAGTCAAACTCCCCGTAGAGGCCCGATTGGTGCAACTAACAATCAGCAGGAAAAATCCCCCGCTGATTGAAGTTTCACTTTAACACGCAAGCAAGAAGGAGGAAATTAAGGTGGCAGAAATCAAAGTTCCAGAATTGGCGGAATCCATTACAGAAGGTACGGTAGCACAGTGGCTAAAACAGCCTGGTGACACAGTAAATAAAGGTGATTATGTAGTAGAACTTGAAACAGATAAAGTAAATGTTGAAATCATTTCTGAACATAGCGGTGTTTTACAGGAAATTAAAGCACAGGAAGGCGACACGGTTAATGTAGGTGAAACCATTGCTATCGTTAATGAAAGCGGACAAGCTGCACCTGCTCCGGAAAAAACGGAAGAAAAACCTGAGGCTCCTAAAGCTGAACAGCCTAATACAGAGGCTCAGCCCGAACAGCCAGCGGCTGATGAAAAGACTGGCGGACAGCGTCCGATCGCTTCTCCGGCAGCACGCAAGCTGGCAAGAGAAAAAGGGATTGACCTAAGCCAGGTGCCGACAGCTGATCCACTGGGCAGAATCAGAACCCAGGATGTTGAATCCTTCAATCCAAATCAGGCAAAACAGCAAGCTCAGACACCAAAACCGGCAGCAGCTTCTAAACCTGCTGAACAGCCAGCCGGCGGAAAAGAAGTCGAACGAATCAAAATGTCACGCCGCCGCCAGACCATTGCAAACCGCCTTGTAGAAGTTCAGCAAACAGCTGCGATGCTGACAACATTCAATGAAGTGGACATGACAAATGTGATGAACCTTCGTAAGAACCGCAAAGATAAATTCTTTGAAGAAAATGATGTTAAGCTTGGCTTCATGTCATTTTTCACAAAAGCGGTAGTAGCAGCCCTTAAGAAAAACCCTTATTTAAATGCGGAAATTCAAGGTAATGAAATTGTTCTTAAAAAATTCTATGACATTGGTATTGCCGTGTCAGCTCCAGAAGGTCTTGTCGTTCCGGTTGTACGTGATGCAGACCGCAAAAACTTTGCTGAAATCGAAAAGGATATCATGGACCTTGCGGTTAAGGCCAGAGACAACAAACTTGCCTTATCAGATCTTCAGGGTGGAAGCTTCACTATCACAAATGGCGGTGTATTTGGCTCCATGATGTCTACGCCAATCCTGAACGGACCACAGGTTGGTATTCTTGGAATGCATTCTATCCAATTGCGTCCGGTTGCAATTGATGCTGAAAAAATGGAAAACCGCCCAATGATGTATATCGCACTTTCCTATGACCACCGAATTGTTGACGGTAAAGAAGCTGTCACATTCCTGAAACGCGTCAAGGAACTGATCGAGGATCCTGAAAGCCTGCTTTTTGAAGCATAATAAAATTAGAAACCAGAGCGGAATTCGCTCTGGTTTTATTTTTTTCTTTATTGAAAATTATTTGCATTAAGGAAACATTGTACTTGTTATTCATATTATATTAAAAAGCAGGTGATGAGCTTGAGAAGAAGACAAATGAAGATACTGCAATACAGTACGGTTTTAAAGAAACTCGGTGTTCTCAGTGAACAGGAATATGAAAATATTAAAAAGGCAAATAAACTTTCAGCATACTTGAGGAAATATTAAAAAAAGCGGGAGTATCTCCCGCTCTACATATCCACTAAGTATTTGGCAAATTAATATTAAGTTGAAACTTAATCTTTAAACGGCTTCAGTCCCCGTTTTTGAATTTCAGTTTTTAATATCCTAATCCATTCCTTTTCAGACCCTGACTTCAATGCATCACGATACGAGACGACCAGCTGTTCATTACTCATAATTTTCATTATGCATACCTCCTGGTTAAATGGATTGAATATTCTATTTTTAATTATTGTAAAGGTTTTTTAAGTTTTTGTGAACCCTTTATAAAGAAAAGATTTATTTCATTATGATGACATTTTTTGTGGGGGCTTTTCAGCAGCTGATAGTGGACTCGAATACAAACCGAAGGTAAGATTTATATAAATAGATTGCAAAAAGGAGGAAGCCGCTAATGAATCTGGCACTAGACCACCTCGTCCACTTTATTAAAGCTGAACCATCTGAAGCAGTGGAGAAATGGGAGAATGCAGGATATAAAGCAGTAATGGGAGGAAGCCACGAAAACTGGGGTACCTATAACAGCCTTTTATATATTGGACAGTCATACATTGAATTCTTATCAATTGAATCAAATCATATTGCCTCTGCTGCTCAAAACCCGCTCATTAAACAGCTGACAGAGGAACTCCCGTTAGGAGAAGGCATCGGGCAGTTCTGCTTCCGAACCAGTAATATTGAAGGTCTAAAGGCTGAATTAAAGAGGAAAGGCTTTGAAACCCTTCCAATTTTTGAAGGAAGCAGAAGGAGGCAGGATGGAAGCATGCTTTCGTGGAAAATGCTGTTCTTTAAAGAAAACCCCGATTATAAATATCCTTTCTTTATTGACTGGGGAGTGGAAGACGATAGAAGATTTGAAGAACTGCGGCATCTTGGCTTTATTGATGAAAACCTTGAAAATAAAAAAATGGAAGAAATCTTTATAGCCTCCATTGACTGTGAAAAATCTGCAGATTCATGGCAGGCGATTATGCCGATTTCCATGGCTGATGTTTACATAAGCAGTGACGGAAAGGAGAAGAGAGCATCCATTGGAATTGGCTCAGTAAAACTCACCTTTTGCCAGCCATTGCAGGATGAAGGAAGAGCTTTGGAAGTTCTGAAAAAAAGAGGAGAAAAGCCCTTTTCTGTTCAGTTTTCGCCTGGTCTTGAAAAAGAATTAATCCTATTTGAAGCTGTTTATTTTTAAAGGAGGGTGCCCATTGTTAAGGAAATTCACTGTAAACACTTCTGAACGAGACCAGTTTCTCGAAATAACTTCAGAAGTACAGGCATACATTAACCAGTGTGGAATCGCTGAAGGAGCAGCAATTGTCTATTGCCCGCATACAACTGCCGGCATCACCATAAATGAGAATGCAGATCCGGATGTTAAGACTGATATGATCCGACGATTCGATGAAGTATATCCGTGGGATCAGCAAGCAGACCTTCATATGGAAGGGAATACCGCAGCGCATATGAAAGCGGGCACTGTCGGTTCCTCACAGCATATCATCATAACAGAAGGACAGCTGCTGCTGGGCACCTGGCAGGGTATTTACTTCTGTGAATTTGATGGACCAAGGACGAGAACATTTTATGTGAAAGTTTTAGAATGAACAAAGGAAGCTGCTCTTATATTAAAGGGCAGTTTTTTTATTATGAAAGAGTACACATTTGATGAATCTATCCTTAAGATAATGAAGCCAGAAAATAAGCTATCAATATATGAAAATATTGAATATTCAGCAATATATGATAACATAAAATGTAAGCGTTTTATATCAGCATCTTAGAGAACTCTTTACACAATGATTAGATCATCACATACCGAGGAGGATTTCTGGATGACGGAATTATTGAATCTAACAGTAGGGAAGCTCCTGGAGGAGAAAGCCGGCCTTCACCCTAATCACGAAGCTGTAGTTTACGCAGATCGCGGGCTCCGAATGAGTTATAAGGAGTTTAATGAATATTGCAGGCTTGCTGCCAAAGGGTTTATGAAGCTGGGTCTTGAAAAAGGAGAGCATATTGCGGCATGGTCAACCAATACGCCCGAATGGCTTACATGCCAGTTCTCAACAGGCAAAATGGGTGCTGTCCTTGTAACCGTTAATACAAACTATCAAGCCGCTGAGCTTGAATATCTATTAAAGCAATCTGACAGTACAACTATTGTTCTGATGGAAAAGTTCAGAGAAACCTCATACATAGAAATGCTATACAGTATTGTCCCGGAACTTAAGGATTCTGAGCCAGGTCAGCTGAAAAGCAAAAGACTTCCTTTCTTAAAAAATGTTATCGTGATGGGAGAGAAACGTTTTCCAGGAACTTACAGCTGGGAAGATATAATCAAGATGGGCGAATCAGTCACTGATGCAGAACTCAATGATCGTATGGGGAGCCTGGACCCGGACGATGCCATCAATATGCAATATACATCAGGGACGACAGGCTTTCCAAAAGGGGTTATGCTCACACATAACAACATTGTTAACAATGGCTATAATATTGCAAATTGCATGCGTTTAACAAAAGATGACCGCTTATGTATTCCTGTTCCGTTTTTCCATTGTTTCGGGTGCGTGCTGGGAACGATGGCATGCATATCCGTCGGCGCAACCATTGTGCCGGTGCAGGAGTTCAGTCCTAAAGCTGTTCTGCAGACGGTCCAGGATGAGAAATGTACAGGCCTGCATGGGGTGCCGACAATGTTTATTGCAGAGCTGAATGATCCCGACTTCTCAAAGTATGATCTATCGACTCTCCGTACTGGCATAATGGCTGGATCCAATTGCCCTATTGAAGTCATGAAAGGCGTTATTGAAAGAATGGGTGCAAGTGAAATAACCATTGCTTACGGACAAACAGAATCCTCTCCAGTCATTACGCAGACACGGACGGATGATCCGGTTGAGCTGAGAGTGGAATCTGTGGGAAGAGCACTGCCTAATGTGGAAGTGAAAATTGTGGAACCAGGCACCAATAACGAAGTACCGTCTGGAAAACAAGGGGAATTGTGTACAAGGGGCTATCATGTCATGAAGGGATATTATAAAAATCCGGATGCTACGAAAGAAGCCATTGATGAAGAAGGCTGGCTCCATACAGGTGATCTCGCTGTAATGGATGAGAACGGGTACTGTAAAATCACTGGAAGACTGAAGGATATGATCATTCGCGGAGGAGAGAATATATATCCCCGCGAAATCGAAGAATTTCTTTATACTCATCCAGCGATCCTGGACGTTCAGGTGGTTGGAGTCCCAGATGCCGTCTATGGTGAGGAAGTGGTCGCCTGGATAATCCTTAAAGAAGACACTGAATTAACACCAGCCAACCTTCGGGAATACTGCAAAGGGAAAATCTCACGCCATAAAATCCCTCGCTATATTGAGTTTACTAAGGAGTATCCAATGACAGCTTCTGGAAAAATCCAGAAATTCAAATTGCGGGAACAGGCTAAAGAAGTCATTGAAAAAGCAAATACTTTAAAATAAAGTACATGTAACCTGTTGGGACTTTTCCAGCAGGTTTTTTATGGAACTCAGCCTTCCTTCATTCATTAGTCTTAATAAATCTCAATCTCCCAACCAATGTTTTACTGCGTGAAAGTATATAAAATGAGATTAAAGATAAATGGAAGGGAGAAATAGAAAATGTACGAGGACATTTATGTCATAGAAGTTTTAAATAAAGCTAAGCTTAAGGAACTAGCAGAAAAAAGCCAGATTAATCCGTATCAAGAAAATACAAAGGAAAAATTGTGCTGCAAGCTGCCTATAGTAAAAAAGTTCACAGTATGCCAATGCAGCTAGGATGGAGAATATTCTCCATCCTATTTTTTTGAAAAGAATCTTCAGAAAATGATAGTATAATAAACAAAAGTTAATAAACAAAAGAGAACAAAAAGGGGAGCAAGTGCTAATGACATTACAAAATCTGTTTGTTTATGGAACCTTAAGAAAACATGAGTCAAATCACTTTGTTTTAAAAGGCAGTCCCTGCATTGCAGAGCAGGCATGGGTATATGGGGAGTTATATGATACAGGACTCGGCTACCCCTCTATGAAACCATCACTTGACCAAAAAGTGTACGGAGAACTTTATGAAGTGCACTTAGATCATTTCACTGACCTGGATGAGCTTGAGGATTATATCCCGGGCAGAAAAGATAATTTATATGACCGGGTGGAACAGACTGTTCATACGGATACTGGAGAAGTAAAGGCACTGGTATATGTCTCCTGCCGGGATGATCTTTTAGCCGAACCCATTCTTCATGGAGATTGGAAGCTTTACCGTTTAATGAAGGATAAGCCGGAAAAGACCTTTTATTTTGCTTACGGTTCCTGCATGGATGATGAGCGGTTTTGTGTGGCAAAGGTAGATCATCATTTTAAAACCATTGTCGGTGGGGGAACGCTGGCCGGTTATTCGATGCAATACCTATTTTCCAGAGATGATGGAGGAAGGGCAGACATTATTGAAAATGGCGGCGTCACGGAAGGAGTTCTATATGAACTTCCTTATGAAGGAGTTGAATACCTGTTCCATAGAGAAGGGTTTTATGGTCAATGGTATCGTCCTGCCTTTGTGAATGTCAAGGTTGGAGAAAAGTTTTATGAAGACGTCCTGACTTTTCATGTTTATAATAAAAAAGGCGAGCTGCCCCCGCCTGACCATTACGCCCTTGAAATTCTCCGGGGAGCAAGAGGGAGAGTAAGTGACGATTATTACAGAAAGCTTGAACAGCAGCTGGAAAAACTGGGTGTTCAAATTAGATTGGATGCATAGCAGCATAAGACTTAAGGATGAGCAAAAGTTCATCCTTTTTTCTATATTGTATGGTCCTGATTCTTCTGTGATAAAGCAGTTAATATGGAATAGGAGGACCATACAATCCATGAAGCAAAATTATATGAAGCACATCTTGATTCAGCCAATTTTGAAAGAAGCATTAAGTTTTATGGAAACCTTGGCTTTAAAGCAGCGTACACAATAGAAGACAAGAAAGCAGCATTTTTCTTTCTGGGGGAAAATACATGCTGGGCATCTGGGAAACAAAAGTCACCCCGATTTAGAGAAGTCATTGCATTTTCCGTTTCGGCAGACAAGCTGCGGGGAATTATAACTTTTTTAATGGAAAAAGGAATCGGGGTGAGGAAAAGCTTTGGCCTATCTCCGAAAGAACAGCTTGTCCATACTTGGATGCCAGCTGCTTCGGTATATTTTTTATGATCCAGACGGCCATTCATTAGAGTATAAAGCTGTCTTAGAGGATGAAGCAAGACCTTACTTGGATCCAATGTACTTAAGTGAATGGGAAGGAATAAAATAATGCAAAATTTTTAATTGGTGGTTTGAAACAGGCTAAGCGGGTGGTATATTACCCTTGCCATCATCTTAGAAAGAAGGTCATCAAAATGAAAATTATAGCAGATAATGGCTTTTATGAAGTGGAATATGATAACGAACATTATGATCATTTAGAGTTTATACGAATAGACCAAATCTGTGAAATTACGTATGTAACAATGAAAAACACACTAACTGGAGAAGTCTATACATTTGAGGCGGATAAAATCAGGAGATTCCGCAAAATAATGAAGTTAATTCCAGCAGTAAAAGAGAATCTAGTTGCAGACAGCAGTTCGTATTCTTTATAATAAATACTAACCATATAAAGTTTGCAGACTGTGAAGGAGTGGCAATTTTGATTCATTTAAAATGGCATGAACGAGAAACATTGAAAAAAGTAAAATGCGTGCATACAGATGCAGCAAAATACATTGTTGACCGGGCATTAACGGCAGGGAATATCTATGATGTAAAAAATGAAACTGAAGAATTCTATTTTATCCTAGACAATACCGGAAAAGTAAGCGGATTTTATAAAGACTATTTCCAGGATGCTTAGTTCATTAAAGAAAACGGCTATTTGATAGCCGTTTTCTTTTTTCTTACCTCTGTGTTGGGAAAATTCTGCGGACAGTTTCTGTAAATTCATCAAAAAATCCTTCAATTGGCTGACCAGCTCGAATGTCCTCTGTATATCCTGTCATTCGATCATAAAAGTCCGGGTTAACAGAAACATATACATTATCAATATCCTGATCGACCGCTTTGACCTGATCTGAAATCTTCCCCTCGACATCCTTAGTCAATTCTCCATTTCCGTCACTCAAGCGTGCGGCAACATAGGCATTATTGTCTGTTACGATTACATTCGCAGACTCAACCTCTGGAATAGAGGTAATTTTATCTACAGCTTTATCAGCAACCTCCATTCGCGGGGATTCATTGCGATTCTCATTGTTCGTTCCCGTGCGGGTAAGATCAATCCCCGGTTCAGTGGTGCGCCCATTTTCGCCATAGTTGCTGTCGTTCACTTTTGTAGGCTCTGTCAAGTCTCTGTTTCTTTGAGCTGTCTCATTCATATCAGCGTTATTCATAGCACATCCTGCAAGCAACGCAGCTGAAAGAGCCCCTGCCATAAATAATTTACCTTTGATCATTCACTTTCCTCCTTCCGTTTTTCCCCCTTATCTTTCCAAGAATAGGCGCTGTTATTCCAATTTCTTTTATCTGTAAACAAAAAAAAGGAGCATGGCATTTAGCCTGCTCCCCATGTGATTATGACTCTGACATGAACTGCACGGTATCAGATTTATCTTTTGTATATAACCTTCTGCTAAGCCATGATTGAAAAACTAAAAATATTCCGCCCGCAGTCCAATATAGCGGCAAAGCGGCAGGGGCATTTAAAGAAACCAGCATAATCATTACAGGAGACAATAAACCAATCAATTTCATTTGCTTTGGCGTTTGCGCAGTCATATTAGTTAAAGTGAACCGGTACTGAAGATAGTACACAATTCCTGCAATTATAGTGATCCAAATATCAGAATGACCAAGATTGAACCAGAGAAACGAATGTGCAGCAATTTCCTGATTCCCTCTTATGGCATAATAGAACCCCATCAGAATGGGCATTTGAATAAAGATTGGCAGACATCCCGCAGCATTCAAAGGATTTACTCCATGAGATTGATACAAACCGAACATTTCCTGCTGCAGCTTTTGCTGCTCCTGCGGTTTTTTCGCTGTTTTCAGCTTTTGCTGGATTTTATCAAGTTCAGGTTTTAACTTATCCATTTTTTCCTTCATTAAGCTTTGATTTTTATATTGTTTCAGCATTAATGGCATCAGTATCAGCCTTATCATTAAGGTAATGAAGATAATGGCCAAGCCGAAATTGCCATGAAAGAAAACGGCGGTTCCGTGAATTGCCCATGCAAACGGATCGACAAAATAATGGTGGAAAAAGCCTGTTCCTTGACCTCCTTGAGCCTGACAGGCGGTTAAGAATATTGGCATTACAGTAATTATGATAATGGTTAATAACAGTTTAATTTTTCTCATATAGGTCAAACCTCCCGCTTTATTTTTTCTTCAAATAGGGGAGAGACCTTCAGGCTCATCACTTTGTTCGCCTTTTTTTAGTATAAGTTTGGCAATCCAGGACTGAATCGAATCGCAAATAAAGCCCCGATCCATGCGGAACCCTGAAAGGCTTTCATATTCTCTTTGTTCTTTCTCAATATATCTGGTACTGTATAAAGTCGTCTCTATTTTCCAAATGATTAACAGCTTTGCAGCTAAACCAATGATATATGTTAAATAAAGAGTATATTCTGATGAAATAAAAGACGATTCAGTTATTAATTCAAAGATATTATTTCACCTCTATTCACAGATTTAAGTATAATTGAATGCCGCATTGAAAACAATTGCAGATGTAAACCAATTGCAAAAAAGTTATCGTTTGTTCATTCTATTGTACCTATGCAGGAATATAATAGGAGAAAGTATATATAATATCGACTTTAGTATGATACACTCTATCAGGGAGATTAATTAATCATTATCTCTAGTTCAATACATGAATGGTGGGGTATTTTGTCTTTGTTAAAACAAAAACCAATTATAACGCTTGCCAAACTCCTAGTACCCTTATTCATTTTGCTGTTTGTCATGGTGGAGGCAAAAGGGATATTCAATGATTTTAATTGGGCTCTCCTTGAGCTTTATGTTGACCGGCTAACCTTCCGAAGGCTATTTTTTATCCTTTTATTGGGACTGGCTGCACTTTTTCCAATGTATTTTTATGATGAAATACTCCAAAGGCTTTTCAGAATTAGAGTGCCTAAAAAAAAGCTGTTATTTTATTCTTTATCTGCCAACGCATTCTCTAACTTCATCGGATTTGGGGGCGTGGCCGGAGCTACACTCAGGTCCTATTTTTATAAGGATTACCTGACTGGCAATACTCCGTATATCAAAGTAATTGCCAAGCTGTCGCTATTTTACCTAACAGGCTTGTCCATATTGTCATGGATCGTCCTTTTTACAGATTTACATTTATACGATGATGTTAAACTTATAAAGATTGCAGTCTGGGCCGTTGCGGCTTATACACCTCTGCTGCTGGGCCTTTACTTTTTTAAGTCGTCTTTTTGGAATACGAAACACATCAAAAAAGGATTTGCAGGGGAATTGCTGGCTGTTTCTTTATCGGAGTGGCTATTTATTATTATATGTATCTGGGGAATAGCCCGGGCCCTTGATGTATCGATTTCATTTTTTGTTCTATTTCCCATTGTCATCATTTCAGCTTGCGCTGGCATTGCGAGTATGATCCCTGGAGGCATTGGATCCTTTGATTTTGTATTTTTAATCGGACTGGAATCACAAGGTGTTCCCACCGAATTGGGGCTCTTGATTCTAATGTTCTACCGTCTCAGCTATTATGTAGTTCCTGTGTTTATCGGCACGCCGTTTGTCATGAACCAGTTATGGAATAACAGAATACCGAAAAACAGCTTCAAAATATAAAAGAGCCTTTGCGGGCTCTTTATTCTTGCTGTCTAGCTCCAGCGCCTATCCCCTCGGGGTCATAAGCCGTTTCCTTACAGAAGGAAAAAAGACTTCTATACAGTAACCGTCTTATGCCTGTCGTTCCTTGGCAGTCGCCTCCACATTTCGAGCAATCCTCCCAAAAAGGCAAAGGAAGCCTTTCGGATAGGCTCGTCTCGTGCTTGAGACCCCCAGGACAAGGGAGGCTCCGTCAGCATAATCTTCGCATGACCAAAAGCAGCAGTTTTTAGGAGGATGGGGGACATGCTGATGTTGCCGCAGAACCTGGCGTTCTTAATCTCCGATCATTCGCGGGCATGGCGCTTCCGCGTTTCTTACTCACCAAAGGACATCAAGTATATCTTTATTGAATAAATTTGTATCAATATTGCATGCCTTCGCGTCAATTCCATACTGCCAGCCTGCAATCAATGAATTTGCAGGAGCTTCAGGTTTATATCCAGGCGCCTGTTCCTGCTCAGTAATTCCTGCATTTGGCGCAGCTGTCCATATGAATGTGTTTTCAAGAAGGGAAGAATCTTTGGCTGCTGCTTGACTGAAAGATTTAGTCAGGGCCTGTTCCTTATCAAAAATTCCATATATGCCAGGATGATAGGGTGACTCTTCCATTGCTTGATACCAGCCTTCAATAAAGGAAGAATCAACAGGATAATTTGGCTCAATATCCGCAAAAATCGCTACACCCTCCGGTATTCCCAGATCCTGTGCCAATTGGATAGCCGCTTTCGCCTCACTCTGTCCATTTTCTATGCCTGTTGCCTCATTAAATCGATTCCAAATCACGAGTAATTTAATATCATTGCTTTGCAG
This sequence comes from Cytobacillus oceanisediminis, assembly GCF_004366035.1. GTDB lineage: Bacteria > Bacillota > Bacilli > Bacillales > Cytobacillaceae > Cytobacillus > Cytobacillus oceanisediminis_C. The sequence continues at coordinate 346,507 of NZ_SOEE01000002.1, forward strand.
AAATTCAGCCTCTTGAGGTGTAATACCTGCTGATACACCTTCTTTATCACCTAAATAGCGTCCCCACACTTTAGGCGACCCGAAGTTTTCCTGTACGCAAGAAAGCAAGTCGCTTGTGGTGAGACTTGCAGAGTCTACACCCCAAACGACTTCATCATCCTCTGATTTTCCACCCTGGTCATTTTTCGCACCTTTGTCTCCGCTGCTGTCTTCGATGCCGCTGTTTTCATTTTCATTTCCATTTCCTGTTTGACCGGAGTCCTGATTTTTATCAGCCTTATTTTTGATTGTATTTGATACATTAACATCCACATTTACCTCAATATCATTCGTAACATTATTGTCAATTCGGCTATCTTCATCATTATTCAAATTGTTGTCGATTGAGTTATTAACTTTAGCTTTATTTCCTTTTATATTATTTTTTACTTGATTAGTGATATCACTGTCATTGCTTTTGCTTTGGCCATCTGGAATGGTCTGGGTTTTTGGAGCGTCATCCTTTGAATCCATCAGGGAGAATGCAAAGAGCGAAATCACTACAGCAAAAAATGCGGTCACAACGAAAGGCAAAAGGCCCCGTCTTTCCATATCTCACAACCCTCCTTGTCAATTCATGACATCCTATGCGGAGGGCAGAAAGTTGGTGATTGCCGTAATAGGGAAGTGCATCCCGAGGGAATATTCAGGCTTCTTATCGCAATATAATATCGCAGCATGTGATATTCGGGAAATAATTTTAAAGTGTTATAACAGCATAATACCGCTGTTCAACATAACGAACAATCACAAAGGAATGTGTAAAAAAATCCTTAACGGGTAAATACCCGTATGGCTGTAGGTTGAAAAATTTGATAAAGGCGAAAAACTTCACTACTATTAAAAATAATAGCCAAATATTTCATCTATTTAAGATGATAAAAACTGGAATGGGGGATAATAGCAGATAACAGATTTTTAAAAGGAATTGTAATATTTGTCAAAGGAGGTTGCGATAATGCAGAGGGAATTTACGGATGATAGTATAGCTTTACATACTGATTTGTACCAAATAAATATGGCTCAGACTTACTGGGAAGACAACATACATAATAAAAAGGCGGTCTTTGAAGTGTTCTTCAGGAAGCTGCCTTTTGGCAACGGCTATGGAATTTTTGCCGGCCTGGAAAGAGTTATTGAATATATTGAAAACTTCAGATTTACAGACAGTGATCTGCAGTACTTAAAAAACGAATTGAATTATAAAGAAGGTTTCCTCGAATACTTGAAAAACATGAGGTTTTCAGGGACCATCAAATCAATGGAAGAAGGTGAGCTTGTATTCGGCAATGAGCCAATTTTGCGTGTAGAAGCTCCGCTGGCCGAAGCCCAGATTATTGAAACAGCTATTTTGAATATCATTAACTACCAGACATTGATTGCTACAAAAGCAACTCGAATCAGAGAAGTAATTGGCGATGGAACAGCCATGGAATTTGGTTCAAGAAGAGCCCATGAAATGGACGCAGCTATCTGGGGTACAAGAGCTGCCTATATCGGCGGCTTTGATGCCACTTCCAACGTTAGAGCAGGCAAGAAGTTTGGCATTCCGGTTGCAGGGACACATGCCCATTCATTTGTACAGGCTTACCGGGACGAGTATAAAGCTTTTAAGAAATATGCTCAGACCCATAAGGACTGTGTTTTTCTCGTCGATACGTATGACACTCTTAAATCCGGAGTACCGAATGCAATTAAAGTGGCGAAGGAAATGCGGGGTCAAATTAACTTTAAAGGGATAAGGCTTGATAGCGGGGACTTGGCTTACCTTTCTAAAAAGGCAAGAAAAATGCTGGATGATGCAGGTTTTCCTGAAGCAAAGATTATTGCTTCCAATGATCTGGATGAATACACCATCATAAACCTGAAAGCTCAAGGAGCCAAAATCGATATTTGGGGCATTGGCACAAAACTCATTACGGCGTACGAACAGGCTGCATTAGGGGCTGTTTATAAACTCGTTTCAATAGAAGATGAAAATGGAAAAATGGCTGACACTATAAAAATAAGCGGCAACCCGGAAAAAGTGACAACTCCCGGATTAAAGAGGGTATATCGGATTATTAACAGAGATAACCATAAATCAGAAGGGGACTATATTGCTCTGGATCATGAAAATCCTCAAGCTGAACCAAAGCTTAAGATGTTCCACCCTGTTCACACGTTTATAAGCAAGTTCGTTACAAATTTCGAAGCCAGAGAACTTCATAAAGTGATATTTCAGGAAGGCAAGCTTACCTATAAAGTTCCATCTTTAAAAGAGATGCAAAGCTTTGCAAAGGATAATCTCAATGTATTATGGGATGAGTACCGCCGTTCTCTAAATCCAGAGGAATACCCAGTCGACCTTAGCCAGAAGTGCTGGGATAATAAGATGAAAATGATCAGCCAGGTGAAAGAAAATATAAAAGGCTGATGCTTTAATACGAGGGAGGAACCTGCAATGAATCTGCAAAAAGAAATTATGGAAAGTTTAAATGTAAATCCGAATATCAATCCGAAGGAAGAAATAAAGAAGAGAATTGAGTTTCTAAAGGATTATCTTGTTAAAACAAATTCAAAAGGCTATGTACTGGGCATAAGCGGCGGCCAGGATTCCACTCTTGCAGGAAGACTTGCGCAGCTTGCGGTTGAAGAGCTTCGAAAAGAGGGGAAGGATGCAACATTTATAGCAGTCCGCCTTCCGTACGGCGTTCAGCAGGATGAGAAGGATGCACAGCTTGCCCTATCCTTTATTCAGGCCGACAAAGAAGTGGTCTTTAATATTAAAAATGCAGTCGATGAAGTGAAAACCGAGTATGATCGTATAATTCCGGAGGAACCTCTGAAGGATTATCATAAAGGCAATGTTAAAGCCCGCTTAAGAATGATTGCCCAATATGCGATTGGAGGCCAATACGGCTTGCTGGTCATCGGCACGGATCATGCTGCAGAAGCAGTGACTGGATTCTTCACAAAATATGGCGATGGCGGTGCAGATGTCCTGCCGCTGTCCGGACTGACAAAAAGACAGGGAAAAGCACTTCTTAAAGAGCTTGGGGCAGAAGAAAGACTATACTTAAAAGTGCCTACAGCAGATCTTCTTGACCAGAAACCCGGACAGGCTGATGAAACTGAATTAGGTATCTCATACGATGAATTGGATGACTACCTTGAAGGGAAATCAGTCAATCCGGATGCTGCAGAGAAAATCGAAAAACGCTACCTGGTTTCTGAACACAAGCGCCAGCTGCCTGCATCAATGCACGATAACTGGTGGAAATAAGCCTGCTTGAAAAGGAAAATCCATTAAGGGATTTTCCTTTTATTTTTGGTTCAGCCTCATAAGCATTTCCTCGTAAGACCGTTCTGGTTCATCCACATTCAGCAGATGCGGCTGGCCTTTCTTTTTAAGCCATACATTTATTCATAAACCAGGGGATCTTTTAGCAGAATTTCGAACATCGGCTTTTTTATGAATTAAATCAGGCACCCTGGCATCAAATAAATTTCTTTTAATATTTTTCAATGGAAGGTACATCCTTTTTGAGAATTCGGACTGCAGCAGCAAGTGAGATTCCGTAACACAAAAGGTGTTAAGCGGGTGGCGTTTTTCTCGGCCAGAAAGTACAAAGCACCAGAAACATTTGCTATTAATACGATATATGCAGCAACAGCATTCCATGAATGAAGCCAATAATGCAGTCCGATTGATTCAATGGCAATCGCATGGATCATCAAAATATATACAGCATTTATACTTGTTTTTTGATGGTAGGTAAAAGCATCGCCATGAGTTATCGAAGTTTGCTTTTCCATGAAAACAGGGCGTAATTAAACATTGCGAGTTCAGCCACAAAAAAAGACCCTATTTTATGATTGGGTAAATGCTTATCCGCCGATCTCTTAGCATTAAAGAGAAAAAGCGAATTGATTTCATTCAGCCTGCGGTATTCTCTCAAAAGTCCTGGCAAATTAGTAAGATCTTATAGGCAATAAACAGCTCCAGCCCAATAAAAAACATTTCGGAAAAACGCTTAAATAGGGAAAATAGGAAAAATGCGGGAAATCCCTGACAGGAATACTAAATTAAGCAGCACGGTTTCCTGCTAAAATGACTGCACCAAAATACTTCAGCGAATATCTCTAGCGCAGTATAAGGAATACACCAATAGCGGTACAACGACCATAAAATCAAGCAGGGAGCCAACCGCCTCTTCGTGTGGAACCGGATCAAAAAGGGTGGTTCTATATAGAGTATAGTTGGAAAGCAGGATCAAGCATGTTAGTAAACCAAACCAAAGCCATTTAGGCCTCTTTAAAGAATTTGTAAAATTTATCCACCGCTTTTTCAGTATCTTACACAGGTAACAAATCACACTAAAAAGTCAGTTCCAGCAACCGGAACTGACTTTTTATTATTCTCCAGTAAGAATTTGATAAGCCCATTCTGCCGCTTCCTCACTTGGCGGCTCAATCTCCTTCAGCGGATATTCCAATCCGAGAGCTTCCCATTTATATACACCAAGCTTGTGGTAGGGAAGGACCTCAATCTTTTTTACATTTTTCAACTCTCTAATGAAACGTCCCATTTGTTCCAGATCACTTACATCATCAGATATTGTAGGGACAAGTACGTGGCGGATCCATACAGGCACCTGATTATCAGATAGATGCTGGGCAAATTGAAGTATATGTTCATTTGTAAGACCTGTCAGTTTTTTATGCTTTTCCCTATCAATATGCTTTAAATCCAGCAGCACCAGGTCCGTATAGTCCAGGAGCTCTTTCAGCTGGGTTTGAAAAAACGGTGAGGTGGAATAGCAGCCTCCCGATGAATCTATTGCCGTGTGAATGCCAAGTTTCTTGCATTCTTTAAAAAGTTCTATAAGAAAAGGAATCTGAAGCAAAGGTTCACCGCCGCTTACTGTAATGCCGCCTCCGGAAGCCGACAAAAAAGGGAGATAGGATTGCAGATCATTCATGATTTCTGTAACGGACATTTGTTTTCCTGACCCAATCTCCCAAGTGTCTGCATTATGGCAAAATTGACAGCGAAGTAGGCACCCCTGTGTAAAAATGACATAACGAATGCCAGGCCCATCTACTGTACCGAATGTCTCAATTGAATGAATGTTGCCGTCCATCATCATCTTCCTTTCCAAAAGCAGCCGGCGCCGGCGGAGCCGCATCACCTTTGCTCAAGCTTTTTTAAGGAGGGGGCCACTTCTAAGGGCCCGCCATCCTATTGGTTACATTGATTCATGGAATGTTCTATTGATAACATCAAGCTGCTGCTCTTTAGTCAGTTTAATGAAGTTCACAGCATAGCCTGATACCCTAATGGTTAACTGTGGATATTCCTCCGGGTGTTCCATGGCATCCAGAAGCGTTTCTTTATTGAATACATTTACATTTAGGTGATGTCCTGACTTTATGGCATATCCATCCAGTATAGATACAAGATTGCGAATTCGGCTATCAGCATCCTTTCCGAGTGCTTTAGGGACAATGGAGAAGGTGTTGCTGATGCCATCCAGCGCATATTTGTAGGGTAATTTTGCAACAGAAGACAGGGAAGCAAGCGTTCCTTTCGAATCTCTCCCGTGCATCGGATTGGCTCCTGGGGCGAATGGCTCGCCGGCACGCCGTCCATCAGGCGTATTGCCGGTTTTCTTGCCATATACCACATTGGATGTAATGGTTAAAATAGACATCGTATGCATAGAGTTTCTGTATGTCGGATGCTTGCGGAGCTTTTTCATAAACCTTTCAACCAGGTCTATAGCTATGCTGTCAACGCGATCATCATTATTGCCGTATTTCGGGAAATCTCCTTCTGTAATAAAATCAATCACTAGCCCTTTCTCATCACGGATTGCCTTAACAGTTGCATATTTGATCGCACTTAGTGAATCGGCCGCTACACTTAAACCCGCAATGCCAGTGGCCATTGTTCTGAGAATTCCGGAGTCATGCAGAGCCATTTCGATCCGTTCGTAGCTATATTTATCATGCATGTAATGAATGATATTCAGCGTATTAATATAGAGATCTGCCAGCCATTCCATCATTAAATCAAACTTCTCCATCACTTCTTCATATTGAAGGATGTCTGAGGAAATTGGGGCATAGGAAGGGCCGACCTGGACGCTGAGTTTTTCATCCTTGCCGCCATTAATGCTATATAACAGGGCCTTTGCAAGGTTTGCTCTTGCACCGAAAAATTGCATTTGTTTCCCAATCTCCATAGCAGAAACACAGCAGGCAATTCCATAATCATCCCCATATTCAGGAAGCATGATATCATCGTTTTCATATTGAATTGAACTTGTTTCTATTGACATCCTTGCACAATATTTTTTGAAATTCTCCGGAAGCTTGCTGGACCATAATACTGTTAAATTCGGTTCAGGTGCCGGACCCAGATTATTCAAAGTATGAAGGAACCGATAAGAATTTTTCGTGACTAGCGGGCGTCCATCATGCGCCATCCCGCCAATGGACTCTGTAACCCATGTAGGATCGCCGCTGAATAATTCATTATAGTCAGGCGTTCTCGAAAATTTAACTAGGCGAAGCTTCATTACAAAGTGATCGACCAGTTCCTGGGCTTCCTTCTCGGTAAGCATGCCCTTCTGGATGTCTCTTTCTATGAAAATATCAAGGAAAGTCGAAACACGGCCAAGGCTCATAGCTGCTCCATTTTGTTCTTTGATGGCAGCAAGATAGGCGAAGTACAGCCATTGGAAAGCCTCAAGAGCATTTCCAGCAGGCATTGAAATATCAAAACCATAGCTGTTTGCCAGCTGCTTCAGTTCATTCAGAGACCTGATTTGTTCTGAAATCTCTTCTCTAAGGCGAATATTGTCTTCCGTCATCACACTTGAAGTTGATTTCAAATCTGCCTTTTTGGCTTCAATCAAGCGGTCAACTCCATAAAGAGCAACCCTGCGGTAATCACCGATAATCCTGCCTCGGCCATATGCATCTGGCAGGCCAGTAATAATGCCGGCTTTGCGGGCAAGTTTCATTTCATCGGTATAGGCATCAAACACGCCTTGGTTATGTGTTTTGCGGTAGTCTGTAAATATCTTTTCCATCTCTTTGCTGGCTTCATAGCCGTATGCTTCACAGGCTGCCACAGCCATTCTGACTCCGCCAAATGGCTGAAGAGAGCGCTTAAACGGAAGGTCAGTCTGAACACCCACAATTTTTTCTTTTATTTGGTCCAGGTAACCAGGTCCATGTGAGGTAATGGCTGAGACGATTTCTGTGTCCATATCGAGCACGCCGCCATTATCACGTTCCTTTTTCGTGAGCTCCATTACTTGTTCCCATAATGAAGAAGTAGCTCCTGTTGGACCCTCCAAAAACAATTCATCCCCGAAAAAAGGTGAGTAATTCTTCAATATAAAGTCTCTAACATCAATTTCACGTATCCAAATGCCTTTTTTAAAGCCCTTCCAACTTTCCATATTAGTTCACCTCATATAATTAATGTGTATAACAGTTATTACAACTTAACTATACATTCAATATAACAGATTAAATGTGAAATAAATCACAAACATTTTGAACGTAATGTGAAATATAGTAAATCCGTATTTAATAACGCTTATGTGTACTATAAAACCTATCGTACTTTTGAACTGTTATATAGAGATTGAAAATCAAACTAAAAGAAAAGGGAAGAGGAGGTCATGAAATTCTTTCAATCAGCGCCAACAATTACCTGTTTAATAGAATAAGAGATTTTGATTAAATATAAATATGAAAACATTATCAAAAATTTCATTCATTCTGATGTTGTCTGTCGCACTTGTCTTTGGATTCAATTTCGATGCAAAAGCATCAACAGTACATACCGTTCAGCCAGGGGATACAATGTGGAAGATCGCCCTGAAGTATCAGGTGGGAGTTCCTGAAATCATTAATGCCAACGGGCAGATTTCAAATCCGAACTTCATTTATCCTGGGCAAAAGGTGAATATCCCTACTTTATCAAAAGCTACCACAAGTGTGGAAGAGCAGGTAGTTCAGCTCGTAAACCAGGAAAGGGCAAAGTATGGATTAAAGCCCTTAAAATCAAATTGGGAGCTTGCGAGAGTGGCAAGATACAAATCTCAGGATATGATCAATAAGAAGTATTTCGATCACAACTCTCCTACATACGGAAGCCCGTTTGATATGATGAAGAGCTTTGGAATCACTTACAGAACCGCTGGAGAAAACATTGCTGCAGGTCAAAAAACACCTCAGGAAGTTGTAACAGCATGGATGAACAGTGAGGGTCACCGCAAGAACATCCTATCAGCCAATTTCACAGAAATCGGTGTTGGATATGCACAGGGCGGTTATTATGGCCATTACTGGACACAGATGTTTATTGGGAGGTAAGAAAAAAGGCAGAAGCGCCTTGCCCACGAAGGAAAGCAGACTAAGAACGCCACGTCATGTGGCAACGTCTGCATGGCCCCCATCCTGGGGGCCTCGTTTCGAGGGGATAGGCTGCTTGCGCTAAACAGTTTTCAAAGTAAAAGTTTTCTATTTATTTAAGAAAAGCACCGGATTATCCGGTGCTTTTGCTTTTCTCATTAGTCTACTACAATATAAGCAATCATTGGTCCGCTATTATCCTTATCCGGGTGAGTAAGACACACTAGACGGTAAACGCCTTCTTTATCAAATTGAAGTGGGACAACCGTCTCTTCTGCTTTTTTAACCACACCTTTAATATCAGTCCCTTCTATGATGTATGGATGTTCCATTCCATTTACTCCCCAAATCTTCAGATTTACCTTTTCACCTTTTTCCAGAAAAATAGTTCCAGGATCCCAGCGATAAGCTTCAATTTCTTTGCCATCAGGCAGCTTAGCCTTAAATTCTCCTGTAACCATATGAATTTCCCGGACTTTTTCGCCCTCCTTCTGGTTGAATACTGTCACACTATCAGATTTTGAAAAAAACCATACTGATGCAGAAACGATTACTGAAAATATGATGACAAATGCAATGATGCTGCGTTTCTTTAATACAAGAAAAGGCATGCTCATACTCCTTCCAAATTGGTTGTCCCTATATAGATATGCAGGAAGGGCATCATTACTTGTCTAATATTTCTGAGATTTTTACGATAATTTCTTTACATCTGCCAAAATATTATTTCATAATAGAATTAAAAAAGGATGTGGCAGCATGTACAAAGTACTTGTGGCCAATCGGGATGAGTACGATACGAAAGGCATAGAGTGGCTTCTTAAATCTTCTATGAACGCATGGCAGGTAGAGTCTGCCCAAAATGAATCAGGACTTATTAAGAAGCTTGAAACTTTTCAGCCAGACCTATTGATTTTTGAACTTGATCTGATAAATGAAGAAAGTTATGATTCATTTTTAAAAACCACTCAGATCATAGGGCCGGATTTGATTGCCTTAACAATGGAAGCGACCTTCTCACAAGCAAAAAGAGCAATCGACATGGGTGTATCCGATTTAATACTTAAGCCGATTTCAGCAGATATTTTATTGAAATCAGCGCGAAAGATTCATAGGCGCAATCAGATGATTAGTCGGACTGCTGAACAAAACTTCAGTAAGAAAGCTGAAAAAGACTTCAATTACCAGGATTTATTTATAGAAGAATCTGATTCGGCTCAACCTCTTGTATCTATCGGAATTAAGTCCAAAAACCCGCTGGAGCTTCCTGAGCTTTTTAAATTTCTTGAAAGCTATACTTTCCAAAAAGCAGTTCACTATTTTATTTTGAGTGATATGATTTTGATTATTGCAGAAAAATCTGATGTGGCCTGGAAAGAGGAGAGCCTCAGGTTTATGAGAGACTGGCAGGAAACGTCAGCAGAACAAATTGCCATCAGCATTTATACGGGTAAGGAGGACAGCGGAACCGTCAGAAGCCACTATCTTGCCAACAGGAAACTGATGGAGGTAACGTTTTACAGGGGATTTAATCAGATAATTGAGGACAGCTCATTGCCTAAATGGCTATCAATTGATCCATTCTTAACCCCTGAGGAACAGAGCAGGTGGATTGATTTCCTGAATCAGTCTGATTTAGAAGCGCTGAAGTCTTGGTTTTACGAGGAGTTTCTTACTTTGGCAGACCCTTATCCGGAACCGGGACTCATCAGAATTCGGCTGACCAGTATTCTTGCGCAAATTCGCAGGCATATGAAGACTTTCCGGCTGGCAGACGGTGATATGGAGAAAGAATATCTTCGTTTATTCCAGACTATCCTTTATTCCCCTTTGATCTACCAGGTCATTAACGAAATGATTAGCTTCATTTCCTATATTTTTGAAACCATACGCTCTGATAAAAAGCTGAAGCTGGAACTTACTGACCGAGTCCTATTCTTTATAGAGACGAATTACTGGGACCCTAAGGTTACCCTTGAAAGGGCAGCTGAATATGCAGACCGAAACCCGAATTATATCAGCTCCATGCTCGCAAAAAAATGCGGCAAGTCGTTCCGGGAGCTGCTTAATGAAACGCGGATTAGGCAATCTGCCAAGCTTTTGATCGAATCAGAAATAAGCATTAAGGAGATCGCGTCTGTCTGCGGTTTTCGCAATCAGCAATATTTCAATAAAGTTTTCAGTAAGATTAAAGGAATGCCGCCAAATCAATTTAGAAAGATCATGCATAAAACCTCCGTGTAACCGGGGGTTTATTTTTTTACTCTAATTATAAAAATACTTACATTTATATAAAATTTACAGAAAAACACTATTAAAACCTAATAAAATTATAAAAAATCAAACTTAATTATTATACTTTTCAGACAGTTCTTATTATAAAATCTAAATATGAGATAACATTGGAGGGATAACAATGAAAGCGAAAACAAAAAGAGAAATAAAAAACTATCAAGGCAGTGAGCTTCATGCTAAAGGCTGGATTCAGGAAGCAGCACTCCGCATGCTAATGAATAACTTAGACAAAGAAGTTGCAGAAATCCCTGAAGAGCTGGTTGTTTACGGCGGGATTGGGAAGGCAGCACGAAATTGGGACTGCTATGACGCAATTGTCAAAACATTGCTTGAATTAGAAGACGATGAAACACTTCTTGTTCAATCAGGAAAGCCGGTTGCGGTCTTTAAATCACATAAAGATGCACCGAAGGTATTGATCGCCAACTCGAATCTTGTGCCAGCATGGGCAAATTGGGATACCTTCCATGAGCTTGATAAGAAAGGCCTGATGATGTATGGCCAAATGACAGCTGGAAGCTGGATTTACATCGGCAGTCAGGGAATCGTACAAGGTACCTATGAAACATTTGCCGAGCTTGGCAGACAGCACTTCTCCGGCTCACTGAAACAGACCATTACTCTAACCGCAGGCCTCGGCGGAATGGGGGGCGCTCAGCCGCTTGCTGTAACAATGAATGATGGTGTCTGCATTGCTATTGATGTAGATGAACACCGCATTGACCGCAGACTTGAAACCAAATATCTGGATACAAAAGTTTATTCAATTGAAGAGGCAATTAAATTAGCAGGAGAGGCAAAACATGAAGGCCGCCCGCTTTCTATCGGTCTTTTAGGCAATGCAGCTGAAATTCTGCCAAAAATGCTGGAAATGAACTTCATCCCTGATGTCCTGACTGACCAGACTTCTGCACATGATCCTTTAAATGGCTATGTTCCGATCGGCTATTCTTTAGAAAAAGCAGCTGTTCTGCGAGAGAAAAATGCTGCTGAATATGTTCAGAAATCAAAGGCCAGCATGGCTGTCCATGTTCAGGCTATGCTGGACATGCAAAAGAAAGGTGCAGTCACATTTGATTACGGAAACAATATCCGTCAGGTGGCAAAAGATGAAGGTGTTGAGAAGGCTTTTGATTTCCCTGGATTCGTGCCTGCCTACATCCGGCCGCAATTCTGTGAAGGAAAGGGACCTTTCCGCTGGGTAGCACTATCAGGAGATCCTGAAGATATCTATAAAACAGATGAAGTGATTCTGCGCGAATTTGCTGATAATGAACACCTTTGCAAATGGATCAAGATGGCACAGGAGAAAATTCAATTCCAGGGACTGCCTTCAAGAATTTGCTGGCTTGGATATGGGGAGCGCGCCAAATTTGGAAAAATAATTAATGACATGGTGGCAAAAGGTGAATTGAAAGCACCGATTGTTATCGGCCGCGACCATCTCGATTCTGGTTCCGTTGCATCACCAAACCGTGAGACAGAAAGCATGAAGGACGGCAGCGATGCAGTGGCAGACTGGCCGATCCTGAATGCACTGATCAATGCGGTCGGCGGTGCGAGCTGGGTATCCGTCCACCATGGAGGCGGCGTAGGAATGGGCTACTCACTTCATGCAGGAATGGTTATCGTGGCAGACGGCACAAAGGAAGCAGAACAGCGCCTTGAACGGGTACTTACATCTGATCCGGGCATGGGAATTGTGCGCCATGTTGATGCAGGCTATGATCTTGCTATCAAAACAGCAAAAGAAAAAGGCGTAAACATTCCGATGATGAAATAAAGATTTTCTATTGTATTTTATGAACTTTGCAAATAATGGCGGAAAACAAGCAAAGAAAACACCAAATCAGCAAAAAAACCAAGCCAATTTGCAAAGAAGCCAGTTTAATTCTGCAAAAAAACTCTTAAACTGGCAAATAACCTTTTATATTTTTTAATAGGAAGCACTCCAATTCATGATTATTATGGATTGGAACTTCCATTTTTTAAGGAGGAGCACATTATGCACTCAAAACCTATTTTTATCAAACATGCAAATCAAATGATTACATTAAAGGGCAGCTCCGTACAGCCGCTGACAAAAGAAAAAATGAGCGAACTTCACATCATAGAAGACGGGGCGGTATGGATTGAAGAAGACATTATCAAATCAGCAGGTACAACAGCGGAACTTGAAGCTGACTATAAAAGCCGGCTTCATGATGCTGAAATCATTGATGCCTCAGGGAAAATTCTCCTTCCAGGACTTGTTGACCCGCATACACATCTAGTTTATGCAGGCAGCAGGGAAGAGGAATTCAATATGCGTCTGAACGGGGCGACGTATATGGAAATTATGAACAATGGCGGCGGAATTCACGCCACCACTTCAATGACCAGAAAAGCATCTGAAGAGGAATTGGTAGAAGCGAGCCTTGTCCGTCTTGATCGCTTTCTTAAACACGGTGTAACCACAATAGAGGCAAAAAGCGGATATGGCCTGGATTGGGAAACGGAGCGCAAGCAGCTGACTGCAGCCCGGAAAGCGGACGAACTGCATCCGGTGGATGTTGTCCGCACCTTTATGGGTGCACATGCGGTTCCCGCAGAATACAAAGAGAATCCAGACGCTTTTGTTGATTTGGTCATTGAAGAAATGCTTCCGAAAGTAGCAGAAGAAAAGCTTGCTGAATTCAACGATATTTTCTGTGAAAGGGGCGTATTCACTCCAGAACAGTCCAGAAAGCTGCTCGAAGCAGGGAAGAAGCTTGGCCTGATTCCGAAAATCCATGCTGATGAGATCGAACCATATGAGGGGGCAGAACTTGCCGCTGAAGTCGGTGCTATCTCTGCAGATCATTTGCTTAGAGCATCTGATAAAGGAATGGAGATGATGGCTGAAAAGGGAGTAATAGGTGTGCTTCTTCCAGGCACAGCTTTCTTCTTGATGGCTGAAGCCGCCAGGGGCCGCCGGATGATCGATAAAGGTGTGCCGGTTGCTTTATCAACGGATTGCAACCCCGGCTCTTCGCCAACCTGCTCCATGCCTTTTATGATGAATCTTGCTTGTATGCACATGGGTTTAACACCGGCAGAAGCCATTACTGCCGCTACAATTAATGCAGCACATGCCATCAATCGGGCAAAAGAAGTGGGGAGTATTGAAGCCGGGAAAAAGGCTGATCTGCTTCTGCTCAATGTTCCAAACTACATGCAAATGCAATATCACTACGGAATGAACCATACAGACACAGTGATTAAAAATGGGAAAGTGGTCGTTAAAGGAGGAAGCTTATGCTGCCAACAATAAATCCTCCCGGGTTCTTTTGGCCGCAAGCCGAATTAGGAACTGACATAAAGGTGAATGAATGGATTCGTCAAATCCAAAGGGAAGAGGAGCTGAAAAAAGAAAAATGGGATGTCGTGCTATTCGGTGTCCCCCTTTCCCGCTCATCCATAAGCGCATCAGGAGCATCTGAATTCCCTGAATCATTCAGGAGATCCTGGAAAGGCTTTTCCACGTACAATCTGGATTTTGAAAGTGATCTTCAAAAGATGAAGGTTGCAGATCTTGGCGATGTAAAAATGCATTTCACGGATATTCCGCAATGCCATTCCAATATTAAACAGACAATGAAAGATGTAAGAAAACAATTTCCTCATTCATTTCCAATTGCGATTGGGGGAGACCACTCCATTACAGCCATGCTCGTCAGCGGCCTGAAAGAACTGGAGCCAGAAAAAGAAATCGGCATACTCCAGCTGGATACTCACCTTGATCTCAGAAGCCTTGAAGACCACGGGCCGACTAATGGGACACCAATCCGCAACCTGATACAGAACAGCATGATTAAAGGGGAAAATGTCTATAATATTGGCCTTCATGGCTTTTTTAACAGCCAGTCACTTATCAGGTATGCAAAAGAGCACAAACTCAATTATATTACGCTTAAAGAAGCCAGGAGACGGGGAATTGAAGAAACGGTTCAAGAAGCACTTTTGCAGCTGGAGTCAAAAGTGGATAAAATTTATGTCACGATTGACATGGACGTACTTGATATCGGCTTTGCTCCTGGGGTTCCTGCATCCACACCAGGCGGCATGAGCACAGAAGAATTATTCAATGCGGTATATGCGGCAGGACTTTCTTCCAAAACGGCAGCCATGGATATAGTTTGCCTCGATCCAACAAGAGATCACAAGGCACAGCCAACGGTAAAAGCAGGTACGTACACTTTTCTGACCTTTTTGACAGCATTAATGAACAGAAGGTAAGGGGCTGACTTTGCTCCTTACCTCTAAATTACTAGGGGGAATGAGAATGGAAAAAGAAACTGCAGTGAATCAATCTCACCAGCCTGAGCTCAAGAATCCAAATGCAGCTTTGAAAAATAAGGTTAAATTTTTTCTTTTCAGCGCAATTGGCATATTTATGTTTTTTGTTCCTGTCACCGTTAATGAGAAATCCTCCATCATGCTTGACCATATTGTCACAGCCATTCAGACTTCCATACCTGCAGCTGTCCCTTATTATGCCTTACTCATCATCATGCTTGGCGCCATTTATCCTTTCTATACAAAATCCTGGAACAAGAACAAAGTAAATATTGTATTCTCCATTTTTAAAGTGATTGGGTTATTTGTCGCCATAATGATCGTCTCCGGCTATGGCCCTGACTGGCTATTCAACCCGAGTATGGGACCGTTTTTGTTTGACAAACTCGTCGTGCCAGTCGGGCTGCTTGTTCCAATCGGCTCCGTTTTTCTGGCACTGCTGGTTGGATATGGCCTCCTTGAATTTTTCGGTGTCATAATGCAGCCGATTATGAAGCCGATCTGGAAGACACCCGGGAAATCTGCAATCGATGCGGTGGCATCCTTTGTAGGAAGCTATTCAATCGGGTTGCTCATTACAAACAGGGTATTCAAAGAAGGGAAATACAGTATTAAGGAAGCCGCCATTATTGCTACCGGATTCTCAACCGTCTCCGCAACTTTTATGATTGTTGTTGCCAAAACACTTGGATTGATGGAAATCTGGAACACATATTTTTGGACGACCTTTGCTGTAACCTTCATCGTAACGGCTATTACAGTAAGAATCTGGCCTCTTAGATCAATGAGCGAAGAATATTACAATGGACAGCAGCCTCCAATGGAAAGCTTTTCAGGGAGCCGTCTGCAGGAAGCCTGGAAAGAAGCGATGGATACAGCCGCACAGTCCCCGGTTTTATGGAAAAACATCAGAGATAATTTAAAAGATGGGATTGTCATGACGATGTCCATTTTGCCATCCATTATGTCTGTAGGCTTATTAGGATTGGTTCTAGCAGAATTCACTCCTGTTTTCGACTGGCTTGGATATATCTTTTATCCATTTACTGCTCTGGTGCAGCTGCCTGAGCCATTATTAGCAGCAAAAGCAAGTGCAGTGGGGATAGCTGAAATGTTTTTGCCGGCATTGCTTGCAGCAGAGGCAGCACTGGCCACTAAATTTGTTATCGGAGTCGTTTCAGTATCAGCTATCATATTCTTTTCTGCACTTGTCCCGTGTATTTTATCAACAGAGATCCCGATCACCATTCCGCAGCTGCTGGTCATCTGGGCAGAAAGAACCATTTTAACCATACTGATTGCTGCGCCTCTGGCCTATATATTGCTTTAACCGGAAAATCCCCGTTGATTGCAGCGGGGATTTTCCGCATAGAATTTTCCTGCACATCCAAACTAGTAGAGGAATGAGTCTAAGAATAGCAGGTGATTGAAATTGTACAGGCTGTATACACATAATGACCTTGATGGCGTCGGATGCGGCATCATTGCAAAGATTGCTTTTGGAAAAGATGTCGAGGTACGCTATAACTCTGTAATGGGACTTGATCATCAGATTGAAAAATTGTTCGAAAATGAAAAAAATTTGAAGGATGACTTTTTAATTATCACGGATTTATCTGTTAATGATGAAAACTTGATTAGGCTTGATGATCTGGAAAAAAGCGGCGGCAAAGTCAGATTAATTGACCATCACAAAACAGCCCTGCACTTTAATGATTACAGCTGGGGCAGAGTGAAGGTTCAATATGATGATGGCAGGCTCACCGCTGCAACCTCTTTGCTGTATGAGTATCTCCTGGAACATAAACTGATTAAATCATCCCTGGCTCTGGACGAATTCGTAGAACTTGTCCGCCAGTATGATACTTGGGAATGGGATCAAAATGAGAATATTAAAGCAAAGAATCTGAATGATCTATTCTTTATGGTTTCCATTGAAGAATTCGAAGAAAAAATGACGGAAAGAATTATAAACTCAGACCATTTCGAATTTGATGATTTTGAACAAAAATTACTGGAAATGGAAGAGGAAAAGATTGAGCGTTATGTTAGACGGAAGAAGCGGGAAATTGTCCAAACTTTCATTGGTGAATTTTGTGCTGGCATCGTCCATGCTGAATCCTATCATTCTGAATTAGGTAATGAACTTGGCAAAGATTTTCCCCATTTGGATTATATCGCTATCTTAAACCTGGGGGGCAAAAAAATCAGTTTCAGGACCATTCATGACCACGTTGATGTATCTGCCGTCGCCGGAAAGTTTGGAGGAGGAGGACATGCAAAAGCATCAGGCTGTTCCATGGGAAAAGATGCTTATAAACTATTCGTTCAGGATATTTTTCCTCTGGATCCCATGAGGCAGGATGCATTCAGGAACAAATACAATAATAAAAGTTCTATGCAGGGATCTCTTTACGAAAATAAGAAAGGAGACAAATTTTTTATTTTTGCTGCAGGCGAGAACGATTGGATTCTGGAAATGAACGGAAAGCCAATCCGCGAACCCTATCAGAACTTTCAGCAGGCAGAAAATTTTATTAAAAGAAAATACCAGGCATGGCTTGTTCATGATGATATTTATGTAGAATTTTTAAAGCGTTTTTATATAAAGACAAAAAATTAGCAATGCCGCCTTATTAGGCGGTTTTTTTTTCAAACCCACCCTGCTAAATATTGTAAATTTCATATATAATTGAAATATATATAGATTGGGGGAGGTTCTATATGGAAATATTTTTGTTTATTTTTGGTGTGATTTTCGCTGCCATATTCATTAAAGTTCTAATTACTGGTTCAAAAAGAGATCCCTTTATTAAAGATGAGCCACTTCCTGAACATCTGGGAATGCAGTCAGACGACTATCTTCCACTGATTCAAAAATTAGAAAAATTTTTGCCTGAAGGGTACAGGGAGAATATAAAAAATCGTGTACTGAGAGAGCACCCGAAATGGAAAGACTACGCATATGATTGGACATTTTTTGAGCTGAAAAGATATTTTGTGATGAATGCCATACTGAAAACAGTGCCTATGTTCAGCAGTAAAGCGGATGAAATATGGCATGAAATGCTCATGTTTACCCGTGATTATGATCAGTTTTCAAAAAACTTCTTTGGGGAATACCTGCACCATTCCCCAAATATGGACAGCAACCCCATCCCAGGGGAAAGGGCTTTTTTTGACTGGGTGTACTTAAGTCTTTTTGAAGCAGGCCATAATAGCAGAAGAATTTGGGGAAGGTTTTTGCAAAATCCGATTAAAAAGGAAATACTTGAGGATTTCAGAAGCATGAATGAGACTGAACTGCTAAATAAGTATTTCAGGGCAGGAACTGATTGGCTTGAATTGAAAAAGAGAATGATAGAAAAACTGAAGCATGAAATATCTGAATCAGAATCAATGAAGCTTGGGAAAAAGCCGCTTGAATTTACGGAGCCCGCATCTGTAAGCCAGTATTCCTCTCTGTTGTTTCCAGCCGTGTATTTTTCGGTTTATGACCCAGATGGGTTCGAGGACCATATGAATGAACTTCTTCCCCCGGAACTCGCAAAAGACAGTGCTGCAGGAATGGTTTACTGCACCGGGTTCTCTTGCAGCAGCCATGGTGATCATGATTCCGGAGGAGGACATGATTCAGGCGGCTCCAGCTGTTCGAGCTGTGGAGGAGGATGCTCCAGCTAAAAAGCAGTCCAATTGGATTGCTTTTTTGTTTTTCAAAATTTTAAGTTCTTGCTGTTTTGGAAAAGATAGAAACAGGGCATTACCTTTCATTATCATTCTTCACAAAATACGGCATTAAATTTTCAATTATGTAACAATTTATAAATATCATATAAGCATGCTTGAATTGTCTGGTACAATCAGTAATGATTATCGGTTTGAATTGGATGTGTATTCATGAAGAAATTGCTTGCTTTCATCCTGCTTTTATTCAGTTTTCCGACTGCATATGCAGCAGCTGAAAAAACAAAAGACCCTGAAATTATCAGTGAAGCCGCAATCGTAACAGATTCTGAATCAGATGCAGTTCTGTATGCAAAAAATGCGGATAAAAAGATGTACCCGGCCAGTTTGACAAAAATAGCAACAGCCATATATGCCATTGAAAATGGAGACTTAAAGGACATAGCAACTATAAGCAAGAAAGCATCAGAGGTTGAAGGAACACGAGTTTATTTGGAGGAAGGAGAAAAAGTGCCTTTAATAAAACTCATACAGGGAATGCTGATTAATTCAGGAAATGATGCCGCCTGGAGCATTGCTGAGCATCTGGACGGCAATACGAAAGCATTCTCTGAGAATCTTAATCGCTATCTGGAAGATAGTGCAGGATTAAAAAATACTCACTTTGTTAATCCTCATGGCTTGTATGATGAAAACCACTATACAACGGCAGGGGACCTTGCAAAATTAACTAATTACGCCCTGAAAAATGAGACCTTTAGGGAAATATATGGAACAAAGGAAATGAAGTGGGCAGGAAAGTCATGGGACACCACCATCTTTACTCATCACAGGATGCTTAAAGGTGAGGTTCCATTCAAAGGAGTGACAGGGGGAAAAACCGGTTTCGTTGATGAAGCGAAGCAGACCCTCGCCACTTCTGCCGAAAACGATTCAATAAAGTTAACGGCCATTGTATTAAAAGCTGAATTTAAGCGGGATATTTATAATGATACAAAAAACCTTTTGAACTATGGGTTCAGCAACTTTGAAACTTCTACACTTAGCAGCACTGACGTTTTTCCTTCCGATGGAAAAACCTATACAACTGGCGGTGAAAATGTAGCCATAACATTACCAAAAGGAATCTACGAAGAAGACATTACAGCAAAAGGAAAGCTGCAGATTAAGAATGAAAACGGAAGGATCATTCAATCTGTTAAGCTTCTGGAAGACAAACAAGATGAAGTGGCTTCCAGCCAGCTGAAAACAGATAAGGAGCCTGAGAAAGAGACAACTGGATACTATGGCAGAGTCGGGTTAACGATATTTTTATTTGGGATCTTTATGCTAATATTGAGGAAAAATCTAAAGGAAAAAGCCAGAAGAAGAAGAAGACGGGTTTAATGTTTAATGCCCGTCTATTTTTTTTTGAAAAAAGACTAAAGAATTTCTCTTTAGTCTTTGGACAGTCTTTTATTGCATTCTTTGCTCCACCTGACGGCATACCTCATCCGCAGATAGGCCGCTTGCTTCAATGACAGAAGCCTTTGTAGAAACATCCTGCATACCCATCACATTTGAATCAACACCGCTCACTACACAGCAGGAGCAGTTCTCAGCATCATGCGCCGACTTCATATCAACCACTTCATATCCTTTTTGGCGAAGCGCTTCCGAAACATTTGTTAAGGATTGTTCAACCGCTACTCTTTTCGTCAATGTTAACACCTCCTCCGTTTGTTAGATTGGCTTTTGTTCTCCATTTTTATTCCATGGATAAAAATAGCCTTAACACGAAACAGTAAGAAAGGAGGTGTTTAATAATGAGCAAACGCAAAAAAGACCCTTCAAAGGCTGGACTAAGTTCCCCAAACATCGAAGGGCAAGGTACAACCAATATGGAAACGGGCAGCAGGACGGCTTCTTCTGCACGACATAAAAAGAAAAAACAAGATTTTTAACAAAACTAAAAGCAGGAGGTTATTTCCTCCTGCTTTTACTGTCTACTGATACATTTCAGCAACTTGTTTTTGAATGGATGAATCTTCTAAATACTCATCATATGTCATTTGCTTATCGACGATGCCAGCCGGTGTAATTTCAATAATTCGGTTGGCAATGGTTTGAATGAACTGATGGTCATGTGATGCAAAGACCAAAGACCCTTTGAAATTAATAAGCCCATTGTTCAATGCTGTAATGGATTCCAAATCAAGGTGGTTGGTTGGCTCATCCAGCATAAGTACATTTGCACCGCTCAGCATCATTTTGGAAAGCATGCAGCGGACTTTTTCTCCACCTGAGAGAACGCTTGCTTTCTTTAGAACTTCCTCACCAGAGAATAGCATTCTTCCAAGGAAACCTCTCAGGAAACTTTCACTGTCATCAGCGGGTGAGAATTGGCGCAGCCAGTCCACAAGATTCAAATCAGAGTTTTCGAAGAACTCCGAGTTATCTTTCGGAAAATAGGATTGAGATGTTGTAACACCCCACTTATACGTTCCCTCATCCGGCTCCATTTCACCAGTCAATATTTTAAATAATGTGGTCTTCGCCAATTCGTTTGTGCCAACTAACGCAATTTTATCATCTTTGTTCATAATAAAGCTGACATTATTCAGAACTTTAACGCCATCTATTGTTTTGCTGATGCCGTCTACCCTTAGCAAATCATTCCCGATTTCACGGTCAGGGGAAAATCCGACATACGGATATTTTCTGGAGGACGGTTTAATGTCATCCAAAGAAATCTTGTCAAGAAGCTTTTTGCGTGAAGTTGCCTGCTTGGATTTTGATGCGTTTGCACTAAAGCGGGCAATAAAGCTTTGCAGTTCCTTGATTTTTTCTTCCTTTTTCTTATTAGCATCCTGAGCCATTCTTTGGGCAAGCTGGCTCGACTCATACCAGAAGTCATAGTTCCCAACGTAAATCTGAATTTTACCAAAGTCAAGGTCGGCAATATGAGTACATACTTTGTTTAAAAAGTGACGGTCATGGGATACAACAATAACAGTATTTTCAAAGTTGATCAGGAATTCTTCAAGCCATTGAATGGCTTTGATATCCAAGTGGTTGGTCGGCTCATCCAGCAAAAGAACATCCGGCTTGCCGAAAAGGGCTTGCGCAAGAAGAACTTTCACTTTTTCGGAACCAGAAAGGTCAGCCATTTTTTTGTCATGAAGTTCTTCTTCGATGCCCAGTCCCTTCAGCAAAATAGCTGCTTCAGATTCTGCTTCCCATCCGTTCAGTTCTGCAAATTCACCTTCAAGTTCAGCAGCCTTCATGCCATCTTCATCAGTGAAATCAGCCTTCATATAAATCGCATCTTTTTCCTGCATCACTTCATACAGGCGGGCATGTCCCATGATGACTACTTTTAATGCTTCAACCTCTTCGTATTCAAAATGATTCTGTTTCAGGAAAGCAAGGCGCTCGCCTGGACCTAAATGAACACTTCCCGATTGTGCCTCGATTTCACCGGATAAAATCTTTAGAAAAGTTGATTTACCGGCACCATTTGCTCCAATCAAACCATAGCAATTGCCAGGTGTAAATTTAATATTAACATCTTCGAATAGTTTGCGGTCGCCGTATCGAAGACCTACATTACTGACAGTTATCATATTATTTTTATTCCTCCAAATACATAATCCTTAAAAGTATACCACTTTTAGCACGTAATCGCGAATTCTTCATAATGCAATCTGCCGGCTTCATAAAAGTTAAGAAAATTAAAAGGAAGCGGCAGGTAAAAGTCGAATACATAAAGATTATAAACATAATGAGAGGAAGTGCTTTTTGTAATGGAATCTCTTTTAAAAGAAGATGTAAAACTAAAACCTTTCCGCTTCACAATTGAGAGGGGAAAAATCAGGGAATTTGCTATGGCAATTGGAGACAGGAATCCTATTTATTATGATGCGGACATTGCGAGAAAAGAGGGGTACCGGGACATCCCCATTCCGCCCACATTTCCGACGGCCATAGAGATGTGGGGAGGATTGGATTTCGAAACCCTAATCAGCCTATTCGGCCTTGACCCCCTTAAGGTTCTTCACGGAGGTCAGGAATATCGCTATTTAGGGGAATTATGTGCTGGCGATACAATAACTGCCGGTCCTCAGTTAATCTCAGCATTTGAAAAGAGGAATCTCCGTTTTATCACTATAGGAATTCATTACAAAAACAGTGAAGGAATCAAGGTTCTATATTCGGAATCTACCATTATCGAAAGAAGGGGAACAGAATAATGAGCGATTTAACAGCAATTCACAAACCCGAAATCACACATACACAGCTGGTCAAATATGCAGGAGCATCCGGTGATTTTAATCCAATTCATACAGTAGTACCGGTTGGGGAAAAAGCGGGATTGGACGGTGTGATCGCCCATGGGATGCTCATTATGGGAATGGCAGGCGAAGCACTGGCTGATTGGTTTCCGAGAAAAAACCTGAGAAAGTTCAAAGTGCGCTTCAGCAAAATGACGCGTCCTGGCGAGAAACTGACAATAGAAGGAAAAGTGACAGGGGAGAGAATGGAAGAAGATGAGAAGAGACTGACAGGAGAAGTTTCAGTTAAAAATGAAGCTGGTCAATTAAAGCTCTCCGGACAGTTCGAAGTAAAAATATAATATAAAGGAAGGATTTCTATGGGAGGTCATATTGGAGTCCAGCTCAAGCCAAAATCAAAGTGGAAGAAATACTCACTATGGGGCTTTGCAATCCTATTAGTGTTATTGGCTGCGGCATTTTTCGTTATGTTTGGTTATTTATCGCGCTCAATCCCTAAAACAGAAGGAGAGGTCAAAATTGGATCCATAACTGCGGATGTTAGGGTAAATCGCGACGGCAATGGCATTCCCCACATACTTGCGGATAATGAACGAGACCTCTTTATTGCACAGGGATATGTGCAAGCTCAGGATCGCCTTTTTCAAATGGATTTAAGCAGGCGGCAGGCATCTGGGAGATTAAGTGAAGTGATCGGGGAAGGAGCCGTTGAAAATGATAAATACTTTAGGACACTTGGGCTGAGAAGGGCTGCAGAAGCATCCTATGAAGCCTACTCCCCGGAAGCAAAGCAGATTTTAGGCTGGTTTGCAGAAGGAGTAAATCTATATATTAAAGAGGTCAAAGAAAATGGAAAATGGCCGCCTGAATTTTCCATACTTGGCTATAAGCCTGAAGAATGGACTCCCGTGGATTCACTTACTATAGGCAAATATATGGCATATGATCTTGGAGGACACTGGGAAAGCCAGGCATTCCGCTATTATCTCCTTCAGCATTTTCCGGAAGAAAAAGCGTATGAATTATTCCCCTCATATCCGGAAGAAGCCCCATACATAATAGGAAAACACGACTTAAATATTGAAGAAAGCTTTGCAAATGCAATCACTCCACCGGAATTTAACGGAAGCAATAACTGGGTTGCAGCCGGCAGCAAAACGGCATCCGGAAAGCCAATTCTTGCAGATGATCCGCATTTATCACTCAGCACACCTTCCATATGGTATCAGATGCATTTGCAATCCCCGGAAATGAACGTCAGCGGAGTCATTTTTGCAGGTATTCCGGGCATTATTCTCGGTCACAATGAGAACATTGCATGGGGAGTAACCAATACAGGACCAGATGTCCAGGATTTGTATATTGAAAAAAGGAATCCTTCCAATAAAAATGAGTTTCTATTCAATGGAAAATGGGAAAAGGCAGAAGTAATTGAAGAACCAATTAAGGTAAAAGACAAGGAGACAATTAGCTATCAAGTAACGATTACACGCCACGGACCTGTAATTTCGGAATTTGCTGCAGACAGCGGCAAAGATACCGTTCTTTCTTTGCAATGGACTGCCCTTGAACCTTCAAAAGAACTGGAAGCCATTCTAAAAATGAATAAATCATCGGACTGGAATCAATTTGAAGAAGCATTGGAGTTATTTCATACACCCGCACAGAACTTTGTATTTGCCTCGCCAGATGGAACAATAGCCTATAAAGCAAACGGGAAAATCCCCATCAGAAAGAAAGGAGACGGATTACTGCCAGTACCTGGCTGGTCGGATGAATACGGCTGGGAGGGCTATATACCTTATGATCATCTGCCAAAAGCGATTAATCCAAAAGAAGGATACATCTCAACTGCAAACAATAAGGTTATGGATGACAGCTATGCTTACCATATAAGTCATGATTGGGCACAGCCCTATAGGCAAATGCGCATTCAGGAGTTCCTGAAAAGCAAAAATGATCTTATAGCAGAAGACATGATGACCCTGCAGATGGATCAGAAGAACCTGCAGGCAGAGGAATTTATACCCGTTTTCCTGTCTGAAATTAGAAAGCCATCTTCCAATCTTGAAAAGGAAGCTTTATCAGCCTTGAGTAAATGGGATTATAACGACAGTAAGGATGGAGCAGCCCCTCTCATTTTCAATCTTTGGATGAAAAACATTTCCGATGTTCTTTTTGAAGATGAGATATCAGCAGAAATGAGGAAGCTTTTTAAAGGGCAAAAGCAGGCAGTGGATGAATTATTGAGAAATGCAGCAAAAGGCAGGGAAAGCCGCTGGATAGAAGAAAAGGGGGGACTGGAGGAAGTCCTTTCTCGATCATTGAGTTCAGCAGTAAAGAAAGCTGCAGAACTTCAAGGAAATAATCTGTCTGAATGGAAATGGGGAGACTATCACCAATTAGCCTTTTCCCATCCGCTTTCAAGTGTAAAACCTTTAAACTTCTTGTTTAATAGAGAAGGGCAGATTCCTGTTGGCGGAAGTTCAGTCACTGTTCAGGCCGCAGCTAATAAAGAAGATGGTACAGTAAATCATGGGGGCTCGTGGAGATTTGTGGTGGATACGCAAAACATGAATACTGCCTATCATCTTGTTGGACCGGGACAATCCGGACATCCTCTAAGCCCATGGTATCATGACCAGATGAGCAGCTGGGCAGAAGGGAACTATCATAAGACAGCTCTCAATGAAGAGAGGACCAAGCATACACTTTTATTAAAACCTTAAAAATGCTTCCAAAAATCATAAAATGTTTCTTTTTGTTCATAGTTTTTTCATATTTTTCATGTAAAATATTAATCATACAGGCAGGGAAAAAGGAGTTTTTCAAATGGCTAAAAAGCAGCTGGTTGATTTGGTAAACAGATTAAAAAAATCCGGTATTAAAGTAAGCTTTTCAAAGCCAAGATCAAAAACTTTAATACTCATTAACCAAAACAAAAATTTATCTTCTTCTGCGAATTAGGTTAAAAAAAGTGGCGGATCCAGAATCCGCCACTTTTTATTATATTTGCTTCATAATCTTATTGAAAACATCATTCTTATCAAAGTCTTCTCCCATGGGGAACTTCTTAATAAACTTGTTATTCTCGTCAAGCAAATAGACAAAGGTGCTATGAACGTAAAAACCATCACCGGGATCACGGTATTGAAATTGAAACGTGTTAGCGAGATCTTGAATTTCAGACTGATCTTTTTTCAGTTTATCAGGCTCTGCAGTAAGAAAGACCCAATTGCCATCATTTTCGATTTCAAAGGTATTTCTATATTTTCGAAGGACCTCCGCGGTGTCTCTATAGGGGTCGATCGTTACAGTAATGAATTGCACCTTCTCCCCAAAAACACCTTCCTTGCTAAGATCACCCTTCAGCAGATTCATCCTTTGTGTAGTAGTCGGACAAATATCCGGACAGTGCGTATAAATAAATTCAACAAGCTTCAGTTTTTTATCCGACTCTGCAAAGTCATATACCTTCTCATCATCTGTTAAAAGTGTAATATGATCAGGTATCTTGGCAGTCATATCACGAATAATAAAAAAAGAAATGCCGGCTGCTATGCCTAATATTACGATAATAGCGGATATAATATAAACTTTTTTCATTATTTCCCCTCCCAATATAAGGATAAATAATATCCATCAAAAATCCTATGGATAATCTGTGAACTTATTCTTAATACAGGGGAAATCAAAGTGAAGCAATAAGAAAAGCAGCCGATTTACGTCATGCTTACAACCTTTCCTCCTAAGATCGAAAGGTTATTTTAATAAATGAAGAAGAAAAATAGGAAAAAGCTAGTTTGAAAAGGGGAGTCGTATGAAAGCAACCGATTTACTTGTTCAATGCTTAGAAAATGAGGGCGTAGAGTATATTTTTGGTATTGTGGGGAAGGAAACCCTTGATCTGATTGATTCATTGTCAAAATCGAAACAAATTCAGTTTGTAAATGTTCGTCATGAACAAGGAGCAGCTTTTATGGCGGATGTTTACAGCAGATTATCAAAAAAGGCTGGTGTGTGCACAGCGACATTAGGACCTGGTGCCACAAACCTTTTGACTGGAATTTCGAGTGCAAATTTGGACCATTCTTCAGTTGTAGCCATAACAGGACAAGCTGGCTTTAATAGGCAGCACCAGGAATCCCATCAATATTTGGATATCGTCAAAATATTTGAACCTGTAACAAAGTGGAGTGTTCAAATAAAAGATTCAAGTACCATTCCAATGATCATTCGCAAGGCCTTTAGATTAGCTCAAATGGAAAAACCTGGTGCTATTTTAATTGAATTTCCAGAGAATCTTTCTTCACAGATGATTTCTAATCACACATTACCTGTGACACCTATTCCAAGAAGTACACCAAGTTCACAAGCTTTAGAGAGTGCATGTACTATATTAGGTCAATACCAGAAACCACTTGTCATAGCAGGCAACGGTATAATAAGACAAGAAGCTGTTTCGGAACTCATCACATTTGTGGAGAAGCTAAAATCACCTGTTATCCATAGTTTTATGGCGAAAGGGGTGTTACCTAAAGACAATCCCCTTAATTTTTATACATTTGGATTTAATGAAAAGGATGAAGTTTTACCAATCATAGAGGAAGCTGATTTGTTAATCGTCGTAGGGTATGATTTTGTTGAAAAGCCTCCTAAGGATTGGAATAAAAAGCAGCGTCCTATTTTACATATTGATCCAATTCCAGCCGAAATGGATGAACACTATCCTTTAAAGGGAGAATTGGTAGGTGATTTAAATCAGACCTTACAGGCACTTAATCAACTGGAACTTCCATTTAAACCATGGGTTCCGATGGGGAATTTAAGAGAAAGGGTTAAATTGGCTTACCAAATCGATACAGATTCAAAAAAAGATCAATCATTGACGATAGAAAATGTCTTAAAGGTGATTGAAACAATCACACCAGAAAACACCATCATCATTTCTGATGTAGGTGCCCACAAGGTATCTATTGCCCGCACCTACCAACCAAATCAAGCCGGTCGACTCATTATATCAAATGGCTTAGCCTCAATGGGGATTGCCTTGCCAGGTTCCATTGGTGCCAAAATAGCTTGTCCAGATGCTCCGGTTATTTGTATCACCGGAGACGGAGGGGCTTTAATGAATATATCTGAATTAGAAACGGCTCAACGATTAGGCCTATCGTTTATCATCATTGTTTTAAATAATGCAGCATTAAAATTAGAGGAACAAATGATGCAGGAAAAATTCCATAGCAGTTTTGGAACTGCTTTTGGCAACCCTGACTTTGTGCAATTAGCTAACAGTTTTGGAGTAAAAGGTGTAAGACCTCATCAATTGAATGAATTTGAACAGACATTAAAGGAAGCTTTGAAGCTGGCCGATGAAATGACCTTGATAGATGTTCAGATGGGGGATGAGAGATAAAATTGTCAAAAGAGACAAGCGGACGTCAGTCCCCTTAAATAGAATCTAAATAATTATAAATCAAGGAACAAATGCGAAAATATTACCACGGTACCATGGTTATTCCAAGGTCGTTCTTTACTTTTTGGGAGGATTGCTTGGAATGTGGAGGCGACTTCTCAGGGACGACAGGCATAAGACGTGCCCTGTAAGAAGGTGTTCTTTCCTTCTGGAAGGGATTTACTTATGACCCCGAGTCCCTAGGAGCCGCAACTAGACAAGCTTGTGACCTCGAGGGGACAGGCGCTGAAGCTAGACAGGGCTCAGAAATCCAAGATAGAATTTCTGATAAATAAAAAAGGAACCCCGCAAGGTTCCTTTTTTGGTTCGGCTATTACTTCATTGAAATCCAAACACTCTTAACTTCTGTATAGTTATCCAGAGCGTATGATCCCATTTCACGGCCGATTCCGGATTGCTTGTAGCCGCCAAATGGAGATGCTGCGTCAAATGCGTTGTAGCAGTTCACCCAAACTGTACCTGCACGGAGTTTGTTGGCCACATAGTGTGCATTTGCCACATCCCGAGTCCAAACACCCGCAGCTAAACCATATTCACTGTTATTAGCCCGGTTAATTAATTCGTCTAAGTCATCATAAGGCATGGCCGAAATAACAGGTCCGAATATTTCTTCCTTTGCAATCGTCATTTCATCACGAACATCAGCAAAAATAGTAGGGGAGACGAAGTAACCTTGCTCTTGCGGCTTTTCGCCTCCTGCTACAAGCTGGGCACCTTCGCTCAGTCCTTTTTCAATGTAACCAAGAACGCGGTTTTGCTGCTCAGCAGAAACAAGCGGGCCAATTTCTGTGTCAGCATGAATGCCGGCACCTTGTTTAATTTTTTTGGCATGTGAAGCCATATCAGCTACAACATTATCAAACTGCTTTTTTTGTATGAAAACACGGGAGCCGGCACAGCACACCTGACCCTGGTTGAACATAACACCGTTCAGAGCTCCTGGAATAGCTTTTGATAAATCAGCGTCTGGCAGAATGATATTTGGAGACTTACCGCCAAGCTCAAGCGTTACGCGCTTTAACGTTTTTGAAGCATTTGACATAATCAGTTTGCCTACTTCAGTAGAACCAGTAAACGCAATTTTATCTACTAATGGATGATCGACAAGCGGCTGGCCAGCTGTTTCTCCGAAACCTGGAACAATATTGACAACCCCTGGAGGGAAGCCGGCTTCATCCATCAGCTCAGCAAGATATAATGCAGAAAGAGGTGTTTGCTCCGCTGGCTTAAGTACAACCGTACATCCTGTTGCAAGAGCAGCACCCAGCTTCCACATTGCCATAAGAAGAGGGAAGTTCCAAGGGATGATTTGGCCCACCACACCAACTGCCTCATGGCGAGTATAGTTGAAGAATGGCCCGCTGACAGGAATAGTCTGGCCGACAATCTTTGTAGACCAGCCTGCATAGTATCGCATATGTTCAACAGCCAGAGGAATATCGGCATTAGTTGTTTCACGGATTGGCTTACCATTATCCAATGTCTCAAGCTGTGCTAATTCTTCACTGT
Organism: Cytobacillus oceanisediminis; assembly: GCF_004366035.1. Classification (GTDB taxonomy): domain Bacteria; phylum Bacillota; class Bacilli; order Bacillales; family Cytobacillaceae; genus Cytobacillus; species Cytobacillus oceanisediminis_C. The sequence continues at coordinate 376,519 of NZ_SOEE01000002.1, forward strand.
TTTCTTCCATAAGATCAGCAAGCTTATACATCAGGCGGCTGCGCTTAGAGGCGCTCATTTTTGACCATTTGCCTTCATCAAAAGCCTTTCGGGCTGCTTTTACTGCCAGATCAATATCTTCTGCACCGGCTTCGAAAACAGAAGCAAGAACTTCTCCTGTAGCCGGGTTATACGTATCAAACGTTTTCTGTGATTTGCTTTCAACAAATTCACCATTGATATATAATTTTTTCTTTCCGCTTAAAAACTTTTCCACCTTTTCTTTTAAACCTGCAGTTAGCTGACTCATATAATTCCTCCTTAAAATAGTAGTCTATGTATTTCCATGGTGCAAAACTTTTAGAAGAATACTTATGGTAACGCTTACAATCATACTTTAACATTAACAAAAATATAAAATCAACTCTGAATTAAAATAATTTTCAGATAATATTCGACAATTCTCGCCTGTTCCCGAATTTACATCAAAAAAAAGCATACCGGATTAATCCAGTATGCTATAAAACTATTAAATTAACATTCCTGCAATTGCTGCACTTAAAAGAGAAGCAAGTGCTCCAGCTATTACAGCACGAATCCCAAGCTTGGCTATATCGTTCCTGCGTTCAGGAGCAAGGTTGCCCAGTCCGCCCAGGAGGATGGCCATAGAGGAAATGTTGGCAAATCCGCAAAGCGCGAAACTTACTACTGCAACAGTCTTTGGAGACAGGCTGCTGATTTCTGGAGCGAAAGCTGAATAAGCAACAAATTCATTCAATACAAGCTTTTGGCCAATATATCCGCCAGCCTGTACAGCTTCAGTCCAAGGAACACCTACTGCAAATGCAAGAGGGGCAAAAACAAAACCAAGAATGGTTTCCAGTGTAAGATTTTCAAATCCGAAAAGCCCGCCTGCAAATCCGATAATTCCATTGATAAGAGCGACCAGAGCGATAAAAGCAAGAAGCATAGCACCGATGTTTAATGCAAGCTGAAGTCCGACACTTGCACCGCGTGCCGCAGCGTCTACCACATTTACAGAATCAGTATCTTTTTCAATAGTTATGTCGTCTGTTGTCTCTGATACTTCTGTTTCAGGTATCATAATTTTAGCGAGGACAAGACCGGCAGGTGCAGCCATGAAGCTTGCAGCAAGCAAGTATTCCAATGGTACCCCAAGAAGGGAGTATCCTATAAGAACTGAACCGGCTACTGATGCAAGGCCTCCGGTCATAACAGCAAACAGTTCAGATTTCGTCATTTTGTTCAGGAAAGGGCGGACAATTAATGGAGCTTCCGTTTGTCCGACAAAAATATTGGCTGCTGCAGACATGGACTCTGCCTTGCTTGTTCCAAGCAGCTTGGACAAACCTCCGCCAATGACCTTTATAATTATTTGCATAATCCCGGTATAATAAAGAACAGAGATAAGGGAAGAAAAGAAGATAACTGTAGTCAGCACTTGGAAGGCAAATACCATTCCTACTCCTGAACCTTCCTGGAACAAGCCTCCGAATAAAAAATTTATTCCTTCATTGGCAAATCCGACAATATTATTTACTGCAAATGTCATTTTTTCTAATACTTTTTTTCCAAGTTCCCATTTGAGAACTGCAAAGGCAAATACAAACTGGATAGCCAGCCCGCCTAAAATTGTACGGAGATTGATTGCCTTTCGATTTGATGAAAGGAGTAAAGCAATCCCCAATACAGCAGCAACTCCTAATAAACCCCATATAAAACTCATGTTGACACCTCATTTGTTGAATTTAGAATAATGAAAACGTTTTTACGAAACGCCAAAAATATAGACCTCTCATCAAAGAGGTTTGTGAATAGACGTCAGACATCTAACTTGATTACATGTCCATTTTACCATGAATCCGTTTGCAGTAAAGAGTTTTTTTCCTGCCAATTAAAATTTGTTGAATAATCTCCTATTTTTATTCACATTTTAAATGAGTTAATCTCTTCCAAGGGGGCAATAACTGAAAAACATCTTATACAGCCAGCTTATAATAAATGAATCTTTGATTTTATTTTCATCCCGCCTTATAATTGCCCATTCGGGACAAACATCATTTTCATACACTGTCACTAGATGTCAGGAGGTGTTGGAATGGGTGCAGGCGCAGGGTATGGCGGCGGTTTTGCTTTAATCGTTGTCCTGTTTATACTTCTAATCATTGTTGGTGCTGCTTTCGTTGGCGGAGGCTACTAATTATCTAAAAAAATGACAGCGCAAAAAATCTGCCCGTGTTTGGGCAGATTTTTTGTTTTTGCCCTTCCTGTTTGAAATGGAACAGTATGATAATGAGTAAAATGTCCAAAATAAAGATAGTTCTAAATTAGAAGGAGGGATTCCATATGAATAAAAAAGACAAAAATGAGGGAACAGATATTGCAGGCAGATATTATGAGACTGAAGATTATAAGAGGAATGATCAGCTTTCATCAGGCCTGGCGACAACACATGAACAAGTGAGTGACGCATATATGGAAGGACAGGCGGATGCAGTAATTGAAGACGTTGTCGGTGTGGATATTTCCATTCCGCGCAAAGGGTATGATGAATAACACAATAGTAAGGAGGCAATTCAATGGCACCAAAAGATGCTCAAGATGATCTGGGCCAGTATAAAATGCCAGAAGTTCTAAGAAAAAAGAGGACTTCATCCTATCGGGTGGGATACCAGGCTACAACAGGCAACCAGACACCTGGTGAACCTGAAGCAGGTAAGAGAACAGATCAAGAAAATTAAAATCTGTTCATGCATGGATTGCTGATTTAGATTGCAGTGGTGATAAAATCTATAATGAAAAAGAGAGGATGTTTTGGACATCTTCTCTTTTGTTTATGAGTAAATAAGGAAATTAGGAACATTGCACATGAAAAGTGTTATTCCACTTGAATTTTTATTTTTTGCACAGCATTATATCCATATCCTTTTCTGTTCCAGTAAGGCTTTATTGGCTGCATATTGCCCTCTGAATCACTGGCCCTCACAAGAATGGTATGCTCACCCTTGTATGCCTCCCAATCAAAATGCCACTTTACCCAGGAAAATTTTTCGTTTTCCCTGTATTTAAGCGTGGCCTTCCTCCATGTATCCCCATGATCAATGCTAATTGCCACCTCATTAATTGTTCCCGTGCCAGTCCAGGCAATTCCTCTAATAGTCTGAAGTCCTTCTTGAATAATGGAATAATTCAAAGGCTCCTGGATTGTGCTATTAACATTTATGGCTGTAACAGGCTTTTTATCCAGATCGCTGTCTTTAAAAGGATAATAAACATAATCTTTTGTTTGAAAAGGACCATTAAATTCATGTCGAATAATAAAAATATTCATAAGCCATTTGACGGAGGACATTGCATACCATTGAGGCACGATTAGCCTGAATGGATACCCATGCTTATAAGGTATGGGCTTGCCGTTATACTCATAAGCTACAATCGTATCTTCGTGGAGTGCCTTTTCAATTGGCAGGCTTCTGGCAAAGTAAAAGGATTCATTCAAATCTTTTCGTTCACCAAAATCCATTCCGGCAAACACAGCTTCTTTACTTCCATCCAAAAGTCCGGCTTGATCCAGCAGTTCCTTTAAAGGCACCCCTTTCCATTTCCCCTGACTGACTGCTCCTTCTTCCCATTGCTCACCAAAAACCTTTGGTTTAAATTTGGCTCTGTTATTGCCAGCGCACTCCAGAGGGACCAGAATGGTTTTGGAAGGAAAGCGGGAAAGTTCACTTAAAGATATTTCCACCCGTTTATTCACGTTGCCGCTAATGGACAAAAATAAATTCTGAGGGTTTATTAGCGGGTAGGAAAAATGGTTTCTTAAATAAAAATAATCCTGCGGTGTTTTCCAGTGCTTCAAAAAATGAATGGGAGACTCCTGATTTTCAGGAGACAGACTTAGCGTTTTCAGATAAGGTGCAGAAAACTGACTATTCATGAACCATCACCTCCATTCATAAATACAGTGTAATGCCCAAGGTTAGAACTATTCATTTATGCCAGCTAAGTTTAATACCGGTATTAAGAGGAATAATCATTTATATAACATGTGGAAGGGCGGTAAGGGAATGAAAGAAGAATTGAAGATAACAGGACACAGGCCTTTTCCGCTGCCTGATAAACCCTGGGTTATGGAACAAATATGGAATGATGTATTATTTGCTCATTGGCCAGTGCCTGCGGAAATAATGGAAAAACACATCCCCTCAAAGTTAACATTAGATACATACAACGGTACAGCATGGGTTGGAGCAGTACCTTTCTGGATCAGTAAAATGAGGGTGCGCGGCTTGCCGACATTGCCAATTATGAAATCAATGAATGAATTGAATGTAAGGACTTATGTGGAATATGCGGGCATTAAAGGCGTATATTTTTTTAGTCTGGATGCAGACAACTTTTTAGCCGTAACAGGGGCCAGAATGCTGTATTTCCTTCCGTATATGAATGCCAAAATGCAAGTCAGTAGGTCTGAAGGACAAATTAATTATGAAAGCAGGCGATCACAAAGTCCTTCAGAGAACGGCCAATTCAAAGCAGATTATAAGCCAATATCAAGCCCCTTCAATTCAAAACCCGGAACACTTGATGAATGGCTGACTGAAAGGTATTGCTTATGGGTAACAAAAGGTGAAAAGGTTTATCGCGGGGATATCCATCATACAAAATGGCAGCTGCATGAAGCTTCTTGCACGATACATCAAAACACTTTAGCTTCATTTTTGCCCCGCAAGCACTTTAAAGGTGAACCGATAGTACACTACTCTCCGGAAAAACATGCTTATTTCTGGCCTTTAATAAAGGTTTCTTCACCATAACTAAAGATTGATCCTACTAATGAAAGGAACATATTCACTGCTTCATTTTTTATAGTAAATTTCTGCGAGCCGTTTTTTTGCTTCGTTATATGATAGCCCGGATTGACTGTTCAGCCTTTTTACTTCATCAATATCCGTTCCTGCTATAGTAAGGTTTCTCTTTTTCTGCGGGCGGTCCATTGCATCACCTCCTATTCAAAATTTGTTCAAAACATTTTCTATAATTTTCCCCTTTCTTGTCCATACTAAGAAAAAAAGGGGGCGTTTCCTATTTTTTTCAATAAAAAAGGCCAAGATGACAAGCCGGAAGTTGTAATGCTGGACACAGAGGTGTATTCCTGCAATAGCTGCAATGGCTGGATGAGAAAAGATTTTGCCTCTTCAGATTTAAAATGCCCATTATGCGGTGATGAAACAACTGCCGAAATGAGGGAATTGCCGCAAATTTTGTGATAATTAATTTTTGAAAGACTGTTGTCACAAGATAACAGTCTTTCTTATTAATGATTTAAAAGTCTCCATACAATTCTTGAAAGGCCTGTTCTGCATCATGTTCAGATGAAAACAAAGCATCGTCTTCTTCTATTAAATGGAAGGATTCATTAAGGAAGAGGGCCACTGCATTAGGGTCTTTAGGATGCGGTACAATTTCTGCCGGCCTTACGTTTGCAACACTTGGAGTATGAGGGTTATGATAAATAACAAAAACCTCATCACCTGATTTCACTTTTTTAGGATCGATTGTCTCCAATCCATTCACTCCTTTAATTATAGGTTTTCGTTTTGCTGTCCAATTTCTTTAGCACCTATAATAGCATTTGCCGTTTCCTGCTGTTCATGTTCATCAACTGAATCCCCAGCTGCATGTTTTAAATTTGGAGATTTGCCACCCGTTTCAATGGTGACCATCTCTTCTTTTGGTGCATAAGTCAGGTACTTTTCATCGTTTTCTTTCATTATAAAACTCCTTCTGATATAGATATTGGACACCTTTCTTTAAAGTTTTCTCTCCGCATTGGTCTTATATTCAACCATATTAATCCTAATTCAAATGGGCAGAGTAACTATATAGGTTTTAAATGGGGTGATAAAAATCGAAGAAAATAAAGACTTGATATCAAATATTCAGAATGAAGCATTCTCTTTCAGCGATTCATCTGGGCTCGACCGAATTATTCAAGCTGCCGGGAAAGCGAAATTTGTTTTATTGGGGGAAGCTTCTCATGGTACATCAGAATTTTATACAGTAAGAGCAGAAATATCAAAAAGACTAATTGAACAAAAAGGGTTCAACTGTATCGCTGTAGAAGGAGACTGGCCTTCCTGCTTTACCATTAACAGATATGTTAAAGGTTATGTACCTCTGGATCCCCTTGAAACACTCAAAAATTTTAACAGGTGGCCGACATGGATGTGGGCAAATGAGGAAATTAAAGATCTAATAACCTGGCTTTATAATCACAATCAGCTAATAGATGAACACAGCCGAAAGGCGGGTTTCTATGGCATCGATATATATAGCTTATGGGAATCCATGGATGGAATAATAAACCTTCTGGAGACAAAGGAAGCTGCAGAGCTGGAAGCTGCTAAAAAAGCATTTGCCTGCTTTGAGCCTTTTCATCGGACACCTGAAAATTATGCAGTTTCTGCGGCCTTATATGGGGAAGGATGTGAAAAAGAAGTAGCCGATCTTTTACTTAAAATAAAAAATAAGTGGGAGCATACCAGGAACTGCGAAGAAGAATCACTAAACCTTATGCTGAATAGCCTTGTTGCCGTAAATGCAGAAAACTATTATCGAGCAATGGTAAAAGGCGGGCCTGATGACTGGAATATTAGGGATCATCACATGGTAAGTGCCATAGAGGCGGTCTCCAAATATTACGGAGAAAATGCCAAGGTAATCGTATGGGAACACAATACTCATATTGGAGATGCAAGAGCAACAGATATGAAAGAAGAGGGGCTAGTTAACGTTGGGCAAATCCTTCGCGAGAAATATGGGGAAGATCAGATTTTCGCACTCGGGTTTGGCACTCACTCAGGTACCGTTATAGCTTCGGAACAATGGGGGGATGAGATGCAGGTTATGGAAGTGCCTCCAGCACAGGCAGGGAGCTGGGAGGATGCACTTCAAAAGGCAGGCCCGGGTGATAAGATTTTGTTGTTCACTGATGATAACAGGGAATTATTTAATGAATCTATCGGTCAGCGAGCCATCGGAGTCGTATATAACCCTGAATATGAACAGTACGGGAATTATGTGCCTACAAAAGTCTCACTCAGATATGACGGTTTCATTTATATAGAGAAGACCCGTGCCTTGAAGCCAATTAATATACCTGTAACGTTATCATAACATTGGCAATGTTATCAAATATTCACCTCCATAAATTTTGGGATTTGCTTAGAGGTTACTGATCCTCGTATAATTTGATTATTTCTATAAAGCCAGAGATCAAATGAATGATAATGAGTAGTATATTTAACCTAAAAAGCCCCTCCGGTAAACGGAGGGGCTTTTTTTGCTACAAGTAGCTGTTTTCCAATTCATCCACCAACATCCCCACATAGCTTACGGCTTTCCGGATTGGATCTGGCTTAGACATATCAATGCCTGCACTCTTGAGGAGATCGATCGGCTTTTTCGTTCCACCAGCTTTTAAAACATCAAGCCAGCGGTCAATGGCAGGCTGGCCTTCCTCTTGAATGCTCTGTGCCATAGCAGTGGAAGCAGTCAAACCAGCTGAATAAGTATATGGATAGAGTCCCATGTAATAATGAGGCTGTCTCATCCAGGTTAAAGCCGCCTTATCATCCAGTTCAACCGTATCACCCCAGAATTCAGCAAGTGTTTCCATCTTTTGATCTGAAAGTGTTTTTGCCGTTAACGGAATCCCTCGATCAGCAAGATTATATATTCTTCGCTGATATTCTCCCTCGAGAAGGTGTGTGACAAAGTTGTGATAATAAGTTCCAAGCAGCTGAAGAATTACCCAGCGCTTCATTCTCTTATCCTCAGTGCCTGCCATTAAATGCTGTCCGAGCAGCAATTCGTTAAGCGTTGATGGAGCTTCTACAAAGTAGGTTGAAGGGCGGGTATTCATTATACGCTGATATTTATTAGCCAAATAGAAATGACCCGCATGCCCAAGCTCATGAGCAAGAACAAAAGCACCGCGCATTGTGTCTGTCCATGTAATCAGGATGAAAGGATGTGATCCATATGGACTTGAACAAAATGCACCTGTAGATTTCCCTACATTGTCAGCCAAATCAACCCAGCGTTCAGTCAAGCCTTTCTTCATTATATCCGTATACTCTGGTCCCATTACTTTGAGAGCCTCTAATATGACTTTTGATGCTTCTTCAAAGGTTGTTTCAGGATTGAACTCCGGATCAAGAGGCGCCTTCAGGTCACAAAAAAGCATCTTATCCAATCCAAGAACTTTTCTCTTTAACTGAGCATATCTGCGCATATGGGGGGCAAGCTCTTTTTGGATAATATTCAGCTGATTGTTGTACATTTCCTCTGTAACATGCTGGGAATCCAGGAGCATTTGTGTGACTGAACTGTATTTTCTCAGCTTTGCAAATGTTACCTGCTTTTTCACCTCGGCAGAATAGGCAGAGGCAAATGTATTCTTATAGTTTTCCAGTGAATCTGTAAATGAGGCATAGGCATTCCTTCTAATGGCAGTGTCTGACGAAAACTCATAACGATCTTCGTAAAGAGCAAAAGAGTTTGGCAAATCGTTTCCTTCACTGTCATTAAAAGAGGAAAATGGCATGTCAGCAAGTTTTGCGGCCTGATACATATTATACGGAGCTCCAAGTACTTCGCCCAATGCTGCCAGGGCTTCTTCCGTCTCTGGAGAAAGCCTGTGCTTCTTTGATTCAAGAAGATCTGTCAGCTGTTTTCTGAAAGGCTCCAGGCCGCTTTCATCGTCTATGTATGTTTCAATCGTGCCTTCAGGTAAGGACATTAACTCAGAATCAATAAACGAAAGAGCGGAGGCTGCTTTTGCTCTTAAAGATGCAAGTATGGATGAATTTGCCTGATTGTCCGGATTCGTTCCATCCTCCGACTGACGCAAGCTAGCATACGTTCCAGCATGACCCAAACGGATGGAGAGCTTTTCCTGAGCGGAAAGGCAGCCCAGTAATATTTGCGGGCCTTCATGGAGCTTTCCCCTGTACTGCTCAAAAACAGCAAGATCTTCATCTATACTTCTCATTTCTTTATGCCAATCTTCCTCTAAAGCAAATAAATCCTCCACTTTCCATGTTCGATCTTCCGGTACCTCAACACGCCTTAATCGGGTTACTGCAGTTTGTACCATTTAACGATCCCTCCTATTTCGATTCTCTAAATATAGAGATTATGGGACAATTATACAGGAAGGCCTAATAAATTTATAGACTTTTCAAACATTTTAAATTTACTGTACTGTAACAGCTGAAGGTACCTTTTTAGTGGAAATGGTGACATATAGGAGTAAAAAAAAGCGGAGGGCATGACGCCTTCCGCTGGATGTACTATTCCATTTTTTTTGAAAGACACCGATCACATTCCATTAGATAAGATTCGGCCTGTTCCTTGACTGTTTGGCCGCACTCCGGGCAAACCTTTTTGGGAAGAGTTCTAAAAAATTCAACTGGACTTTTGATCATGAATTTTCCTCCTTTTTATAATACAGTTTATTTTGTTTCCATCTGTTGTAGTACAGTATATACCAAACAAAATGAAATGTGAAGTGTTTGGATTAAATTTTTTAAAAATTTTATTTATTATATTTATTGGTGCTAAATAGGAATTTGGTTTGCATTAGGATAGAGGGAAATGAAGGAAGGAGTCCGAAGTTGGTTCGCATTCGGACAGGCTAAGCCGAATTCCAGAGGAGCGAGTCCGATGTCGGGCCCCATTCGGACAGGAGAAGCCGAATATCGAAGAAAAGAGTCCGAAGTCGCACCCAATTGGACAGGACAAGGGGATATCCATTGGAGGGAGTCGGATGCATGCGGTAAAATCTAATAATTTCTAGCTAATACGGCAAAAGCTCTATCTGTTCTAATGAACTTCTGATTTTATTTCGCCGAGCCCCTTCCAAGGCTGCAATGATTCCATTACAATCATATTTAAAGTAATAATGAGGAGGCTAAATGCCTGCGATGACTGAAATAAGTGTATCTTTTAATCCAATATTAATATTTGTAGCGGTTTTACTGACCATTATGGCTTCCTATACAGCATTAGATTTATTTACATTGATTAAATCATCTGACAGAAACCAGAAATTCTTGTTCTTAGGCGGAACTTTTTCCCTTGGAATCGGGATTTGGATTATGAACTTTATTGGCATGGTCGCCATCAACATAAATGCTTCAGGAAGTTATAATATTCCGCTCACCTTATTGTCCATGATTTTTGGCATTTCGTTTACCGGTATGGCATTTAATACAGTAATCGAACGCGAGCTAAAGACAGGCAATCTAATTGCGCGAAGCTTCTTTTTAACTATGGCAGTCCTATCTACCCATGTAACAGGAATGTTTGCTGTGGGGATGAATGTGCAGTTTGGCCCTATCATATTTCTCATTTCAGCACTAATCATTTTTGTTTCTTTTTTATTTTCACTATGGATGCTCTTTTATTCGAAAAGTCTTTCGTACTCCAGACCTATCTGGATCAAGCCCTTAAGTGCACTCATTTTCACCGGGGCCATTGTGGAGGGTTATTTTCTGCTGATCAGATCGTCATCATTGTATTCAAAAGGCGAAATTAGCAAGGGAAGCTCGCCAGAAACTTCTCTAATTTATCTAGTATTTTTTGCAGGGATTCTTATCCTGGGGGGGCTCATTGCTTCAAGCACTTTAATCAGCAAGCGGCTTGAAGCAAGTGATACCCATTTACATGATATTAAGGCTGCACTTGATGAATCATCTATAGTGGCTATTACAGATCCAAAGGGCATTATCACTTATGTGAATGACAAATTTGTTGAGATATCTAAATATGAAGAACATGAACTGATTGGCAAAAATCACAATATCTTAAATTCGGGTTTTCATCCTCCGGAATTTTTTCAAAATCTATGGAAAACAATTAAATCAGGGGAAATATGGAAGGGGGAAATACGAAATAAAGCAAAAGACGGAAGCTTTTATTGGGTTGAAACTACAATTGTCCCCTTTCTCAATAAAAAGAATAAACCCTATCAGTATGTTTCCATCCGAACAGATATATCGGCATTGAAATCAGCTGAAGCCAGCCTTAAACATTCCCTGAAAGAGGTAAACGATGTTAAATTTGCGCTTAATCAGTCTTCCATTATTGCCTTTACAGATGAAAAAGGAACAATAACCAATGTAAATGAGAAGTTTTGTGAAATCTCCCAGTACAGCAGGGAAGAACTGATAGGACAGAATCACTCCATCTTAAATTCAGGACTTCATTCAAAAGAATTCTTTAAGAACCTATGGAAAGCAATTGCCCAGGGAGAAGTCTGGAAGGGGGAAATACGAAATAAAGCAAAAGACGGATCTTATTACTGGGTTCATACTACGATTGTGCCGTTCCTGAACGCAAACGGAAAACCTTATCAATACTTATCAATAAGAAACGATATAACAGAGAGGAAAAAAACTGAAGAAGTTTTGCATCAGCAGGATAAACTGGCAGCAGTGGGCCAGCTTGCTGCAGGGGTTGCCCATGAAATCCGCAATCCGCTCACAACCATGAAAGGATATACAGAATTCCTGCAGCTGGATGAGACACATGAAGAGCGGCAGGAGTACTTAAGCATCATTTTGGATGAAATTGACCGGGTAAATAATATAGTTGAAGATTTTATGGTTCTCGCTAAGCCGAAAGCCGCAGAACTGGAAGAAAGAGATATCATACCTATTATTAAAAATGTGGTTTCTTTTTTGGAATTTGAAGCCCGAAAAAGAGACGTGAAAATTGGTTTCGAATACCAACAGGATATCATTCAAATTGAATGTGACGAAAATCGGTTAAAACAAGTCTTTCTTAATTTTATCAAAAATGGAATTGAAGCGATGCCTGATGGAGGGGACATCACCGTTAGAGCTAGTATTATAAATAACCAGGTTCAAATTGCTATACAGGATACAGGGATAGGAATCCCGCAGGAAAAACTGAAAAAAATCGGAGAACCTTTTTTTACAACTAAAAAGAATGGAAACGGCTTAGGCCTGATGGTCAGCTTTAAAATTATCGAAAGCCATAACGGAAAAGTGTTTATCGAGAGTGAATTAAATAAAGGTACCACATTCAATATTGTTCTGCCTGCGAAATCTGCATAGCCAATCCCAAAAGAATTGGCTTTTATGTTAGAAATTAATTCCTGTCCTGTTTAATAATTGATTTTCCAATATATAGGAAAAACATCATAACATTGGAGAGATTCCCATGATATCAAGGAAAAACATGAATTTGGCTTAATTATGCCTTCACCTCTGAAATGTGTTTGTTATCGTTCTGTTATATGCGTAACGGGATTATTATCTGTTTGTTCTTTTTTAGTAAAGATTCCATGTTATTATTAACCCCGTTAGCTAAAAACAAGCTATACGGGAGGTTTTAACAACATGAAAAAATCAATTTTATCTTTTGTAGCTGCTGCGGCAATTACCGGAACAGCAGGTGCTAATGTACAAGCAGAAGAAGTGACAGTAAAAAAAGGCGATACTCTCTGGGATTTTTCCCAAACATATAATACACCAGTTGAGATGATAAAAGAATGGAATGGGTTGTCTTCTCATATCATTCATCCAGATGATGTACTTAATGTATATCCGGAAAAGAAATACATAGTATCAAAAGGCGATACACTTTGGGATATAGCAAGAGAACATAACGTCACAGCAGAGGCAATCAAAGAATGGAACAACTTAAGCTCTGATTTAATTCTGCCGGACAAGGAATTAATCCTTTATCCGAATGCTAAAGCTGTTAATGCAGCAGTTGCTGCGGTTAAGGCTTCTCCAGCAAAATCAGAAAAGCCTGCAGAGACAGTTTCAGCTCCTGTGCAAAATTCTGAACAGCCAGCAGCAAAAGAAACACAGCCGGCACCAGAAGCAAAACCAGCAAAGTCAAATCCAGAACCAGAGCCAGCCAAACCTGCGGCGGAAACAAAACCTGCACCTGAGCCAGTCAAGCCTGAAGCGGAAGCACAGCCTGCTGCCCAGGCTGAAGCAGAAACACCCGCGGAAACTGCAAATAATGAAACAGCTCAAAATGTGCTTAATATGGAAGCAACAGCCTATACAGCCGATTGTGAAGGATGCTCAGGAGTCACTGCTACAGGGATCAATTTAAAAGAGGATCCGAATCAAAAAGTAATCTCTGTGGATCCCAATGTGATACCACTGGGAACTAAAGTCCATGTTGAAGGTTATGGTAATGCTGTAGCGGGTGATACTGGAGGAGCCATTAAAGGCAACAAGATTGATATCTTCATGCCTTCTCAGGAAGACGCAATCAATTTCGGCAGAAAAACAGTTAAAGTTACGATTCTAGATTAATACTAGAAAGAAGGCACCTTTCCAGGTGCCTTCTTTTCTTTACTCTTTGTCATTATTTCCTCTTGCTTTTTCCTCCTGATGTACAAAGAAACTATGGACTGGTTTTGCCAGCTGTTTAAAGCTTTTTTCAAAGCGTTCAGAGAGGTGGGAGGCCCGCTCGTAAACAACCGACTTAAGATTGTCTAATTGCCTGCTGATTTTTTCTGTGATTGCTTCCTGCCGGTTTAAGCGTTCCATTATCGACTTACTGGCCTGTTCCTGTACACCAAGCTTCATGTTTAATTCTTCTTTCATTTGCTCCTGTGTAATTAATTTTTTCTCAGCTTCCTCTGAAAATGCTGCAAACTGCTGCTCTAAACGTTCCATAACCTTTTTATGATAAACTTCCTGTAAACTAAAGTTTTTATTTATTTCTTCTTTCATTTGCTCCTGTATTCCATAATTCTCTGCCTTTTCCTCCGAAAATGCAGAGAACTGCTGCTCTATACGTTCCATTACGGTATTATGAAATACTTCCTGTACATCAAGCTTCTTGCTTAATTCTGTTTTCATTTCTTCCTGGGCTTTAAAATTTGAAACAGCTTCCTCAGTAAAAGCGTCAAATTTATCAAACTTCCGGCAAAGTGCCTGAGTTGCCGCTTCCTGGAAAGATACTTGTTCAAGTATCTTCTGATTTACCGGCTCTTCATTTTCAAGAGTTTCCATAATTGCTTTATTTATTTCCTCCAATGCAGCCAGCCTTTTATTCAAAGTATCATTTTCCTTCTCGCGCTGGTTCATCATTTCCAGGAAACTTATCATATACGCATCCTGCTTTTCAAGCTTAGCTGTCAAATGCTCAATATGATTATTTTGTTTACCAGCTGCTTTTTTTACAAGTTTACTCATGTCGGAAAAGGAATCATCGAGCTGATTTTTCATATTTTCATATGTTTCGGAAATACGGGTATTAACAGTTTGCTGTTCTTTCAAAACTTCCTGGAGAAAGTTCAGACGATAAGTACCCTGATTGGAAACAGTGTCTGAATGGCTTAGGTAAAGCTTAGGGTTTCCATCCTCATTTGATTGTTTGGCCATAGGAACACTCCTCAGTTTTCACTTTTTTTAACAGCCTATGCCAGCCCTTTTTGAGAGGGATGGGCACTATCCTATAAAAGCCTAAACATTTCAAATTTGATACTGAAAGCATCGTTAGGATGATGCTCTGGATCATAGAAATTTCGTAAATCGTAATAAAAGTGTTGCAAAAAATTGAAAAAATAGGTAAATTATTAATTGTCAGTAAATTGGCAGGCAATGTCAAGGATCTGACTACTTAGGGAGTCAACCAAAACTACCTCTAAAACAAAAAGAAGGAGAGGACCATCACATGAAGAAATTATCTTTCTTGCTTTCTGCAGCTGTACTGACACTAATACTTGGAGCATGCTCAAACGAAGAGGCTTCTAAAGGGGAAGAAAAGGAAGAGTCCGCAGCTGAGACGACTGAGGCCGCCGATGAAGGGAAAGAAATGCGCTCCGCTCTGCTAAGCTATCAGGGAGAAGTGACAAAAGTAATTCGAAACACAGATGCAAACTTGACCGCTGAAGGTCAGGATCCAGCTGAAGCAGCTGCAGCTTTTGAAAAGGAAGCGAAAGCCGTGTCTGTACCAGAAGAATTAACAGACTACACTAAGGATATAGAGGCAGCGGTTGATAGCCTTTCTCAATACTATGCTAAAAAAGCTGAACTTGTAAAAGCAGGGTCCGAGGATATGGCGGAAGCAGAGCCATTTAAAGAGGAATATATCAATTCAATGACTAAAGTTTTTGAAGAAGTGGAACTATCTGCTCCTGCTTTCAACAGCGTTTTCCAATAAATGCGCAGCAAACAGCCCTATTTGATTTGGAATAGGGCTGTTTGTATATACTAGGGCACATCATGCCCCATTGAACTTTGAAGAATTTCAAACCACTGGTCCCTGTTAAGTTTGTAGGTTAATGAACCGGCTGCACGTTCAATTCTTTCAATCTTGCCGGAACCGACAATTGGCATGATTCGGGCAGGATGATTTAAGAGCCAGGCAAATAATACTTCATCAATATCACTTGCCCCGATTTCCTCTGCGACTTTTTGTAATGCTGCTTTGAGGCGTGCCGATTTTTCTTCAGTGCCGCTGAAAATTTTGCCTCCGGCCAATGGGGACCAGGCCATCGGAGCAATTCTTTTTTCCATGCACAGATTTAGTGTGCCATCCTCATAGTTCTCCAGATGATAGGCAGAAAGTTCAATTTGATTTGTAATCAGATCCAAATCAAGGTATGACTGAAGCATCGTAAATTGATGGCTTTTAAAATTGGAGACTCCAAAATGCCTTACCTTGCCGGCAGCCTTTAAACCTGAGAATGCCTCAGCAACTTCTTCCGGATCCATAAAAGGATCAGGACGATGAATGAGCAAGGTATCTATGTAATCTGTTTTCAGACTTTGCAAAGACTTCTCAACCGAAGCAATAATATGTTTTTTTCCGGTATTGTAATGATGGGATTTATGCTCAGGGCGGTTTGGTGACTGGAGTACAATCCCGCATTTCGTTACAATCTCCATTTTTCCGCGGAGCTCAGGCTTTTTCTCAAGAGCCCTTCCAAACAGGCTTTCACATGTATAGCTTCCATATATATCGGCATGATCAAATGTCGTTATTCCCAGTTCCAAACACCTTTCTATTAAGGTGATTAATTCTTCATCAGAAAATTTCCAGTCAGATAGTCTCCATAGACCATGTACGATTCTTGAAAACGACAGATCCTCTGCCATCTGCACTCTATCCATAAGTATCATCTCCTAATTTTTTTCGCACTGTTATTATCTCTGAAAATGCGAAGAATACCAAGCTAAACGTTCTTCAGCATTGCAAAGGCTGCTGGATCATTATAAATTGGAGACATAAAAATAAGAGGCAACTGTTTTGTCACCTCATTTTTATCCGCATATTTTCAGCAGCGGTTCAACCATTTGTTCATGCAGAATCATAATTTTTGATGTGTATGAACAATGATCTTTATAAGCTGTTTGAAGTTCCTGATAAAAAATGGTTAATTCCTGAACGTTGGAGATCAATTCTTCATCAAAAATGCCTGAACGGCTGAGAAGGATATTCTCATATTTTTCAACAAGCTTTTTAGTTTTCTTTATCAATTTCCAAGCATCTTTCATACGAAAAGCATCATTTAATTGGGAATAGAATTCTATCAAGTCTTTTTGGAAAATATTCTTAAGTTCCTTGTTGAGCCTTTCAATAGGAGGAAGTTCAGCTTCCTGAAATATAAACTGCTGCAGCATAATAAAATCGGTCTTTACATTTTGTTCTTCAAATGACTGATATATCCGTAAAGTATTAAAGGCGTCGTACATGGGATGATGGGGTTCTCCGATAAAAGAAAGCTCATAGAAAGACAATGCTTTTTCAACTGAAGCTGCAGTCCGTGAAGCTCTTTTTGTGAAAACAGCCTGAAAATCGACATATCTTTTGGTAATCTTATCGATTGTAGCTTGGGGGAGATTATGCCTTAAAGCATCGGCTTTTAATCTTAAGAGATCACTGGTCGACCAGGAATAGAATCTTGCTTTTTTAACTCCGCCGACCCAAAAGAGAAAATCTTTAAACACCTCAGAAAAGTCATCCGCTGTTTTTAAATCAGAGTCGGATATCCCCGTCAATTCTTTGCAGAATGGACTTAGCGGCGAGTCCTGCTGCGGACGAATGAACCTGTCAAATCCAGTAACCATACCTGTTTCAAGTTCAACTTTTACAGCACCGAGGCGAATGGCCTCCATATCTTCAAAAAGTATACCTTTTTTGCTGCATAGCATTTCAAAATCAAAGAAAATCAGCTGTTTTAGTTCGGCCATACGCCTTCTCCCCCTTTCTAATACCAGCTATCCAACAAGATATTATAAAGAATGACAGGCAAAAAGGGAAGGGACAGAATTATCCATCAGGATATTAGGCAGGAATGAAACTTTTTTCCCAGCACAATGGCAAATCGGTTTACGATTTCTTTTGAAACGTTTACACTTAAAGGGTACATAGTTTTTAGTCGCAAATATGCGATACCTCTCTTAAAATTATTGAACTTGAAAGGATGGATGAAGTTGGGTATTTCTTTATCGAAAGGGCAAAAAATTGATTTAACCAAAACTAACCCCGGGTTGTCTAAAGTAATAGTAGGACTCGGCTGGGATACAAATAAATATGATGGAGGCTTGGATTTCGACCTTGATGCCAGTGTGTTTTTATTAGATGCAAATGGCAAATGTGCCTCTGATAAAGATTTTATTTTCTACAACCAGCTTGAAGGCGGCGATGGGTCAGTCCTGCATACAGGTGATAACAGAACAGGTGAGGGCGATGGCGATGACGAGCAGGTAAAAGTTAACCTTAGTGCTGTTCCTGCCTCCATTGAGAAGATTTCTTTTGTCATTACGATCCATGATGGGGAAGGCCGCGGCCAAAACTTTGGCCAGGTTTCAAATGCATTTGCAAGAATCATTAATGAAGAAACAAATGAAGAATTAATCCGTTATGATTTAGGAGAAGATTTCTCCATTGAAACTGCCATTGTTGTAGGTGAATTATACCGTCATAATGGCGAATGGAAATTCTCTGCCGTTGGTTCAGGCTATCAGGGAGGACTTGCCCGTATTGCGACTGACTTCGGTTTGCAGGTAGGTTAACTACCATTATTGCCAGGCAGAGCAGCCGCTTTTCCCTGGCTTTCTCTTTAGGGTGTATTCCCCTCATATCGATGATCTGCCTAAAAAAAGGACCTGTGTTATGAAGGAGTGATTCTCTTGGGTATTCAATTATCAAAAGGTCAAAGAATTGATCTGACTAAAACAAATCCTGGCCTGACTAAAGCCATTATCGGGCTGGGCTGGGACACGAACAAATATAGCGGCGGTCATGACTTCGACCTTGACGCTTCTGCATTTCTTGCAGATGAAACCAGTAAATGTGTAAATGATCATGATTTTATTTTCTATAATAACCTGCAGCATCCAAGCGGAGCAGTTATACATACAGGAGACAACCGTACAGGTGAAGGAGACGGCGACGATGAGCAGCTTGTTGTCGACTTTACCAAAATACCTTTACATGTTCATCGTATTGGCATAACTGTTACTATTCATGATGCAGAATTAAGGCAGCAAAATTTCGGGCAGGTTTCCAATGCATTCGTAAGATTAGTGGATGAATCCAATAATCAGGAGCTGCTTCGTTTTGATCTTGGAGAAGATTTTTCAATTGAAACAGCAGTGGTTTTCTGTGAATTATACCGCCATGGGAATGACTGGAAGTTCAATGCCATTGGGAGCGGTTTCTCAGGCGGCTTGGCAGCTCTTTGCCGAAACTATGGATTGCAGGTTTAATTTTTCTTATGGCACCCAAATGGTTTGGGTGCCTATTTTGTTTGTCAAGTGAAACCTTCAGCCTATGCCAATGGGTATTAATCCCATACTTAAAAAATGGCGAATGGGCAAAATAGGTGTGAAAAACCTTGAGAGGAAGGGATGCAGTATGTCACTTGAATGGTTTGACAGGGTAAGCGGAGAATTGCAGGACCATCTTGAATCAATTTGCAGTAAATATGATCAGATTGGCCAATTGTCGATTGACCGGGGTGCCAAGCATCCCAGAATGGAGTTTTTTATTGAAACCAGTGATAATGATAGAGAGTATTTTTGCACTCTTTTCTTTGATCCGCATAATGAAGAGTTCTATGTAGAGGACTTTGATTTTGAGCTGGGACATACTTCTAAAACAATGCTTTTTGATATTGAAGACATCATCGATACAGTCCACGAAAGTCTTCACGATTACATGAATGGCGAAGATGAGGATCATTTTGCATTTGAAGATGATGAAGAAATATATGTTTCAGAAGAGGAAGATTTCGACATTGCTGAAGAATATGATTTTGGAGGCGAAGGTGATATCTTTGAAGAAGTAGATGTAGAGTGGGAAACTCCTGAAGTAACTGCCTTTTTCAAGGAAGACGAAGTGGAGGTATCCTATCAGTTTGGAGTGGTCCATGAAACCGGTGATGGAGTTCTCCGCAGGATTAATCGCATTTGGACAGATGACGAAGAAATGATCAAAGATGAAGATCACTTTATCTTCAGCAAAGAAGAGGCAAGCACAATCATTGCCATGATTGCCAGCCACATGGATTCCCTGAGCGGGCATGAAGCTGATTATCAGTAATAATTCAAAGTGAAATGAGAAAGTGGCTATCAAGAATTCTTGAAGCCGCTTTTTTGTGCATCAGCAGAAAAAGAAATAACTCGTTCACACAGCATACAGCACCGAATCACCCCTCGAATAACAACCTTTTAAAATTTTACATTTGGCCGCATTTCTCTGTTGGTACTATTCAGGCTTGACTCCCCCATAAACTGATTAAAAGCAGGTGAAAAGAGGTGCATTATGGGGATTCATATCGTACAGGCAGGCGATAGCCTTTGGGCCATTTCTCAAAAGTATAAGGTTCCTATCCAGGATATAAGAACGGCTAATGGCCTTGAGAATGGACCTGGCATCATTCCTGGTTTAGCGCTATACATTCCGGAAAGCGGACCTGTTATCAGGTCTTATCTGGTAAAGCCCGGAGATACATTATGGAGCATTTCCCAGCTTTATCAAACTACAATTAATCTCATCCTGTCAGCAAACCCGGAGATAAGGCCGGAGGGGCTATATATCGGACAGAAGATAAATATTCCTTCACCAAGCAGATTAGTCATGGAAACATTAGGGTTCATAGTTCCGTATTCTCCTGATACTTTTTTACCCCCTTTCAGGGAAACAGCAAAGTACTTAACCTACATTGCCATTTCTGCCTATTCTTTAACAAGGGAAGGTTACGCATATATTGAACTTGACGATACAGCCATATTGGCAGAAAGCCGCCGTCTGAATGTCGTTCCACTGCTGATGATCAGAAACCTTGCACAAGGTGAATTTAATGCAGAATTGATTGGCGGGGTGCTTGAGAGTCCTGCAAATAGGAGGAACTTAATCTTAAGCCTAATGAATTTTGTCGCTCAAAAAGGATATGGGGGCATCAGCCTGGATTTTGAATTTATCCCGCCGCCAAGGCGCCAGGATTTCAATTCATTCATTAGAGAATTAAAAAATGCCTTAGGGCCAAAAATTCTTCATGTCAATGTACATGCTAAGACAGAAGATCTCCCGGCAAACCGGATAATAGGGGCATATGATTATAAAGCAATTGGGGAGGGGGCCGATATTGTTGCAGTCATGACCATGGACTATGGTTATCCCACTGGTCCTCCTAATCCCGTCGCTCCACTATGGTGGGTTGAAGAGGTCATTAAATATTCGATCACCCAGATTGACCCGAAAAAACTGCAAATAGCTTTGCCGTTATATGGATATGACTGGAGAACAGCGGATAATCTAACCCGCTCATTTTCCATGCAAGCCATTCAGAATTTAGCTTTAAGCAGAGGAGCAGTCATTCAATTCGATGCTTATGCGGCATCCCCATGGTTCCGATATTGGAACGGAGAAGAAGAACATGTGGTTTGGTTTGAAGATATCCGCAGCATTACAGAGAAATATAAATTAATTGACCAGTATAATCTTTTAGGAATGACATACTGGCAATTAAGCTTGCGTTTTCCGCAGAACTGGGCATTTGCGGATAAAAACTTTACAATTCTATAGCCCTTTTCTAAAGAAGCTCTTTCATTTCTTCTTCAAAATAGAACATTTTTGGTTTTTCTTTTATTGTATATGTGTATTTCTTCATTTTCGCCACATAACAGGTTTTGTTGATCGTAACTTTCTCTCCCGTGTCAATCAGAATAACAATATCATTATGCTCAAACTTATTTCTGCGCTTCACACTGATCCCTCTTTCTTTACACATATAAAGTGTTATTAACACATTATCTCATACTTCTGTGGAATTAACCCTATTGATCTTAATGGAATTATTCAGGTTCCATTATTTTTTGCATATCCGCAAGTAAATGATATATTAGTCTAATTGAATACCATAGTGAACAAAGGAAGATACAAAATGACATCAACACTTGGCTTAATAAGAGACTGGCAAAAAGCCATCCAGGCTGAGATCTTACATTTAAAAAAATATGGGAGCTCCCGCTATTTAATGTTAAATGGGCAGCTGCTTTCAAAAACAGATGCATATACCTATTTTTTTGATACACCTTCTTCCATTAAAATTCCCACTGGATCCTCCATAAAAATCGAATGGGGAAGAAAGAGAGTGGAAGGAAGAGTCCTTTCTGCGGAAGGAAATAATGTCATAGTGGCATTAGAAGAGGATATTGGAATCGAACTATCGGAAGCTTATTTGCTTCATGATCCCTGGGAGCTATTGGATCAGCTTTTTCAGCGCTTAGAGGACATAAAAGAAAGTAAAAGAAAAAGAAATAGAATAAAAAAATTGATGGATCCTTCCATGCCACCTCAACACCCTGCCGATAAGGTAAAGACTGGTGCCCATGAATTGATTTTGCGTTCTAAGTACAATCCAGTCACTTATGTCTGGGGACCCCCAGGCACAGGGAAAACCTATACACTGGCACGTGTGGCCGCCAACAAATATTTTAAAGGACAAAGTGTTCTTATTCTGGCCCACTCAAATCAAGCAATAGATGTCCTTATGGCAGAGATTTCATCCTTTGCATCATGCAAACGAAAAATTCCTGATGGGGATCTCCTTCGTTACGGGTCACAAATCGGTCCAGCACTATTCGATCATCTTTCATTAACAGCCGAATATCTTTTAAATAAGCAGTATACAAATCTCTCGGAGCAAAAAGCTGCCCTATTTGAGGAACGCCGCCTGCTTAAACAGGATTTATCCCGATCCTTCAGCAAGAGAGATTCCGATCATCTTATTGAAATAGAAAAGAAGCTATCTGGAGTAATCGAAAAGATCAGGCAAAAAGAAATAGAATTTGTAAAAAATGCTTCTATTATTGGCACAACACTGGCAAAAGCTGCAAGTGATCCGTCAATTTACGGGAAAAATTTTGATTTAGTCATCATCGATGAAGCCAGCATGGCTTATGTTCCACAAGCTGCCTTTGCAGCTTCACTTGGCAAAAGAGTCATCATTTGCGGTGATTTTAAGCAGCTTCCTCCTATTGCTGCCTCAAGACATAAATTGTCGGAAAAATGGCTAAGAGAAGATATCTTTCATCACTCTGGCGTGTCAGACGCAGTCAAGGATGGACACTTGCATCCGCATCTTTTTCTATTAAAAGAGCAGCGCCGTATGCACCCGGACATTTCAGCATTTTCGAATAAACATATCTATCATTCACTTGTTGGTGACCATCCGGATGTTCTGGCTGCAAGATCTGATATCGCTGCCTGTACGCCTTTTCCCGGCAGAGCTTCGATCCTGCTCAATACAGCCGGATCTGGTGAATATGGCATGAAAGATGGCAGCTCAAATTCAAGAATCAATTTATGGGATCTTTTGCTGGGATTTCAGCTAATACATGAAGCATATACAGGAGGAAGCAGGTCCATAGGCTATGTCACTCCGTATCGGGCACAGGCATTATTAATGGAACAGCTTCTGGGTGAGCTATATGAGCAGGAAAGATCTGCAGCTGATATTATTGCTGCAACAGTTCACCGTTTTCAGGGAAGTGAACGGGATGTCATGATTTTTGACTCTGTCGATGCTCAGCCCCATGACAGAGCTGGAATGCTATTAATCGGGAAAGAAAGCGAAAGATTATTGAATGTTGCCATAACTAGAACCAAGGGAAAATTTATTCATATTTCAGATTTGGAATTTTTACACAATAACGTATTTAAAAACAAAACATGGCGGAAGCTGGCAGAACACCAGCTGCACAATGGACAGGCCATTCATCCTGATCAGATTGGCAGATGGATCAAAAATCAGCATCCAAGCCTACAATGGCTGCATGCAAGAAAGCTGGAAAATGTGTTTGAGGATATTTCTAAAGCTAAAAAGGAGATTATTCTCTCCCTGCCTGTTGGCAAGGAACTGGGGAATGAATGGGGAAAGGCACTTTCAGGGAGGCCTTCGCAAACGAAACTTACCATGCTTGCCAAGCATTCAATCCCTTTCGCTGCACCGGATGAAATTTTGCCAAGCGGCTTTCCGTTTCCCTGCATCATAATTGACGGACATATTTTGTGGCTGGGCATTCCTGCAGAGGCCCATAAAAACGCACGGCCCCCATATGTAGCAGCAAGGCTTCAGTCAGCGGCTGCATGCTCGTATCTTACATCTCAATTAAAATAAGAAAAGCGCAAGCGCCATGCTTACAAAGGAACATAGACTAAGAACGCCACTTCCTTTGGCAACGTCTGCATGGCCCCTATCCTGGGGGCCTCAAGCACAAGACGAGCCTCCCGGAAAGGCGTTCTTTGCCTTTTTGGGAAGATTGCCCGAAATGTGGAGGCGACTGCCCAGGGATGACAGGCAAAAGACAGTTCCAGTAAGAAGGCGTTTTTCCTTCTGAAAGGAAACGGCTTAGACCTGAGAGTCCCTAGGAGCCACAACTAGACGAGCTTGTGACCTCGAAAGAGCAGGCGCTCCTCCTAAAAGCTAACGCTTTTAGTCGTGGGATGCTGTCGTTAAGTATTCCTTGTGAAGCCGGACAGTTATTAACTCCAGAATTTATACATTCTTATCCATTAAAAAAGACGCCCCAGAGAGGCGTCTTTTTATACGTATTGCGGCGACCCGACTGCACTCCACATAGTGCATTGCCAGTTAGGCTTGTCTGTCGTCTTATGCAATTAGCTCATCGCTTTATTAATATAGCATTATTATATAAAAGAAACAAGAGTTTTTTGTGCTCTTCCGTTGCATTCCTTTCATTGTTCAATCAAAATATACCTAAAATACATTGATTAGGGTTGTGATTATATGAATATGAAACCATTAAAAGGTCAGCATCATGTCTCTGCCATAACAGCCAATGCTCAGAAGAACTACGAATTTTACACCAGAATCCTTGGTATGCGGCTTGTTAAGAAGACAGTAAACCAGGATGATACCACGATGTATCATTTATTTTATGCAGATGAAAGGGGTAACCCTGGAACTGACCTAACGTTTTTTGAAATCAAAAATGCTGGCCGCACTTACAGGGGGACGGACAGTATAACTTGTACATTTCTGCGTGTGCCATCTGATGAATCGCTTCTTTATTGGAAAAAGAGACTGGCAGAACAAGATGTTTTGCATGAAGAAATAAGAGAAGCAAACGGAAAGAAGATGCTGTTCTTTGAAGATTTCGAAGGGCAGCGATTGGCCCTGGTTTCCGATCAAAATAATAAAGGGGTAAAAGGCGGGAGGCCATGGGATAGAGCTGCAGTGCCACCAAGCCATGGAATAATCGGGCTTGGACCCGTAATGCTCACCGTCTCCGACCTCGGATCCACCGCAAATCTGCTTACAGAAGGAATGCAATATCGAAGAAGAGGAGAATATTCTTTGGATGAAGATACTGTAGTTGTATTTGAAACCGGTGAAGGAGGAAACGGGGCAGAAATCCATATTAAAGAACGCCATGACTTGCCAAAGCAGCGTCCAGGCCGGGGAAGTGTCCACCATGTTGCTTTTCGGGTGGAAAATGAAGATGAATTAAGAAAATGGGTACGAAAACTGAAAGAATTGCGGATTGCCAGCTCTGGTTTTGTAGAGAGGTATTATTTCAAATCTTTATATTTCCGGGAACCGA
Source organism: Cytobacillus oceanisediminis (assembly GCF_004366035.1). Taxonomy (GTDB): domain Bacteria; phylum Bacillota; class Bacilli; order Bacillales; family Cytobacillaceae; genus Cytobacillus; species Cytobacillus oceanisediminis_C. The sequence goes on from NZ_SOEE01000002.1 coordinate 401,664, forward strand.
ACGGCATTCTTTTTGAACTGGCAACAGACGGACCTGGATTTGAGGCAGATGAACCTTTCGAGCAATTGGGAGAAAAGCTGGCACTTCCTCCATATATTGAAGACAGGCGGGAGGAAATCGAGGCAAAGATAAAGCCTCTGGACACGACAAATGAATAGAATAGTGTTTAGGGATGAACAAAAGTGTTCGTCCCTTACTTTTGAAATTGAAACTTTTTATGAAGTTTGTTCGTTTAATATATAATAAGGAGATATAATAATGGAACTTAATGAATAGAGAAGGAGTCATCATGGAAAAATTTCAGCGTTTCAAGGAAGCTTTTGCTGGGTTTTGGCGAAAAAAACACCTGACACAAATTCTGCTTCTTTTAACACTAACTATAGTACTTTTAACCATTCTATTTTTTGCGTTTCTGGCAGCTACAGCAAACGTGGAAACCTTAAAAGAAGGTTTAAGGCAGTCAACCGTTATTTACGATAAAGATGGTGATGCTGCTGCAGGACTTGCGGAGAATAGGGCAGAGGGTGCAAAAATTGAAGAATTGCCTGAACATGTGGGCAATGCCGTTATTGCGATTGAAGATGAACGCTTTTATAAGCATAACGGTTTCGATATCAAAGGCATTGCCAGAGCCTTTTTTGGCAATTTATTTGCAGGCAGCATAACCGGGGGAGGAAGTACGATTACTCAGCAGCTTGCCAAAAATGCATTGCTCTCCCCTGAACAGACGTATAAGCGAAAAGCTGAAGAGCTGTTTCTGGCCGTAGAAATCGAAAAAAATTATAAAAAAGATGAAATCCTGCAAATGTATTTAAATCAGGTATACTTCGGAAGCGGTTCATGGGGAATTGAACAGGCATCCAATAAATATTTCAGCAAAACCCCAAAGGAACTGAGCATAAGCGAAAGTGCACTGCTTGCAGGGCTTCTCCAATCGCCTTCTGCTCTCGATCCTTACAATCATTATGAACGGGCGATGAAAAGAAGAAATGTTGTTCTTGGAAAGATGAAAGAGCATAAAATGATTTCAGCCGAAGAGTATGAGAACGCTGTAAATGAGAAGAACCAATTAAAGGAAGGAACACGAAGCAAGCAAGAAAGAAAATACCCCTACTATGTTGATGCCGTACTGGATGAAGCTATAAATAAGTATGGATTAACTCAGGAGGAGATTTTTACAAGAGGATACAAAATATATACGGAAATGGATCAAAATCTGCAATCAAGCCTGGAAAATGTTTATGAAAAGGACTCAATCTTCCCTCCAGGGATGAACGGAGAAATCGTCCAGAGTGGTGCTGTCCTTCTTGATCCTGCTTCAGGGGGTGTCAGAGGGCTTGTTGGAGGCAGAGGTGAACATGTGTTCAGAGGATTCAACAGGGCCACACACATTAAAGCCCAGCCTGGATCAACACTTAAGCCATTAGCTGTTTACACACCCGCACTAGAAGAAGGCTACTCACCAACATCCATGCTAAAAGATGAAAAAGTGACATATGGAGATTACACTCCAGCTAATGCTTCCGGACAATATGCTGGCGAAGTGTCCATGTATAAAGCTGTGGAAGACTCTATCAATGTTCCAGCCGTTTGGCTTCTTAATGAAATTGGACTTGATAAAGGTCTGGATGCGCTTGAGAGGTTCGGCATACCGCTTGAAAAAGAAGATGAATATTTAGGGATTGCCTTAGGCGGAATGAGGAAAGGGGTCTCACCCTTAAAGATGGCAGAAGCATATGCGGCATTTCCAAATGGCGGAAAGCGGCAAGATGCCCATTTAATTACGAAGATAGTAGGCCCAACAGGCAGCATCATTGCCGAACGCGACAAAGAAACAGTTAAGGTTACGACGAAAACGGTATCGAATCAAATGACTTCCATGCTGCTGAATGTGGTGGAGACGGGCACTGGAAGCGCAACAAAAATAGAAGGAGTTCAAATTGCCGGAAAAACTGGATCAACCCAGCTCCCTTATAAGGACATTAACGGAACGAAAGATCAGTGGTTTGTTGGCTATACTCCGAATTTGGTTGGCGCCGTTTGGCTGGGGTATGACCAGACTGACAGGGAACATTACCTGTCAAAAAGCAGCTCTGAAACAGCTGTACCTGTTTTTAGAGCGATTATGGAATCAAGCCTGCCATATATGCAGGAAGAGGAATTTACTACTAAATCGGTAAATGAAAAGCTGGAAAAAACGGAATTAACAGAAGAAATTGGACAAACCATTAAAGAACAGACAGAAAAATTTGAAGGCAAATTGAGGGAAGATCTTCCCATGTGGAAGGAAAAATTGAGAGAAGGCAAGCAGGAACTTGAGGAATTCAGCAGATTCCTCAAGGAGAAATGGGATCAATTCAGCAATTAAAAGGAATGAGAGAATGGAAAAAAATAACCATTCTCTTTTTTTTGCCTCAGGTAAACTTTATACTGGAATAATTCAGCAAAACAGTGTAATCTAAATATTTATAGCACACACTAACAAAACGACAGCATGCGCTAGCGAATTGCTAGCTCTGAGATATTAATGGCTAGGAGGATTCAAATGAGTGGAGAAACCCGTATTCAGCTTAACGTCCGCATAACAAAAGAGACTTCAAATATGCTCGATGAAATTGTTGATTATTATCAGGAAAACACGAAACTCGGCAGGATTTATAAAGGTGATGTTTTAACAGATATTATTGAAAAATCATACGAAGTAATGAATAAGCAAAAAAAGCTCAATAAGAAATTTTAATCCTGATTGGAGGGGGATTACATGAGAGATGTAAAACTAACCGACATATATCAGCATCGGATCGCACAGAAATATATTACACGCTCCGGCATCGCTCATGCTATTGCAGTTGCCTACCATGCTTTCCAGCTCGCACATGAATCCGGAGAGGATGTTGATTCCGCAGCTAAAGCAGGTTTCATGCATGACATCGGCCATTATACCTGGTATAAAAATGGAAAGTGGGATTACGACCTTTACCGGCTGAATGACATTCATGCCATTAAAGGTGCTGAGCGGGCACACAAACTCCTGATCAGGCTTGGAGAAAACCCGATTAAAGCAAAAGAAGTAGCCTTAGCTATCCTATTTCACACGGATTCATTTCTGCCTGGCGGTGAGGTTGTAAGAACTCCCCTGCAATCCATAGTCAAATTGTCAGATGAAAAAGATGAAGAACCTGGAGGAGCGCATCATTATCGTGAACTTGATTTTGAGCGGGCCATGAAAAGCCTCGAAATACTCGATAATAAGATTGATGATTATCTTAAGAAAAAAGAAGAATAACCTAAATTTCTGTCATGTTATGCGCTTCCCCAGGAAATCCGTTACTTATAAACTGCTATTTTTTGAAGGGAAGCGCCTATTTCATGAAGAAATATAATGTATGGAAATGATCCGATTATCAATATTATGATGACCAGGGATGGTGTTGCGGCAGTGAGGGCAAGGACTCGAAGACAACAGTCATTTAATGTGGAAGAAGTCAAATTTAAATTAACAACTGTATTTCTGCATCTCTCATTTTATGCATTTATCATATTTATCCTTCTATTATTTTTGGAGTTATTTGGTTAAAGTACATACAAACGTTCCAGGGCAAGTTAAGCGGCTTTGCCCTGGAATAAAGATTATTTTTTTGGCAGCATGCCTTTTTCCTTTAAATAAACTTCCACTTCACTAAATTCTTCTACCGGCACAAAAGATATGTCTTTTTTCCAAAGAAGATCCTGAAGTCCATTTTTGGCAAAAGTAATGTCAGCATACTCTGCCGGGTGTGAATCCGGTTCACTGTCCCCAATAAAAAACACTGTTTCATATTCCTTCTTTAAGTCCTGAATGACCTTCGATTTATCAATGCCATACCTTTCAGAGTAATGCTGATGATCCTTATCTATTTTCATGTGCACATTCTTCTCATGATAATACCCTTCATTCGAAAAAACCTTCACATGTTCCACTCCAAATTTTTTTAATAGGTGGTATATATAATAGTTTGTGCCGGCACTTAAAATATAAAAATCTCCGCCGTTCTGCTGAATCTTTTCGATAAAGTCAGGTACATATTCATCAATTTCTATTGAATTAATATCGCTGATAATTTGATCTTCTTCCTGATTGATGGAGGTAAATACCTTATTTAAAAAATCGATATCCTTCATCTCTCCAGCCTTCCATTTGGACATCAATTCCCGGCCCTCCGGAAAATATTTATCCATCATAATTAAATAGAAGTCCCTTTTTGAAATCGTTCCGTCAAAGTCTGAGACAAAAGCCCACTTTTTCATTCTATAAACCTCCAATAAGCCATTTCTTCTTTTTATATTACTATGCTACCTTAGCATTACCCTTTATTTTTTATGTTCAATCAGCGAAAAAGCGCCTTTTAATTTTATTCCTGGCGAGATTAATGGTATTATTAATTTGATTTTTACATAAGGAGATGATTAGTATGGCAGAAAAAGGATACATATTAATGAAAAACGGTGAAAAGGTTGAATTTGAACTATATCCGGAAGCAGCACCAGGGACAGTTGAAAATTTCAAAAAGCTGGCTAACGAAGGCTTTTATAATGGTTTGAATTTCCATCGTGTAATCCCTGGTTTTGTAAGTCAAGGGGGCTGCCCGAATGGAACAGGTACTGGCGGTCCTGGATATACAATCAAATGCGAAACAGAAGGAAACCCTCATAAGCACGAAGCAGGTTCTCTTTCAATGGCACATGCTGGCCGTGACACAGGTGGAAGCCAGTTCTTTATTGTTCATGAGCCTCAGCCGCATTTAAATGGCGTTCACACAGTGTTCGGAAAAGTAACATCCGGCATGGAAACTGTAAAAGCTATGAGAAATGGCGATGTTATGGAGAAAGTTGAAATACTTGAAGGTTAATTCGCTTCATTAAAAAAGAGCCTTAATGGCTCTTTTTTTGTTTTGCCATAAATACCTGGCTGAAAAGTCCTTATACTAAGAAAAACTAACTGTATTGGAGTTGATGTTGAGTGGGTGCCATTGAAAGAAACGGCTACCGGTTTGAGCCTGAATTTAGCGTCATCAGCCAGAACGGTGCCATACATGTTTTTCATAATGGAAAATTTGTAGACGAACTTAAATTCGAATTTTCCGGAAAATTCCCCGAAAACGACCAAATAGAAGACATGGTTGCTCAGTATTGCATTAGGCATGGATTGTAGAAATTCCTCTATGTTCGGCGTTCCTGCTGAATAGAGCAGGGCGTCTGCCCTTTTTTTCCGCTTAAGAGTTTTTGTTTTAAACGCAAGTGGATTTTATGTAAAATAACTATACCTTGCTATTAAGAAAGGATGGTTGCATGAAGCCTATTAGAGACCATTTGAAACAAAATCTTGATTTACTGTTTGTCGGCTTCAATCCAAGTATTCGATCAGGAGAGACAGGTCATCATTTTGCAAATCCAAACAACCGATTTTGGAAAATCCTATATGAATCAGGGCTGACTCCCCGCAAATTTGATGCATTTGAAGACTACAAGTTATTGGAATTGGGATATGGCATGACAAATATTGTACCCAGACCTACTAAAGCAGCAGATGAAATTACAAAAGAAGAATATAAAGAAGGAAGAGAAGAACTGATTAAAAAGATTAGTGACCTCAAGCCAAAAATCATTTGCTTTGTCGGAAAGGGAGTTTACCAGGAATACAGCGGGAGAAAGAAGCTTCCATGGGGCATCCAGGAGGACTCCGTGGTACCTGGCACCCTTGACTTTGTCGCTCCATCTTCGTCTGGGCTGGTAAGGATGAAAATAGATGATATCATTCAAATTTATGCCGAAATCCCAAAGCTTTTAAGATCAATAAGATGAATATGAAGCAAGCTTTATTCTTCAATTTTTAGACCTTTACTGAGTTATGCAGTTATTTGACATAATTACCTGCCAACTTCCGTGCCATGTACGAGTATGCTTTATCATTTCACTCGTTTAATTTCCATGACCTCATTCATTGACCTTGCTGCCAGGCAGTAAATTGACTGTTTTCTCCATTCGATTTACTGCATTCCTCCTCAGTTCACCTATGAAATTGAATTATATCACTATCATTCTCAATCATTCATTATAGGGCAAATAGCACAAATACTTCCTATTTATCTTCATAATTCATGGAAATTCCCTACGAACGATACTGTTGTAAAGTATTCAGAATTGTTAAAATAAAAACAACAGCAAGAACCAGCTTCAATTTAATCTCTTAAGGAGGGAAAGAAATGGAGCAATATGTTCGCATTATTCCTTATAAGGTGATTCAGCAGGAAGAGGAAGTTAAGGAAGTTCCAAAGGGTGTGGAATTGATTCAGGCTCCAAAGATATGGAACGAGACAAAAGGAAAAGGAATTAAGATTGCTGTATTGGACACAGGATGTGATGTAAATCACCCAGACTTGAAGGATCGGATAATTGGCGGACGCAATTTTACAGACGATGATGCCAGCAGCCCGGATATTTATTCAGATTACAACGGACACGGCACTCATGTAGCAGGAACCATTGCAGCGAATGAAAATGACGCTGGTGTTATCGGGGTAGCTCCTGAAGCAGAACTCCTGATAGTGAAAGTCTTAAACAAAGATGGCTCGGGACAATATGAATGGATCATTAATGGCCTGCATTATGCCATCGAACAAAATGCGGATATCATTTCCATGTCACTTGGGGGACCCGCTGATGTTCCTGAGCTGCATGATGCGATTAAAGCGGCTGTTAAAAAGAATATCCTTGTTGTCTGCGCAGCAGGAAATGAAGGAGATGGCGACGATTCAACCGATGAGTTTGCTTATCCTGGCTGCTACAACGAGGTGATTAGTGTAGGGGCAATAAACCTTGAAAGAAATTCTTCCGAATTTACAAACTCTCATAATGAAATAGATTTGGTAGCGCCTGGGGAAGGGATATTATCTACCTTTCTAAATGGAAAGTACGCAACCCTGAGCGGCACTTCAATGGCTGCGCCACATGTTTCAGGTGCGTTGGCCCTGATTAAAGATTTTGCCAACAGGCATTTTGAAAGAAAACTTTCTGAGCCTGAACTTTATGCACAATTAATCAGAAGGACTGTCCCGTTAGGCAATTCGCCTAAACTTGAGGGAAATGGACTTGTGTATTTAACCGTGCCTGAGCATTTAACTGGCATCTTCGACCAAAAGTTCAAATCCATAGTTGTTAATGCTATATGATTAAAGTCAACAGTATTTCATTGGCATGGGCCGAAGCTCAGTCAAAGTATATTGAAAGGGTTCAAAATGAACCCTATTACGACTCACAGAAGGATTTCCTTAATCAAGAGAATTACTACAGCACCCTTGAATTTGATAAGGAAAACATTCCGGAACAAATTCAAGCTCTGCTGGTTCGTACCCACACCCATCAATTGGATTATTCACCTCATCAATATGTTTATCCATGGGTGGATCTGCAGGAAAACCTCAAGCTAAAGAGTTTATATTCCGGTACCGGCATTGACCCTCTTAAAGCGATTGACCAGGATTTAAAGCTGCTTCAGTCGATTCAAAGAGGGTTCAGCAGCAATGAGAGAATTATTTTTAATACCGAGCATGTCGTTCCGCAATCATGGTTTGAAGAAAAACAGCCAATGAAAGGGGATTTGCATCATCTCTTTGCCTGTGAACCCGCATGCAACAGCATGAGAAGCAACTTCCCATACTATGATTTTGAAGACTATGTACCAGAAATCCAGATAGAGAGTGTCAGGAACGGCTGTGGAATGGCAGACCAGGAAAAGTTTGAGCCTGAATATGGTAAGGGTATTGCTGCAAGAGCCGTATTCTATTTTTCAGTTAGATATAAAAAAGTAATTGATATTGCAGAAAAGATGGATATGAAGGTTTTGAAGAGGTGGCATGAAGAAAATCCCGTGACTCTATATGAGAAGCATAGAAACGCTGCCATTCAAGAACTCCAGGGAAACCGCAACCCGTTTATTGATTTTCCTGAACGCGCAAAGGAAATGTTAGGATAATAGGAGAGCCCGCCTGAAACTCAGGCGGGTTTGTTTTATAATAAAAGATAAAAAAGGAGCAATCATGTGCAGCCATTTACAGAAAAAGTTATAAAAATCATTAAAAACATCCCAAGAGGAAAAGTCATGACTTATGGGCAAATCGCAAGGCTGGCCGGGAGCCCCAGAGGAGCAAGACAGGTGGTCCGGATTCTTCATACCCAAAGTGAAAAGCATCAGCTTCCGTGGCATCGGGTTGTGAATGGGAAAGGGGAAATTGGGTTTAAAGAAGGAGATTTGCATGACATTCAGAGAGAACTTTTAGAAAATGAGGGGATTCACTTTAATATAAATAAAAGAATTGATTTGCAGGAATTTGCCCATGAATCATCCCAGCAAATATAAAGAAGCGTGCATCCAATTGGAAGTCACGCTTCTTTATAATCATAAGTACCTATTTTGTCCTTGATGCATATTCCTCAATCATTTCATTTGTTACATACTTTCTTGCAGGTATAATTCCCTGTTTAGAAAGTTCATTGATATCAGCAGTTACTTCATTTATCTTATCCGCGGAAAATGGAAGTCCCCGCCTGCATAGATCCAATGCTTGCTCAATATAGTGTTCGCGTTGCTGTTCCAAGGCAGCAAATTTCGTTATTATCTTATTCTGCTTTCCTACATGTTCTGATATTGCTTTATGTACACTCATTCTTTCCACTCCTTATAAAATTCACATGTTTTTATCATACCATTTTCTAATAGCATTTTAAGAATAAATATCCTTACTAGCATAATATTTATTTTAGAAGAAAATAGGAAATAATAGCCAGTCCTCATAACTTTTAAAGTGGAGAATAAAATAGTTAAGTAAATTAAAAATTGATTCCTTTTCCTCATTATGGAAATAAAGGGAACACACCTTTCTAAGAAGAAAAGGTTAAGAAACAAAAATGGAAGGTGGCTTATACATATGAAAAAGAGTGTAAAAATAAATATCAGTTTATTGCTGGTATTTATGCTGGCACTTGTTCCTTTTGCTCAGCCCGAATCACCTCAAGTCCAAGCAACGGAAGAAGGCGGCGAACTTGTACAGCAGTTAAACCAAATGCTTAATAATGATCCAATTCTTCAGGGAGGACTTGCAGGAGTCAGTATCCGCAATGCAGAAACTGGCGAGCTGGTATACGACCATATCGGGGATATACGTTTAAGACCTGCTTCTAATATGAAGCTCCTAACAGCAGCTTCGGCTCTAGAAACATTGGGAGAAAATTATCAGTTCACAACAGAACTTCTTCACACAGGTTCAATAAAGGGAAAGACACTTCAAGGTGACTTGGTCTTAAAAGGAAAAGGTGATCCAACCCTTTTAAAGAAGGATTTTGATTCATTTGCTGTTAAAGTAAAAGAAGCTGGCATCAAAGTTATTCAAGGCAGCCTGATCGGTGATGACACGTGGTATGATGATGTACGCTATTCAACCGACCTTTCATGGAGCGATGAATCATGGTATTATGGCGGACAAGTCTCAGCACTTACTGCCTCCCCAAACGAGGACTATGACGCGGGTACAGTAATTGTAGAGGTTTATCCCGGAGAAAAAGCCGGGCAGGAACCGATTGTCAAAATGGTGCCGGAAACAGATTACATAAAGATCGTCAATAAGGCTAAAACCGTCTCTAAAGACGAAAAAAAGGATATCCATATTGAAAGAGATCACGGAACGAACACAGTTACAATTGAAGGAGAAATTCCAGTTGAAGGCAGCCGTTCAAGGGAATGGATTGCTGTATGGGAGCCTACTGGCTATGCATTGGATCTATTGAAGCGTTCTCTCGCTGAACAAGGCATTAAAATCAAAGGGAAAACAGAAGCTGGCACTTCCCCAGAAGGCGCAAAACTATTTGCTGAGCATAAATCCATGCCTATCAAAGATTTGCTCATACCATTTATGAAATTAAGCAATAATGGCCATGCTGAAACATTAATCAAGGAAATGGGCAAAGTTGCCAAAGGAGAAGGCAGCTGGGAAAAAGGGCTTGAAGTATTGGAAGAACAAGCAGCTGCCCTTGGAATGAATAAGGAAACTCTCGTGCTCCGGGACGGTTCCGGAATCTCACATGTAAACTTAATTCCAGCAAATGAAATCTCAAAACTTCTTTTCGAAGTACAGGACGAAGAATGGTTCAACTCCTATTTGAACTCATTGCCGATTGCCGGCAATACAGACAGGATGGTGGGAGGAACTCTTAGAAATCGCATGAAAAATACCAATGCCGACGGGAATGTCAAAGCAAAAACAGGTTCTATCTCAACAGTCAGTTCATTATCAGGATATGTTAAGACGGCCAGCGGGGAAGAGCTTATCCTTTCTGTTATTCTGAATAACTTGACTGACGGCGGTCAAGGTAAGGTTATTGAAGACAAAATTGCCACGTTATTAGCCGATCAATAAAATGAATAGATAAGCCGAAGCAACCCGCCTATCGGCCTATGACCTCCAGTTCTTAGGAGCCGAAACTAGACACGCTTAGACCCGAGAGCCGAGACAGTTATCTAACTTCAGAATTTGTACATTCTTAACTATTAAGAAAAGGGCAGGATACCGTTTCACCGGTATACCTGCCCTTTTTCTGTCTTATTCTGCTTTTGCTGCCTGTATCTGCAGGTCAATTTTCACTTTATCTCCAACAAGAACTCCCCCTGTTTCAAGGGCTGAATTCCAAGTTAAGCCATAGTCGCTTCGTTTGATTGCTCCTGCAGCAGTAAAGCCGACTTTTTCATTGCCCCATGGATCTTTTCCTGATCCTTCATATGTCACAGTAAAGGTTTCTGTTTTTGTTGCACCATGAATAGTAAGATCGCCGGTAACATCATATTCATCATCACCCTTGCTTACAATGCTTGTTGATTTAAAGGCCATTTTCGGATGGTTCTCAACATCAAAGAAGTCCGCAGAACGCAGGTGGTTGTCACGATCTTCATTGCGTGTATCAACACTTGAAAGTGAAACATTGAATGTAATATCAGCAGTTGTTAAATCTGCAGGATCTGCAGTTATTTCTGCATCAAAGCTATTAAAGCTGCCTTTAACGTTTGCAATCATCATATGCTTGATAGAAAAATCCACACTGCTGTGCGCAGGATCAACTGCCCATTTTGTTTTAACCATATTTTTCTCCTCCAATAGTTCGAATTCATTTGTTTTGAATTCAAGATATTTTAATTCTAGATAAATTATATGCCGGTTTAAGTTTTATGTCAATGATATTTTTTCAAAAGATGGTAAAATGAAGACTACTTAATTTATCAATATCATACATAACCTAAGTCATAATTATTACATTACAGTTTAATGATGTTTAAAGGGGAACGGACCATGAATCAGCTTGAACAGATATACAATAATGCTGCAGAGCATACAAAAATAAAAATCCTGGAGGATGCCGACCGCTATCTGGGCAGTAAAGAGTCGATGCCCTCGTATAAGGAATATCTTTCTGAAAGATTTCATTATATCGACCAAATCTGGGTAAATGTGTGGCTGAATAAAATCACCGCCAAAATATCCAAGCATGAAAAAAAGAAATATCTAAGTGAAAAAGGATACGACACAGAAAATGTTGACAGGAAAATAATCAATCACCTCTTCCGGACTGAAATGAGGGATTATCAGCCTTTTAATAGTTTGGACTGGCTTAATGACCTATTTGAAAGCAATAAGGAAGCTTGGGCTGAGCGCTATGAGAGTGCACGGGCTCATTTTCTGCAGAAAACAGAAGAGGAGCGGCTTCAGAGAAAGAAGTATCGTATCCGCGAAGATATTGAAAAGAATATTGATGAAATTATAGAAAGAGATTATAGCCTTCTTTATCTTCATGTCAGGCATATGGCTTCAAAGCAGCTGGTTTCCGATCTTAGAAACAAGATAAGATATCAAAAAGTGGATACCTTTGCTCTAGAGGAAAAGCTTGAGGAGACAGGCAGATTTGATGCAAGTGATTATACTGTAACGGGGGAATTCTTTGAGGAGCTGACAGGAAATATTCATAAAGCATTGTATGGGGGCAAAGGCTACTTTGAATATGAAGCCTATTACTATGTCTATAAGAACCATATTTCGGGATTTCTGTCCGATTCCCTGCAATCGCTCGTCCTGCAGAACCTTCCACATCATTTATTCGAGGAATATGAAGACACCTATCAGAAACCCCTGACCGGTAAGTCGGTGAAGAAGTTAATGGCCCATACCCTTCAGGATCTTGATGAAAGCTTTTTTGAAAGCATTCAGGAGGAATATATTGAAGATTTGCTGAGGCTTGCGGATATACCGTTTGACCCTGAAGTCCATAAAGATTTGCTCGAGAAGGACATTGCTGACCGGGAGAGAAAAATAGCAGAAGAATTAGCTGAGCAGCAGCGGAAGAAAGAAGAAGAGGAACGCATGCTCGAATATATATTCGGGCAGGAATACAGCCCCTCTGTGGAACGGGCCAAAAGATATGTACTTCATATTGGTGAAACCAATACAGGGAAGACACACCATGCCCTTGAAGGAATGAAATCAGCCCAAAGCGGCATGTATCTGGCGCCTTTAAGGCTATTGGCACTCGAAGTATATGATAAACTGAACCGCGAAGGTATACCCTGTTCTTTGAAAACCGGTGAAGAGGAAAAAGCAGTTGCCGGTTCTGATCATCTTTCCAGCACGGTTGAAATGTTCTACGAAAAGGACTATTACGACGTCATTGTAATTGATGAAGCCCAAATGATCACGGATAAAGACAGAGGCTTTTCCTGGTATAAAGCAATTACGAAGGCAAATGCCAATGAAGTCCATATCATTGGCAGCCGCAGCGCTAAAAGCATGATGCTTCAGCTTCTTGGCGAAGCAGATATTGAACTGAATGAATACAGCCGGGATATTCCTCTTGAAGTCGAAGCAAAGGAATTCAAATTCAGCCATGTAAAAAAAGGCGATGCACTCATCTGTTTTTCAAGAAAGAGAGTACTTGAAACTGCCTCAAGACTTCAGCAGGAAGGGCACTCAGTAAGCATGATTTATGGAGCGATGCCTCCTGAAACCAGAAAAAAACAAGTCCAGCGTTTTATAAAAGGAGAAACTTCAGTCATTGTTTCCACTGATGCCATTGGGATGGGACTTAACCTGCCTATCCGGAGAATTGTTTTTTTGGAAAACGATAAGTTTGACGGAACGAAAAGGAGAACCCTTACTTCCCAGGAAGTAAAGCAAATTGCAGGAAGGGCAGGAAGAAAAGGGCTTTACAACATTGGAAAAGTGGCTTTTACAAAAGATATCAAAAGAATGAAGGCCTTGCTTGAAATGGAGGATGCCCCGGTCCACAGTTTTGCAATAGCCCCAACAAATACAGTATTTGAAAGATTCCAAAGGTATTACCGCGATCTCGGATCATTCTTTGAGCTTTGGGATAAGTTCGAGAGCCCCAGAGGAACCAAAAAAGCAGCACTATCAGAGGAGAGAGATCTATATGAAAGGATACGCGGAACAGAAATTGAAGCAAAGCTTGGCCTAATGGACCTGTATGGTTTTCTCCATCTGCCATTCTCAAAAAAAGAACATGATCTTGTCCGTCAGTGGGAAGAAACCATGTATGCCATTATTGATGGCGAGGAACTTCCTGAGCCCAGAATCAAGAACCGGAATCTGGAAGAGCTGGAATTGACTTATAAAGCAATTGGCCTCCATTTGCTGTTCCTGTATCGTCTTGAGCAAAGAACAGAAGCGTTATACTGGGAAAGATTAAGGGAAGAAATCAGCGACCATGTTCACGAAAGACTAAAAACCGATATTAAAGAGCTCTCAAGAAAATGCCGAAAGTGCGGCAAAAAGCTGTCCTGGGAACATGAATATCAAATCTGTGATGAATGTCATTCTTCACGCTCAAGGAGAAGATATTATTATAGAAGGTAACGAATGGATGGGATCAGGATGTTATTTGGCTGTCACGTAAGCATAAGGGAAGGATATTTAGGAGCTGCAAAAGCTGCAAGGGCCAGGAATGCTTCTGCCTTTCAGTACTTTCCAAAGAATCCAAGAAGCTTGAGCGTAAAGGATTTTAATCGGGAGGATGCTGCTCTTTGCAGGGCATTTTGCAAAGAACATGAAATCTTCTCGATTGCACATACTCCTTACCCAACTAGCCTCACACCTCACCCGGAGAAACAAGAGCTGACGATTAATTCTTTGCTGAATGACCTGGAAATAGCCAGTGCCTGTGGCTCGGCAGGAGTGGTTGTACATTTTGGAAACCCAATCAGCAACAAGGATTCGCTTGCAGGGTATCAATTAATGATTGAAATTCTTAATCAAATCCTCTCCTGCCGGGAAGACCATTGCTTAATCCTGCTTGAAAACACTGCTGGCCACCCTGGGTCAATGGGTACAACAATTGAGGAGCTTGTTCAGGTTCGGAGCCTGTGTGAACACCGGGATCAGATTGGTTTTTGCCTGGATACCTGCCATGCCTTTGACAGCAATCTCTGGAATGGAGAGAATCTAAATGAATTTCTAAAAAAAGGGGAAGAGCTGGGCTATTTCGATCATCTTAAAGCCATTCACTTTAATAACTCCAAATATCCAGCAGGCTCAGGCAAGGACAGACACGCCAATATATTTAACAAAGGTCATATAACTGAGAAACAATTTGATCAGCTTATCAAAGCTGAACCACTTCGAGGATTGCCATTAATTCTTGAAACACCTTCTGGTGAAGGAATTGAACATCATGAAGAAATTGAGCTTCTAATTAAAAGATGGGGAAACAGCCATGACAAAAAGCCTGCTGTATTATAGCAGGCTTTTTAGGTCATGCCAATTAAGGTTTTAAAACTACCTTGATGCAGCCGTCTTCATGTCCATTGAAAATTTTATAGCCATGGCTCACCTCTTCCATGTTAATCTTATGGGTAATAATGTCTTTCGGATCAAATTCTTTATTAACGATTTTCTCATAGAGCATTGGCATAAATGGTATGACAGGTGCCTGTCCCATCTTAAGTGTAATGTTTCTGGTGAAGAAGGCACCGAGAGGGAACATATTATAGTTTGCTCCATAGACACCGGTTATTTGAACTGTTCCGGTTTTTCTTACAGCCTTTGTCGCAATTTGAATGGGCCCCAGGGTGCCGCCTTGGAGCTTTAATTTTTGCTCTATAAACTCAAGGGGCGACTTTTTCCCGTCCATGCCTACACAATCGATTACTATATCGGCGCCTCCCCGGGTAATTTCCTTTAAATGCTCTCCCATATCAGGATACTTGGTGAACTCGAAGACTTCCACTTTGTTTGCTGTCTTTGCGTGATTGATCCGATAATCAAGGTAATCAACTGCAATAACACGTTCCGCGCCTTCCATCCATGCAAATTTCTGCGCCATTAATCCAACCGGGCCACAGCCAAGGACAATAACTGTATCTCCCTTTTTAACACCGGCGTTAACAACGCTCCAATAAGCCGTCGGAAGTACATCTGACAAAAATAATAGAGACTCATCTTCCAATTCACAGGATTCCGGAACCAGAAACGGCGTGTAATTGCCAAAAGGGACTTTTAGATATTCTGCCTGCCCGCCTGGATGATTCCCGAATTTCTCTGTGTATCCGAAGTATCCCCCTGAATCATAATGCGGGTTGGAATTATCACATTGGCTGGTTTGATCCTGCTGGCAATAAATGCACTGGCCGCAGGATACATTGAATGGGATTACGACTCTGTCCCCTTTTTTTACTTTTGTTACATCTGGTCCAGTCTCTTCCACAATGCCCATTGGTTCATGACCAATAATATAACCCTCTGGGAGGGGCATGTTGCCCTGGTATAAGTGCAGGTCAGAACCGCAGATAGCTGTGGATGTAATTTTAACGATAATATCATCTTTCTTTTCAAGCTTAGGGTCATCCACATTTGTTACAGCTACGCGATTTGGCCCCTGATAGGTTACCGCCTTCATATACAACACTCCATAAATTAAGATTTTTATCAGTATAAAATATCAATAAAACGGTAAACAAAAATTGGTTTGTTATACTTTTTACAGATTCATCTTAGAGGCAATAATATAAGTTTCGCTCATCTGTATTTTATTATTCGTTTTACATTTTAAAATGGTGGAAGACACTCGAGCTTTTAGGAAGCCAGTACATTTGAAAGAGGGGATTAACCTTGAAAATAAGCATTTTGGATCAGGCTCCCATTTCATCGGGATATTCAGCCAAGGAAGCACTGGAAGCTTCAGCACAGCTGGCTCAGTCAGCAGAGAGGCTCGGCTACACAAGATATTGGATTGCAGAACATCATGATTTATCCGGCTTTGCCTGTTCAGCTCCAGAAATCATGTTGAGTTATATCGGTGCAAAAACAAAAAAAATACGGATTGGTGCAGGTGCTATACTGCTGCCGCATTATAAACCATACAAAATTGCGGAATCGTTCAATATGCTTGCTACATTGTTTCCTGGCAGAGTAGATCTGGGAATCGGAAGGGCACCAGGAGGATCGGCAGAAGCGTCTATGGCGCTTTCCGATAATTTCCTTGAAGGTGTCCGCAAAATGCCTGATAAGGTGATGGAACTTCTTCAATTTTTAAATAATGATTTTTCAGAGGATCACATGTTTGCTAAAATATCTGCTTCACCTCTGCCAGAAATTAGCCCGGAACCATGGTTATTGGGGACAAGCAGGAAAAGTTCTTTAATGGCTGCTGAGTCTGGAACTGCTTATGCATTTGGTCAATTCATGAGTGAAAAAGATGGAGAAGACATCATAAAACAATATAGGGAAAATTTTATTGAAAGGGGACTTATACAGAAACCAAAAGTTATTTTAACAGTTTCAGCTATATGCGCTGATTCAACATATGAGGCTAAAGAGCTGGCACTCAGCAGTATGCTTTGGAAGATAAAAGCAGAAAACAGGGAAGGCAATGACGGGATTCCTTCCATTGAAGAAGCAAAAAACTATTTTAGCAGCCTGGATGTGGAGCCATTTAACAATAGACACCGCATTATTATTGGAAATCCGAAAGAAGTTGCCGAGCAGCTGAAGGATATGAAGCAGCTGTACCAAGCAGATGAGATTATGATTGTTACCATCGTTCACCGTTATGAAGACCGTTTGCGCTCATATGAATTAATCGCCAAAGAAATGATCAAATAAATATAAAATTAATGAATCTTGCCCTATTAATTTGAATACATATTCATGGAAACCAACTATGGAATTTTTCAAAAGGGGCGGTAAATATGGCAAGCTGCACACATCAGGCAGAAGTGAACGTGCCAATAACGGCAATATGGAATTTTGTCAGTAACATTGGAAACTGGGCTCCCTTAGTACCCGGTTACATTACACATGAGGTACTAAGTGAAAAAGAGTCTACCTGGAGCTTTAAAAGCGATATGGGGATCATTAAGAAAAAAATCGAATTGAAGGTGGATATAACAAGCTGGCAGGAACCAACCAAGGTAACCTTTCAATTAACAGGGCTTAATGAGAAATTTACTGGACATGGGTATTTTCTTGCTTCCAAAGGAAGGAATAATAATAACTTGATGACAGGCGCGCTTCAAATTACCGCTGAGGGTATGATGGCTAAAGTGGCCAATTCATTGCTTAATACATCACTTCCGGAAATTACTGCTGAGCTTACTGAAGCTGTTGCTTTGAAGCTGGAACAGAATTATAAAGAACATGCAGGCGTATAGTTTTTAGTGCAACGCAAAGAACTCATTAACTTGAGTTCTTTTTTAATCCCTTATTTCGTATATCGATTGGCATAGCTGGATGCAACGAATGCTTCCGGCTTGATTTTTGGCTCGAGCCCGATCGATTCTATCCTTGATACCATTTCACTAACAAATTCCCTGGTCTTATTCCTTTTCCCAGATCCGATATCCATATGCCCTTCCATTGAGAAGGACCCGCCTTTATAAAGAAATGGAAGTACGATATCAAACATTTTATCTTTGCATTCCTCAGTAAATAAGGAGACGACTTCTTCCGTCAGCGAGGTTTCAAATGAGATTCTCTCATGCAGGTGCACCATTTTCCTTGGAATAATTGTCTTTCTAATACATGCCCAGGCACCTTTCCGTTCATTTTGAATAACAATTCCGGTTATGAACACTGTTCGATTGCAATGAACCTGTGAATCAGTCCCAATCATCAAGCGGAAGTTCCCATCAGGATTTCGCCTCATGAAAAGTAAAATACGATTGAATACCTGCTCAAACGTCAAATTCCGCTCCTGGAGATTTTGAAATTTATATTCAGCACTCACCTATTATCACCACATTAAGTAATTTGTCTGGGAGCAACACTCTTCCACAACCTTTAACTTAAGATGTTAGACTTTTACTACCATTATATTGAGAGGCTCCGAACAAGTTGTTTATTTTTTGAAAAAATTATATTTAGCATTGTTTAAAGGCTGGATGAATGGGAATGCGCAGATTGATCAAAACTATGGGCAAAGGAGGAACACATATGAATAAAACATTAATTGTTGTACTTAAATTTGTATCAAGCATGATTGCTTTTGCCATAGCACTTGATTTATTTTTCGATGCAACATTTGCCGATATTGTTTCTTTCAGCCTACTGGTAACGGTTATGTCCTATATGCTTGGTGATCGGATAATTCTCCCCCGCCTGGGAAACCGGAATGCCCTCATTGCTGACTTTTTCCTTGTTTATGCATCTGTATGGGTTTTTGGGAGTGTATTGCTTAACAGTTACTTGCAAATAGCGTGGGGAAGTGTCATTGCAGCTGGAATTATCACTCTTTCCGAAGTCTTTGTGCACCGCTATCTCCAGAAAGGGGCCGACGTTAGCCAGGAGGAAAATAGCAAAGAAGCGGCCTTAAATCCGCGGCTGGCGTATGGAATGGAAATGGCCGAAGAAAAAGAGCCAACAAAGGACTGGGATTGACTGAATAGTAAGCAACTAAACCCAATGCAGACTTATCGGTCGGTATTGGGTTTTTTAAATCAGAATAAGAATACCTTGCTATTTTGCCATCAAACATCCAATATTAATAAGGGTGAAATTTCTTTAAATCTTCACCTGAGCCTCTAATAAAGAAAGTAAAGAAAGCAGGGACTTATTTGCAGGATTTTTTAACATTAGGTATTTCAACTAAACTCACCAATATATTGCTGAGCCATGGCATTGGAAAACCCACTCCCATTCAGGAGCAGGCAATACCCGCTGTGATGGAGGGCAGGGATATTATTGCACAGGCACAGACTGGAACTGGCAAAACATTCGCCTTTATTCTGCCGATTCTTGAGAAGCTTGACCCGAATGCTGTCCATATTCAAGCTCTGATTGTGACACCGACAAGGGAATTAGCTCTGCAGATTACAGAAGAAGTTCAAAAACTGATTGCAGGCTATGATGATTTAGAGGTATTAGCCGTTTATGGGGGGCAAGATGTGGACAAGCAGCTCAACAAGCTGAAGAAAAAGGTCCAAATTGTCGTTGGTACGCCTGGCCGGCTTCTCGATCATATTAAGAGGAAAACGATTGATTTATCACAAGCAGATTTTTTAGTATTGGATGAAGCCGATCAAATGCTCCATATTGGCTTCCTGGATGAAGTGGAAGATATTATTAAAGAAACACCAGTCAAAAGACAGACCATGTTATTTTCTGCAACAATACCAGCAGAAATCAGGAATCTCGCCAGGAAACATATGAAAGAACCAGAGTATATGCAAATCGAAAAAACACAAGGACCAGCACAATCAGTCAAGCAAATCGCCATACATACGATCGACCGTGCCAAGCAGGCCACACTCATGCAATTAATTCAAACTCACAGACCTTATTTAGCAGTCATCTTTTGCCGGACCAAACGCAGGGTTAGCAAGCTTAATGATGTACTAAAATCAAATGGCTTCGAATGTGATGAGCTTCACGGAGATTTATCTCAGTCCAAACGGGAACAAGTGATGAAACGATTCAGGGACGCAGAATTACAGCTATTAATAGCAACTGATGTAGCTGCAAGGGGACTTGATGTGGAAGGTGTCACACATGTATTTAATTATGATATTCCACTGGATCCGGAAAGCTATGTTCACCGCATCGGAAGAACGGGAAGGGCTGGCATGAAGGGGATGGCAATCACTTTTTATTCATCCGCAGATAAACCGCTTCTTGAAGCAATTGAAAAAGGGCTGAACATTACAATTTCCAAGCAGAACCTTGGCAATAGCCAGGAAAGGCAAAAGCCTTCCAGGCCATCAGAAAAAAACTCTCAAGCGCGAAAAAGCCCAGCTTCACCTGGAAGAAAGAAAAATGATAATCGGGAAGATACAGACAGAAAAAAGAATGAAGGCAAAACTTCCCCGGCAAAGAGCAGAAAAGGGCAAAGGAAAAATTCAAAACCATCGAATTCAGCTGGTAATGTAAACCGCAGCAAATCACAATCAAAAAAGAAGACTTCAGCGCCTAAATCTGTGAGTAACATGTCAAAAAGACGCGGAAGGTAGCCATAATTAAAGGAGGAGCGAAATGTTAAAAGAACGGATTGAAAATCATCTCAAGGAACAAGGAAACGAAATATACAAAGAAGAAAAAGAATTTGCTGAAAAGCATCAGCTATTATCCAATGCTGAATCGTTAATTATAAAAAATCCTAAAACCCGCTTTGCAAATGCTTATATAGAGAGAGGAAACAAGGAAACAGAAGAAGTCCTCTCACAGGAGACGCCCGATTTTCTAAACCAGCCTATCGATTATTTTGTGAAAAATATTAAAGAGTTTATGTACCTTGAATCTGAATGGTTTGTGATTATTGGTGCAGACGCCATCTCATTTGAATTCGATGAC
Organism: Cytobacillus oceanisediminis; assembly: GCF_004366035.1. Taxonomy (GTDB): domain Bacteria; phylum Bacillota; class Bacilli; order Bacillales; family Cytobacillaceae; genus Cytobacillus; species Cytobacillus oceanisediminis_C. Next base: position 422,534 of record NZ_SOEE01000002.1, read on the forward strand.
CTTTTCCGAACCTATGATGTCATGCTTGGACTAAAATTGCCTAAAAAGAAAGCAGAAACAATAAGGTCATATTTAAAAAGAACATTACAAGGTGATTCAGCAACATTTGATTTAATGTTTAACCAGCAAGATGGGTTATGGGAACTCAATTTTGCATTGGATGACTTGGAAGGCTTTGAAGAAGATATGACCATAAATGATGCTTACAATCTAATTTACAGATATCTATTCTTATTGGCAGAAACAATTGAGGAAGTGAACTAAAAAAGCGGTTCAATCGAGCTGCTTTTTTTATTTATTTTTTTACCATACCACGGATATTTCTATATAAAATTCTGCATGATAAAGATTGTTAATAAAAAAGGAGGAATCTAATTGGAAAATCAGCCTAACCAAATGCATCAAAATATGCATACAGGAAATATACCTCAGCAGCTCAACCATGGAGCACATGAAGTTCTTGATGTTCATGAGGTTTTATCAGGTACAGTCGGCACCTTAAACACATACTCACTATTACGTCAGCACGTACAAGATCAGGAACTGGCAAGTATAATGGACCGCCAGTATCAATTTGTGCAGGAGGAATACAATACTACACTGGAATGTTTCCAGACAGGTAAAGATCCTTCTATACCAACACAGAGCTATAAAATGAACCAGGATAATGATTTTATTTATGGTTTAAAGCCTTCTCAGCCAAAAAAGCCAATCCAATCTGTCACCGAAATGAATGAAGAAACAGTTTCCGGCTGCCTTCTGGGAGCATTAAAATCGGCCGCTTCCATGAAAACCATGGCTGCACTCGAAACAACAAATCCAGTTGTTCGGAGAGTACTGGCTGATTCAGTCCCAAATTGCATTGAGATGGCTTATGAACTTTCAATTTATCAAAACAAACATCATTATTACCAGGTACCTCAGTTTGCACAGCAGGATATGCAGCAAATGTTAAATGCATATGCACCTGCACAGGGGCATATGCAAAACCCTGCTCAAGGGCAAATGCCAAACCCTAACATTCCTCATTAAAAGAGAGCCCCTTGGTAATATGCCAAGGGGCTTTTACAGTCTTTTGCTTATGTGGTTATTTAAAGGTCTCATTTGATAATGGAGAGCCAGCAGCTGTATGCTGATTCATCCAATCAAGAGACACTCTGGAAACTGTCTGCCAATCCGGAATCTTATCTTTATTTTTCTCAATCCAGCTCATTGCGAATTGGGAATCAATTCCTTTTTTCTCACATTGGCTTAAAAAATCCAGTACGGCTGATTGATTGAATTGATCCCAGCCTCCGCACACATTCTGCCAGATCTGCTCAATTGAAGCTTGTATGGGTGAATCGATTTCTGTACTGCCGAGTTGATTATGGTTGCGCATGCAAAACTCTCCTTTATATTTAATGTCAATTTCATTATGTCCTACGTAATTAGAAGTCATGTGTGAGGCAAAATAATCCTGAAAAATAAAAATTTTTTTTAGGGAAGCTTAAAAATTATAGCCTGTTTATAGGATCTCATCTTAATTTTTCAGCAAACCATGACATTTATCATGGTTTGGACATGACACTCATGTCTACAAAACCGTTTGAAAACCCTTTATCATAAGGTTAACGTCATGAAGAAGGGAATTAAAAAATGACTTCTAAACAAAAACAACTCAACTTAAAAAAACAAATGGCACCATATGAAAAATCAGATTTAACACGCAGCATCATGCAGCTGGTCAATACTCTGGGACCTTTTTTCCTGCTGTGGTTCCTTGCTTACAAGAGCCTGAGCTTTTCTTACCTGCTGACGCTTGGCATATCTGTCATTGCAGCTGGCTTTCTGGTCAGGATCTTCATCATTTTCCATGATTGCTGCCACCATTCCTTTTTCAAAAATCGCAAAGCAAACAAAATCGTTGGCACAATCACAGGGATACTTACCATTTTCCCCTATCACCAATGGCAGCATGACCACAATGTTCACCATGCAACCAGCGGTAATCTGGACAAGCGTGGTACAGGAGATATCTGGACACTGACAGTAAAAGAATACCAAGATGCGTCATGGTCGACACGTGCAGCCTATCGTATCTACCGCAATCCGTTCGTCATGTTAGGTATTGGCCCGATTTATGTATTTTTGTTAAAAAACCGATTTAACAGAAAAGGGGCCAGAAAGAATGAACGCATCAATACTTATCTAACAAACGCAGCTATCGCTGGTTTGTATGCGTTCATGTGCTGGGCTATCGGGTGGGAAGCGTTCCTGATGGTGCAAGGTCCAATCTTTTTGATTTCCGGAGCAGCGGGGATTTGGCTTTTCTATGTACAGCATACATTTGAAGACTCCTATTTTGAAGAAGATGATAAGTGGGAGTATGTAAAAGCGGCTGTAGAGGGAAGCTCCTTTTACAAGCTTCCAAAAGTATTTCAGTGGCTGACCGGAAACATCGGGTTCCATCATATTCATCACTTAAGCCCGCGTGTGCCTAACTATAATCTCGAAAGCGCACATTATAATACAGCTGAGCTTCAGAATGTACCGACCATTACTCTTTCAACCAGTCTGAAGTCACTTCGATTCCGCTTATGGGACGAAGAAGCCCAGGACTTCACTGGATATGGAGCAGCAAGGCAGTCTGCCCTCAGCAAAAAACAGAGCAGAGCGAAAACGGCATCTGTGAAGCCATAAACTAAGTCTATAGTCTACTGAAGAACAGCTCCTTTGTGATATGATAGCAAAGGAGCTGTTTCATTATTTCACGATAAAAAGAGGGTACCTCACATGTTTAAAAAGTATTTCACCACTTTGAAAAGTTCAGGCATTTCTCCTTATATATGGAGTGTATTCAGCATTTTGCCGTTTTATTTCATCTTCAGATCCACCTCTAAAATCGCCATAGCTGTCGGAATTATCCTGACCATTTTATTTTTTATATCTTTGCGTTTTGCCTTTATATCCCGGAAGTGGCCTGTCTATCTATGGACAGGCATCTTAATCAGCATATCGATTACGATGACCATTCTGTTTTCGTTTATTTATTTTGCTTTTTATATAGCTTATTACAATGGCCATATCAAAAACAGGATTGCATTTTTAACGTTATATGTCATCCATCTGGTCGCAACTACCATCTCAATAAATATAAATTTTGTCACACAAAAGCCATTATTTCTCGAGCAGATACCTTTTATCATTATCATCTGGATCAGTGTAATTTTGCTTCCATTTAACATTCACAATAAGAAAAAGCAGGAAATGCTTGAAGAACAGCTCGAAGATGCCAACAAAAGGATCGCGGAGCTCGTCAAACAGGAGGAAAGGCAGCGGATTGCCCGCGATCTTCATGATACACTCGGACAAAAGCTGTCTCTGATCGGATTAAAAAGCGATCTGGCCAGGAAGCTCATCAGCAAGGATCCTGACCAGGCAAAGGAAGAGCTTATAGACGTTCAGCAAACAGCCAGAACAGCATTAAACGAAGTAAGAAAAATGGTTTCCCAGATGAGAGGAATCAGGCTGAAGGAAGAAATTATACTTGTTAAGCAAATTTTAAAGGCCGCCTCTATCGAATTCATCGGGGAAGAAGATATCAAATTAAAGAACGTGTCAGTATTCCTTGAGAATATTCTAAGCATGTGCATGAAAGAAGCTGTGACAAATGTAGTAAAACACAGTAATGCTACAGAATGCCGCATCAGCATTGAACAAACCTGGAATGAAGTTAGCATTAGTGTCCAGGATAACGGGGTCGGCATGAATCCCGCAACAGATGTCGGCAAGGGGTCAGGACTGCTTGGATTAGGAGAGCGGCTTGACTTTGTCAATGGAAGTCTTGATATCGTGTCTGAAAATGGAACAACGATTATAATGAAGGTGCCAACAGTCGTCAAGGAAACAAATAAGGAGGAAAAGGCATGATTAAAATCGTCATAGCTGAAGACCAGCGGATGGTGCTTGGTGCTTTAGGATCCCTGTTAAATCTCGAAGAAGATATGGAGGTCATTGGCAAAGCATCAAATGGCAAGGAAGCCATATCTCTTGTCCAAACGCTCAAACCGGATGTATGCATCATGGATATTGAAATGCCGGAAAAGAGCGGCTTGGAGGCGGCAGAAGAACTGAAAGGCATGGGATGCAAAGTTATTATTCTGACAACCTTTGCAAGGTCAGGCTATTTTCAGCGTGCCCTAAAGGCCGGTGTAAGGGGATACTTATTAAAAGACAGCCCAAGTGAAGAGCTCGCCAGCTCAATCAGAAACGTCGTGGAAGGAAAGCGCATCTATGCACCTGAATTAATGGATGATGTATATGGAGAAGAAAACCCGCTGACCGATCGTGAAAAAGAGGTGCTTGAGCTGATTGCCGACGGCAAAAACACCAGGGAAATTGCCGATCAGCTCAGCATTAAAACAGGAACCGTCCGAAACTATATATCTGCTATTCTTGACAAGCTCGAAGTTACGAACAGGATTGAAGCCATTACCCAGTCCAAAGAGAAGGGCTGGTTTAAATAATAGTGTTTCTTGCGAAAAAGGGCAGCAGCCAACCCAGGCTTAGCTGCCCTTTTTCATTTTCTTTAATTCTTCCATAACGACGAAGGCCAAATCATCATTTCCGAACATTGATAGAACACCAAGCAATGTCTCATCAGGCACATCACCAGCTTCTTCTTTAGGAACTGTCAGCTCCAGGGCTTCCTGCAGTGAAATATTTTTCCTTTGCTCTGGATATGCCTTTAAATAGATTTCCTCGGGATCTAAATTATGATTAATGCACCACTGGGCAAAAACGAGAATCATCATTTTTTCTTCGCCCTGATAGTTTTGAATAATTCTTTCTTCAAGCTCTTTACTGTTCATCATCATAAATCTCCTTATGTATTTATATATTGATTATAGATTTAAATCCATGATTTTTCATCATAATTGACAGTTCTTTTGCAAATAGAATTTTCAGTGATCCGAATTAATTCTAAATTTATTGTTAATTCATATTGACAATTAAATAGGAGAATATCATAATATTAGAAAAACTTATAAAAACTTTAACAAATAACTGCACTACTGCCTTGAAGTAGAAAAGAGCGAAAGGCAACCTTTTCAAAAACAGCATATGAGTCTTATTACAATATATAAGCAGCTGTTGAACATCCTTATAGGTTGTTGCCGGGAAGCAAGCCCTTTCGTCCACGCTCGGAGGATGACTGGGCGTTTTTATTTATCCTCTAATAAGAGCAGCAGCAAAAGCAGGCATGAGGTTTTTAAATCATCTACAGATAGGGAGTTTTGACAATGACTGAATTTAAAATTGAAATCAATCGCACACCTGAGAAAAAACAAAAACCTGCATTTGATAATCTGGAGTTTGGCAAAAATTTTACCGATCATATGTTTGAAATGGATTATACTGCCGGCCGGGGATGGCATGATCCAAGAATTGTACCTTACCAGCCGCTTTCACTTGATCCCGCTGCAATGATTTTCCATTATGGGCAAAGTGTCTTCGAAGGGTTAAAAGCATATCTTACAATCGATAAAGAGGTTCTGCTTTTCAGGCCTGAAAAGAATATGGAGAGATTGAATAAATCCAACTCCAGGTTATGTATTCCTGAAATTGATGAAGAGCTTGCTCTGTATGCCTTAAAAGAATTAATATCACTCGATCGTGACTGGATTCCCAATGTTGAAGGAACTTCACTGTACATCCGTCCATTTGTCATTTCAACTGAGCCATACCTTGGAGTGGCACCATCAAAGAGATACAAATTCATCATTATCCTTTCTCCAGTAGGCGCCTACTACAAGGAAGGCATCAACCCTGTTAAAATTGCTGTTCAAAACGAATATGTCCGTGCCGTAAAAGGGGGAACAGGCACCGCTAAAACCGGAGGAAACTATGCAGCGAGTCTGAAAGCACAGGAGCTTGCCAGCTTAACTGGTTATTCACAGGTACTATGGCTGGACGGCAAAGAAAATAAATATATTGAAGAAGTGGGAAGCATGAACATTTTCTTCAAAATTAACGGTGAAGTTGTAACACCTGAGCTTAATGGAAGCATCTTAGAAGGAATCACCAGAAACTCTGTACTCGAGTTACTGAAGTACTGGGATATTCCAGTGGCTGAGCGCAGAATCTCTATTGAAGAAATCTACCAGGCACATGCGGACGGACAGCTTGAAGAAGCATTCGGAACAGGCACTGCTGCTGTTATCTCTCCAATTGGCGAATTTTTCTGGGACAATAAGAAAATTGAAATCAGCGGTGGCATCACCGGGGAATTATCCAAGAAAATCTATGATACTTTGACTGGAATCCAAAAAGGTACCGCGCCAGACCCGTTTGGATGGAGTGTAAAAGTGGAAAAAAAAGAGGCAGCAGGCATTAAGTAATCCTCAATGCAGGCATGGATCGGCATCATAAAGCCGATCCTTTTTTTATTTTAGGCATGAAAATCTGCTAAAACGGGAAAATATAGAAAGAACCTACTATGGAGAGGAGATAAAAAATGGACAAAATAGAAGTTGGAGAAGTATTTACAATCAGTGATGAAAATGATCAGGAAATGGAAGTGGAGGTTCTCGCTTCTGCAGAGGTAGATGGCCATCAATATGCTGCTGTCAGCTTCGTAGAAGATCTTGAAGAAGACACAGAAGAAGATATCGACGTGTTCTTTTTAAAACTGGATGAAGACGGCGATTTTACACCCATTGAAAGCGACGAAGAATTTAACAAAGTCTCTGCCGTATTCGAGGAAATGATAAACGAGGAATAGAAGAGAAGGAATGGTTCCTTCTCTTCTTTTACATAGGAAAAGGCTTAAGCTCCTAATCTTCGGAGAACGTAATTTCCCCCCTTATTAAAGGGCAAATCTACAATAGGAATGACATAGCAGGTGATCCAATGAAAATATTATGCATCGATGGCGGTGGAATACGCGGTGTCTTTGCTGTCAGCATTTTAAAAGCTCTCGAAGAGGAACTGAATCTGCAAGCAGGTGACTATTTCGATATGATTGCTGGCACAAGCACCGGGTCGATAATTGCCGCTTCACTTATCCTGAAGAAAGATATGAGCGAGGTCTTGAAAGGATACGAGTCATTCGGGAAAAAGATTTTTGTAAAACAGGCAAAGGTTGGTCTCTTTAAAAGTGTATACAGTGATAAGTACCTGCGGCGTTTTATCCGAAAAGCTTTTGGAGAAACGGAGCTTTCCGATATTAATAAGCCGCTTTTAATTCCTGCTGTCGATGTGACCCATGGCAAGCCATTTATTCACCGTTCCAATTACGGCAGTACTGGAAATGAAAGTCTATCAATGAAGCTTTGGGACGCAGTACTATCCTCCTGTTCAGCACCTGTTTATTTCCCTCCGAATAACATCAGCAACAGTTATTTATCGATAGACGGAGGGCTTTGGGCGAATAATCCATCACTCGTTTGCATTACGGAGGCTATGCATCACTTCAAGGAGGAAATGCAAAATATAAAAATTCTTTCCCTTGGAACCGGTCTTCAAAAAATCGACTTTACGATTGACCAAAATAAATACTGGGGTGTAAAACATTGGCTGCCTTTCCAGCTCCCGTCCATGAAGGTTACCCCGAAGCTATTGGACCTGGCCCTTCATTTATCTTCCGAATCTGTTACCTACCATAGCAAACATCTGCTTGGAGAAAATTACTTGCGCATAAATGAAGAACTGGGGGAAGAAATGCCATTTGATGAAATAAAGTTTGTGGAGGAACTGGTTATGCTTGGAGAGAAGGTCTATCAGGACCGGCGGGAAGAGATAAAGCAGTTTATACTATCGTGATTTGAAATTCCTAAAAAAGAGCAAGGGTGTTGCCCATGCTCTTTTTTCTCATTTTGTATTTTTCAAGGAATAATACTTCACGGATTCTTCTGTATTTTGGAGAGCTTCAGCAATCGTTCCCATAAGGCTGAATGGCCCTTTGGCGTCATGGCCCACTTCCCAGATCATCATTCCGCCGAATCCGTGATTGAGAGCCAGGGCTGTTTTCTTTTTCATCATATTGGCACCATTATAGTAGTACTCAGTGCCATTTAGGCTGATCTTATCCTTTGCTGCGTTTTCGGGATTAGCGCTTATGACTGCATTATATGATACGGGCTTTATGGCAGGATCTGCTGGCTGAGCATAAAGCGGAACCCCCAGAACCAGCTTATCTTTTGGAATCCCCTGTGAATCAAATAGTTGTCCCCAATAGTTTGCAATATTCTCTGTAAAGGAGTACGGAGAAAGATTGCGAGCATTGTAACCGCCATCCCACTGGCCGTCATAAGCCATTATATTTACATAATCAACCTTCATGAACATAGCAGGCTCATATACAACATAGCCCATCTCTGTCCCAGTGACACTATGAATTTTGGCATGGACCGCAACAGACAGCACTTTGCCGTTTGCATGAAGCACTTCGCTTAGCTTATTGATAAAGACAGCCAGGTATTTTGCATCCTCTTTGGAACGCGGATGCTCAAAATCAATGTCAATGCCATCAAGATTTTCGTTTTGAGCCAGCCCCGCCAATTCTTTTACAAGCCTGTCTCTCGAAGAGCCATCAGCTATGGCTTGTTTAAAATAATCATATGATTCCCCGCCATTGATATGAAACCATCCCCCTACGGCAAGTATGGCCTTTACATCTTGACGGTGTGCATTTCTTACCACACTTCTCAGATTTTTCAGGGCTGAATCACCATTTAAAGAAATGCTTCCGTCCTTCTCGGGATGAGCGAAAGAAAATAGGATATGAGACAGGTTTGAATAATCGATCGATTTTGGGTCACGGTAATCCTGGACATAACCCATCAGCACTTTTTCAGGAACCTCAGAAAGCTTCGGGATTCCTTTTTTGACCGGAAGTTTGCTGGATTGTGAAACCGGCGCAGGCTGTTTTAAAGGCTGGATCTGTTCCGTGTTGTTTGTATAGTAAATGCCTGCAGCAAATCCGCTGGAAAATATAAGAACAATCAAAATCATCATTCGGTGTATTCTTTTCACAAATAGTAAACCTCCATCATTCAATCCTTTAAAAGTGTATCAAAAAAGAGAACAAGGAGGGGGTGGTAATTTATTGCTTGCATTCCATTCTTAAATAAAACCATAAACTTTCAATAAAATATGATTCTCATCACATCCCAAACTTTTCCCCCATGGTACATTCCTTTATAAGCAATATATACAGCCTTGAAAAGAGGAGGAAATGTACAGTGAGCGAATTGATTAATAACCGTGAACAGCAGGACCATCATAACAGTCCAGTTCAGAACACCGGAGGCGAAACTGCTCATCTGAAGCCGGAAGAACAGCCCGGACACCCCGTACATACATTCATCCGGGAGAATAGGGCAATTGATAAGCATTTGAGGGAAAGGGTAAAAGTCCATCTCGAGGCGTTCATCCAGGAGGATAACGTGGAAAATGCTTATAAACTATTAGAAGATTGCATCCTGCTGCTCGATCTTTATAAGCATTACAGCCGGAAGGAAAATCTGCTTTTCCCATACTTGGAGAAGTACGGAATCTATGGTCCAACAAATAATATGTGGAGCATCGATGACTTTATCAGGGATGGAATCAAGGATGCCAGGAATCTGCTCAGCCATTACGATGGGGATAAGCAAAAGGTCACCAATGCCGTGCGTTTCATATTCAATGAAATAAGCGCCATGATTTACAGGGAAGAAAATATCCTTTTCCCCATGGCATTAAAGAATCTTACAGAAGATGAATGGGTTAAGATTGACCATGAGAGCGACGAGATTGGCTTCTGTCTGACTGGCCCGGAGGGAGAATGGAAGCCCGAACGCAAAGGGATTGACGGGAATGCAATATCAGAAGGCTATATCAAAATGGAAACTGGCATTTTATCATTGAAACAGCTGGAACTATTATTCAATCACTTGCCTGTTGATATCACATTTATTGATCATGAAGACGTAGTCCGCTATTTCTCTCATGGAAAGGAAAGAATCTTTGCCAGAACCAAAGCCGTGATAGGGCGAACCGTGCAGAATTGCCATCCTCCCCGCAGTGTCCATGCTGTGGAAGAATTGCTGAAGGATTTTAAGGCTGGCCGAAAGGATTCTGAAGATTTCTGGATAAAATTCAGAGATAAATATGTTTATATCCGTTATTTTGCCGTAAGGGATGAAAACGGAAGCTATGCAGGAACACTTGAATTCACACAAAATATCAGTCCCATCCAGAGTATCGAGGGAGAAAAAAGAATTCTTTCATAATCGTAAAAAAGCTAAGAGCGTCCACTCTTAGCTTTTTTTGATTTTTGAAGGATTATTAATCTTATATGTCACTGTTTCTTCTACAATGAATTCCTTGTCACAGTCTTTGCCTTTAGGCAGTTTCTTTTTAACAATTTTCCCATCAAATTCAAGGCTTTCCCCTGGCTGAAGTTCAAATTTCTTTAGAGTTTTTGAGTGGGAGCACCAGCCAAGTCCCACTTCAATCGGTTCATTCTCTTGAATGACAACATCTTCTAAGACGATGACTTCATCATTATCTTCATTGAAATGGTTCCAGCTTAAGGCAAATTGTTTTACTTTAGCGGTAAAATGGACTTTTTCTGCTGGCAGTTCCAATGCAGGCTGTTTTTCCTTCTTGGCTTTTTTTGCTGAAGGCTTTGTCTTATTGCTGTTTTCAGCCGGATTCTTAGTAACGTCTTCATGCTTCTCATTTTCTTTTTTGGGAGCATCCTTTTCAGAAGGAGGAGCAGAGGAGGTATCCGCAAAATCAGCAGCCATTGCCTTTCCAAAGCTCGGGGACTGCATCTCTTTAAGATAAGCAGGGTGTATGCAGCTCAGATTTCCGTCCTGAAATTCAATTATAATTGTATAATAATCACCAGATTCACCGTATACCTGATAACCTTTCACGGTTACAAGGCGCTGCTGTGATTTTTCTTTATACCAAAATTCCTTCTTAACTTCCCTTGTAGTTGATAATCCCCATTCCCTGACTTTTTCTTCATAATGGGCATCGTCCTGAAAAGTTTCAAAATTCCCCACTGGAGGAAAATATGCCGTATTGTTTGGGTCTTCAATATGAGGCAGCGTTATTGCCAATCCGTCCACATCCTTTCAAGATTATTTTAATGGCCGTTCGTGATAAAATCAAAAATGAGGGAGGGTTTTTCCGATAACTTTTGAATATAGTTAATAAATGAATGACAGTTTTGCTGTAAAGGAGTCTATAAGATGAAGACATTCAACAACAGAAATGACGTTCCGCAAAATGAAAAATGGAATCTGGAAGACATTTATTCAAGTTTGGAAAAATGGGAGGAAGATTACCAGAGGATTGGACAATTAGCTGATAAGCTGAAGACCTATGATGGCAAGATTCAAGATGGTTATTCCCTGTATCAATATCTTGAGCACAAAGAAAAACTATCTTACATATTTAATAAGCTATATGCTTATGCGATGCTAAAAACAGATGAAGACACACGGATGTCAGATTCGCAGGCATTGGTGGACAGAGCAAAGCAATTAAGCGTAAAAATCAGTTCATGCACTTCTTTTTTTATGCCTTTTCTTTTAAGCCTGGATGAAGGAACCCTAAAAAGCTATATTGCTGAGGAAAAGGCCTTGAAATACTTTGAGGAAGACCTGCTCGAATCTTTCCGCTATAAGCCTCATGTCCTTAATAAAGACAAGGAAGAAATTCTGTCCCGCCTTGGCGAAGCACTTTCGGTTCCCAGTCATACATTTGGAATGATGAATAACGCTGATATAAAGTTTGGAGATATAACAAAAGACGATGGCGAAAAGATTGAACTGACACGCGGGATGTATGCAAAAATTATGGAAGAGGAAGACCGGGAAAAGAGAAAGGAAGCGTATAAGGCCTATTACCAGCCGTATATGCAGCTAAAGAATTCCATTTCTTCCACCCTTTCTGCTGCGATAAAAAACAATGTGAGCATGGCCAGTATCCGGAATTATCCTTCAGCCCTTGAAAAAGGATTATTTGGTGATAAGGTGCCAAAGGAAGTATATGTAAATCTTATTGAGACAACAAAAAAAAATATCGGGGCAATGCATCAATATACCAGGATCCGCAAGAAACATTTAGGCCTTGACGAGCTGCGGCAATATGATTTGAGTGTTCCATTAGCAGAGGGTGTAAAACCTGATATATCGTACGAAGAAGCTTATGAAACGATGTGTAAAGCATTGGAGCCTCTTGGAGAGGATTATATTAATATTCTCAAGGAGTTTAAGTCGGGGCGCTATATTGATGTGCGGGAAACTCCAGGGAAGCGGTCAGGGGCGTATAACTTGGGCATCTATGGCGTTCATCCCTATATCCTCCTGAATCACCGTGATGATCTGGACAGCCTTTTTACACTTGCTCATGAATGCGGACATGGTGTCCACAGTAAGCTGAGCTCACAGCACCAGCCGCAGATTACCGCCCGTTACAGCATCTTTGTAGCGGAAGTGGCTTCAACAGTGAACGAAGTGCTTCTGATTAACTATTTGCTGAACAGAGAAAAGGATAAACAAGTCCGCAGGCATCTCCTTAATCATTTTATTGATCAGTTTAAAGGAACCTTCTTCACCCAAGTCATGTTTGCTGAGTTTGAGATGAAAACTCACGAATTAGCGGAAAAGGGAGAGCCGCTTAACGCTGAAGTTTTCAGCGGAATCTATGAACGCTTATTCCGCGAATATAATGGGGATGAGATTGTCTTTGATGAAGAGGTGAAATTCGGCTGGGCAAGGATCCCTCATTTTTACCGTCCATTTTATGTTTATAAGTACGCTACCGGATTTGCGTCTGCCATTCATTTGGCAGCGAAAATTCTTGAAGGGGACAAAGAAACGCTGCAAAGCTATCTTGAGTTCTTAAAAAGCGGTAGTTCCGATTATCCCCTTGAGCTGTTAAAGAAAACCGGAGTGGATCTGACTTCCCCATATCCAATTGAAAACTCACTTCGAAAATTCAAAGATCTTGTAGAAGAATTCGGAAACCAATAAAAATCTTGCCTGTTTCTTGACTTAGAAACAGGCTTTTTTACTGTCATAGTTAAAAGAACAGCTTGCTGAAATATAATTAATGGACAGGATGAAATATTCCTGCAATAATTGATGCAAACTTTAATTAAAACGAAGATAGTGCAAATATAATTGTGAAGGATGAAAGGATGAAAGTAATACTGGCAAGCCCAAATTTTCAACAGGCAAGAGGAAATACGGTTACCGTTCAGCGTATTTCTGATGGACTTAATAAGCTGGGCATCGAGACTAAAATCATTAATATCACAGACGATTACGAATTCACTTGCCTGCCAAAGGCTGATATTGTGCATGGCTTTAACGCTTACAGGTTTGGCGAATTTATTAAAGGGCTTGGTAAAAGGCCTGAAAGATATGTCGTAACCATGACAGGCACAGACTTAAATATCGATCTTTATGATCCTGTAAAAAAAGCAGTGGTTATGGAAACCATCCTCCATGCCGAAGCCATACACGTATTTGATGAAGAAGCCAAGCTGGTACTGGCAAAAGAACTACCGGAAGCAAGAGATAAAATCAGTGTTATCCATCAGGGCACTGTAATATTTCCTGAACCTGGAGGCGATTATAAGAAAGAACCTGGCACTTTTTTATTTTTACTGCCGGCAGGGATCCGCAAGGTGAAAAATATTCCTTTTGCCATAGAAAAGCTTAAATTGATTTACGAAAAAAATCCTGAGATGCGATTTTGGCTGGCGGGCCCTATTATTGAAGAAGAAGAGGGGTATATTGTAAAATCCCTTGCAGAAGAGAATAAAGAGTGGATTCAATATCTTGGGCAAATCCCCCATCATCATATGGGGGAGCTATATAGGCAAGCTGATGCCGTACTGAATACATCCCATTCTGAAGGCCAGCCTGCTGCTATTTTGGAAGCAATGGAATATTGCCTTCCTGTACTTGCTGCCAATAACCTGGGCAACCGAAATATCATTGACCATCAGAAAACCGGTTTAATCTATACTAATACGGTCGAATTTCTTGATTATGCAGACAAACTAGTGAATAATTACGAGTTGAGGATAAAATTGGGGCGGGCTGCCAAATTTTATGTTGAGTGCAGCCATTCTTCAGAATATGAAGCTAAAATACTTCAAAAAATTTACAAAGCCATTTTAGAAAAGTCCCCAAGTAAATAATGAATAGGCAAGGAGAGAGAAATATGTCGAGAGAAGAAATCATAAAACTAACTTCTTTATCTACAAAAGGCGGCTGAGGATGCAAAATTGGTCCTGAAGACCTGGCGCAGGTTCTGCGTCATTTGCCAAAGTCTGTACCTGACCCCAACCTCTTAGTAGGACTGGATACATCTGATGATGCAGGCGTATATAAAATAAATGATGAAACTGCCCTGGTGCAGTCACTTGATTTCTTTACTCCTATCGTGGATGACCCGTATATGTTCGGGCAGATTGCCGCAGCCAATTCACTTAGCGATATTTACGCTATGGGCGGAAAGCCAATAACCGTTATGAATATTGTAGGTTTTCCAATCACAAAATTGGATAAAAGCATCCTTGCAGATATTCTTGCTGGGGCATCCGATAAAGTTAGAGAATCCGGTGCTGTTTTAGTTGGCGGGCACTCCATTGACGACCAGGAGCCAAAATTCGGTTTATCTGTGACTGGAACAGTACATCCTGAACGAGTTAGAACAAATGCAGGAGCCAAGCCTGGCGACAAACTGATTTTAACCAAGCCAATTGGCGTGGGCATTCTTACTCAAGCGATAAAAAGGGCTATGCTGGATCAGGAAGGAATCGACCGAGTAATGGAAGTCATGGCTGCCTTAAATAAAGACGCAGCGGAAGCTATGGATAACTATCAGGTCAATGCCTGCACAGACATTACCGGTTTTGGCCTTCTAGGCCACGCAATGGAGATTGCGGAAGGAAGCGGCACGGGCATTGCCATTGAAAGCAAAGCCGTTCCAATTCTTCCAAAAACAAGAGAGCTTGCTGAACAGAATATTATTCCAGGAGGCTCCAAAAAAAATCATAAATGGCTGTCCGGCCGGATTCAATATGAAAATATTGATGATGTGGACCAAGTGATACTATGTGATGCCATCACATCTGGGGGACTTTTAATAACCATCCCTGAAACAGAAGCTGAATTGCTCCTTAATGACCTTAAGGAAAAAGGAGTAGAATGGGCTTCCATCATTGGGACTGTCACAGATCAGAATCCTGGAAAGATTACTGTTATCTAAAAAAAAGGACTCGAAAAGAGTCCTTTTTTACCTTTACTAAATACGAAAAAAGGAAGTGCAAACATGAAAAAATTTTTAATGCTCATGACTATCTTTTCACTGCTGCTTTTGTCAGCATGCAGCGAAAATGAAGCAGATAACAAAGACGGAAACGGAAAAGAACAATCTAAAGAAACGTTCACCATTGGGGTCATCCCAGTTCAAACAGAGGGTTCCATGGAAGCTGCAATGGAGAAACTGCAGTCCACATTATCTGAAAAACTCGATAGGGATGTAGCTGTCGAAGTATATCCGGATTATAACGGGGTAGTGGAAGCCATGAACTACGATAAAATTGATATGGCTTATTTCGGCCCGTTAACATATGTTGTTGCACATGAGAAGAGCGGCGCAAAAGCCATCATTACACAGCTGATCGACGGAGAGCCATTCTATTATTCATATATCATTACCCATAAAGACCACCCATGGAATTCACTAGAAGATTTACTGAAAAACAGCAGTGAAGCTGACTTTGCCTTCGGTGATATCAATTCAACTTCAGGATCTCTTATCCCATCCATTGAATTGAAGGACCGCGAAGTCTACAAATCAGAGGATGAACACAGCTTTAAGTCCGTCAGATTTACCGGCTCGCATGATGCTACTGCATTGGCAGTTCAAAATAAGCAGGTTGATGCAGGTGCGATCGACAGCGCCATTTACAATCAATTAGTGGATTCAGGAAAAGTAGATGGAGATCAGATTAAAACGATCTGGAAATCAGAAAAGCTTTTTCAGTACCCTTGGGCTGTACATGAAAATACCGATGAAGAAACAATTAAAACATTAAAAGAAGCATTTCTAGCGATTAAAGATCCGGAAATTCTGGATGCTTTCGGGGCAAGCGGATTTACAGAGGCAAGCAATAAAGATTATGAAAGCATCCGCCAGGCTGCCCTAAAAGAGGGACTCATTAAAGAATAGGGCTGATAAGATTGTGGTTTAAAAAACACAGCATATTAACATATTTCGTGTTAGCTTTATTCGTTTATCTAAGCATGAGGCTAACGGAATTCGATTTATCGAAATTCAAAGACTTCCGCAATATGATTGACTTTCTGTCCCATTGGTTCCCGATGGATTTTTCTCTTCTTCCAAAGATACTTGAAGACAGTCTGGAAACATTGGCCATGGCTTTTTTGGGAAGCTTTTTCGGGCTTATTATCGGACTCCCTTTAAGCTTTATGGCCGCCAAAAACACGTCCGGCTCTAAACTTATTTACCATTTAACCAGAGTCGGCCTCAGCTTTATCCGTTCCATCCCTGAAATTGTTTTCGGTCTAATTCTTCTTACGGCTCTTGGACTTGGTCCTTTTCCTGCTGTCCTGGCCATTATGTTTCATAACATTGGGGTTCTGGGAAAACTGATCTCAGAACTCATTGAAGCATCCGATCCCGGCCCGCAGGAGGCCATGAAAGCAGTAGGTGCTAAAAGCTGGTTTGCTTCCCTGTTCAGCATCCTGCCTCAAATATGGCCAAATGTATTGTCGAATTACTTCTACCGGTTTGAGGTTGCCATTCGAACTTCTCTTATATTGGGGTTTATTGGAGGTGGAGGAATTGGCCAGAGACTTTTTAATGATTTTAAAACCTTCCAATACAGTTCAGTTTCACTCGATGTACTGATCATAATGATCATTGTTATTCTTGTGGATCTTTTCGGAAGCTATGTTAGGAACCGAGTGATATAAAGGAGGCCTGAAATGCTTGAGATTCGAAATATAACAGTCCGTTATGCCGGCATGAAGCATAATGCCCTGAATTCCATAAACCTGACGATCCATCCTGGTGATTTTGTTTGTGTGTTAGGTAAAAGCGGTGCTGGAAAATCCACTTTAATCCGCTGTTTAAACGGTTTGCAGACACCATCATCTGGGGAAATCATCTGGGATGGCCTATCCTTTTCTGCACTGAGTGATGAACAGCTTCGAAAAATCCGCAGGGAGATGGGAATGATCTTTCAGCATTTTAATTTAATTCCCCGATTGACTGTCCTGCAAAATGTTCTGACAGGCATGTTCGGCTACAGGAACAGCTTCAAAAATCTTATTGGATGGTTCACAGATGAAGAAAAAGCTCAGGCTGCACAAGTCATTGCAGAGGTGGGCTTAGCCGATTTTGCCAATCGCAGGGTCGAGCATCTTAGTGGAGGGCAGAAACAGAGAGTCGGCATTGCAAGGGCTCTCCTTCAAAAGCCAAGTTTCCTTCTAGGCGACGAGCCTGTTGCGAGCCTGGATCCGGGAACTTCAGACCGCATATTCAGCTTGCTTCAGGAGATGCATGAGCGTCATAGGCTTCAAACCATTATAAATGTCCATGATGTTCAGTTAGCTAAACGATATGCAACCCGCATTATCGCTTTAAA
The DNA here is from genome assembly GCF_004366035.1 of Cytobacillus oceanisediminis. Lineage (GTDB taxonomy): Bacteria > Bacillota > Bacilli > Bacillales > Cytobacillaceae > Cytobacillus > Cytobacillus oceanisediminis_C. The sequence goes on from NZ_SOEE01000002.1 coordinate 440,211, forward strand.
AGATGGGGAAGTCGTTTTTGATGATAAACCAGAGCAGTTTACAGACGATATGTATGCATTTACATATGATGCTGAAAGTTATGGCGAAAAGTCATATATCCGTTCGACTTAGTAAAGGAGGAAGAGGAAATGGCCAATTGTCCATGAGTAGTGGATAGCTCGAACGTCGTGTACGTTTCGAATGACCCTGATATCAAACTATTTAATGAAGGCCATACATCGAAGAAAACAGTGGTATTGACCTTTGATGATGGACCAGGAAGAGTTCTTCCGGAAATATTGGATATCTTGAAGGAAGAGAATGTTCCAGCTGTATTCTTCTGGCAATCCAGGCTTTTATACCCTCAGCGTCCGTGGGGAAGAGTCATGGAAGAAGGTCATCAGATAGGTACCCACTCTTCAAAGCATTCCAACTATGTTAACCTGACTCCACATGAACAAATCCAGGATCTCCGCAACAGCAAAACTAAGATTGAGTCCATCATCGGCCAGGAAGTGAAGCTATTCCGGCCCCCATATGGGCAGTACAATGAACACACTATAGCTGCAGCCAAACAGCTTGGGCTATCAACCATCATGTGGAGAATCTCGTCAATGGACTGGGAGCTCAAAGAACAGCCTGAACAAATTATCGCAAACGTCATAGAGAACCTGGAAGAGGGAGCGATCATTCTTTTGCATGAATTAGCCCAGACTGTTGAAGCTCTTCCTGCTTTAATTGCTGAGATCCGAAATAAAGGCTATGAATTCAGTTTGCTCTAAAAAGTATCCTTGTGCAGGATACTTTTTTTGTGCAATGAAAAAAGCAGTATTTTTTTAAAAGCAGATTGATATATATTGTGGAGATAGGATGCAATTAAGGGGGAGCGCCAGCTTGTTTACTAATATTGTGACTTCAAACGGGACTCTAAATGACCGTTTCATTTTAAGAAGAGAGAACTTATATCAGGGAGCGAACGGCCGGTTTGTAGAGCGTTTTTTTATTGATGCGTCAAAAAGCTATATTTTCAAACCTCTGACAAACAATACTCAGCTGGGAAAAGAAGTGTGGATTTTCGAGAATGTCCTGGCAGAACTCCCGCTAAAGTTTCCAAAAATCCTGTCGTACTCCGTTCAAAACAAACTAAGCAATAATTGGATTATTTTAGAAGACCTTGGCACCATTACACATACTTTTGATCCCAAAATTGCACTGGAAATAACTGCATTAATGGCCAAATGGCACTCTTTGCCCGCTGAGCGGTTTTCCCATGCACAGCTGAAAGGTCCTAAACCGCCTATTGAGGAGATGGCAGACCATATTCTGCAGAACAAAGAGAAAGTTTTTACTATTCTTAGGTTACATAATGTTTCAGAGCGTTTAGGCAATATCATTTTCAGCGCATTTACCAGTAAACCCTTTTCCGCTGTGAAGGTTCTTTGCCATGGGGATTTGCACCAGGGGAATTTTGGGTATGCGGGCGATAAGACAGTGGTTCTGGACTGGGAACATTGCCACTTGAACACACCTTTTTGGGATTTGTTCCATTTAATCGATATTTCACATCCTGATTTCCCTAAGCCTAATAACCATATTTTGCGAAATATGGTTCTGGACTGTTATTGTGAAGAAATTCAGATTTCTGCTCCTGACAGGAAAAAATTCAAACAAGAATATTATTTGTTTTCGGCTGTTTATTCGGTTTGGATGATGTTGCTAATACAATCAGATTTAGACAATCAAAGAGAGAAATGGACTCCAGAACAGCTTTCGAGGCAATTAAAAGAGACAATACGCAATCTTATTGAATGTGCGGAAGAAATCATTTAGAACGAAAGTCAGTTCATGCTGATTGACACAATTTAACTAATATGATATTTAAATATTGTTTGGCACTCTTAAGACTTGAGTGCTAAAGTAAGGAATATTTGAAAGGGGAGAGACTAACATGGAAACAAAACAGTTTCAGGCAGAATCCAAGAGATTATTGGAAATGATGATCAACTCCATTTACTCTCAAAGAGAGGTGTTTCTAAGGGAGCTTATTTCCAACAGCAGCGATGCGATCGATAAGATCTACTATAAAGCACTTACAGACGATTCCTTAACGTTTGACAAAGAGAGTTACTACATAAAGGTCGTTCCTGATAAAGGGAACAGAACATTAACAATCAAAGATACAGGCATTGGAATGACAAAGGAAGAGCTGGAAAACAACCTTGGCATCATTGCTAAAAGCGGTTCTCTGGCTTTTAAGAAAGAACAGGAGATTAAAGATGGCCATGATATTATTGGCCAATTCGGCGTAGGATTTTATGCGGCATTCATGGTCGCTGATGTTGTAACTGTGATCAGCAAAGCCCTTGGCAGTGAACAGGCGTACAAATGGGAATCCCATGGGGCGGAAGGATATACGATTACGCCATGTGAAAAAGAGGCAGTCGGAACTGATATTATCCTTAAGATAAAAGAAAATACGGAAGATGAAAGCTTTGATGAATACCTCGAAGAGTACCGCTTAAAATCGATCATAAAGAAATACTCAGACTTCATCCGCTATCCAATTAAGATGGATGCAGCAATCAAAGAACCAAAAGAAGACGCTGAGAATGAGAATATAGGAAGCACCGAAGAGCAAACCATCAATAGCATGGTTCCAATTTGGCGGAAAAATAAGAGTGAACTGACAGACGAAGATTATGAAAAATTTTATCAAGAAAAGCATTATGGCTTCGACAAGCCTGTAAAGCATATCCATATTAATGTGGATGGCACAATCCGCTATAATGCAATTTTATATCTTCCTGAGAATATTCCATTTGATTATTATTCAAAGGAATATGAAAAAGGCCTCGAGCTATATTCCAATGGCGTATTAATTATGAATAAGTGCGGAGACCTTCTGCCTGATTATTTCAGCTTTGTAAAGGGTATGGTGGACTCTGAAGATTTATCACTTAACATTTCAAGGGAAATGCTTCAGCATGATCGGCAGCTGAAGCTCATTGCGAAAAACATCAGCAAAAAGATTAGAAACGAACTTCAAAGTCTGATGAAAAATGAGCGGGAAAAATATGAACTATTTTATAAATCGTTTGGAAGACAATTAAAATATGGTGTATACAGCGATTTCGGAACTCATAAAGAAATGCTCCAGGATTTATTGTTGTTCTATTCTTCAAAAGAAAAGAAATTAGCATCACTTGATGAATATATATCAAGGATGAAGGATGACCAGAAATATATTTATTACGCAGCTGGTGAGTCACATGAAAGAATAGAAAAGCTCCCGCAAACTGAACTTTTGGCTGATAAGGGTTATGAAATACTGTACTTTACAGAAGATATTGACGAGTTTGCCATTAAGATGCTTATGACCTATAAAGAGAAGGAATTCAAGTCTGTCTCAAGCGGAGATCTCGGCATAGAGAATGAGGATGAAAAGGTATCCGAATCAGAAGAAAAAGAACATAAGGAATTGTTCAGCAGCATGAAAGAAATTTTGTCAGGAAAAGTGACTGATGTACGAATTTCCAAAAGGCTTAAAAGCCACCCGGTTTGCCTGACAGCTGATGGAGAAGTCACCATTGAGATGGAAAAGGTCCTTAGCAGCATGCCGGATAATCAAGACGTAAAAGCAAATAAGGTTTTGGAAATCAATTCAAACCATGAAGTCTTCCAAGTCTTAAAAAATGCTTTGGAAAATGATAAAGAAAAATTATATCTGTATACAAACCTCCTATATAACCAGGCGCTGCTGATTGAAGGCCTTCCTATCAGTGATCCTGTGGAGTTTACGAATGATATTTGCAAAGTAATGGTTTAACAGAACGTTGTAACAGCCCGAATCAATCGGGCTGCTTTTTTTTGTACTCAATTATTGCTGGCGGAAAAAACCTGCATAATTGAATAGCGAACCAGTCTGAAATTGACTCTGGTTATTAAAAGGCTGCTGCATTGCTGAAAGACTTCCTCCAGCCATTTCTTGTCCAGTAAGCTGTCCCTGCATTTGATTGCAAATGTGTACGACTTCCTGGCATCGCTGATTGGCTAAATCATGGCTTTGCAGGCTTTGTTCAATTAATTGGGCAGCCTGCTTTTCACGTAGGAGGCTGTTAATATGCATACAACTCAACATGGAATACAGCAGGCAAGTCAAGCCAGGCAGCTTGCTCAGCAGCTGATTCAGCAGACACAGCAGGGAAGCCAGCAATATCGTATGATGCTTCAGCAGGAACAGGAGAACATTCAAATGCTTGAGCAGATAATGTTTTGGGACAATTGCCCCTTTGATATATTTCTCATTGCTCAACACCAGCACACTAGAAAAATAAATCAATAAAAGGAATCATTTTCTTACGCCAAGTAACTTAATTCAAGTGCAGCTATATATGGAATAATTTTTGTGCTAATAACCAGACTAACAACTAAAGGAGGGAGATTATGCAGCATTCCAAGGCATTGGCTCTAAAATTTCCCGCAAGTTTTGTTCTCTTATATATCATTCTCGGAGTATTCTTTGGAATGAGCTTTGTAAATGTATTTATTATAACAGCCATTCTGGGCATTACAGCTTATATTCTTGGTGATATGCTCATACTCCCAGGGAGCAGCAATGTAATTGCAACGGCAGCCGACTTTGGATTGGCTTTTTTGCTCATCTGGTTTTTGAGTTCAATTTTAACCAATGGTTACAATCTTATTGCAATGTCAATAGCCGCAGCTCTTGGAGTCGCATTATTTGAATATCTATTCCACTTATTTTTGCTCAGAAATATGACAGAAGCAAGTAATGAAAAAGGCACTATTAACCAAGGAAATCTCCGCTTTAATACTGAAGTTTCCGAGGACTTAACACCTGTTAGACCGGATGTAAGAAGCGAAGAGGATAAATAACACATTCTGAAAGCTCTTGGAAAGGGGATTATTATGTCAGTTTTCGTTTACCAGACATTTGAAGTAAAGCAGGACAGTTTTGTTGAAGCTTTAAAAAACATGAGAATGATCCAAAGCTACCGAAACGAGAATTATCAGCATGAGGTTGAGCTATTATCCCCCATTTCAGGAAAAGACCATACTTATGCTTTTCTTTTCAAATATGAAGGTCTCGCTGAAATGGAGCTTCAAAACAGAAAGATGTTTGAGGATGAAGAATATAAAAAGCTAATCGAACAATTCTTCCTACAAGATATTGTCCAGGGCAGCATGAACACACAGATGTTCAGATCTGTTACAGGGTTAAAAAGCGACAGTTCAGAACAAAAGAAATAAATGCTTTGGCATCATCCTTTACAGATTTGAACGGAAGCCGATCACCAAAAGGAATCGGCTTATTTATTTGAATTGAAAACAAAAGAACGATTAACAGCCTTAGAAGCTAAACAGGAGGTACACCATGGACTTTTTTCTTCCCAGCGGAAAATCCTCAAAAAAAAGTGAATCCGGTGACCTAAAATGGTGGCAATTATCATTAATAGGTGTTGGCTGTACGATTGGGACCGGTTTCTTTCTCGGTTCCGCCATCGGCATTAAGATCACCGGACCATCCATTGTATTTTCATTTATATTAGCGGCACTTGGAACCTATATCGTCTATAATCTTTTGGCTAAAATGACAGCTGAAGACCCTCAGGAAGGATCTTTTTGCTATTACGCTAATAAAGCCTATGGAAAGTGGGCAGGTTTTAGCTGCGGCTGGAATTACTGGTGCTCAAATATACTTATCATGGGAAGCCAATTAACCGCGCTCTCCATTTTGACAAGATTTTGGTTTCCTCATGTGCCCCTTTGGGTCTTTGCAGCCGGTTATGCCATCCTCTCCATTATAGTGGTATTAACAGGCAACAAAGGTTTTGACAAGGTGGAGGACCTGTTTGCAGTTATTAAAACAGCAGCCATTATTATGTTTATCATCCTCGCAGCCGCTGCTTTGTCCGGAGTGATTGATGGAGATGCCAGGCATCCCGGATTCCCCGGTTCTTCAGGGGATTGGTTTCCTGAAGGCTTTAAGGGCTTCTGGTCATCCTTGATTTATGCTTTTTATGCATACGGAGGAATTGAAGTTATCGGGCTAATGGCAACAAGGTTAAAAAAGAAGGAGGATGCACCCAAGGCGGGCATCATTATGCTGATCGTTCTTGTCATCATCTATGTCATTTCTCTTGGCTTAGCCGTGTATATGGCTTCACATGGTGCTTTTAATGAAAAAGAGAGTCCTTTTGTAACTGCAATGGATAAGTATAATCTGGCCTTCTTCCCACACGTTTTTAATGCAGCAATCATTATTGCCGGCTTCTCTACGATGACCGCTTCGCTGTTTGGAGTAACAGCCTTACTGGTTACTATGGCTAATGATGGCGATGCTCCAGCGGTATTTTCAAAAAAGATAAAGAAATGGAAGGACCTTCCTTTACCTTCACTGGGATTGGCTACAGCCGGTTTAATTGCATCCATCGTAACCGCCTTATTGCTGCCAGGCAAAATATATGAGTATATCACTACTGCTGCTGGTATATTAATTTTATTCAATTGGTCATTCATCATCATTTCAGCTCTTCGGATTCTGGAAAATAAAGTGTTCGGAAAGATAATGGCTGCGGCGGGATTGCTTCTGATCCTGGCTGCGGTAAGCGGCACATTAATTGAAAAGTCAATAAGGCTTGGATTTTTTGTCAGTTTAATATTTGTGGCATTAATAGCGATCGTGGCCTTAATTATGCAAAAAAAAGTATGGAAAAAAGAAGGCGGGAGCAGCTGTTAACAATAAGAAACAAACACCAGTTTTCATTCTGGTGTTTGTTCAGTTTTTAGACACTGGCAGCCGTTTTATATAAATATCTGCAAGAAATAACCGAAAAGGGTGGTTAAAGGAATTCACTAAAATATCATTGCAGAATTTTAAATATAGGAAGAGGGCGGACTCTGTTTTTCAAGTCCTCTTGATGGACAAGATTACTTTAAATATGGGGATAATTTCTGAATGATTTGATTCAGTTTAAGAGTATTTTTTTCATACATTTGTTGTGCCTTCTTGGAATCAGTCTGCAGGGAAAACACTTCGAGGTCAGCTGCACACTTTTTTATCATTGCCATAAGCAGAGGACGCTGTTGTGGTGCAGGAACCTTTAGTGAATCATCAAAAATATCTACAGTCAGTTCTCCATAAGAATTAATTTGACCCAAAAAAATGTTATCAATAGTCAAACCCAGTTTTTCTATCTCCATGTAAAGCCATTTTCTCGTTTTCCCTGACTCAGCAAGGGGATCGTTTAGAATTTTCCCATCCATAATAACCGTTTGCGGCTCTTTTTCCTGAGGCAAATTCAATTGAAGATCCTTTGGGGTAAGCGGCTGGTTTTCTTTCTTCAGCATGATGCTAAGGTCTCCGCGCGGCTCTAAAACAGCAAACTCCACATCTGCTGTTTTAAAAACATTTTTTTGGCGAAGCAGGGAGGATAAATCATCAATCGAATATCTTTCTTTTTTTAAATTATCTTCTAATATTTTTCCATCTTTAATAAAGATTGTACCTTTTCCTTCAAAGAAATCACGGAAGCTTTTACTCTTAAGCGAGAGAATATCAGCAAATAATGTAACCAGACCAAAAATCAAAATAGAAAAGATTCCGCTGGCCCAGTGGTTATCCAGCCCCATAATAATTTCACCGGCTATACTTCCTATTGTAATTCCTGATACATATTCAAAAAATGAAAGCTCTGATATTTGTTTTTTTCCTATCAGTTTGGTTATAGCAAATAAAACACCTGCGAATAAAATAGAACGTGCACCAATAAGCAGCCATTCAGGCATATTTTCATCTCCAAGTTCAGTTAGTTTGGTTTATATTGCGGTTCCTCAAACTCTATAACCTTTTTTCGGTGTTCAAGATCAGTTTTTATCTCGCTAATTTCCAGCATTGATTCATGGAATAGGCGCTTTGCTTCTTCATCCATTGAGGTTAAAGCCAGGTTTGATAACTGTGCTTCTATAGAACGTATGGCTGCAAGACATTGATTTACATTCGAAGCAATTGTCATTGGGATCACACCATTCAAGATAGAATTAATAATTGAAATAGGGCCGGCATATGCCAGCCTGTTTGTCTACTGATTATATTGTGGTTCCTCTTGCTGAATCTCTTGAAGCCTTGGTTCAAGGCTGTCAATAATCGATTGTGTTTGCTGTGCGGCATTCTGATACAGCTGCTTAGCATTTTGGTTTTCCGTAGCCAGTGCAAACGTTTCAAAGCTGGCCTGTGCGCTCTTCAAGCCAACAATTGCTTGCTTTACTTGAGTTCCAACTGTCATCTTTAATTCCTTCTTTCAAATGAGAAATAAACTACACAATATATTATTACTTTTTATTGAATGCTTATGTAATAAACTTCATACCAAATTCAGTAAGCTTATCATATAGGGCGATCTGGATCTCCCTTGGAAGACCTGGCTGCAAGCTGCCATATTAAAAAGGCACTATATCCGTTCATTTCCATAATTAAAATTACCATTAGATTAACATCCTATTTACTATAGCTTATGAAGGAGGGGGACCTAAATAAATCATGTTCCGTAATATTTTATTATCAATATGGATATTCCTGGATCCTTTTTATTATCCTTTTACCCGGTTACAGCATCTTACAGCAGATCCGGAAAAAGGAGGAGTTTTTCGCGTGAGGCTAACAAAATATAAAGGGAATGACATTCAATTATCTGACGGTGCTATCATAAGAAAAAATGATCTTTTACTTAAAATTCATCTGCATAATGTCAGGCTGTTAAATGATTTTAACTATATGACAAATGAATTATTAAAAGGAAGAGCCATCTATAAACGTGTTAAGGATTCTATGCCGCTTTTGACTGCATTTATCCTCAACCATCCAGAAGAAACGAAAATAAAAGGGGTTATTGGCATCACCCTTATAAACAAGGGATTCAGCGCGCTTGGGTTTGAATGCATACCTCCAAAAAATAAACTTTACTGCTGGTTTAAAAAAACATTTCAATTGCCTATATATTTTTTGTCGTATTCAAAAATTTCTGCTGCAAATATTAAAAAGCATCGCACTGTTTACTTATTGATGTCTAAAGAAAACCTGATTAATAAATATAAATAAAAGATGCAGACTGTTTCCTCTAACTCCCACTAGGACTGTCCCCTCAATCCCCTTATACTTTGAAGGAGGGAGGGGATATGAAAATGGCATTATTTTTCACTTTAATTTTGTTCTCCGTTTTCTGTTATATTATTTACAAAGCCAATAAGAACACAAAGAATGTAACGATAAATTCAATTTCCGTTTCCCGTCCTAATATCTCAGTTTCGGGAGATAACATAAAAATTCTTCATATATCTGATATGCACCTAGAAAATATATCTGTCAGTCCGGATGAATTATTTAAGATGATCTCAAAACAGCCAGTGGATCTAATTGCTCTTACAGGCGATTTTCTTGACCGCAAACGAAGTATTCCTAAACTTGCGGGCTATCTCCATGCACTGAACAAGACAAATCCAAAGCATGGCATGTATGCAGTCTTTGGTAATCATGATTATGTTTTAAAAGGCCATAACTTTGAAACATTGAAAAACACACTAGAAGAAAATGGCTGTAAAACACTTCAAAATGAGCATGTGTCGATACAAGTTAATGGGGAAAAATTAAACATCATTGGAATTGATAATTACAGTACCAGACACAGTGATGTAAAAAAGGCCTACGAAGGCGTATTTGAAGGCTGTAATCTAGTTTTGACACATGATCCCAATATTGTATTAGAGATGGAAAATATTCCTTTTGATTATTTATTATCAGGGCACTTTCACGGTGGGCAAATTCATTGGCCAAAGCCGTATCATTTGATAAAAATGGGTAAGCTTGTCCGCATGAAAATGGTTAAAGGTCTTCATTATCATAGCGGAAAGCCTTTTTATATAAGTGAGGGACTGGGCCAGACAGGGGTCAATATCCGTATCGGCAGCCGTCCTGAAATCACTTATCATGAAATATCTTAATGCATTTCTAAACCTTGCCCAATAGGCAAGGTTTTTTAGGCGTATAATAAACATGTACAATCAGTAATTTACAAAAAAAAAAATTTATGATATGCACAAATATTATTTACAAACCCATTAAAATTTTTGCCAGCATATTAAAATCCCTAAAAGTAAAAATTATAATGGGAGGGACGTATGATGGTTCCTTCTTATTACTTAAAGGGGAGTGCTTAAACTTGAATAACTGGATAAATGCGATTTTTAATATGGGCAGAATGCAGCCATTTTTAAATATGTTTGGAAGAAAGAGAAGAAGGAACAGAGGAATGCTATGGGGATCTTTAATTAGCCTTGGTTTAAGTGCAGCTGCATATGGCTTTACGAGAAATCGAGGCAGAAATATGGCTCGTCCGTTTCAAAACTTAATGAATAATACAGCCCAAATGACAAATTTCCAGAAGCCAAATATGGCGGGGCTAACTGAGTTTGCAGAGGAATTAACATCGAATAAGAACCCGATAAACAACAAATTCAATAATACTGCCCAAACGACAAATTTTCAGAAGCCAAATACGGCGGGATCAACTGAGTTTGCAGAGGAATTAACATCGAATAAGAACCCGATAAACAACAAATAAAGAATAGCATAGCAGCCCACGTATTTTGTGGGCTTTTTTTCATTTATATAATTTTACTTCAATATTGGATCATCTTTTTGATTGATCCAGCTTGTTATGGAACCATAATTTATAACAAAGGAACAAGCAGAGAAGAAATAATAGATACCAAATTACTCCCAGCAAAAAATTATGAAGTGATAAAAACAATTGCTCGCCGCTGTATGCAAGCATAAACATAGGAGGCAGCATTCCGATTGCAGTAGCTATAAAAAAATGCCTAAATGGAATATCAGCTATTCCACAATAGATATTAAACACCAGAGGAGGGATAATAACTATCATTCGTCCAAACAAAATAGCCATAAATGCATTTTTTTCAAACAGGTACTGAAATTTATTAATTGCTTTATACTTTCCTAAGTAGGCAGTGAAATAATTCCTGAAATAGTATCTTGATAAAAAAAAGTAAATTGCCGAAGTCAAAAGAATGCCAAACCAATTGATCAGCAGACCAACCATCGCACCAAATTTAACTCCCATTAATCCTGCAAATAGAGTAAATGGCAAGAAAGGAATAGAGGCAATCATGACAGAAAATAAAAACATTAAGGGAAGCCAAGATGGGTCACTGGTTCGCATCCATTCTAAAAAGTAATCTTTATTGGTCATTCCAACGATCAATAAAATGACATATGCTAATACAATCCACCATCTGCGCATCAAATTTGCTCCTTAATTATATCCCTAAATCTAATCATTCCCGGCTTCCTTAATTTCAGTATGCTTATTTTATTGAAAAGAAATGTTTCACCTGGACAAAAAACATTTCTTAAAACCCATCATAAAATAACATCAAGTAAAAAATGGGGGAGGCAGTTAATAAAATGCACTATTTTCAAAATATGAATTATGGTTCCTATATTCCATACAGAGATATAAAAAACGAGACCTTAATGATTGTAAAACCATTTGTAAATTATGGCTTAACAGAAGCAAAATTTACTTCAATTTCTCATGCAATGACTGAGGTTGCAGCCATTGCGTACTTGCTTGGAAAAGGCTATAATCCGCAAACAGCTTATAAATTGGTGGAATCCTGGGAGGTTAATGAATCATTCTAAATTTAGCATACGAAGCTTTTAGAAAAACCTGAATTTAACATTGCCTGTGATTTATAACTAAACATAAACCTTCGCTCATTTGCTGAGAGCAGGTTTATGTTTTTCAATAATTCAAACATCCATTATCAATTCCAAAATTCCAATATCCATTTTTTCAAATCTACAATCCGCAGCTGCTCGATACTTTTATCTGTTCCTGTAACAATGATAGGGATTAGTGAATCATCTTTATGCATGGAGCCATGGGCACCGCCACCGGAATGTTCAGGTGAACTTTCTCCAATAAATTCATATCCGGGTTTTGCGTCAACGACAAGAAATTCTCCTTCCTGAGAATTCATAGCTCCATATAACCTTGCTAATCCATCAGGATAATCCCCATAATGAATATTCTTGTTCTTTAAGGTTAAATCGAGAATGGAAGTATTTCCTTTTATAGACCAGCCTTGATTATAAACATCACGATAGGTTCCACCTGGCTTAAATTCGAAGGATCCTTCATGATCCCCGGATATCACATGTATTAATTCTTTTTCCTTCCATGCAATCCAGGCAATCCTCTGATCTGTTTTCAATCTTCCGGCAATGTCTTTAACTGAAACACTTTCGTTAATTTTATAGACATATGCCATTCGTTCATTTGCTGTAATGACAATTTCATCGTCTTTTGCAGCAGGCTTGCCGAGCTTTAAAATTCTATATTCAGAAAGGGTTTCTTGTAAATCGATTAAAGCTTCTTTTTTAGATTCAATGACAGGTGACTGTTTACTGTCTCCAATGATTATCCAGTTATAATTTTTAAGGGCATCTTCCCATTCCGGAAAACTATTCAAGACCTCCTGAAGATACTTATCAAGTTTTTCAATTCCTTTTATTGTATTTGGCCCTTTCCTATGTACAGTAAAGTCATTTCCTGAAATATACAGGATTGTAAATTCAGGAATAATATTTTTTTCCAAAAGGTATTTTAATTCTTGAACCGCGAAGGCATCATTAAGTCCTAAACGGTTCACGATGTGATTATTCTTTTTGTCCTGTTGAATAAATGCACCTAAAGACAGCATTTTCGGCCCAGCGGTTTCATATTCAGAAGGTAAATTACTCACTTTTGTTATCAGCTTTGGTACTTTAAGGGTATGACGATAATTTCCCCGATAAATAAATGCGTTAATGGATGCTGATTCCTTTTTAATCGTGTTCAGGTCCTCATGGATGGTGCTTACATTTGGACTGAGGTCAACGTTATTATATTGATGCATGATACTTTCAGCAAATTGGGAAACCCCAATCTTCATGATTTCAAATAAACCATTTCCATAAGTGATGATTTGCTTCTCATCTTTATTAAACCAAACGAGCCCAGGAATCTTACTCTTATCCGGGTAAGCTCCAGTTATTAAAGAACTGTCGATTGTAACCGACATGGTTGGATAGGAACTTACTACATTTTTACTATATTGTCCGTGTTCTAAAAAGAAGGCCAGAGCAGGAGCTTTTTTCTCTTGAATAGCTTTTTTTAAAGGCTCATCCATCAAGGAATCGATAACAAGAAGTATAACTTTAGGTGAAGACTGACTTTCGGTTTGAATAGCAGCTGATTTCTTATCCTGTTCATTTGAATTATGACCACTGCTGGCGCAACCGATTAAGAGAATTGAAATAGCTATACAAGGAAGCAAACGAATCAACAAATTTCACCTGCGCTTTGAAATATAGTTTATATTAACTTTATGCAAGAATTAAATGGAGGCGGCAGCATTTGATTTTCAATTGCTATACAAAGTAATGGGATTTCTGATGACCTGCATTGATTTTTATCAACTGAAGAGTGTTATTAGTGATCAAATGTCCTAATATACGTTAAATAATTGTATATTTTCGTAAACTTTTATAGAGGCAGTGAAATAACGCTTGATATTATAATGAGACAAAAAGGAAATAACAGAGGGATATAATACCAACAGAAACTTTACTATCAGTATGCTTATTTTTTTGTAATTAATGTATTAATTATAGACAAAACATTCTTTTTTGAGATGCATCATTATTATCGAGTACACAGGTTATTAGATTAAAGGGTTAAAACATTATGGGATTGTTCCAAGAATTTGTTGCTAGCATGGAGGAGAGTAATGCCCAATAAAGATTATTAAGAGGGGTTATGGTGGGACAAAATTTTTTCTAGTTTACATAATATATATTATAGGAAGTAATAAGCTGAAACATAATTCCTGTCTCATTATCAAAGTATACTTAAGATAATGAGACAGCATAAAAATTTTCAGTCTGTTATTTCTTAAATGATTTAACCTGCAACGCTAGTAATTTTGTTATGAATACTTTTCAGTTTAAATTTTAGAACAGTTTCGTTTTCCGCTGATTCTGCTGAAGCTGTGGTTCATTATTCTGATGGTCTGTTAACAATTAACTAAATCGATATTACGCAGATATTTAACAATCCCTCTTAACTAATACTTTTTTCGCCATCTAGTTAACATAACATTACTATGCGCAACCATTTGTTTATATCCCTTTAATTTATTCACTATCCTGTGTAGTATTAAAAAACATTTCTTCTTGTTCTTTATTATCCTTATTATTGTTATTGTTTTTGGTTTTTTCTCCCATCTCTCCATCCGATTCATAGCTCAATCCAAATGCTTTCTCCTGTTCTTTTTTCATTCTAAACGCTCCTTTGTTTATTTGTTTTATGCAGCTTCTTTTGCCTCGTTCTGAGTTTTGAGCCATTTTTCACAAACCGAACACACGTTCCTTTCTCCATTCATACTGGCTGCAATGCTGCACTTAAATATTTTCTCGGAGTCCCGTAATAAAGCAGTTTGCTGAACTCCGGGTATACGGATTCAAAATATATAAAGATTGGCGAATCAAGCAGCCAGGGATAATTGGTATAAAAACATCTGTCACCATAAACCATGGCTTTTAGCGCCAGATCCAATTCTTTTTGGAAGATAAGAAACCTTATTTTTGAGTATTGCTGATCGAATTCTCCGCCGCTGATATACACCCTTCCGCTCAGCACATACTGCCCCATTTGGGGTATCCATTCAGCAAATACTTCATCACGGAATTTAGGATTGACTGCATTAAAATCATAGCATCCGCCTATCGCCAAAGATAATTCACCTGTTGCATCTGAGTGTGTAAGTGTATATTTCCTGCTGTCTACGGGTCTGAATTCCGTGGCAGGAGGCAAATATTTAACCGACAGCTTAGATGGATCAAAATTGCTCATATTAAGCGCCCCCAAATACAAATTTCCTTATGGCCAGTATATGTGGCGCTTACTGAAACGTGACAAATGCCCATTTTATTAAGGTTTGCGCGAATTCATTTTCATTACTTTGGTGTCTTTTAACATCCATTTCCCTTCCTCATACAGCCAGAAAGATTCTACAAAGGCGATTGTATCTGCATTATAGGCACCGCTTATTCTTTGAACTCCCAATAATCCGTTTTGCCCTTCAACAGGAATGATCTTCAGCGTGCTATAAGGATTTACCATTAGCTCGGTAGGTTCACTTAGTTTTCCGTTTAAATATAGACCAAGCCGTTCATATTCCTCGCTCCGGTCCCTTAAATCAAACGTATAGGATTGTTTGGTGTCTTGAATCCGAATATTAGCTTTGTAGCCATTTTCAAATTGGCTATTGATTACTAAAGGACTTGGAACAGCCAATTCTGTCAACGTAAAGTCCTTTAACGTATATAAATAAAAATTCGACAGACCGCCGCTTCCCCCTGTTGGTATACTTATAAACATATCTTTAATGGAGTCATGATTTAAAACCTCAAACTGTATTTGAGGTTCATAGCCACCTGCAAGCTCTGCTTTATATGTATTACCGTCTGAAGCCTTTATTTCGAGTGATATTTCCTTTAAAAATGATGCGCCTTCCTCATAATAAACACCCTTAATATAGACGGTATCCGCCTTAGTATCACCGGTAACATCCACTTTGTTTTTTGACACCGTCACAGCTTTATGATCTTCCTCGCCGGCATATACCCCTGTTATGGCGGATAGAGACATAAAAAAGAAAGCCGCAAACGCAAAAAGCAATTCTTTTTTCATTTACGAATCCTCCCTATTTTTCTAATAGCTTATCCAGATATGGTAATAACATGTAAAAACACATAAAAAAACCTCCTATCTTATAGATAAGAGGTTTCCATCGGTAATTATTCAGCTTTCTTTTTCAAGGCATTTTCTTTCGTTTCCCATGATTCAATTCCTTCTAATCCTGGAATGGAGTCTGCATAAAACACAGGGTCTTTCCCTTCTTTTCTCTGTGCCTTGTAGTCCTTAAGTGCAGCGAATGCAATTTTCCCGAGCATGGTAATGGCAACCAGGTTTATTAAAGCCATAATACCCATAAATAAATCTGCAAGGCCCCAAACTGTTGCCAGGTCGACTAAAGCCCCAAAGATGACCATGCCGATTACGCCAATACGATAAATGAATATTGCGAGTGGGCTTTCCTTAATGAACTCAATGTTCGTTTCCCCATAATAGTAATTGCCGATAACAGAACTAAATGCAAAGAGAAAGATTGACACAGCCACGAAAACAGGAGCCCATGTGCCAATATGAGATGATAATGCTGTTTGAGTTAATTGTATACCTGATAGATCAGGTGATGTATAGGCTCCTGAAAGGATAATCATAAATCCAGTCGCGGAACAAATTAAAATCGTATCTACGAATACACCTAAAGTTTGAATTAACCCCTGTTTAACTGGGTGAGTAACAGCAGCCGTTGCAGCTGCATTAGGTGCACTTCCCATTCCGGCTTCATTCGAGAATAGGCCCCTTTTAATACCCATCATGACAGCAGCGCCCATTGCCCCTCCAAAGGCCTGATCCATTCCAAATGCGCCTTTAACGATCGTTGCAATAAGATTTGGCACTTCAGTAATATTCATCATTACAATTACAATGGCAACAATTAAGTAAATGACTGCCATAATCGGAACTATAACTTGTGATACATAGGCTATTCTCTTAATTCCTCCAAAGATGATTACAGCAGTTAAGGCAGCAAGAATCAATCCAATTGTTAATCGGCTTGTCCCAAATGCTTCATTGAAGGCTAATGAAATTGTGTTGGACTGGACTGAGTTGAATACAAGTCCAAAACAGAAAGTGATGATAACAGCAAACAAAATGCCCATCCAGCGTTTATTAAGTCCTTTTTCCATATAGTAAGCAGGACCGCCGCGAAAACCGTCTTTATCTTTGACCTTATAGATTTGTGCTAAAGTACTCTCCACAAAACTTGAAGCGGCACCTAAAAAGGCAATGACCCACATCCAAAATACCGCACCTGGTCCGCCTGCTGCTATTGCTGTTGCAACGCCAGCCATGTTGCCGGTCCCTATCCTTGAAGCAGCACTGATTGTGAATGCCTGGAAAGATGAAATTCCCCTTTTGCCTTCAGCCGATACCATGCTTTTATCTCCAAGTATCCGCACCATTTCTCCAAAATAACGGAATTGTACAAATTTGCTTTTTAGACTGAAATAAAGACCTAAAATGATAAGTACTGCGATTAGAATATAAGTCCAGACAATATCATTCAAAAAGCCGACTGCCGAATTTAAACCTTCTAAAAATAAATTCATTCATTTTCCCCCTGTTTTTTAAATTACGGTTATTATTATCTCACAAAAATAACACCTATTCTAATCTATCAAAAGAATTTTTAATAGACAAGACGAATATTCATTCCAATGCCTTATAAACACAATAAAATTGCGTTTTAAAAGAAAAATCACCAAAATTTATATTCCCTTGTGAACGGTTCTACAAACGCTTTCAAATAATATTTTATTCGATTTTTATACAAAAAATATAAAATGAACCCCTCTGTCTTTTACAAAGGGGTTCACAAAGTTTATTCAGCCGGGGCATCTGAATCATTTTTAGGTTCTTCAACCTTCCAAATACATTTTGCCCTGCCGCTCTCGGAATCATCAATAATGAACGATCCGTTAGAGTATCTGTCATTAAAGCGGATTGATGAAGCATTAACTGCTTCTATATGGCCTTTTTCCGTTTCAATGTATAAATCATCTTTGCTGCGTACAATCACACACCCTACAATACGATGAGGGTTTGATTTCAATTCACGAAGCATCACTACACCGCGCTTGGCACGGGAAGTCCGTTCGAATTCGCTCAGTTTCATTTTTTTAACAGAACCTCGCTGTGTAACAATCACGACAGCCTGCTCTTTCTGATCCTCAATAAGCTGAGCACCTGCGACAAAATCGCCGTCTTTCAGGTTAATTCCTTTGACTCCGGCAGCCCGGGCACCAACGATACTGACTTCTTCTTCATGGAACCAGAGTCCGAATCCCTGATGCGTGGCAAGGAATATTTCCTTCGTGCCATCTGTTAAATAAACGTCGAGAACTTCATCATTGCCTTTTACATTAACTGCCACAAGCGGCTTAGAATATCTTTGGGCCTTATAAGCCTTAAGCTCCGTTTTCTTTACCATTCCATTTTTCGTCATAAAGAGCAAGTATTCTTCTGTTTCAAAATCTTTAACTGGAATAGCCCGGACTATTGATTCATTCCGGTCGATCGGTATGATATTGGCAATATGCTGTCCAAGGTCCTTCCAGCGGATATCCGGCAGCTGGTGTACTGGACAGTATAGATAGTTTCCTTTATTCGTAAATACAAGAAGCACATCGGTCGTATTCATATCAAGCTTTGCGATCAGCCTGTCTGAATCCTTCATCCCGAAATCCTGTCCGTTTGAGGCGGCAAACGACCTCTGGCTTGTGCGCTTGACATAGCCTTCCTTTGTTACCGTTACAATCACATCTTCGCTGGCTACCAGAACTTCAAGATTAATCTTGATTTCCTCAATCTCCGCTTCAATTCTGGTCCGGCGATCATCGGCAAAACGCTTCTTGACATCCCTTAGCTCTTTTTTAATGACAGAGAATAGTTTCTTCTCGCTTTCCAAAATAGCTTTAAGCTCGCCGATTAGCTTAGCAAGCTCATCAGCTTCTGCTCTTAAGGCTGTAATGTCTGTATTAGTTAAGCGATAAAGCTGGAGGGAAACAATTGCTTCGGCCTGTGGTTCAGTGAACTCAAACTCAGCAATCAGATTATCTTTTGCATCCCGTTTATCTTTAGATGCCCGGATCGTTGCAATCACTTCATCCAGTATGGAAAGAGCCTTCATTAGGCCTTCAACGATATGCTGACGAGCCTCAGCCTTTTGCAGCTCAAACTGAGATCTGCGTGTAACAACTTCTTTACGATGGCCGATATAGGCATCCAGCAGCTCTCTTAACCCCATTAATTTCGGATGACGATTATGGATGGCCACCATATTGAAGTTATAAGGAATCTGCAAATCACTGTTTTTATACAGATAATGAAGGACGCCTTCAGGATCCGCATCCTTTTTTAACTCAATCACAATTCGAAGGCCTGTCCGGTCCGTTTCATCACGGACTTCGGCGATGCCTTCGACTTTCCGGTCCAGCCGGAATTCATCAATTTTCTTTACCAGATTTGCTTTATTCACTTCATAAGGAATTTCTGTAATGACAATTTGCTTTTTGCCTCCGCGCAAATCTTCGAATTCTGCCTTTCCGCGGACAATGATTTTGCCTCTTCCTGTTTCATAAGCTTTTTTTATTCCATCGACTCCCTGAATGATGCCTCCAGTAGGGAAGTCAGGCCCTTTAATATGCTCCATCAGATCATCGATAGAACAATCCGGCTTGTCTATCCGTAAAATAACTCCATCGATAATCTCATTTAAATGGTGCGGCGGAATATCAGTTGCATATCCAGCAGAAATACCTGTTGAGCCATTGACAAGCAAATTTGGATAGACAGCGGGCAAAACGGTTGGCTCACTGGAAGTATCATCAAAGTTTGGGATAAATTCAACGGTTCTTTTCTCAATATCTCTCAGCAATTCGGAAGAAAGGGCCGATAATCGTGCCTCTGTATAACGCATGGCGGCTGGAGGATCTCCATCGATGCTCCCATTATTTCCGTGCATTTCAACAAGAAGATTTCGAACCTTCCAATCCTGGCTCATCCGCACCATGGCGTCATATACAGAAGTATCGCCATGCGGATGATAATTGCCGATTACGTTTCCGACTGTTTTAGCAGACTTTCTAAAGCCCTTTTCGTGTGTGTTTCCTTCTACATGCATGGCATAAAGGATCCGTCTTTGAACAGGCTTTAACCCATCACGTGCATCAGGAAGGGCACGATCCTGAATAATATATTTACTATAACGCCCAAAACGGTCGCCTAATACATCTTCAAGAGGAAGGTCCCGGAATTTTTCAGCTGAACTCATGATTCAATACCCTCCTCCTCTAGTACTGAAATATTCTCATTTTCAAGTATGCTTCCATCTTCTTCAAGGCCGAATGCCACGTTGGACTCGATCCACTTGCGGCGCGGTTCAACCTTATCACCCATCAATGTGGTCACACGGCGTTCAGCTCTTGCGGCATCATCAATCTTTACGCGGATCAGTGTGCGCGACTCTGGATCCATAGTCGTTTCCCATAGCTGATCGGCGTTCATTTCGCCAAGTCCTTTATAGCGCTGGAGCATATAGCCCTTACCTACTTTTTTAATGGTATCCTGAAGATCATCATCACTCCATGCATACTCGATCACTTCTTTTTTGCCTGAACCTTTGCTGACTTTGTACAAAGGAGGCAGTGCAATGAATACCTTGCCCGCTTCAAGCAGCGGCTTCATATACCTGTAAAAGAAAGTGAGCAAAAGCACCTGGATATGTGCTCCATCGGTATCGGCATCTGTCATGATGATTACCTTATCATAGTTAACATCTTCCAGATTAAAATCTGCGCCGACGCCTGCCCCGACTGCATGGATAATTGTATTGATTTCTTCATTTTTAAAGATATCCTGGAGCTTTGCTTTTTCCGTATTGATTACTTTACCTCTAAGCGGGAGCACAGCCTGGAAGCGCCTGTCTCTCCCCTGCTTGGCAGATCCCCCGGCAGAATCACCCTCAACCAGGTATAATTCGTTTCTTTGCGGGTTGCGGGACTGTGCTGGTGTAAGTTTTCCTGAAAGCATGGCTTCAGATTTTTTCCGCTTCTTCCCGCTTCTTGCTTCCTCACGTGCTTTGCGTGCCGCTTCTCTCGCCTGGAAAGCTTTAATTGCTTTTTTAATTAATAGAGAGCTTGTCTCTGGGTTTTCTTCAAGGAAATAAGACAAATGCTCGGAAACAACTGAATCAACTGCGGAACGTGCTTCACTGGTTCCCAGTTTGCCTTTTGTCTGGCCCTCAAACTGCAAAAGTTCCTCAGGTACACGAACAGAGACTATAGCCGTGAATCCTTCCCGCAGATCCGCTCCATCCAGGTTTTTATCTTTCTCCTTCAGAAGATTCACTTTGCGGGCATATTCATTAAAAGCCCTTGTCATCGCTGTTTTAGACCCAGCCTCATGCGTACCGCCGTCTTTTGTGCGGACGTTGTTGACGAATGAAAGGACATTTTCCGAGTATCCATCATTGAATTGAAAAGCAAAGTCCACTTCAATTCCATTGCTCTCACCTTCAAAGCTTACTACAGGGTGAAGAACATCCTTTTCTTCATTTAAATATTCAACAAATGCTTCTATGCCATTTTCATAATGAAAAACGTCATGAAAGTCATTACGTTCATCTATGATTTCTATTTTCATTCCTTTTAGTAGGAATGCAGACTCACGAAGCCGCTCGCAGAGTGTTTCGTAATTATACGTGGTAGTCGAAAAAATTGACGGATCTGGCTTA
This sequence comes from Cytobacillus oceanisediminis, assembly GCF_004366035.1. Lineage (GTDB taxonomy): Bacteria > Bacillota > Bacilli > Bacillales > Cytobacillaceae > Cytobacillus > Cytobacillus oceanisediminis_C. The sequence continues at coordinate 461,761 of NZ_SOEE01000002.1, forward strand.
AAGTGGATGGTTGTCCCTGATTGATTTGTTTTGCCCACCTTTTCAAGCGTTGTAACCGGCTTTCCGCCCAGCTCGAAACGCTGTTCATACACAAAGCCATCACGTTTAATTTTCACAACAAGCCACTCGGAGAGGGCGTTGACTACGGACGCACCAACACCATGCAGCCCGCCGCTTGTCTTGTAGCCTCCCTGGCCAAACTTTCCCCCAGCATGAAGGACAGTTAATATGACTTCTGGAGTCGGCTTGCCCATTCTGTGCATACCTGTAGGCATACCGCGTCCTTTATCTTGAACACTAATTGAATTATCTTTATGTATTTTGACAATGATATGATCCCCGTAACCTGCCAGCGCTTCATCGACAGCGTTATCGACAATCTCATATACAAGATGGTGCAAACCCCTTGCATCCGTACTTCCAATGTACATCCCAGGGCGTTTTCTAACAGCTTCAAGCCCTTCGAGTACCTGTATGGCATCATCATTGTAGTCAAAAGCTTCCTGATTTCTTGCCACGAACATACCCCTTTCATTTCCTGCAAAAACACTTGCCGTCAAAATCTCGGCAATAAGAACACCCAGTATGAGAATTCGGCTTTTTAGCCCATTTTCCTTTGATACCTCAAGGATAGAACAGATGTTCTCTATTCATATTTTACCATATAATTTAGGATGGTCTATGCTTTATTTTATCTATTTATTTGGTTTTGGCAAATAAGATCTTGGGATTTTAAAGATTTATCCTGATTATTTCCGTTAGGCAAACCCTTTATTTATAGGGATTCTATAAAAAATAAAAAACATGAGATCTTAAGCAGACCTCATGCTGAATTTACTTCGTTAGTGCATGTTCAACTTTAATGCAGCGGTCCATGATGACAGTGAAGCCTTTTTCTTTTAGAAAATCATATGCTTCCTGGTTCGCCACTCCTAGCTGAGCCCAGAAGATATCAGCATCCATTTCAGCAAACTCCCGCGCAATTTCCGGAAGAAACTCAGAGCGCCTGAATACATTGACGATATCTACATGTCCCTCGATCTCTTTAAGACTTCCTACAGCCTTTACACCAAGTACCTCATCAATAGCCGGATTAACCGGTATAATTTCATAACCGGCTTTCTGCATCGCCTCTGACACCATATAGGATGTACGTTCAGGATTTCCGCTTAACCCCACAACAGCAATCCGCTTTGCCTTTTTTAACAGTACACCCATTTCGTCCCTGCTTGGATTTTCAATAGCCATTTTGTTCCCTCCAATTTTTCTGGTTAATTATATTTTACCTAAAAACGTAAAAGCGCACTAACTTATTGCTCTTATTCCCAAATATTCAGCTTATAAAAACTCAATGCCCTTTCAACTTTAAATCCTGCTTTTTTATAAAGAAAAAGGGCTTTCTCGTTTGTTGTTCCCACACAAAGCTTAATGCTTGCGGCTCCAGCATTCACAAAAAGATCATGAACCGCCATATCAAGAAATTTCCGTCCAATGCCCTTATTGCGTTTACTGGAGTTCACACCAATGATTTCAATGCTTCCTTCTTTTTCTTCACGATTGTATTCTGCATATAAATAGCCATTTAATCCATCCGCATCACCAGATGCATAAACTTTGTGATCATCATTCACTCTTCCGATAATCTCTTTTCCTGAATAATATGTATGGGGAAACACGGTATCATGCAAATGGATAAACTCACTATGGCAGCGAGGAGGCAATAAACTGACATCTCTTAAATCAATACTGGGATATCCTTTCAGTTCCATGAATGTATGAGCAGATTGCAGCTTGAACCCGTTCCTTGAAGCAAATTCGGCAGCAGTATGGTTGGCTATATCCGCAAACAGAAAATAAGAATGCAGGTTTCCTTCAAAGTAATGAAGGGCTTTTTCCCATAAAAGTCTCATAATTTCATTTTCCTGAACAAAAGGTCCCCATAATTCTGCTGTGCCTTTATTAAGATCAGCATCTACTCCCAAAAAACCTGCAATCGCACCATCCTCCCAGACAATAAATGCAGCTGATTCGGCATCACTATTCATTTCTTCCAGACTATGAAGAATATCATCTTGGCTGGTCCCCAAATACCCTATATGGCACTGGGGCAAAGAGTTCAATCTTGCAATAAACTCGGATGCCTGCACTAGATTTGCATGATTCAAATTGCCAGCTTTCACATCATCACATCCCTTTCAATATTTTACCATAATAAAACGGCTGATTAGCTCTCAGCCGTTTTAGAAGATTAATAAACGGCTGTCTCTAATCTTTTGAGCAGCCTCTTTATGCTGATGTTCGCTTCTCTTAACACCATTTCTTTATCAACCGTTTTTAGCTTCCTATTTTCCATGACGATTTTCCCGTTTACAATGGTTGTTTCTACGTCTGCGCGAGTGGCTGAATAGACAATCCTGGAGATGGTGTCGATACCAAATGACGGATACACATGAAAATCATTCAGATTAAGAATAGCAAGGTCTGCCTTCTTGCCGGGCTCAAGGCTTCCGATTTCCTTCTCCATTCCAACTGCTTTAGCTCCGCCGATCGTAGCCATTCTGAAGACTGTTCTGGCATCCATTGCTGTTGGTCCATGTACAGGCTTCTGAATGATTGCAGCCAATCTCATTTCATTGAACATATCCAGATTGTTATTGCATGGAGCACCATCAGCACCCAGGCTGACAAAAGCCTGCTGATCCAATAAGGAAGGAATTTCTGCTACACCTGATGCCAGCTTTAAATTTGATCCCGGACAATGGCTGACCTTTACACCACGTTCTTTGATGATCTTTCTTTCTTCTTCATCAAGCCAAACACAATGCGCAAGAATCAGCCTTTCATTGGCAAGCCCAATGCTGTCCAGGTAAACTACATTCCGCATGCCTAATTCTCTTTCGACAAGCAGAATTTCATTTGCATTTTCCGATGCGTGCGTATGGACCCTTACATTGTACTGTGCAGAAAGATCCCTGACACTTGTCAGCAATTCCTCTGTGCAGGAAACGACAAAACGGGGACAGAAGGCATATTGTATTCGTCCATTATCGTGATTATGCCATTTTTCAAGCAGATCTACGCTTTGCTGGATGGACTTTAAGGTATTTTCTCTTAACGGAACCGGCACCTCTTCCCCCTTATCCATCATGACCTTTCCGGCAAGTGCCCGTATGCCGCTTTCGGAAATTGCCTGAAATGCAAATTCGGTATGATTGACTGTCTCCATGTCCACCACAGTTGTTGTTCCGCTTTGCAGCAATTCGCCAATCCCCAGCATGGCAGAATAGTAGATGGATTCTTCATCATGAGAGGCCTCTAGCGGCCAGATTTTCTGCTTCAGCCAATCAAGCAGTTCAAGATCATCAGCCTGCCCTCGGAATAAGGTCTGGCATAGATGAATATGTGTCTGGATAAATCCGGGTATAATTGTTTTTCCTGATGCATCCACTACTTTATCAGCTTTATGTGCTAAGTTTTGGCCAATTTCAGCGATGCGGTCATCCACAATATAAAGGTCGCCGAAGAAGATTTCTTCAGCTGTGTTCATCGTGATGATTTCAGCATTTTTTATCAGAATACTGCTCAATTTTCCCCTCTCCCTTGCACAGAACTTGGTTCTCCGGGCTCCAGCTTTCCATAGGTCATGATAAGCTGCCTGTAAAATTGAATGGAGCGCTGATAAGCCTCCAGACTAACCCACTCGTTTGGCTGATGGGCAAGCTTTTCGTCACCCGGGCCGTAAATCAAGGTAGGAATTTCACTCCTTGGATTAAGAACAGCACCATCTGTGTAGTAGGACACCCCGTAATGGTTTGCTGCCGATTCGCCCCTGATCATTTGCGCTATTTGAATAATGTCCTCAGCAGGATCCGTTAAAATAGATGGACGATCAAGAATGGTTTCAATACTGTATTTATAAATTTCTCCTTGATCCATCAGCAGATCAAGCTTGGATTTTAGCATGTTTTTAAAACTGGAATGGGATTGAGGAGGGACGGTTCTTATATCTGCTCTGATGCTGCATTTATCTGGAATGACATTGGTCTGCACTCCGCCTTCAATCATGGTAACAGCCAGACTGCTTTGTCCGAGGGGCTCCTTTTCTGTTTTCCATTCAATTTTCATTTCATCCAATAGCCGGACTATTTTAATCATATGATCTACTGCATTTATTCCCTGTTCCGGCATTGAACCGTGAGATGTTTTTCCATACGCTGTTATTTCAAGCCAAAGTGCCCCCTTATGGCCAATCACAATTTTTTCATTTGTTGGTTCTGCAATGATTAATGCATCGATTTTTCTGCAGTCATTCTCTTTTATAAAAGCCCTTGCCCCGCAGCTGTCGACTTCCTCCCCGGCTGTTGCCAAAAATGTAACGCCAGCAGGGGGTACAGTACTCGTGAGATAAAGCTCTTCCAAAGCGAGGAACATCGCTGCAAGACCGCTTTTCATATCAGAAGCTCCTCTGCCATATATGCGCCCACCTGCGATTTCTCCTGAAAATGGAGAGTAAATCCATTCTCCCGTTCCAGGAGAAACGGTATCCATATGGCCGCATAAGACGAGCTGTTTACCGCTTTTTCCCGGAAGCGTAACTTCAAAATTGCTTCGAGTCTCATCAAGCATTGTCACTTTAAACGGCAGACCATTTTGTTTGCATCTGTTAATAAATGCTTCAGTCACTAAATGTTCGTTTCCGGGCGGATTAGAGCTGTCGATTTGAAGCAGCTGCTGAAGAAACTGAATATCATTCATTAATCCGCCTCCACAATTTGCATTTTAATAGGGGTCACTTTAAACCCATTAACCGGTGCCATGTCCTGGGAACAGGTTGTACAGGCAATTACAACATCGCACAATGCTTTCAGCCTTATGTAATCACCAGGCTTGGAAAGAGGCTCGGTAATGACATAATCACCGGCATCATCAAGGACATTATTCATAAATATATTGATGGGATCCGGAATGACAGGAGGGTGGATATCATACTTTTTCAAAGCAGCCGCAATATTATCATGGCAATTGGGGTGATCCTCCTTGCCAAAATCAACTTTATAGCGGTAATAATCACAAGCAGGAAAGAAAAAATCATGTTTTCCAACAGTGTCTTCCACCACCTGCATCAGCGGGCGGCGGCGGTTGCTGTAAAGCCAATCTCCCGTTTTAAGCCGAATGCTGCTTAATGAGGCACGCATATGAACAGGGGAAACATGTTCCTCAGGATCTTTATAGTTAAAACAGACAAAATCCCCCACTTGTTTTCCTTCCATATCAATAATAATGAGCTCTTCTCCTTTGTGAATCAGAGCACTTCTTCCTTCATAAGGGGGGATAATAATTTCGTCCCTGATCATCCCCCTGTTAAAAACCTCTTTCATTTGATCACCAACCTTTGTTGTTATTCAATGAAAACGGCAACAGCACGCACTGGAGATCCCGTTCCCTTTCGAATCCTGAGCGGCAGTCCGAAATATAGAAATCGCATTCCTGCAATTTGATCGAGATTACAGAGATTTTCCGTATTGGTTATCCCATACTCCCTGCAAATGAGGTGCCCGGAGTATTTGGGATCATCCGGATGGTCAATGGCCGGGGCATCGATGCCTATATTGACCGCACCTTTTTCAGCCAGCCATTTTGCTGCTTGATAATTTAGGCCCGTATAGGTTGTGAGCCATTTCTCTGTACCATAAGAGCGATTATAGTGGCCGGTATAGAGGAGAACGATATCGCCTTTTTCAATAAATTGTTGTGATTTCCGCAATGCCGTCTCGAGATCACGGTCTGTAATATATCGATCAGGCTGGATGTGGGACACATCCAGGCAAACTGCGGGCCCGTAAAAATATTCAAGCGGCATTTCATCGATGTATTTGCCGCTTGGATCATATTCATAGGTTGCATCGCTATGGGTTGGCCCATGTTCATTGATTAATAGATTATTGGTTGCAAACATAAATCCTACTTGCTTTTCACTTTCTTCGTGAGAGATATTTGGGAAAATCATTGTTTTTTGATGAAGGGGAAAAACAGGCATCCCCTGATAAATTTCCTGTGTTAAATCGACTAATTTAACTCCCATGGTGTTCCTCCTTGCCTGCAAATTCTTTTACTATATGAAAAGCGGCAGGGAACGCCGCTTTTAGTTCAATTAATAATGGTCGGAATGACCTCAAACTTATCTACATCGATTAGGCCCATATCTGTAATTTTCCACTTAGGGCTTGTTACCAGTGACCAGAATGATAAATGCATAAACGGAACTTCCATGCCGCAGCCAAGAACATCTTTGGCAAGCTGCGATAATTCGTCTACCTTTTCACTCATTTCTTTTCCGGTTAATTCGTCTGTCATTAAACCGCCAATCCTTAATGGCAGGTCACCGACTACTTTGCTATCCTTTATCATCGCTATACCGCCATCCATTGCAATTACACGGTTCACCGCAGTTACCATATCTTCGTAGTTTGTCCCAGTTACGATGATATTGTGTGTATCATGGGCGACGCTTTCTGCAATGGCACCGCTTTTCAAATCAAAGCCATGCAGGAAAGTCTTGCCGATTTTTCCTGTTCTGCCGTGGCGTTCTACAACCAGTAGCGGCAGCACGTCCTTCTTAAGGCAAGGCAGCACAATTCCGTCTTTGACATTCAGAGTGAACTCACTTCCGCCAGTTAAGTTCTGAAAAGGTATAGCTTCAATTGCCCTTACTTTTGCTCGGCTGCCTGATGCCTCAATACCCAGCTCCTTTAGTGTTACAGGTTTTCTCTTCACTGACTTTTTCACACTTTCCGGATATATGTAAGGAGCAATATCTATGGTTAATTCGCCTTTTTCTGCTGCTTTTTTTCCTGCAAGATATACCTGGTCAACGGTCATATTATTCAGATCGCTGATTACGACAACATCAGCCCGTTTTCCTGGTGCAATTACCCCTACATCTTTAAAGCCAAAATGGGAAGCCGGATTTATGGTCGCCATTTGGATGGCTTCTACAGGATCAATGCCTACAGCAATAGTTCTGCGGACAATATCATTCATATGTCCGTAATTTAACAGATCAGCAGGCACCATATCGTCTGATACAAGGATTGCACGGCGGGAATCGAGTCCATCCTCTGTTATGGCACGAATACAGTCTGCCATATTTCTTTGGGAGGAGCCTTCACGCATGAACACACTTACACCATTCCGCAGCTTTTCGACTGTTTCTTCTTTCGTCGTAGTCTCATGGCAGGACACATGGTTCCCGCCACTGATAATATGGGCTGCAAGCTCTTTGCCAAACAAGCCTGGTGCATTCCCTTCAACCGTTTTTCCAATGCTGTTAGCATAGGAAACTGCGGCAACAAGGTCGTCTATTAATTCCGGGGCATGCTCATATACCGGCCTGATATTGCTGAAGCTTTGGATCTCTCCAATTCCCTGCACATTTGGGTCAGCCAATAGCTCTTTCATATCCTTGGAGGTCACATCAAATCCGGAGGTTTCAAGTCCGGGAGCATCAGGCACCGCGCAGGGAACCGTGAAAAGAATCCGGTTAGGAAGTGTCTTTGCTTCTTCAATCATCGCCTGCATCCCGTGAACCCCCAAGACATTCCCAATTTCATGCGGATCTCCGATCAGAGTGGTGGTTCCAGTCGGAATGGAAAGCTTGGAGAATTCCGTACATGTCAGCATTGCACTTTCAAAATGCATATGAGAATCAATAAACCCGGGACATACGAATTTCCCTTGTATGTCTTCCACTTTCGTTTTTGGCCCGATTAAGTCTTTTGCATCTCCAGCCATTAAAATATATTCGCCTTTCATCGCAACATCTGCTTTATAAATCTCCCGGGTGATGACATTGATGAAGTATCCGCCTTTTAGGACTACATCAGCAAACTGGCTGGAATCAAGCAGCACGTCAATAAGCTTGCGGTATTGCACTGCCTTTTTTATGTCTTTTGCATCCATTTATTAACCCCCTGTTTCTCCTTCTATACTGTCAATAATTCCGATAATGGCTGCATCTATAGGAGCATCTTTATTTTGGACGGCTCTTGATGCCATGCTTCCAGTCACATATATGACCTTTTCTCCTATTCCGGCACCAACAGTATCAACGGTTATAATGGGGTTCGGTAACAGCGATCCATCCAATCCTAAAGGCTGGGTAATTAATAATTTTGTGCCAACCAGATTATCATCTTTTCTAGTGGCAGTTACACGACCAACCACTATTCCCATTTGCATAAAGATCTTCCCCTTAAAGTAAAATGATTTCGATCTTCAGTTCCTTTGCTGTATCTCTTGCAAGAGGGGTAATGATAGCCCCTTTTGGAACAGCTATTTCATCAAGCATATTCAAATGGGCAAACCGGACTGATTCATCGGTAATAACCGTTTTCTTCAAATGCTGAACAGCAAAGTCTGCTTGTTCATTGAAATCTATTAATCTGATTCCGAGCATCTTCAGCTCTGCCATATGCTGACCGAGCTTTCTTTTTAACAAGTCCGGGCCTTTATCCATTCCTTTCAGTTTCCAATATTGGCTGAAAGGATCACCTCCAGACTTTAAAGCCGTGACCCGTTTTCCCTTTAATAAGCCCTTAAGGATGATCTGCACCAATGGTCTTTTTTCGTTAAGGGACAATATGTCTGTTATTAAAGAAAAAGATAGTATAGGCAAAAAGATTTCATCGAAATGATCAATTGACTGGTCATGAACCGCTGCAGGAGAGATCCAATCGTCATTTCCAGTCAGAAAAACTAACTCCTGAAGCGGAAATTGTTTAAGCATTTCTTTCTCAGCAGCCATTCTTAGTGTAATATCTTCCTTTGTTAACTTTTTCAAGTAAGAAAATCCTGGTTCCATTCCTATCATATGAGAGGTCAAAAGAGCCAGGATGTGAGGTTTTCTGTCTCTGCAGCTGTCATTTCGCAGGTAAAGCTCCTGCAGAGTGTTTTTTGCCATAACACTCTGCTTTTTGCTGCTCATGCTTATTCACCGATATTTTTTGATAATAGTGCTCTTTCAACTTCGCTGTGCGGCCTTGGAATGACATGTACCGAAATGAGTTCTCCTACTCTGCTGGCCGCTTCCGCTCCTGCATCGGTGGCAGCTTTAACCGCTCCGACGTCCCCTCTGACCATGACCGTTACAAGACCAAATCCCACTTTTTCATATCCGCAGATCTCCACATTAGCTGCTTTAACCATTGCATCCGCTGCCTCTACTGCGCCTACCAGACCTTTTGTCTCGATTAATCCCAATGCTTCACCCATTGTGTGTTTCCTCCTTAAATTTACTGTACTGATGGTTTATCTGTATCGTTATCCTTAAGGTTATTGCTTTCTTTCTTTTGCTTTTTTCTTTTCGGCTCCGTTTCAAGTTTCTTATCCCCCTCAGCCTCAGTACCAGGATGTATATCTTCCAGTTTAAAATTCGGAAGCAGTTTTCCCGCTAATTCACTGTGTGCACGAGGGATAACATGAGCAGAAATTACTTTTCCAATTCTCTCTGCAGCACTCACACCAGCATCGACAGCAGACTTCACAGCCGCTACATCCCCGTTGAAATGGATGGTCACGCCCAGATAGCCCTCCACTCCTATTACTTTTTCAATTCCTACAATTTCTACGTCTGCTGCTTTTACGGCTGCATCTGCTGCAGAAACTGCTGTTGAATAACCAACGGTTTCAATCAAACCTAATGCTTGCAACTGAAAAATCCTCCTCCTGTAAAATTGACAAAGCTTCTCTCCGTGCCTATAAGATGCTTTCGGGATGAATAGTGCTGATCTGTGACAGCGATTCTGGCTGACACCTATTTAATTCTGCCGAATTCCTTATAAAGCTGATCAGAAATGCGAGATACCTCATCATAGTTTCCATGAAGCAGCAAATATTTCTTCTCTATTAAAAAATTAAATTGTTCAGAAGTGCTTTTTTTCATGTAACGGTCAAGGAGCAAAATAGCCGAATAGTAGTCGATTCCCTCAATGACAGCTACACCGCCTATTGAAGAGTTCAGCCCCAATTGCTTTGTAAGCCATGGACTGGGGGATTTTTCTCTATAGATTTGAGCAGTTTTAAAGGATTTTTGGGAAAGTTTTTTAAAGAAGCTCTTTAAAGCGCTTAATAGTGATCTATGATCCTTTTCATATAGCTCCAGCGAAAAGGATTGCCCGCTGTTTTTGTCCCATGTCAGGCAATATCTTAATGAAGGAAACTCTCTTAAAAGGTCATTCAGCATAAATAACTGGCCGGGCGTGCATTTTTCTGAAGTGATTACGCCGATTGAGGCTGTTTTTAATTCCCGCTGAAAAGAGCTTTCAAGAGCAGGATGAAGGTCTGAGAAAAGCCAGACTTTTACACCCTCCGGCGTTTGTCCGATAAGCTGGCTTTCTCTTGCATTTCGATCAGGTCTTATATCAGCAAAGCCAGTCTTAGAAGAAACCGGCTGTTTCCCCTGTACCAGGGATAGGGTTTGAAGCTGTGCAATTTTTTCCTTAGCTGAAGCCTTGGGAGAAGCAAGAGAATCGGTTTGCCTACTAAGGTTTGGATGTAAATCGCCAGTCTTAACCGGTACGGCATGATGCACTGAAATTCTTTTATTCATTTTTTCCTTCTGGTAATTAGGCCGGCTAATGCCTTGTATAGTCCTCTTCGTTTCCTGCTGACTGCTTGGAGGGGACTGATTGGAAACTCTATTAATGGGGTTTACCTTTGACTTGCCGTAAGGCTTCATCACTTCTTCTACAACACTTTTAATAAAGTCAGACACACATTATGCACCTCCATTAAAGAATTTTGCGAAGTTCTGAATGAGGGCGGGGAATAACATTAGCCGAAACCAGTTCTCCTCCAGTCATTGTGTGAGCAGTCTTCCCAACCTCAACAGCTGCGGCCACTGCTGCGACATCACCCTCGATAATGACGGTGACAAGGCCGGATCCGACCCTCTTTAAATCAACTAAACTGACATTTGCTGCTTTTGCCATTGAGTCCAGCGCTTCAATAGCCGCTGTCAACCCTCTTGTTTCAATCAAGCCGATTGCCTTCATTTTTGACCTCCTTTACTGCAGAAGCTTAAAGATAGTCTTCCAGATTCACTTCAATGGGGATTGAAGTCCTTTTAAATAACTCTTCTTTTCCAAGCGGATAGGTTGCATCGATGCCCATCTTATCACTGACTCCTTTTAAATGATGGGAAGACTCAAGCGGCGATCCCTTTGCACCTTGTACGATAAATATGTCATCACCTGCCTGCACTCTTGTAGCTATGGCCCATTCAACATCGTCCGAATCAAAAATATCGACATCATCATTCACAACAACCACATGCTTTAAATCCTTATCGCTTGCAAAAGCTGCGAGTGCTGCCTGTTTGCCGTCACCATCATGCTTCTTCTCAATTTGAATGACTGCATGATAACGAGCCACCCCGCCCATCGGGATATGTACAGCTTTTATATTTGGAACCACTTGCCGGACGGTGCTTAAAAGTGTGGCTTCCCTTACAAGCGCCATTGGCAGCCTTTCTTCATAGCTTGATGGAAAAATAGTCTGTGAGATAGCATGATCACGGTATGTAACCGCTGAAAACTCTACAACCGGCTGAGGCGTCCTGGTGCCATAATAACCTGCCAGTTCGCCAAACGGCCCTTCCAGTTCTCTTTCATATGGAAGCATTCTGCCTTCCAAAACGATTTCCGCCTCAGCCAGTACTTCCAGATCGACCGTTTTGCATTGAACAACATCAAGGGACTGGCCGAGCAGTGCACCTGCTACATCCAATTTGTCGGTATGATACAAATGTGTACTAATCTGAGAACTTAATACAACAGCCGGTACCACGCCAAACATAACAGCCACTTCCATCGGTTCGCCCATGCTTTCATAATGGGCATATTGCTCCATCAGCTCAGGGGAGGTTATGAGAATATTCGTTCGATTCCCGCCAAGATATTGCATTCTGCGTATGGAGGTATATCTTTTCCTCCCAGATAAATCTTTAACTACCAATATTCCTGAAACATAATAAGCACCTGAGTCTTCCGCATGATAGGTTGGAATAGGAAACAAGTCTGCAAGATCGAATTCCCCGGTCACCAGATTCTCCTGAACAGGGCCAGTTTGCCTTAACGTGGTTGGAATGGGGTTAACAATTGAGTTGATGATTCTAGGAATAAGTTCGGCAGATTGGATTCCCATGCTGTCAGCCATCAGCTCTCTGTCACCTCCCAAACCGGCTGCCATGGAAGATTGATAGCCTTTAATTTTTTCAAATAAAAAAGGCTCTCTTCCATGTTTGGCATTTATCACTGCCCCCAGCTCGTGCATAGGATCCACCTCTTTTTTCACCCGATGAAGAAGTCCCCTGCTCTCCCATCTATCCAGCAATGCCCTCATTGTTACAGGGTTCATGCCTTTTCCCCCCATCTCTCCAGCAGCTCATGGTCAATATCCATCATGTCCAAGATCCTTGCCACCATAAAGTTGGCCAGCTCCCATATTTCCGTAGGCTTATGATAAAAGCCTGGTGATGCAGGCATTATACATGCTCCACTCTCAGCAAGAAGAGTCATATTGCGCAGATGAATCAAATTAAAAGGTGCTTCCCGAGGAACAATAATGAACTTTCGATTCTCCTTCAAGACAACACTGGCAGCCCTGCTTAATAGCGTATCGCCGACCCCATTTGCAATAGCTCCCAATGTATTCATTGAACATGGCACGATAACCATTCCGTCTGTCTTAAAGGATCCGCTGGCAACCGCAGCGAAAAGATTCCGGTTGCTGTGGATAGTGGCATACCCCTTCAGCTCGTCCATCTTGACCCCGCATTCAAATTGCATTACTTTTTCTCCCATTTCCGTAGCAATTAAATGCGTTTCGATCTCTAATTGATGAAGAGCGCGGATCAATGTATAAGCATACAATGATCCGCTTGCTCCGGTAATGCCCACTAAAATACGCTTTTTCCTTTCCGCAGAGGAGTTAGACAACCGATTCGTCTTGGGAGAATTTCTTTTTAGCCAGCTTTTTGTAACTTTCTGTTGATAATATATCTCCGAAGATATCCATGTCTCTTAAACCTGATACATGCATATCGTCATCCTGAGAAGCGGTGGCATCTGAAATGCAAATGACATTGTAGCCATGATACAAAGCATCAGAAGCAGTGCTGCGAACACATACATTGGTCCAGACTCCAGTCAGTACGACGGTATCAATTTCTTCTTCTCTCAAGAAGAGATCAAAATCGGTGTAGCTGAATGCACTATGCCGCCTCTTCTGGACCACATAATCCCCTTTGGTCTCATCAGGCTGAAGCTCTGGAATGAATTCCGAACCCCAGGTTCCCTTAACTGCATGGACAGGCCTCACGCGAAAATCCCGGTCATTTTTTCTGTGAGCTTCCTGAACATGTACAACCTGGATATTGTGCTCATGAGCGAATTGAATAAGCTCTTGAATTTTAGGAACTATTTTTTCGCCATTTTCACACCTTAATGCTGCTTTTTCGCCGATAAAGTCGTTTAACATATCAATAATGACCACACAGTGCTTTTTTCCCCTAAGTTCCAATCCGGTCAGCCTCCCTCTATTAAGTATTTATTGCTGTGCTACTGGGTCTTTTGTTTTTGCTTTTACCGCTTCGTATTTTTCATACTTCAATGTTCTCTCAAGCCTCTGGATGCTTTGGCGCGGAACATACTCACCATAGCCTGCTTCTCCTACGATGCCTTTGTCTTCATCGTAAATCACGTTTCCGCGAATGATCGTTTGGACTGGCTTTCCTTTAAGCTTCATGCCATGCAGAGGGTTATATTTAGCCATTGATTCTGTTTTCTGCTCGTCTATTACGTATTCTTTCTCAAGATCGATAACAGTGAAATCAGCATCACTGCCAATTTCCATTGATCCCTTTTTAGGATAAATGCCATAATGAATGGCGGCATTGCGGCTCGTTACCTCGACAAATCTTGATAAGGATAAACGGCCTTTATTTAAACCTTCACTGACAAGGATCGGCACCATTGTTTCTACACCAGGTATGCCAGGGAAGGTGTTCCAGATCGTTGCCCCTGGATAATCCTTTTCTGTTGCAATTTCATATGGAGCATGGTCCGTACCGACAAAATCGATTGTTCCGTCAGCCAGAGCCTGCCAGTGTGATTCGTTGTCCTCTTTTCCTCGTAAAGGAGGAGCAATCTTTGCATAGGAACCGCGCTCTGACATGGAGTCCTTTGCATTGAGAACAAGATAGTGAGGACAGGTTTCTGCTGTAACCTTAACACCACGCTTCTTTGCTGCTTTAACCAGCTCGACGCCTTCTTTTGTGCTCATATGTACCACATGTACACGTGCGTCTGTAGCTTCTGCAAAGCTGAGAATCAGTTCAATGGCCACCTTCTCAGCGAGGCTTGAACGCGCTTCAGCCCATGCTGGTCCGTCAAGGCGCCCTTCTTTTTCAAGTTTCTTGGAATAAAATGTGCAGATATCATAGTTTTCAGCATGAACACCAATTGGGAGTCCGGTTTTTGCAACATTACTGAAGATTTCCAGCATCTCTGCGTCCGATACTTTAGGGAAGGTAGGTACAGAAGGAGTCATGTAAACTTTAAAGGCAACAACCCCCTGGTCAATCTGCGGATAAATATTATCAATCCAGCCTTCACGTGCATCCTCTCCAGTCATGCCGCCCCAGAAACAGTAATCAATATAAGCCTGATCCCTGATTGGTCCGATTTTTTTATTGAAACTCTCCCCATCCCGAACGGATGGCTTGCTGCAGCATGGCATATCTATAATGGTGGTTAAGCCTCCGGCTGCTGCAGAACGGCTGCCAGTTGCAAAAGTTTCTCTATGAGTGAAGCCTGGATCCATAAAATGAGTATGCGGATCAATACAGCCTGGAACGACTAATTTTCCTTTAATATCAATCACCCTGGCTGCATTTAGAAAAGAAATGTCATTCGTGTAGCCAACAATTTTTCCCTTGTTTACTAGAATATTTGTTAAAACCTGACGATCTCCCTGGGGAATGTTTGCATTTTTCAAAATTAAATCCATTTCTCCTGCTCCTATCTATTATTTGGATTTCTGCCTACCGAAGAAGAGGCAGATGATTTCAGCAATTGCATTTAAATCGCTTCAGCTGAATGATCTCCTTTCAGCTGTTCGATTCTTTCACTTTCACTTATATTTAAATCTTTATAATTAAATACCAAATTTAATAAAATTGCTGTGATGCTTCCCAGCACGATTCCATTTTCAACCAGCAAGCGTGCGCTAGTTGGAAGACTTTCAAAAATTTGCGGGACAACTGCCGAACCAAGTCCGATTCCTATGGAACAGGCAACGATAAGCAAGTTTTCATTTTTGCTGAAATCAACAACAGAAAGCATTCTGATTCCGGATGAAATAACCATTCCAAACATTGGAATCATTGCTCCGCCAAGAACAGCCATAGGGATAATCGTGGTCAGAGCTGCCACTTTAGGCAAAAGCCCCAAAACCATTAATATAACGCCAGCTGCGATAACTACATTTCTCGTTTTTACTTTAGTTAGCGCTACAAGTCCCACATTCTGTGAAAAGGATGTATAAGGAAATGCATTAAAGATTCCTCCTATTACAACAGCCAGCCCCTCTGCACGCAGCCCTTTTTTTATGTCTTTGGAGTCCAGCTTTCTCTCGCAGACATCTCCGAGAGCCAGAAATACCCCAGTAGATTCAATCATGCTCACAATGGCTACTAAAGTCATTGTAAGTATGGCCGAGGCATTGAATGTCGGAAATCCGAAATAGAATGGCTGAACGACATGAAACCAGGAAGCCTGGCTGACTTCAGCAAAGCTGACGAGCCCCATAAAGTAAGCAGTGATCGTTCCGGCCGCCAATGAAAGCAGCACAGATATAGCTCTCATATAGCCTTTAAAGAACCTGTTCATTAAAATAATCAGAACCAGTGTAAAGGCAGCCAGGAATAAATTCTGGGCACTCCCATATTCTGGGGAACCAAGCCCTCCTGCAGCATTATTCATTGCAACAGGGATCAAGGAAACCCCAATAATAGCTACCACTGAACCGGTTACGACCGGCGGGAAAAATCTCATTATTTTACTCATAAATTGAGATAAGATCATGACGATGATTCCCGAAGCTATAATGGCCCCGTAGATGGCTGTAATGCCCTGCAAATTCCCGATGGCAATCATGGGTCCGACTGCTGTAAAAGTACATCCAAGAATCACCGGGAGCCTTATGCCAAAATGCCTCCCCCCTATTACTTGAAGCAATGTAGCAATCCCGCAAGTAAATAAATCAATTGAAATTAAATAAGCAAGCTGCTGGGCCGTGAGCCCTATTGCCGGTCCAACAATCAGTGGAACAATAACAGCACCTGCATACATGGCCAGCACATGCTGAAATCCCAAAGTCCCTACTTTCCAAGGATTTAGCTTTTCCAAAGACTTCCCCTCCAGGTATAATTCTTTGTTATGCCTCAGCCTGACTCCAGCGGATAAAAACAGGCATCACCTCCCAAAAGAAAAAAGAGTATAAAAAAAACCGCAGCAATAGATAACATCAAAGTACACATAGATGTTCTATTACTGCGGTTTCATTCAGCTTCCGTTAAACAAAAGGCAAAGGAACCGCTCCGATATTCAGGTTTAAGAAAAACTGCGGCATGCACAGCTTCCCCAAACATATTATAAAACTGCTATTTTTCAAAATAAATAACTGTGCATGCTTCTTCGGTATCAGGATCGTAATCTTTTAAAATCGTTTTGACTTTCAAATGGAGAGAATCTTCAATCAGACCCTTTAAAAGCGATTTAAATTCAACAATCAATGCTGAATCAACCGATATTGTCAGGTGATGAAAGTTCTGGCTTAGCATATGCAGTGCCTGTACACGCTTATGCTGAGCAAATATGATGACTCTATCATCAAAAGTTTCAAGACGCTGTTTTTTGACGCCTGTACCGTAGATCTCCTGATTGACACGATTATAAAGAAAAGCGAGATCTTTTTTTAATGATTGATGAAATTTTGAGGTTATTACAGTCATGTAGTCCTCCTGTTATTCACTATATTAAACAAGGCAGTTTTATAAGTCAATACAATTTATCAGAAAATTCTTACTTGACAAAATATTAACTTAACTATTACACTACAAATCAACTCCCCCTCTATTTCTATAATTGTCTTGTTAATACCTTCCTCCAGCACACTGAAAAATCAAATAGAATTTTTCGTATAACCTCAATAATCGGTTTGAGGGTTTCTACTAGGAACCGGAATTCCTATCTACGAAAGGCATTTTCCTGTGGACAGCAGCAAGGAACCTTTTGTGCAGGAATTTTTTTGTGCTTATTAGTCTATTTAGAAGAATATGCATAATATCATAATTTAAATACCTCTGCTTGCTCGCCAGGCTATAATCCCTTAATACTCACACTATTTCTCATTGTCATTTTTAAGTTTCAAAGTTCTATGAGGAGGCGAAGATTTGAAAAGTATTCAGTTTATTGTTAACGGAAAGGAACGTACGGTCGTTTGCCCGCCTGCTAAAACGCTCCTGGATGTCTTGAGGGAAGATTTAGGATTGACTGCCAGCAAGGAATGCTGCGGAAAGGGAGAGTGCGGATCATGCTCTGTACTAATCAATAAAGAGGTTGTATGCTCCTGTCTAGTCCTCGCTGGTCAGGCGCAAAACCAGGTGATCACAACTTGTGAAGGAGTCGGCCTATCGCCAAATCTGGATGTAATTCAGGAATCATTTATTGCTGAAGGGGCAACACAGTGCGGTTACTGTACCCCAGGAATCATCGTATCAGCTAAAGCATTTTTAGATGAAGTTGACACGATCCCATCTGCAGAGGAAATTAAAACAGCTTTAGGCGGCAATCTATGCCGCTGTACAGGCTATACAAAAATTATCAAGGCAGTTCAGACCGCAGCTTCAAAAAAAATATCCGAACCGGAAACAGCCAGATAGTCCATGACACATACAGCTATTGTTCTTGCTGCAGGCCGATCCAGCAGAATGGGCACTTTAAAAGGACTGCTGCCGTGGCAAGGAACGACATTATTCGAGCATCAGCTGCAAAACCTCAGGGAATCTGTATTTTCTGACATTGTTGTCGTTTTGGGTTACAAAGCCGAAGAATTTATTCCAATCGCAAATAAATACCCGATCAAAATCATAATGAATGAACAATTCCATGAAGGAAAATGCTCGTCAATCATTTCCGGAGTTAAAACCGCAGGCAAGTCAGCAGAAACGATTCTTATTACAACTGTTGACCAGCCGCTTCAATCTCTCACCATTAACAGGCTTGCAGAAACTCTTGTGAAAAGCGGCTGCCTGATTGCAGTTCCTAGCCATCAAGGCAAAAGAGGTCACCCTATCCTCTTTTCCGCCCAATTGAGGAATGATCTTTTATCTATCAAGGAAGAAAGAATGGGCTTGAGATATGTAATTCAAGAGCATGAAAAATTTCTTCTTGAGGTGCCCGTGGAAAATGATCAGATTCATCTCAACCTGAATAATCAGGCAGATTATACAAATGCGCTAAAAAAATGACCTGGGAGGTAAATCAATGCTCGTATCACAAATTGACATGATTACCCCTTCCTCTCTATCCGAATGTCTGAACCAGCTATCAAAGGCAGGCAGGAAACATAAATTAATAGCTGGCGGTACAGATGCAGCAGTCCGGATGAAGGAGGGCAAATGGCGGCCAGAGATATGGATTAATATTAAAAACTTAAAAGAGCTGCGGTATATCGAAGAAAGGGAAGATTTTATCCATATTGGCCCCTTGACCACACATACCGATATGATTCAATCACAGCTACTGCAGAGAAAAGCGGATGTTCTCGTGGAAGCAGCCCGTGAAGTCGGGGCCACCCAAATGCAGAATATGGGAACAATCGGGGGTAATATTGGTACTGCTTCCCCTGCGGGCGATACGCTTCCGGCTTTGTATGTTCTCGGTGCAATGCTCGAACTCACCTCCCTGACGAATAAACGAACCCTTCCAATCGAAGAGTTTTTCACTGGTCCCGGCAGGACCGTTTTAAAAGAAAATGAAATGATTACAAAAATCTTAATAAAACCGCAAAAACCCAATGGTTTAGGGATTTTCCAAAAGCTCGGCCCCCGAAAAGCACAATCCATTTCCATTGTAAATGTAGCCATTTCACTCACAATGGACAATGACCGCAAATGCGCGGAAGGAAAAATCGCCTTCGGTTCTGTGGCGCCGACTATTATCCGTGCACGCAAGTGCGAATCAATGCTTACCCTGGGGCAGCTTAACGAGGAATTAATCCAGAATATCGCCAAAATTGCCTGGAAAGAGGTCATGCCCATTTCAGATGGAAGAGCAACTGCTACATATAGAAGAGATATGGCAAGCGCTTTACTGGAAAGAGGATTATATCGTCTAATCAGGAGGTGGGAAAATCAGTGAACACCAAATGGGTTGGAAAAAGAGTACAAAGAATTGATGGCCCGGAAAAGGTAACCGGGGAATTAAAATATATGACAGATTACCATTTTGATAATATGGTTTGGGGCAAGGTCCTGCGATCTGAATATCCGCATGCCAAAATAAAATCCATTGACATTGAAGCAGCTAAAAACCTCCCAGGTGTTATTTGTGTACTTACCCATAAAGATATTCCCGGCTTTAATGGATTCGGGATTGTTGTTCCCGATCAGCCTGTTCTGTGCTCAGATATCGTTCGGTGCACGGGGGATGCCGTAGCATTGGCTGCAGCAGAAACACTGGAAATTGCCGAACAGGCACTGACCTTAATCAAAGTGGATTATGAGCCTTTGGAAGTTGTTGCAGATGCTGAATATGCCTTAACCGATTCTGCTCCAAAGCTCCATCCTGATGGCAATTTGCATAGCCATGTAAAAATAAAAAACGGAAATATTGAAGAAGCCTTCGAAGAAGCTGACATCATTGTTGAGAATACCTTCTTCTCCCCCCGCCAAATGCATGCATTTATCGAAACAGAAGGCGGCTGGGGAGTTATGGATGAAGAAGGATTCCTCACAATTCGCTGCCCTGGCCAATACGCCTACCGCGATCGAATGCAGATTGCAAGGTCCCTGGCTTATAACCCTGAAAGAATCAGAGTCATTTCAAGTCCTATTGGCGGAGCATTCGGCGGGAAGGATGAGATAACGGTTCAAATTTATCTGGCCCTCCTTGCCATGCATACAAACGGGCGGCCTGTAAAAATTCATTTAAGTCGTGAAGAGTCTGTCATTGCCGGCATAAAAAGGCATCCTTTTAAAGTGAAAATGAAAACAGCTGCCAAAAAAGACGGCACATTGGTCGCTAACCAGGTAACTGCTATTGGAGATACCGGTGCCTATGCTTCACTCGGAGGGGCAGTCATCGCTCTGGCTATCGAACATTCATGCGGCCCTTATAAAATTCCAAATGTGGATCTCGAAGGCTTCTGTGTTTATACCAATAATGGCATTGCCGGTGCCTTCAGAGGCTTTGGCGTTAACCAGGTATGTATGGGAATTGAAACCCATATGGATATGATTGCAGAAAAACTGGGAATGAATCCAATTGAACTGCGCAAAAAAAATGTCTATCATCAGGGCGAAGTTTCAAGTGTCGGCCACATTGTCAAATCCAGTGTGGGCACCTATAAAACGCTTGAAACCGCAGAAAATTGCGATCTCTGGAAGAACCGTGAAAAGTATAAATCCGAAGTGAGTGAGCCATGGAAAAAACGGGGAGTGTCCCTCGCAACTTCCTTTCATGGCATTGGAATGGGCATTGGCCTGCCTGATTATGGAGCCGCCACTATCGAACTTCTGCCCGACGGAAAATTCCTAGTAGGAGTCGGATGTGAGGAAATCGGCGGAGGCAATAGCACTGTGTATGCCCAGATAGCGGCTGAGATGCTGAACTGTGATATCAGCAATATCATGATCGTTCAAGGAGATACACAGAGGACACTTGATGGCGGTACTGTAACTGCCTCCCGGTCCACCTATACCGGCGGAAGAGCTGTTGCCGCCGCAGCACCCAAGATGACTGAGCTTCTTATTCAAACAGCTGCAGAAATGCTGAATTTACAAGCATCAAGGATTGACATAAGACCAAACCATATTGCAGCCGATGGACAAATCATACCCTATAAGTCTATCCATAAGTACCTTTATGATCATCATCAGTCTGCAAGAGTAGAAGGACACTTCTACCTTCCAAAAGAAAAGGAAGAAATCAAAGGCTCAGGCGGTGCTCCCCATCATTTATACGGATATTTAACCCATGTAGTGATGGTTGAAGTAGATACTTTAACTGGTGAAACGGATGTTTTGCGGGTTGTTTCCATCCCTGATGCAGGAAAAGTCATGAATCCCCAGGGGCTGGAGGGCCAGGCTGAAGGCGGAGCAGTAATGGGGATCGGCTATACTCTTTTTGAAGATGTACTGATAGAAAATGGTTATCATAAGACACGGAATTTCACTGATTATATCATCCCTACTATTCGCGAGACACCATTGATTGAGACCTTCCCTGTTGAAAAGCCCGAACAATCAGGGCCTTTTGGGGCAAAGGGAATTGGAGAGGTTGTAATGATTCCGATTATTGCTGCTATCATGTCAGCCATATGTGATGCAACAGGGGCTAGAATCTTCCACCTGCCTGCTACTCCTGAAAGAGTTTTTAATGCATTAAAAGATCTCAAAAAACAAAAAGTCCAATCTGCAAGGTGATGCAATTGATGAGCCGCAATTTATTTGCCCAATTAGAAAAGTCCATCAACAACAGAAAAGACACTTTTCTTATTACCATTACAGACTATCCTGATAACAAGACCCTCGGAGCCAAAGCGTTATTATGGCCAGATGGAGGCTTCTGTACTGATGACTCACTGCTGCCACAGGATGTGAAGGATCTATTAATAGCACAATGCAGTAAACTAGTCGCCAAAAGACGGTCCGGCGCAGTGAAATTTGTGTGGAAGGACAGCAAAATTGAATGTTTTGCAGAATACTTCCCTGCTCCGCTCCATTTGATAGTGGCCGGGGCGGGCCATGTGTGTGAACCCGTGGCAGAAATGGGGCGTATGCTGGGATTTTTCGTCACAGTAATAGACGATCGGGAAGAGTTCGCAAACAGGGAACGTTTTCCATTTGCCAGTGAAGTGGTTTGCCAATCCTACCTGCATTATTTCAGAAATGTGGATATTTCGGAAAAAACCTATATTCTCCTTCTTACAAGAGGACATAAATATGACGTACTCAGTTTGAATGAACTTTTAAAAAGGAACAGCCAGGCAGGATATATAGGCATGATAGGCAGCAGAAGGCGCATTTCAGGTGTTTTTAAAGAACTTCAGCAGGATTTTCCGGATGAAAGCTTTGACAATCTATATACCCCTGTGGGACTCGATATCGGAGCAGAAACACCTGCAGAGATAGCAGTCAGTATCATGGCAGAAATTCTGAAAGTAAAAAATCAAAAATCTGGAAACTCTTTAAATACACAGATTAAAAAGTATGCAAAGATGGGTTTCCATGAGGGGGCCGGCAAATGGACCAAATGCAGCTCATAAAGCGAGCCATGGAAGTCAGGAAAGGAGGTGAGAAAGCAGCGATCGCCACAATTATTCGCACTAAAGGGTCCACTCCGAGAAAAACTGGAAGCCGGATGATTGTGTTTCCCTGCGGAAGAATTGAAGGTACTATCGGCGGGGGCTGCGGTGAAGCAGAAGTGATTGAGAAGGCCTTAGAAGTCATCCAATCCAATACTCCAAGTCAAAAGCGTGTTGATTTAACGAAAGGGCTATTTTTTGAAGATGGAGGAATCTGCGGCGGAATTATGGATGTCTTTATTGAACCTATTTAGCAAAAATATGTATAACTCCCGCCTATTCCATGGTCAAGTCAGTTTGTATTGCAGAATGGACATTTACCATGAAGAAGGAGTGACTTTTCATGTCGATAATCGAAAAGGATCTTGGGTCGGGCCTCCCGCCTGCCTCTGATGCGGACCTCTTAGAACGGCTCTTTAAGCTATCCGCACGAAACACCAACGTAAAAACAGAACTTCTTGCGGGCGTTACTTCGTTTATGACAATGAGTTATATAATCTTTGTCAACCCGATTATCTTAGCTGACGCAGGAATACCAAAAGAAGCCGCACTGGCTGCAACCATTTACGCAAGTGTCTTCTGTACTCTTCTAATGGCCCTGTGGGCAAATTTCCCTGTAGCGGTTGCCCCTGGCATGGGGCTGAATGCCTTTTTTGCCTATACAGTGGTCCTTGGTCAGGGTCTTTCCTGGCAAACAGCCCTTGGAGCTGTATTTATATCGGGAATTGTATTTTTAATTTTGACAGTTACAGGAGTCCGCCAAAAGATCGTTGATGGTGTTCCGGATGTTTTAAAGTCAGCCATAGGTGTTGGGATTGGTTTATTTATTGCTTTTATTGGCTTAAAAAATGCAGAACTTGTGGTTGCAAATGAATCCACATTTGTCGGCTTAGGAAGCATAACAAGCCAAGGTCCGCTTCTTGCACTTTTTGGATTAATTATTGCCGCCCTCCTCATGGCGAAAAAAATAAAAGGCGCCTTGCTGATTAGTATTTTGGGTACAAGTGCGCTGGCCATGATTGTTGGCTTTATTGCCTATCCAAAGGCTGTAACTGATATTGTATCCCTCAGTCTTCCAAGCATGTCTGATACGTTTTTAGCTATGGATATTATGGGCGCAGTAAAATATGGCATCATCTCAGTCATTTTCTCCTTTACTATTGTAGAATTATTTGACAACTTAGCTACCCTCATCGGATTATCAAAAAAAGCTGGCCTCACTGATGATAATGGAAAAATTGAAAATCTGGATCGTGCACTTCAGGCAGATGCAGTTGGCACGATGGCAAGTGCAGCATTTGGAAGCACCGCCTTAAACGCTTATGTGGAAAACGCAACCGGGATCTCGGAAGGCGGACGCACTGGCTTAACTGCTTTAACTGTAGCTGTTCTATTTTTTCTGTCACTCATTTTTGCTCCGCTCATTTATTTCATACCGTCTGTAGCCACAGCACCTATTCTTATCCTTGTTGGTGCCTTAATGCTTAGTGAAATAAAACATATAAGCTTCGATGACTTCACTGATGTCATACCTGTTTTTTTAACAATTGTTCTGATGCCTTTAACTTTCAGCATCGCCCAGGGGCTGGCATTCGGCTTTATCTCTTACACACTGCTTAAGCTTCTTACAGGCAAGCATCATCAGATTCACTGGATCATGTATTTTGTCAGTGCAGCCTTTATCATTAATTTCATTATGGGCGGACACTAATCGGATGTTTGTCATTTTCAAAAAAAGCGAGGAGTTTACATGAAGCTAACCATAGAAAATTTACGAAAAAGAATTGACGTGGCAGCCAAAAGGACTCCTGCCGATCTGGTTATAAAAAACGGGAAGGTAATAAATGTATTTACAAGTGAAATCATCGAGGAAGACATAGCAATTGCCGATGGATTCATAGCTGGCTTAGGAAGCTATGAAGGGAAGGAAATTATTGATGCTGGGGGCAGCTATATAGCCCCCGGGTTCATTGATGGGCATGTCCATATTGAGTCAGCGATGGTTACCCCCCCTGAATTCAGCAATGTTGTCCTCCCTCATGGAGTAACGACTGTTATTGCAGACCCTCACGAAATAGCCAATGTCAGCGGAACAAAAGGCATTGATTTCATGCTGGAATCTTCAGAAAAGATCCCGCTCGATGTATTTTTCATGCTTCCATCCTGTGTGCCTGCAACTCCATTTGAAAATGCCGGCGCTTCCCTCAGTTACAAGGATCTTGAAAAATATTACGGTCACCCGAGAGTGCTCGGTCTTGGTGAAGTAATGGATTACCCTGCTGTTATGAACAATGAACCAGAAATGCTAAAAAAACTGGAAGACGCTCATAGCAAAGGAAAATGCATCGATGGGCATGCAGCAGGGCTTAATGCAGATGAAATTAATATATACATGTCTGCCGGCATTAGAACAGACCATGAATGCATTAACCCTGAAGAAGCGCTGGACCGAATGCGCAAAGGGATGTATGTTATGCTGAGGGAAGGATCGGCGGCCAGGGACTTATTAGCACTTCTCAAATCTGTCAGCGAAAAAAACGCACGGCGCTGTTTATTCGTGACGGATGATAAGCATCTGGATGACCTGATCAATGAAGGCAGCATTGACCATAATGTCAGAATGGCCATTAAGGAAGGGATGGATCCTATCCTTGCCGTTCAAATCGCCACGCTGAATGCATCAGAATGCTTCGGCCTGAAAAATAAAGGGGCTATTGCCCCAGGTTATGAAGCCGACCTGATTTTTCTTAGTGATCTTAGGGATGTAAAGATTGAGAAAGTAATGAAGAGCGGAATACTTGCTGCAGAAAATGGGGTCATTAATGATCCAGTTACGGACAGCGCCGAACCTCCACCTGCCATTTTGGACAGTGTCAAAATCGGCAGCCTAAACGGTGAGGATTTAAGCATAAATATTGGAACTGGGAATGCCAATATTATTGGCATTATACCGAACAGCATTGTGACCAGACATCTGGTGGAAAAGGCCGATTCGCTTAATGGCTATTTCCAGTCTAATACTGATAAAGATTATTTAAAATTGGCTGTGGTGGAGCGGCATCATCTTACCGGAAGCATCGGGCTTGGCATAATTAAGGGACTAGGAATTACAAGAGGAGGGATTGCCTCAACGGTCGCCCATGATTCCCATAATATTGTGGCAGCTGGCACCTCTGATGAAGATTTACTGGCGGCCATTAAGCATACGGCAGCAATGAAAGGCGGCCTGGCTGTTGTCCAGGATGGAAAAATCCTTGCTGAACTGCCCCTGCCTATTGCCGGGCTCATGAGTGGCCGGGATTCTTCATTTATTTTCGGACGTTTGTCTGAGTTGAATCATGCTCTTAGAACAGTCGGATGCAGCATGGAATTCAACCCGTTTTTGACGCTTTCATTTTTAGCGCTGCCAGTAATACCTGAGCTCAAGTTAACTGATAAAGGATTATTTTCCGTCAGCTCCTTTAGCCACATTAAAGCAGAAGTATAGAAAAGTGGAAGGGCCGGGGTTTCTCCGGCCTTATTTCATTTCTTAGTGACTTCCTTATTATTTAATGTTAATGCTGCCCAAGCTGTTTCATCTGCAAAGTACCTGCTCCAGCTTGCCACACCGGCCAAATTATATTTCTTTGCCAATTCAGCCCGTTTGGTTAATGATATTTCATCTTCAAGCCACACTTTATATGTGATTTTATCTTTTTCTGAAAAATGCTCAGCATAATTTTGCCCGCTTTCCGAATCATATACTGGGGTAACGTTGTTTTGACTGAGCCACTCTTTTACTTTACTCATAGAAAGTGCTTTAGAAGAAACATCCCCGTTTGATTTTTGTTCCCATAGTCTCGTATATAGCGGCACTCCCAATATTAATTTTTCATTAGGGACAATCTCCAGCAGATGTTTCAGGTTTTCTTCAACCCACGGCAGGCTCGCTACGCTTCCTGCAACCTGTGAGCTTCCCCAATGCTCATCATAAGCCATGACAACTAAATAATCTGCTATTCCGGCAAGTTTATCCCTTTCATAAAAAGCCGACCAATTACCGCTCGATGAAATGAATGTGATATCCAGAGACACGACTAAACCTGCTTCATGAAAGTACGGAGTTGCTTCCCTCACAAACTGTGTAATTAATGGCCCATCCTCCGGGTTAACATTTTCAATGTCTAGATTCACCCCATTCAATTCATACATTTGACTGAAATGCAGAAGCTGCCGAATCATATTCTGCCTTGTTTCAAAAGAACCAAATGCTTCATGTGTTAAATCAGGGTCAAATGCATTTGAAAACAAGCCCCATATTTGGTATCCCTGTTTTCGTGCCCACATTGAATAATCTTTCGAACCCAGGTTTTTGATGGAACCTTTTCCGTCCGCAAGCTCAAACCATGTTGGGGAAATGACATTGATGCCCGGCATCTTCGGGATTTTTGCAGTATTAGGGTTTTTTGTATATACAGCTTCCCAGGTCAGCTGTATAGGGCCTTCAAGTTCTGGCACTGTATACACAGATTCTTCAAGGGAAATAGCCATCTGTTTGCTCTCACCCTTTTTTATGTATTTTTTCTTCAAATAACCAGCTGTACCGTCTTCTTTTCTAATAAAATAGTAGTCTCCTTTTTCTTGTTCTATTAAAACATTTTCCTTTGGAGATACTGAAGCCGTGTACGGAGATTCCAGACTGTCTTCCGTCCGCAGCCGAAGCAATTCTTCATGAATATCATTTTCCTTCACCTTGCCGGAAACCATTGACTCCCCATTTTTGTGAACCCATATTGCCCCTGTATCAGAGAGAATTGAATAAGTAATTGGATAGAAAGACAAAAGGGGCTCGATTGCCAAATATTTGTCATTTCCTATCTGTTTAGCAGCTGTAAAATCCAGTTTCCTAGGCTTATCATTCACATAATAGCTCAAAGATTCAGACGGCATCTGCACTACTTTATTTTTTGTGGCGATTATGATGGATTGTGAGTCTTCATCAAAAATTATGCCTTCATCGACAAATTCCTGCAAAAACGATAATGGCAGGTAGATCGATTCACCTTCTATATAAGCATTACCGGCTTGTTTGCCCATAAACAATATCGGATGATTTCCTTTAAAGTAAGATACCTTTTCCTTTGAAGCAAAAGGATATAAAATCATGAGTACGGTTGAAGTTATCAGTGTAAAAGCAAACAAAAGCCCCGCAAAAATAAGTTTTTTAGCGAAAGGCTTTTGTGGACTTGTTTCAATTTTATACATTCCTTTTCCTCCCTTACATCCATCGTATCGGAATAAACAGAAATTGGGAAGAAAATTTAGAATGTCTTCAACTTATTTCCACCCCTCCTATATAAAGAATGAATATAGGAAAGGTTTCAAGTTTTTATCAGTATGTTGTAAAGTGAGTAAGATTCTGCAGTCTGTAAGTAAAATATTTTACCAACGGCATTTTTTCATTGGAAGGATAGTTCTTCGTATAAATTGCACCGTTATTATTCCAAAGCATATTAAAATAGCTGTCGACATCCTTCATAACCTGGGATTGGTCAGAAGCGCTGATTTTTAAATTTGTCTCCAGGTTTAAATCATCCAGATTTCTTTTTGTAAAATTTGCTGAACCAGCTATAATTGTACTATTTTCTTTGCCGGTTACATACATGATTTTCGAATGGTATTGCTCAAAGCCCGTATTGTACCATCTGATTTTTATGTTTTCATGGCCTAATTTCTCTAATTCAGCAGCGACAGGTATATTGGGAAGCCCAATTTTCTCAGAGCCGAAAGCGTTCTGATTTGGATCCAGGATCATTTTTACTTTAACTCCCCGATCAGCTGCATTCTTTAGAGAATCAACCACTTTCCGGTCAGCAAGATAGAACATGCCAAGCCAGATGGTTTCATCTCTGTCGACTTTATTGATTTCTTTAATAATGTGTTTATAGATTTTCCCTTCAGTCAGCACCTGGGCCTTAACAGTCCCGGTTTTTTTGCTGTCTTTAGGATTAAAATCTGTCAATTTGCCTGTTGCTGAATAATCGACCACCGCCTGCTCGGTTTTTACGAGATCAGCCAGGATTGGCCCTTTTACTTCAAACGCGATATTTGAATGATATCCGCTGGCATTGTGGGGATTTCCGGATGATACAATCCCTGTTTTCTCAGTTACAAAAACCTTCCGGTGATTTGCTTTAATATTCATGAGATCGAGATATGACCGAAATGTCACATCAGGAGCATTTTCTGCGAGCGGATTGGGAAGCCAGCCTTTACCTCCCTGTCCAAGCCACTGTATAAATACACGCCAAAATGCCGAATAAATTGGATTAGAATCTCTCAAAGGAACTAATGAAGTATAAACTACATTTATTCCATTCTCCTTCAGCTTCTTGAATTCGGGTACATTATGTGATCCATATGTGCTGTTAATCCGATCTGTAATCACTGTAATATCCATACTGGGGTGGCTTTGTTTTTGTTCAATGAGCTTATCAGTTATTCTACCGCTAATATCCGGATAATCTTTATCCCCATCATTAAAACCATTGAATAAGAACATATCCATCACTATAAAATCCTCCGCCTCACCAATGGCTTCTAATATCCGCTTAAAGATCTGCTGATCGCTTTCTCTTCTGCCGTTATCTTTTTCAAAATTTAAATCGTATAAAAACTTAATATCTTCTACAGTGTAAACTTCCCCTTCAAAAGAAAGGCCTTTTGGCAATGGTTTATTGGACTGATAGATGATGGTTGCTGCCAATACCAGCACAAGGCTCAAAATAGGTATCCATACCGTTTTTCTATTTAACTTTCCCAGAACCCTTTTCACCATGACTCCCCCTACCCTTTAGACTGCGATAACTATATATAGACCATTTTTGACTATAGTAAACTCATCTATTCGCCTTCACACAATTAAAAGACGAAGGCCTGTGCCTTCGCCTTTAAAGATATATATTTTAACCTACAAGCTTTACCAGCATATGAGATAGTTTATGCTTTTCTTCTTCAGTTCCTACCTTCCACAGTTCCTGCAGAAGCTTTTCTTCCCGGTTTCTTGGATCTTCTTTGGAAGCCAGATAATCGCCTACCTTTTGAGCTGTGTTCGCGAGCTGTTCCTCATCCATGCCCATTTTCTGGCCCAGGGAGACCTTTCCGCTTAAATATTCTTTAAACCCGTCAAAGCTTGAAAGAATTTCATCTTTCTTTTCGCTTTCCATATTACTTAGCTTTTCCTCTACATTGCCTGCTTGTCCATTTACTTTATTCATATTCTGTTCCATGCTTGAATCTCTCCTTTAAATGGATTTGATTACTGTGACAATCTACTAATACCCGCTGTTAATCATATCAAACACAAGCCGGAGAGTTTGAAAAGCCTCGCTGAAAATAAATTGGACAACTTTTTATTTGCACATGGTATGCTGGTTTGCTCACATGGTACAATATACTAACATAGAAAGTATGAAGGAGAGTTTTTATGATTTATGGAATTATCATTATTTTAGCTTACTTACTTGGCTCCATTCCTTCTGGTTTAATTGTAGGAAAACTTTTTTATGGAGTGGATATCCGTGAGCATGGCAGCGGAAATTTAGGCGGTACCAATACTTTCCGGACCCTTGGAGTTAAGGCCGGCATGATTGTGACCGTAGCTGATATCTTAAAAGGCACCCTTGCTGCATCGCTGCCCTTTTTCTTTGGATCGGACATGCATCATCTTGCTGCAGGCGTTTTTGCAGTTATTGGGCACATGTATCCGCTGTTTGCCGGCTTTCGCGGTGGAAAAGCAGTCGCTACATCAGGGGGAGTGCTGTTAGCCTATGTACCCTTAATGTTTCTTATCATATTGGGTGTTTTCTTTCTAAGCCTTTACATAACAAAGTACGTGTCCTTGTCCTCTATTCTGGCAGCACTGGCATCCATCATTTACGCACTAATTATATGGGACATTCCACTAATTATAGTAGTATCTATACTTGGCATCTTTGTTATTTACAGACATAGGGAAAATATTAAACGAATCAGGGATAAAACCGAGCCCAAAATAAAATGGCTTGGCTGAAAACCAGCCAGCAAAACCATGCAGCAGACTAGGTCTGCTGTATTTTTTTTATCTTATTTTCTATGTTTGAATTATTTTCTGATATTTCAGTCTAGTTTATCTGAATAAAGTATTAAAGTAATATTATACTAATTACAAAGGCCTAGAGACTAAGACCATAAAGGTTTATAAGGTCAATTTTTATACATAAAGAAACATAAATTGATATCTTTCGCCATACATTAGTTTAGGCTGAAATTTCAGCCAAAAACGTTAAAGTTAGGATGAATAATAAATGGATAAAACTCAGGCGCTGCTGGAAAACGTTTCCTTCCCATACTTTTTCATTGATCATAACTTACGAATACTCACTTCATCATTAATAAGTGCTGAAGGTGTGTTTACTGAATTACTGGCATCAGAAGATATCAGCAGATTCAACAATCTATTAAAGAAAAACGAGTCTGGCATTTTTAAACTTATAATAGGTAATAGCATACTTCCATATAGAATTTATCTGGAAAAAGATGAAGCTGCTCACTATCATCTTTTTTGTTTTCCCCTCTCTTCAGAAGAGGAAAAACTAAGAAAGATGGCAGAGCACATGCAAAAGAAGCTGCACCGCGTTAATCACCAATTAAAAGAAAAAAAGAAACACTTAAATACCGTGAAAGAGATTAAAGAAACTGTTTTGATATCTGATTATTCAGCTGATGCTGGACAGCTAGCAGGTATTGCACATGAGATCCGGAATCCGCTAACAACTGTAAAAGGATTTTTACAGCTTTTGAAGCCTTATTTGTTGGAAATTGGAAAAGAACAGTACGCTGAGATTGCAATTGAAGAACTTAATCGGGCAAATGATATCATATATGAATTCTTAAATGCATCAAAACCTCCTCAAAACATAAGAAATGAAATAGAAGTCAACCGATTAATTAAGGAAATGGAAATATTTTTCGAAAGCGAGGCACATATAAGAAATATTAGCCTTTCTGTATGCCTCTGCCCTAATAATCCCATTTTCTATGGTGATGTGAAGCAGATAAAGCAGGTCCTGATCAATATTATTAGAAATGCAATGGAAGCCTGTGAAGGTATTCCTGCTTCAGAAGGAAAAATAGAACTTAAAGCAAAAGCCCTTAACCAAAAGGTATACATCACCATCCATGATAATGGATCGGGAATGACAGATAGAACAATAAGCGAATTGTTTGTCCCATTTTATACAACAAAAGAAAAAGGAACCGGCATCGGTCTATCCATATGCCAAAAAATAATTGAAGGGCATGATGGCAAGATTAATGTCCAATCGAAAATGTCACATGGCACTGTCTTTGAAATTGAACTCCCGATGATCATCAATAATAGTTATTAAATATATTTGTAAAACAAATATCAATGCAAATCGAATTATGACATTTAAAATAAAAAATAGCAGAAAAATGATGAAAATTGAAAAATTTCATAGTAAAATTAGACTATTAATATATCTTGATACTCTATATTAAGGGGATAATTTTTATGAAATTCAGTAAAGCCTTCTTACTATCCACAGCCATCGGTACAATGTTAATTATTAGTTCGGCCTTATTCATCTATCAATTGCACACCGAGAATAAAGCGGAGGCAGCTGAAGCAAAACCTGCTAAATTGCATATGGTAAACAGAGAAACCACAGCGGTTAATAAAATGCTTACAGAGAAGGCTACATTGGGAGCAATTGGCGACATACTTATTCATGACAGGGTGTATAATGTTGCAAAAACCAAAACAGGCTTTGATTTCAAGCCAATGTTTGAACATGCAAAAACACTATTAAAAACGCCCGACATCCTGCTTGCCAACCAAGAGACTATATTGGGAGGTCCGGAAATAGGAATTTCCAGTTACCCCATGTTCAATAGCCCCCAGGAGGTTGGAGACGCCCTCATTGAGGCTGGTGTTGACATTGTTTCAACTGCCAATAACCATTCACTCGATAAGGGAGAAAAAGGATTGAAAACATCCCTGGATTATTTGGATCAGATAGGGCTGCCACATGTGGGAACGAACAGAACACCCAGTGAACAGCAAACCTTGAAAGTAATAAACAAAAACGGAATTAAAGTTGCTTATCTTTCTTACACATATGGTACAAACGGAATTCCCGTTCCGGCAGGAAAAGATTATCTCGTAAACCTCATTGATAGAACAGCAATGAAAGAGGAAATTAACCGGGCAAAAGATGCAGCTGACGTAGTTGTTATGAGCATGCATTGGGGAAATGAATACCAGCTTCAGCCCACAGAGGAACAAAAGGAACTGGCAGAGGTCCTCGCAAATGATGGTGTAGACATTATTTTCGGACACCATCCACATGTACTGCAGCCAATGGAATGGATTGACAGGAAAGACGGACGGAAATCTCTTGTTGTATACTCTCTAGGCAATTTTTTATCCGGCCAGATTAATGATTACAAAGACATAGGCGGTATTGCAACTGTGGAGATTACGAAATATATTGATCAAAACGGGGTCGATATTGAACTTTCCAATCCGGGTTTCATCCCGACATACGTAAGTAATATACAGCAAAAAAAATATCGGGTAGTACCGTTGAAGGATGCTGGCGGCTATGGCCTTCCCAATGCAGAGTCCAAATACAACGAAATTATGACACATATGCTCGATCATGTTCAATAAAGCGCTTTTTGGCGCTTTTTTTTGTGTAAAAATGGTAAAATATTTTGTAGATAGAGGAGGTTAAATCATGAAAACCGCTTATGTTACTAAGTCTTTTCCTTATTTGCAATTATGTATTTTCATAGCAGCAATATTGCTATTTCAATACAAACTTTTTGCTTTCGCTTTCATGCTTTCTTTTGGGCTTATCATTTTTTTACTATTCATTTCAAAGCGGGAGCGTGTTTTTTCCTGGATCATTGCAGGGTATTTAACAGGGAGTCTACTGTTTCTATATGGCGATAAATTGCTTGATGCACTGCCGTTTCAACACTCCATATTAATGATTTTCAATCGGATTCTACTGTTGATCCCTATCATTCTTCTTGTTTATATCTCAAAAAAATTTAATAAAACTGCCATCCCTTTTTGGCGGAAGCCGGATTGGAATTCCCATATATTTTTTCCATTCATATGGAGCGGCTTTCATTCATTAAAAATAAAATACTTTCTTCTGATTGCTATCATGATTAATTTTGCTTCATTTGCCTATTCAATTTTTTCAGCGGAAAACTCCTTAACCAGGGACTTTCTCATATTCCTGATTGGCTTCTCCATCATTAATGGAATGATGGAAGAGCTTTTGTGGAGGGGAATCATTTTATCTAGAATGTTGGAGCTTTCAGGAGAAAAGGCAGCTGTACTTTTTTCTGGGCTGGCGTTTGGTTTTTCGCATATAATGCTGGGCTACTCTTTTATCTCATGTCTGCTGTTTGCATTTGGAGGAGTTTTTTATGCTGCCATTACAGTTAAATCCCGAAGCATTTTTCCAGCTGTCATATGGCATATTGCCATGAATCTTTTTATGATTCTAAGCGGATTCATCCCTTTTTCAGGTTAAAAGAAGGACTGCTGACAGCAGCAAGTCCTTTTTTATGTGTTGGATTTAATATGCATAGATGGATAAACATCATACTTTGCCAAATTATTAATGTCCTCCTCCAAATACCAGCTCCTGAAGAAAAATCATGCCAACAGAAAGCAAAACCAAAACGGCCACCAGGGGGACGAAAAGATTTTTGCTTTTATGAAAGATAAATGTAAGGGCAAAATACAAAAAAGCTGATACAGTTAAAAAAAGCCCTGATTCAGTTAATTTTTTAGCACCATCGGCTTGAATGAACACCTGGAGGGCTATGCCTGTAAACAGAACGGCACCTAAGATATTAAAAAAACGAAATGAATTCACCTTATCACCCCATCAATTCATTTTACGAAAACATTTTATTCGCGCATAAAGTAAAACTGGCCTATAATATGACTATCACCCAGGAGGAGGAATTTCATATGAACATACATATTGAAGATCAGGCTGCCCAATGGTATCAGGAAGAAATGCTCTTGAATAAGGGTGACTTCGTCCGCTTTTTTGCAAGATATGGCGGCTGCAGTACTGTCCAGCAAGGATTCTCATTAGGAGTCTCTAATGAACACCCACATAATGCAGGAGTCCAGACTGAAAAAAACGGAATTACTTACTTTATTGAAGAAAAGGACATATGGTACTTTGATAATCATGATTTATTCGTGACATTTAATGAGAAAGCACAGGAACCTGAATTCAAATATAACAATGGGTAAAAGAAGCAGATTCGGCCTGCTTCTTTTTTTTCAAAAGATAAGAATAAATTCTGAAGTTAGAT
This sequence comes from Cytobacillus oceanisediminis, assembly GCF_004366035.1. Lineage (GTDB taxonomy): Bacteria > Bacillota > Bacilli > Bacillales > Cytobacillaceae > Cytobacillus > Cytobacillus oceanisediminis_C. Next base: position 496,804 of record NZ_SOEE01000002.1, read on the forward strand.
AACTGTCCAGCTCCGGGCGCCTTCCGCTTTTCTTATAGCAGCCGTTCCAGCTGCTCCCAGAGCTTCTCCTTTTGAAGGATTTCTTTCTGCCTGGCACCAATCAAATCATAGTGCGAGTACCCATCATTACGATAGTCAATCCACTCAGGCTTCAGGCCATGTACTTCTCCCCATTCTATCAATTTCTTCAGATCCGAACACCCGACCTTTGTGACTGTTTTACAGCCCGGGAAGCGATCATCAATCCAATAATGGGTTAAAAAAGCAATTTCTCCACGATCTATTTTCATCTTCCATTCTTGAAGATCTTTTCTGCGAAGACCGAATGCCATATATTTTCTCCATCCTTTAAGCAGTAAGCAAAATTATTTGACAGCACTCTCAGGCTGCTTTTTAGCTTCTTCGTATGCTTCATGCCAATCAGGATATTTCTTTTTAATTGAGATCGGCCGGAAATTATCCTTTTTGACACAAACATGCTTGGACAAGCCTGTTACCGCAAGATCTCCTTCATCATTGTAAATCTCATATCCATAGCTGACGCGGAACCCGTCATACTCTTCAATCCAGGTTTTTATCGTCGCGGTTTGACCATAGCGCAATGGTTTTTTGTAGGAAGCCAGGATATCCAGAACAGGCGAAATGATGCCATCCTTCTCCATTTCAGCATAACTGAACCCCAGATCTTTTATGATCTGTGTCCGGCCAAGCTCCATCCATACCAGATAATTGGCGTGATACACGACTCCCATTTGATCTGTTTCTGCATATCTTACTTCTATTTCTTTTGTTGAAATGAGCATCCCTATTCCCCTTTGCTTATCTTATTTAAAGCGATTTCGAAATCTTCTTTTTCCAAAATGCTAACCTGCTCAATATCCTCTTCACTTGCTGATACAATTCTCATTGCCTGTGCCTGAATTGCCTCATCCGCAAGGTTGGCGGCAAAGCGTCCATTCCCATTTACTTCGACCTTTGATAAGGTGCGGTTAAGGTAGTCCCCCGCTTCTTCCGTAAGCTTATATTCATATTGTCCAGCATACGAAATGATAATTTCCAAAAGCTCTGCCGTTGAATAATCCTTAAAATGAAAGAACTTTTTAAATCGGGACTTTAACCCGGGATTGCTTGACATTAGCTTCTCCATCTCATTTGGGTAACCCGCTAAAACAACGACAAGATTTTCGTTATGTCTTGTCATTTCATCCACTAATGTATCGATGACTTCTTTTCCGAAATCTCCTGATGTCTGTGAAAGTAGTGAATAGGCCTCATCGATGAATAGGACGCCGCCTAACGCCTCTCTTATCTTTTTCTTTGTTTTGATGGCGGTTTGGCCTACATAGCCAGCTACAAAATCAGCACGGCTCGCAACCATCAAATGTCCTCGTTTAAGAAAACCGCATTCCTTCAGCAATTCTGCATAAATCTTGGCTACAGTGGTTTTCCCTGTCCCCGGATTACCGGTAAATACTGAATGCAGCTGGATAGGGACTACAGGCAGCCCTCTTTCACGGCGCAGCTGCTGCATCTTTACAAATGACACTAAGTTATGAACTTCTGTTTTGACTGTTTCAAGTCCGATTAACTGGGCAAGCTGCTCTTGTGGATTCATCAGCTTTTCTTCTTCTTCACTTTCAAAATCTTCTTTCTCCAGGAGTGTATATGACATGATGTTTTCGTTCTTTTCAGCTTGGGATCCTTTTCTAAAAATGGCATCAAGGACAATGTTTCTGACAGTCCTGGCATTTCCGAAGGTATCATCAACCCGCTCTTTTTCAATTCGTTTGCCCAGTTCCTGCATTGCTCCTTCCGTCAGGACATAATCATTATCCTCGGACAGCTTTTCAGCAATCTGGAGAAGCTCCTTATTAGAATAATCAGGCAGTGCAATAAAATTCGACTCTGGGAAACGGCTCCGAAGGCCAGGATTGCTGTCCAGAAATTGTCTCATCTCTTCTGGATAACCGGCCATGATAACCGCAAACTTTCCACCATATTCAGTCCCGGTCATTAGCGATACAAGAGTATCAATGGCTGTTTGTCCATAATCGCTGCCGGTCTGTCCCTCGCGCTTTAAGCTGTACGCCTCATCAATGAACAGGACTCCACCGATTGCCTTTTCAACAGCCGCCTTGACATTTTCCTCTGTTTGCCCGACAAATCCGCCAACCAGCTGTGACCGATCTGCTTCGATTACTTCTTCCCGCGGCAATACACCCAGGCTATGATAAATCTTTGCCAAAAGCCGGGCGATAGTTGTTTTGCCTGTACCTGGATTGCCAGTTAGAATCATATTGAGGCTGAGTTCATCTTTTGTTTGAAAACCAAGTGACTTACGTTCGTTTTGATATTTTAAAAAACGGTAAAAATCATGAACTCTGCTTTTGACCGAGTGAAGGCCAACCATTTCATTAAGTTCATCCAGGGGATCTTTTGGTAAAACAGACTCATCTTCCTCCGCATCAAATATCTCTTTCCATTCATTTTTCAATCTATTAATGGCATTCAAGTGCTTTTTCATATCGGTGTAGTAGGTTGAAGTATGAAAAACACCGGAAATAGATTGCTCATATTCTTCAGATGCTTTTAAAAGAAAAGCTGTTTCTTCAATAGCTTTTTCAAGTATTTCAGTCAGCTTCCTATATTCAACATCCTCATAGGCATGCTGCTTTTTCTGCAGATCTTCTAACTCATCATCTGATTTATTGATAAAGCTTCTGCAAATTTCTATAAATTGCTCAGCTGTCTTTTTTTTTGCTGCCCTGTTATCGGTCTCCCGAATCGGCGGGAAGGTCAGGGTTTCAAGAAGATTGCTTTTATTTTTCCACTCCGATTTTCCTAATTGGGCAGCCGCCATACTATTGCCGATGTCCAGTTCAACAGCTTTCTGCAGCCATGCACTGGCAAGAGTATCATCAGTATACCTGCTTAACCGGGAAATAGCGGCAATGGCCAGTAATTCCGAAAGCAGCACGGGATCTGCCTTTTCATTGATGTTTTTAATAACATTAAGCAATTCTGCTTCATTTTGTATGTATCCGTATTGATCAAGCTCATTTTTCCAATGATCAGCCTGACCCTCTGCAGGTTTTGCCTGTCTTTTCTGCTGTGTCATCGATTATCACTTCTTCTTCTTAGTTTGCACAACTTATCTTACCATATTTCTATAATTATCTATAAGGATGCGCTTCTAATCATGATCTTCCAACAGAAAAAGACCTAATCACATTGGATCAGGTCTTTATAGGATGTTAATAATTATTGTTCCCGTTATTGCCGTTCTGCTGTGCCTGATATTCGTCCTTTATTTCTGAACGGAATGAAGCCAGGCTTTCCCTGCGGCGTTCATTTTTTGCTTCAATCCTTGCTAGATCCTCAGCATTTGCATACTTCATTGATTCTTCAGCTTCGTCCATATTCTCGATAGTATGAACGATCATGGATTGAAGCTTTTCGACGTTATCGCTGCGGTCATCTGGATTTGGTCTGTTATGTGCCATGGTTTGTTCCTCCCTTTATTAGGTGATGGTACAAATTTAGTTTGTGAAAGAACAAGAAAAATATTGGCGGAAATGTGTGGGCAGCTTGCCTGAAGGTATGCCTGACTTTTAAAACAAAAACCTGCCAAAAGAATGGCAGGTTAATTACAATTATTCGCCTTTAGTTTGAATTACTTGAGCATGCTGTCCGGATTTGTCCTGCATTTTTTTGCCTTTATTGCCGCCAAATCCGCGTGATTGTGTACCAATATGGTTCGGAGCAAAATGATTAGGGTGTCTTTTTTGATTACTCATTGATATCCCTCCTCATTTTAAGTATGGTCAAATGCAGAGGGTTTCATGAATGGCAAGTAATTCTATTCAGCCTTATTAAGACGTTTAAGCTCGAGGCGTTCTTCGATTTTTTCCATTGCATCTTGATCTTTAAGCAGCTGGCGTTTATTTTCTGACACTAATTCAGCAAAGGAGCGTTTTCTAGGCTTTCTCATAAATCTTTCACCTTCCTTTAATACCATTGTAACAGTCATTATCTCCAGAAACTCTTTAAATTATTACAACTTTTCGAAAATTTAATCCGCACATACCCAGAATACGTAAAAAAGTACATAAGGTTCGCTGCTATTGGTAAAATATTCAGAAAGATGATTCTCCCAATTTAATTTCCTTTTTTTTCAGCGGCCTAAACCCCTAAAAAAAAACATCTGCTCTCTGCAGATGTTTTTTTACATTTCATCTATATACTGATTCATAATCTCCAGGGACATCGCACTTAAGTATTTATTCCGTATAATTCCTTCTTCATCAATAAAAAAAGTGGTAGGAATCGTTATTATTTGATAGGCATTAGAGGCTTTTTCACCTTCATCGAGCAGTATTGGAAAATTCACGCGCATTTCTTCTGCAAAGCCGGCAACATCAGATTGAGGATCGATGTTCACTGCTAAGATAGCCACTTGATTTCCCTTTTGATTATAGAATTTTTGAATATCAGGCATTTCAGCTTTACAAGGAGGACACCAAGTTGCCCAAAAATTGAGCATGACTTTCTTTCCTTTATAATCTGAGAGCTTTACCGTTTCGCCCTGAAGGTTTTTCAATTCAAAATCTGGGGCTTTCAAGCCAATTCCTAAACCAGTTTGATTAACAGGATGACTCACGACTTCATCTTTTTCAACTGCCTGCACCACAATTATTGCAGTAGTAATTATTAATAACACAGCAGCCGCAAACATTCTTTTGAACATGCTATTTTCCCTCCCGGCTATTAAAACCATTTGCTTCCTTGATTGTATTTTAACCTAGAATAGCAAAATTAATAAGGTTCTGAACAGCCAATAAGACAGCATAAATGTGACAGATCCGTAAACAATTCCATACATCCATTTTTTGAGCGGATAGTTGTATTTCTTAATTTCCATTACTATATAGATAAATGCCAATATAGTCCCTAAAATGGCTCCTTTCCTTCCACCTGAGAAATATAAAATTCCTATAGGGCTGGTTAGAATATTTTCTGTTTGAAAGAGAATGGAACTAAACTTAAAAGTAAAAAAACCAATGAGCATTGAATTAATCATGACATTCAGAAAGATTTTTTTAAATTCCACGTGGTCTCTTAATGCATTTGCAATAGTAAAATAAGCTACTATACCTGAGAGCAGGACTAAAATCCATTCATACTTCACTAATAAAGGTCCAATCAAAAAAGCACCCAATTTCAGCCCCTCCAAAGTTAATATACATTTAAGATACCTAAGCCCGTATATTTTGTAAATAAAAAACCGCTATGTGAACGAGCACATAGCGGCAGTTTAAATTAATTTGCCAATTTATCACGAAGAACCATTTGCAGGATTCCGCCGTGACGGTAGTAATCAATTTCAACTTCAGAGTCGAAACGTACAAGAACTTCAAAAGCAGTCTGATTCCCGTTTTCATCTGTAGCTGTAACCTTAACAAAGTCGCGCGGTCTAACATTTTCATCGATTTGAACATCGATCGTTTCTTTTCCTGACAAGCCAAGAGTTTCTGCACTTTCGCCTGCCTTGAACTGAAGAGGAAGAACACCCATTAGAACAAGGTTTGAGCGGTGGATACGCTCATAGCTTTCAGCAATAACTGTTTTAATACCAAGCAAGTTCGTACCTTTTGCAGCCCAGTCACGGGAAGATCCCATTCCATAGTCTTTGCCGGCAAGAACTACTAAGCCAGTTCCATCTTCCTTGTATTTCATGCAAGCATCATAGATGGAAGTTACTTCGCCAGTTGGCCAGTAAGTTGTGAAGCCGCCTTCTGTGCCTGGTGCGATCTGGTTGCGGATACGGATGTTTGCAAATGTACCGCGCATCATCACTTCATGGTTACCTCGGCGGGATCCATAAGAGTTAAAGTCGCGTGGTTCAACACCATTCTCGCGAAGGTATTTTCCTGCTGGTGTATCTTTGCCGATCGCACCTGCCGGAGAAATATGGTCAGTTGTGACAGAATCACCAAACTTGCCGACAACACGCAATCCTGATAAAGGTTTAACTTCATCAGCATTAGGAGTTAAGCCTTCAAAGAACGGAGGATTCTGGATATATGTTGAATTATCATCAAATGAATATAACGGCTCATTGCTTGTCTGGATTTGGTTCCAGCGGGCATTATCATCAAATACATGCTCATATTCTTTACGGAACAATTCAGGTGTAACAGTCTGTTTAACCACTTTATTAACTTCAGCAGTAGATGGCCAAATGTCGTTAAAGAAGACATCGTTGCCATTCTTGTCTTTTCCGATTGGCTCGTTTTGAAGATCGATATCGACCGTACCAGCCAGTGCATAAGCGACTACTAATGGCGGAGAAGCCAGGTAGTTAGCTTTCACAAGCGGATGGATACGTCCTTCAAAGTTACGGTTACCGGAAAGAACAGATGTTACAAGAAGATCGCTTTCAGCTACAGCCTTTTCGATTTCTTCTCTTAATGGGCCGGAGTTACCGATACATGTTGTACAGCCATAACCTACAAGGTTGAATCCAAGCTGTTCCATGTATGGAAGAAGTCCTGAATCACGCAGGTATCCAGTAACAACCTTAGATCCCGGAGCCAAAGAAGTTTTTACGAACTTAGGAACTTCCATTCCAAGTTCAACTGCTTTTTTCGCTACTAAACCTGCTCCAACTAAAACATAAGGGTTTGAAGTATTTGTACAGCTAGTAATTGCCGCAATTGCAACAGCACCCGTTTTCATCTTGGTTGAATCGCCATTTGCAAATTCAACAGTGATTTCTTTGTCGATTTCTTTCTTATCCAAGCCGAAGCCCTGGTTGCCTTGAGGAGCTGTAATAGCGTCATTGAATTCCTTTTTCATAGCTGAAAGCGGAATTAAGTCCTGTGGACGTTTAGGACCTGAAAGGTTCGCTTCGATTTCGGAAAGATTGATTTCAACTACATTCGTATATACTGGCTCTAGAGATGGATCAAAGAACATTCCATTTTCTTTGCAGTATTTTTCTACAATTTTGATTTGCTCTTCTGGACGTCCAGTCAGGCGCATGTAATCCAGGGCTTCCGCATCAACTGGGAAGAATCCGCAAGTAGCTCCGTATTCTGGTGCCATGTTAGCAATTGTAGCACGGTCAGCCAATGGAAGCTGTGTTACCCCAGGGCCGAAGAATTCTACAAACTTGCCAACCACTCCCTGGCTGCGCAGTACTTGAGTTACCTTTAATGCAAGGTCAGTAGCAGTTGTTCCGTTAGGAAGCTCGCCAGTAAGCTTAACCCCTACAACTTCAGGCACAGGGAAATATGAAGGCTGGCCCAGCATGCCTGCTTCAGCTTCAATACCTCCTACACCCCATCCAAGAACGCCGATACCGTTGATCATAGTTGTATGGGAGTCAGTACCTACAAGAGTATCAGGGAAAGTTTCGAAATCGCCTTCCGTTGTTTCAAGAGCATGAACAACATTCGCAAGGAACTCAAGGTTTACCTGGTGAACAATACCAGTTGCAGGCGGAACTGCACGATAGTTGTCAAATGCTTTTTGTGCCCAGCTTAAGAACTGGTAACGCTCAGCATTGCGCTCGAATTCAAGCTCCATGTTGGCTTCAAGAGAATCAGGTGTACCATACTTATCTACCTGTACAGAGTGGTCAATAACTAGATCAACCGGTTTCTCAGGATTGATTTTGTCAGGGTCCCCGCCCATGTCAGCCATTGCCTTACGCAATGAAGCCAGGTCAACCACTGCCGGAACTCCAGTGAAGTCCTGCAGAATTACACGTGATGGTTTGAAAGGAACATCTACTTCTTTTACTTCAGAAGTTCCCCATTTTGCCAGGTTTTCAACATGCTCTTTTGTAATTACACGGCCGTCATATTGACGAAGTACTGATTCCAATAATACCTTAATAGAATAAGGCAATTTGGTAACATTACCTACTCCAGCTTCTTCCAGAGCGCCTAAATGATAGTAATGATAGCGCTTCCCGTCCAGATCAAAGGATTTGCGGGAATTGAACACATCATTCTTTGCCAAATGTATTACCCCCTCTTTCAATAAACATCATATACCAAGTGTTAGGTAATTGTCGAAAAGTTTGAATTTTCATCCATCCTTACTTTTCTCACAATTCCTATATTAATACAACCTGTTATATAAGTAAATAACAAGAAAGTTATTGTTTTTGATAAGTTTTTCTTATCATAATTTCTTATTTACTTCATTTAGCCTTTTAAATGCCGTAATTGATAGCGTTTTTCAATTAGAAGATAAAACCTGTTCTTGCTTGGTTATTATACTGATAAAACGAAAAAGAGGAATCTCTTGTCTAAAAAACAACATAAATTGACATCATCCATGGAAAAATACAAGTACGGAGGTGATTCGCTATGGCTAAAAGAAAGGCTAATCATATTATAGAGGGTATGAATGCTGCAACAGGGCAGGGCATGGGCACCGGATACAATGAGGAATTTGCCAATGAACCCCTGACAGAAGCGCAAAAGCAAAATAATAAAAAGAGAAAAAAGAATCAGTAAATAAGAAAAACGGAAGCGCCTTGCCCACCTTCGACTCGGGGAGGCAGGCTGCTTGCACCAGACAGTTATGAAAATCCACAATATTGTTACAGTAAATTACCCGGCTGGTATTGCAGCCGGGTCTATAGGTTAATTTTATTCATAACATTCTAATATTGGTTAACCTCATCAACCATGGATCGCAAGTCCTGCTGGAATCTCTCCAATTGTGCCCGCTGATGATCGGATGCAACCTCAAGTGCATTTTCAATTTGAGCGTACGCTTCATTTACCTCCTGCTTAAGATGTTTAAGCTGATGGCCGTAACTGGCAGAATCTTTTACAATTTCAGCATAAAGCTCCTGTGCATCTTCCATCCCCTGCTGTGCTGCCTGAAATGCCTGCTGTTTATCTTTATGATATGGCATGCTTTTTTCACTCCTAATAAAATTTGTACCATTAAATTGCGCAATAGAACCATAAAATATTCCGCGAAATCACTCAGGTGGAAATCTTGAATTTCAGCCACAATTTGCAAGGCAATTTTCCATGAAAAAGAGCCACACTAACACATGAGATGATGGTGAGTTCCACCTTCTATCTTATTTACCCTGAGCTTTAAGACGGCAGCACAGTATGGCCGCTGCCTGGAGCGGAAGTCAGCATTCTATATTATGAGGAGGACATCAAATGAATAAAAATAACGGCAAAGACATGCGAAAAAATGCACCCAAAGGGCATAATAACGATGGACAGCCTGAACCATTAAGCGGCTCAAAAAAAGTGAAAAACCGTAACCATACCAGACAAAAACATAATTCCCACCATGATATGTAGTGTTAATCAAAAGCAGCTGCCTTTAAATCAGGCAGCTGCTAGAATTAAATAGCAGTTAATGCTTTTATTATGATGTCCTCTTCATTTGCAGTTACCGCCCGCAGATCAATCAGTATTTCTTCTTTATGTATCCTCACTATTATGGAAGGAGTACAATCAATCCTTAACTGGCGGCCAATATGTTCCGCTGAATAATGCCGGTGCTTTAAAACGGCAATCCAGGATGGCAGTTCAACATCGGGCATTGTGCCTCCCCCAACTTGCCCTGTGCTTTCTCTCATAGAGCATTCATAATCCTTCGCTGCTGCTTTTAGTCTGTGAAGAAATTGTGCTGTTCTCGTTTCGAGTTCACCACTGGTCGTCAATACATCATGGACTACCGGAATATTATTAAGCCCCGCCTCCCCTTTTAAGTAATCAATAAGCGTGCCTTCGAGCGCTGCAATTGTCATTTTATCAACTCGAAGAACCCGGGCAAGCTGGTGTTTTTTCAGTTTCTCGATTAAGTCCTTTCTCCCGGCAATAATGCCTGCCTGCGGGCCGCCTAAAAGCTTGTCCCCGCTAAAAGAAACGATATCTGCCCCCATTTTTATCACATCGCTTATGGCTGGCTCATTTCCGATTCCTTTGCTTTTAAAATCAAACAGTGCACCGCTGCCCAAGTCTTCATAGAATATGATGTTTTTTTCTTTGGATAACTGGGCAAGTTCGTCAGTTCCAACTTCTTTGGTGAAACCAATGATTTTAAAATTACTCGTATGTACCTTCATAATCATGGCTGTATCTTCATTGATGACTTGTTTATAATCTTCTAAGTGGGTTTTATTCGTTGTTCCTACTTCAACAAGCTTCGCACCGCTCTCTTCCATTATGCTTGATACCCTGAATGAGCCTCCGATTTCAACAAGCTGACCGCGGGAAACTATTACTTCTTTTTCTTCAGCAAGAGCTTTTAGGATGATATAAACGGCAGCAGCATTATTGTTAACTGCCATCGCTGCTTCTGCTCCTGTCAGGTCTTTGACCAGGCTTTCCAGGTGACTATGCCTGGATCCCCGTGCTCCTTCACCCAAATTATATTCCAAATTGGAATAGTTCATGGCAATTTCAAGCATATGTTCGGCTGCTGATTTGCTTAAACGTGCCCTGCCAAGATTAGTGTGAAGAATAGTGCCAGTGGCATTGATAACCCTTTTTAGTGTATATCCATACCGAACAGTGATTGCCTCTTCGGCTTTTTTAAATATAGCTTCCGTAAACTTTTCCGTACCTGGCTCCTCACCCGTCCAATTCCCGCCGAGAATGTTATCCCTGATTTCAGAAATAACCTCTTTTAAAATATTCGTTGTATGTATAAAGTCAAGTCCATACTGTTTCATTAAATAAGTAAAACGCCGGTCTTTTTGCAGTTCATGAACCGGTAAAATATTTCTGACTGTACTTTTCATAAAGATCCCTCCAGCACTTGCCTGATTATTATATCATTTTTCACTATTTTGCAGGAAATGAATACTATAGATTGAAACAAGGGGGTTTTGAAATTGAACAAAAAGGAAGATTTCCATCCGTTTAATTTGGATGAATTGGAAAAATGGATGGAGGATTATTACCTGGACCCGCTTTCATCGTATTTGGATCAAATTACTTTTCGCATCGACTTATATGATACGGAAGCGGAAATTATCGTTGAGGCGCTTTTAACAGGATGCGTTTCAAAAGATGTAACCGTTTCCTTAAAGGAAAACACTGTGATCATTAAAGCGGTTAAAATAGATGAAACTGACCCAATTCGCTGCGGCCAGCCATGTATGCGGAAGGTAAAACTGCCTTTTTCAGTTATTAAAAACAAGGTAAGTGCAGATTTTTCCAATGAGATATTAGAGATTTTTATAAATAAAAATGAAGCTGGGCCAGGATGCGATAGAGATATCAGCATCAGTTGAAAAACTGAGATAGAGGTAGCCTTTTTGCCCTTTGTTTACATAAAGTGAAACTTAAATCAGTGGGGTTCTATCCCCCGCTGATTGTTAGTTGAACCAATCGGGCCTTTACGGGCAGTTTGACCCCCGATTATCCTCCATTGATTCATCTGAGTCTTAAAAAAGCGGGAGTCTTACTGCCCGTTAGACTGCGATAAAATTGATATGGATCAGTAAAAAACCTCCTCCCTAGGGAGAAGGTTTGGCAGTTTATCCCTGCATCTTTTCAATAATTTCTTTGGTTTTAGGAAAAATGCCAGTATCGAGCTTAGAATAAAGCTTTTCTCCATTTACTGTCACTTCAAAAGCTCCGCCTTTACTTGGAACCAGTTCCATTTTTGAAATCTCAGAGCGAAAATGTGTAAAAAGTTCTTCCGCGAAACTCGCGGCTTTTGGTGCGTAGTTTCACATCATGCAAAATTCAACAGTTACTTCATATGCCATGTTTAAACCCCCGTGTGTAATTTGCTAAAATGTAAATATAATGACATTTTAGTATAACTATTTCATTACTGCAAATTGATTTGTTTTTCCTTCTTAATCGCTAAAAAAGAAAAAAATTCATGGAGTGATCTTATGGATGCACAGAAATACTTAAAACGGATTGAAGTATCGGCTGAACGTAATCTGGATCTTGAATATCTGAAAGAACTCCAGAGCAGCCATATGCACAAAATCCCTTTTGAGAACTTGGATGTAACAAGAAAAATTCCCATTCAGCTGGACACAGATGCGTTTTCTGAAAAAATTCTTGAGAGAAGCCGGGGAGGCTTTTGCTATGAATTAAACGGTCTTTTTCAACACCTGCTGTCAGAACTGGGATTTCAATCCCACTTAATTTCCTGCACCGTCAAAAAGCCGGATGGATGGGTCAGAGAAGATTCACATGCAGCCATACTGGTTTTTTTAAATCAAATTCCTTATTTGGTGGATGTAGGATTTGGTGATTCCGTCAGGCAGCCTTTGCCTTTAACAGGTGAGGAAAAAACAGATGTAAGCGGATCTTACAGGATAAGAGATTCCGGTAAAGGAATATATGATCTTCAAAGACTTGAGGATGGTGAATGGAGAATTCTTTACCGTTTTTCTGATAAGCGAAAGCAGCTGGATGACTTTTATGATGCATGTTTGTTCAATCAGACTTCTCCTGAATCCCATTTTACACATGGCGACCTGGCCACTATCGCGACAAAGAAAGGCCGTGTTACACTCTCAGGATTGACTGTCACTAAGTCTGAAGAAGGCACAAAAGAAAAATATGAACTAACCGAAGAGGAAAAAAAGGAATTTCTCTGCGAGCAATTCAAAATAAAACTATAAAAGGGACAGCCATACGGCGTCCCTTTTGCTTTATCATAATTTTGTTCTTAGTTTATCAAGCATATCAGCAGTCATCTTGGCTAAATCGAAGTCTGCTTTGAATCCCCACTCTTCTTTTGCTGCTCTTGCATCAATCGAATTCGGCCAGCTGTCGGCAATCGCCTGGCGCACAGGATCAACCTCATAGGAAATTTCAAACCCGGGAATATGCTTTCTGATCTCTGCCGCAATCTGTTCAGGTTCAAAACTCATTGCAGTTACATTGAAGGAGTTGCGGTGAATGAGTTTATCTGCATCGGCTTCCATTAAATCAACGATGGCATTTAATGCATCCGGCATATACATCATATCCATATATGTGCCCTGGTCGATATAAGAAGTATAGCGGCCATTTTTAATCGCTTCATAGTAGATCTCAACAGCGTAATCAGTCGTTCCGCCCCCGGGAGGAGTAACGTAAGAGATTAAACCTGGGAATCTCAAGCCTCTAGTATCAACACCAAACTTGTAATAGTAGTAATCAGACAGTAATTCGCCAGCAACCTTGTTCACGCCATACATAGTAGTTGGGCGGTGAATGGTATCCTGCGGAGTGTTGTCTTTTGGCGTAGACGGACCAAATGCGCCAATGGAGCTTGGCGTAAAGAATTGTGCGCTGCACTCTCTAGCCGTTTCAAGTGCATTCATAAGCCCTCCCATATTTAAATTCCATGCAAACACGGGGTTGGCTTCAGCTGTTGCTGATAACAGGGCTGCCATATGGATAACTGTATCCACATTATATTTTTTGGCTGTATCCAGCATTGATTTTGCATCAGTAACATCAACCATTTCAAACGGTCCTGAATGGGCAGCTTCAGACTCATTTTTTCTGATGTCTGTTGCAATAACATTATCTGTTCCATAGATTTCTCTTAATTTCAAGGTTAGTTCAGAGCCGATTTGACCTAAAGCTCCAGTAATCATAATTCGTTTCATCTTATTCCTCCAACATTTCCTCTTTGCCTTATAGATTTTTCTTTAAATAATCAAACTTAAATAATTCCCATTTCTTTGCCGACTTTTTCATAAATGGCAATAGCCTGATCCAGCATTTCTTTCGTATGTGCTGCAGAAGGCATATTTCTTACACGGCCCGTTCCCCTCGGGACAGTCGGGAAGACGATTGATTTCGCATAAACGCCTTCTTCATTGAGTTTTTTGCTGAATTGCTGTGTTTTTACTTCATCTCCAACAATACAAGGAGTAATTGGTGTTTCACTGTAGCCAATATCAAATCCTAATTTTTCCAGGCCATCCTTGAGGTAATTGGCATTTTCCCATAATTTTTCATTCAGCTCTGTGCTTTCCATCAGCAGCTCAATGGCTTTCGTGCTTGCTGCTACATCAGCAGGTGTTAATGATGTTGAAAAAAGGAATGGTCTGCTGCGGACTTTCAGCCAATCAATCAAGTCCTTTTTGCCGGCCACATATCCACCAACAACACCTATTGCCTTAGAAAGTGTTCCGATCTGGAAATCGATTTTATCGGAAAGGCCGAAGTGTTTAACAGTCCCTGCTCCTTTTCCAAGTACTCCTGAACCATGTGCATCATCCACATATGTGATCAGATCGAATTCTTCGGCGATCTCCACGATCTCAGGAAGCTTTGCGATGTCCCCATCCATTGAGAAAACGCCGTCAGTAATGACCATGATTTTGTTGTACTGTCCAGATTCTTTTGCTTCCTTCGCTTTTGCCCGTAAATCTTCCATATCAGAATGATTTACGCGAATAATCTTAGCTTTCGAGAGACGGCATCCATCAATAATGGACGCATGGTTTAATTCATCAGACAGAATGGCATCATTTTTATCCATAACAGCTGAAATAGCTGCCATGTTACAATTAAAACCAGACTGGTATGCGATGGCTGCTTCTGTATGTTTGAACTCAGCAAGCTTTTCTTCAAGTTTTGTGTGAAGTTCAAGCGTTCCATTTATAGTGCGGACAGCACCTGCTCCAACCCCATATTTCTCAATTGCTTCGAAGGCGGATTTTTTAAGTCTTTCATCAGTTGCCAAACCTAAATAGTTATTGGATGAAAGATTGATTAGTTTTCTTCCATTGATTTTGATTATAGGGCCATTTGGGCTTTCAAGAGGGTCGATTACGTTGTAAAGTCCTCTATCCTTTAAATCCTCCAGGTTTTCCTGTAAAAAAGCATCTAAAATTTTGCTGGTCATCTCAGTATCCCCCAGTACATTTTTATTGAATGTCGTCAACTCATACACAACTGTATTTTCAGAGCGGACATTATTTCATTAAACAAATAAAGCTATGTAAAGGTTTTTCAATTTATACTTTAACACATTTTTTCAATTTGTACACTTATGAAGGACAGATTTTCTATCAGTTTCTTTAATACTGCCTGATAGGTAGTTTGCCCTTTTAATTTCAAAAAAATTTACCCGGAACATTTTAGCTCTGTTGAATAAACATGCACACAAATGATCTGTTTACTCTATGAAAACACAGGGAACCAATCAAACATAGAACAATAGGTCAGGCATTAAGCCTTTGGAGGTATTTAATATGAAACATCCGCTAAATGTAACTTCGGAAATAGGAGAATTAAAGACGGTCCTTCTGCATAGGCCGGGTAAGGAAATTGAAAATCTCACACCTCAATATTTGAAAAGACTTTTATTCGATGATATTCCCTTTTTGCCCGCCATTCAAAAAGAACATGATTATTTCGCCAATATACTAAGCAATCGGGGAATTGAGGTCTTATATCTCGATAAATTGATGACAGAAGCCATACAGCAAGACGAGACTAGAATCTCTTTTATTGAAAAAGTCTTATGGGAAAGTCAATCGAATATAAATGGTTCCTACGAAACAGTAAAAGACTATCTCTTATCTCTTCCGCCTGATGAGCTGGTAAAGAAAGTGATGTCAGGTGTCGTAAAATCGGATATTGATCAGGATAAGAAAATTCATCTTCATGAACTGATGCCGGATCATTATCCTTTTTATCTGGACCCAATGCCCAACCTTTATTTTACCCGGGATCCTGCTGCGGTTATAGGTGAAGGCATTACCATTAATCGAATGCATGAACCTGCAAGGAGACGGGAGTCCATTTTTATGGACTACATCATGAATCATCATCCCCGTTTTAATAAACATGAAATCCCTGCTTACTTTAAACGTGATGATCTCTACTCACTGGAAGGTGGAGATGAACTGATATTGAGCGATGAAGTGGTCGCCATTGGCGTCAGCGCAAGAACTTCTGCACAAGGGATAGAAAAACTTGCAAGGGAACTATTCACCCGCCAGAAATCCATTAAAAAAGTTGTGGCAGTTGAAATCCCCAAAATCCGGGCATTCATGCACCTGGATACTGTATTTACGATGATTGATCACGATAAATTCACGTACCATCCTGCTATTGAAGATAAAGACGGCAGTATGAAGATTTACATACTGGAACAGGATGAGAATTCCGATCTTCTTAAAATTACAGAGAAAAACTCTTTGAAAGAAACATTAAAAGAAGTTCTTTATCTTGATGAATTAGTGTTAATCCCTTGTGGAGGAGGCTGCCCAATTGCATCGGCACGCGAACAATGGAATGATGGATCGAATACACTCGCAATTGCTCCCGGTGTAGTTGTAACTTATGACCGGAATTATGTCTCAAACGACATCCTCCGTCAAAATGGGGTAGAGGTCATTGAAATTCTCAGCTCAGAACTCTCAAGAGGACGGGGTGGCCCAAGATGCATGAGCATGCCGATAATAAGAGAAAATATTAACTAGTAATTCGGGCGGTTCCGGAACCGTCCGATTTTTTTATGAGTACTATTTTATTCCAGAGATCCCTCCTTCTCCTTCCCTCCATCAAAAAAACAAGTTCTTTTAGAAAAAATCGGAAATATAAATATACTAATGTCCTTTTCAAACAAGCATTCGCCTGCTCTTTTTGTAGAATGTTTTTCTTAATAATTTATATTTATTTATAATAATTATAAAAAAGTATTGATTTCACTTTGAGAAGTGTTATCATTACAAATATAAGCAAGTTATTAAACTATTATGAGGTGATTATAGAATGACAAAAAAGAATAATCTTACGACAAGCTGGGGCGCCCCAGTTGGCGACAACCAAAATTCAATGACTGCCGGCTCAAGAGGGCCAACATTAATACAGGATGTACACTTGCTGGAAAAACTCGCCCATTTTAACAGAGAACGTGTGCCTGAGCGTGTTGTTCATGCAAAAGGTGCCGGTGCACATGGCTATTTTGAAGTTACAAATGACCTCACTAAATATACAAAAG
Organism: Cytobacillus oceanisediminis; assembly: GCF_004366035.1. GTDB lineage: Bacteria > Bacillota > Bacilli > Bacillales > Cytobacillaceae > Cytobacillus > Cytobacillus oceanisediminis_C. Next base: position 513,781 of record NZ_SOEE01000002.1, read on the forward strand.
CCGCATTTCTTTCTGAAGTAGGCAAAAGAACGCCTTTATTCGTCCGCTTTTCAACTGTTGCGGGTGAATTGGGCTCAGCTGATACTGTACGCGACCCACGCGGCTTTGCGGTTAAGTTTTATACTGAAGAAGGCAACTACGACCTGGTAGGGAACAATACGCCTGTATTCTTTATCCGGGATGCAATTAAATTCCCTGACTTCATTCATACACAAAAGCGTGATCCAAAGACACATTTAAAAAATCCGACAGCAGTTTGGGACTTCTGGTCCTTATCTCCTGAATCGCTGCACCAGGTAACCATCTTAATGTCAGACCGCGGCATACCTGCAACCCTTAGACATATGCATGGATTCGGCAGCCATACATTTAAATGGGTAAATGAACAAGGTGAAGGTGTCTGGGTTAAGTATCACTTTAAAACTGAACAGGGCATTAAAAATCTTAGCGTGGACGCTGCAGCGAAAATGGCTGGAGAAAACCCTGATTACCATACAGAGGATTTATTTAATGCAATTGAAAATGGCGATTTCCCATCATGGAAACTATGCGTGCAAATCATGCCGCTGGAAGATGCGAATACTTACCGCTTCGATCCATTCGATGTAACAAAGGTATGGTCACAGAAAGACTATCCATTAATTGAAGTAGGACGCATGGTACTGAATAAAAACCCTGAAAACTACTTTGCTGAAGTTGAGCAGGCTACTTTCTCTCCTGGAACGCTCGTGCCGGGGATTGATGTTTCACCTGACAAAATGCTCCAGGGACGTCTGTTCGCCTACCATGATGCACATCGCTACCGCGTAGGTGCGAACCATCAGATGCTGCCAATCAACCGCCCTAAGAACGAAGTCCAAAACTATCAGCGTGACGGTCAGATGCGCTTCGACAACAATGGCGGAGGTTCTGTTTATTACGAGCCGAACAGCTTTGGAGGACCTGCTGAGGCACCGGAGCACAAGCAGGCTGCATACCCTGTTTCCGGTTTAGCCGAAAGTGTTGCCTATGATCATAACGATCACTACACACAAGCCGGTGATCTATACCGCTTAATGAGTGAAGAGGAACGCTCCCGTCTTACGGCAAACATTGTTGCTGCCATGAAGCCTGTAAAAAAAGAAGAAATTAAGCATCGCCAGATTCACCATTTCTTTAAAGCGGATCCTGATTATGGTACACGTATTGCTAAAGGTCTTGGCCTGGCAGTTCCGCAGGGAGTTAAGTGAACCAATAGAAATAGCGAAAGGTGCCAATAACCTGATTGGCACCTTTTTTCCGGGTGAAGTGTTAGTGTGACCCCCTATTTGCTGATCCCCCAACATTACTTCCGCCTCATTTCGTCTTCCTTGTGCAAGGTTGGCTTCATGTCCATCTTAAGAAGCTTCCTGGTCCCCCCTGCCCATTCAAGAAAGAGGAGGAACTAAACGAAGCAACAGCCAAAATGGCAGATGCCACCCCTGAAGAGCATAAGGAGCATCTTGAAAAAATGGCCAATACCGGGACCATCTTTAATGATGGCGGCTTTTTATTCTCTGGATATTAAAATTGAGAAAGCAGCGCGGGTGGCCTCTCTTTGGAAATGGTCATTCAAGGTTATCTTGGGAATTGGAAAAATCCGCTCATTTGCAGGGAATTATGTGGATTCCCTGATTTAGCAAGATTCTTTCCGCCTATTTTTCAATCCCATAAAATCAACATCCAGCTTTAATAGAGCCATTAATTAAGAAAAGGCAGACTTCAATTTACCCCTATAATCGAATTACATTTTTCACAAGAAATAACTTTAGATAGAAAAAACAGTCTAAATCTAGTAAGATATCCACATGGAATATTAGAGAAGGGGTAAAAAAATGAGCGTATTAAATGTACAAAATTTAAGTCACGGTTTCGGTGATCGTGCGATTTTCAATGATGTGTCTTTTCGACTTTTAAAAGGTGAACACGTTGGACTAGTTGGGGCAAATGGTGAGGGTAAGTCTACTTTCATGAATATTGTTACCGGGAAGTTACAACCCGACGAGGGGAAAGTTGAGTGGTCACGAAAAGTTCGTGTTGGTTACTTAGATCAGCATGCTGTACTAAAAAAAGGCACTACGATGCGTGACGCTTTGAGTACTGCTTTTCAATATCTTTTTGATGCTGAATCAGAGATCAATGAACTTTATGCAAAAATGGGTGATGAAGGTGCTGATATCGATGCATTACTTGCAGAAGTTGGCGAGCTACAAGAAACTTTAGATAGTAATGATTTCTATCAAATTAATTCAAAAGTTGAGGAAGTTGCTCGCGGCCTGGGATTAGACGATGTTGGACTTGATCGTGATATAGATGATCTTAGCGGTGGGCAACGTACGAAAGTTTTACTAGCTAAGCTTTTGCTGGAAAAGCCTGAAATCCTATTACTGGACGAGCCTACAAACTATTTGGATGAACAGCATATCGAATGGTTGAAGCGTTATTTACAGGAATATGAGAATGCATTTATCTTGATTTCACATGATATTCCATTCTTGAACAATGTTGTTAACTTGATCTATCACATGGAAAACCAAGAGTTGAATCGCTATGTTGGTGACTATGATAACTTCTTAAAAATATATGAAATGAAAAAGCAGCAGCTAGAGGCTGCATTTAAGCGTCAACAACAAGAAATTGCAGATTTAAAGGATTTCGTTGCTCGCAACAAGGCAAGTGTTGCGACTCGTAATATGGCGATGTCTCGTCAAAAGAAGCTCGACAAAATGGAAATTATTGAATTGGGGAGAGAGAAGCCGAAACCAGAGTTTATTTTCAAAGAAGCTCGTGCAGCCAGTCGTTGGATTTTCACGACTGAAGATCTTGTTATTGGTTACAATGAACCACTTTCTCGCCCTCTGAATTTGAAAATGGAACGCGGACAAAAAATTGCATTCGTGGGTGCTAACGGTATTGGTAAGTCTACTCTTTTAAAAAGTATTCTTGGATTGATCAGTCCCATTTCGGGTAAAGTGGAACGCGGTGAGTATCAATCCATCGGTTACTTCGAGCAGGAAGTTAAACAGTCCAACTACAACACTTGTATTGAAGAGATTTGGAGCGAGTTCCCAAGTATGAATCAGGCTGAAGTTCGTGCTGCTCTTGCAAAATGCGGATTAACGACGAAACATATTGAAAGTAAAATCGAAGTCCTTTCTGGTGGCGAAAAAGCCAAAGTTCGATTGTGTAAAATTTTAAACACAGAAACGAATTTATTAATTCTAGACGAACCTACCAATCACTTGGATGTGGATGCAAAAGAAGAATTAAAGCGTGCTTTAAAGGCATATCGCGGAAGTATCTTAATGGTATCCCACGAACCAGATTTCTATAGTGAAATTGCGACCGATATTTGGAATTGTGAGGATTGGACTACGAAAGTTTTTTAATTTCAGTAAACAAGTTTAAATGGTATTAGGTCAATAAGTAGACACAATCACACTCCCCTGCCGCGCAGGGGATTTTTCATTTCAGGCGCCCTTTTTATCAGGTTCAAACATTGTTCACAAAAGATTCTTATTTACCTTTAAGTGCTCCATATAAACATTCTCCTAAGATACTCAGGCCATTTCCTATATATGGATCACTCAAAAGCAATACAGGCACTGATTTCTTCGTGTATAATAAGGGAAGTTTTCAATAATGGAAGCGGTTAATAAATAATTGGCAAAGGACTTATAACATTCATGACAAAAAAGAAGATTGCCTGGATTACAGACAGCACTGCTTATATTTCTAAGGAGCTGCTCGAACACCCTGATGTTTATATTGTGCCTCTATCTATAACATTCGGTGAAGAGTCATTTGAAGATGGTATTGATTTAAACACAGACCAGCTGTACAGCCGTATCCGGACTGAAAAAGAAGTTCCAAAAACTTCACAGCCTTCTGCCGGGAGATTTGCGGAACTATTTGAAACATTAAAGATTGAATATGATGCTGCGGTTGCTGTACATGTTTCCAGCAAATTAAGCGGTACGATGAACAGCTGCCTGGCTGGATCAGAGCTGGCGGGGTTCCATGTTTCCGCAGTTGATTCAAAATGCATGTCTTATGCCATTACATCTTTAATATACAAAGGATTAAAGCTTGCTGAGAATGATGTGCCAGCACAAAAGATTGCTGAAATCCTGCAAAGTGAGGCAGATAAATCTGAGAATTATATTTTGCTTGGCAGCCTTGAGCAATTTTATAAAGGCGGCAGAATGTCAGGAACACAATACCTGCTGGGAAGCATATTAAAAATAAAGCCAATAATCCGCATTAACCGGAACGGGGAATTTGAATTGTTTGATAAAGTCCGTTCGGATAAAAAAGCAATTAAAAGAATGGTAGAATTGCTCGGGGATGCATACGAAAACCACACCATTCCCCAGGTTCAAATCATGCACGGAAATGTGCGCGGCAAAGCGGAGGAATTGGCGGAGGAAATCCAATCATACTTTTCCCGCCTTGATATTATCATTGGTGAAATTAGCTCAACCATTGCTGCCCATGCAGGGGAAGGAACAATTGCCATCATTTGGCAGAATGAGAAATAGAAAAAGCACTCTCCCTAAGGAAAAAGGGAAAGTGCTTTTTTCTATTCAATCCATGTATACATATACTTTTCATCTTCTATTAACTTAGCTTTTTTCACCAATTTTAATGGCCTGAATGTATCAATCATAACAGCAAGCTCAAGAGTTTCCTTTTTGCCAATGCTTGCTTCTGTCTTCCCAGGGTGAGGACCATGGGGAATCCCGCTCGGATGAAGAGTGATGGAGCCTTCCCTGATACCCTTTCTGCTCATAAAGTTGCCCTCTACATAGTAAAGCAGTTCATCACTATTGACATTGCTGTGATAGTAAGGGGCAGGGATGGCCTCTGGATGGTAATCATATAATCTAGGAACAAAAGAACACACAACAAAGTTATGCCCTTCAAATGTCTGATGTACTGGCGGAGGCTGATGAACCCTTCCTGTAATCGGTTCAAAGTCTTCAATATTAAATATCCACGGATAGAGATAGCCGTCCCAGCCTTCCACATCAAGCGGATGATGATTCAGAATATGAGAATGTAAATATCCCCTTGTTTTCGTTATAACTTCATGTTCCCCTTTTTGATCATATGTTTCTAAGGTCTCCGGTCCCCGAATATCTCTTTCACAGAATGGACTATGTTCGAGCATCTGCCCATATTCATTCCTGTATCTTCTTGGTGTTGTAATTTGGCTGAATGACTCTACCAGGAGCACTTTAGTCAATTGCTCTTTGTCAGGAATTACCCGGTAAATAGTGCCAATTGGAATAATGACGTAGTCACTCGGATGATAGGTTAATGTTCCGAACATGGTCTGAATTTTCCCTGTGCCATAGTGAATGTAGAGCATCTCATCGCCATCACCATTACGGTAGAAGCTCTTCATCGGCTCTGTAATATTTATAGTGCCTATTAATAGATCATCATTCCCAAGCAGATATTCCCTGGCTGAAAGTGCATTTCCTTTCTTTTCGATTTTATCTGTAAACAAATGGCGATGCTTCAAGCTTTCCTGCTCCTCATACTCGGGGACATATTTTCCTATCAGCTCAGTACGTGCTACTTCTGTCGGCATGTAGTGATGATAAAGAATGGATTGGGTGCCGGAAAAACCCTTTGTCCCCATAACCTGTTCCCTGAAAAGGGTTCCATCCGATTTTTTGAAAGTCGTATGCCGTTTGTGCGGGATTCTTCCCATTTGACGATAAAACATATTTCCACCTCACTTGTTTGCAATTCGATTTTTTAAGACTCCAAGACTTGCAATCTCAAGCTCAACTTCATCTCCATGTTCAAGCCAGCGGTGTATATCTGTACCTAGCTCAAGGATGCAGCCGCTGCCAACAGTCCCAGAGCCTATCAATTCACCAGGGCAAAGGGTCACACCCTCAGAAGCACGCTCAATCATTTCATAAAAAGAATAGTAGAGATCCTGCATATTCCCATCTGATAGAAGAGTTCCGTTTACTTTTGCTGTCATCGGCAAATCATAGCCATTTTCAACACGGAAATGCTCCAGCTCATCTTTTGTAACGATATATGGCCCTGCAGAAGTGGCAAAATCCTTCCCTTTTGCAGGGCCAAGACCTACCTTCATTTCTTTGCGCTGAATGTCTCTTGCACTCCAGTCATTTAAGATGCAATAACCGAAAATATAATCATCCGCTTCAGAAGCTTTGATATCCTTTCCTTCTTTTCCAATGATACAGGCAATTTCCAGCTCATAATCAAGCCATTCGCATTGGCTGGGGCATGAAATTTCTTCATTTGGCCCCTTGATGCTTAAATGATTTGAGAAATAAAAAACTGGTATGTCATACCATTCGGGTATCATATCAAGTCCGCGGTTAGCTCTTGCCGTTTTTACGTGTTCCTCGAAAGCATAGAAATCCCGGAAGCTTTTGGGATTTGGAAGTGGAGCTTTTAAGGTGACTTCTGATAAAGGATATACCCCTCTATCAGTGTCCTTCAGTTTTTTGCTGGAAGATAAGTATTCCATAAAAAACTCATGATTCTCCAGGAATGCCAGCATTGTTTTGGGCAGAACACCATTGGTCGCTTCATGCATATCAACGGCATACTCCTCATTCTTCAGCCAGCCAGCTCTAATGGATCCATCTGATTTTTGAAAGGTTATGAATTTCATAGCATCACCTTGGGTCTGTGTTTCGGATTAATTCAAATACATCCGTCATCGGCCTGGTATAAATATGTCCTGCCATTCGGCCAACTGGCTTCAGTTTCTCAGAATTAATCCTTCCATTTTCATATAGCCCTTCAGCAACATGCACATGCTCCACTTTTCCAATCACCAGGCTTCCTGAACCAGGTTGTTCTCCAAAATGAAGTACCTGATGGAGACTGCATTCCAAGTGGACTTTTGATTCTTTCACCCGTGGAGGATTCACAGCAGCACTTTTTTCCTTAGTAAGCCCAGCAGCGACTAGTTCGTCTGTACCTGCCGGATAATCCGCTGCACAAATATTCATCTTTTCGGTAAAGTCTTCACTGACGATGTTAATAACGAATTCCCTTGTCGCTTCGATATTGGCAAGCGTGTCTTTCTTAGAGCCATCTGTCCCTTTTCGCATCGGTGAAAAGCAAATCAGCATCGGATCTGCACATATGGCAGTAAAAAAACTAAATGGAGCTGCATTTACATTTCCATCCGCATCCAAAGTGGTAACAAATGCAATAGGACGCGGGAGGATAGAACCAACCAGCAGCTTATAAGCGTCATTCCATTCCAGACTGGCAGGATTTAATTCCATACACCTTACACCGCCTTTTCATTTAGAAGTTTGTTTATCACATCGATGGCTGCTTCATTATCCTCCCTTGTACCTAAAGTCATCCGAAAAGCATCAAGATATCCCTCAAGCTTCAATTGCCGGACAACTAATCCATTTGCAATCAAGTTCTCCGCTATAGGATACTGACTGAAAATATAAATAAAGTTAGTTTGGGAAGGAAAAAAGCCAACCTGTAAATCATTTAACTTCTGGCTCACAAATTCCATCTCTTTAGCATTTTTTTCAGCACATTCCCTTATAAAGCCCTGATCATGTAATGCCGCTGCAGCGGCTGCCTGTGCCAGATGATTGACATTAAAAACATCTTTCACCTTATGAAGTTCATTCACTATCTCGGAATCCATGATTCCATAGCCGACACGGAGTCCGGCAAGACCGTAAATTTTGGAAAAAGTTCTTAGAATGATCAAGTTCGGCTTCTTCTCCAAAAGTGAAATAGATTCAAGGTAATCTGCAGATTGCACATATTCATAGTAAGCTTCATCCAGAATAATCAAGATATTCGAAGGAACTGTTTTGATGAATTGCAGAAGTTCTGTTTTACCGACTATGGTTCCTGTAGGATTGTTGGGATTGCAGATAAATATCATTTTTGTTTTTTTGTTGATCTGTGCATACATGGTATTTAGATTATGTGTGCCATTTTGCAGCGGGACAGTTATAGCACTGCCTCCTTCAATCAGGACGTTGGTTTCATAGCGAGGAAAGGTAATCTGTGCCATAATAGCTTCGTCTCCAGGACTTATGTATGCTCTAGTCAATAAACGGATGATTTCTTCTGAACCATTGCTAACAAGAAATTTATCTTGATTTATATTATAGAAACCGGCCAGTTTGCGCTTGAGCAGGGAAACAGTTCCGTCCGGATAAAAATAAAGGCTATTCATCGCTTTGCTGATGCTGTTCTCCACTTCGGGTGAACAGCCATACACATTTTCATTATCAGACATTTTCCGGACAGCCATTAAATTGAACTTTTCCTTAAGCTCTTCCGGCGAGCTGCCAAGCGGGTAAGAAACAATCTTCTCCACGGAGCTTTTTGTCTGGATTCTGGCCATCTTCGCTGCCTCCTCCTTTAATTATTAAAAAAGGGAGAAAGCATCTCCCCCTCAAAAAACAAAGAGTATTAATTCTGAAATTCAATTACGTCTAGCTGCAGTTCCTGCCCCTCGAGGTGTCGGGGGCGGCCAAGGCGCTTCAGCTTTTCTATTTATAAATTCCCTCTTCTTTCCTGCTCACGTTCTATTGATTCGAAGAGTGCTTTAAAGTTGCCTTCGCCAAACCCACGTGCACCTTTACGCTGAATAACTTCAATGAATAGGGTCGGACGGTCTACAATCGGCTTAGTGAAAATTTGAAGCAAATACCCTTCGTCGTCACGGTCAACGAGAATGTTTAATTCTTTCAATTTATCAATCTCTTCATCAATCTTTCCTACACGCTCAGAAAGCATTTCATAGTAAGAATCAGGTGTGTTTAAAAACTCCACCCCATTCTTGCGGAGAATGCTGACAGTGCTGACGATATCCTCAGTCAGGATGGCGAGATGCTGCACACCTGGCCCGTTGTAGTATTCCAGATATTCCTCAATCTGGGATTTGCGTTTCCCTTCTGCAGGCTCATTAATAGGGAACTTTATCCTGCCGCCATTATGCATAACCTTGGACATCAGTGCGGAATATTCTGTTGTAATGTCTTTATCTGTAAAGTGCTTCATTTCCTTGAAGCCCATTACATTTGCATAATAATTCACCCATTCCTCCATTCTCTCTACATTTCCAACAACATGGTCGATTCCGATAAAACCGGCATCTTCAAATGGAACTTCAGTTTGATAAGGCTCAAAGCCAGGCATGAATACCCCTTTATAGTTATTTCGTTCGACTAATGTGTGAATTGTATCCCCATATGTACCAATAACTGCTTTTTTTACTGTGCCATGCTCATCCTTTATCTCAAAAGGCGGCTGTATTTCAATTGCGCCTCTTTCGACTGCAGCATTGTAGGCCGTTTCAACATCATCGACGGCTAAAGCAATATCCTTTACGCCATCCCCATGCTTTTTAATAAAATTCGATACTCTGGAACTGTCATTTAAAGTTCCGGTGATCACGAGACGGATCTTTCTTTGCTGAAGAACATAAGACACCGTTTCCCTATTGCCTGTTTCCAGACCAGAATAAGCAACTGGCTTAAAGCCGAAAGCCGTGCAGAAATAATGGCACGACTGTTTCGCATTCCCTGAGTAGATTTCTAAATAATCTACCTCCTTCACAGGAAAGAAATCGGCTTTTTTTTGTTCCCTTAACATTTTTTCATCTTGCATACTAACGCCTCCATTTCAAATATTATCAATATTTTGAATTTATCATAAATGAAATCTGCAAACGTTCTCAAGAGTTCAAGTTAAAGCTATAATGCACTTCTGCATTAAAGTAAGTCACACTTTTAATTTTTGCTCATTTTTGCTTTTGGGCGGGATGTGAATAGCCTGATTCCTTAAAGCTTCTACAGCTTCAAGCAGGCCTTCGTTTATACTGGGATGGGGATAGTTCGGGAAAATTAGATCTTCATCCCTAGCTGCCATTTCCAATGCCGTAATGCCGGCTGAAATTAGCTCTATAGCCCCAGTGCCTACCATGTGGATTCCCAGAAGAACTTGTTTTTCCTTGCAGCTGATCACTTTTATAAATCCTTCTTTTTTTCCGGCCAAAGTGCTAAATCCGTTGGCAGACATAGAAAATTGGCCAATTTCAATATCGTTGCCCATGTTAATTGCTTCCTTTTCCGTTAACCCGGCACTCGCAATAGGAGGCTGTGTATGAGCTACAATCGGAATGAAATGGAAATCGGATTGAGATTGAATCCCTGCAATTGCTTCTGCTGCTGTTTTTCCTTGTTTAATTGCTTTAACAGCAAGTGCAGGGCCTTCTGTGACATCGCCGACAGCAAAGATATGTTTCTGTGTTGTCCGGCTTTGAGCATCCACCTTTATAAACCCCGCAGCACATTGTTCAACCCCTATTCGGGATAGTCCCAGCTGATTGGTGTTTGGTCTGATTGTAGTAGAAACAAATAAATGTGTGCCTGAAATTGTTTCTATTTTTCCCTTCAATTCAAAAGTTACTGTAAACATGTCTTCCTTATGCTGTAATTCCAATACTTCCGAATTTTTTACAATGTCTATTTTTTTCTTTTTTAAAATTCTCTTCAGTTCCCGGCAAATGGATTGATCGAAATCAAAATCCTCTTTCCCATCATCAAGTATCATAGTTACTTTAGATCCCAGTGCCTGAAAAGCCATGCCAATTTCAAGCGCAATATAGTCACTGCCATAGATTAATAGTTTTTCGGGTATTTCACTCAAATCTGAAATGGAATGCTGATCAAATACCAGTTCACTTAACTCTCTGGCCCAAGGTGGTTTTTCAGGTGTTCCGCCGGTCGCAATGATTGCATTCCTGAATCTGAAAACATCAAATTTGTCTCCTTTTTCAACGCCAACCTTATCCTCAGACAGAAAAAAAGCTGAACCATTAAGTATCTCAATTTTATTGGCTTGGCAGAGCGCTTCAACTCCTGCACGGAGCTGTTCAATTTTCTGCTGTTTGTATTGCTGAAGCTTATTTAAATTAAATGATATACCTCCTCCTTCCAGCCCCCAATTTTCCCCCTCTTGAAATGAAGTGAATTTTTCTGCAGATTGTGTAAGGATCTTTGAAGGAATGCAGCCTTTATTTAAACAAATCCCGCCAAGCTGGTCCTGTTCAACCAAGGTAACACTGCGTCCGAGCTGTGCAGCACGGATCGCAGCATGATACCCTCCGGGGCCGCCGCCGATAATGATAACATCGCACTCATGTGCCAGTTCTCCAACTACCATTTATACCATCTCCAGAACAAGCATTTTCGGATTTTGAATCAATTCGGCAAACCGGTTTGTAAAACCTACAGCTGTCGCCCCGTCTGCAACTCTATGATCAAAAGACATAGATATATTCATCATTGACCGGATCACAATCTGATCATCGTCTGTGACAACTGGCATCTTTTTTGTTTTATGAAAAGATACCAGTGCGGTTTGCGGATGCTGAATAATCGGTGTCGCTCCAAAGCTTCCGCCGAGCGGTCCCACATTGCTGACCGTAAATGTCCCGCCAGATATTTCTTTTACAGAAAGCTTATTTCCCACCGCTTTTTCCGTGAGCTGTTTCATTTCAGCATGAATTTCTCTGATTGTCTTATTCTCAACATGCTTAATGACCGGAACGATGAGCCCCTCATCCGTATCAACCGCAATACCGATATGGTGTTCACTTGCCAAATGTATTTCTTCCTTTTCTTCATGCAGGACTGCATTGAACACAGGAAATTCTTTCAGGCAAATTGACAATGCCTTCAGGAAAAAGGCTGTTGCAGATATATTTTGGTTCAGAATTTTAAGATCTTTTCTGAAAGTGATCAGTCCGGTTACATCGATTTCTTCAAAATGGGTACAATGTGGAATGATAGAGAGGGACTGTGCCATTTTCCTGGCGATCTGTTTCCTTCTGCCCCTAAATGGAATGATTTCCTTGTCAGCAGGAGGGTTTATTAAAGTTTCCGTCACAACCGCTTGCTTCTGCTTAACTGGGTCAGGCTTACTCTGTGAGGATGCTAAGTATTGATAGATGTCTTCATCCAAAATACGGCCAGCAGGACCTGTCCCTGTAATATTCTCAATGTCTATCGAATTTTCCCTTGCTATTTTTCTCGTAAATGGAGAAGCAAGCACCCGTTTTCCTTTGAATGCGGCAAAAGATTCCAATGGCTCATGCAGCTTAGGAGAGTTTGCAGGATGAGAAGTGACCTTCACTTTCTCGATGCCATCATGTCCCGCCGCCTCTAAAATTAAAATGGTCGTCCCCACTGTAATCGTATCGCCAGGCTCCACTTTAAATTCCTTAATAATTCCCGCTCTGGGAGCAGGTATTTCAGCTGTCATTTTATCAGTCTGTACTTCAACTAGCGGATCATCGGCTTTGACTGCATCCCCTGGTTTAACTAAAAAGCAATTGATATCTGCTTCTGTCATGCCTTCTCCAATATCGTGAAGTTTCACTTCCACGGCTTCTCCTCCTAAAACTTCATAACTTTTTCTATTGCTTGCTGGATCCTTGCCGGAGTTGGCAGGTAATGGTCCTCAAAACCGAAATATGGCACTGGTGCATCAAATCCAGTAACCCGTTCAACAGGTGCTTTCTGATATAAAAACGATGTATCATTAATGATGGCAAGTACATCATTTCCTACTCCACCGGTAGCATGAGCTTCATGGACAATGACTGTTCTCCCTGTCTTTTGGACAGATTCTGCGATCATATCTTTATCCAGAGGGAAAAGGGTCCTTAAATCAATCACATCACAATGAGTGTTCTTTTCTTTCATCAGCTTTGCCGCTTTTATAGTCTCAGGCACCATGGCTCCCCACGTAATGACCGTCACATCATCACCCTCCATGAGCTTATTGCCTTTTCCAATTTCAATGCTATACTTCCCTTCAGGAACTTCCTCCTTGGCCGAACGATAACAGCGCATCGGCTCAAGATACAGAACTGGATCCGGGTCTTCAATGGCAGCAATCAGCAGCCCTTTCGCGTCATAAGGACTGGATGGGCAGACTACCTTAATGCCAGGCATATGAGTAAAAATGGCTTCCGTTGAATCACAATGAATTTCTGGAGCTCTAACACCAGCACCATAAGGAGCCCTTATAACCATCGGAACAGTAAAATGTCCCATCGTTCTCATTCGGATCCTCGACGCATGAGTCATGATTTGTTCATATGCAGGATAGATAAAACCCAGAAATTGAATTTCAATTACCGGTAAAAATCCATTTACAGCCAAGCCAATTCCCGCTCCGACAAAACCCGCTTCACTTAAAGGAGTATCAATAACACGGCCTTCGCCATACTTAGCTTGAAGACCATCAGTTGCACGAAAAACACCACCGTTCTTTCCGATATCTTCGCCCAGCAGCAAAACCTCTTCCTTTTCATTCAGCATGGTATCTAGTGCATCGGTAATGGCTTGAACTAACGTCATGGTCTTTGCTTCAACTGCCGTTTTCATTATCGGCCACCTCCCATCTGCTTCAGGTACTCCTCTTTCTGCTGCCTGATTTGCCATGTCGGCTCTGCAAAGACATGGTCAAAAATAACTGCTGGATCGGCAGGGGGAAAATCTTCCATTTCGGCTATAGCCTGATCTATTTCAGCTGCTGCTTTCTCTTCAATGGTCTGCACCCATTTCTCATCAAACCTACCCATGTTCTTCAACCAGCGCTCAAGTCTTAAAATGGGGTCAGCCTCTTGTCTTCTATTGCTGCTTTCGGATTGGTTACGGTACTTAGATGGATCATCTGCAGTGGTATGTGCCCCATATCGCCACGTAACTGCTTCGATTAGTGTCGGCCCTTCACCTTTACGGGCCCTTTCTAATGCATGTAAGGTTTCAAAATAAACCATGAAAACATCATTGCCATCGATTCTGACTCCCGGCATATCATAAGCCAGGGCTTTTTGGGCGATTGTTTTTGTATTCATCTGCTTGTTAAACGGAACAGATATGGCGTATTGATTGTTTTGATTAAAAAAGACAACCGGCGCTTTAAAAACGCTGGCGAAATTCAACCCTTCATGAAAATCCCCTTCGGAAGTTGCACCGTCTCCAAAATAAGCAATAGCAGCATTTACTGTGCCTTTTTTCCTTTCTGCGAATGCAGCTCCTGCCGCATGAGGGATTTGTGTCGCAATCGGGATGGCCGGTGGAAAAATTTTCTTTCCTTCAGGCGGCACACACCCTTCATTTCTACCGTTCCAAAACAACAGGATATTTCTCAGTGAGTGGCCAAAGGTCATAGCTGCTCCGTGGTCGCGATAGGTAGGAAACATCCAATCGTTCTCCCTCAGGGCAGCAGCAGATCCGACCTGGGAAGCCTCCTGTCCTTCGTAAGGTGCATATGTGCCTATCCTGCCCTGGCGCTGGAGTGAAATAGCCTTGCGGTCAAAAATACGGATTCTTACCATATGTCTATAAAACTCTTTTACAAGTTTTTCAGTTATTTTTTCTTCATAATCGGAATTGATGATGTGTCCATTTTCGTCCATTATCCGCCTGATCGGAAAGTGATTTTCCATCTTCTCACCCTTTGGCTAGTTAATTATTTTCAGCACTTTTATACAGTATATATGTTGTTATCCGAGCAAAAAAAATTAGGTTCTTACTGCCCACTTCGGGCGTTTCATATGGGAGAAAAAGCTATTTCTGCGTGTGCGCGCTTCAATACGGCTCTCGCAGAATTGGTTGGATGCTTCCACCGTTGTTATTCCATTTGCGTCAGCATGTTCGTAGATGTTCAGAAGAGAGTTATAAATAGCTTTTGTTTTGCGGAGTACCCTTTCTTTATTCGGTGTGTATAATTCGTCTGCGACCTGGATTAATCCCCCTGCATTCACAATATAATCGGGTGCATATAATATGCCCTTATCTTTAAGGATTTGACCATGGCGCATATCCTTAAGCTGGTTATTGGCAGACCCTACGATTGCTTTTACTTTAAGCAGGCCGATTGTGTCATCATTAATGATCCCGCCCATTGCACATGGAACAAAAAAGTCCGCCTGTGCCTCATATATTTCATTGCTGGAAAGTACCTTCACCCCGGCACCAATTTCTTTCGCTTTGCTGAGAAGCTGGTCGATTGCCTGCCGGCTGATATCTGTAACAAATAAATCTGCCCCTTCCTCCAGCAGTCTTTCTGCCACTTTATATCCAACTTTTCCAAGTCCCTGAATGGCATATCTTTTGCCTGAAAGGTCGTCTGCTCCAGTCAGTGCTTTATTGGTTGCCTGCAGGCCATAAATAACACCATGTGCGGTTGGTACCGAAGAATCGCCGCTTCCTCCATAAACCTCATCAACCCCTACAATGCAATTCGTTTCCTTTAGGGCATGAACAAAATCTTCTGTAGAAGTCCCCATGTCCGTTCCTGTATAGAAGCGCCCGTTCAATGATTCAACAAATTGGCCAAAGGCGCGGAATAGTTCGGGTGTTTTATCTTTTAATGGATCCCCGATAATGACAGCCTTCCCGCCTCCGAAGTCACAATCTGCAGCTGCACATTTATAGGTCATGCCTTTTGATAATCGGAGGACATCTTCAAGGGCATCATCCACACTGTTGTATGGAAACATACGGCAGCCTCCCAATGCCGGCCCCAATATGGTGCTGTGGATTGCAATGATTGCCTTCAACCCGGTAGATTCATCGTTGCAGAAAACGACTTGTTCATGATCTTTAATTTTCTGAAACATATCTGTCATTTCATTCTCCCCTTTATTTATGATAGCGCTTACAATAAAATTAAATTAAAATGCCTTTTTTTGTTTAGGCTCAGCTGCTTCTAATCTTTTAATCTCTCTTTAACATTTCTGCAATCCTGCTTTTCTTCAGAATTACCTGTTTGACTTCACCTTCGCCAGCCAGTATTTTTCCATTATGGACGGTAATAGTTGAGTAAACTGAATTTCCATCCAGCTTGGATACGGTTGCCGTTATAATAATGGATGATCCTTCAGGTGAAGGAGATAAATGCCTGGCAGAAACTGCTCCCCCCATCCCTTCTTCTTCCTCATCCAAGTAGGGGATAATCAGCAGGCGGGATGCCCATTCCATATGATAGATCATCGTTACGGTTGAATAGGCAGGATGAATGACCTCCCCTTCAAACTGTGCGAACATCTCAGGGGAAACCACCGCATGGACAACTGCCTGGTTCCCAATTTGCAGACCAGGTTTCATACCATCCCTCCCTGTTATACATGAAATATGTATGACGTTTATTTAACGATATGATACCATTACGTTAAATAAATAGTCAATAAATTGTAAAAACTTTAAAAATTCTTTTGATTCCCTTCCATGCAAAAAGGACTAACCAGCAAAATTGGCTAATCCTTTTTTTATTCTAAGAAAGCAAAGCACGATCACTTGCCATTTTTGTTCCGCGAATCCGCTGAAATTCGTTTAGCAGCTGTTCAATTGTCAGATGCTGTTTCTGTCCATCTTCCACTTCAAGAATAATCTGGCCTTTATCCATCATAATCAGCCTATTTCCTAAATCCAGCGCCTGCTGCATATTATGAGTGACCATTAAAGTGGTTAAATTGTACTTCTTAACAATTTCCTTGGTCAGATTCGTTATAAGCTCTGCACGAGCCGGATCAAGAGCAGCAGTATGTTCATCGAGCAAAAGAATGGATGGCTCTGTGAAGGTAGCCATTAATAATGAAAGTGCCTGCCGTTCGCCTCCTGATAATAAACCAACCTTTGCATTTAGACGGTTTTCAAGGCCGAGATGGAGGGTTTCCAGAACTTCGCGAAAATAGTCTTTGCGCTTTTTCGTAACTCCTTTTTTTAAGGTTCTTGTTTTATTCCTTGAATATGCCATGGCGAGATTTTCTTCAATTGTCATGGACGGAGCGGTACCAGCCATCGGATCCTGAAAAACCCGGCCTATGAGCTTTGCCCGATTATATTCAGACATGCCCGTGACATTTTGGCCATCGATATAAATGGAGCCGACATCAGGAATCATGACACCGGAGATAATATTCATTAAAGTGGACTTTCCTGCCCCATTACTTCCGATTACGGTTACAAAGTCCCCCTCATTCAATGTGAGATTGATCGTATCCAGTGCAATCTTTTCATCTGGAGTCCCTTCATTAAAGACTTTATGAATCTGATTTAATTGCAGCACCAGTCTCACCCTTTCCGCCTGATGGCAATTCACTTATGTTCATGCTTCCTGCCAGCCTTTTGGCTTTCCGTTTCTTCTCCTTTGTGCGGTCAATAATCTTCGGCATTATTAAAGCAAGGATTACAATTGTTGCTGTAATCAGCTTCATATCACCTGGTTCCAGGAACTCTACCCTCAGTGCCATGGTCACTACAATGCGGTATATTATTGCTCCGCCAATAACCGCGAGAGTAGTCCTGGCAATCGTTTTTGTGCCAAATAGCGCTTCACCGATGATGACTGATGCCAGCCCGATGATAATCATTCCGATCCCCATACCAACATCGGCGAATCCTCCTTGCTGTGCAATCAATGCACCGGAGAAAGCAACCATTGCATTTGACAGGCCAAGCCCTAAAATCACCATCATATTGGTGTTGGCAGAAAGACTGCGGATCATCCTCTTGTTATCACCTGTAGCCCTTAAAGCTAAACCAATCTCCGTCTGAAGAAACCGATCTGTCAAAAATTTTATTGCCAATGTTACAACTAACATAAATAGGATAATGCCCCATGTTCTTGGGAGGCTGCCGCCAAGTCCCGCCATGGTCAAAATACTGTTGAAAAAAGAATCAATTCCTGTTTTATCCCAAAAATCCCTGACATGTGTAATAGCAGTTTCTGTGTTCAAGAGCGGAACATTTGATTTACCCATGATACGAAGGTTTATTGAATACAGAGCAATCATCATAAGGATTCCTGATAACAGCGCATTGATTTTTCCGAAAGTATGAATAATACCAGTAAGGCAGCCGGCAATAAAACCTGCAAATAAGGCAGTGATCGTTGCCAGAAAAGGATTAGCACCGCTGACAATCATGGTTGCGGCTACCGCCGCTCCAGTCACAAAACTTCCATCGACCGTTAAATCAGGAAAGTCCAGGACCCTGAAAGATAAATAAACTCCAAGTGCCATAATTGCGTAAATAATGCCTGACTCGAACGCACCGAATATGGCTGTAAACACGAAGAATCACACCCTTTATAAATTAAATTAGAATTAAAATGCATTTAACGCCGATAACTGTCAAGATTCACAGGGAATGACCGACACCTCAATAAACATACGGTTAAAAGCATTAGCTTTTTGGAGAAGCGCCTCCCCCTCGAGGTGCTGGGAGCGGGTAAGGCGCTCTTGGCTTATAGCTTAAAATTCAGCCGGCTGGATATTGCACTGCCAGAGGGCGGATTTACACTTACTCTTCATGGAACTCAGCGAAATCTGCCCATTCTTCTTTTACTTCCAGTCCTTGTGCTTCAGCTGCTTTTTTATTGATAACCAGTTTGAGGCTTCCGGGAAGCTCAACCGGAATTTCAGATGGTTTTTTATTTCCTTTTAAGATCTCAGCGGCCATTTTGCCTGTCTGATAACCAAGATCAAAATAGTTGAATCCGCTGGCTGCAATAGCCCCGCGTTTCATGGAATCCAGTTCACCCACGAATAAAGGAATCTTTTTGCTGTCAGCGACAGAAATAACCGATTCAAGCGCAGACACAACCGTGTTATCTGTAGGGATATAAATGGCATCTACTCTTCCAACAAGAGAGTCGGCTGCCTGCTTTACTTCAGCAGAGGTTGAAACAGATGCTTCAACAATTTTTGCTCCTTTTGGTTCAGCAAGTTCTTTTACCTGTTTAACCTGAACCTCGGAATTTTGCTCTCCAGAATTATAAATGATGCCAATATTTTTAACACCCGCTTCATCAATCATAAAATCAATTGTTTTTGAAGTTCCTTCCGGGTGGTTATCAGTAGTACCTGTGATATTATCTCCGGGCTGATCGAAGGATTCAACAAGGCCGGCTCCAACCGGGTCTGTAACAGATGTGAAGAGAATTGGAATGTCCTTCGTCGCATTTAGAGCACTCACGGCACTCGGAGTAGCATTTGCAAAAATCATATCCACTTTATCGCCGACAAAATTATTTGCAATCGACTGCGTATTATTCATATCGGCCTGAGCATTTTGAAAATCGAATTTTACATTATCGCCTTCTTTAAAGCCTTCATCTTCCAGTGCTTTTTTAAATCCTTCTGTCGCAGCATCTAAAGATGGATGTTCAACAAATTGTGTGATGCCAATTGTGTATTGCTTCTTCTCATCTCCTCCAGAAGAAGAACCACTACCACTGGATTTTTCCTCTCCACAGCCGCTCAAAACAAGCATCCCTGCAGCCATTAATAAAGAAAGAGTTTTTAACGATTTTTTCATTATATGACCCCCTATTCAAATTTATTAACTATCAGATTGCTGATAGTTTAGATCCCTTATGTATGCGCTTACATCTCGAAGTGGAATCAGTACGCAAATTGGTTTTCACTATTTATATGATATTTACTTTCAATATCGTAAATACAACGTTATATTATCACCCTAAGTATCAGAGTGTCAATAATATTCTAAAAATTTAATATATTTTAATAAGTTATGATTACATAAAAAAGCAAGCAGGAATATTACTGCCTGCTTGCTAGTTTAATAGCTTTTTAGCCATATGAAGCTGAGTGTTAGCCTCCTCTATCATATTATCCAAAAGCTCCTTTACGCTTGGAAGATCAGCAATCAGGCCAGCTACCTGCCCGCTGTTCATGAACCCTTCATCACCGTCTCCTTTTATCGCTCCAATTTTATGATAGTCTTCTGAAGTGAGTTTATTAAACTCATCAGGACTGATGCCCTTTTTTTCGTAATCCAGCAATTTATTGGCATAACCGGTGGAAAGGACTCTTCGTATTCTGCCAACTGAACGCCCCACTATAAGGGTTTCATGATCGGATGCTTCAATAATTTTCTGTTTATACTGCGGATGGAATGGTGCTTCTTGGGTTGCTATGAATCTAGTGCCCATTTGCACACCGCTTGCCCCGAGTGCTAGCATGGCAGCAAGCCCTTTGCCATCACCGATTCCCCCGGCAGCCACGACAGGAACTGACACCACGCCTGTAATTTGAGGGATCAATACGAGTGTCGTGGTTTCAAGAGAACTATTGATTCCTGCTGCCTCATACCCTTCAGCAGCAATAATATCCGCGCCGGCTGTCTCTGCCTTCAGCGCCTGTCTTACCGAAGCAGCTACAGTTATAACTTTCACACCATTTTCATGCAGCTTAGGGATAAAAGGAGCCGGGTTTCCAGCCGAAAGGGATACGGCTGGAATCTTATGTTTAATTATAAGGGTAAGAATTTCCTTTACATATGGGGAGACACTTAATGCAACATTAACAGCAAATGGCTTATTTGTTAAACTTCTTGTTTCCTCAATTATCTTCTCAACTTCCTCAGGAGGCATTGTTCCTGCTCCAATGGTGCCGAGCCCTCCAGCTTCCGAGACCGCCGCTGTTAAAATGGCATTGCTAATATTCCCCATGCCGCCCTGAATAATTGGATATTTAATATTTAAAATGTCCGTTAATATATTCAACCAAATTCCTCCTCCGTCAAAATAATGTTATACTAATTTCAATAGTTTGACAATTAGAAACGCATATACTTAACAATGAAGGATGAGGTCAATGACTCAGGTAAAATACCCGTTTCAATCACATCGCCATTTTGCAGACAGGCCTCTATTCAGGCCCCTTTTCCATTTTTAGTGAAATTTTATAAAACATTATTTGCAGGGTCTGAACAAATGCATATATAGGGAAAGACCAGGCCATCTGATAGCCCTTTTCATAATGAAATATGCCGAGCTTAACAGAGAACCATTCAATCACAACAGCCAAAATAGACCAGAGGGTGACATACAGGATATTCATATATCCCTTTAGATTTAATTTCACATATAAATAAACGAAAAAGTAACTGTATGGCCCGTACATAATATAGCTCAAAAAATCAATGAATTGATATTTCGATGTATCATTCACATCATAAAAATCCCATGGCCCGACACTAATGGTGTGATCGAAGAACATCCCGATAAATATGCCGATGGTGATATGAACCGCCATTTCCAAGCCAGATAACTTTTTGGGCAGCTTCCATATAAGAATTAGCGATACCAGTAAATTGGCCAAAACAAACCATTCATTTGCGTCAAAAGCACTTTCATAAACCTTTACCATAATTAGTAGGCTCCTGCATTAGATACCTTATCCCCCTGGACAATCCGAGGCCGGCAATCAAGAAAGCCGTATTTCCTATGCCAGCTTTGAGTAAATTCCAGTTTAAATAGGTAATTACTCCGGACGCGAAGCTGAAAAGATCCATACCAAGAAGACAGATTAAGAAAATGGCGAAGACAGTTATCCTTTTTACACCAGATTGAGTTTTCCAATAAATATTTATAAACATAAGAACTAGAAAGGGTCCAATAATTTCACGATGAATCAAGAACACAATAAATAAAATAGAATCATCTGTAATATGAATCCACTTTAATTGCAGAGCAAGTATGGTTGTGTAATTTCGGGCTGCAATTGAAATTAGCATAAGAACCAGAGAGTTTTGCAAAAAGGAAAGCTTTTTTTCTATAACAAAAAAGAAACATAGTGTATAAAATGCAATTACAAGGGCTGCAGGCAGAACCATTAAATCACCTTAAGAGGCTTATTTTTAAATATCATCATACATATAATATTGTTTTGGTAAGATGCATTTATTCATTAATCCTAAGATTGTATAAATGAAAGAGCCATCCTGCCTGCAAGATGGCTCTTTCTCACTCAACCATATAGGGATGATTTAATGCGTCATAATCGGCATCCCTGTTTTTAAGTTCATTTCCTTCCTTAAAAACACTTTCAAAAAATCTTGATGCCGGTTCTGCCAGTTCTTTATAATATTCACTAAACAAAGCAGCAGCATGACTGCCGAGCCATTTATCCGGAAGAAGTTCTTCCGGAAGCCCCGGATCCACAAAGAGGAATTTCCGGTATTCATGCACAAGCTTTGTTCTTTCCACAAAACATTCTGCATTAGTCATATTCCCCTTCTGGATTTTATTTTTATCAATGATATATTTCTGGCTGTATTCGGAAATAAACTCCTGGTATCTTTCATTGATCTCTGTCAGGTTCCAGCTTTTTTCAACAATTTCGATATTTTTATGCGGACCTGCATACCTGGCAATAAAGAAATCAACATAGTCGGCAATTTCATATTTCTCAATCAAATCAAAAACTTGTTTCTCAAGATTATTAGCTGAGATCCAGCAGCTGCTGGACATGGAGCCAAAACCGCTCCAAACAAGTTCCTTCCGCAATTCATCCCGTACATTGCGGATTTCCTCCGGAATAGTATACATGAGTATGCGCCACTTGCCATCCCACTCTTCAGGTTTTAATTTAAAAATGCGCTTAGCCGCTTCCTCAATTCTTTTTTGCCCTCTTGGCGTTAGGGAGTAATAGCTTTTATTGCCGATCTTTTCTGCGCTCACCCATCCCTGCTTATTCATTCTTGAAATAGCTGCTCTGACAGACTGATCATTATGACCAAATTCGCTTAAAAGCTTTATTAGGCTTCCAATCCAAATTTTGCTTCCATAATGTGAAATATAATCGCCATAAAGTGTGAAAATCATTGACCTTGTATTCAACTTGCTTTCATCCTCATTTCATCATGTAGGTTGAACGGAAAAAATTCGTTATATACAATTGTACTAAAATTAGATAGTTTTGAACAATACTTTTTCGGCATACTAAATAATTTGACTGCCTCTGCCTTTATACATCATCGCTTTAAAGTCTTTATTAACCCTAAAAACCATAGAGTAAAAAGTCTCTATGGTAAGCGCTCGACGATTGTAGAAATCCCCTGGCCAACTCCCACACACATCGTTGCCAGGCCGTATATTGAATTCCTGCGCTTCATCTCATGTAATAAAGTTGTCAGAATACGGGCACCGCTCGCTCCAAGCGGATGGCCAAATGCAATCGCTCCACCATTTACATTTACCCGCTCCGGATCTGCACCAAGTTCTTTTATGCAGGCTAGGGATTGAGAGGCAAAAGCTTCATTTAATTCGGTTAAGTCTATATCATTCATCGAAAGACCAGCCCTCTTCAAAGCTTTCTGAGTGGAATAAATAGGACCTGCCCCCATAATCGAAGGCTCAAGCCCTGCTGTTGCCGATACAATATAAGTTCCAAGGGGCTGTAATCCAAGTTCACTCGCTTTTTCCTCTGACATCAGCAGCAGTACAGACGCACCGTCGTTAACACCCGAAGCATTGCCCGCCGTTACAGTTCCGCTCTGAAAAATGGGTTTTAAGCTTGAGAGCTTTTCAAAAGTAGTTTCCGGACGGGGATGCTCATCACGCGAAATCGTTATCTCATTCCCTTTTTTATCCATATATGTAACAGGAATGATTTCATCGTCGAATTTTCTTTTTTCAATGGCTGATTTTGCTCTCTTCTGGCTTTCCATAGCAAACAGATCCTGTTCTTCACGAGATATGCCATACTTATCTGCAACATTTTCTGCTGTCTTGGGCATGCTTTCAGCACCGTACATTTCCTCAAGCCTGCGGTTTGTAAATCGCCATCCGATGGTTGTGTCATACATCTCCATATTCCCTCTTGGAAACTCGCTGCTTGGCTTTGCCATGACAAATGGTGCACGTGTCATGCTTTCCGTACCGCCTGCAATAAAAATATTTCCTTCTCCGGCTAAAATGGCCCGTGCAGCATAATTAACAGCGTCCAAACCGGACCCGCAAAGCCGGTTAACTGTTGAAGCAGCCACTTCGACAGGCAAACCGGCAAGCAAAGCTGCCATCCTGGCCACATTGCGGTTATCTTCTCCTGCCTGATTGGCATTTCCCAGTATGACCTCTTCAATTTCTGCAGGATTCACCATCGGATTTCTATCCAGCAGCGCCCTAATGACGATAGCTCCCAAATCATCCGGCCGGATATCCTTTAACCCGCCTTTATATCTTCCGATCGGAGTCCTGACAGCATCCACAATTACTGCTTTTCTCATTGCTTAACTCCCTCTCTGGCAATGTAATCATAGACACCCCTGCCCGTTTTGCGCCCAAGCCTTCCAGCTTTGACATATTGCTCAAGGAGCGGTGCCGGCCGGTATTTTTCTCCCAGCTTGCTGTGAAGGTATTTTAAATTATTCAGGCGCGTATCGAGGCCGACAAGATCGCCAAGTTCGAATGGCCCCATCGGATAATTCAGCCCAAGCTTAATTGCCTTATCAATTTCTTCAGGTGTGCCGAGACCTTCCTGAAGCATATAAAATGCCTCATTTCCTACGAGCGCACTTATTCTGCTTGTTACAAATCCTGGAAACTCATTAATGACTACGGTTTCTTTTCCCATCTGCCCGGCAGCACGTTTAATTGACTGCGCTGTTTCTTCGCTTGTTTCAAGCCCTTTAATAATTTCAACAAGCGGCATTTTATGGACGGGATTAAAGAAATGCATGGCAATCACTTTGTCCGGACGTTTTGTAAAGGATCCAATCTCGGTTGGACTCATGGTAGAGGTGTTTGTTGCAAAACAGCAGTGCTCAGGTGCGTGCTGATCAATGACCTCAAAAATATTTCTCTTAATATCCATCACTTCTGGGACTGCCTCAATAACAAGATCAGCTGCACTTACATGCTGAGCCAGACTGACAGAATAGGAAAGGCGATTTTTGCCTGCTTCCATATCAGCGGCTGTTATTTTATTCCTGGCGATTCCTTTTTCAAAGATACTATCAATCTCTCTTTCCGCTTGGGTTAATTGTTCCCGGCTGATATCTACAAGAGTGGTATAAAATCCTCCGACAGCACTGACATACGCAATCCCGCGTCCCATTACGCCTGAACCGATTACGACTATATTTTTCATGGTGTAATCCTCCTCTCAATTTAAAAAAAGACGAGCACCCGAAACGAGATGCTCGCAAGAAGAACAAAACGGGCAAATATTTTAATAGTTTCTAAATTTTAATCCAGCAATGGTCTATTTCCCTTGAAACACAGGCTTTCGCTTTTGCATAAATGCGGCTACACCTTCTTTATGGTCAAGAGTAAGGCCAGCCATCCGCTGTCCCTGTGCGTCTCTCTCCAAACATTCCTCTAAAGTGGATTCCCAGCTCGCTTTCAGGTTTTTCTTTATTATTGCAATGGCCGCTGTCGGCATGCCGGCAAGCCTTTCTGCAAAAGCAGTTATTTCATCCTGCCATTTCTCCATAGGAATTACCTTAGTAGCCAGGCCTAGCTCTTTGGCTTCCTGTGCATTAACCTTTTCACCAAGCACGGCAAGCTCCATGGCTTTCGCATGACCGACCAGCTTTGGCAGAAAGTAGAGGTTCCCGGCATCAGGCACCAGCCCAACATGGATAAAAGCTTCTAAAAAACTGGCTTTATCAGATAGGAGCCTGAAATCGCATGCTAATGCGAGACTCATGCCTGCACCTGCTGCCACCCCATTGACCGCAGCGATAACCGGCTTCTTGCATTTATGAAGCTCCAATACCATTGGATTATAGAATCGGCGGAGTACTTCGCCGTGATTCATATCCTCATTTACCCCCTGAAGGTCCTGGCCAGAGCAAAAAGCACGTCCTTCACCTGTAATAACAAGACATCGGACTTCGTTATCCCGGCTTGCCAGTTTTATGGCCTGCTGAACCTCTTTATTAAGCTGTTCTGTGAATGCATTCAGTTTATCCGGGCGGTTTAATGAAATCCAAGCAACACCGTTTGCGACCTCATAATTCACCGTTTCAAACATTTGCTATGTACACCCCCTTTACTTCCCTTTAAATTGCGGCTTGCGTTTTTCAATAAAGGCACTCATTCCTTCTTTTTGATCTTCTGTCGAAAATAATAAATAAAAATTCTTCCGTTCAAATTCCATTCCCTCATTTAAAGAAGTATCTACTGCTTTAAGGACTGCTTCCTTTATGAGGCGTATAGCAATTGGCGCCTGATTGGCAATTTGTTCAGCCACCTTCATCGTTTCTTCCAAAAGAAGCTCCTCTGATATAAGCTGGTTGACGATGCCATGTTGAAACGCTTCTTTGGCATTGATTCTTTTGCCGGTAAAAAGCCATTCCATTGCTTTCGTTTTTCCGACAAGCTTAGTAAGCCTCTGCGTTCCGCCTGCACCTGGCATTACTCCCAGGTTTACCTCAGGAAAGCCAAATTCCGCGTTATCAGCTGCATAAAGCAAATCACAGCATAAAGCAAGCTCAAAGCCCCCGCCAAGGGCAAAACCATGAACCGCCCCGATAATCGGTTTCTTGATCATGGCAAGGCGATCCCAATCCTTAAATTGATTGCGAAGCTCAAAATCTATTGCCTGGTCGTTTGCCATCTCATCAATATCTGCTCCGGCTGCAAAGGCTCTGCCATTTCCGCTTAATACGATAGCCTTAATGCTGCTGTCAGCCTCAAACCCTTCCATCGCATCCAGAATCTCTGAAACCATGGGGCGGTTGATTGCATTTAAGACTTTTGGCCGGTTTAATGCAATTAAACCAAGCTTTCCATGCTGTGAAACTTCAATAGCTTCATAGCTTTTACTCATCTGCTTCCTCACCAATCATAAGTGTGATAATATCACCTGCAAATTTCATGGCGTCTTTTCCTGATGCCTTGCCTTCATCTGTTCTCATAGCCTCCTGTAAAGCTTCATGGCTGTCATAGTACATTTCGCACATCAAATAGTACTTCCCTTCGCCCCCCATAGGACTGCCAACAATTTTTGTAACCTCCATTTTGCGGAGACCCGGAATTTTGGCTGTAAGCGGCGCGTGCGCATTAAAATAATGGTCATCAAATGCCTCCTTATTTTCAGGGTGCTTATAAAGAGCGATTAATTTTACCATTTGTCAACTTCCTTTCAGGTTTAGTGGATTTGATTCATTTAATAGTATTCCCGGAGCCGGATTCATATGTTATTTGTGTTATCTCCAGGAATTTTTCATGGAAGGATTAACAGTTTTCCAGCATCTTAAAAATAGCATTAGACACATTGACCGGCTTTTATAACAGATTCGAAAGTCCTTATAGCTACATCATCGTTGATACAGGCTTCATAGCTTCAAAGGGGTTCCTGCAGGATTTGCAGTATAAAATGCTGCGGCAGGCCGTAGGGCCAAACAGGTTATCCATTGTCGTATATGTGGACCCGCAAAATGGGCAATCCACATGCCATTCACCTGTTTCACTTATTAATTGTGGAGGCGGCGCAATCCCGAATTCCTTTAGCTTTAACCTTCCTGTTTCTGTTACCCGGTCAGAAGTCCAGGGCGGATGATAGATAAACCGGACTTCTATTTTTTCAAATTTCCCTGCCTTGAGTATTTCGGTTTCCACGTTTTTTCGAATGATATCCAGTGCCGGGCATCCCATAAAGGTAGGCAGGAGTTTAACCACTGCTGAATTGCCTTCCACCTCAATCTGCTCCAGCATTCCTAAATCAACGATGGAAATGGTATCTATTTCAGGGTCCTTAACATTATGAAGCGCTTCCAACGCGTTTTTTATCAACTTTTGATTCTGCTCCATTTACATCACCCTTTAAAAAACTTACCAGCTTGCAGCTGGATTTATGTTATACACCTCGCTCAAAGTAGCTAATGCAGCATCAAGGTCGGCTGTATGCTCTCCTATACGGCCATTTCCATTTTTCATTGCAAGGTCTGCCTCTGAGACTGCCAGATTGATAGATTCAAAAACAGGCTTCATGATAAGCAGCCATCGCTGTTTTAACACTTCTTCCGGTTCAATGAGACCATGGTCCGCCATATCTTTTGCCAGCGGTCCCAATGTTATGACTCCTTCAAAATCAGCTAAAACCTTCCCAACGGCTGCTTCCATCCTCGTTCTGGCTTCCCCGCCAGCCTGCATCAGCTGGATAAACCATGTTTTCCAGTGAAGGAGATGATAATAAAGCTCCATATTAACCTTTAATGCCAACTCGGCTAAAGGCTGATAAGAAGAATTTTTTAGAGAGTCCAATCTGATTTTCTTTGATTGGATATAAAAATAATTTCTTGCTACCGCGAATGCCCAGTCATATTGTGCTGCAGACAAGTAATGACCTGGACCATTTACCGCTTCCAAAAGGACCGCATTTCTCCTTTCGGCCGCTTTTCTTGCATGGGCAAGACTGTCTACTTTGCCTTCTCCAAGATCCTCAAGCAGCTGATAAAACATGGCAGCATGGCCCATGGTATCCTGGCTGATGGATGAAAAGGCGACATCCTCCTCTATATGAGGCGCCAGTCCAAGCCACTCAGAACCCCGGTAAGCAAGAATGAAGTCATCGTCAGCCAGCTGATATAATAATGATGTCAGTGCCGGCATAACCTTAGCATCGATTGGCATTTTATTAACTGGCTCAGTCACCTTTCTTCATCCCTCCCCATGATAGAATTTCCTTTTCATCAAGCATTTCCTGCTCGTAGTGGCGCCACTTTTTCTTCAAATATCCGTATCCTTTTGTCGTGCGGTAATCTTTGTTGTCCAGACGCTGAAGTGATTGCTTTTCTTCTGGTGCCAGCTTCCGGATATCAGATCGTTTGACGATCCAGATATCAGCAACCGGTTCTCTCCTCATAAAATTTTCCTGTGCCATGACGAGTGCGAGCTCGCGATTTGGTGCCAGCAGGGAAAATTGATATTGCAGAGGCGAGGTATCGGTTCTTTGACTAAAGACTTCGAATTCCTGATAAAATCCTTCGTTTCCCAAAGGAGACCCCTCCCATCTGAACGGTTTAGTTTGCAGTATTGAGAGCTTCGTGCACCCATTTGTTAGTCTCATAAGCTTTGCGGCGGAGTCCGAGTCGCTCCTGAGATTTTGGCCCATTATTTTTAATAATGTCCTTGAACTTATTCCAGTCAGGCTGCCTATAGACCCAAAGCTCCTGATCCTGGTCAAAATGCATTGTCTCATCCGGCAGTTTGAGTCCAAGTGAGAGAACGCGGGGAATATACTTTGTAAAAAAGTCCTGTCTTAAGTCTTCGTTCGTCTTTGTCCGGATTCTATATTTTATCGTTGTATCCTGTTTGGAAGTGCCGGTAGTAGAGGCATCACCGGGACCAAAGAACATTAACAGCGCTTCCCACCAGCGGTTAACCGCTTCCTGAACCATCACTTTCTGCTCCTCGGTTCCTTCTGCCAGCGCCATAATGATTGCTTCACCATGCTGGGCATGAAAAACCTCTTCCGCGCAAATCCGTTTAAGCGCTCTTGCATAGGGCCCATATGAAGCATTAAGCATATTGGTTTGGGTAATGATAGCAGCACCGTCAACCAGCCAGCCGATGAGCCCGGCATCCCCCCAGGTTGGAGCCTCCATATGAAAAACATTGTGGAATTTCAGTTTTCCGCTGAATAAATCCTGCATAATATCTTCTCTAGTTTTGCCGAGAGGCTTCATTAAATCTTCTGCTACACGGAGCAGCAGCTGTCCATGTCCCATCTCATCCTGCACCTTTGCCATGATTCCAAGCTTGCGTTTTAAGGAAGGAGCTTTTGGCACCCACTCCTTTTCAGGAAGTGCTCCCATAATTTCACTGATGCCATGCATCGAAATCAATTTGATTAATGTCATTCGGTAATCTTCGGGCATCCAATCATCCGCTTCAATTTTTTCTCCTGCATTTATTCGTTTCATGAACTGCTCGTATTTTTGTTCTTCTGTCATCTCTTGAAAGAAAAGAGCTTCTGACATGTGATTCACCCCCAGTGAGTTAAAAATTATTCCTTCAGGTTACTGCATTTTTCTCTGCCGGATTTACAATTCTGATAGCTTTCCCTTCCGATCTCGGCAGCGTTTTCGGCGGATGGAGAACAAGTCCAATGGTAATAAAGCAATTTTGCTTCACCGCTTCCTTGATCTTCTTTTTCACATGTTCTGCTTCTCCCATATCTCTATAAAACTCTTCGCTCCATTCAGCATGAAGCTCCAAAACTTTTAAACT
Source organism: Cytobacillus oceanisediminis (assembly GCF_004366035.1). GTDB lineage: Bacteria > Bacillota > Bacilli > Bacillales > Cytobacillaceae > Cytobacillus > Cytobacillus oceanisediminis_C. The sequence continues at coordinate 543,862 of NZ_SOEE01000002.1, forward strand.
TCCCTTGTTATACACTTGGATATGGTAGTGGGGAGAAAGCTCAGGCATCTGAAGAATGCACCGTTCAATTTCGGAAGGAAAGACGTTTACACCATTCACATTAAGCATATCGTCTATGCGGCCTTTCACACGGCTCATGCGAAGCGTAGTTCTCCCGCAAACACACTTCTCTTTAGAAAGGGAGGCGATATCACCCGTTCGGTAGCGAATTACCGGAAAAGCTTCCTTCGTTAAACTTGTAAAAACAAGCTCGCCTTCCTGTCCGTTTGGAAGCGGTGTCATTTTTTCCGGATCGATCACCTCTGCATAAAAATGATCCTCTGCAATGTGCAGGCCATCCTGCGATTCATGGCATTCCATGGCTACACCTGGTCCAAGAACTTCACTCAGTCCATAAATATCGCATGCTTTAATCCCAAGCTTAGCTTCTAGAGTTTTCCTCATTTCTTCAGACCAGGGCTCTGCCCCAAGAATCCCATACTTTAATGGTGTATTGGCCGGGTCTATTCCCCTCTCTTCCATCTTCTCTGCTAAATTGAGGATGTAGGAAGGAGTTCCGCAAATAACTTCTGGCTTAAAGTCTTGAATCAGCATAATTTGTCTGTCAGTATTTCCTCCAGAAACAGGTACGGTAGCCATGCCAAGCTGTTCGCTGCCATAATGCAGTCCCAATCCACCTGTAAAGAGACCGTATCCGTAAGCATTATGCAGTGTCTGACCAGGTTCGCCTCCTCCGATTGAGATTGCCCTGGCTATCAGATTGCTCCACATTTTGATGTCGTTTCGTGTGTAGCCCACTACAGTCGGCTTTCCGCTCGTTCCCGATGAAGCGTGCAGACGGACAATTTCTTTTCTATCCACAGCAAAAAGCCCGAATGGGTAATGTTTCCGCAAATCTGCTTTAACAGTAAAGGGGAGCTTTTGAATATCATTCAGGCTGATAACGTCTTCAGGTGTATTATTACTTTCCAAAAACTTTTTCCGATAAAAAGGCACATGATTAAATACTCTTTCCACTGTCTGCTTGAGCCGGTCCAACTGCAATTGTTCTATAAAATCGCGGCTTTCCGTTTCGATATCATGCAGAATCAAGACATGACCTCCCAGATTATCATCATATTAAGATAATAATTTTGTATAACGTAAAAATATCGTAACATGAAATATGTGTTATATATTTAACACAAAGATACCGTGTGAACAGGAAAAAGTCAACTTATTTTCTGAAAATTTACTCATTTATTTGAAAAATAATAAAAAGACCTAGCCCGAGGGCTAGGACCATTCTATTAATATTTATAAATGAATGTTATCTTAACTTCCCTATAGAAATGAGGGTGTCTCCTTTATACGTTATGAATAGAATAGATAGCGTTCATTCCATAATCCTCAAGCTGCTGATCCCAAAGATGCTTTCCCTTTTTTAAGTCATAACAGGCAATTCTTGTTGGCAGCATACCATATTGCCCTTCCCAAACGAATGTTCCGTCTTTTTGCTCCTTTTTCGAAGGTCTTATTCTTGTAAAACCAACTATTACCCTATGATCATCTACCACTTTAATTCCTCTGCACCAACCTAACTGTTTGCTAGTATTGGTTATTTTATTTAAATCAACTACTTGTTTTACATGAAGGGTATGAATATCAACGATAACAATCTTCCCGTTTACTTGCGTAAAGTAGATCAAATCCCCGACCACAATACCATCATGCACATAGGCACTGCCAATTTTAATTTGTTGATTAGGCTTCGTTAAACAGATTGCATCTTGTTGAAGACAACGAGTCACCCATACATCCTCCCCGAGTTGAAATATAAAGTTAGGATGTGATTGATGTGGTTTAGTGGTGGGTACTTTACGGTAATCGATCGAATGGGAAAATCTTTTCCATGTATCTTCCCCTATTACATTCCATTCATTTAGAATTTCACCTGTTATTAATACCTCTGATACCATATCCAAACCGGTATTTGCAACAAGTAAACTTCCTTTTGCTGTAGGTTTCACATGGTGAATATCATTAAAGCACGGATGTGATAGGTATCCCACTTTTCGAAAGTCCGGAAGGGTATATATCAATATTTCTGTCTGTGTGCCTACATATAGATGGTTATTTTTTATAGTCCCTGCGGTAAACGAAATGGAAGGTTCTTTATCTGGAAGCACTTCTGGAGGTGATGTATATTCAAGGCATTTCTCAATAAGGTTTTTTACTGGTGAAACCTTTAGAATCAAACCTTTTTGATATTGCTCCCAATTTTCATAGATACCGTTCTTTTGTTGAGCTCCAACCACATAATATGTTTCCATTCTTGTCACCTTCTATCCATTACTTATCAATTTAATCACTAAAGTGGAAAATTCACTTTTATATAACAAAGGTTTCTCAGAGCATCTGAAAAACACAATTAATCGTTATAATATAATATATTAATAGAGTGAAACTAATGTATAGGTCAAATCATTAATTCCATATAAGAACTGTAAAATTAATTTCTCATGCTATTTCCATTTAATCTATACCAGGAGGTAAAATTATCCATTCCTCTATTACAGTAAAGGGTATACAGCAATCACCACTGAAATTATGCAAAAAAAAATCCTCGAGAAGGACTCCTTAGATCTTAGTTAAGGGTTTTATTTTGTTGAGATTCCTAGACAATTAAGCATAGTTGTAAAGTTCGTTCGATATCTTTCTAGACTGAAATTATTTTGTACATGGGTTAAGGCTTGCTGTCTAATCTTCTCCCTTAGTGTTAAATCTGTCATCAGCTGTTTCGCCTGCTTGAAAGCGTCATCAACATGACCAATATTATAGTACTTTCCGGTTTCATCTTGAACCACCATCGTTTGTATACCATCGCAGTCTGTAGTAAGGACAGGACAAAGACTGCTCATAGCCTCCAAGGGTGCATATGGAGCTCCTTCTACTTTAGAAGTGATACATAAAAATCCACCTGAATCCCCTATTTTAGAGAAATAATGGCTCATTTCCGTATTTGGTATATTTGCATGAATGGTTAAGTGATTGTCTAAGTTCAGCTGTTTTACCATTGATTGAAAAAGGATGCGTTCTTCTGGATGGGATAATGTTGGGTCTTCAAACATATAGAGTTCTATATTCGGGTTATCTTGAACTAGTCTTTGACCGATTAACAAAAATTCTTTCCAATTTTTGTTATCTTCAATGCGTCCAATCCAAGCTGCTATTGGCCTAGGGTGTTTGGGAAGATTTTTATATGCATACTGGGTCCAGTCTAAACAGTTGTTAAAGTTAAATTTGGGAATAGCAGGGTAAAGTTCGTTAAATAATTTAGTAATATGTGGGGTTCTAGGGTTTAAAAGCCCATCTGCATATTTAGAAATGATTGGTTTAGCTTTTGTTAAAAAACGGCTTGCTTGATCTTTTGACCCAAGCCCCTGAATTTCATAGATCAACTTTCCTTTAAATCCCATATTTCGCAATCGCGGCAATGTTCCGAAGTCTGATATTATGACAGCGGCATCATAGTTTCCTTCAGATATAATATGCTTGATCCTTGCATCTTCGTTTGTAATATAAACTGGAGCACGGTGGTCGTTTACCAGTGTTCTTTGTTTCCGAAAATAAAGAAATTCACATTGAAAATTTTTAAGAGCCGCTTGCCGCTGGCGGTTATGTGTCTCAACACCTCCACTTGGCAAATAGTAAACAAATAAAATCTTCATGAAAAACCTCCATTTCTCCATTTATATATGACTTAAATTCCTTCTTCTAAGTTTTTATTATGGTATCGGACCGTATTTATCATTTCGAAAAATCAGTTGTTATTGCCCTTTCCCTTCCTTGTGAAGTGGTACACTTTAACATATGTAAAATATGAAAAATGGTTCACAGCTGTCTAAACTATGAATATTCAATACATACCAATGCTCCGAAATAGCAGAGCCTAAAAGGAGAAATTTTTTCAGGTGTGGTTAGCGTATTCTTAACCTCTTACACTCACTAAATAGAATTCCTTAATATGATTTTTATTGTTTACTAAGCTTCTTTAAGTGCTGTTAAACAAGTTGTCCATAATCACTCCCCTCTTTTTCCATATCATTGAACTGTATTAATCTACAGTAACTTACCCATAGTTGCAATACCTTCCCAAATCAATAAGTCAAAAGTGTATTTTTTATCTGGTTTACTGTTTGTCTATACCAATATTTGAACAATACATATTGTAATTATTAAGAAAGGAAATAAAGAAAGAACTAATATCTTTCAATCTTGAAACATCTGATTTTTTTCAGAAGTTATTTTTATTTAATATATAAAGGAGTGAAATAATGTGTCCAATGGGTGTAATCAAAATCCGATAGGGGTCTGTTCCCAAGCAGAAGGAATTGGTACAACGGCTAATGGAGCCGCTTCACATGCTGAAGGATTCCAAACTATGGCAAATAATGATACTGCACATGCAGAAGGCACTTCTACCACAGCCAGTGGAGCAGCTTCACATGCGGAAGGTTTCGCAACAACTGCCTCAGGTGCACATGCCCATGCAGAAGGCTCCAACACTAGAGCCCTAAACTTAAATGCACATGCGGAGGGGAGCAATACAAGCGCAAGTGGAGCAAGCTCCCATTCTGAGGGAAATCTGACGACTGCTTCTGGTATTGCTTCCCATGCAGAGGGAGAAAATACAGTCGCCAGCGGGCTTGTATCTCATGCTGAAGGACAAGGGACGATTGCCCAGGGAGAATCCTCGCATGCAGAAGGTGATCAGACAAGAGCTAACGGCAGAGCGTCTCACGCTGAAGGAAACTTGACAGTGGCTAGCGGTATTTTTGCTCATGCGGAGGGGCAGCGCTCAATAGCTTCCGGGGATCTCTCCCATGCAGAAGGAAACCAGACGCAAGCTATTGGTCAAAACTCTCATGCTGAAGGAGCTCTTAACATTGCAAGCGGTTTTACTTCTCATGCTGAGGGAGTAAACACTGTTGCTTCCGGAACCTTCTCACATACACAGGGACAAGCGACGAATGCGAATTTCTTGGAAGGCGTTCACGTCATGGGAAAATTCGGTGCTGCGGACGAACTATCATATTCATGGTATCTTGCTAATGGGACAAATCCCTCAATGCCGGGTTTTGCTGCAAAAATACTTAGCGACGGCAACGTTAAAATTGACGGATCTGTCTCCAGCCCTGCCGCAGATTATGCAGAATTATTCGAAACGACAGATGGGAATCCTATTGATTTCGGCTACTTCGTCACATTAGAAGGGGAGAAAGTGCGCATTGCAAATGATCAAGATGACTATATTCTTGGAATCACAAGCGCAAAGCCTGCTTTTTTATCCAATAGTGGCGATTTGCGATGGAAACACAAGTATTTAACTACTGAATGGGGAGAAATAATGTACGAAGACATCGTACTTCCTCCCATTTTTGACATTGACGGCAATGTAATCGCCCCCCAGCGGAAAGAACGCAGACAGGTAATAAATCCTAAATGGGACCCTTCAAAAGAATATATTCCACGTTCCCAAAGACCAGAATGGGTTGCGGTTGGCATAATGGGGCAGCTCCTAGTTCGGGATGATGGAACATGTCAGCCAAATGGATATTGCAAACAAAATGATGAAGGGATTGCTACACTTGCAAATTACGGATATAGGGTTATGAAACGGACGGGACCCAATCAAATATTGGTGGTAGTTAATCCAGCCTAAAACCAAAAATATTGTTGAACAGCTCAGATAGTAAATTTAACATCAAGAACAGGGCTATCTTATTGAAAAAGACTAGCTGATTTAAAAACGAAAGCTATTAACCTAGGAATCTTGAGTTTGATGCATTGTAATATTCGTCATCATTTAACTTATCTATTCAATAAGAATATCATTAAGTAAGTTCATATTATGGTTTTGTTATGCATTATTAACAAGTTCGATATGCCTGGTATTCAAAAGCTAATTGGCATAAATAAAATTAAATGTCATTTAGCTTTTGAAAACGATATAAAGCAAGAATACACCTTTACCGTTCCTGCTCGACTGCAGAGCTTACTTTATAACTGGAATAACAATCTTTCTTTACTTTCAAAAATACTAATGAATTGGTTTATCATTTTATCAGACTGCCCTGTCTAGAATTTTGAAAAGGGGTCTTTATGCTCTGAACCTTACAGGCTGTAAAGCCACCTAAATTCATTTATTTAAACTTTTTTATTCTGAAAAGCAAATTTATATGTTTCCAGTAATCCATGAAATATACCGATTTTTGGCTGCCATTGCAGTATATGTCTTGCTTTTTTGTTATTAAGACAGCTATGTTTTATATCACCGCTTCGTGGATCCGTATATTGAGTAATAATTTTGGTACCATGGATTTGCGTCAACATGTCAATAATTTGATTTACCGATGTCCTTTTTGAAGTGCTAACCTGAATAATCTCGTGATGACCACAATCTATAGCAGCTATATTTGCTTGAACAATATCTTTAACAAAAATAAAGTCGCGTGTTTGTTCTCCATCACCATGAATATTTAAAGGTATTCCTTCTTTTATTTTCTCCAGAAAAACAGCTACTACTCCACCTTCCCCTTTTGCTGTCTGTCTTGGCCCATATACATTTCCATATCGAAGAATAGTATAAGGAAAATCATATAATTGAGAAAATATTCGAATATAGAATTCTGCCGTTAACTTAGATAACCCATAATAAGAAATAGGTATTGTTTGATCATTTTCCGATAAGATTTCTTTTTGTAAGTTTCCATAAACTGCAGAAGTAGAGGCAAAAATCATTTTTTTAACTTTGGCATCACGACAGCCTTCGAGTATGTTAATGGTTCCTTTAATATTTACATCAGCATCATATTGTGGTTCATTGATCGATCTTCCCACATCCGCCTGGGCTGCTAGATGAAAAACTATATCTGGTTTTTCTTTTATAATTAATTGTTTTGCCTCTTTACTGCAAATATCTTGTACATGAAGATCCACCTCTGTCGGAATATGCTCTAAATAGCCCGAGATCATATTATCTAACACATGCACCTTCCACCCATTAGCAATAAGTTCTTCAACAAGATGTGAACCGATAAAACCTGCTCCTCCAGTTACCAATGCCTTCATCATCATACTCCTCTTATATGTTTTTGACATTGTATGTAAATAAAGGAAGCTAGTATAAGGCATTGACCCAGAAGTTGGTAAATATCTAGATTTTCCTCAAATTTTGTATCTTGGCCTAACCTTTATATATAATCACCTTCTTTTCAAATAAAGGTTGACTAAAAACATTAATATGTCTACATAAAAAAGAGCGAGCATTTGATATGCGCTCGCTCCTTTTTTCATAGGTAATTCCCTGTTTGATGCTTTATTAAGTCATATATTTAATCTGAATAGGCTGCTGCATAAAAGCTTTCAGGACCAGTACGTGTTGGAGCAACCGCCACACCGCCAGCTGTATTTATGAATGCTTGGTAAACTAATAAATTGTTAGGAGCAGGAGGATTAAAGTCAGCAGCAGTGACAGTTATTAATCGAGTAGCTGCTATCCCCAGAACTGAAACCGGCAATGTTTCTCGTGCAGAATAAATAAGAACTCTATTCGGACCTGTTCCTCTATAAATAGTGATGTCGACAGGAGTTAAAACGGTAGCTGCAGAAGTAAAAGCTGCTGTTAAAGACAATTCAACTCTTATATTTGTTCCTGCACCTGTTGCATTTAGACCAAGCGTTCCAAAAAGTTGAGGGGCAGCGGTAACTGGTACGGCGATGGAATTGAAATAACTGGCATTTTGCGATGTTCGTGCATCTAATAATTTTACCATATTTTTTAACACTCCTTTCATTAAAGGCTACTGTATTTTATGATTTCCAGTAAATTATGTGTGGACAAGTTAATCTATTTTTCTATGGCTGATGACCATTTAAATAAAATAATTTGCAATGCAGTGCTGGATATATAAATAATGAATGATTATTGGCAAACAAGAAAGAGAGGATTTTAGCATAATAAGGAGAAACTGTATTCGACATGCTGTCAAAATGAAAAGCGATTAAAAAAAGAAAGCAACTATGGCTTGCATCCATTAAAAATGAGGTGGATTAATTCTGATGAATCACGAGGTAAATTGTAAGAGCAGGCTAATTTAACAGTTAATGACCGTATAGGAGACTTCTTCCCTCAGGATATGATGTTATTATTGTCAGAAGTAAAATGCCTTTGAAAATGAAATACTATAGAATACGTGATCGTACAAATCAAATGAGGTAAAAAGATTTAATTACAAGGGACAAAGCTGCTCCTGTTTTGCACCCTAGTATCCGGTCTTAACTTAAAGTGAATCGTTGAGAAGTTAATAGATTGGTAACTGAATATAACCACAAACCACTAATACTCATCCATTCATTCCAAGCAAGATATCATAAACTCTATCAATAATTATCTCGATTAAAACCTTCTTTTCCCATGAAAGCATGTGAAACTTCTGAAATAACGGGATAAAATTCCGCTATAAGAAAATCAGTTAAGTTTAAAAATACTATTAAAAATGAACCAATTTAGATAATTACTATCAAAAAGAACATAAAATTTAGCAACCTTAAGTTCAAGACTGAACGAAAAGTTGCTTAGATTTACATTCTTGTTATGTGGATTATTTTTTTGAAGATCCCCTTAGTCATTATATATTACATCTTGATACTTAATGATAGACAGATAACATTTTAAAGTGCATGGCAAGACACTGTGATATAAAAGGGAAATCTATACATTTAACCCTAATTTGCCAAGCATATTGATAAAATTCCGGCTGTATAGCTCAGGACTAAAGTTAGCTTTTACATGTTCGAAACCATTGGCACGTATATATTCTCTTAATTCATGATTAGTCATTAATTCGGACGCTTCTTTTACAGCTTCCTGTATACTGCCAATTTGATAATATTTTCCCGTTTGGTTATGCATAATTGAGCTCCTGACTCCGCCAGAATCTGTTGTCAGAACAGGACATTTGCAACTCATAGCTTCCAGTACGGAATAAGGAGCGCCTTCCGACTTAGACGTAGAACAGTAAAATCCACCCGAGTCGCCAATGATAGAAAAATATTCAGCCATTTTCGCATTCGGAACATTCTGAAGAATGAATAGCTTTTTTTCTAATTTCAACTGAACAATTAATTGTTCAAACTCTTTCCGTTCATGAGGGTCAGAAAGTGTTGGATCTTCAAACATATACAACTGTATATTAGGATTTACTTGATGAATGAGCTGGTGACCGATATGGAGGAATTCTTTCCAGTTTTTATTATCCACGATTCGTCCGGTCCATGCGATTATAGGTTTAGGAAATTTCGCTGATTTTGTATAATAAAATTGACTTGTATCAAAACAATTATTAAAACTGAATTTTGGAATTGAAGGAAATAATTCTTTATATAACTGTTCGATATTTGGAGTTTTAGGATTCAGCAAAGCATTTGCATGATTTGTGATTGCAGGTGTTCCATTGGTTAGAAACTCTCTTGCTCTCTCGTTAGATCCTAGTCCTTGGATTTCAAAGATTAATTTTCCTTGGTACCCTAAATGTCGCAACAATGACAGGATATGATAGTCAGAAACAATTACAATTGCACTGTATTTCCATTTAGATAACATTTCTTTAATCATTTTTGGATCTTTTCCTATAAAGATATTACTGTTATAAGGATTGATTTGATCCCTTAATCTCTGGTAATAAAGACAATGACAGGTAATATTGTATTTTTCCAATGCAGCACATCTCTGGCGGTTTAACGTTTCAACTCCGCCGCTTGGCACATAGAAGACAAATAATATATTCATTCTGCTACTCCTTGGATGGAATTCACCTCGTCTTTAATTTCTTATTATATTTGAAAGACAGTTTACATCAGAAAAATTATATTGATTTGTGTAAACTAGATTATATGGAGTCTTTGGAGCTTGAATACTATTTAAAAGGTTGTTGTCTTCCCCAGCTCTTTCCATTACTGTAATCCTGGGATCATTGATCCCCAGGCTTTTTAATTTATTTGTTACTTGCTTTGTCTTGTCAATTATTACCAGCAAATAGTTATGATAACGTTGGTCCAAAAGATTTTCTAAATCTTCAATCGTGCTTTCGCTGAATGTAAGTACCGGAAAAAAAATAGTAGTTTCATAAGATAGTCCCCTTCTTTCACGAGCCATATGCCTTGCTAAATTATACTGATCCCGCCACCAGCGATGTTTAGTTTCGTCCTCTTGAATCTCCTTAGAAAGGCTTAATGATGAATGATATCTATAAGCCATCAGCTCTTCTGGAACAAACTCAACATCGCAGATTTCAGTAAGACGCAGCCAATAATCATAGGTTTGGACGGGGTCTAAATAGTAGCCGCCAATTCGCTTGGCGTAAACCTTCTTATACATAAAAGAAGTTCCAATAAAACTAAAATCCAGCAAGTCATCCAGGGTTTTACTTTCCTGCCATTTACGAAAATGGTCTTGTTCCATTTTGGAATATAATAATTTTCCATTTCCATCAATATGATCAAAACAACTATAAACAAGTCCAACATTCGGACCCGAGTCTTTAAGTTTATTACGGAGCTTTAAAAAAAAATCAGGATATATTATATTATCACTCGACCCCCAGGTTAACAATTCAACCTCATCAAGCCTAAATAAATAATCGAACCCCGTATTTAGAGCATGTGCAATCCCCTCGTTCACAGGTTTATCAATGATTGTAATTCTTGATTCATTCTTATATTGGTAAACAATGTCTCTAGTCTGCTTATTTGCCCCATCGATGACAATCACTAGATGGAATTTCTGATAGGTTTGTTGAAGAACAGAGTCGATCGATAACACCAAGTAGTTTGGGTCTTGGTCATATACTGGCATTACCATACCTACAACGTTCATAATATTATTCCCTCCTTGTTGAACTAGAATGGTATTGGGTATCAAACAGCTGTATATGGTGAATAAATTGATTTATGCTTTATATGGATGCGGGCTGCCTCAATTAATTCTTACCCTTTTACATGAATTTCAGCTTTTAATGTACTTGCAAGTATTTTATTCATAAGAAGTTAAATTGTTTGGACTATTACATAGTAAACTGATTCCTTTAAATTGATCTAGGTGCACCTTTAAATACAGCAGCAGTATTATTTGGGAACCTCGGTCCAAACCAGGTCTGTTCTCTCGCGCTTATCTTTATCTCAAAAAAATCTATGACACATCACATGCTTTGCTCCATAATCTCTATGATTTAATCCAAGGTTAGACATATATATAAAATCGACTATACAACTCTTGATCTTCATGATTTTTTTTACACACAAAAAAAGAAAGAAAAGCGCCTACGCCAAAATAGGAAACAAACATATTGTAATGAATAAGGCTATCAATTTATAGGGAGTGATTTTTTTGTCTGTTTCTAATCCTTGGGTAAGTGTCATAATCCCTTTTTATAACTGTCCTTATGTTGCACAAGCTATTGAGAGTATATTAAAACAAACTTACCCTAATGTTGAACTAATAGTTGTAAATGATGGTTCTAATGAGCATCAGCACTTGATAATACCCTATTTAACTAAGATTATTTATATTGAAAAAATAAATAATGGTGTGGCATCAGCAATAAATCAAGGAATCCAGCAAGCAAAAGGAGAGTACTTAGTCTGGCTTAGTTCTGATGATATAATCGATCCGTATAAAGTAGAATATCAGCTTCGATTTATGCAGAAAAAAAACTCCTTTTTCAGTTTTACAAATTTTAATAAAATTGATAAAAACAGTCGCATCATTAAATCTAATGTTATTCCGCATAATGTCGAAGTTAACTATAAAAATGATTTAAAGTTCCTTCAAGCCTTAAAGAACTATAATCCTATTAACGGATGTACGGTTATGATGTCTAGAAAAATAATTGATCGCGTTGGCTATTTTAATGAAAATTTAAAGTATGCACAAGATTACGAATACTGGATTAGAGTAGCTCTTCAATTCCCTATTCATTATTTTCCATCAACGCTGACAAGTTACCGGGTCCATGATGCAATGGGTACTATTCGTCATTATAAAAAACAAATAGAAGAATTCGATTCTATAAAAAGCCAATATAAATATACGCTTGATTATTTAATTCAAAAAAAAATTAATGCTTCTATAAAACGCACGAAACGAAGAAGGAATAATTCTAGTCGGAAATAATCAAAAGCAGGTTTCTATGTATGGATTATGGCTTAATAAACCTATCCCATGCACGTTTAACCCTTTAGTCCATTAAAATGTTGTTATTTTTCGTGGATGATAATAAATTGCACCCTATCGTAGGCAGAAAAAGGAATAATAATCTGTCTACTTTGGGGGATTTTCTATGAGGAATTTTAACCTAACATTACTTTTAGGAAAAGATCTGCAGACCTTTACTTAAAAATGGATAATTTTTCATTTTATAAACAAATGCAAGATGCAAAATAAATACATAAGCCACTGTAAATATTAGTGCTTCCAAGAGGAAATAAATAACCAGAGCCCATATCAATAAAGGACTCAGGCAACAAAATTGTGCTTTTTAGTACTGTCTTCTTTTATAAGCATGGGGGCACTCAGACATACAGGATAAATTTTTCAGGACCATTCTTTTAATTTATTCATTATGCTATTTTTCCATTTAGATATTAAAGGCTCCTCACCTTTAGCTGTCTTTTGCTTCTGCCATTCATTATAGCTTGCTGCAGAAATAAGAATAGAGCCTGCAATTAAAAGATACGCCCACCAAGGAAGATTTCCCCAATAAGGTCTTGATTGAAGCAGTACATTCAGGAGCAGAACCCCAGAGCCAACAAAGAAATAGGACTTTATTCTCCAGAAGGTGCCAGCCAGCATCGAAATCAGGGAGAGTGTGCCAACTATGAGCGCATCATAAACCGTATTGCTTGCAAGGCCATCCTGTACAAGCAGCAGGGAAACCGTTATTAGGACTGCCCACTGAATTTTGTTTGTTTGTGCTGCGTATTGCCCTTTCAGTACTTTTCTGACAAAAATAATCAGGATGATCCATGGGAGCACGTATGCCTCCCTTATAAAAAGGCCAGGCAGCTCAATATTCTTTAGTAAACTATAATAAGGCTCCATCAATAACGCTCCCGACAGCAACCCAGGCAGCCATACATATTTGGATGCCATTCTGCCCCTCTGTAAAAATAAAAGTGCGCTGATAAGGAGTCCGGGGAGAACTTCCGCCCATAGGGAAACTTCCGGAAAAAGATAGGCGGTAAGGAAAAATACCAGCGAGATAATAGTGTAGCTATCGGCTTTTTTGTTCATTAGAATTTTGGCATATAGCATTTTGCCGATGATCGCCGAAGCCAGGCCTGAACAAGCCACAACCAGAATTTTCATATCTGGAGCGATTCCGTTAATGAACAGAAATTTGAGTACTGCCGCATACAGTAATACCAATGGAACAGCAGCCAATAGATCAAGTTTAGTTCTATGCAAATATACGATCAATCCTGCAGAATAGATAATTGAAACGAAAAACGGCACATACCCAAAGGGATATGAAGTTAAAAACGACAGGATCCCAATCACAGACCAGGGTACAAGAAAGTAAACACTTCTCATTTTATCTTGAGTTTTTCCGGTTAGCCAGAATAAGAATACGGCACAGCTGACTAAAAGAACGGCATACTCACTGAAGTTCTCTTCCCATATATGATCCACGCCCGTCAAGATTACCATGAATAAAGTTAAGAATGAGCTGTAAAGGAATATCTTTACCTTCCACTCTTTAGCAGAAACCCTGAAACTGACCCAATAGACCGCCAGTGTGACCAGGAATGGCCAAATACTATTATCCCTATAGATAAAAAATGTCAGGATCATGGCAAACGGCATGTAAATATGGCCAATCCAGCTGAACCCTCTTGCCAGGACAAGGTCCTTATTAGAAATATAGAAAGCCGCGCCAAGCAAAATCCATGCGCCTAGCGGCAATTGCACCCAATTAAAAAAAGGAAAGTTAAATGGTAAACCAATCAAGATCATAAAGTAAGCAAAAAGTGAAATCGATGCTGACACAAACGGAATCCAGCTTTGTTTATGGAATCTATAAAGGGCAAGATACATAATAATGCCCCCTATAAATACTGCGGGTCTCATCCAGACTTCATTGATTGACAAAGCAGCTGCTGTAAATAGTGAGATTGTATAAAATCCCAATGAGATTAAAAACACGTTTCCGGCTTGAACTTTGTGCCCTTTCTTCGAAAGAACGCCATAAAGTATAAGCAGGGCAATACTTGCCATTACGGTATTCATGGCCATACCTAACTCATTCTGATAAAAGCTTGACCAGCTTCGCAGATGTTCACCATAAAACATAAAGGCAAACCCGATTGACAAAGGAATGGCCCAGGGAATCGCTTCTGTATAAAAAATCCGATTCTCAGCCATGTTCATAAGGTACATGACAAAGCTAAAGATTAATAGCATGGAGCCTGCAGCGAGCCAATCAAGAAAACCTACTGCAGTCACAACTGAAAATAACATAATACTAACTGCCACATCCCGTGAGCTTGATTCCACCATTTTTAGAAGCGGATACTTAAGCAGATACCCGAGACTTATAAAAAGCACAAAGCCAATGAAGAAAACAGGTAAAGATAGATTATTGAACTCAAAGCCTTTATCCAATATTAGTACTATTTCAAATAGAGCAGAGGCTAAAAATACGGGTGCCAGGTAAGCAAATAGCCCGTTCCCCATAACATTAGCCAAATATATAAACTGCACCGCTAGAATAATATAAGCCAGCAGCAGTGCTGCAGATGGTTCGCCGGCCATTAACATGATACCTTCCAATGAAATATATAGAAAAGAAAGTATGGAAACCGCTGCACTGGTCAGTCTAAAAATCTTATCCCAGGAATATTGCTTATCCATAACCTTAGGAACAAACAGAAAACTAATCCCTACAAACGCAAATAAAACTGGTCCTGCCGAATTTAAAATGGTATTTTCAATCAGCTGATAGGCACCATAGACAATCAGTAAGCTGAAGACGAAATGAAACTCCTTCCTGCCTGTTACATATACCATTGATAAGTAAACGGCTGCTGTCAGCAGAATATTCACACTGTATAAAACATGGCTATTGAAAAATAAAAGCATCAATAATGTAGAGATCACTAAATTGATTTGAGCAAAGTAAATCAATTCTCCCGAAAACAGTTTAAGGGAAGCTTGTTTTTTCAGGCGGTGATAAGCTGCGGACAGCAGAGCATTGAAGATCATCAATCCAAGAAAGAAACTGTCATTTTCAAGCTTCAATGCTGCCAAGGTATAACCAGCCCCGGCAGACAGGGCAATATAAGCAAACCATACAAAAAGACGTGAGCCCAGCTTCTGTGCAAATATACTGTATACTGGAACGACCAGTAAACTGCCAGCAGCCCCGAGCACAAAGCGTCCTTCCCCATAAAAAGAAAGATAAGGGCCAAGCAATTGAAACCAGCCTATGGACAAAATAAATATTGGCAAGAATAAACTCCCAAGAACAATAAAAGCAAACGACGTTCTTTCTATCTTTAATACCTTACCCGAAATAAAGGCAAAGCCATAGAAAATAAGTGAAACAACTGCAATAGATGCACTTTTCATGAGATTTGACATTGTATCCCAATTGCTTGTTGCCACAAAAAGTCCGCCAATAAGGAGCAGGATGACTCCTACATTCAGCAGCCAGGAAATATTTCTTTCACGGACTTCTTCCTGAGATAATTTCTTTTTCACCGTTTTTTTTGCCGGCTGAATGGGCTTTTGTCTGATTTCTTCTGCAGCTTTTGCTGCCTTAACCTGCACTTGCTGCAGCTCTTCAAAGTCCTGATAGTACTGATGGTGGGCTTTCAAGGTGATTTCATAATGTTCCGATGATATATAATCCTTTTCTTTCAATTTCGTGAGTTCAACTTGAAATATGTTCTGATGATATTTTTCTGTTTCGATCTTCAAGGATCCACCTCTTTTAAATCAAATTATATTCAATTGTTTCTATTAGTGTAATTTTACACATTATAAACTAATTAATCAATCCCGGTTTTGGCATTTTTCACCTCTCAAGGATGTTTATATAGATATTATTTAATTACAGGAAGAAATGGAATTTTGAGGAACTTCACGCACGCTTCTGGCCCAAACTCTCCCACCCCAATTATGGAACCCCTTGATTAACCCGCATTCAACCCGTACCTTGCTGCTGCAAAAAAATCCAAATATTATATCTAATAAAATATTAAATAACAATTCTATCCGGAAAATTTTTTTTCCATTATATTATTCTAGAAATTATTACATTTGGAGGAACCATCATTGAAAAGACTAAGTATAATTATTGCGTCAATCTTATTGTTAAGCTTGTTTCCGGCTGTCAGCCTTGCAGCCCCAAGTAAAGATGAATTGGCTGAGTTTGTGAAGGAAACTAATTGGTCTGAAGAAGGATTAATTGACCACCTGGAATATTTTTGGGATATGAATATCGAAGATTTTGATACGCTGGAGGAAATGATCGAATACCTGGGTGAGCCTATTACGGAAGAAAATCTTCAGCAGCTCTTAGCTGAATATGATTTTGAAACTGAGGAAGAGTTAGCGGCTCTTCTTGCGGAGAATGGAGAAATGGAAACGAGTGACGATGTTCGGGATGTTTTCCGATATATTGATGCTTTGGATTCCACTGTTTCTTTTTTAACATATACAGGCACTGAAATTAACGACGAAACTCTTAATCAGCTATTAAATGATTACGGGCTTACAAAAGGAGAGCTCATTTCCCTGCTTAAGGAGAACGATGACTCCCTTGAAAACTACGAATATATTGAGGACCTTGATATCATGGTTTCCATTTATCTGGGTGGAGATGAATGGCCTGGTGAAGACGAAATGAACCAAATACTCGCAGATATAGATCTTACCGATGGAGAACTTGAAGCATTATTTGAACATTTTATGACTTTAGATTTCGAGAACCCTGACTTGCTTGATAAAATGATGGACCTTGAAAGCCGTTTAATGGCATTTGGCGAGTTTGATAGTGCCGGGGATTTAACAGAAGCAGAAATAGCTGAACTTATCAGCATTATACAGGAAATGATGGATCTGTTCCAGCTTGATGCCGAGTTTTATCTTATGAAAGATGGCGAAAAAACCCATTTAACAACAGCTGAAATGGTTGCTTTGGAAGAAACAAATGGCCATGACCTGCTTATTGAACTTTATAATACTGAAGGCCAGTTCCTGGCAGATATGATTATTACAGCTGAGATGTTCAGTTCAGAGCTAATTGAAGACACAGTGACTGATTTGAATCAGGCTGAAACTGTTATTAAAAAGCAGGATCATGCTAAAGTCAAACCTGTTTCAAAACACGCAAAAACTGTAAAAGGCGGAAAGCTGCCAAACACAGCAGGCAACTATATAGAAGGAGTATTAGCAGGCATCGGCCTGGCCCTTATAGGATTTGCCATTTTACACAGACGGAAAGTAAAAGCAGCGTGAAAAGGAAATTTACATTAAAAGGAGCTATTGGTCTAATTTTTATTTTGTGTGGAATTTGGATTGCCGCTTCAAATCTTATGCCATATGTGAATAGCCAAAAAACTTCAGCCCATATAGATCCCTCCATCACTGTAAAAACAGATGTGAAGACTGAACAAAAAACGGAACAGCATAGCCTATACACTGTTCGTCCTAAAATGGGAGAAGATATGGGCGTTCTATCAATACCGAGGATATCGGCCCAACTTCCAATCTTCCATGGTACGGACGAAGATGAGTTAGAAAAGGGAGTTGGCCATTATGCCGGCAGCGTCCTTCCAGGAGAAGAAGACAATTCAGTCCTTTCCGGCCACCGGGATACAGTCTTTCGCAAACTTGGAGAAGTAGAGATTGGCGATTTGCTTGTCGTGAACACTTCTGCTGGTGAATTTACCTATAAAGTTCGTAAAATAAGAATCGTCGATGCAGACGACAGAACCGTAATTGTTCCTAAGCCAAGAGCAACCCTTACTGTCACAACCTGCTATCCTTTTGACTTTATTGGAGATGCACCACAGAGGTATATCCTCATTGGGGATCTTGTAAGAAAATAAAAAACCCGCTAACCAGGCGGGTTTTTAGAGGGAGGCCGTATTTGGCCTTCCATTTATTCTGTAATTGTGACTAACTTTACATCTGTAAAATCAAATCGATGGTAGTGACCTTCAGTACAGGTTAGTTCTACAAATCCTTCAAGGTCTTTAATGCTTCCAATTACTTCGGATTTATTTTCTGCTTCAACCTCTTCTGTTACGGTAACACCTTTTTCAAAAGTATAAATAACCTTAAACGTATTCATGTGTGCTAAACTCTCCTTTCCCCATTCATGTTCCCGTGTACACAGTGTTTAAACAAAGAAATTTCTATTGCAGTTATTTTCCATTAGTCAGATATAGCTCCACTGTATCTCTCGATGGGAAGTTAAGGACAATACTTACATTCGGCAAGGAGATAGCGTTTGATAGCAAAATGATATTCGACAGATATCGGCTGATATCACCATAAAACCACATATATTTCAGCAGTTTTTCAAAAGAGAGATTCAGAATTTCTTTTCTTCCATATGGATAATACTTTAAATCTGGTTTTATTAGTTTACATAATAAAATTATTTTACAAAAAAAGAAGTCCAGCAATTAAGTGGACTTCTCTTCCCGGTTATTCACCTAGGTCTGCATTATGATAAACTCGCTGGACATCTTCCAGATCCTCAAGAGCGTCAATCAGCTTTTCAAATTGCGCCTGTGCATCAGCCTCAAGGGTGACTTCATTTTGCGGAAGCATTGTTAATTCAGCAACTGCAAACTCATTGATGCCTGCTGACTTAAATGCTTCCTGAACTGCATGAAACTGATCGGGTTCTGCATATACGATTACCGTATCATCTTCTTCCAGAATATCACGTGCATCTAAGTCTGCTTCCATCAGGATTTCCAGGACTTCTTCCTCCGTTTTGCCTTCAATGCCGATAACAGCAGTTGAGTCGAACATATAGGATACAGATCCGCTCACGCCCATATTCCCGCCATTTTTTCCGAATGCAGCACGTACGTTAGAAGCTGTGCGATTTACGTTATTTGTCAATGCATCGACTATTATCATCGATCCGCTAGGCCCGAATCCTTCATAGCGTAGCTCATCATAGTTTTCTTCCGCTCCGCCTTTTGCTTTTTCAATTGCACGATCAATGATATTTCTTGGCACGTTATATGTTTTTGCACGTTCGAGCACAAATTTTAAAGCCTGGTTTGCTTCCGGATCAGGCTCCCCTTGCTTGGCAACCACATATATTTCAAGTGCAAACTTGGAATAAACACGGCTCGTATTTGCGTCTTTTGATGCTTTCTTTTCTTTAATATTGTTCCATTTACGGCCCATATGTCCCACTCTCTTTCAACTTTGGATCTATGAAATTTATGATCAGAAATAGAGTCTTCTTTACTCGGAAGAACTCTCACCTGATTATTATACATTAAAACACCTGATTTTTTCGAGTATTGTTTCATAAGAAGAAGCGTGGGATTGCAGCGAGTATTGATAAATAAAAAAAGAGACACAAATGTGCCTCTAATTAGCTGCTTAATAGGATTTTTTCAAGCTCCTTCTGCACCTGATACCCTTCTTTAAAGGAAACCAATATTGCATGATCTCCTCTTATTGCTTTGAGGAGTTCAGCTGGCAGACTGTTTTCAGGCTCATCAAGCCTTAATATTTCTCCGCTGTTTTCAGACGTACTCTGTACAAGAACACTCCAGTTCTGCATATCCAATGTGCCCTTATCACCAAAAACCTTAAAAGACAGATGTTCTTTTTGCCCAATTCCCGCAATTCCGTTTAATAGAACAGGAATGCCGCCTGGAAGCTTCAATGATGCGGTAAAGCTGGTTTCACATTGATGTTCATTATCCGGATATTCCACAAAAGAACGGATATTGAGCAGCTCTCCAAAGGTATCCTGTATCATATGAATAAAGTGAGGAGCTACTTCCCGGATAAAGCCTCCCTGTTCCCTGCTGGAAATCCAATCGTTCTGCTGCCATTCACGCGGCCATTGTGTAAATTGCAGGTGCAGTTCTACCTTCTTAATCTCGCCCAGTTCACCATTCTGTATCTTTTTCCTAAACTCTTTAAAGGCTGGGCTGTATGCCATTGGAAAATTCATGGCATGGATGATTCCTGCATTTTCAGCAGCTTCAAACATTTCCTTCGCCTCTTCAATGGAATTGGCCAGAGGCTTTTCGCAAAGAAGATGCTTGCCGCTCTTTATAATTTCCATACTAATTGAATGATGCCATTTGGGCGGAACACCTAAATAGATGAGTTTGATGGTTTCGTCCCTGAGCAGATCGGAATGATTTGTATGTATCACCGCATCTGGCAGCTCAGTTTTAAATTTATCTAATCGTTCGGCTTTTCGATCACAAAGCGCTGCAATCTCAAACTCCTCATGCTGCCGAAATTGACGCAGTATCCTTTCCCCTACAGCACCCATTCCAATTAATCCAACTTTAATCTTTTCCTTCAACATACTTCACCTGCTTGTTTAATTTCATAGTTCTCAATTGAATTATACAGTTTATTATAAAAATTCTAAAGTTGTAAATTCTCTAATAAGTTAATAAACAAAAGCTGGCCAATAATTGGATAGAAAAACAATGAATGGGGATATTAAAAATAATTAACTAATTAGGAGGTGTCTTCGTTGAACCTTGATAAGGATATGCAGTTTGAAATCAAAAGTACTTTCGCCCCGAATCTTAACCGTTCCCAAACACTTAGAATTCTGGAGGTGACACAGAACAGCGTTGTCATCCAGATGGACAGGTCAAATGGACGCGGAGTTTTCCCGGCAGATAATTTTCATTATTGGATTAAACGAGGTTCCCTTATTAAATTGAATGACTATCATAAAAGAACCTCTTAGAACACTGGGCAGGAGCCAGTGTTCTTTATTTTTTGGATTCATCTATTTTAGCTTTATGATGCAACTCTTACCTTTCTGCCTCAATCAGGCAGATCCCTGCGCCTGCAGAATAACCAGTTATTATTTTCCCTGCAGCCGAATCTATCTTATCCCTCCTGTATTACATATTTAATATTGTAATCATGGACCCTGAACAGGTTTAAAGAAATGAAATGAAGTAAATAGCCTAAAAGAATGGATTAGTACAACTTAGATAAGGAGCATTGATAGATGAATAACCGTAACATCGCTCATGACAAAAATCTTGATAGCAGCCTTACCTTATTACAGGAAGCGTATCTATTCATTAAAAATAGAACAGAAAAGTACCACTCTGATCTGTTTGAAGCACGCCTGCTCGGCGAAAAGGTTCTTTGCATAAGCGGAGAAGAAGCTGCAAACGTATTTTATGATAACAGCCTGTTTCAGCGTAAAGGTGCTGCGCCCAAAAGGATACAGAAGTCACTTTTTGGGGAAAATGCTATTCAGTCGATGGATGGCGAGGCACATATTCAGAGAAAGCTTCTGTTCATGTCACTAATGACTCCTCCACATCAAAAAAGGCTCGCCCAGCTTGCCATACAGGAATGGGAAGCATTAATCCCAAAATGGGAAGGAGCAAGACATGTCGTTCTTTTTGATGAGGCGAAAAAGCTATTAACCCGTATTGCCTGCAAGTGGGCAGGAGTCCCCCTTAAGGAATCGGAATAAGAGGAGCGTGCTGAAGATTTTTATGCGATGGTTGATGCTTTTGGTGCTGCAGGACCTCGTCACTGGAAGGGCCGGAGAGCTCGATCCCGAACGGAAGAATGGGTAAAATCGATTATTGAAGATGTACGCAAAGATACATACAGTGAAGAAAAAGGTTCCGCACTGTATGAAATGTCGTTTCATAAAGAACTTAACGGCAGACAGCTGGATGCTCAGATGGCTTCAGTTGAATTAATTAATGTGCTGCGTCCAATTGTCGCCATTGCAACCTTTATCGTCTTCGCTGCAGTTGCTGTACATGAATATCCGGAAGTGAAACACCAGCTGCAATCGGGGTCTCCGGAATAT
This sequence comes from Cytobacillus oceanisediminis, assembly GCF_004366035.1. Classification (GTDB taxonomy): domain Bacteria; phylum Bacillota; class Bacilli; order Bacillales; family Cytobacillaceae; genus Cytobacillus; species Cytobacillus oceanisediminis_C. The sequence goes on from NZ_SOEE01000002.1 coordinate 565,986, forward strand.
CTTGAGATGTTTGCTCAGGAAGTAAGACGCCATTACCCATTTGGACCTTTCCTTGGTGCAAGGGCTAGAAAGAATTTCACATGGAAAGAAGCTGAGATCACAGAAGGAATGCTTGTGCTCCTTGATATGTATGGTACAAACCATGATGAGCGCCTTTGGTCGTCACCGAACGAATTCAGGCCAGAAAGGTTTAAAGATTGGGATGGAAGACTTTTCGAATTTATTCCCCAGGGCGGTGGTGATCCTGCCAAAGGACACCGCTGTCCAGGTGAGGGCATTACGGTTGAGATTATGAAAGCGAGCATAAATTTTCTAGTGAACAGTTTAGACTACAATGTTCCAGTTCAAAATTTAAGCTTCAGCCTGGCACGAATGCCTTCATTGCCAGAAAGCGGATTTGTCATGGATAATATAAGAAGGAAATAAAAATAGAGGCATCCTGCTTATTAAAATGACAGGACGCCCCTTAATATGGTTATTTCGCTATTAAGCGGTTGAACTTAAATATAAGTTGCAGGTTATTAGCGTTCGCACGCATAATTGTCCTTGTCTCTATCATGTTTTGAGTCATAGGCAGGATGTGTAGAAGGCACACCATTTGGATATACCTTCCTTAACTCTGTACAGTTTTGGTAGGACTCATTGCTGCCTTCTCCAGAAGCAGAATTGCTGGCTGTATCACTGCTGTCATTCGACCCGCTGCCGCCGGCATTCCCCGAACTTGATGAAGAGCTGCTGGCTGCTGCAGAATCCAGGTCCCCTTTTGTTGTTCCCTCATCACCGAGAGCCCATAACCCTTTATTGGCTTCCCTTGCTTCCCTTCCAAATTCTCTGAAGTATTCGCTGTATTTTACATCCGGATTGTAGGTGGATGGCTCGGCATAACCATTCAGAACCAAGTGTGCATTGAACATTTTTTCACGTATTTCATTTTCGTCCATATCATCTGTTGGGATGTCCACCCAAATGATTCTTAGCAGGCGCCCATACCGGTCTGTATCAGAGACATCTTTTTGCATCCAGATTTTCTTGCCAGTCAGCTCAGATGTGGTAAATTGGCTCGCTTCTTTTCCGTATTCCTCTACTCTTGTTGTTGATTCGGGAGTGTTCACTCCAATCAGGCGGACTTTCCTCCCGTCTGATGTCTCAATTGTGTCACCGTCTACTACTCTGCCAACGGTAACTAGTTCCAGGCCCAGGCCCTCTGCAGCCTGATTTTGATCCTGTTCCTGTTTTTGCTTTTCAGCCTCTTCTTGTTTCTGTTTTTCTTCCTGTTCTGCTTCCAGCTGTGCCTGATCCTCTGCCTGCTTTTTGGCTTCCTCTTCTTCAGCCTTCTCTTCAGCAAGCTTTTCTTCTTCAGCCTTCTTATCTGCTTCATCCTGATCTGTCTCTATTTGTTCTTTCTCAGGCACATGTACAGTTTCTGTTGCATCTGAATCTCCAGTTGCTAAAAAAATGGATAACACAAAGCCAGCAGCCATAATCCAGCCGGATCTTTTGAAATTTATCTTATATTTCCGGTACTGATTATTTAAATATAATCCAATTAAAAAAATAGCTAACCCAATAAATGCGGCAGGAGCTGCAATTCCCAGTAATAGCATAAACACAATAGCAATAGTGAAAATAGTCCATCTTATAACTTTCAAACTCTTTTTTCTCTCCCCTTTTTAAAAAATTATCCTAAATTAGCATAACTTTTTTCTGCATAAATATAAACACCAATTCACTAAAGAATTGGTGTAATAAGCCAATAAACTAAATTACTGTTTTTTCCCAAAAATCTCTTCCTGCAGTCTTCTTCCTGTTGGCGTTGCAGCCAGTCCTCCCTCAGCTGTTTCTCTGAGTGCTGAAGGCATGGATTGCCCGATAAGATACATTGCGTTGATGACTTCATCACATGGAATTCTGCTCGTAATTCCGGCGAGGGCCATGTCTGCTGCTGTCATGGCGTTGGAGGCTCCCATGGCATTTCGCTTAACACATGGAACTTCTACTAGTCCGGCAACTGGATCACAAACAAGGCCCAGCATGTTTTTAAGTGTTATTGCCATAGCTTCAGCAGCCTGTTTTGGTGTCCCGCCTGCCATTTCTACAATAGATGCTGCCGCCATGCCGCTTGCAGACCCTACCTCAGCCTGACATCCTCCTGCTGCACCGGATATGGAGGCATTGTTTGCCACCACAAAACCAAATGCTGCTGAAGTAAACAGAAATTCTATCATTTCCATTCGTGTTGGATTGAGAACTTCTTTTACAGCGAACAATGTACCCGGCACTACTCCAGCCGAACCTGCTGTAGGGGTGGCACAGATTGTACCCATGGCTGCATTCACTTCATTGGTTGCAACCGCTTTGCTGACAGCATCCAATAAAATATTTCCTGATAAAGCCTTTCCGCTCTGAATGTACTTTTGCAGAAGGACTGCATCACCGCCAGTCAAACCCGTAACAGACGTAACACCTTTCAGTCCCCTCTCGACAGCCTGTTCCATCACAGTCAGATTGCGGTCCATTTTAGCGATAATATCGTCACGAGTTAAACCAGTTACTTCTATCTCCTGCTGAATCATGATTTCAGCAATTTTTACACCTTTATTTTCAGCCAGCTCAACAAGCTCAGCAACATTTCTAAACAACATTAGACTTTCCCTCCTGATGACCAGCTAACTATTAGTCAACCATTCTGATAATTTGCGTGATATTCGGAAGCCCTTCAAGCTCTGTCATCACATCATGGCCGATTTTCTGATCCACTTCAATGACCATAATTGCCATTTTTCCTTTTTCCTTACGTGAAACTTCCATATGTCCTATATTAATCTGGTGCTTTGATAAAATATTTGTAACAGCGGAGATAACTCCAAACTGATCGTTATGAACAACTAAAATGGCAGGATGTTCACCAGATAACTTAAGTTCAAAGGAATTCAGTTCGGTTATTTCAATTGTTCCGCCGCCAATGGATATTCCTACAAGTTCAAGTTCACGATCTCCTTCGGTAAGCTTGACTCTTACAGTATTAGGATGGTCTGTAACGGTATCTTCAACTGTAAAAATGACTTCAATCCCTGCTTCTTCAGCTAATTGAAGGGCAGAAGGAATCCGCTCGTCAAAAGTATCAAAGTCGAGGATTCCGCCAATAATGGCAACATCCGTACCATGTCCTTTATAGGTTTTTGCAAAAGAACCATATAAAGAAATCTCGGCTTTGGACGGCTGTTTTCCGAAAAGAGTCCGGGCAACACGCCCAATGCGTGCAGCTCCGGCTGTATGTGAACTTGATGGTCCGATCATAACCGGACCAATAATATCAAACGCAGATCTGTATTTCATTTTTTATGCCCCTTTACGTTTAAGGTCTTTAAATTCAGATAGCTGCAATGAAAATTACAGCAGCAAGCTTTTTATTTATGCTCCACAGCTTCGGGCTGCAGCTCATTAATCGTTCTGATTTTCTGCAGGTAATTATAAATGGTGAATTTGGAAACTCCAAGCACAGTTGCAACATAATCAGTTGCCCCTTTAATGAGAAATGTCCCTTTATCTTCAAGCTGGCGGACACATTCAACTTTTTCTTCTAGCGTCATCAATGAAGGTGCCTTCCTAAAACCTTGAAGTACCTGATCCACCATCTCGTGAATAACATCCTGGACGGAATTAAAAAAGGTCTCCGATTTAGAAGAATGTTCATCAAAGCTTATAAACTCTTCAATTTCTCCTCCAAATTGCATGAGCAGACTAATATCATAATTAAGGCATAATGCACCAATTACTTTATTTTCATCATCACGGAGAAAAATCGTGGATGATTTCATGACATTCCCTTTTTTGGATTGTGTTTTATAATTGGCTATATCATTAACTTCGTTTTTATGTTTGGCTAATTCATTCAAAACAAGATCTGTGATGGGTGAGCCGATTTTCCTGTCCGTTATATCTCCTGCAATATGAATAAGCGATTTTTTTAAGTCGCTGAAATCGTGCACTGCCACTTCACAGCGGGAACCAAACATTCGAACTAGCATATCTGCTGTCCGGATTGCCAGGTCAAAAACAGGTCTATGGCATTCCTTCAACTTTGTCACTCCCTTTTGTGAAATCGCTTTCATTATTATACTGCTCTATATTTCTATAATTTCATATTAACATAAAAACATAGATTGTTAAAATAAAATTTTAATAGCTACAAAAAAATTGTAAGTTACATAAAAAAATTGCCGCAGCAAAATCAGATGCGGCAATTCTATATTATACATTTTTTAATACAAGATAAAGCCTGTTGACTCTCTCAGTTCGTTCCTCCTCAGAAGCAAGATCAAATTTTTTCAGCAAATGGAATACCTCATTTAAAATATCCTGTGTATGTTCCTCCTGAAAAAAAGATTGAAACAAAGAACTCATATCGTCCGGCAGAAAATCTTTCTGCTGTTCAAACTTATTTTGTACATCTTCCGGTGTGTGATCCAATTTACATTCACTCATAAAAAAACCTCCTGTATGACTGTTACTTGCTTTTTTCATTATGATAAATCATTATTCTATTTTACCTTCTACAGTCCTATTAAAACATATACCTCTTCTGCATAGTTTCTTCAAACATTTCAACTATAATAGAAGTAATTGATTTGAAATGAGTGAGTTCTTTGAGTAAACTTTCCATGAAGCTTGGCCTGCTGTTCTTTCTGATCCTTTTCGGGCTTGAAACAATTATGTTCTTCTTTTTACATAGTACCCTTGTTGAATCTCGTGTGGAGGAAGAGCTTATAGCTCTGCAGACACGCGGCAATTCACACCGTGCTATTCTTGAAAAGCACTTTGATGAAAATACGATTTCACACGTGGCTCTGATGGAATCTGAAGCAAATACAGATGTAGTCATTACAAATTCGAATAAAGAGATCCTTGGTGCTTCTGTTGATAGCAGTTTGATCCAAAGGTACATAAAAAGGCCGATTACATCTTCAATAAGGAAAGGTAAAACCATCGAGGACAATTGGAAAAAAGAAGAATATATCTCAACAGTCAGCCCGATCGAACAGGATGGAGTGCTGATTGGCCATGTATATATGTTTCAGGATACAGCCTGGATTCAGTCGTTAATTTCACGATTAAATAAACAATTTTTAATCGCCGGGTTCATTGCTGTCATTTTCACCATTACTATCATCATCTTTTTATCAAAGGCACTGGCAAAACCGCTGATTAAAATGAAGGAAGCCACCTCACAAATAAGCAGCGGTGATTTTTCAGTTTCCCTTCCTAAAACCGGTGACGATGAACTTGGGGATTTAGCACGGTCCATTCAGTTATTGGCGGGTGACCTGAATTACCTCAGAGAAGAACGAAATGAATTTTTATCCAGCATATCGCACGAACTTCGCACTCCTCTTACTTATATAAAGGGCTATGCTGATATAGTTCAGAAGCGGGACCTGAGCCCGGAAGAAAGAAGTCAGTATTTATCAATAATCCTGGAGGAAACCAACCGGCTTTCAGATATGGTTAAAAATCTTTTCGATTTGGCTAGAATCGATAAAAATACCTTTGACATAAAAAAAAGACCTATTGATCTGAAGGAATTTATGAAAAAAATTGAAACAAAATTCTCACCGGCTTTCACCGAAAAAGGCATGCTGCTGTCTGTTAATTGTCTTGAATCAATTACCATATCTGCGGATGCATCAAGGCTGGAACAGATCATATTTAATCTTTTGGATAACGCCATTAAGTATTCCTCACCTGGAGATAAAACAACAATTAATATAAGCAGGACCAAAAAACATGTCATCATTAATATAAATGATACCGGAAGAGGGATCTCTGAGGAGGAACTGCCCTTTATTTTTAATCGATTTTACCGAGTGGATAAATCACGGGCAAGAGCTCTTGGAGGAACAGGTCTTGGACTCGCCATTGTTAAGGAACTTGTCCATGCTCATGGAGGGACTATATCTGTCTGCAGCAGAGAAGGTGACGGAACAGAATTTGAAATTGTTTTTAAGGGAGAAACGGAATGTGAAAACAATACTTTTGGTTGACGATGAAACGAGAATGCTTGATCTAATTTCTTTATACTTAACGCCACGCGGCTACAATTGCATTAAATTGGCTTCAGGTTCAGATGCCTTGCTATACTTAGAAACCCGTTCTGCAGATCTCGTTCTTTTGGATGTTATGATGCCTGAAATGGATGGATGGAAAGTATGCGAGGAAATAAAAAAATATTGGGATATTCCCATCATCATGCTTACTGCCAAAAGCGAAAAGCCTGACATTGTAAAGGGATTGAACATCGGAGCAGATGATTATATTTTAAAGCCATTCGATGAAGAGGAATTATCCGCAAGGATTGAAGCAGTTCTGAGAAGAAGCAAAAAAGATGGAAAAACCAAAACCTTTAAAGGGCTGGAACTTAAAGAAGATTCTTATGAGCTTTCCTATAAAAATAAGGAAATCCTTTTGACTCCCAAAGAGTTTTCAATGTTAAGCCTGTTCCTCTCAAACCTGAACAGAGTTTTTTCACGTGAGCATTTAATAGGCTCAGTATGGGGCTATGGAGTGTCAATCGAAGACCGCACCATCGATTCTCATGTCAGAAATTTACGGGAAAAATTAAGAAAAGCCGGGTTTCCTGCAGATGAGTATCTGACGACTGTCTGGGGTTTGGGCTATAAATGGGCCGGAAAGGATTAATGGATGTTTACTAATATCATCGGATGGCTTTCAGATGTACCGATATTGGCAGCTTTTTTTAGCATATCTATGAACATTGCTGCGGCGATAACGGGGTTCCTCCCTAGTGCATTTATTACTGCGGGCACAGTTGCCGCTTTTGATCTGAAATTGGGGCTAATCCTATTAATCATCGGAGAAGCTGCCGGAGCAATTATAAGTTTCATTCTTTATCGCAAAGGACTCACCAAGCTTACCTCCTCTTTTCCTCAGCTTAAGAATAACAAATTATTTTTTAAGCTGAGGAATATCGAAGGGCCAGCTGCCTATTTCATGGTTGTTTTGTTGAGAGTCCTGCCGTTTGTCCCATCAGGCGCAGTCACACTGGCAGCAGCATACAGCAAAATGAGGCTTCTGCCCTTTGGCATTGCCAGCACCATAGGAAAAATACCTGCTTTGTTTATTGAAGCCTTTGCGGTTTCACATGCACTAAAATTTAATATGGAGCTGCAAATAGCCATATTCCTTTTAGCTGCTTTCTTCTTTTTGGTTTACTATTTATATAAAAGTTATAAATTAAGTTAAAGAGCTTATCTTAGGCAGATAAGCTCTTTCATTTTCTATTTATTTAGAAGGAGAAAGCTCGTTTTCTGTTACCCACATGTGGTTTTTTACTTCCTGCCCGTCAGCTGTAGTAAAGTCAACCATATAGACAGTTGTTTCCTGCACAGAATCGATTTCGGCAGCTGCTCCTTCCATCCCCTTCATGTGACTTGCATTTAATGTTACCTCGTCGCCTTCTTTAAATGGCTCCTCTCCTGCATCTGCAATCTCTTCATGAACTACCCATTTATGATTTTCAACTTTTTCACCTCCGGTAGTTGGTGTGTAAGAGACCGTATATACGTTTGTATCGTATGCACCTGAAATTATTGCTTCGGCTCCCTCCATCCCTTCCATATGTCCTGCTGTAATGAAGGCCTTGCTTCCAACTTCATATTTAGGGTTCTCTGCTTCCTTTATACCTTCAGGGACTTCTCCGGAGCCGGAATGGTCCATGCCTGAATGGGCTCCTGAATGGCTGCTGCTTTCATTTTTCGTTGTGCTCTCTTCCTTGCTGGCACCTTCCTGTTCAGTGTCCCCGTCATTTCCGCCACATGCAGTTAAAGTTAATACTGCAGCCAAAGAAACAAACCAGATGGCGAATTTTTTTCTTGTCAGCATATCTATTCCTCCTTTTCTTCATGTTGTTAGTATGGCAATAAATTGTGCAGAAATTATGGAACAGGCTTACAAAAGGCTTATTTAATTTCCCTTTACTAATTGAAAATATGTACATTTATTCTGAGCCAATTTTGGCAAATAAAAATGGTAAACAGACACCCTGCTGGATGTCGGATGTCTGTTTAGTCAGTTTAATTAAGCAGCCATTTTACGGCATTCTTCCGCACATTTAAAGCATGCTTCAGCACAGCGCTGACAGTGGCCATGGTCGTGTTTATTGCACTCGTTTCCACATGCTTCACAAATCTCTGCACATAGGGTGCAAATTTGCTTGGCAAAAGGGCTGTTTGACTGCATCGCCTTTGCTGCAAAGGCACAGATTTCTGCACACTCCCTGTCCAGGCGGATACAATCCGCCATCATTTTAACATCCTCTTCAGCTAAGCATTCATCAAAGCATACATTACAGGCTTTCATGCATTCTAAACAAGCCTGGATGCATTCTTCAAAAGATTGGCTATACATTTTATCATCCTTCCTTTTATCTCTTTACAAATATACTCTACCCCTGCATTTTTTTAGTAAACTGCATATTTTCTGCATATATTCCGCATGCAAAAAAGAGAGCAGAGAGTTATTCTCTGCTCCTAAATATTACTTCTGTATACCCGGCCCACTTCTTTCCTCTTTATATGGCACCTCTTTTTTTACATATGAGTAATCATTTCGGTTGACTGGAATAAATCCTTCCGGCTTATAAAAGCGCAGCAGGTCTTTGTAAACAATGTTATCTGACATCTCAAGCTCTTTTTTTGCCTGATCGGAAAACAGCTTACAGGCATTAGCTTCAGCTATTTCGCCGGTTTCAGTAAAATAACAGGTCTCTTCAATCTGTGTATATTCAGGGGAAATGAAGTTGCCGTTTCGGAACGGGACTACTTCACGGTGCTTATCTGATAATAGATCTGATCCCATTTCCAGGTGATTTTTTGTATCAATGCCCAGCAGGTGAAGTAATGTCGGACGCACATCCACCTGTCCGCCAACATTATGGACAATGCCGCCATCCACTCCTGGTACATGGATGAATACTGGCACTCTTTGAAGCTTGGCATATTCAAATGGTGTAATTTCTTTTCCGGTTACTTCCGCCATAGCTTCATTGTGGTTTTCGGAAATTCCGTAGTGATCGCCATACAGAACAACGACTGTTTGATCATACAGCCCGGACTCCTTTAAATCATTAAAGAACTGCTGGAGTGCCTGGTCCATATAATTCGCCGACTGGAAATAGTGGTTAACCACATCATTATCCGTTTCGCCAGCAGGAAAATCAGTATCCCACTCATCCATTTTAAAAGGGAAGTGATTAGATAGAGTGATGAATTTTGTATAAAAAGGCTGTGGAAGACCGGTCAGCATCGACATGGATTCCTTGAAAAACGGTTTATCCTTCAACCCGTAGTTCTTAGTATTTTCATCGCTCATATTGTAATACTCAGCATCAAAAAACTTGTCATAGCCCATGGTTTTATACATTTCGTTACGGTTCCAGAATGTCTTGTAGTTTCCATGGAAAGCTGCTGAAGTATAGCCTTGAGACTTTAAGATAGCAGGTGTGCCATGGAAGGTATTTTGCGCTTTTGTTACATATACCGCTCCCTGTGACATTGGATATAGCGATGTATCCATGATGAACTCCGCGTCAGAGGTCTTTCCCTGTCCGGTTTGATTCACAATATTGTCAAAATAAAATGTCTTGCCGCTGTGTGCAAGTGAGTTCAGGAATGGAGTAACTTCTTTTCCATTCAGCTTGTAGTCAATAATAAAGGTCTGCAGAGATTCCATGGATACATAAATAACATTCATGCCCTTAGCTTTTCCGAAGTATTCAGGGTTCGGAGGTGAATACTTGGCTTTCACATAGTTCTCCACTTCAGTTACATCATTATTATCCGCCAGAGCCCTTTGGCTGGCAGACTTGGCATTTTGTACAATATCATATACGGTGAAATTGTATGCTCCAAGGTATTTCACCAAGTAATTGCGGTCAAAGGAACGTGTAAGCAAGTCCGGACGGTCATTCTCGGCTATCTCAAGATTAATGAAGAATACTATGATTCCTGCAGCGATAACAGCCAGTGCAGGTTTACGGCTAATTTTCTTTCCTGGTTTGTACCATTTCCTGACTGCCAGGAAAAGAAGCAGAAGTGTATCAGTAAAATAAAAAATATCCCATGGGGACATTAAAGAAAGAGCACTGTCCCCCAGCTGCCCCCCATTTACTTTTGCCTGCATTAGTACGGGAACTGTAATAAAGTCGTTAAAGAATCTATAATAAACGACATTTGCATAAAGCAGGAAAGATAAAAATAAATTCAGGCCAATAAGTATGCCCGATTGCCATTTTCCTTTGAAAAACAAAGCAAATCCCAGGAATACCAATGTAGAACTTAATGGATTCAAAAACAGCAGAAATCGCTGTATGTCATTATTGATCCCTAAATTAAATTCGATGCGGTAGGCTATATACGTTTTTAGCCAAAAAAGGATAACTGTCAGAAAGAACACAGCAAGGCTGCTTTTCGCCACTTTCCCAGGCGATTTAAATAACTTTCCCATAAGTGTGGTTTCACCTCTTAAATTGTAAACATGCGAAAAACTTAGCAGCGGCTAAGTTTTTATATGTAAAAAATATGTAAAGCCAACATTACTAAATGGTGAATGAATGTAAAATAATATAGCACAGTTTCAGATGAATGAAAACTGATATCTTCTTAATATCTTTCGCCTTTTTCCTGCAAAATCCAACAACTTTTTATAATAATTTTCTGTTAACCCAATCAATCTGATGATAAAATGAATTTTCCCTTCATAATTTCAGTGCTGCAGGAGTATTGATCTTAAAAAGGGCCAAGCTAATAATTAAACATAGATGATTGGAGAATCTTCATGAAAGAACGTTTCTTATTTTTTATTATCGGGATGCTGATACTGACTATGGGTGTAGCCCTAATTATCAGGTCAAACCTTGGAGCTTCTGCATGGGATGCCCTGGCTGTAGGTGAATCTCAAATGTTTCACTTAACAGTTGGCACCTTTGTTTTTATTAATGGAGTCGCACTCATTTTTATAAATGCTTTTTTAATGAAAAAAAAGCCTGAAGTCCTTGCAGCCATTTCCATCTTGATTATCGGCGCACTAATTGACTTTTGGCTTCTCGTTATTTTTGGTGACCTTTCCCCGCAAACATTGGCGGGTCAGTCATCCATATTGCTTTTTGGCATCCTTTCGATGGGAATGGGAGTGGCCATCTATTTGCAGGCCAAATTCCCGGCTAGTCCGATGGATACATTGATGGTGGCCATTCACACTAGATTTGGATTGAATTTAAGAAATTCAAGGATTATCAGCGAAAGCTTTGCCCTGCTGCTTGCGTTCTTATTCAAAGGTGCAATCGGTGTAGGAACGATAGTTGTCACATTAACACTTGGTCTGGTTGTACAATTCTTTTACCCGGTTTTCGAAAGAACGCTCGAAAAAATGCAGGTGCCCAAAGGCCCGCTTATTACCAAATGATTACCCTCATCCTGCTCTTACCGGGCAGGATGTTTTAACTTCTTAAACAAAATGGAATCCTTCCATTCATCAGGCAGCAGGGCCTGATACTTTGCCTGTACATACCTGTCATCCATTAAGACAATCATTCCTGTATCGTTTTCAGAACGAATTAGCCTGCCCCCTGCCTGAAGAACTTTGTTCATTCCAGGATAAGTATAGGCATAATCATAGCCGTTTTTCCCTTGCTGCTGGAAATAAGCTTTCATCATATCACGTTCAAACCCGATCTGGGGAAGACCCACACCAACCACAAAAACACCATTCAGCCTATCTCCCTGCAAATCAATTCCTTCTGAAAAAACCCCGCCCATGACGGCAAATCCCAATAGAGTTCCGGAAGCATTTGGCTGAAATGCATCCAGAAACTCCTCCCTTTCTTCTTCATCCATTCCCGTTTTTTGAATGATTGTATGTACGTGCATTTCCTCATGGGTGAACCTTTCATAAACATTCTCCATATATTGATAGGATGGAAAGAAGATCAAGTAATTCCCCTTCTGTCCCTTTAGCATGTCCTTAATCGTGCTGACAATCGGTTCGATAGATCCTTCCCGGTCACGGTATCTGGTAGAAAGCGGCTGAATGTAGACCTTGGCCTGATCTTTGGAGAATGGGGAAGGAACGGAAACAATATAATCTTCCTCTTGAAAGCCAAGCATGTCCAGATAATAGTTAAGAGGCATTAAAGTAGCGGAAAAAAAGATAGCCGACTTATAACCTTTTCTGGCCTTACGCAGAAGATTCGATGGATCCAGGCAAAATAACTTGATGATCAGGTCATTCCTCTGCTTTTGAATATAAGTTACAAACCTTTCATCATACAGTTTGCCTATTCTGATGAAGTTCTGAGCAGCAAAGAATACCTCCAGCAATTCTTCATCCGTATTGCTTCTGTTTTGCCCCAAATAGTTTTCGGCATTTTGAACAAATTCCTCAAGAACCTCAAAAAGCTCTTCAGGGGGATCTTTTTCTGCGACTTCCTGATTTTCACCACATTTCTTTTTTAATGCAATAAAAATTCCATTAACCTGTTTTGCGCTAGTATGAATCCCTTTGTCCCTCCCCTTAAAGCTTCTGCTCAATTGAAGAAATGCTGATTTTTCCAGGGAACTTGAATACATTTCTCTTCCCCGGTCCACAAGGTTATGCGCTTCATCGATCAGAAGCGCCGTTTTCTTTTTCTCCTCTTCAAGCAGTCGCTTAAGTGAGACCCTCGGATCGAAAATATAGTTATAATCACCGATAATGGCATCAGCGGCATATGCAGCGTCCAGTGAAAATTCAAAAGGGCAGACTTTATGCTTCATAGCATAATTTTCAATTGTTTTTCTGGTTATCATGTTCTCCTTCTTCAGGAGGTCAAGTACGGCATGGTTGATCCGGTCGTAATATCCATTGGCAAACTCACAGCTGTCTTTTTGGCAATTGGTCTCTTCCTTAAAGCAAATTTTGTCCTTGGCAGTAATTGTGACCGATTTAAGATTCAATCCGCCATCCCCCATAATGGCAACGGCCCCTTCAGCAGCCTGACGGGTAATGGTTTTAGCTGTGGCATAAATGATTCTCTGAATATGGCCTTCTCCAATGGCTTTTAATGCTGGAAAAAGAGTAGAAATTGTTTTTCCAATGCCTGTAGGTGCGTTGGCAAATAAGTTTTTCTCCTCTGCAATGGTTTTGTAAACTGCCCCGGCAAATTTCCTCTGGCCATTTCGGTAGGCAGGAAAAGGAAAAGCCAATTCTTGTATGCTCTTTGTTAATTCCTGTTGATGCTGAACCCTCAAGTCAGCATATGGAAAATAGGATTCCAGAAGGTAAAGTATAAATTCTTCAAGTTCACGAAAAGAATAGCTTTGCTGAAATCTTTTCACTTCATCTGTTTTAGATTGTACATAGGTTATTTGAACCCTCATCTCTGGAAGATTATGATCTTTTGCATACATGAAAGCATAGCATTTAGCCTGAGCCCAATGGACAGGGTAAGCAAATTCATCAATTTCAGATAGCGGGAGGGAAACAGACTTAATTTCATCGATAATGTGTTCTTCATTTCTGATGAGAAGCCCGTCACACCTGCCCTCAAGCTGAAAGTCGAGGTGATAGAAAGTTAAGGCTTCTTGCAGGTACACTTCTTTTTGATCTTCTTCCCCATAAAGTTTTTGGATTCTCTGATGAATCCTGGTTCCTTCTGAAAGCGGCACTGCAGAACGGAAGCCTGTTTCAATGCTGCCGCTTTTATAAACATATTCAACTAACGATCTAACCGATATTTTTATCTTATTTTCCATTGAAACGGCTCCTTAGTTTATTATTTCTACATTATAGCACATACGTTCTATTGATAAGAAAGATTTGCAATATAAGGAAATGACCCTTTACAATTTAAGGAGAGAAAAAATGGGAGGAGTGTGAGCGGATCTGTTCGTTGCCTGAACAGGCCATAAAAGTTGAAAAAAATTATTTTTTGGACAATAACCGGAGGGTCTTTTATATTATTGGGATTCCTAATCTATTTTGCTTCAATGGATCTGATATCAAATAAAGTAATGACAGAGGTTGCCGGCAGCATCACTGATGATGATCTGGAGATGCTTGCTGCTGATCCAAATGTAGAGGCCCTCCTCGGAAGCAGCCCAGAGGATTTAACAACAGTAAATCTAGAAAAGACATCGTTGCCGATCAAGACAAAAGACGAGGCAGTGAAGAAGATTTCAGAGAGCTTTTCGATGAAGGAAATCCAGCAGAGTGTCTCAAAAGTAAAAGGCGGACTGACTTCTGAAGAGCAGAATGAATTATACAGTCTTTTAACAGAAAGGTTATCAGAGGAAGAATTAACTGCCCTGAAAATCATTGCTATACAGGAAGTAAAGAAGAGTGATTAACACCAGATAATTCCAAAGAACTGTTTTTGTGTTATTCCGAAGATTCGGGATATTAGACCAAGCAAAATTCCTTCCTTTTCATACCTTAGTATGGAAGGGAGGGATCTATAATGTATCAATTGGCATTATTATATCTTGCTTGCATGCTTGCAGGCTACGGATTGACAATGGTACCTGTTTCTGCAGTTATTACTTCAGGCATTGCCAGCTTTTTCACCATTGTCGGCAGTCTGGCTATGATCATCTTTGGTCTTGCCATCCTTTATCTTGGCGTGAAAGCTTTGTTAGGGAAATAGGTTACATTTTAGGAAACACCAGCACTGAGCGGCTGGTGTTTTCGTTTTATCTCCCTTTAACTGAACCCGTCATTCACCTGGCAGCAGCTGTGCTGAGGCAAGCTCGATCCCATTTTTATAAAACCTCTCAGCAATTACATGTCTTAACCGGCTTTCAAATTTCTGTTTGGCTTCAAAGTTTGCAACAGGGACTTCTATTAGAAAGTCCATGGCCTTATTGCGGAAATCCACAAAACGGATATCAGGTGCAGGTGCCGATAAAACCCCTTCTGTGTTGGGCATTTCCACGTCGACTGCTTCTCTGAGAAGCTTTTCAACTTTATCTGTATCAGTACCATACGCTACGCTGATTAGAACCTGGGCAAGCATTTCTGAGCCTGTCCGGTTCTTAATGATTTGTTCGATGAAGTATTGGTTTGGGACGATGAGTGTTCCCTCTTTAGCTGTGCGGACGATAGTGGATCTGAGACGGATGCTTTCTATTCTACCGATCTTATTATTGATCTCGATCACTTCCCCAATTTCAATCGGCCGTTCAAAAAGGATAATGATGCCTGAAATAAAGTTACCGGCAATATTGCGCATGCCGAACCCTATACCAATGCCGAGAACCCCCAGTAGGGCAGCAGCCGCTGTTAAATCAAGGCCAACCGTTGTCAGGCTGATGGCGAGCGCTGCAATCATAACGGTATAATAGATCATTCTGTTGAATGAATAACCGAGCCCCCTGTCAACTCCATAGAATTCATAAACAGATGTTAATACATATTTGGTGAATACTTTTACGATCCGATTTGCAAGCGAGACTGTCAAAAAAGCTACGATTATTAAATATAGCGTCACATCCACATCCCCTGCTGTGAACAGGGTATAAAAAAGCCATTTCTCCCTTGAAAAATAAAACAAGAATAGAATGATAATTCCATAAAAAGCTGCCCAATTCACGAGTGAAGAAATTCCCTGAATGATCCGGTCGTTTTGTACTGACTTGCCCTTCCACTTTTTTACGAGTAAGTTAACTGTCCATTTGGCAGCCAATATCACTCCTGCAAACAATAAAAACAGCATTGCTTCCTTAATGGTTACATTTTTTATAAACAGCATCGTTATACTCCTTCACCTGTGCGTTCTTATGTTTTACCTATTCCTCTTACATCGATTCTTAAACGGCTGTGTTTAATACTGTTTGAAAAAAGGAAAGGTGTTTACTAAATACATATATAAGGTTGGGGTATATGAATGTGGATCAATAAACCATTTTTTAAATATGCAGCAGGCACTATTTTCGTATTAATCATCATTTTTCTGCTTGGAAAGATTGATTACTTCCTATGGCCAATTAGGGTTTTGGTTGCCACCATTTTCTTTCCGGTATTGATCGCTGGGATACTTTACTACATATTGAGGCCACTGGTTAGATTGGTTTCCAGGCCTTTACCCAAAACAGCCAGTATTATCGTCATTTTTGCTGTGGTGCTAGGTGCAGGGTATTTAGGATTTAACGCAATCGGCAATTTGATTGGCGGCCAGGTTACTGAACTAAGCGAAAACCTGCCGGCAAAGATGGAAGATTTATCGGATGAAACGGAGAAAGTGGTTGAAAAAAACAATATGGGCATGTTTTCTTATGACCAAGTCAAAAACAAAGCCTTGAACTTTTTAGAGACCATTTTATCTGGCGCTGGCGAGAACGTGATGAAAGTCTTCTCTACCATTACAAGCATTGTCACTGTCTTGGTTGTGGTGCCCTTTATTCTTTTCTACTTCCTAAAGGATGACCACAAGCTTCGGCCTTTTCTGTTAAAATATCTGCCGGATAAACACGAGGAAGAAGGCAATAAAATTCTCGGAGATATTGATAAGACCTTGTTTTCCTATGTTACGGGCCAGTTTATAGTGGCTGTCGTTGATGGTGTATTAATGTATATCGGCTATATGATTATAGGCTTGGACTACGCATTAACTTTGGCATTTTTTGCGATGTTCCTTACTGTCGTGCCATTTCTTGGTCCGGTACTTGGCATCATACCCGCCATTTTCATCGGTTTACTGCAAGGTCCCGGAATGGTATTAAAAATAGTACTGGTGCTTATCGCTGTTCAGCTGCTTGAAAGTAATCTCGTTTCCCCTCATGTGATGGGCAAAAGGCTTAACCTCCATCCGCTTACAGTCATCATTATCTTAATGGCTGCAGGATCAATTTATGGTTTTATCGGAATCCTCATTGCCATACCGTTCTACTCCGTCGTTAAGGTACTTGTAAAAGACTTTAGAAGATTTTACCGTTTAAGAACAAGGAAAAGCTTGCTCTCAGAAGAAATATAAAGAGGCCGACTGCCGTTCTGGCAGTTTTTTATTTATAGGGCATGCTTATCCCAAGAAATAACAGTATAATAAGAATTGCGTGTGAATAATTTGAGAGGAGATTTTCTAAATGGCATACCCAAATACAAAAGAAACCATTAACTTACTAAAAGAAATCGTTTCTATTCCAAGTCCATCCGGAAATACCAATGAAGTGATTACATATGTGGAAAAGTTTTTGAATGAGCTTAATGTTGAAACAAAACGCAACCGCAAAGGAGGGCTAATTGCTTCCCTCCCCGGTAAAGACCAAAATCGTCACCGGATGCTGACTGCCCATGTTGATACCCTGGGAGCAATTGTGAAAGAAATTAAGCCTAGCGGACGCCTGAAGATTGACCTGATCGGAGGATTTAAATATAACTCGATTGAAGGCGAATATTGTGAAATCGAAACATCTTCAGGCAATAAATTCACCGGCACCATTCTTATGCATCAAACATCTGTTCATGTATACAAAGATGCCGGGAAAGCTGAAAGAAACCAGGAAAACATGGAAGTGCGCATTGATGAAAAAGTACATAATGAAGAGGACGTCCGTGCACTGGGCATTGAAGTTGGAGACTTTGTTTCCTTTGATCCGCGTGTGAAGACGACACCGGCAGGATTCATTAAGTCACGCCATCTTGACGACAAGGCAAGTGTCGCGATTCTTCTTCAGCTGATTAAACAGCTGAAAACTGAGAACATTGAACTGCCGTACACAACCCATTTCCTTATCTCAAATAATGAAGAAATCGGCTATGGCGGCAATTCCAATATCACACCGGAGACTGTAGAATATCTGGCTGTTGATATGGGTGCTATGGGAGACGGGCAATCGACTGATGAGTATACCGTTTCTATCTGTGTGAAGGATGCAAGCGGCCCTTATCACTACGAACTAAGAAAGCGGCTGGTTCAGCTTGCCAAGGATAATGGAATTGGGTATAAGCTTGATATCTATCCTTTTTACGGATCTGATGCTTCTGCAGCCATCCGTGCCGGACACGATATTGTCCACGGCTTAATCGGACCGGGAATTGATTCTTCCCATGCATTCGAACGTACACATGAGGATTCAATTGAGAATACAGCTAAGCTTCTGTATCACTATGTACAATCGGAGATGGTGCTTTAACAAAAAATAAGAAACTGCACATCATGAGTGCAGTTTCTTTTATTTATTCAGTTTCAGGCGGTCTTTTTCCTCTTTGCAGTTCCCATATGGAAAGTCCAAAGTCCATTTGGAGATGGGGATAGTCTTTGAACTGTGTCCAATCCCCTCCCCATTCAAATCCAAGCCCCTTTGCGATTTCCACGACCTCCATCCAATCTGCTTTACTGTTGCCGTTGCCGTCATAATTCATATCCCAGATAACCTGGCCGTTTACAGACATCAGGGCGAAATCAATCGCCAGTCCGAAATTATGGTAGGACTCTCCCCCTTTTGCATGAGTAACAATATTCCCCTCAGCAGTGCGGCCTTTTTCATATAAAGCATCCTGTTCCTCTATGCTTCTGAAATCCTGGGTGATAACAACGTTTATGCCTATGTCGGCAGCCTTAGAGATCAGCTGGTCCTTTTTTTCTGCAACTGCAGGGTGAAGCTCGGTCGGGAGAGAAGTTTCCTCCAAATTTGGTGGTCCTATATAATATCTGCTATATTCATAAACTATTAACCCAATGGTGGATAATATGAGCAGAAAAACAACTAGTTTTAACAGTGATTTTACTGGCAAGATTTCAATTTCCTTTCTCATCGGTATTCCCTATATGTATATTAAATCATAAAAAGCCTCGGATTTCCCGTATCCGAGGCTTATATGACGATCTACACAACACACCTGTTAAATTAGAAAGGATAAAATTATCTTATAACTTCAAATTTCACTTGAAAAGCCTTATGGTCAATTATTTTAAAACACTTTATACTAGTCTTCCTATTTGCGAATGAAATAATAAAATAGGCTGCTGCGGGATCATGAAAGTTTCTGATGTCATCTCTTGAAGGCAATGGGGCTGCGGAAGGATGTGAATGGTACATGCCTGTCATAGTTTGAGAGAATTTTTTCATTTCAGTTAAGGCAGCTGAGACCTGTTTCATATCCATTGCAAAAGAAGTTGGACTTTTTTCCGTACTCCTAATTTTCCACATCATCTCGTTTCGGCCATGTTGACCGGAAAGAAGCCCACATGCTTCATAAGGAAGCTCTTCTCTGCAATGATTAATCATTTCATTCAAAACCGAACGATTTATATAAACAACATTTTTGTTGTAAAAGTCAAATTTATGGTTAACGGCCGCAGCAGCTCCTGCGTCTGGGTTGAGTGGCACTCGCAGTTCCCGAAACATAGATTTTTTTCTTGCCATTGCTCGATGTTTGTTTTAATTCTTGATTTTTCCCTTTTAAAAGCCCTGATGCTTTCTTGGCCTTATTACCAGCTGGGAATTTTCTCGCTTTTTTAAAACTTTCATAAAATTTTTTCGGTGTTTCCACTTCAACCACTCCCGTTAGTTTTTTATTTTTAGTATTTAAAAGGATTAAAAACACTGCTCTGCGATCGAGCCTGAGGGTAGAATTTCTGGATTAAATCCAGTTTGTTCTGAGCTCGCTGCTGACTTGGATTCATTTGTCTTGGCTGATTATTCATATTCCTTTGCATTCCATTTGCATTAGAGGTCCTGGACCTCCTAATGGAGCTTTGTTTTTGTTCAAATTGTCTCATTTCTGTTCTTTGGCTGCGTTGAGCATTTGCATTTTGCTGCTTCATCTTTTTCGATATTTTTTCCTTCTTCTGCATTTTCTGCGGAGGTAATGAAGATTGGTTATTCATATTTTCATATTCTTTTAACTGCTGCGATTTTGCATCCAGCTCTTCTTTCAAAAGATCCAATTCTGAAATCTTTTTTTCAAGACTAATATTTTTCTGCTTATATTCCTGAATCTCATCTTTGAGCTGCTGGATTTCATATAAATACTCATCTTCACTGCCAGCTATGGCCTGCAGATTTTCCTTTAAGTCAACCATTTCCTGCAGATAAAGTTCTTCATTTTTTTCATACTGGTCAAATTGCTTACTAAGCTTTTCCAGAACTTCTTCATATGAACTAACCGTAGCTTTCAATTCATTGATGGTACTTTGTAATTCTGCTGTTTTTTCCAAATACTGAGTTTGTTTATCTCCATTAAGCCAATTCCAAGCCAACTCTAACCAACTCCCTCTCTTTATGTTATTCATGTCCATTTCATGATGAATAGGCATAATAATCCCTTTTACTGCCCAATTTTCATGGAATACCTGATAATCGCTGCCCAACTTCTGTATCCTCAGATAGTCCTTTTTCTTTAAGTCCGTTAATTGGTTAATCTTTCTTTCAATTAGTTCAATGCTCTGCTTTTTATCTGGTCCCTTTTGAGTTACAGGGTATGAAGCCCCTGGTTCTAAGCTTCTTGCTTCACGATTTAACTGGTGACGCACTTTTTTATTTCCTTTTCCATTTTTTCGCTGAAGTGCGTTCTTGTAAAACTGTGTTCTTTTTTCGTGAATAGCAGCCAAATGTTTATAATCGGATATTTCTCTTTTCATTTGTTTCTTTTGTAAAACAAACTCTTTAATCATTAAGTCTTTTTTCTTTTTATCTTTTCTCCATTTTCCCTCCTCGAGGCGAAGATGTTTTAAATAATGCCTGATTTCTCCAATGATCATTTCTGTTTGGAGGAGAGCATCGTGCGGGTTATTAAATTTCTCCTTATGGACTGAGAAGCTGAGAGTCTTTTGATTTGTTATCCCTTTATTCTTATTCAAGGAAATCTTATTATCTTGGTCATTTTGTAAACTTTTTCTGTTTGGCTGTATATCATGTTTGGAGGAAAAAAGTCTGTCTTGAAGATTTTTCATCTCACACGAGTATCGTTGCCAATTGCCGTTCCTCACTAATACAACTTTGGCCCTTTTCAACATTTCACTCTCCTCCCTCTGCACAGATTCTTGATATATCTATATGTATTTATTTTTGTCACGTTACAAGCTTAAAGAACATTAAGTTATTACTACTTATGAGAATATTAAGACCGAGGTGTTAACCATGGAAAAGATTTATCTTCTAGATGAGTTTTTAACTGTTCCGTATTTGGAGGAACTCGTGAAAAGCATTGGTTTGAAAATGGTAAATCCCCCGCCACAAGAGCTTGAAGAGACCCTAAAATATTATAAACAGTGTTTAAGAGGCTCACTTGACGAGCCATACATCATGACTGATCACCAAAAAGCTAAAGTGAGAATTCCGCTAAACCAAGACGAGTACTATTGCATGGAATGGAACATGACGAAGCTGAAGTATCTTATAAAACGAGAACAAATAAAAAAAGTGGAAGTCACAGAAAAGATCATTGCTTCTTCTCTCCCGGCTCAATGCGAAGGCAATAAAGATGATAATTTGACACTGCTATCCTTCCCTCCAATCACAAGCAAATATATCCTTGCTGAAGGAAATAAGGAAAACATAAGCACCGAAAAAAAAATATGGGATGCCTATCTGATCCAGCCTCAAATACATCTTCAGGCAGTGACCCGTTCCATTTATAGGAATTTATTTGCTATCCATTTTAATTATTCCCTTATATGCAGTTATGTCGCCGGGCAGCTTACCCTTAAAGAAGTGGAAGCGAGAGTACTTCCAGTTATATAACATTAAAGGAGTGAGATAAATTTGCTTGCTTCCATTATCTTTCCTGTTAAAAACGAAGGAAACAACGTAAAAAACACTCTTGAATCTTTTTTCTCTGCGGAGATTAACTTTCCATATGAAATTATTATTGTAAATGACCAGTCTGATGATCATTGCTGTGATTTTCTTCAGGATCAGTTTTTGGATAAAAACATCACAGTGGTGAATACACCAGGTGTAGGAGCAGCAAATGCAAGAAATGCAGGAGCAGAAAAAGCAAATGGGAACATTCTTGTATTTTGTGATGCACACCTGGAATTTGAAGATTTGTGGCTCGACAGGCTGCTTGAATCAATTCTTGATGGGACCTGCGATTCCATTACCCCCGCCATTGGTGCTATAGGCAATCCCAATTTTATCGGGTATGGCCAAACACTATGGGTAAATGAAAGATCTAATAAATTCAGGACCCACTGGAATACCAAAAGGGATCATCTATTTGAAACAGCCATTTTGCCAGGAGGGTGCTTTGCGATCAGAAGAGATGTATTTGAGGATGTGGAAGGATTTGAAACAGGGTTTCCGACTTGGGGTCATGAAGATGTGGAACTTTCTATTAAGCTCTGGTTATTCGGCTACAATTGTTATGTTCAGCCGGAAACGAAAGTACTGCATTTATTTAGGAAAGTACAGCCCTACAAAATCGAAATGGAAGATTACTACTATAACCTATTAAGACTTGCCTATCTGCATTTTAATCCCAGCCGCATTCAAAAAATCCGTAAAATGATGGTAAAGCATACAAAGTCAAAAGCCGTGGAAAATAGAGTGATTCAGAATGGGGCGATGGAGAAGAAACAGGTTTATTTGAAGAAAAGGAAATTTGATGATGATTGGTATTTTCGGAGGTTTGGGATTGAGTTTTGATAGCATTTTTAAGCAAACAAGGAACCATCCATCAGCATCAATTAACAGACTCCCAGGATGATTCCTCAAATGAGCTCTATATGCTAGACGTTATTGCTAAATCCCTTCCTTAAAATATCCGCTACTTCGGGCCTTGTAATTTCAGGTGGAAGCTGCTCTCCATTTCTTAGCATCTCCCTGACTTTGGTGCCGCTTAGAAAAAAGCGGTCCTCTTCTAAGTGAGGACATGTCTTAGCGGACGCCATATTCATGCATTTTTTACAAAAAAAACTATGTTCAAAAAATATCAGTTTAATTCCAATTTTGTCCGGGTCAAAATTGGAAAATATTTTTTGAGCATCATAAGTTCCATAATAATTTCCGACACCTGCATGATCTCTTCCGACAATGAAGTGTGTACACCCATAATTCTTGCGGATAATGGCATGATGCACAGCTTCCCTCGGGCCTGCATAGCGCATAGCTCCCGGATAGATTACCAACCTAACCCGTTCCTTCGGATAATAATTATCCAGCAATACACTGTAGCTTTCCATTCTGATATCTGCTGGTATATCATCCCCTTTTGTTTCTCCAACCAGCGGATGAAGTAAAAGGCCATCTACAATCTCCAAGGCACACTTTTGCAGGTATTCATGAGCCCGATGTACTGGATTACGTGTCTGGAAGCCAACGATTGTGCTCCATTTTAAGTCATTGAACATTTTTCTTGTTTCAGCTGGTTCTTTTAGATAGTCTTCAAATGGTGCGTGTGAAGGCTGATTAAGTGCATAAACTGGACCTGCAACATAAATATCCCCTTGGGTATTTAATTTCTTCACACCAGGATGATGTTGATCGTTTGTGCCGTAAACCTTCAATGCCTCATATTCTTTGTTGTAACTATATATCTCCCCTATTTTAATAACTCCATAGGGTTTATTGTCTTTCCCTCTTAGGAGGACTTCATCTCCTATTTTAAGTTGTTCAGCCTCCTTTTTATCAAGGGGAAGTGTGATGGGTATTGTCCAGGGAAGACCGCTTGTGAGATGCATGTTTTCCAATACACTGAGGTATTCCTTTTGATTCATAAACCCGCAAAGTGGACTGTAACCGCCATTTGTAATTAGTTCAATATCAGATATAGTCCAATTCGAAATTGAAATATAAGGCATGGAATCTTGTTTTGATAAATATTTTTTTCTCTCCCCTTTAGATAACCTCCCGTTTACTAAAGTTCCTCCATGAGGTTCTATATTTGAATTCATTTTTTCCCTCCTTAACTATTTACAGAAATCTTTTTAGATACTCATAAAGAGATTCAGTACACTCTTTTATTGAATTTTTCGAAGTCTCTAGGATGATTTCTGGATTCTCAGGCACTTCGTAAGGCGAAGAAATCCCTGTAAACTCTTTGATTTCCCCTTTTTTTGCCCTTTGGTATAAGCCCTTTGGATCTCTTTTTTCGCACTCTTCCAGGGAGCAATTGACATACACTTCAATAAACTCGTCCTTATCAACCATATCTCTGACCAGTTTACGCTCTGAAGCGAATGGTGATATAAAGGTAACCAGTACCACAATTCCGCTCTCGACAAATAACTTTGCTACCTCTCCGATTCTCCGAATATTTTCTTTTCGATCTACTTGACTAAACCCTAAATCGCTATTTAGTCCCTGCCGGATATTATCTCCATCCAAGATATAAGTGGAGATTCCTTTTGAGTTCAGAATTTCCTCTAGTTCATTTGCAAGTGTTGTCTTTCCCGATCCGGATAAACCAGTAAACCAAATAATCATGCTATTATGTCCATGGAGTACTCTTCGTTTCTCCTTTGTTACTTTAAATATAGGAGCAAATAAATTCTTTTCTTGATCCATACCTTCCCTCCTTTTTTTGTGTCATCCATAAATTAGCCTTTATTATTTTTTTTAATTGTAAAAATTATAGCTATTAGCCAAAGTATAAAAAGACAGGCATATAAAAGGTAAGATAGTGTCACTTCTATATCTGCCAGATTGATAATCGTATGAAAATTGGTTATGATAATTACTCCCCCTACTGCTACTCCAAGGATGTATGAAGGCAGTTTCCTTACGAGCCATGCTGCAATAGGGGCGGCGAACATCCCGCCTATCATTAAAGCAATAACCCAAAACCAATCAAATTCCTGCCAGCCTAAAGATATTAGAAAACCTGCAGTAGCTGATAATGCTATTACAAATTCACTCGTATCAACAGTTCCAATCACTTTTCTTGGAACTGTGTCTTTTTGGGCCAGAAGAACAGGTGTGGTAATGGGACCCCAGCCGCCTCCACCGGTAGCGTCAGCAAACCCTCCTAACAGACCGAGGATCGCCGCCTTTTTGTTTGATAGCTCAATACCCCTATTCTCATTATAGGCATTCTTCAAAAACAAAAAGCGGAACAAAATGTAAAATCCCAATGATAATAAAAAGACAGAGATAAAGGGCCTGACAGCTTCTCCTGGTATATTGCTTAAAAAACAGGCTCCTATAAATGCTCCTACACCGCCGGGAAGAATTAATTTTAATACTGTCCCCCTGTCTACGTTCCCAAACTTAAAGTGAAAAAACCCTGAGGCAGCAGTCGTTACCACTTCAGACATATGAATACTGGCAGATGCTACTGCAGGGGCCATACCTAACATTAAAAGCAAAGAGGAGGAGGTAACCCCATAAGCCATTCCCAGAGATCCGTCAATTAATTGGGCAATGAATCCAACAATTGTGACAGTAAGTAATTTTCTCAAATGCTCTGCTCCAATCTATTTGATCTAATACATGAGGGTATATTTTATTAAATTCAAATCTCTTAAACTTGAAACGGCTAATGCACCAGGCAGAAGCGAAAAAAAATGCCGGGAATTTTACTTCCCGGAAATTTATAATTTAATCATATTCTTAAAATTTGAAGCAAAAGCATTTATATCTGGATACTTTTCTAATTCCTCAAGAATTTCCAGTACCTGTGTTCTGTTATATGGAATATTTTCTAGTAAGTTTGTTAAATTTTTTTCATGCCAAAGTTTTGCAGCTATTTGCCGAAACACTTTATTAAATAAGTTTGAAATTCCTTTAAATTTATTAGAATAACCTTCTAGGAATTTCAAATAAGAATCATATATTAAATGTACATTTGGAACAGTTATGCCCAGGAAGTGTATAACAAACATTCGTAATTGCACTTCAGAATATTTGTTGAATACTCTCACAAAGTTTTTTATCGCATCATGAGGATTAGACTTTGCAACAGGGTGTTCTTGATGATAAGCAACTAACCCATTATTCAAACTACTCACTCCTTAAGCTAATAATTATAGAATCAAGATTATTATTTATCGTTAATAGAAAGCCGCCTATAAAGATATTTTTAAAATAACTGTTGGCACTTTCTCGTCAGTAAAGTAAGCCGCAAAGCAAACAGTAGACAGCCCTTACTTAAAAGCTGTTTCAAGATTTAACTAAATTTATTTTTCAAATACTGGTCCATCTCCTCTTTGTGTTGTAATTTTACCCTTTCTGTTTCCTCTAACACATCATTCATAAAGAGCTTTGTTCCCATATTCCTATGAACTCTATATAAGGTGAGCGGAATATTTAAATGTCCAATTTCATATTTTAAAAAAACCCTGATCCAATAATCATAATCATTTGCATATACCAGGGACTCATTAAATAACCCTACTCTTTCAATAACATCTCTCCGCATCATAATTGTGGAACCATTTATCGGACAGCCCATTCTTAAACTATTTAGCAGCTCATCATGTGAAAAACCTGCAGGGCCAACAGAATTAGAGATAATTCTATTCTCTTCGTTTATGCAAAAGTAATTGGTATAGGAAAACAAAAAATTTTCATTCCTCATGAAATTTAATTGCGTTTCCACCTTGGTAGCAAAAAATAAGTCGTCTGAACTTAGCCATACAATGTAATCCCCTGTCGAATTTCTAATTCCCTCATTTAAAGCCGAGGCAGTTCCGCCATTTTTTTTTCTAATATAGATAATTTTGTCCTTAAGCGGTTTTATCATCGGAAAGTGATGAGTGGATCCATCATCAACCACAATAACTTCTATATTTTGATACGTTTGTTTTAAAGCACTGGTAATTGCTCTTGCAACGAACCTACAGTTATAGAATGGAATAATAATTGATACGAGAGGGCTTTCTTTGTGTTCCACTGTGATTTCAATCCTTTCTAACCCGAATCGGGTGAACATCATCCTCTATATATCCAAGTATTGAAAAAAAACTCTTAAAAATCGGTGTTCACATCTGCTTTAACTCTAAACTTAATATAAGAAGCGGCCCACCCCTTATCATAAGCTAGATGGGCTGATTAGCACCAAATAAACACTGGACGACTATTGGTAAAAGTTAAGTGAATTTTTTCCAACTATCCATTTTTAGATGTTCTTAGGAAACGGCATCATAAATATGATATTCCAGAGTCAACCCCTTCCTCTGGAATAATTTCTTCTATAATAATTAAGACTTTCTTCAAGTGATGTTTTTATGCAGAATTTCGGGCTCCATCCCAAATCGTTCATTTTTTTAGAAGAAATCTCAACTTTTTCTTCTTTTTTGCTTACATCAGAAGATTTGATACTATAATTAATTGGCGTCATGGTTTTAAATACCAATGCGATTTCCTCTAAAGAACGGCTTTTTCCTGATGAAATGGGATAGATTTCTTTACTTACCCCTTTTCTAAAAAGGATTTCATATGCTCTGATGGCATCTCGTACATCTATGAAATCGCGTTGTGCACATAGATTTTTCACTTCAAGTATTGGTTTAGCATTACGGCTTTCCATTTCAGCAATCTTTTTTGCAAACACAGAGCAAACTCCGTTTGACCTTCCGGGGCCTATTAGATTCGTTGGTTGGGCAATGACAATTGAAAGGCCATATAGTTCTGCCCATGCTCTTGCAGCAAGTACTTGAAGCGTTTTACTGAGGCTATATGGATGATTAATAGCAGATATATTGGAGGGGTCGATTTCGAGAGCTGATCCAACTATGACAGATTTTGAATTAGGGCATTCTTTTTGGAGTGCGTCCAGCAAATAAAGAGTAGAGAGTACATTTGTTTCCATTGTAATTATGGGATCTTCCCATGATTCACCAACATGATTTTGACCTGCCAAATGCAGAAGATATTGCGGTTTTACTTTTTTTATTAAATTTAGCACCGACTCTTTGATATTAAGATCGCATTGTTCTACCATTACACCATCGATAGCAATATCCCTTCTTGTGACAGCAACTACGTCATATCCAGCAGATGTAAAATATCTGGAGGAATGAAGGCCGGTATATCCAGCTGCACCAGTAATTAATATTTTAGACTTCCCGCTCACTTTTCTTTCATCCACTCTCTAAGATCAAATAGCATTTCCTCATAAGCTGAAACTTCATACTTTTTATAATTGCTTCTTGTATTAATAATGGTCCTGTCCTGTCTTATTTCACTATCTGGCTGAATTATAACGTCATTTTTATTAAAAATGTCTTTGATCAAAATCAGCAATGCAAATTTTGATATCTTTTTATCGGATGATAAGTGATATAATCCCGTAATATTCTGCTTAATCATCCAATCAATTGCCTTTGCTAATTCAAGAGTTGTAACACCATTCCAATAAACTTCCTTATATCCCTTAATAGTCCCTTTTTGCCTCATAAACCATAAAAATAGGCCGATTCCGGAATCTTTTAATTCTGGACCTATTATAGAAGTACGAATGGTTAAATGCTTATCGCTTATGATTTCTCCAAGCTGCTTTGATTGAGCGTAAACAGAAGTGCCATCTGGTATGTCATATTCCGTATAATTTCCTTTAGTTCCTAAAAAAACACAATCCGTACTAATATGAATCAGTTTGCCATTGTACCGCTCTGTAAATTTGACTAACTGATGCGGAAGCAAGCTATTAACCTGAAAGGCAAGCTTTTGATTATTTGCTGCAAAGTCATTTAATATCCCGATACAATTTATAATTATATCTGGTTTTTCATTATTGATGACCTCTTCAAGCATCAATGAATCTGTGATATCTAGATAGATTCCATCTTTATCTTCTTTATTCCTTGAAGTATAAATAACGTCATATAGCGGCTGCCTTTGAAGATAATCAACTATCATATGGCCAGCCATCCCTTTTCCTCCAAGGACTAATACCTTCATCTATATAAACCTGCCTTTCCTTAAAATTCCCCTGATTTCATCCTTGCTCATTAGGTCTTTGCTGGAATTATAGTTTAAAAGATTAACCGGTTTATAATTAGCATATTTTTCTTTTAAGCCATCAATATGAATACTTGGCAAAATGACAAAATACTCTTCATCATATGCAATTGTTGTTTCACTTTCATATTCTGAAAGGAGAAGTTCATGTATCTTCTCTCCAGGCCTGACACCCAGAATGTCAACCTCTATTCCTTTTTTTCCCATATCCTCTGATAAAACATGAGCAAGATCTAGAATTTTACATGCCGGCATCTTCATAACAAAAATCTCCCCGCCCATACTCTCAAAAGTGGCTTTGAATACCAGCTTGATAGCTTCTTCAATTGTTAAGAAAAATCTTGTCATTGCAGGATCAGTAATACCAATCCTTCCTTTTTCCTGTATTTGTTTCTTAAAGACATGGATTACACTTCCATTTGTTCCAAGAACATTTCCACCTCTTATGCAAACAAATTTAGTGTCTGTGTTAAGAGTATTGGCGTGGATGATCAGCCTTTCCCCCATTGCTTTAGATAAACCATAAAAATTGGAGGGATTTGCCGCTTTATCAGTTGAAATATAGACAACTCTTTTTACCTTGTTTTCAATGGCTGCTTCAATAACATTTTGTGTTCCGTGAACATTAGTTTTCAATGCTTCTAGTGGCTGATACTCACATACTGGTACATGCTTCAGGGCAGCAAGGTGAAAAACATAATCAACACCCTCAGATGCTTCCATGATAATTTCTTTTTCTTTAATATCTCCGATTACAAAATGAAGCAGCGGGTTATTGTCAAATTCTTGCTTCATCAAAAATTGGTTAGATTCGTTCCTGGAAAAAATTCTTATCTCCTTAGGATTATAATCCAAAAGCTGCCTAACAAGTTCATAACCCCAAGAACCCGTTCCTCCAGTAATTAAAATTGTCTGGTTCTTAAACAACTTCCATGCCTCCCATCAATAATTTCACCACTTTATCAGAAACACCAGTCTCGCCATATCCCTCAGGCAAAGGCCAGTCTCTCTCTCCATTCAGCATTACATTTACACAATTTAATATCTTTCCAGAGTCAATACCTGATAGAACATTGCTTCCGCAATCAATTGTTTCAGGCCTTTCAGTTGTCCGACGTACTGTAACCGTGGGGACACGAAAAATACAGCACTCCTCCTGGACAGTTCCACTATCAGTTAAAACACATAACGCCTTTTGCTCCAATTGAACAAAATCAAAGAAACCAAAAGGTTCATGAAATTCAACAAAGGTATTTAGCCTAAATGATTCAAGCTTTTGAAGCTTGGATTTGGTTCGGGGGTGTATACTGCAGATGATTCTTTTCCGGTAAACCTCTGCCACCCTGTTGATTCCATTCATGATTTCTCTTAGGTGGCTTATATTATCTACATTCTCAGCCCTGTGAATTGTTGCCAAAAAGTATTCCTCTTCCTTTAGACCAAGTGACTTAATTATTTGACTCTGCTCAATACTGGTTTTATAAGCACTTAATACTTCTTTTATTGGGTTTCCAGAAAGGATGATTCTATTTTTTGGAAATCCTTCTCTCATTAAATTTTCTTTGCTTTGTGGTGTATAAGGCATATTAAAACTGGCAATAGCATCGATTATTTTTCGGTTCTTTTCTTCCGGAACATCCAGATCGAAACACCGATTCCCCGCTTCCATATGAATAACCGGGATTCCCATTCTCTCTGCCAGGATGGCACTTAATCCGCTATTTGTATCTCCAAGCACCAAAACCTTATCCGGCTTTTCTTTTAGAAGGATATTTTCTAATTGATTAAACATATTTCCAAGCTGCCCACCTAAAGTGGCCTGTTTTTTCGATAAGAAATAATCTGGTTCCCTGATCTTTAATTCCCGAAAAAACAGGTCGCTTAATGACTCAGTAAAGTTTTGGCCAGTATGGACAAGTATGTGTTTCGAGGCAAGCAAATCAAGTTTTTTAATAATAAGGCTAAGACGAATTATTTCTGGTCTTGTCCCCAAAATTGTCATAATCCTCACTTTGTGCACTCCTTTCAGCTAAAATCATTATTTCAATTCGTCCCTATTAACCTATTCATATATCTTTGATTTGAATAGGTTTGTATCATCTATTTAAGTTAATTTTTTTGCTGTCAAAATAGATTCTTTGAAAAAAAAAGAAGGGTTGCCCCTTCTTCACATAGTTATTTGTTTATTCATAGAATTAATCATCTAGTAAATTAGGGAAAGTAACACAATCCTGTACAACCAGATCTTCATCCGGTACAAATCCTAATCCTGCTGCAGCAAATGTCACCAATGGTAATCCCGCAAGATCAGTAAGAACAATGGCATAAGCATCTGGGGCAGCACCGATGTTTTCAATCAGTGTCAATGTGAACAAAACAGTACGATCAGCTACACCAGGATCTGCAAAGCTTACAGTACCTGAACCTTCGACAGTCATAGTTGTAATTCCTAAAACTTCTGTACATTCCGGCATTCCAATTTCTGCAGCAGTAAACGTGAAGCTTTGATCCACAGTTCCTGTTCCTGTTCCTGTTGGAACTACGAAATCTTCTACAATCCACGAAATGGTGCTTCCACTCAATTGACAGTTGTCGCAAATTTCGGCGTTTAGTTCAGTAGTAAATGACCCTGCAACTAATGGTGCATCAAAAAGAATTCCTGCGAAGGTAATATCAACAGGACCAGTCAATGGATCAGTATCCACAAACGCCTGGCAATCACAGTTGTCACGCGGGAAGAAGTCACATTGTGCAGGCCACTCGAATTCCGGACAAACGCCGTTAGTAGGAAGTTCAATGTCATTTGGACGCGGGAAGCAGAATTTAGCAAGTACTTCTAGTTTTACGTCTGCTTCTACTTGAATCTCGAAACAGATATCCAGCATAACCTGAAGGCCAAGGTCTGGATCTCCAGTTTCGATGAAGTTAGTGTCACAGTCTAGTGAAATTAAACGGCAGAACACGTTATCAGCTGTAAACGGTTCTGGAGCACATACAACTAGACGGCGGGATTCACTGATAGTCGGACGGAATTGGCAGATGATAGCGCCTGTGCTATCAAAAATAGTAATGAGTGGTCTGATAGTGAAGATGACTTTTACAATGGCCACTTCTACTAATCTTCCACCAAGAGTAATTTCACGTCTTTCGATTCTGGAAGATACTGTGCACAATGCGTTTCCATCCGTATCTGGAGGAGTCAGCGGGAAGAATCCTCCTACATCCGGAACCTCACATGTTACATCCAGAGGTGTTCTTCCATCAGCAACCGCTGCAGCGACTGCAGCTGCGCAATCATCCGGCAAGGTTATTCCTGTGTCTTTAGAGATAGCATCAAAAACCCAGTCATAAACCTTGGATACCCGAATACATTCTTCTTGAACGTTATTAGGAGTCAATTGGGATCCTCTAATAGGTTTCAAGCAAATCATCCTTTCTAATAGGTTGTGTTTTCACTTCATAGTATGGATATATTTAGAATTGTGTTCTAATCAAATAGCCTGTTTTTGTTGATTCTCACGAATTCGGTCTCTTCTTCATATATATAGGTGTTACAAATGCAATTGATAAAAGGAGACTGTACACATGACCTATTCTGTTTTTATTGATGGCGAACTTTTAGGCAAAGCTCTCTATCAGTCAGCAGTTAGCCTGGCATTATTTTGTGAGCAACAGGGATTTGAAGCAGTTATTGATCAAAACAAAGAAACCATTAATATTGAAACCGGAAGAAAGCAGCACCCTATCTCAATTTCATCTCGTTCAAAGAACCAGCCGAGCAAGGACGCTGTTCTAAAATTGAATGATATTCTTAAAGCTGAGGGTTTGGATCTTTTGAAAGAACCAAGTATCACAATATTTTTGGATAGCATTGACCAGCAGTATTCTGATCAGCAATTGATCATTGAACATAATGTTCTTCTTGATGAAAGGCTAAAAAATCTTCTAATTATAGAGTTCAATAAAGCAAAAATACCTTTTGTATTAAATGAAAAGAAAAATTTAGCTGCTGATGGGAAACAGCAATTAGCCTTCAGATCTCAATTTAACGAAAATGATCGACTAATAGTAAGCATATCTCGTGCGTTTATCAGGTACTGCAGCGTTAAACCTAATGCAAATAATTCGGCTATAGTGCCAATGCCACTTATAAAGTCCTGGATAAGCTCCTTGTTAGATCAAACATCACTGACTAAAACACAAGAAAAGAAAGCAGCACCAAAGGTTCCTGAAAAAACCATTAAACCCGAAAAGAATAAAAATATCTCAGCAGTCAACAGTCAAGACCTACGATTAAAGAAAGCAAATGCTGAAGTTTTCCTAAATTACACAATGCTCATTCCAAGACCGGATGATGAACAAAAAGAGTATATGGTGAACGGTTCAATCATAATGAAAAACACTGGAGATCTCGATTTAAAAAATCCTGTCATCTGCATAAAAGTACCCACTGATTCAGGGGTCTCTTTACAGGGTCAGATTCTGCCGCCGAAACTTGTTGCAGGTCTCGCCATGAAGGGCAGTGATGGAGAAAAAGGCTGGAAATATGTATATGATGACTGGAGAGAAAGAGTGAAAACCAAAGGAGAATATTGGATAACTTCCATTCAGGATTTAACCATTCCACCCGGAGGTTCTGAGGCATTTAACGGATTAAAGGTCCTCATAAGAGAGCCTAAAAATTCCTCGGTCGGTATCCATGCATTTGTATATTTTAATGAAGGGAAACAACAATACGCTTCCAACAACACCATTTCACTTTCATTTTAAGCCTGTTTTAAACAGGCTTTTTATTTTGCACAATCTGCCTATCAGCACATAGGATAATACCAAATGCTCTAATTGTAAGGTTAGGAGGGCACATCATGTTGAATGCACCATTCATAAAAGAAGATGGGAAACAGGACAATAGAATTCTTCAGCAAAAGGTTATTTACCTTACTGCTGAAATCTCAAAATATAAAAATAAGATTAAGGATTACCAGGAAAATTATCATTACAGTCAATTGGAAACCTTGAAAAATGAAAATCAATACTTAAAGGAACAAATACAAAAAAAACAGCAGGATGAATTAGATATTAAAGAAGAACTTAGTTCTGCAATCGCCCACTATAAAAAGAACCTGAAAGAACTTTCTTCTAAAGAAGCAGATTACCTCGTTAAGATTGAAACACTAGATGAACAGATCCGGAAAAGTGAGAAGCTCATTTTAACCCTGCAGGAAAATAACACCTCTATACGTCAGGAAATTGAAGAGTTCCAAAAAAATAGACTCTACCTGCATAAACAACTTTCAGAAAAAGATTCTGAACTGATCAAGTTGAAAAATGAGAATGAACAACTCCAATCAAAGAATAATGAATTTAAAGACTTAATTGTTTACATGAGAGATGAATTGAACAATTACTCAAATCAATTAGCGACAATCGAAAAAAAGGATCAGCTTATTATAGACGACCTGCAATATAACTTATCCATACAAAAAGCGGAAAATGAAAAGCTTCTTCTTGAAATACTGGAATACCGTACCTTAATTAGCGAATATGAAGATAAAATAATGACAAATGAAGCGTATATAGAAGAATTAAAAATAAAAGAAGATACAAACCTTCAGCTTCAACAGCAAAATGAGCAGCTGCAAGCATTAAACAGGGATTTATATGATGAAAATGTGTTGATGGAGCAAATACAAAAAGAAATAATTGCTCAATTACTATTAATTAGAGATGAAATCAAGGAATATCCAAACTCCCCTTTTAGATCGGTTGTTGTATCTAACAGTAAACTTTGAGGCAATGCTAAAAAATAAAGTTATGTGCAGAAAAGTTAGAAAATATCAGAAAGGAGAATGAACATGCTCCGCAATCATACCCCCAATTTGGATAGCCAGATACAGCAGAAAATCACTGAACTAAAATCAGAATTAGCCAAATATCAATCCATGCTCAGCCCCTCTTTTAAAAGAGATGACTCAACAGAAGGCAAAAATAACATAAAGCAAATTACTGAATTGATCAATAAAAATGATATTTTGAGAAAGAAATTGGCTTCATTATCTGAAGAAAATAAAAAACAAAGTTCCTATTTGCATATATTACAGAAGTCAGTTTATGAGCTTCATAATAAAGAATTAACTGAAGAATTTTTTATAAAAGAAGATAAAGACTTGATTTACAAATTAGAAAGCCGAATATATGAGCTTGAATTAGCGTTTTGGGAAATGCATTGTAAAATTGAGAATTTGGAAAGGGAAAATGAAAGACTGATTAAATTACCTGAAAATGAAAATACACTTCACTTATTCCATAAATCAGATTCTGGTGACACCAGCAGTGAGATCATTGTATTAAAGGAAGAAAAGAGACTTGAACAGTTAGTAAGTATAGAAACGAACACAGTAACAGCCTTCAGCAATTCAACGCTTCAAAAAAAATTTTATGATGAAGCTGAAATTATTAACCCTTTAACTGACCGCAATATAGAGCTTGAAAGGGCTATAAAACTATTAGAGGGAAAAATTTTATCATTAGAGAATAAAATGAATCATCAAGAATAACACGCCTTTGAATGGGTCGTGTTTATTTTCTTTCCTTCTCCAATAACCGTTCAGTTTGTTTTAAAATGCTCATTTTGGGTAAATAAGAAGCAAGCAAACACAAGGAGGAGATACTTATGAACAAAGACCAGACAAATGGCAATGTGGACCAATTAAAAGGCGAATTTAAAAAGCAATACGGCAAACTGACCAATAATGAATCCAAAGAAACTGAAGGAAATATGGATAAAGTAAAAGGACAGGCACAGGAAAAATGGGGAGATGCAAAGGAAGCACTGTCAAAGACTTTTAGTGATCGCAGAGATTAAAAAAAAGTACTCAGCGCTGCATTTGAGCGTTGAGTACTTTTTCATGATCAGAATGATTAAAAAGTCGTTTTCGCACCTAAATAACGAGGTTTCCAATATGAATTATTCATATCGCTGATTTCTACACCGCGTGAAGAACCAGCATGAATGAACTTGTAATTGCCAAGATAGATTCCAGCATGTGATGGACCGGACTTGTATGTTTCAAAGAAAACCAAATCGCCCACTCTCGGTGCTGCAACATGTTTTGTCGCGGTCCAAATGGATGCTACAGTACGAGGAATAGAGATTCCCACTTTACCATATACGTAGTTCAGGTAGCCGCTGCAGTCGAATCCGGCAGGTGTGCTTCCTGCCCATTCATAAGGAGAACCAATGTATTTCTTTGCTTCATCGATCAATTCATTCACCTTTGATGTCGTTTGGCCTGCTACCTGTGATTCTGCCGGCTTGCTTGATGCCGTACCAATTACTTTTAGAGTCTGACCGGCATAAATCAAGTCAGAAGAAAGGTTGTTCATTGCCTTTAGTTGTGAAACCGATAAGTTATGGCGAGATGCAATACCTGAAAGAGTGTCGCCTCTTTTGATGGTATAAGATCCAGTGCTTGCAGGAGCAGGAGCAGAAGGTGCAGCAGTGTTAGCCGAACCTTTTACTATTAGCTTTTGACCTGGATATATCGTGTCACTGCTGATTCCGTTTAAACTTTTTAGTGTACTGACGGAAAGGCCATGTGTTTTTGCAATTCCCCATAAAGTATCGCCTGATTTCACTGTGTAGCTGACAGTACTGCTGGAAGACCCGACTGCTGAAGCGTCATGGCTGTGCGGTGCCAGCAGAGTCAGGGCTTGTCCTTTATAAATTATCGATCCTGATATATTATTCCATGTCTTTAACTCTTCAATTGAAAGATTGTTAGAGCGGGAGATTCCCCATAAGGTGTCGCCAGACTGAACTATATATTTATTTTCATGAGCACTTGCTTCTCCATTGAACGGTGTAATCAAAAAACCAGCTGTCGCAGCCATTGTAAGTAGTTGTTTCTTCAAGTTGTACACTCCTTAAATTTCATTGACAACCTAATATTAGTAATAATTCTAGTAAAATCCTATCTGAAAATAATGGACTAATAGGCAGAAACAACCATAATTTCATAGTATTCCCTCGAGTTGTAAATTTGTAGTAAATTTATCCTGCATTTATTGGTGGTAATTTCCAAGATATCAGAAGAAATCGGGTCGTTTATCGTCATATTTCAGATTATTCTAATTAAACTTTTTTCTTCCTAAACAAAAAAATAGATCAGCATTCTTAAGCTGATCTATTTACAGAAAACTCATTAAATCCATATTCTTTTATTTTCTGCTCTGCGTGTAATACCCAAAGAATCAAGCTTTTCGAGAAAAGGAATCATATACTTTCTGGAAAGACCCAAAACTTCCTTTGCATGGCCCACTTCAAATTCAGCATCTGTGCTCTTTTTCAGTTCTTCAACCGCTTCTCTAAAATGATCACCATGCCAATAGTTTTGTGCATCCAGCGGTACGACGATTTCCTGGTCTTCTAAATATCGTTTTAAATCGCCTTTGAGATTCTCAGGAATCCCGGCGGAAGCATAATAATCATCAAAAGGCTTTACTTTATATCCATCTTTTTTTAATTCCGCAAGAAGATTGTCAGTGCGTTTTTGCCAGCTTTTCGGCACATGAGGATAAAAATCTTTATTCTGCAAAAACTGTCCTGTTCTTTGAAATGCACTTTTTTCAATCCCTGAATTTAAAACAAATTCAACCAGCATTTTAGGATATTGATTCTGCATTGCCTGCAGCAATTCTGCTTTATTGGCCCCTTGCTTCATTGGATTTTCCAGGTGGAACTCATTCAGGCGGTCAGCTATTTCTTCTTCTATTGCCTCTTTGATGGCTAATAAAGTGAATTCCTTGCTGTTAACTCTCAGGAAATCTTCTTCATGAAGTATTTCCTTAACCGTCAATTCATCCAGCGAGGTTTTTACTGTAACCTCCGAAAGCGAAAGCACCTTATTTTCTGACAAAGCCGCTTTTATGCGATCTTTCGGTGTCCCTTCTTTTTTCCTGCTTAAGTCCTCAATGGTTTTTTGGCCGAACCGGTATTTTTCACCGTTCGGATCAATCACCCAGCCCCCGCCAACGGTCTCCTGGGGACTCGGCCGTCTTAAAATGAACCTGTCTCCCCTTTTGGCGACGACTTCCTCTTCTAAACGCAGCTGGCAGAGAATTTCTCCTTCTGAATTGGATAATTCATTACGGTCAAAAAAGACGATTTTCCCCATGACCTCAGCTGTACCAATATGGCATTTGATCGGCATTCTCTGTTTGACGATATGCTCTAAATCTCCCACCATTTTTACCGCTACATCAATGGTTTTCGTGACGCTGAAATGCTCAGATGATACAAGGACCTCGCCCCGCTCAATATCCTCCTTCGAAACACCCGAAAGGTTAATGGCTGCCCTTTGCCCTGCAAATGCCGATTTTGCAGGCTGATGATGTACCTGCAGCTGGCGTGCCCTGGTCTCAATACCATTTGGCATGATTTTCAGAAGCTGTCCTTCTTCGACTTTTCCTTCATAAACAGTGCCTCTGACTACAGTTCCCTGTCCTTTCACCGTAAAGACCTGATCGATTGGAAGGCGGAATGCACCTTTTGCATCCCGTGTGTCCTGTTCTTTCAGCGTATGAATAATCAGCTCCTTTAACTCTTCAATCCCTTTGCCTGACAGACTATCTGTTAAAATAAAGGGAACATCTTCAAAAACAGTGCCTTTCAGTTCCTCAAGAATTTCTTCTTTTACAAGGCCGGTGAACTCTTCGTCCACACGGTCAATTTTTGTTATGGCGACAATGCCATTCCGGATCCCCAGAAAATCGAGAATTTCCAGATGTTCTTTTGTTTGCGGCATAACACCCTCATCTGCTGCGACAGCCAGAATGACTAAGTCTATTCCAGCAACACCTGCAATCATTTGCCTGATAAAACGTTCATGACCCGGTACATCCACGACTGAAATTTGAAGTTCCTCATCTTCGTGTAAAGGGGCAAATCCCAGTTCTATGGATATTTGCCTTTCTTTTTCTTCTTTAAGCCTATCTGTATCCACATTTGTTAATGCTTTTGTCAATGTAGTTTTTCCATGATCGATATGGCCGGCCATACCGATTGTAAAATATCTTTTCATCAAATCTGCCACCTGCTTCTTTTTGCATTCTTTTTCCACTGTATCCTGAAAAAAAGAATCTTTCAATCATCTGATTTTATAAAGACAGCATCGCACCTATAGCTCCACAATACGCCCCATTTTGAATAAAGACAGGATTCTTGCCAAGCATGGAGGTATACTTCTTTAAAAGGTGCTTTAACGGTTCATTATACTGAACCGTGCT
Organism: Cytobacillus oceanisediminis; assembly: GCF_004366035.1. GTDB lineage: Bacteria > Bacillota > Bacilli > Bacillales > Cytobacillaceae > Cytobacillus > Cytobacillus oceanisediminis_C. The sequence continues at coordinate 605,165 of NZ_SOEE01000002.1, forward strand.
TCCTATATAAATAATATCGCCAACCTGGTGCTGAACTGAAGCCTGAGTGCTTAGGAGCACAATTGTTTCTGCAATCATGTTTGTTAAACTGGCAGCTTTGTCTTCCTTGCTTACATGATCATCTTTAATTTTCCCAAAATTGCTGGCAGTCAGGCTGCCATCTATCGGTGAGTTGAATGGTGCGTAAATATCTTTAACCATTAAATCTGCATTTTCGGCTTTCCCGCTGCATGCCAGGGAAACAAACGCGGAAAAATCTTTTTCACCTGTCAGCAATCTCCCCAGGCCCATCAATGTGCCACCGCCGATTCCGCTCCCGGACACTCTTGAGATTCTCCCGCCGCTGTTCAGGCAAATTGAAGTTCCTGTGCCTATACTTATTAAGAGAAATTTTTCATAAGATAAACCATCTTTCTTCATAAAATAGGATGCACCCATACCGCTTGACTCAAATTCAGGAACAATCCGGGAATTTTGAAAAAACTCATTTTTAAGGTATTCAGCCTTCCCGCCTGTCAAGGCAATTGGCGCATCAGCAGCAGTCATTTTCAGCCAATTCATAGAACTGTACAACTCATCAATCGAATAGCTTTTGTAATGAATTTGACCTTGTTCTTCAAAAGCCATTTTCAGCAGAGAACCTCCAGCATCAATTCCTATTTTTGCAGGTTTCATGCAGATTCCGCCTTTCCTTTCCAGCTTTATCTTTTCCAATCATTTTGAATGGCAGCAGCAATAATAAAAACAGGAATAGTGCCGCTATTTCCATTGTTATTATGTAATAAGGGTGAGGTCCAAAGTAATCTATTAATGATGGATTTACCGGCTTACGGGAAAGGAACATATAATTTCCTCCTGTTAGCTTGTTTGCGAAAAATGCCGCTGCTGCACAGAAATTCAGGAAGATAAAAGCTTGGAACAAACCCTTTCCTGTTGGTCTGAATTGATGAACAAACACGAAATAAAGGCAGGTCCAAACAATTAGATTATGGGTAATAAAAAATTGAAAATAGCGAAAATGAGGAAAGCCTAGAAACATCTCAGGAGTTAGAATCGCCATTAATGCCCCTGTGACTCCAATGTAATAGACAATCTGGAAGACAGTCTTAGATTTCGTTGCCAATAATAACAGGCAAAGAACTAAGCTTATGGAGCAAAGCTGAAGCGGCAGGGTGAAGGAAAGGTCCCACTTCCCTCCATGATAAAGCCAGAGATGGTAAAGCAGTTCCAATGTGAAAAGCAGAAGAAACATATACAGCCTGAATTTATGATCAAGCCGGTATAACCCTTTTCTGAATATGAATAAAAGTACAGCTGCTGCTGCAAACAAAACGACCATGGCAATATGAGATGCGGAAAAAACCATAAAAGGGAAGGCTTTATAATCATGAGAAAATACTCCGGACAAACTATTCTCTCCCTTCCGGGCTGGAGACTGCTCTCCAGGCCAGGGAAAGAATCAGTCTCCAATTAAATTATTTATTGAACCAAAGGGGATCATCATTATCAGCTTCCCCATTATAATTAATCAATACCTCTTCACCTGCTTTAATGTCCCTATAGGCGAAAAAGTCAAAGGTATGATTATCAAAATTGATATCATATACTGCATTTGGCTTGTAGGAATGGTTGAAAAGCATCCCATAGCCTAATAAAATAGCGCTGTGATTTTTCCCGTATTCAAACGCATAATCAGCCAGAGCGGTTTTTTCAATATGCTGATGCTCTATGTTTGGATAAGGAAGAACCGGAGCCTCATGAATCAGTTCACCCTTCTTGATATCACGAGTAGCAAAGACTCCTCTATTATGTTCGCCATCGCTTACTGCTGATGTCTTAATTTCGATCATTTCATTACCTGCACATTCTCGTCAATGACGTATTTTTTATTTTTCAGCGAGCCTAAATTCACCAAATTCCAATTTCTTTGTGGTCTCAAGCTGAATCACTTCAGGAGAGTACAGCTCTATGCTATTAGAAAATAGCGGACCGTCATATACAAATGTATGATACTCACCTGATTCACCCATCGGACAAACAGGCTTATCTTCAATTTCACTTACAAAGTCATGATTAAGTTCTTTGCCCAGCCAGGAATTATCCAATACCTCTTCCCGAACCCTTATGACTTTGGCTTTATACCCTGATTCCACAAAGGCCTTTAAAGCCTTAAGACTATCTTTCTCCTCCATCCATAGAGGATATACCGCATCCAATCCTGCTTCGGCCGCTGTTTTTTCTCCCCATTCGCGGTGCCCATCCAAGTAGAGATCTCCATATGCAATGCCTGTAATCCCATATGTATCTTTTATTTTTCTTAAATCACTTACGAAACGCTCTGAGTAATCTTCAAAGGTACAATAAATAAACTCTGCAGGTATGGATAAACTTTTAGCCTGAAGCTGGATTAATTCCTTTTTTTCACCATGCCCAAAGGTTCTGCCAATTTCCTGCGGAACCGTTGTCAGAAGGCATACAACCTCGTACCCCTGTTTTATCAGCACATCTAGAGCCAGACAGCTGTCTTTGCCGCCGCTCCATGATAAAACTACTTTCTTCCCCAACAGTCATCACCAACTTTAATAGTATGGGAAAAAGGATAGAAGGTCTATCCTTTTTCCCCTGAATCCTAATTTAAAAATTGAAACTGTGTACGGCTTCCTGTCTGGCTTGCAGTTACCTCAAGACGTGCATCAATTCTTTCCTTCAGCTCAGGAACATGAGAGATGATGCCTACAAGCCTTCCGCTGCTTTGAATTTCGATCAATGCTTCTATTGCCTGGTCTAATGATTCGGGATCAAGTGTCCCAAATCCTTCATCAATGAACATCGTCTCAAGGGAAACGCCTCCTGCGTATTGCTGCACCACGTCTGCCAGACCAAGAGCAAGTGCAAGCGCTGCTTTAAAGCTTTCCCCGCCAGATAAAGTTTTAACATGCCTTTCCTGCCCAGTGTATTGATCGAACACAAGTAATTCCAGGCCGCTTTGTGCGTTACCCTTTGACCGGTCAGTTTTTCGAAGCAGCATATATCTACCGCTGGTCATCTTTGATAAACGTCCGTTAGCTTCCCTCAGTATATCATCTAAAAATGCCGCCAGGACAAATCGTTCAAAAGTAATTCGGTAAGTATTCTGCCCTTTTGAAATTTCATACAAGTGCCCAATTACTTTGTACCTTTCCTCAAGGGCTTTCATATTTTGATTTATATCTTTGATTTTTTGCATAGTCTCTTCATTTTGTTTTTTCTTCATAAACAGATTTGTATATTGATCCTGCAGCAGTTTCAATTGATCATCTGTTTCTTGCAATAATAGCTGTAAGCTTTCCAGGTCAGGTTTTTCAATCCCTTCCAAGAGCTGCATTAGCTCAGTGTACCGATCATGAACAGAACGGACTTCTTCCCGATATTCCCTTACTTCAACTTCAAGCTGCCTGATTTGATCTTCTGATTTTTTGGCATCCCGGTATTCTCCGTAGATTTCAAAGCCCTGGTCTTTCATGCGCTGCACAAAATTCTGCCTTTCGGCTGCAAGCTTTTCCTCAATTTTAACAGCCTGCTTTTGAAGTGTCTCCATCTTTGCCTGTTCAGCCATATGGACCGACTTTGCATCTTGATAATTCTGCTGGGCTGTTTCCAGCTGCCTTTGCATTATTTCAAGTTTCTCAGCAGCCGTTCTCAAACTCGACTCGTAAGCTTCAATAGACCGCAGGTTTTCAGGAATCGTGTCCATCATCCTCGCCAAGTTGCTTCTTTTTTCCGCATGCAAAATGGCTGCGTCATTTAGTTGGTCTTGCAGCCGGTCAATTTCTGCAGCTAGTGCTTCTTTCCTCTGCTGTGTTTTTTCCAATTCAGCAGTACAGTTTTCCAGCATGGAAGATTTTTTCTTCAGCTCAGCATGTAGTGTCAAAAGATCCTTTTTTTGATCGGCAAGAGTATTTTTCATTACAAGCAAACTTTCTTGTTTAAAGTCAGGACGGTGTTTTTGTATTTGGGCGGTCAGTTCAGCCAATCCACTCTCGCTGGAATTCATGCGGGACTGGGCTTCATAAAAAGCAGACTCCGCTTTCGCTTTTTCGGCTTCAATTTGAACTGCCTGTTTTTTTGCTTCCTTCAGGTCTTGCTCATCCGGTATATCATGTGGAGATACAGCCGGAGTGGGATGGTGGTCTGAGCCGCAGACCGGACATGCCTCCCCGTTTTGGAGCCTGTCTGCTAAGATTGCTGCCTGTCCATGAAGCCACTTGCCCTCCAGTTGCTCCACAAGCAGTTTGGCATCAGTCAGCCTGGACGATGTCTGATCAAAATAATCTCTCTTATTGTTGAAGGCATTCATTGATAATTGATGCTCTTTATGCAGCTCTTCATATTTATGAAGCCGTTCTATTTCGTCTGCTAGTTTCTCCAGGTTTCGTTCATTCTCCATCTGTGCAAGCTTGCTCTTTTCAATGTCCTGCTTTTCTTCAGTCAGTGTTTTTATTTGCTGATCAGCTTTTTGATGGGCTTCATCTTTCTGTCTTTTTTGAAGCCTGAGGTTTTCAAGATTTTTTTCAAGAGAACAGACCAGCTTTTCCACTTTTGCATAAGAAAGAATGTCCTCTTTCATACTTTGCAGGTGACTAACCTGTTCGGCAGCCTGTTTTCTTTCTGCCTCGCGGTTCTTTTCAGTTTCCCATTTATCTTGCTTTTCTTTTAATAGTGCTTCAAGAGTGCCTAAATTTTTCTGAAGCTCATGAAGATCGGCATGTGCTGCATCCAGATCTTTCTTCAGTTCATGACAGAGCTGCTCCTGCTGATTGAGCAGGGCTGCTTTCTGGGCAAGAGCTATGGCATTCTCTTTTGCAGTGTATTGATCCCTTAGCCCTTCCAGCTCTTCTTTCCTTTGCTTTAGCTCTTCTTTCGCCTTCAGCTGTTTGAGCACCATTTCAGCTTCATAGAGCTTTTGCTGAAGATGATCTCTCTCTTCCTTTTTTTTCCTGCCTGCTTCTGTCAGCTCAGCAAGGCCAACTGCCATCTCCTTAACTTCCTCTGCAAGAAGCGGCATGAGCAGGGTGTCATTGACACTTCCTGCTTCGAGGTAAGATTTCAGCTCCTCGCTATATAAAGCCTGCACCTGATTAAAATACTGATCTCTCAGTTTTATCTGTTCTTCTACCGTTCTTTTTAATTCAGTTGCATCTTCTTTAAGTTTTTCTTCTATGCGCTTGTATATTTGAGTATGGAATAACCGCTGAAGAATGACTTCTTTATCCTTGCTTTCAGAAGTTAGGAGCTTTCGGAACTCTCCCTGGGGAATCATCAGAATTTGCCTGAACTGATTGCTGTCAATGATCATAATTTCTTTTATCTTTTCATCAACATCCCTGACATTTGAAGCAAGGAGCTTTTGCTCTCCATTTTCACCATACATATAAAGTTCTGCTTTGGCGCTTACTGTCGTCGTGCCATCGCCGCGCTCTTTTTTCTTTTCCTGCTGAGGAGATCTTGTAATGTAATACCTTTTATTTCTTAAAATGAATTCGAGGGAAATCTCGGTTAATGTATGATTTTTCGCAAACTGGCTTCGAAGTTCAGAGCCATTCCGATCCTCCCCGCTTGCCTTTCCATAAATCGCGTAGCTGATGCCGTCAAAAATAGTGGTTTTGCCTGAACCCGTCTTGCCGGAGATGACAAACATGGTCCGATTTCCAAGTTCCGTAAAATCAATGCTCTCACTGTCTGCGTAGGGTCCAAACGCCTGCATCGTTAATTTTAATGGCTTCATTTCAGCGCCTCCTCCCTCAGCACTTTTTCAATCACATCGGTCATAACCTGCTGTTTATCTTTTGTAAATTCGGAAGTGGTCATTTGTTCATAGAATTGTTTAAACAGATCAAGCTCTGACTTTTTCTCTTCCTTTATCGATAGGAAAGAGCTTTTTTTCTTTATATCTGTAACGGCTATCCTTCTTTCAAGGTGAAGAACATTCGGGTAGACCTGTCTCAGCTTATTAATTGGATCAAGCAATGCGCCTTCATCAAAAAGGGTGATTTTCAGATAGTCATCAAGGTTCTGTTTTTCATAGAAAGCTGGATCCATCAGTTCATCAAGATGCCCTTCTATCTCTCTCAAGTCTTTTTTGGGCTTAAGTGAACGGGTACGCAAGGCAAATTCGCCATTTTCCTTCATTTCTACAATAGAAACGGATTTCTCCTGTTTAGCTTCGGAAAAAGAATATTTTAATAGGGAGCCTGAATAGCGGATCTTGTCATGCTTTATGGCATCAGGACTATGCAAATGTCCAAGTGCCGTATAGGAGAAAGGATCAAAGCAGCTAGAATGGACACAGCCTGATCCTCCGACAGAGAGTGTCCTCTCCGAGTCACTGGTAGCTCCGCCCAGAACAAAAGCATGTCCGACAAGAACGTTCGGTTCATTTGGGTTCAGGTACTGTTCAATTCTGTTCACAATTGCCTTCATTGCATCATCATGGGAGTGCACACGGTCATCATCAAGCAAATGCCTGACCATTCCGGGTTCAGCATACGGTACCAGATAAAAGTTCACACCATTAATATGTATGGGCTTAAAATCATCTACCAGTTTTCCAGACAAGTAGAACTTGCTTTGTTTATACCAGGAGCTTCCAAAGGATAGCCTTTCAGCGCTGTCATGGTTTCCGCCTATTGCAACCACAGGTGTATTGAGCTCTACATTTATTTTAAAAAGAATTTCATTCAGCAATTCTACAGCATCAGTCGGAGGTACGGACCGGTCATATAAGTCTCCTGCAATAACGACTGCATCCGGCTTTTCTTCCTCTACCACGTCAATAAATTGATGCAAAAAATGACGCTGATCTTCGGTCATATATACACCATGGACCAGCTTGCCCAAATGCCAATCAGCGGTATGGATAAATTTCATATCTAACACCCTCTTTTCCTTGCCTGAGATTCTTTCTGCAATGTTACCATTATACCAAATCAAAAAACGGCAGAGGCTAAGCAAAATTTAACAGAACATTCGTTCTAATTATATCAGAGATTTTTTCCAAAACATAGCATTGTTCGAAAAGAAAAAGAGCCCAGCATAGGCTCTTTCATCTATTGCTTTTTTAGTTTAGGGAAGTTGATCAAAATGGCAATAATACCACAAATGCCTATTAATATCGGATAAAAGGAATATGCCATAATGCTCACCGGCGAAATGGCAGCAAGTCCGGATGCAGCCAGCATCTGTGCTCCATATGGGATAGTCCCTTGTACAAAACAGGCAAATATATCAAGAATACTTGCTGATTTACGCGGGTCAATCTCATATTGATCTGCAATTTTTTTGGCAAGCGGCCCCGCAATAATAATGGCAATTGTGTTATTGGCTGTAGATAAATTTGTCAGGGATACAAGTGACGCAATACCAAATTCAGCTCCCTTGCGGGATTTTATTTTGCTTGTAGCCATGTGAAGCAAGTAATCAATTCCGCCATTAAATCGGATGATCTCAACCAATCCGCCAATGAGGATGGCGATTATCGCAAGGTTCTGCATACCAGCCATTCCCTCAGCAATCATTTGCAGGAATGAAACAAAAGTATAGCTGCCGTCTGCAATTCCGATCAGGCCAGCAAGAAGGATACCCCCGCTAAGCACAAGAATAACATTCATGCCAAGCAAAGCAGCAGCCAATACGCCAAGATAAGGGACTACTTTCAAAAAGCTGTAATCCCCGCTGGTTACCACGCTTTCCTGACCTGCTGTTAAAATCCCTAGAATCAAAGCTGTAAGCAAAGCAGCAGGCAGGACGATTAAGAAATTCACACGGAATTTATCCGTCATTCTCGTTCCTTGAGTCCTGACAGCAGCAATGGTCGTATCTGAAATGACGGAAAGATTATCCCCAAACATGGCACCCCCTATTATTGCTGCAATCGCCAATGCTGTAGAAACATCTGTCTCCGCTGAAAGGGCTACACCAATTGGAGCAAGAGCTACAATTGTTCCCATGGATGTTCCCATCGATAACGAAATAAAGCATGCAATGATAAAAATTCCGACCATAAGCAGATTCTGCGGGATAAAAGAGAGTGCAAGGTTCACCGTCGAATCAACTGCCCCCATTCCCTTAGCCGTACCAGAAAAAGCCCCTGCCAGGATAAAAATGATGGACATTAATATGATATCAGGATGTCCGGCCCCTTTCGTGAATATCTCTACTTTTTCCATGAATGGCTTTTTTCTGTTCATTGCCAGTGCTATTCCGGCTGTAGCGGAAACAATGACAATGATTGGAATACTATTAAAATCTCCTGTTGCAATGCCGCTTCCTATAAAAATTAGAAGGAAAGCCAAAAGCGGCAATAATGCCCAGGGATTCCCCTTGTTTTTCATAAAAAAATCTCCTCTCCGAATGGAATTTCCTGCAAAATAAAAAGACCTCTTCAAGCAAGAAGAGATCTAACAAATCAATCGTTCTCTTCTTATCTGCCAAGCACCTCTGCTTGCTGGATTTGGCACAGCGCTCTATAGAGCCCGCTGCCGAGACATCTTAGGGCCAGTCCCTCAGTCTCTCTTGATAAGCGATTCATATGAAATTATTCTGAAATAACTCACGTTTGAAAATTATACAGGAAACTCGCGAAACTTCAAGCACTTTTTTGTTATGGACTAAGAATCTGAATAATACTTTAAAGAGTGAAAATAGAGATTGGGGTTAAAAAAAGCCGCAATGCGGCTTAAAACTAGTGCAGATCTTTGGGATTTGGCGGGGTATGGCCCTTTTTCAGCTCCTGAAAGATATCCTCTGATGCTTGAGGTGCAAGCTGAACAGGCGACTGCAAAATCATTTCTCCCATCAGCCTTTTAAATTCTCCAACAGTCAAAGGCTTGGCATCATTCATTAACTCATACCCAAGCTGTCCATTCGGTTCAAGAGTGGCCATTTTGACATCTGAAATTTTTGTGATTCCGCTGGTTCTGAGCCTCATTTCCAGCTGATCAGCTGTAAAGCGCAATTTCCTCATATTTGCTGTTTTTAGTTTTCCATTCTCAATCACAATTTTAGATTTGCCCGTTATAAATTTTTCAATAAAATTAAACTTAACCTGAAGATATTCCATTAATATTAATGATCCAACTAAGATAGCTGCTGCAGCAATCGTTTTCCAAACACTAGTCTCAACGATCGGCTGAATAATGATGGTACCTATTGAAATCATCACAACTGTTTGGGCTAGTGTCATTTGTGAGATGGATTTTCTTCCGGCCACACGCAAAAGCAGCACCCCTGAAAAAATTAAAAGGACTGATTCCCATATAAAGTTCATCCTATAGCCACCTCCCTTTTTCTCATAGGTTATGGCATAGCAGGTACTTATATACAATCGGTAATAAATAAAACAGCCTGACCATGTGGCCAGGCTGTTTTTGTATGGGTCTGTCGATTATAGTTTAGTTACGTTAGCTGCTTGAGGTCCGCGTGCACCTTCAACAACTTCGAAAGATACTTCTTGGCCTTCTTCTAAAGATTTGAAACCTTCAGATTGGATAGCAGAGTAATGTACGAATACGTCGTTTCCGTCTTCACCTTCGATGAATCCGAAACCTTTTTCAGCATTGAACCATTTTACTTTACCGTTTTTCATGAAAAAAATCCTCCTATTGGCTAGAAAAAGCCATGTGTAAATTCACCATATACACGCTTATAACTTTACATTCATTACTCATCCAGACCATTGCCTAACGGTTGAAAAAGCAGCTAGCAAAATATAACACGATGCATAACGGCTGATTCAAATTTAGCACTTATAGGAAGGAATGTCAACTATACCACCCGTTTACAGGAGTAATTTTCAAACTATTTCGCCTTCTTTAGCTTCCAATATGTGTAAATCTATTATGTTAATATATACCATTTTAGAGACAAGCAGACAAACAAATTATATGATGCATTCATAAAATATAGAAAACAGGATCAGGAGGTGAGTGGATTGAACTTACTGGATTTTTTAAACCAGAATTATTACATGCTGGTCCCGGCCCTATGGGTAATTGGGTATGCATTAAAACAAACACCAAAAATTCCTGATTGGTCAATCTTATGGATTCTTGTAATTATTTCTGTTTCCGCAGGCAGCCTTGCATTTGGCTTTTCTTTTGAAGGGCTCCTTAACGGAATCGTTGCAGCAGGCGTTGCGGTGCTCGGGCATCAAATGATGAAACAGACTATAGAAGGTGCATACAGCAATAAAAGAAATAGGTGATATCAAAAAAGGTTCATCCCAATTGGGATGAACCTTTTATTTACTCTATTATTTTAAGCCCGCCAGGACATTTACAATATCTTCTCCAGTCATTTCCTGTGCTTTTGCAAAACTGTATACATGATTCGATGCCCAGTAATCATAAAGCCTGGCAAGATCATTTCGGTCATATACTTTATTGGCAAACGTGCTAAAAAAATAAACGATCAGGACATTTACGACATTTGCCGGCAGCTGTTTTCTGTTTGCAAGCGTGCCCAAAGTTATTTTTTCCAATCCTCTAATATTACCGCCTGTTAAGTATTCAACCATCTCAAGCGGGGAAGAAGTTTCACACTTTTGCACAAAATCAGGGTCATTTAATAAATTTAACATAGGTCTCTCCCCTCTATAACTTCTATTTATACACATTTGGAGGAGATCAATAAACCCTTTTGGGTATTTTGTATCGAAAATGATATAAATAGCTGAGATTTGTTAAATAAATGTCACTTGCTCTTAGGTTAACCGCGAATGAACCCTCCCTCGGAATGAATCACCTGTCCTGTTATCCACTTTGACTCTTCACTTGCCAGAAATGCTGCAAGATTGGCTGAGTCTTCAGGCTGGCCGATTCTGCCGGCTGGAAATTTAGGCAAAAGGTGACTTCTAATGCTTTCATCCATCCATGTAGAATCAGTGGGACCAGGGTTAATCGCATTGACGGTTATTCCTAAATGAGCAATTTCTGCTGACAGAGATCTGGTAAATGCCGTGATGGCTGCTTTAGTAGAAGCATAGGCCAATTCACCGGGCATTGGCCCCAGTTCTTGTCCGGAAGTCATATTAATGATTCGTCCGTAAGGCAAATTCCAATCCGGAAATCTTTTGGCGAATTCTGTGCATAGAAGAAATACGGCTCTCATATTAACCGCATAGTGTGCGTCCAGTGTTTTTGCATTAAGTTCCAGATATCCATCTCTTGTTGAATGAGCTGCATTATTAACAAGTATCATCGGCTTTCCAACTGTCAAAGCAGCAGATTCAAGCACCTTTTCTGCTGATTGAACATCTGATAAGTCTTCTTCAAGACCTTTGCATGCAACCCCGATTTCCGATATCTCCTTGCTGAATACTTTTTCCCAATGGGGCTCGGCATCCCAATAAGTAAAGAATATGTTAAAATTTCGGATAGCCAGCTTTCGGCAAATAGCAGCACCTATGCCTTTATGGCTGCTGACACCTGTAACAATAACGGTCTTATTCTGTTGATTCATTCAGCTTTCCCTCCAATTTGGGCCTGCTGCGACTAGCCAGGAGATAAAGATTCCAATAAAAAAGCAGATACACAACAAGGTATCTGCCAGCTTATGGTTTGAGATTCCACAGCAAGGCATTCCTCGTTTTCATCATTTTTAAAAATAGAGAGGCCTTTGCAACATAATGAGAAAGCTGCCCTATTTTAGCTTAAAATGATTACAAGTTCTGCCACATTATAGAATCTCAATTCCCCTTCCGTATATCTCCTAATTTGAGCATATCTGCAAGAACGGGAAAAAGCAACAAAATTTTTCAGATTGCTCTGTTAGTTTACGTCAGCATTCATCCAGACATTAAAAGAGAACGATTACGTTATTTTGTTTCCCTGTGCAGGGTGTGTTTTTTTAGCTTTGGAGAGTATTTCATTAATTCAATTCTATCAGGATTATTTCTTTTATTTTTAGTTGTAATATAGTTGCGATCCCCTGTTTCAGTGCATGCCAAAGTAATTTTCACTCTCATATGATTTCCTCCATTATAGCAGAATTAAAAGCTGGCAGCCTGTCAGCCAGCATGCTCCAGTCTGAACTCATTTCTTTGTCGGTTAGTAAACACCTATCCAGACTTAATGCAATTTCTTCTTGTTTCATATCCATGCCAATGAAAACAAGCTCTGTCATTCTGTCTCCAAATTCCTTATCCCATTTATCAAGCAGTTCTGATTCATTTTTTAACATTTCGTTTATTTCCACTTCTGGAAGAGCTGCTATCCATTCCCCAGCACCTTGCAGTGTTATGGATGACCCTGCCTGAGACAGGAGCCCAGCCATGTCATTTCGGGAAGCCAGCCAGAAAAAGCCTTTGGCTCTCACAATATCTGCAGGGAAATCCTCTAGCCATTGCATGAATCTTTCTGGATGGAACGGCCTTTTCCTTCTATATACAAAGGATGAAATTCCATATTCTTCAGTTTCCGGCGTATGTTCCTCATTAAGCTCCTTAATCCAGCCTGCTCCCTGGCTCGCCGTTTCAAAATCAAAAAGGCTAGTATTAAGGATCTCTTCCGGTTCAATCCCTGAATTTACGGCTTTAATAATTTTCGCTTCAGGATTTAACTTTTCTAATACAGCCTTAAGTTCATCAGCCCTTTCCGGATCAACCAAATCCATTTTGTTCAGCACCAGGACATTCGCAAATTCTATTTGGTCAATTAATAGGTCAACAACTTCCCTGACGTCACTTTCATCTGTGCCCTGTTTGCGGTCCAGAAGAGTTTCTCCGGATGCAAAGTCATGCCAAAAACGATTTGCATCTACAACTGTAACCATGGTGTCAAGCCTGCACCTTCTTGAAAGATTAATTCCCAAACTTTCATCGATATAAGTAAAAGTCTGGGCAACCGGAATAGGTTCTGATATTCCTGAGGATTCAATCAGGATATAATCAATATCCCCATCTTTAACCAGCCTTTCGACTTCTATCATTAAGTCTTCTCTCAGAGTACAGCAGATGCAGCCGTTTTGAAGCTCTACCAGTTTTTCATCGGCCCTGGAAAAACCGCCTTTTTTTACCATGGATGCGTCTATATTGATTTCACTCATATCATTTACAATCACTGCAATTTTCTGATTGCTGCGATTATGTAAAATGTGGTTGAGCAGAGTGGTCTTTCCTGCTCCTAAATAGCCGCTCAGTACGGTGACGGGTATCTTCTGTGTCATGATTTTCTCCTTTTCAATATAAATAGTACTCATTCCGATTTACAGCAGATTAGTCCCCACTAATCCGATTAGATATAGTGCTGGCTCGAAAATATTGGCGGGTTTTTATCAAATCGTAATCGTTACGTTTTAAATCATATTAAAATTTTCTATCGATTGCAAGGATAAACATTATATTTTTTTATCCTCCAATTCTCCTATCCTTTCAAAATGCTCATAATCCCATTTACAATATCATAAAATTAATATAGAGTATAAAACGAAATCATTACGATTTTAAAACGCAGGAGGATACTATGAATCGAGTTTTTCGCAGCCATATTATTGATATAACGGGCATAATTTTGATAGCCATTCTGGTATATTTAATATCTTTCAGCTCTGGCTTAGGAGTATCTTTTGATATTCCCCCTTCTCTGTTAAATTTGAATGTTATCTTTATCAGCATCCTGATAGAAGCATTGCCATTTGTCCTGATAGGTGTGCTGATTGCAGGGTTTATCCAAATTTTCATTACAGAAGATCATATAAAAAGGTGGATTCCGAAAAATAGAACAGCTGCTGTTGTAATGAGCTGTGTGGCGGGCGCCCTTTTTCCAGCGTGTGAATGCGGAATTGTCCCTATCATACGCCGTCTTATGTCCAAGGGTGTTCCAGTATATGCAGCGATTGGTTTTATGCTGACTGGGCCCTTGATTAATCCCATCGTCATTGCTTCTACATACATGGCTTTTGGAAACGATTTTGAAATAGCGGGCTTACGAATGGGACTGGGATTTCTAATTGCCATTATAGTTGCCTTTAGTGTGAGCATCTTCTTTAAGTCCGGGCAATTGAAGAAAACTCTCCATTTACCCCACAGCAGTGAAAACAATCGTTCTTTCCTGGATCGGATTTGGTCGATGCTGACTCATTCAATCGATGAATTTTTTGACATGGCCAAATATTTAATAATTGGTGCTTTATTAGCTTCCATTGTACAAGTCTATATGCCGGCAAAAACATTTTTGCAAAATGCTGATAATCCGGTAGTATCTTTGCTGATCATGATGGGCTTTGCTTATATTTTGTCACTATGCTCAGAGGCCGACGCTTTTATTGGTGCCTCATTCAGCAGCATATTTCCTAAGTCTTCCGTACTCGGATTCCTCATCTTTGGTCCCATGATCGATTTTAAAAATACCATCATGATGCTTAGTGTGTTTCGGATGAAGTTTGTTCTTGGGGTATTAGCGCTGACTGCTTCCGTTGTCTTTTTCACGCTGCTTCTTGTACAGAATTTCATTTAGGAGGATTGCTATGAAAATCCATTTTCAGCAGGCATTAAGGGCGCTTATTCTATTGGCTTTTTGCGGACTGATTTTTCAGCTTCATTATACAGGTGACATAACCAAATATATTAATCCGAAGTATGTCCGCTTAAGTCAATCCGCTTCCATACTGTTTTTATTTTTATTTTTTATTCAGATTACCAGGATTTGGACTTCCACAAAAGAAGAAGTGGATCACGAACATCATCACGGCGAGGATTGCTGCCACCATGACGATCATAACTGTTCTCATCATCATGACCATGGTGATACACCGTTTACAGGTAAAAAGCTGCTGTCCTATTCCATTATATTATTTCCGCTATTAACAGGATTCTTATTGCCTGCAAAGACTCTTGATGCTTCAATTGCTGAAAAAAAAGGCGGGCTGGCCATACTTGGTAATCAAAAAAAAGAGGTGAATACATCGGCAGGTTCTGAGCAATCAGACTTTGACCTTGAAGACTATTCTTTTGAAGAAGAGCTGGAAGAAGCCGAGGAGCTGGAGCATGACCTATCTGTAAATGAAGAAGTAGAGGAAATATCCAATGAAGAATTTGAGCAATTAAAAAAGGACCTGTATTCGTCTCCTGCTATTAAGATGGATGATAAAGTTTTTAGCTTGTATTATGAGGAAATCGGTAAGGATATTGATAAATTCATTGGCAGGGAAATTGAATTTCAGGGATTTATATATAAAGAAGAAGGACTTGCTTCCAATCAGCTTGTCATTTCCAGGTTTTTGATTACGCATTGTGTAGCAGATGCAAGTATGATTGGCTTTCTTTCAGAAATGGAGGAAGCTCCGAAACTCTATGATAATATGTGGGTCAAGGTTAGCGGAGTAATAGACAAGGCAGTCTATAATGGAACAGAGCTTCCTTTGATTAAAATTAAGGATTGGAAAGAAATTGAGGAGCCGTTTATTCCATATCTGTATCCATTAACCATTAAAATCTTATAGTGTAAAGTAAAAGGGACTCAGGCTGAGTCCCTTTTATAATTTAAATCTCGACACAACTTCCTGCAATTCTTCAGCAAGCTTTGCAAGTGACCCGGCTGATGATGATACTTCTTCCATTGTGGCAAGCTGTTCCTCTGTTGCTGCAGAAGTTTCCTGTGAAGCTGCTGCATTTTTTTCTGAAATATCCTGCACATTTGTCATGACATCAATGATCTGGCTGGTTAAGGCCGTCAGTTCCTCAACTGAGGATGAAACTTCCTCGACTTTATATGTTACATCGCCCATTGAATGGGCAATTTCGGCAAAAGCCGCACTTGCTTCCATCGTATCTTCAAGGCCCTCTTTCACCTGTTCATTCCCTTTCTCCATTGCCTGAACGGCCTGCTTTGTTTCTTCCTGAACAAGACCAATCATTTGCTGGATCTGAACAGCAGATTGTTTGGAACCCTCTGCCAGTTTGCGGACTTCATCGGCTACAACCGAAAATCCCCTGCCATGCTCACCAGCCCTTGCAGCTTCAATGGCTGCATTGAGTGCAAGCAAATTGGTCTGCTCGGCGATAGTGGTAATCAGCTCCATGATATTGCTGATTTCTTTTGATCGGGATTCGAGCGTATAAATATACTGTGTGGCATCACCTACTGAAGTATTTATTTCATTCATCTGCCTTACAACATTTCCGACCGATTTAGTGCCTTTTTTAGTTAAATAATCAGTTTTTTCTGCTGCTTCAAGCATCAGCTCGCTGCTTGAAGAAATCTGCTGCATTCCGGAAGCAATCTCCTCCATTGAAGAAGATACCTCTCTAAAACGGTAAAGCTGCTGTTCGGTGCCAAGGGCATTTTTTTGTGAAATAGCTGCAACCTGTTCAGAAGCCAATGAACTTTCCTCTGCACTCGCAGCCAGTTCCTCACTGCTTGATGCAACTTGTTCTGAAGTGTTTCTTACCTGGCTGACAACAGATCTTAAATCTTTTACCATCTTATTTAAAGATAAAATAAACGCTCCTATTTCATCCCTGTTTTTTACTTTAATGGAGCTCTGGCTTAAATCCCCTCCAGCCACCTTGTCTATCGTAGCTGCAGCCAGATTTATCGGCCTTGAGATCATTCTGCTTATAAAATATGCGATCGCCATCGCAGCCAGAATGGCTGCAATCGTAATGATAAAAGTAATGACCTGAGCAGATTTTACGCTGGATACTGTTTCATTTATCCCAGCATCTAATTGGGTTTCATAAAATTTTACAAGTTCATCCGCTTTTTTGTTAAAATCCTGGCTGACCTGTTTATCGGAGGTTTCAACTAATGACATGTATGCATTATTATCTTCCAGCTTAAACTTAATTTCTTTATCAATAATGCTCTGGTAGCGATCATGGAGCACTTTCAGCTCTTTCGCCAACTCCTTTTCTTCATTATTGGCGGTTAATTTATTCAGTTCATTAATATGATGTTCCATTCTCTTGCGGGAACTTTCATAGTCACTGAGATATGTAGAGTCGCCTGTCAGGAGATAGCCTCGGATTCCCCCTGCTTCATTCATAAGCTCTGCCTTCAGTGTTTTTACAAGCATCACCTCAGAGACATTTTCATCTAGTAAGCTTTGATAATTTCTGTTAACGTTACCTAGTTCATAATTCGATAAACCGGCAACAAGACCAAATAATAAAAGAACAGACAAAAACCCGAGGAACAGTTTTTTTGCCACAGATAATTTCATGACTTTTCCTCTTTTCCGGATAAAATAGGATATTCTACTTATAATTTAACATGAACACACCTGGTAAGTCAGGTGCTTTTTTCCTATTGGCTCATATATTTACAGAAAATTCTCTTCCTTTCGCAATTATTTGCACAAAAACAAAGAAAATGCCGCTAATCCGGCTGGCAGATTAGCGGCGACTATGCAGACCAAAGATCCTTAGGGAGGAGATCTTCTATATTATTGTATTAAGAGGGACTGAAAAGGTGTGGACAAACCCCTCCGCTTTTTGCTTATTTTTTTAACTAAAAGAGCCCAAACACTTCTAAAGCCTTTATCTGAGATTCTCCTGACTATTTATTTAGCCAAAGCAAGCTCATATTGGAGATATACATCTTTAAGAGCTGCTTGAATCGCTTGTCCGGCTTTCCCGCGATAATGGTGCTGAACCTTTTCTATTAGTTCTTCAACCCCTTCACCCAAACAATAGCCTCTAAGCAGCTGGCGAATATATTCACGGCCATGCTCAGTGGCGAGTGTACATGATGAATCAACTATCACACCATATTTAAAGTCCAGTTCCAATGTAATAGTAATAGAGTCATATAGGTTTCTCGCAGCCATTCCCTGCGGAAGTTTGGCATGCCCGGCAATAAAATATGTGTTCATCCTTTTCCTCCCTTTTGTCACTATGGGGTGTGTGCCGATTCCCTTACTTAATGTACTGATACTTCTTCAAAAGGCCAAGCTGGCAGCTGCCTTCGAAGCGGCTTATCCTCCCTGTATCCCAGAGCATATTCTCCTTGCATAATGGTGTGAATTTCTCTTGTTCCTTCGTAAATCACCGGAGCTTTTGAGTTTCTTAAAAAGCGCTCAACCGGATATTGATCCGAATAGCCATATGCACCGTGGATTTGAACAGCATCATTGGCAGCTTCGAAGGCTGCATTGCATGCTATCCATTTCGCAAGGGACGTTTCTTTTGTATTCCTTTTCCCCTGATTTTTTAGCCAGCCTGCTTTAAACACAAGCAATCTGGAAATCTCCAGATTAGCACTCATTTTTGCAATCATCTGCTGAACAAGCTGATGCCTGCCAATTTCCTTACCAAAAGTTTTGCGTTCATGGCAATACTTTAGACTTGCTTCCAGACTGGCTTCAATTAAGCCAACTGCCCCTGCTGCTACAGTAAATCGGCCATTATCTAATGCTGACATGGCAATTTTAAAGCCTTCTCCTTCTTCACCTAGCCTATTTGATACAGGCACTCTTACATCAGACAAAAATACCTCGCCTGTGTTGCCTGCCCTTATTCCCAGCTTTCCTTTAATTGCCTTCGTTTCCACACCTGGGAAGTTTCGCTCAACTATAAATGCAGAAATTCCCTTGTGCCCAATATCATGTTCCGTTTTAGCAAAAATGAGGAAATTATCCGCTGCATCACAGAGTGAAATCCACGTTTTTGATCCGTTTAGAATATAAGAGTCTCCATCCCGAATGGCAGTTGAATTCATTGCAGCTACATCCGACCCTGCGTTAGGTTCGGTTAAGCCAAATGCTCCTACCTGTTTGCCTTGCGCTTGCGGCACTAAATACTTCTGTTTTTGCTCCTCTGCTCCCCATTGCAGCAATGTCATACTATTTAAACCTGTATGGACAGATACCGCAGTACGGTAGGCAGTATCTCCACGCTCCAGCTCTTCACAAACAATTGCCAAAGTGTTGTAATCCATCCCTGCACCGCCATATTCCTCAGGTATGCAAACACCCATTAATTGCAATTCAGCTAATTTTTTTAGTATTGAAGGTTCAAAATGACCTTGTCGGTCCCACTCCTGAATATTCGGGATAATTTCCTTGTCTACAAACCTTTTCACTAATTTTTTCACACTTTGCTGTTCATCTGTTAATTCGAAGTTCATCATTTCAATTCCTCCTATATAATTTGATTTTTTCTAAACCTGTCAATTTGGTCGGGATGGTAACCGAGCTGCTCCAAAATAGTCTCTGTATGCTCACCAAACATGGGAGGATGATGCCTCATTTTTACAGGTGATTTAGAGAGCTTGATCGGTGAACCGGTAAGTCTAAGAGTTTCAATAGAAGGATGATCCATTTCTACTATCATTTCTCTGGAACTTATCTGCTGATCATCAAACATGTCTTGAACAGTATTGATTGGACCGTTGGGAATCCCCGCTTTATCCAAAATGCCTTTCCACTCCTTTTTAGTTTTTTTTGCGAGCAGTTCTTCAAGTATTGGAATAAGCTTCGATTTATTCTCCAAGCGGTTCTCATTATGGATAAACTCTTTCATTTCAGATAAATCCTGTCTGCCCAAAGCAGCTGAAAATCGCTTGAATTGCTCATCATTCCCTACTGCTACAACCATTTCACCATCTTTTGCAGAAAATACCTGATATGGAACTATATTTGGATGCTGATTCCCTAAACGTTCTGGGACAATTCCACTGGACAAATAATTACTTGCAACATTAATTAGTGAAGCAACCTGACAATCCATTAAGGAAATATCGATTTCCTGACCTTCCCCTGTTTTATTCCGATGCTGGAGAGAAGATAAAATGCCAATGCATGTATACAGGCCAGTTAGTACATCCGCAATTGCAACACCAACCTTCATAGGGGTCCCATCCGGCTCACCAGTAATGCTCATTAGTCCGCTCATCGCCTGAATAATATAGTCATATCCTGGCAAGTCCTTATATGGTCCAGTTGAACCAAATCCAGTAATAGAAGCCATAATTAAAGAAGGGTTAATCTCTTTCAAACTTTCGTAGCCCAAATCCATTTTTTTCAGCGTTCCAGCTTTGAAATTTTGAACAACTACGTCACCTGTTGAAACAAGTTTCCTGAAAATTTCTTTCCCCTCTTCAGCTTTTAGGTTTAATGAAATGCTCTGCTTATTGCGATTGGCACATAAATAATAAGCACTTTCTCCATTTAAAAAAGGCGGGCCCCAGCCTCTCGTTTCATCTCCGGTTTTATAATGTTCGATTTTAATCACGTCTGCTCCTAAATCACCCAGAATCATGGAGCAAAAAGGACCGGCAAGCACCCTTGATACATCGATTATGCGGATTCCCTCTAAAGCACCCTTCACTTTTTCACCTCTTTCAAACGATTTAAGAAAACAAAAAGAGTCAGCAAAACATACAATGCCCTTACACATTGAACGTTTTACTGACTCTTATTCATGGCTCGTCTTCCGGCAAGGAAGATCAAGTGAAAAAAGTCAATGTCTTGTATTATGATTCATTCATAAAATTTCAAGCCGTACGTGCAGCATGGTTATTGCTGTCAGCGGTTTGTTAAAATTATTATAATTCATTTGATTGAATTTTACAACAATTTAAAATAAAAATTGCCAGGCACCTATACCAGTTCAAATGGTATAGGTCAAATGGCATAGGCGCCCGCATTAGCTAAACGGCTTTCTTTAGCATTCCCTCGTACTTTTTTGCAGTTCTTATTTCGATCGTTAAAACACCATTTCCAAAGTTAGCTTTCACTAGAAGAGGGATACCGGTTGTGTTTTCAAATCTGAAGTCTTTGCCGCCATAGGATACTGTTGCATCCCTGCCCTTAGGGACATATCCCACCGTTACAGAATGGTGGTGTTTTTCCACATAGCTGACCCCGACTTTATCTACGGCGTTGAAAAGGGTGGAGGATGTTTGGCAAATACCGCCTCCAATGCCCATAACAAGCTTGCCATTAATGGCTTCTTCGGCAGGCTGATATCCATGCGCTTCATCACTGGGACCCACTGTTGTATTAAAAGAAAAATGATCTCCGTCACCGAGGATGATATTATTGATGGCTTCTGCTGATAGCTCAATATTTTTTGTCCTGCCTGCCACACCGCTATTGAAATGGGTAGTATAGGACGCGACGACAACTTCGCCTAAATACGGTACATCAGCAGGGTCATAACCACTTTCGGATACATAGAGAGGCAGTTCCACATCCCCTCCGCTTACAGACGAGGCAATAATCTTATCTACTAATTCACTTTCTTCAAGGATGATTTCGGGCTGCCCTTTAATTATCTTCCCATTCGGTCCTATTTTATCAAGGGTCATCCTTTGGTCATAGCCTTGCTTAGTATCCGTACCACGCGCCATTTCTTTTGCCCATTGGGCAAGATCTGCTTTATATTTTTCATTTTCATCTCCAAATCCCATATCAGCAGGGCTGAAGGTCTTAAGCACAGCTTTTGTATTCGGATCGATAACATTAACCACAATCGGTTTTACTTCTTCCTTCTTATCCTCCTCTTTTTCCTTCTCCTCTTCCCTTGCCTCCTCTTTGGCCTTTTCGTCCTCCTTTGCCTTCTCTTCTGCTGCCTTTTTCTCCGGCTCTTTATCTCCTGCTGCTTTCCCTGAACACCCGGCTAATCC
Source organism: Cytobacillus oceanisediminis (assembly GCF_004366035.1). GTDB lineage: Bacteria > Bacillota > Bacilli > Bacillales > Cytobacillaceae > Cytobacillus > Cytobacillus oceanisediminis_C. Next base: position 626,767 of record NZ_SOEE01000002.1, read on the forward strand.
TATTAAACTGCCAATCAACAATAATAAAATTCCCCATTTTAGCTTACTCATTTATCCCCCAGCTTTTTCTTGTATTCTTCCTTTCTCTCTTTTAGGAAGTCGTTTCCATTTTCTTATTGTATTCAAGTCGGAAAAGAGGTATTCCTGCACAACAGCAGCTCAGTTTGTACCTTTTTTCCTAAATTTAAAAAACGCCTGCATTTAGCAGACGCTTTAATTATACTCCTCTACTGCTGGATGAATTTTTCCGATGGCTGGCTTCTTCTTTCGAAACAGACTCCAGCCCATACCCTGTTGAACTAATTTCAAGTGTCCCTTCTGACGGCTCACTATTAAAACTCTCACTCCCGCTTTCAGTGCGGAACGTATCATTAACTTTTTTCATAATAACCTCCTAATACTCTTTTCTAACCTTTAATCCCATGCAGCCATTCATGATAACAGCCTTTACATAAAACCTCTTCTTTTTCTTGATCAGCCACATCAAATGTAATCAAATGCATTTGCTTACCTTCAATCTCATCAGCGCAATAAAAACACTTTTCACCCATAATGGAACCTCCATAGTTGAAAGTGTTTTTATTTTGAAACAGCTGTACTTTTTTTATACTAAAAAAAGTACCAGGTACCTATACCAGTTTGCTTTAGTGGTATAGATACCTGGCCCATTAGCTGCTTTTTTCCTTTATGTCGGCTTGGTTGTCGTATGTTATGACTCGGGCTATTTCGTCATTCATATGTTTGTTGGAGTATTCTGTTCCGTATTTTGACATAGAGGTTTTATAAAAAACAAAGCCGAGGATAATCCAAGCAAATACAATGACCCATTCGTAAGGCCAGATTAGTGCTGAAGGCATTCCTGGCATATATAGAATACTAACGCCAAGAGACATAAAGACCGCAATCCAACCAATCGCGGTTCCCCCATGAAGACGGAATGGCCTGTACATATCTGGAGCCTTTTTACGCAAAATAACAAAAGAAAGTGCTACCATAAACCAAGCTACTACTAACCCCAATCCGCCTGCATCAACCAGCCAGACTAAGGCGGGCCTTCCTAACAATGGTGCAGCTGATGATAAAACTGCAATCAATAAAATGGCTTTATGAGGGGTATTATATTTTGGGTGAAGTTCTCCTAAAGATTTCGGAAGCATCCCTGCCCTTGCAAGTGCATAGATTGCCCTGCTTCCACCAACATAGAATCCAATCCAGCTTGTTAGAATTCCGCCTATTCCTCCGAGGACTAGGAGATTGCCCATCATTTGACTATCTCCAAAAGCTTTTGCCATTGCGTCAGCTGTAACAAGATTGGATTGAGCAATTTCAGAGGGGCTTAGTACACGCGAAACACCAAAAATTACCGCAATATACCAAACAATTGCCATAATAACAGATACAATTAATAATTTCCCAATTTGCTTCTGAGGAAGCTTTATTTCTTCTGCTGCCTGTGGAATGACATCAAACCCAACAAACATGAATGGCGTCATTATCACAACGGTTAGTATCCCAGCCATTCCTTTTTCAAATAATGGCTGCATATTTTGTGTGTTTCCCGAGATAGAACTGCCTGTTATTAATAAAATACCAGCGATTAGAATTAATAATGTCAAAATGAACATGGCAGCAGTAGAGAATTTAATTCCACGATAATTTATCCAGGCGATAAAAATAGATCCTATGATACCTACCCCTGCCCATGTTATCGTGACATCCCAATCTGCCACTGTGTATAAGTAGCCTTTACTATAATTAGGAATCAAATATTCAAAAACCGTTGGCAGTGCAACTGCTTCGAACGCAACTACTGAAACATACCCTAAAATTATTGCCCAAGTTGTAATAAAACTGGCAACCCTCCCCATGGCTTTAAAACTATAAACATGTTCCCCTCCAGCCAATGGAAGAGCCGATGCCAATTCTGCATAGGTTAGACCAACTAAAGTAACAAGCAAGCCTCCAATAACAAAGGCAAGAATAGCACCCAATGAGCCAGCTTCTGTAATCCATAGGCCTGCAGTAACAACCCAGCCCCAGCCGATCATTGCCCCAAATGCAAGAGTAAGTACATCTCGGTTTCCTAGTGTTTTTATAAACCTGTTTTCACTCATTCATTTACCTCCACTCAAATTTTGGTTGAAGAAAGTCTAAGCAAGCCCTCTATTAGTCTAAATATAAATAATTTTCTGATTTTTCACCTTTTTCTAGTGCCTACTCTAATGAATAGGCACCAGATCAATATTAACTATTAAACACTTTGTAATTTTAAACTCTTTTCAACCTCCTGAATGGCATCCGAGAAGATCGAAATCACTTTTTCAATTTCCTCTTTATTAATAATAAGCGGTGGTGAGAGGGCAATTATGTTTGTTCCTCCAAAGGTGACGGCCCTCACAATTAATCCTCGGGATAGACATTCTTCAACCAGCTTTTGGGCAGCCATTTTCTCAGGTTTAAAGGGAATTCCCTTTTCCCTATCCTCAAACAATTCAAATGCTCCAATCAAACCCTTTGCCCGTGATTTTGTCACCAGCGAATGATTCTCAGTCAAGTATTCAAAGCCTTTTTTCAGTTCTTTTTCCATCTTGCCTGCATGAGCCGGCAAATTTTCTTTTTCAATAATTTCGATATTTTTTAATGCAACTGCACAGGCAGCGGGATGACCACTATAAGTAAATCCATGGAATAAGACATCATCCGAAACTTCAGCCAGGCTGTCCCTTAAACGTTCAGTAATTGCGACCGCTCCAAGCGGAATATAACCACTCGTTATACCCTTCGCCATACACATGACATCAGGTATAACATTCCAATGATCGACTCCGAACATTTTTCCTGTTCTGCCAAAACCGCAAATAACTTCATCAGCTATCATTAAGATGCCGTATTGGTCACAAAGCTCCCTCACAGCTTCTAAATATCCATTCGGCGGGATAATCACACCGCCTGCCCCCTGAATCGGTTCAACAATAACCGCAGCAATCTTTTCGGGGCCTTCATTTTCAATAATACCCCGAATGCTTCTAGCAAAGTCCGGATCGTTCTTGTCACCCAATTCACAATTCGTTTTGTGGGCTGCAGCATGGAGAAAATCTGGCGCCAGTGAGTTTGTCATATTTTGAAATTGCTGAATTCCCGTTGCGCTTGTCGCCCCTATGGTAATTCCATGATAAGCGCGCTCTAAACCAATAATCTTCTTTTTCTGCGGCTGTCCCTTTAATTTCCAATAATGCCTTACAAGCTTAAAGGCCGTATCATTTGATTCAGATCCTCCAGAAGTATAGAAAAACACATTCAAATCGCCAGGTGTAATGTTTGCCAGCTTTTCAGACAGCCGAATAACCGATTCGTGAGAAAAATTGTTAAAAGATGAACTATAAGCAAGCTTGCCCATTTGCTCGCTCGCTGCCTCCCCAAGTTCCTTCCTGCCATGACCTACATTCACATTCCACAGTGATGCCAGCGCATCAATATAGCGACCCCCATTTACATCGGTTAAGTAAACCCCTTTCCCCTCTGTAAAAATCCGTTTCGGCCCGCTCTCCTGATGCTGTCTTAATGAAGATGTTGGATGCAAATAATGCTTTTTATCCAGCTCTAAAAGATTCTTGATTTGATCTTTATTATACGTAGCCATTCCGATTACCTCCTTATTATGATGAATAATATAAAAGTTACTTAAAAAAGTAGTCTGCAAATTTTATGCCAAAAATCTATTACTGCTAGATAAAGAAACCATGAGCTTCAGCTGAGAGTTTAATGATTTTGTGCATTAATAATAATGCATTTACGCATTAATATCATCATTATTATTTACTATTCTAAATATTAAGAATTGTTGATGCCTACTTAGTATGCTATTATTTCATTACCAGCCTTTATTACCTCAATTTATTAAAAAATGCGGGTGAATTTATGGAAATTTGCGAGCTTACACATTATAAGAATTTGAACCATGAATTGGAGACAATTATTAATACCTGTTTTGATGAAATTTTTGTTACTGACGGCATTGGTACAGTCCTTAGAGTGAATCCAGCCGGAGAGGCATTTTATGGGATGAAGGCAGCTGAAATAGTAGGAAAAAACACGGAAGAACTGGCGAGAAAAGGGCTGTTTTCCCCATCTTTGTTTCCTATTGTAAAGGAACGAAAAGAGCGGGTTTCCATGATACAAAGAACAAGAACCGGCCAAACGATTCACTGCATCGGAAATCCCTCTCTGGATCCTGAAGGAAATATAGAGTTCATTATTTTTACCTCAAGGGATCTGACAGAAATCAGGCAGCTTCGCAATAAGATTGAGCGTACCGAACATTTACTTGAAAGCTTCCAGGAGGAACTCGAAGAACTAAGGAAATTTCAGAACAAAGAGGAAGAAGAATTTATTTCATTTTCACCAGATATGCGCAAAATTGTGAAAATGGTAGATAAAATTGCCAAGGTGGATTCTACTGTACTTGTTACAGGAAAATCCGGTGTTGGAAAAGGTGTAATCGTATCTCTTATACATAAAAAAAGCAAAAGAAGGAAGCAGTCTTTCATTCATGTTAATTGCGGGGCAATACCGGAGCCTCTCATTGAATCAGAACTTTTTGGGTACGAGCCAGGCGCTTTTACAGGTGCCAATAAAGAAGGAAAAAAAGGATTGTTCGAAGAGGCAAATGGAGGCACATTATTTTTGGATGAAATTGGTGAGATGCCGGTTAATCTTCAGGTAAAACTATTAAAAGCTATTCAGGAGCATGAAATCCAGAGGGTTGGCGGGACCAGACCAATACAAGTAGATACCAGAATCATTGCTGCAACGAATAAAGACTTAGAAAAAATGGTGGAAGAAGGTACATTCAGAGAAGATTTATTTTACCGGTTAAATGTAATCCCTATTTATATTCCCCCTTTAAAAACAAGAAAAGAGGATATTTCATATTTAATGGATTACTTTTTAGAAATATCCAATAAAAAATATGGAACTTCAGCATATCTCACCTTAGAAGCAGAAAATAAGCTGATTAATTACAGTTGGCCTGGGAACGTTAGAGAATTGGAAAATTTGATGGAGCGATTGGTGGTTATAGCTGACAAGGATGAAATTCAGTTAACCGATTTGCCGCAAAAGATTGTTAACTCATCTATCGGCCAACAGCAATATGCTGTCCAGATTAATGAAATTTGCTCTTTAAAGCAAGCACAGGAAGAATTGGAAGAACAATTAATTATAAATGCATATAAAAAATACCACAGCTCCTATAAAATCGGCAAAGTCCTCGGCATAAATCAATCAACTGCCTATAGGAAAATTCAAAAATATATTAAAGAACAATAAAAAAACTCCTGGCTGGCCAGGAGTTTTACATTATAAATTTCCCTGTTGGCTTATGTTCACAAAACTTTCTTTAGATAGTCCGGAAACCTTCTTCTCGCCATGAACCACTAATCCCTTTGCTTTTCTCATTCCGCAATACTTCTCAATTACCTGGTTTGTGCTTTATCTTCAATTGTTTGTACGATTTTTTCATTTAATAATTCCTCAATCTTTGCTTCATCATACCCAATCTTTTTCAAGATATCCTTCGAATTTTCTCCCAGCTTTGGCGGAGCTTGTTTAATCTCTGCTGGTGACATGCTTAGTTCAAATGGAAGCCGCGGAAGCTTAAATCCTTCGATGTTCGAATGTGCCACCCTCTCCCACATCTTGATGGCTTCAGCCTGCTCATCCCCCACAACTTCTGAGATCTTTTTTACCTTTGAGCTCGGTACCCCGGCTTCTGCCAAAAGTTTTACCCATTCATCAGCAGTTTTTGATTGCAGTATGTTTTCAATGGCAACCCTCAAATTCTCTCTATTTTCAATTCTTTTAGGATTAGTCTCATATCTTGTGTCTGTAATCCATTCAGCTTTACCGAGCACTTTACATAAACGGCTAAATAATGAATTATTGGATATTCCAATCATGACGGGTGCATCGCTTGCATAAAACGCACCATATGGTGCAAAAGCTGTGTGGCCAGCACCATTTTTCTTGGGTTCCTTCCCTGTAGCAAGCCAGGATAGCATATGGTAGCCAACCCAAAAAACGCCTGTTTCATATAGCGAGGTTGTTACCAGCTGTCCTTCTCCCGTTTTTTCTTTATGAAAAAGGGCAGAAATAATGCCGATGGCTCCCCACATAGCACTCCCCTGATCCAGCACGGAAACTGGAACTCTTGCAATCTCTGATCCTTCTGCCCCGTTAATCCCGATAATGCCGGAATCAGCCTGGGCGATCGCATCGTACCCGGATCTTTCACGCAAAGGTCCGTCCTGGCCATAAGCAGATAAGGAACAATAAACAATTGCAGGATTAATTTCTTTTAATTTTTCGTAACCAAGTCCCATTTTTTCCGCTTTTTTATAACGGAAGTTCTCCACAAACACATCAGCTTTCTCAACAAGATCGTAAACGATTTTTCGGCCATCATCCTTCTTAAGGTCAATGACAACAGATTTTTTATTGCGATTTATATGAAGGAAATAAACGCCTTCCCCTTCCCAAAAAGGTCCCATGCCCCTTGAGTCATCTCCAGTAACTGGCCTTTCAATTTTGATGATTTCAGCACCTAAATCCGCAAGAATCATAGTTAAACTGGGGCCGGAAATATTTGTTGTAACATCCACAATTGTAATACCTGATAACGGTCCTGCCATCCCTGGTTCCTCCTCCTTATTGAAGAGAGGACCAAATTTAATAATGGTCCTCGGATTTTTGTTTTTAGAATGAACGCGGCAGCCCTAGAACATGCTGGCCAACATAGCTTACGACGAGGTTGTTGGTAATAGGAGCTACGATAAACAGCCGGGCTTCCCTAAATTTACGTTCAATATTGTATTCCTTAGCAAAACCATATCCCCCATATGTGTCCATGGCTGCATTTGCTGCACGCCAGGTGGCTTCAGATGCCAGGTATTTAGCCATATTTGCTTCTGCACCGCAATCCATACCCGCATCAAATATCTCAGCTGCCTTATCACGCATTAATTTCGCTGCCTGAATATCCATATACGACCTTGAAATTGGGAATTGAACTCCTTGATTTTGCCCGATTGGCCTGTTAAATACCACACGCTCATTTGCATATTGAACCGATTTATCAACGAAATACATCCCATCCCCGATCGATTCAGAGGCTATTAAAATGCGTTCTGCATTCATTCCTCCAAGCACATAGCGGAAGCCTTTGCCTTCTTCGCCAATAAGGTTTTCAGCAGGAATTTCGGCTCCTTCGAAAAAGACTTCAGTTGTAGCATGATTGATCATCGTATCAATTGGCCGGATATCAATTTTATCTGCCTGTGCCTTCATATCCAGAATAAAAAGGCTAAGTCCATCTGTTTTCTTTTGCACCTGGTCTTTTGGTGTCGTTCTGGCCAGGAGCATCATTAAGTCTGAATGCTCAGCCCGGGAGGTCCAAATCTTTTGGCCGTGAACGATATATTTGTCTCCCTTTCTCTCAGCAAAAGTTTGAATGCTTGTTGTATCACTGCCTGCAGTTGGTTCAGTAATGCCAAAAGCCTGAAGCCTTAATTCACCGCTGGCAATCTTGGGGAGAAACCTTTGCTTTTGCTCCTCGTTTCCGTGCCGAAGCAATGCACCCATTGTATACATTTGAGCATGGCAAGCTCCCGCATTTCCGCCTGAGCGATTTATCTCCTCTAAAATAATGCCTGCTTCCTTCATCCCTAGACCAGCTCCGCCATATTCTTCAGGAATGAGCACTGACAGCCAGCCTTCCTCAGTCAAGGCTTTGACAAATGCTGTAGGATAGGCATCTCTCTCATCTGTATCTCTCCAATACTCTTCAGGAAAGCGCTCACATAACGTTCGCACACTTTTCCGTATCATTTCATGTTCAGTATTTTCCATTGTATGCGTATTATTTCCCATCTCGATTACCTCCAATTATTTGAAAATATTAATTTATTACTTCCCTTTCCATTGCGGCGGACGCTTTTCATTAAAAGCATAGATGCCCTCCAAACGATCTTCAGAATTTGCACATCTATAATAGGCCTCCAGTTCAAGTGCTAGCCCTGTTGCTAAATCTGTTTCTGCGCCTTTATTGACAGCTTTCTTTAAAGCCTTTAAAGATAAAGGCGCATTGGCAGCAATAGTTTCAGCCAGTTTAACGGTTTCTTCTGTGAGTGTTTCGCTTGAGAAAATATGATTGATGATTCCAAGCTGCATTCCTACTTCAGCGCCAATTCGTTTCCCTGTGAAAAGCATTTCCTTAGCCAAACCTAAAGGAATGATACGGGGGAGAAGCTGTGTTCCACCAATACCCGGAATAAGGCCTAATTTAGATTCTGGAAGTCCCATTCCTGCATGCGGAGCTGCAGTTCTAATATCGCAGCTTAGAGCAATTTCCATTCCGCCTCCTAATGCATACCCATTTACTGCTCCTATTACCGGATAGGGAAATTCTCGGATTTTCAAAGTTACTTGTTCAAAGCTATCATGCTGTTTTTTCCATTCTTTCTCTGACATGCCATTCCGTTCTTTAAGATCGGCACCTACGCAAAAACTCTTCTTGCCAGAACCTGTTATAATGAGAACCCTTACATTTTCGTCATATTTTAATTCATCCAATACTTCAATTATTTCCAATGCCATTTTTGTATTCATGGCATTCATTGAATTGGGCCGATTTAAAGTTATTTGCACAACCCCTTCCTGATCTGGATAACTTTCGAGTTTAATCGTTTCATAGGTTTGCACCTGCATCTAACTCATCCCTTCAAATAATTAATGTATATTTCAGTTCGGTACCGGAAACTTTCGGGAGCTTTTCCCTGCTTTTGCTACTTGCCCAGGCAAATCATGGCCAAGTATTTCTTTTAATTTATGAGAAGCAGCAATTAGAGCATCAAGGTCAATGGAGGTTTTTACTCCCATTTCCTCAAGCATGTGAACAACATCTTCTGTACATACATTACCTGTTGCACCAGGGGCAAAAGGACAGCCTCCAATTCCACCTATTGAAGAATCATAAATCCTGATTCCCGCCTCCATACCAGCAAGAACATTAGCCATACCCATACCTCTTGTATTGTGAAAATGGCAGCCAAATTCAAAATTTCTCCATTCATCTCCAACTGCTTTTGTTAAGTCATATATCTGTTTGGGATTGGCCATGCCAGTTGTATCTGCAAGTGTAATTCTGTTGATGTTATGTAAAAGGAGAGTATCTAATATCTTCATGATTTGATTCTGGGGGACTGTTCCTTCAAATGGACAGCCAAATGAAGTTGCAACCGTTACATTTAATCCAATATTATTTTCAGATGCAAATTGAGACAAAACCTTAAAGCTATTCAGGGATTCTTCGGTTGTCTGGCGGACATTCTGCTGATTATGCGTATTACTCGCTGAAAGTACATAATTAACAGTACGGACTCCATTTTCTTGGGCAATTTCTAGCCCTTTTAAATTCGGAACAAGGGCAACAAGCTCCATTTTTGCTTCATGCTCCTGAATTTGAGAATAGAAATCGGACGTGTTCGCCATTTGGGGCACCAACCTGGGATTGACAAATGAACCAAATTCAACCTCAGATACCTTTGCCTCATGCAATAAATTAAAAACATCAAGCTTCTCTTCTGGTGTCAGTACTTTCGATTCAAGCTGAAGACCATCCCGAAGACCGACTTCATTAATCGTTACTTCCTTTACTAGCTTCATAGCATTATTCCCCCATTGGTTTGTAGGAAAAATTCTTAGCTTTATATAAATAGGATACTGTATCCAATCTACAATTTCAATTATTATTATGAATATTCAAAAGATTTTTTATACCAATACATTTTTTAATAAAAAAAAGAGTCCTCTGACTCTTTTTAAATGATTTATTAATTAAAGAAACATCCATCCATACTTACATACAGTTTTTTAGAATTCTTAACTCTTTTTCAAAATAATAACCTATTCAAACACTTAACCTGCATTATGATTGGATTATCCCATACCTCTGACATTTTCTGGTCAATGTAGAAGCATCTACCCCGAGTTTCTTAGCTGCCTCTCTTAAACTTGCACTTTGCTTTAGCATATCCTCAATAATGTCCCTCTCTATGATTTGCATCTTCTCTTTTAATGTATATGTATCCTTGCTGACTTTATCTGCAGCTATGTTTGAAGGGAGATCCTTAACGGTAATCGAATGATCGTCTGTCATGATGAAAATTCGTTCAATCACGTTCTCGAGTTCGCGGATATTTCCTGGCCAATGGTAAGCTTCAAGTATTTTGAATACGTCTGGAGAAATCGTGTAGAGTGTCCCATATCTGGAGGATAATTTTTCAGTTGTTTTTAAAATTAATGGTATAATATCTTCTTTTCTTTCCCGTAATGGAGGAATGGTAATGGGAAGAACATTGATCCTGTAAAACAAATCCTCTCTGAAATCACCTTTTTCCATCATTTCTTTTAAAGGGCGGTTAGTGGCGCAAATAAGGCGGAAGCTTACCTTTTTAGATTTCGTGCTTCCAAGCCTTGTGACTTCAAAATCCTGAAGGACTCTTAATAATTTTACCTGCAGCTTTAATGGCAGTTCTCCGACTTCATCTAAAAACAAGCTTCCATTTTCAGCAATTTCAATTAGGCCAGGCTTTCCTTTTTCATTGGCGCCTGTAAAGGCCCCTTTTACATAGCCAAAAAGTTCTGATTCCAATAAATCCCCTGGGATAGCACCACAGTTGACTTTAATAAACGGACTTTCTTCACTATAGCTTGTCTCGTGTATAAGCCTGGCGAGAACTTCTTTACCTGTTCCTGATTCTCCCAGCAACAATACAGGGGAATCTGCTTTTGAGATTTTTGGAATAAAATTGATAATTGTCTTCATCTGTTGGCTATTTGCAACAATCTTTTCGCTTTTTACATGTTCTTTATATAGACTAAGTTCCCTTAGATAACGCGCTGATCTTTCCTCCGCAGCATTTAGCTGATTTTCCAGCTGACTTAATTCTGATAAATCTCTTGCAGTAATGACGATTCTGAATAGCTTTCTATCCTTAAAGACAGGTGTTCCGGTAACTAACACATTTTTTCCGCTTCTAAACTTCTGGATTAAGGAGACTACCTTTCTATCTTTCTTAACAATTACAGCTACCGCTTTTGATATCGTTCCGTTTTGCTCAAGTTCAGTGCTAGTCTTACCGATTAATTCATTTTCTGTAAGTCCAGTAATTCTTGTGTAAGCAGAATTAATCCTGACACACTTTAGGTCTGCATCACATATGTAGATCCCTTCCTGGCATGCATTGATAGCCGCTTCAAGTTCCAGACAATCCTCATAATGATTATGATGTTTAATCCGTTCCGTTTCAATTATCACTAAATAAAACCCCTTTCTGTTGCAAAACAGCAAGATGTGTTGCAATTTCACAACATTTTGGATAGATGATCAATGTTCAGATTTGTTCAAATAAAATTTATATTCAGAAAAATGCGCCGTCTTTATTATATCAAAGAGAAATCTTTGAGTCAGCGCTTATTTTTTGGCATGGTTTTTGCATTAATAAAAATGACAGCGCTTTCGGAGGGATGAAATGAAAATAATCTATAGCCTTAAAGTTATGGAGAAGACGGAAATACAAAAAGCTTCTCAAAATATAAAAGGCAGACAGCTAAAAATAGTAGACACATATTTTTTTCCGGTCCTTTTTTCAGTTTGGGAAGTTGTACATAAAAGTTTTTTTCGGAAAGAGGTAAAAAGCCGCTCCATTACCGCGGCAGATCTTACCAGAGGCAATACAGGACTTGCAGACTTATTTCCGGATTTTGCTGAGTATGATACGGCAGAATATACCATTATTGAGCCATCTCTATCACCTGTAAAGCAGGCAGCTGAATGCAGGGAATTCATAAGAAAATACTATATACACTATAAGAGAATTTGGACTCCTCCCGTTATTGAATTAGTTAAAGAAGAAGTTGTTCATCAGCCATACACAATATTAGTTGATCCTAACGCGAGTTCCGCGAGAAAAAAATACTACCTATTAGAGCATTCTTCCAATAATCTGGATCTTTTATCAAACTATCCTCACATTAAAGAAATTTGCTCAAATGTGCTGAAAGGAGGTGACGATCTATGATTCTGATTTGGTACCTTGGGCTAGTTTTAGCATCCTGGGCCATAATGGGATTTATTCTTTTTAAAACAGATGTAATTAATGAAGACTAAATTGGTAATTTTGGGGGTGTATGAATGGTTAATAGCACTACAGTGATGTATTCCTGGATTTTTATGGGTCTTTTTGTAATTGGGATGATTTATTTGGGCTGGGTTGGAATGAAAAGAACAAAGAATTCAGATGACTTCGCCACAGCACGCTCCTCCTATGGGTTCCTGACACTTGGCTTGGCCATTACAGCAACCATTGCAAGCGGATCAACATTTATGGGAATGCCGGGCTTAGCCTATAGCATGGGGGCTCCGAGCCTTTGGTACCCTATTTTATATCCTATCGCAACAGTGTTTGGAATGCTGCTAATTGCATCCTACGTGAAGAAATTTGGAGATAAATTTGGTACAAGGACCATTCCTGAATTTATGGGTGAACGCTTTAATAGTGATTTTTTAAGAATAGTATTAGCCCTTGTTTCCATTCTGCTTATTTTTTATGTAGTTTCCCAATTTGTTGCTGCTGCAACAATGTTCCAGACCATGATGGGACTTGATTATAACCTAGGACTATTTCTAACAGGCATTGTACTAGCTATCTATGTGTTTATGGGAGGTACACATTCAGATATTTTGACTGATGCTGTACAGGGATTTTTAATGCTTGTGATAGCCATTGTCGTAATAGTCACCTTCCTGACGGGAGGCGGAGTTGAAGGCGGTTTTTCTGGAATGATGGAACTCATAAAGGAAAGACGTCCTGAAGGATCTTTAGACGTATTATTCAAGGCAGGCGATATAACATATGGCAGTGCATGGCTCGTATTCCTGCTCTTTATCGCTCATATCCCGTTCAGCATCCTTCCGCACATCGGCAATAAATTCATGGCCATTAAATCAGGCAAAGAACTTAAAAGACTAGTAATGTTCTGCACAATTGTTGCAACTACTTTGCCGGCTATGACACTAGGAGGTTTGCTGGGTATTGCCCTAATTGACCCCAGTGCCAATATTGCAGCTGACCAGGTAATCCCAGTTCTGTTCAATGAACTGTTTCCGCCAATCATTGCCGGACTTTTTGCAGTAGCAGTGCTTTCAGCCATTATGTCCACATCTGATGGTCTGATAGTATCTCTAACCCAGATTCTGGCAAACGATATCTACCGAAAAACCATTGTGCCGAGGAAAGGAATTGCTCCTGAAAAAGCGGAGAAAGTCGAAATGATGATTAGCCGTTATGGCACATTTGTTGTATTAGGGGCAGCAATTTTGATGGCGTGGAATCCGCCTCAATCACTTTCCGTCTTCCTTTGGATTGGGATTGGAGGAATCGTTTCGGCAACAGCTGGGCCTTTATGTGTAGGTACTTTATGGAAAAGATCCACAAAGACAGCTGCCATTACATCGATGCTTGCGGGTTCCATATCTTACTGGGTTATCTACCTTCCAATCGGATTTGGCTTTACAAATCCGTTTGGTGCAGCAGGTATCTCCGTGTTAATTGGGATGGCAACTATGTATATAGTTACCTTAGCAACAGCAAAACCAACTGAGAAAGAAATTGAAAGAGTATTTGGAAGCAATGATATCTCAGCATAGATATTAAAAATAATAGGAGAGTGATTAAGAATGGCAGAAAAAACAGCCGTTAAAACAGGCAAGGTGGCCGTAATGACCGAACCTTTAAATCTCAAGTACCAGGAATACAGCATCCCTTCTCCTCAGCCAGGCTCACTTGTAGTTAAGGTTACCAGGACAAATGTGTGCGGATCAGAATTGCACATTTGGAGAGGCCATCATCCTAGTATTAAACGGGGAGTTCTGGGACATGAAATGATTGGAACCATTCATGAGCTTGGTGAAGGGGTAACAAAGGATTACGCTGGAAATCCAGTAAAAGTCGGAGATCGGATTGTTTCTACTTATTTCCTGACTTGCAGAAAATGCAGCCCTTGCCAGGAAGGCACATTCCATCTTTGTGAAAATGCCTATGAATTTTGGACAAAACAGCCGGAAATTGAACCGCATTTTCATGGATCATTTGCTACTCACTATTACATTCATGAAAATCAATACTTTTATAAAGTACCAGAAAATGTATCAGATGTTGCTGCAGCAAGTGCCAACTGTGCCCTTTCCCAGGTATACTTTGGCATTGAAGTGGCTGAGCTTCGATATAATCAGACCATTGTAATTCAGGGTGCTGGCGGATTAGGCTTATACGCTTCTGCAATCGCAAAAGAAAAAGGTGCAAAAGTGATTGTTATAGATAGCATTAAGAACAGACTTGAGCAAGCGAAAAAGTTTGGTGCAGATCATGTTATAGACATGAATGAGTATTCTACTCTTGAGTCCAGGGAGAATGCTATTCTCCAGCTTACTAACGGCAAGGGAGCAGACATAGGCATGGAGCTTGCCGGTGTGCCGGCAGCATTTGCTGAAGGTATACATTTAATTCGTCCAGGCGGAAAATATGTTACTATTGGGAACGTTTCCATTGGCAAATTTGTTGAATTTGATCCAGGCTTATTAACAAGAAAATCTATAAAAATACTGCCGATAGTTAGGTATAACCCATGGTACTTAAGAAAATCACTTGAATTCTTATCTGCGTCAATTGAAAAATACCCATTTGATCAAATGCTGGATGCTGAGTTTACGCTTGATCAAATACAGGAAGCTTTAGATAAATCCTCAGCGCGCGAAGTTACTCGGGCTTCTATTATAGTAGACTAACTGAAAGGGTTGATTATTTTGAGCACTAAAGTTGCAGATCTTAATAAGTTGTATATAAATGGTGAGTGGGTTCAGGCAGAATCAGGGCAAAGCTTTGATGTTATCAATCCGGCTACCGGAGAAATTGTCAGCCCAGTTCCAAAGGGCGGAGAAAAAGAAGCGAAACTTGCTGTTGATGCCGCTCATGAAGCATTAAAAAGCTGGTCCCGGACAACCTCTTATGAAAGAAGCTCCTTGCTTAAAAAGTGGCATGATCTTCTTATAGAGAATAAAGAAGAAGTTGCAAGAGTCTTAGTGGAAGAGCAAGGGAAACCTCTGTCCGAGGCCCTGGGAGAAGTGGGATATGCAGCCAGTTTCATTTCCTGGTATGCAGAAGAAGCAAAAAGAATTTACGGTGAGACAGTACCCGCTTCTTTTCATGATAAGAGAATCCTATTGATTAAACAGCCAGTTGGTGTTGTAGCAGCAATTACACCATGGAACTTTCCTGCAGCCATGATTACCAGAAAGGTTGCTCCTGCCCTGGCTGCTGGCTGTACAGCCGTTATCAAACCAGCAGAATTAACTCCCTTGACAGCCATAAAACTAGCTGAACTCGCAGAAAAGGCAGGCATCCCAAAAGGCGTTATCAATGTTATCACCGGGGATGCCCAACAAATCGGGCAAACTTGGCTTCAGGATGAGCGTGTCGCCAAGATTACATTTACCGGATCAACAGAAGTAGGCAAGCTTCTAATGCGTGGGGCTGCAGAAACTGTTAAGAAGGTTTCACTTGAACTTGGAGGTCATGCACCTGTCATCGTTTTTGGCGATGCAGATTTGGATAAAGCGGTCAGCGGAGTAATCGGATCAAAATTTAGAAACTGCGGGCAAACTTGTGTATGTGCAAATCGAATTTATGTCGAAAAATCAATTCTTCCTAAATTTACAGCTAAGCTTAAAGAGGATGTGGCGAAAATTAAAGTAGGTTTGGGCTATGAACCAGATGCGGATATTGGACCTTTAATTAATAAAGCAGCCTATACGAAAGTAAAGAAGCATATCGATGATGCAGTTGAAAAAGGTGCAGTTATCGAGCATGGCGGGAACAGGATTAAGGAATATAGCAATGGCTATTTCTTTGAACCTACCATCTTAAGCGGGGTTCATGAGGAGATGGTGATTATGCAGGAGGAAACCTTCGGCCCAGTTGCCCCGATCATTGAATTTACGAGTATAGAGGATGTAATTGAAAAGGCAAACAGTTCCCGTTATGGCCTTGCTGCCTATGCCTTTACTGAAAGCTTAAAGACAGCGATTACAGCATATGAGAAATTGGAATTTGGCATAGTCGGAATTAATGATGGGGTCCCTTCTACTGCACAGGCACCATTTGGAGGATTAAAGGAAAGCGGGCTGGGCCGAGAAGGCGGACACCATGGTCTTGATGAATTTTTAGAAGTAAAATATGTTTCTATAAAGCTATAAAAGAAGTCCCAAAGCTATGATGGCTTTGGGATTTCTTTTAGTGAATGCTATAAATGAGGTAAAATTGGAGTTTGATAGTTCGATAAGATTTCCATCCGGATCTCTATTTAGACTGAAGTTATGGTTCCAAAAGCCCCCGTTCTTTCAAATGGGCCTTTTTCTATTGCAATATTGCAACACTTTAAATGGTTTATCACAACATTAATACCAGTTTTTGTTTTATCAGCAATCTGCCTGCTGCATTTTACTGATCTGCCTGCTTCTTAAATTGCTCTTTTCCCACTTGATACCAGTCTGTTCCTTCGTTATCAATAATTACGACTGCCGGGAAGTTCTCTACAGTCAGTTTATAAATCGCTTCAGGTCCTAAATCCTCATAAGCAATTACTTCCATTGATTTAATAGATCTGGCGATCAATGCTCCAGAACCGCCAATTGCTGCAAAATAGACCGCTTTATTTTTCTTCATTGAATCGATTACTTCCTGGCTCCGATAGCCTTTTCCGATCATCCCTTTTAAGCCCCGATCCAGCAGTGAGGGTGTATATTTATCCATTCTTCCGCTTGTAGTCGGCCCGGCTGATCCAATAATCTGTCCTGGCTTCGCTGGGGTTGGTCCAACATAATAAATGGTTTGGCCTTTAATATTGAAGGGAAGGTCTTCCCCTTTTTGGAGGGCTTCTGACATTCTTTTATGAGCTGCATCTCTCGCCGTATAAATCGTTCCGCTGATCAAGACACGGTCACCAGCTTTTAAACTGGGCAATACTTGTTCATCTATTGGGCTGCTAACTTTATTAGCACACAAATGAATTCCTCCTACAATCTGACTTCTTTATGCCTGCTTGCATGGCAGTTTAGATTAACTGATACTGGCAAGGCAGCAATGTGGCAAGGCTCTATCTCAATTTTCACATCAAGTGCCGTTGTATTTCCTCCCATGCCTTGTGGCCCAATACCCAGTTTATTGATTTCTTCCATTAATTCGATTTCTAACTGGGCAAGCTCTGGGCGTTCACTTCGATGGCCAATTGGTCTGAACAGTGATTTCTTCGCCAAATAGGCACATCTTTCAAAATTGCCTCCAATTCCAACTCCCACAACAAGAGGAGGACAGGCATTTGGCCCAGCCATTGCAACCGTATCAAGGATATACTTCTTAATGCCTTCAAGACCATCTGATGGCTTGAGCATTTTTAGACTGCTCATGTTTTCACTGCCGCCGCCTTTTGCAGACATATGGATGACGATTTCATCCCCAGGTACAAGTTCAATGTGGATTATGGAAGGGGTGTTATAGCCCTTGCTTTTTTCCCGGGTAATAGGGTGATCCACGATTGAATGTCTCAAATACCCTTCTTCATAACCTTTCTTAACGCCTTCATTTATAGCATTATAAATGCTTCCTCCAGCAATATGGCAATCCTGTCCAACCTCAACGATAAATACTGATACTCCAGTGTCCTGGCACATTGGAACCCGCTCGCTTTTTGCAATATCAGCATTTAAGATTAGCTGTTCCAGTATGTCTTTGCCGGTTTCAGAAGATTCATTTTTTAATGCTGATTGAAAAGCTTCCACTACGTCCTGCCCTAAATCGAAATTTGCTTCCTGACACATTTTCGAAACTCGTTCAACAATTTCCTTATAAGTAATTGTTCTCATACGATCTTCTCCTTTTTCATCTTTAAGGCATCTCAACTTTGGAAGATAACGGAGTAAATAGCAGACTAGTTTTGTGTATTCTGTTTTTGCCCTGCCACTCCTTCTTTTCTTTTTTAACATCCTCAATTTTATGTGCTCCGCGGCTTTCTTTCCTTGCAGCGGCGGAGATTGCTGATGCCCATGCGGATCGTACTTTATCACGAATCTGGAGAGCCTGAATACTATTTTCATTCTCCAAATTTAACGAAATTAAATTTAATTCATCTGCAGCTTCCTTCAAAGAAAGGGAGGTTCTTTCAATCCCCACCTTCTGCCACATAACTTCTTTTACTTTTTTGATCATTTCAGATTCACCAATTATTGGAGAGTTATCTACTAATTCTTCTGTTCCTGAGGGCATAATGCCGGCAATGCTCTCCATCGATTTTTCCTGTACAGCCACCTTTCCCGCACGGTGTCCAAAAACCAGTGATTCAGTTAAAGATCCTCCGCCTAAACGATTCGCCCCATGAAGTCCGCCCGTCACTTCTCCGCAAGCGTATAGACCTGGAACATTCGTTCTTCCCCATTCATCTGTCTGGATTCCACCCATACAATAATGCTGTACAGGACTCATAGCCCATTCTCCCTCATGCCCTTTTTGGTACAGACGATACAGATATGGACTGTCAAGCTGAAAAATACTCCCCGTCTCCGCAGAAAAATCCAGCAGTACTTTATTTTCCTTAAACATCGCATAACTGAGTTTATCTCTTGTTTCAAGCTCTTTTTTAGGATACTTTTCCATAAACCGTTCCCCTCTATCGTTTACAAGAAAAGCTCCTTTCGCAAAAATTTTTGTCATGATATCAATATTTCCCGGTTGCTGCAAACGGTATGGATAAAATTGCACAAACTCCATATCAACAAGAATAGCGCCATGTCTCCATACCATGCCAATTCCTTCACCCGATACATCCCTTGAGTTATCCGAAGATTGATAGAGTCCTCCAAATCCCCCGGTTGCCAATATAACAGCCGGTGAATAAATAATATGAAACTCCTTATCTTTTTGGAACAGCGCACCTTTTACTTCATTATTATCTTTTATTAAATCAACAACTGCAGATTGTTCATGAAGATCCTATTTCTAATTGCATAATCACGCATTGGCTTTGTTATATTTTTTCCAAGTCCTGTTCCGGCATAAACTCTTCTTGATCGGGAATGGCCAGGAGAAATAACCACCTTTTTCCTTTCTGGATGAATTTCAAATTACCAATACGTCGTATTGATTATATTGAATTGCCCTCATCTCTTTAACCAGCCCCATAATGCAAATTTATTTGCATCTTTATTTAGTTCAGCAATGGCAGTAGTTAATGGGATTTCCTTAGGACAAACCTGAACACAGTTCTGGGAGTTTCCGCAGTTAGCTAACCCTTCCTCCCCAATCATTACTGATAATCTATCATTCTTCTGCTGTGCTCCAGTAGGGTGCATATTAAAATATTTAGTCTGCCCCAGTGCCTGCGGGCCAATAAATGGTGAACCGCTATTAACATTTGGGCATGCATCCAGGCAGCATCCGCAGGTCATACAGGTTGAATACTTATAAGCTTCTTGCTGAACATCTGAGGAAATTAGAGGACCAGCCCCCAATGCATAGGTTCCATCTATAGGGATCCAGCCTTTTATTTTCTTGAGAGCACTAAACATGCGGTCTCTGTTTACAACCAAATCCTTTTCTACAGGAAATGTTTCCATTGGCTCTAATTGGATTGGCTGTTCCAGCCGATCCACTAGGGTAGAGCATGCCTGGCGAACTTTTCCATTTATTCTCATACTGCACGCTCCGCATACTTCCTCCAGACAGTTATACTCCCAAGCTACTGATCTTACATTTTCTCCCTTCGCGTTAACCGGATTTTTCTGTATTTCCATTAAGGCAGATATTACATTCATATTCTTCCGGAAAGGTACGTTAAATTCCTCCCAATAAAAGGGAGAATCGGAAGAGTCTTTTCGCTTTATTTTAAGCTTGATATCTACTGCAGCACCCATCTTTTCACCTCCTTTTCCTTAAACTTTTGATGCCTCTTCTTTTTGTCCTGATGTTACAATGTCATATCTCCTTGGCCTTGGAGCAATATATTTAAGATCAACTGGTTCATAAGAAATGCTTGGACCAAACGGGGTATATGTAGCAATTGTAGTTTTTAGCCAATTTTCATCATCTCTATTAGGGAACTCAGGTTTATAGTGGGCCCCCCTGCTCTCATTCCGGTTAAGAGCGCCAAGAGTAATGACTCTGGCAAGCTCAAGCATATTTTTAAGCTGACGGACAAACGGAACGGTTCTGTTATGCCACCTTGATGTATCATCAATTCCAATGTTCCTGAAACGCGCCTGAAGTTCCTGAAGCTTCTCATCTGTTTTTTGAAGGCGGTCATTATATCTGACAACGGTCACATTATCCACCATCCTGTCACTCATCTCGACATGCAGCTGATATGGATTTTCATGCCCGTTCATTTTGCAGATTTTTTCAACTTCTTCTTCTTGCTTTCTCTGTTCATTTTCAAAAATGAATGGTGCAAGGTCTTCACAAGATTTTTCAAGGCTATTTATATAGCTGACAGCATTAGGGCCTGCCACAATCCCTCCATATATAGCTGAAACTAAGGAATTAGCTCCAAGGCGGTTTCCACCGTGAAATTGGTAATCACATTCTCCACATGCAAAAAGGCCAGGTATATTTGTCATCTGATCATAATCAACCCAGAGGCCGCCCATTGAGTAATGCATAGCAGGGAATATTTTCATCGGATCATCGCCTACAAATTTCTCGTAGATATCAAGAATTCCGCCAAGCTTTCTCTGCAGTAATTCTGCAGGCAGGTGGGAAAGATCAAGGTAAACCATATTTTCTCCGTTGATGCCAAGCTTGAGGTCAACGCACACATGGAAGATTTCCCTTGTTGCAATATCCCTTGGAACGAGATTTCCGTAAGCAGGATACTTCTCCTCGAGAAAATACCATGGTTTACCATCTTTGTAGACCCATACTCTTCCACCCTCACCGCGGGCTGACTCTGACATAAGCCGAAGTTTATCATCCCCAGGAATTGCAGTTGGATGAATCTGAATAAATTCGCCATTTGCATATCTGGCCCCTTGCTGGTATGCAATACTATGTGCACTTCCTGTATTGATGATCGAATTTGTACTTTTTCTAAAGATGTTGCCTATGCCGCCTGATGCTAAAATGACTGCATCTGATTTAAATGTCTGAATTGCCATCGATTTTAAATTCTGAGCAGAAATGCCTCTGCATCTTCCTTCATCATCTTTAATAAGCGATACTAATTCCCAGTATTCAAATTTTTCAACAAGACCCTCAGCTTCATATTTGCGAACCTGTTCATCCAGCGCATAAAGAATTTGCTGACCTGTTGTGGATCCAGCAAAAGCCGTCCTGGAATATTTGGCGCCTCCTAGCCTTCTAAAATCAATATGGCCTTCTTCTGTACGGTTAAATTGCACGCCCATTCTAGCCAATAAATAAATAATGTCCGGTGCAGCTTCACACATTGCTTTTACAGGAGGCTGGTTGGCTAAAAAGTCACCGCCATAAATCGTATCATCAAAGTGCTCCCATACAGAGTCCCCTTCTCCCTTTGTATTTACAGCCCCATTTATGCCACCTTGCGCACACACCGAATGGGAACGGCGAACCGGGACAAGAGAAAACAATTTCACTTTCTTTTTGGCTTCTGCTATTTTAATAGTGGCCATTAATCCTGCCAGGCCGCCGCCAATCACAATAATTTCCTGGTTTTTCATAATATCCCCTCTCCATTGAAAGCACTAAAATTTTTCATCCTGGGTGGCGTTTAACTAACAAATGAAATTAGACTTCCCAATCCCAAGACAGTTAAAATAATAAACAATCCAAAGCACAGATTCCTGACCGCTTTTTGGGATGAAGGACCAATTGTTAACCCCCAAGTTATGAGAGCAGTGGAAATTCCATTTGTAAAATGATAGGTTGTGCTTAATACACCAGCCATATAAAAAATCATCATAAAAGGGTTTGCCAGGTGTTCCCCAACCACCTGATGATTAACCTCATTTCCGCTGATTACAGGACTTATTCTAAGTGACCAGACATGATAGATAACAAAAATAAAAGTAATGACTCCTGTAACCCTTTGGAGCAGAAAACTTATGTTTCGCCTGTATTTATATACATGAGCATTCGGTTTGGAAATGAAAGATAGATAGATTCCGCAGATAGCATGAAATAATAGGGGAATGGCTATAAATCCAATTTCAAGCAAGAGCAAAAATGGGAGATTGAGCATAAATTGAATATGTTCGTCATATTTCTCGCTTCCGAGGATAGCCAAAGCATTTCCCATTAAGTGCTGTATTAAAAAAAGGCCTAGCGGGATTAGCCCCGCTAGTGAATGCAGTCTTGTAAGAACAAATCTTCTTGAAGTTGAAAGAGGCGCTACTGTATTTGTTTGCACGACTCTTCCCCCGCTTCCATCATTTCAGCTGCGCTAATTTCTTCTAATTGTAAAATTGCCTGAACCTTTTCTTTAGCGTTCCATACTTTGTCTATTGTCATAGTTATAAATTTTTGAATCAGTTCTTCCTTATCCGCAGGTTTTTCCGGATCACCCTTAGGATAATCTGTTCCTTCACTGAATGTTCTGCCATCCTTCATTGTAATGACTACCTTTGCCCCCCATTTTTCAGGATAAGCATTTTCGTAATAAGGATCGGCTTCAACACTGACTTTTTCCATCAGATTTCTTAACTCAGGTGATTGTAAAATTTCATTATTATAATCGATTAATGAGGCAGAACCCTTCATGGCAATTAGAGCCGCGCAAAACTGGCTGCTAAATTTAGAAGCATACACTGTATCAGGGTTTGGGTTATCTGTTATATTCAGGACAGTTTGATAGGTTTTAATTGAGATGCTCTGTATGTGCTGATGGGTGAGGGCGTTTTCCTTCATGATGTTTAATATACAATCCATCGCTGGATGTGTGTGGCGGCAGGAGGCATGGATTTTAAAACTATTTTCTATAATTTTAAATTCTTTGCCAAGATTCCTTGTAATTTTATCTGCATCATATTTCTCTGACATGGCATTAAAAAAGCCTCTTCTGCCTTCCAGAATTTTGGATGCGGAAGTGAAATCTTTTTTTGCCAGCAAGGCAGCAAGTGCGCCATTATAAGCTGCTTTTGCAGTATGCAGCTGTTTTGTGTTAGCTCCATCCTCAATAAACTCCCATAAACCGGCTGCTTGTGTGCCTGCATTTCCGAGAGCATACATAATTTGCTCGACATTTAAGTTAAGAAGCTTAGCTGTTGCTGCTGCAGAACCAAAAGTCCCGCAGGTTGCGGTGTTATGCCAGTAATAATAATGGGAAGGAGAAACAGCCTCTCCAATTCTGTAGCAAATTTCATAACCCACAGCTACGGCAGTAATTAGGTCTTTTCCGCTTAATCCATAGGCTTCAGCAACAGCTGCTGCTGCTGGAATGACCACCGTGCCTGCATGGATAATGGATGATTTATGAATATCATCCAGCTCTACAATATGGCTGGCAGCTGCGTTGACTAAGCAGGCATTGCCAATCGAAGACTTTCCCCCGGTAATAAGTGTTGCTTGTTCATTCCCGCCCCATTCTTGAGTCAATTCCAATATGGATAGAATCGGTTTTTCATCTTTTCCCGCAAGTGCTGAACCATACCAATCCAAAATACATAGTTTGGTATACTCAACAACTTCATGAGGCAAATCTTCAAATCTAATATTACTCGCATATTCAGCTAACATTCGGGTTAATGTCATTTTACTTCACCTACTTTTGCTCCTAATACCGCTTGTAAAACGCTAATGATATCATCATACTTCTCCACTACATGTGCACCTGAGTCTTTAAGCGCTTTCATCTTTAATGAAGGACGTCCTGTATTTCCGGAAATCATTGCACCGGCATGGCCAAAAACTGTCCCTTCCGGCATGGATTCTGTAAACTTGCCGGCAACAAAAGATATTAACGGCTTTGTAAAACCGCCCTCCTTTAATAATTGGGCAACGTCCTCTTCAAATGAGGTTCCAGGCTCTGAAAAAGTAACAACAGCTTCTGTTTCATCGTCTTTTTCAAACAGAACAAGAAGGTCTTTAATAGTGGTTCCGATCAAACTATCTCCGCCAATACCTATACTTGTTGTAACACCATACCCGGCCCTCTTAACCATCCAGGAGGTTTCAGCAGTCATCCCACCGCTTCTTGATATCACTCCGACATTTCCAGGAACGAAACAGCGTTCAGGCCGATCTCCACCTATGGATCCCATCTTTATGCGGTCCTTTGGATTGATCATGCCAACCGTATTAGGTCCGATAATCGTTACATTTTGTTTTCGCGCAGCGTATAGCAATTTTACTGCATCATGCTGAGGTATATTTTCTGTTGTAACAACAATCAGCTTAATTCCATTGGAAATTGCTTCGAGTACAGCATCCAATGCAAACGCAGGAGGCACAACAATAAGAGTTGCATTAATATCATGTTTTTTAACAGCTTCTGCAACCGTGTCATAAACTGGTACTCCTTGAACATGCTGTCCTCCTTTACCAGGTGTAATACCAGCAAAGATTTGAGTACCATAGGCAAGAGTATGGCTGACAATCATAGAAGCTTCCCTGCCTGTAATTCCTTGTACAGCTAATCGAGTTTTTTGATTGATTAGAATTGACATTTAGGATGCCCCTTTCATCTTTTTAACCATTTCTGCTGCTGCTTCTTCAATCGTCAAATCTTCCCCGAAATACGTAATACCTGCTTCAAGAAAAATTCTTTTTCCCTCTTCGTCATTAACTCCTGCTTCCCTCACAACAATCGGAAACGCTGCAGGGTCTACTCCTAATTCTTCAATGGCCTTTACAATTCCCCGGGCAAAGACATCGATTTGTGTATTATTGGTTATGTTGTGTGCCACAAACAGCCCCTTTACTCCTTCCTTGGAGAGAATTCCTTTTGTTAATCCCGTTACTTTTTCTACTGGCGGATTACCACCCGTTTCTGTGTAATTTGCAGGAGAGGCTCCTAAACTAATAAGGGCGTCAAAACTTAATAGGCTTCCACCCCCGCCTCCGCACATAAAGCCAATTTCACCGCCATCCATTTCCGTATAGCGTGCTGTTCCTCGATAATCTGCGTCATTAACTTTTACCATATCCTTCTCAAGCTGGGTTAAAGGCCTCCAGGACCGTTCACTGCCTGATTCTACCTTGCCTTCAAGTTCCGGGTGGCGGTATAGCGCTGAATCATCCACACCCATTACCGAAGCCGCTGCCATTACTTTTTCATCCCTTGTAAGTACCAATGGGTTAATTTCCAATATATAACAGTCATACCTAAGGAAGATATTATATAATTTGCAGAGGATTGCTGTAGCTTTTACTAAAGGCTTGCCCGTAACTCCGAGTCTGCTCCAAATTTCCTTTGACTGGTAGGGCTGAAGCTCGGCAAAAGGTTCAACATGATAAATTACTACTTTCTCAGGAGAATCTTTAACAAGATCTTCTACTTCAACTCCACCTTCTGTCGTAGCAATAACTACCGGAACCTGTTTTTGAGGGTCAATTGTAATAGAAACATACCATTCTTCATCAATATCAATCTTTTCCTCTATCAAGACCTTATCTACTGGAAAGTTTCTAACTGTCATACCTAAAATTTCATCTGCTTTGCTCCTTGCATCCTCTACATTGTCTGCAAACTTGATAGCCCCAGCTTTTCCTCTTTTTCCTACCGGAACCAAAGCTTTTAAAACACATGGGTTTAATAAATGATGTGCATTAATTTCTTCACTAACCGAAATAACTGCATGGCCAGGCACAGGGACACCATGTTCTTTAAGAATTGTTTTACTAACATTCTCCAGCATTCTGCCCATATTTACACTTCCCCTTTTGGATATTGGATCCGATTTATAAAGAAGGGAATTTACTTCCCTTCTTTCTTTAGGCTTTCAATTAATGATTCTCCTGTTCGGTAGATATGCTCCGATACAATATTAGCTGCTGTTTCTTTATCTTTTTTTACAACAGCTTCAAGTATTTTTCTATGTTCTGTATTTGAGGTTTCAATTTGTCCCGTTAGAAGGTGTGGTGTTTGCTGCGGAAGGCCATTCCACAATGTGCCAATAAATGAATTAAGACGTTCCCAATTACACCTTTTTACAAGCAAGCGGTGAAAATCAATGTTATACTGTACAAAAGTGTCTGCATCATCGGCCTTCTCCATTTCTTCTACAAGAGAAGAAAGCTGTGTGATATCATCGTCTGTTAAAAAATCAACACTTTGGTAAACAGCCATTTTCTCCAATTCAGATCTTAAAGCATAAATTTCTTCAATGTCCTTAATGCTTATTGATTTCACTACGGCACCTTTATGCGGCTCCAGCTTAATAAGTCCCTCTGATTCCAGTTTTCTAAATGCTTCTCGTACCGGCATCCTGCTAACGCCCATTTTTTCTGCCAGATCTGACTGCTTTAACCTTTCGCCTGGCTTGAAATCCCCTCTAATAATCGCTTCTCTTATTACATTACATACTTTTAAATGGAGTGTATCCCTATTCTCAATTCGCAAGTCCTGATTCATAGACATATTTCAAATACCTTTCCTTATCCTATTTTAGTTTCAGGATACAGGATCCAAATATTATTGTCTACACTTTTCTGACACTTGAGTTTATTTTACAAAAAGCCGATCCAATTCCACCATGTTACTGCCGTTAATATTGTAACGGCCATCATAATAATAGTCATATATATTCCCGGTATAAGAAACTCTTTTTGCTGGATTTGCCCAGTGCTATGGACAATAATATTTGGAGTGGCTTCAACTACAAGAATATACCCATGCAGACATGCAAGTGAAGCTGTTAGACATATTAATACCGGATCGGCACCTGCCTTGCTAGACAGCCCGATAAAGATAGGAATTAGAGTCACCACTGCTGTTGATACATTGGCAACAGCCAAATGCAGAATTTGCGTAATAAATAATATAGAAGCAACAGCAATAATTGGGGTTCGAAGCTGATCGATGATCCAGCCTGTACTTAATGCAGCCCCTACGAGTTCAGCTGCTCCCGAATGATTAAATGCATAGCCAAGCGATAATGTTACACCCATTATGAGAATAGTATCAAAATTGATTTTCACCATGTTAGCCCATTTTGAACAGCCCACACCTGGAAATGCCATTAATATAACACCTATCAGGGTAGGTATGCTTGGATGGAGTCCATGCAGCGGTTCGGTGAACCATAAACCTACAATCAGAATTAAAATTCCGATGCATTTTTTCTCATCTATATTGATAGTTCCTAACTCTTTCAGCTTCTTGTCCATTTCCTCTTTCAAATGATGAAATTCTTCATTTTCTTTTGGCAAGGGAAAGGACTTGATTAATACCAGCCAGGATAATGGAATTAAAAGCAGCCATATTGGTACCGTGTACATAAACCATTGTAAATAACTTATTTGAATCCCTAAAATCTGCTTTAATAATTCTACTGTCAAAATATTCCCGATTGCTGCCGTCATGACAATCGTTCCGCTTATTGTTCCGCCAAATGCAACACCAAGCAGTATCATTTTCCTTAGATTTCCATTTTCCTTAACACCTATATGATCGAGCGCCATTAAGGCAACAGGCAGTATTAGGGTAGCTCTTACAGCTACTGCAGGGATAAAAAAAGCCTGCACCTGAGGGATGAGCAAAATGCTCGCCAATAAACCTTTAGCTGTGCCGGCCCATCTTGCCAAAATCAAATATGCCAGCCTTTTCGCAAGAGGAGTATCATTAACTCCTCTTGCCAGCATCATTCCACCTATGATCAAAAAAATGGCTGGAGAAGAAAAACCACTGAAAATAACGTCCATTGTAACAATTTTAAATAACAGCATTAATACAAGCAGAAGCACAGCAGTCACGCCAAGCGGTAAAGGCTCAAATGTCCAGTAAAAAACACTTAACACTAAAAGAGCAAGCATCATTTTGGCAGATTCACTGCTTCCGGGCAGAAGGGTATAGATGGAAGCAGATAGAGCAGCACCGAGCAACAGGGTAAATGCTTTATATGAACCAATGGACAATGCTCTGGAGGACTTTGGCATTAAATTCACTTTAGCCTTAGTATTCGGAGAACCCAAATTACTCTCCTTCTTTCTTTAGCCTAAATATGGCTGGCTGATTCTACCGGTGTACACAGCTGAAAAAACCTTTCCAAATCCTCTATTTCTTCTAGACGGTATACCTGGTCAATAAGTAATTCTTTGGCTTCTTCACTAATGATACTTCCCGTTACATCCTTGAACTTTTCAATCAATTGCTGATCAGTCATCGGCATATCCATACTGCCAATAGCATGTTCAACAAAGTGGCTGAGTTCTCTGCCATCTTTCAATTTTACTGTTAATCTCACCTGGTCTTCTTTAATATTCTCATCTATTGTCAGCTGTATTTTTGTCCTTAAAGCCTTTACTTCCGGTTTATTAACGAAATCGTCTGTAAACTCATTCACGCCTGCTTTTAAATGAAGGAACCCTGCCGCAACGCAATGGAAAACACTAAATTTCCCTTCAAGTCCTGTGTTAAAATCAATTTTACCGGTCAGTTCTTTAACTAGAGGATGTCCTGTAATATAAATTTCTTCTACTTCTTCTGCTTTTAAGTTATGTGCTCTCTGAATGGCAATAATTCCATCAATGGCTGGATGGGTGACAATGCCGCTGGCAAATGGCTTATAGCTGTTTTTCTCAATCTCCCATTTATCTCCCCAGTTATCTGTCAGCAGTTCCATTTTAGCTTCTTCTGATAAAACATTGATAAATCCGCGCTCTGCTTCCAAAGCTTGTTTAGAACTTGTAAACCCTTCACCTGCAATGAATGCAGCAAGCATCCCATTCATCGATGCTTTTCCCGGATGATAGGGCTTTGTCATGGTTCCAAACATTTCCCTTAACCCGGTAGGATCAGTTGCGGCTATCCCAATAGCAAAGGAAGTTTTCTCCTCGTCAAGCCCTAAGAGCTTGCTCATTGCTGCAGCAGCTCCAATTCCCCCAACACTTCCAGTTATATGCCAGCCCCGCCAGTAGTGGGAAGGGTATACAGCCAGGGCAAGTCTAGCCTGAACCTCACAGCCTATAATAAAAGCCTCTAAAACCTCTTTCCCGGTTTTTTTCTTATACTCGCTGTATGATAAAACAGCGGGGAAAACAGGTGAAGATGGGTGAAGAACGGTTTCAAGCAGCGTGTCATCAAAGTCATAAATATGGGAAGACATGCCGTTTAGCAAAGCTGCGAAAAGCATATCTGCCTTTTCATTTCTTCCAAGAATAGAGGCCTGCGGGGTGCTCTCCATCAATTTTGAAACATTTAATACTTTGTCCATTGATTCATGATTGGCGGCTCCGATGGCTACACCTAACCAGTTTAAAAGACTTCTCTTTGCTTCATATACAGCATTTCCGCTGATTTGACCGAAATTTGTATTGTTGATTTTTCTTGCAATTTGGGTGGTGACCATTTTTATCTCTCCTCTTATAAAGCTGAAAAGTGTAAAAGCCCTTTCGCCTTTTTATATACAGGATAATCCACTAATTTATTTCTAACCGTAATGGACGCACTCCCCTTTAATTCAGCCGCTTCAAACGCTTCTACTATTTCTCTGGCTTCTTCCAAAACTTTTTCGTCCGGAGTAAAGACATTATGGATTACATTTAGCTGCTTTGGATGGATGGCCAGCTTGGATTTAAATCCGGAAACTCTTGCTCTTAAAGCCTCTCTGCTTAACCCTTCCTCATTAGAAAGGTCAGGATAAACTGCATCTACTGGACTGCCAATTCCAGCTGCTCTCGATGCATTGACAATTTGGGATCTGACATAATAAAGTTCTTCTCCGCCATCGGTCAATTCACAATCTATATCCAGGGAATAGTCAATAGAACCAAACACCAGCCTAGGAACCAGAGAATGAGAATTTGCAATTTCATAGGCAAAGTGAACGCCCGAAGCTGTTTCAATAAGGGGCAGCACTTCAAAACGATCCCCTTTTCTGCCCGCTCTTTCAAGGAGCTCAAGCACTGTTTGGCAGATAACTTTCATATTGGTGCCGCTTTCGGCCTTAGGGACGATGATCCCCTTGGCACCTGATTCCACGGCACACTCGATGTCACTTCTCCAATACACTGTAGTAAAGTCATTGATTCTAACATATACATCTTTTTCGGCAGGATGATTTAATAAGTAATTTTTTGCTCTTTCCCTTGCAATCTCTTTTTCATTTATGGCAACTGCATCTTCAAGATCAAAAATGACGCTGTCTGCTTCACTGGATAATGCTTTACCCATTATTTTTTCGGAAATAGCCGGTACAAATAAATAGGAACGCTTTGGTGACATTGCAACTCCTCCTAAATGGATATTGGATCCTATTATAATTCTGAAACAGCTTACTCAATTACTTGAGTAAGCGCATTCCCCGCTCTCATAATGTGATTTTCAACGAGCTGTCTTAGCATAATAGGATCCCTTAATTCTAGTGCTCTTAACATCTGTTTATGCTCGTCATTTGAAACGAACATCGTCTTTGGAATTAGGCTTGGAACATGAGCCGGATAACCTTCAATAAATTCCTTTGTCAGCAATTTTATTTTTTTCCAATTGCACCCCTTTTGCAGCAGTAAGTGAAATTGGTGATTATGGCTGATAAAGGAATCCATATCATGGTTTTCAATATCCTGATCCATTTTTTCAACCAATAAGTGCAACTCTGCCGTATCCTCATTAGTAAGAAAATTCATTGATTTTTGAACAGTGATGCCCTCCAGTAGTGCTCTCAGATAATATAATTCTTCTATATCTTCCCTTCTAAAACCAATTACCTGGGCTCCTTTATGAGGAAGAAAGGCTACTAGTCCTTCCCTCTCGAGACAGCGGAGAGCCTCTCTTACAGGCATCCTGCTCACGCCAAATCTTGAAGCTAGTTCATCTTGAATCAATCTTTCCCCCGGTTTATAAATCTGGTTAAAAATAGATTCTCTAATCATATCTGTAACTTTTTCCTGTAATGTATGAAATTCTTTGATCTGGTTCATTTAAAAACTCCTTAGACATTATATAAACTGCCAAGAATTATTTTGCTAAAAACAGTGAAATTTGCGGGAATATAACAATTAATATAAGGGCCACAACCATAAGGGCGAAGAAAGGCAGAACTCCCCTTACTACTTCCCCTACTTTTTCCCTTGTGATTCCGCTTACAACAAAAAGGTTTAATCCAACTGGAGGGGTAATCATTGCCAATTCCATATTAATCGTCATGATGATCGCAAAGTGAATAATATTAATATCAAACATCACTAGAACCGGCAGCAATATTGGCAAGGTGATTAAAATAATCGCCACAGCTTCCAGGAACATTCCCAGCACGAAGAACATTAGGTTAACACCAATCATAAAGATCCATTTGTTCGTGGTGCTTTCTTCAATCCATGCCGCAAAACTTTGTGGTACTTGCTCTGTTGTTAAGAACATTCCGAAGATCATGGCTGAAGCAATAACCAGGAATATCATTGAAGTAATATTGATGGATTCCTTAAGTACTTCCCTGAATTTAGGGAATGACATTTCTTTATAGATAAAAACTGAAACAATGATTCCATAGAAACATGAAACAAATGCTGCTTCAGTTGGGGTTACAATCCCAGAGTAAATTCCTCCAAGGATAATAACAGGAAGAAGAAAGCCCCAAATGGCCTTATAGGTTTTTTTCCAGCGAACATTCATTGGTTCCTTCGGCAATTTACCATAGTTATTCATCCTTGCGTTAACAATTGCTGAAACAAGTAAAATACCGCCCAGCAATAAACCTGGGAAAATTCCTGCAGCAAATAGTTTACCTACAGATTCCTCTGCAACTGACGCGTAGATGATTAATGGAATGGATGGTGGAATCAGGATCCCAAGCGTTCCTGCTGCTGCTACCAATCCCATAGCATAACGTTTGCTATAGCCTGCTTTAACCATGCCTGGAATCATAATGCTTCCGATAGCTGCTGCTGTAGCGGGGCTGGAACCAGAGATTGCAGCAAAAATCATGCATGCAAGGATTGTAACTACCGCAAGTCCCCCGCGAATATGACCCACCCATGATTTAAGAGCTTCAATCAAATGATATGATATGCCGCCCTTGGACATAATAATTCCTGCAAAAACAAATCCTGGAATTGCCATAAGTGTAGCAGAGTTTAAGGAGTTAAACATTTTTTGGATGACTGTATAAAGGGTAAAGTCAATCATTGAAAGAGCCACTATACTGGAAAGTCCCAAGCTGACCGCAATTGGCACTCTGATAAGGCATAGAATCGCAAAAACCAAAAACAATACTAAAACCGGGCTCATGCTCCTACTCCCTTCTGATCTGATTCTTTATTTAGCTCCTGCATCTCTTCATATAGATGTTCAAGTTCTCCAGTAATTTCACGTTTATCACCTGTAAATGCCCGATAAGTCTTCACAATAAAGTAGAGCCCCAGCAAGCTCATACCCACCGGAAGAACCAGATACGTGATCCAGATTGGAATACCAACATCGATGGTCGTAATCCCCTGTTCTTTTGAAAGCGTTATCAATTCTAAGGATGAAAAAGCTAGATAAAAGGAGAAGCTGGCCCCTATAATGTTACTGATACCTGCAACGATCCTTTTTAATCCATTCGGCAGCAAATCAAACA
This sequence comes from Cytobacillus oceanisediminis, assembly GCF_004366035.1. Lineage (GTDB taxonomy): Bacteria > Bacillota > Bacilli > Bacillales > Cytobacillaceae > Cytobacillus > Cytobacillus oceanisediminis_C. The sequence continues at coordinate 659,618 of NZ_SOEE01000002.1, forward strand.
ATAACTCTACCTGAATATGACGATTGTCCTTTAAAGCCATTCCAAACCCGATAAAAATGGACCAAACGAGCAGAAATTCAAAAATTTCAGTGACCCATGCCTGTGGTGCATTTAACACATATCTGGTAAAAACACCATATAAACTGACAATTACCCCTCCAATAAATAGCAATCCAGCTGCGCCTTCTTCGAAGTGATCAAGCCATTTAAAGAGCTTCATACAATCAACTCCTTTTTCAGATTGTATCCAATCCTTGCTAGGTTTCTTTTTCAATATACAAGAAATAAAAATAAAAATAAACAGAAAATTTTATTTTTTTATTATTTTTTGTGTATTCACAATATTCTAGTGATTTGTTATACTATTTTTATCATCCTGTATCAGCACCTCGTAATATTTGTTTTGTATCCAAAATCCAAAAAGGAGGTCGAAAAGTGGTATTAAAAGAAAGTATTTTGGCACAAAAGAAAAAATCCTCTTTAGTCAATGAGAATCTAAATAATGATGATCTTGACCAAAGAAGAAAAAAGGTTCCTTCTTTACATAAGGGGCTTAAAGGAGATGTCCTTTTATGAAAGAAAATATTGGCTTTGTTGGACTAGGGAAAATGGGTCTGCCAATGGCTATGAATCTCCTTAAGAACGGTTACCATGTTTTTGGGTCAGATGTGAATGAAAACGCATTAATCGAACTACAGGCATTGGGCGGAAATACCGGCAGTATGAAAGATTGGATTCATAAAGTACAGTATGTTGTGTTAATGCTCCCTTCCTCTGTCATCGTTAACAAGGTAGTGGAAGAAATCATTGATTCAAGATCTTCGGTTTCGCTTCAAGATCAGAATTCTCTCATTATAGTTGATATGAGCAGTTCTTATCCTGCGGATACAAAAGAAAATAGCAGAAAACTGGAACCCTATAATATAAGCTTTGTGGATGCTCCAGTAAGCGGCGGAGTAAAAAAAGCAGTTGATGGGACATTGACGATTATGGCTGGCGGATCTGCAGAGCAATTCGAAAAATGTAAGCGTTTGCTCCATGCCGTGGGCAGCAATATTTCTTTAGTTGGGCCATCAGGAAGCGGCCATTTAATAAAAGCAATTAATAATTACCTATCAGCCACCCATCTTTTAGCATCCTGTGAGGCTGTGCAATTGCTGGAGAACTTTGGTGTACAGCCTGATAAGGCAATTGATGTGATTAATCAAAGTACCGGCAGGAGCGGTTCTACAGAATATAAATTCCCAAGTTTCATTTTGACAGAAGCTTACAATTCGGGATTTTCGCTTGAATTGATCAAAAAAGACATTGGCATGGCAAGTCAGCTTTTTAAAGATGCTGGTGCTGCTACTTCACTGCCAGAGATCGTATATCAAAAATTTAGCGAAGCAAGCAATGCCTTAGACAAAGAAGCTGACCATACAGAGATAAATAAATTTGTTTCAAATTATTTATTAAAAAGGGGGATTATAAATGAAGATAATGAAGAAGTTGTTTCTGGCGGCTCTGGCACTGGTAATAATGTTCGCCCTGGCGGCGTGCGGCAATTCTGAGAAAACTGAAGGTTCAGGCGGCGGTGCTAAAAGCGACGGAGTACAAGAACTAACAATTAAAATTGCTCACGTTGTAGCTGAAAATACTCCAAAACATCAAGGTGCTCTCAAATTGAAAGAGGTCATTGAAAAAGAGTCAGACGGCAAGATTAAAGTACAAGTATACCCCAACAGCTCTTTATTTGGAGATAAGGATGAATATCAAAACCTTGTTGCAAATAATGTTCAATTCATTTTGCCTGATATGTCTAAGCTTGTAGGGAACGACCCTGGCTTCAATATTCCTGCAATGCCTTTCCTTTTTGAAAGCGATGAAGCTGCTAATGCATTCTGGGATGGTGAAAAAGGGCAGGAAATCTTTACACGCCTTGAAAAAGATGGAGTACTCGGGATGGCTATGTGGCCAAATGGCGCAAAGCACATGACTAATGATAAAAAGGCAATCAAAAAGCCGGAGGATTTAGATGGGATGAAAATCCGGACACAAGGCGGACAATTGCTTGAAGCAATCTATGCTGAATTAGGAGCTGGGTCTGCTTCTATTCCTTTTGGTGAATTATATACTGCCCTTCAGCAGGGAACTGTTGATGGACAGGAAAACACTTTCAGCAACATTGAATCCAAGAAATTTGATGAAGTGCAAAAGTATATGACCATTATGGGGCATACCCGTGTTGACTATGCTTTGCTGACTAATACAAAATTCTGGGAAGGCTTAAATGATGAAACAAAAGCTATTGTACAAAAAGGCGTTGACGAAGGAACAAAGCTGGCAAGAGAGTCTGCTAAAAAGCTTAATGACGATGCATTGGCAAAATTAAAAGAAAATGGGCAAGTTGAAATCAATGAGCTTTCTGATGCTGAAATCGAAGAATTCAAGAAGACTCTTGAACCAATTTACATTGAGTGGGCTGAGAAAATCGGCAAAGATATCATTGAGGACGCTGAAAGCAAATAAAACTGCTTTTTAATGTAAAATTCAAAGAGCAACCGCACTAATTAAGGAGCGGTTGTTTTTTAATTATTCAAAGATATGTCTATCAATTATGTACTATAAGTACAGTCTCCCTCGAAAAGAAAGAGCATGCAGAAATCCCATCAGCTGAACTTTCTTGTTCACTGATTAATATTGTTTTTTCACCCTATTGTTTGGAGCGAAAATCTATCGATCCCTGAAAATGATTTCGCTCGTGAGGTGCTCAATTGTGTGAAGCTTTTCCATTGCTCTGAGTGCGGGTTAATAGGTGAATATCAGGCCCAAAGCGACGGGGAACGCCGGACCGTTCCTCTATAGCTTGAAGCCTGGAGAGTAATTAACAGTAAATATAACAAACTATAAAAAAAAGAATCCCAGATTCAAATACTGGGATTCTTCTATTACAATAATAAGAGTTAAACTGAAACCGCCTGTTTAAGCCGTCTGCATATCTCGTCTCCAACCTCTTCTGTTGAAGAAGTTCCTCCAATATCAGGAGTCTTTATACCATCATTTGTAACGTCCTCTATTATATCGAGAAGCTTACTGCCCAATTCCTCTTCACCAAAGTGGTCCAGCATCATTTTGGCAGTCCAAATTTGTCCAATTGGGTTAGCAATTCCTTTTCCTACTATATCAGGTGCGGAGCCATGGACCGGCTCAAACATGGATGGATACTTTCCGTTAAGGTTGATATTAGCTGCAGGAGCAATTCCAATACTCCCCATAATTGCACCTCCAATATCGGTTAATATGTCCCCAAATAGGTTGCTGGCTACAATGACATCAAATATTTGTGGACGAGTTACAAAAAATGCAGCAAGTGCATCAATATGATATGAAGCAGTCTGTACATCCTGATACTCTTCCTTGACTTCGTTAAATACTTCATCCCAGAAAGGCATAGAATGAAAAATCCCATTAGACTTTGTAGCTGATGTCACATGGCCTCTTCTTTTCTTTGCTAATTCGAAGGCATAGTGCATCGCTCTTTCTGTTCCCTTTTTTGTAAAAATAGCATTCTGGATGGCCAGTTCATCATCACCTTTATGAATTCTCCCGCCTACCTCACTATACTCTCCCTCACTGTTTTCCCGGACTACAATTAAATCAAAATCTTTAGGGTTTACCAGCGGCGACTTTAACCCTTTAAAATACTTTGCAGGACGAATATTAATAGATTGTTCAAATTCCCTTCTAATCTTAATTAACAGACCCCATAAGGCAATGTGGTCTTGCACTAAAGCTGGATTACCGATGGCACCAAGAAAAATAGATTCAAAGTTTTTTAATATTTTTAATCCATCATCAGGCATCATCTTTCCGTGTTCCACATAATAATCACTGCTCCAAGGAAAAGATTGAAAATCAAATTTTATTCCACCGTGAACTTCTGCAACTGTTTCTAATACCTTTAAAGATACAGGTACTACTTCTTTTCCAATTCCATCCCCCGGTATTACTGCAACTTCAAATTTTTTCATCATCACACAGCTCCCTTATTTGTTTTTTGATTGAAATTTTCATATTTTGCAATCTCCTGTTGGTATAAATCGTCACCGTTTGAATCATAAGCTACAAGCAAAGGAAAATCCTGGACTTCTAATCTTCTTATCGCTTCTGGTCCTAAGTCTTCATATGCAACCACCTGGACAGCTTTCACTCTCCTGCTTAGAATGGTTGACAATCCACCAATGGCAGCAAAAGAAACTGCGCCATGTTTCTTGCAGGCATCCTTCACCATATCTCTCCTTGGCCCTTTGCCAATCGTTCCAACAACGCCATACTCGTACATTGCGGGTGCGTATGGATCCATCCTAAATGCAGTAGTCGGTGCCACCGGTCCTATTACCTGACCAGGCTTTGGAGGACATGGACCTGCATAAAAGATGACTTCCCCCTTTAGTTCCACTGGCAAAGGCTTATTGTTTTCAAGCAGCTCTACCATTCTTTTATGTGCAGCGTCTCTGGCCATGAAAATCGTTCCTGTCAGCAGTACAGTATCGCCAATTTTTAATTTTTTTATATCTTCCTTGGTTATTGGTGTTTGCAGCCTGTATTCCGGCAATCGAATCCCTCCCAGCTTTCATTCAAATAACGATAGTTAAATAACGATAGTTTTCTTTCTTGCAGCATGGCACTGAATATTAACTGCCACAGGCAAGGCTGTAATATGGCATGCGAATGTTTCGATAGGCACCCATAATGCTGTGCTCGTCCCGCCAAGTCCCTGAGGTCCAATCCCTGTATCATTAATGGCTTCCAGTAATTCCTTTTCAAGCTCTGCAATATGAGGGTCAGGGTGGTGGACACCAATTTCTCTTAATACAGCATGTTTCGCAAGAGATGTTACTTTATCAAAACTGCCGCCAATCCCCACACCTACCACAACGGGCGGGCATGCCTTCCCTCCAGCATCTTTGATTGTCTGAAGGACAAAATTCTTAACACCTTCGACACCTTCTCCTGGAAGCAGAAATTTCATGGCGCTCATATTCTCACTGCCGCCGCCCTTTGGCAGGACAGTAATCTTAATTTGATCCCCCGGCACAATTTCCGTATGTACGACTGCTGGGGTATTATCTCCTGTGTTTACACGAAGCAAAGGATCTCCTACAACAGATTTGCGTAAATATCCTTCTTTGTATCCAGTCCGAACCCCCTCTTGAATGCAATCTAAATAATTTCCGCCTATAATATGCACATCTTGCCCGATTTCAACAAAAACAACAGCCATTCCTGTATCATGACAATATGGCATATGGTTAGTTTTAGCTTCTTCTGCATTCTCCATCAGCTGCTGAAGAATGGACTTGCCAATAGGTGAAGCCTCTGTTTTTTCAGCTCGTTTAAACCCTGCTAAAACATCATCGGGCAAATAGTAGCATGCTTCCCAGCAAAGCTTAGCAACACTTTCAGTTAAAATCTCAGCATCTACAATCCTCATTTAATCTCCTCTTTTCCCTCAATAAGATGTATCAGGTTTTTTAAATCCTCCTTGGTATGTTCCATTAAACATTGTGCTGCTTTTTCTGGGTTTCTTTCACTGATCGCTTTAAAGATTTCCTTGTGTCCTTTTAAGATGATTGCTCCTCTCTCTTCACCCTCAATATTTAAAAGCCTGTAATAATAAATTAATGACTGAAGTTCATCCACTAGTTTTTTTAACCTTTTATTATCACTTATTAAAATGATTTTCTCATGAAACTTTGTGTTCCATTTTACGATTTCTTCCTTGCCATTTTTTTCGATTGCCGCTTCTGTTCCAGCTATAATACTTCCCAGTTCTGCTATTTCCGCCACTGTTGCCCGCTCTGCTGCCAGAGCCACAGCAGCCGATTCCAGTGCAATCCTGCAGCCATAGATATCTTTAACATCTTTCAACGTTGGCTTGTATACGGTGATTTGAGATTTTTCATTCATACTCAGAAGGCCTTCGTTAATTAAAGTACGGATGGCTTCTCTAACAGGGCTGCGGCTGATAGAGAATTGCTTGGCAAGCTGTGCTTCAAATAATCGGTCACCTGGTTTATATTCTCCTTGCCAAATTCGCTCTTTAATTTCATGCTGAATTTGCAGATAAAACGGAAGTGCCTTTTCAAGAGGTTTCTGGGTCACAACTGCACTCCTTCCACTATCCTGTCGGCTGTCGACACCTTAAATTTTATAATAGTTATAATTATCCGAAAATTGAATAATGAAATAATGAAACACCATTCCTTTAGACTTATTAGAATGGTGTTTCATAACTGGAAGTAATGATAAGTCAGACTATTATTCTTCTATTCCCATTTCCTTAAAAATTTCTTGGGCAGTTTTAAAGCTATCCAATGATGCAGGTACACCGCAATAAATGGCAGTCTGTAAAAAGATTTCCTGAATTTCTTCCTTTGTCACTCCATTATTTATTGCACCGCGCAGATGAAGCTTTAATTCATGCGGTCGGTTTAATGCAGTAAGCATAGCTAAATTAATCATACTTCTCGTCTTTTTAGGAAGTCCTTCTCTTGTCCAAATTTCTCCCCAGCAATATTCCGTAACTAATTCCTGAAGAGGCTTGGTAAAACTGGTAGCGTTTTTAATGGAATTATCAACATATTCAGGCCCTAAAACTTCACGCCTTACTTGTAATCCGTCATCAAATTTTACACTCATTTTAAATCCCCCTCCTTATGTTTTAAAAAAAATGTTCCCAATGCGATTGCCACTGCCTGCCCTTTTTCATCCAGAATTTTGCACTCAGAAACAACAGTACTTCGGCCAAGATGAACTATTTCAGGTTTGGCATACAACTTTTTTCCTTTGCCAGGCTTGATATAATTCATTTTCAATTCCAAGGTGTAGACTTGGGAATCTAGTGGTATCTGGTTCATTATGTGGAATCCTATAGATACATCTGCCAATGTATAGAGAGCTCCCCCTTGGGCAACATCATATGTATTGGCATTCTGCATGCCCAATTCCATGCTCATTTCTCCATTTTCTTCAAAACCAATCCCTAAAAGCCTCCCTGTATAATGCAGTTCCTTTTTTGACCCTTTAAGTGCCGTTATAACGTGGAAGACCTGATTTAATTCTTCGCTTGAAAAATTCTCAATTTTTTTTAAAATATCATTGGCAGCTGTCATATTTATATTCCCAAACCTCCTTTTTTAAGATAAATTCAGCTATCTAATATTAGGATACTGGATCCAACAAGAAACGTCTACACTTTTCTGAATTTTTTAAATTTAAAAATAGTAAAGATGTTTCATTGTTATATATCTTAATTCAAACTCAATCCCTACTTGACTAATCGGATAAATATGAATTAAAATAAAACTAACAAAAGGGAGGGTTCATTACATGCCATTAAACAGAGAAACATTAATCAGCAAATTATTATCTCTATCTAAATTCAAGCATAATCATAGCTTGTTTAATTTAAGTGATCGAAAGCTGGAAGCTCTGTATCTGGATCATATTCTTTTTTCACCTCACCCTCACAGCGGACATCAATCAATCAAATTAGTTGGAAAAAATAGATAATAAGAAAGCCTGCTAGTGCTCAGAATGCATTGCAGGCTTTTTCATTTATAACTATAAAAAAAGAGGGAATCTTATGATTCCCCCTCTGCTAACTAACTGTTTGCCAATTTAGGCGCCATATTCTCCTGCTTTGGCTCTTCAACGGAGTCTTCCATTGGTGTTGCACGTTTAATGAAGAAGGCCAGAACCAGTGCAGCTGCAGCGATAAAGGTTGCGACGAAGAAAGCATCGTTGATTCCCTCAAGCATGGCTTTCATTAAAACTTGCTGCTGCATTTCCGCCACAGCGGCTTCGGTCATCTGGCCGCCATTAGCCATAGCCCCGCCTTTCATCGCTTCTTTCGCTATTTCCGCAGCATGTGTTTCCGTTCTTGTTGACATTACTGTTACCAATAAGGCTGTACCAATGGCTCCTGCCACCTGGTTCAGCGTGTTGTTCATTGCTGTTCCATGAGGATAAAGTCTTCTTGGCAGCTGGTTCAAGCCATTCGTAGAAACTGGCATCATGACCATAGACATCCCGAACATTCTGATTGAGTTCAGAATAATCAGCTGTGTATAAGTTGTTTCCAGAGTCAGCCTGCTGAATACATAAGTAGTTCCCACTGTAATGGCTAACCCAATGATCGCCAGTATCCGACCGCCGATTTTATCGAACAGCTTTCCGGTTAATGGCGACATCACGGCCATAACAATGGCACCTGGAAGCATCATCAATCCTGCATCCAGCGGTGAAATTCCCCTTAATGTCTGAACATAAATCGGAATCAGAATCATCCCGGAGAACAGCGCCATATTTACCGTCATGCTGATGGCTGATGACAAGGCAAACATCGGGTACTTATATACGCCAAAGTTGAGCATTGGACGATCAGATTTCGATTGTTTTAGGATAAACCATACTAAACTGATGACACCTACAGCAATTGTCAAATACACATGAGGGCTATCCCAGCCTTTGTTCCCTGCAGAACTGAATCCATAAAGTATTCCGCCAAACCCTACACTTGATAGAATTAGGGAAAACAGATCCAGACGAATATTCACCTTTTCCTTTTTGTCTTTCAGCATGACGGCGCCAAGCACTAGTATGACACCGGCAATCGGTGAAAGGAAGTGGAATAGCATTCTCCAATCATAATGTTCAATAATCCAACCGGAAAGAGTTGGCCCAATAGCAGGGGCAAACATTAAGATCAGGCCAAATACACCCATGGCTGCTCCGCGTTTTTCCACCGGGAAACTGATCAGCATAACATTCATTAATAAAGGCATCATGATAGCCGATCCTGATGCCTGCAGCATTCTGCCTGCCAGCAACACCGGGAATGCATGAGCAACACCCGCTACAAGAGTACCAATTGTAAATAGCCCCATTGCCACAATAAATAACCTGCGGACTGTATATTTTTCAATTAAAAAGGCAGTAGCCGGGATCAAAATACCATTTACCAGCATAAAGCCAGTAGTCAGCCACTGCACGGTTGCCGCTTCAATTTCTAAATCTGCCATAATAGATGGCAAGGCAATATTTAATAATGTATTATTCAAAAAGGCGATAAATGCCCCAATCATCAAAACAGCCAGAATCCCATAGGGCGGTCGGTCTGTTTTATTATTTATTGCTTGTTCCATTACATTTCCTCCTGTACTATCAGTTCATTCTTTTATACTTGCGTTACACACAAACCATATAATATACCATGAGTACAATTTTTGCAACAAAAAAATCCTTGTTAAATAGAGGGTTTGTGAAAAATCTTAGAATGATGTACTATTAATTTATACACACAGTTCAAATAAAATGACAGGTGATAATAAATGAATGACAGGAAACTGCAAGTAATAAAAAAAGCACATCAATTATTCCTGGATAAAGGTTTTCAAGCTACCTCCATTCAGGATATTTTAGAATACAGCGGGATCTCTAAAGGAACCTTCTATAATTATTTTTCCTCAAAAAATGAACTGCTTATGTCCATTTTTAAAACATTGCATAAAAAAATGGAAGATGAACGGAATAAGCTCCTTATTGGCCAGGACCCAAGCAGCTTAGAAGTATTCACACAGCAGATAGAATTACAAATGAATATGAATCGGACGAATAAATTGGTTGCCCTTTTTGAAGAAGTACTTGTTTCAAATGACCCTGAACTCAAGCAGTTCATTAAGGAAGGCCAGCTGAGAATGGTGGATTGGATTTTCAACCGGTTTATAGAAATTTTTGGTGAAGACAAGAAACCCTATTTGCTGGACTGCGCCGTGATGTTCCTTGGAATCCTCCATCATAACGTAAAATACTATACAAAATTCTTTGAGTTCTCTTCAAGCATTAATCCTGTGGTCCGTTATAGTGTAGAAAGAATCAGGAAGGTGGTAGAAGAGGTCAGTTCTGCCGATGAATACCTGCTGAAGCCTGAACTGATTGAAAACAGATTTAAGCAGACAGATCATAGAAATGTGCATATTCTCTGCAAATCCATTTTGACTTTAAAAAAGTCCATAAAGCAGGAAGGTCAGAACAATTGCATGGATCTACTGGACTTTATTCAGGAAGAAATGGTCCATTCGAAAAAGCCAAGAAAATTTCTCGTTGATAGCGCACTGAATACTTTGCGCAGCTGCATTTCCTTTTTGGATGCTAATGAGTTTGACAACCTAGAAATTCTTGTTTCTGCCTGTTTTAAACAGCCTGAAGAAGAACCCGTTTAATTAACAAGGCCTTCCTCCTTTTATAGGGAGGCTTTTTTCAGCTATTCCCCGTCTATTCATTCATAATCCTTCCAAAAACGGTAACACTAACACATAATGCCGAAACAAACTGGTGATTTGTGTATGAAAAAAGAGTTAAAAAAGAAGAAAAGTATATCCGAGATTGAATTTGACGAGCTGGAAAGGTCCTTTTCACGATCTCATGATTTTCAAAAAGTAAAATATAGCAATAGACAAACAGGCCTCTGCTTTTCTTTTATTTATTTCAAAACACTGACTGACCAAAAAATGATCACCAAGAATTTGCTCCCTCAGCTTCTTCAGGGTGAGTTCAACAAGATCGATGATTTGAAAAAGCTTTTGCCATCGGCAAGCATACAAATTTGTGAGGATCTTTCAAAAGCAGAACATTTGCTTTTGAATGGATATGTGATGGTAACAGTAGAAGCCGAAAAACAAAAAGCAGCTTTTATGGCTGCTAAATGTTCATATGTAAGAGAGCTGACGCATCCGGAAGTCGAGCAAACCGTTATTGGACCGAAAGAAGCCTTTGTCGAGTCTTTAGGCAATAATTTGAATTTAATCCGCAAACGGCTGCCCATCTCTGAACTGATCATTGAGGAATATATAATCGGAAGCATATCCAGAACAGTGGTGGCCGTTCTCTATATTGAGGGAATCACGAATACAGATTATGTCAGCATGGTTAAAGAAAGAATCGAAAATATCGATTTTGATGAAATCACTGACAGTTCTTATATTGGACAGCTCATTTCAGATAATAAGAACTCTCCTTTCCCTCAGCTTCTGGATACAGAAAGACCGGACAGGGCTGCCGCTGTCCTTGCTGAAGGAAAAATCGTGATCGCCATAGATGGGTCACCGCATGTGCTGATTACCCCTACAACGTTTTCAGAATTCTTCAGTTCCTTTGAAGATTATTTTTTAAATTGGACTATCGCTTCTTTTGCAAGAATATTGCGGGCCTTTTCTGTTATTTTTTCCATACAGATCACGTCCATTTATGTTGCAACGCTTACTTATCACATGGAGCTCATCCCCACGGATTTGTTAGGTACACTTGTGACTTCAAGACAGCATATTCCTCTGCCGCCTTTCTATGAAGCTTTAATGCTTGAACTGGTAATTGAGCTCTTAAGAGAAGCTGGAGCCAGATTGCCCACCAAAATCGGACAGACAATCGGTATCGTAGGAGGGATTGTCATTGGGACTGCTTCTGTGCAGGCAGGGCTGACAAGTAATGTCCTGTTAATCATTATTGCATTGGCAGCTCTTGCCTCTTTTACAACACCTGTTTACAAAATGAATAATACGATTCGATTTCTAAGATTTCCGTTTTTATTTTTTGCCAATTTATGGGGTTTTGTAGGTGTTTTATTCTGTTCCTGCATCTTGTTGACACATATGATCAGGCTTACCTCTCTCGGAAGGCCGTTTTTGGAGCCGTTTTACCCGCCAAGATACCGGGATTTGAAAGATTCATTTCTCAGATTTCCGTTTCAGCCTTTAAGGCCGTTGTATTTAAGAACGCAAAATCCGCATCGGTTTCAGCCCCAGCCAAAATCAAAAGTTAAGAGAGACATTGATGAATAACAGCCTGGCTCCATGCGCCAGGCTGTTATTCTGTTTTCTTTGATTTGTCTTCCCAAGGTTCAAAGGAAAATGGAATCCCGATCATTTTCGCCGTCATCTCATCATAGGACACAAGATCTTTCTTGGACAATTCTTTTAAAGTCTTTTTCCCCATGGCTCGCAAAGCCATTTTGATTTCCTCCGTGCTCGCGGTTAAAAACTTTTCTGCAGATTTTGTCCCATCTTCGATTTTAAAGGTATCCTTAAATTTACCTTCGTTCCAGACAGCTTGTGTTGGCGGTTCAAAAGGCAGTGAATTCAAAGTTTGCTTATGGGAGACAGTAAACAGCATAACAGATCCAAGGTAGACAGCATCCGCACCAAGCGCGAGGACTTTTAAAAAGTGACCTGGTGTGAAGAGGCCGCCTGATACAATTAAGCTGATTTCCCCCTTCTTTTTGCGTTTTTCAAGGTGATTGGATGCTCGGATGAGAGCATGTAAAGTTGGAATTCCAAAATCGTCTGCCAATAAAGGCGGCGCACCGACAGATGCTCCCTGTCCCCCATCAACTGCTATAAAATCAACGCCCATTTCGATTAAATGGTCAATGTCTTCTTCTATTTTTCCTCCTGCCCCTATTTTTGCACCAATTGGAACACCTCCGGTTATACTGCGGAGTTCATCCACCAGTTCCTTTAAATCCTTCAATGTCTGTTTTTCAAAAAAGTGTTCCATTATATGGGCAGTTTCATTTTCCTTCAGCCCCATTACTTCCCTTGCACGGCCGGTTAAATTTTCAGGAGATATGTTTCCTCCCATCCCCATTACAGCTCCCTGCCCCAGCTTAATTTCAATCATGTCGGCACGTTTGATGGTTTTTTCTTCCTTCCCCCACTCGGTTTTGGAGAACTGAAGGATATACTTTCCTGCACTTTCAAGCTCTTCGGGAAGGATTCCTCCTTCACCGGAATTGATGGCGGTACCTGTATTCTTGGCAGCTGTTGCCAGCGCAATTTTCACTTGCTCACTCAATGCGATTCCATAGGCCATTCCGCTGATCATCAGGGGGATTTTGATTTTCATTGGTTTTTTCGCTTTTGGCCCGATTGTCACCTTCACATCAACATCTTCATCCCCGTCAATAGCAAAGGGCGAAGTCTGTGCAGGAATAAAAGTAATTTCATCAAAATGAGGCCATTTTTTCGAAGAGCCAAATGGGCGGTGCAGGACATCACCCGTTTCTGCACGCAGGTTATTTTCCAGTGCATTTTGAATGCCCATATGCTTGAAACCAGGGATCAGCTCTATGAGATTTTCCTGGTAGCTGTCTGTCATAATTATCTTCCCTGCCTGCTTAACGAGCCGCTTCATGATCCAGCGCCAGCCGACCAGCATTAAAATAAAAAAGATAAATAATATAAAAATCATAGCTAGAGTTGCAATCAATAATATATTTGTCATACGTTTTCTCCAAAGATCTTTTAGCATCCATTATTTCCATTGACAGGAAATTTAATCTATGACATCTCGGTTTTTGGAATAAACTTGAAGCAGGAAGTAAATTCTATTAAAAATATAATAAAATGAGGTGAAGTGATGGACAAACGTGAGCATATTCAGCCGGATAGTATGGATGAACAGAATCAAGTTAAAGGAAGTCTTCTTGAATCTATGATGGAGCCTATGGACCAGCTTTCCAAGATTCCTCCTGAAAATACAGACCGGAGAACCAGTGATGAAGAGATTAATTAACCAATATAGAAAGCCGGCATGATTGGATGCCGGCTTTCATTTATGATAAGGAGTATCTTGTTAGCAGTAGTTAGGCGTTTTTACTTCATTGTTATACTGTTTATGAAAATTTGAGTAGCTGCAGGGGATACGGGCGGGATCAGACAGGTCCAGTCACCGGTCAGTTCCCTGGCCCTTTTCGTTTTCTTCAAATTTTTTGAATTGCTGTGCTGCAGTTATGATGGTCTACTATGCTGACACCTTCTTTTTTAAATGAATGCAATACAGCTGTATTCAATTCCACCATTGCCCGATCCTTCAAAGCGAAGATGTGACCTGGTATCCAGCCCCATTAATGAGGCAATCTGCGGGAACACATCATAACGAAAATCGTCTGCCGGGCTTTTTGATTAACTTCCATTTTTAAAACGGGGTTTCTTTATCGTCGTAATTCATTTTAATTAACTCTATCCTTCGAGTAAAGGTTCCGTATTGAGGTGCTTTTCAAAAAACTGCACCGAAATGACAGCCTTTTGACAATGCATATGTCATATAAAAAATTAAAACTCCTCCCAAAATGGCGAGTTTTCTTTGTTATAAAATTACCCTTACTTATTGAACTAAACACAAGTTAGTTTAAGTACAAGACTTCAAAAATTTTTTTTAATATTAGTAAGAGGCTGTTAGTCACTTTAACAGCCTCTTGATCTGTAAAAATCTATCTTATATTTTCACTTTAATAAATTTACGTTTTCCTACCTGTACAATTAAACCGTCAGTGACATTAATGGTTACTTGCGGATTGTCCACTTGTTTCCCGTTAACTTTTACGCCTCTGTTTTCAATCATCCTTCTTGCTTCGCTCTTAGATGATAACATTTCCAAACCAACCAGCAGCTCAACAATTGATGTCTCCTTATTTCCTTTCCACTCTATTACAGGAATATCATCTGGCATTGAGCCTTTCTGGAAGACAGAAATAAAATTATGTTCTGCCTGCTCTGCAGCATCAATGCCGTGGTACATTCTAACAATTGTCTTAGCAAGCAGCATTTTAGCATCCCTGGGGTGAAGTTTCCCTGTTTCTAACTGTTTCTGAGTGGTCTGAATTTGTTCAGGTGAAAAATCTGTTATTAACTCAAAGTATTTTGTCATTAACTTATCAGGAATGGACATTGCTTTCCCGTACATTTCCTGCGGGCTCTCATCAATACCAATGTAGTTTTTCTTTGATTTAGACATCTTCTCGACACCATCAAGTCCTTCCAGTAATGGCATCAGCAATGCAACTTGCTTTTCCTTTCCAAACTTTTCTTGGAAGTGTCTTCCCATCAGGATATTAAAATGCTGATCAGTTCCACCAAGCTCAATATCAGATTCCAGTACAACAGAATCGAATCCCTGCATCAAGGGGTAGAAAAATTCGTGTAGAGAAATTGGTTTCCCTAATGCGATGCGTTCTTCAAAATCATCCCTTTCTAATATCCTTGCCACGGTGATCTTGCCAGCCAATTGAATTACATCCTCAAACTTTAGCTCAGACAACCATTTAGAGTTGTAATGCAATTCGACTTTCTCCATATTAATAACCTTTGCAAATTGCTCGAAGTATGTTTTGGCATTGTGTTTCACTTCTTGATCTGTCAATTGTTTTCTAGCAACCGATTTGCCTGTCGGATCTCCAATTTTTCCTGTAAAGTCCCCAATAATTAGTTGGATGATATGTCCGTTCTCTTGAAACTGCCTCATTTTGTTAAGAACCACTGTATGTCCAAGATGAACATCTGGAGCTGAAGGATCTAAACCAAGTTTTATTTTTAATGGTTTGTTTTGCAGAACTGACTTGGCAACTTTTGCTTCTAAATCTTCAAGAGGAATAATGTCCTGTACCCCTTGTGTGTATATGCTCATTTGTCTTTTTACTTCATTCAACTGTTCAGTATTTAGTTGATTCATAACCTGGTTCATTTGTTATTCCTCCCAAATATTAATTAAAAATAAAAAACCACGCCCCCAAAAAAGGGACGTGGTTTTGCACGCGGTACCACCCTTGTTGAAGGAATTAATCCTTCCACTCAATGAATAACGGCTCGCCGTTCTTTGCTAAAACAATCTGGCAAAGAAAGCTCCAGGAATGTAATTCACTGTTATCTGTGTATGGATTTGCACCAACCATCGACTCTCTGGGTACAGGGAGATAGCAACTACTGGGTTTCCCATCAACGCTTTTTAATATTTAGTTGTTTTCAAAAGTTATTATCCATTATTACTTTTCTTAGGGCTCTGGATAAATTTTTCTGTTCATCGACGGATAAACCTAAAACTATCTGGACCTCGCCACTATGGAACTTTGGATAAAGGTCCTCCATTACATGTTTTCCCTTATTAGTTAGAGAAACGTAAGTAATTCTTCTATCCCTGTTATCCGTCTTCCTAAAACATAACTCTTTCTTTTCAAGAGTTTTGGTTATATTACTAATTGTGGCTTTTGAGACTCCAGCTGACTCAGCTAATTTTTTTGTTTCAATTGATTCCCAAATCCACAAATCGTAAAGCATTGAAAACGCTGTCCATGATAAGCCGTATTGCGATAAGACTTCTTGTTCCATCTTATTTCTTAATCCTTGTGCGACGCGATAAATATTGGTGACGACTGAAATCGCATCTAGATTTAGGGAACTAATTGGAATTTTAGTTAAGCGATTAATTGTATCTACTTCTTCAGGGAGCAACTCTCCATCCTCATTAAACGAATGAATAATATCCCTCCTAAATTTCTGAATCGTTAGCTATGATACGATACTAACAAAAAAAGAAAGTGAGTGCAACACCAAGTTTTGGTTATTAAACTAACAAAGCGTTAATCCTTTCAGGATCAACGCTAATAATAACGTCATATCTTAGATTTATCTGTTCTGTGAAACTTGATAATTATTCTTTCCGTTCTGTTTTGCTTGATACATAGCTCCATCAGCATATTTCAGCAAATTCCTGACATCCATATTGAAATCATCGCAAAAAGCAATTCCGATACTAGGAGTTATTGAGATAACAACATCCTGTACCGATACTTTATTAGATAGAGTGTCAATGATCCGTTCGGCAACATGTTTTGCATTGTCGATTGTCGTTTCCGGAAGTAAAATCGTGAACTCATCACCCGCAAGCCTGGCTACAGAATCCTTACTTCCCATACAAGCTGTAAGCCTGCTGGCGACTTCTTTTAACAAAAAGTCTCCTAAGTCATGACCAAAGGTATCATTTATTTGCTTAAACCCATCTAAATCAAGATACAGTACTGCGACTAGCCCTTTATTGAAATTAGCTGATTCAATTGCATGATTAAGTCGTTCTTCAAATAATCTCCGATTTGGCAATTGGGTTAGAAAGTCATAATGAGCCATTTGTTTCAATATTCTTTCTGAGTTTTTACGATCGGTTATATCTTGTATTTGAGAAATAAGGAATAATGGCTTGTTCCCTTCCCGCACTATGGATACAGATAATAACACCCATACAATCTTCCCGCTTTTATGGACATACCTTTTTTCCATCTCAAAAGAGTCTCTTTTTCCTTCCACTAATTCTTGTGTGTAAGATAAATCTGTATCTAAGTCCTTTGGATAGGTTAAGGCTTGAAAGTTCGTGGTAAGGAGCTCATCCTCTGTATAACCAGTAATTTTAGTTAAAGCATGATTTACCTTAATCCATTTTCCCTCTAATGAGACTATCGACATCCCAATCGGAGCAAAAAAAAAGGCCTGATTAAATAAATCTATATTTTTAAACATATTTATATCCTTTTTATAGAAAGTTGAAATGCATTCCCAATTTTTTATTTTATCTCATACTAAACTGGCAAGCAATAAATTTCACCTTTCTTGGTTAGCTTAACAGACAGAAATGGAGTAAAGGAGAACAGAGCAGCAAAAAAAGCATGAGTATTACACACCATTATATAAACCTGCCCCGTTTGTTCAATGAGAGTAAGATATTGCAGGCAGCCCAAGTGACATTGAAATTGACAGCTGTCTTTGCACTGCATTTTGATGGTACAATACTTATTGTCCATTATAAATTATAAGGTCAATTGCTATCTCAAAAACGATAAAATAAGCAAAAAACCTTATAGGAAAATGACGTGTGCTGATTCACACGTCATTTTTTATGTCCTTTATCAGTAAAGCACCCGAAAACGGACCCTTTATCCTTAGAGTGGAGGCTTCTTTTTCGTCGTTATTCATTCAAATTCTATTGTCTCCAGGTCTATTTTCTTTTACTGCCGATTTTCTGCCAAGTATCTGTCAAATCAGCCGCTGGGCTTACTTCCTTCATGCTCAGCTTCAATTATCCAGGATATAATGGTCGTACTGTCCCGGACATCCCTATCTTTTATTAACTTCAATAGCTCACGGACCCCACCCTCATTCCCGAACATGCTAAAGAGATTAAATATTTCTTTTGGTTCAGCAAAGTTGGTGTGGGGACATTCTGTCAAGCCATCTGTTGTTAGAAAAATATGATTCCTGCCTCTTCTGAGCTCCTTTGTACCCGAGCTATAACAGGGAACCGGCAAATCAAACGTATTGACATTACCCACCCATTCATAAAAACTTCGGTGGTTTTGCTGATATTCGTTAAATGCAGCCAGTTCGGGGTGGAATAAATGCAGAATACAATCCCCGATTGATAGCCACCAAAGAAATGAGCCTTTTCTGATCACACATAGGAAAGCTGTTTCACCTTTAATCTTTTTGCATTCCGCCTTGAAATCCTGGCTTTTAAATTGTTTAAGCAGTAATCCGCCAACCTGTTCAAACACCTCTCCAGGCGGCAGCACTAATAAAGCAATGATTTCCGTTTTCAGTGATTTGACCGTTTGAATAACTAACTCAGCGCTTTCAGCTGTAGTATGGGCATCAAGTAAAACAGTAAACTCCCAATCTTCGTTATTACCTATCCATAAAAGGCAGCCGTCTTCATTTTTATTTTGCCCAGCATTCCTGTTTCCGCCGAAACGCCCTAATACCATTCTTCCGATATGCTGAATGCTTATTTCATCCAGGTAAGGCTCCTCACTGCCAACCCAGGAGTATTCTAATATATTCATCGAAATGGCCCCCTCCATGATTTAACATAATAATATTGTTTAGAAAAAATTTGTCAACAAAAAAAAGAACCTCAATGGTTCTCTAATTAATTAACTCATAAATTCTCGCTTCATGCGGTTGCAATACTTCTTCATTTTCCACCCTATCACTCTTATAAATAAAAAGAACAGCTTCCGGCTTGTAAATCCATCAAAGGTAAATGTCTGTTTATCATTAAGCAATAGATCCTTATAATCTCCGTAAACCATTACCTCGTTTTGTTTTCTTCGTGCAATCAGCTTTTTACAGAAATAAAAAAACGGAGCCTTTATCTAATAAACTGCTGCTTTTATTCATCATTATATATATAAGGGATACCTCGTTTCATCATTTCTTCATTAAAAAAAGGACCTAAACAGGCCCTATCTTTATATCATCAAACGATACACTCTTGCTTCATAAGGCTTGAGTGGCAGGTTTTCAATTTCTTCATTTTCATTTGCATTCAGGTTGGAAATCAGCAGTTCCTTAGATGAATACCGGACATGGTCTGGCAGTTTAAAGTCAGGAGTTTCTTCACTGAAGTTGCAGATCACAAGCAGCTGTTCATTACCAAGAGTTCTTGTATAGGCGAAGATCTGCTCATTTTCCTCCATGATTAAATCGAATGTGCCATAAACAATTACTTCATTTTGCTTTCTAAGCTGAATGAGCTTTTTATAAAAATGGAAGATGGAATCTTCATCTTTTAACACTGCTTCTGCGTTAATCCACTCATAATTAGGATTAACATTGATCCAAGGGGTTCCGTCGGTAAAGCCTGAATTCGGACTGGCATCCCACTGAACAGGCGTTCTCGCATTATCCCGGCCTCTCTTATGAATGCCTTTAAAGATTTCATCATGTGTTAAAAAATCCGGTGTAAGATCACGGTATGCATTTAACGTTTCGATATCACGGTAATCATTGATATCAGTAAACTTGACGTTTGTCATGCCAATTTCCTCACCTTGGTAAATATATGGTGTCCCCTGCATCATATGCAGGCATGCCGCAATCATCTTACCAGAAATAACGCGGTATTCCTCTGAGTCATTTCCCCACCGGGAAATGGCGCGAGGCTGGTCATGGTTGCTCCAGTATAAGCTGTTCCAGCCATCTTCCTCCAGACCCTTTTGCCACTTGCTGAAAATCTCTTTCAGTTCAGTCAGTTTCCAAGGACGCGGATCCCATTTGCCGTATTGACCGTCGCCAAGCCCGACATGTTCAAAATGGAATACCATATTCAATTCATTACTGTCCTTGCCTGTATAGAGCTTGCCTTCTTCAACTGTTACACCGGGCATCTCGCCAACCGTAATGGTATCATAAGGGCTAAGGGCTTCTTTGTTCATTTCCTGCAGAAATTCATGAATTCTTGGTCCATTCATATAATACTTGCTGCCGTCCCCATAATTGTGTCCTTCACGAATCTCCCCCTGTGGATAGCTGGTATCTTTTGAAATGAAATTGACGACATCCATGCGGAATCCATCAATCCCTTTGTCCAGCCAGAAGCGCATCATTTCATACACTTCATTTCTTAATACAGGATTTTCCCAATTCAGGTCAGGCTGCTTCTTACTGAAAAGGTGCAGGTAATATTCGCCTGTTTGTTCATCATATTCCCATACACTTCCGCCAAACGCAGCTCCCCAATTCGTAGGAGGTTCGCCGTTGTCTGTTTTCTTCCAGATATAATAATCTCTGTAGGAACTATCTTTGGATTTTCGTGATTCCCGGAACCACTGGTGTTCATCGCTTGAGTGGTTGACAACGAGATCCATCATAATTTTGATGCCGTACTCATGGGCTTTGACCAGCATTCTGTCAAAGTCTTCCATAGTTCCGAACTCATCCATGATATTGCGGTAATCTGAGATGTCATAGCCATTATCATCATTAGGCGATTGGTAAACGGGGGATAGCCAGATCACATCGATCCCCAGTTCGCTTAAGTAAGGAATTTTTCCAGTAATTCCGTTGATATCTCCAATCCCATCCCCATTAGAATCGTTAAAGCTTCTTGGGTAAATTTGATAAATGACACATTCTTTCCACCATGTTTTGTTCACTTTTATACAACTCCAATCTAAGAATTTTATAGAACCTTTCATTACACCGCTTATAACCCATTTCTAGGCAAAGTGTACACAATAATCATTTGTGCAAGTGCCATTAGCAGGAGGCAAATGTTAGATTATGGTCTGTGCTGAATTGGCCATGGAAAATATACTGATCGAGCGGCAGAATGAAGTCATTCCATGCACCAAGACTTGTGATGATGGCAAAAGTAGCATTCATTGGCACAAACAGCGGGAAAATGACTTCCCAGAAAACACCCCATGTAGTTGCACCGTCCATAATGGCCGCTTCTTCCAATTCCACAGCAACAGCACGTATATAGCCAATACATTAAAGGAAAGGTGAATACGATATACAAAATGATTAATCCAGCCTGCATACCCCAGGCACTGGTCTGCTTGGCAAGCGGCAGCATGATGATTGGGAAAGGAATGAATATGGCAATTAAAAAAAATAGAAGTATAGAAACTGATTTTTGTGTTTTCAGCTCAATGACGTAAACGTTTACGTCATTGAACTGAGAAAAAGAGAGTTATTCTTTCCTCTCTTTCACACTCATTCTTTCAATGATTTTATGCGGCATAATCCGGCTTTCCGGAGTTTCGCCAGTTTCCATTATAGTAAAAAGCATTTCTGCAGCAGCCTCTCCCATTTTTGCGAGAGGCTGTCCCACTGTTGTCAACGGCGGAATGGACATCTCAGCAAGGTTCAAATTATCGTACCCTATAACAGATATCTCCTCCGGGACCTTAATTCCCAATTGATAAGCTGCTGATAAGGTCCCTATAGCCATTTCATCACTTGCTGCAAAAATCGCTGTAACATCCGGGAACTGTCCGATAAGCTTTTTCAAGCCCTCCACCCCATCAGGGAAGTTAAATCCCCTGCTGAACACAATATTATCGGGACTCAGTGATATGCCATGATCTGAGAGAGCTTTTTTAAAGCCTTCAATCCTGGGAATCCCCGCGATAATATCATCCTTTTTTCCGCTTATCATTCCAATGTTGGTATGCCCTTTGTCGATTAAATGCTTGGCTGCAGCATATGCTGCATGATAATCGTTGACCTTTACAAAAGGCACGGGGTACGCATAGGACTCGGTCGAAAGCAAAATCATCGGCACCTTGGCTTTCGTTACAAATTGATAATACTCATCCTTCAATATTTCACTTGCAAAAATAATACCGTCTACCCTTTTTTCGATAAGCAGCTGGAGATATTTCATCGTTTTTTCGCCATTTGATTCTGTATGGCAGACGATCACACTTGAACCGTTGTCATTTGCAGCCTTTTCAATGCCATCCAGCAGATCGGTAACGAGAGAACTGGATAGCTTCGGGAAAAGCACACCAATCGTATGTGTTCTTTTGTTAATTAATCCTCTTGCCACTGCGTTTGGCTGGTATCCCAATTCTTCAATCACTTTTAGAACCCTGAATTTTGTTTTTTCCGAATAGCCTCCCTGGGCATTCAAAATCCTGGAAACTGTTGCAATGGAGACATTCGCTATTTTGGCAACATCTTTGATGGTATTAGTCATATCCCACCTGCTTAAAATTGCTGTATTATTTTAGTTACGAAAACGTTTACGTTGCAATATTATCATCTTGTGTAAGCCTTTTCAATACTTTTTATGACTATTTTGAAATTAGTATATCCATGAAATTAATAAAAAGGAGCCTAAAGAGCCCCTTTTAAGAAAATATTCTGCGCTTTACCAGCTTATTTGTTTTTATAAATTAGTCATTAAATGCCTTTTTCATTATTATAAAAATGGGCTAATTCAATAACCGCACTCCCGATCCTCTCGACTTCCGGAAAAATGACTCTTGCAATTCCTTCTTCATGTAAAGCTTGTGCAGTTACTTTTCCAACCGATAAAGCCACAACCTGTTCTGATAAACAACTTTTTAATTGCGCATCTGCCTTCTTTTTCCGGGCGAAGGTGAATAAATTCCTTACTTGAGGTGTGCTGGTGAAAAATACTGAATCAAGCTTTCCGTCAAGGAGTTCGGACAGCAGTTGATTCATTACTTTTTCCTCAGGAGGAATATGGGTATATGGCAGAATTTCTTCAAAGTCCGCATGGTTTTCTTCCAGCCACTGTTTAAGGCGTGGTGCCGGATCCCCGTGAAGCTGCAGGGCTACTTTCCGGCCTGTTAGGGAATGAGCTGAGAGCTCCCGGATTAAGCCTGCAGTACTTCCGTCATCATCCCGCACTGAAGGTGTGATATCAAGTTTTTTCAAAGAATTAACGGTTTTATATCCCCTTGCTGCAATATTTGCTTTTTGCAGGCTGTTGATAAGGGAGTCACCCTCATTCATATCAAGAGCAGTTTGATATATGGTTTCGACTCCGATTCCGGTAGTAAAAATAATCCATTCAAAGCTTTCCTTTATTATCAGTCTTACGTGATCATGAAGTTTACCGTCTTTGAGCAGTGTTGTCCCCTGGGCTGGCCTGCTGAGGGCAATTCCTCCCTGATTCTCCACCAATTTGCCGATTTCTTCTATTTTCCGGGAACCTAAAAGTGCAATCCTTTTGCCCGCAAGCTTTTTCATCTTACTCCCCCTAGTTATGTATCTTTTTATTTTTAATTATAAAGGTTGAATGGTTATTTATCACATAATAATAGGGCTTGAACCAGATTTAACTAATGCATAATGGTATTCCACACTGAATCAAATGTAAACACACTTATTTTTGTTTATTTGATTATACCTGCTTTATAAAAATATTGAGTTTGGGATGTGACTTATTTATATTCGTATAGAGGGATTATATTTCGCTTTATCCTGCAACAAAAAAACTGCCTGCAGGATCTCCCGCAGGCAGTTTTTGAATTATTTATCAGCTGGTTCTTCTTCAGCCGATTCATCAGTTACTTCGTTCTTCTTGTTAACCCCATTACTTTCTGCTTTATAATCGTACTTTGAACGATCAACCGGTTCGAAGTTTTCAGGTGTGTAGAAGCGGAGAAGATCTCCGTTCACGACTTTATCAGATAGCGCCAATTTCTGCTCGGCACTTTCCTGAAGTTTTTTCGCCTCTTCAAAACGGCTTTCATCCAGCAGTTCACCAGTTGTAGAGTCATAAAACTTTCCGTCAACAGATGAGATGGTTGGACTCATGAAATCTCCGTTACGGAAAGGAACAAGATCATCATGCTGTTCTGATAATAAGTCTGTACCGAATTGCAGATACTGTTTAGTATCAATTCCAAGCAAATGCATCAATGTTGGCATCAGATCAATCTGACCGCCAAATTCATGGTTTACTCCGCCTTCCATGCCAGGTACGCGGATGAATAGAGGCACACGCTGCAGACCGGCACTATCGAACGCTGAAATTTCCTTGCCAAGCACTTGTTCCATTGCTTTATTATGGTTCTTGGAAATACCATAATGGTCACCATACATGACAATCACTGAGTTCTCATAAAGGCCGGAAGCTTTAAGCTGCTCAAAGAACTGTTTAAGTGCTTCATCAGCATAACGGGCTGTCTGGAAGTAATTATCGACTGATTTGTCCCCGGTAGTATGAGGCTCAATTGTCGCCAGTTCCTGATCCATATGATAAGGATAGTGATGGGACACAGTAATGAATTTAGAGTAGAACGGCTGTTTAAGCGACTTAAGGTACGGCATGGATTGTTCAAAGAACGGCTTATCCATTAGACCATAGTCAGCCATATTTTCTGGTTTTAAATCATAGTATCCTGCATCGAAAAAGTTGTCATAGCCAAAGGATTTGTAAATTTCGTTACGGTTCCAGAAACTTCCGGAGTTGCCGTGGAAAACTGCAGAAGTATATCCTTTATCCTTAAGAATTGCTGGTGCTGCATTGTACGTATTCATACCCTTTGTTGTAAAGGCAGAACCCTGCGGCAATCCATATAGGGAGTTTTCAAGGATAAACTCAGCATCTGCTGTTTTCCCTTGTGCAGTCTGATGGAAGAAGTTATCAAAATACGTTGTATTTTCTTCTTCAATCAGTGAGTTCAAGAATGGTGTTACTTCTTCACCGTGCAGTTCATAGTTCATTAAGAATGTCTGAATGGATTCCAGGTGAAGGTAGATCACATTCATCCCTTCCGCTTTTCCGAAGTACTTCGGGTTCGGTTCAGCATAATTCGATTTTGTAAAGTTAATAACTTCGGTTGTATCACTGCTATCCGCCATAACTCTTTGCGCGGATGCCTTCGTGCTTTGTACTGCATCATAAATCGTATAATTGTACATGCCTAAATACTTAACAATGTAATTACGGTCAAAACCTCTTGTCAAAAGTTCAGGGCGGTCTGTTTCAGCCAATCCCAGGTTTGCAAAGGAAATGGCCAGAGAAGCATAAATTAATGCTGCTGATCTGCGGCGCGTCAAGTCCTTTGTTTCCACTTTTACGACTTTAAATACAAGCAAGCCGGCAAGCACGATGAAATCAAGGAAGAAAAGGATATCAGTCGGCTGTAATAATGAACTGATGCTTCCGCTGACGTCACCAAAGTTCTGTGTCTGCGTCAAAGTCGGCAATGTAATAAAATCATTAAAGAAACGATAGTACACTGCGTTCGCAAACAGCAGGAAGGAAAGCAAGAAATACATTACCATCAAGGCGATATATTTTCTTTTGCCTTTAAAAAAGAATGCAAATCCTAAAAAAAGCAATGAAGACCCCAGCGGGTTAATGAATAAAAGGAACTGCTGCAAGGCACTTTCAATGCCTAAGTTAAATTGTGTCATTTGAGTAATATACGTTTTCATCCAGAGCAGAAATACTGCTAAAAAGAAAAAGCCAATATATTTATTTAATATATCCTGACTTTTATGAAGTAAAGTATTCAAATTCATACACCTGCCTTCTAGCACATTATTCTAACATACTTCGCTAGTAATTTAAAAATCTTATGTTGGCAATCAGCCCAATAATTATTAGTTTGCGTGATAAATATTAATAATCTATGAACATGCAAAAAAGCACTGCACAAGAATATAACTATACTCGCATTTAATAAAATGTCAAGCATGTCCAGATAAAATGCTCTTTAATGACTATTAAACAGAGTAAGTGCCCAGTACACAGCCTAAGCTGGGTGTTGCCCATTAATAAATGCTGCACGTATATATAGACGAATGAAAAGCAATTTGGTTTCACTTTTTATGTAAAAACTTATAAATCTTTAATTTTCAAGGAAGAAGAAAAATCAGACAACAGCCAATATATATGAAGAATGTAGACGAATTATACATAAAGGCGGAAATTCACATGGACCAAAAACACCAAATTAACAAGTATATGGACATTCTAGCTGCAGGCAATTATTTTAATGGATGTGACCTTGCCGCCCATAAGTGAAAAGTCATTCTGATTGAAGGATATGGACTATCAAGCTATCAATATGCCACTAAAAACAATCCTATTACAAATTCCGCATTGGCTCTTTTACAAAGTCTTTTACGGCAGCAGCTGTTCTTCTGCTTCACCAGCAAACGAAGTTGAATTTGTTCGATATTTATATTAAAGACTTTCCTTCTGAAAAGGGTATGACCTTTCATCACTTATTTAGCCATTCATCAGACGCAGCCGATTTTTACTTTTCTCCTGAATACTGGGAAAAATTTATGCGTCTGCCCTCCAGCCTGGTTAGGACATGCAATACAGCAATTAAGAATTTTTACTTCTAACTGCTTTAATGGAAAACGTTTCAGATTTACCCTATGTATAATTCCTCCTGGAGAATATTTTTAAACCTTTTCAATAAAAAAATGCAGGAATTGATAAAGGCCGTTGGATTGTAAAGGACTTCCTTCCGAGCATTCGGTCTGGGAACAGGTCATTCACCTAAAGTATGCCGAAATGAGCATTCCTCAGGGAGCATATGAATGTACAGAACTGCAGAGGATTTAATAAATGGACAGAAGCTTTGCGGAATGGTGTACTGCCAAACAAATGCATAGACCTCCTGGAGGCTATGGGTATGGCTGTTTTATTAACGGCGAACAAAGGATAGCGAGACACTCTGGGGATATTAATGGATTTACAAATGAACTTTTGAAGAACTTTAAAGAGGATCTGACCATAGTCATCTTGAGTACTATGAATATCACACCAGCAGACAAAATCTGTGAGGATCTATCCTGCATCATTTAAAAAGAAAAGGTGTGAATGCCACAAAGGTTAGCATCCTCAAGCGAGCCTGTTCCCGCGAGAATGCAGACAGGAGAGTACCGAGCGCAAGAATTATATGCTGAGGTCCATTGGGGGAAAAATAAACTATTTGTGACTAAGCCAAAGAAATATGGTGCGTTATATATATGTAATAAAACCCATTACCATTGCAGATGAAAAAATATTTTTCAAATCGGATATTATGAAGTTTTCATTTTCGAATTGAAAGGTTAATGCCTCGAGTTAGTGGATATAGATGGGCAAAAGCAGACGCTGAAAAAACTAACCGCACTTCTTGGCTGAGTGCGGTTTTAGTTTACCATAATATTTTTATGTTTTGTTTTACCATACTGATTTAAATTCTCCGGATTTTCCTGTGTTACTTGCTGTAAGAATCTCAATATTTTTTGTTACCTTTGTTGTATAAGTGAAATCCCCATAACAGTATGGATAGCGGAAATTATTCTTGTCGCCTCCGCAATTATAAATTTCCGGATTTTGTTCGGCCTGTTTGAGTGAGAATTCTTTTGCGATTTCTTCACTGTGTTTTCCACCCTGATCAGCAACAAAGTCAATATATCCGATTCCCATATTGTAGGCCTGGATAACGGCAGGGAAGTCTACATTTTTTTGACTGCCATAATTTAATGCTTTCTGAAAGTGTTTAACACCCTGCTTAATGCTTTGTTCCGGATCCTGAATGGAATTCGGGGGCAATCCTGCTGATTCCGAAGCCTGCATCGGATCACCGCCCTTTCCTTTGCTTTCCTGCTGCATGATCGCGGCCAATACGAGAGTATATTCTTCAAGGTTAACTTCCTTCAATTCCTTCTGAAGGATCGGGGTATAATTCTGAACGTCCCTTGACACAGTATTAGGCAGTAAGGAAACAGCTGTTTCCTTAATATTAAGCTGCTTGAATTGGTCAAATAGGACAAAAATCAGAACCAAAAAAAATAACAGGAATGCTACATTCGATCTGCGTTTTGTACGCTTTTTGCTTTTTTTACGTTTCATTGCTGCTCTCCCGGTTTCTCTATTAATATTTCAGGTTATTATTATAGCAGAAAATACTGATATTTTAATAGGAATAGGTCCTTTAAGAAGTCCGGAAGAAGGTTATCGGAAAAGTTCGGTTTTTCTCGTTGGATTTTATCTGCCTGTATTTTGGTTTATCCCAGCATTTTAAATATATTGGTCAGTTTTTTTATACTGGCTTTCTGCTATACATACCAAATGAATGCTAATAACCGAGCATTCCTGTCTCCGCTGATTACTTTTTCCTCTTCACAATAATGCCTGCGTCTTCCTCCAGAGGTTTTATTACTGCCGACATATCCTGTTCGCTATGACCTTGCTCAGCGGCTGTCTGGAATGCTTTTTCAGCCAGTTGCCCGGTAAACTGGTTTAGGCCGGCCTCCTGTAAAAGCTGGTTGGCAAGCCGGACATCTTTATGGACATATTTCACTGCCCCTCCTGGTGTGAAGTGGCGATTGAATACGTATTGTTCCATATGCCTGCGCAGAATTCTGCTGTCACCATAGCTTGTCTTCAGCACTTTCAAGAGCTGTTCGGAATCCAGACCATAAGCAGATCCGGCTACCATAGCCTCTGATGCAGCCAGAGAGTGAACAGCAACAAGATACTGATTAATCAGTTTGGCAATGCTGCCTGAGCCCGAAGGTCCCAGATATTCTATGGTGTCACCGAGCACCTCCAGTACCTGCTTAACTTTATGAAATGCCACTTCCTCGCCGCCTGCCATGATTGTTAATGTCCCGCTTTCTGCTCCTTCAGGACCGCCGCTAACCGGACAGTCAAGATAACTGATCTTTTTTGCATCTGTCATCTCAAAGATTGTTTTACTCGTGTCGGCCCCTACCGATGTAAAGTCAATGCATATCGTTCCGGGCCGGGCAGTATGTATGATCCCCTCTTTACCTGTATAGACGTTCAGCACATCGTCCGGCATAGAAAGACATGTACACACGACTTGACATTGGCTGACCAGGCTGCTGATCGTTTCCGAATAAAAGGCACCCAGCTCAATAAGGGGCTGTGCTTTTTCAATTGTCCGATTATGAACCATGAGGTGAAAACCATTGCCCAGGAGGCGCTTGGCCATCCTCGATCCCATTACTCCTGTACCAATAAATCCAACCTTCATGATATCACCCCTTTCAGCCAAGCAAAACTCTCTTCACTTCTGCCTTGCGGATTATATTCAAGACCAATTAAACCTCGATAGTGTTTACTCAAATATTGAAGAATATCGGTATAATTCATTTCACCTGTCCCTGGCTCCTGTCTGCCCGGATGGTCAGCAATTTGCACATGCGAAACCAGCTCAGCGTATTTTTGATACATGGAAAGAGAATGGCCATGAATTTTTTCGATATGGTAAAAGTCGAATTGAAGCCTCACATTCGGCAAAGCGACACGACGGATTATGTCTGCTGCCTGCTGGATATCATTTAAGAAATAGCCAGGCATATCGAATGGATTGATAGGCTCAATTAATAGGGTTATCTCATGCTTAGACATTGCAGTGCCCGCAAAAAGGAGATTTTCTATAAAAACTTCCAGATTATTATCTGGGTGTATCCCCGCCATACAATGTATCATTTTAACTCCAAGGCCATTAGCATAACGGATCCCCTTTTCAACTGATCTTTTAAATTCTTCTATGCGCTCTGGGTCTGCTGCCAGGCCACGGTCCCCTTTTTCCCATTGACCTGGCGGCAGGTTAATTAAGTCCATCGATAACTGGTTTTGCTTAAGCTCTTTTTTGATTTCTTCTATTGTATATGTATATGGAAACTGGCACTCCACATAAACAAAACCAGCTTCACGGGCTTTTTTGAACCGCTCCAAAAAAGGAACCTCTGTAAAAACGGTTGAAAGATTAACAGAATATCTATTCATGGCAGCCTCCCTTAAAAAGGATTTTTTACTTTCAAATTAAACTGCAGAAGTTTTTTGCAGTTCATAGCCATTTACAAAGTACTGCATCGTTTCTTGCTCATTGTCATTCAGTTCACGATTGACATAGGATTTATAGGCATTCTTCATTTCTTCCATCTGTCCTTCGAATTCTTCTGTTAGACGTGCTGCCATCCTGAGCATGGCCGCTTCCTCCTGGTACTCTGCCTTTGAGATGGCCGTCCCGTGGGACAAGATATATGTATCTGCATCAAACTGATCCAATGCATCCATTAGCTGAAGCACGCGGCTTGCCGTGTAATTCCATTTACTTGCGTAAAGATTCGCGTAAATCGCATCACCCAGAAATAATATTTTTTCTTCTTTTATATATACCACCACCGAATCTGGAGAATGGTCACCGCCGACTTGCTGCAGTTGGCAAGTCACACCGCCAAGATCTATTTCTAGTTTTTTCTCGAACGTGATATCTGGAAGTTTAATCTTAATTCTTCGATCATTACCATACTCTTTCTTAATGGCGCTCGCGCAAAATTCTATTTCGACTCCACTTTCCACACGCTCATCCAATGCATCATCTGTCCATAGAAAAGGGATTAGTTTTTCTATTTCAGCTTTGGTGAGTCTGGAAGCAATAGATGGAATATCAAGTGCAGACAGGCCGAAAATATGATCCCAGTGCCAATGAGTCAGCACCACCATCCTTGGTGAAGGTATACCCTGTTTCTCCAGTTCGCTTAAAAATAATTGGGCATGAGCTTTTGAATTGCCTGAATCAATCATCAAAGTCATTCGATCCCCGACCACTGCCCCTAAAATAGGACGGTCAGTTTCTGAAACAGGAGTTTGATACCAAAACCTGTGCCTAAGTTTTACTAAAGTTTGCATAAAATCCTCCCTGCGATCTTTTGTACATTAATTCGTTAAAAGTGAAGAGAATCCTTTTTCTCTATTATATAGAAAAAAACTGCTCAATACCTGAGCAGCCCATTTTATCATTAAGATTCGCCTTTATAAACAAAGTAATCAAAATCGGCAAATTGATTTTGGCCGGAAGTGTCCTGACATTGCATGCCGACGAATGCACCTGTAAAAAACCCGCCGCCCTTTATGTAATCATCCGATAATTTATGGGATTGGAAAGGAACTGCAAGTTCTATCCAGTTCTCACCATCGAATGAATAAGAATAATTATACTCATGGTTATGGACATTTACACGAAGGTAAACATATTTCACGTCTGCCGGAATTTCAATTTCATTCCCTTTTAACGGCTGTGAGAATGTAAGATTATCGCATGACACCAATTCAAGGATTCGTCCTTTATCTTCATTCCAACTGACCTGGCATGACGTCCAGTTTTCAGTATTATAATAATTGACGAGTCCGGCAGATTGCTGGAAGGTTTTGGGTTCAAACGCCACCTTTGTTTCAGCAGTAAAGGAAAAATGCTGCCATCTCCTAGCTATGAAGGCCTGTGTAAATTTAGATGTTAAGCTTTCTTTCCCATATAATCGAATATGGCCTGGGTTTTCCTTCAATGATACAATATGGTCCCCAAGCGGAATCCTTAAATTCTGGAAATGCAGGTTTAGGGTTTCACTATCAAAATCGTCTTTTTCCGGAAAATCTCTTCCCCACTTTGCTTCCTTAATCTTTGGCCCTTCTATTTCAAGGGAAGGCTCGTTCCCGCAAGTCACATAAGGCCAGTCATCCTTCCATTCCAGCCTTTGTATGGCAGTCTCCCTTCCAAGAGGACAATAACCGCGCGGGTCAAGTAAGGGATGTCCCTCTCTTGTTAAGGGGCGTCCTGTTAGATGGACAAGAAACCATTCATCTGTATGGGTTTGTACCATTGAGGCGTGTCCGGCCTTCTGCAGTGGGTTCCTCGGTGACCCAAAAGATGAAATGAGCGGATTTTCAGGGTGTACTTCATATGGCCCCCTAATATTCTTTGATCTCGCAATAGTGGCCTGATGATCATATTTAGTCCCGCCTTCAGCAGTCAGCAAATAATAATAACCATTGATTTTATACAAATGCGGAGCTTCTGTCAGTTTGATATCGGTCCCCTTGAAAATGACCTCCGCTTTCCCTGTCAGCTTTTGCTTCTGTACATCATATTCCTGCAAAGCAATTCCGTAAAAATTGTGATGGCCGGCACGGTGATCCCACACCATATTGACCAAATATTTTTTTCCGTCCTCATCATGAAACATAGAAGGGTCAAATCCTGAACTATTTAAATACACAGGATCAGACCATTCCCCTTCAACGTTTTCACATACTGAAAGATAATTATGGCAATCCTTCCACTGGCCATCCACCACTTTTACATCCGTATAAATAAGCCAGAACTGGCCATCATGATAGGATAAAGCAGGTGCCCAAACCCCGCCTGAATCCGGATTTCCTGTCATATTAAGCTGGCTTATCCGGTTTAATGGCCTTGCAGCCAGACGCCAATTTTTCAGATCCTTAGAATGATAGATTCCAACACCGGGAAACCACTCAAAAGTGGAAACAGCAATATAATAATCTTCTCCCACCCGGCAAATGCTCGGATCAGGATTAAATCCTGTTAAAATCGGATTGCGTATGAGTGCCATTTGACCACACCTTTCATTTTCTTAAATATGTCTGCTTAAGCCCGAATGCCTGAACGGTTCTCGCTGCCGGTGCTTTTCCCTCGCTTCAATTTTCCTAAAACTGTACATTCCCCCGCACATCAGAATCCATGTAATGGAAACAGCGCTAAAGAAGGGAATAAATGCAGGACTGTACAACAGCATAATAATGATGGATCCGGCAGAGCCTGCTAAAATTAGGGTAAGATGCAGGTTCAGGATCCCAAGCAGACATGAATTTTTTAGATATTCAGTTACTCTTAAATCGTAATGTACATAAACCGGAAAAAGATACATCAGAGTAATGAAATAGAGAGCAGATATAATCAGCAGCGGTACGAAAAATAGCAGCTGCAGAACCCCTTCTAGGCCATTAACAAAATGTAAATCCAAAAGAATGAACCCCGCGCAGATGACAAGTATGAAACCAAGCAAATTAGATTTAAAGAATTCCTTTTTATAGATTGATAGGAAAGTATCCCAAAGAGGCACTTCTGTATGTTTCATCTGCCACTTGCGGACGATAGTGAAGAGGGATACGGTTGCCGGCATGAAGCCAAATACGATTAGCCCCGCCACCGTAAATAAAAACCAGAGCAAGTTAACATAAGCAAGCTTCATGATCCATTCACATATTGTAAATAGCTTGCCCAGCGTATTTTGCATGTTTGTCACCTCCTCTGCTTTGAATCATTAGCCTTTAACCGAACCGGATGCTATCCCCTCAATGATGCGATTGCTTAATATCAGAAAGGCGATTAATATTGGCAGGATGCTGATGACCAGTGTGGCACCGATAGCCCCCCAATCCGTAGTATACTGGCCAATGAAATTCTGGATCCCAACGGTGAGTGTTTTAAAGCTATCCGAACTGATAAATGTATTCACAAATACAAATTCATTCCAGTTGTAGATCATATTAATAATCGCAGCAGTTGCCATTACCGGCATCGTCATAGGCAGTGTTATTTTAAAGAAAATATGATGTATGGATGCGCCATCCATGACTGCTGCTTCCTCAACCTCCCGTGGCAAAGCTTCATAGAAGCCCAGCAAAATCATAATAGTGATTGGAAGGTTAAAAGCTGTGTAAGTTAGAATAATGGATAACGGATTATCAATCAGATTGATATTGGTAAAAGTGCTGAATAAAGGGATCAATGTTGAATGGACCGGTATCATTAAACCTACCATAAACAGTCCCAGCACCAGCCTGCTGCCTTTCCAATGCATTCGCGTAATGGCAAAAGTAACCATGCTGGCTAAAACAACAGTCAGAATGACGGCTGCAAGGGTGTACGTTACACTATTTATAAAATAGAGGCTAATGTTTCCTTCCGTCCAAACCTTTGCGTAATTTTCCCATTTAGGGTTTGCAGGCAATGAGAATGGAGACATATTGAAGACTTCCTGGCTGTTTTTCAAGGAAAAAAGAAATAACCAGATAATCGGGAAAATCTGAAACACGGCGACCAGAACCAGGAACACATACATGATGCCATATGCTATACGGTTCATGATCGGTTTTGAGACAAGCTTTGTGTCCAGTCCATTTCCTATGCGTGGAGTGCCATCAGGTTTTACTGTTTCCATACATTTTCCTCCCTTCCATTAATAGATATCTTCATTAGCAGCTGTAAATCTGCGGATGATGTAGGTAACAACAAGACAAATGACCAGCAGAAAAAATCCGATGGCACTTGCATATCCAAAGTCAAAACCTTTAAATGCTTTTTGATACATATACGACGCCATTACTTCGCTCGCTCCATTCGGACCGCCCCCGGTCATGACATAAATCAGGTCAAAGTATTTCAGCGAGCCTACGACTGCAAGAACAATTGTTACTTTAATTACATTCATTATCAAAGGAAGCTTTATTTTTAGGGCAATCTGCCATGGAGAAGCCCCATCAATTCTAGCTGCTTCAACAAGTGATTCGGGAATATTTTTTAATGCTGCATAATAAATGAGAATGTAAAAACCTGCGTATTGCCATATAATTGGTATAATGATGGCATAAAGTGCGAGATTGGCATCCGCAAGCCATGCAGGCGGATCTTCAATGCCGCTAGCCATTAACACTGTGTTCAGCATGCCATTTGAAGGGTGGTATATTTTCATCCAAAGCTGTGCAATTGCGACTGATGCCAGCAGCATGGGGATCAGGTATATCTTCCTTAATAAATCTGCACCTTTGATTTTACCGGCGAGGATAATGGAAATGAACAAGTAACCGATTAGACTTATTGCTGAAAACAGGGCCAGCAAAAAGGAATGCAATGCACTTCTCCAAAAGAGTGCATCTTTCATCAGTACCTTGTAATTCTTTAAGCCGATGAAATCCATTTCTCCAATGCCATTCCATTTCATTAAACCATAGTAGCCTGTCTGCACAATCGGTATATAGATCAGCGCAAGGACGAGGAAAAGGGCAGGTGTGATGTACAGTGCAAGGACTTTTTTATTGGAAAGCACTTTATTCATTTCATTTCAGCTCCTTCCTGTTAGAATTGGAAAGGATATACCCCGCCAGCAGATATATCCTTTTCCGGGAATGCTGTTAATTCCCTTCCTCAGCCTTAAGAGCCTCTTCATGCTGTTTGGCATAATCAGCTGGTTTTACTTCATTGCCGAACAGTGATTGTATAAGGTTTAAATGTGTTTCTGCAACCGAAGCACTCATTTGGACATCAGCAAATAAGGTTAAGCTGCTGGCTTTATTTAACTCGTTTAAGACATCAATATACAAGTCTGGAAGATCCACTTTACCGGTATCAACCTTCGTGGCAGGAATTACACCCGCTTTTTCTACAGATTGCTCTCCCCACTTTTCAACAAAAAACTTTACAAATTCTTTTGATTCATCTTTAACCTTTGAATTCTCAGCAACGAATAACCCTACTCCCGGACCGCCCACCCAGCTGTCGATATTTCCTTTGCCGCCGTCAACGGTCGGGAATTTAAAGAACCCAACGCTATCCCTAAAATCCTGCGGGATTTCTTCATTCGTCGTAAAATTAGGGAGCTCCCAGGTTCCCATAAGATACATTGCCGCATTTCCGTTCAGGAACTCAGCCTTTCCTTCATCATTTGAAAGTCCATTATAGCCTTTATTAAATGCGTTCTCTTTAACAAGGTTTTGAATTTCTTCAGCAGCTGATACCAGTGCCGGATCTTCGAACGAACCGGAGCGGTCAATGGCTTTATTAAGAACTTCAGCCCCGCCAATTCGGTCTGCCAGGTACATGTACCACAAGGATCCTGTCCAGCGGTCTTTATTTCCAAGTGCAATCGGAGCAACACCGTTGTCTGTCAATGTCTTAACAGCATTTTCAAACTCGCTGTAAGTTTGTGGTACATCAAGATTATATTTCTCAAAAATTTCTTTATTGTAGTAAATAGGTGCAATGTTCAGCTCAAGAGGCAGACCATAGCTTTTTCCATCGAGAGCGTAGGCTTCCGTAGTCCCGCTGACAAAAGACTCCTTCAAACCATCATTTAATACATCATCCAGCTCGGCAAATAGACTGCCCTTCACAAATGGAGTCATATATCCCGCTGCCCAGGTAAACCCTACATCCGGCAATTCATTAGAAGATGAAAGAACCTTGATTTTATTTTTGTACTGTTCATTTTCCAGAACTTCGACTTCAATTTTCACATCTTCATGCTCGGCTTCATATTGTTCAATAATATCTGTAACAATCTGATTTTGCTGCTTGGAACTTCCTGCCGGCCATAAATGCATGAATTTAATGGTTTTTTTAGAACCGTTTTCACCACTGGCCGTATCCGTATTTCCGCTGCATCCTGCTAGCGCTGCTGCCAGGATCATCACTGCAATAAGTAAAAATGAATGCGCTTTCTTAGGCATTTCCAAACCCCCTATTTCTTAATTATTCTAACAATTCTAATGATAACACCACTAAAAAATCGCGGTAAGGTAACCGCGATTGGGAAAAATTCCACTATTTTTAGATTGGAGTTTCATCAAGTTCGGTCAGCTTCCGGTATTTGCTTGGGGTCACACCTTCCGAGTCTTTAAAAAGCTTAATAAAGTACTTGGCTGTTTGATAACCGGCCTGCCGGGCCACTTCATCTATTGGCAAATCCGTGGTTATGAGCAGCTTTTTCGCCAATTGCAGCCTTTTTCTTGTCAAATATTCACTAAATGTAATGCTGGTCCGCTCTTTAAACATCGCACTAAAATAACTGGCATTCAGATGCACTGCATCAGCGACTTCCTTGAGAGAAATCTGTTCCGGAATGTTTTTGTTCACATAAGCAATAGCTTGTTTGACAGATGAATTTACATACTCTTTTTTTGCTTCCAGCTCTAACAGGCCCTGATCTGCAACTTTCTCCAAATAATCTGCCCTGATCATATGTTCTTCCGTATCAAGGGCCTCTTCAATAGCCTTTATAAGACTTTCCTTCCGCAGTGGTTTGACCAGATAGTTGAGAACACCGAGCCGGATGGCTTCCTGGGCATATTCAAAATCAGGATAGCCTGAAACAATCATGACAGCCGGCTTGTATCCTTGGTTTCTAATGTTTTTCAGCAGTGCCAATCCAGTCATTTCTGGCATGCATATATCTGTAATAAGCAGGTTCACTCTGGTTCTCTTGAATAACTCTAAAGCTTCATGTCCATCAGCTGCGCTTAGAATCTCAAATCTCCCTGCTGACCATCCTTCCAGTGTCTTTTTCAGCCCCTGTCTTGTGGTTTCTTCATCATCCACTATTAAGATTATCTTTGTATTCACCTTTAATTCCCTCCCCCGCAGGTATTACGAACACAACTTTAGTGCCTGAACCCAACTCACTTTCCAGATGAAGACCGCCAAGGGAATAGGCATCATAATAAAGGCTGAGCCTTTTGTTAACGTTTGTCAGCGCCATCCCAATCCCTTTAAATGAAGAAACATTCTCTTTTTTTATCTCCTCGTTTAACTGATGGAGCTCCTTATGATCAATACCTGGCCCGTTATCCTGCACCGTGATTTTGATCGAGTCCCCACCGGCTGATTCTTCTAATTGGATAAGAACAGTTCCTTGTATTCTCTTATTTTCAATTCCATGCTGTATAGCATTTTCAACTAATGGCTGTATAATCAGTTTTGGTATTTTCACACCAAGGAGCTTGGGTGGTGCAGCAATTTTCCATAACAGTCTTTCGCCAAGCCGCATTTTCATTAGGCCCATATACCGTTCAATATGATCAAGTTCATCATGTATGGTAACCCATTCAGAGGAGCTTCGATTCCCGATTGTATATCGGAAAAGTTCAGACATTGAAATGACAATCTCAGCCAATTCCTCTTCCTCTTTCTCCTCCAGGGACCAGTACAGTGCATTTAGAGTGTTGTAAAGAAAATGCGGATCAATTTGGGCCTGCAGGGCCTTCAGTTCAGTTCGTGACCGGAGCAATTCTTTTTCATATACAACTTGGATTAAGTGGTTGGTCCTTTCAACCATTTTATTGTAGGTGTTATTTAATTCAATAAATTCAAGTGAGGAATTACTCTCAGGATTCAGTTTTAATTCATCCATTTTGGCATTTTTCATCGTATTAGTCAGTTTCTTAATCGGTCTGGTGATCATGGTAGAGAGCACTATGGACGAAATGACAAATAAAAAGAAACCAAGGGAAACAGCTAAAACTATTACAGCACGAACTTTCGAAACGCCCTGCAGCAGAAAACTCATCGGCTTCAGGATGACAAAAGTCCAGCCTGTCAGAGCTGACTTTTCGGTAACAGCCATATATTCCTGACCATGGATCATAATCGATTTTTCCTCTTGCTGGATAATGCTTTTTATGTCAATTCCGTAATCATAAGTAATGGGCGTTAAGTCGCGATCGAGAAGCATCATATAATCATTTTGTCCGTTTTCTTGATTATTGCCCTGAACCTGAAAATAACTGTTGGAAATACGGACGACAAGATAACCGCCATTCGTGAACCAGCGATCCATCAGACTGACTCTCCGTATGGCAGCAGAATAGCTGCTGTTCCCATGATCCTTCCCTGTCCAAACAAGCTTACCCTTTTCCTTGTCAGCGGCTTTTACCCACTTTGAATCGACAACTTTAAAAATATTTTTCCCATCGAATGGAAAAATCCTTTTGCCTTCTGTATTATACAGTTCAATTGAAGATATTCCATCTGAGTATGCATATGTATTATTGATGATTTTTATCAGGGATTCCAATTTTCCATAATTCATGTTTTCCCCTTCAAGCATCTTTAGCAGCATTTGCTGAACAGTACTATTGGTCATGAGCTGATTAGTCAGAGTATCAATTTGTTTATAAAGTGTTTCCATTCTTCCGTTGGCTTCTGCAGCGGTTTGCTGAATCTGGCGTTCTGCATTTTGCCTGAAAAAGCCGCCTAATTGGTCGTAAACAACGAGTGAAACAAATGCCAGGACAAAAAGCATGACGCTTAAAAACACTGCTAAAATCTGGTTCCGCAGTGTATTGAATTTTCTTAAAGAAGAAAGAAAGCTCTCCATATGAATCACCTATTCTCAGGTTATCTAATATATTTATTTAAATATAGCAGATTTAAAGATGGATAACATGAAAACCCTTACATTATTTTATTTGGGCTTTCACCCTCCTTTATCCTTTTTGAAAGCATACGGCATTTTATTTATGGAGCATAAATAGAAAAACTGCTCAATACCTGAGCAGCCCTTGTTTGAAAGTTATTCTATTTCAACGATCATTTCAATTTCTACAGGGGCTCCGCCTGGAAGGGAGGCAAGCCCCACAGCTTTACGGGCATGTCCATTTTCCTTGCCGAAAATGTCATGAAGCAAATCTGATGCAGCGTTAATGACTATAGGATGATTTTTAAAGCTGCTTGTTGAGGCAACGTATCCATCCATTTTGATGATTCTTTTTACTTTATTTAAATCTCCAATGATCTCTTTAAGGGCTGCCAGCAAATTCAGCGTACAAATTCTTGCTGCATCCTTTGCTTCCTCGATAGAGATATCTTCCCCGACAATACCTGCATATTTTTGTGCACCATTTACCCTTGGTGTTTGTCCGGATAAAAAGACTGTATTGCCTGAGATAACACCCGGTTCGAAAGGCATTCGGATATCAGCCAATACTGGGAGCTGGATATTCAGCTCTTCCAGTCTTTCTTCAATCCCCTTTTTTATCCCTTTCATCGCTATGCCTCCTGGGAAACACTTTGTTTTAATGAAGAATATAGTTGTTTAGTGAATTTAAATGAGCGGTGAGTATAATAGACTTTGGCGAAAGCATGATTTTCACAAAGTGAGCATTTGATTTCATATGGAGCTTTTCGAATATGAGGAGTTTTTAATATTTGCATGGCTTCTTTTAAATGTGTGCTGCAAACCCACATAATGTCACCTTCTTCTATTTTATTGGGATTTTATATACTATTACATTCTGTAATGGGCAAATGCTGTTGGTTTCATCCATTACAGAATGCAGTATTCGTAATCTCATTTTCCTGTTGTAACGGTTTGCTTTAATTTATCCGGCTTTCTCTTTTTTACCTGATCCGTAACTTCATCGTCCCATGAAATGGTGATATCCCCGTCTGTAACAAATGTCTGGCAGCCTAAACGATACCCTTTCTCCAGCCAATCTTCTCCCAGCTTCCTTCTTTCCTGGATTTTTACGTTGTCCAGGTATTCTGCTCCTTCTTCGGTTTTAAAAACACAAGTGCCGCAAATTCCACCGCCGCAGCGATTTGGCAGATCTCCATCATAGCGGAGCGACATTCTTAATATATTAGAATCCTCAGGCACTTCCAGAGTTTTGTTGCTGTTGACAAAATGGATGTTTGGCATGATTGAATTCCTCCCTGTGAGTTCGTTTCTTGGTTCTTGGTATACAATATACCATATAAATGATATTCAGACAATACTAAACTTTTAAATATTTTATCTTAGAATCCCTTAACTGCAGCAGCGCCTTGCCCTGTGACCCTTGTGCATTCTATAGTCGATATTCTTGGCACATATTCCCACTGGTTTCTTCTCCCTCTAAGGCCAGTTCGGACTGATTTCTTCCTCTCCTGTCCGAAGGAACTTTCATTATTTTCTTTTACAGTCATTCATAAACATTTTGCTGTTGAAATTTTAGCAGGTCCCTTTTTTTAATGCTGTTCATATACGCCATGTAAGCTTTCTTCGAATTTTCAATATGAATCCTCATCAGGTATTCAGCTATTTCGGCATCTTTATCGCGCAGTGCCTTCATTATATCGATATGTTCTTTTAATGAGACCTTCCTTCGTCCTGGTGTTTCATATCCCATATTGGCCGCCATATGAATAAAATCGATCAAGCCTGATAGGATTTCATATAGTTTTGGACTTTTGGATGCTTTATTAATCAGCCTGTTCATTTGAATATGTTCGAAATTGAAGTTTTCTTCATCCTGTTCACTTAGCTCCATTAGTTCCTTAATTTTGAGATCCAGTTCTTTTTGTGTGCCTGTATCCATTCTTTGTGCTGCCAGTTTTACAGCCAGCACTTCGAGAGAAGAGAGAATCGTAAATACCTCCAATACTTCATCCTCTGAGATATTGGAGATGACGACCCCTTTTCTGGGAACTGTTTTCACGAAACCTTGAGATTCCAGCCTGAACAGAGCCTCCCGAATCGGAGTGCGGCTTATGTTGAGCCTGGCTGCGAGCTCCCTTTCTACCAGTCTGTCTCCAGCCTGGTATTCTCCTTCTAAAATGAGTTTTTTCAGATACAAATACGCATGTTCGCGTATGGATATTAAGTTATTTTCCTCCCATGTTCTATCCATTTTATCACCGCCTATTTTTATTAAGATAAAAAGATCCCTCCATAAAATAAAGCTCCAAATATAACAAGCGAAGGATGAACCTTGAATTTGATTAATGTTAAATAGCTAACTGCTGCAAGAAGTATAAGATGCAGCATTCCGCTGTTTTCAAAGGCTGTCAAAAAGAACTGGTAGGCCATGACAGCCAGGAGGACAGCAATGATAGGCTGCACGGATTTGGTCATTAGCTTCACTTTAGGGGAATCTTTGAATAAATTAACAAACTTAAACAGGACGATGACTGCCAGCGCTGATGGCAGGATGGTAGCTGCCAAAGCAACTGCCGCCCCTAAAACCCCGCCTAATTCATAGCCGATGAATCCGGCCATTTTCGTTGCTATGGGACCCGGCAGCGCATTGGCAATGGCGAGAACATCCCCAAATTCAGATAGCTTCATCCAGCCATTGTTGTTCACTACTTCAATTTGAATGAGGGGAATCGTTGCGGGACCCCCTCCGTATCCTAGTAGATTCGCTACAAAAAATGCCCAAAAGATCTCCCAATATATCATGAACTTTTCTCCCTTACTGGCAAGTACTCTTCAGTTGCCTTTTTATTCGCCTGCTCCTTCCGATGGGCAATATAAAATGCTGTGCTTAAGACTATCGCAATTAAAATACCGGGATGCCATTCCATAAACTGAACAAATACCAGTGATACACCAGCCAGCATAAGGTTTTTCGGCAGCCCTAAGCCCTGGCTTCCTTTCTGGTAAAAACGGTAGGCCATCTCTGCCAGCATAAAACCGATGACAGGTGTCACTCCCTGCACCATTCCGCTTACAATTGGGGACTGGCGAAAAGAGTATAAAACGCCAAGCAAAGCTAGCATGGCAATAATAGAAGGTAGGATATGTGTAAGGATAGCTACAGCGGCACCCATGCTGCCTTTTACTTTGTAGCCGATATAGGCAGCCATTTTCGTTGCAATTGGTCCTGGCAGCGTATTGGCTAATGCCAGAATCTCCCCGAATTCCTCCTCCGTCATCCATTTATATTTCTTAACTGCTTCAAATTCTATCAGCGGTATTGTCGAAGGACCTCCTCCATACCCTGTCACACCGGTGCGTGCAAATCCAATCGTCAATTCAAGATAAGGCTTCATGCGATCCTCCCCTTATTTAGGTGTTTTTGACTGAAGAAGGACCTCATTTCGCTATCTATTAACAACGAATGAGGTCCCTTTCTATTATTTTTTAATATCTGCTTCGGTTACGACTTCATAGCCGTCTTTTTCCAAATAAGATTGAAGGGCTTTTAATGCAGCCGTCCCAACAGCCGTATCCTGCTCGCCATTTCCTCCGCTGATGCCGATTCCGCCAACGACTTCACCATTAACCACAATTGGAAACCCTCCCACAAACACAGCAAATTTGCCATTTAGCATATGCTGGATGCCAAATGCCTCATTGCCTGGAAGAGCAGGCCCGTTCGGTTCTTTATTGAATAGATGGGTGGAGCGTTTATGGCCGGCAGCTGTGTAAGCCTTTGCAATCGCAATTTCAGGCCCGGTGATTCTTGCTCCATTCATGCGTTCGAGTGCAATCACACTTCCGCCGTCATCGACAATTGCAATGGTTTCAAACACATTGATTTCCGCTGATTTTTCTTTTGCTGCTTCAATCATCAATTTAGCTTCTTCCAATTCAAGCTTTATAGCAGTTTTCATCTTCATTCTCCTTCTGATTTAATAACCAATATAAACGGTTTTTACTTGAGTGAAAAATTCCAGGCCGACTCTTCCTGACTCCCGGAACGTAGCCGTGCTGGACTGCTTTAATCCGCCAAACGGTGCATTGATTAAGTTGCCGGTTGTAGTCCGGTTCACTTTTACCGTGCCTGCCTGAATGTCTTTAGTAAATTGGCTGGCTGTTTTTAAATTATTTGTCACAATGGAAGCAGACAGCCCATAGTCCACGTCATTGGCAATCGCAATGGCTT
The DNA here is from genome assembly GCF_004366035.1 of Cytobacillus oceanisediminis. Taxonomy (GTDB): domain Bacteria; phylum Bacillota; class Bacilli; order Bacillales; family Cytobacillaceae; genus Cytobacillus; species Cytobacillus oceanisediminis_C. The sequence goes on from NZ_SOEE01000002.1 coordinate 702,959, forward strand.
CTTCATATGTATCTGCCTCGATCACGGCAATGACAGGGCCAAAGATTTCTTCCTTGGCAATCCGGTGATCTGGTTTAACATTAGTAAAAATGGCAGGCTGCACAAAATATCCATTTTCATATTCACCTGATGTGAGACGCTCACCGCCAAATACTAGATTCGCACCGTCTTCTTTCCCAAACTCAATATACTTTAGGACATTTTTCAGCTGCTTTTCATTTGCCAGCGGACCGATCTTAACTCCTTCTTCAAAACCGCTGCCAATTCTAAGTGCGCTTGTTTTTTCAATTAATTTCTCCACAAATGCTTCTTTTACTTCCTTCATCACAATCACTCTGCTTGTTCCTGTGCATGCCTGCCCGGTCAAAGAAAACCCGCCATTAACTGTTAATGTGGCCGCAAGATCAATGTCAGCATCTTCCATAACTAAAAGCGGATTTTTTCCGCCAAGTTCCATTTGAGTTCTGGTAGTGAAAGAGCATTTGCTGTGGATGTCCTCTCCTGCAGCTGTTGAGCCAGTGAAGGTGACAGCCTTGACAGCAGGATGCGTGACTAATAAATCACCTACATCAGATGCCTTCCCAGTAACAAAGTTTAAAACACCTTTTGGTATACCGGCCTCGTGCAGCGCTTCAACAAGCCGAACGGCAATCAGAGGGGTATCTGAAGAAGGTTTGAAAACCACTGTGTTTCCAGTAATTAATGCCGGAGCAATTTTTCTCGCAGCAATGGAGATGGGAAAGTTCCATGGCGTGATCACACTTACCACTCCAAGCGGTTCTCTTTCCGTCGAAACTCTCATATTTGGATCATCATTCGGGAAGGTTTCACCTGTGAAGCTTTGTCCCTCGACCGCATAATAGCGAAGTGTTTGTGCAGAGCGCAGCACTTCATTTTTCGCATCATTGACATGCTTTCCTTCTTCCCTTGTCAGTTCTTCAGCATATGTGGCCGCATTTACTTCGAGTATTGCTGCTGCTTTGTTCAAAATGGCTGCACGCTTGGATGGAGCTGTCTTTTCCCAGCCAGGGTATGCTTTACTGGCGGCTTCAATTGCCTCTTTTACATCGGTTTCATTGGATGCCTGAAAAACGCCGACGACATCTTCCGTATTTGCAGGGTTCACACTATAAAACTTCTTTTGGCTCGCAGATTCCTGCCACTCACCATTAATATAGTTATTGAATGTTTCTACCTTTGTCGTAATCAAACTTATCACCTTACTCTCTGTTAGTTTCTCCCTTTCCTGCGCCAACTTCTCCTAGTATAGAAATGGCCGCCACATAGACCTCGATGGACAAGATTTAGTGTGACGGCCTGGATAATACTTATTATTTTGCTTCTACTAAAGATCCAAGATCTTGTTCAAGATATTCTCTCCATAGGCCATCCATGTACATGCGGCGCATTTTCGCACCTGTGCGGACTACTTCAAGGCAGCGCTGCTGTAATTCAGGAGTATCAGCATGGTCCAAAACAATCTTGTAGCCGCGTTCTCCATGGATTTCGTCAGATACAATGTGCAGATCGAAGAATTCGATTTCTTCATCTGTGAATCCGTATTGTGCACGGAGAGCTGGAGTCTGCTTTCGATAAATGTCCGGAACCTGGGACTCGAGGCCGACAACTAGAGCAGCCGTTGCTACAACAAAGTTTTCACGGGCTGCCACTGCATAGCACCAGCTTTGCAGGCCTAAAGTTGTTGGAGCCATGTTTTCTGGATCAATCACTCGTTCGCGGGTTGTTCCACATGCTTCAGCAAAACGAATCAGTAAGTCTGTATGACGGTCGGCCGCAATTTCTTCTTCATACATATTTTGAAGTGTGAAATCTTTTGCTGCTTCAAATTTCGGATCGGTTGGAGTGTTGTGATAGATGTACGCTAAGTAGTCAGCAAAAGGTCCAACATAGTGGTAATGGTTTTCTGCCCATCTGGCAAAATGCTTTCTTTCCAGTTTTCCTTCAGCCCAAGCTACAGTGAATGGAGCTTTCTGGCTATGGTTTCCTTTAATGGCTTCCTCTAGTTCTTTGCGAAATTCATCTTTCGATAATAATTCTGGCATGTGTAAACTCCTCCTCGAAATTCATGTAACCTATTGGCACTTGATATTTTGTATACCAAAACTTTTAAAAAAATAATAGGTTGTTAATTTACAACCATATTTAATCTTGTTTTTTGGTCTTTGGTATACCTTAATGAAATCATAACCTATTCTTTTTGAATTGTAAACATAATTTTTAGAATTTTTTAAAGATTATTTTTTCTTTGGTGATAGATTGTAAGAATTTAATAAAGCTGCTCTTCTTTCAGATCAAGCAGCTCGGAAAGTTCTTCAGCCAGATTATCCAGGGCTTCTTCAACGATTTGCTCTCCGATTTCCCTACTCCCTTGCCGGCCATCACCTATACATCCGTTTTCAGTCATTTCTTCATAGAAATAAAATCCCTGTACAGCTTTCCCCGGCCGGAGTCTTTCCCATTTTCCGCCTTCCTTGATATCTCCTTTTTCCAAGAGGTCCACTCTTACCAATTCAGGAGCAAGATACAGGGCTTCAGACACTTCACGTTCGCAGCTGTGGCCAAATAAAGGAGATTTTACATATTTCCCGATAGATTCCTTTGCAGATGAAGTGGTTTTTGCATAGTAGACTTCTACTTCCAATTCCTTTGTGATAGTCATGGCGGCCAGACTCAGGGTAGATTGGTTTCCCCCATGTGAATTCAAAAATAAAAACTTCTTGATGCCATGCTGTTTCAGTGAGGAAACCATGTCTGTAAGTACGGCAATCAAAGTAGATGGCTGAAGTGTAATTGTTCCGGGAAAATGGATATGATGCTCGGAAACTCCCATATTAACAGACGGTGTCACAATAGTATATGGGAACATTCTCTTCCCCAGTTTATTAGCCATTCTCTCCGCTAGCACCGCATCACAGCTTTCTGCCATATGTGGGCCATGCTGTTCATGTGCTCCAACAGGAATAATGGCAAACTCTACTGTTTCCAGTGATTTCTCGACTTCCTTCCATGTCATTTTAGTAAGATTATAACAATTCATTTTCTTGATACCTCGCTTATCTTAGGTATTTTGTATACCATTAATAAAAAAATAAAAAACTATTTAGTAATGGCTGCAGTTGTCTTCTTGGGAGGCTTTACAGAGATGTTTTCCTGGGATATTTCAATATCGTTTTGGATTGTCATTTGACAGGTTAACCGGTACCCTTCTTTCACTCTGTCCCCAAGCATTTTTTCTTCCTTCCAATTTGGCGGTGCGAGATCATCTCCCCCATTTAATACTATGCACGTACATTTTGTACATCTTCCCATGCCGCAACCATATTTTAATTCCGGAAACTGGCGGATCCCTGCCAGTACAACCAAATTAGCATTATCCTTTACCTGCTTTTCCACAATCTCCCCATCCACATGAAGCGTAACCTTCGGCATAATATTACCCCTTTCAGTTTATTCTAAAAATTTTGATACTTTTTTCAAAGTATACAACCTTTCGGGAAGATTAGCAAACTCGTTTTTTATTTTTCTGTGTGGTAGATGTCTTTAACTGGATTAACTACCATTTCCAATGGGTGCGATTAATTTCGTCGTTATTCAGCGAGATTGGCAACCATTTTCTTTGGGTCCAATTATTTTCGTCGTTATACGGCTACATTAAATGCCATTTTAATTAAGCTTAATTTTTTTGGTCATTAATCTGCAGATTGACTCCTGCCTGTTTCCTCTTTAATGAACAAAAGGTATCCTTTTCGCTGAATTATTAAAAAATTTAGAATATATTATTGAATATTTCAAAATCTTAGTATAAAATAAACTTAACAGAAATGGTATACAATATTCCAAACTGAAGGAGGTATGCTTTCGAGCTACATATGAGCAATTCTGCATTTGTAACTAAGTTCAAATAAAACTAAAGGAGTGTTTTAATTGGGTAAATATATTGTATTAACAAACAAAGATACTTTCCAGACCATTCTAGAAAACGAAGGTTTAAAGCCTGTTGAGACATATCATTTTTATTTTTTCGATAAGCTGAAGGCTAAGTATACAATCGCGGAAGTTTTGGATGAGAATATGAAAATCCAGCTTTATGAAAAGTATGAAGGAAAAGAGTATGTAAATCATATAGGTGTAAAATTCTTTGAGCGGTTTGAAACGCTCGAAGCAGCCAGAGAAGAACTGGATGAAATAGTAAAAGCATCCGGCAATAGTGAAGACTCCATTCATTCCAAACTGATAAAATCTGATGAAGTAGCAGTATAAATGTTATTACGAAACCCGGAAGAAGCCGCTCTTCTTCCGGGTTTGCTGTTCATAAGAAAACGGAAGGGCTTGCCAGGGGGGAGGCTGCTTGCGCTGACAGTTTTCTGGGTTCAAAATTCTAACTTTCTTATTCTATAGAAAAAACCGCCAAAGAAAGGCAGTTTTACTAGAATTTTAAAGTTCTTCTCAAACGGGCTAATTTTCTTTCTGTTTTCTCAATTGCATATTTGGATCCAAATAGAAAATGGAACATCGGGGTGTCCTCCTTTTTTCTCTAACCTGTTATCATTATTATATTATGAATTTTTGAGATTTACAACAAAATTGTATACCAAATACCAAAATAACGATAGAAATGTGGCTGATTTTTGAATAAATAAAGAAAACGCGTGATTATGGTATACAATTTCATTTACTATTTACTTTATTAAAGATCGCGAGGGTGTCTGATATGCTGAGAGTTTTATTTTTGACCGTGATTGGTTTGTATTTGCTGTCCACATTGCTTCCGCATTGGAATATCGATCCCCTCCTCTCTATCCTGTGTTTTATCATCGTGGTTTTAACATTCAGGCTTGCGAAGAAATTCGTACAGATCCTCGGGGGTGTATTCCTGGCTTTTGGTTCTGTGCTGCTTTGGACAAGCGGCTCAGACTGGCAGCAATATATTCTTGCCTTTGGTCCAATGCTTGATCTGCTTACCATGTTTACGTTAATACCGATCCTCGGGATTCCGATTAAACTTGGGCGATACGGGGAAGGCATCCAGGCTATCATCCAAAAACGGATAAAAACATCTGGTCATTTATATATGATGACTTCAGGGATCTCTTACTTTTTTAGCATTTTTATGAATCTTGCCACTCTTCCCATGACGTATTATTCAATTAGGCCGGCACTCGGGAGCTTTCCGGTACGGAACAAGGAACGATTTATGAGCAGAGCGATTTCCAGGGGATTTGCAATGCCTTTAATTTGGGCGCCTGTAACGCCGATTGTGGGAATAGTGATTACAATGACGGGAGTCAGCTGGGTATCCATCCTCCCCTATGTCATTCCGCTGAGCATATTGGGTTTAGCAATGGATTGGTTTATTGGTTCCCGTCAGTCCCAGCCTATGAAACTCCCACAGCCAGGCGAAGTATCTGTGCATGAAACAGCAGCAGCCCTGGAAGCAGGTTATCCCGCCCGTGCTGGCAGAGTTTTTCAAATCCTGATAGCCATCGCAATTTTTAATGTTCTTGTATCTCTTGCTGAGACGCAGTTATCTTTGCCTTTCTTAATTCTTGTTTCTCTAATCGTTATTCCATTTGCATTCAGCTGGTCCCTTATATTAAAAAAAGGGAAAGAATTTGGAGAACAGCTTGCTGACCATTTCAATTCCTTCGCCTTAAGCATGAAGGATCAATTTTTCATTTTTTTATCAACAGGCTTTTTTATATCAGCCATGAACTTGTCGAATGCAAATGAAGTGCTTTATGAATGGATTGCAGCTTTTATAAATGTGGCAGGGGTCGAAATTTTCCTGATTATCTTGCCTTTGATCCCTTTAGGGCTGGCCTTTCTGGGCCTTCATCCAGCCGTGTCACTTGCATTGATGATTGAAGGCGTTAACCCGGCAGCCATCGGAATTTCACCGCACATTCTGACCGTTGCGATGCTGTCTGGGGCTGTTTCCGCCTTCTTAGTGGGCCCATATAATGCCACTCTTGGCCTCATGTCCAACATTATCAAAGTCGATTCCTATAAAGTCTCCAACTGGAATATGCCATTCGCGGCAGTTTATGTTGCTTGTGTGATGTTTTATTTGTTTTTACTGGAAAAATTACTCTAATAAAAAAAGCTGCTGATCAAATAGTTCTAATCAGCAGCTTTTTTGGTGGATTCCTTTAGTTCTTTCACAATCTCCTGTGCAAAATGCCCCAAGGTGCCTTCACTGTAAGAGCGGATGACTTCAGGTGCCAGAGAGGAGAGAGCTCTTTTAATATAAGCTGGCGGATAGTCTTTGCTGATGAAAACATTCTCGATTTCCACGGCTGTCTTTACGGCAAAGAATGTAGCCAGTTTGTTTACTTCTACTAATCTTTCTTCACTGTCCTTTACAATTTCCCCCAATGGCTTGATAAGGTCCACTATCGGACCTGGCAATTTGTCCTCTGATATAAACAGCCCATTTCCATTCTCCATTAAATCTCTCGAATGCCCCATATACTTCAATCCGTATACCTTGCAGGAAGGGATTCTTTCTAAAATACTTTTCGTTGGAAGTGCAGTCGCCATGTTGATGAAAGCAACAGAAGACTCCACAGGAAAAATGCTTTCCATAAACGAAATCACTTTTCCGGCCGGCAAAGCGAGCAGAATGATATCCATTTGTTTAAGTTCGTCATCGGTTAAAGGGCGTCCGTTAGGGAACCTTTCAGCAAATTGTTCTGCCTTTGATCTATCGGGATGATAGATGCCGATTGGAAGGTTTGATTTATGCCAGTGAGTCATCATGGCAGTCCCCAATTTTCCAATCCCAGCTAAACCTATTTTCATCATGTGCCTCCTATTCTCTCTGAAAAAAAGACTATCCTCTAAGTTAGTTTATTCTAACTTTGCAGGATAGCCTTTTATTTTTCAAGATTACTGTTTTACCAGATTAAAATAGCAATTAATGTGGCGATAAAAAGGCTGGCGACAACAGGGAGAAAGTTTTTCCTGGCCAGTTCCAGCGGTGAAAGCTGAAGGAATCCTGCTACTGCCACAAGGGAAGACCAGGCCACAATCGTTCCTCCTCCCCAGATGGCACCCATCTGCCCGATCGCTGCCAATGTGGAAGGATCGATATGGCTTCCATTTGCCAAAGCACCCGATAAGGCACCTGTTAACGGCAGCCCAGAAAAGCCTGAACCATCCAAGCCAGTGATCAGACCGACTATTAAAAGACCAAAACCGGCAATAAAGGCATTTTCCGGAATATATGCCTGGCCTGCATGTATCATATCAAACAGAAATGCAGGCTTGGCAGCGCTTTCATCTAGAGAAAGAATCGTGCCGGTGAAGTCTGAGCTTCCCATAAAGAAGAAACCTGCTATTGGAATAACCGGGGCCATCGCTCTAAAGGCGAAAACAAACCCTTCCGTTAAATGCTCGCTTATTTTATCCAAAGCATGGATGCGATTAAAAGCCAAGGTTGCAAGCACTAATAGAAGTGTCGCTACACCGCCGATAAAGGCAGCGCCATCTGTCCCTTCAAATCCGGATCCGCCTGTTAACTTTGTTGAGAACATATACAGCATAACAGCCAGCATGGATAAAGGCACTAATACGGCAAAGACCTTACCCCATGTATTTTTTCTCTGGATGGTTTCAGCACTTTCTTCAGCTGTGGCCGCAAGTTCATTGGCTACACCAAAAAATGCTGAATTTTCAGGGTTTAGCGAGGAGTCATGGTGGCCTTTTTTGACAATTGATTTTCTATGCGCCAAATAAATATAGGCCAATGCACTTACACCTGTAATGACAGAAAGAACTAATGTCTTATCAGCAACCAGTGCCTTATCAATTCCAGCTGCTTTGGCGCTTAGCATCGGTGCTACCTGCATGATATAATCAGAAGAAAGCGCCATTCCCTGGCCCGCAATGACAATGACCATGGCAGCCGTCATCACAGGCAGACCAGCCCTGACTGCTGCCGGGACCAGCAATGCACAGATAAGCGGGACAGCAGGTGTTGGCCAGAAAAAGAGTGAAATTACATAGGTAGTAACCATTAATACTAAATAGGAAACATGCCCATTGATCATTACCTTCTCAATCGGGCCAATAAGCCTTTTATCAGCTCCCAGGTCTTTCAATGAATTAAGAAGTGCGATCATTAGGGAAATGATTAAGAATATACTGAACAACTCTTTTGCTGCGAGGAGATTAGCGTTAAATACCGCCTGAAAGCCAGCGATAAGACTTCCTTTATAGATGACTGCCACAAAGAAAGTTCCAACGATAACCGGCAAGACAACGCCTCTTCTGAAAAGCATCGTTGCAATTACAGACACAGTAACAATTGCATAGACCCAATGAGCAAATGTTAACTCCATATATTCCCCTCCGTTTTTCGTTATAAAAAAAATCTCTTTATAAATAGATTGCAAAAGACAGATTGCAGGAGGCATGATCTGTTTATCTACAGCTGACTATGTAATACCTCGACACTTGGCTTATTCAGGAGGTTTTGAAACATTTTCCAAAAAGCATACTGCATTTGGTGGATTGTATACCAAACTAAACAAAAAACAAAAAAGCGATACTCTTCGATGTGTTCGTGTTATGCGTGTTCGCCAGCCGAATCATCCAATACTATTTACTTATGATCCTACAGAAATACTGTTCTAAAGATCAGCCTTTCTTCCTCTGGTTGACCACCTCCCTTTTTCACTATTTTAAACTTGTATACTATAATAACACTAAAAATAAATATTGTGCAAATAATTTTGAAAATTTAGATGTTTTAATATTTTCTATAAAATATATTGCTCTCTTTATAGATTTAAGGTAAAATCTAGAATAAAATTGCACAAAGTATATCGTATACCAAATTATATATTCCTATTTTTAGAGGTGATCCCAAGAAGGAGTGATAAATATGCTTAAAGCTGGAATTATCGGTTATGGAACGCTGGGGAAAACCATTGCGGAATTAATTGAAGCCGGCTATGCTGGCGATGTGGAGTTAAAGTCTGTGCTGGTTAGAAGAAAAAAGGGGGCACAGCATGCTGACAAACAGACATTTGCTCTAACATCAGATGAAGCAAGATTTTTTAATGGGGATTTAGATATTATCATAGAGGCAGCGGGTCATCAGGCTTTACAAATGTTCGGGGAGCAAGTGCTGGCAAATGGAAGCCATCTTGTAGTGCTTTCCGTTGGAGCATTGGGAGACCCCGATTTTTATGATAAACTTCAGATTGCGGCTAAGCAGCATAACCGGCAGATCTATATCCCGTCTGCAGCTATCGCAGGCCTGGATCGGATTGCTGCAGGTGCAATGGGAAAAATTGAAAATATTACTTTAATTACAAGGAAGCATCCCCGCAGCTGGAAAGGTACGATAGCGGAAGAAAAAGTGGATTTACATACGCTGACAGAACCATTTTGTATTTATGAAGGGAATGCACGGGAGTCATCCAAGCTGTTTCCGCAAAGCGTGAATGTATCAGCGGCCCTCAGCCTTGCAGGAATCGGCTTTGAAGAAACAAAAGTAAAAGTCTATGCTGATCCAACTATCCAATCGAACACACATACCATCAAGGCAAAGGGTTTTTTTGGCGAGGTGGAGATATCCGTATCGAATTTTCCTTATGAAGAAAATCCAAAATCCAGTCCAATCGTCGCCATGAGTGTGGCAAAGGTTTTAAAAAATTTAACTTCGCCAATTGTGATTGGAGTGTAAAAAAATTAAGAAAGGGCTTCTGCTCTTTCTTAATTTTTCTTTTCACTCTGCTGCACCGCTTCAATATATGCTTTTTTTGAGTTTTCAATATGTATTTTGGTCAGATATTCAGCCATTTCCATTTCTTTATTGACGATGGCTTCCATGATTTTTAAATGTTCCTCCATTGACTTCTTTGCCCTGCCCGGATTTTTATGCCCGATTTTGGCAAATGCGCGAATGTAATCGGATAATCCGCTCAGCATCTCATAAAGCTTCACATTTTTTGCAGAGCTGTATAGAAGATGATTGAGCTCCCTATGTAATTCAGAAGCATCCTCTTCAGGATTGTTCAGGTATTCCTCGACCTTTTTTATGCTGGCTGTGAACTTGCTTTCCATTTCATTATCCAGTTTTTGAACAGCCAATTTTGCTGCCAGTACTTCAAGTGATGATAAAATGGTAAACACTTCGATAATTTCTTTTTCGGAGATATCCGCTACAATTACGCCTTTTCTTGGGACTGTCTTAACAAACCCCTGGGATTCCAGGCGGAACAGCGCTTCCCGAATTGGTGTCCTGCTGATGTTTAATCTCTCAGCAAGTTCTCGTTCCACCAGACGGTCTCCCGCTTTAAATTCTCCATCCAAAATAAGATCCTTAATATGCAGATAAACCCTCTCGCGTATCGAGATCAGATTATCTTCCGTCCAGTTATTCCCCATCCCTTTCCCTCTTTCTCTTTGGTTTACGCTCATTATAACTTACCTATCGGGGTACAGCAATTTTTTGGCTGATTTACCCAATTCATGTTTACGGAACATTCATTTTTTCAATTACTCCTCTGGAAGTATTGTCATTTGCCGCTACACGTGAAATGATTTCCGCAATGATTTCAGCCAGTTTTAAAACCATGTATAATCTCGTGCTGTTTAAGGAATGTACAGGTGATAATGGATCCAGCGTATTGACAATCGCCTTCAAATGAAAATCACCCACACTCGGAAGAGCCCGATTCACTGCATTTCCAGGAATAAACGACCCTTCCCTTATTAAAATATAACCGATTTGCCGCTCGTCTCCTAGGCAGGCATCTATGCCAAATATAAATGGATCATCATAGGTTTCTTTGATTTCTTTAAGCACCTTTTTGATATTCAATGCGTGAACAGGCTCCTGTAAAGTCCCATATACTGGATAGGGAATATTTTTTTCCTTGAGGATCTTTCCTGCCAATGGCCCAAGGGAGTCTCCTGTTGAGCGGTCAGAACCAATGCACAAAATAACGATTTCCCTGGATGTGCTGTAAAAAATCTGTTCCAGCTTGGTTACCATCTTTTCGATTTCTGCTTCTTCCGTCGTTTCTTTAATGGAAATATAACTCGCTGCATCGACAACATTTTTGTTCTGTTTGCTGGATGAAAATGGCCACATCTTAGTCCCTCTCTTTCCGGTAATCGTTATTTATATTCCAAATCGTCTTTTTTTAATAACTTAATTGATAATCATTCTTAGTGTATACAATGAATGCAGCAATTGTAAATTTTTATTACCAATATATTATGTCCTACCCAGACCATTGGCGATATATCCCAGATATTTAATATCTTTCTACAATCATACTAGAAGCCCAAGCTTTCGTTCATCTTCTTTTTAGTTCCTTTGCAGAATATTTTATTTGCTTATACAAAAAATATTTTTCACAGAGGTGATCAGAACGAAAAAGGATATTAATAAAGAAATTGAAAATCAAACCAGCACTTCCCAGGATATTTTGATGGATCGGGTAAATCAGGCTTTTAATAAAGTGGCGGAGGATGTAAGAGGGATGGTTGCAGAGAGTATAGTGAAGAAGAACAGCAGATAAAAAGAAGCTGGCTCCATGACCAGCTTCTTCTATATTAACTTAAAATCCTGATGATTCCGCAGGAACAATCCCATTATAATCTGTCCAATAACCTGCTAAGGGATAAGACGGGATTCTATTCCAACTCTCAGGATCCACATCATTTACTTCTCCTGTAACATAGCCATATATCAAGGATTTTAAAGCTAAATAGTTTTGTTTTGTTAAATATCCATTCGATTTCTGCCCCAGGCTGCCATCGCTTGAATTGCCTTTCGTTTCAAAAAATACTGCTGGATGGCTGTGATTTTCCGGGTTTAATCCATTAAAATTCAATCCCATCATCATAGCTGATACGACTCCGCCTTTAATGTCGATATCGTAGCCTACTTGTTTTTCACTATCAACAATCTGGTAGCGGTCAATATGAGTATAGCCGTATCCGTTCATTTCATCATAGACATATGCCAACATCTGTCTTGTTACATCATTGTAGTTTTTGTATGCAGGCAATGTTGGTCCATTCGGCGCAAGGGAAATACCGAGTGAAAATGAAGTTGCTTCATTTGTTCCATAAATCTGTTTTAATCCTTGATGATGCAAATCGATCGCAAAGTCAGGTTTCAATTCTGCCCAATAGGAATAAACAACTTTAGACTCATTGGCTTTAAAGCCGCCTTCAGCTGCCCAATCCCGATTCAAATCCAGTAATTGTCCAGTCTCCATAACCTTTGTACCGCGGGTATTCATTTCTGCTCCATCCGGATTGTACATTGGAATGAAGTATAGTGTGGACTCTTCCAGAACGGTCTGTACCTCTTTGGAAGAGTTGCTCGCATAAGTTTTTAACAGCTGAAGCGCTGCCTCAGTAACCAGCTTTTCATTACCATGGATTTGAGCCTGAATCCAGATTTTCTTTTCCCCGGTTCCAACCTTGGCGACATAAATGCTTCTGCCCTGCTCAGATTTGCCGAAGCGGTCGAGTGTAAAAACTTCCACTTTCCCCTTGCTTGTCTGTTCAATGCTTTTAAGCGTTTTCACGACATCTTCGTAGGAGAGCATGCTGTTAATACTTGTGTTTCCATTTGTAGATGGCCCTCCTGGTACGGTTGCCGCAAAGGAAAGTGTGGAGAACAGCATAACAAGAAATGCTGTCAGCAATGCGATTTTCCCTGCCGATTTCCTCATATGTATTTCACCCTTTCTATTTAGCCCCTTTCTTCGGGACTCTAAAGAAATAATAAGGGATGGGCTTGTCCCTTGACAGAGAAAAAAGAATGAATTTTCCGCTAATTCAAGAGATCATTTTTTTAATTTTGGCAAAGTGATTGGGAATAAGGAACTGTTTTACACTTTAAATCGATAAAATATGACAAAACCCAACATATTCCCCGCTTCCTTTTTTCCTAAAGTTAAAATTGACAAATCTTTAATAAAAATTAACTATTTCGCCTTCCGAAAAAGGTGTTATAATACTATTTATAAAATTTTACAGAAATGAAGGCGAGTCGTTTGAAAAAGAGATTATGGCTTATTTATGGAATGCTGACTTTGGCTACTGCTACATGGGGCAGCGCTTTTATTGCCGGCAAGTTTGCTGTTCAAAGCTTTGAACCTGCAACAGTTGCTTTTTTGCGGTTTTTGGGAGCTGCCATCCTGCTTTTTCCGCTCATGTGGATCATGGAAAAAGACCGGAAACGACCGAATATGAGAGATCATGGATTGTTTGCTCTTTTGGGCCTGACCGGAATTGCCTTATATAATATTTGTTTTTTCCTGGCCACAAAGCATGCGCCCGTGATTAAAAGCTCATTATTTATTGCTTCAAACCCGGTGCTGATTGTCCTTTTATCAGGGTTATTTCTAAAAGAGAAGATAACAAAAAATCATATCATTGGAATGGCCGTTGCTTTGACAGGTGTAGTGTTTATTATTACAGATGGCCATTTACTTACTCTTTTCCAATATGGCTTTGAACCCATTGACTTCGTATTGCTAGGAGCTGTGGTCAGCTGGGCCATCTATAGTGTTGTGGGGAAAGTGGTTTTGAAAAAATTCAGCTCAGTGGAATCCACTACTTATGCAGTTGCCTATGGAACCTTATTTCTATTGCCATTCGCTTCTGCTGAAACATCTTGGATGGATATCCAGCAAGCCAGCATTATGACATGGATTGCTATTGCCCATATGAGCATTTTTGTTACCGTGGTTTCATTTGTCATGTATTATAACGGAATTAAAGAGGTCGGTGCGGCCAAGGCCTCCATTTTTATTAATGTGATGCCTGTTTCCGCCGTTATCATGGCTACGGTCTTTTTGGGTGAAACATTCACTATGGCTCATGGAATAGGGGCAGCATTTGTTCTGACAGGTGTTTATATAGGAACAAATGCGAAAATGTTTCAGAGAAGGATGCATAAACAGTCAATGAAAAATGAGACAGCATAACAATGCAGTCTCATTTTTTTCAGCTCGAAAAAAGTCTACTCGTGATCATAATAGCTTTTCTGTTTATGTATAAAAGAACGTGCGAGCTCAATTGCTTTTAGAGCCTCGCCTTTTTCTGAGTAAAAGTGGAAAAGCTTTTTCTCATAATGGTCGATTAAAATGCCATAGCCAATTTTTTTAAAGTACGGCAAGGCTGTTTCCTCAATAAATTGATAGTATTGCTGTTCTTCTTTTTTCAATAGATGAAGATGAAGCTGAAAATAAATCCAGGTATATGAATCAGCTGCTTTTGCCCTCTCCATGCCTTCTTCAGCTAATTTTATCAGCTCACTGCCGGCCTGAAGTTTTCCTTTATAACATGTATGGATGTATCCATCTAAAGCAGTTAAATAGTGAGGAGCATTTTCGGCCGTAAGCTTAAGCGCGTCTTCATAAAGGCCTGCAGATTCCCTGTATTTCTTTCGGCGAAAATATTCGAATCCCAAATTATGATAAAGCTTGGATTTCCGGTCACCTGAATTACATGCATCACATAACTTAATTAATTGTTCATATTTTTCCTTTGTTTCATTAAAATCATGTAGTTCTTTGGCATTTAGCTGAACAATCAGCAGCATTTCTGTGTCGATAATGCGGAGAATGTTTAAGGTTCTTTGAAAATATTGAAGAGCCTTTTTCCCATAATAATAGGCTGTTATATTTGAATGGATGGAATGGTAAGCAATCGCTAAGTGGTAATAGTATTCTTCATAGGTATACTGATCTCTGTCAATGGAAGTTAAACAGCTGATACAGTCACGGTATTGGCCTGTAAGAAAGTAATAAATGCCCTGGATATGCTTCAACAGATTCGCGTCATGAGGCGAAAAGGCAGCGGAAGTTTTATTAAACTCCGAGATCAATTTTGATGCTGACTCCAATTCACTCACAGATAAATAGTACCTGGCTGACAGCAGGCCATATAGAGTCTGAAAATCAGGCATATGAATCAGTTTTTCAGACTGCAGTTCCTTTTTTATCTGTTCAGATTCCTGTATTCGCTGCATAATCATGCTCTCATGCCATTCATCCAGCCTCTTTGCAAGCTGATGATATCGAAGTATTTCCTCCTCGGGATTAATGCCGAGCCTCCTGGCCAGGAGGTGTGTAATTTCCCCGGAGTATTCGGTAATTCCCCGTTCAATTTTACTCAAATGGGTTACTGAACAAATCCCTTCTCCCAGCTGACCCTGAGTTAGACCTTCTCTTTCCCTGTAAAACTTAATTATTTTCCCAATGATCATGCTGCACCTCGGTATTAAATTTTCTATTATTATAGTGAAATTACCAGTAATTTTCTATAGGTTAATAGAAACAGGCAGGAGAACGTGTCTCCTGCCTTCTGTGCAATTCTTATTTTTCTTTTGGCTCCAATCCAATCATTTTAAGGAAATCCTCAAGGCGTTTTTTCCCGATTGTTTCTTTCGGCTGATTTCCTTTTCCTGCTAATGAGCCTTTCGTTAAGAAATTCTTTTCAATCCATCTGACATCTGTTTCATCGACCACCCCATCCTGGTTAATATCGAGATGTGAATTTTTAGGGGCTTTCTTGCCATAATTATCAACTGCTTCTTTCAGATCCCGGATATCGACAATCTGATCCTGGGTAACATCCCCTGCAAGGTTATCTTCGGGGTTAATTCTTACATACAGGCCTTGCTGCTCTCCCTCTTTTTCAATGCTTGCCATTACATTCTTATATTCAGCCATATGGCCAGGCACCTCGACATAGACGGTATAAGCTACTTTATCTGCTGGTACAATCACTTCAAAGAGGCCCTTGCTGTCCAATGTTCCCTCATATATCTTTCCATTTGCAGCTTTGGCGAAGACCTTTGCCTTAAGCTTGGTAAAATCGTATTTGTTATCAATCCAGCCTCCAGAGGTTAAGAAAGCTTCCGGAGCTATATTACCGGTTATTTTTGAATGTGAGGAATTGAATTCAAAATGGTTCAAGCTATATGCAGGAATTTTTGTTTCTCCACTTTCTCCCTGTTTTTTATAAGATAACTCCTTTAAACCAATGGAAGAGTATCTCGCATAATTTGTATCATCTGCTACCTTAAAGGTAACATCAAGGAATGGCATATCCCCGCTAATGCCCTCGAAATCAGCTTTTGAAAGCGATGCTCCGACCTTTACTCCTGATTGGGTAACAACAGGTTCATCCAATTCAATAGAAATTCCTTCTTCATCTGCAAATTTTTGAAGCTTTGGATTCACCTTAACTTTCTCGAATTCAAAGAAATTGAGGAAAGGCTGCACCTCAAATGAACCTGAAATGAATTTCTTCACATTATTTAAATCAAGGGTCATGGTAATCTCATCATTCAGCTCTACACTGCTCTTATCAAATCGGCTGGTCGCATGTTCGGTGCCTTCCTTCATGAACACATATTGAGGACTTGAAAATGTGTTCGCCGCTGTGCCCATATCCCAAGGGAATAGCTTTAACTGATAAGGTCTGGCTTCATATTCTTCCGGCAGCACACCAAATTTTGAAGTGCCATCATTTTCAAGCTTCAGGAATCCGCTAATAAATGGGCTGCCATTTTCATAGTAAGCAGCTGTATTGGTTTTTTGAGTAAAATCCATTCCTTTTGACTGCAGCAGGTCAACTGTCTTATCTGTAATATTTCCATGTACCCAGAATGCGTGATGGCCGTCTTCATCTGTTAACATGCCATCATTTATTTCGATGACTCCCGGTTCAATATCCAGATCCACTTCCGGCGGGGTATTATCTACGATACCAACACTCTCGTAGTGATAACTTTTCCCTTCTGAATCCCGGCTAATCAGATCAAGTACATAATCTCCCTCTGGCAGTTTTTGAATGTAATCAGCTATTGGCTGCTTCTTATTCCCGGTGAATGGATAAACAAGTCCCCTGTGTCCAAAAAAGATCAGGTATTCCTTATCAGGGGCTGCCTGGCTGCCGTCATAGCTTCCTACGAGCCCAACAGCTTTGCCTGTTTTGGCATCTTTGATAATCAGGTCAAACGTTTCCATCGGGCTTTTAAACTTAAAGACAAAGTGAGAACCTGGTGCATAATATTGATGGAATGGCGTATCTGTTGTAACAGAAGGTGAGAGCGGCTCGGCATAGGCAATCCCTTTGTCTGTCACTCTTATGGCAAAAGGAATTTGATAGCGGTCATTTGGATTTGCCTGATTAACCACATGAATATAGCCTTCATAGCGGCCGATTTCAGCCGATTTTGGAATGACAATTCCAGCCTTGATTTGTTCTGTTTTTCCTGCTTCGATTGTCAGCGATTCAGGGACATTGACTTTAATTTCATTTTTAATTCCGTCCTGTATACCTTCCCGGGCTGCATGATATTCCACTTCTACTCTGAATGATTGATCCTGTTTACTATTATTCGCCACTTGAATGCTTCGGCTGTCCTCGATATCCTCATTGTTAAAGTAATGGGTGCCGTAGCTGATGGAACCAGTAATCTCATCTACTTGGATATATTCTCCGTTTTCTATATGATTGGTTTGATCCATTACTTTGAAAGATATGTCCGAATGAACAGCCTGATAGGCATCTACCCGGCCAGCCCCCACTTCATATACTGAGTAATCACTTTTCAAGTCATCAGATGTGTTCATCATAGCCGTTTTAACAGCGAATGGATCCAAGTCTGGATTTTGCTGAAGCATAAGTGCCGCCACACCCGCTATGTGTGGAGTCGCCATAGAGGTTCCGTTCAGTCTCGCGTAGGCAGAGCTATAATCCTGTCCCTCTTCCGGGTGATTCATGAATTCCGGATAAGTGGAGAATATGGAGACCCCTGGGGCCACTAGATCCGGCTTTATATCATAATTGCTGTTAACAGGCCCTCTTGAGCTGAAGTCTGCAAGAGAATCTCCTTCCGTTTTAACCTCAGCAAGCTGATTAAAGGTGAGAGATACTTCAGGATTCTCTTTTAAATAGTCTCCATCTTCCTTTGTAAGCTGGAACGTTGGGATATATTTGGTGTTTTCTCCTATGTAGGCAGGGATTTCACCTTCAGTGTTATTAAAAATGATGACAGCTGCCGCGCCTGCATTTTTTGCATTTTTCACTTTTTCCTCAAATGTCAGCTCTCCGCGTTCAATTAATGCAATTCTGCCAGCTAACTCTTTCCCTGTAAAATCTCCTGGTTTACCCAATCCAGTAAACACAACAGGATACGATTTGCCTTCCAGAATTTTTAAGTCATCAGAAAAATTCTTGGCAAGTAATTTCATAGATTCAAAAACTTTGTCACCTGCACTGGCTTTAAAAGCCGGAATGGTAATGGCTGCATCACTCGCACCTACCGTAATCCCAAACGCACTCGTACCTGGCGATCCAAGCGTCTTTTCGCTTGGGCCCGCATTTCCTGCTGCTACAACGGAAACCACACCTGAGAGCATCGCGTTATTAATCGCCACTGAAGTAGGATATAAAGGGTCATTTACACTAGCACCTAGGGATAAATTAATTACGTCCATGCCATCCTCAACAGCTTTATCAATGCCTGCCAGCACTCCATCTGTTGTACCTGAGCCATACGGACCGAGAACTCTGTAAGCAAATAAATCTACATCAGGCGCCACTCCTTTAACAGCATAATCAACTGCATTGTCTTTTTGCGCAGCAATTGTGCCGGAGACATGCGTACCATGGGAAGTATAATAAGCAGAACCATTTAGAAACTCAGGCATGTTCGCCGCTTTCCATTCATCATAGGTCGCTTCCATTGGGTCTGCATCATTATTGATAAAATCCCAGCCTTTCACTGAGGCAGGATCGAATGCTTTCGGATCTTGTCCGTTTTCCGCCCGGTATCCTTTATAAGAATCTGTTAAGTCAGGGTGCGAATAATCAATTCCTGTGTCCAGTACTCCAACCTTGATTCCTTTTCCGGTAACCCCTTCAGCGTGAAGCTTATCAACACCGATTTGCGGAATGCTGTCTGCCATCTTCGGCTTTATTTTAGATTGCTCTGCTGAAGGAAGATCCAGCTGGACCTGTGCATTGCTCCAAATTCGTTTTACTGCGCCAGATTGCAGGAGTTCTTCCACTGCTATTCCTGGGAGTGTCATGGAAACACCATTGAAGGCATTCCTGTATTCTCGTTTTACTTCAATTTTACTGGCATCATACAATGAACTGCTTTTATTAGCCTTCAGCTTGCCAACATGTGCTTTGAATTCACTGTGGGATTTTTCTACTTTTTCTTTAGCTAAAGAAAGAGAAGGTTTTTTGTTCTTTAAAGCTTCTTTCTTTACCTCCACCTTTGCAGGAGCCTGGTTAAACTCCACAATGACTTCTACCAGCTCAGGAGTGGTGGTATTTACTTCAGGGGAAATAATGAATCCCGGCCCTATCTCAAGCTGTTCTAAAGCTTCTCTTTGTTCTTTCGAGAGGCCATTTAAGATTTTTTCCGCTTCGTCCACCGTGATCTCCGGCTTCTGTGCAAGCACATTAAATGGAATGGAAGCAGTGAATAATAAACTTGCAGCTATGGCCCCTTTTAATAGATTATTGCGTGACTTCATATTTTTCCTCCTGCTCTTTAATTGATAGAAAAGTAAGAATACTCACTATACATATCTTAAAGGGCAGAGATGTGAGCAGTAAATTGGGGTAATAAAAGAGGTACATTACTACTAAATTTCTTACTTTCTGCTGGTATTTATCTTGAAAATAGGATAAAGAGCATCTTGATAGGCAGCAGAAAAGTATAAATTTGGAAGAAGGGGATATTGATTACCCCAAATGGGCGATGGGGGCGAGTTTTTGGATGAACCTTTTTCTTGGACTTTATGGCGACCGTTTCTTTTCCTTACTTTTATTTTTCGTCATGTGCGATCCATGGCGACGTTTTTTACCCTCGCCGGTATTTTCGTAGTCATAAACGCTTTATGGCGACCGTTTTCCTTTCCTCCCTTCCGTTTTCGCCGTCATGACCGCTCTATGGCGACCATTTTCTTTCCCTCGCTTGCATTTTCGTCGTCATAAACGCTCTTCAGAAAATCTAGCAAGTAGTTAATTGACAAAACTAAAACAAAAAAAGGACACTCCCTCAATTTGAAGTGTCCAATCTGCAAATATTATTTCGAAGCGACACTCCCTTGGAACACACGCTTTAATGCATCTGCCGCCTGCTCAATCGATTTTCTTCCCTGTTCCAGCACACCTGGCATCCAGAAGAAGCCATGGATCATGCCGTCATACCGTTTGGATTCAACCGGGACGCCTGCTTCTTTTAAGCGTTCAGCATAGGCTTCCCCTTCATCTCGCAGCGGGTCAAACTCACCCGTTAACACTAATGCAGGCGGCAGCCCGCTTAGGTCTTTTGCCTGCAGTGGAGAGGCATATGGATTTTTTCCATCCTCTTCATTCCGCAAATAATGATTCCAGAACCATTCCATGCTTTCTTTCGTTAACAGATAGCCGTCTGCATTTTCAGTATAGGATTCTGTTGCATAGGAATGGTTGGTTACAGGGTAAATCAGCATCTGATAGGCAATTGAGATTTCGCCCTTGTCTCTTGCCATGAGGGCAGCAACGGCTGCAAGGTTTCCGCCTGCACTGTCGCCGCCGACGGCAATGCGGCTTGGATCCACTCCAATGGATGCTGCATTTTCAGCCACCCATTTGACTGCAGCATACGAATCATCCGCAGCCGCAGGAAATTTATGTTCCGGAGCCAATCTGTAATCCACAGAAACGACCACGCAATTCGCCAGGTTCGTTAAAAGCCGGCAAGGAACCTCTACTGTCTCCAGGTCACCGATTACCCAGCCGCCGCCGTGATAGTAGACGAGTGCGGGAAATGGGCCTTCTCCTTTAGGAGTATAAATTCGGACAGGTATCTCTCCTCCTGGTCCCGCAATATTTCTATTTTCAATCTTTCCTACTTCCTCAGGTTCTCCAGCCAGAGCTCTGAAATCTGTAGTGAGCCTGGCTTCCTCTGGTGATAGCTGGCTCATCGGCGGAGCTCCTGCTGCTTCCATTTGTTCCAATAAAAATTTTGCCTGCGGATCTAATGCCATTATTATTTTCCCCCTATTAATATATTATAGACAGGGCAGGTGTAATGCCTGCCCTTATCAACATCCACTTAATTCACAGCACTTTTTTCAGAGGCTTTGAGGATAAAACCTTCATAGCCTTTTTCGGCGACTTCATCACAAATCTTTCGGTAGGTTCCTACACCGCCAAGATAGATTTGGAAGCCGCGGGCTTTTCCTTCAATGTTGGCTCCCATATACCAGGAATCTGTTTTCGTAAATAGGGTCTGGTCGGCGATTTCACGGCAGTGCTTGCTCCATGTATTTTCCGACTCTTCCTTTACTTCAATGACAGCCTGGTTCTGGTCGCGCATATAGCTAATGCAATCAGACACCCATTCCACATGCTGCTCAATCGAAACCATCATATTGCTCAGTACGGACGGACTCTCAGGTCCAGTCAGCATGAACATATTTGGGAAACCTGCTGTGCCAAGGCCAAGATAGGTTCGAGTATGGGAGCCGCCTGCCCATTTCTCTTTCAGGGAGACGCCGTCTTTTCCGCGGATATCCATCTTAAACAGCGGTCCGGTCATCGCATCAAATCCTGTAGCAAACACGATCATGTCAAGTTCATAGTCAGCATCTGCAGTCTTAACGCCGGTTGCGGTGATCTCTAGAATCGGTGCTTCCTTTACATCCACCAGCGATACGTTATCCCGGTTATAGGTCTCGAAATAATCTGTATCAATGATGGTCCGTTTAGTGCCATAAAAGAATCTCGGAAGGAGTTTATCCGCCACTTCAGGCTTTTTGACTGTTTCGCGGATTTTAGAGCGAATGAACTCTGCTACGATTTCATTGGCTTCCGGAGTAATGGACAAGTCATTATATGTGTAAGTAAGATTTAACAGACCTCCTTTTTTCCAGGCTTCTTCAAAAACCTTTTGCCGCTCTTCAGGAGATTCATCAAACACAGAAATGTTTCTTGGCTCCTCAGGGATGCCCGTAATGGAATGGCGCATTTTTGCTCTGATTTCCCTGTAATTTTTCCGTATATTTTTCAGGTATTCTGGATCATTCGGAGTATTCCTGGCTGGACTGCTATATTGCGGGGTCCGCTGGAATACGGTCAGGTGCCTGGCTTCTTTTGCAATGACTGGGATTGCCTGGATACCGCTGGAACCTGTGCCGATGATGCCAACGCGCTTGCCCTGGAAATCCACTCCTTCATGCGGCCAGTGCCCTGTATGATGCCATTCGCCCTTAAAGTCTTCCAGCCCTTTAAATTTAGGTACATTGGACGCTGACAAGCACCCTACAGCTGTAATAAAATATGGGGCAGAAACCTTTTCACCATTATTTAATTGAACGTTCCACCTATTTTTCTTTTCGTCAAATTTCGCGGATTGCACCCTTGTATTGAACTGCACATCACGCCGCAGATCAAACTTATCCGCTACATAATTTATGTAGCTTAGAATTTCTGGCTGTTCGGCGTATTTAGCAGACCAGTTCCATTCCTTCAGCAGTTCCTCAGAAAAAGTGTAATTATAGTAGATGCTTTCAACATCGCATCTTGCGCCGGGATACCGATTCCAATACCATGTCCCACCGACATTATCGCCTGCTTCAAATACCCGGGTGGAAAAACCAGCCTCCCGCAAACGATGCAGCATATACAGTCCAGAAAAACCAGCCCCTACGACAACAGCATCAAAATCCGTGTGAGAGTTCGATTTTTGAATAGATGACATACTTTCTTCCTCCTCAAGATAACTAAATATTGAAAGCGATTACATTTTTTCTTTTTAAAAATGCCTCCTCTCCGGCAGGACTTAAATTTTACTCTAACTTAAGCTTACTATCATTAAGCTGTATTGAATATTCACAATTTTCTATATATAATATCCCTATAAGGAAGGTGTTAATATGGGAATAGGATCTACCATTTTGGATAATATCCAGAATTTAGAAGATATCGAGAGTCATGAGGAAAAGCTGTATAAAATTCTAGAGGTTTATATGAACGTTTTTCCTGTAAAGAACGCCTATTTATTCCGGTATTCACCTTTAGGTTTTATTGGTGAAGGAATCATCGCATTAACGTGCCACGGATTAATTCATATCAGGGATATCAGGGATGATATTCGTTCATTGCCGCTCATTTACTCCGCCCTTTATGAAAGAAAAGCAAAATATTGTTCTGGGATCGAGTACCTTAAGCAAATAAACATCAAATACATAACAACTTCCAATGTCAACTCCTTCCTGGCTACCCCGATCTGCTTTGGTGCCGTTCCCATCGGCTATATTTGTACAAACGAATTTGATGAGCATGGAAAAATTTCTGATCAGCAGCTTTCTTCTTATACCCAATTTGGTCAACACGTAGGAAAAACCCTTGAAAAAACAGAAGGTAAAGAAGATGCCCGGCTATTAAGCAGAAGAGAAATGGAGGTCATGAAAAGGATTTCCTGGGGAGAAAGCATCAAAGAAATGGCTGATTCCATGTTGATCAGTGAAGTCACCATCAACCAGTATATTAAAACAGCTATAAGGAAACTGGGGGCTCAAAACCGGACACAGGCAATTGCGGAGATGTTTCGACGAGGGATGATTTCGTAATTAGCGCACCAAAAAGGCCCTTTTCTTACAAAGAGGGCCTTCTTTTCGATTATTTCTCCATCATCAATTTTAAAATCAGCTCATCCGTATGACGGGTTCCTTCATTTCCTAATTTACAGAAACTCTCGATGCTCTTTTCAACGTCATCGTGAATAAATCCATCGGTTGATTTGATTTCCTGATCGTTGAGCGCAAGGAGGGCAGACTGCACAGCTACATTGGAGCAGGTAGATACTTTCATGGCACAGCCGGCTTTTGCTCCGTCACAGATCATTCCGGAAACATTCCCTATTGTGTTTTGAATGGCTGCTTTAATTTGCTGAAGCTGTCCATCCAGCAAATATACGATGGCTGCACTTGCCCCCATTCCTGCAGCAGTTACACCGCATAGTGCTGAAAGCCGGCCAAATTTAGATTTAATATGAATGGTTATCAAATGACTGAGTGCCACTGCCCGAATCATTTTTTCCTCAGAAACCTTTAGCCTTTCTGCAGCTGCAACAACTGGAAGAGTGACTGCGATTCCCTGGTTGCCGCTTCCTGTATTCGCCATTACAGGCAGTGTAGAGCCCGCCATTCTCGCATCTGATCCAGCTGCTGCCAAAGACATTGCCGCAGTGGCAATATCATCAGACAAGATGCCCATTTTCACATTTTTCTTTATCGTTTTCCCTACCTTTAGGCCATATTCGCCAGATAGGCCCTCCATTCCAATGACCCGATTGAGCTCGATACTCTTTTTAACAAGTGATAAGGAACTGATTTCTGAATTAAGCACCCATTCATATATCTCATCAATGGAGAGTGCAATTAATTCATCTTCTTCCGATTGAATTCCTATATTTTCACATCCGCCCTTGTAGATAGCCTTGCCATCAACCTCTATTAAAGTAATATTGCTGTGATTATCAGAGATTACCACTCTGGCAGTCTGCATATCTGTTTTTAAGACCGCTTCGATATAGAGCCTTTTTGGCGTCTCTGCCTGGAGGGAAATTACTTTTCCTTCTTCAATAAGTTTTAGCGCCAAAAGTTCATCTTCTGGCCCCACTCCCTCTAATACTTCCAGCTTTCTTGCAGGGTCCCCTGCCACAGCGCCGATTGCCGCTGCGAAATCAAGACCATAGGAATTCATGCCGGGTATTCCGACTGATTTAGCATTTTTAATGATATTTCCGCTCGCTTTTAAGCAAAGCTCCTTTATTTCCCCTTTTGCATGGCTCTTTGCCGTGGCTGCAGCAAGTGCAATAGCAACAGGTTCCGTACATCCGAGGGCAACCACTAATTCTTTTTCCAGAATTTTTAAGATCTTGTGCTTTTCCATTTTTCATACCCCTAATTGTTTAAAGTAAAAGAATAAACTTTAACTATTATAATCCAAATAGTGAAAAATTAAGAGAGGCAATATTTCCTTCCACACTAAAACTCCTCGGAATCAGAAAAATAGGATCAGCTTTGTCTCTTTAATCTTTGCTGAATAATGAACTGAGATTCTTCAATGAATATAATCTTCCAGTCACCATAAACAGGCTGTTATAGTTTCTATGTACATATTCATCAATAATGGTGAGCCCTTTTACAAACCGGTCCACCAAATAATTTGTGTACTTTGGGTCCCAGACAAAGCGATTGATTCTGTACAGCTCATCTGCGAGGATATGGAACTTAAAGTCTGCAGCAATCAATTTGATTTGATGTAATTTGTCAGTGTCCATATAAAAGATATTTCTTTCAAGATTTTTATCGAGAAAGGCAAGAAAGTCCTTAATATTTTCAGCGAGCAGGTTTGCTTTTTCCATCTCATATTGCATGCCAACATCTCCTTAAGCACAAGTTCGATTAAGAAATGTGTATGATAATTGGGCATAATTTAAAACAGTTCTCCATGCAAAAACCGCCCGGATTCTCTCCAGACGGTTTTCGAGTACTACTTCAGAAGCTCCTCCTTCTCCAAATACTCCCGGGCAGTTTCTTCAGCACTTGCCCCTTCAACATTGACTTTATAATTCATTTCACGCATTTCATCGTCACTGATTTTACCGCTCAGTTTGTTTAAGGCTCTAATCAATTCGGGGTGTTCCTCTACTGTTTCTGCTCTTAGCAATGGTGCACCCTGATACGGAGGGAACAGATTCTTGTCATCCTCCAGGACAGTGAGGTTATATCTTGCGATTTCACTATCTGTAGAATAAGCATCCACCAGGTTGATTTCTCCTTTTTCGATTGCTCCATAACGCAGCTTAGGCTCCATGGTTAAAACAGTTGGAAAATCTAGGCCATATAGCTCCTGAATGCCCCGATAGCCATCTTTCCGATCCGAGAATTCAAGGGTGAAGCCAGCTTTTATGTCTTGCTCGACTGCTTTTAGATCTGAAATGGATTGCAGGCTAAATTCCTCGGCCAATTGCTTAGGAACTGCCAAAGCATAGGTATTATTGTATACCATCGGTTCTAACAGCTCCATGCCGTATTGTTCCTTCATTCCTTTTCTCGCCTGCTCATAAACCTCTCCACGGTCGGTGCTTACCGCTGTCTCTTTTAAAAATTCGGCAATGGCTGTACCGGTAAACTCAGGGTACACATCGATGCTTCCTGATTTCAGCGCATTGAAGACAAACGACGTCTTTCCTAATCCAGGCTGTAACTCAACGTTAAGGTCGGTTTCATTTTCAATCAGTAATTTGTACATATTAATAAGTATTTCCGGTTCTGAACCAAGCTTCCCGCCAATGACAAGGTCCTCTTCTGTTTTATTTGTCAGTAAAGGGATTGTCATAACCAGTATCATCGAACAAATGAATAGCACCAGCGCTGTAAGCGATCTTTTAAATGACATATGCTCGAAGCGGCGCAGCAGCATGTCAAAAAGAATTGCCAATATGGCTGCAGGTATGGCCCCAAGAACGATCAGTGCCGTATTATTCCGGTCGATTCCAAGGAGTATCAGGTCACCCAGTCCTCCTGCTCCAATTAATGCTGCAAGTGTAGCCGTTCCGACAATTAAAACCATAGCTGTTCGGATTCCGGCCATTATCACCGGCATGGCGAGAGGAAGCTCTATCTTCAAGAGCCTTTTCCTCCTGTTCATTCCCATTGCCCTTGCCGCTTCGATAATAGAATCATCCACTTCCTTTATGCCTGTATATGTATTTCTTAGAATGGGCAGAAGTGCATATACGACTAGTGCGATAATAGCCGGGATTTTCCCAATGCCGAAAAAGGGAATTAAAAGACCAAGCAAAGCTAATGAGGGAACAGTCTGCAATACTGCCGTCACTCCAATGATCCCCTCTGCTATTTTTTGTTTGTTAGCCAGATAAATTCCAAGCGGGATCGCAATTAGGACGGCAAAAAACAAAGCAATTAGCGAAATCTGTATATGCTCTATAAGTACACTTAATAATTGCCCTTTCCTCTCATTAAAAACAGAGCTGAAGGTATTCATGACCTCACCTCTTTCTTCATGCTGCCAGCCAGCTTACGTATAAAAGCCTGCCTGTTAACTATTCCAATGATGTTTCCTCCCTCTTCCACAGCAAGTTCATCATGAGCGGCCAATAAACGAAGCGTTTCTTCCAGTGAAGCTGAGACGGAAATAACTGCCCCCTTCTGTTCGGTTTCTGAAATCGGAAGGAGGATATCTTCAAGGCTGAATCCCTCCATGTACGGTCCCCGCTCTTTCCCGACAAACTGCCGCACAAATTCATCCTCCGGGTTAGCAAGAAGCTCCTCTGGAGTGCCAACTTGCACGATATTCCCGTCCTTCATGACACAAATGCGGTCACCGAGCTTTAAAGCTTCCTTCATGTCATGTGTGACAAAGACGATTGTCTTCTCTATTTTTTTCTGAAGATGGATTAGGTCGTCCTGTAGCTTTTCCCTGCTTATGGGATCCAGCGCACTAAAAGGCTCGTCCATCAGGATGATGGGCGGATTGGCGGCCAGGGCTCTTGTTACTCCGACTCTTTGCTGCTGTCCCCCTGAGAGTTCATGCGGCCTTCTGCTGCGGTAGATGTCAGGCTCCAATCCGACCATTTCCAATAACTCATCAATCCGTTCTTTGATTTTTCCCTGTTCCCAGTTCTTTAGCTCGGGTACAATTGCAATGTTCTCCGCAATTGTCATATGAGGAAAAAGAGCAATCTGCTGGAGGACATAGCCGATATCCCAACGGAGCTCATGAATGTCATAATCACTTATCCGTTTGCCTTTGATGGATATCGTTCCTGATGTCAAAGGAATCAATCTATTAATCATCTTCAGAACGGTTGTTTTTCCAGAACCGCTCGGACCGATAATAACGAAGAACTCGCCTTCTTTTATATGTAAATTAATTAAATCAACTGCCTTGGTTCCATTCCCATACTGTTTTGACACATTGTCAAATTGAATCATTGCTCCACCCCTCTAATAAGTTCTCATCTGGATTATTCCCTATTTTTCACGGAAAAACTGCCGTGCAGAAGTTTTCTTTTTACTGTTATACCATCATACAGATAGATAGGTTATTTTTCCATTATGGGGTTTTATAAAAAAGGACAGCCTCCATCAAATAGAGGCTGCCTGTTATTATGCCGGAGACCTGTTCAGTTTCTTAAAGAGGTCCGGAAAGTCGTTTCTAATTGTTTCGCGGATATCTCCAGATGCAAGGTGGCGAATGGGATAGGCTTTTACTTTTTTTAGGGTGGAGTGCGGGTTTCCTTTAAAAACATTAACTGTCTCTTCTAAAAATCTTTCCTGCTGAAACAGATGATTGTTTCGATTTTCAAAAACTTTGTTTTCTGTTTGCTCATAAATAATATAATAGTCTTCAATGATTGCACCACGGAACATCTCCTGCGTCTCGATTACTTCGTATACTTTCATCGGTATCAATCTCCTTTTTAAATTAATTTGGCTCTTTTCTTAAGAAAGATGATGTTGTTGTCCCTTGATTTCCGCGGGGAGGAATGAGAGTTTCCCCTGGCCTGCAGGATCTCCCACTCCCTCACTTCTTGCAAAACATTGAACTTGCTTCCCTGAATAGGTACCGCACGGAGGAAATGAATGCATTTTCTATGGTTAAGTACCCTCCGCTTCCGCTTCAATCAACTCAGTGGTTAAACAAATTAGCCTGCTTAAAGAGAAGACCCTTTGAAAATAGCCCTTAATTTAGAGTGACGAAAGTGATTATTCATTTCCAATGGCAAAACCAGCAGCTACATATTTTTGATACTATGAATTTGACATTTAGAACATGCCTCCTCAGGAAAAATTTGTTCAAATGAATTAATGCAGGACTCTACAGGATCTCGAGACACGCTGTGCCTGTTTACTGGACTCCCTAAAAACAACATCCCTTGTATCCTGAAACACTCTGCTATCCAGCGGATCAGAGATCAAATAACTCTTGTTGCAGTTTATTATGTAATGATATTTATCTATAAATAAAATACATATAATTTATTATCATTATTCCTTTTAGTTATAGGGTAAACCAATTAATAAGACTGGCTCTCCTGCACGAAGGAAATGTGAATGTATTTTGGAGAAGTCTCGCTTCTTCCTTTCCATTTACAGAATACCAATACCAATATTAATCTTTAACAAAACCTAAAAAAAGAAGCTGGCATATACCAGCTCCTAACTTCTATTTTTCTGCAGCTCCGAATTATTTGAGGTTAGCAAAAAACCTGCTTTTACTCCACCTTTATAGGCACAATTTTGCCATCCTCAATTGCTGCCACAGTCAATTCCGCATCAAATCCGCCTTGCTCATCAATCGTCGGGATGAGATATACCTTCTTGTCTTCAGGCATATTATCCAAACCGTCCTGCATATGTGCCATGATTTTCTCAGGGTCATCTGCTGTGCCGGCAGCTTTCATCGCTTCAATAAACGCATAAGTTGCAAAATAATTTAAACCAGCTTCGGAGCCCGGATCTACATTATATTTCTCATTATAGTTTTTAACAAAATTTGGAACTCCCGGGCTATCGGAATTAACCAGCGGCATAACCCCTACTGCACCGTTTAGAACATCGTATGTGTCTGTCACTTTCTTCATTTCATCAAATTTGGCCTGGTCCATCACAATGAAACCGCCCTTGAAGCCAAGTTCTCTTGCCTGTTTTGCAACTTTTGCGGTTGGTTCAGACGGTCCGCCGATAAATAATACATCAGGGTTTTCTTTTAACGCATTCGTGACAATTGTGAAAAAATCTGTTTCTTTTGCAAAGTCAATCGAAGAATTGTAGACCACTTTGCCGCCCTGTTCCTCCCAATATGGCTGCAGTTCTTCAGCCCAGTCTTTTCCATATTGTGATGCAGTCGGAAGAAAGGCAATCTTCTTTCCGAATTTTCCCATTGCATATTGGGTGAAAGGTTCAATATAACCATCATATCGCGGTGGAATTCGAACGGTTAATTTGTTTCCATTTTCAGTGATCTGCGGTTCACTTGTATATGCGCCAATAATGAATTTTTCCATCTGGTTAAATACCTGAAGAGCAGCAACTCCGCCGCTGTGAGGTGTGAAAATAATTGGAGTCTTATTTTCCTGCATCAGCCTCTTGGCATTGGCGCCTGCTTCATTTGGCAAATATTTATCATCTAACGATACAACATTCAGTTTATATTTTTTTCCATTAACTTCAAATCCGCCCGCATCGTTTATTTCTTCAGCTGCCATTTTTACACCATTCAGTGTACGCTCTCCATAAAAGGCAGCTGGGCCGCTTAAAGGCCCCGTGTATCCTATATTGACTGTCCCCTCATCGTTTGAACCGGCTTTCTCTCCATTTGCTGTTGTCTGCTGCGAGGAACTGCATGCTGAAAGGCTTATCATTAAGGCAAATATTATACTTAAAAAGACCCATTTTCTTGGCATATTGAACATTTCCCCCTTATTTTTAATAGCTCTGTTAACCTTGTTAGTTGATTTCCATTCCCATGTTTGCTTTCCGCAGGCGGTCTGACGCTCCTCAGCGC
The DNA here is from genome assembly GCF_004366035.1 of Cytobacillus oceanisediminis. Lineage (GTDB taxonomy): Bacteria > Bacillota > Bacilli > Bacillales > Cytobacillaceae > Cytobacillus > Cytobacillus oceanisediminis_C. The sequence goes on from NZ_SOEE01000002.1 coordinate 733,580, forward strand.
GTGTGCGTCTGTGTGGTCTCCCTTTTCGCTCTCCCGCGGGACATATTGGATTAGCTTCTTCGAATATGCACTGCATGAAGAAAATGCGAAGGCATTTTCGAGGGTTCCACGTCTTCTCCTCCAATCAACAGTGTGAAAATATTAAAGGAAGCTTTAATATTTTTTAAATTTTAGAATATTCCGAACTTAATAGACGCGGCCATCACCTCCTATAAGCCAACATTGGCTTATGCACCAATATAAGCTTTCCTTACTTCATCATTCGAAAATAGCTCTTCCGAGGTACCTTCAAGAACCACTGAACCGTTTTCAAACACATAACCTTTATCTGCGATTTTCAAAGCGGCATTTGCATTTTGCTCTGCCAGGAGAATGGTGGTGCCCTCACTGTTAATTTTCTGGATTACTTCAAACATTTGCTCAACAATCAATGGTGCAAGTCCGATTGATGGTTCGTCCAGCAGCATCAGCTTTGGCTTTGCCATCAGTGCCCTGCCTATTGCCAGCATTTGCTGCTGGCCGCCGCTTAACGAACCCGCCATGTCATTCTGCTTTTCTCTTAAAATCGGAAATAACTCAAAAACATACTCCATTGAATCTTTTGTCTTATTCCTGTGACTCCTGTGAACATATGCACCCATTTTTAAGTTTTCGTATACAGTCATCATTGGAAATAGCCTTCTTCCCTCGGCACATTGGACAATTCCTGACTTGACAATTTTATCTGGAGAGCTTTTGGATATGGAGCTTCCTTCGAAAAGAATACTTCCCGAAGAAGCTTTGTTAAGGCGGCTGATTGTCCTGAAAACTGTACTTTTCCCAGCTCCGTTTGCACCTAGCAGGACAACGATCTCTCCAGCTGAAACATCAATGTTCACATTTTGGACTGCTGTAAAACTGCCATATTTTACGGATACATCCCTTAATTCAAGCACTCGCGCTCCCTCCCAGATATGCCTTTATGACAGTAGGATTATTCCTTATTTCCTCAGGAGTTCCCTCCGCAATCTTTTCACCATAGTTTAAAACCATGATTTTATCTGCCAATTTCATAATCATCCGCATTTTGTGCTCAATAAGACATACTGTTATGCTGTTTTGGACCATTTTTTCCATCAATTCCGCCAATCCTTCGGTCTCTTCCGGATTTACACCTGCTGCAGGCTCATCAAGAAATACAATTTCAGGGTCTGTTGCGAGTGCAAGAGCAAACGCAGTGCGTTTTTTCTCTTCCTGTGTCAAACTGCCAACAAGTTTATCTTCTACTTTTTTCAATCCAGCAAATTCGATAACTTCCATGGCTTTCTCACGGCATTGTTCTTCTTCATGCTTCAGCCTTGGAGTCCTGAAAATCGCGTCGATCAAAGTGGATTTTGTCCTTAACCGGTGACCGACAATTACATTATCAAGAACCGTTGATTGTTCAAATAGATTGGTAGTCTGAAAGGTCCTGGCTATACCCAGCTTAGCGATCTTATTGGAAGGCAGAGAAGTTATATCCTGCCCTTTAAAAAACACTTTTCCAGAACTGGGAGAATGGAAGCCGCTCATTAAATTAAAAAAGGTAGATTTACCAGCCCCATTCGGGCCGATGATCGCATTAATCTTCCCCTGTTCAATAGAAAAATCAACATTATTGACAGCAGTCAAGCCTCCAAATCTTTTTGTTAAATTTCTCGTTTCCAGGAACATCCTTACCCCTCCTTTACTTGATTTTCAGGTGCTATTTCACTGCTGGCAAAGCGGTCATCCTTTTGGGTATCCTTGAGGGCAAGCTGTTTCGTTCTACCTGCCCGCTTATTATTCCAGCTGGCAATGGCACCAACGATCCCACGGGGATAAAAAATAACGAGCAGCGTAAGAACAGGTCCAAAAATGAGCATTCTGTAATCCTGCAAAAATTGCAGCTGCTGAGAAATCCATACAACTAAAACAGTCCCGACAATCGGTCCTGAAAGTGTTCCGATTCCGCCAACCAGCAAATATGTCAGCAGATCAAAAGTAATAACGGTATGCCCAATATCCGGACCTATAAAGCGGATGAATGACGCATAAAGAGCACCTGATAATCCTGCAAAAAAAGTGGATAGCACAAATGCAGCCAGCTTATTCTTTATTGTCGAAATTCCAATGGTCTGGGCAAGCTCCTCGCTATTGCGTATAGCAATATACGTTCTTCCAGTCAGTGAATGGATAATCCGATACATGACCAGAACGGACAGAAGCAAGATAGACAAGACCAGGTAGTATTGCGACAATGGTGTCTGAAATGAAATCGGTCCGATGTTTCCTGGTGCAGGAATCCCAATCAGTCCCCGGACCCCTTCGGTTAAACTATCCCATTTATCAATGACTAAATAAATGATATAGCCGACACACAAGGTGTAAATCGCAAAGAAATGTTCCTTGGTCCTTAACGCAATGAGGCCCACCAAAAAGCCTATAACACTGGTAATGACAAGTGCCAGTACAAAAGCAGCCCAAAAATTCATCTGCGTTTTTACAGTCAGCAAGCCGAGCGAATATGCACCAATCGCGAAAAAGCCCGCATGTGCCAAGGATAAATACCCAGTATAGCCAGCCAATAAATTTAAGCCATACACACCGATCATCCAGATGAATGAAAGTGTCATCACATGAACCAGGTATTCATTTTGTGTAAGCAGAGGAAAGAAAATGGCAAATAACAGCATTGCCAGAATGATATATTGCCGTTTTAATATTTTCATCTTCAATGCCCTCCCTTTGCAAACAGGCCGGTAGGCTTAATTGATAAGATAATGACCAGGAGGATAAATGCAATGATATCTTTATAATCATTTGAAATATAGGTTGCCCCTAGGCTTTCTGAAAATCCCAAAATATAGCCCCCTACAATCGCACCAGGTATGCTTCCCATTCCCCCAAGAATAATGATGACGAAAGCTTTCAGAATGACCAGGTGGCCCATTCCTGGAAAGACTAGGTTAATAGGTGCGGCCAGGGAGCTTGCGATGGCTGCCAGCCCTCCCGAAATCAGGAACGTAAGGATTGCCACTCGGCTTGTATTAATTCCAACCAGGTTAGCACCGTCCCGATCCTGTGACATCGCAATGATAGTTGCCCCGGTAAAGGTTTTCTTCAGAAACATATATAGGAGAAGCATGACCACAATAGCTGAAACGATAATCAATAGCCTTTGCATTGTAAATGTCAGCCCGAAAAGCTGAACGACCTGACCGTATGGAGATGGCATCGTTTGATATTCAGCACCCCAGACATATTGAGCAAAAGCTTCCAAAAATAGCAGAATGCCTATAGCAGCAATTTTGTCATGAATAGGAGGGGCATTTCTTAATGGATGAAAAACGAGCCTTTCCATTAGCACGCCGATTAAACCAACTGCTAAAACAGAAACAAGAATGGCCGGCCAGTAATGAAGGCCGTAATTCACCATCATCATTAAGGTAATATAGCCACCCATCATGTACAAAGCGCCATGTGCAAAGTTTGGAATATGAAGGATACCATATACTAGGGTCAGCCCCAGGGCAACAAGTGAATATACACTTCCGATTGTCAGCCCATTGAACAGCTGCTGAATCAAAATCTCCATCATTCTCCTCCTTTATTGTTTAATAGTTTTTTATACAGACGGCATTAAATAATGAAAAGAATATTTTCCTCACCTGCCTTTTTGCTTTATTCTATTCCATGTTCGGTAATAACCCTTTCATCTTTGATCCTCTATATTGGTCAGCTTTTCCGCCTTGCTTGGCTGCTTGCATGATTGTTTCAAATACCTTTATTGCCTATCAGGAGTCTGCTCTTCAATTGACGGTGCCGGATATTTGGCGAATGCCTCCAGCAAGGCTTTAACTCCTGTTTTAACGGCATCAAGTGTGTCTCCTTTTATGTAAACGCTATCAATTGATGGTTACTTAAACGGAGATAATATATTTTTTCCCTTCCAGCTTGGGAATCACTGTAAATGCACCTTCCTGTGAGATAAAATCAATTTCCTTTTCAAACCCATTTATGGAAAGCATTTGGCCAACACGCGAAGCTTTTAATACATCGGCACCATTCTGTTTGTTTGTTTGATAGAACCTATGGGAAGCTATAGCAGAGTCAGTAAGATCGATTTCACCGTTATACTGTTTCAAAAGGGAATCAATGAAGCATCCTGCCCCAAAGAAGTCTTCCAAATTAAATTCATTCGATGAGCCCGAGCAAACCAAGATGATTGTCTCACCCTTGTATTCTTTTAAAATATGATTTGCAACTGCCCTGGAATTGAGCAGGGAAGCAGCATAGACAGCGTTTGCTTCTGAGGAATTCTTGAGGGCTACTGTTCCGTTTGTTGTCGATAGTATGATGGTTTTTCCTTGGATCTTTTCTTTTAATGCAAGTGGATTGGGAGAGAGGAAGCCATCAATCGTTTTCCCCTGGTATTCCCCGACCAGAACAAAACTGCCCTCTTCCATCCCCTTTGATTCTTCTTCAGCTGCAGTGCCATCCAGAACCGGGATAACCTCTTTTGCTCCGAATGCCAGAGCAGAGACGACAGTAGAAGTTGCCAGCAAAACATCAAAAACGACGACAATTTTATTGTTGTGCATTTTATTGCTGTCAATGTCTTCCTTCTTTAACAGAAGATGAATCTTCATCATGTTCAGCACCCCAATCCGTTTTTCATTTCTTATCAGCTGTATAAAGTGAATATTGAATCAGGCCGCATACAAAATCATCAAGTCTTGAAAACCGTTCATCCTTTGTCTGTCCTTTTTTCCATCTGTAATATATCTGCTGGCAAATAACCGCAAGCTTAAAGTAGGCAAAAGTTAGATAAAAATTCATATTTGTCAAATCCCTGCCGCTTTTCTTGGCATAGCTCTCCATAAACTCATCTCTGGTCATAAATCCCGAAGTGGCTGTGATTGGCGGCTTTCCCATGCCCCTTTTCAAAAGCTCAGAATCATCAGGCTCAATCCAATAGCACATTGCGACACCTAGATCTGCAAGCGGATCCCCGACGGTAGTCATCTCCCAATCGAACAGCCCGACCATTTGCTTTAATTGCTCATCAAACATTGAATTGTTTAACTTGTAATCATAATGGATTATAGCTGGTTCTTCTGATTCAGCGACATGAGTGATCATCCATTTCTTCAGCTTCTCCACACCCTCAATGTCGTCCGTTTTAGCCTTTTCATACCGCTGAATCCATCCACTGACCTGCCTTTTCATGAACCCTTCCGGCCTGGTTATCTCTGTTAACCCTGTTTTTGTATAGTCGATATTATGAAGAGCCACGAGATGATCGACCATCGTTTCTGACAAGTTTCTGCAGATTTCTTTTGTCGGGACAACCCCTTCAGGGAAATCGGTATCTAAAACGATCCCTTTTTTTCTTTCCATTATAAAAAATGGAGTCCCCATTACACTTTTATCTGCATATAAAAAAGGCTTAGGAGCTGCCTGGAAATGCGGGCTGATTTCTTCCAGTATCCGGTATTCTCTTTCCATGTCATGAGCTCTTGGGGCAACTGGCCCTAAAGGCGGACGTCTTAAAACCGCTTCCCAATTACCTAATTTCAGCAAATAGGTTAAATTTGACTTTCCAAAACTAAATTGTTCAACAGTTAGAGGTTCTTCAGGAAGGTTGGGTAAATGCTCTCTCATAAATGTCTCAATTGCTGCAGCATCCAATTCTTCCCCTTTTCTGATAGGAATCGTATCAGAAGCCATAAAGCCCATCCTCCTTTCTTCATAATATTTTTGTGGCTATCCTGCAAAGGGGAGACAGCTGTTTTAGCGTTTATATCTCCCCTTTTGTTATTATTCTCGCTCAATAATGGTTGCAATTCCCTGACCGCCGCCAATACAAGCCGTAATTAATGCATATCTCCCGCCTCTTCTTTCGAGCTCATACACTGCCTTTGTAATCAGAATAGCTCCTGTTGCTCCTAATGGATGCCCATGAGCAATGGCACCGCCGTTCACATTCACTTTTTCCATATCCATGTTAAGCTCACGGTTACAGGCAATAACCTGAGCAGCAAAGGCCTCGTTGATTTCAATGAGATCCATGTCGTCCAGTGTTAGCCTAGATTTCTCAAGAACTTTCCTTACTGCTGGGACAGGACCTATTCCCATGATGTTTGGATCCACCCCTGCCAAAGCTTGTTCTCTTATTACAGCCAAAGGCTTTACATCGAGTTCTGCTGCTTTCTCCCTTGACATGACAACAAGTGCAGCTGCCGCATCGTTCAGGCCTGAACTGCTGCCTGCCGTAACGGTACCTCCCTGTAAAAATGCCGGCTGCAGCTTGGATAAAGCTTCAAGTGTTGTTTGCGGGCGAGGGTGTTCATCTCTTTTAAATAGGAACGGGTCCCCTTTTCTGACAGGAATTGTAATAGGGACAATCTGTTTTTCGAAACGTCCATCTTCCATGGCATAGGCCATTTTTCTCTGGCTTGAGAGGGAGAATTCATCCTGCTCCTCCCTGCTGATTGAATATTTTTCAGCGAGATTTTCCGCTGTGATCCCCATTGGCGGATCCCCTATTTCTTTTGGGGAAAGCTGTGATTTTCTGAACCTGGGCGGGACTGGACTATAAGATTTTTCGGGGCGATCCATCAGGTACGGTGCTCTGCTCATACTTTCTATGCCGCCTGCTAGGTAAACATCGCCATTGCCCGCGCATATTGCCTGTGCTGCAAGGTTTACGGCATTGATTCCGGACCCGCACTGACGATCGATTGTCATGCCAGGCAATTCGAGGGAGAGACCAGCTTGCAAGGCCGTCAGCCTAGCGATATTCCCGCCTCCGCTAATTACATTTCCCATAATGACATCATCGATTTCACCAGGCTCAACATTTGCACGTCTTATAGCTTCTTTCAGCACTTCCGCTCCAAAGACATTCGCTGGAATTGTAGCCAGCGCACCTCCCTGCTTCCCGATTGCCGTCCTGACTGCTGACACAATGACTGCATCTCTGTTCATTTCAATTGACCTCCTTTTTGCGATTTAGTTTATAGCACATGCGTTCCGCCATCCACGACAAGAACATCACCAGTAATATAATCCGAGGCTGGAGCAGCCAAAAATACAGCTACACCTTTAAGGTCTGTATCCGAACCAAATTTCCTTAACGGAGTTCCTTCCAGAATTCCGCTGCCCCCTTTCTCCAGCAAAACTTTGGACATTTTTGTCGGGAAAAATCCCGGCGCAATCGCATTTACATAAATGCCGCGAGGCCCCCACTTTACGGCTAGGTCCTTGGTAAAAGTAATTACAGCCCCCTTACTGGAGTTGTATCCGATGGCATTCATATATTCGGGGTTAGACCCTTTAAGTCCAGCTACTGAGGCAATGTTGATTATTTTTCCGGATCCCTGCTCCAGCATCACCTTACCCGCTGCCTGCGACATTAAAAAGGTTCCAGTTACATTCACATTGATGACCTTTTGCCAGGCTTCGAGCGGCATTTCTTCGACCGGTGCCCCCCATGAGGAACCGCTGTTATTGACGAGAATATCTATGCTGCCGAATTTTTCCATGCTTTGATCGACTACATTCTTCACATCTTCAGGATTTGTGATATCACATTTTAAAGCCATGGAATTTACGCCTAGCCCCTTTAGTTTTTGGCTAACCTCTTCACATGCTTCCAGTTTTCTGGAACAAACGACGACATTGGCTCCTGCTTCAGCAAAACCTATCGCGATTTGTTCCCCCAGCCCTCTGCCGCCTCCAGTTACGATCGCGGTTTTTCCTGTTAAGGAAAATAACTCCTTCACATGCATAATCAAGCCTCCCTACATATATTTTTTCAATTCATATCGTGCAATGGCTCTCTTGTGAACCTCATCCGGCCCATCAGCCAATCTCAGCGTCCGGATATTTGCCCAAGCGGCTGCCAATGTATAGTCCTCACTGACCCCTGCTGCTCCAAATGCCTGGATAGCCCGGTCAATGACTTTTAAGGCCATTTTTGGCGCAACTACTTTTATCATCGCTATTTCAGCTTTTGCCTCTTTGTTGCCGACTGTATCCATCATGAAAGCCGCCTTGAGTGTAAGCAGCCTGGCCTGTTCAATATCAATTCTCGCTTCTGCAATCCATTCCTGGATAACCCCTTGTTCAGACAGCTTCTTTCCAAAGGCAACCCTGTCCTGAACACGCTTACACAATTCCTCTAAAGCTCGTTCTGCAGCACCGATGGTTCTCATGCAATGATGGATCCTGCCTGGGCCTAAACGCCCCTGTGCTATTGCGAATCCCTTGCCTTCCCCCAAAAGCATATTTGCTGCAGGCACACGCACATTCTTAAATTCAATTTCCGCATGTCCATGGGGTGCATGGTCATAACCGAACACAGGCAAAACCCTTTTAATCGTCACACCAGGAGTATCCAGCGGCACCAAGATCATGGATTGCTGTTCATGCTTAGGGGCAGAAGGATCATTTTTACCCATAACAATGGCAATTTTGCAGCGGGGATCACCGGCACCAGACGACCACCATTTTGTTCCGTTTATGATATACTCGTCTCTATCCCGAACGATGCTTGACTGGATGTTCGTTGCATCAGATGAGGCTACATCCGGCTCAGTCATTGAAAAACACGAGCGGATTTCTCCTCTTAGGAGCGGCTGCAGCCATTGCTGTTTTTGTTCCTCAGTCCCATAGCGGACTAAAACCTCCATATTGCCTGTATCGGGAGCTGCGCAATTGAAAACCTCAGGTGCCATACTGGATCTCCCCATAATTTCACAAAGAGGAGCATACTCAAGATTCGTCAGTCCTCCGCCATATTCGCTTTCAGGCAAAAACAGATTCCAAAGCCCCTTTTCCTTCGCCTTTTCTTTTAGGTTTTCCATGATTGGAGGAACCTTTGAAAAGCGATCACTTTTACCAATCTGCTCCTTATAAACGTTCTCATTTGGGTAGATAAACTCTTCCAAAAATTCTGTCAGCCTTGCTTCCAATTGTTTCACTTTATCGGAATGATTGAAATTCATGAATCCCACCTCTTTACTAAAATTAATCATACTGACTAGTTGGTATTTTACCAGTTTGCAATTTGTAAAGTTTTTAGTATTTTCAGACTTATTTTTCGATTTTTAGGGTCATGATTTTTTTGTTTACCGGTTTTAACAGCCTATGGAGTCTATATATGTAAGCTGAATGATAATAAACCTCATAGAGAATAGCTATATACCCAGCAATTGCTGCCGGGTATGAGCATCCTGAATTAAATTCTTTAATCGTGATAAGTATTAAAAAATACCTCTCCCTTTATTACTTCGTTGCCATTTTGGTTTACAGCCTTTACCTCGAATCGCGAGATGCTGCCATTTTTCTCTGCTAGCTCTGCTTTAAGCGTAATCACATCATTCAGGAAAACCATTCCTTTAAATCGAATTGTATAATCCTGAATAAAGCCCTCCTGATAATAAGAACTGAATAGCTTTGCCAGATTTCCCATTGTCCACATTCCATGTGCAATAATTCCCGGCAGACCAGCTTTTGCTGCTTCACTGTCAATCGTATGGATGGGGTTATAGTCGCCTGAAGCTCCAGCATATTTAATCAAAGTAAGCCGATCGACCGGTTCAAGCTGAATGTCCTCCAATTCGTCGCCTATGTGAAGCTCTTCAATTGCTACCATCCGATCAGCACCTTCCTTACCGCTTCTGTGATAATAACGGTTTGAGTTGAGGTAAAAACAACTTTTCCCATCTCGTCCTCCCCAAAGCTTTCGAGTACAAGAAACCCCATCTCGCCATGAGTTCCCTTTTTCTCAAAATAATTTTTCACCTCTGAATAGCAGATGATTTCTTCCCCAACCAGCAATGGTCTTTCGTAATGATACGTTTGTTCCCCGTGTATAAGGCCTTTGTTTGGCAGGTTGAGTCCCTCAATCGTTCCGTAATCAAACACCCTCGGAAAGGTTGGAGGGGCTATATTCCGGTTATACCTTGAATTCCTGCCCGTTTCCTCATCGACAAAAATCGGATGGAGATCACCGATTGCTTCTGCAAATTTTTTGACAGCACCACGCTCAACAATGTTTTTCACTTTTTTGGATCGCTTTCCTATATGCTGCTGGAACAATTGATCTACACCTCACTTTTATGATTAATTCTTAGGGCCCCCTGCAACGTAAATAACCTGACCGTTAACAAAGGATGAATTCTCATCAGCAAAAAATGCCACCGCATTGGCAATATCCGCAGGTTTTCCGCTTCTGCCGACTGGAATGTTTGCTACACTGGCTTTAATCAGATCATCAAAAGAAATACCAATTCTTCCGGCTGTTTCCTTTGTCATCTCTGTTTCGATAAAACCTGGAGCAACCGAATTTGCAGTAATCCCATATTTTCCAAGTTCAATAGCCAGCGTTTTTGTGAACCCCTGCAGCCCTGCCTTCGCAGCTGCATAATTTGCCTGTCCCCGATTACCAAGTGCGGAAGTAGAAGAAATATTGATGATCCGCCCATATTTTTTTTCAACCATGTATTTCTGAGCAGCCCGTGCTGCATTGAATGACCCTTTAAGATGTACATCCATGACGGTTTGCCAATCAGAATCCGTCATTTTAAATAGAAGATTATCACGGATGACACCGGCATTATTGACCAGTATATCTACTGAACCAAATGTTTCATGAACTTCTTTGAATACATCGTTAACCTGGTCAGGGTCTGTAACATCTGCAACCTTTGCCAAACAATCGTATCCTTTTTCCTGCAGCTCTTTTGCTGTTTCTCCAAGAGCTTCCTCATTCAAATCTATAAATGCGACTTTAGCCCCTTCTTCCGCAAAGAGCTGGACGACCCCTTTTCCGATTCCACGGCTTCCCCCAGTGATAAAAGCTACTCTTCCTTCAAACCTGCCCGCCATTTTCATTCCTCCCTTTCCTTTGAAAATTAATTTCTATACGAATTGGCCAAGTTTCACGTGGCCTTTTATCAGATTTCTAGCAATGATCATACGCTGGATTTCATCTGTTCCATCATAGATTCTCCACAATCTGGCTTCCCGGTACCATCTTTCAATCGGCAATTCCCTTGTATAGCCCATTCCTCCGTGGATTTGCATGACACGGTCTACAACACGGTTACCCATATTCGCGCCATATAGTTTCGCCATTGACGCCATGTGGCGGTTATCCTCACCTGCATCAAGCGTATACGCTGCATTTAGGACAAGCCATCTAGCTGCTTCAATCTCCACTGCAGAATCAGCAATCTGCCATTGAATTGCTTGTCTTTCAGCAATCGGTTTTCCAAATGTAATGCGTTCTTTCGCATATTCGATGGCCATTTGAAGCAATCTTTCTGCGGCACCAATCGCCCTCGCTCCAACCACCCATCTTGCAAACCCGATCCATTCCAGCCCCAAATTATAACCGCCATCTACTTCACCTAAAATATTTTCTTCCGGGACTCTGACATTATCAAACACGAGACTTGCCGGACCCCATTCACCCATCGTATGTATATACTCGGATTTCCAGCCCATGTCACGGTCGACGATAAAACAGGTAACGCCATCACGCCCTGTTGCCTGATGCTTTTCTTTATCAGTAATCGCAATGACCATTACAAAATCCGCTTCATTCCCGCCTGTAATAAAAGTCTTCTCGCCATTTAATATCCACTCATTGCCTTCCTTTACTGCAGTCATTCTGATATTGCGGGTATCTGAACCGGCTCCAGGTTCAGTCATTGCAAAGCATGATTTTTTCTCGCCCTCAATCGTTGGAATTAAATATTTTTGTTTCTGCTCCTCATTTGCATAGTAGAGGATATTATCAGCAGATCCGCCGAATTGAAAAGGGACAAATGTCTTGGATACTTCCATCAGTACGATCGCCATCATCATCTGTCCCAAATCGGCTCCGCCATATTGCTCTGGCGTATTGATCCCCCAGAAGCCTGCTTCCTTTGCCTTTAATTGCAGTTCTTTCAATTTACCTGGCGGAAGGCTTGGTTTTCCTTCTCTTTCATTTCTTAGGACATCATTTTCAAGTGGAATTAACTCCTTCTCAACAAACTTGCGAATCGTTTTCTGAACCATCTTTTGTTCTTCTGTAAGGCGTAACTGCATTCTTTTCACTCCTATCTAATCTTGTAAACTTTTAATTATTTTCTATTAATCTTTATGATTGAATTTTTAAATACATACCTACCGGTTGGTATGTATCACTATTCTAGATTGAAATTTCAGAAAAATCAAGCTTTTCAGCTATATTTAGCACCGTTTAACTAAAAAACTTCCACGTTTAGTATAGAAAGAACGAAATTCCAGCGACAGCCCCATAATATCAATCTGCTAAACACTATTTTATATGAATCGGGGCAACCATAAGGCCAACAGCCTGGATCAGCTCCTTCGGTATTGGAAAAGCGGCAGCTTCAGGGTCCTTTTCTACTGCATTCTCTGCTTGCTTTAGACCCTCTTCCGTAAGACTGTAAGCTGAAAAATCACTTGGAAGACCGGTGTTATGCTGAAGCAGGCGCAGTTTTTCAATGACTTTTCCTAAGACTTCCTCCCGATCCTCATTTGCACCTGTCCTGACATTCATAGCACCAGCTAGTTCTGTTATCTTAGGGAGATACAGATCTGGCAGCATTTCCATGACCACAGGCAGGAAAACGGCATTTGCCAGGCCATGGGGAATCCGAAAGAGAGCTCCATAAGCATGAGCAAAATTATGAACTGGGATGGCATTTAAGGCACAGCTAAATGCGGTAATACCCATTAAACTGGCAAAAAGCATTTCCATTCTTGCATGAATATTTTCTCCGTTTGTAACCGCGGCAGGCAGATTTTGTTCAATCAGCCTAATTGCCTGAAGTGCATGCGCATCTGTCAAGGCGGTTGCAATCGGCGAAGCCAGAGCTTCAATGGCATGTGTCAGTGCATCAAATCCTGTAAATGCTGTAATGGCAGCCGGCAGTCCGACAGTCAGCTCTGGATCCAGAACGGCTATATCAGAACTAATGTAAGGATTGATGATGTTGCCTTTCATTTTGGTATCTTCATTATAAATTACCGCAATGGGGGAAACCTCCGAACCAGTACCTGCAGTTGTAGGCATGGCAATATGCGGAATCGGAATATGGTTTGCATCTGGAAATTGTTCAAATAATATACCCTTGGGAATCACAGTCTTTATGTCTGACAATCCTTTATGCAATGCGTATTTTACCCCTTTTACCGTGTCCAGGACACTTCCGCCCCCGACAGCCAGCAGCGCATCTGCACCAACTTCCCTTGCATAAGAGACTGCGTTGTTTACCGAACTGCTCTCTGCATCCTGGGCAATCTCCAGATAAATCCCTGCTAGTTCAGGTCCAGATCCTTTTGGTGCAGATTCAAAAATTTTCGCTGTTTTTTCCACTATGCCTGCTTTCTCAAGACCCCTGTCACTAAATAGAACAACCCTTTTTGCGCCTAAACCGCGGAATAAATCAGGAATATAGGCCCGTGAATTTGAACCGCTGTAAATAACAGTGCGCTGCATAAACGGAGATACTGCTTGCATACTTTCACCTCTAAACCCTTTATAAATTTGCTGGATGCCTTACCTAGATGAAATACTGCCTGCAATAGATTCCCTTAATCTGGTCTTTAGTATCTTTCCTACACCATTTCGCGGTAACGACTCTGCAAAAATAATCATTTTCGGTGTTTTGTTTTTGGCAAGATAATCCTGGCAATATTGAATTAATTTGTCTTCAGTCACTGATGCACCTGCCTTTTTAACGACACATGCAACAATCTCCTCCCCCATTCTTTCATCAGGGATTCCTACGACAGCAGCTTCAAATACCTGTTCATGCCCATTCAGCAGCTCTTCAATATCACGCGGGTAAACATTGAACCCACCCCTGATAATCAAATCCTTTTTACGATCCACTATATACAGATAGCCATCCTCGTCTACCCTTCCCATATCCCCTGTGTGCAGCCAGCCGTTTACTAATATTCGTCTCGTTTCCTCCTCATTCTGATAATAGCCGGGAGTAACATGATCACCGCTTACAATCAGTTCTCCAACCTCTCCTGCTGGCACTTCCTCTCTATGGCTGTTTACAATTTTTATTTTCGTTCCTGGAATTGGAATTCCAACTGATCCCGGTTTTACAGCGATTTTTTTATTATGGGCAGTAACGACAGGCGCTGCTTCAGATAAGCCATAACCTTCAAGGACTTTGGCTTTGAACTTTTGTTGGAATCCGTTCAGAAGCGCAATAGGGAGAGGGGCAGAACCAGACCCAACCCATTCTAAAGAGGAAGTATCATAGTGTTCAGCATGTTCACTTGCGAGCATCGCATGAATCATTGCAGGCACCGCAGAAAATGCCTTAACCTGATATTTTTCAATGGCTTTAAACACCTTGACGGGATCAAATTTTGAGAAAACGACGACTGAACTTCCAGTTATATAGCTGACGTTAGAAATCGTAAGTCCATATACATGGGCAAGCGGCAGGACACCGATTGTTGCACCTCGTTCGGTTTCGTTATGGGCAGCGGAGTTAACAGCATTCGAATAGAGGTTTTTATGAGTTAAGAGAACACCTTTCGGATTCCCTGTAGTTCCAGAAGTGTATAATATAACTGCTGTATCTTCCTCACTGGAATCTGGAACACTCTTTAAATTTCCCGGATCACTTGACATCATATCGTAAAGATTTGTCATGCCATTTCCCGATGGAATGTCAGCGACCAGCAGGACAGGCTTGTTGTCCAGTCCCTCGAGGGCTTTTTTCATATTTTCTGCCGTGTAAGAGGAGGTAATAATCACTTTAGCTTTACAGTTTTTGATTATAAAATGAATTTCCTTTTGATGGAGGGTGAACATAATAGGGACAATGACAGCTCCGCTCCTGGTGATTCCCTGATAGGAAAATATCACTTCAGGACAATTAGGCATGCATACAGCGACACGATCGCCAGGTTCGACTCCGAGTTTATGAAGCCCATTGGCAATTTGGTCAGCAAATCTTTTTGTTTCCACATTTGAATACTGCTTTTCTTCATAATAAATAAATGGATATTCTCCAAATTCACTGACATTTCTATCAAGTAAATCCTTCAGTTTCATAGAATCCACTCCTTTTTTAAAATTGAAAGAAAGCAGAGTGACAAAACGCTATTTCAACTGATAGTAATATACTTTTTCTGTGTCCTTCCTCTCCACTTCTTGTCTTTGTTCCATTAAATCCAGGTGCCCCTGTATTTGCGAAAGCCCAAGAAAGACCGTTTTTCCTTTTAAGCGCGGGTAAAGCCCCTGACAAAGCTCAAAAACATTTTTTTTGCCGTCCTTTAACAGATGGTGAATTTGGCGACAGCGGGACTCGTGCTCAGCCAATCTTATGTCTATCACTCTATTATGCTGATTGAATGGCTTTCCATGTCCTGAAAAGCACGTTTGAAGCGGCAGTATTTTAACCCTATCTAAAGACTCCCTATACTGAATCAGCGGTTCCGGCCTCTGCCGTTCATCTGGTGGCGGGGGTTCCACGAAAGCGTTTACAGAGATTTCCTCAATTAAATGATCCCCCACAAACGCTGTACCGCTTTCAACGTTCCAAAGAAGAATATCTGTCTGGCTGTGACCGGGAACATGCATGACATAGTATGGTTTTCCCCCTATATGAATCTCGTCTCCATCACGTAAATAATAAACATCAGTCCAAATCTCTTCCTTGTATTTTCTGTTATGCTGATGCAGCATGTGATCTGCACCGCATTGCTCAATAAACTTGTTGAAAAATAAATTTATTCTCTTAAACTCTGCTTCCCCTTCTGTTATTACTCGTTTTGCTTCCTCATGGACATAAACCGGCAGCCCGGATTCCTGCTGAATCAGGCTTACACCTCCTGAATGATCGGTATGCATATGAGTTAACACGATACGGTCAAAATCCTGAAACTTTATCCCATGTTTTTTTAACTGGGATCTTAATTGAAAAAAGGACTTCTCACCCGGACTTCCTGTGTCTATAAGGGTCGCTGAATCACCCAGAACCGCATACACCATGACAATACCTTCAGAGAATGGGGATTCCAGCGTAAGCGGGACGATCTTCTCCATAAAGCATCACCCCTTTAAGTGAAGTTTAATGAGCAGGGCAGGACCCTGAACAGTGATGTGTAAAATACATTGAATTTGAAAAAGCACATTTTCTGTAACTATGAAAAATGTTTTTTATCTTCAAATTAGACAGCTTTTTTGATTGTTAATTAGCCGATTCAGCCAGCATCTCTCAGCCCATGCTCGTTACCGGCATAAATATGGAAGGGGTCCTTCTCTTTGGTCCAGACCATGTACGGACTCCTTACTTCCCTTTAAATACAGGAATTCTTTTTTCCTTGAAAGCCGTAATTCCCTCATGATGATCCTCGGTTGAAACCATAAGCGTTTGTGTAATTCGCTCCTGCTCGAGGATTTCTTCAAGAGTGGACGTTAAGGAGTGGTCGACAAGCTTTTTAATCATTCCATAAGTCATCGTTGGCCCTTCTGCCAATTGGCTGGCCATTTTCTGAGTCTCGGCCTGCAGCTTCTCCGCAGGTACAAGGCAGTTAATAACCCCCATTTGATATAGCCGTTCAGCTTTTATGGGCTCGGCTGTGAAAAAGAATTGCTTGGCCAGATGGGGTCCCAGGAGTCTTGATATAAAATAAGAGCCTCCGCCATCAGATACAAGCCCTACTTTTGAGAAGCTTAGTGCGAATTGACTGTCGTCTGCAGCAATAATCAGATCACATGCAAGCGCCAGATTGAAACCAGCTCCAGCTGCAAATCCGTGAACACCGGCAATGATTGGCTTCCCGGATTCTTTCATCGTAAGAATGCATTGATTCAGTCTGCCAATATGCTCGTAAACACCTGTTCCATTTGCCTGGCCCATGGATTTCACATCTCCTCCGGCACTGAAGGAGCGTCCTGCACCGGACAGGACAATTACTTTTATTTCAGGATTGGTCCCAGCCTCACGAATAGCTTCCGTTAAGCCAAGAATCATCTCAGGGCTGAACGCATTTAAACGGTCCGGCCTATTTAAAGTCAAGTTCAGAATTGCTCCAGTTTGATTTATGATTAAATGCTCATTTCTCATTGCATTCATCTCCCCATTTATTTGATTAACCAGCCGCCATCAACAAGGACATCCGACCCAGTCATATATGATGCCTCACTGGAAGCAACAAAGCTGATGACATTAGCTATTTCCCCTGGCTCTCCTGCCCTTCCAAGGGCCGTATTCCTCCGGATTGCTTTTACGAACTGTTCATTCTTCATTCCCTGCTCCGTTAAGGGGGTTACGGCAAATCCTGGAGAAACTGAATTTACCCTGATTCCAAATGGAGCAAGCTCAAGTGCTAACGCTCTTGTAAAATTAATTACTCCCGCTTTTGCTGCGCTGTAATGAGGAATATGTGCACCAGCCTGATGGCCGGATAAAGAGGCAATATTCACAATGGATCGGTTCTGTGTAAAATCTCCGTCTGCACCAGATGAATCAGCCATCAGCTTCCCAAGCAGCTTTGAGACAAGGAAAACACTTTTCAAATTGGTATTTTGCACAAAGTCCCAATCACTGGATGAAGTATCCATAATCTTTGAATGAACCGATCCGCCAGCATTGTTGACAAGCACATGCAAATCTCCATATTGTTCCTTTACAAAATCAGCTAATTCACGGACATCTTCTTCATCTGTAACATCTGCAGTAAAAACCTCTGCCCTCGGAATTTTATTAGACTCATTTATCTCCATGGCAGCATTCTCAAGTTTTGATGCTGTACGTCCTACTAGAATAACCCGGGCACCTTCATTGGCAAGCCTGAATGCTGCAGCTTTTCCTATGCCGCTCCCGGCACCTGTTACGAGAGCAATTGAGTCCGAAAATCTCATGTACACTCCCCCTTGTTTGATTTAGGTTTCTAACGCAACTTAAAACTGAATGTTCAGTCTTTTAAATGGATGGATGGATGACTCCTTTATATAAACTGCTGTTCCCATATCGAGTTATTTTCATACTAACCGGTAGGTATGCAAAACGCAGATAGAGGACAATGGCCCCTCGCCAGTATTCTCAATCCAGTTGAATTCCCTTCAGAATCATTTCCACAAACGTTTCGGCTATTTCACGGTCAGATGAACTGCCAGCTGGGTTAAACCAATGATAACTCCAATTTGCTGCCCCAAGAATGCCAAATGTGATAATGGAAGGATTCAAATCCTTTCGGAATTCTCCGTTTTCGATTCCACCCCGAATGATTCGTTCAACGTTGAGCCGGAATTGATCCCGCTTTGAAACAATTTGCTCCAGCCGGTCTGCACTCAAATGCCGCATTTCCCTGAAGAAAATTTTCGCAGAAGTGCCCTTTGTTTTAATGCTGCTGATCAGCATATAAACAATGTCGAAAAGTTTTTGCTTGTAGCTTAATTGCTCATCCCCAAGAATTTGCTCCTGCCGATCAAGCAATTCATTAATGTATCCAAGATGAATATCCATTAACAATTCTTCTTTACTGGAAAAATAATAATAAAATGATCCTTTAGTCACTCCAAGAGAATCGACAATATCCTGAATGGAGGTGTCTCTAAACCCTTTTTTTTCAAATAGCTTTATGCTTTGCTTCGTAATTTTTTCCTTCACTATGCTGTCCTCGCAATCTTACTAATATTTAAAAATTATACCATATCCCCCCTATTCCATTGTCCTCCAATTTAAAGTTATAACTTTTAAAAATTTTTCCGATTATCAAAAAAAATTTGTAAAAACGGGTCCTAGAGATACGTAACTCAGGGAACACTGTCAGATTCATTTCTATTAAGAAAGGTCATTTCCTAATACGTCATGCCTCCCCCATCTACTGAAAGCGTGGCTCCAGTGATGAAGGATGATTCCTCGGAAGCAAGGAACAATACTGCAGATGCTACCTCTTCGGGCGTTCCGATTCTTCCGAGTGCATTGGCCCTGGAAATGATTGGCCATTTCCGCTCATCATTTTTCCAGCCTTTAATGATATTCGTATCAATAACCCCAGGAGCAATGGCATTTACCCGGATATTATACTTTCCATATTCCAAAGCTGCATTTTTAGTTAATAGGATCACCCCGGCTTTGGAGGCGTTATAGGGAGCTAGATATTTCTGCCCTTTGAGCCCGAGTAAACTGGAAGTGTTAATGATAGAACCGCCTCCGGCTTTCATCAACTCTGGGACGGCATGCTTCATCCCAAGGAAAACTCCTTTTAAATTGACATCAATGACCCGATCCCAATCTTCTTCTTCAAGATCAATACTTTTAACATTTGGACTGCCAATTCCCGCATTGTTGAAAAGGATATTCACCTGTCCATACATTTCTGATGCATATCCAATAAGATTCTTTACTTGTATGGAATCGCTTACATCAGTATGAAAAAATGCTGCTGAACCACCTTGCAGCGAAATAAGATTTACTGTTTCTTCTCCACCTTCAGCATCCATATCACCAATGACAATCTTTGCTCCTTGTTCTGCAAAGAGAAGGGCAGCTGCACGCCCAATCCCTCCGGATCCGCCGGTTATAATGGCTGTCTTTCCTGCTAATCTCATATCATTCCCCCTTCTGTGCCAGTCTTCCTACTTAGATACTAACCAGTAGGTATGTACTTAAACTTATTATAAGCTTAATATCGAATTATTCAACTACTATTCTAAATATTACAAAAATAATTTTAAATGGTCCGAAATACTAAAGATTTAAGCATTTTAAGAATCCATACATTCTATTAACTACTCGCCAGGTTCCTCTTACGCAGCTCAGCTGTACTTTCCTGTTCCTCTACAGAGACTCCCCGGGAATTTGAGTAAGCCCCTGAAAAAATACCGTAGAATGAAGGCGATTGTATTGAGGATCCCGTGCATTGCGCTCCAAACAACACGGTTCCAAAATCACATGAGCCTTTAACATAGCCATTAAATAAAAGGAACCTGACTTTTATTTTAAGAACGCAATAGTTTAAAGTTTCCTAACCCTTTTGCCAGAATTTCACCTTTTGAGTTTTTAATTTCTGCTTCCATAAAGGCAAGTTTAAAACCCAGCTTCAGGATTTTTGATTCTGCAAAAATTTCACCTACGGAAACCGGGGCAAAATATTGGATAGTTAGGCTGGTTGTAATGCACTTTTCCTTTGTAACAGCTCTTAGAAGCATCCCTTGGACAAAATCCAGCATCGTTGCATGAATTCCTCCATGAAGTGTACCATTTACATTTAACAGCTGATCCCTAATCCCCAGCTTTAATTTCACTCGGTTATCATCAAACTCTATGATTTCAAAACCAATATGCTTAAAAAAAGGACTATTTTCGAAGGTCTCCTTTATATCGTCAGCAGTCAACTGCACAATTTCACTCCCCTTATCTTATCGTGAAACGAACTCTGGTTTTCTTTTTTCCAGGAAAGCTGCTGTTCCCTCATTCTTGTCCTCTGTTGAGAATAGGACTGCCTGAGCCAGCTTTTCAATCATTAAACCAGTTTTTTGATCTGTCTCAGCTCCAGTGTGAACTGCTATTTTCGCCATTTTCACAGCAAGCGGGCCTTTTGTTAATATGATCCGGGCTATTTCCTCTGCTTTTGCCTGCAGATTTTCGGGTGACACTACTTCTGATACCAATCCAAACCGATAAGCCTCTTCACCGTCTATTACTTTTCCAGTCAAAATCATTTCAAGCGCTTTGCCTTTTCCTACAATTCGTGCTAGCCGCTGAGTTCCCCCTGCTCCCGGGATAATTGAAAGATTTAGCTCCGGCAGCCCAAATTTCGAATTATACGAAGCAACACGTATGTCACAGGAAAGAGCAAGCTCACATCCTCCTCCAAGGGCATAGCCATTTACCATCGCAATGGTTGGCTTATCATACATTTCAATATAGTCATAAACCTGTTGCATCCCGCCCGGTTTAAATACATCTAAAGCCACCTTCTGCTTGAGCTGGCTAATGTCTGCACCTGCGGCAAAAGATTTTTCTCCCTTCCCTGTAAAAATGACACAGCCCACCGTTTCATCTTCCCTCAGCCTGTTAAGTGCAGAAAGGATTTCCTGCAGCGTTTCATGATTTAAAGCATTTCGAAGCTCTGGACGGTTGATTACAATATAGGCAAGACTGTTCTTTTTTAAGACTTCAATATTTTCATAAACCAATTTCAAATCAGCTCCCTTACACATTTTTATAGGAAATTAATTTAAAGCTTGCCTGGCCATTTGCAATCATTCTGCCTGAAGCATCGAGGATCTTTCCTTCCCCATATGCTGATTTAGCCGTACTATGCAAGACTTTTGCCCGGCAGAAAAAGATGTCTTTTTTCGCAGAATCAAAAATATTGGTGTGCAGCTGAAGGGTTACAGCAAAACACCTTGCCTTTTCAGAAACGGCTGTTCCAATCGCAGTATCGAGCAATATCTGAAAAACGCCTGCACCAATGTTCTCTTCATCCAATAAATGCTTTTCTTTTAGAACACTTCTAATAACAATGGTTCCATTTTCATCAGGCTCACGTTTAAAATCCAAGTAGTCAAATAACAAGGAATGCCTATCTTCCATCTATTCCACCATCACATTCTCTGAGCTTGGGCAATATTTTCAATTAAGATGGCCATCCCTTGGCCTCCCCCCACACAAAGGGTTGCAATTCCATATCGTTCCTCCCTGCGAATCAGTTCGTGCATTAAGGTTACAACGATACGGGTACCTGTAGACCCTACAGGATGGCCAAGGGCAATTGCCCCGCCATTTACATTCACTTTATTCTGATCAAGACCCAGTTCTCTAATAACAGCAAGGGATTGAGATGCAAATGCTTCATTTAGCTCAAAAAGAGCAATATCTTTAATGGATTTATCTGTACGTTCAAGGAGTTTTTTAACTGCAGGGACTGGACCTATTCCCATAATTTCAGGTGACACACCTGCTGCAGCCCAATCAACTATCCTGGCAAGAGGCCTTTGGTTTAGCTCTTCAGCTTTTTCGCTTGACATGACAATAACAGCTGCAGCTCCATCATTTCGGCCGCAAGCATTCCCAGCCGTTACTGTTCCGGCGTTTCTGAAAGCCGGCTTTAATTTAGCCAGCTTTTCCATGGTGGTTTCAGGGCGGGGATGCTCATCTGTATCCACTAAAAAGGAACCTTTTTTTGATTGGATTTCGTACGAGGCAATTTCCTCCCTGAATCGGCCTTCCCGAATGGCTGCGTCCGCTTTTCGCTGGCTTTCTAATGCAAAAGCATCCTGGTCTTCCCTGGCAACACTATATTTTTCGGCTACATTTTCTGCGGTGATGCCCATGCCGAGATTTTCACCATAAATTTCCTTGGGCTGTTGTCCTGCTTCAGTATTAGAGTCAATCAATTTTGCCCGGTCTCCGCCAAAACGGGCCGCCCGCAAATAAATAGGTGAACAGCTCATGCTCTCCGTTCCGCCGGCCACAACAATCTCCGCCTGGCCGGATTGAATTTGCTGAACCGCAGAGGCAATAGCCTGCATCCCGGATGCGCATAAACGATTAACAGTGAAAGCAGGTGCAGTTTCAGGTATGCCTGCCCTTAAGGCTGCAACTCTTGCTACGTTTGATGATTCTGTTGATTGCCGCACTTCTCCTAAGATGACTTCATCAACCTGATCTCCTTTAAGTCTCGCACGACCCAGCGCTTCTTTAATTACATGGCTGGCCAAATGGCCTGAGCTGATTTCCTTCAAAGCTCCGCCATAACGTCCAATTGGGGTGCGTACACCGCTGACAATGACGATTTCTTTCCGAACTGCCATATCCATTCTCCTTTTACCTGCAAATTTTATAGGCTGTAATCCTTCTTTAATTGTCCTGCAATTATATTTTTCTGAATCTCTGAAGTTCCTTCGTATATGCGTGTAATACGTGCATCCCGGAAAAAACGTTCAATTGGATAGTCAGCAATATAACCAAGACCCCCATGTACCTGGACAGCCTTGTCGGCGACACGGTTGTAAACTTCAGATCCAAACAGCTTCAGCATCGCTGCTTCTTTGATAACCTTCATACCCTCATCGACCATCCAGGCGACTCTGTACGTAAAGGAACGAAGCGTTTCAATTTCCATAGCCATTTCAGCAAGCATATGAGAAACGGCCTGGTGTTCTATAATCGGAACATTAAATTGAACTCTGGTTTGAGCGAAAATAGCGGACATATCGAGTATCTTTTGGCATGA
This sequence comes from Cytobacillus oceanisediminis, assembly GCF_004366035.1. GTDB lineage: Bacteria > Bacillota > Bacilli > Bacillales > Cytobacillaceae > Cytobacillus > Cytobacillus oceanisediminis_C. The sequence continues at coordinate 756,830 of NZ_SOEE01000002.1, forward strand.
TCCCAGATTCCTTGCTGCGAGGCCGGCACGTCCATTCGCAAGGATTTTAAGGGCATTTACATAGCCGTGTCCTTCTTCGCCAAGGACGTTTTCAACTGGAACTTCACAATCCTCGAGTATTACTTCAGCAGAATGTGATCCTCTCAGTCCCATTTTTTTCTCCACTGCTCCGACATGGAAGCCCGGAAAATCTTTTTCAACTATAAAAGATGTAATACCCTTTGCACCTTTTAAAGGGTCGGTTACTGCCATGACTGTAAAGACATCTGCCTCAGTGGCATTTGTGATATAATGTTTTGTTCCGTTAAGGATATATTTATCTCCTTTTTTTACTGCTGTCGTTTTTAAATTCGTTGCGTTTGATCCCGCAGCTGGTTCAGTGAGTGCGAAGGCACCAATCTTCTCCCCTGCTGCCATATCGGGAAGATACTTCTGTCTTTGCTCTTCGTTTCCCATCTCCACAATCCCGACTGTGCCGATGCCAGTATGTGCACCAATCAGGGTGGTATAACCATTATGTGTAGCACCAATTTCTTCATAAAGCGCACATTTTCCGACCATTCCAATACCCAGACCGCCATATTCCTCAGGAATACTCAGTCCGAATAAACCCATTTCTTTTGACATTTCTATTATTCTCTCAGGTATTTTGTTTTCTTCTTCAATTTGCATTGCGACAGCTTCTACTTCCGTCTGAACAAAGTCGCGGACATTCTTTTTCAAAAATTCGATGTCTTCACTCAATCGAAAATCCATTCCCAATCACCCCGCTTAATTGTAATCATAAAATCCTTTCCCGCTTTTCTTGCCGAGACGTCCCGCTTTGACATATTTAACCAGAACCGGACATGGACGGTATTTCTCACCAAGCGTTTTATAGAGATACTCCATATTCCGGAGCCTTGTATCGAGCCCCACAAGGTCCGCGAGTTCAAGCGGGCCCATCGGATGGTTTAGGCCAAGCTTGATCGCTTTATCGATATCCTCAACCGTGCCGACGCCTTCCATGACCATATTCATCGCTTCGTTGCCAATCAGGCAGTTCATTCTGCTCACCGCAAAGCCCGGAAATTCCGTGATTTTAACACATTCCTTTCCAAGCGCTTTTCCAAATTCAATGCTTCGTACAACCGTTTCTTCGGAAGTTTCCAATCCGCTGATGACTTCAATCAGCTTCATTTTGGGAACAGGGTTGAAGAAATGAAGGGCAATGCAGCGCTCTGGTCTTGAGGTTTGTGCCGCAATCTCAGTGGGACTCATCGTAGAGGTATTAGTAGCCAATATCGCTGACGGTTTAACGAACTGATCGAGCCGTTTGAAAATATCTATTTTAAGGTCCATTATTTCAGGTACAGCTTCAATGACCAAATCGGCTTCCTGAGCGGATTCTTCGAGTTTGGTTGTATATTGGATTCTGCTGATGGCCGAATCTCCTTCTTCTCTATTAATCAGCCCATTTTCAACAGAACGGTTAAATTGATTTTCTATATAAGCTTGACAGCTGTCCAGGGAGCTTTTATTAATATCCTGGACCACTGTCATAAATCCTGCCGCAGCACTTGAATAAGCGATTCCGCGGCCCATTGTGCCGGAACCAATTACACTGATTGTTTCCATGCTGATTCCTCCTTTTTAAACTTCATGGCAGGCAGTTTAAGTATTACTAGTCTTTAAATCTTTCAAAACATTTTTACTGAAATAGACTATGCTTTTACCAGCATTGCTTGAAGCTCTTCGACCAGCATTGGCACCACTTCAAATAAATCTCCGACAATACCGTAATCAGCTACCTTAAAAATGTTTGCTTCCGGATCTTTATTAATGGCCACGACTACTTTTGAATTCGACATTCCGGCTAAGTGCTGGATAGCACCTGAGATTCCACAAGCGATATATAGATCGGGTGTGACCACTTTTCCTGTTTGTCCGATTTGGAGTGAATAATCACAATATTCCGCATCACATGCACCGCGTGAAGCCCCAACCGCACCGCCAAGCACATCAGCAAGTTCCTTAAGCGGCTTGAAGCCCTCAGCACTTTTCACACCGCGCCCACCGGCCACAATCACTTTGGCTTCTGACAGGTCGACACCCTGGACAGCCTTTTCGGCTACTTCACGGACGATGCTGCGGAGATCTTTAATATCTGCAGAAACGGCTGAAATCTCTCCTTCACGTGATGCATCTTCTTTAAGCGGAGGGATGTTATTGGGCCTAATGGAAGCCATCAAAATCCCATCCGTTAAAATCTTCTTTTCAAATGCTTTTCCAGAATAGATAGGCCGTGTAAAAATAATATTGTCACCCGCTGCTTCAATGGCAACAGCATCAGAGATCAGTCCCGCGCCCAGCTTGCTTGCAATTTTAGGAGATAAATCCTTTCCTAGCGCTGTATGTCCAAAAATAATAGCTTCCGGTTTTTCTTGATCAATAACGGCAAGAAATGCCTGGGAAAATCCATCAGGAGTGTAGGCTGCAAGCTTAGGATCCTCAACAATGACAGCCCTGTCTGCACCATAATGAATCATCTGCGGTGCAAGACCGCGTACCGATTCACCCAACAGCACGGCAGTCACTTCTCCGCCTTCAGCGACTTTTTTCGCAGCAGCAATCCCTTCAAAGGATATATTCCTTAATTCTCCATTACGGACTTCTCCAAGCACGATTACTTTTCTTGTCATGTACATTCCCTCCTCAAATTACTTTTGCTTCTGAATGAAGCAGGTTGATAAGCTCCTTTACCTGATCCTGAACCTCTCCATCAAGAATACGGCCGCCTTCTTTTTTCGGAGGCAGATAAATGTCAACGGTTTTCGTTTTTGCCGCTACATCGTTTTCATCCAAATCAAGGTCAGCAAGTTCCAATTCTTCCAGCGGTTTTTTCTTTGCCTTCATAATTCCCGGCAAAGAAGGGTAGCGTGGTTCATTCAATCCTTGCTGTGCTGTAACAAGCAGCGGAAGAGACGCTTCAATGGTTTCCGAGCTGCCCTCAACGTCCCTGATAATGTTCACATTTCTTCCCTCTATTTCAATTTTTGTAATAGTGGTAACGTAAGGGATGCCCAGAAGGTCAGCAACACGAGGCCCGACCTGACCGCTTCCGCCATCAATCGCAACATTCCCTGCAAAAATTAAGTCTGCTTCCTTATCCTCTAAAAACTCAACCAAAATTTTCGCTGTTGTAAACTCATCACCTATCTCCAGGTCATCTTCGGTATTAATCAGCACGGCTTTATCTGCTCCAATTGCCAGCGCTGTCCGCAGCTGCTTTTCGGCATCCCCGCTGCCAACGGAAACCACTGTTACTTCCCCTCCCTGGCTGTCCCGAATCTGAATCGCTTCTTCCACTCCATATTCGTCATAGGGGTTAATAATGAATTCAGCTCCATCTGAATTGATCTCTCCGCCGGAGATGGCAATTTTCTCTTCAGTATCGAAAGTCCTTTTTAATAAAACGTATATATTCATCCATATCCCTCCCGTTAGACTTTTGCCTCTGCGGCAGTATAAGTGTAAAAACCTTTTCCAGTCTTTCTTCCAAGCTCTCCTTTTTCATATTTCTCCTGGACAACCCTTGAAGGTTTGTCTCTCTCATCTCCACTTTCCTTGTAGCGCTGCATTCGGACCAGATAATTTACATCAATTCCTGTCAGATCCATTAAAGCGAATGGTCCGATCGGATGGTTAAGCGCTTTCATGCAAACGAGATCAATATCTTCATGACTGGCAATCCCGTTTTCAAGAAGATATACGGCTTCGTCCATCAGCTTTCCAAGAATCCTGTTTGCTACAAAGCCTGAAATTTCTTTATTTAATAGGACTGGGTACTTATTGATGGACTTCACAAACTCCATAGCCGTCTCAGCGGTTTCTGCAGAGGTATGAGGCCCGCGGACAACTTCAACAAGCTCCATGACCAGTGCCGGATTGAAGAAATGGACATTACACACTTTTTCCGGCCTTCCCGTTGCATCAGCAAGCTCAGAGCTTACAATGGTGGAACTGTTCGTGGCAATGATTGCATGTGCCGGCGCAAGCTTATCAAGCTTTGAAAATAGCTCTCTTTTAATCTCAAGCTTTTCTACTATCGCTTCAATGATAAAATCAGCACCGCTTAATTCATCAAGGGAAGCGGTAAAATGAATTCTGCTAAACGCTTCTTCAGCTGATTCCCTCGTAAGCCTTCCTTTTGAAACTCTTTTTTTCATTTGTTCCTCCAGCATTAGCCTGCCTTTTTTCAGGTTATCTTTACTTACATCCTGCAAGGTGACAGAATAGCCGCCCAAAGCACATACCATTGCAATTTGTGACCCCATTGTTCCAGCGCCGATCACGCCGACTTTTTCAATCTTATTCGGCATTGTTCTTCTCTCCTTTCTCAAGCTCCTCTTTTACAAGCAGTCTTTTCAAAAGCTTCCCGACAGTGTTCCTCGGAAGTGCTCTGCGAACCTCAAACATTTTTGGAACCTTATAGGGCGTTAATTTTGAGTAGCAATACCCTTTAAGTTCATCTATATCGATTTCCCTTCCGCTTTTTGGAACAACATAAGCTTTGACCAGCTCCCCATGTTCCTCATCAGGAATGCCAGCAACAGCCGCTTCCTGGATATCCAGATGTTCATACAGGACCCCTTCCACTTCCTGCGGATAAATGTTGAAGCCTCCTACAATGATCATTTCCTTTTTTCGGCCAACGATATAAAAATAGCCGTCGTCATCCATCATGGCGAGATCACCTGTATAAAGCCAGCCGTTCTGAAGCGCTGCAGCCGTTTCTTCTTCATTATTCCAGTAGCCTTTCATGATCTGAGGGCCTTTGATCAGCAATTCCCCGACACATTTAGGACCTAATTCATTTTTGTTTTCGTCAATGATCATGCAGTCCGTTTCAGGCATGGGAATCCCGATACTGGCAACCTTTCTGATTCCAAAAGGGGGATTGCGATGGGTGGAAGGGGATGCTTCTGATAATCCAAATCCTTCACCAATCGTTGCCCCTGTCAATTCTTCAAATCGTTTAATGACTTCAACAGGCAGCGGGGCCGATCCTGATGAACAGGTTTTCAGACAATTTAAACCATATTGCTCGATCCCCGGGTGATTCACAAAGGAAATATACATTTTGGGTACTCCCGGAAAGAAAGTAGGCCGATATTTTTTTATGTTTTCAAGTACCTTATTCACGTCAAACTTTCTAAATAGCAGGATTCTTGCTCCTATATAGATTCCAAGATTCATTGCGCTTGTCATGGCGTAGACATGATATAAAGGGGTTGCGGTGAGAATGGTTTCCTCACCGGAAATCATATTTCCGTTATACATATTAAAACTCTGAATCACATTGGCAACCAGGTTGTAGTGTGTCAGCATTGCACCTTTCGTCTTCCCGGATGTGCCGCCTGTATACTGAATGACCGCAATATCTTCATGTACATCAATTTCCGCTGGAGTATCAATTGGAGCTGAGAACGGAATCAGTTCATCCAGCGTTTTGCACCCTTCCGAATTCCCGACTTCAAACTGTGAGCCGATTATGTACCGGAACTGGTAAAGCTCGTTCACCTCGAGAATCGTTTTTCTTGATAATGGATCACCAACGATATAGGAAACCTGTGAGTCATTTACAATCTGCAGAAGTTCTCTCGCCGTATACATCGGATTGATTTGGACGACCGTGAGACCCAGCGCCTGTGCTGCATAATAGCAGATGATGTAGTCTGGATGGTTGGAAAGCATTAAGCCTATCCGCTCACCCTTTTGAAACCCCATCTCCTGCAAGCCTCCCGCAAGCCTGTCAACCTGGTCCTTCAGCTCCAGATAGGTTGTTTTTTCATTTTCAAAAATAATTGCCGTCTTATCTCCGTAATGAAGGACCGATTGTTCCAGTACCCGATAAAGAGGAATTTCGGTAATTTCAATGTTGGCATTTTGCTGATAATGCTTAAACCATGGCCGGTTCTTTAGATTATGCAAGGGTTCCTCACCTCCTTATTTTTATTTAAGGGCCCCTTTTTCTTCATAATATTTCTTCGCGCCAGGATGAAGAGTTTCAGGGTCAATACCATCAAGAACAGTATCCAGAGTGAAATGCTTTGCCCGTTCAGGTATTTGCTTTTCAAAGGCACTCATATTGTCCCAAAATAATTTTGTAAGATTGTAAACATATTCCTCATCCAGCTCTTTTTGAACTGTAAGCATTGAAACGGCCGTATAGGTTGGAATATCCTTCTCCTGGCCTTTATAGGTTCCGGCAGGCAGATTATCAAAGGATATTCCGTAGTCCTTCTTGCTAATGCTTTCAAGTTTATCCTGATCGATCGGCAGCACTTTTACAGGGTTTGTCATTTCAATTTCCTGCAAGGATGCAATTGCTGGAGCCCCGCCTCCAAGGAACACATCGACATTTCCATCTGCCAGCATGGAAGCTCCGTCATTATAATTTCCATAGGAAATTTTGCCGCCGGCTTTCTTGATTTTCTCCTCGTTAATTCCATACTCCTCCATCATTCGCCAGAATGCGACTGGCCCGCCGCCATCCTTAGGACCAAGGAAAATATGCTTATCCACAATATCTTCAATGGAATTAATGTCTTCAGATTTCTGTAAAGTCGCGATCGTCTGATAGACAGGGTACAATGAAGCCACACTTGCAATGGTGTCGACCTTTTTCTCAAAGCTGCCTTCTCCTTTAATGGCATCTGAGAAATCTGAAGTATAGTTAATACCCATTTCAATATCGCCGACATCCATTGATTTTAAGTTGGCCGTTGATCCGCCCTCAATTTGTGATGCATTCAATCCGCTGAAATTATCCATATAAACCTCTGACATAATGGTCGTAATCGGAAACCAGCCCGATCCCATCGGACCTGAACCGATTCGAAGGAATTTACCCGGAGCTTCAAGTTTTCCTTCTCCCCCAGATGCTTCTTTTCCACCTGAACCGCAGGCCGCCAAAAGGAACGTGCAAATAATCAGCAATAGCGTTAAAGACAATTTTTTCATGATTAATTCTCCTCTCCTTCTTTACTAAGCATTCAATTCTTTTGCATTGCCTGCTGCAGACGTCCGTTTGTTCATGAAATAAACGAGGATGAAAATGGCTATGCCCGCAATATCCGAAAGTAAACCTGGCACAACCAATGTAAAGGAAGAAATAAACAGCAAAGCCCGCTGCACCAAGTTCATTTCATTGACCAGATAATTTTCTATTGCCGCAGAAAAAATAAAGCAGCTGAATAAAGCGCTTACAACCGCGAGCGTAATTCCAAAGACACTTCCTTCCTGAAGCAACAGCTGCGGATTATAGACGAAAATGAAGGGGATAAGAAATCCACCCGCACCGATCCGGATTGCGTAGAAGGCTGTAGCGTTAGGGTTAGATCCGGCTATTCCCGCTGTTGTGTAAGCAGTAATGGCAACAGGCGGCGTCAAGCCTGACAGGACTCCAAAATAAAAGACAAACATGTGGGCTGCAATCAAATTGACACCCGCGTCGGTTAGTGCCGGCACTCCCAAAACTGCGAGAATGACATAGGCTGAAACAGTTGGCATCCCCATTCCCAGAACAATGGACGCTAAGCCAATTAAGAGAAGCAGCGGAAACAATTGGCCGCCTGCAAGGTCAATGACAAATCTTGAAAAATTAAGGCCCAGTCCTGTAAGAGATACTGCCCCGACAATAATGCCGGCTGTCGCACAGGCGGCAATGACTGCCAGTGACCCGCGAATCCCGTCTTCAAGCGCTGCCAGGATGGATAAAAGGTTCATCCTTGTTGACTTCCTGATCCAGCTGATGGCGATAGTCAGCAGGATCGCATAAAACCCTGCTTTCATCGGGCTGTACCCGTACATCATTAAGCCAATAATGATGAAGATTGGCAAAAACAAATACCCTTCCCGCAAAAGGATCTTCTTTGGATCAGGCAGCTGCTCTTCCGGAATGCCCGCAAGCTTTAGGCGCTTAGCATGGAAATAGACGATAAAGCCAGCAATCAGGAAATAGATAATCGCGGGAATGAGCGCATATAATGCCAGTTTAATATAAGGAACACCGGTAGCTTCCGCCATGATGAATACCGATGCCCCCATGATTGGCGGCATAATTTGTCCGCCCTGAGAGGCTACAGCCTCAACTGCCCCGGCAAATTTCCTGGAATAGCCGAGCTTTTTCATCAACGGGATCGTAAAAGAACCAGTTATGGCTGCATTAGCGGCTCCATTTCCTGTAATCGTAGAAACAAGGGCGCTTGCACCAACCGCGGAAAGGGCAGGACCCCCCGTTTTTTTCCCAAGTGCACCAAAAGCAAAGTTGGTAAAAAACTGCCCTCCTCCCGATTTCATCAAAAACGATCCAAACACAACAAACAGCACCAGGATCGTCGAACTCACATAGATGGGCGAGCTGAAAATACCAAGCGTACTATTAAACATCTGGTCTATCATCTTGCCGTATCTTGCACCCGGATGCGCTAGGATGCCTGGGAAGTATTGCCCGAAAAAAATATAAACAAGAAATAACAATCCAATCAGCATCATAGCCAGCCCATTCGTCCTTCGGGTTGCTTCTAGCACAAGGGCAATTAAAATCGTGCCAAATATCATATCATACTGACCCACGTTCCCCTGCCTGCTCTGTATTCCTTCAGCTCCAAACAGACAATAGGCGCCTATGGCAAGAGTGAGGATGACAAACAGAACATCTATTGCACCAAATTTCTTGCCTTTTCTAAACGGGAATAACAGAAATATCAAAAGCAAGGCCCAGACAACGTGAATGCTTCGCTGTTCCCATGAAGGCAGAGTTCCAAATCCTGCCGTATAAACATGAAAAACCGACATCCCGATTGCCAGCAGCGAAATAATCAGCAAAAATACCCTGGCATTATTCCACCCCTCCTTTCGGGAATGCCATAGTTCTTCAATATAGGCGGGTTTCACTTTTATAGAAGTATCAATGATTTTAGACTCCTGTACTTGAACCATCATTATCCCTCCCTTAACGGTTATAATACTGACGGACTAAAGCGAGCTGCCGCCATCAACTGCCAGAATTTGGCCAGTCACAAATGCACTGGCAGGGCTGGCGAAAAAAAGGGCAGCGCCCTTTAAGGCATCATCATCCCCAATTCTGCCGAGCGGATTATGCTTCCTGATTTCATCCCCTTTTTCGCTCAGAACATGGTTTGTCATTTTTGTCGGGAAAAATCCAGGTGCAATCGCATTGACATGAATATTATACTGACCCCATTTACGGGCAAGGTCTTTCGTAAAGTGATGGACAGCTGCCTTGCTTGTGCTATAGCCAATTGCATTCAGCACCTGAGGCGGCTCTGCTTTTAAACCAGCTACAGAACCAATGTTGATAATTTTGCCTGATTGCCGTTCGATCATATGCCTTCCTACTTCCTTTGTAATAAGAAACATCCCAGTTAGATTAACGTTCATCACTTTTTCCCAGGCATTGAGAGGCATTTCTTCAACTGCTGCTCCCCAGGTGGCACCACTGTTGTTTACGAGTATGTTAATCTGTCCGAAATCGGATAATACCTGCCTTACCGTTTCTTTGACATCGTTTTCATTTTGGATATTGCAGGCATACCCTTTAGCCTGAATACCGAATGTTTCAGCTAAGGTTCTGGCGGTCTCTTCGCACTGTTCAAGCTTACGCGAACAAACGGCGATATGGCAGCCGGAGGAAGCAAATATTTCGGCCATTTGCCGTCCAAGCCCCCTTCCCCCGCCGGTGATCAAGGCAACTTTGCTTTTGATATTGAACAATTCTTTTTGGTTTGCCATCCTTCATCAAACCTCTTCCAGAATTCTTCTTGCAATAATCAGACGCTGAATTTCGTTTGTTCCTTCATAAATCTTTGTAATCCTTGCATCCCGATAAAAACGTTCCACCGGATAGTCGGAAACGTATCCCATCCCTCCATGAATTTGTACAGCTTTGTCAGCTACTTTATTAAAAACTTCAGACGCAAATAACTTGGCCATCGAGGCTTCTTTGATCACTTTTTTTCCTTCATCAATCATCATCGCTGCGCGCAATGTCAATGCCCTTGCAGCCTCTGTTTCCGTCGCCATGTCAGCCAGCATCCACTGGATAGCCTGATTGTCTGCAATTGGCTTCCCGAACTGGATTCTTTCTTTTGCATAAGAGGAGGAGAGTTCGATCAATTTATCACACGATCCGACTGATCTTGCAGCCAGTCCTACACGTCCTTCGCCAAGAATTTTCAGTGCTGAAATATATCCCTTGCCGACTTGGCCAATTACATTTTCCTCTGGTACAACACAATCTTCAAAAATCAGCTGGGCCGTGTATGAACCTCTTAAACCCATTTTTTTATCCTGCTTTCCAATTGTGAATCCGGGGAAATTCTTTTCAACCAGGAAGGCTGTGATGCCTCCTTTGGCACCTTTTTCTTTGTCAGTTAAGGCAAAAACGGTAAAAACATCTGCCACTGGTGCGTTTGTGATAAAATGCTTTGTTCCATTAATAATCCAATTACTTCCCTTTTTCTCTGCGCGTGTTGCCAAATTAGTGGCATCTGATCCAGCACCAGGCTCAGAAAGAGCGAATGCAGCAACTTTTCTTCCTGCCGCCATATCAGGCAAATACTTTTGTTTCAAGTACTCAGAGGCAAGCTTAACGAGTCCTGTGCTGCCAATTCCGGTATGGGCACTGATCAGGCTGACGAAGCCGTTGTGTGTTCTCCCCAATTGTTCAAGGACAACTGCTTTGCCAACAGCATTTAATCCGATACCGCCATATTCCTCGGGAATGCTCATTCCGAAGAGGCCCAATTCTTTTGCCTGCTCAATCAGGTGCTGCGGAATTCTGTCCTCATCTTCAATCTGCTGGGCAAAAGGCTCAACCTCCCTTTCTACAAAGCTTTTAACCATTTGTTTCATTTGTTCAATTTCCTGCGGAAGTGCTGCAATCATATGTATGTCCTCCCCCATTTTATTTATATAAATCAATATGCAATAACTGTGCCAAGTCTGAAAACCCTTCATTTACAATAGTTTGAATATTTTTAAAAATAAATTGATTCATTAATGAATCAAAAGATAGAAAGTTTGACATATTATGAGTTTGTACCGCATGATTCAAAATTGAATCACCGAATTCTTTTTTGAATCATTCATCATTTGCCAAAATAAGAAAACCGCTATTTTTATTAAATAGCGGTTGGCAATTGATTCATTATGCTTTTCTTTCCAAAAATTTGAGGAGACTGTGTATGGTTTCTGTGTATGGCACTGAAACTTCCCTTTCTTCAGCTTTCCGAATGAGAAAGCCTGTCAAAGCATCTGTCTCTAATTTCTTGCCGTTTAACAAATCTTGGAGCATGGATGTTTTATGGCTCTTTGCCCTTTCTGAGCGAATAATGAGGTCTTCAGAATAGGAGGGAGGGAAGCTAAGCCCGAGTTTGCCGGCCACCTCGATACCTTCCTCACAAATTCCTTTTGCCAGCTTTTTCAGTTCCGGGCTGTCCAAAATATCGCCAACAGAAGCACCAGTAACAGCTGATAAAGGATTAAAGGTGATGTTCCAAATATACTTTTTCCATTTTGCTTGTAAGATATGATCCGATACTTTAGCAGGGATATCCGATTTCGTAAACAGCTCAGCATATCGGCGGCTGTCATCTTCTCCCGATGCATGCAAGGTTCCAAAAACAAGCTGATAAAATCCGGCTTGCTGAATCACTCCGGGGCCCTTCGTTTGGGCCTGCACATAAGTGGCAGCAGAGAATACCCGTTCCGGGCCAAACACAGAGCTTAATATTTCTTCATTGCTTACTCCGTTCTGCAGCGTTAAAATATGGGTTTCCGGACCGCATGCTTCTGCAATCTGGCGGGCAGCCTCAAGTGTATCAACAGATTTTACGCAAAATAAGATAAGGTTGGATCCTTTTAAATCGTTTACATCATTTGAAAAACTGCCGTCCACATGGATTAGTTCATTATCTTTATAAACCTTCAAACCTTCCTGCTGCATTTTCTCCAAATTTTTCCCTCTGGCAATAAAGATTACCTCATGGCCCGACCTCTTCAGCAAACTCCCAAAAAAACCCCCGACAGCTCCAGTTCCCATTATTCCAATTTTCATAAGTGCCTCCTTTATTCTTTATTCATAAAATTCAAATTATACTTTTTTAATTTTCTTACTATTGTCGGCTGACTTGTATCAAGTGCTTCTGCCAGTTCATATGTTGTGCTGTATTTTTTGACAGCCAGCTGAAGAACTTTCTCCTCCGCCAATTCTGCTGCTTGCTTTAGCGTCATCATTTCATTTACTTCAATGGCTTCCCCATTCTTATTCTTATATTCTGCAGGCAGATGACTTAGGAGCAGATTATCTTCATCCGTAATAAGAACCATTCTCTCAATTAAGTTTGCTAGTTCACGAATATTCCCTGGCCATGTGTAATGATAAAAAAACTCTTTAAGACCGGAAGAAAGCTTTTTATGTACTCTATATTGGGAGTTCTTTAATTCAAGATAATATTCGGCAAGCGGGAGAATTTCATCTTTTCGATCACTAAGAGGAGGAATTGAAATCGGAATCACATTCAGACGATAAAACAAATCTTCACGAAAATCTCCATTCAAAACCATTTCCTTTAAGTTTCTGTTTGTTGCAGCGATGATGCGTACATTCACTTTCTTCGGTCTGGTTCCACCAATCCGCTGTACCTCCTGCTCCTGGAGGGTTCTCAAGAGCTTAACCTGCAATTGAAGGGGCAGCTCACCTACCTCATCAAGAAAGAGAACTCCTTTATCTGCCATCTCAAACATGCCGGCCTTCCCTTTTGTACTGGCACCCGTAAACGCACCGGCTTCATATCCAAATAACTCTGATTCCAGCAAGTCAGGCGGAATGGCCCCGCAATTAATCTTTATCAAATCACCGCTTCTGATTCTATCACTTTGGTCATAAATATACCGTGCGAGAACATCTTTCCCAGTCCCGGTTTCACCGAGAATCAGCACAGTAGCATCAACATTGGATATTCTGGAAGCAGTGTCATAAACCCTTTTCATCACTTTGCTTCTGATGACAACATCCTTAGCCCCGTAGGACCTTCCTTTAAGCCTCTCGATTTCCTTTTTGTAGCTATTATTTAATTGATTCGCTTCTAATAGAGCCGACTGAAGGTCATTCAACTCGGATAAATCCCGAATATTGGTAACAATGCTTTGTATTTCACCTTCCTCATTAAAAACGGGATTTCCGGTTAACAGGACTTCTTTCCCCAAGAAGTTTTGCTGGACAAGGGAAACGCTTCGTTTTTTCTCCAGGACCTGGTGTGTTACGGAATTTTTCAGAATCCCTCTCTTCATTAAAGCATCGACTTTTTTCCCTATATAGTATTCTTTTGGAATCCCAGTTAATCTTTCAATCGCAGAATTCGTTTTTATCGTAATGCCTTCCTTATTCGTAATATAAATGCCGTCATAAGAATTTTCAATCGTAGCATCAAGCTCCCAATTCACACGCTTCGCTTCCCGCAACTCCTCAATTAAGGATGTCAGCTCAGAGGAAAACGTTCCAATATAGACGATTTCTTCTGAATCAGGCAGCCTGCTTTTAATGAAAATACAATCCTTATTCTGATAAGACCCATGAATCAGCTGTCCTCCCCTTAACTCAACCCAGCTTTCAAAGACGTCCCGAATATACATATGATCGATTTCAGCAATAGATAGGCTATGCCGGAAGAATTCATTGCAATAGGAGATGCAATCGTCAGGAGAAGCGATAAAGAACGGAAACGGAAGTTTATCTGCCTCCATAGGATCACCTCATTTTTAGCTTTTTGTTTTAGGTGCATTACTATATATTTCTTCGATTATTTTATTTTCCCTTTATCCCATTTTTTATCTATCACTTAAAAATCGCTCAAAGCTAAAACAAAATGGTCTCTTTTTTCAAAAAAAAAGCGCCATAACAGGCACTTCAAAGTTACTTTATCCGTCTTCTATTTGATAGGATGCTAGTTGTTTAGAATTCCTCGAGGAGAAACTGATCAAAGTAATTCATTTTCTGATTGATACGATAATTGAACATGCTTCCTCTGGTAAATTTAAGCTATTTGCTTAATGTAGGACTTTTCAGGATCTCGATGCGTGCTACGCCTGTTTCCTGTGCTGCCTTAACAACGGCATCCCTTACAGCCGGAACAACTCGGCTGTCGAGTGGTCCTGGTATTACATAATCCGGTGATAAGTCTGCAGCGTCGATTAATCCGGCGATGGCTTCGACAGCTGCCATCTTCATTTCTTCATTAATTTCAGTAGCCCTTACGTCCAAAGCTCCTCTGAAAATCCCCGGGAATGCGAGGACATTGTTCACCTGGTTAGGCAAATCAGATCGTCCTGTTCCTACCACTATAGCCCCTGCCTCCTTCGCCTCTTCCGGCATGATTTCTGGAACCGGATTTGCCATGGCGAAAATAATGGAATCCTGATTCATTGTCTGGACCATTTCCTTTGTTAAAGCTCCTGCAGATGAAACCCCGATGAACACATCAGCGCCGATTATAACCTCTTCAAGCGGTCCCTGGCGTTTATCCTGATTGGTGATTTTCGCCACAGACTCTTTCACAGGGTTCATTCGCTCCTGCCTTCCTTCATAAATCGCTCCCTTTGTATCGCACATGATGATATTTTTAACACCCATATTGAGGAGCAGTTTGATAATCGCGATTCCTGCGGCACCTGCCCCATTGATAACAATTTTTATTTTATCCATTTGTTTATCAACAAGCTTTAAAGCGTTTTTTAAACCGGCAGCCGTTACGATTGCTGTTCCATGCTGGTCATCATGAAAGACGGGAATATTCATTTCCTGCTTAAGGCGTTCTTCAATGTAAAAGCAATTAGGTGCCGCGATATCTTCCAGGTTGATGCCGCCAAAGGAAGGCTGCAGCAGCTTGACTGTTTTAATAATTTCTTCGGGATCCTTCGTATCAAGGCAAATCGGAACGGCATCAATTCCTGCAAAAGCTTTAAATAGTGCAGCCTTCCCCTCCATGACGGGCATAGAGGCTTCAGGGCCAATATCGCCAAGCCCCAGCACCGATGTTCCGTCAGAGACAACGGCGATTAAATTGCCTTTTATTGTATAATCATAGACTTTCTCAGGCTTGTCATGAATTTTTCGGCACGGCTCTGCTACTCCTGGGGAATAGGCTAAACTTAAATCCTTCATGCTGTTCAGCGGCATTTTCACATCAATTGATAACTTCCCTTGAAACTTCTCATGAAGCAATAAAGATTCTTTCTGCAGATCCATCTTAACCATCTCCCCAAATTGAATATTGTCAATTTTCAGTATTATATTGTTGTAGATTATTATATAATGAGTGGTATCCATAAATGAAATACATATAAACTATAATCATTATGCCTTTTGGTTATATGAAGGGGTGATATCTTTGGATATACGGCATTTGGAATACTTTGCTGAAGTAGCTCACCACTTAAGCTTCACAAAAGCATCCCAGACCCTGCATGTCACCCAGCCGTCCATCAGCAAAGCCATAAAAAACCTCGAAGGCGAACTGGGAGTGCCGCTTTTTTACCGGTCATCGAAGCAGCTTGAATTAACGGATGCGGGAAAAGCGGTGCTGATCAATGCAAAGAAAGTGCTGGAGGCATTTAAAAACCTGGCTTTGGAGTTAACAGATGTTACGGAGCTGAAGAGCGGTGAAATCAAAATTGGCATCCCTCCTATTGTAGGAGCAGCTTTTTTTTCAAAGCTCATCAGCCAATATAAAGAAAAATTCCCATTGATCGAAATTAAATTAACAGAGGTTGGCACAAAGAAAATAAAAAAGGGAGTAGACGATGGAACATTGGATATTGGTCTTATTTGCACAGTGCCTGCACAAGGCAGCAGCTTTGAAATTATTAATGTTTTAAAGGACCCCTTAATGCTCATTGTTCACCGAGAACATCCGCTGGCATCAAAAAGTGAGGTGCACTTTTCACATTTGGCAAATGAGCCCTTTATACTCTACCGGAAAGATTTCACCCTTTACGACCTGATTATTGAGGAATGCTCGAAAAGCGGATTTCAGCCCAATATCGTCTGTGAAAGCTCACAAAAGGACTTCCTGCTGGGGATGGTTGAAGGAAAACTGGGGATCACTATGCTGCCAAGTAAAATCTGTCAGAATATAAACTGCCAGGACCTCGTTGTTCTGCCTATCTCTGAATCTGCTGTAAATTTGGAGCTCGGGATGATTTGGAAAAAGGATAAGTACTTATCGTTTGCGGTGCGGGAGTTTATCGGCGGTGCGGAGAATTTTTTAGAGAAAGGAATTTAAAAAGGGCCGTCGCAAAAATGGAAAATGCGACGGTTTTTTACCTTTTGGTTTTATTGTCTGCAAGCCTTTATAAATGCCTCAAAAATAGCTATGGATGGGTCATCATTCTTTTGTGTCATGCATTCAGGGTGCCACTGTACCCCTAATACAAAGCTATGATTATTACTCTCAAATGCCTCAATGACTCCATCATTTGCTTCGGCACAGACTTCAAAGTTTTCGGGCATCTTGCGGACAGCCTGATGATGATAGCTGTTTACTTTAAAACTTTGCGCACCAGTGGCTCTGTGCAGAAGAGAATTTCTTTTTACATTCACAAAGTGGGACGCATGCCACCGGGGTGCTTTTTGGGCATGCTGCAAAAGAGGGACTCCCATCTGGGAGTAGATGTCCTGATACATATCACCTCCAGCAGCAATACTGAGGATTTGGCAGCCCCTGCATATGGCTAAAATCGGTTTATCAAGAACCAGCATTTTTTGAATAATGCGAATTTCAAACGTGTCTCTTTCCGGACAGATGCTTCCCAGATTTTGATGGGGTTCTTCACCAAATAGGGTGGGATCGATGTCCCCTCCACCCGTAAGAAGCAGCCCATCCAGCTCTTCAGCTAATTTTTCAATTTTGTCATCTTCCAGAAGATTAGGCACAACAACCGGAACGGCCCCAGCGTTTAATAATGAATGGATATTATCCATTGAAACGGAAAGCTGCAAGTCATCTAAATTTGATGTAACCCCTATGATTGGTTTCATTCGGCACCTCTGGCTATATAGTTTAGGAGATTATTCTACAAAACCGGGAAGAAGTCCTACCTGCCTGCATTTAAAATTGTAAAAAACGAAAACAAAAAAAGCTGCCCATCTTCTGGACAGCTCTAGCTTCATATTAATATGGATCCGTTTCGCGGCTTTTCTCAACAGCTTCCTTTGCTGCCTGGTTCTCAGCGATCGAACCCTGGCCATATTTTGATCTTCCAGCGTCACGGCCAGGCACTTGCTCTTCCCCGCTCATTGCCAGCAATTCTTTCATTACTTTCTCGGTTCCTTCCTTCACGCGGCGGCCATAATCTTCATCAGCCTGTGTGAAATGCTCAAACATAGCATCCTGGATACGTTTGTCACATACCGCGAGTGCTTCAGATAGGTTTTTGATTAATTCATCGCGCTCCCAATCTTCAAAGCTCCGGTAGGTATGGCCTGCCTGACCATAATTATTTGGACGATCGATAGGTGCGCTCATGGCTGCAGCATTATAGGTTGGCCGATGCGGTGTGCGCCCTTCTTCAGGTGCTTCCTTGAAGCCGCCCTTCATCGATGGCTCATAGTTAATATGCGGATTTTCTCCCGATTCTTTAGGGTCACGTGTATCCATTTGGCCGCGCTGCTGGTTTGTGCGCACAGGTGCTTTTGGCGCGTTTACCGGCAATTTCAGATAGTTTGCCCCTACGCGATAGCGCTGTGTATCGGAATAAGAGAAAGTCCGGCCCTGCAGCATCTTATCATCGGAAAAATCCATTCCGTCAACAAGTACCCCTGTTCCAAATGCAGCCTGCTCAATATCTGCATGGTAATCCACTGGATTGCGATCTAGCACCATTCGTCCAACAGGCAGCCAAGGAAACTTATCTTCCGGCCATAGCTTCGTATCATCAAGGGGATCAAAATCAAGTTCTGGATGATAATCATCCTCCATAATCTGCACAAAAAGCTCCCATTCCGGATAATCTCCCCGTTTAATCGACTCAAATAAATCCTGTGTGGCATGACCGACATTTTTCGCCTGAATTTCGTTTGCCTCTTCCTGTGTCAGATTGCGGATGCCCTGTTTCGGCTCCCAGTGATATTTCACCAGTACCGCTTCCCCTTTTTCATTCACCCATTTATACGTATTGACTCCGGAGCCTTGCATATGACGGTATGTAGCGGGAATTCCCCAAGGTGAAAACAGGAATGTAATCATATGTGTGGCCTCAGGTGTCCGGGACACAAAGTCAAACATCCTCTCAGGATTTGACACATTTGAAACAGGATCTGGCTTGAATGCGTGAATCATATCAGGGAATTTCATAGCATCCCGAATAAAGAAAATTTTTAGGTTATTCCCCACTAAATCCCAGTTTCCATCCTCGGTGTACATTTTTACCGCAAAGCCGCGCGGATCACGGGCAGTTTCGGGTGAATCTTTTGCTCCTGCTACAGTAGAAAAGCGTACCATCAATGGCGTCTTCTTTCCTGCACCGGAAAAAACCTTTGCGCGTGTATACTTTTCGACCGGTTCATCCCCAACTTTTCCGTATGTCTCAAAGTAACCGAATGCCCCTGCGCCTCTTGCGTGCACCACACGCTCCGGTACCTCTTCCCTGTCAAAATGGGAGATCTTCTCAATGAAATGGTAATTCTCCAAGGTCGCTGGTCCCCGATTGCCTATCGTGCGGATGTTTTGGTTATCAGTTACAGGGTGCCCCTGCCGAGTCGTCAAGGTCTCACGCTTTACTTCTTGATCATTTTCTGGATTCATATCTTTGTTCTCTGCCACATTCAAACCTCCTTAAAGTGAATGACCATATTTTTCCTCTTTTCCAGAAAAATATTCCCGATTTTACCATGAGTGTTATGTATTGGAGATGTTTCCAAAATAAAAATACTGCCGATGTTATCATACCCTGTAAAATGGAAATGAAACCATTATCCTTAAAAGCTCTTCTTTGAATTCGTTGGAATAATGTTCACCCCTTTGTTTAAAAATACTCATGTCCAAAGGGAGGTGTAGACGTGCCGAACCTAAATGATAACAAGTTCAAGAAAATTCAATCGGAAAGCCAGAAGCAGGGTAAAACATATGAAGAATATGCTGCAGAACTGGAAGCGAACAAAATGAAGGCTCAGAAAAGAAAATAGAAAAGAAGACCCGCGCTTTTCCCTTCAGTTTTTTAGGGAAAGGGCGCTTTTTATTTTCAGCCCTTTCTTTATCAACATATTAAAAGTCTTTAATGAATATTTTTGTATAAGCAAATATGGGAGGGGTTCAATTGGTAAAGAGAAAAACAAAAAAGATTTTATTATTTTGTGACCCTGGAATTGACGATTCCTTAGCGATCATTTATACATTGCTGGATCCATATCTTGAACTGGTCGGACTTGTTACAAGCTATGGGAATGTAACTGAGGACCAGGCTACAGCCAATGCTTATTATCTGCTTGATCTGGCTGGACAAAAAAATGTTCCTATTATTCCTGGTGCTGCTCAACCTGTTCAGCAGGAAAAAGTCACGTACTACCCGGATATCCATGGAGCCGAAGGCCTTGGGCCTATCCAGCCCCCATCAGATATGAAATATCAAACCTATCCATTTGATACAATACGTATCCTTATTGAAAAGTATCAAAAAGATTTGATTATTGTTGATACCGGAAGATCAACCAGCTTGGCGACAGCCTTTATACTCTTTGACGAACAGATTAAACAAGTGGGGGCTTTTTATATCATGGGCGGTGCTTTCTTTGTTCCCGGGAACGTTACACCCCTTGCAGAAGCAAACTTTTATGGTGATCCTGCTTCTTCCAATTACGTCTGTAAATTTGCCAATAACCTAACGATTACCCCTTTAAATGTAACAGGATTCGCCTTATTGACCATGGAAACAGTGGAATATGTAACAAATACTGTTGCGAACCCTTTCACTTCGTTATTAAAACCTATATTCGAGTACTATTATAAGGCTTATCAGAAGCTGGTTCCCGGCATTCAAGGAGCACCTATTCACGATCTGCTTACCATCATGATCATCAATAATCCTGCTATAGCAGAATACATTTATTACGACGTAAGTGTCATAGATGGAACTGTAGAGGGAAAGGGTCTATCATACATTGATATCCGGCCAGGAAGTCAGAAGGGAAAGACAAGAATAGCCGTTAAACTTGACTATGAAGGCTTTATCAACGAGTTTATCAGTGTTATGCTTGCTTAAAATTAATGATAGTCTACCGCCGCTTGTCCAGCTGATTGCCTTAGCTGATTTGTATGTCCCTCCTGCAGGTCCGGATCCCTCAGGTATTGAATAGATAAACTCCAGAATTATTGGTAAACCCAATTTCTGCTGCCAGGATTTTGTCCAGCATGATTGTACCATCATTTAATAATTTGTCCGCACCCCGTTCATAGTTTGTTAACATTTACGTATTACAATAAATTTGTACCGAAACATCATACAGCCCTTTTTCTTTACCCCTTCAGGTCCGGCCCTCATTGAGAGGCCGGATTTTTTTATTTATATCTTTCACCCTCCAAAAAATTTGAGCACTCTCCTTGCTACTATTTTCCTTGTAGAGATCAAAATAACTAACTGGAGGAATCAATATGAAACATGGGAAATTGGTAAAATTGGCTGTGGCAGGTTTGGTGTCTGTATTGTTTTTAACTGCGTGCGGTGAAACCGAAGATGTATCAACCAAAAGCAAAACAGAAGAAAATGGCGAGGAGCAAAGTGCGAAGCCTGAGGAGAAGAAAGGTGATTCCAAGATCGGCTCCCGCTCCAATCCTATAAAAATAAATGAGATGGCTGCGATTGAAACGGTCACCTACGATAATTCATCAAATGAATATAAAACAATAATCGAGCTGTCAGTGGAAGAGGTCCTACGCGGACAGGATGCACAGCAAAAACTGAAGAAAATGAATGAGTTTAACGAGAATGCACCGGAAGGGTATGAATGGGTTCTTGTAAAAAGCAAAGTAAAGGTTGCCGACTCTGAAACAGAAGACCATCCATTCACCATCGATGGAATCATGAACTTTAAATTTGTCAGTGAGAACGGCGATATATACAGCGGCGATACTGTCGCTACAGCAGAACCTGATTTTTCTTTTGAAATGTATAAAGGAAACGAGAAGGAAGGGTATATAGCAGGTTTAGTAAAAACAGGCGAGGATGCCAAAATGGAGTATGATTCCTGGGTTGGAAATACAGTGTTTTTTGATTTGAAATAAAACTTCAAAGCCCCTCTCATTATTGAGAAGGGCTTTTTTCCATCATCCTTTTCCCGCCTGGAATCCGGGATATTGTGTCATGCCCCCGTCAGCGTATAATGTCAATCCGGTAACATAGCTAGCTTCTTTGGAAGCCAGCCACACTGCACAAGCTGCGATTTCTTCGGGCTTGCCGATGTAGCCCATAGGAATGAGCTCAAGGACACCTTTTTTCAATTCAGGATCTGAGAATTTTTCAGCATTAATCGGTGTATCGATAGCACCGGGGGCAATGCAGTTCACCCTGATCCCGTGCGGAGCAAATTCAAGAGCAAGAGTCTCAGTCATCAATTTAACCCCGCCTTTGCTTGCGGCATAGTGAACAAAATGGGGCCAGGGAATTTCCTGATGAACAGATGACATATTAATGATCGAGCCTTTTATTTTGTTTTCCAGCATATAATCAATAGCTTCCCTGCAGCCTAGAAATTGTCCAGTCAAATTCGTTGAAATAACTTTATTCCAATCCTCCAGGGTGAGTTCTTCAGATGGGACTTCATTTTCGATTCCCGCGTTATTGATCATAACATCGAGAGAATCAAACGTTTTAATTGTATGGGCTATTATTCCTTTAATATCCTCTTCCTTTGTAACATCCCCCTGGATGGCAGAGGCTATTCCGCCTGCTTTTTCAATTGTTTCTATGATACCCTGTACCTCCTGTTCCTCATTGAAATAATTGATGACTACCTTCGCTTTTTCAGCACCGAATCGCTCAGCCATTGCCTTCCCGAGCCCGGTCGCTCCGCCGGTAATAAGAACAACTTTCCCTTCAAGACTTGGATACATAAGATCCGCTCCCTTATTTTTATTTTTTCGTAAAGCCCAGCAAAACTCCCCCTGCGATAATAAACAAACAGCCCAGGAGAACCATAAACACCTGTTTTTTGCTTTTGCGTTCATTTAAAAAGAAAAGCCCGCCAATGGTCGATATTACAATTCCGGTCTGGGAAAGTGAAAAGCTGGTGGAAACGCCGATTTTCGGCAGTGAAAGCAGCAATCCCAGATTCCCAGTGCTCCAAATCAGGCCCGTAATGATATTCCTTATAGCAAATTTGTTATATGGCTTGCGGCGCAGAGTTATGAGGAATGCTCCTGTTACCATTCCAATTGCCTGCGGCAGAATCGCAGACCAGCCGTCAACATTAAACCAGCGGATTAAAACGACATAGCCCACAAAACCTGCCGTCGATAAAAGCAGTACAAGCAATCCTTTCTTGAGACTTTTTCCCCGTTCCTTGTCATCCCCCTGTTTCAGAGAAGTCAGAACGGCACCGGCAATAATGCAGACCAAAGAGGTAACCCCGATGATAATGCTCATCCTTGTTTCCCATTCTTTAAAAATGAATACCCCAAAGAAAGTTGTTCCAATAAGCTGCAGACCTGTGGACATCGGAGCTGTCTTGGCAACCCCTAAATAGCGGACTGCCCCAAACTGATTTTTCTGCCCGATCGACCAGAACAACCCAGAAATAAAGCCGACTGCCCATACGATATTGGACAAATCCGGCCTCTTGAAAAGATAGACAGCGATGGCAAATATCAGGGCTCCTATTGTCGTACCAAGTGTCTGGCTGTCCTCGTCCCCGCCAAGCTTGTTGCTGACAAATACAATGCTGCCCCAGGAAACCGCTGCTATGAGGGCTAGTAGAATTCCTGTCATGGTGTGTACCTCATCTTTCAATTTTATGTACAATTTTAGATTGCGGCTATAGAAAGGCTCATATTCCACAAGCGAAAAAAGTATTGAATTATTTATTATCTTTCCACAAAAATAAACCAGTGAAACCAATAGCATCAGCAATCTATCTTTATAAAAGCTGTTTGACAGATATTTCAATATAATAATTTATCGCACAATTTATAATATTTGTGTTAAACTAACAAATATCACTGTCAAATAACAGTGAAAAGCAATTATTCTCTTTTATATAATAATCACTTCGGAGGGAATTCTATGAAAAACGCAATCAGCAAGTGGAACCAAATAAGCCTGGTCAAAAGAATTCTGCTGGGCATTATCGCAGGTGTCGCCCTGGCTTTGACCATCCCTAAAGCAGCGGGATGGATCACTATCTTCGGCACGCTTTTTGTAGGCGCATTAAAAGCTGTAGCGCCGGTATTGGTATTTTTCCTGGTAATGCACGCCATTTCCAAGCATAGAAGCGGCCATAAGACGAATATGAAATCTATTATCGCCCTTTATGGCTTAAGTACTTTTCTTGCTGGATTTGTCGCAGTAGTTGCTAGCTTTATTTTTCCGGTTACCCTGTCACTTGCTCCCGGAGCTCAGGATGTAACACCTCCTGGAGGGATAGCAGAAGTTCTTAAAACTCTCCTGACTAACGTAGTGGACAACCCGGTCAATGCACTGATCAATGGCAACTATATCGGTATTCTGACTTGGGCGATCCTCCTCGGCATTGCTTTAAGAAAAGCTGCTGATACAACAAAAAACATGCTCGCAAACTTCTCAGATGCCATCTCGACTCTAGTGAAATGGGTGATTAGCTTCGCCCCAATCGGAATTATGGGTCTAGTGTTTGATGCGATAGTCACCAATGGTCTTTCAGCATTGCTTGATTACGGAAAACTGCTTGCAATCCTTCTGGGTTCCATGTTCTTTATTGCTCTTGTTGTGAATCCGCTCATCGTATTCTTAAATATTCGCAGGAACCCATATCCTCTAGTATTTAAATGCCTGAGAGAAAGCGGAATTACAGCATTCTTTACGCGAAGCTCGGCAGCGAACATTCCTGTAAATATGAGCTTATGCGAAAAGCTTGGGCTGGATGAAGATACTTATTCCGTATCCATCCCATTAGGCGCAACGGTTAACATGGCAGGTGCAGCTGTTACGATTTCTATTCTGACTCTTGCAGCTGTCCATACACTTGGCATTCAAGTGGACTTTGCAACTGCCCTTATTCTTAGCTTATTAGCAGCAGTATCTGCCGCAGGTGCTTCAGGTGTTGCAGGCGGTTCCCTTCTTCTCATCCCTTTAGCAGCCAGCTTATTCGGTATACCGAATGACATCGCGATGCAGGTTGTAGGTGTAGGATTCATCATTGGGGTTCTTCAGGATTCTTGTGAAACGGCCCTTAACTCGTCTTCAGATGTTCTATTTACCGCAACTGCTGAATATGCAAAGAAACGCAAAGAAGGAAAAATTGTGAAAATCAGTGCCTGATAACTAAATAAAGGAGTCAGTCATTTGACTGGCTCCTCAACAAAAAAGCCCTCTCGATGGAGAAGGCTTTTTTCAATTATGTATTTTTCCATTTGATGCTATAAGTTTAGATAGACTTACTTGGCATTTGCATCCGGCTGGTGAATTCCGAAAATATTCCCTTCTGTATCCTTATAGTAACCCTGCCAAGCCATTCCAGGAAGAGCATACTTCGGCAATGCGACAGTGCCGCCATTCTCAATGATTCTGGCTTCAGCTGCATCATAGTCCTCCACACCCATCGTGCAGGCATATCCGTTTAACGCTTGATTAGCTTCTGGAGGAGGTCCCTGCCTTTGCATCAGAGCTCCGTTAATGCCCAGCTCTTCTTCATTTCCAGTCACTGCTCCATAATAAGGCATTCCGGCATACTCACTCCAATCCTGAAATGACCATCCGAATACTTCGCCATAAAACTTCTTGGCGCGCTCCATGTCGTCCACATGAACTTCAAAATGCACTAATCTGCCCATAGTCTCCTCCTTCGAATTACGTAATCGCTTACAAATCTATTATAATGCTTATGGAAAAAAGTACAAGGCGTCTTCTTATCCTCCTATTGCTCTTGCTGAATTCCTTTTTTCTGAAAATAAACAAAAAGATCCGTTTACCAAAATTAATACGGGTGATTCAGAGATATAGGTTAGATACAAGTGAAAATAGACGGTTCCTATTTGCAGGATAAACAGTTCAAATAGGAAAAAGGCATACGCTAGAAACATAGCAATCAAAATTTATTTTTAAACATCATTGGCATAAAATCAAATACAGCACCGGAACTAAAGCAAGTAACGCTCTCTGATGGTATCAGTGCAGGTAACGTTTTCCTCTCCTGTATAAACCCGACACGATTACAAGTTGATAATAAGAAGCGAACCAAAATCTCATACACTGCTCCTCCTTGGGTCTATACTGCCCCGCCAAAGAGAGGAGAAGAAGAAAATTCACACCTTCCTCTTCCACATTTTTAGTTAAAATTTTTTAGCCATAATCATATAGAGGGCATCTGTTGAAAAGAGCTTTCTTGTTACAATCAGCCCTGCTAGTTTAATTGCTTCTTCCATTTGACATGAAGCAATTTTAGGATTTCAGTCAATATAGACTCATCCCCGTCCATTGCCAATAAGTACAATAGAAAATAACAGCAATGGAAATGTACAGCGGCATTAGGATAGCACTTAACCTGGCTAAAATACCTGCATCATAACTTAATTCATCATCTTCATAAAAAAGGAGCAGTGCCTTAGAACTTACTGGAAAAGTGATGCAATAGTTCATGCCTATTAAACTGATAAAGACGGCTGCGTGCGGATTCATTCCCATTGACTGGCTAAACAGAATGATACCTGGAACCAAAACAATGGCCCTTGTTGTATGGGATGTAATGTATAAATGGCTGGTGACGGTGATGATAAGAATCACTGCTGCCATAATCCAATCCGGAGCATCAGTGAAGATTTGAAGGAAGCCTGTAATCTTTCCTTCCATCCAATCGGCCACACCATTTACAACAAGAATTTTTCCTAGTGCGGCAGCGGCTGCAACAAAAAGAATCAAATTCCAAGAAACTGCTTTAACCCCCTGTTTCCAGGTAATTACCCCAATTTTCGGCATGGTCAGCGCAATTGCCCCAATCATGGAAACAAATGCAAGATCATATCCATGGAAACTATCAGTCATCCATCCTATGATCAGAAGAGAAACCATTATTAGAGTTTTAATTTCCGCTCCTGTAAGCATTCGAGCTCGCGTATCCTGTATATTAGGTATAACAGGTGATTCTTCCAAATCCTTATCGCCCCTCATCATCCGCTTAACGGCTATTGAGCTCACGATTGTCATAAACAATGCAAAAGGCAGCCCCCACATTAGCCACTGCAAATAGGAGATGGATTGGCCAGCCGCAGTTTCCAAAAGCCCAACACCAATAACATGGGAACCAGCACCAATAAGTGCAGCCGATGTACTCATTAAAATGACGATAGGCAATGTGATTGTAAGAATTTTTTTCTCTTTTGCTGTCAGCCTGCTTGCCAGATGAATGATGAGCGGCCTTGCCATGGCAGCTCGGGCGGATGTTGAAGGAATAATAAAAACAGAAGCGAAAAGAAAGGATATCATACCCCTTCTCAGCTTTGCCGGCGTCCGGCTTTTTCCTAGGGTAAACTGAATGAACCGTTCGGTTAAACCTGATTGTTCAACAGCCTCCCCAATGATAAATGCCCCGACCATCAGCCATACCACTTCCTCCGAAAGGGACAGGTATAATAGCTCCTGGCTCGCTCCTTTCATTAAAATGATGAATACTACACTGGCAAGTGCAATGAATCCAGCAGGGAGTTTTGTTGAAACCCATAGTGTCACAGCGGAGAGAAAAAAGAAAATCGATAACTTTGCTTTATAATCAACCCCATCAACGAAGGCAATCATCAGAAAAAAGATGACATGGGCGCTGATTATGGCCAGGCTTCTCCCGGAAATACGGTCTATAAGCATAAATGATGGATGGCCGGATTGCCCATGCTTTTCCATTCTAGTCTGCATATTAGACAGCCCCTTCATTGATCCGGCTTCTGGAGGCCATTTTATAGCCAATGTCCACTTGCCGCATGACTGATTCTGTACTGTCCTCAATCCACTGAGGAGCATACAGAATTGCTTTTTCCAGAGATGTCGGCTTTGGAATAATGCTTAAAAAAGCATCAATGCCGGCATCATAATTCAATGATGCCCCTTTTCCAACCGTACCTGTGATGGCTATGACGGGTATATCGTATTTTTTGGCAATTCGGGCGACCTCAGTCGGTATTTTTCCATTTGGAGTCTGGAAATCGATGCTCCCTTCCGCTGTCAGCACGATGTCAGCGGTAGCAATTTTTTCCTCTATTTTTATGTATTTTCTTATAAGGCTGAAACGTGGATGAAGCACTGCGCCAGCAAATGCAGCCAAACCTGCCCCGAGCCCCCCTGAGGCACCGCTTCCCTCGAGGTATCTGACATCAAACCTATAACTTTCTTCTATAAGATTCGCATAGTGCTCCATTGCTTCAGATAATATTATTACCTGCTCTTTGGTTGCACCCTTTTACGGGCCAAATATCCTCGCTACTCCATTGTTCCCGCATAAAACATTTTTCCAATTGCAGGCCACGTCAATTTCTATTTGTCTGACTCGCTTGTCCATGCCTGAGTCATCGATTTGCATTATTCTTAATAAATCAGCACCTCCCTTTATTTCGGCCACATTCCCATCACCATCCAAAAATCGGACACCAAGTGCCTGAGCCATCCCTGCCCCCCCATCTGAAGTGCCGGAGTCGCCGCAGCCGATCAAAATACGGTCAGCTCCAAAATCCAAAGCAGCAAGTATCAGTTCCCCTACCCCATAAGTAGTCGTCAGTAAAGGATTGCGCTCCTGCAGCGGAACATGCTTCAGACCTGCCACTGCAGCCATCTCGATAACAGCAGTCTTTTCACCATTCTCTGCAAAAATGCCGAAATGGGCATTTACCTTTTTGCCGACAGGACCGGTCGCATCCACGTAAATCAAATGTCCGCCTTTTAATCTCTTAATGGTTTTAGCAAACCCTTCTCCGCCATCAATCATAGGAATTATTTCAATGTTTAAAATATCATTAAAAAATGATGAGAATGGTGCTGCCCTTATCTGCTAAAAGGAGCATCTCCTATAAATTCAGTTTTATAAAAAAGGGGAACATAACCAAAATAAGCCGCCCTAAATAGGGCGGCTTATTTTGGTTTGATAGGGATTGGACGGTTTAATAATTGCGAATTGAATAATGAGGCATTAGTGTCGCCATACGCATGCTTTAAGGTGAAAACTGCAGCTTATTAATAAGGTGCCTAGCACTTTAAACAGCCTTTTTAAAGCTGCATAGGGCATACACCTCATGTAAACTCACAGAAAAACCTTCCTGCCGGATGGATGATAAAAATTATTTTTCAAGTATGGCTTTGATTTTTTTCAAATCCTTCATATTTGCTCTTCTCATCATCGGTTCCATCAATGGAGACATGACCTTATTAAAGCCTTTTGGGTTTCCTTTATTTCTTAATGTCATGCGGGTATGATTCTCTTCGATCGCTTGCCATGTATAGATAGTCTCCATTGGAAATGGACCATTTGCAGTTTTCATTACCAATATTTCATCTGGAATATAATCAGTAATTTCGTAAACATAAGCAAGTTCCCGGCCAAGAAACTTCGCTCTAAAAGCAATCTGTGATCCTAGTTGAAGCGGTTTTGGTGTCTTCCACTCAACAGCATGTATATTGACATACCATTCAGGAGCATGATCGGGATTTGAAGCATACTCTGACACTTGTGAAACAGGACAATTAATTGTTATTTCTGTGATTACATACCATCTTGTCCTCCAGAATTAGTTAGATTCTACGTATTTTTTTAGCAGGGTTCCAAGCAGGTATTCCCATCCCTTGGAATGCTCCTCTTCCCATTGCTCCTGAATAACACCAGACGCTGTATGGGAAAGCTGCAGCAGCGTCCCTTCTTCTTTCTCAAGAAGACGATACGTATAGGCACTATTTACCGCTCCATGCATGCCAAGATGGCCGTGCAGCCTTATTTCTTCAGGAGCATTCACATAGTATACATTCCCCCAGACTGCGCCTTCTTTTTCACCCCATTTTTCGGTAAATTGTCCGCCTGGAACAGGCTCAAACGTAAAGTGGGATGTTACTCCTTTTGGAGCTATGCGAAACTCCCACCACTCTTCCACCTTTTCGGTTAATGCCCTAAATACCTCATCTCGTGGTGCATCAAGAAATATCTCCTGTTCAATGCGAAACTCCTTTGCTGAATCCATCGGTTTGTCTCCTCCTTTATCTTGAACGGCCCTCCGTAAATTCAACAGCGAGCTGGCTGCGGATTGCATGTATTTACCTACCCAGCGCTCATGCATTTCCTGAAGGGGCACTGCATTAAGAAAATGCATTTTATATTTTCCTTCTCTCCGCACCAAAACTAAATGGCCTTCCTCTAAAATTTTTAGATGCTTCATAATGGCATACCTTGTGACTTCAGGAAAGTGCTCGTTTAGTTCTCCGGTCGTTCTTGGCGATATTTTAAGAATATCGAGAATTTCCCTGCGGATTGGATGTCCCAGTGCCTTAAAAACGGTGGATAGCTCGTCGCTCATTACATCGGCCCTTTCGTTATGAATGAAAGTTTAACACGTGACCAAACGGTAACATGTTTCACGTGACCTTATGGTAACATCTTGATCATTACCAGTCAAGATAACCATGAAAAACTCACTCTATCTAAATCCGTTGTTACTTATTAATTGATTTCTAAAAATCCTAACGAAGAAAGCCATGGAACTATCCATGGCTTTCTTTAATTCCTTTATAATTGCTCTCAATTGGCACCGTTTCTCTTCCAGATTTGCACTTCTGCAACCGAAAGCATAAGCGGTCCACTATGAGATTCTTCAAATATAACTTTGACTTTAACCATTTTTTTGCCTGATGGAATTTGAGTATGTTCAGCTAAATCGTAGGTTACAGATTTATCGCTTGACCCGACTTCCCTTCTGCCCAAATCATACTCATTCCCCTCTTCATCATAAGCTTTTGCAAGGAGAACTTTGATTTTCCCATTGGTATAAAGCGGTCTGTTAAATACTTCAAATCTGGTAAGTTCTGCAGGACTTTTAAAGCTGAAATCAACCTCTAATGGAAGAGAAATACCATCGGCTTCCGTAATGCTCCACTTTAGCTCCGCCAGGGAAGATTCACTTATTTCACCGTCAATTAACCGCAGGAAGGCTTCGGCCCCGTCCTGCATTTTATCTGCTTCACCAGAAACGGCGATATCCCGTGCGGTCAAAAGCAGTTCCTTCGGCTCTTCCGGCTGTTCGACTTCACCAGGCTCTTCTCCAGGCTTTAAAACCTGACCAATTTCATCGATGGTATCAAAGCTTGTATTCACAAGCAATGATCTCGTAATCGGTATATCAAACTCTAAATCTTTCTTCGCTTTTAGCTTAATGGCTGCCAGAGTTGATGTGCCTTCTAACGTTTCAAGAGAGCCTTTGTTTGAAAAAGCAGCCATAATTCGTTGCTTATCATTGCCTATTCCAGCAAGAATTGAATAATTCAGCATATTTTCGGTAGAGTTAGAGGAGTTGGCAATTCTCCCGCCACAATCAGATCCTTCTAAACACTCTTTTACAACTTCATACTTATTTGGATCAATTTCAAGTTCAAGATTGAAAGCATTAATATCCTTCATCCCTGCACCTATTATCTCTACTGTAAACTCTTCCCCTGCTTTTAATTGCTGCTTATCAGGCCGAATGCTCAGCAGTCCTGCTGCAGGACGCTTAGTCGGCTGGAGCTCTGTCTCACCAAGCTGTCCTGCTACATACATTAAATCATATGAATCAATCACGCCATTATAGTTAATATCAACTTTGGACACCTGATCCCAAGAAGTATCTGTGGTGTCCACACCCATATAACTGGCAAAGAAAAGCAGATCCTCTTCGTCGATGGCACCATTAGGTATGTTTTCACCGACTACAATTCCTTCAGTTTTATCCTTTTTGTAAGGCCTGAATTCCTGTGCAGATCCGAATTTCCCCACAGCATCCTTAATCGTTAATTTGATATACCGTGCAGTTACCTCTTCGTTGAATTGAATCGTTTTTGTCTCATTGCTCCTAATAAAAGTCCCATCGCTAATCACATTTTTGTATGTCTTACCATCAAGGCTGACATCCAGGTCATACTTAAGAATTGTTCCGTTCCCTGCATCCGGTCTAGGTACATACTCCAGCTTATCTAATTGATAGGCAAGCTTCATATCAATCTCAAACGTATGAGGAAGAACGTTTCCTGACCCCCAAGCTGTATGCCATTGTGTTTTCTCATCTCCGTCTACTGCTCTTGATGCCTCGCTCCCAGGCTGATTGCTCGAGGCACTGGCTGTCATATTCTTCGGAACGTTCCTGAATCGATCAAGCTTAGTTTTTACAGTTATTTCATCACTCCAGTCTGATGCACCCTTTGTATTTACTGCCCGTATACTATACCTGTATTCTGTGTCAAAATTTAGATCATCGTGCTCGAAAAACGGGTTCTCATTTTCTTTTTCCAAATAAACATTTTTGTATATCATTCCATTTATTTTAAGGTCATAGGAAAGATTCTCACCTTCAACTTTAGTCCAGTTAAGTTTTATGCTTTTATCTGTAATATTTTCATCTGCGGCTCTGAGTCCAGAAGGCACATCAGGTACTTCTATATCTTTTACTTCTTTCTCTTGCGTGTTGTTAAATCCATTTACCGTAAGCATCACTTGATTCTTGGTTATATCTGTTTTCGCAATCTTTACAAATAACTTTGGTGCAGTAGTTACCTTTGTTTTGGCGAACTCAGAGTTTTCCGTTGAATATTTATTAAGATCCGGACTTTCATTGTAGAAATAAACATTTTCCGAGCGCCTGTATTCTTCCTCTGTTAAAGCTTTTCGCAATTTAATATTTTTGCCGCCAACCTTTACAGTTACAGATTCAGGCTGCTTTCGTGTATTAACGAGGACCTCGGTTCCTCTTTCCTTGACCATTCCTTTGTAGCCTTTTCCTTTAGCTTTGTGAACGGTAATTTTCACTTTATCATTTGCTGCGACAGATGAAATCTTGGTTTTTGAATTCTTCCCAGATTTGTAGTCAGTTGTTTTACCATCATCCTCATAAAGAGTAAATTCAGATTTCCCTGCTGGATATATATCAAAAATTCGATTCTCAGATCCATCCAGCTCATTAATCGAGTTGTTTTCAGGAGCCAATGGGATGATTGCTCCATTTTTCACGAAGACCGGTGTCTTCCACAATGGGGCGTCAAAGTTATTTAAAACTGCTCCGCCCTGATACTGCTCACCCGTAAAATAATCAATCCAAACCTGTTCAGAATCCGGTAAGTAGATCCCGTTTCTTACGCCAGCCGCATGATCCTTTTCATTGTAGACAGGCGCTATCAGCAAATTAGGCCCCCACATATATTGATACTGTGTATCAGTGCTATACGTAAATGGATCTTCCGGATACTCCAGCATCATTCCCCGGACAGAAGGCATAGAAGTGGAAGTGGATTCTTCTGCAATTGTATAAATGTAAGGCATCATTTGGGCTTTTAGCTTCAGATACATGCGGTTTATGGAAGTATAAGGTTCTCCATAATTCCACGGATTTTTGGATTTGCTGTAATCGTTTCCGGATGACACCCATCCATCCATATCAATTTGAATTGGCGAGAAAGCCTTCCATTGAAAATCTCTTGTCTGGATGACCGGATCTCCTCCGAAAATACCATCCATATCCGATCCAACATTCGGATTGCCGGATAATCCCGCTCCAATGTATGTTGGGATATGCATGCGAATGTATTCCCACTCCCCTCCATACTGGTCACCAGACCAAAGGGTAGCATAACGCTGGGTGCCTGCCCATCCATCGAGACTAATCACAAACGGGCGCGCTCCGCCTGAGTTTTCCTGCTTTTCAATTCCTTCAGCAGCCTGGCGTGTTGCGTTAAGTGCCATGGAATAGCCCTGTCCTACCCATGCAACATCCGTTTTAACAGCTCTTACTCCAGCCTTCACTTCACCATCAAGATCCCTGCGCAATGGGCTATCCTCAGGCAGGCTTGGGTCTGGGTATAAATTGCTTTGTGTCCAGAGGCCAACTTCAACCTCTTTCTCATTTGCTTCATCCGCAAATTTCTCTAAATTCTCTAATCCACCATAGCCGCAGCCATAACCGTCATTCGGCAAAAACCAGCCGAGCGGCATATCCTTCGCCACATATTGATTTAATGTATCTAAGCCTTTGCCAAGGAGGGTTCTCTGGTCTTTATGGCCGTTGTGAGTGCCATTAAAGCAATCTGCGTGCCCTAAATAAAACGCATATTCCGGCATTAATGCTGCTTCTCCAGTCAGCTCGGTATATTCGTTAATAATTTCCGGAATGGAGTCTTCAACAAAATAATAGGCGTCAAATCTATTTTCCTCATGTGAAAAAGTTGCATTTTTAGAAAAGTCATAGACACCTGGCTTAAACGTATTTCTCATCACTCCATATCCTTCAGTGCTCAAGTAGAACGGAACAGGGCTTGATGCTGCACCTGCATCCCATCCACCTCCGATGGAGATATTAATTTTATTATTTTTGTGAGAGTAGTAGCCGTTTTGCTGTCCTCCACCGTAAAAGTATTCATCATCTTTTGTATTAAGTGTCTGAACTGCTCTATTCGCTTCAAGAGAAAGCGGCTCCTTCTCACTCCAGATAACCTTGTTATTATGTTTATTAATCAGGCTCATTTTGGAGTCCGTTTTGGAGATTTTTAGTTCCAATATCTTTGTATATATCCTATAAAAATCGGAATCTTCTTTTACCTTTACGTTTACAGTTCCATATTCTTTTTGGTAGTCGTTTTTATCTTTATCCACGATTTTAGTCACATGGTCAGGCTTGTTAGGTGTTGGGTATTCAGGAAATTCACTGCTCGGATCCAGGTGAAGCCTGAAAACATTGTCTTTTAGAAAGCTTAATTTAATTCCTTGTCCAGAAGAGAAATCAAGATAAATATCACTGCCTTCTTTTTGTATCCCGCTAACTTTGCCGATGGAAGAAGTATCTGAATTTTCTTCAGCATTAGCTGCACTGACTGGAATAAGCGATATGACCAGTAGGAATGAAAGAAATATTGAGGCAAATCTTTTCAGTTTATTTCGCTTTCTTAACAATATCCGGCACCTCCGCGATCTTTTGAAAAATTTTATAAACTGCCTGACCAAGTTGAGTTTATTGAAATTTGTTCAATCAACGTATTCAAATTTTGGAGATTTATATATCCAGTCCTCTCTTCCATTGCGTTTGCTGAGCCGCAAGCAGAAGCCAGGATCAGGGTATCCTTCACTGTATATCCTTTTGAAAGTCCAGCGGCAAAACCTGCAATAAATGAATCTCCGGACCCCACAGCGCTAACTGTCCGAATTTCTGCAGTTGCAGCTTTCATCCGTTCGCCTTTATAATGAACGAATGATCCCCTTTCACCGTCTGAAACAATCACAACCTCTATACCATTCTCAGCTAGCTTCTTCATCGATTTCCAGATTTCTGCTTCTTCCCGGCAGGGATGGCCAAGAAGCCCTTCAAGTTCCTCACGATTAGGTTTGATTAAATAAGGTCCATAGGGCAGAGATTCGGCTAGTGCCTCCCCGCTGGTATCCAGAAGAACTTTAACTCCATGATTTTTAGCTTCTTTTATCATCCATTGATAGAGGCTGTACGATACTCCAAGGGGCAGTGAACCACTTACTATAAGGATTTGAGCTTCAGGTATTAGGATGCGCAGGCGCTGCCTTAATTCTTCCTGCTCCAAACCGGAAATAAAAGGCCCTTCCTCAAGAATTTCTGTCTGGTTGTTTCTGCTGTCAATTATGGCCAGACATTGCCTTGTTTCACCAGCAATCTGAACAAATTCATCACGCACACCCAGCTTTGCCAATTCATTCCGAATAAAGTTTCCGTTACTTCCGCCTAAAAAACCGGTTGCCGTCACACGTTCTCCAAGAATGCTCAACACCCTTGTAACGTTCAGTCCTTTTCCTCCTGCAGTTTTAAGGGGACTTTTCGTACGTGTGCTTCCTCCGGTCTTTAGGTACTTTAGGCGGTAGAAAGTATCTAAAGCGGGGTTAAGGGTAACGGTTAAAATGCTAGGCTTTTCCATTGCTGCCACACATAAGTATTTTTTCCTCGACTACCTTCTTCATGGCTTCTTTGCCTGGAGTCATATATTTTCGGGGATCATTTGCATCTGGATTCTCGGTAAAGTATTGTTTGACCGCATTAGAAAATGGGATTTTTAGGTCTGTTGCAATATTTACCTTGCAAATACCAAGTTCTATTGTTCGCTTCACCATTGTATCCGGAATATCGGAAGCCCCATGAAGGACGAGAGGAATAGAAACCATGGAGCGGATCTCATCCAGCCTATCAAAATCAATTTTAGGCTCACCCTTGTATAATCCATGTGCAGTTCCAATAGCAACTGCCAAAGAGTCAATTCCGGTTAACTCCACAAATTTTCCAGCCTGCTCCGGATTGGTAAACTTAGCGTCCTTTTCATCCACAACGAGGTCGTCTTCTACTCCCCCTAGGCGGCCTAATTCAGCCTCAACAGAGACCCCATATTCATGGGCATAATCGACAACTTCCTTTACAATCTTGACATTTTCTTCGAAGGGATGATGGGAGGCATCGATCATCACAGACTTAAAACCAAATTCAATATATTTCTTGATTTCTTCAAAACTCTCAAAATGGTCAAGGTGGAGTGCAATCGGAATCTCATATCTTTTTGCTGCAGCATTTCCAATTGACACCAAATAGTCACCGCCGGAATAAGAAATGGTACCTGGTGTGGAAGCCAGTATGACAGGTGAGTTCAATTCCGCTGCAGTATCCACCACCACTTGGAATGTTTCAAGGTTGTGGATATTGAAGGCAGGAATCGCATATTCTTCTTGCTGCGCTTTTCGGAACATATCAATGGTGTTTACAATGTTTTTTTTACTCAATTTATTTTCTCCTCCATAAAAGCAACTTTTCCATTAACAAAGGTGGCTATTACATTGAATGCATCGTCTATCACAGCTGCATTTAACTTTTTTCCAATTTCAATGGTGCCGATCTCATGATCAACACCCAGCAATTTAGCTTGATTTAAAGTAGCCATCGGCAAAATGGATTCAAGCGGCATTCCTAGAACCTCCTTTGTGTTTCTTAAGCAGCTCATTAAATTTGCAGTACTGCCTGCCAGGGATCCAGTTTCCATTGTTCTGGCTATTCCGTCTTTTACTCTGACAGTTAGACTTCCAAGCTTGTACTTCCCATCCGGCAAATCCCCTGCGACCATACTGTCGCTAATTAATAGAATCCGGTCTGCACCTTTTGCTTTGTGAAGCAGTTGAATACCTGCTGGATGCACGTGTTCCAGATCAGCTATCAACTCGCAAAAAATATGGTCATTTGTCAGGAAGGCTCCAAGACATCCCGGATCACGATGGGTGAATCCACGCATTCCGTTAAAGGTATGAACCGATATACTAGCCCCACTTTCTATTGCAAGATTGGCAGTTTCATAGTCTGCATTGGTATGTCCCAGTGAGACAAGAATTCCCAAATTTTTCAGATAGGGAATAACCTCTAAAGCCATCTTCTTTTCCGGTGCCAACGCTAGAATTTTAATCGTATTTTGGGATGCTTTAATTAACTCATCAATATCTGTCATGGATATTTCTCGCATGTAATTCACAGGATGCGCGCCTCTGTGCTCAGCGGTTAAGTAAGGTCCTTCAACATACGAACCGAGGATTTCGGCTCCGGCTGTCTTTCCTATTTGTCTGCCAATCTCGCTAACGGCAGCCTTTATTTTCTCAAAATCGTGGGTAAGAGTAGTAGGCAAAAAGGAAGTCACCCCATGCCTTGCAAGTGATATAGAAATCGCCTGCAAAGCTTCCGGCGCTGCATCCATCGTGTCATTCCCTGAAATGCCATGGATATGAATATCAATAAGGCCTGGGATAACGGAAAATCCCGAGAAATCATGTATTTGGCAGTCTGGTTTCACTTCCGTAATATCCATTATTAATCCATTCTCATAAACCACAAATCCTGAATGTATCCGTTTGTTAGGGCCATAGATTTTACTTGCAAAAATAGCCTCCATTAAATACCTGCTCCATCTCTCTTGAGGCGATCAGATTTCTGGAAACATTTTATCGCTTCTCTTCCAGAAGTAATGGCCATTTCTTTTAGTTCGTCAAAGGATAAATTATTTTTCATGATTGCAGTTTCAATGATCATTGCAAGATTTGCACCGCCAATAACAGCAGCATCCTGTTGCTTATTTGTTAGAGAAACAGCGGATTTAAAGGGAGAGCCACCCACAAGATCGCACAGAACAAGTACTCCATTGCAGCCCTCTAAGTTTGATAAAGCTGCTTTAAGCTTGATTTCCAGATCTGATGTAGAATCTGATTCCAAGAAATCAACATACTCTATATTGGGCTGGTCCCCTGCAATCAATTTAACTGAAGAGTGAAGACCCGAAGCAAAGGAGCCATGGCCCGAAACAATTATTCCATTCATTTTTTTCCTCCTCACTCCTGTTTAAAGAATAGTGCCAAATGGGAATGGTATCTTGCCAATTATGCCAATTACGACTGTAATCAGTATTAAAATGACCGGGGACAAGCCTCTTTTCAGTAAGTAATACATTAATAAGGTATAGCCTAACGGGAGTATGTTTGGCATGATTTTATCAAGTAAGTCTTCCTGCAGGGCAATTTCAGCTTTTCCTGCATGAATGACAAGATTTGCTTTTATCTGCACAAAAGAGGCAATCAGCCCCCCAACCACTGTCAATCCCACTATTGAGGCAGCATGAGAAACTTTCTTCGTGTTTTCTTTTAATGAGCTGATAGCATTTGTCCCGGCATAATAGCCATATCGCATTAAACCAAAGCGGAGACCAAAATGGACGACATTGAAGATAACAAGGAACACAAGTGCTCCTACCGGATTTCCATCTGCCCCCAGTGAAGCACCTATACCAACACAAATGGGCAGAAGCGTAAGCCAAAACAGTGCATCCCCGATGCCGCCCAGCGGACCCATCATGGCAACACGTATAGCCCGGATGGTGTTCCGATTCTGCTTCTTTTCTTCCATTGCGAGAACAATCCCCATAATGATGTTAACTAGAAAGGGATGGGTATTAAAAAATTCCATATGGCTTTTCATAGACTCACTTAGGTCCTGCTTATTTTTGTGAATCTTCTTTAGTCCTGGAAGGATAGAGTATAGCCAGCCTGCAGCCTGCATTCTTTCATAGTTGAAAGATGCCTGAAGTAATAATGAGCGCCATACCAGTTTGTTTAGATCTCTCTTTGTAATCACCTGTTCGGTTGAAGGATCTTCATAAATTTCAGGATTGTTTACCTGAGCAGATATTTTCGGTTCAATGGCTGCATTTTCAGATGCCACGGCCTCTCGCTCCCCTCATAGCAGCCCCCTGGCCGCCAGATGTTTTATAAAAGTCATACATAGCAATTGCCAGACCGATTAGCGCGACAGCAATAATAGGCATTTGCAAATAGGTAACAAGAATGAATCCGACGATAAGATAGGCAATATACTGTTTCTTCAGCATAATTTTTAAAAGCATGGCAAAACCAATGGCTGCCATCATCCCGCCAGCCGTACCAAGACCTGCAATGAGCCAAGCTGGAAGTGATTCGACTACATTCTTGGCTGCCTCAGCTCCAAAGTAGATTGGAAGGAATGCAACCACAAAATAGAAAACGAATAAAGTTGCTATTCCCAGGTAATTAATCCTTTCGATGCCTTTTGTATTTGCTTCTTCTGCATATTTATCTGCTTTATGCATGACAGGTGAAAAGGCTGTAAACATTAATGTGATGCACGCCTGGACTGCAACGGCAAATGGAACAGCAACTCCGATTGCAACTTGAGGATCTTGCCCAGTCAAAATTGCAAATGCTGTACCAATTATTCCGCCAATAACTACATTTGGAGGCTGAGCTCCTGCAAGCGGTACCATTCCAGCCCATACTAATTCAATTGCAGCCCCGGTCATCACACCAGTAGGCAAATCGCCTAGAATTAACCCAACGATGACTCCAGTTACAATAGGGCGGTGAATGTGTAACAAACCATTAAACAAGTCGATGCCGGCAATGCCAGCCCATATGGCAATCAACAATGCCTGAAGCAATATTTCCTGATCCATCCTTCACACCATCCTTTCCCTTAAAGGAATTTATAAATGTCATCTGGCCTTTCATCAGGAACACGGCGCACTTCGAGTTTCACACCATGTTCTTTTAGTTTGCGGAATGCTTCTTTGTCAGCTTCATCAACAGAAACGGTGGAGTAAATTTGTGTCTTCCCTTCAGAATAGTGCATATTTCCAATATTCACTTTT
Organism: Cytobacillus oceanisediminis; assembly: GCF_004366035.1. GTDB lineage: Bacteria > Bacillota > Bacilli > Bacillales > Cytobacillaceae > Cytobacillus > Cytobacillus oceanisediminis_C. Next base: position 796,496 of record NZ_SOEE01000002.1, read on the forward strand.
TCGATCGGAACACCTCCTTCGACAAGCCTCAGGACATCCTGAGGAGTTTTAACTACTAAGAAAATATATTGGTCTTCAGATGCATCATGAATAATGTCTGCAGTTGTCTGAATCGAGAAAAAGCGGACACCGATTGCATCAGGGACTACCATTTCCATCAAGTCTTGCTGTATTTCATCTTCAGCTACCTCATCATCAGCTACAACAATGAGGTTAGCCCCAAGGTGATTAACCCAGGTAACACCTACCTGACCATGGACAAGCCGGTTATCAATTCGAGTCAATAAGATGTTTGGCACTTTGTATTCCCCCTCTTTTTTAAAAGTTATATATGTTAACTCCTTTAACAACCCTATTAACCATTCCGGTTGGGCTAGGATTATCAGGTGTCACCCCCAGGCGGATGGAGTTAAACAACGCAAATAACTGTGCGATGATTAAGTAATTCAACGCAATCAAGTGGTCTTCCAGGTGAATATTCTCCTGCTCCGGAAGAATAAAAGCGCAGTCACATAATTCATTAATATCTTCATCACTGGTATTTGCAATTGCTACCACTGTTTTACTGCCGCCATCATTCTTTAACTCTTGCAATAAATCAATCTCGTATTTTCTTGTATAAGGATCATTGGAAATAAAAACGAAAATCAGGGTTTCGTCATCCACCAGTGACTTCGGGCCATGTCTAAACCCAAGTACCGATTCGTGAAATGTTGGTATCTTCCCGGAAGTAAGCTCCAGATGCTTTAAGCTCGCCTCCTGCGACAAGCCTTTTAGAGTTGACGAACCAAGATACACAACTCTTTTCTTATTGAGGCTGACAATACTTTTTAAGGTTTCATATTTCGTGGTTAAAATGCTCTCAGCGTTTTTGGAAACAGCTTCTGCTTTTTTCTTTAACAATTCGAATCGATCTAACTGGAAAATAAGGAGAGCAGAAAGGTACATACAGCTGAAAGAGCTTGTCATCGCAAACCCCTTGTCATTTGCCTTTTCCGGCATTAAAAGGAGCAAAGAATTTTCGTCATTTCCAGCTTCCTTTGCAAGCTGCCCATCTGGATTGCATGTGATGATTATTTGGCTAACATTGTTGATCAGCTTTTTAGCCAAGCTGTAAGTAGCAATTGATTCAGGGCTGTTTCCACTTCTGGCAAAAGAGACTAAAACAGTGGGAACTTCTGGCTTCAAATAATTCAGAGGGTTTGTAACAATATCCGTGGTCGAAATTGAGTCAATTTGATAAGAGAGTTCTTTTCTTAAATGAGGTGTTAAAGTATCCCCAACATATGCTGATGTACCTGCTCCAGTAAAAATAATCCGTGCCTGTTTGGCAATTAGCTTTTGACTGATAAAATCCTTAATGACTGCTTTTTGATTTTCGATAATACTAACTGTCTGAAGCCAGAGTTCCGGCTGTTGAAGAATTTCTTGTACAGTGTGCTGCGCGCCTTTTAGTTCTTCTATGTGTAAATTCTTTACTGATCCCATAGGAATTCACTCCATTCTTGTTATCTATTAACTTTCTTATAAAGGACTGTCTCCCATCCTTTTTACCGAAGTTCGATACAGACAGCCAAATAATCCGGCATCCGCTTTTAACTTGCTTAAATGCACCCTTTTTTCAATCCCCTCCTGAAGCGGGTTTTGCACTAGATTTTTAAGTTCCTGTTTTATAAGACCAAAGAATTCAGGCTGGTTAATAATAACCCCTCCACCAACTACGACTAAATGTGGATCGACTATGGTAAAGAGCTGATGTAATCCCCTAGCAATACACCTTGCAGCATTATAAATAATCTCAGACGCCTGAAGGTCTTCACGATGATATAGGTCCATAGCGTCAGCAACGGTAAATCTCGGGTTAAACATTTTCTTCGCTTTTACTCCAATGGCAGTTCCTGAAGCAAGATTCTCTAAGCTTATGAGTTCATCACCATTCTCCAATAGAGTGAGTCCGATCTCTCCAGCAATTCCTGCTCCACGCAGAAATTTACCTTCAGATAGCAGACATGAGGAAATACCCGTACTAATCGTTACATAGGCAAAAGTCTCCTTTGCCATTTTCCATTCAGTCCACTCACCATAAGCTGCCATATAAACATCGTTATCCATCACTATTTCTGCATTAGGAAAAAATATCTTGAGCTTTTCTCTAAGAGGAAAATTCCTCCATGGAAGATTATTTTGATAAACAGCAAGCCCATAAACTGAATCCACTTTTCCTGGAATCCCTAATCCAATAAAGCTGATTTCTTCAGGTTTTAGTTTTTCAGCTTCCATTATTCGGAAAAACAGGGCAAGTATACAATCAAATAACCCATTTGCATCAAGTGATACACTAGCAGCCTGTACTCGTTGTTTTAATGTCTTTTCCTTATCAGAAACAAAGGCAGCTGCGATTTTTGTACCGCCGATGTCAGCTACTAATACTGTCATATTTCTACTCCTATCTGGATGTTTTTAATAATCGTCTTACAACCCATCTACGGGAAGATGGGTTGTTGGTACAAGTTAGCGGAAAATTTAACTCATAGCCTTGACACTATGAGTCTTTAAAAACCTTTTAAGTCAGTTCAGTATAGAAACGGCATCGGTCACCGCGGACAATAGATCGGCAAAACTCTACAGGCTTTCCTTCTTTATCAAATGCTGTCCTTTCTAATAGTAATGCAGGAAGACCTTCCTTGGTCTGAAGAAACTTGCTCTCATCTGCCCGGATTAGAACTGGTTCAAAAGCTTCTTTTGCTCGCGTAACGACAACATTAAATTGCTGATCGAGCAAATCATATAGTGATATCGAACCAATTTCATTTAACTTGGTCATATCAGGTACCGTCTCTTTTGTAAAAAACGATGATTCCAGAATAAAGGGTTCGTCATTCGCACATCTCAAGCGTTTTAATTCAATAACATTGCTGTCATTTTTCATTTGCAGCCCTTCTTTAATTTTGGCACCAGGCTTAACTTCCCGAATATCTATAATAATGTCTTTAGGATTCATTCCATGCTCTTTAAGGACTTTGCTAAAACTATAAAAACCCATTAATGGCTGCTGAAACTTCGGCTTTGAAACAAAAGTGCCTTTGCCTTGGATTCTATACAAAACCCCATCCTGAACAAGCTCTTCGATCGCTTTTTTTACTGTATTCCTGCTTACCCCATACTCTTCCATTAATTGATTTTCAGAAGGAACTTTGTCTCCAGTATTCCAATTACCATTGTCAACCGAATCCTTTAATATCTCTTTAAGCTGATGGTAAAGCGGGATAATACTATCGTGCTGCAATTGTTTCATTGAATCCATTTCCTCCAGTTTGTTCTTTAGCAACAATAATTATTTGAAAATTTAATTAAATTATACCATTTAAAGTTACCCTGTCAACCCAACAACCCATTACATATGTTATCAATTAATGGGCATTTTCGACAAAAGACTGAAATTAGCTATTTGTATCATAATCCAATGCCCACCCCCAATAAACACTCCTCAATGATCGGTTGTTGGGTTAAGGTTGATTCAAATAAAACTTATTGACAAACAACAGAGGAGTTTTGAATCCGAAAAAATATTTTCTTTTTACTTTCCTCCAGTAACAGCAATCCCTTCAATAAACTGCTTCTGCAGGAAGATAAACAAGATCAGCATTGGCAGGATGGCTAAGAAAGATCCAGCCATTAGAATTGGGTAATTGGTCAAAAATTGCCCCTGAAGTGAGGATAGTCCCGCTGATAGAGTCATAGACTCAGGAGAACTATTGACAATCATCGGCCACATCAATTCATTCCAGCTCCAGAGTGTTGTAAAGATCCCAAGAGCGATTAAACCCGGCTTTGCAAGCGGAAGCATCACCCTCCAATATATTTGGAAATGGTTGCAGCCATCAAGTCGGGCTGCCTCCTCCAATTCTTTAGGCAGTCCCATAAAAAACTGCCGCAATAGAAAAGTGCCAAACGCGCTGAATAATCCCGGTACAATGACTGCTTGAAGAGAATTGAGCCAGCCTAATTTCACCATAATCATATATTGCGGCAATAGGAAAACTTGCCCAGGCACCATTAACACAGTAAGCGCTAACAAAAATAGAATGTTCCTGCCCGGAAATTCAATTCTGGCAAATGCATATGCAGCTAATGAACATAAGAACAATTGGCCGGCTGTTCGAAGAACTGTAATAATTACCGTATTGTACATAAATTTGAAAAAGGGCAGGAGACCAAATACCTCTTTATAATTTCCCCATTGAAAATCTTCGGGAATCAAAACCGGGGGTACTTGAATCGACTCAGCATACGTCTTTAACGAGGTAAGGATCATCCATAAAAAAGGCAGAACCATTGCTGCAGCCCCAATAATCAGGATGAAATGAAAAAGGAATGTTTTACTTTTAAAAAGCTTAAGTGACCTGTCCATCGAAACCACTCCCTTTAATCATAATGAACCCACTTTTTCTGAAGAACCATCTGGATGGCTGTAATAATTAAAATGACCGCTAATAAGAGAACCGCAATAGCCGCAGCATATCCTTTATCGTTTAATACAAATGCATGCTGATAAAACAAATAGACTATAGACTGTGTACTTTCAAGCGCAGTGCTGCTTTTCCCAATCATCATGAAAATCAAATCGAATACTTGAAAAGCACCAATCAGTGACATAATGGACACAAAGAAAATAACCGGTGAAAGCAGAGGCAGTGTAATTTTAAAAAATACAGTGACAGGACCTGCCCCATCAATTTCTGCTGCCTCATAATACATCTTTGGAATACCTTGCAGCCCTGAAAGAAAAATGACCATATTGTAGCCAATACCGCTCCAAATCGCTACCGCGATAATCGAATATAAAGCTATATTGGGATCACTTACCCACTGTGGCCCTTCAATTCCGACCAAGGATAATAAATAATTAAACATACCGTAGTCTGCGTTATACAGCCATTTCCAGACCATCGCAATGGCAGCTGGCATAGTGATGACTGGTAAAAAGTATAAAGTACGGTAAATAGATTTACCTTTGATATTCTGATTTAAAAGAACAGCCACAATAATGGACAGGAAAATTCCAATTGGCACGGTAAAAATGATATAGATGCTTGTGTTTTTAAATGCTTGCAGAAGTGTTGCATCCTCAAGCAATCTCTTATAATTGTCTAACCCTGTCCACTCATACTGTCCAAATGCCCCCCATTCGGTGAAGCTAAAGTAAAAATTCTGAACAATGGGCCAGAGATAAAAAATAAACAGTCCCAGCATTGTAGGTGCAATCATAAGATAAGCCCAAAAATAGTCTGAACGCTTCCTTGTTTTGGCGAGGCTCGAAACCTTTATCCTATTGGCTGATTTTACTTCTGTCTGAAGAGGCACTTCCTTCAAAGTCATCCCTCCTTATATAGATGGAAGAGAAGAATAGCAAAATCCTTCTCTTCAATTAGTAATTACTTGGATAATGCCTCATTTGCTTTTTTTGTCAGCTCTTCTGCTGCTTCTTCAATACTTATTTCCTCACTCCACGCCTTTTTAAGTACATCTGTTTCGTACTGCCAGATTTCCCCCGTGTTTTCCACACTTGGCAGAGGCACTGAATATTCTGCTCCATCAATAAATGCCTGAAGGTTTAAATTAGGGACTGATTCTTTCCATGCATCCTGTGTACCATTAAATGCCGGAATAACGGTTCCCGTTTTGGCAAAGACTTCTGCTGCTTCTTTGGAACCAAGAAATTGAACAAACTTCCAAGCTTCTTCTTTATGTTTTGTATTCGAAGATATTACATTGGAAAGCCCGTGAATAGAAACGGCACGTTTTTTCCCTTGTGGAACCACCGCTACATCCAAATCGGGATTTTTCTTATATTCAGGAACCATCCAAGGACCATCAAACATCATCGCTATCTTTCCAGATGAGAATAATTCAGAAGCAGCCGTTTCGGTCATCTGGGCTTGAGTAGGAGAGAGTCCTTCTTTAATAAAACTGACATTGTATTCTAATGCCTCGATTGCTTCAGGCTGGTCGAACCCTACAGACTTATTATCCTCAGAAATGATATAGCCGCCATTCTGCCAAATGAAATCATAATATCCGCCTTGATTCCCCATCAATGCCGCATAGCCCCAAATTCCTTTTTCTTTGTCAGTCAGCTGTTTCGCAGCTTCCTTCAATTTCTTCCAATCCCATGTTTCATCCGGGTAGGATACTCCAGCTTCATCGAAGATTTTCTTGTTATACCACAGTCCAGTTGTATCGTAATCTTTTGGGATCCCATAAACCTCTCCAACTACCGTGTACAGATCAATTAATGATTCCGGATAATTATCTAAGCTATAGTCGTCCTTTTCCGCCATTTCACTCAATGGAAGAATGACCTTCCCTTCTGCATACTGAACAACATGTGCACCATTCATCCATAAAACATCTGGCAAAGCACCTCCCGTTGCCGCTGTTTCGAGCTTTTGAAAGTATTGGCCATAAGGAGTGATTTCTGTTTTCACTTTAATGTCCGGATATTTTTCATTAAATAACTTAATAATTTCCTCAATCGCAGGAACCTGCTTTTTATCCCAGAAACCATACGTAATCTCAGCCTTGCCATCTTTTTCTCCGCCGGATGCTGCATCACTATCACTGCAGCCTGATAAGCCAATCAAACCTAATACAACGGTTACTAGCATGATGATCCATTTCTTCATCCCATTTCCCTTCTTTCCTAAAGTTTTTAGTTTGCCTAACTCAAAACATAAGGGGTATATCTCTAGATGAATCAAAATGTTGTGGACGATATGATTTCTATAACGTTTACCACCTCCTTGGATAACGTTTTCCATAGACCCATTTTTCTGCATTAAGACTAATCTTAACTGGTCAAATATATTGCAACACTGCTTAAAGAGCTGTGTTCACAAACTTTTAAACTTGAATATTCCCAATTAAACCAAGATAATATTCATCTATATTGATAGATTGCCCCTGGTTTAACCGTGACTCTTCCGCCGCGAATGCCATTAGATGACTTCTTACAGATGCGGAAACAGAAGAAACACTGTCCTCTTTATTATCGTTCCGGATCTCTTCCAGGAAAAGTCTCATAATTCCGCGGTCTCCACCGCCATGCCCGCCTGCCGGCTGGTCAAAATGAATCACAGTTTCCTGCCTGGTTAGGAAATTAAAAATTGAGATTTTATTTTCTTCCATGTTCCCGCGGATTTCACCTTTGGTTCCCATTATTTGAACGATTCGAGTTTGTTCTCTTGTAAAACCGCACATATTGAAGGTTGCAGTTGCTCCTCCCTCAAATTCCATATTAACAACCTGGTGGTCAACTACATTATTATCTGAACGATATACACATTTTCCATAAGGGGTTTTACTCAATGCTTCAATTATGCCTTCATTTGTATAGTCTTCTGTGAATTTTTTTGCCCATCCTCTTCCTTCACCGAGGTAATACCTTCCTGCATGGAATGGACACTCCGGCTCGGCAGGACATCCATCCAAGCATCGCAATGGGGCTCCTTCCGGGGCATTTTCCGCTTTAAAATGCATCAAGGATCCATACGAACTAAGTCGTTTACACGGTTTTCCCATTACATATGAAATGATATCCATGTCGTGACAGGACTTCTGGAGGATCATCGGACTTGATTTTTCTTTGTTATTCCAATTGCCTCTTACAAAGCTGTGTGACATATGCATAACTTCAACATTTTCATTTAATTGAAGAGATGCAACTTCACCGATCTCCCCTCTGGAAATTACCTTTTTAATAGCTTTCCAAAAGTCGGTATACCTGAGCACATGGCAGATAGTCAGCTGCCGGTCATATTTTTTAGCTTGCTGTTCCATTAATATACATTCCACCGGGTCTGGTGACATTGGTTTTTCCAAGAGGACATGATACCCTTGCTCTAAAGCTCTCATGGTAACTTTGAAGTGGTTTCTATCCAGGGTGCAGATAATGGCAATATCGGCAATTCGTTTGTCCAGCTGTGAGATCTCTTCCCATGATTCATAGCAATTTTCATTTGGAATTTGATGTTCTTGCTGGATTCTCCCTCTCCTTTCTTTCTTAGGTTCTGCAACAGCAACAATATTTAATTCATGCGGATAATTGAGGGCATATGGTGCATATGCTCTCGCACCTCTGTCTCCAGCTCCGATAAGGAGCGCTGTCATTGTCTTCATTTAAATTTCTCCTCTCTATTGAGCAAATAAATGTGGAAAATTTCCGCGTTTTATCCAAACGTTTTCCAAACTTTTTTAAAAAAAGAACCGATTAGGTCCGTTTTTTAGAAGATGATTCACGAATAACTAACTCAAATGGCAGAATAATTTTGATTGGCAATACTACTTTTTCCTCTACCATTTCCATAATCGTTTTCGCGGCCATTTTTCCCATTTCATATTTGGGGATTTCTACTGTTGAAAGCGGCGGTGATGAATATTTCCCCATTTCAATATTATCCACTCCAAAGAAAGCAATATCTTCGGGTATTCTTAACTTATTTTCTATAACTGCTCTCATTGCAGCCAGTGCCATTAAATCACTTGCACAAACCATAGCTGTCGGCAATTCTCCCGGACTGCTTTTAAGAAGCTGATTCATTCCCTCATAACTGTTTTCCATTTTCCATCTGGTATTGATAACCCATTCATCTCGAATAGGAAGGCCTGCTTCTTTCATAGCAGATTGATAACCTTTAAATCGTAATTCTTCATTTAAGTCCTGGAAGGCTTCATTAATTCCACCGCCGATAAACCCAATATCACAATGACCCAGACTCACTAAATTCTGTACAACTTTTTCCAACGCGGCCACACGGTTATAATCTATAATGGCAATATCTTTATCGGAATAGTAGAAGTCAAGTCCCACAACAGGAATCGTTTGCTGTATGTAATCAATTAAGCTCTCATCAATACTGTCGATCAGCAGCAGTCCTTCAATACCAAGATCATGAATGGTCTTAAGAAGAAGTGCTTCATTTTCAATCTCATCCTTCGTAATACTTATTAATGTATAATCATTTTCTGTTAAAGTATCACGAATACCAGTATAGATATTAGAAAAGTATGGATTTATTTCAGCCTGTATGGGATTTGCAACCCATCCAATTTTCATTGTCCTGGCATCACTTTTATTTTGTCTTTTGCTAACCAGATTTCTTGCATGCTGATTGGGTGTATATCCCAGCTCTTTGACAGCCTGCCAAATTTTATTTCTCGTTTCCTGGTTAACATTCCGTGTCTGGTCATTCTGAATAACTCTGGAAACAGTAGAAATAGAAACGCCAACATACTCCGCAATATCCTTTAATCTAACCACAAAACACACCTCTAGGCTGTAACTTCCTGCAGTAATCGCCGGAATTTTTTGAATTTAAATAGACTATAGCACCTGAATTTATTTTAATCAATAGCTTTTAACATTTATTTATTTTTAATGAACTCCTTCCAGGCTGAAATCCCACCCACTAAAACAGCAGCATTAAATTCTTTTTCAGAAAGGACGGCTGCACACCGAGCTGCTGAATTTCCTGTTGTGCATGCAACGATTATTTCTTTCCCCTGTGGCAAAGAGTTAATTTTGCCATCAAAAGTGTGATTTAAGATGTGTGTTTTTGGTATATTTAAACTTTCGATATTAGAACCTTCTAAATGATACGCTTTGTATTTTTCCTCTGCTCTTACATCTAATAAGGTGACATTCTCTTGCTTCATTTTTTCATATAATTCTTTTGGAGTAATTTTGTTATGTGTCAATGTGATCTGCTCCTTCAAAATAACTTTAATTTTATTTTACGACAAATAGGAGAATTTCTCACGATTCATAGAATTAAGATAGGCCGTCCATACTGCACAAAACTATTTACAGTATGGACAGATACCTTTTATTTTTTATTTTTTAATTTTAATGTTTATTATTCCCCGCTTACACCTAACACCTGTCTTGCCATCTCCACATATTCCTCCTGCCCAGATACTATAGCAAACTCTGCTATGGCAACTGGAAATGCTGCTTCCAATTCAATGATGTGCTCTTTCATCTTAGGCCATGTGTATCCCCCTGCTTCCCGATATGCTTTAATCAGGGATTGGAGCCCATCTTCACCGAATGCTTTGTATTGAAATACAAAGTCATTTGACACATCTGAGACCTTTGCTTCAGTCCAATCAATTAACCCTGTCACATTTGCGTCTTCATCTATTAAGGTATGGCCTGCATGTACATCACCATGAATAAAGCCTGTTTCCCCCGGCCACAGCTCATCATCGTTTAACCAATCCTGCCATCTTTTCCACAGCGATTCATCTACTCCAAATTTTGCCTTTACCGCGCCCATTCGCTCTCTCATCGATTGCCTTAGCTCTTCTGATGAGTGAACCACCAATCCAGCCTCGGCCGCATGCTCCTTTGGGATGCTATGAATATCAGCCAGAGCCTTTCCTAGGGTCACATGAAAGCTTTTCGGCACATTATTGATATCCATTTCCCATACATAGTTTTGAATTTCGTGATCGATTGTCCCAGCCGGTATTCCGTTTAACTTCTTATATGCAATCAATTCATTCGTATAAATGGACCAGTCTGGTGCCTGGTAATTCATTATGTTCTTATTCACCAAATCTAATGCTTTCTTCTCATCCATCGTCCTTGGCATAACATCATCACGCCTGGGAAAGCGAAGCACCCATTCATTTTTTTCCTGATCTACTGCGAATACTACCCGAAAGTCCATTCCTGATTCATTAAATACTACCGAATCCTCCTTAAGCATAAGCCCATGACGATCTGCAATTTCTATCACTTTATCCCTCGTATTTGTCATTTTTTCACAACCTATCTTTAATTTCGCATACAGGTTATTAAGGTTCTCTTGTAAGTTCATTTGCTGCAGCATTGAAAAGAATTTCTTGAACTTCCGGATAAATTTCCTCACCTAGATCTTTTTTATGAATAACCATTGCTAGACATGCCCGTATGACACCCGCGATCACTTCTACATCTTTATTTATGATTTTGTTTAGTTCCTTATTCTCCTTTATAAATTCCATAAGGGGAACAATACTTCTTAAAGTCTTCGTTGCTGGATATTCGTGATTTATCTTTCTAGAAACCAGGTTGTATTCTTCCAGATTGGTGATTAGTCTCTGTGTTAATACATTTGCTTCCAGTGCACAAGACATTTCATGAAGATAAACTTTTATGGCTCTGCCTGTATCCTTTTCCTGTTTCACTTTTGGCCATACCTGTCTTTCAACACTTTCCCCTTCTAAAGTTAATAACTCAAGATAAAGCTTTTCCTTTGATTCAAAAAATACATAAAAGCTGCTTTTTGCTATAGATACAGAAGATGTGATTTCTTCTATAGATGTATTTTTCAGCCCCTTAGCTATAAAAAGCTGGTGGGCATTCCCAAGCATATCCAACCTGATTCTTGCCTTTTCTGCTTCGGAGAATTTTGGCATTTTATATTCCACCCCTGGCTTAAGGAATTATATAAACATAAAAACATTTAGATTATTTGTTTTTATAATATGTAAACTTAATAAAAATGTCAAATATAATATAGGATTACAAGCCTATTTTTAATCTTAAAAGCTGTATTTGTTCTTTCGCTAAAAGATTCTTTCCGTTCGTTTGAGTTTAACCAAGGTAAAGTCTTACACATTAATATTTTGAAAACCTAGGGCAATAGCTCAATGATTAAAACCGCACGGATAATCATAACCGTGCGGTTTTTAGATTTATTACTAATGCTTTAACTCAGGCAGGTATCCCTGTATTCATTCCAGTTCCACAAAGAATAGACGATCCCCATCTGTTCATTAGGATAATCTTTTATAGAAATAAGGAATCTAAATGAGCCATTCGCATTTGCTTAGTATTTATATGATTGTCCGCCATCAATTGGAATAACTGTTGCATTGATAAAGTCAGCTTGTTCAGATAGCAGGAAAGCTACCAAATAACCCACTTCTTCTGGTTTACCGAAACGTTTCATCGGGTTTGGCTCGACAAACTGTTTCCCTACCTCTTCCCAGTTTTCCGGATCGATTTGTTTTAATGAACCTTCGACCATCGGTGTCATAATGGCTCCTGGTGCAATAGCTTTGATGCTAATTCCGTATTGGCCATATTCAATTCCGGAGTTTCTTGTTAATCCAACAACACCATGTTTACTGGCTGCATACCCAGATTGGCTGCCTACCCCGCGAATACCTCCAACAGAAGCAGTGTTAACAATAGAACCAAAGCCTTGTTCTCTCATCACCTTTAATACATGTTTCAAACCGTAAAAAACACCATTTAGATTGACGCTTACTACCTTTTGGAATTCATCAATACCAAAATCCTCTGTCAGGTTTTGCTTTCCTTCGATTCCTGCGTTGTTGAAGAAGCCATCAATCTTACCGAAATATTTCACTGTTTCATTCACATAATTTTCTACAGCTTTTTCATCTGCCACATTTGCTGTGATCAGGATCATTTCAGTTTTTGGTGCAACTTCCAGCACTTTATTTTTGGTTTCTTCTAATGAAGCCCCATTTAAATCTACCAGTGAAAGTTTTGCACCTTCTTTTGCTACTTGTATGGCAGAGGCTTGACCCAAACCTGATCCTGCACCAGTTATCAAAATTACTTTGCTGCCAAATCGATTGTCCATAGTAAATATCCTCCTCGTTTTGTTGAAACATTTTTGGGCACTTTTAATCTCTTCATTTACTTTCAATTAAAATATATTTAATTAAGGATATTTAATCTTAATGTTCCTTCTATCAGAAGTACACTGTGTGTTTTATAAAATCAACCAGTGTAAGAACTGTTCATGATTTATTGAGCCGTATAGCCGCCATCTACAGTTAAGCTGCTTCCTGTCATGAATGAAGAATCATCAGAAGCCAAGAATAATACTGCTTTTGCCATTTCGTCTGCTTTGCCAAGGCGCTTTACTGGAGTAGCAGCAACCAAAGCTTGCTTGCTTTCTTCCGGAATAATGGGAGTATCAATAAATCCAGGGCATAGAGCGTTGATGCGAATATTTTGTTCTGCGTATTCGAGTGCAAGTGAGCGGGTTAAGTTAATAACGCCCCCTTTTGCAGCATTATAGGCGGCTGAACCTGGAGATCCTACGAAACCATACATCGATGCAGTATTCACAATTGTACCGCCGCCTGTTTTCAGCATTTCGCGAATCGATTCACGTGCTACTAAGAAGACACCATCCAAATCAACATTTACGGTTTTGCGCCATTCGGAGTAATCTAAATCATGGGAAGGATGAACACGTCCTATACCCGCATTGTTAAAGACAATATCCACTTTTCCAAATGATTCGGCCGTTTGCTTAAAGATATTTTCTACTTCTTCTTCATTAGTAATGTTGGCTTTAATAAATAGAGCAGTGACGTTAAGCGCTTTCAATTCTGCTTCAAAAGCCTTACCTTTATCCTCATTAAGATCAACTACAACCACTTTGGCACCTTCTGAGGCAAATAAACGTGCTGTAGCTGCTCCTATTCCGGATGCTCCGCCGGTTATTACAGCAACTTTGTCTTGTAATTTTGCCATTTTACATCCTCCTAAATGTTAAGAAATTAAGCCAGACACAACGATAATTTTGTCTGTTATTGCTTACAATTTAATTGTACTCCTTTGTACACTTTTAACAATCAATAAGATATCATTAAGTGTCTAGTAGATAGACATTTATGTACTATCTGTCTATTTTGGGGAGGTTTTTTTATGGATACTGAGCAAAGTACAACATCTGATAGACAAAACCGAACAAAGGAACATTTAAAGCAAGCTTTAATTGATCTCATAAAAGAAAAAGGCTACCATCCCGTTACAGTAAAAAACATTGTTGATTATGCTTCCTATAATCGCAGTACTTTTTACATCCATTATCAGGATAAAATTGATTTAGCTGAAGATGTTAGAAATTCGATGCTTCAAGGGCTGCAAACTTCGGTGGGCGAACCATATATACCAGGAAACAAAGTCTATACATCCAAGCTTAATGCGCCATCTTTTAATATCGTTTCATTTATATACAAAAATCGGAACTTTTTTGAACTCATAAATTATGAAGACACTTTACCAGGATTACACACACACTTTCCACAAGCAATTCTAAAAATCTATAAGGAACAATTTGTATTTGAGACAATTAACAATATCCCGGTCAATATGGACTACTTTAAACGTTATACCGCTTATGGATTTTACGGACTTCTTCAGAATTGGATTCAACAGGGATTTATAGTGTCTCAGGAGGAATTTATCCAAGAAGTCATTAATTTAACAAAAACGCATATATACTCTCTTAAGTATATTGGAAAGAAAGTATGAGCTCAGGGCCTTAATTCAAAGCAGAGTAAAAAAAAGGCATTACTCAATTGAGAAATGCCTTACTCCCTAAATATTTACTTAGTAAATTCCCACCGCATCAAATCCAGCATTAACTGCAGATTCTTCCCCGCTGCCTTCCCCATAAAGATCAATGGCAGATTGAACAATAGCCAGACGCGCATCGCTAAAATCAGAATTAGAGGTTAAATAAACAGTTAAAGCACGGTAATAAATTTTTCCCAGCTTCTCCCTGCCAAGTTCCTGTCCAATTAGGTATGCTGCATGGTTTGTTATGGAAGAATTCACATGGACTCCGCCATTATCGACATTTAAAGGCATGTCGTAATATTCATCCATATGAGCCGGATAGACTCCGCTGCCATAAGCTGCTCTTTGCGGATTACTTACGACAACACTGTTAGGATCACTTAAGCTGCGCAATCTCGTTACACCATCAGCTTTAGCAGCAGGTGCCATAATGTCCTCGCCCATTTCCCAATCTCCATCGTCAACAAGTACACCAAAAACATCAGCAAATGATTCGTTTAGAGCTCCAGATTGATTTCGGTATGCAAGGTTAGCAGTATGAGTGATTACACCATGAGTCATTTCGTGGGCAGCAACATCAAGGCCGGCTGATAATGAGATAAAAAACTCACCATCCCCATCGCCATAAGCCATATATCGGCCGTTCCAGAAAGCATTATTGTAATCTGTACCCATGTGAACATAAGAATTGATAGCCATTCCTTCCCCATCCAGAGAATTGCGGCCATGCTCATTTAAGAAATACTCATACACCCTTTCGGAATTATAATGTGCATCTACTGCTGCTCGATCATAATCCCCTATAAATGCTGCGGAATTCCCGGCATATATTGCATCATTATTTGAATCCCAATCATTTTTAGAATCAAATGTAAAGATTCCATCAAGATTTTCATGAGAATAATCCGCTAACGCAAACTTTGTTCCTGATCCCTCTTCCTTCACTCGGGATATATGGAGCTCCCTATGGTCTCCATGAACACCTTTACCAAAACCTTTTTGTGTTTTATTTTCTTCAGCATGCATTAAGCCATTGTATTTATCAATAATATTACCTGTCTTTGCATCTACAAACACAAACCAGTTTCCAGGCTCATCCCCCATGAAGCTTACATTTACTTTATAAGCAGTATGATTTTTCCCTTCAAATGGATAGACAACAAGCTCCGATTCTGGCTCATATGTAAGTTCTGGTGGCGCGATTACAGCTGACAGCGCTTCTTTGATTGCAGCATCACTGCTTATGGAAACTGAGGTGTTCACAGCATCATTGGCAATGGCCTGATTTACTCTTCCATTAACGATTACTACTTCATTATGCTTATTATAATGAACAATTACCTCGGATCCTTCAACGGCCAGACCGTTGATTGTCTGATTAAAACGAACGTGTGTCATACCGAGGTCATCCTTTTGTACATCTTTTACTTTCAGATTTTTCTCAGGGTTTTTGATACCTGTTTTATCCTGGTGCTTCTTTAAATAAGTTAATGCATTGGAAGGAGAACTGGAAGAGAATTTCTCAGCAAATCGCTCTTTCACAAATAAAGGAACATTTGCTTTTTCATTCCACTCCTTGGAAGCTTGTATGTGATGGATCTTTCCCGACTCTGCGGGCTGGGCAAAAACATTAACCGGGATCGAACCCGCCAATAAGGCGGATGAAAGCAATAAGGGGGCTAGCAGCTTTTTTTTCAATCTTTGGACCTCCTATTATTTAGATACTCTAAATTATAGAATAGAAGGATCAAATCCGAATGAATAATAAGAATTATTTGTATATTAAAAAAACTGTCGAATTGATAGTAAATAATTACCAGATTTAATCCTTGAACAGGAGCCTATGAAAATTCAATTCATTTCTACTAAATTTTAATAGTCACAAAGCTATTTTGCCCATTCTGTGTTGACAAAGCTTTATGGTGTGAAAGTTTGAGCAACAATGGTAAAAACGGAACGAATGAATAGCATTACAAAACAACAACAAAAAGGAAGATCGTAAAACCTATGAAAGGACCTCCAATGAAGCGGTCTTACAATTCCTTTTTTCAATTAAAAAGATTTAATATGGTATGTACCTTATAATAGTATTAGGCATGTAATTACTTCGAAAGGTGAATGATATATGGGAAACATACATAATACGTTTGGTATAAACAAATTCAAAACGATGAAGGAAACACCCAAAGCTGTTGAATTTAAAAATATCGTAAACAATGAAGTTATTTATTTACTTCCAAACAAAGAAATTACGATCATTACAACATGAATACTACGAGAAGCGCCTGGAAGTGCTTTTAAAAGACATGCCGGAGTATGTTGTTAAATATGTTGATGATAAATTAGACATCCGCTCTCCCCTGACCCTATATAACTATACTAGGGATTTCAAGGAATTCTTTGGATGGTTAATAGCTGAAGATTTAAACAGGTGGTGACATCCCCCTTATCATGAACCAATTAGGGCACACTCAATCTGATGTTTCTTTATTGTATATAAATACTACTAGAGAAAAACAAAGGTTAGCTGCAGAGCTAATGGACCAAAGAAGAAAGAAAAAGTAAATGATAAAAGGGAAACATATATGTTTACAGCTACAAACTTAATCTCGTTCTCTTTTAAAATATGAGCCAGGTTAAACCAATAATGACCTGTTGGCTCCATACCGACAATCACTTTCTCCATACTCTGTGCTTTCTTCGTTTCCGAAATCCAATAAAGAAAATGCTCAAAACCTTCTTTGTATTTTCGAAATAACAAGGGGATCCTAACTCCATTCCCCTGAAATCCTGGGCACGTGCCACTTGCTTGAATTTGGCAAAATCCACCCCTGATAATCAGGGTGCAAGGAGTAATTTGAGCAATCTACTTATTTTGGTTATAACTCATTTTAAAGTCTCCTGGTATATGAGTTTTGTCCTTTCTGCTGCCCGGCTCCAGGACCTCATTCTATCAGGAGGATATTTTTTTGTTGAAATCTCATTTTCCTGCATTACAGGAATGCGGTCCCTTTTATTGAATAAGAAAAAAGTGTCTAATTCAGCAGCTGATCTTGAATATAAGTATCCTTTAGTTTCAGTGAAAATCTTTACAATTTTGTGAGTAGGAGCATACAAAAAGACGCCTTCTTGATAAAGAAAAGCGCCTGATTGGTAAATAAGGTGTACGATCCCATGTAATGCTCTTCATATTATTGATTTTTTGGATAATTTCCCTTGATGTTGGTACAATCTGATATTATGTGAGTATAAGTATCGTTCAAATAATATTTTAATCATGCACTTTTACGAACCCTTTAGTACCAGAAGAAACCTACACAAAAGAGCATTAATCCTTTTAACCATGAATATGATATAAAAAAACATCTAAATCTATACGTACCATAGACTTAGACGTTTTTTGTAATAAAATATTAAAGCGTTATAGTGTGTATTATACGAATAGTATAAGGATATTACGTAGGTAGAAAACCAAACTTCTATGCCACTTTCGAAGAACAACATAATTAGAACAGATCACTAACGGAATAGTAGAGGAGTTTCATTCCAGAGCTTTAAAGCTAGATCTTTATCAATTGCCCATGGTTTAACCCCTACCTTATCATTCTTCTCTGTAGATATAGGTGCAATATTTACATTCTCGCAATAGACCCCGCCAAATCCTTCTAATTGAGGACTAGTGGCACACCAAACAATAGTAGCAGCACCTTCTGAGATGGTTTTATGCTCGTCATTATATTGATCATATCCACGTTCGCCGTTTGATTTAATTGCGCCCATTGTTGCTAACTCTTCATCTGACAAATTACTAGAAAGCCCAGTTACAATACTTCCAGGATGAACAGTAAAGGAACGAATCAAATCTTTTTTAAACAGTTCATCAATTGCTACACTAAAAAGAGAAACAGCTGTTTTAGCTTGGCCATACGCAATCCACTTATCGTATTGGCTTTTATTGAAATTTGGGTCATCAAAGTGAAAAGGAGAGTACCGATGTGCTCTAGAAGAGAGATTAACTACTCTAGCTCCATTAGCTCTTTGCAGCTTTGGAAGTAATCCCTTTGTTAAGTAATAGTGGCCTAAATAGTTTGCGGAAAGTTGCATCTCATTTCCCATTTCATCTCTAGTTAGTGGAATAGCCATTATTCCAGCACTGTTTACTAATATATCTAGTTTTAGATAATTCTTATTAAACCATTGTAGAAAATAATCTATGGTAGATCTTTTACTTAAATCGAAGATAGCAGGATATAGTATGGCATTAGGAATACCTACTAAAGCTTCTTTTGCTTTCTCAACATTTCTTGCCGGGACAATGACAGTGGATCCAGCGAAAGCTAAAGTTTTGGTTGTTTCTAATCCTAAACCAGCATATCCACCAGTAATAATTGCCACTTTTCCTATTAAGTCAATATCTTGTATAACCTCATCTGTTTTAGTACGAGCAGTATAGCTTGTTTGCAATGGTTTTTGCACTATTTTCCTCCACCTTTAAGGTTACTAAAGTGAGAAATTTTATATTGTACCTTTTCTAAAATTTGTCGGCGTTTCCGTAATTCAAGCTCTATCCTTTTTTCGTGTTCTTGTAAAATAGAATAACAGGAAGAGTAGTCATTTCTTTTGTAAGCATCTACATAGGTTTTTATTTGATCTAATGGCATCTGCGTGTCTCTTAAATGAACAATAAAACCAAGATATTGAATAATTTGTTCATCATACTCTTTATATCCACGAGTATTTTTAATGGGTGTGTCTATAAGCCCAAGTTTTTCATAATAGCGAATTGTAGGGATAGATAAGCCGACAAGTTTAGATACTTCAGAAATTTGATACATTATTCTCACCTCGTATATTGACCTTACAATGTAAAGTTAACTTTATGTCAAGCATGTTATTATGGGATATCGTAAAATAATTATTTATAAAACAAGGATTTATATTTGATCAATTAGTTAAAGGAGCTCACCATTCTCTTCAAAAGTTCTGATAGTAAAATAATAATCATACAAAACCTATCCCCACCCCATATGTGACATAATATTTTCAATGTAAGAACATCTGTCATTATTTGCTAAAACAAAAGCCAGCAGTTTGCTCAAAGGGGATTAACAAGAACCCCTTCGGAGTAGTTCTGTAGGGTTAATTTGAATCGTCTTTCTATTAAAGCTTCTTAAAGCCAGGAATGGCTGAATACAGAAATAAAGTAAAGTAACTTGTATAGTATAAGTATTTGCAGAAGGAGCTCATTCTTATGAATATTTTAATTTTAGGTGCAACTGGACGAGTTGGAAGTCAAATAGTTACTTATGCCCTTCATAACAGACATAATGTTACTGTATTAGTTCGTACTCCCGAGAAGATTCAATTAAATAATGAAAATTTAACCATTATTCGAGGGAATGTTTTAAATAATGAAGATATCGTACGTGCAATGCATGGGATTGATATAGTTATTAGTGCACTAAATACTGATGGCACCACCACTCTATCAGAAAGTATGCCACTTATTATAGAAGCAATGGAAAATGAAGGTCTTAAACGAATAATAACTATAGGAACTGCAGGGATCCTGCAAAGTAGGACCATGCCAAATTCTCTGCGTTATCAATCAAGTAAATCAAAACGTAAGTCAACTCGGGCAGCGAAAGAACATCATAAAGTTTATGATATACTCAAACAATCAACCCTCGAATGGACGATTGTCTGTCCTACCTACTTGCCGGATGGAGAAAGGATAGGCAAATATCGTATAGAGCGAAGTTTTTTGCCGGAGGATGGAGTTAAAATATCCGTACCGGATACAGCAGAATTTACATTTAGCCAGATAAAAACAAGCAATTATATAAAATCACGTGTAGGTATCGCCTACTAATAATATTCTTATACTACTTTCATACAGATAAGCTTGATAAACAAAACAAATAGACGGGGAAACCCGTCTATTTGAATGCCACAAAACTACTTGACATAAGTAAGACCACTAATGGCTCTTTTATGATAAATTATTGTAATTACAAATAAATTGTGTATTCCGCTCGGGGTAATTAATTTCGGGGAGGAGGAATAAAAAGCCCTCCCTTTAAAAGGGAGTCGTATTTAGACGATTTTTTGAGTAACACATTCTTTGACGATTAATTTTCCAAATATTTTATATTCAACACGTTGTATATGGTTATTATGAAGTAGGGTATATTTTTACCCCTTTAACATAGGGGTCAATTTATCAATCACCTTTTGTAATTTTTCGCTATTCTTGCTATACATCTGCTTTGCCTCTTCTGACTCAGTAGATAAACAAAATATTTCTAAATCCGCCTGACATTTCTTTATCGTCGCCAATAATAATGGTTTTTCTTGAGGTGTAGGTACTTTAATTTTGTCATCAAATAAATCGACTGTTAACTGCCCATACGAATCGACTTGAGCTAAAAACACATTTTCAATACTAACATTCTGCTTGTCTAATTCCGTTTCTAGCCAACGACGATTTCTTCCAGCTGTTGAAAGTGGTTCATCTAACACCTCGCCGTCCATAATAACGGTTTGTGGCTCTTTTTCAGAAGGAGT
>NZ_SOEE01000003.1 GCF_004366035.1 Cytobacillus oceanisediminis
GTTCGGTCCCTATCCGTCGTGGGCGCAGGAAATTTGAGAGGAGCTGTCCTTAGTACGAGAGGACCGGGATGGACGCACCGCTGGTGTACCAGTTGTCTTGCCAAAGGCATCGCTGGGTAGCTATGTGCGGAAGGGATAAGTGCTGAAAGCATCTAAGCATGAAGCCCCCCTCGAGATGAGATTTCCCATAGCGTCAAGCTAGTAAGATCCCTGAAAGATGATCAGGTTGATAGGTCAGAGGTGGAAGCGTGGCGACATGTGGAGCTGACTGATACTAATCGATCGAGGACTTAACCAAAACGAAAAGCGGAGGCGACTGTTCTAGGAGCCGAAGCTAGACAAGTCATTGGTGAATACTCGGCAAATGCTTCTTCATGCATTATCTAGTTTTGAGGGAACGAAGTTTCTTCAATTACATAGTCCGGTGGCGATAGCGAGAAGGTCACACCCGTTCCCATACCGAACACGGAAGTTAAGCTTCTCAGCGCCGATGGTAGTTGGGGGCTGTCCCCCTGTGAGAGTAGGACGCTGCCGGGCATATGAAAAAGCACCTGATGGGTGCTCTTTTTTGTGTGTTTGGATGCCAATATCTTATTTGGACTCTTCTTTTTAATGGAAAATACAAATTTATGCGTCACTTTTACTCGTATATGTGCCAGAAATGAATTATATGCGTCATTCCATATTTCATCTCCTGTTTTAAGTATTAATTTGTTTTCTTCAAAGAAAAATTGCTAGACATACTAGATAAATTCCCGAACTTGACAGATAACCAAATTAACTGCAAATCAGCTTCAAAAAATTTATAATTTATTTTATCCAGCAGCTCAAATAAATTTGCATCACATAATTATCTGTTTTTTTCACCTTGTCTTAATGGATGGAATATGGATTAAAACAAAAGTTTATAAGCCTGCATCCCAAAATAAATCCCAAAGCCAATCAGCGATAAGCCAGATAATATGGAAATTAAAGCGAGAATTTTTCCGGTTAAAAATCTTCTAAAGCTGCTGGCAACAGCTGCCATCGTTATGTCCCAGAGAAGAAGCCCAGTGAAAATGGCACCGCTGTATAAAATAACATGAGCCTTGTCATATTCGGCTATTGTTTTGGCCAGAATGGAACCATAGATGCCAAGCCAAAACAGTATAGTTAAAGGATTTGACAAAGACATAAGAAAACCAGACATAAAGGATTTAACTTTAGATTCATCTTTGGTTCTATAGCTTGAAACGACTTTTCCGGCACTTATAAGTGTTTCAACTCCTGTGTATACAAGGACGAAAAATCCAAAGCACCATAAGAAAGCTTTCATGAATGGAATCTCAAGAAAGTGTACAACCCCCAAATAAACAGCCGCCATATATATGGCATCTGCTGTCATGGCCCCCAGTCCCACCAGCCAGGCATGGAAAAACCCATTTTTTATTCCTTTATCCAACTGTGCAGCATTGATTGGACCGATTGGCGCTGCAAGCGACAGACCCAAGAAAAGGTAGCTTAGAAATATGCTCATAAGTGTACAGCCCCTAACTCCAAAACCTATTTAAACAAAGTGTATTCAGTGTATTGGAAGGATAGGACAACTTTCAATCCAGAGCAAGTGAACGCGGGTTTGTAAACAGATGACATAGTCCATATAAACCTTGAGCAAAAATCGAAGGCTCACTCACTTTACTTTTTGACAAAGTAAAGCATAAATTTCTCAACCATGCAAAAAATAAAAAATGAAAAATGCAGAGGAGAGTGACTTATGGATGCAAAACGTGTGAAGCAAATTCTTTCATCATCAGCAGATATCGAAGTAAAATACAATGGTGCTTCTGTGTGGATTGACAAGCTGAATGAGGATGGAAGAACAGCTACGGTACATTTGCGCGGTCCACTTGAAGAAAGATCCGAGGTGGAAATTGGAGAACTGTCAGAATTGTAAATATGGTCTTAAGCCGCCATATTGGCGGCTTTTACTCTATATTTCCTGATTGGATTCAGTTTGTGTACGTTCATTTAAATACTGATTCTCAGCAGAAGCAAAGTTTACTGACTGCAGGCTGATATCTTTATCAATCCCATATAGATCTTTGCCCGTGTCTTCTAGATTTTCATGCTTTCTTTTCACATTAGCTGCCTCCTTTAATAAAGTGTTTCCGTTAGTATAAACAGAGATTTTAAATATCATGAAAGGGAAATTGTACATAAAAATCCGTAATTTATTTCATTATGAGTTTAAGTCTTTACATAGGATACCGGGGTATAATATAATAAATATTAAGGAGGCTGATCAAGTGTCTTTTGAATTGGAAAATGAGGATTTATTGTCTGAAAGCTGCTGTTCGATTGAATCGGAGCGAAAAAGTCATCACTCAGAAAAAGTTAAAAAGAATTTGACAACCCGTTTAAATCGGATTGAAGGTCAAATACGCGGAATAAAAGGACTTATTGACAGAGACGTGTATTGTGACGATATAATAACACAAATTTCTGCAACTCAGTCTGCTTTGAATAGCGTAGCGAAGCTTTTGCTTGAAGGCCATTTGAAAAGCTGTGTGGTTGAAAGAATCCACGAAGGCGATGAAGAAGTGCTTGATGAATTTTTAGTCACTATTCAAAAACTAATGAAAAAATAATTGGGGGTTTAATTATTATGGAAAGTGTAACTTTAAAAGTTAGCGGAATGTCATGCGGACATTGTGTAAAAGCGGTAGAAGGCAGTGTCGGCAAACTAAATGGTGTAGATAAAGTAGCGGTTGACCTTGATAAAGGCCAGGTGCAGGTTCAATTTGACTCATCAGCAGTGACACTTGGGCAAATCAAAGAAACAATTGACGATCAAGGCTATGATGTAGAGTAATAGATCGGGAAAGAACGTGTAAATAAAATGCACGTTCTCTTTTTTTAATATATAGGAAACTGTAAAAATGATTAATTTGTCTGGATTTATTTGATTGACAAATAGGGTAGAGGGGTATAGTATATTAAGTGTAAAGAACATCGTTTAATAAAGGAGTGGGAGTTATGGTAGATGCAGCCCTAAAAGAGGTTCACCTTCCAATATCAGGCATGACATGTGCTGCCTGTTCGTCTCGAATTGAGAAAGGCTTATCTAAGCTGGACGGCGTCCAGGAAGCAAGTGTCAATCTTGCTTTAGAAAAAGCATCAATTAAATATAATCCTGAAGTAACTTCTGTAGAAGCTTTTGAGAAAAAAATTGAGGATTTAGGTTATTCGGTTGTGTCTGAGAAAGCAGAGTTCGAATTGCTGGGCATGACTTGCGCTGCTTGCTCTGGAAGGATTGAAAAGGGACTTAATAAGCTTCCAGGCGTCAAACAGGCTGTAGTCAATCTGGCTCTTGAAACTGGCACTGTGGAATATAATCCTGAACAAATCTCCATCCAGGACATGATAATGAAAGTGGAGAATTTAGGGTATCAGGCGAAAGTGAAAATGGATAAAGATCAGGATATCGCAGGTTATCGGGAAAAGGAAATTGAAAAACAAAAAGGCAAGTTTATTTTTTCTTTAATTCTTTCCATCCCTTTATTCTGGTCCATGGTTGGACATTTCGAGTTTACATCATTTATTTATGTTC
Organism: Cytobacillus oceanisediminis; assembly: GCF_004366035.1. Classification (GTDB taxonomy): domain Bacteria; phylum Bacillota; class Bacilli; order Bacillales; family Cytobacillaceae; genus Cytobacillus; species Cytobacillus oceanisediminis_C. The sequence continues at coordinate 3,590 of NZ_SOEE01000003.1, forward strand.
CCGATATGTTTATGAATCCGTGGGTGCAGCTGGCTCTTGCAGCTCCGGTACAATTTTTTATAGGAAAGCAATTTTATGTCGGGGCATATAAGGCATTAAAAAATAAGAGCGCCAATATGGATGTGCTGGTTGCACTCGGTACTTCTGCTGCTTTTTTCTATAGCTTATACCAATCAATTTTATCAATAGGCAGCAGTGCCCATATGGTGGAACTCTATTACGAAACAAGTGCCATCCTTATAACATTAATAATCTTAGGCAAGCTGTTTGAAGCTCGGGCTAAGGGACGTTCTTCAGAAGCAATTAAAAAGCTTATGGGACTGCAGGCAAAAACAGCAACTGTCTTAAGGGAAGGGGAAGAAATTGAAATTCCCCTTGAAGAAGTCATTACTGGGGAAATCATATTTGTAAAGCCGGGTGAAAAAATTCCAGTTGATGGTGAAATTATCGAAGGACAGTCTGCTTTAGATGAATCCATGCTGACAGGGGAAAGCGTACCTGTTGATAAAACAGCAGGAGACACAGTTATTGGGTCCACCATTAATAAAAATGGGTTCCTGAAAATTAAAGCCACTAAAGTCGGCAAAGATACTGCATTGTCACAGATTATAAAAGTGGTTGAAGAAGCGCAAGGTTCAAAAGCACCCATACAGCGAATGGCAGACAGAATCTCTGGGATATTCGTTCCAATTGTTGTGGCCATAGCAGTGGTTACATTCCTGGTGTGGTATATATGGGTAAGTCCTGGAAATTTTGCAGATGCACTCGAAAAATTGATTGCTGTCCTGGTGATTGCATGTCCATGTGCTCTAGGTCTGGCGACGCCAACCTCTATAATGGCCGGCTCTGGCCGGGCAGCGGAATATGGGGTTCTTTTTAAAGGCGGAGAGCACTTGGAGCTCACGCACGAAATCACTACAGTCGTTCTTGATAAAACTGGAACAGTTACACATGGCAAACCGGTTTTAACAGATGTGATTACGGAAGGCAGCGTTGAAGAAAGGATATTTCTCCAGCTTGTAGGGTCAGCGGAGAAACAGTCTGAGCATCCATTGGCTGAAGCGATCGTAAAGGGAATAAAGGATAAAGGGATCACACTATTTAATCCAGTTGAATTTGAAGCTATTCCCGGGTATGGAATAAAAGCGAAAGTGGATGGCAAAGAGCTTTTAATAGGTACAAGAAGATTAATGGACAAATACGACGTTAATGTCCAATCAGCCAAACTGGAAATGGAAACACTTGAGGAAAACGGAAAAACGGCAATGCTTGTCGCGGTTGATGGCAAATATGCAGGTATCGTGGCCGTTGCGGATACAATAAAGGAAACTTCCAGAGATGCAATCAATCGCTTAAGGAAACTGGGGATTGAAGTCATTATGATTACGGGAGATAACAAACGTACGGCTCAGGCAATAGCTGAGGAAGTGGGCATAGACTCTGCAATTGCAGAGGTTTTACCTGAAGGCAAGGCAGAAGAAGTAAAAAAACTTCAAAACCAGGGGAAAAAAGTCGCCATGGTCGGCGATGGTATTAACGATGCACCTGCACTTGCTGTAGCTGATATTGGAATGGCGATAGGAACCGGTACAGACGTTGCGATGGAAACAGCTGATATTACTCTAATGAGGGGGGATTTAAATAGTATTGCAGACGCCATCCTGATGAGTAAAAAAACCATAAGGAATATAAAACAAAATCTATTCTGGGCATTTGGATACAATACACTTGGCATCCCGGTAGCTGCGTTAGGGTTCCTCGCACCTTGGCTTGCCGGCGCTGCAATGGCGTTCAGCTCCGTATCTGTTGTTTTAAATGCACTTCGTTTACAAAGAGTAAAAATAAAGTGAAACTTCAATTAGCGGGGATGCTTGTTCCCTTCTGATTATTAGTTGAACAAACGGTCCTTTAGGGCAGCTGCCCTCCAGTCATCCTCCCTGAAGTGGGGGCTTACTGCCAGTTAGACTGCGATAAATGAAAAAACGTTTAATTGAAAGGAGCATCTAAAATGAAAAAATGGGCAGGTGCAGCGATTGCTTACCTCGTTCTTGTAATGGCAGGCTATGCTGTATATGATACTTTTTGGGCTACCCAAGAGCCGGTATCTCATGATATTGAAATGGAAAATCATGAATGAGAAGTAAAGAGCAGAGGGAATCCCCCCTGTTCTTTTTCGTGCATTAACGATTTAAAATTTGTAATCTATTTATCTATATGATAGAATCATCTACAATATATAGTATATAATAAAAAGAATAAAAACTACATATAGATCGTGATTGGTGTCCTATGAGGACTTAATAGGGAATTCGGTGTAAAACCGAAGCTGTCCCCGCAACTGTAAGTGCAGACGAAAAGAGCATGCCACTGTACAAAACGCTTCATGGCGTTTGTATGGGAAGGGCTTTTAGTAGAGTGAAGCACAAGCCAGGAGACCTGCCAGGGCGATCGAATGTTTCTTATCTTCGGGGATTGAGATGATGAAACGATCGCGTAATGGCCGTTTATTCATCTTCTGCATGCTATTATACTATCGTTTGATCCGCTCATTTTCCGGGCGGATTTTTATTTTGCCTTTAGGAGGAAGTAAGATGGTCCAAACCATACAACCGATAGAAATTTTAGAAGAACTTAAGACAGAATTTCCACAGCTCGGCATTGGGCAGCTATTAAAAAGGTATGAAGATATGAGCCAGCTCAGAGCGGAGGCAATGTACGACCAGCTTATACTGGATTGTTTATCTTTTATCAGCATTGATGAGCCTGATTGGACTTTTGCCGCGTCACGTCTGCTTCTTAAGAAGCTTTATACTGAGTCAGGAAAAAATAGAGAATGCCTGCCGGATGATTGCTACAAACATTTTTATACGTTAATTGAACGGCTGACGGCTTTGGGAATTTATGAACAGGATTTATTAGATGTGTATTCAAAGCAGGAGATAAATGAACTTGCCCACTTCATAAAGAAAGAAAATGACCGCTTATTTACATATTTGGGGTTGAAAATGCTGGCTGACCGATATCTTGCCAGGGACAAACAGAAAAATCTTTATGAGCTTCCACAGGAGCGGTTCATGATCATCAGCATGGTGCTGATGAAAATGGAGCCGAAGGGTAAGCGGCTTGAACTTATTAAAGAAGCTTACTGGGCAATGAGTGGTTTGTATATGACTGTTGCCACTCCAACACTCGCCAATGCAGGGAAAAACTGGGGACAGCTTTCAAGCTGTTTCATTGAGACCGTTGATGACAGTCTTGATTCTATATATGACAGCAATACCGATATTGCATCACTATCTAAAAATGGAGGCGGAATCGGAGTATATATGGGGAAAATCCGCAGCAGAGGCAGTGATATTAAAGGATTTAAGGGTGCATCTTCAGGTGTGATTCCCTGGATGAAGCAGCTGAATAACACAGCTGTCAGTGTTGATCAGCTTGGACAAAGGCAGGGAGCTATAAGCGTCTATCTGGATGTCTGGCATAAAGATATCTTCTCGTTTCTTGATGCAAAGCTTAACAATGGAGATGAAAGGCAGCGAACACATGATTTATTCACAGGTGTCTGCATTCCGGATTTGTTTATGGAAAAAGTTGAAAGCCGGGGATATTGGTATTTATTTGATCCCCATGAAGTCCGAAAGGTAATGGGCTTTTCATTGGAAGACTTTTATGACGAAGGTGAAGGCGAAGGTTCATTCCGCCAGAAATATAAAGAGTGCATAGATAACCCGAATCTATCAAGGGAAAAAGTGCCTGCTATCGATATAATGAAATCCATCATGAGAAGCCAGCTTGAAACAGGGACACCATTTATGTTTTACCGGGATGAAGTAAATCGGAAAAATGCCAATTCACATTGCGGAATGATTTATTGTACAAACCTGTGCACTGAAATCGTACAAAACCAAAGTGTTACAAAGAGGGTTGAAGAATATACAAGGGATGGGAGAATTATTATCGAAAAACAGCCAGGAGACTTCGTTGTCTGCAATCTTTCATCCATCAATCTTGCAAGGGCCATAAGTGAGGGAGTACTTGAAAGGCTTGTGCCAATTCAGGTGCGAATGCTTGATAATGTCATTGATATTAATAGTATTCCAGTGCCGCAAGGTCAGATCACAAACCAAAAGTACCGTGCGATTGGACTGGGGACATTTGGATGGCACCACCTTCTTGCACTGAAAAAAATCACATGGGAAAGCGAAGAAGCAGAAACATTCGCTGACATTCTATATGAGCAAATTGCTTTTTTAGCGATAAAAAGTTCTATGAGCCTGGCAAAAGAAAAAGGAAGCTATTCAGCCTTTAAAGGTTCTGATTGGGAAACGGGTGCCTACTTTGACAAGCGGGGATATCTGGAGGCAGAGTCAGACATGGACTGGGCTGCATTAAGCAAGGAGGTAAGGGAAAACGGTGTTCGAAATGCTTATTTGCTGGCGGTTGCCCCTAATGCATCAACTGCTTTAATTGCAGGAAGCACTCCAAGTATTGATCCTATATTCAACAAGCAGTATTCCGAAGAGAAAAAGGATTACCGGATCCCTGTGACAGCACCTGATATTAACAGTGAGACCATTTGGTATTATAAATCTGCCTATCATATTAACCAGGAGTGGAGCATCAGGCAGAATGCAAACAGACAAAAACATATAGATCAAGCTATTTCTTTTAATTTCTATATACCTAACCATATTAAAGCAATCGATCTTTTGAATCTGCATCTTTCAGCATGGAAGCAAAAATTAAAAACAACGTATTATATCCGTTCAACTTCATCTGAGGTGGAAGACTGTGAATCTTGCTCAAGCTAAAGGAGGACCTTATGAATACTCTAAAAAAACGGCCAATTATTAATCAATCGGCGCCTAACAAATCAACTTCAATCATCAACGGGGAATGCTCCAATATTCTTAATTGGGATGATGTTCGCTTCTCCTGGGCCTATCCAAAGTATAAAAAAATGCTCGCTAACTTTTGGACGCCCTTTGAAATAAACATGTCACAGGACATTAAGCAATTTCCGGAATTAACGAAAAGTGAACAAGATGCATTTTTGAAAATTATTGGACTGCTTGCATTGCTCGACAGTATCCAGACGGATTATGCCGGAAAAGTGGCTGATAATATTACCGACTCAAGCATATCAGCACTCATGATCATACTTGCACAGCAAGAGGTGATTCATAATCACTCATATTCATATGTTCTATCAAGCCTTGTTCCCAAACAAAAACAGGATGAGGTTTTTGAATTCTGGCGTACTGAACCTATACTAGCTGAAAGAAATGAATTTGTTGTGAACGGATATAAAGATTTTGCTGAGAATCCAAGCGCAGAGAACCTGCTGAAATCTATTGTGTTTGATGTCGTTCTGGAGGGGCTTTTCTTTTATTCAGGCTTTGCATTCTTTTATCACCTGGCCAGAAATCAGAAAATGGTAGCCACCTCAACGATGATTAATTACATCAACCGGGATGAGCAAATCCATGTAGATTTGTTTGTTAAAATTTTCAAAGAAATTCTGCAGGAAAATCCGGAACTTAATACTAATGAATTAAGTGAATTCGTCCAGGAGACTTTTAAGAGAGCTGCTGACCTGGAAATTGAATGGGCCCGCGATGTGATCGGCAGCAAAACAGAAGGCATCTTGCTGTCTGACGTTGAAGCTTATATCAAATTTTATGCCAATGTCCGCTGCAATCAGCTGGGATATGAACGGCCGTTTGAAGGCTATCGGACCAATCCGCTCCGCTGGATAGTAGCTTATGAGCAGGTTGACCATGGGAAGTCCGATTTCTTTGAACAAAAATCGCGGCAATATACAAAAGTTCAAATTGATAATGGGTTTGATGAATTATAAACGTTATCCGGATATATAAAATAAAAAAGATTCTGCTTTGGCGCAGAATCTTTTTTTGATCAGGAGAATACTGGTTCCCCAGATACAAAATCAATCTCAAAACCAAGATCCTTCAGCATTTGGTGATCCGCTGTGCTTTCCTGCCCTGCTGTGGTTAAGTAATCTCCTACGAAAATAGAATTAGCCGGATAAAGCCCAAGCGGCTGAAGGCTCCTAAGATTCACTTCTCTGCCTCCTGATATTCTGATTTCCTTTGATGGATTGATAAAACGCATCAGGCAAAGCACCTTTAGACAATAGCGGGGATTCAAATCATCTGTCCCTTCTAATGGCGTCCCATCAATTGCATGCAAAAAGTTAACCGGGATTGAGTCGGCATCCAGGGCTTTTAGGCTTCTGGCCATCGCTATGACGTCTTCCTTGGTTTCCTTCATGCCAATAATTACTCCGGAACACGGTGAAATACCTGCGTCCTTTATTAATTGGACTGTATTGACTCTGTCCCGATACGTATGGGATGTAGTGATGCTCTCATGATGATTTTCTGAAGTGTTGATATTGTGATTATAGCGGTCGACCCCAGCCTCCTTGAGTTTGTCAGCCTGATCAGGCTTTAGAAGCCCGAGACAGGCACAGACCTTCATGTTATAGTTATCCTTAATTTCTTTAACCGCTGAAACTACTTCATTTAGCTCCCTGTTGCTCGGACCTCTTCCGCTTGCAACGATGCAATAGGTTCCGACATTTAGCTGATGGGCCTGTTTAGCACCTTGGATGATAGATTCCTTATCCACCATCCGGTATTTTTCAATAGGTGCCGTTGAGATGCTCGATTGTGAGCAATAGCCGCAGTTTTCAGGACATATGCCTGATTTCGTATTAATAATCATATTTAATTTAACATGATTGCCATAATGATGATGACGGATTTTATAGGCGCTTTGCAATAAACTCAGCAGTTCTTCATCTGGACAATTTAAAATTTCCATTGCCTCCGAGTCTGTCAGTTCATGTCCTTCCAGAACGTCAATTGTTAGCTGTTGAAAATTCATATGTATCCTCCTTAGTAAAATGGTTTATGCTGCTCGGTTCATTTTTCTGAACTGACTGCTGGCAAATACTCTATGCTCCAGACGATGGGCCATTAACCCGGCAAAAACAGAGAGAATAATGTCTTTTGGAAGGGGGACTGCCATCCACAGCCATGCCATTTGATAGGTAAATCCCTCAGGTGCTGTAAACCAAAGTTTATAGGCCATATACATCCAATTCGTCCCGAAAACATAATTGATCACCATTCCGATTAAAGCTGCAGTAATATACACCGGTACAGATTTTTTCCTTTCTATTAATTTGCCGGTGACATAGGCTGCGAATATAAAAGATAAGATAAAACCGAAGGTGGGGCTTAATAAGGAAGCAAAACCGCCGCCGAATTTTGAAAATACAGGAGCACCTGCAAGCCCGGCAAAAGCATAGACAGCCATAGTAATAGCCCCTAATCGGCTTCCTAAAATAGCCCCTGCCAGAATGGCAAAAAAGGTCTGTAAAGTAATAGGCACTCCCCCAATAACCATAAATGGGACAAATGAAGTGATATTTGCTCCAACCGCCATTAGGGCAACAAACATGCCAGCCAATGTTAAATCAATCGTTCTTAAACCTGACTTCATAAAATGCCTCCTGATAAATTACTATTTATACAATTTAGAATAATAGCAGTAAATATTAAATGTCAACTTATTTTTTATTTTGGTTTACATATATTCGTGTTAAAGTGTGAAAATGGATTATAGGTGAATGCAGGAAGCTAGCGAAGAAAGAAACGGAGGTGAGGTAAAGAGTTTCTTTTTTTGTAATAAACCAGCCGCTGGCTATTAGCCAGCGGCTGGTTAGAGGTATTAGTTATTGCCTTGTGTTTTTTTTCGAACCACATCAAAAAGTCCGGAACCGATAATATCAAGTGCTGATTGCATTCTCTCTGCAGAGATATTATCTTCAATCGTATCCTGTGGAGTATGGTAAACTTTCTCAATATGGTAAACAAGCGGATCCCAGCTGTCTATGCCCATCCAGATAAAAAGGGCAGCAGGAATGCCGGCATTATGGAATGGAACATGGTCACTCGATCCGAATTTGCCTGGGAGAATATCCGAATTGCCCAGGCGTGCCCCAGCTTCACCTGTTGAAGAAGTTACAATGTTTTGGCTGCCGTCTGGTGTCATGGCATATAGGTTTGTCGCCTTGGCATAATTTGTTGCAACCATATCAGGAACAAAAACAGCCTCTATCTGATCTTTTTGTGTCTCTGTTAACTGATCTACATAATATCTTGCTCCTAAAAGTCCGCGTTCCTCAGATCCAAATGCAATGAATTTTAGGGTCTTGTCTGTATTGTATCCTTTATAAACTCTTGCAAGCTCAAGCATTAACCCTACCCCGGAAGCATTATCATTCGCGCCTGGAGCACCCACTACACTATCATGATGAGCACCTAGTATAACCTCTTTTGTATCTTCATCTTTTGATTTAGCTTCCTTGGTTGCAATTACATTTACCGATTTAAGATCTTTATAATGTTTTGCTGTCAGGGAAAGCTCCACTGCACCTTTCTCCATTTGTTCTTTGAGCCATTCACCATGAATATAGGAAGCCCCGAAAACCGGGATATCATATTCTGCAGTAAGGTTAGGATTAAAAGTTTGTCCGTAATTGCCGCGGCTTCCAACGAGGCTTTGGAGTATCACACCAGCTGCCCCTGCCTCAACTGCTTTGGCTACCTGCTCACGGTATCCGGCTGTAGAATCTGCGCGAGCCAGAAGTACAATTTTGCCTTCGGCTCCCTGGAAGTCCTCATTTTCCACAAAGATGACTTCTGCATGAACTGGCGTATCGCTGATTGCCCCGTTTGGTGCTGCGCCCATTTCCCAAACCGTCTCATCTTCGAATGATGCACTGCCAATGAATTGATCTGCTACCGGAAAGTATTGAAATTCAACATCATAGCCATAACTTTTGAGTGTATTTGCAATATACTCTGCCGATTTTTTTTCATTTTCTAATCCGCCAGGTCTTGTCCCAATTTCTTCAGATAGATATCTCACGTGCTCGATAGCCCGTTCAGCATTTACTCTGGCAATAATCTTCTGATCTTGCGAGTGGGATGATTTTCCGTTTTCATTACTTAGCGGGGCAGCATACCCGACTGAGCCAAATGCTAAAGAAGCTGCTAGAGCCGCGGCTAATATCTTGGACGATCTTCGACTGTTTTTTGACATAGTACCCTCCTGAAATCTAGTGTTTTTTCGATTCCCTAACGATTCCTAGTTTAGTAGAAAATGGCATTTTTTGAATAGAGTATTAATTCCTATGGGGTATGCCTATTGTTCCGACACTATGTGTCAAATTTATATAATAAAAGACAATATTTAGTGGTAAGTTACTACTATTTTGAGAACGGGACTGTGTGTTTTTTTTCTTCCTGAGAGGGTAAGTGTTAGATGAAAGTTCACTTATGATAAGGAGGTATAACATGGCAAATCGTAAAAACAACATTCACAGTGATGAACAGGAACAATATTTTAAGGACAGAGCAGGTACAGATGAAGCAAGATTCCATGTAGTACCGCACGATGAGGAAGGGTGGGCAGTCAAAAAAGAAGGGCAAAACGAGCCTGAGTTTACTGCGGAAACACGTTCAGATGCAGTGGAGAAAGCGAAGAGTATGGCAGAGGAAGCAGGCACAATGGCAATCCTGCATAATGAGAATGGAAAAATTGAGGATTTAGTAAATTATGAATAAATAAACTGTCCTACAGACGGGCACTGCCATTGAGCGGTGCTCTTTTTTGTTCTGGCAGGCTAATAAAAAAGATCCTATTTCCAAAACAAAAAAATTCCGCTTTCAAAAAGAAAGCGGATCAAAAAAGAGACCTTGGAACGAGTTAATTCTTAAAATGAAACAATATATAGTAGCTGTGGTTATTCAAGAAACTATATATTGTTATTTTTGATTCTAGCATAATCAAATCAATAGAGCAAACTATTATTTTAATATATTTAAAATATTCTATTATTTCCATAATTAAAGAGTTAATAATCACAAAACAATCAAAAACGTTCAATTTTTGATTACTTTTGATTGTTTTTGGATGAAAATGATTGATTTTTGCAATCGGTTTCAGTATTATGTAATCAAGAGGAGCAACACATTCCAGGGGGTGATGTTTTGTTAACGCCAGAGCGCCACAAATTGATTCTGCAGCTTTTAAAAGAAAAAGGTGTAGTAAAAATTCAGGATCTCGTTGATATGACAGAAACATCGGAATCTACAATCAGAAGGGACCTGACTCAGCTTGAGGAAGGAAAATACTTAAAAAGGATACATGGAGGGGCTGCCAGGCTTCAGGGAAAGCTTCAGGAACCCAGCATGTCTGAAAAATCCGCAAGAAACCTTCAGCAAAAGCGCCAAATTGCCCAATATGCCGCAAGTCTTGTTGAAGAAGGTGATTCCATCTATTTGGATGCAGGCTCGACAGTTACTGAAATGATTCCCTTCTTGCCTGCAAAAGAAATTGTAGTAGTAACCAACGGATTAATGCATATCAACACATTGCTGGAACGAAATATAAAAACGTTTTTAATTGGCGGTTTTGCCAAGAGCCAGACAAAAGCTATCATTGGAAGGGGAGCATTGGCCAGCCTGGAAAATTATCGATTTGATAAATGCTTTATGGGGGTTAATGGCATCCATCCTCAATTCGGCTACACCACACCGGATCAGGATGAGGCCATGATTAAGCAAATGGCCATTTCGCTTTCAAGGGAGGCATTCGTGCTTGCCGATGATACGAAGTTTTCAGAAATCGCGTTTGCCAAGATTGCCGATTTGCATAAAGCAGCAATTATTACAAATGAACTGAATGAGGATCAGCAAGAGCCTTATATCAGCAAAACTACAATAAAGGTCGTGACAGCATGATACACACATTGACGCTAAATCCGTCAGTGGACTACATCTTAGAATTGGATGAGATAATAGTCGGCGGTCTTAACCGCATGCAGCATGATACAAAGTTTCCTGGAGGAAAAGGGATAAATGTTTCCAGAGTGCTGAACAGAATGGATGTTGAAAGCAAGGCTCTTGGCTTTGCAGGCGGATTTACAGGAGATTATATTCTTGATTGCTTAAACAAGGAGAATATTCAAACTGACTTTGTCCAGGTTGCTGATGACACAAGAATCAATGTAAAGATCAAGACAAAGATGGAAACAGAAATCAATGCCAAAGGGCCGGCCATTTCAGGAAGGAATTTCGAGGATCTTAAAAATAAGATCCGCAGCCTTTCAGAAGAAGATTTGCTTGTCCTGGCTGGCAGTATTCCTTCTACTTTGCCTGAATCAACTTATGAAGAGCTGGTAAGAATTTGTTTAGAAAACGGGACGGCTTTTGTGGTGGATGCAGAGGGAGAGCTACTGAAAAAGGTCCTTCCATACAAACCGTTTTTAATAAAGCCCAATCACCATGAATTAGGTGAAATATTCGAGACAGAATTTACTTCCGCAAAAGAAGTTATCCCATATGGACGGAAACTTGTAGAAATGGGCGCACAGAATGTAATTGTTTCATTAGCCGGCAAGGGAGCGGTCTTGATTTCTGATGAAGCAGCATATATTTCAAGCGTTCCAAATGGTGAAGTGAAAAGTTCTGTAGGTGCTGGCGATTCTATGGTAGCCGGTTTTCTTGCAGCTTATGAAAAATACAAAAATATAGAAAAGGCTTTTCAATACAGTGTTGCTTCCGGAAGCGCTACGGCTTTTTCACTTGGTCTTTGCAGTAAGGAAAAAGCAGAGGAATTGCTTTCTCAGGTTTCGATTGAAAAGATCAGCCTAAAAGGGGAGATTTAGGATGAGAATAACAGAATTACTGACAAGGGATACGATTTTGCTCTCATTGAGCGGAACAGGCAAAATGGATGCCATAAATGGATTGGTAAACCAGCTTGATCAAGCGGGAAAGCTTCATGACAGTTCTGCCTTTAAGAATGCCATTTTAAAAAGAGAAGAACAAAGCACAACAGGTATAGGTGACGGAATAGCCATTCCGCATGCAAAAACTGGTGCGGTCAAGGAGCCTGCTATTGCATTCGGCAAATCAGAAGCAGGGGTGGATTATGAATCACTTGACGGTCAGCCCGCACACCTATTCTTTATGATTGCAGCCCCGGAAGGAGCAAACAATACACATCTGGAAGCTCTATCCAGGCTTTCATCGATACTAATGAACGAGGAAGCACGAAAAAAGCTCCAAAATGCTTCGTCTGCAGACGAAGTTATTGGAATTATAGACAGCTATGACGAGACAGAAGAAGAGGAAGTCCAAAATATTGCAGACAGTAAACGATTTGTTGTTGCTGTAACAGCCTGCCCAACAGGAATTGCCCATACTTATATGGCGGCTGATTCCCTAAAAGCCAAGGCAGCTGAAATGGGTGTTGATATTAAAGTTGAAACAAATGGCTCCAGCGGTGCTAAAAATATTCTGACTCCAGAAGAAATCGCGAATGCGGCAGCAGTTATAGTCGCAGCAGATACAAAGGTTGAAATGGAGAGATTCAGCGGGAAGCATGTCCTTGAAACGGCAGTTGCTGATGGCATCCGAAAACCTCAGGAACTAATCGAAAAAGCGCTGAAGCAGGATGCGCCGCTATACAAGGGCAGAAGCGCGGACAGCCGCGGAAATGCAGATAATAAAAAAGAACAAAAAGCAGGAGTTTATAAGCATTTGATGAATGGTGTTTCCAACATGCTTCCATTTGTTGTTGGCGGCGGAATACTCATTGCCATTTCCTTCATGTTCGGATATAAAGCAGCAGATCCTAATGATCCGTCGTATCATCCTATCGCAGAAGCTCTGATGACCATTGGGGGAGGAAATGCATTTGGATTGATTGTTCCAATCCTTGCAGCGTTCATTGCCATGAGTATTGCTGACCGTCCTGGCTTCGCTGCGGGCGCAGTCGGCGGCATGATGGCAGCATCTGGAGGCGCTGGATTCCTTGGCGGCATCATAGCCGGATTCCTTGCAGGTTATGTAGTAGTTGGTTTGAAAAAGGTTTTTGCTGGCCTGCCTTCATCACTTGAAGGAATTAAAACGATTTTGCTCTATCCGCTTTTTGGAATTGCGATCACGGGATTGCTGATGCTTTATGTTGTCAACAAACCAGTTGGCGCATTAAATACTGCTATCACCGAGTGGCTTTCAGGTCTTGGTACTGGAAATGCTGTCTTGCTTGGAGTAGTCCTTGGACTGATGATGGCATTTGATATGGGCGGCCCGGTTAATAAATCGGCTTATGTATTTGGTACAGGACTGCTTGCAAATGGAGTATATGAACCTATGGCAGCCATTATGGCGGCGGGTATGGTTCCGCCTCTTGCCATCGCACTTGCTACCACTTTATTCAAAAATAGATTTTCAAAACAGGAACAGGATGCAGGAAAAGCAAATTACATTATGGGATTTTCGTTTATCACAGAAGGAGCAATTCCGTTCGCAGCAGCAGATCCATTGCGTGTCATCCCGTCCATTATGGCAGGATCAGCCGTGGCAGGTGCCATCTCAATGATGGCTGGAATCGGATTAAGGGCGCCGCACGGAGGAGTCTTTGTCGTCCCTCTCGTCGATGGCCCATGGGGAATCTACCTTGCAGGAATAATAGCAGGTGCTCTATTGTCTGCGATCCTTATAGGGTTCCTGAAAAAACCGCTAAATAAATAATGAATAAATCAAAGCCGGTACTTAATGTATCGGCTTTTTTTTAGAAATTTATTTCGAAAAGATTGAAAAAACTGAAAATAAATGATTTAATTAAAATAAACTCATCAGTCTATATTTTTTTATGAATAAATAAACTCCCCGGTCTGTTTAGTTGGAGGTGTGAAATCGTGGCCATTATCATTGTTATTAAAAGAGGGAACAAACATAAATAACCATTAGATGCCCAGCAAGTAAAATATCAGAAAACACATGAAGGAGAGCGTTTATGAAAATAAAAAAACTTTCTCAAGTTACCCTGGAGGAGGCGCTGACTGCCTGGAATAAAGGCTTTGAAGGTTATATAGTTCCAATAAAAATGGATATTCAGGCATTTGTTAATCGAATGGCATCAGAGGGACTTTCGCCTGAAAAATCCATTGTCGTTTTTATGCACGGAGAACCGTGCGGAATCATAATGAATGGATTCCGGAAGATTAACGGCAGGAAAATTGCCTGGAACGGAGGCACTGGAATCGCACCGCAATACAGGGGAAAAGGTCTTTCTGCAGCCATGATGTCAGAAGTGCTTAGCATATATAAAGCTGAAAATGTACAAACTGCTGTCCTTGAAGCAATTGAAGAAAATGAGAGAGCGATTAAGCTGTATAAAAAAGCAGGCTATGCGATTACTGATCAATTGCTTTATCTAAACAAGAAACTAACACAAAAAGAAATAGGCCCATTGATGGAAAGCCATTTAGCAATAAAAAAGATATATCCTGAACAGCTTCAGTCACTCAGGTTTTATGACATTGATGCTGCCTGGCAGTGCCAGTGGCAAAGTGTGAAACAAGGGGAAGCTGCTGTACTAATGAGTGAAGATGGGAAAGAGGACGGCTACATTTTATATAAAAGAGTGCTGGCAGCAGGAGGACGTACAGAACGCATTATCATTTATCAGCTTAAGTTCACCGATGGCAGTGCATATGAGGCAATGACTGAAAGTATTCTGGGCCAGCTGTTCCTGGATCAGGATGATTCAATTGATTTCACTGCAGTTAATATTTCAGCTTCCAATCCCGCATCGAAAGCTTTGCTTAAAATGGGATTTGAAAAAAAGATTGGCCAGGTAATGATGAAAAAAACACTATAGGATGCCTGATGCCCAGTTAAGATTCCCCCTTTCTGCCAAAAATGAGTTACCAATTAATTTTTGAGATTCGTGCTTATAGGCATAATTTCTAATGGTTACTGATATGTTTTTATGAGTAAGATTGAAAGGGGAGATACTTTGGCTGCTGGATTTGAAAGTGCTGCAAAATTTGAACACGGATTTTGGCTTCAGATTTTGGGTGATCATGCACGCTTCATACATGATTCACTATCACCAAAGGAAAAAGAGAGCATTGAAAGGGCAAATTACTTTATACAAACCTTCGATCAGCTATTAGGCAGGGTTGAAGTAGATAATCTGGAGCAATTGAGCCGGAGGGCAGAACAGGAAGCTAAAAAGCTAAGGGAATTTAAATTGAACCTAATCGAACGTCATCTGATAGGGAAAATTTCCATTCATCTTGGTCCTGTTTTTATAAACCATATGGTCAATGAACTTGAAGAATATATGCTTGTCCTTCAATATTTAAAAAAAGGGGAAGTCCCGCCTGTATTTCATGAGCTCCACCACCATTTAATCTGGCTTCTTGATGCGGCTGGACATGCTGGAGCCATATCAGATAATATGGAACTTGTTGAGAAGAAAATAAAAAAAATCAGTGATGGCTATACAAAGGACTTTGAAGCATTTTATTTAAAGGCGGTTGAAATGTCCGGGTTCCTTCGGACAAAGGTTGAGTCATTCCCGGCACTTCAAAAGTTCAACAGCGATGTTGCACTTGAAATATCCTTGTTTATGAACTTTCTCAATGAAATTGAGGAGCTTGAATTGAGCAAAGAGGCATTGGGTACATTTGCAGCGTTAATGGCTGATCACATGTACCGTGAAGAATGCTATTACCTGTCAAAGCTTGCTGAATCCACTCAGTCTGAAAAGCCGAAATGTGATCCGGCAAAGCCGAGACTTAAAGAATAAATTCAATGCTGCCATTTTTGGCAGTTTTTTTGCATTAAGTACATGCGTCAGTGTTTTCTGGGTAAAAAGAGTATAAAAAGGCTGATATCATGATACTTGTAAGATGGAGTTACATGCGGAGAAATCAGGTAAAGGGATTGTTTGACTGTTTTCCTGAAGCGGTCATCATTTTTAAAAGAATAAAGAATTATTACTTTATCCACAGTGCTGAATGGACAGGCAGTCCACAGTTAATTGCTAAGCAGCAGATGGATGAAATGGAGTATTTGCTTAATAAAGAAATGGGTTTTCTTAGTGGATATCTTCAAAGGAAATCTGCAGGCGATAAAGATAGTGAAACTTGAAAAAATAGGAAAGAAGAATCAATTTTTCTGAAATAGAACATACGTTCGACTAAATGGACAAGGATGTGTTATAATAAAGAAGCAATGGGAGTTTCTCAAGGGTGGTCGGCTAGCCCCGTATGAAAGGGGGTGATGCCTTTTGACAGTTTTCGAATCGATCATGATGATGATTTCTTTCTCTAGTCTGATCATTGCTGTCATGACTTTTAACCATAAAAAATAGACCTCCCTTGATCTGACAATTGAGGGAGAGGTCTATGTCTTTGACAGGCCGATCCCCTAAGGGAACGACTATTGCGAATGACCGTGGGTGCGGCAACACCTGCGGTCGTTTTTTTTATTCATATTCTTAATTCAAGAATATCATATACGGTTCAGAAAGTCACGGAAATAAGCATAATCGCATGATTACTTATAGTATATGCAGATTCCAGCTGAAAATCCATAATGATTCGAATCCTTATGTGCCATACTATAATGGCAGTACTTTAAAGGAGGTTTAACATGACAAAACGCAATATTAAGACTAAATCAGGGTTACAGAGCACAAAGAAGAGCATAAACGATATGGAGTTCTCGAAAGAGCTTGATCAGCAGAGTAAAAAAGCTAAAAAAACAAGACCTAACTGATGTTGGAAATCAAGAATTGACCAAGATGGGGCAGACTAAAACTGTCCCATTTTTATATGGAACAGGAGGCTTTAGAGCCATCTATGTTTTGTGAATGGAAAGGACGATTCTTGTGCCAGCATTTATTTATGAGGATACAAAGATATATTATGAAAAGATGGGAAAAGGTGTACCGATAATCTTTATACATCCGCCTGCCATGGGGAGAAAGGTATTTTATTATCAAGGCCTGCTGGCTGAGCATTTTCAGGTTATTTTTCCTGATCTAAGCGGGAATGGAGATACTATTGGTCCCGAGAAAACAGTAACCATCCAAGGGTATTCAGAAGAGATAAAAGCTGTATTAGACCACTTGGGAATTGAAAAAGCCGTTATCCTTGGTTATTCCTCTGGAGGCATAATTGCTCAGGACTTTGCTCTATCTTTTCCTGAAAGGACGCTTGGTGTCATACTATCTGGCGGATTTCCAGAGGTTTTATCAGAAGCCTTCAAATATGAGCATATAATGGGAATGTATTTCGTGAAACATTTTCCGGGTTTTCTGCGGTATGTAATAGCAGCAAGTCACACAAATGATCCACAAGTCAGAAAAGGTATTCACGAACATATGAAAAAGGCGAATCATACTATGTGGTTTCAATTTTACGATAGGTCGCTTCACTATTCTTGCACGGATCGCCTGAGGAACTTAAGTGTCCCCCTTCTTCTGATATATGGATCAAGAGATTTTGTTAATCAGCATATTAGGAGCTATAGGAGATATGTCAGCTTTCAGGCGGCGATAATCAAAGGTGTTTCCCACCAGGCGCCAACCAAAAAGTGGCAGCTTTTCAACCAGGTTGTAACTGGTTTTGTACTGCAGCATTTTAAATAAAAAAATCCGTATCGTCATTGCACGATACGGATTTTTTTTAGCCCTCATTTGCGTCAGGTTTGATTGCTATAATGGCTGCAAGGGCAGCAAAAATGGTTATTCCGCTTAATATATAAAAAAGCCCTTGATCAGAATGCTTCATCAGAATGGCAATGGCCGGCGGGCCTCCGGCAACGCCTATAAACCTCATTGAACTGTATAAAGAAGTAATGGTTCCGCGTTCTTCTTTTGCAATTCCTTCCGTAATAAGAGCATCCAATGAAGGCAAAGCAACGCCTATGCCGATTCCGGCAAACAGGAACATGCTGATCATAAACCACATATTGTTTGAAAAGCTTAAGATTGCAGTGGCAGCTGCCACAAGCACTGAGCCTAAAAAAATAATCCACTTCATCAGTATTTTATTTTCTTTTATTTTTTTTCCTGTCAGATAGGAGGACAGGCATAATGCGCCAAGCGGGACAGCTAGGAGAAGCCCTTTTTTTACATCTTTAATATCATATGTCTTTTCAAGCACATCAGATAAATAAAAAAGTATCCCAAAAAGCACAAACATAAGAATGGCTCCAATTAAGAAAATAGCAGATAGCCATTTTCCGTCGTTTTTAAAGGTATCCTTGATATTGCTCCAAAAATTCTTTAGCGGAAGCGGCTCTTCTCTTTTATTTGGCGTTTTTACAAGAAAGAAAACCAGCAGGATTGAAATCGTACAAAAAACTGGAAACGAAAAAAACGGTAAAAACCATATAAACCCTGCCAGAAATGCTCCAAGTATAGGTGAAAGAACTTTTCCAAAAGTATTGGAAGTTTCAATAAGGCCAAGGGAACTGCTGACATCATCATCATTTTTAAACATATCTCCTACTAAAGGCATAACAATTGGTGCCGCACCGGCTGCCCCAACACCCTGCAATGCCCTCCCGGCTAATATGATCCAATAAGCATCCCCCATTTTCCATGCCGCCCATCCAGAGATCAGTCCGCCAATTCCTGCAATGAAAAGACTTGGTATAATGACTTTTTTTCGGCCGATATGATCCGATAAAAAACCTGCGATTGGAATCAAAATAATGGCTACAATACTGTAAACGGTAATAATCATGCTGGATTGGAATGCAGAAATATTTAGTTTATTTTCCATCGCCGGCAGAACAGGAATCAGCATGGAATTCCCGAGTGTCATAACGAGAGGAATTGAAGAGAGTGAAAGAATGGCCCATTTTTGGTTATGAACATCATCACCTGACTTCTTTTTCGCTTTGGAATTTACAGATTGTAAATTTTCAACATGCTCCATATTTCTGACCTTCCTTTTCGTTAATCAAACTAGTCTTAATATGAGCTAATTGCAGGAAAACTAACTAGAAAAACCTCTGTCTTTTTTTGGGAAAGTTCAAATTCTGGAAAAATATGTTTCGATTTACTAAAAGGAAAGCGTTAAAATATAAAGAAAAGCGAATCTGGTGAGGGGATAATGTGAAAGAAATAATTACTTTAAGTATAGGAACACCGAAAAAGCACAGCTGGAAAAACCGTGAGGAAATATCGGGAATCGGCAAAGAAAAAATTGAAAGTGCGTTTTTAACGAAGGATGGTTTCCTGGGGGATGAAGTGGCAAACACTGATTTTCATGGCGGCCCCGACCGGGCAGTTTGCCTATACCCGTTCGAACATTACGGGATGTGGGAAAATGAATTTAAAAAGACATTCTGTCCCCCGGCATTTGGTGAAAATATTTGTGCGGAAAATATGCTGGAAAAAGATGTTTTTATAGGTGATATCTTTTCGCTTGGTGAATCCGCTATCCAAATAACACAGGGGCGCATCCCGTGTTCAACCATATCCAAGCATAACGAAGAAGATCGGCTCTTAAAAAGAATTGTTGAAACATGCTTTACAGGCTACTTTTTCAGAGTGCTTAAGGAAGGTACTGTAACAGCAGGCAGCGTTCTTAATCTTGAAGAAAGAAAGCAGGAAAAGGTATCAGTTCTGCAAGGGAATTTTATCATGTTCCATGACCGCACAAACCGTAAAGCTATTGAAGAACTGCTGCAGATTGATGCCCTTGCAGATGTCTGGAGAGAAAAGCTGGAAAAAGCTCTATTATAAAAATATTAAAAATTACCCTTGACATTTTTCATTTATCGGAATAGTATAATAAGCAATATATCGATCGGCAATGACAAAGAGTAGTAGCTGCAGTTGAAGCTAAAGAGAGCTGATGGTTGGTGCAAATCAGTGTGGAAACAGCAGTGAATGGACTTTCGAGCCTCCAAACCGAACCTTTTTAAGCAGTAGGCTTTGGCGAACGGTCTCATCGTTACAAGGGACAGATATTCAAACGTTTTTCGTTTTGATATCTGTTAAGTGAGCTGATGTTTCAGCTAATGAAGGTGGCACCACGGGTTTCTCGTCCTTTTTAGACGGGAGGCCCTTTTTTATTTTCAAATAACTTTATTACTTTAAATCGCTGAGCAAGAGGAGTAGATTGATGGAGTCCGTTCAAGAGAGCCGGGGAAAGGTGAGAGCCCGGTACGGAAAGTCATTCGAATGGACTTGCGAGAGGTTTCCTGAAAGATAGTAGGGACGCACGGATTTCCACCGTTAAAAGGATAGGGTATCGATATTTTTCCGTACCCGAAAAAGGGAGCAGCATTTTGCTCTAAAAAGAGGTGGCACCACGTTCACAAGACACGTCCTCTATACCCGCAGATTCTGTCTGTGTGTATAGGGGACTTTTTTTTATAGTTAAGTATAAATTCTGAAGTTAGATAACTGTCTAGCACAAGCAGCCTGCCCCCTCGCGGTGTCGGGGGTGATCAAGTTACTTGCGCTTTTCTGAATCCGAAAGAACTGGAGGAGAAATATATTGAAAACGAACTTGGAAGGTCCGTATATCATCGAAGAGCTTGAGGGGGACACATTAACACCTATTTTGATCTACCAGAGAATGAGCGGAAGAAAAAAATTTCTGTTTGAAAGCTCGCTAAAACATGAAAAGTCGGGAAGGTATTCTTTTATTGGTGCGGACCCAGTGATGGAACTAAAAGGGGAAGGAACTCAGACTGCTGTTTCTGCAGAGGGGAAAATTGAGGTTTTTGATGAAAAGCCGCTTGATGTAGTAAGAAGGCTGATGCCGGAGGAAAAACATCACCCCTTTGAAAAGTTTCCATTTTGTGGAGGAGCTGTTGGATATGCAGGCTATGATGTCATTAGGCAATACGAAGATATCGGGGTGATTCCTCATGATGAGCTTAATGTACCAGATGTCCACCTTATGTTTTTTGAGGAAGTAGCCGTTTTTGATCATCTGGAGCAAAAGGTATACCTGGTAGCCATGTCTTTATTGGCAGCAACCGATGAATCTCAGCTTCGTGAAAGGCTACAGAAAAGAAAGGCCGAAATCCAAAAGGGGGCTGTGGCAGCTCATTCGGAAGAAGCATCGCTGTCGGCTTTCAAAGCTTCCATTTCTAAAGAAGACTTCGTTGAAAAAGTAAAAAGAGCCAAGTCCTATATTGAAGAGGGAGACATTTTTCAGGTGGTGCTTTCTCAGCGATTAAAAGCGGAATTGACTGGAGATCCTTTCGCCTTTTACCGGAAGTTAAGAGTGCAAAATCCTTCCCCATACATGTACTATCTTGATTTTGAAGAATATGCGGTTGCAGGGGCATCGCCTGAAAGTCTTATTAAAGCAACTGGAAACAAAGTAATTACTAACCCTATTGCCGGAACAAGGCCAAGAGGCAAGACAGAAGACGAAGACTTACAGCTTGAAAGGGACTTGAAAGAAGATGAAAAGGAGCTTGCCGAACACAGGATGCTGCTTGATCTAGGCAGAAATGATCTCGGCCGTGTCTGCGAATTCGGATCGGTAACTATAGAAAAAAACATGGTAATTGAAAGATATAAGCATGTCATGCACCTTGTATCCGAAGTTGGAGGCAGCCTGAAATATCCTCACACAGCGATTGATGCCTTAAAAGCGTGTCTGCCTGCAGGAACGGTTTCAGGTGCACCCAAAATTAGAGCAATGGAAATAATCAATGAACTTGAAGCAGTGAAAAGAGGAATTTACTCAGGGGCAGTCGGATATTTTTCCGGAAACGGCAATATGGATTTCGCCCTGGCAATCAGAACAATGGTAATAAAAGATGGATTCGCCTATATACAAGCCGGGGCAGGCATCGTGCATGATTCCATTCCGGAAAAAGAGTACGAAGAAACACTTCATAAATTAAAAGCATTTTTGGAGGAAAAAAAATGATACTGCTGATTGATAATTATGATTCATTCACATTCAACCTTTATCAGTATTTAGGTGAACTGGGACAGGAAATTAAAGTTGTAAGAAATGATCAAATAACAATCGAGGAAATAAAAGAATTAAATCCTGAAGCCATTGTTCTTTCTCCTGGTCCGGGACGGCCTGAACATGCGGGAGTGATTGTTGAAGTTATTCAGAAATTTTACAGGAAGCTCCCTATCCTGGGCATTTGCCTTGGCCATCAGGCAATCGGCTATGCCTTTGGGGCAAAGATTGAAAAAGCCAAGAAAATTATGCATGGTAAGGTGTCTAATCTGAAGCATAACGGATCACAGCTGTTTCAATACATGCCGCAGCCAATCAGCATCATGCGTTATCATTCCTTAATAATACAGTCGGGAACGCTGCCTGGCAGATTTAAGGTGTTGGCCAGATCGATGGATGATAATGAAATAATGGCAATCAAGCATGAAGACTATCCTTTATACGGTTTGCAATTCCATCCGGAGTCTGTAGGAACAGGGCTTGGAAAAAAGATTTTGGAAAACTTTTTACAAACTATCGGGAGGGAAAAAAACGATGAAGACTATACTGCAGAGGTTATCTGAGCGGGAGTCATTAACAGAGGCAGAAATGAAGGAAGCGATGGACAATTTATTTGCCAATGATGTAACGGACAGTGAGATTGCGGCATTTATGGTGAGCCTTAAAACAAAGGGGGAAACAGTTGAAGAAATTGCAGGCATCGTAAAAGCAATGAGGGATAAATCCCTTTCGTTTAGCAAGAAAATTCCTAATGTTTTGGATAATTGCGGTACAGGAGGAGATGGTTCAAGCAGCTTTAATATCAGTTCCACTTCGGCCTTTGTGATTGCAGGAGCAGGAATTCCTGTTGCCAAGCATGGCAATAGAAGTGTATCCAGCAAAACAGGCAGTGCTGATGTACTGGAACATTTGGGAATAAATTTAAATCACCCGCCTGAGCGCACGGAGGAAATTCTGGAGGAAATCGGGATAGCCTTTCTATTTGCACCTCATGTCCATCCGAATATTAAAAGAATTATGAAAGTGCGCAGGGACCTGAGAATACCTACAACTTTCAATTTAATAGGGCCATTAACCAATCCGGTTGAACTTGATCATCAGCTTCTTGGGATCTATCGGAGAGATTATATTGAAATGTTTGCAGAGGTGTTAAACGCTTTGGGAAGAAAACGGGCAGTTGTTTTAAATGGTTCAGGGCATATGGATGAAGCATCTCTACAGGGGGAAAATCACCTGGCCATTCTTAATAACGGCAGGGTAACGAAAAAGGTTCTTCACCCAGAGGAAGTTGGCCTACCCGTCAGCAGCAATGATGCGATCAGAGGTGGAGATTCCAGGGAAAATGCTGAAATACTCCTAAGTGTCCTAAAGGGGGAGAAGGGAGCAAGAAGAGACACGGTCCTTCTTAACGCCGGGATTGGCATCTTTACAGGAGGCAAGGCCGAAACAATTCATGGCGGGATAAATTTAGCCAAAGAAAGCATTGATTCAGGTGCTGCATTAGAAAAACTGAATAGGTTAATTGAAGCAAGTAAAAGCGTCCATAAAGAGGTGATATAAGGTGGGAACGATTCTAGATCAAATACTGTCTGAAAAAAGAAAAGAAGTCATCGGACTGCAGCAGGCAAAAGAATATTTTCAACCAGGAGAAACCATTAATGAACGCTCCTTTATTAACAAGCTTGCATCAGGAAGTGAACTGGCTGTGATTGCAGAATTCAAAAGAGCCTCACCTTCAAAAGGTGATATAAATACCGGACAAAATCCGAAAGATCAGGCATTATTTTATAAAAAGTATGGTGCCGATGCCATTTCCGTTTTAACAGACAATAGGTTTTTTAAAGGCAGTTTTGCTGATCTGTCAGCAGTCAGAGAGACAGTCGACCTGCCCATCCTTTGCAAAGACTTCATTATAGACGAGGTGCAAATTTTAAAAGCAAAAGCATCAGGGGCAAACCTAATTTTACTCATTGCTGCTGCCATGGAAGCTGAACGGCTTCAAGAGCTTTTCAATTTTGCTGAAAGTGAAGGCCTTGAAGTATTAATGGAGGTTCATAATGAAGAAGAACTGGAAATAGCTCTTAGAACCGGTGCACAGCTGATCGGAGTCAATAACCGGAATTTAAAAACTTTCGAAGTAGACCTTGGTATAACAGAAAAACTTGCCCCGCTAATTAAGAAGGCGGGAAAATTCCTGATCAGTGAAAGCGGGATTAAATCGGAAGACGATGTACGGCGTGTAATAGCAGCAGGAGCAAACGCCATTCTTGTCGGAGAAGCATTCATGAAAGCAGATAATCTGGAAGGGCTTTTGAAGGCCATGAAAATTCCATTGCAGGGGGCTGTCAAACAATGAAGGTGAAGATTTGCGGAATTAGGGATATCAGCACGGCACTTTCTGCTATTGAAAACGGTGCGGATGCCCTCGGATTTGTTTTTGCTGAAAGCAAAAGAAAAATTAATCCTGAGGCAGCTGGGGAGATAATTAGAGAGCTTCCCAGAGAAGTTTTAAAAGTAGGAGTGTTTGTAAATGAAACGAAAGCGACCATTGAAGAAATAGCAAGTGTTTCAGGGATCAATGTCATTCAGCTTCATGGAGATGAAACGCCGGAATTTTGCAGCTCATTCTCTTTTCCGGTTATAAAAGCTCTGAGCGTTGGTTCACCAGATGATCTATCCCAACTGGATGAATATTCATGCGAATATATTCTTCTTGATAGTCCGAAAGGAAAATATCGGGGGGGCAACGGGATATCATTTGATTGGTCGATTCTAAACAAAAACCCAATGCAGGACAAAAAAATGATCCTCGCTGGAGGGCTCCATCCTGAAAATGTGGGAGAAGGAATTAAAGCAGCCAATCCTTATATGGTTGATGTAAGCAGCGGGGTTGAGACTGAAGGTAAGAAAGATCCGGAGAAAATAAAAAGATTCATAGATAACGCTAAACGTGTGGAGAGGGAGGAAGTAAAATGAACGCAGCTTATACATTGCCTGATGAACGAGGTCATTTTGGGGATTTTGGAGGAAGGTATGTGCCGGAAACACTTATGCAGGCCATTCTTGAATTGGAAGAGGAGTATAAGAAGGCTCAAGCTGATGAAAGTTTTCAGAAAGAACTGCAGGCTTTACTGACAGACTATGTCGGACGGGAAACTCCTCTTTATTTTGCTGAGAACCTCACAAAATACGCCGGCGGTGCGAAGGTCTATCTTAAAAGAGAAGATTTGAATCATACAGGTGCTCATAAAATAAACAACTCACTGGGCCAGGCTCTATTGGCGCTTCGAATGGGAAAAAGAAAAATAGTAGCTGAGACGGGTGCAGGACAGCATGGAGTCGCAACAGCAACTGCATGTGCGCTTTTAAATCTTGAATGCATTATTTTTATGGGTGAAGAGGACATCAGGAGACAGCAGCTGAACGTATTCAGAATGGAACTGCTTGGAGCGAAAGTTGTAGGGGTACAATCGGGAAGTGCCACATTAAAAGATGCAGTCAACGAAGCACTCCGCTACTGGGTGACAAATGTCGAGGATACTCATTACATCCTTGGTTCTGTGATGGGACCGCATCCTTTTCCTATGATTGTACGGGATTTTCAGAGTGTTATTGGAAATGAGACGAAGAAGCAATACCTTGAAAAAGAAGGTAAACTCCCTAATGCAGTTGTGGCTTGCATTGGAGGCGGCAGCAATTCAATGGGCATGTTTTATCCCTTCATTAAAGATGAAACCGTCCGCATGGTTGGGGTGGAAGCAGCTGGTTTGGGTACAGATACAAATAAGCACGCTGCTTCTTTAACAAAAGGAACTCCTGGAGTTCTTCATGGAGCATTAATGTATTTGCTTCAGGACGAACACGGACAAATTCAGGAGGCTCATTCCATCTCAGCTGGCCTTGATTATCCAGGAGTTGGGCCGGAACACAGCTATTTGAAGGACAGCGGAAGAGCCGAGTATGAATCCATTACAGACGATGAGGCGCTTGATGCATTAAAGCTATTATGCAAACTGGAAGGCATTATCCCTGCGCTGGAAAGTTCCCATGCCGTTGCCTATGCATTAAAGCTTGCACCGCAAATGAAAAAAGACGAAGGCCTTGTTATCTGTTTATCTGGCAGAGGAGATAAAGATGTAGAAACTGTAAGAGCAAGATTAGGAGGGAAAGGACAATGAACCGGGTTGAAAAAGTTTTTCAGAGCCTAAAGCAAAACAGAGAAAAAGCATTTGTGCCATATATAATGGCTGGGGATGGAGGGTTAGAGACACTGGCCGAGAAAATCACATTCCTCGAAAAAGCGGGAGCAACTGCCATTGAAATTGGGATTCCGTTTTCGGATCCGGTTGCCGATGGACCTGTAATCCAGCAGGCTGGCATTCGAGCATTAGAAGCCGGAACAACACTTAGAGGCGTCTTAGCAAAAATTGCGGAAATCCGTCCTATTGTTCACATCCCGCTTATCTTTATGACATACATGAATCCGCTCATGGCCTATGGCATTGGCAACTTTATTTCTGATGCCTCTAAGTCTGGGGTAGACGGATTAATATTGCCTGATCTTCCTGCAGAGGAAGAGGAGATAATTGCACCAATTGCAGAGAGAGCTGGAATCGAAATTATCCGCCTTGTGACCTTAACCAGTCCATTAGAGCGGATACAGGCGATTGCAAACAAAGGGAAAGGCTTTTTATACGCTGTTACGGTTAATGGCATCACAGGGGCAAGAAAAGAATTTAAAGAAGAGCTTGGAAAGCATTTGGAGAAGGTTAAGGATGTTAGTTCAATACCAGTATTGGCCGGCTTCGGAATTTCTGAACCACAGCATGTAAAAGAAATGAATCAGCATTGTGACGGGGTAATCGTTGGAAGCAAGATCATAGAGCTTTTTCAAAGCGGTGAGTTAGCAAAAATTGAAGAGTTGATCGCTTCATCTAAAATAGAAGAAATTAAAATGTGAAACAAAAGCTTTCTCCTTGATGGAGGAAGCTTTTTATTTGATTAAGCCCATTTTTAAAAATATTTATTGTAAAGGTTGACATGCAAAGTGAATACTTTATAATTACAAGTAATCCGAGTAAATTAATGAGATTTATAGGAATAGGTGATCTTTGAATGTTCATTGAGATAAACGATGTGAATAAACAATATAGCGATAAAGAAAATCGTCCTGTTGACGTCTTGAAAGATATTAATTTATCCATTGAGAAAGGCCAGTTTGTTTCAATTTTAGGCCCTTCAGGATGCGGAAAGTCAACACTTCTTTCAATCGTCGCAGGGCTTACTAAAACAACTTCAGGCCACATTCAAATCGACGGAAAAACCATAACAAAGCCCGGAAAAGACAGGGGAATGGTTTTCCAGCAGGCAGCCTTATTCCCTTGGCTGACAGTCATGGAAAATGTCACGTTTCCGCTGAAAAAAGAAATGAAGAAGAAGGATGCTGAGGAAACAGCACTTAAATATCTGCAAATGGTTCAGCTGGGAAAATATATATCCCATTATCCTCATGAACTTTCTGGAGGAATGCAGCAGAGAGTAGCGATTGCGAGAGCACTTGCGATGAACCCGGAAACACTCTTAATGGATGAACCATTCGGAGCACTTGATGAACAGACCCGTTCGCGCCTGCACGGACAGCTGGAAAACATCTGGACTGAGACGAAGAAAACCATTCTTTTTGTTACTCATAGCATCTCAGAATCTATTAAACTGTCAGATCGAATCATTGTTATGGGAACAAAGCCCGGAATCATTTTACAGGATATAACGGTTGATATCCCCAGACCCCGTGAGGAACACAAAAATGAAATGCTTGAGATTGAAGACCACATTATGAAATATCTGAAGAAGGAAATTGATAAAGTTGTAAGTGAGGAACTCCAATATGCAAACAGCTATTAAAAGAATTATATTTTTTGCAGCCATTATTGCATTTTGGGAAATTGGGTCACGGCTTGAGTTTTGGCATCCTTTGATTTTCCCTTCCCTTTCCAGTGTATTCAGTGCCCTTGTTGAAGGGTTTCAGGATAAAACTCTCATTTATGATTTAATCGCCAGTTTTAAAAGGCTCGCAGTCGGTCTTGCTATCAGCCTTGTCATTGGCACATTGATTGGTATTCTCCTCGGAAAATCCAAAACAGCTGATGAAACACTGGGTGCAGTCATCCTTGCCTTGCAAAGTGTTCCCAGCATCGTCTGGCTGCCGATCGCAATTATGTGGTTTGGCTTAAATGAAAAGGCTGTTATTTTTGTAACCATACTTGGCGGTACATTTGTAATGGCACTGAACATGCGAACAGGCATAAAAAATGTTTCACCATTATATATCAAGGCAGCTCAGACAATGGGTGCGAATGGAATTGATTTATTCACAAGAGTCATCTTTCCAGCATCCATTCCATACGTTGTCACTGGTTCACGACTTGCCTGGGCATTTGCCTGGCGTGCATTGATGGCCGGTGAGCTTTTAAGCACAGGACCAGGATTGGGCTACACACTTCGATACGCTTCAGACTTTGGAAGAATGGACATCGTAATCGGTGTCATGATTATTATTGGAGCTATTGGAATGATTGTTGACCAATTCATATTCCAGCGCATTGAAAAATCAGTCATAAAAAAATGGGGACTTGAGTCTTAATTTTGGAGGGGTATAAATGAAAAAGGCTATTTTATGGGTTGCTGTCTTATTTACTTTCACCGGGCTGCTTGCCGGATGCGGTGCATCTGAGAAGAGCAGCGGAGGCGAAGACAAGATTGTCATCGGTTATTTCCCGAATATCAATCATGTGCCAGCAATGGTTGCGAAAGATCAAGGCTATTTTGAAAAACAGCTTGGCGATGGTACTAAAGTAGAATACAAGACATTTGCAGAAGGCGGTTCATTCATGACTGCCCTGAAAACGGGCGACATTGATGCAGGCCTAGTAGGACCCGGACCAGCAATGAACAACTTCTCAACCGGGGCTGATGTTAAGATTATCGCAGGTGCCTCAACAGGCGGAACAGTTATCCTTGCCAGAGAAGGAGTAGAAATTAACTCACTAGAAGACTTCCAGGGTAAAACGTTTATTACACCTGGCGTTGGCTGCACACATGATGTCCAGTATGAAACATATCTTGAAGAAGCCGGGATCACTTCAGCTCGCATTGGCGGTACCATGAAGCATTTAACAGGCAACCCTGCACAATATGCAAGTATGCTGAAAACAGGTAAAGTCGATATCGCAGTTGCTCCCGAACCATGGGCAGCTGTCATTGAACAGGAAACAAACGCTGAAGTCGTAATTGGCTGGGATGAAGTATCTTTCGGTGAAACACTTCCGGCATCAGTATTGGTTGCTACTGGCGATGCAGTAAAGAACAGCCCGGAAAAAGTACAGAAAATCGTTGATGCACATAAAGATGCAGTTAAATTTATCGAAGAAAATCCTGAAGAAGCAAAAGCAATTACTATCAAAGACATTAAAGAAGTGACTGGCCAGGAACTGGAAAAAGAAGTCGTAAACCGCGCCTGGGAAAGAATTGGGTTCACTTACGATGTTGATGCAGACGCAATCCAGGAATTTGCAGATTCATCCTACACTTTAAAATTCCTGAAAGATAAACCTGAATTCAGTGAACTGATTGCGAACAATTTTATTAAATAATCATACTTGGACTGGAGCCCGAATGGGTTCCGGTTTTTCTTATGTTATTGGGGAAAGGAAATTTGTTTGGCGCATTTGTGAAAAGCGACAGCGCGATAAAGAGACAGGAGCGGTGAGAAAAAAGAGATACGACGGCGCGAATAACCTGCTGGATGACGCGAATGTGGGGAAGTAAGACGCATTAACGTTGTAATAGCGCAAAAAAATTAAAAGATCTGCGCAATAACCTGTCCTGGAGACGCAATTTCCATCAGACATAATGAAAGATATTGACGCGATTACTTTTGATATTGTAAAAAGTCATATGGCGAAACATACAAGAATTCGCGCATAAAAGTAATATATCCGCCCGAACCTGAAGCCTGCCACGTATAAAACGTACACCTTGCGCAGGGAGCCACCCCCGTGTGAATATCGGAATCCGCGCGCAAAGGTAAAATCCCACGCAAAACAAAAGGATGCCCGCGTAGAAGTAGCCCGCCCGCGCGTAACTCATCCAAATCCGCGCACAAAAGTAATAATCCCGCGCAAAAAAGAAGGAAGCCCGCGCAAAAAAACGTGCACCTCGCGCAGAAGTAGCCCGCCCGCACGTAACTCATCCAAATCCGCGCACAAAGTTAATAATCCCGCGCAAAACAAAAGGAAGCTCGCGCAAAAAAACGTGCACCTCGCGCAGAAGTAGCCCGCCCGCACGTAACTCACCCAAATCCGCGCACAAAAGTAATAATCCCGCGCAAAACAAAAGGATGCCCGCGCAAAAAAACGTGCACCTCGCGCAGAAGTAGCCCGCCCGCACGTAACTCACCCAAATCCGCGCACAAAGTTAATAATCCCGCGCAAAAAAACGTGCACCTTGCGCAGAAGTAGCCCGCCCGCACGTAACTCACCCAAATCCGCGCACAAAGTTAATAATCCCGCGCAAAACAAAAGGAAGCCCGCGCAACAAAACGTCCCCTCCGCGCAGAAGCAGCCCGCCCGCACGTAACTCACCCAAATCCGCGCACAAAGTTAATAATCCCGCGCAAAACAAAAGGAAGCTCGCGCAAAAAAACGCGACCCCCCCGCGCAGAAGTAGCCCGCCCGCTCGTAAATCATCCAAATCCGCGCGAGCTTAACAACATCAGCAAACAAATCTCCAGGTTTAACTTTCGCGCCAAAAAGGAAAAATACCATGCAAGTGACAAAACAACTTAGAAACAGGAGTGGCGCAAATGAAAAAAGGTATGGGTGTTTTAATTGCTGTTATTGCTGCAGTAGTCATAGCAGGCATAATGCTGATGTCCAGTTATAACGGGTTTGTAAGTGCTGAGGAAAATGTGGACCAGGCTTATTCTCAAATTGAGAACCAGCTGCAGAGAAGGCTGGATTTGATTCCTAATCTGGTAAATACAGTAAAGGGATATGCTGCTCACGAGAAGGAGACAATTCAGGCAATATCAGATGCTCGTGCGAGATTGGCGGGAGCCCGGTCTCCTGAAGAGGAAGCTGCCGCAAACGCTGAGCTGTCAAGTGCTTTGAGCCGTCTGCTTGTAGTGGTGGAGAACTATCCAAATCTAAAAGCAGATAAGCAGTTTACCCAATTAATGGACGAGCTTGCTGGTACAGAAAATCGGATTTCAGTTTCCCGAAAGGATTATAACGACCAGGTTGCTGTATATAACAAAAAAGTAAAAAGGTTTCCGGGTGCAATTGTTGCAGGGATAACTGGCTTTGATGAAAAAGAGTATTTTAGGGCGGATCCGCTGGCGAATGAAGCACCTGAAGTTGACTTTGGAGGCAATGGAGAATGATCATCCGCAGGGTCTCTCTGACCCTTCTGTTAGTAAATTTAATAATGGGTGCATTCCAGGTCCATGCAGATGAACCCATACCGCAGCCTGCTGGAGATATTTATGTCCAGGATTTTGCGGAGGTCCTGAATGACCAGGAAAAATCTGAATTGAATAACCTGGGAAGGCAATTGGAAGATAAGACATCTGCACAGGTTGCGGTTTTAACTGTTGGAACTACTGGGGACAGACCGATTGAAGAATATGCAAATGAAGCTTTCCGGTCTTATGGCATAGGCAGTGCCGCAGAGAATAACGGTGTCCTCTTGGTTGTGGCCATGCAGGATCGGAAGGTGCGGATTGAGGTTGGTTATGGGCTTGAAGGACAGATTCCCGATGGAAAAGCAGGCAGGATTCTGGATGAAGTTACCCTTCCATATCTTCAGGATGGCCAGCCCAACAGAGCTGTAATTGAAACCTATAAGGTGCTTGTTCAGGAAGCTGCCGGGGAAGAAGTGAATTTAGGCGGCAATTATGCTGATGCAGGGACACAGGATAGAGGCAGTAGCATACCGTCCTGGCTGATAATTTTAATTGTTGTTGGATTATTGTTTTTAGACATTAAATTTTTTGGAGGAGCCTTTTCATACGCCATCCTTTCCATTCTCTCAAGAGGTGGAAGTGGCGGCGGCGGTCCCCGGGGAGGGGGCGGCGGTTCATCCGGCGGAGGTGGAGCCAGCCGAGGCTGGTGATAAATGAAAAAGAGCGGGAGCAACTCCCGCTTTTCTCCATTATTTGATTCCAGTTACACATACGGTTAGGACGGGGCGTGCTTCTTTATATGAAATGGAAATAGAATGGAATCCAGCGGCTTCCATATCAGTTTTGATCACCTTTCCGAGATTTTTGGCAATGTTGTCATCTGCTCCATCTTCTCTTGGCTGAACGGTGACGGCAATTATTCCGTCTTCCTCAAGCATCCCATAGAGATGCTGAAGTGACTCTCTTGGTTTTGTCCATAATGGATAATTGTTGACTGAAAATATCTTATTATACGTTTTATCAGGGAAGTAATCGTGTATATCTTTTACGAACAATCTGACCTTTCCCTGACGAATATAGTCATCATTCAGTTTGGCTGCTGAAGCCTTCATATCTTCGGATACATCAACTCCATCCGTTTCTGCATGGCGGCAGTGATCCATTATATGCCTGATGCTGTAGCCAGGGCCAAAGCCTACTTCTAAAATTGAGTCCCTGCGATTAATCTTTAATTGTTGTATTGTCCATTTGTTAATCTTGCGGTTTTCAAGGTACATGATTTTCCCGGCAAGCTTCCCTAGTAATCCTGCTGGTTTCTCAAATTGTTTTGCTAAAATATCGAACATGTCTATCACCTCGTTGCTTAATACTTATATTTAGTCCCTTTAAAGAGGTTCTAAACCTATTCCGTAAAATGGATAAATAATTTTTAACTGGAAAAGGTACTAATATGAATTAAGATTGGAGGAAGTCCGGTTGATTTATAGCGAAGATCAATACCGAAAAGATTTAAACCGGTATATTGACAATATCGACAATCAGATTCATTCTATTTCCAAAACGCTAGAGGACTTCAGTTGCTGTATTTTATCCGATTTCGAAAACTTGCAGAAGGCGGTAACAGAGGCTCATACAATTGCTTCGACTTATTATCTTCAGTCATATTTATCGCCGTATACTAAGGAATATTCAAGCTTATCATTGGCCGCCCAGCATTTATCAGAAAAAAGGCATGGAGGGCTTATTGTTGTTGAGAGAAGACTGCCTATAGGCGATTACCTTCATAATGGGACGCCAATTGGAGCAAAAGTAAGCAGCACACTGCTTGAAACCATTTTTTATCCTGGAAACCCTTTGCATGACGGCAGTATTTTAATAAAAGAAGATACCATTATTTCTGCAGGCAACATCCTGCCTCTTGCCAATAAAACCATTGAAGGGAAAAAACTTGGGACAAGGCATAGAGCGGCAATTGGACTTACTGAAAAATCAGATGCTGTTGCCATTGTAGTTTCAGAGGAAACAGGCCGTATTTCTTTTGCAGTGGAAGGACAACTGTATACAATCAGGACATGAAAATCCCCCGAAAAATGGGGGATTTGTCATTATGACTTCTTATTAATTTGCTTTCCGCTTTTTTTCTGGCTTTGAGATTTATCATTTCCTGCCTGAAACTCGCTTCCCAGTTCAACATCGTTTCGTTTATCCTGTTTTTCAATTTGGGCTCTCGTTTGATTTGCATTTTGTCTGCCTTGTTTTGTCATATTGCATTCCTCCCTGTAAAATAGCTGACAGTTTTAATATGCGCTATATCCGGGAATAGATGAACATTATATTGCTGAATTGACTTAAAAGAGGTGATTATATTGTGCGGCCGGTTTACACTAACAGAAACCATTGCTAAACTTCAGCTGCTGTTTGAATTTGAATATGCGGAGGGAGAGGTTTTACCCAGATATAATATCGCGCCAAGCCAGAATATCTTAGCCATCATTGGAGATGGGAAACAGCGGATCGGCAGGCAGATGAAATGGGGACTGGTCCCCTTCTGGGCTAATGATGAAAAAATAGCATACAAAATGATAAACGCAAGAGCGGAAGGCATCGACTCGAAACCAAGCTTTAAAGGTCCCTTTAAAAGCAAAAGGTGCTTAATCCCTGCAGATGGCTTTTATGAATGGAAGAAAACCGAAGAAGGTAAACAGCCGTACCGTTTCATTATGAAAGATGAAAAACCATTTGCCTTTGCAGGCATTTGGGATACGTGGCATAAAGGAGAAAATCCAATAACGAGTTGTACAATCATTACAACGGGGCCAAATGAAGTAACCGAGGATGTACATGACCGAATGCCGGTGATATTAAAGGAAAGCGATTTTGAGGACTGGCTTAATCCTCGTTTTAATGACACTGAATATCTGAAATC
Organism: Cytobacillus oceanisediminis; assembly: GCF_004366035.1. Taxonomy (GTDB): domain Bacteria; phylum Bacillota; class Bacilli; order Bacillales; family Cytobacillaceae; genus Cytobacillus; species Cytobacillus oceanisediminis_C. Next base: position 37,847 of record NZ_SOEE01000003.1, read on the forward strand.
ATTGCTTGATCCTTATCCGGCTGAAAAAATGGATAAGTACCCGGTATCAAATAAAGTGAATTCACCAAAAAATGAGCTGGCAGAATTAATTTCTCCCCTCAGGTAGTTTATAAAACGGACACGGCGACGCGTCCGTTTTTTCAAAATGATAAGAAATCATTACTTTTAACTTTGATTACTCTCCAGCTCCAGGTCCTGCTCCTGCCCTCTCAAGGTCACAAGCTTGTTTTGCTGCGGCTCCTAGGGACTCATGACAGAAGCCAATCCCTTTCAGAATGAAAGGACACTCTTGCAGGGCTCGTCCATACGCTTGTCGTCCATGTGGCAGTCGCTTCCACATTTCGGGCAAATCTCCCAAAAGGCAAAGAACGAATTTCCGGGAGGTTCGTCTTGTGCTTGTCAGGGGTGAGCACCATGGGGAAAGCTTCCCTGGATGTTCTTCGCAGGAACAAGCGCTTTAGCTTGTTCCGAAGGCGGTTCCGCTTTTCCTATCATCTGCTCACAAACATCGGAAGCTCCGTATGGCCCATTTCACGTACATAGACAAACAAGTTCCCTTTATGATGAATTTCATGATCCATTGCAAGCTGCAGCAGCTGGCTGCCGGTAAGCTCCATTCCAAATATCCGTGTCATATCAATGGTTCTTTCTAACTCATCATTTGTTAATGATGAAATGATCTCAATGGTTTTTTCTGTGTAGCTTTCAGCGGCTTCAGAAAGGTCTGGCGCAATTTCATCGAATTTCTCGCCAAACACTGCAGTGCTGCCTTCTTTTACTGTTTTGGCAAACATATAAAAAGAAGTAAGCATATGAGTTACCAGCTTGCCGGCCGCCATGCTTGTTTCAGTTGGTTTGTAGTCATAGTTATTTTCATCAATCTTCTTGATTAGCTCATTGGTCACCTTTCTGTGCGATAAAAAATAGTTCAGGTATTTTTGCGCTCTTTCCATATTAAAGACCTCCTAAAAAATTAATCAGATTAACATTTCCACTTAACCTCCTTAAATTCCTTTATATTTCAAAATATGTTTTGGACTGGCAGGGATTTTACAAAAACCGTGGAATTATTTAACAGGGGAAGATTTGGAAGAATCTCTATTATACAGACAGAGTGTTCATAAGGGGGGAGATTCATACATGGGGAAAAAGAAGAAAAAGAAAAGCCATGTGCCTTTTAGGGTCAATTTATTGTTCTTTGCTGTTTTTGTTTTGTTTTCAGTACTAATTTTAAGACTTGGCGTCGTCCAGATTGTAAATGGTGAGACATACAAAAAAGAAGTGGACAGGACGGAAGATGTCATCGTAGCTAATCCGGTTCCAAGGGGAAGGATGCTTGACAGGAACCATCAGGTTATTGTGGATAATATTCCAAAGAGTGCGATTACGTATACCAACCGGAATGCCAAACAGAAAGAAATGCTTCAGGTGGCAGAGCGGCTGGCCATTCTGATTGATAAAGAGACGGATAAAGTGACGGAGCGCGATAAGAAGGATCATTGGATTCTAAAAAATCCTGATGCAGTCCGGGATAAAATAACTGATAAGGAATGGAAGCTGTTTAAAGAGAACAAACTGGATGATAAGCAAATTTATGAGATGCAGCTTGAAAGAATTACAGACGAAGATCTGAAACAGCTGAGCAAGCAGGACCTGGAAGTGCGGGCAATCTTCCGGGAATTTACGAGCGGCTATGCAATGACGCCGCAAATAGTCAAAAATGAGGGGGTATCAAGTAAAGAATATGCTGCGGTAAGCGAGAATCTTCAATATCTTCCAGGTGTCAATACAACTACTGACTGGGATCGAACTTATGCTTTTGACAGTACGCTCCAGACAGTCCTGGGGAAGGTTACAGATACAAACGAAGGGCTGCCGCAGGAAAGGCTGGATTATTTTCTGGCCAGGGACTACAGCAGAAATGAACGTGTAGGAAAGAGCTATCTCGAAATGCAATATGAGGATGTTCTGCATGGCCAAAAATCAAAGGAAAAGCTTATTACAAAAAAAGGAGAAATTCTCGGAAGTGAACTGGTTTCTCAAGGCCAAAGAGGCAAAGATCTTGTTCTGACGATTGATATGGATCTGCAGAAGGCAGTGGAAAAAATATTGGAAGAGGAAATTTGGGCTGCTAAAAGGACCAGGGGAACATATTTAATGGATCGTGCGTTTGTCGTTCTAATGAATCCGCATACTGGTGAAGTTCTGACGATGGCAGGGAAAATGATAGACAAGGATGATGATGGCAAAACGGTTCTGCAGGATTATGCGCTGGGTACGATTGCCTCTTCTTATAATGTGGGATCCTCTGTAAAAGGGGCAACTGTTTTAACAGGCTATAAAACCGGTGCAATTTCACCCGGGACGACATTTTTAGATGCACCAATGAAAATTGCAGGTACACCACAGGTGAAAAAATCGTGGTTTAACTTTCAGGCAATCATGAACGAAACAAGGGCTTTGCGAATATCCTCAAACGTATATATGTTCAAAACAGCAATTGAAATTGCGGATGCGCGGTATGCATATGATCAGCCTCTGGGATTTAAAAACCCTAATGCATTTGAAGACATGAGAGAGTCTTTCGGCCAATTTGGCCTCGGAGTCAGAACTGGCATCGATTTGCCGAATGAGGCAATAGGCTATGAAGGACCGCTTCGCTTGCCGGGATTTCTATTAGACCTTGCAATCGGACAGTATGATACCTACACTCCGATGCAAATGGCGCAATATATATCAACTATTGCAAATGGCGGCTATCGTATCCAGCCGCGCCTTGTAAAAGAAATCCGGGAGCCCGCCACAGAGCAGGAGGAGCTTGGCCGGATCTGGAAGGATATTCAGCCAACTGTCTTAAATACGATAGATGTAAGTGATAGAGAACTAAATACTGTCAAAGAAGGATTAAGACAGGTGATGCAGCATCCTGAAGGGACTGCATATAGAATGTTCGCAGATGCACCATATTCTCCAGCAGGAAAAACAGGTACAGCGGAAGCATTTTATGACGGCCCTCTCAAAAAAAAGGGAGATAAGTTAATAGATGTTATGAACTTGAGCCTTGTTGCCTATGCACCGCATAATAATCCTGAAATTGCCATGTCTGTCATTGTTCCATGGGCATACCAGGGAAGAAGCGGACATACAGCAAATTATGAAATTGGCAGAAAAGTATTAGATGCTTATTTTGAACTGAAAAAGAAGCCGATGACTGGACCAGGACAGGAACAGTCGGCAGAAACAGAAGAATCTGATTAAAGTATGAGTTTTAGCGGCCTATAATGGCTGGTTAAAAAAGCCTTTCCTTATTGGGAATGGCTTTTTTTATACCTGAATTTGTTTTTCAAATGATGGAGTTTTTGTTTAATTAAAAACGGTTTGTCACTTTTTCCGAATACCTTACGATTCACCATAAATTGAATCGTTTCTTCCAAAATAGCGAGGATAATAATAGGGATGAAGATTACCAGAATCCAAAACCACATGCCTCTGCTCCTTTCGACTGATCGGAATACAATTTAATTATATTCAGGAATGAATAGAAAATGATGTATATGGAAGAAAAATCCATGTATTTTTCTGGCTGAACCATGTCCTGGTTATTTTCTTAAATAACCTTTTATTTCTGAAATAAACTTCTGCTTTTTTAAAGGTTCTATATAGTTTAATGAAAGGGCATTCGGGAAAATAGCTTAAAAAGGAGGTCCTGACATGAAAACAATAAATGTAGAGATTCAGTATGATGATCAGGAAATGAATAATAATCAGACAAAAGTATTTGATCAATTGAAGAACCAGCTCGAGGGAACAGGATTTAAGGTGGCAGCGATTATGGAAAATGATCAATACCTAAAGGATCATTCTGGTCTTCCCAATCAAAAGAAAAACAAAGTGCTTCCATCTCAGCCTGAAGGAGCAGAACCAGATATCAATTCCAGCGGTGCCGGCGGTATGGTTTCCCCTGATTCCAGTGAAAGCAAATACTCTGAGTAAGATAAATGAGCAGCCTTAGTTCTCATTTCGGACTAAGGTTTTTTTATTTTTAAAGAGGAATTAATACGTTTGGATATAATTTGCAAATATAGAGAGTTTGTTAGGAGGAGGCTCATTTTTGAGTCAAAAGCTCTTAAGAGTGGGAACAGTCTACATACCTGTCAGAAATGTAATGGATTCCTTAAACTGGTACACAGAGAAGCTTGGAGCAGCAGAAAGCTTTAGGGATGAAAAGGGGAAAATGGTCATAATCAATATGGCAAGCCAAAGCTTTTTCCTTCTGGAAGCACCTGAAGAGGAAAGTTTTAATTTTAAGGATTCTGACGGAAGATTGCGATTTTGTTTAACTTTTGAAGTCGATGGAATAACAGAGCTCGAAAACTTGCATCGGGAACTTCTTGAGAAGGAAGTAAATACAGGACCTATCGAAAATCGCGGGCATCCTGGCAGAAATTTTGTGTTTTCTGACCCGGACGGCAACATATTTGATGTTTGGAGTGAACAAAGCCAAGTTTTAAGAAATAACTTTTAGGCAAGAGAGCAGACAATGGACTCTGCTCTCTTTTTACATATGGTCATATCTCTGCAGCAAATCCTTAGCAATTATCTGATTTGTGAAGATGAAGCGGCGGAGGAATAAGCCAGCCTTTTTCTTTATTCATTCGAAGAACCTTAACACCTAAAGCAGCTTTCTGAGTATGAAACTGGCCAAACATGCCTGCGATATCTTCACGGATGCATTGACCCATGATTGTACTGCAGCCAACCAATCCTGCTGCCAGATCTCCTGCTAATTTTGCAGCAACTTCAGGATCCATAAATCTGGCGCCAGCAGGAATATCGTTTACACAGGCTTCAGGTCTGTCAGGCGGTGATGGAGGAAGACCGATCCCGTTTTCCTTTAGCAGATCCTCAATTTGTTCCTCTTCCTGCTTGCAGAGGCGGATGGCTTCTTCAAGCATTTTTTTCAAGTCCCCATCTCCAGAGTGGCTAAGCATCGTTTGGTAGGCAGAGGCCATTCCCTTTCCTGCCAGCAAATAAGACCATGTGCTATAAACCTCGCCATAATGCAAAGGCTCGTCCTTTGGATTTCCGCTTAAAATACCCATTATATACCTCCTGAAAAGATTCATTGTGCCACCTTCCTTGTAATGCACAGCTATATCATGCCCAACAAGCATCTTAAAATTTCAAAATGGTTAAACTTCCTCAGTTTGTGGTAAATACCGTATAAAAGATAGAGGAGATGAAAAACAATGGACCAAACAAAAAAAACATATTATATAGATATTGAAAATGCGCAGATCTACACAGAACCAGTTGAAGCAGCCGAATGGCAATTTAAAATTTATGCAACAGACGAAGAATTAGCTCATTTAAATGAATACATTAATGAGAATTATGATGCAGATCTTAAAACATTTGCACGTGCACATGTCCCTTTCCTGGAGTACCACAAAGAATCAAAAAATGATGAATATGATGCATCCATGGAAGGCATATATAAAATGATTTATGATCTGGGTGATGACGAAGCCCGGAGACATATAGAAGGGATGGGAATATTATAGTCGGAAAAATGCAGCTGGTCTTTAAACGGACTGGCTGCTTTTGAAAAGATAATACATAAAAAAAGAACCGTCTGTTCTGTTTTCATCAGAATAACGGTTCTTATATTTGCTCCTGTATGATTGTTCTTTTTTGGTTTTTGTTTTTCTTGTGCGCATGTCCGCATACGCAAATGGGCTTCGATTGCATTCAGGGTTTCTTTTTCCCTCACGTACTGCTTTTTCCCTTAACTTCTTCGCAGCTGATTTAGCCATATTACCAACTCCTTTTCATGATTGTACCATAGTGCCTACGATGGAGGAATGACATTTGTTAACAGTAAGATAAAGAAAACAAGACCAATAAGTAAAAAGATAACCGAACCGAGAACAGCATAATTAGGTCTGAAGCTGAACTCCTCTCTTTTAGATAAGAATCCAGTCATAGCACTTGCGGTGCTGTCCATAAACTTCGTCACCATACCGCCGCTGCTTGAAAACCATACAGTTAAAGCTGTAAACAACACACCTGAAAAAAACATGATTTCGATGAATCGGATTGAAAAGGCTCGTGAAGCAAGCAGGGTAATCAGAGTTTCTGCAGCAAGTGTAATGAACAGTATAAAAATATTTTTTTTCATAATTCCGCCTCCTAATTAGAAAATACGCATGAATATGGAAAAAGTTTCAATATTTTCGCAAGACCTTTGAAAAGGTCTTTTTTTATTGGCGCATTCTATGCAGCAGCATGTTCATTTAATATCCTTTCATAAAGATAGGGGAATTTCCCCCCCTCTAATGGGGAAGTTCCCCGATATTGAAAAATTCCTCCCGCTTTTACAATAAAGTTAAGGTAATTGTTTGTGAATGAGGAGGAGTTAATATGCAGGCGAAAGCTGCAGTCAATCAAAAAACAGGAAACACATTAAACAATGCGTTTGCATCTCATTTTGCCAAGTCGATGTTTTTATCTGTTACAGCATTAGCTATTCTTTCTTTTATTGGCACTAGAATGTTTACACATGTTGATTTAAACCTGTACGGATATATGGTCGGAACGATTGTGTTTATTGGAGGGTTCTTCTATAGGTTCATTGCCTGGGGCGAAAGGCCGCCAACAAAGCTTATCCTGAAAAAAGGATTGAAGCTGCTAAAAAGAAAGTCAACGCCAAAAACGTCTGTTGAGCATCTTGCAACTTACAATTTTATCTGGAATAGGGGAATTTACCGATGGACTCAGCATGTGCTGATCGGCTGGGGCTGCATCCTATCCTGCTTCGTTACATTCCCTCTAGTTTTCGGTTGGATGTATTTTACGATGGATGACAATGGTCATTACAACATAATTGCAATGGGCATGAAGGTAATGACTGTCCCTGCGGATGGCATCATTGCCAACCTTTCTTATAACGCGCTGAATATTACAGCAATAATGGTAATCGCAGGAGTTTGCATGGCGCTGTACCGCCGTCTGAAAAATATGCAGGCAAGAGCAGAGCAGAACTTCCTATATGATTTCATGCCTCTTTATATGCTGCTTCTAGTCAGCATTACGGGGCTGGCTTTAACCTTTATGAATATCTTTTTACACGGTGCGGGACAGCCGGCAATGTCACTGATCCATCAGTGGTCAGTCATCATTACACTGATTTACCTGCCATTTGGAAAGCTTGCACATATTCCTTTCCGCCCAATGAGTGTTTTGGCAAGAAACTACAGAGAACACTATGCCGAACAGGGAATGAAGGAATGCAAGGTGTGCGGAGATCAGTTTGTTTCATCAGAACAATCAAAAGATGTCGTCGATGTACTCGGCGTAAACGATATTGAATTTAAAGCAAAGGAAGGACATCATCTTGCAGAAATGTGCCTCCCTTGCAGAAGGAAATACCGGATCGCACAATTTTCCGGATTCCCTACTCATGAAGTGAAGGTCAAGGAGGCAAACCAGAATGCAAAGGGATAAGTTTTTTAAAGAAATTGAGAATCTAAACCATCCGAATGAAAAATTGATAAAAACACACTGCAGCTATTGCGGCATGCAATGCGGAATGAACTTGAGGGTTAATACACAGACAAATAAAATCATTGGGGTCGAGCCCCGTTATGACTGGCCGGTTACGGTCGGGAAAATGTGCCCCAAAGGGGTTACCGCCTACCAGCAGACCAACCACAAAGACCGCCTGCTGAAACCGCTGATCCGGGATGATGCTTCTTTAAAAGGAACCACCAAAGGGTTCCGTGAAGCAAGCTGGGATGAAGCATACGATTTAATTGCAAAAAAATTCAAAGAGCTTCAAACAGAATACGGAAAGGATTCTCTCTCCGTCTTCAGCGGGGTATCAATGACAAATGAAAAATGTTATTTAACAGGTAAATTTGCCCGTGTTGCTCTTGCCACGCGATATATTGACTATAACGGCCGTTTCTGTATGTCAAGTGCTGCAGGCGGATTCCTCCGTTCTTTCGGTGTCGATAGAGGGTCAACCTTGCCTTGGACAGATATTCATGAAACAGATTGCCTGTTTATCGCCGGAAGCAATACAGCTGAATGCCATCCGACTTCCATGTTCCGCATTTGGAACGTTCAGGAAAGAGGCGGTTATATCATTGTAGTCGATCCCCGGGAAACGCCAATTGCCAGAAGAGCTGACCTTCATCTCGACCTGCAGCCCGGAACAGACCTTGCACTTGCAAACGGGATTGTTAATCAATTGATTAAAATGGGCTATATAGATGAAGAGTTTATTAATAAACATACCAACGGATTTGAAGAAACAAAGGAACTTGTAAAGGATTTCACACCTGAATATACAAGCATGCTGACTGGTGTGGCGCCGGAAAAAATCATTCGCGCTGCAGAAATATACGGAAAAGCTCCAAATGCAGTTGTCATGTTTGCCCGAGGTGTTGAACAGCAGCATAAGGGTGTTGATAATGTTTCCGCCTACACCAATATGGCGCTTGTTACTGGAAAGATCGGCCGTCCGAAAGCCGGAGTAGCCACATTTACCGGGCAGGGCAATGGACAGGGCGGAAGAGAGCATGGACAAAAATCGGATTTGCTTCCTGGCTACCGAAAAATTACGAACCCAAAACATGTTGAAGAAGTATGCAGCGTTTGGGGAATTACACCTGAAGAAATGCCGCAGCCTGGTGTATCTGCTTATGAAATGATTGAGCTGATGGAGAAAAAAACGATTCGCGGTTTATACCTTCTATGTTCGAATCCTGCTGTATCTGCACCAAATCTAAATTTTGTCAGGAAAGCATTTAAGACCTTGGATTTTATGGTATGCTCCGATTTCTACCTTTCTGAATCGGCAGAATTTGCAGATGTTGTTCTTCCGGCAGTTACATGGTCAGAGGATGAAGGAACAGTAACGAATATTGAAGGCCGCATAATTAAAATCAATAAAGCTCAGGAACCTGTTGGGGAATCGAAGCCGGACTGGCAAATCCAAGTGGAGCTGGCTGAACGCTTAGGAAAAGGAAAATACTTTTCTTACCTAAAAACCGCACGAGATGTTGCAGATGAGTTCAGACTGGCTACCAAGGGCGGCTATGCTGATTACTATGGAGCTACCTGGGATAAAATCGACAAGCAGGATGGAGTTTTCTGGCCATGCAAAAATGAAAATGATGAAGGGACACCACATATGTTCCTTGATAAGAAATTTTATCATCCGGATGGCAAAGCAAAAATATGCGCGCTGCCATACCGTCCGCCAGCGGAAGAACCATGTGAAAAATATCCGCTCCGTTTAACAACTGGCCGGGTGGTTTACCATTACCTATCTGGCAATCAGACTAGAAGAATTCCATTCCTCCATGATATGTGTCCTGAACCATTTGTGGAGATCCACCCGGAAACAGCATCAAAATATAATATGGAACATGAAGAAAGGGTCCGTTTATTTACCAGAAGAGGCGAGGCCATCTATAAAGTCAAAATTACGGAAGCCATCCGCAAGGATACCGTCTTTGTTCCATACCATTTTGGACATGAAGATTCTATTAATCTATTAACAATTGCGGCGTTAGATCCTATTTCCCGAATGCCTGAGTTCAAGGCATGTGCTGCACAGCTGGAAAAAGTCGAATTAAAGAAGGTGCAATAAATGAAGAAGAGGCTGTATTTAGAACTTGAAAACTGTATAGGATGCCGTTCTTGTCTGGCAGCATGTACACAATGCGGGGGGCATGAGGAGCGCAACAGAAACTATGTGTATGATGTAAATCCTCTTGTGAACCGGCAGACGATGCCTCTCATGTGCCTTCACTGTGAAAATCCGGCATGTGCCCGAAGCTGTCCGGCCCAGGCCATCCAAATTCATGAGACAGGCGCTGTGTTATCTGCACTGGTGGAAAAGTGTATTGGCTGTCAGAACTGCACAATTGCCTGCCCATATGGCATACCAAAATTTGATCAAGAACAGAACTTAATGTACAAATGCGACCTATGTATTGACCGTACTAAAGATGGAATTCCCCCTATGTGTGCGAGTGTATGTCCATCTAATACACTGCAATGGCTCACAGATGAAGAAATTGAAAACAAGAAGAAGCAATTTAACCTTGATAACGGCAAATGGGTAACAAGCATGCCATATCTTGAAGGTGAAACAAACGTAAAGGTAAATCTGCCGGGAATCCTGCAGGGAATTACAAAGCTGTTTTAGGAGGGATTAGGGATGTCTGATAAGAATAACAAGATTCCCTTTAATGAAGATAATTATACGCATAATATCGAACGGAATAACGAAAGAAAACTGGATAGACGCGGGTTCATGAAAACTTTGGTTGGTGCCGCCGGTGTGTTTGCGGTTTCCTCCCTTCCCTGGGGGGCAGTAGCTGCCAAAGAATTAATGGGGCTTGGCGAAAAGGAATATCCTCATAAGAAAATAACCGATGTAAGCAAGCTGCCAATCGGTGATGCAGTGGAGTTCAAGTTTCCTGGGGATCATGATGACGCAATTTTAATACGCTTATCAGAGAACAAATATGTTGCCTATCAGAATGCTTGTACACATTTGCGTTGCCCGGTATTTTGGGTAAAGGAGCAAGGTGAAATGATCTGCCCTTGCCACCATGGTAAGTTCGATGTGGAGACTGGTTCGCCAACTGCGGGGCCGCCAAGAAGGCCGCTTCCCGAAATCCAAATTAAGGTGGAGAATGGAGCAATCTTTGCAGTGAGGGTGAAACGTTATGAGGCGTAGCTTTCTGGGTGTCATCATTTTGGCCGCGATATTAATGATGAATATTATCTTTACCCAATATATGGTCCACCAATACTATTACGAAAACTATGAAAAGGTATTGATTTTCGGCGGACTGAATATTGTTCTTTTTCCCTTGGCCGTATTCGCTTATAAAAAGACGATTAACATGAGGGCGTGATTTTTTATGAACAGTGAAACATATCTTGATTTTTGTTTTGTAAGAGAACAATCCGGGGATTTTGCTCCAGAAGTTGATCAGCTCCTTTCCGAACTCTTCAAGGGAGTCCGCCTCAACTGGTATTTGGATGAGAAGTCTAATGACGGCATGGACATTGTTGTAGCAGAGATAAAAGGCATGAGCAAATGGCAATCAGAAGAGGAAACCATTGAATTCATAGAAGAAAATGCAAGTGAATCATTCTGGAAATATCTGCAGGGTTATCAAATGTATATTTACCCTGCTAAAAGAGGGTGCGGGAGCTGTGGAACTCATTAGAAAAGAAGATTTGGACGGCTTTGTACGGCAAAATGTGCAGGTGGCAATTTTAGATGAAGAGGGAAATGACAAAGCCCCTTTTGTTCACAAAGAAATAATAAAAACCGGGCTCTGTCCGGATGGAACACATTTGCGTATTTATTTTGACCACATGAATTTTTTTGCAGTTCCGCTGACATCCTGTGTGGAAGCATCTGACAGCAGGTGGGCTGCTCTTGATCAGGAAGCCGGATTAAAATATGTAATAAAGAAGAGAGCGTGAACACGATGATTAGAAAAATACAGCTGCCATTGCAGACGTTAAACTTAGTAGCCGGGTTTATGGTTTGGGTGCTGATATCCTCCCTTATGCCGTTTATAAAGGAAGATATCAATATTCCAGCCGACAAGCTAGCCCTTGTAACAGCAGTTCCGGTGATCCTTGGATCGCTGCTCCGTATTCCTCTGGGTTATTATGCTAATCAGTTTGGAGCAAGAATAATCTTTATATTGAGCTTTATTCTTCTATTATTTCCAGTCTATTTTATCAGTATAGCTGATTCCATTACTGATTTACTGATCGGAGGATTATTCCTCGGTCTTGGAGGAGCGGTGTTCTCTGTTGGTGTTACATCTCTTCCAAAGTATTATCCAAAGGAGCGCCATGGGTTTGTAAATGGAATATACGGGGCAGGCAATCTTGGAACAGCCATAACCGCATTTGCGGCGCCGGTTGTTGCCACAAAGTTTGGATGGTCCCTAACCGTACAAATCTATCTGGTCCTGCTCGGAATCTTCATTGCAGCAAACTTCTTGCTTGGTGATAAAAAAGAAGTTAAGGTGCAGACACCGCTTCTGGAACAGATTAAAGGCGTCTATAAAAATGAAAAGCTGTGGCTGCTGAGCTTATTCTATTTCATTACTTTCGGGTCATTTGTTGCGTTTACCATTTATCTGCCAAATTTCCTGGTAGCTCATTTTGAACTCGATAAAGTGGATGCGGGATTAAGGACAGCCGGATTCATCGTCCTTGCAACTGCCATGAGACCGATTGGCGGCTGGCTTGCAGACCGTTTCCATTCTTTAATTCTTCTAATGTTTGTCTTTGGGGTTTATACCATCTCTGCAGTGATTCTATCATTATCTCCGTCAATTACATGGTACACATTTGGATGCTTAAGCATTGCTCTATCAGCTGGAATTGGGAATGGTGTTATCTTTAAGCTGGTGCCTATGTACTTCCAGAAGCAGGCGGGTATCGTAAACGGAATTGTTTCCGCAATGGGCGGCCTGGGAGGATTTTTTCCGCCGCTTATATTGACCCTGTTATTTAATATCACCGGCCATTATGCGATTGGCTTTATGGCATTGTCAGAAGTGGCGCTTGCCAGCTTGATTCTGGTTGTTTGGATGTACTTCCAAGGTAAAATGGAAATTGCGGGCCAGGTGATTGATCATACAATTGAAGGGATTCTGGTAACGGATAGGGGAGGTAAAATAATCTCTGTAAACCCTGCTTTCACAGAAATAACCGGGTACAAGGAAGAGGAAGTAGTCGGCAAAAATCCTAATATCCTTAAATCAGGAAAGCAGACTAAGGGCTTTTACCAGGACTTATGGACTTCAATTGAAAAAAATGGATTCTGGCAAGGGGAAATATGGAATTGCCGCAAAGACGGAGAAGAATATCTCCAATGGCTTACCATTAGTGCTATTAAAAATGATGCTGGAGATGTAGTTCAATATGCGGGCATGTTCAGTGACATTTCCAGTCATCGGGTAAAAAAAGCAAAGTAAATGCAAAAATAAAGTCTTAAGGAGGAGGGGTGGAATGGAAATCCAGCCAGCAAAGAAAAATATCAGTTCCTATATTATTCAATCTCAGGAAGATGAGATCAAGCGCATCGCCCTGGAGCTTCACGAAGGGGTCGGGCAGACGCTTTACAGCTTATATACAGGGATGCAGTTCATTCAAACTGCTGTGGATCAGCCCGAAATGAAAGGCTATGTTGGAGATATGGCGCAAATGATGGAAAAAACAATTCAGGAAATCAGGCTTCTGGCTGTGGAATTGCATCCCCCTGCCCTGGGAACCCTCGGCCTGCTGCCGGCGCTGAAAAGTTATCTGAAATTATACACTTCCACATATGGAATAACAGTGGATCTTCAAAATGAGGGGATGGAAGTCCAAATCAGTGAAAGGGAAAGCATAACTTTGTTTCGGGTTTGCCAGGAAGCTCTGGCAAACATAGCCAGGTATGCTGACACAATGAGTGCATCCATCTTCCTGCAATGGAAACCGGGACAGCTTTCTATTAACATTGAAGACAAGGGTATGGGCTTTGATGTTGATGCTGGGATGCAAAAATCGTCTGGCCTTGCTGCAATGATTGAAAGAATGTGTTTAATCAGCGGCAAGTGCGTCATCAGCTCCAAAATCGGCGAAGGGACTACAATAGATATCAGCCTTCCGTTATACTAAGATTATACATAACAAGGGAACTGCGCAAAGCGGCTCCCTTGTTGCCTATAAAAGATAATTTTTTAACACTGGAACTGTTACTTTGTACTTCAAGAACTGTCCGGCGAAATCAGTCTGCCCCTCGGGCAGGCAAAGGCCCTTGTGCTTTTCTCGTGCGGACAAATGGTAAAGGGGGAGCAAGGTTGATCAATATATTACTTTGCGACGACCACGCGGTAGTCAGAATGGGTTTGAAAATGCTATTAAATAACCATGAAGATATGCAGGTGGTTGGTGAAGCTTCGGAAGGCAACGAGGGGATTCAGCAGGCTATTGAATTAAAGCCTGATGTGGTAGTAATGGATTTGAGCATGCCCCATGGAAAAGATGGCATGTCTGCAACGTCAGAATTGAAAAAATTAAAGCCGGAAATACAGATCCTGATTTTGACCATGCATGATGATGAAGAGTACCTATTCAGGGCGATCCAAGCGGGTGCGTCCGGATGTATTTTAAAAAGTGCTCCTCATGATGAACTGCTCGCAGCAATCCGGTCTGTTGCAAGCGGGAATGCCTATTTGCATCCGTCTGCAACTAAAAGGCTGATGGAAGAATATATCGGAAGTGTAAAGCAGGGGAACACTGATACATTCAACCTGTTGTCTGACAGGGAAAAAGAGGTTCTTACATTAATAGCCAAAGGATTTTCCAATAAGGAAATTGCTGAACAGCTTGTGATTAGTGTAAAGACAGTTGAAACCCATAAAGGTAATTTAATGGAAAAACTTCAGATGAAGACCAGGCCGGAACTTGTTGCATATGCCTTAAAGAAAGGGCTGCTTGGTTATGGAATATAAGGGGGGCAGTCCGGGAGAGAGCGCACTTATTGATCAGGCTTGTGAAAAGGTGCTGACAGAGCTGGACTGTGATTTTGTCGGATTGGCACTGCAAAATACAGATGGCCCGGATGTAAGATGGCATTATGCTGCAGGAAATAGCAACGAAAAGTATAAGAGGATTACAGTAAGGTACGGCAAAGGCATTGCAGGAAAGGTGATTTCAACCGGAAGGCCTATGTACGTAGAAAACTTCCCCGAAAATGTTGCTGGAAAAGCATTGGAATACCCGATTATGCTTGCTGAAGCCCTGAAGCATGCATATGCTGTTCCCATTCATTTTAAGGGAATTCCCAAAGGGGTCCTCTTGATCGGGAAACGGTCCGGTCAGCCTATAAATGAAAACATGCAAAGCACTGCAAGGAATGCAGCGAGGACACTTGAACTAAAGCTGAATGGTTAAAAAATGCAACTGGAGGTACGTAAATGGACAGGAATAATCAGTTGCCGAAAAAGAGAGAGATTGCTCCTGATTCCAGTGATGCAACGATTCTTGTTAATAGATTTGGGATCATCTCCTTTGCGAACGAGCAGGCGCAAAAGCAATTTGGATACAGGGTAAATGAGCTGCAAGGGAAGAGCCTAAAGGAACTGCTCCCTGAGATCACTCTGCATGAAACTGAAGAGGGTAAAGTGGTTCACCAATATGGCCAGCATCATAATGGTCAGGTATTTTCCATTTTTTATAGAATTAATTCTTTCAAGCAGGGAGAAGAAACCTATTATTTAATCGTCTTTCATTCAGTCAAAGACCGTTCCCGATTAAAAAAGCAGCAATCATATTCATTAAAGGAATTGGTTGATCTGCAATTTGCCCTGGATGAATCAACAATTGTGGCCTTTACAGACCAAAAAGGTAAAATTACGTATGTGAATGAAAAGTTCTGTGAGGTGTCGAAATATTCTGCGTATGAACTGGTTGGTAGAGACCATAGAATTATCAATTCATCCTACCATTCCAAGGATTTTATGCAGAACCTTTGGGAAACCATTTTGAGCGGGGAAGTCTGGCGCGGCGAAATTAAAAATAAAGCTAAAGACGGAACCTATTATTGGGTGGATACCACGATCGTCCCCTTCATTGATGACAAAGGAAAGCCATATAAATACCTGGCGATCCGGAAGGAAATTACTGAATATAAGCGTGTTGTGGAGGAACTGAAAAATTCCGTAAACGAGCTGATTGATTTAAAGTTTGCCCTGGATGCATCATCCATCGTGGCAATTACTGACCAGAAAGGCACCATTACTTATGTGAATGATCAATTCTGCAGCATCTCAAAATATTCACGGAAAGAATTACTTGGACAGGATCATAGAATTATCAACTCAGGATACCACACCAAAGAATTTTTCAGAGATTTATGGAAGACGATTTCTTCCGGGAAGGTATGGAAAGGAGAGATCAAGAACAGAGCTAAGGATGGCACACATTATTGGGTGGATACCACAATCGTCCCATTCCTTAATGAAAAAGGGAAACCCTATCAGCATCTTGCTATTCGCCATGAAGTCACGCAAAGAAAAAATGCAGAAGAAGAGCTGCAAAAAATGATGACCAGAATCATTGATGTTCAAGAGGATGAACGGAAAAGGCTGTCTCGTGAGCTTCATGACGGAATAGGACAGAATTTGTACAGCCATCTGATTACCATTAATAGGCTTCAGGCGGAAATAAGCCACCCGCTCCTTGATCAAATGCAGGATGAGGCTGCTGAAATCATTGAGGAACTGAGAGACCTTTCATGGGAACTGCGTCCTTCTGTGCTTGATGATCTTGGTCTGATACCAGCGATTCGATCCTACCTGGTCCGGTTTTCAGAACATCACAATATCAACGTCCATTTTGATTGCTACTTGGCTTCCCGTCTTAGTTCAAATAAAGAAATCACCATCTACAGGATCATTCAGGAAGCCCTGACAAACATAAGGAAATATGCTGAAACAGATGAAGCAGCAGTCACAATCAGGCAGATGGAAGAAGAAATCCGTATTGTCATTGAAGATAAAGGCAAAGGGTTCAATGTTAATGAAGTCTCCAGAGGAGTCGGTCTTTTTAGCATGGAAGAACGAGCAAAAGCTGCGGGCGGCTCCATAAAAGTTTATTCAGCAGAAACTAAAGGGACAAGAATTGTACTTGAAATACCGATATAGAAAAAGCTGCCTAATCCAGGCAGCTTTTCTTATTAGATGCGTTTTTAAACTATTGATCCTAATATCGTTCCGCCGATGGCACCTGTCACAACAATAATCCAGGGCGGCAGCTTCCAATAAACAAGCATGCTGAATAGTATTGCTGCAAAGGCAAAATCAGCCGGCTCCAGGATGCTGCTGGTCCAAATTGGGTGATAAAAGGCAGCGATTAAAATGCCGACAACTGCAGCATTTACACCCATTAATGCACCCTTTATTTTAGGGTTGCTGCGAAGTGTGTCCCAAAATGGGAGGGTGCCTACTATAAGCAGAAAGGCAGGCAGGAAGATCGCGGCCGCTGCAAGCAAACCTCCTTGCCAGCCATTCATCACTGCCCCAAGATAGGCAGCAAAAGTAAATAACGGCCCTGGCACTGCCTGGGCTGCACCGTAGCCAGCCAGAAAAGCTTCTTCACTTATCCAGCCTGTTGGGACAAATTCACGTTCCAGCAAAGGTAGGACAACATGGCCGCCCCCGAAAACCAGAGATCCGGAGCGATAAAAGCTGTCAAAAAGAGCAACCCAATCCAATGCGGTTAACTCCCTTAAAATTGGAAGGATTATTAAAAGGGCGAAAAACAACACTAAACAGCCAATCGCAAAACCTTTTGAAATGGGGAATTCCATACGCGCTTCCTTGTTATCTGCATGCTTCTTGTAGAGTAAAAATCCAATAAATCCAGAGATAAGGATGACCGCTATCTGAGTAATGGCTGTCTGCCATAAAAGTGTGGCGATAATCGCGAACAGTGCCAGCGTTTTTCTCGGCAGGTCAGGTACAAGCTTTTGTGCCATTCCCAAAACCGCATGAGCTACTACAGCCACTGCGACAATTTTGAGTCCATGTATCCAGCCGGCTTCCGCGGGATTAATGCCTTGAAGAAGAATGGCAAAAATAATCAGGGCAATAACAGATGGCAATGTGAAACCAAGGAAGGCCATAATGCCGCCGGCTACGCCAGCCCTCATAACACCAATGCCAATGCCAACCTGGCTGCTCGCCGGTCCGGGCAGAAACTGACAAAGTGCAACTAAGTCTGCGTAGGTTTTCTCATCCATCCATTTTCTTCTGCGGACATACTCATCGTGAAAATAGCCGAGATGAGCTACAGGTCCCCCGAAAGAGGTAAGTCCAAGCCTTGTTGAAACCATTAATATTTCCAGTAAAGATTTTAAGCCAGTTCTGTTTTTGTTCATATGCATCTCCTTTAGTCTTTAATCTCTTTAAAAAGCTCATAAGCTTTTTTTCTGGCTTCCTCGAGCACTGAAATTCCTTTAGCTGTTGCAGTATAATATTTTCGGATTCGGCCATCTACATTTTTCTTCTCCTGATGAAGCAGCCCGTCTGATTCCATCGAATGCAGGATAGGATACAATGTTCCGGAACTGATGCTATATCCATGCTCTTTCAGCTCTTCCACCATCCAGGCGCCGAAAACAGGGTGTTCCTTTGCATGGTGAAGTATATGGATCTGAATAAACCCCAGGAACAGCTTTCGCAATATTTTATCTTCCAAGCAAATGCCTCCTTGTTAATTTCGAAAACCGATATCGGGATTCGATAATAGGATGATACCAAAATAATGATGACAAAAAAAGGGGGAATTATAAATTTACAAAACTTTAACATAGATATAAAAAAGAACGCTCTTCCAAGCGTTCCATTATTAACTATTTTGTTCATTTCTTAAAATTTCATAAGCATGATCACCGGCCGCGGCCGTTAAACTTTCCCACAGCTGATCACGCAATAAATCGAGTTCAATAATCCTTCTCGCCAGATCTATTGTATTTTTTGTTTCCATAAGGGCCTCCTGATTAATAACGGCTTTGATTGCTGTGTTTTTTAAATATTACCTCAAGTTCTGTTAAGGTCAGCTTTTGCAGAGCCGGTTCAGAATGCTGATATTCGCTTCCTGATTTGACCAGCAGGTCGATTAAGTATTGCCGTTTTTTCTCAATGGCCTTCCGTAAATATTGCATTCATTATCTCCTCTTTCCTTTAATGTTTTTGTTTATTCTAAAAGAAATTTAGCTCTTATTCATGTATTATGTTAAGTTTTCTTACATTGTTTTTGCTGTATTGTAAGATTTTCTGACAGGATTGATGAAAGTGATTGAAAGATTAGTATAATGAAAGAAAATGGTTAGATTGAGGTGACATGATTGGAAAGAGAATCATCCTACAAAACCAGAAAAGTCATTTCGATTGGGACAGTCAGCGAACTGACAGGACTTAGTGAACGGCAGATTCGGTATTACGAAGAGAGAAAATTGATTTTCCCTGAAAGATCAGAACGCGGAAGCAGGAAATATTCTTTTAGCGATGTAGAGACGCTCATCGACATAGCCAACAAAAGGGAGGAGGGAGTCCGAACGGAAGAAATCCGCTCGGAATTAAAGAGAAAAAAGAAAAAAGACGATCAGGCATCACGTTCAAAAATGATTCAGGGTCAGCTTAATGCGCAGTTTGGAATCCGGAAGAAATAATGGGGAAGTGATTATTCTGCAAGGGATAATCGCTTTTTTTATTCAGCTTCTTTTCTGCTTTTAGAATATGCCGCGGGAGTTTACGGCACATTTTTATATAAATTTTAGACAAAAGGTCTTTCTTTCGTTTACCATTTCCGTTAAGATGTAACCCTATATATGAAGGTTTTAAATTTTGATCTGTAAAGCAGGTGAAAGAATGGGGAATGAATTCCCTCCAACAATAGAAGTAATAGAGATCTGCTTGCTTGCCGGGAAAATCATGCTTCAGGGCGGTGCAGAAACGTATCGGGTAGAGGACACAATGACCAGGATTGCAGCCTCCCTGGGTATACCGCACTCGCATAGCTATGTGACGCCAACTGGAATCATATTTTCAACGGATGGAACTGAACCGGCAAAGCTGATTCGGATTTCAGAACGGTCAACGGATTTATATAAAGTGACATTAGTGAACGGAGTTTCACGCAGGATCAGCAGCGGTGAACTTGATGGAAAGGAAGCCTTGGAAAGGCTGAAGGAAATTGAAAGTGCCGACTATACTTTCCCTGTTTATCAGCAGATTCTTGCAGCCTCCATTGCAAGCGGCTGCTTTTTAATTATGTTCCTTGGAAGCTGGACAGATTTTATTCCAGCCATGATTGCAGGCGGTCTGGGGTTTGTTTCTTTTATACACGTACATAGAGTGGTCCAGATAAAATTTTTCTCTGAATTTATTGCTTCATTATTAATTGGCCTTATCGCCTATTTCTTTGTGTACACGGGAGCGGGAACAGAACTTGATAAGATCATCATTGGTTCAGTCATGCCGCTCGTTCCGGGGCTGCTGATCACGAATGCAGTCAGGGATTTAATGGCCGGGCACCTTGTTTCTGGTCTTTCAAAAGGGGCTGAAGCCTTTTTGACGGCATTTGCCATTGGAGCTGGGATTGCTCTTGTATTCACTTTCTAAATGCATTAGCGGAGGAATATGCGTATGTTTATGTTGACACATATGATTACAAGCTTTATTGCTTCAGCAGGCTTCGGGGTGCTTTTCAATGCTCCGAAAAAATCGCTGCTGAAATGCGGGTTTGTCGGGATGGTTGGCTGGTTTGTTTATATTTGGCTTGTCAATTGGCAGTATGATGCTGTCATTTCGTCATTAATTGCTGCTTTTACCATTGCCGTGATCAGTCAGATTTTTGCCAAAATGTATAAAACTCCTATTATTATATTCAGTGTTGCCGGCATCATTCCATTGGTCCCAGGAGGGATTGCTTATGATGCAATGCGGAATTTTGTTGAAAATGATTATAATACGGCAATACAGCTGGCTGCGAAGGCATTCATGATATCCGGGGCAATCGCAGTCGGACTTGTCATTTCAGAGGTAATCAATCAAATGATCCGGAAAGTTCAGTTCAAATCTAGAATCTAAATATCAGCGAAGGACGATTACATCGGCCTTTTTAAGAATTTAAGCCATAATGGACCTCTAACTTTCAGACTCGTTCCAGAAATATATAGGGACGGGTTTTTCTTGTAATATATTCCTGGTGAATTTATAATCCTATTATGTTTGATTTTTTCAGAAAAAGGAGATTATGATGATCCGACGGTTTTTTAGCTACTATAAGCCGCATAAGCGCCTATTCATTCTTGATTTTAGTTCCGCGGTATTCGTGGCAATTCTTGAATTGGGCTTTCCTCTTGCGGTTCAGTGGTTTATCGACAGCCTGCTTCCAAGCGGGAATTGGTCCATGATTGTTTCTGTAAGTGCCGGTCTGCTTGCTCTTTATTTGACCAGCACACTTCTCCAGTTTGTTGTTAACTATTGGGGCCACAAGCTGGGCATCAACATCGAAACAGATATGAGGCAGCAGCTTTTTCAGCACGTTCAAAGGCAGTCTTTCCGTTTCTTCGATAATACCAAAACAGGGCATATCATGAGCCGGGTGACAAATGATCTTATGGATATCGGAGAGCTCGCCCATCATGGCCCGGAAGATTTATTTATTGCGGTTATGACGTTTGTGGGTGCATTCTGGATCATGCTGACAATCAATGTGAAACTAGCTCTTGTAACGATATTTGTTCTTCCTTTTCTTGTATGGCTGATTACATTCTGCAATATTAAAATGAACAAAGCATGGAAAAGGATGTACGGTGAAATTGCCGATGTGAACGCCCAGGTTGAGGATAGTGTATCTGGAGTGCGTGTGGTTCAGTCTTTTACAAATGAAAGCTATGAGATTAAAAGATTTAGAGAAAACAATGGCAGATTCCGTCTTGCCAAGCTTGCAGCATATAAGATTATGAGTTTCAGTGCTTCCGGAGTCTATATGCTGACCAGATTAGTTACGCTGATTGTTCTTGTGTACGGTTCCTGGCTGAGCTTCAACGGGCAGCTATCATATGGAGAATTGGTTGGATTTGTGCTTTATGTGAATGTGCTCTTAAAACCGATTGATAAAATTAGCGCCCTGATGGAACTGTACCCAAAAGGAATGGCTGGCTTCAAACGCTTTTTGGAAATTATTGATACGGAGCCAGAGATTGAGGATGCAAAAGATGCCATTGAGGTTGTATCCTTAAGGGGAGATATCCGCTTTCAAGATGTAGCATTTAGTTATGACAAGCATAAAGCGGTGCTTCAGGGGATTGACCTTCAAATAAAAGCAGGTGAAACAGTTGCTTTTGTTGGACCTTCAGGTGCCGGAAAGACAACGATTTGTTCTTTGATTCCACGCTTTTATGATGTAAATAGCGGAAGCATTAAGATCGATGGCATGGATATCAGGGACATGACGAAAAAATCACTGAGATCACAAATCGGCATTGTTCAGCAGGATGTCTTCCTGTTTACCGGTACACTGAAAGAAAATATAGCTTACGGAATGCTTGGGGCAACAGACGAGCAGATTGCGGACGCGGCGAAAAAAGCTCACCTGCAGGACTTCATTGCATCTCTTCCGGATGGCTACGAAACTCAAATTGGGGAACGGGGATTAAAACTGTCTGGCGGACAAAAACAAAGAATTGCCATTGGAAGAATGTTCCTGAAAAATCCGCCGATTTTGATTTTGGATGAAGCAACATCGGCATTGGATACAGAAACAGAGCAGATTATTCAAACTGCGTTGAATGAGCTTGCCGTAAACCGCACTACACTTGTGATTGCCCACAGGCTTGCAACCATTCGAAATGCAGACAGAGTAGTGGTGGTTACAGAAGACGGCATAGCCGAAGAAGGTACACATGATGAGTTAATAGAACAAGGCGGGATCTTCGCGGGTCTCCATAATGTGCAATTCCAAAGATAAAGCAGAATCCGTAATGGATTCTGCTTTTTTGTCTAAATGGAGACCTATGCAAAAATACTGTTTCATCAAACAAACCTGGAAAAATGCAAAGAATATTAGAAACTAGCAAACAAGCATTCATTTTTACATAGAAAGCTGGGAATTCTGCAAACAAATCATGAGAGTCAAAAGGTGAAATGCTAAATTTTCAGAACAGTCAAAAAGAACTATCGATTTAATTAAATATATGGAAGTTTTTAACTAGAACAGGACTTATGTGGTATAGACAACTATACTCTATCTCTATTAATCTTACAGTATGTAAACCCTTTCAAACATAAAGGAGGTTATTGGCTGATGAAAGTTCATAAAATTAAAGGAGGCAGTATGAAAAATAAAACCAAGCTTGTTGCGCTATCTGCAGCACTTAGCACATCACTCTTTATTCCGGCAGCATATCCGGTATCTGCGCAGAGCGCGGAAGGAGTTAAGCCAACAATGGAAATGAAGAATAATAAAGATGTGAAATACAAAATTCATCCGATTTTTTCATGGGATCGCCCTGGGCCGATTTCCCCTATTCTTCATCCAGGTTCAGCGGCGGGAGCTGGAATGGTTCAGCAACCGCTCAATGAAATCGATCCACTTATGGAAGAGATGATTTCAGAAGGAGTAATGCCGGGTGCTGTCACTTTTGTAGCAAGGCGGGGCCATATTGTCAAACATGATGCATACGGATATTCCTACCGCTATACGGATGATAAATTCACTGAAGCGCAGAATCCGATTGAAATGACGGAAGATACAATCTTTGATCTGGCTTCAATCAGTAAGATTTTTACAACGACTGCTGCGATGATATTGTATGATGATGGCCGCTTTCAACTGGATGATCCTGTTGCGAAATATATCCCCGAGTTTGCTGAAAACGGCAAGGAAAATGTAACAATTCGCCAGCTGATGACACATACTTCAGGTTTTACTGCATGGATTCCTTTATATTCACAAGGAAGCAGCAGAAATGATCGCATGCAAATCGTTTTTAAATATCCATTGGCCAATGAACCGGGTGAAGCGTATACATATAGCGATTTGAATATGATTACACTCGGTGCACTAATCGAACGCCTTTCAGGACAAAGCCTGGATGAGTTTGTGAAAAACCGCATAGCCAAGCCCCTCGGTATGAAGGATACGATGTATAATCCTCCTGAATCTTTGAAACATCGGATTGCAGCCACGGAATATCAGCCTGCTATCGGCAGGGGCCTAGTCTGGGGGGAAGTTCATGATGAAAATGCCTGGTCCCTTGATGGCGTTGCCGGACATGCAGGTGTCTTTTCCACTGCATCCGATCTTGCTAAACTTGCCCATATGTATGTGAATGATGGGCGTTATGGCAGCAAGCGGATTTTAAAGGAAGAGACGGTGAAAATGCTGATTCAAAACCAGATTCCCCAATTTCCCGGTGATGATCATGGACTTGGCTGGGAGCTTGGTCAGGGATGGTTCATGGATGCTTTATCAGAGGGAACATCGCTTGGGCATACAGGGTACACTGGAACATCCATTGTAATAAACCGGAATAATGGCACGATTGCGATTCTCTTAACAAATCGTGTCCATCCATCAAGAAATACAGTTACAACGAATATTGCAAGGCGAGGATTTGCAAGACAAGTAGCAGATTCCATTCCTGTTGCAATCCCTGGAAAAGGAGATGCCTGGTTCTCAGGATATGGAGATAAAATTCAACATAATTTAACGGCAAAAATGGATCTCGAAGAAGAGGCGGTCCTGTCGTTTGATACCTGGTACAGAACTGAAAACAATGCGGATATGGCCTTTGTAGAGGTCTCAGAGGATGGCGTCAATTGGACACAGGCGGCACAGCCATTAACAGGCAGCAGCATCGATTGGAAAAACGAAAAACTAACGATTCCTGCAGAAACCTCCCACATTCGATTCCGATACCAGACAGACAGTACAGTAAACGGAAGAGGCTGGTATGTTGATAATGTAAAACTCAGGCTTTCAGATGGCCAAACAGTGACACCTGCCTTCTCAGGAAACGGGTGGAAAAAAAGAAATTACTAGCATTCGATTTTTTAGTGAAAAGTAAGCTTAAGTGCATATGAAATAAATGCAGTAAGGACGGTGGAAGAAATGGTTAAAGCCCGTAAATTAATGTTCATTTCCCTTCTCGCAATTACACTTGCCGTTTCACAGTTATGGATCGGAGGAACCTTGAAGCAAGCATCTGCAGAAAGTGCAGCAAAGGATTTAATCATCCTTCAGAATGTGCCTGAAGTCAGCACAGAGAATAGTGGAGATGCATTTCAATTAAAGGCGCTTCATGTATATAAAGAAGGACATTTCATGGGAGTTTCAGATGGTGTGAAATGGAAATCTTCAAATAAAAATGTTGCAGCAGTTGATCAGGCTGGGAATATCACCTTAATGGGGAAGCCCGGAAAAACATTCATTAGTGTAACAGACGGAGTATATAAGGACCGTATTGCACTTCAAATAAAACCTGATGGCAAAAAGCACAGCAATAGCAAGCCAGTTTTTAAAGTGAAAATCATTAAGGAGCATGGGAAACGGTATGATCTCATTAGCCGAGCAGTGAAAAACATGTCCATTGAAGAGAAGGTCGGCCAGATGCTGATGCCTGATTTCCGCACCTGGAAGGGACAAAATGTCACTGAAATGCTGCCGGAAATTGAGAAGCTGGTAAAAGAATATCATCTTGGAGGGGTCATTTTATTCCGTGAAAATGTAGTGACAACAGAACAGACAGCCACACTGGTTTCAGACTATCAGAAAGCTGCCGATAAATTCGGCTTATTGATGACGATTGACCAGGAAGGCGGAATTGTTACACGTCTTCAATCAGGAACGGACATGCCTGGCAATATGGCATTAGGAGCTGCCCGTTCTGAGGAAATTTCCCGAAAGGTAGGCAAGGCGATTGGAGAGGAACTTGCATCACTAGGCATTAATATGAACTTTGCACCTGTCATGGATGTAAATAATAATCCCGACAATCCGGTAATTGGCGTTCGTTCATTTGGTGAGGACCCGCAGCTTGTCGCTGACATGGGTGTTGCTTATACCGAAGGATTGCAATCAGCTGGTGTTGCCGCTACTGCAAAGCATTTTCCCGGACATGGAGATACAGCAGTAGACTCACATCTTGGATTGCCTGAAGTACCACATGACAAAGAACGTCTAAAAAAAGTTGAATTGTACCCTTTTCAAAAGGGAATGGAAGCAGGGATTGATGCGATCATGACAGCACATGTTACCTTCCCTAAGATTGATGATACAAAAGCAATCTCGAAAAAAACGGGTGAAAAAATTGCAGTTCCGGCCACTCTTTCCCATAAAGTGCTGACAGAACTTATGAGGGAAGAAATGGGCTATGAGGGTGTCATTACAACAGACGCAATGAATATGAATGCCATCGCGGAACATTTTGGACCAGTTGACGCGGCTATTCGGGCAGTTAAAGCTGGAACAGATATTGTGCTAATGCCTGTTGGACTTCAAGAAGTTGCGGAGGGGCTATTGAATGCTGTGGAGAATGGAGAAATATCAGAAAAACGCATTGAATCATCAGTTGAACGCATTTTAATTCTGAAAATTAAGCGGGGAATAATTAAAGAAGAGACACCACAGCCGATTGATGAAAAAATTGCAAACGCACGTGAGATTGTTGGATCAGAAGAACATAAACAAATAGAAAAAGAAGCAGCTGAACGTTCAGTCACATTGGTTAAAAATGAAAGAGATGCACTGCCGTTACAATTATCTGCTGAAGATAAAATTGTCGTTGTCGGCAATACGTATATTGCAGACTTAAAGAACGCAATCACCAAGTTTCATGCAAACACAACGGTCATCCAGACCTCAAGCTTTGCATTAACGGAAGAACAAAAGCAGCAAATCAGGAATGCCAGTGCAGTTATTGTGGGCTCCTATACGTTTAATGTTTCAGGCCGCTCACCGGACAGCGCTCAGATGAAAATGGTTAATTCCATCATTGCGGAATCAGAAGCTCCAGTCATTTCGGTTGGCATCCGTAACCCATATGACATCATGGCTTATCCGGAAGTTGATGCCTACATTGCACAATACGGATTCAGGACGGCAAGCTTTGATGCATCTGCAGGAGTTGTTTTTGGCCAGGTAAATCCTTCAGGTAAATTGCCTGTAACAATTCCGGGTACAGATGGCAGTATATTATATGAATTTGGCCATGGATTGAGCTATTAGGCACTCTGCTATTTATGAATAGGAGAGGGTACAGGAAGCCTAAGGGATTTGAGCGTACCTTCAATCTTAAGAATTTGAGAATTGTCTTGCTCCAGGGCCTTCCCCCTCGAGGTTTAGGGGGTGGGCAGGGAGCTTCCGCTTTTCTGATCAAGGAGGGAATATATATGAAGAAATGGTTTATGGGATTTTTGACAATGATTCTCGTACTTTCTTCTTTAACAGTTGTGCTTGCAGATAACGGCAATGGCAAAGGAAAAGGCAAGAAAAAGAAATTCGAGCTTGGAGTTGAAGTTCTTTTAGATGATAAGAAGGATCTCATAGAAGGGAAAAGAGTGGGCTTAATCACAAACCCGACTGGGGTAGACCAGAATTTAAACAGCATTGTCGATATTCTGCACAATGATCCCGATGTGGAGTTAACAGCTTTATATGGCCCGGAACATGGAGTACGCGGAAGTGCACAGGCGGGAGAATACGTTGAGTATTATATCGATGAAAAGACAGGGCTTCCTGTTTACAGCTTATACGGAAAAACCAAAAAGCCTACACCTGAAATGCTGGAAAATATAGACGTGCTTCTGTTTGATATCCAGGATGTTGGAACACGTTTTTACACGTATATTTACACAATGGCATATGCGATGGAAGCAGCAAAAGAAAACAATATCCCTTTTATCGTGCTGGACAGGCCAAACCCTCAAGGTGGAACAAAGGTTGAAGGACCAGTCCTCGATATGAAGTATTCCTCATTTGTGGGGAATTATTCGATCCCGCTCCGGCATGGGATGACTGTAGGTGAACTGGCCGAATTATTCAATGATGAGTTCGAAATTGGTGCAGATTTAACTGTTGTCAAAATGAATGGCTGGAAGCGAAATATGTATTATGATGACACCAGCCTTCCGTTTGTCATGCCGTCTCCAAATATGCCCACTTTAGAAACTGCTTTAGTATATCCGGGAGCTGCATTGATTGAAGGGACGAATGTTTCTGAGGGGCGCGGAACAACGAAGCCGTTTGAATTAATTGGAGCACCATTTATAAACTCTGATGAATTGGCTGGACATTTGAACAGTCTGAATCTTCCAGGGGTAACCTTCAGAGCTGCTTCGTTTACACCAAGCTTCTCTAAGCATGCAGGACAGCTTTCCCATGGGATTCAGATTCATGTTACACATCGCGATGCATTCAAGCCTGTCGAGACCGGACTTCATATTGTAAAGGCGATCCATGATATGTATCCGGAAGACTTCGAATTCCGTGCAGAGAACAGTGCAGGGATTTCATTCTTTGACAATCTGATGGGCAATGGCTGGGTCCGTGAAGACATTGAGGAAGGGAAGCCAGTTGAAGAAATCTCCTCCAAATGGCAGAAAGAATTAAAACAATTCAAAAAGACACGTGAGGAATATTTACTCTATTAAACTCGAGGAAAGAACTTGGCGGCAAAATGCCCCAGGTTCTTTTTTTATTATATGGCGGGTCGGCATAATACTGATGGTGCCTGGTACTGAATTATAAAGCCTGTTCATATTATGTAATAATCCATGCAGAAAGAGGTGTGTAAAAATGTTGGGGTTTTTACAAAGGATTGGCAAGTCTTTAATGCTGCCGATTGCAGTCATGCCTGCTGCTGCACTTTTGCTTAGGCTGGGACAGGATGATCTTTTAGGCATTCCGTTTATATCTGCAGCCGGGAATGCTGTGTTTGGACATTTGGCTCTCTTGTTTGCCATCGGGATTGCCATCGGTTTTTCTAAGGATGGCAGCGGGGCCGCTGCCCTCGCAGGTGCAGTGGGTTATTTTGTGCTGACTGAAGGTGCCGCGGCGATAAACGAAACGGTCAATATGGGTGTTTTTGGGGGAATCATTTCCGGTATTATTGCAGGGCTATTATACAATAAATATCATGATATTAGGCTGCCGGAATGGCTTGGTTTCTTTGGAGGAAAACGGTTTGTGCCAATTATCACATCACTTGTAATGATTGTTATTGCATTTTTGTTCGGGTATGTGTGGCCTCCGGTCCAGGCAGGCATTAACGGTGTGGGCGATTGGATTATTGGTGCAGGTGCCGCAGGTGTTGGAGTCTTCGGATTCCTCAACCGATTATTAATCCCAGTTGGGCTCCATCATATTTTGAACACGCTTGTCTGGTTTGAGTTTGGGGAATTTACTAATGCAGCCGGTGATGTCATTAAAGGTGACTTATGGCGCTTCCTTGCAAAAGATCCATCTGCAGGAATTTTCATGACAGGATTCTTCCCGATCATGATGTTTGGTCTGCCGGGTGCTGCTTTTGCCATGGTTGCAGCAGCTAAAAAGGAAAGAAGGAAAGCAGTGGCAGGTGCAATGGCAGGACTTGCATTTACTTCCTTCCTGACCGGTATTACAGAACCGATTGAATTCTTATTTATGTTCTTATCACCGGTACTATATTTTATACATGCTATTTTAACGGGTTTGGTTATGTCCATCTCCTATGCGCTGGATATTCACCATGGTTTCGGGTTCTCAGCAGGCGCCCTGGATTATTTTCTAAACTTCGGCATTGCCCAGAAGCCAGTACTGCTTGCTGGAATTGGTCTCCTCTATGGTCTGCTGTATTTTGTGGTTTTCTATTTCCTAATCAAGAAACTGGATTTAAAAACGCCGGGAAGGGAAGATGAAATTGAAGGTGAATTTGAAGGGAATTTCGCTATAAAAGGCAACTATGCTGAAGCTGCTGATGCTTATCTGGAGGCTTTGGGCGGCAGAGAAAATCTTGAAGAAATCGATAATTGTGTAACCCGCCTTCGTTTAAAGGTAAAAGATATAGCCCTGATTGATGAAGGGCATTTAAAACAGCTGGGGGCAAAAGGGGTAATAAAGCTCAGCAAAACCAGTCTTCAGGTTATTGTTGGAACGGATGTTGAATTTCTGGCAAATGAATTGAAAAAGAAGTAAATGATAGGCTGGCTCTCTGTCACGGGGGCCAGCTTTTGTTACATATAGTTATATAGTTTTACATGAATGCCTCAAACTCCCCTTAGAACTGATGAAAAAATCATAATTCTAATAGCTTCGCAGTAAAATTTTAAATATTTATATGATGGCCCTTTTTTCGAAAGTGTTATCCCCCATGGAATAGCGCCCTTTTTTTTCAGTACAGGATAGTAGTTTAAGCATGTCCAAATCTTAAACATAACATGTCTACGTAAGGGTTCCCTTGCTAAATGACTTTAAAGGGGGGATATCATCATGGTAGAACCATTAACGGTGTTAATTGTCATTCTTTTAGCCGTTGTATTGCTTTTGGCAAGTATTCTCGTACCTTCAGCAGAAGGTGCCATCGTGGAGGCTATTTGCAGCCTTTTGGGATGCTCCGCAAATGACGCTTAAAGCCAAATTACAAAAACCCTGGAATATTTCCAGGGTTTTTCATATAAAAAAAATCCATAAAATCTTTTAATCTTGTATGTTTGTCTATTCCAAATATAGTGCAGTTTCATAGAATAGTGAGTGAAAACGAAGAAGGACGGGATAAATATGGAGGAAAATAAACCAGAACAGCAGAATTCATCTGAAAAACCGGCAAACATTCCAAATGGTTATAATTCTGATGCTGTAGAAAAACTAGCAGCAACCTTACTGAAGGATAAAAATAATATCAATTTCGGATCTTTATTTAAAATGGCCAATAAGATTTTGAAGGATGATTCCCTTATGGGACTGGTCGCAGAAATCTCCCAAAAGCCGCCTGAAGATAAAGATGGAGCAGATATCGAAGAGATTCCAGACACCGAAAATAGTGAACTCGTTTCCTTGCAAAAAGAAATGGAGGCAATAAGGTCCGAATTAAAAACAACCCGAAAAGAGGTAGCTGAATTAAAGAAACAGAACGCTTCCCTCTTAAGCCTCTATTTAAAAGTACTCAATGCAGCAAACAATGATTTTAAAAAAGGTATTGGGCTTATATCAGGATTAAGCAAATTATTAAAATAGAGACTTAAGGCATTACTTTTACGAGTAATGCTTTTTTTCTGGCACAAAACCAGACCGGCATGCCATAAATCCTTAGGATAGAAAGAAAAACATTGGAAAGACGGCGGCCCATTTGAAAGAAATAACAGGAAGGCTAGCTCAGCAGCAGCTGGATACTTATAACCAGCAGAACATTGATGAATTTTTGGGGGTATATAGTGATAATGTAACAGTTATAACATTCCCTGGGGACGAGGTTATGTATAGGGGAAAAGAAAAAATGGGGGAGAGGTACAGCCAGCTTTTTAAAAACAATCCTAATCAGCATGCTGAGCTGATTTCCAGAATGGTAAAAGGAAATATAGTGATTGATTATGAATATGTTACTGGAAGGGCGAACGGACAGTCTATTTATGCAATAGCGATGTATGAAATTAAAGAAGATAAAATTCAAAAAGTCTGGTTTGTAAAATAAAATAGTGTTAATTAAAAAATTTCGTAATCCGATTAAAAAAGTATTGTGCTATGCAGGAAAATCATTGATAATTTTTTAAAGATAGAGTGAAACTCATCTATACATTTTCTGATGAGGGGGAGTATATTGAAAATTCGTGTATCCGCTGTGCAGTATCATCTGCACACCATTCGTTCATTTGAAGAGTTTGCCAGTCAATGTGAGCATTACATTAAAACTGCCCAGGAGTTCGGATCGGAGTTTGTCTTATTTCCTGAATTTTTTACCACACAGCTTTTGTCCATAGGAAGCGAGCAGGGGACAAGTCTGACGATTAATGAATTGCCTGGTTTTACAGAGCAGTATAAAATGCTATTTTCCAATTTTGCTAAAGATACAAAAATGCATATAATCGGCGGTACACACGTTATTAACAGAGATGGCCGCCTTTACAATGCCGCTCATTTATTTTATCCGGATGGGCGGATCGAAGAACAGGCTAAACTGCATATCACTCCTACTGAAGTCCATGAGTGGAATATGTCACCTGGCGAAGGCCTCCGAGTATTCGATACAGATAAAGGCAGAATAGCCATTCTGACATGCTATGATATTGAGTTTCCGGAAATCGTCCGTATGGCAAAAGCAAAAGGAGCAGATGTTATTTTCTGTCCTTCCTGCACAGACGACCGGCATGGTTTCCACCGTGTCCGCTATACAAGCCATGCAAGAGCTATTGAGAATCAGGTTTATGTTGTGGTCACAGGAACAATCGGTTCCCTGCCTACTGTCGACTTTATGCGTGCCAATATCGGCCAGGCAGCCGTCATTACACCGAATGATATTCCATTTCCGCCAAAGGGGATTATGGTGGAAGGCGAGTTGAATGACGATATGATTGTGACTGCCGATCTTGACCTTAGCCTTTTATATGAAGTACGCGAACGCGGTTCTGTTACGACTTGGCGCGACCGCAGAACTGATTTGTATGTAGACTGGGAAAAAGAAAATATCGAAGGATGAAAAATGGCATATAGAAGCGAATTTTATGTGTTTGACGGGGATAAGCCGGTGCCAGCTGTAATCAGGAATTACACTAAAGCGGATTTTGATCAGTTAATTGACATTCAGGCAGAATGCTTTCCGCCGCCTTTTCCTTCAGATTTATGGTGGAATAAGGAGCAATTAACTAACCATGTGGAACTCTTTCCGGATGGCGCACTATGCATCGAGGTTGAAGGAGTATTAGCAGGGTCTTTAACCGGGCTGATTGTTGATTTTGATCCCTCACACCCAGAACATACATGGGAAGAAATAACCGATAGCGGATATATTCGCAATCATAGTCCTCATGGCAAAACATTATATATTGTTGATATAAGTGTCCGCCCCAAGTTCCGAAAACTTGGGCTGGGCAAATTAATGATGCAGGCTATGTATCAGGTTGTCATAAGCCTGGGTCTCGATCGCTTGCTTGGAGGGGGGCGAATGCCTGGCTACCATAAATTCGCCCATGATTTGTCTGCCCAGGAATATCTTCAGCAATTGATCGATGGGAGAAAGAAAGATCCGGTTATCACATTTTTGCTAAGGTGCGGCCGAACTCCGCTTACTGTTGCAGAAAATTATTTAGAAGATGAAGAGTCACTTAATTACGGTGCCTTAATGGAGTGGAAGAATCCATTTAAGGTTTAAGCGGCAAAGGAGATAGTACATTGGAATATATCAGAATTACGAGTATTCATGATCCGCTTTTTGTTAAAATGCATGAGTTAATGAAAGAAGTCTTTCCTCCTGAAGAAGTACTTGAGTTTGAATTGTGGAAGGAACCTCTTGAAGATTCGGGAATTCGTGTGTTTGCGGCTGTTCATGAAGGTGATGTGGTTGGTGCTACCGAATATCGCTACTATCCGCAATGGAATATTGCCATGACTGATTTTACCATCATTGGCCGTCAGGGCCTAAGCCTTGGCCGTTTCCTTGCACGAAATCGATCAAAGGATCTGGATGAACTAGCCCGCCAAAATGGTAAAGAGCTATTTGGCATGTTTGCAGAAATTTATGATCCTTATGGGATTGAAGACCATGAATTTGGCGGTGCCAAGCCAATGAACCCATTCGTCCGCCGTGAGGTTTTGTCTCATATGGGCTATAAAAAGCTTGATTTTCCTTATCTTCATCCTTCTTGGAAAAACGATGGGGAAGCAGTTAAGGGACTTGACTTTTGCTTCATGCCAGCTGAAGAAGAAATCACAGAAATTCCTTCTGGCTTGGTTATTAATTTCCTTACTGAATATTACGCTGTTCTATCGGCAAAACCGCAGGAGTGGTTTGGAATGATTGATCAGCTGAAGGAAAAAGAGAAAATATCCCTGCTTCCTTTATAATCAGCAGAACGCCCTTGCCTCAAGGGCTGTTTTTTCATTCAATGTTTAGCGGACATACTAAAAAGGTAAAGTATATAAAGTACTGTTTAAACCGAAAAGAGGGATCCGTTCATGGCATTGAAAAGATTAATAAAAGCATTCATTGTAAAAAACGGTGCTTCATTAGTGAAAAAATATGTTGTTCCGGCTGTAAAAAGAAAGTTGAAAAGCAGGAGATAAATTTATTTAGGCATCTTCCATTGGAAG
Organism: Cytobacillus oceanisediminis; assembly: GCF_004366035.1. GTDB lineage: Bacteria > Bacillota > Bacilli > Bacillales > Cytobacillaceae > Cytobacillus > Cytobacillus oceanisediminis_C. Next base: position 71,738 of record NZ_SOEE01000003.1, read on the forward strand.
GTGTTTTTCTTTTGTGGGGGTCAAAAGAAATACGCAAAAACTGGCATAATTAGTGTAAACCTCATATTCCAATATTTCACTAGTTATATAGGAGGGAAGAGGATGAGTCATATTTTGTAGAAAATATAGGAGAATTTGCTGATTTTAAAAATTCTGAATTTTCTTTAATATAAAAAATGCAGTATTTCGGGACACTTAAACTTAGCGTACCGACTACATAGCTAAATTATATTAGGGGGAATACATTTGAAAAAGAAAGTTTTAATTAAAACTGCATTAGCGGGAGCTCTTGTCCTATCTGCAGGAGGCCCAGCAGCACTTGCACATGATGAATTCAGCGGAGGTATTGAAAAAGGTGATAGTCTGGCCGGTGTTGAATTAGCTGTTCCATTGCTTGAGGGCAGCAAAAATACAGGTAATCTTCAAGAAGTAGCGTCTGTTCCGCTAAAAGAAGTGAAAGAGGGAGTACAAAATTCATCGGGTGATGTTTATGCGCATAAAGGCTTTGCCTATGTAGGTACACATACCAAAAATGGGGGTGAAGGGGGAGTACGTGTATTTGATATGAAAGAGCCTTCAAATCCTGTAGAAGTGTCGTCATTTGCTCATATTCCAGGGACTTGGCAGGAAAAAGTAATTGTAAAAACTGTTAATACGAAGCACTTTAAAGGTGATTTGGCTGCAGTCAGTGTTCAAAAGGTAGATCGCACCAACCCAAATGCAAAAGGAGGATTTGTATTATATGATGTCACAAACCCTCGGGAACCAAAGGAACTGGGATTCTGGGAAGATACATCGGGGGCAAGGGGAACACATGAACTTTACCTAACCGTTCAAGGAAATAATGTTTATGTGCTGACGGCAAATTGCTATGCCGATCTGTATTCTCATGGTGAAAAAATGGATGTTAATATTGTAGATGTTACAAATCCTTCAACGCCTCAAACAATTTATGAATTTAATCCGCGCAATTATATACCTGAAGTGAACGATGATAATTATGATGGGTATAATTGGACTGATGAAGAAGGAATTCAAAGGGCAGCGTTTGCTCATAGCGTTAAAACAGATGGAACTGGGAAAACAGCTTTCCTTTCGTACTGGGATTTAGGAACAATCATGCTTGATATTAGTGATGCCAAAAATCCAGTTTATCTGGGCAGGACCGATTTCGCCAATGATGTTCAGGGAGCAGCCCATTCGATGGATTTAGCTAAAGGAGGAAATGTCCTTATAGAGACAAGGGAGGTGTTTGGCCCAACCAGAGAGGGCTTTGAGAGTGCATACGGCTACACAATGATTTATGATATCAAAGATAAGACAGATCCAAAGCTTCTAAGCACTTTTAGAACCGACTTTACTGAGAAGATTCCAGGAGGAGCAACGGTCCATGATCCAAAGGTTCAGGGGAACACATTATATCTCTCACATTATGCTGGGGGTGTAAGAACAGTTGATATTACAGACCCGTCCAATCCGGAAGAAATTGGTGTCTATATTCCAAGCAAATCTAACATTTGGGGTGTATTCGTAGACCGCAATTATGTACTTGCATCCGATATGGGTTCTGGATTGAAAGTTCTGCAGAAAAACGGCAGCCAATAATATTTAAAAAACAGGAGTCCCGAAGAAGGCTCCTGTTTTTTTGATATCTCCTAAATAAAGGACGGATAATGATTAACTATTGACCTGACAAGAAGATTTTTTGAAACTAAAGCCAACTAACTTTATCATTTAAATTCTAAACTACAGAGTTATTTTTGTTATCAGCTTTCATTTTTCTCGCCCAAACGGTATAGCTGAAGCTGATGGCAAAATCTATTGCAAGTACCAATGTCCATATTCTTGCTAATCCTTTGAGACTCCCGGTTTACTGAAGATTGCCAATGTAAAGGATCATAGCCATTAATAAAATCAAACCAATTATCCATGCGAGAAGATGCCTATACCATCCGATTCTTTCTCTCCCGGCATGTTCCCTGCCGTATTTAGCAAGCTTTTCAGGTTTTGGACCGTTTCCGAACTTATAGGCAAACCTTTCGTCTGCCCATTGAATCATAGGTTTTCCATAGGCGGTCTAGCCCTACATGCAGTAATGAAACCAGATCAATTTGATGAAGAAAAAATGAGAGTGATTCTTAGAAATCATTTGTTATCATTGCGAAAAAAATAATTGTGTTAAGGCGGCTGAATTTACAGCCGTTTTTTTTTGTGCTCCTTATGATTATTGTTATTAGCATGCCTGGAGTTATCTGCCAATATCATTAACTAAACGTTTAACTTTTTCTTACAAGGGTAGTGAAAATCTAAGAAACCGATTCATTGAAAGGATGATTTAATTGCCAGCATCTCTCAATATAAAGATAAATGGTATAGAAATGAATGCAAAGCAGGATCAAACTGTTTTGCAATTATTGAATGATAGTTCGATTGAGATTCCTCAGGTTTGCTTCCATCCGAGCCTGGGTGCAATCGAAACCTGTGATACCTGTATTGTTTCTGTTAATGGAGAATTCGTACGTTCGTGCTCTACAAAAATTAAAGATGGAGATGTAATCGATACTGTGGATCCTGATGTAAAACAGGCGCAGACCATTGCCATGGATAAGATTCTCTTTAATCATGAACTGTATTGTACTGTTTGCGATTATAACAATGGGGGATGTGAAATACATAATACGGTTAAGGCGATGAAAATTAATCACCAAAGCATCCCATTTGATCAGAAGCCTTATGAGAAGGATGAATCTCATCCCTTTTACAGGTATGATCCCGATCAGTGTATTCTTTGCGGAAGATGTGTGGAAGCCTGCCAGGACGTCCAGGTTACCGAAACCCTTACCATTGACTGGGAGCGGCAAAGACCTAGGGTTATCTGGGATAAGGATGTCCCGATTAACGAGTCTTCCTGCGTATCCTGTGGGCACTGCTCCACTGTTTGTCCATGTAATGCCATGATGGAAAAGGGAATGGAAGGGGAAGCCGGATTTCTGACTGGAATTGCCAAAAACACCCTTCGGCCAATGATTGAAATCACTAAAAATGTTGAAACAGGATATGGATCCATCCTGGCGATATCTGATATGGAAGCAGCCATGCGGGAAGAGAAAATTAAAAAGACCAAAACAGTCTGTACCTATTGCGGTGTCGGCTGCAGCTTTGATGTATGGACAAAGGGCCGGGAAATCCTGAAGGTGGAGCCTCAGGCAGAAGCACCTGCCAACGGAATATCTACATGTGTAAAAGGGAAATTTGGCTGGGACTTTGTGAATAATGAGGAGCGATTAACGAAGCCGCTAATCAGGGAAGGTGATTCATTCCGTGAAGCAGAATGGGACGAAGCATTGGACCTGATTACACGGAAATTCTCAGAAATTAAAGAACAGCATGGCCCAGATGCAATGAGCTTTATTACATCATCAAAATGTACCAATGAGGAATCGTATTTAATGCAGAAACTTGGCAGGGCAGTCATAGGGACAAACAATATCGATAACTGTTCAAGATATTGCCAGACCCCTGCAACTGTAGGGCTATTCCGAACTGTGGGATATGGAGGGGATGCTGGTTCAATTGAAGATATTAAAAACTCCGAATTAGTGCTGATTATTGGTTCCAATACGTCTGAATCCCATCCGGTTCTTTCGACCAGGGTGAAAAGATCCCAGAAACTGAATGGCCAAAAAGTAATTGTAGCTGACTTAAGGGAACATGAAATGGCAGAGCGGTCTGATTTGTTTGTGCGGCCTCGTGCGGGTACGGATATGGTCTGGCTTTCTGCCATTACTAAATACATTATCGACCAGGGATGGGCGGACGAGAAGTTTCTGCAGGAAAAAGTGAATGGCCTTGAAGAATTTGTGTCAAACCTGGAGAAATATACTTTGAAATTTGCAGAAGAAACAACCGGGATATCCATAGACAATTTAATCAAAATGGCAGAAATGATTCATGAAGCCAATAGTGTTTCTGCTTTATGGGCAATGGGTGTCACACAGCATCTTGGAGGCAGTGATACAAGTACAGCCATTTCAAATCTGCTTCTTGTAACAGGAAATTACGCTAAACCTGGTGCAGGTGCGTATCCTTTAAGGGGCCATAATAATGTGCAGGGGGCAGGGGATTTTGGAAGCAGCCCCGATAATTTGCCTGGGTATCAAAAAGTTTCAGACCCTGATGTGAGAAAGAAGTTTGAAAAAGCTTGGGGTGTAAAGCTTCCGGAAAAAGCCGGACTGAATAATCACGAGATGGTAGAAGGGATTCATGAAGGCCAGCTGAAAGCGATGTATCTGAAGGGTGAAGATATGGGGCTAGTGGATTCAAATATCAATTATGTTCAGGCTGCTTTTGAAAAACTTGATTTCTTTGTCGTCCAGGACATTTTCCTTTCCCGTACAGCTGAGTTTGCGGATGTGGTGCTTCCTGCAAGTCCAAGTCTGGAAAAGGAAGGAACATTTACGAACACAGAGAGGAGAATTCAGCGTCTTTACCAGGCATTTGAGCCGCTTGGGGATTCAAAGCCTGACTGGCAAATAATCATTGAAGTAGCTAATCGACTGGGCGCGGGCTGGACATATACCCACCCAAGCGAAATCATGGCCGAAGCTGCTAAGCTTATGCCATTATACGCAGGTGTTACTTATGAAAGATTGGAAGGGTATAAGAGTCTGCAATGGCCGGTGGCTGAGGACGGAACGGATAGCCCGCTCCTGTATACGGAAAGCTTCCCGTTTCCTGATGGCAAAGCAAGACTTTATCCGGTAGATTGGACTCCAGCTCTTGAATTTCCAATTGAATATGATATCCACGTCAATAATGGACGTCTCCTGGAGCATTTCCATGAAGGCAACATGACGTATAAATCAAAAGGAATCAGCTCGAAAACACCGGAAGTCTTCCTGGAAGTATCACCTGATCTTGCCAAAGAGCGGGGCCTGAAGGATGGTACGCTTGTTCGTCTGACTTCACCTTATGGTAATGTTAAAGTTAAATGTCATATAACTGATAGGGTTAAAGGAAAGGAAGTTTACCTTCCTATGAATGATAGAGGCGAAGCCGCCATAAATTTATTAACAAGCAGCTATGCCGATAAGGATACCGATACACCGGCATATAAGGAAACGAAGGTGAAGCTTGAAATTCTGAGTGAAGAAGGCAGCAATCCGCTTCCAAGAATTAATCACCGTTATGGCAACCCGCAGCCGCAAATTGGTGTAAATGTTCAAAAGAAATGGGCAAGAAAAGATTATATTTTCCCGGGAGAAATGGTGAAAAAGGAGCGGAAACAGCATGGCTAAAGCGATTAATAATATCAAGCGTTTTGAGTTAAGCCCTGAGGACAAACGCCAAAAAGACCTGGAAGAAGTGGAAAATGCTCTAATAGATAATAAGGAATCCATTCTTGAACTGCTTACAGCGGTCGGCCATATGCATGATCGGGGAATTCTCTCGTTATTAAATGGTTTGTTTGGACAGGGAGATAAAGTATTGAACGTACTTGTTAAAGCAGTAGATAAACCGGAAGCTACAAATACAATCAAAAACCTGCTGCTTATGGTTGGGACCCTGGGTACCATTAATGTCCAGCAGCTTGAGCCTTTGCTTTTAAAATTAAATTCCGGTGTTGCAAGAGTTGCGGAATATAAAGAAACGGATGAAAAAACAAGCTACTTTGATCTTGTGAAGGCTTTGAAAGATCCAGAAGTCAATCGGGCAGTTACACTTCTGATCACTTTCCTCAAAGGAATGGGAGAAGATACAAGTGCCATGGAAAGGAACACCCAGCTTCCCGAGGACCAGAAAATGCACAAAATGGAAAAAAGTGAAAGAGATGTCCCTCCTAACAAAAGAGAATGACAAAAAGCCAGTGACCCCATTTAAGGTCACTGGTTTTTAATGGGGACGATAAAAACAGGCAAATAGCCTTAAATATTGTCAATATTCTCTTTAATATCAACTAACTAGCAAAATTTTTGTGGAAAAATGGAAAATCATGTACTAGAATGGCAATATAGGAAAGTTTATTAATTTGCCACCCAATACATACATCATTTGCGAAGTATAAGAAAGAGGGTAATAAAGTGGGCATTATAAATGAAGATAGTTTCATTGAAACAGTCCACATGAAAGGTTTGCAAATCTCCTTGATTGCTTCGGGGGATGGGACAGAGGTTATTTATCATAAGCTTGATCCTGGTACAATGTGGGGGATTGAACCCCAAGAAGGCTGGGAAGCACTAGAATATTTATGTGTACTTTCTGGGGAATTAATTCTTAGAAATGGAAATGAAACCAAGAAGATAAAAACAGGGAGTTCTTTTTTCAGGGCACCAGTAGAAGAACATTATGTTTTTGAAGCAGCAGCTACCACTGAATTTCTTTATGTAACTTCAAGACCAGTTTTTTTTCATTATAGTAAGGTAACAAAGGAAATGATGGAATTATCAATATCAATTGAAGAAAAAGATGGATATACTAGAGATCACTGTCAAAGAATAAATAAGCTTTCTATGCTGGTAGGAAAAACACTAGAGTTAGATTCTAAGCAACTAGTAAACTTGAATTTAGCTTCTTTTCTTCATGATGTTGGGAAGTTGCGCATACCTCTGGAAATATTGCAAAAGCCCAGTAAACTCACTCCAGAGGAATGGGAGGTAATGAAGAAACATTCTGCCTTCGGTAGAGAAATACTAGAGGAAACGGGATTGCCACTATTGATAGATGCGGGAAAAGTAGTCGAGCAGCATCATGAAAGATTTGATGGAAATGGTTATCCTCTGGGATTAAAAGGCAGTGAGATTTCTATAGAAGCTTCGATAATTTCGATTATTGATTCGTATGATGCTATTACGACGGATAGAGTATACAAAAAGGGCAGGAGTAAGGAAGAAGCTAAAAAAGAATTATTGAATCACAGTGGAACCATGTATCATCCTGAAATTCTGGATGTTTTCCTGGGGCTTATAGACCAAATTTAAATTTATGGGGGAGAAAATGAAAAAGATTGGGTTTATTTTAATGGCAGTATTCTTAACTGCCGCTATAGGGGTTAAAACAGCAGAGGCTGCATATTTACCGGAGTATGATAAATATGTCGAAGTTTCCTATGAAGATGCAAGGAGAATTGCTGATTTGCTGGGATTGAAAGATGTCCAATTAGGAGAGGAAACAGCACGGTTATCATTTGAAATGCAAGAAAAGTTAATCGCAAAAATTGAAGTGATACTTAAAACAGAGATTGACCATTATTATATATGGTTAACAGTCGATGGACAGCCTGTATTAGGAATTGATCCTCCAGTTCCATTGTATAATTAATTATAAATTGATTTCAGTACGAAATGCCGATCAGAACTTGATTGGCTTTTTTTCTCTAAAAATATTAAAATAAAATGCAAACCAAGATGCGTACAAACACCTTGGTTTGCTATCTATTAATAAATATATTCCTCTTTTTATTAATCTTCCGCCCCTGAAACGATCCTTTCCGGATGAGAATAAACATTAAAAGACTGACCGCGTATAAAGCCAACAGCTGTGATATTAAGATCTTCTGCCAATTTTATGGCCAGATCAGTCGGAGCGGATTTTGATAGAATTATGCCTACTCCGATTTTGGAGGCTTTTAGAAGAACTTCCGAAGAGATTCTGCCGCTGAATGCAATGACTTTATCCCTTACAGGAATCCTGTTTTCAATGCAATACCCAAGGATTTTATCTAGAGCATTATGCCGGCCAATATCTGTTCTGCTGACAATCATTTCATCTGCAGAAAATAAGGCGGCATTATGTACTCCTCCGGTTTCTTGAAAAGTCTGACTGCCATCCTGCAGCTGTTTCATAAATGAGATGCACTGGCTGGGAGACAAGGTCAGCTTTGATGTAGAAGTTCTGGCTGTCCTCGCATCATTGTGAAAATAAAATTGCCTGCTCTTCCCGCAGCATGAACCAATAAACCGTTTGGAGTGGAACTCATGGCTTGCTGTAGAAGTTTGGGTATGTAACTCCACATATGCAAATCCTTTGCTTTCATCTATTTGAATATCTTTGATTTCTTCCATTCTCCTGATGAAGCCTTCAGAAGCCAAAAAGCCGATTGTTAATTCCCGAATATTCTCTGGGCTGCAGACCATTGTTGCGAACTCTTCTCCATTTAGCTGAATTGTGAGAGGGTGTTCGGAAACAATTGAATCTTCTGCATCCTGCAGAACTCCATTCTGAAATCTGACAATTTTTCTGCTGCTTAGAATTTCCATAATTCTTCCTCCTAGAACCTTTCAACTAACAAAATAGTAGCATATAATTTCAGTTAGACAAGAAATTTAGATTGTTTAGTTTGACAATAATTGTATTAATTGATTAACTTATTAAAGTGAAACCTGCATTGGACATGTATAATTGGGATTATACATGAAAATAGGTTAATGAGGGTTGGAATATGAACAAGTATGAAGCAGAATTCAGTAATTTAGTGCGCTCCTTCCGAAAAAAACATATGGGCAAAGGACCTAGCAAAGTTAGGACAACATTCTGCAAACATTGGGCTATATGTGAAATGGAAGGTAATTTATCTCCTGTGGAAAAATTCATAGCAAGTGCAGACGAGGGGAAACAAATGCTTCGGGCTGCCAGAACAGAAATGGTCAAGGAGATGTATAAAAAAAACCGCCCCGCAGAAATGGAAGAATTTTTGCAGGCAAGACTAATTGACCTGTTTGTGGATATAGATATCGAACGGGATTTTGGAATGTCGGTATTTGTGTTCGATCAGGATATCCAAAGCAAGTTTAAGGATTAAAAAGTATTCATTAAAGGCTGAAATCCGGAAGAGTTAATCTGGATTCCAGTCTTTTTTTATTTATTCTGGAATACAGCACACAACTGTCGTTGGATATCTTCTCTCAGTAAAATAGGGAATTATGTCATATATAGGTGGCGAAAAAAGGGGTTTAATGTCACGTTTGAAATATTTTTGTAATATTTCTATAACAAGTCTGTCAAATAAGGATGGTATAATCCTCCATGGAAAGACAAATTTACTAGAGATTTTTATTGTAATCGCTTAAAAAAATAAACATAGATAAATAGTTTTATATTCTTACGGCCAATAAATGACCAAGTACATATTAGAAAGCAGGGTAATTACTTTGAGAAAAAGGCTACTCGTTTTAAATACAACTATTATCCTTGGGCTCGGAAGTGCTTTTTCCATCCCAGGTGTAAATGCTGAATCAATCAATAAGCTAGAAAATCAAAAAAGCCAAATTCAGCAGCAGCGTTCCAGCTTGCAGGACACACTGGCTGAAGCGGATAAGGAATTGGTAAGTGTCCTTAAAGAAATCGCTGAGTTAAATACTAAAATTACTAAAGTTGAAAAGGCGATTGAAGATAATAATAAATTAATAGCAGAAACGCAAACTAAAATTTCCAGCACTAAATCCGAAGTAGATCAATTGAAGGCAGAAATGGCTATCATTGAGGAAAGAATCGAAAAGAGAAGCGCTATCCTAAAACAGCGTGCACAATCTTTTCAGGAAAGCGGCGGAACCGTGGCATATTTAGATGTTCTTCTTGGTGCTTCCAGTTTCAGTGACTTTGTTGACCGTGTCGGAGCAGTAACCACATTTGTTCAGGCAGACAAACAATTAATGGAAGAACAGGAACAGGATAAAAAGGTATTTGAAGAAAAGAAGGCTGCAGTTGAAGAAGAGTTAGCGGGATTAACCAGCATGATGACCGAATTAAAAGGCATGCAGTCCATCATGGAGGAGCAAAAACAGCAAAATAGCTCATTAATCCAGCAGTTAAAAGATAAAGAAAATTCAATTGCAGATAAGAAGGCAAAGCTGCAAAGTGAAGATGTTAAATATGCTTCCATGATTGCTCAAATCGAACAAAGCATTGCGGCGCAAACAGCACCAGCTGCACAGTCAGCTGCTCCGGCATCTGCTTCTTCAGGTCCAGCTTCTGCCAAAAAGCAGACTCCTGCTGCCCAAAAAGTAAAAGGAACAGCAAGCTCTGCTCCAAAGCCAACTGTAAATGGCGGCAGTGCAATCAGCATTGTGACAACTGCAGGTAATAAATATATCGGTAATTCTGTTTATGTGTTTGGGGGCGGCAGAAATGCATATGATATCGCCAATGGAAGATTCGATTGCTCAGGCTTTGTTCACTGGGCTTTCTCCCAGGCTGGAATTAGTGTAGGAGCCAGCACAGATTCTCTTAAATTTGGTGGACGCCAGGTTTCAGCAAGCGAGATGAGAGCTGGGGATCTTGTTTTCTTTGATACTTATAAAAGGGATGGCCATGTAGGCATTTACCTCGGCGGCGGTAAATTCATCGGTTCACAAAGCTCAACGGGTGTTGCGGTTGCAAACATGTCCAGCGGCTATTGGAAAACTAAGTTCAATGGACGAGTTGTACGCGTAATAGAATAGAAAATTTTAAACTGACTTCCATACGAAAACGTGGAAGTCAGTTTTTTTGCTGTTTTCATAAGGTTTGTTGTTTTAGCTCGTAAGCATGAGGGTCGATTTTTACTTCGTGCATATGATTTCAGCGAATGTGTAACTTCTTTATCAGATTTTCTGATACTTTGCCCGGATGGTCCTCTGGTTCGGGCTCGTTTTTCCGGATATCTTCTGCACCTGTCCAAATGAACCCTAGATTCAAATATTAATAAGAATCTTTGATAAATTCTAAATATTTTATTGATTATTATATTTCACCGTGATTTAATAGGAAGTAACATATAACATATCAGATATGTGACGTCTGCAAAGAAGGTGGCAAGAGATTGAATGTAAAAAAGATTTCAACACGAAAAATTTCTGAAATTGCTGCAGAGCAAATTGAAGATATGATTGCCAAAGGATCCTTTAAACCAGGAGAAAAGCTGCCATCAGTAAGAGAGTTATGCGAACTGTTTGGTGTCGGCCGATCCGCTGTCAGGGATGCTCTAACCTCATTGCAGGGCAAAGGAATCGTACATGTGAAACAGGGAGAAGGCACTTATATATCCCGATTTGATTCATCAAAGCTTTTTAAAAGTCCTCATTTGCATCCTGGCATTAAAGATATCCACGAGTTATTCCAGGCAAGAAAAATGGTTGAAACAGGTCTCGCTGAAATGGCAGCCGCCAATCGGTCTGAGGCGGATTTGGCGAAGATGAATAAACTGATTTCCGATGCAGCCATCCATGGATGGGAGGAAGATTATCAGTTTCATATGGCGATTGCCCATGCAGCAGGCAATGATATACTTATCCAATTTGTGCAATTTATATCTGAAACATTGAAAAAATCCATGATCGATTTTCATCAATACCTTCAATCACGGGATGATATCGCAAAAAAGATTGAAGAGCAGCATCTGGGTATCTATTTGTCTATTAAAAATAAGCAGCCGGACCAAGCGCATAAGAATATGATTGAACATTTAGAGCTGGTTGAGAAACTTTTGCAAATGAGTATCGTGCAGGAACGTTAAAGTTTTTTTGAAATTTATTTGAAACATTGTTTGTTATTACGAAACAATCGGGGGTGGACATATTGATTGCAGCAGAATCGATAAGTGCTTTAAAAACTTATTTTAGGGAAGATCAGATAAGTAAAAATGAAGTTTCTAGCCCATTTGGCAACTCAGGTGAAATGATTATATTACCGGAAACAGAAAATGAGATTGCAGCGGCACTTAAGCATGCAGATCTGAATGGTCTAACCATCAACATTATGGGCGGTGGCACAAAACGCGGATTCGGAGGTTTAAATGAAAAAGCGGATCTTCTTTTATCGCTTGAAAAATATACAGGGATTGTGGAACACACACCTGGTGATATGACAGTAACAGTAAGATCCGGAATTCGCTTTAAAGACCTTCAGGATTATCTGGCTAAACATAATCAAAAAATATCTCTTGATCCTTTTTGGCCCCAAAATGCCACAATAGGCGGTATCATTGCAGCAAATGAAAGCGGACCCAAAAGGCTGGGATACGGTTCAGCCCGTGATGCAGTCATTGGATTAAGGACTGTTTATCCGGATGGAAAGATAATACGCTCGGGTGGCAGAGTCGTAAAAAATGTTGCCGGCTATGATATGAATAAGCTGTTTATTGGATCAATGGGCACACTTGGTGTGATTTCTGAAATTACCTTAAAGCTTCGCCCAATCCCTAAATGTGAGAGTCTGGTTCTCGTTTCGTTTCCAGCTGGAAATCTGGAGGATATAAAGGCGTTTGCAGTGAAGGTATTGGATTCTATGATAGAACCAGTTTCGCTTGAGCTGCTGAATCCGTCACTTTCAGATAGGCTTGCCGGAATAAACTCTTACACGATAGCTATGAGTTTTGAAGATGTTGAAAGCTCTGTACGTTATCAGGAAACTTTTGTGGGAAATATGCTGCCGAAAGATGCGAAGTTGAGTATAAGCACTAAGGAGAAAGCGGATTTGTTTTGGGAACGCTTTTACAGGCACATTCCTAATGGGGCAGACAAGGATTTGCCAATTCAAACAGAAGCCTCCATGAAGATTGGAACTGTTAATCTCGACGCAGTGAGAGTATTAAAGGATACTGATCTGCTTCAGGATAAATTCAATGTAAAAATCGAATCACATGGAGGTCTGGGCCATGGATTAAGTCAAGTGACCATTAGAGGAGCAGAGCCAGATGTCGCGGATGCTGCTGTACATGTAAGGGAGACTGCTGAAAGAGCAGGGGGATATGCGGTTGCAAAGCACCTTCCATTTGAGCTTCGGAAAAAAGTGGATGTTTGGGGCAATAAACCTTCTCATTTCTTTTTGCTCCAGGGGATTAAAACAAAGGTCGACCCAAATAAAACTTTAAGCCCAAACAGATTCATAGGAGGGATTTAAATGAGTGTCCGGGAACTCGATTTAAAGCAAGAGCCGCCATGTACCTCGGGATTGGGAAACTATTTATGGAGCGATCCGCCAGATGAAAAGAAATGGGCTGACTGTGTCCATTGCGGCATGTGTCTGGAATCATGCCCGACATATGAACAGACAGGTCAGGAACAGCATTCTCCAAGGGGGCGTGTCCACCTAATCAAATCTGTGGCTGAAGGGAAGCTTCAAGTAAATGAGCAATTCATGGACCCAGTGTTTCAATGTCTGGATTGCCGCGCCTGTACAACTGCATGCCCAGCTGATGTCGATGTTGGCGGTTTGATTGAGGAAGCACGCGGCCAGATTCGGCAGGCAATGCCATTGACTGGTATAAAAGGAGCCATCAGCAAGTTTTTTCTTCATGACCTTTTCCCTCACCAGAATCGCTTAAATACGCTAGGCGGCCTTATGAAATTCTACCAAAAAAGCGGCATGCAAAAAGCAGTCCGGAAAACCAAAGTAATCAATATCATGCCGCAGCACCTTGTCGATATGGAATCCATCATGCCTGAAGTGAAAGAGCCTGTAAAAAAGAAGTATAAAGACGTAAAAGTAATCAAAGCAAAAGGGGAGACAAAGAAGGAAGTTGCGATGCTGACCGGCTGTGTAATGGATGTCATGTTCAGTGATATTAATGAATCCACCATAAATGTATTGACCAGAAATGGAAATGATGTTGTCATACCCCAAAGCCAAACTTGCTGCGGAGCCCTGCATGTTCATGCGGGTGACCGTGATATGGGCAGGAAGCTGGCGAAACAGAATATGGAAGCATTCAAAGACTTTGACAAAGTAATTGTTAATGCAGCAGGATGCGGGTGCATGATGAAGGAATACGCAGAATTGTTTAAGGAAGATCCGGAAATGCATGCAAAAGCGGAAGAGTTCTCTGAAAAGGTAGAGGATATATCAAAATTTCTTCATGATACAGGCTATGAAAAGCCAAAGGCTGAAATGAACACTAGAATTACTTACCATGATGCCTGCCATTTAGCGCATGGACAGGGAATCCGCCAGCAGCCGCGTGATATTCTCCTTGATATTCCTGGTGTTGATATGGTGCACATGCCTAATTCAGACCGCTGCTGCGGAAGTGCAGGAATATACAATATTACCAATCCGGAAATGGCTAATGCGGTCCTTGAAAGCAAAATGGAAAATGTTCCAGATGATGTGGAAATGATCTCAATGGGAAATCCCGGCTGTATGCTGCAAATGGCAATGGGAGTTCAAAAATACGGCAGGAATCAGAAAATTGTCCATACTATCCAGCTTCTTGATTGGGCTTACCAAAAGGAAGACCGTGTGAAGGAGGAAAAAGAGTGAGAACGAAAGATCGGGTTAAATCACAGGACCAACACATCTTAAATTTGGCTGAAATTGTGGGAGGTTCCCGTTCCATTCTTTACCAGAAAGAAGACCTTTTGGCTTATGACTGTGACGGCTTTACGATCCATAAGCACTTGCCCAAGGCAGTCGTATTTCCAAAGAATACACAAGAAGTGGCGGAGATTGTCAAGTACTGCTCGGAAAACAATCTCCCCTTCCTGGCCAGGGGGGCAGGTACGGGGCTGAGCGGCGGAGCAATACCTCTTAATGGAGAAATAATAATAAGTATGGTTAGGATGAAAAAACTTATTAGCGTTGATCTTGAAAATCGCCGCGCCGTTGTGGAGCCTGGATTTGTAAATCTAAAACTCACAAATTCAATATCCGATAAAGGCTATTATTACGCACCGGATCCATCCAGCCAATACTGCTGCACAATTGGGGGCAATGTTGCAGAAAATGCCGGGGGTGCACATTGTCTGAAATACGGAGTAACTACAAACCATATTCTTGGACTTGAAGTGGTCATGCCTAATGGCGAAATAGTGGAAATTGGCAAAGATGGTATTCCCGATGCTCCTGGATATGATTTGCTGGGTCTGATTACAGGTTCTGAAGGGACCCTTGGAATTGTAACAAAAATAACTGTGAGGGTACTGAAAAATCCTGAAGGAAAGCAGACTGTTCTTGCCTACTTCGATCGGGTTGAAGATGGGAGCCAGGCAGTATCAGATATAATATCTGCTGGTATTGTACCTGCAGCCCTGGAAATGATGGATAAGACTGCTATTGAAGGGGTGGAAGCTGCAGCTTTTCCGGTAGGCCATCCAAAAGATATAGAAGCAGTTCTTTTAATTGAAGTGGATGGTATTGCAGCGGGAATTGGGGAACAGATCGACCAAATCCTTGAGGTTTGCAGAAAGAGGAATGTCCGTGAAGTCCGTGCGGCGGGAAGTGAAGAGGAAAGAGCAAGATGGTGGGCGAATCGTAAGACAGGCTTTGGTGCCATGGGTGCCATTTCTCCTGATTATCTGGTACAGGATGGGGTGATCCCTCGAAGCAAGCTGCCTGAAGTTTTAAGCAGAATCAGCCAGATTAGCGGTGAATCGGGATTAAGGATTGCTAATATTTTCCATGCAGGAGATGGAAACCTGCATCCTCTTGTCCTATTTGACGCAAGGATACCAGGAGAATCAGAGAAAGCGCTCGAAGCTGGAAGCCAGTGCTTAAAAGTCTGCGCAGATGTTGGAGGGACCATAACTGGAGAGCATGGTGTCGGCATTGAAAAGCGGGAAGAAATGCGTTTTGTTTTCACAGAAGAAGAAATTGCTGCCCAGACAGAAATCCGGGAAGTCTTTAATCCTCATAATCTGCTGAATGCTGGAAAGCTGTTTCCATCGCCGAGCAGATGTGCTGAAGTCAAAAAAGAGATGAAGGCCCAGGCAATTTCATAAGAAAATGCCCAGCCTTCCTTAGAAGAAGGCTGGGCATTTACCCAATGTTGAAAAGCTAAATTAAGCCTTATCAATTAGAGAAGAATAAAGTTGTGTGAAAATTATTGAAAATCGATTTAGAAACATGCTATTATTTTTTTAAGAGAAAGTTAGAAACGCTGTTTCGTAATAAGAAACAAGAATCGGCAGCCGCATTAAATTTAAAATGGTAAAGCAGCAACCAAAGGAGGAAATGAATAATGGGAAACTATGTAAAAACAGGAAGCCTGCAAGTTGCAAGTGAGCTTTATGAATTTATCAATTCCGAGGCTCTGCCGGGAAGCGGAGTGGATCAGGAACAATTTTGGCCAGGTCTGGAAGCGCTTATAAATGATCTGACGCCTAAAAATAAAGCATTGCTGGCGAAGCGGGATGAAATTCAGCATAAACTGAACAAGTGGCACAGAGAAAATCAAGATTTTGATTTTAATAGCTATAAGTCATTTTTAGAAGAGATCAGCTATCTTGAGCCAAAGGCCGAAGGTTTTAAAATTACTACAGAAAACGTGGATGATGAAGTAGCTATAAAGGCTGGACCACAATTGGTCGTTCCAGTTAATAACGGGCGTTATGCGATCAATGCAGCAAATGCCCGGTGGGGAAGCTTATACGATGCACTTTATGGCACAGATGCAATCAGTGAAGAAAACGGGGCAAATAGAGAAGGCGGATATAATCCAGTAAGGGGAGAAAAGGTTATTGCATTTGCCAGGGAATTCCTTGATCAAACCGTTCCTCTGTCAAGCGGTTCTCATAAAGACGCTGTTCAATATAAAGTGGAAAACGGTAAGCTGGCAGCTGTGCTTAGCAATGGAGAAACTGCAAATCTAAAAGATGAATCAAAGTTTGCCGGATACCAGGGAGAGCAGGATCATCCTTCTGCGGTACTTCTGAAGAATAATGGCCTTTATTTTGAAATTCAAATTGACAGAGGCCACCCAATTGGAAAAACGGATGATGCCGGAGTAAAGGATGTTTTGCTTGAAGCTGCAATTACTACAATTATGGATTGTGAAGATTCAGTAACAGCAGTTGATGCTGAAGACAAGGTCCTTGTGTACCGCAACTGGCTTGGTTTAATGAAGGGAGACCTTTCCGCCGCCTTTACAAAAGGCTCTAAATCCATAACGCGTACATTAAACCCTGACCGTTCGTATGTTTCTCCAGATGGAAAGGAGTTCTCATTATCTGGGCGCTCGTTGATGTTTGTCAGGAATGTCGGACATTTAATGTCCATTAATGCGATTTTGGATGCAGATGGAAATGAAGTGCAGGAAGGTATCTTGGATACGGTAATTACCAGCCTGATTGGCAAGCATACATTGCTTGGAAATGGCCCATACCAAAACTCATCAGAAGGTTCCATTTATATCGTTAAGCCAAAGATGCACGGTTCCAAGGAGGTTGCTTTTGCAAGCGAGTTGTTTGACCGGACTGAAGATTTGCTCGGACTGGAGCGGAATACACTAAAAATTGGTGTAATGGATGAAGAGCGCCGTACATCTTTGAACCTGGCAGCCTGCATCCGTGAAGTAAAGGAGCGCATCGTCTTCATAAACACTGGGTTCCTGGACCGGACTGGGGATGAGATGCATACTTCCATGGAAGCTGGCCCAATGATCCGCAAGAGTGACATGAAGTCAACAGCATGGCTAAAAGGCTATGAAAAATCCAATGTCAATACAGGCCTTGAAACAGGCTTCCAGGGCCGTGCCCAAATTGGAAAAGGTATGTGGGCTATGCCTGATATGATGGCTGATATGATGGAGCAGAAGATCGGCCATCTGAACGCTGGAGCCAATACTGCCTGGGTACCGTCTCCAACTGCTGCCACCCTTCATGCTTTACACTATCATCAGGTAGAAGTTCAAAAAGTGCAAAATCAGCTGCTGGAAGAGATTACGGACCTTCGTGATGAAATCCTGCAGATTCCGGTTGCTGAAAATCCGCAATGGAATCCAGAGGAAGTTCAAGAGGAACTGGATAACAACGCACAGGGGATTTTGGGATATGTTGTCCGCTGGGTTGAGCAGGGCATCGGCTGTTCCAAAGTTCCTGATATCAATAATATTGGTTTAATGGAGGACCGCGCGACATTAAGGATATCAAGCCAGCATGTTGCGAATTGGCTGCACCATGGAATCTGCACGAAGGAGCAAGTGCTTGAGACACTTAAGAAAATGGCTAAGGTTGTAGATGAACAAAATAGTGGAGATCCCGCATACCGCCCAATGGCAGCTGACTTCGATCAATCAGTTGCTTTCCAGGCAGCATGTGACCTCGTTTTTGAGGGATATGATCAGCCAAATGGCTATACAGAACCGATTTTGCACCGCCGCCGACTTGAAGCGAAGTCCAAGTATGCTGTTAAACAGTAATAGTTTTAGAACAGGGCATGTATGTGCCCTGTTTTTCTAAAGAGCCGCAGACTTAAAGTAATTGAAGGGAGAGGGAAGAAAATGAAATTTACAAGATTTGAAGTTAAAGGAGCAGTACATACAGGAGTAGCAGAGGGGGGCATATTTAAAGAAATTAAAGGTGATATTTTCGGAGAATGGGAGTATACTGGCCAGAGCTTTTCGGCGGATGAAGCTAAGCAGCTTGCACCTCTGGTTCCAAATCAGATTATTGGTATTGGAGCTAACTATGTGTCTGTGAAATCAGATTTGCCTGAGACACTCCCGGAAATTCCTGTATTCTTCTTTAAGCCTGTATCTTCTGTTATAGGGCCTGATGAGGATATTATCATTCCTGAAGGCATTGAAGAGGTGAAATTTGAATCAGAACTGGCAGTGGTAATAGGCAGAGAAGCTAAAAATGTAGCAGAGTCAGATGTGCTTGATTATGTTTTTGGCTACACAGTAGGCAATGATGTTACTGCACCGCAATTCTTCCATAATGACGGGCATTGGACAATTGGCAAATCCTTTGACACATTTACTCCGCTTGGTCCGGTAATCGAAACAGACCTGGATCCATTTCAGGTTAAAGTGGAAGCAAAATTAAACGGCTCAGAGAAGCAGAACAGCAGCACAGAATTAATGATTATCCCAATCCGAAAAATGATATCCTACCTGACTAATGTCATGACGCTGTTGCCAGGTGACGTAATCCTTACAGGAAGTCCTGTTGGAGCTGAGATGGTTAGGTCAGGTGCTGTTATCGAATGTGAGATCAAAGAGATTGGAGCTCTGCGGAATACATTTGCAGTAGCACGTGAAAGCGCAAAAACGGTATAATCTATGTGTAATGGATTAAGGTTTTTGCACCAGAGGTGAGTGTTGTGGAAAGAGAAAACATGGTCAAGTCCGTCAGCAGGGCACTGGATATTATCACATTGATCAGCCTGAAAAAAAGCGGTCTTGGCGTAACGGAAATTGCCAATCAGATTGATATCAATAAAAGCTCTGTTTATCGTATTCTCTCTACTCTTGTTCAGTACGGATATATAGAACAGGATAGCGAAACCGGCAAATACAAATTAGGGTATAAATTCCTGGAGATCAGTTCAAAACTGCTTGAATCAATCGATTTGCGTGCAGAGGCAAGACCTTTTCTGCAGGAACTGGAAAATGAAACAAATGAAGTCATTCATTTGGTCGTTTATGATCAGGGAGAGGTTGTGTACATCGAGAAGCTTGAGGGCAATGAGACTTTAAGGATGCATTCTAAAGTCGGAAAACGAGCTCCGATGCATTGCACATCTGTCGGCAAAGCCATTCTGGCACATCTGCCTTCAAGCGTTGTTATTGATATCCTTGAAAGAAAAGGGATGCCGGTCCATACCGATAAAACCATAACGGATAAAGATGAATTTATGAAAGAATTAGGGCAGGTCAGGCAAAATGGATATGCGCTTGATCTTGAAGAAAATGAATATGGGATTACTTGTGTGGCCGTTCCTATTTTTGACCATCTCGGCAAAGTCATTGCTGCAGTCAGTATATCAGGCCCGACAATGAGGATGACAAGTGATCGTCTTGATGCATTAAAATCTATAATGGTAAGGACAGGACAAGGGATTTCTTCCCGGCTTGGACACGTCAGCTGAATAAGTTGGGATTAGCCCAATATATCTTGATGAAAAGATATATTGGGCTAATTTTGTATGTATATACATACAAATATTTTTGTGTAAATACATAGATTAAATTTTCCAAATATTATTGAAATTATGAAAAATGTTTGTATAATAAAAATAAGCTTGATTCATTGTTGTATAACAAAACAATTATAGTTATATAACATGTTTCGCAGTCCGCAACAAAGTGCATTTATTGTTCGCTATTACAAAACAAAAGGGGGAAAAGTAATTAATGAGTACTGGAATGTTAGCTTTATTATCATTATTGCCAATTATTGCAGTTGCAGTATTCCTTGTCGGACTGAGATGGCCGGCAAGTAAGGCTATGCCCATCTCGTACCTTGTAGCTGTTGTCCTGGCGCTATTTGTCTGGAAGGTGTCGGGTGCAAAAGTGGCGGCCGCATCCATTAATGGCCTGGTTGTCGCCGGAACACTCCTATACATTATTTTTGGTGCAATACTGCTTCTGAATACTCTGCAGGAAAGCGGAGGCTTAAAGACCATCCGCCAGGGATTTACCGATATCTCTCCTGACCGCAGAATTCAAGTAATTATCATTGCCTGGCTGTTTGGATCTTTCATTGAAGGCGCATCCGGGTTTGGGACTCCTGCTGCAGTAGCTGTACCGCTATTAGTGGGTCTTGGCTTCCCGGCTATGGCAGCTGTAATTGCCGGGATGGTCATTCAGAGCACACCAGTTTCATTCGGTGCAGTAGGCACTCCGATGCTAGTTGGTGTGCAGACCGGTTTATCAGGCAATGCAAGCCTTACAGATAATCTGCTCGGACTGGTAACGCAAATTGCCGGACAAGTAGCTATTCTCCATATGATTGCAGGCACATTAATTCCTTTATTTGTAGTAGCTTTAATGACAAGATTCTTTGGCAAGAACAAATCGTTTACAGAAGGGATAAAGATTTGGAAGTTTGCCCTGTTCGCATCTTTTGCCATGACTATCCCTTATGTCATTGTTGCCAATGTTCTTGGACCTGAATTCCCCTCTATGATTGGAGGATTAGCTGGTTTAGCAATTGTTGTTTTTGCAGCTAAAAAAGGATTCCTTATGCCTCCTAAGGATCAGGTTTGGGATTTTGAAGAGAAATCCAAGTGGGATCCGGAGTGGACTGGTAAACTTGAAATCAAAGCAGTTGCCCACAAAAGCGGAAGCATGAGCATGATGCGTGCCTGGACTCCTTATGTTTTAGTTGGCTTATTCTTAGTATTGTCCAGATTGAAATCGCTTCCATTCCTGGGGTGGCTCCAGGCCTGGACGGTTAAGTTTGAAAACATTTTCGATTCCGGCATCACTTCAAGTTTCCAGCCGCTGTACTTGCCGGGTACCATTTTTATTCTTGTATCCATTATCACCTATTTCATTCATGGAATGAATTCCGGTTCTTACAAAAAAGCCTGGGCAGACTCAGGGAAAACAACTGTTGCTGCTTCAACCGCATTAATTTTCACTGTTCCGATGGTACAGGTTTTTATCAATACCGGCGGGGGAGAGGCAGGCTATAATCAGATGCCAATCGAGCTCGCGAATGGTGCCGCAGCACTTGCAGGAGAATTCTGGCCGTTCTTTGCAACGTTTATAGGAGGGCTCGGGGCTTTTATCGCGGGAAGTAATACTGTCAGTAATATGATGTTTTCTCTATTCCAATATGATGTTGGTTCACAGATTGGAGTGGATGCAACCTGGATTGTAGCCCTTCAGGCAGTCGGAGGAGCAGCTGGAAACATGATTTGTGTCCATAACGTGGTTGCTGCATCAGCTGTTGTTGGTCTTGTAGGGAAAGAAGGGACTGTCATTCGTAAAACCCTTTTCCCATTCTTCTATTATGCATTGCTGGCTGGGTCAGTGGGTTACTCGATTGTATGGTATTCGCAAAAAGGGATCCTCAATCTCGGTTCCTTCATTGCGGTTTGCATCGCAGTCGCCGCAGTTTATATCATCGCAACAAACAATAGGCGTTCCAACATGATTTTGCCTCCGCCTCCGGTGAATGTGAAATCTGCTAAATAATTAATTATAACTGGTTTAGCCCTTTGGCTGAGCCAGTTTTTTCTTTTTATAAAAATTTAAAATTCCTCTTCTCTTTTCCAATTACTTGTAATATAATCTAACTGTATTAACTGTACTATGAATGATAGTACACTACATACAGATGGGAGGGTAAACATGTTTGAGTTGGACGTAAGGAGCCGAAAGCCTATATATGAACAGTTGGTTGAGCGGCTTAAAGAGCTGATCATCACCGAGGTCTTAACAGCAGATGAACAGCTGCCTTCCGTTCGAACGCTGGCCCATCAGCTGACAATCAATCCCAATACGATTCAAAAGGCATACAGGGAACTTGAATCCCAGGGCTATATTTATTCTATAAAGGGAAAGGGCAGCTTTATCAGTCCAGCGACTCCCAATCTGAACAGCGAAAAAATAGAAAAAGTGAAAAATGAGCTTTCAAAGCTTTTATCAGAAGCTATATATCTTGGAATTACAAAAGATGAATTATTTAAGATGATTCAGGAATTAGAAGCAGCTATAGGGGGAGGGGTAGAAGATGATCAAAATCCGTAATGTACGTAAATCATTCGATGAGATGGATGCTGTAGAAAATGTCTCCATCAAAGTCAATAAAGGGTCCATATACGGCTTGCTTGGTTCAAATGGAGCCGGGAAAACAACGCTCCTGAAGCTTTTGGCAGGCATCTATGCGGAGGATGAGGGGTCTGTTGCCATTGCCGGCCAGCCGGTCTTCGAAAATCCGGTAATTAAAGAAAAGATCTTTTTTATTCAGGATCATCCCTATTTTCTGCCTCAATATACAGTTAAGCAAATGGCACAATTTTATCAAAATATTTACAGCAGATGGGATGACGGCCGCTTTGAAGAACTGGCTGCAATTTTTGAAATGGACATGCATAAAAAGATTCATAGATTTTCAAAAGGCTTTCAGAGGCAGGCTGCTTTTATCCTTGCTTTGTCTGCCAGGCCGGAGGTTTTAATTTTGGATGAGCCTATGGATGGGCTGGACCCGGTAATGAGAAAAAAAGTGAAAAGCCTGCTTATAGATGAGGTTGCCGAAAGAGAAATGACTATCCTTATTTCCTCTCATAATCTGCGTGAAGTGGAAGATTTATGTGATTTTATTGGCATCATGCATAAAGGGCGTATGATCCTGGAAAAAGACCTGGATGACCTTAAAACAGATACACATAAGATTCAGGTGGCTTTCAAAGGATCTGCACCAGCCATTTTCGATTCGCTGAGAATCCTTCATAAAGAAAAAAGAGGCAGCGTTATCCTCTGCATTGTAAAGGGAGATGCTAAGGAAATATCGTCATATGTAGAACAATTTAAGCCAGTGATTTTCGATATGCTTCCCCTTACTTTAGAGGAGATCTTCATTTATGAAATGGGGGACATTGGATATGCAGTCCAGAACATCCTTGGTTAAAAGGGAAATTTTAAAAACGATTTTCAGAAGTGTCGGCTGGGTTTCCATTGTATATTTTCTTGGTCTGTTCTTCGCTATTCCACTTGATATAATAATGAATTCTTCAGAGGAACAGCGGAAATTTCTGGACATTGACAATCTATTTCAATACAACTTCCAGCTCCAGTATATATTTAATATATCAGTGCCGGTAATCTTGTCTGTGTTCTTATTCAGATTCACACAGGTAAAACAATACAGCGACTTAATGCACAGCCTCCCAGTCAAGCGTGCATCCATTTTCCATCAGTATGCTTTAACTGGAATCATGTTATTAATTTTACCGGTTTTACTCATTGCTTTAATAGTTCTGATGCTTTACCAGCCCATGAATTTGCAGGAGTTCTATTCAATTGGGGAGATATTCAATTGGGTGGGCATCACCCTTTTATTAAATATTGTAATTTACCTGGCAGGAGTTTCTGTGGGGATGCTTACGGGGTTATCTGCCGTTCAAGGTGCCCTAACGTATATTTTCCTCCTGCTCCCTGTAGGCCTGATCATTCTAGTCTCTATTAATTTGCCATTCTATTTATTTGGCTATCCAGACCAATATTATATGGCAAGCAAATTTGAGAAGTTTTCTCCCTTAATTGCACTAACCCAGATGAACATGCGTACCCCGTCAAGTGCAGAGGCTGCTATTTATCTCTTTCTTATTTTGACTCTGTATTATCTTGGTTTGCAGATCTATAAAAGAAGAAGAATGGAGGCTGTTTCCCAGGCGCTTGTTTTTCCGGTTACAAAACCCATTTTTAAATATAGTGTAACTTTTTGCACGATGCTTTTAGGGGGAGGATATTTCGGTGAGATGCGAGGCGGCATTAGCTGGCTCATAGCTGGATATCTGTTTGGAGCATTGATTGGGTATGCCGCTGCCGAAATGGTTCTGCAAAAATCATGGCGTGTGACCATTAATATGAAAGGATTGATGGCATACACAGCTCTAATGGCTGCTTTATTCATTTTATTCCAATTTGACTTTACTCAATATGAAAAAAACATACCACGGGGCAATGAAATCGAGCGGGTTCATTTTAGCGAGAGTTTTTATCTTTATAGTGATATCGATCATGAGGAACCCTTATATTTGAAGGAATACGAGAATATTGATTTGGTCAGAAGATTTCATGAGACGATTGTAAAGGATGAAAACAGGCTTGCGGAGATCCCGGGCCGTGATTCAGTTTTTATCGTGTATGAACTGAAGAATGGTGAAAAGCTAGTCCGTGATTATAGGATTAATAAAAAGGAATACAAGCCATTTCTTAAGCTGATTTATGAATCGGATGAATATAAAAAGGCAACAAATGAAATTTATCAGGTTTCAGCAGATGCTACAACGAAATTAACCATTACTCCAAATGGGCCTGTTACTAAGCGGGCGGTTATTACAGACGATAAAGATCTAAAAGAGGCTATTGAGGTATTAACTGAAGAAGTTGATTCTGCTTCCTTTGAAGAGCTCCAGGGAAGTGACGAGCCATATGCGCATATTGAGATTTTTTATAATGACAGCAATAAAGCTTATATGCCTTGGTATCCTTCTTATTCAAGATTTGAGGAATGGCTGGAAGAGAAGTCATTACTGAATGAAGCAAGAGTGAACAGCAATGATATTTCTTATGCTTTGGCTGCAAAAGCGAAGGATATCGATGTCAACTTTGCTGCAGGGTACTCGTATGAAGAAGTTTTTGAAGAAATGAGAGATAGCAAATCTGCTGTCAAATTAACAGATAAGAATCAAATAGAAAGCAGCTTGAAGAATTCAGATGGATTCATGGATGGAGACTATATTATTGCGTTCTATTTTGATGAGCAAAGGACAATTGATATTAAAAGCTTTACGGAAAAAACAGTTCCAGTCTTTATAAAAGAACGGCTTCAATAAAAGAGTAGAAACCTATAGGAGAGGGGGATTAAAGTGATTAAACCTTCAATGGATATGAGAGAGATCTGCAGGCTCTACAATAAACGTCTCTATCATATTGCTTATAATATAACCCGGGATCATTATCTTGCACAGGATGTTGTGCAGGAATCGCTTCTCAAAGCATATAAAAAAATGGACAGCATTGATGATCAGGAAAAGCTGGGGGCCTGGTTATCCTCGATTGCAACCAGAACTGCGATTGACTTTGTCCGGAAAGAAAGAAGGACATATGAGAGAATACAGGATTCCGTTGATTTTGAAAACTGCATGGAAAGTAAATATATTGATGCGGGGCAGGAAGCAGAAGTCAATTTGCTTGAGGAGCAGATATACGCTTATGTGGATTCCCTCTCCTATGAACAGAAAAGGGTTTTCCTTCTTAAAACAAAGCACGGGCTGAAAGAGAAAGAAATAGCGGACATTCTCCATCTCAATCCAAACACTGTTAAAACAAAGTTGTACCGGGTCAGACAGCACCTTAGAGAAATTCTTGGCGATCGGTATTTGGCATAGAATAACAGCTTCTGAAAAGGAGCTGTTTTTTTGTGTAATTACAAGAAATTGATAAATAATCAGCAGGGAATTCGGTCAGTCAGCAGGAAAATCTGAATTCATAATGGAAATGTCTTCATAGAAAAATATGATTAATAAAAGGAGGTTCACTATGGAATTGAAAGATTGCAGGGTCATTATCACTGGCGGCGCCTCAGGGCTTGGCGAGGCGACTGTGAGAAAAATAGCCGGATGCGGCGGAAAAGTTCTTATTGCAGATTTGGCGGAAGATCGGGGAAGCCATCTGGTCAAGGAACTGGGGGGAAATGTTCATTTTTTGAAAACGGATGTAACAAAAGAAGAAGACGTGCAGCGAGCAGTTGCATTTGCTTCTGAACAATTTGGCAGCCTTAATACTGCCGTTAACTGTGCAGGCATCGGAATTGCCGCCAAGCTGCTTGGCCGAAAGGGAGTCCATACACTGGACATGTTCCAAAAGGTCATAATGATTAATCTGGTCGGGACTTTTAATGTCATTCGCCTGGCTGCTGAACAAATGGCAAAGAATGGTCCGAATGATCAAGGTGAAAGAGGCGTCATTATTAACACTGCTTCTGTAGCAGCCTTTGAAGGACAAATTGGCCAGGCTGCATATAGTGCATCAAAAGGCGGTGTGGTTGCCATGACCTTGCCAATTGCCAGAGAGCTTGCGGGTTATGGGATTCGTGTTATGACGATTGCCCCTGGATTGTTTAATACACCTATGTTTGATTCTCTCCCTGATGAGGCAAGGGATTCATTGGGCAAAATGGTGCCTTTTCCTTCAAGACTGGGCTATCCTGAGGAATATGCCAGGCTTGCTGAGAGTATTCTAGTGAATCCGATGCTGAATGGAGAAACGATCCGTCTGGATGGCGGCATCCGTATGCAGCCAAAATAAATTAGAGCACCAGCCCTTTCTGCAAAGGATAGGTTTTTTTGAAAAAATGAATTTTAAATGTTCTAAAAATATTGATAATTATTGTACAATATAAATGTAAGCCTTTTCGGAGATGAGGAATAGTACTTTGAGTTATGTCAAAAAAATTTTAGATTCGGAGGATCATAATATGGCTGCTTCATACATTCAGGAAGAGCATGAAATATTTCGGCAATCACTGCGTAAGTTTTTAGAGAAGGAAGCCTATCCGAATTATGACAAATGGGAAGTGGACAGGATCATTCCCCGGGATTTTTGGTACAAGATGGGGGAGCAGGGTTTTTTATGCCCTGATATTGAAGAAAAATATGGCGGAAGCAATGTTGATTGGGGCTTCTCAGTAGTCATCAATGAAGAACTTGAACGTGTTGGCTCCGGCATGGTGGGAATTGGGCTCCATAATGATATTGTTGTTCCGTATATTACTGCTTATGGAACAGATGAGCAGAAGGAAAGGTGGCTGCCAAAGTGTGCTGCAGGTGAAATCATTACTGCTATCGCAATGACTGAACCTGGCGCCGGATCTGATTTAGCCGGCATCAGAACGACAGCAGGACTTGAAGGTGACCATTATATAGTGAATGGCGAAAAGACCTTTATAACCAATGGAATTCATTCCGATTTAGTCATCATAGCCTGTAAAACCAATCCCAATGCAGTTCCCCGGTATAAAGGAATAAGCTTGCTTGCGATCGAGAGGGGAACAAAGGGATTTACAAGGGGAAGAAAATTAAACAAGGTTGGACTTCACTGTCAGGATACAGCAGAGTTAATTTTTGAAGATTGTAAGGTTCCGAAAGAAAATCTGATTGGAGAAGAAGGGAAAGGTTTTCTATATTTGATGGAAAAGCTGCAGCAGGAAAGACTTGTCGTAGCAATCGCTGCTCAGGTGGCTGCTGAAGAAATGCTTAATTTAACATTGGATTATGTTAAGAATCGCGAGGCATTCGGAAAACCGGTCAGCCAGTTTCAAAACACTCAATTTAAGATTGCCGAAATGGCAACAGATATAGAGATGGGAAGGTCGTTCCTTGATCAATTGATCACAGAGCATATGGCAGGAAAAGATGTAGTTACAAAGGTCTCCATGGCGAAATGGAAGCTTACAGAAAATGCCCGGAATATTGCCGCGGAATGCATGCAGCTTCATGGCGGCTATGGCTATATGGAAGAATACGAGATTGCAAGGAGATACAGGGATATACCAGTTGCCAGCATATATGCAGGTACAAATGAAATCATGAAAACCATTATTGCGAAGAACATGGGTTTATGAGGAGGAGTAAACATGCGTGAAGCTGTCATCGTCGAAGGTGTCAGAACGCCAGTAGGAAGAAAAAACGGCTTTTTAAAAGATATCAGGGCGGATGATCTGGCTGCTGAAGCACTTAAGGCACTTGTCGGACGTGCGGGTATAGATCCGCAAATCATTGATGATGTCATTCTTGGATGTGTCTCGCAAATAGGCGAACAAACAGGCGATATTGCAAGGGTCGCAGCATTGATCGCAGGTTTTCCGATTGAAGTGCCGGGTACCACCATTGACCGTCAATGCGGCTCCAGCCAGCAGGCTGTCCATTTTGCAGCTCAGGCTATTTTGGCGGGAGATATGGATATTGTGGTCGCGGGCGGTGTCGAAAGCATGTCTCGTGTCCCTATCGGCTCCAGTTATCAGGGTGTAGGGTTCAGTGAAAAACTGACAGACAGACATGAAATCATCCACCAGGGCTTATCAGCTGAACGCATTGCTGAAAAATATGGTTTTACTAGAGAAGAACTTGATCGCTTTTCATTAGAGAGCCACCAAAAGGCTTTAAAAGCCCAGAGTGAAGGACGTTTTGAGAGAGAGATTGCACCATTAGATGTGAAATTGCCTGATGGGCAGCTCATGACGATATCGGAGGACTCTGGCCCCAGAAAGGAAACATCGCTGGAAGCACTTGGAAGCTTAAGGACTGTTTTTAAGGAGAATGGAGTCATTCATGCAGGAAATTCAAGTCAAATCAGTGATGGAGCCGCAGCACTATTAATTATGTCACGCGATAAAGCAGAGGAACTTGGAATGAAGCCGAGATTCAGGATTCTTTCCCGCACAGCAGTTGGCTCTGATCCTACTTTAATGCTGACTGGACCGATACCGGCAACTGAGAAGGTGTTAAAGAAAGCTGGACTGGCTATTGAGGAAATCGATGTATTTGAAGTGAACGAAGCGTTCGCTCCTGTTCCGCTTGCCTGGCTGAAAGAAACTGGAGCAGATCCTGCAAAGCTTAATCCAAACGGCGGAGCCATTGCACTCGGCCATCCTTTGGGAGGCAGCGGTGCACGGCTGATGGTCACCATGATGCATGAACTCGAAAGAACAGGGGGGCGCTATGGACTTCAGACCATGTGTGAAGGCCTTGGTATGGCAAATGCAACTATAATTGAACGTTTAGACTGAAGAATGGGGAGGAATGAAAATGACTACTACTATTGGAAGAGTTTTCGATCTAACTGCCGGAAAGTTTCCGAATAAAGAAGCCCTGTATGATGTCAGAAAAAATCTGCGTCTTACCTATAAGGAATGGAGCATTGAGATCAATAAATTGGCGAATGCCTTAATGAAGGAGGGAGTCAGGAAGGGTGACAGGGTTTCAACCTACCTATTTAATACTGAGGAGCTTGCAACAGCATTCTTTGCATGTGCAAAAATCGGTGCCATTTTTAATCCGATCAACTTTAGGCTGATGTCAGAAGAGGTTGCTTATATCCTTCAGGATGCAGAGCCAAAAGTAGTGTTATTTGAACAAATGCTGGAGTCCGGCATTACCCCAATAGCTAAACGTTTTCCGCATACATCCTTCTGGTACATTGATGACAAGGCACCCGGATATGCTTCATCCTATCGTGAAAAAGTGGATGCAGCATCGCATGATGAAATCGAAATAGAAATTGGCGAAAATGACTTGTACGCGATCATGTATACAAGCGGTACCACGGGAAGGCCAAAAGGAGTTGTCCACAGGCATCGGGATATGGCTGAACAAAGTTTAATCGTAATAGGAGCCACAAAGCTTGAAAGCAGTGACAATGGTCTCGTGACTGCACCAATGTTCCACTGTGCAGAGCTTCACTGTGCCTTTTTGCCAAGGGTGCATGTGGGAGCTAAAAATACCATCCTCCATCACTTTGATGCAAAAGAAGTATTACAGTTAATCTCAGATGAGAAGATTACAAAGTTTTTTGCAGCACCTACCATGTGGAATATGCTGCTTCAGGAAAACTTAAGCCAATATAATCTGGAAAGCCTGAAGCTGGGACTGTATGGAGCAGCTCCAATGGCTCCGGCACTTGTTTATGCCTGCCGGGAAAAATTAGGCATATCCCTCGTACAGGCATACGGAATGACCGAGATGGGGCCAGCGATTACGTTTTTATCTGAAGATGATCAAATCCGGAAAGCAGGCTCTGCCGGGCAGGCTTGTTTAAACCATGAGATTAGAATTGTAAGGCCGAATGAAAATGGTCCATCAGATCCTGAGGATTTGGTGCCACCAGGGGAAACAGGTGAAATCATCGTGAAAGGTCCATGCATGATGAGTGGTTATTTTAATCGGGATGAGGCAAACGATCTTGCCATGCATGGGGGCTGGTATCATTCAGGTGACATAGGATATCTTGATGACGAAGGCTACTTGTACGTCAAAGACAGAGTCGATGATATGATCATTAGCGGCGGTGAAAACATTTACCCCCGGGAAGTGGAAGATATTTTATATACGCATAATGGCGTACTGGATGTGGCAGTGATCGGCCAGCCTGATGACCGCTGGGGTGAGACGGTCACAGCATTTGTGGTTAAAAAAAATCCGGCACTATCTGAAAATGAGCTGGATGAACTGTGCAGAAATAGTGATGAACTTGCTAATTATAAGCGGCCAAGAAAATACGTATTCTGTGAAGCTCTGCCAAGGAATGCCAGCGGCAAAATTCAAAAGTTTATGCTTCGCAAGCAGTTGGAGGATCTGTTCGCTGAGGGGAAAATGTAGCCGGAAGAAAGGGATGCATGATGTTAAAAGGCATAAGAGTAATTGATTTTTCCAATTATCTCCCTGGTCCGTTTGCCTCCCAGAGGCTTGCAGAGCTGGGAGCTGAGGTGATTAAGGTTGAAACCTTGACTGGTGACCCCGCAAGACAGCTGGATGTTAAAATACAGGGTACAGGAGCAGTGTTTGCCGCCAATAACCGCGGTAAAAAAAGCATTACACTCAATTTGAAGAGTGAGGAAGGAAGAAGTGCAGCCCTTAGGCTGATTTCTGAAAGTCATGCCGTGCTGGAAAGCTTTCGGCCAGGAGTCATGAAAAAACTCGGACTAGATTATGAGACTGTAAAGAGCCACAAGCCTGCTATCGTTTATTGCTCCCTGACAGGCTATGGGGAGAATGAAGACTATCAATATTTAGGCAGCCATGATTTAAACTATATGGCAGTAAGCGGTGCCCTTTCCCAGCTTAAGGACGGCAGCGGCCGTCCTGTTCACCCGTCCAATACAATAGCGGACTTTATGGGAGGAATGGCCGCGAGTGAAAGGATACTTGCAGCCCTTCTTTCCAGCAGGATTTCCGGCAAAGGCGGGTATCACTGCATTTCAATTGCTGAAGTGATGGCTTCCATCATGGGAAACCATTTGCTGATTGAAAACGAAACGGGGTATCCAAATGGGCTTTCGGTACTAAACGGGGAAATCGTCGCCTACTCTATTTATCAAACAAAGGATGAGCGGTTTGCTGCTCTTGCGGCATTAGAGCCGAAGTTCTGGATAAACTTCTGCAAGAGTGCCGGCAGGGAGGATTGGATGGATTCCCATTTTTCCCGTGCCTCTGGCAATAATCCTGTATATTTGGAGATGACCGAATTATTTAAAAGCAGGACATTAAAAGAGTGGACTGAATTCGGGCAAAGAGTGGATTGCTGCCTGACTCCGGTATTGGAGACAGGTGAATTAAAAGACTTTCCACTTTTTAAGGGGATTTATGAACGAGACGGGAATTACCCTTTAGTTAAAATGCATGGAGGATTTGACTCATCAGTGGCTGGCCCTCCAAAATTGGGAGAACATAATGAGGAAGTCTTAAGCAATATTGCTGGAATGTCAGCAGAGAAAGTTAAAGCTCTGACAACAAAATAAGTATTCTAAATAAAAGTCGGCGAGCTTGTCTTTCGGATAGCCGATTCTACAACTTATAAATTCATGAAAGAGCCCTAAATCTATATGATGATTATGGTTCTTTCTTTTTGTCGGCGAATGTTTCTATGAAAGAGGAGGGCTTTGAAGAAGATTAAATGGTATAATGAAAGGGAATATATATTAAAATAAACTTTTTTCTATTTTTGGAGTGTGATGGTCACTAGTGCGTTTTATTAAAACAATTCCCAATATGGTCACTTTGGGTAATTTATATTGCGGTTTTCTTTCAATCGGAATGGCTGCCAATGGCGAATTTAAAAATGCAGCAATATTAATTTTAATCGGCATGATGCTTGATAGCATGGACGGCAGGCTAGCAAGAATGCTGAAGGCGGATAGTACGCTTGGAAAGGAACTTGATTCTCTGGCAGATATTGTTACATTTGGGGTAGCCCCTTCATTTTTGGTCTTTTATACATACTTTTTTCAATTTGGAATCCTTGGATTAATCGTTTCAGGTCTTTTTCCTCTATTCGGGGCATATCGGCTTGCCCGATTCAATATCAGTCCCCCAAAGTCCTCATTAAATTATTTTATAGGAGTTCCGATAACAGCAGCAGGAGGGATAATGGCTATACTGACCCTTTTTGGCGACCGTATTCCCAATATCATTACAACTGTTGTGTTCACTGCACTATGCTTTCTAATGGTAAGCAGAATTCGGATTCCCAGCTTTAAGGAAGTCCCTCTTCCGAAATATGGGACGATTGTTACCATTTTTCTTGGAAGTGTCCTGTACGTTATTTATAAGGGCTCCTATGGACCATTTCCCGATTTAATTTATATTGCGATTCCGCTTTACATAGCGTATTTGACATACCGGTTCATTAAAGGCAAAAACAAAAAAGAAATTGATTAATTAGAAATGCGGAAACACCTTGCCCAAGAAGGAACTCAGACTAAGACCGCCACGCCCTCCCAAAAGCTGTCGCTTTCAGTCGTGCGATGTTTATGCTGACGATCCTTTGTCCTGGGGGCTCACCTCGAGGGGACAGTCTGCTTGCGCTAGACAGTTATCAAAGTTCAAAGTAATACTTTTTTACAAATAAAAAAAGGCCGGGATGGCCTTTTTTTATTTGTAAAATACTTTGTCTATATTAAATTTTGCATGAAGGGTATTAATGATATAAGTTTCATAAATTTCGCGCTCCATGCTGTCTTCCACATAAATGACCGCAATTTTATAGACATCATCGCGATGATTTTTTATTGGGGAAACATTATCTTCAAAATGTTTTTTCACGCGCTGTCTTAATTTTCGTGCTTTCCCTACAAAGAGCAGATCTTCATTCGCATCGAAAAACAAAATCATGCCGCCCTTGTCTCTTGGTATTTTATGATAATCTGTGAAACCATAGACACTGCTAAGGTCACTCTCTCCTGCCTGTCCTGTTTGTCTGCTTCTTGTAATAACGAGATCGGGCTGAGGGATTTCAATTTTTATCAATATCATCACTTCCTATTCTAAGATTAAAGAGTACCATAAATTTCATATGTAATCCACATTAAAAAGTATTATTAGATTCTGCCTGGCCGCAAAAACCTGGTGAAATTGCGGGTTGCCCACCACTCTTCGGAACATTTAGCACTGAAAACTATTTTGAAATGCTTACATCAGCTCCTTATATGAAGTGTAATTGTTTTTGTCTTTCTTTTGTCATATTCAGCAGCACTTCATTATTAAGCGAGCGTGCCATTTTAAGGGTGAGATCCAAAATCTTTATGATTCCTTCCTTCTGGCCGTAATCAATAGCTACCCGATCACATTGGACTTCAGTATCAGTACAGATTATATTCTTTCCAGCCGGATAGGTAATATGTCCAATTTCATGCCAGATTATGGCTTCTTTTATTTCTCTGTCTGAACAGAACTTTTCATAATCATAGACGACAATAAACCAGTCATAATGCACATCCAGGGATTGATAAAACATAGTCAGGAGTCTGCAGTCAATATTCCAAAAACCCAGCCAGCTTTCATCGTTTAGACCAAAGTTTTTTAAAACAGTATGTTTATCTTCTAAAATGGCTATTTTTCCGTCTAGGCCGCAATAGGATAAGAAAAACTCTTCACACAAACAGATCAAGTCAGATTCTCCTTTTATAATTTCGGTTTACTAGCATTGTTATGTAAGCGGAACTTTTTTAATCACCAGCCAAGAAGAAAATAAAGAAATGAATGGATTTGTTTGCAAACCTGCCATGCGGCAGTAAGATGCAATAACGTGGCAGCAGATACATTTAAGGAAAATCTGAGCGGGGAATTGATTTAAGCGTGATTTAACTAGTAATACAAAAACGGAGCTTCAGCAGCCTTCATGCAGGGTGAGGTGTCCCCAGAACAAACTTTCATATGCAAAGCGGCTTTTTAGCACGCTTTCAGCCAAGCCTGGGAAACGGCACCTTATGAAGAAATTAATCGTGTCTTTGTCCTAAATAAAGGAAAAAAAAGTGTGGATATTTTAATGAAATTAACATTGAATGGAATGAATTCCTAAGCTGAGCACATCTGTGTTCAGCTTTTTATGTTTTTCACATGAAGATTTTTCCTAATAATATCACTTGGTTAATAGTCAAAAATACTTACACATAAGGAAATTGTCATATCAATATTTAAATTCACATAAAAATGAAAAATAGCTCAGGGCTAAAAATATTTTAAATATAAAAAGGAGAAAGCAAAAACATAAAGAATATTAAAACTATTCATAATTTTATAAAAAATATTTTGTTTTTCGAAATAAAGGGGGTTAGCAAGTTGGGGATATTAGATATAAAAGATGCTACTTTGAGGTTTGGAGGCGTAGTGGCTCTTGACAGCGTCTCTTATGAAGTGCAGGAAGGAGAGATTTTTTCGCTTATTGGGCCAAATGGCGCAGGGAAGACAAGTATGCTGAATTGCATTAGCGGACTATACAAGCCTTCATCTGGTTCCATCCATTTCAAAGGGGAAGATATCACCCGTTATAAACCTCACAAAAGAGCCAGTATGGGTATTGCCAGGGCATTCCAGAACATCGAACTTTTTCCGCATTTATCTGTTTTGGACAATCTGATGCTTGGCAGGCATGTGAGAATGAAAACCGGACTTCTTGCAGGAGGATTTTATTGGGGAAAGGCGCAAAGAGAGGAAATTGAACATCGGAAAAAAGTTGAGCAGGTGATCGATTTTCTTGAAATTGAGGATATCCGAAATACTCCCGTTGGTACCCTTTCGTATGGATTGCAGAAAAGGGTCGAAACCGGCAGGGCTCTGGCACTGGAACCTGACATCCTTCTTCTGGATGAGCCGATGGCAGGCATGAATAGTGAGGAAAAAGAGGACATGGCCAGATACATTATCGACATTCATGAAGAAATGAATACAACTATTATATTAATTGAACACGACATGGGGGTTGTAATGGATTTATCCGATCACATTGCAGTTCTTGATTTCGGCAAGCTGATTGGCTACGGAACGCCAGATGAGATTCAGAATAATTCTAGAGTCATAGAAGCTTATCTGGGAGAGGAGAATGCGGTATAAAAGATAATTCGGCTAAAAGGTAGTTTACTTTAGTAGGGGGGAGCGATTCTATGAGCATGACATTTCCGCAGCTACTGATTGAAAGGGCTTACATAAATGGGTCGCAAGTTGCTTTACGAGAAAAAGAATTTGGAATTTGGAATGAAATCACGTATGAAGCGTTCTTGGAGAAAGTTAAGAATTTCAGCTTGGGGCTGGCATCTTTAGGTCTGAAAAGGGAGGATAAGCTAGCCATCATCGGCGATAACAGACCTGAATGGGTAATCAGTGAGCTTGCTGTGCAAAGCTTGGGCGGTATTTCTGTCGGAATCTATCAGGAATCCTTATCTGCTGAACTTAGTTACATTATTGATAATTGTGACGCAACTATAATAGTAGCAGAAGATCAGGAGCAAGTGGATAAACTGATGGAAATTAAAGACTCCATTCCTAAAGTCAGAACGATTATTTATTATGATTCACGGGGCATGAGAAGTTATCGGGAGGATTTCCTGTTTGAATTTGAAGAGGTTCTGCAAATGGGAGAAAGCTATCACTCAGAGAAGCCTGATTTATTTGTGCAGGAAGTTGATAAAGGCACTGCTGATGACGTGGCGATTTTATCATATACTTCAGGAACGACAGGCAATCCGAAAGGAACGATGCTTACTTACGGGAATCTGCTGGATATGGCTAAAAATTTGTCAGACATTGATCCGCTGACAGACAAAGATGAATATGTTTCGTTCCTTCCTCTTGCCTGGATCGGGGAGCAGATGATGACCCTTGCTATGGGCTTATACAATGGGATGACGATTAATTTCCCTGAAGAGCCGGCAACCGTATTGGAAGACCTGCGGGAAATTGGGCCACAGGTTATGTTTTCGCCGCCAAGAATCTATGAAGATATGGTATCGCGCTTTCAGGTCAGAATTCAGGACAGCGGCTGGCTGAAAAGAAAGATTTTTAACTGGTGCAAGCCGATAGGCGAGAAGGTAGCTAAAGCCCATTTTGAAAATAAACCTGTCAGCACTGGTACAAAGGCTTTGTATAAAATTGCTGATTATCTGATGTTCAGTGCGATCCGCGATCACTTTGGACTCTTGAAGATCAAGCGTGCTTATACCGGCGGTGCTCCTTTGGGACCCGATGTATTTGAATTCTTTCACAGCATAGGAGTCAATGTAAAAAGCATTTACGGGCAGACAGAAGTTGCCGGCATATCCATTGTGCACAGGGATGGCGACATTAAACTTGATAGTGTTGGAATTCCTATACCGGGAACAGAAGTGGAAATTTCTGATGAAGGGGAAATTCTGATCAAAAGCTCGAGTGTGTGCAAAGGGTACTACAAAAACGAAAAAAGCACTATCGAAACCATTCAGGAAGGCTGGCTGCATACAGGGGATGCAGGGAGGCTGGATGAGGAAGGGCATTTGTATATCATTGACCGGATTAAAGATGTCATCCGTCTTGATACAGGTGAGATGTTCTCCCCGCAATTTATCGAGAATAAGCTGAAATTTAGTTCGTTCATACAAGAAGCGGTAGCAATCGGGAAGGATCGCCCCTATGTGGTTGCCATGATCAATATTGATATGAAAAATGTAGGGCGCTGGGCCGAGAAAAATCAAATCAGCTATACTACGTATACCGATTTATCTTCCAAACCTGAAGTGCTGGAATTGATCGAAAAACAGGTGCAGGAAATCAATCAGACCCTGCCTGAAAAAGCCCGGGTTAAAAAATTCGTCCTTCTTTATAAAGAACTTGATGCAGATGATGAGGAGCTTACAAGAACAAAGAAAGTCCGCAGGCAATTTGTTGCTAAAAAATATCAGGCCTTGATCGATGGGCTTTATACAGAGGACAAAAAAATACGTGTCAATGGCACGATCAAATATCGTGACGGCATGGAACAAACCATCCAAACAACGCTTCAGGTCATTTTTATGGATGAAGGAGAGGGGGCAGCTTAATGACTTTTTTCTTGCAGATGCTTGTAACAGGAATCGTGGTAGGAAGTGTTTATGCACTTGTGGCACTGGGCTTTGTGCTTATTTATAAATCCAGTGACGCCATCAACTTTGCACAAGGTGAGTTCCTTTTAATTGGAACGTATGTATGTTTAACACTTATTACAGCCTACAACATCCCTTTTATAGCAGCCCTATTAATGGCGCTGATGTTCAGTGCAGTTTTAGGATTTGCCATTGAACGGATTGTTCTGAGGCCGTTTATCGGAGAGCCGGTCATATCAATGATAATGGCAACCATCGGTTTATCGAGTGTTCTCGCTGGGATTGTCCATATTATTTGGGGCCATGAAACACGTGTGTTTCCAAGAATCTTCTCAGAACAGCCTGTTAAACTGGGCGAAATTGTCATTGCGCCCGTCTATTTATGGTCACTTTTAATCGTTGTGGCTATGCTTATCATTTTCACTCTCTTTTTCAAATATTCGAAGCTGGGAATTGCGATGAGGGCAACCGCAGATGATCAGCAGGCGGCGATGTCGATGGGAATCAGCGTTAAAATGATTTTCGCAGTTGCCTGGGCGATTGCAGCCATAGTTTCTGCAGTTGGAGGCATCCTTCTCGGGAACATTAATGGTGTTAATGCTTCCCTTTCAGCGATCGGCTTAAAGGTACTTCCGGTTGCTATTCTTGGAGGACTTGACAGTATCCCAGGGGCTATCATCGGCGGACTGATCATCGGCATTCTTGAAAGCTTGACCGGGGGATATTTGGATCCATTGGTTGGTGGCGGACTGAAAGAGGTTATGCCGTTTGTCATCCTCGTATTTATCCTTATGTTCAAGCCATATGGTTTGTTCGGAAAAAAAGAAATCGAGAGGGTGTAGCCGATGAGAAATCCTTTTGTAATGGATTGCGGAGAATTCCATGTGAATTATAAACAAGATATGGCTATCTGGAAAATATCAAGAGTAAGGATGCGTGTCTTTATTCTTCTGGCTATATTTGCAGTATTCCCGATGTTTGCATCGGATTATATCGTTGGACTGGCTACTCTTTGCGGAATTGCCGCGATTGGTGCCATTGGCCTGAACATCCTGACGGGTTTTACCGGCCAGATTTCCATCGGGGTAGGCGCCTTTCTTGGAGTAGGCGGTTATACCTCGGCCATTCTGACAGCAAAGCTGGGCTTAAGCTTCTGGATTGCCATGCCGACAGCCGGCATTGTGACGGCGATTGTAGGCGGACTATTCGGATTGCCTTCCTTAAGGCTAAAAGGATTGTATCTAGCCATTGCCACTCTGGCAGCACAGGTAATCATTTTGTTTGTTATTTCCCGCTGGGATGCGCTGACTGGCGGAACAGCCGGAATGGTCCTATCGAGGCCTGAACTTGGCAGTTTTGTCTTTTACAGTGAGCGGAGCTATTATTATCTGATGTTTGTGGTGCTGATTATTACAGCAGCCTTTACCCTGAACCTCTTCCGATCGCGGGTCGGCAGGGCATTCATAGCAGTCCGTGACCGTGATGTGGCTGCAGAAGTTATGGGAATCGATTTGTTTAAGTATAAGGTATTGGCATTTATTGTTAGTTCCTTCTTCGTAGGTATCGCCGGAGCTTTGCTGGGTCACTATACGATGGTTGTAAGTCCCGAGCTTTACAGCATTACAGTGTCCATCGAATACTTGGCAATCATACTGGTTGGCGGTTTAGGGAGTGTATTCGGGTCGATTTACGGAGCCGTTTTTATTACACTGCTTCCGGTTGTCCTCAGGTCAGGCGTAGAAATGATGAGCGGAATTTTCCCAGACCTATCTGCAGTCTTAATAGGAATGAAAGAGGTAGTATTTGGCCTCGTGATT
Source organism: Cytobacillus oceanisediminis (assembly GCF_004366035.1). Classification (GTDB taxonomy): domain Bacteria; phylum Bacillota; class Bacilli; order Bacillales; family Cytobacillaceae; genus Cytobacillus; species Cytobacillus oceanisediminis_C. Next base: position 111,024 of record NZ_SOEE01000003.1, read on the forward strand.
ATCTTATTCCTGATTTATGAACCGCAGGGGCTCGCAAAAATTTGGAAGAATATTAAAGACTACTTTAAGCTGTGGCCGTTTTCTTATTAATTCCCGGGTAATAATTTCTGAAAATTTTGAAAGTAAAACTTTCAAATTTTTATAAAAAGAGGTAAAAATGAGGGGGAACATTATGAAGAAGGTATGGAAAGGTTTATTGGCAGCATCATTAATGGCTGGAATGCTGGCTGGATGTTCAGGAGGCAGCGAGGAAGCATCCGGTGACAAGAAAGCCACTGTCAAAATCGGCGGTATTTTTGACCTAACGGGCGGTACCGGTGATGTAGGAACACCGTATGCAGAAGGTGAAAAAGCATTTTTTGAATCCATTGCAGGTGAGGAGATCAACGGTTATAAACTCGAATTAATCGGTGATGACTATGCTTATAAAATTCCTGAAGCTCAAAAACTTTATCAGAAATTAAAATCAAAAGATAAAGTATCGGCTATTTTAGGATGGGGCACAGGTGACACAGAAGCCCTTCGCCAGCAGGTGGCAGCCGACAAACTTCCATTCATCTCTGCTTCATACTCAGAGAATCTAAAAAATATTGACGAAAGCCCTTATAACTTCCTGGCCGCTGCTTCGTATTCCGACCAGGCAAGATCTGTACTGAAATGGATAAAAGACAACCACACTGGCGGCACACCTACTGTAGCTTTAATTTATAACGATACGGCTTTTGGAAAATCACCTATTGAAGATGCCAAAAATTATGCAAAGGAAAATGGCATTGAAATTGTTGATGAGCAAATAGTTGACCTGAAAACACTTGACGCAACCTCCCAATTACTGAACATGGAAAAGAAAAACCCTGATTATACGATTATCAATCAAACCTGGGGGGCAACCGCAACGATTCTAAAAGATGCTAAAAAGCTTGGGCTTGATACACAATTCATCGGTTTAAACTGGGCTGCCGGCGAAGGGTTGCTTCCAATTGCGGGCGATGCGGCTGAAGGATTTATCGGGGTTGTCACACACGCGTTCCCTTATGAAGATCTTCCTGGAATGGAAGAAATCAAGAAGTTCGTAGAAAGCAAAGGTGAAAAGCTGGAGGACAAGAACCAGAAATTTATCCAGGGATGGGTGTCTGCCAAAATTATGGTTGAAGGCCTAAAACTTGCTGAAGACCCGACTTCAGGCGAAGGGATCCGAGCTGGCCTGGAGAAAATCTCAAATCTTGATCTTGGCGGTCTAGCCGCTCCAGTTACATTTTCACCTGACAATCATGCTGGTACAAACCAAATTCGATTAGCAGAAGTCAAAAACGGCCAGTTTGAAGTGTTCACTGATTATATCGGCTACTAAAATGATGGGGGCGAGGTTTTATACCCGCCTCCTGTTAACATTTAAAGATTGGATCATTGCTTAAATTGTGAACTTGGCAAATAAAATCGAAATTCGGCAAAGAAACTTGAAATTTTTGCAAACATTGGAATCCGCATACAAATCTCAGATTTTGCAAATAAACTTAGAAAACCAGCAAACAACAAATGATTCAGAACTTGTCCTTGGAACGAATAAATAGAGAAAGAGTTTATAAAAGGCGGGAGGACAGATGCATGCTGACAATTAACAATGTCGAAGTGATGTACGATAAGGTCATCCTTGTGCTAAAGGGGATGTCGATGGTGGTGCCCAAAGGGAAAATAGTTGCTCTTCTCGGCAGTAATGGAGCCGGAAAAACGACTACCCTTAAAGCCATTTCCGGACTGTTGAAGAGTGAAAATGGTGAAGTAACAGACGGGTTTATCGAGCTGTATGGGGAGCGCATTGATGTAAGCGATGCTGAAACCATCGTAAAGAAAGGCATTTTTCAGTGCATGGAAGGAAGACGTGTCTTTAAGCACCTTTCTGTGGAAGATAACCTGATTGCGGGTGCTCATACCAGGAAAGACCGGAAGAATATTAAAAGTGATATTCAAAAAGTCTATCATTACTTTCCAAAGCTTGAAATGCTGAAGCACAGGCAGGCGGGATATCTGTCAGGAGGAGAGCAGCAAATGCTGGCCATTGGCAGGGGGATCATGGCAAAGCCGAAGGTGCTGCTTCTTGATGAACCTTCATTAGGACTGGCCCCGCTATTAGTAAAAGAGATCTTCGGGATTATAAAAAAAATCAATGAAGAAGAGGGGACCACAATACTGGTAGTTGAACAGAATGCCAATGTTGCCTTGTCGATTGCCGATTATGGATACATCATGGAAAACGGCAGGATTGTGATGGATGGAACAGTGGACCGGCTTCTCTCCAATCAGGATGTGCGTGAATTTTACCTTGGAATGGGGGATAAGGGACGGAAAAGCTATAAAGATATTAAATCTTATAAAAGAAGAAAGAGGTGGCTGTAGTGGAAAAGCTGAAGGAAGTGATCCAGCATGCCTATGACAATGCCCAAGGATTTAAAAGTCAGCTTGATAATGCACATATTTCTCCAAGTGACATTCTGTCACTAAAGGATCTACAAAAAATTCCTGTGCTTAAAAAAGATCGATTGCCGGAAGTGCAATCTGCAGACCAGCCCTTCGGAAGCCTTGCAGCTGTAAAGCCTAATGAGATGGCACGAATCTTTATGTCACCAGGACCAATCTATGATCCGCAAACCACCGAGAAGGATTTTTGGCGATTTTCAGAAGCTCTCAGGGCAGCTGGGTTTAACAGTAATGATATTGTACAGAATACATTTTCCTATCATCTTTCACCGGCAGGCTTTATGTTTGACTCGGCACTTCGTGAAATAGGAGCAACTGTCATCCCGGCCGGAACCGGGAATCGGGAACTGCAGATTCAGATCATGAAGGATGTCAGGGTAACCGGCTATGTGGGAACTCCCAGCTTCTTTAACCTTTTGCTTGATGCCATTGAAGAAAAGGGTTGGAAGATGGGAAATGATGTAGTCTTGAACAAAGCTTTCTTTACCGCAGAAATGCTGACTGAACAAATGCGGAAAAGGTGTGAAGACAATGGAATTTCCGTATATGAAGGCTATGGGACTGCGGATTGCGGATGTATTGCTTTTGAAGACAAGCAGGGCCCAGGGCTGAGAGTAACTGATTCTGCCATCGTTCAAATCTGTGACCCCCAGACTGGATGGGAGGTCTCAGATGGAGAAGGAGAAGTGGTTGTCACTCTATTTGATAAAAGCTACCCTCTCATCCGCTTTGGCACAGGCGACCTCTCCCGCTGGGGTAAAGGGTACGAGGGAAAAAGGATTGCAGGAGTGCTGGGGCGTGTTAGTGATGGAGTAAAGGTTAAAGGAATGTTTGTAAGGGAAAAACAGCTTGAACAAGTCTTGAATGAAGCAGGGTATTCGATCTTCCAGGCTGTTGTCACAAATAAGAACGGGCAGGATCAGCTTACCATTTTCATAGAGTCTGAGAAAGGGCTGGAACCCGAGCTTTCATCAAAAATTCAGGATGTGATCAGGGTTAAGCCAATCCTGGCATTAACAGCGGCATGCTCAATTAAAAAGGATGATAAGAAGCTGGTTGATAACCGGAATTACGAATTAAAAAAGGTGTAGTCAAAGGAGGCTGATTGAATCGGCCTTCTTTTTTGTGGAGAACTGAAAAGGATTTCAAGTTTTGAAATATGAATAAAGCCGAAAGTGGATCATGAATAAGAGAATGGGAGTTAATCTTTCACATTAACGCCGAAACTATGGTAGGGGAAGATAAAATGGTAGTTAATCAACTGGAATAACGCCGAGAATGTGGTAGGGATGATGAAAATGGTAGTTAAACAGCCGGATTAACAACGAAAATGTGGTTGTGAAAAGGAGAATGGTAGTTAATCAGAGCTAATAACGACGAAAAAGTTAAGAGGAAAAAAACGCAGCTACTCAGCTGCCAGCAACAAAAATAGAGTAGCAATCCCCAAATAATCACAAATGGTGCCGCTAATTAAAAATTAACGGCTGCCATCGTTATTCTCACACTCTATTACTAGAAACAATCCTTTATAATAGGAAGTTACGTTCGTAACCTTCATGCCGGATTCCTGAATAGCCAGAAGTGTATCACGGTTTAAGTGGCAGCCGTCACAAATTCGTTTCCATATAGGGTTTAAGGCCTCCTGTGCAAGTGCCAGAGCAGGCTGCTCCATTTTAACATGCTCAAAGAATAGTATTTTTGCCTTTGGCTTACAGACTCGTTTGATCTCCGCGAGTGCTTTGTCAGGATTTGGTATCGTACAGAAAACAAGAGTGGCAACTGCTGAATCAAATGTTTTGTCCGCAAATTCAAGATCTTCAGCTGACTGCCGGTGGATATGGATAGGTACTGCGGCCGAATTCTTGCGTGAAATAGATTTTTCAATCATTGCCTGGTTTGGTTCTATGGCATCGACCCGATCAGCATTTTTGTATAATGGGAAGTTAATGCCTGTGCCGGCACCAACTTCGAGTACCCGGCCGTCCGCCATGGAAAGAATTTCACTTCTGATTTTCCGGAATTTTCTTTTTTCAAGTGGCTGCATGGCCAAATCATATAGGGATGGGAATAAGCTGCTCAATAATTTCACTCTTTTCATAATAGCTGTCTTTTTTTTATTGGCTATGTTAAAGATAAAGGTTGATTATGATAAACAAAAACTCGCTAATCATAAGATAACGGGTTCGGTTTTGAAGTACAAAATTGCAATTTGCGGATAAATAATAAAATTATCTTTCGAATTAACAAGATACACAATAATTGGCATTAAAATTGCTCAGGGCATAAAAGCTCTAAGTGTTTATTATACATTGGCTTATTGAACTAACATCACGTAATCACTTATATATTGCCAGGATGGATAGAAAAATACATATTACTGCTGAAGTAAATAAGATGACAGAAGTTACAAGATTTCTCCTAAATTTAATAGCATATGCACAAAAAAATATTGCCGCAGCTAATTTGGAGCAGCTTTGAAAATAAGCATTATTAGAAAAAAATGAACTGCTAAAAATAATTGAAATAAGTAATGTTGCAGAAATTAGTATTTTAAACCACAAAGGCTCTTTTAGGAATTGTTTAATCATAAATTTTATCCACTGCATAACGGTATAACTCCCTTCAATACACTTTCATTTCTAATTAAACATATGATGTATTCTTGAAAAGTAATACTTACCTTTTGCAATGGTTGTAACATATGTATTAACAGCGTGATATGTAAAAATCAGGTACAAGAATTATCAAAATGCTATTTCTCGTAGTCTCAATGTTTTAGCAGTTTCCCACGTTCCGAAAACACTTGCTAAAATAAGCATTGATTTCTTCTTACTTAATTCACTTTCCATTTTTCTATTGTCAAGGAACTGGAACCAAACTAAATAAAGCTGCAAATACTTCGTTGATACACCATTGAAACGCTGTATCCATTTCTTTAATCTAGAGTCGTAATTGTTTATATTGTTCAAATGATAAATGCCTTTTTTTACGTATTCTTTCTTATTACCATTAATAACTACGTGTTCTAAAGCATTGTTGGCAGTGTAAGACTTGTACGAATTATGGGCATCAGAAATAATCACCGTATCTACTGGCAGATAGGGTGTAAGAGTTTCATCTATTTGTTCAGTTAAAATCCTTCCCGAACCTACTCTCTTAGATAAAGTGGTCTTATTTCGGTCTCGTGCTACTAAAACACATACTTGTTCATTAGATATGCCTCTTTTAGTAGCGGAGCCACCACGCTTCCTAGATTTACGATGTGAAATAACGTTCTGACCTTTAGAGCTTTCCAAAAAATAGGTCTCATCCACTTCAACAATACCTTCGAACGAATTAATATCTTCTTTCGCTAATGCCGATAACACCTTATGTCTCCAATAAAACGCCGTAACGTGAGTAATACCAACGATTTTAGCTGTTTTTCGTAAGGATAGACCTTTTAACATACACTCAATAAAGTTAATCCATTTGTCTGCTTTTTTAGTGCGAAACATAGGTGAATTAGTAAGGTCACTACTCAATTTTGAACAATCTTTGCATTTGTACCGTTGGCGACCATTTCTTTTGCCATATCTGACAATTGACAAACTTCCGCAATGACGACAATGAAATCCACTAGAAAATTTTCTTTCTCTTAATTCATTAATTAACGCACCTTGCTGAGAAACAGAAGGTGTAAAATATCGAGTCAGAAAATCTAGAATATATTCTTTGTCTTTGTCATTTAAAGTTGCAATATCAGATAGTATGTTTGCGATGGTCATTTGGAGGTACCCCTTTTGTATTTTATACGCTCAGGATACCACAATTAAAAAGTAATTATTCAAAATCAACCAAGAACTTTAACATAGCCTTTTTATTTTACCCTTTTCCCCAAATGAAACAAGCTGGTACCTCTCTTAGGGGCACCAGCATCAATAAATCAAGGGAGGGTGTCGAACATCTCGTTCAGCTTCTCATAGGTGTCCGGATACTTTGCCTCATACTGAAGGTAGGTTGGGACAGGGTAGCGCACACCGCCTTTGTGGGTTTGCTGTAATCCCTCAGCAAACTCATCTGCCATGGAAAAAGGAATGGTGAAGGCCATCTCGTGATCATGAGTCTGACCAAAAACACGGTCTCCATAGCATGGCAGGATCACCTGCGGCTTCCCTGTTTTAATCGTTTTAATAACGATATCGGCACAGTCAGCTCTAGCCGTAAAAGTGGATGTAATTTCACCGCCCGTATGATAAAGGGCAGCCGCAACCATTCTCATGACTTGGGCTGAATTCCCATAGACAGTGATTACTTCCGGTTTAAATGCTGCTCTCCCGAGCGGAGCCATTACTATAGTTCCGGCTTCCTCTTTTGAAAATTTAGGGACTGCCGCTTCGGTTAAGGCACCAAGGTCACAGGTTTTTGTATACATGCCATCTGTTAAGCTTCCTTTAGAGTAATAGTCCAGTTCCTCTTCAAATCCAAAAGCAATTTTGGCAATTGGGCATGATAAGTCTTCTTTGCCCATGGCAATGGACCAGCCATATCTTCTTGACATTGTCACACCCTGACAGATGCTGAAGGTTTTTCCAAAATCTCTGGCTGGACGCTTTACCCTATCAGGAAGTGCTTCTTCTTTTTTCAAAACTCTTATAGCAAGCGGAAAGGTGTCGGGACGCACATATGTAAGAATCGCCGTTTCCAGATCAGAAAGTTTTTGGGCATGGACCGTTTGCTGCATCATTATCCCTCCTTTAGATATAAATATATTTCTGTAAAATATATGGATTAACCTGCATATTTAGGCTTTAATTTAGGAAACATCATAATATTCCAGTTGACATGAAACCAAAAGGTTTTATATGATTGAAATGAAACCAAAAGGTTATATTTTATTCATAAAGGGGAGCAAGTAAAATGGAAACACTTCAGGATATTAAACAAACAGTCCTACTTAATGCGCCTATTGAAAAGGTTTGGAAGAAAGTCTCTACGGCAGAAGGAATTGAAGCCTGGTTTATGCCTAATGATTTTAAGGCTGAGCTGGGTTATGAGTTTCATATTCAGTCCCCATTTGGCCCGTCTCCCTGTAAGGTGACAGAACTGGATGAACCTAACCGCCTTTCTTTTAAATGGGATACAGATGGATGGTTTGTATCTTTCCTATTGAAAGATTTGGGCGGCAAAACTGAATTTACTCTTATACATGGCGGCTGGAAACAGTCAGATGAACTGGTTGAGAAAGCTCAAGCGGAGAGTGCGGTTATCCGTGAAAGAATGTCTCAGGGATGGACTGGAATTCTTGCGAAGCTTGGCAAGGTTGTTGAGGAATAATGGGTGTTTCTGCCAGGAAACATGATGTGTTTCAGGCAATCGCCGATCCAACGAGGAGAGAAGTGTTAAGGCTGTTGGCTGAAAAAGAACGCCCGATCTCAGAGATAAGTGCTCATTTTCCCATAAGCCGGACCGCCATATCAAAACATCTTCATATCCTTTCTGAAGCTGAATTAGTAAAAGGAAAAAAGGCAGGCAGAGAAAGAATCTATCATCTCCAGCCTGAGCCGCTGACAGAATTAAAGCAATGGCTGTCCTATTATGAACAATTCTGGAATAATAAGCTGCAAAAACTCAAATATATAGTTGAAGAAGAAAATGAGTGATGTCCTGGAAAAAGAGCTTCTGCAGCTCTTTTTTCTTTTGTATAAAAGGAAGGTCTTTATTCTTAAAGATATAATATAATGATATTTGTGTTTAATATTTTGTGAAGGAGTCTTTAGGATGTATCAGACGTTTACTTTAATGGAGAAGATCAGGCAAATCACCATCATGCTGATTCCTATTTTAATCACGCAGCTTGGCATGTTTGCAATGGTCTTTTTTAATACGATCATGTCGGGAAGATATAATGCTTCCGACCTTGCAGGCGTAGCGATAGGCTCCTCCATTTGGAATCCTGTTTTTACCGGGCTCAGCGGAATTTTAATGGCTGTATCTCCAATTGCGGCTCAAGCGTTAGGAGAGAAAAAGAACAAAGAAGTTACTTCTATCGTGAAAAATGGAATTTTTCTGGGCTTTGTTATTGCCTTTGCAGTCATCCTGTTAGGTTCTTTATTGCTTGACCCGCTGCTTGATAGCATGAATCTGACTAATGCTGTGGAAGCAACGGCTCGGGGCTATCTTGTGGGACTCAGCTTTGGGATCATTCCTTTATTTATATTTAATGTTTTAAGATCTTTCATCTATGCACTCGGCAAAACGAGAGTTGTAATGGTGATTTTGTTTTGTTCACTTCCAATCAATTTCTTCCTGAATTATGTCCTGATATTTGGCTATTGGGGATTTCCTGAATTGGGAGGAGCAGGAGGAGGGTATGCAACTTCTATTACGTATTGGTTCATCCTTATCATGACTGCTTTTATTATAAAAACGAAGGAGCCTTTTTCAAGCTATACGATATTCAGCGGTCTAAATGATTTTTCATGGGATAAATGCAAAGAAATCTTAAAGATTGGAGTACCCATGGGATTGTCAATCTTTTTTGAAACGAGTATGTTTGCAGTGGTGACCATCTTAATCAGTAAATTCAATGTGACAACTATTGCCGCGTATCAGTCTGCATTAAACATTGTTTCATTCCTGTATATGATTCCAATCAGCATCTCAATGGCGCAGACAGTGTTAGTCGGATTTGAAGTGGGTGCAGGCAGGTATAAGGATGCAAAGTCCTACAGCTGGCTCGGCATCTATTTAGCCGTATTGATTGCCTTGTTTACTGGGCTTCTGGTCGTATTTTTCCGCTATGAAGTCGCAGGTTTTTATTCCACTGACAGTGCCGTTATTGCGTTAACTGCCCATTTTCTAATTTACGCCCTGTTTTTCCAGGTTTCTGATGCCATCCAAGCTACTGCACAAGCTGCATTAAGAGGATATAAAGATGTGAATATTTCTTTTGTTATCACATTGATTGCCTATTGGCTGATCTGTCTGCCTGCTGGCTATGTTCTTGCACATTATACCAGCCTCGGGGCCACTGGATATTGGCTTGGCCTTACCTTCGGGCTTCTTGCTGCAGGTGTTTGTCTTTCAATGAGGCTCATCTTTATCCAGAAGAGGAGATTTATCAATGAAGAAGTTCGGGAAGCAGGCTAAAAACCGTCTGGCCGTTTATTGCGGCATTGACGGTTTTTTTTTTGTTTTTTTGACATCTTCCTGACATATTGCCCCGATATAGTAAAGTCGAGGTTAAGAATGCTTGGCCTTTAAAATAGTCAGGAGGTATAGTGATGAAAAAGACAATCATTGGTGTTAGCCTTGCAGGTTTAATACTGGCAGGAGGGTATGCAACAACATCTTTTGCAGCAGATACCGAAACTTCTGCAGAAAAAGGCGAGGTAAGCAGGAAATTTAAAAACAAGGGGTTTGGACATCATGGCAGGGGGGGGACTAATGACTCTGAATCTGTCCTTCAAAGAGCTGAAGAGCTCGGCATTAAAACAGAAGGAAAAGATGGCGAAACCTTAATTGGTGAAATCCGGGAAGCAGAAATTCTGAAAGAAGCGAAGGAGCTTGGGATTAAAACGGATGGGAAAGACGCTGAAGACCTTCTGGAGGAAGTAATGATTGCTAAGCTGAAAAAGGAAGCTGCAGAAATGGGCATCAAGACAGAAGGAAAAGATGCAGAAGCACTCCATGAAGAAATTGGTACAGCAAAGCTAAAAGAGGAGGCCAAAGAACTGGGAGTATCAACTGAAGACAAAGATTTGGTTACTCTTAAGAAAGAAATACAGGCTGCTTCATTAAACAAGAAGGCAAAAGAGCTGGGGATTTCTTCTGATGGAAAAGGTTTGCAGACCTTATCAGAAGAAATATACACAGCATCAGTAAAAAAAGAGGCTGAAAAACTAGGAATCTCCATAGAAGGCAAAGATATCAGGGAAGCTGCGAAAGAGGTCTTTTCCGTGAAGGTCAAAAAAGAAGCGAAGGAACTTGGCATATCAATAGATGGGAAATTTATTCAGCAAATTGCTCAAGAGGTTAGGGAGAAAAAAGTGGCTGATCTCGCTAAGGACTTGGGTATTTCCACCAATGATAAATCAACAGCAGACCTTATCGCGGAAATAGAAGAGAAGGACAGTGCTAAATTACAGGATGTAATTGGAGAAAATTTTATGGGTATTAAAGGGTTGGGCATGAAGGAAATGAGAGGCAGTCATGGACCTGGGAAAGATGGCAGCATGAGGCAGCGGGTATCAAAAGAAGATCTAACTGATACAAGTACAGATTCAGGCTCTTTGTAATAAGTATTAAAAATCCTCGTGTACAAATCCGGGGATTTTTCTGTATAGTTAACTTATTGGAGGAAAGTAAAATGAAAAAGATCCTTGTGGCAGAAGATGAATTGGCTATTTCCAGGGTTTTAAGCGCTTATTTGCAGCGAGAAGGGTTTGAAGTTCTAACAGCATATGATGGCACCGATGCCCTTGAGCAATTTTTCAGTCACACACCTCAGCTTGTGATCCTGGATATTATGATGCCCGGCATGGATGGATGGAGTGTACTTGAAAAAATTCGTGAAAAAAGTGCATGTCCTGTCATCATGCTTACAGCGCTGGGGGATATTGATTACAAGTTGAAGGGCCTGAATTCAGGTGCAGATGATTATATTTCAAAGCCTTTTATCGGGGATGAGGTAATTGCACGTGTGAATGCCGTATTACGGCGATCAGCAAATATGTACACGGATGAACATATAAAACAATATGGAAGCTTAACGATAAATTTTGATGCGCATATTATTTTCCTGAATGGCAAGGAAATAAGTTTGACCCCGCGGGATTTATCTTTGCTGCTGTTTTTGGCTGAAAGGCCTAACAGGACCTTCACCAGGGATCAGTTGATTGACCATGTCTGGGGAATGGATTATGACGGAAGTGACCGTGCTGTCGATTTGGCCGTAAAGAGGATACGGCAGGCATTAACGGACTGGCCGGAAACAGAAGGTGAAATAAGGACGCTCAGAGGAATGGGGTACCAATTCCATGTTTATGAAAAATAACAAAAGAACAACACTGCTCCGCTATTGGACAACCCGCTATCTTTTTACACTTGTCATCGGACTTATCATACTGGCAGCGGGATCTATGTGGTGGATCAGGCAGACAACTCTTGAAAACCGGTTGAACTTGCTGCAGTACGTTGCTGATGAAACTGCGGGGCGTGTCGTGCAGCAGGACGGCGGCATAGAATTTGACCCGTTTTTTAACAGAATGCTGGAGGAAAGAGCTAAGCTGCTGGAATTTAAGTTTGACCCCCAGGTTTTTATAAGCGATTTAAATGGCCAGATATTATATAAAAAATCTGGGCGTATGCAGAGAAATAACCAGGCTGGTCCCAATCTCGGAACTTTGCCTGCGGATTTGCTTGAGAACGAAAAGAACGTCCAAAAACTGGAGACACAGGATGGGCAGGCTGTGTATGCGGTCAAGTCGGTGATATCATTCGATAATAACCAGGTTGGATGGGTCGTGGTGGTCCAAAGCGCAGATGATTTGACGAACGTAAATCAGGAATATTCCTTGTTATTTATCATGCTCACAGGATTGGGTCTCCTCGGATGGAGTGTTATTTATTTTCTTTCAAGGAAAATTTCGAGGCCCATTCAGGAAGTAGCTCAAGCTGCCTCCAAAGTCAGCGAAGGTGACTATAAAATCGAACTGAATGCCAGAGCCAATGAGGAAGAGATTCATAATTTAATCATTTCGTTTAAAGAAATGACAGAGCGGCTTATGCACCTTGAAAGACTTCGGGCAGAATTGCTGGCTGGGGTCACACACGATTTGAAAACTCCTGTGACATCTATAAGCGGCCTAATTCAGGCAGTGCGTGATGATGTTGTAAGCGGGGAAGAAAAAGAGGAATTTCTTGATATTTCTTTAAAAGAAGTCAGCCGTTTGCAGAAAATGATTGAGGACTTGCTCGATTTCAATTCACTTTCGTCCGGTGCTTTTTCAATCAGGCCCGAAAACTGTGATATGAATAAGCTCGTGCAAGATATTGTAAGGCAATGGGCACTGGCACAGAAAGGCCATTTTCACTATCGTGTGGAAGTGCCCGCTGAAACCTTATGCAGATCAACAGACCCGTACCGTCTGCAGCAGATTATGATTAATTTATTGAATAATGCTTATCATGCCATTGATGAAGATGGCAGAATTACTGTTATTTTAAGCGAAAGATTTATTGAGGTTCATGATAATGGTTCAGGAATAGCGGAAGAGGAACAGCCTTATATTTTTGAGCGTTTCTACAGGGGTGAACAGAAGAAACTGAAAGTAAGAGGGCTCGGCTTGGGCCTTCCATTCAGCAAACTGCTGGCGGGTGCTTTGAACGCAAATTTATTTTTAAAAGAAAGTTCGGCAAAAGGCAGTATATTTACGATTAAGTGGGAAGAAGAAGGGTAGGTATAAGCGGGGAAGACTTGCTTGCCTATCTTTTTTTTGGAGGTGAATAAAAACTCTCCACAATGAGCTGCGGAAAGTTGCATGGATTATGGGCTCGCAGGCGGCAAATTTCAGCAGCTATTTTACATGACTATTTTTCATATTTAATAAGGGTTTAACGGAAGCATATACATTTTTGACTCTGAAATATTCTTGAGGGTAGAATAATAATGTTCTTTAAATAGATGACTAGATAGCAATCAATGTATAAAATGAGGGGGCATTCGATGGAGACTAACTCTTCCAAGTATGAAATAAATGTAAATGGATCTTTATTTGATTGGGATTTGGATGATGCAACGTTTAGATTTGAGAATGACGATGTGGTGGTATTTTGGGTAAACACAGCTTTCAAGACACTGCTGGACTCCATTGAAGAGATCTCTGGTGAAAAGTCGGCCAAGCTTGTCCTAGAGACAGCAGGGTATCGTACAGGGAAAATTGTCAGCAAATTTTATTTGGAATCGAATAGAGAAAAAGAAGACATTATCAATCATCTGCCCAATATTTATCTAACTGCTGGATGGGGAAAAACAGACATTGTTTCCTTCTGTCTCAAAGAAAAGAAAGCCGTTGTACGTGTTAACAGCGGCTGGGAATATAAGATTAATATTACTCAAAAGAAACAAACCGAAGGCACTTTTTTGCCTGGACATTGGGCAGGTGTGTTAAGCGGACTGTTTGAAACGAATATATGGTATAAAGTGAGGCAAAGCCAGGTCCAGGGTGATCAGTATTCCGAATACGAATTTTTCGAATCCGGCATTACACCCTCCCAGAATATTAGCGCATTGATAAAGGAGCGGACACAAAGCAACCAGAAAGAGCTGGAGAAGGAAATTGCTGAGCAGACCAGAGTATTGTCTGAAATCATTAAAGAGATTTCTTCTCCTATTATACCTGTGATCGACTCCATTTTGGTCATCCCTTTGGTTGGAAGATATGAAGAGCTGCGGGCAGAGGAATTGCTGAACAGAACATTACTGAATCTTCCCCGTTATAAAGCTGAGTATTTAATACTGGACTTAACTGGATTAAAGGGTGTAGATCAATATACTCTAGATTTTCTGAAGAAATTTGTGAAAGCCGCTTCTCTATTGGGCAGCAACTGTATATTTGTCGGGATTTCACCGGAGCTTAGCCTCCAAATAATAATGAGCGGAAATAAAGAAACGCAAATTCCATGTTTTTCTATTCTGCAGCAGGGAATTACCCACGCGCTAAATCAATTGGGGTTGGAGATTTCCCCCAAAAGATAGTGAGCAAAAAACCAGCATTTAGGGCTAATGCTGGTTTTTTACTGCATAATGATGCAACTATCCTTTGACGATATTTCCTTCTGCAGGTATCGGATGAGCTTTTAACATTCTAGCAAAATGGATTAAATTATAGGCCATTACTTTGGCATGCTGTCTTGTGAAGTCATTTTCATAGCCCTTTGCTTCAATGAAGGATGGGCCGGGACCAGCCTCTCCAACCCAATAGGTGTCAACGTTTGGCGGTATGGTGAATCCCATATGGCAGAGTGAATATAGCACAGAACGGGAAACTTGTTTGGCTCCATCTTCATTGCCAGTCACCACAACTCCGCCGACCTTGTTGTAATAAATATACTGGCCTTTTTCATTGGCCAGACTGCTTCCTCCATACAATCTTTCAATTACTTTAGTGGTGATGCTGCTCTGCTCGCCAAGCCAGATGGGAGAGCCAAGGATAAGGATATCTGACTCTTCAACCTTCTTAAAAATATCCGGCCATTCATCCTCCTGATCCACAGCTTCAGAAGTAATGCCATAACCAATCTTAAAGTCTGCAGCTGTAATGACCTCTGTTTCCACTTCCGTTTCATCAAAAAATTTAATAACCTCATCTATAAGTGCACCGGTATTGGAGGGTTCACTGCTCTTTTTTAGCGTACAGTTTAATACCAAAGCCTTAATTGTCATGTTTATTCAACTCCCTTTCTATTATCCAATACTCTTAATTCCCTTTACTTCCGTTCAAAAACAATAAAATAAAGGAAATGTGATGATTTTAGCGAATTACATAATTTGGTATGAGATTGGAGGGGCTGAAATGATCTATGAAATGACAGTTCAATTCCGGGTGCTGGATATGAAAACTGGACTGTGGTGGTATGAAACATTGCTTAATAAAAAACCTGATTTTATTCCGCATGAAGGATTTGCAGAGTGGGAACTCATCACAGGTTGCTGGCTTCAGATAGCTGAGGGATCCCCCAGTATAGGAAGCGGTCCAATTAGGCTGGGTGTGCCTGATCTAGAACAGGAACGTGAAAGACTAATCACAGAATTAAAAATAACTCCATTTGATATCCATACAAGAAAAGAAGTCCCTGTTAGGTGGGCTGCATTTTCCGATCCTTGGGGAAATAGAATTGGATATTTTGAATATATCGATAAGCATGAAAAGGAAACTCAAATAAAAAAGGTAATCAAAAATAAACTGTGGAGATGACTGCTATGGATCATCATTTTATAGAAAGAAAGGAAGGCTTTACCCTTCATTATCTGGAATGGAAACCTGCATTCGAGAATGACAGCCTTCCCGTTATATGTATTCATGGGAACCTTTCAAATGGAAGAATGTTCAGGTGGATAGGAGAAAAACTTTCTCAAGGAAGATGGGGAACACCAAGACGGGTCATTTCGATTGACTTAAGAGGGTGCGGGGACAGCAGCCTTCCGGAGACCGGCTTTACAATCCGGCATCTGGCCAGCGATATTGAGGCGGTTCTCCAGCACACAGGAATTGAGAAAGCACACTTTATTTCATTTTCCAGGGGAGTTCCGAATACTGTGCAATTTGCAGTAGATTACCCGGGCAAAATAAAGGGCTTTGTAGTGGGGGACTATCCTGCAAAAAGCTTTGTTATGAAAAAAGAGTGGGTTGACAACCTAATCGCCAAATATAAAATTCATCAGACGTGGGGGGAGCTTTATCAGTCTATCTCCCCTAATCAGGAAATCAGCCCGGAAGAATTTGCAGAAAGAAAAGAAGAATTCTATGTAAAAAAAGAAGATGGAATTCATGCGAGGGTTCATAAAGATCTCCCCATGAAGCTTCAGATGGATTCAGAGGATTTGGACTTAATGCACGGACTGGATCAGATTGAAGGGCCAGTCCTTTTATTGCGCGGAGAGGAAAAAGGCACTCTTATTAATGATGAAGAGGTACAGGAATTTAGAAGATATCATCCTTCATTAAAAGAAGAAATGATTGCAGGGTCAGGACATTCTGTTTTTGATCCGAAAGAACAAACAGAAAGCATTTTAAAGGATTATTTTTCCAATTTGGCATAGAAAGGAGAACATAATGAAGATTCGAAGTCTTCGCCATTCTGAGCCCCCTCCCAGGAATCTGCTATTATTGGCAGATCCTTCAATTGAATTTATTGAGGATTATCTAAATCGAGGGGAAACATATATTGCTGAACTTAACGGAGCAGTAGTCGGCGTTTATATCCTTCTTGCCACAAGGCCAGGAACATGTGAGATTGTTAATATTGCCGTTAGTGAAAAATATCAGGGGGAAGGCATCGGCAGAAAACTTCTTCAGCATGCAATAGAGCTTGCTATTCAAGGTGGAAATAGGACTCTTGAAATTGGTACAGGGAATTCCAGTATCGGGCAGCTGGCTCTTTACCAAAAATGCGGTTTTAGAATCACTGGGGTCGATAGAGATTTTTTTGTGCGGCATTACAAAGAAGATATCCATGAAAATGGAGTTCATTGCCGGGATATGATCAGATTGTCTATGGATTTACAAAGACAAGCTTCAAATGATTAGGAACGGCAGTGAAAAGGGCAAACTAAAAGCTGATTTCATGA
Organism: Cytobacillus oceanisediminis; assembly: GCF_004366035.1. Lineage (GTDB taxonomy): Bacteria > Bacillota > Bacilli > Bacillales > Cytobacillaceae > Cytobacillus > Cytobacillus oceanisediminis_C. The sequence goes on from NZ_SOEE01000003.1 coordinate 127,831, forward strand.
ATGTTATGCTGTAATGTGTTACGTTAAATTTAGAACGGTCAAAAAAGGAGTGGTTGGTTTTGCGTGAAAAGGAAACTTTAAAGGAAAACATTCTGAATGCCTATCAATTCAGGCATGCGACAAAAGAATTTGATCCAAATAAAAAAATTCCCGAAGAAGATTTTCGATTTATATTGGAGACAGGCCGTCTGTCACCAAGTTCATTTGGTTTTGAGCCATGGCGTTTTGTGGTTGTTCAGAACCAGGAGCTCCGTGAGAAAATTAAGAATGCCTCCTGGGGAGCATTCGGTAAATTGCCTGAAGCAAGCCACTTTGTTTTAGTCCTGGCAAGAATGAAAAAAGACACAAAATATGATTCCCAGTATCTGCAGAATCATTTTAGAAATACTCTGGGGATGCCGGAAGAACTGATGGGAAAATATTTGCAGAGGATTGAGGAATTCCAGAAGTCTGATTTTGATCTTCTGGAAGGAAACCGCCCTCTCTTTGATTGGGCCTGTAAGCAAAGCTACATCGCACTGGGGAATATGATGACCGCTGCTGCACAAATTGGCATAGATTCCTGCCCTATTGAAGGTTTTGATATTGAAAAAATGAATAAGCTGCTGGATGAGGAAGGATTGCTTGAAGAAGGAAGCTTCGGGCTGTCGGTAATGTGTGCATTTGGGTACAGAGTGAAAGACCCAAGACCGAAAACACGCAGACCATTTGATGATATTGTAAAGTGGATTGTTTAGGAAAAGAGCTTTGACTCTTTTCTTTTTTTATTGTTTAAAAAAGGAAATTAAAATAATAGCTAGAAAACTAATAAGAAATCAAATGGGCCTATTTAAGAAAGGAAATGAATTATGAAGATTACGAAAGAACTATTTGAAAATACAAGCAGATGGATAAAAAGAAATGCAAGGCCGCTTGAATCAGCTTTATGGTCATACCATTTTGAGGATCGTAAGGATGAAGGGGTAATAAAATGTCTTGAAGCTTTTCAGAATGACGACGGAGGATTTGGCCATGGCATTGAACCTGATTTCTGGTCAGCTCACTCATCACCGATGGCTTCATGGGCGGCCGGACAAATTTTGATGGACATTGAAGCAGAACCCGAGTTAAATGTTGTACAAAAGCTAGTAAATTATTTGGAACACAGCTATATGCATGAGAAGAAAATGTGGCTATCAGTGATGCCTTCAAACAACGAGTACCCACATGCTCCATGGTGGCACTGGACAGAGAGTGTCCAGGAAAATTGGTTTTATAACCCAAGTGCAGAGCTTGCGGGGTTCTTATTGCATTGGTCAACACCCGGAAGCAGTGCTGCTGAAATAGGGTGGGAAATGATTAAGAATGCAGCTGATTACTTAATGGAAGCTGATGAGATGGATAGACATGAAATAAACAACTTTCAGCAGTTGGTTAAGTTAATGTCTAAGCAGGAAACTGAATTTGATTCCAGAATTAAATATCCTCTCAAGCATACGGCTGAAAAAGTGAATGCTCTTGCATACAAAGCTGCCGGGAAGAACAAGAGAGATTGGGGATTAGGCTATACAGCCACTCCATTGGATTTTGCTGAGCACCCAGAAAATTCTCTTTCTATGAAATTCGGAACGTTAATTGATGATAATCTTGATTTCTATATTGAGCAGATCTCAAATGAAGGAACCTGGGATATTTCCTGGAGCTGGGGACAATTTGATAATGAATTCCAAATTGCACGCAATCATTGGAAAGGAATACTTGCAGTTAAGCGATATAAGATATTGTATTCTTTTGGAAGGCTAGACGTTTAATAAATGAGGTGCAAATTATGAATCTAGTGATGAAAAGTGACTTAGCTGAGAGGCTCGACCAGGCAGAGACAGATGTACTGCATTCCAGATTGACAGCTATTAAAAATCGGGATGGAAACCCAATGGGCGTGGAAATTAAAAGAATTGGCCAGACAACCGCTTTTTTTGCAAGGAATATTCCGGGTCCATCCTTCAATCTTGTTAAAGGATTTAAGGAAGCCGAAGCCGAAGTTCTGGATCAAATAGTTGATTTCTACCAGGGAAAAGGAATCCCCATTCGATTGGAGATCACACCTTCTAACGGATCATCAGATTTATTGAAGATGCTTCATCAAAAAGGATTTTATCAGTGTGATTTCCATACCACTCTGTTTGCGGAGCCTTCAGATCTTAAGGACCTTCCCATTCATGCTGGTATTGATATACGCAGGATGAAAAGAGAGGATTTTGACCTTTTCGGCGAGGTGTATACAAAGGGGTTTGGCATGCCTGGATTCCTTAGCCAAGGGATAGCTGAGAATAATGAGGTGCTTTATGGCAATGAAAACTGGGTCTTTTATCTCGCATTTGTAAACAACGATCCAGCTGGAATAGGTGTCATTTTTATGGAAGAAGGGGTGGCAAATCTTGCGGCTGCGGCTGTTTTGCCTTCTTTCAGAAACAGGGGAGTCCACAGCGCGCTTATTCAAGCCCGAATCTGCCAAGCGATTACAAATAATGCCGGGCTGGTGACAGGTCAGGCAAGGTTTGGTTCGGCAAGCCAGAATAATATGGAAAAAGCAGGTTTGAAAATTGGATATACAAAAGCGATTTGGATAAGGGAGTAAAACCGCATGAAGGCAGGAAGGTGTAAAATGGAGCATAAAATACATATCAGGAAGACGGCTAATGAGGATATTCCCAAGCTTGCGAGTTTAATGGGAGACTTGGGTTATCCTGTATCGCGAGATCAGATGGAAACAAGGCTAAATAACATCGGCTCACATCCTGATTACTGCACATTAGTGGCATGTCTAAAAAATAAGGTTATTGGCATGGCTGGATTCCATACAGGTCTTTTATACAATACTGACGGCATTCATATCCGGGTTATTGCTTTAGTTACTGATAAAGATTACAGAGGCATTGGTGCAGGCAAGAAACTGATGCTGGCTGTGGAAGATTTTGCAGAACAATTGGGGGCTGCAGGAATCGTAATAAATAGCGGAAACAGGACTGAACGTGAAGAAGCTCATCATTTTTATTTAAGTTTAGGCTATCAGGCAAAGAGTACTGGGTTTGTGAAAACTCTCCATTAGAAAGCGGGTATTAATATTTAGTATAAATGGAGCGCCTTTATTATGAGGTGAAGGAAAAGGAAACCAGGCTGTTTAAGCAGCCTGGATTTTCTTTATAAAGAGGCTTTTACATCCATCTGTTTTGCTGAATCAGTCTGTTGCCTGTCAATTTTGCTTAGAAGGATACCCAGTGCAGTACCTGCAAAAGCAGGTAAAAACCTATTCCATTCCAACAGATGTGAAAGGCAATACTTCCCTTAGGGTGACTTGAATAAGAAAAGTATATTCTTGTTTAAAAGAGCAAGGTGAAGAGGTAAATAATAAATATCCAAGTGGAAGAGGGGAAAATCAGGATATCGTTATCAAAAGTGGAAAAAATACGTTTACAGAATGGAACTAGGAGACAATCATGATTAGAATACAAGCTGTTAATAAAAAAAATGAACTGCAGAAAGATATTACAATTGAAAGCCTGAAAGCAGAGTGGGAAAGTTATAAGTGGTTTTGGGTTGATTTTGATCAGCCAACCGAGGAGGAAACAGCGGAACTCGACAAGACTTTTCATTTTCATCCCCTGGCAATAGAAGATTGTGTTGTCAAACTCCAGCGCCCCAAAATGGATTATTATGAAGACTACAGTTTTTTTGTCACCCATAGCTTAAATCATATTAATGAAGATAAGCAGGAAATCAATTTTTTTATTGGTTCAAATTACATAGTATCGTACCACCATGAGCTCTCCAAAGAAATGAATGATGTTTGGGAAAGGCTGAGCCTGAGTAAGAAAATCAATAAATGGGATCCCTATCTGGTCATGTATCATATCATTGATAAAATAGTGGATAATTACTTTCCCATCGTTTATCAGCTGGAAGATCGTTTGAGCCTCATTGAAGATAATCCAAATGATGAAACAATGGAAGAATTATTGGAGAAATTATTTGATATCCGCCATCATTTATTGCAGATAAGATATACAGTCATTCCGATGCGGGATTTAATATACCGTGTCATTAATTCCCATAGGCTTAAAGGGGTAAAGGAAAGATACGAATACTTTGCTGATATTCATGACCACTTATTGAAATTGACAGAAATGATTGATGAAAACAGGGAATTGACGACCGATATCCGTGACAGTTATTTATCGATCAACTCCCATCAGACAAACCGGGTGATGAGAGTCCTTACCGTGATAACCACCATATTCATGCCATTAACCTTCATAGCGGGCATTTACGGTATGAATTTTGAAAACATGCCGGAATTAACATGGAAATATGGATACTTTGAAACGCTGTTTTTAATGTTTATTATTGCCTTAGGCATGTTTGGGTGGTTTAAGAAGAAGGGCTGGTTTCGATAAGTGCATAATGAAAGCTTTGCCTGAAATTTTAGGCAGAGCTTTTTTAATGGTTTTGTTATAAGGAAGGGAGGAGAACTTTTTACTTATATGGAATGTTAATGTATTAGATTCGCTAGAAGCGGATTGGTTAGAAAAATTATAAGAAACGAGTGAGCGGGAATGGATATTTTCGAGGTTAAATCCATTGAAGGATATAAAAAAGACCTGTCCAAACTATTAATTGAGGTGGTAAATGAGGGAGCGTCCATAGGGTATCTGCCCCCGCTTGATCAAGCTAAGGCAGAGGAATATTGGGAGGATTTATTAAAAAATAATGATGTGGTATTGTTTTTAGCTGTATTGGATGGGAAAGCTGCCGGAACAATCCAGCTCCATTTATGCCGGAAAGAAAATGGAAGCCATCGTGCGGAGATTGCAAAATTAATGACAGACCCCTCCATCCGCAGAAAGGGTTTGGGACGCTTTCTATTAAAAGCGGCAGAAGATAAAGCGAAACAGGAGGGCCGAAGCCTGCTTGTGCTTGATACAAGAGAAGGTGATGTTTCCAATATTCTTTATCAATCAGCAGGATATGTTCAAGCAGGCATCATACCAGGCTTCGCACAGTCTGAACAAGGCCATCTGGAGGCAACAGTGATTTACTATAAAAATCTAAACGTGACTTATGACACAAAAACTTCAAGTTAATAGAATGCTGCTCTAAATTTTTCATTTATAATGATAAGGTATATTATATTTAACAGATGTATTTCTATTTACAAAGGAGTTTATATGATTATTTTCTATCAGCTGGGAGTATTAAAAGAGAGTAAAAACCGGGATACGGCACAGCTTTTATATGGATTTATTCAATCTGAACATGGTATGTCTAAAATGGAGCAATACGGTTTTTCTTACCTGCTGAAATGATTCAATCCGAATACTTTTGGTCACCGGTTAAACTCTCACTGGAAATTGCCTCTATATCGCTTCTCGCTGTTTTAGTGATAGGTGTTATAGCTGCAAAACTGATGGCAAATCGGACGTTTAAAGGCCAGGCAATTATAGATACTTTGCTGCTTTTGCCATTGGTCCTTCCTCCTTCCGTTGTAGGATTTCTGCTTATTGTGATTTTTGGAAAGCAATCTTTCGTCGGACGAGGGATTGAATGGCTGTTTAACGGGCCAGTCATTTTCACGTGGTGGGCTGCTGTTATTGCAGCGGCCGTTGTAGCCTTTCCACTGATGTATCAATCTGCCAGGGCTGGTTTTGAATCCATTGACAATGAGATTGAAGACGCCTCAAGAGTCGATGGTGCATCTGATTTAAAGGTTTTTCTTTATGTAACGATGCCGCTTGCTTCTAAAGCTATCATGACAGGAGCAATATTAAGCTTTGCGAGGGCAATAGGGGAATTTGGAGCCACATTAATGTTTGCAGGCAATATTCCCGGAAAGACACAAACACTTCCCACCGCGATCTACGTTGCTATGGATTCAGGGGATATGGAACTGGCTTGGATGTGGGTTTCAATTATTTTACTGATATCAACTTCCATGCTTGTGTTCATGAATTTTATTAAGAAACGTTTCTAGAAAGGCGGAATGCAGTCATGCAATCCGCCTTTTATTTCTGAGGACATTGGATTAATTCACGTCGATGAGCGCCATTAACTGCTTCTGACTCTTCCTGAAAGGCACTAATCTCATGGATAAGCGCCATTGGCTGCTGCTGATTCATCCTAAAAGGCACTATTCTTATTGATAGGTGCCATTGAACCATGAATCGCACAGCCAGGCTAAGGGAGGGAGAAATGCTTGCAGTCATATTCGCATGCATTATTATCACAGGGATAAGCCTGTTAACAGCCGATGTATTTTTCCTGACCGAAGCTGCTCCTGGTGAGTGGCAGCTTATAAGAAGGCATATTGGAGCTGGTATTTTTTTAGTAAATAATCTTTTAATAAAATGATTTTTAGATGAAGAACAGGAATATCCCATATTAGTCTTTGATCAGCTGGTACAGTCTAAACATATCATCTCTGCTGAAGATTTTCGGAACAGGATACAGGGGATTGGCTTCCTTTAAGGCACGTTCAGCCATGATTGGAATGTCACTGTCTTGAATTCCGCTCACTTTTGGCGGAATCCCCATTCTGCTGTTTAGGGATTTTATGCTTAGAATAAAATTTTTGGCTTTGACTTCAGCCGAATCTGACGTATTGCCAATACGAGCGGCCACTGCCAGCTCAGCCAAAGGATCCCATACTGCCTCTCCATAATGCTCCAGGACATATGGAAGGATGACGGCATTTGCCAAACCGTGTGGGACCGAATAAAAACCTCCGAGCGTATGGGCAATAGCATGAACATTGCCAACATACGCCCTGGTGAAAGCCAGTCCTGCAAGATAAGCAGCTTTTTGCATCTTGGCTCTTGCCGTCAGGTTTTCGCCATTCTGGTATGTTTCATAAAGATTATCATAAATAAGCCGGACTGCATCAATGCTGAATTTTCTAGTATCAGCTGTATTGCTTCTGCCAATGTAGGCTTCGATGGCATGGGTTAGTGCATCCATACCGGTTGCAGCTGTTATATGAGGAGGCATTTTTAATGTAATCAACGGGTCAAGTACTGCATAATGCGGGATTAAGTTCAAATCAATGATCGCATATTTTTCGTGTGATTCGCTGTCAGTTATGACCGCTGCAACAGTGGCTTCACTTCCTGTACCTGCTGTGGTTGGAACTGCAAAAATGGGGGGGAGCTCTTTTCTAACCTTAAATTGGCCTTTCAATTGTGAAATGCTTTTCTCTGGCCTCACAACTCTTGCACCAACTCCTTTGGCGCAATCCATCGGAGAACCCCCGCCAAAAGCAATAATCCCCTGGCAATCATTCTTTTTATATGCTTTCAATGCTTCTTCTATATTCGTAATTGTAGGATTTGAAATGGTTTTATCATATATATTAAATTCAATGTTTTTTTTCTGTAAATTTGAAAGCAAACCATCCATTAGGCCAAGAGCACTGATGCCGCTGTCAGTTACAATCAGAATTCTGCTGATTTCTTTCTTCTTAATAACATCAGGAAGCTTGTCCAGGCTGTTGGCACCTTCTAATAATTCCGGTTCCCGCCATGGCAGAAAAGGCGATGCCAGCTTGAAGGTTTTTTGAACCATTCGGCAGTATGCACTATACATACCCTCACCCCCCTCCTAATTTTATCGGAAAATTCTAATATTATAACTTATATATACCTTTATGTTAAAGATGAAGTCAATATGCTGAATGTTATAAAATGGTCAGAATTTAATAATGTGTTAAAACACTTGGCTTAACAAATTAAGCATCCGTCCCATCCTTTCTCGTTTTCTTTGCGGAATGAGAAGGAATTCTTCATTCCGGAAGATTGACACAATCATAAATGTATTTTATAATTATCTCGAAATCAAGATAAATTAATTCGAGGTATTGGCAGGTGATAATATGAAAAGGTCGTGCCCTAACCCGGCATTCCTTATTCTCATGCAGACATCCAAATCCATTCATGAATGCATAAAGGACAGTATCACCAATTATAGCCTTAGCATGACTGAGTTTTCAGTGCTGGAAGCTCTATACCATAAAGATATGCAGACGATACATGAAATTGGAAAGAAGATATTAATTACGAGCGGCTCGATGACTTATGTAATAGATAAGCTTGTGGAAAAGGGATATGCCAAACGAATCGCATGTCCGAATGACCGCCGGGCGATTCATATTGGTTTAACTGATCAAGGAAATAAGTTATTGGAAGAGATTATGCCGGAACACCAGGAATGGGTGAACACTTTTTTTGAAGAGCTGAATTCAGCTGAGCTGGATCATTTAATAAATTTACTTGAAAAAGTTAAAAAACGGACAGAGATTTAGATCTAATATCTTGAATTGAATATATTTGAATTGAAATGAGTTTTATTGACTGAATTTAGGTTACATTAAATAGGAAGAGGTGTTCACAGTGGGCAGAAAAACTAGTGGATCCATCATATCACTGCCATCGTCGGCCATCCGCAGGAGAATGTCGATTTCTATGCAGGAGTACTAGGTTTGAGATTGGTCAAACAGACCGTAAATTTTGATGATCCCGGCACTTATCATTTGTACTTTGGCAATGAAGAAGGAAAGCCGGGGACAATCATTACTTTCTTTCCATGGGCAAATGCTTTCCAGGGAGTCATAGGGGATGGCCAGGTTGGGGTCACTTCCTATGCCATTCCCAAGGGTGGCCTTGGATTTTGGCAAGACAGATTTGAGAAATTTAATATTTCTTACACAATGGAAAAAAGATTCGGAGAAGAATCGATAAAGGTTCTTGATCCGCATGGCCTTGTATTAGAAATGGTAGAAAGGGATGAGGGAGAGACTAATACATGGTCTTTTGGAGGCGTCACTCCAGATGTTGCAATAAAAGGTTTTGCAGGGGCGACTCTTTATTCATCCCAGCCTGAACAAACGGCACATCTGCTTGAAAGGGTATTGGGCCTTGAACGTATTGGGGAAGATGGAGAAATGATTCGGTTCCAATCCACTTCCCAAATCGGCAATATCATAGACCTGAAAAAGATTTCCGGCAAGCGCGGCCAGATGGGTGTCGGTACAGTCCATCATATCGCCTGGCGGGCAGAAGATGACGAGGATCAATTGGAGTGGCAGGAATATGTTAGGTCGAATGGATATGGCGTGACGCCAGTCAGGGACCGGAATTACTTTAATGCCATTTATTTTCGGGAGCAAGGGGAAATTCTATTTGAGATTGCAACCGACCCTCCTGGATTTGCGCATGACGAATCACCTGGGAAAATGGGAGAGAAGCTGATGCTTCCTGAACAATATGAGGATAAGAGAAATCGCATCGAGCGGAAATTAATCCCTATTGAAGTTAGGGAACTGGATTAAAACGAAAAGGGGAAGATACTATGAAACATATTTTTCAACAAGGAAAAGATCCTTCTAAACCTTTATTATTGCTGCTTCACGGGACAGGAGGTACAGAAACTGACCTGCTTCCGCTTGCAGGGCATATTGATCCGGAGGCCTCTGTTCTAAGTGTGCGCGGAAATGTGCTGGAAAATGGGATGCCGAGATTTTTCCGCAGACTGGCAGAAGGTGTCTTTGATGAAGAAGATTTGATTTTTCGCACTAAAGAATTAAACGGATTTTTAGATGAAGCTGCACAGAAATACAAATTTAAGCGTGAAAACATAGTGGCAATTGGCTATTCGAATGGAGCTAATATTGCAGGAAGCTTATTATTCCATCATGAAAACTCCTTAAGAGCAGCGATCCTGCACCATCCGATGGTTCCAAGGCGTGGTGCTGAATTGCCTGATCTTAGCGGAACATCAGTATTTATCGCTGCAGGAACCAATGACCCGATTTGTCCTCCAGAAGAATCCACCGATTTACAGTCTTTATTGGAACGTGCAGGAGCGAAAGTCGAGCTTCACTGGGAAAGTTTTGGACACCAATTAACCATGGGTGAAGTTCAGGCTGCAGCCCGCTGGTATAAACAAATATAAAATTAGTTAATGCAATATTTAAAAGGGAAGAGAATGAAAGAATAGGCGGTGCTGACATGGGTATCCTATCATGGTTATTTGGAAATTCAACTAAAAAGGAGACGATTCATATGGAAAATGTGAAATTGGCAGTCATTTTTTACAGCATGGGCGGAACAAACTATCAATTGTCTAAATGGGCGGAGGAAGGCGGCAAAGAAGCTGGTGCTGAAGTAAAAGTTTTTAAGGTTCCAGAACTTGCACCGCAATCTGCAATTGAAGGCAATCCTGTATGGAAAGCAACTGTCGAGGCGACAAAAGATGTGCCTGAAATTAAGCCGGATGATCTTGAATGGGCAGATGCCATTATATTCAGCGTACCGACCCGTTTCGGCAATATGCCTTCCCAAATGAAGCAGTTCCTTGATACAACTGGCGGTCTTTGGGCGAAAGGAAAGCTTGCGAATAAGGCTGTAAGTGCAATGACATCAGCCCAAAATCCGCATGGGGGCCAGGAAGCAACTATTCTTTCCCTTTATACTACAATGTATCATTGGGGAGCGATTGTGGCTGCTCCTGGATATACAGATCCGGTTCTCTTCGGAGCAGGCGGCAATCCGTATGGAACTAGCGTAACGGTTGACCAGGATGGGAAAATGATTGAAGATGTCAAGGAAGCTGTTAAGCATCAGGCGAAAAGAACCGTCACAGTTGCCGGGTGGATTAAAAAAGGTAATCAGTAATCAGAGATGGAGCAATTGTTTTTCAATTGCTCCCTTTACATGTAAAAGGAGAGATGGCGAATGGAAAATGAGGAGATAACTAAGCGGAGAATTGCTTCAATTAGGAAAGTATATCTGCAGGAGCATAGCTCCATTCATGCAGCTGGCCCTGTGATAGAACCTGGGAATTGGGAAAAGTTTGACCCATTCCTTCTGATGATGGAGGATAAATTTCAAAAAGGCGCGTTTGACATCCATCCCCATCGCGGTATAGAAACCGTAACTTATGTCATTGAAGGGGCTATTGAACATTTCGATAGTCATTCCGGTGAGGGAGGCGTGTTAGGGCCTGGAGATGTTCAATGGATGACAGCAGGCAGCGGTGTTGTTCATAACGAAGTGCCATCAGAAGGAATAATTGCCCATTCGCTGCAGCTGTGGATCAATCTTCCCAGCGAGAAGAAAATGACAGCGCCAAGATATCAAAATCTTAAAGGCAGTGAAGTTCCTGTCAGAGAGGAAGATGGCGTTATTTTTAAAGTTTTCTCCGGATCTTCGAAGGGGGTTGTATCTCCTGCCTTAAATCATGTGCCTGTAACGATGGTTGAAGTTAGGATGAAAAAAGGCGCGGCAGCCTCGCAAGACCTGCCTGGAAGCTTCAAGGGCTTTATCTATATTTTAGAAGGCAGCGGGGTTTTTGGAGATAATGAAGCATATGCAGTAAAAGGCCAGGTTCTTGAATTGGGAGATGGCGGGAACGCTGGAAGCGAAATTTTCGTCAAAGCCGAAGAGCCTTTGCGTTTTTTACTATATGCAGGCGAGCCGGTCAAAGAAAAGATAGTTGCACGTGGACCGTTTGTTATGAACACGGAAGAAGAGATACGAACCGCATATAAGGAGTATATGGAAGGTACCTTTCTAAAATAAGAAGTGGGTGAGGAGCAATCATATGGTTGCTCTTTTTTGCTGGGAGTATTGGTTTTCAGAAGGACATTACCTGTTTTTTAGAGAAGTACTGATCAAATCCAAATAAGGAGCTGGCTATTTTGTACAAAGTTAAAACCAAAGAGAACGATAACAGTGTAATTGAATTTATTGAAAAAGTTGAGAGTCCTAAAAAGAGAGAGGATGCTTATAGGCTGCTGGATATCTTTACAGAAACGACCGGCTATCAGGCAAAAATGTGGGGACCAAGCATCATTGGCTTTGGTTCGTATCATTATAAATATGCAACTGGTCATGAAGGGGATGCACCACTTGTTGGCTTTTCGCCAAGAAAGGCAAAAATAAGCCTTTATTTTGCACCCGGGGATAAAAAAAGAGATGAATTGCTTGAAAGGTTTGGGAAACATACAACAGGAAAAGCTTGTGTTTACATAAATAAGATTACAGATATCGATTCAGAAGTGCTAAAGGAATTAATTATTCAATCAATTGATTTTTTAAGGGAGACTTACCCGGAGCAATAGGTAATACAACCTATAAATATTCTCGAAACCATGCGGCAGAACTGCAAGATTCATCCGGATGGGATTCTAGTATAATTTTCGTGGTTACTTCACCTTCAGTATGATATATTTTCAGTTAAGTATATTATGTTGAAGGTGAGATTATGCAGCCAAGTCTAACACCCATCAAGCCGGAAGAAAGACAAGGAAGAAAAAAATTATATGTCTCCATTAATAATAAGTTTGTACTCAGCCACCTTGTCTCAGCAGTATGGCTGGCTCTTTCTATTTATTTATCGCTTCCCTGGCTTAAGGAATTATCGGAGATTGTCACGCTCCCGATCAGTCTGCTGATTATTGGCGGAATTGCCTATGTACCTGGCTATATGAATGCCTTTCTGGTGATGAGCCTGCTTTTGGACAGGCAGCCTTCATTTAAAAATCCGGATCCTGATAAGGAAGTGACATTGCTGGTAGCTGCCTTCAATGAAGAGAAAACAATCTTTCAGACGTTAAGCTATGTGGCAAGCCAGGATTATAAAGGCAAAATTAAAGCTATTGTCATAGACAATCGTTCTTCAGACAATACCTATTGTGAATTAGTAAGGGCTCAAAAAGAACTTAACATTGAAATCAAGGTTTTAAAGGAATCTAAGCCGGGAAAATTCCATGCATTAAACAAAGGGCTGCAGCATGTGACAACAGAGTATGTCATCACGCTTGATGCCGATACCCTGCTTCATCCCTCAGCGGTCCGCTTTTTAGTGGCACGCATGGAAAGCAGTCCTGAAGATGTGTGTGCCGTAGCGGGCTCCATGCTTGTGCGCAATAGCCGCGAAAACCTATTGACTAAAATACAGGAGTGGGACTATTACCTGGGTATTGCTTCAATAAAGAGGCTGCAGGGGTTATATCAGGGCACACTGGTTGCTCAAGGGGCCTTCAGTTTGTACAAAACAAATTCCGTCCGCCATGTAAATGGCTGGCCGGATGCCATTGGCGAAGATATTGTATTGACATGGAGACTTCTTCAGAGAGAATGGAAAGTGTATTTTGAGCCTCTGGCTGCAGCATTTACGGATGTTCCTTCCAATCTATCACACTTTGTAAAGCAAAGGTCCAGGTGGGCAAGAGGGATGATTGAAGGCCTGAATGAAATTAAACCATGGAATCAGCCCCAAATTTACACAAAATACTTAACGGGCGTTAACCTTGTTATGCCATATCTGGACATGGTGTATACTTTCTTTTGGATCCCTGGATTGATGCTGGCATTCTTCGGTTATTTCTGGATAGTTGGCCCTATGACCTTATTTGTCTTGCCGCTTACAATTCTAAGTTACGGTATCTTATATATGTATCAAAAGCATTATGTTTTTAAAAATCTGAATTTGAAAGTAAGAAAAAATATATTAGGTTTTTTTGCATTTATCCTTTTCTATCAAATGATTATGTCGCCCATATCTGTATGGGGGTACTTTCAGGAACTTTTCAAATTAAAGCGTGTCTGGGATTGACCTTCGCTGTGATAAGTGGCGGAGGTTTTTTTCCTTTTTTTTGCACATTTTCTTCAGTCATTCTTATAATATTGAAGTAAAAAAAAAAAGAATTGCAGAGTCATTTTTATTGCTTTTGGTTTGCGTTGGAGATAAAATGTTTACCAAAGTAAACTTTTTAAGTTAGGCGCATATACTTTTAGTAATCTTGGATATATATTTTTTTAACGCAAAAGTTGCCCTAGAGAAACTTTTTGGCAACAGTGAAAAAGGAGAGAGTAAAATGTCGCAGGAAGTATTATTTGCATTAGGTCTCACATTGTTTGCAGGCTTAGCGACAGGTATTGGCAGTTTAATGGCTTTTTTTACTTCTAGAACGAATACGAAGTTTTTATCATTGGCACTTGGCTTTTCCGCAGGTGTAATGATTTATGTCTCCATGATTGAAATCTTTGTAAAAGCAAAAGATGCGCTGGTAGGAGCATTAGGTCAAGTAAACGGCAACTGGGCAACTGTTGGAGGTTTTTTTGGCGGGATAGTCCTTATTGCACTAATTGATCGGTTTATTCCTAAAAAGGATAACCCGCATGAAGTAAGAACAGTTGAAGAGATGAATGATGCAGGCAAGGTCGTCGAAGATCCGGCACTCTTAAAAATGGGAACCTTTGCCGCTTTGGCGATAGCGATTCATAACTTCCCGGAAGGAATTGCAACTTTTACATCTGCACTTCAGGACCCATCGCTTGGAATCGCCATTGCTGCGGCTATCGCAATCCATAATATTCCAGAGGGGATTGCTGTTTCAGTTCCTGTCTATTACGCCACTGGTAGCAAGAAGAAGGCTTTTAAGCTCTCATTTTTATCAGGGCTGTCAGAGCCAATTGGCGCCTTTGTGGCATACTTGATTTTAATGCCATATTTAAACGATGTCATGTTTGGTGTTATTTTTGCCGCAGTTGCCGGAATAATGGTGTTCATTTCTCTCGATGAATTATTGCCAGCTGCCAAGAAGTATGATGAAGCCCATACTTCCATTTATGGTCTTGTAGCAGGAATGGCAGTCATGGCGCTCAGCTTGCTGCTGTTTTTATAACAATGAAAAGCAGTCTCCTATTTGTTCTGCCCCTTAAATGTTATTTTGTGTCTAACATTTACAGGGCAGAACATTATTTCGAATGCTTTTTCTTTAGTTAATCCCTCTCTCGATGAAAACTCAATCGAATATGCCTTCCTTCAGATTAAAGAACGTTACCACCAACTCTGTGCCCTTTGTCTTAATTTCTCTATATTTAACATCTACCCCGTTTATATCTTTACTTCCGCTATCATTATTACCATCCGTTATTTTAAAATCTATGTATGTTATTTTAAAAAACCAGAGTTTTCCATCGTATAACCTGTACAAAACTAACTCCAAAGCTAGCGTTACCTAAGGTGAATAGACAATCCCTTGATGAATTATTAATCGATAGTTCCTGTTTGCTCTATTTCAACATTTGCTTTAATAGAAACTTTAACATCAGGATAATACGTTTCCCATTCCTTTTTATCAAATGAACGATAATGTTCCTTATATTTTGCTCCTAATCCTAATGGATCAACTTGCTGTTCCTTGAGCTGCGTAATGATTTTGACAGCTTCTTCTTCAAGCTGCTGTTCTACCTCTTTTTGATATTTCTTTTTATTAAAAGATTGCCTTTTTTTCTTAGAAGAAGCAAATTCCTGAAGCTTTGTTTTCATTTTTAGGTTAATGGTAAATTCCGGTTTGCCCTGAACGATTTTCACTTTATATTCAGGATTTGAATAAAGCGTTTCCAGAACTACTTTATCTCCATTTTCCAGCATAAATGCTTGCAGGCCATTACTTTTGTTTTTTTCTAGTAATGTTTTGAACATATAAATATCTTCCGTTGGGATGGATGTCATATATTGATCATAATTAAAAAACGCCATTCCACTAATCCGAATGCTGCCATTTACATTTTTTATTATTGGTAAATAGGGGTCCTGGCCTATTTGAAATAATTGAAATAAAAAAGTCTGTAAATTGGTTTTGGGCAGCTGTCCGAATTCCATGTTTTGATCAAGCATTTCTTGTATGTAAATGGAGATATTCTCATCCTTATATTTATTCAAATTTAACAGCTCTTTAGATTCTCCATCGACAATTGCCATTTGAACAATGCTTCCGATAGATGGATCCCGGTTTAGAGTATCTACAAAATCATTTATCCCCTTTTCTGCCAGCGTTTTCCCGTACAGTGCTAACCGGAGTTGTCCGCTTACTAAGCGAATTTGTGATTCATTATTAATTTTAGTCCGTATTTCTTTGCTGGATTGCCCGAATGCTGATTTGACTTCGGTAGTTGTAGATTGTTCTTTTTTTATTATTGGATATACAAGTGTCTCTATTATGCCTCCTTCGTCCGCCAAATCATAACCGACGCCTTGTATCAAGCCAATCTCGTTAACAATAGTGGTGGGGAGTAAGGCACAGCCAGTTAGCAGAAAAATTAAAATCACAGAAATAGCTCCACGCTCAACCACTTTGGTTCCCCCTTTTAAACAAAGTAAAATAAAGCAGGAGCAGAGGGATATAGACATAAAAAGCGTATAAATTCATCTGTGTAATATATTTATCAAGCATAGCATCAAATTGCTCGTTAGCTAATTGACAAATCAATACACTTCCTAAGCTAATAATCAATAAAGCATACTTCTGCTTCATGTTAAAAATTTTTTTTAAGCCTCTGCTTGAACACCATAGCAAAAGTGAAATTAATGCCGTCACAATAACTAAATACATGGAGATATACAAGTATTCAAATCGCTCCAAATAGGAGAATTTAATTATTTTCGTAAGAGAAAGCTCAGGCCAAATAGTCGTTTTTAACTGCTCTTCGCTATAAAAGGTGAAAGATACTATAGAAGAAATGGTATAAAGAAGTGTTGTAAAAAGTACACCGAGATGAGCAAACTTTCTGGATTCATCGGGATTTCGGATAAATGGGTAGAACATTAATAATGCTTCTGTACCGGCTATGGTGTACATAGAGCTTTTAATGGAGTCTAGCATGTCCATAAAGGAGTGATTCATAATGGGCAGCAAATTAGAAAACTGGGCAATTTTTAATGGGAACATATAGAGAACTAATATCAATATTTGCGGAAAAATAAAAGATAAAAAAGACAGGCCGACAACTATGCGAAATCCTCCTGAAATGCAATAATAAACGAGCATTAAGATCAAGGCTGAAATAACCCATGATGGTACAGCCGAGAACATCCACACCTGGATAATTTCTATGAATTCAAGCATGACAGATAGACTTGCTAAAGCGTAGTAGATGACAATGAAAAGACTTAAGAATTTCCCAAGAAGCTTACCGAAAGTAGCAGTGTGTACATCAATAATATCCCCATTTGCTTTTCCTAACAGTTTATACATAACCCAAATAAGGACCTGGACCAGGCAGCCTGCGGCCAGGACACCCATCCATGCATCATATCCTGCTTTCTCAGCAATCGTCCTTTGAAAACTTAAAATTCCAACACCTACCTGGGAATTGTAAATAATGAAGAAGACTAAATATGGGGAGACCTGGTGCCTTATACTTACTTTCAAACGTAATCACCCTATAAAATTATTCATAAAAATCATTCACTGGCTCAGGATTCTTTTTGGTGCCTGTAAATTTTTTCTTTTTTTCCGGTCTTAAGTTTTTTGGATTATATTTTTGCATGGAAAAAGGGAGTCTTACCCATAAATCCTGAACTGAAGTTTTTCGTATTGGATAAAAGCTTATATAAGGACGTCCAAGTGACGTCAGTCTTAGCAAATGGATCATTGTGAATATGAAGTATAGATAAACACCAATTAAACCCAGCCATGCAGCAAGAAAAATAACCGGAAACTTAATAAATCGAATGGTGTTGCTGAACTTATACAAAGGGGATGTATAAGAAGCCAAAGTTCCAAGTCCCACGAATATTAACAATACATTGCTGGTTAACCCTGCTTCCACCACTGCCTGGCCAATTACAATACCGCCTACAACACCAAGTGATTGTCCAATCTTTAGAGGTAAACGAATTCCTGCCTCCTTTACCATTTCAATCATTAGTTCTAAAAACAGTGCCTCCAGAAATGGAGGAAAAGGGACAGTTGCTCTAGACCCTACAAGCGGCTCCAGTAAACGTTCTGGTATTAATTCGTAATGATAAGTCATAATTGCCACGTACATCGGAGTGACAAAAGATGAGATCCATACGGCAAAAAAACGTAAAATCCGAAAAAAATTGCTAATAATCCAGGAGTAGCTATAATCCTCCATTGCAATAAAGGCTTCCATAAAAGTTATTGGCAGAATAATCAGATTTGGTGATCCATCAGCAGCAATGATGATTTTTCCTTCAGAAAGACCAGTTGCCACCCGGTCCACTCTCTCCGTTGCAATCGACTGTGGAAACAGAGAATTTGAATTGTCCTCTATCATGGATGAGATATATGAACTATCCTGAATATGATCATATTGAATATCTTTGATCCTTTGAATGACGGTGTTTATATTTTCCTGATCAGCAATTCCTTTCACATATAATACTGCAGCTCTTGTTTTGGATAATTTTCCGACAGACATTTCTTTGACAATAAGCTCTGATATAGGCAACCTTTTTCGGATGAGATTAATATTAGTATCTAACTCCTCAATAAATCCAACCTGCGGACCTATTGCAGATGCTTCCATTGTTGGCATTCCTACATCTCGGAATTTACTGTTTGCAATATTTACTAATAAACAGTTATCATCATGAGGATGTATTTGAATAGCCATATATCCACTCATGATGTTTTGGATAATTTCATCTGAATCCCTAGAAAGAATCATTTCTTGAATTGGAATGATGCTTTTTAATTCTTTTAATGTCAGCTGCTTCTGTAAGTAGGGAAGAACATCTTTATGCAAGATGTCAGATGAAATAAGCGTGCGAAAATAAGATATCCAAAAAGGATCTCCTTCTGTTGTGGAGGTATGATAATGGACAAAGTCATTTGAGCTGGAAAAATTTTCGTCCCATTTTTGCTTGTTTTTATTGTTGGTGCCAGAGCCACTGTTATTCCCGCCTTTTTTTAACTTCATATCAAAACCTCTGCAGTAATTTTTTCTTATTATTTGTGAGGCTGGAGAATTTATACAAATATATTGTTCAGATTATTAGTATCATTTTGAGTAAACATTATTCTAAAGCTATATGAAAAATGGATTGGTTGATAAGATCTGTTAAAGTTTCAATTCCTTTTGGCAACAAATGGACACCGTCTGCTGCAAAATATTCAGGGTGGTCAATAGCTTCGGAATGCCAATCAATCAACGTAACATTCTCATACTCAAGAGATTTTTTATATAATGCTTGATTTACTTTGCCCTCCCATGGACGCGGAACACGTGTATTGACTAAATAAATATGAGCCTCCGAGAAAGTGCTGAGTAATGTGTCCATTTGTTGATTGGTAAAATAGCCATTTGTCCCCAGCTGGATGATGACTGTTTTATCCGGATGATTGAAGTCTGCATAACCAGGGGCTAATTTGATAGCTTGTGAAACTTGTCTTCCAATTTTTGCATCAATCGTGATGTCAGGATATATTTTTTGCAAGCTTGGAGCCATATCTATCATAACTGAATCTCCAATGGCCAGTATTCCAGTATTCGGTAGATTTAGAGGTTTATCATTTGTATTCTTTTTCTCCTTTTGTGGTGTTTCTTTGTTCTGTTCAGTTTCTGGTTTAAATTCTTCGCCAAGATCTTGAACGGAAGAATCTATCTCAGATGCAGGGCTTTTCTGATTCATATTCGTATCGTTAATGCCCGAAGACTCTCCGCCAATTATTTTTACTTCAGCTGGATTTGAAGCCATTACACCCTTTTGTCCCGCACCATTTACTAGACCCGTGATCCCGGTAATAAACACAAGAAGGACTAAAGGTATGAGCCCCGTTAATGTTTTTCTGCTAAAAGAAAGGCTTTTCCACTTTATCCTATTGATGACAATGTGCCTCTGAAAAAATGATTGGAATCCATGTTTTTGAATCGGCGTCTCAATCAATCGATAAGATAGTTCCGCAATGATTAATGTAAAGGTTAGTTGCAAAGCGACACGTCCGAAAGCAGGATTTCCTATTTCATAAACCGGAGTGCTCAACACGATCACGGGGTAATGCCAAAGGTAGAGTCCGTAAGATCTTGTACCTATCCAGCGTAGAGGCTTCCAGGCGAGTATTTTCCCTAAAAGGCTTGCCGGATGGCAAATACAGGCGATCAGGATCGCAGCATTCATACAAATTAGGAACATGCCTCCTCTGTACAGAAACACCTGATATTCATTTACAAAAAATAAGCAAATTATGAAGATGACCAATGAAATGATACTTGTTATATTCAGTGTATTATGAAGCTTGACAGAAAGTTTTTTGGACGAGAGTCTCTTCATTGGCCAGACAAGAGCCAGCCAGCA
Organism: Cytobacillus oceanisediminis; assembly: GCF_004366035.1. Taxonomy (GTDB): domain Bacteria; phylum Bacillota; class Bacilli; order Bacillales; family Cytobacillaceae; genus Cytobacillus; species Cytobacillus oceanisediminis_C. The sequence goes on from NZ_SOEE01000003.1 coordinate 147,970, forward strand.
GCCAATAAGCAGTTCAAATGAACGGGTATCAGTCCCATAGTAGACACGACTGGGATCTTTCCCGGATTCATAGAGCAGACCCATTAACATGGCAGAACAGATTGCACTGCTAAAGACAAAAATCGCCAACTTGCACTGCTTTTTATATATGTATAGACCAATTGTCAAAACAATCGGCCAAATGATATAAAATTGCTCTTCTATTGCTAATGACCATAAATTCTTTAGTGGTGAAGGGGAGCCAAAACTATCAAAATATGAAACTTCATGAAAAATAAACCACCAATTGCTTGTATAAAAAATAGAAGAGATAGCATCTCCTCTTACGGTATGAAGAAGTTCTCTGTTAAATAACGTCACCCATACGATAGTAATCAAAATCATGACATAGGCAGCTGGAATTAGACGCCGCATCCTTCCAATCCAAAAGTTACGCAAATTAATTGTAAATCTCTGTCCTTGTGACGGGATCATGATCGACGTAATTAAGTATCCTGATAAAACAAAAAAGATATTTACTCCGAGGAACCCTCCTTTAGCCCAACTGAAGTTAAAATGGTAAGCAATGACAAATAGTACTGCTAAAGCTCTTAGTCCATCCAATCCATGGATATAACGGTGATTTTGTACCTTGACTGACATAAACTATTCCTCCAATAAACTGTACTGCTCCCCAGGTAGTCATGTTATTTATCATTTGGGGACAGGAGCAAAAATCATTCCCATGAATAGACGTGACCATCCAATCATTTTGTTTCATCAAAAAATAAAGAATGAATCACTGCATTTATTATTTTTTTGAAAACAAACTTAATTATATTTTTCAACACAGGGTGTTTAAAGAAAGATAGAATAGGTTGGACTAATTTTTTTACCCAGAATGAAAATTTGCTTAAGGTGGACCGAGTTCTGGAATATGCGAATGAAACTTTTTAATGACGTTCCTCCGTCTAAAATTCGAACAGCTTAAAAAAAAATGTATTTTGCAAAAAGGGGCACTTTGAACTAATGAAAAAAGATGTGAATGACCTATTCGTCACCTGTATAAATGATCACAAAGAGGATTTTTATCGTTTGGCGTTCAGTTATGTGAAAAATCAAGAGGATGCATTGGATATCGTCCAGGAATCAATTAAAAAAGCACTTATCTCAATCGAAACGATCCAAAAAGCTGGATCGATCAAAAGTTGGTTTTATACAATTGTCGTTCGTACGTCGATCGATTTTTTAAGAAAACAAAAGAAAATCACCCTTATGGATGACCAAACGCTTGAATTTTTAAGTCATGGAATAGTAGATTCGTACAATGACATTGATCTTTCCAATGCATTGGATGAATTACCCGTTCAGTACAAAACCGTTATTATACTGCGCTTTTTTGAAGATTTAAAACTAGAGGAAATCTCGGAAATTATAGATGAAAATATTAATACAGTGAAAACACGGCTCTACAGGGGATTAAAATTATTACGCATTATCATTGCTGAGGAGGAATTAATCTAATGGATAAGAGATTGGAAGCTTTAAAGAAAGAATATAAAAATACACCTATCCCAGATGAATTGGATTTTATTGTAAAAAAAGCCCTCAAGCAAAAAAAGAAAAGAAAAGTGAATATGAAGAAGTTTCTTGTTGGAGTTGGAGCAGCGGTGCTGATATTCATCACAGGAGTTAATGCGAGTCCAAGCCTTGCAAATGCCTTATCAGAAGTGCCTTTTGTTGGCTCGCTCGTTAAGGTGTTGACTGTTAGAGAATTTAAAGTAGATGAGGAAACAGCCAAAACGGAAATAAAAGTGCCTGCCATTACGAATATGGGAAATAAAACATTAGAATCCACCTTGAATAAAAAATACCTAGAAGAAAGTAAAAAACTGTACAATGATTTTATGACGGAAATGGAGGAAGTAAAGAAGAATGGCGGAGGTCATCTGGGTGTAGAAAGCGGATATGATATAAAAACCGACAATGATCAAATTCTTGCTGTGGGGAGATATGTTGTAAGCACGGTGAATTCATACTCAGAGTATACCTATGATACGATCGACAAGAAACATGAACTTTTGATAACTTTGCCGAGTATATTTATGGATGAAAGTTATATAAACCTAATAAACGAAAATATAAAGGAACAGATGAAGAGTCAAATGGAAAGAGACCCCGACAAGTTTTATTGGCTGGATGATGCACTGGGATTTAAAACCATAGCTAAAGACCAAAGCTTTTATATTAACAATGAAGGAAAACTTGTTATCGTATTTAATAAATACGAAGTCGCGCCAGGGTATATGGGCGTTTGTGAATTTACCATTCCGACTGATTTGATTGCCGATGTATTAGCCAGTAAAGAATATATCAAATAGCAGAATTATAACAAAAATCAGGGTTTGATCCCCTGATTTTTTGTTTTTCCCTCATCTTGACAACTTTGATAAAAAAACACAACTCGAACCAACTCTTTTGTTGTCGTGATTTCTTGGAGTATTCTCTTGATTAAGTTATAAATTGAATGTTAAAAGTTTAAGAGCATTTCTTTTCAATGAGAAATGCTTTTTATAAGTTATAAATTTTTTGAAAAAATATAATATTCCCACTTTGTAAGAACTCTGTAAGTTTGAAAAAGTACGATACTTACGAAGTATGATTAAAGTTCTAAAATGAAAAGAGGGATGTTTATGTAAAAATCGGTATCAAGTACTTTTAGAAACAAGTTACATGAACCCCTATACATTCCCTTGGATTCCGTGGATTGAGGGTAGCGAAAGGAGCTGTTTATAAAAGAGTATAAGTCAAGTTTAATAGCCTAACAGAGCTCTCCCTCCTATCAATAAGAGAGAGAATATAAAAAACAAGAGAAGTATGAATGAAAAATTCTAAAGGGGGAACAGAGGCGTGAAGTCTTATGCATTAAAGATAATCACATCAATCCTATTGTTTTATTGTTTATTTACAACTCCAATAAGTTCGTTTGCAATGGGGTTAGAATACTCGAAAAAAGCATCAAATGATCATACAAGAATTTCTGATGTTGAAGGTCTTTTGAAGAATTTAACAGAAGAGCAAAGATCACAACTTAATAACTTATATTCAGAAGAGGCAGCGAAATTACGTATCCCTTCTGCTGTAAATCTAAATAATGACGAAGAGCTGGAAATAATCGTTCAATTTCAAGTAGATCCTGCAGAAGTGCAAGTGGCAAAAGAGAAAGCCAAAGGTAAATCAGCTAAAGCTTTAGGTCTTAAAGAGGCTAAGGAAAAAGTAGATAAATCCCATAAAGATTTTAAAGATAAAATTAACAAATCAAAATCAGCTAAAAAAAATAAAATTAAAAAGGAATATAAAAATGCGTTTAACGGTGTTTCGATGACATTACCAGCAAAAGAAGTAATGGAGCTCATTAAATTAGGAGAAGTTAAAGCTGTCTGGCTGGATCAAGAGCTGCAGCTGGATCTTCCTGTAGAAGAAAAAGAGACAACCGTTTCTCCCTCGATGATTGATAGTATTCCTTTCTTAGGCGTTGATGGACTACATGACGAAGGAATAAATGGGAAAGGATTAAAAGTAGGTGTCCTGGATACAGGCATTGATTATAACCATCCAGATTTGAAAATGGCGTACAAAGGCGGTTATGACTTTGTCGATTTTGATGATGACCCAATGGAAGCTACACATGAAGAGTGGCAAGGTTTAGATCATACTGCTTGGCCAGAAACTTGGAATGGAGCTACATATTGGACATCACATGGAACACATGTATCAGGGATTATCGCAGGACAAGGTGAAGCCGATTCAGATCATGCCGTGACAGGTGTTGCGAATGGAGTCGATTTATACGCGTATCGAGTATTAGGGCCATATGGTTCTGGGAGTACTAGCTCGGTTCTAGCTGGAATTGATAAAGCGGTTGAAGATGGTATGGATATCATGAACCTATCACTGGGAGCGAGTGTGAATGATCCTCTATACCCAACATCCATCGCAATAAATAATGCGATGATAGCAGGGACAGTAGCTCTTGTAGCTGCAGGGAATTCTGGTCCTAATGCCTATACCCTGGGTTCTCCTGGAACAGCAGCATTAGCCATAACGGTGGGAGCTAGTGATGTTTCTATTAATATTCCTGCTGCAATCGGACAAGTGGGGGATGACTCCTATCATTTACAGTTGTTAGCAAAGCATTTTGATGATGATTTAACAGAATTAATCGATACACCACTAGAGATTGTTGATGCAGGTTTAGGTTATGCAGAGGATTTTGATGGAAAAGATTTTACGGGTAAATTAGCTTTGATTCAACGAGGTACAATACCATTTAATGAAAAAATCGCGAACGCTGAAAATGCTGGAGCAAGTGCAGTGATTATTTGGAATAATGTTGATGGAGTGATTTCAGCCTATTTAGGTGAAGGAATTGACAATATTCCTGCTTTCACTATGTCAAAAGAAGATGGGGAGAGCCTTAAAGATCAATTAACAGAAGTGACAAAGCTTACATTTAACGAAATCAGTGAAGGTAAAACAGAAGGAGATAAATTAGCTGACTTCAGCTCTCGCGGGCCAGCTTCAAAATCGTATGATATTAAGCCTGAAATTACAGCACCAGGTGTTGATATCTTTTCGACAGTTCCTTCTTATATTAACGATAAGGAAGATTCTTCTAATTATCAATACGCATATAAAAGAATGTCTGGTACTTCCATGGCCACACCATATGCAGCTGGTGTTGCTGCGCTAATACTTCAAAATAACCCTGACTATTCACCATTTGATGTGAAAACGGCATTAATGAATACTGCGGATGATTTAAGTGAGGATTACAGCGTTTTTGAAGTGGGTGCCGGCAGAGTCGATCCAGTTAATGCTGTTCATTCAGATGTGAAGTTTCAAGTAATGGATGAAACGCAATCTTTAGATGATTCTCTTAATGAAATTGTCATTGATGATATTACGGGAGCGATTGCTTATGGATATCATTACAAACAAAAAGATTCATCAACTGCAGATAGCAGAAAAGTAGAATTACAAAATGATAGTGATCAAAAGAAAGATTTTAATGTAAGTGTAGAACTATTGTCTTCTGATCTTTCAGGAGCAAATAATGCAGAAAAAAATGGCGTTGCAATTAATGTAAAAGACTCGATATCTGTTGAAGCAAATAGTAAAGTTGAATTTACTGCAAGTATAGATGTAGCATCAGCAGCGCAGTCAGGAACATATGAAGGATATATTCATTTTACAAATGCGAATAACAATCATGAAAACTATCAAATTCCGTTCTCCATTATTGTAGCTGATAGAGGAATTAACTATTCAGTGGATCGGCCTGCATTTGCTTCGGATGGAAGTCAATACCATGCACATATGAATACTCCAGCAACATTTTTATATATAGGGTTAAGAAGTCCGATGGAAACCATGGATTTAGTTGTAAAAGATGAGGATACAGGTGAATATTTAGGATATCTTGGATACATTAATCCAGAAATTTTAAACGAACAACTGGGAATGGACTTTTTAGTTCCATTTGTCTTTTCGGGTGGCGCATACTATCCATTTACTGGCGATGAAGAAAATCCGATCAGTGAACACATGGCTGTAGCGCCTGATGGAGCATATGAAATTGAAATCATGGGTGTCAATGAAGACGGAGAGATGTTTAATCCATCAGATTATGTATTTATTGATAATCAAATCCCGGAAATAACGATGGAACAAGAGCCTGGTGTTTATGAAATTGAGTATAATGAAAATGATGAAGAAGGTATTAATTGGTTTAAAGGAAAAATTTACGACTCAAACATTGACTTAATGAAAGAAACAGGATTAAAAGAAATAAGGAATAATATTGATGGCCAATTTAGTCCACTTGACCAAAGTTTAAATACGGTCGTGGGCTATGATAGTAAAGGCTTTGGTTGGCCAACGCATTATTTCACACCTGAATCGGACGGAAGCTTCAAGTTCGGTGTTACGCCAAAAGAAGTAGCAAACGGTCAATACGTTGACTTTAAGTTTTATGGCTTTGATGCTGCAACAGCTGGTGATCAAGCAGGAGGGATGCATCAGTACTACTTCATAGGGAAAGGCGAAAAATATGCGACTGCCAAATTTGATAAACATGAACTGTACTTGGATGATGAGGTAACGGTTACATTAACGATGAACAATGTTGAACAGTTAATAGGAGGAGAATTTAAGCTGAGTTACCGAAATTCATATTATGAGTTTGTCGATGCCAAAATTCATCCAAACTTATTGGAAAAGGCAGAGGAAAAGAATTGGAGTACAAACGTGGAAGTTGGGGAGATCGTCCATGACCTTTGGGAGAATACCGTTCCCGTTCGTGCAATCTTAGAAGGAGATGACCTAGATGGGATAGACGGGGATATGCCTATTCTAGACGTTACCTTTAAGGTGATGAATGACGAATATTATGATTATGAACGATCTCTTTACATTACTGAAGCTAACTACCATAAGGCCGAAGAAAAAGAAGCTGTACAAGTTCCAGGTTTTACTACAGAAAAGCTGGAAATCGTTCCTAAGCATTCAGTTGTATGGGGATATATAGGACCTGAAGCATTCCTTCATGAACAAGGCTGGGTAAATGTAGATTTAGACGGTAAAGGTGTTGAAATTACCGCCATTTCACCAGATGGGACAATATATGAAGGTGAGCTATTAGAATCGAATAATCACTCAGTATTTGAAATTCACGGTATTCCAGCTGCAGAAGAGACCTATACAGTCGGTGTGAAAGTACCGGGTCACTTCGAATCACACACGACCGTTACAGTAGGTGAAGAGATAAATGGGGATGTCTTGGGAATAAAAGAAAGAATATATCCCGGATTACAATTAGCTGGTGATGTCAATGGTGACCAGGTCATTGATATCAAGGATGCTTTCTTCTTGAATAAACATTTCAATAAGAAAGCAAAAGGATCATCAAAAGCAGATATTAATCAAGATGGAACGATTGATGCTGCAGATATGAAATTCATCGTTGACAATTATTTAAGTGTAAATGAAATGGTTGAAGATGCGCCAGTGCCAAAAGAGAAGCAAGGCGGTAAAACGCTGGAAGATATTCTTGAGGAGTTAGAATTAGGTGATTTATTAAATTAGTATCATTTAATTAAGTAAATAGAGACTGATAGAAAAGTGAAAAGATTTACTATGAGCCATTAGGGACCTATTTCTAACCCTAGATAAACCCCACTCTAATCTTTGATTCAGTGGGGTTTGTTATTTTTTGAGTGAACAAAGGTTCATCTTAATAAATCCATTGCTGCTATTTATAAAAGTATTTTCGCTTATGCTATTAAAACAGTGGTTAAATTCGAGAGTCTGCCCGGGGATACGAAAGTGAAGACCCTAGGAATGAATAAAAGTAACAAAATTGATAAGGCACAATCGGTGAGTTACTCACCACCTTTTCAGTGCTGTTAAGTGAACTGCTAAAAGGATGGTTAACAGCTTGTCTATTGTTGGAGGATCTTTACCTCGAGAAATTTCACTACTTATGTTAAATGCCTGCCACCTAGAGGTGACAGGCATCTTTTTCTTAATGCTTTACGGTTATGGTTTTCGGTTCAGACGTTAACGAGAAACCTGAATCATCCGTTCCGGATACCGTTACATAATACTCTCCATTCTGGTATTCAGCACTTGGATACCACGTTAATCCATAAATAGAGTGCTCATTTTCAATATCTACATATTCTATTACATGCCCTTCCGAATCGGAAATTTCAATATGCCAATCCATTCGGTTAAATCCGAAGACTGTAATGCGGGCAGGATTGTTTTCGTTTACGTTTGTTCCGGAAACATGCCACCATTGGATGAATGGTCCTGCATGCAGTAATTCCTCATTTCCAGCATAACCGAATCCTGTATTATATAAATTATCAACAGCTAACACCATGACAATCTCAGGTTTAACATCCGTAATATACTCTTTTTCACCACTTTCTATTAAATCATATATAGGTTCACTATCATTTATCCAGAGTATACTTCCGAGATACCCACTTTCTTCTTCTTTTACATCCCATGTAATTTTATATGTTCCATCTGGTTGCTCGGTTACCTTTATATTTCCTAAATCTGGTGAAACAGAATCGATTTTAATCGGGATTTTGGTTTGCTGAGGTTCTGCTCCCTCATAATTTAATGTACTTTCATATACATAGTAATAATTCCCGTCCGGGAGTTTATTCCCTTCGTCGTCCTTTCCACTCCAAAACAACCCATCAAAACCATAGTAAAAATCCCCATAGCTCATAATATTCTTCCTGAAGGCAAATGGACTTCCATCTTCTGTATATTCACTAAAATTCGTGATATGTGCAACCTCATTACCTTGTTCATCTTCAATCTTTAAAGACATCTCTTTCAGATTTCGAAACACCGTAAATGAAGGGTACATACCAGTCGGAAGCGATTTATGGGAATAGCCTACCTTATCTTGATCAAATGAATTGGTTTTCAAATCAAAACCCAAAGGATATTCCATCATGTCATTCCATAATACTGTATAACCTAAGTAAGGGTCGCCATTGACCGGGCTCTCATCAATATTATCGATTGAATCCCAATCACCATAATAGCCCATGAAAGGTATCGTTAGCGTTGTTAATTCTTTTACAGAACTCCCTTTTGGTACAAAGCGGACAAATCCTTCAACAAAACGCCCTTCACTTAAATCTGCTGGAAGTGTGATTGAAATGGTCACTTCACCGTCTCTACGAGGTTTATATTGGATCTTTTTGTGCGACTCTTGTTTTTTTTCGTTAATTTTAATGACAGCATCTTCTATAGGAATAGAATTCAACGTTAAGTATTTTCTTTCTACGCCATCATAGGTACTTTTTTCTGTTTCATCCATTAACACATCTACCACGATTTCATATTGATGTTTCGCATGTTCTAGATTTTTCGCCAAGGGCTGTACATCTAAAGTGAAATCAAACGTGCGATTCACTTCTTTTAATGCAACCGAAGATGCCTTTTCTAAAGGCGCACCTACATGTTGGACGAGATATGGTGTTTTAATCGCTTTTTCAATTTTCATTAAACCTGATCCTTGACGCCTCGGTGAGTAAGGTGTTTGTTCATGATTGGGGTTTGTTAAAATCTGAGAGGTATTCATTAAAACATTTTTTGCTTTTAAGATCGTTTCTTCATTTTTGGGCAATTGTAGCTCTTCATAGTACTTTTGAAGAAGTAAAGCTCCGCCTGCTGCAACGTGTGGAGTCGCCATAGACGTTCCATTCCACGTTTCATACTGGTTGTTTAGAACGGTTGAGCTAATTTTTCCTCCTGGAGCTGTAATCTCTGGTTTAAAGCTTAGATCTGTTGGTGAACCATATGAAGAGAAATTAGACATTGGCTCGGTATTAGGGTTTTGTACCCAAAGTACTTCGTCTGATAACTTAGCTGTAATCTTATCTCCGCTTTGTAACCTCTCTGCCACCTGAACAGACTTATTAATGTCCGTTGTCACTGCCGGGATTGTGTAAGGAGAGAAACTTACAGTGGCATAAGGGCCTTCTTGACTTGATGGAATTAGAATTAGAGCAATTGCTCCTTTTCTACTGACATTAAATTGAGCTGGTGAATAATAACCATATGCTTGGTCATATTGTGCGACAGCGATTTTCCCTTGTAAGTCTAAGCCTTCTAAAGCACCTTTAGAGGTATCACTAACAAAAACCAATTCATATTCTTTATCTGTTTCTAAAGAATCAATTAGCTTTATAGAGCTTGGCTGAATCTGGTACCCTAGTAGACTTCCATCGTTTAACTCGACCGCATCAATTCTCATTAAATCATTTTCAGAGGAAGCAACCTGTAGAGCAGATGGTGTAACCCCAGGGTCACCGACAAGTCCGATATCTGGATTTTTGGCTAATGGTAATTGAGATCTTTCCAGTAAGCCTTGCTTTGTGCTATAGGAAGCATTACCTGCAGCAGCAACGACTAATACCCCGTGTTCTGTAGCATATTCAATTGCACGTTGAACAGGATCATTTGAGTCAACCATCCCTGCGTCTGAACCTAAGCTTAAATTGATAACGTCTGCCCCAAACTCGACCGCATGATAAATACCAGCTACGATGTCATCATCGTATGCATAACCTCTTGTATCAGAGAAGACTTTTTCAGCTAATAATTGAACGTCAGGAGCTACCCCGACTGCCTTCTCCTGAGATTCCTCATAGGCCCCTACAATTCCAGCCACATGTGTTCCGTGGGAATCACTGGCCGGGATGACATGGTTATCTTTATCTGCCCAGTCATAGCCTGTCGGTACTTTGTCTGTGTACCAAACATCATTTACTTCTGTGTCATCGAGTTTCGATTGAATGTTCTCTTCATTAAACTCTGCTTTCTTCTTTCCTTTTTCTGAAAGCTTCAAGGACTCATGACGATAATCGATTCCTGAGTCTACAATCGCAACGACCATTCCATCACCGCTGTAATTATATTTTGTCCAAACATTCATGGCTTCGACAAGTTCATTGCTCTTTACGTCCATGTGTTCATATGTTTTAGCGGGGCGAATATCTTTTACGCCTTCAGCTTCTTTCATGTTCATAGCTTCTTTCCTCGTTGTTTCCATACTGAATCCATAAAAGCCTTTGGAATACGTATGTAAGACTTTAGTGGCGCCATCTCGCTTTTTCATAAATGTATTCTTCACTTGTTCGACCTGCTGTTCAGGTGCTGTTCTCTTTTTCTCATTTACGTCTACTTCAACGATTAGACGAACCTTCTCATTTGGATCGATTGACTTAGACGTCTGCCCGTATAAAGGGTGGTTTTCTTCTCCTTCGGTCATGTCAGCAAAAAGCTGATCTTTATCCTTTCCCTGAAACTGTACCGGCCCCTGGTTAGACTGATAAAATTTAGCACCAGCTGGTGTTACGAAACTGCTAATAAGTAGTACAAACATGAATACAACCGATAATCTGCTTTTCAACGAACCCTTCATTTTCTCACCCTTTTCAATACTTAATATGGTACATATCTAGTAGTTTCATAGGTGTTGAGTATGCCCAAAGCCCGTTTTGCAGGCAACAGAAGCTTGGGATATTTACAGAAATGGCAATCGAGGTAACAGAAATTATTTTGTCATCATCAAAAAAATCCCCTCACCTCCTTTTGGATTTTATTTTAGAATTCATATCTTACTAGATTCTTACTGAATCTTTATTATTCTAAAAATTCAATCGATTATATTATTATCATCTTTTAAATGAAAGAATTAATTTAAAATTTATTAGAGAAGTATGAAAAGCAAGAGTTTTAGTAAGGAATCAGTAATAACCCCCGAATACAATAAAAATTTGTCAAGCTCATCTTTTGAAATATCGTTGAGTAGACAATCATTTTTAGGAGGATTGTATATGAATTTACTAAGTGCGTTGAATGAAACAGTAAGATTATATGGAGATCATACTGCTTACGTGTTTCAGATAGAAAAAACGTCATATAAGGAATATTTTGAGATAGTTACAGAGTTTGCTAGTGGATTAAATCAAATGGGTGTGAAAAAAGGAGACAATGTAGCTTTAATTTTAGGAAATTCTCCAGAATTCATGATTGGATTGTACGGAGTATTAAAAGCAGGAGCAACTGTCATACCAATAAACCCAAAATTCACTCCAGATGAGATAACTTATATTATTCAAAATGGGGATGTTAAAGCGATTATTTGTCTCGATTCTCTCGTTCCATTATTGCAGGAAATAGAACCATATTTGTCCTATGTAAATAACATCATAGTGTGCCAAACTTCTGAAGAACGATTATTTGTCAACTCATTTGAATCGAAAATGAAAACGCTTCTTGATGTATTGGATGCTGGATTGAATGAGTCCCCGGATATTACTATTAATGACGATGATACAGCAGTTATACTATATACTTCTGGTACCACCGGGAAGCCAAAGGGAGCCATGCTTACACATTATAATTTGTATAGTAATGCACGTGATGTAGTTTCATCCTTGCAATTTTCAAAGAATGATAAAGTGATAGCGTGTCTATCAATGTTTGATGTTTTCAGTTTGACCGTTGTCATAAATGCATCGCTAATATGTGGGGCTACCATTCTTATATTGACTAAGTTTAATCCGCAAGAGGTATTTCAAGTTTCAAATGAGTATGAAGCTACAGTATTTATAAGTATACCAACTATGTATAATATTTTATTTCATTATGAAAAAGGAATTCCATTGGACTTTACGAATATGCGTCTTTGTGTAACAGGAGGAGCTTCAATGCCAGTTTCAATGTTGGAAAAATTCGAGGAGAAGTTCAATGTGAAAATATCTGAGGGATATGGATTATCGGAAGCATCACCAGTAACTTGTTTTAATCCACTTCATCGACCTAGAATAAATACGCCATTCGTGCATGGGTTATTTATTGGGGATTTAGCAAGAATGGATAAAGAAGGCTATTTTATGCCAATCATTTGATTAATAACGGTGCTCATTTGAAGCAATTCAAAGCTTTTTAGAACACGAGAAGAGTGAGCCCGCAAAATACTTATGCTCACCTTAGTGGAAAGTTGCACGAGTCAGTGGATCTAGAGCGATTTTTTAGTAAATGTACCGTGCCTTTAGGAGGAATCAAATCAGATGACTTTATTTAAAAATAATTATCAGAAAAAATATAATATTCTATACTTTGTAAGAGATTTGTAAGATTGAATGGATATGATAACGACGAAGCATGTTTTAATTCTAAAATAGAAAGAGGGATTTATATGTCAAAAACTGTATCAAGTCCAATATTAGATACGTGTTACATGAACCCGGAAGCATTTCCTTGGATACCTTGGATTGAGGGTACAGAAATTAAAGTCCTTAAGGCTAATCCGATTAATGGACAATTTTTCACTCTATTAAAAGCTTCAAAGGGAGCTGTCATCCCTCCGCATTATCATCATGGCACTGTAACTGTTTATACAGTTCAAGGGGCATGGAATTATGAGGGGGAAGAGTGGGTTGCAAAAGCTGGAGATGTCATATTTGAGCCAGCAGGATCACTTCACCAGCCACTTATGCATAGTGAAGAGGATGTGATTACATTGAATATTATTGATGGCGTATTAGAATTCCAGGATACAGAAGGAAATCCGCTGTTTATGCTGAATTGGTCATCAGCACTGGATATGTATAAGGAATATTGCGATGTACATGGTGTTGATTATATTGATGTTACCAGGTTTTAATAGATGAACTGAAAAGTAAACATTTTCTATGAACAAAAATTAAGAATGAAGCATGTTCAAGAAAAAGGGGGAATCTTTTTGGGGTTGCCAGTATTTAGCCAAGAATGGGCGGAACAGTGGAAAGAGGAAATTAATAAGAGTGAAATGTTTCAAAAGTATGGTGCAAAATGGGAATGGCCACTGGTCATGAAGATGAATGCAGATCCTGCAATCGGGCTGGATAAAGATCGGTTCGTTTATGTAGACCTGTGGCATGGAGTGTGCAGAGAGGCCCGAATAGCTCAGCCGGCTGATGTGGATTCAGTGCCATATATGATTAGTGGAGATGCAGAAATTTGGAAGAAAATCTTAGACCGTAAATTAGATTCCATCGCTGCACTTATGACCAGAAAAACAAAATTAGAACGAGGCAATATGATGAAACTGGCGAAATATACGAATGCATCGAAATATATGGTAGAAGCAGCTACAAGAGTTGCATCCCGGTTTCCAGAAGGTATTGAATAATAGACTGTTTCAGAAGTTAAATTTAAAACAAACATGAATAGACTAAATCTAAACAAGAAAAATATCTATAAATACATTACTTCTTGTAAAATAATTTAAGGAGATTAAATTCGATGTTTTCACTTGAAGGAAAAGTCGCGATTATTACAGGTGGAGGTTCAGGAATTGGACTTGCAACTGTCAAACGTTTTCACGAGGCAGGTGCCACTGTTGTGGTTGCTGATATTACAGATGAATCATTGCTTGCAGAAGAAATTGGCGGACTATATATTAAAACGGATGTTTCTAGGGAAGAGGAAGTACAATTTCTTTTAGAGAAGACGATCGAAATATATGGTCAAATTGATATCCTGTTTAATAATGCAGGCATTGGAATAGGCCTAGGGATGCTGGCAGATGCTCAAACTGAAGATTATGAACAATCCTTCCGAGTAAATACTTTTGGTGTCATGTTTGGTTTAAAACATGGGGCAACGCTAATAAAAGAAGGAGGGGTAATCGTGAACACAGCTTCAGCAGCTGGCCTACAAGGGGTCCCAACATATGGTCCTTATGTAGCTTCAAAACATGCGGTGATAGGTGTTTCAAAAACGGCTGCTTTGGAGTTAAGCCTGCGAAATATTCGCGTAAACTGTATTTGTCCAGGCACGATTGATACACCGATGGTTCAAAATCATGCGGCGCCAGAACAGAGGGCCATCAATAACTATATAACTCCACTTGGGCGTACTGGAAAACCAGAGGAAGTGGCAGCGCTTGTCCACTTTTTATGTTCAGATGATGCTTCATTTATTACAGGCCAATCGATTGCTATTGATGGAGGAGTTACTTCTGGAACTTCATTAGGTGTTTGGACAGGATTAGCAGCTTTAGCTAACTAAATCTATTATTTCTTTGTTATCTTTGGGTAAGCACTTGCTGCTTACCTATTTTCTTTTTATGTACAAGAAAATATTCCTTAATTAATATAACCTGGATATGGATAAGCACATTGAAATAATAGGATTTCAATGCGCTCCAAATTGTTTGTAAAGCGGGTACTTTGCCCGTTCAGGATCATAGAAAAACTCAACTGGTCTCTTAAACACTAAAATTATAGGGTGAAAAAATAGAATTCAATTTTGATCTGACATCTATGCCAAGTTCATTCTCAACAAATTTAATGTTCCTGCTTGCTACTTTTTTAGCCTGCAGTAAAAAGTTCGATTCAAGCAGCTTTTTAATAAAATCAATATAAATTTGCTCTTGATAGGGATCAAGATTCAATATTTTCTCAAAGTATTCGATTCCTTTTTCATTTTCATCAGAATCCCAATAGTAATGTGCAAGTGTCTTTAATAAATTGATATAATCAGAGCGAAGTTTTTCACGTTCACTTTCAAGAAAATGTTCATACGGGTATTCTTCAAAAAAGTGGCCTTTATATAATTTTTCAGCTTTTAAAAGATTTATTAGCTGATTTTCTTTTGGTGGTGAATTTATATCCAGACAAAGTAAGGATTGAAACTCATTTACATCTAAATAGAGGTGTTCGCAATTAAACAAATAATGGTTTTCCGATTGGCTTATATATCGAGATTTTCTGCCAGTTTTCAATTGGGGCTCCAGTGCCTTTCGCAATGTGGACAACGCTACATAGAAGTGATTATGAATAGTATCGATGGCTGTATCTCGAAAAATACTATCGAGAAGGAAGTCCTTTTGTAATTTTTTTTCACGGTTTGCTATAAAAAGCTGCAGCAGCTGCAAACTTGATTTTCGTTTTATGTATATAGGATTGCCTTCATAAGTAATTTTAAAATCACCTAGAACTTCTATTGATAAATTTGGGTGTGATCCTTTTTCATTCACTTCGATAGTAGAGATAAAATGATCGTTCATACTGTCGATAATAGATTTAAACTCTTTTTCCTGGCAGATTTTTATCAATTTATTCCTTTTCTCTTTTGCATATTCATTTTTTCTCTGTACCTCAAAAAGTTTCACTTGAAAACTCAACGTTAAACAGCGGTAGTAAGAAAAATATTCAAGAAAAGAGGCTGCTTTTGCAAAACAATTGTCTGCCTTTTCCCATTCTTGTATATGCAAATAGCTTTGCCCCAATTGCATATAAGATCCGCCGGTATCAAGATCGTTCCCAAATCTCTCAGCTTGACTTACCCCCAATTCTGCAAACTTAACGGCTTGTAAATAGTCCTTGTTTAAACAAAATAATCTGCTTAATGAATAATGGAGATAAACACTTCTTGCGTCATCTTCTTTTGACAGTTCCAGCAATTGTCTCATTTGATCCAGAAATGGTTTAGCTTGTGCAGCTTCATTTTTATGAAGATGTATTTCGGCAAGCATCCAAAGAGCATAAATTTGGCAATGGGAGATTTGATGTTTTTCAGCATAATAGATGCCAGACTTTGCATGCCTTTCAGATTCTTTCATTTCCCCTGAGCATAAAAGGATTTCTGATAATCCTAAATAATTCAATACTGTCAAACCGTATATGTTCATTTCCAGGCAATGATTCAGAGAGGTGTGAAAAAGATTTTTTGATTTTGCGAAATTTCCTTTATGTCTGTATATGGTAGCCAGAAAGTATTGAAGATAGCTTAAGTGCAAAGCATTTCCTTTGTCTTTAAGTTCGTTAATCCGTTCCTCAATCGGTAAGATCAGCTGATCCAATATATACAAAGGAATGCAGCGAAAAAGAAACACGCTATCAAACGGTATCGAGTCCTGAGTGTTCAAACTATCTAGCCAGTTATTTATAAGAATGAAAAATTTTTCAGGATTATATCTTTTTTCCATGCTTCTTATTAATTGTGTTGCTCTATAGTAGTCCTTTCCCGTAACAAAATGAACAAATGAAGAAAAAAATTGACACGCTTCTTGATATATTTCTGCAAGCAAGAGATGGTAGTGTTCGATTTCCTTTTCTGAAAGGGAAAGATTTTGAAGAAACTCTGCATAAAGGAATGATCGAAACATGGGGTGATACCGAACGATTCCATGTTCATCTTTTGTAATGAAACTATTGCTTCTCATTAAAGCTCCGATTAATTCCTCAGCATTTGAAATAGTAAGATACTTATTTATTACAGCTGCATCCAATTCAGATAACAAGGAAGTTTTTAAAAGAAACATCCTCATTTCTCCAGAAAGGGAATCCATCACTTCGGACATGAAATATTTTTGGATATCTGATTTACTTGTAAAATGAGATAGAAAATCTGAACGCTCAGTCTCCTTCCAATCCCTGATGGAGTGAAGAAGAAGCTGAATACCTGTAACCCAGCCTTGTGTTTTCTCGTGAATGGCAGTCATTTGGTGATTCTCTATTGATTGTCTGCATATGTATCTTAAAAACTCTTCTGTTTCTTGTTTAGTAAAAGACAACTGTTCCCTGGAAATCTCTACGTAGTTTCTCAGAAGCTTTATATGAACTGGGATGGCTTTAGGTTTGGATTGTCCAATTAAAATATACGAAATGCATGTTGAAGAATATTGAAGCAATTGATTTAGAATTTCTTGTATGTCCTGATTATCTATTTTATGGTAGTTATCTAATACAATCATTAATGGCTTTTGCCAATTTGATAAAATAGAAAGCAAGTATTGAACTTCATTTTCAATTTCTCCAGGTTGAATTTCAATAGGGGAGTGAATATGTCCATTTGGAATGATTCTTGAAATGGCCGTTTTTAAATAACTGAGAAAAATGGCTGGTGTCTGATCGGTTTCATCCAGCCGATACCAAATAGCCTCCGTCTTTGATTCTTGCAGATAGCCTGAAACTAGAGCCGTTTTTCCATATCCTGCATCGCTGGTTATAGAGATTAATGCTGCATGCCGGTGTTTATCCAGAAAAGAATGTAAGCGCTTTCTAGCGAAGTATGAGGAAAAGTTGGGTACGAACAATTTTTGCTCAAAGACTTTTACCATAGATGTATTTATTCCTTTCGTTCATTGCTTTATAACAAAACATAATTAAGTAGAATAAAAGAATCAAACGTGAATAGTATAATTAAATTATAAAATTTTTCAGATACTTTATCAAGGATAGCTGAATCTAAATGAGTCCTGGTTTTAATTAACAATCCATTTAAAGTTTAATGGAAGATTCGTAAAAAAATAAAAATCACTCCTTGAATTGAGTGATTTTTAATAGGATGATACTTCTTCCGCATGTATGATTAAGATTGCTTCATCTCTTTTATATCCGTTAATCCCAAGTTTTTAGTGCTTTTTGAAATTGGATGGTCTGGTTTGGCGAAAAGGGAGAACAATGCTCCGCCAACAATTAGAATGAATGCCGTACATAGTATGGTATAGTTAAAACCTATAAGTTTATTTCCTGCAGATTGAATTAGATAACCGCAAATGATGGGTCCAACTATTCCAGAAATATTTTGAAAGGACGTTCCAAGGCTAACCATCAATCCACGCCTTTCAGGTAATAAACTCATCATGATGACAGGGCCGACATTTAGCAGGGTTGTCGATAATCCCATTGCTACTCCTATTAAAGTGACCACCAGTAAATGATTTTGAGTGAAGGTAACAATGACCAATAACAAGGCACTTATTATTTGAAGCAATGCTGTAAATAATACGCGTGATGTACGTAAATTTTTCGTTTTTTTATACATTCTATCAGACCAGGTAGAAGCACTGACTGTCACAATCATGTTAATGAGCCCAATGATTAGGACAGCAAACCCCATTTTTGCTTCAGAAAGATGAACCGCTTCAACTAAATAGGCAGGCAGCCATACCATGATCCAGACAACCATCCAGAAGCTTGAAAATAGAGCAAATAACGTAACTGCAGATGTCGGAGAAAACAAGATCGGCTTAAACTCTGACCACTTGAATTTCCTAGGTGCTGTATCTGTTGCATCAATGTGTGATTTCGAGCTATCCTTGCTTGCTGTCCACACGAGGAATAATAGAAGACTAGCTCCTCCTAATAACACAAAAGTAATTCTCCAGCCAAATGACTGATTAAGATGCACTAAAACAGGGGACATAACTAGTGCTCCAATGATGCCGCCTGCATTACATATTGAAATAGCCATCGCTCTGGAAGCTGGAGGGAATGATCGGCTTAGGTGACTAATTGCAACTGGACCAAAGGGCCCTTCAAAAATGCCCAATAATAATCGATACATCAGAAGAAGTGGGAAACTCATAATGAAATAAGTACTAAACTGCAATATCGTCCATGCCAGGAGGAGAATTCCCAGCATTTTTTTTGTCCCTAAAGTATCTGACCATGCCCCGCCTATAATTCCTGAAATGGCAAAAAACCAAAAAAAGATGCTCCCAAGTAAGCCATATTGAACATATGAGAGATTGAAATCTTTTATGATATGGATTGATGCCACACTTGTGCCATTTTTAT
Source organism: Cytobacillus oceanisediminis (assembly GCF_004366035.1). GTDB lineage: Bacteria > Bacillota > Bacilli > Bacillales > Cytobacillaceae > Cytobacillus > Cytobacillus oceanisediminis_C. Next base: position 167,124 of record NZ_SOEE01000003.1, read on the forward strand.
CAGCAAAATTGATGATCGTTGCGAATAATAAAAGGAATACTAAAACCCAGCGATTCATTAAGACCACTCCCATGGCTCTAAAATTAAGGATATAATCAAGCAGTAAATTAGATTTATGCTTTATTGATAGCCGAGAACACTCGTGAGAGGTTCAAGGATTAATCATTTTGCAAGATAAACTCAACTTTTTGGATTTTCCCTGAAAATGCGAAATCATCTTTGCCAGCATAGTTCTTGCTGACTGGTATATAAGCATCTCGTCCAACATCTATACCCTCAATGGAGATTAAAAATGGTAAGGTATTTGGCATTTCAACTTCACCTGCATTTTCACCATTAATGAGCAGAGTACCTTTTCCTTGCAATAGACCCGTTTTTAAAAACTCGAATTGCACAGTGGATACACCTACAGGGACTTTCATACTGGACTCGATCTTATAAAGGGTACCGACAAAATTATATTCATAAATTAATCGGCTATTTTGAATATAAAGTGTATAGCCGCTGTATTGGTTTCCATGTGCGATCAATACTCCATTTTTCTCATCAGCAGGCCGATCAATTGGTATAGTGATTGTATAGGAGCGATTATAAATAGGCGGTGCAGCAAGATTGTGGCTCATGCCTGGATAGTAGGTAATCTCGTTGCGGGACCGCACCTTATCCTCAGGTGAAACATAGGCAAACAACTCAATGGTTTTATCGATTAGTGGAAGAGCATTATATTTCTCCGCTTCCTCTAACCATAGTTTCTGTAATTCATGTAATTTCTCCGGGTATGTGGATGCTACGTCATGATTTTGCGCAAAATCTTCGTTCGTGTTATACAGACTCCAAATGTCCTCTTCAAAAGGCGTCCCTTTCGTATGAAAAGAGATTGCCTTCCAGCCATCATGCCAAATGGCACGCTGCCCGGCCATTAAGAAATATTGGGAATGTCGCTTAGTGTCTGCATCTGAATGATCGAATGTATATTGCATGCTAACTCCATGCAATGGCATTTGTTTGATTCCTTTAATCGTTTCAGGTGGCGTAACTTCCGCCAAATCCAATACTGTCGGAGTAATGTCAATGACATGGTGAAACTGTTTCTTAATCGTTCCCTTCTCCTTTATTCGATTTGGGTAATGATAGATAAGCGGAACATGAATTCCCCCGTCAAAAGTTGTTTGCTTATAAAACTTAAATGGCGTATTGCTTACCTGTGCCCAGCCGCGGGGATAATTCGGCTGTGTGTTTTTCCCTCCAATTTCATCTATATGAGGCAACAGACTTTCAATAGAGGTTGGAATTCCGTTAAAGTAGGAGCTTTGTTCTATAATTCCATCGAATTCGCCCTCTTGACTTGCACCATTATCTGAAAGGAACACAATTAAAGTATTGTCTAATTGATCAATAGCTTCCAGGTAGCTAATGAATCTGCCAATTTGTTCGTCTGTATGCGTTAAAAAGCCTGCATACGTTTCTTGGAATCGTTCATATAAACGCTTTTCATCTGAGGAAAGACTGTCCCATGCTTTAACACCAGGATTTCGTTCACAAAGTTCTGCGTCAAGTGGAGCAATTCCAAGCTCCTTTTGCCGTGCCAGTCTATCCTCACGAATTTGATCCCACCCTTTTGAATAGACTCCTTTGTATTGCTCAATATACCTTTTTGGTACTTGATGAGGAGAATGCTGTGCACCAAAAGCAAGGTAGAGGAAGAATGGTTTCTCTGGATGTATGGATGAATGATCTGCAATAAAATTAATCCCTTGGTCCACAAGGTCCTCAGAGAGGTGGTAATCTGCTTTTTTCGCAGGCTCCACACTATGATTATCATAGACCAGCGTTGGAACATATTGGTCGGTCATCCCATCTAAAAATCCGTAGTACCTGTCAAAGCCTTTTCCTAACGGCCAATTATGAAAGGGACCAGCAGGTGTTTCCTCATACATGGGAGTTAAATGCCACTTTCCCACTGCATAATTACTAAAATCATTCTCTTTAAGAATTTCAGCTATGGTCCCAGCTGAAGGAGTAATCTTTCCGCGCGTACTTGGAACATCTGGGCCAAGGTCGAAATTCGACAGTAATCCCATCCCCACAGAATGATGATTCCTTCCTGTTAACAGACTTGCTCTTGTAGGTGAACAGAGAGGGGTTACATGAAAGTTATTATATCTCAAACCATTTTGTGCCAGCTTGTCAATATTAGGTGTCATTACTTCTGAACCGTAGCAGCCTAAGTCAGAATACCCCATGTCATCAAGAACAATATAAACAATATTGGTTTTCATTTGCTTCGTCTCCTTATGAATGTAATTTTTCTTTTGAGTCTTCATCATAAGAACAACATCTTACATATTTCTTACAAAATTCTGATTTATCTGTTTTTTAAAATTATTATTGGCAACCTGTAAAACAAAAATGGCCAAGTGCTTTATGAGATAGCAATTGACCATTTTTTCTAATTCAAGAATTCAAAGATTCAGTTAAATAGGCTTTCCAATAGTAAATTTGGTTTAAACAAGATTTTTGCACTGCGAATATAGCACTATCATATATCTCCAGCACAGCGAAAACCCATATTTCCAGTTGAACTGTCCGGTGTATTGGAGCTGCGTGCAGCTAATCTATAACGGTTGCAGTATGATTCATGACATAAATAAGAACCGCCTTTTATAACTTTTGCAGTACCAAAGGGGGGGCCTTTGGGATTATTTCTAGGTGCATTTATATGGAAAGCTGGACTAAACCAATCGGAGCACCATTCCCAAACATTTCCGGTTGCGTTGTATAACCCGTATCGATTTGGTGGAAATGATCGTGCTGGAGCTGTTCCTTTATACCCATCCAATGCTGAATTATGGTTTGGGAATTGACCTTGCCAAATATTTGATAAGCATTTTCCATCCGGGTACAATTCATCTCCCCATGGGAAGTTTTTTTGGACGAGTCCACCTCTAGCGGCGTACTCCCACTCCGCTTCAGTCGGCAGCCTTTTACCTGCCCATTTACAAAAAGCCTCTGCATCGTTCCAAGATACATGAACAACTGGGTAATCCCGACGATTTCCAATTGCAGAATCAGGTCCTTCAGGGTTTCTCCAATTAGCACCTTCAACAACAAGCCACCAGGGCGTCTGCTGCACAACCTGTGTTGCCTTATTACGTGTTTCGTCAGATGCAAATGAATGGAAGACAAAAGACCATCCGTACAATTCTGCATCAGTTTTATAGCCAGTTTCTCTTACAAAAACATCAAATTGAGCATTGGTTACTGTACATTCATCAATATAAAAAGGATTAACATGTACTTTGCGTACCGGTCCTTCACCATCTGCTGGGTATCCCTGGTCATTTGTGCCCATCAAAAATTCTCCTCCAGGAAGATAGATCATATCTTTAATGACTCCATTATTCCTAATTAAATCGTTGCTGCTTTCTTTTGGAGACATCTTTGGTTTTTTTATGCTTGGGGTGCAGCATCTGCTATCTTTTATTGGTTTCATTCCAATTTTTCACCTCTATTAAATAAGTTAGAAAAAATATTAACTGAAGGACCTTACTAAATTCATACAACAAGTTAACTTTGTTTCTATTCAAATATTAATTTGTTCTGAATTACCTGTATTTTGTAAGGTTTCAGTAATACTCCGCCCTTATTGTTAAGGTGAAAAACAGATATTTCTTTAAATAACTTTTTTGAAAGGAAGATAATTATGAACCTTGTACATTCTTTAATTGAAACAGCAAAGTCACACGGTGACAGGACGGCGTTTATTTATGAGGAGAAAGAAACCACCTATCAGCAGTTTCTTGATGCTGTTATAAAGTTTGCATCTGGCTTACATAAGGTCGGTGTGAAGCAAGGGGATCATGTTGCTTTATTAGTTGGGAATTCTCCAGAATTTATTATTGGATTGCATGGGGCATTGAGGGCAGGTGCAACCGTTATACCTATCAATCCTATTTATACTCCCGACGAAATTACCTATATTATTAAAAATGGTGATGTGAAAACTGTAATTGCATTGGATACACTTCTTCCAGTTATGGAGCAGGTAATGAATCATGTACCAGCCCTTGAACAAATTATTGTATGTGCAGCTGCTCCAGGGGGAGCAGCTGTGAAGAATAATAAAATCAAAACATTCACAGAGGTTTTAATGTCAGGTGATCCCGAATTGCCGTTGCCTATTATTCATAAAGATCAAACCGCAGTTATTTTATATACATCCGGAACGACAGGAAAGCCAAAAGGTGCAATGCTCACACATTATAATTTATATAGCAACGCAAGAGACCTTCTATCTTTTTTAGAAATCTCCAAAAATGATCATATCATTGCCGTACTTCCGATGTTCCACGTGTTTTGTTTAACTGTAGCCATAAATGTTCCGATTATTTGCGGAGCGACAATTTTAATTGTACCGAAGTTTATTCCTTCAGAAGTGTTCCGTATTTCCCGTAACTATAAAGCAACAGTATTTGCCGGAGTTCCGACAATGTACAATTTCTTACTTCATTATCCAGAGGCTGATCCTTCAGATTTGCAAAGTCTTCGTCTTTGTGTGTCTGGGGGAGCATCGATGCCTCTTACCTTATTGGAGAACTTTGAAAAAAAATATAATGTGCAAATTTCAGAAGGCTATGGTTTATCTGAGGCTTCTCCAGTGACATGCTTCAATCCGCTGGACCGTCCAAGAAAGCCAGGTTCAGTCGGGACAAGCATAATTAATGTAGAAAATAAAGTAGTAAATGAGCTTGGAGAAGCCATCCCAGCTGGGGAAGTAGGGGAGTTGATTGTTAGAGGTCCGAATGTCATGAAAGGGTATTACAAAATGCCCGAAGAAACAGCTTCTGCGATTCAGGATGGCTGGTTACACACAGGAGACCTGGCAAAAATGGATGATGATGGCTATTTTTATATTGTCGATCGTAAGAAAGATCTTGTAATAGTTGGAGGATATAACGTTTATCCCCGAGAGGTTGAAGAGGTATTATACAGTCATTCTTCCGTTGTTGAAGCAGCAGTAATTGGAGTGCCAGATGAAGATTATGGCGAGGCATTAAAAGCGTATGTTGTCCGTAAAGATCCATCTCTAACAGAAGAAGAGCTGACAGCTTTTTGCAGGGGACATTTAGCTAAATATAAAGTACCATCTGGAATAGAGTTTTTAGATGAACTGCCCAAGAATACGACTGGAAAGATTCTCAAGCGTGCATTGAGACAAACATTGTTATCGAAGGATATTCAGCAGACGTAACAGTTGCTTAGTTTAAAGGAGATATAATAACCCCCACTAATGGTGTTGAGGTGATTAGTTGTAGAAAGCGGTCAATGTTTTAGTATTGGGTATAAGAACTCAATATTAGCTTTTGTCTCATTTGTTCGGAGTATATTTTCTTTGGAAAATCTTATGAAGTGAAGCTAGTGGATGCAAGAGTTGAATATTCATTGAGGATCTTCAGCTCTTTTTTCGTATTCGACAAACGGGGCAGCATTACTTAATGAAGAGATTTGAGGTTTAAAACAAAAAGAGCCCTCTTGGTATCATTTGAGGTGTCATCACCATTTACTAGGGCTTAAATCGGATGGAACGGTGGTAGCAGTGGGCCGAAATATTGAAGGTGATTGCAATAAGCGCCCTGAATGAAAAATTGTAGCGGTAGCGGCGGGTAATAATGAATATGCCAAATCATAAATCATCTAAATAGTAAGTCCTTGCCAAGTTGAATAACATGTCTGTTTGCTTTAGCTAAAAAACATTCGAACCCCGATTATAACTAATAATATTGAGAGCATTTGCATAATGACCTTTCCATTCATACGTTGGGCAAGGATGATTCCAAGTTGTGACCCGATGATTACCCCGATCCCGCCGAATAGTATAGTTAGCCAGTCAAAGCTGTTATAAAACAACTGAGAAGCAACACCTCCCGAAGAATAGATGCATAAAGAAAAGATCGAGGTTGCAGTTGCATGGTGAGCGGGCAGTTTAAATATATAAATGAGAATTGGAACCAGTAGCCAGCCTCCCCCAATACCTAGATAACTTGAAAGAACTCCAATGATGAATCCGAGTAAAATTAACCGTGTGTTTATTGAAGCGTGACCTTTCTTAAGAGGTATCATTTCTCCTTTATGAGTGACGAGTTCCGTCGTGTCAGGTTCCACACTTTCACAGGAAGCGCAGGGGTACTTTTCCGCAGCGGCCAGTTGATTCTTTGCTTTTCCTTCAAAAGGAGAGTTTTTTGTTATCAAAAAGATACCAAGTGTGACCAGCATCGTGGCAAACACAACATAGAAGTATTGGGAGGAATAAGATTGCAGTAGCCAAACACCTAATAATGAACCTGGGATAGCGCTGATTCCTATGGTAAGCCCAGTTCTGTATTGAATCAATCCTTGTCTGGAATACCCGATGACTCCAGAAAGCGAATTTATGAGTACAATGACCAATCCAGCACCTGCTGCCAACACGGGGTTCATATCTAGGATAAGCAATAAAGCGGGGACAAAGATAAAACCGCCCCCTGCACCGACGATGGTACCGTAACCACCTGCAATAATCCCTATTAAAAGCAGTAATAATCCTGTCATTCTATCCCTATTTCCTCCTCTCGGAATACTACTGTACAGCTACATTTTCCCAGACAGGATGACCGGTGTAAAATGAATAAAATTAATAGGGTATAACGAAAGGATATAGCCCTTTCAAGTTTAATTTATGTATATCATAGAGAAAATAGATGGTCAAAAGTTAACCATGTATTCTCTGCATGACATCTCAAAAATTAAAGAATAGAATTAGGTGGATCAGATGAATATAGCGAGTTTAAGAATGTTCTGCCGGGTAGTGGACGAGGGAAGTATGAGTAAAGCAGCCCGTTTAAGCTTCGTATCACAGCCTGCTGTTACAAAGCAAATTCGACAATTAGAAAACAGGTATGGAACCTTATTATTTGACCGAATGGATGGAAAAATGACATTGTCAAAGGCAGGTGAAGTTCTATACTCTTACGCAAAAGATATCATAGAAGCCGATAATACGTCTTTTCAAGCCATTCAGGAGATACTGGGGGAGCATGAACATAAGATCCAGGTGGGAGCAAGTCCTACTATAGGTGAATATTTACTTCCTGGGATGCTGGGAGCATTTAAAAAGCATCATCAAGAAATGAATTTTCGATTGTGGGTTGGTAATACACCATATATACTATCGAAATTAGAGGAAAATGAGATAGATATTGCACTTGTTGAGAGTGGTGTAAAAGACCCGAATTATAAAGTGCAAAAATTTGCAGAAGATGACCTTATCCTAGTTACTTCTCATCATCACCGGTGGAAAGGGAAGGAGTTTATCGAAGTAGATGAACTCAAAGAAGAAAAGATTATATGGAGGGAAAAAAACTCTGGGACTAGGGAATTAGTTGAACTTGCACTGAGGGAATACATGATGCTGGAACAAATGGATTATGCGATGGAACTTGGCAGCATTCAATCCATAAAAAGCGCAGTGGAAGCTGAATTAGGGATTAGTATCCTCCCTAGAATAACGGTCTTAAAGGAATTAAAATACAATATTCTCAGGGAAGTCAAAATAAAAGACTTCTCCATAAAGAGGGCACTATGGATTGTACAGAAGAAGCGGCGTTTTAAAAAGTCTGCAGAAATTTATTTTGAACAATTCTTACAAAGCAGAATCTAATAGAATCTTAAAAGATACAGACTTATTCGAAGCAAAGCATACCGGCCTTTACCGTTGTCGTAAAAACAACATTTTGAAGGGGGCTTACAATCATAAACGAATAAAAACAAAATAAAAAGACCTAAGTCCATTGGAGTACCGAACTTAGGTCTTGGAATCTGTTTAACTTTTAATGTCTAACTTTATTGGGTCAGAACAATTAATTAGGAAGCTGCTTTTTTTATTTAACCATTAATGAGCTGTGCCTTTGTCAAAGTTGCTGCCGCTGACATCGGCAATATTTTCTATAGCCACTAATGCATTCGGGTCGATATCTTCCACAATCGAACGGAGCGTAGATAATTCAATCCGTGTGACGATGGTATAAATGATTTTTTTCGGCTCTCCAGTAAAAACACCCTGGCCCTGAATATAGGTCATTCCCCGCCCCAGTTGCTTCAGGAGCTCGGCAGAGATTTCTTCAGGCATATCAGAAATGATCGTAACTGACTTCAGCTCTTCTATACCTTCCACAACGATATCAATCATTTTATAAGCAATATAATAGGTGATAATGGAGTACATGGCAGTTTCCCAGCTAAAAACGAGGAAGGCCGCAAGAATAAATATAAATACGTTGACAATCATGATAAACTGGCCGACAGACACTGGTCGCTTTTTGCTGACTAGGATGGCGATAATTTCTGACCCATCCAATGCTCCGCCAGTTCTGATCACAAGGCCGACTCCTGTACCGAGAATGACAGCTCCTATGACTGTCGCTAAAAATAAATCATTGGTTACCGGCTCAAAATGATGCAGGTAAGCGGTACTGGCAGATAAAACAATAACACCGTATAACGTATGTATCGTAAATTTCATTCCTATTCTACGGAAGCCAATATAGAGAAATGGCAGATTTAAAACAATCAGGAATATACTCATGGTCATCCCGGTCAGTTCAGCAGCGATAATGGAAAGACCGATAACCCCGCCATCGAGAATATTATTGGGGACAAGGAAAAACTCAAGTCCTGCCGCTGCAATCACCGCACCTAGCGTAATCATGATGAGCTGTCTTATCTCTTTTAATACCCGTTTTTTCTTTGTCATTGCCAATATGATCAAGCCCTTCTTTTTTAAATACTTTCATATTATAGCACTTATTAAGAAAAACCTTTAAGCAGGAACCACTTAGCTGTAAAAGAGGAAATAAAAAGGCAAGTGTTGAATGTAATTAAGCGGATTTAAAAAAAAGCGAGGTAAATATATGACTGCTGCTTACGTGGATTGGGGCGGAGCAAGGATAAAATTAACCTGGAAGGAGGCAGCCTATCTTCCAGAAAGAGAATGTATTACGAGCGTTCATGGGTTTTGCTTTTTAGGAGGAAAGGTTTTATTAGTGAATTTGCAGAACCGGGGATGGGATATTCCCGGCGGTCACATAGAAAAGGGTGAAAGCCCGAAGCAATGTTTTAAGAGAGAAGCCATGGAAGAAGGCTATGTGGAAGGGCAGTGCACCCAAATGGGATATATTATCGTAGACCATAGCGAGAATCTGCAGTGGACTGAAAGAAGCGCATATCCTAAAATTGGCTATCAGATTTTTTATCATATGGATATAGAAAGAATGTTCGACTTTGAAGCCAGGTATGAGTCATCAGAAAGGATCCTGGTCGATCCTCCGCAAATACCTGAGTTTTGTGAGGGATGGCATGAAACACTTGCTGAGGCTTTAAACTCAGCAATGAAAAGAAGTATCTCCAATTTATGAACCAAAAAGAAAAAGAGCATGGCTGCTCCTTTTTCCATCATGATCCGTTTTTATTCTGGGCCAATTTTTTTCGGTCTTTTGTGCCAGGCGGCTTTTCCATCCAATGATGTTTAATCATAATGTCTGCTCCCGTTTTGGCATATTTGGCAATCTCAATGGATAAGCGTTCATAATTCATGGCCAAATCGCTGCGCTGGCTGGCAGCTGCTGCCGTAGCATAGTTTCCGGTTCCTGCTGCACTTATTAAACTCATATGAAACATGATCAGCTTATCTGAAAATGTCTGGGTAACCGAATTGCTGACACTGACATCAGGCAGACGGGGTGTGGGAATATCATTTTGCAGCAGAATATCTGTGAAAATTTTAATATGTTTGTTGGCTATTTCTGCACCTCTAAGCATAAAATCTGAAACCTCTTTAACCGGTGAGGTCTGAGCAAAACTGAGGCTTAAGTTTACCCCCATGGCATTGGTCATGACATTCATATACAAATGAGATATTTCTATTGTATTTAACGGTCTTTTATTGGCCAAAGGATTCAGCCCGCTTAAATAATTCTTGCTATCAATATATTCAGTCACAGGTGGTGTTTCTATATAAGGGTGCCTTGCAAACAGGCCTTTGCTGAGGGCAATCCGGGTTGACTTATTATATAGAACTGAAGTTTCATGAAGTCCATTTGTAAAGTATTCACATATGTCTTCCCTTGAACTCATGGAAAGAAAGCTGCCGTAAGAAATAAGACCTGTCCGAGCCATATGGTTTATATACGTTAAGCAGAACATATCAGAAAAGAGCCATGGGGCAGTCATAATGACGTCGTTATCAGAAAAACCATTAGGCAGCGGCATCTCACTCTGCTGAAAAACCTTGACAAGCTTTTTTAAATGGGTGGTGGTCAAATCATATGCGAATTGGACCACTCCCTTAATTTCTTTATCCTCCAGATCTTTAAGCATAAACCCTAAAATGCACTTGGCCATGCTGTCATTCATATAGGAAGTCCACAATGATGCAATTTCAGCCGCTGTGAGACGTGTCTTATTCTTTTGCATTGGATTGCCTCCATTATACGATTATTGACTATGGTTGATATTTTTTCCTTTAAAGTGGTTCTTATTCTTTTTCCGGATTAAGTCATCAATCAGCATTTGGAAAAGGGGCTGATTATTTGAGAAGAATTATGGTGATTGGGATTTCAGCGGGCGCAGGAAAATCAACCTTTGCCAGAAAATTAGGAGAAAAAACAGGCATTGAGGTACATCATCTGGATGCTGTATTCTGGAAGCCCGGCTGGGTGGAAAGCAGACTTCAAGAATTTTCGGATGCCCAGCGTGAACTTGTGAAAAAACAGCAGTGGATTATTGAAGGCAATTACAGCAATACTTTTGAAATCAGGGCAGCTGCGTGTGATACAGTCATATATCTAGAACTTCCCCTGTATCTCTGCTTGTACAGGGTATTGAAGAGGTGGCTGACCAATCTAGGTAAAACACGGCCTGATATGGCAGCCGGATGCAAGGAGAAAATGGACTGGAAGTTTATTAAATTCATTCTGACAACATACAGAACCCGCAAAAAGAAAATGGCTGAACGGCTTGACAGATTTGCAGCAGAAGGTAAAAAAGTCATTGTACTTAGAAAATCGGATATTGATTCATTCATAGAGGATTTTGATGTTAAGAATAACAATGCTTCATAGAATGCAAAAAACCCCTGCAATTTTGCAGGGGTTATTCTTTTCTGATTTTCGAAATATTTACCCGGCCTGAAAAGAACACGGCACCGCCTCCCATATCGGAAAGCCTGTCCGGAGTCAGCGAATTGACCAGATGTTTTGTTCCTGGGGCGTCTGCCCAAATTCCCTGTGAAACGACTGTACCAGGAAGGACAAGTTCTCCGACAACCGCTTTGAGTTCACATTCCCCTCGTTCATTCCAAATACGAACCAAGTCGCCATCTTTAATTTCAGCATTTATAGCATCCCTTGTATTTATGTGAAGACGCGGTTCCTTCTCCATGGCTGCATGTTTTGTATTATTCGAAAAAGTTGAATTCAAAAAGTTATGGTTCGGTGCAGGCACAAATAGAAAAGGGAATTTATTTACTTCCTTCAGCGGTATGTATGTCGGCAGAGGAGGATATCCATCATCTTTCATTTTCTGCGAGTATAATTCTATTTTTCCGCTGGGCGTGGGCAGCCTGCCAGGAAAAAGCGGTTTTATCCTTGCTTTGATAAACTTGTTTTTCTTCAGGGATTCAGCTTTGATTTCCTCAATTAAGGGGTTAGCTGGAAAATCTAATGCGGCATCAATCATTTCTTCTTCTGTTTCTTTAAAAACAGAATCATGAAAGCCCATTCCTTCTGCAAGAAGCCGAAACACTTCGACATTAGATTTTGATTCGCCGTATGCTTCTATGACTGGCTCCTGAATTTGGATGTAGTGGTGCCAATAGGATGAATAGATGTCCGTATTCTCAAAAGAAGAAGCCGCCGGCAGTACAATGTCAGCATACTTGGCCGTTTCGGTTAAGAACAGATCATGGACAACAAGGAACAAATCCTCTCTCTGCAGCCCTTGACGGACCTTATTCCCTTCTGGTGCAACAACAGCAGGGTTGGTTCCATAGACGTACATAGATTTAATCGGTTTTTCCAGCTCAAAGAGTGCCGAACCGATCCGATTCATATTAATGAGGCGTGTATCCTTTTTGTGCAGGAGGTCAGGCCTTTGAAGGGCTCCAGTATTAAAAGCAAGATAGCCGGAGTTTCCCTTGATGGCACCGCCGCCCTTTAAGAGCCAGTGTCCTGTAATTGCAGGAAGACATGAAATGGTGCGAATGCACATTCCTCCATTGTCGTGATGCTGTGGCCCGTTGCCGATTCGGATAAAAGCAGGGGAAGTCTTTCCATACATACGGGCTAATTTCAGAATATCATCTTTTGGCACACCTGTTATGCCGGCTACTGTTTCAGGATCATATTCCTTCACATGTTCACGAAGTTCCTGGTGGCCAACCGTATACTTTTTCAGAAAGGGCTCATCTTCCAAATTTTCGTCAAACAAGACGTGCATCATGCCAAGAGCCAGAGCAGCATCAGTGCCGGGAGTAATCGGTATAAACCAGTCGGCCATTTTTCCAGTCTGGTTTTTATGGACGTCAATCACAACGATTTTCGCACCGCTCTTTCTTGCTTTTTGTGCGAGAATCATTTGATGCATGTTCGTGCTGACTGCATTAATGCCCCATAGAATAATGAGCTTTGAATGGATGGTATCCTCCGGATCTATTCCAAAGCTCCCGCCCATTGTGTACGTATATCCAGCTGTACCGGCAGACTGGCAAATCGTCCTGTCAAGGCGTGATGCTCCGACTTTATGGAAGAAACGGCGGTCCATTCCTTCTGCGTTTAATCTGCCCATATTTCCGTAGAAACTATATGGCAGGATGCTTTCAGGGCCATTATTGACTATTAGGTCCTTCCATCTGGAAGTGATCGTGTCTATCGCCTCTTTCCACCCAATCCGTTCAAAATGGCCATCACCTTTGGTGCCAGTACGCTTCATTGGATATTTTAGGCGATTTTTATCATAAATCCTTGATGGCATGTTGCGGACCTTATTGCAAATATTCCCCTGTGTTACGGGATGATTGGGATCTCCTTCAATTTTTACGATTTTTCCTTCTTTTTTATGTACGAGAAGGCCGCATTGATCGGGGCAATCCAAGGAGCAAACGGATGGGAAAACACCATCTAAGGTTTTGCTGTAAGAGTTCATGTCCACATACTCCTTCCTCATAGTATTTCGATCATAACATAAAATTCAGTTTATTTGATTGGCGTCTTGAGGCATCCGGCAAATTTCTATAATGAAACACCGAACCTCATATTTGAAACTATGCTTTGAAAAAACTTATGTAAAATAGGTTTGATAGATACGAATGGTTCAGAATACATCCGAGCAGGTGAACAGGGAAATGGCGCTAAAAATTGCGATTGTAGATGATCATAAGCTCTTCAGAGAAGGGGTCAAACGGATACTGGAAATGGAAGAAGACCTTGAAGTTGTTGCTGAAGGGGAAGATGGCCGTGATGCTCTCATAATTGATAAGAATTATAAGCCTGACGTCATGATTATGGATATCGACATGCCCAATATGAATGGCATCAAAGCAACGGATAAGCTGAATGAAAACAAATCAAAAAGCAAAGTCATTATATTATCTTTTTATGATGATGAGAATTATGTGACGAGAGTGCTCCAGTATGGTGCAGCCGGGTACCTCCTTAAAGATATTGGTGCAAAAGGGCTAATCGAAGCAATCAGGATTGTTGCAAGCGGCGGCAGTTATCTGGATCCCAAGGTTACACAAAATATTATTAAGGAATACAAAAGACTTACAGAATTAAATTCAGGCAGCAATCATGCGTCAAATCAAAACTATCAGCGTCCTCTGCATATTTTGACTCGCCGCGAATGCGAGGTGCTTCAGCTGCTGGCAGATGGAAATAGCAATACTGGCATCAGTAAAGCGCTTTTTATTAGCGATAAGACGGTTAAAAATCATGTAAGCAGCATTTTGAGAAAGATAAAAGTTCATGATCGGACTCAGGCAGTCCTTCTAGCCATCAAAAAGGGCTGGGTCAGAATCGGTTAGAACCAATGAATGTAATTCAGAATTGGGCATGTTCTCCTGAGCATGCCTTTTTTCGTTGAGATAGCAGTAAAAGATGAGTAAACAGATTCGGTAAAAGAAAAGATAACTTTGAAGTGCTTGAAAAGATAGGTGATAAAATGAACCGGTTTTATAAACGCTATTCAGATTTAATCTTTCATTTGCTCAGTGAAAATAAATGGATCAGTTTAGCTCAGCTGGCAGAACGAACAGGTTTTTCAAAAAGCACGATATGGCGTGATCTGGAATTCCTGGACACGATACTGCCGGAGGATTGGAAGCTTGAAAGGCATGAGGCTTTTGGAGTTAGGCTGAGAAAACCTGAAAGCGGGACTCTGGAGAGCATTTTGAGAGAAATTCGCGATAAGAATACTTATTTCCATACGTTAAAGCTGATTTTATTAAGCGATGGAATAGATATTTCTCTAATATCCAATGAGGTGCATATAAGCCGTTCGACCGCATACCGCCACATTGAAAAGCTTCAGGAGGTTCTTCAGGAATCACAGCTTACTTTAACTTCGAGTCCTTTCAAAGTAGTCGGAGATGAAAGAGATATCAGGCGTTTTATCATGCAATACTTAGATTTAATGAGCTTTAAACCGGAAGCTGAGAAGGATTGGCCGTATTCCGGGGATTTTCAGTCGGCCTTGCTGGTGCAGACCTCGAGCTATTCGATGACTCTCCGGACAGGAGCCGTTCAGCGCCTCAAAATGATCTTATATATTTCAAACCTGCGTATGTCTATGGGCTATTTTGTTTCATTTCCAAAAACTTTGGTGGATGCATATAAGGAAAGTAAATTTTTTCTCTCAGCTAAGGAAATAGTGCATTTTATGGCTAAAGCCAATATTCCTTCCAGGGAAACACAGCTCCAGGAAATACTTTTCTTTGCCATTTATTTAATGAGTGAGGAAAGGCCGACGAATAGATCGGAGCATCTGCGTTATCTCCGCAGGAGAAGAATAGGCGAAAGGGAACATCCTTTTTCTGTCTACTTAGAAGACCTTTCGAATATTGCTGGCTTCAATTTAACAGATGATGATATCTTTCTATTTCACATTTACCAGACATTCAAGAGAATTTACCTTGAAAAAGAATTAAATACCGAAACACTCCATAGCTCAATGATGCAATATCTTCCATATTATGAGACTAATCCACTTTTCAAAACAATAGAGGACCTGGGAGTCAAAACATTCTCGAAAGTCCCCCTTATTTTTAAAAAGCTGGATGTTCTTGAAATCTTTACTCTTCTCCAGGCTGCTATTCTGCGAAAGAGGAATAGGCATGTAATACAAGCTGCGCTTGTATGCCGGACATATTATGAAAAAGATTATATTAGGGAAGTGCTAAACTATCATTTTGGAAAACAGCTTTCTATATCAACGCTTGATTCATCAAGCATCGATTTAATTTCAGAATATGAAGAGTTTGATCTGGTCATATCAACCGATTTTGATCATTCATCCAAGCTTAAAGACCTGCCAGCCATAAATGTTTCTGCATTTCCGACAGGTTCAGAGCTTATGGAAATCAAGCAATTCATACATGATCATTTTTTAAAGCAAATGGACCTGGATAAAGAGATGATCTATCCCTTTGAAAAGCAGGATGAGCCATACTCATAAGGAGACGCCTTCAAGCTGAAGGTGTTTTTTTATTTATTTTTTAAAACATGTTGATTTTGATAATCATTATCAATTAAAATAAAGATAGATGATAATCGGTTTCAATTATACATAGTTTTGATTTTAAGGAGGCGAGGAGTTGATCAAAAACTCTCAAGTATCCGTCCGCACAATGACTGACCAGAATTTAACGGACTTTATCCGGTGCCCTTATAAATTTTATTACGCACATATTGAAAAGAAAAAACACCCTCTTGGCTGGCGTCAGGCCATTCAGCATATTATCAATAAAGTTGTTTCATCCTATTTTCAGCTGCCGCAAAGCCATCGCACTCCTGCGAACGTTCTTATGCTGATCGATCAATATTGGGGAAGGCTGGAGCTTCGCATGTTTGATTCCCAGCTCCAATATTATATGGCTGCAGCAACGGTAACTGATAGTTTAATGAGAAACTTAAGCAGTGAATCTGAAATAGCACAGCCGCTGTTTTTGTATGAAAGGTTCAGAATGAATCTTAAAGAGCTGAATGCAGATCTTTCTTTAACTTTTGATGTCGCGGAATGGCAGCAGGACTCTTTTATAGTGAAGAAATTCCTGGTGGATGCTGATGAGCAAATGCTTGAGCTCTATTGTCATTTAACAGTGGTTTTTTCAGAAAAGGTATTTGGAATAAGGCCGGCCAGAATTGAGGTCGTAACATTAATGGATGGTGATAGGCATGTATTCAATCCAAATAAAGATAGCCTTGAAGCGGGATTAATCTATCTGCAGATGATGAAGGCGCTTCTTGAAGACACAAGACAGTTTTCGGATTTGTACAATATGAATGAGTGTCCAGCCTGTCCTTTTCAGGGAGTCTGCGACAGGGATGAAAAGAATGAGCGAAAACAAAAATACTTATCCTAAAAAAGGCGCCTGGGGAAAACCAGGCGCTTCTGTTGTTTATGAATATGCAGAACCGATTTAGGGTAAATGTATTTCCATTGCTTTTAAATGAATTTCCCGCTAAAGTTTTTACAGGGATGTTAGGTAGAAAGGTTGCGATTCTTCTTTGAATATACTAATTACAGGTGCAAACGGTTTTTTAGGGAAAAAGCTTTCATTAAAGCTTTTGGAACAGGGGCATGAACTTTATTTATTAGTCAGGAGCAGAAAGCGGCTGGATGCTTTCATGCAAGGCGAGGGAAGCGATTTTTCCAGACAGATTCATATATTGGAAGGCGATGTTACAGAAGAGCATCTTGGATTAAATAGAGAACTGGTGCATTCATTAAAAGGAAAGATAGATGCCTTATATCATAGTGCAGCACTTCTATCTTTTGATGAAAAGGATAGGGATAAGACTTTTAAAGTGAATGTGGGAGGAACAGAAAATGTTCTGAATCTTGCTTTGGAAATAAATTGTCCAAAAGTTTTATATATCAGTACCGCCTATACGGTTGGGAAAGAGATTTTTGGGGCGGAGGCTCTTTACTCTGCGGACAGGCGTTTTGTAAATCCCTATGAAGCTTCCAAATGCGAGGCAGAACACCTCGTATATACATTTCGGGAAAAACTGGATATTGTTATTCTCCGTCCGGCTATTATCATCGGTGATTCCAGAACAGGTGAAGCAGATACAAACTTCGGCTTATATGGATTTCTAAAAGGCATTAAGATCTTAAAGAAACGGGCCATGCGAAGACAAGACGGCCAATTCTGCAGAATCTATTTGGATCCAGAAGTTGCCCAGAATTTTGTGCCAGTGAATTATGTTATAGATACACTGGATGCCGCCCTGATTCATGCAGAAAATGGCGGGATTTTCAACATTACAAACCCTAACCCGCCTCTGCAATCAGATGTATATGAAATAGTAAAAGAGGTATTGGATTTTCCGCAATTGGAGATGTGTGTCCCATTATCTTCTGCAGAAATGACAAGTGAGGAAAAGGCTTTTCATAATTCAATGAGCATTTTCCACAGCTATTTCCAGCGGACCATTGATTTTCCATCAGACAATACGCAAAAGCTGCTTGCAGATGCAGGAGTTCCCATGCTGCAAATGGACCGTGATGTATTAACAAGAATAATAGCAGGATATTTGCTCGATGAAGCAAGTATATCTTCCTGATAAAAGAAAAGACCGGGGTTTGATTTCCCGGTCTTCCTTTATTCATTCATGCCTGTTCCCCGCCTTTTTGGGCACCTGCTTCAAGTGGGGCTTTTAAAAGCTTCCGGTGCTTAATTTCCATAGTCTGAATTTGATTCAATTCCTCAATTAAGTCATGGATGGAGAGAACCTCATATAAAATGGCTGTTTCAGGCTGGACATGGTGGTGTGTGCGCGGTCTCAAACCGCCTGCAGGGTTCAGCTGTTTTTGCTCAATAAACCACTGTGTTACTTCGCTGATTTTTTTATGATGGCTTTCTGTAATAAGAAAGCCCGGGTCATATAGGCTGTCTTTTATATCCTCAAGAACAGCAGCGGCTGCCTTTTTCCTGTCCTTCTCCAGCTCCGGAAGGACAGTTGGCAGAAAGATCAAGTTTCCCACGTGATAGGTAATCTGCCTTAAAATAGTCAGTTTTTTATATTCATAATGAAAGTTGCGCATATCTTCACGGCTAAATCGGTGATACCTATATTCTGCTTTTTGATAATGGCATAAGGTTTCGGTTTTATCGATATCTTTAATAAGTCTTTGAAAATCAGAACGGACAGTGCCATCGGATCCCTGTGAATTGAAAATTTCAAGGCCTCTTTTATGTAAAATGTCACCGGATCGTCTGTAAAGGGCATGTATGTTTTTTATGATTGATGTTGAGTAATTGGGAGGCATGACAAAAAAGTTAACTGCTGTGGAAACGACAATTCCGGTAGTCGTAGTCCCCAATCGAATGAAAAAAGAGGACAGATAATGGTCCTGTACTGTTGAAATCATAGCGACACCCGTCAATGTAGCCACCAGCATTCCATCGTGAAGCTTCAGCTTATGGCAGACAATGATTGTCGCAAGCGACACGGAAGCATAACTGTACGGGCTGTCCCCGAAAATGAACGTAAATAATACAGCAAATCCCGCACCAATGGCTGCCGCCGGAAACCGGACATATGCTTTCCGAATTGAGTCCGCAACAGTGGGCTCAATCGTAACGATTGCCGTAATCACAGCAAACATGGCTGGCCAATCCAGCATATGGCAAATAAAAGCTGTTATAAAAACCGCCAGTCCGGTTTTGGCGATTCTTCCTCCTATAAATTTATATGGAATAGTCTGTTTCATACATAATCCTTCTTTTAATCTGTGGTTTAATATTAAATTTATATTAGTGCAAGAAACCAATAAGAGCAAATGTGAATCTTCTGATAAAGAGAAATTATCCCGATGACATCATCTGATAGTATGTTAAAATAGACAACTATAAAGTATAAATATTGAATATATATAAGATTTTACGGAATTAGAGGAAGGGTGAGTTTGAATGTCAATTGAAAGTGTGAAAGCCCATTTTAAAAAATGGGATCGGGAACAGGATGTAATGGAGTTTGATTCTTTAAGTGCAACAGTGGAACAGGCTGCTGAAACTATCGGTGTCAGCCCTGCACAAATTGCCAAGACTCTTTCCTTCAGGGGGGATGGGGATGAAGCAATTCTTGTGGTGGCAGCAGGCGATGCCAAGGTTGATAACAAGAAGTTCCGGAAAACGTTCGGTTTCAAAGCCCGGATGCTTTCAGCGGAGGAAGTCCTCGAGCAGACCGGCCATGCCGTAGGCGGTGTGTGTCCATTTGGACTGAAAAATGACCTGGATGTATATCTGGATGAATCTATGAAAAGATTCGAGACCCTATTCCCTGCATGCGGAAGCAGCAATTCCGCCATTGAACTGACACCTGATGAAATTAATACATATTCAGATGCAAAAGCCTGGGTAGATGTGTGCAAGGACTGGGAAGAGGCGCTGATCATCGAGCGGCCGCTGGAAAAAATAACGAAATAGATGTCATATTTTCGTGCTGAAATCAAAGAAGTGTTGTATAATTATAATTAATACTGAATAAATATATATAATTGCGGGTTAGGAGAGCAGATAATTCATGGGAAAGAATCTGATTATTAAACAAATTGATGAACTTCAGGATGACTTTAATAGAATAAGCACCTATATCGGCGAGAATCCCGAACTGGGGCACGAAGAGTATAAGGCATGCAAAATATTGACAGAGGAGCTTGAAAAGCATGGTTTTTCTGTAGAAATCGGCACCTGCGGTTTACCGACTGCATTTACGGCAGCTTATGACAGCGGGAAAGAAGGTCCTGTGATTGGATACATGTCTGAATACGATGCATTGCCTGAAGTAGGGCATGCATGCGGTCATAATCTAATCGGCACGATGGGGATTGCTGCAGGAATAGGACTAAGTAAAGTGATTCATGAAACTGGGGGGAAGGTTATTGTCTTTGGCACGCCTGCAGAGGAGACGAAGGGCGGTAAGGTGACCATGGCCGAAGCTGGTATTTTTGATGTTTTGGATGCAGCAATCATGGTTCACCCTCTTGACAATTTTGTGAAAAGCGGGTCATCATTGGCAATGGATGCCATACAGTTTGAATTTTTTGGAAAATCAGCCCATGCAGCTGCCAGCCCCCATTTGGGAATAAATGCTTTGGATGCTGTCCTGCAAACGTTCAATAGCATAAACGCTCTGCGCCAGCATATCAAACCTGATGCCAGAATCCATGGCATTATCACTGAAGGGGGCAAAGCCGCAAACGTGGTTCCGGACTATGCGGTTGCCCAATTTTATGTTCGTGCAGCCAAACGTGAGTATGTGAATGAACTTGTTGAAAAGGTCAAGAAATGTGCGGAAGGGGCAGCTTTGCAGACTGGTGCCGAAATGAAGTGGTCATTTTATGAGTTCTCTTACGATGATATGGTTACAAACAGCCCTTTATCAGAAGCATTCAATAAAGAACTGCTTTCTCTTGGTGTGAACGAGGCGGAAATTCTGGAACAGAAGGATGGGTCAGGTTCTCTTGATATGGGGAATGTCAGCCAGGTGGCACCTTCCATTCATCCTTATATTAAAATCTGCAATGAGTCATATGCTTGCCACACACATGAATTCCGGGAAGCTGCTATGACTGAGCAGGCTAAAGAAGCCATGATACTCGGAGCGAAGGCAATGGCATTTACGGGGTATGAAGTGTTAACCAACCAGGAGCTTTTAAAACAGATGAAAAAAGATTTCGAGTCAAACAAGGCATTAGCTTAAAATCCAAAATATGGCCATGATCCAAAAGAAGCATGAGGATCATGGCCATTATATTATGATAAACTATTCCATTCTGAATACAGTCCGGTTCCATTGCAGCCCTGGCAGTCAAATTGGTTTGCATGGTAAGCGAATTCATTCCCCGGATAGAGTGAAAAACCCCTGCCGTAACAGTCAGGACACTTGTTTTCTTCCTTCATGCGATTGACATGATTCTGATATCTGCTTTCCCGCCATTCATTAAAGGCATTCAATAATCCCATCTTTTTCACCTCAGCCATTTTTCCTTATTTTGAATAAAATGGGCAGATTTTATACACTTCGCTACTATAGTATATGAATAAAGTGGGACTAGTGTGAAAAAAAGCTTGTTCAAAAATGCTATTTACCCTTCGGGTGCTTCCATTTTTCGCTGAGTGCTTCGATAAAAATGCTGACATTCTTTTTTTCCTGCATGATGGGGGAAAGGACATAGGAAAGAGTGCGTTTGAATTCCTGATTTTTCACTTTGATTATTGACAGGTTATTTTGTTTAACGTCCCTTTCAACGACGCTTCCAGACAGGATGCTTATTCCCAGCCCGTTGATGAGTGTTTCTTTTATCCCCTGGTTGCTGCTGATCGTTAAAAGTGATTTCACCTTAAGACCATTTGATCTGACAACATGGTTAAAATACTCGCGTGTCCCTGACCCGTTTTCCCTCATGATCCATGCCTGATCTTGAAGGTCAGCAATGGTGGTTTCCTCTTTTTGTACCAATGGATGCTGGTTGGAAGTCACAATATATAATTCATCCTCTAAAAAGGGAGTTACGATAAGCTCTCTTTCATTTGTCTGGCCCTCTATTAACCCAATATCCACATGATGGGACCGTGTTGACTGAACAACTTCCTCCGTGTTGGCAATCGTCACTTGGAGGTTTAGCTCAGGATACTGATTCTGCAAATCAAGCAGCAGGGGAGGCAGGATGTATTCCCCTATAGTGAAACTGGCCGCAATTTTGAGGTCTCCTTTAATGGTGTTTTGCTGCTCTAAAATTTCCTGTCTGGTTTGCTCGTAAATGGTAATCATCTGCTTGGCCCGGTCATATAATATTTCACCGCTGGGCGTAATTTTCAAGTATTTTGGAGAGCGTTGAAATAGCTTGGTCTGAAATTCCTTTTCCAGGTTTTTAATATGCAGGCTGACACTGGGCTGTGACATAAGAAGGAGCTCGGCCGTCTTCGTAAAATTTTTAACTTCAGCCAATGTGACGAATGTTTTTAATGCATCATAGTACAAAATATCACCCTTTCTATAATTAGTAATATTAATAGCTGCGATAATTAATATTTATTTTACTAATGGAATATCATTCGGTAAAGTAATAGATATATATTTTTTGCGTATAAAACCGACTTTTTTTATAGGAAAAGAGGAAATTTAAAGAAATACTATAAAACCAGCCTTTTGCGCTGGTTTGCGAGGTGGATCATGTTGCAACTTCAGGTAATGAACAGTCCGTTTAATCAGGAGCAGGCAGAGCTCCTTAATCGTCTTCTTCCGACTCTTACAGAGACACAATCCCTCTGGCTGAGCGGGTATCTTGCCGCGATACAGTCTTCATCACTGCAGGCTGCCCCGGCAGTGGAAGAACGTCCCGCACCTGCGGCGGCTCCGGCCATTCCAAAAGAAGTGACAATCTTATTTGGATCACAAACCGGGAACGCACAGAACCTGGCAAAAAAAACTGGAAAAACGCTTGAGGATAGAGGTTTTCAAGTAACGGTTTCAGCAATGAGTGACTTTAAGCCCAATAATCTTAAAAAGGTCAAAAACCTGTTAATTGTCGTAAGTACCCATGGTGAGGGAGATCCGCCTGACAACGCTTTGACATTCCATGAATTTGTTCACGGAAAAAGGGCGCCCAAAATGGAAGACTTCCGATACTCAGTTTTGGCACTTGGCGACAGCTCATATGAATTCTTCTGCCAAACGGGAAAAGATTTTGATAAACGTCTGGAGGAACTTGGCGGAATCAGAATAACGCCGAGAGTGGACTGTGATCTTGATTTCGAGGAGCCTGCAGCAGAGTGGGCGGAAGCAGTTTTAGCCGGATTGAGCGAAGGGGAAAGCAGCAGTCCTTCTCCTGCAGCAGCAGCTTCTGTTTCAGCTTCAGCACCTGCCGAGTCAGTCTATTCCCGGTCCAATCCTTTCAGGGCAGAAGTTCTGGAAAATCTTAATCTCAATGGACGCGGCTCCAATAAAGAAACCCGCCATCTCGAGATTTCTCTGGAAGGTTCCGGTCTGACTTATCAGCCTGGTGACAGCCTTGGGGTATACCCTGAAAACGATCCCGAATTGGTTGACTTGCTTTTAGCTGAGATGAGCTGGGATCCTGAGGAAGCAGTCAGAGTGAAGGAGGAAACAGTAACGTTAAAAGAAGCGCTTACGGCTCATTTTGAGATTACTGTCCTGACCAAACCGCTTGTTGAAAAGGCTGCAAAGCTTTCTGGAAATGAAGATCTGCACCTGCTTGTGTCAGACAGCAATCAACTGAAATCCTATATGAATGGGCGAGACTTAATTGATTTAGTCCGTGACTTTAAACCATGGAACAGTTCGGCACAGGAGTTTGTCTCTATACTGCGTAAGATGCCTGCGCGTCTTTATTCCATTTCCAGCAGCTTCGAGGCGAATCCTGATGAAGTTCATTTAACAATCGGTGCTGTCCGCTATGATGCTCATGGCCGTGAACGCAAAGGTGTCTGCTCCATTTTATGTGCGGAGCGTCTCCAGCCTGGCGATACACTGCCAGTATTTATTCAGCACAACGAAAACTTTAAACTTCCGGAGAATCCGGACACACCAATCATTATGGTAGGTCCAGGAACCGGAATTGCACCGTTTCGATCATTTATGCAGGATCGTGAAGAAAGCGGTGCAGATGGGAAATCATGGCTATTCTTTGGCGACCAGCATTTTGTGACTGATTTTCTTTATCAGACTGAATGGCAAAAGTGGCTCAAGGATGGAGTCTTGTCGAAGCTGGATGTCGCTTTTTCCCGTGATGGTGATGAAAAGGTATATGTTCAGCATAGAATGCAGGAAAATAGCAAGGAATTATTCCAGTGGCTTCAGGAAGGAGCAGCCGTCTATATCTGCGGCGATGGGAAAAACATGGCACATGATGTCCATAACACACTAATAGATATTATTGAAAAAGAAGGCGGTATAAGCCGCGACCAGGCTTTAGAATATCTTGCCGACATGCAGAAAAATAAACGCTACCAGCGCGACGTATATTGATTTGGAAGGAAAGGAGTTTTACAGCATGGTAAACCCAAACTTAAAAGCACCGGATGGCCCTCCGAGTGATGTTGAGGGAATTAAGGATCGAAGCAACTATTTGCGCGGAACGCTGGAGGAAGTTATGCAGGACAGGATCAGTGCCGGAATTCCCGATGATGATAATAGATTAATGAAGCACCATGGGAGCTATCTGCAGGATGACCGGGATCTGCGGAATGAACGCCAGAAACAGAAGCTTGAGCCTGCCTACCAGTTTATGCTCCGGCTGCGCCTTCCTGGAGGGGTTGCAACACCTGAACAATGGCTTGTCGTGGATGATTTAGCTGAGAAATATGGGAACGGAACTTTAAAACTGACAACACGCCAGACCTTCCAGATGCATGGAATTCTAAAATGGAATATGAAAAAGACAATTCAGGCAATCCATTCGACGATGCTTGATACGATAGCGGCATGCGGCGATGTGAACCGTAATGTAATGTGCATCTCTAATCCCGATCAATCGGAAATTCATTCGGAAGTGTATGAGCTGGCGAAGATGCTCAGTAACGACCTCCTGCCTCGCACACGTGCTTATCATGAAATTTGGCTGGATGAAGAAAAAGTAGCGGGCTCTCCTGAAGTGGATGAAGAGGTTGAGCCGATGTATGGCCCGCTTTATTTGCCCCGTAAATTTAAAATCGGGATTGCTGTACCGCCTTCCAATGACATTGATGTCTTTTCCCAGGATCTCGGCTTCATTGCCATCGTGGAAAACGGAAAGCTGGCAGGCTTTAACGTGGCAATCGGCGGAGGAATGGGCTTCTCCCATGGAGATAAGGCGACCTATCCGCAGCTTTCGAAAGTGATCGGCTTTGTGACACCTGATAAAATTTACGAAGTGGCTGAGAAGGTAATAACGATTCAGCGCGATTACGGCAACCGCTCAGTCCGAAAAAATGCCCGTTTTAAATATACGGTTGACCGCCTTGGTCTGGAAACAGTTATGGTAGAGCTGGAGAACCGTCTGGGCTGGAAACTTGATGAAGCTCGCGGATTCAAATTTGATACTAACGGAGACCGATACGGATGGGTAAAGGGTGTCCGCGGAAAATGGCATTTTACGATGTTCATAGAAGGCGGCCGTGTGGCAGACTTCGAGGGATATAAATTGAAAACAGCATTGCGTGAAATTGCCAAAGTTCATAAAGGAGATTTTAGGCTGACTGCCAATCAGAACCTCATTATCGGAAGTGTATCAACCAAAGATAAAGCAAAGATCGAGGCGCTGATTAATGAGTATGGCTTAACAGATGGAAGCCGCTATAGTGCATTGCGCCGCGGGTCAATGGCCTGTGTGGCCCTTCCGACGTGCGGTCTGGCGATGGCCGAGGCAGAACGCTATCTTCCTGTCTTGGTCGATAAAATTGAGGAGATCGTTGACGAAGCAGGCTTGCGGAACGAAGAAATCACTATCCGCATGACCGGCTGCCCAAACGGCTGCGCCCGCCACGCACTCGGCGAGATTGGCTTTATCGGCAAGGCAGTCGGCAAGTACAATATGTATCTCGGGGCAGCATTTGACGGAAGCCGCCTCAGCAAAATGTACCGCGAAAACATTGGCGAAGAAGAAATCCTGAACGAGCTGCGCGCCATTCTGCCGCGCTACGCCCGTGAACGTCAGGACGGCGAGCATTTTGGCGATTTCGTGGTCCGGGCGGGGATTATTGAAGCGACAACGGACGGGACTAATTTTCATGATTGAGCTGAAGAAAGATGGGGCGGGAGCCCTGTCTTTTTTTTCTTTGTGTTCGGGAGCCGAACGCACGTAAATATTTCTATCCACACATATTTTCTGCCTATAAGCACACAAAAAAGTCTATCCGCACATAATTTTGGCTATCCGCACTTAAACATTCTCTTCGGAGTTTTTCTTAGAGGATTTGAAGGAGTATTGCAGAATTTTTTAGTATCAAGCAAGAATGGAGTGAAAAAATGATCCTCAAAGAACGAAAAATCCCTCTTTTAATTCTTAAAACAGAAGCTCTCCTCCGAAGGCTTCCAGCTCATCACCCCAAAATCCCTATCATTAGCGAAGAACTGAATAAAAGATTTGCAGGCTATAAAGGGGAAGCTTCATTGGATTTTCCTCTTGATTTTCTAGATAGTAAGGAATATTTTATCCTTCATGATCTCCGCCTGCCAGATAACGATCGCTTTTTCCAAATCGATACTCTTATATTTACAAAAAAGTTTGCTCTAATACTTGAAGTGAAAAATATAACAGGTATCCTTCATTTTGATACAGTATATAATCAATTAATTCGTATAAAGAATGGAAAAGAGCAAGTTTTCCCCTGCCCTTTAATTCAGGTGAATAGACAGGCATCTCAACTTAGAAGTTGGATTAATGCCAATGTCAGTATTGAAAATTTACCGGTCTATTCGTTTGTAGTCATATGTAATCCGCATACAGGAATTAAAGTCATTCCTCCTTATATTGACCTCAGCCGTAAAGTTATACACCGAAATACGCTCCCTATAAAAATGGAGCAAATAGAAAAGTCCATTAATGGAGAAATCAGTAATAAACTCCTTAAAAAGTCCATTCGCTTATTAAAAAAGCAAAATAGAGAGCAGGAAAGCTCAATACTATTAAGATTCCAGATCAATCAATCTGAAATTCTTACGGGTGTATTCTGCCCTGCCTGCAGCTATCTGCCTCTACAAAGAGTCAGTCGCACCTGGAGATGTCCTAAATGCCAGATAACCAGCAAAGAAGCACATATGAAAGCATTGCATGACTACAGTCTTCTGCTGGGGACTGCCATCACGAACAAGGAGCTGAGAAACTTTCTGCATATTCCTTCTTCCTATACCGCAGCCCGACTCCTCCAATCCCTCAATCTCCCGCATACCGGCGCTCAAAAAAATAGAAGATATACACTAATTTTTCCGAAGGAAACACCAATCCAAAAGTAATTAAAAGAGGTATTTGATAATAACTGTCGAAACATTTAGATATCTATAAACCTATCAAGGAGGAATATTCATGCCAAACGAGGAAATGCTTTTGATTCCAGGGCCGACGCCTGTTGTGGATTCGATTTATGATGCAATGGCACAAGAGACGCGGGGGCATACGGATCCCAGGTTTGCCGCTATTTATAAAAGTGCGATTGAGAAGACAAGGGAGATGCTGAAGACAGATGGGGAAGTGTTTGTAATCTCTGGCTCCGGGACGATAGCAATGGAAATGGCTCTGGTCAACACGGTTGCAGCTGGAGAGAGGCTTTTGATTATAAGTCAGGGCTTCTTTGGTGATCGTTTTCAGCACTTAGCAAAGGCGTTCGGAATCCAGGCAGATATCATTCAGTCCGAATGGGGAAAGCAGGTGGATCCCGCAGCTGTTGAGGAAAAGCTTGCGTCCCATTCCTATAAAGCTGTGACAATTACCCATGCTGATACTTCTACTGGTGTTGCGGCAGATTTGGATACATTAGTGCCTATCATTAAGAAGCAAGGGGCTCTTGTTATTTTGGATGGGGTCTGTGCGACAGCGGCAATGGAGGAGGATATGAGCAAGTCGTATGGCGAAGGAAAAATTGATGTTGTTTTGACAGGCTCACAGAAGGCGATTGGTGTCCCGCCAGGACTCGCTGTTGTGGCATTCAATGGGACAGCACTGGCTGCCAGGGAACAAATGGAACAGGTTCCTGCCTACTATTGCGATATCTATAATTGGATTCCAATTATGCATGACCCCCAAAAATACTTTGCTACACCGCCTGTTAATTTGATCTATGCCTATGATGAGGGCATGAAACTGGTCTTAGCTGAAGGAATGGACAATCGCTGCAAGCGCCATGAAGCATATGGTAAAGCTGTCAGGGCTGCACTTGCTGAATATGGAATGAAGGCAATTGCCGAGGAAAAGGCCGCCGCAGCGACTCTCAGCTGTATCCTTTACCCTGAAGGAATGGATGATGCTGAATTCCGTGCATCTCTTGCAAAAAAAGGTGTCATTGTTGCCGGAGCAGGCCATATGGGAAATACGACTGAAAATATGCTTGAAAAAGCCATTGTGCTGATCGGTGAAACAATGAACGAATTGGGCTTTGAAGCAGATATCCAAAAAGCAGCTGATAAGTTTAGAGAACTTGCATTGCCTGTTGCTTAATAAGGAGAGAAGAGATGTCTGATTTGACTTTCCGAGCGGCTGAGACAGAACTCGGAGAATTAAAACTGATAGGGATCCGCGTCTTATGCCCGCCGGATCAGTATCCGGCCGAAATTCCGAAGGCTATAAATCTATTATCTGGACGCCTTACAGAAATTAAGGGAGCTGTAAATCCTGAACGGCTTGTTGGTGCCTTCAAAGTGGAGGGAAACTCTCCTGAAGAAGACGGATATTGGATTTGCATTGAAGTGAAGGAATTTATTAGTGTTCCTGATGGTATGTCCTCATTAGAAGTTCCACCGCAAAAATATGCTTCTATCCGGCACAAAGGACCTAATTATGAGATTGGAAATTCCTATAGGGAATTGCACAGCTGGATTGAAGAAAAGGGATACAAGAGGCTGAAAAATAAATGGCACATAGAAATCCATCATAGCTGGGAGAGTATTGAGGATTTAGATTTAGAGCTAATGGATACGATTGTATAATATTAAAAGACTGCCATCCCGGCAGTCTTTTTCCTGAACATTACAGAATTGGAGAATGCAAGTATTGTCGATTGCCGTATTAAGCGTGTGAAGGGCTACAATGAAAAAATAGGAGAACTTGTATCAATGCTTGAACATGCCCGAGAAGTAACGCTGGAAGATATATCAGGCTTAACACAGGCTGAATTGGATTTTCGTCCTGATCCAGGCAGCAATTCAATTGGCTCACTTTTGAAGCATATAGGATTTATTGAATATGTTCACCAAGTCATTACTTTTGAAAATAGAGATCTTAACGATGAAGAGCATTTAAGATGGGCCGCCGCGTATGAACTGGGCGAGAAGGCAAGGAGGGAAATTAATGATCATCCTCTTGAATATTATTTGAAGAAACTGTCTGCAATAAGAGGAAAAACGTTAAAACATTTATCATCCAAAAAAGATTGCTGGTTATATGAAGAAGGAAAGTGGAGCAACGGAGTGACCTTTAATAATTATTGGTTCTGGTATCACGTCATGGAGGATGAAATTAGCCATCGCGGACAAATCCGGGTGATAAAAAGACAGCTGGCAACCTAGAGGTGATAAGCTGACCGTCTGGTTTTTCCAAAAATATGAAACTAAAGGTCTTTTTGTTCGTATATAAGGTAAAACATTTAAAGGCGGTTAAACGTTATGAACAAAAAAAATTGGGGCCTTTCAGGAAGCGGACTGGCATACGGTCTGTCGCTGGGATTAGTTTTTGGAATGCTGTTTGAAAATTGGGCATTGGGTCTTGCTATGGGAGTTGCTTTTGGGGTATCGTTTGGATCCGCAAAAAAGGAGTAAAGGGGAATCTGCCTTGATAAAAAATAAAAAGCTCTTTGTGGCATCGGTTGCCTTAATCGTTATTTCCATAGCTTTAAACTTTCCTTTTCCGCATCAATATCCGCTAGGTGAAGCAGCCTTAATGATATTAAACATTCCTATAAAATCAGCAGATGGATTTCATTATGCAGGGGTTTTCATTCTCTTTTTACTTGTGTTGGGCATGGTCTTTCTTCATCGTTCACTTGAAAGATATCATTTGCGATCTTTCTTTGCCGTTATCGTTATTGTTTCCCTTCTACCTCCTTTTCTGGCAGAATCCTACCAAAAAACGCTGGCAGAAGGAATTTATGCTGTTTCCTATGTTAAAGATGAAAGTTTGTGTAAATTTGAAATGATTAGTGAAGAAACATTGCAGGGAATTTGTGAGCTGTCATTTGAAAATTACAGCAATGAAGAAGTGTCTTTTACTATCGGCTTTTATGACAGATATTTAACTGAAGAGGATTTCCAGATGCTTTCACTAATGAACAGTGGAGAACACAATAACGTTAAACTGCTCCCTAACGAGGCAAAGGTCGTTCGTATTAAGAAAGAGATTGATGTGTCACAAATCAAAAACCACGTTGAGAGTGGAGAAGCTGCTTATGTAAGCATCATTATTAAGTCAGGTGATAAAAACAGGAAATTATAAGAAGGTGCTGAAGAAATGAACATTGGGTTAAAACCCGTTACAAGAGACAACTGGGAAGAAGCCATTAAGATGAAGGTAAAAGAATCGCAGCGTGATTTCGTTCCTTCAGCGGCTGTTTCACTTGCAAAGGTATATATTAAACCAGATGGAGATGATGTAGAGTATATCCCATTTCTAATATATGAAAATGAAAAAATGGTCGGGTTTATCATGCATGCCTATGAACCGGATACGGCTAACATGTATTGGATTAACGGTTTTTTTATTGACCAGAATTATCAGGGAAGAGGATATGGCCGGGCAGCATTAGCCGAGATGATCTGCTGGATAAAAACTAAATTTCCGCAGTGCGAGGAAATCCGTTTAACTGTTCATAAAGATAATCTTCACGCAAGGAATCTATATAAAAACTTCGGATTTTCCCCGACCGGAGAGATTTGGGGAGAGGAAGAAGTTTACTATTTTTCGGTATAAAGGAGATATTTATGTTTAATGAAACATTGGAATTAAATAAGAAAAGCTGGGATGAAGCGGCTAAAAGATTTTATGGGCGCAACCCTTTGCCTGAATACGGACCGCTGGCGCCAACTGAAGATGATCTTCAATTGTTCGGAGATGTGCACAGCTTAAAGATGCTGGAGATTGGATGCGGAAGCGGGCATTCCCTAAAATATTTGGACCAGCGCAGAGCAGGTGAATTATGGGGATTGGACTTGTCTTCCAGGCAAATCGAATCCGCAAAGGAACTGCTGATAAATTCATCTTCACGAGTAAAGCTGTTTGAATCCCCGATGGAACAAAATCCGGGAATCCCTGCTGATTATTTCGATGTCGTTTTTTCCATTTATGCGATCGGCTGGACCACGAATTTAGATAAGACGCTTAAAAACGTTCATCACTACCTTAAAACAGGAGGGATGTTTATATTCAGTTGGGAACATCCGATGTATAACCGGATCAAGGCCGAAAATGGAGCATTAATTATGGATAAATCCTATCATGAGGAAGGCTCCTATCAGCATATAGCCTGGAACCAGCCTGCCATTATGCAGCAATATAAACTAAGTACATATATCAATCTATTAATAGAAAACGGGTTTGCGATAGAAAGGGTAATTGAAGATGTCAGCCTTACAGAGGAAGATGTTCAGCGGCATGCCAACCGATGGTATTCTTTTGAAAAAACAAGAGCTATACCCGCTGCTTTTATTATTAAATGCAGAAAGCTATAGAAGAAAAGGCGGATGAGACCGAATGACCTATCATATTAGAGTCAGAGCAGGGGCAGTTATTATAGAAAATAATTCGATTCTGCTTATTGAGTTTCAGGATGAAAGAGGCCTTCATTACAATTTGCCTGCAGGAGGGGTTGAACCTAAGGAATCTGTTATTGATGCAGTGAAAAGGGAAGCGAAAGAAGAGGCCTCTGTGGATGTGATGGTCGGCCCATTGGCATTCGTTTATGAATATGCCCCTCACTTAAATGAATGTAGGTACGGGCAGATACATTCACTGGGCTTAATGTTTGAATGCCAGTTGAAGGAAGGCACATTGCCTAAGATGCCTTCAGCCCCGGATCCAAACCAGACAGGTGTTAGGTGGGTGCCGCTTTCGGAGCTGGCCAATATAGTGCTGTATCCTAATATGAAAGCTCACATCCTGGAATATGTTAAACATAAAAGAAACATAGATTTGATCGAAGAACACACACTGGATGTTTACCCGATGGAGATGAAAAAATGAATAAAAAAATAATGATCGATTGCGGTGAGATCATCCTTAGGGAATACAGGATGGAAGATGTGCCAGAGCTTTATGAAATTACTTTACAGCCCGAGGTTTATGAGTTCATTCCTGGTGCGCAGGCTACACTTGAACAGCGTATTAACTGGATGGAGAATTATGAAATTCCTGCGAATAAAAAGTTTAGGTCCTCGATGCCTGACCTGAAGGATGCTGGATTTTTGAATTTAGGAATCATACTAAAGGAAACTGGAAAGTTTATTGGTTTTTGCAATACAGGAATAAAAGATGAATTGCCGAAACCGAACAGGGAAATTGGCTATGCTATCTCAAAACACTACCGAAATAAAGGATATTCCACGCTTGCTGCAAATGGGCTAATGGGATTTCTTTTTGAAAAAACAGCTCTTGAAACACTGAATGCCGTTGCATTAACAAGCAATTCCCGTTCCATTCGCGTTCTGCAAAAGTGCGGATTTCAGCATGCTGGAGAAATGGAAATCGACGGAGAGCAATATTCCCATTACATCCTCAGAAAAAAGGATTGGGCATCAAATTCATAAAACTACAGTAACTGCAAAGACACCCTCCATCCACTATGAGGGTGTCCCGCCATTCCTTTATCTATCTGATTTAGAGTTTGTATTAAATGTGCCACTTCTGTTTTCCTGTTCATGTCCACGGACCTGGTCTCCGCCATTTCCTTTTTCGTGTACCTTTTTGCCGCCAAGCTTTACGTTTGGATATTCTTGTTCCCGCATGGTATTCACCTCCATGTTAATTAAATTATCCATAAAGGAAGAAAATATATAAATTTTGGGGTTTTTAAATGGAAATAACACTTATTAGACATGGCAGGTCATCGCAAATGGATAATCACCGCATGAGTAGCCATGAATTTAAAAAATGGGTGGAAATGTATAACCACTTAGGAATTGTTGAGGGTGAGACATGTTCTTCTGACGCAATAGAAAAAGGGATTTCAGCCTCTTTTATACTTACAAGTGATTTAAGAAGGTCAATCGAGTCGGCCAAAAGCATAAATCCTTCTGCAAAGATACAGACAGATCCATTATTCAGGGAAACTGAATTGCCCATACCTGCCGGTAAATTTCCGGGTATGAGATTAAGGCCAAATACCTGGGCTGTGGTATTAAGGCTACTATGGTTATGCGGCTATTCACAGGGCTGTGAATCATACAGGGATGCAAAATTACGGGCAAAGCATGCATCATCAACATTAACCGCTATTGCAAAAGAACATACCTTTGCTGTTCTCGTAGGTCACGGTTTTTTCAATCATTTAATTGCGAGGGAACTTCAAGAAGCTGGGTGGATCGGGAAGAGAAAAACAGGTTCAAAGCATTGGAATGCAGATACTTACATCTATTAACGGAGGGGAAGGAGAATGGTAAAACCTAATCTAGCATCCAGATTCAAAACATTTGGACAATATGAATGTCACGGATCCAGTGGGCTTTATGAGTTCTTGTCTTATAAGATTGCAGAGGATGAAGAATTGCTGGTTTTGGCATCTGAAGCGAAAGACGGCCAGCCAGTGCCGAATTTATTTCTTGGAGCCATTCATTATCTGCTTTTAAGCGGGAAAGAGCATGAACTTAAGGAATATTATCCAAGTTTAGTGGAGAATCCCAAAAACCCTCTGGAATCTTTCCAAAGCTTTAAAGATTTCTGCAGGCTAAATTCACAGGAAATTAAAGAAATAGTAAAAGCAAAATTAGTCCAGACGAATGAAGTTAGGCGCTGTGCTTACTTATACCCTGTGTTTGCCTGGATCTTTCAGCAAACCGAAAAGCCCCTGGCTTTGATTGAAATAGGAACAAGCGCGGGCCTGCAGCTTCTTTGGGATAAATACTGCTACACTTATGATACAGAAGAAACTTTTGGAAATCCAGCCTCGAATGTTCAATTATCCTCTGAAATTAAAGGAGGGCATGTCCCGATTTTACAGCCAAAAATGCCGCCGGTAGCTTCAAGAACTGGAGTTGATCTGCATATAAATGACCTGAATAATGAGGAAGATTTTCTATGGCTGAAATCACTTATCTGGCCTGAACATCAGGAGAGAAGTACTTTATTCGAAAAAGCTGCCCAAGTTGTGAAAGAAAATCCAATCAGCCTGATTGAAGGAGATGGTGTTGAGCTTTTGCCCAGGCTGATTAAAGGCATACCTGATGAACATTTAATCTGTGTTTTCCACACACATGTAGCAAATCAGATGCCTAGAGAGGTAAAAGAGAATCTGCTTAATAAAATAAAAGCAAGCGGACAAAGCAGGGATATCTTTCATATTTATAATAATATCCAGGACCGGAATCTGCATCTTGATTATTATCTGGATTCCAAAGAATATAAGAAATTGGCCGGCAAAACAGAGGGGCATGGAAAGTGGTTCACATGGGAATTGAATTAAGCTTCCTTACTATTTCGCACCTCTAAAATTTTGAAACTTGACAGCATCTGTTATACTTATCTAGGTAAGTATATATTGTTTTAACCTATTAACAGATATATCTTGCAAATATTAAGTGATAGGTGGAAATACAAATGAGTCACAAACCATACAGAGTTTTACTTTACTACATGTATGTTCCGATTGAGGACCCTGAGGAGTTCGCAAAGGAGCATAAAGCTTTTTGCAATGAGCTGGGCCTTAAGGGACGCATTCTTGTTGCGAATGAAGGCATAAACGGGACTGTTTCCGGACCAGTGGAACAGACAGACCGGTATATGGAAGCAATGAAGCAGGATCCGCGGTTTGCGGAGATGGTTTTCAAAATAGATGAAGCAGATGGACATGCCTTTCCTAAGATGAAGGTTCGTGCACGTCCCGAGCTTGTAACACTTCGCCTTGAAGACGATGTGAACCCCAACGAGGTTACAGGCAAATACCTGGAGCCAAAAGAGTTCTTCGAAAGACTTCAGGATGAAGACACAATTGTTTTAGATGCACGAAATGATTATGAATATGATCTTGGCCACTTTAGAGGTGCGATCAGACCGGATATCAAAAATTTCCGCGATCTGCCGGAATGGGTGCGTGAAAATAAAGAATTGCTTGGTGATAAAAAGATCATTACGTATTGTACAGGCGGCATCCGCTGTGAAAAGTTCTCCGGATGGCTTGTAAAAGAAGGATTTGAAGATGTAGCCCAGCTTCACGGAGGAATTGTCACTTATGGAAAAGATCCTGAAGTACAGGGAGAACTCTGGGACGGCCAGCTTTATGTGTTCGACGATCGCATTGGCGTTCCGGTTAACCAAAAGGAGCATATAATCGTAGGCAAGGACTACTTCACAGGTGAGCCTTGTGAACGCTATGTCAACTGTGCAAATCCTGCATGCAATAAAAAGATCCTATGCTCTGAAGAAAGTGAGCATAAATATATGCGCAGCTGTTCTGATGAATGCCGAAAGCATCCTCAGAACCGTTATGTAGCTGAACACGGTCTTTCCGAGGCAGAAGTGGAAGAAAGAGTAGAACAAGTAAGAGCATAAGATGTTTAGAGCAGATTTTCCTTTATGGAAACTGCTCTTTTTTTATTGGAAATTTCATGAAAGCTGATATAATATTCTTAAAAATCTTATAAGGTAGGTGGGATATGGAGAATTTACTGTTATTTCTGTTTATGTCGTTTCTGCTTGTTATTTTACCGGGACCTGATACTGGGATTTTAATTCAAAACACGATTTCAAGCGGGAAAAAAAGCGGCATTAAAACGATGTTCGGATCTGTCGCTGGGCTGATGGTCCATACAATGGCTGTTGTATTTGGCTTATCGGCATTAATTGTAAAGTCTGCTTACATATTTTCTTTTATTAAGTATGCTGGTGCGATATATCTTATTTATTTGGGCATCGTTTCGTTAAAGTCTCTATCGGGTAAACAAGAATCAGCTGACATGGAGAGTAAGTATAAAAAGAACAAATCGCATTTTCTTCAAGGGTTTTTCACGTGTGTGTCCAATCCAAAAGTAGCTGTGTTCTTTTTAACATTTTTCCCTCAATTTTTAAGTGCGGAAGGGAATCACTTTGCGCAATTTCTTGCGATGGGCTTAATATACAGTCTTATAACAATTATTTGGTTCTTTTTCTATGTATATTTGATTGACTTTTTCAGGGCCTGGCTGAAGAAACCTTCTGTTAATAATGCGATTCAAGGAATTTCTGGTGTGGTTTTAATGGGATTTGGCATTAAATTGGCACTTGAGAAACAGCCTTAAGGAAGGGACTGCTTAACCTCTAAAATAGGTTAAAGCAGTTTTTTTATGGTTTAGCGTAGGAAATATACTCTTTGATTATAGCTGTTCTCCCCAGCTTCTAATTAAATCTGTCATAGCATATTTGTTCTGTTTAAACTGCTTAGCGCGGTGTCCATTTGCGCCAGAAAGGTGAGGAAAGCCAGATAATATGGTATGTCCTGTAAGTTGTTTAGCTGTGTATAGATGACGGATGATCCTTTCGGCGGTTATTCCCAGCGGAATTATGAGTGCAGGGCTATTTATTTGAGCCAGCTCTTCTGGGAATACTTCTGTTGCGTACTCGGCAAGCATCGCTGTTATTAATAGATCAGGCTGGTGTCCGGTATAATTATTGCCACGGAAGAAAACCGGATATTTTAAAACAGAAGTGGTGTGAAGGAGCGGTCTATTTCGCCCGAAAAGTGTATCAGTGCCATCTAGGTGCAATGCTTCTTGTAAACCGCATTGGTCTAGCATGCTTATTAAATTTCTCCTCATCCCTCCTGAAAAACTGGCTGCCTTTTTGGTCTCCTTCAGGATTGCATTAAGCTCATTTTCAGCAGCCAGTCCTTTCAAGAATGATTCAAAGGCAATCCTCATTTGGGCCCATCCAGGAGTAATCCCGACGATTACAATTTTCGCGTCATTATTGATATATTCGTTGTGCGGGGCATAATATATGTCCAAATCCCCATCCTGACTTATTAAGAACTCTTCAGTCATTAATTGATCCTTTGTCAGCGTTCCGACTTTTGGCAGCTTTTCAATGGCTGGAAGATACTTTGAAAGTAATGAACAATCCATAAGATCTCCTTCTAATATGTAATGGTATATGAATAATGTTACCAAATCATGAATAATAAAAGCCATCTAAGAGACATTAACAAATAAAAAGGATTCTGCTCATGTATGGACTGATAATAGCTGCCATTCTTTTTAATTTCATTGCATTTACAACAAAAAAACGTCTGACAAAAAATCAAATTTTACATATATGGACATTCACAATTTCAGCTCAGCTAATATTTGATGTCATGATTGAGTTTAAATTTGGGGGATACTGGTACTTTGACAAGGAGCCAAACTGGGCAGGACTGCTGGCACATATTGTTCTGGTACCCCCAGTTAACATGATGTATCTGAATTGGTATCCTTTCAGAGGGGATCTCATTAAACGATTTTCTTATATTGTTATTTGGGTAGTTGCCATTTTGCTGTATGAAGTCATCGCTTTATTGCCTGAGCCATGGGGATATTTTAATTATGGCTGGTGGAGATTGTGGCATGCAGCTTTACTTGATCCCATGCTGCTTTTATTGATGGTCAAATTCTATAAGCTGATTACGAGGTTTGAAGGGGAACTTAAATAACTGTAAATGATGATCTAAAAGGGAGATGTGCTCTCCCTTTTTGTGTTAGATGAAATGATTTATGGCAGATGACTGTGATACAATTTAAGTATACATATTCCCGGAAGGAGAACGTTTGTGGATATTAAATTGACTCACAAATTGATAAAAGAAATGTGCGGCACTGTCTCCTTCAAAAGAGGGGACGCTTTTTTCCGTAATAAGAAGGTAACGATAAAGAAATACAATGATGAGATTTGTGAAGCAGCAGTATCTGCTGGTGAGGAATTTTTCGTTTCGGTCGAGAAAACATCCGGAAACAGTTTTAAGACATTGTGCAGCTGTCCAAAGCTAGCTTCGTTTGATAAAGAATGCCAGCATGCAGCGGCTGTTCTGCTGGCAATTTATGATATGCAGCAGCACAGATCGCCCAGGATAAAGGATGCAGCAGGCACCCTTGTGGTTTCTGCCGAACACGCCTTAACGGATGGTCTCATGACACTTTTCAGTGAGCAGCCAAGAAGGTCAAGTGGACACCAGCTTCATTTTGAAAACAGGCAGGTGCTCCGTCCAGAATTCACATGTGTGCCTGTTCATTTGGGGAAGGGGCATTATTTGTTAGCCATAAAATGTACCATCGGCCCAATCGCTGTCCTTGATATCCGTCAATTTCTTCACGCCGTTAAAGAGGGAGAACCAAGCCTATTATCATTAACTTTTACCTACGACCCCGCTTTGCATTGTTTCCCGCCAGAAGCTGATGCAGTTCTTCAGCAGCTGATACAGCTAATACACGATGAATCCATTTATATAAATGCTTTAATGGATGATTTCGATTATACTGCGACCAAGCATATGCTCTTAATCCCTCCGTCATCTTGGGAAAGGCTGAAGCCTGTTTTGACGCTTGCTGAGAAAGTAAGGCTTGAGATAATGGGGAAAACATTTGAACGGATGGCTTTTTCAAAGGAACGGCTGCCTTTAAGGTTTGAACTTAGCGAAAAGGAAGAGAAATGTTATTTAAATGTTTTTGGCCTGGATCGGATGCTGATCCTGGATTCATATTATGCTGTTCTATCAGGCGGCAAATTAGTCACGCTCAATAAAGAAGATTGCCAGCGTTTATATGATTTAACACAAATGCTGGAGTCAGCGGGGAGAAGCCAGATTCCGATTGCTGCTGAACAAATGGAACTGTTTCTGGAAAAAGTGGTCCCTGGACTGAGAAAGCTGGGGGATGTCCATATTTCAGAAGACATGTCACAAAAATTTATGAAAACACCTTTGATTGCCAAGCTATACTTAGATCGTCTGCGGAACCGGCTTCTGGCAGGAATTGAATTTCATTATGAAAATATCGTGATCAATCCGCTGGAAAGAAGAGAGCCGAAGGGCGGCACACGGATTATTAGAGATGTGGAATTAGAGGATGAGATCCTTCAGCTTATGGAGGAAAGCTCCTTTGCAAAGACGGATGGCGGCTATTTTCTGCAAAATGAAGAGCTGGAATATGAATTCCTTTATCATGTTGTCCCTAAACTGCAAAAGATGGTCCAAATATATGCCACTACGTCTGTCAGAAACCGTATTTTCAGGGAAAATGCCAAGCCGCAGATACGGATAAAAATGAAAAAAGAGCGGACGAATTGGCTGGAATTCAAGTTTGAATTGACCGGCATAGCTGATCAGGAGATACGGGATGTATTATATGCACTTGAGGAGAAACGGAAATTTTATCGCCTGAAAAATGGCGCGCTCCTTTCTTTGGAAACAAAAGAATTTGAGGAAATCCAGCGTTTTCTGAAAGCTGTGCCTGAACAGGCAGAAGATCTGGAGAGCGGTTTGAACATGCCGGTTGTATCCGGTCTTAGAATGCTGGACACAGCTGGAGATCAGGAGATGTTCCATCATGAGGAATCCTTTAGGGAGTTTTTAGAAGAGCTTGAGAATCCATCATGCCTCCAGACTCCTGTGCCGGAAATTCTGAATCCTATTTTGAGGGAATACCAGAAAAGCGGCTTTAAATGGCTAAAGATAATGGCGCATTATGGATTTGGCGGCATTTTGGCTGATGATATGGGACTGGGGAAGACACTGCAAAGCATTGCTTTTATTCAGTCTAACCTTAAGGAAATTCGGGAATATACCGGTCCTGCACTCATAGTGTGCCCTTCATCCTTGACGTATAACTGGTTAAGCGAACTGACGAAGTTTACACCGGATATCCAGGCAATTGTCATCGATGGAACTCAAAATGAACGGGCTGAGCTCCAAACGGATTTATCTGGCATTGATGTGGTGATTACTTCCTACCCCTTGGTGCTTAAAGATATTAAATGGTATGAAATGCAGGATTTTTATACGGTGTTTTTCGACGAAGCGCAGGCATTTAAAAATCCGGTAACTCAAACAGCGAGAGCAGTAAAGAAAATTAAAGCCAAATATCGCTTTGCTTTAACAGGTACACCCGTTGAAAATTCTGCGGAAGAACTGTGGTCTATTTTTCATGTCGTCTTCCCTGAATTGTTTGGCGGCTTAAAGGATTACGGAAATTTAACAAGGAAGACGATTGCCAGAAGGGTTCGTCCCTTCATGCTCAGGAGGCTGAAAGAAGATGTTCTTTCAGAGTTGCCTGAAAAGATGGAGCTTATTGATTCTGCTGAGTTGCTTCCCGATCAGAAGAAGCTCTATGCGGCTTATCTGGCAAAACTGAGAGAGGATACCTTAAAGCATTTAAATAAAGATACACTCAGAAAAAACCGCATAAGAATCCTTGCTGGTTTAACACGGCTCCGCCAGATTTGCTGCCACCCTGCTTTATTTGTGGATGGATATAAAGGGAGTTCAGCGAAGTTTGAACAGCTTAAGAGGATTATCGAAGAATCGAGATTGTCTGGAAGAAGAGTGCTTATTTTTTCGCAGTTCACTAAAATGCTTGACCTTATTGGCAGAGAACTTGCCCTTCTGGGTCTGCCGTTTTTCTACCTGGATGGACAGACA
Organism: Cytobacillus oceanisediminis; assembly: GCF_004366035.1. Taxonomy (GTDB): domain Bacteria; phylum Bacillota; class Bacilli; order Bacillales; family Cytobacillaceae; genus Cytobacillus; species Cytobacillus oceanisediminis_C. Next base: position 207,934 of record NZ_SOEE01000003.1, read on the forward strand.
CCTTCCGCGGAAAGGGTGGAAATCTGCCGCCGATTTAATGAGGGAGAGCGCGATTTTTTCCTGATTTCATTGAAGGCAGGCGGTACGGGTCTAAATTTGACTGGTGCAGATACAGTCATCTTATATGATTTGTGGTGGAATCCCGCCGTTGAAGAACAGGCAGCCGACCGGGCGCACCGCATAGGACAGAAAAATACTGTCCAGGTAATAAAATTATTGTCGAGAGGCACCATCGAAGAGAAGATGAATGAACTTCAGGATAAAAAGAAAAACTTAATTGAAGAAATCATCGATTCGAATGGAAGTGCAGCCGGAAGCCTGACGGAAGAAGATATACGCGAAATATTAATGATCTAAAAGGAGGAACCCCATGCCAGAAAATAATCTAAAGGGGAGCAGATTCCCTGAAAAGCTGGCAAAGCCAGCATTGCGTGCACTCGAAGGGGCAGGCTACTTTACAATTGAACAGTTAGCCGGTGCCACTGAAGCAGAATTGCTGGATCTCCATGGAATGGGGCCAAATGCCATGGCAAAACTTCGCAAGGCAATGGCAGACAGAGGTTTAACATTTAAAGTTTAGTAAGGAAGACGCGACTCTTGAGACGCGTCTTTTTAATGGCTGTTTTCGTATATTGGTGCTTTTTAATTGCTTAGTTTGAATTGCTGAGTTGATTGGAGCGGAGGGCACTTGATCCTCGAAAATGCTGACGCATTTCCTTCGTGCGGTGTTAAAGTCGAGGAAGTTAATTCAATGTCCTGCGGGAGAAGCGGGACAGGTGAGACCCAGCAGGTACAATGCGACGAGGAGGCTCACCGCACCCACCCCCGCGGAAAGCAAGTGCCCCGTGCTGAAATCAACGGGCTGAATTCATGGGCAATAACAGCAACCTATGAGAAAAAAGCCTTTTTAATCTATCAGATTAAAGGAGGGATTTTCCAATAGTTAGAGAAATTCTTAGTATTCAAAGTTTGGAGGGATTTCTAATGTGTAAAGTCGTTTTGCAGGAGTTTAAAGCAGTAGTCATAAGGAACAAGGGTCTTTTTAAGGATTATGCCCATTTGGTGCCTGAAGCAGCTCAGAGCTTCTTGAAGCAGGGCCATCTTGTACAGCATAGCAGCGGACTGGAAGTGTCCATTTATGAACCTAAGAGGGGGGAAGACCACTTAGAGGGAATATTTTTTGTCGGTTATTTAGTTCATAAGAAACCTGAAACACTGCCAGATGGGATGGAATATATAGAGGTGCAGCATACTTATGCATCAATCAGAGGAAAGGGAGCTGACATGGGCGGCCTGTATGCACGTCTTAACAATTGGATTAAAGAGCAGGGCAATACGCAGGGTTCCGCTGATCATTATATTTTGGAAGTTTATTATCCGGCTGAAAATGAGGATGAGGATGTAGAAGTATACATTCCAGTCAAAAACTAACCGCTCAAATTCTGAGCGGTTGTCTGTCTTAGATCTCTTTCGACGAAATCGGGAGAAAGAGCTTTATGCCCCTTTTATTAAATGGAAGCAATTTTAAATCGGCTATCAAATGACTTATATAACCGGCAAGGCATGTATAGAATACACCCTCTATGCCAAGTGATCCATCAAATTTGGCTGAGATGAATCCAAAAAAAATAACACCCAGGATAGAATGAGTATAACTGCGGTGGGAAACGAAGGAAGCTATCAATATATAAATCCCAAATAATATCAGCCACAGTTCCTGCAAAGAGATTCCTCCCGCCAGGACGCCAATTCCCGTAATGGTCAGCATATGCTTTTGTTTGATTTTCGCAGAAATGGCGGTCATGCTGATCCCTATAGCGATGCCCAGCCATTTCTCTTTCGGCGAGCCTTCATAGAAGCTATAGATGATCATTAAAATTCCTATGATTTGGGCAACTGTCCGAACGACTTCATGTGAAAGTGTAAGCCGGTCACGAAGTTTTCCATCAATGTCGAGGTCCGGGATTAATCCAGAAACGCTGCCGAGTCCTACTAATAATAGCGTTGTGGATGGGCTGGCATGAACAGTGTTCGCAACCACATATCCTGCTGCTGCTCCAATCGCTGCATGGGCGGTACCATTCAATATAATTTCCACCTTTATAATATATTTGCATTTTTTTCATGCATTCTTATATTATATCAAAACACTTGTTCTGTTTAGGGGTTAATAGATTATTTTGTTATTTAGGGCTAAATTCACCTCTGAGTTCATTATCCTGGGCATACTTAAAACAGTTCATGGTATAATGAACAATACATTGAGCTATAAGCATACATATTAGAATTTGTATCTAAGGAAGGTATTTATGTCAGAGGAAAACATAACGAGGATTCATTTAGACGGCAAGGAATACATATTGATAGGAACAGCACATGTTTCAAAGCACAGTGCAGAACAAGTGAAGGAAGTCATAGAGGCTGAACAGCCTGACTCTGTTTGTGTGGAATTGGATGAACAGAGATATCAATCGATTACAGAAGGCAGCAAGTGGAAGGAAATGGATATCATCCAGGTAATTAAGGAGAAGAAGGCTTCACTGCTTTTAATGAATCTGGCGATTTCATCCTTTCAAAACCGCATGGCTGACCAATTCGGCATTAAAGCCGGCCAGGAAATGATTCAGGGAATTGAATCAGCCAAGGCTGCCGGGGCAAAGCTTGTTCTGGCTGACCGGAATATCCAGATTACCTTTGCAAGGATTTGGGGCAACCTCGGATTAAAAGGGAAATCCCTGCTTCTTAGTCAAGTAATAGCAAGTATTTTCAGCAAGGATACCATAACTGAAGAAGAACTTGAGAAGATGAAAAATCAGGATACGATAAATGCGATTCTAAATGAATTTACAGATAGTTTTCCGCGATTAAAGAAACCGCTCATTGACGAGCGGGATCAATACCTTGCACAAAAAATTAAAGATGCACCAGGAGAAAAAATAGTAGCGGTGCTGGGGGCAGCCCATGTACCGGGGATCAAAGAGGAAATCAAAAAAGAACAGGACATGGCCAAATTGACTGAGCGCCCTCCAAAATCAAATGTTCCAAAGATAATTGGCTGGAGTATTCCGGTGTTCATTTTGGCCATTATTGCCTATACATTTTTCGCAAATCCTTCTGCGGGTCTTGCACAGACTATCAGCTGGATTATTTGGAATGGCTCCTTGTCAGCACTGGGGGCTGCCATTGCAATGGGACATCCTCTGACCATTTTAACTGCCTTTGTTGCAGCGCCAATTACATCATTGAACCCCCTTCTTGCAGCAGGCTGGTTTGCCGGACTGACTCAGGCCTATATACGCCGTCCGAATGTAAGGGATTTTGAAACCTTATCTGAAGATGTATTTAGTGTTAAAGGATTCTGGAGAAACAAAGTGAGCCGGATTTTATTGATTGTTGTCCTTTCCAATCTGGGCAGCTCGCTGGGAACCTTTATTGGGGGAGCAGATGTAATCAGAGTGTTTCTTGAAAATTTATAAGAAAGCCTTTCTGGGATGAAATCAAGATGATTTCATCCTTTTTCAATATTAATGAATTTTTTATACTTCCAAAAAAAATACTGAAGAAGGCCAGCTGGCCGATTTTGGCAGCTGGCACTTTTTCATTATCTGTCAGCAGCAATCGCTTTTCTCTTATAAAGCAAGGATCCCAAAAGAAAAGTAACGGCTCCCCATAACGTCATCACGCCAATTCCTGCCCAAAGTCCTGCTGTAGCAATGCCGGTTTCATACACCATGCTTTCCCTTAAGCCTTCAGCAAAATAGGTTAGCGGCAGGATGCTGGATATTGGCTGGATCCATTCAGGCATCGTTTCAATAGGGAAGAACACTCCGCTTAAAAACATCATGAGAAAACTGCAGATATTGGCTACTCCCATATAAGCTTCTGTCGTTTTGCTGAAAGATGAGAAGAAGTAGCCAAGTGCATTAAAGGATAAAGCACCGATCAGGAATACGATAATCAAGGTAAAAGGATTAATATAAAGATTGGCTCCAAACACGAGGACACCTATTAATGATAGCAGGATGATCTGCACAATACTGAACAACAGCCTCATAACCATATCACTTAATCCGAAAATGCCCATATTTGCCGGTGTCATTCGCAGCCTTTTGATTAATCCCTTTCTGCGCATGTCGACCAGATCCACCATGCCAAACATGCCGCCCTGGGCAATGGATAAAGCAATCATCCCAGTTAAAAGGAAATCTGTATAATCCAGTTCATTAGTGCCAGAGGTTATCGATTCATATTGCAGATCATATTTCGGGGAAGCACCTGCTGCCATTAAATTGGCCTGCTGGATAAACTTATCCAGAATGCCGGAAACTGCCTGGGCTGCGGCACCCTGTTCATTTTCTTTGTTTATTAATAGGGTAACAGAGGAGGCCTCTGCCGACCCCGGCAGGATGATGGCGGCATCCACTTCCTGATCTTTTACCCATTCCTCTGCTCTATCCCTCGCAACAGGTTTTCCAGACTTGACTTCAAAAACGGGAAGACCGCTGATTTGAGAAAGCATCATCTCTGAAGCAGGATTCGGGCTTGGATCCACAACTGCCACTTCGGTTTTAAACTCTTCATCTGAATTTCCGCTGAAGATGACCATGAAGATAACCATTAGGATAACCGGGAAAAAGATGCCCCAAAACCATGCTTGTTTTTCGCGAAGAGTTAATTTCAGCTGTGCTAAAAACATCATTTTAAATTGATGGTATCTATTAATCTTAATCCCTCCATTCTTTGCCGGTAAACGCAATAAACACATCCTCCAGGCTCATTTCCCGTATGGAGACCTGTTCCACTCCGAATGATTTTTCTTTTGTAAATTTAAATAAGTCCAAAAGGGTTTCTTCAGGTTTTGCTGCCCATATTTTTAGAGTTGCCCCTTCCCGTTCCGTTTTGGATACGGATTCCAGGACCTTCGAGAATATATCAGCATCCACTGCAGCACCTTCGCCATCAAGGAAACTCAATCTTATTTCCCGTTCATCTGTAAGTTTCTCTATGAGTGCGGAAGGGGAGTCAAGTGTGATCACATTTCCCTGATCCACGATGCATACACGATCACTTAATTTCTCTGCTTCTTCCATGTAATGAGTGGTAAGAATGGTTGTTTTGCCTAGTTCTTTAAGATGAAGAATGATATCCCAAATATTTCTTCTGGCCTGGGGATCTAGTCCGGTAGTCGGTTCATCCAGAAAAATGATTTCAGGGTCACTAATCAGCGCCAGTCCAATTGCCAGTCTTTGTCTCTGGCCGCCTGATAATTTTTTTACATGATTTTTGCGGTGCTCAGTAAGATTGACAATTTCCAGGATTTCTTTGGCTGACCGGGCATGGTCATAAAAGGAAGCAAAAAGGTTCAGGTTTTCTTCTGGTGTTAATAAATCAAACATGGCACTTGACTGTGGCTGGACGCCAATTTTCTTTTTAATTGAAACGGCATGCTTATTCCAATCGAGGTCGCCAAAATGGATTTCACCGTTATCGGGTGAAACAAGGCCCTCAATCATTTCCAGTGTAGTCGTTTTGCCAGCTCCGTTTGGACCGATAATAGTGAAGACTTCCCCGGCATTAACCGAGAAACTTATATCCCGGACAGCCTTTATTTGGCCAAAGGATTTTTGCAGATTTCTTACTTCTAACACAGTCATTCGTCTTCCTCGCTTTCATGACAAGTTGGATATTAGCATCATGCAAAATTCTAACCTTTTATTTAATACGTTACTTTTTTTGAAAAAATTCATTTTTTTAGTAAACTTAATAATATCTATACTGATTACATAATATGGGGCAAACCGATGTAGAGAAGATGATTGCCGGGTTTGAAAATGAAGTGTGAAAGGCTTTTTCTATTAGAAGTTAGGGGAGAAGTGTAAATGAGAGGACTTCCAATAGTGGTTGATGAATTATTAAATGAATACATAGATTTAGTAAATGAATATATGCCCAATCAGCTTGAAGGCCTCTATTTGCACGGATCGCTTGCACTGGATGCTTTTGTGGAAGGATCAAGTGATATTGATTTTATTGCGGTTACAAAAAGCGGTTTAACTGTATCAGAATTCAAAAAAGCTGAGGAGATCCATGGGATACTAGCAGAAAAATATCAGTTTCCTGAGATGGATGGGGTATATTTAACTCAAAATGACCTGGGAACGCTTTGTGAATGTTTCTTCTATAATAACGGGACAATGAATTATGGGCATTTTCTGAATCCAGTCACCTGGTGGCTTTTACAAAAGAATGGTATTGTCATTTATGGGGCTGTTCCGGTTATAGAGATAAATGACAATGAATTGGTTTCATACACTTACGAGAACATGAATACATATTGGGCAAGTCGAATCCAGTCATTCGAGGAATCAATTGATGAACTGACACAAATAGCAGACTCTGAGATTGATAAAGAAGTTGAATGGATGGTGCTCGGCTTATTGCGCCAGTTTTACACATTGAGAGAGAAGGATATTATCTCTAAGCAAGGGGCCGGTGAGTACTCCTTAGAGCATTTGCCGGAAAAATGGCACCCAATCATAGTGGATGCCATTAATATTCGCAGAGGTGAGGAAAATAGACATTATACAAGAAAGCGTGATCGAATTAAAGAAACTATTAAACTGTCAAAATATCTTATAAGCCAATCAGCAGCAATCAAAAATAGGTGAGCTCCCCTTGATGTGAAGCTCACTTGACTGAAGGCCGTTACGTTATCCTTATTGGAGTATCCAAGTTATGGGAATCCCGATAAGATCGATAAGAGACAAATCTTTTTCCGTGTGAGGATCCATCCAATTGAAGTATCCGTTCATTAATTGTTTCCATATACAGAAAGTCATCATTCGCATTTAGACGGTAGAAAGTGTAGGTGTTTCCAAGGAGTTCTTTCTTTGTTATTTGTGTATCGGGGTGCTGCTGGATGAATTCTGACAGCTGCTTAACAGAAACTGAAGGAACCTCTGCCATTTCATAAAGCTTCCCTTTAAGGTTTGCTTTTAGCTTGCTTACGGCACTCATTGCCTTTTCTTTATATTTATTCCTGGACATAAAGTCACTCCCTTAATAATGAGATATTAAGAATAATTTCCATTTGCAGAAAGAATAAACATTACCTGCAGGAAAGTCAAGAACAGTAACAAATAAAAAATATTGCTGAAATGCATCCTGTAATTTGAACGAAAGGAAGTGCCGTGTTTTGCCTAAACAAATTAGTAATTTAATATCCGATTGTGAAAATTGTTTTGGGCTTTGCTGTGTGGCCCTCCCATATGCAAAATCAGCTGACTTTGCTCTTGATAAGGAAGCAGGTAAACCATGCCCTAATCTGCAAGCTGATTTTCGCTGTCAAATACATGCAGACCTCAGGGGAAAAGGCTTCAGGGGATGCACCTCATTTGAATGCTTCGGAGCAGGCCAAAAAGTATCTCAAAACACTTTTATGAATAGAGACTGGCGCAGCCATCCCGGACTGGAGAAAGAGATGTTCGATGTGTTTCCCATTATGCATCAGCTTCATGAAATGCTTTTCTACTTAACAGAAATTCTATATTTGGAAGCCGCTATGCCTATTCATGATGAAGTCAGAGAAATTTTGGACAAAACAGAGGATTTAACTAATATGGAGCCGGATGTGATTATGGGTATTGATGTCCAGGCACATAGGGGTGAAGTTAATAAGCAGCTTCTAAAAGCCAGTGAGCTTGTCAGGAAGAACTCAGGATTGAATCAAAAATCCGCGAAAAAATATAGCGGCCGGAGAGATTTTATCGGAGCCAGATTAATCGGTGAGGTGTTATGCGGAGCGAATTTAAGAGGTTCCTTGTTTATTGCAGCTGACCTGCGCAAAGCTGACTTGAGATATACGGATCTTATTGGTGCAGACTTTAGGGACGCAAATTTATGCGGAGCCAATCTAATGGGAAGTATTTTTCTTACACAGGCTCAGGTTAATTCAGCAAAAGGGGACATGTATACGAAGCTGCCAAATGGTTTACAGAGACCGCAGCATTGGGTGAATTAAAGGAAAGAAGAGATGCCGAATGACACAGAACGAAATCGTGCTTGTTGTCAGCACATCAATTATACAGGAAGGCAAAGTGCTGATGATTAAAGAGAATAAAGCCACTGTAAGGAATAAATGGAATTTCCCGTCCGGCCGTGTTGAAAAAGGGGAAGATATCCTTGCAGCTGCCTGCAGAGAAGTTAAAGAAGAAACGGGCTTGGACGTAAACCTGACCCATACAACTGGTATCTATAACTTTATCAGCAGTACGGACCATCAGGTCATCTTATTCCATTTTATTGCTCAAATAAGAGGGGGCTTTTTAAACCTTCAGGAAGAGGAAATTGCCGATAGCATGTGGTTGAACCTGTCAAACCTTAATCGCTTTAAAGACGAGGAACTTCGCGATGCCAAAGTCATAAGGCAAATCCTGAATGCCGTAAAAGGGGATAAGCTTTATCCCTTGGAGCTGTTTCAAACAAAGTTAAGCTGATAAGGTAAAAGGAATATTCAGGAATTTTGTCGAAAGAATACCTTATCGATAATATTAGGTGGGGTATGAATGGAATTTAAAATTAGGAATGAATATTTTAATAAAGCCATTGGAGAAGTAAGCAGTGCAATTTCTGCCAAGACACCTTTTCCTATTTTAACCGGGATAAAGCTGACTGCATGTGAGGACCATTTAAGACTCACTGGAAGCAACTCAGATATTGTGATTGAAAAACTCATTCCTGCTGCTGATGAAGGGGATGTGCTGGAAATAGTAAAGACAGGCAGTGTTGTAGTAACATCCAGATACCTGACAGAGCTAATTAAAAAGCTGCCGGGTGACATACATATCAAAGTGAATGAAAAGCATAACGTGACAATCATATCAGATGAAATTATTACATACATAAATGGTTTTCCAGCCGAACAGTATCCGAAACTTCCTGAATTTGATAATTCTCATGGGATCCAAATTTCTTCTGTAAAATTATCAGCAATAATAAAGCAGACCGTGTTTGCAGTTTCGAAGAATGATACAAGGCCGGTGCTCACAGGAGTGCATATGATTGTTAAAGAAAATCACTTTTCGTGTGCGGCAACTGACTCACATCGTTTAGCTTTTCTGGACACAAGGATCGCTTCTGCTTCCAAAGGGTCTTTCATTGTTCCAGGCTCGAGCCTAAAGGAACTTTTAAAGCTATTGGCTCATCAGGAAGAACGCAAAATACAGATCTTCTCATCCGAGAGCTATTTAGTTTTCAAAACAAAATCAATCATGCTCTGTTCACGGCTTATTGAAGGCAAGTATCCTGATGTAACTGGACTCATCCCAAATGAAGCGAAAACAGTTATAAAACTGGACGCAAAGAAACTATTAAAGGGAATTGACCGTGCCTGCCTGTTTGCCCTCGAATGGAAGAATAACAATGTCCTTCTGGAGATAAAAGAAGGAAAATTGAAAATATCTTCAGTTTCCTCTGCCATTGGAAAAATTGAAGAGATACAGCCTCTATTAGAAATCACAGGCGAGCGGGAGCTGTCCATATCACTTGATGGAAGCTTTTTAATGGATGCCCTAAAAGCTATTCAGGAAGAGCATGTTCTTTTAAGCTTCAGCGGCTCAATGAAGCCGGTTATAATCAAGCCTGTCAGTGACGAATCTTATATTCAGCTTGTTTCGCCCGTCCGTTCGTATTGAGAGCAGTCTTCTTACGTGGAGAAATGACATTTCTAAATTACTTTTTGCACCATTCACCAGCTAGACAGCTGGCGGATGGTGCTTTTTTATGACTTACAATTACAAGTCTATATTTCCATTTCCACCCATTATAAAATAGAAGGGATGTAAACTTAAGAAATGCAGATTCAATCTTAAGAAATTCTTAAGATTTCTATTACATTAATGTTAAGATTTTGCGTTTAGTATAAAAATATGAAAAGAGCACCTTGAAAGCAGGGGGATTATGAATAACTATTATGTACTCGTCGTAGATGATGAAAAAGAGATAAGAGATGCCATTGAAATTTATCTTAAAAATGAAGGCATTACTGTATTGAAAGCAAAAGATGGAATCGAAGCTCTGGAGATATTGAATGAGAACCAGGTGCATCTGATCATTTTGGATGTCATGATGCCTAAGCTCGATGGTATTTCAGCTACATATAAAATTCGTGAAAAGAAAAACATCCCGATTATTATTCTGAGTGCCAAAACAGAGGACACAGATAAAATTCTAGGGCTGCAGGTTGGAGCTGATGATTATGTGACCAAGCCTTTCAATCCCATGGAATTGGTTGCCCGGGTGAAATCACAGCTGAGAAGATATGTGACATTCGGAACATTTGAAGGAGTCAAAAAGGTGATTGATCTGAACGGTCTCATGCTGGATAAGGAAGCAAAAGAAGTGAGTGTTAATGGAGAGCCAGTGAAAATGACTCCGATCGAGTATAAAATTGTGGAACTTTTAATGACGAATGCCGGACGCGTTTTTTCCATTAATGAAATATATGAACGGGTATGGAACGAGCCGTGCTATAACGCAGAAAATACGGTGGCAGTCCATATTCGGAAAATCCGTGAAAAGATTGAAATTGACCCGAAGAATCCGAGATATTTAAAGGTGGTATGGGGAATTGGATACAAGATGGAAAAATAAATTCATCATTGCAATGATAACGGTTTTATTTGCTTTTGGAGCGAGCGGCGTTTTGTCTGTTCTAATAAACGGAAGAGAATATGCGAACCCGGACTATTTTCACACAAGTCAGTTTAGAAGTGATTTGGATCAGTATGCCGGATACCTGGAAATGTTCGAACTGAATAACGTTACCCTCGAAAAAGCTAAGGAGGCAATAGAGGTGTCAGAAGAGGACATCCATGAACATCGCTATCGTTATGGAACTCTGCCTGAACAAATAGATAATATTAGAAGCCAATATGAATATAGAATCCAAGAGGCAAAGGACACTGAAAATAATGAATTTGCCAAGGCTTTAACCGATCAGATGAACAAAAGAATCGAGGATATTACGAAGAACTTTGAGAGTGATGAACACGTACGCCCCAAATTGATAAAAGAAAAAGAAGAAAAAATAGAAGAGTTTTTTAAGGAAAAGGAACAATTGCGGGATCAGTATGATTTTTATGAGGATTCGTTTACTTATTATTTTGAGGATACTTCCACTGGTGAAGTATTCACCAATTTAACTTTGTCCAAAAATGAGTCTCCGGATGAAGTAATGAAAAAAGAGATGGTTTATCGTACCGATTACACCATGGACAAAAATTATTTCCTTCATTTTATTATGGGGGGGTATGGGGAGTTTGAACAGTCCCTGGTAGAATCGCAATCAGGCTACTTTAAAGGACAAATAGGCCTGGCTAAAAACCTTCCTGATTCAAATATGTTCATTGATCAAAATAATCATTTCAAACAAAAGCAGATTATATTATTAATTTATGGCGGCTCAGCGGTTTTGGCTATTATCGCTGCATTGATTGCTGGCAGAAAGTCAAAGGCCCTGTCTGCTGAAATCAAAAGGTGGGAGCCTTTATATAATAAGCTGCCTATAGATTTAAGAATAACCTTTTTGGGGTTGGCAGTAATAGGCAGCAGTTTGGCCTTATTTCTGATAAATGATTTTCTAATAGACTCCTACAATATCCTTCCGCGAGTTATTGAATTGATTATTGTGCTTCTTGGAGCATCGGTTCTTTGCGGTCTGACAATTGTTCAGCTCAAATATATCGCTGGTGAATTTAAGGACTTGAAAAACGCCAAGGCAGTTTTGAAAAAGAGTCTGGTTTATAGAGCGGCTGGCGGTTTGAAAACCAGCCTTCAGGAAGCCTTTTTAAACCGGAGTATAGGAACTCAGCTGTTTGTTGTTTTATTAATCATCTTTGGAATGGGAATGGGTTCAATTGTCATGTTCTTCCACCCGCTATTTGCCCTGTTTTATGTAATGGTCTTAGCGTTTGCAGGTATTCCGCTAGTTATGGCACTTATCAGGCGTGTAGGCTATTTCAACCGAATTGCCGTGACCGCAAATGAATTGGCAGCGGGCCACATGGGACCGGACTTACCGGTTAAAGGAAAGGGTGTTCTGGCTTCACTAGCAGGAAATATGAATGTATTGAAGCAGGGCGTAAAAACTTCCCTTAGCGAGCAGGCAAAAAGCGAAAGGCTGAAAACGGAGCTGATTACAAATGTCAGTCACGATTTAAGAACACCACTAACTTCAATTATTACGTACACGGAACTGCTGAAGTCAGGTGAAGTTTCTGAGGACGATCGCTCTGCCTACCTTGAGATTATTGACCGTAAGTCTAAACGGCTTAAGGTTTTGATTGATGATTTATTCGAAGTCTCGAAAATGGTGAGCGGCAATATTGAGCTGCGGAAGGAAAGAGTGGACCTTGTCCAGCTGCTGCAGCAGGCTCTCGCGGAGCATAATAACGCTATTAATGAATCCAATCTGCATTTCAGAGTAACCCAACCTGATCATCCGGCAATCGCATTTGTTGATGGCCAAAAGCTCTGGCGAGTCTTTGATAATTTAATTGGCAATATACTGAAATACTCATTGGAACACTCACGGGTCTATATTGCGATAGTGAAAGTGAAGAGTCAGGCAGTCATAACGTTTAAGAATGTTTCTAAATATGAATTGGACGATCAAAGTGAAGAACTGTTCGAGCGTTTTAAACGAGGAGATAAATCAAGGCATACAGATGGTTCAGGCCTTGGCCTTGCCATTGCCAAATCGATTATTGATCTTCATGATGGAAATCTTGAGATAGATACAGATGGTGACTTGTTCAAAGTGAGCATTTCACTGAATATAGAGGAGTAAGGGAAGAGGATGAAGTATGGATATTACCGAGCTGTATACGTGTCATTATAAACGCCTTTATCATATTTGTTTCTCGATGACAAGAGACGCATATCTTGCGGAGGATATCGTTCAAGAAACTTTTATTAAAGCCATGAAGAAAGCGGAAACGATTATCGATGAAGAAAAAGCGGGGGCATGGCTCTCAGTCATTGCCCGAAGGACCGCTCTGGACGTTATTCGGAAAGAAAGGCGGAAGACTGCTGTGCCGATGGAGCAGGACATGCTGGAATGCCTCGGTATAGCTGCAAAACAGAATGTCGAGCAGGAAGTTGAATCCGGCTTTGCTGCTGAGGAAATCACGGGGGCGGTAAAGAAGCTGACAGGCAGCTATAGAGATATTCTTTTGCTGAAAATAGACCGGGGATTAAAGGAAAGAGAAATAGCCGCTATGCTTAATTTGAATCCTTCAACTGTAAAAACCAGAATCTTCAGGGCTCGAAAGCAGCTGAAAATGATGGTGCAATTAGGGGCATAGCAAAAATAAAGAGAGCAATTGGCCAATAAGATTGGGCTTTTGCTCTCTTTTAAATTTATCCTTTCCGGCATGGGCGGCGGAGCAGACTCCGTTCCTATGGACTTGTACTTCTTATCGATATTAGGGCGGTGTATTTATAGACGGGCAATATCAGGTCATTTGTATTCTCTGCTTTTGTATAGCAGACGTCCGAAATAGGGGATAATAATATAAACTTTCGAGAAAGAGATATAATATGGTTTTACTTATAGCTTCCATAATCGCCTTTAATATAGTTGCCTTCAAAATGAATAAAAAAATTACTCCCAGTCAAGTTTTGCAAATCTGGACATTTACGATAGCTTTTCAGATGATATTTGATTTAATTGTTGAATTTAAACATCATTTTTATTGGTACTTTACTCCAGCTATTGAATGGGAAGGCTTGCTGCCGAGGTTATTTTTAATTCCGCCGGTGAACATTATTTTTTTGAATGGATACCCTTTTTCAAAAGGCATTCTTAAAAAAATGGTTTATCTGCTTTTCTTTGTTGCGGGAATTATCCTTTATGAAATGGCGGCTCTGCTTCCTGAACCATGGGGTTACTTTAACTATGGTAAATGGAAGATATGGTATTCGGTGATTGTTGACCCATTTCTGCTGCTTGCTCTCGTTTTATTTTATAAGTTGTTGATTTTATTAGAGGAGAAAAGTTTTTTACAAAAGAAGTATTGAAACAATAAAAGTCGGTTCATTGTATTTTAGTGGTTTCCTTATGATTCTTTGGCCGTTAATCTGATATAGGAACTTATTAGAAAGAAATTTTCTTCAGATGGGTTGTCATTGCTTTAGCTAATTTAAATACGGATGAAATGCTAAGTTTATATTTTCGGATTTATGAGCTAAACGCGGGGGAGGGCAGCTGGGAGCCCTTATCATCAACTGACTCTTGGAGCAACATTCGGGATTATCTTTTTAAATTTCATCCCAGAAAGCTAGTGCTCTTTTAAATCAGCACGGTTCATTTTTTCACATCTTTTTGAAAAGGCTACAGTCAAGCGGAATTATACAAATTATTTCTCCTGGAAATGGTGGTATTCTGCCCCTATTAATGTAGTTTTTTTATTAGTGTGTGCTGTCATTTGCATTTTATTAGGTCAAAATTAAAGCTTCCTGCTTATGCCGGAAGCTAATTCTTGTGTTGGAATCTGTTTGGGAGCCTATCTTTATGCCTGGCCATTCTGTTTTCGAACAATTTTTTTGCCTCGTGCTTTATTGCACCTAGAAGTGTTCTTAGTATTTTCATGTTTATCACCACTATAAGAATATGCCGCAAAAAACATTCAGTGCCAGTCCGTGTATCTGCTAAGATGAGAAAAAAAGAAAAATAGACTCCTGTTTCAATGATAGGAGGCAGGAGTTTTTTATTTCATTTATGGGGGGAATCCTTCAATTTTTAATAAAAAACATATTTTTCCCTGCTGAAAAAAGGATTTTACTATTGATATAATAGATGGGTGTGTACAGCGGAGGTGAAAACAGCATGAATGCATTTATTAATGTGTTTAAAGAATCATTTAATTTCAGCGGAAGATCCAGAAGAAGAGAATATTGGATGTTTATTTTGTTTACATTTGTCATTTCAATTATTTTAACTATTATTGAGATGATTTTGGGATGGGAGATTACAGAGGACATTGGAATCCTTACAACCCTCTTCTCTCTGATTATGTTAATTCCGAGTCTTTCTGTAACTGTCAGAAGGCTGCACGACACCGGGAAAAGCGGCTGGTGGATTTTAATCTCTTTGATTCCATTAATCGGAGGGATTATTATCCTCATCTTTACTTTAATGGACAGTGAACGTGGATCAAATAAATACGGGCCTAACCCTAAATAAAAAAATCTCCAGCCGTCACGGCTGGAATTTTTTTTGAAACTATTTTTGGGAAAATTCGTATTACTTTTAAGTGGTATCTTTACCTGGAAGTGAGGAATTTAGGTGAGGAATAGAGTATTGAAGAGACTTTCATATCTTTCTACCGGAGAAGCGACGAGCCTTATAATGTTTGTTTTTATCAGTTATCTGGTGAATTATACATATCCTGATCTGCGTTTATATTCACTATTTTCTTTCTGGTCATCATTTCTGCTGCTGGAGTTTTTACTCCTTCAAGGCTCCATTTATTGGTATATAAAATGGAAGCGGTTAAAAAGAGAAAATACATCTGCTGCACCGATCAGGATGGTTAAGCAGTTATGGGCTATAAAAAAATGGAACATTGCCATGATAATCATTATTCCGGCTGCCTTCATAGCAGATTATTATATGTGGCATCCCTCAACACCTCAGGGACTGGGGATTGCCGCCTTTATCTATACCTTTGCCATCCTCGAGTATGTTAACTATTTTCATATTCAGTTATCTTATGATAATCGCGCTGATATTAACAGCC
Source organism: Cytobacillus oceanisediminis (assembly GCF_004366035.1). Taxonomy (GTDB): domain Bacteria; phylum Bacillota; class Bacilli; order Bacillales; family Cytobacillaceae; genus Cytobacillus; species Cytobacillus oceanisediminis_C. The sequence goes on from NZ_SOEE01000003.1 coordinate 223,734, forward strand.
TCAAGCAGTCAAAGCACTTTAAACAAGCTAGTTTGAGCAAGGATTTTAAAAGGCTGAAAAATAGTAAAACATAAAGCAGGAATTTTCGGTAAGCTTACTGAACACATAATATGGAACTAGTAGAATGTGCAGAATAGGCAAAGTACTAATGAATAATGTATAAGGGAGTTGGCCAGATGTGAATGGGATTATATGTTAAATACAAAGGAAGAGATTCCGAACTTCCACGACATAGAGAAAGAATAATGCATTCTATTGAAAAGGATTTGATCCATGATCAAAATGTATTATCTGTATTTTATGGCGGTTCAATAGGAGAGAACAGTACGGATTTATTTTCAGACATTGATCTGCGGATTGTCGTGAATGATAAAGTATTTGAGGAATATAGGCTTAATAAAAAGGGCAGGGCGAAAAAATGGGGAAATGTATTATTCTTCGAAGATAATCCCCGTGCATCACATACTGTTGCACACTATACAAATTTTATTAAAGTAGATGCATTTTATTATCGTTCCCAGCAGCTCCAGCCATCTGTATGGCTTCAAAATATTAAGATCGTTCATGATACGGATGGAGTAATGATTTCTTTATCTGAAAATTCAAAATGTTTAACTTACCAGCCCGCTCTTGAGGAAGTAGAAAGCTGGAGAGATAAAATTTTTGCCTATGTACATGAGGTATACAGAAGAGTGAGCCGGGGGGAGATTTATTATGCTTTGCGCTGCCTGGACAATCTCAGGTTATCCATGATAACTGCATGGCATATGGAAGCAGGGCTCCAGCCAAATACCTTTGGAGACTGGGCCAGACTACAGGGAACAAGGAGCAAACTGGAAACCTGGCAGCTAAAACTCCTGGAGGAATGGTTCAGCAGCCCGGAACCCTCTGAAATTATGAAGGTGATGACAAGCATGTTCCCGGAATTTAAAAGAGTACATGCATGCCTATGTCAAAAGGTGGGGCTGGAAGAAAATAATAGTTTGGCGGAAAAGGTACTGGAAATGATTAATTAAGACATAGCAGTTAATATATGAAAGCAGGCGATACCAATGGCGAAAGTAATCGGATTTGAATTAAACAGCCAGGATCCGGAAAAAGCAGCTGAGTTTTATTCCAATGTTTTCGGATGGGAGATTGAGGAACCGAATTGGGGATATTGGCCAGTCAAGACAGGAAATGACCAAAATCAAGCCGTAAATGCGGGCATCAGTAAAGGACCACACGATTACCCGCATGGAATCCGTATTCAGATAGAAGTGAAATCGATTGAAGAATCCATTTCATTGGCAAAGGAAAATGGGGCAATGGTGGTAAGGGACAAAATGGAATTTGATGATTTCTATCTTGCCTATCTGGTGGATCCGGTTGGGCTTGGGTATGGGCTTATTCAGAGAAAGGGATAAAAGGGGCGTCCTTCTTGCTTTCTATCATGGTAAAGGAGAACTCTCAGTTGGAATTAATGAATGAAAAAGTTACATTAAGCGAGTAAGATTTTCTGACACGAATCTTAGGGAGGATAAGACTTCCTATTTCTGTAACTTAGATGGCAGTAAAATAAAAAGCAGCAGCTTGAAAAATGTTGAAATTATCGATAGTAACATAAGCGGAAGATCAGTGGTTTATCTGTGGAAGACTTATTGCAATCTTATGAGCAGGTAAATATCAAATAAAGGGCGCTGCTTCAGATGCTTCGTGAAGAATAACGATGAAAAAGACGAAGGTCAAAGGAAAATGGTCGTTAATCGAGAAGAATAACGACGAAAAAGGCAAGGGTAGAAGGTAAATGGTAGTTAATCGAGAAGAATAACGACGAAAAAGACAAAGGTTGAAGAAAAATGGTAGTTAATCGAGATGAATAACGACAAAAAAGACAAGGGTAGCAGGTAAATGGTAGTTAATCGAGATGAATAACGACGAAAAAGACAAAGTTTGAAGAAAAATGGTAGTTAATCGAGAAGAATAACGACAAAAAAGACAAGGGTAGAAGGAAAATGGTCGTTAATCGAGAAGAATAACGACGAAAAAGACAAAGGTAGAAGGAAAATGGTAGTTAATCGAGATGAATAACGACGAAAAAGACAAGGGTAGAAGGTAAATGGTAGTTAATCGAGATGAATAACGACGAAAAAGACAAAGGTTGAAGAAAAATGGTCGTTAATCGAGAAGAATAACGACGAAAAATACAAAGGTTGAAGAAAAATGGTAGTTAATCAAGAAGAATAACGACGAAAAAGACAAGGTTAGAAGTAAAATGGTCGTTAATCGAGAAGAATAACGACGAAAAAGACAAGGTTAGAAGGAAAATGGTCGTTAATCGAGATGAATAACGACGAAAAAGGCAATCGTCAAGGGAAAATGGTAGTTAATCGAGAAGAATAACGACGAAAAAGGCAATCGTCAAGGGAAAATGGTCGTTAATCAAGAAGAACAACGACGAAAAATACAAAGGTTGAAGAAAAATGGTAGTTAATCAAGAAGAATAACGACGAAAAAGACAAGGTTAGAAGGAAAATGGTCGTTAATCGAGAAGAATAACGACGAAAAAGACAAGGGTCGAGGGAAAATGGTAGTTAATCAAGAAGAATAACGACGAAAAAGACAAGGGTAGAAGGAAAATGGTAGTTAATCCTGAGAATGCATCAAAACGATTTCACAGGTTTAGGTTCTAATGAGTAAAAAGGAGGCCATAACATGAGCTTAGGTGCAAATTATCTAATGATCGTAAAGAAAAGATTGCAGGCAGTGAAGGAATTAGCGGATATAACCATTCGGCGGCTTTCCAATGAGGAATTGAATTGGGCCTGCAATGAAGAGTCCAATAGTACAGCGGTAATTATCAGGCATATGAGCGGCAATATGGTTTCACGGTGGACCGATTTTTTGACATCAGATGGAGAAAAGCCTTATCGAAACAGAGATGAAGAGTTTTCAACAGCCTCAGCCTCAAAGGATGAACTAATATTGATTTGGGAAAAAGGGTGGAAGGTACTGTTTTCCGCTTTAGATAGTTTAAAAGAGCAGGATCTGCTTAAAAATATCGTTATTCGAGGCGAGAGCCATCTAGTAATGGATGCAATAGAAAGGCAGATGGCCCATTATTCTTACCATGTTGGACAGATTGTTTATATCGGCAAGCTAATAAAAAACGGGGAGTGGGAAAGCCTCAGTATTCCAAGAGGGAAATCTGAGGAATTTCTTAAGGAAATGCTCGACAAACACGATGCCGGAAAATAATAGGAAATGTATTATTTGCAATTGGGGATGGAAATCAATGAGTAAACTAAGAACATAGGGTGGCGGCAATATCATTTTAATTTCCCTTTATATGTTAATCAGCCAAAGCTATATTTGTATCCCCTTAAGTTCTTTTCTTTTATGCATGTTAATGCTGGTGATAGGCAGGGAAGAGATGAAGAAAGGAATAGGGGATATGGGTATAGGGATTATGCATCAGAATTTACCTTTTTCGTCGCGCTTCAAACATTATTAGCATAATGGTATAATTAGGAAAAACCGAAAGAAGTGTTCTTTTTGGATCTAATGACGGGGAAAATCGTGTTTACTTCTTTATTTATTATCCTTATACATAGTATTGAAACACTGGCTTATGCAGTCCGATTATCGGGTGCCAGGGTCAAGCTGATAGCATCAGGGCTTTCTTTGTTCAGTACCATTGTCATTGTTTCTCGAATGGCAAACATGGGTCAGCAGCCTCTGCTTGGCAGTATTATTGATACTGCGCCTGAACAAAACTTTCTCGTTTTTGTGGAGAGTCAATTCAGGGTGTTAATAGGGGCATCCACAATAGGGACCATAATTGGAATTCTATTGCTACCAACGTTCATAGCCATTTTCTCAAGAGCGATAATCCGTCTTGCAGATGAGGAAGGGTCGGTTCCTTCATTACTGAAAATGGGGTTTAATTGGAAATCGGCTAAGAGAATGGTTAAACATTTTAAGATTCCGAGAATTTCCTATTTAAATGGGCTTAAATTAAGTGAAATTCCAAAACGGCTTTTTATTTTTAATATGTTTGTAACAGCCATATATACGATTGGAGTACTTGCGGCCCTATATGCTTCCTTGCTTACAACTGCTAGCTCAAATACGGCTGTTATGGCGTCAGGACTCATAAACGGTGTGGCAACGATCCTTCTATCGATTTTTGTGGACCCGAAAATTTCTGTTATGTCAGATAATGTTGTCCACGGTAAGGCTAAATATTCGAGTTTAAAAGGAATTTCCATTATGATGGTTACCTCCAGATTGATTGGAACAGTCCTTGCACAAATCATGTTTATACCTGGTGCCTATTACATCGCCTGGGCTTCAAAGTTTTTTGTATAAAAGACAAATAGAAAACGGCACTGTCCATCCAGTGCCGTTTCCAATTATATTTAAATGCTTTGACTTTTTTTACGCTTGTTTACATATTTGTAAGTGAACATAATAATGATTGCTGCAATGATGATCAGGGCTAGAGGCAGGGCATAGCTATTAAAAATTTCCTCTGCTTCTTTGTAGTGAGGTCCCAGTTTATATCCCAAATAAACATAGAAGGCTGTTATTGGGAGCATTGCCAGGAATGTATAGATAGAGAACTTCCACACATTCATTTTGGCCATCCCGCATGGAATGGATATCGCTGTACGGACAACTGGCATAAAACGGGCGAAGAAAGCTACCCCTGCGCCATATTTTTCAAAAAACTTGTCCGAAGCATCAATCTGTTTTTGCGAAACCAAGAAATATTTTCCGTATTTTAAAACCATTGGACGGCCGCCATATCTACCCAATGCATATAACGTCAGCGGTCCAATTGTTCCTCCCACTGTACCTGCTAATACGACTAAATAATAATTAAAGTCTCCCTGGTAGACCCAAAAGCCTGCCAAAGGAAGAACCACTTCTGCCGGGATAAATTCAAAGCATAAGGAAAGCAAAATACCAAAGTAAGAAAACTGTTTTAAAAAATCAATAAAGCTGATGATAATTTCTGACATAGCCACACATCCTGTTGATTAATAAGAAAAGCGCAAGCGCCTTGCTACCCCCCAACAAGCACAAGTCGAGCCTCACGGAAAAACGTTCTTTGCTTTTTGGGGGATTGGCTTGTGACCTCGAGGGGGCAGGCTGCTTACGCTGGACAGTTCACGAAGTTCAAAGATATAAAACGTACATAAGTCAGTCTAACGGGTAAAAGGAAAACAATCAAGTATTTATATAGACATGCCAAATAGAAACGGCAGCTGCCGAAATCGGAGCTGCCGTTTTATTAGTCTAATAGGGGCTTGCTTTTAAAAACCTCCAGATAATGCAGCTGGTGTCCATCTTTTTCGTGGACTTTGAATGTGAATCCATCAGCTTCAATCTCTGTTCCTATCTCAGCTTCCATATGCTGTGTCAGGAACCAGCCCCCAATTGTATCAACGTCTTCATGCTCAAAATCTGTACCAAGCAGATTATTGACATCATCTATTAGAAGCTTGGAATCCAGAATATAATGGTTGTCATTTAGCTTTCTAATTTCAGGAACTTCATCTTCATCAAATTCATCACGGATTTCTCCGACAATTTCTTCGAGAATGTCTTCAACAGTCACCAATCCGGAAGTTCCGCCATATTCATCCATTAGAATGGCAATATGGATGCGTTCTTTTTGCATTTTTACAAGCAGGTCATGAATCGGGATGCTTTCAATTACATGGATCACTGGATTAATAAAGGAGTCAAGCTCAAGATTCTCCGGGGTGATCTTGTTTGTGAGACTGGCCGTCAGAAATTCTTTTACATTAATAAATCCGCGAATATTGTCTTTATCTCCATCTTCGACTGGATATCGTGTGTAATTTTCTGTCTGGATGGTATGCATAATATCTTCTATTGTGTCATCAGAAGCAAAGGTAATCATTTCAGTTCGAGGAACCATGATTTCTTTCGCAATTCTTTCATCAAATTCAAAGATGTTGTTTACGTACTTCAACTCATTTTTATTGATTTCACCGCTTTTATAACTCTCCGATAAAAGAATTCTCAGTTCTTCTTCTGAATGGGCGATTTCATGCTCGGAAGCTGGTTTTAAACCAAATATGCCAACAAGTACACGAGCAGATCCATTTAAAAACCAAATAAAAGGGAACATCAAACGGTAGAACCAGATAATCGGTGCTGCAAACGCCAATGTAACTGCCTCTGCTTTTTGAATCGCAACGGTTTTCGGTGCAAGTTCACCTACAACAACATGCAGGAAGGTAACTAAAGCAAACGCAATACCAAAGGATAAAATATGGGTAACGGATTCGGCGATCTCAAATCTTGCAAATACCGGATGCAATAGCTTTTCAACCGTAGGCTCACCAAGCCAGCCCAGACCTAACGCGGTAATGGTAATCCCCAACTGACAGGCTGATAAATACTCATCAAGATGAGTGGCGACTCTCTTAGCTGCTATTGCCCTTTTATTTCCCTCAGCGATCAGCTGATCAATTCGGGAAACACGTACTTTTACAATCGCAAACTCAGTTGCTACAAAGAATGCGGTTAATGCTATTAATAGTGCTATCAGTAATAAATTTATGGTTGTCAACGAGCAGTCTTACAAAAAGTAAGACATACACCTCCTAAAAATGGGTATAATCCATTAATAAGTTCACTACTTAAATTGTGCCCAAATAGATATCCATAATGCTCCAAAAACCAAAAAATCGTTTTGGCACAAGATATCAGTTGAGTAATAAAAGCAATGACTGTATTAATGATAAGCTTTCGTGTGAAATATTCTTTTTAACATATTCATATTTTTCGGGATCAGCTTTTTTGAGCTGAGAAAGTGCTTTTGTCACATCTTCCTCCAGATCCTGAATTTTGAGCCTTAGTTCTAGAACATCTACTTCTTCAGAAAACCGGCTGATGACTTTTTTCTTTATTTCCTCCAGCGACAAACCCTCAGCTTTACATTTTTCAATAAAAGCAATACGTTCGATGGCGGAATAATCATAATAGCGATAATTTGAAGGGGAACGTTCTGCTTTTAACAGGCCAAGAGAAGTATAGTAATCAATCGTTCTCTTAGTAACCTTTGCTTTTTCAGCTAATTCTCCTATTCTTAACTTCTCAGTCCCATGAGGATTCCTCCAAACTGTTACGTGATGGTTATGAAACTAATTATACTAAAAATTAATAGAAAATCAATGAATTTGTATAGAGAAACAAGCAGGGTGGAAGAGATTACCAAAAAAATAGCACCGGATAACCGGTGCTATTTTACATTCAGGCTTTAACGGCCTCTTTCTTTGCTTCTGTTTCAGCGACAATCACTGCACATGCAGCATCACCAGTAATATTGACTGCTGTTCGCGTCATATCAAGCAGACGGTCAATACCAATGATTAATGCGATACCTTCAACAGGAAGATTAACCGAGTTAAGGACCATCGCAAGCATAATCAAACCGACACCAGGCACACCAGCTGTTCCAACGCTGGCCAGAACGGCAGTAAGGACCACTGTGATCAGTTGGGTGAGAGTTAAATCAACATTATATACTTGAGCAATAAAAATGGTGGCAACCCCCTGCATGATGGCTGTTCCGTCCATATTAATGGTTGCGCCGAGCGGCTGGACAAAGCTGCTGATGGATTCAGGAACTTTCAGGTTTTTTTGTGCTGTGCTCATGGAAATAGGCAGTGTTGCATTACTGCTTGATGTACTGAAAGCAACGCCCATGGCAGGTGCAAAGCCCTTAAAGAATGACAATGGATTTCTTTTGGCAATAAGTGCTATAGAGCCGCCATAAGTGACAATGGCATGAATAAGAAGTGCAAGAACTACGACGATCATATATAGCCCCATGGCTTTTATGGCATCAAGACCCTGGCTTCCTACTGCCGAAACAATAAGTCCAAATGTTCCATACGGTGCAAACCGCATAACCAGGTTAACAAGATACATCATGATGTCATTGCCTTGTTCAATTAGATTTAATATGCCTTTTGTTTTATTCCCAAGCATGGTTAATGCAAATCCTACAAAAATGGAAAAGGTGATAATCTGAAGCATGTTGCCTTCTGTGAAAGCTTTTACCGGATTGGTTGGAATAATATTTAATAGTGTCTCTGAGACAGGGGGAGCTTCTTTAGATTCGTACTCCGCGTTTGTTACGTCAAATTCACCAACGTTTCCTGGCTGGAAAATGGCTGCCAAACCAAGACCGATGACGATTGCAATGCTGGTCGTAACCAAGAAGAATAAGATTGTCTTAATCCCAATTCTTCCTAATTTCTTTGGGTCACCAAGACCGGCTGTACCAAGAGTGATGGAAAAGAAGACGATCGGAACAACCAGCATGTTGATGAGATTTAAAAAGATTTTTCCAAGCGGTGTAAATAAAAACTTGTCAAGCTCAGGGAAAATGCCAGGTGCAAATAAATTAATTAAAAGGCCTGTGATTCCACCTGCAATCAGAGCAAGAATAATTTTAGTAGATAATTTCATACACGTTCCTCCAATGAATGATGTAAAAAAATGTAAAATATAAACAAAAAATATTTTGCCTTTCCTATATTACCCCCAAAAAACATAAACCTAACTAAAAAAGGCAACAAAAAAACACAGAGGTAATAACCACTGTGCATTTATGCAGTGTTTCCCTCTCAACACGCTTACGAGGTTAGCTGACGGATTCGGGTCTTGAGAGTACCCTACCTGTAAAAGGATTCACCCCAAGTACTTTTATTAAAAAGTACAGTTGGTTCCCCCGCTCAATTAAGATTAAGCGAAAATTATTAATGTTTTTTTAATATATTAACAATAATCATAAAAGTTGTAAATCATACGATTTTCTTATCTATGATTACTAAGGTTACTATACTTCAAATAGTAATTTAATAGGAAAGGTCAATTTGACTTTTGAGCAATAAGATTAAAAGTTAAGCCAGCTAAAAAGAGGATGTCTTTTTTTGTCCTTCACTTTCAGTTCCTTCTTATTCAGCTTGTCTTCATGTTCGGCCAGCCACTCTTTTAACTCTTCTTTATCCTTGCATTGCGTATAATAAGTTTCGCCGTTTTTCCCAGTGGCACTCACAACATATCTGCATGTATTTCCCATAAAGCACCCTTTTCAAAGTAATTTCTTATAGAATTATAACAAGATTTATGACAATGTCCACCATTATTTTTTAGGATTATGGGTATCTTGGTTATGGGAAAATGGCTGATGAAAATATGCCTGAAAAAATCCAGCTAAGATTTCCGCTGGATTATTTTCGCCACTGATTTTATTCAATTGGTTCGGCAGGATTACTGATTATTGGGAACGTTTTTTCCTGTTGTCAATCCTTGGGGAATAACCTTTCTTATTTGCGCAAAACTTTAATAAAGCCCTCAAGGATATTGTGACTAACAGTAAACCCTTTGCGTGTATTAAATTCAAGGGTCTCTGAATTCCCATTTGACACATAGATAAAATAATCTTCAACATCTTTAAATTGGCTTAACCATTCCACCGACTTATTAAAAAAGACTGATTCCATATTGTCTGCAGCCATCTGTTATAAAGAATTGAGATAAGCAGCCAACATTGTTTTTTTCGACTGAAGTTTGATCAAAAAAAGTGACGAAATCATTGAGTATGCTTCCTTAGGAGAGACATTGGAATAGACATTGCCAACGATTTCTTAATCGTCCGTAACGAGCACAATATAATTATGTATAGCGGATTTTACGGATGTAATCATTCTTGTTTCAAAATTCATGCTGTCAAAACGCTCAGGTGTGATATGTTCCTTAGATTTCTGAAAAGCCATCAACCCATTGGATAAATCCCGGTAAGAGCTGATTTTGTCTTCTGTTATCACCTCATAATTTAAATTCATTCTATTCACCTCTTTAGTTATCATTTTAAATTGGAAGGTCGTCATTCGTCCAAAAAAGAGGGAAATTATCTTTGGTAGAGAATTTATTTTTAAAACTAATATAAAAAGAGGGACCATAATGATTAAGGAAATTAATATTAAAGATCGAAAAGCTGCTGAGCAGGTTCTAAGCGTACAGCTTCCCGCTTATAAAATTGAGGCTGAAATCATTGGATTTCCTGATTTACCGCCTTTGAAGGATACGGCTGATGCCTTGCGAATAACCGGGGAGACCTTTTTTGGGTATTTTATTGGTGAAAAGTTATGCGGTGTGATTTCTTTTAAAGAAGAAAATAATGTTTTAGATATTCATAGACTGATTGTGCATCCTGAATATTTTAGAAAGGGAATAGCACAAAAGCTGCTGAACTTTATTGAACTGAGGCCGATGATTGAAAAAATGATTGTTACAACAGGCTCTAAGAATACCCCTGCTGTCGATTTTTATTTAAAGAATGGTTTTAAAGAGCTAAAGAAAATGGAAATAAATGAATCACTGACTATTACTGCATTTGAGAAATATTTATAAAATACTAAAAGGTTAAGCGGATTTTTCTTATGGAAGAACCGCTCTTTTTAACTAAAATATGGAAATTTATGATATGTTTTTATTGAGTCCGCTATTACTGTCCCGCAATTGCTTTAGGTCATTGGAATAATACCTTAAAGGGGAATACACATGTTAATTAGGGATTATGATAAAAGGTTAAGTTCTGTAATTAAAAATGTTGGTTTTTCTGGTGTCGTATTTGTTAAAGAAAAGGAGGGTATGATCCTTCAATTAGCAGAGGGGGATGCTGATAGAGCAAATGAAACCCCCAATAATCCAGACACCAGGTTTGACATCGCCTCCGGATGTAAGATTTTTACGGCGGTTGGCATTTGTCAATTAGTCGAGAATGGATTCATATCATTCGAAACAAGACTTAAAGATATATTGGAGGATGTTTTTCCCTTATTTGATGAGACAATTACCATTCATCACCTGTTAACCCATACATCCGGAGTGCCTGACTATTTTGATGAGTCAGTTATGGATGATTTTGAGGAGCTGTGGAAAGAAAGGCCAATGTATCTATTAAATCATCTTAGAGATTTTCTGCCTATGTTCCAGAATAAAGAGATGATGTTTAAGCCAGGGGAGAAATTTCATTATAATAATGCCGGATATATCCTTTTGGGTTTAATTATAGAGAAGAAGACAGGACTGAGTTTCCATGATTATATCCAATCCCATATTTTTGAACCATGTGGAATGAAGGATTCAGGCTTTTTCCGATTTGACAATCTTCCTGAAAATACAGCAATTGGTTATATAGATAGTGAAGAAGGGACATGGAGAACCAATATTTATTCATTGCCCATCAGAGGCAGTTCTGACGGGGGAGCCTATGTTACTGCTCAGGATATGATCTTATTTTGGGAAGCTTTGTGTAATGATAAGCTCCTGAGCGGGGAGTATACTGAAAAGCTTATGACCCCGCATGCAAAAGCAGATGAGAATGAGTATTACGGCTACGGATTATGGATCAGCAAGAAAAACGAAGCCATCTTCAAATATCACCTCATGGGATATGACCCTGGAGTCAGCTTTCATTCTGCCTATTACCCTGAAAGCGGGATAACCCTTGTGGTGCCATCAAATAAATCTTATGGGCCATTTACTGTAATGGAAGAAATTGAAAAAGACTTTTAGAGAAGCTTAGATACGACGTGTATGTTTGTTTCTGATCATCTGTTTAATAAGGAGCGGTTATATGAATTTTCATTTAAGAGAGGCTATTGAGATTCTTGAACGGACACCCCATACGCTGGATGCATTACTAAGCGGTCTATCTTCGGAATGGCTTAATGGCAATGAAGGGGAAGGCACGTGGAATGCTGCCGAAGTGGTTGATCATTTGATTGATGGCGAGGAGAAAAATTGGATTCCACGGCTGAAATTTATTCTGGGGGAAGGGGAAAGCAAGCCCTTCCCTCCATTTGACCGCTTTGCCCATTTAAATGTGTCAAAGGATCTATCACTTGAAGAAAAACTTGATGCCTTTAAGACCCTTAGAATGAAAAATTTGGCCACACTTAGAGGTATACCTGATCTGGAAATTCATTTCGAAAAGACAGGACTTCATCCAGCATTTGGTCCAGTGAGAGTCAGGGAATTGATTTCCACTTGGGCAGTTCATGACCTTACGCATATTTCACAGATTTCACGAGTATTGGCAAATAGATACAGGACTGATGTTGGTCCTTGGATTCAGTATCTGGGCATTTTAAAAAAGTAAGCATTTTACATAAATTGCATCGTAGTTAAGTTTTGTAAATTCTGTGTGAAAAGTAAAGTTTTGGGACCAAAACCTCATGATATGGCCGAAGGTGTTCATTTATACTTGGAGAAGATTGTGGCTTTTCTGATTATTTATTAGTCCTTTCAAAAAAATATGGAGGCGAATGAATGCTGAATCATAAGAAAAAAGGCCTGCTGTTAACTTTTATTCTGGTTACTGTCATTATGATCGTGATGCCCATTCAAAATTCTATCACTAGGGCAGCTGCCGGGGATGGATCCTGGTCATCACCATATTCGGTTTCACAGGGAATCAATACTCAAAACAACTCTTCCAAAACGGTTCAAGGCTATGTGGTTGGACAGCCGACTGCGGCAAATACGGTTATTTCCAGCGGGTTTCCAAATGATTATGCTTTGGCCCTGGCTGATAGTCCATCAGAGACCAGCACAGCCAGGATGCTTTATGTTCAAATTCCTTCCGCGTTTCGCTCAGCTTTTGGCTTAAAATCCAATCCATCCTTGGTTGGAGAAAAAATTAAGGTAACCGGAACGCTTACCGCCTATTTTTCTCATCCGGGGCTAAAAGATGGGACTGCCTTCGAACAAGCTGGTGATGGAACAGCCGATCCCGGCCCTGAACCTGGAGGATATTATGATGCTGCAAACGGAAAAACAGGGGAGGCTTTAAAAACAGCCCTCCATACTATCATTGATGACCACACGGAAATTTCCTATTCGAATGTATGGGAAGCACTGCGCGAGACCGATGAAGATCCTGGAAATCCCAATAACGTCATTCTTTTGTATACTGGCCGATCTCAGGGGAAATTTATCAATGGTTCTGGCGTCAATGATTGGAACAGGGAGCATGTTTGGGCTAAATCTCACGGGGACTTTGGAACTGTAATGGGTGCAGGAACAGACTTGCATCATTTACGGCCAACAGATGCTTCTGTAAATAGTTCGAGAGGGAATCTTGACTTTGACGATGGGGGCACCCAGCATTCAGAGGCACTGGGAAACTACTATGATTCAGATTCCTGGGAACCCAGGGATGAAGTAAAAGGGGATGTTGCGAGGATGCTTTTTTATATGGCCGTCCGTTATGAAGGAGACAGCGGAGAAGTGGATCTGGAGCTAAACAATCTGGTCAATAATGGCTCTGCTCCTTATCATGGCAAAATGTCTGTCCTGCTTGAGTGGCATAAGGAAGATCCGGTAGACGATAACGAGCGGAGAAGAAACGAAATTATCTATTCTGATTACCAGCATAACCGCAATCCATTTATAGATTATCCCGAGTGGGCATCAGCAATTTGGGAATAATCTTTGGGAAAGCACTTTCCGTTACAGGGAGGTGCTTTTTATTTTACATACTATGTTAAAAAAAGATTGACAAGAGATTTCCATGGGAGTAATTTATACTTATTAATTTCATAGTAAACCTTTTTGCTGAATCATTATGAGCGGGGGAACCAATTTTGATAAACCTGGTTTATCTTGGGGTGAATCTTAGCATATTAAAGCTAAGAAGGGATACTCTCAATCCCTAATCCGACAGCTAACTCCGTAAGCCGAATCGAGAGAAGGGTTGATGGAAACCATTGGCCATTCTTTTTAAGAGTGGTTTTTTTGTGTTCATTTTCAAAAAGAAGGGAATTTCTTTAATGAAAAAACAGTATGCTGTATTTGGTTTAGGCCGCTTTGGCGGAAGTCTCGTAAAGGAATTTCATGAATTGGGAGTGGAAGTGCTCGCAATTGATGTCGACCAGGAGAAAGTAAATCAATACGCACAGTTTGTGACATATGCAGTTCAAATCAATGGCATTGATGAAGCTGCTATAAAGCAATCAGGGATTAAGAATATTGATCATGCATTTGTTTCATTTGGTGAAAACATTGAGTCCAGCATATTGACATCCTTGTTATTAAAAGAAATGGGGATTCCAAAGGTGTGGGCAAAGGCACATAATGAGTATCATGCCAGGGTGCTCGATAAAATTGGCGTCGATCGAGTTATCCACCCGGAGCGGGACATGGCTAAGCGGATTGCCCACCATATTGTTTCGGAAAAGATGATTGATTATATTGAGCTGTCTGAAGATTACAGTATGGTTGAGATTGTGGCCACCGATAAAATTGCCAGAAAATCTCTGTCTGAATTGAATATTAGGGCTAAGTATGGCTGTAATATCGTAGGGATTCAGCGCGGGAAGGAAATAATCGTTACTCCTCCAGCTGAAGAGGTCATTTTAAGGGGTGATGTCCTGATTGTAATGGGACACAATAAAGGGATTGGCCGGTTTGAGAGGCATGGAGTGTAAGCTTTTTCAATGATGTTTACCATTTTAATGAAGGAGATTATGGACCATGTACAAAGAAACCAGAAGGAAAAGAAGAATTGAGCGGCCCAGCACATGGATCAGGATGAATCCTGCACAGGCTTTGTCTATTGGCTTTTTAATTCTTATAGCAATTGGCACCCTGCTGCTTATGCTCCCTTTTTCAACTAGTGACAGGCATCATTTATCGTTTATTGATGCCATATTTGAAGCAACTTCTGCTGTATGTGTGACAGGTTTAGTCGTCGTCGATACACAAACAACATTTACTGTTTTTGGCCAGGTGGTTCTTATGGCTCTTATACAAATAGGCGGACTTGGTTTTATGACATTTGGAGTTCTCATTGCCATTATGCTTGGGAAAAATATTGGCTTAAAGGGAAGGCTGATGATACAGGAATCATTAAATCAGCTTACAATTGAAGGGATGGTACGTCTCGTAAAATTCGTAGTGGCTTTTACTCTGATTGTTGAAGCAATTGGTGCCATAATTTTGGCTGTTCGGTGGGCTGAAGATTTTGGATTTCCGAAATCTTTATATTATGGGGCTTTTCATTCGGTTTCAGCTTTTAATAATGCCGGGTTTGATATTATGGGCGACTTTAGCAGTGTTACCGGTTATGCAGGGGACTTTCCTGTCATTTTGACGTTAAGCTCGCTGTTTATCATCGGAGGAATTGGCTATATCGTGCTGCTTGATTTAAAAGTCAATAAAAGCTTGCGGAAACTTTCTCTTCATACGAAATTGGTTTTGCTGATGACACTGATTCTAAATATATTAGGCACAGTTTTCATATTTCTTTTAGAATTCAATAATCCCGCGACAATTGGTGAATTGGGAATGAAGGAAAAACTTTTAGGATCTTATTTTCATGGAGTCGTTCCAAGAACAGCTGGCTTTAATTCGCTTAACACAGGTGAGCTGACAATGGGCTCTCAGCTTATTACCATGCTTCTAATGTTTATTGGCGGAGGATCAGGCGGAACGGCAGGAGGCATTAAAGTAACAACCTTTGCTTTAATCCTGCTTGCTGTCAGAGCCCTCATCAAAGAAGATGAAGAAGTTAATCTGATGGGCAGAAGAATCCCGAAGGAATTAATTTTTCGGGCTTTTACGATTACAGTATATTCTATGGGATTAATAGCTTTGGTTCTATTTCTTCTTTCTTTGACAGAAAATGCACCGCTGAATATGCTTTTATTTGAAGTTATTTCTGCTTTCGGCACTGTGGGGATGTCTCTTGGATTAACTCCGGAACTGAGTCCATTAGGAAAACAATTAATTGCATTCATGATGTTTGCAGGCAGGGTGGGTCCTTTAACTCTTGCATTCGCACTTGCCAGAAAAAGAGAAAAAGCTAATTTTAAATATGCTGAAGAGAAAATCATGATTGGATAAGTAAAGGAAAGTTATCTGGTGTATATGACAGAATTATTTAATTTCAATAAAATTTTCCACCAATAAAGAGGATAGGGGATATTAAATGAAAACCAGATTTAATGACTATATAAGCATTAAGATCCATCAAATAGACCTTACCTTAACAAGCTATATTAAGGATAAATTAGCCCACTTAAATATTGCCCCGGAGCAGAACCTGATTCTTATGCTTCTCTGGGAAGAAGACGGATTAAGCCAAAACGAAATCGCCAGGCGGCTGGACAAAGATAAATCCAACATTACCAGAATGCTGAGCAGTCTTGAAAAGAAAGGGTTTATCAAAAAAAGCATGAATAAAGAGGACAGCCGATCTCTGAATGTCTATCTAACGGAAAATGGCAAAAATCTCAGTGAGCATGTATATCCCATCACAGAGGAGTTTCACTCGATCGTCACGTCGGGCATAGCGAAAGAAGAGCTGAGAATTGTTGAAGATGTTTTAACGAAAATGAGAAGAAATGTCGAGGGTAATAAGTAAAATGGCCGGTGCAGGATAGAGTGGGATGCTCTATCCTGTTTTTTTGTGAAGGTCATAAGGCCGAAAAGTCGTAGAGTGAGAAGAAAATGGTTGTCATGAATGCATTATGAAGCTGAAAAATCGAGGAGTGAGAAGAAGATGGTCGTCATGAATGCTTCATGAAGCCGAAATGAGAGCAGCGCTGAGAAAACAGTCCTCATGAATCTATAAGAATTTATAACGGCACTCTAAAGAGAATCAGTTTATATAAAATTAGAACTATCAGAATTACCAGGTAAATCGATTCAGTTCCTTCTTTAATAATAGTATAATAAAATACATATATTTCTATATCTGGCCAACGGGTGTTTTCAGTGAGTCATACAGGGGGACGATGATGACGAAGATTATGCAGATATCAGATGAACTGAAGGATTGGATTGTGGGTGCGCTAAAAAGTAATGTGAGTCCGATTGCACTTGCAAACGCTTTGATTAAGAAGGGTTTTGATAACCGGTTTGCATATGAGACTTTATATAAAATTGCTGGAAATGAAGCAATTAAGACGACAGAAGGCCAGCAGATTCGATATAATTATGAAGTCCCCGAAATAGGCAGGAAGGGGAATATCCTGTTTACCAGTGACAAGGACGTAAGAGTGCTTTCCAGAAATGAAAAGCCATTTGTACTCCATTTGGATCAGGTGCTCAGCTCAGAAGAATGTGATGAGCTTATCAGTCTTTCAAGGAGCCGACTGCAGCCATCCCTGGTGGTGGATATGGGTTCTGGGGAAGAACGGGAGGGTTCAGGAAGGACAAGCAAGAGCATGGCTTTCCGACTTAAAGAAAATGAACTGGTCGAAAGAATCGAAACGAGGATCGCTGAATTGACAGGTTATCCGGCAGAAAATGGCGAAGGCCTTCAGATCTTAAACTATGGATTGGGTGAAGAATATAAGCCTCACTTTGATTTCTTTCCTCCCCACATGGCGGATGCCAGCAAAGGCGGACAGCGGGTTGGCACATTCCTCATCTATTTGAATGATGTGGCTGATGGCGGTGAAACGGTCTTTTCTAAAGCTGGACTTTCATTTGTTCCCAAAAAGGGTGCGGCCATTTACTTCCATTATGCCAATGAACAGGGGCAGCTGGACCGATTGTCAGTCCATAGCAGTGTGCCTGTAAGAAAGGGAGAAAAATGGGCGGCTACCAAATGGATTAGGGAAAGCAATATATATACTGCCACCAGAGTTTTTAAAGAAAAATCAAAAGGAAGTTTGATCAGGTGAAACTCATCAACAAACTATTCTCAAAGCAAAAAACGGCTTCGATTGAATTTTGTCAGCGGAATCTGGATGAATTTTTAAAAGAAGAGAGTTTTGCTGCATTTAATCAATTTCTGAGCCAGAAGAATATTAACTATAAAGAATACGAATGCCAGAGCAGATGCAAAGAATGCAGGCAATCACCTTATGCCATGGTAGACGGTAAGATGATTGCAGCGGAGAATTCGGATGAATTATTGATAAAATTGAAAGAAGAAGTAAAGAAATAAAAGGAATCGGAGCAATCCGATTCCTTTTTTCATACAATATTCAAATAAATGTTTGAATAAGTTTTCAGACGAGGTATAATATATTCAAATAAAAGTTTGAATAATGAGGTGAGATCATGGTGGGCTCTAAAGATACATGCGATATTTACTGTTTTGATGAAGAAAAAGTGAACCGCATTCAAGGGGAACTGGTGAAGGAAGATCTTTCAGGTGCTGCCCAATTATTTAAGGCTCTTGCTGATGAGAACCGGGCAAAGATTTCTTATGCACTATGCAGGGATGAAGAGCTGTGTGTCTGTGATATTGCCAATATCATTGGTGCAACAGTTGCAACGGCATCCCATCATTTGCGGACTCTGCATAAGCAGGGAATTGTTAAGTTTCGGAAAGAAGGCAAATTGGCTTTTTATTCATTGGATGATGATCACATCAGGCAATTAATGATGATTGCGCTTGAACACGGAAATGAGGTGAAAGCCAATGTCTGAACAAGCAGGAATTGCGGAGAAGGAGACGGTAACCTACCGTGTTCAGGGCTTTTCCTGAGCAGGCTGCGCCAAGACGTTCGAAGAGAACGTGAAACGCCTGGATGGCGTTTTAGATGCAAATGTGAATTTTGGAGCTTCCAAAATAACCGTTACAGGGAAAGCTTCTATGGAAGCGGTCGAAAAAGCCGGTGCCTTCGAAAATCTGAAGCTGCGTGCCGAGAATGAAAAAGCGGTGGAGCGGGAGCCATTCTGGAAACAGAAAGCTAATCTTAAAGTTTATATTTCAGCAATTATTCTTGTCGTCAGCTGGTTTTTAAGCGAACCGTATGGACAGGATCATTTATACCCAATCGCAGGGTATGCAGCAGCCATCATCATAGGCGGTAATACTTTATTCCTGAAAGGCTTCAAAAACCTTGCTAAATTGAACTTTGATATGAGCACCCTGATGACAATCGCCATTATTGGAGCCGCAATCATTGGCGAATGGGGAGAAGGAGCGATGGTTGTCATCCTCTTTGCCATCAGTGAAGCACTTGAGCGCTTTTCAATGGAAAAAGCACGCCAGTCCATTGAATCCCTGATGGATATAGCTCCTAATGAAGCATTGGTCAGACGGGGACATGAAGAAATGCTCATTCATGTAGATGATATTCAAATTGGTGACGTTATGATTGTTAAGCCAGGTGAGAAATTGGCCATGGATGGAGTGGTCTTAAAGGGGACCTCATCCCTGAACCAGGCAGCCATTACAGGAGAAAGTGTGCCTGCAGTAAAGACTGCAGGTGATGAGGTTTTTGCAGGAACACTGAATGAAGAAGGGCTGCTTGAAGTAAAAGTAACGAAGCGTGCTGAAGATACAACTATTGCCAAAATCATTCATTTAGTGGAAGAAGCACAGGCGGAAAAAGCTCCTTCACAGCAGTTTGTCGATAGGTTTGCCAAATATTACACGCCTGCCATCATTGTTTTAGCCTTTTTAATTGCGGTTGTTCCTCCTCTGTTTGGCGGGGAATGGAGTGAGTGGATTTACCAGGGTCTTGCTGCACTGGTTGTCGGCTGTCCATGTGCACTCGTTGTTTCTACGCCAGTAGCGGTCGTAACAGCGATCGGAAATGCGGCAAGAAACGGTGTGTTAATTAAAGGCGGCATCCACCTGGAGGAAACAGGGGCACTTAAAGCGGTTGCATTTGATAAAACAGGCACATTAACAAAGGGGGTGCCTGCGGTTACAGACCTTATCACCATTAGCGGTGAAGAAAAACACCTCCTCCAAATCACGGCAGCCATTGAAAAGGGGTCACAGCATCCCCTTGCTTCAGCAATCATGAAAAAAGCAGAAGAGATGGGCTCTGATTTTAATGGGCTGAATGCGGAGGAATTCACCTCTATTACCGGCAAGGGAGTAAAAGCTGCAGTGAATGGTGTCCTCTATTATGCTGGCAGCCCCAATCTTTTTGAAGAGCTCCATAGCGGCATGGACAGCTTTATTCAGAAGCAAATATCAGATTTGCAGACCCAGGGTAAAACCGTCATGATTCTGGGCACAGAAAGCGAAATTCTGCTTTTAATAGCTGTTGCAGATGAAATGCGGGACCATTCGAAAACTGTGATCAGCAAATTAAATGAAATGGGAATAAAAACGGTCATGCTGACAGGTGACAATAAAAGAACTGCTTTGGAAATCGGAAAGCAAGCTGGTGTTTCAGAGATTAAAGCTGATTTGCTGCCTCAGGATAAACTGGCTTTTATTAAAGAACTGCGTGCCAGCCATCAAAGTGTGGCAATGGTAGGGGATGGTGTCAACGATGCGCCTGCCCTTGCTGCGGCTGCGGTTGGTGTTGCCATGGGCGGAGTGGGAACTGATACAGCACTCGAAACAGCAGATATTGCGTTAATGTCAGATGATTTGAGAAAACTGCCTTATACCATTAAGCTCAGCCAAAAAGCGTTAGGGATCATTAAACAGAACATTACATTCTCACTTGGAATCAAGGCGCTGGCATTATTGCTGGTAGTTCCAGGATGGCTGACCTTATGGATTGCCATTTTTGCAGACATGGGAGCAACATTGCTGGTAACCTTGAATAGTTTACGGCTGCTCAAAATAAAAAAATGAACATAGTCAGAGTGATGCATTAAGTGCATCGCTCTTTTTTTGAAATACGTACTGAAAGAGCATCTCACCATTCATATAAAAAAGAAGGAGCATTATTGCTCCTTCCCTGCACCAAGATCTTCTGCCAACTCCATAATTGCTTTGTTAATTCTCCAGACGAAATAAAGGTGATGAATTAAATCACGCTGGGATTGCTGCCTTGCAGGTGCCAATCGTTCAATTTGTTCCCTTTCATTTTCAAGACTATAGACAAGCATTCCGTCTCCGCTGTCTTTAATCAGATCCATTAATGTCTCAATATTTAATTCAAGCTTTTCTTCAATCCTTATAAAAACATCGACAAGCTCATCGGGATAGTCGAATCCCTTTCGGTAGGAGGAAGCCACAAGGTGTCTTGCATAGTAATTGATGGCTGAGAATAGTGTAATCCATCTGTTAACGTCGGCATGGCGCGGGGATCCGGGTTTTTTTATCAGGGATTGCGCTTCAACGTTTATAGTTTTAAGTTTTTGATCCAATAAGAACCCTTTGCCTGAAAGCTCCTTAACGTTCACATCTTCCCGGAAGCTTTTCACATACTCAGTGACATACGGCTTCAGTTCTTGTAAGTAGTCATTTAAGGTATCCGCCACTTTTTCCTTCGTTTTCTTTGGGAAAATAAATAAGGAAACTCCGAATGCAATGCCGGCTCCGGCAATAGTATCGATCACCCTTGCGCTGATAAGGGAAAATGAAATACCTCCCAGTAAAAGGTCATACATAAAAGCAACCAGCATCGTAATGAACATGCTCATTAACGTATAGGAGACCTCAAACAAATAAAAGGCGAAAAAAACAGCTGCAAAAATCAGTGTAATCTCAAGGAAAGAATGACCGCTGACCACTCTTGCAAGTGTAAATCCTATTACTGCTCCAATAATCGTTCCAACCGAACGCTGAAAACCTTTCGTATAAATGCGCCCAATCGACTCGGTTCCGAGCAAAACAATAAAAGCGGTTAAAAGGACCCAGTAAGGCTGGTCCGGCGAAAGGATCTCACCGGCAATGATTGAAATGATTGCAGCAGTCAATGCCTGAAAAGCCTTTTTGGTGGAAGGTTTGATGCCCTTATCTTCCTCAGATGGTTCATCTTCATTCTCGCAATCTGCTATCTCTTCGGATAATTTATTCTTATTGTCTTTCACTTTATGAAGTGCCTGCTGTATGGTTATGCCGCCCTCGATGACATGGTTCGCAATGGACTCGATCCGCCTGATCAAAAACAGCCATCCTGCAGGTTTGTCTTCCCGGCTGAACAAATCAATAATAAGCAGGCGAAGTGCCTGTACAGCAAGCTCTGCTTCACGAAGATTTTGTTCTTCATACTGTTGGGCAAGAACTTCAGCATCGCGAAGAGAACGGGTTACCCAAACCAGGAGTTTTCTCAGCTCATCAATTTCAAGGGCATTCGCTTTTTTTAAGCTTCGAATTGAGTCTGTCAGTGTTTCAATCAGCATACCTGCATCAAATATATATAACCTCAGCTGGGAAGAAGTCAGCCCAGGCCATAATTTATGAACATCTTCATCATTTACATATTCCGAAACCATGACAGCATACTCCCTGAGCTTCAGTACATTTCTCCGCAATTCCTCCCTCTGATGGGAAGTCATATTCTCATTCTGCATTCCCTCAATTAAGAGATTGAACGTAAAATTACTTTGGAAATGAAAGGAGCGAATACTTCTTTTCAGGTTTTTCGCGGTGTCCTGAAAAAGGATGAAATTGAACAGGAAAGCATACGCGATTCCAATCCAAATGCCGAAGTAAAAGGATGGAAGCTGACTGCCTGATAATTTTAAAATAGACGAAAAATAAAGTGTCATGAATGCAATCATGCATAGAGAAAAATACCGCACACCAAAGCGGGTCAAATAAAAGCTTAGGAAGATTAACAGAACCATGGCAATATCGACAAAGACCGTACTTTCAGCCAATAGTGAACCGATCGATACTCCTGCCATGGCTGAAAGTCCAAGTAAACCAGTTGTGAGCATCTTACCTTTTTTTGAGTCATCCATCACAATCATGATGCCAAGCATGCCTGCCATCCCGGACACGATCGCCGGAGTGAGAGCGGCATCAGCTCCAGCCAATTGCATGAAGAACAAAGTCGTAAAGACTGAAGCCATTAAACTTAAAGTGGCCCGTCCAGCTTTTTGAAATCGGATAAGCCCGGGATCGGATGCCAGCAAACGCCCGAGCCACCGGTGTTTTATAGGAAACTGCTTCATTGTTTCACCAATCTTTTCAGAGAGTTAAAGATTATTTTACCACTCGTACTTTTATTATCCAAATGAACCAGCTTGAGATTTTATGCTCTACAGGTTTAAAATAAGAACAAGTGTTCTATAATATAGGGTGGAGGGATTTGCTATGCCGCTAAAAGACAGAGGGAAAATAAAATGGCAGCCAGCCCACTTCATGCCGGAACACCGGGCGATGCTAAGAAAATTGGAAACTGAACAAATGGCTCAAAACAAGCCGCTTATTGATGAATATGAATTGGAGGATTATGAAAATAAAATTCACTATGCAATGGAATATGCCTTCTTTCTAAAAGTAAAAGTCTGGCGGGGAGGATTTTTCCACGAATACACAGGGAGGGTAAACAGGCTGGATGGCATCAGCAGAAAAATTTATCTGGAATTGGAAGATGGGTTTCTTGAGAAGGTCATGTTTGATGAAATCGCTTCGGTTGAAGTGAAAGAATAGTGCATCGAGACATAATTCAATTTTGCAGAAAAGTTAATGCTTTGCCATACCCATTATTTGCAATTTTTAGATATAATAGAAAGAAAGCTGTAATCGGAGGTACATATGAGCACGGATTTAGAAAAAGCGATTGTGCTTCGCAATCTCGGAAAATACAAAGATTCCAGCCTTCTGCTTGTAAAATTGGCTGAAGAGTATCCTGTAAACCCAGTCATTCACTATCAGTGCGCTTGGAGTTTTGACGTTCTAGGGGAGGAATCAAAAGCGGTTTCTCATTATGAAAAAGCGATCGAGCTTGGGCTGCCTGAATCTGACCTGCCAGGTGCCATTTTGGGTCTTGGGAGCACATACCGGACACTTGGTGAATATGAAAAGTCAAAGATGGTGTTCGAGAAAGGAATCTCCCAGTTTCCGGCTAATCGTGCAATCCAGGTGTTCTATTCCATGACACTCCATAATTTAGGCAAGCACAGCGAGGCAATGGAAATGCTCCTAAGGTGTGTGGCCGAAACTTCTGATGACCCGGAAGTTATGCAATATAAAAAAGCAATTACCTTTTATGCAGACAAACTTGATGAAATATTTGATAAGGATTAGAAAAAGGATATCTCAAAATACATGATATGCCTGCCCAGCATCTTTTAGTTATAAGCGGTAATTTTAATGAATGCATGGTTAATTGAAATAATAGATGATCTTAAATGGTCAAACGGCGGCCATATCCTTTATCAATTCATTAATGCAGTCTCTTATATATCTGCATGTGCCAAAAGCGGAGGACAAGTTTTATTTTGGAAGATGATCGTAATTTCCTCCAGTTTGATAAGGGGAGGAATATGACCTGATTTCCTGTGTGCTTATGATAACAACAGTACTCTTGGAATTAAAGAATACTTTAATGCGCTGCCATGATGTGCTTATTACAGATAAAAAATATAAATTTTTGCAAAACTAAAGTGTTTGCTATTTTAGGAGAAGCCGATGGAAAAAATCACTTTTAATACTATCCATAAACCGGGACACACAATACTGGAAAATGACCTTTTTATTCACAATCATAACCCTGACATGCTCCTTCAGTATGACAGCAGCTTTATTGCTTTTAAAAGAATGCCTTCTGTTCAGGAGTTTGAGAAGGCTCATCAATATTTAAGAAATTTTCATCAATATTATGGCCAAAAGCATGTAAGATTTTATTTTCCTGATGACGAGGAGCTTTCCGGAGAACTTTTGGCCATCCTTGAGAAGGATGATGATTATACGGTTGGTTATTTAGAGTTATTTGCGATTCATCCAGCTGATTTTCCTGATGTTCAGGAAAAGGAAGAAATTATAGTAGAATATGTTACGGATGAAACCTGGAATGATTATTTGGAATTTCAGCATGAGCAGGATTCGGTTTACGGGATTAATTATGCCGAGAAAAAGAAAGATCAGCATTTAAGGAATTATAATGATGAAAGGATTATGCAGTTCATTGCATTTTATAAAGGGAAAGCTGCCGGGTCGGTAGATGTTATTATAAAGGAATACACAGCTGAAATTGATGGATTGATGGTCCATGAGGATTTTCAGAAAAAGGGCATCGGCAGGAGCCTGCAGAAAGCGGTGATGGATCAGTTTAAGGATAAAACCATCATCCTTGTTGCAGATGGAGATGATACTCCAAAGGAAATGTACCGCAGGCAAAATTATCAGTATCTTGGAAAGCAATATAACCTTTTAAAAATATACGAATGAAGAGAAGCCTGGTTCTAGAGAGCCAGGTCTTTTTGTTTGAATAGAACACTGTTTCGTTGATAGAGTGCATCTTAATTAATTTCATAGTCCAAAACCGGGATGTTGTCGAAAAGTCTCGGAAAAAAATGAATAATACATTATTCTTAACGTAACAGTGTTATGTTACAATGATACCATCAGAAAGGGGTCCTGGAATTGAGCGATGAATTAATCTCAAAAAAAGAAGTCCTTGATTTAACGGGTATTTCTTATGGGCAGCTTTATCGGTGGAAAAGGAAAAGCCTGATACCGGAGGATTGGTTTGTCAGAAAATCAACTTTTACAGGGCAGGAGACATTTTTCCCAAAAGAGAAAATTCTTGAGCGGGTCGATAAAATACAAAAGATGAAGGATAGCCTATCGCTGGATGAGCTGGCAGATTTGTTTTCCTTGAATTCTTCAAATCTGAAGCTGACAAAGGAAAGCCTGATTACAAAAGGAATAGCTTCTGAACCAGTTATGAATATCTTTTTCGAGACACAGGGGGAATTTAACGAATTTAATTACCATGAGACTTTGAAGCTCTATATCCTTTCCATCCTGCTTGAATCGGGAAATATCCATATCGAGGAAGGGAAAATGCTCCTGCAGTTATTGAACGATCATCAAAGCATCCTGCAGCAGCCAAAAGCTGTTATCTGCTTTATTCGCAAACTTGGAATGTCCAGCTGCCTGATTTCGATTAATGGAGAACAGGTCCTGCTTGAAAAAGGAACAAAAGTGGCTGCCACTTTATCGATAGAGCATTGTACAGAGGAATTAAAATCCAAATTGGTATAGGGGGAATTTTGCTGTGAATATGAAAACACTAGGGAACTTAATAATTAATGGGGTTGGATCGTCTAATGGAGGTTCATTTGAAAAGGTTGAATTAAATGGGAAGGGAACGGTAAACAGTGATATTGAATGCGAGAGATTCCATTGCAACGGTACGGGCACTATCCATGGAAACGTAAAAACTGAAAAGGGAAAGATTAGTGGTGCAGCAAAGATCCATGGAGCTGTTAAAGCTGAATCCCTTGTTATCAATGGCTCTGCCGTTATTTCTGAAGCTGTCAGCTGTCAAAAGCTTGAGGTCGCTGGAAGAACTTCTATCGGAAGCTCTGTAAAATGCGATGTAATTGCTGTGAATGGGAAAGTAACAATTGAAGGGGACTGTGAAGCTGAGGTCTTCCGTGCTGAAGGGACATTTTCAGTAGATGGTTTACTGAACGCAGAAACGATTGATATTAAGCTTTTTGGAGACAGCAAAGCGAAAGAGATCGGCGGCAGAAAAATTAAAGTGACACAGCATAGAGAGACCCTATTTAAATTAATCAAATCCATCTTTCCCTTGAAGCTGGAGGCGGATTTAATTGAAGGGGATGACATCGAACTCGAAGGCACAGCAGCTCTTGTCGTAAGAGGGAGAAATGTAAAAATCGGCAAAAATTGCAAGATCGGACTTGTGGAATACTCAGGAGACTATGAATGTGCACCAGATTCAGAAGTAAAAGAATACCGATTAATTTAAGAGTGTAAGCCTAACCAGAATGGTTAGGTTTTTTTTATATCATGGGCAATAATCCAAATTGTACCGGGCACACTAAAAAACAATATCATCTTTCAAAAGGAGATTAACTGTGTTCAGGAAACATCATAGCCATCATAAAAGGGTCAGCAAGAGTGTTCATTTCAATATTCAATACTTAAAAGAGCAGCTTGGCGACAGCTCAGATCTATCTGTTCGGAATTTAACAATAGCTGAGCTTGGACATGCAGCCATCATACATATTCAGGGGATTGTCGACGAGCAGAGCTTGCATGACAATGTTCTGAGTCCAATCCTGGCCTTTATTCATGAAAAGAGAAATGTCCATTCGGGGAAATTGCCAGAAGAAATAACTCAAATTATTTCAGTGCCTAAGATTAAACTACTGAATGATTGGCCGGAAGTAGTCGACAATCTGCTTGGCGGCGACACAGTAATTTTGATTGAGGGGCACCCAGAAGCAATTATTGCGGGAACGAAAAAAATTCAATCAAGGTCCATTACAGAACCTACCACACAAACCGTGATTAAAGGACCAAAGGATGGCTTTACAGAGAATTTAAGTACGAATATTTCGCTCATCCGTTCCAGAATTCAAAACAATAAATTAAGAATTGAACAAACAAAAGCAGGGACAGTGACCAAAACCAATATTGGCATCTTATATATGGAAGGAATAGCGGATAAAGACATCGTCAGGGAAGTGAAGCTGAGAGTCAGTAAAATCGACATAGACAGTATCCTCGATACCAATTATGTGGAAGAAGCTATAAAGGACAACAGAAAAACTATATTTCCCCTCTTCCAAAGTTCAGAGAGGCCAGATGTGGTGTCCGCTAACCTTTTAGAAGGCAAAATAGCGATTATTATACAGGGAACACCATTTGCCTTAATTCTGCCGGCACTTTTAATACAATTTTTTCAATCTCCAGAAGATTATTATGCTAACTATTTGGTGAGTTCATTTTTAAGAATCATTCGGATTGGCTCTTTTTACGTAAACATGTATGCTTCGGCCATTTACCTGGCGCTAATTACACATCATCATGGTTTAATCCCTACAACTCTAATGGTGACACTTATGGCACAAAGAGAACAGGTTCCTTTTCCAGCTATTGTGGAATTGCTGCTGATGGAACTTGCCTTCGAGGTTTTACGGGAAGCCGGAATACGAATGCCTAGGGCAATTGGTCCAGCTGTTTCCATTGTAGGAGCCCTTATTTTAGGCCAGGCGGCAGTCGAAGCTGGCTTTGTTTCAGCTGCAATAGTGATCATCGTGGCTACGACTGCCATCAGCAGCTTCACATTGCCAAACCCCAATATTGTGAATGCAGCACGCGGATTGCGTTTTATCTTTATTTTTGCAGCTGCTTTTATTGGATTCTATGGAATTATCTTAGTTTCCCTATGCATTATTCTGCACCTTTGCAGTCTTAAGTCAGTAGGAGTCCCATATTTTGCGCCATTCTCACCGGTAAGGTTCAGTGATTTAAAAGACAGTTTAATCCGAATGGGGTCCCCTTCATTATTAAAACGCCCAACTGGGACCAACCGTTCCAACAAAGTCAATTAAAAGAGCAGGGATGAACAAATGAGAAAAGCCATTTCGGTACTGTTGATTATAGGATTACTATCTGGCTGTTCCAATTACAGGGAGTTAAATGAGGTTGGTTTAATTATCGCTATTGGCATTGACCTTCCAGAGGAAAGGGAATCAGGCTATCGGGTCACATATCAAGTTATAAATCCGAGCTACTTCTCCCAAAATGGTTCTGGCAGTCTTCCTGTTATTAATTATACTGTGGAGGCAGAAACGTTTATTGAAGCATATCGCATGGCGTCTGTCATCATTCCAAGGGAGAACAGGGTAACTCACCTCTCCCTGATTATCATAGGAGAGGCTCTTGCGAGAGCTGGGATGGGACTCATATTTGATGTGTTTGAAAGAGGAGAGTCACGTTCCACATTTCCTGTCTTTATAGCAAGAGATTCTACTGCTGAAGAAGTTCTTGGAGTAGTGGAGCCTCTCGAATCCAACCCAACAAAAAGCATTATAAGCACCAGCGAAAATAACCAAAAAATGTACGCCATTTCAGAAGCAATCCCCATTTACAGGGCAATTTCCCTTTTATCGGGCGAAGGCCAAAACCTTATGCTATCAGGCGTGAAATTAAGCCAGCCCTTAAAGTCCGAAAATCAAACAGCCAATCTGCAGAATATAAAGCCTTCCGTTGTTGAGGTAAGCGGTTTGGCGATGTTTAAAAAAGATCAATTGGCAGGCTGGTTTGATGGGAAATTCGCAAGGACAGCCCATTTAATCACATCTGCCGTGGAAAGCACTTCATTCCCGCTGGCTTGTAAAGGAAATAAGAATATTACGATTACAACACAGGGTATAAAGAGTGACATTAAGACAGAGTTAAAACCGGAACCGGCTTTAATTGTCAACGCAAAGATAAGGGGCAATGTTACTGAATTAGAATGTTATTTGGAAATCAGTAATAATGAAGAAATGATAAAGCTTGAAAAGAAGTTTGAAAAGGAGGCAGAAAACCAAATTAGGGAAACGATTACCAAGGCACAGGAACTGGAAGCAGATGTATTTGGTTTTGGTAAAGAGCTATCAAAAGATGATCCAGAGTATTGGAAAAGACACGAAAAAGAATGGAATACTCTTTTCAGCAATGCGGAAATAGACGTAAATGTAGAGGCTAATATATCGAACTCAGGAATGCTGACAGATCCATTTAAACTACAATAATTTGGATGTGAAGAATTATGCCAAAAGAGAAGATCGATGGAATTCAATTATTCTGCCTTATGGTCCTTTTTATGTTTGGCACTGCTATTTTTTTGGATCTCGGCAGCGGCGCAAAGCAGGATGCATGGATTGTTACCATTCTTTCGCCGATTACAGGACTTTTATTATTTGCAGTCTATTACCGTCTTTATAAACAGTATCCGTCGTTGCCATTAACAGAATATGTGAAGAAAATTTTAGGGAAATACCTGGGAAGCATTATTAGCTATTTGTACATCATTTATTTCATTTATATAGCCTCAAGAGTTTTGCGTGATATTGAAGAATTGCTGATCAGTTCTCCTTATGCAAAAACGTCAATTATAACACTGGGTATTTGTATGGTATTTGCTCTGATATACGCAGTGAATTTAGGGCTTGAAGTATTTGCGAGGGCAGGGGTTATATGCTTTGCGATTATCTCAGTTACTTTATTCCTAATCATTATCTTCTATGTGATCAGTGATTTGATTCACGCAGAAAATTTAAGACCTGTCCTTGCAAATGGGTGGAAGCCTATAATCAAAGAGATTTTTCCAGTTAATATGACAGTTCCATATGGCGAACTGGTCCTATTTTCTATGATCTTTCCTTTAATAAAACGGGAAACAAAAATTATGAAGACTGGAAGTATGGCAATTGGGTTTGTTGGCCTTTACTTAACCATTAACACCATTGTATTAATTTGTATTCTTGGTGCAGACCTTCTTGACCGGTCTGCTTTCCCGGCATTGGCTGCTGTAGGCTATATTCAAATTGCTGGTTTTATTCAGCGACTTGATCCACTAATCATATTATTGATTGTCTTTCTTGGATTTATTAAAGTAGGAGTATTCTTCTATAGTGCGGTAATCGGAATGAATAACCTTTTTAAGCTAAAGCCGAATGCTTTTACATCCTATTCTGTCGGGGGAATAATATGTCTTTCTTCCATAATCATTGCACCAAGCTACCAAAGCCATCTGGATGAAGGGCTAAAAATCGTACCGTACACTTTACATATTGCTTTCCAGTTAGTCATTCCTATCCTATTGTTTATAGTGGCTGTAATCCGTCTTAAATGGAAAGAGCATAAAATTTAGCAGCAACTATTTTATCTTTCTAATATGCAGCCAGAATAAAAGGAATAAACCCAAAATAAAAGTAACTAAAAGAAAATAATCTTCCCCTTTTGCAGAAGCGATAACAATTTTTATGCTCTGCCAGGATTCGAATAATGAATGGCCTTGTATATGATCGAGAAATACGATCAGGCCTATTGTGCCGGCCAAGACTGATAAGAGAACGAATAAAGTACGCAATTGCTTCACCTGCAGGATTTAGGATACTTATTAGGGTTAACATGTTTTTTCATTTATATAACCCATTGGGAACGAAGGAAGCAATATCCGAAGAAATGAGATGAAATAGCGGTGATCAGTTGCTCAGTTCTTGTGGGAATATAAAGTATAAAACATTAAGCATAGTGTACAAAACAAGAAAAATATACTTTAGAAAATTAAAAAATATTTTATTAATGTAAGCGCTTTAAAGGGTTGAAGTTTTCAGAAGACTTTGATAAGATTTAAAAAACCGAAAAGGCTATGTGTAACTGGCGAGACGCGGATCACCGCGAGGGAGCACATAGTGTCGAAGCCGTTCGCCTGGGCAGAGGTAAGGGATTCTACCCTTGCCTCTTTCTGTTTTAAAATCTGACAAAGTTAGTTGAAAAGGGGAGAATCCAGTGAGTACCATGACTTTAGACAGAGTGAAGACGATTAAAACCTTGAATGCGATTGCGCCAAGCGGACTTGAGGTGTTTAACAAGGATCAATTTACAATCGATAATGAAAGCGGCAATCCGGATGCGATTGTCCTTCGGAGCTTTAATATGCATTCCATGGAATTGGGTGACCGATTAAAAGCAATTGCCCGTGCAGGGGCGGGTGTAAATAATATCCCGGTTGAGAAATGCACTGAGCAGGGAATTGTTGTTTTTAATACACCTGGTGCCAATGCGAATGCAGTAAAAGAAATGGTGCTTACTTCCTTAATGGCTTCATCCCGCAATCTCTTTGCCGGCATCTCCTGGACCAAAACGCTGAAAGATGAAGGAGACCAAATTCCAAAGCTTGTAGAAGCAGGGAAAAAGCAATTTGTCGGAAAAGAAATTAAGGGGAAAACTCTGGGTGTCATCGGGTTGGGGGCAATCGGGGCACTTGTGGCGAATGATGCACTTGAACTTGATATGGATGTCGTAGGCTTTGATCCATTCATATCGGTTGACACTGCCTGGAACTTGTCCCGCAATGTTCAGCGCGCCATGACCATTGAGCAGGTGTTTGCAGAATCCGACTACATCACTGTACATGTTCCTTTAACTGATGATACAAGGGAAATGTTCAATGAAGATACATTCAGCATGATGAAGAATGGTGTTCATATTCTGAATTTCTCACGCGGAGAGCTTGTGAATGAATCAGATATGGCTGCCGCCCTTGAAAGCGGAAAAGTGGGCAA
Organism: Cytobacillus oceanisediminis; assembly: GCF_004366035.1. Taxonomy (GTDB): domain Bacteria; phylum Bacillota; class Bacilli; order Bacillales; family Cytobacillaceae; genus Cytobacillus; species Cytobacillus oceanisediminis_C. Next base: position 255,699 of record NZ_SOEE01000003.1, read on the forward strand.
ATATATTTCAGACTTCCCAAATGAAAATATCCTGAAAATGAAAAACGCGGTAGCAATTCCGCACCTTGGGGCGTCAACAAAAGAATCTGAGGAAAACTGCGCTGTCATGGCAGCACGACAGGTGAAGCATTTCCTTGAAACAGGCAATGTCAAAAACTCAGTGAACTTTCCAAATGCTGCTCTTCCTTACACAGGCAAGCGGCGTGTCACTGCTTTTCATAAAAACATCCCAAATATGGTCGGCCAAATCACTCTTGCTATTTCAAGCTACCAGCTGAATATCGCGGACATGGTGAACCGCAGCCGCGGTGAATATGCGTATACCATGATTGATATCGATAATAAAGTCAATGGCGATGTGATTCCTGGACTGCTTGAACAGGTTAATCAAATTGAAGGCATTATCACGTCACGAATTATATAAAAATGCAGCCTCAATTCCGCAGGGATTGGGGCTATTTTTTGACTGCACGCAGGACTGAAATCAAAAAAGGTATATAACCAGTATAAAATCAGCTATCCTTAGAATAAACTGATAAAAAATATGAACCCCCGTATCTTTTTGTTCTCTTATTCCGTTATAGAAGCAGAGATGTATTAAAGGAGTGAACAGGTTTATGAAGCAAGGGAAAGTTCAGGCTAAATCAAGGGATTTCTTAAAGCAGAAGGAAAGCTGTATTGCAGATATCTATCCTTCACTGCAGCGTTATAGCCGGTTTCTTGCACAGAACCGCTGGGACGGGGACGATCTAGCCCATGAGGCAATCATCCGCGCATATAAAAGCTATTCGCCCGAGAAAGTTAATCAGGCTCTTTTGAAGAAGATTGTCTATAATTGCTGGATGGACACTCTTAGAAACAGAAAGCGGGAAAAGCTTCAAGAGGCGCCTGAACGGGAAATGAAGGAGTTCAGCCCTGATGGCGGAGAAGCAATCACCCATCTCCTTAATAGGCTGACATTAAAGCAGGCAGTTGTTTTTACGCTGAAGGAAGGGTTTCAATATCAAACAAAAGAGATTGCTGATATTCTTCGGACCACTGAATTTGCAGTGAAGTCCTCGCTGAACCGAGCACGGAAGCAGCTTCAGCAACCAGTAGAAGATGAGACTGAGGCTTCTTTTGCAAATGAGGAAGAAGAAAAGTTATTTCATCTGCTGCAGCAATCAGTGGCTGCGGAAGACCCGTCCATCCTGATAAAAACAATACCTTTCCTGCGATCCCTTGAAAGCCATGCCCAAAAGCCTGTACTGTCCGTTCCATCTTCTTCTAATACTCTCTGTATGGCGGCATAGATCCGCAATGAACAGGAGGGATACAGGTGACAGCAATACCATATGTCATTGAGCAGTCCAGCAAGGGAGAACGTTCCTATGATATTTACTCACGGCTGTTGAAAGACAGGATTATCATGATAGGAGAAGAGATTAATGATGTGGTTGCCAATAGTGTGATTGCCCAGCTGCTGTTTCTTGCAGCTGAATCTCCTGAAAAGGATATCTCCCTTTATATTAATAGTCCAGGCGGGTCGACAACCGCAGGGTTTGCCATCTTTGACACGATTCAATATATAAAGCCTGATGTGAGAACGATTTGTACGGGAATGGCCGCATCATTTGGTGCGATGCTTCTCCTTGCAGGAAAAAAAGGAAAACGCTACAGCCTTCCGAACAGCGAAATCATGATTCATCAGCCTCTTGGCGGAGCAAGAGGCCAGGCGACCGAAATCGAGATATCTGCAAAACGGATCATAAAACTTAGGGAGCATATTAATGGAATTATTGCAGAACGAACTGGTCAGCCTATAGAAAAAGTAGCGCGGGACACGGACCGCGATTATTTCATGACTGCCGAAGAAGCAAAGGAATACGGGATTATCGATGAAATTATCTATAAAAGCTAGAAAAAAAGAAAAAGCAGCCGATGGAGGCTGCTTTTTCCGTTTGATCATTTTTCCTCGGAGTAGTACTCGTCAATTGCCCGAAGCCAGTTGACGCGTGCAATGTGCCCGGCTTTTTCTCTGTCTTTTTGTTCAAAAGCTTTTAATATATCTTCATGTTCTTCTATAGAGCGTTCTTTCAAAATAATTGTTTTATTGTAGTAAAGCCGCATGACATGAGCCTGAAGCATGGAAGCTGTATTCGAGATATAAGGATTCTGAGCCAGATCAATAATAATATTATGAAACTTCTCATCCTGCTTCAAAGCTGTGAAGGTATCTCCCGCAATTAGAGCTTTAGCGAATTTATGATTAATATCCCTAAGTATATTAATCGTTTCCTGGCTGATAACAGGAGCAGCCAATTCTGCAGCCAGTGCCTGCAATACGCCTAATGGGGGCAGGATTTTACTAATATCTTCAGGATTAACTGAAGTGACCTGCGTTCCAACCCCGGGAAACATTTCGACGAACCCTTGAACATTCAGCAGCTGAAGAGCTTCCCTGATGGGGGTCCGGCTGACACCTAATGCTTTTGCAAGATCGGCATCATTCAATTTTTCTTTCGGCTGGAGTGTGCCGTCAATGATCCACTCCTGGATTTGGGAGAAGGCGCGATCCTTAGCTGACACACGGGTAGGTGATGAATAATTGGAGGGTATCGGCATAGCTGTAACCACCTTTTCATTTCATGCAATTCATCTGTGAAATTAAAGTTATTTCCAGTAGTTTATAAATTTAGTATATAGAAGTATCTTGAAAAATTCAATATATCGCATAATTCGACAAAAACTTTTGTGCGATATATTGCATAAGTATTTTGAATATGTTATCTTGAGTTATGCAATATATTACTAGTGTACGAAAATAATAATGTTACAGCGCTATAATTTTTCGGAAAATTTAAATTTCACAAAATAAGATAATCATTTAAGACAGACAGATTAATAGGAGGAATTGAAATGACCAGCAAAATACCATTCTCATATATTGTGACAGTTGGTTTTATGTTATTTGCCTTATTTTTTGGGGCAGGAAACTTAATTTTCCCTGCGATGCTTGGCCAATCGGCAGGAACGAATGTATGGTCAGCGAACGCTGGCTTCATCATCACAGGTGTAGGTTTGCCTCTTCTTGGTATACTGGCTTTGGGCTTCTCGGGAAAAAGTGATCTGCAATCACTGGCGAGCCGTGTCAATCCATTTTTCGGACTGGCCTTCACAGTGGCCCTGTACTTATCAATTGGACCGCTTTTTGCTATTCCGAGAACAGCTACAGTTTCATACGAAATCGGAATTAAACCTTATCTATCAGAAGGAAGCGGTTCAATCGGATTAATCGTATTTTCAGTTATTTTCTTTGGCATTACCGTTTTTTTCTCTTTAAATTCTTCAAAGATTGTTGATATTGTAGGAAAATATTTAACACCGATTCTTCTAATTGTAATCGCGGTTTTAATCGGTGCTGCATTCTTCAATCCAATGGGTGCATTCCAGGCTCCGACTGAAGCCTATATGAATGGTGCATTCTTTAAAGGGTTCCAGGAAGGCTATCTGACAATGGATGCACTGGCAGCATTTGTATTCGGTATTATCGTTGTAAATGCTGTGAAGGAAAAAGGCGCAGTAACTAAGAAGGATATCATGGTATCCATTGCGAAGGCAGGTGTGATTGCTTCTGGTCTATTAGCAGTCATTTATACATCGCTGTCCTTTATTGGGGCTTCAAGTGTCAGCGGTCTTGGAGCATTGGATAATGGCGGTGCTGTTCTATCTGGTGCATCTTCCCATTACTTTGGCTCATTTGGTGCACTGCTCTTAAGTGTCATTGTTTTTGGAGCATGTTTGACAACCAGCATTGGCTTAATTACAGCTTGTTCTTCATACTTCAATAAACTGATGCCAAAAGTTTCTTACAAAATGTTCGTGATTGTTTTATCTATATTCAGCGCCATTTTTGCCAACTTTGGCTTAAGCCAGCTTATCGCCATTTCCGTCCCTGTACTGGTGGGAATCTATCCATTGGCAATTGCATTGATGGCTCTTACTTTCCTGCATCCGATTTTTAAAGGCAAGAAAGAAGTTTATCAGGGAAGCATGCTTTTCACCTTTGTGGTAAGTTTGTTTGATGGTTTGAATGCAGCAGGTATTACGTTTGCACCAATCAATGACCTATTCAGTGCAATCCTTCCTTTATATGATGTTGGGTTAGGCTGGATTGTCCCTGCTATTGCAGGTGGTCTGATCGGTCTGGCTGCTGCTGCAATAAAGAATGACAGCCAATCAACTTCTGCTGATGCAAAAAAAGCAGCATAATGATTAGAGCCTCCAGTTTAATACTGGAGGTTTTTTTGATGAATGAATATAGTTTAATTACGAATATTAAATAGTTAATATGAACTAAATGTTCGTATTTGGGTTGAAAATCCACGTGCTATTTGTTATATTTTTATTGTAATCTTATAAATTTCATCACTCGTATATGCTCGGTAATATGGTCTGAGTGTTTCTACCTGGTTCCCAATGAAAGAACCGGACTACGGGTTAAAGTATAGGAATGGCCGCAATCTTTATTGCAGCTGCTTTAACTCTATGGTCTGGAAGGTAGAAATCATTCTGCTTTTACAGGCCTTTTTCTATGGTTAGAACTTCGAGTGTATCAGACATCAAGAAAAGGGGAGAACGTACTATGAAAAAGAAATTAACTTCACTCGCTGCGATTGCAGCACTGTCTGCAGCGATGCTTGCAGGATGCTCTTCGGCTGCAAAATTAGAAACGAAGGCTGAGGGGGCCCAAAAGCCAATTCTTATCCAGGGACCAATGCCGATCGAGGCCGAAAAGTTTGCTGAACGATTAGATAAAGTCAAAGTTGAAAAATCAGGGAACTTTGTCTTTTATAAAGGAAAGCTGGACAAGTACCCGGTTATCGTTGCTAAAACCGGAAAAGGGATGGAAAATACGGCGGCTGCCACAGCAATTGCCATTGAAAAGTATGATCCAGCCGCCATCATCAATCAGGGGACTTCAGGCGGCCATGATCCAAGCCTGAATGTGTATGATATCGTTTTAGGAGAAAGAACAGTCAATATCGGATCATTGAAGACTGGCCATTTGGAAGAAGGGGAAGGGATTGAACCAACCAATTGGATCCCAATGGACCTGATGGCTTCTGAGGGAAGTGCCGGTGAAGACCCTGATGCAGAAAAGATTCGTTATTATGATGGAGATGAAAATCTTCTTGCTGCTGCCAATGCAGTAAAAGATAAGCACAAGAAGGGCAAGGTAGTCGAGGGGACAATCGGTTCAGCGGACCTATGGAATAACGAAGTTGACCGCATCAATTGGTTCCACGAAAACTACGGAACATCGGTAGAAGAAATGGAAGGCGCTGCAGCCGCGCAGATTGCCGGAGCATACGATGTTCCATTCCTGGGAATTCGTATTCTTTCTAATAACAAAACAAACGGGGGCCAATACGATCCCAACACTGCTGCTGCAAACCAGGATTACGTATATGAAGTCGTAAAACAGTATATTTCAGAGATAAAAGGAAAATAAATTGGCTATATAACAGGTGAAGGACGAATCCGAGAGAATGAGTCCGAAGATGGAGCAACTTAGGACAGGGTAATGATAAGTCCGAGGAATTGAGTCCGAAGTCGAGGCACGTTCGGACAGAAGAAGCAAGATTCTGAGAGAATGAGTCCGAAGACGGAGCAACTTCGGACAGAGTAAGGATAAATCCGAGGAAATGAGTCCGAAGTCGAGGCACCTTCAGACAGAAGATTCGAGAATCCAAAAAATGAGTCCGAGCTCGCCAGTCCAAATAGGAATAACCACGATCAAAGATATAACGCAAAAAAGAGTCTTCCAAAAAGGGAGACTCTTTTTTGATATTCATATATAAATTAAGCCTCTAACCAGTTCTGCGACCATTTTTCTATTTCTTTCATCAGCGGCTCCATGGCAAGGCCTTTTTCTGTCAGGGAATATTCGATTCTTACAGGAGTTTCAGGGTAAACCTCGCGTTTTACGACCCCCTCATTCTCCAGGTCCTTTAACCTGTCTGAAAGAACTTTGCCGCTTATCCCTATAGAGGATTCTATACTGCAGAACCGCTGTGGCCCGTTGAGCAATTGATAAATGATCAATCCGGTCCAGCGCTGGCTCAATATGCCGATGGCTTTTTCAAATCTTGGACAAATTAGCGACTTTTCCATTAGTATCACTCCTTGTTTTTATTATAATCATAAACCGAAAATAATTAAATCACTAAATATAAAATAATTACTTGACGTAACTTTATATTGATAATATACTAACTTACATAAAGTAAGCAACTAACATTAAATTCAAGGAGGAAAACATGAACAAAAACGAATTAGGACATTTCATTCTGCGAGTAATTTTAGGATTTATTTTCTTTATTCATGGATTATCAAAATTTCAGGGAGGCATAAGCAATACTGCCGGTTTCTTCGATAGTATCGGTATTCCTGGTTTTATGGCTTATGCCGTTGGCGTAATCGAGCTGGCAGGAGGCATAGCACTTATTTTGGGAATTGGCACTAAAATGGTTTCAGTACTATTTGCCTTCATCATGCTGGGAGCAATCTTTACTGCTAAGCTGCCCGCTGGCCTGCTGGGGAACGGCCAAATGGCGGGATATGAATTAGATTTAATCCTGCTGGCTGCATCGATCTATTTTGTATTAGCTAAGGAATCATCACTGTCTCTTGGGAGCAAATTAACACAATCAAAGCCAAACTAATGAGAGGGGAAATTTACATGAACTTTCATCAGAAACCGATTACCTTTGTAGCTCAGGTCAACCTGAAGGTACAGGATCTTGAACGGTCACTGGCATTCTATAAAGAAGTAATTGGATTTAAAGTGTTAACAAAAACTGACAGAATTGCCCAGCTTACTGCAGATGGCACTAGCGCCTTACTGACCATCGAACAGCCGGAAAATGTTGAACCTGCAATGGGAAGAACAACAGGTTTGTATCATTTCGCCCTGCTCCTCCCACAGCGTTCTGATCTGGCTAATATAGTGCGGCATTTCATCGAGATTGGTCTGCAGTTTGGTTCGTCAGACCATCTTGTCAGCGAAGCACTCTACCTGTCAGATCCGGATGGCAATGGGATAGAAATCTATACTGACCGTAACCCTTCCGAATGGACATGGAGAAACGGGGAAGTAAATATGACAGTTGATCCCCTGGACTTCCCTGACCTGCTGTCAAATGGGCAGCAGCAGTCCTGGAAAGGCCTGCCCGGCGGTACGGTCATGGGGCATATTCATTTGCATGTGGCAGAACTGGCAAATACCGAGACGTTTTACACAGAGGGGCTGGGATTTGAAGCAGTCTGCCGATATGGCACACAGGCATTGTTCATTTCGAGCGGAAAATATCACCACCATATTGGTTTGAATACATGGAATGGAGTAGGAGCCCCGCAGCCTGCAGCGAATAGTGCTGGGCTACAATCCTTCAAGCTCATTTTTGAAAATGAAGCAGCCAGAGATCAGGCAGTGGAAAATTTGAAAAAGATAGGTGCGGATTCAGCAATTGAGAATAATCAGGTGATTACTAAAGACCCTTCGGGGAATCGAATTGTTTTAGGATTTTAAATTATCATCAGGTGGTGTGAATCATGGGTTTTTTTAATCAATTATTTGGAAGAAAATCTAAGGAGGAACAAACAATGAGCGAGAAATTAAATATTGGGATTATCTTAGGAAGCACACGTCAGGGGAGAGTTAGCCCTCAGGTTGGATCATGGGTAAAAGAAATTGCCGATAAACGCGGGGATGCCAATTATGAGATTGTAGATATCGCTGATTTCAAATTGCCATTCTTAGGAGAAGCTGATTCACCAGGAATTGCTTCATGGAATGAGAAGCTTAACAGTCTGGATGGATTCATATTCATCGTTCAAGAGTACAACCACAGTATTACAGGGGCATTAAAAAATGCACTTGATCTAGCACGTGACCCTTGGAACAATAAAGCTGCAGGAATTGTAAGCTATGGTTCAACTGGCGGTGCGAGAGCTGCTGAACATCTGCGCGGAATCATGGGTGAATTGATGATCGCTGATGTGAGAGTGCATCCAACATTGTCTTTATTTACTGATTTTGAAAATGGTACAGTATTTAAACCTCAAGATCTTCATCTCGATAATGTGAACGCAATGATTGACCAAGTGATATCCTGGAGCGGTGCATTAAAAACTATTAGATAGAGTATAAGCAGAACCCTCGAGGTTCTGCTTTTTTTATCTTATTCTGAATAGTGGTTTTTAGTGTGGATCAAAAGGAAATAACTAAAGTAACAAAACAAAATGGAAGGGGTGAACTTGATGTGGAATGCTGCACTATGGGGAGGGGTCTCTGGATCAGCTGTCCTTTTAGGCGCAATGGCAGCCATGTTTTTGCCCATCCGAAAAAAAATGATCGGTTACATTATGGCATTCGGAACAGGTGTCCTGATTGGTGCAGCCTCATATGAGCTTCTTGGGGAGTCAGTCCATAACGGCGGCTTACTGCCGACAGGCATAGGATTTGTGGCTGGAGCTATTATCTTTACCCTTTTTGATATTATGATTTCAAATAAGGGGGCTAAGAACCGGAAAAGATCCGGCCATAAAGCAGCAGCCAGCAGCGGAATAGTCCTTTTTGCCGGGACCATTATGGATGCCATTCCAGAATCAATCATGATCGGGACAAGCCTGCTTGAAGGAGGAAAGGTGAGTTTTCTATTGGTGACGGCCATTTTTATCAGCAATTTTCCAGAAGGCCTTTCCAGTACCTCGGGAATGAAAAAGAGCGGCTATTCAAAAAAGAAAATTATCCTCCTTTGGAGTTCAGTATTTGTCATTGCGGGAATTGCTTCGATGGCTGGATACATATTTTTGGATGGAGCTTCAAAAGAGGTCCTATCAGGCATTGCAGGATTTGCTGGTGGTGCAATTATTGCCATGGTTGCTTCCACGATGATGCCTGAAGCTTATGAGGACAGTGGTCCGATGACCGGATTCATTGCAGCTATCGGTTTGCTGGCTTCATTGGTGCTTGATCATTTTTCTTGATAATTCCCAGAAAATAACACCCGAATAATGAATGTTTGGCACCTTATGTGGAAAAGACAAAACAGAGGTGTTATTGATGAAGATTAGAAATATTGTAAGGGAACAGCAGGAAAATGTGCATATTGAGATAGGCGACTACGAAATGATTATTGAAAAGCGATATAGGGTAGTATCATTAATTAATGATCTGCTCCTGGGTGTTTTATATTTTATCGGAAGTATATTATTTTTAACAGATGTAAGCCAGGCGGTTTCGATATCGTTTTTCCTTGCGGGAAGTATTATGATGATCATCAGGGCAGGCTTGAATATTTTGAAGGACCTTCATGTTAATAAGATAACAGGAACAAAGAGACAGTAAACCCTTTTGAAAATGAATGGGGTTTTGCGGAAGGGCGAAACGGCAATACTATCGACATAGCGAAAACCAGCTAAAAATAAAAGTTTTTAAAGGAGAATGGCCATGGCTGAAGAAACAGAAAAGGTAAGCAAAGGAAAAAAAGCAGATGTCGGCGATACGATCAGCATCTTAAGCGGTTCCGAAAAAGGAAAAAAGGGCAGAGTAATCGTGGTACGGGATAACTCAGTCATTGTTGAGCTGGGGATTGATCCAAAAAAGGATGAGCCCATAAAAACGGTAATCAGCCATAAGCGCTATAAAGTCGTTAAATAAAAAGGGAGGATTAAGGGTGAAATCTGAGCCAAAACGAACATCTGCGTCGATACCTTCTGACGTCCGTGCAAAAATTATTCAATCGGACAAGGATGAGAAAGCAAAGCGACAAACAAAACGGCCGCAGTAAAAAATCCATGACAGCCGCACGCGCTGTCATGGATTTTTCTAATGTTTGAAGGGAGCTGCAGGGACAGTGCTGATAGGACATGTTAAAGAGATTGTCCGCTATCCGGTGAAAAGCTTTCACGGGGAAAGTGTGAAAAAAACAAAGGTAATGGAATATGGGTTGTATGGGGATCGCAGCCATGCCTACCTGGATGAATCAAGGCCGGGGAAATATTTGACGATTACTCAGTTTCCGGAAATGGTCAGGTATAAAGCAGCGTTTATGGGAGAAGAAAATGAGAATATGTTTCCTCCAGTAAGAATTACAACTCCGGACGGCAGACGGATCCCCTGGGATGATAAAGAATTCCTAAAAGAAATGGAAAATCAATCCTCAAGGAAGATCACTCCAGTGAAATATAATCCAGCCCATGTACCTGAAGGAGCAATTGAAGAGGAAAATATTCTATTAGTGACAGACGCATCCCTTGAAAAAATGAAGGAGCTGTGTGGAAAGGAGAGGCTGGACTTCCAGCGGTTTCGCCCGAATTTAATCATTTCCCTATTAAAAGATGAACCTTTTATTGAGGAAAGCTGGTTTGGGAAGACAATGAAAATTGGCCGTGCTGAATTTCAAGTTAAGCGTCATTGCGAACGGTGTATGATTATTACAGTAGATCCAGAGAGCGGGGAGAGGGATCCTAGTTTGCATAAAAAGGTTATCAGGGAAAGGGATAATCACTTCGGTGTGTATTCCACAGTCAGGAATACAGGTGAAATTTCGGCAGGGGATGGGGTTTATCTTTTTGATTAAGTACTTGTTTGTACCTTGTCAATAAACAAAGTTATCATTCAATAAAGCTGGCCCAGTTTATGAACTGGGCTCCTGATTATGCACTTTGACTCATTTTCTTACCTTTTTTATGCCTCCCCGCAGAAAAAATCAGGACGATAATGCTTGCAGATATTAATGTCCCATGGAAGATCCAAACCATTTTAGCTAATGAGAATACTTCCAGTACAAGAGGAGCGGCAACAAATCCAAGTGCAAAGCCTAGTGATTTTAAGAGCATGCCTACTCCAAAAATTCTGCCTCTGATGTGGTTGTCTGTCTTTTGCAGGATTGTGGCATGCAGAGTTGTGAAACAGGCATCAAAAACCCCAGTTAAAAAGGCAAACGGCAGAATGATCCATAAGCTATGATTGGACAGGAAGGCGATAAATCCTGCGGACATAAGCATGGCTGATACAAAGCATGCAAAATAGAGGCGGTTTTCCCGGAGGCTTTTCAATTTTGGCAGGATCATAGTTGCTAATACCGATCCAATTCCCCATACACCCCAAATTAATCCATAGTAAAAACTTTGTTTGCTGCTGTCTATATTTTCGGCCAGCAGCGGAATCCCCAAATTATGAGAAGCCCCTGCGAAGGCCCCAATAAGAAAGACAATATTGACAAGAAGCAGCATCGGTTTAAATAATATAAACGAATAAACTTCTTTCAAATCCCTGCCAATGCTGGCCAGTTTCTCTTTAAAGCCGCTGCTGCCCCTTTTATTCACGGCTGGTTCTGACGTTTGCCATTTCATTTTTAATAAAACGAGTGCTGAAATGACGTAGGTTGAGGCATCAATGATTAAAGTTATCTGGTATCCAAGGAAATCAGTTATGACTCCAGCCCCGATAAAACCAAACACCAGGCTGACAGATGTTAATCGGGAAATTAATGCATTCGTCTCCAGTACTTTATCCTCGCCAAAAATCTGAGGAATTTCTGCGCTGTAGCTAACTGCAAAAAAGCTTGATGTCAATCCGATTAAGAAGCAAACAATCAGAATCATGATTGGATTTGGAAAAGGTATTAAGCCTAAAATGATGACTGCACGGAATACATCCGTCCAAATCATAATTTTTCGGCGGTCAAAGCGATCGGCCAGAACTCCTGAGAAAAGACTTGATAAAACGCCCCCAAGTGTCCTGATGGCCATTGTCGCTGCAAGCCAGCCAGAGCTTCCGGTGGCCGCATACATGAGCACATTAATGGCAATCAGGTCCATGAACGTACCCAAATCGGAAAAAGCTTTTACATACAGAAAAATTTTGCGGTTCATGCGTGTCTCCCTGGTTCTCAAAGATGTTTTCTGTTTTATTTTAAAGATTTTGAATTTAATTCGCAATACGAAATTTCAGATTTTTGATTTGCCGATTTTGGCATAAAGGATAATCACATAGGAATGTGGAATAAATGATTGGAGAAACGTTGAAAGCAAGACTGAATGACTGATACAAGCAGCCATTATACAAAGAAGGTAAGAGAATGAGCAATATATTCGGGAACCCCAAAAAAGGACTTAATTATAAAATACGCAAGGGTGCTTACGCTGTTATATTCAACCCGGAAAATGAAAAAGTATTAAGTGTGCAAATTCAGTCTGGCCATTACTTTCTGCCAGGCGGTGGAATAGAAAAAGGTGAAAGTGAAATCGAATGCCTGAAAAGGGAAGTGCTGGAGGAGACCGGCTATGAGATTTCGAATTTCTTCTTTATCGGCAATGCAAAGAGCTATTTGCCGCAGATCAAGAAAAGGCCAATGCTAAGTGACGGGTATTTTTATCTGGCTGATTTGGGGGATAAAATACAAGAGCCGACTGAAGAAGACCATGTAATAAAGTGGATTGAAACGGAAAGAATAGCAGAAGTATTTGTTCATGGGCACCACATATGGGCGGTCCGGGAAGGGATAAGATATAAAAAGCAGGAGGGGGAAGGTGAATGATTGCCTACTACGGTGAACTCTGCACAAAGATGTATGAAAGTGATAAATCAATAGCAGAGGATCCAGAGCTGAGCTTTTACCTATCATATGTAAAAGGCAGGAAAATGAAAGTATTGGAGCCGATGTGCGGAAATGGAAGAATGCTTATACCCTTCATACAGCATGGCATCGACACTGATGGTTTTGATATTTCAGAAGACATGCTGAAAGTCTGTAAGGAAAAGGCTGGGAAATTAAACTTAAAGCCTAATGTTTTTCAGAAAAAGATAGAAGAGTTTAATAGTGCTAAAAAATACGATTTAATTATGATCCCTTATGGTTCTTTTTCACTTTTGCCTGACTCCCTGGTAAATATAAGCCTTCAAAATCTAAAGAATTCCCTAAATAAAGGCGGTAAAATGCTTCTTACCATTGTAGAAAAAGATAATGAAATAGAAGAAGCTGCAGAATGGACAGAAACGAACAGGAAGGAATTAGAGGGACAGACCATTATAGAAAATAGAAAAATAGCTTATGATGAGGAAACGAAGATCCTGCATATCCAGCTGAAGTATGATGCCGTTGGAGAGGCAATCGCGGAAAGAACAGAACTGATGGATTTTCCCATACGGCTCTATGATCCAGGTGAATTCAATAGAGTGCTCAAAGATATCGGGTTTAGGCAAATCGCCGTTCGTGATGTTAGCGATGGGTACGGAGATGGACAATCTTTTCCTGTTTATGAATGTACGAAATGACAAGCTGTGATCTTGACGGCTTTTTTTTCAGTTTTGCAGGAGGGATAAGGATTTTTTATTAAATTACTAAGTGCCAGCATTCATCGAGAGAGGGTGCTTTATATGGAACTGGAAGTAATAAGTGATTCAAATAAACGTTTGAGGCTGAATAAAAAGATCGTGTGGGGAATAGCGATTATTTTGGTCCCCTTAGCGATGTTTTATTTAGATAAGCAAAAGTTATACAAGGAAGAAAAACCGCCAATGCCCACTGTGCTATATGGAGAGCAGGAGTTATATCCGATCTTAGGCTCTTATACATGGAACGCAGGAGAAATTGAGAAGGAGATAAAAGATCTTACCCAATTGATTGAATATCAGAATGCTGAATTTCGCGAGAATCTTAACATACAATTTCCTAAAAATCAGCAGCCGATCTTCATTGCAAGAGGAAACTACTATAATGGCGAAATTAAAGCAGAGCCATATCAAACACTTTATCGTGAATTTGCATTTTTACGAAACGAATCACGCAAAGAAATATATTCTATAAAAGCCTACTGGAAGGACGGCAAGCGGGCTGAATATATCATACCTGTAAACATTAAAGAGATTAGTCCTGAAAAGAACTATCTGGCAAGGAATAAAGGGTATCATTCACTTCTGATTGTTGGGGATACCGATAAAAATGTGATGGATGAACTCTATTCAGAACCATTTCACTTTCTTTTCGAAACAAGCAGTTCATTAGATCTAAAGGATGCAAATGCTATTTATCCTGAATTACAAGTAAAGGAAGAGCCAAGCTATATTTTATTTGATCATACGAAGGAAGCGTTTCGCACAGCTTCTCTAGAAGAGTTAATGAAATATATGAAGGAAAATACGTATTCTAAAAAAAGTTCAATAGTGGGAAGAGTCACAAAGCTGGATCGTAATCTGGGAGTAATCCAAGTGGATGATAACGTTTTTACTTCAGCAGATATTAGAGATCTTAAAGTTGGACAGAAAATCTCTTTAGAGGTGAAACAGCTAAATAAGGACATCCCTTACTATCGAATAATCGAGGACATCAAGGTGATAAAAGCTGCTGACGCTGTCTTTTCCGCTGCTAAATGGCTTGCAAAAGATGCTGAAAAGGTTTCTATTCTTGCTATTGGACCAACTGCCTTTACTGAGCAGTTTAAATCTCCAAATAAGGAAGACTTCAAGCTGGTGGAAAATATAGAGTTTCAAGAGACACTCACATTAAAAAATGGAGAGGCAGTCCCAGGTGCTGCTGTTTATGTATTTAATGATAAGGAATTAGTTTTCCAGACGGATGAATTTGGCGAGCTGCTGAACTATTTATTTGAGTTTGAAATGTTAATGCCTGCAAGAAAGGAAAGAAGCGGGCTCTAGGGCAGCGAAAGGAAAATGAAGGTGCTCCTCCAATTATCAATAAAGATAAATTAATTTTAATGAGATTTTATCGCCCAACAAAAACAAGAGAGCAGGCAGAAGATTGGGTCAGCTGGCCCCTGCATAATTATCGTACATATGATGTGGGCCGTTGGAGAAGAATTGCTAATTGTTTGCGAGACGTGAATGGAGAAAAGCCTATGCGACGGAAGCGGCATTAGTCTGTAAAGAATATGAGTTAAAAGCTAAAAAAATAAAAAGCTGGTTTCCATTATAAATATGAACAATCTTGCTGCTATCCTTGTTGCAGAAAAAGGAATAAACATTCCACAGAGCGGAAAATAAGATGTATGAATATTTCATATCAATCGTTTAGGATTTTAGAAGATTTTTTTATAATGTTCATTAAACACCTTAAAAAGCCTTTCATCACCGCCTCGGTCTGGATGGAGGGCTTTTAGAATTTTCTTGAATTCTTTTCGGACTAATTGCATGTCCTCATCAGGCTTCAGGCCCAGAAGCTTTCCAGGCTTGATTTCTTCATCAGCGATCATATTTTGCGCTTGTATCATTTTCTTCAATGATTTAACTTTGGATTCCTCTATTTGGACTCGGGTATTCAGAATCTCTATATGTCCTTTAAGATCTTTAACCTGCAGGAGGATTCCTTCTAGTTTTTGCTGATAAAGCTCTTCATGTTTTTTAATGATGAAATCAGTGAGATCCTTCGTCTTAATTGTGTAGCTGATTTGCCTCCTGGGGCTTCGTTCCGCTTTCATTTTTCCTTCTTCAATCCAGCGCTCAACGTCTGCCCCATTCGCCTTTATTCCAGCTTTAAGTAATTGTGCCACAGCATCAGTAATGTTCATTCTTCATGCTCACTCTCTATAAAATCTAATTTAGCATTCAAAAACATCATATCATTGAACACTTTCAGAAAAATCACAAGCAGATGACATAGTATTAAAGTTTATTTACGCTGGTAACGCCATCATTTCAAAGAACGGGAATTATTAGAAAATTAGGTGGGATCTTGATATAATGTAAAAAACTGGACACGGGAGGATGGGAATTATAATGAAGAAAATGTTCAAATTTGCAGTGTGGGTTGCTGCTTTTCCGTTTATTTTGCTGTGGACAATCTTTTTTGATTCGAGCGGCAACTCTGCCATGTTTGTGAATGATGTATTAAATGATAAGAAATAGGTTGAAGAAATCCTAAAATTAAGATTGATTGTTAGCTGGACCAATCGGACTTGTATGGGCATTTGGACTCCCGTACATCCTCATTCGAAACCTTAGAGTCCAGATGAGGGAGTCTTATGCCCGTTAGACGGCTATAAATTGAAGAATTACTTTATAGGACGCTCGAGAGTCAGGATTTCATCCTCCATAGAAGCATATTGCTGCTCCACTACATGCTTTACATCTGAAATCGCTGCATTGTAAAAATGCGGGGCCAATGATTCTTTAACAAAATCCAGCACCCTTTCTGCACCGAACTCAGATATTTCCTCATCCCTTTCTTCAGAGAAAAAAATCTGGATATCCTCGATCATCTTTTGCTGCTGCTCTTTTGTTATTTTTAAAAACATGCCATGCCTTCCTTTCGGTTTTGGATATATGTTACTATACACGGAAATTTCATCAAAAGGGAGGCTGTTATTTTTAAAAGAAATATGTACAGCAGGAAAACGGAAAGCACCTGCCAGCTACTTATGTGATGTTTCATCGCCATATACATCAAAGAGAAGGCGGTAATAATCTTTTACATAAATGTCTTTGATTGCAGCCTTCTTTTTCGGATAGAGAGAAATAGGGATAGATGACAAGGCAAGAATCGAACTGCATAATAGAACCAGATATAATATTCCAGATAGAATGTACATTTAGGATACCTCCTTGAGTTGTTAAAAAAAGCTTAAATTATGAAACGCATTTCAGAGCAAGAAAAAAGTGAAAAAATAATTAGGTGGTTTTATGGCAAATATAAAAGACATCGCTAAAAAGGCAGGAGTTTCAGTTACGACCGTATCCAGAGTGCTGAATAATCATCCTTATGTGAGTGAGGATAAAAGGGAAGCTGTTTTGCGGGTGATGGAGGAATTCAATTATCAGCGAAATATTAATGCTGTCCATTTAAGCAAAGGAGAAACACTGCTTATAGGGGTCGTGGTTCCTTTTACCAATCACCCTTATTTCGGCCTGCTGGTAGAAGGGATTGCAAATGAGGCCATGAAAAACAACTATAAGTTAGTTCTTTTTCAAACAAATTACCAGGAAGACAGGGAGATTGAAGCGCTAAAGATGCTGCAGCATAAACAAATCGACTCTTTAATCATTTGTTCCAGAATCTGCGAATGGGATGTCATCAATCAGTTTACTGAGTATGGCTCTATTGTTCTCTGTGAAGATGCAAGGAATCGTAATGTATCATCTACTTTTATCGACCATTACATGAGTTTCTCTAATGCTTTAGAGTATCTGCATAACAAAGGGCATCAGAAAATCGGGTATTGTATCGGAAGAAAGACTGGTGCCAACAGCAGGCAGCGCGGAAAGGCTTATGCTGACTTTTTAAAAAGAATTGACGAACCATATAAGGAAGAATATATCTTCTATGAATGTCTGCATTTTGAGCATGGCGAAGAAGTGGTACGGCGTTTGGCAAGCTTGGATAATCCCCCATCTGCTTTGCTGGTAACAAGTGATTTCGCTGCTGCCGGAATTGTAACTTCCTGCAGGGAAAAAGGCATCCATATTCCGGATGACCTGGCAATCATGGGATTTGATAACCAGCCAATAGCCAAAATCATGCACATTACCACACTTGAAATTCCGCTGGTTCAAATGGGAAGGCAGCTGCTTCTCCAAGCCATTGATGGTAAAAAGCACACACATGAGGAGATATCGGTGAAGCTGATCGAACGGCAAACCGTATAGCAGAAAGAAGGTTAATGCGGCTGTTCTCCCAGCCGTTCTTTTTTTGTTATGAATCTGTGCTACGAAGGCACTAATCGAGTGATGCCAATTCTGACTGGAGAAAATCTATGGAAACAGTCCGTAGCCTGTGTGCATTTCGGCTGGAAGAGGAGAAATCCGAGGTAGAGAGTCCGAACTAGCCTCGCCTTCGGACAGGAGAGACAGAGTTAGAAGAGAGTGAGTCCGAACCTGACAGCTTCCGATATAGAGTATGTATTCTGAAACAACCAGTCTGAACCCGATGCTCCGAACTATAGAATACAGACCAACACTCAAGAGCCAACGAAGGAATATTTGTACTTGTCCAAGCCAATACTAACAAAAAAGTATGGGGCTGAATTTACATGGGATTTGTACTTATAATTTTTCTAGCCTGGCTGGTGCTAATGCTGTTTACATCAATGAATAAAAAGCTGACATTTATTGAAAATACCTTCGTCTATTTGGTGGCGTTAGTCATCAATGTCAATTTTACATGGATTGTGTATGAAGAGTTGAATATGGCGAAAATTTCCCAGCAGATCTTAGATAATTCCGCGTTCTTAATACATAGAAGTATTACTCTTCCGCTCACAGTTGCTATCACACTAAATTTATTCAGGACAGCGCCTTCCTTTGGTTCAAAGTTTTTAAAAACCATCCTGTCAGTGTTGTTCCTTGTTTTGGCAGTGGTGATTGCCCGTTATTTTGACATTGTGGATTATAGAAAGTGGAATATCGGTTATGAAATAATATATTTATTCCTCCTGCATTTAGTGGTTCAATCCCTGCTGAAGTATTTTGGACAGCTTAAAACTAGAGGGGTGAAAGAAGCATGAAATTATGGGAGGATTTCGGCGGCAATGAACTCTTTCTTTTAATAACTGCTGCTGCTGCCTATCTTGTGTATTTTTTACTTTTAAGAAGGCCGGATAAGCTGCCCAAGCAAATCAGAATCCTAAGCCTGCTATGGGGAATGTCCATTGGTATTCTTTATGATTTCACAATAGGCGGAGGGAGGACAGATTTTTATAAGATAAACGATTTAAATAATTATGAAGTGACAGATGTTCTTTATTATTTATTATTTGCCCCATTCGGATATTTCTTTTTTTATTTTTATGAAAAAATGAAAATCGGCAAAAAAACATTCATTATATATGTTTTGGTATGGGCGTTATTAGGTGTTTTCTTTCAATGGGTGTTAACTGCTGCGGGAATCATTACGCTGCAGAAAGGGTATCGGATCGCTCACTCTTTTCCTATCTTTCTGCTGACTCAAACACTGACAGGAGTTTATATCCAGGTGCTCAAATCCAAAGAACAGCTTTCAGCAGCAGAATAGACAAACGAAGGCGGCCACAACAATATGGCCGCAGTTTTTTGCTTTCATGAAACCTTTTGCGGCTTCTGCTCGTATCTACTTAGTATAAGTAGCAGAATGGGGGATTTATAATGAAAGTGGAAAAATGTCCTAAGTGCGGATCGAGTGAATTGGGGAAAGGGAAGCATTCGGGTTATGGAGCCATGTTCCCTGTCAATAAGATGAGCCTCGGTTCTGATATTGAGTATGTTATTTGCACCAGCTGCGGTTTTATCATTGAGGGGTATGTGAAGAAGCCGGAAAAATTTAATAGTACATTGTTTTAAAACGTTTATTAAACGTCTTTTAAATTTATTGAAAAATGCTTACCAGGAAAATTAAAATTCAAAGGTGTATAATAACATTCTAGAGATTCATTTAATCTGATAAGCTATAGGAGCACCAAGATAAGATCATGAAAAAATATAAATTAAAGAATCATTTTAAAGGATTAAAGAAGGGAACACACTTTTACCTGATTGCTGAATCTGAATTTATTGGCATTAAAGAGTATGTTTTGCGTACAAAAGACTTAGAGATCAGGATTTCTATTAATGAAAGCGAGCTGAACAGGCATTTTACTTTAATGCACAGTTATGCTTCCAAAGAGGATTAATTCATCCCCTTTATTGTGCTTGTAACATAATAAAAAAAGCCCCATTTAGGCGGCCTTAAATTAGTAGTTTCGATGTTTGACCCCAGCGCATGACAATGGCTCCCCAGCCGAGACCTGCACCATAGCCAGCCAATACAACCACATCCCCGTCTTTTATTTTGCCTTCCTTCACTTCTTCATGAAGCCCAATAGCTATCGTAGGTGCAGAAGAGTTTCCGTAATATTGTATGGTTTTGGTATGAACTTTTTCCATAGGAAAGCCGAGCCGTGCTGTACCTGCTTCAATAATCCGCAAGTTGGATTGGTGAGGGATGATGAAATCCACTTCCTGCAAGCTCAGGCCAGAGAGCTCCAAAACTTTATGAACCGCTTTGGGAAATCTGTCTACTGCAAATTCAAAAACGGCTCTTCCATCCATCTTGATGTGCTTGTTTTCATCTAGATGAAGATATTTCCCCCCGCTTCCATCCATTTGCATATGGATGCCGAGAATACCTTTGCCTTTATCCACCTGACCTAAGACAACAGCGGCAGCTCCATCCGAGAACAGCAGCGCCGTCTTTTTATCCATCGGATTCAAGAGGGATGAGCATTTGTCGACAGCGATGACTAATACGTTTTTATACATTCCTGTCTGAACAAATTGGGCCCCGGTTGCCAGGGCTGTGATAAAGCTGGAACAGCCTGAATGAAGGTCCAGCCCTGCGCATTGCGCAGCGCCGATTCTGTCCTGAACCAGCGCAGCCGTAATGTGGGTGTCATGTGTGTTTGTTCCAATAATGACCATGTCAATATCCTTCGGGTTCACCCCTGCATCTTCTATCGCACGTTTTCCGGCAATTTCGCACATATCTGTAAGTGATGAGTCTGGAGATTCGTAGCGTCTTTCCAGTATGCCTGTTTTTCTGCATATTTCTTCATGTGTAATATCGAAACGTTTGGCAATCATCTCATTCGTTATAATATTTTCTGGAATATTTACACCAATTCCTAAAACACCTGCACTGAACAAAGCACTGACCTCCCGGTATAAGTTAATTTTTACCATTACATTTTATCACATAATTGGACAAATTTTGCAATATTTAAAGTTTTATATTTTTATTAAATTAAAAAATACTCAGAGCATTTCGCCCTGAGCAATTTTCACTTCATAAGTTCTTTTACCAAATGTCACCGCGATCTTTCTTTAGAGCCTTCATTTTTTCAACCCATTCGTCGACTCTCTGTTTGATTTCATCACGTTGTTCATCAGCTGTATTTCGATTTTTTTCATAGAGTTCTGAATAGAGGTCCTTCATTTG
The DNA here is from genome assembly GCF_004366035.1 of Cytobacillus oceanisediminis. Lineage (GTDB taxonomy): Bacteria > Bacillota > Bacilli > Bacillales > Cytobacillaceae > Cytobacillus > Cytobacillus oceanisediminis_C. The sequence continues at coordinate 276,650 of NZ_SOEE01000003.1, forward strand.
CTCGCTTCGTTCATAGCCCCAATCACGAAGTTCTGATCGCTGCTCAGCAGTGATCCAGCCGTTGTCTCCCATGATCGTAACAGCATCAAGGATCCGATGTGCTTCACGCCTGCCGATCGTAATTAATTGGCGGGGATAAACTTCTCCCAGTTTATACTCATCCATCATTTCCCATGGGCTTGGCGACAGAGTAAATGCCCAGGCCAGGTCGCCGGCAGAAGGAAGCCACTCGTATTGGATCGTGCTTTTCAATTCATCCGGGTTATCCGCTTTTAAATATTCCCCATTGCCGGCTTCGGCTACTGCCTTTAATTGGTTCTCGGCTTTCCCATCTACATCAAACCCAATGATATTCACAGTATTGCTTCTGTTGTTTTTCACAAGGTTTTTACTGGCCGAGACGGGGTCGCCATCACATGTTTCGGCACCGTCACTGACAATGTAGATTGTTGTTGACCCATCATAACCGCTGCTCATTTCTGCCGCTTTTTGAATGGCACCGGCAAGCGGTGTCCAGCCCTTGCTTTCAAATGAATCAACGGCTTCGTGAAACTCTTTTTTTGAATATTTGCCTATAGGATAGACTTCCTCTACTCCTGAACAGGAAATTTCTTTATCAGCGTCTGCTTCAGAGCCTTTATGGCCATATACAACAAGGGAAACTTCGCTGCTTTGGCCAATTGTCTGGGCGAAACTTTTAACGGCACTTTTAGCAATATCCATTTTTATTTTGCCGCCTGCCTGGAGCAGCATGCTTGAGCTGGCATCAAGAAGAATAATGGCCTGTTCTGATGCCTTTTTTTCTTCCCCAGGCTCTGATTTAGTGGGGTCCTGAAGGTAAGGCTCCTCAAAATCTGGTGTGTAAGCATTGGACTTTTCAATGATTTCTTTATAATTTGGGCTCGCCAGCAGGGAAAGAAGCCCTTTTTTAATTGAGTCTGTATCTTTCGTTTCATTCGTCAGTTCTTCCAGTTTAGGGGTCATCTCGCTTATAAGTTCAGGATCGGTTTCAGGCACATTGAATTCAATGGCCTCAATGTCCTTTTCGTATGTGAGCCCGTCCATTAATGCTCCAGGGGTCAATTTCAGCAGGCTTTCTTCTGAAACCTCTAAATGAATATTCTCAGACTCTGCTAAAATGCTTTCCTGCTTTTTTTCTTTCTTGTCTTCTTGTTTTTGTTCTTCTTTACCTGATGAATCAGCTGCCGCTTTCTCTTTGTCATTGCTGCATGCTGAAAGAATCAATGCGGCAAACAGCAGCCATAAAGCATAACGTTTCACATAAATTCTCCTTTTTATTTAAGTTTTACTAATAATAGAGTCTAACATGGATAAAGCGGGGTTTGAAGTAATTTCCATATTTGATAGGATTTTTTTACAGCATTTTGGTATAGTTGAAGGAAGATATAATGCAGAGGAGGCAATCCATTGGAAACAGTATTTCCGTTCCTTGAAACAGAAAGATTAATTTTAAGAGAAGCAACTGAAGAAGATGCAAAAGATATGTTTGTATACCTGTCAGATCACCTGGTTGTAAAGCATATGGGAATCTCGGCCTGTGAATCTGTCGAAGAGGTGCTGGATGAAATAGAATGGTATAAATCCATTTATAAAAATCGCACAGGAATACGCTGGGGCATCACCCTAAAGGATTCCGGGAAGGTCATAGGGAGCTGCGGTTTCCTAAACAGGAACCCCAGACATTTCCGAAGTGAAGTCGGTTATGAATTAAGCAGAGAGCATTGGGGAAAAGGGATAGCCAATGAAGCTCTTGAGAGAGTTTTAAAATTTGGATTTGAACAGCTTGAACTTGAAAGGATAGAAGCCCTGATTGAACCTAAAAACCTCTCATCCCAAAAGCTGGTTGAGAGACAGGGCTTCACGAGAGAAGGTTTGCTGAGACATTATGAATATACAAATGGAAAGTTTGATGATTTGTATATGTACTCAATTTTAAAAGGGGATTTGTAGAAAGACTGAAGCTTTGGAATACATATTAGGGTCTAGAGTAAAAAACCAGATCCGCTGGGAGGATATTATAATGAACTACAATGGCCGTACCTTTGTTTCCGTGCAAAATACAGATAATGGAGAAGTATCTTCAAAAACTTTTTTCCAGTATAAACAGGAGGGGAACATTATATCTGCTGCTTATGGCGGGGGAGAGATTATTCAGGGGACACTTATTGGAATTGTAAATGAAGATGGCAGTTTAGAATTTAGATATAACCATGTAAATAACAAAAATGAAATCCGGGGTGGAAAGTGTCACTCAAAACCGGAAATATTGCAAGACGGCCGAATAAGGCTTTATGAAAATTGGCAATGGCAGGATGATGAAGGGACCGAGGGTCATTCGATTATAGAGGAAGTAAAAGAATAAAGCGGCCAGGTGGGCAGGGAAGCCGGAGGGGATTACCCCTCCGCATGCAGTTTCAGGTTCTGTCTGCTTCTTTTTGTTTTTTCTTTTGTTAATGTGAAGAAGAAAATAAAGCCGATGAATGATGTTACAAACAAGATGGCTCCCATTGGTACCGCAGTGGTTTCATCAATGCTCACTAAAGGGGAAACAGCTGAACCCAGTACTAAAGGAAGCATTCCGATAACGGCGCTGGCACTGCCTGCACGGCGACCCTGATTTTTCATGGCCAATGTAAATGAGCTGGTGATGATCATCCCCATAGAAGTCATATAAATAAAAATCGGTATGACAAGCATGAACAGCGGCCCTTTAATAATGGTCATGATTAAAAGTAAAGAAGTGGCACTGACGGCAATGCAGACGGCTGTCCGGAGAAGGCTTCTTTCCGGAATGATACCTGCCAGGCGGCCAATTAGGAAACTTCCCGTAATGATGGCCAATCCATTAATGCCAAACAGGATGCTGAACACCTGAGGCGAAACCCCATAAATCCCCTGATAGACAAAAGGTGTCCCCGAAACATAAGCAAAGCTTCCGCCATGTATGAATCCTACGATAAGGGCATACCCAATGAATGATCGGTCTCTGAAAAGGCCCGCCATGCTTTTAATGGAATTACCGATAGAGCTTGGGACCCTTTTTTCTTGAGGAAGGGTTTCTTTTAATCGGAAATAGATAACGATGGTAATAAATAATCCCAAAAAGCTTAGAAAATAAAATATGGTTTCCCAGCTGGCAAAAGGAAGCAGAAGCAGGGCACCGCCTGTCATCGGTGCTATCATCGGAGCTGTTGCATTAATGACCATAAGCAGGGCAAAAAATTTCGTGAGCTCTTTTCCGCTGAACACATCACGGACAACTGCCCGTGAAAGGACGATACCTGCAGATGCGGTTAATCCCTGCAGAAAGCGGGCTGCAATAAAGGCTGTAATATTAGGTGAAATGGCGCATAAAAGGGAAGATAATGCAAAAAGAGAGATCCCGATTAGAAGAGGTTTTCTTCTTCCATGGGAATCACTGAGCGGTCCCACAATAACCTGCCCAGCCGCAAGGCCAATCAAACAGGCTGTTAAACTCATCTGAACAAGTGAAGCTCTGGCACTGAAGTCCTCAGCGATATCTGGAAAGCCTGGCAAATACATATCAATATTGAATGGCCCCAATATTCCAAGCATGCTAAGGAGAAAAGCCAGCGCAAGCCTCTCTTTTCCAGTAGGATTGTGAATCATGTTAAACACCTTTCTTTCTGCGAAGCTGTTAATCTTTTACATAAATATGGCTAGTATACGCCAGGTGCAGGGGGATGTCCAGCGGAGAATACTGTAAATAAAAAAATCCATGGCCAAGCTGCCACAGATTTAATCATTAACAATTGCAGATCATCAATATATTTCCATCCAAGTCCTGAAAGTTGAAATAGGCAAAGTCTCCAATACGCTCTATTTCCTTTACAATTGTGATTCCTAGATCTTTAACAAAAGTGTATGCCTCATCAATATCCTGGACGAAGAAATTAAATAAAACGTGACCGGAAGGATTTAAGGTAAAGGTTGGATCAAAGGTATGATCATCCAGTGTAAGACCGGTTTCAGTGGTGACAGGAAGGTTGTACACCGGGGATTCTACAGTATCCTTATGAAAAGGCAATCCAAGCAGGCTGCTGTACCATTCCGCTGATTTTTTCAGGTCGCTGACATGAATGAATACATTGTTGACTTTGCTTGCTATAGGGGAAGCAATTGATTTCATATACTCACCGCTTTCATTGTTATATTTTTACCTATTCTTCATACGCGGGAAGAATCCTTTAATTCAAGGGTTCAGCTTGTGTATTTCCCTCGCGACAGCTTCCAGAATGTACACAACTGGAACTTGAGTTGTAATATTGGACTGCTCAAACGTTTCCTCTGTTACATAATAGGCGATGTTTAAATCAGAAACTTTCGCAATTGTTGAAAGCCGGCTGTTTGTGATGCTGATGATTTTACTGCCTTCCTGCTTCAGCTGGTTGAGATGGGTGACTGTAAAAGGAGTTTCCCCTGAGACAGATAAGGCAATTGTGACACTGCTGCTGCGGATGCTTGAATGGATCGGGAAATGGGGATCCTTGATATACAGTGAAAACTTGCCAAGACTAGAGAAATATCTGGCTCCGTACTCAGCAAGTATGCCTGAGCTTCCGATCCCTATAAATATAACGTTATCTGCCGTATTTATAAGTTCTGCTGCCTCTCTGATTTTTTCTTCTAAATCACCCCTTAGCGTTCGCTCGAAAAACTCGATAATGGATTGTTTGGAACCTTTTATAGAGGTCTTTTTATTTTCCTGCAAATATAATTTAAACTTTATCTTAAATTCAGTGAAACCCTCACAATTCAGTTTCCTGCAGAACCGCAAGATGGTGGCAGTCGAAACATGGGTTTCATCTGCAAGTTCACGAATCCGCATATAAGGAATCTTTTCTTTGTTTTGACAGATGTAGTGATATATGGATGTTTCTAAATCATTGAAAGATGCGATGATGTCGTTTGAAAACATGATTCAATATTCCTCCGGGGAAAAAATAGTTAGGCTCATTCTATCATAAGGAGAAACAATACGTTACTTTTATGTAACAAGTATCAAAATGCCGTAATACAAAACTTAATTAACTCAAATTATTTACACATCCTTTGACTCGATTTAAGCTTCTTCTATATCCCTTTACGGGTAACATAAAAACTCCATTTAAACAAATATTAAAAAATAGCAGGTATTGGAGGTAATGAAATGAAAAAATACGATTTTCCTAAAGGTTTTTTGTGGGGTGGCGCCACTGCAGCGAACCAAATTGAAGGCGGATATAAGGAAGGAAATAAAGGCTTGAATATTGCGGATGTCCTTCCCGGAGGAAAAGAACGGTACAATATCTTAATGAAGCCCGGGTTTGACTTCGAAATTCATGAGGATCAATTTTATTATCCAAATCACGAAGCGATCGATTTCTATCATCGATATGAAGAAGATATTGCCTTATTTGCCGAAATGGGCTTCAAGGCGTTCCGAATGTCGATAGCCTGGACCCGCATTTTTCCGAATGGTGATGAGACGGAGCCGAATGAGGACGGACTTGCTTTTTATGATCGTGTTTTTGATGAATTGCAGAAATATGGAATTGAACCGGTTGTAACGATTTCCCATTATGAAATGCCTCTTCATTTAGTAAAAGAGTATGGAGGGTGGAGAAACCGCAAAGTCGTCAGTTTTTTTGAGCGGTATGCTAAAGCGATTTTGAGCCGGTACAAAAATAAAGTAAAGTACTGGATGACTTTTAATGAAATCAATAGCGGATTGGTCATGCCGATTAATGGGCTCGGCTTTTCCTATCAAAGTGAAGAAGATAAATACCAGCCAACATTCCAGGCCTATCACCATCAATTGGTCGCAAGCGCAATCGCAGTAAAGGCATGCCATGAGCTCATTCCTGAGTCAAAAATAGGCTGCATGATTCTATTTGCGCCTGTGTATTCTTATGACAGCAACCCGGAAAATGTCATGTATGCTATGCAGGAAGAGCAGCTTTTCAATTACTTTTGTGGTGATGTACAGGTTCGCGGTGAATATCCGGCTTTTATGAATAGGTACTTTAAAGAACATAATATCAGCCTGGACATACAGGAAGGTGACCTGGATTTGTTAAAGGACGGTACTGTAGATTATATTGGCTTCAGCTATTATATGTCCCGCACCGAAAAGAAGGTTAAGTCAGATGCAGACTCATCGGAAGGGAACATCATTGGCGGGGTTAGGAATCCCTTCTTGGAAACAAGTGACTGGGGGTGGGAAATCGACCCTGAAGGTTTGCGGATCAGCTTGAACAAGTTATATGATCGCTATCAGAAACCGCTTTTTGTCGTAGAAAACGGACTAGGGGCCTATGACAAGGAAGAAGAGGATGGCAGCATCCATGACGAATATCGGATTGACTATCTTCGCGGGCATATTAAAGCAATGGGTGAAGCTTTAGAAGATGGCGTCGGGCTAATGGGATATACAAGCTGGGGCTGCATCGATATGGTCAGCATGTCAACAGGTGAGTTTTCAAAACGCTATGGCTATATTTATGTGGACAAGCATGATGATGGCAGCGGAACATTGAAACGGAAAAAGAAGAAATCTTTTCATTGGTATAAGGATGTGATCGAGTCAAACGGAGAAATACTATAGCAAGCTTAATTGGCTGCCTGAGGGCAGCCTTTATTTGTTTATAAACAGTTGGCTGCGAGAAATTTATTCTTTAAATAATGAAAAAACCATAATGGAGCAAAATATGGACAAGTAACTAAAAAAATTACAGAGGTGCTAATATGGAGGCATTTCCAATTATTCATACTAACTTCTGGGATGCGATAATAGCAGTGCCCTTAGTGGTTCTGCTGACTCAATTAGGCAAAGTGCTGTTTAAAATTCGAAAACCATATATTCCAGGGCTGGCTAATCTGCTTGGATTAATCATATCGGTTTTCTTTGCTCACAGGAATAATCTGTGGGCGGGAATGTTCATGGGCTTTTTTTATGGAAATGCGGCAGCAGGATTATATTCTTCCTTAAAGACACAAATCCTGGCATTCAGGAAGACAGATGAATAGGGGGATGAAGAAAAATGCCAAATCTCGGTTTAATTAAAATATAAGTATACCCCCATAATATAAAGATTCTCCTTCGTATTCTTTGAATATATACAATCACAAGTCTCGAGGGGAAAAATATGAAATCACCAGCTAAAGGGGCCCTTGCCATGGTATTAGCAGGGTCTATAACGTTTTCTGCTGCCAATGGCATGCTGAAAGCTACCAAACTTTTTTCTGAGGAACATTCTTCTGTTTTATCAGGTATTCAACAAAAATCTGAAGTGAACAGACAAATTGACAAAAAGGCGGAAGCAAAAATACTGGCTGTGAAAGAGAATAAGAAACAAAAACCGGTAACTGAAGAAGCTCCAGTTGAAGAATCACAAAAAAAAGAAAAGAAAAGCAATAAGATGATTGTTGCTGTTCAAACGAATACCGAAATTCCCAATCGGAAACCTGCTGTAAATTCAGTTTCGAAAGCTGTATCTGTCTCAAACGAAAAACCCTCCGCACCGGAGCCTGCCTCTGCACCTGCTGGAAACAAGGCAGCAAATGAATCATCGAAACCTGCGACCAGCACAAAAGATCCAAACACACCTGTCTCTGGTATGGGAGGAAGCGGCCCAACAAGTCCTGCTGCAAAAACACTCAGCCATGGCCAGCAGATTTCCCAAGCCGCAAAAGAAAAAGCTGAGAGTAATCAGGTTACCAAAGGTAAAGAAGACAAAGAAAACAATGGGAAAAATCATTAAATCTATCAGGAAGGATCATCAGGAGACGGTGGTCCTTTTTCCTTTAAAGGTATTAGATTATACAGCAAAAGGGCCTCTACCCAATGGGAAAGGCCCTTAGATTCATTTAATATTCATAATGGAATTATCCTGTGTTACATTGCCTTTTCGTTTTAGTTTATTCCAGCCGACGGTTACTCCTTTTATAGCGGAGAAAATCGATTTTACTACCACATAAGTCATCAGCTGTTTATATAATATTCGCTGCAGGAACAATGAGATCAGTGGTTTAGGGCTTTCTTTCTCCAGCCTGAAAGCATATAGGGAGGCAAAGAAATCCATCAAGTAGAAAAGGACAAAGCCTATGGCTGCTTTTTCAGGCTTTGGGCTGAAAAGGGCAAAGATGAACAAGATATCTGCAATAGGTGAAATGGTTTGATAAACATATTGAAAAAGCCACATGTTAGGCAAGGCTACATACCCTAATGAATGGTGTTTTTTGTTAAATAATGCCGAGCGATGTTTCCAAAGGCATTGGAGAGTGCCATATACCCATCGGTATCGCTGCTTTGCCAGGCTTTTAATATCTTCTGGCACTTCTGTATAAGCATAAGCCTTTTCTTCAAACTCAATTTTCTTACCGTTTCGCAATAGTGCAAGCGTGATATCCGTATCCTCTGCAAGTGTATCCTCTCTAAAGTAACCAGCTTCTTCAACCGCAGACTTTTTCCATGCACCGATGGCACCTGGCACAACGGTAATGCAATTGAGAGCTGCAAAGGCTCTTCTTTCAAGGTTAAAGCCTGTCACATATTCAATATGCTGCCAGTTCGTCAGGAGATTTCCCTTATTGCCAACCTTTACATTACCGGAAACAGCAGCTACTTGATCATCTTTAAAATGGCTCACAAGCAAAGAGATGGCATTTTCAGCAATGAGAGTATCGGCATCTAAAGCAATTACAATTTCCCCCTTAGCTTCCTTAAATCCAAGGTTTACAGCCGAAGATTTTCCGCCATTGGGTTTTTTAATTAACCTGACGCGGGGGTTATCTGCAAATGCTTCTTCAACTGCACGGGCAGTATGATCTTTTGAGCCATCATCGATTATCAGTATCTCAAAATCCGGATAGTCACTGGATAAAATAGAATCTAAAGTTTTGCAAATTACTTTTTCTTCATTATAAGCTGCAATTACTACACTGACATAAGGAGTAAAGCCAGGGTCAATCTGGGTCTCTTTATACCTTTTGACCTGTTTCCTGGACAGGAAAACAAGAAAAATAATACGAAAAATACCTAAAAGAATGGCTGAGTAAAACAAAATGCTAATTCCAGTGTTCCAGCTTTTAATGACCTTAAATACCGCTTTATCATAAACAGAATAAGGGTTTTCCTGATCAGCAAAAGGCATGATTTCAGTATCGCTTTTCCCAATTAAACCAGCAGTCGTCGTAAATGTGTAGCCCCGACCTTTAAGTGTTTCAATAATAACCGGAAGAGCTTCCACTGTTTTGGAGCGGTCTCCGCCAGCATCATGAAGCAAAATGACGTTACCTTCGGACAGCTGATCCAATGTCCGATCTACAAGTTCATCTGCTGAAGATCCTTGCCAATCACCTGAGTCAATGGATTGGCCGACCATGGTATAGCCCAGCTTTTGAGCTTCCATTATAGGAAGCTGCTCCTTTCTTGTGCTCAGTTCCGTATCTGCTATATATGGAGGGCGAAAAAGAGTCGTAGAATGGCCGGTTATGCCTTGAATTAAGCGTTGTGTTGCATTCAACTCCATTCGTAAACGAGATGGTGTGATGGATGTAATATCAGGGTGTGTAAAGGTATGATTTCCGATTTCGTGCCCTTCATCATAAATCCTGTTAACCAGCTGAGGATGCATCATTGCATTTTCTCCAACGATAAAAAAGGTGCCTTTTACCTTATACCTCTTCAATATGTCCAATATTTTTGGTGTGTAGGCTGGATCCGGACCGTCATCAAAAGTAAGGACGATTTCTTTTTTGCTGGAATTACCATGGCGGATTACTTCAAAAGGCTTTGGATATTTGACATAGGATTCCTTTTTTATCATTCCATTGGAATCCATTTCTATCGTCCTTTTTCCTTTTTCAGTTTGTGAAGCGATTTTCAAAACCTCTCCGTTCCCTGTATGAAGTGCTGAGAAATGACTTTCAATAGTACTTAGCACTGGAGATGGATTAATGTTTTCCTTAGGATTGTTAAGAAATCTCCAGATAGAGGGATCTTCGGAACCGAGACGCCATATGGCTATTCCGGAAGAGCCGTGATTTATTGCAAGGTTCATCTGGTTATAAAATGTAGCAGCATCCAAAAACCAGACAGTATGATTTTTTCCATTTTGTCTGTACCGTAAGTACGGGTTTCCAGCTTCCTTACTCCAATTGATATTGAGGTTAGCCTCGCTCCCCAGCTTCATAATATCTCCAAAAGTCAAGTCAGCTGCGGGCTTACCAGAATCTTCTTCCCAGTCGTAACCGTATGTTCCTAAGCCTGCAACCAATTTTCCGGAGGGAATATCAGCTTGATTCAAGTTCTCCTTTACCCAATTGGTTTGAGCGACAGGACCTGGTGTGCTCCTGGAATAATGCTGGTCATAGAGCATGACAATCACACGGTCAGCGTATTTTGCTAAAGAAGCATAATCGTAGCTTTCATCATTCGGCGGAACATCCAATGTCACCATTAAACCTTCCGTGTGGAAGGCTTTATAAACCTTGCTCATGAACTGAGTAAAATGATCCTTGTCAGCTGGTTTAATTGCTTCAAAGTCAATATTAATACCTTCAAATTCATTTATTTTCACATAAAAAAGCATCTCTTCAATAAAGCGGTCTTCAGCACCGGGAGCCGTGAATAACCGGTGGAGAACATCTGAATCCCATTTGTTGTCTATAAAATTATTCACTAATGGCAGAATTTTGATTTCATGTTTCTTTGCTTCTTTTACAATGGACCAGTCAATTGAAGACTTGAGATATAGATCTGGTGTAACATGCATCCACTCAGGGACTAGAGTGGTTATGGACTCTTTATTTTTATTGAAGGATGTTTTGCTATTCTTGTCCCAATTGACATAGAATCCATACACCTCTTGTTTTTGTGTAGTTTGTGACATGTTTAGCTTTTCTGATTTATCTGCTTCAGAATTTATCTTTTGAATCTGAGATGCCAAAGCTTCTTCACTAAAGGCATTGTTAATCGGATCTATATCTGTACTTGATGGGCTTTGATCCAGATGCAGCTCAGGAAACTTGGGAGTTGTATTCATGCTCTCTATAAAAAATGTAAATATAATAACAATTAATAGAGTGAAGCCCGCACTCATTCGTTTAATGAGGGACCAGCGGCTTTTAGCAGGGTCAAGAAATATATATTCCTGTTTCCCCTCATTTTTTTTCAGCCCAAGGTTATAAAACCAGTGGAAGAAAAAATAGCAGACTAGTCCAACTAAACCTCCGAAGATTCCTGATGCAATTGATTCAGAAGTTAATATTTTGCTTTTAAGGGATGAAATTAGCCAGTAATCTTCAAATGGGCCTAAATCCATGTAGGGCAGCTCGTGTATGTATGGTATAAACACAGTAATCAGAGTGCCCAGGAATAAGGCAATAATATTAAGGCGCAGCAGCAGTGAACAAACAAACAATAATGGAATTCTAAAACTATCCAAAGGTAAAAATGCCAGAAAAAAACCTAGAGTGCTTGCAATTGCTCCCGCATTTCCGGAGACAGGTGCAAACAAGGCTCTGACAATCCACCTGAAAAAACGATCCACATTCATTCCCCCTAAGAAGTAATGTCGAATTATGTATAATAATTAATAGCTTAGGAGTGTAAATCCAATTTACTCCAAACATCCAGCGGATCATTATTTCGACAAAAAATGACCATCAACTAAAAATTTAGGTTGTCATTATATAATTTTGGGGGTGGGATGAAAAAATGTGTTTGTTTTTTTATGGTAATTAACGCGTTTAAGATGATTCAATGTAAATAGGTGATATTTGTTTCATTCAGGTTAATTTGAACACCACATCTCCTTGTCTGCTCTGTAAGATTTCGAGCAGCTGTTCCGACATATAATTCGAATCATATTTAAATTCATGATTTATCCATTCCGTAATCATTCCCAGTATGGCATGAACATAGAAGCTTGTCTGTAATTCACGATTGATTTTTGGGTTAGACTGTACACCTTTAAGGTCTTTTAACGTTACCTCTTTCAGTACATCGCACAATTTGCTTTGCAATCCAGATAATGCATTGGATTTTACCATTAGGGAATAGAATTCTTTTTTATGACTGACATGTTCAAAGATTTTAATGGCAGAAGAGGTAAGGGTCATTAACTCAAAGGTTTCTGTGTTCTTATACGGTTCGCGGTAGGAGGAGATTAGATCTGCTATAACATCATCGACAATTTCATCAAGGATATCTTCCTTGTATTCATAATGCTTATAAAAGGTTCCCCTGTTAAGATTGGCTGTCTTCACGATATCTGTTACGGTTATTTTTTTGAATGCTTTCGTCTGCATTAAGGATAATAGGGCATCCATTAAGGCTTGTTTGGATTTTGTTATTCTTCGGTCAATAGGTAGATTTTGCTTATTGGACATAAATGGCCTCCATTGTTGAAATAGAATGAAAAAATAATCAAAATACAATGAATGTGTTCATTAGTAGACAGATTGCCGTTAATTTGCTGATTGAATGGGCGTCTTTATTACCATATTATAAAGATGTAATAGATAATCAACAAGTGTTCATTAAATACATTCAGCCGAACGGAGGAAGTCTATATGAAGCTTCAGGATAAAGTAGCGATTGTAACAGGTGCAGCATCAGGGATGGGAAAAGCGATTGCGGAGTTGTACGCAAGGGAAGGTGCAAGTGTCATTGCAGCTGACTTGAACCTGGAAGGGGCAGTAGCTGCGGCAAAGGAAATTACTGAGAATGGCGGAAAAGCCAAAGCTGTTCAGGTTAATGTTTCAAAACAAGCAGATATTGAAAGAATGATAGATGCAGCAGTACATGAATTTGGAACGCTGGATATCCTGGTGAATAACGCAGGAATTATGGACGGATTTGAACCTGTTGGTGATATTCAGGATGAACGATGGGATTTAATATTTGATATCAATACGAAAGGCGTCATGCGCGCCATGCGAAAAGCCATCCCGCTCTTTTTAGATAAGGGGAAAGGGGTAATCATCAATACTGCTTCTACAGGCGGATTGAATGGTGCCCATGCGGGAGCTGCTTATGGGGCTTCAAAGCATGCAGTAATAGGGCTTACGAAAAACACTGCCTATATGTACGCAAACAGCGGCATCCGCTGTAACGCCATTGCACCAGGCGGTGTGGAAACAAATATCGCTTCTTCAATGAAAAACATGAATGAATTTGGATTCGGCCGAACAAAGGCTGTTCAGGGCGTTATGCCAAGGGTCGGAAAGCCGGAGGAAATTGCACAGGTCGCATTATTCCTGGCATCTGATGATTCCAGCTTTGTTAATGGATCCGTGATTGTGGCTGATGGCGGGTGGACCGCAGCATTCTAAAGCAAAATCATATTTAAAAGGTGAGGCATCAAATCGTAATGATTTGGTGCCTTTTTTGCAACCAGTAAACTAACTGGTATTGACCGCAATTGGATTCATGCAAGCTGTGAAAATAAAAGTTAAGTAAAAAGAATCATAATCTGCAGTTGTCCGGCAGTATGATGAAGTAATAACTTTTTGGCAGATCCCCAGGAGGAGAGTAGGAATGGTCTTTTATCGGGATCCACAGTTAAAAGCAGAAGAAATGCTATCCATCATCAGAAAAGGTCTCGGTATTTCCAAAGTCCAGAATTGAATAATCGTTGTCGGAGCCGGTATGTCAGGTCTAGTTGCCGCTGCCCTGCTGAAGGCAGCAGAGCATGATGTGACGGTTTTAGAGGCACACAAAGGGTTGGCGGCAGAATATTTACATTGAGAGAGCCGTTCATGGACGGTATATATCTGGATGTGGGAGCCCTTTTTTGACCCAGTTAAAAGAAGACCTTTATTTCGGTTCTCAAATGACAAAAATAGAACAGGATCATCAGCAGGTTACAATCCATGCCAGACATACATGGAGTCAAAGACCTTTGACGGTCAGTGGTGATCTTGACATCTTAACTATACCTTGTCCTTCGTTGAAATCGTTCACCGGCAAACATTTTCCCCTAATAAGTGGAAGGCTATCAGGGAACTGCATTATGTTTCCTCCACGAAAATGGGGCTGCAGTTTAAACAGCGGTTTTGGGAACGCGAAGGTTTTCAGGGTGGGAAGCTGATGACAGATCTGCCGGATTCGATTCGCTGCCTATCCGAGCCACCTGATTGGAACTGCAGGTAACGGCATCATTATGGCAAGCTATACATGGAAAGATGATACTTTATCCTGGGATAACCTGAAGGAAGGCGATCGGATTCGGAATGCCCTCGACAATTTATCTGTCGTTCATGGCAATCAGGTTTACGAGTATTTCTTAACAGGCGCCTCTCATAGCTGGTCACAGTATCCGTTTTCTGGCGGAGCCTTCAACATGTTCAAACCGAACCAGGAAACCGAGTTATTCCCATTTATTCCTGTTCCGAAGGGGAGAGTCCATTTCGCCGGGGAACACACGTCCACAGCCCCGGGATGGATTGAAGGGGCGATCCAATCAGGAATAAGGGTTGCACGGGAAGTAACCGACTTGCCCCGCAGCTATTAGGGGCTGCAAAAGCTAAAATGCGACAGGAATGTCTGTTTTTGACGTTAAAATGTGCCATTGGATAGGCACTTTCTAACGATTTTCCAACAAATTGTACAAGACAGCTGTAAACGCTTTCATTATAATTGAAGTAACAGATAGGAAAGGGGATGCGTTCAGGTGGAACTTTTAATGGGACAATGTGAACATGGCCAGCAGGAAGAACCTTGTGAAGAGTGTGCCCCTAATAAAGAAGGGGAAGAGAATTTTGACACCTCTGATTATGACTATCATAAGAGACTGTGGTTCTAAGAAAATCTGAAGCGCCCTGCCCACCCCCGTTTGTGACGCCGAGGGGGCAGGCGCTGAAGCTGGACAATTGTATGTTAAAAAACACTTGGAGAAAAAATTTTCCCAAGTGTTTTTCTATCTATATTTTCTTTCTCCTCATCCATTGCGTAGCAGCCCATTTATCACCAATGGCAACAGGTGCTCCGCCATGAAGTGTCAGGTCGTTTAAGTTCTGATCATTATAAAAGTATTCAAAATAAACAGCCATGCCTTTTTGTGGAGAAACAGAGAAGTTAAGCTTGGGAAAATACGTTTCCCCGCCCTGTTCCACATCATTCAGGTACATGACAAGCGTGCTGATTCTTGGATTGCTTGCTGCTCTGCTGGTCGAAGAGAAGAAGTCAAAATGAGCTTTATATTCCTGGCCAATTTTATAGTTAAGGATCTGCAGTCCTTCACCATGCTCAACTGGAATGTTCATGATTTGTGATATTCTTTTTTCAATTCTGGCGACAATTTCATTTTCCCCTTCATGAAAAAAAGTGCTGCTGCTGGTTCGCAGTTCATCAGCTTCAAGGGAGTTGGCAACTTTTGAACGCTGCATGCGATCTTTTGATTGCTGAATCAGCTGGTCACATTCTTCATCACTCAGCACATTTCCCAGAATCACGATCAATGGTTCTGCTAATTTGGCAATTATATGAATTTCCCGATCTTCTGTAATAATTTTATTTCCAACATGATCAAAAATCGTTTGTTCTTTAAAAGATGCATCCATTGCCATGTACATCAACCTCTTTTTATTTAGTTTTCTGAAAATTCAATATATTTAAAGGCTGCTTGAAGTATTCCTATTTTTACGTTCCTTCCTCCTATATAAATGGATGTCTGTGTCAGTTTTTCAACTGGCTGAATTTATTTTACACTTTGATATGAAGGAATTCTATCTTTTTTTTACTGGAAAACTATTAATATAGAAAGGAGGCTTCTGCATTTTATTGATTTTCCGGAATATATTTCAATACATAAGCCAATCTGAACAAAAGGAGATGGCCAGTGTATAGAAATAGGGTTCAATACTATTTAAGCCAAAGACGAAAGGACAATTTTTCCACCTTTAAAAATGGGCTGATTATCGTAGTCGGAGCAACACTTGTGGCTGTTTCCCTGCAATTATTCCTGGTGAAAAATTATGTTATTGATGGAGGAATTGTTGGATTGAGCATCATCCTTTCACATGTCTTTCATGTTGAAGTGGGTGCCTTGATCCTGCTGTTCAATCTCCCATTTTTAGTGGCAGGCTTTTTCTTTTTAGGGGGAAGATTTTTGGTGTTAAGCCTGTTTGCCAGTTCAGTTCTGGCAGGTGAGACATACATATTGGCCCCATTTGAGGAAGTGACGAACCATCCCCTGCTGATCATTATTCTGGGGGGCCTCTTACTCGGAATGGGAGTGGGCCTCATTATCCGGTTTGGAGCCTGCCTGGATGGTACAGAAGTTTTGGCGATTTTATTCAGCGAACGTTTGCCTTTAACCATCGGACAATGCATTCTTATAATGAATACCTTTATCTTTGGAAGTTCTGTTTTTTTATTCGGCATTACTGAAGCCGCATACTCCCTTGCCACATTTTTTGTTGCTTATAAAACCATAGATACCATTATAATGGAGACTTAAACATTTTCGAATAATTTGATGGGCCAGGTGCATCCTAAGTGGTAAAAAAGCTGAAGGAGATTTCCTGTGAATCGATACGAAATTACCAGCATGATTATTGATGATGAATTTGATGGAGAAGAATATGTCACAACTGAATTTCTCCTGGAGAATGATACTTATAGCATAACATTTAAAAAAGCAGATCTTGAGGTGCTCAATGCCTGGGTATTTAATGATGGCTCGTCGCTTCCAGCGAATTTGTCCGAGGAGATGATAGAGTCAATCAGAAACTCTGTGAAAAACAGAATAGGACGAAAATAGAGGCAGGAAATTAAACCTCTATTTTTTTTTGCATAAAATGAACCCTCTCTCAAACAATACTTGTAAATACAATTGTATCTGCAAGTTAGGGGGATAAGGGTGAACATTTTATTGAAACAGCAGACATTGCTTGTCATAAGGGCACTATATTTCTGCATGGAAAAGAAGTGGGCGGAGCTTGAAAGAAAGTTTAAGCTGACGCCAGCTCAGCAGCATATTCTGTTTCTGCTTGGCACTCATAACCAAAAACTAAGCCCCACCCAAATTAGTGATTTGGGATGCTGGCATCTATCGACTGTAACCAGGCTTTTAAAGCCGTTAAAGGAAAAGGGGCTGATTGAGATCACAGCCAATAAAGAACAGCTCCGTTATAAATGTGTGACTATTTCTAAAAGCGGAAAGGAAGTATTGGATCAGATTATGGATGAGGTAAAAGAGATGGAACAATTTCCGCTGAATATGAGTCATTTATCGGAAAACGAGCTTTTGTCTTTCCTTGAATATGGCCAGAAGATATTAGGAGTTCAAAAAGGAGATACATTTAGAAAAATGCTGATTGAGGCACGAGTAGAAAACTATGATTATGCATGATTCTTTTAAGATGCTGCGTTTTAGGAGGTTATTCTATGAGTTACAGCGAATATTGGGAGCAAATATATTCACGAAGCGAAAAGATGAATGTCCTCATTTCTTCATACTGGAGAGAATATTCAGGTCTTGGAACCTGGCAATTTTGGGTGGTTTTGGCACTTATGGTGCTGCCTCTTGTTATTGTATATCTATCAGTAGACCGGAGCAGGATATTTGAGATTTTCTTTTTTGGATACACCGTGCATATTCTATGGACTTACGCCGACAGCTTTTTGGAGCGATACAGTTATTTTGTCCACACCTATTTTTTATTGCCCATGTTTCCTTATGCCATGAATATGACAGCCGCTGCGTTGCCGGTCGGTTTCCTGCTGATCTATCAGTACTGCACGAACAAAAATAAAAGCTTTTTGCTTTACACGATTTTAGCAAGTGCTGTTTTTGCTTTTGGATTTGCCACACTTGAAGGTTGGGCAGGTATGGTGCATTTTAATAAGGGAATGAATCAATTTTACATTTTTCTGATCGATATCGCTATTGCTTATGCAGCTTATTTTTTAACGATATTTGTTAAGAAAATCAGCGGGAATGGCACAGGCTGAAATGCTGGAGAACTAGGTAGCCTCCCATCTGCTTAGAGATGGAAGGCTTTTGTTAAACGTTCTCTTTCCAAAGCTTCATTGGATTGCTTTGATTCCTATTTAATGGAATTTGCACCATATTTAGTCCCCGGTCTTCTCTTGCGTTTTTCAAATCCTCATAAATCATTTTAGATTTGCCTAGACCTGCATTGAAAGCGTCATCTATTGATTGGCAATAGTACACCTTATCAATGCCTGCGAAATACATGGCAGTTAAACACATCGGGCAAGGTTCCCCGCTTGCATATATCGTAAAGCCGGCTAAATCATTCGTTTGCAACTGCTCCTGTGCCCGCCGGATTGCAAGCATTTCAGCATGCCCGCTGACATCATGCACTTTATGCAATTCATTCACGCCTTCAGCAATGATGTCCTGATCTTTCACCAGGACTGCACCGAAGGGCTGGCCGCCGTCTTTTACATTATTAATGGCCAGTTCTATAGCCCGTTTCATGAAGTGATCCATTATTAATCATCCTTTTTCAATTAATTGACTTCAATTAAATTATTATCATGTTTCCGTTGGTTCTCCAAATAATCTGCTGACTTTACAACCGATCAATCGAAAAATTTTTAAATTCACGCATCAGGATCTGTAAAAGGATGGATATTCATTTAGGTAATCAATATAATTAATTATACATTTTGTATTTATAAACATAATAAGGAGGCATCCATTATGACAGAGTTAGATTCCAAAAGTCCTATTCCGCTTCACATACAACTAAAGAACAGGCTGCAGGAGTTAATAGACAATCGATCTTTCAATGAAAAAATTCCAAGTGAAAGAGAGTTGATGGATACCTATAAAGTGAGCAGAAGCACTGTGAGAGAAGCAGTTTCCCATTTAGTAAACGAAGGTGTGCTAAAGAAAGTTCACGGAAAAGGCACTTTTATTTCAAAGAAACCTATTGAGGAGTGGCTTGGGAATATTACCAGTACAACAGAAGTAATTAAAAAAATGGGGATGAAGCCGGATGCAAAATTATTGGACAATGGCATCGTTGTTCCAGCAAAAGAAATTGTAGAAGCCAGCGGACTTACAGAGGCATACTTTATAAAGCGAATTCGTTATGCAAACGATAAGCCATTGGCTCTTGAAAGTCAATATTACCCTATTGAAATTGGTGAAAATCTCGCCCAATATGATATTGAAAAGGGGACACTGTATGATCTGCTTGAGCAAAGTTTAGACTTAAAGTTTGCAGAAGCCGAACAGATGATTACAAGTACTTATTTATCTAAAGAAGAAGCCGGCCAGCTTGGTGTTCCTTGTTCCTTAAGTGTGCTTCACATTGAACGGTTATTATCAGACATAAATGGTAACTTAATAGAATACTATTCTGCTTATTTTCGTTCGGATATGTACTCATTTCGAATAAAACTTTCAAAGAATTATAGTTAAATTCAGTATTATGCAATTTTGCAATAATACCTATTAATAATTCCGATAATATAAAATTTTTAGAAAATATTGAAAATGAATAATAGTTGTGTTTTAATACAACTGAGGCTAGTCACACAACAACTGGTACGGACGACATGACGTCATGATGTGAAGGATAATGTTTTTATTTTGCAGGATGGAGTGATGACATGATTATTGGTGTGCCAAAGGAAGTAAAGAATAATGAAAACCGTGTTTCCGTTGTACCAGCAAGTGTTTCTGCATTTACAGATGCCGGTCATATGGTCCTGATTGAGAAAGGTGCAGGTGCAGGGTGCGGAATCTCTGACCAGGAATATGAAAAAGCAGGTGCAACAGTTGTTACAAGTGCAGAAGAGGCCTGGTCTGCGGATATGGTTATGAAGGTTAAGGAGCCGCAGCCAGATGAATACCAATATTTTCGAAAAGGTTTGATTCTCTTTACTTATTTGCATCTGGCAGCGGAACCTGAATTGACAAAGGCTTTGGTCGAAAAAGAGGTTACCTCGGTTGCGTATGAAACCATCCAGCTGGATAACAGGTCGTTGCCTCTCCTAACTCCTATGAGCGAAGTTGCGGGAAGGATGTCTGTCCAGCTAGGAGCTCAATTTCTTGAAAAGATTCATGGCGGGAAAGGAGTCCTATTAGGCGGAGTTCCCGGTGTGAAGCCTGGAAAAGTGGTGATTATCGGCGGTGGAGTGGTAGGGACGAATGCCGCAAAAATGGCAGTTGGCCTCGGTGCAGAAGTTAGTATCATTGACATAAGTGCTGAAAGACTCCGCCAGCTGGACGATCTTTTTTCTGGCAGGGTGAGGACGGTCATGTCAAATCCGTTCAATATCTCCCAGGAAGTAAAACTTGCGGATTTAGTGATAGGGGCTGTTCTCATCCCTGGTGCAAAAGCACCTCAGTTAGTAACCGAAGAAATGGTTATGCAAATGGAAAAGAATTCGGTCATTATTGATGTTGCCATTGATCAGGGCGGTTCAATTGAAACCATCGATCATATTACCTCACATGATTCTCCAACATATATAAAGCATGGTGTTGTGCATTATGCGGTTCCAAACATTCCGGGCGCTGTAGCAAGAACTTCCACCTATGCCCTCGCCAATACTACAGCACCATATGCCTTAATGCTCGCTAATACAGGGATTGAAAATTCTATTGTTAAGTATCCTTTTCTTGAAAAAGGGGTCAATACCATGAATGGAAAGGTCACTCATCAGAGAGTTGCAGAGGCGCATAACTACCCTTATACACCCACCCATGAATTAATAAACAAAATTGCAGCCGCAACATGATTCCCTATTAGAAGAGACACAATGCAAAACTGAATCTTTACTAAATAGAAGGAGGAAAGCAATATGTCTACAGTAGAACTGAATGATAGCAAAAAGTTAACTGATCAGGATCAGGAACACTTATGGCATGCGATGAGCCGGCATACAGAAGGAAGCAGTCCGATGATTGCCAAATCAGGTGAAGGCTCATGGTTTACTGATATGGATGGCAATCGATATTTGGATGGCGTATCCGGTCTTTGGTGTCTGAACCTGGGACATGGACGGAAGGAAATTGCAGAGGCGGCAGCAGAGCAAATGATGCAGCTGTCGTATTTCCCTCTGACATTAAGCCATGCACCAGCCATTAAGTTATCTGCAAAAATTAGTGAATTACTGGGGGATTCATATAAAACATTTTTCTCAAATAGCGGTTCCGAAGCGAATGAAACCGCATTCAAAATTGCGAGGCAATACCACAATCAGAATGGCAATCCTGGTAAATATAAATTTATTTCGCGCTACCGTGCCTATCATGGTTCAACTTTAGGTGCATTAAGTGCTACTGCACAGGCCAACAGGAGAGTGAAATACGATCCTGGCATGCCGGGATTCCTGCATGTTCCGCCTCCTTACAGCTATCGCTGTCCATTTGGCGAGGATGTAAAGGATTGCGATAAAGTCGCAGCTGACATGATTGACCAGGTCATCCAATGGGAAGGGGCCGAAACGGTTGCTGCGGTCATAATGGAGCCTTTCATTTCAGGCGGGGGAGTTATTATCCCATCTCCTGAATATCTGCAGAGGGTAGCACAAATCTGTAAAAAGCATGATATCCTCCTGATTATGGATGAAGTTGTATCCGGATTTGGGCGAACGGGCAAAATGTTTGGATTTATGCATTCGGAGGGTGTTCAGCCTGATATCGTAACGATGGCAAAAGGGTTGACCAGCGGCTATCTGCCGCTTGGTGCTACGGCAGTTCATTCCAGAATTTATGAGAAATTTAAAGAGCAAGGTACAGATAACCATTTCCGCCATGTTTCAACCTATGGGGGACATCCGGCAAGCTGTGCGGTTGCATTGAAAAATATCGAAATCATCGAAAGAGAGAATATTGTCAGCAGGGTAGAGGTGCTGGGTGAAAGCATTTTAAGCAGCTTAAAAGATTTGCAGACTCATAAAAATGTAGGCGAAGTCAGAAGTGCCGGTTTCTTGTATGGTATTGAAATGGTTGAAGACAAGGAAACGAAACAGCCAGCTTCAGATCAATTAATGGCAAAGATCATTGCACTATGTAAAGAAAAAGGCTTGATCATTGGCAGAAACGGTGATACAGTGCCTGGTTTCAATAATGTCCTTATTATAGCTCCGCCGCTTTCATCTACAGAGGAAGATTTAAAATTTGTTGTTAAGACGGTCCAAAGGGCATTTAAGGAAATTTAGATAAAAAAGTTAATCTGGGTCAGAGCTCTTTTTTACAGGGCTCCTATCCATTTAAATATATGGAACATATAAACCGGAAAGGGAGTGCCCGTAATGGCAAAAGCAGAAAAAGAATTAGCAGAAATCAAAACAAAAAAGGTGAAAATGACACCAAGTGAGGCTATTGTAGAAACATTAGTCAAGGAAGGTGTCACACATATTTCCGGGATTTTGGGATCCGCCTTCATGGATCTATTAGACTTGCTTCCAACTGCTGGAATCCGCTTCATCGGCGTACGTCATGAACAAAGCGCAGCCCACATGGAAGATGCCTATACTCGAGTAAGCGGTGTAGCCGGGGTTGTTATTGGCCAGAATGGACCAGGAATCACCAATATGGTAACGTCCGTTGCAGCTGCGAATCAGGCTCACACACCTATGGTCGTCATTTCTCCTTCAGCAGGAACCCCTACAGTCGGATGGGACGGTTTCCAGGAGTGCGACCAGGTTTCAATATTTAAAGCAATTACGAAGGAAACGGTTCGGGTCACACATCCGGGGCGTGTGGCGGATTGCCTGAGGACTGCCTTCAGAATTGCTTACGCGGAGAGAGGTCCAGTGCTCTTTGATATTCCGCGGGACTATTTTTATGGGGAAGTGGAAGATGTAATTCTTGAACCGCATCAGTATCGTGTTGATAATAGGGGCTGCGGATCATTAGAGCAGGTTGACCAGGCCGTGGAATTGCTTGCTTCTGCCAAGAACCCTGTCATCATTTCAGGCAGGGGGGTAGTGGATTCAGATGGAATAGAGGCAGTGAAGGAAATTGCCGACCACTTAACGATTCCTGTAGCTGTTTCATATATGCATAATGATGCTTTTCCGGCAAATGAACCTTTAGCAGTTGGACCTATTGGCTATATGGGGTCAAAAGCAGCTATGAACACATTAAAGGATGCAGATGTGGTGCTGGCTATCGGTACTAGATTATCTGTATTTGGAACATTGCCATGCTATGACATTGATTATTTTCCGAAAAACGCAAAGATTATCCAAATTGATATCAATCCACGCAATATCGCCAGGACCCATCCAGTAGAAATTGGGATCATTGGAGATGCCAAAGCAGCTTCAGTTGAAATCGCAAAACGCCTAAAAGAAAAAGTACCAAATAAGCAATTCAATTCTGAGAGAATGGCAAGAGTGACAAATGAAAAAGAGCAATGGGAAAAAGAACTTGTCGATTTGGCCATGGTGGAAGGAAATCCAATTAATCCGCGCAGGGCGCTCCTGGAGCTTACGAAGGTCCTTCCGGAAAACGCAATTGTTACGACAGATATCGGGAATGTATCTTCTACCGCAAATGCCTATTTAAAGTTCAATTCCGGCCGCCAGCATGTTGCAGCCTTAACATTTGGGAATACAGGTTTTGCCTATCCGTCAGCATTAGGTGCAAAGCTTGCAAATCCAAATAGCCCTGTAGTAGCTATCGTAGGTGATGGAGCATGGGGAATGAGCCTGCATGAAGTAAGTACGGCTGTTGAGGAGAACATACCAGTAGTAGCATGTGTTTTTAATAATAATGCCTGGTGTGCAGAAAAGAAAAACCAAGTAGATTTTTATAATAATCGCTTTGTAGGAGCAGATATCCAGAACCCTGACTTTGCAGAGGTGGCAAGGTCCATGGGGGCACAGGGAATTAGTGTAGATAAACCTGAGGATGTAGGGCCAGCTATTCTCCAGGCAATAGAATCCAATAAACCGACAGTTATTGATATTCAGGTGGATGGCACGCAATTGGCACCTCCTTTCCGTAAAGATGCGTTAAAGATGCCGACTCGTCTTCTGCCGAAATATGCTCACCTTGATCATAAAAACTGGTAGGTAAAATGGAAGGAGCTTAATAGATTTTTGATTAAGCTCCTTTTTAAAGGAAAGCTTACGAGTTTGAATATATCGTTACTGTGCAGATGTTAGAAATTTCCTATGACACGGACCGACCGATATAGTGGAAAAGTGTCCGATAAAAATAAAAAATAACCTATAAATAGTAAAGTTGACCGATAAATTCGAAATCTGACCTGTAATCATAGGAAAGTGACCGATATAGTGGAATTAAATAGAAGATGTGCAACATATTACTGCCAATAATTTACAGAATATTGAGAAAAAATAAAGGGGGCAGTCGATGAGCTGGTATTTTGGATACATTTTGGCTTATTTCATATTCATGTTCGCAATTGGAATCTATTATTTTACAAAAATTAAAACCTCTGACAGTTATTTAATTGCAGGCTGGAATATGGGTTTTTGGAATATTGTCGGCACAATCATCAGCACGAATTGCGGCGCTGCCGTTTTTATTGGCTGGATTGGAATGGGATTCACAATGGGGATATCGGGATTTTTAAAATTTGCTTTACCAGCCATGCTTGTCAGTATGCTCTTGATCTTCTTCTTTAGCCGTCCATTAAGAAGACAGAGGCTGTATACACTAGCGGACCTTTTTAGTGAAAGATTTGGATCAAAAACCGGTATCATTCCATCAGTATTATCTGCTTTCATTTACTCAGTTCCCACTACTGCCCTGCAGATTGTAGGGATGAGTACCGTATTCAGCATTGCTTTTAATATGAACGTGAAAACTGGAATTGTGCTGTCTTTCATTTTGATTCTCGGCTTTACGATTTTGGGCGGCTTAGTAGCGACAATTGTAACGGATGCCATTCAAAGCGTAATTCTGATTGCAGGGATTGTTATGCTTGCATATGCCGCCTTGCAATTTGGCGGAGGCATGGAACACATTCTCAGTAACACGCCGAGAGATTTTTTGACTCCGCTTGGTGCCAATGGGCTTGGGGATGTTCTGCTGTTTGCCCTTTCTGTCGCTCCGTTCTACTTAGTTTGGCAATCCACATGGCAGCGGATCTTTGCTTCCAAGACAGAAGATATTGCCATTAAAGCCGGCTTAACCGGTTATGCCATTACTTTATGTATTTCTGTGCTTCCTTATAGTATAGGAATTATGGCAAGGCAATTTGTGCCAGCCGATATTCACCCAGATTTAATTTTCTCCTATGTAACCGTGGAAATGCTTCCTCCGTATATTGGAGGCATTATTCTGATCGGACTCCTATCAGCACTTATGACGGGTGCAGACTCCTTCATTTTACAAGGAAGCTCTAATATTACTCAGGATTTGTATCACCGGCTATTAAATCCCAATGCTACGGAAAAGCAAATGATGTTTGTTTCCCGCTTGAGTGTAGTGATTATATCGGTATTATCATTGTTAGTCGCCTTTGCATTAACAGATATAGTCAGCATGTATCAATGGGCACTCAGACTGTCAGCAACAACTCTTGTGTTTCCGTTTCTGGCCATTATGTTTTGGAAAAGGACAACGAACACCGCTGTCATTTCCAGCATGCTTCTTGCCTGCTGCACGACCATTCTGTGGCCTCTTCTTCAAACAGGTATAGATCAGACAATACCTGGCTTTATCATATCTTTTTGTTCACTTGTCATAATTAGTCTCTGGACAAAACATTCATCAACAGAAAATGTAAAGGCTGTTTACTGGGAAGACCTTCCTTCAGCAAATAGAAAGATAGACGATATTGATTCAGCAGAAAACAAAGCTGTCTAATAAGGAGGGATAAGGGTGAGTATCCTTATCATAAAAAATGCAAATATCATCACGCTTGATCAACATAATACTAAGGCAAAATCATTGCTTGTCAGAAATGGCATCATCGAAAAAATTTGGGATAAAACCGAACCGGACTATTCGGAAGTTCCAAACAGTCCTGATATTGAGATCAAGGATTTAAAGGGAGCTGCGTTGCTTCCGGGTTTTATTGACACACATAGTCATTTATTAATGTACGGGCAAATGCTGAATTATGTTGATTGCAGATCCCCACGGAATAAAAACATTGGTGATATAAAGGGAGAAATAGCAGAAAGGGCCGGTAAAGCGAAACCTGGGGAATGGATCATGGGGTGGGGTTATGATGATACCCTCCTGGAGGACAAGAGGCATCCGAACAGGTCCGATTTAGACCAAGCAGCCCCGGACAATCCCGTTTTTATCCGGCATATTTCAGGACACTTTGGTGCTGCAAATTCCAAAGCTCTTGAATTGGCTGGAATCGATGAAAGCATTTCAAATCCGCATGGCGGGTACTTTACACGCGATGATAATGGAAGGCTGGATGGTGTCATTCATGAAATTCCTGCCCTGGAATTTATTTTTCCGGTCCTGCCTTCTCCGTCAAGCGATGAACAAATCAAAAATATCGGGAATGCGGCTGAGGTGTACCTTTCTCAGGGGATCACCACATGTACAGATGCCGGTGTGGGTCTTGACAGAGGAATAGAGGAATTAAATGCACATATCGCGGCCATTAATTCAGGAAAGAATCCCATGAATATGCGGCTAATGATCCTGCATCATCTTCTAAGAGAGGGAAGTGCTTTTTCCGGTTATACTGCAGATCAGCTGGATCTTGAATTAAAGAGACGCACTAAAAACAGAGTTTCACTGGATAGTGCCAAATTATTTCAGGATGGATCCATCCAGGGACTTACAGGTGCACTCCGCGAACCTTATCATTGTGATGAATCTGTATATGGTGAGCTGCTGCATGATCAGGATTCATTTGCAGAAGAAATGATGGATCTCCATAATAGAGGATTTAGGATTGCGATTCATGGAAATGGAGATCGGGCAATCGGATCCATCCTTGAGGCTTTCGATTATGTTTTGTCAAAAAGTCCGATGGAGGACCACAGGCATCGAATTGAACATGTACAGACTGCAGGCAGAGAAGACCTTGATGCCATGCAAAGATTGGGTGTAGCTGCTTCGTTTTTCATCAACCATGTTTACTTTTGGGGAGATCGGCACCGCAGAATATTCCTGGGTGAGAAGAGAGCGGCGAGAATTAATCCTTTGGCTGATGCGGTTGACCGCAATTTGCTGTTCACACTGCATTCTGATTGTCCTATTACCCCAATTTCGCCCCTGTTTTCCATATGGGCGGCTGTGAACCGCGTCACTTTAGAAGGTGATGTGCTTGGTAAGAATCAAAAAATTGAAGTTCTGGACGCTTTAAAAGCGATGACATCTTACGGGGCAGCTCTAAACTTCGAAGAAGATTCAGCTGGCACCATTGAAGAAGGAAAAAGAGGAGATTTTGTTGTCCTGGATGCCGATCCTCTTACTTGTCCAGCAATGGAATTAAAAGATATTCCCATATTGGCGACCATAATTTCCGGTAAGGTTGTGTGGGAGAATACAGAAAACGCTTATACTCATTCATAGATAACCGCTATTTAATAAATCCTCAATACTGAAGCAAAAGCTGGGGGTCAGTTTTTTGCTCCAGTTTAAGGATAAGGCATTAGCTCAACAAGATAAAGCAGTCCTTAATAGATTTGAGAGAAGCCTTAATAATGGAGGGGAAAACATGGAAGAAAGGGTACAGCTTGAAAAAACGTTTAAGCCGCAATGGGTGTGGGCGATCGCGCTTGGTTCTGCCATTGGCTGGGGAGCCTTTATTCTGCCGGCTGAATGGCTGGGGAAAGCAGGGCCGATTGGTGCGGTGATCGGGTTAATCATTGGTGCTTTATTAATGATGGTGATTGCTGTCAGTTATGGGGTTTTAATTGAAAAGTATCCTGTTTCCGGCGGAGAATTTGCTTATGCATATATCGGGTTTGGGAGGAATCATGCTTTTATTTGCGGATGGTTTCTTACTCTTGGTTATATTTGTATTGTCGCCCTGAATGCATCTGCATTGGCCCTGCTCGGAAAGTTTATGCTTCCCTCGCTGACAAACATCGGTTTGTTATATGAAATAGGCGGCTGGCAGGTTTATCTGGGAGAAGTAGTGATTGCGACTGCAGCACTCCTGATCTTTGCCTATTTTAATATAAAGGGTGCTTCCATTTCTGGCAGTCTCCAATATATATTCTGTATTATCCTTGTTGCCGGTGTGTTTCTGCTCACCTTAAGTATGTTATTAAGTCCATCCTCAGATCTGTCAAATCTTCAGCCTTTTTTTAAGCCCGAGATACCTGCCCTTACTGGAATCATCGCAATCATCGCTATTGCTCCATGGGCATATGTTGGTTTTGATAACATCCCGCAGGCTGCTGAAGAGTTTAATTTTCCTCCTAAGAAGGCATTCATGCTTATCATATATTCCTTAATTGTAGCTTGTATCTTATACTCTTTCATGATTATTGCCACAGCAGTGGCAATGCCATGGCAAAACCTGGTTGCCGGTAAGCCGATTTGGGGAACTGGTGATGTCATCTCTGATACTTTAGGTGCTTTCGGAGTGCTTCTGCTCGCAATCTCCCTTTGTATGGGTGTATTCACCGGGCTTAACGGATTCTATGTATCTTCCAGCCGTTTATTGTTTGCGATGGGGAGAGCTAAAGTAGTTCCTAAAGCATTTTCCAGGCTTCACCCAAAGCATGGCACCCCATATATAGGAGTTTTGTTCACATGTGCCCTGTGCCTGTTTGCTCCATGGTTTGGGCGTCCCGTCCTATTATGGATTGTTGACATGTCAGCAACAGGGGTAACTATTGCCTATTTTTATACTTGTTACACAGCCTATAAGCTATTCAGCTGGACAGAAGCAGCCGATGGAAGAATGGTCTCACCCGGCAAAAAACTGGTTGCTCTGATCGGTGCACTAAGCGGACTTTCATTTTTGGGATTGCTGCTCGTTCCTGCGTCTCCATCAGCACTTGGAGCACCTTCACTGATCGCCTTAATCGTTTGGGCAGTATTAGGATTAGCTTTCTATCTATATAAAAGGAAAGAATACAATCAAATACCTAAAAGCACACTTGATTATTATATTTTAGGCAATACAGAGACAAATGGGACGGAGGATAAGACTGATAGCCAGGTTAGTATAAAAATAGATGCTTAATAACATACTGACAGCACCTGAGAAGTTCCGATAATGTATGGAAATACTATTGAACATGGATAAATCTATTAAACTGCTGTATCAAATTAACAGGGAATTGAAGGTTTAGCAAAAATAGAGCTGGATTTTCATTTCTAGTTCGGGGACGGGGCGGATTTAGACAGGAGAGACCCGGAAAAAGCCAGTTTGTGTCCGAAGACGGGGCAGGTTCAGACAGGGAGACCCGGAAAAAGCCAGTTTGCGTCGGAGGAAGGGGCGGGTTCAGACAGGAGTACTAAGAATTGGCCTGCTTGTCTGAAAATGGAGCAGTGGAACAGGCAGATCCGCATCAATCCAACTCTTGTCCAATAAATGGGATATTACGAAAAAGCCGCAATTAAATACAAGGCTGATATCTTAATGAACATATAGTTATCATGATGAATAGGTTTTTCCGCCTGCTGCTCCTCATAGCCCAAAGCTCAATTAATAATAACTTTAACAGGAATAATTAGAGCCCCAATCATTATGTGATTGGGGCTCTTTGTTATTTATAAAGTTTATCACAAAAAACAGCCTGCAGCTCTGTGTCCTACTATCATCTTGCCACCGTCTTTATTGTTTTGATGATATAAATTCCATCAGTTTCCTGCTGGTATGTTTCAGGGCCTCCTCATGATAAATCATGTAAAAGTCCCGCTGCATTGTAATTCCGTCTATATTTAATTGCTTTAAAGTCCCGAGCCGAAGTTCTTTTTTTACAGCAGACTTTGAGATGATGGAAATTCCTAATCCTGCCTCTACGCAGGATTTAATGGCTTCGGTGTGTTTCAGTTCCATAATGACATTCAGTTTGGATGGATCTACATGGCACTTTCTAAAGGAATCCTCCATCACTTGCCTTGTTCCAGATCCTTTTTCACGGATAATAATAGGAACTGACAGCAGCTCCTCGATGGTTATATTGTTCGTTTTAATGAATTGATTGTCAGGAGAAGCTATGATAATCAACTCATCTTTGGCGAAAGGAACTTGTTTTAGGGCTGGGTAGGAGAGCATGGATTCAATGAACCCTAAATTGATTTCATGATTTAACAGCTTCTCAACGATATGCCTGGAGTTATATACATTTAAATGGAGGCTGACTTTTGGATAGAGACTCGAAAAGTCGGCTAATAAAAAGGGGAGGACATGCTCCCCGATAGTTAGGCTGGCTCCGACTTTTAAGTCCCCATGTACACTTCCCTTAAGTTCTTCAAGTTCATTTTCAGTTTCATTCATTAAAGCTATCAGCTTTTTGACTTTATGATAGAGGATTTCGCCTGCAGGAGTCAGAGAAATTTTTTTAGTTGTCCGTTCAAAGAGCTGACAATCCCACTGTTCTTCGAGTTGTTTGATTTGAAGGCTGACACTTGATTGAGAGAGGTGAAGATCCTTTGCAGTCTGGGAAAAACTTTTATTATTTGCGGTGACATAAAATACTTTTAAATAGTCGAGGTTCATACGTATTCTCCTTCAATCCTGTAACTTCCCTCTATCTATTGTAATCGATTAGAGGACATTTAAAAAATTTTATATAGTAAGAGAAGCAGAGGCGTTATGGCAAGAAGGCCCAGAAAGCCTGCTATGGCAACTGCTACTGGTTTAAAGCCTACTTTCACAAAATCTTTCCATTTAATATTAAGCCCAAGCCCTGCCATTCCCATTGCGAGGAGGTAGGTGCTAAGCAATAAGAAGATGCTGATGATGCTGCCGGGTATGGAGAAAAGAGTATTAATCAGGCTGGTAAGCAGAAAACCAAAAATAAACCACGGGATTGGCAGCTTCCCTATATTCCGGCTTTTGCTGCTGTTTTTTCTGCTGTAAACAAAACTGATAATAAGGGCAACTGGTATCAGCAATAATACTCTTCCTAGTTTAACCAGTATGGCAGAGTCACTGCTGGCATCTCCGCCTGGAACACCTGCCGCCACTACATGGGCAAGTTCGTGCAGTGTTGCCCCGGCTAATACACCATATTCCTGATCGCTAATAGGCAGCAAGGGAAATAAAACAATATACAAAATGGCCCCAATGGTCCCTAAAACGGCTATGCATGAAACTGCAACAGCGGTTTGCTCTTCCTTGCTTTTGACAATAGGAGAAATCGCAATAATGGCTGCCGCTCCGCAAATAGCAGTGCCAGCAGCAAGTAAAGCTGACAATTTCTTATTGATTCTAAACGCTTTGCCCAAAAGCAGGATGAAGCTCATGGTAAAGACGATGACCACAACATCGATGATTATGATTGAAAAACCAGCAGATATAATTTCCTGCAAATTTAACCTAAAGCCCAGTAAAATAATCCCTGCCCGAAGCAAAACCTTGCTTGAGAACTGAATTCCTGAATGAGCGTCCGCAGGTACAGATAGCGTATTTCCCCAAATGCCTCCCATCAGAATGGAGAGGATCATGATTCCGAGAATGGAGAAAAAGGGAAGATTGGCAATTTGGCCAGCCAGAACCGCAAGGAGGAGGGTCAGCAATAATCCTTTCGCAAACCCGATAGCCTTTTGTTTTTTTTTAGGTTCTTCTATTACATATTCTTGAATTTTTTGTGCTTCCACAGAAAGTTCCCCTTTCGTTCATTTGATACCTTAACCGTATCATAGGAAAGGGAAACCGCTTCACCGATTGTTTAATAAGGCTTATTGGATTTCTTAATGATTCAAAATGGTATGACTTAAGCCCCTTTTTGCTGCAAAATAATGACTTCCTCTTCTTTTTCTTTCATTGATAGGAATAGTACTCCTGAAATAATCAGAACACCACCGAGCAATTGATAGCTTCCGAAGGTTTCTTTTAGCCACAGGAAGGATATCAAAGCTGCCACAAGCGGCTCAATACTGGATAAAAGACTGGTTTCTGTGGGGGAAAGATACTTCAGACTTCCTATATAGAACAAAAAGGAGAGGGTGCTGATCACAATAATGGCAATTAACATAGATAATGTACCAATATTAAGGGCTCCTGCCATGTCGGCAAAGCTGAATGATGGCATCAGCAAATATAGGACAATTCCGCCGAGCAGCATTCCCCAGCCTATGATAGTCATCGTTCCCCAGGTCTTAATGAGGGAAACAGGCTGCAATGTATAAAAGGCAAATCCAAGCGCCGTTAAAATCCCGATCCATAAAGCCTTATCTGATAAGAGAATTTGGTCCAGAGATCCATTTGTAATTAGCAGAAAAATTCCTGAAAGAGCGGTGACAATGGCCAGCAAATGGATCGTGGATGGCCATCTTCTGGACTCAATGGCCACATAAATCGTGATCAGCACCGGACCTGCGAATTGAAACAGGGTTGCTGTAACGGCATTGCTCACCTGAATGGTTTCAATAAAACCATATTGCCCTCCAAGCATCCCCAAAACAGCAAAAAGAAGAAGCTGTATCCAGTGGCGGGGATGTTTCCATATCGCAAATATATTTACTTTCCGGCATGATAAAAAAATGAGTGTGAAAATGCCTGCCGCAATCAATCTGATAACTAAATAATCGCTTGATGATAAGTGGGTTTCCTGAAAAAACCACTGCAGCATCGGGCCAGATAATCCCCACAAGGAAGCTCCGCTTATAATCATGGCCAGTCCCAGCTTGCGTGAATTGCTCATGTTGTGTGTCTCCTTACTATATTTGTAATTATCAAGTATTATAGATAATAACTGGTGTTGTTAGAAGGGTCAGATTTTTATTATTGAAAGGGGCCAGATTAATGTCCGAGTTAACGCCGAATCTAGATTTTACAAGCGGTGAGCCACTTTATGTGCAATTATATAAATATATTAAAAACGAAATTAAGACAGGCAATCTGGCGGTAATGACAAAGCTCCCTTCCAAAAGGAAATTTGCCAGATATCTTCAGGTCAGTGAGAACACAATTGAATCTGCATATGAGCAGCTTATAGCTGAAGGATACATCGAATCGAAGGCGCGTAAAGGATATTTTGTCTGTGAAGTGGAACAATACCATTTTTCTTCAGAAAATGAAGTGCCTCTCGCCGAAGAAAAGCAGCATTTAGAGGGTAAGTACATGTATCATTTTACTCATTCAGGGGTGGATATCAGGACGTTCCCATTTTCTGTATTTCGGAAATTAACCAATCAAGTCCTGACAAAGGATAATGGCGAGGTTCTTATGCTTGGCCATCCACAAGGCGAGCTGAAATTGCGGAACCAGATCGCGGGGTATCTGTATAAATCCAGGGGGGTAAATTGTTCCCCAATCCAAATCATTCTTGGTTCAGGAACACAATATCTAATGAAAACGTTATTGCAGCTGCTGGATGGAAGTATTTTTGCTGTCGAAAATCCGGGATATCACCGTAAGCTCGTCATCTTTGAAAAAGGAATGGATAATGTGAGGGACATTCCTCTGGATAAAGATGGACTTGTTTTATCCAAGCTGAAAAAGTCAGGAGCAAACATCGTCTTTGTCACTCCATCACACCAATTCCCTTGCGGAATGATTATGCCTATTGCCAGAAGGATGCAGCTATTAAAATGGGCAAAGGAAAACCCTGGCCGTTATATCATTGAAGATGATTATGACAGTGAATTCCGCTACACGGGCAAGCCGATTCCGGCCCTGCAGGGATTGGATAAGGATGAAAAAGTAATTTATATGGGCACATTCTCGAAAGCCCTGCTTCCCTCTCTAAGGATTAGTTATATGGTCCTCCCAAGACCTTTGCTGAAGATTTATCAGGAAAATTATTTCTTTTATGCGCAAACTGTTTCCCGGACAGATCAGGAGATTTTGATTAAATTTATTCAGGAGGAATACTGGGATAAGCATATCCAGAAAATGAGGGTCGTTTATCGAAAGAAAAGAGATATCCTAATTGCTGCCATATCGAAGTATTTTCCACCAGGTTCTGAAGTAATCGGACAGGACTCAGGTTTGCACATATTGCTTCGGCCGAATAATGCAATGAATGAACAGCAGCTGATCAGGAAAGCCTTAGAGGCAGGAATAAAAATTTATCCTGTATCTCAATTTGGAGAAAATGACGGTCACACCGTATTGCTTGGTTTTGCCTTACTATCTGAAGAAGAGTTATTTGAAGCAATAAGGGTATTGGCCAGGGCATGGTATTGAATGAAATGAATAACCTTGTAAACCTGAGAAGTGGTGATCTAGCATGCGCAGCTAGTCCAGAACCATACTGTGAAGAATATTTGAAGGATTCTAAAGTAGTTATTAATGCTCATTTTACCAAGTAAAGCGAACTGTTTGTCCATTCAGTACGTTTCCATTTATAACAGGCGTTAGCCTGAAAAAATAGATGGAGGTTTTCTTGAATGAAAAAGTTTCCTATTCTGATGGTATGTCTATTTTTTTTGGCAGGTGCAGCGGGTTTCACAGCATATTCGAATTCTGGAGAGCAGGCAAATTCTTCAGTTGAAGCCTCACAGGCAGAAGCTGTTCAAGTTTATGGTCCAGGAGGTCCTTTGGGCCCGATAAAGGAGGCTGCAGAAAAGTTTTCAGTGGAAACAGGAATCAGGGTGAACGTTACTGCTGGACCTGAATCCAATTGGATTCAGCAGGCAAAGGAGAATGCGGACATCATTTATGGCGGTTCAGAGTATATGATGCAAAACTTTGTGTTTAACCATCCTGGAATGATAGACGAAAAATCACGAACAGAACTGTATCCTCGTGCTGCTGGTATTCTGGTGAGAAAAGGAAACCCCCAAAAAATAGAGTCGCTTGAGGATTTAGCAAAGCCAGGAGTTAATATAGTGGATGTTAACGGTGCTGGCCAGCTTGGCCTTTGGGAAGACCTGGCAGGAAGTAAGGGGCTGATCGCTGGTTTAAATCAAAACATTGATATTTCAGTCAAAACCAGTGCTGAAGCCATTGATCTTTGGAAAACAAATTCAAAGCTGGATGCATGGATCACATATGAGTCCTGGCATTATCGCTTAAGAGATGAAACGGAATTAATTGAATTGCCTGATGAGGAAAAGATATACAGAGGAACACCCATTGCTATTGTCAAAGCGTCGCAGAATAAAAAAGAGGCAAAAAAATTTATAAAATATCTGCAAACTGAATCATCCCATAAGATTTTCCAAAAATGGGGATGGAAGTAGGATGCGAATCTTCAATTAAAGATGACTATATTTTTATCGAAAAACAACAGTCTGTGACTTCTTATCCAGTTTGAGGATTCAAAGTAGAGGGAATGAAATGGGCGAGGAGGGTTCAAGTGAAAAAAATACTTCTATATATATCAATAGTAATGGTCGTTATAATGGCAGCTGGCTGCAATTCAAATGGAGAGAATAAGACACAGGAAAATTCAAAAGCGAACAATTCAGACGGAGAAATGGCTGATGAGCTTTTAAATGGCAGTGATGAGGTAATGGCAGTTCTGGATGATTTACAAGCTAATTTGGAAAATAAGGATGAAAACTCGGAACTGATACAAAAAACAGGCAAAGACCTTGAGGAAAACTGGGATGAGATGGAGAAGAAAGTGGAGGAGAATTTTCCCGAAGACTATGAAAGGATTGAAGAAAGCTTATATCCGCTAATTAGTGAATCTCAAAAAGATCAGGGTGACTCAGCAAAAATGAAGGTACTGGTTACCCAAACAAAGGAAAAATTAGAGTCCTTTAATGAGAAATTAGCTAAAGAGTAATGAGTTCAAACCTGCCCTAAATACTTTTGGGCAGGTTTATTTCTTCATGTTAGGTCCCCAGCACTTTTTGCCCTTGCGGCTGAGTGTTAAATGGATTAGGTTCCAATGTAATCCCAATATCTTCAAACGAATATTCTGGAGGCAGGCGGTAGGTGATAAGTCCGCTGCCGTTTTGATCAGGTATCAAAGTGCCAGCACTTTGCCGGTTTCCGTTTTTTAACAGCCATACTTGGTAAACCTCATTACCCTTCGTAATAGGCATATTGTTCAAAGCAATGACTAGACTTGTTTCCGTGCCTTCCTGAAGAAGGTATGCGCTGCCGGTAGCAGAAGCAGCTAAGCTTTGCCCTGTTAAGGAATAAGTCGTAACAATTTGTGTCGGATCAGCAGCTTTATTCTCTAATGACTTAATCGTATCTTTCAATTGAAGGCTGTTCCAATAAAACCCAATTAAACAAATGATTAAAATAGCTGTTACAGCAGTGGATATGGGTGAAAAGTGCCTTTTGGCAACTGATAAAATTCGTTCTTTAAAGCTAATCGGTTCGGCTTCTATTTTTTCTTCGTGTTTAAGAAATTTATTTTCTTCAAAGACAAAATCCATCACTTGTGACTTCAATGATTCCGGTACTTCTGTTTCTTCTACATCATAAGAAAGCATTTGCCATGTTTCTTGTATAGATTTCAGTTCCTGCTGGCATTTTGCGCATTTTAGCAGATGGTCTTCAAACTGTTTTTTATCATGATTTGTAAGTTCATTTATAATATATAAAGATAAATTATCACATTTATTCCCCATGCCGAACACCTCCTATTTTCCCGTTGAAATTATTCCGCAGTTTTTTTAAGGCCTGATGCAGGCGGCTTTTAATCGTACCCAGCGGCTTTTGTTCAAGTTCTGCAATTTCACTTAAGGAGTAGCCTTCCCAATATAATAAGTTGATCAGGCGCTGCTGAGGTTCAGAGAGATGTCGTTTTGCTTCTTGAATCTGCTGTTTTAGCAGATTTCTTGTAACTTGCTGCTGGACATCATCAGCTTGAAGGCCTTGCATTTGCTGCCATTCTTCAAGCTCCAATTGGACCGTTCCTTTATATTTTTGTTCTTTACGGATGAGATCTATGGAAATGTTTCGAGTTATGGTGAGCAGCCAGTTCACAAACTGTCCTTGGGATGGATTATAGGTGCTTTTTGTCGTCCAAAGCCGAAGGAATACCTGCTGAACAATTTCTTTCGTTTTTTCCTTATCTCCCTTGGTTATTTTTATGGAGAAGCTGTAAATAAGTTTTACATATCGGTCATACAGCTCTTCAAGTGCTGGCCGGTGATTTTGAACAATTAATTCTATTAGTTCTTCATCTGACTTGGACTTCATTGACTGAAATCTCTCCCTTGTTAAACGAAATTATTTAGTATAGATCTTAACATAGATTGGCGGGGAAATTTGATAGGGGAGGAAAAAGAACTGCCGATAAACCAGGCAGTTCCTTCAGTAACAACATGCATTATTGTGTAAATTTCGTTCCGCTGTTTACAATAAACCAAACATCTTTGACGCCTTGTCCTTTTACATCACCAGATGCTCCGTCCTTTACGAAGTAGTAAAGCGGATAGCCCTTGTAGGTCGTTTGTTTCTCACCAGTGTCAGCACGAGTAATCGTTCCGAAGTCTTCTTTATTAAATCCTTCCGGAACGGCAAGGTCTTCAGTGTAGAAAGCAGGCCAGTTTTCAAGGCAATCTCCACTGCAATTTGATGTATTAGGCTGATCTTTTGCAAAGTAGTAAAGTGCCCTGCCTTCAGCATCTGCAAGATAATTGCCAATTTCCTCATTTTCCATCAGCTGAAGTTCTGTATCCGATTCTGCAAGATCTTTTTCTGTCTCGTTGTTTACCGCTGTTGTTGCTTCTTGTGCTTGTTCCTTTGCACTTGTGCTTTCTGGTTTTTCCTGAGAGCTGCATCCTGCAAGAATAATCCCTGCTAAAAGGAATGTGTAAAAATGAACTGTTGTTTTCATAATTAATCCCTCCGTTTTTTTCTTATCAAATACAGGTAACGCAGGGAAGACTTAAAAGGTTTGATATAAATTAAAATTTTTTGAATTTCTTCTAACAGGGGCTGAGTCGACAACCTTCAATTTGAAATTGATAAGCGAAACATTTCATTATTGTTTATATACATTAAGACGGGAATATTGGTTAACTTTACAAGCCTTGCAACTTACTTTTCCTGACAAAATGGCAGAAACAGTTATCTAAATGGATTTATAAAAAACTGAATAATAAAATTATTCTGCCGTTTTGCTGCCCATTGCATTGGGTTCTCAAAAATCATTGAGGTTGTATTAATATCAGGCTTAGTCATTGTGATTTTCCAAACCCTAAAAGGAGTAGAAGTTTTTAAGAACTTAGTTCCTATTCATGAGAGCTTTAAAACCATCGGGGATATTACCATTATACTTGCCGGTGCATTTCCATTGGTCTTCTTTCTGCAGCATGTGCTGAAAAAGCCATTTGAAAAAGCAGGCAATAAAATTGGCCTCACGCATCAATCTCTAGTCGGATTATTATCATCATTGGCCTGCCATGTTCCCGATGTTCTCAAAGTTCGACCTTTTGATGCGAGGGGGAAAGTCATCAATACAGCTTTTGCAGTAAGCGGTTCCTTTGTGATGGGGAGTCATCTGGACTTCGTTGCTCCTGTAGTCAAAAGCCTCATTGTTCCAGTGATTTTTGGAAAGCTGACTGCTGGAATTTTAGCCGAATTTATATTTTGTTATGAATGATTAGGTTAGGGATAACAGTATTTTACCCCCTAATATACTGACTGAAAGTAAAACAGCAGCCGGTTCTAATGGACCCGGCTGCTGTTTTATGATTTATGCAATTGTCGAAGCTGTCTTCTTCTGTTTATGGTGCTTATCCTGCAGAACAAATTGAGCTCGGCCTGCCCCAATTCCGGAAATAGTAAAGATGGCAGTAATGACCATAAGGAAGATCAGTGGAACGGTCCAGGTGTGGAACAGGTCATAAAGTGAGCCGATGAGTATCGGTCCTGCCGCGGCAAGCAGGTAGCCGACGGATTGTGCCATTCCTGAAAGACTGGCTGCCTGTTTGGCATTTTCAGCACGAAGGCCGATCAGGGTTAAGGAATGACTGATTGCAGCCCCAAGTCCAATCCCGAGGAGAACGATACTGATGTTAGAGATGATGGCATTGACATTCATCAGGAGCCCCGTTATGCCGGTGAAAGTAAAAATGCCGATGCCAAGAGCAATCCCCTTTTGGTTAGGCAGCCGATCGGCAAGAACCGGAATAATAAAATTAACAGGAAGTCCTGAAAACTGGAAAACCGTTACCATCCATCCAGCGGCGGCTATTTCCCGTCCCTGGCTATGAAGAATTTCGGGGAGCCAGGTGGTGGTGCTGAAATAGACCATTGACTGCAATCCCATAAACAGTGTGACCTGCCAGGCGATGGGTGAAGACCAGATAGAACCCTTTGGTGCAGAGCCTTTAGGTACTCCCGTTTTTTTCTTTCGCAATCTGATCTGAGGAAGCCAGACAATAATGGCGATAAGTATTAAGATGGTCCATATGCCAAGAGAAAGCCTCCATCCCAGGCCAAGGTCTTCTGCAATCGGGATACTGAACCCTGGTGCAAGACCTGCACAGACCCCCATTGAAAATGTATAAATGCCTGTAAGCAGGCCAACCTTCTGCGGAAACTTTTCTTTGACCATTCCAGGAAGAAGCACATTGCAAAGACCTACGCCTAACCCTATTAAAATAGTTCCTATGTACAAAGGCGGAAGCATTCCCAAAGAACGGGCCGCAATGCCGGCTCCCAAAATAGTCAAACCCAAAAGAATGCTCCATTCACTTCCAAGCTTTTGTGCAATCCTCGGAACAAAAGGAGAGAGCAGGGCGAAGGCAACGAGCGGAAGGGTAGTCAGAAGGCCTGCAGCACTATTGGAAATTCCCGTTTCATCCCTGATTGCTCCGATCAATGGCCCAACTGATGTAATCGCAGGGCGTAAATTAAAAGCCACAAAAATTATGCCGGCCATCAGGAAAAAGGTTTTTGAATCAAATTTTGCTGAACTTCTCAACTAAAGACACTCCTTAAAGGTATTTCAAACATCTTTCGCATTACTAAAAGACAATATTCAGAATAGTATAATTGTTTTCAGGCTAAAAGTACATAGCTTTTAAGCAAAATAGCAATATTTTTACAGTTTATTAGAGAGGGTAAACATGAGGAAACAGCCGGATATATAAATATAAAAAGCAAGGGGAGGCCCCCCTTACTTCTATTTTTAAACTGATTCTAATTCATCGAGAATTTTAGTAAGCCAATTCATATAAAACTCATTTAATCCTTTATAATGCTCCTGGATCAGGTTCGGAATGGCGTCTTGGTACTCATGCTTCACTTCACTTTCTGCCTTCAGCTCGGAGATCCAGGATGTAATATGCTCTGCTGCTGCAGGGACTTCGGGTGATTCGATAAATAATAGGGCTGGATAAAGGGAGCGCGGTTCAGGCATCCGCTTTTTAAACACTTCAATGATCTCTTCTGAAAGCTGATTTTTTCCTTCTTCAGTAATTTGGTAGACAGTACGGCTTGGCCGGTTATTCACCTGTTCCTGCTTTTCCGCCTGGATCCATTTATGCTTTTCGAGTTTGCGGATGGCGTGATATAAATTGCCGTCCGTAACTGGGAATAGCTGATCCCATTTGTGTTCTAAAATGACTTTTTTCATTTCATATGGATGATATTCTTTCTCTTTTAAAAGACCGAGAATTACGATTTGCATGGACATAGCAGCAGCTCCTTTTAATAATTACTTTGCGCAAAGTAATTAATGATTTATAATAAAGATGAGGAGGAGATCATATGAATCTAAAGGACAAAGTTGCATTAATTACTGGCGGTGCCGGCGGCATTGGCAAGGGGATAGCCACAGCCATGCTGAAACATGGCGCTAAAGTCGTGATTGCAGATATCAACCGGGAAGCCGGAGAAGCGGCTGTACAGAAATTAAGCCAGTTTGGATCGATTTATTTTATTGAAAAAGACATATCCCGCAAGGAAAATGCCGTAGAGCTTGTGCAGGAGACAATCTCACAGTATGGAAAATTGGACATCCTTGTCAACAACGCCCATGTTTCCAGACAGATGCCATTTGTGAATACGACACTGGAAGACTTTGAATTATCCTTTAATACAGGATTTTACCCTACTGTCCATTTAATGCAAGCCTCATACGAGCAGCTTAAGAAAAATAAAGGATACGTGATTAACTTTGCTTCAGGTGCCGGTATTTCGGGCCAGGTTAACCAGGCTTCCTATGGATCTGCAAAAGAAGCGATTCGCGGTTTGACGCGAACCGTTGCAAATGAGTGGGCTAAGGATCAGATTAATGTAAATTTAATCTCACCAATTGCTTATACTGAAGGCGTGAAAAATTGGAGTGAGAACTTCCCTGATCAATATGAGCAGGTACTCAATGGAATTCCGCTTGGCCGCATGGGAGATCCTGAAAAGGATATTGGGGAAGCGGCGGTATTCTTAAGCAGCGAAAGCAGTTCCTACATTACCGGGCAGACAATAATGGTAGATGGGGGAACGCAAATGTTAACTTAAACAAAGAAACTGTCCGCTTGGACAGTTTCTTTGTTTAGGATAGGCTTATCTGCTCTGAAAGTTAGATAACTGTCTAGCTTAATGAGCCTTCCGCTTTTCTATTGTGCGGAAAATCCGCCGTCAATAACTAATTCTGCTCCTGTAATATATGAAGAATCATCTGAAGCAAGGAACAATACAGCGCGTGCCACGTCATCAGCTTCCCCAAGTCTTTGGAGCGGAGTGGCCTGAATTAATCTTTGCAGCACTTCACTGGATTCTGACAGGTTTTCTGTCATTGGCGTTTTAATAACACCAGGGAAGACGGCATTAACCCTGATGCCGAAACGGCCATACTGTGTGCTTGCCGCTCTGGATATGGCTCTGACAGCCCCTTTTGAAGCAGTGTACGTGTTTGTCCCCATTCCAACCATGGCTGTGTAGCTTGAAATATTCACAATAGCACCGCTTTGCTGTTTGACCATCTGCGGCAATACATGCTTCATTCCTGCAAATGGCCCGAAACCATTAATGCGCATCATGAGATCCCAATCTTCAATGGTCACCTCATCCATATGCTTCTCACTTGAAATGCCGGCATTATTAATAAGAACATCGATTCTTCCATGATCGGCAACGATTTCTTCCACTGCCTTTTTCCAATCATCCTCTGACATGACATTCAGCAATTTGCCTTCCACTGAATCATTTTGGCTGACAACGTCCAGGAGCTCTTTTTTAATGTCAGCTGCAATAACATAAGCGCCTTCTTCAACTAAAAGCTCAGTCATTCGTTTTCCCATTCCGGATGCTCCGCCAGTAACCAATACAATTTTATTATCGAATTTACCCATTATATTTCCCCCTTAATTTATCTATTTATAAATCGTTTACAAATCAAGTATAATCAATAATATACTTTGTGCAAAGTAATTAGTTTTGGAAAAATACCAAGTTTTAAGGGACTTTTCATTATTCTTGATAGAAAGGGAAAGGATTGGTATAATGAATGACAGTCAGTCACTTATGGAGGAGGAGGAGATATCCATGCAGGATCGGCCAGATGATAAATACAGTAGAATACTGAACGCTGCTATAGAGGTTATTTCTGATAAAGGCCTTGAAAAATCCTCCGTATCAGAGATCGTAAAGAAAGCAGGCATCGCCCAGGGAACGTTCTATTTATATTTTTCTTCAAAAAGTGATTTGGTTCCTGCGATCGCCAATTCACTTCTCACCAAAATACTGGATCGGATGAAGAGGAAGGTGCAGGGAGCTGAAAGCTTCTGGAGTACGTTAGATGCCGTCATTGATGTGACATTTAAGGTTACAGATGATCATAAAGATATCATAGTACTTGTATACTCAGGACTTGCTGTCAACCATTCCCTTGAAAAATGGGAAGAGGTTTACCGGCCATATTACGAATGGCTTGAGATAGAAATCAGCAAGGCAGTTCAAAAAGAAGAAATTTATGCAGACATTAATGTAAAGTGGACCTCAAGGACCATTATTAACCTTATCGAAAATGCTGCTGAAAGATATTATATTGGCGGCGAGCAGGATGAGTCCCTGACTGTTTATAAAGATGAGCTTTTTAAATTTATCAGGAAATCATTAATCACTGACTAAAATTATTGGACCGCTTCCAATAATTTTTCTTTAAAGAAAAAATGACTGACTGTCATTCATGGGAGTTGAGAGAAAATGAAATGGATGTTAGTATTTGCAGCCGGCATCCTGGAAGTGATGTGGGCTTCAGGTTTAAAATATGCAGATTCAATTCTGGATTGGACGATTACCACTGTGCTGATAGCAGCAAGTTTCATGCTATTGATCCGCTCATATAAGGTAATTCCTGTTGCTGCTGCTTATACTGTATTCGTCGGGATTGGAACTGTAGGCACTTATATTTTAGGTGTGATAATGGGGGAGCCTTTTTCGGTAAATCAAGTATTCTTTCTGATGATATTATTGACTGGGATCATTGGCATGAAGACATTTACGAAACAGGAAAACACTGAAGCGAGAGGTGAATCATAATGGCTTGGGGATTATTGGTCCTGGCGGGGATCGAAGAAGTGATCGCTACAATTGCCATGAAATACATGGATGGAACGAGAAAGAAATGGCCAATCGTTGTTATGGTAGTTGGTTTTATTTTCTCTTTTTTCTGTTTATCCATGGCCATGCAAAGGATTCCAGCAGGTGTGGCCTATGCTATTTGGACAGGAGTGGGGAGTATTGGCATTACGCTGGCTGGTTTGTTTTGGTTTAAAGAAAAATTTGGATATAAGCAATTTATATCCCTGGCATTCATCTTAGTTGGAGTTATTGGGCTGGGGATGACGTCTTAAGGACTATTAAACTATGATAATATGGGAAGCAGACTTGAAATATGCTGGTCTGCTTTTTTTGGTAAAAAAATTTAAAAAATAGTTGCAAACT
Organism: Cytobacillus oceanisediminis; assembly: GCF_004366035.1. Taxonomy (GTDB): domain Bacteria; phylum Bacillota; class Bacilli; order Bacillales; family Cytobacillaceae; genus Cytobacillus; species Cytobacillus oceanisediminis_C. The sequence continues at coordinate 320,504 of NZ_SOEE01000003.1, forward strand.
ACAAATAACAAAACTATAATATAACCAAGAGGTGAAAATAATGGAAAATCTTCGCAGTTTGTTTCAAGTAATGACGCGCCGTTTTGGCTTACTCAATAAAAATTGCTGCAGTGTCGGCGGATGCGATATTTCCCTCATTCAAAGCCATATTCTTTATGAGATTGACAATCAGCATAACCCGTCCATGCAGCAGATTGCAGATACGTTAGGGACGGATATTACTACTTTCAGCAGGCAGGTTCAATCTTTGGTGAAGATGAAGTTAGTTAAGAAAACGCCGGATCCTGCTGATAAGAGAATCAGTATCCTTTCGTTGACTGCTGAAGGCAAATACATTGCAGGTTCAATAGATCAGCAGATGAATTCATTTTTACATGAGGTTTTTTCACAAATGAATGAGTTTGAAAAAGAAACAGTCATCCGCTCAATTCATTTGTTAAATAATGCAATGGCAAAGTCCAGTGCATGCTGCAAGCCAATTCAGGGGTAAAACCCCTGGGTATAATACTTGTATTATGCAAGTAAAATCAATCGAATTTTTGAGAAAAGAGGAGAGAGCATGAATAATCAGAATGAACTTTTTATTGCCAAAGGCTGTTGCACGGCTAAGAAAAACTTGTCAGAAAAGGCTTCACAAAGCAAGGATGAAGGAAGAGAGTTGCCTGTGGCTATAATTGGCGCCGGACCGGTTGGACTGGCAGCTGCTGCACACCTGTCAAGCAGGGGGCAGTCATTTATTCTGCTGGAGTCGGGGGAGCAAGCAGGAGCCAATATTAAAAGCTGGGGACATATTCGGTTATTCTCACCATGGAGATACAATATTGATAAAGCGGCTGCCAGGTTATTAAGCGCCAATGGCTGGGTACAGCCGCAGCTGGAAGCTTTGCCTACAGGGGAGGAGCTTGTTGAACACTATCTAAAGCCGCTGTCCAGGTTACCTGAAATAAAGCCTTTTATTCACTTAAATACGAAAGTTTTGTCAGTGGGCAGAAAAGACACCGATAAAATGAAAACTGCAAACCGGGAAAATACTCCCTTTGTTATCCATGCTGAACAGAATGGCGAGTACAAGACATACGAATCAAAAGCAGTCATTGATGCTGCAGGCATCTGGGGAAATCCAAATCCAGCTTCGTCAAGCGGTATTTGGCTGGCTGAAGAACAGCAGCTGAAGGAAAAAATATTTTATGGAATACCCGATATATTAGGGAGTGAGCAGCAGCGGTATAGGAATAAACGGATAGCAGTTGTCGGGGGAGGCCATTCAGCCATTAATGCCTTGCTGGATTTAGCCGCATTGAAAGAGTCTTATCCCGAAACAGATATTCTCTGGATTATGAGAAGAAATCAGGTTGAGGATGCCTACGGAGGAGAAGAAAGGGATGCGCTGGAAGCACGCGGCCGCCTCGGAAGCAGAATCCATCAATTGGTTGATAACGGGCAAGTGATGGCCATTACTCCATTTCGTATCCAGCTGGTCAAAAAGTCAGAAACGGGAATTGAGTTAATAGGCAGTCAAAATGGCAAGCATAGCAGCCTGGATGGAATCGATGAAATGATTGTCAATACAGGAAGCCGTCCGGATTTTTCAATCATAAGTGAACTTCGAACTTCCATTGATTCTTCAACTGAAAGCGTAGATGCATTAGCACCATTAATTGATCCTAATATTCATAGCTGCGGTACGGTTCGCCCGCATGGAGAAAAGGAGTTAAGACAGCCTGAGAAGAATTTATATATCGTGGGTTCAAAAAGTTATGGCCGTGCTCCAACCTTCTTAATGGCGACAGGCTATGAGCAGGTTAGGTCAGTGGCAGCTTATTTAAGCGGTGATTTCGCCGCTGCTGAAAAAGTGGAGCTCGATTTGCCGGAAACGGGTGTTTGCAGCGTTAATCTAAAAAGTTCCTGTGATGAACCTGCATCTTCTTGCTGCAATTAATTAAGGGGAGGGTATTTCTTCCCCTCATGACGAATTTATAGGTGATGACAATGACCATCAATCATGCTGGTGTACTTAAAAAAGAATATTTTATCTCATATATGAAACTAATCATGAATGCTTTCGGATGTTCTGTTGAGGAAGCTAAAGATAAAACGTTTGAAAGGCTGTTTCGATTGCGTGAAATTGAAATGGGGCAGGAAACGTATGCACAATTTCTTTTGGCCTATCGGGATTTAATGAAACATTCGAATGATTAATAAAGGAGAGAACGACTTATGGTTGCTATTAAAAATCATTTATCTTCAAAACCTATAATAATAGTCGCCATAGTCACAGCACTAAGTCTCTTAGGTGATTCCATGCTGTATATTGCCTTGCCTATTTATTGGGAAAATACAGGTCTGGAGTCTATCTGGCAAGTGGGTGTGCTTCTATCCATTAACCGTTTCATACGATTGCCCTTTAATCCAATAGCAGGCTGGATATATAAACATATTTCATTAAAGGCTGGCCTTATCATTGCTGTTCTTTTAGGCGGATTCACAACGATAGGTTACGGTGTTGTCGAAGGGTTTACGGCATGGGTGATCCTCCGTGCATTATGGGGGATTGCCTGGTCATTTTTTCGAATAGGCGGATTATCGGTTGTGGCCGTATATGCTGATGCCAATAAGCGGGGAAGTTCCATGGGGTTATATAACGGGCTATACCGAACAGGAAGCCTGGTTGGAATGCTGATTGGCGGCTTGCTCGTTCCGATTATAGGCTTGAGCACGGTTTCAATTTCATTTGGGCTATTATCCCTATTGGGGCTTCCTTTAATGCTGAAGTCTAAAATTAATCAGGATGATGAGACTCCTGAAAAGAAAGATAGAATGGCTAAAGAGACGCCTTTCATTGGAAAGGCAGGATATAAAGCCTCGATTATTGTTTCAGGCTTTCTCATTGCCATGTTATATCAAGGAATAGTGACATCCACACTGAGCTCTTTAATTGAACATTTTTACGGAGAGAGTATATCTATATGGAATGTGGTTATCAGTGTTACATTATTATCTGGCATCATCCAAGCGGTAAGATGGTCGTGGGAACCTTTTCTGGGAAGGACAGTGGGGCACTGGTCTGATGGATCACGGGGGAGACTGCCGATTTTTATCGTTTCTTTAATCTCTGCAGGCTTTGTCTTTGGAATGGTATCCATTAGACTTCCATTAGGGCTGTGGATAGCCGTTACTCTTCTAGTAATGGCTGGTGCTACCATATTATCTACCATTCTGGACACGATTGCTCTGGACACAGCTAAAACGGTAAACGTGGTTTCTTTCCTTACGGTATACTCGATCTCTCAAGATGTGGGGGCAGCTTTAGGGCCGGCACTTAGTTACATATTAATCCAATTTGAGGCAGGGTTTACATTTTTGTATTGGGGCGGCTCAATAATCCTGCTTATTTTAGCCATAATTTGGTCAACTTTAGCAAGGAGGTTGAACACATCAATAAAAAAAGAGATCTATGAATTCTACTAGGGGGGAAACTGAAATGTTGAGTGAGATTGTTATTCGTGAAGCCAGAAAAACAGATTTAGAGGATATTCTGGCGATTTATAATCAGGGAATAGAAGATCGCATCGCTACATTGGAAACAGAGGCAAAAGATCTTTCCTTTATAACAAACTGGTTTGAACAGCGTCAAGGCCGATATAGCGTGCTTGCCGCTGAAAAAGGGGATCAAGTGATTGGGTGGGCTTCCTTGAATCCGTATAACAGCCGCTGTGCTTATGATGGAGTGGCAGATCTATCAGTCTATATCTCCAGGGCATTCAGAGGCAAAAGAGCGGGCGGTAAGCTGCTTTCTGCTCTCGAAATGAAAGCAAGAGAAAATAAGTTCCATAAGCTGGTTTTGTTTACTTTTCCATTTAATGGCCTTGGACAGGGACTGTACAAGAAAATGGGGTATCGTGAAGTTGGCATATTTCAAAACCAGGGTGTTTTGGATGGAGAATTTGTTGATGTGATGGCTATGGAAAAACTGCTTTAAATTAGGGTGCGGCTATAGTTTAGCCGTTTTTTTGTGAGGTTTTACTTAAAAGTTCGGTGGGGAAAGAGGTTTGTCCGAAGTTGGACAAAGTCCGGACAGGAATTCCCGTCTTTTTTGTTTACCTGTCCGAAGTTGGACAAAGTTCAGACAGGATTTCCCGGATTTCCTTTTTATCAGACCGAAGTTGGAATAAGTTCAGACAGGATCTCTCAGATTTCTTCCTTGCCTGTCCGAATGAACGGAGAGCTATCTTTAGTCAGCTCTTCATAGACTCATTCGCCCGTTCGAAAAAGCCTTAAGTAGGGCAGCCACACAAATAAAACGTTTCTGTTCCAATAAGCTCATTTGTCAAAACCAGCAAAACAAAATGAATACGGCGAAAATAAAAAAAGCAAACTATAGGTAAAGATTTTGTAAATAAGAAAAAAAGCATTTACTTATATAAGTAAATTATTATATATTAATATGTGCAAAGCGGAGGTGATAAGATCATGAGAGTGTCCTCAGTTGAAATCGACAAAGCAGCATCCATTTTAAAATTATTAGGCGATAAAACACGGCTCACAATGGTCAAACTTTTAAATAACCATGATTGTTGTGTGTGTGAGTTTGTGGAGATTTTTAAAATGAGCCAGCCAGCCATTAGCCAGCATCTCAGGAAACTAAAAGATGCAGGTGTGGTAAGGGAAACCAGGAGAGGTCAGTGGATTATTTATTCATTGAATCAGGATAATGATTACTACCCATTGGTTCGGACTGTGCTCGATCACCTTCCAAGCCAAGATAATTTATTAGAAGAATTAGAAGAACAGGGATTACGAATTTCCTGTGAGTAAGAGGGGGGAACACATTGACTCAAATAGTTTTAGCATCGGTGATTTTCTTGGTCACCCTCATATTAGTCATTTGGCAGCCAAAAGGGCTATCGATCGGCTGGTCAGCATGCGGCGGAGCTATCCTGGCCCTAATTGCTGGTGTGGTGGACTTCAATGATGTCATAGATGTTACGTCCATTGTCTGGAATGCCACATTAACCTTTATTGCTATCATCATTATATCTCTTATTTTAGATGAAATCGGGTTTTTCGAGTGGGCCGCTTTACATATGGCGGGAGCGGCAAAGGGCAGCGGAGTGAAGATGTTCATTTACGTTTCGATTTTGGGAGCGGTTGTTGCAGCATTCTTTGCGAATGATGGAGCGGCACTTATTCTCACGCCAATCGTCCTCGCAATGGTCCGGAACCTTCAATTTGAAGAAAAATTGGTTTTTCCGTTTATCATTGCGAGCGGATTTATTGCAGATACAACGTCCCTGCCATTGGTTGTCAGCAACCTTGTCAATATCGTCTCAGCTGACTTTTTTGGCATTGGCTTTGTGGAATATGCGTCCCGCATGATTATTCCGAATTTCTTTTCACTGGCAGCCAGCATTTTAGTCTTATTCTTGTACTTTAGAAAAAGCATACCAAAAAATTATGATTTATCCCATTTGAAGGAACCGGCTGAAGCAGTTCGTGACAGCAAAATGTTCCGATTGTCATGGCTTGTTTTAGGCATCTTATTAATAGGTTATTTTGCAAGTGAATGGATTGGGGTACCCGTTTCACTCATTGCAGGCATTATAACCATTTTCTTCCTGGTTATGGCACGAAGAAGCCCGGCCGTGAATACACGCACTGTCATCAAGGGTGCTCCATGGGCTATTGTTTTCTTTTCTATTGGCATGTATGTTGTGGTTTACGGATTAAGAAATGCGGGTCTTACAAATGTATTGGCAGACTTGATTCAAATGACAGCTGACCAGGGACTATTCGCGGCAACGATCGGAATGGGATTCATTGCGGCCATCCTTTCTTCTGTCATGAACAATATGCCAACCGTTATGATTGATGCCCTGGCCATTGCTGATACGAATACTAGCGGAATCATGCGTGAAGCCCTTATTTATGCGAACGTGATTGGATCTGATTTAGGCCCGAAAATCACGCCGATTGGTTCTCTTGCAACCCTGCTATGGCTGCATGTATTGTCCCTTAAAGGAGTAAAAATCTCGTGGGGAACGTACTTTAAAACTGGAATTGTTTTAACCATACCAACTTTATTTATAACATTAGTTGGTCTATATATTTGGTTACAGATACTTTAAAAAATTTACCTAAAAGGAGAAATTCAACATGACTAAAAAAACAATCTACTTCCTATGCACGGGCAACTCATGCCGCAGCCAGATGGCGGAAGGATGGGCAAAGCAGCATTTAGGTGAGGACTGGAAGGTTTATAGTGCAGGCATCGAAGCACATGGCTTAAATCCTAACGCTGTAAAAGCAATGAAAGAAGCAGGCATTGATATTTCAAATCAGACTTCTGATATTATTGACCCGGAAATCCTAAATAATGCTGATTTGGTAGTAACGCTTTGCGGAGACGCAGCTGATAAATGCCCAATGACTCCTCCTCATGTGAAGCGCGAACACTGGGGATTCGATGACCCTGCAAAAGCAGAAGGAACAGAAGATGAAAAATGGGCTTTCTTCCAGCGTGTTCGTGATGAAATTGGCGGACGCATTAAAACATTTGCCGAAACTGGAAAGTAAATAATATACTAAAAAACATCCAAGGGAGGGAACAGACATGATGATTACAGACAATGCGCGTGATGAATTAAGAAAAATGCTGGAAGAACAAAATGCCAGCGGTATCCGCATCTTTTTTGACGGCTATGGCTGAGGACAGCCAAGAATAGGACTGGCTCTGGATGAGCCAGCAGCAGATGATATTATAGTCACAATCAATGAAATCAAAGTAGCAATCGACCCTATTATTGAACCAAACACCGAAGACCTTGTTTTAGAGCGAAGCGGGAACGGGAGCGGGATTTCGATGATCGGGAATACGGGAAGATGCTGTTAGTAAAGGGCCTTTTAGGCCCTTTTTTATTTGATCTAGTCCATGCTCCTAAGTAGATCATTCACATACATTATGGTAACTAGCATTGAGGAGTGATGTAGTTGTATTACTCATATAATCCGTATGTACATTCCTTTAATAACTGCCATGTTAACCATCAAGCTTCGCTAAGCAATCATTTCAAAAGAGCAAGAGTAAGCTTTTCCAAGGAGGAAGCGGCAGCCATTGCATTACTGTCAGGAATCGATTTTACGAAAAGCAAGTTTGATTTGAATGAATTCTGGATGGGCGTAAATGTAGAACTTGAACATGGGAAACAGTCAAGCCGAACAGACGTTACAGGAGATGATCCGCTGCTTACGGGAAAAATTGCATTGGCCCATCTTAACGAGTTTCCTGACTATTATCAGAGGTTGAAAGTTCTGGAAGCTGATGCTAAAGCCTATTGGAACAAATGAAATTGAGCTGCTCGCTGGGCAGCTTAATTCTTTTAGCCCATATTGGATCTGGAGAAGGATAATGCCAGAATCTATAGAATTTAACTGTCAGCAGCAAAATTCCCGAAGGAGCAAATAAACCCATGAATGAAAATGAAATAAAAGCTATAGTTGACTGCATGGCCGCTAGCAAAAAAGCATATGAAGTACAGATGGTTCAGACGAGGCATCGCATAAAGCTTGTGGATTTCTGGGATATAAAAGCTGAAAGCCGAATTCTGGAAATCGGGTGCGGACAGGGAGATACAACCGCGGTGCTGGCTGCCTATATTGGTGAAAAGGGGCTTGTACAAGGGATTGATTCGGCTTCACCTTCATATGGAAGTCCGGTTTCACTCGGTGAATCAGCTGAATACCTGAACCATTCCAGAGTCGGCAAGCAAATTAAATTAGATTTTAATTTAGATATTTTAGATGAGAATGTGGATTTTCAGGAAAACTTCTATGACTATATCGTATTCTCTCACTGTTCATGGTACACGAAATCTTCTGCCGAGCTATTAAGGATCCTCGAAAAGGTGAAAAAATGGGGAAAGCAGCTTTGCTTTGCAGAATGGAGCACCGAAATAAACACAATCGAACAATATCCGCATTTATTATCAATCCTCATTCAGGCACAATATGAAGCCTTTAAACAAGAAAGTGATTCTAATGTGAGAACTCTGCTGACTCCCGGCGATTTGAGAGATATTGCGGGACAAGCAGGATGGCGAATCATAAAGGATTCTAACATAGATTCCCCTGATTTGCAGGACAGCCTTTGGGAAATAGATAAGGTGCTGATGGACTTTAACGATGAAATAAAGGGAGTAAAGAATATGCCGGAAAAAATAACAGATCTTCTGCATTCTGAGGTTTCGATACTGAGAGCGCTAACAGAATCAAGAGAAGTTAAGCCTCTATCCGTATATAGCTTTATAGCTGAATAGCTGACAAAAAAAGAGCAATGCAGCCTCTAAAACAGGATTGCATTGCTCTTCTAACTTAACGTTCTGATGTTTTTTCAGTCAAAAAGGTAATCGCCACAAACAGTGCAAAGGCTAGCAACAGCAAGGTTCCGCCCGCGATGAAGAAGATTAGAATAAAGGTATCCCCTAAATTAAACGGATTTAATGTGTACATCCACATTCCGATTGTCAATCCGAGTGCTCCTGCCATTCCAAGTATGCTGTGAATGGAAACGAGCTTTTTATATTTTACACGGTATACTTTATAAAAGATTCCCCATGCAAATACAGAAAGCCATCCTACCAGCAGGATGTGGGCGTGAATAGGCCTTAAAGAATAATCCATCTGCCCGGACATATGCGATCCAAGATAGGTCCCGATAATGCCAAAGATGGCTGCAAATCTTATTAATCTGATGCTCCATTGTTGTTCCATAGTTTTTTATTCCTCCCGTTGTTTCTCCCTGAAAAATGTGATGGTAAAAGAGGTTCCTTTGCCAGCCTGGCTGACTGCCTTTATTTCCCCATAATGCAGTTCAATAATCTGTTTCACAATCGAAAGCCCGAGTCCTGTGCCATCTCTTTTTCTTGCCGAGTCCACCCGGTAAAAACGGTCGAAAATCTGGCTGATTGTATCCTCGGATATTCCAATCCCGGTGTCTTTAAAAACAACTACAATCGCTGTTTCAGTTTGAGACAGGCTGATTAAAATGCTCCCGCCATGAGAGTTATATTTTATCGCATTCGTCAGCAGATTGTCCCAGATATTCACCATCAGCTCTGGATCCCCCTTGAAAATGACAGGCGCAAGCTTATAGGAAACCTCAATCTCTTTTTCTTCCAGCCGCCATTGATGCCTGCGGATGGTTTCCTTGATCTGATCGTCCAGTTTCACTTCCGAAAGCTTCATCGGATATGATTTCTGGTCAAGTGAAGTCAAAAGCAAAAGCTGTTTGGTCAGGTTGGAGAGCCGCTTCGACTCCTGATCGATGATCTGCACATATTCGAAATGTTCTTCTGCAGACAGTTTCTGTGTCTGCAGAAGTTCTGCATATCCTTGAATATTCATAAGAGGGGACTGAAAGTCATGAGACACATTGTTGATGAATGACTTGCGGGCCTCGTCATTGTGCTGCAGCTGCTCCTGCATGCGGCTAAAGCTTTCTGCCAGCTGTCCAATTTCATCTCTGCGAGCAATATTCAATGGGAAGTTGAAATTTTCCCGTGTGATTTCCCTGGTTGCTTCCGTCAGCTTCGTGATCGGCTTGATAAGGTGCTTGGCGAACCAGATCACTCCTGTGATGCTGACAACAGCAATGGCGACAAAGAACCATGCGAAAATCATATGAATGTCCGAGAAAAGCAGCTTATTATTCGGGCGAAGAAATAGCCCGTAATTCTGGTCGTTCATAGTAAAAGGGACACCAACGGTATTTTCCAGATCGTTTGAAAAATGGCCCATCATCAGAAATTGGCCGGCAAAGCTATCCATACCATGATAAACATCATGATCGGTCAGGACTTTGGAAGCTTCCTCTGGCAATTCTGTCTTATTGAACGGCTGCCCGAAGAATTCCCCTTCACCTGATTCAGTTACGATATAGATCTGATAGCCGAGCTTGCTCATAGAATTTAAGTAAGTTTCATAAGTAGGGCCCGAGGAATGTATATTCTCCAGACCATGAGCGATTTCCTCTGCAATTACAACATTTTGTCTGTCGATTTTCCCCTTTGTTGAAGTCATATAGACCCAATTGGTTAAAATGAAGGAAAGCACGATGCTAATGGCTAAAATCACAAGTGTGGCTGCAATGAATTTCCGGTAGAGGGTTTTCATTTTATTTCCTCAAGCTTATACCCGATTCCGCGAACAGTCTGGATTTCAACGCTTGCGCCATATTTTTTCAAACGGTCGCGAATCCGGTTGATATGGGTATTTAAAGTCTGTTCGCTGCCCTCATAATCCGCTCCCCAAGCCTGTTCGATCAATGCAGCGCGCTGTGTGATTTTATTTTTTCGTGCCGAAAGTAAGCTTAGCAGCTCAAATTCCTTTAATGGAAAAAGGATGGTCTCCTGATCGATTTCCACTTCAAAGCTTTTTCTGTCCATTAACAGGTTTCCGGCTTTGACGACTGTTTCCATTGCCCGCTCAGCTCTTCTTAACACCACGGCTACCCGGAAAAGGAGCTCCTTCACTTCAAACGGCTTTACAATATAATCTTCAGATCCGGCTAAGAATCCCAGTTCTTTATCACACAGCTGTCCCTTCGCCGTTAATAGGATAACAGGGATTCCGAAGTCCTTAGTCAGAAGCCTGGTGAGTTCGAAACCGTCCATACCAGGCATCATGACATCGACAACTGCTAAATCTGCGGTTTGTTCCTCTAAAAGTGCTAGAGCTTCTTGTGCATTGTGTGCGCGCAGGACCTGATAGCCCTCACGATTTAGATGGATTGTGACGAGTTTTTGTATATTTACATCATCGTCTACGACAAGTATCTTCATATCAGGGCCTCCTCACAGGGGAATAGGGAGGTGACCCTCTCTCTATTCCGAAATTTTTTGCCGGGAAGTCTCCTTGTCTTTTTCAAAAAACAGAATTAATGCCGGAAGCAGCATTCCTCTAACAAGGAAGGTGTCAATCAATATTCCCATGGCAACGATGAATCCAAAAACGAATAGGTCCGCTATCGGCATGGTCATCAGGGCAGCAAATGTAGCTGCCAGAATGAGGCCAGCTGAAGAAATGACGCCTCCGGTATTCCGGATGGCAATTTCAAGAGCGTCCTTGATTCTATGTGTCTTCCTTTCCTCGATAAAGCGTGAAACAAGGATGATGTTATAATCAATGCCCAATGCTACAAGGAAAATGAATGAATAAACAGGAACACGCGAACTGATGGATTCAAAGCCGAATAATACATCAACAAGGAATATCCCCAGTCCTAAAGCTGAGACAAATGAAAGCAGAATGGTTGCCATCATATAGATCGGCATCTTTATGGATTTCGTAAGCGCAAATAACAGCGCAAGAATCAGAACCGTCTCCAGCAGAACAATTTTTATTATATCACCGTTGTTGATATCCTGTTCGTCCACTATTTTCGCAGTGACCCCGCTGTAGTAAGATTCAGCTTCCACGCCGGCTTCTTTCAGCAGCTCCGGTGTGTCGTCACGCAATTTTTCCATAAAGGTTATGGCTTCAGTCGAATAGGGATTAATGGATAAAGCGACACTGATTTTAGCAGCCTTGCCGTCTTCTGAAAATGCTGAAAGGCGGACAGAGGCTATTTCATCATATCCCTGCAGCTTATCAGATATTGCAATTGCATCGGTTTCTTCCAATTTTTGATCACTGACAATCAGAAGTGTCGAAGGAGCCAGTTCTCCTTTGTCAAATCTGGATTCCACAATTTCATAGCCGACACGGGACGGCAGGTCATCCGGGAATTTTTTTACCATATCAAATTCATAATCTAGGTTAAAGATATTAAGCGCTGTGATGAGCATAAAAATGCCGACCATACCGCCAGAGAGACCAGGCTTATTCACCACAAATCTGGCAAGCGGTCCCCAGACTTTATGTTTAACTTCCGTTTCCGTTCCGTATTGAGGAACTTTCGGCCAAAAAGCCTTACGCCCGAACAGGGTGAATAAAGCAGGAACCAGCGTAACGGACGCGAGCATGATAAAGAACATGGCAGTTCCAAAAATAGGAGCAAAGTTCTGATAATCCCGGAAATCCGCGAAGAACAGAACCAGCATAGCAGCAAGAACGGTTCCGCCCGCAAAGAAAACAGGCTCGCCTGTTGCGCGCATCGCATGCTTCATCGCTATATATTTGTTTTCGTAATGGTTGAGCTCCTCCCGATAACGGGAGAAAACAAATAATGAATAATCAATGACAGCAGCAAACAGCAAAATACTCATGATCGAGGTTGTCTGGTTATTGACCTCAAGTCCGCCAGCACCCATTAAAGCTATGCTCTGGTTTACGACCTGGTAGACAATCGCCGTTGCCAGAAGCGGTATAACTGCAAGCAATGGTGAGCGGTAAATCGCTATAAGCAATACTAGAATGATAAGAACGGTGGCAATCAGCAGAACAAAGTCCGCCTGTTCAAAAAGTTTAACCGTGTCTCCCGCTATACCGGCCGGGCCAGTAATATAAAACGCAGTACTCTCGAGATCCTCTGCAATTTTATTGCCTGTTTCAGAAGCATGGTCGTTAATTTTGGAATACTGGTCATTGCCAAGTCCGTTTTCAAGCTCCATCGGCACAATCATCGTGGACTTGTCTTCAGAAATGAAAGAACCCAAGGCTTGAGGAGGAAGCTTGCTGATATCGATAATCGTCTTGATTCCATCGATGTCCTCCAGCATGATTCCATCTAATATCTGTTTAGCTTCTTCGATATTCACCTCGCCATTTTCATTATGGAAAACCAGGATGCCAGGAGTTCCTTGTTTGTTTGGAAAATATTCCTCGGTTTTATTTTCGGCAATAATGGATTTCGCCTCATCAGGAAGTGACTGGAAATTATTTGTTTTATAATCGCCAAGCTTTGGACCTGCACTTAAGCCAATCATCAGCACAAGCCAGGCGATAATGGTAATCCACATTCCCGGTTTGGTGGAAACCCAATCTGTAATCGAATGCAGCAGTTTTTTCACATGAATGCCTCCTAAATTTATTTCAATGCCTATCTTACAAAATGAAAATAAACTTAAGATCAACTTTTGTTTACAGTTGAATGGTGAGGGCACAAGGTAATGATTTTGCATTGAACTAGCATACTGGATAAAGTATGAAAAAAATCTTTTTGCAGAAAATAGCCATAATGATTTTCGCTGTCTTGGGAGGAGAATTATGGCTCTTATATTCAGGAACCAGAAAGAGGCTTCAAAGCTTTCCCATTTAAGTATTTTTGGTACAACACAAATCCATTTGCGGAATCCATATATTATCGCAATGTGGTCAGTGGTGTTTCCAGGTTATGGACATCTGCTATTAAACAAATTTTTGAGGGGGTTTTCCCTGGTTATTTGGGAATTATTCATAAACCAAATGATCCATTTGAATTCTGCAATGGTTTATAGCTTCATAGGGGATATTCAAAAAGCAAAAGAGGTAATAGATATCAGATACATGCACCTGTATATACCTGTATATATTTTCGCCATCTGGGATAGTTACCGGACGACTGTAGACATGAATAAAATTTTTCTGCTGAACGAAAAAGACGCTAAGGCAATTGAGCGATTAGTGATAAAACCATTTGAAATCAATTACCTGGATAAGAGAGACCCAATATCCGCTGTTCTTTGGTCAATGACCATCCCAAGCCTTGGCCAATTGTACATCCACAGAATTTTCAGCGCTTTTTTTACATTGGTTATGACGGTGGTACTTGTGCATTTTTCTCATTTTATTGAAGCATTCCATTACCTGCTGATAGGGGATCTTAAAAAATCATCTCAAGTGTTAAATGCACAGTGGCTGCTTTATCTGCCTTCATTTTATTTTTTTACAATTTATGATACCTATATGAATGTTGTTGAAAACAATAAATTATACGATACCGAGCAGAAGAAGTTTTTGAGAAAGTATTACCAATCGAATTCATTCCATTTAAAGAAAGGTATGAAGGTGAAGTAAATGCAGGTATTTGCAACATTTGACCATTCACCCTATCTTGAACTTGCAATCAGGAAGCTGGAACAGCAGGGAATAACCGACATATACTCGGTCCCGCTGGATAATCGGACGGAAGAACCAAGGATGATAGACTCGATTCACCAGTCAGATGGAGTATCACTTATAAATAAAGGGATGGTACTGGCGGTAATGTTCTCGGTTGTTGGAGCCAGCAGAGGATTTATATTGGAATGGGGGCCAATTTATTGGGGCATGATTGGGGCTGCGGCCGGATTTCTGCTTGGCTTTGCGATTGATTTCATCCTTTTAAAGCTAAGGACTAGAAATAAGCGGCTGTTAAAAGGAGCAAAGTCAGAGGTTATTCTTATTATTGGCTGCCAGGAAGAAGAAGGGAAACAGGTTGAAGCAATCCTCTGGGAGCATCTTGCAAACGCAGTCGCCAGAGTAAAATAAATAAATATCCTTTTTGGAGGACGTGAGATGATTCAATTTGCTAATGCACCAGCATTAATGGTATTAGATATGCAAAAAGGCTTTGATGATCCGTATTGGGTGAAGCGAAACAATCCCCAGGCTGAAAACAATGCGTTCCGCCTGCTGACAGAATGGAGGAAACGGCAGTGGCCCATTTGCTTTTCAAAGCACTTGTCTCTGGACCCGCAATCACCTCTTTTTCATAAAAATGAGCAGGGAATTCAATTTAAAGACCTATTGGCTCCTAAAGCAGGGGAAAAGGTTTTTACAAAGAATGTGAACAGTGCATTCATAGGCACGGAGCTTGAGATCCATCTTCGGCAGAGGGGGATCAAGTCTGTTGTCATCACCGGCCTGTCAACACAGCATTGTGTTTCAACTACAGCCAGAATGAGCGGAAATCTTGGCTTTGTTACCTATTTGGTGTCGGATGCGATTGCCGCTTTTGAAATCACCGATCATCTGGGGACAGTCCATCCCGCGGAGACGGTACAAGAATTGGAGCTGGCTGCTTTGCATAAAGAGTTTGCAGTGATTGTGACAGCCGATGAAGTGATAGGGGAATTGATTTAAAGGGCTCTGGCAGCTGTTCTGAAGGCGCAGGCCCATAATGTGTGGGGTGAATTTTTATGACGGTAAACGAGACGATCCTTCGTGTAACTATCTCATTTCTAGTACTTTTCTTATTAGCCAGACTGATGGGACGCAAGGAAATTGGGCAAATGACCTTTTTCAACTGGGCTACAGCAATTGGAATCGGGTCTATCGCCGGAAATCTTGCTGTGAATGAGAGTACCCGCATTAAAGATGGAGTAATTGCACTGATTGTCTGGACACTTTTTACCATCCTTATGGACATGATTGACCTTAAGTCGAAACAGGGGAGGACAGTCACAACAGGTGAGCCATTAATAGTCATAAAAGCTGGCAGGATAATGGAAAGGGCGCTCAAAATATCGAGGGTGGACCTGGATGAACTGCAGGCGTTATTAAGGCAAAAGGACATATTTTCCCTTAACGATGTCGATTACGCGATCCTGGAAACAAACGGAGAGTTGTCCGTTTTGAAAAAGGAAAGTCAACAGCCTGTTACCAAAAATGATTTAAATATTATGAGTCCAATAAAAGATCTCATTCCTTTACCTACAGAAGTCATAGCAGATGGAAAGGTCAATTCAAAAAATCTTTCTAAATTAAAATTAGACAACAACTGGCTTGACAGGGAACTGCAAAAAGCGAAGATCCACTCATCCGAAGATGTATTTTTTGCACAAGTCCAGCAGGATGGCACTCTTTATATCAATAGAAAAAACAAATAGAGAACAGAAGCGGCTTCTGTCCTCCTATTTATTCTTGGAATTTCCCTGGAGACGATGAAAGGGGCATTTAGAAATTGTGGTGTCATCGTCACGAAGAAAATATTGTTTCCATTCGAAGTTGTCATCGGCTCCATAACTGTTCAAATCCGGGTGTATCGCAATGTTGTCATATTTTTGAAGCCGTTTGTGGACCTGACTTTTAATTCGTGATGCTAAGCGTCCTTTTTTCATAAACTCTTGCAGTACCCACCTCGGTGTGATGGCGAGCATCATCGTATCAAAATGCCGGCTCTGCCGATTTTTATGCGCAGGGGTGGCACAATAGACAAAGTACTTTTCTCCGTGAAAGCAAAACTCCCAAAGTGGATCATGCGGGTCTTTTGGGATTTCGTTTGGCCACTCAGCATTATCCATCTCAGCTAACCCTGTGAGCTGTTCCCAAAAGAGCTGTTCATATTCCTCCACACTCAATTTATCCCTTGTTTTGTAAAAAATGATCAGCGAAGTGTAGCTTCCGAACTCTCTTGAATGTACAGAGAATTCCTTCAGTATGTCTGCGGTTTGCTGAATGGCGGCCGGATCCCTTGGGTCATCTGCAAACCCATAACGGAGCTGGTTTTTGGCAAACCCGATAGTTGCAGGTATGCAGGGAAAAGGCCTTTCTTTATCCGTCATCTTTGTCTGAAATCTATCAAAAGCAAGCTGCTGCCAATCTTCTAAACTATGCATACCGGAGGAGTTCGCAGTATATAGACTGTTGATCTTAGTCACCCCCTTCTGACTCCTACACTATATTCAAAATGGGATAAGGCAGGTGAGTGTCCATTGTGAAAATGGGCGGACAGAGGTGGTGACGGCATGTGGCGTTGTGGGTTTTGCGGGGGATAGCGACGAGAAATAGGAGTGGGCTGGGAAATCGCAGCCATGGACACAGCGATAACGACGAATAATCCATAGATCAGGAAAAGTGGTAAAAAATCAGAGCGAATAACGACGAAAAAGCGGAGTGCTCAACGAAACTGGTAGTTAAACAGGATGAATAACGACGAAAAAGCGGAGTGCTCAACGAAACTGGTAGTTAAACAGGATGAATAACGACGAAAATCGGAAAGCTCAGCAAGAATGGTAGTTAATCAGAGCGAATAACGCCGAAAAAGCGAAATGCCCAGCGTAGTTAAACAGAGCTAATAACGACGAAAAAGCGAAATGCTCAGCGAAACTGGTAGTTAAACAGAGCGAATAACGACGAAATAACGGAATGCCCAGCGAAACTGGTAGTTAAACAGAGCGAATAACGACGAAAAAGCGAAATGCTCAGCGAAACTGGTAGTTAATCAGAGCGAATAACGACGAAAAAGCGGAATGCTCAGCGAAACTGGTAGTTAATCAGAGCGAATAACGACGAAAAAGCGAAATGCTCAGCGAAACTGGTAGTTAAACAGAGCGAATAACGACGAAATAACGGAATGCCCAGCGAAACTGGTAGTTAAACAGAGCGAATAACGACGAAAAAGCGAAATGCTCAGCGAAACTGGTAGTTAATCAGAGCGAATAACGACGAAAAAGCGGAATGCTCAGCGAAACTGGTAGTTAATCAGAGCGAATAACGACGAAAAAGCGAAATGCTCAGCGAAACTGGTAGTTAAACAGAGCGAATAACGACGAAATAACGGAATGCCCAGCGAAACTGGTAGTTAAACAGAGCGAATAACGACGAAAAAGCGGAATGCTCAGCGAAACTGGTAGTTAATCAGGGCTAATAACGACGAAAAGCGAAATGCTCAGCGAAACTGGTAGTTAAACAGAGCGAATAACGACGAAAAAGCGAAATGCTCAGCGAAACTGGTAGTTAATTAGAGCAAATAACTACGAAAAATCGGAATGCTCAGCGAAACTGGTAGTTAAACAGAGCGAATAACGACGAAAAAGCGGGATGCTCAGCGAAACTGGTAGTTGATCGAAATGAATAACGACGGTAAGGCCGCGAACCAAAGAAAATTCACAGTTAATCACCACTCTTCCTCACTTACCTCCAATAATTTTAAATTCAGATGTTTATTCAAAAACATGCTCGGGTAAAGAGATATGTTTAGGATGAATCGGACCCATTCTTAATAGATTAAATCAAAGTACTATAGGGGGAGAACATGAGTAATCAGATGCGTCTTTTAGGGGAAAAGATTTTAAGAGAGAAAGATATGATAGCAGAAAAACTGCATAAGGATCGAATGAGCGATGTTGAGATGACGGAAATCGAGAGAATGCAGGCTGACAAAATGGAAGCGCAGATTATTCATATTCGTGCTGAGTTTATTGGGTTGTTCGGTGAAGCATTGCTGAACCATGAAAATAAAGATAAAATGATGGAAAAGATTGAGAAATGGTGCAAGGAGACAGGAGAGTATTTCTTTAAGCTTGGAATCCCCTTGGATGAAGCGTTAAAGGATGCGGGTTTTTATAGGAAACATATCTGGAAATCTTTAGAGGAATCTATGATGGAGCTTGAGATGCCAGCATCAGAGGTTTTTAAGGTAATCTATTTGATAGATCCCCTGCTGGATCATTCCATCCATTGTTTCAGCATGTCTTATGTTAAATACCATCAGGTAACACTCGAAAATGCAAAGCAGGCTTTTCTTGAGTTATCAGTCCCGGTTGTCCCGCTTTCAAAAGGAGTTGGCATCCTGCCGCTAATTGGCAACATTGATACAGAGAGAGCGCGGCTTCTGATGGAAGAAACGTTAAAGCAGTCTGCGAACCTGAAGCTGTCGCATTTAATTTTAGACATTTCAGGCGTGATGATTGTTGATACGATGGTGGCAGATCAGCTGTTTAAAGTAATTGAAGCACTCGCACTGATTGGGGTAAAAACGATTATTACCGGAATCCGTCCAGAAGTGGCCCAGACGATTGTCTCGCTCGGCATAAAGCTGAATGGCATTCAGGTAAAAGCCAATGTGTATCAGGCTTTTGAAGAACTGCATGGGTGAGGAAAGAAAAATAGCAGAGTAATTCGAAATGAATTTACTCTGCTATTTTTTTGATTTTACAGATTGGGTTTTCTTGCCCAAAAATTGATATAAAGGTTTGAAAGAGTAATCTCAACAGCCTCTTCATTTTCGGGATCAACATCTGAAGCATATAAATAGAAACTGAATTCATCCCCATCCTTGTATTTTAATGGAGCTGAGCCCGCAGGAAATAATTCAAATGTTCGTCCCTGATAAGCTACAGTAGCTTTTGCCTGCAGGATATCTGTATATCCATTATTTTGTCTGGCGTGTTCAATTCCGGAAACCAAGGTTGCCCCACTGAAATTATAGTTACCGCTGGAGCGAAAAACCACCTGATAATTTGAATTTGTGTCGATAAATACCTCTGAAACGTAAATCTTATTGTTTTCTTCCTCATAAAGAACCTTTCCCTCATTTTTTTCCAAATTGCTTAAACTTATTTTTACAGTGTAATTACCTTCAACAGGATAGGCTTGAGTAAAAATATCCCCAGCATCTTCCGAAACAGCCTTTATTCCATGTATCCAGATTCCGAAGAAGCCGGTTATCCAAAGGAAACCAAGTAAAGCAACGACGTTAATGAACAAAAGAGGAGACTTAAAATTCATTACAATCCCCTTACCCTTTTACTAAAAGATTAACATAATTTTCCTTATTGGCGGGCATAAAATCCGGTTTTTCCGCATATTAACCGTGTTAATTTTCCTCACTGTGAATACAATGAATCAAACAGCACTTCAATGCCTATTGAGGGGTGATGACATCATGTTTTCGGTAACGGGTATGCAGGGGTTTGAAATGTTTTCGGTTATACACCTGGTTACACTGTTTCTTTTCTTTTTTTCCGCCTGGTGGCTTGTATATTACAGGCAGGCGCTAAGGGCCTATCATAAAATTATAAAATGGTCGCTGTTTGGTGCACTGCTGGCTTGTGAAGTGACGCATCATATATGGCTGATTCTGACAAATCAGTGGGATGTGGCAGATCTGCCGCTCCAGCTTTGCTCTTTGAGCACTTTCATTGCTCTTTACTTGTTTTTAAAGCCTGCTGAAAAGGCTTTTTGGCTGCTTTATTTTATTGGAACAATACCTCCCATTTTAAGCATGGTGACACCTGATATGGTTTACCAATTTCCTCATTACCGCTACATCAAATACTTTCTTCATCATTCAGCCATTCCGCTTGCCGTATTATATTTTATTCTGTTTGAAGGATACAGGGTGCCTAAAAAAGCAGTGCTGACAGGCTTTTTAACACTCAACGTAATTGCGGTGCCAGTCTTCTTTTTAAATAAGCTGCTTGGTACTAATTTCTTTTATTTGGCCAGCCCGACAGAAACTAAAACGCTTCTGTCGTTTTTCGGGAACGGTGTCTGGTACTATGCAGCACTTGAAGCTGCTGCGCTGATTGTCTTTTTTATTACCTATTTACCTATGCATTACATGCAGGCAGCCGAACAAAAAAGGGTCCGGGGAAAATGAAAGCCTTATTCCTGCAGGGATTAAGGCTTTTTTCTTTAAAACATATATAATATAGGTACATATTTATCAAAGCAGGAGGATTTATGCTGATTAAAGATGAGCTATATGGAGAATACAAGCTTGAACACGTGCTGGAAGAATTAATCAGCAGCAGGCCGGTGCAAAGGTTAATGGGTGTACACCAGGGCGGAGCAGGCTATCTTGTCAATGAAAAATGGAATGTAACAAGGTATGAACATTCATTAGGCGTGATGCTGTTAATAAGGAAACTGGGTGGATCTGTGGAAGAGCAGATTGCCGGTTTGCTTCATGATGTTTCTCATACTGCCTTTTCCCATGTGGTTGATGGGGTTTTGGAAAATGAAGCAGAAGATTATCATGAACATATTTTTGAACGTGTTGTCCTTGAATCTGAGATCCCGGCCATTTTGAAAAGCCATCATCTTGATTATGAAAGGATCCTTTTTGAAGATTCACAATGGACATTATTAGAACAGCCTGCACCCGAACTTTGTGCAGACCGGCTGGACTACACGTTACGGGATATGTACCGATATGGCTATATTTCTTTAGGTGAGGCACACAGATTTCTGAACCATTTGATCGTTGTTGACGGTCAGATATATATTTCTGACCTGCAGGCAGCTGAGTGGTTCGTAAAAACTTACTATAAAGAAGTTATTGATTTCTTCATGAAACCCTTAAATATTTTTGCAAATGACTCACTTGCAAAGGCCCTAAAAAGATCTCTGGAAAAAGAAATTATTCATTTGGGTGATCTCCTTGGCAAAGATGAAGAGGTATTAATGAAAATGTGGGAATCAGGGGACCAGGAAGTAAGGCGTCTGCTTGAAAAAATGGAACATAACGTCAGGGCAGAAGAAAACAAGTTAGACTACGATATTCATTTCAAAGGGAAAATCAGATTGATTGATCCTTCCGTTATGATTAACAGCAAGCTCATCAGGGCATCCAGCCTATCAGATGATGTTAAAAACAGTGGACAAAAAGCATATGAAAAAGCTAAGGAAGGTGTGTACATAAAAATTCAATAAGGATGGAAGCCTTATCACTGCATTTCGGGCAGGAATAAGGCTTTTCCATTTTATCGTTTATTCTGTTCCTTCTCTTTTTCATACTGCCGCTGCGGAGTCATTTTGGAAATGGCATCTTCCACAATTTCCTGTGCTTTCTTCGCTTCACGATCCTGTTTTTGTGCTTCTTCCTGAATGCGGTTTACATCCTGTGGAGTTTTTTCGCTCATATCATTTGCCTCCCTTTTTCCGTATGTTTTTAATGTTTCCGTTTTAGAAGGAAATAAACAATCCGGATAGAGATGAAACCAAAAGCAGCTAAAAGGTAAAATGAAAGCGAAGGGGCTGAGATGATGACAGATTTCATATTGATGTTTATCTTATTTATTCCTGTATACGGGGTGCTGATCTGGAGTTATTATGATCCGGAAGAAAGCCTGCTGTAGGGAAAGCGGTGGATGTATAAGGAAGAGCCCGAGATATCGGAAGGGCCATTCGCTTTACAAAAATGATGTCTTTGGTCAGTATCATCCTTCTAACTGCCATTTTTCCATTTGCTTTCATTGGCCTCTTTTAAGAGAACTCTCAGTCACTCCTTCTAACAGCGGCCCGAGAGTTCCGTTTAATTTTATGTATAGACTTTCACCCATTTTAGCCCATTGGACTTGATTTCCTCCTCAGGCCAATTCTGCGGCAAATCCGCATCAGTAATGACAAAATCAATAGCCGAAAAAGGGCTTATATGGAAAAATGCCCTTTGATTCAGTTTTGAGGAATCGGCTGCCACATAAACCTGTTTAGATCTGTTTATCATGATCGAAGAGGCAGCTGCTTCATCAATAGTATAATCGCATATTCCGTCGCGGTTCATTCCTCCACATGAGATAAAGGCCTTGTCAAAATAAAAGTGTTCCAGCATCTGATGAGTTAGTGAACCTGAGGTTGCGCGCTGCATGGGGTTCAAGGTCCCGCCAATCAGAATGACCCTGCCATTAAACAGTTTATTTTCCATTCTTGTATTTAATATTTCTGCGGCAGCCAGGGAATTGGTTACGATCGTTACATTCTCAACATTTTCTATCGAACCGGCAATATGAAGTGTTGTGGAGCCGACATCCAAAACGATTGTTTCTCCATCGGAAATAAAGCCTGCAGCAGCTTCACCAATTTTCTTTTTGACGGGAAGGCTTATACCAATCCTTTTATTGAATTGCTGCTCCTTCTCTAAGCCAAAATAGCATATCGCTCCTCCATGAATTCTTCGCAATTTGTTTCCCTTCTCAAGCCGTCTCAAGTCACTCCGGATTGTTTCTGGAGTTACACCTAATTTTCTGGAGAGATCTGCTACACTCACTTTATTCTTTATTTCTAATTCCCTGATAATCCTCCTGTGCCTTTCCGCAACGAACCCTTTTTTCATTATTGGTACCCCCGCTTTCATGTTATGGATATTATAGGGCTGAAGTTTTAAAAATTGAGGTCAAAAATATTAATTTATATAAAAGTTTTAAAACAGAAATGAAAACAAAAGAATACAAAGAGAGTATAGTCCCGAATTTCTTTCTTTCTTCCTATTAATCTTAGATGAATAATCGAAAATCATATTTTTGTTTTTCTTTTTGCCTTTGTTTTCTTTACTAAACAATCTATTGATATTAATACTTCGTTAATAGATTTACTCTAGGATTTTAACCGTAGGGGAAATTTTTTATCAATTCATGGAGGTAAGTCTGATGAAGAAAGAAAATGAAAGCAAAGGAATGGACAGAAGGGCATTTATTAAAGCGGGAGGAGCAGGGACATTAGCTTTAACCATGGCAGCTGCAGGCTTGCCTGGAGAATTATTCGAAAGCAGGGTTCAAGCTGAAGAGATAAGTGAAAAGCTGGATGGGCCAAGGCTTTCCTTCAATTCAGATGGGAAATTTAAAATTGTACAATTTAATGATACGCAGGATGATGAAAGGATCGACAGACGGACCATACAGCTGATGGAAAAGGTGCTTGATTCAGAGAAGCCTGATTTTGTTGTTTTAAATGGTGACAATATAACAGGCGGATGTGATACAGAATTAGAAATGAAGCAAGCCATGAATAATGTCGTCCAGCCAATGGAAAAAAGGGGGATCCGCTGGGCGGCTACGTTTGGAAATCATGATGAGGACTCAACTCCAAAGAGCGGCATGGATGAGAGCGGTATGCTCAAGTTCTATATGAAATACAAGCATAATATGAACACCCCTGGACAAGAAGGCCTTTCGGGAACAGGAAATATGAATCTATTGATCAAAAAATCCAAAGGGAATAAGGCAGCATTTAATCTCTGGCTTTTAGACAGCGGCAGATATGCCCCTCAAACAATCGCCGGCCAGGATTTCAAGGGCTATCCAACATGGGATTGGCTGCGATTTAATCAGGTCAATTGGTATTATGAAAGATCCAAAGCAATAGAAAAGCGATATGGCTATAAAGTGCCTTCACTTGTATTCATTCATATTCCTTTATGGGAACACCGTTTTATGTGGTGGGGCAGTGTGGACGGCAGAACACAGGCCGGGCATGATTTGGCTGTGGCCAGGCATCAGATCAATGGAGAGCGCAATGAAGATGAGTGCCCCGGCCCGATCAACAGCGGCTTGTTTACAGCCATGCTGGATAGAGGGGATGTGAAAGGAGTATTCTGCGGCCATGATCATATTAATACATATTGCGGCAGCTACTATGGAATTCTGCTCGGATATGCCGGCAATACCGGCTTTGGCACTTACGGTCTTTCAGGCCCCGACAGAAACAGACTTCGGGGAGCGAGAGTGTTTAATTTAGATGAAAATCATGAAGGTGTTTTAGCAGATACACATATGATTTTTGCCAAAGACTTCGGTATTGATTTAACAGCCAACGACCAGAGCATTGATCCGCTGCCGCTGGAGAAAAAATAGGCTAAAGCAGGCCTCAGCTTTTAATAGAGGACTGTGTTAAGAGGAGTCTGAAAAAATAGGAGAAGGAGTTTATAAATCATGAAGGATAATCGGACTGGACAAAGAGATGGAAATATATTTAAAAAAGAAATGGATCGCCGTGCTTTTTTGCAGAAAACGACCTTAGCTGCCAGTGCAACAATTGGATTATCTCTTGCTAACTCTCTTAATTTAATTACAGCAAGTGCTGCCTCTTCTGCTTCGATTATGAACTCCGCTGGCAAGAAACCGGATTTAGTTTTCCCGGTTATTAGTGACATTCATATTCATAACAGCAGCACTAAAACACTTGAAAAGTTTATAAATACTTTAGAACAGCTGAATATGATTGTTCCGAAGCAGGATGCTTTTTTGGTTGTAGGAGATTTAACCGATTATGGATATGCATCCGAATTCGATAAGTTTATGTCAGCTTATAATACCCACAAACAGCCAGGTGCCGTTTCCATGTTTGCCATAGGGAATCATGACTATTGGAATGGCTTATCAGCAGCAGATGCACAAAAGCGATTCCTAGCAAAAACAGGCATGGAATCTATCCGCTATCACAAGGTAATCAAAGGCTACCATTTTATCATTCTGGGAACAGAAGATGGATTGACAGAGGGCACCTTTTCCGCGGAACAGATTAATTGGCTGGGTGAGCAGCTGAAGATTGCGCATGAAGATGATTGGAAAAAGCCAATTTTTGTCTTTCACCATCAGCCGATTAAAGGGACGGTCTATGGGAGCGAATGGGGCTTTAATCAAAATAGAGACCTTTTTTACAACACTTTAAAAGAATATCCGCAAGTCATCTCATTTTCCGGTCATACACACTATCCTCTTGATGACCCGAGAATCATTCACCAGAAGGATTTTACTTCAATTGGAACCTCAACTGGCGCCTATTTGTGGCTGGACGCAGGCAGAATTCAAGGGGAAGTGCCTGAAGGGGCAGATGTCCTGAATCAGGCATTAATTGTAGAGGTTCATAATAATAAGGTACTGATCAGGCGCCGCGATATTCATCATAATGATTGGACAGGAGAGCCATTTGAAATAAACTATCCCGCAAATAAGCGGAAATTTTCTTATACAGAAGACAGAGATAACAAGGCGCCTTTTTTTACCAAAGATGCGATGCTTTCCATTAATCATGAAATGACAACAGCCACTGGCATGGCCATTATGTTTACACAAGCCAAGGATGACCTGCTGGTTCATGACTACAAGGTAGTGGCAAGACATGCAAATTCAGAGGAAGTCGTGAAGGAATTTCTTGCATTCTCGGAATTCTATAAAGATCCTGTGCCAAACCCTTTAACGTTAACAATTGAAGGATTACAGGCTAATACAGCCTATCAAATTGAGGTGCATGCACTGGATGCTTATGGGAATGTATGTAAGAAGCCTTTGAGAGCTTTAGGGAAGACGAAAACGATGGCTGCCGCAAATCCCGTTTAATAAAGACGATTAGTAATAATAATCAGCAGGAGGGAAGAACATGCTGCAAAATATAGGTATACCTGGATTAATATTAGTATTAGTTATCGCACTTATCATTTTCGGCCCATCGAAGCTGCCGGAAATTGGCCGGGCATTCGGCTCGACTTTGAGGGAATTTAAAAGCTCAACAAAAGAATTGCTGGCAGAGAACCAGGAAGACAGCAGCAAAACTAAATAACAAAACAGAAATGGGCCGGCTTTCTTGGAGTTGGCCCTTTTTCGTGAAGATTTTGAAAAAGCTGTCTTCCAAATGGGGATATTGGCCACTTTCGGAAGTTTATCGGTCAGTAATAGCATATATCAGTCACTTTCCTGAAATATCGGTCACTTTTCCAACCTATCGGCCATTTGCTTAAATGCCGGGCTTATAATAAGGCAGTTCCACAAAAAGCCATAATAGGAATTACAAATTCTTAACAGAAATTTACATCCCATTAACCTATCTGGCTTGGCACCAAGTTATTCTATTTAAAAAGGCTATGAATAGGAGGAATGAAAATGAAAGCAGAGCTGCATTGCCATACGAATGTATCTGATTGCCCGCTATCGATTGATGAGGTATTGAATCTGGCCATTGCCAATGAGGTTTCACACTTGGCCATTACGAACCATGACACGACAAAAGGGCTGCAGGAAGCAATTGATCGTGGAAAGAGGTATGGAGTGGAGGTAATCCCCGGTATTGAAATTTCTGCTTTTGACTTTGACAGGGCACGCCGGGTTCACATTCTGGGCTATTTTATCGAACCAGGGCATAAGGCAATAGAAACGCTGTGCCAGCCAATCATTGAGCGGAGGCATAAGCTTTCATTTGAAATGGTTCAAAGGCTGATATCAGCAGGCTACAGCATTACATGGGAACGCTGTCTGGAGCTATCTGAGGGTGGAACCGGAGTTTATAAGCAGCATATCATGGAAGCTCTTATTGAAACTGGATATGCAGATTCTATTTATGGTTCCCAATACAAAAAATTATTTGGCCGCGGTCAAAATGGAGAATCGAAAGGAGTGGCTTTTATTCCGATGGAATATGTGGATGCGAGGCTTGCTGTTGAGGCAATTCTTGAAGCAGGCGGTGTGCCCGTGCTTGCCCATCCTGGCCAATATGGAAATTTTGAAAAAGTGCCTGAGCTGGTTGAAGCCGGCCTGCAGGGGATAGAAGTCTGGCATCCCCTTCATAATGAACAGCATGAAGAAATGGCAAGGAAACTGGCCATACAATATGGATTGACCATGACTGGAGGTTCCGACTTTCATGGGACTTACGGTGAGAAACCGGTTGTGCTGGGCTGCATGTCTCCGGGGGTGGAGAGAGTGCATGAATTAGCTGCAAGAAGGCAGAGACTGAAAAGCCAGCGATTATAGGCAGCACATATAAAGAGGAGTGGGATTTGCACATGTCAATGATTTATAAACCAAAAAAGGATGAAAAGCTCTCCGTTTCACCTGCTGTACATCATTCCAGCTTCATCATTGACAGCTATGCGGGAGAATGGACGTCAATCGGGGAAAGAAATAAAATTATCGAATCAAATTTTGGCGACTACACTTATACGATGGATGATGTAATAGTCAACTATGCAGAAATCGGTAAGTTTTGTTCCATTGCTTCTCATGCATGCATTAATCCCGTTCAGCATCCGATGGACCGGGTGACCCAGCATCATATGACCTATCGGAAAGTCGACTATGGCTTCGGCAATCAGGATGATCATGAATTTTTTGATTGGCGCCGTACAAACCGGGTTAAAATAGGCCATGATGTTTGGATTGGCCACGGTGCCATCATCATGAAGGGTGTTGAAATCGGCACGGGGGCAGTCATCGGCTCCGGGGCTGTTGTTACAAAGGATGTTGAACCCTATACAATTGCAGCGGGCGTGCCCGCTAAACCGTTGAAAAGAAGATTCACTGAAGAAACAGCTGTAAAGCTGTTCGAGATTGCCTGGTGGGATTGGCCAAGAGAAAAGCTGGAAGCCCATTTTGAAGAATTAAATGATACGGAAGCTTTCATCAGGAAATTTGGGAGCTAAACCATAGCCTTACAAGACCCAGTCACTAAAAAGATTGGGTCATTTTCATTTTTTATAAAAACATTACATTCACGTAACTCTCCATATAAACTCTTTTTTTAGACTTAAATTGTTTCTGGATTCCGAAAGGGGCTGACTGTATGAGTGAAAAAATGTTGCTGGTAGACGAGCTGATTACCCAAATAAAGGAAGGGAAGTACAAACCAAATGAAAAACTTCCTTCTGAGAATGAGCTTGCAGATCAATATAGGATTCCAAGGATGGTTGTACGGAAAGCGTATGAACAATTGCAGGATCTGGGATTCATTTTTTCAAAGCAGGGAAGGGGCAGTTATGTCCAAAATAGGAAACAGCAGATTCCGCTGATTTTAACAGGAAATATCAGCTTTAGTGAAAAGATGAATGAGCTTGGGTTTGACTTCAGGTCGCAGAATGTTTGCTTTGAAAAAATCACCTATGAATCTGATATCTATCATTCGTTAAAAGTCAATCTGCAGGATGAAGTCTATAGAATTTCCAGATTAAGAATCGTGGACGGCTGCCCGATTGCCTTGCATACATCCTATGCAGCCAAATCAGTCTTTCCGCAAATTGATAGGGATGGACCGGGAATTACCTCTATTTTTCATTATTACAAAACGCAAGGCTATAAAGAATTCACTTCGGGCCAAAGTCAGCTGAGTGTGGTTTTCCCGAATGAATCTGAACGGAAAATCCTGCAATGCTCGAATTTGATTCCGCTTTTGCTCCTGGAGTCCCTTTGTATGGACAAAGAGACGGGAACAGTACTGGAAGTCTCGAGAATCAAATATAGGAGCGATTGCTTTACCTATTTAATTTAATTTGGCTTTGAGTTAATAAAACTCTTACATAATTTACACTTCTTTAACATCCGCCAGCTTGGCAACAAGATAGATTTAAGATGCAGAACAAAAACAGATGGAGGCCAAAAGGTGAAAAGAAAACAGCGAACAGAAATTTTGATTGAAGGTTCACATGAATTGGCAAAATCTTTAGCGAAAGAAATTGAGCAAAAATATTCAGTTTCTGTTATACAGGAACCGGAAAATGGGCTTGTGATGTTAAAGGTTCGGGAGACTTCCAGGAACAGCCTGTTTTATTTAGGGGAAGTTCTGGTGACAGAATGCAAGGCAAAGGTGGAAGGAAAGATCGGCATAGGGATTGTGAAAGGCGATCATCCAGATCTGGCTTATCATCTTGCCGTGATTGATGCGGCATTTCTCGGGGATCTTCCCGAAACCAAACCATGGGCCGGGATACTCGAAATTGAAAAGTACTATATAGAACAGAATAGAAAAGCAAAGAATGAAGCTATTTTGAGAACAAAAGTCAGCTTTGAGACGATGGATGTTTAATAGAAGGAGGAACAGGCGTTGAAATTAGATGTTGTTCATGACCTGCAATCTGTATATAGAAAATTAGTCGATTCCACATCAAGGCCAGGGCTGATATCAGACCTGGGCAAGGAAGCTGCATTGCTTGACGGGGAGAATGCAGCTGGCTGCTCCAGATCGCTCTTACTGCTGGCGCTAACGCTGCTTGATCCTGAGGTTACATTTAAAGTGTATGGCAGTGAGGCTGAAGCAGTTGAGGGAGAAATCAATCAATTAACATTCGCAAAAGCGGTGCAAGCGGATCAGGCAGATTATTTATTTCTCCTGAAGGATGCCGGGGCAGGGTATCTGGAACATGCCATTGAAAATGCGAATCCAGGCACGTTCGCAAACCCGCATAAATCCGCAGTGATTATAGCAGAAACTGGTGCGATTACTGAAGGTGACAACCTGCTATTAAGTGGACCCGGCATTCAAACAAAAATAGGAATCAATGTAGAACTGGCAGGGGATTGGATTGAAAAACGCAATGAAAAAAATAGGGAGTATCCAACAGGGGTGGACCTGGTATTCGTGGACCGAAATCATCAGCTATTATCACTGCCAAGAACGACTCAAATAACAGAAAGCAGGGAGGTGGAGAAGGAATGGGTTATGTAGCGGTAAAAGGCGGGACACAGGCCATTGAAGAGTCGATTAAACGATTGAAATATGAAAGGCTGCATAAGGAGCAAGTGCTGGAAACCGGACAGATTGAAGCAGGGATGAGAGGGTTAATCGATCAAGTGATGTCAGAGGGCAGCTTATATAATGAAAAGCTTGCTGCATTAGCGATCAAGCAGGCTGAAGGAAATCCGGAAGAGGCGGTATTCCTGCTCCGCGCATACCGCTCAACCCTGCCGAGAAAGTACTGCTCGAAAATCATTGAAACCGGGGAAATGAAGGTTGAACGCCGGATTTCAGCAAGCTTCAAGGATATTCCCGGCGGCCAGATTTTAGGGGCGACAACTGATTATACTCACCGGCTCCTGGATTTCAATCTGATGAAGGAAACGGAAAAGATGGTAAAAGAATGGCTTTCATCTTATGCTTCAGACAATAACCCATTTGATGAACTGCTGCAGGAGCCTGATCTTATATTACCGAAGGTGCTGGATTATTTGAGGAAAGAAGGCTTGATTCCTCCACTTGAAAACAATGATGCTGAGCCGGATGATGTGACGAGGGAAAGCCTTGACTTTCCATCAAGCCGCAGCCAGCGCCTGCAAATTTTGACAAGGGGAGAAACAGGGGCTGTTACTTCACTGGCATATGCGGTTATCAGAGGCTATGGCGCTCTGCATCCGACTGTTGGTGAGCTAAGAGTTGGAAGCCTGCCAATATACGTGGGCCATCCGAATGAAGAGGGCAACGATGAAGATGACTATTACATTGGTGATATAAAAACAACAGAAGCGGAAATGCTTATGCCTTTTATGACCGAAAAGGAGAAAGGGAAAAAGGAATTGGAGTTTGAAATCGGATACGGATTATGTTTCGGACAGAATGAGACAAAAGCCATCGCTATGGGCATTCTGGATAATTGTCTGGAGCATCCTGATAATAGCTTCCCAAGCCATAATGAGGAATTTGTCCTCTTCCATATTGATTCTGTCGAGTCAACTGGCTTCATATCACATTTGAAAATGCCGCATTATGTAACGTTCCAGTCGAAGCTTGACAGTGTGAGAAAGACAAAAGCGAAAGCAGACGAACGTGAGGAGGTGCAGGCATATGATTAACGCCTATAACTTTGCTTTCTTTGACGAAGGTTCGAAGCGGGAAATTAGAAGAGCCACATTAAAAGCGATTGCACTCCCGGGTTATCAGGTTCCATTTGCTTCAAGGGAAATGCCGATTGGAAGGGGATGGGGGACAGGAGGCCTGCAGCTGACACTCTCATTGATCGGGAGAGAAGATGTATTGAAGGTCATTGATCAGGGCTCAGATGAATCTGTCAATGCAGTCAGTATTAAAAAGCTTGTATCAGATACAACAGGTGTTCAAATAACGGAACATACTTCTCAGGCGACCATTATTCAATCACGGCACAGAATCCCGGAGGTACCGCTGAAAAAGGAACAAATCCTTGTACTGCAGGTACCGCTTCCTGAACCGCTCCGATATTTTGAATCCAGTGAGCATGAAACGAAAAAGCTTCATGCAGAAAAAGAATACAGCGGTGCCTGGCTCATGCTCTTTGAACAAATCATGAAATACGGAAGCATGACAACAGGTGCAGATCATCCGGTCATGGTTCACGGCCGCTATGTAATGGCACCAAGCCCGATCCCACGCTTTGATAATCCGAAAATGGATGAAAACGAAGCACTCATATTATTGGGAGCAGGCCGCGAAAAGAAGATATATGCAGTTCCGCCATTTACGAGAATCGTTTCCCTTGATTTTGAAGATTATCCGTTTGAAAAGGAAAGTTTTGATGGGAAATGCTGCAGATTGTGCGGCTCTGAGGGAGTGTTCCTTGACGAACTGATCGATGAGGCAACAGGAGAGGTGTATTATCAATGCAATGATACCAGCTATTGTTATGAAATATTAAACAAAGATGAAAAGGCAGGAGTGAATTAAATGACTGAATTTGAGGTTCCGGTCTTATCTATAAAAAACTTAAACAAGCAATTCGGTCCCGGCTGCGATCATTGCAGAAACCCTGAGCCTTTGACCCTGATCAAAAATTACTGTAGTGTGTGCGGAACGGTCTATGCGTGCAGGGATGTGTCATTTGATGTCTACCCTGGAGAAGTGCTTGGAATTGTAGGGGAAAGCGGAAGCGGCAAGTCCACCTTAATGCAATGCCTGTACTTTGACCAGGAAACGACCTCAGGGGAGGCGTATATTTCTTCCTACCAGAATGGGCTGAATAATCTTTTTGAGGAATCCTCCCAGCAAAAACGGTATATCCGCAACCACTTAATGGGCAAAGTCTATCAAAACCCTCTATCGGGATTAAGAATCGACTTTTCTTCGATTGGAAATATTGCCGAAAAATTGATTGCAGCCGGCAGCAGGAATGTGGGAATGATGGAAGACAGGGGATCAGAGCTGCTCAGCAAGGTGAATATTCCCGTCCATCGCCGCAAAGAAGCTCCAAAGAATTTTTCCGGGGGAATGCAGCAGCGTGTGCAAATTGCCAAGGCACTTTCTAATCAGCCTCCGATTCTCCTTTTGGATGAGGTTACGACCGGACTGGATCTATCTGTACAAGCAAGTGTTTTGGATTTAATTAAAAGCCTGCAGAGAGAGATGAATATTAGTATTGTGCTGGTTTCGCATGATTTGGGCGTTATCCGGATGCTTGCGGACAGAACATTGGTCATGCTGGAGGGACAGGTCATTGAACAGGGGCTGACAGATCAGATACTCGAAGATCCTCAAGCTCCATTTACTCAAAGCCTGGTTCATTCGCTTCTTTAAGGCTAATCGGAATATAATTCATTTCAAATTAGGGGGAAGCATATTGTACGTCATTACGAACGGAAAACTTATTACAGAGGATACTATTTTGCAAGGCTATGATCTTCTGATTGAGAATGATAAGATCAGCAGAATTGCTCCAAGGGGGGAAATGAAATTTGAAGATTCCATGGAAGTGATCGATGCAGCGGGCGGCTATGTCTCACCTGGATTTATCGATATCCATTCCGACTATATTGAGCATATGGCGGCACCGAGGCCAACCTCATTAATGAACTTTCATTTAAGTCTCAGGGAAGCAGAGAAGGAGCTCATATCCCATGGAATCACAACGATGTTCCACTCCCTTTCCCTATTTAAAGAAACAGAATATGCCTACAAGCCGATTAGGGAACCGGAAAATGTCAGAAAACTCATTGACCTGATAGATGAAACGCACAGTACGAAGCATCTTGTTCGCCATCGCTTCCATGCACGAATGGAAATTGATAATGTGGATGAAATCGAAAACCTCAAAAGTTATATAAGCGAAGATAAGGTGCACCTGATTTCGTTTATGGACCATACACCCGGACAAGGGCAATATCGTCATCTGGAAATTTATCGGAACACGGTTAAAAGCTATAACAGTATGAGCGATGCTGCTATAGACGTTTTAATCCGAAATCACCAAACGAAGGAAAAGCTTTCTGCTGAGGATATGAAGGAGATCGCAGAGCACGCACGGGCACATAATATAGCGGTTGCTTCACATGATGATGACAGTTTCGAAAAACTGGATCTGGTCAAAAGCTTTGGCACGAACATCAGTGAATTCCCGATTACCCAGGAGGTAGCCTGCAAGGCGAAGGAGCTTGGCATGTATACAGTGGCCGGTGCACCAAATGTTCTGCTTGGAGGCTCCCATAGCGGTAATCTGGGTGCAGCAGATGCAATTCAGAATGAGTCGATTGATATATTGTGCAGCGACTATTATCCGGCTGCCATGCTTCATGCCATTTTTGAACTGGTAAGAAATTATGGGATGGATCTGGCAGACATGATCAGGCTTGTCACCATTAATCCGGCAAAAGCCGTGAACATGGATGAGGAAATCGGTTCAATCGAGGAAGGAAAAAAAGCAGACCTTTTGATCATTGAAAAATTGGCAGACGATTTTCCGGTAATCACGGGCGTATTCGTTGATGGGAGGCTGATTCAAAAAACGAATTACAGAATTTAATACTACTTTGAGAGAAAGCAGGTGGATTGGTGGAAAATCTATTGGAAATCAGGGAACTGTCCAAATCATTTACCCTTCATAATCTCGGGAAGAATGTCCATGCAGTGAGCGGCATTGATATCAGATTGGGGGAAGGAGACTTTGTTGGGATTACTGGAAAAAGCGGGAGCGGAAAATCAACAATCCTGAAATGTATTTTTGGAACATACAGACTTCAGCAAGGAAGCATTTGGTACAATTCCAAAAAGTTCGGTCCTCTCAATATTGCAGAGGCAACAAATAGACAAATGATTTATTTGCGCAAGCATGAAATAGGCTATGTATCTCAATTTCTGACTGTTATGCCAAGAACGACTGCCAGACAGCTTGTAAAGCAGGCCATTGTTGAAATGGGACGGGACCAGGTTCATGCTGAGAAAGAGACAGAGCAGATCCTTTCTCATTTCGAGCTGGATCCAGAGCTATGGGACAGCTATCCTGCCACCTTTTCTGGCGGGGAAAAACTCAGGCTCAACATTGCCCGGGCGATGGTCAAGAAGCCAAGGCTGCTTCTTTTGGATGAACCGACGGCAAGCCTGGACTATGAATCTAAAATCAAGGTGAAAATTTTAATAGAACAATTAATGCATGGAGGTACGTCGATGCTGGGAATCTTCCATGATCTCGAATTTATGAACAACTTATGTGACAGGGAATACAACATGCAGAATGGCGTATTTACATTATCTCATTAATTCTTTACCAATGCTTTACCATTTCTCATAGTGCCTTATCAGTAGATTAACATTCTTTCGCTATAGTTAGGTCAATGGTATTATAAAAAATTTTCCAAATAAGAGAGGGGAAAAATCATGAAGAATATGGCGTTATTTCTGCTTTCTATGGCTATGACAGTGGTATTTACAGGCTGTTCGTTTACTGCAAACTCAGAAAAGGACGATACACTGACGATCGCTTGGCTTCCAAACGAATCAGGTGCTGATTTAACCGAAGCCCGTGACGAAATTGGAAAATTAATAGAAGAGAAAACAGGCAAGACAGTAGAACATCAAACAACGACTGATTATATTGTGGCAATTGAAGCGATTGCAAACGGCAATGCAGATATGGCGTTCCTTGGTGCACAAGGATACATAGAAGCCCATAACAAAAATGAAAAGGTCCTTCCGCTGGTTGTTCCAAGCGGCGAGTCAGGCACTCTGGAGGATGCTGTATATTACAGCTGGCTGGCTGTTCAGAAGGAAAATGCGGATGAATACAAAAATGGCGGGGAATTTGCCATAGACAATATTCAAGGAAAGAGATTCTCCTTTGTTTCGAACAGTTCCACATCAGGATTCAAGGTTCCATCTACAGGCATTACTGATTATTTCAGCGCGAAAGAAGAGTTTAAGAGTTTGACAGCTGAGGATTTACTAGAGGGCGGAGAGGACAAGTTCTTCAGTGAAGTATTATTCGGCGGCTCTCACCAGGGTTCTGCTGTCAATCTATTAAGCGGCAAAGCGGACGTGGCGGCATTCTGTGATACATGTGTGAACAATTATGTAGAACTGGCAGAGGGTAAAGCGAACAAGCAAGGCGCAGTGTATAAAGTGAAAGATGATGCTGCTGAGCCATTGAACACGGTTGCCGGAAAAGAATTCAGCTTAATCTCAGTAACACCTGTTTTAAATGCACCATTTGTGATCAATTCCGGTACTTTGAGCGAAGAAGACCAAACACAGCTGCGAGAAATCATGACTTCCGATGAAGTGGCAAGTAACGAAAAAATCTTCGTTCCGGAGGAATCCGAATTTTCCGGATTATTCAGCAAAAAGTCAGGAAATGAGCGTCTGGTTGAAGTAGAAGATGAGTGGTTCAACCCGATCCGCGAGCTTGCAAAATAAAGGTAAGCATTCATCAGTGGGGGCTTTCATTCCCCGCTGATGACTTTAATTTATTTGCATAGAATAGAAAATTATTTGCGTATAGTCCTAATTTATTTTCGGATAAAATTATAAATTTGCTAACAATCCAGATTTATTTGCAGTTAGAACAGAGTGATGAAATCTTCTGCCCATTAAAGCGGGATAAAACAATTGGATAGGAGGGGTTAACTCATGACAGCATTATTGGAAGTTAATCACCTTACAAAGCAATTTGGCAAAGATTCGAAAGCATTAACTGATGTAAGCTTCTCAGTCCAGGAAGGGGAGTTTGTTTCCATTATCGGCCCATCTGGAGCAGGGAAATCAACACTTCTCCGCTGCCTCAACCGCATGATTGATGCTACTGGCGGAGAAATCCGCTTCCAGGATCTCCATGTAATGGACCTGAAGAAAAAAGAATTAAAGCAGGTCCGCACCAAAATTGGCATGATCTTTCAGCACTATAACTTAGTGAATCGATTATCGGTAATCGAAAACACGCTGCACGGAATATTGGGAACCAAATCAACACTGGCTGGCGTTATTGGATATTACAGCAAAGAGGAAAAGCAGCAGGCAGCCCAGATTTTGAATGTGCTTGGCCTGAACGAAATGATTTATAAGCGCGCAGACCAATTAAGCGGCGGGCAAAAACAGCGGGTTGGCATTGCCCGTGCGCTTATCCAAAATCCGCGGATGCTTTTATGCGACGAGCCCATTGCGTCCCTTGATCCTAATTCGGCAAAAGTGATTATGGACTATTTAAAGAAGGTTACAGCAACAATGGGCATTACCGTTATTGTGAATCTTCATCAGGTAGATGTAGCCATCAAGTATTCGGACAGAATCATCGGCATTAACAAGGGGCAGGTTGTGTATAACGGTTCGGCTAAAGGCCTGACTTCAGAAGACATTCAGCGAATATATGGATCGGAAGCAGAAGATTTAATCTTTGACATTGGAGGCATACATGCAGGCTGATATCTTTGCTAAGAAAAAACGAAACACACTTGCCTTCCTATTACTCCTTGGTGCCGTTACGATCCTTGCCATGATCATTACTGAGTACAATGCATTAAAGGGCTTTGCTTCAATCCCGAAAGCCATTCAATGGGGAATGGCAAACTTCTATCCAACCGCAGAATCCTTAGAAAAGCTGCCAGTTATTCTTGAAAAGCTGCAGGAAACACTCCTGGTTTCGATTGCAGCTACGACAGCAGCTGCTGTGTTCGCCCTGTTATTTTCCATTTTCGGTTCGAATACAACAAGGGTAAATGCCTTTTTTGGAGCGATTACAAGAGGAATTGCCACTGTCTTTCGAAACATCGATGTTGCCGCATGGGCGCTGATTTTGCTGTTTTCATTTGGACAGAGCGCGTTAACAGGCTATTTTGCTTTGTTTTTTGGGTCATTTGGATTCTTGACCAGAGCTTTTACCGAAACAATTGATGAAGTGAGCGGGGGTTCTGTGGAGGCTTTAAAAGCGACAGGCGCAGGCTACTTTTCCATCATCTTTCAATCTGTAATTCCATCAAGCATTCCGCAATTAATCAGCTGGATTTTGTTCATGATTGAAACGAATATCCGCAGTGCCACATTAATTGGACTGCTGACAGGATCTGGAATCGGATTTACATTCAACTTGTACTATAAAAGTTTGGCTTATGACACAGCAAGTCTGGTTGTTGTTGTCATCATTGCTGCTATCCTTTTGATCGAATATGCATCCAATTATGTAAGGAAGGTGATATTGTAATGGAGGTGAAGGAACAGCTGAATAATGTAACGGCACCAGCCGATCATCTGCTTGGCAAAAGAATGCCGGCTAAGCCTTTGAACAAAGCGGCCATAGTAACGAGATTAACCCTCTTTATTCTGGCTGCGCTGACAGTCTATGCATTTTACAGCTTTGATTATAAGGAACTGGACTTTATGGATGCGCTTCTCGGCACATTCGCCAATTTGAAAACTATATTCCTTGAACCGCACTTAAAGCATTTCTCCTTTGGGCATGCCCTTTATCAAGTCATGGTCACACTTGGGCTGGCTTTCCTGACAACCTTATTTGGCGCCATAATTGCAGTCCTATTCGGATTGCTGGCCGCTGAGAACCTGTCTTCGAAAAGGGTTTCAATAGTCATTAAAAGCATGGTAGCCTTTATTAGAGCCGTGCCGACCGTCCTGTGGGTGCTGATCTTCGCGGTTGCAGCCGGTCTTGGAAGTACAGCTGCAGTTATTGGAATGACCTTCCACTCGATCGGTTATCTGATCAAAGCCTATTCGGAGTCCTTTGAAGAATTGGACAGGGGAGTGATTGAAGCCCTGCAGGCCAGCGGAGCCAATTGGTGGCAAATTGTCTTTCAAGCGGTTATCCCATCTTCCATCACTTATATGATTTCCTGGACATTTCTCCGCTTTGAGATTAACTTTGCGGTAGCCGTTGCCATGGGAGCAGCAGCAGGAGCCGGCGGTATCGGATTTGACATGTTCATGGCAAGCAGCTTTTACCTGGATATGAGGGAAATCGGGGCTATTACTTATTTTATTCTGGCCGTTGCGATTACCCTTGAAGTCTTTGCTGCCAGGATTAAGAGAAAGCTGAATACAGCTTAGTGTATATATAAATAAGCCAGAATCTGACCAGGTGCTGATATACCTGGTCTATTAATTTTATGAGAAGAATTTCGGTGATTATCAAATTTAATGTTTTCAATGGATTTGAGGGAAAGGGACGATTATCCAGGCAACAAGTATGAAATGATAGATCCTAGTGGCAAGTTCATATGATCTTGTTGAAATTAACAGTGGCCAAAAATCTGAAGATAAGCACTTCAATCTGGGATATTGTTCCGATATACTCATTCATCAGGTGACCCAGGGATCGTCAAAAAGAATCAGATATCCTTAAGTTCATATTGGAATCTGATTTAATGCGTTAAATAGGTTCAGAAAGAGCTTTATTTGCAAGGTTAACATCGTTATTAAGTAATTTGTTTAAATTGTAAGAAGGATAAAAGCCTCTTTTATACATATACTGGTAAATTTTCGCGTGTAAATCAATTGCTCCCATAAGATGTTTAGTTAATACAATTCTTACTGAATCCGTTGCTGTTTCGGTAATGGCTATTGCATAATTCCTGACCGAAGTTTTGGATAGGCCTAATAAATCCCCTGAATAAAATGGCAGTTTATCCACTCTATCCCCATCAAATCGATCCGATCTTGGAGCCATGGGATAAAACTGAAGAAGCTCGCTGATATTTTTGCTTAGGGCATTAATGGACAGCCTGTATATTTCCTTTAATTCCGGGTCAGTTATTTCCCGGTATGCTTTTTTTAGTTTCATAAGTCCAATAGATTGAAAAGCGACTAATTCATGGATTTCCAGTGTTTCGTGCCAAGCGAGATGCTGTGGGGGACGGCTATAGCTTTGTTCCATTTTTTAACCTCCAGTATTGAATTTATATAACTGTATTCAAAAATGGATCTGGGACTTTGTCTATTGGATTTTAATTTCCCGCTTGAATAAGGTCGGTATTTCTCTGCCTTGTAACGGAATTAAATAAAAAGAAAGAGTAGAGATACAGTATATAAAAATAAAAAATATAAAATTTTCAGAATTTAATATTGAAATTACGAGATTATCATTCTATAATAAATTTAATTATTTTCATCACTGGAGAAAATAATATGTAAAATAAACTAAAAAACGCTAAAATACATATTTTTTTTGCATACTTATTAACTTGGTGAAAATAATTATCTGGAGATTTAAGTTGCAGCTTTGTTATCTGGCCTGTTAAGAACTAGCACTTCTTAAATCTTTTGAATGAACTTCCAAGAAAAACAAAAAAACAAAATTGTTCGAGGGGGAAAGCAATTTGAGAAGGGTAAACGTGTGGAAAACGCTATTTGTTGTTTTGATTTCCTTGGTACTGATGGCTGGCTGCTCCAGCAAAGAAAGTGGAACGGATGAGAAGGAAAGCTCCGGAAGCTCTTCAAGCCCGAAAGAAGAGGAATTAGTGATTGCGGTAAATGAAAACTTTATATCGATGGACCCGCATAATACGGGCGATACGAATTCAAATTCCGTTCAGACAGCCATGTTAGAGGGACTGCTGGGATCGGATGAAGAAGGGCAAATCATTCCGCAGCTGGCTGAGGAATACAGTGTCAGTGATAATGCACTGGAATATTCATTCAAACTGCGTCAGGGTGTTACCTTCCATGATGGGGAGCCGTTCAATGCGGAGGCAGTTAAAACCAGCTTTGAAAGGATTATGAAGGATGAAAGCCTCCGATTGAATAGCCGCGGATTTAATCTTATTACCAGCATTGATGTGATTGATGATTATCAGATTAAAGTCACATTAAAAGAACCATATGCAGGGATGCTGACAAGATTTGTCTCCGCTAAAATCCTAAGCCCGAAGCTGATCAATGATTCTTCTAATGATATCGGCAAAACACCAGTTGGCACCGGTCCATTCAAGTTTGTGGAATGGGTTCAGGGGGACCATTTAACAGTTGAAAGATTCGATGATTATTGGAATAAGGCTGATCGTGTGAAAAAGATTACGTACAAACCTGTTCCTGAAAATGGCTCTCGTGTAGCTATGCTTAAAACAGGCGAAGCACATGTGATCTATCCGGCGCCAGTGCAAAACTTGAAGGAATTGGAGAGCAATTCAGACGTAGAAATTCATAAAATTCCTTCCACGATTGCCCGATATGTATCCATCAATACAATGAAAGAGCCGTATGATGACGTCCGCATCCGTCAGGCCATAAACTATGCAGTGAATAAAGAGGCATTTATAAGTGTCGTAAATTCCGGCTACGGCTTGCCGCTGGACTCGATTATTCCAAGCAAAACCCAGTTTTACTCCAAACAGGAAACCTATGATCACAACATTGAGAAAGCAAAAGAATTAATGAAAGAGGCTGGATTTGAAGATGGCTTCAATGCTGAAATTTGGGGTAACACCAATTCCGACACATTGAAGGGAATGCAGTTTATCCAGCAGCAGTTAAAAGAAATTGGCATTACGGTTGAGATTAAATCAATGGAAGAAGGCACATTGTCAGATGAAATTTATGGAGCTCAGACACCAGAAGAGGCAAAGGTGCAAATGTGGTATGTCAGCTGGTCTGCGTATCCATCCGATACCACCAATGCAACGAAGCCATTGTTCAGCAGCAGCTCATTCCCGCCGGATGGAGCCAATACTGCATACTACAAAAATGATGATGTAGATAAGTGGATAACAGAGGTAAATCAAACAGCAGATCCTGACAAGCAGGCAGAAATCTACAGCAATATTCAATCAGCTATCTACAAAGATGCACCTTGGATTTTCCTTGGGGTAGATGAGATTCTGGCTGGTTCAAGGTCCAATGTAGAGGGCGTCTTCATTTCTCCAACAGGCGGAATTAATGTGACAGACGCGAATCTTAAGTAAGAGCAGGGCAATCAGAAGAGGCAAAGGCTGATTATACCCAATGCCTCTTCCTTTCTAAGAAAGGGGTTTTCATTTTGCTTCAATATATCTTGAAGAGAATCCTGGAAATGATCCCAATCCTATTTATTGTTTCAATATTAATCTTTTTCTTCACGCATTTAATTCCTGGAGATCCTGCCAGATTAGTTGCCGGAAAAGATGCAACTCTTGAAGAGGTCAATATCATCAGGGCGGAACTGGGACTCGATCAGCCAATTTGGGATCAATACATTACATACATGAGCAATTTGTTTCAAGGAGATTTGGGGACTTCCTTAAAGACAGGTCTTCCGGTTTCAGAGATGTTTGCAGACCGCTTTATGCCCTCCATCTATTTAACGTTCATGAGTATGGGCTGGGCATTGGTGCTTGGATTGTTAATTGGCACACTGTCTGCGGTATTCAAAAATAAATGGCCGGATTATTTTGGGATGGTCACGGCTGTATCAGGAATTTCCATGCCGGGATTCTGGCTTGGTTTGATTCTTATCCAGATTTTTTCTGTCCAGCTGGGGTGGTTTCCAACCGGGGGGGCCGAGAGCTGGAAAAGCTATATATTGCCTTCCATCACTTTGGGCGCAGGCATCATGTCCATGCTAGCCAGGTTTACCCGGTCATCATTGCTTGAAACATTAAGAGCAGATTTTATCCGGACGGGAAGAGCGAAAGGACTTAAGGAATCTGTAGTCATTCCAAAGCATGCATTGAGAAACTCTTTAATTCCTGTAGTCACTATTGCCGGGCTGCAGTTTGGCTTCCTGCTGGGCGGATCGGTCGTCGTGGAGACTGTTTTTAGCTTTCCGGGGATGGGGCGATTGCTGATTGATTCCATTGCCTTCAGGGACTATCCTGTCATCCAGGCTGAGCTTTTGCTCTTCTCCATTGAATTTATTCTCGTTAATTTAATAGTAGACATCATGTACAGTATGCTGAATCCGAAAATACGCTACGTTACCTAAAGGAGGGGAATCATGGAAATAATAAAAGAAGTAAATGCCTATACCCCAGTGATTCCAAAGAAAAAATACTCACCTGTTAAAGAATTCTTTAAGAATTGGAAAAAGCAAAAACTGGCATTTGGGGCTAGCATTTTTATACTGCTGCTAATCATCGTCGCCATTATTGGGCCCTATATTGCACCCTATGATCCGTATGAGCCCGATTAT
Organism: Cytobacillus oceanisediminis; assembly: GCF_004366035.1. GTDB lineage: Bacteria > Bacillota > Bacilli > Bacillales > Cytobacillaceae > Cytobacillus > Cytobacillus oceanisediminis_C. The sequence continues at coordinate 362,937 of NZ_SOEE01000003.1, forward strand.
AATACAACGCTGCAGGGTCCCAGCAATGAACATTGGGCAGGCACGGATGAATACGGACGAGATATTTTCAGCCGGCTTCTTGTGGGTGCGAGAATTTCGCTTGGTGTCAGTTTTCTGGCTGTTTTTTTGGGAGCGGCTGGAGGTATCATTCTTGGACTAATGAGCGGTTATTTTGGCGGCTGGCTGGATCGTCTTATCATGAGGGGCAGTGATGTCATGTTTGCGTTTCCGGATCTGCTGCTGGCAATCGCCATTGTGGCCATTTTAGGACCGGGATTAACGAATGTGGTAATTGCGGTATCCATTTTCAGCATCCCATCTTTTGCAAGACTGGTAAGGGGCTCGACATTGGAGGGAAAGGAAACTGTCTTTGTGGAAGCGGCGAAATCTATGGGAGCCTCGCACCGGAGAATTATGTTCAAGCACATTTTTCCTGAAACTCTTGGAAGCCTAATCGTATTTATTACGATGAGAATTGGAACGGCAATCTTAGCGGCCTCCAGTTTGAGTTTTCTGGGTCTCGGTGCCAGTCCTGAAACACCGGATTGGGGTGCTATGCTCAGCCTTGGCCGTGATTATTTAGGAACAGCTTCCCATGTTGTCATGATGCCGGGATTAGCAATCTTTTTGACAGTGCTTGCTTTCAATCTTGTCGGAGACGGGCTACGGGATGTCCTGGACCCTAAAACGAAGAATGAGTAAGGGAGATTGAAAAAAATGGAGAAGCTATTGCAGGTCAACCAGCTGGAGACGCAATTTACAAAGGATAAGCAAAAGCTAAAAATCTTGCGGGGTGTCAGTTTTCATATCAATAAAGGAGAGGTACTCGGGCTCGTAGGGGAATCCGGCTGCGGCAAAAGTTTAACCTCCCTATCGATCATGAAATTATTTAAAGGCACAAGCGGAGAAATATCGGGCGGAAGCATTTCCTTCAAAGGCGAGGATCTTACTCATAAAACAGAGCGGGAAATGAGAAAGATCCGCGGAAAACAAATGGCCATGATTTTTCAGGAGCCGATGACTTCATTAAATCCCGTAATGAAAATAGGAGAACAGCTGCTGGAGCCCATCCGGCTGCATCTTGCTTTAAACGAAAAACAGGCGAAGGAGCATGTGATTTTTATTTTAAAGAAAGTTGGGATTCCCCGTGCGGAGGAAATCGTTTATGAATTTCCACATCAGCTCTCCGGGGGGATGCGGCAAAGGATTATGATTGCCATGGCCATGTCCTGCAATCCTCAGCTTTTAATAGCCGATGAGCCAACGACTGCATTGGATGTAACCATTCAGGCGCAGATATTGGAATTGATGAAACAGCTGCAGCGAGAGGAAGGCATGTCCGTTCTATTAATTACGCATGATCTCGGTGTAGTGGCGGAAATGTGTGACCGGGTAGCCGTCATGTATGCAGGCCGAGTAGTAGAGGAAGCGAATGTATTCGATTTATTTGAAAGCCCTCAGCATCCTTATACGAAAGGACTGATAGGATCTGTTCCAAAAATCGGGCAGAGAAAGGATAAATTGACATCGATTAAAGGGAATGTGCCCGATCCCGGCAATATGCCAAAGGGCTGCAAATTTGCACCAAGATGCAATGAGGCCATGGCTATTTGTTTAGAGGAAGAGCCGCATGCCACTGATTTGGGTAATGGGAGAATGTGCAGCTGCTGGATGATTGAAGAAGGGAGGAAGAATGTATATGCCTGAGACACTGCTGAAAATAAGTGGGCTGAAAAAGTCATTCACGCTTCCGGGTGGCATGTTTTCCAAAAAGAGATCATTAAAGGCAGTTCATGATGTGTCCTTTGGCATCGAGCAAGGAACTACATACAGTCTGGTTGGAGAAAGCGGGTGCGGCAAGTCAACAACAGGACGGCTGATCTCAAGACTGCTGACTCCCAGCCACGGTGAAATCTGGATTGATGGCGAAGAAATTTCACAAAAGAAAGAATCACAGCTGAAATTGGTAAGGAAAAAGGTGCAGATGATCTTTCAGGACCCCTATGCATCTCTCAATCCAAGAATGAAAGTAAGAGAGATTATTGCTGAACCTCTTGTGATTCATACGAAAAGATCAAAAGCTGAGCGAAATCATCTAGTGTCAGAAATGCTCGAAGTTGTAGGACTGACAGAACATCATGCAGACCGGTATGCTCATGAATTCAGCGGCGGCCAGCGCCAGCGGATCGGCATAGCCAGAGCGCTGATTATGAAGCCTAAGCTCATTATAGCTGATGAACCCGTATCCGCTCTTGATGTTTCCATTCAATCTCAAATCCTGAACTTATTAAAGGATTTACAGACTGAATTTAATCTTACCTATCTATTTATTTCTCATGATTTAAGTGTAGTCGAACATATCAGCGATAACATTGGGGTCATGTATCTTGGCACCATCGTCGAATCAGGCCCGAAGGATGTCATCTTCTCAAATCCGCAGCATCCTTATACAAAAGCACTGTTATCTTCTGTTCCAGTCCCGGATCCGAGGCTGAGAAGAGAGCGGATTGTCCTGCAGGGAGACTTGCCGAGTCCGGTTAACCCTCCTTCCGGGTGCCGCTTTCATACGAGGTGTCCTGCCTGCATGGATATTTGCAGAACAGTGGAACCAGAGGTGAAAAAAGGGCTGGCTGATGATCATTTTGTTGCATGTCATTTAATGGATTAGCCAAATGTGCTGATCCAATGAGATTTTTCCAAAGGATTTTTCGCTCTGCAGGATTTTATCGGTCACTTTGCTCTGTTTAACGGTCGACTTCTAATTATAACGTTCAGTTTTCGGAGATATCGGTCAGAATTTAATTTTATCGGTCACATTTTTAATATATCGGTCACTTTGCTTAATATCAGCATTGCTGCAAATTCACTATAAAAATACTGGAAATAGGAGAGGATTTTCATGAAGGTTGGACTTAGCACGTACAGTTTAGTAAGAGAATTAAGAGATGGCAATATGACGGTTCTGGATGTGATTGACTGGATTGCCGAAAATGGCGGGGAGCATATGGAAATTGTCCCTTATGGTTTTTCGGTTGTGGATAATGCAGAGCTGGCACATCAAATTAAGAAGAGAGCAGAAGCTGCAGGGATTGAACTTTCTGCCTACTCCCTTCCGGCCAATTTTGTTCAGCCGACACAGGAAGCATTCGAACAAGAAGTGGAGAGGCTGAAAGAGCATGTGGATATCGTTAATCTCATGGGCATTAAGATTATGCGCCATGATGTAACAGCATTTCAGCTGAAGCCGGAAGAAATGACGATTCACTACTTTGAAGAGCATTTTGATAAGTTAGTAGAAGGAAGCCGTCAAATCGCAGATTATGCAGCGCAGTACGGCATTACGACAACTATTGAAAACCACGGATTCAATGTCCAATCGAGCGACCGTGTACAGCGGGTCATTCATGCGGTGGACCGTCCAAACTTCAAAACAACTCTCGATGTCGGCAACTTCCTTTGCATTGATGAGGATCCGCTCGTTGGGGTGAAAAAGAATCTAAAATATGCAGCAACGGTTCATTTAAAAGATTTCTATATTCGCCCATATTTTGAAAATCCGGGTGATGGAGTATGGTTCAGAACGGTAAATGAAAACTATTTGCGCGGAGCCATCGTGGGCCACGGAGATTTAAATATACGCGAGATTATTAGATTGATAAAAGGCTCCGGTTTTGACGGTTATTTGACAGTGGAATTTGAAGGCATGGAAGATTGCAGGACTGGTTCCAAAATTGGCATGGATAATGTAAGAAGGTTATGGAACGAAGTGCAGGCAGTGAATGATTCTAAGCCGGTTTTGAAAGGGTGAAGAAAGTGGAACCTTTAAGAGTATGTATTATAGGAGCCGGATCCATATCTGATATGCACTTCAAATCCTTTGCCAGCAATTCTGATGCTGTTCTGTACGGAGTTTTTGATTATTCTGCGGAAAGAGCGGAAGCGAAAGCGCTGGAGTATGGAATCAGCCATGTATATAGGAATATAGAAGAAGTGTATAGTGACCCGAATGTCGATGCAGTAAGCATTTGCACCTGGAATAATAGCCATGCCGAAATATCTGTTGGGGCACTAAACGCTGGAAAACATGTTCTGGTAGAAAAGCCTTTGGCCATGAATGTGGAAGAAGCGTTAAAAGTGGAAGCAGCTGAAAGGAATAGCGGGAAAACTCTGCAGGTAGGTTTCGTCCGGAGGTTTGCTACAAATACAAAAGTGCTGAAAGCTTTTGTTGACAACGGAACTTTAGGCGACATTTACTATGCTAAAGCATCATGCCTGCGCCGTCTGGGAAATCCCGGCGGCTGGTTTGCAGACAAGGATCGGTCAGGGGGAGGTCCCTTAATAGACCTTGGTGTCCATGTCATCGATGTGTGCTGGTACCTTATGGGCCGCCCTAAAGTAAAGTCGATTTCCGGAAATGTGTACAGCAAGCTGGGGAACAGAGGGAATGTCGAGAATTTACGTTTTTATAAAGCGGCAGATTATCATAAAGACCGGAATACAGTAGAAGATTTAGCAAATGCCCTTATTACGTTTGAGAACGGTGCCTCTTTATTTGTGGATGTATCCTATACACTTCATGCGAAACAAGATGAAATTGGAGTCAAATTATATGGCACCAAAGGCGGCGCAGAACTGGAGCCTGAATTGGCCATTATTAGTGAAGAAAACAACACTATCCTTAATATTCACCCGCAAATGGATCATTTAACCTTTGATTTTGCCAATGCTTTTCAGAATCAGATCGATTCCTTTGTTTCAAGCTGCATAACAGGAACAAATCCATTAGCGCCTGTTGAAGATGGGGTGGAAATGATGAAAATCCTCGCTGGCATTTATGAAGCGGCTGATAAGAAAAGTGAGGTGACATTTGCTTAAAATGAAGACTGTTAAACTCTCAAATAAAATTGGTGTCATGGTGGATAGTCTGCGGCTGCCTCTTTACGAAGGACTTAAACTCTGCAAGGATATGGGGGCTGATGGTGTACAAATATATGCAGTTGAAGGAGAAATGGCTCCTGAAAATATAGATCAGAATTCCCGTAAAAACCTAAAGAGCTATTTGGATTCCATCGGCCTGGAAATTTCTGCCCTTTGCGGTGACCTTGGGGGGCATGGGTTTCAGGATGCTGTGCAAAATCCAATTAAGATCGAAAAATCAAAACGCATTTTGGATCTCGCTGCAGAGTTGGGGACAAATATTGTGACGACGCATATTGGCATTATTCCTGAAGAGCAGGACAGCCCCATATTTGAAGCGATGCAGGCTGCATGTGAAGAACTCGCTGTTTACGCTAGAAGCATGAATGCCTACTTTGCCATTGAGACAGGTCCTGAACCATCCGCCAGGCTCAAAAACTTTCTGGATACTTTGAGCACTAACGGGGTATCAGTTAATTTTGATCCGGCGAATATGGTGATGGTAACCGGAGATGACCCGGCAGAAGGTGTAAGGCTCCTAAAGGACTATATTGTCCATACACATGTGAAGGATGGAAAGAGGCTGAAGCCTGCTGATCCACGTGATGTATACGGGTTCCTTGGATATGGCGGCGGCACAGACCATGAAAAAATGGCAGAAATGGTTGCTTCAGGTGAGTATTTTAGGGAGCTGCCGCTCGGAAGGGGAGATGTGGATTTCGAGGCTTACTTCAATGCTTTAAACGAAATTAACTTTCAAGGGTACTTAACCATTGAAAGAGAAGTAAATCAAAATCCAATCAGTGACATTTCAGAAGCGGTAGAATTTATCAAAAGCTTTAGGTAAATGGATTCATACTTTGAACAAAGTGTATAATGAGATAGGGATTTCCAACGTAAGCTTCCAAAAGGGATAAGTGAGATTTCTCTTTTGGAAGCTTACCGAACTTGCACAGAAAAGTGATTAAGTTTTAAAGGATGATGTTGGTTTTTCCAATGAAGGCGAGAGTCAACACGATTCTTTAAATGCACCTTCAGAGTTGGAAGTCTAAATCTGCAGGCATAAAGAAGGTAGGATAATGGAGAAACACGATCAGCTACTAATGAAAAGACAAAATAAAAATCTTGTTCTTGATATTTTAAAGACAAAGTCTCCTATATCAAGGATTGATATTGCAAAAATGACGGGGATGAGCCCGACTTCCATAACACGAATTGTTACTGAGCTTCAGCTGCAGGGCTACCTAAGGGAAACTGAGGCAGTTGCAACAGGAGTAGGGAGAAAAGCAACCCTGCTGGAAGTTCGCGGTGATGTGCTTTATACAGTTGGCATTGAAATTGACAAATCCCTGCTGAAAGTTGGAATTGTCAATTATATTGGAGAAATGGTTTCATTACATAAGAGTAAAAGAAATGAATCAGAGAGTTATAGGGAAACGCTTCATAAAATAAATGCTGTGATTCAAAAGATCATGACTGAGAACGAGATTCCTGCCAATAAAATAATGGGCCTGGCAGTTGGTTTACCTGGATATATTGATTATAAAAACGGAATTGTAAAGGTATCGGATCAGTTAAAGTGGAAAGATGCAAGCCTGGCTGAGGATCTTCAAAAGCTTACCTCTTTTAATGTCATAGTGGATAATGAATTAAAAATGAAGATTGTGGCAGAGAGCTTTACAGGCAAAGCAAAGGATTCACAGAATTCCATATTAATAGGCATTGGTTCAGGAATTGGCTCTTCCATCATGCTTAATGGAGACATTTACAGAGGGGAAACCAATAATGCAGGGGAAATCGGGCATACCGTGATTGATCCTACAGGCAATGTATGCAATTGCGGCAAAATAGGCTGTCTCGCAACCTATATTTCTGAAGGGGCGATCCTTGCTGACAGCAGGAAAGTGAAGGAAATTTCTTCTATAGAAGATGTGTTCCAATCCTACCGGGACCGGGAGCCCTGGGCTCTGAATATTATGGATAGAGCCTCCACTTATATTGCATTGGCCATCAGCAACCTCCTCTGTCTGTATAATCCTGAAGTCATTATCTTGAGCGGCAATACGATTGAGAAACTGCCTGAAATGAAGCAAGCCATTGAACAAAAATGCGAGTTATATATATGGGAGCCATTGAAGCAATCGGTCAGAATCGTATATTCGGAATTGAGTGATACCGGAGTTGTTCTTGGGGCGGCTATACAGGCCCAAAATCTTATGCTGGAGCTTGAGTAGAAGGAGAGAACTGAATTGAAATTTACTGCATTAGTAGAGGAAGTCAGGGGAGGGATCGTTGAGAATATTCATACCGGGATTATATGCGGTGTGGACGATCAATTAGAATCCTTTTATCAGGTTGGGGATGAAGAGCATTACACATACTTTCGCTCTGCATCTAAGCCAATCCAGGCGCTGCCCGTATTTCTGACTGACATAATTGATAAGTACGGATTAACAGAGCAGGAAGCAGCATTGTTCACAGCTTCCCATCGAGGAGAACCTTACCATATTAAAGCTCTGGAATCCATGTTTGCAAAACTCCCTGTAAAGGAAGAAGAACTTTATTGCCCTGCTTCTTATCCTTTAAATATACAGCCAAGAGAAGAGATGATCAGGCAAGGGATTCAGAAAAGGAAACTTTATCACAATTGCGCAGGCAAACATATGGGATTTATTACTGTATGCCGTGAATGGGGATTTCCAGTGGAGGGATACTGGAAAGAAGACCATCCTTTGCAAAAGCATATCCTGGATATTCTTTCTCATTTATCGGGTATTCCTGTCTCTAAAATTCATATTGGTGTTGATGGCTGTGGGGCGCCCGTTTTTGCCATTCCTTTAAAGAGGATGTCAGAAGTATACCTGAAGCTGGCTTGTCCCGATCTGATTCAAGATCCTCAGCTGCAGCAGGCAGTTTTTAAAATGACGTCCATTATGAATAACCAGTTTAATATGGTGGCATCACAGCATTTTATCTGTTCGATTTTATTGGAAGACAGTAATATTGTTGCTAAAGGCGGAGCCCAGGGTGTGTATTGCTTCGGACTAAAAAAAGAACGGGCTGGATTTGCCCTCAAAGTGTTAAATGGATCTGAGGACGTCTGGCCAAACATTGTAGCATCTATTCTTGAACAAATACACTATAACAATCAAGAAACCATAAAAAAGCTGAGAAACCTAAGGCCTTCCGTTATTCGAAATGATGCTGGAATGGAAGTAGGATCTATACAGGAAATATTCCAGTCCGAGAAATTGCCTTTAAATTAATTAAGTCCAAACTAATGGGAGAGCACGATTAAAGGAGATACATGAACATGTTAATAGAAGTGATCGCAGATACCCTAAGTGATGCGCTAATTGCAGAGGAAGCCGGCGCAGGCAGAATTGAACTGGTAACCGGGCTCGCAGAGGGCGGTCTGACACCAGGCTATGGCGTTATTGAAAGAGTTTGCAAGGAGTTAAAGATTCCCGTGAATGTAATGATCCGTCCGCACAGCCGCGGGTTTTGCTATTCTGAAGAAGACATTGACATTATGATTCAGGATATTAAAATATGCAATAAATTAGGAGCGGCAGGTGTAGTACTTGGCGTTCTTACACCTGACCAGCAAGTACATAACGATCATTTAAAGCGGCTAATCAATGCAGCAGATGGAATGGATATTACTTACCATCGCGCCTTTGATGAGGCCAATGATCAATTTGCAGCTTTGGAAACTCTAAAGCAGTATCCGCAAATTTCGAGGATCCTTACATCCGGCGGCAGGAGAAGTGCTGCAGATGCAGCAGAAAGGCTAAAGAACCTGCATGATCTTACCGCAAATAGTCATCTAAAAATCATGGCGGGTGCTGGTCTTTCAATTGAAAATATCAGTGCGTTTTTAGATGAGGTGCCAGTCACTGAAGTTCACTTTGGTACAGGAGTCCGTGTGAAATCCAGCTATGAGCATGCGATTGATCCAGAGAGGGTGCTAAAGGTAAAGAATATAATCGGTGCATAATGTGAAAGGGGCTTTAGCGGAATGCAGCCTGCTAAGTAATGCGGTATTGTGTGAGCGAGTTATTATCACATACTAACCTAAGAATATTGCTATTAAAAAAGACAGGTAAATCACCTGTCTTTTTATATTACGAAAATACCTATAAAAATACATTAAATCGCATAAGATTTAAGAAGATAACGTTCAATAAACTCAGCTAATCCATCATTTTCGTGGTGCCCTGTAACAAAATCAGCTGCGGCTTTAACCAGCTCGCCAGCGTTCCCCATTGCCACACCCGTACCGGCATGACGAAGCATCTCTATATCATTGGGTCCGTCTCCAATGGCTGCGACTTCATTTGGGCTGATCCCAAGTTCGTTAAGTAAGCTTTTGATAGCGGCCCATTTCGAAACATCGGGAGCAACCAGCTCAAACCCGTCATTCCAATCGATGACTGCTGCTTCCGTTTTAAACAAAGCGGATATTTCTTGGCTTGGAGAACCTGTTCGAACACTATATTTAAGAACATCATGATAAGCTGCCTGTCTTAAATCTCCGATATACTGCGGCGGTATTTGCCCAACTTTAGTCCAATAATCGATTTCTTCATTTGTTTCCTTACAATATAGCCCAGTAGATGTATGGATCATAACATTACATGGACTTTCTGCTGTCAGATGGTGGAAACGTTCCTCGTTCAATCGTACGGTTTTTATTTTCGTAGCTTTTCCTGTCTCTGCATCGTGAATAGAGGCACCATTCAGACAGATCATCGGTGTTTGTAATCCAATTTCTTTATGGTAGGGTGCGGTTACTTCATAGTGCCGGCCAGTGGCTAGAAACACCATGACTCCCTGATCTATGAGCCGATAAATGGCTTCCATATTTCGGCGGGAAATGCAGTTTGAGGCTTTCAGGAGTGTACCATCCATATCAATAAATACTGCACGCATATTCATTTATATTGCCTCCTCATTTGGTGATAAACCAATCATATACTCTGAATATTAAACCCATGTAAATTCAGAGTATAGATTAGATGTTTTTTTGAAGCAGAAGAGCTTCTCCCAATAACAGGGTATTAGTTTAAGAAGAAAATATCGGGCTTTAGATTAAGGTAAGATTTTTATTGTGCCATTAAAGGGCTCTTTCCTGCGCAGAGCGGGAAAGTAGCAGATCCTTATAAATCGAGCAACTGAAACATCCACAAAGAATAGAGGGGTAGACTATGAATATTATTCGTGCTAATGAAGCAAAAGGAAAGATAAGAAATGAGATGAGTGTCATTTTTGTAGACGGCTTTTATCAATGGCTGAATTATTTTTCAAAGGATAAAGCTAAACTTTACAGGACATTTGCCCATATGTTTAATACTGAGGTCTTTTATACGGCTGCAGCTGACAATCATATTGCGTCTATAGCCGCCTGTACAAACAATACACCTGCAGTAAGATTAAAATATAGTGAATTTAGAAAGCATCTTGGTTTAATCATGGGAAGTATTGCTTATATCATTCTCAAAAAAGAATTTGAGAAAAAGCAATACCCCTTTCAAATATCTGAAAATATGGGTGCAATAGAGTTTGTGGCAACATCGGTTAATTATAGAGGACAGGGTGTTGCGGCAGAACTGCTAAAATCGATAATGGATTCAGCTTCATATGACGAATATGTTCTAGAGGTAGCAGATACCAATACAAATGCCATCAAGCTTTATGAAAAACTGGGCTTTGCAGAGTTTATGCGTATACCTCAAAAGCATAGTGAAAGAAGTGGTGTCAATCATCTTGTCTATATGAAGCATGTGAAGAAGAAAGAAGTTGAGTCGCTGGGACCTATCCTCTGATGTGATGGCTAAATGGATGAGCTGACCCTGATGCTGTATAGTTGATTTGAACCATTTATCTAAAAATAGGTTATTTCCACGAAAAAGAAGCTTAATAGAGGTAAAAGTAGCGACATCCTTTGGATGAAATTCGATTAAATATATTTCTAAGAAGGAGATTATCATCAATGGCATCTGTTTCAATGAAGAGAAACTGTATCGGATTCAGATTACTAAACCATGCCAGGTAATAGGCATACTCGATAATGTTTTTGGAGGGTTTTATCCTTTTTTAGATGATATGAAAGCCCAAAACTGGGGGGTGATCCCGGTAGGCTGTGAAGGATGGATAATCAAAAAATGGGGACGAACATACTTTTGGCCTGATGAAAACCAGAATGGAATAGAGAAATTCATACCTGCTGACCAGCCATTTGTGTTAATTCCCTACCATAAAATAAAAGACTCTTACAATAAAATGAGCTAATGGGCGCTAATGCTTAATAGGATCATAAAAAATGAAGGAGCGGCGGTTATAGTGATTAATGGCTGGATTCTTATCCTTATTATCTTGCTGATTATAATCCTTTGTCTTTACTTTATTACCAGACATAAAAAACAAGCGGTTCAGGTATTTACTTTAGAAAGTTTTTTAAATGCACATCACTGGAATGAGAGTGCAGATACAAATAAAAATATACTGGATTCTATTAAAGAATTTTTTGATGAAGCCGATCATGCTGGGAACGGCGATGAGAGTAATCCAGGAGACAGCGATGATGGAGGAGACGATGGGGGAGAATGAGTGCCAGCAGTTTACCCGGAAAAAACTTAGACCATGAGTTCCAAGGTCCCCATTTGTGAAGGGCTTTTGGTCATGCTATTTGAAAAAGCTATGTTATTTTTTCATGAACTTTCTTAAAAGAAGGTTAATGTATGTAAAAAAATGGATTATGACCTTCTATTTCCGTTCGGATTCTTCTATGATTACTACTGTAACAAATATAGCAGCCAAGGAGGAATTGGAAATGAAAAAATGGTTATTAGCTATGATGGCAGCTTTAATGATTACAGGTGTGGCTACAGGCTGCAGCAATGAAGATGATACTGACGAGACTAACACAGAAGAAACTGAAGATACGGGAACAGAAGAAGGTACTGAAGAAGGAACTGAAGAGGAAACTGAGTAAAGATTCAAATTCAAAGAAAGTGCGCCTTTTGGGGAAGGTGCACTTTCTTTTTTTAAAAATACGCAAATATTTCCATATGCAGTTTGACGAGACTGGCAGTTCCGTGCTACATTAATTTCATAATACAAAAAGGTGTGGTGAAGTATGTCGGTAGTAGGTGTCAACTAATTGTTATTAGTTGAATAAGGTGTTTATTTTCTGGTTTTAGCCAGGTTATTAAGAATGCCTTTTTTCAAACATAACTTGTTTGAATACCTACTATAAGACTGCTTCCATTTCTATATTTTCGTGTAGCTTTAGACATTAAGCCTGCTTTAGGGTTTAGTTTGTTTATGCCTGTTCGAAATAGTACGCCCGCGGAAGCTTTCTGCCCAATTCAAATTGGCGGTGGGGAAGGCTTTTGCGGGCTATTTTATTTGGAATGAGGCAGAGAATATGAATAAAATGACTTTTGAAAAATTACAATACCATGAATTGAAGAATAAAGTGAAACAGCATTGCGTCAGCAGTTTAGGGAAAGAATTAATCGACCGGTTACAGCCGAGCACGAATATGAAAGCCGTCCGCAATCGCTTAAATGAAACAAGCGAGGCCAGAAGGCTGCTGGACGCCGAAAAGCATCTCCCATTAACCGGCATTTCCAATATCACAAGCCATATTGAAAAATTGGAAAAAGGCATCATATTAACTCCATCAGAGTTAAATGCTGTATCAGATTTTTTAAGAGGCTGCAGGAAAATCAAAAAGTTTATGGCTGATAAAGAATTTTTTGCGCCAGTCCTGTACACTTATGCGCTATCTATGACTGAATTTAGAAATATTGAAGAAGAGATCTTATATGCGATTAAGGGAAACATGGTTGACTCTGGTGCCAGCAAAGAGCTCAAACGAATCAGAAATCACATGGCGAAAACAGAAGGGAAAATCGAAGAACGATTGAATAAGTTTTTGCGCAGCGGAGCAAATAAGGAGTACATTCAAGAATTCTATATCAGCAAAAAGGATGACCGTTTTACGATTCCGATTAAAGCATCCTTTAAAAATCAGGTAGCCGGAACAGTAATCGAAACATCCTCAAAAGGGTCGACTGTTTTCATAGAGCCTGATGCAGTTTCAAAGCTCAATGTTGAATTGGCAATGCTAAAATCGGAGGAGTCGGTAGAGGAATATCAAATATTAGCCACGCTTTCCGGAGCGATTCTTGAATCCATTCATGAGATCCGAATCAATATTGAATGCATTAGCCAGTACGACATGATTTTTGCGAAAGCGAAGTACAGCAAAAGTACGGACGCCATTGAACCGGAGATTAATAATCATGGATATATCAAATTAGTAAGCAGCAAGCACCCATTATTAGAAGGAAACATTGTCCCGCTGGATTTTGAAATCGGGAAAGATTATAGAAGCTTAGTCATAACAGGCCCAAATGCGGGCGGGAAAACCGTCGTATTAAAGACAATCGGAATCCTTACGCTGGCTGTCATGTCCGGGTTTCATATTATGGCGAAACCGGGAAGTGAAATCGCCATCTTTGATCATGTATATGTTGATATTGGCGATAATCAAAGCATAGAGAACGCCCTAAGCACGTTTTCTTCCCATATGAAGAACATTTCAGAGATCATGAGTGCTTCCACCAATAATACGCTGCTTTTATTCGATGAGATCGGCAGCGGAACAGAGCCGAACGAAGGTGCCGCTTTAGCCATTGCCATTCTAGAAGAGTTTTATCATATGGGATGCATAACGATTGCCACTACTCACTACGGTGAGATTAAACGTTATTCTGAAATGCATGATGATTTTATGAATGCTGCCATGTTATTCGACAGTGCGGAATTGAAACCGATGTATAAGCTCTTAATAGGTGAATCAGGAGAGAGCAATGCGCTTTGGATTTCCAGAAAGATGAATATCCGCGAACCTGTCCTGAAGCGTGCACAAATGTATATTGAAAACAAGGATTATAATCTGCAAGCAGTAAGAGAGAACAAAATAAAGAAGCCAGTGATTGAAGTGAAGCAGATCATAGAAGAATATCATTTTGAAATCGGTGACCGGGTAAAATGGATCAGCCAGGATGATTATGCCGTTGTCTATGAGCCAATAGATAAATTTAATAACATCAAGCTGTTTTATAAAGATGAAATAGTGGAAGTAAACAGCAAGCGGGTTGAATTAGACATTAAAGCAAGCGAGCTTTATCCAGAAGGCTATGATATGAATACCTTATTTACCGGTTACCATGAACGGAAGCTGCAGCATGATCTGGAGAGAGGATCGAAAAAGGCGCTAAGAAAAGTTCAAAAGGAGATTAGAAATAGAAAGCAGGAATAATTGTATGTAGGCGATCCTCCATTTATGGAGAGATCGCTTTTTCTACCTTGCTTAACGAATACTGGCCAATAATCTGACCGACTAATTTGGTAATCTGTCGCCGATAAAACCGAGGTTTCGCTCATGGCTTTGGAATTTATCTGTTAAAACTGGATTTCGCTCATAACTATGGAATTTCGCCGATAAAACTTCGAATTCGCTCATAACTTTGGAATTTTGCCGATAAAACTGCCGGTTTTCGCTCATAACTTTGGAATTTCGCCGATAAAACTGCCGAATTCGCTCATAACTATGGAATTTCGCCATAAAACGGTGAATTCGCTCATAACTATGGAATTTCGCCGATAAAACAGTGATTTCGCTCATAACTAGTGATTTCGCTCACAACTTTGGAATATCGCCGATAAAACTGCCGAATTCGCTCATTATTTTGGAATTTTGCCGATAAAACTGCCGATTCCGCTCATAACTTTGGAATTTCGCCGATAAAACTGCGAATTCGCTCATAACTTTGGAATTTCGCCGATAAAACCGAAATTTCGCTCATAACTTTGAAACTCTAAGCAGAAGTAGTTTTCTAATCTGCCATTACATCATGTACTAGAAAAATACCTACTTAGGCAAATCATTTACCTCATATGCAGCTCGTATTCCGGATTCGATTGCCCCTTGAATCCATGTCCGGGTTTTGGATGTATGCTCTCCGGCAAAATGGACACGCCCCTCCGGTGAAACAATACCGGGAAACAATTCGGTTTCCTGTCCGGGTTCAAAGAATGAAAATCCGCCGCTAGAATAAGGATTCAGTGCCCAGCTGAATGAAGCTCCTGCAGCAAATTGGCTATAAACAATATTACCGTAAATTTCCGCCAGGTTTTTAAGTGCATATTGAATACGCTTTTCCTCGGGCTGGCTATCCCATGTGTGAGCCTCATCCGCCCAGGTATAGCTGGCAATAAGAATGGCAGGGCCGCTTGTGCCAATCCCATGACTTGGAAGATAGGTAAATCGAATCGGCTGGTCTGTAATGGTTTTGCCGCCCGGCTGACCTGCCATCTCCCAAAACCGGGACTTAAATTCAATGGCAATTTTGGTTGCTGCCATATAATTAAGCTCCCGAATAGCTCGCCGCTTGAAATAGGAAAATGATTGAAAGGGTTCGATATTCACAAATCTCAAAACTGAAAAGGGGATCGTGACAATGGCATGGTCTCCTGTTATGGTGGAATGCTCATTGGTCTGCTGATGGGTTAATTGAATGGATACACTGTTTGTGTCCTGAATGATTCCAGTCATTTTTTGATGGAGATGAATATCATTTTTCAATTGAGGGAGGAAAGCCTTTGGTAATCGGTCCATTCCGCCTGTTATTTCATAGTAAGTTCCTGGAGAAGTGAAAATGACTAACTCACGTAAAACTTCAGTAAAAGACATTCCCATAAATGCCTCTAAATCCAGCAGTACACCGATCATGTCAATCGCACCAGCTGAAAAATAAAGGTTTAATATATAGCCAAAAGAGTATTTTTTATATTGGCTTTCCAAAATGGCCCAATTTTTTGCAGGGTCTTTGCCGACAAAGTCAATAAAAGGCTGTACCGCTGTCAGCAGAAGCTCTTCAGCCGATTTGCCTCTCTCATTTGGATGAATGGGGAAATTTAATATGCCTGGATAGCGTTCATACACCTCAAGCCGTGTTTTAATGCCATTTGCGTAAAGAAGATCCATTGGAGTACGGTTTACAAAAACGTTTATAGGAAGCTTGAATTTTTTGATATAGGACAAGGTCAGCGAATGGATATGAGGTATCCTCATTGGACCAGCGTTAAAGAATAATCCTTTGCTGAAGGGGGAGCGCATGGTATATACTCGTCCGCCTATTCTGTCATTTGCCTCCAGAATGGTGATCTTATGTCCGGATTCCTTTAATAAAGAACCTGCCACCAGACCAGCCATACCTGCACCAATAATGATGATATGCTTTGGCGACTGTGTCTTTCGAAGGCCGTGATGAATCACATTCAGCATTTGAACATTCGTTAATTCCGGCTTTTTCTTCCAAGTCATCTCTCCGCCCCTTTGCAATAGGATTCATTGCAGTATATTCATCTGCATGAATCACTATGTACATAAGAAGAAAAGGGACTGCTGCACACAATTAGAAGTGATGACAAACTTTTTAGGAAATGAAAAACCCGCTTGCAATGAATAGCCCCGCTGCAATCACGCCGCCAATCGCTGAAACCTTCAATTTATATCGTGCATAATCCACAAGGTCCATATCTAAGATCGAAGCAGTGGTAATGGTCGTATCTCCAAGCGGTGAAGTTAACGCTCCGAATGCCCCGCTTGCGAATACGGCTCCAACGGTAAGCGGAATGGAGGCGCCAGTCGAAACCGCCAGGGTAATTCCAAGCGGCATGAATAATCCCCAGGTTCCCCACGAGCTTCCAATAAAGTAGCCCACCACAGAACCGAGCACAAAGATGGCCGCTGGAGTCAGGAAGGCAGGCAGAAAGCTCCCGAGTGAGCTCCCAATAAAGTCGGAGAACCCAAGATCCTCCGCCGCCATTGTCAGCGCCCAAATCAGGATAAGAAGGCTGATTGCCTCCATCATCTGATTGCCTCCATCATAAAAATGATAAAGAATTTCGTTCATTTTCTCCCGTCTGATTATGTAAAAAATAAAGGTTAAAACGAGGGTAATAAAAACAGCGAGCAGCATCACAAATGTTGCATCTGCCATGGAAAAAGCCTCGAATATTGTATTTGCGCCCTGTGCCAGGCCATCCTGCCATAACAGAAACAAAGAAAAGGTAAGCAATAAAACCACCGGGAAAATCAAATGCCATGGCTGGGCTTTTACAAGCGATAATTCCTTTTTAATTCCCATCCGGTGGAACTCATGCTCTATTTCCTCCAAATCGGTTTGGGTCTCCCCATTTTGCTCTCCCGTCTTTTTCCGTCGCCAAAATGTTTGAATGATTCCAATCAGCAGCATAATGATCGCGTAAAAGTTAAACAAAATACTTAATAAAAAAATCTCATATGCCGACATATCCAGGTTCAGCCCGTTGATCCCGCCTTCAACCAATGACACCATGAAGCCCACAAATGCCGTTGCAACCGGAAGCAGCACGATGACTGATTCGGTTGAAATATCCAAAGTCATGCCCACTTTTTGCTTGGACAGGTTCATCTTTTTGATTAAGGATTTAATAATAGGCCCAATCATCATTATCCGAAACATCGGCATCATGAAGGTGAAAGGGAGGGTGATCCAGATGAACACAAGAAGACCGCGTTCAGACTGGATCCGCCTCCCGGCCCATTCCGAAAACCCCTTAATGCCTCCTGCGATATTCATCATCCCCACAAGGCCGCCAAACAAATATAAAAACCCGACAATCTTGATGTTTGTTTCATCCGAAAGGGTTGTCACGATATAAGCGACTGATTGCTCCGTACCTGTCAGCAAATCAGCTGAAACAATGATGGAACCAAGAAGAATGCCGACTACTAAGCCTGGCAGGATGTTTTTTAGCCAGATGGACATTCCGATTACGATTATAAATGGTATGAGAGATAGCCAGGTGTGATTCAAATTTCTGCCCTCCATTAAGAATGCCATTACTTATTTAGTATTGCCCAGAAATGTTCTATGTAGTGCTATTAATGCCATGAACCCTTTTCTTTTCTGCATGGTTAAATGAAACCCAATAAATCTGGGTGTTTGATTCAGTAACAATACCCCATCCCGGCACATATTTTGATGAGGAGAGTATTA
The DNA here is from genome assembly GCF_004366035.1 of Cytobacillus oceanisediminis. GTDB lineage: Bacteria > Bacillota > Bacilli > Bacillales > Cytobacillaceae > Cytobacillus > Cytobacillus oceanisediminis_C. Next base: position 380,978 of record NZ_SOEE01000003.1, read on the forward strand.
GGAGAATGGATGAATTCAAAAAATTACGATTGATTTCTGCTGTTCTTCATGATTGCCCTTTGTTGCTGGCACAGCTTAATAATATTTACGGAGGTATGAACATGAATGATTTTCAAAGAGATCTTCAAATGTTAAATGTTGGTGATTTCCATGCGAACGAGGCAGTTCCTTGGGATCAAAACCAGATCTATACTGATCAGAGCCGGTTATGCGCTGGTTTTGGTTTTGGCTTTAGCTGCTTTTTCTTTACCTGCTTCAACTGTTTTAATTGTTTCCGATGCTCTAACTGTTTCCGATGCTCTAACTGTTTTAGGTGCGGCGGTCGCTGCGGAGGCCGTTGTGGCGGCCGCTGCGGTGGTTAATAACCATGAACATCTATAATACAATCCCGGCTGGATAGAAAAAGTAAAGCCCCTGCATTTTGCAGGGGCTCTTATCTTGAAGGTTAGACATATGAGACAAATCCCGGTACATAGGATTATAGAGAAGGTAATGTTTAATAAATAGGCATAGTTTACGGGTAAGGAGGAGCGAAATGAAAAATTTGACCCCTTCTGTGAGGCTGAAGGTAAAAAGGGATACGTTTTTTATCCCGGATCCAGCAAAAGGTGTGTATTTTCGGAATAATGTAAGCTCCTTCCGCATGGAAGGCAGTATGATCGATCAGTGGGTTCAAAAGCTGTTGCCAATGTTTAATGGCGAGCATTCGCTGGAGGAATTGACGGCCGGCTTGCCGGGCCCGCATAGGGATCGGGTGTTTGAAATTGCAGAAGTGCTGTACCGCAATGGCTTTGTACGGGACGTAAGCAAGGACCATCCTCATCAATTGGAAGATCATGTTCTTAAAAAGTATGCTTCTCAAATCGAATTTTTGGAAAGCTTCGGTGATTCGGGTGCATACCGTTTTCAGTCCTACCGGCAGGCAAACGTGCTGGCAGCAGGTTCTGGCCCTTTATTTGTTTCGCTGGTTTCTTCGCTGATTGAATCCGGATTGCCTAAAGTTCATATGGTCATTACAGACCCTGAATCGACGAATACAAAGCGTCTGAAGGAAATTATTGCACATGCCCGGCAAACAGACCCCGATGTTTCTGCAGAGGAGGTAACCCGCGAGAGTGAGGAAGATTGTTCCTGGGAGGAATTGATCCAGCCATATGATTCCATTTTATATGTTTCGGAATCAGGGAATGTAGAGGAACTGCAGGTTATACATGGCGCTTGCCGGAAAAAGAAGAAGATATTTCTTCCTGCTACTATCTACAAACAAGCTGGTATGGCAGGCCCCCTCGTGCATCCGGAATCAGAAGTCTGCTGGGAGTCTGCCTGGCATAGAGTCCATCAATCCGCGTTTTGCGAAGACAAGCAATTGCACACCACCTCCCCCACGGCAGGAGCCATGCTGGCTAATTTGATTGTGTTTGAACTGTTTAAAGAGGTTACCGGATTAACTAGTGCTGAACAGAGAAATCAGTTTTTCCTGCTGAATCTGGAGACGCTTGAAGGAAATTGGCATTCCTGCCTGCCTCATCCGATACTGACTGGAAATACAGCTGTGGGTTGGATAAAAGATGTTGATCAGAGGATGGGACAGAGTTCCGAAATAAACAAGACTGACAGTTTGTTTCTTTTTTTCAGCCAATTGACTTCCAAAGAATCCGGGATTTTTCATACATGGGAGGAAGGGGATTTAAAGCAGCTTCCGTTGGCACAGTGCAGTGTACAGCCAGCAGACCCGTTGTCAAAGGGCCCGGCAGATCTCCTGCCAAATATAATCTGTACAGATTTGAGACATGACGAGGCACGCAGGGAAGCGGGTTTGACCGGGATTGAAGCGTATGTGTCGCGGATGGCTGGCCAGTTTGAACTTCCTCCAAATTGCGAAATAAATGGTAATATCTTAGATTTAAATGATGCTGGAATTGGAGCAGGGGAAACATTTGCAGAGGGTGTTTTACGCGGGCTGGATAAGTGTTTGGAAGAGAAACTGGCTAAGCGTCAAGCGGTTCAGAAAACAGTTTCTCCGCTGCATTTGAGTGCAGTAGAAGATGAACGCTGCAGATTCTATTTGGACGCATTGACAACGATGCAGGGAGCACCGAAAATCTGCCAGGGGGAGGAAGTATCCGGCTTCCCTGTGGTCTGGGTCGGCACGAACGATCGCTGGTTTGGCAGTGTTGGCTTTAATATAACATTAGCTCTGAGAAAAGCGCTGCAGCATGCGATAATACAGGTGCAAAACCAAATGGGGGGACATAAGGGAACTGCAGTGGAGGCATCATCTGTGCTTTTGGAAGAAAAGGAGCCTCAAAGTCTAGTCATTCCTCCATGTGAAGAGAAAGAACAATCACAGCTTTTGCTGTCTGCAAGAAGGGTGCTGGAGGAAAACAGCAAGCGGCTCTTAGTCTGTGAATTTTCGTTCGAACCATTTTTGAAAAATAGTCTGGCAGGGGTGTTTGGGGTGTTCATACGAGAGGAGGAATCTCAGTGAGTGCTGTCGTGGTAGTTGTCGGAGAAGGACTGCTGGCGGACAGCGTATGCAGGGAACTGCCCGCTGAATATAAGGTAGTTCGTCATATGAATTTTGAGCCTGAACTGCCGGCTGGGACTGACTTGATTCTGGTGGTGCACGATACCTGGATGCCTTCAGTTCATAAAAAGGCGGAGGAGGTGTCACGAACATCAGGCATTCCCTGGCTGAGGGGCTTTGTATCATTTGGAGAGGGTGTAATTGGCCCATTCGTTCACCCGTCTGCGCCGGGATGCTCACAGTGTGCGGACAATCGAAAACTTCTGGCAGGTCGTGACCGGGAGGAAATGTGGGAGCTGCAGCAGAGAGTCGAAGGGAGCAGCGGATTAATGCGTGACGCATGGGCATCGAGCACGGGACTTTTACAGATGTCCTACCTGCTTCTATCAGAGGTGCAGAGGGTTCTGGGGGGCAGCTTAGCAGACCTGGAAAGGCGAATGTATTTGGTCAGCCTGAAAACACTTAAAAGCACTTGCCACTTCATTCTGCCGGATTCAATGTGCCCAGTGTGCAGCTCCCTGCCTGAAGATTCACAGGAAGCTGCAAGAATTACCATTAAGCCAAGTCCGAAAATAAGCGCAGACAGTTATCGCTGCCGCTCATTGGAAGAGTTAGATCAAACGCTCGTCAAAAATTATCTGGATCCGAGGACTGGTTTATTAAATGGTAAAATGTATGATTTTACGCCACCTTTTGCGGATGTAGTCGTAAACCTTCCAATGTTTAGAGGGGACGAAGGAGTGGCAGGCCGCACTCATTCCTATAAGGTGAGCGAGCTGACAGCCATTTTGGAGGGGCTTGAGCGTTCCTGCGGCATATCGCCCCGTGGCAAGAGGACATCAGTCTATGACAGTTTCCGCAACCTGGAAGATCAGGCTCTTAATCCTGTGAAAGTAGGTGTGCATGCGGATGAGCAATATGCGCGTCCGTACTTTCCTTTTAAAAAATTTAATCCTGATATCCCAATGAATTGGGTATGGGGTTATTCGTTCTTGCAGGAGCGCCCAATTTTGGTTCCTGAGCTGCTTGCTTATTACAGCTTGGGCTGCGGGAATGGATTTGTCTATGAAACATCAAACGGATGCGCACTGGGCGGCAGCCTGGAAGAAGCGATTCTTTACGGTATTTTAGAAGTGGTGGAGCGTGATTCATTCCTGATGACCTGGTACGGGCAGCTGTCCCTTCCGCGTCTTGATCCATATTCCTCCAATGACCGGGAATTGCAGTTGATGATTGATCGGGTAAGAACAGTGGCAGGATATGATCTGCATCTGTATAACGCGACCATGGAGCATGGAATCCCAAGTGTTTGGGCGATGGCGAAAAACAGGAGGAAAAAAGGATTGAATATCATTTGTGCCGCCGGAGCCCATCTTGACCCGGTCCGGGCGGTAAAAAGCGCAGTTCATGAGTTAGCTGGAATGATGGGGACACTGGACGAAAAACTCGAAGAAAACAAGGAGGAATTTTTGCGAATGCTGCAGGATTCCTCCCTCGTCGGGAAAATGGATGATCATGGGATGCTTTACGGTTTGCCGCAAGCGGAAGAACGCCTAAAGTTTTTACTGGATGAAAATCGTCCGCTCCGAACGTTTTCCGAGGAGTTCAAGCGGGAGAGGAGACATGATGACCTGACAGATGATCTGCAGGACCTTCTTCAGGCATTGCACCTGAAAAATCTTGATGTAATAGTGGTGGATCAGACGACACCGGAAATTAAGCGGAGCGGATTGCATTGTGTCAAAGTACTTATTCCGGGTATGCTGTCAATGACATTTGGACACCATCTGACACGTGTAACAGGGCTTAATAGGGTGCTAAAGGTCCCGATGGAACTTGGATATGTAAAAGAACCATTTACAGTTGAACAGCTTAATCCACATCCCCACCCATTTCCATAAGCATGACCGGGAGGTAAAAAGGATGAATCTAGATACCTTTCTGCACAATTTGCATTTTGATATTGACCAAATAAGCCCGCCAGATTGGGAAGTGGATTGGGAAGATGCGCCGCTTGCCTATAAGCTTTACCGGGGCTTGCCAGTTGTTCCCCTGTCATTGGAGGTTCCCCTTTCCTGTAAAGAAATGGAGTCACCTGCAAAGCCTGACCTCGGGAGAATGGGTCATTTTCTTTGGTACACATTCGGCCTTAATCAGTTAAGCCAATCTGTCTCTCCAATTGGTTCCCATGAAGAGGAGGGTGGGTATATGCAGTCGTTTCGGCGGTCTGTACCTTCTGGCGGAGCGCTGTATCCTAACGAACTATACATGTACCTGAAATTGGATGACGTGCCGGAGGGGATCTACCACTATGATGTGCTGCACCACCGCCTGGTGCTGCTGCGCAAGGGTAATTTCGATTCATATATAGCACGCGCTCTAGGGAATCGCTGTGAGGTGTCATCTTGTTTTGGGACTGTGTTTGTGACGACCATGTTCTGGAAAAATTACTTTAAATACAATAACTTTGCTTATCGCCTGCAGGGCTTGGACGCGGGTGCAGTGATGGGACAGTTATTGGAGGTTACAAAGAAGTTTGGTTTTGCAGAGGGAGTTTACTTCCAGTTTCTTGATCGTGCCCTTAACCATCTACTTGGACTGTCTGATCAGGAGGAGAGCGTATATGCCGTTATCCCGCTGTCAGTTGAACCGACCAGCTGGGCTGCGAACAGAAGCTGCAGGGACGGAATGGCTGCCTCCGAATTGTGCGGGGAAGTAACAGCGATTCAGAATAATTCCTTGGTCAGATCAATCAAAGTGAAAGAATTTCCGATGTTAACCGGCATCAATAAAGCATCCATGCAGGAATCAGCCAAATCGTTTCGTCAAATCATGCCTTATGAAACCAATTGTGAGGGCCGGCCTGTGACTCTTCCTCACGTAAAAAGGATATCGTATGATTTGGCGTCAGTCAGCCGGGAGCGATTTTCACCGGACATGGATTTCGTTTTGGGAAAGATTAGCCAGGAGCAGCTTGCTGCACTGCTTCAGGATGCGGCCGCATCCTGCTTGTATCGAAACGACTTAGATATGACACTTGAAAAGCGCGCGTCACGAGTATCTCTATATATGTGTTTGAATAATGTCGAAGGGATTCCGGATGGAGCTTATTATTACGACAGCGATGCTCATTCACTACGGGAGCTTAATCCCGGAGACCATCGAATGGCGCTTCAAAACGGAATGCCGGCAGGCAATGTGAATCTGTTTCAAGTCCCGCTCTGCTTTCATGTAGCAGGGGATAAAGATTTCCATAAAACAGCAATGGGCTACAGAGGTTATCGCATCCAGCAAATGGAAGCGGGAATGCTTGTACAGCGGCTGCTTTTAGCCGCGACAGCGCTTGGGATGGGGGGGCATCCGCTTCTCGGGTTTGATGCGAAAATGTGTGATGAAATTTACAGAATGGAATCACAGGGAAAAACAAGCCTTATCCAAATCCCGATCGGCTTCTACCGGGCCCGTCCATGGCTGAGGGGGAATTTAATTAGCTAGGTGGAGTAATAATTTAATTGAATGTATATTTAATAGATCATATTGCCGGCTAATAATCAAATATAAGACTATAACGGAAATTCTCTGGCGGGATCAGTTTTTCAACAATAGACTGATTCAATTAGGATGATAAATAAAATTCATATTAAATATTAAGGCTGCTGTTTTTGAATGGAAAATTCATTAACAGCAGCCTTATATCATTTTGCTGCACAGAAATTTATTAAAGGGTAACCTTTGAATATATAGAATATTAAATATCATCAGAAAATTACTCGTTTTATAAGGAGGCCCTCATGGACAAAAAGCTTTACAGAAGATTTGATTTTCCGGAAACAGGAATTAATTTGTATGAAAGCAAGCATCTCAGAGGCAAGTTTGTAGCTGAACATTATCATGATCATTTTCAAATCCTCTATGCGCTTGAAGGAGAAGGGGAGATTACCCTTGATGGCAAGGCTTATAATTTTTCTAAAGACAAGGTAGTGCTGATAACTCCAAACTGTGTTCACTCTATAAAAGCGACTACTAAAATGACTGTTTTGGTTCTGGCATTTTCAGTACCTTTGTTGAAAATTAGCCTGCAAAATGAATTGCTTTCTTTAGTTCAGAAAAGCGCCCGCCATTTCGAACTTGATTTGTATACGGCAAGTGAAATTCGGCCGTTAATTCGAAAAATGCTGTATGAACAAAAAAATGGGGACTTATTTGGAAAGCTGTCCATGCCTGTGTATCTGATTGAAATCATCATTCATCTTCTGCGTCAGCAGAATTTTTCATTTGTCCAGGATGCGAATGATATTCGATCCATACAAATGAAGGAATACATAGAAAGGCATTATTTCACTAATATCACGGCAGAAAGCTTGTCTGCTGTGTTCGGAATCTCAACAAGATACATGAATGATATTTTTAAAAGGAAGTTTAATGATACCCCCCTGCAATATCTCCAGAAAGTAAGGATTAAACATGCAAAGGAATTGCTGCTCCAATCTGACCAGGATATCGTATCCATTTGCTTTGAGGTTGGATATGAAACATTATCAACCTTTTATCGTACTTTCAGAAATCTGGTGGGGATTTCACCGAATAAATTCCGCTTGTCCTCTCAGTCAGCTTCAGATGTTTCAGATACCGTTTCCTAATGGCCTATCTCCAAAATTAAGAATTTTTCTCTCAATCTCATAAGACAATAGTTGAAAGAAAATTCAAAATAGTAAACAAGAGAGAAAAATATTTTACTTAGGAGGGCCAAAGGGACATGAAAAGAAAATGGGGATTATTTTCAATTTGTATTTTGATGCTTGCTATGTTTACAGCTGGCTGTGGAAATTCAGCAGCAACAGAGGGAAGCGGCAAGGCTGAAGAAAAAGAGGAATATGTTATAAAATTTGCACATGTTGTAAGCGCTTCAACAGCAAAGGGAAAAGCTGCCGAGAAGTTTAAAGAGCTATTGGAAGAGCGGACAGACGGCCAAATTAAAGTGGAAGTCTTCCCGGATTCCCAATTGGGAGCTGACCGGGAAATCACAGAGCAAATGCAGTCTGGAACCATTCAAATGAACGCTCCTTTTACTGGCGTGCTGCCTGCCTTTGTTAAACAATTTGAAGTGTTTGACCTGCCCTATTTATTTAAAGATCGTGAACATGTTAAAAGCGCTGTAAATGGAAAAGTAGGTGAAATTTTCAACCAGCACCTGGAGAAACAGGGGCTTCGTGCCTTGGGATATTGGGACGGAGGATTCAAGCATCTGACGAATTCAAAGCATACAATTCAAAAGCCGGATGATCTGGATGGCCTGAAGATGCGTGTTTCCCAAAGCCCGCTCTTAATTTCCCAGTTCCAGGCGATGGGCGCCGGCGGGGTTTCCATTGACTTTGCGGAGTTATATACAGCTCTTCAAACCAAAACGGTTGATGGGCAGGAAAATCCTTTAAGCAATATCGTCAGCAAGAAATTTTATGAAGTCCAGGATTATTTAACGTTAAGCAGTCACGGTTATATGGCTTATCCATTATTAATGAGCGAGCAGTTCTATCAGAAGCTTCCTGCAGATCTTCAGAAAGCTGTTGATGAAGTGTCTGCTGAGGTAACGGATTGGCAATGGGAACAATCTGCTGCAGATGAAGAAGCCTATATGAAAACATTAAAGGAATCAGGGATTGAAATTACCGAACTGACAGAATCAGATAAAGAGGCATTTATTGAGGCTACAAGTGAAGTTTATGAAGACTTTAAGAAAGTGGAAGGCGGGCAGGAAGTACTGGATGCAATTAAAGAAGTGCAATAGCATGTTTAAAAATACATTTAAGGACGGCTGATAGCCGTCTCTTTTTCGAGAAGGAGGGAGTTTTATGCAGAAAATCAACCATATTTTGAACTATTTCGAGGAATATACCGGAGTTGTTTCCCTGATTTTTACTTCCTTGCTTGTGTTCGCTCAGGTGGTGCTAAGATATGTTTTCAATTATTCGCTGTCCTGGTCAGAGGAGGTGGCCAGATACTTAATAGTGTGGTTTGTCTTTATAGGAAGCAGTATTGCCGTCAGGGAAAAAGCGCATGCCACTATGGACGCCCTTGTTACGTATTTGCCTGATAAGGGGAAAAAAATCTTTTCAATGATAGCCAATCTGATTTCCATCGTTTTTTGCATCTTTTTAATTTGGTCGGGAAGCGGGATCGTTTCCAGTGTTATTGAATTCGGCAGTGTGACTCCGTCCACAGGAATGCCGATGTATATTCCATATTTGGCTCTCCCTGTTGGAGCAACCCTGATGATGATTCGTTTTCTGCAGCTAGCAGTTCAGGATGTGAAAAGCTTGCGTTCAGTAAATCAAACCATTATTCCTCCAATAGAGGAGGCACCAAAACTATGATGCTATTAATCATCTTTCTGCTTCTGCTTTTATTGGGGGTCCCCATTGCAATTTCCATTGCGTTAAGTACGATTGTCGTCATCCTTCAAAGCAATGTCGGGATGGATACATTGGCAAGGACCATGTTTTCTGGAGTAGATTCCTTTTCACTGATGGCCATTCCGTTCTTTGTCTTTGCAGGAGATTTAATGCTGGCAGGGGGAACATCCAAAAGATTAATAGATTTCACAAAGAAATGGGTCGGATGGACAACAGGAGGCCTGCCAATTGCAGGGGTGCTATCGTCCATGTTTTTTGCTGCACTATCAGGTTCAAGCCCTGCAACGGTTGCTGCGATTGGTGGCATTATGATTCCTTCCCTAAAGGAGGCGCGTTTTTCTGAAAAGTTCTCGGTTGGCTTGATGTGTGCATCCGGGTCGCTCGGAATCATTATCCCTCCAAGTATAACGTTTTTAGTCTATGGATCTGTTGCCGAGGTTTCAATCGGCAAATTGTTTATAGCCGGAGTCATTCCGGGAATCTTTATCGGACTGGTCCTTATGACTGTCGGTTATATTATTGCTAAAAAACAAGGGCATAAGCCAGATGCACGGCCAACTGGCAAGGAATTATGGAAAACAACGGTTTCTGCCATCTGGGGGATTTTGATGCCAGTTATTGTTCTTGGCGGGATTTACTTTGGTGTATTCACCCCGACAGAAGCCGCAGCGGTCGCGATAGTATACAGTATGATCGTCGGCTTTTTCATCTATAAGGAACTGACTATGAAGGAATTATTTGCTGTTACAAAAAGATCCATTGTGACTTCTGCCATGATTATGCTGGTCATTTCTGCTTCAAAGGTATTCAGCTGGTATTTGACATATGAACAAATTCCATCAGCCGTTGCAGGAACATTAATAGAGTATGCCTCAAATCCTATTGTATTTTTAATTCTGGTCAATATCATCCTGCTGATTGTGGGAATGTTTATGGATTCCAGTGCAGCAGTCCTGATTCTTGTCCCGCTATTCCTGCCTGTGGTTCTTGAAATGGGAATAGATCCAATTCATTTCGGTGTCATTATGATTATCAATTTGGCAATCGGGATGTTAACTCCGCCATTTGGATTGAATCTTTTTGTGGCTTCAGGGGTCAGCAAAATGTCGCTGGCTGGTGTCACACGGGGAACGATGCCGTTTATTTTCGTGCTGATTGCAGCATTAATGGTTATTACGTATGTGCCGCAGCTTTCACTTTATTTAGCAGACTTTGTTTACCAGTAATCTCTTCATTTCCGCCTCGTCCAAAAGGAAGGGGTGTTTTTTTTGTGCCATACATTTAATAGACTTTCCCTCTTATCTCCGATATTGCAAAAAGCCTTCCGATATGGATGAGATAATCCTTTCAAAAATTTTTAGAATAAAAGTAAGCTAAACAACAAATTACTTGGCTCTAAAGTCAAAAGGAGGAAAAGAGTTATGGCAGTTAAAAATATTGGAATTATCATGAACGGTGTGACGGGAAGGATGGGAACCAATCAGCATTTAGTGAGATCCATTGTGGCAATCCGCGAGCAAGGCGGGGTGGAGCTGGCGAATGGTGATGTCATTATGCCGGACCCAATCCTTGTAGGAAGAAACAAAGATAAACTGCAATTGCTTGCTGAAAAGCACAACATAAGCCGATGGAGCACAGACCTTGATGAGTGTCTGGCTGATCCGCATAATGTGATCTATTTTGATTCTCAAACCACCGTCCGAAGGGCAGATGCGATTCGGAAAGCAATAGAAGCCGGAAAGCACATTTACTGTGAAAAACCAACTGCCACAAGCTTGGAAGAATCTATTGAACTTGCCAAGCTGGCTTACGGGGCTGGCGTGAAAAATGGGGTTGTGCAGGATAAATTATTCCTGCCGGGTCTATTAAAATTAAAGAGACTGATAGATTCAGGGTTCTTCGGCAAAATCCTCTCCGTTCAGATGGAATTTGGCTATTGGGTATTTGAAGGCGATTGGCAGGCTGGACAGAGGCCATCCTGGAATTACCGCAAGGAAGATGGCGGCGGGATTATTGTTGATATGTTCGCCCATTGGCGATATGTCCTGGATAACTTATTTGGAAATGTGGAATCTGTTTCCTGCCTGGGTAAAACCCATATACCCAAAAGGGTCGATGAAAATGGAAATACGTACATGTGCACGGCAGATGATGCAGCATATGCAACATTTGAACTAGAAGGAGGCATTGTTGCACAGGTGAATTCTTCCTGGACTGTCCGTGTTAATCGGGAAGACTTATTAACAATTCAAGTAGATGGCACACATGGGAGCGCTGTAGCTGGTTTAAGAGAATGCAAGATTCAGCATCGCATCAATACACCAAAGCCTGTTTGGAATCCTGACATTGAGAATCCTTTTGCATTTACAGAACAATGGCAAACAGTCCCGGATAACCAGGTTTTTGATAATGGCTTTAAGATCCAGTGGGAGCTGTTCTTGAAGCACATTGCAGCCGGCGAACCGTTTCCTTGGGATTTGCTCGAAGGTGCCAAAGGAACTCAGCTGGCTGAACTAGGGCTTAAATCGTGGGAGGAGCGGCGCTGGATTGAAGTACCGGAATTAAGCCTGGAGGTGAGAAAGAATGGTGAAGCAGTTAACTCTGCCAGATAAAAACGGCAAGTCATATGAATATCACGCTGGGAATCATAAAGCTTTCATCCTGCCGGAAGGCCCTTTCAAAAGCAGGATCGCCTTTTCAGCTGCACATGTGGTTTGTGATCCTCTTGCAGATTCCGATCCCGTTTTAAGGTCAAAGATCGACTGGGAAAACACCTTAGCATACAGAAGGCATCTATGGTCTATGGGTCTCTCGGTGGCGGAGGCAATGGATACGGCTCAGCGCGGAATGGGTCTTAATTGGGAGCACGCAAAGGAGCTCATTCGCCGGTCGGCGGCGGAGGCAAAAGCAGCGGGCGGCAGGATAGCATGCGGAGCCGGGACAGATCAGCTGCTCCCTGGCCCTTCCGTCACCTTATCGGATGTTCAGGCTGCCTATGAGGAGCAATGCGAATTTGTGGAACAGCATAACTCGCAGATCATCCTGATGGCAAGCAGGGCCCTGGCAGATTGTGCTCAAGGCCCTGAGGATTATGAGAGGATTTATGCCAATATTCTAAGACAGGTCTCTAAGCCGGTTATCCTTCACTGGCTTGGCGATATGTTCGATCCATCCTTAAAAGGGTACTGGGGCTATAAGAATCTGGATGACGCAATGGAAGTCTGTCTGAATGTCATTTGGGATAACAAAGACAAAGTCGACGGTATTAAAATCTCTCTTCTAGATGCTTCCCGTGAAATTGAAATGCGCAGGCTTCTTCCTCCAGGTGTAAAAATGTATACCGGAGATGATTTCAATTATCCTGAATTGATTAAAGGGGACGAGCATGGATACAGCCATGCTTTGCTGGGGATTTTTGACGCCATCGCTCCAGCGGCAGCTGCAGCCCTGCATGCTCTGGATGATCATGACTATGACTCCTATCATGCATTATTGGAAAATACAGTCCAGCTGTCACGCCATATATTCCAGGCGCCAACTTATTCCTATAAAACCGGGATCGTCTTCATGGCCTATCTGAACGGGCACCAATCCCATTTCCGCATGATTGGCGGGGCTGAGAGTGCAAGGTCCATCGTGCATCTGTCGGAACTGTTTGTATTGGCAGACCAGGCCGGACTGCTGTCAGACCCTGAGCTTGCTGCAGAAAGAATGAAGCTGGTATTGAATGTAGCCGGGATTCGTCAGGAGGAGTATTCTAGTGGAAAATTATGAGCGTCTAAGTCTGAATCAAATTACGACAGAGCAATGGAATTTAAAAGAAGCCATCGAAGGGTGTGCACGGGCGGAGGTTCCCTGGATCGCCCCCTGGAGGCATAAGGTAGAGGAGTTGGGCTTAAGCACAAGCAAGCGGCTGATCAAGGATGCTGGATTAAAGGTTTCCAGTCTATGCCGAGGCGGCATGTTCCCGGCTGGAAATGCATCTGAGCGGCAAAAAAGAATTGACGATAATAAAAGAGCGGTGGAAGAAGCGGCCGAGCTGGGGACGGATGTTCTCGTTCTGGTCTGCGGGCCGTCCCCTGACAGGGACATTGTGTCTGCCCGGCAAATGGTCGAGGAAGGAATCGCCCAGCTGGTCCCTTTTGCGGAATCGCATGGGGTGAAATTAGGAATCGAGCCGCTGCACCCTATGTATGCGGCGGAACGGTCGGTGGTCGTTTCAATGGATCTGGCTAACACTCTTGCAGAAGCATACCGGCCTGAACAGGTCGGAGTCGTTGTCGATGTCTTTCATGTTTGGTGGGATCCGGATTTATATAACCAGATCAGCCGGGCCAAAGGCCGAATCCTGGGCTTCCATGTTTCCGATTGGCTGGTTCCTACACCTGATATGCTAAAGGGGCGGGGCATGATGGGTGACGGTGTCATTGAAATCAGCCGCATCCGCAAGGCTGTAGAGAAAACAGGCTACTCCGGGCCCATTGAAGTGGAAATTTTCAATGATCAAATCTGGAGCCAGCCTGCCGATGAAACATTAATTCAAATGAAAGAAAGCTATTTGAAGCATGTGTAGTAAAAAAAGAAGCGACCATATTTGTAGCTTCAGTTTGAAGACCAAAAGGGTTCGGAATAGTCTCATTCCGAATCCTTTTTTGATTTTTTGAGGGGAATTATGCAATAACAGAGAATTGCAGACCTCTACGAGGTTATCATTTAGGAAATTTCTGGACCTTTCCAAGTCGAGTTGGCCATCTTCTTTAAATTCATGGCAGTTCAAAATCGAAACTAAAATATTTCAAATTTGAAATACCATCAGGCGATCAAGTTGAAAAGTCGTCATTTTTCCTGGCTGGTTGTATTGGCACAATTTTTGCAAGATATAAGTGTAACAGGTTCAAGGAGGTAATTGAATGAAATTTGAAAAGCCGTTATCTGGGTTGAAGGTGTTAGAGATGGGTCAGTTAATAGCCGGGCCATTCACAACGAGAATGCTTGCTGAGTTCGGTGCAGAGGTCATAAAAGTCGAACCGCCGGGAAAGGGAGATCCCATTAGAAAATGGAGATACATCTATAAAGGAAGCTCACTTTGGTGGAAGGTTCAGTCACGCAATAAAAAGTCCATTACAATCAATTTAAAATCTGAAGAGGGCCAGAGAATTATCAAGGAATTAGTGCGCTCATGTGACATCGTCGTAGAGAATTTCAGGCCTGGGGTGGAGAGTGATTACATAAGAACTATTTTAAACCATTGTAACGGGGATAAGGAAACAGCTGCCAAAAAACTAGGAATAAGTAAAACGACACTTTGGAGGAAATTAAAACAATAGTCCATTTAGTTAACGGGAGAAAAAAAGAGGGTTATCGTTTTTTTTAGGGCCATAAACTATTTTCCAATCGTGTTATAAAATTTGTATGAAAAAATTCCCCTTTTTATTAGCACTTTGGACAATTGAATTTTCTGAAATATCGAACTACTATTAGGACAAGGAAATTCTTTTATGGAGGGGAACATGATGCATTCAAGATCTGTAAAGGAAAGAATAGATATTTCCATCCGCGATATTTGGGAGGCAAAGAAACGAATTTCTTCCCTGGTATATAAGACACCATTGATTCAATCGGCTATCCTGTCTGAAAAAATGGGCCGGAGGGTTTTTTTGAAGCTGGAGAATATTCATGAAATTGGCGCCTTTAAAGTCAGAGGGGCAGCGAATAAAATTTTGAGTTTAAGTCCCGAAGCGAGAGAACGGGGAATCGCTACCTATTCAACAGGGAACCATGGTATGGCTGTTGCGTATGTGGCAAAAAAGCTTGGAATTGAGGCAGTTGTATGCTTATCAAACCGTGTCCCGAAAGCTAAGGTCGATTCATTAAAAAGACTGGGAGCCAAAATAGAAATCTACGGTGACAGCCAGGATGCCGCCGGCGAACGATGCTATGAGCTGGAGAGGATGGATGGGCTGACTGTGATTCAGCCGTTCGATGATCCCCACGTGATTGCCGGACAGGGAACGATTGGTTTGGAAATTTTGGAGGAACTTCCGAATGTAACAGATGTGATTGTTCCTCTTTCAGGCGGTGGGCTTCTTTCAGGGATTGGGCTCGCAGTAAAATCAAATGACAGGGGGATTAGGGTTTCAGGTGTTTGTATGGAAAAATCCGCTGTAATGTATGAGAGTTTAAAAGCAGGGAAACCGGTATTGCTTGAAGAGACTGAGACTCTTGCAGACAGCTTGCTGGGTGGAATCGGTCTGGATAACAGCTACACCTTTCGTATGGTTCAAGGATACATGGATAACATTTATCTGATTCCTGAAGAGGAGATTGCATACAGCATGGCTTTTATGATAGATAAGCACAGAATGATTATGGAGGGAGCGGCAGCTACTGGAGTTGCAGCGGTTTTAGGCGGGAAAATTCCCCGGCAGGAGGGGGACGTTGCGGTCATCATCAGCGGACATAATGTGGATCTGTCTGTCATTCATCGTATAATTCAAGATTATGCCATCAGTAATGAAGAGAGTGAATGATAAAACTGCCGAAATGGAGGGTATTACATTTATTCAGATGAAGGAGTGACCGAAAGATGAATTTTATGAATATAGTACCGCTGAAGTTCTTCTCAGTTAGGTCCTCAGCAATCAAGAAAGCTTAATTAAAGCTTAGGCTATAATACACTATCGTTCTCTTCAATATGGAAATAAAATGAAATTGTTATATGGATAAAATATAAATTGGAAGAACGTAAAATTAATAGTGGACGTTGCTATCTGAATATGGTTTCCTATAATAAAAGTCTTCTATCTTATTAATCTTAAGGTGTTTAGAGGGGAGCCAACATGAGATTAACAGTTAAAGATGTACTAAAATACAAGATTCTCAATAATGCCCAGATTGTTACCGGAAAGGAATATGCTGAAAAACGTTATATCCAATGGATTTCAGCCATCGAAATGCCGGTGGAAAACTTTGTCCGAAAAAATGAAGCGGTATTGACGACGGGGATTGGCTGCGGGGAGGATGCTGAAACTTTCCAAAGGTTTGTTCAGGATGTGATCGACTCCGACGCTTCCGCTCTGATGGTCGCTTTGGGAAGATACATTTTTGATATTCCCACTGAGGTCATAGAACTGGCCAAAAAGAATAATTTTATTATTATTGAGATACCATGGGAAATCCGTTTTTCCAGTATTATCGAATCGGTCATGAAAGAGATTAATGACATCGAATATAAAGAGCGTAAAAAATCAGAAAAGGTTCAGCAGGAGCTTCTTCAGCTCATTCTAAAGGATACAGATCTGAAGGAAATCTCAAAATTCGTTGAAAAGCATATCGGGTATCCGATTGTCATTACAGACCGATCCGGCACCCTTCATGAAAAAAGCATCCACACACAATCCTTTATAAAGGAGTGGAAAAAATATATCCTGCAAGGAATTCTTCCATCAAGGGCAGAAAACACTCTCTTAAAAGGGGACCCTATGTTTCAGAAGTTCCAAATGATTAAAATAGAAAACCAGATTGTTTTTCAAATTCCGGTGCTCCAGGTAGCCGACAATCCACAAGGCTATATTTTTGTATTGGTTCCTAGTTCCGAATCAATCGAATCCTTTCTCACTCTCTTTCGGGTTAACGTGTTAGAGCATACTGCCACGACGATTGCTCTTTGGCTTTCAAGGAGAAATGCCATTGAAGAGACAAAAATGCGCCTTCGCAGCGATTTTGTCCATGAGCTTTCTAAGGGCGAATTCCTATCACTTGAACAAGCCGATTCAAGGGCAAAATTGCTGGGATATAATCTTAAACTCTCATATGTGTGTATTGTCGGGTATCCGGAAAATATGGACATATTATTCCAAAAGCGCAAGCAGGACTATGATTCCTATGAACATTGGCTTGAAAGCATGATTCAATATATTGAAGAAGAAATCTACTATGCCGCCCAGTCTCTTAAAAAGGACATACTGATGACCTATCAGGGTGACCAGCTTGTCATTTTCCTGGAAACCCCTGGGGTAAAGGAAAATGAAAACGCTACAAATTTCCTTGATCTTGTAGAACGGCGCCTCGGAAATCTGCTTCCTGAAGTGGTCATATCCTGGGGCATCGGCAATGCGTTTGAAGGCATTTCAGGATTTGGGGAAAGCTTCCGTCATGCTGGCACAGCTTTACGCATCGGGCGGCGAAAAAAGGGTTCCGGGCAGCGAATGTTGTATGAGCAAACAAGAGTGGACAGGGTACTATTAAATTTGGCCGACAATAAAGAAATGGAAGAAATCATTATGTCAACAATTGAACCTCTTGTACAATATGACGAGCAGCGGCACATGGATTTGATTGGCACGTTCATCGCCTATAATCAATTTCATGGGAATGTAAGTCAAACAGCGAGATCGCTAAATCTTCACCGGCAGTCCCTGCTGTACCGGCTAAGGAAGATTGAAGCTTTGACAGGTTTATCCCTTATTGATCCGGATGATTTATTCCTTTTGGACTTGAGCATAAAAATTTGGAAAATAGGAGAACATGCCGTAATGGCAGGTCAAGATTAATACTATGAAAGAATTAGAACTGCGGCTAAATCCTTTATGGGTTTTTCCGCAGTTTTTTTCTTTTTACTTCACAAACCTCGGCCTTGCCCTTCACAGCCTTTCTGCCGCTATTGGTCTCCCTTGGACAGGAGAATCACGAACGATCCGCTCCAATCAATTACAAACCTAAATCATCATCCGTTTTTGATCATCCATCTATTTTAGGAAAATAGTTTTATTAAGGCTTTAAAGTTATACAATTCTATATTTTTCGATAATTTGACTAAAATAAAATTTGAATTTTCATACAACTTTGCGGATGATAGATTTCTTACCCTGACACTATAATGAACCTACAAACTAAATTCCTGAAAATTTTATACTGGTATGGTAGGAGGGAGCGCCAACATGTCATTTGGAACAGCAGAGTATAAAAAGAGAATCTTGAAAACAAAGGAAAGAATGGCAGCAGAAGGGATTGAAGTATTGCTTATTACCGATCCCGCTAATATGAATTATTTATCCGGTTACGACGGATGGTCCTTCTACGTGCATCAAATGCTTGTCATCATCATTGATGAGGAACAGCCGATCTGGATTGGCAGGGGGCAGGATGCAAATGGAGCCAAGGTAACGACATGGCTTTATCATGAAAATATTATTCCCTACCCTGACGATTATGTACAATCTGAAACCAAACATCCAATGGATTTTGTGGCAGAAATCTTAAAGCAAATTGGACAGCAAAATCGTTTCATTGGTGTTGAGATGGATAACTATTATTTCACTGCAAAATGCTATGAGCAGCTGAAAAAAGGACTTCCAAATGCTAGTTTCCGGGATGCATCCCTGCTAGTCAACTGGGTCCGCATTATAAAGTCCGATACAGAGATCGAGTATATGAAGAGAGCAGCCAAAATTGTGGAGAACACAATGGCAGCAGGAATTGAGCTGGTGAATGAAGGTGTACGGGAATGTGATGTGGCAGCGAAAATCTTTCATACACAAATAACAGGCACGGATGAATTCGGAGGGGATTACCCGGCAATCATGCCTCTTCTCCCATCTGGAGAAAGAACTTCCACACCGCACTTAACCTGGACGGACCGGCGTTATAAATCAGGCGAGCTTGTGATCCTGGAGCTGGCCGGATGCTATAAGCGCTACCATTCCCCACTTGCCAGAACAGTTCATATCGGCAGGCCCTCCGAAGAAATCAAAGCACTTTCGGAAGTGGTTGTCGAAGGCTTGAACGCTTGTTTGGATATGATTAAGCCAGGGATTGCCTGCGAGGAAATTGAGGAAGCATGGAAAAAATCGATTGAAAAAAGCGGAATTATAAAGGAATCGCGTCTTGGATATTCCATGGGTCTGAACTATCCTCCAGATTGGGGTGAGCATACAGCGAGCATCCGTAAAGGAGATAAAACCATCCTTCAGCCCAATATGACATTCCATCTGATTCCGGGTATCTGGCTTGATCAATACGGTTTCGAAGCAAGTGAATCATTCCGGGTAACTGAAACGGGATGCGAAACATTTGCACAGCTCCCAAGGGATTTATTTATAAAAGAAGCATCACTTTCAAAAATTTAGGAGGTGAGACGGAAGGATGCTCATTTTCACAGAACAGGAACTTAAACAGTATGTGCAGCTGAATAATGAAGCGATTGCTATTGTGGAAGCTGGATTTACGAAGCTAACAGATAATGAAGCCGTCATGCCGCCGATTATGCGTGTGGACCTGCACGACCAAAATGGGGAGGTGGATGTCAAAACCGCTTATGTAAAAGGGGAAGACATGTTTGCCATCAAAGTATCTTCCGGATTTTTCAATAATTATAAGCTGGGACTTCCAAGCGGTAATGGACTTATGCTCTTGATCAGCACTCAAACAGGAATCCCGCAGGCAATCCTGCTGGATAATGGCTATTTGACCGAGGTACGGACAGCCGCAGCGGGAGCGATTGCTGCAAACTACCTTTCCCGCAAAAATATTGAAACAGCAGGCGTGATAGGAGCAGGAAGCCAGGCGAGGTACCAGGCAAGGGCACTCAAACTCGTACGGGATTTTAAAAGAATCCTGGTCTATTCCAGGTCAGAGGATCGTTCGAGAAAGTATGCCGTGGATATGTCCGCCGAATTGGGGATTGAGGTCCAAGTGGCTGAAAGTGCCGAAGAAGTAGTCCGTAATAGTGATACGGTCATTACGACGACTCCGGCAACAGAACCGGTGATCAAAGCGGAATGGCTTCATCCCGGACTTCATATTACGGCTATGGGATCAGATGCTGAGCATAAGCAGGAGCTTGAAGCAGAAGTCCTTGCCCGGGCGGATAAGCTTATATGCGATACAAAAGCACAGTGTGCCAGGCTTGGAGAATTGCATCACGCACTTGACAAAGGAATATTAACGAATGAATCGCACGTTATTGAACTGGGGCAATTAACATCCGGAAAGCTGAGCGGGCGGGTAAATGACGAGGAGATTACGGTTTGTGATTTAACTGGTACAGGAGTCCAGGATACTGTTATCGCCCTGTTTGCATACAGTGAATTGGTCAAACGGGAAATCGGCTTGAAGGTTGAGAACAAAAAACTGGCATTAAAAAACTGAGAAGGAGTGATCGTATGGTAAAAGAAAATGTTCAGGCAGGTACAAAAGCGGTATGGGCTGGGGAAAAGGATTATTTGGTGCATGGAGCCACCCAGGTGCCGGTCGTACTCAGTGTGGCATATGGCTATGATGATATGGATGAGTGGTATGATGTAGCAATTGGCAAGAAAAAGGGCCATATTTACGGAAGAAATACAAATCCAACCGTACAGTCATTTGAAGATAAAGTGAAAATCCTTGAAGGCGCCGAAGCAGCAACAAGCTTCTCAACAGGCATGGCTGCAATCAGCAATACTTTATCGACGTTTTTGGTGCCAGGAGATCGCATTGTATCGATAAAGGATACTTATGGCGGAACGAACAAGATTTTCACCGAATTCCTGCCGCGCCAGCAAATCGATGTGGTTCTTTGTGAAACGGGGAATCACGAGCAAATCGAGGCAGAAGTGGCAAAGGGGTGTAAAATTCTTTATCTTGAAACACCGACGAATCCAACGGTTAAGATCACTGATATCGAACGAATGGCAAAAGCAGGACACGAAGCCGGGGCGATTGTCATTGTCGATAATACGTTTGCAACACCAATGAATCAGAACCCTATTAAACTTGGTGTGGATCTGGTTATCCACAGTGCAACAAAATTCCTCGGCGGTCATGCTGATGCACTGGGCGGAGTCGTTTGCGGTCCGCATCAACTAGTGGAAAAAATCTATCATTATCGCGAAATCAATGGCGCCACAATGGATCCGATGGCAGCTTACCTGATGATCCGCGGCATGAAAACACTGCACCTTCGTGTCCGCCAGCAATGTAAAAATGCAATGGCGCTTGCCAAATACCTGCAGACAAAAGATATGGTGGAATCTGTTTATTATCCAGGACTTGAAACACATCCAAACCATCATATTGCCAAAAAACAAATGAAGGATTTTGGCGGGATGCTCAGCTTTGCTGTTAAAGGCGGAGTAGATACAGTCCGTGATTTGCTTCCGAAATTGCAATTTGCCAACCGCGCTGCAAACCTCGGAGCTGTTGAAACAACAGTAGGGCCCGCCCGAACAACCAGCCATGTCGAGTGTACGCCTGAGGAGCGTGCAGCTGTTGGCATTCCGGAAGGGTTAATCCGTGTTTCCTGCGGAATTGAAGAAATTGATGACATCATTGCAGACTTTGAACAGGCATTTAGCCATGCTGAAAGTGTTTTGCAGGTAAAGTAGTTTACTAGTTCCGATCGAGGTGAGAGATGATGTCAAATAATCATCCTATCGTTGAGCAAGCGAATAAATTGGCTGGGCGTCTTGTTGAATGGCGCCGTCATTTTCATCAGCATCCCGAACTTAGCTTTCAGGAGTTCGGGACCTCCCGTTTTGTTGCGGATATGTTAAAGGAAATAGATGGAATAGAAGTAGAAACAGGAGTTGGGCTTGAAACAGGAGTAGTAGGCACTTTGACCTCGGGGGATGGACCAGTTATTGCACTTAGGGCTGATATGGATGCCTTACCGATTACGGAGGAAAATAGAACAGGCTATTCGTCCAAAACTGAAGGTGTAATGCATGCTTGCGGCCATGATGCACACACCTCTATTCTCCTCGGGGCTGCCTCCCTCCTCTCGGACCATTTCAAAAAGGGCGAATTGAAAGGGACGGTTAAATTTATTTTCCAGCCGGCAGAGGAGAGCACCGACGCTAACGGACTTTCAGGTTCATCGTACATGGTCCGTGCAGGGGCTTATGACCAGGCTGAAGCTGCCCTTGCACTCCATGTCTGTCCATGGCTTCCAGTAGGTAAAGTGCAAATCAGCGATGGCTACAGTATGGCTAACGTGGATGTTTTTGAAGTGAAAATCCATGGCTCAGGCGGCCATGGAGCTTATCCGGAGCTTGGCACTGATCCTATTTGGATGCTTGGCCCGGTCATGCAGGCATTATATGGAATTACAGCCAGGAGAGTTTCAGCGCTGGATGCTGCCGTTATCAGTATTGGGCAAATCCATGCTGGTACAGCAAGCAACATCATTCCGACTGAGGCAGTTATTCAGGGCACAATTCGGAGCTATACACCGGAAGTCCGTGATTTTTTGGCAACAGAAATAAAGAAAGCGCTTTCTATCGTGGAGCATTTAGGGGGAACCTTTTCATTGAATATCCAAAGAGGAGAGCCCGCTTTAAAAAATCATCCTGCTGTCAATGAATGGATAACGGACGCCATTACAAAGACATATCCAGGCA
This sequence comes from Cytobacillus oceanisediminis, assembly GCF_004366035.1. Lineage (GTDB taxonomy): Bacteria > Bacillota > Bacilli > Bacillales > Cytobacillaceae > Cytobacillus > Cytobacillus oceanisediminis_C. Next base: position 403,294 of record NZ_SOEE01000003.1, read on the forward strand.
TGGGGATTACCAGGCGCCCATTTGGCCTTGGCGGGGAAGACTTCGGCTATGTGACTGAAAAAATACCTGGATCCATGTTTTTTCTAGGATGTGCACCAATAGAGGGGGTCCAGCGTGATCTTCATACCCCGATTTTTGATTTGGATGAAGCCTGTTTGCCGATCGGAACAGCCATCTTGGTACAAACGGCAGGCATGTTTTTAAGAACGAATCCGAAATTACAAATAGACCAAAATTTGGAGGTGGAAATGCTTGGCACATAAATTGGCGTTTATAGGATTTGGGGTTGTTGGCCAGGGATTGGCGGAAATTCTTCGTGATAAGAAAGAAGCACTTAAACAGAACGAAGGATTTGAAGCTGAAATTGTCGCGATTTCCGATTTAATGAAAGGGTCGATTTACCATCCAGGCGGCCTGGATATCAGTACAGTATTGCAAGTATTGAAAGAAACAGGGAGTTTGGAGAATTATCCGGAAACACCGGGGCTAATCAGGGGATGGGATAGCATCAGAACAATCAAGGACACCAATGCAGATACGGTTATTGAGGTTTCCTATACAGATGTCAAAACCGGCCAGCCCGCCATAGACCACTGTAAGGCTGCATTTGAAAAAGGAAAAAATGTGGTGATGACCAATAAAGGCCCTGTTGCCCTCGCGTACCAGGAGCTTTCTGAAATGGCGCAAAAGCATAAAGTCTACTGGGGATTTGAGGGGACGGTCATGAGCGGTACACCAGCATTACGGATGCCGGCTGCTGCCTTGGCCGGGAATGACATTACGGAAATCCGCGGCATATTGAACGGGACAACCAACTATATTCTGACCCAAATGGAACAGGAGGACGCTTCTTATGAAGCGGCTCTTACCGAGGCACAAAAACTCGGCTATGCAGAGGCGGACCCTACAAGCGATGTAGAGGGCCATGATGCAAGGTATAAAATTGTCATTCTCTCCAACCATGTCATGAATGCTCCTTTATCAGTCGGGGAAGTGGAATGCAAGGGCATTACAGGCATCACTTTGGACGATATTGAGAAGGCAAAGGCGGAGGGAAAGTCCTGGAGGCTAATCGCAAAAGCCAAAAAGGAAAACGGCAAGGTTATTGCCTCGATAGCTCCTGAGAAATTGGGTGCTGAAGATCCTTTGGCTTCCATCAGAGGCGCTGTCAATGCCATAACGTATCAATGCGATCTTTTGGGCACAGTCACATTAAGCGGTGCAGGGGCAGGGAAAATAGAGACAGGATTCTCCCTTTTGATTGACTTAATTTCCATTAATCGTGAAAGGCAGCTTGTTTCAATCTAAAACGGAAAGGCGGTAATAAGCATGACCACTCAACTAACCGGACAAAGAATGTTTCTCGCAGGCGAATGGACAACAGGCGAAAGATTGATTGAAGTTCGTGATCCGCAGGATAACAGCATCATTGATACTGTACCAGCAGCTTCGAAGGAAGATATGCTTACTTGTATTGAAGAAGCGAAAGAGGGGGCGAAGATTGCTGCTTCCCTTCCTGTCCATCAGCGAATGGCAATTATTAATCGGGCTGCAGACTACATTGAAGCCAAGAAAGAAAAATATGCCAAGACGATTGCAAGGGAAGGAAGCAAAACCATTCGGGAAGCTTTAAAGGAAGTGGAAAGAGCCATTCAGACCTTCCGGATCAGTGCAGAAGAAGCAAGAAGGATTCATGGAGAAACCATTCCGTTTGACCAAATGCCCGGGAGTGAAAACCGCCTGGGATACTACCGCCGCTTCCCTATTGGAATTATAGGCGCCATTACACCCTTTAACGATCCATTAAATCTTGTAGCGCATAAGGTGGGTCCAGCCATTGCTTCCGGGAATGCCATTATCGTAAAACCTGCAACAGTGACTCCTCTCAGTGCCCTTTTAATCGCCGAAGCATTTGAACAAGCCGGATTGCCGCCTAAAGTGTTATCGGTCATCACTGGATATGGAAGCGAAATTGGGGATGTTCTTGTTACCCATCCTGCTGTGCGAATGATTACTTTTACTGGAGGCCTGGACGCCGGGGAACAAATTACACGGAAAGCGGGATTGAAAAAGATAAGTATGGAGCTGGGGTCCAATTCTCCTGTTATTGTGCTGGAGGATGCTGATTTGGAAGAGGCTGTTGAATCAACGGTTTCCGGGGCATTTTGGGCAGCAGGGCAAAATTGCCTCGGTGTCCAAAGAGTGTACATCCAGAATTCCGTTTATGAGGCATTTCAACAGGCATTCGTTGCCAGGACAAATCAATACTGCGTAGGGGATAAGCAATCAGAACTGACGGATATGGGGCCGCTTATTACGGAAAAAGAGGCTGTCCGGGTTGAAAACATGGTTAATGAAGCGAAACAAAAAGGAGCAGCCGTATTAACAGGCGGGAAAAGGAATGGGTCTTTTTATTCACCTACTGTTCTCGAAAATGTCCCGGAAGATTGCACCATTGCGAAAGAAGAAATTTTTGGTCCGGTTGTACTTTTGTACCAAGTATCTTGTCTTGATGAAGCAATCAGTAAATCGAATGACATAAATTATGGCTTGCAGGCCGGAATATTTACCAGGGATATCGAAAAAGCACATAAAGCCATTGCCAAAATGGATGTAGGAGGAATAATGATCAATGACAGCAGTGACTACAGGATTGATGCAATGCCATTTGGCGGTGTGAAAAATTCAGGGTTAGGCAGGGAAGGAATCAAATTCTCCATCCAGGAGATGACAGAACCGAAAGTAGTCTGCTTTAAATTATCTAACTATTAGAAACTTTTAATTTAATACTGCCAGACAGCCATCAAGCTGCCTGAATATCGTATGAGGAAGAACAATCCGGCTGCTCCGGAGGGTCTTCCTTTCCTTTTAGATAACTGAAGTCATAATTTATGTCATTCAACAACATTCATATACCTATGAAATGCAGACAGGCTTTAGATTAAAAACCCTATTAAACTTCCATTGCAGTTTTCCAGAAGGCACACAGGTGCTAAATCAATGCTTTGATAGAGCCATATAAAAGAAAAGAAAGATTAATAAGGAGGATTTTATTTTGAAGAAAAACCGGGAACGCGCTTCATATAACAATCCAGTCTTTAAAATCTCAGCCATAATCGTTGGACTTTTTACCATTTGGGGAGCCTTTTCACCTGATAGTCTTGCTAAAAATGCCTCTATTGTTTTTAACTTTACAAGTAAATCATTTGGATGGCTTTATTTACTCAGTGTAGCTCTTTTTGTTTTCTTCTGTTTATACCTTGCTTTTAGTAAATATGGAAACATAAAACTCGGCCGGGATGGAGAAAAAGCCGAATATTCCTTATTTGCCTGGATCAGTATGCTGTTCAGCGCGGGTTTCGGGGTAGGAATTGTATTCTGGGGTGTAGCAGAACCGCTGTCTCACTTTTCTTCTCCACCGCTTCCTGGCGTAGAGCCGCAATCAGCAGAAGCAGCACGGGTAGCCATGCGATATTCCTTTTTTAACTGGGGCATTCATCAATGGTCAGTCTTTGCCATTGTCGGACTGGCTCTTGCTTATTATCAATACCGTCATAAAAGGAAGGTTCTTGTAGGCGAAGTATTAAGCGCAAATCATCCAGAAAAAAGAAAAAAGCTGAAGTCAGCAGTTAATATACTGGCTGTCATTGCTACGGTAACGGGAATTGCCACCTCGATGGGAATGGGTGTCCTGCAAATTAATGGCGGCTTGAACTATGTCTTCTCAGTTCCAAACAACCCTTGGGTACAAATCGGCATAGTTGGCATCATGCTTGCCCTTTATCTTGTTTCAGCTACAACCGGTATTGATAAAGGGATTAAGATTTTGAGTAATACAAATATGATTTTAGTCCTTGCTTTAATGGTGTTCTTCCTGTTCAGGGGTCCCACGGTATTCATATTTGAAAGCTTCGTCCTTGCCATCGGCGATTATATCCAGCATTTTATGGAAATGAGCTTCTATTTGACCCCATACACAGGTGAAACATGGGTTCAGGATTGGACAGTTTTTTATTGGGCATGGGTGATTGCCTGGTCTCCTTTCGTCGGTTCCTTTGTTGCCCGGATTTCAAAAGGGAGAACGATCAGGGAATTTGTAATAGGTGTAATGGTTGTCCCTCCTGCTATTGGGTTTGTATGGATGGCCATTTTCGGAGGAACGGGATTATACATGGATTTATTCCAGGGTACCGCCATATCCCAAGCTGTTTCGCAAGATGTGACAACTGCCATTTTCGTTCTGTTAAAGGAATTTCCATTATACACATTGTTATCAGTGCTGATGCTGGTCCTAATCGTCATATTCCTTGTAACTTCTGCGGATTCAGCTGTTTTCGTTCTGGGCATGATGACATCAGATGGGGATTTGAATCCATCCAACATGGTAAAAGTGATCTGGGGAGTATTAATGGCTGGGATCACTGCCGTGTTAATTGCCAGCAGCGGATTAAAAGGGCTGCAAACTGCTTCCTTGGTCTCCGCTCTTCCTTTTACAATCATATTGGGCATTATTAGCATTTCGCTCTATAAATCATTATCAAGGGAGAGAAAAGAAGCAAAAGGACAAGCCAAGTCGGTTCCCCTGCAGAAAGCCCAGTAATAATTGGTGGAAAAATTCAATTTCTAAAGAGGCACTTATAACATGCCCATCAAGCGATGAACAAATCATTACCCCGTTAACAAAAATAACGCTATTCTTTCTGTAATATCACGGAAAGGATAGTGTTTTTTAGATTTTAAATGAACTTATTCTGTTTTCTCAGGAATTGCAACCTCTTTGGCTTGGGTTCACCTCCTAAATCCTTTTACCGATTCCTATTCCATTTTTCACATTATAGCTTCACTTATTAAACAAGTTCTACGTCCCAGCCTTCATCATGTTTTTGAAAGGCTGTGAAGTTTTTTCTAAAACTATAGGCTGCTTTCGTTCCATAAAAACGGGTAATCATAACAAAGAGGGCTCGCCATTTTGTGGCGAGTTTTCCTTTTTTATATGCCATTTACGTTGTCAAAAGGGCTGTCATTTTCGGTAAAAAAAGTATCTCTGAACGGAACCTAGATTTAATAGGCGGCACCTCTTTTGGCATGAAAAATGTAAAAGACGGCAGGGCTATTTCTCCCTCTGCTGTATATCACTGACCAAACTTCCTTTGATAATGAGCCAAAGCCATAAGTGGAAAAATATACCGATAGCTATGATAATGGATGTAGAAGCTTCCTGCCATGGCCTGCCCTTTAGGATAGGCTGTGGTCCAATCCTCTTTAGCGATTGAATGGACCAGGTAATGAATTCCTTTTAGAATTGATTCTGTCGGCTGATCCTCGGCTGCAATTAAAGCATCCAGCGCCCATGCCGTATCTGTTATGGTACTTGCATTCAAAGGAACATATGATTTTTCACTGTCGCTCAGGCAGGATTCTCCCCAGCCGCCATCTTCGTTTTGGATACTCTTCAGCCAGTCAGCGGCTTTTTGGATGGAGGGATGTTCTTTTGCCATGCCTGAAGCAATAAGCCCTGTTACGGCCGCCCACGTGCCATAAATATAGCAAACACCCCATCTTCCATACCATGAACCATTCTGTTCCTGATTGTTCAACAGCCAGTTAATGGCGTTTTGAACTGCAGGGTCCTGATCAGGCAGATTGGTATAGTTTCCTAAAAACTCTAGAGTCCTTCCGGTCAGGTCGGCAGAGGTTGGGTCTCCAAACATATATTCACCCTTTTCAATCGGCAGGAAGCCGAGCCATGGATTTTCGGTGTTTCTTTCAAAGGAAGGCCAGCCGCCATCCTCATTCTGCATGGATACAAGCCAGCGGACTCCGCGATCCCAGGCATCCTGATGAATTGGACTGTCCTCTGCGCTTCTGGCAATCGATCGCAGCGAAGCCGTTGTATCGTCGACATCAGGGTTTCGGGTATTAACGTCCGAAAATCCCCATCCGCCCGGCAAAGCATTCGGATTATGAATGACCCAATCCCCAAACTGATCATGCTGCCGCTTCAGCAAATAGGTATTTGCTTTCTTTACAGCAGAATCCTCTTGCGAAAGGCCGGCTAATTGGAGAGCGGCATTAATCAGAGAAGTATTCCAGACACTGGCGTTAGCATATTGCATATGGGGGAGACCATCGATATCAGTCCTGAGCGCTTTCAGGCCAGCGACCGCATTTTTTATAATTGGATCGTCTTTGGAATAGCCAAGTGACAGGAGCGCAAAGATCATTAAAAAGGTGGAGCTGAAGTAACTATAGAATGTTCCATCCGGTTCAATCCGCTCCAGCATATATTTTTTTGCCCGGTCCATAGCCATCGAGTGAAACTGTTCAGGCAGTTCTAACAGATCTTCAACACCCTCTTTGATGGCTGATAATAAGGACCGGTATTCTGGCTGGATATCCCATGGGGTTTCTCCTGCTCTTGTTAAAAGTAAATCTGATAGGTCAGGGCTGTTTTTCGTTTTGATACTGAACTTTTTCTCTGCCAGAATCAAAATCGGAGCCAGATTTACACGCCCATACACGGAAAACTGATAAAAGTTAAACGGGAAGGAAAGAGGCAAAAGCATAATCTCCACAGGAATTGGAAAGGATTCAGGCCATTTGTATTGTCCCGTAGACGAAAGCATAATTTTTGTAAAAACATTCACGCTCTCCATTCCGCCATGCTCCAGTATAAATTTCCTGGCGGCTTTCATTCTGGATTCTTCCTTCTGAATATAGCCCGAATACAAGAGCCCGTAATAAGCCTCCAAAGTGGCAGTTGCATTTCCATCCTTTTCATCCTCAAAAATTTTCCAGGCGCCATTTTCCTCTTGCCTGCTTATGATCCTTGCTGCCAGCCCCTGTATTAATTTTTCATCATGTATCTCCAGTGTCCTTAATAAAATGATCATATAAGCATCTGTTGAAATGCCAGTTTCAAATGGATAATTCCAGGAACCATCAGAAGACTGGTCTTTTCTTAATAGGGTGATGAGATCGTTAATGCTGGATACTGTATCAGTCATTTCATGCACATTCCTCTCAAGTAAAATGGATCCTTTAGATACATATTCATATGGCTGAAAGAGAATTCATGGGGGAGGGGATGCTCATCTTTTTTCAAAAGAAGCAAGGGAAGTCCCCGATGGGCTGGTTAAAGGAAGAATTAAAGAAAAGGACAGGAACACAAAAATCGATACATCTTTCAGATGAGGAAAAGGGGATCCTCGGCCATATTAAACGGGAGACAATGGGCTGGAATCTGAATAATGTCACCAGGACAAAAGCCTATCTTGATTTCTACCGGCAGCATCCGGAGATCCATTGGGCTTTTTTGGGGCATATGGTCTCCCGTAATGGCGGCTGGAATATGACCGATTTAAAAGGAGAGATTCTGTCCCGATTAGTACCGGATCGTGAAAAATATTCCTTTTTTTCCTTTCTGGAAAGAGGGAATTGGCTCATTTTTCAGGATGCCTATCCGCAATTTTTGATTTACCGGGAAAGCCTGAAAAGAAATAAGCCATTATTTTTCCTGTTTCCATTCCTTAATATTTCGGTCTTCATGGAAACGGTCTGGAGCAGCTTTTGGAGAAAGCCCGATCCTTACCTTCTCACCATTGCCCTTATCATCAATGAACAGAGCTATTTAGAAAAAAGGGTGATTCAAAATTCGCTATATAAACAAGAGGTTTTTCATAAGCTTGAATTTAAGCTGCAGGAGCTTCTGTCCTTGAATCACATCCTTTTTCCTTATGAAAAGAATGGCGTGACCCATATGAGGGGCCAGACATTGAATCATTTTGAATCACTTCATGAACGGATCCTATTAGGGAAAAAGCTGTATGATGTCCTGTTTAAGGACAAAGAGGTGCTTGCCCTAACGGAACAATGGGCATATGCTCACCCCCATACTGGCTCAAGGAAGGATTATTGGCCGCATATTTTCAATGATATCCATGAAGGACTGCCAGGCGAGCAATATCAGTTTCAATTAAAATCGTGCCAGCTGCGGCCGGGGGGAAGACGGATTTATAGCCCAAGCCTTGAAACGGCCTGGAAAAATGTGAGCCAGGCTGAAGCCGAATCAGGGGATTGGTTTAGAGATTTTCACGTATTGGAGTATTTTCTGGAGTTAGACGATATGATCAATGGGGAGATCCAGCATGCATACTGTAAAACACTTGAAAGACTTGAACTCGCAGCCCTTGCCAAAAAAGCCGTCTGGAATTAGAGCCTATTTGCCGGCCATGCTATTGGCATCGTTGTTAGGCACATATTTAGATCTGTATTTCATCGGGAAGGGGATGTACTACTTCCCGATCCGGCCATTCTCGGCCATCTTTTCCATTAATATATTGTTCACCCTGGCAGTGCTTCCTATTTTCATGATTCCTTTATTAAAAATCATGCAAAGCCTGAATGGCTGGTTAAAAGGATTGTTTGCTTTGACCATCAGTTTAGCAATGGCAGCCCTGGAAAAAATGGCAGAGGACATGGGGCTGTTTGTCCATGCAGATCACTGGCATCATCTTTATACATTCGCGGGATACTGCCTATTTATCGGATTAATCTCTGCGTTTCATGGATGGATTAATAGAAAGTAAAAGGAATGAGTTATTTTTAAAAGCCTATTTCGACGGAAAATAGGCTTTTTTCTGTCTGATTAATTCGCATCAACGAAAATAGAAGACTATCTTTCAGTAATAATACAAAGATTAGATTTATTAAAGAAAGTTAACACTCTATTTACAAATTGGTAAAGGTCCGATTGTTCGACATATTTTTAAAAACTGCTTGATATAATGACATTATTTTAAGAGGAAGGGAGATGAAAACGGCGAAGCACTTGTAGGTTTAATACGATTTGACAATCCTCAGCAGCGAGAATTAACCCATCTATAAAGAAAAATTAACGTCAAAATCATTGGGGGAGGAATCATGACGGAGGTTTTACTTTATGTCGGTACATATATTTCCCTTACTTTTGCCCTCGGCTGGCTGATCACGGTTGCTTTTAATCTGTTTTTAAAATAAACACAACCTCTCACTCCCATAAACTATAGGGGTTCTCTGGATTGGGCTCATTCTTCAAGCATCTTTAAAACCGGGGAGGTATTAAGATTTGTGGATTCTAACACTTTTTTTACATGACAGAGTCAAAATGTTTGAGTATGACAATAAAGATGAAGCCAGAACGGAGTTTGAGAAGGCAAATGGATGTAAGATTCTTTCTGAGATCATACATTTCAGGGACTTTGAAAAGAGAGGAAGTTAAAATACCTGGGCAAATGAAGCAGAGTTGTAAATGGAAAAATGCTAGACCTTCTTAACCGAAGGTCTTTTTTATTTGTCTGTTATTGTTATCACTGAATGCACTAACTTTTTGGTTGTTCGTTTGGGAATAAGCAAACATATTATAGGTGCGTTTGTTTTGTGGTTGACTAAAATTAAACTTTGTTTTAATATGTTTATCATAAAGCAAACAAAGTGATAATTTGTTTATTTTCAAATTGATTAGGATGTGTATGGGTTAATGGAAATATCAACTCTATTCTGGGACGCTTCTTTTGAGGAGCTTAAGCAGGGCTATATCGAAGAAAAGGATTCATTTACATGCCTCTTATGCGGGGACAAGATTGAAAAAGGCATTGTTTACCCGTATAAAGATAGATTTTACGAAGCGGAACGGTATATGCGCATTCATATCGAAACGGCGCATACCTCGGTGTTTGATTATTTGCTGTCCATGGATAAAAAGCTTACAGGCCTTACGGATCATCAAAAAAGTCTTCTGCAGCTTTTTTATCAGGGAAAAAGTGATAAGGGCATTCAGAAAGAACTGGACATGGGGAGCACCTCAACCATTCGCCACCACCGCTTTGCTTTAAAGGAAAAGGAACGGCAGGCGAAGACCTTCCTGGCAATCATGGAATTGCTGAAGGAAAAGGATGAGTACGCACCAGCTTTCCTGCCTGTTCATAAAACAGCCACGATGGTGGATGACCGCTACAACATTACAGAAGAAGAACAGGAGAAGATCCTCAAGAAATACTTCCCTGAAGGCACTGATAAACCGCTCTTAAAGTTTCCGCCAAAGGAGAAGCAAAGGCTGATTGTGCTGCGGGAGGTTGCCAGCCAGCTTTTGCCTGAGCACACATATGGCGAGAAAGAGTTAAATCAGGCTTTGAAGGACTTTTATGAGGATTATGCTCTGATCAGAAGATATTTGATCGACTATGGATTTTTGGACCGAAAGCTCGATGGCAGCGAGTATTGGCTTAAAAAATAGAAAAAACGGGGGAATTATCATGGAACGCAAAAGAGAATTAAAGCAGCAGTTTAAAGAAACACCCATTGAAGCAGGTGTTTATCAAATAAAGAATACAGTGAACAATAAAATCTTCATTGGCAGCACGAATAATTTAAAAAGCTTGAACGGAGTAAAATTTTCACTCGAAACGAACGGCTACATGCCTAACCGGGAGCTGCAGAACGAGTGGAATCAGTACGGGAAAGAGGCTTTTGAAATCGGCATTCTGGAGAAGCTGAAAAAGAAAAATGATCCGTATTTCAACGAGAAGGAAGCCTTGGAGAAGCTGGAAGAAAAGTGGCTGGAGGAGCTGCAGCCATATGGGGAAAAGGGCTTTAACAAAAAATAATGTTTCAATTTAGATAGAAAAATGACGTGTGCCAATCTGCACGTCATTTTTTTTGTGCCCGCGGGATGAGTTAGGGTGAATATTTTAGATAAGTGAAAGTGATTAATTCGGTTGCACTAAAGAGCAAAGAATGGGACAGATTCCAGGAGATATGACAGAGTTTTAAATCTAAAAGCCATAGAGTCTGGATAACTGTAGAGCATAAAAATTTCATTTAACTCCATTTAGAAAATTAGATGCACCCATTTTTAATCATCTGGCTTAATACTAAGGAAAAGCCCCACAACAAAAAATTTATTATTAATAAAATATAGTAGTTTCTAAAAAGGAGTGAACCAAATGCGTGATAAAAGGTTAAACAGAAAAAAGGACAAAGTACAAGGATTACTTGAAGACTTAAACAATATAGAGGCAACAGAAGAAAATGAAAAAATCAGGGGTAAATTGCAATCCAAAGTAGAAAAGCTACAAAATCAAATAGCAGAAATAGAGGCAGAGCCCTCAACTGAGGAAGAATAGAAAGTCAAAAAAGGGTGTGAATCTATTTGCGTAATCGGAAGGTAAGCAGAAAAAAAGCAAAAGTGGAAAAATTACGTGGTGAATTGAGTCAGCTAGGTAATACAGAAGAAAATGAAAAGTCCATGAAAAAGCTGCAATCCAAAGTGGAGAAATTACAAAGTCAATTATCAGAGGCAGAAACGGAAGAAGAGTAAGGCATTAATCAGAAGAATGTCAGATGCCAACAACTTAAGAATAAAGGTAACCAACAAAAAAAAGACTGATTATTAATCTCGTTCCTTCGCTTTCATTATATTAGATTATTAATCCTAGAAATAGACAGGTCAGGAGCAATTTATAATCAGAAAGGAGGAAGAAATGGGTTGGCAAAAGAAAAAAAACAAATTGAAAAAAATTCAAAGATTGCTTGAGAAATTACAGTCACTTGAGAACAATAATGACATTTCAAAAGTGGATTACCAAAGCATAAAAAATGATTATCTTGAGAGATTATTTGAATTAGGCTATAACATTGCAGAAGCAGAAGCAGAAGCAGAAGTGGAAGCCACGGCAACAGCAGAAGCCACGGCAGATGCAAATGCGGAAGCAGAAGCAGATGCAGAGGCGGAAGCAGAGGCGGAAGCAGAAGCAGAGGCGGAAGCAGAAGCAGAGGCAGAAGCGGAAGCAGAGGCGAAGGCGGAAGCTGATGCAGAGGCGGAAGCAGAGGCAGAAGCAGAGGCAGAAGCAGAGGCAGAGGCAGAAGCAGAGGCAGAAGCGGAAGCAGAGGCGGAGGCGGAAGCTGAAGCAGAGGCGGAAGCGGAAGCAGAGGCAGAGGCAGAGGCAGAGGCAGAAGCAGAGGCAGAGGCAGAGGCAGAGGCAGAAGCAGAGGCAGAGGCAGAAGCGGAGGCAGAGGCAGAAGCGGAGGCAGAGGCAGAAGCGGAGGCAGAGGCAGAAGCGGAAGCAGAAGCAGAAGCGGAAGCGGAAGCAGAAGCAGAAGCGGAGGCAGAAGCAGAGGCAGAAGCGGAAGCAGAAGCAGAGGCTGAAGCAGAAGCAGAGGCGGAAGCAGAAGCAGAGGCAGAAGCAGAGGCGGAAGCGGAAGCAGAGGCAGAAGCGGAGGCGGAAGCGGAAGCAGAGGCAGAAGCGAAAGCAGAGGCAGAAGCAGAAGCAGAGGCAGAGGCAGAAGCGGAAGCTGATGCAGAGGCAGAAGCAGAAGCAGAAGCAGAAGCGGAAGCGGAAGCAGAAGCAGAGGCAGAAGCGGAAGCAGAAGCAGAAGCAGAAGCAGAGGCAGAAGCAGAAGCAGAAGCAGAAGCTTGGGCAGAAGCAGAGGCAGAAGCGGAAGCAGAAGCGGAGGCAGAAGCAGAGGCAGAGGCAGAGGCAGAAGCAGAGGCAGAAGCAGAAGCGGAGGCAGAAGCAGAAGCGGAAGCGGAGGCGGAAGCAGAGGCAGAAGCGGAAGCAGAGGCAGAGGCGGAAGCGGAAGCAGAAGCAGAGGCAGAAGCAGAGGCAGAAGCGGAAGCAGAAGCGGAAGCAGAAGCAGAAGCAGAAGCGGAGGCAGAAGCAGAGGCGGAAGCAGAGGCGGAAGCGGAAGCAGAAGCAGAAGCAGAGGCGGAAGCAGAAGCAGAAGCGGAAGCAGAGGCGGAAGCGGAGGCGGAAGCAGAGGCAGAAGCAGAGGCAGAAGCAGAAGCAGAGGCAGAGGCGGAAGCAGAGGCGGAAGCAGAGGCAGAAGCAGAAGCGGAAGCAGAGGCAGAAGCAGAAGCAGAAGCGGAAGCAGAGGCAGAAGCGGAAGCAGAGGCAGAAGCAGAAGCAGAGGCAGAGGCAGAAGCAGAGGCAGAGGCAGAAGCAGAGGCAGAAGCAGAAGCAGAAGCGGAAGCAGAGGCAGAAGCAGAAGCGGAGGCAGAAGCAGAGGCAGAAGCGGAAGCGGAAGCAGAGGCGGAAGCAGAAGCAGAGGCAGAAGCAGAAGCAGAAGCGGAAGCGGAAGCGGAAGCAGAAGCAGAAGCAGAGGCAGAAGCGGAAGCAGAAGCGGAGGCAGAAGCAGAAGCAGAAGCAGAAGCAGAAGCAGAGGCAGAAGCGGAAGCAGAAGCAGAAGCAGAGGCAGAAGCGGAAGCAGAGGCAGAAGCGGAAGCAGAAGCGGAGGCAGAAGCAGAGGCAGAGGCAGAGGCAGAAGCGGAAGCAGAGGCTGATGCAGAAGCAGAGGCAGAAGCAGAAGCAGAAGCAGAGGCAGAAGCAGAAGCTTGGGCAGAAGCAGAGGCAGAAGCAGAAGCAGAGGCAGAAGCGGAAGCAGAAGCAGAGGCAGAAGCGGAAGCAGAAGCAGAGGCAGAAGCGGAAGCAGAAGCAGAGGCAGAAGCAGAAGCGGAGGCAGAAGCAGAGGCAGAAGCAGAAGCAGAAGCAGAGGCAGAAGCGGAAGCAGAAGCAGAGGCAGAAGCGGAAGCGGAAGCAGAAGCAGAGGCAGAAGCAGAAGCAGAAGCGGAGGCAGAAGCAGAGGCGGAAGCAGAGGCGGAAGCGGAAGCAGAAGCAGAAGCAGAGGCAGAGGCAGAGGCAGAAGCAGAAGCTTGGGCAGAAGCAGAGGCAGAAGCGGAAGCAGAAGCAGAGGCAGAAGCGGAAGCAGAAGCAGAAGCGGAGGCAGAAGCAGAGGCAGAGGCGGAAGCGGAAGCAGAAGCGGAGGCAGAAGCGGAAGCGGAAGCAGAAGCGGAAGCGGAGGCAGAAGCGGAAGCAGAAGCAGAAGCGGAAGCGGAAGCAGAAGCAGAGGCAGAAGCAGAAGCAGAAGCAGAAGCAGAAGCAGAAGCGGAAGCGGAAGCAGAAGCAGAAGCAGAAGCGGAAGCAGAAGCAGAGGCAGAAGCGGAAGCAGAGGCAGAAGCGGAGGCGGAAGCGGAGGCAGAAGCGGAGGCGGAAGCGGAGGCGGAAGCAGAGGCAGAAGCGGAGGCGGAAGCGGAAGCAGAGGCAGAAGCGGAGGCGGAAGCAGAGGCAGAAGCAGAAGCAGAAGCGGAGGCGGAAGCAGAGGCAGAGGCGGAAGCAGAAGCAGAAGCAAATAATAGTTTTGATAATAATAGAATTATTGCAAATACAGGGCATAACGTAATGATCGGCTATTGCGATAATAACGCTTCTTTCTTAGCAATAGCACTATCACAAATCGCATTACTTGAAGCTTTAAGAGGAAATCAAGGCTCTAATAATGATGATCTATTAATTGCGAGCTTGAAAAGCACACTTCAGCAAATGAGCCAAGATGGAAACAATAATCGTCAAGCAATCCTGGATGCTATTAACCACCTCAAAAAAGAAGAATAAAATAAGAAAAGGAGGAGATTAGATGGCTAAAAGGAACGTATCAAGATGCAGTATTCCAGCTAAAGGAAAAGAAAAGTTACTTGTGAAAATAAAGAATAGCAGCGAAGAAAATAGCCGGACATTTAAGCTGAATGCTTACGATAAAGATTCAGAAACTAAAGAATCACTTTCAATTAATGATAACCCTTCGTGCGAAGATACCCTGGGACCTGGATCCGAGAAAATATATAGAGTTGATGCAGCAGTGGTTAATACCAAGGTAGTTTTGGAAATTATTCAGGAAAAGGGCGGTTCTGGAATTTCTGTTTCCAGCAAAAATAGAGGTTCATTAAATGCGCTAATTACTTTGAAATAAAAAACGGAGCCAGATTAAAGGATGCTATTGTATCCTATTAATCTGGCTCTTATTCTATTTACTTGTTAGGTGCAGGGATAATAGTGAAACGTGAATCAAAATCTGTAAGGCCATTAAACTCCTATATAGCTCTCCTTATCCTGTTACATAAATGATACCGGTATTTATAATTAATTCCAGCCTTTTAAAGAGTTCACAAATACATTTATTTTACTTCAGCCATTCTTCCCCAAAACAATTCGGGGGACCATCATGGCTGAAACTTAGTTGCCGGCTAAATTCAAGGGCGGCCGGGACAACAGTGATAGAGTTGACAAAAAAGCGAGATGAATTAGTTAAAAGGATATACACGTATATATGAAAATAAGTAAGAAAATACCATGAATAATTTAATGACTGAAGCTATAATCACTGATAGAAATACACCTTTTTTACGGCAGCAAAGTTTTAAACAAAGGAGTGGAAGTTTTGGAAAGGAAAAGATTTGCCTATTGGATGACCCCTCTCATCCTGTTTCTTTGCTTATTGGGAAGTGCTGTCTATTCTGCAGGGCAGCCGGAAGCAGCGAACGGTAAGCACCAATCAGCCTTAAAAGGACAATATTATCTTGAAGACGTGGTAAAAATTTATGTGCCGTCCACCTATGATGTTGATCAGCCAATTGATAATACTCCCTATGTTAACAAAACATTAGAAAAGTTTTCGGGAATGTTTGGAGGGGCAACAGCTGTTGATGGAACAGGAGCATGGATATCTGATGAAGAGCAGCTTGTTAAGGATAAAGTGACCATCGTGTACAGCTTTGCAGAAGATCTAGATAAGAAAAAGATTTAAGGAAGTAGTTGCCTATGCCAAATCTTTAAAGGAAGAAATGAAACAATCATCCGTATCACTTGAGGTCAATGGTAAGATGTATTTTATTGAATGATCGATCAAAAAGAGAGGCTGGAAGGTGTGTATCCTTCAAGCCTCTCTTATTACTCGCTTCAATAGCTTTATTTCAAGGCAAATGATTCCTTCAGCCAATTCTTTCCCTCAACAAATCGGCTGACCATCATGGCCGAAACCGTGTTGCCGGCTGAATTCAAAAGGGTTGCCGGTGCATCAATGATAGTAGAGATGACAGCGATAATCGGAAGTACTTCAGGCGGAAAACCGAAGACACTTAAAATCAGCATCTCGCCAATCATCCCGCCGCCAGGGATAGCACCCATCACAGCTCCAACCAGGAATGAAACGGCAAGAATGGTCAGAATGCTTGTCATGCTCGACATGTCTTTTCCAAACAAGCTGAACAGGAAAACAATCTTAAACACTCCGCCAAGTACAGATCCATCTTTATGCGTGTTAGCCCCAAGAGGGATCATCGTCTCAGCAATATCCTGCGGAACACCCATCTTTCTGACAGCAGCCAGGTTAATCGGAATACAAGCTGCACTGGAGCATGTAGCAATCGCACTGACAGAAGGTGTGATGGCATTTTTCCAGAACACCCTGACGCCATCTTTACCGCCAGCCGCAAAGGCATACAGCGTAAAGAAACCAAAGAAGTAAATAAGCGTTAAGACAAGATAAAGAACAAATACACGTACATATCCGCCAAGAATCTGCGGGCCAAGCTCACCAATGATGGTTGCGAAATAACAGCCAAGACCAATTGGTGCATAGTACATCACAAATCCAACAATCTTCATCATGACAGCGGAACCAGAAGAAAGAAGATTCGCAATCGGCTTGCCCTTATCACCAGACATCGCAGTGGCCAGTCCGAATAAAATTGAAAAGACAATCAGCTGCAGCATGTTATTTTTTGAAAACAGCATCTGGAAATCAGGAACCGTGAACGCCTGGACCAGCTGACCGAGGAACGTGACATCTTCTGCTTCAGGGTCAATAGCTGCCTCCGTCATAATGCTCTTAATGGCAGAGATATCTGTATCTTTGAGCGGGTCTACTATCGAGATACCGATGAAACCCAGGATGGCAGATATGACAGCCGTAATGAAAAAGACGGTGAATATCCCGGCCATAATCTTTCCAAGCCTTTTCATTCCGCCCATATTCGCAAGGCTCGAAGCGATGCTAAAAAAGACGAGCGGAACAATAATCATAAACAATAAATTTAAGAATAAATCCCCAAACGGCTTCACAACCGCTGTCTTCGGGCCAAAAACCACTCCGGCTATTCCGCCGATCAAGATGGAGAGAAGCAGGAAGATGGTTAGTTTGTAATTTGAAAGAACCTTTTTCATGATGTCTCAACCTTTCTATATATTCCAGCACTCTATTATATAATTAATTACTGCTGCAAAAGAAGGCTGTTTATATATTTCTTAATATTCTTCCGATTCTTTACCAATTAATCTTAGTATTGGCCAAGCACCATTTGACTTCACCCAATAAATACCTTACAGTTAAAATATCCATAGTCGAAAGGGTGAAGAAAAGCACATGATTCGATAATCCTGGCTTTAGAGAAAATCGATATTATAGCCTCAAGTTCAGTTCTGAAATGTGTGGGAATGGGCTTTATTTATCGATTGTTTTTCTGAGATAAGATTAAGGTGTGTGCTTTTTGACATGAAGAGGGCTGAACTAATCGAAAAGCCTATTTAAGTCTATGTTTGTGCTACACTGCCTCCTGTCTCGGAAAAACGAGATAGGGGGCTTTTTGTTTTTGAAAAAATTTCAGTGTTCGGAGGGAACCATATGGAATTTCAATTACAGGAAATCAATCTTGCCAGTAAAAATACAGGCCCATACGGAATTGCTGTTTCAGATCGGGGAGAAGTCTGGTTTACACAGCATAAAGCCAATAGGATAAGCTGCATTGGATTGGATGGGGAACTGACAGAGTACCCGCTGCCGACACCGGATGCAAAAGTCATGTGCGTAATGGTGTCATCAAAAGGAGAGACCTGGTTTACCGAGAATGCAGCCAACAACATTGGGAAAATAACAAAAGAAGGAATTGTTCAAGAATATCCCTTGCCCCATTCAGATTCAGCACCTTATGGGATTACAGAAGGGTCGAACGGCGATATCTGGTTTACCGAAATGAATGGAAACCGTATTGGGCGGATTCAGGAAGACGGCTCAATCAATGAATACGACCTTCCAACTCAAGGTTCGTACCCAGCATTTATTACGCTGGGATCTGATGATGCCCTATGGTTCACAGAAAACCAAAATAACGCGATTGGAAGAATTACGGAAAATGGAGAAGTGACAGAGTTTCCAATTCCTACTCCAGCATCTGGGCCGGTTGGGATTACGAAAGGTAACGATGGTGCACTATGGTTTGTCGAGATTATCGGCAATAAAATAGGACGGATTACCACCTCAGGAGAAATAACGGAATATGAAATTCCAACCCCGAGCGCCCGCCCGCATGCCATCACAGCTGGGGCAGGCAATGAACTATGGTTCACGGAGTGGGGAGCAAATAAAATTGGAAGAATTGCAGACAATGGGATGATTGAGGAGTATCCGATTGAAACTCCCAATGCTGAACCGCATGGCATTTCAAGCAGGGATGGGAAAACGATTTGGTTTGCATTGGAATGTGATAAGATTGGGAAACTATCTATTATGAATGTCTAATCTCATAAATTTAATAGATTATTTAACCCCGTTACTACTAGTATACGGGGTTCTTCTAATTGGATTTTAAACACCAATACTTAATAGCCAGAAAAAAATTAAAAATTATTGTTGTAATTTTAAGAATATTATTTATAATAAAGTTGAGAGGTGATTCAGGTGTCAGTTAAGAATGTGACTGAGGAAAAAGTACTAACTCCAAGAGGAATGGAAACGCGTGAAAAACTGTTAAAAGCAGCTGAAGAGGTTTTTGGGCAGAAGGGATATTTTGAGACTTCCATCGTCAATATTTCTCAGGAAGCCAAAGTCGCTCAGGGAACCTTTTATAATTACTTTCCTTCCAAGAAAGATATTTATGATGAGCTGATCCGCAGCTACAGCCGGGATCTGCGCATTGCGATTAAAGAAGGAATGGCAGGAAGCTCTTCATTTGAGGAAGCACAGCGAAATGGCTTTTTCGCTTTCTTCAGCTGGGTCAAAAATCATCCGAATTTGTACAGCATTGTCCAGCAGGCGGTCGTAGTGGATCAGGAGCTGTTCCGCTGGTATTACGGGAAGCTGGCCAACGGATTTTTAAAGAGTCTTTCTCAAGGAATTGAAGCCGGAGAGTTTAAGGACCTTGATCAGGAGACAGTTGCTTACTGTTTAATGTCGATTGGACAGTTCCTAGGCATGAGATGGGTGTATTGGGAAAAGAAAGAAGTTCCTGAAGAAGCATTTGATGCCGCGATGACACTTATCTTCCAGGGGTTAAAAAAGTAAAGAGGGGGAGTTCGATGAAAGGGATTGCCTATTGGATTCAAAAATGGGCATATACACATCCAGATCGAACAGCAGTCATAACAGATAACGATAAGGTGTCCTACAGGCAGCTGGATAAAATGATCGATTCAGCTGCTGTGAAAAT
Source organism: Cytobacillus oceanisediminis (assembly GCF_004366035.1). GTDB lineage: Bacteria > Bacillota > Bacilli > Bacillales > Cytobacillaceae > Cytobacillus > Cytobacillus oceanisediminis_C. Next base: position 422,585 of record NZ_SOEE01000003.1, read on the forward strand.
CCATGAAAAGCTGCAGGGAAGAAAAGGGGAACGCATCGCCATTCTGTCGCACAACCGGATTGAATACATAGTCCTTCTATTTGCTATTGCAAAGGCAGAATGTGTGGCCGTCCCTCTCAATATTCGGCTAAGTGCGAAGGAACTAATATTCCAGCTCAACGACAGTGGCTCAAAGGTGATTTTTGCCGAAAAAGAAAATGCAGGGTTTGTGTCCTCCCTCGTTGAACAAAGCGAACTCCAGAGTTTGGAGTTTATGGAGGACTTATGCCAGGGTACTCAAACGAGCCTTGCTAATGAGAATCCAATTGACGAGGAAGCTCCATACATTATCTGCTACACCTCCGGGACCACCGGCAAACCGAAAGGGGCCGTGCTGACACAGAGCAATATGTTCTGGAATGCCGTGAATAACAAGCTTGCGATTGATTTAACGTCAGAGGATCGCTGTATCGTGCTGCTTCCGCTGTTTCATATAGGGGGAATCGGGCTGTTTGCCTTTCCGTCCTTATTTTCAGGCGGAACCATTGTCATCCCAGGAAAGTTTGAGCCTGAAAAAGCGCTCGCGATGATTGAAAAACATAAGGTGTCCATTGTGATGGGGGTTCCGACCATTCATCAGGCACTGCTGACAAGCCCATCATTCCAAACGGCTGATTTGAGCACAGTCCGCTGGTTCTATAATGGAGGAGCACCATGTCCGCATGAGTTAATAGATGCCTATTTTGATAGAGGGTTTCTGTTTGGCCAGGGCTTTGGAATGACGGAGACGTCTCCTACACTATTCATGCTCACAAAAGAGGATGCATCGCGGAAAAGAGGATCGATCGGCAAGCCGGTGTTATTTTCCGAATACAAGCTGATAGATTCAGAGGGCAGTGAGGCTGCAAAAGGTGAAGTTGGCGAGCTTGCGGTGAGAGGGCCAAATATCATGAAGGAATATTGGAACCGGCCTGATGCCACTATGGATGCACTGAAAGATGGATGGCTCCTGACAGGGGATCTAGCCAAAACGGATGAAGAAGGATTCCTATACATTGCAGGCAGGAAGAAAGAAATGATCATTTCAGGCGGGGAAAATATTTACCCCCTTGAAGTAGAGCAAGTGATCAGTCAGTTAAAGGATGTTTCAGAGGTTGCCGTGGTTGGGAATGCCGATCCTCTTTGGGGTGAAGTGCCTGAAGCGTTTATTGTAAAAGAAAATGGAAGCGCTTTAACTGAAGATGATGTTGTTCAACACTGTCATGGCAATCTTGCAAAATATAAGATTCCAAAGAAGGTAACATTTTTAAACGAGCTCCCGAAAAATGCCACGGGAAAAATACAGAAAACACAACTTTTAGTAAGAGGGTGAAAAGGTGATCAGTTATAGTGTCGGCCAGCAGGCTTCCTGCAGCAAAACCATCACAGAAACAGATTTTGTGATGTTTGCAGGATTAAGCGGTGACTTCAATCCGGTCCACATAGACGGGGAATACGCCAAAAAAACGAGGTTCAAACAGCGCATAGCCCATGGTCTCTTAACATCCAGTTTATTATCCCAGCTATTGGGTGTGCATCTCCCAGGAAAAGGATCCATTTATGTAGAACAGACCATCCGGTTTAAGTCCCCTGTTTTTATAGGAGATACGGTTACTGCAAAAGGAACCGTTCAGGAAATTGACCAGGAAAGGCGAATACTGACACTCCTGACAGAGTGCTTTAACCAGGAAGGAACACTAGTTTTGACGGGCACAGCCAAGATGATGGTGCCTGAAAATGGAGGGGTAATCTGATGGGAATCGGCATTAAATCAACAGGAGTTTTTTTTCCTCCTGGAATTGAAACGGCAGCCGACCTGGCTGTAAAGACGGGCATACCCGAACAGGTAATTATCGAAAAGTTCGGTTTGGTCCAAAAGCATGTTGCGGATGATGGTCTTCATGCCTCTGACTTGGCCATTGGGGCGGGAAGGGAGGCCCTCAAAGGGATTGACCCGCTGTCCATCGATGTCGTCATCTATTTTGGCAGCCCTCATAAGGATTATTATGTCTGGTCAAGCGCTCCGAAAATACAGCATGAATTAGGGGCGAAAAATGCCTACGCGTTTGAAATCATGAATGTCAGCTCCTGTTTTCCGATTGCGTTGAAGGTGGCAAAAGACATGATCGCTTCAGATCAGTCAATTCAAAATATCCTGCTAGCAGGGGGATGCAAAGAGTCACAAATTATCGATTATGCGAACCCACGGTCACGCTTCATGTTCAACTTTGCAGATGGAGGCACTGCTGCACTGGTCACCAGGGATTCCTCCCAGAGCGAAATTCTCGGAAGTGCCATTCTGACAGATGGTTCCTTCCATGATGATGTCCGAACGCCTGCTGGGGGATCCAAACATTTTGCCAGCCGCGAAACAGTTGAGAAAAACCTCCATTATATTGATGTGAAGGATCCGCAATCTATGAAAGAAAGGCTCGATCCTGTATCGATTGCAAATTTTGATCATGTAGTTCGCGAAGCACTCCATAGAAGCGGTTATACTCCACAAGATATGAAACTCCTATTGCCACTGCATACAAAACGTTCCATGTTCAAAGAACTCTTACAATCACTTGAACTTCCTGAAGAAAAAGCGATCTACTTAAATCACCATGGCCACATGTCTTCACTTGACCCATGCATTGGGGTGCATTTTGCACAGGAACGGGGATTGTTGAACCCTGGGGATATTGCCGTAGCAGTCAGTGCGGGAACTGGGTATACGTGGGCTGCGACAGTTGTTCAATGGAAAGGAGAGAAAAGATGAAAAGGATAAAGGGAATTGTCCTGTTCTTCCTTCTATTTTCCCTTTGGAGCACCGGCGGCGGGATTGCAGAGGCGTCCTATAGCTTTCAGGACGCGTGGGGAAATGAGAGTGATCCTAACAATGAGTTTAGGACACCGGTAGCCATGGCCAAGGATAGCTCCGGTAATCTTTACATGGCAGATATGGGGAATCATCGGATCGTGAAAATGGATTCCTCCGGCAAAATCCTGGAGACATTTGGATCCCTCGGCAATTCACCGGGAGAATTCAATATGCCTTTTGGCATTGCCATTGATCGAGAAGGGAACATTCTGGTGGCTGATACAGGCAACTACCGAATTCAGAAGTTCGATTCCCAATTCAAGTTTATTAAAAGCTGGGGAACTAAAGGGGAAGGGAATAATCAATTCGGTTTTCCAAGAGAAATCGCGATAGATCAGCAGAACAATTATTACATTACAGATGAATTTAACCATCGCATTCAAAAATTTAATTCTGAAGGACAGTATCTCCTAACGATCGGCTCCTATGGAAAAGGCAATGGCCAGATGGCGCTGCCTCAAGGCATTGCCATTAACAATATGGGAGAAGTCTATGTTGCTGATACGTACAATAATCGAATACAAGTATTCGATCAGAACGGCAGCTTCAAGCGAAAAATAGGCGGACTTGAACCAGGATTAGGCTCCTATCAATTTTACCATCCAAGGGGAATCAACTTTGAACCGAATTCTGGAGCTTTATATGTAGCGGACACCTATAATAACCGAATCATGAAGTTTGACGCTTCTGACAGATTTCTCTATACAACAGGGATTTTTCCCAACTTAGTGTATCCGAATCAAATCCTGCCAGATGAGGATGGAGATTTATTCATTACCGATACAGGCAATAACCGAATTGAAGTCTACAAGGAAATCGGAATGAGCATCTCTTACAAAATGACGATTGGCTTGGGCCGGTATGGTGACAAACAATATGCAGGGCCATATGATGTTCAAAGTGATTCAAAGGGGAACGTGTTTGTATCAGATTCATTTAATCATCGAATCCTGAAGTATAATGCAAGCGGAAGTCTGGTAAGCAAATGGGGAAGCATGTACGGCACGGGCGGACCTTTTGGCTACGGCAGTTACGCAGGTCAATTTTTTGTGCCGAGGCAAATTGCGGTTGACCGTTATGACAATGTCTATGTGGCAGACTCAGTAAATCATCGCATTCAAAAGTTCTCTAACTCAGGGACCTTTCTGGCAGCTTATGGCTCTTTAGGAACATTAAGCGGCTATTTCCAATTTCCGAGCGGGGTAGCCGTTGACAGCAAAGGCAATATCTTTGTATCAGACTCAGAAAATAACCGAATACAAAAGTTTAATTCCTTTTTCATTTATATGAAAGAATGGGGCAGAAAAGGGACTGGCAATGGCGAATTTTCTCAGCCGATGCAGCTGGCGATCGACTCTAAGGACAATGTGTATGCAGTGGACCGGATCAATAATCGGGTTCAGAAGTTCGATAACAATGGCCAGTTTATTGCTAAGTGGGGAACAAACAGCGGAAGCGGCCACCTGGATCCATTAGAGAATTGGGGCGAAGAACCGGGTGATCTGTTCCTGCCTACAGGCATTGCTATTGATAATCAGGATCGTGTGTATGTTACTGACACTTCCAACAACCGCATGAATGTCTATGATGAAAATGGCAGATTCATAGAGCAGTTTGGATCTTTCAGCGGCGAAGATGGACATTTCTTTTCACCACAGGGTCTTGATATAGACAGAAGCGGGAACATTATTGTCGCAGACGGCCTGCTTCATAAAATACAGTTCTTTAGAAAAGAAAATTAAGACAGGGGGAATGAAAAGTGAAGTGTAAGGTGTATGGCATTAAGTCTGCTTTAACCCTCTTTATCGTGCTCACTCTTTTATTCATAACAGGTTGTTCCGGAGACACGGCAAGTTCAGAAGAAGAAACAATCAAAATTGGTGTTCTCGCCTCCTTAACCGGTCCGCTTGAGACGTACGGAAAGCAAACAGTAGCGGGATTTGAACTGGGCCTCGATTATGCAACGGAAGGATCGAATGAAGTTGCCGGCAAAAAGGTCGAGTTTATCGTGGAGGACACGGAAACAAAGCCAGATGTCGCAGTCAGAAAAGCGACAAAGCTGCTGGAAGAGGATGAGGTGGATTTCTTAGTGGGTTCATCAAGCTCTGGAGACACATTGGCCTTATTGCCGCTCGCTGAAGAATACGAAAAAATCATGGTGGTGGAGCCTGCGGTTGCAGACAGCATCACAGGAAAGAACTGGAACAAATATATCTTCAGGACAGGAAGGAATTCGTCTCAGGATGCTGTTGCCGGTGCGGCCGCAATCGCTGAAAAAGATGTGAAAATCGCGACTTTCGCACAGGATAATGCCTATGGCCGGGAAGGGATCGCTGCTTTTAAAGAAGGAGCGGAGAAGCTCGGTGCCACTATTGTAAATGAACAATATGCAGACCCGAATTCCACTGATTTCACAGCGAATATTCAAAGCATCATAAATGAAAAGCCTGATTACCTTTATATCGTCTGGGCAGGATCCAATGCACCATGGAAACAGTTAAAAGATATGCAGCTGGAGGAGCAGGGAATTAAAATTTCCACTGCAGCTCAGGACATTGCTTCACTAAAAACGATGGATTCCTTAATTGGCATGAGCGGTTTTTCCATTTACTATCACACCCTTCCGGATAATAAAGTGAACGACTGGCTGGTGGAAGAGCATAAGAAAAAATTTGACGGTGAAATTCCGGATCTGTTTACTGCCGGCGGAATGACAGCTGCCATCTCCATTGTAGAGGCACTAAAGAAAACAGAAGGCGATAAAGATGTGGATGGTTTAATCACCACAATGGAAAACATGGAATTTGAGACACCGAAAGGAAAAATGAAATTCCGGGCTGAAGATCACCAGGCATTGCAGTCTCTGTATGCAGTAACTCTCGAGGAACAGGAAGGGGTGGATCATCCAGTACCGGTCCTGATCAGGGAATTGAATATGGAAGAAACCGAGCCGCCAATCCGGAATGGCGAATAAAATTTCAGAATAATTAGATTAATAGGAGGGGTCGCCAAGTTGGAAAAAATTCTGGAAACAAAAAGCCTATCGGTTTCCTTTGGCGAGCATGATGTCATAAAAGAAGTGAACCTGGAAATAGAGCGAGGCAAGCTGACATCGATTATCGGTCCCAATGGGGCAGGCAAGACCACACTCTTTAACCTGCTGAGCGGCCAAATCGCTCCGACAAAGGGAGAGATTTATTTTAAAAACGATAATGTAACAAAGCTTTCTGTACCATTACGGGCGAGAAGGGGCATCGGCCGCTCCTTCCAGCTCACCAATATTTTTCCGGAGCTGACGGTTCTGGAAAATATCAGGCTGGCCATCCAGTCATCGAGCAAAGATTACTACTCAATCTTACCAAGGCTTTCTTTCATGAGCCGCCAGCAGGATGAAGCAAAAGCGGCCATGGAGCGGTGCATGCTAAGCGGCAAGGAAGATGTGCTGGCACAGGATCTGGCACATGGAGAAAAAAGAAAACTGGAGCTGGCCATGCTGCTGGCTCTTAAAACAGAACTGCTTCTGCTCGATGAGCCGACAGCAGGCATATCGATTGAAGAGATTCCGGCCATTCTGGAAGTGATTGAGAACATTAAGAAGGAAGGCATGTGTACGATTGTCTTAATCGAACACAAGATGGAGATGGTCATGCATCTTTCCGATACTCTGGTGGTTCTCTTCAATGGAGAGCTCCTGGCAAGCGGCAATCCGAAGGAAATTATCAAAGATCAGAGAGTTCAAACGGCATACTTGGGAGGCTTGCATCGTGAGTCTATTAAAACTGGATAATCTTGAGACCTATTTGGGTCAATATCACATCCTTCAGGGAGTGTCCATGTCCGTAGAAGTGGGAAGCATCACCGTCCTGTTCGGAAGAAATGGAGCAGGCAAAACGACAACACTGCGCTCCATCATGGGGTTCAATCCATCCACCACGGGTTCTGTGCATTATCACAACCAGAAAATCAGCGGAATGCCTACTCACCTGATATCCAGGAAAGGAATCGGGTATGTGCCGGAGAATCAGGGAATATTCAGTGCGCTGACAATAGAAGAAACGCTCAATCTGGCCAGGGCAAAGAGCACTGGAGATGCGGAAGAAAAAATGGAGTGGATGCTGGAACTCTTCCCGGATTTAAAGAAATTCTGGCGCAAGAAAAGCGGTTTGCTTTCCGGCGGACAAAAGCAGATGCTGGCGATTGCGAGGGCGTATATCAATGGGGATGGACTGCTTTTGATTGATGAGCCAAGCAAAGGATTGTCACCGATTATGGTTGAAAAGCTGATGGAATCAATTCTAAAAATGAAAGAAAAAACAACGATACTGCTTGTGGAGCAGAACTTCCTGATGGCAAGTGAAATCGGCAATTACTTTTACATTATGGACGACGGAAAAATAGTCCATGATGGCTGGATGCAGGATCTAAAGGACGACAGGGAAACCTGCCAGAAATACTTGGGCATCGCGTAAGCAGTGAAGGAGGGCTGGAAATGGAAGTCTTTATTAATTTATTGGTCAATGGGGTTTCAACAGGGCTATTGATATTCCTTCTGGCTGCTGGACTTACTTTAATCTTCGGGCTGATGAGTGTCCTGAATTTTGCCCATGGCGGATTATTCGTTTGGGGCGCTTTTTCAGGAGCATGGATTTTTAAAGAAACAAACAGTTTTCTATTAGCGATTGCGGGATCCATTGCAATCGGAATGGTATTGGGCTGGGTATTGGAGAGATTTCTGATCCGTCCTGTATACGGAAATCATGTCCGTCAGCTGCTGATTACATTAGGAGGCATGCTGGTCTTGTCAGAAAGCATCAAAATCTTCTGGGGACCCAATCCGATACGGGTAAACCTTCCAGCGTGGCTCGAGGGGAGCTATCAGTTTGATGGAATCATCATCATTAAATACCGTGTGTTTGTGATTGTGGTTGGGCTGCTGCTGTATCTGGCATTATGGCTTTTGCTCAGCCGTACACAGATTGGCCTTATGATCCGGGCTGGAGTGCTGGATAAGGAAATGGTACAGGCGCTCGGAATCAATGTAAAGGGTCTTTTTACCTTCGTATTCCTGCTCGGTGCCGGATTGGCTGCTTTAGGCGGAGCGCTATTGGCGCCGTATTCTGGAGTCGTTTTTGCGGAAATGGGCATGCAATATGCCATACTGGCTTTCATTGTGGTCATCATTGGGGGGATGGGCAGCCTGCAGGGATCAGCACTGGCTTCCCTGATCGTAGGAGTCGCGGGAGCGTTTATGGCTTATTATATGCCTGATTTGTCACTGGCCTTGAATATGCTCCTATTGGCCACCGTCTTATTGGTGAAACCAACCGGGCTGCTGGGAGAAAAGGGGAGTGCCGTATGAGAGGGGTAGTTCATAAAGTGCCGCTGTATTGGGGGCTTGCGATTCTGCTGTTTATGCTTCTGTTCCCCTTTGTCAACGACTCCCGCAGCACGCTGATTTTACTGACTCAAATTTTCATTTTTGCTATATTTGCGATGAGCTTCGATATTCTGTTAGGATACACGGGAATCGTATCCTTTGGGCATTGTATGTTCTTTGGGATCGGCGCTTATAGTACCGCACTTATTTTTAATCAGCTGGACGCTACTCTGCCAAATTTTATATTAGGTTTAGTTATAGGAATTCTCCTGTCAGCATTGGTTAGCTATATCATCGGATTGTTATCCTTAAGGCTTAAAAGCCACTTTTATGCGATGCTGACATTGGCTGTCTCCCAGCTGTTCCTTGTACTGGCAGAGAAGTGGAGAGGACTTACTCATGGCGGTGACGGATTTACCTTCAGTGTGCCTGACATATTCAAAGACCGTACTTCCTTCTATTACATTACACTCATTAGTGTGGCCATTGTTTTTATCCTGCTGAAGCTATTTACAGAATCGTCCGCTGGCAAAGTGTTAAAAGCTATATCACAGAATGAATATCGCGCCGAGGCATTAGGGTATAAGTCGCTTCAATATAAACTGATTGCCAGCGTAACGGCAGGAGTGGCAGCTTCCTTCAGCGGTTCTCTGTATGCTGTATCGTTAAGGTTCATTAATACCAATGTCTTTTCTATTGAAGTTACCCTGGATGCTCTCTTAATGACAATGATCGGAGGACTGGGAACCCTTGCTGGTGCCATAGCAGGAGCGGGGATCATCGAATTCTTAAGACATTACCTTTCAGAGCTGGCGATGATATACCCTATTTTCGAAAGATGGACGATTATCCTCGGGTTCTTATATATAGTGGTGCTGCTTGGATTCCCTTCAGGTTTGGCAGGGTTTATTAAAAAATTCACTTCAAAAAAGGGGAGGAAGGAGAAGAAGAAAAGGGAAGTGGGGAAGGCTGCTTAGTGTGAGATAAGAAGATTCCAGAAACCTTGCCATCATGGGTAAGGTTTTTATTAATTACAAAAACACTTATAATTTTTTGCCATATTGAACGGGGGTTTAAATCAAAACCAAGATCTGTAATGTTGTGAAAAAACAATCTTTAGCTGGTGTGAGAGCTGATAAATCCAATGTGGAGCTGGCTATGGAAATGGTGATAGCTATCAATAGACCATAGAAAGATACTCTTTCTCGAAGAAAGAAAAAACCTCTCCAAATGCCTCTTAATCAAGGTATTTCAGGAGAGGTTGGCACTATAGATTGCTCTTGGAGAAATATTTCCGGGTATCTTCACGTATTTGATTTGGCAAGACACGATCCAGCTCTTCATTCAACCATGAAAGTTTTTTGCTGCGCAGGAAATCACGCATTTTTTCTTCCGCTGAGAGCATAACTAAATTAATGGTACAGGAGGAGGTGCCTGAAGAGCAGATATTTTCTCTATACAAATACCCATTATCTTTAATGTTTTTGCATTGAAAAATCGGCTTGGGACCTTCAACTGCTTCAATTACATCCCAAAAAGAAATTTCTTCTGGAGATTTTGCGAGTTTATACCCACCCTTAACTCCAGGAACTGAACTAACAATACCGTTCTTTGATAATTTACTGAAAATCTTTGAAAGATATGTTTCGGAAATCCCCTGGAAAGTGGAGAGGTCCTTGATTCCAATGGAAGAATCCTCTGTATTATCAATTAAATATACGAGGCAGTGAAGTGCATATTCAACCCCAATACTATACTGCATTACTAACACCTCTTCATAAATTTAGATTAATTTATCTTAAGAATTTTTTATTTTTTTGTCAAATAGGGTCAATTGGAATCAATTAACATTTAAAGAGGTTTGACATAATTAAGTGTACAATTTATTATAGATAATATCAATCGCTGATTGATACTATCCATAATTGAAATTTCAAAATGCGGTTCAATTATTTGTTGAATCAGCTTATAAGGAGGAATTGATATTGGAACAACGAATTGATTATTACAATTTAGCACCAGAGGCAATGAAAATAATGATGGAAATGGAGAAATATACGAAAACGACAGGTTTGGACCGTAAACTTCGTGAACTTATAAAAATTCGGGCTTCTCAAATAAACGGCTGTGCCTTTTGCATTAACATGCACACAGCTGATGCGAGAAAAATGGGAGAAACGGAACAGCGTATATATTGCATAAGTGCATGGAGAGAGTGCACATTTTACACCGAAGCAGAAAAAGCAGCTCTTGAGTTAACAGAACACATAACATTAATCCCGGCAAAACGTGTGCCAGAAGATCTTTATAAGCGAGTACGCGAACATTACGATGAGAAACAATATATTGACCTTGTCCTAATCATCAATCAAATCAACAGCTGGAATAGAATTTCTATTGCAATGGGGAATGTTGCAACTGAAAAATAATATCTCTAACAGGTAGCCATTAATTTTGTCCAATTTTAAACCTTGGGTATCTTTAGATCCTAAGATCGCTTTTTAAAGTTATCTTACCTTCTAGTAAGTAAATTTGCAGGAAAAGTCATTGCCGAGCATATAAAGTTTCCCTTCATACAAAAGCTGCTCGTGGAATTATCGAAGCAATATAAAAAATATAAATCCATTATAAAAGGGGAGTTTTAAAAATGATGAAAATAGAAAAGAAGTTGTACACGGCTACTGTAAATGTTCAAGGCGGAAGAGATGGCAAAGCGGTATCTGACGATAACAATCTGAATGTAGACTTGAGATATCCAAAGGAATTAGGCGGGGACGGAGCTGGAACCAATCCGGAGCAGCTGTTTGCTGCAGGGTTTGCGGCATGTTTCCAAGGTGCGATGGGTACTGTTCTTAGAAAAAAGAAAATTAAAACAGAAGGTATAACAATTGATTCTCATGTTACACTCGGCAAGGATGCGAACGACGGCTATGTGCTGGCCATTACGATGGACATCACTGTAAAAGGCGTAGAAACTACCGTGGCAGAAGAAGTCGTTGCGGAAGCTCATAAGGTTTGCCCTTACGCCAGAGCTACTCAAGGTAATATCGAAGTTATATCAAACGTTGTTGGTTAATCAGTTTCCGGAATTCCCCCAAGAGTGCCTATCTTTAACCAGGTAGGCACTCTTTATTGTTCAAGATTGACCTTTCAAAAACCTTTGTTTAACCTATTCTTCATAAAATGGTTCTTAATCCATTTTATAATAAGAAGGAGAGGCAGGTACACATATACAAAACCGATCCCTGCATTAGCGGTAAAATGGATAAGATAATCAGTACTTCTAAATTCTCTAAAGTTTACCGAAGCAATCATCTCCGCAATAAGTAAGAACAGTAAAGTCGCTTTAGGAGGAATTGAGAAAGTTCTTTTTGCGATTCTTGTACATACCCACAAAGAAATACATATAGGGGATATGATCACTAACAGCCAAATAAAGACGAATATATACTCAAATCTTTCCAGAAAAGAGAACATAACGACCTTAACCATCATCAGAGTGGGCCACGGTAAATGCTTCAATACATCCTGATTAAAGTATAAGAATGATACCAAAGTTATAACTAGGTAAATGATGAAAGTATACATATTTCCGAGATGGGCCCATTTAGAAATATCTTTGTTATTCGAACTCCTAATGAAGGGATAATACATCAGGATCCACTCGAAACCAAGAAAAAGCAGGGCATAGGCTTTAGAAGATAAAAATAGCTCAGTGAGGGAATGACTGAAGGCTGGGAGCAGATTAATATAATTCATATGCTTCAATGGGAAATAGATTAAAAAGAACAGAAAAGCAGGCAAAATAACTCCCCAGAAACTAAAGCCGGTTAGACTGCGAAAGCCGCTTGAAATAATATAATAAAATGTGAGTCCGAAAATGAAGCATAGCTGCCATGTTTTTATGGTAGGATACACCCATATTTGGATGACCTCAATATAAGCACGAAGGACCGTCAAGGAAGCCAGCCAGAAATAAACCAATGCCAGGACAGACATGATACTCCCAGCCGTTTTTCCAAAGCAATACTGATGAACAGCTACTAAATCATTGGTTTCCCCGTCTAACAGCTTAAAGATTATATAGAGTATGATATGGGTTATAACCCAAGTAATAATTAAAGAAATCCAGGCATCCTGTTCAGCATCTTTAATCACCTGGCTTTGAAAATTCAGGATCCCAATTCCGGTTTGTGAAGAGTGAATGAGAAAGAATGTGAAAAAAGCCGAAACCTGAAATTGTTTTTCTACTTTTACGCTCACCTATTTTCCCACCCCAGTTTGCCTAATTGTAATTTTGGTATCTGCATCATATGTCATACCAGGATATATCCGATCGTAAAAACTCAGTTCAGAATAATTTTCGTGATTTGCTTTATACCTTCTTCCTATACCAATAGGATCAACACCATTTGCTTGAAACTTCTTAAGAAGGATTTCAGCCTCGGTTGAAATGGATTTCTGTAAGGCGTTTTTTAACAGTTTAAGATCCTTTTCTTTTTCCAGATTAATCCACTCAGGCAAAGCATCAAGTTCTACATTCAAATTCAGGCTCACTTTTACTTTTTCCTTTAGATTGTCCTTGATGAATTTGACCTTATGTTTTCCACTGATAATTCTTACCCCAATATTAGCTTTGTTTCCATTCATGTTGAGATTAAAGCTGTATACTCCTCTTTTATTTGCGTCCGTCATTAATTTTAATAAGAAGGTTTCTTTTTCCGAAATCCTAAGTGCCAATTTATCATCTTTAAAAATCCCCATTCCGTCGACTTTAACATTTTCTTTAGAATCCACAGTGAGATTGGGAAAGGACATATCAATACCGCTTCCAAAAAACTGGTCATACATTAAATGCAGGTCAGTTTCAGGAATTCCCTCATTTTCTATACTTTTTTCAATCAGATTCATTAGGAATAGAGGACTCTCCTTCAGGGTTTTTCTAAGTAGTAGATCTGGAGATCCATCTGTAATGACAATCCTTATTATGCCGATTTTTGGATCCTTGCAGATGGTGTCTAATATGGGTGCCAAACCCTCTCTGCTTAGTTTATCTCCAAATATCAAAAGCCTCACCTGACCGATTTCAAAGGGAAATTGAGATTTATGGCTAAGTTCTTCCTGCAGGCTGGATGGATTTTCAGCAGCCGCTGTGATCAAAGCAGGATTATCACTCTCGGCATAATTTGGATAAACAACACTTGCTTTTAACATCTCTTCTTCTTTGTCAAATCCTATATTATGCATCAAAGAGACTTCATCAATAGTATTGTGAGGCACACATCCAGCCAGGATAAGAGATAAAATAACACAACCCATTTTGACAAATGTGTTATTCATCATTAATATCCTCCTTTTTTTTGTTCTTCTCTTTTGATGAATATTTTATTGTATCTTTAGCTCTCAAATAATCTGGCCTTTTATTAATTACACTGTAAGGTGATCTAATAAAACTATCTTTAAAATTATTGCGCCGGAACGGATACAAAGGAACCATGTAAGGAGTTTCAAACGATTTTAGTTTAAACAAATGACATAATATGACTGCAAACCCTAACATAATACCTAATCCACCTAGCAATGATGACATAATGATAAAGGGAAATCTTAATAGCCGAATTGTATTGGACATAGACATAGTAGGTGTAGTGAATGAAGCCAGGGCAGATAAAGCCACGACAATTAATAATATATTACTTGTCAGTGCTGCCATAACAGCTGCCTGACCAATGACAATACCGCCAACAATTCCCAATGTTTGTCCCACTTTTGTAGGCAATCGGGCTCCTGCTTCTCTTAATAATTCAATGGTCATTTCCAAAAAAAGAACTTCCATTACCGGCGGAAATGGAACGTTTGCTCTGGACTCTATTAGCGGTCCCAGTAAATCAGCAGGTACAACCTCATAATGAAACGTCACAACCGCAACATAAAGTGAGGAAGAAAAGATTGAGAAAATGATCGCAAATATTCGTATTAATCGAAAGAAGGACCCAACAATCCAGTTATAATAATAATCTTCAGGTGAAATGAAAAAATCGAGCAGGGTAGAAGGCCCGGATATTGCCGATGGTGAACCATCACTGAATATAACTACTTGTCCCAGAGAGAGCGTATAACAAATTCTATCCAGTCTCTCTGTAGATAAGTAAAGTGGAAAAGGGGTATGAGAATTATCTCTAATGATTTCGTCTAAAGCAGAGGTATCCCAAATAATATCAAAATCTATTTTAGCCAGTCTTTTTTTTACTGTTTCTATGTGTTTTTCATTTGTAATACCATCTAAATAAACAATGGCAACTCTTGTTTTCGACAGTGTCCCCAGAGTAAGCTCTTCAGTCGTTACTAAAGGAGATTTCAACTTACTGCGAAGTAAAAGAATATTAGTATCAAGACTCTCAACAAACCCTAGCTTTGGCCCTGTAACACTATATTCATTCTCTGTTTCATTCGTTTCTCTAATCCCTTTAGATAAATTGCTGACGTTTACTAAAAGCCAATCTTCAGACGTATTTTCAAATGTAATTAGTACAAATCCTTTATGCAGCTTCTCTTCGATTTCTTTTGCATCCTGAGTTGTCATTACTTCTTCAAGAGGAATGCTGTTTTTAAATTGATTAATATCAAAAGCCTGATCAGTCTTTTTTTCGCATTCATTAATATAGGGAAGAAATACTTGTTCCATCGTCTTGTGATCGATTAGTGAAGTGAAGCATGAAATGAATATCTTGACCCCTGAAACATTTTTTTTAATCTCTTTAAAATCAGATGACTTTTTAGCTCTTTTCACTATTTCTGCAGGATTCTGATTCTTTTTTTCCTTTATCATAAACAACTGTACTCCCTAACATTTGTTACTACTTAGTATTATTCCTATCAAAAAATGTATGCACTTTAACATTTTTATTCTGGCTGGAAGATAGTATTGGTAATTCAAGGCCATTTTAGTAATTCAATGAAAGGGCGCCTTTCTTGAATAAGAGATGCACTTTCTTCATGAATAAGATGCTGAATAAAACCCTTCTTATAGTTAGGGTTTTATAATTAGAGATATAAAACTTTAAAACCTTCCATTTCTAATGGTGAATAGGCGGAAGGTTTTGAAGATTATTTGTGGTTTTAATACTTACATATAGTTCATTCATATCGTTAACAGCTGCATAAAAGACATCCTTTACATCGAAAATATTTTTTCTTTCCAACTCCTCATAAAGCCATGATTCATTTAAATTCCTTGAGTATAGGACTTTTTCATAAACCTCTCCATCAATAACAACTGGTACATCAATTCCCTTATTAAGAACATTCGGTTGAGGAAGAATATGTTCAACTCGTGCAACTTCCTTTTCAGGATACAATTTAACAGATAAATTTCCATTTGCTTCAATTATGGCTAATTCAACATCCTGGACATTAAAAATTTGATGTTCTCTTAACATCTGTAAAATGGTATCAATCGAATACTGTATTTTTTTCATTTTGTTCACTAAAAATTGTCCTTGATAAATGACCATTGTAGGTTCAAATGTTAACAAACGGCCTATCTTACGATTTTTGATTTTCCAGGTTGCAATTAATTTTTGTAGTAAAGCTATTGCAATAATAGCAATCGCTGTAAATAAATGATTTATCTTTGGGTCTGCTATATCAGCACCAACTACAGCACCTAAAGTTAAAATGACTAAAAAATCAAATACCGGCAATTCACCTATGGATCGTTTTCCCATATAAAGTGTTGCAAATAATGCTAGCGGCAAAATGGTGACAATTCGTCCTAAAACTTTTAATATTTGAAATGCATATTCCATAATATCACCTCATATAGGGAACTTTACATTTTAATATGACACAGATAATTATTAATTATTTACTTGTCATCAATAATAGGGTGCTATTGTTGAACAAGCACTTAAAGGATCTTTAACTGATTTTCCGAATATGTTAATCATAAGTATTAAATGCCAAAGCTCTGAAGTAAAACAACAAGAAAGAGAGTATTTATTTGACTTTTGACTCTGGATCTCTAATCTTGACACTTACCTATTAGTAAGTTACTATTGGGGCATGGAAAACAGAAAAAAACAAATTGTAGACTTAGCCATTAAATTGATCCAGCAAAAAGGGTATGTAGCCTTCAGCTATGATGACATTTCTAAACAGCTTGGGGTGACCAAAGCAAGCATTCACTATCACTTTGAAAAGAAGGAGGATTTAGGAGTCGCAGTTACAGATCGTATGTTATTGAGACTGCAGGAATCATTAATGTCAATTAAAAATTCGCCGGCTTCTGCTGAAGAGAAGCTAAAGCAGTTCATCCAGCAGCAGGCTCAAAGATTCGAGTGTACTGAAATTTGTCCTATTTCTTCGCTGCAGACGGATTATGAATCTTTGCCATCCATCGTACAAGAGAAGATTGGGGAAGTCAGCAGACTGGAGCTCCGAGTAATGAAAGAATTAGTTGCCGAGGCACAAGCTGAAAATATCTTAAATAGCTCTGATGATGCCCATCAAGTAGCGATAACAATATTATCAAGTGTTAAAGGAGCTTTATTATACAGGCGTGTTCTAGGTGATGATGTATTAGCCGATGTACTAAATCAGTTAAATCGTTTCTTAAAAAAACCGTAGAAACGGTTTTTTTAAAGGAAAAAACTTACCTTCTAGTAAGTAACTTTTATTATTATTGAAGAATTTATAAAAGAAAGTGGGGATTACCACAGTGAAAAGAATGCTATTGGTTTCTCTATTGATGTCGTGTGGGGCTACCTTTATTACTCCATTATTCCCTCTATATAGTGAGACTTATCAACTGAACAGTCTGCAAATCACGATCCTGTTTGCTATTTATGCTGCATTTCTATTGCCGACTTTGTTGGTTACTGGAGAAAAAGGCAGCACGTGGGGATTAAAGAAGGTGGTTCGCATCAGTATATGGATATCCATTGCCTCTACCTTGTTCTTTCTGGCAGGCAAAAATCCTTGGATGCTTTATGTCGCCAGATCATTGGAAGGAATCGCATACGGAGCTTTTACTGGTACAGCTGCTGCTTTGCTAATGAAGCAAACATCTCCGAGCCAAATAGGTGCAGCTCTCAAATTATCAGGTGTTACGATTCTCATTGGTTTCGGGCTGGGACCAGCTATTGCGGGTATGATCGTGCAATATATACATTACCTGCCACTCTACTTGCCATTTTGGATTCTGCTCGTCCTGCTTATCATCTCACTAATCGTGCTGGAATCTATTCCTAAAGATGCTGCTTCCAGCGAACAAAAACGCGTAAAAGCTAAGATATCGCTTGGTGTGCCAGGCAATATTCGTTCTGCTTTCTTCTCAATGGCCGGATTGCCGATCTTCACAGTTTTCACCATCCAAGGAATCGCGTTTTCTCTTATTCCTAATTTCGTCAAGAATGTCATTCATACGTCCAACCTTGCTGTCTCCGGATTAATTATTTTCGTGCTTCTCAGTGGAGCAGCAATGGCTCAGTTTATCCCCTGGCCGAGTCATCCCGTTACGCGTATTAGATTGGGCATCCTGCTTCTTGCTATGGGGTCATGGGTTATTGTTTCATCTGGATTAACATCAAGTTTGCCGCTGCTCTGGACAGGCATTTTCATCCAATCTATCGGAGGCGGGTGGACTTTTCAAATTGCCTTACGACTTGCCGGACAGTTACCGGAACCAAAAGAACGGCCACGAGTCATATCGGCCTTTTACTTGTGTGCGTATTCTGGATTTATTGTTCCCGTTATTGGAGTCGGAATGCTTACCCAATTTTTCAATTTGAACTTTTCGCTGATTATACTAAACCTGTTTGCTGCATTTATTGTTGTATATGTCCTGCTTTATTCCGTAAAATTTAAACGCACTTATCCGGACATATAATTATTAATGCATTATCAACAATTAATGAGATCTTCTAAATCTAATCATATATGCTTTAAAATCCAGCTGCCGGTTCGGCGGCTTTTTTTCTCCTATTAAAAGGGAGTTTAGTTTGTGAAGAGTGCTTACATAATAAAAAGTGTACTGATGAGTAATAGTGAATTGTTAACTTCAAGAGCTGCAGAAAAGGATAATACGGTAAATATATTGCTGCTATTTAAAAGGGATTATATAAAGAGAATGTGATCACATTGAAATGGTAAGGGGTCAGAATAGAATGGGGACATCTATAGAAAGGCTATTATGGAGTATTGCACTTCCTGGTTTTGGGCAATTTTTAAATGGAAAACTGATAAAGGGAATGGTTATTGTATTTCTAGAGTTCCTTATCAATGTACAAGCGAATTTTAACGGGGTCATTATTTCAAGTTTTCATGGAGATATTGAAAAGGCAATAGCAGAAACCAATTATTTGTGGCTGATGTTTTACCCGTGTTTGTATTTCTTTGCGATGTGGGATTCCTTTAAAGATGCCGGAGGAGGGAAAAACAGTTATTCTTTTCTTCCGTTTGTGTCTTCAGCTTACTTTGTTACGGTGGGATGTATATATTCCTCTACCTTTAAGGTTTTTGGGGTATTATTAGGGCCTATTTGGCTTCCCATATTGTGTGTAATACCAGGTGTCAGTGTGGGATTCTTGTTAATGAAGATAATAATGAAAAAAAACATCGAACCATTCTAAACAATGCAGCATTTTATTGTTAAGCCCTTAGAGGATTGTCGCTGGCAGATATTTAAACCTAATGCAATTTAATGAATAATTAGCATTTTCAATTACAAACTAAGAAAAGAAAATAAATTGTGGAGGGGCCTTTTAAATGAATTTAAACGAATTAGGCTTTCTTTGGTACTTACATTCAAGTTCAAATATGGTCAATATTTTTTTGGGAAATCTGATTGAGACTGCTGAAGATACTGATTTGAAAGATGTATTAACGGAGATTAAAACACTTTCAACATTTCAGGAACAAGAGGCTTGGCAGTTCTTAGCTGATAATGGATTAAATATTACACCGTTTTTTAGTGAAAATGATTTACATAGCCCTACAGAAAAGTTATTTTCTGATCAATTAATGATAGAAATTCTAAAGCATATAACAAGTAATGGACTGGGTGTACTTTCTTTTCAATATACAGACTTAACTGTCCCAAAGGTTAAGAATTTTTTTAAAGAAATACTCAATAAGTTAATTCAAATTGACATTACTATTTTAAATTTGCTGGAGCACAAAGGTTTACTGCAAAACAGGTCTTTTTCATACAAGGATGCTGAAGACAGAGAAAACAAATTATTTAAAGTGGCATCAACCCAGCAGAGGCCGCTTAATGCTGTTGAATTAGCCAGTATGTTTGGTTCATTTCAATGTAATAATGTTGGTTTAGCTCTATGTACTGCTTTTTCGGATGTGGCAAAGGATGAAGATACAAAGAGTTTTTTGCAGGATGGGATCAAATTGTCCTATCATCAAGTGGATGTTTTATCCGAAATATATAGAGAAAACGGAGTCCCGACAACCACCGGATTAGAGTCTCATGTTCATAAGGTGAATAATTCCCCATTTTCAGATAAGCTAATGGCTAACTTAACCATGTTCTTAAATCCTATCGGAATCGGCAATCTGCAAACTGCTGTGATTTCCAGTTATAAAAAAAGTCACGTGAAAACACTAAAGGAATTAATTGAACAGGTGGAAAGCTATTCAGAGCAAGGGTTTAAGCTATTGGTAAGGAAAGACTGGTTTAATGAGCCGCCGGTAACGAACAGGTCAATTGATAGTTAATATTTAGAGTCAAACAATCTAAAACATTCCCTGAAAATCATCAAAATGGGAAGGAGAACAAAAAGCCGATTTGTTGATTATAGAAAAATCGGCTTCTCAAAATTCATCATTTTGTTGTTGGGTATTAGAAGTTCTTATTGAATGAATTCAGTTAATCTTCTATAAGAAAGAACATCCCCATTTGTCATTTGATGAAAGGTCTGGCGGTTTACAATTTCTTCACTGATAGACCGTAAATAGGTTAATGTCGCTCTGAATGGGCTGGAACCACAGCTAAGCCTTTCAATTCCGATCTCAGATAACTCCGATAAAGAAGGCATCTCTGAGTCAACCAATAAGTTGATCGGACAAGAAATTTCCTCTCTAATCCTTTTAATAATCTTCCTATCAGTTAAACCAGGAATGAAAATGCAATCTGCCCCTGCATTTTGATAGGCTTTTGCCCGCTGTACAGCTTCTTGTAAACGCGTTGAAGAATCCCCAGCATTTAACCAATATAAATCTGTCCGTGCATTGATAAATAACGGCATATTTCTGGATTCCGATAGTTCTTTAATAGCTGCTATTTTTTCCACATGAGATGACATATCAACTATAGGCCGGTTAGGATCACCTGTACCGTCCTCCAGATTTATCCCGATAGCTCCAGCAGCAGCTACTGCTTTTACGGTCTCTAAAACCTCTTCAACCGTATGACCATAACCTGCCTCAATGTCTGCGCTCACAGGAACACTTACCGATTTGGCGATATTTTCAATCGTTTCAACCATTTTGTTAAGAGGTATACTCTGTCCATCCAAATACCCCAAAGAAGCAGCAATGCCAGCACTTGTTGTTCCAATCGCTTTAAAGCCGCATTCTTCAAACATTTTTGCACTGATTACATCCCATGCGTTTGGCAGAACAAAGGTTGACGCTTGCTGATGTAAGTGGTGAAAGGTTTTTGCCTTTAATGATTGTTCTTTGCTACTCATAATATTAGGCTCCTTTTCCTGATTTGGATTTAAGTTTCTTATTGCTTCATTTCTATTATAAGAGCTAAATAATTCGATTTTCATCGAAATATGGAATGCATATTGTTTTCTCAAATGAAGTCACAGTGGATGTCCTCTTAATGACGAGGATCTATGGTTCGAAACCCCGGATGGTGTCCTTGGAGGTGCGGGGATCATCGAAATCTTTAGACATTATCTTTCAGAGCTTGTGATGACGAAGTGGAGAGGGCTGCTTAGTAAAAGACCTTCCCAATTGAAGGTTTTTATATTTTTACCACAATTTTTTTTCGCTAATAATGATTCCTTCAGGCTTTTTTTGAATCGAATCATGCTATACAGATCTGTAATAGAGCTATCTATATAGGAATTAAATTTCTTTTTTATCTAATTCTTCCTCATTTGCACAGAACCTCGCACTTCCTAATGAATAGTATATGGGCAGATATTGTGTGCGCATTTAATTCCTCAATGGAAATTTATTCTTTGGGAAGTGAAGATCATGCAAATTTTTTATACAGTACGTTCAGGTGATACGCTGTATGGGATTTCCAGGAGATGGGAAATTCCGGCCGATTCCCTTATTGCGGCAAATAATTTGAAGCCCCCTTACACGATTTATATAGGTCAGCAGCTGTCCGTTCCACCTGGGGTTGATGCTGTGCGTGTTAGGCAAGGAGATTCAGTGTATCGAATTTCACAATTATACAAAGTTCCGCCTTCAGTTATCATAGAGGCGAATCAACTTCAGCCACCCTATGTCATTCAGGCCGGTCAATTATTAAAAGTTCCGCCAGGTGTTCCATATTATATCGTCCAGCCAGGGGATACACTTTATCAGCTTGCCATTCGTTTTAATGTCATTACGAATGGGGAGGCAAATACTGAGCTTATTCGGTTTGTAAACCAGCTTTCATCCTCACAGCTATTTCCCGGAATGAAATTAAGGATTCCATACGCCCCTCCTGGTGGCCAAGGCCTTATTGCCTATACTGCTGATCGAGGAGGGCAATATGATATTTGGTTATATAATCCCCGGACAGGAGAGAACGTGCAGCTCACCAGTGGATTGGGTGACTCTTTTTCAAGTCCAGAATGGTCACCCAATAGCAGGAGAATTGCGTTTATTGGAAAGAACAGAATTATATATGTTGTGGATGTTGCATCTGGTGCGATCGCTCAAATTGACCAGATGGAAGAAGGTGCTGAATTCAAATTGGATTGGTCACCTGACAGCAGCCAAATTGCTTATACGAATCAAGGTCGCATTATCATGTACAACGTTCTGTCTCATCAAGCGCAAAGCATTCAACAACCTGACTCAACAGATGTTCAATGGTTTCCGAATGGCAGGGAACTGTTATTCCAGGCACCGGATGCATCAGGAATTAGTCAGCTTTACCGAATTCAAACCGACGGAACTGGGAAACAGCAAATTACACGTAACACAGGAGGGCGGCTTAATAATGCCCAGCTATCACCCAACGGAAGCTTTGTTCTTTATACAACACCAGGTGTCAGCATCTCCATCATTCACACCATCGAGCTTTCAACAGGCAATGTGGCTGAAGTAAAAGGCGGGCCCCTTGCAAAAAATTATTATCCGACATGGTCACCTGATTCTTTGAAAATTGCCTATAGCGCTACCGCCTTTGAAGATCGGGGGTATTTTTCACAAGTTCGAACAGTGGGGAGGCGAGGAGAAGAGGATCGGATTTGGGCTATTTCTAATTGTTTTGCAACGCCTGTCACATGGTCAACAGACGGAACAAAAATAGCCTATCTTAGTGGATGCAAGGAACAGGAATTTGCAAGTGAAATGTGGGCTATCGACCTCCGTCACCCCGTCCCGATACGGCTAATTGCAGGAGTTAACATTCAGTCACTTCAATGGTCTCCAACTGCCATATTGGATGGTACCCAACAGACCTATACGAACACGACCTACAAGGTTACTTTCCAATATCCGTCAAACTGGCGAAAAGTGAACGAGGAAAGATACGAAGGTGCTGACGGCTTTTTTCAAATATCAGCGATTTCAGCAGGTGAAAACTTAGATGAGGTGTGCCATGGAGAAGCGTTCCATCCATTAATGCCCTATGGATCCATGCCAAGCATCTTGAAGACTAGAATTCAAAACCAGGAAGCCTGCTACATTTTTCCCTCTGCGGACCAGCCAGCAGAAATGCTGAATCAATCCGCTTTAATCGTAAGGTACCCAACTCCCATTACAATCCAAGGACAAACCTACAATTACTTCATTTTATGGGCAGACCAACCGCATTTAAAGGAGATAGCTTTAAGTTTAATCTTTTTATAAACATGTGGGCCTGTCCTTCGGTTCGTTGAAGTATTAGCGTACTGTGGAGGCTAGGCTCTTTTTTTTGTTCCTATTCGTGGCAGCTGCCCTAAAAGACTTATACCATTTTGAAAGATGGACAATTACCCTCGAGTTCTTATATATAGTGGCGCTGCTTGGATTTTCTTCTGGTTTAACAGAATTTATTAATAAGGTCATTTGAAAAAAGGGGAGGAAGGAGAAGAAAAGGGAAATAGAGAGGGCTGCTTATGATAGCCTTTTATCTAGCAACTAAGAAAAACGCCCGGCAATTTCCGAGCGTTTTTCTCTTTCCCTTTATAGCGGCGGATTAGTTACACCTAAATTAACCCAGTCTTCTTTTGGCGGACCATACACCCCAAATGGCTTTAATCCTGCCTGGCGGATGAGAATAGTCAATTGCCCCCGATGATGCACAATGTGTTTGATTAATCCCATCAAAATTTGAGCATTGGTTTCTTCTCTTCCAAATGCATTTTGTGTTTGGCTCAATGAGTCATCTGTCCACTGCTGCTCAATCGCCAGAGCTGCTTCCTCACTCAGCTTTTTAAATGTATCCGCAATTTCTTTTGCAGAAGCGGGGACATTTTCTTCATTTACAGCTTTTTCTATTTTTAACCCGAAATGAGCTAAATAATCTGGAATACTTGCTGTTAAATGCCAGGCAATTCTCCCTAATGTGCGTCCTTCCGGGTAAACCTGCTGCTTTAAAGAGTCATCTGTTAATTCGTCTAACACCTTTTGCGTAAGCACTGCCTCTCTTTTCCATTCATTAATAAAGTCTGAAATGGTTACATACATCAATCGTTTCCTCCGTTCGTTGGATATTATAGATAAATGATAAAACATTTGTTCGTGTTTTTCAAACTCAAGTAAATATGGGAGAAATTAAAAGATTTAAGCCACCTATAATGTATGAGATTCGCAACAAAAAATTCATATTTCATTCGACAATATTCGCGCGAAACGGAGGAGTGATTTCTATATAGTTGAAAGTGTTCCTGATACATGATAGATGCGGTGTCAATGCTGGCACCTTTTAATAGAAATGAGGTGTAGGGATGAGGACTTTAAAGATAAAAGACTTAACCCTGGACGAGCTGGAGCTGCTTGAACAGGATCTTCACGAAAACGGAGAAAAAAGCGATTATGGCTTTTACATGCAGCTTATGATCGTTTATGAAACTATGTATAAAAAACTAAGAAGCTTAGCCAGAAACAGCGGTCCGGAATATGATGATGCCCTTCAGTACACGAAGAAACTGCTTGTTTCCCATCTTATCAAATTCGGAGCATATATAAAAATGAATCACTTCAAGGATGACGGTGATGCTGTAGAGTCACTGATCAAGGCCATCGGTTTAGAGCAAAAACTTCCCATTGCCTATTATCGTCTTGGTTTTCTGGCTTATAAACATGGCAAGTATGGCTCAGCCGTCCGCTATTTTCAGCAAGCCCTGAACAGGCAGCTGCTGAATGATCCAAGATACGCCCTTAATCAGCAGCAGGAATTCCATGCACATATGTATCTGGCCAATAGTGCTTTATATGTTGCCAGCCAAACCTATGAAACGATGGAAAATCTCCCATATTTCCAGGAGGAACAGCTGCCAAATCCAGAGCTGTCGCCATTATTTGAAACATTGTCATCGAATGAAAAATACTTACAGAACCATGCATTCTACAAAATCACAAAAAATAAAACCGAAACATGTTCAAAAGAAGCATGTGAAGACCTCTATGAAAACAGTGAACCTAATGAACTGGTCCTGTACTTTAATGACCGCGAAAATATTCTCTTATTTAATGGGGAGGAAGTCATTATCACCCCAACCCAGGCCAATATGATCAGACACTTCCTGCTGTCCTCCAGCAAGGAAAATCCCTGCACGAGAATCACCATGCGTTATTTTTATGGAAGGACTGGCAGTGATGGAGAGGTAAAGAAGAACACGTTTATCAAATCTATTGAACGACTCAGAGTAACTTTAAGATCAATAGATATACCAGAGATAATTGATGTTACTCAGTACAGGGGGGAGACTGCTTATTATTTTAATGAGTCAGTTCCTTTTACTGTTTTGTTTAGGGTGGATGAGGCTTTTGCTAATGAGTATGTGAACTGAAATGTACGAATGAGGAGCCTAATCAGCGGTTTTTTTAGCTGCTGATTAGGCTCCTTTGCACGGAATGCCTGTTACAGCTCTATCTTACATGAATAGAAGTGCAATAAAACCAGCCCCTTATTCATTTTAAATAAGGGGCTGGAAGTGTTGAGGGTTATTTAGTAAATTCTTTAGTGCCAGATCCAGGGTGGAATGATTCTCATGGTCCAGCCAGTTTTCTGGAATGATGAGATAAGAGCAGCTGCCGCTGTGTAAATAACGGTAAATAATATGCGCTGCATCGATTTCATGTCTGCTAACGTCTCGGGCTGCATTTGCTTCATCTTTATTAAAATAAGCTAAAATGTTCATTTTTACTTTTTCCTCAATGTTGCCTGCTGCTGCATAGCTGTGGCTGAACAGAATTTCCGTCCTTTTAATAAGGAAAAGTTTAATCGTTAAATCTGTTAGTCTTTCGATAGCGGCGATATTATGATTTTCTTCGGTGAATTCGATCACTTTTTCTTTCTTTAACAGGGAGCTTACTGCCTGTATATGATCCCGATAGGCGGATGCCGATTCAAAATCAAATGCTTCAGAGGCGTTCAACATCATTTGATTCATTTCCTCAAGAATACTCATGTCAGTGCCTTTCAGAAAACCGATAAACCTGTCAAGGATGTCATTGTACTGTTGTTCCGCAGGCACACCAAGACACCGGCCAAGGCATGAGCCTAAGGAATAATTCAGACAAGCAGAGTTCTTTCCAATGGGGTTGCTGCATTTCAGCTTAAAGCATTCCTTTAAGCCTCGGAGAGCTCTTTCCACATTGCTGCTTGTAAAAGGGCCAAAATAAACCTTGCCGTCATTTTCAATGTGATTATAGGCAATATCAATCTTACGGTGCTTGCCGGTAAGGCTGATCGAGATATAAATGAATGACTGCGGACTCTTCATCATTCGATTATATAGCGGCTTAATGTTTTGAATTAATTGGCATTCAAGCATAAAAGCCTCGAATTCAGTATCTGTCAGGATATAGTCAAAATCCCTTAAGTGTTTGACCAGCTTTTTAATCTTTGGTGAATGGTTGGTAGAGTTACGGAAATAAGACTGAACCCGATTCTTAAGATTTTTCGCCTTCCCCACATACAGAACTTGACCTTGTGAATCCTTCATGAGATATACGCCTGGGGCTAAGGGCAGGCTTCTCACCTTTTCTGTCAGATTAATAGACAATCATTCCTTTACTAGAAAATATATATTTTGTATTTTATCATGGGATGGGATTTGGCAGCTATTTCTCTGATTTTGGTATTGCCATGAATATGTACCACGTTTATAAGGCTGTTTTCGTAAAGTTTGTTGTGATAGGAGTTCTCTTGCTGTTAAAATATGGTATGATATTTCAGCGAATTGAAAAATACTATAAAGAGTGGAACAGGAGAAGTGTGAAAATATGAGATTAAGAGACTTAACTCTTGATGAGCTTGAGGACCTTGAACAAGAATTACATGAAAACGGGGAACAAAGCAATTTCGGTTATTACGCCAAACTGGAATGTATGGGTGGTAACTTGAAAAATCCCCCCCCTTTCAAAAAGGGGGAATGATTCTTAAATGACTATCTAAGCTTTTCTTTTTATAAACTTTTCATCGGGAAATTATTAATTCTTTTTAAAAGAAATTACTTTTATTGTTTACTTAGCAAATACTGTTGGTGTTGTAAGGGCAGATGCAACAATCACCGGCCACCAAAATAGTGTTCCATTCCAGCCATGTTCTTTTGTTTTTTTTACCCATCTTAATTTTTGAACAGGCTAACTGATATACTGTTACCATATGAACGGTATGTTAAGATTTTTTAGGGATGGAAAGGCAAATGGGGCACTGGATTTTTCAAGGCAATCCGAAACAATTTGATGTTGATACATATATATATAAATGAAGTCGTAGATTGGAATATTCGACAAAAGCAATTTTCGGATGAGGTACAAGTTGGGGATAAGGTGTTCATTTGGAGATCGGATGGTGGCAATAAAAACACTGGAGGTGTTATTGCCTTTTGTGAAATAAAATTGTTTTCAATAATAGGGCGTTTTTAATTAATGGTAAAATACGGTAAAGTATAAAGGTTCTGACTTAGTCTCTGAGTTTACAATCCACAAATGTATTAATTGTCTGTATCTCTTTTTCTGAAACTGCAGCATGTGTCGCATTTACAGTATTAAATCCACCTTTTCTTAGATCACAGCACCTGCTCCTTAGCCCAGAACTTGAAAATAAAAGTAGTTAATGGGGAGGGTTAATTCGGAAATTAGCAGTCTCGGACGAAGAGGAATAATTAATAGAAAGGTTTCTGCAAGAGAACAAAAATGGTAATATCATGAAATGGCAGCCTAGTAACCTTTACTAATTCCATCCATTACAAGATGATTGTAATAAAGGTTAATATAAATGTTATGGTAGGGGGGTATTTAAATGAGCCAGAATATATATGGTTCCCAAGAGAAGGAATTATCCTTGATAGAAGAAGCATTCGAATTATTACAAAATGCGGATATTGATGTTTCACTGGAAGATGTAAAAAACCTTTTGCAATTTTCCCCTCATGTTAAGGAGTTATTTGTAAAGGCAACAGAATTGTCTCATAATTCTGGGCAAAATGTGTTTGACGTTATAAAAAAAGTTATCTCAGTTTATGAAGAAGAGTTAAAGAGAGATGACCTTACGTTTGAACAAAGGACAGCCATTTATGACCGTATGGACAAACATGCTTTGAATGCAATGCAACAGGACGATAGTAATAAAAAATTTATTGGAGGAGCAATTGGTGTTGGAGTTGTAGCTTTAGTTGGCGGTGCAGTCAAATTTGGTCCTAAAATAGTTAAAGCTATGGTCAAAAAGTAAAATAAACAATAACAAATTAGGGTAAATTCGTTATTTAATTATGGAAACTATCTCCTTAAATTACCGTATTTTTACATGCTCCAAGATTAATACATAATCAAAATTAAAATACCGTTTAGGGAAAAATTACCCAACGGTATTTTTTTTGTATAATTAACTTAAAGAATCAAGAAGAAAGGCGTATGACTGGTAAGAAGAAAAATGTGAATTTCTTTATGAAACTAACCTAGAGCTTTCCCGAAAGTTACTTTTTGATTTTAACCTGTACAATAAAAATAATTAAAGGCAGGTAATTGTTATGAAATTAGTCCTTAGTAGAAAAGGGTTTGATTCCGGTAGCGGTGGATGTTTGTCTCCATATAACCATGAAACGGGGCAATATATATGGTTTCCAATACCGGAAAAGGTCAATAGTTATTCAAATCAGATTCGATATCCAAATATACTCGTGAAAAATGAATATCTTAGTGGCCTAAATGGGTCTACTTTAAGTGAGGTGTATAAAAGTTTAAAGGGGACAGACCGTGTTAAGTTACGAAAAAATGAGTTCGCTTCCATTGATGATAATGAATTATTTGCTCATTTCGATCCAATGCTGGGAATACCCCCTTGGATAGAAGAAAATGAAAAATTCAAAATCGGTAAGGGGTTTGGCCAATTCAATGCTGCACCTCATTTAGAGAAACACAATGTTAATGAAGGGTCTGTTTTTCTATTCTTTGGTGGGTTTCAGTCAACATCCCATAGAAAAATATCGGGCCACTATATATACGGGTGGCTAAAGATAAAGAAGAGAATAGAAACTTATAAGGAATGTAAAGAAATCATTGAACAATACAACCTCGACCATCATCCTCACATCTCAGAAGCCGCTTTTAATAGAAACCAGAAGAACTATATTTTTTTACCCGATAAATGGTTATTTGAAGATTTGAAAATTCCAGGCTGTGGTTATTTTACTACTCTAAATGATTCCTTATTGCTCTCAAGCAATAAGGAATCTAATAAAGCTACTTGGAAACTCCCAATCTTTTTTTATCAGAATCTTACACAGGTTCACCAAAAAACATGGCAACACACACAAGATGGATTTTGTACAGTGAAGACAGGGATTGGGCAAGAGTTCGTTACACAGCTGTCAGCAAAAGGAGAAGAATGGTTCCGGGAGCTATTTGTGAAAAATCAAAATAATATACACCGTCATGAAACGCCTGCAGCAAAGGGGAGGAGTAAAGAATTGGACTTTCAAGAGTATTTAATGCAGAAACATACACTTAAAAAAGGAGAAAGGAAGTTACAGCCCATTTCTGTAGAGCAATATATTAAAAGGCTAGAAAGTATGCGTCGCCATGGCATATATAACGAAGAAAATCTGATTGACGATACCTTGGTTGGAAAAATCCAAGAACAATATAAGGAATGGAAGACATATTTGAAGACGGTGGAGCATTACTTAAACTATAAAACTATTATTCAATGATAAATGAAAATATATATAGGGGATAAGCTAATGGGCAATTACTTTATACCAACAAATGGTCCAGAATCATGGAGATAGTTCCTTGCAAACCCTGAAAAGCAGTCGAAGAATGGATATTCCGCTTATGAATTGGCTTATTGTAGGGAAAGAGCGACAAAATTGCCAGCTTGCGTTGATAGGGTACTCAAACAGAGTGAGTTACCGGTATTCCAAAATGTAGAAGTATTGTTTGGATTTCCAGAGTATAAAGAGCCTTTACCTGGAGGAAGTGCAAGTTCCCAGAATGTTCTTTACGTCCTTGCGAAGTCAAATAATGAACTAATAACGATTATGGTGGAAGGAAAGGTCTTAGTTCCGTTTGGGGAAACTGTAGAAGCCTGGTTAGGTAATAATCCTAGTGAAGGGAAAAGAAAAGATTAGATTTCCTACTCGAAATATTGGGGTTACAGGAATCTCAAGTACTCAAAATAAAGGAACCAATTATTACATAGGGCTGCATTTGCAGTGATTGAAGCTACGAATATAACTGCCAAACATTCGCTTGTTCATTTCATTTAGTGAGACTGGAAAATGGTTTGACGACTATGAAGAGTTTGTAAAACTATTTCATTTAACTCTAAAGAAGGACAGAATAGTTGGCCCAGTGCAACTACAAGGGAAGGAACTCTATTTTGGCTGGGTTATTAGTGTAAAAATAAAATCAGCTGGATTGCCTGAAGAAAACTATTTGATAAAAAACTAAAATCGAAGAAAGTTCCCAAAAGATAGAGTTATGGTCAACAAAACGATTGCAGTTTGAGCCCAAGGGCTGGATGAACCGTACACACATAATGGCACAACACATCAAGCAATAAATGATATAAACGCAATGCTGCTACCCCCTTTCTATATAAGGGGGTAGCTTTTTTACCCCTCTTAATTTTTGAAAGGGGTTAACTGGTATACTATTACCATAAGAAGCTATGTTAATATTTTTCGAGGAGGTACTGGCAAATGGGGAACTGGATTTTTCAAGGCAATCCGAAACAATTTGATGTTGATACATATATAGAAAATAATGAAATCGTCGATTGGAATATACGGCAAAAGCAATTTTTGGATGAGGTACAAGTTGGGGATAAGGTGTTCATTTGGAGATCGGATGGTGGCAATAAAAACACGGGAGGTGTTATTGCCTTTTGTGAAATTGTATCCGAGCCATACGAAGATGATGAAAACGATAAGGTTGATCTGAGAATTCTTGAGAAGCGACTGGCTCCTGATACTGGTATGCTATTACGTCATGAATTAAAAGAACTTCCTGAAATCACGAATTTAATGATCTTTAGAATGCCGCAAAACACGAACTACAGACTAACGGATGAAGAATTTGAACGCCTATACCAGCTATGGGAATCACCAGAGAAATTGGCTGAAAAACTAAATATGTCAATTGTTGAAAAATATCTTCATTTCTTTAAAGATCATGCTGAAAATTGGTTTGAAAACAACACGGATTACTTACAAGAAAGTTATCAATTTTTCAGTCATTTCAAGCAAAAAGACCATTTAAACACAATGGAATGGGAGGATGTGCAGGAGCTTGGTGAGCACATCAATTCTTTCAGGATGGCACTCGCTAAAAAAAGAGCTCTAGGAAATCCTAATGCATCCATTGAACATTACCGCAAAAGTTTTAACTATTTAATTCATGGAACAGAACCGCTTAAAAGAAGAATGGATCAATTTGTCCATCATGAAGATTATAAGCTATTTGGCTTTGGGTATAGCGTGGTCAGTGAGCTTATAGGAAATATTTTTCCGGAAGAATTTTGCTTTTATAACCAGAGAGACCGAGTAGCGGCAGAAAATATACTCGAACTAACTCCTGGATATGCACGAGGAGATACATTTGGGGAAAAGTTCATCAAATTTCAGGAATGCCTAAAGGAAAATGGAATAGTGGAAAAGTACTTGGAGGTAGTTGGCAAACAAACCAGCCTTCCAATTTTCTATGAAATAGATCAATTTTTCAGCTATCTTTTTGAGAATTTTGGCAAGAAAGAAACTGTTATTGCAGAAGAAGAAACGATTCCTCAGTACTGGCTTTTGGCTGCTGGAGAAGGAAACTTCATGTGGGGGGATTTCAAGGAAAATGAGCATATTGCAATTGGGTGGGATGAATTAGGTGATTTAAAAGCTTATGGAAGCAAACGAGAAATAATGGAGGCTTTAAAGGAGCTCTATGAAGTTGACTATAACCCAAGTAATGATGCACTCGCTAACTATCAGTTTGCCAACGAAATAAGTGTAGGTGATTATGTACTTATTAAACGAGGGACACACAAGCTTATAGGTTACGGTAAAATTGTATCGGAATACAAATTTGATCCTGCAAGAGAATCTTTCAAATCATTAAGGAAAGTTGAGTGGATATCACTAGGAGAGTGGGATGTAGAAACACTTCATAATAAAACCTTAACAAACATCACACCATATGATGAGTACTTGGAAAGATTGCTTGCTTCTATTGGTAAAGAAGGAAAAACGGTATATCCAACCTCAGAGGATAATTCCTCATCAGTAAAGGAAAGTGAAAAGGAAACGATTCCTTACACACATGAACAGCTTCTCAGTGAGGTATTCATGACACAAGATAAAGTGGAGGATATCCTTGAAACATTGGATTATAAAAAGAACATTATCCTACAAGGCCCACCAGGTGTTGGAAAAACATTTGTAGCCAAGCGCCTTGCTTATCTTCATATGGGAACAAAAGATGACAGCAAAGTGGAAATGCTGCAGTTCCACCAATCCTATTCATATGAAGACTTCATTCGTGGATATAAGCCTAATACGCAAGGGCATTTTACTCTTAAAGATGGTATTTTCTATTCATTCTGTAAGAAAGCGATAGAAGATCAGGATAACAATTACTATATGATTATTGATGAAATTAACAGGGGGAATCTATCCAAAATCTTTGGTGAGCTCATGATGTTAATCGAGGCAGACAAACGAGGTAATAAATTCGCGGTTAAGCTTGCATACAGCGAGGGAGAAGAAACCTTCTACATTCCTAAAAACCTTTACCTCATTGGAACCATGAACACTGCGGACAGATCTTTAGCTTTGGTTGATTATGCATTAAGGAGAAGATTTTCCTTTATCAATTTAGAACCAGCTTTCCATACAGAGCAATTTCATGATTATTTAATCAACAAGGGAATTAGCCAGGGATTTATTGACAAGCTTATTGCCGGCATTATGGACATCAATCAGGCAATTACAAATGACATGATTAATCTAGGTAAAGGTTATGAAATCGGTCATAGCTATTTCTGTCCAACAACAGAACAGGTAGATGATGAACAAAAATGGTATGAGCGAATCATTCGTCTGGAAATCGCTCCACTTTTAAGGGAATACTGGTTTGATCAGGAGGACAAAGTCAATGAACTCCTTGACAGACTCTAAAATACCAATTAAAAACCTATACTATATGCTTTGTTATGCATGGGGGCATCTTGCGGAGAAAGACATGGCCGATGTAGCCCGTGAAGATGAGAAGGACATTAAGCACCTTTTAACAAGAATTCTCCTTGTAAAGCTCCGCTCACTCATCAAGCGGGGCTTTTACCGGGAATATAAATCCTATCAGAAGGAAACAGGAACATTAAAAGGGAGGATCCTCTTTCAGGATTCAATCAATACGTTTTCTTTTAAAAAAGGCAAAATGCACTGTGAGTTTGAAGAAATGAACCATGGTATTGTTCATAATTAGGTTATTAAGTCAACTTTATTCTCCTTACTGCAAAACCAGGAGCTAGATAAACTTTTAAAAGAAGAGATTCAGCAGCTGTATCCATACTTTGCTGAGGTTGCAGTCATTAAGTTAAATCTGAGAATCTTTCAGGAGATTAAATTGCATAGAAGTAACCAGCACTATCGTTTTGTACTAGACATCTGCCGTTTTCTTTATGAATCATTGCTATTAAACGAGGACAATGTAGAATTCCAATTTGCTGATTTTGAAAGGGATCCAAAGGCTATGGCTCGTTTATTTGAAGAATTTGTGCGTAACTTTTACAAAAAGGAAATGCCAGAATATAGGGTGTATCGTGAAAATATTTATTGGGATGCTGAGGGGGAAGAGACTAGTTACCTTCCTATAATGCAAACGGATATTTCTCTTGAGAGTAATGACCGGAAGATTATTATGGATACGAAGTATTATCAGCATACTTTTACCCAAAATTTTGGCTCGCAGAAATTGATAAGCGGAAATTTGTATCAGCTGTTTGCTTATTTAAGTAATCATAAGAAGTCGGAAGGGAAAGAAATAACGGGCATGCTCCTTTATCCCAAAACTGGCAAGGAATTGATGTTAGCTTATAGAATTAAAGAGTTTTCAGTAAAGATCAATACTGTTGATTTGAACCGCGATTGGTTAAGCATTCATACAAGGTTGAAAGAAATTGTAAGTTAAAATCCTAAGAATGGTAGAGAATTTATGTTGTTAGATTATAGGGAATATGGAGTTATCAGTAAGAATCAATACTATTGAATTGAGTAGAATTTGTTTAAGTATTCAAACAGTTTAAAAGAAATTGAAAGTTAAAATGGTTGATAAACTATTTATATTCACAAATACTGCGATCCTAAGGAAGAGTGGTAAAAATGATAAATGTAAACTCCGCTGAAATAATTAGTAATTATACTAAAAATGGAAAAAATTATTATGTTGAAATTTTTCATATTGATACAGGTATACAAGCTTTTGCTTCTTTCCAAGAGAACATTGATATAAATGGAGATAGTATAGTTAGTTCTGGATACCATTCAAATAATAAAAAATTAGCTATTGAGAGTGCAATTTTTAACTTGATGGTTCAATTGAAACGGCGGTTTTGTTATTAGAGAAAATATAGAAGGGGTGGTATGTATGATAAAACCAAATTGGGATGTATTCAAAGCAAAATTTAGCGATAACCCTCAGAATAATTTTGAATGGCTTTGTTACTTGCTGTTCTGTAAGCAATTTAATAAGGACTATGGAATATTTAGATATAAGAATCAGTCAGCAATAGAAACAAATCCTATTGAAGTTAATGATGATGTAGTTGCGTGGCAAGCAAAGTTCTATGAAACTCCACTTTCTAATCATAAAAATGATTTAGAGGATACATTAAATAAATTAAAGAGAGATTATCCAAATGTGAATAGATTGCATATCTACTCAAATCAGGAGTGGGGACAAAACAAGGGACAGATGCCTCAAGGGCTAAAAGATATTGAAAAACTAGCAAAAGAATTAGATGTTAGGTTGGAGTGGAATTTAGCAAGTTTTTTTGAATCTGAATTTGTTACAGTAAAAAATGATATTATTTCGAAGCACTTTTTTACGTTTGAAAAAAGCATATTCACAATATTAGAAGAAATGCGAGAACATAGTGATAATCTATTGAAATACATAAGCACGGACATCTCTTTCAACGATAAAAAATTTGAAATTGAAAAAGAGCATGAATTGAATCAACTTATCGTCGGTTCTAATCAAGTATGTATTATCAGTGGTGTTGGCGGGGTTGGAAAAACTGTCTTAGTAAAAAAAATGTATGAACGTTATGCAGAAGGTGAACCATTCTATATCTTTAAGGCAACAGAGTTTGAGCTTAGAAATATTAATGATATGTTTGGTGATTTCAGTATGAGTGATTTTCTTGGTGTTCATAAAGACTTAGAGCACAAGACAATAGTAATTGATTCTGCGGAAAAATTATTAGATTTAAGGAATACTGACCCTTTTAAAGAGTTATTATCAGCAATCGTTGAAGATAACTGGAAAGTAATTTTTACGACTAGAGATGCCTATCTTAAAGATCTTAACTATCAGTTTTTCGAAATTTATAAAATTGCTCCTTTAAATATTGGGATACGCCCTTTGGAACAGCATGAATTAACCACTATAGCTAGTGAAAATTCTTTTACTCTACCTAAGGATAAGAAATTATTAGAATTGATAAGGAATCCTTTCTATTTAAATGAATATTTGAAATTCTACAAAGATATTGATGAAATTGATTATGTTGAATTTAAGTCAAAATTGTGGGAGAAAAGAATAAAAAAAAGTAAGCCTGAAAGAGAAAAATGTTTCTTAAAAATTGCATCTCAAAGGGCGAATACAGGTCAATTTTTTGTTGATGTAAAAGCTGAGTTAGGTAGTCAATGTGATGAATTAATGCAAGATGGAATGATAGGCTATGAGGACATGGGCTATTTCATATCTCATGATATTTATGAAGAATGGGCATTAGAGAAAATTATTAATAAAGAGTTCGCTAATAGGTCTGATGAACATGGATTTTTTGCTTCAATTGGCGAATCGCTACCAATAAGAAGGTGTCTACGAAACTGGATGTCAGAGAAATTATTACTTGAAGACTATGAGATTGTAGAATTCATTGAAGAAACTATTAAAAATGATGAGGTTGAATCCTTTTGGAAAGATGAGTTATTTGCATCAGTTTTACTTTCAGATTATTCAAGAACTTATTTCAAAGTTTTTAAGAATGAACTATTGTTAGATGATTGTAGGCTACTGAAAAGGCTAACTTTCATCTTACGAATTGCATGTAAAGAGGTAGATGATGAATTCTTCTCACAATTAGGCATAAAAGATATAAATATCTTTACTCTGGAACACATTCTAACAAAGCCAAAGGGAATCGGCTGGGAGGCATTAATCGAGTTTGCTTACGAGAACATAGAAATAATCGGAATTGAAAATATTAATTTTATTTTGCCTATAATTAATGATTGGAATGACAAAATCAAAAGGGGAAATACTACTAGATGTGCTGGTCTAATTGCTCTGAAGTTTTATCAAAATACTATTCATAGAGATGCTTACTATTCTCGGGATGATACTCTAGAAACTATTCTTAAGACAATTATTAATGGCTCATATGAGTTGAAAAACGAATTGAAGGATATCATAACGGAAATACTAAGCAATGAATGGAAAAATCACAGAGACCCTTATTATGATTTATCTAAGTTTATTTTGACAAAGCTTGATGGTTTACCTGTCTGTAAAGTATTACCTGATGAAATTTTAGAATTAGCTGATTTTTATTGGACTTATACACCAAAAGAAAACCAATTGTTTTCGAGCTGGAGAGATGATGTCGAACATGATTTTGGTATTGAAAAAGATTATACAGATTATCATCCTGCTAGTGCTTTTCAAACTCCTATTTATTGGCTGCTCCAGATTAAACCCAAAGCAACTATGGACTTCATAGTAAGTTTTACAAATAAATCTGTAAAGAAGTATGTGTCTTCAAATCTGGCTACTAGACTTGATACGATAACTGAAGTTGAAGTTAAATTAAGTGATAAAAGTCAGAAAAAGCAGTACATTAGTCAGTGTTTGTGGGAGATTTACAGAGGGACGAGTTCTCCAGTAAGTCCTAACTTGTTGCAATCTGTTCATATGGCTTTAGAAAAGTTTCTTCTAGAAATAGCAGAGAGAATGAAAAACGAAGTGTTGGTCAGTTGGTTGAATTATTTACTGGAAACTTCTGAAAGTGCCTCAATTTCATCAGTAGTTACAAGTGTTGTATTAGCAAATCCAGAAAAAACATTTGACACTGCAAAAATATTATTTGGAACTAAAGAATTCATCATTCATGATACTCATAGATTGGCTTCTGAACAAGGTGCTAAGACACTATATTCAATAGGGGGAAATTGGGGTATTAGCAAAAGTAGTTTTTATGATAATGAGAGATTGAAAACGTGTGAAGATAAGCATCGGAAATGGAGTTTAGAAAGCCTCTGCTTAAACCATCAAGTTTTTGCAATGCAAGAATCAGAAGAAGATGAGGCGAAGAAACGTCAAGAAATTCTATGGGGTATTCTAGATGATCACTATAAAAAACTACCACCAGACTCAGAGCAGAACGAAAGAGATAAGACCTGGAGATTGTTTTTAGCTAGAATGGATAGGCGAAAAATGAATATTAGTACTGAAGAAACTGATGGTGGCATATTGATACAGTTTGAACCTGAGATAGAACCAGAAATAGATAAGTTTAGAGAGGAAAATCAAAGAGAATACAACGAACATACGAAGTATATTCCTTTAAAGTTATGGGCTGATTTCAAATTTAAAAATGATGAAAAATCTAAGGAATATGAGAAGTATGATAGTAATCCCCTAATTGCATTAGGTGAAGCTAAAGAAATATTAGAAAGACTTAATGAGTGTTACAATCCAGATTTACCTCAGGTAACACGCGCTGAAAATGAGAAATTCTATTTATTTAATTACCAAATACCATCATGTGTATGTGTGATATTAGTTGAGCATTATATCGATAAATTGAATGATGAAGATAAAGAGTTTTGTAAGGACGTTATAATTGCAAAAGTGAATTCGTGCGTGAAGCCAAATTATATCTATCAAATAGGGGATGGTGTACAGGAAGCGATTGCTTCATTACCAAAACTGATGAGATTATATCCTAAAGAAAAAGAAACAATAAAACAAGTGCTTTTACTTATACTACTTAAGGATGAATCTGTTGGAGGAATTATATCATCTGAAAGATTCAACGTTTTTTCTATGATTGCGATTCATAAAATGTGGGAAAAAGAATTTGAGGATGCTCATTCATTGCTATTGGGTTATCTAGTATTAAAGCACAAATATAATGAGTTAATAAGTGAAATTCGAAGAGAGAACTTTGAAAATGGGGTTTACGAAGCTGATTTAGGAGAGTTGTTAAACAGATTTTTAGCTGCAAACGAGATGAGTCTGAAAAAGATGGTTGCTAATGAGTTTTCAATTTCGGATTTAGGCAATATTCAAGAGCTTGATTTGTCTATATTATCCAATGCTCTTAAAATCATGCCTAGTAAATTAGAGCATACAGAACATATTGCCATTACACATGAGATAATTGCTGTGTTTGCAAGAGAGCTAACGCAAGGTAGAGATGTTGATAAAGTAGATTACATGGTACGTAATGAATTTTTGAAAAAATATGCTTATCTTGTTCTAAATTCTGAAAGGAGTGAAGTACCACTATTGATCCAACCCTTTATCGATAACTTCAACTCATCAGAACCAATAGCAGAGATGTTACAAGAATTTATTTATGCTGAAGATAGAATACAAAGTTATAATAATTTTTGGTTAGTATGGAATCAATTCAAAGATAAAATAGTTGAAGTAACTAATTATGGAAGCTGGTATGTAGACAAAATTATTAAAAGTTACCTATTTGCACAAACAAGATGGAACGATTCTACTAAAGAATGGAATTCATTAAAATCAACTAATATGAGATTGATAAAGGATGTATCTGAGCAGATAGGTCAACATCCTGCGGTTTTATATTCAATCTCTAAACTGTTGAATGATACGGGAGTCCGTTTGTTGCTGATGGAGTAATATGGATATCTAATATTTTATCGAGGCATTCAGAGTATTACACTTTAAAGCTTGAGGCGAACACCGTTTACTATTTAGAAAACTTGGTGAGAAAGTATGTCTATGAAGAACGAGAAAAGATTAAGAAGAACAAGCGATTAAAACAGAAAATTTTAGTTATACTAAATTTCCTTATAGAAAAGGGTTCTACAGTAAGTTATATTCTTAGGGAGAATATTATTTAGATTGACGAAATTATACTTAAGCAGAAATTGAGCATTATTATTAATTAAAAACCGCGTATTATACAGTAAGGTAATCCTTATTATGAGTTTAAGATAAACACCACTAGATCCATATGCTATAAAAAGGCATCAGTAAATTTGTCTACTGATGCTTTTTTTGCCTTTTAAATAACTACGCTGAACAGTATCAATAGTTTTTGGTTATTCAAATAGATAGGAGAAATAATGAAGATATGGATTTATTAAATGATGATTACAGCCAAGAGATTTTACCACCCTTGCCATCTTTTTTACCATCCTTCCGCCAAGGAATTTACCACGCTACGCTAACACGTTTACCAATGGATAAAAAAGCCCTACAGATTAACATTCTAGTAATCTGATAGGGCTTTTATTATTAACTAACTACTTAGAGTGATTACTGAAGTAATCGAAGATTATCTTTCTAGTCCCTTCAAATATATCTTGCTCAGTCCAGCTATAAGGAACAGGTTCCTCGCCGTATACCTTTAAAAGCCTTTCATTTAGTTCCTTTGGGAAAGGAATCCAGGTTTTGTAACCCACCCAATAATAGTATTCTTCAATCTTCTGAATCTCTTTAGGGGTTAATGTGGCCATATTAAGGTTACCTGCCTAACCCATGACGCTCACGCATAGAAACTTCTCCATCTAGTAGAATTTGATAGGAGTCATGAATAATACGATCTAAGATTGCTTCCGCAATCGTTTCATTTCCTAGCTTTAAATGCCATCCACTAGGATCAATCTGTGAACAGAATATAGTGGACCCCACCTTATGACGAGCTTCTGTAATTTCCAAGAGGATTGCTGCTTCATCCGTTGTTAAATCTGTTAATAGCCACTCATCTAGGATAAGGAGGTCTACTTTCGTATATTTTTTTATGCTCTTCCGATAACTTCCGTCTGCTGCTAATTTAGCGAGTGACAGCTCATTCAGTAATTCTGGTAACCGAATATATTTAACGTTAAAAACTGCCGACAAGCAGATACTCCGAAGGCAGTAGCTAAGAATGACTTTTCTGAACCAGTAGGTCCTTTTAATATAATGTTGTGACTATCCAGAATATAAGTACAACTAGCAAACTTCAAAATCAACTCTTTGTTTAGTCTTCGATCCTCATGATATTCTAGGTCTTCAATACAAGCATTGGAGTTAAGAAAAGTCGCAGTCTTGATTAGGCGTTGAAGCTTATTACTCTTTCTGCGGGCATGTTCTAAATCGACAAGTAAACTAAATCGATCTTGAAAGTTATTTTTGAAATTCTTTATTCGCTGCTTGTTCCTTATAGGCTTCTGCCATTGTAATTTGCATGAAAAATTTGTTTACTCTTATAAAATTTTACATATATTATATTTAGATCATTAAAACGATTCCAACCACCGGTATCAGAAGGATCATTTTAGCCAGTTTAAATAATTTAAATGCAATTGCATGAGCTTATTTCAAATAGAAAAATTAATAATCTACAATTAAATACCACCCGCAACAATATAGTGTGTGGTATTTTGTCAAGATTTTCTTATATGAAATTACTCCCTCCTACTCAATATCATCTAAATGCCTTACAATAATGGTAATGATATACAGGAGGGAATAACTAACATGTCAACTTTCATCAAAAGTTTAGAAGATTCCTTGTATAAAGGATTTATTGATCAAGATAGGATAATCAAGGGTAAGTATCCTCCTAAATTACTAGTGAATAATAGTAATAAAAATGAGTATGTATTAAATTCGATACACGAAGAGCTAGAGCAATGTGAATCATTTATTTTTTCTGTTGCTTTTATTACAGAAAGTGGGTTAGCAACTTTAAAGTCCTATTTATGGGATCTTAGGCAAAAAGGGATTGGAGGGCGTATTTTGACATCTACTTTTCTAAGCTTTAATCATCCTAAAGTTTTTAGGGAATTAATGAAGATTGAAAATGTAGAGGTTAGATTAACGGATATAAAAGGTTTCCATTCAAAGGGATATATCTTTAAACAAAAAACCCATTTTTCTTTAATAGTAGGAAGTTCTAACTTAACTTCTAATGCATTAAAGGTGAATTACGAATGGAATGTAAAGCTGACCTCACATGAAAATGGAGAATTCATTCACCATTTTCAGCAGCAATTTGAGGATGTCTGGGGAAAGGCATCACCGCTCACTGAGAATTGGATTAATCGCTATGAGGAATTGTATACGCCTTTGGTAAACAGTAAGATTATTGATCGAATTGGAGAAGCTTCTTCTCAATATGCTGGCAATGCGATTGAGGATGCACTTAAAATCATTCCAAATAAAATGCAGCAAGCTGCCTTGGAACAAATTCAAGCTTTAAGAGGGGAAGGCAAGCAAAAAGGATTAATTATATCTGCAACTGGTACAGGTAAAACATATTTGTCTGCATTTGATGTACGGAGGTTTACTCCTAAACGAATGCTTTTTATCGTCCATCGTGAACAAATATTAAATAAAGCAAAGGAAGACTTTAGAAGGATCCTTGGTGGTCTTGAAGAAGACTTTGGTATTCTTTCTGGTACGACTCGTCAAAAGA
This sequence comes from Cytobacillus oceanisediminis, assembly GCF_004366035.1. Taxonomy (GTDB): domain Bacteria; phylum Bacillota; class Bacilli; order Bacillales; family Cytobacillaceae; genus Cytobacillus; species Cytobacillus oceanisediminis_C. Next base: position 464,630 of record NZ_SOEE01000003.1, read on the forward strand.
ATGCTAGATATTTATTTGCTACAATACAATCAATCTCTAAAGAAGAGCACTTGTCTTCGTTTGCTAAAGATCACTTTGAATATATTTTAATAGATGAGGTACATAAAGCGGGAGCAGGCTCTTACCAAAAAGTTATGGAGTACTTTACTCCTCAATTTATGATGGGAATGACTGCAACTCCGGAACGAACAGATCATTTTAACATCTTTGAGCTATTTGATTATAACATTGCATATGAGATTCGTTTACAGGAGGCACTTGAAGAAGATATGCTTTGTCCCTTCCATTACTTTGGTGTAACTGACTTTGAGTATGATGGGAAATTAATTGATGATGCTTCAAAATTGAGTGAATTGGTAACAGAAGAACGAGTTAAGCATATTATTGATAAAATTAATTATTATGGTGCTTCTGGAGAAAAGGTCAGAGGGCTAATGTTTTGTAGTCGTAAGGATGAAGCAAAAGAATTATCCCTCTTGCTAAATGAAAAAGGCTTCAATACCGTCGTATTGACAGGAGAGGATTCCCAGGAAGAGAGAGAAGGGAGGGTAAATCAATTAGAAGCTGGCACAATCGATTATATTCTTACTGTCGATATATTCAATGAGGGAATTGATATTCCGAGTATAAATCAAGTCGTGATGCTAAGACAAACGAAATCAAGTATAATTTTTATTCAGCAATTAGGTAGGGGATTACGCAAACACGATACTAAAGAGTTTGTTACTATCATTGATTTTATTGGTAACTATAAAAGTAACTTTTTAATACCTATTGCTCTCTCAGGTGATAAATCTGTAAATGAAGATACAACACGCAGATATACTAAAAATACCAGTTTTATTAAGGGAGTTTCAACGGTTAACTTTGAAGAGGTAGCAAGGAAAAGAATTTTTGATGCAATTAATGATATGGGATCCCAGACAAAAAGGTTATTAAAGGATGCTTATTTAGAATTAAAGAATAAGATTGGCCGCGTTCCAAAATTAGTTGATTATAGAACCTATAACTCAATCGATCCAAATGTAATTATTAATGAATATGCAACTTACCCTAAATTTTTAAAGATAGTAGATAAGATTTCTACAAGTTTTTCTGAATACGAATTAAAAGTGATTAGTATGCTGTCAATCGAAGTGATGAATGGCAAAAGACTCCATGAGATTATCTTGTTAAAAGAAATATTATTAAATGGGGAAATAACCGTTCAAGACTACCTGAATGTCTTAAAAGAGAATAACTGCTATGTTGACGAAAATACTTTAAAATCCGTTGAGCGTATATTTAACTTATCCTTTTTTACAAAAACGGACCAAGCTAAATATGGTGAAGAAGAAATTATTGTATTGGAAAACGGAAGCTATAAATTCGGAGAAAAAACAAACAATTCCATTATTAACAATAAGGAATTTGAATTACATTTACGTGATATTTGTGATACTGCGTTCGAGATTAGTAAAAGATACATTAGTAATGAGCCATTAAAGCTGTACGAAAAATACTCGAAAAAAGACGTGTGTAGGCTATTAAATTGGGAGAATGATGAAAAAGGAACTATGTATGGGTATAAAACAAAGCACGGTACTTGCCCTATCTTTATCACTTACCATAAAGATGAATCAGTTGAGGCGAGCATTGCCTACGAAGATGCTCTCATTAATCAAGAGACACTACTGTGGTTTTCTAGAAATAGCCGCGTGATTGAATCGAAAGAATTGCAGCCGATTATTCATGCTGAGGAACGAGGTATTGAAATTCATATCTTTATAAAAAAAGACGATGATGAAGGTACAGATTCATACTATCTCGGAAAAGCTTCACCTATTATTGACACTGTCACACAAACAACCATTAATACTGACAATGGGGAAAAACCAATAGTCAATATGAATATGATCATGGAAACCCCAGTTGAATATAATATGTATAAATACCTTACTGCTGAATAAGGTGAAAATAGTCTTCTTAGATGAGAAGACTATTTTTTTCTTGGATCAATTGTTCAACCGCGGGTATATCTGCTGGTGCCCAAACTAGAGATTTTAGATTTTCTCGTTTAAACCAGACAAGCTTAGAATGCTCAGTTGCAGTTGGTGTTCCTTCAATTAATTTTGCTTTTATTGCAATTAAATTAATAGTGAAATTATCGTATTCATGTGTATGATCATTAAATATTCCTTCTGTATGTATGACGCAATTCATTTCTTCTTTAATTTCTCTTTTTAACGCTTCGTAAAGGTCTTCACCTTTCTCTACCTTACCGCCAGGAAACTCCCACATATTTGGAATACTCATTTCTGGGGACCTTAAGGCACATAAAATTTCATTTTCATCATTTTCAATGATCGCTGCTACAACCTTGATTGCTTTTTTCACTTTTGTCCTCCAATTTATATATTTTCTTTTATACTTGCTTTAAGTTTAAAGAAATATAAATAAGTTGTAAACATAATGATGGATACGAAATTTTTATCAAGTTGTTATATAGAAGAGACTTCAGAGAATTGAGTATTATCCTACCCGCGTAAGGAAAAGCTTCTTCAAGAATACCAGAAATTAAAACTCGAATTAGGCAGAAGACCCACTTATTTGGAACTTCATCTAAAAGGTGATGCTGACTCTGTTCAGTATAAGCACGAATTCAAATCTTATCACGGTTTCCTGGCATGGGCAGACGAGTTAGATGAAAGTGAAAAGATGGCCGGAGCATTGATATGATCCTATTACTCCAGAAAAGGCAGCACCGTTTTTCCATCACTATTTAATAGAGAAAGAACACTGGAAAAGAATAGACTTCTATGACAAAGCATCTAAAATGTTATGGGATTATAATAAAGCAGGGGTAAGCAGTTTGATCAGCCGGATGCCTATGAGTAAATGGAACGGTAGTTCAAAAGGGTTAATTAGTTTTGAGGATGGTATTTTCAAGCTAGAGTTCAATGTACGATTCTTAATTTATTGATGAGTTGCCCTTCCGCTCAAAAGGCCAATGTAATCGGTACTGACAGATCCCTTTCGTCCATTCATATAAAATATTATTATCATCTTTATCTTATTAAAAATATGAAAGAACCGTCCATTTGTGATCGGTTCTTTCTTTATTCCTGATAGGTAGTGAAATAAAGCAGGTCTTCTTGTCATTTTAAACTAAGGTAAAGTTTTGCATGAATACCTGTTCAATATAAGATTAAACTCAACACTAGGTAACCTATCAATAAATTGTTTAGCTTTAAAGGAATGTGGAAGGAATAAAGATGAAAAAGGAAGGAGCTTAATAATGAATAGAAAAAGAAAAACCACAGAAGAAACCAAGATAAGCGGGACTGATAAAACAATAATCGATTTCTGGAACTGGGGATTTTCTGATTTGCTAAGCAACTCCTTAAGAGGTATATTTGCAGAGTTTTTGGTGGGAAATGCTCTAGACTGTCTAAATGAATCAAGAGTTGAGTGGGATACGTATGATCTAGTTTATCGAGGGAAAAAGATTGAAGTGAAATCTGCTGCATATGTACAGTCCTGGCATACTGACACATTTTCAAAAATCAGCTTTAACATTGGGGTAAAAAGAGAATATAGTTATACGACCCGGAAATATAGTACAGAGATGAAAAGACACGCTGATATTTACGTCTTTTGTTTATTGAAGGAAAAAGATATTGATACTCTTGATCCATTGGATATGAGTCATTGGGAGTTTTACATTGTCTTGACTAAGAAATTAGATGAACGTTTTCCGAGTCAAAAATCAATTAGTCTATCTTCTTTAAGTAAAATGGCAAAACCGGTCAAATATGGTGAAATAAAGCTAAAGATAGATGGGATTACTTAAATATTCATTGGATTAATTTTTTCAAAAAGTCAGCTATAAAAATATGTGCCTGTTCCCAAAGTTTGTAATGCTTTTCGTTACTGGGGGCAGGCACTATTTTAAACAGGTTTATAAAAGTATTTAACTTTTGTACAGAGTATATTAAATATTATATTCCTCCCACTTTTCCATGTACTCCTGCCTAATTTCCGAAAGTGCTTTACCGTTTTTTTATGAATGGCAAATACGTAATTCCCGGATATCTTATAAAAGTAGTAAACCTCCCTTTTTCTGGGGTGTTTCTAACCAACTCCATATTTTGAGAGTCAATTCTTATAACTATTTTATTTTTCACAATCGAAAGTGTCACAAATGGAATCCTAGCATCGTTATATTTATGAACCTGGACTAAGGAGGGAGATGCAACAAATCAAGGGAGAATGCTAAACAGAAAAAGATGGCAGCTATGAACATTAAATAAGCTTAAGTTTGGCGGCCAAAGAGTTATATTCTTAGATTACATGCTAAAAGAAAATAAAATTATAAACGAAAAGGGGTACAACAATAATGACACAACGTATTAATTACATGCAGCAATCTCCGGAATTTGTTAACAATATGATGGCACTGAGCAATGCAGAGAAGGAAAGTTCAATTGAGGAAAAAATCCGTCATCTCGTCCACATTAGAGCTTCCCAAATGAATGGATGCGGATTTTGCCTGGATATGCATATCAAGGAGGCAAAAATCCATGGCGAGAGAGAGCTTCGCCTTTATCATATCCCGATTTGGCGCGAATCTACTCTATTTAGCCCACGCGAACGGGCAGCGCTTGAATGGACAGAGATTTTGACTAAGCTGCCGGCACACGGTGTTCCTGATGATATTTATGACAGTGTTCGTGAGCACCTATCAGAAAAAGAACTATCAGATCTTACCTTCTCTATCATGGCAATTAATGCCTGGAACCGTATCAGCATAGCTTTCAAAACGGTACCGGGTTCTGCTGACGCAGCTTTTGGATTGACTAAAGCGGGACTATGAGCGGTATAAACCCGTAATTATCATGGGCTTCTGCAGTTTAATCTATACAAAAAAGACCGGTAAGATGGAAGTGACCATCTTATCGGTCTCCGTATAAATAGAACCCGGATGTAGTCTTTGTTTAAATCCCTGTATGCTTCAGTTTATCGGGGTTTCGGATAATGTATATGTTTCGGATCAAATTTCCCTCTGTATGAACGATTCCCACCGTATGAATGCCATTATTAGAACGTTGTATAAAAGCAGGTTGTTCGTTAATTTGACTGATTTCAATTTGAGAAATTCCCTCAATCGTTGATGCTTTGCGTAAAACGCCGAGAAGAAAGCGAATAACGTGATCACTCGTTTTAATTGGAAAAATAGCAGCCTTTGCTTTTCCTCCTCCATCAGAGACCAGTATAACATTAGGATCAAGCATAGAGACCATTCGCTTCATGTTCCCCTGTTTGAGTGCTGTCAGAAAGTCAGTAATCAGTTCGCTAGGGGCAGTTTCAGTATGAACAAGCTCTTCAGAGGTAATCCCCATTTTTGCACGTGCACGGCTGAACAGTTTACGGCAATTCACCGCACTTTTTTCCATAAGCTCTGCAATTTCCTCATAGTCAAAGCCCAGTGCCTCACGCAAAACAAACACAACACGCTCTGCTGGTGTAAGCCGTTCAAGAAGTACGATCATCGCATAAGACAATAAATCACCGCGCTCGACTGATTCTATGGAATCATCATTCGAACCCGATTGAAACAGGGGCTCTGGCAGCCATTCTCCAAAATATTGCTCCCGCTTTTTGCGCGCTGATTTTTGTAAATCATAACATCGATTCGTGACCATTTTACAAAGATAAGCTTTAGGCTCAGATAGCTTCTCTTTAGGAACATCATATAATTTCAAAAAAACATCATGTACAACATCCTCTGCATCAGAGGCAGATCCTGTCAATTGATAGGCGAGCTTAAACAGCAATCCTTTATATTGCATGTACATTTCTTGCATCATTTCACTTCCAATCTTATTCTGCCAAATGCTGATTCAAAGCAAAAGGCTGCAAAAATAAAACGAGGTAAGGAGAGTTTTTGTGACAAAGAGCAGAGGTGCTCCTGAATTTAGTACACAAGCTTCTTTGTACTTAATATGTGTGTTGGCTTAGGAAAAGTTCGTTTTTTAACTATTAATAAACGGCTGTCGAGTTGAAATGCCGCATACGCCCTTTTTAAAAACGGGTGTACATACTATAAGACTTGGAATTTTATATATATTATATCTGAGCCACGTTGCTTGTAAGAACAAAATATGGTTAATTTGGTTATTAAATGATAAAATTTACTGTTGTAAACCCTTAAGAAAAGGGGGCATATTATGAAATCCTACTGGCTATGGATCCTATTAAATGTGGTTGTTTGGCCTTTTGCTATTGCTTATCTTAACCTTCCTATAAACCAATTACCAGTATACATATTTGGAGTATCATTTTACTTCCTGCTTTTTTTTCTCGTTCCTTTAATCGAGAAAAAGCCAATTGTTTTATTGTTCATATTAGGTACTAATACGATTATTGCAGCAGCAACCCTGTTTCCCTACAATGACCATTTTAATCCCTTTCTTATTCTCATCCTTTCCCTTCTAATCGCTGAGGGCTTTTATCGACTTCCGTTTCGATACAGTATCGTGAATGGGGCATTAGGTGTATTCGCATTAGGGTTCACCACTTTACATAGTAATCTGGGCTGGTTCCTTCAGACTTTCATAACTGTATATATCCTATTCCTTTTGATTGCTCTCATCCATTATAAAAAAACCAAGGATCATCTAATGGATCTGGAAGCACGCCATGAGGCTATTTTCAGTGAATTTCGCGATTTAAAACGGAGAGCTGTCACAGAGGAGGAGCTTGCCAGGCAAGAGGAGCGGGTGCTGATTGCCCATGAAATCCATGATTCAGTTGGCCATAAACTGACCGCCCTTATCATGCAGCTGGAAATGTTTCGTCTGCAAACCTCTGAAAACGAACAGAAAAGAGTAGAATCATTAAAGGAACTGGCTAACGAAAGCCTCAACGAAACACGCAGGGCCGTAAAATCTCTCAAGGCAAATGACACCGGCGGGCTTCCAGCCATCCTGCGGTTAATTCGCAGGCTCGAATTGGAAAATATGATGCACATTCATTTCTCCGTTAAATACGGTGCCTTTTCTGCCCCGTTGACTGGTGAACAATCCTTTGTGATCTACAGATCAGTCCAGGAAGCCTTAACCAATATCATGAAGCATAGTGATGCAAAAGAAGCAGAAATCACCTTCGAAGCACCAGGCGGCAGCATATTCCGATTCGAAATTCGAAACCCAACCACTGGAACGGAAGGCTATCAGGAAGGCTTCGGACTAAGTCAAATGCGGCAACGGTTAGAGAAGCATAACGGTGGTATGAAGGTGTACCAAACCGAAGGACATTTCATAGTTACCGGATTCATAAAAATAAGGTAGTTCTCGTAAAGGCTTTTGAGCGCTTATCTATGTATTATCACTGAGTTGATTGAAGCGGAAGGTTCGAGACTCCTGTGGGAGTAGCGAACCAGGGGAGACCCCGCAGACGCGCAGCGGCGAGGAGGCTCCCGGTAGCCCCACGGAAAGCGAGTGCCTGCAGCGGAAATCAACGGGCAAAATTCAAAGACAATCTATGTTAATAGAGGTGATAACCATGATTCGAATACTCCTCGCTGAAGACCAGGTAATGGTAAGACAGGGCTTAAAAATGATGATTGAAACCGAACCTGAGTTTAAAGTCACAGGCGAAACAGATAACGGCAAAGAAGCCATCGCCCTTTGTGAAAAAATGCAATTTGACATTGCGATCCTTGATATCCGCATGCCTGTAATGGACGGACTAAAAGCGGCAAAGACCATCCAGTCCCGCTGGCCGCAGACAAAGATCTTAATGCTGACAACCTTCGATGACGATGATTATGTCATGGAGGCGCTTCGGATTGGCGTGAGCGGATACATTCTAAAAAACGGTGACACGGATTCACTGCTCCGTTCGATCCGTAGTGCACTAAAGGGCGGATTATCCATAGAAGAAGGGGTAGCCGCAAAGGTCGTTCCCCAGTTAATGAAACAGCAGAACACCAAGGAACCCGATCCATCCCTAACACCCAGGGAACGGGCTATATTAAAGTGTATTGGGGAGGGGCTCAGCAATAACGAAATTGCAGAACGGCTTGCTATTTCAACAGGCACCGTAAAAAATAATACAAGCCAGATATTGACGAAGCTGGATTTAAGAGACCGGACACAGCTCGCCATCTATGCAATCCGCCATAACCTTGTCTAATTCAGAAAAAATGATGAAAGTAATGGTGAAATACATAACCCGTGACGGGAGACAGTAGTGATGCTGTTTCCTTTTTTATATCTTAAATGTATCAACTAAATAAAGGAGTGTGGAACCATGCTCGAAACGGTAAAACTGACGAAAAGCTTTAAAGATAAAAAAGTGGTGGATGAAATCAACCTTTACTTGCAGACAGGCGAATCAGTCGGCCTGCTGGGACCGAATGGCGCCGGTAAATCAACGACGATTTCCATGATTGCATCCCTCATTAAGCCGACTTCCGGGGATGTGAAGCTTAATGGGAAAAGCACGATTCAAAACCCTTCAGATCTTCGAAAAATGCTGGGAGTAGTCCCGCAGGAAATCGCGTTATACGAGGAGCTATCAGCGTATGAAAACCTGAAGTTTTTCGGAAAAGCCTATCGTGTTGAAAAAGAAACCCTTGAAGTCCGTATTCAGGAAGTCTTGGATATGGTCGGCTTAAAGGATCGCCAAAAGGAGCTGATTAAAACCTTTTCCGGCGGAATGAAACGAAGAATTAACATCGCTGCTGCGCTGCTGCATAACCCGAAAATCCTCATACTCGACGAACCGACTGTCGGCATTGACCCTCAGTCACGAAACCATATATTAGAAACCGTTCGGGAATTAAATCAAACCCAAGGCACTACCGTCCTGTATACAAGCCATTACATGGAGGAAGTCGAGCAATTATGCAATCGGGTCTACATTATGGATCATGGGAAAATTATCGCAACTGGCAGCAAGGAAGAATTGCTGAGTATTTTATCCAGTGAAGATACCATCGGGGTTCAGCTCAGCAAGAGAAGCGAAGCATTTACGGACAAAATTAAAACACTGCCGGATGTCCTTCAAGTGGAACAAACGAGTGAGGGCCTTCGCATTATGGCGAAAAAGAATCATCATCTTTTAAGCAGCCTTGTGCACGCTGCAGAAAAAGAAGGCATTCAAATCATGAACTATAAAGTAGAAATACCAAGCCTGGAGGACGTCTTTCTGCACCTGACAGGGAAAACATTGCGGGATTAAGGAGAGGTGAAAAATGGGCGCTTTTATTAAAAAAGATCTTCTCGTTTTCTGGAGAGACCGCAAAGAGATCTTAATGGCATTATTGCTCCCCATCCTAATCATTGTGATCTTGAATTTTGCCTTTTCAGGCCTTTTTAAGGATGAAAAAGCGATGCAAATAGATATTTCAGTGGTGCAGGAGGATGATGTGAAGAAGGGGATGGAGCAATTTGCTGCTGCTGTGGAAGCGAAGGGATTATCATCTGAAGAAAAAAGTGCAGTACTTGCAGAAGCAGATAAGCTTGATCCTGTACAGCTTATTCATGATTTTCTGAACAGCTCTGATTTGAAGGAATGGGTGACTGTAAAGGACTTCAGTGAAAAGGAAGCAGCGGAACAAGTGAAAAACGGGGAACTGGATGCGATTATTAAAATTCCAGAAGGGTTTACGTTCGAATCGTTATCACATGTTCTATTAGGGGAAACATCTCAAGGGTCCGTAACCATTTTAGCCGAGGAGGAATCGGCAGGAGTCAGCACTCTTCAAGAGGTCGTCCATAGCTTTATTAATACGGTAAATACACAATTTGCCCTTGGGAGTAAAGGAGTCCAGGCCACGGCAGAACCCATTTTGCCGAAGGGTGGCAAGGAAGTGGTTGAAGGGAATGATGGTGCGGATGCGTATACCATTTCCCAATATTTCACGATCGCAATCGGCACCCTTTTTGCCTTATTTATGGCTCAAACGGTTTCGTTAAAGACGATGACAGAAAAGCGGGAGCAGGTGTTCAATCGGATTTTATTAACGAATAGCCATCCGTTGTCCTTCTTAATTGGGAAAACGGTATCCGCTTTTATTCTCTCCATTCTGCAATTCGCGATTACCCTGACGGTCGTTCAATTGCTGTTAAATGTATTTCCGGATAAATCATTCACGTTTTGGGCGGGATTAATGGTTGTCCTGATCGCATTTGCCTTAACAGTAGGGGGACTTTCCGCTTTATTTACGGCTCTTACACTCCATTTAAGCGACACTAACGCAGCAAGTGGAATATCTACCCTGGTCATTATGGGATTTGGCGTTCTCGGCGGCAGCTTCTTCCCGCTGGAAGGACTTCCGGAGCCTATTCAAAAAATCGGCGAATGGACACCAAATGGCCTGACACAGACAGCCCTTATTGAATGGGTTCAATATAGCCATTTCAATGACTTGCTATTCCCGATTTCTTTTCTTATGGGTGTATTTATCATTTGTTTTGCCATCAGTGTGTCAATCTTTCCAAAAAGGGGGCGAAGCTGATGTATCCAGTGTTTTACGCTCAATTTCTAAAGGACAAACGAAAGCCGCTCCTAATCCTGACATTTATAGGCCTAAGCATTTTAGCTACTCTCATTTTTGGAAACTCAGCCTGGCAGACAAATACCACTGTTGCTGTGTTTGCCACTGGCCCAAATGCAGAGGAGATTGAACAAAAATGGGTAAAGTTATTAAATAAGGATAATGAAAATACCGAATATGTTATTTCAGAAGAAGGGGAAGCACGTGAACAGGTTAGAGAGGGAAAAAGGGATATTGCCATTCTATTAATGGAACAGGATTATCGCCTAATAACCGCATCCGATATGCCCAATATTCAGCTCATAGAGCAGGAGGTTCATAAAGTATTTACGGAGGAAGCACAGCTTCAGGCGATCGCAGGTTCAGCTGATACAGCAGAATTAAGAGAAGAAATCGATCGCTACCTGGAAAAACCGCCCTTGACCGTTAAAATCAAAAGCGTGAACGGCGGAGAATTGACCAGCCATAATATGGGGACCCAGCTGCTGTTTGGCTTTACCTTATTTATTGCCATGTTCACCATTGGCTTTAAGGTTAATGGCATAAATGCGGATAAAGTCAGCGGGGTATGGAACCGTCTGAACCTTTCGCCTGTAAGTAAAACCAATATGTATACCGGTCATTTACTGTATAGCTTTTTCATTGGATTTTTTCAAATGGCCGCTGTTTTTCTGATATTCGAATATGTCATGAACTATGAAATAGGGCCGCTTTCCCTTATTCTGACGATTGCCGCCGTCTTTACATTAAGCAGCGTAAGCCTGGCTATGCTGGTTGCCGGCTTTACCAAAACGCCGGAAAAGTTCAATATGGTTTATCCATCTGTTATTCCGATTATCCCGATTATCAGCGGTGTGTATGTGCCGCCGGGTGTAATGGATAATCCGGTTTTCACCTTTATTGCGGACCTGTTCCCTATGGGTTATGCGGTTGAAGCGATGATGGATGCTGCTCTTTTTGGTGCTGACTGGAGTGAGATCATGCTTCCGGTTTCATTAATGCTGTTAATTGCGGTTATCTATATGGGAATCGGAATAAATCTTGGTGAAAGAAGCAGGAGGTAAGAAACAGGCATGTTTGGATCACAAGATGGTATTTGATAAACCTGCATCGTGGAAGAGAAGAAGAAATTGGGTTCTGATAACGGGATTCTTATAGAGAAAATATCATTTGCGATGTGTTGGATACCAAAAAGGTCCCCAACCTCTGCTTTAAATCGTTTATGTCAAGGGTCCCGGCAAGGGTACTGCCCTTTTTTAAACTCTTTTGCCCCGTTAGAAATAAGAAAAGCCGCCTGGTTTGGCAGCTGATTTATATCGTGAGTTCAACAGAATTTTCACTTGAAATTATTTATATACGGAGGAGCTTCCAGAATCCAATTACGTTCTAACATAAGTTGTTTTAATGGTATTGAAACGGATATATGTTTGAGTAAAAACTTTGAGACCATAAATCCCACGTCTGCGCGTATTGATTCCGTTATTATTCTCATTCCTTGAGTCATGGCAATAAGAAGGTTAAAAGATAATAAATTAGCTATTTCCTGCTCCGTAAACCTTGCCCCATCAGGTATAGACTGATAATCAGCTATTGGCTTAGGTGCACTAGGTTTGGGTAATGGTACACCTTCTTGCAATAGAAATTCATTTAAATCATTTACAATTTCTTTATGAACATGGAAAACACTCGTAATTATCTCTTTAAATTCATTATCTTGAACTGTATTTATCCAAACTTCCTCAAGTCGTAATGTATTTTGACCCATTCCTGCATATAACCATAAATTACTTGCTTCTAATGTATTTAATGGCTTTTTTTCACCATCTAAAAAAGGTTTAATGGTATCAAATAATGTTTCAAAATAATTCATTTAGATCCTCCCGAAAATAGAACATTTTTGAGTTAATTTAACCTTAGAGGTCACATTTATACAGATAGGGAATTAGATTACACTAAATTTCCCCATTAGCTAGTGGTCAAATCTTTTTTAACCTACTTGTCCTATTTGACTGACCCGCCCTGTTAATACAATAAGCACTGCTTGGCATTTACGTATAAGTATACGTTTATACAGTTTTTCATTGAGAAATTAGTAAACATACTGCCAAAACCTACATCATTTAAATGTAAGAAAAAATAGAAAACCTTTTAATTGAAACAAAAGTAGACAAATCGAGACACTGTCTTAATTTGTCTACTTTTTTTTGAGCATAAATTACCCTGAAGTGCTGAAATTAGAGCATTGGGTTCATGGCACGGTTATTGCAATTAAGTTAGATGAAATCTATTTTTCCAAGGAGGCTGAAAAAATGAAAGCATTGTAAAGCAGTAAAGATGTAGCTTTAACGAAGGAAAAAGCCCAGTGGATGTATCAAAAATGGTTGAAATCCGAAATTTTGAGGACAGAGTTCATTAGTTGTTTGCAAAGCGAATCTTACCGGGATTTGTTCATTTATATGCTGTGGAGGAAGCTGTCGCTGTTGGGGTTAGTGCACATTTAAATGACAAGGACAGCATAACTAGCACCCTCGCGGACATGGTCACTGTATTGCAAAAGGCTTTCATGACAAGAAAGTTAAGTATGTCAGGGGTAACAGCAGCAGCAAAATTCCTGGGCATCCCAAGAAGTAGCTTTTATAAAAGGCTGAAGAAGTTTGGAATGTGAGTATAGGAAACGAGGGACGGTTCTTTTGCTTTCGGGAAGAAAGTAAGGGAACCGTTTTTGACATGTATCTGCATGCTGGAAGTTTCCATCACTTGGAGCTGGCTTTCTTTCATCTATAAGTTCCAGCATTACTCCATGTTTACTATCCCATAAACCCAAATAAATAACTTTATAAAAAATAAAAATATACTTTTAAATCCAAACCAATAAGTCTATTATAGTTATTAAAATTAAAAAAGGAGATTCATATGCATTCATCTATTCAAGAACAACTTCAGGTATTTAGAGAAAGTCAAAAAAACAGGGGGCGGCTGCTTATCAATTGTCCTGATCAACCGGGTATTGTGGCTGCTGTATCCAAGTTTCTGTTCCAGCATGATGCTAATATTATTGAATCGAGTCAATATTCGACAAATCCAGAGGGTGGAACCTTTTTTATACGAATCGAGTTTGAATGTCCTGGTTTACGGTCGAAGGAAGAAGAATTGAAGAGTCAATTTAAGGAAATCGCAGAAACATTTTCAATGGAATGGAAATTAGCATTTGTTTATGAATTGAAGAAGACAGCTATTTTCGTATCAAAAGAACTTCATTGTTTACGTGAGCTGTTATGGGAATGGCAAAGCGGTGATTTGCTTACCGACATCGCTCTTATTGTGAGCAACCACGAGGAAGCAAGAGAAATTGCAGAATCCTTGCATATTCCATTCTTTTACCTACCAGCAAGTAAAGAAAATAGAGAGGAAGTTGAAGAAAGACAGCTGCAGCTTTTAAAAGAATTTGATATTGACTTAATCATCTTAGCAAGATATATGCAAATTTTGACGCCAGCCTTTGTTGGGGCTCATCCATTCAAGATCATTAATATTCATCACTCTTTTCTTCCTTCATTTGTTGGTGCGAGGCCATATGATCGAGCCCATCAGCGCGGAGTAAAAATAATTGGGGCAACGTCTCACTATGTTACAAACGATCTTGACGAAGGACCAATCATTGAACAAGATATCAAGCGTGTTGACCACCGGGATCATATAGATGATTTAAAAAAGAGCGGACGTTCTATTGAACGAAGTGTTCTTGCCAGAGCGGTTAAATGGCATTTAGAAGACCGGATTATTGTTCATGAAAACAAAACAATTGTTTTTTAAGGAAAAGGAGCGGTAATGAGTGCCTGTCCCTCAGTTTAGTAATGCATTGTCATATGATCTGCCCCCTGTCAAGAAGACAGTAGAAATAATAAAAAAGCTTTAGGCGGCTTTAGCTCTATATTCTATAGGGCTAAGGCGGTTTAAGTGTTTTGGTTTTCTGCTGAAGATTTTACCGAAATGAAATGGCAAGAACTTGTACGACGATTAGACGAGGGATTAGCTTAGCGGCAAAATGAGATTGAGGCAGCCACGGAATTAAAATTGCATGAACAAATCCCCCATTTTCCTGTAGACGCGCTTTGGTGGGGGGCGTTATCAAATTTGTGCACACATAACACTTATCATATTGGACAGATCATCTATATTCGAAAAGTCCAGGGGTTCAAGGCAAAGTAAAGAGTAAAAAGAAAAGAGGAGGATACAATGGAGCGGAAAGAATATGAATGGGTCAAAGAGAATCGAGAAGTGCTTTTGGACTTTTGCAGTAAAATGGATCCAAAAGATTTTACGTGTGAACTGGGTTTTGGCTGGCAGAGTGTGCGTGACACACTTGTTCATGTAGCGAATTGTTATCATGGCTGGCTAGGATCATTTGTTTTATTAAAAACGAAGAAGCCTATCACGCCTAGAGAAAACATTCCGACAATCGGTATCGAGGAAATCAGGACATTGTTTGAACAAGCAGATGCTTATGTGTATGAAGTTCTTGAGTCATTTTCTCAAAAAATGGATGAGTCAATCGTGCAGCCTATTCCTTGGAGAGAATCAACTGAGGAGATTTCAATGACTCCTCGAAAACTGTTCATGCATACTGTCACTCACGAATACCATCACAAAGGACAGATAATGGCGATGGCCCGCCAGTTAGGGTATGAACCGCCAAATACAGATGTTCTGGGGACGAGAGAGTAGATAGATAAGAAAGGATGCCCAATGGTGCTGTACGTAATATCGATGGGCACCCTTTGTACTATTAAGACTAAAATTAAAATGATCTTTGCTTTTTTAGTTCTTTACTCCTGTATGATGAATAACCCGTTCCATCGCTTGAATATGCCCCAAATGGTTTGCCTCATGAAACAGCGCAAATTCGGCTAATTCACCAAAGGTTTCAAGTCCCAAAAATGGTTTATCCAGCTTTTCATTTAACCGTTCAGCTGGAATTTGCTGGATTCGGGCCAATTGATCCTTCAGCTGTATAATGAGCTCATCTGCTTCAGGTATATCACCTTTCCAATCAGCCGGCTTTGTACCGTTTCCAAATAATTCAATATAGTTTGCAGGGATATGGGTCGTTTTGCGGGGAAAGCCGAACATAAACTGTTCACAGACCGTTAATACATGGCCAATATGCCAATGGATCGTGTTGTTAAAACCGTCTGGCTGTATACTTGCTACATCCTTTGATACTGACTCGATCTTTTTAATAAAATAACCTCTTGTCTTCTCAAACTGTTTAAACACTAGTTCATTCATTCTTTTCTCCCCTTCCAAATATTCTCATCTGTTAATATACCAAAAATCCGGAAAGATTAGGAGTGTCAATGGACTGAAAAATTGATAATTGTTTTCTTTTATATACGGCGAAGGTTTTGTTTGAAATTAATAAATTTACATTTTGTAAATGGCAGGACCTTACATCCAACTAATTATAATGTCACTTACTCAACGTTAAGCTAACCCGTAAGCTTTACTTTCTTTACACACCCCTGCCACCCGCCTGTATTCAATGATGAAACCACGGAAGAAGCAAGACGCGACTGCAATGGAGGGATTAAAGCAAGCAGGCTATTGATAAGGTCATTTATTATCATTCAATTTGGTTGTTAAAATATCATCGGAATAAAAGTAACCCCAACCACAGCAATCACAAACAAAATAATAAGCGATACTAAACAATATCCCCAAATATCTTTCAAAGACAACCCGGACAAACCTAAAGCAGGGAGAACAAAGAAGGGCTGCAGTAAGTTTGTTACTAGATCTCCTATGGAGACCGTGTTGATTGCTGCTGATACAGGGATTCCCATGGTTTGTGCCGCTTCAACCATGATTGGGCCCTGGATTTGCCACTGGCCCCCGGCTGAAGGCACGAAAATATTAACAATAGAAGCAGACAACAGACTAAAAAACGGGAAAGTGAATTCATTTGAAATAGCCACAATGCCGTTTGATATCATGACAATTAAACCAGAGCCGATCATCATCCCCATGATTCCAGCGTAGAAAGGAAATTGCAGGGCGATTCCGCCGGCTGAAGGCATGGCGCTGGTAATCGCGCTAATATAGCTTTTTGGAGAACCATGTAAGGCCAGGCCAAGAATAATAAAGCCAAAGTTCAGAATGTTAAGGTCGAGATTGAACCCACTTTTTGAGAAATACATAAATAGCCAGATCGCACCAATTGCAACAATTAGATAGTTTAAAACTTTACTATTATCCAATCGATCTGCAATAGTTGGAGTTTCTCCAACTGTAACAGGAGATGCTTCCAAGCTGGCGGCGATTTCATCGTTTCTGTAAAATGGAACGACTTCATCCGATTTAGGCATCATTTTTATATAGGCAAAAATGACAGCTGCCAAGCCGACTAATGCCACAAACAGCATGGTCGGGCTTAAGATTGTTTCTGTTAATGGTATTAGTCCGATTTTCTCTTCTAAGGAGTGCTGTGGAGTATTCACTAGGAGAGGTGCAGTCAATGTAATGCTGATTGGGAGTATGGCGATTGTTGCGGTGTAAGCTGCAGCGATGAGAATTCGAAAGTCTGCTGTCTGGACGTTTCTAGCTACTTCCATTGCAAAGAGTGTTCCTAATACGAATCCTAATCCCCAGCTAAGATAACCGCCGAGAGCAGCGACAATCATCGTAATTATAATTGCTGACTTCTGTGTTTTAGGAATGGTCGCTCCTTTTTGAACCCATCTCTGGACAAGCGGTGCTTTAACGAGCGCATATCCAGTTATAATGATCAGGATCATTTGTGTTGTAAAAGCTAGAAAGCCCCAAAAACCGTTGTACCAGTGTTCAACCATGCCAAAGAAGCTTTCACCAGTCATAATCATACCCATTGCCAAAACAATTAGGGTCAGTAGCAGGGCAAAGATGAAGGCATTCGGTAAATACTTTTCAACACCAACTTTAAAACTCTGCGAAATCGTTCTTAACATCTAAATCCTCCTTAAATTTAATCTTACGCCTATTTTTTGGTAACAGGCTTTAATAAAGCGCTTACATTTACATAGAAAACAGGTTGACGAAGTATGGATCAATTGAGAATATATAAACTATAGTCTATGAATGTAGTTTTACAAACCGTAGTCTATTTGTCAAGTTTATTTTTAATTTTCTGAAAAGGAATGATAGTCCGGTGAATAAAAGGCAGCTGCAAGCATTGGAGACAAAGAAAAGAATTTTAAAAATTGCATTGGAATTGTTTCAGGAGAAGGGCTTCAGCAATGTGACTGTTGATGAAATCATTGAAAAATCCCAAACGTCCAAAGGCGCATTTTATAATCATTTTAAAAGCAAGCATGATATTTTCTTTGAAAAGTTTCAGGAAGTTGACCAATATTATGTGCAGAAATTAGAACCGGAATTTCATTTATTCAACTCTGCAGAGGAAAAACTCGGATGGTTTTTCTTCAAGCAGATGGAGTATATTGAGTTGAATCTTGGCTGGGATGTTATAAGAACCATATATGAGCACGAGCTTAATGTTGAAGCAGAAAGTTTTTTCTTAATACCTGACAGACCGCTTTATCAAATCCTAGGAAAGTTATGTGACGAAGGAAAACGGAATGGGGAGTTACGTACGGATCTTTCCACAGTCGAAATGGTTGATATATTTGCCCGCACCATAAGAGGAATTCTTTATGACTGGGGGATCAATAAAGGTGCTTTTTCGCTGCAAAATGAACAGAGGTTTTTATTTGACGCGGTAATCAGAGGGTTAAAAAAGTAAAAGAATAAAAGTAAAAAGGCATCCCAAGAGGGGCCTTTTTATTTTTTAAAATTATAATCTAGAATTCTAAGATTTTGGGACAATGAACATAAATGAATTGAATTCTGAATATAAAAAATATTGACACATAGACTACAGTCTGTAAAATAGCAATTAAAGACTATAGTCTATATAAAACACTTACTATTTTGAAAGCGTATTCAAAAAAAGAAAGGTGGATCTATTTTGCTTACGTACGGAAACTTGACATTGCATTCATTACTGAAAAAACAAACAGAAAGATATCCTGATAAGGAATTCATTGTTT
This sequence comes from Cytobacillus oceanisediminis, assembly GCF_004366035.1. Classification (GTDB taxonomy): domain Bacteria; phylum Bacillota; class Bacilli; order Bacillales; family Cytobacillaceae; genus Cytobacillus; species Cytobacillus oceanisediminis_C. The sequence continues at coordinate 483,260 of NZ_SOEE01000003.1, forward strand.
TTAAAGATGAATCCATCACCTATCGTGAATTCCTCAATCGAACAGAAAAGATGGCGGGCTGGCTGTTGGATAGAGGAATACGAAAAGGTGATACTGTCGCTGCTTTTCTCTCCAATTCTCCGTTGTTTTACGAGACCTGGTTCAGCTGTGCGGCCATCGGTGCTATTCTGTTGCCGATCAACACAGCTTCGACACCTTCTGAATTGGAGTATTTCTTAAGCCACTCTGATTCAAAGGGATTTATTTATGAAGAGAACCTAGTTAATGAGCAGCATTTGATGGTGGCAGAAGATCTATCTCTCCTTTTTATTCAAAAGGATGAAGAGAATTGGAAAAGAGAGAAGGAGGCAAGCCAGTTCACCCCATCGGATGAACCGATTGACCCTGATGATGTTGCCTGCATCATGTATACCTCCGGAACGACTGCAAAGCCCAAAGGTGTGCTCATTACACATGAAAATTACTTGTTTGCAGGTCATTCATCTGTCCTTTATCAGCAGCTGACTTCAGAAGATCGCTATCTAATCTTTTTGCCGCTATTCCATGCCAACTCACAGTACTATACTTCCATGGCCATGCTTGCTGCTGGTGGAACCATTATCTTATTGGAACGGTTTAAATCTTCAACATTTTGGGATGATGTAAATCGGTATCGCCCAACCGTCTCAAGTCTTGTGGCTACTGTTATTAAAATGCTGCTTGAATGTCCAAACCATCCAGCTGAAAAGGAGCATACCCTTTGCAAAGCTGGGTATGGTTTATTTATCACCCATCATGATTTGGTCAAATTTAAGGAAAGGTTTGGTATTAAGCTCTATCAATGGTATGGCATGACAGAATCGATCACCACTAACATTGTTACACCTCTTCATGAAGAAATGATTACGGACCCTGTTTCCGGGATTGTCCCGATTGGGAAGCCAGGCTTGGGCCATGAAATAAAGATTGTTAGGGAAGATGGCAAAGTGGCGATCCCTGGGGAAGTTGGAGAAATCATTATTAAAAGTCCATCTCTTATGAAAGGTTATTACAAGAATCCAGAGGCTACAGCCAAAACATTGCAGCATGGCTATCTTTATACAGGGGACAAAGGCTATTACAATGAGGAAGGATTTATTTGGTTTGTTGACCGGAACAAAGACATGATTAAACGTGCTGGGGAAAATATTTCTTCCATAGAAGTTGAGAATGTTCTATCAAACCACGGTTCCGTGGAAGAGTGCGCCGTGATCGGGGAACCGGATTCATTGCGGGAAGAAGCAGTTATAGCCTATATAAGATGCTCAGAAGGAAAACAGGTTTCATCAGATGAGCTTTATGAATTCTGTAAAGATCGTCTATCCTATTTTAAAGTTCCGCAGGAGTTCCGATTTGTGGATGACTTCCCAAGAACCTCTATAGGGAAAATCCAAAAGAATTTATTAAGAAAATAAAAATAGATTAAGAGATTTTTATTTTAAAAGGGGGAAAATGAGTGGAATTGTGGAGTGTCTTTACAATCCTGTTATCGTTGGGGCTTTTAATTTTCATGGCCTTGCGCGGATTCAGCATTATCATTATTGCTCCGATTGCGAGTATTATTGTCATCCTGTTAAATGGCATGCCTTTTCTTGAAGGGATGCAGGAAAGTTATATGGCAGGATTCATTAACTTTGCGAAAAACTATTATTTGATATTCCTTTTTGCTGCTCTTTTCGGCAAGTTCATGGAAGACAGCGGTGCAGCGAGAAAAATTGCAGAAGCACTTTTGAGGATAATTGGACGTGAAAGCAAGTTTAAAGTCCTCATCGCCGTAGTGGTTATTAGTGCCATTCTTACTTATGGCGGGATCAATGTTTTTGTGGTAATCTTCGCGATGCTTCCGATCGCAAAGCCATTATTCAAAGAGCTGGAAGTACCGTGGCACTTATTTGTCGGCGCATTCTTTTTTGGTATTGCGACCTTTACGATGACGATGACACCAGGAACCCCCTCCATCCAGAACATCATTCCCACTAAATATTTCGGTACAACGGTTACGGCAGCCCCGCTGCTTGGGATCATTGCTACGATTCTCGTCATTATCATCAATGTGTGGTACTTGCGTTTTGCATTAAAACGTGCAGAAAGTCGTGGAGAAACTTACAGCAATATGAAAAATCCGGATAAGAATCCAAAGCGGGAAATGACAGATCAGTATGCTGATAAAAAACTGCCTCCTTTATTTGTCAGCATCCTTCCACCCGTATTTTTACTTGTTGCTTTGAATGCCTTTAAGCTCGATATCCTTTTAACCCTAATGTTGTCAGTAGCTGTCTGCTTTGTGCTGTTTTGGCCATTTATTGAGAAGAAATTCAAGACTATCAATGTTGGTGCCACGAATACGGTTCTGCCAATCGTTAATACAAGTGCTGATGTGGGGTACGGTACAGTCATTGCTGCTACTGCAGGGTTTGCGGTTGTATCTGATTGGCTAACTAGTATACCGGGGTCTCCGTTAATTTCATTATACCTGGCGACTACATTACTTGCGGGAATTACTGGATCGGCTTCAGGGGGACTTGGCATTGCCATGGAAACGCTCGGAAAAACCTATTTTGATATGGGTCTGGATCCAGAAATTCTCCACCGAATTGCCGCTATGGCGTCGGGCGGATTTGATGCACTTCCGCACAATGGTGCTGTTATTACGATTCTGGCAGTGGTCGGTCTCACTCATAAAGATGCTTATCGTCATATTTTTGCAACCGCCGTTATTGCTCCTGTTATAGCTGCAATCCCGACTATTATTATTGCCTCATTATTCTATTAAGAAAGGATGTAATGACTATGTTTAAACAAATTGCCATTATTGGTGCTGGCACAATGGGATATGGCATTACCTTTCAATTTGCTCAAAACAATCAAAATGTTATTTTAGTTGACCAATCTGAAGATGCACTTGTAAAAGCGAAAGAAAAGATCGAAAAGTACGCGGAAATCTTTCATCGGAAGGATCCAGTGCAATATGCTCGTGCTAATAAAATTATGAAACAGTTGACGTTTACCACTTCCTTAAGAAACGCAGCAGAAGCCGATTTAGTCACAGAATGCGTAGTTGAAAACCTTGAAGTGAAACAGCGTCTTTTTAAAGAAATGGATGAATTATTTCCGGAAGATACGATCTTCGTCTCCAACACATCAAGCTTAAAATTATCAGACATTATTCGCGATGTTCAGAAGCATCGTTCGAGAAGCCTGCTGACACACTGGTTCAATCCTGCCCATATTGTCCCGCTTGTTGAAATGCTTCAGACGGATGAGACCGACCCGGCAGTGTATGCGAAAGTGAAGCAACTTTTAACTCAATGCGGAAAAGTCACGATTGATGTGAAAAAAGAGCTTCCTGGCCTTGTTGCGAACCGAATTCAAATTGCGATGGCCAGAGAAGTTTTGAGTCTTCTTGAAGATGATGCTGCAACAAAAGAGGATATTGACCGGGCTGTAGCCTATGGTCCAGGATTCCGATTGGCACAAAGCGGCCTATTGGAGATTATGGATTTCGGCGGTCTGGATGTTTGGATCAAGGTGATGGAACAGCTTCAGCCTGCCATTGCTTCAGGTGTGAAGGAATATCCTACACTTACCAGCAAAGTGGAGGCAGGTAAGTTCGGAGTTAAGAATGGGGAAGGATTCTTTACTTATCCAAATGGAAGCATGGATGATTATATCTTTGAAAGAGATGAGAAACTCATTGACCAGATGCTATTAAAATCAAAGCAGCAAGAAAGAGTGTGAAAGGAAAGAACGGTCGGGCGGTATTTAATAGACATTTAAAGGAGGAAATCTTTATGCAAGGAATCTATATACTCGATGGTGCACGCACACCTTTTACTGAATTCGGAGGATCATTTAAAGACATAACCGATATTGATCTTGCTGTCCACGCAGCAAAAGAAGCGATAAAACGTAGTCAAGTGTCAGAGGAGGATATTAAGGATGTTACGTTTGGAAATGTCATTCATACGAATCGATCATCCTCCTATTTAGCTCGTCATATCGGTCTGAAGAGCGGTATTCCTCAGAGTACCCCCGCATTAACCGTGAACCGGCTTTGCGGTTCAGGGATGCAGGCGATTGTATCGAGTGCCAGTACCATCTTACACGGAGATGCGGAGGTGGCACTTGCGGGAGGAACAGAGAATATGAGCCAATCACCTCATGTTCTTCGCCATACACGCTGGGGATCTCCAGGTGGGGCACCTCCAGTTGATGATATGCTTTGGGGAACTTTAACAGATTCCTATATTGGCTATGGGATGGGTGTTACGGCTGAAAATCTCGCTGAGCGCTATTCGACCTCGAGAGAAGAGCAGGACCGGTTTGCAGTGGAATCGCATAGAAAAGCGGCAAAAGCAGCTGAATCTGGACGCTTTGCAAAAGAAATCGTGCCCGTGACAGTTAAGCAAAAAAAGAAAGAAGTTGTGGTAGATCTGGATGAACATATTCGACCGGATACAAATGTTGAAAAAATGAGCGGTCTAAAAACAGCTTTTAAAAAGGATGGAACTGTAACGGCAGGGAATGCGAGCGGAATCAATGATGGAGCGGCTGCTGTTGTTCTGGCTAGTGAATCTTACGTCAAGAAGCACAGCAAAAAGCCGCTGGCTCGGATCGTTTCCTGGGGGATTGCCGGTGTGGATCCTGAAACAATGGGGATTGGTCCTGTCCCTGCTATGCAAATCGCTTTAAAAAAAGCGGGACTGGGCTGGAATGATATTGGATTAATTGAGATCAATGAAGCATTTGCGGCACAGTCATTGGCTGTGATCAAAGAATTGAAATTAGATCAGGAAGTCGTCAATGTGAATGGAGGAGCAGTCGCTCTGGGACATCCGGTTGGAACGAGTGGGGCCCGAATCAGTTATTCACTGGCAGTGGAGATGAATGAAAGGGATGTGAAATATGGGCTTGCGTCACTGTGTATTGGCGGTGGGCAAGGAATTGCTCTATTACTGGAAAAACCTTAGAATACAAACTTTACTGGTCAAATACACAGTATGAGAATGACAAAAGGAAAGCAGCCCCGGGAGGCTGCTTTTTATGTGATAGAGTTTGTCAATTTAAGATTTCAGTTAAATTTACACCAATCATAGAAGTGCTTTTATTCTGCCGGATAAAATAAAATCATATTTACACGTGCCAAAGATTTCCCTGAATTATGATAGGTATGGGGCTTATCCGCTTTGAATCTGATGGAGTCACCGCTTTCTAATGTATATTCATCGTTATTAACCCGTATGGTTATTTCCCCATCAAAGACCACAATCAGCTCCTCGGTTCCCTCGATATGTGGCTCAGCGCTAAGGTATCCTCCTTTGTCGATTTCGACGGTATACACTTCAAAACGCTTATCGTTTTCGAAAGGAAAGTAAGGATATACCCGATACCTGCCATGATCCTCTGATAATGTCTGAATGTCCTTCCTTAAAACAAGCTGAGTATCCGGCTGGGGATGATTAATCAGGGAGGTAAAAGAGATCTTTAAACCATTTGCAATCTTCCAAATGGTTGTGATGGTCGGGCTTGATTCCCCCCGTTCAATTTGGCCGATCATCGTTTTGCTTACTCCCGTTAATTCGGCCACCTTCTCTAAACTTAATTTTTTATTTTCTCGAAATGCTTTTAAATTCTTAGCAAGAATTAAATGAATTTCCTCCATAGCTGCATTCCTTTCATCTGTACAATATAACGTCCATAATATACAATATATAGTAAATCGTTATATTGTCGTTTTTGTACATTATAACATACATGGAAAGGAGGAAAGCAGCTATGTCTTTATTATCCTTTTTCTTATATGTTTTTGTTACCAGCTTTACACCAGGTCCAAACAACATTATGGCCATGGTATTCGCTAACCGGTTCGGTTTAAGAAAGACGATTCGGTTTTGTTTGGGGGTAAGCGCAGGGTTCTTTGTCATAATGATACTTTGCAGTTATTTTAATCTATTGCTTCATCATTTCATTCCAAAGATTGAATTGATCATGACCATCATTGGGGTAATTTATATGCTGTTTTTGGCTTATAAAATCATGACCAGTAAATCGGATGACCAGAACAATAATGATGATAAGCATAATGGCTTTTTAATCGGGATGCTTTTACAATTTATTAATCCAAAGGGGATCTTATATGGGGTTACAGTAATATCAACCTTTATCCTCCCATACCATACCTCACATACGAGCCTGATTTTCTTTTCCATTTTCCTTGCATTTGTTGGTTTCCTGAGCACTTTTTGCTGGAGTGTTTTTGGATCGATTTTTCAATCCTTCCTTGCGAAGTATAGAAGTCAGTTTAATGTGATAATGGCTTTACTGCTGGTGTATAGTGCCGGGTCAATTCTTGTGGGGTATTTGATTCAGTAAAGATCAATCTTAATGATGGGGTACAGCCAACAGCTGTACCCCATACATGTTTAAATCGGTTTTATCCATTTTATTTAGCAGAAGATGCCTTTATAATATAAACAAACTATTAGATATACATAACAAATTCATAGATTAATGGTAATGTTTCATCTTTAAAGGGGGGATTTTTATGATTACAGTCAAAGACTTTGCTCATGTGTTAGAAAGCGATAATATTTTGCTTGTGAGCGGCGGCAGGCAAAATATAAATAAAGAGATCGCCTACTTAACAAGCATGGAGCTTACTGAAAAAACATCCCGTATGAAAGAAAAAGGGTTTGTTATGACCACGTTTCATGCTTTCAAAGATGTGAATCAGATGATTAGCCATTTAGAATGGATGCAGGAAATCGGAATTAGTGCTATTGGTTTTCATACAGCAGCTTTGAAAACGATTCCAAAGGAAGTTGTTGACTACTCCAATACTCATTCCTTGCCGCTTTTTGAAATCCCCCAAGAGGTCCCTTACTATATCATCCACGAAAAATACAATCAGCTAGTTAATCAAAGGGAAAATGAACAGGCTGCGAAAATCCATAAATTAAATGAGAAACTAATGGAAATTGTTCTCCTGGAGAAGGATTTGAATTCAATTGTAAAAGTAATAGGAGAATATATAAACAATGTTGTGTGCGTGTTAGACCCGTATTTTGATTTGATGGCGTATTGGAAAACGAAAGACCACACCAGAAATGAGATTAAGCACCTGATTAATTTAATCATAAACCAGCATAAAGAGAACGTATTAAAAGTGCGCTTCACCAATCGTGAAACAAATATAGCTGTGAAAATGGATCGTTATCCTGATCAGACTTTCAAGGTAGCCCCTTTGTTCTCTAAGATGAACTTTCTTGGCTATCTGATCATTTGTCAAAATGGAGCGACGGATAAGTATTCAGAAGAGGTTATTAAGAATGGCATTCGTGCTTTAAGTTTGGCAGCCTATAATAAAAATACAATGCTTCACTATCAAAAAAGCAAAGATATCGAAATGCTTGAACGTATTTTTGAAGATGAGTCCGATGATAAAAATCTATCAGATTTTTATATGGACCTTAAGAAAGTTAGATGTATTATCCAAGTGCAGTCCTCCTCTCCGGCAACACTTCAGTCAAAACTTCAAATGCTTTCTGAGCTTTTAATAGAAAATGAAACAAATTCGCGATTATGGATTTATAACAGAAAAATTGTCGGGGTGATCGATTCAATTTTAGACAGAGAGAAGGTAGCGGACATTCTGACAGACTTTCCTGGAATCCGTATCGGTGTAAGTGGGATAAACGAAGTGAACCATTGCAGCAACATTAAGGCTATGTATGACCAGTCATCAATGGGGTTACTGCATGGTCAGATTCATGATGCACCATTGGTGTTTTGGGATGAGATGGGGATAGAGAAAATAGCCTACAATTTACAAGCACATCATTTGTTTCAAAACTTCGATGAAGAATTACTGGGTCCTTTGATTGCCTATGATCAGGAAAAAAATGCTTCCTTAACCGAAACACTCTATACATATTTAAAACACTTTTTCAATTTGCAAAAATCGAGCGGCGAATTATTTGTGCATCCTAATACGGTCAAGTACCGATTGCAGAAAATAAACGAATTACTGCATATGGACATACAAAATCCATCCAATTATTCAATGCTGATGGTGGCATTTTCTATGCACAGCTATAAACAGAAGGCAGTTCTGTTTCAATAGAATTGTTTAAAAGAGACAAATTTATGTCTCTTTTTTGTTTGTAGTATACAATGATAAATAATCTTTCTATTGTTATGATTTTGAATAATCAAATAATAGGAGGACTTTAGAATGCCAGCTAACACGAAATGGATATTAAAAAATGGCAGCATAATTGACGGAGTTAATGATGAGGTGCTGGAGAATGCGTACATCAAGGTTGAAAACGGGAAAATTTCAGAGGTGCAGCAAGGGGAGCCAAGGGAAACAGAAGGGTTTGAAATCATTGATTGTACCGGAAAACATATCCTTCCCGGCCTGATTGACTGTCATGTACATCTCGTTTGGAATGGCAGTGCAGACCCGCAATCTGTCATAAAAAATGAAGAAAATGACAGGATTGCCTTGGAAGCCTACAAGCATGCATTAGATACACTTAAATTAGGAGTCACTACGGTCAGAGATTTGGGTGCACCGGATCGAACCGTGTTGCATGTAAGAAATGTCATTGATTCCGGCTTGCTTGAAGGACCTACCATTATTGCTTCCGGAGCACCTATTTGTATGACAGGGGGACACGTCTATTATTTAGGCTATGAATCGGACGGGCCGGACGAAGTGCGAAAGAATACTAGAAGGGTGCTCAAGGAAGGGGCAGACCTGGTGAAAGTGATGGCAACGGGCGGTATTTATACAAAAGGGGAGGAGCCTGGTTCCGTCCAATTAACAATTGAAGAATTGAGTGCGGCAAAAGAAGAGGCACTGAAGAAAAATAAGAAAGTCTCTGCTCATGCAGATGGAATTGAAGGAATTATGAATTGTTTAGAGGTCGGGATCGATACAATCGAACATGGAATTTACGCAGATCGTCAGGCACTTGAAATCATGAAAAATCAGGGTACTTTCTTAGTGCCGACAATGGCTGTCATGAGACAGCTTATAAGCAGCCCGGACATCCCGGCATTTGCTCTTGAAAAAGCTAAGCAAGTAGTGGGACCGCATTTCTCCATGCTGCAGGAGGCTGTCCAAATCGGAGTGAAGATTGCGACAGGTACTGACTGTGGGTCTCCATTAACCCCGCCCCGCTATTATTATGATGAATTAGCGATTATGCATGAAGCGGGAATGTCGGAAATGGAAGTCATCAAAGCATCTACGGCTGTTGCCGCTGAATGTCTGGGGATTGAAGATCAGCGCGGCAGTATCTCACCAGGGAAATTCGCAGATCTTCTGATTGTAGACAGCAATCCTTTAAATGATTTAAATCGTTTGCGGGGAGACAAGCTGGTTATGAAAAATGGTGTTTTGGTCAGCTAACGTACACTAACGAAAAATGTTTGGTGTCATGATTTCAGTATGCTGTAACGGAAAAAACGGGGCTCTGCAATTGCGGAGTCCCCCTTGTATACAACGTTCCTAAAGAAAATTAAATAGGAAACAAGGATCCATGTTCCAGGATAAAATCTGCATTAAGCTTCCACACAGCCTTATATAAAAATAGTAAAAGGAGTGAGCTTATTGAACATTTACTTAGTTGCAGTCATTCTTTATCTGATTCTGATGGCGTTGATAGGTGTGTATTTCGCAAAAAAATCGGTGAAAAACAGTGATGATTTCATGGTTGCAGGACGAAGCTTGCCGCTCTTCGTCGTAATGGGAACTCTTCTGGCAACGTTTGTTGGGTCTGGAACTGTGGTCGGCGGAGCGAGCTTTATTTACCAATACGGACCGTTTGCCGCTATTTTTAATCTTTCAGGCGGAATAGTTGGAGCTATCATTTTATATTTTATAGCTTCCAAGATTCGAAAGATTGAAATCTATACAGTACCGGAACTTTTGGAACGGCGTTTTGGAAAAACAGCTCTTTATATATCATCCGTTATTATCATCTTTGCATTTGTCGGAATAACAGCCTACCAGTTTACAGGTGGAGCCTATGTGCTGCAATTAACCACCGGTATTCCACTGGAAGTTGGCGCCATCATTATGTGTGCTCTCGTCATCTTCTTAACTGTGAGCGGCGGGCTATTTTCGGTGGCGTATACGGATGCACTTAGTGCCATCTTAATTATCATTGGCTTTCTATTCGGGGTTCCCTTTGCATTGAATGCTGTAGGAGGCTTTGAAGGATTATCTCTATCCTTGCCTGAAATGAATAAGACCTGGAATGGCGGATTAACATTTCCTCAGCTTCTCGGCTTCTTCCTGCCACTGTTTTTACTTGTACTGGGTGATCAAAACATGTATCAGCGATTTTCCGCTGCGAAAGATCCGAACGTAGCCCGGAAATCCACTATCGGCTTTTTTGTTGGCAGTGTGTTTGTCATTAGTTTAACCATCATCTTAGCAACTACCTCCATTGTGCTTTTCCCAGATATAAAACCCGATACAGCCATTTTATCACTTGCGATCGATGGTGTACCCCTTGTAATCGGATTGCTTATTCTCTGCTCAGCCGTTGCTTTTATTATCACAACAGCTACTTCTTACCTGTTATCAGCATCAGGAAATATCGTCAGTGACTTAATCCAGCGTTCAAGCAAAAGGAAGCTGCCTGAAAGTAAACTTCTATGGTACAACCGTGTCATTGTCGTGATATTAGGGGTTCTCGCTTATGTATTAGGACAATTCTTCCCGAGTGTCCTGGCCATCCAAATGTATTCCTATACGATGTATGGCGCGTCCTTAACTCCTGCCATTCTTGCAACCGTATTATGGAAAAATGCGACAAAAGCAGGCGTGATCAGCTCCATGATTGTGGGTGGTTCTGCAACGATGATTTGGGAAATTGGTCTTGACCGGCCATTAGATTGGAATAGTGTCCTGTTTGCCTTGCCATTGTCCGTTTTAACACTCATTATTGTCAGTTTGGCAACCAGAAACAAAAATGTCACAGCAGACCTTACGACAGATCATACAAGCTAAAAAAATTTTCAAAAAAGGAGCTGGATATCGTGGATTCAATGAAAAGAATCAATCGATTAAAAGAGTATATGAAGGATCACTCCATTTCTGCTGTATTTGTCTTTAATCCTGACCATCAATTTTATTTAACAAATTTTAAAGCACTCATTTACTCTCGGCCTATCATCTTTCATTTGCAGGAAAAGACAGCCATGATTGTTCCTGGCCTTGAAGAAACACATGCACTGGAACATTCACATGCAGATGATGTCTTGGTCTATTATGAGCATCCTGGTGCCGGCAGGGATGAGACATCACATATGGAGCATATAAGTGCATTGGTAAAGCAAAGTCCTGACTCATCAAAAATTGGTGTGGATTTAGCGTTTATTCCAGGTGAGGTTCTTCTCTATCTTCAGAAATCAGGCTATCAGGTGGTTGACATCGGGCAATTTATTTATCAAATGCGATTTATCAAAGATGAAGAAGAAATTCACATGCTCGAGCAGGCCGGGCAATTAGTGAACCTGGCAGTAAGCAAGTCATTAGCGCAAATTCAAGCGGGAACTACAGAATTGGAAATAGATGCAGCGGGAAATGCGGCACTGTTTGAAGCAACTGCGGCACAATATCCGGATTCAGTGATTGATATTGTGGTTATGTCGCCTTCCGGGTTAAAACGAAGCATCATGCCGCACGTCTTTTCCAACACAAGAAAAATTGAAGCGGGAGATGTCATTATTCACAGCAGACAGGTTGGACTAAATGGGTATCGCGCTGAGTTAGAGAGAACCGTGATTGTTGGAAAACCGACATCCCAACAGGAAAAGGCGTTTCAAGCTGCAATAGAAGCTCAGCAGCGTGCGATTGATTTTATTAAGCCAGGTGTGAAATTTTCAGAGGTAGATAGTGTTGCACGTGAAGTGTTTGAAAAGGCAGGACTTGAAAAATATGCAATTCACCGAACCGGACATGGAATAGGAGTATCAGCTCATGAGCAGCCATTTTTGCGTTATGACCATCATGATGTGGTAGAGGAAGGAATGGCATTCTCGATTGAACCTGGGATTTATATACCGGGGGTTGGCGGTTTTAGACACTCTGATACTGTTCTGATTACAGCTGATGGATGCCGATTAATTACAGAATATCCGCGTGATATGCAGTCCCTGCTTTTTTAACTCATATACCGAACGAGAAAGGGAGAAGTATTGTACTTCTTCCTTTTAAAAGTGATAGGAGGAACATGTGATGGAGCTTGTGATATCAAAAGTACAGCTATTATATGGCGAAGAATTGGAATATAAGAAGGGTTTAGCTCTTTGGATAAAGGACGGTTTGATAAAAGACATTATCCCTGAATCCGAACTGCCAGCCAACGTAAAGGTCATCGATGGAAATCAAGGGTTCCTCGCTCCTGGCTTAATAGATTTACATATTCATATGATGTGGGACGGTTCATTAAATCCAGTTCAAACCTCCGAAACAGAAGGTTATGAGCAGATGCTGATACGGGCTGTTTCTAATTGTCAAACATATCTCCAGCACGGCATAACGACTGTCAGGGACATTGGCTCAGTTGATGATATTGCCCTGCATGCAGCAAAAGGGATCAAAAGGGGGCTTATTTCAGGTCCCGATGTCATCGCCAGCGGAAAAACATTAACCATGACAGGAGGGCATGATCCGTTCTGGGCAAGATTTATTGATGGGAAAGAAGAGGCTTTAAAGGGTGTGCGCGAACAAATCTTTAAGGGTGCTGAAGTGATTAAAGTAAGTGCTACTGGAGGGGTCTATGGAAGAATAGAAGGGGAACAGGTCGGCCATGCAGAGCTTAGCCTGGAAGAGCAGGAAGTCATCTGTAAAGAGGCGCATCGGTTTGGACTCAAAGTTGCGTCACATGCGATTGGCCGTGATGGAATACTTAATTCAATTCTTGCTGGCGTCGATACGATTGAGCACGGTCATTTTCTGGATGATGAACTAGTTGACTTAATGGAAGAACGGAATACCGCCTGGATTCCAACATTGTTCGTCTATAAGCAAATTGCTTCACAGGAAGGGATTCCTTCTTATGCACGAGACAAAGCAGAAGAAATCGTCAGCATTCATCGGAATGCATTTGAATCCTATTTTAACCGGAATATCCTGATTGGTGCCGGTTCAGATGCTGGTTCACCATGCACATCTCACCGGGCGCTGCTGGATGAATTGTATACGATGTATGAGATGATTCCTGATGCAAAAGAGGTGCTAAAGACAGCAACAGTAAATGCCGGGAAAATTTTAGGTCGTGACGTTGGGCAAATTAAAGAGGGCTACAGGGCAAATCTGGTTTTGCTTAAGGAAAATCCGCTTGAGTGCCTGAGTAATCTAGAAAGCCTAGAAATGGTTGTTGTAAGGGGAGAAATAATTTAATTATCCTAATGATTAAGAAAAGACATTTCATGTTGGAATGTCTTTTCTTAATGAATAGCGAGCTTTTTATTTTATAAAGTTAAAACCAATTTCAGGTTTGATGGTTAATATTGTTTAGAGACGCTTCCGGCAAAATTCTTTTTAAATTTAATTGATATAAGAGGGACTAATTGCATGTTTTTCCAGCCTTAGATACAAACTAAGTTATCATAATTTAGGCGGGAACCATCTAATGAAATTCTTTCGGAAATACAATAATCAGCCCAATTTTACTCAGCAGCATAACCGCAATCCAATCAGTTCAGATTTAACGGAAAATATAGAAGAAATCCAGTCAATCTTTAGTGAAACACCTGATCTTGTTGTGAGGGATTTTGTCATAACACACTCAAATAGACAAGCAGCACTTGTCTATTTGAGCGGAATAACCGATAGTCAGACGATTAATAACCATGTGTTAAAACCTCTTCTATTTGAGAACGGTAAGGATAATAGTGAAACGGATTTGAGGGTATCACTGGGTCACATAAAAGAAACAAATAAGTGGCAGCAGATTGAAAGTGCGATTTTGAATGGCGAATGTGTCTTGTTTGTAGAAAAACGAACAGAGGCTTTTATTTATTTTACTTCTTCTTTTCCTAAAAGGTCCATTGAAGACTCGCCAATAGAATCTTCCATACATGGGTCACATGTGGGATTTACAGAGACCGGTGGCGATAATGTAGCGTTAATCCGTAAGCAAATTTACAACCGGGAACTGAAAATAAAGGAAATGACTGTTGGCGAAAGGGGGAAGTCGAAGTTAGCTATCTTGTATCTGGCAGATGTCGCGAATCACGAAGTGCTGAAGGAGATTGAGGAACGAATTCAGAAAGTGAATGTTGATAGCGTAATAAACGCGGGCGTACTTGCTGAATACATTGAGGATAATCCATATTCTCCTTTTCCACAGCTATTATTGACAGAACGTCCTGATTTTGCGGCTTCGGAAATATTACAAGGAAGAATCGCAATAGTGGTAGATCGATCGCCTAATGTCATAATTGGCCCGGCAACATTTGATTCTTTTTTCAAAACTATAGATGATTATAGCTCCCGTTGGATGGTAGCTTCTTTTATTCGTCTAATGAGATATTTCGGTTTTTTAATCGCAATATTTCTGCCATCAATCTACATCGCCATCATTTTCTTTCATTTTGAAGTCATTCCTTTAAAGCTGCTATTATCCATAGGCGAATCAAGAGAACGTGTTCCCTTTCCCCCTTATATTGAGGCATTTATTATGGAGATTACTCTGGAAATGCTGAGGGAAGCGGGTGTTCGGCTTCCGGCCAAAATTGGACAAACAGTTGGTATTGTAGGTGGTATTGTCATAGGTCAAGCAGCTGTGGAGGCAGGAATTGTAAGTAATGTAATGGTAATTGTTGTAGCTTTGACAGCTATAGCCTCTTTTATCATTCCAAATTATGAAATGGGTTCAGCCATTCGAATGGTCCGGTTCCCGATGATGATACTTGCTTCTCTTTTCGGATTTGTGGGACTTGCCATTGGATTAATGATCTTACTTGCACACTTCATTGCGCTTGAATCATTAGGAATGCCTTATGGAAGTCCGATCGCACCATTACGATTTCCAGATTGGAATGATGTATTTATTCGACTTCCGCAGTGGTCTATCAAAAAACGCCCTTTAAGTACAAGTGCCGTTCAAATGAAAAAAGCAGATTCTCATCGTCCAAAGGGTGGCGAACAGTGATGATAAACAAAAAAAATCAAATTACGCCGATGCAATTTATTTTATTGATTCATGGTGTGCAGATGGGAGTCGGAGTCTTAACACTGCCAAGGGAATTAGCTCAAAAAGCAGGGACAGATGGTTGGATTGCAATCATCATTTGCTGGTTTTTTTCGACATTGATTAGTTTAATCATTATACAAATTATGAAGAAGTATCCGAATGGAACGATCCTTGATTTGGTAACCCATTATTTTGGGAAATGGATAGGAAGGGCAAGTACCATAATATTTGCATTGTATTTTGCTATATTGACCCATGTTCTTTTTATTAGAGAGGCACTCTTTATTCAAGCGTGGATTTTACCTCATACCAATATCCTGATATTAATTTTGTTGTTATCGATTCCTAGCTATTTAATCGTTCGAAAAAACATCAGTATATTAGCCAGGTATTCTCAATTCGTTTATTTCATGACATTATGGGCAATTCTTATTTATTTAATTCCTATGAAACATGCTGAGTGGCTTCATTTGCTCCCTGTTCTTAAGGAAGGCTGGGTTCCAATTTTTACGGCTGTAAAAACGGCCATTCTTTCTTTTGTAGGTTTTGAAGTTGCCTTTTTTCTCTATCCTTACTTACAAAAGAAGGATAAAGCCTCTTTGGGTATTGTAGTTGCTAATACACTTTCACTCCTCATGTACTTGATGATAACCATAGGAGCCTTTGCATTTTTTAGCCCTGACGAAATTACCATATATAATGAACCTACAATAATAATTTTAAAGGTCATTGAATTTGAATTTATCGAACGGCTGGAAATTGTGTTTTTTTCTTTTTATATATTTGTTATTTCTACAACAGTCCTTCCATTAATGTTTATGACAGTATTTTGTACAAGTCAGCTGGCTGGAAGACAAGATCATAGTAGACATATAGCGTGGTTTTTACTGCTTGAATGTATATTTGCTGTGTTGTTTCCCCCAACTTTCGATAATAATTTCCTTCTTCAAAAAATGATCGATCAAGCTGGGCTAATACTTGCGTTTGCTTTTCCTATATGTTTATGGGGATATGTCTGGCTGCACGGATTGTTTAAAAGGAGGGCAAGTAAATGAAACGTTGGTTCCTTGTGATTCTTTTCTTATTTCTTGCTGCAATACTTTCAAGCTGTGGACGAAGTATTCCTCTAGAGGATTTAGCGATTTCCTTAATACTTGGTGTTGATCTCGATGAGGAAGATAATCTAATCATTTCTGAATCAAGTCCTGTGTTCAATAGTGAAGCCAAGAAAAAAATTGAAACATACGAATTAGAAGCAAAAACAATACGGGATTCCAGGAGGCATTTTGACGCTTTGACACCAGGTGCGGTCACTGCCGGGAAAATTCAAGTCCTTCTGATAGGAAAACGAGTACTGGAACATGAAGATTGGTTTAATGTCTTAGATACGATATATCGGAATCCCACATTTTCCGTAAATTCAAGAATCATAGTGGTTGATGGTCCTGTATCTGATGTTATTCATTATGAACCGGAAGATAAACCACAATTACCTTTGTTTTTGAAGGAAGTTATTGATAAGAACATTGATAGATCGAGGACTGTATTAGCCACTCCTCAGTCACTCCATAGGCAAATGTACGAGAAGGGCATGACTCCTTTGATATCAGAATTAAAAAAAGGCCAAGATGTTGAAATAGTTGGAGTATCATTGATGGATCAGTATGGAAAGTATGTTGACACTCTGGGTATGCAAGAGACGTCACTCCTAATTATCTTAAAGGATAAACAAACAGAAGAATTAACCATTTCCATTCCACTGCCAGAGTTAGGGGATGAGGGAGGAATCTTTAATAAGAACGAATTAAGTATAGATCTTAGCAGGATTAAATCTAAAGTAAAGACTACATATAACCAGGATAAGTTTCATTTCAACTATAAGATTCATATGACCGCAAGTATTGTGGAACAGCTATTTACTTCAGGTAATGTAAAAGAAAATGAACTTGAGAAGATGATTGAGCAAGAATTGAAATCCCGATTTGAAGGTCTTATTAAGAAAATCCAGAAAAACAAAATTGATCCAATCGGGCTCGGTATTTATGCAAGAGCCTATCAATATGAACAATATAAAAAAGTTGAAGGACATTGGGGCGAAGCTCTAGCGGATTCAAACATTGATGTTTCCGTAGACGTCACGATAAAATCAACGGGTGCTATAAGGTAATAAGGAAAATTCTCAGAGGTTTTACCCTCTTGTAATTATCTCTTGCAATCATCATTCAAATAATATCTTAAAAAGCCTAATTTTTTCACTTTCAGCACCAAGAATTAGGCTTTTTAAAAAGAATTGATTATGCGTGTGGCTAATGGCTCACCTTGAAATCTATCCATACATCTTAATTGCATTAAATGCTTCAGCAGCTTTTTGCGCAAACGATAAAGGAGGTTCAACTGATTGAAAATGAATATAAAGGATATGGGGCTTAGCGAACAGCCAGTGGTTGTGCAGGGCACTGATGCTGACTCCATTTCTGACTAATACTTGTGTGAAAAGAGGAATTTCTTCTTCCAGAAGAACTGTTTCACCAAGGTTAAGTGCAATTCCTTGATGGTCCAAAGACTCAAACGAAAGCTCAGCACCTACTTCCCCTTTGCTGGGCCGTCCCTGAATGGAAACGTCCAGGTTCCGTTTTATTTCCACAGAGCATACTCCATCTTCAAGCTTCATGCTTCCCTTTAATATATGGGCGTATTGATGGCATAATGTTAGGTATCCGTTCACGCTGAATGACCACCTTATCTATCTTTTTATATAGAAGCTATGAATATACTCTTTTTTTTATGACATAAAAGATAATGGGAATCGCTGAAAGATCCTGCTTTACTTCAAGAATCAGGAATGAACAGTTCTGTTTTTAGTATTGATACTAAATGAGAACTTGAAATATATCATTTAACTGCTAATAGATTTTTAATATAAACACTTTACAGATAGTATTATCTATGATAAATTCTATTTATCTAATGATTCTGAAATTTCAAAAAGATGGTGTGAGTAAATGAGTTGGACTGCTGGCCCATTTAAACAGGAGCTTATTAAGGACTATAATAATATCAACCTTCTATTGTTTAACATTGGTGTCAAAAGTCAAAGAATCGACTTTTTGGGGGATAAGATATTAATTTTCGCCTATCATAAGAGAATTCCATCTCTTAAACATTTGGACGAGATTAATCGCTTTGTAACCCGAATGACTGACATTGCCATCATAGATAGTTATAAGGAACATTTAAGGAATGTCCTGGAAGAAAAATATGGGATGAAGGTACTTTCTATTTTAAAGGACTATGATCCCGTTACTGAGCTTTCAGGTACTATTATTACCCTGGATCGGGATACGAGTGCCTATATTTCCAGGTAACTAAATATTGGTGACTGGTCCATTGAACTCTTAAGAGTGCATAAAAACCGTCAGTACAAGCTTTCAGACTAGCGTCTGTTTGTTTTGTGCTGACGGTTTTTTTTATAAAAAAAAGGAGGCAACATTATGAAAACAGTAGAAGATGTATTGATTGCGCTGGATGACCTTACAGGAGGAAGAGTGATTAAATCTCTAAATGATATTACAAGTGGTGAGCATCCCTTTGTCATCATGAAGTCTTCCAACCTTCCAGGAAAAGAAATCATAGAAACTCCTGGTCTTGTTTATGGTGAAATGAAAAAAGAAGTAAAAAAAGTAGCCGTTGCTATGACCATGACAGAAGGATGTATTGAACTTGCCGGCGCTACTGGTGTCGATGCCATTGTTGCTCATCACCCGATAGCTGAAGCGGCTAATTCAGGTGGTGTTATTTTGAAAAACTATCTGGATTTATATGATGTAGCTGCTTTTGAATTACATGAAGCTTTCCATGGATTGCATCCTGGCATCCCTTTTTTGCACGGCCATCAGGTATACAGGACAGAGGTTTCTTATGGAGGAGTACATGGAAATATTTTATATGTAGGAAAAGCACTCCCGGAGGTGAAAACGCTAGGAGATATTTTAACTCGGCTGGACAATTTTATGGGTCTAAAAGATGAAGATGATCTATTACATACCGAAAAGGAAATACGCAATGTTTCATCTCTGACTGAAACAAGTACAGTGACACGCGGGCGGATTGTCTGTGGAGAAGAAACCAGCACCGTGAACAATATTGTGCACATTTTCCCGCATACGGGATTTTCCCCTGACCATTTGCGTCAAGTCATCCAAGAACACCCTGAAGCTGACACTGTTCTCGCTTCCATTAGCCGGGTTTATGATGGACATCCACTTATTGAAACGGCTAAGGAGTTAGGGCTTAATTTTATTATTGGCAACTGCCATGTGTTAGAAATACTGGAAAATGGTTTACCTTTAGCTTATGCCTTAGATATACTGCTCCCTGATGTAGAAGTCGTTGTTTTCCGGGAACGTGTGACAAGCATGTCCATAAATGAAATGGGCTCTCCGCATTTAAAGAAATATGCAGAAGAAATGGCTACTGGTTATCTATTGAAAAAAACGGCTGTCCATACACTATAAAAAAGGAGTGCAGGTAGATGAGCGAGGTTAAATCTTTAGTACAAAAAGATGTAGAAATAGAAGAGACTAGTGCCCCGATTCCTTTAACTAGAAAATGGACACAAATCGAAGTAGTAGGTCTTGGTTTAGTCATAATCTCACTGTTAGTATTGTTAATCACTCCAGGAACATTAGCCGGGTTATTTACTTCCATTGTCGATCAAGTTTTCCCGGTTATCGTAGAGATATTTTTAACCGGCACAGTAGGCGTTTCCATTATTGTTAGTGTCATTATTGGAAGGTTTCTGGAAAGGTTAGGCTTTACTGATGCGTTAATTCGGATATTTATTCCTGTTACAAAGCTGATGAAAGTGAATTCAGCTGTTATCATTCCAAGTATATATAATATTCTTGGTGATATAAATGCGGCTGGAAAAATTGCCGGACCGATTTTAATCCGTTCGGGAGCAACAAAAGCAGAGCAAAAAATAGCGGTGGCAACCATGGTTCAATCGCAGCAATCCTTTGCTACATTTATGTTAGGCATGGTCGCTTTAACGGCTGTAGGGGCCAATGCTTTTGTAGTCGTTGTGTTAGCTGTATTCATGCCTGTCATTATTGTCCCGTTTCTTCTATCTAAAACCATTTATCGGGATACGAGAGCTGTCCAAATTGCAAAACTGCCTCAATTTACTCCCAAAACTGGTTTTTTGCCCACTCTATTTAATGCAGCCAGGGAGGGAGCAGAGCTTTTATTCCTTCTCATTATACCAGCTGCAGCTGTCGTGTTTGCTGCTATTGGTGTTTTGGACTATATCGGAATTTGGGCAAAAGTTGAATCTGGCTTGTCAACCGTATTGTTAGCTCTAAATATTCATCCTGAGACAGGCATTCTTTCCATATTGGCCAGCCCGGCTCTGGCCATGGCCCAGTTGTCAGAAGTTGCGGGTACTTTGGATCCGCGTTTGGTGATTGGATCTTTCGTGCTGGCGTCATCTGGTTTGCCTTTGTCTACTATCTTTGGTCAGGTTCCGGTTATATGGGCAGCTAATTCTGACCTTAGTGAAAAGGAGGCCATGGGAGCAGCTGTATTAGGAATCGGTATGCGTATTTTGACAGCCTTTTTAATTGTTTATTTCTTAACGCCGATATTAGTTTAATGCTCGGTGTGAAGATGAAAAAATGGCTTTTAGGATTGTTTATAAGATCTAAATTTTACCCAGTAAAAAAGAGAGATCGATAGAATATTGAACTGGAGGGTTCCATTCAATAGATTGGGGATCCAGGTGGAGCTCTGTTTTGCTTAAAAGCTGGTTTTCCTCGCTCCATAAGAAAAGAACGGCCGTTTGATGAATGGGTTCCATAATACCTTTATTCGGCGCAAGAAGTTCAATTTTAAGGTCATCCAGAGGAATTTCCGGCCGGCAAATAAGGTTACAAGGCGCTGTTTGTAAAGGTTCATAGTGATTTATTGTGTTTTCAGACAGATGGTGAATCCTCCCTGTAGCTGCAATTCTTTTATCAGGGAGAATCAGTCCAGGTTCATGATAGATGTCTCTTCCAATCGATGAAGGCATCTTTTTTTTGTTCCACAAAATGGACATTGAAAAAGTGTGGCCAGGCAAAATCGTCCATGCTCTTTTGGCTATCAGTTCAAATCCGATAAAGGACATGGCTCTCCCTCTTTTCTATTACTCGATACTGATGTTTATGCTCTAAAAAGCCAAAATATCTGATATGTTTCCATCAACGTAAAACTTACTATTTAGGAACATAGGTATTATTAAAGATCCATTCCGATTTTTTAAAGATGTATATATACCAACTAACTGGTATTCAACATGAGATACTCAATAACAGGGGAAGTTTGCGAAAAGGGCTAGAGTAATATGAAGTAAGGTTCTGGTTTAGGATACGGGGACTAGCGAAGCATTTGATAAAATTATTTATCCGGATTCGATTAAAGAGACAGAAGAAGAATCTTAAAACACCAATGAAAATTATCCAGACCATCATTTTTTTAATTAAAGTATTTCATGAAAATAAAGTTAAGAAAGCCAAGGGTTATGAAATTTCATTCCATTCTAATTTCTGAAATACTGTATGTTGTCGTAGCTGTCTATGCAACACTAGATTATTAAGCTGAAAAAATTATAAAAAGGGGCATTCTTCGTTTCAGTCTGAAGTATGGCCATGGTGTCCTTTGAAAGGGCACCAGTTGAGGTATGTAACTCTGCAAACAAGAAAAAAGCGTATCGCCGATATACGCTTTTTTCATCCATGAAAAAGTTTTGTCTTTCTATTGGAGAAGAAAGATGTGATTGCTCACGTTACCACTATATGGGTTTTATTCCAGAGTGTATAGGCTAATAGCGGATATTTTACAGAAAAGTTTAGGCTAATGTTTTTCTGAGTTTATTAACTGGTTTGCTTTATTAGGGAGCGTGCATTGCCATTTATACAATTAGTACTTATCTTTCAGTAGTGGCATTGGAAAAATTTAAGGGGATTAGCGAAGAATAGACAATTGCGGATATTATGGTCATTTTAGGTGTTTGTCCAGACCTATTTACAAGCTTTTCATATTGTATAGTGAGCTGAAAAATACAGCATTTAAAAATGGAGTTGGAGGTGACATTCTATGTGCTGGGGATTTAATGGCTGCGGATACGGCGGAGCTGGCTATGGCGGCGGATACGGCGGTGGAAACCGCGGGTTTGCTTTAATCGTTGTATTGTTTATTTTGCTTATTATTGTGGGTGCTGCAATTTTGAAATAATTGTTCAGCTACCACATATGAAGTAATTACTCCTTTTAGGAGGTGGAATAGAATGTCTGGAAATAGCAATGCTTTCGCTTTGATTGTTGTGCTTTTTGTTCTTTTGATTATCGTAGGCTGCTCTTGCACAGGAATCTACTAATTGATTGTTTGAAATCTAAATCATTGAAAGGAAGCAGGGTGAGTTCATGCTCTGTTTCTTTTTTGTTTTCTTTCTGAAAATACCTAAATTATTAAATGTTTATATAATTCAACAGCCTATACCATATTATGCAAAAAGAATATGATGATATTAATCTCATGGAGGAGGGCGATATCAGTGTCAAAGGAAAAAAAAGAAAAAATCCTGCGTGTCCAAAATTTGGTTATCCATGCCGATAATGTTGAAATTATCCAGGAAAGGGATAGAAAACATAAAGATCACCATGACCATATCGGACATGACCAACATAAGGAGCATGAACATATAAATTCAAGGAGAGATGTTTGGAGTTCTTTCTGGGGGAGACCTAGAATAAGCGGGAACGATGACAAAAAAGAGAATGAATAATCGTGAAGGGGCAGAATTTCTGCACCCTGAATGTATGTTCTTTCCTTCTGATTTTACTGTACATTTAAGTTTTAGATTCTTTTATTTGGAGAAGGTGCCCATAAATGGATTGGGCACCTTCTTAGGAGGTGGTAGCCAGGAACTTGTCCTGGCGGAGCTGGTCTGAAAGGTTGTTCACCCTTCAATTTAATATATGCAAAAGCAACTAGAGCGATTGGACAATAGTATAAAACAAAAAAAATTTATATTTATTTTTTATTTGGCTTTTCAAAAATACCATATTCTGTTCTTACCTTTTAAAGGAGATAGGAGGAAAACTACTTGTCAGAAAAAGATAATCAACAAACAGAACCATTTACTAAACAAAATGATCCCTTTACAAGTCTAATGTTTGGTAAAGGACATGACGATGAATCCTACGGAGATCGTGAAACAAAGCAGAATATAGCAGCAGATAAGACCAGCCACTTTGATAATTGGATATTTGGCCCAAAACCCAAAGAGAAAAACTCAGAGAAAAGCACAGCCCAAAATCAGATAGAGGACTTTTTAAATGAAATAGATTTTATTTTATTAATGGAAACTATCGACAGCATTCGCAACTCATCAAAACAACTAAAGCCATTGGTGAAAAAGCTGATCCCTTATTTAGAAAAATTTAAATCAACATAATATATAACGGAATTTCTTTAACCCGGCTGTAAATAGCTATGATTTGTTTGTAAGGTTAGTCATTAGATTATATCTGTCACACGCTCTCTCAAATGCCAGTATTTAATTTTGTCTAGAGATGCTTTGGGCAATACTTTTTTGCGCTTTTCTAAAAACTTATTTCCATCATCAAAGCATAATCATAAAGACAAGCATGCAATAGATTTAAAGCAAAAAGTCTCTTAGATAAGTTTTCTGCTGAACATAGAAACGATACTCAAAGGGATAGCAGACACGGAAGCCAGAAATGCTAGCAGGATAATGACTTCAAGCTTGTTATCTAACCTCTCGACTGATGTTCTTGATAATATAATTATAGATAAGTGTATGATAATAATGGGAGCCAGGGCGATATAGAATGAAACCGCTGTAAAAATTTTTAGATCTATTCTTCGCAAAATCTTTACCTCTCCCAAAAAATTTTAATTACAAATCTGAACGCTTTCAGTTTGTGTTCTGGGATTAGTTGATTTTAAAAGATAATAGCTGTAAATCAAGGCGGGAAATACTCCATGGGTTCTGTACATTGAACGTACTTATTTTTTTATAATAATTAACCGCTTCATCACTCTGCCATACGATGACAAATTCATTTTCATTGTCTTTGACCCATTTATTAATGGTACTTAATAGTTTGCTTCCAATACCCGCTATTTTTAAATTCCGGAATGGTATAGACATTGGTCATATAGACAAATTAGTGTGTTATTCTGCCAGGGCGGGGCACTTTTTATAGTATCTCCATGTAGATGTGTGAATTAATTTCCCCTTGATCCCCTGCAATCCAAATATACCATTGGCTGCTATTTAGGGTATTCTATAGAAATGTTCGACATTCTATTTCAAATTCGTTATAAGAGGCGTCTTTTTTGGCTCTCATCAAATTCAATGGTATTATCCCATCTAATGTTTATTAACTTATTGATGTCTTTTGCCTCAGCAAGCCTGATATCACTTAGGTGCACCTCGTTTATCAATATTATATTTTACATATATTCCTTTTTAATAGGTTCTACTCTATTGCTCTGCTTTTTGAATATTATTTTGTTATTTAACAGAGAAAACAACCGTTCACCCTTCCGATTTTTTGAGAACCCTCCCTGATAAGCTATGAATATACCAACTAACAGGTATTTAACAAGAGAATTTTATTAACAGGGGGAAAAAATTATGAGAAACAAGCATTTATTACGCCTGGTGTTGCTGTCATCATTTTTAATGATGGCAGGATGCAGCAGTGAAAAAGCAAAGGAAACAGGGACTGAAGCGGAACAAACGATAAAAGAAGAAGATCAGAACAATGCAGAAGGAAATGAGGCTGTCAAAGTTGATAAAGGTCTTTTAAATGTAGAGGTAACGCTGCCAGCTTCCATGTTCGAAGGGGAAGATATGGATAGCTCCATTGCAGAGGCTGAAAAGGAAGGCATTAAAGTCACCAGGTATGATGATGGCTCTGTCACTTATAAAATGTCTAAGAGTAAGCATAAGGAAATGATGAAGGAGATGGAAACTGAGCTGCAAAAAACCATTGCGGATACAAAGAATGGCGAAGATTATCCATCTGTAAAAGAAGTTTCTCATAACAAGGATTACTCAGAGTTTATCTTAGAGGTGGAAAGAGAAGCTTACGAAAATAGCTTTGATGGTTTTGCTGTGTTTGGACTTGGACTATCCGGAATGTTTTATCAGCTATTCAATGGGGTGGATCCGAAGGAATACGAAGTAAAGATCTTGGTTAAGGATACCGCAACCGGCGAAGTATTCGATGAAATCATTTATCCGGATGCGATGGAAGAGACAGGGGAAGAATCTTAAAATATAAATGAAGTTGGCGTGCCTTTGAAAAGATAAGGTACGCTTTTTTGATATCATAAATCAATAATCCGGACCATCTGCAGGCACATTCCAAACTCAGCTTGCCTCATGGATGATTGTCACAAAATATTCGAAATTAGAAAATAAATTTTCTTTGTTTGCTCCTGATTTTTCAGATAATGGCTAAAAAGAGGGAGGGGGCGAGTTATTTGTGACATAAATCACAAACAGAACACATATTTTAGGCCCTTTAATTTAAAGCATATATTATAATTATTCTTCCCTAACCTGTCAATAGTTTGGAAACAGTGTGAGTAAACAAAATCGATTCAAAGGCAATAACAATATCTTGGTATATTTAAAAAATAATTTACAATAATCAGACAAAATGCCTATAATAGACCTCGGGAAGGAGGTATTACAAATATTGGTGTATCTTCCAGGACTATGGGATTATTTCGGTTTGGTGAAAGGTGCCAGCCACTCAGCTGTCCAATGTTATTTTGAAAGCGCTTTTTTATATGGAGAAAGCATAGGAAGTGGCGGAGATTTCAAGGAACTGTTGATTGGGAATTACTTTTACCTGGAGAAAAGCAAAAGAATATTAATTGAGATTTCGTATTGGTTTGAGGATCAAAGGAGGTGAGTCATTTGTAAACCTAATAAAAACCCTCAGGCAGGTCCTGGCAGACGATAGCCTGAGAGTCTCACTGAGATGGAGTATACCAGCTCATAAGTTAGTATACTCCTTAAATATCATTTTTTAAATAGTTAAATTAAAAGGAGGGTTTTGCTAACAATGAAAGCAAAACAAATAGTCAGTTATATTATTGTTCCCGAAACGAAATCGATTAGAGCTGAGTTTAATGATAATGGGGAATGCCACAGTCTCGTTTTGGAAGGTGACTATACGTTTAAGGTAGATATGAAACCTGCTGAGATCATTGATGAAAGCCTCAAGTATTATGGATTTGACTTGAATGGTGCCATCAGCGGTTCGAGAGCCATTCTTGGCCAATGCAAGGCTGTCCCTGTACGAATTCCAGGAGAGATTAACATGTATTGGTTTCCTCATACTTCGCCGGGGCAGGAGGAGTGTGTGTGGTTTGCTCTGCATCATGTTGAAGCTATCCTGGCTGAAGATCATGGCCTTTCAAACGTTTATGTGAGCGGCGGACATTGCTTTAAGCTGAACGCCGCTGAAAAGGATCTTACTTTTAAATATGATCGGACAGAGAAGCTGGAATCAAGAATATCCAAACGCACGGTGAACACCTTCAGCTTTATTATGGAACGAACAACGAAAACCTACACAGTTGAAAAAGGGAAGAGGAATTACATTATCACAAGGAAAAAAGATAAGTAGAAGCTGGAGCCTGTTCCGATAAACTGGGGGCAGGCGCCCATTACAGCAGAAAAAAGCGGCACAATGCCGCTTTTACTGATTTAATGTATTTAGCCGAACACAGCTTTTGTCATTAAAAATAAAACAGAAGGTGCCATCAGACAGCCCAGTCCGGTGTAAAAGGTTGCTGTAACCGCTCCATAGGGCACCAGCTTTGGATCGGTAGCAGCCAATCCGCCGGCTACTCCGCTTGTCGTTCCCATAAGTCCTCCGTAAACCATTGCTGTGCGGGGGTTGTTAAGGCCGATATACTTTGCGACAAAAGGTGTTCCGATCATCGTAAGAATAGATTTTACTAAACCTGCTGCGATACTGAGAGTAATGACTTCTGAGCTTGCTCCAATCGCCGTTCCTGTTACGGGCCCAACTATGTACGTTGCAGTACCGGCACCAATTGTTGTAAGGCTGACCGCGTCTGTATATCCAAATGCCAGGGCAATTCCGACTCCGACCACAAAGGAGAGGACAACACCCAAAAAGAGGGAGACAACGCCATTTACACCAGCCTTTTTGATTTCACTGAAGTTGGCGCCGAAGGCAGTTGCCACAATGGCAAAGTCACGGAGCATGCCTCCTCCCATCAATCCGATTCCAGCGAAAATGCCGATATCCGATAGGCCTTTTTCTCCGCCGGTTACCATTCCGCCTATATAGGCGAGCACTAACCCAAGAGCTATGGCAATGGCTGAACCATGTATCCTTCCTTTTGTTAGTTTATCAGAGAGGTAATAAGAAACTAGCATTGTCAGCCCAACGACAGTAAAAGCAACGATAAGACCATTGTCCGTAAGAGCATTACCTAATGTTTCTAACACGCTGATCCCCTCCAGTCATTTCACTTTCAAGCGTTTCGTTTGAGTTGCCGCCCTTGCTTAAAAGAGGTACAATAGCCCAGCTGATGACGACTGCAGCTACTCCCGCTGTTAGGGCAAGAGGTCCTCCGTCCAGAGCTGCAGCCACATTTTGCTGTGCTGACATGGCAATAACGATGGGAATATACATGGCACTCCAGAACGATAGCCCTTCCTGGGTCGGAGCCTTTAATTTATCTTTCTTCTTCAAGTATTCAGCCAGAAGAATTAACATCAGCATGGCGATGCCTACACCGCCGACATTTGCGTCGATTCCAAGAATGTTTCCAAGAAGATCTCCCAAAAATACACCCGTTAATAAGCAAATAGATAACAAAGCAACCCCGTAAATAACCATCTCATCTCTCCTTTAATATTTTTGCTTTGGGCTAAGGAATAGAGAAGCAAAGAATCTAGTATTCTGACTGAACATAGGGGCCGGTAATAAATTTTGAAAAAAAGAAAGCGTTTGCATTTTTGAAATCTACAGTCGACTGTATTCCTAGAACTCATCATAAAACGAATGAAAAGACGAAGTCAATTAAATTTTAAAATTTTCTCAAAATATTGAATTATCCAAAAGGCAACGTTATAATTAAAATCGACAGTCGACCAAATATTTTTAGACTGAAGGAGACAGTGTCATGAAAGCAGATAAATTTAATCAAAATGCATTATCAAATCATATAGCAGAGCATATCACCGAACAAATCATTAAGGGAGAGCTGGTTCCAGGGGATAAATTGATTGAGCATATTTATGCCGAAGAGTATGGAACAAGCCGTGCACCAGTAAGAGAGGCCATTTACTTGCTTTCGATTGAAGGACTTGTGGAAAGGATACCCCGAAAAGGAGCCGTCGTTAAGGATTATACAGAAAATGAAATTTATGATTTGCTGGAAATTCGCATCATGCTTGAGTCAATGGCTATGGATAGAATCAGCAGAAACGGAATCGATGAGCATGAGCTGAAAAAAATGAAAGAGCTCCTGGACAAGATGAACGATGTTACGGATGTTCATCAGTACACACTGTTGAACCACTCTTTTCATACTGCGCTTGTGGAAATGAGCAAAAGTGAAACGATCAAGACCATGTATTCCCGGCTTGGATGGCCATTGCTGAGAATACAGAGTCTTTCTTTTGCCAGCCAGGGAAATATTGAAAAGTCAGTGCGTGAACATGAACTGTTAATTGGCCTTTTAAAAGATGGGAAATTAGACGAGGCAGCAGAGTTGCTGACAAGGCATAATCAGGATGTAATAGCCAGCATGAAAAGAAAGATGGGCAAGCGGGAGGGTATGCAATGAAGCTTGCATTCGTATTTCCCGGCCAGGGCTCCCAAAAAAATGGCATGCTGCACAGCCTGCCGGACCACCCAGCGGTTCTTGAGGTTCTGCAGGAAGCAAGAGAAGTAATGGGGGGAAATGTCTTTACTCTTGATACTGACAAAGCCTTAAAGTCCACTGTTTCTGTTCAATTGTCTTTGCTTATTGCTTCAGTGGCTGTATCAAAAGCATTTAAAGCAGAAGGGGTGATGCCGGATTTTGCTGCAGGCCATTCAGCCGGAGCCTTTGGAGCTGCCGTTATGTGCGGGGCGGTGGATTTTACCGATGCTTTGGAGATTGTAAAGCTGAGAGGAGAGCTGATGGAGCAGGCTTTTCCATCGGGCTATGGGATGGGGGTGATTACTGGTTTTGATGCCAGGACTGTAAACGAAATCGCTGCAGCCATTTCTTCGGAAGAGTATCCGGTATATCCCTCGAATATTAATGCAGCTGATCAAGTAACCATTTCCGGCTCCATTCCAGGCATCAAAAAGGTTCTTGATCAAGCCGGTCAACGCGGTGCAAGAACAGCCGAGCTTTTGAATGTAAGTGTGCCATCCCATTGTCCTTTGCTGAAATCAGTCGGTGATTCCTTATATGACAAGCTTGCTTCTGTCAATGTCCGTGTCCCGGCTATTCCATATGCCGGCAATCGGACAGCCAGGCTATTAAGAGATTCGGAGCAAATTCGAGAAGACCTCGCTTTTAATGTTTCGCATCCAGTCCGCTGGTATGAAATCAGCTCTTTGCTTTGTGAGCATGGCACAAGGCTTTTGATCGAGATGCCTCCAGGGAATGTCCTGACCACTTTAAATAAAAGAACACTGCCTGGTGCCCGATCTGTCTCTGTGGATGAAAACGGGTTAGATAATTGCCTTTTCCTGGCAAAGAAATTTTGTTCTTAAAAAATATTTTAATAGAAAGGGGATTTTATCATGCAGGCTGCCAAACAGCGATCATGGAATACACGTCTTGAAGCCAAGCAAAAACGATTAGAGAAAATGAAGGGTATCACCAGCAATCGAATTATTCCAACACGCCAAATTGTCGAGGCTCTAGAAACACTGATTATGCCGGGGGATCGGGTGGTGCTTGAAGGAAATAATCAAAAACAGGCATCCTTTCTTTCAGCTGCTCTAGCTCAGGCTGACCCGAAAAAATTATTCGATTTGCACATGATCATGTCCAGCATTTCCCGTCCTGAACACCTGGATGTATTTGAGTACGGCATTGCCAGCAAGGTGGACTTCTCATATGCTGGCCCGCAAAGTCTCAGGATGGCGCAAATGCTTGAAGATGGGAAGCTGACAATGGGAGAGATTCATACATATGTAGAGTTATATGGAAGGCTCTTCATTGATTTGATTCCTTCAGTGGCTTTAGTGGCTGCGGATAAAGCTGATTCAGAAGGCAACTTATATACAGGTCCTAATACGGAGGAAACACCGACTCTTGTTGAAGCAGCAGGCTTCAGCAGCGGAATTGTCATTGCACAGGTAAATGAACTGACTGACGAATTGCCTCGCGTAGACATTCCCGGCTCCTGGATTGATTTTGTTGTTGTTGCTGACAAGCCCTATCAGCTTGAGCCGCTATTTACACGTGACCCACGCCATATTACAGATATTCAGATTCTGCAGGCCATGATGGTCATAAGGGGAATCTATGAAAAACACGGAGTAAAATCACTGAATCACGGGATAGGCTATAATACTGCCGCGATTGAACTGCTTCTCCCTACCTACGGTGAATCTTTAGGCTTGAAGGGGAAAATTTGCAGGCACTGGGCTTTGAATCCTCATCCTACTCTCATCCCGGCCATTGAAAGCGGATGGGTAGAGAGTGTGCATTGTTTTGGCGGAGAAGTCGGAATGGAAAAATACGTCGCTGCCCGGCGTGATGTGTTTTTTACCGGCCATGATGGAAGCTTGCGCTCAAACCGGACACTTTGCCAGCTTGCAGGACAATATGCAGTTGATCTATTTGTGGGCTCCAGCCTGCAGATTGACGAAGCTGGGAATTCTTCAACCGTAACGAGGGGGCGCCTTGCCGGTTTCGGGGGAGCGCCGAATATGGGACATGATCCGGGAGGGAGGCGCCATTCCTCTCAAGCTTGGCTTGACATGATGACGGACACGGACCCGCTTGCGCGCGGGAGAAAATTGGTTGTTCAGGTAGCTGAAACCTTCCAAAACGGAAATAAACCTGTATTTGTTGAATCGCTGGATGCTGTAGGCGCTAAAGCAGATATTGGTCTTGAAACAGCACCTGTCATGATTTATGGGCAGGATGTGACACATATAGTCACCGAGGAGGGCATTGCCTATCTATATAAAACGGACAGCATGGAGGAGCGGAGGCAGGCTATCGCAGCCATTGCCGGTGTGACTCCAATTGGCCTGAAGCATGATGTAAGGGCGACGGAAAAATTAAGAAGAGAAGGATTAATCGCTCTGCCGGAGGATCTCGGAATTAGAAGGACCGATGCAAAACGATCCCTGCTGGCTGCCAAAAATGTTGAGGAGCTTGTGGAATGGTCGGATAGGTTATATGAACCGCCTGCCAAATTTAGAAGCTGGTAAAGGGGGCTGAATGGATACAATGAAAGACGTAGAATCTTACAGCCTATATCTTGGAAAGCTGGCAGTACAATCACTCATTGAAGAGGCAGAGTTGACGCCAAAACCAGGACTGGTCGATAAGAAAAGCTCCGGCTCGCATAGGGATATGTCTTTAAACACAATGATACGGTCAGCTTATGCACTTGAAGATACATTTAGGAAAATTGCTGAAACAAGCTTTAACAGCACCCCTTCTCAGGAGCTGCGCGAAGAGATTGCGATGATTGGCCGGCGGGGTGAACAGGAAATGTTCCAGGCTACAGGTGGCGTAAATACCCATAAGGGAGCGATATGGGCATTAGGCCTGCTCGTTTCAAGTGCTGCAATGGACCTGGGAAAAAGCCCAGGCAAAGAGGTAGCGGTTCAGGCAGGGAAGCTTGCTCGTTATGAAGATCGAAACCTGCCTGCTGATTATACAAATGGCAGCCGGGTTAAAAAAAGGTTTGGAGTGGACGGTGCAAGGGGAGAGGCCGAGCAAGGCTTTCCACATATCAGGCAGATAGCGCTGCCAGTTTTAGCTGAATCAAGAGGAAGAGGTCTGAAGGAGAATTTTTGCAGGCTAAACGTACTTATTGCGCTGATGGCAGAGTTAAATGACACGTGTATTTTGCATAGGGGAGGCGCGGAGGCCCTCGAAATTACTAAGTCTGATGCAAAGGAAATAGTAATGGCAGGAGGAGTTTCTGCCGACAAAGGATGGCAGTTATTAGAACAATTGGATCAATCATTATACAGTATGAATGTATCACCGGGCGGAAGCGCTGATTTGCTTGCGGCTGCCATTTTCCTGGATTATCTGGATCAGAATGTGCAAAGCGAGTTTAAGAGATTAGAGGCCTTACAAATTTAGCAGAAGGAGAGCTGCCGAATGGAAAAATTAAACTTTCGCTTTCCTGCAACTCAAATGCTTGAATCAAATGCCCATGTGGGAGTTGTAGGATCAGGCGACCTGGAGATTTTAATGGAGCCATCCGACCAAGGGTATGCAGATGTAACAGTCCGTACAGGTACCACAGGCTTTAATCAAATATGGGAAAAGGTATTAGAACGATTTTTTAGCCAGCATGCTATTTCAGCAAACATTAAAATCAATGATTTTGGGGCAACCCCGGGGGTTGTATCATTGAGGCTTTCACAGGCATTGGAGGTGGGCAAAAATGCTGGATACATTAAAAAATAGCTTTGTAGAGTGCGGAGGCAGAGAGCGTGCAAGAGTACTTATGGATGAAGGCACATTCAGGGAGCTGTTAGGACCATTTGAAGGCCTTGAATCCCCACACCTGGAACCGCAGGGCATTGTTCCCCAAAGTGATGATGGGGTTGTGATTGCTAAAGGAACGATCGAAGGAAGGCCGGCAGTCGTCATCTCCATAGAAGGCAGCTTTCAGGGAGGCGGTATTGGAGAAGTTTCCGGTGCGAAGATAGCTGGTGCTTTAGAGATGGCACTTGATGAAAATAAGTCCGGCCATACCATCATTCCCATTTTCATCTTTGATACAGGGGGTGTCAGACTCCAGGAAGCCAACTATGGCCTCTTATCCATTGCCGAAATAGGCGCAGCGATCGTGGCTTTAAGGAAATACGTGCCTGTTATAGGAGTCATTCCCGGGAAAATTGGCGCTTTTGGCGGGATGTCCATTAATGCAGGCTTATGCAGTACGTTAATCATTACCCGTGAAGGCCGGCTTGGATTAAATGGGCCAGAGGTAATCGAGCAGGAAGCGGGGATACAGGAGTTTGATTCAACTGACCGTAAGCGTATATGGAACACGATTGGAGGCAGACAAAGGGTGGCTGCCGGTTTCGCCGATATTGAGGCTGAGGATGACATCGCCTCTTTCAGAAAGGCCATATTGTCTGCCATCCTGCAGGGACCTGTGGAAAAGCCAAGAAGCTCACAGGTTGAAAGATATCTTGCTTTTCTTGGCTCTATAAATACTTCAGCCGTGCTCACTCCTCAGAAAGTTCAAGATTTGTGGGCAGAAACTGACTATTATTATTCAGAAGAGTACGATAGCGCTAATAAAAATAATGTTGTAAAAATCAAAAGCAGGGGGCATAGATGGTTTAACCTTTTGTCAGCCGGCAGCAAAAACATTAGTGCAGTTCCTTCGGTTTTATGCTCCGATTCAAATATCGGCAGTGAATCTGTTCGTTTCCTGGCAGTTGTCCCCGATCAATCAAGCCGGTTCCCTCGAGCACGTTCTGGTGAATTTGGCCTGGAGCAGGGATGGATGATCGCCAAGCATGTTCGTGATGCGATCGAAGAAGATAAATATAAGGAAGATAAACGCGCAATTGTAGCGGTCGTTGATGTTCCTAGCCAGGCTTATGGGTACCGTGAAGAGCTTTTGGGAATCCATCAGGCATGTGCTGCAGCCGCAGATGCCTATGCAACAGCTAGATTGGCCGGCCATCCGGTCATTGCTTTTATTCCAGGAAAGGCTATTTCAGGGGCATTTTTATCCCATGGATTGCAGGCGAACCGATTAATTGCCTTGGATGATGAAGGCGTCAATGTCCATGTGATGTCCAAAAAATCAGCTGCAAGAATCACGCAGAGAACCATTGAAGAACTTGAAGAAGCTGCAAAAAAAGTGCCGTCAATGGCTTATGATATCCGGTCATTTGAAAAATTGGGTGCGCTCCATGAACTGATTTCCGATCTAAATGCCGATGCTCCAGGGGAAACTGACCGTGACGTCATCTTTAACAGCATCCAGGCAGCAATCAAAGATATCCAAAATAACCCGAGTGATTTGAGCAGCAGGCTGTCCTCAGATTTTGCCAAAGAAGGAGGAAGATCCGCTTCCATTTTAGTCAGAAAGATGCTGGCGGACCAATGGTGATTGATCCTCATGACTTATTAAAGATTGACGCAAAACATCTCATAAGCCATTTGCCAATTCCGGACTGGGCGATTCAAGCACTGAACATGGCACCCTATGTGGTTGTCCGGAGGGCACATGCTCCGAAAGGGCAGATCGCCGCAGGGATTAGGGGGAAGGCAAGGAATGAAAGATTCGGTGCATTTCTGCCAGCTGATTCGTTCATTTGCCAAATCAAGCCTGAGGATTTAACTGAAAGCACTCTTTTTGAAAATAAGCCATCACCTGTATTCTTATCTCTTAAATTAGCAAGTGAGATATTGGCGAAACATAAGCTGGTATGGGGGCCAGGGGGGAGTGCCGGATTTGAATTGGCCACCGGAATTGTAACTGTAACAGCGGAGAGCGATCTTGATATTGTACTGCGTGCCCCGAAGTCAATCCCTATTCATATAGCAGCAGAGATCATCCATGCAATGAAGAGCTGCCCTGCAAGAGTCGATATACAGGCTGAAACGCCAGCAGGTTCGTTTTCTTTATTGGAGTATGCCAATGGTTCAGCCACAATGCTGGTAAAAACGAAATTTGGACCAATACTCTGTGAAAACCCTTGGAAAAGTGAAATGAATAAATCAATGGAACTGTTGAAAAACCCTTCTTAGTAAATTAAGAGGGGTTTTTTGAGCTTTAGCAGTCTTTCAATCTCTTTAACTGCCGGATGGAAGTCCCAATTTTACAGTTTTAAAGGGATGTAAGAAAAAGTGTCGAATTAAATAAATGTAAAAATTTAACATTTTAAGGGGGCTAAACAGATTATGAAAAGAAATTGGCTGATCATTTTTGCTATTCTCATCACTCTTTTTATTGCAGACAGATTTATAAGGCCAGGAATGGAATCCGCAGGAGTGGGAAAGGTGAAGGTAGAAACCAAGATTAACAGGGGAGAGCTTAAGGTTGAAGATTACGAGAAGATATATTTGAGGGCAATTAAGAAAGCGGAGAGTTATGAAATTAAAGATAAGGAGCTTCTAAGATGGGTGGTAAAAGAAATAGCAAGCAGAGAAATAGATCATAAGCCGGAATTAACGAAAAAGGCACTGATCAGGAATGCCAGGGAAAAAATTCAACTGGAAAATGCCAATATCCAATATGCCGAAGTAAAATATGACATTAGATCGACTGAACAAGAGATGGAAGCATGGGCTGGGGAAATATTAAGCCACCTTTCTTCAGACATCCCATTAGAAGGTTACCTCAAAGCCTTTGCAAAGACTTATAATTTAAGTCCAAAGGAAGTGCTGCTGGAGATCGAAAAAAGTTCCCTTATGGTTATGGTTACGAACGAAAAGCTGTACCCAAAATTAGCGGAAGCATATAAATCGGATGACCGTGCAGAAGTAAGCAGAAAATATGGAAGTGAGGTAAAAAGCTTTATGGCGGGTGTAGAGCCGGAGATTGATGCATAGTTTTGGATAATTCTGCCCATAGGGAACCTCACCATCCAATTAAAATTATGAATACTATCCTTTACTGCTTCCATCTAAATAATACTCCCCAAAGTAAGCACCTGACCTACAAGTACCGTACAGGACAAAAAGGGCAGGTGTTTTAGTTTTCCTGATCCACCCAGCTGAAAATTTAATAGGCCTGCACTTTATAATAATGAACAAAGATGATGTCATCAAATTAAAGGGAGATAATCAAACATGAAAAACCTGACCATTTTCACAGTCTCAGCGACTAGACCTAATCTGCTGGTGAATTCTGCAGATGACCGAATTGAACCGCAAGCCGGCTGGAGCATTTCGGCTGAAAATCCGGAAGATATTATTCATGGCTTCTCTCAATTAAAGATAAAGAAAGAATACAAGTTAAGAGGATATCAATATTTCAGCGGAGGAAACGGCAATGGAATTGTGTGGGCGATTCCAGCTTCAGAGGAACTTCCTCATCCTGACATCTGTGACCGTTTAGATGAAATGTTTCTTAGCCCGCCCAAGCCTGAAATTGCCCTGGATGATTTTATGGGTGCGATTGATGGTGACAAATCTCCATTATCTTATCTGCAGGCGGCGATTGCATGGCATGAGCTTCATGAATTTGGGGCTATGTGGCATGGCTGTTCATGGGGGCAGGATCGGATATTGCCGTTTACGGATAATTACAAAGAAGAAATGCTTTCTGAATTCGACGATCCAGATGAAGATTCAAGCATAGCAGATTACTTGAATTTCATTCACCCATGGGATGAACTCAAAGAAATTCCCGATATCCTGAATCCTCATTTCTTCTATCAAAATGGAAAACCGACAGTCGTTTTCTATACGATCAACGATATTGGCTATTATAAATTAAGCAGGTACACCCATACCTTTGAAAAAGAAACTTATATTCAGAAAGTAGAACGTGAAGAAATTGGAGCAGGGGACGGCGGTATTATTTTTTAAACTTCTTATCCAGTAAAGTGATACAAAGCTGTCACGATTATAAGCCCCTTTTCAATGTGAATAATGGTAGAATGGACAAAGAGAACTATGCACCTGAGCAAGGTTCTCTTTTCAATTTGACATTTGCATTTCAGCATAGTGATTTTTCAGAAATCATTAAGTGGCAACACCTGTTATAATAAGTGTATACTGTTTATCTAATTAGTATTTTTTTAGATAGAGAAGAGAGATAATCAATAAAAGGGGAATAGATCGATCATGAAAGAGGAAGCAACCCTGAAAATGCAGGGACGGCCTTTATCAAAGATCCTCGCACTGACAGTCAAGACAGGGATTATAAAATCAAACCTGATCCCGATGTTTGCAGGATTAACATTGGCCTTATATACCTATAACTTCGGCCTTTTGGAGAAGCTGCCTGAAATTTTACTGGCCTTTATTGGCTCAAGCCTGGTAATGGGGGCAGCCGGGGCTTTTAATAACTTATATGACCGTGACATCGACTCGATTATGAAGCGGACTCAAAGCAGACCAACTGTTACAGGGGAAATTAAGCCACAGCAGGTTTTATGGCTTGGTTCCCTCATGTCTGTTTTTGGAATCCTCGCTCTTGCCTTCACGACTCCTTTGGCGGGCTTCCTTGGGTTTTTGGGGCTGTTTTTTTATGTGGTTCCTTATACGATGTGGAGCAAGAGAAGAACCATTTACAATACGGAAATCGGAAGCATTTCCGGTGCGATGCCGCCGCTCATTGGCTGGGCTGCCATCCATCCAGATATCACGCATCCTGCGATCCTTGGTTTGTTTATCATCACGGTCATTTGGCAAATGCCGCACTTCTATGCGATTGCCATTCGGAAGCATGATGAATATAAAGCGGCAAACGTTCCGATGCTGCC
Source organism: Cytobacillus oceanisediminis (assembly GCF_004366035.1). Classification (GTDB taxonomy): domain Bacteria; phylum Bacillota; class Bacilli; order Bacillales; family Cytobacillaceae; genus Cytobacillus; species Cytobacillus oceanisediminis_C. The sequence goes on from NZ_SOEE01000003.1 coordinate 521,226, forward strand.
CGTTGTAAAAGGGGTCAGAAGAACGTATATCCAGACGAATATTTATTTGATCGTTTTGATCGGGATCAGTTTTCTGTTAGGCTCCTTAAGCCTTGGCCTTATGCTTGTTGCCCTGCTGTTGGGGATTATTTGGCTGGGCATAAGTGTTTATGGCTATAAGCGTATGGATCCGGAGAAATGGGCGAAATCCCTGTTTATTTTTTCGCTTGTTCACATGACAGTCCTGTTTTCGACGGTTATTATATACTCGATTATGGGGATTATATTTGATTTGTAAAAAGGAAATCATCAAGCCTCTAGGTGTAATAAAATTTATATTGTAGTTAAGTTAATCTAAAAAATTTGATACAGCATTCCGTTTCAGGGTGCTTTATTGATAAATGGCATAAAAAATGACGTGTGAATGGCACACGTCATTTTCCTTATTTATTAAGGTTTTTAAGTCTCCTTCATCGTTTTTGACATAGTAATTGACATTATATTTTATATTGGACAATAAGTAATGTACGATTAAAATGTAGTGCCAAAATAGTGTCAATTTCAATGCCACTTGGGCTGCCGGCATTATCTTTTTTTTCTTATTCAACTAACGGGGCTGCTTAGTTGAACAATATAGGTGGAGAAAGCTTTAATACGATATATTCTACATTATTAAAAAAGGTAAACTTTACTGCAATAAGACTTATAACGAAATTAAGTTCTTGATATATCCCGTCAAGGACATATTATGAAACAGTGCTCTTATAAAGGAGTTGTATAAAATGGATGAAAAAAAAGGCACAAAAATAAAACGCTCTTCAAAAGCAGAAAACATTCTAACTCAGATCAATAGTAAAACTAAGCTAGGCGACTTACGAAAAATCGCGAAGGACATTAAAAAAGATCATGAACTAGCTATGGAATTTTGGTCAACCGAAGAGTTTTTGCCCAGACTATTAGCAATCTTAATTATGGACAAAAAACTTCTTTCACAAGATGTGCTAAATAAGCTTGATAAGGATATGCAGACTCACACTTTTGATGAGCGAAATAACTTAATGGATTGGTTGATGGCTAATCAGCTCACCAAAGACAAGAAGAAAATTGCATTGATGGAGTCATGGGAAAATAGTCCTTCTGCTCTTCAAAGGCGAGCTTTCTGGTATTATCAAGGGCGATTGAGATGGACTGGACAAACACCGCCTGATAACACCACAGACCTGCTATCTGCATTAGAAGCAAATATTATGCAGGAAGAACCGGAAGTTCAATGGGCTATGAATTTCACCGCAGGCTGGATAGGCGTTTATGATGAAAAGAATCGTGCACGTTGTATTAAACTTGGTGAGAAAACGGGTCTTTACAAAGATGAAATAGTAGCAAAAGGATGTACTCCCAGCTATTTGCCGGAGTTCATTACGATTGAAGTTAACAAACGACATAAAAATTAGTTACCTCTGAAAAATTTATTAGGGTTTAATTCAAATAAAGGAATTCAAAGCCTGAATATGAAAATTGTAATAGTCTTGGACCGAAAAATAAAGAGAACATCGCGTTAATAGCAGCTAGTCAGTGACCTATGCAAGGAAGATGTAAAGGATTAACTTACTATCTCTTATTGATCTGTAGGGCGCTTATCTTTAAGAAGATCAACTTTCCAGCTGCACAGTACAAGGATACTGTTCAGTAGGAAATAAAAAAGGACGATAGCCATAAAATTGGTAATGGTCCTTCTTCAACTAAACCAGCTAATAGTTTGTCAACATTTTTCAATGAAATTGAATTTTATATTATGGTATGCTAAAAATAAGCATGTCAAATAACCTTCCTAACCTGGATGTTTGGAAGGTTTTGCTTTTATTAGTCCATTTGGGTAACTAAGCTAGATCTTGGAAAGTCGTTCTGCTTTCAAAAGGGCATAAATCCATTGTAAAAGCTTATTGGCACAGGCTATTATTGCTACTTTAAAGGGTTTTCCTTCTTCCCTTTTTTTTCATAGAATTCTCTCAACCTTTTATTGCGAGGGATTAGCTCCTCCGTCGTTTTGCTTTTCCTGGAATCCCGAATAGCACACCTAACGGCCATATACAGTGTATGCCTAAGTCGGCTTGAACCTCTTTTGGTAATCCTGTTTACGGTTCCTCTGAATTTACCTGATTCAAAGATACTCGGGTCAATACCAGCAAATGCGACAAGCTTTTTAGGGTGATCAAACCGTTCAATCTCGCCAATTTCGGAAATGATCGTTGCAGCGATCTTTTCCCCTATCCCAGGGATTGATTGGATGATTTTATATTCTTCAATATCTTTTGCCAAGGCATCTATCTCTTCTTCAAATTTGGATAGATGCTTTCGGTATTCCGGAAGCATTTTTATATACATTTCCACGCTTAAAATGTGGCTTTGGTAGAGATTTTCCCTAAAGGGATTTTGCCTTGCGGCAGCTAAAAGGGCTATTGCTTTTGTCTTAGCCCACTTGATGGAGCGCCTTGGACATAACTTTTTTATTGTGTTAGTAACTGTCTCTTCGCCTGCTTCTAAGATACTTTGAGATGTTGGAAATTCAAGTAAGGTGAGTAGAGAGACAACAAAATATAAGTCCCCAAAAACTCCTCTATATACTGGAAACACCTGATCCAAGACGGCTTGGAATTGCAGTTTTGTTTGCACATAAATCCCCGTAATATTTTCGTGCTGTCTAGTCAGGTTTCGAAGTTCAAGAGCTGGATACCGCGTTTTTTATAAGGCTCCAAATCCTCTTTGTAATACATCTCGCAGAGATGATTGGCATCAATTATATCTGTCTTTACCTTTCTTAAACTTGAACTCTTTGCCCGATATGAGACTAAAGGGTTAACAATAATGATCAAGTATCCTTTTTCCTCAAAATAATGGACTACCGGAGTATGATAGTGACCGGTTGACTCCATGACTAATGGAGGTTTTATCCCAGTTATTCTCTCAACATCTGAGAGAAAGGAATGCAGTTTTTCCAGACCTTCAAGAGTGTGTTCAACTTTAAAGCTTTTTTGATAAGGTTTTTTCTTATCCAGGAAAGCTTGTATCTGGCTTTCACCTTTGGCTACATCCAGTCCAACCACTGGATTCATTGGCTTCTCCTCCTAAATCATATTTGCCGGTACCCCTAATCCTTCTTGCAGTATCATAGCTTCGCTTGTTATACGAGATCAACGTCCCAACCAGCCTCAATCATGTTTCTACAAGTAGGGGGCGAACGGTTTAGTTGACGGGATAAAGTCCCACGGGTGCTTACGTTCTACCCCGGCTACGGTTATCATATATCGATATAAAAAATGGTCAATCAGAAATATTTTCATTTCTAGTTGACCTTATAATACGAACGGGTGCTTTTCTTAAATAAAAATTGTTTATTCATTTCCATAAGTCTATTAAAATGCCAAAAATCCCTGCTTTTTGATTGATATCAGGGATTTTTTCTATGTTTAATCATTATGGTTTATTTTGAAAACACTACACTACATTTAATTTGCAATTATTTTGCGGTAATGAAATTAAATATCAAAAATAAAGGAAATATCTTCTTGACAGTCGAATATTAGCCTAGAATCATCATTAACTATTCCGATGAGGAGGATTCTTGTGCGTCCACGACCATTATTTATTGAAAATCCAGAGCATGATAGATATGTTAGTCTTGTGCCAGATGGAGATATTGAAGAAATACTTAGTAAGCAACGAACTAAGATCATTACCCTCTTAAGCAGCGTATCAGAGGAGTCAGCAAGGAAGGCGTACGCACCAGGGAAATGGACTTTAAAAGAAGTGATTGGGCATATGACCGACTCGGAACGTGTGATGTCGTATCGAATGCTTGCCATTGCACGAAATGAATGTGCACCACTCCCAGCAATGGATCAGGATCAATACGTTTCTGCGGCAAACTTCAACAAATTATCCTGGGAGCAGTTATTAGCTGGTTTAGACACGGTACGCTCCAACACGTTAAGCCTTATTTCAACCATTGATGATGCAGCGTGGGTTCGTAATGGAACTGTAATGAACAGCCCAGTTTCGATAGGTACCATTGCATATGGCATTGCCGGGCACGAGTTACACCATATGAAAGTGATTAGTGATAAATACTTATAAGTCTTTTTCTATTAATGAAAAAACCTAATTTTTCATTTAATGTAATGCTGAAAAATTAGGTTTTTTAATATTGAAACTTCCTTAACGTTGTATTTCTGTATTTTCCTGACGCTACCCCGAATTTACTATACTTTCAATCAGAACTAAGGAGATAATTTATGTTGGATTTAGGAAAACAAAAGAAAAAATCATTGCCTTAGATGAATCAGATGCTAAAAACCATTGAAATGATGACCGCCGCTATTTGGAAATGGCAAAAGACGGAAAAGGTGACTTTACAAGCGATAAATGTGGAGATGAACTAATAAAGATAGTAAATAATATCCCTGGACCAGATGTACTAAAAGAGATGTATAAGAAAAAGCAACAAGAGAATTAAATAAAACTACTTCTTCAACAAACGGGTGCTTTCGTATTATTGAGTTAACCAGTTTTTACTGGTTGCTCTTTTTTTTATAGGACCTATTATTTCAGTAGCCAGGGTAGAACGTACGGGTGCGTGGG
>NZ_SOEE01000004.1:0-9906 GCF_004366035.1 Cytobacillus oceanisediminis
TCTACCCCGACTACCGTTATATTAAGACCCCAAATAAAAAGGTCAACCAGAAATATCTGGCTAACCTTATATTACGAACGGGTGCTTATGTTCAAAATCAGCTGCCTAATCTGGCGGCTTTTTTGTTCAACAAACGGGGCAGGTTAATTCAATAAAAAGTTTATTCAACTCGTGGTTAATTGTCTCATTTAAATTGGAAAGAACCGGTAAGGTTTGTTACAATTACTTACTCAGAAGTTAATTACATATTAAGTTAAACAGCAGGAAGAGGTACTAAAATGATAAATTTCATGTACATATTTTGCTTAATAATATGGGGTCTTAATTTTATTGCGGTGAAAATTCAAGGAACACCAGTCAGTTTGGAATTATCTTTAACATACCGTTTAGTTATGACAGCTTTTTTATTTTTATTTCTTGTTTGGTTCCTTAAACCAAAGGGAAGACCTCAAAGAAAAGATATCCCGTTTATAATTGTGTTTGGTGTATGTAACTTTGCATTAAGTTATCTGTGCCTTTATTACGCCACTATTTTGAGCTCTGCTGCAATTGTAACATTGATCTTTTCGTTAAAAGTTATACTGACTCCGATTGCTCTCCGTGTTTTTTTAAAAGAGAAATTACACTCTCGCGTTTTAACGGGTGGAATACTAGGGGTATTTGGCGTATGTGTCATCCTATATCCCACATTAAATAATTTTCAAGGGCTCACTGATTTAAAAGGTATTATGATTGGTTTGTTAGGCACTATTCTTACAGCTATAGGTGATGCCAGTTCTGCAAGAAATGCTAAACTTAAGGTTAACCCTATCTATGCAAATGCCATTGGTTTTACAGTAGGTAGTGTTTTAATGGGGGCAATTGTACTGTTCCTAGGACATAAAGTTATAATTCCAACAACAGTTACATATTTATCTGCTTTGCTATATTTAACTTTGATTGCTTCTTTTATGGCATGGCTATTTTATTTAAAACTTGTAGAAAAAATTGGAGGAGCAAAAAGTGGGTATATGGTAGCGCTATTTCCAGCAATTGGAGGGATAGCTTCTGTTTTAATTGGTGAATCACCACCATCAATTTATTTGGTAGTAGGTTGCCTATCTAGTTGTATTGGAGCGGCCATTGCTTTAGGATTTGGAATTCGAGGTCAGAATGATAAGCTTCCTGTAAATGTTAATTAAGAATGGACTTCTTTTAAGCAAACGGGAGATTATGTTCAATAGCAGCTGCCTAAATCAGGCGGCTTTTCTTATTCCATAAAAGGGCAGTGTTGCAGAATAGATTAGATTTAAAATTTTTTATTGAAAAAGTTCTAAAATAGAACCTTTAAAAAATACGAATCGTCTAATTACCAAGAAACAAGAATTGTGAGGAGAAAAATGATTAATATGGTAGAGGACTCTATATCAGAACCCCTAAATGATTTAAATCGAGAAGAAAAGCTTAAATGGTTAATGAAAACATACGGTAACGATGTTATTAGAATTGCTTATACATATTTAAAACAACAACAATTGGCAGAAGATGTGTCACAAGACGTATTTATAAAGTGCTACGAGAAGATGGATTCCTTTAGAAATGAATCAACGTATAAAACGTGGCTAATAAAAATTACAGTAAACAAATGTAAAGATGTTTTAAAGAGTTGGTCTTTTAAAAATTTATATATTACTGATTTTTTTAGATCAAAACAAGCTTATTCTACTATTGAACAACAATATTTTAGTAACGAGGAAGATGAATTAATCTCTAAGCAAGTCCTTACACTGCCAGTGAAATTAAGAGAGGTTATTATTTTATATTATTATCAGGAATTTTCAATTGACGAAATATCGGATTTATTAAGGATTAATCCTAATACAGTTAAAACCAGATTGCACCGGGGACGCCTTAAGTTAAAAGAATTATTAGGAGCGTGGTCAGTTAATGCAGAATAAATTGGAAGATTTAAAAGATAAGATGGATAAAAGCATTTTAAAAAATGTGTACTTTGATGATAAGCAGTATCAACAGGTCTTAAATAGGATTGAAAAATCCAAATCTCAAATGCAGGCGTTTCCACTGAAAAATAAGTTTAATGCTTTGCTTAGCATTTCGGTCGTTTCAATACTCTTTTGGGGAATCACATATTTTGTTGGAACCCAGTTAAACATGTTTAATGAATCTGGAACGAAACAAGCAAATGAGCTGAAGGAAAATAAGCAGGAAACTGTAACTAAGCCTTCTAATGAGAAAACGATATATATACCACCTAAGCAAGAAGAAAATTATAATGAAATGACTAAAGAAGAGATCCTAACTAAAATGATTAATACCATAGATAACTTTGAAACGGCTACCGGCGAATTTAAGATGCATTATGGACATTCTCCAGGTTTTTCAGTTGTTGAATATGCAATTGATTTAGAGAATTTTTCAGGGGGATTCGGTAAAAGAACCAATGTGGTAGATGATAAACAGGAGATTACTTCCGAATATTATTCAAAAGGTACAGTGTGGTCAGTATCTGAACAAACAAAGTCCTATATGGAATCAAAATATGGAGAAGAAAGTCGACGAGGTACACCATTAAAAATTGAGGATGCATTTTCAGTGGACAGTGAAGGTAACAATGTAACCACTTATCGGGAAAGACCTCCGATTGGTGTAGCCAATGCAACATTATTTCCTTATGAAATAGCCTCAAACTATACCAGGGATTTAAATAAATGGGAAATTGAAAAACAAAATGAAGAATTACTTGGTCATAACACGCTTGTGATAAAAGGAACTAAAAACCATAGAGATTTCCAATCATTTCGCTTTTGGGTAGATAAGGATACAGGGATATTACTTAAGTATGAAACTTATAATGCTAAAGGTGATATTGTTGATTATCTACATCCTATAAAATTGGAAATTAATGTGCCTATTGATAGCAAAAGATTTACACCGCATTTAGAAGGATATAAAAAAAATGAGCTGCAATGAAGGAACAATAGTGAGAACTGGTATATTGATGAGTTAATCCCTGATTAACTAAATGGACAATGGGAAGAAGCGAAGAAGAAGCAAAAAGAAACAGTGGTGCTAGACTAAAACGGTACTGGGTATATATGTAAAAAAACGGGCAGCTAATAAATTCTAAAGAATCTAATGGAAATGAAGAAACGCTATATCTAGCGAAGACTTCTGCTGAGAAATCACATATAATAAAATGCCATTGCAGAGGGGTATTGGGAGGGCACACTAAAGGTTTTATATGAATAAAATATTTTAACTAACTGCAGCATTTTCTTTTTAAACTAAAGGACAGGTTTGTTGAATTTATAAGGTATCGAATTAAATGGTTAATTTAAAAAGGAGGTAAAAATAAACTTGGATTACGGTGAAGGCATGGAAATAAAAGTTGCTACAAATCAGGACATCAGTGTAATTATTAAAATGTTAAAGCAGACAGCTCAATGGATGAAAGATAATGATATAAACCAATGGCGGTTTCTATTAGATGGTGGTGATGATGGAAGAGATTGGACAAGCCATAATCTATCAGGAAACATACATTGTTATAAAAGATAAGGTTACTGTGGCTGCGTTCACACTATTATCTAAACAAAGTGAATGGGATAAGCATATCTGGGGAAGTGATATTTCTTCAAGATCGCTTTATATACATAGACTTGCAATAATTCCTACTTATATGAAGAAAGGTATAGGGAGAAGTATATTGACTTGGATACAAGACAATGAAATTGATAAAGAATATCTTAAGTTAGATTGTGTTTCAGATAATATTAAATTAAATAACTTTTATAAGTACAATGACTTTGAACTTGTTGGTGTAACCGATGGACATAGTAAATATCAAAAAAGTATAAAAAAGAATTAGAAATTCTTCAACTAAAGAAGGGGACTTATTTTTAAGATCAGCTGCCTAATCTGGCGGCTTTTCTTATTCCATAAAAGGGGGGGCAGTTTAGTGACATAAAAAATATAGAAACCATCTGTGTAATCCACCGTATATCTTAATAGAAAGTTAAAATTGACTTTGATTGATTAGGTAACATCCTTATAGAAGTAAAAGGAGAGGTAATAAAGTTGGGAACTATAGTTGGTATTTTAATCGTTTTGGCATTAATAGCTGTATCTTTATCAATTGGTGTTTGGGGGATAATGGGAGTAATTAAACTTATTAAAAAAAAATAATTAAGCTATGCAGATTAATGCAGCTAAACTAACCTTATCTTCAGGCTCAGCTAACAAAGCCAGGCAGCTTAACAAATTAGGTGGCGTATATTCCGAATAGGGTTGACGCTTTTTTTAGTATTCTTTATTGAACTAACGGGGCAGTTTTGTGGAAGAAGATTTTAATATATTTACGAGAAAGTCTTAATCAAATTAAGCACTTTTTGGAGGAATATATGGAATGTTTTAAAGTAAAGCAATTAAAAAGTCTGTTTTATATTGATTTAACCCATTTAGTTAAGGAAAGCAAAGAGGAGGGTTTTCGGTTTCTTGAAAGACTAGTAAATGATTACGAAAATGGAACTAATAAATTTAATAAGACTGGGGAATCTTTATATGGTTTGTTTAACAAAGAAGGGGTACTAATTGCTATCGGAGGGATTAATATAGATCCATTTTCAAATGATGAAAAAGTCGGACGGTTGAGAAGGTTCTATGTTTCTAAGGATTATCGAAGGAGTGGCCTTGGAAGACTTTTGTTAACTCAAATAATTAACGATGCAAAACACTTTTATAAGGTTTTAGTACTTCATACAGATACAGAACAAGGAGATAAATTTTATACCTCCCTGGGATTTTTAAAGGAAAATATTTATCCAAATTCAACACATTATTTAAGCCTATTTAATATGTGAAGTGTTATTAAAAAAAAAAGGGTCGTTATATGATCCAGCTGCCAAACTAGGTGGCTTTTTCTTATTGAACAAACGGGGCAGGTTTGTTCAATAAGGGTCTATTCTGTAATATCACATTTGACTCAAACTGCACATTAAAAAAGCACCAATATATTGGTACTTAAGTAGATCCATTTATATCATTATCTTTTTTCTCAAAACAGAGATTTACAGTTCTGCCATTAGATCGAGTTCTATGTTGAGTATGTGCTGGTACATTGAAAATTTCACCAGGTAGTAATTTAAATGTTTTATCATTTTCTAAGTCAATTATGAGTTCTCCTTCTAGCACCATAAATAATTCATCTGTGTCATGATCATGCCAATGAAATTCTCCATCAATCACAGCAATTCTTAAAACATGATCATTGACTTCAGACACGACAAAATTCTTATATTCTGTTATATCAGCCACTAAATCTAATAAATTAATTTTTTGCAATAAACTTTCCAAGTATATTTTCTCCTTCCAAAAACAAGAATTATTGAGCTATGTAAATTGTATCGTTTAAACAATAGAAATTAGATAAAAATTAACTTTAAACAGTGATCGATTGATGAGCTTAGTGAACAGTTTGAATAAAATACGCACTACCGGAGAAGGCGGTCATTCAACTTTTAGGGTGTTTATATTCAAGATCAGCTGTCGCTTATTCTTATTCTACAAAAGGGGCAGGTTAGTTCATCAAGAGGGATATAGAAAAAGTTGAACAAGCTGCAAAACAATATGACATTTTGTTGGTGAACATAAGTGACAGGTTGAATTGTAATGTCAAAATAAAAGAAAAAGACCGTTGAACCGGTCTTTTTCCTGCAAATTAAAGATAAATTTTTAATGTGTCTTTAAGAGTCCCTCTTGTTTCTGAATCTTTTTCCAACAAATTAATAACTTTACAACTGATTACAGATACCCTCATAGACGATTTATTAAACCGATCCCCTTAAATTTATAAATAAATCTTTTATAAAAATAAGCAATTACTATACTATGAATTAGGATTGTTTTAACCGTGTTAATTCTGACTGGTGTACCAGTTCAATTCTCCTGTTTTTTGGATTTCTGATTTCTACGTAGCCAGAATCGTATTGATGCACAATTATATATTCTTTTCCGTGATAAATGACTATTTCTTGGTTCGCCAAAAGAGATGCCTCCAGTGATTAAAGTTTTAGATACTTATACCTAAAAACTGACTCATTGAAACTTAAATTTATGTTCACTGAAAGAAAAAATTTTAAAGGATGTTAAGGGGATATTGATCCAAGGGTTAACGCCTTTTTTATAGAGGTTCTTATTGAACAAAAGGGGCAGGTTTGTTGAAAAAGGAGTTTCTTAAATCGAAGGTGATGATAATACATATTCATCCAATTTGAGGGAAAATCGAGTGAAATTCGGGTACGAGGATTTAGCGCTCATTTGCAATGGATAATTTAACTTAAGGAGTGTATGTATGAGAGAAAATATAAAAGAGTTCATGTTTAATTCTAAAAAGTACAGAGTAATTAAAATGATAATATTCTTTATTTTTTTAGTTATAGTAAACATCTCCCGTTTATATGTTGATAAATATCTATTATACTTGTTTTTTATTTCTGTATTAATTGTACTTTCATTTGTTATGCTGTTAAAGTTATTTTGGTATGAAAGAAAAAAGAATGTTAGGACAAGTGTGATGGATTGGATCCTAACAATTTCAATTGTTGTCTTGTTGGTTTATATTTTATTTGAATATTTGCAACTCTAGAGTTTTTCCAATAAATAAAAGGCCAGGATAGTTTAATAATGAATTGGGGATATGTGGTAACTTGGTTAAAGGGGGTTTTTAATTGTTAAAATTTTTGCAAATTATTTTATCAATAACAGTTATTTCACTTGCAGGGTATGGATTGATTACTGAGGATTTTAAGTTTCAACCATATATGATGTTGTTTTTAGGTTTAACGATGTTGGTAATGGGATTAAGAGAATTTCAAAAGGGACAAAAAGGTTACGGCTGGCTAAGTATAGTTGTATTTATATTTATTTTATTTGTATCTATCGAAAGTTTCTTATTGAAGTAACGGGTGCATTACTTTAAGATCCAGCTGCCGAACCAGGCAGCTTTTTCTTATTTAACAAACGGGGCAGATTAGTGCAAGAAGAAACTTAGGATAGAGTATTTCCGACTATATATAAAAAGGGGGTATTACATTGGTTGAAAAGTTATTTTATGTCCTGATTGCATTAGCGTTACTTATTATTAGTGGGTGTTCCAATGAAGGGGAAGCAACCACGGTAACAATTGATAGTATTGATGCCGAGGAAGTTTTAAAATTGGATTCTGATGCTGATATTTTTCAGTATGAAGGAGTTATTTACAAAACTAATATTGAGTGGGTTGAGGAAATGTCTTTAACAAAGGATGTTCAAATCGGTGAAATAAAAACAAAAAATGATGCAAATACAGATTTTAAAGACGAGATGTCGAATAAACTTCCAGTTGGTGCGAAGATTTTTTCCACCAAAGAAAGAGAAGATATATTAATTGTTGAATCTGAAGGAGACATCAAAAAATATCTTGCAATCGTTGAAGGGTAAACAAAATGCCTTGTTCATCTAACGGGCGCAATTACTTAATGAAATTCTATAAAACTAGTATATTTTATAGTTCTCAGGCGAATAATGTTGATAATACAACGATCAGGGAGTTGTTCATTATGCTTGTATCTGAAGCCTGGAATCTATATAAAGCAGATAAACAAATTCAGGGATATTCTTCTCAAACCTTAAAGGTATATAAAGTGAAATGTCCTTATTAATCAAATACTTTGGGGATATTAAGATTCCTGATATTACAACAGAATCCATTAAACTATATCTTGGAGAAGTTGCAGCTGAGTTAAAAGCATCTAGTCTCTGTCATCGGATACGTTTTATAAAATCATTATTTAAATGGGCTCAAGAAGAGAAGTATGTTTCGGTTAACCCGGTATCTACCATTAAAGAACCTAAGCCAGAGAGTAGAATTCCTAAGTTTCTTACAGAAGAGGAAATTGAATTACTTCGTGAAGCATGTAAAACAACTTTTGAGAAAGCTTTATTTGAATTTATGTATTCAACGGGCTGTAGGATAGGAGAAGTTGTAAATTTAGATAAGCACTCAATCAATATGGCAGAACAATCCGTTATCGTTTTTGGAAAAGGAAAAAAAGAAAGAGAAGTGTATTTTAATACTCGATGTAGTATTTGGTTAAAGAGGTATCTAGAAGAAAGATATGATGATCAACAAGCGCTGTTCGTTACGATTCGAGCACCACATCGAATGAGTATTGCACAGATGAGATATGTCATAAAACAGATTTCCAAAAGAGCAGGAATAAATAAATGCATTCATCCACATCAACTTAGACATAGCTATGCAACTACACTTATTAATAATGGGGCACCTTTAGAGGTTATACAAAATTTAATGGGACACGAAAAAAGCGAAACCACTAGAGTCTATGCATACCTGAGTGGACATTTGAGACGCGAGTTATATAAGAAGTTTTTTTAGGTGCTGCTGATGCAGCATTTTTTATTGAACTAAAGGGGCATTTATTGACATTAAAAATATTGAAACCATCTGTGTAATCCACCGTATATCTTAAAAGAAAGTTAAAATTGACTTTGATTGATTAGTTAACATCCTTTATAGAAGTAAAAGGAGAGATAATAAAGTTGGGAACTATAGTTGGTATTTTAATCGTTTTGGCATTAATAGCTTCATCTCTATCGATTGGTGCTTGGGGGATAATGGGAGTAATTAAACTTATTAATAAAAAAAATTAAGCTATACGGATTAATGCAGCTAAACTAACCTTAGGTTCAGGCTCAGCTACCAAAGCCAGGCAGCTTAACAAATTAGGTGGCGAAAAGTTCCCCGTAAGCTAAAGGGGCAGGTTAGTGATAATCCTTAATAATAAAGCACGTTTCCATACAACTTTACGCCAAAAAAGGGCCATTTTACGGAAGAATGCCTTGGGGAGAAAGGAGTTATACGCTTGATTCTTTTTGTAGAAATTTTACGAGCCGTAGCTAGTGTTTTGCTTATTATAAGTGCTGGTTTCTATCTAAGGCATTTAGAAAAGAATAAAAGGCAAAGGAAACTTGTACCACTTGAGTTGATTATGTATTTCACGATACAGTTTGCATTTATTCTCTTTGCTATCAGTTTACTAATTGCAGTATTTTTTTAGATAAAAGTCGTTCATCAATCGGGCGCATTACTTTAAGATCCAGCCGCCATCTCAGGTGGTTTTTCTTATTGTACAAACGGGACAGGTTAGTTCAATAAAAATTAGTTAATATCGACTTTGACCAATTATAATTATAGTGTTAGTAAGTGTTTGTAAAAGGAGAAAATAAAATGCCTGTTATTGAGCATCAACGATTTATTAAAGCACCTGTTGAAGTATGTTTTGACCTTGCAAGAAACGTAGATATTCATACTCAAACGACCTCTAAAACTAAGGAAAGAGCTGTTAGTGGAGTGACAGAAGGGTTATTAGAACAAGGCGATACTGTTACCTGGGAAGCCATCCACTTTGGTATTAAACAAAGGTTGACAGCCAAAGTGACATTAATGGAAAAACCTCATAAGTTTGTAGATGTTATGGTAAAGGGAGCCTTCCGTTCCTTTGTTCATACCCATCAATTTATTGAAGAAGCTGGCGGAACCATAATGATTGATAAATTTCAGTATAAATCACCATTTGGTCTAATTGGCGTTGTAGTGGACAAGTTATTTTTGGAGAAATATATGAGGGCATTTATTGTTTCCCGTGCAAAGGCACTGAAAAAGATTGCTGAAAATATGGATTAACCTTCGTCAACAAAAAGGTGCTTGTGTTCAAAATCAGCTGCTAATCGAGTAGCTTTTTTCTTTTAAACTAAAGGGGCAGGTTAGTTAAAAAAGGAAATGTTATACAAATGTAGAATTGATATTGTATAAATAATTAACGGTTTGGGGTGAAAAGATTAATTGGG
>NZ_SOEE01000004.1:10006-519027 GCF_004366035.1 Cytobacillus oceanisediminis
AAAGGGGCAGGTTAGTTAAAAAAGGAAATGTTATACAAATGTAGAATTGATATTGTATAAATAATTAACGGTTTGGGGTGAAAAGATTAATTGGGACGTTACTTTGTTATTTTTTTAGTTACTATCTTGATAACTATTGTTTTAGGTTTTGTAATGCCTGAATTAACAATCCTTATATTTGGTCCAGGCGAGTATCTTATCCCAATACTTTTGAGTTTATTTGCTTGTTTTATAATAACCCAATTATTTTATATTATTGGATTGTTGAAGAGAAAGAGTTGATAACCTTAAACTAACGGAGGCATTCCTTTGGTGGGATGCTTTTTACCGAAAGACAGGTTTTGCTTATAGATTTCAATTCCCAAATCCGCAAGCTATTTCCATACCTGCTTTCACATAGATGTCCTCGCTGTACAACAGATATAGTCACAACAAAGAAAACATATGTGAATTCTTATAATAACTTTTAATAGAACTCCAAAAACGAATATAAAATAAGTAACAAAAAATTAGGCAAGGCTCTCGATAAAGCAAACAAAGAGAAGATCCCTTGCGTGATTATAATTGGGGAGAATGCGGTGAATAAACAAAAACTTTAATATAAGAGATATGATTTCAAGTGACGAAGAATTTGATTCATATTTGTTTAACTAATTTAAAATTAGCCGGTACTTAAATTCAGAATCAGCTGCCAAACCAGGTGGCTTTTTTTAATTGAACAAACGGGGCAGGTTAGTGAAAGAAGGAGATAATCCTAACTAAGATGAATTTATATGTATTTGCTAAAATTGTGGAGGTGTCTTTTCAATGCTATACGAAGTAAAAATTTGGGGTAAGCAATTAAAATGTGATGTATGTACTGATAATCAATGGTATAAAAGCACTCTTAAAACAGAAATTCAAAGCGAAGAAAACGCCTATAAGTATAACAAGGAAGTAAGATATATGTTTGAATGCAAAAAGTGCGGTAATTGCAGGATATTTGGGATGGTATCCACGAAAATGATACTGATGAAGTGAATATTAATATTAGACCCATCTCAGAAATGTAGGATAATCTTCAACTAATAGGTGCGATGTTTAATAAGGCATCGCTGTTTTCTTATTGAAGTAACGAAGCAGAATAGTGTAAGTGAAACTCTTCACGAAACATTGGTAAATGGCTATTAGAATCTTCCATTAAATTAAACCGCAAAAAATCCTCACTATTTATAGAGGCGGCATAAGTAAGGCATCTTAGTTATCACACCAAGATGCCTTACTACTGTCTGTATGAATTTAATTTCCTGATAAAAAGTACCAATTAGATAACCAACAGAAGTAACTTTTTCATATGCCACAACAAAAACTTACAAATATCCCCGTTGCATTACATTTCGAAAATAAAGGTTCAATTAGTAACTTCCTCAACACCCTCTTCCATTAATACTCCACGATCAAATCGGCAAACGTGGAAATCTCATTCTTCGACAGCGTGGATGAGCACAACATCCGAAGGTCATAAGGGAGTTGAAAAATCTATGAAACAGATAAAATTGGGATAGCTATTTTAGAAGATAGCTTTTGTTACATATGCGGGAAAATATTTGGTTATATTATGCCAATTGGGTATTTTTCTGGAGAAAAGAAAAAGAACATCTAAAGACTTCTTTTGAAAAATTTTGTATTACTTTTTCTTTTTCCTTGCATAAAATTCGGCTGATTTTTGGCGATTTCCGCATAATTCCATGCTACACCAGCGTCTTTTTCCTGATTTTGATGTATCGACAAAATAGAGACGGCATTCTGGGTGTTCGCAATTCCTAATTCGATGGGTAGGAATTGTATCCAATGTTTGAATAATTGAGTGGATAATCATATATAGCACGTGATCTCTAGTTGTTATTCCTTCGGAGACCAATTTTAATTTGTCAGAATCCGAAACGATAGTTAGTCTTACCTTTACTTGTTTAGTAAGCCTTTTTAATTGCTCTGTAACATTTAGAGAAAGTTTTCCTTGTTGTTCTAAATCAACTAAAATCGTTTTACTAAGGTCACGAAGCAATCGGAGCTCGACTATTAGCGATTTAAGCAATTCGTCATTTTCTAAAGCCAGAAAATCAGACTCCCGTAATAGGTTATTATCTCCTAGCCATTGAAGAGTAATTGATGGCTCGATAAGGATATCAATGTTTTGTTTTTCGGAGTTATACGTCGTATTTACTAGGTTAATCCATGCCGTTCCACCTAATAAGAATAGTGATTTGTTCATATATGTTTCACCTCAATAAATATTGTAACCTATAAAAATAATGTTTACAAGTTAGAATGAATGTGGTAATATGCAATTTATAACCGGTAAAATTAATTTATAACGGTTATGTTAGAAGGTGAACATGAATGGAATTTAAGAAGACACCAGATATGGCTAAGGCAATTCCTGCCGAGGTACAAAGAATTGGCCGCAAACGTATGTGGTCTTGGACAGAATGAAAGCTGCCCTCATGGCTACGGTTAGATTTGATTCAAGTAAACTAAGCCAAATGACTTCTGCAGATATGCGCACCGTCGGCTGTGTCTATGAGGGATGGGGCTTATCACAGGCCTATTTATAGAGAGGAACTTTATCGAGAAATGGGATTTGACTCATTTTTGTGTCTGACGTCTGGGAAGATAGCTTTATGAATATGGATCCGCACAATGTCCTAGCTAAGTTATGGACTGGCCAATTTGCAGATATTAGTGCAAACCCCGTCTATAACGGAGATTTCGATGAGGCTCTCAGAAGCATTAATGCGTTTGCCTGCATCATGCCAGGAAGTACGGATCTCTTCTGCACTGTGGACGAGAACGAATACGAGGTGAAGCTTATACCTAATGCTGTTTTTAAACCTATCGAGTCGATTTGGGGCCATTTTGCTGGTCTCGGAATCAACAGTGCCGATAACAAATTTATTGATGACACCCTAAAGCGCTTGTTGGCCCTTATTAAAAACGGATAGATGAAATTGTAAGAAATCCTAATAAAAAATCTAAAAGGAGATGTAAAAAAATGAAGATTAGTTATCATAAACAGAAAGTCGGCGATGTGGAAGTTTTTTATCGTGAAGCTGGTCCTAAGGATGGTCAAGTTATTTTACTATTACATGGGTTTCCAAGCTCAAGTCATATGTTTCGCGATCTAATTCCCGAACTTGCAGAAAACCACCGTGTCATAGCCCCGGATCACGCTGGATTTGGTCATACAATAACTCCGCCGCGCGGTCAATTTAACTTCACATTTGACAGCCTGTTTCGAGTCATTGAAGGATTTACCGAAGCATTGGCCCTTAAACAGTATGTTCTTTATGTGTTTGATTACGGTGCACCTATTGGTTACCGTTTGGCTATGGCTCACCCGGAAAGGGTCCAAGCAATTATTAGTCAGAATGGGAATGCTTATTTGGAAGGATTTACTGATGCATGGGGATCTTGGGAGACCTATTGGCACTCTCCAACATCGGAAAATCGTGAAGCATGCCGCGATTCCTTGACTCCCGAGACCATCCGCAGCTTTCAGTATCTTCATGGAGCTGATGCCAGCCTTGTTTCACCAGACGGATATTCTCTAGATATTGCTTACATGTCACGCCCGGAGGCTGAAGAAATCCAATTGGATTTGATCGGTGATTATAGAACAAATGTGGATCTTTATCCTGACTTTCAGGCCTATTTTCGTAAGTATCAACCCCAATTATTAGCCGTATGGGGTAAAAATGATCCTGCCTTCCTCCCTGCTGGAGCTGAGGCTTATAAGCGCGATATTCCATCTGCAGAAGTCCATTTACTTGATACTGGGCACTTTGCTCTTGAAACACATGCTACAGAGATCAGTGAGCTAATTCACAAATTTCTAAAAACAAACTAACATCCCAAACAAAATTTGTTATAAAAAACTCTTATTATACTGTAGCATAGAAACCATTTTGATCACTTTTTTTCAAAATGGTTTCTTCTGTTATTAGGAAACATCACTTCAGTTATTATCATTATTGAATTTCAGGCGGGGAAAGCAAAATGAAGAACTTACTATTAATGTCACACTGTGCATTCCCAACACCAGATATCAAAAAAACAGCAAATTTCTATGAACAAAAGATGGGTTTTCCATTGTCTACTGACGCGACTGTTTTGTGGAGCAAAAGGTGTTTGTGAAGCATTGTACTTAAACAAACGGGTGCTTTCGTCCAAGATCAGCTGCTAATCAGGCAGCTTTTTCTTATGCAACAAAAGGGGCAGGTTAGTTAAAAAAGGAAATGTTATACAAATGTAGAATTGATATTGTATAAATAATTAACGGTTTGGGGTGAAAAGATTAATTGGGACGTAACTTTATTATTTTTCTAGTTGCTATCTTGATAACTATTGTTTTAGGTTTTGTAATGCCTGAATTAACAATCCTTATATTTGGTCCAGGCGAGTATCTTATCCCAATACTTTTGAGTTTATTTGCTTGTTTTATAATAACCCAATTATTTTATATTATTGGATTGTTGAAGAGAAAGAGTTGATAACTTCTTAAATTAACGGAGGCATTCCTTTGGTGGGATGCTTTTTACCGAAAGTGACAGGTTTTGCTTATAGATTTCAATACCCAAATCCGCAAGCTATTTCCTTACCTGCTTTCACACAGATGTTCTCGCTGTACAACAGATATAGTCACAACAAAGAAAATATATGTGAATTCTTATAATAACTTTTAATAGGCTCCAAAAACGAATATAAAATAAGTAACAAAAAATTAGGCAAGGCTCTCGATAAAGCAAACAAAGAGAAGATCCCTTGCGTGATTATAATTGGGGAGAATGAGGTGAATAAACAAAAATTTTAATATAAGAGATATGATTTCAAGTGACGAAGAATTTGTTTAACTGATTTAAAATTAGCCGGTACTTAAATTCAGAATCAGCTGCCAAACCAGGTGGCTTTTTTTTGTTTAACCAGAAACGAGGTAGTTGGTAGGTTTATAAAGCAGTCAGAAAAAAGGGCCTAGACGTTCCTTCTTAGGATAAGAGAGGACTCTTGAAAACGTGGTTACTTGTTTGATAAGTAAAGTGAGCTTTAAATAGTGGTAGCCTTTCAGAAAGAATTGCCGTTTTTCTTGTAATAAAACACTTTTCGCGTAATCTTTGATAACATTTATAAGACTTGAACGTCTTATAAACATAGGGGGAGGGATAATGGAAGAAACATTAAATAATGAAGTATTAAACAGCGAACTTAATATTGTTTTTCGATACCTAGTGAAAAAAGGCGTGCCTTACCTAGATGCTCAGGATGCTGTGCAAGAAACAGCATTCAAATACCTTAAATATGCTGATTCAATTCGTCCTCTAAAGTACGAAGCTGGTTAATTAGGGTCGCATTGAATTACTACTATGATCAGTGCAGAAAAAATAAAAAGTACATATTAAATTTAGAGGAAAAAATGGTTGGAGCCCCCCAAGTCGAAGAACTCCCAGAACTTATTATTCTAGCCAAAGAGCGTTCTGAGGAAATCACTAGGAAACTTACCAAACTGAAACCGCTTTATTCAGAACTTCTTCTGTTAAAGTATGAGTCTGATTTATCATATGATGAAATTTCTCAACTGCTGGGGATAAGTGTGAGTTCGGTAAAATCAAATTTATTTCGAGCTAGAAAGAGTTTATTAAAATGTTTTGAGGAGGCTCATTATGATGGATAAAAAGAATTCTAAACAAAATTCAGAAATAGATTTTTTAAGCGATCCTTTATTCCGGAGGTCCATAAAAAAAGCAAGATGGAAACAAATCGGGTTATATACACTTATCTCTATCGTTACAGTAATTCTTTGTATTGTCATTATTCATCTTGGGACACAGTATCTAATAAATAAGAAGATACAAGCGGATAACATAAAGCAGGCTAATATTGTTAATGGGGAACCAATTAAAGGAGCAGGAATTACTAATAGCGGTACAAGGTATCAATATAATATTTTTAGTGCCGTGGGTGAAACGGTCTATTATAAACGAATTGGGAATAGGCAATTCGTTTGGGACACAGAGACGAAGAAATATCCTGCAATAGGGAAAGTACAAATAATAAATCGTGGAAGTGGATTGACTGAAATAAATCAAATGAATGAAGAGGCAAAAAGGGTTGTTAGGTACAACCAACTAAATAATGAACGAATCATTGATTTTTATTATCCCAATATAAATTATTCATATTTACCACAGGAGTTAGGTATAGCCACAGGATTAGATGAAAACACGTTAATTGAGGTAGCCCTTTCATTCAAAGAACCGATGACAACAAGTGATTTAGGTGAAGTATTAGGATATAAGAATGTTGATTGGCTGTGGGTAAATAAAAAGACGGAGCAACAAATGGAACAAATGGAAGCTATGCAAGGATCTGATTCAGTAAAAGTTCAAAATGGGGATAGTGCATATGGATTTGGGGTTTCAGAAGAATTTCCATACTCTGATTCGCAAATTAAAAATACATTAATTAGCGGAGCAATAATTAGTGGGACACCTAAGGAGTTGAAGAGATTTTTGGATTTAAATATTATTAGATCCTCTGTGATAGGTGCAACAATTGATAAATATTAGAATTTGAGGTAGCGATGTTGAATTACCTTTCAGATATCTCGGCTAAATAGAGCTATTTTAAAAATATGGGGAGGAAACAGACGGCATTAGCTGTTGTTGCGGCAGCTTTTTCTTATACAACAAACGGGCAGTTTAGTTGAACAATCGTCAGTAGCTTTTTTCAACAATTGGGCCAGATTGTGGAATATCTCATTTCTTCAAATGATTAGATTTGAAATAATTGGGCTTTTAAATTTTGGTATTTCCTTTTTCCTGATACTGCCCCTTAAAGTAACTGGAATTTAGTAAAAAAAAGGAATTAGAAATAATTTGAAGAATATTAAAAAGGGTTAGGTCCATGGAAGAAAGAAGGCAGTTTATTTTTGCATTATTATTAGGAGGAAATAGTATGAAAACAAGGCACCTTTTTTTTATAAACCTTTTTTTTATTCTCGGAATGGTATTTCTAACGATAATGGATAAAATCTTTCCAGAGTCCACAATAACCAAAAACGTAGTTCTTATTATTGGTGGTTGCTTCATAGTATATGCTTATGTGATTTCAATGAAATCCAAAATATTGGACTCAAAGCCATCAGCATTTGTTTGGGTGGCTTCCGTAGCAGTGATCTTATTGAGTAATGTGATTATATTATATCTGACACATGCTTTAAATTAAAAGCTTGAAGGGTTTCTGTTTAATGTTAATGAATTTTGATGAAACTCAGTCAGCCTATCCTGATTGCCTTTTACATAATTGATATTAATGATTGGGATTAATTTATTGATATGACTAAAGATCACGTTTACCGAATAACTTCTCTTTTTGTGCATCGTTCCATTTAATGGATATTCCACAAAAAGGCGCTTTTCTTTAGTAAGAAGGTGTCTTTTTTGAATGTTACTACACAAAACATTGTGAAGATTTTCACTTAAACTAAAGGGTGCTTTAGTTGAATAAGAAATCAAAATTATCACAAGTAATAGATGTTGATGAAAACGTCCAACAATGGTCCGTTTTAAACCTAAAGGGACAAAATTCATTCCTTCTGAAGCCTTGATATGTAAGAGATTTTCCATAATAAATTTATTGCTTCCGTGACTGTTTGCTACTTTGACAGTGTAGAGGTCGCTGGATGATTATATTTGTCCAACAGAAGGCAGATTAGGGTATTAAATGATAAAAAAATCGTTCCAACCCCAAACCGACCCCAAACTTAGATTATTAAGGTTTATGAATAAGCAAATTGAATAAAATAAAAAGCGCGAAACCATTGATATACATGGGTTTCGCGCTTTTCTTTTGTAGCGTCCCAGGCGAGATTCGAACTCACGACCTACAGCTTAGGAGGCTGTCGCTCTATCCAGCTGAGCTACTGAGACAAAATAATATAACACAGTTACTTATTATAATCCCATAATCAAAAATGGTCAATGGTTATGCCTAAATTAAAAACCGGCCAGTAATACCTGACCGGTTTCTATCCTAGCTTGTAAGTTTTTTACGGTAAAATCTGGCATATGCCTTTGATCTATCTTTTAGCTTCTTTAGCTGTGATGTTTTCAGTTCTATAATAGGCTGGGCAAATGAAGTAATCAGTTTGCTTGAGAGAAGCAAAGTCAGCAGCAGCGATATTCCGGCAAGCAGCAGGAAGTTTTCCGGTTTGCTGAAAAAGCCCTGTACATCACTTTCCCTGAATACTCGTACAAAGAATCCGTGAAGCAGATAGACATAAAGTGTATTTTTTCCTAAATCAGTAAAGAAATATTGTTTGCGGGGAACAAAAGAAAAGAAGCTAAAGACCATAATTAAACTTAGGACATAAAAGCCCAATCTCGTTAAGACCGCCCCAATCGAAGCTGCCCCCATTTCAGTATATGGCTTTGAGCCAAGCAGCCACTTATAATCCACTTCCGGATAGAGATAAAAACCTATAAAAACTACAGCAAAAATAGCTAATGCACTAATTCTGAACTTTGGCTGGAATAGCGCATAAAAATGCTCCTTCTTTAAATAATACCCCAATAGGAATAAAGGAAAGAACACAAATGTTCTAGATAAACTTAAATAATTTGAGATCCAATCGGCATATCCGACAGCAAGCCCGATAATAAAAGCAGCTGCCAGGGAATATACAGCTTTATACTTTGCAAAGAATAGAAGCATGATATTCCAGCAAAACATGCTGATCAGGAACCATAAAGACCAATGCGGGTTAAAAGGATCCAACTCAAAGGTACCTTTATTATATAAAAAATAAAAGAAGATCGAATAAATAACCTGAAAAATAATATATGGCAGTATGAGCTTTTTTGCAATTTTCTTTATATAGCCTTTTTTATAAAAGCCTTTTGCAAAAAAGCCGGATACCAGTATAAATGCAGGCATATGGAACGTGTAGATTACCTTATATAAAGTATAGATTGTTTCATTATCTTCAATAAAAGAGCGGAGTAAATGTCCGAAAACGACAAAGAAGATTAAGATAAACTTCGTGTTGTCGAAGTAATAGTCACGTTGTTTCATAAGTCCTCCTCTATTAAAGACCCCCATAAATTCTCTTTCTTTCTTTACCCACTTTAACATGAAGGAAACTTCTTTTCTCGTGTAAATAGAAGGTTTAATTTACAGAAAAAGTAAAGGTTTCGAACTCTGAAATTGCTGTAATACTACTAAAAAAATTCTGTTATACAAAGAAAACTTGCTTGTTAGCTCATATATTATATGGGTTGAAAGGTTAATGTAAAATCTGTTTCAAATTTTATTTAAAGAAGATCATTTTTGTCGCAGATAAAAGGGATTAGTTCGATTAGTATGTCATACCTGATGCTGACGTGTAGAAATCAAGCTTTTAAAGGTAAGAATTTAAAGGGAAAAGGGGAAGGGAAAGCTGTACTAAAATAAAAAATTGGAAAAATAATCTTCAAATGTCTTTTTTGTTCTATTATAATGAATTGAAAGAATAGTAAAAAAGAATTAGATATATACTAGTTCAATTGTTCGCATCTGGTTCAATCATAAAGGGGGAAGTTATGTTGAAAGGGGTAAGAAAATTTATACCTGGCAAGAAGGAAAGAAAAGAATCGTCCAAGTCAAAAAAGTTTAAAATAGGGAAGTATTTAAATAAAATGGCTAGTACGAAATGGTGGAAGAACCTGAAGCTTGGCCAGAAATATGGGGTTGCGCTTTTTGTGACCATTGGACTATTCACGGTTTCCACCGTTCTTACTTTCTTCTTGCTGACAATTGCCAATTCAAAACTGGAGATTGTTAAGGAGTCTGGGGAAAAGGCCATTAAGATTACTGAATCAGCGGCCACTTTTCATCATAAAGGGAGCACGATTGGAAACTTTATCATTGACTCCAACCCCAAACATTTAAAAACATTTGATGAGCTGACGGAGGATTTTAATAAATTGAAAGAGGAAATTTCTCCAGAACTGAGCGATTCAAAATTAAAAGACCTTTTTAGACAAATCGATGAAAATGATCAAAAAATCACCAGTTTATTTCATGATGTCATCGAACCTGAAGTGAAACTGCAGCATGCAAGAGAATATAGGCTGGGTAAACTGCAGGCAGATAATATTATTACTGAAACGGTTGATAAATTAAATACCCTTAGCAGCATGATGAAAGAGGATCAGCAAAAGGCTGTGTCTTCTGCTAAATCTGGTCTTATCCTTACTTTAATAGTACTTGGTATTTCAATCATTATCTCTGCTATCCTGGGAATCACAACCATCCTTTTTATCGGAGGTATAATTTCTAAAAAACTAAATGCCATTGTCCAATTCTCAAATGAGATTTCAGGAGGAAACCTCAATGCGGATTCAGTGGAATATGAGGGTGATGATGAAGTAGCACAGCTTAGCAGAGCCATGAATTCCATGAAAATAAAACTGCAGACCATGATTCAGGAAATTAATGCGGTTTCAGGGTATGTGACAGAAAGAAGCGGAGAACTGAATATTGCTGCAAATGAAGTAAAGGCAGCCAGCCAGCAGGTGGCTTCAACCATGCAGGAACTGTCCGGAGGAGCTGAGGATCAGGCGGGTTCTGCAACGCGTTTATCTTTAATAATGGACGAGTATCTGGAAAAAGTGAAAGAAGCTTCATACAGCGGCAATGAAATAAAGAGTGCTTCCACAGAGGTGCTATCGCTTACTGAAAATGGAAACAAGCTAATGAAAGAATCCCAGGAACAAATGAGATTAATTAACCAAATAATGAAGTCTTCTGTTGACAAGGTAAATGGACTTGATGATCAGACAAAACAAATTTCCAGATTAGTTAAGGTTATAAAGGAAATTGCAGACCAGACCAACCTTCTGGCATTAAATGCAGCAATTGAAGCAGCCAGGGCCGGTGAGCATGGAAGAGGTTTTGCAGTAGTGGCAGATGAGGTTAGGAAACTGGCTGAGCAGGTATCATTCTCGGTTTCAGATATCACTAAGATTGTCGGTGGTATTCAAAAGGAGTCAAACAGTGTGGCCACATCACTTCAAACAGGCTATGTTCAAGTTGAAAAGGGAACCGAGCAAATTCAATTGACAGGACAAACATTTCAGAAAATTTATGAGGCAGTTAACTCAATGTCCACAAATGTCAGTGACATTTCCCGCAGCCTCGAGCAGGTATCCATTAATTCTGCCCATATGAACCAGTCCATTGGCAGTATTGCCGCAGTATCTGAGGAATCTGCTGCAGGCATCGAACAAACGAGTGCCTCAATGGCTCAGACTAACCATTCAATGGAGGAGATCTCGGATAACGCACAGTCCTTGTCGGAATTGGCAGAACAATTAAATGAGATGATTGCAAAATTCAAATTGTAATATCCAGGCATACTCTTGACAGGGTATGCCTTTTCTTCTCTCCCAAACCCTTTGATATGAAAAATTAATAGGATAGTTTTCTCGGAGATTTAAAGGTTTTAGTCAGATTTTGTAGAAATATTTAATTAATTGCATACCCCAATAGGAGGAAATAGAGTGGTCATTATGAATCAGGAAATCAGGAGACTCTATGCCAGGATTGAGACTTTGGAAAAGGAAAATAATATTTTGGCCAATGATAATTCACCTAAATATAATATATTCTCACGCTCAAATGATGGAATTTTAATTTTTGATTGCCTGGAGAGAATTGTTGATGTTAATCCATCATTTGCTGAAAGCCTAAAGATGGATAAACAGCACCTGATCGGCAGGAGCCTGTCTGACTTCGTGCCAAAAAATTGGCATTTCAAGATTGAAAAGCAAAGGGAAATATTAAAGAAGAAGGAAAGTGTCCGGGGTATTCTTCCAATATATAACGGCAGAACGATAATAGAGTTTGATTTTACTACCAGCATCCTTAATGAAGGCGGCCTTTATATGTGTATATTAAGAGATGTAACGAGTAAGCGGCTCCTCGAACGGAAAGTGAAAAAGAATGAAGAGCTGTATGCTGACCTATTTACCGAAGCCCTGGATGGAATCATTTTTTGGCGTGGGAATGGTGAAATAATTGATGCGAATGAAGCTGCTTGCCGAATATTTGAATGTACCCATGATGAGCTTCTCAATAAAAAGATAAAAGATTTTGTATATGAAAAATCGGAAAGATACAAAAGCATTGTTAAAGAGATGTTCGTTAAGGGCAGCATACGGGATGAACTTGTTTTTCTTATGCCAAATGGCCAGTTCAAATCTTTGGAGTTTACAGTGAAATTGAACTCCGTTGAAGGCTACCATATGACAATCTTCAGAAATGTCAGTGAGCGTCACGCTATGGAAAAAAGCTTAAGGGAAAGCGAACAAAAATTCCGCATGATATTTGAAGGAGCACTTGAAGGGATTCTGCTCTGGAACAATCAGTTTGAAATAGTCGATATTAATCAATCAGGTCAGAGAATGCTTCAAATGACAAAAAAGGAGCTTATCGGTGTTTCGCTGCACAGTATTTTAAATGACTGCAATATAACCGAAGATGAATTAAAGGAGCAGATAAAAAACATTCACTCTGCGGGGCAATCAGACGGTAACCTATCCTTTACTCTGAAATCAGGCAGAAAGAAGTTCTTTGAGTTTTCCAACAAGCTGAATATTTTTTCTAATATCAGTATGACAACATTTAAAGATGTAACTGAGAAGCTGGAAATGGAAGAACAGCTTCGGAAATCAGACACTTTGAATGTGATTGGAGAATTGGCAGCAGGAATTGCCCACGAGATCAGAAACCCAATGACAGCACTTAAAGGCTTTATACAGCTGCTGGAGGACAGTGTGAAGGAAGATCATACTATGTATTTCAATGTGATTACCACTGAGCTTAGCAGGATTGATTCAATTATTAATGAATTTCTCATACTTGCTAAGCCTCAAGCTGTCAAATTTGTGGAAAAAGACATATCTCAAATCATGAAGGAAACAGTCGATCTCCTTAGTGCTCAGGCTGTGCTCCATAATGTTCAATTCAGGACTTATTATGAAAAGAATTTGCCCAATGTTTTCTGTGAATCCAATCAAATGAAAAAGGTCTTTAT
This sequence comes from Cytobacillus oceanisediminis, assembly GCF_004366035.1. GTDB lineage: Bacteria > Bacillota > Bacilli > Bacillales > Cytobacillaceae > Cytobacillus > Cytobacillus oceanisediminis_C. The sequence continues at coordinate 23,115 of NZ_SOEE01000004.1, forward strand.
CAATATTATAAAAAATGCCATTGAAGTTATGCCTAAAGGAGGATATATTACTGTATCCATTCGGAAAGATCTAGATAATAAAGTTCACATATTTATAAGGGACGAAGGGACAGGAATACCTGCGCATAAAATAAAAAAGCTTGGTGAACCTTTCTATACTACAAAGGAAAGAGGCACTGGACTTGGTTTAATGGTTACATATAAAATTATTGAAGAACACAAGGGAACAATTGAAGTGGAAAGCAAATTGGGGGAAGGAACTGTATTCCACATCTATTTACCCTATGTTTTAAAGGCGGGAATGAAATGACAGGCAGAGTTTTTTCTAAAAAAAACACACCGGCAGGAGACATTTACATTGTCAGTGAAAATGGAATCCTTTCGGCTTTATACTTGGGGGAAGAAGATTTTCTCGAAGGGGAAGATGTTTTATCGTTGCAATTGGATCCCTCCGACTCTTTAATAAAAATGTGCACAAATCAGCTTGAGGAGTACTTTGATGGGCAAAGGAAAGAGTTCGATATCCCTATAGAACCTCATGGCACTGAATTTCAAAAAGCCGTCTGGAAAGAGCTTTGCTTAATCCCATATGGCGAGACAAGAAGTTATCAGGACATTGCTTTCAAAATAGGGAAAGAAAAAGCAGTACGTGCCATTGGTCAGGCAAACAAGGCCAATCGCCTTCCGATCATTATTCCATGCCATCGGGTGATTGGGAAAAATAAATCGTTAACCGGGTATGCAGGAACCCGGACTGAAATTAAGGAAGTGCTGCTAGCCCTCGAGGGGGCTAATTATATAAAATAGCCTGTGTAAACCAATCACCTCTTAGGTGATTTTTTTATAGGGATATTCGATATATGGTTGACTGAACGAGTATAATTCGATTATCATCTAATTAGATAATAATCGAAATGAGGGCACTGCAATTATGCAACTAAATCGTTTAGTAGCTTTTTATAAGACAATGGGAGACCCAACCAGAATCAGGATTGTTTTTCTCCTTGCCAAAGGGCCTTTGCATGGACAGGCGATAGCAGGGAAACTCGGCTTAACCCCGCCAACCATTACTCATCATTTAAATAAACTGAGGGAAATAAACCTCGTTTATCAAAGAAGAGATAAAAATACTGTTTATTTTTACTTAAATGAATCCGTATTGAAACATCAATCAGGTGTTCTTGCAAAATTGGCAGATAAAGAGGAGATTAAGAAAATGGAAGAACAAAACTTAGAAAGCCAGAAGGTTATTGAAAATTTCTTTACCAGAGATGGAAAGCTGAAGAATATTCCTGCACAAAGGAAGAAGAAACTCATGGTTTTTGAGCATCTAATCAAAGGGTTGAAAATGGGAAAAAAATATGAAGAAAAAGAGCTCAACGAATATATTAAACAGTATCATGAAGACTATGCGACGATACGCAGAGAATTTATTATAAATCATTATATGTACAGGGAAAATGGCATTTATGAATTAAATCCTCCGGAAATGTGGGCAAAAATAGAAGGGTAAAGAAGGGCAGGGCCCCAGTCAGGGCCCCTGCATGCCATTAAGAGTAAAAATCCGGTTTGCGGTCAGTAAAAATAGGAATCATGCTGCGGACTTCTTTCACTTTATCCAGGTCTATTTCAGCATATAGGATTTCTTCCGTTTCAGAACCTTCTGCAAGCACTTCGCCCCAGGGATCTATAATCATTGAATGGCCTGCAAAGACATTGTCAGGATCAGAGCCAGAGCGGTTGCATGCAATTACGTAGCATTGGTTTTCAATGGCACGTGCAATCAAAAGTGCTCGCCAATGTGCCAGCCGGGCCAGTGGCCATTCAGCTACTACAAATAAAGCTTCAGCACCTTCTGCTGTATGGGTCCGCACCCACTCAGGAAAACGGATATCATAACAAATCATCCCTGCAAACTTCCTATTTTCCAGAGAAAATACTCCCTTGGATTTCCCTCCTTTCAGATAGAGATGTTCATTCATTAGCTTGAATAAGTGCAGCTTGCTGTATTCATGTATAAGGTCACCTTTGTTATCTACAATCAGCAGAGTGTTGTAAATGCCTTCGGGTGTTTTCTTTGCAACAGATCCGCCAATCAGATGAACCCGATTGCTCTGTGCGGCCTCTTTCAAAAAAACTAGCGATGATCCGGCATCCTGGTCTGCAATTTCACCCATTCTGGTCAAATCATAGCCAGTAGTCCAAAGTTCCGGCAGCACAATAACATCCGGATTATCCCTAATCGCCTTTTTAATCATAATTTCGGCTGCTTTAAAATTTTCCTCAGGTTTTCCAAATGCAATATCCATTTGCAAACAGGCAATCATTAATTTCATAAAACTCCCCCGCAATCATTATATCCTTATGGTAATATTAGTCCGATAGATGGAAATTTTCAAAATTTTACTTTACATCTTACCATTTACGTTATATCATTTGTGACTATATTTTCAATCTTTTTTTAAGCAGGTGAACAATTTGGTAAATTATCCGCAATCAGATCTTTTGAAAAGTCTGCCTAAACAGTTCTTTGCATCTTTGACAGCTAAAGTGGGGGAAAAGCTCGAACAAGGGCATGATGTCATCAATCTTGGACAAGGAAACCCTGATATGCCTACACCAGAGCATATTGTCAAGAGTCTTCAAAGTGCAGCCGATAATCCGCAAAATCATAAATATTCCCCTTTCCAGGGCTTCCCTTACTTAAAAAAGGCAGCTGCAGACTTTTATAAAAGGGAATTTGATGTTGAATTGAATCCCGAAACCGAAATAGCCATCCTTTTTGGTGGTAAAGCCGGTCTGGTTGAAATCCCTCAATGCCTTTTAAATCCTGGGGACAGCATATTGGTTCCGGACCCGGGATATCCTGATTATTGGTCAGGTGTAGCACTTGCCAAAGCAAAGATGGTGACAATGCCTCTAAGAGAGGAAAATAACTTCTTGCCAGTATACAATGAATTGTCAGCAGACCAGCTAAATGCAGCAAAACTGATGTTCCTTAATTATCCAAATAATCCGACTGGAGCAGTGGCAAACCAGGATTTTTTTCAAGAAACAGTTGATTTGAGCCGAAGCCATGGCATTTGCATTATCCATGATTTTGCATATGGAGGAATTGGTTTTGACGGCATAAAACCTGAAAGTTTTCTTCAGGCAGAAGGGGCAAAAGAGGTCGGAATTGAAATATATACACTTTCAAAGACCTTTAATATGGCAGGCTGGAGAGTTGGATTTGCAGCTGGCAATGAAAGTGTCATCACAGCACTGAACCTTATGCAGGATCATCTATATGTCAGCTTGTTTGGTGCTGTTCAGGAAGCTGCAGCAGCTGCTCTGTCAGGACCACAGGATTGTGTTAAGGAATTGAATTCCATCTACGAATCCAGACGGAATTCATTCATCTCTGGCCTTAGGGAAATTGGATGGGATGTACAAGCTCCTAAAGGCTCCTTTTTTGCATGGCTTAAGGTCCCTGAACAATTTACATCGGAAGAGTTTGCTGACTATCTCTTAGATAAAGCGCATATTGCGGTTGCACCTGGCATTGGATTTGGTGATTTTGGAGAAGGGTATGTGAGAGCCGGTTTACTGACATCTGAGGATAGACTTAAAGAAGCGGTGGCACGAATACAAAAATTAAATTTATTTTAAATTTATTTCAAAATTCAATTGACAAAAATATTAAGCACTGTCATAATTTTAATTAAATTTTAATTCTAAATTAACTGAATACTTGTTTCGTTTTCTTATCAAGAGCAGGCGGAGGGACTAGCCCTATGAAGCCCGGCAACCGACTTATACCTGAGCACGGTGCTAAATCTTGCAGCTTATAGCTGATAGATAAGAAGATGTTAGATGGCTATGCTAACCTCTTCTTATTTGAAGAGGTTTTTTATCGTTCTCATTCTTTGATTTTTGAAAGGAAGGATATACATGAGTGAAATTATTGCAACGTATCTGGTTCATGATGAAAAACATAACCCGGAGAAAAAGGCTGAGGAGATCGCTTTAGGCTTAACGGTCGGGTCATGGACCCATTTGCCCGAACTTGAAAAACAGCAGCTGGAAAAGCATAAAGGCAGGGTCGTTTCTGTTGAAGACCATACTAAAGATGAAGAAAGAAAGGAAACAGCTGCAGTCATTAAGATTGCCTATCCTACTGTAAATTTCAGTCCTGATTTACCGGCAATATTGACAACAGTCTTTGGAAAACTATCATTGGATGGAAAGATTAAATTGTTAGATTTACAGTTTTCCAAGGAACTTAAAAGCTTTTTCCCTGGGCCTCGATTTGGGATTGACGGACTGAGGGAAAAACTGAATGTATATGATAGACCCCTTTTGATGAGTATCTTCAAAGGGGTGCTGGGCAAAGACATGGATTTTTTAACTTCGCAGCTGAGGGAACAGGCCCTTGGTGGAATCGACCTTGTAAAAGATGATGAAATTCTATTTGAAAACCGCCTTACACCTTTTGAAGACCGGATAACAGAAGGCAAAGAAGTGCTAAGGCAGGTTTATGAGGAAACAGGCCACCGTACCCTATATGCTGTGAATTTAACAGGGAGGTCTTTTGATTTAAAAGATAAGGCAATGAAAGCATCCAGCCTTGGTGCAGACCTTCTTCTGTTCAATGTATTTTCTTATGGGCTCGATGTTTTGCAGTCACTAAGAGAAGATAATGAGATTGGGCTGCCTATCATGGCACATCCTGCGGTTAGTGGAGCTCTTTCTGCTTCAAGTGTTTATGGGATTTCCTATCCTTTGCTTTTAGGCAAACTCCTCAGGTATGCAGGGACCGACTTGTCTCTATTCCCATCACCTTATGGATCGGTTGCCCTTGAAAAAACTCAGGCATTGTCAATTGGGGATGCCCTGACTAAGAATGATTTTTGCAAAAGAACCTTTCCGGTTCCATCGGCCGGCATCCACCCGGGTCTTGTGCCTTTGCTTTTCGAAGACTTCGGAATAGACAGTGTAATTAATGCCGGAGGTGGCGTACATGGGCATCCGGATGGGGCAAGAGGAGGAGGTTTGGCATTCCGCCAGGCAATTGATTTAATTTTAAAGGGGGCTTCTTTGACAGATGCTCCATCAAACTTCCCTGAATTAAAAAAAGCGATTGATTTGTGGGGATATAAAGAGGTGGCTGTAAAGAATGGCTAAAGTGGCGGTTTTTTGTGATTTTGATGGAACTATTACCGAAAATGATAACATCATTCATATCATGAAGCACTTTGCTCCTTCCCATTGGGAAGGGATTAAAAATCAAGTTTTGGGACAGGAAATATCCATTCAAGAAGGAGTAGGAAAGATGTTTTCCCTTCTCCCAAGCAGTCTGAAAGATGATATCACCGATTTCATCTTAGAAAATGCGAGAGTAAGAGAGGGATTTCAGCCATTTATCGATTTTCTGGCAAAAGAAAAAATACCGCTTTATATAGTCAGCGGAGGAATAGACTTTTTTGTGGCACCTGTACTGAATGAGTATGGACCCTTTGAAGAGGTATTCTGCAATAGTTCTGATTTTAGCGGTGATACAATAAAAATCTTATGGCCTCATAGCTGCGATGAAAAATGCAATAATAATTGCGGCTGCTGCAAGCCTTCTATTATGAGGAAACTAGAGGATGAGGACACCTTTAAAGTGGTGATCGGAGATTCAGTAACTGATCTGGAGGCTGCCAAACAGGCAGACTTTGTCATTGCCAGAGACCTGCTCCTGGAGAAAAGCAAAGAGATGAACCTAAATCATTGTGCCTTTGAAACATTCTATGATTGCATTGAGCTTTTAAAAAGTTTAAATGAGGTGAGGGTATGAGCAGAGTTGAGGAAAAATGGAATGAGCTTGCAGATATTAAGGAAGAGCTTGCAGAAAGGGACTGGTTTATGGGAACAAGCGGAAATCTGGCCATTAAGGTCAGTGCACATCCCCTTCAATTCCTCGTAACAGCAAGCGGAAAGGATAAAAGGAAACGCACGGATGAAGACTTTCTCCTTGTTGATGAATTGGGACACCCGGCAGGGGAAACACATCTAAAGCCATCTGCTGAAACACTTCTGCATTCTGAGATATATCGAAGAACGAAAGCTGAATGCAGTCTTCATGTACATACAATTGACAATAATGTCATTTCAGAAATTTATGGTGATCAAGAGGCGGTTACATTTAAAGGGCAAGAGCTGATTAAAGCATTCGATAAATGGGAGGAAGATGCTGTTCTCGAGATTCCAATTATTCCGAATCATGCGCATATTCCAACGCTGGCAAAGTGTTTTTCTTCTCATATACATGAAGATGCAGGTGCCGTTTTGATAAGAAATCATGGAATTACGGTATGGGGCAAAACCTCTTTTGAGGCTAAAAAGATCCTTGAGGCTTCAGAATTTCTATTCCGTTATCAGCTAAAGCTCCTGGAATATAAGCCCAATCAGCTATTTAAAGTAGTTTAATATATAAGTGCTGTTATTAAACCATTCGAGAAAAAAATTTTAATAGAAAGGAATGATTGGTTTGGCATATATCGTAATGAAAAATTCAAAAAAAGAAATTAGGAATCAGGAAGAGGTTGCTGCTTTTCTGGAAAAGCAGGAGGTTATCTATGAGCACTGGGCAATAGATAAACTGCCTGAAAATCTGCAGGAAAAATATTTACTTTCCGATAATGAAAAACAAGAAATTCTGGATGCATTTGCTGAAGAAATTAAGGATATTTCAGACAGAAGAGGATATAAGGCACAGGATGTAATTTCCCTTTCAGAGAATACGCCGAATTTGGAAGAGCTTCTTCAGAATTTCCAGCAGGAACATCATCATACAGATGATGAGGTGAGATTTATTGTCAGCGGTCATGGAGTTTTTATTATACAAGGAAAAGATGGAGAATTCTTTGAAGTATTCCTGAATCCTGGAGATTTAATATCCGTACCCGAAAATATCCGTCATTATTTTACTCTTCAGGAGGATCGAAAAGTAGTAGCCATCCGGATTTTTGTTACCGCAGAAGGATGGGTGCCAATTTATGAAAAAAAGGAAGTCCATCAATAATTCAATGACCCATTGCCCCCGGCATTGGGTTTTTATTTTCCTGATATAAAGATTGGATGTTTTTTTATATGTTATAGTCTTTCAAATTTTTTATCAAATCCCGTTAAGGCCGCACGATTAAATTTAGCAAAATGTGTCGAACCTCCATGAGGGCGAATTGAAATTGATGTCGATAAAAATAAATTCGGAAAAAGATTGTCTAATATTGCGAATCTATTTACATTTATAGAAATTCTTGTAATAATGCTTCAAGTAGACACATTTATATCGGATAAAGGGATAGGAGTAGGAGGAAGAAAGTTGCGCTATAAAAGAATACAGCTGCTGACTGAAATTCAGCAAAAAAGGGAAACAATGATAGAAACGGCCAAAAAAAATGGAATGGCGAGCCAGGAAACGGTGCGCTGCAGCCAGGAACTTGATCAATTAATTTTTGAATATCAATGCGTCGTTAAAAGAGAGAAGGAACAAAAGAAGAGAATGAGGATTTCCTTCCGGGAAATGATTCTCTCATGGAAGAAAGCAGTTGTATAATTTTAAAATTCCGAGTATATAGATTGAACATATAATAGGAAGAAAAAAAGGATCCGTTGAGGATTCTTTTTTTTAGTGGGCACCAGTTTGGGGTTTTGAATGCACAATTCTTATTAATTCTTCATTGCAGTACTATGCATGTATCGAGAATCATATCGTAATACAAAGCTTTTTATCTATCTCTTAAAGCGAACAATACCCATAGAAGCTTTAAGTTAAGAGGGGGGAAAGTAAAAAATGCACATAGTAGTGTGTGTCAAGCAAGTGCCTGATACAAAAATTATTAAAATCAATCCCAAAACCAATACCCTTGACCGGCGCAGTGCTCCTGCGATTTTAAATCCTTATGATGCCCATGCAGTGCAGGAAGCAGTGAAATTGACAAAGACCATAGGAAAAGGCACCATTTCGGTTTTATCCATGGGACCTCCACAGGCTGTTGCTGTTATTAAGAAAAGCATCGAAATTGGAGCAGACCGCGGATTTTTAATTTCGGACCGAGCATTTGCAGGCGCAGATACACTTGCAACAAGCTATGCTCTGTCTAAAGCATTGGAACGTATTTCAAAAGATATGCCTGTGGATTTAATCATATGCGGAAAACATGCCATTGATGGAGATACCGGCCAGGTGGGACCAGGAATAGCAAGAAGGCTGGATATTCCGCCTGTTACAAATGTTATTGAGGTAACCGAACTTAATGAAGTTGAAAAAACGATACAGATCAAAAGGAAAATTACGAACGGATATGAATTAATACAAGCTCAAGTCCCTTGCCTGCTGACCGTTGAAAAAGAGATTAATAGCATAGAATACTCCCCTATGCCCAACATGATAAAAGCTGCCAGGTATGAGCCGGTTATCTGGTCTGTAAATGATCTTGAGGAAGTGGATCGTACACAACTCGGGTTGAAAGGGTCTCCTACGATAGTGGGAAAAATGTTTACCCCTCCAAAGCCGGAAGGCGGAAAGAGGCTTGAAGGAAATGCGGAAGAACAGGTTAAACAGCTGATGGAGCTGCTTAATGATAAGAAAGAGCTATTTGTTAGCCGATAACTGGAATAATTAGGGGGGATTTACATGATGGATGAGTACCGGGGAGTGTGGGTATTCATAGAACAAAATGATGGGAAAATCGAAGGGGTTTCCCTTGAATTGCTCGGTGCAGGCAGAAAGCTGGCAGATAAGCTGGATGTGCCACTTTCCGGTGTTCTGCTTGGATATGAGATAAAGTCTTTAAGCCAGGAAGTAATCGCTTATGGAGCTGATCAGGTATATGTCATTGACCATGAAGTGATGAAAGATTACCGGACGGAGTCTTATATGAAGGCAGTTATCGATCTTGCAGAAAAATATAAACCTGAAATATTTCTCTATGGGGCCACTTCCAATGGTAAAGATTTGGCCAGTGCTGTTGCTACAGATCTTAGCACTGGATTGACTGCTGATACAACCATGCTGGATGTCGAAGTGGATAAGAGGCTGCTTGAAGCTAGCCGCCCGGCGTTTGGTGGAAATATAATGGCAACCATCCTTTGTAAAAAGCATCGGCCGCAGATGGCTACTGTCCGTCCTAAGGTTATGAAAGCCCTGGAGCCAGATCCAGATAAACAGGGCGAGGTTATAGAAGAAGCGATTACCCTAAGTGAAGATGAAATGCGCACAAAGGTAATTAAAATTGTGAAAGATGTCACAAAAAAAGTGAATTTAGCAGATGCTCATGTTGTTGTTGCGGGCGGAAAAGGAATGGGAGATTTTCAAAATTTCCAGCTGATCCATGAGTTGGCCGATGCAATTGGAGCAACCGTAGGGGGTACAAGGGATGTAGTGGAGGCAGGATGGCTTCCGCATGAACAGCAGGTTGGGCAGACCGGGGAAACCATTACCCCAAAGGTCTATTTTGCTATTGGGATATCAGGGGCAATCCAGCATATCGTAGGCATGAAGAATTCAGAGTTCATAATTGCGATTAACAAGGATCCGGACGCACCTATATTTGATGTAGCAACTTACGGAATCGTGGGTGATGCACTTGAAATTGTGCCGAAGCTGATTAAAGAGTTAAAGGAAGCTAAGGAAAGAGGGGGTGAAATAAGTTATGTCTGAAAAGTTTGATGTCATTGTGGTGGGAGCAGGGCCTGCAGGAACTTCCTGTGCTTACACATGCGCCAAAAACGGTCTCAAAGTCCTGCAAATTGAAAGAGGAGAATATCCCGGCAGCAAAAATGTAATGGGCGGAGTTTTATACCGTAAGCAAATGGAGGAAATCATTCCAGAGTTTTGGAAAGAAGCACCGCTGGAGCGGCCGGTCGTAGAACAGCGGTTTTGGATGATGGATAAAGAATCGACAGTGAGTTTTGGCTATAAAGGTCTTGAGTGGGGGAAGGAACCATATAATAATTTTACAGTACTCCGGGCGCCATTTGACCAATGGTTTGCAAAAAAAGGGATTGAACAGGGCGTTCTATTAATAAATGAAACAGTAGTACTTGAGTGCTTGACTGAAAACGGAAAAGTGGTTGGTGTAAGAACTGACCGGCCGGATGGCGAGGTATTTGCAGATGTTGTGGTTTTGGCAGATGGTGTAAATTCACTGCTGGCAAAACAGTTGGGCTACCATAAAGAATTTCGTCCTGATGAAGTGGCACTGACGGTAATGGAAGTAATTAATCTCTCTAAAGACAAAATTAATGACCGCTTTAACCTGGAAGACAACCAGGGCTGTACGATTGAAATATTCGGGGACTCCACGAAAGGCAATCTGGGAACTGCCTTTATTTACACCAATAAAGATAGTATTAATATTGGTGTGGGAACCACACTGTCAAGTATGATTAAGGCGAAGCTTAAGCCTTATGACCTGCTGGATTATTTAAAAACACACCCTATGGTAAGACCCTTAATAGAAGGAGGAGAATCTGCCGAGTACCTGGCTCACTTGATTCCTGAAGGGGGCTACCATTCAGTGCCTAAAGTGGCCGGCGATGGTGTCCTTCTTGCAGGTGATGCTGCACAGCTGGTTAATGCCATACATCGTGAAGGCTCCAATATGGCAATGGCTTCCGGAACAATGGCTGCAGAAACCATCATTGACGCCAAAAAACGGGGTGATTTTAGCGAAACAAGCTTGAATCAGTACAGGGAAACACTGTATCAAAGCTTTATTATTAAAGACTTGGAAAAATATAAAGATGCAACTCACACGTTTGAACACTACCCTCAGTATTTTAAAGAATATGTTCCGATGCTTAACAGGGCAGCGAGCAAATTCTTTACAGTTGATGGAACTCCTAAGAAAGAAAAGCAAAAAGAAATTATGAAGAGCTTCACCAGTGAACGCGGGACCATTCGTATGATTCAAGACATGTACAGGGCATGGAAGGCGGTGAAATAATGTCAACGAAAACGATCGAAGAAAAGCAATATTTAGTTCGTTTTAAGGCAGACACAAAATCACATCTTACTGTATTGGATCATGATATCTGCATGACAAAATGCCCCGATAAAATATGCACTATTTTCTGCCCGGCTGAGGTGTACAAGTGGGAAGGATTGAGAATGCAGGTGGGTTATGAAGGATGCCATGAGTGCGGCAGCTGCAGAATTGGATGCCCATATCAGAATATTAAATGGGAATACCCAAAAGGCGGTCATGGAATAGTATTCAGGCTTGCATAAAGTTAACCCCTATTTCATACAAAAACCGGCCACATTTGGCCGGTTTGAAAAGGGGGGTAATGAAAAAGGTTTTATCTTTCGGTACATTTCTTATTATAGATAAGAAATATTAACAAACTGTTAACAACATATATCAAAACTATTAATCCTGCAGCAAACATGTCATTCTGGTTTTATTATTAGTTACCGCGTTAAAGCTTTTAAGTAATAGTACTTTAGTATCTTAATTTTTTAGGCGGGATTTGTTAAACTAAATGTGGTCGGACTATTATAGTTGACCCCCTATAATCTGGAGAGCTTAGAGAAGTCTAGGCTCTTTTTTTAATATAAATTAAGAATTCACTTTTTTTTGGGGACTTTGATTAAAAGTAGAAATTACCTATATGTATGTTATTTCACATTCGAGGGTAAAAAAAGAGTAACGCATAGGGGAGTGGATTTGGAGGTTAGCTGATTTTCTCTTGTCTCTTTAAAAAATTGAACTGGGAGTCTTTTACATTGACTTCAAGTTCTTTAGCATGTTCAAAAGCCTTATGGATGCATTCGTACAGAGATGAAGAATAAAGCGCCTTATTCCATGAAAAACATCCTTCTGAATTGGATGGATATAGGGTGACTCTCCAGAGGTAATATTCTTTTTCCTGTTCTTTAAGCTGTCCTTCCAGAGCGATTAGCCAATGGGTTTGCCCGGCCGGAAGGAATGAATCAGTTTCATTTGCAGGAATAAGGCATTTTTGATAAAAATCGTAGTAGTTTGGCAGATGCATATTTAATCCCTCCTAACATTTTACAGGGTATTTAGCTGCGCCAAAGAGAGCTAATATCTTACCTTTATTATATGGCAAAAAAGAAGAAGATTGCACATAATTATTAAAATTTTTAGAAAATTTTAATAAAAATAAATCTATATACCTTATAAGAAGGAGGGGGGCCCCCCCTCTAACCTATTTATTCCATTCTGAAACAGTTTCATCCGGCGGGAGCAATAATGTCAGCAACCCCAATACGGGAAGAAAGCCGGTAAATATGATCATATTTATCAGACCAACAGTGTCGGCTATATAGCCCAGTGCAATTGAGCCTATTGCCCCCATACCAAAAGCCAGCCCCACTGTAAGTCCCGCCATAGTACCGATTTTGCCGGGAACTAATTCCTGAGCGTATACTACCGTCACCGAGAAGCTTGACATCAGTATGAATCCGCTTGCCACCAGCATTATAAATGCAATAGGAGATGGAACGAAAGGAATCATGGTGGATAACGGAACAGTCAGGATCATGGATAGAAAAATAATTTTTTTCTTTCCAAACCGATCTGCGAGCGGCCCGCCAAAAAATGTGCCCAATGCACCTGATACTAAAAATGCAAATAAGAAGAGCTGTGCCTGACTAATGGAGAAAGAGTATTTTTCTATCGCATAAAAGGCATAGAAATTTGTCATACCCGATATATACCATGAACGGGCAAATATCAAAAAGAGAACCAGGATTAGTGCACTCCATATTTTTTTTGATATCCTTTTATTATTATGGACACGAGCTTGTTTTTTTGCTCTGCCGGCAATCAATTCTTCCTGAAGGCGTCCAGAATACCAAAATGCTATATAAATCAGCAGCCCGACTGCTATAGCGGCAACTGCAGTAAACCAGGCAGCACCCATTTGACCTAGCGGAACAAGAATAAGGGCCGTAATGATAGGAGCTAGTGCCTGTCCTGTGTTTCCGCCGACCTGATAAATTGATTGAGCCAGACCTCTGCGCTGGCCGGCTGCCATATAAGCAACCCTGGATCCTTCCGGGTGGAATACAGCTGAACCAAGACCAATGAATAATACCGATATAATAATCCATTTATAATCCGGGGCAAAAGCCAATCCTAATATGCCAAATAAAGTTGAAGTCAGGCCGATTGGCAAGGCAAAGGGGAACGGCTTTTTATCAGTGGCCATTCCAACAACCGGCTGCATGATTGAAGACACGATATTAAGTGAAAAGGCAATCATACCCAGCTGTGAGTATGAAAGCCCCATAGATTTTTCTAAAATGGGAAACATGGCTGGAATGACAGATTGAATAGAGTCATTCAATAGGTGGCAGAGGCCAATAATGAATAAGATCCGATAGACCGTTTTCTGCTGCGGCTCATATCTTGGACTGACTGAAGCAGCGGTAGTACTCATGGTATATTCTCCTTTTTTCCTGAACATTTCGTAAAGCTAAATATAGTTTACCTTATTCAATAGACTTTCAAAATAGTTATTTTGGAAATCTATTAAATATTATATAATTTACATTATTCAGATTAAACAAGAGGGCAGGGAAGCCAATGGAAAAAGCAGTTGATGCTTTAATGACGGACGATATTCTTACTAATTTCCTTAGAATCTATTCTTTGAATATAGAAAATTATAAAAAGCTGGGTGACTTTGAAAACTATGTTTATGAGGTTCATAAAGATGGAAAAGCACATATTTTGAGGATTACCCACTCATCTCACCGCATGCTTGAGGAGCTTTTATCAGAAGCAGACTGGATGAGTTATCTGAAATCGAAGAATTTAAAGGTTCCAGAAGTTTTTTCATCACAGAATGGGAATTTGGTTGAGCGGTTAACAGCTGGGGACGGTTCTGTCTTTTACGCCAGCCTGTTTTCAAAAGCAGAGGGAAAACCAATAAGTGTTAGGGCACCGGAATTCAATAACGAGTTATTTCAAGCATGGGGAAGAACGGTGGGGAAAATGCATGCAGCCACTAAATCATATGTGCCATCAGATGGAATTGTACCGCGGATGCAATGGGATGAAGAAGAATTGCTTACAGTTGAGAAATATATACCTGCAGAAGATCAATTAGTCATTAAGCATACGGAAGATTTATTGAATCTGCTTCAAAACTTGCCAAAACATATAAACAATTATGGCCTTATTCATACTGATCTACATTCCGGAAACTTCTTTTACGATGGGAAAGAAATACAAGTATTTGATTTCGATGACTGCTGCTATCATTGGTTTGCATCAGATATAGCCATACCGCTGTATTACTCACTTTTATATAAGTTTAAAGAGGGGGATCCATCAGAAATGGAAATCTTCGGCAAGCAATTCCTGGACTCCTTTTTGGATGGCTATCGCCTGGAAAATGAAATTCCCGATGATTTGGGACGGCAGCTGCCCTTATTTCTGAGACTGAGAGATATCACACTTTATTCTGTCCTGCATAAAAAAATCGCACCAAAAGATAGAAGTTCGCAGCTATTATTTATGATGGAGACGATAAAGAAAAGAATTGAAAGAAACGACCCAATCTATTTGAGCTAAAAAAGAAGGTGCCTCGCAGCGAGCACCTTCTTTCTTTATGCTTCGTTTTTGGCAGGCAGAAAAATATCTACATGCGTTCCTTTTGTTTCTTTGCTTGTAATAAATATTTCACCGCCGAAAGAATGCAGAATGCGCCTGCAGACTACCAGGCCAAGGCCTGTGCCCGTTTCCTTTGAAGTGTAGAATGGGTGGAAAATCTTTTCAATCTCACCTTCAGAGATGCCTGAACCTGTGTCCGCAATTTTAAGCTGACACTTGGAATGCATTTTATTTAGCTTGATTGTCAGCTTTCCTCCGCCCTCCATCGATTCAAAAGCGTTTTTCGTTAAATTCAAAATAACCTGTTTCATCTGGTCTTTCGTACATTCGACCATGACAGGTTCATCTGAAATAGCAGATTCAAAAGTGACATTGTGTAAATTGGCTTCGGAGATTATCAACGGTTCCAATTCCTTTATGATATTTCTCAAATCAAGTGTTTCCATCTTTTGAGCTGCAGGTTTACCCAGAATTAAAAATTCACTTACAATTTCATTAATTCTGCTGATCTCATCATTTATAACTGAAAAGTAATACTGGTCATTTGTATTCGTATATTTTTCACTTAATAGCTGAATAAGGCCTTTTATTCCTGTTAAAGGGTTCCTGATTTCATGAGCTGTGCTGGCAGCCAGAGTACCCACCAGTTCCAGCTTTTGGAGCTCATTTTCCTTTTTTTCCTCTTCATTCTGCTTTTTAAGCCTTAAATACTTAATTAAGAGAAAGAGAATATGGGTTATAATCATTAATATAAGGATAGCCCTAAAAGCATCTTTGACTATTGCAAGCATATCTCTAGGCGGCAATTCTACTTTTACACTCCAGGGAAGCCTGTCAATTGGAATTGAGATGCTATTCTGGCTGGAGAACGATGAGTCACCATTCATGTTGATATCCATAATCGTTTCCTTTTCAGAATTAAGGACAGAAAGTCTTGCTTCTGGAGTAAGAAGTCTCATGATATTTTGTACGTAATCCACCCTCATATGTGCCACAATAATAGAGATTACATCTCCATTGTCATTGAATACGGGTTTTCCTATCCCAACGACTGTTTGCCCATTGGTTAGTGTTTCAGGGGAGTTAGAGATAACAATATCTTTCGTGCGCGAAACCTCTTTTAGATATTTCTTGTTAGATAAATCGGAGTTCGCTAAGAATTGATTGGACCCTGTAAGAACCTCTCCGCTGGGGTTTAGAAGGTAAATGCCGCCATATCGCGGATCCAGCTGATTGGCTTTTTGGAGCAGAGGCTCCAGTTTATCAGAGGGCGTGTCAGCACTTCCTGCAGTCAGTGATAACATATCAAGGGTGGTGACAGTTTCGGAAATAAACTGATCCCAGCTTCTTTGGTGTATGGAGCCAATCCATTTTGCTTCTTCCAGTCTTTCCTCATCATTTTGTTTAACAGAGTCCATAAAGAAAAAGATGCTGCCGGCCAAAGTGGGAATAATTACTGCGATTAAATATAGTAGTAAATTTCGTTTTCGACTTTTCATCAGGTTAACTCCAGCATAATTAGGTTAATTTGTATATATCTAACTGACATTATTAATATTATACCATTTTGTGTTAAAAGAGGTTTATTTCTATCAAAGGAATGATATTTTATATGTAAGGAGGGGTTTGATGAAATCAGAAGTTTTTCTTACGGTTTTAGCTACAAGTGATGTCCATGGACATGTTTATCCATATTATTATGGAACTGGTGAGCATGCTGGTCATGGGCTGGGCAAGCTTGCAGCATTAATAAAAAAAGAAAAGGAACAATCTGAGATCTCCATTCTTATTGATAACGGCGATCTGATCCAGGGAACTCCTCTAACTTATTATTATTCCAGATACTTAAATAACCAAAAAAATCCCATGATACAAATATTAAATGAACTTGAATACGATGCAGCTGTAATTGGAAACCATGAATTCAATTATGGAAAGAACACACTTGCAAGAGCTGTCAGTGAATCCAATTTCCCATGGCTGTCAGCCAATATATTATTTAATTCAACAAAGGAAACGTATTTCGGGCTCCCCTATAAAATAAAATCTTTTCCAAATGGCTTGAAAGCAGCGGTCATAGGTGTCACAACCCAGTATATTCCCAATTGGGAGAAAAGGCAGCATATTGAACATCTTGTTTTTGAATCTGCGGTGATCAGCTTAAAAAGGTGGGTTTCATATATTCAGGAGGAAGAGAAACCAGATGTGATTATTGTCTCTTATCATGGCGGCTTTGAAAAGGATATCAGAACTGGTGAAGAGACGGAAGAACAAACAGGAGAAAATGAAGCATACCGGATCTGTACAGAAGTTCCTGGAATCGATGTTCTGATTACCGGGCATCAGCACCGTTTTATTGAAGGAGAACAAGTAAATGGTGTGGCTGTTGTTCAGCCGGGATTTAATGGTCAAGCGCTTGCAAAGGTCACCGTTAAATTCAGAAAGAAACACAATGATTGGCTGATTGATGATAAACACTCTGCGTTAATCTTTCCCGAAGGAATACCGTCTGATAATGAGGTTCTGCAGCTGGCGGGGTATTATGAATCCAAAACCCAGAAATGGCTGGATACGGAGATCGGTGAAATTGAAGGTGATATGCTGATTGATGATATATTTGAGGCACGCACTGGGGAGCATCCGCTGATTGAATTCATTAATAAAGTGCAGATGGAAGCGTCAGGTGCTGATATTTCCTGCACTGCCTTATTTCATGAGGGGGCACCCGGATTTCAGTCTAAAGTAACCATGAGAGAAATTGTTTCTAACTATATTTATCCAAATTCATTATGTGTCCTCAGAGTTGCAGGAAAGGACATTAAAGATGCTTTGGAGCGGTCTGCAGCTTATTTTGAATTGAATAGTGACGGAAAAATTATAGTGAATCCTGCTTTTTCAAATCCAAAGCCACAGCATTATAATTACGATATGTGGGAAGGTATTGAGTATAAAATAGATGTTTCACGACAAATGGGCAGCCGGATCACAAAGGTTTTATATAAAGGGCATCCAATCGGGGAAGATGACGAGTATCATGTAGTAATGAACAATTACCGCGCTGCCGGCGGGGGAGGCTACGACATGTTCAAGGATAAGCCGGTGGTGAAAGAAATTTTAACCGATATGACCGAATTGATTGCAGACTATTTTTTAGAAAAGAAAAAGGTAATTCCAACTCTTAATCACAATTGGGAGGTTGTTTCGGGCAAATGATCGGGATGTGTTAAATTGACAGCTTTCTTCCTGTTTTCTATAATGATTGAGAATTGAATTTATGTATACGCTACTAATTAAAAGGAAAAGGGATTGGATAAAATGGGGTCTGAACAAATTGACCAATCGTTGAAATTGTTTATTGTCCTGTCCAGGGCATATAGGGCAATAAATGAAAACGTAAATAAACTAATACAAACATATGGAGTGAACCCAACTGAATTTGCTGTTCTGGAACTGCTTTACCATAAGGGTGACCAGCCATTGCAGCAGATCGGCGGGAAAATACTATTGGCCAGCGGAAGCATCACTTATGTAGTGGACAAGCTAGAGCAGAAAGGCTTGTTGAAAAGGGTCGCATGCCCGAATGACAGAAGAGTTACTTTTGCACAAATAACAGATAAGGGAAAAGACTTTATCGAAAACATATTTCCTGACCATGAAAAGCATATCCATTCTTTAATGTCCGAGCTTACTCCAGAAGAAAAAGGCACAGCCATTGAGTTATTAAAGAAGCTTGGACTGTCTATCTCCAATGATAGAAATAGCGAACAATAACAAAAACAGCCTTTACTGGCTGTTTTTTATTTTGTGCTTTATAGATATGTTCAGGGGAGGAATTAACCAAATATTGTCGAAATAGTTTAGTGGTTTTATTAAAATCGATTTACATATACACGAGGGGGCAATAATGTGAGATTTGAAGACTATACATACGTTCGTCCGGATCTTGAAAAAGTAAAGGGGAAATTCGAAGCAGCGCTTGAGAAATTTGAAAATGCAGCTTCTGCAGACCAGCAAAATCAAGCTATGAAAGAAATTAATGATATTCGCAATGATGTCGGCACGATGTTCAACCTTTGTTATATCCGTCATTCAGTCGATACGAATGATGAATTTTACAAATCAGAGCAGGATTATATGGATGAGATTCAGCCTGAAGTAGAAGGGTTTGTTACAAAGTATTATCAGGCTTTGGTTAACTCCAGGTTCAGGGCAGAGCTCGAAGAAAAATGGGGGAATCAGCTTTTTGCACTTGCGGAAGCCCAATTGAAGGTGTTCTCGCCAGAGATTGTTCCGCTCTTGCAAAAAGAAAATAAGCTTTCATCAGAGTATACTAAGTTAATTGCTTCAGCCAAGATTGATTTTGAAGGTGAAGAACGCACTCTTGCCCAATTGGAGCCATTTACTGAATCTACAGATCGTGAAATGCGCAAAAAAGCAAGCGAGGCACGCTTTGGCTTCCTGGCAGATAATGAGAATGAGCTGGACCGTATTTATGATGAGCTTGTCAAGGTTAGAACAGAGATTGCCCATAAACTTGGATATTCAAATTTTGTTGAACTGGCTTATTTCCGCATGTACCGAACTGATTATAACGCAGAGATGGTTGCAAATTTCCGCAAGCAGGTGAAGGATTTCATCGTCCCAATCTGCACAAAGCTAAAGGAACGGCAAAGAGAGCGAATTGGAATTGACAAGCTGAAATTTTACGATGAAGGATTTGAATTTAAAACAGGAAATGCTGTACCGAAAGGCAATCCGGAATGGATTATTGAAAACGGACAAAAGATGTATGATGAGCTTTCCGGAGAAACCAGTGAATTTTTCTCTTATATGAGAGAAAACAATCTAATGGATCTGGTGGCCAAAAAGGGAAAAGCAGGGGGCGGCTATTGCACTTATATTGAGAACTATAAATCCCCATTCATTTTCTCAAACTTCAATGGGACGTCAGGAGATATTGATGTTCTTACTCATGAAGCAGGCCATGCATTCCAGGTGTATTCAAGCAGTCATTATGAGATACCTGAATATAACTGGCCAACCTATGAAGCTGCAGAAATTCATTCCATGAGTATGGAATTTTTTACATGGCCATGGATGGAGGGCTTCTTTAAAGGTGATACTGAGAAATACAAGTTTTCCCATTTGAGCGGAGGACTGCTATTCTTGCCTTATGGAGTATCAGTTGATGAATTTCAGCATTGGGTATATGAGAACCCGGATGCATCACCTCAGGAAAGAAAACAGGCTTGGAGAGAAATTGAGAAGAAATACTTGCCGCATAAAGATTATGATGGCAATGAGTATCTGGAGAACGGCGGATTCTGGCAGCGGCAGGGCCATATCTACAATTCACCTTTCTATTATATCGATTATACATTGGCACAGATCTGTGCATTCCAATTCTGGAAACGGTCCCGGGAGAATCAGGAAGCGGCATGGAAAGATTATTTGAAACTGTGCCAGCTTGGCGGCAGCAAACCTTTTACCGGACTGGTAAAAGAAGCTGGGTTGATTTCTCCTTTTGAAGAGGGATGTGTCGAGTCAGTTATCGGGGAAATTGAGAATTGGCTGAATTCCGTAGATGATAAAAGTTTATAAACAGATAAAAAAGAGCCGGGAATTTCTTTAAATCCGGCTCTTTTCGTTCTTTTTAGAGGATAGGTTTAATAACAATTGCTTCGTCTTCGAGATCGGCCTGTAATTGGCTATTTCCGCCATGATCAATGATGAAATCAGCAATCTTGTCTTCAAGTTCATCTTGGATGATCCTTCTTAATGGCCGTGCGCCAAAAGCAGGATGATATCCATCTGCTGCTAATTTCTCCTTGGCTTCCTGGGTAACAGTCAATTCAATATCCCGTTCATTTAATGTTTCCTGAAGCTCGTTAAGCATTAAGTCGACAATTTTCAATAAATGCTCTTTTTCCAAAGCTTTAAATTCAATAATGCTATCAAAGCGGTTCAGGAATTCCGGCTTAAAGAAGCTGCCGAGCGATTCAAGAATATTTGACTCCATGACGGCGTCAGCTGCGCCAAATCCAACATGGATTTCCTTTTGCCCAGATCCTGCATTGCTAGTCATGATAATGACTGTATCTTTAAAGCTGACAGTGCGGCCCTGACTATCTGTCAGGCGTCCATCTTCCAGTATTTGAAGGAACACGTGCTGTACATCAGGGTGAGCTTTTTCTATCTCATCAAGCAGAATGATGCTGTACGGGTTTCTGCGTACCTTCTCAGTAAGCTGTCCGGCTTCTTCATGACCCACATATCCTGGAGGGGAACCGATAATTTTTGATACACTGTGTTTTTCCATATATTCACTCATATCCAGCCTGATCATGCTTTCTTTTGAGCCGAATAGCTCTTGGGCAAGTGTTTTGGTTAATTCAGTCTTGCCGACCCCTGTTGGCCCGACAAAAAGAAATGATCCAATTGGGCGGTCCTTTGATTTAAGTCCTGCACGGCTTCGGCGAATTGCCTTTGCTACTTTTTGCACGGCTTCCACCTGTCCGATTACTTTTTCAGCAAGACTTTCCTCAAGGTTCTGCATTTTTTCCTGTTCATCTTTCGCTAATTCGCCGACAGGAATCCCGGTTTTCTTTTCGATAATTTCCTGAATATGGTTAACTTCAATTACTGGCCGTTCTGCCTTGTTGTTCCCGTTTAGAGCATGCTGGAGTTTCAGTTCCTCTTCACGGAGTTTTGCAGCCTCTTCATATTTTTCTTCTTTTAATACAAGTTCTTTCTGCCTGCTGATTTTTTTCAGCTGTTTCTCAATATCTTCTGCTGGTATATATCCTGATTGAAGATTCATTTTAGAACCTGCTTCATCCATTAAATCAATGGCTTTGTCAGGCAGGAACCGGTCCTGAATATAGCGGCTTGACAGCTGCACACATGCCTTAATGGCATCTTCTGTAAAAGATACATCATGATAATCTTCATATTTTTGTTTCAACCCAAACAGGATTTTAATTGCCTCATCAGGTGACGGCTCATCTACATGTACAGGCTGGAATCTGCGTTCTAGTGCAGGATCTTTTTCAATTTGGCGGTATTCTTTCAAAGTGGTTGCTCCGACCACTTGAAGCTCTCCTCGTGCAAGGGCTGGCTTCAGAATATTTCCCGCATCCATTGACCCCTCAGCTGATCCTGCTCCGACAAGCAGATGAATTTCATCTATAAAGAGAATAATATTCTTCCGTGACTGAAGCTCAGAGATCAGCTGCTTCATGCGTTCCTCGAATTGGCCGCGGATGCCTGTATTTGCAACCAGAGATGCCACATCAAGCAAATAGACTTCTTTATTTTGAAGTTTCTTTGGTGCATTTCCCTCAGCAATCTTAATGGCTAGCCCTTCGGCAATAGCTGTTTTTCCTACTCCTGGTTCACCGATTAAGACCGGATTATTTTTGCTTCTTCTATTTAATATTTCAATCACACGATATACCTCATCGTCCCGTCCGATGACTGGGTCAATTAAACCAGCTTTGGCAAGCTGCGTAAGATTTTGACCGAATTGATCTATAAATCCGCCGTTGCCATGACTGTATCCCGTTGCTTCGTTTAGAGCATTGTTTTCATTCCCTTGAGCTGAAGCCATTTTCTTGAAGAAATCCTCCAAAGGCATTTGGCCAAAACCTGAAAAACCGCTCAAAGCAGGCCCAAAGGAAGTTAGGCTATGTTGCTTTTCAGTTTGATAACAGTCATGGCAAAGGTTTAGATTACGTTCATTTCCATTCACATTCAATCTTAATTGTATATTTGCTTGTTTTGTTTGACATTTTTGACAAAGCATTTTGCATACCTCCATTAATAGCTTGGTCTGACTTTGACTATATTTGACCTAATATCCACATTATAATTTGACCTTCTTTGACTTTCAAGTAATTTGTATTGTTATTTTTAACCAAAACCGAAGTTTAGCGGTAATGCAAAAAAGCTCGTCTTTGTTTGTACTAGCCTACATATATTGGAAAGGAAGGAGGAGATTAAGTGAAGACGAATTGGGGGGCAGCTTTCCAGATCGCTGCCGTTTATGTGGGAACCGTGGTGGGAGCGGGCTTTGCCACTGGCAGGGAGATTGTGGAGTTTTTTTCCCGATTTGGTTTTATCGGATTAATTGGGATTTTAATGAGCGGCTATATCTTTATTTTTCTCGGTTCCAAACTAATGAGAATCTCTGCACGAATAAAGGCTGCATCATATCAGGAATTAAATGAATATTTATTTGGAAGATTTTTTGGTTCTGCCATTAATATATTGATGCTGTTTATGCTGCTGGGCGTTTGCGCCGTCATGCTGTCAGGAGCTGGTGCAGTGTTTGAAGAACAGATCGGCATCAGCAAAACTGCAGGGTTGCTCATAACGATAGGGTTAACGATTATTACAATGATAGTGGGCATTCGCGGATTATTCGCTGTGAATACGTTTGTTGTTCCGATGATGATTGCATTTAGCTTTATTTTATTGTTCATAAGCATGAGGCTTCCTAGTTTTGCAGAACAGGTTCTGTTTATCCCATATGCTGAAGATGGATGGAAAGCAGTTGTGGCTCCGTTTTCATATACGGCTCTGAATTTGACATTGGCACAAGCAGTCTTAGTGCCTGTGGCTTCAGAAATAAATGATGATCGGACAATAAAGTGGGGGGGATACCTTGGTGGAGCCGCATTGACCCTTATCCTGCTTTCCAGCCATTTGACACTGATGATGCTCCCAAATCTGCAGGCCTATGATATCCCAATGGCTGCAATTGTGAAGACATTGGCATCATCCTTCTATTGGATATTTGTTTTTGTCATCTATGGTGAAATTTTCACCTCTGTTATTGGGAATGTGTTTGGGATCGAGAGGCAGGTAAAAAAATATATTTCCGTGCCGAGTATTATAATTGTGGGCTTTATCTTTATAGTTTGTTACTTTATCAGTTTGATCAATTATGGAACATTGCTTTCCTATTTATATCCGGTTTTTGGATATGTAAGTTTGACATTTATTATTCTTTTGTGGATGAAGCCATTTGATGATGGAAGTAAAGGCAAGAAAGCTTAATAAAAGCAAAATAAAAGAGATCCGTTTTGCACGGATCTCTTATTCATTCCATTATTTTTGTGGCTCCTCTTTCATAATGGTTTTCGCCATCTGAAGGAAAGCCTCTTCATGATCAGCTTCTTCCTTATTGAATAAGGTAAGCTTCAGTGAAAGCTCTTCGTTTTTCACAAGATAGGCTGAAACCTTTTCGCCGTCTCCTTCAGCCTTCATTACATTAGCACCTTTGTAAAAATCATCTGAAGGTGCTTCAGATGTCTGCACATTTTCGCTAACATCTCCTAATTGCGCTTTAGTGTTTTCTTCGATCATGTTCCAATCTGCATCATTCGGAAGAAGTTCAATACGCATGAATACCTGATCATTTTCTGAAAGGTATAAAACATCCTTATTAGGCTCCTCGGCAGTTAGTTCATAGGCGGGCAAAACGTACATAGAATAATTCTGATTATCACTATGTTTCAGGAAGGCAGTCTCTTCCTTCGCTTCACCGTTAACCGTATAAGTCATATTCTGTTCAAGGATTCTGATAACACTGTCTCCTTCATCCACAGTGCCCTCTTCTGCTGGATCCTGTTCTTCAGATTGGTCTTGTCCATCCTGTCCTTCTGAAGCAGTTTCTTCTTCATTTTGCCCAGGATCTGTTCCTTTGCCGGAATCATCCTGAGCCGTGCCGCAGCCTGCCAGGATAGAAGCAAATAAACTCAGAACCAACATAAATTTCGCCATAATTTTCATTAATGTTCCATCCTCCCGTTGTCACTTCTAGCGCTTTTGCATAATTAGACGTAAGTGGAATAAAAGTGTTACATATAATTCCTATTAATTAGTACATTACCATTTATGTAAAACATCGACAAGACTCAACAAAAACTAAAAAAGACAATCCATTAAGGATTGTCTAATCAACATTGAATCTGTACGAGTCCATTTAATAAAAGGGGAGCAGGACAAACAACAATAAGTCAAAAATCAGGTGGGACACGATTACGAGCGGAATGCTTCTTTTCCATGCGTATAGCCATCCCCAGAAGAGGCCTGCGATTAACGCTGCAAAGGCTAGCATCCAGTATCCTGAATAAAGATGAACTGAAGAATAGAGTAGAGACGAAAGTATGATGGATAACTTAACAGTCGTATGTTTCATCAATCTCTTTTGAACGAATCCTCTCCAAAAGACTTCTTCTCCTGGAACAATGATTAAAATCAGCACAATATAGTGCCAGATAAAGGAAGGCGAAAAACGGCCGTATAGTTTTTCAACCTGATTAACAAGTGGTAAATTGAATATTTCAAATAAACTGTATCCGGCCCAAAAAAGACCGTACAATAGAAAACCCGAAAGAGCTCCATAGCTAATAAATGTCCCAAATGATGCCTTGTCTTCCACTTCCTCCATTATGATGGAATAACTGATTAGAAGCAGTAAAGAGGCAGAAAAGATATACCAAAAAATTGATTTATCCTGAAATGTAAAATACATAAGCAGATGAGCGAGTAATATCCCGCCAATAAAGCGAAGATCTGCGGCAACACTCTTCAATTTTTAATCTCCTTTCAATAAGAAAAGCGGAGGCGCCCTGCCCACCGCCGACAAGCTTGTGACCTCGAGGGGGGGGGGCAGGCGCTGCAGCTGGACAGTTCTCAAAGTATAAAAAACCTTCGTATCTTTTAAAAATAACCAAACACTATTCTAACAAAAAACAATCCTAAAAAGTAAGGAAAAGATTTCTTTGGAAACGTTCAGATAAAATAATGCAGAAATGCGAATCATAAGCCCATGAGAAGGGAGGTATGTATAATGACGAAATCAAAAAGTGAAAAAGAGCGTGCCTGGACGGTAAGAAAGCAGGATCAGCATCCTCATGGTAAAGTGAAATCCTTAAAAGAACTGTCAGGGGAAAAGGAATAATATCATGGCCTCCTATTCAGGGGGCCGCAAATGTACAGAACTCCAAGGGTGCGCCTGTTTAATTTGCAAACTGAAAAGAGGACTGTGGAGCAAAAAGCATCAAAAGGCACAAATGGAAAAGATAAAAAAAATAAAAAAAGCAGCAAGAGAGCTGCTTTTTTAAGAATGCGCTTTCATTTTTTCTTTTTATACTGCTGATTCTCTTACAACCTTATAATTTTTATGATTGACAACTGTTCTTTGATCTAATTCCAAATCACGGTAGTTATCCATATACGTTAAATCCACAATAACAGAGTTCTCATTTACTTTTTCTACAATTCCCTGTAACCCGTCACGAAACTCAATAATATTGCCAACCTCTGCTTTCTTCAAAAAGCATCTCTCCTTTTGTCCATTTCTTTCGCTGGTAATAACAGTTTGCACTATATTATGAAATGCGTAAAGAATTTTGCAATTCACTGATGCTTAGGTAATTTATTACAGCATTAGGTTGGTAATATTATACCAGATAAAAGAAATTTGTACATTCAAATTATTTAATATTCAGAAAAAAATGATTGGTATGCAGATATAATATTAGATACTTCAAAATTGACTGCACTTTATTTATGATATAGAAAGAATAGAGATAAAAGGAGTTCTGAGTAATGAATCTTGAACAAATTCAGGAAGTGCTTGATCAATTAAAAAATGGAATCATTTCTGAGTATCATGTGTCAAAAGAAGACTTTCTTCCTTTTCGCAGTGTCATAGTGAATAGGAAGGATTTTAAGCACTTCCGCGGAGTTGCCCAAAGAGGCGGACACGTAATATATCAATATTTAGACTCGCCCAGGAGCTAAAAAGGAATGACGCTGAAATATAAAGCATAGGAAAGACACCTGAGAGTCTCAGGTGTCTTCCTGCATGCCTTCATAAAAAATCATGAAAACATTGAATAGAAGGATAAGCATGATGGGTATAAAAGCAATATTATAAGTTGGAAGGGACTGAAAACGCATGAGTAATTTTAAAGGAAAAACGGTCATCGTTACAGGCGGAGCCAGCGGAATTGGCCAGGGAATTGCCGAGACGTTCGCAGAGAAAGGGGCCAATGTGGTCATCGCCGACTTAGATGAGATGAAGGGAAAAAAGTTAGAAGAAAGCTTGAACAAAAATGGCATGACAAGCATGTTTATCAGAACAGATGTGAAGAATGAAGCAGAAATCAAGGGACTTATAACAAAGACTTATGATTCATTTGGAGCAATCGATGTTCTAATAAATAACGCTGGCATCTCAAAGTTTCATTCGTTTTTTGAACTGACTGTGGATTTGTGGGATGAAGTGATCAATACGAATCTAAGAAGTGTCTTCCTGTGCAGCAGGGAAGCTGCCAAATTGATGAAACAAGGATCCTGCATTATTAATCTTTCTTCTACGAGAGCTGTAATGTCTGAAAGCAATACAGAGGCGTACTCAGCTTCAAAAGGCGGAATTATGGCAATCACTCATGCGTTGGCCAGCACGCTCGCTGTTAAAGGGATCAGAGTTAATTGCATAAATCCCGGCTGGATCGAAACAGGAGATTATGAAAGTCTCAGGAAGATTGATCATAAACAGCATTTTGCCAATAGAGTTGGAAAACCCGGGGACATTGCAAGGACCTGTCTATTTTTAGCCGATTCAGAAAATGATTTTATAACAGGAGAAAATATAACAGTAGATGGTGGCATGACAAGGAAAATGATTTATGAACCATAATAACTGTCTATTTTCTTAATAATACGATATTCAGCACGAAAACTGCACCAACGAAAATAAGGCATATAAGGATGTTAATCATTATTCTCGCCTCCTGTCTTATAGACATTTTAAAACAGCCTCGTTAAATCGAATTGAGTGCTTTGTAAATTTACTGTGAAAAAATGAAAAAAATGTTTGTTTTAAATGTTTTAAAGGCTCGTATCCTTTAAATGCTTTAGAACAATTAGAGGAAGGGATTCTAGTGGGAATTGCTATGATTAAGATTTCATCCGTATACTTTGCGGTGGGAATTTTAAATTTCGAACATACTGAAAAATGCGTTTTTCTTTTTAATGGGAGAATCGGAAAATAAAATATTTTTGTGAAATTATACAAGTTAATCTAAAGAGGCAGCGAGCAGCATTTGAAGTGACCAGGAGGGCAAAAATGGAATAAATGGACAAGCTTAAGACAGAAATTGTAATATCAGGGAAAGACCCTGTTAAGATTGTAGATACCTATGAAATAGCCCGATATAACATGTCCGCTTAAAGCGTTGAGAAATATAAACATGCAGCGGATCAAATGAAAAAAGAAATAAAAAGGATTTATTAAGACAACTTGAAAAGGAAACAGGTAAAGAAAAACTCTAAATAAATAATGTGTAAAGTCTTTTCTCTTATGGGAAAGGCCTTTTTTAAAACCCAATACAAGCAATTGCGATTAAGGGATAAGCTAGAGGGTATACGGAAACTGGAGAAGGAGCTGCATATGACAACAGATTTGCTATTCGCAATTAGAGGAGTAAGGGTTAATAATATTTTGAATGTGGATCATCTTGACATAAGAAAAGAAAAAGTAACTTGTATTACGGGCGAGAGCGGCGCTGGAAAGTCAACTCTCATGAAATTGCTGAACAAAATGATTTCTCCGGATTCTGGGGAAATCTTCTATAAAGGCGCCCCTCTAAAAGATATAGATTCTGTTAAGCACAGAAGAAAAGTAGTCATGCTATCGCAAGTTCCGTTAATATTTCCTGGCACAATAAAAGATAACCTGATGATGGGTTATATGCTCAACGGATCTAAACCTGATGGTGATGAAGTACTTAAGCAGGCAATACATAATATGCAAATGACTAAGGAGCTTGACGAAGATGCAGGGACTCTTTCCGGCGGTGAAAAACAGCGGCTGGCATTGGCAAGAATTCTGCTTCTTGCAGCTGATGTTTATCTCCTGGATGAACCGACTGCTGCACTGGACGAAGACACCGAAATAATGGTTTTAGGTCATTTTATGGCGGAAATTAAAAAGAAGCATGCTTCATTAATCATGATTACTCACTCCAGGAAAATCAGTGAGCAATATGCAGAAGAAAGGATTGATTTATCACAGCCGCCGTTCAGAGAGGAGATGGATAATAATACCCGAGGAGGATTATGATGGAAAATAGCTCCATTATTGATATTGAATTTTGGAGGCTAATATCAGCTTATCTATTTGTGCTTCTTCTTATCATTATCTTTAAAGTGAGAGGAATCGCCCGTGAGAGAAAGCTGGCTATTGCAGCTTTCAGAATGACACTTCAGCTCGTAATTGCAGGCTATGTACTAACCTATTTATTTGAACTTTCAAATCCACTGTTAACATTAGGTGTAATCTTAACTATGGAAGGTTTTGCTATTTACACAATATATAAGCAGGCTGGAACCAGGCTTTCAGTTAATCTTAAGAAAACCATTGCGATTTCCATGATAGCCGGTACATCCTTTTGTCTTGTATTTTTTAATTTTGTTGTTATTCATTTTGAGCCGTGGTATGATCCCCGCTACTTTATTCCAATAGCAGGAATGATAATTGGCAACTCCATGACCGGCATTACTTTAAGTGTTAAGGAGCTTCTAAAGTCCTTTACAACTCAAAAAGATATGATCGAGGGTGCACTTATGCTTGGCGCTGATCCAAAAGCTGCAGTTAAGCCATATGTTAATCATGCTTTTGATTCTGCTGTTCTGCCGACTATCAATAATATGCTGGGAATGGGCATCATATTTTTGCCTGGGATGATGACAGGGCAGATTCTATCAGGAGTCAGCCCATTGCTTGCGATTGAATATCAGATTGTTATTCTGCTGGGGATATTGGGAAGTGTAGGTTTATCAGTAATCTTATTCATCCTTCTTGCTTTTAGGAATTTTTTCAATCTTAATGCCCAATTTTTTCCGGAAGGAAAGAACTAAATAGCTTATTAGGCTAAGCTCACAGCATTTCACTCTTATTGCCCGCATATAATGGAAAAATCAATCAAAAAGGCGGGATAAAATAATGAAAGTTGAATCTGAAAAAGCATTAAGAGTGAAAAGTTTATCTCAAGATATTTTAGAACATTTGATGGAAGACAGCACTTCTTATAATCATGAAGACTTGAAACATGTCATAGAAATGCTTTCGCGATCCGTATCGGATCTTGCTACATTGTATACGGACCGGGAAGGCGATCATGAAGCGGCTCTAAAGGGGATCATTTCAAAAATGCGAATCAGCTATAATGTACTTCAATACAAAGAAACTTCAAAACTGGTTAGAAAACAAGATAAGTATCATCCACAGCCATAAATCAAAAGGAATATTGCATCTGAAACATTAAGAAGAAATCATTGGAAAATGAAAGCGTTTTACTCAAAAAAGTGTGAACAAACGTGAAAAATTAAGGGTTTTTCATTGTCTAAATGAATGTGAAATGCTATTCTTTTGTCTGAGATGTAAGTTGTCCGATGACTTAATTGCAGCCAGGTAATATTTCCTGATTTTATGGAAGTTTTCAAAGTGCGGAGAAGCTTTAAGACGAAGTGATTTTATCAATTTTCTCAGCCTTTTTGAACAACTATATACATGAATAATAGGGCGTTGGAAAAAATAAAACAGCATATAGGACGAAATGTCCCGGCATTATTACTGCTTCATCCTGCTGCTTATTTTGCTGAATAAGTTCCAGTTCCCGTCTTTAAGTTCGTAAGGCAACGCCTTGCACATCTTAATACAATCATTAATAAGAAGGAGATTGATCCCATATGGTTCAAAAACAATTTAAAGTAACTGCAGAAACAGGAATTCATGCTCGTCCAGCTACAATGCTTGTACAAGCTGCCAGCAAATTTGACTCAGAAATTCACCTTGAGTACAAGGAAAAGAAGGTAAACCTAAAATCAATCATGGGTGTAATGTCTTTAGGTGTTGGACAAGGTGCAGATATAACTATTATTGCTGAAGGCGGCGATGAACAGGATGCCCTTAACAGCCTTGAAGAAACACTGAAAAAAGAAGGTTTGGCTGAATAATGAGCTTTTTAAATGGAATTGCGGCGTCAAGCGGTATCGCAATAGCGAAAGCATACCGTTTGGTTGAGCCGGATCTCTCTTTTGATAGAAAGACAGTAGAAAATGCTGAACAGGAAGTGGAACGCTTTCAGTCTGCATTAGCTGAATCTAAAGGTGAATTGGAAGTCATCCGCGATAATGCCCATAAAGAACTTGGGGCTGATAAAGCTGCTATTTTCGATGCTCATCTTCTTGTATTAAGTGATCCGGAATTAATTTCGCCAATTGAAGATAAAATTAAAACAGATAAAGTAAATGCTGAATCTGCTTTAAAAGAGACAGCAGATATGTTTATTACAATGTTCGAACAAATGGACAATGAATACATGAAAGAGCGTGCAGCGGATATCCGTGATGTAACAAAACGCGTACTTTCTCATTTGCTTGGGGTGCAAATTGCAAATCCCAGCTTGATTGCAGAAGAAGTAATCATTATTGCTGAAGACCTGACTCCTTCCGATACTGCTCAGTTGAACCGCCAGTTCGTAAAAGGGTTTACAACTGACATTGGAGGCAGAACATCTCACTCTGCCATTATGGCCCGTTCCATGGAAATTCCAGCAGTAGTGGGGACAAAGGAATCCACAAAGCAAATTAAAAATGGCGATCTGGTTATCGTGGATGGATTAAAAGGTCTGGTACATATTAATCCGACCCCAGAGGCTATCGCTGAATACAAAGAAGAACATCGCAAATTCGAGGATCAAAAAGCTGAGTGGGCAAAACTAGTCAACGAAAAATCAGTTACTGCTGATGGATATCATGTTGAATTGGCTGCCAATATCGGAACTCCAAAAGATCTGAAGGGCGTAGTTGAAAATGGCGGAGAAGGAATTGGCCTTTACCGTACGGAATTTTTATATATGGGAAGAGACCAGCTTCCAACAGAAGAGGAGCAGTTCGAATCCTACAAAGCTGTCCTGGAAGGAATGGGCGGAAAACCGGTTGTAGTCCGCACGCTTGATATTGGCGGGGATAAAGAGCTTCCTTATCTAAACCTTCCAAAGGAAATGAACCCCTTCCTGGGCTTCAGGGCGATTCGCCTCTGTCTGGAAGAACAGGATATGTTCAGGACACAATTAAGGGCTTTGTTAAGAGCAAGCACCTATGGAAACCTGAAAATCATGTTCCCTATGATTGCAACTCTTGATGAATTCCGTCAGGGCAAAGCAATCCTTGAAGAAGAAAAACAAAAGCTTATGAGCGAAGGCTCAGAGGTTGCTGACAACATTGAAATTGGAATTATGGTTGAAATTCCTTCAACTGCTGTTATGGCTGAGCAATTTGCTAAAGAAGTTGATTTCTTCAGCGTAGGCACAAACGATTTAATTCAGTACACAATGGCTGCAGACAGAATGAATGAGCGTGTTTCTTATCTTTACCAGCCGTATAATCCAGCAATCTTGCGTTTAGTTAAAATGGTTATTGACGCAGCACACAAGGAAGGAAAGTGGGCAGGCATGTGCGGTGAAATGGCTGGCGATGAAACCGCAATTCCTTTGCTGATGGGATTAGGACTTGACGAGTTCTCCATGAGCGCTACGTCGATTCTTAAAGCTCGTTCTCAAATCAGTCGCCTAAACAAAAAAGACATGGAAGCACTGGCTGAAAAAGCGCTTCATATGAATACAGCAGAAGATGTAGTCAAAGCTGTAAAAGAAGTAGCAAAACTGTAATCAAATTGAAACAATTAAAGAGTTTTAAATATAATTTCCCGGGTAAATAAGAAGTAAGCACTTAGGTCAGGCTTAAGTAAGCTGATCATTCTCATTTTCCCCCCTTTTAAGCCGGCCAATAATGGCCGGCTTATTTTTATCCTTCTCCAGTCAAAACTACTATTCAGCCTTAAGGATGATGGAAATCACATCTTACGATTGTTATCCGGAATCTAAAACTCTCCTATAATGAAGCTACAACTTAAAAAGGAGAGATGGAAAATGATTACCATGATAATCAGCTTTCTCTTTCATGATCGATATAGGTGTATTAAAGAAAAGCAGAAAAACGACTTATATGAGATACAGAGCTCATTTTTAAGCCGTGTCCTCCACTAAAGAAGCCAGGAAGGGCTTCTTTTGTATTTTGTGCGCTTAAATTGAAGTAACGTTTTAGTTTTCTAATTGGGGTTTATCTTAAGGCTAGAATGGAAAAGGTGATGAAAAAGGAGGAATTCTTATGAATAAAAAGCTCATTTGCCTAATCCTTACCGCCATATTGGCCATGTCTATGTCAGGCTGCATTCAGGGGGCCCAGGACTCAATCGTCAATAGTCATGCTGAAGCCTTGCTTACTAAAAACAATGAGCTGCAGTTCCGGTTTAAAATTAATGATAAAATCCTTTCAGAAGAAGAATTATACAAAGTAAAGGTTTCCATACATAATGAAAAACTGGCCGCTGCCCTGGGTACGGATGAGTTTGTTTATGGGGAGGACACGATAATTGACGGGGAATATATAGAAGTCAATAATGAAAAGGGAAACTATATTTTTATGAATCCCATTCCTCTTACACAGGACCTGCATGTTTTCGAAATAGAAGAAATGATCGTGAATGAAGATGCAGTATCTGTAGAAATTTTAAATGAGGATGAAGTGATTGCTAGAGCATTCTTGAATAACTTTTCATCACAGCTTTAAAAGGAATCAAATGTGATGATTGGAGTTTTGTTTTTATCTAATTTGGGTATTAATAATTACGCGCATAAAATTGGGGATGGACCAGGTATTTGCCTGGTCTTTTGTCTTTATTTGGACATCTAATATTTTTAATCTAAGAAAAGGAATGGTAGAATTAATATAAAAAATTCAGATATTTATTTAAAGGGAGTGGGTACGTTGATTTCACCTGAAAATACAGTTATCGGTTTTGTGGGAACAGGGGTTATGGGCAAAAGCATGGCGGGACATCTGTTGAAAGCGGGTTATCCATTAGTTGTTTATACAAGAACCAAAGAAAAAGCTTCTGAACTAATAGAAAATGGGGCAGAGTGGGCTGAGACGCCTTTGGAAGTTGCAAAGAAAGCAAATGTAATAATTACGATTGTTGGTTATCCGGCAGATGTAGAGGAAGTGTATCTAGGGGAAAATGGCATTATTACAAATGGCAGAGAAAATACATATGTAATTGACATGACCACCTCGACACCTACATTGGCCAAAAGGATATACGAAGAAGCAGGCAAAAAAGGAATGCATGCAATAGATGCCCCTGTTTCAGGAGGAGATATCGGTGCAAGGGATGCAAAGCTTTCAATAATGGCCGGAGGAGACAGGGACGCATTTCTCGCTGTAGAGCCGATTTTCAACCTTCTCGGAACAAATATCGTTTATCAAGGAAAAGCAGGAGCCGGACAACATACGAAAATGTGTAATCAAATTGCGATTGCATCAAATATGATCGGTGTGTGTGAAGCGGTAGTTTATGCTGAAAAAGCAGGTTTGGACCCTAGGACAGTGCTTCAAAGCATATCATCTGGTGCAGCAGGCAGCTGGTCACTTTCAAATCTTGCACCGAGGATAATTGATGGCAACTTTGAACCAGGCTTTTATATAAAACATTTTATTAAGGACATGAATATCGCCTTAGATGAAGCAGAAGCAATGGGCATGATGACTCCAGGGCTTGCTCTTGCAAAAAAAATGTATGCCGGGCTTTCTGAAAAAGGGGAAGAAAACAGCGGTACACAGGCATTATATAAATATTGGGATAAGTAATTTGCACCTGTTAATGAATAAAGCCCCTTTTTTCACTTCAAACTAATAAAGAAAGTGAAAAGGGGGGTTAGACAGGTGGCTAAAAGAAATAAGAAAAATGATCCTCAGCAAAAGAACAAAAAAGGCTTCGATTCCGCTGTCATTGATTCTGAATTCTCCCACGAATTTGGAAGTGCTGACACGAATAAAGTTCATAAGGATAAAGCCAAAAAGGAAAAGGCATCGAAAAACAGCGGGCAATATCAGGGACAGTAAGGGTGAAAAAGGCAGGCAGGGAGCCTGCCTTTTTGCTTAGATTGAAATTAGAAGTAATGAATATACAAACAGCGCAATTCCTCCTAAAAAGGGAAATGGGCTGTTGACTGAGTGATTCGCTACAATATACCCTTCAGATACTTTTCGATCCGGTCAAGACCTTCCTTTAATGTGTCCATGGAATAGGCAAAGGAAATCCTGAAATAACCTTCTCCATATGAGGAGAATGCACTGCCTGGAACAACTGCAACTCCTGCATGTTTAACAAGAGAAAGGGCAAATTCAAAGGAGTTCATTGATACATCTGGTATTTTTATGAAAAAATAAAATGCACCATCCGGTTTGACTACATCCAGATTCATTTGTATTAGTCGTTCATATACATAGTCACGGCGTTTGGCATATTCATGCCTCATTGGTATGGCGTCGTTTATTCCTGTTGTCAGCGCATCAAGAGCTGCCATCTGGGAGACAGAAGCTGCGCATGTCACATTATACTGATGTACCTTTAAGATATGTTTGGCCAGGTTTTCCGGTGCGAATAAAAGACCTATGCGCCAGCCTGTCATTGAATGGGATTTTGAAAGTCCATTAATTACTATAGTTTGCTCCCGCAAAAGGGAAGCGATTGAGTGGTGTGTTTGATCATAGATCAGTTCGCTGTAAATTTCATCAGCAAGGATAAAGATATCTTTGCCTTTAACAAGAGCAGCAATTTTCTCAAGCTCCTCCAAATTCAGACTCACACCTGTCGGGTTCGACGGATATGGAAGGACAATGCACCTTGTTTTATCACTCATTTGTTCTGCAATTAAATCCGCAGTAAATCTAAACTTGTTTCTGGAAATATCAGTATGCACCGGAACTGAACCGCAAAGCTTTATGATTGGCTCATAACCGGGATAAACAGGACCAGGCAGAATTACTTCCGATCCTTCATCCAGAATTGTACGGAATGCAATATCGATAGCTTCACTTGCCCCCGTTGTCACAATAATTTCTAATTCAGGGTTATATGTAAGGTTATATTTTGATTTTACAAAAGAAGCTGCAGCTTCCCGCAATCGAATATCGCCCGCATTGTGTGTATAGGAGGTAAAGTTCTCGTCGATTGCCTGTTTAGCTGCTTCTTTAACATGTAATGGCGTCGGGAAATCTGGCTGTCCAATTGTAAGAGAAATCATGTCCTTGGTGCCGGCAACCATATTGAAAAACCTTCTGATTCCGGAAATTTCAATGTCCTTCACTCTTTGATTAATTAAATGTTCCAATGTGTTCACCTCGCATAATCATAATGTATATTCTATCACTTTGATGCGGGAGCAAACAGAAAAAAATAAAACAGGCCTGAATTATATTTCAGAGCCTGTAAAAATAAAATTAGTATCCGTAATCCCAATCGACTTCGTCTTCATGCCATAATACCGGGGATACAGCACCAAAATCGATTACTTTATTTTCTATATGGCATCGGCAATGTTTGTCGCCGCATTGATCTTTCATTTCCTCAAACACAGAATGCTCCACATTTTCCAAAATCGTAACTTTATGTTCATCATGGTAAAGGATTGCTGTACCTTTCATGCCTGATCGCACCTCTTTTTTAATTTATATAAAACTTGCTTTCAGCTTTACAAACTTATTTTATGACTTGGGAAAAACAGTGTCTACACTGTTATAAGACTGTTCACAAAAAAGTCAAGATGAAAACGTTTTAGAGAAATTTTTGTTAAAAATAAATGAGTGTAAAAATTTACAAATAGTTGAATATAATTCATGTAGAGATTAACATTAGTAGATAGTGGAAACTATATTTTTAGTTTGTTAGTTTTCCACCTAAATAAATAAAGGAGGATTTAAAGTGGAGACATCTTTAGAGAAGCAGCCTTATGAAATCACTAAGGAATATGGCGGATTCTGGCTCCGATTTGCGGCCTATTTAATCGATTCTATTATTGTTGGAATTCCGCTTGCAATTCTAAGCATTGTTATCTTTATGATTTTCTTTGGCACTTCTGACGCTTTTAATACGATGATAAGCGACCCATCTTATATGGAAACAGAAATGACCAATGAAGAAGCAATTGCATTCATGGGATCTTATTTTGGCGCACTTGGAGTAACCTTTCTTGTCAATCTTGTCGTTGCTGTTGCCTATTTTGCAGGCCTGCATGCATCCAAATGGCAGGGAACTGTGGGCAAAAAGCTGCTGGGATTAAAAGTGACTGACTTAAATGGAAACCGCATTTCTTTCTGGAGGGCGCTTGGAAGATATTTGGCCATGGCCATCCTGTCTGGTATTTTCCTTATCGGCTATATCATTGCGGCCTTTACAGAGAAAAAACAGGCTTTGCATGATTTAATCGCAAGCACAGTTGTATTAAAAAAATAAGGTATATTAGTAAAATCGTTACTTTATCACTGAATAATAAGTTAAAAATAATGAGTTGATTTTCGCTGTGGGCACTTGAACGTCGAAAAAGCTTCCGCATTTTCTTTGTCCGGTGTTCCTAAGAGGAAGCTTATTCAATGTCCTCGCAAGGAGAGGGAGTGGGAGAACCGCAGGCGGAGCCAAGGAGGCTCTCATTCCTCCCTGTGGAAAGCAAGTGTCCCGTGCTGAGATCAACGGGCTGTATCATGATCAAAACAGTATTCTATGCAGATATGGACCAATAATAATTTTTAATTGGGCTGCAGGCACTGAGTTGCAATGCAGCTTTTTTTTGTGGGTCAGCAATAAAAAGGATTTATTATCTGAATGCAGAATATATTTTTAGGAAGGGAGGATGAAAATGAAGAAGCAAGATATTATTAGTCACTATGAATCTTTTTCTGTATGGCTTGAGTCGATAAAAGATCTTGACCGGGAAAATTGGCTAAAGCCTGTCTCGGCTGGAAAATGGCCGGTTGCGGCAGTAGTTGCCCATCTGTTATTTTGGGATAGATATTCTATTGAACAGCGTTTCCCATTTTTTAAAGAGGGTGCAGTACTTGAGAACTTTCCTGATTTTCAAAGTGTTAATAATGCTGCACTGGAATACGCTAAAAAGCATGCACAATTAGAGATTATTGAAGAACTTTTATCAGTGCGGAGACAATTTCTTCAGATGCTTGAGGGCATGTCAGAAGAGAAACTGGATACAGCTTTTAAAATCGGCAGCACTAGCTTAACTGTGCGCGATTATTTTGCAGACTTTATAGGACATGACATTCACCATAAAAAGCAGATAATACAGTCAGCAGGCATTAGTGTATAACACCGGCTGACAGTCTATTTTTCTGTAATGTACGATGCTATAACTTCATGCAGCAAAACAGGCAGAGGCTCCTGATCGGGATGATGGACCCAATAAAACAAGATGCCAAAGAAATAAGGCACCATCATTGCGGAAATGCGGGAAAATTCTGCCTGTTCATTAAATTCCCCCCTGTTTTGGCCTTCACCAATCAGACAAGTAGATTAATTGCTTTATATTCTCTTTGTTCATACCTTTTCGCTTTTCCCCACTTTAAATTAATTTCTGCTATTGTTGCATAAAAAAGGTTGTTTTAATATTCATTAAATTGTAAAAAAAGTTGCATTGAATAAAATTTGGTAAAATAAAAGGGTTTTAAAGAAAGGTCTTGAATAAGGAATAAGGTGTTTTTTACCTGAAGGAGCTGATGACATGGAAATAGAAAAAACG
Source organism: Cytobacillus oceanisediminis (assembly GCF_004366035.1). Classification (GTDB taxonomy): domain Bacteria; phylum Bacillota; class Bacilli; order Bacillales; family Cytobacillaceae; genus Cytobacillus; species Cytobacillus oceanisediminis_C. The sequence goes on from NZ_SOEE01000004.1 coordinate 61,462, forward strand.
GAGCTGCAGAAACAGGGGAAATTCAATTCCTGGAGGCTATATATGACTCTGCCCATTGTATCATGGGCACTTTACGATTTTGCTAATACTATTTTTTCCTCAAATATTAATACCATTTTCTTTCCTTTTTACCTGCAGGAAGTAATAGGAGAGAATGAAGTTTTAAATCAGATAGCTAGTACCTTTATTTCTTATTCTAATGCGCTGGCAAGCTTTTTTCTTGTCCTGTTCTCTCCATTGTTTGGGGTTATGATAGACAGGACAGGAAGAAAAAAGAAATATATAGTAATCTTTACGCTTATTACTGTAATGGCGACCATTTTAATGGGGGTATTTGCATCAAGCCAGATTAGCGGGAAAATATTTGGGCTTCCAGTTTATCTTGCACTCGTTATTATATGTTTTATTATTGCAAAGTTTTTTTTCCATTCCAGTCTGGTTTTTTACGATGCCATGATTTCAGACCTGGGAACAAAGCAGGATATACCGTTGATTTCGGGCTTTGGGGTGGCAGTTGGCTATATCGGAACCCTTGTAGGCCTCACAGTTTATTTATTTGTAGGAGATGACGGTTTTCACGAATCTTTTATACCAACTGCTTTACTATTTCTGCTGTTCTCTTTGCCGCTGTTTTTCTTAGTAAAAGATAAGCCTTACCAGGCAAAAGAAAAACAAAAATTTTTATCAGGCTATAAGGAAATTTGGCAGACTTTTAAAGATATGAAACATTATAAGGCGATTTTCACTTTCATGATTGCTTATTTTTTCTTAAATGATGCAATTGCCACAACGATTGCCATGATGGCTGTTTACGCAAAAACGATTGTCGGCTTTTCAACTGGCCAATTCATTTTATTATATCTTGCTTCAACATTATCCAGTATAATTGGTTCTTTTGTATTTGGCTATATTACCAAGGCGAAAGGGCCCTACAAAGCGGTTAAGTACGTAGGGATCCTTCTTCTTGTTGCTCTGGCAATTGCGGTTGGGGCTGTCAATGAAACCATGTTTTGGATTGCGGGCAGCATGTTTGGCGTCGCTCTGGGCTCCATGTGGGTTACCACAAGGACTTATATTGTGGAATTGACTCCAGAAGATAAAAGAGGGCAGTTTTTTGGTTTGTTTGCATTTTCAGGGAAAGTATCTTCGATAATCGGACCTGTTATTTATGGAAGCATAACTTTGATCTTTGCCAGCTATGGAAACCTGGCAAGCAGACTTGCTTTAGGTTCATTGATGATTTTAACGATAATTGGCCTGTTTGTTCATTCGAAAATTAAGGACGACAGCATTCCTGATTAGGTATCCATCAATAGTGCTAGGAAGAAGCAAGCCCCCAATGGCTTGCTTCTTGTTGTTTTAGCAAAGCAGCTGACTTCCTGTTCCAAAAATAAGGACTTTTTTCATAATGAACTAAAATTTTCATAAGAAATTTTATCCATTCATGGTATATTAATAGAGAAAAAGATTCATGATTCATACTCGGTGCTGTCTTGCTGCTCATAAAACAAGCGTCATACAAATTGAAGCCGCGAACTTAGATATAAGCATATGAAAAAGGAAGGGCGAATAAAGTGGAACAGAAAAAAGGCATTTTACTGGAAAGCGGAACGAATGAACTGGAGATTGTTGAGTTTTCAATAGGAAGGAATAAATTTGGGATTAATGTTATTAAAGTGAAGGAAATTATTAATCCTGTACCAGTCATTCCTGTCCCGCATTCTCATCGTAATATTGAAGGGATCATTGAACTGAGGGGAGAGGTTCTTCCAGTAGTGGATGTAGCATCATCATTAAATATGCCGGCCTCAGAAAGCCCTCAGCAGGATAAGTTTATTGTGACAGAGTTTAATCAGCAGAAAATAGTTTTTCATGTTCATAATGTTTCAAAAATTCACCGCATTTCCTGGAACCAAATTGAAAAGCCTTCTGAAATGTATCAGGGGCAGGAAAGCCAGATTATTGGAATTATAAAGCTTGAAGATGAGATGGTGCTGCTGCTTGACTTTGAAAAAATGGTCACAGAGATAAATCCGGATTCAGGGATTAGCATTCAGAAGGTGCAGAAACTTGGAAAGCGTGAAAGGTCTGACAAGAAGCTGCTTATTGCAGAAGACTCTCCACTCCTAAGAAAGCTTTTGAATGATACTTTAAATGAAGCTGGCTTTTCTCAAATTGAATTTTTTGAAAATGGATACGATGCTTATGAATATTTGTATTCCTTAGCCAAGTCGGGGCGCGATGTCACTAAGGAAGTGCAGCTCATGATCACTGATATCGAAATGCCGCAAATGGACGGGCATCACCTTACTAAAAAAGTTAAAGATCACCCTGTGCTGGCAAAAATTCCAGTTATTATTTTTTCTTCATTGATTACCGAAGATCTTCGCCACAAGGGCCATATGGTTGGAGCCAATGCGCAGGTGAGCAAGCCTGAAATTGCAGAATTGGTGCTTTTGATAGATCAGCATGCATTATAGAACCACCACAAAGAAAAAGCTGGAATTTTCATTCCAGCTTTTTTGTGATTAAAAGTAACTTTCCCCTAATTTCTTAAATACAGGTTTTTCATAGCGGTGCTTTTTTGCATTTGGCTTGCTATTAAGCTCTTTTAGCTCTGTATATGACATAAGCAATTTTTTCGCCGCATTAAGAGATAGAGAAGATTTTGGATTTCTGACGAAGGAATCGAGTTTGCCCAAATGGGGAAGCTCTGAGAAATCCTCTTTAGAAGGCGGAAGGTGGAAAGAATAATTCCCGCATTTTACAAGAACATCTGACTGCTGCTGGCTGTTTTTTGGATTGCCAGAATAGTGAAGGCCTGCTTTCCGGGCTTTTCCTTCTTTAATTAACTTTTGAAGTGCATCGTGCTTTAATTTATACAAAAATTTAGGGTTTGGTGCTGTCTTTGCATGGCGGTTAACGGTGAAGATGGCTTGAGAGAGGTTTTCAACCGTTGGTTGCAGATGGGGATATTGTTTCTTATCAGAATTCAATTTCCAATCTCCTTTCAAATTATAAAGGGGTATAAACATATTATACCCTTTTTAGTCAATAAAACCAACTTAGGATAGGCTTTTATTACAAAAGCTTATCCATCCAGCTGTTTCCCTCTTATAGGTTGGAAGGATCCTGATTTTTTCCATATTATCATCAGCATTGTTGAACCTAATAATGTTGTTGCCAAACCAGCGCCAATCATAACAAAAGAGGCGCCTAGCTGTTTTGCAAGAAGAGCTCCTGCCGCAGGTGCAATAAGCATGGAAAAAGTCTGCAGGGACATGGCGGCAGCTGAAACTCTGCCCATCATTTGCTTTGGTGTTTCAGATTGGAGCACATAGCCGTAAGGAACAGATTCTCCCGCACCTAAAAGACCTAAAAGACATGCACCGATTATCCAGACCAGTGGAGGGAAATTTAGAAAACCTAAGCCTCCGAGTCCAACAGCTACAATAAAAGTGCCGCTTAATATGGCCGAAGAACTCATTAAGTGGACGGGTTTTCGGTTCCACCCTGTCCACTGGCCCAGTAAAAGTGAGCCCGCCACACTGCCTGCTCCTACTGCACTGATCAGCAACCCGAAATTTCCCTCATTAAAGCCAATCTGCTTTGCAATAAAAATAAATAACCCATCATAAAGGAAAATGATGAAAAAAGCTGCAGAAGAAAGAATAATTGAGATCCTTAAAAGGGGAGCATGGAAAATATGTTTTATGCCCTCTGAAAATTCTTTCCAAAAACTTGTTTTGACAGTAGAGGTTTCAGCCATTCTATTATCTGATTCCTCAAAAGATGTTAAGCTGGGAAGAAACAAAAGGAAAATAATGGATACAACGAATCCTGCTGCTTCAAATAAAAAGGGGCTTTTTGGTCCGAGAACTGCTATTATCCCTCCGCCTAAAGCTGGCGCTGCAATTTTCATGGTATTGACTGAAAGCTGGCTTAGAGTTACTGCTTCAGGCAGCATGCTGTCAGGTACAACCATCCGGATCGCACTCTGCCTTGCCGGGTCGTAAAGGGCTGATACGGTTCCCTTTAAAAACACAAATAATAGCAGAATGTATAGGTTGGGAGCGTAAAACAAGCCTCCGACAAAGACAATTCTTAAAAGAAGGCAAACAATCATAACAGCTTTTTTCGGCAATCTGTCCACAAACACACTTGCAAATGGGCCGATAATGACCCATGGAAGACCGAGAACAATAATGACAGAGGCAATTGCCGTTTCATCAAGCCCCCAGTGATAAGCAACAATAACCTGCAAAGCAATAAAATCGAGCCAGTTACCCAAATCGGAAAATAGCTGCGCACCAAAAAGAGAGCGAAAGGGTTTCAGCTTGAGTGGTTTAAAAATGCCGGGTTTCATTGGAAATTCCCCTTTTCCCCGCCTATGGCCATCCTTCGCCTGTTTAGCAGCTTTTCAGTATTGCCGTGAGGATCCTGGCCAACTGGCAGATTATTATTTTGCAGAACTTCAATTGATTCTTCAATCCATTTAATTTCTGTTTCCAGCTTCATTTCTGCATATCGAATCGAGAGGCAGCCAAGTCTGCTGACAAAGGAGTATCCATTTCGCGGCCATTCCTGTACAAATTTTAGAATATCAGTGGCTTCTTCTTTTCTTTTAAATAAATGGCTAATTAACACATCATTATCCATATCTTCATGCCACGTTGACATTTTCATTAGCAATTCATCTTTAATAACTGGAAAAGGAGGAGGAGTCTTCAGCCAGTTCTCAAACTCTTTCCAGCCTTTTGCAGTGAGCTCATACTTTTTTTTCTTTCTTCCTTCATCTTCCTGCTCGATTGCATAGATAAATCCTTCTTTCTCCAGCTTTTTCAATTTTGGGTAAATGCTCCCATAGCTCATTCCCCAATAAAGGCCAGCAGCTTTGTGTTCAAATTCAGATTTAATATTATAGCCCGTGCTGGGCCAAAAGCTTAGGACAGCAAGAATTGTATGTTCTATAGACAATAATAAAACTCCTTTCGATGTATCAAAGTGATATATCAATATGATATGTTGTCCTTAAAAAAATATCAACAAAAAAATAAAAACTTTCGCAATTTTTCAGCGAAAGTTTTGTAAGCAGCAGCTATGGCTGTATCCGTACCCTGGTGCCATTTGGCACTATGCGTGACAATTCGAGCACATCCTGGTTATACATGCGTATACAGCCTTTGGAAACAGATTGGCCAATTGAGGAAGGGTTATTGGTTCCGTGAATTCCATAGCCGGCTTTTGACAGGGAAAGCCACATGACCCCATATGGGCCGCCGGGATTGGGTTCTCTGTTCACAATAACAAACTCTCCAATTGGGGTCTGTGTCAGCATTTTTCCGACGGCAATAGGATACACTTTTTGAATGGCGCCGTTATATAAAAGAGTTAAGCTTCTTTTGCCTTTTGAAACAATGATGGTATACGGAATGGAGGCAGGTTCCGGCAGCCCTGGTATTACTATTCGCTGGCCGGAATAAATAAGGCCAGGGTTTACAATGGAAGGATTTGCCGCCAGGAGCTCGCTTAAAGGGCGGCGGTAATTTTTTGCGATGACAGACAATGTCTCACCAGGTTTTACTATATGGTAAATAACAATCACCTCTTTCTTAAAGGTCTATTCAAATATATGCCTGCAAAAATGATCTTGTAACTAATTGGATAAATTGTGTCCCGAAGGAAGCAAAAAAAGGGAAGCTGCAAAGATGTGCTTTCCCTTTAATTCTCGCTGTTTGATTGTAAAGTAAATACCGTCAGTTCAGGTTTGGATAAAAACCGGAAGGGCAGCCGGGTTGTACCTAGCCCTCTGTTTACATAAAGAGTTAAAGGGCTTTGGCCGCCGATTTCATAGAAGCCTTCATAATATCTTTCAGCATGCGGCGGTTTAACTAACGCTCCCATAAACGGCAGTTTTATTTGTCCTCCATGACTATGGCCGCTCAACTGCAGATTGATGTTGAAAGCTGAGGCTTCATCTGCTAAATCCGGTGCATGGGACAATAAAATGTTATAGGAAGAATCGTCCAAACTTCGGCTGGCAAGCTTTATGTCCGGTCTGCCGAGCATGGCATCGTCAATGCCGATAATCTGGATGCTGCTGCCGGAAAACTCGATTTTGCGATTTTCATTCAGCAAAAGAATAAATTCGGATTCTTCCATAATAGATTTAAAGATATCAGAACCATAGCCCCCGTGATCATGGTTTCCATAAATAGCAAACCTTCCAAGCGGCGCCTGAATTCTTTTCAGGAGGGGGGCAATTTGGTTTGCCTCTTTATATTTATTGGGTTCATCCATCAGATCACCTGTAAAGAAGACAATATCAGGCTTCAAGCTGTTTATCTTTTCAATCAATTTTTCTAGCTGCTTCAGGTCATAATGAAATCCTAAATGGGTATCGCTGAATTGGATGATTTTTTTATTATGGAACGCTTTTGGAATAGCGTTGTCAGAGATTTTGTATTTTGTAATTTCCAAGAGCCGCGGCTCAATATCCCGTGCATAATAATAGCCGCCTGCACTAATACCAAAAACAGCAGCAAAAAAGCCTAGAGCTCTTTTTAAAAAAGATCTTCTGGACACTTTTTCCGGCATTTAGCATACCAACCTATCTATAAATAATTTATTGACATGAGTAAAGGCACTGCCTTCTCATAGCAGTATCTTTAATACTATCAAACTATCCTATTAAAAAGAAGAAATAACTATACTTGTTTTTTATCCTTCGTTTTCCTTAAAATTATTAATTTATTTGTAAATAATAATTCGAAAATTCTTTATTTAATGGTAAAATATAAATGAATGATCATTCATTTTTGGGAGGGGAATTAGAATGAAGAATAAAACAGTCATTGTTACTGGCGGTTCCAGCGGCATGGGAAAATATATGGCAAAGAGGTTTGCTGAAGCTGGAGCCAACGTGGTGATAACAGGAAGAAACCCGGAACGCCTTGAGACAGCAAAAGCTGAAATTCAAGCATTCCAGGGACAAGTTTTGACAATTCAAATGGATGTCCGTGAAATTGAACATGTTAAACATATGCTCAATGAAACACTGAGTGCATTTGGACAAATTGATTTCCTTGTTAATAATGCAGCGGGAAATTTTATATGCCCTGCAGAGCAGCTGAGTGCAAATGGATGGAATTCTGTTATTAATATTGTCTTGAATGGAACCTTTTATTGTTCGAGTGAAGTGGGTAAATACTGGATTGAAAAAGGAATTAAGGGGAGCATCATTAATATGGTGGCTACATATGCTTGGGATGCTGGAGCGGGTGTTATACACTCGGCAGCCGCAAAAGCAGGTGTATTATCCATGACAAGAACCTTGGCTGTAGAATGGGGTAGAAAATACGGAATTAGAGTGAATGCAATAGCCCCAGGTCCGATTGAAAGGACAGGAGGGGCTGACAGGCTTTGGGAATCAGAAGATGCTGCAAACAGGACACTCCAAAGTGTGCCTCTTGGCAGGCTCGGGAAGCCGGAAGAAATCGCAGAATTGGCATTCTTCCTTTTCTCAGAGCATGCAGGTTATATTAATGGGGAGTGCATCACTATGGATGGAGGACAGTGGCTGAATCAATTTCCATTTTGATGTTTATAAATACCGGCTGAATCAATTTCCATTTTGATGTTTATAAATACCGGCTGAATTATTTTCAGCCGGTTGACATTATCTATTGGTAACTTACTGCCCTGGATTGCAATGCTTTCCAAGAGGAGATGAATCGTTCTTTAGAAACCTTCACCTGTTTTTTCCCTGAGAGGGGATCGTTTAGAATAACAAACTGTTCATCATAGCCTACTAATACGACTGCATGAAGATCTAATGGGGTTTTAATGGTTTTGCCGGAGTGAGTCCAGGACTCCCAGCGATCAGGAAGCCTATAATCTCCTGTTGTCCAGACCACAGCAGGATATCCTTTGGACACATGCATAAGAACCGTTTCAAAATGTTGGCCGGATAAATTAACGGCTCTTCCGGGAAGATATTTATTCACTAATTCTTCAATTGGTTTATCAAAAACAGCGTAGCCTGCACTTGTTCCGGTCATATCTCCTACAAATCCTTCTGCTGGATTACCCCATTTCAAAATATCACCTTTTGAACGTATCAGCGGATCATTATCTTTCTTTACTGCATTATACAAATCCATTTTTCCCACTTGCACACCTGCATGCCGCAGGACCATTGTCAGGCTGGTTACTTCGCACCCATACTTCAATTCGGGGTTTTGTCTGATTAGTGGAACATCAATAATGACAGATTCCTTTTTCACAGCCGAAAGAGTTTTCGTAGACTGGGCTGTTACATTCTGCTGTACCTTTGCCTTGACTGATATTAGTGCATCCAGCTCTTTTGATGCTATGTCAGATTTTTGGAAAGAACTGGCTGGTTCTGAATGGCCGCAGCCAAGCAAAGGAATAAGAAGGGATATAAATAGGAAATTCCTCATGAAATACCCTCTTTCTTAGATGTCCTGCTATTAGCTTGTGAGAGAAGGCGCGGCAATATGATGCAAAGCTTTTGCCAAACAATGAGGTTTTATCAAAAAGTGGAATCTATATTTTGAATAGTAAAAGTTTTAAGCGAATATGGTATAATAACTCATTAATATACATAGGGAGGCTAGGACATGGATGCATTGGATATCCTTACAGATTTGGATAATGTATTTCCTTATTTCCAGCCAATATTCAGTGCGGATGAGCATCGTGTCATTGGTTATGAGGTTTTAGGCCGATATAGAGGATCTGATGGAGTTGCCAGTAGTCTGGGGCCGTTCTTCCAGGATGAGAATATTCCTGAAGAATACCGGATTGAAGTAGATTATGAAGTATTAAAAAAGGCTTTGGATAAGGCCCGGGACCTGGATAAAGATATTTTGCTTTTCGTCAACAGGGATGCTGACTTGCTCATGTATAATGACGGGGAACAATTTTTAAATACCCTGCACGAATATGAAAAACAAGGAATAAGTCTTGACCGGATTGTACTGGAAATTACAGAACGGAATTATAAGGGCGATATTGACCATCTGGACCATCTATTGAATTATTACAGGACATATGGAATCAAATTAGCAATAGATAAACTAGGCAATGAAAGCAGTCATCTGGACAGGATCGGGCAATTGGCTCCCGACATTTTAAAGGTGGATCTGGAGTCCATGAAATCAAATGCTTCTGCCTATAATTTTAATGATATCCTCTATTCTTTATCCATGCTTGCCAGGAAAATAGGAGCGAGCATGCTTTTTGAAAATATTGAAATGGTTTATCAGCTTCAGTTTGCCTGGAAAAATGGAGGCCGTTATTATCAAGGTTATTATTTGCAAAAACCGGCTGAAAATTTCACTGATAGAGATATTTTAAAGGAAAAATTACGAAGTGAATGCCATCGGTTTATTGTGCATGAAAAGAAAAAATTGGAGTCCTTGTATCAGGTTACACTGGAGTTCAATGAAAAGATGATTGATTTTGCCAATAAAAATAAAAAGGTTTTTGTATATGAAGAAACTTTGGAGCAGATTACGGTTCTTCTGGATGGTGCAGCTTTTCGCCTGTATATTTGCGATGAAGATGGATTCCAGAAATCTGCGAATTATTTCAAACGGGATGGGGAATGGATAACCCAGGAAGAATATCTTCACAAAAACTGGAGCTGGCGACCATACTTTCTTGAAAATATCATGAAAATGCGAATAAATAAAAAAGGTATCCTCTCTGATTTGTATACCGATATTGAGACAGGCGAAACAATCAGGACATTTTCCTTCCCGCTTAATACCAATGATTACTTATTTGTGGATCTATCGTACGAATTTTTATACAACCATGATGGGTTATTATAAGCATAAAAATTAAAAAGTATAAACAATCTTAATTTGAGGAAATGTAAGTGTAGAACTTTCCTTGAGGAGAGATTAGACATGAGCATGTACACATTGATCATATTAGTTATCGGTTTGGGGATACTCGGTTACGCCCTGGCTTACACCCTGTTTGCTGCAAAGGAGCGAAAGGCTGTAAAAGGTGATATTGATGCAGAACTGCCTGATAATGTTCAAAAGCATGCATATATCAGAAACCCAATCTTTCTCACATATGCGATTTGCTTTGGAATTCTTCTTGTTATGATCACTTATTTTGCACTTACATGGAATTGGTAAAGACCCTCATAGGCAGGGTCTTTTTTTATTTAAATAGGTACATGCTGCTGATTAACAATATTTACATCTTCATTTATATACACTTTTCCGCTTATTGCGTTAATTCTTTGTCAATACGGGTAGATTCATAACAAGAAACGAATTTTTATGTCAAAACATAAGAGAATTTCGGGTACGAAAACCGGCAACAGCAGATTTATTTGCTGGTAAAATTGATGGTATAGAATAGTGAACGATTAAGAAAGGGAGAGTGGAATGTACAAGCACTTAACAGGAATTATTATCACAATTGCAGTCATGGCAGCAGCGATTCCTTCCCATACAAATGCCGAGAGCCTTAACAATAAACAAGAGGTATACAAATTCCTGCAAAATGCATTTTATTCACAGGTTTCGCTGAGCGAGGAAGAGCGAAGCATGAAGGAAGTCGATGAATTGCTTGACCCATATTTTTCAGAAAAACCTAAAGCTGAATTTCTGAATGAAAACCTTGTTTCAGAGAATGGCAAGTACTTTACCCTTGGATCTGATGCTGCTGCATATTACATTCCCTTCTTTACGTATTCAGGTAATACAGAAGTAGTTAAAGAAGGAAGTAAAATTTATGTGTATGAATACTTTCCGGATAATCAAGACGGCCCTGTCGCATATGAAGGTCACTATGAGGGACTTTTGCTTGCGGAACAAGAAGGGGGATTTAAAATCACCAAATTCCTGGGTGAAAATATACCCGAGAAAATTTTAAAGAAAGCCGAGAGTAATGAAGAAGCAGCAACACAAAGCTCATTTAAAACACCTGAAAATCCAATTTGGATTAACAAACCGTCGTATCAATTCGGATTCCTGCTAAATCCATTCGACGCTTTGTTTCGTTCAGGAAGTATGCTTTTAACAGATAATAAACAAGGTATAATTGCTTTATTTGAACATCAGGAATTAAACGGGCAACTGGCATCCAATTAGATGATAGGAGCTTAAAAGCTTAGCTTTTAAGCTCCTATTTTAATTATTGCAGCCTGACAGGCAGGAGATCCCTGCAATGGAAGTTTCACTTTTTGCCATCATCTAATGCAGATTGCAGTCTTTCAAGGTCAAAACCCCTAATGACAGTATCTCCGATGACAATTGTAGGAGTGGAAAAAGAATTATATTTCCTGGTCAGCTCTTTGTGGGCTGCTGTATCTTTTTTAATATCTTTTATCGTATAAAAATATCCTTTTTCATTCAAAAACATCTTCGTAATCTCACAGGGCGGACAATCCGGCTGTGTGTATAAAACAATTTCTTTCAAAGTGCTTCCCCCCTGAGTTTTTTGTTATTCCATCATAATGCAGGATCTTAAAGTAAGCAATTAGTTTGTTTTTTGCAGATAATCGATCAATCCCATAGAGCACACGGTGATATCCACAGAGAGGATCTTATATACAGGGTGGTCAGATGGGATGCCTCTGCCATTTAGATAGACTTTGATTTTTTCTTCAAGCATGTCTTGCGCTGCCTGTGTCTGCTGATCTAAAGAACCGCCTTCAGATACGGCAATTCTGCCTGCATGCAGGAAAATCTTAAGCCAATCCTTAATTTGCCTGTAGACCTCTTTGGGGTTTGAACTCATGCCATAATGGCCAAAGAAAATAAAATCAATATCCATTTTTTCGTACATGGCAATGGATTCGAGCATTTTGTCTGGATCGAATTGGTTTGGTGAAGTTGACGGCAGATACATTTCAATTCCATTTTCTTTTAATTGAGGATAAGATACACCAGCAGTGTCTCCTGTGAACATTCCATTTAAACCAGGATGAAAGATACTGAAGTGGTGATTAGCGTGTCCGGGTGAATGATAAAATTTCAGGGTGCAATTTGGTCCTATTTTAAGCTCTTCTTTATGTTCTTTTGTGATAATTTTATCCTCTTGAACAGGCAAAATAGGATTAAATAGTCCATCAAATTTATCACCATAAACAGCTTTTGCACCAGCAATTAAGCGGGAAGGATCTGCCAAGTGCCTGCCGCCTTTCGGGTGGACAATAACCTTTGCATTCGGACAGTGGGTTAGTAAAAGGCCTGTGCCACCTGCATGGTCAAGATGAATATGGGTAACGATGATATACTCAACTTCCTCGGGTGTAATGTGAAGCTGGCTTAGTCCTTCCAGTATGTAGGGAATTGAAGGACTTGCGGAAGTTTCGATCAAAGTCAGCTTTTCTTCTGTTAAGACATATGTACCGGTACGTTTTTCCAATGAAAGATCAAAATCGTCAATTAAATATAGATTTTCCGCCAATTTTTCAGGTTTTGCCAAAAAAAATCACATCCTTTATTAAGCTTTTGCTTGTACAAACACCTGACAATATTTTATTCTGTTAATATTGGTATGTAAAGCTTCGAGCTTGAATATTCTGAATTTATTTCTTTAGGATAGAAACATGCCAAAAGAGAAACCTAAATGTAGAATTATGGGTTTTGTTTTGGAAAGGAGAGAGAGCATGTCACAGCTTCAAGGTATATTAACACGCTTAAAAAGCTTACAGGAACAAGCAACAGGCGGAGAGCCAATGCAAAGATTTTTTGAGGTGAATGGTGAAAGGAAATGCCAGGTCACTTTTCATCCGAAAAATGAAACATTTGAACTGGAAGTATATTACGATAAAGAAAAGCCAAAAAGATATCAATTCGACAATATTGATATGATTACAATCGAAATTTTCGATTTGATCCAATAATTCACCACATACATAAGGGGCCTTTTGGGCCTCTTTTCTTATTAAAAATAGCTTGAAGAGAAAGCGTGCTATAATATGAAATATCAATCTCCCAGAGGTGTGAAATGTATTATCTGCTCATGATTTTGCTGTTTTTTACAGTTCTTCTTTTGCTTGCAGATTTAATTAATACAAAAAAAGAAGTAATCCGGATCAGGAAAACTCTTGAAGAAATGAAAGAAATTTTAAAAGATAATAAGGACTCGAAAAAATAGGCATTGAGAACAATAAGTAATAAAGGACCTTTTGATTTGAGGTGAAGCAGAATGATGCCAAGTGTAACATGTCCAAGATGCATGGCTGAAAAAAACATTGATGCCGTTTTAACCGCACAGTCCAATCAAAATGTTATTTTTCGCTGCCCTGACTGCGGCTATGAAGTAAAAGACATTCAAACGAGTAAAGGTTAATAGGGGCAAAATACCGGAGACTATGATAAAATGGTTAAGAAGTATAACTAATTTTTGAGGAGTTTTCGGCGATGATCAGTCTCCATAGCGAGGAATTTTTAGAATTTAACATTAGTGATTTCATGATTCCTTCTGAACGGGTAGCACATGTACAGGTTGGAAATAACTTGGAGCATGCCCTCTTAGTGCTAACAAAAAGCGGGTATACAGCAATACCTGTACTAGACCCGCAATATAAGCTGCAGGGTTTAATCAGCACACCCATAATCATGGATTCCATTCTCGGGCTAGAGCGGATCGAATTTGAGCAGCTGGAGCAAAAAAGGGTTGAAGAGGCTATGAACAGAAATATCCCGCGGCTTGATGCCGAGTCTTCTATACAGCAATCGATCGAACTATTAGTTGACCATCCCTTCATATGTATAGAAAACAAGGAAGGCTACTTTGAGGGGATACTGACTCGCAGAACAGTTTTGGATCAATTAAATAAACACATCAGACGATTAAATAAGCGATAAACATCACTCAGCTCCCAGCAGTGGGAGCTTGCTTTATTTTCAATGATGAGAGTACCGGTGGATTTATTGCCGTCATTTTCAGGCGTTATTCATGTTTTTATTCATTTTGGAGGGGAAATGCTTGAGTCAGACTTTACATAAAAAAATGCCGGAAGGAAAAAGAAAAGTTACGAAAAAGCCTTTTGTGCTTGCTTCAGTTATGCTTGCCATGTTTATGGGTGCTATAGAGGCAACCATTGTTTCAACTGCGATGCCTGCCATTGTTGGGGATTTAGGCGGATTTGCTTTATATAGCTGGGTGTTTTCAGCTTATTTGTTAATGAATGCTGTGACTGTTTTGATTTACGGCAAGCTCTCAGACTTATTTGGGCGGAAGCCTGTTTTAACATTCGGGATTATCATATTTTTAATTGGTTCTATTTTATGCGGTTTTGCTGAATCAATGACAGCACTGATCATTTTCCGATTAATCCAAGGGGTTGGTGCTGGAGCAGTCATGCCGATAGCAACCACCATTGTCGGGGATATCTATACAAAAGAGGAAAGGGCACAGGTTCAGGGTTATCTATCAAGCGTATGGGGAATTTCAGCCATCATGGGTCCTGCAATAGGGGGGCTTCTTGTTGAATTCGTCAGCTGGCGATATGTTTTTTGGGTTAACATTCCGCTTGGCATCATGGCTATAGCAGGCTTATGGCTCTTCCTTCATGAGAATGTGGAAAGAAAAAAGCATCAGATCGATTATGCAGGGGCTGTGCTATTAACGGTTTCCATTTCATCTCTGATGTTTGTGCTCGTTGAGGGAGGAACAAATTGGGCTTGGAATTCCATTGAAGCAATCAGCCTTTTAGCGGTTAGTGTAATTGCCTTTATTTTATTTATCCTGCAGGAACAAAAAGCAGCAGAGCCAATGATGCCTTTTAATATTTGGAAGGAAAAACCGATTTTAATTGCTAATTTAGCTTCACTGACAACTGGTGTGATGCTGATAGGGATTTCCAGTTTTCTGCCGGCATTTGTCCAGGGTGTAATGGAAAGGTCACCAATTGTCGCCGGCTTTACACTTACGACGATGTCGATAGGTTGGCCAATAGCTTCTGCAGCTGCAGGCAAGCTTCTTCTGAAAATTGGTTTTAGAAGCACCTCTGTAATAGGGGGAGTATTTTTAATTGCAGGGAGCATTTTATTCGTCACACTCACTCCTGAAGCGGGACCTGTATGGGCGGCGGCTGGAAGCTTTTTAGTCGGGGCTGGAATGGGATTAACGAGCACTGCTTTTATTGTTTCCATTCAGAGTACAGTGGAATGGAAGCAAAGGGGAATTGCCACTGCTGCCAATATGTTTATGAGAAATCTTGGCAACACTATAGGAGCAGCCTTGCTGGGCGGCATTCTGAACAGCCAGATAAAATCATATATACAGAATAATGGTCAAGGCATAGATTCAAGCCTATCTTTAGATTCAGCAAATGTACTTTTAAATGAAGAGGCGAGAAACAGCCTGAATACGGGAGTGAAGGAAATCCTGCAAAATGGTCTCACCATTTCACTTCATTCAGTGTACTATGCAGTCCTATTATTTGCTGTTATAAGCTTCTTATTGGTAATTGCTCTGCCAAAGCATGAAAAGGAAGTTGCCGATTAAACGGCCAGAGATCTCTGCATCTACCATGCAGAGATCTTTATTTTCTTAAAGAGCTGTAAGCATTTCAGGTGCTGTGACCATTTTAATGATAATGAAACTCTAATTCAATTAAGATATACTATAAGAAAAACTTATGAAGGGAAGATGTTTATGTCTTCACTTACGGAATTTCACCTTTTATCAGTGCTGGCACAGGAAATGAATATGCGAAAAGCGGCAGAACGTTTATTTGTTTCGCAGCCGGCACTTTCACAGCGTCTCGTTAATATTGAAAAGGAATGGGGCAGCAAACTATTCCTCCGCTCACAAAAGGGTTTGTCACTGACGCCCGCTGGAGAAATTGTATTACAATTCATTAATGAAGTTCTTGCGAAGGAAGAAAAGGTCAGGGAGTCTATTACAGCCTTGAATTCAGAGGTCCATGGCACCTTAAAAATAGCAGTTGCTTCAATCGTAGGGCAGAATTGGCTGCCTCAAGTTCTTAAGAAGTTTGTTAGCCGCTATCCCCAGGCAAAAATTTCTCTGATCACCGGCTGGAGCAGTGAAATTTTAAAATCGCTCTATGATGATCAGGTTCATATTGGAATTATTAGAGGAACTCCTGACTGGAAGGGGATTAAAATCCCTTTATTTAAGGACAGTCTTTATCTAGTGGATACAGAGATTACAAGGCCGGAGCAGGTCCTGGAAACAGACAGGCCCTTTATTCAGTTTAAGAGTGATTCCAACTATTATCAGGAAATTCAGGACTGGTGGCTAAGGCAGTTCAAAACCTCTCCAAAACGGACAATAGTAGTTGATCAAATTGAGACGTGCAAGCAAATGACTTTCAATGGAATAGGGTATGCTATTCTTCCGGCCATTACGCTGAATGGTGCGGAAAAAAATATTTTTAAAATCCCGCTGCTGGATGAAAATAATTTGCCGATTAAGCGTGATACATGGCTGCTGGGATATGAATCCGCCTTTCAGCTCAAGCAAGTTCAGGCATTTGTTGAGTTGATTAAGGAACATATTGAAGAAGAAGGAAAATGATATCACCCATGACTTCTATTTTCATTTATTTTTCTTGTTTTCAGCGCTTTTGTTTGTTAAAGTAATGCTAGTTGCAATGTTATACATAGAGGAGGATTTTTAATATGAAAATGATGGATGCCAATGAGATTATTTCATTTATCCAGAACAGCACAAAATCAACACCTGTAAAGGTTTATATTAAAGGTGAATTAGAAGGAATCGACTTCGGTGCTTCAGCAAAGGCCTTTATAAATGGCAGCACCGGTGTGGTATTTGGTGAATGGCCTGAACTTAGCCAGGCAATTGAAGCAAACCAGTCAAAAATTGAAGATTATGTTATTGAGAATGACCGCAGAAACTCAGCGATTCCATTGCTTGATATGAAAAATATTAAAGCCCGCATTGAACCGGGTGCGATCATCCGTGACCAGGTTGAAATCGGTGATAACGCTGTAATCATGATGGGTGCATCCATTAATATTGGTTCAGTGATCGGTGAAGGTACAATGATTGACATGAATGTTGTTCTTGGCGGAAGAGCTACAGTCGGCAAGAATTGCCATATTGGAGCAGGAACAGTATTGGCTGGAGTTATTGAGCCTCCTTCAGCAAAACCTGTTGTTGTAGAAGATGATGTAGTAATCGGAGCCAATGCAGTGGTTCTGGAAGGTGTAACGGTTGGTAAGGGAGCAGTAGTTGCGGCAGGTGCGATTGTCATTGATGATGTGCCTCCTTATACTGTGGTGGCAGGAACACCAGCTCGTGTAATTAAAGAAATTGATGAAAAGACTAAGTCTAAAACAGAAATTAAGCAGGAACTTCGCCAATTATAAGAGTTTGAAAAGCGTGGATTGCGATCCGCGCTTTTTCTAAAGGTGAAAACCTTTTGGTTACGCAAGACTGCTGTAGAGTGAATGAAATATAAGGGGCATTTTTAAGAAGGGGGAATAAAGTTTTGGTCACAAACAATCCATTCGTTGCATTACGGCGGGAGCTGCATAAAATACCGGAGTTAGGGTTCCGTGAATTTAAAACACAGCAGTTTCTATTAGATTACCTGTATTCTCTCCCTCAGGACAGCATGGAAATTAAAACTTGGAAAACCGGTATTTTTGTGAAAATCAGCGGCAGGAATTCGACCAGGATGATTGGGTACCGTGCTGATATAGACGGTCTCCCAATCATTGAGGAAACAGGCCTGCCGTTCAAATCCGAGCATAGTGAACAGATGCATGCCTGCGGACATGATTTTCATATGTCGATTGCACTTGGCCTAATAACAAAATTCATTGAAGAACGCATTAACGATGATTTACTGTTTATATTTCAGCCAGCTGAAGAAGGGCCTGGTGGAGCAGAACCTATGCTTAAATCTGACATAATGAAGGAATGGAAGCCGGATATGATATTGGCCCTCCATGTTGCTCCAGAATATCCCGTTGGAACAATTGCATTGAGAGAGGGATTGCTGTTTGCAAATACCTCGGAACTTTTCATAGATTTAAAAGGAAAAGGGGGACATGCGGCATATCCGCATAATACCAATGATATGGTTGTGGCAGCATGTACTTTGGTCAGCCAGCTTCAGTCCATCATTTCAAGGAACATTGATCCCTTGGACAGCGCGGTCGTAACTATTGGAAAAATAACAGGTGGCACCGTTCAAAACATCATAGCTGAAAAAGCAAGGCTTGAAGGTACCATCCGAACGTTATCCCCTGAATCAATGAAAAAAGTAAAAAGCAGGATTCAGGCGCTAGTAAAAGGAATTGAAGTTGGGTATGAATGTGAAGCTTCAATCGACTATGGCAGCATGTATCATCAGGTCTACAATGAGGCAACCTTAACAAAGGAATTCATGGAGTTTGTACGCTCCAACACAGACATTAACGTTGTTGAATGCCGGGAAGCCATGACGGGTGAGGACTTCGGATATATGCTTGAAGAAATTCCAGGCTTCATGTTTTGGCTTGGAGTCGATTCAGAATACGGACTTCATCATGCCAGGCTGAATCCAAATGAAGCGGCAATAGAGAAAGCGATTGAATTGATTGCATCATATTTAAGGTATAAAGGATAAGTCAAATCAGTTTGCAATAAGTATTTACTAAAAAATGAAAAATTTTAAAAAGCTGATTTCTCAGCACCTGTTTAGGTTCTGCGAAATCAGCTTTTTGCTTACGGTTTTATCCGGCAGCACTTTCTGATCCTGCCTGTTTTTGAATGAGTACCTGATGAGGGAATGGGATTTCGATTCCGTTAGCTTCCAGGGCTTCCTTCAGTGCTTTTCTCAGCTGCCGTTCGACAGCCCACTGTTCCATGTTTTCTGTCTTGGCAATAATTCTTAATACAACATCCGATGAGCCTAATGTTTGTACGCCAATGACATTAGGTCCTTCAACAATCGCCTGGTTTACTTCGGCGATTTTGTCGCAGGTTTCCTGAAGTACTGTGATAGCTTCATCAATATTGTCATCATAGGAGATTCCTATATCAACCAGTGCGCGCATATTGCCGCGGGAATGATTGCTCAGACTGGTAATTTCCCGGTTGGGGATATAATGCAATGTTCCGTCAAAACCGCGGATTTGTGTAGTTTTTAATCCGATTTGCTCCACTATTCCTGAGTAGCTTCCGGTTGTAACATAATCCCCGACATCAATTTGCCTTTCCAGCAATATAAAAAATCCTGTTACTACATCGCTGACAAGGCCTTGAGCTCCAAAGCCGACCGCTAATCCGATTACCCCGGCACCGGCAAGAATGGCAGTTGCTTTTATACCGAAAATCTGAAGAATCGTAACAGCAAAAATAAAAATAAGTACGTAAGAGAAAATGTTTTTAGCAAGACTTTGCAGTGTCTTCGATCTTCCCGGAGATATTCTTTCCTTCCTCCCGATTCCCTCAAAACTTTTATGTATGATTTTATTTCCCGCAGACTTAACGATTAAAAATGCAAAATAGATAGCTGCCAGCTTTAATAGAATAAGTCCGGCATCTATCAGCAGGGCTTCCCAATTTATTTGCGATAAATTTAGATTTTCCATTCTAACGCTTCCTTTCAGTATGATTAAAGTCATCATTTTATCGCAACAGCACTTTATATGCAAACGGTTAGCTTTCTCTCATGCGGACAGCTCTATATAATGGCCTCGATGTGAATAATCAAATTACTGATATGCAGGTTTTTAGATCGAAAGCCTTTTTAGCGATTTTGAAGGGCATTAATAAAGATTAGGAGTTTGAATAGACACATTATAAAGATAGGCTTCAAAAAAAGTGGAAAAATCAAACAAAAAGGGGTGGAAAAATACTTCGAAACTCGATATATTTAATATTACGTTCTAACTTTTCTAATTTTTCCGCAAATTAAAAGGGGGCATGCAGATGGAAACATTTAAAAAGTTAAAGCAATATTACTTGCCATTTAAACATTACTTTCTCTGGTCCATATTCTTTCTGTTTATTGTGACAGCGATTACGGTTGTGTATCCGATGATCCTTCAGCTGACAATTGATGAGGTTGTCATTGGGGGAAATTATGGGTGGATACCCTATTTGGCTTTAGGCTTCATTGCCATAATGGGTGTAAAAGGGGCAGCGACTTATATCCATCAGTACACTGGTGATTTGTTTGGGATCACATCGGTCTATAAACTTAGAAATGTACTTTATGAAAAGCTGCAGTTCTTGCCGTTTCGATATTATGACAATGCAAAAACAGGCGATTTAATGTCTCGGCTTACTGCTGATGTTGAGGGGTTCCGTTTTTTTCTTTCATTCGGATTTTCTGAACTCATTCGTTTTGTTTTACTGATCTTTATCAGTGTTTCGGTCATGTTTTATTATTCAATCCCACTGGCGATTGTCACCCTTATTACGCTGCCTTTTCTTGCGGTAGTTACCTTTAAATTTGATAAAGCTGTGCATCCGGCATTCCGGAGCATCCGTAAATCATTCGGCCGACTGAATACAAAAGTTCAGGAGAATATAAGCGGAATTAATACAGTGAAGTCATTATCACGGGAAGATTTTGAGATTAATAAATTCAATGACTCTAACAGTGACTATAAAGATAAATATCTCTTTACATCGGATATTTGGGCTAAGTATTTTCCTTTAATGGAATTTTTAGGAAATTTAAGTGTTGTATTGCTTCTGGCTTACGGAGGTTATCTTGTTATGGCTGGCAGTCTGAGGCCAGGGGAACTTGTCGCTTTTTACAGCCTTGTCTGGTATATTATGTGGCCTATTATGAACCTTGGATTCATCGTTAATCTCTTTTCTCAGTCTAAAGCTTCCGGAGAGCGGCTCATTGAGATCCTTGAGGCAGATAATGAGATTGAGGATATAGAATCATGTGTTAAGGCAGAACGTTTGCTGGGTGAGGTGGAATTTCGCGATGTTACGCTGAAATATACCAAGGATGATAATGACGCTTTATCCAATATCTCTTTCCACGCTGAGCCAGGAAAGGTAATTGGGTTAATAGGCTCGACGGGATCAGGAAAAACGAGCTTAACACAGCTTATGACAAGATTTTATGAGCCAGTTGAAGGTCATGTGATTATTGATGGGGTAAAAGTGCAGGAATACTCTCTTCAATCTCTCAGAAGAAACATTGGCTTTGTTCTCCAGGAATCCTTTTTGTTTTCTTCTTCGATTAAAGCAAATATTGCATTCGGAAAGCCTGAATCCACTATGGAGGAAATCGTTGAAGCTGCCAAACGTGCACAGGCACATGAATTTATCATGGAGCTTACTGATAAATATGATACCGTTCTTGGCGAAAGGGGCATGGGGCTTTCAGGCGGACAGAAGCAAAGGATTGCGATAGCAAGGGCCATCTGTGCAGATCCGAGCATTTTAGTATTGGATGATGCAACAAGTGCTGTGGATATGGAAACAGAATTCAGAATACAAAAAGCTTTGAAAGAAGTGATGGCTGATCGAACTACCTTTATCATTGCCCACCGGATTTCTTCCCTGAAGCATGCTGATGAAATACTTGTACTAGAGAACGGGAGAGTGGCAGAACGGGGGACACATAAAAAGCTTCTTAGAAATAATGGCCCATATCAGCGGATTTACGATATTCAATATCAGGACCGCGACAAGGTTCTCCAATCAAATGCAGGCTAGGAGGTGCCTCCTTGAAAAAAAGTAAAACTAAAAATGACAATGTGTTAAATAGATTTCAATACTCTTCAGACGAAGTTATTGAGAAGCCATTTAACTGGAAGCAGATGCTGCGCTTATTCAGTTATATGGAGCCATACAGAAAAAATTTACTTCCGCTATCTATTATAATGGTATTAATAAATACAGCAGTCAGGCTTATAATTCCCATCTTAATAGGTGTGTATACCTTAGATAAAGCATTGATTGAAAAGGACAGCGGGCTCCTTGCCATTCTGGTTTTAGTGATTGCAGTACTCTACACCATTTCATATGCTGCAAACTATTACAGGATTAAATGGATGAATAAACTTGGCCAAAGTGTCATTTATGATCTTCGGAAACATTTATTTACACACGTACAGACCCTTTCACATCGTTTTTTTGATCAGCGTTCGGCAGGATCCATACTTGTAAGGATTATGAATGACATAAATTCGCTTCAGGAGCTGTTTACCAATGGAGTCATAAATCTGCTGATGGATCTGATTATGCTGGCAGGGATTTTTATTATTTTATTTACTCTAAGTCCAGAACTGACTTTGGCTATCATGGTCATTTTGCCTATCATGTTTTTTATCTCCACAAGTTTGCGCAGAAATATCCGCAGATCGTGGCAAACGGTCCGGTTAAAACAATCCAAATTGAATTCTCACTTAAATGAAAGCATTCAGGGGATAAGGATTACCCAGTCTTTTACACAGGAAAAAGAGAATATGGCATTCTTTGATGGTGTGAATACTGAGAACTTTGAAAGCTGGAGAAATGCATCTCAGAAAAATGCTATGTTCAGGCCGCTGGTTGAATTGACCAATGCTCTGGGCACAGCTGTACTGATTTGGTTTGGGGCACATCTGATTCAGGACGGGTCAATCTCGATCGGTGTATTTGTTTCTTTCGCCTTTTATTTAGGAATGTTCTGGGAGCCTATTTCTCGGCTTGGGATGGTTTATAACCAGCTTCTCATGGGAATGGCTTCCTCTGAAAGAATCTTTGAATTCCTTGATGAGAAACCAATCGTATCAGAAAGCAACGATGCATTTCATTTGCAGGAGATAAAAGGGAAAATTGAATTTGAGAATGTCACATTTTCTTATGATGAAAAAAGAACTGCCTTAAATGGGGTTTGCCTTGAGATAAAAGCAGGGCAAACCGCGGCTCTTGTGGGGCATACAGGATCGGGTA
Source organism: Cytobacillus oceanisediminis (assembly GCF_004366035.1). GTDB lineage: Bacteria > Bacillota > Bacilli > Bacillales > Cytobacillaceae > Cytobacillus > Cytobacillus oceanisediminis_C. The sequence goes on from NZ_SOEE01000004.1 coordinate 84,355, forward strand.
AAACGACGATAGCCAATTTAATCAGCCGCTTTTATGATCCTTCAGGAGGTACTGTAAAAATAGATGGCTGCGACCTTAAGGATGTATCCCTATCAAGTTTGCGCAAGCAAATCAGTGTGGTGCTGCAGGACACTTTCATATTTTCTGGAACAATCTATGATAACATCCGTTTTGGCAGACCTGATGCAACTGATGAAGAAGTAGTGGAAGCAGCCAAAGCTGTCGGTGCACATGGATTTATTGCAAAACTTACCAAGGGATACGAGACCGAAGTGGAGGAAAGAGGAAATATATTATCGGTGGGTGAGAGGCAACTCCTCTCCTTTGCCCGTGCTTTGCTTGCAGACCCCCGTATTCTTATACTTGATGAAGCTACTGCCAGTATTGACACTGAGACAGAGGTCAAAATCCAGCAGGCTTTAAAAACACTTTTAAAGGGCAGAACGGCCATTATTATTGCCCATAGGCTATCCACAATCCGTGAATCCGATCAAATCTTTGTGCTGGATCATGGAAATGTTTTAGAACAAGGAAATCATGAAGAATTAATGAATGCAAAAGGTGAATATTATCATTTGGTAAAAGCACAATTCAATATGCTTGATGCAATGTGAATGAACAAAATAAAACCTCCGCTCGGAGGTTTTATTTTGTCAGGAAGGAAAATCTAATAGCTATACTTCTGTCTGTGCTAATATGGTATTATTGTCTATATTGCTAACTATGCTGGGGGAAGATAGGATGAAGAAAGAATTTGCTGTTATCGGACTTGGACGTTTTGGAGGAAGCATCTGCCATGCTCTGGCTGAAGAAGGCATGGAAGTAATGGCAATTGATGTAAATGAAGACCGGGTGAACGAATTTGCTAGAATCGCTTCACACGCAGTGGTTGGCGATACCACGGATGAATCCGTTATCAAGAGTTTGGGAATACGCAATTTTGACCATGTTATCGTGGCAATTGGCGATAATATTCAGGCCTCCATCCTGACCACATTAATTTTAAAAGAGGTAGGGGTTAAAAAGATTACCGTTAAAGCTCAAAATGATTATCATGCAAAGGTATTGAGGAAAATAGGGGCAGATCATGTTGTTCATCCTGAAAGGGATATGGGCAGAAGAATTGCACATAGTATCGTTTCTAATAACGTTCTGGATTATCTGGAACTATCGGATGAGCATAGCATAGTAGAAATTGTAGCTAATGAAAAACTTGCTGGCCATAGCATTATTGATCTTGATATCCGTGCAAAGTATGGAATCAACATTGTTGCAATAAAAAGAAAAAATGAAATTATCGTATCTCCGCAGGCAAATGAAAAAATACAATTTGACGACATCCTTATTGTTATTGGAGCAGACGTAGACATCAACCGTTTTGAAAAGAAAGTGATGTCTTAATTTGAAAAAGGCTGAATCTCTCAAGTGAGAGATTCAGCCTTTTTTATACAAAATATAATAGATCTACTCGCGTCCATTAAGGCTTTTAAACTTCCATAATAATCGGTAAAATCATTGGACGGCGCTTTGTTTTTTCATAAAGGAAGGGTGCAAGTGTGTCAGTGATTTCATTCTTAATTTCTGACCATTGAGTTGTTCTGCGTTCCATAACCTTGCTTAAGTGTTTTGTAATAAGTGCCTGTGCATCATTGATTAAATCTCCGGATTCCCTCATGTAGACGAATCCGCGGGATATTAAGTCAGGGCCAGCGGCAATTTTGAAATCCTTCATATTGATGCTCACTACGACAACCACTAAACCTTCTTCAGAAAGAATGCGGCGGTCACGTAAAACGATATTTCCGATATCACCGATTCCGCTTCCATCAATATAAACAGAACCAGACGGTATTTTACCTGCAACTTGAGCAGAATCATCGCTGAGGGCAAGGACTTCACCATTATCCATGATGAAGCAATTCTCTTCATCCACTCCACAATCCACAGCTAATTTGGCATGCATTTTCTGCATTCTGTATTCACCATGAATCGGCATGAAGAATTTCGGCTTAATTAAACGAAGCATTAGCTTTTGTTCTTCCTGGCCGCCATGACCGGATGTATGAATATCGCTTAATTTTCCATAAATGACTTCTGCACCTGCACGGGAAAGTCTGTCAATAGTTCTGCTGACACTAATTGTGTTCCCGGGAATGGGAGAGGAAGAGAATACAACAGTGTCGCCAGGAATGATTTGGATCTGGCGATGCGTTCCGTTAGCAATTCTTGATAGGGCTGCCATTGGCTCTCCCTGGCTTCCTGTACATAGGATCGTCACCTGGTTGGCTGGAAGTCTATTAATTTGATGCGCATCAATAAAGGTGTCCTTTGGTGCCTGAATATAACCCAATTCCTGTCCGATATTTATAGCTGCTTCCATGCTTCTTCCAAAAACAGCAATTTTTCTGCCATTCGCGACAGCCGCTTCAGTCACCTGCTGAAGACGGTGAATATTAGAAGCGAAAGTGGCAAAGATAACCCGTCCTTCAACTTTGCGGAAGATATCATGAATACTATCGCCAACTCGGCGTTCAGACATGGTGAATTCAGGTATTTCACTGTTTGTGCTGTCAGAAAGCAGGCAAAGGACGCCTTCCTTTCCAATCTCAGCCATTTTTGTCAGGTTGGCCGGCTCTCCCACAGGAGTGAAGTCGAATTTGAAGTCCCCAGTGTGAACAACCTGTCCAGGCGGCGTTTTAACAACAATGCCATATGAATCAGGGATACTGTGAGTCGTCCGGAAAAAAGTCACGGAAGTTTTCCTGAACTTAATGATATCGTCTTCCTTAATTTCATGAAGAGTGGTTTGTCTCAATAGTCCGTGTTCTTCAAGTTTATTTCTCAGAAGGCCAAGGGCCAGCTTTCCGCCGTAGACCGGGATGTTAACTTCTCTTAGGAGATATGGAATTCCGCCGATATGGTCTTCATGCCCATGAGTGATAAATAATCCCTTAATCTTATCTTCGTTTTTCACTAAGTAAGTGTAATCAGGAATAACATAATCGATTCCAAGAAGCTCGTCCTCAGGGAATTTAATTCCAGCATCAATCAGGATAATTTCATCCTGGAATTGCACAGCGTAAGTATTTTTTCCAATTTCACCCAGTCCGCCCAGGGCAAAAACGGCTGTTTGATCATTTTTAACAAATTTCATAAATTACTCAATCTCCAATACTTTAAAGTCTTCATTTTGTTTTTCATATTCCAGGAATTCTCCTTGGACAGAAGTTACAAATTCAATATTATAGTTGCGGTCAGCCAGCTTTTTGCGTACGTCTCTTTCAGAATCGCCTTCCACAAAAATGGTTTTTGTTTTTTCTCTAACCGGTACCTCTGTCTTAGAATCCTGATAATATACCTTGAAAATCATTTCTATCTCTCCTTAATCCGATAAAAAACTTTTATCTAATATATAAAATAATAACATGTATTACATGTTTTTTCCTGCCGGATCTTAATAATAAATTTCTTCTCAGTGCTAATATGCTCCCGAATCTATGTAAAAAAGTATACTGATAACCAATTTACAATAAGGAAGGAGCCCTTCGCAAGTTTGAAGGGCTCAAATTTGTCAGGCAATTGATTTTTTTCGAAGCATTTCATTCCACTGTTTTAAAAGCTTCTTTCTCAGCTTCTTTAACATAGTGGATCAACTCCTTACTTTCTATTTTAAACGATCCTTGTCCAAAGTAAAGGCAGCAAGGACGTTTTAAACAGATTTTTGTAAATAATGAGGTCTCTTTTAATAACTATCTAGCGCAAGCAGCCTGCCTCGTTGTCGGGGGCAGGGCAGGCGCATCTGCTTTTCTTATTTATATTATATGGTAAAATAGTTAAATCTCTCGTGGGTAAAAATGGAAATACCGTCTGTTAATAGAAAGGAAATTGACTTTTTAACTTTATGGGTTTAGTGTTTTATTACGATAAATCATGTCATAGCAGTCAGCAAAATAACGCTTGAAAGGAAGTTAATTTTAAAATGAAAAAGATTGTTTTCTTTGATATAGATGGGACCTTATTGGATCACGATAAAAACTTGCCGGATAGTACGAAAGAGGCAATCGGCAAGCTGAAAGAGAACGGAACTTTCGTTGCAATTGCCACCGGCAGGGCGCCTTTCATGTTTGAAAGTCTTCGCAGCGAACTCGAAATTGATTCATTTGTCAGCTTTAATGGCCAATATGTAGTATTCGAAAACGAACCCATTTATCGTAATCCTCTTAAATCATCTGAGATTGAAAAGCTATATCTTCATGCACAGTCAAATGGGCATCCATTGGTGTTTATGAATGAGAAAACGATGAAATCTTCCGTACACCACCATGCATTTATTGAGAAAAGCATGAGCAGTTTAAAGTTTCCGCATCCTGAAGAAGATCGTGAGTTTTACAGTGGCAGGGAATTATATCAATCGCTGCTGTTCTGCGAGGAAAAGGATGAGGAAAAGTATATTTCTTCTTCTATATATCCTGATTTTGGCTTTATCAGATGGCATCCATACTCTGTTGATGTTTTGCCTGCAGGCGGGTCTAAAGCTGAGGGGATAAAACAAATGATAAAAAGACTTGGGTTTGATTTGAAGGATGTATACGCGTTTGGAGATGGACTAAATGATATAGAGATGCTGAACGCTGTAGGAAACGGAGTAGCAATGGGCAATGCAGAAGAAGTGGTTAAGAAGGCAGCAGACCATGTAACCTCCGGTGTTGACGATGAAGGAATTTGGAAGGGACTAAAGGAACTTCAATTAATATAGGAAGTGAAGGAAAGCATCCGATTAATTAGCTGGAGGCTTTCCTTTCCTTTTGTTATGTTTTGCTATGCAGCAGCAAGCTACCGTTCTATAGCAATTGCATTTTCAATTGGCTGAAAAGGATTTTGTTTATTGATGTGATCGTAAAACATGATTCCGTTCAGATGATCAATTTCGTGCTGAAATACGATGGCTGGCAGCCCTTTGAGCTTGAGTTTTACTTCATTGCCCTGCAGATCGGTACCTTTTACAGTTACTTTTGCATATCTGGGCACAAAACCGGGTATGGATTCATCAACAGATAAACAGCCTTCTCCTGCAGCCAGATAAGAAAGCTGCACGGAATGGCTGATGATCTTAGGGTTGAAGAGAGCATAACTGAATAACTCCTGGTTATAGGTTACATGAACAGCGATCATCCGCCTGGAAATATTAATTTGAGGAGCAGCTAAACCAATGCCTGCCCTTAAGCCATATTTTACAGAAAGCTCTGGATCCTGGCTGTTTTTTACATATTCCATCATTTCATTTAAAATTTGTACTTCTTCTGCAGATGGAGGCATGTCCACTTCCGCGGCAATTTTCCTTAAAGTTGGGTGGCCATCGCGAATAATATCTTTCATGCTCAGCATGATTCTCACTCCCGCTAAGTAATAAAGAAAAATGGCAAAATTATTGGCTAGAAGATCAAATGCCATAGCCAAAAAAGCCCTTTGTCTATTTAATTATATTCAGTCTATCAGAGCGGGGCAAAAAAGTTAATAAGAGAAGGTGCCTTTGGCACCTTCTCAAGTAATTAAAACTTCCAGCAAGCGCAGCCAACTATAATTAAGAGAATGAATAATACTACAATTAACGCAAAACCTCTGCCGCAGCCGGCCCCTGCTGCTGGATAACCGCATCCATAACCGTATCCGCCATATCCGAACATGTAGGATAACCTCCCTAAAGTAAGATTATCGTCCATTTTTTTTGCCTTGCCGCTTAGGACGATTAATATAGCCTATGTTTCAAGGGATGTTTGGTGTAGGCCATTACCCAAGTCATAAAGGAAAAATGAAGTGAATAGATTTAAATTATACTTGTAATAAGGACAAGCTCTGTAATGATGCGAAGAGTTTCGAACCAAAGGGCTATTGTCAAACCGGGCAGGTACCTTTATAGTTAAAAATGTTATAAGTAAGGGGGTTTCAAGGTGTCGATTTTGAACAAAAGCAGACTGCTGCTTGTTTTTATCATAGGGGCTTTCATCCTCACAGGCTGTATGAACAGCCCGGATCCCGAGGAAAAAATATATGATGTGCTGGAGAATGTAGTAGCTAAAGAAAAGGATTTTGAAAAGCAGCAGGAACCGCTCGTTAAGCTGGAAAAAAGAGAAAAGGAATTATACGATAAAATTATCAACCTGGGGATGAAGGATTTCAAGGAAATTAAAAAGCTGTCTGATGAGGCTTCCTCCATTGTGGAGCAGCGGGTTACTCATATGGAGAAAGAGCAGGAAAGCATCCAGGCGTCGAAAAAAGAATTTGAGACATTATCTCCGACCATAGAGGAGATAGAGGATAAAAAATTGAAAGATAAAGCTAAAGAGCTGTATGAGATCATGATGGACAGGTATAAAATCCATGACACTCTTTACAAGGATTATTCTAAAGCGACTCAATTAGATAAAGAATTATATGCCATGTTTAAAAAGGAGGATCTTACTCTAGAACAGCTGGAAGGCCAAGTGAGCAAAATAAATGATATGTATGAAAAGATACTGGCTTCAAATAAGCAGTTCAATGAAAAAACAAAAGAGTATAACGAAGCCAAACTTAATTTCTATAAAGAAGCAGGACTTGAAATAAAAACAGAAGAATAATTTTTATGCCGGCATATTTATGCCCGGCATTTTTTTTGCTTTTTGCTATCCTAAAAGCAATTGAATGGGAGAAAACACGGCTCGGGATGAATCCGCTTTCTTTTTGAGGGCGGTGCTTTTTATATTAAAATAATGACGGGAGGCTTCTCTTTACTATAACACATCGGAATATAATAGTTTTTTATAGTACAGATGAGGTTCATCCGATAATACAGTTTTGGTTATCAATAAAAAATATAAAAAGTATGGAAACTGTGAAAAACAAAAAGCAAGGTAATTGACTAAGGTCTTGAAGGTGTATTAAACTAAATCTCGTAATTAATTCTGTATCAATTATGTTGCAAAATAAATTGATACAGAATATGATAGTTAAAGATGAACCGAAAGACGTTTTTTTAGAAGTGATCTGTGGAACACTATTTAAAAGTATGCATATGGCAGAAACGAATGTTCTGCTTTTTAGAGATGCTTAATAAAACATGCCGAAAGAGAAAACTTTTTGCCTTTGAAAGAGTATCTAATATGGCTTCGTTTTGGGTAACCTAAATTTTGTGTATAAAACTCTATTAACGTCTTTTTATGAAAGGAAAGGGTGACTGATATGGCTTCTAAAACAAAGAAGGCACAATTCGATGCTAAAAAACAGCTCGAAACAGTTGAAGAACAGTTCCAAACTCTACAAATTTTAAACGAAGATGGCAAGGTTGTTAATGAATCAGCAATGCCTGACTTAAGCGACGAGCAGCTTCAGGAATTAATGCGCCGTATGGTTTATACTCGTATTCTTGATCAGCGCTCCATTTCACTTAACAGACAAGGCCGCCTGGGCTTCTATGCTCCTACTGCCGGACAGGAAGCTTCTCAGCTAGCATCTCATTTTGCATTGGAGAAAGAAGACTTCATTCTTCCAGGATATCGTGATGTTCCTCAAATCATTTGGCACGGCCTTCCGTTATACCAGGCTTTCCTATGGTCCCGCGGACACTTTGAAGGCGGAAACATCCCTGAAGGTGTAAATGTCATTTCACCTCAGATTATCATTGGAGCTCAATATATTCAGACTGCAGGGGTTGCCCTGGGAATGAAGAAGCGCGGCGAAAAGACAGTTGCCATCACTTATACTGGCGACGGCGGTGCTTCACAAGGTGACTTCTATGAAGGCATCAACTTTGCAGGAGCATTCAAAGCACCTGCTATCTTTATTGTTCAGAATAACCGCTTTGCAATCTCTACTCCAGTAGAAAAACAATCAGCAGCAAAAACAATTGCACAAAAAGCAGTGGCAGCCGGAATTCCTGGAATTCAGGTTGATGGTATGGATCCGCTTGCTGTCTATGCAGCTGTTCGCGAAGCGCGTGAACGTGCATTGAATGGTGAAGGTCCTACACTAATCGAAACTTTAACTTACCGTTACGGACCACACACAATGGCCGGTGACGATCCAACGCGTTACCGTACTTCTGACCTGGATAATAAATGGGAAAAGAAAGATCCGCTTGTTCGTTTCCGCAAATTCCTTGAGGATAAGGGCATCTGGAATGAAGACATGGAAAACGAAGTAATTGAACAAGCAAAAGAAGATATTAAAGAAGCTATTAAAAAGGCTGATGATACACCTAAACAAAAGGTTACTGACCTTATGAACATTATGTATGAAGAAATGCCTTATAACCTAAAAGAACAGTATGAAATATACAAAGAAAAGGAGTCGAAGTAAGCCATGGCGCAAATGACAATGATTCAGGCAATTACTGATGCTCTTCGCACAGAATTGCGCAACGATCCGAATGTATTGGTATTCGGTGAAGATGTGGGCGTAAACGGCGGCGTTTTCCGTGCTACCGAAGGCCTTCAAAAGGAATTCGGCGAAGAGCGTGTATTTGATACACCTCTAGCTGAATCCGGAATCGGCGGTCTGGCAGTCGGTCTTGGTTTACAAGGCTACCGTCCGGTGCCTGAAATCCAATTCTTTGGATTCGTTTATGAAGTAATGGATTCAATTTCCGGCCAGCTGGCACGCATGCGTTACCGTTCCGGCGGAAGATATAATTCACCGGTTACAATCCGTTCACCATTCGGGGGAGGGGTACATACTCCTGAAATGCATGCTGACAGCCTGGAAGGCTTAATGGCTCAACAGCCTGGACTAAAGGTTGTTATACCGTCAACTCCTTATGATGCTAAAGGACTGCTTATCTCTGCAATTCGCGATAACGATCCTGTTATCTTCCTTGAGCATATGAAATTGTACCGTTCTTTCCGTCAGGAAGTGCCTGAAGAAGAATATACAATTCCTCTTGGTAAAGCAGAAGTTAAACGTGAAGGTTCTGACCTGACTATTGTGACTTACGGGGCAATGGTTCATGAATCTCTAAAAGCTGCTGAAGAGCTTGAAAAAGAAGGGAAATCTGCAGAAGTTATCGATTTGCGCACAGTTGCTCCTCTTGATATTGAAACAATCATTGCTTCTGTTGAAAAGACAGGAAGAGCAATTGTTGTTCAAGAGGCACAAAAGCAGGCTGGTATTGCAGCAAATGTCGTTGCAGAAATCAATGATCGTGCTATTCTCAGCCTGGAAGCACCAGTTCTGCGAGTAGCTGCTCCAGATACTGTTTTTGCTTTCCCTCAAGCTGAAACTGTTTGGCTTCCAAACTATAAAGATGTAATCGAAACAGCTAAAAAAGTTCTTGAATTTTAATCGCATATAACTGATAAAACAAGGGGGAAAATATCCCCCTGACGTGTTTTATAATGAACGATCGAAATAATAGGAGGGTGAATTCCATTGGCATTCCAATTTAGATTGCCTGATATCGGTGAAGGTATCCATGAAGGTGAAATCGTCAAGTGGTTTGTAAAGCCAGGTGACGAAGTACAAGAAGATGACGTGCTTTGTGAAGTTCAAAACGATAAAGCGGTTGTAGAGATTCCTTCCCCAGTTAAAGGTAAAGTTGAAGAAATCCTTGTTGAAGAAGGTACGGTCGCAACTGTAGGTCAAGTATTGATTACTTTTGATGCTCCTGGATATGAAGATCTTAAATTCAAGGGAGACCATGAAGATGAGGCTCCTAAAGAAGAAAAAACAGAAGCGCAAGTTCAGGCAACTGCTGAAGCTGGCCAGGATGTAAAGAAGGAAGAAGCTCCTGCTCAAGATGCACCAAAAGAAGGAGTAGTTATTTCTGAGGCTGAAGTAGATCCTAATCGCCGTATTATTGCTATGCCGTCTGTTAGAAAATACGCTCGCGACAAAGGTGTAGATATTCGTCAGGTAGCTGGAAGCGGCAAAAATGGACGCATCCAGAAAGATGATATTGATGCATTCCTGAATGGCGGAGCAAAAGGTGCTGAAGCCACTGCTAAAGAAGACGCACCAAAGGCTGAAGCAAAAGAAACTGCACCTGCAGCTGCACAGGCGATTCCTGCTGGACAATATCCAGAAACTCGCGAGAAAATGAGCGGAATCCGTAAAGCAATTGCAAAAGCTATGGTAAACTCTAAGCATACAGCTCCACACGTAACATTAATGGATGAAATTGATGTTACGAAACTTGTTGCACACCGCAAGAAGTTTAAAGAAGTTGCAGCTAATAAAGGAATTAAGCTTACATTCCTTCCTTATGTGGTAAAGGCATTAACAAGTGCATTGCGTGAATTCCCGGCACTAAACACTTCAATTGATGATGCAGCAGGTGAAATCATCCATAAGCATTACTACAACATCGGTATTGCAGCAGATACTGAAAAAGGTCTTCTTGTGCCAGTTGTTAAGGATGCAGACCGCAAGTCGACATTTGCCATTTCTAATGAAATCAATGAGCTAGCTGGTAAAGCTCGTGATGGCAAGCTTGCTCCAGATGAAATGAAGGGTGCTTCATGCACAATTACAAATATCGGTTCTGCCGGCGGTCAATGGTTTACTCCGGTTATCAATCATCCTGAGGTTGCCATTCTTGGAATAGGCCGTATTGCTGAAAAGCCAGTAGTGAAGGATGGAGAAATTGTTGCTGCTCCAGTATTGGCATTGTCACTAAGCTTTGACCACAGAATTATTGATGGAGCAACTGCACAAAATGCATTAAATCACATCAAGCGTTTACTGAATGATCCAGAACTATTGTTAATGGAGGCGTAATAACAAATGGTAGTAGGAGATTTCCCAATCGAAACAGATACTATAGTCATTGGTGCGGGTCCTGGTGGATATGTTGCAGCGATTCGTGCAGCACAGCTTGGACAAAAAGTAACAATCGTAGAAAAAGCTAATATGGGCGGAGTTTGCTTAAACGTTGGATGTATTCCTTCAAAGGCTTTAATCGCAGCAGGCCACCGCTATGAAAATGCAAAGCACTCAGATGTAATGGGTATTACAGCTGAAAATGTAAAAGTTGACTTTACAAAAGTACAAGAATTTAAATCTGGTGTAGTTAATAAGCTTACTGGAGGAGTAGAAGGTCTTTTAAAAGGCAATAAAGTTGACATCGTGCGCGGGGAAGCTTACTTCGTTGATGCGAATACCCTTCGTGTAATGGACGATAATTCCGCACAAACTTATACTTTTAAAAATGCGATCATTGCTACAGGATCTCGTCCAATTGAATTGCCAACGTTTAAATTCTCCAAACGAGTTCTTGATTCAACAGGTGCACTGGCACTTCAAGAGATTCCAGAGAAAATCGTCGTTATTGGCGGCGGTGTTATCGGTATAGAACTTGGCGGAGCTTATGCGAATTTTGGTTCTCAAGTAACGGTTCTTGAGGGTGCAGATGATATCCTTGTCGGTTTTGAGAAGCAAATGTCATCACTTGTTAAACGGAACTTAAAGAAAAAAGGCGTTGAATTCATTACGAAGGCACTTGCTAAAGGTGTTGAAGAGAATGAAACTGGAGTTACCGTTAAGTTTGAAGAAAAAGGCGAAGAGAAATCTCTTGACGCAGATTATGTATTCGTAATGGTTGGAAGACGTCCAAATACAGACGAATTGGGCTTAGAACAAGCCGGCATTAAGATGACTGAACGCGGTGTTATTGAAATCGATAAACAATGCCGTACGAATGTAAGCAATATTTATGCTATTGGTGATATTGTTGCAGGTCCACAATTGGCTCATAAAGCTTCTTACGAAGGTAAGATTGCTGCAGAAGCAATTGCAGGCCATAACGCAGAAATAGATTACTTAGCAATCCCAGCTGTGGTATTCTCTGAGCCTGAATTGGCTTCTGTAGGATATACTGAGCAGCAGGCTAAAGAAGAAGGAATCGAAGTAGCGGCAGCGAAGTTCCCATTCGCAGCTAATGGCCGTGCCCTTGCACTTGATTCAACTGACGGCTTTTTAAAGCTAGTGACACGTAAAGAGGATGGTCTTGTAATCGGTGCGCAAATCGCTGGCGCAAGTGCATCTGATATGATTGCTGAGCTTGGATTGGCTATTGAAGCAGGCATGACTGCAGAAGATCTTGCCATGACTATTCATGCTCATCCGACATTGGGTGAAATCACAATGGAAGCAGCAGAAGTTGCTATTGGAAGCCCAATTCACATTGTAAAATAATTTAAAAATCCTTCCCTGGCGGGAAGGATTTTTTTGTATATGATGACTACTTTTAGTCCTTTTCATCCATTGCATCGGCAAGCGGATGAATGATCTTCTCTTTAGGTACAGTGCCTTTAATTTCAACAATCACTTTATCTTGATATACCAGCAGCATGGCAGGGCAGTTTTCTACATTATAATTGCTAATATGGCTGGATTCAGAAGCTGTTATGATTTTCATATTCTTGATCAGATCCGGATAGCTTCTCTTTAATTCGATGATGGCATCATAATAGGATATTTCCTGTTCATATTGTTTATTATCCGTGAAAAAAATGAGCTGTTTAACACTATCGTCTATCTTCAGCTCTTTTTTTACTTCCTTATGATTGCATGAAGAGGTCATAAACAAGAGTGCAGTAATTATGATCAGCGGCAAACCTTTCATCATTTTGCCCTCACTTTATTATAAATTCCAAAGTATGAGATAAGATCGTTTTATCTGAATCAGTATAGAAGTCTCGGTAATTTTCCAGTCTTCTAACAGTTGATGAGCAATTCATAATAAGAACTTAATATTTATGAGTATTTTATCATATAGTAAAAGAAAATTTTGGCTTGTCATTCAAATGTTACAGAAATGAAAAATAAGAATATCCTTTTCAACATATATTACATACACAAGTGTTTCTTCAATTAAAAAAGCGGGTAAGGATTAAAAAGTTTGGTGGTGGAGTGCATGAAGATTTATACAGCTCTTTTGCTGCAGATGTTAATATGGAGCGGATATACTTTTATTGAATGGCTGTCAAAATATGACCAGCTCATATATAAAGTCATTATGTTTTTTGTTTTTTTCTATTTGGCAATAAACATTGGAAATTGGGTAATTAAGTCTGCAAAAAAAACATTTATGGTAACTGTTATGAGCTTAAGCTTGTATGCATCTTTCCATCTTGCAATGTCCTACTTGTCTCATTGGTAAAGATACGAGTAAGGATAAAAAAATCGGCACCTTTTGCAGGTGCCGATTTTTTATTATTATCAGCTATTTTTTTTCTGGATGACTTCTTCTTTAAACGATTTAGCCAGCGATACCACAATTAGAAGCATAATGATGGTAAAAGGGAGTGCAGCTATAATGGAAGCTCTTTGGAGAGCTTCAAGACCACCGGTCCATAAAAGGATGGCTGCAGATGCTGATTGAATAATGCCCCAGACAAATTTCACTTTATTGGGAGGGTTTAGGCTGCCGTTAGTCGTCTGCATACCAAGAACAAAGGTAGCTGAGTCTGCAGAAGTAATAAAGAATGTACTGATTAAGAAAATAGCCATTGAGCTAAGAACAGTGCTGAAAGGGAAGTTATCAAACACGGTAAACAGTGCTACTTCCATTCCCTGCTGCTCGATTGTTTCCATGATAGGCTTAGCCTCGAAGAATTCAAGGTATATACCTGTTCCTCCAAAAACAGAAAACCAAAGGGCTCCAAATAGGGTTGGAACAGCAAGCACACCAATGACAAATTCTCTTATTGTCCTTCCACGGGATATCCTGGCTATGAACGTACCGACAAATGGCGCCCAGGCAATCCACCATGCCCAATAAAAAATGGTCCAATCCTGAAACCATGTCAGCTCCTGATCAAAAGGGCTGAGCCTGAAGCTCATGGATGGAAGATTTTGAAGATAAGAGCCAATAGTCGTTGTGAACAGGTCCATAATAAAGTTAGACGGACCTACAAACAGAAGAAATAATAATAAAGATATTGCTAAGATAATATTTAAATTACTTAAATACTTTATTCCCTTGTTTAATCCGGTTTGGGCTGAAAGCATAAACAAGACCGTTACAACGATAATAATAATTAATTGAGTGGTGAAATTATTACCGATGCCGTCGAATATTCCAGAAAGTCCTCCGGAAATCTGAATGGCACCCAGACCTAATGATGTTGCAACTCCGAAAACAGTAGCAAAGACGGCAATAAAATCAATTAATACGCCCAGCGGCCCATCCACTTTGCTCCCTAAAATTGGCCTCAAAATGGAGCTGATAACTCCCGGTGCTCCTTTTCTGAACTGGAAATACGCCAGTGCAAGCCCAATGACAGTATAAATAGCCCATGGATGAAGACCCCAATGGAAAAAGGAGTACCTCATGGCTGCCCTAGCTGCTTCTGGTGTCTGTCCTTCGAGAAAAGGAGGGGCATAAAAGTGATACATAGGTTCCGACACTCCCCAAAAAACCAGGCCTATTCCCATCCCGGCACTGAAGAGCATGGCAAACCATGATAAATAGCTATATTCGGGCCTATCTGCATCCTTGCCCAGACGAATATTCCCGTATTTGCTGAATGCTAATAAGATAGAAAAAATTAAAAAGATAGAAGCTGATAAAAGGTAAAACCAGCCGAACTTCTCTAATATGAATCCTTGAACAGATGCTGTAACAGAATCAAGATTGCCCTTTGGCAGTATGGTCTTCGGGACAAGTCCCCATAAAATAAAAATTGCTGTGAATATGACTGAAACCGTAAATACGGGTGTCAGTTTCTTCATCAAATCCCTCCAAATCTTAATAAAATGAACGTAGATAGAATAATTCCGTAATACTCCTAATCCTAAAAATGCAGGAAAATAAGCATTCCGCATTCCTGACAGTTATAGCTTGATTTTTAAAGCATATTGAAGCTCAGCAGGGGAGAGCAGCTTCCCGAAAAAGATCGCATTTCGAAAATCGAAAGGATGTATAGATCCACACTTAATTCTAAATTTTACTTTTAAATGTTCAAAACGTATCTATTTCGGGTAAAATCAGTAGGTAATAGTAAGGTATCAAAAAGGGGAACAACTCCTTTAAAAGGCCATTTTACATACTAACACTAATTGGTGTGAGTTTAAAGGAATAAGCACTCTAGGAGGTCAATATGAAAATAAAGGGACTTATCATAGGCGTTTTTTTTCTAATGATTCTGGCTTCATGTACGGATCTTAATGCGGTTGAAAGTCAGCCATCAGAATTGGAAAAAGAAGAGTATAAGCAAGAAGAAAATAATTCGGATGATCATTCCAAAGTTCATGAATCCAATTTGCAGAAGAACAAAGAAGATGCCAAAAAAGAACCGAAAGAAGAAGCTGTATCCTTATCAGAGCCGCAATACAAGATAAATGCAAGTAATTGGACAATAGAACCAATGAATCATGCAAACTCAAAGGTTGTATTACTGACCATTGACGATGCTCCTGATAAAAATGCATTGGAGATGGCCAGGATCTTAAAAAAACTTTCAGCACCAGCTATCTTTTTTGTTAATGGACACTTTATTGATACTCCGGAAGAAGCAGAAGTTTTGAAAGCTATTCACGAACTTGGTTTTGCTATCGGTAATCACACATACAGCCACCCCAACTTAAAAACTTTATCCGAGGAACAGCAATATGATGAGATTGTTAGTCTTAATGATCGAGTAGAAGAGATTATCGGAGAGAGGCCAAAATTCTTCAGGGCACCATTTGGATCCATTTCAGACTACAGCAGAAAGGTTGCTAAGGATGAAAACATGCTTCTCATGAATTGGACATACGGATATGACTGGGAAAAGGAATATCAATCAAAAGATGCTTTAGCAGATATAATGATTAATTCACCCTTTTTAGTGAATGGTGCAAACTTACTGATGCATGATAGGCAATGGACAAAAGAAGCATTAGAGGATATCGTGAAAGGGCTGCGGAATAAAGGATTTAGCCCAGTTGATCCTGCTCAGATCAGCCAGGAAATAGAATGAGAACAGCAGCTGCTGTTCTCAACGTTTTTTTATAATCAATTATTTTCTTTTATAATAGTACATGATTCTTCCATTGAAGAGATGCAGTTCACCTTGCAGCTTTTTAGCGAGAAATTTGCAAAATTCATTTGCTTTACCTTTATCTCCAAATGTTGCAGTTTCCGGCAATGTAACCTGTATGTAGACCTGCTCCCGTTCAGAACCGTCTTCCTCAATAACATTTTCTTTATCAATGCCAAGCAATATGGCGTTATATCGGTCATGGTCTGAAAATAGGTAAAACCAGGTTCCTTTTGCTTCAGGCTTTTCTTTAATCTCATAAGGAAAAGCGGCATCATTATATTCCCATTTAATCTGGCTGCCTGTTTTACCTGTAATATCCTTATAATATAAGAAAAGTTCTTTAAGCTCTTCAGTTGAAATATTATCCTTAGCTGATGAAGGAACCAGCTTGATAAAAGAATTAGCTGCCAACATCTTTCCCCCCATTATCCCCATAATTATGGTAATGAACATCTTCCTTCATTCTAGCATTAGATAAAATCTTATGACAACTTAAAATAGAAGGTAAATATAAATTACTTGTCAAAGCGCCTAAAGTGAATTATAATAATATTCTAAATATTTATTCAAAAAGGAGGTATTTTATGGATTATTTTGAGAAGCTCTATGATGAGCATGAAAACGTGAATGTCCGTTTTGTTGGATTTACGACCGAGTCAACACGTTATGATTTTGGAATTGTTTATACAAACCTCTTCTTTTCTAAGCCTCTGGTTATTTGTATGCAGACCGGCCGCTCCACTCTCCTCGACCCTAAAGATCTCGAAGACATCGAATACTTGCAAAAGGCATTTAAGCTTGATTTATATGAACAGGCGGCTGATTTAAGCGAGTTTTTCATAGAAGCGATCCCTGGTGCGCGTTTCGAAGAACAATACGATTAAACAAAAAAACAGGCCGAATTGGTCTGTTTTTTTATTATGTCATACTATTGATAAAGGTTTATAAATCTTATAAGCTTAAATACCAATAAAAAAATAATTATGTTATACAATTGGGCTTGATAATTTAATAATGTTATATTATTATTGATTTATAGATAAAGCGCTTTCAAATAATACTAAAACTCATTGAAAAGGAGAATGAAAAGATGGGTACAATCGTATGCCAGGCTTGCAATTCAACTATTGATCACTTTGAGGATGAAAAAGTAACAGTACTATATTCAAAAAAATGCAATTGCTGTGACGGAGATAAAACAGAGAATACAAAAAATAATCGTTAATAATAAAAAGAGCCTTTCCTAAAGAGGAAGGCTCTTTTGCATTATCTGATGGCCCGGTGCTCCTCAATAACGCGAAGATATTTGAAGTCATAATCTTCCGGCCCTTGAACTGGAAGTCCCGCTTCCATATTCGTTTTAATATAACGAAGGTTTTCCTTAGTAATGATTTCCCCTGGAATAAATATAGGTATTCCGGGTGGATAAACCATAATGAATTCAGCGATAATTCTACCTTCTGACTTGTCAAATGGAACCAGTTCTGTATCGGCATAAAATGCGTCACGGGGTGTAAGTGATAAAACGGGAATATCAGGCAGCAGCACTTGAGTTTCAAGCTTTTCAGTATTTCCTTTACGCTCATTAGCGAGTTCGGCAAGAGCGGAAACTAAGATATCAGCTTCTCTTTCAGTGTCACCGGGGGTAATGATGCAAAGGATATTATATAAATCAGACATTTCTACTTCGATATTATGATGCTCCCTAAGCCAATTTTCAACATCGAAACCATTCATGCCAAGTTCTTTAACAGAAATAATCAATTTGGTCGGATCGTAGTCATGCGCCGCTTGTGTTTCCAGTATTTCTTCACCGACACAATATAGCCGGTCAATTGCATTGATGCGACTGCGGATGGACTGGGCCAAATCAATAGTCTTTTGAATAAGTTCTTTTCCTTCAGTGGCAAGACGTTTTCTGGCAACATCCAAGGAGGCAAGCAATAAATAAGAAGTGGAAGTTGTTGTCAGCATGCTTAAAATGGATTGTACCCTTTTGGCAGAAATAAGGTTCCCTTTCATATTTAAGATTGAACTTTGTGTCATGGATCCGCCCAGTTTGTGGACTGATGTTGCTGCTAAATCAGCTCCGGCCTGCATGGCGGATAATGGAAGCTCGTCATGGAAGTGAATATGCACACCATGGGCTTCATCCACAAGGACAGGTACATTGTATGAATGGGCTATTTCAACAATTTTTTTTAAATCGGCAGAAATACCGAAATAGGTAGGATTAATCACTAATACCCCTTTTGCATCCGGATGAAGTTCCAGGGCTTTCGAGACTGATTCAGTTGTTATTCCGTGAGATATGCCCAATTTTTCATCAATTTCAGGATGTATAAAAATAGGGGTTGCCCCTGAAAACACAATTGCAGACATGACGGATTTATGAACATTCCTAGGAACAATGATTTTATCTCCTGGCCCGCAGACAGCCATAACCATGGTCATGATGGCTCCGCTTGTTCCTTGTACAGAGAAAAATGTTTTATCTGCCCCAAAGGCCTCTGCTGCAAGATCCTGTGCTTCTTTTATAATGCCTTTGGGCTGATGAAGATCATCAAGAGGACCAATGTTGATAAGGTCAATAGCGAGTGCATTATCACCTATATATTCCCTGAATTCCGGATCAATCCCGGCACCTTTTTTGTGGCCGGGTATATGAAACTGTACCGGGTCCTTTTTTGCGTGTGCAAGCAAACCGCTGAACAGCGGTGTTTTGTATTGAGACAACTTATTCCCACACCTCTTTAATAATAATATTTCAATATGCTCATGCTGTTATAAAACATTTGCATTATAGCATTATTCAATCCCTTTGCATAGAAAGTTTTATTGCACACTCATTCTGTTAAAGCGCATTCTAGTTACCGCTCCTAGGGACGAAAGGCTTGCCAGCCCCTTCCTTAAGGCAGGGCTCGTCTTATGCTTGTCGTCCTCCACATTTCGGTTTGCCATTAGTTTTTGAAGTTAACAGGAATTTAAACCTTACGAATAGAAAATAAAAGTTAGGAAGAAATGGAGGGTATATAAATGAACTGGAACACACGTGTGACAGAATTATTGAAAATTAAATATCCAATTATACAGGGCGGCCTTGCCCATCTTGCCTATTCAGAATTGGCTGCAGCTGTTTCAAATGCCGGAGGATTAGGGCAGGTTACCGCAATGTCTCTCAGCAGCCCGGAAAAACTAAGAGATGAGATCCAAAAGGTGAAGAAATTGACAGACAAACCATTTGGAGTTAATTTTGCTATTGGACAGCATGGAAGGCCATTTTCTCACTACCTGAATGTTGCGATTGAAGAAGAAGTCCCTGTTATTTCTATGACAGGGGGAAATCCTGCTCCTATTTTTGATCAATTAAAGGGTGTCAATGTTAAGAAACTTGTACTTGTGGCGGCAAAACGGCAGGCGGTAAAGGCGGAGGAACTTGGGGCTGATGCTGTGATGGTTGTCGGGCAGGAAGGCGGCGGACATTTAGGCAGGGATGATATTGGAACCTTCGTTCTAGTACCTCAGGTGGCTGATGCTGTATCCATTCCTGTTATTGCATCAGGAGGAATCGGAGACGGCAGGGGCCTAATGGCAGCATTAAGCCTTGGAGCAGAGGGTATTGAGATGGGGACAAGATTTGTTGCAACAAAGGAATGCGTACATGCTTCTGAATTATATAAAAATCGTTTAGTTGAAGGAACAGAAAATGACACAGTAGTAATAAAAAGAACTATAGGTGCACCTGCAAGAGTTATCGCCAACTCATGGTCGGAAAAAATACTCGAAATCGAAAAGCAAAACGGCGGCTATGAGCAGTTAAAAGACTACATTAGCGGGAATGCTAATAAAAAATATATATATGAAGGGAAAGACCATGAAGGATTTGCATGGGCAGGACAAGTTATGGGATTAATTAAGGATATCCCGTCTGTTCAAGAATTATTCCAGCAGATCATTGCAGAAGGAGAATCAATCAGGGGGAAATGGAATAAATAATTATGATAAAATAATGTGAAAATGCACCATGAATTATCGTAAATGAGGTGAAGTGAAATGGAATATCAATACCCGATTGACCAGGATTGGTCAACAGAAGAAATAGTTGACGTTATCAAATACTTTGAAAGCATTGAAATGGCATACGAAAAAGGAATTGAGCGAGAACAATTCATGAATGCATATAGACGCTTTAAGGAAATCGTTCCGGGGAAAGCCCAGGAGAAAAACATCTGTGATGAATTTGAAGAACAAAGCGGCTATTCCTCTTACCGGACAGTTAAATTGGCCAAAGAACGTTCAGCCGGGGATAAAGTAAGAATGCAGAAATAGACTTAGTAAAAAAACAAACCTTCAAATTGAAGGTTTGTTTTTTTTGAGCTGCGTAATCCACGTAGTGCGAAACATGTTTATGCCATTTTGTATAGGGGTAATAAATTTCTAAATACAGATTCAGCTTTTTCAATAAACTGATCAGGTGACATGTGAACGGCATCCTCTCGAGAAATATGATAGCCGCAAAGAATTTCAGCTTTTTTAACATTTTGCAGGCGCTGAAACATGGATTTCAATTCTTCTTTGGAAAGTTGATTATGCATAACAGCATCTGGTTTTGTGTGATCGCCGGACCAGACATAATCTTTGGGTATCTCTTTATAAAATTTATCCAGGCTGTTCTCAAAAGACTTGCCTGCAGCAGCTTTATTCGGTGCTTCATAGATGATGGCAAACCAGATGAATACATGCGTTTCCCACAAACCTATCTGGAAATGGGGAAGCATTTTGTATCCCCTTGCATTGCCTGCAAATGCGACCCAAGTATCATTTGGCGGATTCTTTGTTCTCCTAGCATGCTTAGCAACATGAGGGAACATTTCATCTCCGGACAGGTTTGAGAGAGAGGGTGCAAAATGGCGTCCCAAATCTTCTAACTTAGGCCTAATAACAGATTTTAATCTGTCCATTCTTTCATCAAGTCCATCTATTTTAAAGACATCGAAATCATCATTCGTAAAACCAGAAAAAGACATAAGCTAACCTCCTATATACTTTGTCAAATATTGTAGCATAACCTCGAACAATCGAAAAATTTTAAGCTCTAAAGACGAGACTAAATAAAGTTTTAGGTTATCGCACAAATTAGTTGCAACTGAGAATTGTCCTTCATATGATAATAGTAAAAATAATCAGAAAATTAAACACTTTTGGAAGGGGTGTACTGTCTAATGAAACAACTTATGAATACAGTTAAGAAGAAAAATGGTGATAGGGAAAGAACTGCGGTCTTAAGGCTGGAAATGGATTATGAGTTAGCAACTTTGTTTGATGCCATGTCAGAAAAAAATGAAGATCTTCAGAAAAAATCAAAACTAAAGCTTGAAAAAATCAGGCAGGAACTTCTTAGATTAAAAGCGCTTTAAGATTAATTGTGACTAAAGGAGAAAAGGCAGAAAAAATGCAAAAGAAAAGAAAGGATAATTAGAAACGGACTCCCAGAATATTATGAGGAGTTCGTTTATTATTTTGTTAATTGTTTTTACTGCAAATGATAACCCGCATCATAGGAGAGTATATAACTTGAAGAACATTGCTATTTAATTTAAGCTAGTTATATTTTAAGGATATACCAAGCGGAGGGTGGACCCATGACAAATTGGAGTGAAATTCATACATATGCCAAAGCCTTGATTAAAGAGGCTGGCGAGAATATTAAAAATTCTTTCAGCAAAACGTTGACCATCACCACCAAGTCAAATGCAAACGATTTAGTGACAGATATAGATCAGGAAACAGAACAATTCTTCATAAAAAAAATTAATGAAAAATATCCTGGCCATCGAATTCTTGGTGAAGAGGGTTTCGGTGATAAGCTGAGTGATATGGAAGGAATTATCTGGATTATTGATCCAATTGACGGAACAATGAATTTTGTCCATCAGCAAAGAAACTTTGCCATATCAGTAGGCATTTATGAAAATGGAAAAGGGAAAATTGGTTTAATTTACGATGTAGTCCATGATGAGTTATATCATTGCATGAAGGGGCAGGGTGTGTTCATGAATGATTTGGAACTTCCGCCATTACAGGAAACGGATGTCTCAAAGGCAATAATCGGATTGAATGCTACATGGGTTACGGAAAATAGAAGAATTGATCCATCACTACTGGCTCCCCTCGTAAGAAAGGCAAGAGGAACCCGATCCTATGGTTCAGCTGCAATTGAAATGGCATATATTGCATCCGGGAGGGTTGATGCATACATAACAATGCGTCTGGCTCCATGGGATTTCGCAGCAGGTGTGATTATGATTGAGGAACTGGGAGGAATTGCAACAACCGTTAAAGGTGATCCGCTGAACTATCTTGAAAATAATTCTGTTTTTGTCTCTAAGCCAGGGCTTCATCAGGAAATTATGAAAGAATATTTAAAAAATGGAAATTGGTAATTTATCAGGCAGCAGGTTCAAAGATGAAGACTTTCCATTTTTTTTAGAGGTCATCAGGGATAGTGCTGCTTGGGAAGAAGAAGAAAAAAGCGGGCATAACCTAATGGATTATATGGCCAGGTATCAGGAATTGAATGGGGAGTGGAGAATTTGGAGGCATGATGGAGAACGGATAGCCGTCACATTCCATGTAAATTCATCTCCTTCTAACCGGAAACCATGGCTCGGTACCATCCTGGTTAAGAACAGTATTCGAAGGAAAGGAATCGGTACCAAGATTATCGGGCAATTGGCCGCAGAATTAAAGAAAAAAGGAGAAAAGTCCTTCTTTGCAGGTGTTCCTGAAAACCGGCAAAGTTGGATATATTTTTTAGCTGATGCCGGTTTTGAGCAATTCAAAATGGAGGCTTCCCCTGATGGAAAAGACTTTTTAATAATGGTCTGTCCATTAATTTGAAAAAGCTGCAGCGCAGAGCTGCAGCTTTTATGCCGTTTCTATAATAAACCGTCTTCCCTCATTTTCTTCTTTGTTTTAAAACCGTATCCCATTACAAAAATTAAAGCAATGATGGCAATGATCATGCCTATAATGCTTCTTTCAGCTACTGCAACGCCTATGCCCATCATGCATAGAGCTGCCCCAATCGCAAAGGCTAATAAAGGCCACTTGATTTTGTTCATAATTTTTTTTACACTCCCAAGCGGATTATTTTAAGTAAATACTGGCGAAAAATAGGTAAAGAGAATAAAAATAAACAGCGTACATCAGAAATAAATCCTTTTCTACATTATTTTACACAAAAAGCTTTTAGGTTTCTATAGTAATTGTGATATAATGTATCAGTTGTGAAAAATGTTGAAAAGTGATTCAGTTTTTATAAATAGGAGGAAATCTTTTGAAATTAAGAGAAGATATTCGAAATATTGCAATTATAGCCCACGTTGACCATGGTAAAACAACATTGGTTGACGAGCTTTTAAAACAGTCCGGGACTTTCCGTTCAAATGAGCACGTGGAAGAGCGCGCAATGGACTCAAATGATCTGGAAAGAGAACGCGGTATTACGATCTTAGCTAAAAACACTGCAGTTAAATATAAAGATACAAGGATTAACATTCTGGATACGCCTGGACACGCAGATTTTGGCGGTGAAGTAGAACGTATCATGAAAATGGTTGATGGTGTTTTATTAGTAGTTGATGCATATGAAGGGTGTATGCCTCAAACTCGTTTCGTACTCAAAAAGGCTCTGGAGCAAAAATTAACACCAATCGTAGTAGTAAATAAAATTGATAAGGAATCTGCCCGCCCAACAGAAGTTGTTGATGAGGTAATCGATTTATTTATCGAACTTGGTGCAGACGAGGACCAGCTTGAATTTCCGGTCATATATGCGTCAGCTATTGCTGGAACTGCAAGTACAACTCCTGATAAACAGGATGATGATATGCATTCGGTTTATGAAGCAATTATTGACCATATACCGGCACCTGTTGATAATCGTGAAGAGCCGCTCCAATTCCAGATTGCCCTTTTAGATTACAATGATTATGTGGGAAGAATCGGAATTGGCCGTGTATTCCGGGGAACAATTAAGGTCGGCCAGCAAGTTGCACTCATGAAGCTTGATGGATCTGTAAAACAGTTCCGGGTAACGAAAATTTTTGGTTTCTTCGGCCTGAAGCGCGAGGAAATTCAAGAAGCTTATCCTGGAGATCTAATTGCTGTTTCTGGGATGGAAGATATAAACGTCGGGGAAACAGTCTGCCCTGTCGAGCATCAGGAAGCACTACCTGTTCTAAGAATAGATGAGCCAACATTGCAAATGACTTTCGTTGTAAATAACAGTCCGTTCGCAGGGAGAGAAGGCAAGTATATTACAGCCAGAAAAGTTGAAGAAAGATTGCGTGCCCAGCTTGAGACAGATGTGAGTCTTCGTGTCGAAAATACAGATTCACCTGACGCTTGGGTTGTATCTGGACGTGGAGAACTTCATTTATCAATCCTTATAGAAAATATGCGCCGTGAAGGTTTTGAATTGCAGGTTTCCAAGCCTGAAGTAATTATTAGAGAAATTGATGGTGTTCGCTGTGAACCGGTAGAACGTGTTCAAATTGATGTGCCAGAGGATAATACCGGCTCAATCATTGAATCAATGGGTACACGTAAAGGTGAAATGCTTGATATGGTCAATAACGGAAATGGCCAAGTGCGATTAACATTCAACGTCCCAGCACGCGGACTAATTGGCTACTCCACAGAATTTATGACGCTTACTCGCGGATATGGTATTATCAATCACACATTTGACAGCTACCAGCCTGAAATTAAAGGACAAATCGGAGGCAGAACCAAAGGTGTGCTTGTATCCATGGAAAGCGGAAAGTCATCCACATATGGTATTATGCAAGTAGAGGATAGAGGTACCATTTTCGTTGAACCAGGTACTGAAATCTATGAAGGAATGATTGTTGGAGAGCATACTCGCGAAAATGACCTTACTGTCAACATCACTAAAGTGAAACATGCAACCAACATCCGTTCTGCTAATAAGGATCAAACGAATGTAATTAAAAAGCCGCGTATTTTGACACTTGAAGAAGCGTTGGAATATTTGAATGATGATGAGCTACTTGAAGTAACACCTGAGTCAATCAGACTGCGCAAGAAAATTCTTGACAAAAATGAACGTGAAAGAATGGCCAAGAAGAAGAAATACGCTGAAACGAACTAAGGCTAAGAAGGGAGAGGAGAGAAGGATATGGATGTTTCACAGCGCCTGTCTTTTTTCGCTGCTTTGTTCAAAGTCGATGAGAATCCCACAACCGGAATGTGGCTTCTTTATATAACAATTGTTCTATTATCTATCCTGGTTTTTAAATTGGGATTTGCCAAGAAACTTCCTATTATAAAATCAGCTGTGATATACACCTTCTTAATTTTGGGATGCACTATGCTGACATTTCTTGGGGTATTCCTTCCTGTAGCAGAAGGACTTGTTGTGGCTGCGTTAATCTTGATTGTCTATAAGATCCGCCTTCACCAGGAAAAGAAGGAACAGGCAAAGGCGGAATAACAGGGAGAGGCTGAGATGAAATCTTTGCAGGATTCACTGTATAACTGGTTAACGATAAAAATTGTCTGTGATGAACGTCCGGATGATACAGCAGCAGCAGACACGGAAAAAATGTTTTTTGACATTCTTTCAGAAGAGCATAGGATTTCTGATATCGAAGTTGAGAAAGATGATTTTATGTACTTTGTGCATTATTCTAAGGATAGAGAACGGAAAAAGAGCCGTTTTCCCCGTGAATTAATAGAAGTGATGCTTAATCAGATTCAAAATGAACCTGAAAAGTATGTGAATTATCCAGAGGATTAAGAAAAGCCGTCCCTATATGTTCTTAGGGACGGCTTTTTTATAGTTTAGGAATTTCTAAAATATAACGATGTAAATAACTTTGATGAAAAATTATCTGCATCCAGCTCTAGCGCCTGCCCCTCGTGTAATAAGAAAAATCACTCCAGAAATCAGGACAAGGAATACTTCAGCAGCGATACATTGCCCGCCCAAAGTAAGCTTTGGGAGGTTTTCTGTGTAATTCATCTTAAGCCTGTCAGGGGATCAAGGAGCTTCCGCTTTTGTTGCTTCGTGATCGGTGTTGCCCGATTTACCATTCTTCCTCCTGGACTTTGCTTCGGTAGAGGTTAAAGTTTCCGGTTTCTGCTCTTTCTTGAGTTTTTTCGGTAATTCTTGTTTCACATGGTTTGCACATATATGTGTGAATAGGGCGGTTTCGAAGCCGTTTAGCCTGTAAGGACTCGTTTTCAATTGATTCGATTTTATCACAAAGTACACATTTAACTCGCATAGGACACCTCATATTGTTTTAGCTGTTGTTAATACCATTATAGTATAAGTTAAGGATTGATTCGAATGCTTTAACGGCAAATTAAAATTTTTACGGTTTGGCCGTATCGGGTTTATTGTGTTAGTTCATATTAGTATTAAAGTGCAAAGGCTTCAAACAGACTTGAGGAAAAGGATGTTATTGGTTGAAAGAAAAGCGTTATCATACTATGATGAAGTTAATAAAGGAGGGAAAAGAATGGCAAATCAGGTAGAACCGAAATTAATTAAACCATTATATGACGAACTGCAAAAGGAACGATTTGTTACACTTGCCACTGTTGATTTTGAAACCGGCGGTCCTAATGTCAATGCGATATCATGGGTATTGGCAAAAAATGAGGAAACATTGTATTTTGCAGTCGATAACCGTTCCAGGATTGTTCAAAACATAAATAGCAATAACATGGTTGTTCTGAATATTATTGCAAATGAATCTACATATTCCATCGCTGGTGAAGCTTCTGTTAAGGCAGAAAAGATGGAAGGAGTACCTCTTAAGCTTGCACTTATGGAGATCACTGTGAAAGAAGTCCGTGATGTTATGTTTTACGGGTCTAAAATCACAGTAGAGCCGCAATATGACAAAACATATGATAAAGACGCAGCAGCCCGTTTGGATAAACAGGTTATGGAAGCGATGAAAAAAGCTTAGTTCCCTTTGGGAACTAAGCTTTTTTTGGGGGCTAAAAAAGCGGCAGGCACCTAGCCGTTTATCTAAAACAGCAGATGCCTGTCACCCTTTTATTTATGATAATTCGATTGTTCTTCCTGTTTTTGTTCGAGCTGTTTTTCCTGATTGTTGTCGAGCTTTTTCTTTGGATCTTCGGTTGCGTTTTTCTCATTTTTCTTTTTTGGATCAACTAAATCGGCAGGAACTTCAGGCATAAGCCGTCCCGCGATATCTGCCAGTTCATTCATGATTCCTTGCAAGGGCTCACCGTTTTGGATGTCTTCAGCTATTTCCCGAAGCCTTGCGTTAATATCCGGATCAGCCACTACAATTGCTCTTGCACCATGAGGATCATTTTTGAGGCTTTCGGCAACTGAATACTTAATTGTTCCAACCTCAGAACGGTCGAGGTTTTTGTTCACATCTACTCCGACAATAGCAAAACGTCCAAGAACAACAGCAGTCGCATCATTCACATTAGGGACTCGGGTAGCCAAATTGACAAGATGCCTGGAAACTTGCTGTCCAGTTTCCCTGTCAACTTCCTGTATTGTACTATTTTTAACATTTATAGTGTTAGTATTTTGCTGTTCCTGATGGTCCTGCGCCTGATTGCCGTTCATACCGCACCCTGATAATAGCAATCCTGCCATGCATATCAGCAGCCATCTATTCATATTTGACACCTCCGGGCGATCAAAATTTCCCTGAAATTGAAAATGGTCACTTGACTTTTCAGGTTCAGGAATAATGAGATTCTTTAATGTTATTGTGCAAAATTTCTTCTATCTTTATTCGGCATTACATATATTTTTACCAAGATAGATTTGTCCACTTCGTAAGAAAGCTTTATTCCTGATTAATCAACATCTTAAAAGGAATGAATAATATAAAACAACAGGAGAATAATCCATCAAGATTGAAGGTGATTCTTTCATAAAGCTGCATCCGCAAGCAGGGGACCTCGCTTTTGTAATTTGCTTAATAAAGACACAAGAGGAGCAGGAGGCATCATATTGAGTAAAATTTACGTATTAGATACCAATGTCTTGTTGCAGGATCCTAATTCCATATTTTCATTTGAAGAAAATGAAGTAGTCATTCCAGCTGTAGTCCTGGAAGAAGTTGATTCTAAGAAAAGGTATATGGATGAAATTGGGAGGAACGCAAGACAAGTATCCCGGCTGATTGACAGCATGAGGGAGACGGGTAAGCTGCATGAGAAAATACCTCTTGAAAATGGCGGAAGCCTGCGAATAGAGTTAAATCATAGGTCGTTTCATGAACTTCAAGAGATCTTTGTAGAAAAAACAAATGATAATCGGATTTTGGCAGTTGCAAAAAACTTATCACTTGAGGAAGAGACAAAAGAAAATGGACGAACGGTTATTCTTGTAAGCAAAGATGCCCTTGTCCGAGTTAAAGCAGATGCTATCGGGCTAATTTCAGAAGACTTCTTAAGTGACCGTGTGGTTGAAAATGATCATTTATATCCTGGATTTCTGGAAGTCTATATCGGTCTCGATATTATGAACCGCTTTTATGAAAAAGGAGAACTGCCGCTATCAGAAATAGCGAACCATCCTTTATACCCTAATCAGTTTCTGGTGATGAAGGATGCGCTGGGTTCATCTTCGTCTGCGCTTGGTATTGTGGACAAAAGTGGAAAAATGGTGAAAAAGCTTATTTTTGACCATGATCATATTTGGGGGATCAAGCCAAGGAACGTCCAGCAGACAATGGCTCTCGAGCTCTTGCTTAGAGATGATCTGCCGCTTGTTACGCTTATCGGAAAGGCAGGAACCGGGAAAACTCTTATGGCGCTGGCATCCGGATTAATGCAGACAGAGGATTATGGCCAATACAAAAAATTGCTGGTGGCTCGCCCCATTGTGCCGGTAGGAAAAGATTTGGGATTCCTTCCCGGAGAAAAAGAGGAAAAGTTAAGGCCGTGGATGCAGCCGATTTATGATAATTTGG
The DNA here is from genome assembly GCF_004366035.1 of Cytobacillus oceanisediminis. Lineage (GTDB taxonomy): Bacteria > Bacillota > Bacilli > Bacillales > Cytobacillaceae > Cytobacillus > Cytobacillus oceanisediminis_C. The sequence goes on from NZ_SOEE01000004.1 coordinate 113,360, forward strand.
AGTACCTGTTTAATGTCAAAAAGCCAGGTGAATTGGATGCAATATTGGCTGGTATGGGCTCTATTGAGGTGGAAGCTCTGACATACATTAGGGGCAGAAGCATACCAGATCAATTTATTATTATTGATGAAGCGCAGAATCTGACAAAACATGAGGTAAAAACCATTTTAACCAGGGTGGGGGAAGGAAGTAAAATTGTCCTGATGGGAGACCCAGAGCAAATAGATCATCCCTACTTGGATGCTTATAACAACGGGCTCACTTATGTGGTGGAGAGATTTAAAGATCAGGTTATCTCAGGCCATGTCAAACTTGTTAAAGGTGAGAGATCTGGCCTTGCCCAGCTTGCTGCTGACCTATTATAGCCTGCCTAAAAGTGGCCCTGGAATATGCGGTTTATATGACGGGGAAGGTTCATGCCCGTTTGACTCCCAAAAGAAAAGCGCAAGTGCCTTGCCCACCCCCGACAAGCACAAGACGAGCCTCCCGGAAAGGTGTCGTTTGCCTTTTTGGGAGGGATTGCCCGAAATGTGGAGGCGACTGCCCTTTCAAGGAACGCAGACTAATAGCGCCACGTCCTGAGACAATGTCTGCATGACCCGCATCCTGCGGTGCCTTAGGCATAAGATGGTTCATGTTAGACGTTCTTCCTTCTGAAAGGAAACGGCTTATGACCCCGAGCCCCTGGGAGCCGCAACAAGACATGTGTGAGCTCGATGGGGGAGGCGCTGGAGCTAGTAATTTTCGACGTTCAAATATTTAATACATTAAATAAAAAAGGGCGATTCACAATCGCCCTCTCCGGTCATTCAACTCTAAATGCCTTCACACTTTTTATGGGTGAATTTTGATTGCTTCCATCCCCATAATAGACATGAACAGGGCCATCTTCTTTTAAAGGTTTTCCATCCTTTGAGAACCCCAATATCAATTCCTCGGCTTGAGATAAAGCTAATCGGGCTTCCCCATCTTCACTTTCAATGATAACAGTTTCAGCATTCTCCTTCGGTTCTGCATTCCTAAGAAATGGTTTAAAAGGTATACCGAATGTGCCTGTCAGAACTTTTTCTTTTTCAAATTTCTTTTCTGTTTTAAGTGTTGGAGGAAATACTGCACCTTCCATAATTTCTCTATCCCAGTGCTTTGAGACTGCTTTGGTATATTCCTCAAGTTCATTTTTCCTGATATCATCTTGAATAAAGTATGTTGTTAAATCGAGTCTTCGATCATCGAATATCCAGACTCCTGGATCTAAGGTGATTTGGTATTTAACGTTTCCTTTAAAGGTAATTATATTCTCCATATTAGACCTCCTGGCAGCTCCATGTTGTGCATTAAGTATGTAAATTTAAGTATACAGGTTTTTAAGCGGCTTGTCAGTCGCTCAATTGGTTCGGCGGTTTAATGAACAGGACCATTCCTGAAGTGTACTGATGACAGGCCATATTAGTGGTGTTCTGCAGAGAATCAAGAATCATTTCTCTTTGGAATCCCTTATTATCCTTGCTTTTTTCCAAGCTTAAGTATAAAATTTATAGATAGGATGATCGCTCGGAAATGGAGGGATTGAAAGTTGGCTTCTGACATGATTATTGATCACAAAGAAAAAGCAAATGCTCTATTAAAGGCAGATGCTGCTAAAATATTAAAATTAATTAAGGTGCAAATGGATAACCTGACTATGCCTCAATGTCCTCTATATGAGGAGGTTCTTGATACCCAGATGTTTGGCTTATCCAGAGAAATAGATTTTGCTGTCCGTCTTGGATTAATTGAAGAGGCTGAAGGCAAGGCTATTTTAGATGAATTGGAAAGGGAGCTATCCATGCTCCACGAAGCCTCAGTAAAAAAATAAAAAAAAACTCAAACATCTGTTAAAGATTGTTTGAGTTTTTTTATAACTGGATGAACTTTTAAAAGAAAAGAAATAGTATATCCAAAAGAAAAGAAATGTTAAAATTGTATAACTTAATTTAAAATTAGTATGACATAATTATAGAATTTTTTTCATTGCTGTGTTACATTTAAATTAACTTTTCTTTTCTTCGAAGCAGGATATTCAATACTATAGTAGAATAAGTAATAAACTTAGAAGATAAGGGAAGAGGGCTGGATGTTAAAAAAAATATTAAAATCATATGATTATACCCTGATTATTGCAGTAGCCCTGTTATCTGTTTTTGGACTCATTATGGTTTTCAGTGCAAGCATGGTAACAGCTGTGCAGATCTATGATCAGGAAAGCGACTTTTTTTATAATAAACAAAAAATGCATTTAATTATCTCAGCAATTGTTTTTATTATTGTCGCTCTATTTCCTTACAAAGCTATGCAAAGTAATAAATTTCTTGTTCCAATGGTGTTCATTTCGTTATTCGGCCTGATTGCTCTATTTATTTTTGGTAAAGTAGCCGGCGGTGCGATGAGCTGGTTTGAAATCGGGAGCAGAAGCCTTCAGCCTGCAGAATTTGTCAAGCTTTCAGTCATCATATATTTAGCAGCTGTCTATGCCAAAAAGCAGCCCTATATTAATGAGTTTAATAAAGGGGTTCTTCCCCCGCTTGCTTATCTGATTCTAGCCGCTTTGCTTGTTGCAGTTCAGCCTGACTTTGGTTCTGCGATGATTATTTTTCTGGTAGCAGCTGCCGTCATTTTTACTTCAGGCATGAATTTCAAAAACATATTTAGGCTAGGACTATTTGGAGTACTATTAGCTGCGCCTTTTATCCTCTTGTTAAAAGATAAGATTTTCGCACCTTATCGAATGGGCAGGGTCGAAGCATTTAGAGATCCTTTTGGTTCAGAATTCGGGTATCAGCTTTCGAATTCCTATATTGCCCTTGGTGCAGGCGGATTAAAAGGCCTGGGACTTGGTGAAAGTATACAAAAGCTTGGCTATCTTCCTGAGGCGCATACAGACTTCATTATGGCTGTAATTGCTGAAGAGCTTGGGGCATTTGGAGTAGGTTTTGTGATTTTGCTTCTCGGGTATATTGTCCTGAGAGGAATCTTTATCAGTTTAAAGTGTAAAGATGCTTTTGGCAGCTTATTGGCTATAGGCATATCCGCTATGATAGGTATTCAGGCATTCATTAATCTTGCAGGGATTTCCGGTGTTATGCCGCTGACAGGTGTTACACTTCCTTTTATCAGCTATGGAGGTTCATCTCTGCTTCAGCTTTCGATTGCAATGGGGATTTTAGTCAATGTATCTATGTTTGTAAATTATGAACAAAAATACAAAAATAAAAATGAACAGACAAATCCGGAACCTATGGAACTGGATTCCGAAAAAACATTTTCCATTCGTAAATAGGCACAGAAAACGTGCTTTATTTATACATCAATCAGCGAAGCTGATTACATAATTGCTTCCATCAGGGAGCAGCCAATTCAAAGTTACTAAGGCCGGCCAGCGGGAAACCCACCCGGCCTCAACTTGAATTTGGCAGAATATTGCCAAAAAATACATAAAGATGGGGTGTTTTGTTTGAACCGAAGAATTAACAAGGTATTAGTAGCCAATAGAGGAGAAATTGCCATTCGGGTTTTCCGTGCCTGCACAGAGCTGGATATCCGCACGGTAGCCATCTATTCCAAAGAGGACTCCGGATCCTATCATCGCTATAAAGCGGATGAAGCTTATCTGGTAGGGAAGGGTAAAAAACCGATTGATGCCTATCTGGATATTGAAGGAATCATTGATATTGCGAAAAGCAGTGATGTTGATGCCATTCATCCAGGATACGGATTTCTATCTGAAAATATAGAATTCGCAAAACGCTGCGAGGAAGAGGGCATCATATTTATCGGTCCTACTTCTAAGCATCTGGACATGTTTGGAGATAAAGTTAAAGCAAGAACGCAGGCACAGCTTGCTGAAATTCCGGTTATTCCTGGCAGTGATGGCCCTGCAGAAAGCCTGGATGAAGTGATTAGCTTTGGCAAAAATCACGGGTTCCCGATAATCATTAAAGCTTCACTTGGCGGCGGCGGAAGAGGCATGCGCATCGTAAGGAGCCTGGAAGAAGTTAAGGAATCATATGAGCGTGCAAAGTCGGAAGCTAAAGCAGCTTTTGGCAATGATGAAGTTTATGTTGAAAGATTCATAGAAAGGCCAAAACATATAGAGGTTCAAATCATTGGTGACAATGAAGGGAATATTGTCCACCTGTATGAAAGAGATTGTTCAGTCCAGAGGCGTCACCAGAAGGTTGTAGAAGTAGCACCTTGCGTATCTCTTTCGGAAAAATTAAGAGATGATATATGCCAGGCTGCTGTTAATCTTATGAAGAATGTAGATTATATTAATGCAGGAACTGTGGAATTTCTGGTATCAGGTGAACAGTTTTATTTCATTGAAGTAAATCCGCGTGTTCAAGTTGAGCATACGATCACCGAAATGGTAACAGGAGTTGATATTGTACAAACACAGATTTTAGTGGCTGAAGGCTACTCCCTGCACAGTAAAGAAGTGGGTGTTCCTGAACAGGAAAATATTAACATTCATGGATTTGCCATTCAATCACGTGTTACAACAGAAGATCCTTTAAATAATTTCATGCCTGATACTGGCCGGTTAATGGCTTATAGATCAGGCGGCGGTTTCGGCGTCCGGCTTGATGCGGGGAACGGTTTCCAGGGAGCGGTGATCACACCTTATTATGATTCACTGCTGGTTAAACTCTCAACGCATGCCATGACTTTCCAGCAGGCAGCATCAAAAATGGTGCGGAACCTGCAGGAGTTCCGAATCAGGGGCATTAAAACAAATATTCCTTTCCTTGAGAATGTAGTAAAACACGAGAAATTCTTAAGAGGGGAATATGATACATCATTTATTGATGAAACACCTGAACTATTCCTGTTCCCTAAAAGGAAAGACCGCGGAACGAAGATGCTGAATTATATCGGAAATGTAACTGTTAATGGATTCCCGGGAATTGAAAAGAAAAAACGTCCGGTATTTGATGAGCCGCGGGTGCCAAAATTAAAATACAGCACAGATTATCAGGACGGCACAAAACAAATTTTAGACAATCACGGTCCTGAAGGGCTTGTTAAATGGATTAAAGAGCAAAAAGAAGTTTTAATTACTGATACGACCTTCCGTGACGCCCATCAATCATTGCTGGCGACAAGAGTAAGGACAAATGACTTGAAGCATATCGCAGAACCGACAGCAAAATTGCTTCCTGATATGTTTTCCTTTGAAATGTGGGGCGGTGCAACTTTTGATGTCGCGTATAGATTCCTGAAAGAAGATCCCTGGGAAAGGCTGCTGGCATTGCGCGAAAAAATGCCAAATGTTTTATTCCAGATGCTTCTTCGTGCATCAAATGCAGTGGGATATAAAAACTATCCTGATAATGTAATAAGAGAGTTTGTTGAAAAATCAGCCTACGCTGGCATTGATGTCTTCCGGATTTTCGATAGTCTTAACTGGGTTAAAGGGATGGAAGTCGCAATTGACGCTGTCCGACAGACAGGGAAAATTGCAGAAGCCTCCATGTGCTATACAGGTGATATTTTGGATCCTGCCAGAACAAAGTACAATCTTAAATATTATAAAGACCTGGCAAAAGAGTTAGAGAATCAGGGAGCCCATATACTGGCAATCAAAGATATGGCTGGTTTATTGAAGCCGCATTCAGCCTACACCCTTATATCTGAATTGAAAGAGACTGTTGACATTCCAATTCACCTTCATACTCATGATACGAGTGGAAATGGAATTTTCACATATGCAAAAGCTATTGAAGCTGGAGTGGATATTGTGGATACTGCCCTAAGCACAATGGCAGGCTTAACATCACAGCCAAGTGCTAATTCTTTATATTACGCTCTGCAGGGGAATGACAGACAGCCAAAAATTGATATCCAGGCGCTTGAGCAGCTATCTTACTATTGGGAAGATGTGCGCAAATACTACCTGGACTTCGAAAGCGGCATGAAGGCCCCTCATTCAGAAGTCTATCAGCATGAGATGCCAGGCGGACAATACAGTAATCTTCAGCAGCAGGCTAAAGCTGTTGGCCTTGGAGATAAGTGGGATGAAGTTAAGGACATGTATTCCCGTGTGAATCAAATGTTTGGTGATATCGTTAAAGTTACGCCTTCTTCCAAGGTAGTTGGTGATATGGCATTATTTATGGTCCAGAATCAGCTGACAGAGCAGGATGTTTTGAATAAAGGCAAATCTCTGGATTTTCCAGACTCAGTTGTAGAATTGTTTGAAGGCTATTTAGGACAGCCATATGGAGGATTCCCGGCAGAACTGCAAAAGGTCATATTGAAAGACAGAGAGCCTATCACTGTCCGACCGGGAGAGCTTCTTGAAGATGTGGATTTCGATGCTTTAAAAGAAAAACTCTTTAAAGAACTGGGCAGGCAGGTTACAAGCTTTGATGCGATTGCCTATGCACTGTATCCAAAAGTATTTATGGACTATATTAAGACCTGTGAACAATTTGGTGATATTTCTGTTCTTGACACCCCAACATTTTTATATGGTTTAAGATTGGGTGAGGAAGTTGAAATTGAAATTGAAACAGGTAAAACATTGATAGTAAAATTGGTTTCAATTGGTCAGCCTCAAGCTGATGGCACAAGAATTGTGTATTTTGAGCTAAATGGCCAGCCTCGTGAAGTAAGCATAAAAGATGAAAGCATTAAAGCGACTGTAGCCTCCAAGGCAAAAGCTGATCCGCATAATGAAAGTCATATTGCAGCCAGCATGCCGGGAACTGTAATCAAGGTGCTTGTAGAAAAAGGTGAAAAAGTCGAAAAGGGCGATCACTTAATGATTACAGAAGCTATGAAAATGGAAACAACTGTACAGGCGCCATATTCTGGAACAGTTAAAGATATCCACGTCTTGAACGGTGAAGCAATTCAAACAGGAGACTTATTGATAGAGCTGTCAAAATAAGGTGAAACTAACAATCAGTGAGGACATTATCCCCACTGATTGTCAGTTTAGGAGGCCCACAGGACAAGGAAGGCTTCGTCAGTATGTTTCTTCGCACGACCAAAAGTGAGAGCTTTTGGGAGGAGTGGGCCACAAAGACGTTGGCACAGTAAGTGGCGTCTTAGTCTTTGTTCTTCTTTTTGGACCCATTTATCCTCCTTGATTCCACTGTGTCATGAAGTGGGAGCCATATTGCCTGTTAGATTCGATAAATATAGCAAAAGAGCTTCGGCAGTTTGCCGAAGCTCTTTTGTTTAAAGTAATTATGGAATGGAAGTAACGGTCGGGATAGCAGATTCATCATTTTTCTCTTTTTCTCTAACAGCAGAAAAAGCAAGCTCATTCTTCCTGCTCCGTGAGGATAAAAGGATAAAATAGCTTAATACTCCAAATAAGCAGGAAATAAAGAAGGCGTGGGCAAGAGCTATATACAAGTTAAGTCGGGTTAAAACAACTAATGCACCAGCAGCAACCTGCAGCGTTACTAGGATAAATGAAATGATCCAGCCCCAATAAACAACTTTCTGTTCCTTGTAATGCTTAATTGCAAGGTAAGTAATGTAACCGATCCATATAAAAATTAATCCGGCAGCAGCTCGGTGGCCCATTTGCACCCATTCATACATATTTTCCGGTAGAGCGAAAGAACCGTTAAAGCAAAGCGGCCAGTCACGGCAGACTAGACTTGCATTAACATGGCGCACAAGGGCGCCAGTGTATACAACAGCATAGCTGTAAATAGAAACTCCAATGATATGTTTCCTCATTCTTTTATCAATAATGAGCATCTCGGCCTCGAATTTCTTATCTACTTCAAAAATAAGTAAAGTTAAAAGCAGTACTGCAGCAAATGATATTAAAGAAATCCCGAAATGAAGGGCAAGTACAAAGTCAGATTGCCCCCATACTACTGCGGCCGCTCCGATTAAAGCCTGGAGGACAAGGAAGAAGAACGAAGTGAGTGATAAAAACTTTGTTTCTCTTATATGTCCTAATTTTCTCCATGTCCAAATCGATAATATCAGGACCATAAAACCAACTGAGCCTGAAACAAGTCTGTGCGCCAGTTCGATAATCAATTCAGGAGTAATGTCGCTAGGAACAAATTCGCCATTGCAAAGCGGCCAGGATTTCCCGCATCCCATTCCTGATTCAGTTTTAGTTACCAGGGCACCGCCGAGCAAAATTAAAAGCATGCCGATAGTAGTAAGAACGGCAAACCATTTTAAAGATCGTTGCAAAGCCTTTCACCTTCTTTAAATATTCTATGTCTATCATTGGGAAAACAATTGAATTACTAAGTATTTGTCCGTTTTCTATCTTATCAAAGATTCTATAAAAAGCCATATAATAATGTACGTCATTTTACTTTTTCGATAGTACAGGAATAAAGCTTTTTTTACAACAGTTATAAAATTTATAAAGTTAATTATAGTAAAAAAGGTTGAAACTTGTAATGGAGTTTGCTAGAAATATAAAGGGGGTATTAAATGGTTAACCCCTGTCGCGGAAAGTATCACAAAATACATAAAAGTGAGTATATTTTTTCTTCTTTAGTTTTCTAAAGCAGTTTTATTATCTCAAAAAAGCAACCATTCTTTAAGTGAATTTAATTTTTGACACAAATTAGTCATAAATTATTCTAAAAAAATTCACAAAAGAGTTTTAAAGTGTGATTTAATATACAGAGAAATGGTTTAGTTTCATTAGATAATATACAGTTTGAATACATTATTAATGGTAGAAAACTATTAGGATTATTATTATCCATCCAGGGTTTACCCCTCGTTTTTTTATCGCGAACATAGCTTTGCAGGCATTTATGCTTTATAGTAGGTGTAGTGCAAAGATAGCTATTGTCTGCGATAAGAGATAAAGGAGGAAAAGATATGTCTAACTCACGGGCTTTGAGTGATGCTGCTATTGAGGACAGTGAGCGAAGCCTTCAAAAAGATATACCTGAGACTACAGTTTGGAAGGATTTCCTTGCCCTTATCAAAATAGGCATTGTAAACTCCAATCTGATTACAACCTTCACCGGTCTTTGGCTTGCACTGCATTTTTCCGGAAAGGGATTTTTCAATAATCTTGATCTGGTTTTTTATACAGTCATTGGCTCCTCATTGATTATTGCAGGCTCCTGCAGCTTAAATAATTATATTGACCGCGACATTGATCCATTAATGGAAAGAACAAGAGGGAGGCCAACTGTTACCGGGAAAGTAAATGCGGGCAAGGTTGCACTTTTGAGCTTTCTCCTTATTGGCCTTGGTACGGCCTTTTTAATGTTTACAACAGCATCTGCAGTTGTAATAGGATTAATTGGCGTTTTCAGCTATGTTGTTTTATATACAATGTGGACGAAACGCAGATTTGTATCCAATACGATTGTAGGCAGCATTTCAGGTGCAGTTCCACCGCTGATTGGATGGGCAGCTGCCGATGGCAATCTCGACCCAATGGCTTGGGTGCTGTTCGCTATCGTTTTTATCTGGCAGCCTCCTCATTTTTATGCTTTAGCAATGAGAAGGGTGGAGGAATACCGGGCTGCGGGAGTTCCCATGCTTCCAGTTGTAAAAGGGTTTAAAACTACCAAAAGGCATATTTACATATGGGTTGCAGCATTATTGCCGCTGCCATTTCTTATGCCATCACTTGGATTGCCTTTTTTAATCCTTGCCACAGCTTTGAACATTGGATGGTTATTGACGGGATTATATGCGAGGAAATTTAACAATGATATAAAATGGGCTACATTAATGTTTGTATACTCCCTGCAATATCTGACCATCATGTTTGTAGCTATGGTGATCATCACACTTATCTAACTTAGTTAGGAAATTCTTTCTTTCGCTAGTACCGAGAGAGGATTTATCCATATTTTTTGATCAAACAATTCAAAAAATGAAATTTTTACGAAAGAGGGGTTTGATTAAGCTATGAAAAGGCTTGCAAAGTGGCGTCTTTTTTCTCTGTTTGCAATGATGGCGCTCATTCTTTCCGCTTGTTCCGGCAAACCGTATTTATCTACGCTGAATCCTGCCGGCGAAGTGGCGCAAACACAATTTGATTTGATGGTGTTAAGTACTGCAATAATGGTAGGAGTAATTGCGGTAGTAACAGTAATCTTCTTTATTGTTGTTTTTAAATTCCGCCGCAAGGACGACAGAATTCCAAAACAAGTTGAAGGAAGCCACAAACTGGAAATCATTTGGACTGTTATTCCTATTCTTTTGCTTCTAATTCTTGCTGTACCTACAGTTTCTGCTACCTTTAAGCTTGCAGATGTAAGCCCAATGGAAAAGAAGAATGAAGAAGGCAAAACAGATGCACTTGTTGTTAATGTGCGTGCAAACTTATACTGGTGGGAGTTCGAATATCCAAACCAGGAAATTATCACTGGCCAGGAATTAGTTGTGCCAACTGATGAAAAAGTTTATTTCAATCTGATAGCTTCAGATGTTAAGCACTCCTTCTGGATCCCTGCTGTAGGCGGTAAGCTGGATACGAACACTGACAACGTGAACAAATTCTGGCTGAAATTTGATGGTGAAAAGGCTGCTGAGGCTGATAATTTCTTCTATGGAAAATGTGCTGAGCTTTGTGGCCCATCACACGCTCTAATGGATTTCAAAGTTAAAGCGGTTCCACGTGATCAATTCGATCAATGGGTAACTGCCATGCAGGACGTTAAAGAACCTAAAAAGGCAGAGACTGATTTGGCTCAAGCTGGTCAGGAAGTCTTCAACAACAGCTGTATCGGCTGTCATGCTGTAACACCAGCTAACACTGCTCCAGAAGCAGCTCGTCTAGCTCCTAACTTAACGAACTTCGGTGATCGTGATCGTATTGCTGGTATCCTTGACCATACTGAGGAAGATCTTAAGGATTGGTTAAGAGATCCAGAGACATTCAAGCCTGGAAATAAAATGACAGGTACGTATGGCGAATTGACTGAAGAACAGCTTGATGCCCTTACAGAATATTTAATGGGCTTGAAAGTTACCGAACAATAGGGGATTTTTGAAAAGGGAGGTAAAATTGTGAGTACCTTAGCACAAAAAAAAGGTTTCGGAGCGGTTTTATGGGATTACTTAACAACTGTTGACCATAAAAAAATCGCAATCCTTTATCTTATAGCTGGCGGATTTTTCTTCTTGCTTGGCGGATTGGAAGCCATGTTCATCCGTATTCAGCTTGCAGTACCAAATAATGACTTTGTAAGTGCCGGATTGTATAATGAGATATTAACAATGCACGGTACAACGATGATCTTCTTGGCGGCTATGCCACTAATTTTTGCTTTTATGAATGCAGTTATGCCACTGCAGATCGGTGCGCGTGACGTTGCGTTCCCATTCTTGAATTCTTTAGGATTCTGGCTGTTTTTCTTTGGCGGAGTTTTCTTGAACCTATCATGGTTCTTGGGCGGAGCTCCTGATGCCGGCTGGACTTCTTATGCTTCTTTATCAATTGCTTCTGAAGGGCATGGGATCGACTTCTATGCACTTGGGCTGCAAATATCAGGTGCTGGAACGTTAATCGGGGGTATTAACTTCCTTGTTACCATCATTAACATGCGTGCTCCTGGTATGACATACATGCGTATGCCAATGTTCACTTGGGCTACTTTTGTTACATCTGCATTGATTTTGTTTGCATTCCCTGCTTTAACAGTAGGATTATTCCTGTTAATTTTCGACCGTATGTTTGGATCTAACTTCTTTGATCCGGCAATGGGCGGTAATACAATTATCTGGGAGCACTTCTTCTGGATTTTTGGTCACCCTGAAGTTTATATCCTGGTATTGCCGGCTTTCGGTATTTTCTCAGAGATATTTGCGATTTTCTCAAGAAAGCGTCTTTTCGGATACTCTTCCATGGTATTCGCAACGGTCCTTATTGGATTCTTAGGATTCATGGTATGGGCTCACCATATGTTTACAACTGGTATGGGGCCGATCGCTAACGCAATTTTCGCTGTTGCCACTATGGCGATTGCAGTACCGACTGGTATTAAGATCTTTAACTGGCTATTTACAATGTGGGGCGGAAGCATAACGTTCACAACTCCGATGCTTTGGGCTGTTGCCTTTATTCCTTCATTCGTAGCCGGCGGTGTAACTGGTGTAATGCTTGCATCTGCTGCACAGGATTATCAGTACCATGACAGCTACTTTGTAGTTGCTCACTTCCATTATGTTATTGTCGGCGGTGTTGTGTTTGCATTATTTGCTGGCGCACATCTATACTGGCCAAAGATGTTCGGAACAATGCTAAACGAGTTCCTTGGAAAAATTACTTTCGTATTATTCTTTATTGGATTCCACTTAACATTCTTTATCCAGCATTTCCTCGGCCTTTGGGGAATGCCTCGCCGTATCTTCACTTTCCTTCCTGGACAGGGACTTGAAACGGCAAATATGGTTAGTACTGTCGGTGCCTTCTTCATGGCAGCTGCAGTAATCATTATGTTAATTAATATTGTTATAACAAGTGTTAAAAATGAAAAAGTTGGCAATGACCCTTGGGGAGATGGCCGTACTTTAGAATGGGCCATTCCATCACCACCTCCATTTTACAATTTCAAGCAGCTTCCGCTTGTTCGCGGTCTTGATGCATACTGGCTTGAAAAAATGGAAGGAAAAAAAGGCATGTCACCTGCTGAGCCGCTTGGTGATATCCATATGCCAAACAACTCTTTCATTCCATTTGTAATTTCTTTAGGTCTATTTGTTGCTGCATTTGGTGCAATGTACCGAGCGGAGCATAGCTGGGGTATTCCAGTACTAATCTTTGGTATGCTTATTACTTTAGGTTCAATGTTTGTTCGCTCTGTTAAGGATGACCACGGATACCACATTCATAAAGAAGATTTGGAAGATAATAATGATAAGGGGGTTAAGGCATAATGGCTGCTGAACAAAAAATGACTTACGAAACATGGCCGGCGTCGCCTGAAAAACAAACCCTCGAAGCCAAGAACAAGTTCTTAGGTTTCTGGTTTTTCCTTGGGGGAGAGACGGTTCTATTCGCATCCCTCTTCGCAACATATCTTGCTTTAAAAGATAAAGTACCTAGCAGTGATATGGCTTTAGCAAAGGACTTGTTTGAAATTCCATTGGCATTTATTATGACGATGCTATTATTAACAAGTTCTTTAACAAGCGTGTACGCTATGTACCACATGAAAAACTTTAACTTTAAAAAGATGCAGCTATGGCTTGGAATTACTGTTTTGCTTGGGCTTGGATTCCTAGGTTTGGAAATTTACGAGTTCAATCACTATGTGCATGAATTCCATCATAGCTTCACAAGCAGCGCCTTTGGTTCAGCTTTCTATACATTAGTCGGCTTCCATGGAGGGCACGTTGCATTTGGTTTATTGTGGATCACTACTTTAATGATCCGAAACAGCAAAAGAGGATTGAACCTTTACAATGCTCCTAAGTTCTATGTTGCCAGCCTGTACTGGCACTTCATCGACGTTGTTTGGGTATTCATCTTCACTGTAGTATATTTAATGGGAATGGTGGGATAAACTGATGGCCAATCAACAACCAAACTCAGGTAACCCAAGAGTAGACATTGAATATAGACGCAAAAAAAGTGCAGAAGAGATGAAACATCAAGTTATCACGTTTGCACTTATGATCTTCCTGACAATTGTTGCGTTCGTTGCAGCAGGTTATGAAGGTTTCTCTGGATGGTTTATTGTTCCATTCATCCTGATTCTTGCTATCGTGCAAGTAATCTTTCAATTATATTATTTCATGCATATGAGTCACAAAGGTCATGAAGCACCTGCATTGTTCTTATATTCCGGAGCGTTAGTCGGATTTATAACAATCATTGCTTTCTTGACTGTTATTTGGTGGTAAGTATAAGAGAAAATCGGCTGATGGCCGATTTTCTTTTTATGTAACGCAGCTTTAGCAAATTAATAAGCATTTACTGATTTATTGAGATTGCAGGATGAAAAGAGTATAATGATACTTGTCAATATGGAAAGCAGAATATTCATGGCAGGATGCGTTTATGGCAGTTGAGCAATATTGAATGAGGTGAAAGCATGTCTTTAGAAATATTCGGTTTTCGTGCACTTTGGAGTCCGTATTTCTTTTTATTTGTACTATTGATTCTTGCAGGCTACTATATGATTACAATAAAGTACCGCGGAAAGTTCAAAAATAGCGAGCCTTTAACTAGAAGGCAGGGTGTATATTTTACTGTCGCGATGATCGTGTTATATGTAATTAAGGGCTCCCCTGTGGATTTGATGGGCCATTTAATGTTCTATGCCCATATGATTCAGATGGCTATCCTGTATTTAGTTGTTCCTCCTCTTGTAGTCATGGGGGTCCCTCAATGGTTATGGAGAGCAGTGATTAATCACAAAACTGTTAAACCGGTATTCCGTCTTTTTACAAAGCCATTAATAGCAATAATCCTGTTTAATGGAGTATTTTCCATTTATCACATTCCGGATGTTTTTGATGTAGTCAAAACGGATATGATGCTCCATACTGTGTATACATCTGCTTTGTTCCTGCTTGCAATCTTTATGTGGTGGCCGACGATTAATGAGCTCCCTGAAATGGAGTCACTTGACGGTCTGAAAAAGGTAGGATATGTTTTTGCCAATGGTGTTTTATTGACACCTGCGTGTGCATTGATTATATTTGCAGATACTCCAATGTACAACACATATTCTGATCCGAATGCCTGGGCGCAGGCCCTTCAGTTATGTGTCCCTTCTTCAACACTGGCAAGCCTGAACCTCAGCGGACCCGAAATGTTTAATTCAATGTCACTTATACACGACCAGCAGCTTGGCGGGGTAATTATGAAGATTATCCAGGAAATTGTCTATGGCATCATCCTCGCGCAAATTTTCTATGCATGGTACAAAAAAGAACAGGAAATTACGCCTTCAGAGGAAGAAACAATGCTAAATCCGCATTTAGTAAAATAAAAGGAAACTCCAGTCAGCGGCTGGAGTTTTTTTAAAACTAATTTTGCCTTTTTCTCAACTTAGCAATGAAATCTATCACTTTCTAATTGCTAAATATTGAACATTTAAGGAACTTTTATTAAAAGCCCTTACAGTTTGTTGAAAAAAACAGTGCACTCTACTAAAATTAACTTTGTAATAAAAATAACATACTGCTGAATTTCAAACCGATATTGGAGAGAGGAAGAATTTATGGAATACTCATTACCTATACTGCCTACCATCAGCACTACCTTTATTGTACTCAGTGCATTAACGGTTGCGATTGGGTGGGTCCAAATTAGCCAAAAGAAGCTTGAAGCTCATAAAAAAACAATGACCTTGGCTGCTGTGTTTGCTGTTATTTTCTTTATCATATATGCCAGCAGAACAGTATTTATAGGAAATACTGCTTTTGGGGGACCTGATGATATAAAAATTTATTATACAATTTTCTTAATTTTCCATATTACGCTTGCAACTGTAGGAGCAGTATTAGGAATTATCTCATTATATACAGGCTATAAAAATAAATTAGCATCACATAGAAAATTAGGCCCGGTTACTAGTGTGGTCTGGTTCTTTACTGGCATAACAGGTGTTGCAGTCTATTTGCTGCTGTATGTTTTCTATCACGGCGGAGAAACAACCTCTGTCATTAAGGCGATTTTGGGTACGTAACAGGTTAAAAATGCCGCTATCTTTTTTAGCGGTATTTTTTTTATGCTTAAAATTATATCCACTTCCTGTTTTAAAAGGACTTAATAAGTTTATGGCGAATATTTATAAGGATATTTAATTGGGAGTGAATTTTGTGTCTGTAAGGAAATTATCAGAGAATGAATATATAGAGGCCATGAAGCTTTCCATGTATGCTTTTCAGTACAATGTGCCTGAAGCTGACATTCCAGCCAGGAAGGACCGATTAAAAAAACATTCCATTTTTGGTATCTGGGAAGAGGAAAGCCTGGCTGCGAAGCTCCACATCATCCCCCTTAAAGTTCATATTAATGGACTTGAATGGAACATGGGAGGTGTTGCAGGTGTGGCAACATATCCTGAATTCAGGAGAAAAGGGTATGTAAGCAGCCTGATAAAGCACGCTTTAACCGAGATGGACAAAAAGGATCAGCTATTTTCATTTTTGCATCCTTTTAATATTTCTTTCTATCGGAAATACGGATGGGAAATATTCACCGAATATAAGAAAACACTTATTAACAAAATAGATTTACAAATGGCCGGAAAATCTTCAGGGACTATTAAACGATATACTAAGAATCAGCACACAAAAACCATAGAAAAGATTTATAAAAAATATATGCTGAGGTATTCAGGCGGGCTTGTCAGAGACGCATATTGGTGGGAGAACTTTGTTTATTCTGACAGCCAGATTGCGGTGTACTTTGACGAAGCAGGTGAAGGACAGGGCTATATTTTATTCAAAGTAAAAGACAATAAAATGGATATCGAAGAATTTGCGGCTTTAAATCAGGAAGCCAGAGTGAATTTATGGAATTTTATCTGTCAGCATGATTCGATGGTTGAGGAAGTAAAGATCATTACTTCAGTACACGATCCATTTCCTTATTACCTGAATCAGCCAAATTTAAAAATGGAGGTTTTCCCTTACTTTATGGGGAGAATCGTCAATGCTGATAAGTGTCTCAGCCAATATTCATTCAATGAAAATAGTGAAAATGTCTTTTTGCATATTGAGGATCACCATGCACCATGGAATAATGGAAGCTACTTGATTAAAGACGATGGTGTCAGGGTGTTTAAAGAGAAAGAAGGAAGCCAATGCATAAACCCTCCAGCACGAGGATTGCATATGTCTATCAATGCCCTTTCAGCGATTATAATTGGCTATAAGAGGCCAATGGAGCTATATGAATTAGGCGAAATTAAAGGACCAAGGAATGATGCTGAGATACTAGAAAGAAAAATTCCTGTTCAACAATCCTTTTTCTATGATTTTTTTTAAGAAAACACAGTTGAGATGTATGTAGGAAAGAAGAAGCGTCCTGGCGGACGCTTTTTTACTTGTATGCCAGGCATGGCAACTATCTAGGTGGTGAAAGTCCACTGTGGGGGTACGCATCAGCCAACCACTAAGGAAGCGCAAGGTACTTATCGTGAGATAAGGGCTGGAGGAAGCGCGGAATGAAACCTTGGCTCGACGTACAGAAATCTGATACTAAAGCTTTTTAAAGGGATAAGGCTCCAAGACAAGTCAAAGTCCAAAAGATGTGCGTAACTTTATAGAGTAAATCAGGAAAGATAGATGTCTTACCCTGGGAGGTCTTCCGGATTTACGCAAGTACAGTCGAAAAAAGTTAGTCGCAAGAAGTCAGCAGATGCCATAGTAGTGAAATTAATTCATGGAGGGCTGAACAAATTATAGTGTTTCAACATCACGATATGAAGAGACTCCCGTAGGGACTCCGCAAGGGGGAAACCTCAGTCCACTACTGAGCAATATTATGTTGAATGAACTAGATAAGGAACTAGAAAGAAAAGTGCTGCGATTCGTGAGATAAGCTGATGACGGTCTCATCTTTGTGAAGAGCGAGAAAGCAGCGACAGAGTGATGAAGACAATCGTGAGATTTATAGAAGGAAAATTAGGGTTGGTAATCAATGCAGAAAAGAGTAAAGTCTCTTGTCCAAAAGAGTTAAAATTTTTAGGATTTGGATACTACTATGATTTCAAAACTGAGAGATACCAAGTGAAACCTCACAAAAAATCAGTACAGAAATTTCAAAGAAAGCTACGACAACTTACAAAACGAAATGGAATCGTCTCTTTAGATTTCAGAATTCTTAAGCTTAAAACAAGTCATTTTCGGTTGGGTAAATTCATTTAGAATCGCAAACATGAGAAAAGTAATGGCCAAGATAGATGGGATGTTGCGTTCAAGAATAAGAGTAATCATCTGGAAGCAATGGAAGGTTCCAAGAAAACAAATCAAATCGTTAATTCAACTAGGGATATCCGAAGAAGAAGCGAAAGGATTAGCCTTCTGTCGAAAGGGTTGCCGGTACATTGGACTATCGAAAGTTGTCCAAAGAGCCATCTCAAACAACAGACTAAAGCAGAGGGTACTCCCCTCTGCTTTAGAACACTATCTAAAAGTACACACACTGTAATGTAAATTGAAGTGCCCTATACCGTGAACCGTACGTACGGTGTTGTGAGAGGGGCAAAAAAAATTTAATTTATTTTTCCTCTACTCGATTGGGTTGTTTTCGCAATTAACATAGTTTATTTTGCTGAGTTGATTGGAGAGGGAGACCCCGCAGACGAGCCGAGGAGCTCTGTTCCTCCCCGCGGAAAGCAAGTGCCTGCAGCGGAAATCAACGGACTAAATGCATAGCGCAAATAACAATCTAAGAGAATAGAGAGCTACTTTTTAACACAGTTTATATTTTGAATTTCATCTTAATAAGCCCTGCTTCTTTTGCAGAATTAAAGGCAATGACCAGTAATGGACCAATAATGAAGCCCAGTATTCCAATGAGTTTCAGGCCTAGATACATGGCTATTAGCGTAGCAAGCGGGGATAGCCCTATATGGGTGCCCATTACCTTTGGCTCTACTGTCCTGCGGATAATTAACAGGACGGCTGCAAGAATCGCCAATTGCGTTCCCATAGCTAAATCTCCTGTCAGCAGGTGGAACAATGCCCATGGGCCAAGAATGACAATCGAGCCAATAATAGGGATAAAATCAATAATCCAAATGATTATAGACATGATCAATGCCATTTCTGGATTGATGAATAATAATCCAATCAGGGAAACGATAAAGATAATTACACTTACAAGGAATTGAGCCTTGAAAAAGCCAAATCCGACATAAGATAGCCGTGAAGTCATAAACTTGACTTTATCTGCTGTTTTTTCTGTAAGGTGATTATATAAGCCTTTCCTTAATCGCGGAAGATCTATTAAAAACAAAAATAATGCAATCAAATATACGATGAAACTGACAAGATAATTCGGGATGTTTGTCAGAAGTGCTTTTAAGCTATCAATATTTACGTAAGCGACAAGGTCATTCTTCGTTTTATTCAAGAAGGATTGAATCTGGTTGCTTATTTCATCAACAAGGTCTCTAGGAAGGTCTTTGGCGGCATTGGAAAAGTCCGCTTCCGCCCTGAGCCATGCTTTTGTGATTTCATTAATGTACATAGGAGCATTTTCAACAAGTTTAATGGCTTCAGTTATCACTTTTGTCGTAATAAAATAGCCAGATAAGCCAATGAAGAGGACAAATCCAAGAAAAGTAATCAGCACAGATACTCTTCGGTTTATTTTAATTTTATTTTGCAGCAGTTTCACAACTGGCTCCAGGATTAATGCTGTAATAAATGCAACAATCAGCGGAACAGAAACAGGCAAAATGAAATAAAAAAGGACAGTTATAAGAATTACAGCAATCAATATTAATAAAAAACGTTTTGTAAATATCGCAGACAAAATAAGTCCCCTTCCCCAATTTAGTTAACCATCAAAAGATCGTAACACTTTGATTATAGTATGCATTAAATATTATAAAAACTGAAAATAATTGGTTTAAAACTGAGAGATTATTGCCCGATTTATAAAAAATCGTACAGAAAGAAGTGAAAGAAAGATGCATAATGATCATCTTGACTTCGAGACGATTCAGGCAGCCAGCGATATAATCTCCGCCATCGTAGAATCCAGCCTGCAGGAAAGAGAAAGCGTCTTTCCTCTTAATCATGAAAGATTCACATTCTTTAAGAAAATAAAAGACCCGATCTCCATCTCTTTTAAAAATACTGAAGTATATTTGAAGATTAAGCTTAACTTTATTAAGGGAAAAAATATTTTGGAGGAAACTCTCCAGATTCAGAAAGAAATCAAAGATGAAATTGTTCATTTAACCGGACTGGAAGTTAAAAGAGTTGACCTCTCAATTCAAAAAATTATTCCTGCAGGAAACAGTCTCCGGAACTTATGATTTTTGAAGGTCATACAGCTAATGTAAAAAGACGCATGATGTTCATGCGTCTTTTCCATGTAAAAAATACATTCATTAATCATAATGAAAAAGCAAAAATTACTCAGCGAATTGGTCAATCTCTGCATTGATCTCACTTAGAATTTTTTCGCATTGACTTACTAATGATTTAGGGAAACTTTCTCCTTCACCGTATTCTACCCCATGCGGATAATAATGTTTGCCAAGCAGGGGAGTCATAAGCTGAATATTTGCTCTATGTGCCCCTACATCTCCTTCAACAGCATATCCAAACACACGAAGGTAAAATACACCCTCTTTTAATTCGAACTTACGGTCATATGTAACTCTTTCATAATCCCATTGCCCTTCACGGACCAGTCCGTGTGAAAGCATTACTTCATCTAAGCGGGTTAAGTCTGCTTTTTTATTTTCCAGACCTGTGTTTTCAAATTTCATAATTGTCCCTCCTGAAAACAATCCATGGTTCAGATGAACGATCCATGCATAATTTTAACAAGTTTATCTCAAATTTAATAATAGTAGAAAAAAGCGTAACTTGCAACGGATTCATGCAAGAAAACATCGACCTCTGAAAGAACGTTAGTTGAAATGTCATAATTGAAGGACTGGCTGCCTTATCATTAGCAAATAGAAACTGGTGCTGCCAAACTGTGAAAGGGGAAGCGTCAATTGCAGAAATTCAAAACCATTATTATCTTCTTTTTTCTTATTTTTTTAACAGCAGATCCTGTAGGCGCTGCAACAGATTACAGGGTTGAGCAAAAGGATACACTTTGGGAAATAGCGCTAAGATTCCAGCAGGATTTACAAGAAATTATTAATAGCAACCCCCAGATAGAAAACCCTGATTTAATTTTCCCTGGTGAAATTATTACCATTCCTGGTCATGGAAGAGAATTTGCTATTCCCAAAATGGATGTGAATGAAAATGACCTTATGGAGCTTGCTAACCAAAAACGAAAAGAACTAAAGCTTCAACCATTATCTGTAGATTTGCATCTGAATGGTGCAGCCAAGAAAAAGTCTTTGGACATGATGAAATTAGAATATGTTTCACATAATTCTCCCACATATGGAAATCCTATTGAAATGTTAAGGAATCAGCGGATTTCTTTTCTGACCGTAAAGGAGAATATTGGAGCGGGCTATAAAACAGCTGATGAAATGTTTGCTGCCTGGATGAATTCCTCAGTCCACCGGGATAATATTCTAAACAAAAAGGCAACACATATTGGTGTTGGCTATATTCAAGGAGGCTTGCACGGTCACTATTGGACCATATTCATTGTTGAGAAAAATCAAGGAGGATGAAAAATGGAAATGATTCGTGATATTATGACCGACCAAGTTGAAAGCTGTTCTCTTCTGGACAATGTGTATGAAGTGGCAGTTAAGATGAAAGAATTAAACGTAGGGGCTGTCCCGATTGTGGATAGTGAAAAGTTAGTAGGAATGATTACAGACCGGGATATCGTTCTTCGCTGTGTGGCAGAAAAACACCCTGCTTCATCCAAAGTAGAAGATATTATGAGCAGCCATTTAGTAACCGTTACCAGGGATACAGAGGCTCGGGAAGCTGCACGCTTGATGGCTGAACATCAAATTCGCAGGCTTCCTGTTGTGGAAGGTGACAAGCTTGTTGGAATAGTATCTCTCGGGGACTTTGCCGTCCGTCATTTAACAGATGACCAGGCTGGAGAAGCGCTTACTGATATTTCAAAACACGAAACTGAAGCACAGCATTAAGAGGACACCGTTAGGGTGTTCTTTTTTATTATCTGAAGTTCACGGACATTATTTCTAGACCAAACCAGCAATTTAAAGGAGACCCGCTATTTGTATATATAGATTATTTATATGGGGAATTCAGTGAAAAAAATAGATAAACAATACGCCTAATGGTATGATTAATAGTATATATTGCGAGAATTTAGTCCAGATTCCATTATGCAGAACACATTGCATGTTATACTTTTTACATACATTAAATACAATGAATGAGAGAAGGGAGGGACGGTTCTCTGAGGGCACTTTTTCGAATTTTAGTTTTAATTTCTATTTTTCTGGCAGTGGGCTTTTACATAGATATTGGGCGAGATGAGAAAGGTGAAATACTTGTCAATCCGGAAAATACACAGCCTGGTGCAATTAAGGAAATAAAAAACAATGACGATAATTTATCTTCCAATACAGGGTTCCCTGAAAAAGGTTTGGTATCTTTTATAGGTAAATCCGCTTCGGAGCTTGAGAAAAGTTTAGGAGCACCGTCCAGAATAGATCCTTCTTTTTATGGCTACGATTGGTGGATATATAATAAAAGCAGTACTGAGTACATTCAGGCTGGGATAAGCAAAAATAAAGTGGTTAGTTTGTTTGCGACAGGTGAAGATGCAGACATGTATCCTTTCAAAATAGGGCAGCCCATTGGTGAATTATATGCATCCGTTTTTTTTGAAACAGATTTTAACCTTAAAGTAAAAGATAGCTCATATCGTTTCGAATTGTCCGAAGATGACCTCAATTCAAGGCCGCTGGTGATGGTTGGAGAGTATTATGCACAGCTGAATATAGATAGATTTACAGGGACACTCTCCAGTGTGAGAGTAATGGATGCAGCCACCTTAATTAAGCTTCGCCCGTATGAAATGGTTTACCGTGGTGAATTATTGGAGCCCCCCCTGGCTTCTCCTGCCTTTGAGGAAGATGTAGAGAGAGCGAAAGAAAAGCAAATTTTTGACCTTACAAATGTAATAAGGGTCAGACATCATTTACAGCCGTTGAAATGGGATGATATGACTGCAGCTGCAGCTTTTGCCCATAGTAAAGATATGTATGTAAACAATGACTTTTCTCATACTTCTAAAACTTATGGCGATTTGTCGGATCGCCTTGAAGCTGGGGGAATCTCATATGAGGCTGCAGGGGAAAATATAGCAGCAAATTATACGGATGCCCCCGCTGTCGTTGAAGGATGGCTTAACAGCAAAGGCCACCGGGATAGTCTGCTGAACGAAGAGTTTACACATCTTGGAGTTGGAGTTTATAAAAAGCATTATACGCAAAATTTCATAAAAAAAGCTGATGGAGAAACCTGAAATTGAAAAAAAGCCTATGTATGGTCTTACCCCTGTCAAGTAGACAGCCTTAAAAAAGACTAAGCAGCCAGTGTGAGCCGGTATTCAACCGGAGCACACTGGTCTAGTTTTTTCTGGAATCTTTTATAGTTATAGAGGTACATGTATTCTTCAAGTATTTGAATTAATTCTTTCTTCTGTTTTAAACTGTGATCGATATACTTCTCTGTCTTTAGATGAGAGAAGAAAGACTCAATACAGGTATTATCGAGGCAGTTTCCTTTGCGAGAATGGCTGCCTTGAATGCCTATTTTTTTTAACTTTTTGTGGTATTGATTAGACGTGTAATTGAAGCCTTGATCTGAATGCAGGATCACACCATACTCGTTTCATTTTTGTGTTAATAGACCGATTGTATTAAGGACCAATTCTAAGTCATTACTCTTTGAATTATTCCAGGCTAAAACCTCATTGCAGTAAAAATCGTGTATAACGGAAAGTTAATATAAAGAATCTCCAACTTGAATATACCTTCTGTCACGTATTTCTCATATGGTTCCAGAGCCTTAAAGTTACGGTTTAATAAGTTTGAATAAATAACGGAAGGCTTCCTTCCGAAAAAGAAGTTTCGCTTCTTCCTAATTTTCAGCTCGAATATTCATATCAGTCATTAATTGATATACCTTTCTTATGATTTATATCAAATCCTTCGTCTTTAAGGGCTATTTTTATGCGAGGGTAACATAAAAAGGTATGTATGATGAATCGCCATAATATGTGATTTTATTAGTCATTCTTTGATCTGCCTGTCCTCTCTAAGAAAGGTCATTTTAAGCCACTTATAGTAACCTGATTTTGAGACTTGCGCAACCTCAACTACCAAGCGATAGGGTAAATACCACTTAGTTCTTTTGATGAGTTCTTCCTGTCTTCCCCATGAAAAATCCCCTCCAAGTTAAGTGTATCACCATTTTTTATGAGGGTCTTTTTACACTGCTACTTAAAGGGGATTTTATCAGTATTAGGCTCTATTTCAGTTTTTGCAATTTGAATACGGCCAACGTGAAAAAAGTCATCCTTCCAATTTCCATATAGATGAACAGAATCGCCGATTTTTACAGAAGGAATTCTGGTATTTTCCATTAAAGGGGTGATTTTTTTTATATTGGAATGCTTGTTGCTCTTTGTTTGGATGGTCAGCTCAAAAACATGAACAAAGCGGCTGTAATTATAGCGCTGCCTGCTCTCGCTGATCTGGACGACTTCGCCGGACATTATGGCCTCTTCAGGGACAGTTTTTAAGCTTGCCCACTTCTCATAACCCTCACGCATTTCCTTTTTTGTCAGCCAAAAAAAATAAAGGCAAATAATTGGTATAACGATAGCGGTGACCATCTTCCCACCTGCTTTTAATTATTTACGTTCTTCTTTTCGATGATAAAAAAACTGCCTGTTGCCTGTGCAATTTTTCTTCCATCTGAACGGAGTACATCTGCAGATAATACCATGCTTTTTGTTCCCTTATGGTCAATCGTCGCTCTGCATGTCACGTATTCCCCTTTACCAACTGCAAGGTAATGAATGTTTAGCTGTGTAGTAACAGCCCCAAAGCCTTCTGGAAGAAGTGATGCTGCAAGTGTTCCCATGGCAGAGTCAATAATGGTTGCGGTTATTCCTCCATGGAGAATGCCGAGCGGATTATTTACTATCTGACTTAAAGGGACAGTCAGAATGCATTCATCTTCAGTTATTTGCCGTTCCATATGAAGAAGTCCGCCGATATAGGAGCTGTTTTGACCTGTCTGTCTTTTATGAAAACCTAAAAGCAGGGACTCTAAGGCGCTTAATTCTTCCTCAGTTGCATTCTTGGTGCACTGATCAAATAATTCCATAAGTTCTCTGTTCATTCTAATTCACCTTTCGATAACTTTCTGCATTCATATATTAACATTAATGGCAGAATTTTTGAATTTATTTTAATGACTGAATAGAGCAGGCATTTCATTCACCTTTTCCATTCCTATTCATATGGTATTATAGGCATTTGCATCAGAACGAGGTGATAGGGCATGACTAAAACGAAACTTCATCCCTCAGTCGAAAAGTTTAAAGAGTTTGTAAAACAGAATCCGCAAATCATCAAGGAAGTCAGGGCTGGAAATACAACTTGGCAGGAATTATATGAGGATTGGTATTTGCTTGGGGAAGAAGATTCAAGGTGGGATTCCTTTAAAGAAAACAAAGAAGAAGCACAAAAGCCAGAAGAGAAAAAAAGTGACTGGGTGGGCAGTATCATGGGTACTCTTAAGCAAATGGATGCGAATCAAATGCAGGGGTACATCAGTAATCTCAGCCAGGCGCTTTCAGCAGTGCAGGGGGTTATTTCCCAATTCCAGGGAGGCGGCCAGAAACCATCAGGAGGCTCAAAATCAAGTGTATCTAAACCAAGCAGCCCTTTTACATTTAAAAAGGATTAAGGGGTTAAACAGATGAGAAAAGATATTGTCGAGTATCTAGAACAAAAAAAGGAACTAAAGCAATTTATCCGTGAGCAGCCTCATTGGTATAGAACACTGAGCAGAAATCCAAATGAAATTCAATCTCTTGAAGTGGCCGCACTGCATTATTACAAAAAAACGATTCCCCACCAAGTTGAAAAGTTTACTAATGGAGTGCAAATGGCTTCCATGATGATGAGTATGTTTCAGGCTATGAATTCTCAATCCAGTTAGGAAGCTTTCTCGTACCCGAGAGAGCTTTTTATTTGTTCTGTCTTGCTCCAAGGGCCTGTCATGTGGTCAGTGATGGGCATGGCGCTGTCACTTTAAGAATTACAGAGTAAAAATAAGCTGCTGGGCAAACACTATCTTTATCAGATGGTTACGGATGACATCATTAAGGAGTGTAAAATAATGAAAAGGCAAAAATGCATTTTTTTATTGCTGATTACTTTTGTACTTGCGGCATGCCAGAAAGATATACCAGAACCAGAAACAAAAATGGAAGCCAGTTCGGTAAAAGAAGTTGAAGCAGCATCGCTTATGGCTCCTTCAGGTGTGGAAAGCGCAGCCAAAGATCCTTTTTTTGTCAGACACCAGGTGAAAGGAAGAGACATTTTCGTTGAATGCATTGTGCAGGATGTTTCCTTTAGGAAACAAAGCAGTAAAGAAAAGGGAAAAATTCTGCTGTATGTAAACGGAAAGAAAAAGGATGAAATCCATTCAGCTGCTTTTATAGTCAAAGGACTTCCATCAGGCAAACATCGAATTGGATTGGAGCTCATAAAAGGCAACAGTGCTGAAGCATCCTCAAAAAGAGAGTTTATTGTGGTGATCCCCTAGTTTACTTGCTTTAGCTTTAAACCGTTTCATGATAAAATAAGAAACGGAGGTGAGCTGTTTTGCTTGCTACATTAGAAAGAATGGCTATTTTGGACAAAGCTGACGAACTTGCAGCTATGATTACAGAATCTGAAGAAGCGGAACATTACCGCAAAAGTTTATATAAATTAAAGAACAGCCGTGAAACACAAAGGAAGATACAGGATTTTGTCAAAATGAAAGAACTGTATGAAGAAGTTCAGCGATTTGGCAAGTATCATCCCGAATACAAAAGGGTTATGATGTCTATTAGGGAGCTAAAGCGCGACATGGATATGGATGCCCATGTGGCAGAATTCAGAAGAGCCGAAACGGGCCTGCAAAATCTGCTGGATGAGATAAGCATGCTGATAGGGCGTTCTGTTTCTGAACATATTAAAGTTCCAGCAGGCAATCCCTTCTTTGAATCAAGCTGCGGAGGTGGCTGCGGTTCTGGAGGCAGCTGTGGCTGCTCGGCTTAAAAAAACCAGCAAATGCTGGTTTTTTGTTTTGGATTAGTACACAGTTTGAACCTTCCCATTGAAAATTGACATTTTTCTATGCTAGACTAAATAAAACAAACGATCGCTGAAGGGGAAAACTATATGCTTGGTCAAAGGCAAGGAATAATTGTCTGGCTTTATTCATTAAAGCAGGCGAAAATGTTAAGAAGATTTGGAAATGTGCATTTTGTTTCGAAGCGGCTGAAATATGTTGTGCTATATTCTGATCTTGCTGATGCGGAAACAATTATGGAGAAGATAAATTCATATTCTTTTGTTAAAAAAGTGGAGCCATCCTATAAGCCGTTCCTAAAAACCGAATTTGAAAATTCCAAACCGGACAAGGCTAAAGAATATGATTATAAGATGGGAATTTAAAAAGGCGTGAGCAAAAGCTCATGCCTTTTTGTGAAATCTTTTATTGCAGCGGTGCAATATAGTGATTAAGCCTTAAAATCCCAATCAAATACTGAAAATATAATTCCTTTTCATTAAAAATAGCAGAAGGCTTTACTGCCAGCTGAATAATTTCCTTATTAAGTGCTTTTGCAGCATCCGCAAATAAATCATACCGTTTATTTGGTGATGTCTTTGGATTAGGTATCCCTTCCCGGCAAATATATAAAGGCTGAAATCCTCCAGGGTCCGTCGGCTTCAGTATCACTGCCAGGGATGTCACTTCTTTATTATCAATGCTCGTATGGAAAGCAGCCATGTGTGACAATCGATGCTTATTTGCCCGGGCAATTTCAATTAATTCATAAATATCAGAGTATCCTTCACCAATTTCTATAAAACGCTGTATCAAATTAGAAGCCCCCTTAAAAACTCATTGCATTCACTTCTTAAAAATAAAATGCCTTTTGTCCATCCATACTTTATCATTTTCAGCATAAAAATAGAAGTAGCACCTAATAAGCAGAGGGGAGAGTGGATGTATGCTTTACCTTTTTCTTTCGATGACATTTCTTCTGTGGGCATCATATTTGGTAAAGTGGGATATTTCTGCAATTGAAAAAAGGCATATTCATCATATGAATGGTTTTGTTGTGGTCTCCATCATTGCAGCACTCAGTGCAAAGGGGATGCTGACAGCAGCTTATAATATGGATGTCTTTTCTCTGACACTTGGTGAACTTGAAGAATTTACGTCGTCACAAGGTGTATCGTTTGATGATTGGGCAATTACCTGCATGAGCATTGGGCATGTGAGCAGTATTTTAGATCATGGTGTGGACTTTGATTTTGCATAAAATGAATTGACGTATCTGGCGGAGAAGTTTTTATGGTCCTTTTTATCACCTCTGTTCATGAAAAACTTTCCGGGCATAAAATATGAACTTTCATACAAATTATACAAAAAAATTGTGACGGATGACCTTCCCTTTGGTATTGTTAGGTTAAAAGAAAATTGACTAAGAGGGCATAGCAATGTGGAAGGCATCTTTATTTATTTTTATAATTTTGTCTGGAATCATTTCAGGCATGCTGTTGTGGCAGTGGCAGGCTTATTCTGAGCATGCGATTGCCTTGGAGAGTTCCGGGGCTATTACACAGGATATCACAGTTGACACACGTCTAAATGAACTTAAAATCACTCAAAAGGTACAGGGACTTATGGCACAGGAAGAATATAGACTTGTTATTCCCGACACTCTGTTCAAATGGAAATGCAGGAATGGAGCAGGAGAAGCCTGTGATTCAGCAGATGAAAATCCTTATACCTTTTTTTCTTCTGATGATCAGA
Source organism: Cytobacillus oceanisediminis (assembly GCF_004366035.1). Classification (GTDB taxonomy): domain Bacteria; phylum Bacillota; class Bacilli; order Bacillales; family Cytobacillaceae; genus Cytobacillus; species Cytobacillus oceanisediminis_C. Next base: position 142,022 of record NZ_SOEE01000004.1, read on the forward strand.
TGATATTTGAGTATGCTATACCAATAAATGAAGGAAATAAAGCATTTTTGTTAACTGATTGGTTTGTGAAAATTCCCGGCAAAAATGCTGAAAGCTTGTCTATAACTATTTCGGGTTCTTTCAAAAGAGAGGGTTCGTGGGCAGCGGGAATCCGTCTAAAAGCCCGAAAGAAATTAGAACTTATCGATTATTATTATTTCGAGGGCAAAGGGAATGTTCCACCACTTTACTGGCAGCAAAAACCACTGTTAAAGAAAGCTATTAACAATGCAGAAGTATATTCAGAAGACATACAGAAAGCCAGCTCAAATTTCAAAAAACTAAATGACATTGGGAATTTTCCATTCTTGACGATTATCTTTACTGATCAATATCCTGAATATAAGAATGAAAATATCCTTATTGCATCTCCTCACACGGAGGCCAGAATGCTGGAAAAAGATCTTATTACTATGCTGTTTCAAAGAAAGTTTGCAGACAGCTCTCAAATGTGGATAATCGATGTTTTAACATCCGGCTTATTAGATATGAAACCCAGTTCAAAAAAGGGAAGCATATTACTGCAGGAGCTGCAGGGCGAGTTAACCGAAGATGAGCTGAAAGCCTTCTTTATGATAGTAAACAAGGTGAATTCTCTGACCCCAGAAAAGCTGGACAAGCTCTTAAGTGATGTGAAAGGTCTTAACACACAGTTTTTCACAATGAATACAAAAAGCGATGCTCCGTTTGTTCCAATGTATTTCGAGAAAGAAAAAAAACTATTGGTATCGGGTGCTGAGAAAGCAAACATTGATTTAATCTATAGGGATGGGAAGAGACTTCTTCCATTTGCAGAGACGATGAAGTCATTAGGATATGAAGTTAAGATTCTAGCCGGTGAGGAAACGATAATTTTGTCAAACGGGAATAACAGTTATCGGTTTTACTTAAATAAAAATGTTTTCATTTATAATGAAGAAGACTACGGGCTGCTTGAAAATCCATTAACCAATCAAAACGGAACCGTATTTATGGAAATCCATTGGTTTAAATCACTGTTCGGAGTGACTGCTGAAGAAAGAGAAGGCGAGGTTCATCTGATGTCCCAGACTAAATGAATCCAAAATAAAAAGCCCTGCAGATAACTGCAGGGTCCTTCTATATCCTTTTCAGGATAGAAGGCAAAGGGAGAGGAGAAACCGGAGGAAGAACTTATGGGGAAACGTAAGTCTTCTCCGCGGTTGGCAACAACATCCTCGAAAAGATGCTGTTAATTACATTATTTCCACAATCCTCACGGATATACACTTCATGCTATATATTTTTTCAGCTGATGATTCCGCTTACAAATTGCCGGGTGGCTACCAATTGTAAGATATGGTAGGATAGGATAGAAAAAAGCAGTTTTCCATCCCAGCAGACAGGAAAATTGACATTTTGCAAGTTAGCGGTGATAGTATGCGAGTGGTATCAGGAACAAGAAAAGGGAAGATATTGAAAGCTGTTCCGGGCAGTTCAACCCGTCCGACTACTGATAAAGTAAAAGAAGCTATTTTTAATATAATTGGGCCGTATTTCGACGGGGGCCTTGGGCTTGATCTATTTGCGGGCAGCGGCGGTCTTGGCATTGAAGCCCTCAGCAGAGGAGCAGACAAGGTAATTTTTGTGGATAGAGACGGAAAGGCCATCCAAACCATTCATGAAAATATTCGGACATGCGGTTTTGAGGAAAAGGTGGAAGTATATCGAAATGATGCGGATCGTGCCCTTAAGGCAATAGTAAAAAGAGATCTGGTTTTCGATTATATATTTCTCGATCCGCCATACCGCAAGCAGCAGCTTCTTAAGCTTCTGAAGTTAATTGATGAGAATGATTTGCTTTCGGGTCAGGGAACGATTCTCTGCGAACATGGGTCTGATGTAGAGCTCCCTGATTCAGTCGGAAGACTGGTTCAGCGGAAACATGAAAATTACGGGATAATTTCTATCTCAATCTACAGCTGGGCTGAATAATACATACTTAGAATGCTTATCGAAAACGATACATATTAAGAACATGACAGGGGGATATCAATGGGAGGCATTGCGGTTTGTCCAGGCAGCTTCGATCCAATAACTTATGGCCATCTGGATATTATTAAGAGGGCGGCAAAGGTATTTGAACAGGTTTATGTAGTTGTATTGAATAACTCTTCAAAAAAACCTCTTTTTACTGTTGAAGAAAGAATTCAACTGATAGAAGAAGTCACAAAGGATCTTAAAAATGTTAAAGTAGATTCGTTTCAGGGGCTTCTGATGGATTATGCAAAATCAGTAAATGCGAATGCTGTCATTCGGGGCTTGCGGGCTGTTTCTGATTTTGAATATGAAATGCAGATAACATCCATGAACAGAGTCTTGAATGATGAAGTGGAAACCTTTTTTATCATGACTAATAATCAGTATTCGTTCTTAAGTTCAAGCATTGTGAAAGAAGTGGCAAAATATAACGGGGACATATCAGAACTCGTTCCTGACACTGTAGAAAAGGCTCTTAAGAATAAGTTTAGCTAAACAACAAATCGGGGTTTCTTTTCCCCTGATTGTACTGGAATATAATAAAACGGGTGCCCGATTGATAGGTACCCGTTTTTTTGTTATCTCTTATCCAAGCGCCTTGCGAGCATAAAGGTATAAACACAAAGTGCAAGTATGGTTATAAGAGGTCCTGAAGCGGCTATTCCATCAAATAATTTGCCGAAAAATGAATATTTCTCAAAAAATCCGACCGGAATGGCATTGGACGGCTGTTCTGTATTGTAAAACCGTTCATAAATAGGATGCCAAAGGATGTATGCATAAAAGGCAGCTGCAAAGCCATGAAGGATTCTTGCGAAAAAGAATGGCTTGAAATTAATATCAGTTTGGGCCAGGATGCTTGCTACCTGAGCCTGCACGCTGAATCCGCTGAATGCGAGTATGAAGCTGACAATAATGACCTGCTGGACTAATGTTGCCTGCTGAACCTGGCTTGTCATCTGGCTGCCAAGTGTTATTTCAAATAAGCCTGAAATGAATGGGATGCTCAATTCGGTTGGCAGACTAAATATTGACAGTATTGCCTCTAAGCCTTTAGCAAGGAATGCCGTGATTCCCAGATGAAATAAAAGTTTGTTAATAACGGAGAATAATATGATAAATCCGCCAATCATCAAAAGTGTTTGGATGGATGACATGACTGCATCCCCAAGAAGCTTGCCTATCGGGCGATTATCTTTTATTCTTGTCCGATGTAGGGCTGATAAGGCTGCCCGTAACGATGGTTTTGACGTCTCTGCACCAGGTGGAGGCTGCCTGGTTTTTTTTCCGTAGAACCTCATTATTAAACCGACAGTAATATTGCCGAGATAATGAGCCAGTGCCAATATAACACCAAGCTTGGCGTTATTAAAAAAACCAACAGATACTGCGCCAAAGATAAACAAAGGATTTGAACAATTAGTGAAAGAAACCAGGCGCTCTGCTTCTGTTTTTGATAGCTGTCCTTCCTGCCGCAGTCTTGCGGTCAGTTTGGCGCCGGCTGGATAGCCTGAAGCCATCCCCATTGCCCATACAAATCCTCCGACTCCAGGTACTCTGAATAAAGGCCTCATTAAAGGTTCAAGGAGTACCCCGATGAACTTTACTACACCGAAGCCGATCAGCATTTCCGATACAATGAAGAAAGGCAGCAATGAGGGAAACACAATTTCCCACCACATATTTAATCCCCTGATTGATGCATCAACCGATTCCTGGGGAAAGGAAATTAATGAGATGGCCATTAAGGTTACAGAGAGTGCGAGAGTAACCGTTTTTAATTTGGAACGAAACACGGACAAGCCTCCCTCAAGTTGTACTGACTGTGCAATGAATTTAAACAATGGTAAAATAAAGAAGCATTTGTATATATATTTTCACTGACCTTATTCATTTATTGTCAATTTTATGGACAGAACAAAGGTATACAAGGATCAAACTTTTGCTGTCAAGTCTTGTCCCCATATAACTCAATATACTCATAGAACTTTAAAATAGACCATAGAATTAGGTACAGGCATATTGAATTTTCGCTGAAGATTTTTATTGTATGCTCCTTTTGGAAATAAAAAGAATAGAATAACTTGAAGGCAAAGTTCTAATGGGCCATTGGCGTTTGAGGGGGGAGTCTTTTGCAGCGACCGAAAATAGGATTGGCACTTGGTTCGGGAGGAGCTCGCGGATTCGCTCACCTGGGTGCCATCAAGGTCTTGAAGGAGGCCGGCATACCGATTGATTATATTGCCGGCAGCAGCATGGGTGCCATGGTAGGCTGCTTTTATGGGGCCGGGCTTGATGTTGATCGTTTATATAAACTTTCCAAAGCATTTAAAAGGAAGTATTATTTAGATTTCACTGTGCCTAAAATGGGTTTTGTTTCAGGGAAACGAGTAAAGGAACTGATCCGCATATTTACCCATGGAAAAAACCTTGAGGACCTCGATATTCCTGTAAATGTTGTGGCTACTGATTTAATGACTGGAGAAAAGGTTGTTTTTAAAAGCGGCCCCATTTCTGATGCTGTAAGGGCAAGCATTTCCATCCCAGGTATATTTGTGCCTGAAAAATTAAATGGGCGCCTTTTAGTGGACGGAGGAGTAGTGGACAGGGTTCCTGTGTCTGTTGTTAAAGAAATGGGGGCTGATATTATCATCGCCATCGATGTCTCACATGTCAAAACGAATGCGGAAATCACTTCAATCTATGACGTTATTATGCAAAGTCTGGATATCATGCAAATGGAGCTGGTTACTCACCGGGAAATAGCTTCCGATTTTATGATCAGGCCCCGGGTGGAAATGTATAGCTCCCGTGCATTTACCAATATAGAAGAAATCATCAAAATCGGCGAAGAGGAAGCAAAAAAGCATATTGACAGTATTCATCATTACATAACTAAATGGAAGGAGCATCCTGATAGATGAGAAGCAAGTTTTATACCCGTTCCTTCTTGGTCTTGGCAGTTATTCTTCTGGCTAGTTCGTTTTATTATCTGCCTTATTATGTATCAAAGCCAGGTATGGCTAAAGAACTGGAACCAATTATTGAAGTCGAAAACGGCAATGACGAACAAGGCAGCTTTATGCTGACGACTGTAAGAATGGGCCGGGCTAACATATATGCATATGCTGCTGCTAAATTCAGCAAGTATCAGGAACTATACCCTGTAGAAGAAATACGATCCGAAAATGAAACAGAAGAAGAATATAATGTACGGCAGCTGCATCTGATGGCAACTTCCAAATTGGCTGCTATTGAAACTGCCTATAAAAAAGCTGGCATACCTATTCATTATCATTATAATGGCGTATATGTCCTTAATGTGCTGCCTGATATGCCTGCTCATGGCAAACTGCAGGCTGGTGACCGCATTTTTAAAGTGGATGGCAAGGAGTTCAAATCCTCTGATGAATTTATCAGCTTGGTCTCCAATAAACAGGAGGGCAGTGAAATAACATTAACCTTTGAACGCCAGGATAAGACTAAGGAAACTTCGATTCCTTTAAAGACACTTAAAGAAACAGGAAAGCCGGGCGTGGGAATCACCCTGGTTGATGACAAAGAAATAGAGGTCGAACCAGCTGTGAATATTAACAGTGAAGAAATTGGCGGCCCTTCCGCCGGGCTGATGTTTTCACTTGAAATTTACAATCAGCTTATAAAAGAAGATTTGACTGGAGGCTATAAAATAGCTGGAACCGGAACAATTAATTCGGAAGGGACAGTTGGAAGAATAGGCGGCATCGAGCAAAAAATAGTGGCCGCTGACAAAGCCGGAGCAGAAATCTTTCTCGCCCCTAATGAAAAAGGAGCAGAAGACTCCAATTACAAAGCCGCTGTTGCAACAGCCAGGGATATCAAGACTGATATGAAAATCGTTCCTGTGGATACCTTTGATGATGCGGTTGAATTTTTAAGAAGCCTGGATTAAAAGGAGCTTGAACCAATCAAAGAAAAGCCAGCGGCAATCAATAAATGCCGCTGGCTTTTCTTTATTATCTGCATTATCTGCTGGTGAACTGCAGTTATCAGTTCATAAAATTAAGAAACTGATTTAATCAACCATAATAGGAGGCTGATTAAATTCCTTTTGCATTAGAGTTCGGTCCCGGGCACCATCTATACCCATTGCATATACCCGGGAAGCTTTAATATCCAGCTGCAGCTGATGTGCAGCATGTGAAGAAATTCTTGAAATCAGCGGCAGTTTTAAATCGGATTTATGGCTGTTTAAATACTTCCTGCCGTTCTTGGACATCCCCAGAAGATGAAGATATTCCGCTTTTAATGGTTTGTTGGGCATCTCTGTTTTTTCTGTATTCGTAAGGATATGCACACAAGCCCGCTGAAGTCTTGTCCAGGTGTACCTCTTAGTTTTAATCTTCTCCATAAACTGCTGAAAACTTTCTGCCTGGATTGCTGCTGATAAAAATCTATGCTCCAGCCCTTCTTCCATTTCATAAATGTCCCGTAACTTTTCTGGCTGAAGATGAACCAGACGGAATTTTAAGAAGGGCCAATATTGTTCCCATTGGTGAAATCCGCCAAACTCTTTTTTATATTGGAGTAAACCTTGATATGTAGATTCCGGAACATATTGCCGAATGCATTCAATCTCTCCATTCTTGGAAAAAAGTGCTTTTCTGATGCTTGTGGCACTTGCTATGGAATCAGAAGCAAATTGTTCGTCATGGTATCCTGCGCTTTTTCTTTCAACTGTAAAAAGTTCCATGGATGAAAATTGCCTTCGGGCTGACTTTAAATACTGAAAGCCAAGAATATTATTAGGTTTTGAAAGGTCAACCAATTCACCTTCAGGGTTCAGATCGAGGAATGCCATGGATGTTGCCTTGGGATAGCTGAAGCCAGCATCCAAATGCACTCTGACCCTTTCTTGATAGGCAGCATTATGTTCCTCCAGAAAAGATAAAGTTTGGTGAAAGCTTTGCATACTGCCGGATTCGCTTCCGAAGCAAAGGCTGCTGCAGCCGGCTGCTTCCAGAATGGATACAGCTCCGCTTGCAAAAATATCTGCCTGCTGAACTGCAAACTGGTATGGAAGTTCAAATACAATATCTGCACCAGCTCTTAATGCCATTTCAGCACGTTTCCATTTGGAAACTAATGCAGGTTCCCCCCTCTGCAGAAAGTTGCCGCTCATGACAGCAATAATGGTTTCTGCACCTGAGATTTTTTTTGCCTGCTCCAAATGAAAGGCATGGCCGTTATGAAAAGGATTATATTCTACAATTACACCTGTTGCATTCATATTGACATACTCCTCGAAAAGGTTTAAAAAGATATGTAATGGAAAAAGTATTAAGAAACAAAATCTTTAAGTCATGCAAAAACTTTTTTACTGAAGAAGCCTTCAACAGTATGATATTAGCTACATTATAGTGTAAAGAAAAAATATTGACAAATAATTATAGGAAGGCTATAATTACCTTTGTTGCCTTGGGGTGATTCGTATGAAATGGACTTTAAGTCAGTTACAAAAATATCGAAGCAAGGATTTTCCCATTGATGAAACGGTCAATGTTGATGAGGTCATGAAATTGAATCCGGAAATACGCGGTGCATCACCAATGCATGTGAGGGGCCGTGCGGATATCGATTCTGCCAAAGTGACTTTTCATTTAAATATAAAGGGTCATTTAATATTGCCTTGTTCTCGTACTTTAGTTGACGTAAATTATCCAATTAATGTTGAAACAACTGAAACTTTCCTTTTAAAAGGTCTTGATTATGAGACTGAAGAGGAGGTTCACCAGGTAAAAGGGGATGTGATTGATTTAAATCCGATCCTTCATGAGATCCTTTTACTCGAAGTCCCAATGCAAGTTTTCTGCGAAGACAGCAGTGAAGAAGGAGCTCCTCAATCCGGTAAGGATTGGGAGGTCATTCAGGAGCAGGATAAACAGGATAAAGTAGATCCTCGTCTTGCCGGACTTGCTCAATTTTTTGATCAGAATGATCCTTCTTCCGATTCATAACGGAAGAAAAACAAGAAGCACTTGAAGACACCAGCTTGCTCTGGCCTTCATAACTTTCTTAATGGGTGTGTCCAATTCCTATGGACATCCTCTAATACTCTTTAAGGAGGTGGGAAGAATGGCTGTACCTTTTAGAAGAACATCTAAAACTGCGAAGAGAAAACGTCGTACCCATTTTAAATTACAGGTTCCTGGTATGGTAGAATGCCCAAACTGTGGTGAAATGAAACTTGCTCACCGCGTTTGCAAAGCTTGCGGAACTTACAAAGGAAAAGAAGTAGTAAACGACTAATCCTTTAGATATAAAGCACAAGAACTTAGTTCTTGTGCTTTTGTCGTTTTTAGGCAGTGATTTGCCTCATCAATTAGTACAAGTCTATGTATATTTTTGCTAATATTATAAATAGTTTAACCAATTACAAGGAGGCAGCCATGAACCCTTACATAATTGAGGAATTCGAGAATGGACTTTTAGTATTTAAGATTAACAGGCCCGAAAAAAGGAATGCCATAAGCTATGAAGTTATGGATGGCCTGGAGATCGCACTTCAAAAGGCAGGTGAGAAATCAGTTAAGGCACTTGCGATTACAGGTGAGGGAAACCAGGCTTTTTGCTCAGGAGGTGATCTATCTTCCTTTCACAGCTTAAAGACAGAAGATGAGGCTTTTGGAATGCTAAGCAGAATGGCTGGTCTTTTAAAAGAAATACTATTCTTGCCAAAACCAACTATTGCTATATTGAATGGAGCAGCTGTCGGCGGCGGCTGTGAGTTGGCTGCTGCATGTGATTACCGGATTGCCAATGCAGGAATTAAAGCCGGTTTTATCCAGGGAACTTTAGCCATAACAACCGGCTGGGGCGGCGGTTCCATCATTATGGAAAAGATGCTTCCTGCCAATGCCATGAGAATGCTGATGGAGGCAAAATTATATTCTGATGAAGAATTAAAAGAATTAGGTTTCATACATTCTGTCTTTGAAGGGGATCCAATCGAAGGGTGCAAGAGCTTTCTGGAAAGAATGCTCATGCTTGAGAGTGAGGTTTTGGAAGCTTATAAAAGCCTTCTTGTAAAAAAGTGGGCTGCAGCTGGCTTAGAAGAGAGAATTGATCAAGAAGTGCGTCGCTGTTCGGTTTTATGGGAGGGAGAAGCGCACCATAATAAAGTTGACAGTTTCCTGAATAATCCTTAAGCATATCCTTCCGATATTAGCAAAAAACCATTAATTACCTGGGGATGAATAAAGTTACACTTTATAATATGATATCAGTCTATCTTTTCTAGCATTGGCATATGTATAAAGAAAAACACTAGGAGGGATACACTGATGTCTTCAACCCGTCAGGATGCTTGGTCTCAAGATGAAGATTTACTGCTTGCAGAAGTCGTGCTCCGTCATATACGTGAAGGAGGAACTCAGCTTCAGGCATTTGAAGAAGTTGGCAAACAGTTAAGCAGAACCGCGGCTGCCTGCGGATTTCGCTGGAATTCCTATGTAAGAAAACAATATAAATCAGGAATTGAACTGGCAAAAAAACAAAGAAAAGAAATGAAGAAAAGCCCGCAGGCTGCGGAAATGGAACAAGAGCTTCCTGCTGTTCGAGAGGAAAAGGCAGAAAAAGGAAATGAAAAGTCAGTTCAGTCAATAAAAAGGATCGAGTTTGATGAATTAGCCTCTTTCCTGAAAGAGTTATATGAAAAAGCTCAGAAGCCTGCTGCCTCAGAAGATCCTTATCCTAAAAAACGCATTCAGGAGCTTGAGAAGCAAATGTACTACCTGGCAGCGGAAAATGAAAAATTAATTAAAGAATTGAATACAATGGAGCAGGATTACAAAGCACTGGTAGAAATTATGGAAAGCGCAAGAAAGCTTGTCGGGCTCAAAGACGGCACCCGCCACAAAAACTTGAACTTTACTGTGAATCCTGATATAAAGCCTGAGAAGGTGGAGAAATAGATAAATCGTAAATAAAAATAAATAGAAATAAGCGGACAATATTAGTCCGCTTATTTAATGCTTTAGTTTTAGTAGACAGGAACTTAATGGGATTGTTCTTTAACTCCTGCCGGGAACCAGGCCAGCGGATTCTCTCCCAGATCGCGCTCCATATCATAATGGACAGGTTCGAACCCCATTTTTTCCCAGAAGGCTTTCGATTTTACGCGGGGATTTGTTTTAATAGGAAGTCCAAATCCTTTGGCAAATTCTACAAGTGTCTGGCCATAGCCTTTGTTTTGATAGTCAGGCAGGACTTCAAGCTTCCATAACTCCAAATAATCCTGTGCTGGTTCAAAATATCGGTCGAATCTTGCTTCTATCTGGTAAAGGCTCATGCGTGCTACAAGTTTATCCCCAAAATAAATGCCGTAGAAAGGCGACTCGCTGTCATTTTCAATAATATTAGCTTCAAGGTCTTCAAGCATAGATAGCTCCTGCAGTCCATACTCCTTGAATTTCTTAAACTCTTCCAGCGTTTTATAATTTACTTTTAATTTTTCAACTTTATAGTTCATAAAATCTCCCCCTTAGCCATCGATGTATAGGACTTCTGAAGATGTAACCGCTTTATAATGCCTTCCTAATAGTTGAAAGGTTTTTTCTATGTCTATTATTATATAACAATTAAACAAAAAATTCTGCACATATGAAAAACTTAATATATTTTTAGTTTTTTTATAAAAATTAGAAAGCGTTTACAAAAACAGAAGGAAATAGGCAGAAGATTGTAGAAATATATATTATTGCAGGATTACTACAATGAGAAAGGGGACTGAATGTGCGAAAAGTTCTGATCGCCAACAGGGGAGAAATTGCTTTGAGGATAATAAAAACCTGCCGTAAAATGGAAATTGAGACTGTTGCCATATATTCTGATGCAGACAAAGACCTGCCATTTGTTAAAGAAGCTACATATGCTTTCCGTATTGGTGAACCGCCTGTTAATAAATCTTATTTAAAGTCAGAGGCCATTTTGGAAATTGCAAAGAGGGAGAATGTAGATGGAATTCATCCAGGATATGGATTTTTATCAGAAAACTCCGTCTTTGCAAGAGCTGTAATTGATGCGGGTATGGCTTTTATTGGGCCAGATCCTGAAACCATTGAATTGATGGGAGATAAAATTGTATCTCGCAATACCATGAAGGAAGCGGGAGTGCCGATTGTCCCAGGAAGCGGGGAGGGAACATCCACAATTGAGGAAGCATGCAGGCTTGCAGATTCTATGGGCTATCCAGTCATGCTGAAGGCCAGTGGAGGAGGCGGAGGTATTGGAATGGTGCGCTGTGAAAATGAGCAAGCGCTCGCTAAGTCTTTCGACTCCACAAAAGCCCGTGCCAAAGCCTATTTTGGCTCTGATGAAGTATTTGTCGAAAAATATATAGAAAATGCCAGACATGTCGAAATACAAGTGTTTGGTGACCATCATGGGAATATCGTACATTTATTTGAAAGAGATTGCTCTATTCAGAGGAGACATCAGAAAGTAGTAGAGGAATCACCATCACCTTTCCTTTCAGAGCAAACAAAACAAAAGATGTATGATACGGCTTTGACTGCTGCCAAAGCAGTCAATTATAAAAATGCCGGAACCATTGAATTTATTGTGGATGAGCAGGAGAATTTTTATTTTCTTGAAATGAACACAAGACTTCAGGTTGAACATCCCGTAACCGAACAAGTAACTGGGCTGGATCTTGTAGAATGGCAGCTGCTTGCAGCAAGAGGTGAAAAGCTGCCGCTGCAGCAAAATAGCATTAAGCAGGTTGGCCATTCAATTGAATTTAGGCTGTATGCTGAGGATCCTGTAAGCTTTATGCCTTCTCCAGGCAAATTGTCTAAATTTGAATGGACAGATGCCCCGGGAATACGAGTTGATTATGGATATGCTTCAAATACGGCAGTCAGCCCATTTTATGATCCAATGATTGCAAAATGCATAATATTTGGCCAATCAAGGGATGAAGCGATAGAAAATGCCTTGCAATTCTTTGATGGACTGGGGATTGAAGGCATTAAAACCAATGCACCATTATTTAAAGGAATATTAAAAGACGAAGATTTCCGTAAAGGAAATTATTCTACATCATTTCTAGCGCAGAAGGCTTTTGCCGTTAACTAAAAGGAGGAAAATACAATGAAAGAAATTACATCATCAATGGCAGGTACTGTATTAAATGTTTTGGTCGAAGCGGGTCAGGAGGTTAATGCAGGCCAGGAAGTATTAATGCTTGAATCCATGAAAATGGAAATTCCGGTTGAAAGCGAAGCTGCTGGAAAAGTAGCTGATGTGAAGGTAAGCATAGGAGATTTTGTTAACGAAGGCGATGTGCTAATCGTATTCGAATAAGAAGGCTGAGACACGGATATCCAATGACAGGGGGCTGATGCTGAGCCCCTTATGCTCCGTGCAGCAATAATCAAGTTTAACGAGCGAAAAATTCATATTTTAGGAGGATGGGAATGACCACTGCAAAGACATTAACTGAGACGCTGCAGGAAAGAAGCAGGGTGATAGAAGCTGGCGGACATCCAAAATATCATGAAAAGAATGAAGCCCAAAATAAGCTCTTTGTCAGAAGACGGCTTGAACTCCTGTTTGATGACGGATTCTATGAGGAAGATGGCAAGTTTGCGAACTGCCAGGAAAGTGATCTTCCGGCAGACGGGGTTGTTACAGCAGTTGGAAGGATAAATGGCCAGACCGTTTGCGCAATGGCTAATGATTCCACAGTAAAAGCAGGTTCCTGGGGTGCGAGGACGGTTGAAAAGATTATCCGTATACAGGAAACGGCAGAGAAGTTAAAAGTTCCGATCCTTTATCTGGTTGACTCTGCCGGTGCCCGTATTACGGATCAGCTTGAAATGTTCCCGAATAGACGCGGAGCAGGGAGAATTTTTTATAACCAGGTAAAACTTTCAGGTATGGTACCGCAGATATGTCTGCTTTTTGGACCTTCTGCTGCTGGCGGAGCTTATATACCTGCGTTTTGTGATATTGTTATTATGGTAGATCAAAATGCATCTATGTATCTGGGTTCGCCAAGAATGGCAGAAAAGGTTATTGGGGAAAAGGTTACCCTTGAAGAAATGGGCGGCGCCCGCATGCATTGTTCTGTCAGCGGCTGTGGTGATTTGCTTGCATATAGTGAGGAAGAGGCTATTGAATCAGCAAGAAAATACTTGGCGTACTTTCCTGCAAGCTTTAAAGAAAAACCAGTGAAGCTCGAGGCGGTAATGCCCAAATCCGGCCGCAGCCTTGAAGAAATTATCCCTAAAAATCAAAATGCCCCATTTGATATGTATGAGTGTATTGATTCCTTAATTGATGAAGGCAGCTTTTTTGAAATAAAGAAACTTTTTGCCGGGGAACTCATTACGGGACTTGCACGGATTGGGGGGAGACCTTTAGGGATTATTGCCAACCAGCCAAAGGTTAAAGGCGGGGTTTTATTTGTGGATTCTGCTGATAAAGCAGCGAAATTTATTCAGCTTTGTGATGCTTTCCATATTCCGCTATTGTTCCTTGCAGATGTCCCTGGATTTATGATTGGGACTAAGGTGGAACGAGCGGGGATTATCCGACATGGTGCAAAGCTTATTGCTGCGATGAGTTCTGCAACAGTGCCGAAAATTTCAGTTGTCGTCAGAAAAGCATATGGAGCCGGGTTATATGCAATGGCTGGGCCAGCGTTTGAACCTGATTGCTGCATAGCCCTGCCTACAGCACAAATCGCAGTTATGGGTCCTGAAGCAGCAGTAAATGCGGTTTATTCCAATAAAATCAATGCGATTGAAGATCCGAAAGAAAAGATAAAATATGTACAGGAAAAACAGCAGGAATATAAAGAAACAATTGATATCTATAAACTTGCCTCTGAATTAATTGTTGACGAAATTGTTGCACCTTCAGAATTAAGAAATGTTTTAATTAACCGTTTTAATCTGTATGAGACAAAAGAAGTGACATTCAGCATCCGCAAACATCCGGTTTATCCAGTTTAATACTTTATCCTTTTAAAAATCCCTTTTTCGATTTTCGAAAAAGGGATTTTTTTAAAGGATTTAGCTGATGAAAAATGGAATTAAGAAAATAAATATTGAAATTATTGATTAAAACATTCCTTTTTACCCATGAATTTATCTTATTTTGTTAAAATATGCTTAAAAAGTAAAAATGGTGGAGTCTGTTATGATGAAAATAGCTATTATCGGAGGAGGCGCCATTGGCCTTCTGTTTGCCCATTATTTAAATGAAAATCATGAAGTGCGTGTTTATATTAGAAACAGTACTCAATTGCAAAAGCTGCGCATAAAAGGACTTACAATCGAGAGAAAAGGCATTCGCAGAAATGCCCCTGTCAAGGCATTCCATTTCAAGGAATGGAAAGGGGAAGAGGATTTAACAATCATTGCGGTTAAGCAATACAGCATTCCTGATGTTGTAAAGGACTTATCGGAAATGAATACAAGCCAGAGTGGCTCATTTTTGTTTTTGCAAAATGGCATGGGGCATTTGAAATGGGCTGAAATGCTTGAAGCGGAAAATGTTTATGTGGGCAGTGTCGAGCATGGTGCTTTAAAGTCAGAGCCTGACACAGTGCTGCATACTGGGATCGGGGTCACCAAAGTGGCTGCTTTAAAGGGAGATGTGGAATCTTTATCGAAAATATCCGAATCGGTATCTTGTTATTTTCCTTTTAAATTTGCCGAGAATCACATAGAAATGCTAATAGAAAAATTAATCGTAAACTGTGTTATAAATCCGCTTACAGCAGTTCTCCGTGTGAGAAATGGTGAACTCTTAACAAATAAATATTATTATCAGCTATTTTTGAGGTTGTTTGACGAGGTAAGTGCCATATTAGGTATTTCTGATAAAGCAGGTTCATTAACCCATGTAAAAAGTGTCTGTGAGGAAACGGGTATGAACAGATCTTCAATGCTTAAGGATATCGAAGAAGGCAGAGAAACAGAGATAGATGCTATTTTAGGATATATCCTTGAGGAAGCTGAAAGGAAGAAGATGTCTGCTCCATATTCTGAAAGTCTTTATTGTCAGATCAAAGGCAGGGAATAAAAAGGGGGAAATGAGTTGAATACTGTGTTCTCAAGCCTAATTGCAACATTGGTGACCATACCGCTGCTCGGATATCTGGCTGTTTTTATTATCAGCAAACAAATCACTAAAAAACACAAAAGATCTGTACATATTGCCCTGGATGTCAGCACATTATTATTTATTCTGGCGGTTCACTATTTAATTATCGTCATCTGGGATAAATCCTATTTATGGATGATAGTGCTATCCCTGCTGATTACAGCGGTCACTTTTATTATCATGCATTGGAGAATTAAGCAGGAAATCAATCTCCGTGCTTTATTCAAAGGGTTCTGGAGATTCAATTTCTTACTCTATTTCACCGCTTATATAGTTCTGATGTTAATTGGACTTGTTCAAAGGGTAACTTCTGTTGTCTTCATTCCATAGTAAAGCAGGTCAGAGAACATAATTATTTTACATTTAGAATTAAAGCATTTAGGTAAGCAAAGTTTTTTTCTTTTCATTTAAGACAATGCTATACTCATAAGATGAAAATTAAAATTGATCAGCTATGAGAAAGGAAGTTCATTAATGGAGATTCTTAATCTCTCATTGCCGGCAACAAACCGGTTTGCAACAGATTATATTGCACAAACAGAAGAAATTATGCAGTTTTTTCACTATCGTTATAATTCCGACTCTGATTATAAAGCACGGTTAGCTGAACTGAAGGGCCGGTCGTTTTTGAGAAATGAACTTTCTGAATATATTGGAGAGTTTATGGGTCAATTTCCTTCTTCCCCGGCTGTTCATGACTCGCTAAATAAGCTGAAGCAAGAAAATAGTGCAGTGATTATCGGAGGGCAGCAGGCAGGGATTTTGACAGGCCCCCT
Source organism: Cytobacillus oceanisediminis (assembly GCF_004366035.1). Lineage (GTDB taxonomy): Bacteria > Bacillota > Bacilli > Bacillales > Cytobacillaceae > Cytobacillus > Cytobacillus oceanisediminis_C. Next base: position 157,990 of record NZ_SOEE01000004.1, read on the forward strand.
TTACACTATACATAAAATTATCTCAATCATAAATCTAGCAAAGCAACAGGAAAGTAAGCTGGGAATCCCTGTTGTTCCGGTATTCTGGATTGCGGGGGAGGACCACGACTATCAGGAAGTAAATCATATTTTCATCGAGAAGAATAATAAAATGGAAAAAATGACTTATCCTGAAAAAGTTTTAGAGAAGAAGATGGTTTCAAATATCCCTTTAAACCGTGAAAAGTGCAGGGCGTGGGTGGAAGACATCATTGAGACTTTCGGAGAGACGGAACATACAAAAGACCTTCTTCTGAGTTTAGAAGGAATTATTATGCATTCTCAAACCTATGTGGAGCTCTTTGCCGGTATTATTATGCATTTATTTAAAGAAACAGGGCTTCTTCTGGTTGATTCCGGTGACCAAAAGCTTCGCAGACTTGAAAGCAGCATTTTTAGCAAACAGATCAAAGGCTTTGAAGATATCACAAAACGTGTGAAAAGCCAGCAGCAAAACCTGGAGAATGCCGGGTTTCCAAATGCCATTGACTTAAGTGAAAATGCTGCAAACCTATTTTATTATGACGAAAAGCATAAAGAAAGAATACTTTTGGAGTTCAATCAGGAGAAAAAGGTATTTACGGGTAAGGAACAAACTCACGAGTTCTCAATGAATGAGCTTCTGGAGATTTCAGAAAATCATCCCGAACGACTAAGCAATAATGTGGTGACGAGGCCCATCACACAGGAATGCCTGTTTCCGGTTCTTTCCTTTATAGCCGGTCCTGGCGAAATTGCCTATTGGGCTGAACTAAAAATGGCATTTGAATGGTTTGGAATGAAAATGCCTCCTATTATGCCCCGTTTAAATATCACTATCTTAGAACGTTCTGTTGAAAGTGATTTGAGGGAATTAGGACTTGATTTGCAGGGCGTGCTTGTATCTGGCACGAAAGCAGAGAAAGATAAGTTTCTGAAGAGTATTAAAAATGAAAGCATAGAAGCCCAATTCCAAAAAACAAAAGCTCAAGTAAAACAAAACTATGAGCTAATCGAAGAACTTACAATGAAAGAGGTTCACGCCCTTCTTCCTATGTTAAAGAAAAATGAAGATCTTTTAATAAGGCAGATAGATTTCATGGAGAATAAAATCCAGAAATCCTTACAGCAAAAACATAAAGTAATCATTATGAAATTTGAAAAAGCTGAAAACTCACTGAGGCCGGGTGGAGTTCCTCAGGAGAGAGTATGGAATGTTCTCTATTACCTTAATAAATATGGGATGACTTTCCTTGAAGAATTTATTGATTACTCCTATCGTTTTGATGGGACACACAAAGTCATAAAAATTTAATATTCGCCATTATTCTTCGGACCTTTTCCATGCGGATGAGGTCCTTTTTTTGATGAAAAAGGATGAGATCCCTTTATATCCTGACTATTTCCCATCATGAAAATCTAAGAAAAGCATAGTAATGAATTTAAAGAAAATGTAATAAAAAGACGAACGGAAAATGGGGGAATACCTTATGGGAAGCAGGATTTTATATGAAGTGGTAGAATAATTAAAAACATGTGGAGGAAAGTGGGGGATTGTGGTACATTTGAGTTAGAAAGTGGGTGCAGTGGGTATGTTCATGGGTGAGTTCCATCACAACGTTGATAATAAAGGCCGTCTCATCGTGCCATCCAAGTTTCGTGATAACTTGGGGGAAACATTTGTTTTGACACGCGGACTTGATCAATGTTTGTTTGGCTACCCCATGAATGAGTGGAGGCAGCTTGAAGAAAAATTAAAGGGCCTTCCGCTTACCAAAAAAGATGCCCGTGCATTTACCCGTTTTTTCTTTTCAGGTGCCACTGAATGTGAAATTGACAAACAAGGAAGAATAAATATTGCTTCCCCTCTTCTGCAATATGCAAAATTGGAAAAAGAATGTGTAGTGCTGGGCGTTTCCAATCGGATCGAGATATGGAGCAAAAATCTTTGGGAAGATTATTTTGCAGAATCAGAGGAATCTTTTGCTGATATTGCGGAAAACATGATTGGGTTTGATATATAATGGGAATGTTTTAGTAATATAATTTCCCATAATGCAAAGATATTTGTTTAGCTCAAGATGCCATTAATGCATCTCGTGCTTCTCGGATTGGAAAGGTGGATTCATACAACAATGTTTGAACATACAACAGTGCTATTAAAAGAAACAGTAGAAGGTTTAAATATCCATCCTGATGGAGTGTATGTGGATTGTACGCTGGGCGGTGCAGGCCACAGTGAATTAATTCTTTCCCAGCTGTCTGAAAAAGGAAAGCTGTACGCATTTGACCAGGATGACACAGCGATTGCTCACGCAAAAGAAAAACTGGCTGAATATGGTGACAGAATTACGATCATCAAAAGTAATTTCAAGTATCTTCAGGAAGAACTTGCAAACCTGGGTGTGTCAAAAGTAGATGGTGTTCTATATGACCTTGGCGTTTCATCACCTCAATTGGATACACCTGAAAGAGGCTTCAGCTATCATAATGATGCCCCGCTTGATATGAGAATGGATACAGGCGCTGACATTTCCGCTTATGACGTAGTAAACAGCTGGGAATATGGAGAACTTGTGAAAATCTTCTTCAGATACGGAGAAGAGAAATTCTCGAAGCAAATTGCGAGGAAGATTGAAGCGGCCAGGGAAGTTTCCCCGATAGAAACAACAGGCCAGCTGGTTGAGCTGATTAAAGAGGCAATACCCGCTCCTGCCAGACGAAAAGGCGGGCATCCCGCCAAACGTGTATTTCAGGCCATTAGAATAGCTGTTAATGATGAACTTGGTGTATTTGAGGACTCTCTGCACCAGGCTATTGACATATTAAATCCCAATGGAAGAATCAGCGTGATCACGTTTCATTCACTGGAGGATCGGATTTGTAAAGCGGCCTTTAAAAAAGCCAGTGAAACACCAAATCTGCCTCACGGCCTCCCGATTATTCCAGATGAATATAAACCAATCTTAAAGCTCATTAACAGAAAGCCGATTCTGCCTTCAGAAGAAGAGCTGGAACACAATAACCGTGCAAGGTCCGCTAAACTGCGAATAGCAGAGAAGCTTTAAGCGATTACGAATACTCAAGCAGAGAATAAATAAAAAATTTACAGGAGGGGAATTATGAGCAATTTAGCCCGGAAAATTCAAGAGGAAAAACAATTTGATGTCCAAACCCAACCCGTCCAGGCTCCCAAGAAATTATCAAAAAAGTCATGGCTTTCCCCCGGGGAAAAAATACTGGGACTTGCTTTCACTGGCATTATTTGTTTTGGTGCAGTACAAATGGTTTCAAACCAGGCAGCCATTTATGAAGTGAATAAAGAAATTCAGCAAACAGAAGAAGCAATCCAAACGCAGAATAAAGTGAATACAGATCTCGAAATGCAAGTGGGCGAATTAAGTACATACGAACGCATTAAAGCAAAAGCTGAGGAAATGGGACTTAAATTCAGCGGAAATAATGTCAAGGTAGTGGAAGATTAATGAAGAAACAGCCAAATATCAATTTTGGAGCAGCGATATTATTTTTAATATTCAGCCTGCTCTTTTTTGTATTAATTTTCCGCTTTGTTTCCATTCAGGTCACAGGTGAAGCAGCGGGACATGCACTTGCGGCAAAAGCTCAGCAAAAATATGAACGTGAAAAGACAATTCAAGCCAAAAGGGGTACTATTTATGACCGCAATGGTGAAGTCATTGCCGAGGATACCATTTCCTACAAGCTTGTAGCAATCCTTGACAAAAGTATGAAGCCGGATTATGTGAAAGACCCTGAAAAAACAGCAGCGGCGCTTTCAAAAGCAATTGATCTGGAAGAGTCGGAGATATATAGGATCCTAACGAAGAAAACAGAAGATGGGGAGACGCCATTCCAGGTGGAATTTGGTAAAGAGGGGCGCGATCTTCCGTTAAAGACAAAAAGAGAAATAGAAGATATGGAATTGCCGGGAATTACATTCATTACTGATTCCAAACGGTTCTACCCAAATGGGGTCTTTGCCTCACATTTAGTCGGATATGTTGAAAAGAAAAAATCGAAGACGAATAAGACCGATACAGTTGGGATGCTGGGCCTTGAACAGAGTTTGAATGATGTGCTCACAGGAAAAGATGGAAAGTTCAGCTATGAAAGCGATATATGGGGATATCTCCTCCCAAATGGAGATCAAAAAATCCAGCCGGCTCAAAATGGCAAAGATGTGTATTTGACAATCGATAAAAAGATCCAGACTTTCCTTGAAGATTCCATGAATAAAGTAGACGAAGAGTATAAGCCGAAAAAGATGGTTGCTGTAGTCGCGGATGCCAAAACGGGTGAGATTTTGGCAATGGGACAGAGGCCATCCTTTCATCCGAAAACAAAGGAAGGCATTGAAGAGACGTGGCATAATGAAGTGATCGAAAACTCATTTGAGCCCGGCTCCACTATGAAGATCTTTACATTGGCTGCAGCCATTGAGGAGGGAGAATTTGATCCTAATGAATGGTATAAATCAGGAAGTTATAAAGTAACAGAAAATTCACCGGCTATACGAGACCATAACCAGGGACGGGGCTGGGGGTCCATTACTTATCTTGAAGGTGTTCAGCGTTCGTCGAACGTGGCTTTCGCGAAAATAGTTAAAGAGAAGCTTGGATATGAAAAATACAGGGAATATATAACAAAGTTTGGGTTTGAAAATCCAACAGGAATTGACCTGCCGAATGAAACAGGCGGAAAAATCGCTTACGAGTGGCCGCTTGATAAGGTAACTACCGGATTCGGGCAAGGTTCTGCCATTACGCCGATTCAGCAGGTACAGGCAGCTACTGCCATTGCAAATGACGGCAAAATGATGAAGCCTCATGTGATCAGCAGTATTGTTGATGGTGATAAAAATGAAGTCTTAAAAAAAACAAAGCCGGAAGTGAAGGGGAATCCAATCTCAGCAGAAACGGCCAAGAAAACTAGGGATATCCTGGAAACGGTTGTGTCTTCTGAAAAAGGAACGGGCTACAAAAGGTATAATATTGAGGGCTACGAGGTTGCCGGAAAAACGGGGACTGCCCAAATCCCTGACCCAAATGGCGGAGGATATTTAACGGGACATGAAAATTTTATCTTCTCCTTTTTAGTCATGGCGCCAAAAGATGATCCTGAACTGATCATCTATGTTGCGGTCCAGCAGCCGGATATTGACCTGAGCACAAACGGTGCCGAGCCGGTTTCCAAGATTTTTACACCGGTTATGAAAAGCAGTCTTCAATATTTAAATATCGAGCCGGCAAAGGAACTGAAGGCAAACTCTGAACAAGCACCTGAAGTGGAAGGGAAAACAGTTGAGGAAGCAAAAGCAGCATTGAAAAAGTCCGGTTTTGAAGCTATTGTACTGGGAAAGGGAAGCAAGGTTGAAAGACAGGTCCCTGGAAATATGTACAACTTGCTGGAAGGAGAACGAGTAATCTTAAAGACGGAAGGCGATCTAACGGTTCCTGATATGAATGGATGGTCGCTGAGGGATGTTATGAAGGTGGCAAAGCTTGCTGACATAAAGCTGAATACTGTTGGAAGCGGATATGTGGTGAAGCAAAATCTGAAGGCTGGTTCTGCACTCAGGGAAGGTGACTATTTAATCGTCGAACTTGAGCCGCCTGCAGAGAAATATAATGAGGAAAACGCAGAAAACGCAGAATCAGAAGAGCAGCAGGAAGAAGAGGAAGCAGTGCTGGATTAAATTAGAACGTACTGCCGGATGAGCGGCAGTGCGTTCTATTCATTTATGTACAAGCATATATTGGAACGAGCCATAATCTAAGGAGGTTCGTCCGTACATGCGTGTTTCAAATGTAACCGTTCGAAAACGGCTGACTGTAGCGTTGTTTGTTGGTATTCTCGTTTTTTTTATTATTGATTTGCGCCTTGGATATGTTCAATTCTTTCTGGGGAATTTGCTTACAGATGGCGCAAAGGAACTCTGGAGCAGAGACATCCCTTTCGAACCGGAAAGAGGAGAAATCGTCGACCGCAACGGTGTTCCGCTGGCTACGAATGTCAGTGCCCCAACTGTCTATGTTGTACCCAGGCAAATAAAGGATCCAGCCGATGCTGCAGAGAAATTGGCTGCAGTGCTGAATATGTCAAAAGAAAAAGCTTACCAGCTGATTACAAAAAGAGAATCAAGTGTGAAAATCCCTGAAGGCCGAAAAATTTCCCATGAAAAAGCGAAAGAAATCCGTGCATTGGAAATTGAAGGCCTATACATTGGAGAAGATTCAAAACGACATTACCCTTTCGGGAATTACCTCTCGCATGTTTTGGGGTTTTCTGGAATTGATAATCAGGGTCTTATGGGTCTTGAATTATATTATGACGAAGAACTAAAAGGAAAAAAAGGATCTGTTAAGTTTTATGCGAATGCAAAGGGAGAACGGATGAACGATATGGCGGATGACTACAAGCCGCCGGTTGATGGTATGGATTTAAAGCTCACTATCGATTCCAAGATTCAGACAATCGTAGAAAGGGAGCTTGATATTGCTCAGGCTGAGTACAATCCTGATGGAATAATAGCAATTGCCATGAATCCAAATAACGGGGAAGTTCTTGCCATGGCAAGCAGGCCAGATTTCGACCCTGCGAATTTTAGGAATGTACCTCCGGAAATATACAACCGGAACCTGCCAATCTGGAGTACATACGAGCCTGGTTCCACATTCAAAATCATCACTCTGGCCGCTGCGTTAGAAGAGGGCAAGGTAGACTTGGAAAAGGATCATTTCCATGACCCGGGATCTGTTGAAGTTGGCGGTGCCAGACTAAGATGCTGGAAAAAGGGCGGCCATGGCAGCCAGACTTATCTGGAAGTAGTCCAGAATTCCTGTAACCCTGGTTTCGTAGAGCTGGGAGAGCGATTAGGCAAAGAAAAACTGTTTAAATATATCCGCGACTTCGGGTTCGGAGAAAAGACTGGTATCGACCTGCAGGGCGAAGGGAAAGGGATTCTATTTAATCTCGATCGGGTTGGCCCAGTTGAGCAGGCAACTACTGCGTTTGGACAGGGCGTTTCTGTGACCCCGATTCAGCAGGTAGCAGCCATTTCGGCTGCCGTTAATGGCGGAACATTATATACCCCATATATAGCCAAAGAGCTTATTAATCCGGCTACCGGAGAAATATTGATGAAAAAATCACCGGATGCAAAAAGAAAAGTAATCTCAAAGGAAACATCAGATGAAATCCGACAAGCGCTTGAATCAGTTGTGGCAAAAGGATCAGGAAAAAAGGCCTTTGTAGACGGGTACCGTGTAGGCGGTAAAACCGGGACTGCACAAAAAGCGCAAAACGGCCGATACCTGGAAAATAACCATATTGTATCATTTATAGGGTTTGCACCTGCAGATGATCCCCAGCTTGTTGTTTATGTAGCAGTGGATAATCCAAAAGGAACTATTCAATTCGGTGGTGTAGTTGCTGCTCCGATTGTAGGGGAGATCATGGGGGACAGCTTGCGGGCCATGGGTGTAAAGCCGCGGAAAAATCAAATTGAAAAAGAGCTGACATGGATGGATTCACCAATGATAGAAGTTCCTGATATGGTCGGCCTGACAAAGAAGGACCTGGGTGAGCTGTACCTTAACCTGAAAATTGATGCGAGCGGCAAAGGAAATACAGTGGTCAAGCAAACGCCTCAGCCTGGCATCAAGTTAAAAGAAGGTTCAACGATTCGGCTGTATTTTGACGAGAAATAAGAATAGGACTGAGGGCGGCATCATCCTGCGCCGCCTGAATTTTTTTGTTTGTAAGGAAACCGCAACATACTTTCAGGTTTTGGGTTCTATATATTAAATAGCTAAATAAGCAATTATCATGTACAATATATATCGCCATCATTTAGAATGTTAGTTTGAGAAATTAAAAATGAATATGATCAGAAGCATAAAAAAAGATTAGATTGTTCTGTTTAACACGAGAGGATTGGTAGACATGGAATTACATAAATTGCTGCGATTTTTGCAGCCTTATATGACTTTTAAAGGGGAAAACCCGGAAATCACAGCGATTGTTAACGATAACCGGAAAGTTACACCTGGAAGTCTATTTGTTTGTATTGAGGGCTATACGGTGGATGGCCACGATTTTGCGGCTTCTGCTGCCGAAAAAGGTGCAGCAGCAGTCATTGCCCAAAAAGAATTGGAATTGGATATCCCAGTTATAGTGGTAAAGAATACAAAACGGGCCATGGCTGTGCTGGCTGATGCCTTTTATGGGCAGCCGAGCAAGCAGCTTCATTTAATTGGCATAACAGGCACCAATGGCAAAACAACAACAAGCCATTTGATAGAGAAAATCCTTGCAGATGCAGGAAGGAAAACTGGATTAATTGGCACGATGTATACGAAGATTGCCGATGAAACCTTTGAAGTGAAAAATACTACTCCTGAAAGTTTGACTCTGCAAAGCACATTTAGAAAAATGGCAGATGCAGGTGTAGATTCAGCCGTAATGGAAGTGTCTTCACATGCACTTGATGAAGGGCGCATTCATGGCTGTGATTTTAATATAGCCGTATTTACAAACCTGACCCAGGATCATCTGGATTATCACAAAACAATGACAGAATACAGGAGAGCAAAAGGGCTGCTTTTTGCCCAGCTCGGAAGCGCCTATAATCATAGAGAGCCGAAGTATGCCATTTTAAATTCAGATGACCCTGCTTCTGCAGAATATGAAAAATCGACGGCAGCTCATGTCATTTCCTATGGAATCGATCAGGGAGCTGACCTCCGGGCAATTAATATTCAGATGACTGCTGGCGGGACGGAATTTGACTTAATCTCTCCATTTGGAAAGCATAAAGTTTCTCTGAAAATGATAGGCAAATTCAGCATCTATAATGTCCTTGCCAGCATAGGTGCAGGGATCGCTTCAGGGATATCAATCTCGCAAATCATCAAATCTGCTGAAGAAGTTAAAGGCGTAGCAGGCAGATTTGAAACCGTAGATGCGGGTCAGGATTTTTCTGTGATTGTTGATTATTCACATACTCCGGACAGCCTGAAAAATGCTTTGGAAACAGTAAAGCAATTTGCCCTGAATCGCATTTTTGCCATCGTGGGATGCGGAGGAGACAGAGACAGATCCAAGCGGCCGCTAATGGCTGAAATTGCATGCCAGTACAGTACAGACCCGATTTTTACTTCTGATAATCCCCGAAGTGAAGACCCGGTTCAAATCCTTAGGGACATGGAAGAGGGAGTAAAAGGTGAAAGTTATAAAACAATCGCCGATCGAAAAGAGGCCATTCACTATGCGGTGAAAAATGCCAGTAAAGGAGACGTTATTTTAATAGCCGGCAAGGGCCATGAGACATATCAGCAGGTAGGAAACGAGGTTTTCGACTTTGATGACCGCCTTGTCGCAAAAGAGGCTATAGAGGAGCGATAAAATGTATTTGATGTATCGGGATTTAGCGGTATTGTTTCCGTCCGTAAAAGGGATAAAGGATAATGAGCTTGAATTTCATACGGTCGCTTCCTCCTCTTCCGCCCTGCAGCCAAAAGGAATTTATATTCCTTTTGGAGAGGCCGGAAATCTGAAAGAAGCTATAGAAAAAGGGGCTGTTGCTGCTCTCTGGCATGAGAATGCCGAGACGCCCGCATATACCCCGAATCATTTCCCTATTTTTTATACTAACGACTTAACGAAAGGCTTAAAGGACATCATGAAATTATATATAGAAAAATTAAGCAAATCAGAAGAAAAGATGAACACAACTAATTTCCTTATTTCAGGTGAAAAAAGTCTTAAAGAAAACGAAGCAACATATGATATTGCTGTGATGGCTGAAAGATTAGCGGAAGCTGCAGGAAATGCCAAGCCGGAAAGGAGGGGATAAGTATGATGGAGCAAGTTATTTTTTTCACAATATTGGCAGGCTTTTTAATTACTGTTTTGCTGTCTCCCATTTTTATTCCCTTCCTGAGAAGATTGAAATTCGGGCAGAGCATCCGTGAAGAAGGCCCTAAATCCCATCAGAAAAAGACAGGTACACCGACAATGGGCGGAATCATGATTCTTCTTTCCGTTACGGTGACCACTTTGCTTATGACCGGGAAATTTTCAGAACCTACTGTAGAAACTTATTTGCTGCTGCTCGTTACCCTGGGCTTTGGACTCCTCGGTTTTCTTGATGACTTTATTAAAGTAGTATTAAAGCGAAACTTAGGTCTGACTTCAAAGCAAAAGCTACTGGGCCAAATTATTATTTCTGTTATTTTTTATTTTGTTTTCAAGCAAAATGATTTTTCAACAGAAGTGCATATTCCGCTGACAGACATTTCGATTGATTTGGGCTGGGGGTATGTTTTATTTATTATTTTCTGGCTGGTCGGATTCTCGAATGCTGTCAATCTGACAGATGGACTTGATGGTCTTGTTTCAGGAACTGCTGCAATCGCTTTTGGAGCATTTGCAGTCCTGGCATGGAATCAATCCCAATTTGAAGTATCCATTTTTTCTGTAGCTGTAGTGGGAGCGGTATTGGGTTTCCTTGTCTTTAATGCCCACCCTGCAAAGGTGTTTATGGGAGACACAGGATCACTGGCTCTGGGAGGGGCTATTGCGACCATAGCCATCTTGACAAAACTTGAAATCATCCTGATTATTATCGGCGGTGTTTTTGTTATTGAAACATTATCTGTTATTTTACAGGTGGCATCTTTTAAGACCACCGGGAAGCGGATCTTCCGTATGAGCCCGCTCCATCATCATTATGAATTGGTGGGCTGGTCAGAATGGCGGGTTGTCGTTACATTCTGGACCGTAGGCCTATTATTTGCAATCTTAGGAATCTATATTGAGGTGTGGGTGTAAGTGAAAGAGGTAAATCGCTATCGACATAAAAAAATATTAGTGCTGGGACTGGCCAAAAGCGGAGTGAGTGCAGCTTCCCTTTTACATAAGCTTGGAGCATTTGTAACTGTTAACGATTATAAGCCTCTTGCGGAAAATCCTGAAGCTCAGGGACTGCTTGAACAAGGGATTACAGTTATTTGCGGGGGCCATCCAATTGAACTTCTGGAAGAGGGGTTCGAGCTGATTGTAAAAAACCCGGGTATTCCTTACCATAATCCAATGATAAAAGGAGCTCTAGAAAAGGGCATACCGGTCATTACAGAAGTGGAGCTTGCCTTTCAGGTCTCTGAAGCTCCTTTTATTGCGATTACAGGTACAAATGGAAAAACCACCACAACTACTCTCGTGTTTGAAATGCTTCAGGCAGGAAGCAAAATGCCGCTGATAGCAGGAAATATTGGAACAGTAGCTTCCGAGGTTGCCCAGAGTGCTGGAGAAGAAAATAATATCGTGATTGAGCTTTCATCATTTCAGCTGATGGGTATTCAGGATTTCAGGCCGAGAATCGCCATTTTAACAAATTTATATGATGCCCATTTGGATTATCATGGCACTAGAGAAGAGTATCATGCAGCCAAAGCAAATATTACGATGAATCAGACTGAAAAGGATTATTTCATTGTCAATGCCGATCAAGATAAAGTAATGGAAGCCGCTGCACGGTCAGAGGCTAAAATAATACCTTTTTCAACTTCCAGAGTCCTGTCTGAAGGGGCATACGTAAAAGATGGCTTGATTTATTTTAATGATGAACAAGTGATGGAAAGAAAAGATGTTTCATTGCCGGGAGAGCACAATCTTGAGAATATCCTATCCTCAGTGGCTGCTGCCAAACTGACCGGTGTCGGGAATGAAGCCATAAGCCAAGTTCTAAGTTCGTTTACCGGAGTCAAGCACCGCCTGCAGTATGTTGGCGAATACCAGAGCAGGAAATTTTATAATGATTCTAAAGCAACGAACATTTTAGCAACGAAGAATGCAGTGTCAGCATTTGATCAGTCAGTCATTCTTCTTGCAGGCGGTCTTGACCGCGGAAATGGCTTTGATGAACTCATCCCATCTCTCAAAAAGGTAAAAGCACTTGTAACCTTTGGACAAACAGCTGAAAAGATTGAAAATGCAGCAATGGAAGCGGGAATAAAAACAATTGAGCGTGTCGATAATGTTGAGAAAGCCGTACCTGCTGCCTTTAAGCTTTCAGAGCCAGGAGATGTGATTCTGCTTTCTCCTGCTTGTGCAAGCTGGGACCAATATAAAACTTTTGAGGTTCGGGGAGACATGTTTATAGATGCGGTGCATAAGCTTAATTAAGGGCTTGTCTGCGGGACTATGGGAACTTCAGCAAAGGCATACATCTGCTTCGCGTGACATTTAGAGCTTTAATAAGGAACGCAATAAGACTGCCGGAAAACAGGCAAGTTTATTTGCGGCAGAAAAAGGTTCCTTGATAGCCCTAAAACTTGCATTCGAGGTGTTTTCGTTGCCGACCAAAAAAACCACTCCCGATTTTATATTAATGATCGTCACTTTTATGCTGCTTGCTGTAGGATTGACTATGGTATATAGTGCAAGTGCAATTTGGGCAGATTATAAATTTGATGATTCTTTCTTTTTTGCGAAAAGGCAAATGCTTTTTGCCGGAGTTGGAATTATTGCGATGTTTTTTATCATGAATGTGGATTATTGGACATGGAGAACATGGGCAAAGGTTTTAATCATTGTCTGTTTTGTACTTTTGCTCCTGGTGTTGATCCCTGGAATAGGCAATGTGCGAAATGGCTCGAGGAGCTGGATTGGGGTAGGAGCATTTTCAGTTCAGCCTTCCGAGTTTATGAAGCTTGCCATGATTGTGTTTATGGCAAAATTCCTCTCCGAAAAACAAAAGCTGATTACCTCTTTCAGAAAAGGTCTTGTTCCATCTTTAGGGCTCGTATTTTTAGCATTTGGATTAATAATGCTGCAGCCTGATTTAGGCACTGGAACTGTAATGGTGGGTACTTGCGTTGTCATGATTTTTATCGCAGGAGCGAGGATCAGCCACTTTGTCTGGTTTGGCGCTGCAGGCTTGGCCGGATTTGTGGCACTTGTTCTGTCGGCCCCATACAGGATAAAGCGGATTACTTCATTTCTAGACCCATGGGAAGATCCATTGGGCAGCGGATTCCAGATTATCCAGTCCTTATATGCAATAGGGCCGGGAGGATTGTTTGGCCTTGGTCTGGGGCAGAGCAGACAGAAGTTTTTTTATCTTCCTGAGCCGCAGACAGATTTTATTTTTGCTATTTTAGCTGAGGAACTGGGATTTATAGGCGGATCTTTTGTCATTTTATTATTTGCACTTCTTTTATGGCGCGGCATCCGCATAGCGCTGGGCGCCCCTGATTTATATGGGAGTTTCTTGGCTGTTGGGATCATAGCAATGGTCGCTATTCAGGTAATGATAAATATCGGAGTAGTAACAGGACTGATGCCTGTTACTGGCATCACACTTCCGTTTCTGAGCTACGGGGGATCGTCTTTGACACTGATGCTCATGGCTATAGGGGTTCTGCTTAATATAAGCAGATATGCAAGGTATTAGCGCATTTTATAACATGCATTTTGGAAACCCTGTGAAGCAGGGTTTCTTTTTTGGAAGAAAAAATTTATCCGGCATCGAAGAATTATCAAACTTCTTTGCAATTTTGCACATTATTACATTTCTTTAACATTATGATGTACGTTCCTATCTATTTGTTTTGAATATAGTAGAATAGGGGAAAGAGGGGAAGTGTTTCCCGCTCGAACGCTGGATGACCTTCAATTAATCTGATAGCTTTATATTTGTTCAAGAAATAAAGCTTTGATTTCTTTGATAATAAGATTTTTTTTGAGGTGAAAGAATGAAAATTGCTGTTAGCGGCGGAGGAACTGGCGGACATATATATCCGGCACTTGCGCTTATAAGACAAATTCAGAAAGAACATAAAGATGCCGAATTTCTATATATTGGAACTGAAAAAGGGCTTGAAAATACGATTGTCAATCGTGAAAATATCCCTTTTAAATCAATACATATAACGGGTTTTAAAAGAAAGCTATCTTTGGAAAATGTTAAAACTGTTTTAAGGTTTCTGAAAGGTGTTCGTGAAAGTAAAAAGATGCTTAAGGAATTTAATGCAGATGTCGTCATCGGCACGGGCGGTTATGTTTGTGGTCCAGTTGTATATGCTGCTTCAAAGCTTGGCATTCCAACCATCATCCATGAGCAAAACAGCGTCCCGGGATTAACCAATAAGTTTTTAAGCAGATATGTTGATAAAATCGCAGTATGCTTTGAAGAAGCAAAGGCTTTTTTTCCGGATACTAAAACAGTCATGACAGGGAATCCGCGTGCTTCAGAGGTGCTGGGACAGGATGGGATCAGGGGGAGACTATCAGCAGGATTAAAAACCGGTGTCCCTGCTGTGTTAATCTTTGGAGGCAGCAGAGGGGCAAGGCCAATCAATGATGCAGTTCTAAAAACTCTGGCTGAGCTAGGTGAAAAGCCATATCAGGTTCTATATATCACAGGGGACGTCCATTATGAGGATGTACAAAAAGAAATAGAGCTGGTCGGAAGCCCTGAAAATGTAATGATTAAACCATTTATTCACAATATGCCAGAAGTGCTGGCCGGAGCAGACCTGGTTGTATCACGTGCGGGAGCCACCACTTTGGCAGAGATAACCTCTTTAGGAATTCCGAGCATTTTAATCCCAAGCCCATATGTAACAAATAACCACCAGGAGAAAAATGCAAGAGCGCTAAGCGACCATGGTGCTGCAGAACTTTTGCTTGAAAAAGAGTTAACAGGGAAAAGGCTTATTGACAGCATCGACCGAATCATCCTCGATAAAGATAAGATGAGTAACATGAAGGAAGCTTCGAAAAAACTTGGGATCCGTGATGCATCAAATAGGCTATACAAATTAATGGCCGAACTGGTTTCAAATAATGGGAAGTAGCCCTGATTAGAAAATTTGCATAGAATAAATAAATTTAGGCATAGATCAAGAAAGGGAGGTAAATATGGACGAATTTATCAGCAAGCTTAGAGAATTAAACATCGGATCAGTTAAAGAAAATGAGCCGATGGCTAATCATACAACAATGAAAATTGGCGGACCCGCCGATTTGTTTATTGAGCCTTCTTCCATAGAAAACCTGGCAAAAGCGATGGAACTAATCCATAGCTATGAACTGAAATGGAGAGCAATTGGAAGAGGATCAAATTTGCTCGTATCTGATGGAGGCATAGAAGGAGTGGTCATTAAGTTGGGCCGCGGCATGGATCACCTGGATCTTAATGGTACGGAATTAAGAGCAGGCGGCGGTTATTCATTGGTTGCCCTCTCTACAATTATCAGTAAAAAAGGCTTGTCAGGTCTCGAATTTGCCAGCGGGATTCCCGGGTCTGTAGGCGGAGCAGTTTATATGAACGCTGGTGCTCACGGTTCTGATATTTCGCAGATCCTGACCAATGCACATGTTCTTTTCGAAGATGGGAAGATGGAATGGCTAACCAACGAAGAAATGGAATTTTCTTATAGAACATCCGTCCTTCAAAAGAAACGTCCGGGTATTGTTCTTGAGGCCGTTTTCCGGCTTACAGAGGGAGACAGGGAAAAAATTTCCTCTGCAATGCAAAAAAATAAGGATTACAGGAAGGAAACCCAGCCTTGGAACTTCCCATGTGCAGGCAGTATTTTCCGTAACCCGCTTCCGGAATATGCTGGCCATCTGATAGAAAAAGCCGGAATGAAGGGCCATAGCATCGGTGGAGCGCAAATTTCCAATATGCATGGGAATTTCATCGTGAATGCGGGAGATGCCAGGGCGGAAGATGTACTTGCATTAATTCAGCATATTAAGGATACAATCTTTGATTTGTATGGAGTGAAAATGGAGACAGAAGTAGAAATAATCGGTCGAAAGTAACGGGGAATAATACCTTACGTATACCATTTATTGTGATATAATAATTTATTAGATAACAGTAAATGTAGTAAGAACGGCATGGTTCACATGCCGTTCTCTTCCCTAATTTAGTATTGCATAAATTGTGCTGGACAAGCTTCTTAATTGTTTTTTTTCATTGTCCTTGCGCTATTCTGAAAAAATAGGAAGGTATGCTCTAAACTTCTATAACTGTCTAGCTCCAGCGCCTGCTCCCTCGAGGTGACGGGGGTGGGCAAGGCGCTTGCGCTTTTCTTAATGGGGTGATAAAAGTGGAGAAAAGTAAGGTTGTCTCGCTTGAGGATCGAATACCGAAGCTTAAACAGCAAAGAAAGAAGAAAGCGAACAGAAGACTGATCTTTTTGCTGCTGCTTTTTTTCTCGCTGATTGTTTTAGTTATTTACTTTCAATCGCCCTTAAGCCATATTAAACAAATTAAGGTATCCGGCAATTCAATTTATGATAAAGAAGAAATTATTCAAATTAGCGGTGTTACTGAAAAAACAAATATTTGGAAGGTTGACGAAGAGGGCATTGAGGGTAAGCTTAAAGAGCTGCCTGAAATAAAATCTTCAACTGTTAAAGTTCAGCTGCCAAGCACAATTAATATACAGGTAGATGAACTGAAGCGGATGGCCTACATAGCGAAAGAGAAGCACTACCTTCCTGTTATGGAGAATGGGAGCATATTAAAGGATGAAAAAGTTGCAGAAATCCCTGTCAACGCTCCTATCCTCAATGACTTTTCTGAGGGCGACATCCTTAATATGATGATTGGGGAGCTTGAATCACTGCCTGAAGAGGTGTTAAATTCGATTTCCGAAATCCATCATTCACCCAAAAAGACAGATTCCAACCATATTACTTTGTATATGAATGATGGTTTTGAAGTCAGTGCTACTTTAAGAAGCTTTTCAGAAAAAATGGCACACTACCCTTCTATCATAAGCCAGCTGGATCCCGAGAATAAAGGAATCATCGACTTGGAAGTAGGCTCTTATTTTAAAGCTTATGAAACAGAGGGAGCTGAAGAAGTTGAAAAAGAAAATGAAGGTGAAGGGTAATCATGTAATATTCTCCCTGGTGTTTCTCGTACTGGGTTACATGATGGCATTTTCCTATCACCTTACACAGGGAGAAGAAGAAAAGCCTGCATTAAGCGGAAAACAGTGGGAAAGAGATTTGGAACTCCGTAATCAGCTTGTTGAACTGGAGGAAAAAAACAGAGCTCTTCAAAAAGAATTAAATACAAAACAGGAAAACGTACTTGATATTGAAAAGGAGCTTTCACAGGAAGCCCAGGTTTATTTTAATCTTGCCGAGGATGCTGAGAAGTACAGGATGCATCTTGGTAAAGTAAAAGTAAAGGGCCGAGGAGTGGAAGTAACTCTGGCAGATGGTGACTACGATCCGGATGAAGATAATATAAACAATTATATCGTTCATGAACACCATGTTTTTAAGGTTATAAATGAACTCTATATTTCCGGAGCTTCCGCAGTAGCTATAAATGGCCAAAGACTATCACACAGTTCCTATATTGTTTGCAATGGACCTGTTATAGAAGTTGACGGCTACCAGCATCCTGCTCCTTTTGTCATCACTGCCATAGGTGATGCCGAAGTGCTTTCATCCGCACTGAACCTGACAGGCGGAGTAAAAGACACATTGGTAGATGAGAACATCCAATTCACATTAGAGAATAAGGGTGAAATCATCATGGAACCATTACTGGGTTCTTAAAGCCAATCCAGCATTCGTAAGCAGTATTAATTTGTCCACAGTGTAATTTATTCGGGAAAGCAAGGTGGAATTAAAGTGGACAGCAAAAAGAAATTCAGCTTTACCTTTATAACAGTAGTAATTGGCTTTATGATTGCCATACAGTTTCAAACAGTGAAGGAACCGGCTGTCCGGGATACAAGGGATACCTGGCAGCTAAGAGCTGACATCCTTAAAGAAAAAGAGCTGCAATTAAAACTATTGCGAGAAATTAGTTCAAATGAAGAAAAAATTGCCCAATATGAAACAAAGCGCAAACAAAGCAAAGAGCAAGTGCTTCGTGAAACGCTGGAAGAATTAAAAAGGGAAGCCGGACTAAGTGAAGTGACGGGACCAGGCATAATCATAAGCATTGAACCGGTGCATGAGGAGCTTCTTCTGGGCAAGCAGGCTGATTCTGTTTCCCCGGATTTGCTCAAGCGGCTTGTCAATGAGTTAAATATGTATGACGCCCAGCACATTTCCATTGGAGGCAGAAGGATCATCAACACGACAGTCATAAGGGATATCAACAGGGAGACCATGATAGATGGATTTGCCTTAAATCACTTGCCTATTGAAGTGAAAGTTATAACTGAGAATGCCCAATCTGCCGAGAAGCTTTTTAATCGCATGCAAGTATCAAATTCTGCAGAAGAATTTTTCATTGACAATCTGAGGGTTAAGGTGGAAAAGTCTGCAGAGCCTATCACGATTCCTGCATATGATGAGGCATTAAGGATCAGATATATGGAGCCTGTGAAACCTGACGAAGGAGGCAAATCATAATGTGGCTTCCTGTTTTAGGATTGATCATAGGTGTGATACTTGGACTTATGACAGATATAAAAGTGCCGGATGAATATTCGAATTATCTTTCCATTGCTGTTCTTGCCGCGTTGGATACTCTATTCGGAGGGGTCAGGGCTCAGCTTCAAAATATTTATGATGAAAAAGTTTTCGTTTCCGGTTTCTTTTTTAACATCCTGCTGGCAGCAAGTTTAGCTTTTCTGGGTGTCCATCTTGGTGTAGACTTGTACTTAGCAGCAGTATTTGCTTTTGGGGTCAGGCTTTTCCAAAATATAGCGGTCATCAGAAGAATTTTAATCGCAAAATGGTCCCAAAACAGAGAAAAAACAGAAAAAAATGATATTTAAAAAAGGGAAAGTATTAGTTTTGACGAATAATTTTATAGATAAACTAACTTACTAAAACAAATAACAGCAAAAAAAGATTGTTGTTCAATAATCGGAATTGCAAAAAAAAGGAGGTGCCAGAGAATGAACAGCAATGAAATATATGTTAGTCTTGACATCGGTACATCCAGTGTAAAAGTAATCATTGGGGAAATGGTCAATGACTCTTTAAATATTATTGGTGTTGGCAATGTACAGTCAGAAGGGTTACGCAAGGGGTCCATTGTTGATATAGACGAAACCGTTCATTCTATTAAAAAGGCAATCGAACAGGCTGAGAGAATGATAGGAATGGAGATAAAAAATGTGATTGTAGGAATTACCGGCAATCATGTTATGCTTCAGCCATCCCATGGTGTTGTTGCAGTCTCGAGTGAGAATAGGGAAATTACAGACGAAGATGTTGCTAGAGTAATAGATGCGGCACAAGTTGTATCAATCCCGCCGGAAAGAGATATCATTGATGTCATTCCAAAACAGTTTATCGTTGACGGATTGGACGAAATCAGTGATCCCCGCGGAATGATTGGTGTGCGGCTGGAAATGGAAGGCACCATTATAACAGGATCGAAAACGATTTTACATAACACCCTGCGCTGTGTTGAACGCGCTGGCCTTGAAATCATGGATATTACACTTCAGCCTCTGGCAGCAGGTGCATTCGCTCTTTCAAAGGATGAGAAAAATCTGGGAGTTGCACTTGTTGATATTGGCGGCGGTTCCACAACCATTGCCATATTTGAAAATGGATCTTTAAAGGCAACCAGTGTTCTTCCTGTAGGGGGAGACCATATCACAAAAGACTTATCTATCGGACTCCGCACATCTACAGAAGATGCAGAAAAAATCAAAACAAAGTATGGCTATGCGTTCTATGACCATGCATCTGAGGATGAGGTATTCAGTGTTCCTATCATTGGAAGCGATCAGCATCAGCAATTTAATCAGCTGGAAATATCAGATATTATTGAAGCCCGGATGGAAGAGATTTTTGATTTTATCCAGCACGAAGTGAAACGTCTTGGAGCAAAAGATCTTCCAGGGGGCTATGTACTATCTGGAGGCGTAGCGAATACTCAGGGAGTTCTTGAACTGGCACAGGATGTTTTCCAAAATAGAGTGCGCATCGCAATCCCTGATTATATTGGCGTGAGGGAACCGCAGTATACGACTGCAGTTGGATTGATTAAGTTCGCATATAAGAATGCGAAAATACAGGGCAGAAAAATGGAACAGCCAGTGACTGTCCCTGAAGCAAAAGAAAAACGAGTGCAAAAACCGCAACCGCAACCGAAAACAAAGCCGGAAAAACAGCCGGAAGAAAAAATCACATCAAGAGTTAAAAAGTTCCTCGGATACTTTTTCGAATAACTTGATTTGATTCGCAAGGGTTAGGGAAACGGAATCAAAAGCCATACGGCGGATAGAAAAATGCACTGAAAAGCCATTTTGGGAGTGCGTATAAAAAGCGAATCAAAAAAGGTGTTCTTAGGAATATCGACGAATTAGGAGGATTAGTCATGTTGGAATTTGATACAAATTTGGATTCATTAGCAACTATAAAAGTCATCGGCGTTGGAGGCGGCGGTAACAATGCAGTAAACAGAATGATTGAGCATGGTGTTCAAGGCGTCGAGTTTATTGCTGTTAACACGGATGCTCAGGCGCTGAACTTATCAAAAGCAGAAGTGAAAATGCAAATCGGAGGCAAACTTACAAGGGGACTTGGAGCTGGTGCCAACCCCGAGGTAGGTAAAAAAGCAGCAGAAGAAAGTAAAGAGCAGGTAGAAGAAGCACTGAAAGGTGCTGATATGGTATTCGTCACAGCTGGCATGGGAGGTGGGACTGGAACAGGAGCGGCTCCAGTCATCGCCCAGATTGCACGTGATTTAGGAGCTCTGACTGTTGGTGTTGTTACCCGCCCATTCACTTTTGAAGGCCGCAAACGTTCCACTCAGGCAGCCGGCGGTATTGCTGCTATGAAGGAAGCGGTTGATACACTGATCGTCATTCCTAATGACAGGCTATTGGAAATTGTTGATAAAAGCACTCCAATGCTTGAAGCATTCCGCGAAGCGGATAATGTTTTGCGCCAGGGTGTTCAGGGTATTTCCGACTTGATTGCTGTTCCGGGATTAATTAACCTCGACTTTGCAGACGTGAAGACAATCATGTCCAATAAAGGTTCTGCACTAATGGGTATTGGTGTTGCAGCAGGGGAAAACCGTGCAGCAGAAGCGGCGAAAAAGGCGATTTCATCACCTTTGCTTGAAACATCAATTGATGGTGCACAAGGTGTCTTAATGAATATTACTGGCGGATCAAATCTAAGCCTGTATGAAGTACAGGAAGCTGCTGACATTGTTGCTTCAGCTTCAGATCAGGACGTGAATATGATCTTCGGTTCCGTAATTAATGAAAACCTTAAAGATGAGATTGTTGTAACGGTCATTGCAACTGGATTTAATGAAGAAGTGATCCAGCCTAAGCCTATGAGGCCAACATTCGGACAGCCTAAATCTTCCCCTGGCATGGGAACGTCTATGAAGCGTGAACCAAAGAGAGAAGAAGCTCCGCAAGAATCTGTAAGAAGCAGCCAATCTCAACAGCCGGAAGAAACGTTGGATATCCCTACGTTCCTCCGCAACCGTAACCGCAGAAGATAAAGTTTGATTGATAAAACCCCTGGAATCAACTTGATTCCAGGGGTTTTATCAATTGTTATGAAGGTTTTTACACAAATAAGCATGGCTCATATTCTGAGCCATGCTTAATTATATTTAAACCGTCTGAGATTCCTTAAGTTGCATAGAAGGGCCAAAGAATTCGTAGCGGATATTTTCCTTCAGAAAGCCTGCTTCAAGCAATGCCTCGTACATAGCCTGCATAAATTGAACGGGTCCGCACATATAGACCATACTTTCTTTATTCGGCACTATTGTGTTTAACCACTCTGAAGTAATATAACCTTCCTTGCTGAAGGTCTTTTCGGCCTTATCTTTTTCTGTTGGACTTTCATAGCAGAAATAGGTTTTTACCAATGGATTATTTTTTTCAATTTCGTGTACTTCCTCTGAAAATGCATGTACTTTTCCGTTGAGTGCAGCATGAACAAATATTGTTTCATGCTTTACTCCTGTTGCATCAAGATGACGCAGCATGCTATGCATTGGTGTAATGCCTACTCCGCCGCTAAGCAGAACGACAGGATTATCTATTCCATCCAGAACAAATTCTCCAGCAGGAGCACTTATTTCTAAATGATCGCCTTCTTTCAGGTCATTGTGAAGATAGCTGGAAACCTTTCCGTCCGGTTTTTCAGAATTACCTTCTTCTTTCTTAACAGAGATTCTGTAATATGACTTTTCCGGTGAGTCAGATAAGCTGTATTGGCGGATATGCGTATATTCTTCTCCTGGAATATTTAATTTCACACTAATATACTGGCCCGGAAGATAGCTGGAAATATTTCCTCCATCGTCAGGTGTAAAATAGAAGGAAGTAATTACATCACTTTCTTTCACCTTTTTTGCAACAGTGAATGTTCTGAAGTCATCCCAGCCTCCTGGCTGATCAGCGGCATCCTCATAAAGGCTCTTTTCTAATCCGATGAATGCATCCGCAATCACACCATAAGCTTTAACCCATGCATCAATAATATCTTCAGTAGCAGCCTCTTTCAGCACTTCCTTGATTGCAAGAATTAAGTGCTCTCCAACAATTGGATAATGTTCAGGCTTAATGCCTAAAGATCTGTGCTTATGAGCGATTTGTGTGACAACCGGGAGAATAGCTTCCAGGTTATCGATATATTTTGCAGCAGCATATACAGAATTTGCCAGTGCTTTTTGCTGTCGGCCCTGTTTCTGATTAGCATGATTAAAGATGTTCAGCAGTTCAGGGTGATTTGTAAACATTAACTTATAAAAGGTTTTCGTAATATCTTCGCCATGTTTTTCAAGTACAGGTACAGTGCTTTTAATAATTTCAATTGTTTTTGTGTCCAACATATCAGCAAAACTCCTTCTTATTATTTTCACTGTTATTATAGTTGATATTGAAAACAAAAAATGTGATATAAATCACACCAAGTGAAAAAGTGAAGGAGCAATAAATAGAAAAATAATGACAAAATCCGTTGGGAATAGGGAAAATTTCTATCTTTTTGCATACAGAAAGCGACACACTTTCTTTACTGAAATGCGCTATACTTTTTTCTAACAGAATCATAGCACATAAATATATGAGAGTATTTGACCGCTAAAGTCACTCTATCAGATGCTGATTCTGAAGAGGAAGCAAGAAGTATAATTTTAATCTTTGATAACTGTCAAGCTCCAGTGCCTACCCTTTCGAGGTCACAAGTCAATCCTCCCAGAAAGGCATAGAACGCCTTTCCGAGAGGCTCGTCTTGTGCTTGAGGGCCACAGGATGTGGGTCATGCAGACGTTGCCACAGGACGTGGCGTTCATAGTCTGCGTTTATTCGTGGGCAAGGCGCTTGCGCTTTTCTAAGGGGGAAGATAATTGACCGTCTATTTGGATATTATCTGGGCGCTAAATTTTATGTTTGACAGCCTTCTCCTTTATCTAACAGCCATCATACTAAAAAGAGAAATCAGGCTTTGGAGGATTTTTGCAGGCGGCTTAATAGGATCGATCATCATTTTATTAGTATTTACACCATTTAATGAATATTCAGGTCACCCGCTCACTAAATTATTATTCTCAGTTGCAATGGTATTGGCTGTTTTTGGCTTTAAGCGTTTGCGTTACTTTCTAAAAGGTCTCATGACTTTTTATTTTGCTACTTTTTTAGTTGGAGGCTCCTTAATAGGCATTCATTATTTTATTAATTTTGATTTTCAGCTTTCTTCATCCGTCATGCTCGCCAGTGTTAAGGGCTTTGGTGATCCAATCAGCTGGCTGTTTGTACTTCTTGGGTTTCCTCTTGCCTGGCATTTCTCTAAGAGAAACGTTGAAGGAATCGAGATGACAAAAATTCAGTATGACTCTTTAGTAATGGTGCGTGTTGTTATCAATGAAACAGAATTCCGTTTCAAAGGCCTAATAGACAGCGGCAACCAGTTATACGATCCCATTTCTAAAATGCCAGTGATGTTTATATCCGTTAAAGACAGGCTTGACGAGTTCCCGCCTGAAATTATTAAAATGGCAGGGAACCCGGAAGATATCATTATGGGCAGTGATTCAATTGGCGGGGATTGGGAGCATAAAATGAGGGTAATTCCATGTAAGGTTGTTGGACAAGAACACCAGTTGATTATAGGATTCAAGCCTGACCGCATTATCCTTGAAAAAGAGAATGAAATAATAGAAGCGGAGCGTGGATTAGTTTCCTTTTCCATGCAGCAGCTTTCTGCGGACGATGCGTTTCAGTGCATTGTTCACCCTAAGATGCTTACAGGTACAAGTACAATGAAGCAGGATGCAAAAGTAAGTTAATATACTATACTCTGCAAAAACATAATTTAGAAGGAGGACAAATCATGAAAAAGTTAAAACTTCGCTTATCCTACTATTGGTATAAATTATTGATTAAGCTGGGGATCAAAACAGATGAAGTATATTATATAGGCGGCAGCGAAGCACTACCTCCTCCACTTAGTAAGGAAGAAGAAGAAATGCTCCTGATCAAGCTTCCGAAGGGAGATAAAGCTGCAAGGTCCATTTTAATTGAAAGAAATCTGCGTCTTGTTGTGTATATCGCCAGAAAGTTTGAAAATACAGGCATCAATATAGAGGACTTAATCAGCATTGGAACCATTGGGCTTATTAAAGCTGTAAATACGTTTAATCCAGAGAAAAAAATCAAGCTGGCTACATATGCATCCCGCTGTATTGAGAATGAAATTCTAATGTATTTAAGAAGGAACAATAAAATCCGTTCTGAAGTATCCTTTGATGAACCCCTCAATATCGATTGGGATGGCAATGAACTGCTTCTTTCCGATGTGCTTGGCACTGAGGATGACATCATCACAAAAGATCTCGAAGCAAATGTTGATAAAAAGCTGCTGCTAAAGGCATTGCATCAGCTTTCGGATCGTGAAAAACAGATAATGGAACTTAGATTTGGCCTTGGATCGGGTGAAGAAAAAACTCAGAAGGATGTGGCAGATATGCTGGGTATTTCCCAGTCCTATATTTCACGTCTGGAAAAACGAATAATAAAAAGATTAAAAAAAGAATTTAATAAGATGGTTTAGAACTTTTAGCAGGAATATTTTTTTACAAAATTTTGCAAGGGAAAAACCTAGTGTTTATGATGCTTTGACCGTTTCCCCATCCGGCAGTCGGATTAGCCGGTGCATATTTTTCCTTTCCAAGGAGATACTGTTTTTTGTACAGCAGCTCCTGTGAGGAGGGAAATGGATTGACTCGAAATAAAGTAGAAATTTGCGGTGTTGATACTTCAAAGCTTCCAGTTTTAAAAAACGAAGAAATGAGAGAGCTCTTCAAGCAAATGCATAAGGGGGATATAACCGCACGGGAAAAACTCGTCAACGGCAATTTGCGTCTCGTATTAAGTGTGATTCAGCGTTTTAATAACAGAGGCGAATTTGTTGATGACCTTTTCCAGGTCGGCTGTATCGGTCTAATGAAATCTATTGATAATTTTGATCTAAGTCAAAACGTTAAGTTTTCCACCTATGCAGTTCCGATGATCATTGGGGAAATACGCAGGTACCTGCGTGATAATAACCCGATTCGCGTCTCGCGTTCATTAAGGGACATTGCTTATAAAGCTCTGCAGGTAAGAGAACGTTTAATGAGCAAAACATCCAGAGAGCCTACAGCGGAAGAAATAGCAAAAGAGCTGGATGTGCCTCATGAAGAAATCGTTTTTGCATTGGATGCAATTCAGGATCCTGTCTCTTTATTTGAACCCATTTATAATGATGGCGGAGATCCGATTTTTGTGATGGATCAACTGAGCGATGAACGGAACAAAGATATTCAATGGATCGAAGAGATAGCTCTAAAAGAGGGAATGAGAAGACTGAATGAGCGGGAAAAACTGATTCTTAGAAAACGCTTCTTCCAGGGCAAAACTCAAATGGAAGTGGCAGAGGAAATTGGCATTTCCCAGGCTCAAGTTTCACGGCTTGAAAAAGCGGCAATCAAACAAATGAATAAGAATATTCAAAGCTAGCAGCCAATTTGGCTGCTTTTTATATTTACCAAACATTTTTCCTATAGGGGCAAACATATATTGAATAAGAACATAAATTGGGAGTGAAATGTCGATGGTGAAAATATCTGAGTTTCAAATGAAGGATGTTGTAAATGTAGCTGACGGCAAAAAGCTTGGAAATATTGGGGATATAGATATTAATATAAATACAGGGAAAATTGAAGCCGTTATTATTGGGGGAGCGGGAAAGGTGTTGGGTTTTTTTGGGAGAGATGCTGATGTTGTCATACCGTGGAAAAATATTATAAAAATTGGTGAGGATGTCATACTGGTCCGCTATCAGGACGCGATTGAGCCAAAATATATTGAGGAGGAAGCATAAGAGTTGTTAATGGTGTCATCACTGCCTGCCTTGTGGTAAACTATAGAAAAATAAGATGGGGTTAATCGCATGGAACCATTTTCTTTAAAAACGGAAGAGTATTTTGTCATAAAACAGTGGGCGGATCGTTTTCCTAATATAACGGCCGGTTTTACAACTAAAAATGGCGACTGTAGCCGTAATGAATACAAAACGCTTAATGTAGGATTGCATGTGAACGACAGCAATGAAGCAGTCAGCCGAAATCGGCAGCATGTGGCTGACTTGCTTGGGTTTTCTCATGAAAAGTGGGTTGGTGCTGAACAAACTCATGAAATAAATATAAAAGAAGTTACCAGAAAAGATAAAGGGAAGGGTGCTCTTGTTTACGAGGATTCCTTTTCTGGTACTGACGGGTTTTTCACTTATTCTAAAGGTGTCATGCTGACTCTCTGTTATGCGGATTGTGTACCGCTTTACTTTTTGCATGAAAAGACAGGTGCCATAGGCATGGCCCATGCAGGCTGGAAAGGTACTGTCGGGGGGATTGGCAGGAAGATGGCCGAGCTATTTGCCAAAGAAGGCATTGACTTAAGTGAGGTCCAAACCGTGATTGGCCCTTCCATTTGCAGAAATTGTTATATAGTTGATGATCGTGTTATTTCAAAAGTGCAAAAAATACTAGAAGATGTCGATATAAAGCCATATAATCAAATTAGTGACAATCAATTCCAGCTTGATTTGAAAGAGCTTAACCGGACAATTCTGATAAATGCAGGAATTCCTCATGAAAATATCATGATTACTGATTATTGCACAAGCTGTCATGAATACTATTTTTTTTCCCACAGAAGAGATAGGGGAAAGACCGGCAGAATGATGAGCTTTATTGGCTGGAAGGAGGAAGTCGGAAGCTAAATGAGAGTAGAAGATAATTTAAAGCAAATTAAGTCAGCTATACAGGAAGCGTGCATTAAGGCCAACCGTAAGACAGAAGAAATTACCCTCATTGCTGTTACTAAGTACGTAACAGCGGAAAGGGCACAAGAAGCTCTTGAAGCAGGTATTGTTCATTTAGGTGAAAATAGGGATGAAGGACTGCTTGCCAAGTGGGATGTGTTAAAGGACAAGCCTACATGGCATTTTATTGGAACGCTGCAAACGCGCAAAGTGAAAAATATCATTGATAAAGTGGATTATATTCATTCACTGGACAGGCATTCCCTCGCGAAGGAAATCAACAAGCGGGCTGACCGAAAGATAAATTGTTTTGTTCAGGTTAATGTCTCAGGCGAAGAGTCGAAACAGGGAATAAATCCTGAAGAGGTAGCTGACTTTATTTCATGCCTGGCTGATTATAAAAATATCAATATCATCGGCCTTATGACAATGGCACCACTTTCAGCGGACGAGGAATTGCTTCGTTCCTGTTTCCGGAAGCTAAAGAATCTGCAATCAAAGGTAAAAGATCTGGGATTTGATTTTGCTCCTTGTACTGAGCTTTCAATGGGCATGTCTAATGATTTTTCCCTGGCAATTGAAGAAGGTGCCACAATGGTGAGGATTGGTACTGCTTTAGTAGGCCAAAAGAGTCAGGAGGATTGATAAAATGAGTATAAAATCAAAATTTAAAACATTTTTCTTCCTGGATGATGAATATGACTATAAGGAAGAGGAAATCATCGAAGAAGAAAGAGAGCCGGTGAAGCAGGTGCAAAAGCAGCAGCAGCCAGTTCAAAAACAGAACATCGTCAGCCTCCAAAGTGTGCAGAAGTCTTCTAAAGTAGTTCTTGTTGAACCGCGTGTTTATGCAGAAGCACAGGATATTGCGGATCAGTTGAAAAACAGAAGAGCTGTTGTTGTCAATCTGCAGAGAATAGAAAAAGATCAGGCGAAGCGGATTGTTGACTTCCTAAGCGGAACCGTTTATGCCATCGGCGGAGATATTCAAAAGATTGGAACTGATATTTTTCTATGTACCCCTGACAATGTTGAGGTTTCAGGAAATATCTCTCAGCTGATGAAAGAACAAGAATTAGAAAATACGAGGTGGTAGCATTTAATGGAATTAGTATTTGGGATATTGTCATCTGCAATTTATTATTACTCGTGGGCACTGATTATTTATATTTTGCTGTCCTGGTTCCCTAATGCCAGGGAATCCGCTTTTGGCCAGTTTCTTGCAAGGATTTGTGAACCGTACCTTGAGCCTTTCCGCAAAATCATTCCTCCGCTTGGAATGATTGATATCTCTCCTATTGTGGCTATCTTAGTTTTGCGATTTGCCACTGGAGGTTTGCAGCAGCTTTTTTATTGGATTTCATAATACTACAAACAGGGCTATCAAAATGGCCCTTTTTTATTTGTGTAAAAAGGAGGTTCCTTAAAGATGACCATTTATCAGCACTTCCGGCCGGAAGAAAAAGAATTTGTTGATCAGGTTCTTAACTGGAGAGACCTTGTGGAAAATACATATGCTCCGAAGCTTACTGATTTTCTTGATCCAAGGGAGCAGCAAATCCTTAACAGCGTCATAGGGCAGCATTCCGGAATTTTATTTGCTTTATTTGGCGGAACTCCAAATTCTGAGAGAAGGAGAGCCCTCATATTTCCGGATTACTATGACAGTGATGAGGGAGATTTTCAAATTCGGCTGTTTGAACTTGAATATCCAAAAAAGTTTGTCACCATAGAACACCCGCAAGTGCTGGGCAGTCTAATGTCTCTGGGGCTAAAAAGAGGAAAATTCGGTGATATCCTTTTTGAAGATGACAGAATCCAGTTTTTTGCAGCACAAGAAATTGAAGATTACATCAGCCTGCAGCTGCAGTCAATTGGCAGAGCTTCCGTGTCTCTGAAAAAAAAGCCATTTTCAGAGGCGATCCAATCAGCAGAAGTGTGGAAAGAAAGCTCCATCACCTCTTCATCCCTGAGATTGGACACAGTCATCTCAGCCATCTACAATATCTCCAGGCAAAAATCCCAGCTCTATATCCAGCAGGGACTAGTCAAAGTCAATTGGACGCAAATAGAAAACCCCTCATTTGAATGCCAGCAAAGCGACATCATTTCAGTCAGGGGACAAGGCCGTTCCAAAATAATAGAAATAGATGGGAAAACAAAGAAGGACAAATGGAGGATTATTACTGGGAGGCAAGGGTAATAGAAGGGGGGAATATTAAAAATACCCACTTATGGTTTTTATAGTTTTAAAATGTAATACATGTTTAAGACGCTGAGTTGACTGTAGCGGAGGCCACTTGACTCCTGCGGGAGGAGAGGGAGCGGGAGACCCCGCAGGCGAAGCCGAGGAGGCTCCCGTTCCTCCCCACGGAAAGCAAGTGCCCGAAGCGGAAGTAAACGGGCAATATAAATTACAAAAACAATTAATTACCTGTCAAAAGAAATAATTATAAACTTTGAAGGAATTTGAAACAACCTGTCGAATAAATAATCTAAAGACTACGGAGTCTGCTATAATTAAAATGAACCAGCAGGCTCAAACCAATTTACATAAGATCAACAGACCTGGGAGGTGGCAAACATGCCATTAACACCGTTAGATATTCATAACAAGGAATTCAGCAAAGGATTCCGCGGTTATGACGAAGATGAAGTAAACGAATTCCTGGACCAGATCATTAAGGACTACGAAATCCTGATCAGGGAAAAAAAAGAGCTTGAAGAAAAGCTCAATGATACGAACGAACGCATAGGCCACTTTACCACAATTGAAGAAACACTTAATAAATCTATTGTGGTTGCACAGGAAGCAGCAGAGGAAGTCAAGCGCAATGCCCATAAAGAAGCGAAGCTAATAGTTAAAGAAGCTGAAAAGAATGCTGACAGAATTGTGAACGAATCCCTATCTAAAGCGAGAAAAATCGCACTTGATATTGAAGATTTAAAGAAACAGTCCAAAGTATTCCGGACACGTTTCAAAATGCTTGTTGAAGCACAGCTTGATATGCTAAACAACGATGATTGGGATCATTTAATGGAATATAAGCTGGATTCCACTGAACTTAAGTCATTAAGAGAAGAAGAAGAATCACTGGCTTGACGAAAGCTGGAAATATCGCATATAATTTTAAAACAAAGTAAAATACGATGTTTATCAACAATGAGAGGGACAGTACAGTTTTTTTCAAAGCTTATGTACAGATTGGCATAGTCACTCTGTAAGCGAGCCGGGGATGGTGGAAGCCCGGGTATAAGCAAAAGCTGGAAAATCACCCTTGAGTTCCTTGCCGAACGTACATCTATCAGTAGGCCAAGGCGGTTCATTCACGTTAAGAATTCTTTGAGCGGATGAAATACAGGTCATATTTCATCTACAAGGGTGGTACCGCGGGAGAATATAACCTTCTCGTCCCTTTTTGGGATGAGAAGGTTTTTTTGTATTTCACTGTGGTTTTTATCAGCTCTCATTGGCTATCATGGTATTTAATGAGTTATAAACAGGAGGCAAAGGAATGGATTACAAAGATAGTTTATTAATGCCAAAAACCGAATTCCCAATGCGCGGCAATCTTCCAAAGCGCGAACCTGAAATTCAGGCAAAATGGGAAGAGATGAATATTTATGAAAAGGTCCAGGAACGGACCAAAGGCCGTCCAATGTTTGTTCTGCATGATGGTCCTCCTTATGCAAATGGCGACATCCACATCGGCCATGCGCTGAATAAAATCTTAAAGGATTTCATCGTACGCTCTAAGTCAATGACTGGCTATAATGCTCCATATGTTCCTGGGTGGGATACACATGGTTTGCCAATTGAGCAGGCGTTGACAAACAAAGGCGTAAAGCGTAAAGAAATGAGCGTTGCGGAATTCCGCAGGCTTTGTGAAGAGTATGCATATGAGCAGATTGACAGCCAGCGCGGTCAATTTAAGCGCTTAGGCGTCCGCGGTGACTGGGAGAATCCATACATCACTCTAAAACCTGAGTACGAAGCCCAGCAAATAAAAGTATTTGGGGAAATGGCGAAAAAAGGCTATATCTATAAAGGCAAAAAGCCTGTATATTGGTCACCATCATCTGAATCAGCTCTGGCTGAAGCTGAAATTGAATATAAAGATAAACGTTCACCGTCCATCTATGTTGCTTTTAAAGTAAAAGATGGCAGGAACGTATTGGATCAGGATACTCATATTGTTATCTGGACTACTACTCCATGGACTATTCCGGCAAACCTAGGAATTTCAATTCATCCGGACCTTACCTACAGCGTAGTTGAGGCAAACAGCAAAAAGTTTATGGTTGCTGAAGATTTACTGGCTTCAGTGGCTAAAGAGTTTGAATGGGAAAACTATAAAGTTGTCCAATCGGTAAAAGGGACCGACCTCGAAAATGTAGTTGCCGAGCATCCTCTTTATGGCCGTGATTCTCTTGTTATGCTGGGTGAGCATGTTACAACTGATGCTGGTACTGGGTGTGTACACACAGCTCCTGGCCATGGGGAAGACGATTTCCATGTAGGCATGAAGTACGGGTTAGATGTATTATGCCCGGTTGATGATAAAGGAAACATGACTAGTGAAGCTCCTGGCTTTGAAGGTTTATTCTATGATGCAGCCAATAAGCCGATTACTGAAAAACTTGAGGAAGCTGGGGCTTTATTAAAACTTACTTTTATTACTCACTCTTATCCGCATGACTGGAGAACGAAAAAGCCAGTTATTTTCCGTGCTACTGCCCAATGGTTTGCATCCATTAAAGATTTCCGCAATGAACTTTTGGAAGCTGTTAAGGAAACAAATTGGTATCCTGCATGGGGTGAGACAAGACTATTTAACATGGTCCGGGACCGCGGTGATTGGTGCATCTCCCGCCAGCGTGTATGGGGTGTGCCAATTCCTGTCTTTTATGCGGAAAATGGAGAAGAAATTATCACAGATGAAACCATTGAACATGTATCAAATCTTTTCCGCGAACATGGTTCGAACATCTGGTTCGAGAGAGAAGCGAAAGAACTGCTGCCTGAAGGATTTACACATCCAGGAAGCCCGAATGGCCAGTTTACAAAAGAAACGGATATCATGGACGTATGGTTCGATTCCGGTTCTTCCCATCAGGCAGTTCTTTTAGAGCGCGACGATTTACAGCGTCCTGCAGACTTATACCTTGAAGGCTCTGATCAATATCGAGGCTGGTTTAACTCTTCACTTTCAACTTCAGTAGCAGTAACAGGAAAAGCACCTTATAAAGGTGTTCTGAGCCATGGGTTTACACTTGATGGCGAAGGAAGAAAAATGAGTAAATCCATTGGAAACGTAGTTGTTCCAGCAAAAGTCATGAATCAGCTTGGTGCTGACATTCTGCGTTTATGGGTGGCGTCAGTTGATTATCAGGCAGATGTCCGGGTATCTGATGCTATTCTGAAGCAGGTTGCGGAAGTATATAGAAAGATCCGCAATACGTTCCGCTTCTTGCTTGGAAATCTGGATGATTTTAACCCGGCAACTGACTCGGTTTCATTTGAAAACCTGCGCGAAGTTGACCAGTTTATGCTTGTTAAGCTGAATAAACTGATCAAGAATGTTCGAGAGTCTTATGACCGCTATGAGTTTGCCAGCATCTACCATGCTGTTAATAATTTCTGTACATTGGACCTAAGTGCATTCTATCTTGATTTTGCAAAAGATGTCCTGTACATTGAAGCGAAAGATAATGCAGAACGCCGAGCTATCCAAACTGTTTTATATGAGAGCCTGATTGCTCTGACAAAACTTGTTGCACCTATCCTTTCCCATACTTCAGATGAAGTTTGGAGCTTTATTCCGAATGTGAAGGAAGTAAGTGTACAATTGACGGATATGCCAGAATATCAAGAGCTTCCAAACGCGAAACAGCTGGAAGTAAAGTGGACTGCATTCATGAAGCTTCGCAATGATGTTCTTAAAGCATTGGAAGAAGCGCGTAATGAAAAGGTGATCGGCAAATCTCTTACTGCTAAAATAACCCTTTATGTAAACGATCAAGCAAAGAGCCTACTGGATTCAATTCAGGAAAATCTTCAGCAAATCTTTATCGTTTCTGGATTTGAGATAGCAGGCAGCCTGTCAGATGCACCTGAAAATGCAGTGAAATTTGAAAATACTGCAATTGTGGTTTCCAAAGCTGAAGGCGAAACATGTGATCGCTGCTGGACAGTCACTCCAGAAGTCGGCCAGACAGAAGGCTATGACACTCTATGCCCTCGCTGTGCTGAGGTTGTAAAAAATAATTATAGCCACTTGGCTTAAATACCGGCAGTCCCTCAATTATTTGAGGGACTGTTTTTTGATAAATGAGGTTCTTTTTTAATTATAAGGGGACTTCGAAATCCATTTTATAAATAATTCCACCTTCACTAAATGTTGTGCCGTTTGCTAAAAGTTTGCCCGTGTCTGAAATCCGTTCCGAGAAGATAATAAAGTAAACATCATAGAACGGAGGAAACGGCATGGATGCAAAGGCAGAAAGGCTATATACAGAACTCCGTAATACAAGACAGGAAATATTGGAAAGACTGATGGAAGGCAATAGTTCTGCTTTAATAAAACCTATTTTATTGGAAGAACTGCATGATATCGAACAAACACTCAGCAAAATTGAATCTGGAAGCTTTGGCAAATGTGAAATTTCAGGTGAACTGCTTCCGGCAGATTTGCTGCAGATGATCCCTACCTTGAAAACAATGGAGGATTGCAGCAGGCTGGGCAGATTCTACAGAAAATCTATTTTCCACTGAGTTTAGGCGTGTGCTGTGTTTTTTATTCAGTTTGTGCTAAAATGCAAAGGTAATGATATGAGATATGGGGGTTGCCTTTGTGTTTTATTACATAATTGCATTGTTCGTGATAGCACTTGATCAGTTTACGAAATGGCTGATTGTTAAGAACTTTGAATTAGGGGAAAGTGTTAAAGTTATTGAGGACTTTCTTTATATTACATCTCACCGCAACCGTGGCGCTGCCTGGGGCATCCTGCAGGGGCAAATGTGGTTTTTCTACGTAATAACCGTTATTGTCATAATTGGTATCATTTATTACATTCAAAAAGCAGCCAAAGGCAAATTGCTTCTTGGAGTCTCTTTGGGCCTGATGCTGGGCGGAGCGATTGGAAACTTTATTGACAGGGTATTTCGAAAAGAAGTGGTGGATTTCGTAAACACTTATATTTTTGGCTATGACTTTCCTGTTTTCAATATTGCTGACTCGGCGCTGGTCATTGGTGTAGGGCTATTGATGATTCAGATGCTGCTTGAAGAGAGAGAAGCAAAGAAAAAGGAGAAATCTTATGGAGAAAATGGAACACATCATTCCTGATGAACAGGCAGGAGAACGAATAGATAAAGTGTTATCCACATTGAATGCAGATTGGTCAAGAACGCAGGTTCAGCAATGGATCAAAGATGGCAATGTCCTTGTAAATGGGCAGAAGCCGAAAACCAATTACAAATGTACGGCAAATGATAAAATTGAAATATCTATTCCTGAACCTGAAGAATTAGATGTCGTGCCGGAAAAAATGGATCTGAATATTTATTATGAAGATAAAGATGTCCTGGTGGTGAACAAACCAAAAGGAATGGTAGTTCATCCGGCAGCCGGCCATGGCACTGGCACCCTTGTAAATGGACTTATGGCACATTGCACAGATCTTTCAGGAATTAATGGGGTCATGAGGCCAGGAATCGTTCATAGAATCGATAAAGATACATCGGGACTTCTTATGGTTGCTAAGAATGATATGGCACATGAAAGTCTTGTGAATCAGCTGATGAATAAAACCGTTACACGTAAGTACCGTGCCATTGTCCATGGAGTTATTCCTCACGACTATGGAACGATTGATGCGCCAATTGCCCGCGATCCCAAAGACCGTCAAAGCATGACTGTTGTTGACAATGGAAAACATGCGGTTACGCATTTTCAGGTCCTTGAGCGTTTCAGGGATTTTACACTGGTGGAATGCCAGCTGGAAACGGGAAGAACCCATCAAATCCGTGTTCACATGAAATACATTGGCTACCCTCTGGCAGGAGATCCTAAATATGGTCCAAGAAAAACTCTTGATCTTGGAGGCCAAGCACTGCATGCAGGGATCCTTGGATTTGATCATCCAAGAACAGGCGAGTACCTGGAATTTGAAGCACCTATGCCTGCCTATTTCAAGGAGCTATTAGATAAACTGGCAAATAATCGTTGACAATTGTCCAATTGTGCTATAAGATGACAATAGTTGAATAAGTCCTTTAAAACAGTCCCGTGAGGCTGGGAAGGAAACGGATTGAATAAGGAGAATTGTATCCTTATTCTGCAGAAACAGAAACGTTTACCCTCTCGCCAGATCGGTGAGAGGTTTTTTGTATATAACATTAACCGAAGAGAATCAGATAATAGAGGTGATCAGAATGCCGCAGCAAAAAGCAATTGTTTTGGATGACCAGGCAATCAGGAGAGCGCTGACAAGGATTGCTCATGAAATCATAGAGAAAAATAAAGGGATTGAAAATTGCATCCTGATTGGAATCCGGACCAGGGGGATTTACCTGGCGAATCGCCTGGCTGAGCGGATCGAACAAATAGAAGGTGCCAAAATTGATGTAGGCGAACTTGATATCACTCTCTATCGAGATGATCTTACGAAAAAGACTGAAAATCAGGAGCCGCTTGTCAAAGGCTCAGACGTCCCAAAAGATATAAATGATCAGAAAGTGATCCTGGTCGATGATGTTCTTTATACAGGAAGAACGGTCAGAGCTGCCCTTGATGCGCTGATTGACATCGGAAGGCCATCCCAGATTCAGCTGGCAGTCCTTGTGGACCGGGGCCATAGAGAGCTTCCGATAAGAGCTGATTATGTAGGCAAAAACATTCCAACCTCAAGTTCGGAGAAAATTGTTGTCGAGCTGAAGGAAGTGGATGAAAACGATCAAGTAAGCATTTTTGAAAATTAAATAGCCCTTTTAAATTCAGTCCAGAGAGGCTGGCAAAGGGGAACTCAGCAGAAGCAGTCTGTCTTTTGCTGTGCTCTTATACCCTCTTTGCGAATCTGGCAAGGAGGGTTTTTTAATTAAATGAAGAGGAGAGATTGGCATGCATAAGCCTATTCTGGATATAAAAGATGTTCCAAAACCGGCCCATTGGCTGACATTAAGTATACAGCACTTATTCGCAATGTTCGGAGCCACTATACTTGTACCTTACTTAGTAGGATTAAATCCTGCCATAGCTTTAATCTCAAGCGGACTTGCAACCATCGCTTTTCTCATCATAACAAAATGGCAGGTACCGGCATACTTGGGATCCTCCTTCGCATTCATTGCTCCGATCATCGCAGCAAAAGCTGCTGGCGGCCCGGGTGCTGCCATGATCGGAAGCTTTATGGCAGGACTCGTATATGGAGCCATAGCATTGATCATCAAAAAAGCAGGCTACCGCTGGATTATGAATCTGCTTCCACCAATCGTGGTCGGCCCGGTTATCATTGTAATCGGTTTGGCATTAGCAGGCACAGCAGTCGGTATGGCCATGAACAACCCTGAAACGGGTGAATACAGCATGCTGCATTTCTCAGCAGCGCTCATCACTTTAGGTGCAACAATCATATTCTCCATCTATGCAAAAGGAATGCTCAGCATGGTGCCGATTCTTGCAGGTATCATTATCGGGTATGTATACTCACTGGCTGTGGGCCTGATAGACTTCTCGCTTGTACAGCAGGCAGCCTGGTTCGAAATGCCGGAATTCCTAATCCCGTTCGCTGATTATGAAGTGAGGATAACCCTAGATCTGGCACTTCTAATGATTCCGGTGGCTGTTGTGACAATCTCTGAACATATAGGCCATCAGCTTGTCCTTGGAAAAGTGGTTGGGAGAGACTATATTAAAGAACCGGGTCTTCATCGCTCCATTCTTGCTGATGGAACAGGTACAATGATCTCGGCATTAATCGGGGGTCCGCCAAAGACAACTTACGGTGAAAACATTGGTGTACTGGCCATTACGAAAATTTACAGTGTCTATGTACTGGCAGGTGCTGCAGTCATCGCCATCATCTTCGGATTCATTGGCAAGGTAACAGCACTGATCAGCTCGATCCCTACTCCAGTAATGGGAGGCGTATCGATCCTGCTGTTCGGGATCATCGCTTCATCAGGATTAAGAATGCTTGTTGACAGCAAAGTGGATTTTGGAAACAACCGTAACCTGGTTATCGCATCAGTCATCCTTGTACTCGGAATTGGCGGAGCCCATATTGAAATTTGGGCATTCAAATTGGAAGGGATGGCACTGGCAGCGATCAGCGGTGTTCTCCTGAACCTGATTCTCCCTGGAAGAGAAGAGGCTAAGGAAGATATGTTTGAAGCTGAAAACGAAAAAAAAAATAATGTAGCTTAACGCTTTTTAACTAAGTCCCGAGAGGCTTATAAGGGTGTTGGCGGCAAACAGGCTATACGGGAACAGTGTATCCGTATATCTGGCTGCCTCAACTTTGCAGCACCCTGACCAAATCGGCAGGGTGTTTTTTTTGAAGAGGAGGAAAAAAATTGAAACATTTGCTCACTACCTCAGAGTTGGAAATTAAAGAAATCAATAAAATACTTGATGATGCGCAATGCTTTTTAAACGGCGGAACCTGGACTCCTGAACAAAAGGTTTTTGTCGCCAACCTCTTTTTTGAGAATAGCACAAGGACAAAATGCAGCTTTGAAGTAGCTGAAAGGCGGCTTGGACTGGACATAATCCCATTTGAAGTCAGCACGTCAAGTGTATCCAAGGGTGAATCATTATACGATACGGTAAAAACACTTGAAGCAATCGGTGTGCATGCAGTCGTTATTCGTCATAGCCAGGACCGCTATTTTGACGAATTGACAGGAAGAAGCGGTGTTTCCATTCTGAATGCAGGGGACGGCTGCGGCCACCATCCAACACAATCACTGCTTGACCTGCTGACAATTAAACAGGAATTCGGTTCCTTTGAAGGATTAAAAGTAGCCATCATTGGTGATATTGCCCATAGCCGTGTCGCAAGATCCAATGCAGATGCACTTGTGCGGCTCGGTGCGAAGGTTGTTTTCTCTGGTCCCAAAGAATGGTTCAATGAAGAATTGCTTGAAAATGGCATGTATGAAGATGTTGACACAGCTGTTGAAACCGCTGATGCTGTCATGCTGCTGAGAATCCAGCATGAGCGGCACGAATCCAAAGCGAATCAAACGGCTGAAGAATACCACCAAGCATACGGCCTTACAGAAGAACGTGAAAGAATAATGAAGCCAAACAGCATTATCATGCATCCAGCCCCTGTAAATCGGGGTGTAGAAATAGCAGATTGCCTGGTGGAATGCGAGCGTTCCAGAATCTTCAAACAAATGCAAAATGGTGTGTACATCCGAATGGCTGTACTAAAAAGATCGATTGAACATATTGAAGGGGGAGCTAATCATGTCAACATTAATCAAAAATGGCCAGTTGCTTACTAAAGAAGGGAACTTTGTAAAAACTGACATTTACATAGAGTCAGGAAAAATCGCCGGGATAGGTGCAGGTATCGGGGAAAAGGCATTGGAAGTGATTGATGCAGTGGGCTTATTGATTGCACCAGGCTTTATAGATCTGCATGTACACTTGCGTGAACCTGGCGGTGAAAAGAAAGAGACCATTGAAACTGGCACAAAGGCAGCAGCAAAAGGCGGTTTTACGACGGTTGCAGCGATGCCAAATACCCGGCCTGTACCCGATGCGAAAGAACAGCTTGAAAAATTGAACAGCCGTATTGAAGAGACTGCGTCGGTCAAGGTTTTGCCGTATGCATCGATTACAATTCGTGAGCTTGGCCAGGAATTAACAGATTTTAAAGCACTGAAAGAAGCTGGAGCGTTTGCTTTTACAGATGATGGAGTTGGGGTGCAATCAGCAGCCATGATGCTGCAGGCAATGAGGAATGCCGCAGAGATCAGCATGCCGATTGTTGCGCACTGCGAAGAAAATACCCTCATTAACAAAGGTTCCGTACATGATGGAGTTTTTGCTAAAGAGAATGGTTTAAATGGTATTCCTTCGGTCTGTGAATCAGTGCAAATCGCAAGGGATGTACTCCTTGCTGAAGCTGCTGGCTGCCATTATCATGTCTGCCACATCAGCACGAAAGAGTCTGTCAGGGTGGTAAGAGATGCAAAGCGGGCAGGCATCAAGGTAACGGCCGAAGTGACACCTCATCACCTCCTTCTATGTGAAGAAGATATTCCAGATTTGGATGCAAACTTTAAAATGAATCCTCCACTAAGAGGGGCAGATGACCGAGCTGCCTTAATCGAAGGATTACTGGACGGCACGATTGATTTTATCGCGACCGACCATGCTCCTCACACAGCAGCAGAAAAAGAAGAGGGGATGGAACTGGCGCCTTTTGGGATTGTTGGACTTGAAACAGCCTTCCCGCTTCTATACACACACTTCGTCGAGAAGGGGATATTCACCCTAAAACAGCTGATTGATTATTTAACAATCAAGCCAGCAAAGGCATTCGGCATTCAATCAGGAAAATTGGAAGCAGGTGAAATCGCTGATCTTGTCCTGCTTGATCTAAACCGCCAGGAACAGATTGACCCTGCTCAGTTCTTATCAAAAGGGAAAAATACGCCATTTACTGGCTGGGATTGTAAAGGCTGGCCAGTTATGACTTTAGCAGAAGGAAAAATTGTTTGGAACAGAGGGAGTGTAAAAGCATGAAAAAACAACTGATTCTGGAAGACGGAACAATTTTTATTGGAAAAGGGTTTGGAAGCGATACGAATTCTATTGGAGAGGTAGTATTCAATACAGGAATGACGGGTTATCAGGAAATTCTCTCTGACCCTTCCTACTGCGGTCAAATTGTAACATTGACATACCCTTTAATCGGAAATTATGGAATTAATCGAGATGATTTTGAATCCATCTCCCCAGCAATCTCCGGGTTCATTGTTAAAGAAGCAAGCGAGTATCCTTCAAACTGGAGAAATGAACAATCAATTGCTGAATATTTTAAGATGAAAAACATCCCCGGAATTGCTGGGATTGATACTAGAAAATTAACAAGAATTATCAGGCAGCATGGTACGCTGAAAGGTGCTATTTGCAGCATAAGTGAAAACCCGGAATTAATCATTGAAAAACTGCGGGCAACCAAGCTGCGAAACGATCAGGTTAAGCAAGTTTCAACAAAGACACCTTATCCAAGCCCAGGCCGCGGCAGAAGGGTAGTCCTTGTAGATTTCGGCATGAAACACGGTATATTAAGAGAATTAAACAAACGGGATTGTGATGTGATTGTTGTACCATATAATACAACAGCTGAAGAAATACTCAGCATGAGCCCGGATGGGGTTATGCTTTCAAATGGGCCCGGAGATCCGAAAGATGTTCCGGAAGCAATCACAATGATTAAAGGTCTGTTAGGAAACGTTCCGATTTTTGGGATATGCCTGGGACATCAGCTTTTTGCCCTTGCATGTGGTGCCAATACAGAAAAAATGAAATTCGGCCATCGCGGTTCAAACCATCCGGTTAAAGATTTGCAATCCGGAAAAGTAGCATTAACATCTCAAAACCATGGATATTCAGTGGAAAAAAATTCTGTTACCGGTACTCCTCTGGAAGTAACACATATTGCATTAAACGATGGAACGATTGAAGGGTTAAAACATAAAGAAGTTCCGGCGTTCACTGTGCAATATCACCCTGAGGCTTCACCGGGACCAGAGGATGCAAATGGATTATTTGAACAATTCCTGCAAATGATTGAATCACATAAAGAGGAAGGTGCTGCAGCATGCCAAAGCGTACAGATATAAAAAGCATTTTAGTTATCGGATCAGGACCAATTGTCATCGGACAGGCAGCAGAGTTTGATTATGCCGGAACACAGGCCTGCATTGCATTGAAAGAGGAAGGATATCGCGTCATCCTTGTAAATTCCAATCCTGCTACCATCATGACAGATACTGAAATTGCCGACGCAGTATATATAGAGCCGCTTACGCTGGAATTCGTCAGCCGCATCATCCGAAAAGAACGCCCTGACGCCCTTGTACCTACTCTTGGAGGACAGACAGGGTTAAACCTGGCAGTAGAGCTTGCTGAATCAGGTGTATTGGAAGAATGCGGGGTTGAAATCCTCGGTACAAAATTATCTGCTATTCAAAAAGCGGAAGACAGGGATCTTTTCCGAAGTCTGATGAATGAACTTGGTGAGCCGGTGCCTGAAAGTGAAATAATCCATAACCTTGAGGAAGCATATAAGTTTGTAAATAGGATTGGCTATCCGGTCATCGTACGACCTGCTTTTACATTAGGGGGAACAGGCGGGGGAATCTGCCACGATGAAGAGGAGTTAATCGAAATTGTGACAAGCGGCCTGAAGAACAGTCCTGTAACACAGTGCCTGCTTGAAAAGAGCATTGCGGGCTTCAAAGAAATTGAATATGAAGTGATGCGAGACTCCAATGACAATGCAATTGTTGTCTGCAATATGGAAAACTTCGATCCTGTAGGTGTCCACACAGGTGATTCCATTGTTGTAGCTCCAAGCCAAACTTTGAGTGATCGTGAGTATCAGCTGCTAAGAAACACTTCATTAAAA
Source organism: Cytobacillus oceanisediminis (assembly GCF_004366035.1). Classification (GTDB taxonomy): domain Bacteria; phylum Bacillota; class Bacilli; order Bacillales; family Cytobacillaceae; genus Cytobacillus; species Cytobacillus oceanisediminis_C. Next base: position 199,975 of record NZ_SOEE01000004.1, read on the forward strand.
ATTATCCGCGCTCTTGAGATTGAAGGAGGATGCAATGTTCAGCTGGCACTTGATCCGGATAGCTTCAATTATTACATCATTGAAGTTAACCCGCGTGTGAGCCGTTCATCGGCACTAGCATCCAAGGCAACAGGATATCCGATTGCCAAACTGGCAGCCAAGATAGCGGTGGGGCTGACACTTGATGAAATGATGAATCCTGTGACAGGAAAAACTTATGCCTGCTTTGAACCGGCATTGGATTATATTGTTTCAAAAATTCCACGCTGGCCGTTTGATAAATTTGAATCTGCGAACCGTTCGCTTGGGACCCAAATGAAGGCTACAGGTGAAGTGATGGCGATAGGGCGCACATTTGAAGAATCTCTTCTGAAAGCAGTCCGTTCACTTGAAGCAAACATTTATCATCTTGAGCTGAAGGACGCTGACCAAATTTCGAATGAATTGATCGAAAAGCGGATTCGAAAAGCAGGCGATGAACGTTTGTTTTATATCGGAGAAGCCATCAGAAGGGGAGTTACCATCGAGACGATCCATGAATGGAGCAGGATTGATTTATTTTTCCTTCATAAGATTAAGAAAATCATAGATTTTGAGAGTGTATTAACAGAGAAACCATTTGACCCTGAAACAGGGAAAGCTGCAAAGGAAATGGGATTTGCCGATCTGGTAATTGCCAGGCTGTGGAATTCAAGTGAAATGGAAGTATACAGCTGGAGAAAAGAACATGCCATTGTACCGGTTTATAAAATGGTTGATACATGTGCAGCAGAATTTGAATCTGAAACACCGTATTTCTATGGAACTTACGAAGATGAGAACGAATCGGATGTAACTAACCGCAAAAGCGTTGTTGTTCTTGGCTCAGGTCCTATCCGGATTGGCCAGGGAGTGGAGTTTGACTATTCAACTGTCCACGCAGTATGGGCAATCAAGGAAGCAGGTTATGAAGCAATCATCATAAATAATAATCCGGAAACTGTTTCTACTGACTTTAGCATCTCTGATAAGCTATATTTTGAGCCGCTCACGATTGAAGATGTTATGCACATCATTGATCTTGAGAAGCCAGAAGGTGTAGTTGTGCAATTTGGCGGACAGACAGCGATTAACCTTGCAGCAGATCTGGTAAAGAGAGGCGTGAAAATTCTCGGAACTTCTCTTGAAAACGTAGACCGGGCAGAAGACCGGGATAAATTTGAGCATGCCCTTGCAGAGCTGGACATTCCGATGCCAAAAGGAAAGACTGCCTTATCAGTGGAGCAGGCAGTTGCGGTTGCTGGTGAAATCGGTTATCCCGTAGTAGTCCGTCCATCATATGTACTTGGCGGAAGAGCCATGGAGATAGTATATAAAGAAGCCGAGCTTCTTCATTATATGGAGAACGCTGTTAAAGTAAATCCAGAGCATCCAGTATTGATCGACCGGTATCTGACTGGGAAGGAGATAGAGGTGGACGCCATTTCGGATGGAGAAAATGTGCTCATTCCAGGCATCATGGAGCATATTGAAAGAGCTGGAGTACACTCGGGAGATTCCATTGCCGTCTATCCTCCTCAAAATATATCAGAAGCAATCAAAGACAAGCTTGTTGAGTATACCGAGAAGATGGCTAAGGGCCTTGGCATTATAGGTCTCCTGAATATCCAGTATGTAGTGGCAAAAGGGGAAGTATATGTCCTGGAAGTCAACCCGCGTTCAAGCCGGACGGTTCCTTTCTTGAGCAAGATTACAAACGTGCCAATGGCCAAAATCGCCACGAAAGTTATCATGGGCCAAACATTGGCTCAGCAGGGCTGCGGATCCGGCCTCCTGCCGGAGAGAAAAGGCGTGTTTGTAAAAGTCCCAGTGTTCTCATTTGCGAAATTAAGAAGAGTAGACATCACTTTAGGGCCTGAAATGAAGTCAACTGGAGAAGTTATGGGCAAAGATTCAACGCTTGAAAAAGCCCTTTATAAAGGCCTTGTTGCTTCCGGTATGAAAATCCAGCCGTTTGGAACGGTACTAATGACTGTCGCAGATAAGGATAAGGATGAGGCGCTGCTGCTGGCAAAGAGATTTGTATCCATCGGCTACAGGCTAATGGCAACGAGCGGAACAGCATTATTCCTTAAATCTGCCGGCATTCCTGTAAAAGTGACTGGAAAGATCGGCTCAGAAGGGCCAAACCTTCTGGATGTCATCAGAAATGGCGAAGCACAATTTGTTATAAATACTCTAACAAAAGGAAAGCAGCCTGCCAGAGATGGCTTCCGCATCCGCCGTGAATCGGTGGAAAATGGCGTGCCATGTCTTACTTCCCTGGATACGGCAGAAGCAATCCTTCAAGTAATCGAATCGATGAATTTCTCAGCAGATGCGATGGATAAGCCAGAACAAGTCCGGGAGGCGGTTTTATCTTGATCAGACAGGAACAATGCACTGTAATATCGCAAAATAAACTTGCCGAAAATATTTACGAGCTCACCCTTCAAGGTGAGCTTGTTCATGAAATGAAAGAGCCCGGGCAATTTGTGCATTTGAAAATATCCGGGGGTTATGACCCGATGCTAAGAAGGCCGATCAGCATTGCAGAGATTTTACCTGATGAAAGCCGGTTTAAGATGATATATCGTGCTGAAGGCCGGGGGACGGTGATGCTTTCAGAAAAAAAACCTGGCGATTACGCAGATGTATTGGGGCCGCTGGGAAATGGGTTTCCTATCAGTGAAGCTGGCCGGGGGGATACAGCACTTCTTGTGGGAGGAGGAATCGGAGTCCCCCCTCTTTATGAGTTGTCCAAACAGCTTGTAAGCCATGGTGTTAAGGTGATACATGTCCTTGGTTTTCAGTCAGCAAGTGCCGTTTTCTATGAAGAAAAGTTTGCTCAGCTGGGCGAGACCTATCTGGCTACAGTTGATGGAAGCGCAGGAACGAAAGGCTTTGTTACAGATGTTATTAATAAATTTAAGATTAATTTCGATGTTTTATATTCATGCGGCCCGACGCCGATGCTGAAGGCGCTTGAAAATCAATACTCTCATAAAACCGTATACCTTTCATTGGAAGAACGGATGGGCTGCGGCATCGGGGCGTGCTTTGCATGCGTTTGCCATACAGGGGATGATCCTGATGGATACAGTTATAAAAAAGTCTGCAGTGACGGACCGGTCTTTAAAGCAGGGGAGGTAGTTCTATGAACTCATTAAATGTCAGTCTGCCTGGACTGGAATTAAAAAATCCAATTATGCCTGCATCAGGATGCTTTGGCTTCGGAAGAGAATTCAGCCAGCTGTATGATTTGAGCCAATTGGGTGCGATCATGATCAAGGCGACAACCTTTGAGCCCCGTTTTGGAAATCCAACACCAAGAGTGGCTGAGACTTCAGCAGGGATGCTGAATGCGATAGGACTGCAGAATCCGGGACTGGAAAAAGTGGTGAATGAAGAACTGGTCTGGCTTGAACAATGTAATGTACCGATCATTGCCAATGTAGCCGGTTCGCAGGAAGAAGATTATGTTGCGGTTGCCAAAAAAATTTCTGCAAGCCCTAATGTGCATGCGCTCGAGCTCAACATCTCCTGTCCGAATGTAAAAACAGGCGGAATTGCCTTTGGGACTATCCCGGAAATTGCTAAAAACCTAACGAAAAAAGTAAAAGAGGTTTCAGAGGTTCCTGTCTATGTGAAGCTTTCACCAAATGTCACAAATATTGTAGAAATGGCGAAAGCAGTGGAAGATGGCGGAGCTGACGGTTTAACGATGATCAACACGCTTGTTGGCATGAGAATCGATCTAAAAACAGGCAATCCGATTTTGGCAAATAGAACAGGGGGACTTTCAGGGCCGGCCATTAAGCCTGTCGCGCTTAGGATGATTTATGAAGTGAGCCAGCAGGTGTCCCTTCCGATCATCGGAATGGGCGGCATTGAATCTGCAGAGGATGTCATCGAATACTTCTATGCAGGTGCAAGTGCAGTAGCGGTTGGAACAGCTAACTTCGTAGATCCTTTTGTGTGTCCGAAAATTATCGATAGGCTGCCCGAACTTATTGAAAAGCTGGGATATGAACATATTTCAGAATGTATTGGAAGGAGCTGGAAAAAGCATGAAAAAGCCGCTCATTATTGCTCTTGATTTTCCAGGGAAAATGGAAGTTAATCATTTTCTAAAAAACTTTGAAAATGAAAAATTATTTCTAAAGGTCGGCATGGAGTTATTTTACCAAGAGGGTCCTTCCATCGTTCACGATTTAAAAGAACAAGGGCATGAGATTTTCCTTGATCTCAAGCTTCATGATATTCCTAATACCGTTAAAAGTGCCATGAAGAGACTTGCCGGGCTTGGCTGCGATATGGTTAATGTCCATGCCGCAGGAGGAAAAGCCATGATGGAAGCAGCACGTGAAGGACTAGAAGCCGCAAGTTCAGGGAAAAGGCCATCTTGTATTGCTGTGACGCAGCTGACAAGCACATCCGAACAGCAAATGAAATCAGAGCAATTAATTCCTGCTTCATTAAACGAATCTGTTCTTCATTATGCCAAGCTTGCCAAAGAAGCAGGACTTGATGGGGTAGTATGTTCAAGTTTTGAAGCAAAGGAGATAAGTTCGCGAATAGGATCTTCCTTTTTGACTGTAACACCGGGAATACGCCTGTCATCTGACGACTCCGGAGATCAGAAAAGAGTGGCAACACCTGAATTCGCCAGAAAGGAAGGGGTTTCCGCAATTGTAGTAGGCCGATCGATTACAAGAGCGGAAAATCCATTTGAAAAATATATTGAATGCAAGCAATCCTGGGAGGGCGTTCTAAATGAAGCGTAAAATAGCAGAAAAACTATTAGATATAAAAGCAGTTGCATTAAATCCAAACGATCCATTTACATGGTCTTCAGGATTGCGTGCTCCACTCTATTGCGATAACCGTCTTACATTGTCATACCCTGAAGTTAGAAAAGAAATAGCTTCGGGCCTTCAAGCAATCATTCTGGACAAATTTCCTGAAGCAGAACTAATTGCAGGTACAGCAACAGCAGGCATTCCGCATGCTGCCTGGGTAAGTGACATTATGGAACTGCCTATGTGCTATGTCCGCTCAAAGGCTAAGGGCCATGGGAAAGGCAAACAAATTGAAGGAAAAGCTGACAAAGGCCAGAAGGTTGTTGTTGTGGAAGATCTAATTTCAACAGGAGGAAGTGCCATCACTGCTGTCAAGGCTTTAAGAGAAGCGGGCTGTGAAGTGCTGGGTGTTGCAGCTATCTTTACATACCAGCTGGAAAAAGGAAAGGAAATGCTGGACGAAGAAAAAATCGAAGCATATACCCTGACCGATATTGAAGCTCTGACAGAAGTAGCCGTTGAAAATGGCTATATCCAAGAAAAGGATATGAAGAAGCTGGTTGAATGGCGAAAAGATCCTGAAGAGTGGGGAAAAGTAACACAATAAAACAGTTTTTGATAATGAAAAAAGCAAGCATCTGAGCTTGCTTTTTTCATTTATTTACAGACTTTGCTTTAATGACAGCACAGTTTCTTCATCAGGCGTAACGTAAACTGTCTGCTGATGGTCATATATGACAAATCCTGGTTTCGCTCCACTTGGTTTTTTCACATGCCGGACTTGGGTAAAGTCAACGGGTACTGAACTGGAATTACGGGCTTTGCTGAAGTATGCCGCCAGAGATGCAGCTTCAAGAATGGTATTTTCTGCCGGTTCCTTGCTTCGGATAACCACATGTGAACCAGGGATATCCTTTGTATGCAGCCAGATCTCATCCCTTGCAGCCAATTTGTTCGTTAAATAATCATTCTGCTTGTTGTTTTTTCCAACCAATATTTCCGTTCCGTCTGTGGAGGTATAGCGGTCAAGAACAGGCTTGAGGTTCTGCTGTTTTTTGCTGCCTCGTTTTTGCCTTTCTCTAATATAACCGCCTTCAACAAGCTCCTCTCTAATTTCGGCAATGTCTCTTGTTGATGCAGTTTCTACTTGCTGCAGAAGAGAATCGAAGTATGACGCTTCCTCTTCGGCTTTCTTAATTTGCTCTTTTACAGCAATTACGGCATTTTTTGCTTTTTGGTATCTTGTAAAATATTTTTGTGCATTCTCTGAAGGAGTCTTCTGTGGATCCAACTGAATGGTAACCGCTCCGCCATTTTCATCGTAATAATTGATGACTTCCGCTTCCTTCATCCCCTTTTGAATCGCATAAATATTGGCTGTGATCAATTCTCCATACAATTGATGTTTATCGGCATTTTCTGCTTCATGCAGGGTTCTTTTCAGCTTCTCAATTTTTTTCTCATTCTTTTCTTTCTCATTTACTATAAAACGTTCAAGGTCATTGGATTGCTGTTTGACCCGGTCTCTTTCCGCTTTTCCAAAATAAAACCGGTCCAGCATTTCGCTCAAGGAATTAAATTCCCTGCTACCCCCTTTTATATGCTGGAGAGGCAATAAATAAAAGCTTTCCTTTTGTTCACCTGCTGTAATGGCCGGCCTTATGGAATGTTCCTTTAGGGAGTCTATTAAGTGCTGGAAGGCATTTGGAACAGTTGTCCTGTTTATAAGACCAGCTTGGTGTATTACTTCTTTTGCAAAAAGCGGTGAAATTCCAGCGAAGCTCGCTACAAGCTGTTTATCCACTCTTCCGCTGTTAAAGTCGATCTTACGAAGTAAATCGTCTTTGTCTGCCTCGAATGGATTCATTTTATCCTGGGACGGAGGGAGAATGTACTCCTGTCCGGGCAAAATAGCACGATGGCTATTAACTGCATAAGATACATGTTTGACGCTGTCGAGAATAATATTGCGGGATTTATCCACAAGTGTAATATTGCTGTGTCTGCCCATTATCTCAACAATCAGCTGTTTATAGGATGTATCACCAATCTCATTCCTGCCTTTAACTTCAAACACGATTATACGGTCAAGCCCGATTTGATGGACATCTTCAAGTATGTATCCTTCCAGATGTTTTCTTAAAAGCATGCAGAACATCGGGGGCTCTGATGGGTTTTCGTGTGCTTCATTGGTAAGCTGGACTCTCGCATAGCTTGGATGGGCTGACAGCAAGAGCCTGTGATTCCGACCATTTGCCCGCACAACTAAAATAATTTCATTCTTATAAGGCTGCTGAATCTTATTGATTCTGCCGCCCTTTAAAGTATCTATAAGCTCTTTCGTCATTGCTCTTGTAAACAAACCATCAAATGACATATTGGAACATCCTCTTCTATTAAAAATAACAGCCTATCACTTGCTGCAGATATACATTATTCTTTCATTTAAATCATAAAAATCAAGTTTTAAGGCTTGGCTTAATGTCTTCGCGAGGCACTTCGGGTTTTCTAATACTGTCTAGCTCCAGGCGCCATCGGCACGAGGTCATAAACCAATCCGTCCAAAAGGTTTAAGAACAACCTTTCAGCCGGCTCGTCTTATGCTTGAGGCTCGCAGGATGCGGGTCATGCAGACGTTGCCACAGGACGTGGCGGTTTTAGTCTGCGTTCCTTTATAAGCCGGCGCCTTCCGCTTTTCTAATAATAATAGCATTTTTTTGGACAGGGCTGAATATGCTTTCTTTAGAGTGAGATTGGACAACTCTGCTTCACTTGATTTACCAGAAGAAGCAGGACGGTCTGCCATCTGGCGGATTCTCTTAAAGTCTGGCTGTGAGTGCTGATGAATTTTATTACTATTGTATCCCTTCTCCATGCAGCTCATGGCTTTTCTCAAACCACAAAGGAGGAAGTGTGATGTCCGGATGAAGTTCCATGAAATGAATGAAAGGGAGGTTGAGCAAGCCTTAAATACAGATATTAAGGCGGGCTTAACAGAGGATGATGTAAAAAAACGGCATAAACAATATGGTTATAATGAGTTGAAAGAGGGAGAAAAGCAGTCGGCTTTACTCTTATTTTTTAGTCAATTTAAAGATTTCATGGTTCTTGTCCTATTAGCAGCGACCTTAATATCAGGGCTGCTTGGTGAATATATTGATGCAATTGCCATTATTGCAATTGTAGTCATAAATGGCTTCTTGGGCTTCTTTCAGGAGAGGAAAGCCGAAAAGTCTTTGCATGCACTTAAGGAATTATCAGCACCTCAAGTTATTGCTTTGCGTGAAGGACAATGGAAGAAGATCCCCTCCAAAGAAGTGGTGGCAGGAGACCTATTGAAATTTGCAACAGGAGACAGAATTGGAGCAGATATTAGAATCGTAGAGTCCAATAGCCTGGAAATTGAGGAATCCGCTTTGACCGGAGAATCTCTGCCTGTCCAAAAGAGGACCGGTTCCTTGAAAACTGCTAATCTGGCAATTGGGGATATGGAGAACATGGCTTTTATGGGGACTATGGTAACCCGTGGCAATGGGCTGGGCGTAGTTGTCGGAACCGGGATGAATACGGCTATGGGACAGATTGCTGATCTTCTGCAGAATGCGGAAACGATGACAACTCCGCTTCAGAGAAGATTGGAACAGCTGGGCAAAATCCTCATTACGGCAGCGATTTTACTGACTGTTCTTGTCGTTGTGGCTGGTGTGGTGCAGGGGCAGGAATTATATACAATGTTCCTTGCCGGTGTTTCCTTGGCAGTAGCAGCCATTCCAGAAGGGCTCCCGGCCATCGTGACGGTAGCTCTGTCTCTTGGTGTACAAAGAATGATAAGAAAAAAAGCAATCGTGCGGAAGCTTCCAGCGGTTGAAACACTGGGCTGTGCATCTGTGATATGCTCAGATAAAACTGGGACTATGACTCAAAACAAAATGACTGTTACACATCTCTGGAGCGGCGGGAAAGAGTGGAGAGTAGATGGTATCGGCTATGAGCCGCAAGGCCATTTTTATAGAAATGAGAATCAAGTTGAACCGAAAAGTGATAAAGCACTCCAGCAAATGCTGATGTTTGGCATGTTATGCAACCATGCTGAAATACAGCAGAAAAATAATGAGTTTGTGATTGATGGAGATCCAACAGAAGGGGCTCTGCTAGTAGCGGCCATGAAGGCGGGCTATAACCGGAGCAGTCTGTTAAACCAATTCCAGATTATCAATGAGTTTCCGTTTGACTCTGTCCGAAAAATGATGAGTGTGGTGGTAAAGGATCATAACGGAAGGCAATTTATTGTAACCAAGGGAGCACCCGATGTATTAGTCGGGAAGAGTGAATCGGTTCTTTGGGAGGGAAAGCGGCAGATTCTTTCGAGGGAGCTCTCAGGTGAAATTCAGGGAGCGATAGAAGATCTTGCTTCTCAAGCCTTGAGAACGATAGCGATTGGCTTTAAGGAAATCCCCTCAAAAAATGTCATTCTTGATGAAAAAGAGGCGGAGAAGGGATTAACATTTATCGGGCTGCAGGGGATGATTGATCCGCCAAGGCCTGAGGTAAGAGAAGCAGTCAAGGAGTGCAAGGAAGCAGGAATTAAAACGATCATGATTACAGGAGATCATGTGATTACAGCACAGGCGATTGCCAAGCAGTTAGGCATTTTAACACAAGGCTCAAAAGTCCTTCAGGGCAAGGACCTGGCAGAGATGGCGGTTGAAGAACTTGAAGATGTGGTTGAGGATGTCGCAGTATTTGCCAGAGTATCGCCTGAGCATAAATTAAAAATTGTAAAGGCTCTCCAGAACAGGGGCCATATTGTTGCCATGACAGGGGATGGAGTCAATGATGCCCCGGCCATTAAAGCAGCAGATATCGGAATATCAATGGGCATTACTGGGACCGATGTTGCCAAAGAGGCATCCGCTCTGGTACTGCTCGATGACAATTTTGCGACCATAAAAGCCGCGATAAAAGAAGGAAGAAATATTTACGAGAATATTCGAAAGTTTGTCAGATATCTGCTTGCATCCAATGTTGGTGAAATTCTGGTTATGCTGTTTGCTATGCTTCTAGCCCTTCCGCTGCCGTTAGTGCCAATTCAGATTCTTTGGGTGAACCTTGTAACGGATGGCCTTCCTGCAATGGCTCTGGGCCTTGACCAGCCAGAGGAAAATGTGATGAAGCGGAAGCCGAGGAGTCCCAAGGAAGGTGTATTTTCTAGAGGGCTTGGCTGGAAAGTAGTGTCCAGAGGGTTTTTAATTGGCCTTGTGACATTACTTGCGTTCATTTTTGCCTATAGGGCAAATCCGGAACATCTTGCGTATGCACAGACAGTAGCATTTGCCACATTGGTAATGGCACAGCTGATTCATGTATTTGATTGCCGCAGTGAAAAATCTGTGTTCTCAAGAAATCCTTTCGGCAATAAATATTTAGTCTGGGCAGTCATCTCGTCCCTTGCTTTAGTGCTGGTTGTCATATACTATCCGCCGCTTCAGCCAATTTTTCACACCGTCCCAATTGAATTGCGTGACTGGTTTATGATCACAGGACTCTCAGCTGTACCAACATTTTTACTGGCAGGCACATTTTTGGCAAGAAAAACAAAATGAAATATGTTATAATCCTTTAGGTAGTAGAGAAGAGCTCTATTACCTTTCTTTTTTGAGCAAACATATAAATCTCCATTTAATAAATGGCTTTTGTCGAATTGTTGCATAATGCGGACTAACCAAGTTGTCCACTGAGTTGATTGGAGCGGAAGGTACGAGTTCCTCGAAAATGCTACTGCATTTTCTTCGTGCGGTGTTTGTTCGAGGAAGCACATTATGTCCTGCGGGAGTAGCGTACCAGGGGAGACCCCGCAGACACAGCGGTCGAGGAGACTTCCTGCATCCCCGCTGGTTCGCCTTAGTGCCTGCAGCGGATGTCAACGGGCGAGGTTATAAGCTAGAACAACATCTATTAGTAAAAGCCCTATACATAGACTGCACAGGCATCATGGCGCTAACTGAAAGTAATAGTGCTTTTTATAAGCTGTGCTTTTCCCAAAAGGAAGTGTGAGAAATGGCAGTAAGCATGACTGGTTATGGCAGGAGCAAGAAAGAATCCGGGCAATGTTCCATTACGGTTGAAATAAAGACTGTAAACCATCGTTTTTCCGAGTTTCAGATCAGAATGCCCAGACAGCTGATGCATATAGAAGACAAGATAAAGAAAAAGCTTAACGGGCATATCAAAAGAGGCAGAATCGAGGTTTATATCACCATTGACGGCGATGGGCTGTCCAGCAGGAAAGTTAATGTTGACTGGGACCTATTGGATGAATATTATCAATACATAACTGCAATTCAAACAAAGTACCAAATCTCAACGGATCTATCCATCGGGAATGTCATACGGGAAGAATTGATTGGTATAGAAGAAAAGGAGTCCGGCAATGAAGAATTGAGCCAGATGGTCCTTTCTGCTGCTGAAGAGGCATGCCTGCAGTTAACGGAGATGAGGAGGCTTGAGGGGGATGAGCTGGAAAAAGATCTCCGAAGCCATCTTACTCTTTTAAGCAGCAGGGTCAGCAAGCTGAGAGAGTTTGCCCCAAAGGTCGTGCAGCTTTACCGGGAGAGATTGGAAAAGCGTATGAGAGAATTTCTTGATGGCCAGGTGGATGAGCCGAGAATTTTAACAGAGGTAGCGATGTTCGCTGATAAAGCGGATATCAGTGAAGAACTGACAAGACTTCAAAGTCATATAAGCCAATTTGAAAAGACCCTTCAGCTTTCAGAACCGACTGGAAGAAAACTTGACTTTATTCTGCAGGAAATGAACCGGGAGGCCAATACAATCGGGTCCAAGGCAAACAGTGCAGAGATAGCTGCTGAAGTGGTTGAAATAAAGAGTTTATTGGAAAAAATGAAGGAACAAGTTCAAAATATTGAATAGCAGTTGTTTAGATTCCGGCTCTGGGGGTCAAAATAAATAACTGATGATTGGAGGACCCAAATGTCAATTAAACTGATCAATATCGGATTTGGCAATATTGTCTCTGCCAACCGGATAATATCAATAGTCAGTCCAGAATCCGCCCCGATTAAACGGATCATTCAGGACGCACGTGACCGGGGCTCTTTAATAGATGCTACATATGGCAGACGCACCCGGGCTGTTATCGTTATGGACAGTGATCATGTCATTTTGTCTGCGGTCCAGCCGGAAACTGTTGCGCACCGATTAAATGACCGTGATGAAATTGTTGAGGAAGGGTAGGATTTTATAAATGAAAGAAAAAGGGTTATTGATTGTTCTATCCGGACCCTCAGGTGTAGGAAAAGGAACAGTAAGAAAAGAGATATTTGCTCAGCCTGATACTGCGTTTGAATACTCTATTTCAATGACAACGAGATCTCCGAGAGCAGGAGAAGTCAATGGAGTTGATTATTTTTTCAAAACGCGTGAGGAGTTTGAAGAGCTGATCAGGCAGGATAAGCTGCTTGAATATGCAGAGTTCGTCGGAAACTACTACGGAACGCCAGTTGATTATGTAAGGGAAACACTGGACCGGGGCAAAGATGTTTTTCTTGAAATCGAAGTTCAGGGTGCCCGCCAAGTGCGTGAGAAATTTCCTGACGGCTTATTCATCTTCCTGGTTCCACCTAGTTTATCCGAGCTTAAGAACCGTATCGTAACCAGGGGGACAGAGACGGAAGATATAATCAACAATCGCATGAGTGCAGCGAAAGAAGAGATCGAAATGATGAACTTATATGATTATGTTGTAGAGAATGATCAAATCGATCTTGCCTGTGAAAGAATTAAATCCATTGTGGTAGCAGAACACTGCCGCAGGGAACGTGTAGAACCTAAATACAAAAAGATGCTGGAGGTAGAATAAATATGCTTTATCCTTCTATTGATTCTCTAATGACAAAGATTGATTCTAAATATTCACTTGTTTCTGTTGCTGCCAAGCGTGCCCGTAAGCTTCAGCTTAATGCCAGACCGCAGCTTGAGAGCTATAAATCACATAAAAATGTGGGAAAAGCACTTGAGGAAATCCATGCAGACCAGCTTCATTACCGACTGGGCGAAAAGACGGCCAATGAATCATACGAGTAAAATCGCTGAATAACAACCTTTTAAAAGGTTGTTATTTTTGTTTGAGGTTTTATTAGATGAAAATTCACTGCTCTTCTTGCATAATAAAACTATCATGAAAACTAATAGCCATTAATGGCCAGTGCTGATTATAGAAAAATATAGCCAGGCCGTTTTTCATAGAGATGAATTATTTTTTGAGATTGGTGGGGTCATATAATGCTGACTGGAAAGAAGATATTATTATGTGTAACCGGTGGAATTGCTGTTTATAAAGCTGCAGCATTAACGAGCAAGCTTACGCAGTCCGGAGCGCAGGTGAAAGTTATCCTAAGTGAATCGGCAGCTAAATTTGTTGCACCATTAACTTTTCAGGCGCTTTCAAGACATGATGTTTACACTGACACTTTCGATGAAAAAGATTCGAAGGTTATTGCTCATATCGACCTGGCTGATTGGGCTGATTTAATTCTTGTTGCTCCGGCTACTGCAAATGTAATCGGAAAGCTGGCTAATGGAATTGCAGACAATATGATCACAACAACCCTCTTGGCGGCATCATCACCGATCTGGATTGCACCTGCAATGAATGTACATATGTACAGCCATCCTGCTGTCCAGAAAAATATTGAAACCTTATATCGTTTTGGATACAGATTTATAGAGCCTTCAGAAGGGTATCTTGCATGCGGCTATGTTGGAAAAGGCAGGCTGGAAGAACCAGAGAAAATTACAGAAACAATTGGAGAATTTTTTAAGCCTTCCAGGTTGGAGCTAACTGGCAGGAAAGTGGTTATAACTGCCGGCCCAACAAGGGAAAAAATTGATCCTGTCCGTTATATTACCAACCATTCTTCGGGTAAAATGGGCTATGCAATTGCCGAAGCAGCTGTATCTGCAGGCGCTGAAGTTGTATTGATATCCGGTCCGGTTACAATTAATGCTCCTGCTGGCTTAAAACTGATAAAGGTAGAATCTGCTCAGGAAATGTATCAAGCGGCAATAAGCGAATTTGATCATGCGGATATTGTCATTAAGACTGCTGCAGTCTCCGATTATCGTCCAAAGGTTACTTCTGCGCAAAAAATGAAAAAACAGCCCGGGGATGAAGTATTGGAGCTTGAAAGAACAAAAGATATATTATTCGAACTGGGACAAAAAAAGAAGAAGCAAATCCTTATAGGGTTTGCGGCTGAAACCGAACAGGTTGATGAGTATGCACAGGGCAAGCTAAAGAGGAAAAATGCCGATCTGATCGTAGCCAATAATGTAACTGCTGAAGGTGCAGGCTTTGGAACAGACACTAATATTGTTACACTTTTTAAAAAAGATGGGTCTTCTGAAAAGCTTCCGCTTATGCCAAAAAAGGATGTTGCTGTAAAAATTCTTGAAGAAGCTGTGATCTTGCTAAAGGATGAGCATGAATGAATATTGCGAGAGTCATTGTCGATGTACCAGCCAAACAGACTGACCGGGCATTTGATTACAAAATCCCCTCTCATCTGAAAGGCGTTATTCTCCCTGGCATGAGGGTTGTTGTACCATTTGGACCAAGAAAGATCCAGGGGTTTGTATCAGCATTAAGAGCAGAGTCCGATTTTCAGCAGCTAAAATCCATTTCAGAGCCGATGGACTTAAATCCAGTGCTTAACCAGGAGCTTTTGACTCTTGGTGAATGGCTGACAGAAAAAACATTATGCTACAAAATCTCTGCCTTTCAGGCAATGCTGCCTGCAGCATTGAAGGCAAAATACGAAAAGAAGCTTGTATTGGCAAAAACTGCAGATCGTAAACTGCTTGCTGAAAAAGTAGCTGCTCTCTTTCAGAAAACTGAAGAAATTTTATGGGATGATGCAGTTAAGAGCGGAGCTTTGCCGCTTCTTCAAAAGGAAGCATCCAATGGAACCATCGAAATTATCTATCAAGTAAAAGAACGAGTGAAAAAGAAAAAAGTGAAGCAGATATTCGCGGCTGCTGCCTCTAATAAGCTTGCTGATTACCTTCAAAAGCTTCCAGGCAACGCAACCAAACAGAAAGAAGTGCTTGAATATTTTCTTCATGAGGAGGGACCGGTCGATCAGAAAGAGTTATTTTCCTTGCTTGGAATAACATCGTCCACCATAAAAGTGCTTATGCAAAAAGGGCTGCTTGGCCAGAGGGATGTGGAAATTTACCGAAACCCATTTGGAGACCGTGAATTCGAAAGAACTGAACCGCTCTCTTTGACCGATGGACAGAAAAAGGCCATAATTCCCATCCTTAATTCTATCGAAAATAACCGGCATGAAACTTTTTTGCTTTATGGGGTAACAGGAAGCGGAAAAACTGAGGTGTATCTGCAATCCATTCAGCGAGTGCTTGAGGATGGCAAAGAAGCCATTGTCCTTGTTCCTGAGATTTCCTTAACTCCGCAGATGGTCAAACGCTTTAAGGGCAGGTTTGGCAATCAGGTTGCCGTAATGCACAGCGGCCTTTCAGCTGGAGAAAAGTATGATGAGTGGAGAAAGATTCAGCGGAAGGAAGTCAAGGTTGTTGTCGGAGCCCGATCGGCTATCTTTGCCCCTTTTGAAAACCTCGGAATCATTATCATTGATGAAGAGCACGAAACCAGCTATAAACAGGAAGAAAACCCGAGATACCATGCAAGGGATGTCGCCATCGAAAGAGCAGGAAATCATAAATGTCCTGTGGTGCTTGGCAGTGCAACTCCTTCATTGGAATCTTTTGCGCGAGCACATAAAGGAGTTTATCATCTTCTCACTCTCGAAAATAGAATGAACAATCAGTCTCTCCCTTCCGTTGATATCATTGATATGCGGGAAGAGCTGCGTGAAGGAAACCGCTCGATGTTCTCAAGGAAGCTCCTTGAAAAAATTAAAGACCGTCTCGGTAAAAAAGAGCAGATCGTATTATTTTTAAATAAAAGAGGGCATTCCTCATTTGTTATGTGCAGGGACTGTGGATATGTTATTAATTGTCCTCATTGTGATATATCTTTGACTTATCATCGGTATAACCAGCAGATGAAATGCCATTACTGCGGCTATGAGGCACCCGTTCCGAATGCATGCCCGGAATGTGAAAGTGAACATATCCGTTATTTTGGAACCGGCACTCAAAAAGTGGAAGAGGAATTGGCAAAAATTTTACCGGAAGCGAAGGTAATCCGGATGGATGTCGACACAACCAGCAGGAAGGGAGCACATGAAAAGCTCCTTGATCAATTCCAGGAAGGTCATGCAGATATTCTTCTTGGGACTCAGATGATTGCTAAAGGCCTTGATTTCCCCAATATTACCTTAGTAGGCGTATTATCGGCAGACACGATGCTGCACCTGCCTGACTTCCGCTCTTCTGAAAAAACCTTTCAGCTTCTGACTCAGGTAAGCGGGCGTGCTGGGAGGCATGAGTTGGAAGGGGAGGTAATTATTCAGACCTACACTCCTGAACATTATAGTATTGAACTGGCAGGGGAGCAGGATTACGATAAATTTTATGAAAGAGAAATGATGGTCCGTAAAATTCATAGATATCCCCCTTTCTACTATATATCCCTTGTCACCGTCAGCCACGAGGAATTAATGAAGGCTGTTTCGGTAACTGAGAAGATCACGCAGTACATTCAGTCAAAATTATCTGCTGAAAGCATAGTCCTTGGTCCTGTTGCATCCCCGATACCGCGGATCAATAATAGATATCGGTATCAATGTCTGATAAAATACAAGCGGGAGCCGGAACTTGGACAAGCGCTGAAGAAAATCCTGGATAATTATCAGCAGGATATTGCAACTGGGGGTCTATCCGTCTCAATTGATCTGAATCCTTATATTTTAATGTAGTTTCATAAAGCATAAAATTTGTTTGAAATTTGAGAACTGTTGGCCTCACAAGGAACGTTTCGACAGCTTCAAATCACACGACTAAAAGCGTTAGCTATTTAGTAGGATCTGCTCAGGAGCTTCCGTTTTTGTGGTTATGAATAAACTCAAATTGGTTGAAAATAGATAAAAATGGAGGAAACGTTTTGGCAGTAAAAAAAATTGTAACTTATCCGGCTGAGATTCTGGTGGCAGAATGTGAACCCGTTAAGGTGTTTGATAAGAAGCTGGGCAAATTGTTAAATGATATGTATGATACGATGATCGAATTCGATGGTGTCGGGCTGGCTGCTCCGCAAATCGGGCTTAGCAGGCAAATTGCCATTGTTGATATAGATGATGATTTTGGAACAATTGAAATGATTAATCCGGAAATCCTTGAAACGAATGGGGAACAGACAGGACCTGAAGGGTGCCTGAGCTTTCCTGGGTTATATGGTGAAGTAACAAGGCCTGAATATGTAAAAATCCAGGCTCAGGATCGAAAAGGGAAATATTTTACCCTCGAGGCTGAGGATTTCCTGGCTAGAGCGATCCTCCATGAAATTGATCATTTGCATGGGGTGCTATTTACCTCAAAAGTTACAAGATACTTGAACGAAGAAGAGTTGGAAGGATTGGAAGCTGAATGACAAAAATCGTATTTATGGGCACACCCGATTTTTCAGTGCCTGTACTGAAGCAAATAATAGAGGACGGATATGAAGTAATCGGAGTGGTTACTCAGCCTGACAGACCCGTTGGAAGGAAAAAGACCCTTACTCCCCCGCCTGTAAAAGTCGAAGCTGAAAAACAGGGCATCCCTGTGTATCAGCCCGAAAAAATCCGCCAGCCAGAAGAGCTGGAGAAAGTTCTTGCTCTTAAGCCTGACCTGGTTGTCACGGCTGCGTTTGGGCAAATTTTACCGAAGGAGCTTTTGGATGCACCCAAGTTCGGCTGCATTAATGTACATGCATCTTTACTTCCTGAATTGCGCGGCGGTGCACCCATTCACTACTCCATTCTGCAGGGGAAAGAAAAAACAGGAATCACCATTATGTACATGGCTGAGAAGCTTGATGCCGGCGATATTTTAACCCAAGTGGAAGTGCCGATTACGGAAAGAGATACAGTTGGCACTCTTCACGATAAACTTAGCGCTGCAGGGTCAAAGCTTTTATCTGAAACACTGCCAAAGCTCCTGAATGGTGAACTCACTCCCATCAGGCAAAATGATGAAGAAGCCACTTTTGCTTATAATATTAAAAGAGAACAGGAAAAAATCGACTGGGGCAAAAACGGAGAAGAAATCTATAACCACATTAGAGGGTTAAACCCATGGCCGGTTGCTTATACAACTTTTGACGGCAAAGTGATTAAAATTTGGAATTCGGAAAAGGTCAAATCTGCTGAAAGCAAAGAACCGGGAACAATTATCAGGCTTGAGGAAGATGGAATCGTTGTGGCAGCAGGGAATGAGACAGCCATTAAAATTACAGAACTGCAGCCTTCCGGAAAGAAAAAGATGCCAGCAGAACAATTCTTGAGAGGCGCGGGGTCCCATCTAACTGCCGGCGGCCATTTGGGAGACACCGAATGAATAAGCTAAAAAAGAAAAATGTAAGGGAAACTGCACTGGAACTTCTTGAAGCCATTGAAAAAAATCAGTCCTACAGCAATCTTTTGCTGAATAACGCCATAAAAAAGAACGAAATAGACCAGAAGGATATCGGACTTTTAACGGAACTGACTTATGGTACCCTTCAGCGCCGGATGACACTCGATTTTTACCTGCAGCCGTTTTTGGCAGGCAACAAAAAAATTGAAAGCTGGGTTAACCAGCTCTTAAGGCTAACACTGTATCAGATGGTTTTTCTTGATAAAATTCCTGACCGCGCAGCTATTTTCGAGGCAGTAGAAATAGCTAAACGATGGGGGCATAAAGGAATTTCCGGCATGGTCAACGGCGTGCTCAGGAACGTTCAAAGAAAGGGGCTTCCAGATCTTGAGCAAATTGAAGACAGTGTTGAACGCCTTTCCATTGAGACTAGCCATCCCGCGTGGCTCGTAAAAAGATGGGCCGATCAGCTTGGGTTTGAAGAAACAAAGAAAATGTGTGAAATTAACTTGACTGCTCCACTTCAGACTGCAAGGGTAAATGAGGTCAAGGCTTCGAGGGATGAATGCCTGTCACTTCTAAAGGAAGAAGGATTTGAAGTAGAACCAAGTCAGTTTATACCAGTTGCCATTAAATGTTTAAGAGGAAACCTGGCCAATTCGCGTGTTTTCAAAGACGGCCTGATTACTATTCAGGACGAAAGCTCCATGCTTGCTGCATATGCCCTTGGAGGAAATCCAAATGAAAAGATCCTGGATGCCTGTGCAGCACCCGGAGGAAAAACCACACATATTGCAGAAAAAATGCAAAATACTGGACAAGTCATTTCACTGGATCTTCATGAGCATAAAGTAAAGCTGATTAATGATAATGCCGATAGACTGGGACTATCGAATATTAAGACAAATGCCCTTGACAGCAGGAAAGTCCAGGAGCATTATGAAAAAGAATCTTTTGACCGCATTTTAGTGGATGCCCCATGCTCAGGTCTTGGAGTTATGAGAAGAAAGCCGGACATGAAATACACAAAAGAAGAAGATGATTTATATCATCTTCATAAGATTCAAAGAAACCTTTTGGATGCCGTTTCACCTTTGCTGAAAAAAGGTGGTATTCTTGTTTATAGTACATGTACAGTGGATAAGGAAGAGAATCAGCATGTTGTCCAGTCATTTTTAAAGAATAATGCGGAATTTGAGGGAGATATATCAGTTCGTGAGCGAATGCCTAAAGCAATTGCTCCGTTTATAGATAATTTTGAACTGCAGATTTTACCGCAGGATATTGGTTCGGACGGGTTTTATATTGCCTGTCTGAGAAAGAAGGTGCAATAAATGGAACAAACAGCAGCAGAGAAAATAACAGCAGACGAACAAAAACCATCCATTTATACTTTACAGCTGCATGAGCTGAAGGATTGGCTTAAAGAAAATAATGAGAAAGCCTTCAGGGCTGAGCAAATTTTTGATTGGCTTTACACAAAAAGAGTCACATCATTTGAGGATATGACGAACCTGTCAAAAGGGTTAAGAGATGCACTATCAGCAAATTTTTCGCTGACAACTCTTAAAACGATCATTCAGCAGGAGTCAGCTGATGGGACAATAAAATTTTTATTTGAACTTCATGATGGCTATTCGATTGAAACTGTACTGATGAGGCATGACTATGGTAATTCAGTATGTGTAACTACTCAGGTGGGCTGCCGAATCGGCTGTACATTCTGTGCTTCAACTTTAGGCGGATTAAAACGTAATCTTGAAGCAGGAGAAATCGTTGCTCAGGTCGTAAAAGTACAACAGGCACTAGATGAGACAGATGAACGGGTCAGCTCGGTTGTAATTATGGGGATCGGTGAGCCATTTGATAATTATGACAGTATGCTGTCATTCCTGAAGATAATCAACCATGATAAAGGGCTGAATATCGGTGCACGCCATATCACTGTTTCGACCAGCGGAATCATCCCAAAAATCTATAAATTTGCAGATGAAAATATGCAGATCAATTTCGCGATCTCATTACATGCTCCAAACACCGAAATCAGAAGCCGCCTGATGCCAATAAATAGAGCTTATAAGCTGCCGGACCTTATGGATTCAATCAGGTATTATATAAATAAAACAGGCAGACGGGTGAGTTTCGAATATGGCTTATTCGGAGGGGTCAATGACCAGGTGGAACATGCCGAAGAGCTGGCAAAGCTAATAAAAAATGTGAAGTGCCATGTTAACCTGATTCCAGTAAACTATGTGCCCGAACGAGATTATGTGAGGACACCCAAGGATCAAATTTTTGCTTTTGAAAAGACACTGAAGAACCACGGCATTAATGTAACCATTCGCAGGGAGCACGGTCATGATATAGATGCAGCATGCGGACAACTTCGTGCAAAGGAGCGAAAAGAGGAGACGAGGTGACAGAATGAAAGCTGTTTTTATGACAGATCAAGGCAAAGTCAGGCAGCATAACGAAGATAATGGCGGCATCTATGTGAACAGCAAGGGGCAGCGCCTTGCCATCGTAGCAGATGGCATGGGCGGCCACCGGGCTGGCGATGTGGCAAGCGAAATGACGTTAACAAGTTTAAAAGGGTTCTGGGATCAGACAGATGACTTTCAGACTGCCGAAGAGGCGGAAGGATGGCTGCGGAAGCATATTGCAGAGGTCAACACGATTCTTTATGAACATTCGAAAGAAAATGAACAATGTGAGGGCATGGGTACAACTGTTGTGGCTGTAATATGTACCGATCGTTTTGCGACAATTGCCAATATCGGCGACAGCAGATGTTATATCTTGAATGAATCGGGTTTTCAGCAGCTGACGGAAGACCATTCCCTAGTGAATGAACTTGTAAGGTCAGGGCAGATTACCAAGGAAGATGCTGAGCATCATCCAAGAAAAAATGTGCTCCTCCGTGCATTGGGAACTGAAGCAGCGGTTGAGATGGATATCAAAACCATTACGTTTGAAGAGGGCGATTTATTATTATTATGCTCTGACGGTTTGTCCAACAAAGTAGCTGTGGCTGAAATGATTGAAATCCTCAAAAGCGGACGAACACTGGAGGAAAAAGCCGCAGTGCTGATTGAACAGGCCAATAATAATGGCGGCGAAGACAATATTACGCTCGTGATTGCTGAGTATTTTGAAAGCAATGAGAGCGGGATGATAAATGATGATTAAGGGAAGAAGATTAAGCGGCCGCTATAAGATTCTTGATATGATTGGCGGAGGCGGCATGGCAAATGTCTACCTGGCCCATGACATGATTCTAGATCGAGATGTAGCCGTGAAAGTGCTTCGGATGGATTTTGCCGAAGATGAAGAATTTATCCGCCGTTTTCATCGTGAAGCCCAGTCAGCTACCAGCTTAGCCCACCCGAACATTGTCAGTATCTATGATGTTGGCGAAGAGGATTCTATCTATTATATTGTAATGGAATATGTAGATGGACAAACGTTAAAGCAATACATACAGCAAAACAGCGCGATTCGCATAGATGATGCGCTGGAAATTATGAAACAGCTGACCTCTGCCATATCTCATGCACATCAAAACCATATCATACACCGGGATATTAAACCGCATAATATTTTGATAGATAGGCATGGTAATGTTAAGATTACTGATTTCGGAATTGCCATGGCATTAAGCGCCACCAGTATAACCCAGACCAATTCTGTTTTAGGCTCTGTTCATTATCTTTCTCCGGAACAGGCCAGGGGGGGGATGGCCAACAGAAAGTCTGATATCTACTCCCTTGGCATTGTTATGTTTGAGCTTTTGACAGGAAGGCTTCCTTTCTCAGGTGAATCCGCAGTATCGATAGCTCTCAAACATCTGCAGTCAGAGACGCCTTCCCTTAAGAGATGGAATCCTTCCATACCGCAAAGTGTTGAAAATATCGTTTTAAAAGCGACAGCTAAAGATCCTTTTCACAGGTATGATTCTGTTGAAGAAATGGAAGAGGATATCAGTACAGCTCTTGAACCCGAAAGGCTTCATGAAGAAAAGTTTATGGTCCCGATTGACGATGATGCTACAAAGGCAATCCCTGTTATTACAGATGACCGCCCATATCAAAGCATGGACGAAACACTTGTACATGCAAAGGATCCAAAGGGAGACACGCAGCCTGTGGCAAAACCTCTCCCTGATAAGAAGAAGAAGGAAAAAAAGAAGAAAAAGAAATGGCCAATTATTCTGGTATCAGTCTTTTTGTTTCTGGCTGTATTAGGCATCCTCGCCATAACTGTTTTACCTGA
This sequence comes from Cytobacillus oceanisediminis, assembly GCF_004366035.1. Classification (GTDB taxonomy): domain Bacteria; phylum Bacillota; class Bacilli; order Bacillales; family Cytobacillaceae; genus Cytobacillus; species Cytobacillus oceanisediminis_C. Next base: position 222,624 of record NZ_SOEE01000004.1, read on the forward strand.
TCTTATTGAGCCCAAGGATGTCCAGGTTCCTGATGTGTCCGGTAAAGAGGTGGAAGATGCAGTAGCAGAGCTTATTGCCGCAGGGTTTACGGTTAGGGATACAAAGCCGATAAGTGACCCTGATGTGGAAGAAGGTCTGGTAGTAAAAACAGATCCGAAAGCAGGCAGAACCGTAAAAGAAGGAACTTCCATTGATATCTATGAAAGCACTGGCAAGGAAAAATTTGAATTAGCCGATTACCAGGGCAGGCAATATGACGATGTAGTCCGCTTGCTTGAAAGCAAAAATTTTAAAAACATTGAAAAAACAGAAGAAAATAATGAGAGTGAGCCGGCTGGGACAATCCTGGACCAAAACTTCTCAGAAGGCGACCTTGTTGTTCCCGAGGATACAGAATTGATTTTTACTGTCAGCAAAGGCCCGGCGCCAATTGCCTTAAAAGATCTGCGCGGCTATAACGAAAAGGGGCTGCAGGAGTACGAAGAATCATCGGGATTAAAAGTAGAATATGGTGAAGAAGAATTTCATGAGGAAGTCCCTGAAGGACTAGTCATCAAACAGGATCCGGCACCAGGCACAAACCTGGCAAGGGGACAGAAAGTGACTGTGGTTCTTTCAAAAGGGAAAAAAGAACTTCTTCCTAAAACAGAAAATATTGAGATCAGTGTTCCATATGAGCCTGCAGCCGAAGGGGAGCCAAATGAAGTTCAGATTATCATCAAGGATATGAATAATCCTGGTTCTGAACCAGTTCATACAGAGCTGATTTATGAAGATACGGTAATACCAATTGATATAACGATTGCTCCTGGACAGAATGCCACTTATAAGGTTCTGCGGGATGGCCAGGTTTTTGAAGAAAAGGAAATTCCTTATCCGGAAGAAGAATCATAAGCAAGGAGTGTTGCTATGCCTGAGGGCAAAATTATTAAAGCCTTAGCCGGGTTTTATTATGTTTTAAGCGGAGATGAAACCATTCAGTGCCGAGGCCGCGGAGTTTTCCGGAAAAATAAGGTTAACCCGCTGGTCGGTGATGAAGTTGTGTTTCAGGCTGAAAGTATTACAGAAGGATACATCTTAGAAGTAAAAGAACGGAAAAATGAGCTGATCCGTCCGCCGGTCGCAAATGTTGATCAGGCCATTCTAGTGTTTTCAGCTGTTGAACCAGGCTTCAGCACCTCTCTATTAGATCGTTTCCTGGTGCTGGTTGAATTCAATCATATCAAGCCAATCATCTGCATTACTAAAATAGATCTGACAGACGAAGATGAATATAGGGAAATTCAGCAATATGCATCAGATTACCGCAAAGCCGGCTATGATGTTTTGCTGACTTCCTCCGAAACAGAAGAAGGCGTTAAAGACTTAAAGCCATATCTGGAAGGCGAGATATCCGTTTTTGCAGGACAGTCGGGTGTGGGGAAATCTTCTTTGTTAAATGTATTAAGACCAGATTTAGAGCTGAAAACTAATGATATTTCTTCACATTTGGGCAGGGGGAAGCATACAACCAGGCATGTAGAGCTGATAGAGGTTGGAAAAGGGCTTGTTGCTGATACCCCGGGATTCAGCTCCCTTGAATTTACAGATATCGAATTGGAGGATCTTAATTATTGCTTTCCGGAAATTCAGGAGAAAAGCGACCAATGCAAATTTAGAGGCTGCCTGCACATGGCAGAACCTAAATGCGCTGTGAAGACAGCCAGTGAAAACGGTGAAATTCCTTCCTACAGATATGAGCACTACAAAACCTTTCTGCAGGAAATAAAAGATAGAAAGCCGAGGTATTAATTCATGGTAAAAATCGCACCTTCTATTTTATCGGCAGACTTTTCTAAATTGGGAGAAGAGATTAAAGATGTAGAGCGAGGAGGAGCTGATTATATTCATGTCGATGTAATGGACGGCCATTTTGTACCGAATATAACAATTGGTCCATTAATTGTTGATGCAATCCGTCCTGTGACAAAGCTGCCCCTGGATGTTCATTTGATGATAGAAAATCCGGATAACTACATTGAGGCATTTGCTAATGCTGGGGCAGATTATATCACTGTACATGCAGAAGCATGCAAGCACCTTCACAGAACAATTCATTTTATTAAATCTTTTGGCGTCAAGGCAGGAGTGGTTCTTAACCCGGCTACACCAGTTAATATGATTGAGCATGTTATTGATGATATAGATATGGTATTGCTTATGTCTGTTAATCCTGGTTTTGGAGGACAAAAGTTCATCCATGGCGTTCTTCCTAAGATTAAGGCCGTTAAGGAAATGGCTGACGCAAAAGGTCTAAATATTGAAATTGAAGTGGACGGCGGAGTGAATGAAGAAACAGCACAATTGTGCATTGAAGCTGGAGCCAATGTGCTTGTTGCCGGGTCGGCAATTTATAATCAGAAAGACAGAGCCGGGGCGATCACTGCTTTAAAAGGTTCGAAATAAAAAAGGGCCAGCTGGAATATAGCTGGCTTTTTATAATTCAAGATATATATCATGATTGGAGCAATATGAAATGATTATAAATATTTTAGCTGGCGGCCCTGAGGATTTGCTGCCTGAACTGTCTTCATTCGGTAATGCTTCTGACATTTGGATCGGGGTAGATAGAGGAGTGCTCATACTCATTCAAAATGGAATGCAGCCGAAAATGGCATTTGGTGATTTTGATTCTGTGTCAAATGAAGAACTATTAATCATTGAAGAAAAAGTAAAAGAGCTGAACAGGTTCAAGCCGGAGAAAGACGAAACCGACATGGAGCTTGCCCTGAATTGGGCACTGGACCAAAATCCTGAGAAAATTCGTTTGTTTGGCGCCACAGGCGGCCGGCTTGACCACTTATTTGCAAATATTCAGCTGTTAATAAAGCCTGTAATTGAAGAAATCTTTGTTCCTGTCGAAATTATTGACCAAAAAAATAAGGTTTATATTAAAGGTCCAGGTGAATACACCATAAAGCAAAATCCAAAATTCAAATACATTTCTTTTGTCCCGATCACAATGGAAATTAAAGGCCTCACATTAAGAAATTTCAAGTATCCGCTCACAGACCGGACCGTCCCAGCCGGTTCTACTCTTTGTATCAGCAATGAACTTATTGATGATTGTGGTACTTTTTCTTTTACTGAAGGCATATTAATGGTTGTAAGAAGCAAGGATTAAGTGCCGGGCCTGTGCTGCCCTGCAAGGTGCTGGGACGCTGGATATAAGTGTTGGCATGAATTGCTTTCTAATCATTTTTTGTAATCATGAGTACTCATCTTTCATTATTTGAATAAGATGGTAAAGACGATTTAATGACAGAATGGATGCGTAAGATCGTGAGGAGGGACACGAGTAATGAGATTTTATACAATCAAACTTCCTAAATTTTTAGGGGGCATTGTGCGTGCCATGTTAGGGACCTTCAAAAAGGGGTAAACTCCCATAAATGAAAAAGAAAATAGCATCAAAAACTGGGCACCTCTCTGGGGTGCTTTTATTTTTTGATTGAATGGGGGAGAATGGATAGTGGATTATAAAACGGAAAATAAATAGGACATCCTAAAAGGATGTCCCTGAGCAGATTAAACGCGCTCAACTTTACCTGATTTAAGTGCTCTTGCAGAAACCCAAACACGTTTAGGTTTACCGTCTACAAGAATACGTACCTTTTGAAGGTTAGCACCCCAAGTACGCTTGTTAGCGTTCATCGCGTGAGAACGTGCGTTACCTGAAGTTGTTTTTTTACCAGTTACAACACATTTGCGTGGCATGTATGTTTCCCTCCTTACTAAAAGCATAAGCTGAAACTATTTTTCAATGCTTTCATTTGCAATAGTCAGATTCATCCATCTGAATTAATGAGGAATTCCTCTTCGGATTTCGACATTAAAAGATACTTTAATAATTTATCATACAACCCTTCTGATTGCAATAGTTTGCTTTCAAGAAAATTTCCTTGACATAGGGGCATGGAACATGAGCTATAATAGAGATGGGGAAGTATGACTTTCAATATTACAGCCCATATAGTAAAATATCATAAGGTATGCATAAAGCTTGGAGTTAGAAAGATCGCTGCCCAGCTGAAAAGGATGTATTCTCCTTTAACAGCAAGCTTGCCTTTTACAATAAGGGGGAACGCCAGCGTCTCCGTAAAGCGGGAGCGCTTGAAGAAGCTTTTATTAAAAGCAATTTCCAAAGGGGGAACGAACCATGTCCATCGAATTAAAAACGAATTTCGGGCAAATTGATATCTCTAATGACGTAATTGCAACAATCGCAGGCGGAGCAGCAGTCGACTGCTACGGCATCGTAGGGATGGCCTCTAAAAATCAAATTAAAGATGGCCTTACAGATATACTTCGAAAAGAGAATTTTACCCGCGGTGTAATTGTCCGCCAGGAAGAAGATGAAGTACATATCGATATGTATATTATTGTAAGTTACGGAACGAAAATTTCCGAGGTTGCCCACAATGTGCAATCTAAAGTGAAATACACCCTTGATAAAACGGTTGGGCTAAGTACGGACTCGGTTAATATTTACGTTCAGGGAGTTCGTGTAACGAACCCGTAGTGAGGAGGAAAGACTTGTGTCAAAAAGAGATTTAGATGGGAAGCTTTTTGCCGAAATGGTCATACAAGGAGCGAACCATTTATCTGCTAATGCAAAATTAGTGGATGCGTTAAATGTTTTCCCTGTTCCTGATGGAGACACAGGAACCAACATGAATTTGTCAATGACTTCCGGTGCAAAGGAAGTAAAAGCTAATATTCAGGAACATATTGGGAAGGTGGGCTCTGCTCTTTCTAAAGGTTTGCTGATGGGGGCCCGCGGGAACTCTGGAGTAATTCTCTCCCAGCTGTTCCGAGGTTTCTCAAAGCACATAGAACAGAAATCATCCATCAATGGCAAAGAGTTTGCTGATGCTTTGAATTCAGGTGTAGAGACTGCTTATAAAGCTGTAATGAAGCCAGTTGAAGGAACAATCTTAACCGTTGCTAAAGATTCCGCAAAAAAAGCGGTGCAGGCTGCAAAAAATGAGGATGATATCGTAGTAATTATGGAGGAAGTTTTAAAAGAAGCTCGGGCTTCTTTAAACCGCACTCCGGATCTTCTTCCAGTTTTAAAAGAAGTTGGGGTTGTAGACAGCGGCGGACAGGGTCTTGTTTTTGTATATGAAGGATTCCTTGCTGAGCTCAAGGGCGAAAAACTTCCGGATACACCAGCAGCCCTTCCAAAGATGGACGACCTGGTTAGCGCAGAACACCATAAAAATGTTCATAGTTTTATGAACACTGAAGATATTGAATTTGGTTATTGCACAGAGTTTATGGTCAAGTTTGAAACTGAAAAGCTATCTTCTAATCCTTTTTCTGAAGATAAGTTCCGTCAGGACTTAAGCAAATATGGGGACTCGCTTCTTGTGATTGCGGATGAACAGCTTGTAAAAGTACATATCCACTCTGAACAGCCAGGAGATTGCCTGACATACGGACAGCGCTATGGCAGCTTAATCAATATGAAGATTGAAAACATGCGCCAGCAGCATACCAATTTAATTGAAGACGTTCCTACACCATTGGCAGCTGAAGCTAAGCCAAAGGAAAAGCAGGAGTACGGAATCGTGACAGTATCAATGGGAAGCGGGATTGCGGATCTTTTCCGAAGCATCGGAGCACATGCAGTCATTGAGGGCGGTCAGACGATGAATCCTAGTACGGAAGATATTGTAAAAGCCATAAAAGAAGTGAACGCCAAGAAAGTAATCATTTTGCCAAACAATAAAAATATCATAATGGCTGCACAGCAGGCTGCAGAAGTGACTGAAGAAGCAGCAGTGGTTGTTCCTTCCAAGACCGTTCCTCAGGGAATGGCTGCCCTGCTTGCTTTTAACCCAAGTGCCGGACTCGAAGAAAATGAAGAAGGCATGACAGAAGCCCTTCAGCATGTGAAGACAGGCCAAATTACTTTTGCTGTCCGTGATACAAGCATCGATGGCCTCGAAATTGAAAAAGATGATTTTATGGGCATCGCAGATGGGAAAATTGTTGTCAAGAACAAGGATAGAGTACAGGCTGCCAAAGATCTTCTCGATGGAATGATTGATGAAGATTCTGAGATCCTAACCGTATTAAAAGGTGAAGATGCGGCAGAAGAAGAAGTGGATGCACTTATCAGCTATATTGAAGATAAGTATGGAGATGTCGAAGTCGAAGTGCATGATGGCAAACAGCCACTATACTCTTTTATATTCTCAATTGAATAAACAAAAAAAAAGCGAGGGCCCAGCCTTCGCTTTTGTCCATTTAAAACGAGTATATATTAGTGGGCTTCGGAAATATTAATTTATTTGATTAAAGATTAGTTACTTGCCTATTTAAAATATAGTGTGTTAGTTATAAAGCAGGCGTTACATAGCCTGCAGTTAAAAGTAATTGAGCAGGGAGGGGTGGCGGACTGCCTTGAGAAAATATATTTGGCAGCCGTTCAATAAACGTGAATCCAAATTATAATCAGTCTGTTACAGCTGTTAAAGGCATCGGAGAGGAAACAGCAGTATCACTTGCTGAAATGAACATAAACACTGTAAAAGATTTGCTTGAATATTTTCCGTATAGATATGAGGATTACAGACTCAAGGACCTGGAAGAGATCAAGCATGATGAAAGAGTAACTGTGGAAGGAAAGGTTCACAGTGAACCTTCACTCGCCTATTATGGAAGGAAACGTTCCAGGCTGACTCTGAGAGTTCTTGTAGGCAGATATCTGATACAAGTGGTCATGTTTAATCAGCCATATTTAAAGAACAAAATTACTTTGAACGAAACTGTTACAGTGACAGGCAAATGGGACCAGCACCGCCAGATCATAACAGCCAATGAATTAAAAATAGGAAGTGCCTCCAATAACAAGGATTTTGAGCCGGTTTACGGTGTCAAAGGAAATATCACTGTCAAGGGAATCAGACGTTTTATAAAACTGGCCTTTTCACAGTATGGGAATGAGATATCAGAAACTTTGCCTGAAAAATATCTTTTGCAATATAGGCTTTTGAATAGGCGAGATGCTATGAGATCGCTTCATTTTCCTGCCGATGATCAGGAACTTAAACAGGGAAGACGGCGCTTTGTTTATGAAGAATTCTTCTATTTTCAATTAAAAATGCAGGCACTAAGAAAGATTGAAAGAGAGCAGTCTAAAGGAATTGCGCAACCTTATGATCTTTCGAGGCTGATGGAGTTTATAGACTCCCTTCCGTTTGCCTTAACCAGTGCCCAGAAAAGGGTAGTTAATGAGATTCTGTCTGATATGAAATCGCCTTATCGGATGAACAGGCTATTACAGGGGGATGTTGGTTCCGGCAAAACGGCTGTTGCGGCAATCGCCCTATATGCCAGCAGGACAGCAGAATTCCAGGGAGCTTTAATGGTTCCGACCGAAATCCTTGCAGAGCAGCATGCGGAATCTTTAAAGACGATGCTTGAGCCATTTGGCTTGCGATGTGAACTCCTAACAAGCTCTGTCAAAGGAAAGCGCAGAAGAGAAATTCTTCAGCATTTAAAGGATGGAGAAATTGATGTTCTTATAGGCACACATGCACTTATCCAGGAAGAAGTGGAATTTAATAAACTGGGACTTGTTATTACTGATGAACAGCATAGATTTGGTGTCGGACAGCGGCGCGTCCTCAGGGAAAAAGGCGAGAGTCCGGATGTTCTGTTTATGACTGCCACGCCAATCCCGAGGACATTGGCCATTACTGTTTTTGGGGAAATGGATGTTTCCATCATAGATGAAATGCCGGCAGGGCGAAAAGCGATTGAAACTTATTGGGCAAAACCTGAAATGCTTGATAGAGTACTTGGTTTTATGGAAAAGGAGCTTTCAGCAGGCCAGCAGGTATATGTGATCTGTCCCCTAATTGAGGAGTCTGACAAACTGGATGTTCAAAACGCTATAGATGTCCATGCAACCCTGATGCATCATTTTCATGGCCGCTATGATGTCGGGCTCATGCATGGGAGGCTTCATCCAGATGAGAAAGAAAATGTAATGAAGACTTTTAGCCGAAATGAAACTCAAGTTCTTGTTTCTACTACAGTTGTCGAGGTGGGTGTAAATGTCCCAAATGCAACGATGATGGTGATCTATGATGCCGAGCGGTTTGGACTTGCACAGCTGCACCAATTAAGGGGCAGGGTAGGAAGAGGAGATAAACAATCTTATTGTGTTCTTTTAGCTGACCCCAAATCGGAAGTTGGAAAAGAACGCATGAAAATCATGACGGAAACCAATGACGGATTTGCCCTAAGTGAAAAGGACCTTGAGCTGAGGGGCCCTGGGGACTTTTTCGGTAAAAAACAAAGCGGGCTTCCGGAATTTAAAGTCGCCGATATGGTCCATGATTACCGCGCTCTCGAAACCGCCAGAAACGATGCAGCTGCTCTTGTTGAATCCCATGAATTCTGGCATTCAGATGAGTACCTGCCTTTGAGAAATTATTTAAAGGAAACAGGAGTGCTGGAAGGGGAAAAACTGGACTAAAGGATCGAAGCATCAATATCCCACGCTGAGTTGATTGGAGTGGAGAGAGCTTGATCCTTGCAAATGCTTTCGCATTTCCTTCGTGCGGTGTTGATTCAAGGGAGATGATTCAATGTTCTGCGTGAGACCCCGCAGGCGGCGCTGAGGAACTCTGTTCCTCACAGCGGAGAGAGGAGGGCCTGCAGAGGAAATCAGCGGCCAGAGTATGCAGGCTAGACAAATATTCAATCACACTTAAAGCAGATTGCAGAAAAGTTCTTTCTTGCAATCTGCTTTTTTTGATTATATACTACTATTAGTACCTAGTCTTAATATCTCGGACGGTGGGATTTTTAATGAAAAGAAATAAAAAAGAACGCCAGCATTTATTAACGGACACAATAAAAGAAAATCCATTTGTTACGGACGAGGAACTTGCAGATAAGTTCTCTGTCAGCGTCCAGACAATAAGGCTCGACCGCTTGGAATTATCTATTCCGGAATTGCGGGAGCGAATCAAGCATGTTGCTGAAAAAACTTTCGAGGATGAAGTCCGATCTCTACCCATAGAAGAAATAATCGGAGAAATAATAGATATAGAATTGGATAAAACGGCAATTTCCATTTTCGATGTAAAAAATGAACATGTTTTCAAGCGGAATGGAATAGCCCGGGGTCATCACTTGTTTGCACAGGCCAACTCACTGGCAGTTGCTGTAATAAACGATGAACTGGCATTGACAGCGAAAGCCAATATTCAATTTACAAGGCCAGTACGATTAAGTGAACGTGTTATAGCAAAAGCCAAGGTCCTTACAATTGATGTTGACAGCGGCAGGACGATTGTTGAAGTCAATAGCTTTGTGAATAACGAACAGGTATTTAAGGGCGAATTCGACATGTTCAGAAAAAAATAATCACTAAAGGATGAAGCATCATGAAAATTGCCATAGACGCAATGGGAGGCGACAATGCCCCAAAGGAAATTGTCCTTGGCGCAATGAAAGCTGCCGCAGAGTTTAAGGATATACACATTACCCTTGTTGGTGATGAGTCAAAAATAAAGGAATACCTTACCTCAAACGAGCGGATTGAGATTTTACATACAGATGAAGTCATCACGCCGGATGATGAGCCAGTGAGGGCGGTACGCAGAAAGAAAAATGCATCAATGGTGCTTGCAGCACAGCTTGTCTCAGACGGTAAAGCGGATGCATGCATTTCTGCAGGAAACACGGGTGCTCTTATGGCAGCAGGCCTTTTTGTGGTGGGAAGGATTGAAGGCATCGAACGCCCGGCATTATCACCTACGCTTCCAACGATAGGCGGTGAAGGGTTCCTTTTGTTGGATGTAGGGGCGAATGTAGATGCGAAACCTGAGCATCTTCTTCAATATGCGATTATGGGATCCATATATACAGAAAAGGTCCGGGGTGTTTCCAATCCTAGAGTGGGCCTTCTAAATATCGGAACTGAAGAGAAAAAAGGCAATGAGCTGGCGAAAAATACATTCGACCTGCTGAAGAATGCTGATATCAATTTTATCGGCAATGTGGAAGCGCGCGATTTGCTTGAGGGAGCTGCAGATGTTGTAGTGACAGATGGCTTTACCGGCAATATGGTCCTAAAGACAATTGAAGGTACTGCTGTTTCTGTATTTAAAATGTTAAAAACAGCTCTGACCAGCAGCTTTAAAACGAAATTGGCAGCAGCAGCTTTAAAGCCTGATTTATACCAGCTTAAATCCAAGCTGGATTATTCGGAATACGGCGGTGCTGGATTATTCGGATTAAAGGCGCCGGTTATTAAGGCTCATGGTTCCTCAGATGCTACTGCTTTATTCAGTGCAGTCAGACAGACTAGGGATATGGTAGAAAATAATGTCGCTCAAACGATTAAGGAAGCTGTTGAAAAAGAAGCAGAAAAAACAGCCATTAAATAAACTTATTTTATTTGGGGGGAAGCACGATGGGTAAAATCGCCTTTTTATTTCCTGGGCAGGGATCGCAGACTGCAGGAATGGGAAAAGCCTTAGCCGAACAGGATGAGAAAGTAAAATCATTTTTCGAGAGTGCTGATCAAAAACTTGGCTTTTCACTATCAGAACTTATTTTTGAAGGGCCTCAGGAAAAATTGACGCTAACAACAAATGCCCAGCCGGCATTGTTGACTACTGGCATTGCCATCCTCGATTACTTTAAAAGGTCGGGTGTAACACCTGATTTTGTGGCTGGCCACAGCCTTGGAGAGTATACTGCACTCGTTGCAGCGGAAGCACTATCCTTTGAGGACGGAGTTTATGCTGTCCGTAAAAGAGGAGAGTTCATGGAGGAAGCAGTTCCTAACGGTGAGGGAACAATGGCAGCGGTACTGGGACTAGACAGGGACAAGCTTTCTGCAGTCACAGAAGAGGTTACGGCAGCCGGCAATCCGGTTCAGCTCGCAAATTTGAACTGTCCTGGACAGATTGTGATTTCAGGTTCAAGGGCAGGTGTTGAACAAGCTTCTGCAAAGGCTAAAGAAGAAGGTGCCAAGCGTGTGCTTCCGCTGGAAGTAAGCGGTCCTTTCCATTCTGAATTAATGAAGCCTGCTGCGGAGAAGTTCAGGCAAGTCCTGGACAATATTGAGATCAAAGATGCAGTTGTTCCTGTCATTGCAAATGTTACGGCTTCTGAAATGACTTCCGCTTCAGAAATCAACAGCAGATTGATTGAACAGCTGTATTCACCTGTACTCTGGGAGGATTCAATCCGCAAGATGATAGAGCTTGGAGTAGATACATTTATTGAAATAGGACCTGGAAAAGTACTGTCAGGCTTAGTGAAGAAGGTAGATCGTTCCCTTAAAACGTATGCCGTTTCTGATGCTGAATCCTGTCAGGCAGTTACAGAATCCTTGAAGGAGGAATTAAGATGAAGCTAGAGGGAAAAGCCGCTTTAGTAACGGGAGCTTCCCGCGGAATCGGAAGAGAAATTGCTTTGGGTCTTGCTAAGCAAGGTGCAGATATCGCGGTTAACTATTCCGGAAGTGAGGCAAGGGCGAACGAAGTGGTTGATGAAATACAAGCATTAGGCAGAAATGCTTTTGCTATCCAATGCGATGTGTCAAATAGTGATTCCGTGGCAAGCATGGTTAAAGAAACAGTAGAAAAGTTTGGCAAGCTTGATATTTTGGTTAATAATGCTGGAATTACGAAGGACAATCTGCTTATGAGAATGAAGGAAGACGAATGGGATGATGTTATTAACATTAACCTGAAAGGTGTATTCCTTTGTACAAAAGCTGTTACAAGGCAGATGATGAAACAGCGCAGCGGCCGCATTATCAATATTTCATCCATCGTTGGAGTCAGCGGCAATCCTGGCCAGGCTAACTATGTCGCTGCCAAATCTGGTGTTATAGGCCTGACAAAGACCTCTGCAAAGGAACTTGCAACAAGAGGGATAACGGTCAATGCCATTGCACCAGGCTTTATCACAACTGATATGACTGACAAGCTGAACGAGGATGTAAAAGAGCAGATGCTTAAGCAAATTCCTTTGGCCCGTTTCGGCGACCCTGCAGATATTGCGAATGTGGCAGTGTTTCTTGCTTCAGAGGACAGCCGCTATATGACAGGACAAACCCTTCATGTTGATGGCGGTATGGTCATGTAGTTTGTAACAGGCTTGTAATGCAAAATTTTTTATAAAACCTTTCAATAAAGGCTAAAAATAATCTATAATACTTGAGGGGAGGTGACAAGCATGGCAGAAGTATTAGAACGTGTAACAAAAATCATCGTGGACCGTCTGGGTGTTGAAGAGTCTGAAGTTAAATTGGAAGCTTCTTTCAAAGATGATCTAGGTGCTGATTCCCTTGACGTAGTAGAATTAGTAATGGAATTAGAAGACGAGTTCGACATGGAAATTTCTGACGATGATGCTGAAAAGATCGCAACAGTCGGTGACGCTGTAAATTACATAAAAGCTAGCCAATAATCATTAGTTGGACCACTCTGCAGTGAGGGTATGCCCCTCGCTGCAGCCATTTTTTATCAGCAGATGTTTACTGTCCGGTGTTACCTGTTGCATAGAAGGAAAGCATGGCTAAAGCTGTCGCCCGGCAGCAGGTGGCTGTGGACAGTAAATATGTTAGGCAAAAGCTCCGTTGAATAACGGGGCTTTCTTCTGTGAAGATGGCTGTACCCATATGAAACTTAAAATGGCTTTTTAAGTAGAAGTTATTTTGCGTTTTTGATGTTTATTACGTAAACTTAGGGAAGGCCATTTAAGCTTTTTATGAATGTCAGTTTACTTAAAATTCGTGGCATTTGAGCAGTTAGCTATATTGTTCATTGAGTTGACTGGATCGGAAGGTGCGAGATCCTCGAAAAGGCTGCCGCATTTTCTTCGTGTGGCGTTGTTTGAGGAAGCTCCCGGCTGCCCCGCAGGATAGCTTTAGTACCTGCAGCGAAAATCAACGGGCTTGGTTAAAAAACTAAAACATCAATATTTTTGAAATGTCCCTAATAATAAAAAGAATATTAATATTAGCAAGGTGGATGCATTATGCGCAGCAATAAGGATAAGGATAGAAAATCATTTCGCGCAATCGAAAAACAATTTAAAGAATTCCAGACGGAAATCGGAATTCAATTTGAAAATGAAAAATTATTAAAGCAAGCTTTTACCCATTCATCTTATGTGAATGAGCATCGGAGAAAGCCCTATGAAGACAATGAAAGACTGGAATTTTTGGGTGACGCTGTCCTGGAACTGACTGTTTCAAAGTTCCTTTACCTAAAATATCCCATGATGAGCGAGGGAGAATTAACTAAGCTGAGGGCTGCGGTTGTCTGCGAACCATCCCTGGTCTCATTTGCCCATGCATTGTCCTTCGGCAGCCTGGTGCTTCTTGGAAAAGGGGAGGAAATGACAGGAGGAAGGACCCGTCCGGCCCTGCTTGCAGACGTATTTGAAGCCTTTATAGGTGCACTATACCTCGATAAAGGATTAGATACGGTTGTCGGTTTTTTGGAGAAAGTTGTTTTTCCGAAGATTGATTCAGGTGCTTTTTCGCATGTGATGGATTTCAAGAGCCAGCTGCAGGAACTTGTGCAGCGGGATGGTGCAGGTGCAATTGAATATAAAATCCTTCATGAAAAAGGGCCAGCCCACAATCGAGAATTTGTTTCCACTGTTTCTCTAAATGGCAGGGAGCTTGGAACAGGCAATGGCCGATCAAAGAAAGAAGCGGAACAGCATGCAGCCCAAATGGCCCTTGAAGTATTGAAAAATCATATCAAGTGACATCAAAGAATAGAAACTTGGAGGAGACAGAGGGGGAGCAGGGTTGTTTTTAAAAAGGCTTGATGTTATTGGATTTAAGTCATTTGCTGAGCGGATAACGGTTGATTTTGTTCCTGGCGTTACGGCAGTTGTAGGTCCAAATGGAAGCGGAAAAAGCAATATAACAGATGCCATACGCTGGGTATTGGGTGAACAATCAGCTAAGTCCCTTCGCGGCGCGAAAATGGAGGATGTCATTTTTGCGGGCAGTGATTCCCGGAGAGCGCAGAATTTTGCTGAGGTGACACTGACCCTTGATAACGGCGATCAGGGTCTGCCGATCGAATACAGTGAAGTCAGTGTTACAAGAAGGGTCTACCGATCTGGAGACAGTGAATACCTAATCAATAAGCAAACATGCAGATTAAAAGATATAGTAGATTTATTTATGGATTCAGGCCTTGGCAGAGAAGCTTTTTCAATAATAAGTCAGGGCAGGGTAGAGGAAATACTAAACAGCAAAGCTGAAGAACGCCGGACGATATTCGAAGAAGCGGCTGGTGTGCTTAAATATAAGACAAGAAAGAAGAAAGCGGAAGGCAAACTTTCTGAAACCCAGGATAATTTAAACAGGGTGAATGATATTCTACATGAACTCGAAAGCCAGGTAGAGCCTTTAAAAATTCAGGCTTCGATTGCGAAAGATTATCTGCAGCAGAAGGAAGAGCTTGAGAAAATAGAAGTTGCCCTTACAGTTTATGAGATAGAGGAACTGCATTCAAAATGGGAGCAGCTCTCACGTCAGCTTGAACAGCATACAGAAGATGAAATGAAGTTATCGGCAATTATCCAGAACAAAGAAGCCAAAATGGAAGAATTAAAGGATCATATTGCCGCAATCGACGAATCAGTAAATGATTTGCAGGACGTCCTCCTTCATGCCAGTGAAGAGCTAGAAAAACTGGAAGGCAGAAAAGAAGTCCTAAAAGAGCGAAAAAAAAATGCCAGCCAGAATAAAGACCAGCTTCATCGAAACATGGAAGAACTTTCCATGAAAATAACTGAGTTAAAAGAGCAAGAAGAAAAGCAGTCGGCTCTTAAGGGGAAAGTAAAAACAGAAGCAGTTAAGCTTCAGAAAGCATTAAAGGAAAAGCAGGATCAGCTCAAACTCTTCAGTGAAAATACGGAAGAAAAAATTGAATCGCTGAAAAGTGATTATATTGAAGTGCTGAATAGCCAGGCGGCTTCAAGAAACGAACTGCAGAATATTGATCAGCAGCTGAACCAGCAGGGGCAGCGCAGTTCTAAACTTGAAATGGATAACGAAAAGTATATTGCCGACCGCATGAAAAACGAAGAGAAAAAACAAAAGATACAATCAGACCTTGAAAACCTGCAAAATGAATTAGAGAGTCAGGTACATGTGTTCCGCCATGAAGACCGCAAGCTTGAATCATTAAAGAGTAATTATCAAAAGCAGGAAAAAACATTGTATCAGGCTTATCAGTATTTGCAGCAGGCAAAGTCCAGGCAGGAAATGCTTGAAGAAATGGAAGAAGACTTTTCGGGCTTTTTCCAAGGGGTAAAGGAAGTATTGAAAGCAAGAGGCAGCAAGCTGCAGGGAATTGAAGGAGCGGTAGCGGAATTAATTCAGGTGCCGAAAGAGTACGAAACGGCGATTGAAACTGCTCTTGGCGGTGCCATGCAGCATATCATCGTACAGAATGAGCAGGATGGAAGAAGTGCCATCCAATTCCTGAAAAAGAATTCATACGGCAGAGCCACTTTCCTGCCATTGAGTGTAGTGAAGGGGAAGAAGCTTAACCCTGGACAATTGCACTCGGTTCAAGTTCACCCTGCCTTTATTGGTGAAGCGGCTTCACTGATCCAGTTTGACGGGAGGTTCCAGCCCGCAATTGAAAACCTGCTTGGCAATGTTGTTATTGCCCGGGATCTTAAAGGAGCTAATGAACTGGCGAAGCTGCTTCAATACCGTGTGAGACTCGTTACAATTGATGGGGATGTGGTGAATCCCGGAGGATCAATGACAGGAGGAGCTGTAAAACAGAAAAGCACTTCAATTCTTTCACGTAAAGGTGAACTTGAAGAGCTGAAATCCCGAATTGTGGATATGGAATCCAAAACAGCTAATCTTGAAAAACAAGTGAAACTGCAAAAAAACGAAATCCAAAAACAGGAAACACGAATTGAACAGCTTAGAAAAACGGGTGAAGAGCTTCGTTTGATGGAACAGAAGGTGAAGGGAGACCTTCTGGAAGTAGAGTTTGAGGAGAAAAGCATTAATGAGCGCCTATCTCTTTATGATATGGACAAGGCACAGTTTTCGGAAGATAGAGAAAGACTGCTGATCAGAAAGAGTGAGCTGGCAGATCTATTGGAGCAGCAGCAAAAACAAATAGCTGATCTTGATTATGAAATTAAAGCATTAACAGAAAGAAAAAACACCCAGCAGACGTCAAAGGAAACTGTGGCATCTGAAATAAATGAGCTGAAAATCAGCTTCGCTTCCAAGAGTGAGCAGCTGAATCATGCGGAGGACAAGCTAGCCGCAATAAATTCAGAGCTTGCTGTTAACAGGGAAAAGCTGAAGACAGTAAAAGAAGATTTAGAACTGCTCTCATCCGAAATGACGAATAGCTCTTCAGGTGAGCAGCATCTGGAAGAGGCGGCACAGCAAAAATTAAAGGAAAAGAATGAAACGCTTGAATTAATTGTGTCAAGAAGGGATGAGCGATTAAAGCTCCAAACATCTTTAGAGGACCTGGAACTGGAGGCAAAAGAATTAAAACGCCAGCATAAGGGTCTGGTAGAAGTTTTGAAAGATGAGGAAGTTAAGCAGAACCGGCTGGATGTTGAGCTGGAAAATAGGCTGAATCATTTAAGGGAAGAATATCTGCTGTCTTTTGAAGGTGCTAAAGAGGAATATCCGCTGCAGATTGAGATTGATGAAGCACGAAAAAAAGTAAAGCTCATAAAGCTGGCAATCGAAGAGCTTGGGGCTGTGAACCTCGGAGCAATCGAAGAATATGACAGAGTATCTGAACGATATGAATTCCTGCTTGAACAAAAAACAGACCTTCAGGAAGCAAAAGATACGTTATTCCAGGTTATCGATGAAATGGATGTTGAAATGAAAAGGCGATTTGAAGAAACGTTCGAAGGGATCCGTTTTCACTTTGAGTCGGTTTTCCAATCCTTATTCGGCGGCGGCAGAGCCGATTTACGATTGACCCAGCCTGATGATTTATTGAATACAGGTGTGGAAATTGTCGCACAGCCTCCAGGCAAGAAACTGCAGAACCTCGGATTATTATCTGGTGGAGAAAGGGCACTTACAGCAATTGCATTGCTATTTTCCATTTTGAAAGTCCGTCCTGTTCCATTCTGTATCCTTGATGAAGTAGAGGCAGCTTTAGATGAAGCAAACGTGCAAAGGTTCAGCCAATACTTAAAGAGATACAGCGACGAAACACAGTTCATCGTTATCACCCACAGAAAAGGAACAATGGAAGAAGCGGATGTCTTATACGGTGTAACCATGCAGGAATCCGGTGTTTCCAAACTGGTATCTGTACGTCTGGAAGAAACCAGGGAATTAATTACTCAATAGCAGCTTTAATGCGGGACAGCTTACAACACTGTTCCGCACTTATACATATTGCTTTTATAAGGAAGTGAAAACATGAGTTTCTTTAAAAAACTAAAAGAAAAAATCACCATGCAGACAGATAGTGTTACTGAAAAGTTTAAAGACGGATTAACCAAAACGCGCGATAATTTTTCAAATAAGGTAAATGACCTTGTTTCCAGGTACCGTAAAGTGGATGAGGAATTTTTTGAGGAACTGGAAGAAATCTTAATTGGGGCGGATGTTGGATTTGACACTGTTATGGAATTGGTCGAAGAGCTGAGAAGGGAAGTAAAGCGCAAGAATATTCAGGATCCTCGCGATGTGCAGGCTGTCATCTCAGAGAAGCTTGTAGAAATTTATGACAGCGCAGGCGAAACCTCCACAGAATTAAATATTCAGACTGAGGGACTAACTGTTATCCTATTTGTTGGTGTAAACGGAGTCGGTAAAACGACGACGATCGGAAAACTTGCCCATAAGTTCAAAAATGAAGGAAAAAGTGTCCTGCTTGCTGCAGGGGATACCTTCCGTGCAGGAGCTATTGAACAGCTTGAGGTTTGGGGAGAACGTGTCGGCGTTGATGTCATTAAGCAGGGAGCTGGCTCTGACCCTGCGGCTGTCATGTATGATGCCGTTCAAGCTGCCAAGTCCCGCAATGCTGATATTTTAATCTGTGACACTGCGGGACGCCTGCAGAATAAAGTCAATCTGATGAAAGAATTGGAGAAAGTAAAGCGTGTAATAGAAAGGGAAGTACCGGGGGCCCCGCATGAAGTATTGCTAGTACTTGACGCTACCACTGGACAAAATGCCATGATTCAGGCTAAGACCTTCAAGGAAGCCACTGATGTTTCTGGTATAGTTCTTACAAAACTGGATGGAACTGCAAAGGGCGGCATCGTTCTTGCAATCAGAAATGAACTTGAAATCCCGGTGAAATTTGTAGGTTTAGGAGAAAAAATGGATGACCTGCAGGAATTCAATGCAGAACAGTATGTCTATGGACTCTTTGCCGACATAGTCGAAAAAGAAGCAGAAGAAGAAGAGGAAGAATAACAATTGATACACAGCCGGAGAGCGAGTTCTCCGGCTGTTTTTTATGAAATTTAAAATATGTAAAAATAGTTTGAAAATTATATTTTTTAGTGTAAAATTACACTATGTTAATAAATGTCTTTCAAATTAGGTCTGGCAAACTAATTAAATAATTATCAGCAGGAACTTTTTGTCAGCCGGCTGCGTCTATACTATGGAAGAAGTCATCAGGCTGGCAATAATTTATAGTTATAAAGACTGCCTAAAAAAACATAAGGCTGATACTTAAGATTTTTAATGGGGGAGATTGGGTTGCACGGAAAATTAAAAGTGATCATTATGGCTATATTCTGCTTTGTGTTAATGTTTCATCCATTCCAGACAGCAGAAGCTGCCAGCACAGACATCAAAGTTTCTCTGGATGAGGGCTTTGGCGGAAAAGTGAAAAGAGGAGAAGGCTTTCCTCTGCGGATTAAGATGGAAAATACAGGAGAGGCATTTAGCGGGGATTTGCTGATAAGTTACCATCCATCCTACAATACGAGCGGTACGGTTACTGTAAAAGTAGAGCTTCCTGCCGGAACAGCTAAGGAATACCTGGTTTCCATCCCTGGCATGACAGAGGACCACCCTTCCATGTATCAGAACATTCCATTGCTGACTCTTTATGCAGGAGATTGGAAAGACGGAAAAAAGGTTAGTTTTAAAGGCGAAAATACTTTAAAGCCGAAATTTATCGATATGGCAACTGAAGTAATTGGTGTTCTCAGTGAAAACTATGACCGTGTAAAAGAATTGAGGACTCTTCCTTCAAAAACGATGATTGAACTCAGTAAGGAAGATTTGCCGGATGAAGCGACAGGATTGGAAACACTCGATTATTTGCTGATTGATGAATACAAGATGTCCCAGCTTAGTGACAGACAACAACATGCTATAAGGGACTGGGTTTACAACGGTGGAGCATTGATTGCCGGAGGCGGACCTGATGCAAGCGGTGCCTATGGAGAGCTATATTCTTTGCTGCCAATGAAATCTGAAAACGAGGCAGCCGGTGCAGTAAAATTCCTCCAGGCAGCTAAGGGCGAGGAGCCGGATTTTAAAGAACTCAACTTCTTTACTGGTCCAATTGATACCGGTGCTGAAGTTATTGCTGAAAGCGGGGATCTTCCAGCAGCAGTGAAAAAGGAGTATGGAAGCGGGACGATCCTGCAGACAGCTTTTTCACTGGGAGATGAGCCTTTTTCTTCATGGGAGGGATACGACACATGGTTTGCAGACTTTATTAATCAGGCATCAGGTGCCGGCATTGGAACCAGTACATATTCTCAGGATTACCTGGACCAGCTGTATTGGGAATTTGCAGAAGTGAATGAATTCTTTCCTGCATCCAATTTTTCAATTGGGCAGCTTATTGGGCTTTTTGCCGGTTATATTATTCTGATAGTGCCTGTTCTTTATTTTGTATTAAGGAAGCTTGATAAACGGGAGCATTCCTGGTGGATCATTCCTTCCATCGCCATACTAATGGGTGCAGCGGTCTTTGGAATGGGGGCAAAAGATAGAATTTCTCAGCCGCAGCTGAACCAGATGGGGATATATAAAGTGAATAACAATCTGCTTACCGGATATCAGGCTTCAACCCTGCTTTCAAATAAAAGCGGCGGATATACCCTCTCAATCCCCAAAGGTGAATTTAATGCAGTGGTTTATTCAAACAATTCCACTTCATCTGATCCCCTTAGAGGAGGAATCATGGCTGAAAAGGTGAAAAACAATGAGATTATTTTTCCTGAGGTAGAATATTGGTCGTCCAAAACGATTTACGGAAAGGCCCAGACAGAAATCAATGGGAAGTTTAAAGCGGACCTCACCCTTAAGGAAAAAAGATTAACTGGAACAATCAAAAACGAGAGTGAGTATAATTTTGAAGAATTATATATTTGGTCAGGCAATGAAGCAATCAAATTAGGGCCAATCAATAAAGATGAGACAATTAAAGTGGATAAAACCATAAAGCAAACCCTGCTGAGCAGACCATATGGAGGAACTTTAAACGGGGCATACCCTGCCAATGGTCAAAATGATATAAATAGATTAAGAAGAGAAAAGCTTGAATACGCCTCCACTACATTTCTGCTTGGGGATGTTGCTCAGCCAGTCCTTGCGGGTATAACAAAAGAATCAATTATTGATGTAGCCATGATAGGGAAGAAGGAAAAACAGAATAACACAAATATGATCCTTCAGCCATTTGAGGCCATAAATGAGTTCTCCGGATCCTTTACACTGAAAGATGGAATGATGGCAGCTGATTGGAATGTGATTCAGGGCCAGATTTATGAAAAAGGCATGGGCAGCACGAATGCAGAAATGATGCTGGAAGACGGAGAATATGAATATATTCTCAGCCTTCCAAAGCAGCTAAAAGAGAAAACATATAGATTAGAAGAAATTTCGGTAAGGATCAATAGCCAAAACGTACTGTATTCGATAAAAAACCATAAAACTGGTGAGTGGCTGCCGATTGAACCGGATCAAAGGAGCATAAAGCTGACAAGTAAAGATGACTTAACCCAGTTTATTTCAAAAGAAGGCCGTTTTATTATAAAGCTGAATAAATCGGCTCAGGGAGATCCTTTCGTTCAATTGCCGGCTGTTACGATCAAAGGGGAGGTGGCAAAATGATCGAAATTATGGATTTATCGAAAAGATACGGAAAATTTACAGCACTTGATTCTTTAAATTTAAATATAGAAAAAGGCAGTGTATTTGGTTTTGTCGGACAGAATGGTGCAGGAAAATCCACAACATTCTCCATTTTGGCAACCCTACTTGCCCCCACTTCGGGCTCTGCTTACGTAAACGGGTATGATGTTCAAAAGGATTCAAAGCTCGTGAGAAAGCAGATAGGTTATATGCCGGATTTCTTCGGGGTTTATGACCAGCTTAAGGCTGATGAATATCTGCACTTCTACGGTGCGAGTTACGGCATACCATTCGCAGAACGTGAGAAGCTGATTCCGCAGCTTCTCGACTTAGTCAACTTGTCAAATAAAAGAGAGTCATATGTAGACCTATTATCAAGAGGCATGAAACAGCGTCTCTGTCTGGCCAGGTGCCTTATCCATGATCCTGAAGTGCTGATTCTGGATGAACCTGCATCAGGACTTGACCCAAGAGCAAGGGTTGAAATGAGGGAAATATTAAAAGAATTGAAAAGCATGGGCAAAACGATTTTAATATCCTCACATATACTGCCTGAACTTGCAGAAATGTGCGATACCATCGGCATTATTGACCAGGGAAAACTGGTGGCTCAGGGGTCTGTTGCTGATATTCAGTCACAGCTGAGGGGAGAAAGGCTGATCATTGTAAAAGTTCATGGAAGTTCAGAAAAGGCAGTTTCTTTCTTTGAGGATGATCCTAATATCTTCAAATTGGCTTTACTGGAAGACGGAGCATCTTTTCAATTTATTTATAAAGGGACCGCTGAAGAACAAACTGAACTGCTGAAAAGAGCCATTTTAAATAATTTAGCGATCACCAGCTTTGCTGAAGCAGAAACTGATCTGGAAGATGTTTTTATGGAAATTACAAAGGGAGTTGAGCTGACATGAAGAATTTAGTCGTAAATCCTGTTCTGAATAAAGAGTTTAAGCTCCGCTTCCGCAGCTTTAAAAGCTACCTGGGGGTACTCTTTTACCTCTTGGCATTAGGGCTTATCATTGTTGGTTTTATCTTTATAGAATCATTGTCAAATAACATGCAGGGCTTTTTTAAGCCTGATCAGAGCAGAACAATGTTTATGGTTTTATCTATATTGCAGCTTGGCTTAATTCTGTTTATTACTCCCGGTTTAACAGCTGGGGTTATCAGCAGTGAAAGAGAAAGGCAGACCTTAAATATCATGCTCACGACGACCCAAAGCTCTTCAAGCATTATATTAAGCAAGCTGATCTCTTCCATTTCATATTTGATTTTGCTTATTGCGGCAAGTCTGCCTCTTTATAGCTTTGTGTTTTTATTTGGAGGCATTTCCCCAGGTCAGCTGCTTACAACAATGGGATTTTATTTATTTACCATCCTGGTTTATGGAAGCCTCGGGGTCTTATTTTCAACGCTCATTAGAAAAACAATTGTCTCGATGGTTACTACCTATGGGGTTACTTTATTTCTAGCAGGAGGAACGGCATTCCTGACTTTGATCTTTATGCAATTAACCAATGCATATGGCTATTCAGGGACTCAGCCAACAAATCCTCTTGCATATTTCCCGGCTATGCTCAACCCGGTCATTATACTGATGAGCACCTTTGAGCCGGAAATGACCAATGAAATTACCAGATCAACAGGCATTGAATTTCCTTTATGGATTTCATACTTAATTTCGTACACATTGATTTTCATTGGAGCTATTCTGCTGAGCATAAAAAAACTCCGTCCCAATATGAAAAAGGGCTAGTATTTATTCGGGCAAATCCCTGAAAACGGGATTGCCCGTAAATTTTAATAAGGGAATGATATCGGTGGAAAACCGCAATCAATATCTTAGACTTTTAAAACCGGTAAAAAGACAGCTCCTATTTCAGCTGATAGTTAAGGAATTCCAGGTGTTCCTTTTATCAGCTGCTGTCTTGGCCTTTTTTCTTATGATGGCAGCAAGATTTTTGGTTATCCCATTTCTGCAAAACTATCTCTTCTTGATTTTATTTCTGTCTGCTCTTTATACAGCTTTTCGAATTTTGAAGAAGCGTCCTGACTTGATCCAGGCTGCCTCACTGTATAACACGTTTGTAGCGGAAGACAGGGTCATTACAGCCCATTCTTTCCTGCACGATGATGGCATTCTTGCAAGATTGCAGCTGGCAGATGCAGTAAAGCATATGAAAAAGGTGCATCATCTTGTTTTAGGCAGGAAGAAAACTTTCATTCTTCCCAAACCTTTTCTAATGTTTTTGCCCTTTCTTGGTTTGGCTGTGCTCTTATACATGATTCCCGGCGAAAAAATGGAATTGGCGCTAAAACAGGAGAAGGAAATCAAGATAGTTGAAGAGGCTAAAGAGAAACTTGAGAAAAAAGCTGAGAAAGAAAAGAATCCTGAAGTGAAAAAAGCATTAGAAGAAGCACAAGACAAGATTGCAGAAAAAAAGTCAGCTGAGGAAGCTTTGAAGGAATTAGAGAAGCAAACAAAAAGCTTAGAATTAAAAGCAATTAAAGAAAAAGAAAAATCAATAGCCCTGGAAAAGGTTAAAAATAATCTTGATAAGAGCGGGTTAGAACAATTAAGCCGAATGCTGAAAGAAAAAGATCTGGTTTCCTTTAGGGAAGAGTTGTCAAGGCTTGATAAGCAGAGGAAGGAACTTAATAAAGATCAAAGAAATGCCTTGAAGGAGCTTACTGGCAGTGATGCACAGTTGTCTAAAGAAGAGCTGTCAAGTCTCCTGGATCAGCTCGAAAAGGCATCGCAATCAGAAGAGCTTTTAAAACAGCTGGCTGCAGCACAAGAAGCTCTGCAGAGTTCAGGGGTTTCATTACAGCAGCAAATGGCTGCGAATGGAATGCCGCCGGGACAGCTCGCGTTTTCGCCGCCTGGCAAGCCAGGCAGTTCAGGAAACGCCTCCAATACTCCTCAGCAGGGGCAGCAGAATAATTCAAATCAGCAAAATAATCAAAATCAAGCCGGCAATAGCTCAAACAGCAGCAATGGCAGCGGATCGGGTTCAGGCAACGGCTCAGGAAATGGAACGGGCTCAGGAAATGGTTCGGGATCTGGTACCGGGGCTGGCTCAGGGAATGGGTCGGGCGGCGGTCTTGGAGGAGGTGCCGGGCTCGGACAGGGATCCAGGGATCTGCTCACCATTCCATCTGGCATGGAAGGGAAGACGAATATTGAAAATGACAGCGGCAGCCTTGGACAGGGAAGTCCAGGAGAGCAGCTTGAAGGGGAAGGTCCTGTTTTAAAAGGGAATATCAGACCGTACAGTGAAGTTTTTGGGAATTATGAAAAAGCATACAGACAAAGTACCGACCGGTATAAGCTTCCGGCTGATTTAGAGGAAATCGTTAAAAATTATTTTACTAGTATAGATCCTGACAAGGAGTGACTGTGATGTCGGTAATACAGGAAAAAGAACAGCAATTCGCACAAGCAGCAGATATTATAGCAAGAGTAAAAGATGAAATTCAATTATTTATAGTCGGCCAGGAAGAAGTGGTCGAACATGTACTATGGAGCATATTCTCAGGAGGGCATGTTTTGCTTGAAGGTTTGCCAGGGCTGGGTAAAACTATGCTGATTAAAACCATTGCTGAAGTACTTGATCTTAAATTTTCACGCATTCAATTCACCCCTGATATTATGCCATCCGATATAACTGGAACCATGCTGCTTCAGCCTGATGAGGCTGGCAGGCAAACATTCAGTTTTCATAAAGGACCCATTTTTGCCAACATCATCCTTGCAGATGAAATTAACAGGGCAACACCAAAAACACAAAGTGCCCTGCTCGAGGCAATGGGAGAAAAAACGGTCACTATTATGGGCGAAACCAAAAAGATGGAAAAGCCATTTTTTGTACTCGCAACTCAAAACCCAATTGATATGGAAGGGACTTATCCCCTGCCGGAAGCACAAACGGACCGGTTTTTATGCAAGGTGAATGTTGTGTATCCGACGAAAGAAGAATTAAAAGAAATTGCCCGGAGGACTACGGGGACGCAAAAAATCCATATAAATAAAGCTGCTGGATTGAAGGATGTCATTGCTCTACAGGAGCTTTCGAGAGAAATTCTCCTATCAGATGAAATCCTGGATTATGCCGTTTGGATGATCACTGCCACGCACCCGGATTCAGAGGGGGCACCAGAAACAGTGAAAAAGCACGTCCAATATGGCAGCGGTCCACGCGGCCTTCAGAGTCTGATAAGTATGGCAAAAGCAAGAGCCATGTGCTCCGGTCGATTCCATGTATCAATAGGAGACATTAAAAACGTTGCCTTTCCGGTTTTGCGGCATCGTCTTATTTTGAACTTTGAGGGAGAGGCAGCGGGTATTTCAGCGGATTCGATTATTGAAGCTATGTTAAACGAAACTTCCTGGGGAGCTAAGAGCTGATGAACATCCATCATGCTTTTCTTGGAAAGCTTCAAAAACGAAAGATTGCTGCAAAGACAAGGAAAAGAGGATTTCATTCAGGCTCCAGGCAATCCCATAAATTCGGATCTTCCATGGAATTCTCTGATTTCAGGGCCTATCAGCCTGGTGACGATATTAGACAAATAGATTGGAATGTCTATGGCAGAACACAAAAACATTATATCAAACGCTTCCTGGATGAGCAGGAGCTTTCTATTGCAGTTTACCTGGATGCAACGTCATCAATGACAAAAATCCAGCAGAAATGGGAATATGCCAAAGCGCTGGCATCAGCTTTGAGCTTTATGGTGCTTTCAAGTGAAGACCGGCTTTTCTTTTCAGCTGTTTCTTCTGCAGGAGTACAGCCTATCAAGAGGAAAGGCTCTGTTTACAGCAGGCGAACGTTCATGGAAATCCAAAAAATTGAACCTGCAGCTCTGTCCACAAACTTTCTGGGCTGTCTGAAAGAAACTCTTTCTAAACATCAGCAGCTTGCGGTATTAATAGCGGATGGCTTTGAGCCTCTCCAGGAATGGGAAAACCTTTTTAGGAAGCTCAGGGGGTTAAAACAGGAGTTCTGGCTATTTCAGGTGCAGGCAGATGAAGAACTGACTCCTGCATATTCTGGAGATATAAAGTTGATTGATAGTGAGATAGGGACTGCAGTAAATGTCAGCATGAGCCCTTCCGTATTAGCTGAATATGAAAAGCGCCTAAAAGAACATAATGAACAGCTTGAGACTTTATGCAAACGGTATGGCGGCCAGTATATCTATGCCCCGGAAACAAGAGATCTTCAGACCGTTCTTTTCAGGGATCTGTTTGCGAAGGGGCTGGTCAGGTGAGGACACAATGCAATTTTTAAATCCTATCTATTTTATATTAGCCATTTTCATAGGAGCAGTTATCCTATTTTATTTCTTTCGGAAGCAATACACGGAAAAGACCGTTTCATCCAATCTGCTCTGGGAGCAGGTGCTGAACGAATGGCAGGCTTCCCCTTGGCTGAAAAAGCTTCAGCAGAATCTATTATTTTGGCTGCAATTATTGGCTCTGATCTTATTGATGCTGGCCCTTGTGCGCCCATTTTGGCTTGAAGATTCTTTAAAAGGAGAACATTTAATCATCATTATAGACCCATCCGCCTCTATGTCGGCTGAACGCGGAGGAAAGAGCCGTTTTGAGATGGCAAAAGAGGAAATGCTTGAACTTGCCGGCAAGCTTAATGGTCAGCAGGTAACCTTGATTAAAGCAGGAGAGAAAAATGAGATCCTATTAAGCCGTGAAGATGATCCAACTGCCATTCGCAGAACCATTGATGGGCTGAATCTTACTTATGAACATGAAAATATGGATAAAGCCCTCTTATTGGCAGGTTCCTTATCTTCTGGAAAAGACACAGCTCTTCATATTTTTTCAGATTCGGCTGTGAAGAATGATTTAATGGAGGATCTGGCTGGTTTATACACTGTTGTACATAATATTGGAGAGGATGCAAGGAACGTCTCGCTCCAATCGTTTGGGACTGCTGCAGCTGGTGATGGAATCTCAGCCATTGCGGTGATAGAAAACCAGTCTGCCGGAAATATAGAAACAGGTTTTACCGTCCAATTTGAGAATGAAGTTTTGTTTGAACAAAATTTATCATTGAAAGCAAATGAACAAACAACCGTCCAAATTAAAAACCTGCCTGAAAAACCATATTATGAGGCATCCATCTCCATTAATGACGGCTACAGTGCAGATAATTTCGCAGCCTCTATTTACACAGACCCAAAACCAAAAGTTTACACAATGGGGGATGTAAATCCGTTTGCGGTGAAGGGTTTTCAAACCATAGGAGCCGAATTGCTGCAGACAGACCCAGCTGCTCTCAAAGGTTTTGAAATGAAGGGTGTGGTTGTAGCAGAAGGAAGCACATTATCGGAACTTCCTGAACTGCCAACGATCTTTTTTAACACAGGCAAGGAAAAAACAATACTTAAAGAGGCAATTTCAGGGGATAAGGATCCTTTATTTGAATATGCAGACTTTGAGCGTGTGTATATCAGTTCCGCTTCCGCTGCATTGGAAGGGGAATGGGAGACTGTTTTAAAAAGTGGAGACATTCCCTTAATTCAGAGGGGAATGCAGAATGGTCTGCCAATTATTATTGTCAATTTCGATCTATCCGACACAGATTGGCCACTCCTGCCAGGTTTTCCAATCTTTTTGTATAACTCTTACCATTGGTTATCCCAGCAATCAGATTTCCTCGGATATTTCAGCGCCGGAGAAGAGAGATGGATAAATATTGGCACAGGAAATGGTGGCTGGGAGATTTTCAATAATAAAGACGAAAATCTTTACTCCCTTGATTTAAACAAAGAAAACTTTAAAGCTCCTGTGATTCCCGGAACTTACCAGGCGGTATCAGGAAATCAAATTTATTATTTTTCTGTCCTTCTGGATGAAAGGGAGAAAAATGCAGGAATAGGAGAATCTTTCACATTGAATGAAAAATCTTCTGAAAAAAACAGCATGATACAAAGGCCCAACGAAAGCCTCTGGTTCTGGCTGGCATTAATTGCTTTTATACTGATTGCTATCGAATGGGAGGTATTTCGCCGTGGGCATCGAGGTTAAATATCCCTTCCTGTTTCTGCTCCTGATTCCTGCTGTCATTATGGTCTTTTTGTATATTCGAAATCACAGGGGAAAAGAAAATGGGAAATTTTTGATTGCGAGTCTAAGACTGGTCATTTTCTCATTGTTAATTTTTGCACTGACCGTCCCACAGTTCCTCCTTCCGGTTAAGGGGCAGACCGTCGTATATCTGGCAGACCGCTCTGCAAGCATTGGTGCAGATGAGGAAGCACTAGCCTGGATAGAAAACAGTTCCAGCCACAGGAAAAGTGAGGATCAATTTGCGGTGGCAGCCTTTGGCAAAAATGTAGTGCTTGAACAGAATTTGGGCAGGAACCGTGAAGCTGTTACCGAATTTAACGGGAAAGCAGAGGATTCTCAATCGAATCTGGAAGCAGGCCTGCAATTTGCCGCTTCACTCATTCCGAGGGATTCCTCTGGCAGAATTGTCTTGATGTCGGACGGAAATGAAACAGCAGGCAAAAGCCTGGAGGCAGCCTCAGTTCTAAAGAATCGAAATATCGAGATTGACCATGTAATATTAAGAACAGCAGCAGGTGACGATGTATCAATTTCAGACTTAAAGATGCCCCCATCACTTTATTTAGGAGAAGAGGCTCCGATTACAATTGAAGTTACCAGTAATACTGCCAAAGAAGCTGATATCAGATTATCTGTAAATCATAAAGAGGTTTTAAAGAAAACCGTTCAAGTGAATGAAGGGAAAAATGTATATACCTTTACTCACAAAGCAGATACTGCAGGGTTAACGGTATATAAAGCAGAGATAGCTGCTGACCAGGATGCCTTCTCTGAAAACAATACACTCCACTCGGTTGTTAATGTTAAGGGAACCCCTAAGGTCCTGATCGTACAAGGGGAGGACGCGGGTGATATTGCGAATTTGTTAATAGGTTCAGGCCTCGAGACAGACACGGTTCTTCCAGAGAAGCTTCCAACCGTTCTCTCAGGGTATTTGCAATATCAGTCGATTATTTTTAATAATGTTCCTGCAACAGTTATCTCAGAGCACCAAATGACATTGATGGAGAAGGCAGTTAAGGAATTCGGCACCGGTTTTATTATGTTCGGCGGTGAAGAAAGCTTCGGGCTGGGGGGCTATTTTAAAACTCCGATTGAGAAATTGCTTCCGGTAGATATGGATATCAAGGGCAAAAAAGAAATGCCTTCCTTAGGCCTGGTATTAGTTATGGACCGCTCTGGAAGCATGGCCGGGAATAAAATTGAATTGGCGAAAGAGGCGGCTGCCCGTTCAGTGGAACTGCTGCGTGAAGAAGATACACTCGGATTCATAGCATTTGATGACCGGCCATGGGAAATCCTTGAAACCAAGCCTCTCAAGGATAAAAAGAAGGCAATTGAAAAAATCAGATCTATTACACCAGGCGGAGGGACAGAAATCTTTACTTCTCTGGAACAAGCCTACAGTGAGCTTGAAGAATTGCAGCTTCAGAGGAAGCATATTATTTTGCTGACAGATGGCCAATCTGCCACAAATGGGGACTATGAGCTTTTAATCGAAAGCGGGAAAGAAAAGAATATCACTCTATCAACTGTTGCACTTGGTCAGGATGCTGACAGGGGGCTGCTTGAAGATCTTGCGGGAATGGGGTCAGGGCGTTTTTATGATGTTACTGACTCTTCCGTCATTCCAAGCATATTATCACGCGAAACCGTAATGGCTACGAGAACCTATATAGAAGACAATCCATTCTATCCTAGTGTTCAGCCCTACCCTGACTGGTCCTCACTCTTTGAAAAAGGTGTTCCAGAAATGAATGCCTATATAGCTGCTACGGCCAAGCCGCGAGCACAGGTACCGCTGTTAAGTGAAAAAGAAGATCCTGTACTTTCTGAATGGCAATACGGAATGGGGCGGGCAGCTGCCTTTACATCTGACTCCTCAGGCAAATGGTCAGGAGATTGGGCCCGCTGGGAAAAGTGGCCATCATTTATTAATCAGCTTGTCACTAAAACCCTGCCGCAATATGAAAGTGAACCATACAGGGTTGCTGTTGAGAATAAGGATGGCAATACAGTGCTCAGCCTGGAGTCTGCAGCAAGCAAGTCT
Source organism: Cytobacillus oceanisediminis (assembly GCF_004366035.1). Lineage (GTDB taxonomy): Bacteria > Bacillota > Bacilli > Bacillales > Cytobacillaceae > Cytobacillus > Cytobacillus oceanisediminis_C. The sequence continues at coordinate 252,949 of NZ_SOEE01000004.1, forward strand.
TTGCCGATTGAGGCATCCATTGTGTCGGAAACGGGCGAACAGATAGAAACCAATATTAGACTCACTGCTCCAGGTAAATATGAGGCGGCAATGCCGGAAAGTGCAGGAATGTATTTTTTAAATATTAAACAGACAGATCAAAATGGGAATATACAGGTTCATCAGACTGGTTTTACTATTCCCTATTCAGAAGAGTATTTGCAAAAGGGAACAAATAAAGAGCATTTGGAGTCACTCTCAAAAATGACTGGAGGCAAGGAGCTGGAAACTGGAGAAGAAGCTTTCCGGCCACTGAAAAAACCAGCCAGCACCAAACAGCCAATCAGCGAATGGCTGCTTCTCGCCGCATTCCTGATCTTTTTTTCAGAAATCGCTGTAAGGCGCTTTGGCTTAGCTGCTCTCACTGCGAGAATTTTGAAGAAAAACAGAAATAAAAAGGAAAAGCCTGAGGCGCCTATGAAAATTCAAAACCTTAAAGCTTACAGGGAAAAACAATCTTCTTCCGTGCAGATGCCTGGTAAACTTCAAGCGGGAACTTCTGTAAAAGAAACAACGGAAAAAACAAAAGAAAAGAAAAAACCAAACCGGCCGAAGCCTGCAGCAGAATCCCCGCTGAAAGAAAGAGAAGAACGCATGAAAAGGCTGCTGGATGCGAAAAATAGGAAAAATAGGAAAAATCAGTAAAATCAGCAAAATCAGTAAAATCAGTAAAATCAGATTGGGTGCCAGCTTAATTTTTTCCTGAAGCTTTCATCCGGAAATAAGAATTGCCAATGCTGTAAAGGTATTTTCTTGACATGCTAAGAACTTCTATGTAAACTTACTTTGTAAAGGCTTTTCACTTAACAAGGAGGGATAGGGATGCTCGAAAAAACAACGAGGATGAACTACCTATATGATTTCTATCAATCGTTGTTAACTCCTAAGCAGAGAAGCTATATGTCCCTGTACTACCTGGATGATTTTTCTCTTGGAGAGATTGCCGAGGAATATGATGTTAGCCGGCAAGCGGTATATGACAACATTAAAAGAACAGAAGCAATGCTTGAAGAGTATGAAGAAAAGCTATTATTATTTCATAAATTTCAAGAGCGCAGCAAGCTGATTGCAGAAATAAAAGTGATGCTTCAGGAAGGCTCACCTTCCCGAGAAGCATTGGAAGAAGCAGTGGCAGAGCTTGAGAAATTAGATTAGGAGGCGGCATATATGGCATTTGAAGGATTGGCCGACCGACTGCAAAATACAATTCAGAAAATCCGCGGAAAAGGCAAAATCAATGAAGCGGATGTAAAAGAAATGATGCGCGAAGTCCGTCTCGCCCTTTTGGAAGCGGACGTAAACTTCAAAGTGGTCAAAGAGTTTGTCAAAAAAGTCAGCGAACGTGCTGTCGGACAGGAAGTATTAAAGAGCCTGACCCCAGGACAGCAGGTCATTAAGGTTGTTAAAGAAGAATTAACGGAACTTATGGGCGGAGAGCAAAGCAAAATTGCTGTTTCCAATCGCCCCCCGACAGTCATTATGATGGTCGGTCTTCAGGGTGCCGGTAAAACGACTACAACCGGAAAGCTTGCAAACCTGCTCCGCAAAAAGTATAACCGCAATCCGATGCTGGTTGCTGCAGATATTTACCGCCCTGCTGCGATTAAACAGCTCGAAACACTTGGCAAACAACTTAATATGCCCGTCTTCTCCCTTGGTGATCAAGTCAGCCCTGTTGAAATTGCAAAACAGGCAATCGCAAAGGCAAAAGAGGATCATCATGATTATGTTCTGATCGATACAGCAGGAAGGCTGCATGTAGATGAAGCCTTAATGGATGAGCTAAAGCAAATCAAAGAGCTTTCCAATCCAGATGAAATTTTCCTTGTTGTAGACGCCATGACTGGTCAAGATGCGGTGAATGTAGCGCAAAGCTTCAATGATCTGCTGGGTCTTACTGGAGTTGTCCTGACGAAGCTGGATGGCGATACTCGAGGCGGTGCGGCTCTATCCATTAGATCCGTAACAAACACGCCGATTAAATTCGTCGGTCTTGGCGAAAAACTGGATGCGCTTGAAGCGTTCCATCCAGAACGGATGGCGTCCCGTATATTAGGTATGGGAGATGTCCTATCCCTAATTGAAAAAGCACAGGCCAATGTGGATGAAGAAAAGGCAAAAGAGCTTGAGCAGAAGATGCGCACGGCTTCTTTCACATTCGATGATTTTTTGGATCAGCTTGGTCAGGTCCGCAGCATGGGACCGCTTGATGAACTGCTGAAAATGATGCCTGGTGCAAACAAAATCAAAGGCTTGAATAATATTCAAATCGACGAGAAGCAAATCACTCATGTTGAAGCGATTATTAAATCGATGACGAAGGAAGAGAAAATTCATCCTGAAATCATCAATGCAAGCCGCCGCAAACGGATTGCCAAGGGAAGCGGAAGAACCGTGCCTGAAGTTAACCGTCTGCTGAAGCAATTTGAAGACATGAAAAAGATGATGAAGCAAATGGCTGGCATGCAGCAAAAAGGCAAGAAAAAAGGCGGATTTAAGCTTCCTTTTAACCCTTTTTAAGCTGTCAGCAAAGCTTTTCATAAGATGTAAAGAAAAAAACCTTTACAAACTAATTGACTATCTGATATTATACTATCTTGTGTGAAACTATTCGGAGGTGCTTATTTAAAATGGCAGTAAAAATTCGTTTAAAGCGTATGGGTGCTCACAAAAACCCTTTCTATCGTATTGTTGTAGCTGATTCTCGTTCTCCTCGTGACGGACGTTTCATTGAAACAGTAGGAACTTACAACCCGGTTGCTCAACCAGCGATCGTTGAAATCAATGAAGAGTTGGCTCTTAAATGGCTTCAGACAGGTGCTAAGCCATCTGATACAGTACGCAACCTTTTCTCTAAGCAAGGCATTATGGAGAAATTCCATAACGCTAAAAACGGTAAGTAATTCATTATAAGATGAAAGAGCTTATCGAAACGATTGTTAAGCCCCTTGTTGATTTTCCGGAAGATGTTCAAGTGAATGTCCAAGAAGAGGATCAGCGCGTAACCTATCAGCTTTCCGTCAACAAGAATGACATGGGGAAAGTAATTGGGAAGCAAGGGCGCGTTGCGAAAGCAATACGGACCGTTGTCTATGCAGCAGGTTCATCAGAACAAAAGAAGATCTTTTTAGAGATCATCGAATAATTATCCTGCACTGAGCAGGGTATTACCAAAAAAGGAGGGGCTTCCCCTCCTTTTTTTACAATCTAAAAAATCCTGCTGTTTGAACTTTATTGTCCTCTGTTAAAACTGTTTCATCTGCTGAGTTGATTGGAGCGGAGGGCATTTGATCCTCGATAATGCTGCCGCATTACCCTCACTTCCCGCGAATAGCAAGTGATCCGTGCTGAAATCAACGGGCAGAATATATAAGTAACACAGCATTTCACGAGAAAAGTTAAAATATAGACATCGCCAACTAAGAATTTGACAGCAGTCAGTAAAGCAGTTTTTTAATCGGATCAAATTTGGGAGGCGCTGTACATGCACATCATTCAATCGGTTACAGTTAAGCAGGTGCTTACAGAGAACAGCAAGAAAGAACTGCTGGAAGGCTATATGGCCAAAAAAAAACAGCTGCAGAAAGAAAGTGATCAGCTGAAGTTTGAACTGAAAAAACAGGAAAAAACCAAAAAACTGCATCCGGCCAGTCTTAAAAAGCATTTTGAAAAGGAAATTCAAATGAGGCAGGAAAAAGTCCAGCTGCTCGATTTTCAAATAGAACAATTACATATGCTACCATTAGGAAGCGAATTAAAAGAAAAAGAAGTCCAGGCGATTATTGAGGTTCAAAAGGGTACCCGATGGGAAGACATAGAAAAAGGGAAAACCATCATCATAAGAGATGGAATTGTTGATGAAATACGCTAGAGGTGATAATACATGCAGAAATGGTTCAACGTAGGAAAAATCGTGAACACCCATGGCATAAAAGGGGAAGCAAGAGTCATTTCCAAAACAGACTTTGCAGAAGAAAGGTATAAGCCGGGAAATAAACTTTATTTGTTCATGCCTGACACAAAAGGTGATCCAATTGAGCTGACAGTGAAAACTCACCGTACCCATAAATCATTCGATTTGCTTACCTTTGAAGGATACGAAAATATTAATGAGATTGAAAAAATGAAGGGCGGCATCCTTAAAATTTCAGAAGATCAGTTAGGCGATCTTGAAGAAGATGAATTTTACTACCATGAAATCATAGGGTGTACTGTTGAAACGCTTGATGGAGCGGAAGTAGGTAAAATCAAGGAAATTCTATCTCCTGGAGCAAATGATGTATGGGTAATTAAAGCAAAAGGCGGGAAGGAAATACTGATCCCGTATATTGAAGATGTTGTTAAGGAAGTTAATGTGGAAGACAAACTTGTGAAAATTAATGCGATAGAAGGATTGCTTTCATGATGAATATTGATGTGCTCACTCTGTTTCCTGAAATGTTTGAAGGCGTTTTTGGGCATTCCATCCTAAAAAAAGCGGCTGAAAATGAAGCAGTGAAATACAACGTGGTCAACTTTAGGGAATATGCCGACAATAAGCACAAAACAGTAGATGATTATCCATATGGCGGAGGGGCGGGAATGGTTTTAAAACCGCAGCCCATATTTGATGCTGTAGATGATCTTCAAAGTAAAAGCGGGGCGTCTCCGAGGGTTATTCTCCTGTGTCCTCAAGGAGAACGCTTTACGCAGAAGAAAGCTGAAGAGCTTGCTGAAATGGATCACCTGATTTTTGTTTGCGGACATTACGAGGGGTATGATGAAAGAATACGGGAACATGTGGTAACCGATGAAATTTCGATTGGTGATTTTGTGCTGACTGGAGGAGAGCTTGGAGCCATGGTGGTAATCGATAGTGTTGTCCGTTTGCTGCCAGGTGTATTGGGCAACGAAGAATCGCACATGAAGGACTCTTTCAGCACAGGTTTTCTTGAACACCCTCATTACACCCGTCCAGCGGATTTCAGGGGTATTAAAGTGCCGGATGTCCTCATCTCGGGGAATCATCGCCTTGTCGACGAGTGGCGAGCCAAAGAATCCTTGAGAAGGACGTATTTAAGGCGTCCTGATCTTCTTGAGGATGCAGAGTTAACAAAAGAACAGCAAAAATGGCTAGAAGAAATAAAAGCGGAATCGCGTTAATCACCCCCGACATCTCGAGGGAATAGGCGCTCCATCCTAAAAGCTAACGCTTTTAGTCGTTCGATGATGATGCTGTCGAAGAGTTCCTTGTGGAGCTGGGCAGTTATCGAAGTTCAAAGATCTACTCTGATCTTAAAAAAAGAAGATAAATAACATTGAAGTTGCCGTCCAAGTATGGTATGATACTTTTTGTGACTTAGGCTGAACTTGTTCAGTTTGCGTCTGATAAAGATGTTCCGCTGCAAACATATAGGTTGTGCAAGAGCGTCTGCTGAGAGGAGTTGAAAACGATGCAAAAACTAATTGAAGAAATCACAAAAGAACAGCTTCGTACAGACCTTCCGTCTTTCCGTCCTGGTGATACTGTACGTGTACACGTAAGTATTGTTGAGGGAACTCGTGAGCGTGTTCAGGTATACGAAGGTGTTGTGATTAAGCGTCGTGGTGGTGGAATCAGCGAAACTTTCACAGTTCGTAAGATTTCTTACGGTGTAGGCGTTGAGCGTACATTCCCTGTACACACACCTAAGATTGCGAAGCTTGAAGTTATCCGCCGCGGTAAAGTCCGCCGTGCGAAACTTTACTACCTGCGTAACCTTCGCGGTAAAAAAGCTCGTATCAAAGAAATTCGATAATAAAGAAAAGAAGGAGCTTGTTAAATCAAGCTCCTTTTTCTTTCATGAGACAGCCGAATGCAAATAATATTACATAAATGTTAAATAATATATAAATAAGGTTCCCATCGTGTTTATTGAGAAGAATTTTTGTAAAATAAAAAAGACAACACTTTCCATGCAGATTAATTAATGGGGTAGAAGAATGGTGGGGGATTTAATGGCAAAAAATAAAAATGAATTGTGGGAATGGACAAAGGCTCTTGTAATCGCAGTCCTGTTAGCGGCAGTCATCAGATATTTTTTATTTGCTCCGATTGTGGTTGACGGCTTGTCCATGATGCCAACATTGCATGATCAGGATCGAATGATTGTTAATAAGTTCAGTTATAAGATTGGCGAGCCGGAGCGCTTCGATATCATTGTTTTCCATGCACCGGAAAACAAAGATTACATCAAAAGGGTAATAGGTCTTCCTGGAGATAAGATTGAATACAAAGATGATACTCTTTATGTAAATGGGAAAGCTTATGAAGAGCCTTACCTGGATGAATATAAAAAGCAGGTAATCGATGGGCCGCTGACGGAGCCGTTTACTTTAAAAGAAAAGATAGGACAGGAAACAGTGCCTGAAGGCCACTTATTTGTAATGGGTGACAACCGCCGCTTCAGCAAGGACAGCCGTCACATTGGCCCTGTTGCAATGGAAGAAGTACTGGGTGATGCTGGAGTAATATACTGGCCTATAGAGGACATTCGAATTGTTGATTGATTCTTTGCTTTGTAAATACATATTGGATGGAGGTGACCAGCTGTGACGATCCAGTGGTTTCCCGGCCATATGGCGAAAGCCCGCAGGCAGGTTACAGAAAAATTAAAACTGGTTGATATCATCTTTGAGCTCGTTGATGCAAGGATTCCATATTCATCACGAAATCCGATGATCGATGAAATTATTCAGCACAAACCCCGCCTTGTTTTATTGAATAAAGCTGACATGGCTGATAAAGAAGTGACAAAAAAGTGGATCAAACATTTTGAAGATAAGGGTATAAGAGCTCTTGCGATAAACTCACAGGCCGGACAAGGCATGAAGGAAATCGTTTCCGCATCTCAGGGTATTCTTCAGGAAAAGTTCGATCGCATGAAGGCAAAGGGTGTCAAGCCGAGAGCAATCCGGGCAATGATTGTAGGTATTCCAAACGCTGGAAAGTCCACCCTTATCAATCGCCTGGCCAAAAAGAATATAGCCAGGACAGGAAATACTCCCGGTGTTACAAAAGCCCAGCAATGGATAAAGGTAGGGAAAGAGATGGAGCTTCTCGATACCCCTGGAATCCTATGGCCAAAATTTGAAGATCAGGAAGTAGGTCTTAAGCTTGCTCTGACTGGAGCAATAAAAGATACTATACTAAATCTTCAGGATGTTGCAGTGTATGCTCTGCGCTTTCTCGGCCTCAGGTATCCAGATCGCCTGAATGAGAGATATCAGCTTGATGAAATTCCGGAAGATATTGTGGAAGTATTTGATAAAATCGGCAGGCTGCGCGGGTGTCTGATGGGCGGCGGCGAAATTGATTATGATAAGGTGACAGAGCTGGTCATCAGAGAATTCCGTTCTGAAAAATTGGGACCAATCACTTTGGAGCTGCCCGAAGAGATGGGAGTTCGGAGTGAAGCTGAATAATTTAGATGAAGACCTTCTGTTCACAGGAGGCCTTTATTTTTTTGCGAAAATGCCGATACATACATTAGATTGAAAAGGAGTATTATATGGAAAAATTGACCATTCGTCAAATTGAAGAAAAGATCAAAACACTTAAGTTAGAGGATGACCCATTTCTTCATTTCATAAGACATGATGAAAGAAAAGGAGTACAGCAGCTTTTAGAAAGATGGCATTCCCGAAATCTGCAGCAAAAAAAGATATATGAAAAGCATAAAGAAATGAGTCAGTATGAAGTTCGGTACAGGAGCCAGGGTTTTCAGTTTATTGCCGGAATAGATGAAGTAGGCAGGGGGCCGCTTGCAGGACCAGTGGTGGCTGCAGCAGTTATTTTGCCAGAAGACTTCTTCCTCCCTGGTTTAGATGATTCAAAAAAGGTGCCGGAGAGCAAAAGAGAAGAATTTTCTGAGATAATTAAGGCTAAGGCTGTAGCATTCAGCGTTGGAATCATTGATCCGGAAGAAATCGACCGCATCAATATATTTGAAGCGACAAAAAAGGCAATGCTTTCAGCAATTGAAGCGCTGAGCCCAAAACCGGACTTCTTGCTTGCAGATGCCGTAAAACTATTAACTCCTTACCCAATGGAAGCAATCATTAAGGGAGATGGCAAAAGCATATCGATTGCTGCAGCATCTATCATAGCTAAAGTCACGAGAGACAGAATGATGGCTGAAATAGGTACAGAGTTTCCGCAATATGGATTCGAGAAAAATATGGGCTATGGGACGAAGGAGCATCTTGAAGCCCTCACACTGCATGGAATATCTCCTTATCATCGGAAAAGCTTTGCACCAATAAAAAATCTTATTAGTGAATAGAAAAGAGGTGAGGGCATGAAGCCGTCTGATATTATCCAAAGAATCATAAGGCATGACCAGAACAATGCATTAAAAACGGCTGCATTTAAACCTGGGCAGATTGTCAGCGGTAAAATAGGAAAGCTATTTCCAAACCAGACGGCAGAGGTGCAAATTGGTTCACAAAAAGTGATAGCACAGCTGGAAACCCCTTTGTCAGCTAACATCAGATATTGGTTTAAAGTTGAGCCAGGTGAGGGAATGCTGCGCTTAAAGGTAATGAAATCTGCAAACAGACCAGGTTCGGCAGCCCCGGCTGAAAGCCTCTTAAGCCAGCTGGGAATGCAGTTATCTAGAGAAAATAAGATGCTTATTCAATTTTTTCTTAAAGAGCAGCTTCCAATTACAGGTGAAACTCTAAAAATGGCATCTGAATGGATCAAGGAAAGCCGATCAGCTGAAGATGGACTGCGGACAGTAAAAGAGCTGATTATAAGGCAGCTTCCCTTTTCAAAGGACGTTTTTTCAGCGCTATCCTCAGTCTTGGATGGGGACTCTCTTTCATCCCTTATGGGGGAATTGCAGGAGGAGTTAAAGGGTAGTGGTTTATCATCCAATGGGCAGCAAATATATTCGCTGCTTCGGGATCTGACAAAGACTTCAAGAGAAAAGTTGGGCCGGCAGGCGATATTCAGATTGTTTTCTGAATGGCTGAGTACAAAAAACCAGGCAAGTTCACACACTGCGTTCCAGCTCTTGAAAGTATTGGGGCTTATGCCAGGTGAAGCGGCCGAGGATGCGGCTTTAAAGCTGCTTATGGAAGGAAGCATCCAAAATAAACCGATTAGTCATGTCCTGACGGAAATTCTGAAAGCAAACGATTCCGGAAACAGGCAGGGATTTATATTGAACTTTGCAAAGCTAAATGGGTTTATTGGACAAAGATCGGAAAGCAGTGGACTAGCTCAAACTTTAGAAATCTTATTCAATGATATTCGAAATGGCAAGATTTCTTTTCCTGCAGAAAAGAATTTGCTTAACGACATTGTCAAATCAGCTCTATCCCACACATTAAATGATGATCTGGATCAATTATTGTCAGATGTTCAGGGGATAAAGCAGGCTGCTGTTCAGGCGGGGAGATTACTGGCCGGTGAGAAACCTTTGACAGCAGCGGCTCTCAATCTGAAGGAAATGACAATGCTGGAAGAACTGAAAAATAGCCTGCAAACAGAGTCTAACATTACATATGAACAGCGGAATTTTCATAGTGAGCTGAAGAGAATAATCAGAACATTGGGGCTTTCTCATGAATATGACGTCCTGAATTTATTAAAACATTCCGATGAAGGAGCTTCCGAAAAGCTGGATACCCTTAAACCGCTTCTAATGGGCTTTATAAATGAAGAAACTTCGCACATAGCTAAAGATGCAGCTGAACGGCTTCTGCATAAATTAACCGGCTTTCAGGCGCTCTCACAGGAATCCGGCCCATTGCAGCAATATATCTTTCAGCTGCCTATTTCCTTATGGGGAAAGACCTCAGATTTGACAATGCAATGGAGCGGCCGGAAAACGAAAGAGGGGAAAATAGATCCCAGCCATTGCCGGGTTATATTTTATTTGAATTTAGAGCATCTGGATGAAACCATTGTCGATCTCCAAGTTCAAAACAGAATCATTAAAATTTCAGTTATTAATGAGCACACAGAAATAAAGGATTTAACTGCTCCATTTGCCGCTGAATTAAAAGAAAATCTATTAAAATTAAATTATAAGCTGTCCTCAGTTTCCTTCCAAAAGGCAGAATCAGCAGGAGATTCACTTATGGCAAGAGATACAATGACATCGATTGTACATTCAAATCAATTCAGCGGAGTAGATCTAAGGATATGAAAAAAGTTCATGATAAACAAAGGAAAGAAGCGGTAGCACTAACCTATGATCCTGTTGGTCAGGGAGCACCAAGGATATCTGCAAAGGGGAAGGGTCTGGTTGCTGAAAATATCCTTGCGAAGGCCAAGGAACATGACATTCCGGTTCAGGAAGATCCTGCTCTTATGGAGCTTCTTGGCAAGCTTAACATCAATGAGGGAATACCGGAAGAACTATATCAGGCTGTTGCTGAGGTGTTTGCTTTTATCTACAGGGCTGATCAGAAAGCCGGGATGAGGGAAAATAAAAAATAATCTATTCTGGTAAACCAATATGGTTCATTCTCAGCGAATCAATTCGAAGGGATGACGGCGTGATTTTACTTGAGTCTAATAGAAAAGAAAACTGTCGAAAAGGCAGTTTTTTTTTATTTTAAAAAAATATTTTTATGATAAATTATGTTCAAAACATCTATTATGACAGGGTTTCTGCACTTTTTAATATTTTTAATTTTTAAAGAAATATAATATTTTAGAGTAAATGGTAGACAAGGGGTTTTTCATTTAATAAAATGAAAGCGCAGTCTATTTTTTTGAAAGAGTTAGATAGGAGGATGGGAAATGAATATACATGAGTATCAAGGTAAAGAAGTCCTCAGACAATACGGGGTGGCAGTTCCGAACGGAAAAGTGGCATTTACAGTAGAAGAAGCTGTTGAAGCTGCTAAAGAACTTGGCACTGAGGTATGTGTGGTTAAAGCACAAATCCACGCCGGAGGACGCGGTAAAGCTGGCGGTGTAAAAGTTGCCAAAAATCTTGACGAAGTTCGTACATATGCAGGTGAAATCCTAGGGAAAACACTTGTTACACATCAAACAGGCCCGGAAGGCAAGGAAGTAAAACGTTTACTGATTGAAGAGGGCTGTGACATTAAGAAGGAATATTATGTTGGCCTAGTATTGGACCGCGCAACATCACGTGTTGTTTTAATGGCTTCTGAAGAGGGCGGCACAGAAATCGAAGAGGTAGCTGAACAGACGCCTGAAAAGATCTTCAAGGAAGAAATCGATCCTGTACTTGGTTTAACAGCATTCCAGGCGCGCAGAATCGCATTTAATATCAATATCCCATCAAAGCTTGTCGGACAAGCTGTTAAATTTATGATGGGCTTATACAGAGCTTACATTGAAAAGGATTGTTCTATCGCTGAAATCAATCCATTGGTTGTAACTGGTGACGGCCAGGTAATGGCTCTGGATGCAAAGCTGAACTTTGATTCAAATGCTCTTTACCGTCAAAAGGACATCATGGCTCTTCGTGACCTTGAAGAAGAGGATGCAAAGGAAATCGAAGCATCCAAATATGACCTGAGCTATATTTCCCTTGATGGAAATATCGGCTGCATGGTTAACGGTGCAGGATTGGCGATGGCTACTATGGATATCGTCAAACACTATGGCGGAGACCCGGCCAATTTCCTTGATGTTGGCGGCGGTGCAACTGCTGAGAAGGTTACTGAAGCTTTCAAAATCATCCTTTCTGATAAAAATGTAAAAGGTATTTTTGTTAATATCTTTGGAGGAATCATGAAATGCGACGTCATTGCCACTGGCGTAGTGGAAGCAGCGAAGCAAGTAGGCTTGACTGTACCTTTAGTTGTACGTCTGGAAGGTACAAATGTTGAATTGGGCAAGAAGATCCTTGCTGAATCCGATATCGATATCATTGCGGCTGAATCAATGGCTGACGGCGCACAAAAAATCGTTTCTTTAGTAGGCTAAGAATCAAAATTGAGCGGCCGTTCAGTGTCTAAGGCAATTAGCGGAATCCGAAAGGCGTGTTGGCTGAAAGAGCTTTTGCTTATGACCTTTGAGTACAGAATGGCACTCTTTAGACAAGAAAGGAGAATTAACGTGAGCGTATTTATTAATAAAGATACAAAAGTTATAGTTCAAGGGATTACTGGTTCAACAGCCCTTTTTCATACTAAGCAAATGCTAGAATACGGAACGCAAATTGTCGGCGGTGTAACTCCTGGTAAAGGCGGTACTGAAGTAGAAGGTGTTCCTGTCTTCAATACTGTGGAGGAAGCAGTTAAGGCTACAGGTGCCAATGCCTCCGTTATCTATGTTCCAGCTCCATTTGCTGCAGATGCTATTCTTGAGGCGGTAGACGCAGAATTGGATCTTGCCATTTGTATCACTGAGCATATTCCAGTATTGGATATGGTAAAAGTTAAGCGTTATATGGAAGGCAAGAAGACTCGCCTTGTAGGTCCTAACTGCCCTGGTGTTATTACTCCTGATGAGTGTAAGATCGGCATTATGCCTGGATATATCCATACTAAAGGTCATGTTGGGGTTGTTTCCCGTTCTGGAACACTGACTTATGAAGCGGTACATCAGCTGTCACAGGCCGGAATCGGCCAGTCTACTGCTGTTGGAATCGGCGGAGACCCGGTTAACGGAACAAACTTCATTGATGTATTAAAAGCATTTAATGAAGATCCAGAAACTTATGCAGTAATCATGATTGGTGAAATCGGCGGAACAGCTGAAGAAGAAGCTGCAGAGTGGGTTAAAGCAAACATGACTAAGCCTGTTGTAGGCTTCATCGGCGGACGCACTGCCCCTCCAGGAAAACGTATGGGCCATGCCGGCGCAATTATTTCAGGAGGCAAAGGAACGGCTGATGAAAAAATCCGTGTTATGAATGAATGCGGTATTCAAGTAGCAGACACTCCATCCGTAATGGGTGAAACCCTGATAAAGGTTTTAAAAGAAAAAGGCCTTTTTGATCAGTGTAAAACTCATTAATCTTATTTAAATAACTTAAGAGTAGTCCCTCTGTTTGAGGGGCTATTTCTGCATTGCCAAATCCGTTTATCCCCGCACGTACCCCGCTTTATAAAAAAACAGGAGGCCACCTATGAATGAATTTAATATGAGGCTCACCCATCTCCATCATTGCAGAGGAATGAGCTGGAAAATGATCTATAATATTCTTAAGAAAGATCCCCAATTAAAATGTATGTATAATCATACACAAAGTCGAATAATACCCCGTATATTCACCTCCCAAGATTCTCTTTCAGTACTCCAAGATCTTCATTCGGATCAAATCCAGGAACAAATACGCCAATATTCACAAAATGGCATTAAAACCATAACAATTTTTGATAAGGAATATCCGAGTCTATTAAAAGAAACGTACCAGCCGCCATGGATAATCTATGCGAAAGGTGATATCAGTCTTCTGAATAGCGGAACTCACCTGGCCGTTGTCGGTTCCAGGCAGGCATCAGAGTATGGAGAAAAAGCCATTCAATACATGTTTCCCAAGCTTATTGAAAAAGGGGTAATTATTGTAAGCGGGCTGGCTGCTGGCATTGATGCCATTGCGCATAAGGAAGCAATCAAAAATAAAGGGAGAACAATTGGTGTCATAGCCGGAGGACTGTTCCATATTTATCCTCAGGCTAATCAAAAGCTGGCATATGAAATGATGAAAAATCAGCTGGTTATTTCTGAATATCCGCCGGACACCAGACCCTCAAGATGGCAGTTTCCAATGAGAAACCGGATCATCAGCGGCATTAGCAGAGGCACACTGATAATCCAGGCAAAAAGCAAAAGCGGCTCCCTTATTACAGCAAATTATGCGGTTCAAGAAGGAAGAGATGTCTTTGCCGTTCCCGGAAATATATTTAGCCCGTTTTCTGGGGGAACCAATGAATTAATACAGCAAGGTGCTAAATTGGTAAAATCAGCTGAGGAGATCTTAGAAGAATTCCTTTACTAATCAGGATAATGAAATAGGAGCCTTGCTTTGATTTAGTGATCCTTTTTCTTACATCGGCTCATTTTAAATATGTTAATTTAAAGGATTTTTTACAAAAAGGTTGAAATTCTATTAAAACTGTTATACATTTTGCAACAGGTATTATGGAAAGAAACAGTCTGCTTCTTTATTCATTTTTGTGTTTTTTCTTGGAAACGGTTGCGGAAATATTCCGCTTAAGTTTGACAAACTTGAATAGAATGTAGAATAATAATGAATATTTCAATACGAAAGCAGTAAAGCTGATGATACCAGCAAGCTGACAAAGAATAAATTATAATACTTCAATTATGCTAAAAGAGACATTTAAGCCGCTCCACAAAATGTAAATATTCAATTGAGGCTATTTAATATACGTTATTGATAAATGTAAGCAGGCAAGTTTAGCAGTATAAAAAATCCCGCATTTCAAGATTGATTTTGCCTGAATGTTTAAAAATCCCTCTCAAGGAGGACTATTGATGTCAGAGTTTCTTGTAATCGTTGAGTCACCTGCAAAGGCAAAAACGATTGAGCGTTATTTAGGAAAAAAATATAAAGTGAAAGCTTCCATGGGACATGTCAGGGATCTTCCTAAAAGCCAAATGGGCATAGATGTGGAAAATAATTTTGAACCAAAATACATAACCATTCGTGGAAAGGGCCCGGTTTTAAAGGAACTTAAGTCAGCGGCCAAAAAAGCCAAGAAAATTTACCTCGCGGCTGACCCCGACAGAGAAGGGGAAGCAATTGCCTGGCATCTGGCACATAGCCTGGACATGGATGTTACTTCAGACTGCCGTGTTGTTTTTAATGAAATTACGAAAGACGCCATTAAAGAATCCTTTAAGCATCCAAGGCCAATCAACATGGATCTTGTTGATGCCCAGCAGGCAAGACGGATGCTGGACCGGTTAGTCGGTTATAATATCAGCCCGTTATTATGGAAGAAAGTAAAAAAAGGATTAAGTGCGGGCAGGGTACAGTCTGTTGCAGTCCGTCTGATCATCGACCGTGAAAAGGAAATTAAGGACTTTATACCAGAAGAGTACTGGTCCATTGACGGTGAGTTCCTAAAAGGCAAAACAGCCTTCGATGCAGCTTTTTACGGGCTGGAAAATGAAAAAGTGGAATTGAAGTCTGAAAGCGATGTTCAAAATATATTAAGTAAAATGAAGGGCAATAAATTTAAGGTGGCGTCGGTTACCAAGAAGGAAAGAAAGCGGAATCCTGCCGCCCCTTTTACTACGTCATCACTTCAGCAGGAAGCTGCAAGGAAATTAAATTTCCGTGCCAAGAAAACCATGATGCTTGCACAGCAGCTTTATGAGGGAATTGATCTAGGCAAAGAAGGAACTGTTGGTTTAATTACTTATATGAGAACTGATTCAACACGCATTTCTGAAATTGCGCAAAATGAAGCAGCAGATTATATTCAAAACTCCTACGGGAAAGAATTCCTGCAGGGTGAAAAGAAAAAAGAAAAGAAAAACAGCAACGCCCAGGATGCCCATGAGGCCATCCGCCCGACAAGCACATTAAGGTCGCCTGCAAGTTTAAAAGAATTCTTGTCGCGTGATCAGCTTCGATTATACAGGCTCATTTGGGAACGCTTTGTTGCAAGCCAAATGGCACCAGCTGTTATGGATACAATGAGTGTGGATTTAAAGAATGGTGAAGTGATCTTCAGGGCAACAGGGTCAAAAGTGAAGTTCCCTGGATTTATGAAAGTCTATGTTGAAGGCACAGATGATCAGTCAGAGGAAAAAGATAATATGCTCCCAGACCTGAAGGAAGGGGATGAAGTCCTTAAAAAAGACATCGAACCCAAACAGCACTTCACTCAGCCCCCTCCAAGGTATACTGAGGCGAGGCTCGTAAAAACACTTGAAGAACAGGGGATTGGACGGCCATCCACTTTTGCTCCGACTCTTGACACAATTCAAAAACGGGGTTATGTTGCTCTAGACAACAAACGTTTTATTCCGACTGAACTGGGGGAAATTGTTCTTGAACTAATCATGGAATTCTTCCCTGAAATCCTTGATATCGAGTTTACAGCAAAGATGGAAAAAGACCTGGACTATGTTGAAGAAGGCAAGGTCAATTGGGTACAGATCATTGATGAATTCTATAAAGATTTTGAAAAGAATCTTGAGATAGCGGAAAAAGAAATGCAGGAAGTAGAAATTAAGGATGAACCTGCAGGTGAAGATTGTGAGCAATGCGGAAATCCAATGGTGTTCAAGATGGGGCGCTATGGAAAATTCATGGCATGCAGCAATTTCCCTGACTGCCGCAATACCAAACCGATTGTAAAGGATATTGGTGTGAAGTGTCCGAAGTGCAAAGAAGGAAATATAATAGAAAGAAAAAGCAAAAAACGCCGGATCTTCTACGGCTGTGACAGATTTCCTGAATGTGACTTTATTTCATGGGATAAACCGCTGCCAAGAAGCTGTCCTAAATGCGATAACCTTCTAGTTGAGAAAAAACTCAAAAAAGGTGTCCAGGTTCAGTGTGTTGAATGCGACTATAAGGAAGAAAAGCAAAGTTAAGGGTGGGCTTAAATGCTCACTCTTTTCTATTGAGGGATGTGCATCCAGAATACTTCCAGCAAGGTTTCCTTCGTTTGTTTCAAAGAATATCAGCTTCAAATCGTTCATGAAACTTTTTTATTTTTAAAACGTATTGTAAAATGGCAGAATGAATAAGAACAGGGTAAAGTAAGAGGGACTGTTTTTAAAAAATCTAAATTAATCATGACATCGTCATCATAAGTATATATGGAGGTTCATTTTATGAAAGATACAGCAGTAAATGTAATAGGAGCGGGATTAGCAGGCAGTGAGGCTGCATGGCAGCTGGCCAGCAGGGGAATAAGAGTAAAGCTCTACGAAATGAGGCCAGTAAGGCAGACTCCTGCCCATCACACAGATAAATTTGCCGAACTTGTCTGCAGCAACTCTCTGCGTGCAAATACTTTAACGAATGCTGTCGGTGTATTAAAAGAAGAAATGCGGAAGCTGAATTCTGTTATCATCCATTCAGCTGACAGCAGTGCCGTTCCTGCTGGGGGAGCATTGGCAGTTGACCGGCATGATTTTGCGGCTCGTGTAACGGAACAAGTCAAAAACCATCCGAATGTAACGGTAATAAATGAAGAAGTGACAGATATTCCGGAAGGGCCAACTGTAATCGCTACAGGACCGTTGACAAGTGAAGCCCTATCCGGAAAATTAAAAGAGCTGTCCGGAGAAGATTATTTATATTTTTACGATGCGGCTGCTCCAATTCTAGAAAAAGACTCAATCGATATGAATAAAGTTTATTTGAAATCACGGTATGATAAGGGAGAAGCGGCATATTTGAATTGCCCAATGACAGAAGAAGAATTTGACCGTTTTTATGAGGCTCTTACCTCCGCAGAAACAGTTCCATTAAAGGAATTTGAAAAGGAAATCTTTTTCGAGGGCTGCATGCCAATAGAGGTGATGGCAAACAGGGGAAAGAAAACAATGCTTTTTGGCCCGATGAAGCCGGTAGGTTTAGAAGATCCGAAAACAGGAAAAAGGCCATATGCAGTTGTTCAGCTTCGACAGGATGATGCTGCCGGAACTCTTTATAATATTGTAGGCTTCCAGACACATTTGAAATGGGGGCCGCAAAAAGAAGTAATCCGCTTGATTCCTGGTCTCGAAAATGCTGAAATAGTAAGGTATGGCGTTATGCACCGGAATACATTTATCAACTCTCCAAAAGTTCTGCGCGCAACATATCAATTCAAGAACCGGGATGATTTGTTCTTTGCAGGGCAAATGACAGGGGTTGAAGGTTATGTGGAATCTGCGGCCAGCGGACTTGTGGCAGGAATCAATGCTGCCAGGCTTGTTAAAGGAGAAGATCCTTTAGAGTTTCCTCATGAGACTGCGATTGGAAGCATGGCGCGTTATATTACTACCGCTAACCCGAAAAGTTTCCAGCCTATGAACGCTAATTTTGGTTTGTTTCCTGAACTTCCTGAAAAAATCAGAGGGAAAAAAGAAAGAAATGAAAAGCATGCGGAAAAAGCATTAGGAACAATTCAGAACTTTGTGAAAAATTTGTAAATTATGTTGCGTTGGGCTGCTGAGTTGTGATACTATTTAGTAGCCCTTGCGAGGTGAACATTTAATGTCTGAAAATGTGAACGTTTCTTTAAAGTTGTTTATTGAATATTTACAAATTGAGAAAAATTATTCACAATATACTATTGAGCATTACCAGCATGATATTGGTGAATTTTTTATGTTCATGTCTGAACAAGCAATTGCGGATTTAACAAAAGTCGAATATCAGGATGTCAGGATTTATCTAACCGATCTTTACGATAAAAAGATGTCCCGTAAGTCAGTTGCCAGGAAAATATCAAGCTTAAGGAGCTTTTTTAAATTTTTGCTCAGAGAAGAAGAAGTCGCTGAAAATCCTTTTGCACTTGTTTCCATTCCGAAAGCGCAGAAAAAGCTGCCGGAATTTTTCTATGAGGAGGAAATGATGCAGCTTTTCAATGCTTGTGAAGCCAGTTCTCCTCTAGGGCAAAGAAATAAAGCACTTCTTGAACTATTGTATGCAACCGGCATCCGGGTCAGCGAGTGCAGCCAAATCCGCATAAAAGACCTGGATATGTATCTTTCAACGGTTCTGGTCCGCGGCAAGGGCAGTAAAGAGCGGTATGTCCCTTTTGGAAGCTTTGCCCAGGATGCACTTGACACATACATAAACCATGGACGTAAAGAATTGCTTGCCAATGGGATCGTGCAGGAAAATTTGTTTCTGAATGCCCGTGGCGGCCCGCTTACAGCAAGGGGAATCAGGACTATCCTGGATAAGATTATCGAGAAATCATCCTTAACAGGCAAAATCCATCCCCATATGCTTCGCCACACATTTGCGACGCATCTAATGGCAAATGGAGCTGATATGAGAACAGTTCAGGAATTACTTGGACACGCATTTCTATCATCAACCCAGGTATATACACATGTTACGAATGAATACTTGAAAAAAACTTATATGGCCCATCATCCGCGGGCATAGCAAAAGACATTCATTACCTAATAGTCTGCAGAAAAAAATCAAAGGCAATATGCTCCAAAGGAGGAGTCTTTCATGTCCGAATTTCATGCTACAACAATATTTGCTGTTCATCATAATGGTGAATGTGCAATGTCCGGCGACGGCCAGGTTACCTTTGGAAATGCAGTTGTGATGAAACACACTGCAAGAAAAGTCAGAAAGCTATTTAATGGTAAGGTGCTGGCTGGATTTGCAGGCTCAGTAGCAGATGCATTTACGTTATTCGAAATGTTTGAAGCAAAACTTGAAGAGTATAATGGAAACCTTGAAAGAGCAGCTGTGGAGCTTGCAAAAGAGTGGAGAAGCGATAAGGTTTTACGCAAGCTCGAAGCAATGCTTATTGTTATGAATACGGATAGTCTGCTGCTTATCTCCGGTACAGGTGAAGTTATTGAGCCGGATGATGGAATTCTGGCTATTGGATCAGGAGGCAACTATGCCCTTGCAGCTGGAAGGTCTTTAAAGAGATTTGCAGGCGAACACCTGTCAGCAAGAGAAATTGCGAAGGCCTCGCTTGAAATGGCTGCGGAAATATGTGTATATACAAACCACAACATCATTGTGGAAGAACTCTAATAAAAGGAGTGCTGTTGCATGGGTAAAGGAACAAATTTAACTCCCCGCCAAATTGTTGAGCGTTTGGATCAATTTATCATCGGTCAAAAGGATGCAAAAAAAGCAGTCGCTGTTGCACTTAGAAATCGCTATCGCCGCAGCTTGCTTGAAGAAAAATTGCGGGATGAAGTAAATCCTAAAAATATACTGATGATTGGTCCGACTGGAGTAGGAAAGACTGAGATTGCACGCAGAATGGCTAAATTGGTCGGTGCCCCATTTGTTAAAGTGGAGGCAACCAAATTTACCGAGGTCGGATATGTTGGCAGGGATGTTGAATCCATGGTCAGGGATCTTGTGGAAACATCCGTCCGTTTGGTTAAAGAAGAGAAGATGGCCAGTGTAAAGGAAAGAGCAGAAGAAAGTGCCAACCTCCGCATCCTTGAATTGCTTGTACCGGGTGCCAAAAAGGCAGCTAATTATAAAAATCCTCTCGAAATGCTATTTGGCGGGGGTAATGATCAGCAGCAGGATACGCATCAGACAGAAGATTTTAACCTCCAGGAAAAGCGCAAGATTGTAAAAGAAAAGCTTGCACTTGGCGAATTGGAAAATGAAGTTATTACCGTTGAAGTAGAGGAGCAGCAGCCTTCCATGTTTGACATGCTGCAGGGCTCAGGTATGGAGCAGATGGGCATGAATATGCAGGATGCCCTCAGCAGCCTTATGCCGAAGAAAAGGAAAAAAAGGAAACTGACTGTACGGGAAGCAAGAAAGATATTAACAAATGAAGAAGCCCAAAAGCTGATTGATATGGACGAAGTCGGTCAGGAGGCTGTATTCCGCGCTGAACAGTCAGGAATTATTTTCATTGATGAAATCGATAAAATAGCCAGCAAAAACAGCGGCGGTTCTTCAGCTGATGTTTCAAGAGAAGGGGTTCAAAGAGACATCTTGCCGGTGGTAGAAGGTTCAACAGTAGTAACCAAATACGGTTCTGTAAAGACAGACCATGTATTGTTTATTGCTGCCGGTGCATTCCACATGGCGAAGCCTTCCGACCTGATTCCTGAATTACAGGGACGTTTTCCGATCCGTGTGGAGCTCACGAAACTAACCGTTGAGGATTTCTACAAAATACTCGTTGAGCCCGATAATGCATTAATAAAACAATACGAAGCATTATTGGTAACTGAAGGTATACAAATTGAATTTTCTGACGATGCTATTCGTAGGATTGCTCAATTTGCTTTCGAAGTAAACCAAAATACAGATAATATCGGTGCTAGACGTCTTCATACCATCATGGAAAAATTGTTGGAGGATCTATCATTTGAAGCACCGGATATCACAATGGAAAAAATCACAATTACCCCTCAGTATGTCGAGGAGAAACTGGGAGCCATTTCCCGCAATAAGGATTTAAGCCAGTTTATTCTATGACCCATTGTTTAGAGATCCATGTCATAGGGTACACGAGGAATGAATCTTAAATTTTATACGAATGTTTAAAGAAGTAATAAGTTATTTAATCTTAACAAAATATATGTTTATGGGTTATAGCAAATAGGAGGAAATACAATGGATTTATTAACAAAAACAAGAAAAATTAATGCAATGCTCCAAAGAGCGGCCGGAAAACCGGTTAACTTCAAGGAAATGTCAGAAACACTAAGCGATGTAATCGAAGCAAATATCTTCGTGGTGAGCCGTAGAGGCAAACTGCTTGGATTTGCTGTAAACCAGCAAATTGAAAATGAGCGCATGAAGCAAATGCTTGCAGATCGTCAATTCCCTGAAGAATATACTAAAAATTTATTTAACATCCAGGAAACTTCATCAAATCTGGATGTAGAAAGTGAATATACTGCATTCCCAGTTGAAAACAAAGATCTTTTCGCAAATGGTTTGACTACAATTGTTCCAATAATCGGCGGCGGAGAGCGTCTGGGTACTTTAATTCTTGCCAGATTACAGGAGCAGTTCCATGATGATGATTTAATTCTTGCTGAATATGGTGCTACTGTAGTTGGTATGGAAATCCTTCGTGAAAAAGCTGAAGAAATTGAAGAAGAAGCACGCAGCAAGGCTGTTGTACAAATGGCAATCAGTTCTCTTTCATACAGTGAGCTGGAAGCGATCGAGCATATCTTTGAAGAGCTTAACGGCAACGAAGGGCTTCTTGTAGCATCAAAAATTGCTGATCGTGTAGGCATTACGCGCTCTGTAATCGTAAATGCCCTAAGAAAACTGGAAAGTGCAGGGGTTATTGAGTCCCGATCGTTAGGTATGAAAGGTACTTATATCAAAGTTCTAAACGATAAGTTTCTGGTTGAATTAGAAAAACTTAAATCTAACTAATATAGTCCTTTAAAACCCGTCTATAAATGACGGGTTTTTTATTACAAATAGATTACAAAATCGTTGGTAAATTTATGTAATTTTATCATTTTTTATAAGGATTTTTGGCTTATTTTACATTATAAGCATTTGCCTTGTTTAGATTAGATAGTTCAAAAGAATCACGAGCGGGGTGTGGATGAATTTTAGATGGGAGAAAGAAGTATGTGCGATTGGTAATTATTAGAAATAAATCAATGTAACTTTCAGCATATTTAAAAGATTTGTCGAAAATAGGACAAAAGAATCATTAAAATTAACCTTATGTTCATAGACATATTATTTCATATTCATTACAATAATGTTTATGATGACATAATTTGTCCATTATCACCAAATTTCTACAATAATTACCATGATAAAAATTGTGTTTATATGAGGTGTTGTGATTGAAACTGTTTTCAGGCACTATATCAACTTTAGAAAAAGCATTGGATTACTCTTCGCTTAAGCAAAAGGTAATATCTCAAAATATTGCAAATGCGGACACTCCAAACTATAAAGCAAAAGATGCAAGCTTTAAAGAGGCTTTTCAGAGCGCTCTAAAAGGATCAATGGAAGCAAACAAAAGTGACTTCAGGCATTACGACTTTAAGAATGGATCATCTTCGGCGCAAGGTGCAGTGACAAAACGCAATGCTTCTTACAATCATAATGGCAACAGTGTAGATGTAGATAAGGAAATGGCGGAACTGGCTACAAATCAGATTTACTATAATGCAGTGATTGAACGAGTAAGCGGGAAGTTTTCTAGCCTGCAGAATGTATTGCGGGGAGGAAAATAGTAATGTCTATGTTTCATAGTATGAATAACACAGCATCGGCTCTTACTGCCCAAAGGCTCCGCATGGATGTAATTTCTTCTAATATGGCCAATGCGGACTCTACCAGAAGTGTGAATGGAGAGGCCCCCTACAGAAGGAAATCAGTAGTATTGGAACCGGAAGAAGGACAATTTTCATCTTTTTTAAATATGGCAATGAGCCGAACAGGCGGAAGCTCTGCAGGAAACGGTGTAAAGGTTTCAAGAATTGTAGAAGATCGGGAGACGCCAGCTAAAATGGTTTATGATCCCACCCATGTCGATGCTAATGAGGATGGATATGTTGAAATGCCGAATGTGGACCCTCTAAGAGAAATGACGGATCTGATTAGTGCGACAAGATCTTATGAAGCCAATGTAACTGTTTTTAATGCATCTAAAGGCATGATGATGAAAGCTTTGGAAATCGGCAAATAAGGAGAACGTTAAATGAATAATGTAACTTTTATGCCAGTGAATACTTTAAAGCCTGCTGAAAATCAAAAGACTCATACATATACATCATTCGATGCTCAGCAAAGTTTTTCGTCCGTTTTAAAGCAATCAATTGAAAAAATAAATAATGCCCAGATTCAGTCAGATGTTATGACTGAAAAACTTGCAAAGGGAGAAAATGTTGATCTTCACCAGGTGATGATTACATCACAGAAAGCGAGCATTACAATGCAGGCTGCACTGGAAATCAGAAATAAAGTAATTGAAGCTTATCAGGAAGCGATGAGAATGCAAGTTTAATTTTACAGCTGTTCCCTTTGAATAAAAATAAAAAATTGAAAGGATCCACTGAATGGTGAGATTTTTTCAATTTTTTCATGAATGAAAATGATTAAAGCTAAAAACTAGTTATGGCGGTTATTAGCTTAGACAGAATAACCGGAGGATTGTAATGAATGAGACGCTACAGAGATATATAAGCAAAGTGAAAGAATACTGGAGCAGCAGGACGAAAAAACAAAAGACGGTTATGATTGGTGCTGCTGCGATATGTATATTGCTGATTGCGGCTGCCGCGATCCTAAGTACGAGGACTACTCTAGTTCCTCTTTATAGCAATTTAACACCTTCGGAGACTGGGACGATCAAAGAAAGTCTCGATACCAGGGGCGTTGTATCTGAAATCGCAGATGGCGGTACAACGATCAAAGTTCCTGAAGAGGTAGTGGATACTCTGAAAGTAGAACTGGCAGCAGAAGGAATACCGAAATCCGGAAGCATTGATTATTCTTTTTTCAGCCAGAATGCCGGCATCGGCATGACTGAAAACGAATTTAATGTCCTTAAGCTGGAAGCAATGCAGACTGAGCTTGCGAATTTGATGAAAGGGATCGATGGAGTAAATGATGCCAAGGTAATGATTAATCTTCCGGAGAAAGGAATCTTTGTAAATGATTCTCCGGAGGAAGCATCCGCCTCTATTGTTCTTAACACGAAACCAGGCTATCAATTTGAAGAATCGCAAATCCAGGCTCTATATCACCTGGCTGCGAAAAGCATACCAAATCTTCCCACTGATAATATCGTCATTACCAATCAGTTTTTTGAGTATTTTGACTTAAAAAATAAACAAAACTCTTCACCAGAAAGCACTTTTGCGGCACAGCATGAAATTAAAAAAGAAATAGAACGCGATGTACAGCGCCAGGTGCAGAATATGCTGGGCACTTTAATGGGGCAGGATAAGGTTGTTGTATCTGTAACCGCCGATATTGACTTTACCCAGGAAAACAGGGAAGAAAACCTGGTTACGCCTGTTGATGAAGAAAATATGGAAGGTATAGCTATCAGTGCTCAAAAAATTACGGAGACTTTTACCGGCAATGGCGAAGGAGCAGGAGGAACTCCTGCGCTGGGAGGAAACGATGAACCAGCTGGGACAGATTCATATGTAGCGACCGGTGATTCAAACGGGGATTATGAGCGGATAGAAGAGACTATTAATAATGAAGTAAATAAAATCCGCAGGGAGATTGTCGAAAGCCCTTATAAAGTCAGAGACCTGGGCATTCAGGTAATGGTGGAGCCGCCGACGGCAGATGATCCTGCATCACTTCCTCAGGAAAGAATTAATGATATTACCCAGATACTTGGGACTGTTGTTCGCACAACCATTAATAAGGATGCTGCAGCTGATGCAGAATTAACAGATGAGGCAATTCAGGAAAAAATTGTCGTCTCCGTACAGCCTTTCAATGGTAAAGTTGAGTTTTCAAATGAGACCAGCACCAGCATTCCGTGGTGGATTTATGCAATTGGAGGAGTACTGCTATTAGTCATTGCTCTATTAATCTTCCTTTTTGTTAAAGCGAGAAAGAGGCAGAAGCAAGAAGAAGAGATAGAAGGACCAACTGCAGAGACATTCAATCTTCCCGATGTAAATGAAGAGCATGAAACAGAAAGTACAGTGAGACGCAAGCAGCTGGAAAAAATGGCGAAGGAAAAGCCTGAAGACTTTGCAAAACTGCTTCGCTCTTGGATCGCAGAAGACTAAGGAGGATGAAAAATGCCAAAAAAAGAGCAAACAGAACTAACAGGTAAACAAAAAGCGGCAATTCTTCTTATTTCACTTGGTCCTGATGTTGCATCCTCTGTTTATAAACATTTAAGCGAGGAAGAAATTGAGAAGCTGACCCTGGAAATCTCCGGGGTCAGAAAAGTTGATTCGTTTGCTAAAGAAGAAATACTAGAAGAATTCCATCAAATTGCCCTGGCGCAGGACTATATCACTCAGGGCGGGATTGGTTACGCAAAAACAGTTCTCGAGAAAGCACTTGGCACCGAGCAGGCTTCAGCTATTATTAATAGACTGACGTCTTCTCTGCAGGTAAGGCCATTCGATTTTGCCAGAAAGGCAGATCCTGCACAAATTCTGAATTTCATTCAAAATGAACATCCGCAAACAATCTCATTGATATTGTCCTATCTTGATCCAGCGCAGGCAGGGCAGATCCTGTCAGAGCTGCCGCAGGAAATGCAGGCGGATATTGCAAAAAGGATTGCCGTCATGGATAGCACATCTCCCGAAATTATCAATGAAGTTGAACAGATTCTCGAGAGAAAGCTGTCTTCTACTGTAACACAGGATTATACTCAGACTGGCGGAATTGAATCGGTTGTCGATGTTCTTAATGGGGTTGACAGGGCGACAGAAAGGACTATTCTGGATGCACTGGAAATTCAGGATCCTGAGCTTGCTGAGGAAATTAAGAAGAGAATGTTTGTATTTGAGGACATCGTTACCCTTGACAGCCGCGCCATACAGCGTGTTATCCGTGACTGTGAAAGTGAGGACCTCATGCTTTCATTAAAAGTGTCCAGTGATGAAGTTAAGGAAATCGTCTTTAAAAATATGTCATCCAGAATGGTTGAAACCTTTAAGGATGAGATGGAATATATGGGTCCTGTAAGATTAAGAGACGTTGAGGAAGCCCAATCAAGAATAGTCGGCATTATCCGAAGACTAGAAGAATCAGGAGAGATCATCGTCGCTCGCGGCGGAGGGGATGATATTATTGTCTAGGCTTATTAAATCATCTTCTTCAGCTGTGCCGAAAGAAGAAAAGAAAGTCATTTCTATCAGACTGCTGCAAAGCAATTTAACCCCCATTGAAGATGCAATGGAGCAAAACTTGGCTAGAACAGATGAAGAACTTCAAGCCATGCTAAAAAGTGCCCGTGAGGAAGCTGAACGGATTGTCAATACTGCTAGAATAGATTCAGAAAATATGACACGGCAAATTGAGGAGCAGCTCAAAGCGCTAGACAAGGAAAAACAAAGAGTTCTTGAGGAAGCCCGCTCTGAGGGATTTGCTGCTGGAGCTGATGATGGCAGAAAAAACGGTCTCCGGGAATACAGTGAACTGATTCATATGGCAAGAGAAGTTGTAAACTCAGCCAAACATGATTATCAGCAGCATATCGAATCATCAGAACAGACTATTCTAAATCT
Organism: Cytobacillus oceanisediminis; assembly: GCF_004366035.1. Classification (GTDB taxonomy): domain Bacteria; phylum Bacillota; class Bacilli; order Bacillales; family Cytobacillaceae; genus Cytobacillus; species Cytobacillus oceanisediminis_C. The sequence continues at coordinate 279,803 of NZ_SOEE01000004.1, forward strand.
GGGGTTAAAGGTTGCAGAAAGAATTCTTGGAGAAGTTCTTGATAAAAATGGTGATCAATTCCTTTCTATTGTAAAAAGAGCAATAAAGGAAGCGAGGGAATACACTGAGATTCAGCTCCATGTACATCCTATGCATTATGATTTGATCCTTTCCCATAAGGATGAACTAATCCGGGTATTTCCAAAAGAGACAGATTTATATATTTATCCAGATGAGGAACTAAGCAATACAAGCTGCATAATTGAATCTGCAAATGGGCGTATTGAAGCAAGTGTTGACAGCCAGCTTGAAGAAATAAAAAGAAAACTCTTTGAGATGCTGGAGAGTGAACCCAATTGAACCTTAAACAGCTGATCGATGAGGTGGATAAAATTGATAGCTTTAAACGTTTTGGCAGAGTAAAAAGAGTAGTCGGTTTGATGATTGAGTCTCAAGGTCCGGAAAGTTCAATTGGGGATGTATGCATTATTCATATAGGCAAAGGACGGACAAGAAGGATCAAGGCGGAAGTCGTCGGTTTTAAAAATGAGAATGTGATTCTTATGCCTTATACTGCTGTACAGGATATTTCGCCAGGCAGCCTTGTCGAGACGACCTCGAAGCCTCTTGAGGTGAAAATTGGTCCTGCTCTTATAGGACAGGCAATAGACTCACTGGGACAGCCTCTCGATGGGGGGAATTTGCCAAAGGGTTTAACACCAGTCCTAACCGAACAAACGCCTCCTAATCCGCTGAAAAGACCGCCAATCTCTGAGCCTATTGAAGTAGGAGTACGAATGATCGACAGCCTGCTGACTGTAGGAAACGGGCAGCGGGTCGGGATTTTTGCAGGAAGCGGTGTCGGAAAAAGTACACTTCTTGGAATGATAGCACGCAATACCAATGCGGATTTAAATGTGATCGCACTTATTGGCGAGAGGGGAAGAGAGGTTAGGGAGTTTATTGAGAGGGATCTTGGCCCGGAAGGGTTGAAAAGGTCCATCGTGGTGGTAGCTACGTCAGACCAGCCGGCACTCATGAGAATTAAAGGGGCATACACGGCCACAGCAATTGCTGAGTATTTCAGGGACAAAGGCTTAAATGTCATGTTAATGATGGATTCAGTAACCCGGGTGGCTATGGCGCAGCGGGAAGTCGGCCTCGCAGTCGGTGAACCGCCTACAACAAAAGGTTATACACCTTCTGTTTTCGCTGTTCTTCCTAAGCTGCTTGAAAGAACAGGAACAAACGAATATGGCTCTATAACTGCATTTTATACCGTATTGGTCGACGGTGACGACATGAATGAACCAATCGCTGATACAGTCAGGGGAATACTGGATGGACACTTTGTTCTGGATCGGGCTTTAGCGAACAAAGGGCAATATCCGGCTATTAATGTCCTGAAAAGTGTCAGCCGGGTTATGAACCATATTGCAGATGCCTCCCATTTAAAATCAGCAGAAAAAATAAGGGAAATACTTAGCACGTATATAAATGCAGAGGATTTAATTAATATTGGAGCATACAAGCGCGGGTCATCGATGGAAATAGACGAAGCCATTCGATTATATCCTTCGATTATCTCTTTTTTGAAACAAGAAACGAATGAAAAAATTTCTATCTTGGAAAGCATTGGCCAATTAAAAGGATTAGCTGGAAAAGGGGAATAAAAATTGCAGTATCAATTTAAGTTCAATAAAATCTTGAAGATAAAAGAAAGAGAAAAAGATCAGGCGTTTGATGTATACAATCAGGCTGTCATACGATTTGAAGAAACTGCCAAGAAACTATACGATCTTCTGAAAAAGAAAGAAGATCTGGAGGAATATCAGCAATCAAGACTGGCTGAAGGCCTTCCGGTTCAGGAAATCAGGCATCACCAGCATTTTGTGAGCAGCCTTGAGAAAACAATTGACCATTATCAAAAAATGGTCGCCAATGCGCGAACCCAAATGAATTTTCAGCAGGAAAAACTAATGGAAAAGAATATTGAAGTAAAGAAATATGAAAAAATGCAGGAAAAAGATTTAACTGGCTTTTTGGAAAGCATAAAGCAAGCAGAAGGAAGGCAAATGGATGATATCTCGATTCAGCTGTATATGAATCGGGGAAATTAGGTGGTTAAATGGAAAGAATGCCAGAAGAACAAGAGACACCCAAAACAAGCAGGTTTCAATGGTTTATATTCGCTTTCTTGATTCCGATCCTTTTCGGAATAACTGTAGCCCTGCTGGTTTTCACATTATCAGGAAACAACATTTTTGAAACAGCCAGAGAATATAGCCAAAAGGTGCCCTTTTTAGCTTCCGTTTTGGATGACAAGAAATTCCGTTCACAGGAAGTGATGGAGGAGGAGCTCATCGGACTGCAGGCAGAAGTTAAAGATCGTGAAGCAAGGATATCTCAGATGGAAAGCCAGCTTGACAGCAAAGACCTGGAATTAGAAAGAGCAGCGCTCGAAAAACAGAGGCTCGAAGAAGAAATCAACGAGCTTACGGCTATAAAGGAAGAAAACAAGCGAGCATTTAAAGATATCGTAAAAACCTATGAAAATATTACCGCTAAAAAAGCAGCACCGATTTTAACTGAGATGAAGGATGAGGAAGCTGTAAAAATATTATCAAATGTTAATTCTGACACGCTGGCTGCCATTATGGAGAAGATGAACCCGGAGGATGCCGCACGGTATACAGCACTCCTGACCGCTGCCAAAGAAAAAAGCGGATCGAATAATTAACAAAAAGTCTTGAGAGGAGGTGAATTTAAGTGCAGATCGGAAGATTAGGATTTATTCAGGCACAATATTCATCCGAAGATAAAATATCTCTGCAAGATACAAGCAGCACTGGTTTTGGGAGTCTTTTCTTTGCTTTAACCGGAACTGCCAAACCGCAAGCAGAAAGCTTGCCTGCAGCAGCTGATGCGGAGAAGGTCGAACAGTTAAAAGAATTAATGGAGTTTCTTAAAGTGGGTGAGATCACCGAATTAGAAAACGGAAGCGAGCTTCTGGAGAAGATTTCCTTTCAAACAGACACTGACATCATAGAGGTCATTTCGGAGCAGCTGAATCTTACACAGGAAGAATTAGTGCAGATGCTAGAGGGTTTTATGGACCAGGTTTTGCCAGGTGTAAAGCTTGAAGATGTATATTCTATGGAAGATTTAGAGGATGGCAACAAAATCCAATTATTAATTTCAGCAATCTCAAATTTTGATGTAAAAGAAGGCATGATCCTGCAGGGAAAAGATTTTAGCGGAGCATTAAAAGCTTTGAAATTGTATGACATTCTGTCTGCAAAAAAGGATTTTCTCAGCAGCAAAATGAATGTGAAGGAATTTCTAAATCATGTCCAAATAAAAGTTGAGGGGCTAATAAACAGTACTTCTGTTGATAAAGGCAGTATTATACAAAAAGTTTTTACCCCGCTTGCTAACGAATTAAACACTGCAAAACAACAAAATAACTCTGCTAATGAAAATTTGGGTCAGGCAGCCTTTAAAATCATAAATAGACCGGAAACTGCTTTGCAGGGTTTTGTTCAGGTTCAATCATTTTCAAAACCGGAACAGATGGCTCTGCTGAATCCGCAGGGAAGGACAGTAAGTCCAGATCAGCTTATGCAGCAATTTGAAAACATATTATCCAAGAGCAGCTTTCTCAAAACGGGAGGAACACAAAAGTTATTTATCAAGCTGAATCCTGACCATCTTGGAGCGCTGCGCATAGAGCTTATTCAAAAGGACTCTGCGATGATTGCCAGGATACTTACATCAACTGGCTCAGCCAAAGAAATTCTTGATTCACATATTAATGGTCTAAAGCAGGCCTTCAGTTCACAAAACATTCAGATTGAGAGAATTGAAATCTCTCAGCAAATGACGCAGCAGGACCGCTCCTTTAACAGGGATCCCCAGCAGCAGGAACAGAGGCAGCAGCAAAATAAGGATGAAAATAATATGCAGCCTGAGAGCGAATTTAACAGCTCGTTTGAAGAAGCACTTCTTAATACCGAAGCATAGGAGTGATAGTAATTGGCAAACACAATAGATTCTTCCCTAATGCTATCAAACTACCAAAGCCAAACCCGAAAGACCGGCTCAGATATATTAGGCAAAGATGACTTTCTAAAAATTCTAATGACACAGCTGCAAAACCAGGATCCAATGAACCCTATGCAGGACAAGGACTTTATTGCACAGATGGCAACCTTTTCGTCATTGGAGCAGATGACTAATATGAATAAGACGATGGAGAAGTTAGTGGCTTTTCAGGAGCAGAACCAGCTAATGACTTACAATAACTTTTTAGGCAAAAATGTCACCTGGCATAAATTGACAGAATCAAGTGAACCAAACCAGGAACCAATTATTGAAGAAGGAACTGGAAAAGTAGTTTCTATCCAGTATAAGAATAATACAGCTGTATTTATTTTGGATGATGGAACGAAGCTTGAACCTGCAAATATTTCTCAACTAAATGAGTAAAAGGAAGTGAGTGGGTGGATAAACTTATTTATCGTCCGATCCACACCCAGCCGGTAATTACACCAAAGGGGAATGCTGTTCAAACTTCTAAGCAATCACAAAATAAATTCTCTGCCCACCTCCAAACAGCCCTGCAGACTGAAGGCAATTTAATTGTCAGCAAACATGCAAAGCAGAGACTTGAACAAAGAGGTATACATATAAGTGCAGAGCGGTGGAAGCAAATTGAAGATAAGGTACAGGAAGCCAGGGATATGGGTGTTAAAGAATCCTTGGTATTGCTCGACAACGCAGCACTTGTAGTCAGTGCTAAGAATAATACAGTAATCACTGCGATGGATCGTAAGGAAGCTCGAACACAAATATTCACTAATATTGATGGAACTATAATTCTGGATCAATAAAAATAATGGCTGGACCTTTTAAGGAAGCCTATGCTGCCGACTGACAGAAGCAGCATTAAAGAGAGGAGCAAAAATTAATGCTACGTTCAATGTATTCAGGTATAAGCGGGATGAAAAACTTTCAGACGAAGCTGGATGTTATTGGGAATAATATTGCGAATGTTAATACATTTGGATATAAAAAAGGTCGCGTGAATTTTAAAGATATGGTGAGTCAGACTATTTCAGGTGCAACAGGAAGCGGAGCAAATTCGGGAGGTATTAATCCTAAGCAGGTAGGTCTTGGTTCACAATTATCATCTATAGATACAATTGATACACAGGGGAGTCTGCAAACCACTGGCCGTGTATTGGATATAGGGATTCAAGGTGATGGCTACTTGATGGTTCAGCGAGGGAATAACACCTATTATACCCGCGCTGGAAATTTGTATCTTGATGATGATGCAAACCTTGTTACGGCATCAGGAGATAAAGTAAAAGGAGCTGATGGGGCAGCTATCCAATTAAATGGGGGGGATGCTACCGTAATTAAAAGCTTAAGTATATCGAATGACGGAACTATAAACTTCTTAATAGACGGGAACGATGCATTGCAGTCTGCCGGACCAATTGGAATAGCACGCTTTAATAATAATGGCGGTCTTGAAAAAATTGGAGACAATCTATATAAGGACACTGTAAACTCAGGTGATGCAGTCACATTAACCCCAGGAGAAAATGGTGCAGGAGTTCTCGTTTCCGGAACCCTGGAAATGTCCAACGTAGACCTTTCAGAAGAATTCACTGAAATGATTACAGCTCAGCGCGGTTTTCAGGCAAATACCCGTATCATTACAACATCAGATGAAATTCTGCAGGAGCTTGTTAATTTAAAACGATAATCTAAAGGAGGGTCAGGGCTGAGGGCAAAGAACCTTTAGCCCTGAGAAAAAACATTGATTAAAGTATCTCGCCTGAACGGCAAAACTTTTGTATTAAATGCTTTGTACATAGAAACAGTGGAATCTTTTCCAGATACGACGATAACGCTCACTAATGGAAAGAAGTATGTTGTAAAGGAATCTGAAGTTGTAGTCATGCAATCGATTTTAGGATTCTATCAATCTGTTAATCTTCTGGGGCAGCAGCTGGCGGAGGGAAATAAAAATGAAGAACAATAAGCTGTTAATTATAATGTTGATGATGCTTGTAGCGATCACACTTGTAGGAGCTATTGCCCTGGTGATTGTGATGAAATTTTCGGGTGATGGTGAAACAAAAGAGCCAACCATTGATGATGTACTGGAAGCCTCTGTTGATATCCCGCAAATTACAGCTAATTTAGCGAGTGATGATTATATCAGGATTTCTTTTAAAATCCAGACTGAAAACAAAAAAGCTAAAGAGGAATTGCAGAAAAGAGATTTTCAGGTGAAAAACCTCATCATTCAGGAATTGTCTGAAATGAAAGCAGAGGATATACAGGGGAAAGAAGGCCAAATCAAGCTGCAGGAAGATTTGAAAACCAAGATTAACGGTTTAATGCAAGAAGGAAAGATCGTTCAGGTGTACATTACTGAATCTCTCCTCCAGTGATAACCAAATAACTAACTGCAATAGATGGAGGTGAGGATTCATGTCAGGTGAGGTTTTATCGCAAAGCGAGATTGATGCGCTGCTCTCGGCTCTCTCTACCGGAGAAATGGATGCAGATGAACTGAAAAAAGAACAAACGGAGAAAAAAGTAAAAGTTTATGATTTTAAGAGAGCATTAAGATTTTCTAAAGATCAAATTCGCAGTTTAACAAGAATACATGAGAATTTTGCCAGGCTCTTAACCACCTTTTTTTCTGCCCAGCTGAGGACCTATGTGCAGATATCGGTTGCTTCTGCGGATCAGATACCATATGAGGAATTTATCCGGTCCATCCCGAAAATGACAATACTAAATGTAATTGAAGTGCCGCCTCTGGATGGAAGAATTCTTATGGAAGTGAATCCAAATGTCGCCTATGCCATGATGGACAGGCTGATGGGCGGCAGGGGGACCAGCATAAATAAAGTTGACAATTTAACAGAAATTGAAACAAAAATCATGTCTGCTACATTTGAAAGGGCATTTGAAAACCTAAGGGAAGCCTGGAGTACAATCGCGGATATTGATCCGCTTTTGGCTGATTTTGAGGTGAATCCGCAATTTCTGCAAATGGTCTCGCCTAATGAAACAGTCGTCGTTATTTCATTAAACACGACTATTGGGGAAACGAGCGGGATGATTAATATATGTATACCTCACGTCGTTCTCGAGCCGATTATTCCCAAGCTGTCTGTACATTATTGGATGCAGACGGATAAAAAGGAAAGGGAGCCGGAGGTCATTGCCCGGCTAGAACGAAATATACAAAAGGCGGAAGTTCCAGTCATATGTGAACTCGGCAGTTCTGACATAGCCATTCAGGATTTCTTATCTCTTGATATTGGTGATGTCATTGAGTTAAATCAAGGAATTGACCAGGCGCTAACAATAAAAATCGGGAATATTCCTAAATTCATCGGACAGCCTGGGAAAATGAACAAAAAAATGGCCGTGCAAATTTTAGACACTGTGAAAGGGGGAGATGAGGATGATGAGTGATGATATGCTTTCGCAAGATGAAATTGATGCTCTGTTAAGGGGAGCAGCTGATGACAGCGATGAAACGGAAAGTTATAATGAGGCATTTTTTCAAACCGAAGATTATCTGTCCCATATGGAGCAGGATGCGTTAGGGGAAATCGGCAATATCTCATTTGGGAGCTCTGCAACAGCATTGTCTACATTATTGAATCAGAAAGTTGATATCACAACTCCAGCTGTTTCAGTTGTTTTGCGTCAGAAATTAGCTGAAGAATTCCCACATCCTTATGTAGCAATTCAGGTGAATTATACGGAAGGTTTCTTCGGAAGCAACTTGCTTGTAATTCAGCAATCGGATGCAGCTATCATTGCTGACTTGATGCTTGGGGGAGATGGAACCAACCCGGCTGAACTAATGGGTGAAATTCAGTTAAGCGCGGTTCAGGAGGCAATGAACCAGATGATGGGTTCTGCAGCAACTTCGATGTCAACCATCTTTGGAAAAAAGGTTGATATTTCACCGCCGGCAATTGATATACTTGATTTGCCGCAGGGGGAAGGTGCTGATCGAGTTCCTGCTGATGACATGCTTATAAGGATTTCATTCCGATTAAAAATAGGAAGTCTGATCGACTCGAATATTATGCAGCTGCTTCCTCTGGAATTTGGCAAAAGCCTAGTAAATGAATTATTGAATCCGGGTCAGGGTCTTCCGGCAGATAACACAGTTTCTGAAGAGAAGCAAGCAGTTCAAGGACAGCCCGAATATCAGGAAAGCCAGCTTTCGTTTGATAAGAAACCTGAAGTACACACAGGCGGATTAGACCAGCCTTACATTCAGACAGGTTATTCCGGAGAGCCGCCGGCATATTCACAGCCGGTTATGAATCAGGCATCAAACCCTCAAAGCTATATACCGGCTCAAAACCAGGCTCAGCAATCCGGTCCACAGCATTTTGGAGGCTCTTATGCAAATGGAGTGCAGCCGAATGTACAGCCGGCAGCCTTTTCGAGCTTTGAACCATATCACATGCAGGAGCATGAAACAAAGAATTTAGATATGCTTTTGGATATACCGCTTCAGGTAACGGTCGAACTCGGAAGGACCAAACGTTCCGTTAAGGAAATTCTTGAACTGTCTTCAGGATCGATTATTGAACTGGATAAACTGGCAGGTGAACCTGTTGACATTCTGGTCAATAACCGATTAATCGCCCAGGGTGAAGTGGTTGTCATTGATGAAAACTTTGGTGTGAGGGTTACAGATATTATCAGCCAGAGCGACCGAATAAAAAAACTAAGATGATAAGCGGGGGTTATTAAAATGGCACATAAAATTTTAATAGTTGATGATGCAGCTTTTATGCGAATGATGATAAAAGATATTTTATCCAAGAATGGCTATGAGGTAGTGGGTGAAGCTGCTGACGGTGCACAAGCTGTTGAAAAATATAGGGAAACTCAGCCTGATCTTGTCACAATGGATATTACCATGCCGGAAATGGATGGAATTACAGCTCTAAAAGAAATCAAAAAATTAAATCCGAGTGCAAAAGTCATTATGTGTTCTGCTATGGGCCAGCAGGCAATGGTCATTGATGCTATTCAGGCTGGCGCCAAGGATTTTATCGTAAAACCTTTCCAGGCTGATAGAGTGCTCGAGGCAATCGGCAAAACATTGGGCTAGTGATTATTCTTTTTAGAGGGTGCAAAATGGTGTTGAATGTAAAGAAAGTGATTTCTTTGCTGCTGTTGTTTTCAATTGTTCTGCTGGGCGTGCAGCCGCTGGCCCAGGCAGAGCAATTAAATAATAGTGTTAAAGAATGTATGGAAAATCCTAAGGAATGCGAGAAGCAGGAAACAAAGGAATCAAATGATTCAAAGACAGAGGAAGAGCAGACTCAGCAGGATAAAAGCGGCAAAATTGGTCTTGATTTTTGGGACTTTATAAAGATGATTTTAGCAACAGGCTTCACTATTGGACTTTTGTATGCTCTTCTAAAGTTCATTAACAAAAAAAGTAAGGTATATAACAGGTCGCAGTTAGTTGAAAACCTCGGCGGCACAGCTTTAGGTGCGAACAGGTCAGTTCAGCTGATAAAAGTGGGAAATCGCATTTTTGTAGTAGGGGTAGGAGAAAATATTCAGCTGTTAAAAGAAATAGACGATTCGGAAGAATACAGTCAAATCATCAATGAGCATAATGACAAATTGGAACAGCTTATCCGACCAAGCGATATTGTGACAAAGGTGATGAAAAGAACACAGCAAACAGAAGGAAGCAAGCAAGGCAGCCCCAATTTCAGCTCGCTGCTCGGGATTCAGCTGGATGATATCAAAAAGGGCAGAAAGAAACTGTTTGATGAGTTAGAAAGAAAGGGCCAGAAGAAAGATGAATGAATTCATGGAGTTTTTTAATAGCAGTTCTCCTGAAAATGTATCTACATCTGTGAAGCTTTTTTTATTGCTGACGGTACTGTCTCTCGCGCCCAGTATTCTAATTTTAATGACGTGCTTCACAAGGATTGTCATTGTTCTTTCCTTTGTCAGAACGGCGCTGGCTACTCAGCAAATGCCGCCAAATCAGGTTTTAATCGGCTTGTCCTTGTTCCTGACATTTTTTATAATGGCACCGACGATGCAAGAAGTGAACGAACAGGCTTTAACACCTTTATTTAATGAAGAAATAAATCTGGAAGAAGCTTATGAAAAAGCTTCGATCCCGTTTAAAGAGTTTATGAGTGCCCACACAAGACAGAAAGATTTGGCTTTATTTCTTGAATATTCCGGAGCGGAAGCGCCATCTTCGATTGAAGATATCCCGCTTACGAGTCTTGTTCCGGCATTTGCCATAAGTGAGATCAAAACAGCTTTCCAAATTGGTTTTATGATTTTTATTCCATTTCTCGTTATCGACATGGTTGTAGCCAGTGTATTAATGTCTATGGGGATGATGATGCTTCCTCCGGTTATGATTTCTTTGCCGTTTAAAATATTATTATTTGTACTTGTAGACGGCTGGTATTTAGTAGTTAAATCTCTTTTACAAAGCTTTTAAGCAGGTGAACATTCAGAATGACTCCAGAAACAGTTATATCCATTGCAGAAAGAGGGATTATCACCGTACTTATGATTTGCGGTCCCTTGCTTATTCTGGCACTCGTAGTCGGCTTGGTTGTCAGCATCTTTCAGGCTACAACTCAAATTCAGGAACAGACGCTGGCATTTATTCCTAAGATCGTGGCGGTCCTTGTAGGTGTTGTTTTCTTTGGGCCATGGATGCTTAGCCATATGCTCTCTTATGCCAATGAAATATTCTCTAATTTGACCAGGTTTGTTGGCTGATGCTATGTTAGATTTTCTGCCTTCTTTTCCTGCCTTTTTACTTATTTTTGTAAGGGTGACATCTTTCTTTTTAATGATGCCCCTTTTTTCATACAGATCCATACCGGCCGCACATAAAATTGGCCTTGGCTTCTTTCTGGCATGGATAATGTTCCTGGGAATGGATGTGCCAGTGCTTGAAATTGACGGCACATATTTTCTTTTAATAATTAAAGAAGCATTAGTAGGGCTGATGGTAGGATTTATAGCGTATTTGATTCTTTCTGCGATTCAAATTGCAGGGGGGTTCATTGATTTCCAGATGGGTTTTGCCATTGCAAATGTGATTGATCCTCAAACAGGCGCACAAAGTCCATTAATGGGACAGTATTTGTATACGATAGCTCTCTTTTTTCTATTAACTGTCAATGGGCACCATTTAATGCTTGATGGAGTGTTCTATAGCTACCATTTTATCCCTCTGGATCAGGCATGGATTTCTTTTGGGGATGAGGATATGGCGGAATATGTCATAAAAGCCCTGAATACGATGTTCGTTATTGCCTTTCAGATGTCCATTCCTGTTGTTGGCAGTCTATTTCTTGTTGATGTCGCATTAGGGATTGTTGCCAGGACAGTTCCGCAGCTAAATGTCTTTGTCGTTGGCCTTCCTTTGAAAATTGGCGTTAGTTTTATTGTTTTAATCATTGTTATGAGCGTATTAATGTATGCTGTTTCCCTTGCGTTTGAATCGATGCTGCAGACAATGAGAGGGCTCATGGAACTTATGGGAGGTTCTTAGAATGAAGTTATTGCTCTCTTTAGATCTTCAGCTTTTTTCCGGAGAAAAAACAGAAAAAGCCACACCGAAAAAGAGGCAGGATTCCAGAAAAAAAGGGCAAGTAGCAAAAAGCCAGGATGTAAATACAGCCATCGTCCTTCTTGCTGTGTTTCTGTTTCTGCTGTTTGCCGGATCGTATTTGAAGAATATCATCTTATATATTTTTACGCACTCATTTAACGATTATATGATGATGCCGCTGACAGAGGCGAATATACAGGTAATCTTTCTCGATGTCTTAAAAGAATTGGTGCTTTTTTTAGGTCCCATCATGCTGGTTGCTATGCTGGCGGGGATTACTGCAAACTTTATGCAGGTGGGCACTCTTTTTTCAACAGAAGCTATACAGCCTAAATTAGAGAAAATGGATCCAATAAAAGGATTCAAGCGGATTTTTTCCATGAGAGCGATCGTGGAACTGCTGAAGTCGATGCTCAAAATTGCTTTTGTGGGTGTCGCTGCGTTTGCTGTTTTATGGTTAAGAATAGATGAAATATTAATTCTTTCTCAAAAATCGGTTGGAACAGCGATGGTCACACTTGCCAGCCTGACCGTTCAAATGGGTTTAATTGCTTCAGCGGCACTCCTGTTTTTATCGGTCCTGGATTATCTATATCAAAAATATGATTTTGAAAAGAACATCCGAATGTCAAAACAGGATATAAAAGATGAGCACAAAAATATTGAAGGGGATCCATTAATTAAATCCAAGATTAAACAGAGGCAGAGGGAAATGGCGATGAGAAGGATGATGCAGGAAGTCCCTAAAGCGGATGTGGTCATTACCAATCCAACTCATTTTGCCATAGCTCTGAGCTATGATGAAACCAAAAGTGATGCCCCCATCGTAGTGGCAAAAGGGGTTGACTTTGTTGCCCAAAAGATTAAATTAATCGCAAAGGAAAATGATGTGATTGCTGTTGAAAACAGGCCTCTTGCCAGGGCTCTATATAGCCAGGCGGAAATAGGGCAGGCCATCCCTGAGGAATTTTTTAAAGCTGTCGCAGAAATTTTAGCCTATGTGTACAGAATCCAAAACAAAATTTAACCAGATTAATATTTATTAGAAATAGCTGGTCTTAGGAAGCTGTTGAAGGGCTGCCAAGGCGTTTCCGCTTTTTGTAAGGAGAGAGTTTCGATGCAATTAAGAGACTTATCAGTATTGATGAGTGTAATTCTAATAGTAGCCATGCTAATTATCCCTTTTCCCCCTTGGCTTTTAAGTGTACTGATCATTATAAATATTGCGCTTGCACTAATGGTTTTGCTGACATCCATGAATATGAAGGAAGCGCTCGAATTTTCCATTTTTCCTTCGTTAATATTGTTAATGACATTATTCAGGCTGGGGTTAAATGTTTCTACGACAAGGTCCATTCTATCAGAAGGGGAAGCTGGTAAAGTCGTTGAAACATTTGGCTCTTTCGTAACCGGAGGAAACGTCATTGTCGGTCTTGTTGTATTTTTAATACTCATCATTATCCAGTTTATCGTTATTACGAAGGGATCTGAGAGGGTCTCCGAAGTAGCTGCGCGTTTTACACTCGACGCGATGCCGGGTAAACAAATGAGTATCGATGCAGACTTGAATGCAGGTATGATCTCAGAGCATGAAGCCCGGGAACGCCGCGAAAAAATCAGCCGTGAATCTGATTTTTACGGTTCTATGGATGGTGCGAGCAAATTTGTTAAAGGTGACGCCATTGCTGGGATCATCATAACTCTAATCAACCTTCTGTTCGGTGTGGTCATCGGGATGATGCAGCTTGGGCTCCCTTTTGGAGAAGCAGCCATGAAATACTCGACGCTTACAGTTGGTGACGGAATTGTCAGCCAAATCCCGGCACTGTTAATTTCCACTGCAACGGGTATTGTGGTTACAAGGGCAGCATCTGATGGAAATATTGGTAAAGATATTACTTCCCAGCTGTTTGCTTATCCGAAAATGTTATATGTTACTGGCGGAACTATTATTCTTTTAGGTTTACTGACACCAATAGGGCTCTTGCTGACTTTGCCGATTGGCGGCTTAATGATTTTCGGAGGTTACACGATTGCAAAGACTCCCCAGCCTGATAAGGAACAATTGCTGGAGATGGAAGAAGAAATTGAAACCGATGAAATGAAAAGTCCTGAAAGTGTGGTTAACCTTTTAAATGTAGATCCAATTGAATTCGAGTTTGGCTATGGGCTAATTCCTCTTGCCGATACAAATCAGGGCGGTGACCTTCTTGACAGGATTGTGATGATCAGAAGGCAGCTGGCGATCGAATTGGGGCTTGTCATACCTGTGGTAAGGATACGTGATAATATTCAGCTGCAGCCGAATGAATATAGGCTGAAGATAAAAGGAAATGAAATGGCACGCGGCGAGCTTCTGCTCGATCATTATTTAGCCATGAGTCCTGGTATTGAAGATGATAGCATCGAAGGTATTGATACGATTGAGCCTTCATTTGGTCTGCCGGCAAAATGGATAACAGAAGAAATGAAAGAGCAGGCAGAAATATTTGGCTATACAGTCGTTGACCCTCCATCTGTTGTATCTACTCATATTACAGAAGTAATAAAAAGCAATGCCCATGAGCTATTAGGCCGCCAGGAAACAAAACAGCTGATTGACCATGTCAAGGAAAGCTATCCAATCCTTGTTGAAGAGGTGACCCCAAATCCATTGTCAGTGGGCGAAGTTCAAAAGGTGCTTGCGAAATTACTAAGGGAAAACGTTTCAATCCGGAATTTGCCGGTTATTTTTGAAACACTTGCTGACTTTGCAAAATCTACAAGTGATACAGACCTGCTTACCGAGTATGCCCGTCAGGCTTTGGCCAGACAAATTACTAACCAGTTTTCACAGCAGGGTGACTCCATAAAAGTCGTAACCCTATCAGGGAAAGTCGAGAAATTGGTTGCAGAAGGTGTTCAGCAGACAGAGCATGGCAATTATTTATCCATGGACCCAACAGTATCGCAGGATATCCTGGAATCAATTGCTTCGCAGGTGGAACAGCTTTCACTGATTGAGCAGACGCCAATTGTCCTTTGTTCTCCAGCAGTCAGAATGTATGTCAGGCAATTAACAGAAAGGTATTTTCCGCAAATACCGATTCTTTCCTATAACGAACTTGAAGCAAATGCGGAAGTTCAGAGTGTCGGGGTGGTGAATATTAATTGAAGGTAAAAAAGTTTATGGCAGCATCGATGCCTGATGCGATGAAGCAAATCCGGACGGAGCTAGGCAAGGATGCTGTAATTCTAAATTCAAGAGTAGTATATACCGGCGGGGTTCTGGGCTTTTTTAAAAAAAGGATTATTGAAGTAATGGCCGCGGTGGACTCGAATCAGGAATTAGAGCAAAAGCCCTCAGTAAAGCCGGCAGCGGTCCCAGCTCCTTCAGACCATTACAGGGGGAATGCAGGAGAAGCTCAAATTTCGAGCTTAAAAACTTCAGATGAGCTGATTAGAGAGCTAAGCAGCCTGAAAGAGATGATTTCCTCTTTTGCCGGTGCACAGCAGGAAGGTTCAATTTACCCCGAAGCGATAAGAAAAGCCCTGTTCATTCTTGATGAACAGGAAATTGAAAAGTCCGTTCAGGTTCATGTTCTTCAAGCATTGCTGGAGAAATGGTACCTGTGCGGTGCGAATGCTAAGGATTCTGAAATAGAGGACTGGCTGCACGATGAACTTATAAAGCAAATTGAGGATATTCCATTTGGCGGTATGTCTCTCAGCAAAAAATATATCAATGTAGCCGGCCCAACAGGTGTTGGAAAAACAACTACTTTGGCGAAAATGGCAGCAGAATGTGTTATTAAGCATAGAAAAAAGGCTGCATTTATCACAGCCGACACTTACAGGATAGCTGCGATCGATCAGTTAAAAACCTATGCAAGTATCCTGAATATACCCTTGGAAGTTTGCTATACAATAGAAGATTTCAGACAGGCAGCCGATAAACTGAAGGAATATGACGTGGTTTTAATTGATACAGCAGGGCGGAATTTCAGAAACAAACAGTATGTAGAAGATTTAAAGAATGTCATTGATTTCGAAAATGAAATGGAAACCTTTTTAGTGCTTTCACTTACCTCGAAACAAAAGGATATGGAAGAGATCTATAATCAGTTTTCAATTATAGACATTGATAAGCTGATCTTTACAAAGGCAGATGAAACGTCAACTTATGGTTCCATGTACAACATAATTCATAAATACAAAAAAGGTGCAGCATATATTACAAATGGACAGGATGTTCCTGATGATATCCTGATGGCAGGGCCAGAGGCTATTGTAAAACAACTAATGGGGAATAAAAAATGAACGATCAGGCAGAAAGGCTAAGAGCCAGGCTGAAAGAAGAAGACAGCCGAAATCATCAAGTTAAAACAATAGCAGTTGTAAGCGGAAAAGGTGGAGTAGGGAAATCTAATTTCTCATTGAATTTTTCCATTTCCCTATGCAAAACTGGCGACAGGGTATTGTTATTCGATTTGGATATTGGTATGGGGAATCTTGAAATACTAATGGGAAGGTCTGCTAACTATTCAATTGCTGACTTTTTAGAAAAGAATATCCCACTGAAAAATATTATTTCTGAGGGTCCTCTTGGACTTGACTATATCGGCGGAGGGACTGGCCTTTCGCATTTTGTGAAACTGGATGATGAGCAAATTTCAAGATTCACAGAAGAACTTGCTGACCTCATCAAAAACTATGATTATATCATCTTTGATATGGGTGCAGGCATTACAGAGGAATCGGCTAAGTTCATACTCTCAGTCCAGGAAATTGCAGTTATTACGACACCTGAACCAACGTCTATCACTGATGCATACTCTGTAATGAAACATATACACCTTTTGGATGGGACGATTCCATTTCATTTGGTCATTAATCGATCTGAAGGAGAGAGAGAAGGGAAGGAAACGTATAAGAGGATTTCAGCTGTCGTATCAAGATTTTTAGGGAGGGAGGCTGACCTCTTAGGAATCATTCCGGATGATCACAGCATACAGCAGGCAGTTAGACGGCAAATCCCTTTTATTTTGCATCAAGGGAATTCAGCTGCTTCAAAAGCAATTCGGAAAATGACTGAGAAAGTTGGCGGCAGGCCAATCGGACATACTGGTGAACACCATTCTGCCCAATTTATATTAAAACTAAAAAAATTTCTTTTTAATAGGGGGTGAATCAGCATGAAGACAGTCAAAGTGCTTGTAGTAGATGATTCAGCCTTTATGAGAAAACTGATTGCGGATTTCCTTTCTGAAGATGACAGAATTCAAGTTGTCGGGACAGCCAGAAACGGCGAAGAGGGTCTAAGGAAGATAAAAGAATTAAATCCTGATGCAGTAACCATGGATGTTGAAATGCCGGTCCTAAATGGCCTGGAAACTCTAAAGATTATTATGAAGACCATGCCCGTTCCTGTAGTGATGCTTTCAAGCACCACGAAGGAAGGTGCTGAAAACACCTTCACAGCTATGGAATATGGTGCAGTAGATTTTATTGCGAAACCATCTGGTCCAATTTCATTGGACCTGCATAAAATAAAAACTGAATTAACAGAAAAGATAGTGCAGGCGAGTAAGGCAAATATAAAAGGGCTGGTTAAATTTTCAGCTATTGGAAAAAAACCTGCCGTACTACAGCAAAGTTATAGTAAAATAGAACTATGTCAATCTATGCAGATCAGCCGCTCTGCTTCCATATCGAGTTCAAATCCCAGAAAGCTAATTTGCATAGGGACTTCCACAGGCGGACCGCGGGCTCTTCAAAAAGTGCTGTGTGACCTCCCTGGAAATCTGAACGCTCCGGTACTGATTGTTCAGCATATGCCTGCCGGATTTACGAAATCGCTGGCCAGCAGATTAAACGGTTTATCAGATTTATCGGTAAAGGAAGCCGAGGAAGGGGATATTCTTCTGAACGGCACGGCATACATAGCTCCAGGAGGCTTTCATCTAACAGCAGCAAGATCAGGCAAGGATCTAGTTATTCATCTGGATGATTCACCGCCAAGGAACGGACACAGGCCTTCAGTTGATGTGATGTTTGAGTCCTTAGGTGAAATCAGCGGGATTCAAAAAATTGCTGTTATCATGACAGGAATGGGTGCAGATGGAAAAAATGGCCTGATGGAAATGAAGAAAAAAGGTGAAGTAAAGGCTATTGCCGAATCAAAAGAAACATCGATTGTATTTGGAATGCCAAGAGCAGTGATTGAGTCCGGTCTGGCAGATGATGTGCAGAATATTGAACGTATAGCAGAATCCATATTGAAATTTGTTTAAAGCCGAGGGGTGCAGGCACATGGAGATGAATCAATATTTAGAGGTATTTATTGAAGAAAGCAAGGAGCATTTGCAGGCGTGCAATGAACAGCTTCTGGAATTAGAGAAAAATCCTGAAGATATTAAAATAGTTAATGAGATCTTCAGATCAGCGCATACGCTAAAAGGCATGTCAGCTACCATGGGGTATGAAGATCTCGCAAATTTAACCCATCAAATGGAAAATGTCCTTGATGCAATCAGAAATCAGAAAATTAAAGTGAATGCTGAAATTCTGGATGTCGTTTTTCTGGCTGTTGATGATCTGGAAGCAATGGTTCAGTCAATTGCAGAAGGCGGTGACGGCAAAAGGGATGTTTCCGAAGCTGTAGAAAAATTAATGCTGATCGAAAAAGGGGAAAGTCCGGCGCAGTCTGCAGCGAGAGCCGAAACGGCAGCAGCAATTGCAGAACCGCAAGGACTGATCAAGAGTACATATGATGATTTTGAATTGACAGTTATTCAGCAATCGAAGGAGCAGGGCTTTGAATCCTATGAAATATCAATAGCATTGCGGGCAGATTGTCTGCTGAAAGCCGCCAGAGTATACATGGTTTTTGAAGTTCTTGAGAAGAGCGGGGAAGTGATCAAAGCCACACCTTCAGTTGAGCAGCTTGAAGAAGAGCAATTTGATCAGGAATTTTCCGTAACAATTATTACTAAAGATACACCTGAAGATATCCGTCAAAAACTTTTGAAGGTATCGGAAGTGGAAAGGATTGAAGTGCTGCCGCTATCTATGGGGAACTACAGCTCTCAGGAGGCTGTTAAAGAGGCAGAAGCTGTACTGCCTGCCGCAGAAGTGGCCGAAGAGGCTGCTTCAGATATGCCAAAAGAAGAAAAAAAAGCCCCGGCAGCAAAGCAAGTCAGCAATAAAACGATTAGGGTAAATATCGAGAGATTAGATATCCTTATGAATTTGTTTGAAGAACTGGTGATTGATAGGGGACGGCTTGAACAAATATCTAAGGAATTAAACAATCAGGAACTGCATGAAACGGTTGAGCATATGTCAAGGATCTCAGGGGACCTTCAGAATATTATTCTGAATATGCGCATGGTCCCAATAGAAACGGTATTTAATCGTTTCCCAAGAATGGTCAGACAATTGGCAAGAGATTTAAATAAAAAGATCAATCTCCAAATAGTTGGGGCAGAAACCGAACTTGACCGGACTGTTATTGATGAAATTGGCGATCCGCTTGTTCATTTAATCCGAAATGCACTGGACCATGGGGTCGAAACACCGGAAGTCCGCAAAGAAAATGGAAAGAGCGAAGAAGGAAATGTCGTATTAAAGGCATATCACAGCGGCAATCATGTGTTCATTGAAATAGAAGACGATGGTGCAGGCATAAACAAAGATAAGGTTATAAAGAAAGCACTGAAAAACGGCATTATTACAGAGCAAACAGCTTCCACTCTAACGGACAAACAGGCTTATGAACTGATTTTTGCTTCAGGCTTCTCGACTGCTGATAAAATCTCAGATGTTTCCGGACGGGGTGTGGGGCTTGATGTTGTAAAGAATACAATCGAGTCATTGGGAGGATCAGTATCAATAGATTCAAAAGTGGGGCAGGGTTCGATTTTCTCCATACAGCTGCCATTAACTTTATCCATTATTTCAGTCATGCTCGTTGAGATTGAGAAAGAAAAATACGCAATCCCTCTATCGTCTATTATTGAAACTGCTATTATCAGAAAGGAAGACATCTTAAGTGCGCACAATCAAAAGGTGATTGATTTCAGAGGAAAAGTGGTTCCGCTCCTTTCTTTGAAGGAAATTTTTGAGGTGCCATCTGAGAATCTTGAAGAAGAATTCATTTCCGTTGTCATCGTCAGAAAAGGGGAAAAGATGGCAGGGCTTGTTGTAGATTCCTTTATTGGACAGCAGGAAGTGGTTTTAAAATCCCTTGGAAACTACTTAACCAGCGTGTTTGCCATTTCCGGTGCAACAATTTTAGGCGATGGACAGGTCGCACTGATAGTCGACTGTAATGCATTGATTAAATAATTTAATTTTGACGTTTACAAAGGAGTGAACAGGATGACTGAGACGGCAGCCGCAGATTTAAAATTGATTGTATTTCAGCTGAAAGAGAAAGAATATGCAATTCCGGTTAATCAGGTGCGTTCAATAGAAAAGGTTGAGCATATAACCCGGGTCCCACGAACAGCAGGTTTTGTAAAAGGAGTCATCAATTTACGGGGGGTTGTGACGCCAATCATTAGTCTCAGAAGCAGATTTAATCTGGAAGAGGCTGAATATAATGAGCATTCACGAGTAATTATCGCGGTATTGGATGATATGGAAGTTGGGCTGATTGTAGATTCTGCAAATGATGTCATTGATGTGGACCTTGAATCTATTGAACCCCCTCCAGAGGTAATCGGTTCTGAAGAGGCCGATTTTATCAAAGGGGTAACGAAAATCGATAAGCGATTATTTATCCTGATAGATTTGGAAAGAGTCCTGAATCCTGAAGAATTGACAGTCCAGGATGGACAAGGGATAGCAGGATGAATTTTTTAGACAAGAATATCAGCAGCATGAAATTGGATATTCTTAGAGAAATCGGGAATATTGGAGCAGGGCATGCGGCGACTGCGTTATCAACGCTTCTCAATAAAAAAATTGATATGTCTGTACCAGATGTAAAAATTGTTTCATTTGATGAAATGATTGATATGGCTGGAGGAGCAGAAAATGTAGTGGCCGGGGTGTTTCTGAGGATAGAAGGAGACGCCCCAGGCAGCATGTTTTTTGTCCTGCCTCTTGAACAGGCTGAAATCTTCATTCGAGAACTGCCTGGAAACATACCTTTCCGTGCAGATGAATTGCCATATGATGAACTTGCCCTATCTGCACTGCAGGAGCTTGGAAACATTCTCTCAGGTTCTTATTTATCTTCTTTATCGGATTTTACCAAACTATCACTTTTTCCCTCTGTGCCGATGCTAAGCATTGATATGGTGGGAGCAATAATTGGCACGGGGCTGCTGGAAATCTCACAGGTGAGCGATTACGCCATCGTAATTGATACAGCTTTAAATGAAGAAGTTCAAAATACGGATGCTGTAAATGGCCACTTTTTTTTGCTTCCTGACCCTGAATCATTTCAAATCATTTTTAAGGCCTTGGGAGTCCCGGATCATGAATAATCTTCTTCAAGTTGTAAAAGTAGGCATTGCAGATATGAATATTGTTAAAACCCCCAGCTTAATCAGGACATCAGGACTTGGTTCCTGTGTAGGTGTGGTTCTTTATGACCTTAGCGCAGAAATTGCCGGGCTTGCACATATTATGCTGCCTGATTCCTCTCTTGCCAAAGGTGCAGGCTTTAATTCAGCTAAGTATGCTGATACTGCAATCAGGGACTTAGTGAGCCTTCTGGCGAAAAGCGGGGCTAGATCTTCAGGATTAAAAGCGAAAATTGCCGGCGGAGCCCAAATGTTTAAGTACTCCTCCGGAAGTGATTTAATGAGGATTGGTCCTAGGAACGTAGAGGCAGTAAAACAGGAACTTTCATTCTTGAAAATTGCCATTTTAGGTGAAGATGTTGGGGGCCACAGCGGCAGAACAATCGAATTCAACCCTCAATCAGGCGAATTGATGATTCGGACTGTAAACAAAGATCAAGTGATTATTTAAACTCCTGTTTTAAAGTATGTGCAGTTTTTAGAGAATCAGCTTTTTTATTCCGGTTTTAAAAATCTGTAAGTAAAATCCGTAAATTACAAGATTATCACCGCCAGCCATAAAGCTGATTTTTCTCCGGCTTATTTATAAATCTCTCCAATAACTTCTTCGAAGAACACGTCCCCTCTTGATTAGTTAAAAGTGAGCGGTGAAGACTGTAGTTAATATTTTTATAGGAAACATTTTGATATACTAACAATAGTAAATAGAAATGGAAACGTTTGAGGAGGATAGCCATGACAGACCTGATAACAGAAGAAAGCACATACTGGGCTAAATGGGTCGACTCTCGTGATGCTCAAGCGGGAAATTTTCTTGTGAAAAAATATTTGCCTCTTGTAAGCTATCATGTACAGCGGATATCCGCTACCCTGCCGAAGAATGTTTCAAGAGATGATATTCGAAGCCTGGGGCTAATGGGGTTATATGACGCTCTGGAAAAATTTGATCCTGCAAGAGATTTGAAATTTGATACATATGCTTCTTTTCGCATTCGCGGTGCAATTTTGGATGGATTAAGGAAAGAAGATTGGCTTCCGCGAAGTACGAGGGATAAAGCGAAAAAAATAGAAGCTGCCATTGAGAAGCTGGAGCAGCGGCTGATGCGCAATGCAACTGTGCATGAAATTGCTGAAGAAGCAGAGATGCAGGAAGATGAAGTGTATTCTGTTATGAACGAACATTTTTACGCTAACATTCTTTCAATTGATGAACAGCCCGATGCTGAAGAAAAGGATGGCAGTTACTCCATTAAGGATGAAAAAGCAATGATTCCAGAAGAAAAGGTATTAAAGAATGAAATTTTGGAAGAAATGGCTGAAAAAATCTTACAATTAAATGAAAAAGAGCAGCTGGTGCTAAGTTTATTTTATAAAGAAGAATTAACACTGACAGAAATTGGCGAAGTAATGGGCCTATCTACCTCCCGTATTTCTCAAATTCATTCAAAGTCAATTTTTAAGCTTAGGCAGCTGCTGGAAAAAGCAATATAATCTAATGTCATTTCTTTCTGCACAGAAAGGAATCAGCATGGAAAACCAATTTCAAATTTTAGTCGATGGTCAACGTTTAGCTGCATTGATTCAGCCGTCAGATATTAATAAGCTGGATAGAGCCGTCCACCCTGAAGATTTGTACAAACTGCTTGCTGACGAAAAAATCACATTTGGTGTGAGCGAAGAAGTAATCCAGAGAATCTGCAGAGATCCTTTCTCAGTAGAATATCCCATTCTATTAGCAAAAGGAGTTCCTGCAGAAAATGGCAGTGATGCATATCTGTTAAATGAAGTCACTTTTAACCAGCAAACGAGGAGAAAGGGTTTTAATTTTAGAGATGTTCTCCATATTCCGTCTGTTAAACAAGGACAGCTCCTTGCATCTGTTATTCCTTCTACCCCGGGTGCTCCTGGTAAAGATATATTAGGAGAGTCCATACCAGCAAAGAATGGAAAACCTTTAAGAGTCAAAGCAGGAAAGAATGTATTAGTAAATGGCGGCAAATATTATTCGCTATTGGACGGTCAGGTTAGTTTTACACCAGAAAGCATCTCTGTAAATCCGGTGTTTGAAGTGAACGGCGACCTTGACTTAAAAACAGGGAATATAAATTTTGTGGGGAATGTTATGATACGCGGGAATGTTCCTGCCGGTTATGAAATTAAATCTGGAGGAGACATCATTGTTACCGGTCTGGTGGAAGGGTCTTTCCTGCAGGCGGATGGCAATGTCCTTATTTCTGGCGGAATCTCCGGCAGTCATAAGGGTTCGGTTATATCGGGAGGCTCTGTTCAGGCAGCTTATCTAAATCAGGCAAAAGTGAAGGCTGAACAGGACGTAATTATAGCAAAATCAATCCTCCACAGTTATGTTCATGCTGGCGGAGCGATCAGGTCAAGCGGCGCATTGGTCATCGGAGGTAAGCTTCTATCCGGCTCTGATATAGAGATTAAAGAGCTGGGCAATCACCTATTTACTAAAACGGAGCTTTTTGCAGGTATGGTCTCCAATTTGGATAAGGCCGAAAAAGATCTCCTAAACCAATCAGCCAAACTGCAGGAAACAATCAAAAAACTGGATAGTATTGATGAAAGACTGACAGAAATGGCAAGACTTACAGGAAAGCTGTCGGAAGAACAAAGAATCATTATTCTTAAACAAAGGGCCACAAAAGCTCATTTGCAGGTTAAATTGACCAAAATAAATGAAGAGCTTTCCGAACTGGAAAAAGAAAAAGATGAGAAAATGAAAGCTTCGATCGTTATTTATGGGAAAGTCTATCCAAACACTTCTATGCATTTTGGAAAATATTCAAAAGTGATTCGCCAGACAGTCAAATCTTTAAAGTTCCATTTTTCAAAGGGAGAAATAAGAAGTAATCCTTTAGAAGCAGGGAGAGACGATCCTTTATTAAGGAAGTGATCCGGGATGAGTTTAAAATCAATAGAACTGCAGATAGCATTGCCGAGAACGTTTGACGCAGGTAAAATCCAGGAACAGCTTCAGCAGAGGGGACAGACAATCAGCGGGTTTGCTGCCGAGAGTACACGGGAAAATGCTGAGAAGCAGCGGAAGACCGTGATCAAACATGAGCAAAAACAAAATGTCAACCTTGGCAATGATGACAGCGAAAGCCAAAAAGAGGCCGGTGGACATGATCGGAAAGAAAATCAGAAAAAAGAAAGCAATGACAAACAGAACCATCCGTACAAAGGGAAGGTTATTGACTACAGCGGATAGAGGGATATCATGACAGCTTTTCTATTAGCTATTAGCCTGCTGCTGAATATTGTAGCGTTTTTAGCCATTATTTTGCTGTTTCTGCGTCAGAATAAGTTAATGGAAGCAGAGAAAAACCAGGAAAAAGTGCTTGTTGAAATGGAAGACGTCATATCTTCTTACCTTATTCAAATGAAGGAAGAAAACGATGACTTTATTAACAAATTTTCGCAGATAAATGCTAAAAATCAATCATCTGAAAAAGAAAAAAGTATCCGGCTAAATACGGAAAGAAAAAATGCTGAAAATACAGCTGATTCTGATGAGAAATCATTGCGATTTGCCAGAACATCCGTCTACCAGGCATCTAAAGCATACAAAAAGAATTTAAGGGCTTCAGAGGAAGAGATGAATGAACCAGAAGGTTTAGTATCTTTAAAGGAAACTGAATCTCTAACGCAATCAGATAGCAGTCAGAGTGCTAAAGCAGAGAACACCTTATCAATAGAAGATCAAGTGTTTATGATGAAAAAACAGGGACTGAATGTGGAGGATATTGCAAAAAAATTAGGAAAAGGGAAGACAGAAATCGAGTTAATGCTTAAATTTCGTCAAAATCAGCAAGAATAGCTTGATTGTGAAAAACACTTATGCTATATTAACAAATGGTGTTAATACACACGCTTATGGATTTAGCCGGATGGTGCTGTTCAAATGCAGTTGCCGGCTGAAAATGATATGGGCGGAGGAAATAAAAACCATTAGGAGGAAACACAAATGTCAGTAATTTCAATGAAGCAATTGCTTGAAGCTGGTGTACACTTCGGACACCAGACTCGCCGCTGGAACCCTAAGATGAAGAAATATATCTTCACTGAGCGTAACGGCATCTACATCATCGACCTTCAAAAGACTGTTAAGAAGGTAGAAGAAGCTTATAACTTCGTTAAGGAGCTTGCTGGAAACGGCGGTACAATCCTTTTCGTAGGAACTAAGAAACAAGCTCAAGATTCTGTTAAAGAAGAAGCAATCCGTTCTGGTATGTTCTATGTGAACCAGCGCTGGTTGGGCGGAACTTTAACAAACTTTGAAACAATCCAAAAGCGTATTGCGCGTTTAAAGGATATCGAAAGAATGTCTGAAGACGGAACTTTCGAAGTTCTTCCTAAAAAAGAAGTTGTTCAATTGAAGAAAGAGCAAGAGCGCTTAGAGAAGTTCTTAGGCGGAATCAAAGACATGAAGAGCCTTCCAGATGCTCTATTCATTATTGACCCGCGCAAAGAGCGCATTGCTGTTGCAGAAGCACATAAATTAAACATCCCTATCGTTGGTATCGTTGACACTAACTGTGACCCGGATGAAATTGATGTTGTAATTCCTGCAAACGACGATGCTATCCGCGCTGTTAAATTGTTAACAGGCAAAATGGCAGATGCTATCCTTGAAGCTAAACAAGGCGAAGAAGTTACAACTGCTTAATAGAAAAGCGGAGGCGCCTTGGAGCGCTGGAGCTCTACTGCTCTAAGGTGCTTTTTTCTTGATTTAAAAGAAGGTGATAAGAGGGAGCACCCTTTATCACCTTTTTTTAAAGAAAAGGCAATGTTTAGTTTTCTATACAGCTTTAAATGGTAAAGATATTATTACATAACTCATTAAGGAGGATCTCATAATGGCAATTACTGCTCAAATGGTTAAAGAACTTCGTGAAAAAACAGGCGCAGGCATGATGGACTGTAAAAAAGCACTTCAGGAAACTGAAGGTGATATGGAAAAAGCAATCGACTTCCTTCGTGAAAAAGGAATCGCTAAAGCTGCTAAGAAAGGTGACCGTATTGCTGCAGAAGGTCTTACTTCTGTTAAAGTAGACGGAAACGAAGCTGTTATCCTTGAAGTAAACTCTGAAACAGATTTCGTTGCTAAGAACGAAGGGTTCCAAACTCTTGTTAAAGAAATCGCAGAACATTTGCTTTCTGTAAAGCCGGCTTCTGTTGAAGAAGCTGCTGGCCAGACAATGGCAAACGGTGCAACTCTAGAATCTCACATCAACAGTGCGATTGCTAAAATCGGAGAAAAGCTTTCTCTTCGCCGCTTCGAAATCAAAACAAAAACTGACAGCGATGCTTTCGGTGCTTACCTTCACATGGGCGGACGCATTGGTGTGCTAACAGTTCTTGAAGGAACAACTGACGAAGATGCAGCGAAAGATGTTGCAATGCATATTGCTGCCCTAAACCCTAAATATGTATCTCGTGATGAAGTATCACAGGATGAGGTAGAGCGCGAGCGTCAAGTATTGACTCAGCAAGCTCTTAACGAAGGCAAGCCTGAGAATATCGTTGCTAAGATGGTTGAAGGACGCCTTGGCAAATATTTCGAAGATGTGTGCGTAAACGACCAGGCTTTTGTTAAAAACCCTGATCAAAAGGTAGGCAAATTCGTTGAATCTAAAGGCGGAAAAATCCGTGAGTTCGTTCGCTACGAAGTTGGAGAAGGCATTGAAAAGCGTGAAGACAACTTTGCTGAAGAAGTAATGAACCAAGTTAAGAAGTAATTTTTAAATATTAATTAATTCAGCTATGATTCAGGGAACACTTTGTGTTCCCTGTTTTTCAAGAATGAGATAAAATTAAAAAGCAATGGTGAGTTTTTATACTACATATGGAGGTTCTTATGAGCAGCCCTAAATACAAACGCGTGGTCTTGAAATTAAGTGGAGAAGCTTTAGCAGGAGAGCAAGGTTTCGGAATTAATCCTTCAGTGATTAAATCAATTGCTGCACAAGTTAAGGATCTGGCCGCATTAGATGTTGAGGTTGCTGTCGTTGTCGGCGGCGGAAACATCTGGCGCGGAAAGATCGGAGAAGAAATGGGTATGGACAGGGCAAATGCCGACTATATGGGAATGCTTGCTACTGTCATGAACTCATTGGCGCTGCAGGATAGCCTCGAGAATCTCGGTGTGGAGACTAGAGTTCAAACCTCAATAGAGATGAGGCAGGTCGCTGAGCCGTACATCCGCAGAAGAGCCATCCGCCATCTTGAGAAAAAGCGGGTTGTGATCTTTGCTGCAGGAACCGGAAATCCTTACTTCTCTACTGATACAACTGCAGCATTGCGAGCTGCGGAAATTGAAGCAGAAGTAATTCTTATGGCGAAAAACAATGTGGATGGCGTCTATTCAGCTGACCCTCGCATTGATAAAAATGCTAAAAAATATGATGAGCTTTCCTATCTTGATGTTTTGAAAGAAGGATTGGCTGTCATGGATTCTACAGCTTCATCTTTATGCATGGATAACAACATTCCATTAATTGTGTTCTCAATTATGGAAAAAGGCAATATTAACCGCGCCGTAATGGGTGAAACAATCGGAACAATCGTCAGGGGGAAAAAATAATGCCGAAACAAGTTATTGCAGATGCAAAAGAAAGAATGACCAAAGCAATTTCAGCTTACACAAGGGAGCTTGCGAGCATCCGAGCAGGTAAAGCAAATGCTTCATTGCTTGATCGCATTACTGTTGATTACTATGGTGCGCCGACTCCTGTAAATCAGCTAGCCGGGGTGTCTGCTCCAGAAGCGCGCCTTTTAGTCGTTACTCCTTATGACAAATCCATTCTTGGAGAAATTGAAAAAGCCATCCTTAAATCTGATATCGGCTTAAATCCGTCTAATGACGGCAGTGTTATCAGATTGGCTATTCCTCAGCTTACTGAAGAACGCCGCAGAGAGCTCGTGAAGGTTGTCAAAAAAGAATCGGAAGACGCAAAAGTTGCTATCCGCAATGTTCGCCGCGATGCCAATGATGACCTTAAAAAGCTTGAAAAAAATGGAGATATTACAGAAGATGACCTTCGCGGTTTTTCTGATGACATTCAAAAACTTACTGATGATCACATCAGTAAGATTGACGAATTAACAAAAGAAAAAGAGAAAGAAATTCTTGCAGTTTAATGACTCTATACTGAGAACCCTCTATCAATAGGGGGTTCTTTTACTCTTTGGGAGCTGCATAAACAGATTGTGTATTTGCACGCTGACTTCGCTGAAATATGCATAGAAGCCAGTATTCCTATCCTGAATTTAGTTTCTGGTAACATACTTTTTTAGAGATATATTTTTTTATTTTTGGTATGATATTATCATGCGGAAAGAGGCAATATCATAATTTACCATTAGAATAATCTCTAAAAGATACTATGAATGAATATCAGCTATCAATCATCTGGGATAAAGCCCCTGCTGATTGAAGTTTCACTTATCTTTTATCGGAGGATTAACCTATTTTAAAGGAGCAGACTTATGTTTGATAAAATGAAGTTATGGAAGTCCCAAAACAGTTCTTCCGATCTCCGAGAGAGAGTTGAAAAAATAAAAGAATTGCAAATTCCTGAGCATGTGGCCATCATTATGGATGGAAATGGAAGATGGGCAAAAAAAAGAGCTCTTCCAAGAGTTGCCGGCCATCATGAGGGAATGAAGGTTGTCCGAAAAATCACTAGATTTGCAAGCGATATTGGAGTAAAGACCTTAACTCTATATGCATTCTCTACTGAAAATTGGAAAAGGCCAAAAATGGAAGTGGACTTTCTTATGAAACTGCCTGAGGAATTTCTGGGAACTTTCCTGCCAGAGCTGGTAGAAGAGAATGTGCAAGTAAGAATGATTGGTTATTTTGATCACTTGCCTGCTCATACCAGAAATGCAGTTTCCAAAGCGATGGAAGAGACAAAAAATAACACGGGCCTGGTGTTGAACTTTGCACTTAATTATGGAAGCAGAGCCGAAATACTAGAAGCTGTCAAGCATGTCTTAAATGATTGCAAAAGTGGTATAATGGATGAAAATGAATTGAATGAAGAAAAATTCTCATCCTACCTCATGACGGGCGGACTGCAGGATCCTGATCTGCTGATTCGTACAAGTGGTGAAATCAGATTAAGCAATTTTATGCTTTGGCAGCTTGCTTATACAGAATTCTGGTTTACGGATGTATTGTGGCCGGATTTTAATGAAGAGCAAATGCTCGAAGCAATCGAAGTATTCCAAAGCCGCCAAAGGCGTTTTGGGGGAGTACAATAAAGGTGTTGAAAAATTGAATGAAGCAGCGTATTATCACAGCAATTATATTTGGTGCAGTCCTCCTGCCAGTCATTATATATGGAGGCATGCCAATCATCATCCTGGCATACTTGCTGGCATCAATTGCACTTTATGAATTATTGAAAATGAGGAATTTAAGTTTATTCTCGATTCCAGGCATTATTTCTTTACTATTATTGTGGATTTTCCTTTTGCCTAAAGAATTTCAGTCAATCCTGGATGATTTGAATTATACAAAAATTGAGGTAGCTCTTTTTGGGGTACTTCTTTTCCTAACGTATACTGTTGCAGCAAAAAATAAATTTAATTTTGATGATGTGGCTTTTTCGATTATGTCTACTTTATATGTTGGCATTGGGTTTTACTATTTTATGGAGACCCGCTTCGCAGATCAGGGTCTGACATATCTCTTTTTTGCATTATTTCTTATTTGGGCAACAGATTCAGGTGCCTACTTCATAGGGAAAGCAATGGGGAAGAAAAAGCTTTGGCCTGAAATCAGCCCGAATAAGACTGTGGAAGGGTCAATTGGTGGTGTAGTCTGTGCTCTTGCCGTGGCGGCATTATTTATACTCTTCACAGATATTGATGAGTCCATGCTGGGATTATTAGTGATTACAGCAATCTTGTCAGTGTTCGGGCAAATAGGGGATTTAGTGGAATCAGCATTAAAGCGTCATTATAATGTAAAAGACTCTGGAAATATTCTGCCTGGTCATGGCGGGATTCTGGACCGCTTTGACAGCTTATTATTTGTCCTGCCATTGCTCCACTTTTTTCACTTGCTGTAAGCTGATGGCCAAAGAATAGTGCACATTTGAATAATAGATAACTGTCTAGCTCCAGCGCCTGTCCCCTAGTGGTATTAAACCGATATTAGGGGGTGGGCAAGGCGCTTCCGCTTTTCTTATAGGAGGAGACTATGAAACATATCAGTTTAATGGGTGCAACAGGGTCGATTGGGACACAGACCCTTGATATCATTAAGGAACACCCAGAGGAATTTAAGCTAGCAGCCATGTCTGCAGGCAGAAATATAGACCTTGCCCGGAAAATTATCTCTGACTTCCAGCCAGAACTTGTCTCACTATCAGAAAAAAGTTCTGCAGATATTCTTAAAGCTGAGTTTCCCGGCATAACATTTACATATGGACATGAAGGTTTGATAGAAGTAGCTGTTTATCCAAAATCTGAAATACTGGTTAATGCAGTTTTAGGCAGCGTAGGACTTGATTCCACATTGCAGGCGATTGAGGAAAAGAAGACAATCGCCATCGCAAATAAGGAAACCCTTGTGACTGCCGGCCATCTGGTCATGGAAGCAGCAAAGCGAAACGGTGTGATGCTTCTTCCTGTAGACAGTGAACATTCAGCAATTTTTCAATCTCTGCAGGGGGAAAAAGAGAAAAATATTGAAAGGCTCCTTTTGACAGCTTCTGGAGGAAGCTTCAGAGACCGATCCCGCAAGGAATTAGAAAATGTGACAGTTGAAGAGGCGCTTAATCATCCGAATTGGTCAATGGGAGCTAAAATCACCATCGATTCTGCTACTATGATGAATAAGGGGCTTGAAGTAATTGAAGCACATTGGCTTTTCTCCATGGATTACAGTAAAATTGACGTCCTTCTTCATAAAGAAAGCATTATCCATTCCATGGTAGAATTTCATGACAGCAGTGTAATCGCACAGCTAGGCACCCCGGATATGAGAGTACCTATTCAGTATGCTTTAACTTATCCTGACAGGCTCCCGCTCCGAACAGCAAACCGGCTGAATCTTGCTGAAATTGGCAAGCTCCATTTTGCAGAAATGGACTTTGAACGCTTTCGCTGCCTAAAGTTTGCCTATGAAGCAGGAAAAGCTGGCGGATCAATGCCAGCTGTATTAAATGCAGCAAATGAAGCTGCTGTTGCTGCATTCTTAGATGGAAAGATTACTTTCCTGCAAATAGAAGATTTCATAGAAAGAGCACTGGGCAGCCATGACATTATCTCAAATCCAAGTCTTGATGAGATCCAGGCAACAGATTTGGAGACAAGGAAATATGTTAACTCGCTTCTATAAGCTTGCGTTCAAATGGCAGTAATAAATTCAATACACTCACACAGTACATTTGAACAACCTCTAAAAAAAGGTGGTTAAAACTTGAGTACAGTAATAGCCTTTATTGTTATTTTCGGGGCACTGGTATTTTTCCATGAACTGGGACATTTAATATTTGCAAAAAGAGCAGGAATTCTCTGCCGCGAGTTCGCTATTGGATTTGGCCCTAAAGTGTTTTCCTTTAAAAAAGATGAAACAGTTTATACCATTCGTCTATTGCCAATAGGCGGGTTTGTGCGCATGGCCGGTGAAGATCCCGAGATGGTGGAAATAAAACCTGGCTACCGTATCGGCCTGATTCTTGATGACAACGAGGAAGTAAGCAAAATTATTTTAAACAATAAAGATAAATATCCAGATGCAAGAATAGTTGAAGTTGAAGATGCTGATATTGAGCATGCCCTTGAAATAAAAGGGTATGTTGAGGGTGAAGAGGAAGAGTCAATCCAAATTTTTAAAATCAGCCGTTCAGCTGTGCTGGTTGAGGATGGAACAGAGACGCTCATTGCCCCATATGACCGTCAATTTGCATCAAAGACATTGGGCCAGAGAACAATGGCGATATTCGCAGGCCCTATGATGAATTTTGTTCTTGCCTTTATCGTTTTTGTTCTAATAGCCTTATTGCAGGGGATTCCAACTAATGAACCTGCACTGGGCAAACTCACCCCTGATGGTGCAGCTTATGAAGCTGGGCTTAAGGAAGGCGATTTGGTTCAAAGTGTTGATGGAGCAGAAATTTCAAGCTGGTCAGATGTGGTAGAAATCATTAGACAAAACCCAAGTGAAGAATTGGAGTTTTTGGTGGAAAGAAACGGCCAGGAACATACAATACCGGTTACTCCGAAGGTTCAGGATGTTGAAGGCGAAAAGATTGGAATCATTGGTGTATATAGTCCAATGGAGAAATCACCTTTAAAGGCCATAACCTATGGAGCTAAGGAAACCTATTTCTGGACTAAAGAGATTTTTGTCATGCTAGGCAAGCTTGTCACTGGACAATTTTCAATCGATGCATTATCTGGCCCGGTAGGTATTTATGTTTCAACAGATACGGTAGCCAAGTCAGGCATCTATTACTTAATGAAATGGGCAGGCATCCTAAGCATAAATCTGGGAATTATGAACCTGCTTCCAATTCCGGCTCTTGATGGCGGAAGATTAATGTTCTTTGCTGTTGAAGCTGTAAGAGGGAAGCCGATTGACCGCCATAAAGAGGGGATGGTCCACTTTATTGGATTTGCCCTTTTAATGCTATTAATGCTCGTGGTCACTTGGAATGATATTCAGAGATTTTTCCTGTAAAACTTAGCAGAGCTGCATGAAGAAGAAGGGTCTGGTCTTTAGGAAGCTATTAGCTTTTTCTGAAGACCGGGAGACCCTTCTTTTGTTGAGAAAGCAGATTCAATACATATTTTTAATTGAGGTGCAAATAAATGAAACAGAGCATGACGCTTATTCCTACATTAAAAGAAGTCCCTGCAGATGCCGAAACCAGAAGCCATCAATTATTGCTTAGGGCTGGTTTTATCCGCCAGAATGCAAGCGGAATTTATAGCTATATGCCTTTAGCGAAAAAAGTTCTGCAAAAGGTTGAAGCGATTATCAGAGAAGAAATGGATAATGCAGGGGCTGTCGAGCTTCTGATGCCAGCGCTTCAGCAGGCTGAACTATGGCAGGAATCCGGGCGCTGGTATACATACGGACCTGAACTGATGAGAATGAAGGATCGCCATGAGCGAGAATTCGCTCTGGGTGCCACTCATGAAGAAGTGATTACCAGCCTGGTTCGTGATGCCGTAAAATCATATAAGAAATTACCAATGGCTCTTTATCAGATTCAGACAAAGTTCCGAGATGAGAAGCGACCCCGTTTTGGGCTTCTTCGCGGGCGTGAGTTTATCATGAAGGATGCTTATTCATTTCACTCAAATCAAGAAAGCCTTGATGAAATGTATGATAAACTTTTTACAGCTTATTCTAATGTGTTCAGACGCTGCGGCCTGAATTTCAGAGCTGTCATTGCTGACTCGGGTGCAATGGGCGGTAAAGATACACATGAGTTCATGGTTCTTTCGGAAGTAGGAGAAGATACTATCGCTTACTCAGATGCTTCCGAATACGCTGCCAATATTGAAATGGCCCCAGTCCTTGCGCAATACTCAAAGAGAAATGAGGAACCTCAGGAACTGGAAAAGGCAGCAACAGAAAACCAAAAAACAATTGAAGAAGTTTCAACTTTCCTAAACGTGGCTAAAGAGCAGTGCATAAAGACGCTTCTTTTTAAAGCTGATGAAAAATATGTTCTCGTACTTGTCCGCGGCGACCATGAAGTAAATGACATCAAGCTTAAAAATCTGCTTGAAGCCGCTGCCGTGGAGCTTGCTGATGCCGAAGAAACTAAGAACATTCTCGGCTGTGCTGTTGGTTCATTGGGACCTATTGGGGTGAACGATATTGATATCATTGCAGATCATGCAGTGGAAGCCATTGTGCATGGTGTATGCGGTGCAAATGAAGAAGGAATTCACTATGTCAATGCTAACCCAGAACGTGATTTCAACGTAACCCGATATGCAGATCTTCGTTTCATTCAAGAGGGCGACCCTTCACCAGATGGACAAGGAACGATTCAATTTGCCAAAGGAATTGAAGTTGGACATATTTTTAAGCTGGGCACCCGCTACAGTGAGGCGATGGAAGCGACTTATTTAGATGAAAATGGCAGAACGCAGCCAATGATTATGGGCTGCTATGGCATTGGAGTTTCCCGCACTATGGCTGCCGTTGCTGAACAGTTCAACGATGAGAACGGCTTTATCTGGCCGCGCTCACTGGCTCCATTCGACTTGCATCTCATTCCTATTAACATGAAAGACGAAGCTCAGGCTGCGGTTGCTGAGGAATTATATACTATGTTAAAGAGGGATCGCTATGAAGTATTAATGGATGACCGTCAGGAGCGTCCCGGAGTCAAATTTGCAGATTCCGACCTAATCGGTTTGCCAATCCGCATAACTGTTGGCAAAAAAGCTTCAGAAGGCATCGTGGAAGTGAAAGTTAGGAAAACAGCTGAAATGCATGAAATTCACAAAGATCAGCTAGCAGATAAAATCGCTGAAATGATGTCTGCACTATAAGAATATGGGCAGTGTTCCTTTTGATTTAGACGAAAAAACGGGTTCCAAAATGGAATCCGTTTTTTCAATCAATATCTGATTTGATATGTTATAATTAAGTCCGTCTGTCTAATTTCTTAATTGTGATGGAGTTTGCTCTGTGTTAAAACGGTGAAACTTATTTTAATACTCAGTTGATTGTAGGGGAGGGCACTTGACTCCTGCGGGAAGCAAGGGAAGTGAGAGACCCCGCAGGCGAAGACGAGGAGGCTCTCATCTCTCCCCGCGGAAAGCAAGTGCCCCGTGCTGAAATCAACGGACAGAATTCTTAAGCAAAAACAACTATAAATAATAGAAGTTAACAAATAAACCATGTTTATTAGATGGGAGAGAGAAAGATGAGCGAACCTTCTAGATTTCAGCTCTTGCTCCAGCAGATGCAGCTAACTGAAGATGCCTTTGTGCAGCACTTTCATGATGCCCAAATCGAAAGGGTCATAGTCGAAAGGCAGTCACGGAAATGGCATTTTTATTTTGCTTTTCCAAAGATTGTACCTTGCAGTGTATATAGCCGCTTCACAGATCAGCTGGAAAAGACATTTTCCCATATTGCAGAAATTTCCTACAGCATATCTGTGAAAAATCAGGATTTTACTGAACAGCTTGTTCTTGAATACTGGCACAACTGCATCAAAGAAATGGATGGGATGGCGCCCCCGCTCATTAAGCTTCTGAATGAACAGGTTCCTTCTGTTCAGGGAAACAAACTTGTCATCAAGGTCCGAAATGAATTGGAAGGATTGTCTATCAAGAAGAAGTATGCCGGCATTATTTCGGATGTTTTTCAAGTTTTTGGCTTTCCGGCCTTAACAGTTGATACTGAGGTATCTTCTGAAGGATCCAATGAAGAATATGAAAAATTCATGGAGGCCAAACGCAAAGAAGACCAGGAGCGCGGTCTCCAGGCAGCAATCGAGATGCAGAAGAAAGAAGCAGAAGCTGAATCAGCAGATCCTTCAGTACCTCAGGGGCCGCTTACAATCGGTCTTACCATTAAAGACGATGCAGATTACCGCAAATTGATTGATATAGTTGATGAAGAGCGCCGAATAGCCGTTGAAGGCTATGTGTTTGCTGCTGAAACGAGAGAACTCCGCAGCGGCCGGACACTCTTAACTTTCAAAATTACTGATTATACCAGCTCCATTCTTGTAAAAATGTTCTCGCGGGACAAAGAGGATGCTGCTTTATTTCAGCATGTTCAAAAAGGTATGTGGCTAAAAGTCCGAGGCAGCATACAAAACGATACATTTGTACGTGACCTGGTAATGATCGGGAACGATATCAATGAAATTAAACCTATTCAAAGACAGGATACATCACCTGCTGAAGAAAAAAGGGTTGAACTTCATCTTCATACACCGATGAGCCAAATGGATGCAGTTTCATCTGTCAGTGCACTGGTTTCACAGGCGAAAAAGTGGGGACACAAAGCTATTGCCATTACAGACCATGCTGTTGCTCAATCATTCCCTGAAGCCTATGGTGCCGGGAAAAAGAATGATATAAAGATCTTATACGGAATAGAAGCGAACCTTGTGGATGATGGTGTGCCGATTGCCTATAATGATGCGCATCGCAAGCTTACTGAAGATACCTATGTTGTATTTGACGTTGAGACAACAGGCTTATCAGCTGTATATGATACGATCATTGAGCTTGCCGCGGTTAAAATTCATGATGGTGAAATCATTGATCGGTTTGAATCCTTTGCAAACCCTCATCACCCTTTGTCGGCAACAACGATCAATCTGACAGGAATCACCGATGATCTGGTGGAGAATGCACCAGAAGTGGAAGAGGTTCTGAAGAAGTTCCATGAATGGGCAGGAGATGCTATTTTAGTAGCCCATAATGCTTCTTTCGACATGGGGTTCCTAAATGTAGGCTATAAAAAAATGGGTATAGGCAAAGCCCCTAATCCTGTAATAGATACTCTTGAACTCGCACGCTTTTTATATCCGGACATGAAAAATCATCGTCTGAACACGCTTGCCAAAAAGTTCGACGTTGAACTCACCCAGCATCATCGTGCCATATATGACGCGGAAGCTACGGGTTATCTGCTGCTTAAAATGCTTAAGCATGCAGATGGAAAAGGAATCGAATATCATGATCAGTTCAATGATAATATGGGTCAGGGAAATGCCTATCAGCGTGCAAGGCCAGCGCATTGCACCCTGCTTGCACAAACAGAAGAAGGCTTGAAAAATATCTTTAAACTCGTATCTATTTCACATCTTGAATACTTTTACAGAGTGCCCCGCATTCCGAGGTCAGTCCTGCAAAAGCATCGTGCAGGAATTCTGGTTGGATCGGGATGCGACAAAGGCGAAGTTTTTGAAGGCATGATGCAGAAATCTCCAGATGAAGTGGAAGATACAGCGCAATTCTATGATTATCTTGAAGTTCACCCAAAAGCTGTCTATGCACACCTTTTGGAGCTTGAACTTGTAAGAGATGAAAAAGCGCTGGAAGAGATTATCGGCAATATTGTAAAGCTGGGGGATAAACTCGATCTGCCGGTAGTCGCGACCGGCAATGTACACTACCTGAATCCAAATGATAAAATCTATCGAAAAATCCTTGTTAATTCACAGGGAGGCGCAAATCCTCTGAATCGCCATCAGCTCCCGGATGTTCACTTCAGGACTACTAATGAAATGCTTGACGCTTTTTCATTCCTTGGCAAAGACAAAGCGAAGGAAATTGTGGTAGAGAATACGAACAGAATAGCGGATATGATTGAAGAAATTAAGCCGATTAAAGATGATTTGTATACGCCGAAAATTGAAGGCGCAGATGAAGAAATGCGCAGCATGAGTTACGGCATGGCAAGGAAAATCTATGGTGATCCGCTGCCTGAGATCGTTGAAGCCCGACTTGAAAAAGAACTTAAGAGTATTATCGGGCATGGGTTTGCGGTTATCTATCTGATCTCTCATAAGCTTGTAAAAAGATCACTGGATGATGGCTATCTTGTTGGTTCCCGTGGATCAGTCGGCTCCTCTTTTGTTGCGACGATGACCGAAATAACTGAGGTAAATCCGCTGCCTCCTCATTACGTTTGCCCGGAATGCAAGACATCCGAGTTTTTCAATGACGGTTCAGTTGGCTCCGGTTTTGACCTGCCTGATAAAGACTGTCCGAACTGCGGAGCAAAATATAAGAAAGATGGACATGATATCCCGTTCGAAACGTTCCTTGGTTTCAAGGGAGATAAGGTTCCCGATATTGACTTGAACTTTTCGGGGGAATACCAGCCGAGGGCCCATAACTATACAAAGGTGCTATTCGGGGAGGAATATGTATACCGTGCAGGAACAATCGGTACTGTGGCAGACAAAACAGCTTATGGTTACGTCAAAGCATACCAGCAGGATAATAATCTTCAAATCAGGGGTGCCGAAATTGACAGGCTTGCTTCCGGCTGCACAGGGGTAAAGCGGACAACCGGACAGCACCCTGGCGGTATTATTGTTGTGCCGGATTACATGGATATTTATGATTTTTCGCCTATTCAGTTCCCAGCTGACGACCGGACATCTGAATGGAAAACGACTCATTTTGACTTCCATTCAATTCACGATAATCTATTAAAACTCGATATACTGGGGCACGATGACCCAACCGTCATAAGGATGCTTCAGGATCTTAGCGGTGTTGATCCAAAAACGATTCCGACAGATGACCCTGAAGTAATGAAAATTTTTAGCGGGCCGGAATCGCTTGGTGTGACAGAAGAGCAAATCATGTGTAAAACTGGAACACTTGGCATACCGGAATTTGGTACCCGCTTTGTCCGCCAGATGCTTGAAGATACAAAGCCGACCACTTTCTCAGAACTTGTCCAGATTTCGGGTCTTTCTCATGGTACGGATGTTTGGCTCGGAAATGCCCAGGAATTAATCCATAATAAGATTTGTAACTTAAGTGAAGTAATCGGTTGCCGCGATGATATTATGGTTTATTTAATCTATCAGGGGCTTGAGCCTGCTTTTGCTTTTAAAATTATGGAATCGGTTCGTAAGGGTAAAGGCCTGAGCGATGAAATGGAAGCTGAAATGAGAAAGAATGAAGTGCCGGAATGGTATATTGATTCCTGTAAAAAGATTAAATACATGTTCCCTAAAGCTCATGCGGCTGCCTACGTATTAATGGCAGTCCGGATTGCATATTTTAAAGTGCACCATCCGCTTCTTTACTATGCAGCATACTTCACTGTCCGTGCAGAGGACTTTGACGTTGATGCCATGGTTAAAGGGTCCCATGCGATACGTGCGCTCATCGAGGAAATAAATGCAAAGGGACTTGATGCTTCTACGAAAGAAAAAAATCTATTAACCGTAATGGAGCTGGCTTTGGAAATGAACGAAAGGGGCTTTAATTTCCAAAAGGTGGACTTATACCGCTCTAGCGCAAATGAGTTTATCATTGATGGAAATTCTTTGATCCCGCCGTTTAATTCCATTCCTGGATTGGGTACAAACGCAGCTTTTAATATTGTTAAAGCAAGAGAAGAAGGAGAATTCCTATCCAAAGAAGATTTGCAGCAGCGCGGAAAAGTGTCCAAGACAATTATCGAGTATCTGGATAACCACGGCTGCCTGGAATCCCTTCCGGAACAAAATCAGCTTTCCCTATTCTAAAAAAGAGGGCAGCCAAATGTTCCAATCCCTTCTGCTGACAGCTATTCCATTTGCATAAAAAAATTGGTTATGGTATAGTTTTATTGGAAATACTAAGAATAACTCTCGCAAAAGGAAGAGTGGGGCAACCCACTCTTTCGTGTTGTGTACGGTTTTTTCCTGAAGATTGTTTTCGTAAGTTTTGTTGCTTTTTGTATATTAATTGCTGAGTTGATTGTAGCGGAAGAGCGAAAACTCATGCGGGACAGGTGAGATCCGGCAGGCGTGAAGCGCCTAGGCTGCTCACCGCCCGCCCCGAGGTTCGATGAGCAGCCTGAAGCGGAAATCAGCGGACAATATAGATAGATGAAAAACAACAATATATCCGAAAAGTCTTCCTGTATATCAAAATAAAACTTTTGTAAAACAAGAGCTAAGAATCCAGTAAAAAGGAGGGAAATGAATGAGCAAAGTGACTGAAACGGTGGAACAACTGGTCACCCCTATTGTGGATGAACTTAATTTAGAATTAGTCGACATTGAATATGTAAAAGAAGGGAAAGACTGGTTCCTTCGCGTATTTATTGATAAAGAAACTGGTGTTGATATCGAGGAATGCGGAACTGTCAGTGAAAGGCTAAGTGAAAAGCTTGATGCTGAAGATCCGATTCCTTACAACTATTTCTTGGAAGTTTCATCGCCGGGAGCTGAACGCCCTCTAAAGAAAGACAGTGATTTTGTTAAGGCAGTCGGCAAGAATGTTTTCATAAAAACATACGAGCCGATTGATGGAGAAAAGACGTTCGAAGGTGTGTTAACCCAATTTGATGGGGAGACCGTTACGGTTGAAGTGACGATTAAAACAAGGAAGAAAAGGATCGAAATTCCTTATGAGAAGGTAGCGAATGCCCGTTTAGCCGTTGTTTTCTAATGACTGCTGATTGCGGGCTTGCTTATTAAGAAAAGCGGAAGCGCCTTGCCCACCCTCGACAAGCACAAGTCGGGCCTACCGGAAAGGCGTCCTTTGCCTTTTGGGGGAGGACCGGGTTGTGGCCACTTAGGGGGTAGGCGCTGGAGCTAGACAGTTATTGACGTTTAAAAACCAATACTTACTTGTCTTATTAATATAAGCAATTGCTACTCAGAGTTGATCATTTTATAAGAGAATTAAAGGGGGATATAAATCTCATGAGCAGTGAACTTTTGGATGCTCTGACATTGCTTGAGAAAGAAAAAGGCATTTCTCGCGATGTGATTATCGAAGCAATTGAAGCTGCATTGGTGTCAGCCTACCGCAGAAACTTTAACCAAGCACAGAATGTGCGCATTGATTTAAACCTAGGAAACGGAACGATGAGAGTCTTTGCACGCAAAGAGGTAGTGGATGAAGTATTTGATCCGCGTCTTGAGATCTCAGTTGAAGATGCTCAAAAGATCAACCCGAACTACCAGGTGGAAGACGTCGTCGAAATGGAAGTAACTCCTAAGGACTTTGGGCGAATTGCTGCCCAAACGGCCAAACAGGTTGTTACACAGCGTGTCCGTGAAGCGGAGAGAGGCATCATTTATTCTGAATTTATCGACCGTGAAGAAGATATCATGACGGGAATTGTTCAGCGTACAGATCCTAAGTTCATCTATGTGAGCCTTGGAAAGATTGAAGCGATCCTTCCGGCGAACGAACAAATGCCAAATGAGCGTTATCAGCCCCATGACCGCATTAAAGTCTTTATTACAAAAGTAGAAAAGACGACAAAAGGACCACAAATCTTTGTTAGCAGAACGCATCCTGGCCTGCTGAAAAGATTATTTGAAATTGAAGTTCCAGAAATTTATGATGGAACTGTTGAAATCAAATCTGTTGCGCGTGAAGCAGGAGACCGTTCTAAGATCTCCGTACATTCAGACAATGAAGAAGTAGATCCGGTAGGTTCGTGTGTAGGCCCTAAGGGGACACGTGTACAGGCGGTAGTAAATGAGCTTAAGGGCGAAAAAATTGATATTGTAAAGTGGTCTTCAGATCCGGTAGTTTTCGTTGCCAATGCACTTAGTCCTTCAAAGGTGCTTGACGTAATTGTAAATGAAGATGACAAAGCAACAACAGTTGTAGTCCCGGATTATCAGCTATCGCTGGCAATCGGAAAGCGCGGTCAGAATGCAAGACTTGCAGCCAAGCTTACAGGCTGGAAAATTGACATCAAATCAGAAACAGATGCCCGTGAAGCCGGAATCTTTCCGCGGGATGAAACACTGCTGAACTTTGATAATGATGGTTATGAAAACGAAGACTACGAAAATGCGGCAGACTTCGATCTTCAGGATGATCTTTTAGAGGGAAAAGAATAGGGAAGAGGTGAATGATCGTGAACAATCGTAAAAAAGTTCCTTTGCGAAAATGTGTCGCTACCGGTGAAATGAGGCCGAAAAAAGAACTCGTTCGCATCGTTCGCTCCAAAGAAGGGGAAGTATCTGTAGACCCGACCGGAAAAAAATCAGGGCGCGGGGCTTATCTTTCCAAAGAAAAGGAAGCAGTTTTATTAGCAAAGAAAAAGAATATCTTAGCCAATCATTTAGAAGTTTCCATAGGTGATGCTATCTATGAAGAACTCTTGGAGTTAATAGAGAAGGAGAAACGGCAATCCAAATGAACTCAAATCAATGGATGTCATTGCTTGGCTTAGCCAATCGGGCACGGAAAATTACTTCGGGAGAAGAGCTTGCTGTTAAAGAGATCAGAAATGGCAAAGCAAAGCTTGTTTTGCTGTCTGCAGATGCATCCGCAAATACGGCAAAGAAAGTTACAGATAAATGTAAATCATTCGGGGTTCCTTATAAGCTGATTCAAAACCGGGAAATGCTTGGTAAGGCTATAGGGAAAGAAGCCCGCGTTGTTGTGGCAGTGTTAGATGCCGGATTTGCAAAAAAGCTGTTAACGTTGCTCGATTAATACTAGCGGGGGTGAAAGTATGAGTAAAATGCGTGTATATGAATATGCGAAAAAACATAACATTTCAAGCAAGGATGTTATTACAAAATTAAAAGACATGAATATTGAGGTTTCCAATCATATGACTACAATTGAGCCGGCTGCAGTCCAGAAACTTGACGGCATCTTTATCAAGAATGACAGCCAGTCTCAAAAACAGAGCAAACCTCAAAATCAGCAAAAACCGCAAGGAAATCAAAAACCAGCTTCAAATAATAGTGCTGCGAATTCAACAGCTGTTAAAGGCAAGCCCCAGAATAAATCAGGTGAAAGCAGAAACCAGGGGCAGGGCAGCCAATCCGGCAATAACCGGGGCAATAACAACAATAACAACAATAGAAACAATAATAACAACAATAGAAACAATAACAACAACCGAAACAACAACCGAAACAACAATAAGAATAAAAACAACAAAGGCAAACAGCAGCAGCAGACTCATGTGGCCCCAGCTCCTAAAAAGGTGAAGGAGCTTCCTTCAAAAATAACTTTCAGCGAATCACTGACTGTAGCGGAACTGGCAAAGAAGCTGCACCGCGAACCTTCTGAAATCATTAAAAAGCTATTCATGCTGGGTGTTATGGCAACCATTAACCAGGAACTTGATAAAGATGCCATTGAGCTGATTGCAGGTGAATACGGTGTGGAAGTAGAAGAAGAGATACTGGTTGATACAACTGATCTTGAAGTATACTTCTCAGAAGATGAAAATGCCGAACTAGTGGAACGTCCATCTGTTGTAACCATCATGGGACACGTTGACCATGGTAAAACAACATTGCTTGA
This sequence comes from Cytobacillus oceanisediminis, assembly GCF_004366035.1. Lineage (GTDB taxonomy): Bacteria > Bacillota > Bacilli > Bacillales > Cytobacillaceae > Cytobacillus > Cytobacillus oceanisediminis_C. The sequence continues at coordinate 322,974 of NZ_SOEE01000004.1, forward strand.
CTCCATCCGCAACACAAAAGTAACAGCAGGAGAAGCAGGCGGAATCACTCAGCATATCGGGGCATATCAAGTTGAAGAAAACGGTAAGAAGATTACTTTCCTGGATACTCCTGGACACGCTGCGTTCACGACTATGCGTGCCCGCGGTGCGAAAATTACCGATATTACAATTCTCGTTGTTGCAGCAGATGACGGTGTAATGCCGCAAACGGTTGAAGCAATCAACCATGCAAAAGCAGCAGAAGTACCAATCATTGTGGCTGTTAACAAAATGGATAAGGAAGCAGCAAATCCTGACCGTGTTATGCAGGAATTGACTGAACATGGCCTAGTTCCAGAGGCATGGGGCGGAGACACAATCTTTGTTCCAATCTCAGCTATTAAAGGCGATGGAATTGATGAACTGCTTGAAATGATTCTTCTTGTAGGTGAAGTGGAAGAATACAAAGCAAATCCTGACCGCAATGCCGTTGGTACAGTTATCGAAGCACAGCTTGACAAAGGACGCGGTTCAGTTGCGACCCTTCTTGTGCAAAATGGTACATTGAAGGTAGGAGATCCAATCGTTGTCGGTAACTCATTTGGCCGTGTCCGTGCAATGGTTAATGATCTTGGCCGCCGGGTGAAAACTGCCGGACCTTCAACACCTGTTGAAATTACAGGTCTTAACGATGTACCTCAAGCTGGTGATCGCTTTGCTGTTCTTGATGATGAAAAGACAGCCCGCCAGATTGGTGAAGCTCGTGCCCAGCAGGCCTTGCAGGCTCAAAGAAACGAAAAAACACGCGTAAGTCTTGATAACTTGTTTGAACATATGAAACAAGGGGAAATGAAAGACTTAAACATCGTTGTAAAAGCGGATGTTCAAGGTTCAGCGGAAGCATTAACTGCTGCTCTTCATAAAATTGATGTAGAAGGTGTTAATGTTCGTATCCTGCATACAGGTGTCGGTGCCATTAACGAGTCTGACATCACTTTAGCTGCGGCTTTCAATGCTATTGTGATCGGATTCAATGTTCGACCTGACAATAATGCGAAACGGGCGGCAGATGCAGAAAATGTAGACATCCGCTTGCACCGCATTATCTACAAAGTAATCGAGGAAATTGAATTGGCCATGCAGGGTATGCTTGATCCTGAGTTCGAAGAAAAAATCATCGGCCAGGCTGAAGTACGCCAGACATTTAAAGTTTCAAAAATCGGTACCATTGCCGGTTCGTATGTCACAGACGGAAAAATCACTCGTGACAGCGGTGTCCGCTTAATCCGCGATGGAGTTGTTATTTTTGAAGGGGAAGTTGATGCTCTCAAGCGATTCAAAGATGACGCTAAAGAAGTAGCCCAAGGCTATGAATGCGGTATTACCATCAAAAACTTCAATGACGTTAAAGAAGGCGACGTTATCGAAGCATATATTATGGAAGAAGTGGAACGTTAATGATAATTGGGCTTGCAGCCTGTGAATGTATCATTTATGACACACATTCTTTGAAAGAAAAACGGGCTGTTTTGCAGCGGATTCTAACCCGGCTGAAGCAAAGATACAATGTATCTGTATCTGAGGTGGACTATCAGGACCTATGGCAACGGACAAAAATTGCCATTGTGGCCGTTTCGTCCACCCAGGTTTCAACGGAACACGAGCTGCAAAATGCGCTGAAGATGATTGATTCGTTCCCGGAAATAGAACGGACAATTACAGATTTAGAGTGGCTTTAAGAAGAGGTGAAATAGAATGAGCCTTAGAGCAAATCGAGTTGGAGAACAAATGAAAAAAGAACTGGGCGAAATCATCGGCAGGAAAATAAAGGACCCGCGGGTTGGATTTGTAACAGTCACCGATGTTCAAGTTACTGGGGATCTCCAGCAGGCAACCGTATTTATCTCAGTTCTGGGTGATGAGGAACAGAGGGAAAATACTCTTCGCGGCCTGGCTAAAGCAAAAGGCTTTATCCGATCTGAAATTGGCCAGCGAATCCGTCTGAGAAAAACGCCGGAAATTCTTTTCGAATTTGATGAATCAATCGACTACGGTAACCGTATAGAATCATTGCTCCATCAAATTCAGGACGAAGGCCGTTCCAAAGATGAGGATCGCTCCAAAGAAGAAGAATAATGGAATGGATAGACATTTTGTCTATCCATTTTTTTCTAATCACAGAGACAAGGTGGTACATAATATGGAAGGAATTTTGCCGCTTTTTAAACCTAAAGGAATGACATCCCATGATTGTGTCTTTAAGCTGCGGAAGATTTTGCGGATGAAAAAAATCGGCCACACTGGCACACTCGATCCAGACGTAACTGGAGTACTCCCAATCTGCCTCGGGAGGGCAACAAAGGTGGCTGAATACATAACAGATGCAGGAAAGTCGTATGAGGGAGAAGTCACAATAGGCTATTCTACGACAACAGAAGATGCATCAGGAGAAGTCGTGGAAAGAAAAGATGTTACAGCACCTATTGCCAGAAATCAGATAATGGAAGTACTTCAAAGTCTGACCGGGGAAATTACTCAGACACCTCCCATGTTTTCAGCAGTAAAAGTGAATGGGAAACGCCTCTATGAATATGCAAGACAGGGAATAGAAGTGGAACGGCCGTCCAGAAAAGTTACTATTTATTCTATCGAACTGCTCGATGACAGAAAAATGTTTGAGGGTGAGAATATTACCTTCCGTTTCCGTGTAGCCTGCAGCAAAGGAACATATATACGTACGCTCGCTGTCATGATTGGAAGTGAACTGGGATACCCTGCCCATATGTCTGAGCTGGTTAGAATCCAGTCTGCCTCATTGACACTCGATGATTGCCTGACTTTTGAAGAAATAGAAGAAAGAGTGGAGAAGGGGACAATGGTCGAGGTTCTTCGTCCTATGGAAGCCGCGCTCTCTCATTTGCCGAAATTTCAAATAAGTGATAAAGTAGCAGAGAAAGTAAAAAATGGGGCTGTATTAACTATCCCTGATCATTTGCATAACACTGAAGGGCCCATTGCTGTGGAAACAGATGCAGGCCTCGTGCTGGCTATCTATGAGCATCATCCACGCAAACCTGGCATGATGAAGCCAGTAAAGGTGTTAAGAAATGATCAATAAGCACTCGTTAGAAAGCTGTGCATTTTTATAGGTCCAGGCTCTGTAGAAAAAGGTGAATCAATAATATGGAAGTTATTCATATAAATCATCCCCATCGAATGGATAGAACTGAATTTCCTGAAATGGCAATAGCACTTGGATACTTTGATGGTGTTCATCTGGGTCACCAGAAAGTCATCCGTGAAGCAAAATCAATAGCTGAACATAAAGGCTTAAAAAGTGCCGTTATGACATTTGACCCGCATCCATCGGTTATTTTGGGGAAAAGCGTTCAGCATGTGGAGTATATTACGCCTCTTGAGGATAAAATTGCTATCATAGCTGATCTGGGCACAGATTATTTGTTTATCATCAATTTTACAAGAGAGTTTGCAAATCTTCTGCCGCAGGAGTTTGTTGATCAATACCTGATTGGTCTTAATGCAAAGCATGTTGTAGCAGGCTTTGATTATTCCTATGGGCGGATGGGGCGCGGTACAATGGAAACTCTATTGTTTCATTCAAGGGATCAATTTGATTATTCGGTCGTTGCAAAGCTTGCAAAAGATGACGAAAAAATCAGCTCTACGCTAATAAGGAAATACATCCGGGAAGGGAAAACAGCTGAGCTTCCCGACCTTTTAGGAAGATATTATAAAACATCAGGAACCGTTATCCATGGCGATAAGAGAGGCCGTACAATCGGCTTTCCTACTGCGAACGTGGATGTTTCGGATGACTGCATCATTCCTCCGCCAGGTGTATATGCTGTGAGATTCTTAGTAGATGGCAACTGGTATGAAGGTGTATGCAATGTTGGCTACAAACCTACCTTCAATAAGGAAAAAGGGGACAGGCCATCGGTTGAAGTCCATATTTTTGATTTCTCTTCAGATATTTATGGCAGAAAAGTTACGGTTGAATGGCATAAACATCTTAGAAGCGAAAGGAAATTTGCTGGCGTTCAGGAATTAATCGCCCAAATTGCGAAGGATAAACAGCAGACTGAGCAATATTTTGAGAAAAACAGGGTTTAGCCTTGCTTTTTGTCATAAAAAGTTGTATTCTAAGTAACGTACCAAATGAACCTTTGCTTGGCAAGTCGAGTCACCGACGCTTGCTCAGTAACAGGGGATTGAAAATTTAGGAGGTGAACCGGATGGCAATCACTAAAGAACGTAAAAATGAGCTAATCAATGAGTTCAAAACTCATGAAAGCGACACTGGATCTCCAGAAGTTCAAATCGCTGTCCTTACTGAAGAAATCAACAATTTGAACGACCATTTACGTACTCACAAGAAAGACCACCATTCACGTCGCGGTCTTTTGAAAATGGTTGGTAAGCGCCGTAACCTATTAACTTACCTTCGCAACAAAGACGTTGCTCGTTACCGTGAGTTAATCAATAAGCTTGGCTTACGTCGATAATCAACAGAAGCGGGATTTTTTCCCGCTTTTTTATTAGCTTTAAAAACTTGAATTTTGTTCCTAATCATGTACATACATAAGTTATTCTTATTTTAGCAAACGGGAAAATTGTGCATACTATAAGATGCCTAATTTTATTATGATTAAAGAGCATTTCATGCTTTTATATAAAAATGAACTGCTGGCAAAGCAGAGCATATCAGTCTATGCTGCTGTCATGGCAGGATTATCTGCAGATAATGCAGGATAAATTACAATTGAACGGACCAGGCAGAATAGACGCCTGTCCTTAAGTGAAAGCAGAGAGGGGTACAAATATGGGACAAGATAAACATGTCTACAGCCTTGAGTGGGCTGGGCGCAAATTGACCGTTGAGATTGGCCAGCTTGCAAAACAGGCTAACGGTGCGGTTTTAGTGCGCTATGGCGATACTGTAGTATTAAGTACTGCTACAGCATCAAAAGAACCGAAAAATCTGGATTTCTTTCCACTGACAGTTAACTATGAAGAACGTTTATATGCTGTTGGTAAGATTCCGGGCGGGTTTATTAAGAGAGAGGGCCGTCCAAGTGAAAAAGCGATTTTGGCCAGCCGCTTGATTGACAGGCCAATCCGTCCATTATTCGCTGACGGTTTCAGAAATGATGTACAGGTTGTAAGCATGGTGATGAGTGTGGATCAAAACTGCTCATCAGAAATGGCTGCAATGTTTGGCTCATCATTAGCCCTTTCTGTGTCGGATATTCCATTCGGCGGACCGATTGCAGGGGTCAGCGTAGGGCGCATCGATGGAGAATTTATCATTAATCCATCTGTGGATCAGGCCGAGAAGAGCGATATCAGCCTGGTTGTAGCCGGAACAAAAGATGCGATTAACATGGTAGAAGCAGGTGCAGATGAAGTGCCTGAAGAAACAATGCTTGAGGCGATTATGTTTGGCCATGAGGAAATCAAACGCCTTATTGCTTTCCAGGAAGAAATTGCGTCTGAAATCGGCAAAGAGAAAATGGAAGTTGTTTTATACCAGGTTGATCAGGACCTTGAGGCTGAAGTTCGCGGCATTTGTGAGAATGATATGATTCAAGCTATCCAGGTGCAGGAGAAGCATGCCCGAGAAGCTGCCATTAAAGCAGTTAAACAAGAAATTACAGCTAAATATGAAGGTGAAGAAGCAGACGAAGACAAGCTGAAGCAAATCAGGCAGATTCTTGATAAAATTGTTAAAGCTGAAGTACGGCGTCTAATCACAGAAGATAAAGTTCGCCCGGATGGACGCGGATTGGATGTTATCCGCCCGCTATCATCAGAGGTAGGCCTTCTGCCGCGCACACATGGTTCCGGTTTATTTACACGCGGACAAACTCAGGCTCTGAGCATATGTACATTAGGAGCTCTTGGAGATGTACAGATTCTTGATGGACTGGGCATTGAAGAAGAAAAGAGATTCATGCACCACTACAATTTCCCTAACTTCAGTGTAGGTGAAACTGGGCCAATCAGAGGGCCAGGTCGCCGCGAAATCGGACATGGTGCTCTTGGAGAACGCGCTCTGGAGCCGATCATTCCATCTGAAAAGGATTTCCCTTATACAATCCGTCTAGTATCTGAAGTATTGGAATCTAATGGTTCAACATCACAGGCAAGTATTTGTGCAAGTACATTGGCCATGATGGATGCCGGTGTGCCTATTAAAGCGCCAGTTGCCGGTATAGCAATGGGACTTATTAAATCAGGCGAACATTATTCAATCCTGACAGACATTCAGGGTATGGAAGACCACCTGGGTGACATGGACTTCAAAGTGGCGGGTACTTCTAAGGGTGTTACTGCCCTGCAAATGGATATTAAAATTGAAGGCTTGTCTCGTGAGATTCTTGAGGAAGCTTTGCAGCAGGCGAAAAAAGGCCGCATGCAGATTCTTGATTCCATGCTGAGCACTATTGGGCAGCCAAGAAAAGAGCTGTCTGAATATGCTCCTAAGATTCTAATGATGTCAATTAACCCTGATAAAATCCGTGATGTTATTGGGCCAAGCGGAAAGCAGATCAATAAGATCATTGAAGAAACAGGCGTTAAGATAGATATCGAACAAGATGGAACAGTATTCATCTCATCTGTAAATGAAGAGATGAATCAAAAAGCGAAGAAGATTATTGAAGATATCGTACGTGAAGTGGAAGTTGGACAAATGTATCTTGGCAAGGTGAAACGAATTGAAAAATTCGGTGCATTTGTTGAAATCTTCTCCGGTAAAGATGGTTTGGTTCACATTTCTGAACTTGCTGAAGAGCGTGTAGGAAAAGTGGAAGATGTTGTATCCATCGGTGACGAACTTCTAGTAAAAGTTACTGAAATCGATAAGCAAGGCCGCGTAAACCTTTCACGCAAAGCCGTATTGCGTGAACAGCGTGAGCAAAAGGAAAAAGCACAGCAATAATACTAACCTCTAATTAGAAGAGAAGCATTTTGCTGGGCTGAATTTCCTAGAAGCCAGGGGAAACCCTGGCTTTTTACATATATGTATATCCATGGGGGCATTTGCCCTATACCTTTGTAATATGCTTCCGTTCTACCTTGTCCCTTTGAATCATACTATGAATTGAAGGAGGCATGAAGAATGAGAAAGTTTATCCATATCGCCATCATGTTTGTTATGGCACTTGCTTTTATCAATAATCCTTTTACTGATCAGTATGTATCTGGCCTCAAACAGGAGACGGGAGCCGTACCTGTTTCCAAGTCTAAGGATTTACTTTATGAAGAAATTACAGCAAAAAAAGATGAATACAGCATTCCTGCACAGGATGCAAAAATAGACCGTGTTTGGAAAGCTATTCCAGGGCTTAACGGAATTGAAGTAGATGTTGAGGCATCTTATAAAAAGATGAAATCAGAGAAGAAGTTCAATGAAGATAAGCTTGTATTTAAACAAATTGAACCGAAGGTGAAGTTAAAGGATCTCCCTCCGTCACCTGTATATAAAGGCCATCCCGAAAAACCGATGGTTAGTTTCATTATCAATGTGGCATGGGGAAATGAATATTTGTCCGGTATGCTTGCAACTTTAAAGGAACATAATGTTTCAGCAAGTTTTTTTCTTGAAGGAAGATGGGTAAAGAATAATCCGGAACTTGCCAGAATGATTATGGATGCAGGACATGAAGTGGGCAACCACTCTTACACTCATCCGGATATGAAAGTAATCTCTTCTGCTAAAACAAGGGAAGAAATCCAAAAGACAAATGATGTGATTGAAGCCACGATGGATGAAAAGCTGAGCAAGCCCATTACATGGTTTGCTCCACCAAGCGGCAGCTATAGAGATGAAACTGTGAAGATTGCTGCTGAGAAGGACCTAGGCACTGTTATGTGGACTGTTGATACAGTGGATTGGAAAAAGCCATCCCCGGATGTGCTGATAAATAGGGTGTTATCAAAGGTCCATAACGGAGCACTGATTCTGATGCATCCTACTGACTCCACCGAAAAATCACTCGATAGACTTATAACGGGGCTTAAACAAAAGAACCTTCAGATTGGAACAGTATCCGAATTGTTAAGTGAGAAGAGAATCCAGAATCGGGAAAATAATAATCAGGATTTTGGAAAAAATAACAATAATAATATAAACTAATGGACGTATGTCTTTGGGTTTCAGAACAGGAGGAATTTACTTGATCAAGAAATATACATGCCAAAACGGAGTAAGAGTCGTACTAGAAAACATTCCAACCGTCCGTTCTGTTGCGATCGGAGTATGGATCGGAACAGGTTCACGAAACGAGATTCCCGAAAATAATGGAATCTCTCATTTCCTCGAGCACATGTTTTTTAAGGGAACGAAAACAAGATCAGCCCGGGAAATTGCCGAGAGCTTTGATAGCATTGGCGGCCAGGTGAACGCATTCACCTCAAAAGAATATACATGTTATTACGCAAAAGTACTCGATACCCATTCTAACTTTGCTCTTGAAGTGCTTTCTGATATGTTTTTTAACTCCACGTTTGTGGATGAGGAACTGAACAAAGAGAAGAATGTTGTTTACGAAGAAATCAAAATGTATGAAGACACGCCTGATGATATCGTACATGATCTTTTGAGTAAGGCAATCTATGAGAACCACTCTCTTGGCTATCCGATCCTTGGAACAGAGGGAACACTAGCCACGTTCAATGGTGAAACATTAAAGCAGTATATGCATGAAACCTACACACCTGAAAATGTTGTGATTTCCATTGCCGGAAATATCGATGAGTCTTTCATCAAAGAAGCAGAAAAATATTTTGGATCCTATGAAGGCGGAAAAAGAGAACGCTCAGAGCAGAAGCCTGAATTTCATTCAAACCATCTTGCCCGTAAAAAGGATACAGAGCAGGCACATCTTTGCTTGGGGTTCGAGGGGCTGCAGGTAGGGCATGAAGATATGTACAATCTGATTGTTTTAAATAATATTTTGGGTGGAAGCATGAGCAGCCGCTTATTCCAGGATGTCAGGGAACAAAAAGGATTGGCATATTCTGTTTTCTCTTATCATTCTGCCTTCCAGGATAGCGGTATAGTGACGCTATATGGCGGAACAGGCGCTAAACAGCTGGACGTACTGTTTGATACCATTCAGGAAACCCTAGCCACTCTTAAAAAAGAAGGCATTACAGATAAAGAGCTGAATAACAGCAAAGAACAGCTAAAAGGAAGCTTGATGCTTAGCCTTGAAAGCACAAACAGCAGAATGAGCCGTAATGGCAAAAACGAACTGCTGCTGGGTCGCCATCGTTCTATGGATGAAATTGTAGAAGAAATCGATGCAGTTTCCATGCAAGGCGTGAACGACATGGCGAATGCCATTTTCACAGACAATTATTCTGTTGCTTTAATCAGCCCGGAGGGAGAACTTCCGAAAAACCTTTAATAAGTTTGTTGTGTCCCGTTGCTAAACCGGAAATTAACATGAGAGAAACAGCCTGTATATTGCAGGCTGTTTTCTTTTGTCCTGGACTTCTAAAACTTCTCCCAGAACGATAAAAATATAGAGAAAGAGAAAAGAGGAGGGCAGAGGATGAGATTAAGTGAGCTGAGCGGAAAGGAAATCGTAGATGTGAAGCGTGCGGAACGGCTGGGGGTGCTTGGGCAGACAGATCTTGAAATAAATGAAAAAAATGGACAGATCCAGGCATTGCTCATTCCGTCATTAAAGTGGTTCGGCTTCAAGCGCCAAGGAGACGAAATTCGGGTTTCATGGCAGCATATAAGAAAGATAGGCAATGACATGATCATTATTGATATTCCGGAAAATGATGATCAGCAGGAATAATCTTGAATGAAGGGCCTCTTAGGTCCTTTTTGTTTTATGAAAATCTCATCTCCTTAGTGTCTAAAAATTTCTTTCCGCGCTGACCCATTTTCTTTTAAGTGGAAAACTCACCTATTGCCCCGTTCATACATAAGATGTTGAAGTAGTTCAATACAAGAATTCCATTATGGTTATTAGATGAAATTGCCGGCCAAAAAAACGCCACATTTCGTTTAAGATAAATCTGCTTGTGCAATTGCTGTCTCGTGCCGCAGCTGTTGTATAGTGGCGTTGCCGGTGCGAGGATATTTTTTACAGGAGTCATGCGGTCATTGGCTTCAAAAATAAATGCTTTCTTAAAAAGAAAGAAAAAAGAAGGTGAGTGTTGCATGCTGACAGGAACCCAAATTGCAGTCATCGGCGGTGATGCAAGGCAGCTCGAAATCATCCGGAAACTGACTGAGCTTGATGCAAAGCTCTCATTAATCGGATTTGAGCAGCTGGATCATGCGTTCTCTGGTGCGGTAAAAGAAAAAATAGATGAAGTGGATTTTTCCCATATAGACGCGATTATCCTGCCTGTTCCCGGCACGGGCCTGGAGGGGCAGATTGAGACAATTTTCTCCAATGAAAAGGTAACTCTTGAAGAGGAAATTCTCTCGCAGACTCCAGCACACTGTACAGTTTATTCCGGCATAACCAACTCGTATTTAACAGGAGTTACTAAGTCGGCAGACCGCCGTCTTGTTCAATTATTTGAACGGGATGATGTAGCCATTTATAATTCAATTCCAACAGTAGAAGGAACCATCATGATGGCGATCCAGCATACTGATTTCACCATTCATGGATCTAATATAGCCGTAATCGGCCTTGGCAGAGTTGGAATGAGTGTGGCAAGAACCTTTCATGCACTGGGTGCAAATGTAAAAGTGGGCGCGAGAAAAAGTGAACACATAGCCCGGATAACGGAAATGGGTCTTACCCCATTCAACCTGAAAGAGATTGAGGATGCTGTAAAAGATGTTGATATATGCATAAATACTGCTCCCCATTTAGTTGTAACAGCGTCCGTCATTTCGAAAATGCCTACACATACGCTTATCATTGACCTGGCTTCAAAGCCCGGCGGAACCGATTTCCGCTATGCGGAAAAACGGGGAGTGAAAGCGCTGCTCGCACCAGGTCTGCCTGGAATCGTTGCTCCGAAAACAGCCGGGCAGATACTGGCGAATGTTCTTTCTCAATTGATTATGGAAGATTTGCAAAAGAGAAAGGGGAATACAATATGAGTTTGAAAGGAAAAAGAATCGGCTTTGGTTTAACAGGATCACATTGCACCTACGATGCAGTGTTTCCGGAAATTGAAAGGCTCGTTCTTGCAGGGGCTGAAGTGCTTCCGGTCGTAACCTTTACGGTAAAGAGCACTGAGACTAGATTCGGGAAAGGGGAAGACTGGGTTCAAAGAATTGAAGATCTGACTGGCAATAAAGTGATCGATTCAATTGTGAAAGCGGAACCGCTGGGACCTAAGATACCTCTCGATTGTATGGTGATTGCCCCGTTAACTGGAAATACCATGAGCAAATTTGCCAATGCCATGACTGATTCGCCCGTCTTAATGGCAGCAAAGGCAACTTTAAGAAACGGCAAACCAGTTGTGCTCGGAATATCCACAAATGATGCATTGGGTTTAAATGGGATAAACTTAATGAGACTAATGGCTACGAAAAATATTTATTTTATTCCATATGGCCAGGATGATCCTGTGAAGAAGCCAAATTCAATGGTGGCAAGAATGACAGCATTATCTGACACAGTGATTCATGCCATGGAAGGCAAGCAGCTGCAGCCTGTTTTAGTGGAAAGATATAAAGACGAAAATTAACCCCCTTTTTTTTCTAGCAAAAATTTTAGTCCTTTAGTGAACGAATATGTTAGAATAAAGGTTATTAAGATAACCAACCTCCAAGCTATGTTTAAAATTATATTAACCTCTTGGAGTAATGATAATATGCTGATAATATAAATGGAAGCCTGCCATCTTCAAAATCAGGCAGGAAAACGGCTGCCAATTGAATTTGGCTGCCGTTCTATTGAATTTTGGGCATATTGTTTTTTCACTAAAAAACTAATTTTGCTAGAAAAATATAATGGTACTGGAAGGGGAAAAGAAATTTGGAACAGAAAAAAGGATTTCATGTCGCGGTAGTTGGAGCAACTGGTGCAGTTGGCCAGCAAATAATTCAAACACTTGAAAATAGAGATTTTCCAATCTCTGAATTAACACTTTTATCATCAGCCCGTTCTGCAGGCTCGAAGGTAACGTTCAATGGCCAGGAGTATACGGTTCAGGAAGCAAATCCAGAGAGCTTTAAAGATGTGGATATTGCATTATTCAGTGCCGGCGGAAGCGTATCTCAGGAACTTGCTCCTCATGCGGTTGAACATGGTGCCATTGTGGTAGACAACACAAGTGCATTCCGTATGGATCCAAATGTGCCTCTTGTCGTACCTGAAGTCAATGAAGACGACCTTCATTCACATAATGGCATTATCGCCAATCCAAACTGTTCTACGATTCAAATGGTTGTTGCACTAAAGCCGGTTAAAGAAAAATACGGTTTGAAAAAAGTGATTGTTTCTACTTACCAGGCTGTTTCAGGTTCAGGAGCAGCTGCAGTTCAAGAGCTGAATGAACAGACAAAAGCCATTATAAATAATGAAGAATATGAGCCTGCAATCCTTCCTGTTAAGAGCGATAAAAAACACTATCAGATTGCTTTCAATGCGATTCCGCAAATTGATAAGTTTCAGGATAATGGCTACACTTTTGAAGAAATGAAAATGATCAATGAGACAAAGAAAATCATGCACATGCCAGAGCTGCAAGTGGCTGCTACATGCGTGCGCCTCCCAGTGGCAACCGGGCACTCAGAGTCCCTTTATTTTGAAGTAGAAACAGACAGCGTTAATGCAAATGAAATAAAGAGCCTTCTTGAAAATGCACCAGGTGTTGTCCTGCAGGATGATCCGGATAATCAGATTTACCCAATGCCTGCTGATTGTGTCGGTAAAAATGATGTGTTTGTCGGCCGTATCCGCAAAGATTTGGATGAGGATAAGGGCTTCCATATGTGGGTGGTTTCTGATAATCTTCTTAAAGGGGCTGCATGGAATTCTGTGCAGATCGCAGAAAGCTTAATTAAACTAGGCATAGTGAAATAGTTAACGTATTCTCTTCATGTTGAGAGGTTAGAGGTGTTTTAATGAATATCATCGTTCAAAAATATGGAGGCACATCAGTTCGCGATGAAAATAGCCGCGAACATGCGCTTAAACACATAAAAAAAGCGCTGGCTGACGGATATAAGGTTGTTGTCGTTGTTTCAGCGATGGGCCGAAAAGGCGATCCTTATGCAACAGATACACTGCTTTCGCTTGTAGAAGGCAATAACAGCAAGATCAGCAAACGCGAAACGGATCTGCTTTTATCCTGCGGTGAAGTCATTTCAAGTGTCGTTTTTTCAAACATGCTGAATGAACAGGGAATCACAGCAGCAGCTCTGACAGGAGCACAGGCAGGATTTAGAACAAATAATGATCATACAAATGCAAAAATTATCGATATGAAATGCGACAGACTATTGAAAGAGCTTGAGAATCAAGATGTCATCGTCGTCGCAGGTTTTCAGGGTTCTTCTAAAACCGGTGATGTCACTACGATCGGAAGGGGCGGCAGTGATACCTCCGCAGCAGCTCTTGGCGCAGCACTAAATGCCGAGTGGATTGATATCTTTACTGATGTGGAAGGCATCATGACTGCTGATCCGCGCATAGCTGAAAATGCACGCCCATTATCAGTTGTCACTTATACGGAAGTCTGTAATATGGCGTATCAGGGTGCTAAGGTGATTCACCCTCGTGCTGTCGAAATTGCCATGCAGGCTAAGATTCCGATCAGAATCCGTTCAACATACTCCGATAGTCTCGGAACACTTGTCACAACTTTGAATAAGAACAGACGCGGAACAGATATTAAAGAGCGCTCGGTAACAGGAATAGCCCACGTATCCAATGTGACTCAAATAAAGGTTCTTGCGAAGAAAGATCAATATGATCTTCAGTCTGAGGTCTTTAAAGCGATGGCAAACCAGGGGATCAGCGTTGACTTTATCAATATATATCCAAATGGCGTCAACTACACGGTTACGGAAGAAATGACTGATAAAGCGATTAGTATTCTAAAGGGCCTGGGTCACGATCCGCTGGTTGAAAGAGAGTGTGCAAAGGTTTCGGTTGTCGGTGCAGGAATGCAGGGTGTTCCTGGCGTGGCTTCACGAATCGTGACGGCATTGTCCGAGCAGGGAATTCGCATCTTGCAATCTGCAGACAGCCATACAACAATATGGGTTCTGGTGAAGCAGGCAGATTTGATAAAGTCTGTTAATGCATTGCACGATGCTTTTCGCCTGGAAGAAGATTTAGCGGAATATGAGAGAACAGACATTTAATCTTAGAAAAATATCATGTTTAAAAAGGGGAAGAAAACCCTTCAGCGGTTAACGACGGATTTGCATCCTATTCGGCAGATCCGCCCGTATCTTCCCGGTCTTTTAAACATCTGCAAGGAGTGTAAACATGATTCTATTTGGCCGAGTATCAACAGCTATGGTAACGCCATTCGATCATAAGGGACATATTGATTTCCCTAAAACAACACAGCTTATCAATCATCTTATTGAAAATGGTACAGATTCATTGGTTATTGCAGGGACTACCGGCGAGTCGCCAACATTGACAAAAGAGGAAAAGCTGGCATTATTTAAACACGCAGTGAAAGTGGCTGACAAACGTGTGCCTGTGATTGCCGGCACTGGAAGCAATAATACGTACGAATCAATTGAATTAACGAAAAAAGCAGAGCAAATTGGTGTAGATGCCATCATGATCGTTGCACCTTATTACAATAAGCCAAATCAGGAAGGGCTTTATCAGCATTTCAAGGCAATTGCAGAAAACACGAGCCTCCCAGTAATGGTTTATAATATTCCGGGACGCTCTTCAGTCAATATTCTCCCTGAAACAATCATCCGCCTTTCGGAAATTCCAAACATTGCGGCAGCTAAAGAAGCAAGCGGAGATCTGAATGCAATGGCAAAAATCATTGCCAATACGGATGATGACTTTATGCTTTATAGCGGTGATGACGGGCTTACTCTTCCATGCATGGCAATTGGGGGAACTGGAATCGTGTCTGTTGCTTCCCATGTAATTGGCAATGAAATGCAGGAAATGATCACAGCTTACCTGAATGGTGAAAATGAAAAGGCTGCAAAAATCCATCAAAAAATTCTTCCGGTCATGGAAGGCCTTTTTGCTGCTCCGAGCCCAGTGCCTGTAAAAACTGCACTGCAGCTTAGAGGGCTTGATGTCGGATCCGTCCGTCTTCCTATGGTTCCGTTAACAGAACAGGAACGCAGCGCAGTTGCTGCCCTATTTAAATAATTCGAGCTTGCCAACCAGTGTTTTCTGGTTGGTTTTTATTTTTGTTAATTCATCATGGAGCTTGCATGAAGCCCAAAATGAAAAGTCTTGAGTTTAAACGGTCACCATAGAGCTCGCATGGAGCCCAAAATCAAGAGCCTTGAGTGGAAATGGTCGGCATGGAGCTTCAAAGCAGCCTAAACCAGGGCTATCTTCTTCAATGAAACTCTGTAAGCTTATGAGAAGCCAAAATATCTTGCCCGCCCCATTAAGCCCTATGTATAAATTTGGTTGTCATGGTTTTATGACTTCAAGTATAATATGAATAACTGATCTTGATCGGCTGAACATGCATGGGAGGATACGTAAATTGAAAAAGAGACAGAATGAAAGCATCAAGCTAGCAGCACTCGGAGGAGTCGGAGAACTTGGGAAGAATATGTATTTGGCAGAAGTGGATGAGGACATATATGTACTCGATGCCGGATTAATGTTCCCTGAAAATGAAATGCTCGGAATTGACATCGTGATACCTGATATTACATATTTAGTTCAAAATAAGGAAAGAGTGAAAGGGATTTTTCTGACACATGGGCATGAGGATCACATTGGCGGTCTGTCTTATGTGCTGACAAAGGTCAATGTTCCAGTTTATGGAACAAAGCTGACTCTGGCGCTGGCCAAAGCCAAAATGAAGGAACAGGAATACAGAGGCAAAGCAAAGTTTATTGAAATTAATTCAGATGCCAAGGTTGAATTTGATTCGGCAGATGTTACTTTTTTCAGGACAGGCCATAGCATACCGGATAGTGTCGGTGTTGCTATCCATACTTCCGAAGGTGCGATTGTGTATACAGGAGATTTCAAATTCGATCAGGCAGCGACTGCCTTATACAAACCTGAAATCGGCAAAATGGCGCGCTTAGGGGAAGAGGGGGTTCTTTGCCTGCTTTCTGACAGTACAGAAGCAGAAAAGCCTGGATACACCAACTCAGAATCGAAAGTGGCCAGAGAGATGACAGCTGCATTCTATGCTGCTAAGGGGAGAGTCATAGCAGCTTCCTTTGCGTCTGACCTAATCCGTATACAGCATATTTTTGATGCGGCCATGGAAACGGGCAGGAAAGTGGCAGTGGTCGGGAAAAGTCTGCAAAAGGTCTTTGATATTGCCATGCAGCTTGGTTATTTGCAGGTAGGAGAAGATGTGATTATACCTGTCGCTGAAATCGGCAAATACAATGATGACCAAATCGTTGTTCTTACCACAGGTACTCAGGGGGAGCCGATTGAAGCGCTTCAAAAAATGGCGAAGCAGTCTCATAGACAGGTGAATATTAAGAAGGGTGATACCGTTTTACTGGCCGCCTCCCCATTAAGAGGAACAGAGGTATTAATTTTTAAAACAATTGATATGCTGTTTAGAGCGGGTGCTGAAGTCATCCCTGGGAAAGGAACTTTTAATACATCCAGCCATGGCAGCCAGGAAGAACTTAAATTTATGATTAATCTGATGAGCCCGAAATTCTTCATTCCGGTTCATGGGGAATACCGTATGCTGAAAGCGCATGCTAAAATTGCCAGGGACTGCGGATTATCAAGCGGACAAATTTTCATCCCTGATAAAGGCGATGTAGCAGAAATTAAGGATGGTGCAATCGTTCCCGGAGGAAAAATCCCTTCAGGAAATGTGCTGATTGATGGAATAGGTGTCGGCGACGTTGGAAATATCGTATTAAGGGACCGAAGACTGCTTTCGCAGGATGGAATCTTATTAGTGGTTGTCACTCTTAATAAAAAGGAAAAGAAAATATCCGCTGGCCCTGAAATCATTACAAGAGGTTTTGTATATGTCAGGGAATCAGAAAAGCTTCTTGAGGAAGCTGTAAAAATAGTCAGGGAAGCGGTAGAGCAAAACCTTGCCAGAGAAGCCTTTGACTGGTCCGGCATTAAGCAGGATATGCGTGACAGCCTGAATCAGTACCTGTATGAAAAAACAAAACGCAGACCAATGATCCTTCCTATTCTGATGGAGGGATAACAAATAAAACACAGCCCGGCATTTAATGCCTGGCTGTGTTTTTTGCCTTCTCTCTTCAGCAATAATGCGCATGAAATAGAATCCCGCGTTCATACTAACAATATATTGCTTGAAGGGAGAAATAAGGATGGAAAATGATATGAAAAATAACCGCAATGAGGGCGGGGAAGGCCAGGAACAGCCGAAAGAGGATAAACCATCTGCCCTTATGGAGAAGATTCAGCAGCTTGGACAGACGAATGTGCCGCAGCTGTCTCAGGATTCAAAAATTCATTGCCTGACCATTGTTGGGCAAGTAGAAGGACATCTTCAGCTTCCGCCACAAAATAAAACAACAAAATATGAACACTTAATTCCTCAAATTGTAGCGATTGAGCAAAACCCAAAAATAGAAGGTCTTTTGGTTATTTTGAATACAGTAGGCGGTGATGTGGAGGCTGGACTGGCAATATCAGAAATGCTGGCATCTTTATCAAAGCCGACCGTCTCCATTGTCCTTGGAGGAGGCCATTCCATTGGTGTGCCTATCGCTGTGTCATCCGATTATTCATTTATTGCAGAGACTGCTACGATGACAATCCACCCTATCAGACTGACTGGCCTGGTAATCGGTGTGCCGCAAACATTTGAGTATATGGATAAAATGCAGGATCGGGTTATTAATTTTGTAACAAAGCATTCAAATATTTCCGAACAGAAATTTAAAGATCTGATGTTTGATAAAGGCAACCTAACCAGGGATATTGGAACAAACGTGGTTGGCAGGGATGCTGTTGAATATGGCCTGATTGATGAAGTAGGAGGGGTAGGGCCTGCGCTGGCAAAGCTGAATGAACTGATTGGTATGAATAAACCTAAAGAAGAAGTGATTGTTCAATGATCCTTTATACAATGATGCCTCAAGAGCTTATTTACCAAAATGAGCAGGATGATTTTGGCAAACAGAAAATTGTGTCTCATGAAGGAATCCCCCTCTTAGTCGAAATGAGTGCAGGACAGGAATGCCGAATCTTAAGAATCATGAGCAGCGACCCCATCCATTATATGGATGAAAGATATACTCCCGGGTCTATGATCACTTTGACGCAGTTAAGCTGAGAAATACATTCAAAAAACAACTTAAATAAGAATCGATATGATATAATAAAATTAACTTTAGAAGCAGCCAAAAAATGGCTGCTTCTTCTTTCATAGCAGACATGGTGTATTACATAATGGATTTTTGATGATGCTGTTAATAAGAATAATGATAAGGTGATAAAATGGCCAAAAGAAAGAAAAGAAAATCTAAAAAGAACGAAACACTGAAACGGACAATGAAATTTGAACTTATTGCACTGATTATACTGGCACTTGCTGTAATATCAATTGCTAAGCTAGGAGCGGTCGGCAAAGCAACAGTGCTTTTTTTCCGTTTCTTTATGGGCGAATGGTACATGCTCAGCCTGATAGGATTAGTCATATTTTCAGGTTACCTGATGTGGAAGAGATCTCTTCCCTATCTATTCCACACTAAATTAATAGGTATTTATCTCATTATCAGCTCCCTGCTGCTGTTAAGCCATGTCACATTATTTCAGCTTCTCTCAAATGGTGGGAAGTTTGATGATCCAAGTGTGATAGCCAATACGTGGGAACTATTCCGGATGGAAGTCCGGGGAGAAACAAGCACAACCGATTTAGGCGGAGGAATGCTAGGGGCTATTTTTTTCGCACTGTTTTATTATCTTTTTGATGAAGCTGGTTCAAAGATTGTGGCCTTTTTATTAATTATTATCGGTTTCGTTCTCATTACAGGAAAAACGTTTGGAGGTGCAGCCGGAAAAATGATGGCCGCACTGCTGAATTTCTGTAAAAAACAATGGGTTGCTTTTATAGATGATATGAAAGAATGGAAACAAAAAAGCAGAGAAAGACGTGAAGAAAGGCAGTCAAGAAGAGAAGAAGAACAGCAGGCTATTCAGCACGAAGAAGAACCTGAGACTGTTATTACCATCAATAATACTGCTGAACCGGTATCTGAACCGTCACCAGAACCGATTATTTCAAGCTTTGCCGAAAGAGCTTATCAGGAAGATCCTCAGGAAGCGGCTTCTAATCAGGAAGCAGCTGAGAGTGAACCGGAGGATGAGAATGCACCGCCAATTACGTTTACTGAAGTGGAAAACAAAGACTATGAGCTGCCGCCAATCAGACTATTGAAATTGCCAAGGCAAACGGATCAAAGCGGTGAGTATGAGCTTATCCATGCGAATGCTGCTAAGCTCGAAAGAACATTTCAGAGCTTTGGGGTTAAAGCGAGAGTGACACAGGTTCATTTAGGACCCGCTGTTACAAAATATGAGGTGCATCCCGATGTTGGGGTGAAGGTAAGCAAAATCGTTAGTCTGAATGATGATTTGGCATTGGCACTGGCAGCCAAGGATATCAGGATAGAAGCACCAATTCCAGGTAAATCCGCCATTGGCATAGAAGTTCCGAACTCTGAAGTGGCCATGGTTTCTCTTAGGGAAGTTATTGAATCCAAGCAAAATGACAAACCGGACTCGAAGCTTCTAATCGGGCTTGGCCGTGATATTACTGGAGAGGCTGTCCTGGCAGAACTCAATAAAATGCCCCATCTTCTTGTTGCCGGTGCAACAGGGAGCGGAAAGAGTGTGTGTATCAACGGAATCATTACCAGCATTTTGATGAGGGCAAAGCCGCATGAAGTAAAATTAATGATGATCGACCCTAAAATGGTGGAATTGAATGTATATAACGGGGTGCCGCATTTGCTGGCGCCGGTTGTGACAAATCCGAAGAAAGCTGCTCAGGCGCTGCAAAAAGTCGTCAGTGAGATGGAAAGGCGCTATGAGCTTTTCTCCCATACTGGAACAAGAAATATCGAAGGCTACAATGAGTATGTAAAAAGGCATAATGCCGAAGAGGAAGCACAGCAGCCCCTTCTTCCGTACATTGTGGTCATAGTGGACGAGCTTGCAGATTTAATGATGGTAGCGTCCTCAGATGTCGAAGATGCCATCACGCGCCTTGCTCAAATGGCAAGGGCAGCAGGCATCCATTTAATTATCGCAACGCAGCGTCCGTCAGTTGACGTTATCACAGGTGTAATCAAAGCAAATATACCATCAAGGATTGCATTTGCGGTTTCATCCATGACGGATTCCAGAACCATTTTGGATATGGGCGGTGCGGAAAAACTTCTGGGAAGAGGAGATATGCTTTTCCTGCCTGTAGGTGCTTCCAAGCCAGTCCGTGTACAGGGTGCCTTCCTTTCTGATGAAGAAGTAGAAGAGATAGTGGATTTTGTCATCGGTCAGCAGAAGGCACAATATCAGGAAGAAATGATTCCGGAGGATATTCCTGAAGCAGCAGGAGAAGTGGATGATGATCTTTATGAAGAAGCTGTTGAATTGATTCTGGAAATGCAGACTGCTTCTGTTTCCATGCTTCAAAGGAGATTCAGGATCGGCTATACCAGGGCTGCAAGGCTGATTGATGAAATGGAAGCAAGGGGCATTGTCGGTCCATATGAAGGCAGCAAGCCAAGAGCTGTGCTGCAGGGCAAGCCTTCGGAAGAAGCCAGCTCCTAAATTTTATAAGAATGACACATTAAAAAATGGCCAGTCTTCGGACGGCCATTTTTTAATGTATTTGAAAGATATATGCCAAAAAAATGCCGGCAATAAAAAAAGGTATGGGAATATGCCATACTACTAAAAACGCTTACATAAAATGAAGAGGTATGGTACTTTCAACTCATCGCAAAATAGGATTTTTTGTCAGGTGCATTTTCAGCCGAAATCTCTAATGTAATCGTTTTCAAAGTAGTATTATACCAGAAAAAAGAAATTGGTACAGAAGGATTCACAAACATTTTGTTCTTTTCACCTTTTTTCGACAAATTAATAAATTTCTATTTCTTTATTGGGTAAAAAGTGTTATAGTATTTTCGATTAGTAGGAATGATTGAACATCAGAGGTCTGATGTCTTGAGAACTGAAGTTGGAGGAACCCTGCATGTCTATTAAGTCAGATAACCGGCATTTATATTTGCAAGTCATCGATCGATTAAAACAAGACATTGAAGATGGAGTTTATAAAGAAAAAGAAAAACTTCCGTCTGAATTTGATCTTGCCAAACAGCTTGGTGTTAGCAGAGCTACACTGAGGGAGGCATTGCGCATTCTTGAAGAAGAAAACGTAATTATCCGCCGTCATGGTGTAGGCACCTTTGTCAATGCAAAGCCGCTTTTCACATCAGGCATCGAACAGCTTAATAGTGTCACAAATATGATTTTGCAGGCAGGGATGAAGCCGGGAACCGTTTTCTTAAGTTCTGTAACTATGGGACCGACTGAAGATGATATCCGCAGATTCTCATGTTCGTTAGACCAGGAGATTGCCGTGATTGAGCGGGTGAGAACTGCAAATGGTGAACCGGTCGTGTATTGTGTGGATAAAGTTCCTGAGAATATTCTACCGGATACATTTTCCCACGAACAAGAGTCGATCCTCAACATGCTTGAAGAAGAGGCAAACCGGAAAATCACCTATGCTGTTGCCCAAATCGAGCCTATTGGCTATCACGAGAAAATTTCACCTATTCTGGAATGTGACCCGGAAACTGCATTGCTGGTATTGAAGCAGATGCATTTCGATGAAGCGGATACACCGATTCTCTATTCGGTCAATTATTTCAGAGCTGATAAGTTCAGTTTCCATGTCCTCAGAAAGAGAATCTAGCTTTTGGGGGATATACGAAAACACAATCATTCATTCCGCTAATGCAAAAACAATTTCTTAGGGGGTACCAACCTTGAAAAAGCGTAAATTCGGATTGGCGCTATCTTTAGTTCTTGCTGCTGGAACGATTCTGGGTGCTTGCGGCAAAAGTGAAGAAAAAGGCGGAGAAACAGCTGGCGGAGACGAAAAAGAAAAAGCATTCTCTGTAGCGATGGTAACAGATGTCGGTGGTGTAGATGATAAATCATTTAACCAATCTGCCTGGGAAGGTTTACAGGCATTTGGTGAAGAAAATGGACTTGAAAAAGGAAAAGGCGGATTTGACTATCTTCAGTCACAATCAGATGCTGACTATTCTACAAACCTTAATACATTAGCTCGTCAAGATTTTGATCTTGTTTTCGGTATCGGATTCCTAATGGAAGGTGCAATCAATGAGATTGCTCAGCAGCAAAAGGATGCTCATTTCGGAATCGTTGACGCGGTTGTTGATCAGCCAAACGTAGCAAGCATCATGTTCAAAGAGCAGGAAGCTGCATTCCTTGCAGGTGTTGCTGCAGCGAAAGCAACTAAAGAAAACAAAATTGGTTTCATCGGCGGAATGGAGATTCCGGTTATTGAGCGTTTCGAGTCTGGATTCCTTGCTGGTGTTCAAGCGGTAAACCCTGATATTAAAGTAGAAGTTCAATATGCTGGAGCATTTGATAAAGCTGAATTAGGTCAGACAATTGCTTCTAAAATGTACTCTTCTGGAGTCGACGTAATCTTCCACGCTGCTGGCGGAACAGGTAACGGTCTTTTCAAGGAAGCTCGTGACCTTAAAAAGAAAGACCCGGAAAGAGAACTTTGGGCAATTGGTGTTGACTCAGACCAGACAGCTGAAGGTGTAGTTGAAATCGATGGCAAAGAGCACAATGTAATCCTTACATCTGCACTTAAGCGTGTAGACAATGCTGTTAAGGACCTTTCTACAAAGGCAAAAGACGGCAGCTTCCCTGGCGGAGAAACGACTACTTACGGATTGGCTGAAGACGGTGTAGGCCTTGCTCCTATCAATCCGGAAGTATCTGCTAAAGCAGAAATCGAAGGTGCAGTTAAAGAATGGCAGGAAAAGATCAAGAATGGTGACGTGACTGTTCCATCTACAAAAGATGAACTGGCTTCTTTCTCAGCTGAATAATTAACTTACAAGGAATAAGCAGGTTGCACTGCGGCCTCTTATTCCTTTTTTAAAATTAAAAGTTTAATTGAAGGACAGAAAGAATTCTGTATTTCACTTAGATTTTTAATGCAATAATTAAATTTTTCTATTCATTAAGATGAGCTTGGCAATTTGGCCAGGTTTTTCTAAGAATTGCCAAGGTCTGACCTCTTACTACTGATTTTTTCCTTATATTTTGAGCAAGGAGTGAAACAAATGGATTATGTTATTGAAATGCTCAACATCCGCAAGGAGTTTCCTGGAATCGTAGCAAATGATAATATCACGCTTCAGCTGAAACCAGGTGAAATTCATGCGCTGCTTGGCGAAAACGGTGCGGGCAAATCAACATTAATGAACGTCCTTTTTGGCTTATATCAGCCTGAAAAGGGTGATATAAAAGTTAAAGGAAAACCGGTGCGCATCACCGATCCAAATATAGCAAATGACTTGGGCATCGGGATGGTTCACCAGCACTTCATGCTAGTAGACCGTTTCACCGTCACTGAAAATATTATTCTAGGAAAAGAAACGACTAAAGGCGGAAAAATAGATATTAAAAAGGCTGAGAAGGAAGTCAGAGAAATTTCCGAGCGATATGGACTTGCTGTAGACCCTCAGGCGAAAATTTCAGATATTTCTGTAGGAATGCAGCAGAGGGTAGAGATTTTAAAGACCCTGTATCGGGGAGCAGAAATCCTTATTTTTGATGAGCCTACAGCAGTTCTTACTCCACAGGAAATTAAAGAGCTCATTCAGATTATGAAAACCTTAATTCAGGAAGGCAAATCTATTATTTTAATCACCCACAAGCTGAAGGAAATAATGGAAGTTTGTGATCGAGTAACGGTAATACGCAAAGGGGTCGGAATCGGTACGGTTAATGTCAGCGAGACGAATCCTAATGAACTTGCCAGTTTAATGGTGGGAAGGGAAGTTACTTTTAAAACGGATAAAACAGAATCGAAGCCGCAGGAACAAGTGCTTGAAATTCAGGATCTAAATGTAAAAGATTCCCGGGGGCTTGGTGTGGTTAATAACCTTAACCTTAATGTACGGGCCGGAGAAATTCTCGGTATTGCCGGTGTAGACGGAAATGGACAGTCTGAGTTAATAGAAGCTATCACAGGTTTGAGGAAGTCTGAAAGCGGTTCAATTAAATTGAATGGCAAAGAAATTATTAATATGCCACCGCGAAAAGTAACGGAGAAGGGCGTTGGGCATATCCCTCAGGACCGTCATAAGCATGGACTTGTACTCGATTTTCCGATTGGAGAGAATATGGTTCTGCAAACCTATTACAAAGCTCCATTCTCTAAAAAAGGTGTTCTGAACTTTAAAGAAATCTACAGCAAAGCAACAAAGCTGATTAAAGAATTCGACGTTAGAACCCCAAGTGAATATACACTTGCAAGGGCACTTTCTGGAGGTAACCAGCAGAAAGCCATTATCGGACGTGAAATTGACCGAAATCCAGATCTCCTGATCGCTGCTCAGCCGACACGCGGATTGGATGTTGGAGCGATTGAATACATTCACAAGCGTCTGATTGAACAGCGTGACCAGGGGAAAGCTGTGCTGCTTATTTCATTCGAATTGGATGAAATCATGAATGTCAGCGACCGTATTGCTGTTATTTATGAAGGTGAAATTGTAGCAGTAGTTGACCCGAAACAAACAACTGAACAAGAATTAGGTTTATTGATGGCCGGTTCTAAACGGAAGGAAGCGGGTGGCGAAAACCATGTCTAATCGCATGAAGAATATTGTCGTGCCTCTAGTTGCCGTTCTGCTTGGCGTATTAGTAGGTACAATCATAATGATAGCAACAGGGTATAATGCCGGATCTGCATTTATTGCCCTCTGGAACGGTGCTTTTGGAGAAATCTACTACACTGGTGAAGTTGTCAGGCAGGTCACTCCTTATATTCTTGCAGGTTTGGCAGTTGCATTTGCTTTCCGTACAGGCTTATTTAACATCGGTGTTGAAGGACAGCTGATCGTCGGATGGCTTGCTGCTGTTTGGGTAGGGGTTGCATTTGAACTTCCAAAGTTCATCCATCTGCCGCTGGCTGTTCTTGCAGCTGCAGCAGCGGGTGCACTATGGGCATTTATTCCAGGATTGCTGAAAGCCAAGTTTAAAGTCCATGAAGTAATTGTCACGATCATGATGAACTATGTGGCATTGCATGTAACGAACTATATAATCCGTACTGTCCTTTCAGAAAAAAGTGACCGTACTGAGATGATTGCAGACTCTGCATCACTGCGTTCCCCATTTCTTGAGGGATTAACTGACTATTCTCGTCTGCACTGGGGAATTTTAATTGCTTTAGCTTGTGTATTTTTAATGTGGTTTCTATTAGAAAAAACATCAAAGGGATACGAATTGCGCTCCGTAGGCTTTAACCAGCATGCATCTGAATATGCAGGCATGAGCGTCAGCAGAAACATTATTCTTTCAATGGTGATCTCAGGAGCATTTGCTGGTCTTGCGGGTGCGATGGAAGCTTTGGGTACATTCGGATACGCAGCCATCAAGGGCGGTTTTACCGGAGTAGGGTTTGATGGTATCGCAGTTGCACTTCTAGGCGGTAACGGTCCAATCGGGATTATCTTTGCAGCATTGCTATTCGGAAGCTTGAAGGTCGGCGCCTTAAATATGCCGCTTGAAGCTGGAGTTCCAAATGAACTGGTGGATATTATCATTGCTCTTATTGTGTTCTTTGTTGCAGCAAGCTATATGATTCGCATCTTTATTGACCGTATCAGCAAAAAGGGGGTGAAGTAAGTGGGCTTAATGGAGATCCTATTAATTATTATTCCATCAACTTTGCTTTGGGCAGCCCCGCTTATTTTCACTGGATTGGGCGGAAACTTTTCAGAAAGCTCCGGTGTTGTAAATATTGGTTTAGAAGGCTTGATGGTAATTGGAGCATTCACTGCCATTGTCTTTAACCTTACTTTCGTAGACGTATTTGGCAGCATGACGCCATGGGTAGCATTACTGGCAGCTATGGTTGTAGGAGCACTTTTATCCATCCTGCATGCTGTTGCTTCTATTACGTTTAGAGCAGACCAGGTAGTCTCAGGCGTCGCCATTAATCTTCTGGCAATTGGAGCTGCACTGTTCCTGGTTAAATTCATTTATGGAAAGGGCCAGACCGATATTATTCAAAAAGGGTTCAGCAAGGTGGATATACCATTTTTGAGCGATATACCTGTATTAGGAAAACTGTTTTTCTCAAACACATACTATACTTCATTTGTAGCGATTGCCGTTGCATTTCTTGCCTGGTTTGTGATGTTTAAAACTCCATTCGGGCTAAGGCTGAGGGCGGTTGGTGAACACCCAATGGCTGCAGATACAATGGGTATTAATGTTACCCGAATGAGATACATTGGGGTATTAATCTCCGGTGCCCTGGCAGGAATTGGCGGCGGTGTGTATGCACAATCTATTTCTTCAGATTTCGGCCATGCAACGATCAGCGGCCAGGGCTTTATGGCATTAGCAGCATTGATCTTTGGTAAATGGCATCCGCTTGGTGTTATGGGGGCGGCTTTATTCTTTGGATTTGCGCAAAGCTTGAGTATCATCGGCTCGAGCCTTCCATTCCTTGAGAATATTCCAAATGTATATCTTCTCATTGCACCATATGTTTTAACGATTCTGGCATTGACTGGTTTCATTGGACGCGCCGATGCTCCAAAAGCATCTGGTACTCCATATGTAAAAGGAAAGCGCTAATCAGCAAAGCCCCATTTCATATAGAAATGGGGCTTTTTATAGTTTTCAGCGCAAATCTTATCCTATTTAAGTTTGTTAATTAGAAAAAGAGCTTAGATCTTTGATTTTGCGTTTTTCCTTGTATCTGGATGATTATGAAACAGAAAAGATTTTTTTCTGTTTAAACTGGATTTTACTGGAATCGGCAGCTTTATTGTTTTATTTGCCATCATTTTCCGACAATAGTGAATCCTTTCCGATTCTATTTTCATTCGGGGATCTATATATGACAGCCGCACCAATTGCCCTTCATAAGATGAATAGCAGCCCCAAAGGTTTTTCGATAATTACAAATGCAGGAATCGATTTTGATTACATTGCTTTTTTTTGCTCATCATTTCATCCGGCGGTATATTTAGCCCTTTGATGCCGATTGGCGATTAATGATGAATATGGACATTCGGCAGGAGACGAGTTATTAAAAGAGCTAGGAGAAATTTTCAGTGAAGCGGTTAATATCTTCGGCGGTCAAGCATTCTGCTATGGAGGGGAAGAATTCGCCTTCTTGATGCTGGAATCGGAAGAAACGAGCCGGAGGCCTTCTTTCAGACCATTTTGTAAAGCTTAATGAAAATAAGCTTACATCTGAAAGTCTCCCCATCAGCATGAGTTTTGGCGTATTGCTGGCGACCTGCAAGGTGAATAAGAGTCTTGAAATTGCTGATCAGTATCTGTTTCAGGCGAAGAATACCGGAAAAAAGTAAATGCGGAATAGTGATGAAAAATCATGATGCTAAACTTAAGTCAGTTTCTGTTAGCTAACCCCTAAAAGGGGTTTTTGTTTTGTTCAATAACCTTCCAAGACAGCCAATAACTTGAATTAAAGAAATAGGGCAAGGTATAGTAAGAATATGATTTAATACAAAGGATATTATAGAAGATAGCAGCAAAGTGTTTACATATAGGTGATATTCCCTATTCTTAATACTGACCGTACTTTGGACTCATCAATCTACCGACAGGAGGAAAAGAAATGGCTGTAATCTCTGAATCCGTAAAAGCCATGAATGGCTATAAGCTTCACGTAGTTAAAACAGAGAAATATAAAACCAATACACTGGTCTGGAAAATGAAAGCCCCGCTTGAAAAGGATACTGTCACATTAAGATCTTTATTGCCGCATGTCCTGCAAAGCAGCAGTTCATCATACCCTGCAACGGGAAAGCTGCGCTCTTATCTTGATGAATTATATGGTGCAACTCTTTTTGTGGATTTGGCGAAAAAGGGAGAGTATCATGTCATTACCATTTCTGTTGAAATTGCGAATGAGAAATTTCTTTCAGACCCAACTCCTCTTTTGAAAAAGGCGTTCCAATTTTTATCGGAGATCCTGACTAAGCCAAATGTGCAAGGCGGAGCTTTTGACCAGGATACGGTTGAAAAAGAAAAAAGGACGCTGAAACAGCGGATTCAATCCGTTTATGATGATAAAATGCGCTATTCCAACTTTCGGCTGGTACAGGAAATGTGCAAGGATGAGCCTTATGCGCTCCATGTGCATGGCGAGAAAGAAGATGTGGATAAAATTACGGCTGAAAGCCTTTATGAATATTATCAGCAGGCAATGGCGCAGGATGAGCTTGAATTATATGTAATAGGTGATGTGGATGAAGCAGATGCCGAATCCTATGCAGGGGAGCTTTTATCTTTAGAGGAAAGAAAACCGCAGACAGCGCCAGCATCTGCAGGAAGAACCGGGGAATCTGTTAACGAAGTCAAAGAAGAACAGGATGTAAAGCAGGGGAAACTAAATATCGGCTACCGGACAAATGTCGTTTACGGAGATCCTGATTATTATGCACTTCAGGTATTCAATGGGATTTTTGGAGGCTTTTCACACTCAAAATTGTTCTTGAATGTCCGCGAAAAAGCCAGTCTTGCATACTATGTAGCCAGCCGCCTTGAAAGCCATAAAGGCTTAATGATGGTTATGTCGGGGATCGATAATAGTAATTATGACCAGGCAGTGAATATTATTAAAGAACAGCTGGAAGCCATGAAAAACGGGGACTTTACGGAACAGGAAATGGAGCAGACCAAAGCAGTCATAAAAAATCAGCTTCTGGAGACTGTTGATACAGCCCGCGGGATCGTCGAGGTCCTTTACCATAATGTTGTGTCAGGCAAAGAAATTACGCTTCAAACCTGGATGGATGAAATGGATAAGGTAACTAAAGAGGAGATTGCCGAAACAGCTAAGAAGGTCAGTCTGGATACAGTGTATTTCCTGACAGGAAAGGAGGCGGGCAAGTAATGGAAAAAATCACTTTTGACCAGCTTCAGGAAGAGCTGTATTATGAAAACCTTGAAAATGGGCTGGATGTATATATTTTGCCGAAAAAGGGATTTAACAAGACCTATGCCACGTTTACAACGAAATATGGTTCGATTGACAATCATTTCCTGCCCCCCGGGAAAGATGAATTTGTAAATGTTCCTGATGGGATTGCCCATTTTTTGGAGCACAAGCTTTTTGAAAAAGAAGACGGCGATGTATTCCAGCAATTCAGCAAGCAGGGAGCATCAGCTAATGCATTTACTTCTTTTACCAGGACGGCTTATTTATTCTCCAGCACGTCGAATGTAGAGTTGAACCTTGAGACACTGATTGATTTTGTGCAGGACCCTTATTTTACAGAAAAGACTGTTGAAAAAGAGAAAGGCATCATCGGCCAGGAAATCACCATGTATGATGATAATCCTGACTGGCGATTATATTTTGGCCTGATCGAAAATATGTATAAAAACCATCCGGTTAAAATCGATATCGCGGGTACGATTGAGTCTATTTCCCATATTACGAAAGATATGCTGTATGAATGCTATGAAACCTTCTACCACCCAAGCAACATGCTGCTATTCATCGTTGGACCCGTAGATCCGGATCAGATTATGTCTCAGGTTCGAACTAATCAAAGCAAGAAGGATTATAAAGAGATTCCGGAAATTAAACGCCAATTCGAAGAAGAGCCTGCTGAAGCGGCCGAAAAGAAAAAGGTTCTTGAGATGAATGTTCAGACCTCAAAGTGCCTTGTTGGAATAAAGAGCAGAAATGCAAATCAGTCCGGTAAAGAAATGCTCAAAAATGAACTGAGTCTGAATGTGCTGCTTGATATCTTATTCGGTAAAAGCTCTGAGCACTACAGCTCATTGTATAATGAAGGGTTGATTGATGACACATTCTCCTTTGATTATACTCAGGAACAGGGCTTTGGATTTGCCATGGTAGGCGGGGACACAAATGATCCTGACCGTTTGGCTGATACATTGCAAAAGATGCTGCTTGATGCAAGGGAAAAGGGAGCTATTTCACAGGAAACACTTGATCGGACAAAAAAGAAGAAAATAGGTGCATTCCTGCGTGCTGTCAATTCACCTGAATATATAGCCAATCAATTTACCCGGTATGCTTTTAATGAGATGGATTTGTTTGATGTCGTGCCGACGCTTGAAAGCATCACACTTGAGGATGTAGAAAATGCGGCTGGTCATTTGATTAGCGAAGAACGATTTACGGTTTGTCAGGTTGTGCCTAAGAAATAAAAAGCTGTTTCAGCAGAGCGCCATAAAAGGCGCTTTGCTTTTTTCGGGAGTGTATAAAATGAGGAAATTCGCGTTAATAACTGGAGCGAGCGGAGGAATCGGCCAGGAAATCAGCATCAAACTGGCAGAGGAAGGCTATTCACTTTATTTGCATTACAATCAAAATAAGCAGAGTATAAACAGTCTGCTGGAACGCCTGCAGGCTTTTGATGGAGAATATATTCCCATCCAGGCAGACCTGTCTGTACAAGGCGGCTATAAAAAAATTTTACCAAATATTTTTTCGCTTGATGCCATTATCCATAATAGCGGGTCAGCACAATACGGACTTCTTACGGAATTGCCGGAAACGGAAACTGAGGCGCTGATGACCCTTCAGGTTACTTCACCGCTTCTGCTAACCAAAGAGCTTCTGCCAAAACTTATTTCAAAGGGCGGCGGGAATGTTGTAGTTATTTCCTCTATATGGGGCCAGACAGGTGCGGCTTGTGAAGTTGCATACTCTGCAGCGAAGGGTGCCCAAATTGCTTTTGCAAAAGCTTTAAGCAAGGAAGTTGCCCTGAGCGGGGTGAGGGTTAATGCGGTTGCCCCAGGTGCCGTCGAGACGTCTATGCTGAATGATTTTACTGAAGAGGAGCTGGATGCCGTAAAAAGCGATATTCCAATGGGCAGGCTTGCCTTGCCTGCTGACATTGCCAACTCCGTTTCCTTCCTTCTTTCAGAAAGGGCATCCTATATTACCGGACAGGTCTTGGCTGTAAATGGCGGCTGGTATACGTAACTGCCTATCGTTCAAAGAAGTTTTCATATTTTTTGGTCCATGTGTATTAGTGCATGCATATTTTATTCAGCCCCTAAGCACAATATAATTGTACAACATTTAAAGGAGGCAATAATTATGTCTGTACTAGATAACTGGCAGCAGTGGAAAGACTTCCTTGGAGATCGTCTTCATCAGGGACAGAACCAGGGGATGAATAAGGATACTGTAAATGACCTTGCTTACCAAATCGGCGATTATTTAGCCAAGCAAGTGGAGCCGAAGAATGACCAGGAAAAAATCCTGGCTGATCTTTGGTCTGTAGCAAGCCCGGATGAGCAGCATGCCATTGCAAATATGATGGTAAAGCTTGTTCAAAACGACGGCTCTCAATAAGAATTTAATGTAAATCAGCGAAAAGAGAGGAGATCCTCTCTTTTCGTTTTCCCCAAAAAGAATTTCCTCCCCAGCCAGACGGGTTTTTCCTTTCATATTGGTAAAAAATCATATATTATAGAATCTAGATGAAAATTCAGGGTAAGTTTAATAAAAATTTACATTAATAAAAGATATACATATACATATAAAATGCGCAAAGAGCCGCGCATCATGCAGGAGGAGGTTTTCCGGTGGAGAAAACAGAATGGTATTTGGAATATGAAATCCAAAAGAATCGTCCCGGTTTGCTTGGTGACATTTCTTCCCTGCTGGGGATGCTTTCCATAAATATCGTTACCATCAATGGTGTGGATGAAGGCCGAAGGGGCTTGCTGATTCTGGCTAAAGACCACGAACAGATTGAACGCTTAAAATCGATTTTAAATACAATGGATACGATTAAAGTGATTAAGCTCCGGGAGCCTAAACTTAGAGACCGTCTTGCCGTGCGCCATGGAAGATACATTCAAAGGGATGCCGACGACAAGAAAACGTTCAGGTTCGTCAGGGACGAGCTTGGGTTATTAGTCGACTTCATGGCGGAATTATTTAAACAGGAAGGGCACAAGCTAATAGGGATCAGGGGAATGCCAAGGGTTGGAAAAACTGAATCCATTGTGGCCTCAAGTGTTTGTGCCAACAAGCGCTGGCTATTTGTTTCATCCACTCTGCTGAAGCAGACGATACGCAACCAGCTGATCGAGGATGAATATAATGAAAACAATTTGTTCATAATAGACGGAATTGTCTCAACCAGACGTGCAAATGAACGCCACTGGCAGCTTGTGCGGGAAATTATGCGTCTTCCTGCAGTAAAGGTAGTAGAGCATCCGGATATTTTTGTGCAAAACACTGAATACTCCCTTAATGATTTCGATTATATTATTGAGCTTCGACACGACCCTGAAGAAGAGATTACTTATGATGTAGTAGAGAAAAACAGTATGTTCTCTGAATCTGATTTTGGAGGCTTTGATTTTTAGTAAGTTGGAAGGTGTTGTAAATTGACAGAACTAGGCAATCGTTTAAAAGAAGCGCGGCTGGCTAAAGATATGAGCCTTGACGATCTGCAAAAGGTCACAAAAATACAAAAGCGCTATTTGATGGGAATTGAAGAGGGCGATTATAGCATGATGCCCGGAAAGTTTTATGTCAGGGCATTTATAAAGCAATACGCTGAAGCGGTTGGAATTGAGCCGGAAGAAATTTTCGAGCAGTATAAAAATGACATTCCGGCACAGGTGAATGATGATATTCCGGAAAAGCTATCCCGTGTTCAATCCAGAAAAGATCTTTCTGGCAGGACTTCAAAGGTATTCGATATTCTTCCAAAGGTACTCATTGGTGTCTTTATAATTGGTCTCATCGCTGTCCTTTATAATTTCCTTGGGACCAAAGATCAGGCGGATAATGAAGAGAAGCCATCAGATCGGACAGATGGGCAGACGGTCATAGAAGAGTCTGAAAACCTTTCAGATAGTAAAAAAGATGAAAATGATAAAGATGAATCAGCAGGAGACAAAGAAGAATCTGCTGACAAAGACTCTGCTGAGGAAACTGCCGAGGATCAAGAAGCCGAGAAAGCACCAAAGCAGGAGGTTGCTGTAGTGCAATCCAGCGGAAATGGAACGGTTTATGAATTGAAAAATGCGGACAAGTTTGAACTGGAGGTTGTGTCTACAGGAGAAACTTGGGTGAATATCAAAAACGGCAAAGGGAATTCCTTATAC
This sequence comes from Cytobacillus oceanisediminis, assembly GCF_004366035.1. GTDB lineage: Bacteria > Bacillota > Bacilli > Bacillales > Cytobacillaceae > Cytobacillus > Cytobacillus oceanisediminis_C. The sequence continues at coordinate 356,508 of NZ_SOEE01000004.1, forward strand.
CAGGGGATGCTGACAGCAGATGGCACAAAAAGCCATAAGGAAGATTTTTCAAAGGAATCGGAAGCTTCCATTGTAGTCGGTAATTCGACTCAAACTGAAATCTATGTAAACGGCGAGAAAATTGAGTATAAGGTGCCGCCTTCACAATCCGTCAAGCAGGATATAACCATTAAGTACGCGCCGAAGACCGAATAGTCATCTTCTTTAGATGACTATTTTCGCTTTTTATGTAAAAATTATCATTAATAGGTTTGCAGCGAATGTCTGAGACCTTTTAATGAAAGAAGCTTCATTTACTATACTTGGAGGTAAAACATGAATCTGCCAAATAAAATTACAGTGTCACGTATATTGCTGATACCCGTATTTCTGCTCGTAATGCTTGTTCCTTTTTCGTGGGGAAATGTAGAATTCCTTGGAGCGGATATGCCGGTAACCCATCTGATTGGAGCTCTTATCTTTATCATTGCTTCAGTTACCGATTGGGTCGATGGCTACTTTGCCCGCAAATACAATCTGGTTACAAATCTGGGTAAGTTTCTTGATCCGCTCGCAGACAAGCTCCTCGTCTCTGCAGCATTGATTGTCCTGGTTGATCTTGAGCTGGCTCCATCCTGGATTGTGATTATTATCATCAGCCGTGAATTTGCCGTAACAGGTTTAAGGCTCGTTCTGGCGGGGGAAGGAGAAGTAGTCGCAGCGAATCAGCTGGGCAAAATCAAAACTTGGGCTCAAATTGTGGCCATTTCTGCACTGCTTTTACATAATGTTATTTTTGAAATGGTTTCAATTCCGTTTGATCTGATTGCCCTATGGGTTGCGATGTTCTTTACCATCTGGTCCGGCTGGGACTATTTTGCCAAAAACAAGCAGGCCTTCATTAACTCAAAGTAATTTTTTTAGCCAGAAAGGGGCGTTTGAATGAATGCAGAAATTATAGCTGTCGGGTCTGAGCTTTTACTTGGACAAATCGTTAATACAAATGCCCGCTTTCTTTCCCGGCAGCTTGCTGAACTGGGCATTAATGTTTTTTACCATACAGTGGTTGGTGATAACCCTGAACGCCTGAAGTCTGTGATCAAAATTGCGGAAGATCGATCAGATCTGATCGTTTTCACTGGCGGGCTGGGACCGACGAAGGATGATTTGACAAAAGAAACGATTGCCCGCCATCTTGGCAAAGAGCTTGTCATGGATGAACAGGCGCTTGAATCCATAGAGCTGTATTTTAAACGGACCGACAGAGAGATGACTGAAAATAATAAAAAACAGGCTCTTGTACTTGAGGATGCACAAGTGCTACCTAACGAGCATGGGATGGCTCCTGGAATGATTTCCGATAATGGCGGGCATGTTTTTATGCTCCTTCCGGGACCTCCAAATGAAATGGAGCCTATGTTCCTGAAACATGCTTTTCCGGCCCTGCAATCCAAGCTGGGCACAGAAGATGTGATTGTTTCCAGGGTATTGCACTTTTTCGGGATTGGAGAAGCCATGCTTGAAACTGAGATTGTAGATATTATCGATGCGCAGAGCAATCCAACGATTGCCCCGCTCGCCTCTGATGGAGAAGTCACGTTAAGGCTTACGGCAAAGCATAGCCAGCCTAACACGGCAATGATGCTAATGGATGAAACTGAAGCCAAGATCCTCAGCCGTGTCGGCGAATTCTTCTATGGCTACGATGACACTTCCTTGATGTATGAGCTTACCAAGCTGATCAAGGAAAACAATATGACTATTTCCGCTGCTGAGAGTCTAACAGGCGGCATGTTTCAGCAGGAGTTTACATCTATTCCGGGAGCAGGCGGCCTTCTAAAAGGCGGAGTGGTTTGTTATACAAACGAAGTTAAGGCTGAAGTTTTAAAAGTCCGCAAAGAAACGATTGATAACGACGGGGTCGTCAGTGCTCAGTGTGCAGCAGAGCTTGCTGAGAATGTTGCCAGTCTGACTAACTCAGATATCGGGATCAGCTTCACAGGTGTTGCAGGTCCCGACGAACTGGAAGGAAACCCTGTGGGAACCGTATATATAGGCATCTGGATAAAAGGGAACCCTGTCCAGACTGAAAAGCTGAACCTTGGGGGAACCAGGGCAGCAAACCGGGTCCGTACGGTAAAATACGGCTGTCATTTTCTTATAAAAGCATTAAAAGAAAGTCAGAGCGCCTGAAAAGCGTTCTGATTTTTTATTAGCCAGAAAAATAGACAGAATTCTTATCAAAATGCCATTTCTTCTATTGATTCACACGTGAAAATTACATTTTCCCCAGCATGAATTGATATTTTTGGGCAAAATGTCCCGGTGAAAAAAATCGAATGGATGTTCGACTTTTTGCTCGACAAATGCATTGAAAAGGTTTATAGTAGAGTTAGGTTTTGAGATGAGACAAAACGAATCTAATCAAAAGATAGATTCGTCTATATAAAAGGAGGAACTATTAGTGAGTGATCGTCAAGCAGCTCTTGAAATGGCGTTAAAACAAATAGAAAAGCAATTTGGTAAAGGTTCTATCATGAAGCTTGGTGAACAGACTGACCGCAAAATTTCCACTGCACCAAGCGGATCCCTTGCCCTTGATGCAGCTCTTGGGGTAGGGGGCTATCCAAGAGGACGTATTATTGAAATTTATGGACCTGAGAGCTCAGGTAAAACAACTGTAGCCCTGCATGCAATTGCAGAGGTTCAGGCAAGCGGAGGACAAGCTGCTTTTATCGATGCTGAACATGCTCTAGACCCAGTTTATGCACAAAAGCTTGGTGTAAATATTGACGAGCTTCTACTTTCCCAGCCGGATACAGGAGAGCAGGCACTTGAAATTGCAGAAGCACTTGTTCGAAGCGGCGCTGTTGATATTTTAGTAATTGACTCTGTTGCAGCCCTTGTGCCAAAGGCTGAAATTGAAGGGGAAATGGGTGATTCCCATGTTGGTTTGCAGGCCCGCCTCATGTCTCAGGCACTTCGTAAACTATCAGGTGCAATCAATAAATCAAAAACCATTGCGATTTTCATTAACCAGATCCGTGAGAAAGTCGGAGTTATGTTCGGAAACCCTGAAACTACTCCTGGCGGACGTGCATTGAAATTCTACTCTTCTGTCCGTCTTGAAGTGCGCCGTGCAGAAACCCTTAAGCAAGGCAATGAAATGGTTGGTAATAAGACAAAGATCAAAGTTGTCAAAAACAAAGTCGCTCCTCCATTCAGAGTGGCGGAAGTAGATATCATGTACGGTGAAGGAATCTCTAAGGAAGGCGAAATCATCGATCTTGGCTCTGAGCTGGATATTGTCCAAAAGAGCGGTTCATGGTACTCATACAACGAAGAGCGCCTTGGCCAAGGCCGTGAAAACGCCAAAGTATTCCTAAAAGAAAACCCTGAAATCCGCCTCACTATCCAAAAACAAATCCGTGAACATTATGGACTTGATGAAGATAAAGTAATCAGCGGAGACGAAGAGCAGGAAGAATTCGAGCTGATCGATTAATACAAAGGAAAAGCAAAGCCCGGGCGGCTTTGCTTTTCTTATAGGTATGGAGTGAATAGCGCAGATTTATTCTGTTCTTTCCCCTGCAAGAATTTTATTTATTAGGCTGCGAAATAATAAATTGCTTTTTTAGCACAACGGGAAGAAGGAGTGAAATCCAATTAGCAAAAACAGTGTTTTTTATAGAAAATTTAATTAAGGACTGTAATATTGCTAAATTTTTATATGGTACGTGTTGAGCGACGAGGAGGCTCGCGGCAGCCCTCGGAAAGCGAGTGCCTTCATCGTAAATCAACACCCCTTTTCGGCAGGCTGCATTAAAGTTAGTATTTTCTAGGCATTTAATGTGTCTAATCAAAAATAATTAAGAGTTCAAACCAATCGAAATATTAAGAAAAGCCCACAGGACAAACCCTTGACAATAAAATTCCACAGCTTTACAATTAAAAATGTATATTTTACATTTTATATGTAAAGAAATTCTTACTGAGTTAGACTTTGTCTGGCTCCAGGCTCCATTGGCTATTCATACGTTAATATTATGCCAGCCCTCAATGGATGCCCAGTGCTTTTTTAAGATTGAAACGTTTAAAAGCCTTAGTGCTGTATGTTGAATTGGACAATGTACATGCCGACACTTTAAAAAACGTAACACAAACAAGTTCATAGCAAGAGGAGGTGAAATGATGGATCTAGTAACAGCAATCATCTCCATTTTGCTTGGCCTAATCGTCGGTGCTATTGTTGGCTATTTTGTTCGCAAATCTATTGCTGAAGCAAAAATTGCAGGAGCTAAAAATGCTGCTGAGCAGATTTTTGAAGACGCAAAGCGAGAAGCTGAGGCTACGAAGAAAGAAGCCCTGCTTGAAGCGAAAGATGAAATTCACAAGCTTCGCACAGATGCGGAAAGTGAAATTCGTGATCGAAGAAATGAACTGCAAAAACAAGAAAATCGCTTAATGCAAAAAGAAGAGAACCTTGATCGCAAAGATGAAACGTTAGATAAACGTGAAGCGCTTTTAGAAAAGAGGGACGATTCTCTTAGCAAAAGACAACAGCATATTGAAGAGATGGAAAGCAAAGTGGACGAGATGATTAAAGAGCAGCAAGCTGAGCTGGAACGCATCTCAGGCTTGACTCGTGAAGAGGCAAAGTCCATCATTTTAGAGCGCACGGAGCAGGAAGTGGCTCACGATGTCGCTATTATGGTAAAAGAGAGCGAGACTAGAGCGAAAGAGGACGCAGATAAAAAAGCGAAGGAAATCTTGTCACTGGCTATCCAAAGATGTGCAGCTGATCATGTAGCTGAAACTACAGTATCAGTTGTCAACCTGCCAAATGATGAGATGAAAGGGCGCATTATTGGCCGTGAAGGCCGTAATATCCGTACTCTTGAAACTCTGACTGGAATTGATCTTATTATCGATGATACGCCGGAAGCGGTTATTTTATCCGGTTTTGATCCGATTCGCCGTGAGACAGCACGCTTAGCTTTAGACAAACTGGTTCAGGACGGACGCATCCATCCAGCTCGGATTGAGGAAATGGTTGATAAGGCCCGCCGTGAAGTGGATGAACACATCCGCGAAATTGGTGAACAAACCACTTTCGAGGTTGGTGTTCACGGTCTGCATCCAGATTTAATCAAAATTCTTGGCCGTTTAAAATTCCGTACAAGCTACGGTCAGAATGTGTTAAAGCATTCAATGGAAGTGGCTCAGCTTTCAGGTTTATTGGCGGCGGAATTAGGACAGGACGAAACATTGGCACGCCGTGCTGGATTGCTTCATGATATTGGAAAAGCAATCGACCATGAGGTGGAAGGAAGCCATGTTGAAATCGGTGTGGAACTTGCCACTAAGTATAAGGAGCATCCTGTTGTCATCAACAGTATCGCTTCCCACCATGGTGACACAGAGCCTACATCGATCATTGCCGTGCTTGTCGCTGCAGCTGATGCTTTATCAGCAGCAAGACCTGGAGCAAGAAGAGAGACTCTTGAGAATTATATTCGACGTCTGGAGAAGCTTGAAGAGATTTCAGAATCCTATGATGGCGTTGAAAAATCATTTGCCATTCAGGCAGGACGCGAAATTCGCATTATGGTTAAGCCTGAACAAATTGATGACCTTGAAGCTCATCGTTTGGCAAGGGATATCCGTAAGAAGATTGAAGAGGAACTTGATTATCCAGGCCACATCAAGGTCACGGTTATCCGTGAAACGAGGGCCGTTGAATATGCAAAATAAAGCGATGCACATGCATCGCTTTTTTCTTTTTCGGGGTGTGCTTTATTTTGATGCAGGAAACTATGTTAAACTAATAATAAAGACTGGAAAAGCATACATATATCTTTAAAAACAGAAAGGGATATGACATGAATATATTGTTTGTCGGAGATGTAGTGGGATCCCAGGGGCGGGATATGATCACTGAATATGTACCGAAGCTAAAAGAAAAATACCGCCCGCATATCACGATTATCAATGGGGAAAATGCAGCGGGAGGAAAGGGAATTACGGAAAAGATATACCGGGGATTCCTGGAGGCCGGTGCTCAGGCGGTAACTCTCGGAAATCATACGTGGGATAACCGGGAGATTTTTGAATTCATTGACCGCGCTAAATATATGGTTCGTCCGGCCAATTTTCCATCAAATAATCCTGGCAAAGGCATGGTGTTTTTAAAATTCAATACAGAGGAAGTAGCGGTTATCAGCCTTCAGGGCAGGACTTTTATGAATACAAGTGATTGTCCTTTCCAAAAGGCGGATGAACTGATAAAGGAAGCCCGTGAAAGGACTCCATTCATTTTTGTTGATTTTCATGCGGAAGCAACAAGTGAAAAACAGGCAATGGGCTGGTATTTGGATGGAAAAGTATCAGCAGTCGTGGGTACGCATACGCATGTGCAGACAGCCGATAACCGTATTTTGCCTGGAGGTACTGCTTTTATGTCTGATGTGGGAATGACAGGCCCTTATGACGGAATCCTTGGTGTTGAAAAAGAAGCTGTGATCAAAAGGTTTTTGACTGGGCTGCCGGTTCGATTTGAGGTTCCGAAAGAAGGCAGGACTCAATTAAGTGCAGCGTTCATTGAGCTAAGTCCAAAAACGGGGCTGGCAAAAAAAATTGACCGGATCTTGATTAACGATGACCACCCTTTTTATACGTAAACAAATAAAAAACTGCATTCGGATGACCGAATGCAGTTTTAGTTTTTTTCAGAAAAATCAGCTTGAAACCCTGCTTTTTTTGTCCAAGCCGGAATATGTGAATTCCAAGCTGAATATAGTAGCAATGGAATGATATATAGACCTGGTGCTAAATTCCATCAAAGCAGTATGACGTGAACGGAAAGTAATTGCCTCTCTGAAGGCATTCGGCCTTTGCAGAAGGGGAATCAGCGCTTTGAGTAATGCATACAGGAGGGGTAAAACGAGGAGGAGCTAGGAATGGAAATATTAAAAGTTTCAGCAAAATCTAATCCTAATTCTGTAGCTGGTGCGCTTGCCGGAGTTCTTCGCGAAAGAGGAAATGCGGAAATCCAGGCAATTGGTGCGGGTGCATTGAACCAGGCTGTTAAGGCAGTAGCGATCGCAAGAGGATTCGTAGCGCCTAGCGGAGTGGATTTAATTTGTATCCCTGCATTCACGGATATTCTGATTGACGGCGAAGAGCGGACTGCCATTAAGCTGATTGTGGAGCCGCGTTAGCCAAAAGCTTCAGAACGGGAAATCATCCATTGTCATATGCATAAGTCAGCAAAATATAAATTCGTTAAGAAATATTAAAACCTGTTTGCATCATAGGCAAACAGGTTCTTTTTTTAATAAGATGTAGCTATACAGAAAAAGGGAGGAAGACAGTGTGAAAATATTTGATGCGCATTGTGATGTCCTATATAAAATATTTATGGACAGAAAGGTTGACTTTAAAAACTCAGGCAGTCTTCAGGTAAATCTGGAAGGTCTGCAGGCTTCCCGTTTCAAAGTTCAGTGCTTTGCCATATATGTTCCTGAATCTGTACATCCGGAAATGAAGTTCAACGCAGCCCTCTATATGGCCGATCTGTTTTACGACAAAGTGCTTAAGCCCAGCCCGCAATTAAAGCTCATTAGAAGCAGCCGGGACATCGACCTGCTGCAGGATGATGAAATAGGGGCAGTGCTGACATTGGAAGGATGTGATGCAGTTGGCTGCGATCTGCTTAAATTGAAGACGCTTCTCAGGCTGGGGGTGTCTTCAGTAGGACTGACCTGGAATTATGCAAATTGTGCTGCTGATGGAGTGCTTGAAGAAAGGGGGGCAGGGCTTTCTTCGTTTGGCAAACAAGTAGTTTATGAATTAAATGCCAGCAAAGCATGGTGCGATGTATCCCATCTATCTGAACGCGGGTTCTGGGATGTGATGGAATGGGCAGACTATCCTTTTGCTTCTCACTCGAACTGCTATTCGCTGTGCCCGAATCCCCGTAATTTATCAAACGAACAGATTGAAGCCCTGATTGACCGGGACAGTGTGATGGGCATTACATTTGTGACGGAGTTTTTATCTGGAAAACAATCAGCCACAATTACTGATATCCTAAGACATCTTGAACATGTTTGTTCACTAGGAGGAGAAAATCATGTAGGCTTTGGTTCGGATTTTGACGGCACAGATGGAAGAGTTACAGGTTTGGAGGATGCAAGAAAATACGATAGCCTGATAAATGAACTAACAAAATATTATTCTGATATACAAGCTGAAAATTTTCTATTTCGGAATTTTTATAGCAGATTTCCAAGGTGAAAATGGTGAAAAAACTGTATATCAAGGGATATGAGAGACCTATTAATTCCAAAATAAAATGATCTTTTTAGTATTTTTCAAAAAATAAAAAAATATTCATCTTTTAGCCAATAAATATTCAGAAAGGGTTGCTTTTTTAGACGCATAGGTCTAGAATTGAAAGCGTTTAGTACCCATCCATCTTCCCAAAATATAGCCTTAAAGGCATGTTGAATGACCGGATTACTGGACAAGTACTACACTTATATTAAATAAACGTTTTTACATAATTTCTTAACGTATCTAAAGGGGTGTAAGACATGATCAATCAACTTTCATGGAAAGTTGGAGGACAGCAAGGGGAAGGTATTGAAAGTACCGGGGAGATTTTCTCCATTGCGCTAAATCGTTTAGGCTACTACCTGTACGGTTACCGCCACTTTTCATCACGTATTAAGGGCGGGCACACGAATAACAAGATTCGCGTCAGCACGTCACAAATTCGTTCTATTTCGGACGATTTAGATATTCTGGTAGCTTTTGACCAGGAAACAATCGATTTAAACTACAAAGAACTTCACGATAAAGGGATCATGATTGCAGATGCAAAGTTTGATCCTAAACAGCCAGAAGATACGAATGCAGCTTTGTATGCAGTCCCTTTTACAGAGATTGCTACAGAGCTTGGAACATCCCTGATGAAAAACATGGTTGCTGTTGGAGCGACATGTGCAGTTCTAAATTTAGATATTAAAGTATTTGAAGAAGTAGTTCAAGAGATTTTTGGGCGAAAAGGGCAGCAGGTTGTCGATAAGAACATGGAAGCCATTCAGGCTGGCTTTGATTTCATGAAAGAAAAGCTTAGTGATGACGTGGAATTAATGGAGCTTGAAAAGGCTGACGGACTGAAGCGTTTATTCATGATCGGAAACGATGCAATCGCTCTTGGTGCACTTGCAGGCGGATGCCGCTTCATGGCTGCTTATCCAATCACACCTGCATCCGAAATCATGGAATATCTGATTAAAAAGCTTCCGGCGCTTGGCGGATCTGTCATCCAGACAGAAGATGAAATTGCCGCAGTTACTATGGCAATAGGTGCGAACTACGCAGGTGTCCGCTCACTTACAGCATCTGCTGGCCCTGGGCTTTCCCTTAAAATGGAGGCGATCGGCCTTTCAGGAATTACTGAAACACCGCTGGTTATCGTTGATACACAGCGTGGCGGCCCTTCTACAGGACTTCCGACAAAGCAGGAGCAATCAGACTTAATGGCAATGATTTACGGAACTCATGGCGAAATTCCAAAAATCGTGCTTGCTCCAAGTACGGTACAGGAAGCATTCTATGATACGGCTGAAGCTTTCAACCTTGCGGAAGAATATCAGTGCCCGGTTATTGTTCTCTCAGACCTGCAGCTTTCTCTTGGAAAGCAGACAGTGGAGCCGCTTGATTTCAGCAAAGTTGAAATCCGCCGAGGAAAGCTTGTTACAGAAGAACTTCCTGAAATTGAAAACAAAGGCTACTTCAAACGCTTTGAAGTTACAGAAGATGGAGTTTCACCTCGTGTGATCCCTGGTATGAAGAACGGAATTCACCATGTGACCGGTGTGGAACATGATGAAACTGGAAAACCTTCAGAATCAGCTGCAAACCGGAATGCTCAAATGGATAAGCGTTTCCGCAAGATTGAAAATATTAAATTCAATACACCTGTTCACAAGCATGCTCCTCATGAAGAAGCAGACTTGCTGATTGTCGGCTTCAACTCAACACGCGGTGCAATTGAGGAAGCAATGAGCAGGCTTGAACAGGACGGTATTAAAGTAAATCATGCACAAGTTCGCCTGATTCATCCTTTCCCAACTGATGATTTATTGCCGCTTGTGAAGTCAGCTAAGAAAATTGCTGTAGTAGAAAACAACGCTACAGGACAATTAGCGAACATCATGAAGATGAACGTCGGACATGCTGAGAAAGTACATAAGCTATTAAAGTACGACGGAAATCCATTCTTGCCGCATGAAATTCACACAAAATGCAAGGAGTTGTTCTAAATGGCCACATTTAAAGATTTTCGCAATAATGTAAAACCAAACTGGTGCCCAGGCTGTGGAGACTTCTCCGTGCAGGCTGCGATTCAGCGTGCGGCAGCAAATGTTGGTTTAGAGCCTGAGAACTTAGCTGTAGTATCAGGCATCGGATGCTCCGGACGTATTTCCGGCTACATCAATTCATACGGTTTCCACGGCATTCATGGGCGTTCACTGCCAATCGCCCAGGGTGTGAAAATGGCTAACCGGGATTTAACAGTTATCGCATCCGGCGGTGACGGAGATGGATTCGCGATCGGTATGGGCCATACGATCCATGCGATCCGCCGTAATGTGAACATCACTTATATCGTAATGGATAACCAAATCTATGGTTTAACAAAAGGACAGACTTCACCGCGTTCTGCGGCTGGCTTCAAAACCAAGTCTACTCCACAAGGTTCTATTGAGCAGGCGATTTCTCCAATGGAAATGGCATTAACTGCCGGTGCGACTTTCGTGGCACAAAGCTTCTCAACTGACCTTAAAGATCTGACTGCGTTAATCGAAGCAGGCATTAAGCATGATGGCTTCTCTTTAATTAACGTGTTCAGCCCATGTGTTACATATAATAAAGTAAACACATATGACTGGTTTAAAGAAAACCTGACAAAGCTTAGCGATGTGGAAGGCTATGACAATTCAAGCCGTGAAATGGCCATGCAGACTCTTATGAAGCACAGTGGCCTAGTAACTGGCTTAATCTATCAGGACACAGAGCGCAAGTCATATCAGGAATTGCTTTCAGGTTACTCTGAATCACCTTTATCACAAGCGGATCTTGAACTAGATCAAGCTCACTTTGATAAACTTGCAGCTGAATTTATGTAATAGAAAGAAGCCCGGGGCTCCCGGGCTTCTTTTTTTGACGGAGATATGGCTATTGTGAATTTGGCAAATAAAACGTTAAAACTGGGGAAATGAAAGCAGAATTTGAGTAAACATATCAGGAAAATAAGGAAAGTTTAGAAGAATCCGGGGAAACAATTTGCATAATGGAGAAAGCATTCACCAAAGGCGAAGCTTAAGGAGATTGTATATAATGTGACACTTATCACACAAAAAATATTAAATTTAGTCTAGTATTAGTGATTGTGCAGGATTAAAACTATACCAGAACGTACATACAAGTAATAGCTGCTGATAAGAGGCTGAGTGCTGTTTTCTATTGTTTTAACTATAAGAAAGCCTTATACTATAATAATGTGCACATATATAAAATGCACACACATAATAGCTGAAAATTGAGTTTAAATGATAGATGCTGCTCAGGAGGAAGAGAAAGGGGATACATGATGAACGAAAAACAGCGTTTAGAAAGCCAGCAAGTGCAAACAGCTAATCCTTCGGACAAAAAATCCGTAAAGGATTACAGCAAATACTTTGAAACTGTTTATACTGCACCTTCCTTAAAGGAAGCGAAAAAACGCGGTAAAGAAGAAGTGAAATATCATAAAGACTTTAACATTCCAGAAGAATTTCATGGAATGGGAAATGGCCGCAAATTCTATATCCGCACTTACGGCTGCCAGATGAATGAGCATGATACCGAAGTTATGGCTGGTATTTTCCTTGGTCTTGGCTATGAGCATACAGAATCAGTGGAAGATGCAAATGTCATTTTGCTTAATACATGTGCCATCCGTGAAAATGCCGAGAATAAAGTATTTGGAGAACTTGGCCATCTTAAACATTTAAAAAAGGAAAATCCGGATCTTCTAATTGGAGTCTGCGGATGTATGTCACAGGAAGAATCTGTTGTTAACAAGATTCTTAAAACATATAACCAGGTAGATATGATATTTGGAACACACAACATTCACCGTCTTCCTAACATTCTTCAAGAAGCATATATGTCGAAGGAAATGGTTATCGAAGTATGGTCTAAAGAAGGTGATGTTATTGAAAACCTTCCAAAAGTGCGCCGCGGCAATATTAAAGCATGGGTTAACATTATGTATGGCTGTGATAAGTTCTGCACCTACTGCATCGTACCTTATACACGAGGAAAAGAGCGGAGCAGACGTCCTGAGGATATCATTCAGGAAGTTCGCCAGTTAGCGGCTCAGGGCTACCAGGAAATTACCCTGCTTGGGCAAAACGTAAACGCGTATGGAAAAGATTTTGAGGATATGAAATACGGTCTTGGCGATTTAATGGATGAAATGCGCAAAATCGACATTCCGCGAGTACGCTTTACAACAAGCCATCCGCGCGACTTTGATGATCATCTGATTGAAGTGCTGGCCAAAGGCGGCAATCTGGTAGAGCATATTCACCTGCCAGTTCAATCGGGGTCAACAGATGTGCTGAAGATTATGGCCCGTAAATATACAAGGGAACAATACTTGGAATTGGTCCGTAAGATTAAAGCGGCTATTCCAGAGGCTACCTTCACAACTGATATCATCGTCGGCTATCCTAATGAGACAGAAGAGCAATTCGAAGAAACAATATCCCTGTATCGGGAAGTAGGCTTTGAAGCTGCTTATACATTCATTTACTCACCTCGTGAAGGCACACCAGCGGCCAAAATGGTGGATAATGTGCCAATGGAAGTGAAGAAAGAACGTCTTCAGCGGCTGAATGCAATTGTTAATGAATTATCGGCAGAAGCAATGAAAAAATATAAAGGCCAGACTGTCGAAGTACTTGTGGAAGGGGAAAGCAAGAATAATCCTGAAATTCTTGCAGGTTACACAAGAAAGAACAAGCTGGTAAACTTTAAGGGACCGAAAACAGCGATCGGCAAAATTGTGAGTGTAAAAGTAACGGATGCGAAGACATGGTCCCTAAACGGAGAAATGGTAGAAGAACTAGACGCGGTTGAGGTGAAGCAGTAATGGCTAAATACACAAAAGATCAGATTGTAGAACGTGCAAAGGAATTGGCACGAATGATTGCAGAGACAGAAGAAGTGGATTTCTTCAAGCGTGCTGAAGCACAGATTAATGAAAATGAAAAGGTTAGTGCTACCATTACAACAATCAAAGGCTTGCAAAAGCAGGCTGTCAATCTTCAGCACTATGGTAAAGCAGAAGCATTAAAGAAAACAGAAGAAAAAATTGCTCAATTGGAACAGCAGCTGGATGAAATCCCTGTTGTCCAGGAATTCAAGCAATCCCAGGTGGATGTTAATGAATTACTGCAGATTGTGGCTAATACGATCTCCAACACTGTAACAGACGAAGTCATTACTTCTACAGGCGGAAATCTCCTGAGCGGTGAAACAGGATCAAAAATCAGCAACAGCAGCTGTACACATTAATAAACAGAGAGCCAAACACCCTGCACCAATTGGTGCAGGGTGTTTTTACGTTCTATATTAAGGGAGGAATTGGTTTTGGCCATGGGTTGTGGGGGGCCTTTTATTGGTTTCGTAATAGTTCTACTGCCTTTAAAAATTCTTTTCTGTACTCCTGCTGTTCGATGAGCGCTGCATTTAACGTTGACAGCAGGGATTGATTCAGCATTTTTGTCCCTGCATCATCAGATTTTTTGTCCAAAAAGTTGAGGAGAAAAGTATATACAAGAAGCAATGTCGAGTAATTATCCACATATGTGAGATTGATTGCCCGTCCGCCCTTACCGCCGGCAGCATGGTTATTGATCGACGGTATTCCGGCATCTGCTGCCATATCAATAAACTCCTTTGGAATACCCAGCTGCTTGAGGACTTCAGGATCCAGATCCAGCTTTTGCATATTTTGACTTAGCATGGTACTCCCTCCCTTCTTTTTGGACATTTTTAGACTCTGCATAGAAAGAATTGCTTTATCTTTAATTACGCTTTGTTGCTTTGCTGCTGAGTTGTAGTGTTCACAGAAATGGCTGTGGAGTCTCCTCCATTTGCAATATTGTATTGAGCTGAAAGAATTGGAATGTTGATCAGTGCAGCATTAACAGCAAATCCTCCACCAGAAATCGGCAATTGGCCGTTTAGGTTTGTTTGAGGAAGGTTTGCTTGTGCAGCGAAAGTAAAAGCTTCCGCTTCATTGCCGCTGTCTGCTCCATTTACTGCTCCGCCGCTCGGCAATACGCCATTGTCTTTTTCGTAATCATCATAGCATCTTGATAGCATATTTTTTCACCTCCTTCAATTGATTGAAGTGGCTGTTTTCTAGATTATGAGTCTTTCTTCATCTTGTCTGAAAGATCCAGATCCAGAAGTTTCTTACCGTTTACAGATAGTTTCACCTGTTTATAATCCTCGGATGTTTCCACAACAGGCAGCAGATTTTTTAATGCAGGAATCATATTCCCGATCCCGGAGGAATTTTTTGTGAAGAGCCCTTCTAAGTTTTTCAACGGCTTAAGAGATTCCATAAGATTTCCTTTTAACTCTTCAGACTGAATTTTTTCTAATCCTTTTGTATAGTATCCGCCCAACGTTTCAGTAAACTTGGCCACCATTTCTTCTGCATATTGTTTTGCTTCTTCCCCTGTCAGCTCTTTGCCATTGATTGAAACTTTATAGTTGGAGTTCTCCTTGTCTGCCATTCCTGTTCACCTCCTTATCGATAGTTTATTATATTGATCCTAGAGCCAAGCTGTCTCCGCAAATGCAGTAGGACAAACGTGCATTTTTCAATTACATACCTATTAGTGAGTTTTAAGTCCTTACCATAGGCAGTCATTTTCCTCATTTATATAGAGAATTCTCCTGCCTGATTTGTTCTGACCGGAACATTCGCCCGCTTCCGGCATACTATAAATCATGCCAATACTTTTGCCTAACATTCATAAAAATTATCGCACACTAGTCTAATATCCCGCATAGGATGAATTGAAAATGAATGAGGAGGGTTCGCTCGCAATGGGAGATTACAGAGAGATTATAACGAAAGCGGTCGTTGCGAAAGGACGTAAATTCACACAGTCCAATCATACGATCTGCCCGTCACACCATCCGTCAAGCATACTTGGCTGCTGGATCATAAACCATACGTACGAGGCGAAAAAAGCTGGAAGAACAGTGGAAATCTGCGGCCATTATGACATTAACGTTTGGTACTCTTTCAACAATAATACAAAAACCGAAGTTGTTACCGAACGGGTTGAGTATAAAGATGTCATTAAATTAAAGTACCGTGATCCGGACTGTTTGGATGATCATGATGTCATCGCCCGTGTTCTGCAGCAGCCAAGCTGCTGTGAAGCAGTCATTTCTCCAAATGGCAACAAAATCATCGTCACTGTGGAAAGAGAGTTCATGGTCGAGGTAATCGGCGAAACAAAGGTTTGTGTAGCTGTTCACCCAGACAAGTGCGAGTGCGATGATGACGCTTGGGGACTTGATGTGGAAGATGAAGAATTCGAGGATTTAAATCCGGATTTCTTGGTGGGAACTGAAGAAGAGTAATGACAAACTAGGAGGTTTTGCTTCCTAGTTTTTCTTTTTATATTTTAATAATGTCAGCTAAATTCAAGCGAATTAACGACAGCACCTTCCGCCTTTAGTCTGAATGCATCTGAAGAGTCTTACCTTAGAATGGAGGTATAGGATGTAAGGGGGAGAGGCGAGGATGAAAATATTTCAATTGAATTTGAAGTGCCATGATTTAGACAGGATGAAAGAATTTTATACAATTGTGCTGGAGATGGAGCTGCTGACGGAGACTCAGAGTTATTTTACGATTATGGCCGGCTCAACAAAGATTCTTTTTGAGAAAGATGCAGCAATCCCCTTTTATCATGTATGTTTCAGGACCAATGCTGAATACTTTGAACATATGTATCAGAAATTAGGTGCTGAAAGTGTGCTGCTGCCAAATGAGAGCGGCGAGTACAGTATGTATTGGAAAGGAAAGCAGGCATATTTTATCGATCCGGACGGAAATATTATAGAGATGCTGGAGCGGCCTTTGAATGGTGGAAAAAAGGAGGGTCTCCGCTGGCATGATGTCGGGGAAGTTGGCTTGCCAGTCAATGATGTAGCTGCAATGGAGCGGGAATTAGATCAGTATCTGCACAGTGAACAGATGGATTCCAGCGAGACGTTTGCTTTTTACGGAGACAGGAAAGGGGTTTTTGTGCTTGTGAAGGAAGGGAGGAACTGGTATCCAACAGAAAAGGCTGCCGTTATTTCCCCAATTAAGATATTTGCTTCGGGACCAGGGGATGCCATGTTTCAGCATCAGGAATATCCTTATGAAGTGATTGTGAGGAAGGAATGGGAAGGGACCATCCCGGCTGTGCAATTTCGCATTGCACGTCCGACAAACCAGCTTGATAAACTCATTTCCTTTTATGAAAAAGGACTGGGTCTGAAGAGAGTCGGCGAGTTTTGGAATCATGAAGGCTATGATGGTATTATGATTGGTCTGCCTGATAGCCAATACCATCTTGAATTTACTCAATCTAAGGAAAAAATGGAGCTTCCGCTGCCGACAAAGGAGCATCTATTAGTCTTTTATGTGGGAGACCGCCTGGAGCGGGATACCATTGCCGAAAGGCTTGCTTCTTTTGGTTATTTGGAAACAGAACCGGAAAATCCATATTGGGGCAGAGGCGGAGTGACAATTGAAGATCCCGACGGATGGCCGATTGTATTAATGAATACGCCAGGAATATAAAGCTTCCGGTATGCCTGGAGCTTTTCCAGTGTTAATTTTCAAATGAATAAGCCGTCGTTTTCCTAAATATGTTAAAATAGCAAAGTAGTAAAATGAATGCAGAAAGGTTGAGGGTTTATGTTTAAAAAGGTTGCCTCTGATGTGCTGGGATTAAGCGATGTGGGAAGCGTCATCCAGCCGGCAGACTATGACAAAGTTGATGCTGACGATTATGTCCTGCACGAAGATAACGAGAAAATTTACTTCCTGATCAAGTCCAAATCGGATGAATACTGCTTTACGAATAAGGCACTTATTCATCTGGATGGTACTAGTGCTGTCAGCAAAAAACGAACTCTAAAGCGCTACAGCTACCGCGAATACAGTATTTCAAATGTGATGCTGGAAACAGCTGGTACAGTCGATTTGGATGTGGAAATCAAATTCGTGATCGGTTCTCAGGCATTTTCTATTGACGTACATAAAAAGCATATCGAAGAATTGAAAGATTTATATAAAGCTCTGATCCGCATTTCCGAAATCTGCCGCGAAAATGAAGTGTCCATGGAGTATGCTGAAAAAAGCCTGAATTTGGCATCAAGCACTCTTGGACGTTCAGTGTCCAGTCAGGACGCCAATGTGGTGGACAATTTCCGTGTACTAAATGAAACAGCCTTCAACTGGCTTATGAACAGCCGCAAGAAATATAATGTGAAAGACTTCGGATATGTGTTCGAAAAATACATCAATAACTAAAATCCTGGCAGCTCTCCATTGGGGGCTGCTGTTTTATTTGAGGCCAGCTGTTTTGCTGCTCACTAAAAACGCAAATATAGTTTAACCAATGCGATGATTGAAGCGGAGGATATTTGACTCCAGCGGGAGGAGAGGAAAGTGAGATACCCCTGCAGGCTCTCATTCCTCAACGCGGAAAGCAAGTGTCCCGTGCTGAAATCAATGGCTCAATATATAAGCCTATCAATATAAGAGAAATGTCAAGGCAAATATTGCACCTCTGAGTCAGCCGATAATCTATGATATAATGAAAAAGACGTTTTTAGAGGAAATCTCTAAAACAGGATTTTAAAATAATAGATTATGGATCGTTGGAGGAAGTTATGGCAGCAGCATACACGCCTATGATACAGCAATATTTAAGGGTAAAGGCAGAATATCAGGATGCCTTTTTATTTTTTCGCCTTGGCGACTTTTACGAAATGTTTTTCGAGGATGCACTTAAAGCGTCACAGGAGCTTGAAATCACATTAACCAGCCGCGAGGGAGGCACGGAAGAACGGATTCCCATGTGCGGGGTGCCGTATCATTCAGCACCGGTTTATATTGAACAATTGATTGAAAAAGGATACAAAGTCGCGATCTGCGAGCAAACAGAAGATCCGAAACAGGCAAAAGGAGTTGTGAAGCGGGAAGTCGTACAGCTTATCACACCTGGAACAATGATGGAAGGCAAAGGCCTTCAGGAAAAAGAAAACAACTATATTGCATCAATTTCGGTCTTTGAGGATGAAACTTTTGGATTTGCCACCAATGATTTATCAACAGGTGAGACAAAGGTAACGATGTTAAGCAGCGGGTTTGATGAGGTTTTGAACGAGCTGTCCATGTCAGGAGCAAAGGAAGTAGTCATTTCTTCAGACTTTGATGGAGAGTGGCAGAGGAGAATGAAAGAACGCTCCGTCATGGCGATTTCATTCGAGGATGATTGCGGAGTCCGGGACACTTTCGAGGAACTTCTGGATGATTTAAATCAGGACAAGCTTAGGGAAACTTCTTCCAGACTGATTAATTACTTGTACCGTACGCAGAAGAGGAGCCTGGATCACCTTCAAAAAGTGGCTACTTATCAGATCAATCAATACATGAAAATCGATTTTTTTTCAAAAAAGAATCTTGAGCTGACAGAAACCATCCGCAGCAAAGGCAAGAAGGGCTCACTGTTATGGCTCCTGGATGAAACGAAGACTGCAATGGGGGGCAGGCTTTTAAAGCAATGGATCGACAGGCCGCTCATTGATGAACAGGAAATCAAACGCCGCCATTCGCTGGTTGAAACGCTTATTCACTCTTTCTTTGAACGGGAAGAAATCCGGGAAAAACTGAAGGAAGTCTATGACCTGGAACGCCTTGCAGGAAGAGTGGCATTTGGAAATGTAAATGCCCGCGACCTTGTGCAGCTTAAGAAATCTCTTCAGCAGATACCTGTTTTAAAAGAAATGGTCTCAAATCTGCCCAATGAGGAAGCAGTGAGGCTTGCTGAGCGCCTGGATGCATGTGAAGAAGTCACGGATACTTTGGAAAGCGCGATAATGGAAAATCCGCCGCTGTCTTTGAAGGATGGAAACATCATTCAGGACGGCTATCATGAAGAGCTGGATAAGTACCGTGATGCAAGCCGCAACGGGAAAACCTGGATTGCCCAGCTTGAGAAGCAGGAACGTGAAAAAACAGGCATTAAATCATTAAAAATCGGTTTTAACCGTGTGTTTGGCTATTATATTGAAGTTACTCGCGCTAACCTGCATCTTCTGAAAGAAGGGCAATATGAGCGCAAACAGACCCTGACCAATGCTGAACGATTTATTACGCCTGAATTAAAGGAAAAAGAATCACTCATACTGGAAGCACAGGAAAAGTGTGTGGAGCTCGAGTATGAATTATTTACGAATGTCCGCGAACATGTAAAAGAATTTATTCCGAGATTGCAAAAACTGGCGAAAACGGTAAGTGAGCTGGATGTACTTCAGTGCTTCTCCGCTGTCAGCGAGCAAAGACATTATACAAAGCCAAATTTTTCAAATGATAGACGGGTTTATATCAAAGACGGCCGCCATCCTGTCGTTGAAAAAGTCCTGAACGCACAGGAATATGTGCCGAATGACTGTTATATGGATGCGGACCGGGAAATGCTGCTGATTACAGGGCCGAATATGTCCGGTAAAAGTACGTATATGCGGCAAATCGCCCTGACCGCGATTTTAGCGCAAATCGGCTGCTATGTGCCTGCTTCTGAAGCCGTGCTGCCAATTTTCGACCAGGTATTTACGAGAATCGGAGCCGCCGATGACCTTATTTCCGGCCAGAGTACGTTCATGGTCGAGATGCTTGAAGCGAGAAATGCGATTGTGAATGCCACTCAAAACAGTTTGATACTGTTCGATGAAATCGGGCGCGGAACATCCACCTATGATGGGATGGCATTGGCGCAGGCAATCATTGAATATATTCACAACCGGATTGGTGCGAAGACTTTATTTTCCACGCATTATCATGAACTGACGGTGCTTGAAGAAGAACTGCAGAAGGTGAAAAACATCCATGTCAGCGCAGTCGAGCAAAATGGACGGGTTGTGTTCCTTCATAAAATTAAGGAAGGAGCGGCAGATAAGAGTTACGGAATCCATGTTGCCCAGCTTGCAGAGCTCCCGAATGAACTGATTGTAAGGGCAAATGAAATTTTAACAGGGCTGGAATCGAACGATCCCGGTCCTGTAAAAAAAGAGATTCCTGCAGCAGAAAAAATGGCAGATCCTGCTGCCCAATTATCTTTCTTTGAGGAGCCTGAAGATGTAAAGAAACCTTCAATAAGCTCTAAGGAAAAAAAGGCTATTGATAAAGTCAAAGCGCTCGATATCCTTGATATGACACCAATGCAGGCGTTAAATACATTATATGAACTGCACAGGAAATTGAAGAATTAAAAAACAGGGGGTGACGAGATGGGGAAAATCATTCAGCTGGAGGATGCGCTTTCTAATAAAATTGCTGCCGGCGAGGTGGTGGAGAGGCCAGCATCGGTGGTAAAAGAATTGATGGAGAACTCGATCGATGCCGGAAGTACGATTATTGAAATCGAAACGGAAGAAGCCGGCCTGGCCAAAATCCGCATTATCGATAATGGCGATGGCATTGAAGAAGATGATGTCCTGAATGCCTTTCATCGCCATGCCACCAGTAAAATTAAAGACGAAAATGACCTTTTCCGCATCCGCACGCTCGGATTCCGAGGAGAGGCATTGCCAAGTATTGCGTCAGTTTCGAGAATTGAAATGAAAACCTCAACCGGGGATGCCGGCACACGTGTTGTCATCGAAGGCGGAAAAGTCGAAGTGATGGAAAAGGCACCCGGCAGAAAAGGGACTGACCTTACCGTGACGGATTTATTTTTCAACACGCCGGCAAGGCTTAAATATATGAAGACGATTCACACAGAGCTTGGCAATATTACAGATGTGGTTAACAGGCTTGCGCTCGCCCATCCGGAGGTCGCCATCCGCCTGATCCATAATGAGCGAAAGCTCCTGCAGACGAACGGAAATGGGGATGTCCGGCAGGTGCTTGCAGCTATTTATGGGATCAATATTGTGAAAAAGATGGTTCGGATTGAAGCAAGCTCACTTGATTTTAAAATCAGCGGCTATGCGGCACTGCCGGAGATTACAAGGGCATCAAGAAACTACATTTCTACCATGATCAACGGCCGCTTTATCAAGAATTACTCATTGGCCAAAGCCATTCAGGAGGGGTATCATACTTTGCTGCCAATCGGCCGCTACCCGATTGTGCTCCTGAACATTGAAATGGATCCGCTCCTTGTCGATGTGAACGTCCATCCATCGAAAATGGAGGTGCGCTTAAGCAAGGAACATGAATTGAATGAGCTTGTATCAGGTGCTTTGAAGGCAGCATTTAAAAAAGAGGAACTGATCCCTTCCGGATTTACACAGCCGAAGACCATAAAGCCTAAGTCAGAACAGACGGCTCTTGATCTGGATCATTTGCCTGAGCATCGGGAGCATGTGCCTTCTTATGTGCGTGAAACGAGGGAGGAAGCTATCCGGCAGTACCCGAATGGGGCAGTTCTGCAAAGCCCTCCAGTTCAACCGGCAGCAGCAGAATCTCCTGACTTGCAGGATGCTCCTTTCATGGAATTAAGCCCTTCAGCTGAAGAATTGCCTGAAGCGGATCAGCACATATTCCAGCCCGAAGAGCCGAGAGCTGCAGGATTGAAACAGTTTTTTGCAGAGACCGCCACAGTGGAGGAGCCATCCCGGGTGCCGCCGCTCTATCCAATTGGGCAAATGCATGGGACATATATTTTTGCCCAAAATGACCGGGGCCTTTATATAATTGATCAGCACGCCGCCCAGGAGCGGATTAAGTACGAGTATTTCAGGGAGAAAGTCGGCCAGGTTGAAAGTGAATTGCAGGAAATGCTTATACCGCTGACATTTGAATACTCAACGGATGATTATATTAAAATTGATGAATACAAAGGCGAGCTTGAGAAAGTGGGGGTATTCCTTGAGCAGTTCGGACATAACAGCTTTATTGTCCGTTCCCATCCGCAATGGCTGCCTAAAGGCGAGGAACAGGAAATCATCGAGGATATGATTGAACAGCTTTTAGCCATGAAGAGAGTTGATATTAAAAAGCTGCGTGAGGAAGCTGCCATTATGATGAGCTGTAAAGCTTCCATTAAAGCGAACCACCACCTCCGCAATGATGAAATCCAGGCGCTGCTTGATGAATTGCGGAGGTCTTCCGATCCGTTCACATGCCCGCATGGACGGCCGATCATCATTCATTACTCCACTTATGAAATGGAAAAGATGTTCAAACGAGTGATGTAGAGAGGTTTGCGGCAAGGGGAAATTCTCCTTGCCCACTTTTTGCCCATTTAACTTAAATATGACTCTAGTTTTAGTAAATTTACAGTTTCATATTTTTTTGTAATATGAACATAGACATCGGCTGTCATATTGATAGTTGAGTGCCCCAATCGTTCACTAGCAAACTTTAGATCTGCACCACTTTCCAGCAACATAATTGCGTGAGTGTGACGCAATCCATGCGGGGAAATGTGGGGGAGGTTTGTATTAGCTTTTTTTAAAATAGAATCAATCGTCTTGTTGACTCCGTATTCTCCAATTTCTTTTCCGTTTGGGCACCTTACTAAGAACTCTGATTTATGGTAATCGGCACCATGTTTCATTTTATTTTTCTTTTGCCATAACTGATACTGCTTTAAATCAGCAATTAAAGTATTATCGATCCCAATTGTGCGGTTACTTGATTTGGTTTTTGGTTTTTTCACACCATTATCACTTCTCGTTTTTGTGATGGAAATGGTTTTATTTTCAAAATTAATATCTTCCCATTTTAAGGCTAACATTTCACCTTTTCTCATTCCTGTTCGGAGCAAAATGGATGCGATAATATAATGATGATATGGAGATTTTTTAGCTGCATCCATGAAGATTTCTACTTCATCTCTTGATAAATAATTAATTTTTTCTTCTTCGTCAACTTTTATAGATATCCCTTGATACTTATTATGTGTAACCATTTCTAGTTCAACAGCTTTATTGATTGCAGTACAAAAAATAGAATGAATCGTCTGAATGGTTTTTTTAGCGTATCCTTTTTCAACTAACGTATTAATAAATTTTTGATATTCTATCCGTGTTAACTGATTCATCTTATAATTTCCGAGGCTTGGGATAATATGATTATTGATATACCAAAATCTATTAAATAATGTTCTTTCTGCGCATTGGGCTCCATAAATTTCTAACCATTCGGTAAGCCAATCCTTTAGTATAGTTTCGCTATTTGCAATAACAGAATGTTGCCGGAGATAAAACTTTTTCTCCACTTCGGCTGCTTCAATCTGTGCCTCTTTTTTAGTTCTAAATCCACTTTTACTTTTTTCTTTTGGTTTTCCAGTAGCAGGGTCTATATATTTAATTCTGTATTGCCATGAATTACCCCTTTTTCTGAAACTAGCCATGAATGCCACTCCCTTTTAAGAATATATGTTCTGTTTTTGTTGAAAAGAAAAGCCCAAAAGGGCTAAACCTTCACTACCGGCCTAATCTGCTTCACGCCTTCAGTAATATCATTCTCCTCGTTCCAGGTAACCATCTCAATAATCATATCCCTGCAGCCTGATTCACGCCATTGTTGCTGGATCCATTGGTAGGCTACAACTGCAACCGCGAAGTTTGGATCATCCTTAAAATCTCGGTCTCGAACGAAAAACTCTCCGCGGCTTGAACCTCTAATGCCTTCAATATTGAGCATTGTTTCAATTACTATTCTCATTTTTTCACTTCCTTTTTGCATTAATTATACACGAATATATGTTCGGTTATGATGCCATGCAGAGCGGGTTTGTTATATAAGATAAATGATGATTCTTTTGGAAAAAAAGAAAAAAACACTACTCTCTGCAGAATAGTGCATAAACACCAATGGCTTTACGAATTTCCACTCAAACTATTTATAATTGTATTGGAAAAGATTTCACTTGTATAAATGACTTCATCAGCACCTGCTCTTTTGGCATTCTCTATGCTTGAATCAGAGAGTATCTCAATAATAGTAAACACAGAAGGATTCAGGGACTTAATTGCTAACAATGAAATAACTGATTTAGAATCAGAGACTGTTTCAGAGGAGTGCCTATCAGCTGTGATGAAAGTTATATTTGTATCCTTTATTCCAGCTCTCTTCAATGTTTCATCAAACATAGGATTTCCATATATATATTCAACTGACTCAGATGAATATGGGAGTTCCCTCACTGAGCAATCAATAATATTTATTTTTACATTTGAAATGGCTGTTATGATTTCTATTAACTTCATTGCTCTCTCGTTCCAGCCAATAATGAGAATGTTGGTATTATCAAGTTTTTTAACAGTCATTAGTTCACACACCTAATTTTAATATTATTTTAATCATAGACGCTTATCAGAATTCTTAAACAACTTTATTAAGATTAGACAAATAGTATTGACAATAGAATATGATAGGAGTAATTTATATTTATTATTTTTAATACAAAGACCTTTTTGCTGAATCTTTTGAGCGGGGGAACCATTTCTGATAAACGATGTTTATCTTGGGGTGAATCTTAGCATATTAAGCTAAGAAGGGATACTCTCAATCCCTAATCCGACAGCTAACTCCGTAAGCGCTAATCGAGAGAAGGGTTAATGATGTCATTGACCATTCTTTTATTAAGAGTGGTCTTTTTGTGTCCATTTTTGGAAAAGGAAGGATATGTCTTATGAATAAGCAGTATGCTGTTTTTGGTTTAGGACGTTTTGGTGGAAGCTTGGTAAAAGAGTTTCATGAATTAGGTGCAGAGGTTTTGGCAATCGACATTGACCAGGAGAAGGTGAATAAATTTGCTCATTTTGTTACCTATGCTGTACAAATTAATGCATTTGACGAAGAAGCACTAAAACAAGTAGGGATAAGAAATATTGACCATGCCTTTATTTCCTTCGGTGAAAATATAGAGTCGAGTATTCTAACATCCTTGGTGTTAAAAGAAATGGGAATACCCGTAGTTTGGGCAAAAGCACATAATGATTATCACGCTAGAGTTCTTGAAAAAGTGGGTGTTGATCGAGTAATTCATCCTGAAAGAGATATGGCAAAGCGGATAGCAAATCATATCGTTTCTGATAAAATGATTGATTATATTGAGCTATCAGAAGATTATAGTATGGTTGAAATCGTTGCATCAAGTAAAGTACATAATAAATCTTTAATAGAACTTGATATTAGAGCAAAATACGGATGCAACATTGTAGGAATTCAAAAAGGGAAAGATATTATTGTGTCACCATCAGCAGAAGAAGTTATCCAAAAGGGCGATATACTAATTGTTATGGGGCATAACTCTGATATTAACCGATTTGAGAAAGAAGGAGTATAGTGTGAAGCGCGGAATTATTAATCTCAACCCATCCCAGTTGCTTATCTTGGTATTTGCCGTATTTATCTCTTTAGGTACCATCTTGCTTAAATTGCCCTTTGCGACGACAGAGTCCATTAGATGGATTGATGCCTTATTCACTGCTACTTCAGCCATGACGGTCACTGGACTCGTTGTAGTAGATACCGGAACAGCCTACACCTTATTTGGTGAAATTGTCATTGCTTCGTTAATCCAGGTGGGTGGTTTAGGAATCATGTCATTTGCCGTTCTCATTTATATGATGCTTGGCAAAAAAATTGGCATCAAAGAACGATTGGTTGTGCAGCAGGCATTGAATCAAACATCCCTGGGAGGAGTTATCCAATTAGTTAAAAACTTATTTATCTTTTCGATAATAATTGAATTCATCGCAATGGCATTTTTGTCAGTGAGATGGGTGCCTGAGTTAGGATGGGGAAAAGGATTATATAATAGTTTTTTTCATGCTATTTCAGCATTTAATAATGCCGGATTTGCTTTATGGCCAGACAGCCTAATGGGATATGTCGGAGATCCTGTTGTAAATATTGTGATTACTTTCTTATTTATAATCGGTGGTATTGGTTTTACAGTATTATCTGATTTATGGTATAAGAAGGAATTCAAAAAAATGAGTCTTCATTCAAAAATGATGGTTGTGGGTACATTTGTAATCAATATTGTTGCAATGTTAATTATATTTGTGTTGGAATATAGCAACCCTAATACTCTTGGTGGCTTAAATTCCATAGGTGAAAAACTTTGGGCTTCTTATTTTCAGGCAGTTACACCTAGAACTGCAGGTTTTAATACATTAGATATTGCAGGCCTAGAAGAATCAACAATATTTTTGTTTCTTCTATTAATGTTTATAGGAGCCGGGAGTGCATCTACAGGTGGAGGAATTAAACTAACAACCTTCTTAGTCATTTTATTCTCGGTTATCACTTTTTTAAAAGGGAAAGAAAACATAGTATTAGGAAGAAGGTCAATTAGTCTTACAGTTGTTTTACGTTCTTTAGCCATCTCAACCATCGCATTATTTTTTATTTGTTTTGCAATTTTTATTCTAAATATTACAGAGGATGCACCATTTCTCATGGTTGTCTTTGAAGTAATTTCAGCATTTGGAACAGTTGGATTATCAATGGGACTAACAGGCTCACTAACCTTTATCGGGAAATTTGTTATCATTTTTATAATGTTCGTAGGGAAATTAGGTCCTCTTACATTGGCATTCTCACTTGCAAATCCTGAAAAAGCAAAAGTTAAGTATCCTAATGAAGAGATCCTTACAGGATAAAGTTTATACTTTTAAATAAATGGGTGGATTTTGCCCCGTTAGGTTAATCTTATTGACCTAACGGGGCAAAATTTCTGTTATAAGTTTGTGAATTAATGATTTAAACAATCAGGTGATAAATCCAAGATTAGCTGCTGATAAGGCAGCCTCTTTCTTCTTCGACAAACGGGGCAGGTTTGTTGAACAAGGAATGATATACTTTTGTTAAAAAGTAATTAGAGGTGGAAAAAATGGAGCCATTTTGGGAAAGGGCTTATTTGGATGATGAAGTTGAGACATTCGGAAAGCCAAGCGAAGAAGTAATAAATGTAAGCAAACATTTACATAGAAATTCAAAAATACTTGACCTGGGTTGTGGGGATGGAAGGCATGCAATCTATTTGGCAAGAATGGGACACATAGTGGATGCAATAGATATATCAAAAGCAGGGATAGCCAAAGTTAACCGTATTAAAGAAAAACTCAATTTAACGAATTTAAGAGGATTTGTAAGAGATGCAACAAACTACTCGAGTTTAACTGTACATATGATTTAATTATCTCACATGGACTATTTCATTTTATTGAAAGGAATAATTGGTCAAATATTATTCATCGTATGAAAAAAGGAACTCAAAAAGGTGGATACAACATTGTTACAGTTTTTACGGATGAGGTTGAAATACCAGAAGATTAAAAGCCCTATGTTAAAGGCATATTTCATGAGGGAGAATTAAAAAAGCTGTACTTTGATTGGACAATAGAAATGTACCGTTCTTATCAGTTCGAGGATGAACATGAAAATAATATTAGACACTGTCATGCAGTAAATAAGATTGTTGCAAGAAAGTTATAAGTAGAACAATGGAGAAAAATTTGTTCTTATTCAACTATTAAGATATTAGCTGCCAATAGGCGGCTATTTTTCTTACTTAACAAACGGGCAGGTTTCTTCAACAAGAGTTGTGTTTTTGTGGTAAAATATAGGTAATTCTTTAATTGAGAAAACCTGCTATTGATAATAAGGAGTTGATAAAAATTCCTAAGATTGCAATGAAACGATGTTTTGCATTAAGACTAGTGGGGTTTATGATTCTCCTGGCATTTGTTATTTTTAATGGTTTAGAAACAAAAAGTTTTATCGCATTGTTGATAACACCTTTATTTTTCATAGGAATGCCTTGGTACAGTTATTTTAGAAAAGAACAAAGGTAAATTTATTATTGGTTATGGTTTTTGTCTTATAGATAACGAATAGCTTGCCTTTAATAAGGGTTGCTGCGGCAGCTCTTTTCCTTTTTACACTAACGGTACAGCTGTCTTGTATAAAAAACATTAAAAAAGTTCAAATTTGTGAAAAAATGCACTTAAACAATAGGGTGCTTTAGTTGAATAAGAAATCAAAATGATCACAAGCAATAGATGTTGACGAATTGTTGACGAAAACGGTCAACAATGGTCCATTTTAAATCTAAAGGGACAAACTTCATTCCTTCTAAAGCCTTGATATGTAAGAAATTTTCCATAATAACTTTATTGCTTCCGTGACTGTTTGCTACTTTGACAGGGTAGAGGTCGCTGGATAATTATAAATGTCCAAAACAAGCAAAATTGGGCTATTAAATGATTAAAAAAATCGTTCCGACCCCAAACCGACCCCAAATTTAGATAATTAATTTTTATGAATAAACAAATTGAATAAAATAAAAAGCGCGAAACCCTTGATCTACAAAAAATTCGCGCTTTTCTTTAATAACGTCCCAGGCGAGATTCGAACTCACGACCTACAGCTTAGGAGGCAGTCTATAATCTGTCATTAATTAACTTTACCATTAGAACATCTTTATTAGGCAACTGTTATTATGTATTATTCAGGACTTGCAAGAGAGGTCTAAATTATGGGGTTGTTGACGAAAACGGTCAACAACTGTCCGTTTTAAACTTACAAGAACATACTTCATTCCTGCTGAAGCCTTGATATGTAAGGATTTTCTATAATTACTTTATTGCTTCAGTGACTGTTTGCCACTTTGCAGGGAGAGGTCGGTGGTTCGATCCCAGCCGGAAGCAATTGGGTATTGGAAAGTCTGATTTAACTCTACCCACTTTTTGCCCATCTTTGCCCATATTTTCACTTCTTCATATATCGAATAGAATGTAAAAATATCAATATATCAATGTTTGATTTCTTTTATTTTCTTCTATTATATAGTCTGATTACTCCACTTATGAAATGGAGAAAATGTTTAAGAGAGTAATGTATAAAAGAGCGACGCCGAACCAGAGTGGTTCGGCGTTTTTTAATTTATAGACGATAATTATGTTATGTAAACTAATCGGCGTTCCATCCCTAATTTTCTTTTTTAGCTCATTTCGCTCATAAAAAACTTTATTTCTACGATAAAAACCTTTTTTTTGCTCAAAACGTCACTATACCAAACAAACAAAGCATCCATTTCGCGAAATGGATGCTTTTCTTATAGCTTATCTCACTGCTGTATGCAATTTATCAATAAATTTCAGGGCTTTTCCTGTTCCAATCGCTACAGATTCAAGAGGGCTAGGTGCAAGATGTACAGGGACTACAATTTCCTGTGAAAGCCATTCCTGCATGCCGTTTAAAAGGGCACCGCCGCCGGAAAGGATCACACCGCGGTCTACGATGTCTCCGCTGAGTTCAGCCGGACTGTCCTCTAATGTTGCACGGATTGCTTCAAGAATGTGAAGCAATGATTCTTTGATTGCATCACGGATTTCATATGAAGTTAGAGTAATCGTCTTAGGCAGGCCTGTAACAAGGTCTCGGCCGCGCACTTCCATTGTCAGTTCTTCGTGGTCAACCAGCGCGTAGCCGATTTCCATTTTAATATGCTCGGCTGTTCTTTCTCCGATCAGGACGTTGTATTCTTTACGCACATATTGAATAATATCATCGTCAAGTCTGTCGCCGCCAATCCGGATGGAATTGCAGGCTACCACTCCGCCGAAAGAGATGATGGCTACTTCTGTTGAACCGCCGCCAATGTCAACAACCACGTTCGCGACAGGCTCATCGACAGGCATGCCTGAACCAATTGCTGCTGCTACAGGCTCTTCGATCAGATGTACTTTCTTCGCTCCTGCATTGCGGACAGCATCATGGATGGCTCTTCTTTCAACACTTGTCGAACCAGATGGCGTACAAACAACGACATTCGGCTTCCTGATTGCAAATCCGACTTTTTTCGATGCTTTTCGCATAACCTGGCGAAGCATTTCAGTAGTGGTGTCATAGTCGGCAATAACCCCGTCTTTAAGCGGACGGATGGCAACGATGCGGCCTGGTGTTTTCCCGATCATTTCCTTTGCTTCTTTACCAACAGCTAACACTTTTTTCGTTTCTGTATCAATTGCTACAACAGAAGGTTCATTAAGGATAATGCCTTTTGTTTTGCTGTATACAAGGATATTAGCAGTTCCTAAGTCAATTCCAATTTCAGATGTATTTAACATGAATTCTTCACCCAATTTCAAATTTATATTGTCACAATATAACCTTCTAATAAATTAACATGATTTTGGGGGTTACCCTTTATTTGTTATGGAATCGTTAATAAAATGTAATTTTATAAGAAAATTTTAGGAAACTTGTCGAATAGGAAAGGTGAAACTTGTTCATAATGCATAAATGTTCTGTTTTTATAAAAAGAATGGTAAGATGATACCTGAAAAATTTTCCTGCTATATGGTAGGATAATAATTAGAATGGCAGTAAAGGCAGTGAACAGATGAGTGAAAAAGAAAAGCTTGCAGTGCTGATTGGCCCTACAGCTGTTGGAAAAACAAAATTAAGCATCCTTCTGGCAAAAAGATTTAATGCCGAGATCATCAGCGGAGATTCTATGCAAATATATAAAAGCATGGATATCGGCACGGCAAAAATTAAAGAAGAAGAGATGGAAGGAATTCCGCATCATCTGATTGACATCAAAAATCCTGAAGACCCCTTTTCGGCTGCTGAATTTCAGGAACTGGTCCGCAGCAAAATCACAGAGATCACTTCAAGAGGCAAACTTCCAATGATTGTTGGAGGCACGGGATTGTATATTCAATCCGTTATTTATGATTACCAATTCTCTGATGCGCCTTCAGATGAGGAATTCAGAAAAACATTAGAGGATCGCGCCGAAAGGGAAGGGAACGATGCTCTTTTCAAGGAGCTTTTGGACATAGACCCTGAAAGTGCGGAAAAAATTCACCCCAATAACATTCGAAGAGTGGTCAGGGCATTGGAAATTTACCATTGCACAGGGAAAACGATGTCTCAGTATCAGGAGAATCAGGATCCAGCACTTCTTTATGATACGGCGCTGATTGGGTTGACCATGGACCGGGATACCTTATATGAACGCATCAATCTCCGGGTTGAGATCATGATGAAGGAAGGCTTGCTTGAAGAGGTAAGAGCCCTATATGATCAGGGATTAAAGGATTGCCAGTCCATACAAGCCATCGGGTATAAAGAGCTGTATGAATACTTTAATGGACGTGTTTCTCTGGAGGATGCCGTAGTAAATCTGAAGCAAAATTCAAGAAGATATGCAAAAAGGCAGCTAACATGGTTTCGAAACAAGATGAATGTGGAATGGTTTGATATGTCCGATACAGCCGGCCCTCATGAGTTTGAAAAAAAATTCGCTGAAATTTCTGCTCATATTGAAGGAAAGCTGAAAATAAAATCGAATACATAATGATAGAGATAAAAGAGGAGGATTATAATGAAATCAGCAATCAATATTCAGGATCAGGTTCTTAATCAGCTACGCAAGGATAATATTAATTGTACTGTATTTTTGTTAAATGGATTCCAAATTAGAGGCCAAATCAAAGGCTTTGATAATTTCACGGTATTATTCGAGTCAGAAGGCAAGCAGCAGCTCGTTTATAAGCATGCCATTTCTACCTTCGTTCCACAGCGCAATGTTCAGCTGGATATGGAAAACCAGCAATAATATAAAAGTTAACATTCAGAAGAAAAGCCCGCTTTAATTGAAGCGGGCTATTTTCTTATGCAAAGACAACGCAAATATTTTTAATGAAATGGAGGTTGGCTGAATACATATAGATATGAGGGAGCCTGCCTGCTGGGCTTGTTTTCCATGAACAGGCAGAATGCTTCCAGGTATCGCAGCAACTAAAGCGGAGGAAAGCCCGAACAGGCGAAAATTTCACCTTATTTCTCGGGAAACCGCATGAACCGACACTCATGCATCAGTGATTGCTGAAACGCGAGGGAACTTGTCGGATTTTAGCCTAATAACCGTAATCTTGCGGATGCATATAGGCTTTTGTCACAACGATTACTTCTATGCGTATACTGTGCTAAGAATGTGAGGTGATAGCTTTTGGACCAGCCGATTCGCCTGAAGAATAACGGACAGATCAGCATCGTGCTCAATTCACAAAAGAGAAAAACATACACAAAAGAGCTTCCCGAATCCCAAGCGGCTCCAAAAGCCATTCCGCCTGAGCATACAGCTCTGAAAGAAATTGAAGAAGAACTTGGCGCTCTTGTGGGAATGGAAGAGATGAAAAAAATGATAAAGGAGATCTATGCGTGGATTTATGTGAATAAAAAGCGGGAGGAAGCCGGTCTCAAAGCTGGAAAGCAGGCATTGCATATGATGTTCAAAGGCAATCCCGGCACCGGTAAGACTACGGTTGCCCGATTAATAGGCAAGCTTTTTCAAAAAATGAATGTACTGTCAAAAGGTCATCTAATTGAAGCTGAGCGCGCTGATCTTGTCGGTGAATACATTGGTCATACCGCCCAGAAGACAAGGGATTTGGTGAAAAAAGCGATAGGCGGGATCCTGTTCATCGATGAAGCATACTCCTTAGGAAGAGGAGGAGAAAAAGACTTTGGCAAGGAAGCCATTGACACTCTCGTTAAGCATATGGAAGACCGCCAGCATGAATTTATTCTTATACTGGCGGGCTACTCAAGAGAAATGAATCACTTCCTGACGCTGAATCCTGGCCTTCATTCCCGGTTCCCCCTAGTTGTTGACTTTCCTGACTATTCGATTGAGCAGCTGATGGAAATCGGGGAGCGGATGCTGAAGGAACGGGAATATACATTAAGCCACGAATCTGAAAAGAAACTGAGGGAGCACTTACACTTTGTGAAAAATAATCTCAGCCCAAACAGTTTTTCGAACGGGCGCTACATCCGAAATATCATTGAAAAATCAATCCGGACACAGGCCATGCGTCTATTATTGCAAAACTGCTATGACAAACATGATCTGATGACCATCAGAAGCAATGATTTGGTGTTTGAAGAAGCCGATTAAGGGGATATTTAATAAAAAAAGACAGTGTCAAAGAACATTGGCATTGTTTTTTTACTGAAGGAGGAATATAAAATGAACAATATTACGGTTTATACGACCAATACATGTCCTTACTGTACGATGGTGAAGAATTTTCTGGATGAGCAAGGACTGGAGTATAAAGAGGTTAATGTGCAGAATGACCAGCGAGAGGCACAAAAACTGGTTGCAACCACTGGACAAATGGGAGTGCCGCAGATCAATGTGAATGGCAATTGGGTTATTGGCTTTGATCCAAATACGATAATGGCGAATGTGAAGCAATAATATAGAGGGGGCCTGCTCATGGTGGAGCAGGTCTTTTTTATGGAATTGTGAACTCTGCAAATAAAATTGCATATTAGCAAAAAAAGTACCTATATTCGCAAATAAATAGGAAATTTTGCAAAGAAAGTGACTGAACTGGCAAACAAACAGCTTAAACCGGCAATTAAACATCTGAACCATGATTCTGTTTGAATTTCTAAGTGTAATTTCAAAAAAACATCAGGATAAACTGATGTTTTTTATTTTGAAGAAAGAATTTTCAAAAAACATTGACCGAAATTCCTGGGGGTGATTTAATAATTATAAGTGGTTGGGTCACCTAACCATTTTATTCTGGAAGGAGCTTGAGAAATGAAAATCCTAATTACTGAACTAATCTGGAAAGAAGGAATTGAAGAGTTAATAAATAATGGCTTTCAAGTGGATTATGATGAAAATCTATGGAGTAACCGTGAAGAATTATTGAGAAAAATAAACAATTACGATGGATTAATTGTAAGAAATCAAACAATTGTAGATCAGGAATTAATGGCAGCTGGTCTTCAATTAAAGGTTATAGGCAGGCTTGGAGTTGGACTTGATAATATAGACACAAAATCAGCAAAGAAAATGGGAATTCCAGTTGTTTATGCTAAAAATGCCAATGCCACTTCGGTGGCAGAGTATGTGATGATGGCCATGCTAAGTGTTTCCCGGCCTCTACATCTTGCTGATTATGATGTCAGGAAAGGAAATTGGGATAGAAAAACATACACCGGGATGGAACTAGCGGGTAAAACGCTGGGCCTTATAGGGTTAGGTGAAATCTCTCATCGCGTTGCCAAAAGAGCAAAATCGTTTGGAATGAAAGTGATCGGCTATGATCCCTTTATCGCGGATTATGATCACATCGTTTCTGAAACTGGGGTTCAAATAAAAGAATTAACAGATCTGCTTGCTGAATGTGATTTTATTTCCTTGCATGTCCCGCTTACAGCTTCAACCAAGTATTTAATCTCCGAGACAGAACTTCAATCAATGAAGGTTTCTTCCTATATTATTAATACGTCCCGAGGCGGTATTATAAATGAACTTGATCTTGAAGCTGCTTTGACCAATGGTTCGATTGCAGGAGCGTTTCTGGATGTACTTGAGGAAGAACCAATTCACCAGTCGAACAAACTATTGACCTGCTCAAATGCTGTCATTACTCCGCATATTGCTGGTTTAACGGAAGAATCACAAATTAGAACTTCTCTATTGGTGGCAAAGGAAGTAGCAAAGGTTATGAAAAATCAGCCGTCTTTATGTGTAATTTAAAAAAGTTTCCGAAAATTTAAATAAATAATTGACTTTGCCATTTAGGAGTGGTTTAATTAACCTATAAACAGTGGTTGGGTCACCCAACCAAAATAAAAAGGAGGTAATCGAATGAGTAATAACAGTCAATCTACAACTCTGGCAGACACGCATTCTCCTGAGTCTAAAGAGGTTAGCACACATAAGTTTTTAATTCATCATAAGGGAGATCATGTAGGGGTAGCGACTAGTCCAATAAAAGAAGGAGAACAGGTTATCGGAATCTTCATGGATGATAATTCTGAGGTGTCTGTAAAGTCTCGCGGGGATATTCCTTTAGGGCATAAAATTTCATTAGTGGACTTAAAGAGTAATCAGCCAGTCTTAAAATACGGAATTCAAATTGGGTTAACAACAACGGAATGGGCTGTAGGAGACTATGTCCATACTCATAATATTAAAACGGCGAGGTGGTAAATATGAATAATACACTAATGGGTTACCGCAGAAAAAATGGAAAAGTTGGTATACGCAATCATGTCATCATTTTGCCTGTTGATGATATCTCGAATGCTGCCTGTGAGGCTGTTGCAAGACAAGTTCAAGGAACGATGGCCCTTCCTCACGCATATGGAAGACTCCAGTATGGACCAGACCTTGACCTTCATTTCAGAACAATGATAGGAACCGGTTCAAATCCAAATGTGGCAGCGGTTATTGTCATCGGCATTGAAGAAAACTGGTCCAAGAAGATCGCGGAAGGTATTGCAGAAACTGGCAAACCAGTATCCTATTTTTCTATCGAGGGAAATGGCGACTTTGAAACAATCCGACAAGCATCATGGAAAGCTAAAGAGTATGTTCAATGGGCATCTGAACTGCAGAGAGAACCGATTGAACTAAAAGATTTAACGATCAGCATTAAGTGCGGGGAATCGGATACGACTACAGGGCTGGGATCATGCCCAACAGTATCTCAGGCAGTTGACCGCCTGGTAGATGCCGGTGCGACGGTATTCTTTGGGGAAACATCTGAATTAACAGGTGGAGAACATCTAATCGCACAAAGAATGGCAACGCCTGAACTTCATGAAAAGTTTATGGCTATTTATAAAGATTATGTAGGCGAAATCGAATCCAAAGGAGTAGATTTGCTTGGCTCACAGCCAACACAGGGAAATATTGCAGGAGGCCTATCAACTATAGAAGAAAAGGCTCTTGGAAATATTGCCAAAACGGGCACAAAGGAAGTAATTGGGGTGCTTGACCCAGCAGAAAAGCCAGAGAATGGCAAGGGCTTGTATTTTATGGATACTTCTTCAGCAGCTGCAGAATGCATTACGTTAATGGCAGCTGGCGGTGCAGTACTCCATCTTTTCCCAACAGGGCAGGGTAATATTATCGGAAATCCAATTGAGCCAGTTGTGAAAATTACCGCAAATCCGATAACAGCTGGAACAATGAGCGAGCATATTGATGTAGATGTACAGGGATTATTGTCCCGTCAGATTTCCCTGGAAGAAGCAGGCGACAAATTAATGGAAGTTATTTGCCGTACGGTAAATGGCCGCTTGACCAGTGCTGAAGCTTTGGGACATCGTGAATTTGTCATGACAAAACTATACCGAAGCGCCTGATTCAATTTCTCCCTGCACATTTTTGAGCGGGGAGAATCCTTTTTTAAAGAGAGTACAAAAAAAGGAGTTTAGACATGAACACATATAATGAATCGGATCTAAAGGAATTCTGTGAAAAAGTTCTTGAAAAAATGGGAATGCGCAAAGATTATTCGGAAGTTGTCGCGGATTCACTGGTAAAAGCAAACTTAGAAGGTACAGATAGTCACGGGATCAGCAGACTTTCCATTTACGCCAAACGATTTATGGATAAAAGAATAAATGTGAATCCAGATATTAAAGTAACAAAAAAAGCTCCAACCGTGCTTCAGATTGATGGCGATAATGGCCTGGGTCATGTAGTAAGCTGGAAGGCGATTAAAGAAGGTATTGAAATAGCAAAAGAAAGCGGCACTGCAGCAATCGCGATTCGTAATAGCAATCATTTTGGGACTGCTTCGTATTTTTGCCAAATGGCATGCGAGCAGAATCTCGCATGTATAGGCTTTACTAATTCCCCGCCAGGGATCGCACCCTGGGGAGGGAAGGAAGCTTTCTTTGGCACTAACCCAATCGCGTTTGGCTTTCCAACTGGCAACGATCAGCCTGTAATAATTGATTTATCAACCAGTATAGTGGCTAGAGGGAAGATCATATTGGCCGCAAAACAGGGAACTGAAATACCGGATGGCTGGGCAATTGATGAAGATGGGTATCCCACCAAGGAACCTGCGGCTGCCTTAAAAGGATCTGTATTACCGCTTGGCGGAGCAAAAGGGGCTGCACTCGCGCTTGCTGTTGAGATATTAACTGGTGTACTTTCAGGAGCCGCATTTGGCCCCCATGTGAAAAATCTTTATGATGACAATGAAACAGAGAATGCAAATGTTGGACACTTCTTTTTGTTACTGGATATTAAAAAGTTTATGGATTTAACACTGTTCTTTACCTCTATTCAAAATTTGCTGCAGGAAATGAAAGAAGTTCCTAAGAAACCAGATGTAAGTGAAATACGCTACCCGGGGGAAAGAAGAAAAAGAGAAAGTGCCAGCAGGCAATTAACAGGAATTGAATTATCAGGCAATGTTGAACAGGAATTAAAAGAATTGGGGGCGGATTTCCATATCCCTTTTCCTGAGGCAATGTCACTTGACCATTCCAGTAAAAGCTTTTCTCTTTAAAAAAAGCTGTATGGTGATTATTGACCCATCCAATTGGATGAGGCATATAAACACCATAACAGCTTTTTTAGCTGGATAATGTATTTTGAGAAATCGAACATTCTACACTTTCAATATGGTCTATCATACGTTCCTGAGCCAACTCAATGTTGTTCTGCTTTATTGCCTCAAGAATCTTTTCGTGCTCCTGGACAGATTTTAAAGCACGGCCCGGAATGTTAATTGATTTTGTACGTGACTCGGACAGAAGATCGATTAAAAAGTGCATAATTCTTACTAAAACCACATTATTTGAATGATCGGCAAGCGTCATATGAAATTTATGATCCAATTCAGCCAGACGGTCAAAATCCTGGTCACCGCTTACAATTTCGTTTGCTTCCTTAAGGATTTGATCTAATTGCTGAATAAGATCAGGGCTTGAATTCTCTATGGACCATTTTACTGTCCATTCCTCAAGAATTTTTCTGACCGAGAAGAAATCCTTAAATTGATCAGAGGATACAAAAAAAGCTTCAGTCATTTTTTGTATTTGCTGCTCAGGTGAAGCTACAAAGACCCCAGTTCCGTGTTTGGCGGTCAAATACCCATATGCTTCGAGTATTTTATAGGCTTCCCTTACTGTATTCCTGCTGACAGAAAGCTCATTTCCCATTTCTCTTTCACCGGGGATTTTTTCACCTGCTCTGTATACGCCATTTTGGATTTTTTTCTTTATACTATCGGCTACCTGCTCCGAAATTCCTTTTCTATTAATGTCCAAATATACCCCTCCAAGCAATTTACTGATGGGCTTTTTTTATAGGGAAAATGGTTCAATGGCCCAACCTATTTTATTAAATCATTAACGGGTCAAGTAATCAACACCGCTGTCTTAAATTTCTCAAAAGGGTAAATAGAGCTGCCTTCATAGGCAGCTTTAAATGAAATAAACGATTAAAAATCCTAATGCTGCTAAGGCGGCAGCTCCAAAAGTTCCCGTAAAAATTACCTTTCTGTTTAACTTTTTAAATTCAGTATAATTAACTCCTAAACCTAAGCCTGCCATAGCCATAGATAATAAAAAGATACTTAGTGCGATTAGCATTTGGGTCATTCTATCAGAAAGTATGCCAGCCGTATTAATCAGGCACATAAACAGAAAGCCAAAGATAAACCAAGGGACCGGCAAATCTCTGAATCTGGTATTCTGTTTGTTTAAGCTGTGCTTATTAAATATTAATCCGAGTATAATCGCTGCAGGAATTAATAATGCTACACGTCCCAGCTTCACCAGAATGGCAGTATCACTGCTTACATCACCTCCTGGAGCAGAAGCTGCAATGACATGAGCAAGCTCATGCAAAGTTGCCCCTGTTAAAACTCCATAATCGTAAGGGCTCAGGTCCAGTACGGGAAACAAAAAAGTATAAATGATTGTCACAATAGTACCCAT
The DNA here is from genome assembly GCF_004366035.1 of Cytobacillus oceanisediminis. Taxonomy (GTDB): domain Bacteria; phylum Bacillota; class Bacilli; order Bacillales; family Cytobacillaceae; genus Cytobacillus; species Cytobacillus oceanisediminis_C. The sequence continues at coordinate 395,617 of NZ_SOEE01000004.1, forward strand.
AATGGCAATAAAAGCTACGGAGATAGCAGTAAACTCATTTTTAGCCCGGATTAGCGGGGCAACAGCAACTATGGCAGCAGCCCCGCATATTGCAGTTCCAACTGCAATCAGTGCTGATAAATGGCGGTCGATTGAGAGAAGTTTTCCGATATACATCATAAGGATAAGAGTGAAACCGATTACAATTATATCGACAATAATAAGAGAAAAGCCAGCGGCAAAGATTTGTTCAACATTGAGTCTTAATCCCATCAGAATAATTCCCGCGCGGAGAAGAGTCTTGCTGCTGAATGTGATTCCGGTAGATGCATCGGCTGGCACATCCATTATTCCTTTCCAGCTCATGCCAAGAAGTATGGAAACAATCATGATTCCCATTACTGAAAAAACAGGCAATTTCGCTATTGAACCAGCTAATACAGCAAGTATTAAAGTTAGCAGAACTCCTTTTAACCAGCCCTTTTGCAGCTTTAAGGTTTTAATTTTTTTTCTTGTGTGAAGGGGAACTGTTTTTGCTTTATGCAGTTTTGTTGCTCCAGCATTACTCAATCTTCTGCCTCCTTTTTTGTAAAATTGGTCCGGTGGTTAGGAGACCCAACCAATATAATTTCATTTAAGCATTTTTAAAAAGGGTAATCAAGAAAAATATAAAAATTAAACAAAAAAATTTAGAAAGTATTGATTTTTTAGAAAATTATAAATAGAATATGGGTAGTGGTTGGGTGACTGTACCATAACTTAACTAATCTCCTTTAAGAAAAGTCATTCCAAAATAAAAGATTTTAATAGATCAGCAGGATAGTGAATAAAAAGGAGGAATTTTAAGGGGAAAATCAATTTAGTCTAATCAATTAACAATATTAACAGCTAATTTATGTAGAATTGGCGGGGGGAAATCTGAGGAATCCTTGCAGTTTTTCAATCATGTATTTGTAAGGGCTTACAATATAGTGCGGGAGGCGAATTTTATGAGGGTATATCTGTCTATCTTATCAATCCTATTGTTAATATTTGTGAGCGGCTGCTCCAGCAATGTTAATGGCAAAGAGCCGGATGCAGAATATGTATTGAGACTGGGCCATCTTCAAACGGAAACTCATCCTTACCACAAAGGGGCATTGAGGTTTAAAGAGCTGGTGGAAGAAAAATCTAACGGGCGGATAAGAATTGATATATTTCCAAGCAGCCAATTAGGAAATGGAAGAGACCAGATAGAAGGCGCGCAAATTGGCTCCATCCATTTTCATATTGGTTCAGTAGCACCAGTAACCAATTTCGCCCCTAAATTTAATTTGCTTAACCTTCCATATTTATTTGAAAGCCGGGAGCATGCTTTTCGGGTCCTGGATGGGGAGATAGGTAATGAGATCGCTTCTGATTTAGAGAACAGGGGCCTTATCAACCTCGGCTATATGGAGAATGGCTGGAGGCATATGACAAATAATAAGAAACCCATTAAGACAAGTGCCGATGCAGCGAAATTAAAATTGAGGGTCCAGGAGTCACCTCCATACATCTCATTCATCAAAGCACTTGGCTCAACTCCTGTTCCTGTTCCATTCGGTGAACTATATACTGCTTTGGAACAAAAAGTGGTCGACGGCCAGGAAAATCCGCTTGCTCAAATCTATTTAAATAAATTCCAAGAGGTGCAGAGCTATTTGACATTAACTGCCCATAACTATGATGCTGCTGTTTTTCTTATGAGTAAAACAACATACGACACATTGCCTGAAGAACTGCAAAAGGCAGTATCTGAAGCCTCTGAAGAAGCAGTTGATTATGAACGCAAAGTAGCCTTGGAGGATGAGAAAAAACTGCTGGAGGACCTTAAAAATACGGAGATAGAAATTGAAGAGAATCCAGATTTGGATTCATTTAGGGAAGCAGTAAAGCCGGTTTATGAGGAATTTGAAGAAACGATAGGAAAAGAGCTGTTTGATAAGATAGAAAACTTAAAATAAATAACGGGGGTGCAGAAAAATGAGTGAATTTTTCGGGAAATTGAGTGACAAAGCAGATAAGATATCGAGAAATATTGTTATCTTGTTTTTTGTCATTGCATTTATCTCCACAGTGTATCAGGTATTTTCAAGATACGTCCTGCAAAGTGCGATTGCAAAAAGTATACTCCCTTTTGTAGACTTCAGTATTTTCAATTTAACCTGGATTGAAGAACTTATCAGGTATATGTTTGTATGGATCGTGTTTTTAGGAATCGGAATCGTATATAAAAGCAAAGGGCATGCCCAAGTAGAAATTCTCCATCATTATTTATCAGAAAAATGGAAAAGTAAAGTAATGCTGCTGGTTGAATGTATTAACAGTGCACTTTTTCTGTTTCTCATTATTTATGGATCAAGAATATTGAAGTTCTCCGTTCAGCAGATTTCTCCTTCGCTTGGATTGAATATGACTTTTATTTACGGAGCAGTCCTAGTCTGTTCAATTGTCTGTTTTGTTCACTCATCGGTCAATATTTTGGAGCTGCGCACTGCAAAAAGGGATGAAAGAGTGGTCGTTCAAGTAGAACCCCAAAATACAAATATGGGTTAGCTGAAAGGGAGGGAAATTGATGACGGTAGCAGTAATCGTGTTGGCTGTACTGTTTTTATTAATGATTCTGGGTGTGCCAATAGCAATATCTTTAATTATAGCTTCCATTTCAGGATTTATATCAAGCATATATTATATTCCTCTTGAAGTGGTTCCACAGCGTTTGATTACATCAGTTGATTCCTTTCCGCTGCTGGCAATTCCATTCTTCATGCTTACAGGGGAATTTATGATGTCAGGGAGCATGGGCAAAAGAATAGCAGCATTTGCTTTTGCTGCTGTGGGCTGGGTAAGGGCAGGTCTTGCCCAGGTTTCTACCTTAACAAGTATGTTTTTTGCCGGGATATCAGGATCAGGAGCAGCAGATACAGCAGCTGTAGGTAAAATGATGATCCCGATGATGGAGTCCAAGGGATATGATAAAGGATTTGCAGCTGCCACTGTTGCAAGTGCGGGTACAATAGCTGTAGTTATTCCTCCATCCATCCCCATGATTGTATACGGTGTAACTGCCGGAGTTTCCATAGGGGACCTGTTTACAGCAGGCATCATACCCGGGATATTAATAGGCTTGTCTTTAATGATGTTAAATTACTGGTTAACCAGGAAAAACAATTATTCTGAGGAAAAAAGGACATTCGAATTCACAACATTCCGGAAAACTTTATATGAAGGGATATTGGCTTTGCTCTTGCCGTTAATTATTATTTTTGGCATCAGGGGGGGGATCTTTACTCCTACTGAAGCCGGTGCAGTCGCAGCTGCATATGCTTTCATCATTAATAAGTTTGTTTATAAAGATATGGATTGGAAGGATATACCTGAAGCGTTTATAAACGCCGGAAAAATGTCTGCAATGGTTGTCTTTATTATAGCCGGGGCAAATTTATTCGGCTGGTTATTAACGGCTGAACAAATTCCTCAGCAGCTTGCACAGCTTGTAATGAACGCAACTGAAAATAAATACCTAATACTATTTATGTTTAATATTATCTTCTTTATTGCAGGGTGCTTCCTGAACGCATCAGCAGCCATTACGATCCTAACGCCATTGCTTCTCCCAATAGCACTGGGAGCAGGCATTGACCCGGTCTTCTTCGGATTAATCATGGTTGTTAACTTATCAGTTGGTTTAATTACTCCTCCTGTTGGATTGGATTTATTCATAGTGAAGGGAATTGCTGATGTTTCCTACGATAAATTAATCAAGGCTATAATTCCTTTTATTGCAGTAATGGTTTTTGATTTATTTATTATTACTTATTTCCCTGCGATATCAATGTTTTTAACAACCCTATAATATTAAAAAAGCATCGGCTAGCCGATGCTTTTGCTTGTTCCCAGCCTCTTAACCGGAAGCTTCCAATTATATGTGTAAGATAAAACCCGCAAAGCGGTAATAATAATAAACAAAGTGTATAGTTCAAACGATGCTGAGGCAATTCCGAGTCCGACAGCGAAACCGCAGAGGATAGCCCAGACCGCATAGATTTCAGACCGTAATACAAGCGGTTTTCTTCTTGCAAGAAGGTCACGGATGATGCCCCCGCCGCTTCCTGTCAATACAGCAGCCACGATCACGGCGCTTAAAGGGTGGTTCATTTCCGTTGCGTACAATGCTCCTTGGATGGCAAAGGCGGATAAGCCGATTGCGTCAGTGAAATTGCCCCATTTTTGCCAGTGTTTAAGAAGGTTGTTAGGGAACAGCATTACCGCTGTGATGGATAAAAGGGCAATCTGAAAAAATAAACCCTGTTCCCAGAGGGCAGAGACAGGAACACCGATTAGCAGGTTTCGAATCGCCCCGCCGCCAAAAGCGGTAACAATCCCAAGGATGTATACACCTAAAATATCATATTCTTCTTCCATCGCCACAATTGCGCCGCTGACAGCGAAAGCAACAGTGCCGATCATACTTAAAACTTCCCATGTCATATGCTATTTCTCCTCTTGATGCAAAACTATATATCTATTTAAGTTTAAGTTAATTAAAAACGTAAATTCTTTCCAAACAATATGATTTTAACACGGAAAAAAAGAAATACAACCATTTTTTTTATCATTTCAAATGGACGGTGCAAAAGCCTGGGATTAGCGGTAAAAATTAGTATTTAAAAATGTTTTTTGTTATGATGTTATCAATTAAAATAAGTATATGAAAGAGGGATGCTGGTTGGAACATAAGCCAGATTATGAAAAAGTCATTCTTGTCGGCTGTCATACTGATGAAGATGACCAGCGATTTGAATATTCAATGGAAGAATTGGAATCTCTGACTGAAACCGCAAACGGAAAAGTATTATCTTCGATTACTCAAAAAAGGGAACGGGTTCATCCGTCTACATATATAGGAAAAGGGAAAGTGGAGGAACTGGCTGCGCTTCAGGAAGAAATGGAAGCAGATATTATCATTTTTAACGATGAGCTTTCACCTAGTCAGGTCCGCAACCTATCTGCAGATTTGGATGCCAGGATTATTGACCGCACACAGCTGATTTTAGATATTTTTGCGCAGAGGGCGCGCTCTAAAGAAGGGAAACTCCAGGTCGAATTGGCTCAGCTGCAGTATCTGCTGCCGCGCCTGTCAGGCCAGGGTGTCCAGCTTTCAAGGCTTGGAGGGGGAATCGGCACAAGGGGACCAGGTGAGACCAAGCTTGAATCAGACCGCCGGCATATCCGCCGCCGCATTGATGATATTAAAACCCAGCTTTCCGTCATTGTTCAGCACCGTGACAGATATCGTGAACGAAGGAAGAAAAACAAAGCATTTCAAATTGCACTTGTCGGCTACACAAATGCAGGGAAATCCACGATTTTTAACAGGCTGTCTGAGGCGGATTCCTATGAACAGAACCAGTTATTTGCCACACTTGATCCGATGACCCGGAAGCTGATTTTGCCAAGCGGATTTATTACACTTGTGACAGATACGGTCGGATTTATTCAGGATTTGCCGACTACACTTATTGCAGCCTTCCGTTCCACTCTGGAAGAAGTAAAGGAAGCAGATCTTCTTCTTCATGTTGTAGATATGTCTAATCCGGATTATTACCAGCATGAGCAGACAGTCAACAAACTGATAGAAGATTTGGAAAATGATAAAATACCACAGCTGACGGTATATAATAAAAGAGATTTAAAGCATCCTGATTTTGTACCGACCGCCAGAACAGAAACGATTCAGATCAGTTCCTTTGAAGAAGATGACCGCAATGAGCTGAAACGGAAAATCGAGCAGATGATCCTGGGTATGATGAAGCATTACCATGTGGAGGTGCCTTCGACAGAAGGCAAATTACTGTCACAGCTCAAGAATGAAACCATCCTGAGGGAATTGTCCTTCAATGAAGACAAAGAACTTTACGTATGCAAGGGCTATTTCCTCGAGGACCATCAGATTTCAGGGCCATTAAAGAAATATAACGTATAGTTAGGAGAACATCATGTTTCAACAGTTATCACAGGGGGAAAGGCTCCAGCCAATTGTAAAAGAAGTGGAGCAGCAGATTTCAGCAGTTTTATCGAAAATAGATGAGGGGATTGATGAGAATCAATTCCGTGTTTTAAAGAGCTTTCAAAATTTTAAGGTCAGCGATTCGCATTTCATTCCTTCAACCGGCTATGGTTATGATGATATCGGCCGGGATACGCTGGAGGGAATATATGCAGAAGTTTTCGGCGGAGAAGCAGGATTGGTCCGCCCGCAGATAATATCAGGTACGCATGCCATTTCCATTGCACTCTTTGGGGTACTGAGGCCAGGTGATGAGTTGCTGTATATCACCGGCAAGCCATATGACACACTCGAAGAAATTGTGGGAATTCGGGGAACAGGGAACGGATCGCTGAAAGAGTTCGGCATTGGATACAATAGCATCCCGCTGAAGGAAGATGGAAGCATCGATTATCCTGCCGTTGAAAAAGCAATCAGGCCGAACACGAAAATGATTGGTATCCAGCGTTCAAAAGGATATGCGACAAGACCTTCATTTACAATTGAACAAATTGAAGAAATGATCCAGTTTGTAAAAGAAGTTAAACCTGATGCGATTGTTTTTGTTGACAATTGCTATGGAGAGTTTGTTGAAGACCGTGAGCCTTGCCATGTTGGAGCAGACTTGATGGCCGGGTCGCTCATCAAGAATCCTGGCGGCGGAATTGCCAAGACGGGCGGTTATATTGTCGGGAAGAAAGAATGGGTGGAAGCCTGCTCATATCGAATGACTTCACCGGGAATTGGCGCAGAAGCGGGTGCGTCCCTTTACAGCCTTCAGGAAATGTATCAGGGCTTTTTCCTGGCTCCCCATGTTGTCGGTCAGGCGCTGAAAGGGGCTGTTTTTACAGCAGCGCTGCTTGAGAGGCTTGGAATGAACTCCAACCCAAAGTGGGACAGTAATAGAACCGATTTAATTCAATCTGTTCAATTTGATGATAAAGAAAAAATGGTGGCGTTTTGCCAGGCAATTCAATTTGCATCTCCTGTTAATTCCCATGTAACTGCCTATCCTGCTTATATGCCCGGATATGAAGACGATGTAATCATGGCAGCGGGGACTTTTATTCAGGGTGCCAGCATTGAACTTACGGCTGATGGTCCTATCAGGCCGCCATATGTTGCTTATGTTCAGGGCGGGCTGACTTATTCACATGTGAAAATGGCTGTATGCATCGCGCTGAACCAATTGCTGGAAAAAGGTTTAGTCCAAATAAATTAGGTAAATATTAAGAAGGACAGCTACATAGTTAGTTGTCCTTTTCTGTTGCTTTACTGAGAATTATATGAAAATATGAAAGGCAAAAATTTTTTGAAAAAATCATGTTATAAAAGCTAACATAATGTTGACAGATTATCTGACATTACATATAATAAACTCAAGAAGTAATTGAAAAGGGGGAGAAATAGTTGACTGGAAGCGAAATTCGACGTTCCATGCCGCTTTTCCCGATTGGTACTGTTATGCAGCTGACTGACCTGACCGCCAGGCAGATTCGCTATTACGAAGAGCACCAATTAATTTCTCCAGCTAGAACTGACGGAAATAGAAGGCTTTTTTCCTTAAACGACATCGATGTCCTTTTGGAAATCAAAGATTTGATTGATCAAGGCGTGAACATGGCTGGGATCAAGCAGCTATTTTTCGTAAAAGAACAGCAAGCGATAACTGAAAACTTGGATAAGCAGGCAGAAAAAGCGAGACGGGATCTATCAGATGAAGAAATCCGGAAACTTCTTCGCAAGGAAATAGTGCAGGCCGGCCGGTTTAATCGCTCATCATTGCGGCAGGGCAACATGCACCGCTTTTTCCATTAATAACGCCGTTTTTAAGCTCGTTGATTTTGTCTTGGATTTCTGAGCGCACATTAACAGAGCAAAAAATAAATCACTCATGTAAATTTAAGGGAGGAACTACCAGTGGCAAAGTTTACTAAAGAAGATATTAAGCGTATTGCAGAAGAGGAAAATGTAAAATTCGTCCGTTTACAGTTTACGGATATTCTTGGAACAATCAAGAACGTGGAAATTCCGATCAGCCAGCTTGAAAAAGCGCTTGATAACAAAATGATGTTTGACGGATCTTCAATCGAAGGTTTCGTGCGTATTGAAGAATCAGACATGAATCTATATCCAGACCTTGATACATGGGTGGTATTCCCTTGGACAGCAGAAAAAGGAAAGGTTGCACGTCTGATCTGTGATATTTACAATCCGGATGGAACTCCATTCCTTGGCGATCCGCGCAGCAACTTAAAACGTATTTTAGCAGAGATGGAAGAGTTGGGATACTCTGATTTCAACTTAGGGCCTGAGCCGGAATTCTTCCTATTCAAGCTTGACCAGGCGGGAGAGCCGACTCTTGAACTGAACGACAATGGCGGATACTTCGACCTTGCGCCAACTGACCTTGGTGAAAACTGCCGCCGCGATATCGTGCTTGAGCTTGAAGAAATGGGCTTTGAAATTGAAGCTTCCCACCATGAGGTTGCACCTGGACAGCACGAAATCGACTTCAAATATGCGGATGCATTAACAGCTTGCGACCAGATCCAGACATTCAAGCTTGTTGTTAAAACAATTGCCCGCAAGCATGGCCTGCACGCGACATTCATGCCTAAACCGCTGTTCGGTGTTAACGGTTCAGGTATGCACTGCAATGTTTCATTATTTAAGGATGGCAAAAATGCATTCTTCAACGAAACAGGCGATCTTCAATTAAGTGAAGATGCTCGCCACTTTATCGCAGGCATCATCAATCATGCAACAGCATTTACTGCAGTAACAAACCCAATCGTTAACTCTTATAAGCGCTTGGTTCCTGGTTATGAAGCACCTTGTTATGTTGCATGGTCTGCTCAAAACCGTTCACCGCTTATCCGTATCCCGGCTTCACGCGGTGTAAGCACACGTGTTGAAGTTCGCAGTGTTGACCCTGCTGCAAACCCATACCTTGCGATGGCTGTACTTCTAAAAGCTGGTCTTGACGGAATCAAGAACAAATTGACTCCTCCGGCACCAGTAGACCGCAACATTTATGTAATGAACAAGCAGGAACGTGAAGAAGAAGGCATCAAGGATCTTCCGGCTACATTGGCTGCTGCCCTTGATGAGCTTAAGAAGGATGAAGTCATTGTATCCGCTCTAGGCGAACATATCTTCGAACACTTCATTGAAGCGAAAGAAATTGAGTGGGATATGTTCCGTACGCAAGTGCATCCATGGGAGCGCGAGCAGTACCTGAGCATGTACTAAGAGGCAATAAACCCTTGATACCATTGGTATTAAGGGTTTTTCTTTTTGGGGAAAAGGGGAGGCTATTTATTAGGGTTTTTTATTCTACCCTATTCTGCCCCTTCTTTAAGAATTTCCTCACTTAGTTTTTCAATACTTGCATTCGAGTACTTTCAATTTTTTTTACTTGAAACGGAGTGTAAGACCATATCTGCTCTGATTTGCCCGTTACTGAAAATAATGATAATTAGTTACAAGCCATATTCAGTACTTAAGCATGTACTATAAATTAAACCTCTTGACACCATTTTTGTTTAGGGGTTTTTGTTATGGCTAAAAGTATTCCAAGGCTGGCAGCCGTAACTTTCTCTGTTCCAGTTGGTCAATTATCCATAAACGAAAAGTGAGTTAATTAAGGTATTTAAAAGAGCTCAAGAGCTAAGGAAGTGGAGGGATGAAAACAAATCATTTACTTAAAATAAACGCTAGTACAGTACCCCATATGAAAATCACTAAATAGCATAACCTCTTCAATAAACCGGCTGGCATAGGGATGAAATTTATTAAGAGGATGAGTATAAGAATGACTAGTAATAAGACTATGCAGTATTGAGTCCAGCGTCTTCATTTTTCTAAAGATTTGCAAATATATAAAGACCGGGCAAGACAGTAATCATGCCAAGTTGATATAAATTTATATCAGCTGGCATTAAGCCGGACACAATATTACCTAAAGCTAGGATAAGAATAAAAATTGTAGCTAACCCGTTTAATCTTGTCTTCTCAAGGTTTTGTGAAAGATACAAAAAAACAAATTAAAAGGTTAATCCGTTACTAATAAACAATACATTCATCCAAAAATGGTAAGGAGAACAAATCTCATGAGGTGCAATTGAATAGGTGTATTGCCCGCAAGAAGTAACGCCAAGGTCGCTCATTGCATGATTGAAAAAACTGTACGGAACTGTAGCAGTCAAAATGAAGGATGGTTCATTTAAAATACAAACAAGTAGCAAACCAACTTAAAATACCGAGCTTCTTTGAAATGTTCAGACGACTCACCCTTTACAAAAGTGTTATATGTAAATTGTATATCCAAAAATGTTAAGAGGGATAGTCTTGGAGATTATATTTGAATAGGGCTAGAGGTTGATGCAGGTACTTCTAAAAAATACAAGCTGAATCAGTTTATTAGGTGGTAAAGGGGTCGGATAAGAATAAAAGATAATTAATATGAAATATTAAGCATTAGACGCGAGGCAAGGAATGTAAAAGGCGGGTGAATCATGACATTCCAAGAAGGATTAAATCAACTTGATAAGACTAATAAGATCATTACCGATGCAAATAAATTGATTGCCGATGTTAATTTAAACACTTTCTTATTTACTTTAAGCTGGTGGGCAGCCTTAGCGATGTTACTTGTTCCTTGGATTTTGTGGGCATTTTTTCGGAAAAAAGAGAGTTCTGCCCGTTTGTTATTTGCGGCTTTTATAACGATGATAATCTCTACAACCATCGATGGATTAGGTGTTGATTTTGGTAAATGGGCCTATCCGGTAAAGGTCATTCCAATACCAACGATCAGCTACTCATTTCGATATGGAATTGTTCCAGTAGCTATAATGTTTTTAATTCAATTCAAACCAAATATTAATCCAATAGTGAAGGCTGTATTGTTCGGTGGGTTTGGTGCTTTTGTGGGAATGCCTATCATGTCAATTCTGCACTTATATAAAAAAATCGACTGGGCCTATACTTATTCCTTTTTTATCTTAGTTTTACTATACTTAATTGCCCATTGGTTTAGCAGAAGGAGCAGTTTTGAAAAAATAGTAAAAGAGTAAAAAATCCGGGATTTTTACCGGAAACCTTTTATATTATTGTTTCGTACGGAGGTATATCCCTGGGAGAACGGACAAAATATGTGCACTTACTAAGAAAATCCGAAATCCGAAAACCCCTGTTTGCTGGGAGCAGGGGGTTTTTATATAAATCAAATACAAAAACCCCGTTTCTAAGTGAACGAGGTTTTACTAATTTGTATTTCTCTGCATCTCTCTATTCTTTATGCCTGATCTTTAGGAAATCGAGACATGTCAGCAGTGCGTCTCCTCCAAATCCTGCAATTACCGCAAGGAGCACTACCTTTAAGGCAGAGTCAGGATCTGAAGATACGACCAAAAAAACAGCCGCTAAAGCCCCCATGATAACTTCTTCTAAGACCCCCAGATAGATGAATTTTTTTGTCCTTCTGGGTTTGACCATTTTGCCTTCTTTCCGAATATGTCCAACGACACCGACCAGCCCACCAATCAACAAAGCGAAGGTAATGTTCAAAAACATTTTTTCTTCACACTCCTAAAGTCGAGATTTTGGACAAGCGACCTTAGGTTGATTCTCGGTGTATTACCATTATATAGAAAGTGGCTATAAATTAATATGCATAAAAATACCGAATTTTCTGAATAATAAAATAGTCATACATGACTGTAACTTAGGACCACAAGAAAAGGTATCAGTTACTTTCGTATGATTTCGCTAATAGCATCAGGTAATAGGAACTGATAACCTTCTTAAAATTGGAAAAAATAAAAAGCAGGCAGTGGCTGCTTGCTTTTTATCTTTCTATTAATGCATATGGCGGTATACACCTATAACTTTGCCGAGGATAGAAACATTTCGAAGGATGATAGGTTCCATTGTAGAGTTTTCCGGCTGAAGCCGGATATAGTCTTTTTCTTTAAAGAATCTTTTGACAGTAGCTTCATCTTCCTCTGTCATGGCAACCACGATATCTCCATTATTGGCAGTGCTCTGCTGTTTGACGATGACATAGTCGCCATCAAGGATTCCGGCTTCAATCATACTTTCTCCCATGATTTCAAGCATGAATACATGCTCATCAGCTGGTGCCATTCTTTCTGGAAGAGGGAAGTATTCTTCAACATTTTCAATGGCCGTTATCGGCTGCCCTGCAGTTACTTTACCAACGATCGGAACATTGACAGCACTGATTTTAGGGATGTGCGAAGACTCGTCCAGATCTAAAATTTCAATTGCGCGAGGTTTGGTAGGGTCCCTGCGGATCAGCCCTTTGCTTTCAAGACGGGCGAGATGGCCGTGAACTGTTGAGCTTGAAGCCAGGCCGACTGCTTCTCCGATTTCCCTTACAGAAGGAGGATAGCCTCTCAATTTAACTTCTTCTTTAATAAACTCTAATATATCTTGCTGCCTTTTTGATAATTTCACCATCTTTACGCACCTCGTATGTTTTTGTTGTCTCAATTATAGCATCAATTACCATATGATACAAACATAAGTTCGAATTTTTATTGACACAAAACAAATGTTCGGTCTATAATAAAAATAACAAATACGAACATACATTCTTTTAGAGGTGGTATATCATGCTGAAAAAATTGTGGAAATCATATTCTTATGCTATTATTCTCTTCGTTTTAAGCCTGGCAGCATCGTTTATTATGCTCGTGCAAATAGAAACACCTGATACGGAAAAGTTTGTGAAAGTCACTGTTGCAGAAGGTGACTCTTTATGGGAAATTGCTGAGAGTTTTTCGGCAGAACATTCGCTGTCTACAGATCAATTTATTAATTGGGTCGAACAAAATAATGAGATAGCAGCAGGAAGAATTTTTCCGGGCGATGAAATTGTTATTCCAGTAAAAGCATTGGATGACGAGCCTTATAAAGAGCTTGCCAGTTCAGACCTTTACGAATAAGGAGAAGCTATGAAAGCAATTATTTACTGCAGGGTTAGTACAACAAAGGAAACTCAGGAAACGTCCCTTTCAAGGCAGGAAGAAGAGCTGGTAAATCTGGCGAAAAAGCATGATTTTGAAGTAGTCAAGGTGATACGCGAGCAGGCCAGCGGATATGACCTTGAAAGGGACGGTATATTGGAGCTTTTAGACTTAATTAAAGAAAAGGATATCAAGGTTGTCCTCATTCAGGATGAAACCAGGCTGGGGCGGGGCAATGCAAAGATTGCGATACTCCATTGCATCCTAAAGGAAGAAGTCCAGCTGTACAGCATTTCGAATAACGGCCAGCTCGAGCTTTCGGAATCAGATTCGATGGTGCTGAACATTGTTGGGATGGTAGAAGAATATCAGAGAAAGCTTCATAACATCAAAATTAGACGCGGCATGCAGCGGGCTGTTGATAAAGGATACCGCCCCGAGAAGAACTTAAGCAATCAGGGAGCAAATGGCGGCAGGGAAAGGATAGAGGTGCCGATAGAGGAAATTGTCCGGCTAAGGAAAAACGAGTTAACATTTGCAGAGATTGCTGCAACTCTCAGGGGCTTTGGGTACAATATCTCAAAAGCAACAGTCCATAGAAGGTATAAAGAGCATATGGAATCATTTGCTGAATAGAGCACTTTTCTTGTCAAAAGTGTTCTTTTTTAGTATGATGGCAGTTGAGTTTCAGTATTGTTCCATATCTGAAGCTATTGTATAATAAAAACTTCTATCAGAATATCCAAAGGTAAACTTTTGATATAAAGGAGCTTTAATATATGCTGCCAAAACAAAAACTTGCCCGAATTAATGAACTGACAAAGAAGGCAAAGGAATCAGGTTTAACAGAAGCAGAAGCAAAAGAACAGACTTCTCTCCGCAAAGAGTATTTGGAGACTTTCCGCTCTGGCATGCTGAACACGCTTAAAGGTGTTACAATCGTTGATCCGAAAGGAAATGACGTAACTCCGAAAAAACTGAAAGAATTCCAAAATAAAAACCGCCTTCACTAATATTATAATTGAAAGGGATACACAATGCTGTATTCCTTCTTTTAATAGAAAGCGGAGATGACTCCTATACCGGCTATCTCCGCTTTTTTTACATACGCCGGGTCTTTTTGTGTCAATATAGTAACAAACCGGCTTTTTTGTCCTTTTCCTGACCCTATTGGTTGTGAAAAAAAGGGACACCCGATAATATTAAAAGAGTAAAGAATTACTACTCGAAAGGATGTATTGAATGTTTAATCACACAGATGAACTATCCATCAGTTCCATTCGTACTTTATCAATCGACGCCATTGAAAAGGCGAATTCCGGCCATCCAGGGATGCCGATGGGTGCAGCGCCAATGGCTTATACACTTTGGACACGCTTCATGAACCACAACCCGAATAATCCTGAATGGTTCAACCGTGACCGTTTCGTCCTTTCTGCTGGACATGGCTCCATGCTTTTATACAGCCTTCTTCATCTCTCTGGCTATGATGTTTCCATGAATGATATTAAAGAGTTCAGACAGTGGGGAAGCAAGACGCCTGGCCACCCTGAATATGGCCATACTCCAGGTGTTGACGCAACAACAGGCCCATTAGGACAAGGCATTGCCATGGCTGTTGGTATGGCAATGGCTGAACGCCACCTGGCTGCAACATACAACAAGGACAACTTCAATGTTGTTGACCACTATACATACAGCATCTGCGGTGATGGAGACCTTATGGAAGGCGTTTCTGCTGAAGCCGCTTCCCTTGCTGGCCATTTAAAGCTTGGAAGACTGGTTGTTCTATATGATTCAAATGATATCTCGCTTGATGGTGACCTTGATAAGTCTTTCTCTGAAAGTGTTGAACAGCGCTTTAAGTCATACGGCTGGCAGTATATCCGCGTAGAAGACGGAAATGATCTTCACGAAATCGCAAAAGCAATTGAAGAAGCGAAGCAGGATGAAAACCGGCCAACAATGATTGAAGTTAAAACAGTCATTGGCTACGGTTCTCCAAACAAATCAGGCAAATCTGATGTTCACGGCGCTCCGCTAGGTGCCGACGAATTGAAATTAACGAAAGAAGCCTATAAGTGGACTTTCGAAGAAGATTTCCATATTCCACAGGAAGTATATGATCACTTCAAGCAGCAGGTTGTGGAAAGCGGCTCTAAAAAGCAGCAGGAGTGGGAAGACCTTTTTGCACAGTACAAAGAAGCGCATCCTGAGTTGGGAAAACAGCTTGAGCAGGCAATCAATGGCGAACTTTCTGAAGGCTGGGATAAAGACATCCCTGTTTATGAAGAAGGAAAGAGCCTTGCAAGCCGTGCTTCTTCCGGTGAAGTGCTAAATGCAATCGCACAAAACCTGCCTTCATTCTTTGGCGGATCTGCAGACCTTGCAGGCTCCAACAAAACAATGATCAAAGGTACAGGCGACTTTACGGGTGAGTCATTTGACGGCCGAAACATCTGGTTTGGTGTACGTGAATTTGCAATGGGTGCTGCATTGAATGGTATGGCCCTTCATGGCGGATTAAAAGTATTCGGCGGGACATTCTTTGTGTTCTCTGATTACCTGCGCCCGGCAATCCGTCTGGCTGCACTAATGAACCTGCCTGTTACGTATGTATTCACCCATGACAGCATCGCTGTCGGTGAAGACGGACCTACGCATGAGCCTGTAGAACAGCTTGCTGCATTGCGTGCAATGCCAAATCTTTCTGTTGTCCGCCCTGCTGATGGAAATGAAACAGCTGCTGCATGGAAAACAGCAATTGAATCAACAAACAAGCCAACCGCATTAGTATTGACCCGTCAAAACCTTCCTACTTTAAAAGGAACGGATTCAGCGGCATACGAAGGCGTACAAAAAGGAGCTTATGTTGTTTCTCCAGCTTCCAACAGCAACGCGGATGTTTTATTGCTTGCTGCGGGATCTGAAGTCAGCCTGGCTGTTGAAGCACAAAAGGCGCTTGAAGGCGAAGGCATCCATGCATCTGTAGTAAGCATGCCTGCTTGGGACCGCTTTGAAGCTCAATCAAAAGAGTACAAAGAAAGCGTAATTCCAAAGACAGTCAAGAAGCGTCTTGCCATTGAAATGGGATCTTCACTTGGATGGCACCGTTATGCAGGAGACGAAGGCGATGTTCTTGCAATCGATACCTTCGGTGCATCTGCACCAGGTGAGAAGATAATGGAAGAATACGGATTCACAGTAGAAAACGTTGTAGCACGCGTAAAAGCATTGCTGCAGGGATAATAGTAACCGGTAAGGGAGAGCTGAGAGGCTCTTCCTTTTTTGTGTAAAAAGATTAATGAAGCCTTAAAAGTAAGGATAGGAATAAAAGTAGTCGTCAAAGAGGGTTCATGTAGCTCAAAACAAAGGCAAGCGAATAAAAATGGTCTGCATAGAGTATATTACCTTGAACTTCCATTCATAAAAAACAAGATTACCAGCAATCAAATCTGGGAATAAGATATAGTGAATAATTGTAATAATATTCAATATTGAAGCTCTCCCAGCAAGAATCCTCATAATCAACTGAATTCTTCCCTTTCGACAAAATTAGTGAAAGTTTTTAACATCTTCAGACACATTCCTTATTTTGGGTTGCTTATAATTGAAAGAAATGGATTGTCCCGGAAGGAGGGGCCAGATGAGAGCTTATCAATTGTATTTAATAGAAGATGAATTTGCTTCCCATTATTTTGGCAGAGAGCGGATGTTTTTTCAGTTGTTTGAAGAGTATGAGCAATCGTCAGGTGAAATGAAGTTTATTCTATCGAAGCAAATTGATTTTGTGACTAAGCCAATCCCGGGATTGAAAGTGCATCAATATATCCATCAGCAGCTGCAGCGAAAAAAGGACTTTATCATAGAAAAAAGTGCATACTATATAGAGATGAGCAAAAGAAGCAGGGCGAAGCTTGAAGTATTTGAACGAAGCCTGGTTTTAGAAGCGGCCGGCAGCTATGAGGCAGAGACAGTATTTTTCGAAGTGCTTCGAAAAAGCGAGTCTTCCTTCCTGGCTGTTGACCTCCAGCATAAGCGCTATGGGTGGCTAAAACCGATAAAAGAGAGAAAATTCGTCTAAAATAAGAGAAAAAATGAAGCAAATATTGTATAATAACCTTTGGTCTAGTACACTGTATGATAGACAACATGAAGGAGGAAGTTAGTATGGGTATGTACATTCTAGTTGGTGTACTGGCGCTTCTTGCCGGTGTAGCACTAGGATTTTTCATTGCTCGAAAATATATGATGAGCTACCTGGAGAAAAATCCGCCAATTAATGAACAAATGCTTAAAATGATGATGATGCAAATGGGCATGAAGCCATCTCAAAAGAAAATCAACCAAATGATGAATGCCATGAACAAGCAGACTGGCAAGTAATCAGGGACAAGCATCCCATCGGAAACCACTTTTCTGTTACAATACCAGGAAGGTGGTTTTTTTATATCCAAAAATGAAACCTTCTTTGAAACAGACCGTATATATACTATGACAAATCATGAAAGGAACGAGCAAATGAAAAAAGTAATTCTAATAGGGCTCCTTACCGTTTCTATGTTATTAAGCGGCTGTTCCGTTCTGGGTGAAGTGAATAATTCCATTGACTATGTTAATGAAGCGACTGAGCATATCAATACATTAAGCGACTTTGCTGAAGAGGCGCCGCAAATGATTCAGGAGGCGGCAGCGGATCCGGCATTAAAGCAGGAACTTGAAGACAGATTGACGACACTTAAGCAGGAAGTTGAAGAATTTATCGCCCTTCAGGACATCCCGAAGCTGGCAGAAGATGTTCATCAGGAGCTGGTGACCCAGAATGAAGCGCTTCTGGCTGAGATCAATAAAGTATTGGAGAGCGGCAGCCTTGCACTGGATCAGCTGGAGAAATCAGAGCTGTTCACCACCATTAATGAGGCAACAAGCCTGTTAAACCGCATAGAAGCATTAGGGCAATAAAGCATCCAAATGGGTGCTTTTTTCTTGTGAGAAAATATCTTCCTTATTTTCTTAATATTTGTTAAACTATTTAAGCTATTATGTTTCGGATTTCGGAGGATGGGGAATGAAGGTTTTTTTGGATTTGATGTGGTTTTTTAAACAGGAGAAAAAGTCTTATGTAAACGGGATTATTCTGCTGTTATTTGTGGCAATGCTTCAGCTTGTGCCGCCAAAGGTGGTCGGCATTGTGGTCGACTCGATTAAAAATGGCGAGCTGACTGCAAAAGCATTATTAATGTGGATTGGACTTCTTGCTGTTGCCGCCCTCATGATGTATGTGCTCCGCTATTATTGGCGCATCATGATTTTTGGATCAGCCGTTAAGCTGTCCAAACTCCTGCGCAACAGGCTTTATCAGCATTTTACGAATATGTCACAGTCCTTCTACCAGAAAAAGCGGGTGGGGGACTTGATGGCCCATGCGACAAATGATCTGCAGGCGATTCAGCAGACGGCAGGAGCGGGGGTCCTCACATTTGTTGATTCACTGGCGACAGGCGGTTTCGTTATCATCGCCATGGCGACAACAATCAGCTGGAAGCTTACACTCATCAGTCTGATTCCGATGCCGTTTATGGCACTTTTGACAAGCTGGTATGGAACACTTCTTCATAAACGGTTCCACAAAGCACAGGAGGCTTTTTCTTCACTGAATGACAAAACTCAGGAAAGTGTTTCAGGAATTAAAGTGATTAAAACGTTCGGCCAGGAAAAAGAAGATATTGAAGATTTCCGCAGGCAGTCTGAAGATGTAGTGCAAAAGAACATTTCTGTTGCACGGGTTGATTCTTTATTTGATCCAACGATCAGCATTATTGTAGGAATCTCTTTCTTCCTATCTATTGCATTTGGATCAAGATTTGTAATTGCAGGAGAGCTGACCATCGGGCAGCTGGTTTCATTTACTACCTATCTTGGTCTCCTGATTTGGCCAATGCTCGCATTTGGCTGGCTGTTCAACATTGTCGAGAGAGGCCGCGCCTCCTATGATCGAGTCTCTGTGCTTCTTGCAGAAGAAATCGATATTAAGGATGATAATACAGGCATCAATGAAGTTCCGAGCGGTGATCTTGAGTACAAGATCGAGGAGTTCGCCTATCCGGGTGAACAGGAAGCGCTGCTTAAGGATATTCATTTTAGCCTGGAAAGAGGAGAGACTCTCGGCATAGCAGGTAAAACAGGTGCGGGCAAAACCACACTGCTGAAGCTATTGATCCGTGAGTTTGATGGCTATAAAGGGGAAATTCTTTTTACCGGAAATCCTATCAACCGCTATAAAATTGAAAAGCTGAGGGAAGCGATTGGCTATGTCCCGCAGGAGCACTTCCTGTTCTCGGCTACCGTTGCTGAAAATATAGCTTTCACGAGACCGGATGCAGACCTGGAAGATATATATGCGGCAGCGAAACTGGCCAATATCCATGAAGATATTCTCGATTTTACAGATGGATATAAAACCGTTGTTGGCGAAAGAGGGGTCTCGCTTTCCGGAGGACAGAAACAGCGTATTTCCATTGCACGAGCACTTCTGATGAAACCGGAAGTATTGATTTTGGATGACTCCCTTTCTGCCGTTGATGCGAAAACAGAGGAAGCGATCCTCACTTCATTGCGTGGTGAGCGGTCAGGTAAGACAACAATCATAACCGCTCACAGGCTGAGCGCCATTCAGCATGCTAATCTGATATTGGTGCTGGATGAAGGGAAAATTGTTCAGCGGGGTTCACATGATGAACTGATGGCAGAAGAAGGCTGGTATAAGAATATGTATCTGCGCCAGCAGCTGGAAGAGCTTGTGGAGCATGGGGGATAAGACGATGGAAAAGACACCGATTATGAAGGGGAAAGAGCAGCGGAAGGTCCTTTTCCGGTTGCTTTCCTATACAAAACCGCATAAGAAAACAATCATTCTTGCCTTCAGTCTGCTTCTGTTAACAACGATTGGAGACATACTGGGGCCGATTCTTGTCAAAATTTTTATCGATGATTATTTAACACCAAGGAATCTGGTTTTTGAGCCGTTATTTGCCCTTGGTGCAGCATATCTGGGCATTCAAATTATGAATGTGCTGGTATCCTATTTTCAGCTGCTGAAATTTCAGGAAATTGCGCTTAAAATCATTCAGCAGCTGCGTGTGGATGTCTTTTCAAAAGTTCAGTCACTGGGCTTGAAATACTTTGATAAAACGCCTGCCGGAAGCATTGTATCAAGGGTTACCAATGATACTGAGGCGATTAAAGATATGTTTGTCAGTGTCCTGGTTACCTTCATTCAGGGTGCCTTCCTGCTGACGGGGATCTTTGTGGCGATGTTTATCCTGAATGTGAAGCTGGCTCTATTCTGCCTGGTGATTCTCCCGATTCTTTTTATGATCATTCGTACGTACCGAAAATACAGTTCGGTATTTTATAAGGACTTAAGGGAAAGGCTGAGCCAGCTGAATGCAAAGCTGAGTGAATCACTGCAGGGGATGTCCATCATCCAGGTATTCAGGCAGGAAAGAAGACTGCGGAAGGAATTTGGCGATATTAATGAACAGCATTACCAGGCAGGTATGCGCAACATCAAAATGGATGGGCTCCTGTTAAGGCCAGCCATTGACCTTGTGTATGTTCTGGCACTTATTATTGTATTGAGCTTCTTTGGCATTTCTTCTTTTAACAGTCCGATCGAAATTGGTGTGCTGTATGCCTTTATCAGCTATCTGGACCGCTTTTTTGAGCCTGTAAATCAGATCATGATGAGACTTTCCATGTATCAGCAGGCAATCATTGCCGCTTCAAGGGCTTTTGCGCTGCTGGACGAAAAGGAACTTGCTCCGGCACAGGAGGATAAACTGTCTGATAGAATTATGAAGGGAGAGATTGAATTCAGGAACCTCAGCTTCTCCTATGACGGCAAAAGGGATGTATTGAAAAATATTTCTTTTACAGCCAAGCCGGGTGAAACCGTTGCCCTGGTTGGCCATACCGGCAGCGGCAAGAGCTCAATTATTAATTTAATGATGCGATTCTATGAATATGAGCGCGGCGATATTTTCATTGACGGAAAAAGCATTAAGTCTTATCCAGCGGAAGAATTGCGCACGAAGATGGGGCTCGTCCTTCAGGATCCTTTCCTATTTTACGGGACGATTAAGGATAACATCAGACTTCATAATGAGGAATTGACAGATGAAGAGATTAAAGCTGCGGCTCAGTTTGTTCAGGCCCATACATTCATAGATAAGCTGGAAGACGGATATGATCATGCGGTGGTTGAGCGTGGATCGACTTTTTCAAGCGGACAAAGACAGCTTATTGCCTTTGCAAGAACGATTGCTGCCAATCCGAAAATTCTTGTGCTGGATGAAGCAACAGCAAATATTGATACAGAAACAGAGGAAGCGATTCAAACTGCACTGGAAAAAATGCGGAAGGGCCGCACGACCATTGCCATTGCTCATCGATTGTCTACGATTCAGGATGCAGAATTGATTCTCGTTCTTCATCAGGGGGAAATAGTAGAAAGAGGAACACATCAGGAATTGCTTGCAAAGCGAGGCTTATATCACAAAATGTATCTGCTTCAGAATGGGTCTGCTGAAAAAGTGGAGGATGCAGTAGGTTAATAGAAAAGACGTGTGAATGCCACACGTCTTTTCGTCTCTAAAAGGAGCAGGATTCTCCATCTTCAGGCACTAAAAGTTGATCGGAAAAGCCTTTGTCTTTACTATAGCTTTTTAACTCTTCCTTCGATAGAGTCCAATGGTTGACTGCCTCCATATGGACTGAAATAATCTTGGCATCTGGGGCAGCTTTGGAAACTTCATAAATATCCTCTTTCCCCATAACAAGCGAGCCGCCTTCAAGAAACTGGTTATCTCCGCCATTTACAACAATGACTTCAGGGCTATGTGTTTCAATGAGTTCCTGAACAGCATCATACCAAACTGTATCTCCAGCTACATAAAGCGTTTTTTCACTGTAATGTTTGAAGACCACTCCACAAACCAGCCCGGCCAGTTTTAAAATTTCGCCCCTGCCATGTTCGCCCTTTGTTTTTATTAGTTGGATATCTTCAAAAACAGTTTCTTCATGGAGAACTTCAATATTATTAAAACCAGCATTTTTCACTTCAGCAGCATCTTCTTCATTTTGCACAAACATTTTAATGTCCTTTGGCAATGCCTGTTTGGCTGCATCATCAAAGTGGTCTAAATGCAGGTGGGTAACAATCACTGCATCCACATTTTGAATAATTTCATCAATGGAAACCGGAAGCTCTGTTAAAGGATTGTTTTGATCTTGTCTTAATGAATTTGGAAAAGGCGGGTAAGTCCCTTTTTCGGCTAAAAAGGGATCAATTAAAAACTTTTTCCCTGCATAATTGACAACTAATGTAGCGTTGCGGATTTGTTGTATATTCATATAAATGTACTCCTTTTCTTTGATTTACGTATAGTTTATACTAAGACCCATTGATGCTTACATAGATAAAATCAAGTTTTTTTGCCGTTTAACTTGAAAAGTGAAAGGAGTTGAAAAAATGCTGGATCACACAGATCAGCGTATTTTGGAGGAACTCTCCAAAAATAGCCGGATCACCATGAAAGAGCTGGGGGAAAAAGTCCATTTAACTGGCCAGGCGGCCGCATCAAGAGTGGCAAAATTAGAGGATCAGGGAGTAATTGAGGGATATACAATCAAAGTGAACCAGGAGAAATTAGGATATTCGATCCATGCTTTTATTACAGTTATTACTCAAAGTATGAATCATCAGCCGTATCTGACCTTCGTAAAAACACAGCAGGAAATCATACATAATTATAAAATCAGCGGGGATGGCTGTTATCTACTTGAATGCAAATTTCCGTCCAATGAGCGGTTAGATCAATTTTTAACCGAATTAAACAAGCATGCAAATTATAAATTATCGATTGTTATTAATAAATAACTGCTTAGACCAGAGGGATGAAATTTAAAAAACAGCCTGCATTGGTTGCATGGCTGTTTCTTAATGTGTCTGCACTTTTTTTATAAAGGTTCGGTTATATTCATTTAATAGGGCATCCAGTTCCTGGCTGTACCGGATTGCTGCGGCAGAGCTTAAGCCGCTTTTCATGGCCACTTGAATTAACTCTGTTCTTTTTTGTTCAATCAATGTAAGCAGTTCCTGTTTACACATGGCCAATAGTTCCTCTCTGATAATTTCCTATATGTAGGTTTTACTCTGCCAATTCGATTCCATGTCAAAAGCTGAAAGATAATAACAGAATTTGTTAAGTCCTATCCTAGTATATCGAATAATGGTAATTAATTCAAAAGAAACTTGTTTTAAACTTTATTAACATTTACATTAAAAATACATGTTTTAGGTTGAAATTTAATATGAATTAATATAATAGCAGGTGGTTTACTCAGAAATGTGTGAAATATTCGGGACACAAAATGTTCACATTCTATCCATTATCTTTTCTATATGGGATTTGTTAGAATGAAAAGGGAATGAATGAGTATCAGGAGTTGTGACTATGACAGATTTGAATGTATTTATTGCATTAGGGGCAGGGTTTTTAAGCTTTGTATCGCCTTGCTGCCTGCCATTATATCCGGCGTTTTTATCGTATATTACCGGAATGTCTGTAGGGGAGATTAAAGAAGAGAATGCAATGCTGCAGAGAAGGAGCATGCTTCATACGCTATTCTTCCTGATCGGATTTTCGGCCATTTTTATCGCAATTGGTTTCGGCACGACTTTGCTTGGCCAATTCTTTCAGCAGTACCAGGATTTAATCAGGCAAATTGGTGCTATCTTTGTATTCATCTTTGGATTATTGATCGTAGGTATTATTAAACCGGAATTTCTTATGAAGGAAAGGCGTTTTGAATTTAAAAACCGTCCATCCGGCCTTTTTGGCTCAGTTTTGATCGGAATGGCATTCGCAGCAGGCTGGACTCCATGTACGGGCCCAATATTAGGGGCAGTGTGGTCATTAGCTGTCACAAATCCTAATTCGGCCATGGTTTACATGTTTGCGTATATTCTTGGCTTTGCTATTCCATTCTTTGTTCTCTCCTTCTTTATAGGAAAAATGCAATGGATCAGGCGAAACAGCGCCAAGATCATGAAAATCGGCGGTGTTTTAATGATGATTATGGGTGTTGTCTTATTCTTTGACTGGATGACAAAAATAATCATATTCCTTTCGCCGTTTTTTGGCGGATTTACTGGTTTTTAAAAGCAAGAGCACATTCAATTATGGAATGTGCTTTTTTTTGCTATAAGTAAAAAGGGCTATGCGATCTGGTCGAAATTTGTCATATTCTTTCAATTGCTATTTATCTGATACTTAGATATATTCTAATATGTGTTCTTTGAGCGTGGAAGAGTGTTTTTCACAAAAGGAAATGAATTTATTCCCCAAGATGTTTATTAATTTGTAATTATGGGTATTTTTTACTATGATTATAGTATAATAGAGATATAGCTTCCAATGCACTACAAGGGGGAAACAGCGGTGGCGAGAATATTAATAGTAGATGATGCAAAGTTTATGAGGGTTACCCTTGGCAGCATTTTGAAAAAAGCAGACCATGAAATTGTAGGAGAAGGGGAAAACGGAAAAGAAGCCGTGCACCTTTTTGAAAATCTGAAGCCTGATCTGGTGATGATGGATATCACAATGCCTGAAATGAGCGGACTTGAGGCTGTCAGGGAAATTAAGAGGGACAACCCAAATGCAAAAGTAATCATGTGTTCAGCCATGGGCCAGCAGAAGGTAGTGGTAGAATCCATTGAAGCTGGCGCGAAAGATTTTATCATAAAACCATTTGATGAAGGCCGTGTATTAGAAGCAGTGAATCGGGTATTAAGCTAGGAGCTGACTCAGGGTACCCTGGACATACGGATGTGTCCGGGTATCAGCTGGAGTGGCTTTTTTTAATGACTTTTATCCTTCTGAGTACCTAAATCAAGCCTATTAAGATATAATATGGTTAGTAATCAAATGAAATAGAGGATGAAATCGAATGGACTATGTATTAATTTCATCAATCGGTGCCGTTTTTATGGCAATCTTCGTGATGTTCATCCGCATGAAGGCTGCAAAAAAGCCGGCTTCCGCCAAGAAAATCATCTTGCCGCCGATTTTTATGAGCACAGGTGCTCTTATGTTTGTCGTGCCTTATTTTCGCGTAACTCCAATGGAGATTTTAGAAGCAGCCACAGTTGGTTTGCTGTTTTCCATCCTTTTAATTAAAACTTCTTCATTTGAAATCAGAGACAGCGACATTTATCTGAAGCGTTCCAAAGCTTTCGCTTTTATATTGATAGGATTGCTTGTTATCCGGATCATTGGAAAAATGGTCCTCAGCTCATCGATTGATTATGGTCAGCTGAGCGGCATGTTCTGGATTCTCGCGTTTTCAATGATCTTACCGTGGAGGATAGCGATGTATATGAATTATCGGAAGCTTCATCAGGAGCTGCATGGATCGGGGAATCCGAAAACAACTTGATAGAATGAAAGCCGCCGGGCATTGCGCCCGGCGGCTTTTTGCGTTTGCGATTAATGGACCCCATTCTTAGGGTCCCAAAGTCCATACATTTTCCGTATTTCGACAATCTGTCCAATATGATAGGCGTTGTGGATGGTTAGATTGGAAATGACAGACGACCAGGATTCAATTGGTTCCTTATAGGCGGATAAGAGAAGCTTTTCTTCACTGCTTTCTTCCAGGGCTTTGATCCACTCAGATAATACGGTTTGAAGAGCCTTTATGGCAGATTGCCAATCCTCTTCAGTAACGGATTCATTGGTGCTGAATGTTTCGTCATTGGCGATATGGGTTTGGGCGAGCGGCAATTCTTTGAATCTTGTTAGATAGCGATCATTCCAGAAGGTAAGGTGGCTGACGATCTGCCAGACCGAATTGGCGGTTCCAGACTTGAATGATGCTTCTTTTGCTGATAGTCCTTCGATGGCTGCTAATAAAGGGACAAACCAATTGGGCTGGTCGAGGCAGGCGGATAGTTGTTTTAGTAAGACTTCTTTTGTGGACATTGGATTTCTCCTTTTTGGATAGAGTACTCTTCATTTCTATTCAACAAAGTTGGAGAGTATCCTTTAAAAATTCAGTTTGATGCTGGAATTTTGGTGTGTGTATTTCCTCTGCACGCACTCGCTTTCCGCGGGGCTACCGGGAGCCTCCTTGGCGTGACGCCTGCGGGGCCTCCCCTGGTTCACTACTCCCGCAGGACGATGAATAAACTTCCCCGAACATACACCGCACGAAGGAAATGCGGCAGCATTTTCGAGGATCTCGCGCCCTCCACTTCAATCCACACGTGCTGAATCGATGTTTGGCTCTTATAAACCCTGAATAATAAAAACCATTCCGGTGATCCGAAATGGCCTAAAATAAGTGCTCGTATGGAGTCATATTTATCTGTTTTTCTGTCAATTTCTTGCGCAGGAATTTATGATCCCTTTTTGGAGTGGCTAGAATATAGCCTCGAATCAGGAGGTCCTGATTAATTTGCGCTGCCTTTTCCTTTAGGGCAAGTTCACCGATTTTGCCGGCTATCTTCATTCTTGCTACATCTCTGAACAGTTCAGGAACTGGACTTACCAGATCCTCAAGCAGATCCTTTTCCTTCTGCTGCCATAGATGGCGCGTTTCATTAACGTAATGCTCTTCCCAATCCAAATCCGATTTGCCATCTTCTTTCGGCATGCGCTTTAAGAATTTGCGGAACATAAAAAAGCCGCCGATCGCGAAGAAAGAAATCAAAACAACAACCCAAAACAAAATAAAATACATAAACCAGCCTTCTAGCATTTCCTTCACCTACACACATATTTTCCTGTCCTTATTATAAGCCTTGTGCCGCGATACGACAAGAAAGGAAGCATTAGTCTTGAAAACAGCACCATTTGCCCTTATAATAGGAAGAGTCTTTACGGGGCTGATTGGGGTGCTGGTGCCCTCCACGGTCTTCAAAACCTGAAAGTTGCTAAATGTTGATATATCAAGGTTTTAAAGGTTTTACATAAAAAGTTCCCAACGGTCAAATATATATAATTTACAGGTTACACACTAGACCGACTATGTGTGACCGTGTGAATTCCTCGTCTACCTCCACTATATCAAAATAGTAGGAGGTTTTATTATGTCTTCTTATTTCACAAGAAAGAAAGTAAAAACTAAGGGTGAGCAATACACCACTAGAAAACCTGTTTCCCAAGTAGATTTAACTCTAACGGAAATGTTTGAACGATTCATGGACATCAAGAAAACAGAAGGGCTTGGAAAAAGAACAATTGATGACCATTATCTCCACTTCACTTACTTCTGTGAATTTACCCAACGTGATTTAAAAAATGAAGAAATAGCAGTTGAAGTATTCAGGGATTATATCGCTTATATGCTTGAAGAAAGAGATTTATCTCCCGTAACTGTAAACATTAGAATTAGACCACTGAAAGCATTCCTAAGATACTCACATAAGGCAGGGTTTTTAAACTCTCCAATTCATGAAGATATTAAAATTTTAAAAACTCCAGAGGATACTATAGAATCTTTAACACCTGCTGAAATCAAATTAATTCTAGGTCAAATAGATGACCGATATTATGCAGGGTTTAGGGATAAATGTGTTATTTTCACACCCCTAGATACTATGGTTAGAATATCTGAGTTATTGGCTATTAAACGTGAAAATGTAGACCTTAAGCAAGGAACAATTAAACTGGAAGCACATGAAACTAAAACTAAAAGGGCAAGGACTGTGCCTATTTCTACTAAATCAGTAAACTTATTAAGAGAATATATATCTGAAACAGAAGGAAACAATGAATTATTGTTTCTTTCCTTTAATGGGGAAGAACTTGCTGCAAATACAGTGAGAACTCCTGGCTTTTATTGAATCATTTGTTTGTGATGGTATCTCCTACTATGTAGTGTATGAGGAAGATGTAGTAAGTAAATATGATAATGCTGGTGGAGATATGAGGTTAGTTGAAAGGTTTGCTAATCTAAGTGGATTACCTATTGTTTATCATAATGACAATGAAATATCAGATGTTGAAGATCGTTCAGAGTTAGATGATTGGATAAGTATTCTCGATTCAATGGAGGATTTGATTAGTAAGTATACTGATTCCTTTTATAAGTTTATTGATCCAATCTTTGTGACTCAAGGACAACAGTTAAAAGGTGAAGCATTGCCTAGTGAAGTAATAGGTAAAGGGATTAATCTTGATGATGGAGCAGATGCTAAGTTTGTAGGTAATCAGTTGGATTATAAGTCATTTGAAACCATTTATAAGACATTGCTGCAATCTCTATTAGATACTTCTCAAACACCTGCTGTCAGTATGAATAAGACGGATATAAGTAATTTGAGTGAAGTAAGTATCAAGTTATTATTCCAATTGGCTAATATCAAGGCAGGTATGAATGAACAGTTTATAAGAGAGGGCTTGGAGGAACGGTTTGAGAAGATTAGAAAGTTGTTAGGATATAAAGGAATCAAGTTTTCTGATGATGAGTTTGAAACAATTGATGTAGTGTTCCAGTATGCAACTCCAAGTAATGATAAGGAAATTATAGAGAACTTACAGGCATTGAGGGAAATGGGAGCCATAAGTTTAATTGGAGTGTTAGAGGATAGTCCATATACTTCTGATGTACAGTTTGAATTAGATAGGATTGTAAGTGAGGGGAATAGTGTAGGGAATAATAAGGACACGAATATGGACAACAAAGATAACGAAGGGTAAAGTGAAAATACTTGACAATTAAATAGGAATGTAGGCGTGGCAAGGGATTGATATTGAGATTAATATATCCACTGTCACGCACATGTTATTAGAGGGCTGGCTATTGACAACAAATAATCAGTAAGTTAAATTATTGTAAACTAGACTACTTTTAAAAATCCTCATAAATTGCATTGTAACAACATTTTTTTGGGGTACAAAACAACTTCCTATAACATGCATTATGTAAACTACTTACTTAAAGGCGGTGGAATGAATATTATAGGGGTAATTCAATTGGTATATTTCAGGTGATTTATAACCCAGTAAATACCCTTAAACCGAAAAGTGAGCCGCCTAGCATACCACTTTACACACCCAAGAAAATATTGTTTTATTGTTCCCCTTTACAATTATTGGAGGTAAAATAGTATTGGGTGATGTAAATGGAATTTTTAGAGAATAAAGTTTTTTGTAGGACTTGTGGTAAGAAAACAAATCATTTAATTACTACATGTCACTATGAATCCATTAAAATAAGTAATGTACATGAATTTTTAATAACCCATGCCATTCTTAAGTGTGCTGGCTGCGATACAATTACATATGCAGATATTCATCATGATCCACATGTTGATGAACAAGGTAATCAAAAGGATTTAAGAATAATTATTTTTCCTGAAGAGCCGAAAGTCTCAATGAGAGTAACCACTAAGGGAGATATTATTTATTCCTCTGAGATTCCAAAAAATATATCCGAAATATATAAACAACTAGTTGCTTCTTATAATAGAAAGCATAATCTACTTTGTGCAATTGGATTACGTACACTTATCGAAGCAATTTGTAATGAATTGAAAATAATCAAAGGCTTTAAATATGATGAAAACAAGAACCCTCTAACTCAAGAGGGAAAAAAAGAGAGTATAGAAGGAAAAATAAATGGTCTTTATGAAAAAGAGTATATTATTTGGTATCAAACCCTCATTCTTCAAAGGATTCGGGAAATAGGTAATGCTGCTACTCATGAATTAGTTGAGCCGACATCAGAAGAATTATATAGTGCCATTGAAGTTGTAGAGAATTTACTTGAAAATATTTACAACCTCAAAAATCATAACTTATTAAAAAAATAGTATTAATATATTGAGGGGATAACTATATGGAAAAACTTGATGAAAAGGTTTACTGTTCGAGTTGCAAACAAAAGACAAACCACCAAATTTTATATACACATAGTCAATCAAGTGAAGTAAACGATGATTTTCATTGGCATGAAAAACACCATATTGCTCAATGCTTAGGGTGTGATGTTATTTGTTTCGTAAGACAATATGGTAGCGAGGATATGTGGGATATCAATAGTGGTGAACAAGTTTGGGTTGATGATTTCACTGTTTACCCTGAAGAACCCCAAAAGGTTAGTATTAAAGAAAAATTAGAAGAAAAAATGTTTCATAGAAAGGCAAAGCACTTTAAAAATGCACCGGAAAGTATCCAAAATCTTTACAATCAAATTATTGAATCCTTTAGTAAAGGTCATGATATTCTTTGTGCTGCTGGATTACGCACCTTAATTGAGGGAATTTGTACTCACTTAGGTATAAAAAAGGGTTACTTATATGACGAAAATGGAATTCAAATTCCAGATGAAGAAGGGATAATACGAAAACACGAAAGTTTAGGCGGGAAAATTTTTGAGTTATACGATAAAAAATTTATTATTCTTCATCAAGCATTAATTTTGCAAAAGGTAATCAAGTTTGGAAATGATGCTCTTCATAAAATGAAAACTCCTAGTTACTATACTCTTACTGAGGCAGTAGATATTGTTGAGAAGGTTTTATATGACATTTTTGAACTTAAAAATCACTCCTTACTGAAAAAGAGTTAATTCCAAGATTGAACTTCTAATACATTATATTTAGTCAATGCTAAAACTAAGTAGGAGAACAACGTTATAAGTTGAGAGGGTGGTTGCAAAGTCACTCTCTTTTTATATTAAATTATTTCATATTAAATATTTTTATAGATTTTTAGTATATTCTTCGTCTATTTGGAGACAAATGATTATTAGCAGCAGGACAAGCATAAAAAAATTAACGAAAGGAAAATGAAAATGACTCACAGACAAAAAAACATATTAGAGAGAAATTTAACTGGAGAGGGTCATTTTAACAATTTACCACGTGATGAGAAAGGAAGGTTTGTCTCCCAAAATAAATTACCAAAGAAACTAAAGAAACAGGAAGGGTATGATGATTTTCCACCTCGCTCAATCAAATTGAAAAAGGTTAAAGGTACATATGGTACATACATGGTTAAAGATAAACTCATACCTGATAACCTGAAAAGTTTAATCTATATTTGTGTAACAATTGGATCACTGATTGTATTGTTTTAAAAAGGGAATATATCCCTTTATGTCGAATGAAGTAGATAACAGGGAGGTGTCTTATAATGGGGGATAATGTCCAAAAGTATAAGGATATGGAAAAAAGACTAACTTTGATGAGGGATAAAGATTGGCTTAACGCAATTAACTCATTGAAGTCATTAATTATTGAAGAAGATAAAGAATACTCAGTAACATACAGAGAAAATAGACAAAGAAATAATAGAACATTTGGATTCCATAAAGTAAAATTTGTTGAAGATACACAGAGTTTTATCTTTACATCTTTTGTTTCAGATTGGGAAAGTGGAGAGTTAACAAATGAAGTACGAGATAAAATTACATTAAAGGATATTGACATCATTAAGTATACTGTGAGAGATAAACCCGATTTAGATGGATTAGTCTTTTAATTAGCACCACTAGTTTAAACCCTTCATATTTTGGAGGGTGTTTTTTTTTTCAATCAGAAAGGGATGATTATATGAACAACCTTCAACGTTTAGAATTAGAAACTAAAGGTATAACGCTAAGACAGGATGAACTATCTATTTACCTTCAAGAAAACGACTTACAGCCATTCCCAGAATACAACCCTGAATCAGCAACTAACAAGAAAAATATTTATCGTGCTGCATTGTCTATTCTTGAATCAATTGCAAATAATCCTGCCAGTATGAAGTCATACAAAATGGATGATATGACAGTTTCAGATTTCCATGAGAATTTAATGAATCGGATTGATCAATTAGAACGGAAAATTAGAACGCTAAAAACAGATGAACAATTACAGAATGAATCTAACTTTTTTATGTTGTTCTCTGATTGAGTTTATTTTGTAGAAAAGTAAATTTTAACTCTTGTTACCCGACAATCAAACTACCTAATTTTTGATTACCGAGGGGTCTGGGTAATTACCCGTAAGGCGGTAATCATTGCGGTAATGAAAAATACAAGCACTCGGTAATGATGCGGTAATAAGTGGGTAAGAAGGATAATCTATTTTAAAATAATATGGACGGGAGGTTAGAACAGTGTTTCAAGCCAATTCAGCCGACTTAGAATTTTTATTTAATGAAGCAGGACAAAAGGTATTAGTTAATGATGTGGTAAGAATTTTAGTTATTACTAACCACCTTTAATTGAATACGAAGAAAGACATATACATACTATTGATACTGTCTCACAAGGCGATATGGTGACGTTAGACAATGAGAAGTATTTAGTTATTACTGAATCCATTACTAAACGTGGAGGAAAGTATAAATCCTTAATGAGACATTGTAATGTAATGATTGACTTACCAGGTGAAGAAGTTTGTGAGAAAGTGGGAGAAAATGACTTTGGGGAACCAATATTTGAGTGTACTACTGGTGATCCAGTTTTAGTTCCTTCCATTGTAGATAATAAATCCTTTTCAGTTGAAGACTCTGCAGCAATACGAGTTCCTGATAATCAGATTATTGTAGTGGTTAAGGATAATGATTACAACAGGGAAAAATTTCAGTTGAATAACACTTTTACATTTGAAGGAGTATATAAGGTTATTCATAGGGATTTTACTAAAAGAGGGTTAATGATACTGACTTGTGAAAAGGTTAATTAGAAACTTCTTTATTGAAAGTTACTATTAAAAATAGTAATATGGTACTTGTGGTTCGTAGGCGAGTCCGTTGGGAACTTTTTTATAAGACCGAGTGAAACATGTCTAAGAACCTTGATAACATTACACTTTACGGGGCTGATTGGGGTGCTGGTGCCCTCCACGGTCTTCAAAACCGCTTGTGACCTGCGTGCCAGGTCAGCTGGGTTCGATTCCCAGGCGGTCCCGCCAAATATACATATATGAAAATAATACTTAATAAAAATAATAATATGCTCTAACGGTATTCGAGCAGTTTATCTAAAGACTGTTTTAGGCTTGCTGTAAACGATGTTGGACTATCTCAACAAGACAAGATAGGTGTCCATATGCAGGGATTATTAAATTGAGGATGGGCATTATTGATAACTAAGTGAACGTGAATGTTGGAGGCTAATGGGTTTTACTGATGATGATTTCGATGAGGTACTAAAAGAGTATCCAGGTAGAAGAAATTATAAAAACTCCACCTTATACAAATTAGCCGGTAACAGTATTGTAGTAAATGTATTAGAGGCAATTTTTAAAGTTTGTTAGAATTATATACATACAAAGAAGCAAATTATCTACATAAAAAAGGGTGGATTTAAGACTATCCACCCATACACCAAGATTTACCTATTGTCGCATTTCTGGTTGAAATCACCAGAACTAAGGGGAGGAAAGATGCCACCCTTAGTTAATCCATGATATGCCATTCCCTGCTTATTTATGTCCCAAAAAATGTGAATCCTGCGAACTTTGGAGAGTTTGAAGGCTTAAGAGGATAATTTGGTGTAGAACGACGATGGCCAGGAACCTTAACAGTTTTATCTCCCACTTTTTTAGTGTGAGGGTTGACAGATACGATTTTCTTGCCACTTTGTGTTTTATCCATTTTATCAACTCCCTGCTTCATCTGCGGGGTTCTGGTGCGTGCCAGCTCAGCTGCGTTTGATTCCCAGGCGGTCCCGCCAAATATACATATTAGTGCCGCACAGTGGAATGCTGTGCGATTTTTTATTTCATCCATATACTCTCTTTGGGTGCTAAAGCATATTAAATTATTTGTTTCCGAATTCTTCTCATTGTGAGGGTTCGGCTATGATAGACTTAAGATATTTAAATGGATACTGTTGTAATAAAGAGCAGTGAAAAATAGGAGGAAGTAAGCTGATGGATAATAATGATATATTAATTCGATTGAGATATGCGTTAGAAATCAAAAATAGTGAAATGGCAGAGATCTTTAAACTTGGAGGAATAGAGGTGTCCGTACCAGAGGTGGTAAAGATCCTCAAAAAGACAGATGATGAAGAAGAGAATGACAGCCAAATAAAATTAACAAATAGTATGTTAAATTCATTTTTGAATGGCTTCATAATTTATAAAAGAGGTAAACAAGAGCCAAAACCAGGTCAAAATAATACGCCAGAACCATCCATAGAAAATAATACAAATGTAAACAATATTCTTTTAAAGAAAACCAAAATCGCCTTGTCCTTAACAACAGAGGACATGATAGATGTATTCAAAAAAGCTGGATTAAACGTATCAAAAGGAGAACTCGGAGCTTTTTTAAGAAAAGAAGGACATAAAAATTATAAAGTATGCTTAGACAATTTTGCCAGAAACTTCTTAAAAGGACTAGCGATTAAATATAGGGGATAAGGAAGAAAAGAATTCGTGTAAAAACATATAAATAGCCTATAAAGCAAAGCTGTCTGAGTTCATTAAAAAGTGAAATAGTTCATGAAATTAATTTATCTTCAGGAGTCACATAAATGGACTCCTGCCCTAAAAACGAGCCTCAAAATTGATTGAGGAGGCTCGTATTTGGATTATTGGTGTCTGACCCCGGCTGCGTTAAAACGTTAATGCCTAAGGGGGCAGGCACCTTTTTTCATGATTTCAATTGTTTTAGTAAGATAAAAATTCTATGATAAAACCTTCAAAATTTTATTGCAAACTATTGGTTATTATTGTGAGTAATAAGACATATATATTAGACAGGTTATTGTCTAGGGTAGAGATGCGGAGATTCCCTGTGATCAATAAATTGCATGACACTTCTTTGTGATGCAGTTATTGTTCATGGGTTTTTTTATGAAAAAATGGATATTAAGGGGGAAATGGCATGAAGGTTAAGTTTTTATCATTCGTTTTAGTTTTACTGGTTGTCCTTGCCGGATGCAGCAGTGACACTAAAGTGGAAGAAACGGCTGAGATTGATTT
The DNA here is from genome assembly GCF_004366035.1 of Cytobacillus oceanisediminis. GTDB lineage: Bacteria > Bacillota > Bacilli > Bacillales > Cytobacillaceae > Cytobacillus > Cytobacillus oceanisediminis_C. The sequence continues at coordinate 430,664 of NZ_SOEE01000004.1, forward strand.
CTGGTTCCCGGTTGCGGTTGGCGGGGATGTAGCGAACATTGTTGATGGAATTGTAGAAGAATTCGAGAAAGAAAATCCTGATATCAAGGTCAATGCGAAATATGGCGGCAGTTATGCTGAAACTATGACTCAGGTGATGGCGTCAGCGCAGGGAGGGAATCCGCCTGAACTTGCTGTTTTATTCTCAATCGATCTTTTCACCTTACTTGAGAACGACCTGATCGAGGAAGTGACACCTTTGTTTGACGAAGAGTACTTAAATGATTTTTACGATGGATTCATGGCGAATTCTTCTATCGGGGATAAGGTATACAGCTTGCCATTCCAGCGCAGCACAATTGTCCTATACTACAACAAGGACGCATTCAAAGAGGCCGGACTGGATCCGGAAGCTCCACCTGAAAACTGGGATCAGCTGGTGGAATACGGTAAGAAGCTGACGAAAAATGGCGGTAAGGACCAATGGGGTCTTGAAATCCCGAGTACTGGATATCAATACTGGATGTTCCAGGCTTTAGCACTTCAGACTGAAGACAACATCATGTCTGAAGATGGAAAGAAAGTGTATTTCAACGCACCTTACGCAAAAGGAGCGATGGATTACTGGTTGTCCCTTGGAAAAGAGCATAAGATCATGCCGGAGGGTGTCATTGAATGGGCGACAGTTCCTTCTGACTTCTTGAGCGGAAAAACAGCAATGATGTACCACACGACAGGTAATCTGACAAATGTGAAGAACAATGCAGACTTTGATTTCGGTGTATCATTCCTGCCGGCAAATAATCAGTATGGATCCCCGACTGGAGGAGGAAACATCTACTTGTTCAAAGATCTTCCCGAAGCTAACAAAGAAGCTGCGGTCAAGTTCATGAAATTTCTTACGGAACCTGAGCGTGTAGCACAGTGGTCTATCGATACAGGATATGTCGCCACTAGAGAATCTGCTTATGAAACGGACTTGTTGAAAAAGTATGTAGAGGAATTCCCGCCTGCACTTGTTGCCCGCGAGCAATTGGAATATGCGGATAGCGAATTGGCAACTTACCAAAATGGTGAGGTGCAGAAAATTTTCAATGATCATATTCAATCGATCTTGACTGGCCAAAGCTCAGTTGACGAAGGATTGGAAAAAGCTCAGGAGAAAGCAGAAGAAGTGCTGAAGCCTTTTCAGTAATAAAAGCTGCAGCAGTGGAGTGAATGGAGTGGAGCTCAGGTGAAAATATGCTGACTTGGGCTCCCTTTATTCACAAGAAAGGTGGGTTAGATCTGATGACAACGAAGCGAAGAAAATTCAGTTCCGGAACGAGGCACAATCTGTTCGCTTACGGATTACTGTTTCCTTCTTTCATTTTTTTAACTATGTTTACGTTTTACCCAACTCTCAAGTCGATCCAGTTAAGCTTCTACAGTGGTCCGATGACCCGGCTGCAGTTTTCCGGATTGGATCAGTATAAAGAAGTTTTAGCTGATGAGATATTCAGGAAGGTCATCCTGAATAACATCATCTTCATGATTGGGACAGTGCCAACGAGTTTGTTCCTGGCGATGTATCTTGCCATCTGGCTGAATAAAAAAATGGCCGGAAGCTCCTTGCTTAGGACATCGTTTTTCTACCCGACAATCATTCCGTTAATTGCGGTAGCGAATATTTGGCTTTTCATTTACACCCCTCAGTACGGACTGCTCGATAACTTCCTTCATTTGTTCGGGGCAGGGGACACGAACTGGCTGGGGAATCCCAATACAGTAATGATTGTAATGATTGTCATGATCATTTGGAAAGATGCTGGTTTTTATATGATTTTTTATTTAGCTGGTTTGCAAAATTTACCGAGAGATGTCTATGAAGCGGCTGAGATCGAAGGGGCGAAACCGCTCCAGATGTTCCGTCATATCACGTTCCCGCTACTGATGCCGACGACGCTGTTCGTCATGATCGTGGCGATTACGAATTCATTCAAGAACGTCGACCACTTGTACATTATGACTAAGGGTGGACCGGATAATGCCAGCAATCTGCTGCTCTATCATATCTATGAAGCGGCATTTACGAACTGGGATCTTGGCAAAGCTGCCGTTCTGACCGTGATTTTGATTGTCATCATGCTGGGGATCACAGCATTCAACTATTTGTACCTTGATCGGAAAATCCATTATTAAGGAGGGTGAGAATCGATGAAAAAACTGAACTATGGCATCATTATTGTTCTTGGGATCATTTCGTTTATCCCGCTGCTTTGGGTAATCATCACTTCTTTCTCTCCCGGGAATCAAGTGATCAATGGAGGTTTTCCGTTCTGGGTCTCAAACCCAACAGTTGAAAACTATGTGAAAGCGTGGGAGACTGCACCATTTATCCAATACTACATCAATACGTTCGTCATCGTATTTGGCGTGCTGATAGTCCAGTTGTTCACGATTACGCTTGCAGCTTTTGCTTTTGCGCGGGTGAACTTCAAAGGAAAAAATGTACTGTTCATCTTGTTTTTGCTCCAGCTGATGATTCAGCCTGAAATTCTGTTGTTCCCGAACTACCAGGTTATTAGCCAGCTTGGGCTCGTTAATACGAAGCTGGCCGTCATGATGCCGTATTGGGCATCAGCATTCGGGGTATTCCTGCTGCGCCAGACTTTTAAGCAGGTCCCGTATGATCTCGATGAAGCGTCGAGAATAGACGGCTGTAAATGGTATCAAACGCTGTGGCATGTATACATTCCATCAGCAAAACCGACATATATTGCGTTTGCGCTCGTGTCCGTCAGTCACCATTGGAGCAACTTCATGTGGCCGTTGATTATTACGGATTCTGTCGAGTCCCGGCCGTTGACCGTCGGACTTGCCTTGTTTGCGCAATCGTATGAAACGGGAGCACAATGGGGAATGGTCGCTGCAGGTACGGTAATGGTCATCATGCCATTGGTAGTTGCTTTCTTCATTTTCCAAAAACAATTCGTATCAAGCTTCATGCATTCAGGAATCAAATAGGTGGTGGTTAAATGGATATTCATTTTTTGGGAACGGGAAGTGCCTATCCCGGTTCCAATCGCGATAATACTTCAATTTGCTTTTCGAATGACGGTTATCATGTCCTGGTCGATGTCAGCGGCAATCCTTGCAGGAAACTGAAGCAGATGCAGATAGACTTAAGTGAGCTCGATGCAGTGGTGTTCACCCATTTTCATATCGACCATATATATGGGTTGCCATCTTTGCTGTGGGGGATGTGGCTGGAAGACAGGAAAAAGCCTTTACGGATTTTTTGCGATTACCGTAATGAGAAAAAGCTTCACGAATGGCTGGCGACAATGGAGGCTGACAAGTGGCCGATCGCCTTTCCCATTGAGGTGGAAACATTTGATGGTGATCAGGAAGAGGAGCTGCTGTCAGGCGGGGAGATGACGTTTTCCTGTTTTAAAGCGCTTCATTCTGTTCCTACTGTTGGGCTGGAGGTACGATGCCCGGGTCGAGTAGTCGTTTATTCAAGTGATACGGAAATCAACGCACGAATCGGACAGTATGACCATATAGATATGTTAATTCATGAGGCGACATCTGCCCGTAAAGTGGCCGGTAACCACAGCAGTCTTTTTGAAGTGGTAGAGAAGTATGATTTGGATAAGATCGGTGAGATTGTGTTAGTCCACTTGTCAGATAAAGAACCATATGAAGAAGAGGTGGCAAAGCTTAACAACTTGAAGGTCGTCATCGGTGAAGACATGATGACGAAAGCATTATAGGTAAATAGAAACAAGGATAGAGATGAGGAGATTCCTTGGGTTAGGCGGCATCCAATTATTAAATTGGAGGAATCGTCATGCTCAAGGAATTTTTTATTGAGTCTAACGTGCAGTAAGACACCAACTGATCGAAGCTTCACTTTATTGGATGGAGGAGACCAATGAGAAACTTGAAAGGATATATTTTTGACTTGGATGGCACCGTATATCTTGGGAAGCAATTGATTGAAGGAGCAGATACAGTGGTGAATTCCCTTTTCAATGAGGGGAAGAAAGTGCTATTCCTTACAAATAAGACGATTGAATCGCGTCAGCGTTATGTGGAAAAGTTGCGCCGCTTCAAGATCAATGCGAGACTGGAGAACATTTTGAATCCGACACTTACCTTGATTGAATATTTGCGGGAACATCATCCTAATGCCGCATTGTATGTGATTGGAGAGCAGCCAATCAAAGATGAACTGGCACTTGCCGGATTTCGGGAAGGGCTGACACCAGCAGAGATCGACGTCGTTGTGCTGTCATGGGATCGAGATTTTCACTACGATCATTTGAATTTTGCCTATCAGTCCGTAAAGCTTGGTGCAAAGATGATTGCAACCAATCCTGACAGAACCTGTCCCATGGAGGTCGGCGATGTTCCGGACTGTGCCGGAATGATCGGTGCGGTGGAAGCCGTTGCCGGGAAAACGATTGATGTACAGATCGGAAAGCCATCCATTCTAACGATTGAAACAGCATTGGGAATTTTGCAGCTTAAGCCGGATGAATGTGTGATGATCGGTGATCGCCTCGAAACGGATATCCGGATGGGAATCGAAGCTGGAATGAAAACAGTACTTGTACTTAGTGGGATTACTACCAAGGAGGACTTGAGGGTTTCTCCGTGGAAGCCAGATTATGTCTTACCCTCGGTGAGTGGATTGCTATCGTTAAAATGATATTAAAAAAGGAAGCGGTAATAGAATCCCGCTCCCTTTTTTGTGTTATTCGATTTCTTTATCATCCATCATCAATTTCTTCATATCAATTTTGAGCATCCTGTCCATCGGATAGGTGGTCGTATAGCGGTATTTATCTGCTCCGGACTCAAACACGACGTAGAGTTCTTTTTGTACTTCTACGATTCCTTCTGGCATTGGTATTGCTTCGATACTTTGGCGTGGTTTAGCAGAGTGCCCATCAAGGAACCATAGGGGTACTTCTTTTCCTTCAACAGTGGCATAGGAATGAGGGTCTTCTTTTAATGGGTATTCATAACGATATAGTACACTGTCGTTTGCTCTTCCGTAGGATGTACTTAGCTTGATGCCATTCCTTGCTGCTTTTTGTATAATGGCGCCTTGGACTTTTCCAGTTGTTGAAAGGACGTAATCCGGCACAGCATTGTGCTCAGGTGAGCCATCCCAATGGGCTCCAGCAAGCAAGTCGTTGTTTCGTTCCAAATTGAAGCCGATCATCCAGGCGTAGTGCATTTCTCCATCCCTGTTTTCAATATGGTGAGATGGATCGGTCGGATAGGAGCTTGCCTCATAGAATTCTCCGACCCAGAGAATGCCCTCATCATAAACTGTGTAAGCCGCCTCGACCGGTAATGGTATTTGTTTTGTGAACTGGATTTCTCCGTTATTTTCCGCTTCTTCCAGATCACTTAAATTGAAGCTGAACAAGTAATTCTCGGAAGCTACCCAGCCATGATCGCGACTGACGGTAACGCCGCCAGCGTGACCAGTATACGGTGTGCCATCTGTGTTGTAAAGGACAACGGATTTTAACAGTTTGCCTGTCGTGCGATCTGTTACGGTAATGGTACCAGGCCGAATTCCATCATCGACATAGCTTATGGTAAGCAGCCAGTCTTTTTTCTTATAATAGGTTAATCCTTGGGGGACCAGTCCTTGCGCTAGGCCAGCAATCACCGGTCCTTCCGAACTGATATCCCATAGACTTTGATAGGCAGGATCTTTTTGATGTTTCCATCGTTCAAGCTGAGTAATGATTTGGTGTTCTGGTATTACTTGTACAGGGGCCGATTTTTCCGATACATTCCCTGATGTATCCTCTGCGCTTACTTGTAATGAGTACGTTTGGTTGCCGATCAACATATAAAGGGGAAATTCTGTTTGTGATGCATCTACTGAATATTCGAAATGGCCATCTTTGTAAATATGATAACGGAATAGATCTGTTTCAGAAGATGCATCCCAGGTCAATGTAGCATTTCCACTGCCAGCAGCCGCCTCCAGGTTGACCGGTGGATGCGGTGCTTCTTTATCTATTACTGGACGAGCTGGGGCTTGATCTTCTACCAGCCATCCCGGAGTCGGGTTTTGGTTTATTGATAATTTTTCCATTTTCCGTGTATTGCCCTTAGGATAGGTAAAGGTGATTGTTTTCTTTAGAGAAACGTCCTCTGCTGCATAATCCGCTCTGACGACTTCATGGCCATCGGGGTCATAAACGGTCAGTGTGTTACCACCATTGACTAGTCCGCCGATGTTGCCAAGGATGATTGTATCCTCTTCTTTTAAATACTTACTTTTGTAGGAAAAGAAATAGTTATAGTTAAATGCATCCAGTAAAATAGGGCTGATTGATGCGGTTCTTGTCCAGACCACTACTGTTTCCCAAGGCTTCAAAATGTATGCTTCCTCGATTTCTTCGTCCCAATTACGGGAAGCGAATCGATATCCTTTCAGGTCGATTGGATCCGGGCTATTGTTATAAAGCTCAAAGTATTCAAATGCATCATAACCTGCGTAGTTATCGGTATTAGGAATCAATTCCGTGATCAACAGGTTGGGTATGCTTGCATCTTCTGCCTTGGCGTTTTGTGCTGGAATTAATAACATTCCGATTCCTAAAATGAGAATAAAAGCAGCTAGCCAGCTAATTGATTTAATTTTCAACCAACTTCCTCCTTTTAAAAATGTTTTTTATGTAAAAATGAAAAGAACCCCATGACAACAGAATGTACGATCATCGTACACACAATTGGCACAGGGCTCTCTTCATCTCCACCCACTATTTTATTTCCTAATTTAATCATATGGGGGCTTTGGTGTGACAATGCATATTCGGCAGGATATTTAAGTATATTCTGAATTATTAGAATAATACTTGATGTGGAGCAGCAAATGCTTTATAATTAATAGTAACGAAAATATACCCGGCTTGTAGGAAGAGCAAAAGAGATCACCTATGAAGCGAACACTATGATTTCCCCACTTTTAGTGGGGAGATTTAGCATTCGTTTCATGGCGTGGTCTCTTTTTATCGTGAAGGGAGTTGGTTGGATGGCGGTTTACATGGAGTATATGACTGAATTCTTCTGGCATTATGAGACTTATTTTCGGATTGTGGTCAGTGCTGTATTAGGATTTTTAATCGGATGGGACAGGACATCGAAAAATAAGCCGGCTGGTTTAAAAACGTATACGTATGTGTCGGTGGCATGTACACTGATTACGATTGTTTCGATCGAAAGCGCGGAGCTGCTAAGTCAGCCGGATAGCGGAAAAGTGATGGATCCTATGCGTCTGGCAGCTCAGATTGTATCAGGTCTGGGTTTCCTTGGTGCAGGTGTGATCTTGAAAGACGGGTTGAGAGTAAAGGGGCTGACTTCAGCTGCGATGATCTTTTACGCTGGGGGAGTCGGGATTGGAATTGGAGCAGGATTTTATACCATCGTCATCTTCGCAACGTTGGTTACATTCACCATTACAAAGATAGGAAACTACTTTGAAGAGAGGGAGATTACGAGAGTGCGTTTTCCAAGGTTTAAGAAAAAAAGAAAGACAGAAGAAGAAAATCAGGAAGAGGTTGGAACTTGAAAAGAGATAGAGCTCAACTCTTGTGAATTGAGCTCTATTTGGTTAAAGATCCAGGTTCCAGAGCTTTGGATCACCAGAGGAAATGGCGAGTGCACCGGCCCCTAATCCATTCAGAATGTCTTCCTTATGACTGATCAGGCCGCCAGCGATGATCGGCAGCGCTGTCATTGTCGTCAGTTTATCAATAACAGATGGCATAAGACCAGGAAGAACTTCGATTGCATCCGGCCTACAATTATGTGCGATATCGATACCCTTGACAAGAGCATTGCGGTCAATAAGAAAAAGGCGCTGGATCGTCATTAGGCCTTCTTCCTTTGCATATTTAATCAGGTTGCTCTTCGTTGTGATGATGCCGGCTGGCTTCCAGATTTCTGCTATGTATTTAATGGCACTCTTTGTGTTGGACAGTCCATCGATGAAATCAATATGGATGAAGGTAGTTTTGCCGGCTTGTTTTAGTTTTTTCAGGTATCCATTCATCGTAATCAAATTTCCAGTAAGGATGAAGACGATGTTGGCTTTTGACCGGACTGCCTTTTCAAGGTCGTCTTCTTCCTTGATTGATGCAATCACTTGTGATTGGACAATGTCAATAATATTTTGTTTCATCTGCTATGCTCCTTCAATAGTCTGAATATTCTATATTATAGCATAAATTTGAACTGGTTAGTTACTTTTGCAGTGGGTGATTAACGTATCGTTAATTAATTTATTCATCCAGGGCAAGAATAAAATAACTGCAAACTATCGTAGTTTATAAGGAATATAAAGATATGATTTGACAATTATAGAGTGAAATCTTTCCCTTTAAGGTTTTTTTAGTTAAACAGCAATTAAGGAGTAAACTCACCAAATCTTATGTATTGTGACATATATAGAATACAGTAGAGTGCAGAATGGAAGGAGTTGAGTTGACCTAGAGTTAGTACGTCAATGATTAAGAAAGGCACTACTGATCTCAAGAATACTTTTTCTGCTTATCTCTCATTTTCACTATATAAATTAACCACACCTTCAGCCATCCCCCTAACACTTTTCCTAAGCGAAACAGGCCTTACAATCTTAATTTGATTCCCAAACCCAAGTATATACTCTCTAGCCTCTTGTTCAGTATCAAAGCAAAGACTTGCCGGAATCCATCCATCATGCTTAGGGCTATCCAGGTGTATAACTTGTACAAATCTCCCAGTAAAATTAATACGCTGAATAATAGTTGGAGCCATCTCCACTTCTACCTCAAACCTAGGCAGGCTGCTAATAAATTTTTGCTTCGATTCCTGCCAATAGCCAGCGAGATCAAAGTCATTCGGCCTGCTGAAATTCTCTTTAAGCAGTTTTGCATCCACTATTCTTGAAACACGATAGCTTTTTATCTTCTCATCAGAAGCAGCTATAAGATACCAGATGTTCCCTTTAGCTACCAGTCCTAAAGGCTCAACAATTCTTTCACTCGTTTGTTTACCGGCCTTTTCGTATTGAATCTGAAGTTTTTTCTCCTCCCAAACGGCCTGCTGTACTATTCCAAATGACTTCATTTCCCGTGGTGTTTGTCTCCAAGTGCCGGTGTCAATATGAATCCGGTTGGAAATGTCTTTAACATCATCTTTCATTGGAGCGGGAATCGCTGCAAGGAGTTTCTGGCGTGCTTCTTTCCAATCATCGCTTATTCCTAGATCCGCAAGGTGCTGGAAAGAAGGGGAGAGAAGCAGTGTTTTAATTTCATCTGCTTTTAACCCGGTAAGATTTGTTCTGTATTTCTCAAGCAGTCTCCATCCGCCAAATTTTCCGCGTTCAGCGAGGACTGGAATGCCTGCAGCGCTTAAGGCTTCCATATCCCGGTGTATGGTGCGTTCTGTTACCTCCAATTCTTTTGCTAATTCCCTTGTGGTCATTCTTTCGTTATTTTGAAGCAATAATAATATAGAAATGAGTCTGTCAGCCCGCATTCATTTCACTCCTGGACAATAAAAATGTTAAATATGACATTGGATGTCAACATTAATGATTATAGTATAGATATAACACAAAAGGGGGCAGATAGGAATGACGGCATTAAAAGGAAAAATTGCATTGGTAGCCGGAGGAACACGGGGAGCTGGCCGCGGCATCGCCATGGAACTGGGGGCTGCAGGAGCTACAGTGTATGTTACAGGTCGTACCACACGAAATCAGATGTCGGAATATGGCCGTAAGGAAACCATTGAAGAAACAGCTGAATTAGTCAACGAACTGGGTGGTAATGGTATTGCTGTCCAAGTGGATCATCTGATACCTGAACAGGTGCAGTCATTGATTGAAAGAATAGAGAGGGAACAGGGAAGGCTGGATATCCTCGTCAATGATATATGGGGAAGCGAAAATTTGATGGAATGGGATATACCTGTTTGGGAGCATTCCCTGGAGAAGGGGATGAGAATGCTTCGTCTGGCGATTGATACGCATATTATCACAAGTCATTATGCCCTTCCGCTCCTGATCAAAAACAAAGGCGGATTAGTTGCCGAAATCACAGACGGAACAGAGGAGTACAATCAAAATCGTTACCGTCTTTCTCTATTTTATGATTTGGCTAAAAGCTCGGTTATCCGCATGGCTAAAGCGCTGGCACATGAACTTGCTCCTTATGATTGCACAGCGGTTGCTGTTTCACCTGGCTGGATGCGTTCTGAAATCATGCTCGAGGTGTTTGGGGTAACAGAAGAGAACTGGAAAGACGCAGCCGAAAAGGAACCACATTTCGTGATCTCAGAAACACCAAGGTATATAGGCCGTGCAATTAGTGCCATAGCAAAAGATCCTGATAATAAACGGTTGAATGGCGGGTCCTATTCTAGTGGCCAGCTGGCCAAAATGTACAATTTTCATGATCTGGACGGTTCGCAGCCTGATGCTTTCCGATATTTGGTTGAGGTTCAGGAGGCGGGGAAACCGGCCAATACTGAGGGATATAGATAGCTTTTTATTGGAAAAACTCCTTTGCAGAACTCCTGCAAAAGGAGTTTTTTAATTTGCCTAAGGGAGCCTGACTTTTATATCCAAATTTTGGTGAACAATATCACTTTAATCGTTATAATAAAACCAGGTATATAAATTAAGTAGTTATACATAGAGGGGAGAATGGTCTTGATCATCCCAGTAAAGAATAATCCCATTTTACCAGTGACGATTAGAGTGAAAGACATAGAATCCATTGTTAGCTGGTTTGAACAGCATCAGCAATCCTTTTATGCAATTGGCTGGTCTTATCTTGGGAACCAGCGCAAGATTGAGGAGCTTTTTTATCGGGCCATTTTACAGGTGCATAAGGAGCTGCCAAGGTTTAAAAGCCGCACATTTTTCGAAATGTGGGTTTTATCCATTTTTATCCGTATCTGCCGGGAGCATTCTCATAATAAAAGTTTACAAGCTTCGGAGGAAAGTGATTCCTATCAAGAGTTATTTCATGCACTCCATCAGTTAAAAGAGAAGGAAAGAGAAGTACTGGTTTTAACATACATAAAAGCTCTCACAAAGGACGAAACAGCACAGCTTCTCCAGGTTTCAGCCGAACAGGTTAAGGAGCTTTTATTCTCAGGACTCCAGTCACTCAGAAACGGAATGGGATATGGAGAGCACTATCACGGCTGTATCGAGTATAAAAAGATTTACATGGATTATCTGAAGAGAAACCTGGAACGGCCTGCGAAAATTGATTTTGAAATGCATATCTATCATTGCCAGGACTGCCAGGAGGATTTAGCTGCCTTACAGGAAGTTATGGTGAGCTTTACTGAAGCCATTGAGAAATTCAGTGTACCCGAAGGTTTTATGGGAAATATCAAAGAAAGAGTTGCACAAAGGGAAAGTCTCATTCAGCAAAAGAAGAATAAACGTAAAAGAAATGGGTTTATTGCGGCAAGTATATTCGTTTTAGCCATTTTAGCAGGGGGAATTACAGGTGTCTTTTCAAAACTTTATTACACCTGGACAGAGGAAAACCAGGAGCTGCGGGCCTTTCTGCAGGAGGATGTGGGTGAAAGGCTGAACCTGGAAGCAGAAAGTGATGGGGTGAAAATAAAGATTAAGAGTGCGATAGCTGATGATGTTCAGACCCTTATATTTTATGAAATAGAAGATACAAATGGAAACAATCAATTTTTGATAAATTATGATGATAGCGTTTATATTGAGGACAAACGAAAGATCATGAATGATTATACTCATCAAAGGTACTATCCTCCTGACTTTGAATCGGAGCTCAACAATAAGAAAAAGAACACTTATCATGGGAAGATTAGTCTGCCGCCGCTAAAAGAGGATAAAGGTACAATTAAGCTCAAAATTAATAATGTAATGAAAATAATACGTAAGACCTCTGATTCTTATATGAGTATGGAGCAGAAACCAGGAGAGTGGAACTTTGAAATTCCTTTAACAAAACAGCCTTCTACCGAGTATGCATTGGATGAAAATATAGAAATTGAGGGAGTTCCGGTTCGGCTGGATAAACTAATCCTTGCTCCGTCAGCGACAATTTTGCAATATGGCATTAATAATGAACAGTCAGCGAAGCGAATAGAAATGATTAATTTTAATGATCTTGAAGTTAACAATCAATTTTTGAAAGCTGATCAATATGGAAATTCTTATGTGCATAATCAGCCAGATATAAATTGGAGTATTTTTCAGGCGAATTTTGAACCTCTTTTTGAAAAAGAAACAAATGAGGTTAAGGTTCAATTTGGCAGTGTGTATTTATCAATTGAAGATCATAAAACAATTAAACTTGATGCTTCCAAGGAATACCCTCAAACCTTTAAATATGCAGGCAGCACCATCTCCATTGATAAGGTGGAAATTGGTCAGCCGTCCACCGTTGTCTTCAGCAATCATGAAATTAAGAATCGAGCGTATGAATCGCTTCATTACTTTATTGAGACTGAGCAAGGTGAAAATTCAATGGAGGGAGACTATGAAGGAGTGATTGTTGATAAAAATGGGAAAGAATATGATATGAATAAAGTCACACCAAAAATATACGAAGAAATGGAACAGCCCCTTCACTTCTTTACGGTTCAAAGCTTGAAGTTACATGGCGATAAAGTGATCCCTCAAAGTCTGAATATTACTGGATATAGCAAAACGAAATATTTGGATGATAAAGTGAGGATTTCGTTGGATTAGGTGTGGGGCAGAGGTCGATAACAGTGGTTCCAAGAAGATAAGGTTAATAGAGTTTTATGACTAACCCATACTATTGTGTTGTCTCATACATTCAATAGAGGTAGAGATTAAGACGGAGCTGATATTAAGAGATAAAGCAGGAACCCGATAAGGATTGCCTGCTTCTTTTCTTTTTTAGAATAAGGTAAAGGTGATAAATACCAATACTATTCTTAACCGCAGTTGAGTAATCATCTCCATTCCCTCAATATTAGCATAGTAGAATTGAATATTTTTCCAAAAAACACATATTAATGCCGTAAAGTGAACATGCTGTGCGGTTTTTTGTGTATCTTTTTAATTTCTTCAGGAGTAAAAGCATATTTAGGATGTGTTCCCGCATATTGTACTATTCGAGTGTTTCTTGCAGATAGTTTTTAAAGAAGCAGCAGGTCATAACAGAGGATTCCTGCTGTGTTTATTTAAATTTCGGAGGAGGAAAATTGGTTTTCTATCAGACTTAACTTTAATTACGCTTAACAAAGAGATGCATGATTCACTGTATTACTCCTGAGATATAATATCTTTCGCTCAGGAACCAAAGAACAAAAATTAGCTCTAACTATCCAAAAAATAAATATAATCCATGATAGAAACTTTGATTAACAAGGTTATCTTATAAGTAGAGAGTTAAAAAATCTATGCAATATATTCATTTTTTTCATTATCATTGGCTTCTTGCCTAATATAGTATTTTCCTTTGGTTGCAACAGCTAATATAATTGTTATGATTGATGCGAGCAGAGCTGCAAAAAATGCTGCAGTACTTTGCAGGAATGTTCCCATAAGCCCTAGTGCGGAAACCTTCCTAGGCTGGTTGCAATCAGTAGTGAGCCGACACCAACAGGATTCCATTTATATAAATTCTGTTGTCTGGCCTCATAATAGCCAGGCCCGATTCATAAAATTTTCTTAACGCAAACAGCATCTGTAACTAAAATAGCCGCCCAGGATAATAGGACTCCCTGGAAAGTCAGTACAGTTTCAAGATGATTCACAATATCTCCAAGCATCAGGATAATTGCGGATATTCCTGGAACCACTACCCAAAAGCGCCTGCCTGGTTTAAACTTAAAAACATTTTCGAAAAGGTTGGATAGTGACAATGAACCACTATAGATATTTGTCACATTAATTCTTATTTGAGTGATCATTGTAAATAGAGCTCCCCGGATACCAAGCAGCAGGACAATATATACTCCAGGATTTGGCTCTCCGAGTCGAACACCGAACCAAATTCCAATACCGCCCATCACACCAAAACAAAAAATCTGCGGAACAAATCCGATTGCGGATATTCCAATTTTTGTATCCTTTGGTTTCAAGAAACGAGCATAATCAGAAGCAAGCAGTGGTGTTAAACCCATAATTCCGTGCTGCATTCCAATACAAAGCAATAAGGCGGTCCCTCCAATTTGAACATTTTCTGGCATATAGGTCCAAAAACTCCAAAAACTCCTATCATAACTGGAAGGATTGAGAGCGCCACAACAATTGCAGCGATTAAAAAATACCGAATAGAGGCAATGACCATTTTTGCAATTTGTCCAATTGCTTGATCCCAAACCAATTTAACGGAATGACAATCGTACCGAAGTAAAGAACTAAAGCCCATTTTGGGATAGCGGGAAGGAATTCGTGTACTGCTGCTACTAGAATTAACCCTTCAAGCGCACAGTACATTATAAAATTAGTAGCATAAATAATGGAGGTTAATGATGCGCCAATATAGCCAAATCCACCGCCCCTTGATAATAAGTTCACAATCATTCCCGATTATGCAGATAAATAGGCAATGAATGTTCCAAGGATCCCGGCAACAAAAATGGCGTATAGAGCTGAAATGATGGCATTGATTGCACCAAATTGAAATGCCATAACACTTCCCATTTGGGAATAGAAGATAGCCGTTGCAATTCCAAATGTGATGTTAGTAAAACTTAACCAGCCCATGTTTCTTTTGTTAAGAGGTACTCTATCCAATGAGTAATCATCACTTAACTCTTCGTTTCGATTGTTACCTTTAGAGGTATCAAACTCAGCAGTATCAACTCCCTTTCGTGATGTTTTTCACAAGGATACCCTGCAAATAAGTTAATTCATTATTATTTTCCAATAATAATATAGTATTAATAATAAATTGTACTCAAACGTGACAATTCAACATATTCTGTTGTATTTCACATTTATAGCAATTCTAGACGTCATAGACTGCTTTTATCTCAGAAAGGCTCCAAACCCGTAAAATTGGCATATTACGTATTCTGCTATACTATTGTTTTGCATCTGGATTTAATGCAGGATTGAAAGAGCCAATCTTTTAAGCAGGCAACAACGAAGAGGGTGACCCAAAAGATAGTCATATAACGATCTTTTGAGTCACCCTCTTTTATTAAGGATCGATAATTGCAGCTTAAACCTTAGGATTTTCATCCCTAAAATTCCTTACTATTTCATCAAGTTTTTCAGGTTTTAAAAATGATGATATAGATTCATCAGTTTGAATGGTAAGAGCAGCACCAGCCAGTCCTAACTGGCAAGCACTAAACAACGATTCTTCGTTCATGAGTCCATTTATGACACATGAAGCAAAAGCTTCACCAGCCCCAGTGACATCAACAACCTCCGTTTTGACAGGAGACAAATGCCCGGATTCCTCATCAGAGAAATAATAAACCCCCTGATCACCAAGCTTTATAATAACGTTTTCAACGCCACGCTTTCTAATTTTTTCACAGGCAATTTGGCAGTCGCTGATTGAGTCAATTTTTGTTTCAGCAAGGATTTCTGCTTCTTCCCGGTTAGGGAGCAGCAGTTCAACACCGTCAAGACGCAAAGGAAGTTTTTGTGCCTTGGCTGAAGACACAGGATCAATATACAATGGAATGTTTACATCTCTGCAGCGTTTAATCACATAATTTATACATTCCTTAGGAAGATTCGTATCGAGAAAAACAGCTTGCGAGGCAGCAATATGGGACCATTTTTCCTCAAACATGGAAGTTGTTATTTTTTCGTAAATATTCATATCGGCCATAGAGACAATGCTTTCGCCATCAATATCTAACAAGGTTGTAAATGTCCCGGTCCGTTCTGCAGGCAGCACCCATACTTGACTAACATCAACCCCATGGCTTTTCGTTTCATTTAGGATCCAGTTGCCCTCTCTATCATCTCCCACACAAGCAATCAGAGAAGTGTTTACGCCCAGCCGACTTAAATTTTCGGCAAAATTACGTGCTACACCGCCGCAAGCCTCCGTTATTTTTACCGGATTTGATGAATACAGACGCACTTTATGATCTGTCCGTGCTTTCCGGTCTGTGTTGGCTCCTCCAATACAGACAATCTGCGATTCATCTCGCAGAATATAGCCGCGGCCTTTGATTTCACCCCGTCTCGTCAGGTTAGCAATATAATTAGCAACGGCAGGTCGTGATAAGCCTACTTTACTTGATAATTCTTGCTGTGAAATAAAAGGATTCATTTTTATGTAATGTAAAATTTGTTTCTCTTTATCCATGAAACAACCTCATTTCTCCTCAATCAATAGTTTGTAACTTATTAAATTAAGGACCCATTCTCACACATTTCACTTTCTTAAAAGTTTGATGAATGCATCTGCCAGACAACCATATTTGTACCTGGCAATACATAATAACCTGATTTTAAATGGACTGATCGGATTAATTAGTCAATCCATTATAACCAAAAAATACATTGCAAAAAAGTCAATCTGTGATTTATATTGGAGATTATGATTTTTTTTGGAATTTTTAAAATCATAGTTAAAGTCCATTCAAAAACATGTATGAGGAGGAATATATCATGAGAATTTATCTGTATCCCCTGCTGGTAGTGATAGCGGCAAGCAGTTATGGTGTTGTTTCTACGATTATAAAACTAGCAATGAGGAGTGGTTTTTCGGTTTCAGAAGCAGTTACAAGTCAATTTTTTATTGGCTTTTGCCTCGCTTCAGGCATATTCTTGCTTTCAAACAGAAGAAAATTTAGCTTTAATGGAATCAAAATTCTCATTATTGCTGGCGTTTTAACTGGTTTAACAAATATTGTATATGGACATTCCTTGAACTATTTGCCAGCTTCTTTGGCAGTTGTCCTGCTGTTTCAATTTACATGGATAGGTATGTTAATCTCTTGTATTACAAAACGTCAATTTCCAAGTCGAATTGAATCACTCTCTTTAATCATATTGGTAGCAGGAACAATACCCGCAGCTGGCTTAATCGATGTTGATTTATCTCAGATACCATTTCAAGGGTGGTTATGGGGGTTAGCAGCAGCTCTTTGTTATTCACTATTTTTATTTGCCAATGGAAGGGCAAATGCTTCTATGACAACTTCTAATCGGTTAGTATGGGTTTCCTTCTTTGCTTTTATGACAACTGCAGTATTTCAATCGCCGGAAATTATTTGGAATGGGACTTTGTTTAACGGAGGTCTTTGGCTTTATGGTTTAGCGTTGGGGTTATTTGGAATGATCATACCAGTTTTCCTGTTCACAATAGCCGTACCTAAAGTTGGTTTAGGAACGTCATCGATATTGAGTGCGATTGAATTGCCTATTGCCGTAATGGTATCTGTTATTTTATTAAGTGAAACAGTTACTGCACTTCAAATAGTTGGGATCGTAACCATTATTCTAGGAATGGGGCTGCCAGTCCTGATAAGCAGAAACGGATTAACAATTAATATGAAAAGTTTAAAAACAAAAAAACTGCCTGCAGTGTTAAAGGATTTGAAAAAACATAGCAGTTGATGTTTACATTTTCAGTAATTCGAAAAAAATTTTTCGCCCGCCGTTTTCCCTTGAAAGAGCGGGCTTTTTTGCATGGGAAACAGCATCCGTGTTTTAACAAAATCTTAAAAAAACGATAAAGTATGAGTTCTATTTTTCACAGCACTATTGACAATTCAAAATGAAAGCGTATACTGAACTTGTGTTTATCAAATAAACTTTTGTTTGGAGAGATTGAGAGAGAGGGGGGATAACATGACTATTGAAATGAGCGAAAATGAAAAATTAATCGCAGACTTGATCAGAGAAAATCCATTTATCTCTCAGCAAGAATTATCAGAAGCAGTTGGTTTATCCATGTCCTCCATTGCCAATATTATTTCCGGGTTAATCAAGAAGGAATATATATTAGGCAAAGCTTATGTGTTAAATGAAACAAATCCTATAATTTGTATTGGCGGAGCGAATGTTGATCGAAAATTTTATGCAAAACATGTGATCACTCATGAAACATCTAATCCAGTTAAATCTTCTACATCGGTAGGAGGAGTGGCAAGAAATATTGCGGAAAATTTGGGAAGGCTTGGTGAGGAAGTCATCTTATTATCAGCCAGAGGGAACGATTCAGAATGGAAAGAGATTTATGATTTATCATCTCCATTTATGAATCTGGAGCATGTTGCTGCCTTTGAACATTCGTCTACAGGTTCCTATACGGCAGTATTAGATAAAAATGGCGATCTATCAATCGCAGTAGCTGACATGGATATATATGAAAACATTACACCTGAGCTGCTGATCAAAAACAGCCATATACTCAGAAAAGCTAAATGTGTCATTGCTGATTTGAATTGCCCGAGTGAAACGATTGATTTTCTCTGTTCCTTTACTTCCAAACATCATATTCCATTAGCAATTATCCCAGTGTCAGTGCCTAAAATGAACAGGCTTCCAAAATCGTTGAATGCAGTGAGCTGGCTTATAGTAAACAAAGATGAAACCGAGACCTACATGAACATGATCATGAATGATAAGAAAGATTGGGAAGAAGCTGTTAAAAAGTGGTTGAAGCTTGGTGTGAAAAATGTGATTGTGACTAATGGATCTAAAGGTGTAATGGCGGGGGTTGAGAATGGAGAGATTTATTATTTCCCAGCTATCGAAACACCAAAGGTAGTTGATGTGACAGGTGCAGGAGATTCATTTTGTTCAGGAGTTATTTATTCCTGGCTGCAAAAGAAAGAATTGGACCACATTATCAAATCTGGTTTGGTCAATGCACATAAAACCATTATGTCAAAGTATACAGTTAGGCAAGAATTATCTCAAAAACAATTTATATTAGATATGGAGGAAATGTAAATGAAACAATATATTGAACTATCTGCAGAGGTACAGCAAGCAAAAACAGAAGGGAAAGCCATTGTAGCATTAGAATCTACGATTATTTCTCATGGTATGCCTTATCCACAAAACGTACAAATGGCTCGTGAAGTCGAACAAATTGTTCGTGACAACGGTGCTGTTCCAGCTACCATTGCGATCATTGATGGAAAAATTAAAATCGGTTTAACAGATGATGAATTAGAGTTATTTGGAAAAAGTTCGGGTGTTGCTAAAGTATCAAGGCGTGATCTAGCGCAAATTATTGCTACGAAACAACTAGGTGCAACGACTGTTGCAACAACCATGATTTGTGCCAATTTAGCTGATATAAAAATCTTTGTAACAGGTGGTATTGGCGGGGTTCATAAAGGTGCAGAAACGACTATGGATATTTCAGCTGACCTTGAAGAGTTAGCACAAACAGATGTGGCTGTCATTTGCGCAGGCGCTAAATCAATCCTTGATTTAGGTCTGACTCTTGAGTATTTAGAAACAAAAGGAGTTCCTGTCATTGGATATGAGACAGAAGTCCTACCTGCTTTCTATACAAGAAAAAGTGAACATAAATTAAATTTCTCTACAGATTCAATCGAAGTGATTGCAGATACCTTGAAAGTGAAATGGGAATTAGACCTTAAAGGCGGAGCGGTAATCGCAAATCCGATTCCTGAAGTACATGCGATGGATGAAGATTATATCAATGGAATTATCGATCAGGCAATCAAAGAAGCAGAAGAAAAACATATTGTTGGTAAAGATAGCACACCATTCTTGCTGGGTAAAATTAAAGAAATAACTGGCGGCAAAAGCCTTGATGCCAATATTGAATTAGTAAAACACAATGCTAAAGTAGGAACCCAAATTGCTGTTAGCTTCAATAACAAAACTAAATAATTTATAAATATATTCGCAGATAGGATAAATTTAACTTCTATAAAGTTAACTAATCAGACTATTGTTTACAATAATCGATAACAATCAAACTTTATAGAAGTTTTTTTTTGAAAATTTGAAAGCGTTGCCATATTAAGGGAGAGGCTGCACATGAATTTTATTTTCTTAATAACAGGAATTTTGCTTGTTTTTGTGGTTGGATTTTTAGTTAGTAATGATAGAAAACAAATTAAGTATAAACGAATCCTTATCATGTTGGCCGTGCAAATAATATTAGTGTTCTTCATGATGAATACGAGTATAGGTCTTAATGTTCTTACCAAAGTGGGCGCTTTTTTTGAAAGTTTAATGAAGATTGCTGATGCAGGAATTCAATTTGTCTTTGGCGGCATGGTAAATGAAGGTGCAACAACGTTTTTCTTTGTGGCGTTACTGCCTCTTGTTTTCATGTCGGTATTAATAGGAATCCTTAATTACATTAAAGTGCTTCCATTCATTATCAAATATATAGGTTTAATTTTAAGTAAAATAACAGGAATGGGTAGATTAGAAAGCTATTTTGCTGTATCTACTGCTGCACTTGGACAACCTGAAGTGTTCTTGACGATAATTAAACAAATTCCCCTTTTATCCCAACAAAGACTTTACACCATTTGTACCTCAGCAATGAGTGCAGTCAGTATGGCAATGGTCGGGGCGTATATGACCATGTTAGAGCCAAAATATGTTGTAACCGCTGTCGTATTGAATATCTTTAGTGCACTTATCGTTGCGAATATTATTAACCCATATGATTTAGAAGAAAATGAGGATCTAATTCAAGTGGAAGAAAATGAAAGAGTTCCTTTCTTCCAAATGGTTGGGGATAGCGTCATGGACGGTTTTAAAATTGTGATCGTTGTCGCTGCTATGCTATTAGGATTTATTTCCTTAATGGAATTGGTTAATGTCATTTTCCTAGGCGTATTTGATGTTTCTTTCCAAACGGTTATCGGTTATATTTTTGCCCCAATCGCTTTCATAATGGGCATCCCTTGGGCAGAAGCTGTACAAGCAGGCGGAATTATGGCTACAAAGCTTGTAACAAATGAATTTGTTGCCATGTTGAGTTTTGGTGATATTGTATATGGTCTTTCTGATAAAACAGTTGCAATCGTATCTGTTTACTTGGTTAGTTTTGCTAATTTTGGAACAGTGGGTATTGTCGCTGGTTCAATTAAATCAATCAGTGAAAAACAAGGAAGTTATGTTGCCAAATATTCTTTGAAATTATTGTTAGGTGCAACATTAGCATCTGTCATTTCAGGGACAATAATGGGAATTGTAATGTAATAGTATAATAGAGGTGAATCGGAATGAGTCAAAGAAAAATTATTTTAGATTGTGATCCAGGTCATGATGATGCCATTGCGATTATTTTAGCCGCTGCACGGCCAGAATTAGAAATTTTAGGAATTACAACAGTTTCTGGAAATGCCGAAATTGAAAAAACAACGGATAATGCGTTAAAAATTTGCGATTTAGTTTCCTTACACGATGTCATTGTTTCTAAAGGAGCGAGTGAGCCGATTGTCCGCCTTCGAGAAAACGCGCCAGGCATCCATGGAGAGTCAGGCTTGGATGGCCCGGAGCTGCCAGAACCATCCCGCAGCTGGAGCGACGAACACGGGGTCGATACAATCATCAGGCTCGTAAAAGAATCAAAAGAACCGGTAACCCTTGTTCCGACAGGACCGCTTACCAATATTGGACTTGCTTTAACAAAAGCACCGGAAATTAAGGATAATATTGAAGAAATCGTCCTAATGGGCGGAGGAACCATTGGCAACTGGACACCATCGGCTGAATTTAATATTTGGGCTGATCCAGAGGCAGCGAAAAAAGTTTTTGACAGCGGCCTGCCAATCGCTGTCATGGGCTTGGATATCACCCACCAGGCATTAGCAACAAAAGACGTGATCCATCAAGTGAACCAGATCGATAATAAAGTCGCTAAAATCGTCGGTGAATTATTAGTATTTTTTGCTTCCACCTATAAAGAAATGTTCGATTTCGATGGAGCACCAGTACACGACGTGTTGGCGGTAGCCTATCTTGTTGCCCCAGAACTGTTTAAGATGAAAGCTGTCAATATTGCCGTGGAGACAAAAGGCGAGTTCACTGCAGGAACAACATTAGTCGACCTGCATGGCGTCACGGGCAGGAAAATCAATGCCAAGTTCGGCATGGAGCTCGATGTCGAAGGTTTCTGGCAACTCATGATTGAAGCTCTAAAAAAATACTAATATCGAATATCGTAAGTGAGTTGGATGAAAAAAAGCTGGGTGCGGAAAAGTAAAAGTGAGGTGATTGTATGATTACCGTAATTGGAAGCATAAATATAGATTTAGTTGTTGAAACAAATCACGTACCTAAAAACGGAGAAACGACGTTAGGAACCTCTTTTTCAACATTTTTTGGCGGAAAAGGAGCAAATCAAGCAGTTTCGATAGCGAGATTAGGGAAGGAAGTTCAAATGATTGGTGCTTGTGGTGCTGATGATTATGGCAAGATGGCGTTGACTTCACTGAAAGAAGAAAGCATAAAAACAAATCAAGTGTTTTTATTGCCTGATGAAACAACAGGTATTGCTACAATCATCGTATCTAATGCTGATAATAGAATTATTGTCGTTCCTGGGGCAAATAATTCATTGACTTCCAAAGAAATAGAACTTGTTAAAAAAGAAATTATGAAGAGTGAAATGGTGGTCATGCAGTTGGAAATACCATCAAACACAGTTCATACAGCATTGAAAATATGTAAGGAACAAAATATTCCTGTGGTATTGAATCCAGCACCGGTCAATCATTTTCAACATGAATTTATTGATTTGGCAACTTATATAACACCAAATGAATCTGAATGTAGGAGTATTTTTGGTGAAAATATTGAACAATCATTAGAAAGGTATCCTAATAAATTAATTGTCACTTTAGGTGAAAAAGGTGCCCGTTTTTATAATGGTAAAAAGCATGTATTCATTAAAGGTTTTCAAACGAATCCTGTTGATACAACAGGTGCTGGTGATACTTTTAATGGAAGCTTGGCTGTTGCATTAACAGAAGGAAAAAATATAGAAGAAGCAGTAAGATTTGCAAATGCAAGTGCTTCTATAGCAGTTGAGAAAAAAGGGGCTCAAAGTGGCATGCCTTCTTTAGATGGAGTTATAAATAGGTTGAACTTAAAAATATAACAATTTTAAAAAGTTTATTCATAAAATCCTCCCATTCAAATATGGGAGGATTAATGGGTAGAAGTACGCATGGCCATTTAGAGGTGTTTGAATTTGAAGCCGATTATATTTGATGTTGATACTGGGATTGATGATGCGTTGGCGATCGATGTCTTACACATTAAACTCACCAAACCCCTGCCAAATAGAAAGTAGAATAATTAAATTTCTTTTCCTAAACCAAACACCATCGACACTACCAATTCCTCCCGAATCTTCGTAATATGACCCTCCATCAATTCCTTCGCTCTGTCTCCATTTCCAGAAGCAATAGCCAGATAAATTTCCTTATGTTCTTCCATCGTATCCTCGTAACGGGACGGATCCTTAAAGCGATGGCTCTGTGTAGCCTTAATCGTATCTTTCATATGCCCCCTAAGGGTATGTATCAATTCAATGAAAATCGAATTATGGGTGGCCTCGGCAATTCCAATGTGAAAGTCAAGGTCAGCTTTTAACCCTAACTCAGGGTCTTGTTTGGACAGAGCCATATGATTCAGAGCTATACGCAGCTTCTCCAGGTCTGCTGAAGTGGCTCTTTTGGCTGCAAGGAAGGCTGATTCAACTTCCAGTGCACGCCTGAGCTCTAACATTTCATAAACTAGCGGATTTTCTGCTTTGACAGCTGTGATGATTTCTTCTTTTCTTGAGATGACCTCAGAGACTTTAACGTAGCTTCCGCCTCCCTGGCGGATATCGATGAGCCCGTTCAGTTCCATGGTTCTCAGGGCTTCTCTGATGGTTGTCCGGCTGACATTGAACTGGCCTGCCAATTCTCTTTCTGAAGGCAGCCTTTCACCCGGTTTGAGATTACCTCCTAAATAGCGTTCTATAATTTTATCTACTAAAACAAGATAGGTCTTTTTTTTCTCCGACATTCCCCGTAACCTCTTTTCAGAATAGGCCTCATTCATTTTTCTAAATGTAACAGACCTAAAATCTATTAATCAATACTGAAAAAATAATTAAATTAATAATTGAATTTTTCTGATAAGTTAGTATAATTGACTTAACTTGTTGGACCAATTATAGCATTGGTTTGACCAAATTTTCAGCAGAAGAAAGAAGGAATATAGGATGGAAACAGCTAGTATGAGCCTCGTGCATGCTTTAAAGGAGGTTCTTTCTGAGCAGCAGGTAACAGAAAATCAGACAGTAAGAGAATTGCATGGAAGGGATGAATCATACCACAAGGAGAGCCTTCCCGATATTGTGGTTTTTCCTGAAACAGCCCAGCAGGTTAGTGAAGTTGTAAAGCTGGCAAACCAATATAAAGTTCCAATCGTTCCTTTTGGTCTGGGGTCCAGTCTCGAGGGGCACGTCATACCGTACGAACATGGAATTACGGTTGATTTTTCCTTAATGAATAAAATCCTCGAAGTGCGTGAAAATGATTTCCTTGTCCGGGTACAGCCTGGTGTGACCCGCACGCAGCTTAACAAGGAATTAAAAAAATATGGACTGTTTTTCTCTGTGGATCCGGGAGCGGATGCTACGCTTGGAGGAATGGCGGCAACTAATGCCAGCGGAACAACATCGGTGAAATATGGAGTCATGCGTGATCAGGTGCGTGATTTGGAAGTGGTTCTGGCTGATGGGGCGATCATACATACAGGAAATTTAGCTGCTAAATCCTCTTCGGGATACCATTTGAATGGCTTATTCGTTGGTTCAGAGGGGACGCTTGGCTGCTTTACGGAATTGACATTAAGAGTATATGGAATTCCGGAGCATGTGATGGCGGCAAGAGCCTCATTTCCATCCTTGAACGATGCGGTTGAAGCGGTTGTATCCATATTACAGGCAGGTGTTCCAATTGCCAGGGTAGAGCTTGTTGATGAACCATCCATGAAGCAGGTGAACCTGTTCAGTGAAACAAACTATAACGAAAGTCCAACACTCTTTTTGGAATTTCACGGCAATGAAGCCGGTTTGAAGCAGGATATCGCGTTCACAAGAGAAATAGTCGAAGACCATCACTGTCTTGATATTGAATTTGAAACCGATAATGCCGCAAGAAATCGTTTGTGGGAGGCCCGGCATAACCTTGCTTATGCTTATATCCACGGCCATCCCGGAAAGAAAATGATGGTGACGGATGTATGCCTTCCGATTTCAGAACTTTCTGGCGCTATAAGCCATGCAAGGGAAGCGGTAGATTCTTTGGGACTTCCTGGAGGCATCGTCGGTCATGTGGGGGATGGAAATTATCATACACTTCTAATGATTGATATGAGCAACCCGGAAGAGGTGGCTAAGGCTGAAAAGTTCAATGAACAAATTGTCCTTTATTCCCTGGAACGCGGCGGAACATGCACGGGTGAACATGGTGTAGGGGTAGGGAAGCAGAAATATCAGCAAAAAGAACATGGCCAGGCTCTTCAGGTGATGGAAAAAATCAAACAGGCCTTGGATCCAGATAACCTTTTTAATCCCAATAAAATCTTAAAGACAAAAGAAGGAGCGTGATGATATGAAGGTATTAGAAGCGGTCAGTACCATTGCAGGAAAATATTTTGCTGTGTGGGTTATCTTAACATCGGTTATTGCCTTTATGTTTCCAGACCCATTTTTGGGGTTAGGAGGCTATATTACCATCCTTCTCGGCGTCGTCATGTTTGGAATGGGACTTACACTGAAGGCAGTCGATTTTAAAATCATCTTTACCAAACCGCTGCCTGTGTTAATCGGAGTTTGTGCACAGTTCATCATCATGCCGCTGGTCGCTTTCGTCATTGCGAAACTGTTGAATTTGCCGGCAGAATTGGCAGCAGGACTAGTTTTGCTTGGCTGTGTACCTGGGGGAACGGCTTCTAACGTTATGGTGTATCTGGCAAAGGGAAATGTACCGTTATCCATCGCTATGACTTCCGTCTCAACTCTATTGGCGCCGATCATGACACCGCTGATTCTCCTTTTGCTTGCCGGCCAATGGATGCCGGTTGATGCTGTAGCCATGTTTAAATCCATTGTCCAAGTGATCATTGTTCCGATTGTTCTGGGTTTGGCCATTAAGAAATTCTTCCCTGTGGGAGTAGAAAAAAGTTTAGCTGTATTACCGCTTATTTCGGTAGCTGCTATTATCACGATTGTGGCTGCAGTCGTTTCAGGCAATTCAGCAACCATTGCGGCGTCTGGGCTTCTGATTTTTACAGCCGTTATGCTCCACAATGGATTCGGACTCCTGCTTGGCTATTTTGCAGGAAAAGTACTTGGTCAGGATGAAGTAAACCGAAGAGCGATTGCTATTGAAGTTGGAATGCAGAACTCCGGTTTAGGTGTTGCACTTGCAACTGCACACTTTGGTCCATTGGCAGCACTTCCAAGTGTGCTGGCAGCTGCCTGGCATAACATTTCAGGGCCAATTCTTGCAACTTATTGGTCGAAGAAACCTGCTGTAAAAAGTGAAGTAAAAACGGCAGTTAAGCCAGTTGAAGTGAAGCTGTAGATATGTATTTAGGTGTCTGGACCTTAAAAGAGGGCAGGCACCTTTTTTGTACCTCTCGAAAACAATCTAAATAGTCTTATAAGCTATTGACATCGTTTACAAATAATACTAGAATTTTGACATAACAAGTTAACTATGGTGGAGAAACGGAGAACCCATGCTTTTTTGCACTTTCATTCCTGGAAGTGTTATTAAAGTATGGGTTTTGTTTTTTTAGCAGTTAATATTGTTGTCAAATCTATCTTAGGGGGAACCTGAATGTTCAAACTGTTTAAGCCTGCTCCACCAATTGAAAGATTGCCTGAAGAACAAATTGATTCTGAGTATAAAAAACTTAGATTTCAAGTATTTCTGGGAATTTTCATTGGTTATGCAGCGTATTATTTAATCCGGAAAAACTTTTCACTGGCCATGCCGTACTTTATTGAAGAAGGTTTTTCTAAAACTGAACTTGGCTTTGCACTATCTGCTATTTCTATTTCCTATGGCATCAGTAAATTTGTCATGGGGACCTTTTCAGACCGGAGTAATCCAAGGATGTTCTTGCCTGCAGGGTTAATTCTTTCTGCTATTATTTCTTTATTAATGGGGTTTGTACCTTTCTTTACTTCATCTGTTGCTATAATGTTTATTATGCTTTTCTTAAATGGCTGGTTCCAGGGTATGGGCTGGCCGCCATCTGGCCGTGTTCTTGTACACTGGTTCAGCATCAATGAAAGAGGAAACAAAACAGCCGTTTGGAATGTAGCCCATAATGTCGGCGGGGGGCTAATGGCACCTCTTGCAGTGGCGGGTGCAGCCATGTTCGCAGGTATAGCAGGAAGCTCTTCTTCAGGCTATGAAGGTGTATTTATATTACCTGCACTTGTAGCCATTATTGTTGCATTCATTGCCTACTTCCTCATTCGTGATACTCCTCAATCGGTTGGGCTGCCATCCATTGAAGAATATCGCAATGATTATCCAAGTAAAACCAAGAAAACCTTTGAAACAGAATTAACAACAAAAGAAATTCTTTTCAAGTATGTATTAAATAATAAATGGGTTTGGGCCATTGCTATTGCAAACATTTTCGTTTATTTCGTCCGATATGGTGTACTGGACTGGGCACCAACTTATTTGAGCGAAGAAAAAGGCTTCGATATGAGCAAGTCCAGCGTAGCCTATTTTCTATATGAGTGGGCGGGTATACCGGGAACACTATTATGCGGCTGGATCTCAGATAAATTTTTCAAAGGGCGCCGCGGTCCTGCAGGATTTGTGTTTATGCTGGGAGTATTGATCGCTGTTCTTGTTTACTGGTTTAATCCGGCAGGAAATCCAACGATCGACATGATTTGTTTGATTGCGATCGGTTTCCTTATTTATGGACCGGTAATGTTAATCGGCCTTCAAGCACTTGATTTTGTTCCTAAAAAGGCAGCCGGAACTGCAGCAGGATTAACTGGATTGTTTGGTTACCTCGGAGGTACTGTAACAGCTAATGCATTAATGGGTGTCATTGTAGATGCATCTGGATGGGATGCAGGATTTATGCTATTAACCGCATCTTGTGTCCTTGCGGCCATAATCTTCGCTGTAACGTGGAATGTCCGTGGTCAAGAAGTAGTTAAAAACCAACATTAAGATAAAAAAGAAAGTGTCTAATGATTAGGCACTTTCTTTTTTTTACTCAAATCTGCGGTAAAAGGTAAATGAATGAGGGAATAGGCATCTTTTTCTTATAAGAAATCCTCTTTGTAAAATTATCTTGACTTACAGAAAATAATGGAATATATTTTAATTAACAATTAACAAAATGTTAATTAAAAAAGAGGTGAACCAATTTGAATAATCAATTTATTACCCCAGACGGTTATACAAGTGATATTGCCGTTTTTACAATCACATCTGAACAAGTTGGAGAGTATAAACCTCCAAAAAAAGAGCTGAAAATCATGCTGATTAAAAGAAGTGAGCTGGACCATGAAGGAAATTCGAACATGGAAGCAGGGAAGTGGGCACTCCCGGGAGGATTTGTCCTTCCCGAAGAGACAGCTTTTCAGGCGGCAGAGCGAAGGTTAGCGGAGGAAACCGGAGTGGAAGGATTGAAAATAAAGCATTTTGGTGTCTATGATTCTCCCGGGCGGGATCTGCGGGGATGGATTATTTCTAATGCACATTATGTCACTGCAAGTGAAGCGGCATTAAGGAGCCGGAAAAAGACTTATGATGCTTCTGAAATTGGGCTGTTTACTCTTGCAGAAGCACTTGAACTTGATCTTGCATTCGATCATCGGACCATTATGGATGATGCACTCTGGTTTATTAAAAAAGATATGGCGCTCACAACACTTGCTAAGCATTTTCTTCCTGAGGAATTTGTGCTTTCTGAACTTCAGGGCGTCTTATTGACAGTTTTGGATGATCCTTCGATCTCGACTGATGCTGCCTTTTTCAGAAAAGCACCGACACTGCCTTTTATTGAAGCGGTATTGGAAGACGGAAAGCCTAAGAAATCGAACCGATATTCCAAGACGCCGGCTCAGCTTTATCGATTTAATGACTTCCAGCCGATTGTGTCCGTTTATAGAAATAAGCTGCAAGGGTGAAAAGCAAATCATATAAGGGGAGAGATTCACATGGGGATTTTTAAGAACTGGACGCGGTTTGAAATGATATGGCTGATCACTTTTACATTGGTTAACATTTATCTTTTCTTTGCCTGGTCGGATTCACTGCTTGGCCTGATATCATCCATAAGCGGCATGTTATGTGTGGTGCTGGTGGCAAAGGGGAAGATTGCAAACTATTACTTTGGCATCGTGCAGACCTTAACCTATGCTTATATTGCTTACGGTTATGGGCTTTATGGTGAAGCCATGCTTAATGCCCTGTTTTATTTTCCGGTGCAGTTTATCGGAATTTACCTGTGGAGACAGCATAAAACAAATCGGGATGTTAGAGGGGAAGATGTGAAAGTTAAAAGTCTGACAAAAAAGGGCTGGCTTTATACATTAGTATCCATTGTCGGCCTTACAATTGGATACGGGTTTTTCCTTAGATATTTAGAGGGCAATTTTGTCTGGACGGATTCAGCTACAAACGTCCTATCAATAACAGCGCAAATATTAATGCTAAAGAGGTTTGCAGAGCAATGGCTCCTGTGGATTTCGGTTAATGTATTATCGATTATTCTTTGGGCGGGTGCTCTCATCACACAGGGCGGCAATGACTTTTCGATGCTAGTCATGTGGACTGCTTTCCTGGTCAACAGCATTTATGGTTATATCAACTGGCGGAAATTATATGTGAAACAGAATAAGGAGGCGGTTTAAATGACAGTCGGGTTTATTGGAGGCAAGTTTCTCCCGCTGCATCTTGGCCACGTCTATGCCATCGTCCAGGCCACATCCCTCGTTGACGAACTGTACGTTGTTCTGTCCCATAGCGAAATGCGTGACAGGCAATTGTGCCAGCATTCTAAAATGGATTATATTCTGCCTCATATCCGTTTGCGCTGGCTGAGTCAATTAACAAAAGATATGCCGCATGTTAAGGTCATTTCCATTAAAGACGATCAGGGGAATGAAGATTACAATTGGGCTGAAGGTGCCAGGAAAATTAAAAAGGCAATTGGAAAGCGCATTGATTATGTATTTAGTTCAGAGTATGAGTATAGCGATATCTTTAATGAACTTTATCCTGAGGCGAAACACGAATTAATTGATCCGAATCGGGGACATGTGAATATAGCGGCAACAGCGATCCGTAATGAAGGCGTCTTTCATCATTGGGGGTACATTCCTGACTTTGTTAAACCTTATTTTGTAAAAAAGGTTGTTGTCGTGGGAACTGAAAGCTGCGGGAAATCTACCCTGACAAGAAATCTTGCTAAAGTCTATAATACTTCCTATGTTGAGGAATATGGCCGAATTGTATGCGAAGAACTAGGCGGCTGTGAAGGTATCATAGTTAAGGAAGATTACCACAAAATTGCTTATGGCCATAAGCTTGAAGAAATTAAAGCGATTGAAAGAGCGAACAGGGTTGTTTTTATCGACACAGAGGCAATTGTGACTCAATTTTACTCAAATCTATACAACAATGAGCATCAAACAGTGCTGGATGAAATAGCGAGCCTCCAGGATTATGACCTGTGGCTATACCTTGAACCTGATGTGAAATGGGTGGATGATGGACTTCGTGTTCATGGAGAGCACGAGGTAAGGCTCCAAAACAACGATGCTCTAAAAACACTGCTGAACAATCATAAGGTTGATTACAAAACTCTGAGCGGAGATTATAAGGAACGGCTTCTTAGTGCAATAGGGCATATTGAAGAGCTGCTAAAATTTTAAATAAGTGATTGACAAAAAAGATAATATTATTTATCCTTTTAAAAAACCTAATGAAATACTTTCATTCGTATAACTCCAATAATATGGTTTGGAGGTCTCTACCAGGAACCAATAATTCCTGATTACGAAGAAGATACATGTGCTGTATTTTCTTCGTAATCAGGAATTTTTTTTTGTAAAAAAATCTAGGAGGTCCAGCTATGAATTTTGCTATTATGCCTAAAATTGAACTTCACTGTCATTTGGACGGGAGTGTCAGGCCAGAAACCATCATAGATATCGCGAAGAGAGAGGGCGTCAGCCTGCCTTCTTTTGATAAAGAAAAAATCAAAGAAGAACTAATTGCCCCGTTGGATTGCGAATCCTTGGATGAATATTTAAAAAGATTCTCCATTCCTAACTTAGTTATGCAGTCAAAGAAAAATTTAAAAAGAATCTCCTTTGAGCTCTTTGAAGATGCAGCAAAGGAAAATGTGAAATACATGGAGGTACGCTTTGCCCCATTACTTCATACGCGAAAGGGATTATCCGTAGCAGCAATCATCCAAAGTGTGATTGAAGGGATGAGAGAAGCAGAAGAGGAATTTGACATTAAAGGAAATATCATTTTGTCATGCATGCGAACGATGAGTGTGGAAAGTGCATTTGAGGTCGTCGAAAAAGGAAAGAAATTTCTGGGAAAAGGGGTTGTCGCCATCGATTTATGTGCATCCGAAGAGGAAGGCTTCTGCGGAAAATTCATTGAACCGATCGCGCTGGCCAGAGAATATGGATACAAAGTCACCATCCACGCCGGTGAAACGGGAATCGGTAAAAATGTGCTGGAGGCCGTTGAATGGCTGGGAGCTGAAAGAATTGGACACGGTGTATTTATTAAAGACTGTGAAGAGGCATACCAAATTGTGAAGGAAAAACAAGTGGTACTTGAGATGTGCCCAACCAGTAATGTTCAAACCAAAGCTGTTAACCAATTCAGCGATCATCCAATTTACGTCTTCCATAAGGATGGCATAAAAGTAACAGTTAATACGGACAACAGAACGGTATCAGATACAACGATGGCAAAGGAATGTGATATAGTCTCAAATGAATTTGCTATGAGTGCTGAGGATTATAAACATATATATATGAATAGTGTGGATGCTTCTTTTGCGAATGAAAAGATAAAGGGAATACTGAGGAAATATCTGCTGGACATTTAAAGTTAATATTGCCTAATAAAAGAGAAAAACAACTTGTGCAATTAAAGGTGCCTGACTCACGCCGTGATAATTTGTTGGACATGAATGAATATCGGGGCAGGCACCTTTAAAGCTTGTCTGATCTTTTTGTTTTTCTGACCTGTTCATCTAACATACCTTTGTTTTTATTGTTTAACTGTCCATCTGCTTTTGGCAAATTTAGATTAAGGAATAGAAGTGAAGTATAAAAAATAAAAATCAAACTTAATAATTTACAGAATAATGTGTATCATTAAACTGGAAAGAAGATTGTATCGCTATTATTAAAGGAGTGCTTGTTCATGTTTAGGGTGGGGGTCGTCGGTCCACAATCCTCAGTAGAAAGAATCATACATATCGCACAAGGTTTAAAGCTAGATGTAATTTATTTAACGTATCCGTATAAAGAAGTGCGGGAAACTGAAGAGATAATAAAAAATAATAATAACAATGTTGATTTATGGATTTTTTCAGGGAAAATTTCTTATACCATTGCATGTGAAGTGGCAGGAAATACTGAAAAACAAATTTATATCGACCATACTGAAGCTGGAATTTTCAAAGGGCTTTTGGAGTTCGCATACAAAACGGGTTCTTTTTTAGATCAATTTAGCATAGATGAGATTTCAAAAAGTCATTTAGAGACTGCTTTTAACCAACTCAATATTAAACCCGAAAAGATTTATGTGAAAACTTTTTCCGAAAAAACATCGACAGAAGAATTAATAGGTTTCCACAAACATTTATGGGAAAATGGTGAGACAAAGGGAGCAATCACTTGCTTTGAAGAAGTATATTTACAACTAAAAGAAATGAGTATTCCTGCATTCCGAATTTCAACAAGTGATATTGAAATCCGCCATACATTAAACATACTTTCTGAAAAAATAAAGACTTTTTACTTTATGGAGTCCCAAGTTGCTGTTCAGCTATTTGAAATGGGACATTTGGAAAATCACTTCAAAAGTTCAAAACAAACATATCAGCTCCAGTATATGGAATTGAAATTAAAAGAGATATTAATAAACCTAAGTGAACACTTGAATGGATCACTAATTGAAAAAGGGCTGGGCCGCTATTTAATATTTAGTTCTCGCGGTGATAGTGAACGGGAAATAGGAAAGATTGAAGAGACAGTAAACAAATTGATATTGGAGTCTGGGTTAAAGGTGGGGGTAGGCATAGGATTCGGCGAAACTATATTTTCAGCGGAACTGAATGCAAACAATGCACTAAAACAATCCAAAGAGAGATTTGGTTCTATTATTATTGTTCACGAAAATGGTGAAGTCGTTGTAGTAGATAGTGAAAACATAGAAAAGATTGATTTCCCATTTTTTAATGATAAAAACTTTATGACTAAACTTAAAAACGAGAAAATCAATGTTAAACATTATATCGAACTATTTGCTTTAATAAGGAATGCAGGAATAAAGGAATTCACAGTCAAAGAGATTTCAATTCAACTATCTAAGGATGAAAGAAATACAAGACGTTTCATAGAAAGTTTATGTGATGCGGGTTTAGCTGAATATACCGGGGTGGAAGAATACCCGGCGAGGGGAAGACCGAGACGAGTCTACAAACTGACAAACTCGCCAAATAAAATTGTTTAAGACTGTTGGGAATAATCACCTCAACAGTCTTTTTATATTGGAACTGAAAAATTATCTAAAAATTTTAAATTGTTATTGCGTTTAATAGAAGCGTTAAATATAATTTAATTTAGGGTAATTATTAAACATTTACCCTTATGTAATAGGATGTATAAAAAAAGCGCGACATTACTTAGTTTAAGGGGAGATTTTGTTTATTGATCACATGGGTCTGGTGTCTTTAATACCACCGATTATTGCTGTAATTCTTGCAATACTTACAAAGAATGTTATCGTATCCCTGTTCTCCGGAGTGTATATTGGAGTCCTGATTCTTGTGGGAGGCCGTCCTTTCGAAGCGACAATGGAAGTAATCGGAAATTTTATATTTCCGCAAGTAGCGGATAGTTACAATGCAGCAGTCTTAGTTTTATTATTTTTCATTGGCGGGTTTGTAGCACTTATGGAGAAGTCGGGTGGAGGGGCAGCACTTGCTTCAGGTGCCCTAAAGTACATTAACACACGAGCAAAAGCGCAAATCTCTGCGTGGTTTGGAGGAATTATAATTTTCTTTTCCGATTTGGGAACACCACTAATCGTTGGACCAGTTTTTGAAAAGATTTTCGATAAAGCCAAAATCTCAAGGGAGAAGCTTGCATGGATCATCGATTCAACGTCATCTCCCGTCGCAGTATTGATCCCATTCATCGGATGGGGCGTATATATAATGGGGCTTATAAAAAAAGAATTTGAATTGCTGAACATAAACACATCTGAATTCAGTACGCTTATTCAAGTCATTCCATTTCAGTTTTATGCACTATTGACCGTTTCAATGGTGCCTCTAGTGGCGTTGACAAAATTGGACTTTGGACCGATGGCAAAGGCGGAAAATAGAGTGCAGCAAACAGGCAATCTGTATTGGCCTGAGTCGAGACCTCTTAGAAAACCAGAAGGTGTGGAGGAGATTACAAAAAATGGACATGCCGTATTAATTTGGCTGCCGCTATTGGTATTATTCATCACCCTTTTTGGATTGTTAATTTCATTCGGCTTCCCGTTTGAGCCGGTACCAGGAAATGAATTCAGGGTCTCTTTAAGTGCTGCGTACCTATTTGCGGCGTTATCGATTGTCGTCTTAATGATTATTTATAAAGTGAAAAAGTTCGGCGAGATTATTGATATTTATACAACTGGAATGCAGAAAATGGTTTACGTTGCAGTTACACTTGTCCTTGCTTGGTCGCTTGGGAAAGTAATTAATGAAATGGGGACTGCAGGGTTTATAGTTGAGGCGATGAAAGGAAATGTTCCATCGTTCATCATACCTGCAATCTTATTCTTAGTCGGAGCGGGGATGTCTCTTGCATCCGGGACGTCATGGGGGACATTTGCGATTATGCTCCCAATAGCCATTCCCATGGCTGTAGGTCTGGATGCGCATTTGTTAGTTTGTATAGGAGCTGTTTTGTCAGGTGGTATCTTCGGAGATCACTGTTCACCAATTTCCGATACGACGATCTTATCGTCAACAGGGGCAGGCACGGATCATATCGATCACGTAAAAACGCAGTTTCCATATGCACTCATTAATGGATCGATTGCATTAATCGGATTTGTCGTTGCAGGGATCACAGGAAGTGCATTCACTTTAATCTTGACGATAGTACTGCTTATAGCAGCTGTTTTTGTATTATCCAAAATACACACAAGAAAGCATAGTGAAAGGGTTGAATTATAAGTGAAACTTTGGGGCGGACGATTCACTAAACGTGAAGATGAAATCATGGAGAAATTCAATACATCATTACCTGTTGATAATAGGCTGTATCATGAGGATATAACGGGAAGCATTGCCCACGTAAAAATGCTTGTAAAATGTAAATTACTTACAGAGTCTGAAGGTGATTTACTTATTAATGGGCTGGAATCGGTCAGAAGCGATATAGAGTCTGGTGCATTGAAAGTGGAAGGCGAATATGAAGATATCCATTCTTTTGTTGAAATGAATCTGACAAAGAGAATTGGTGACATAGGAAAGAAACTTCATACTGCAAGAAGCAGGAATGACCAAGTGGCGATTGACATGAGACTTTATGCAAAAAATAAAGCCGGAGAAGTGGTGACTGTCCTTCAGCAACTTATCCATTCGTTAAATGAGAAAGCAGCAAATAATAACGTCATTATGCCTGGATACACACATTTGCAAAGGGCACAGGTCATAACATTTGGCCATCATTTGGGTGCATACGTACAAATGTTTAGCCGTGACAAAAAGAGAGTCCAGAATGCCATTGACATTTTGGATGAAAACCCGCTTGGATGTGGTGCATTGGCAGGTACAACACACAACATCGACCGTCAAATAACCACAGACCTTTTGGGGTTCGCTAAACCGGTAGACAATTTTTTAGACGGGGTAAGCGATCGGGATTACTTACTAGAACTCATGTCAAGTTTTTCAATTATAATGATGCACTTAAGCCGCTTAAGTGAAGAACTCATTCTCTGGAGCAGCCAGGAATTCAAATTTATCGAAATGGATGATGCCTATTCAACGGGAAGCAGCATCATGCCTCAAAAGAAAAACCCGGATGGAGCTGAACTTATTAGAGGCAAGACAGGCAGAGTATACGGTTCTCTCTTTTCATTGCTTACGACACTGAAAGGATTGCCGCTCACATACAACAAAGACATGCAGGAAGATAAAGAACAGTTTTTTAATGCAGTCGATACTGTGATAGACTGCCTTGAAATTATGTCAAAAATGATTGATACGCTCCTGGTAAAGGAAGAAAACATGAAAGCTGCCATTAAAGCAGGTTTCTTGAACGCAACCGAAGTTGCAGATTATTTAGTGAGCAAAGGGACTGCATTTAGAGATGCTCACGAAATCGTCGGCAAGCTCATTATCTATTGTGAAGAGCAAAAGATGGCGATTGAAGACTTAACGGTCGAAGAGCTAGCACAGTTTAGCAGCAGCATAACAGACGATATTTACGAATACATTGACTATGAGAACATATTAACCAAAGGGAACAAAAAACTTATCAAACAGATTTTGGGGAAAAATTAAACAAACAGGACCAATCTGAGAGGGATTGGTCCTGTTTGCTTACCTATTAGCAAACGTCTTGGTGTGGTCCTGACCATTTTTTTGAAAGATCCTATTATAAGGGGCAGGATCGTTATTCATGTAAGAAAGGTGCCTGATCCTGGCTGAGTAAATATGTTATGAGCTAGGGGACAGGTTCCTTTTTTCAGGATAGAAAATATATTTCAATAATTCATTATATAGATGCAAACAATTTAAGTTCTTCCATATCCAAATAAATCGTTCCTTCATAGTCCATGCCAATCTTTTCAAGCAGCCTGGAGGAAGCATGATTGTCTAGGGATGTGATAGCCAGGATCCGCTTAAGAGCGAGTTGTTCATGTCCATATCTCAGTGTAGCAGAGGCTGACTCGTAACCATAACCTTTATTTTGATATTTGGATAAAAAAGCAAAGCCTATATCCACATCTTCTAAAGAATCTCTTTTTATCAAACCGCACATTCCAATAGGAGTGCTTCCTTCCTTGAGTTCTGCCATATAAAGGCCAAAGCCCATCTGCGAGTACATTTTCATGGGGCCGGTCACAATATAATTTTTAGCATTCTCAAGGGTACGTACACCTTTATCGCCAATAAAACGAATCCATGCAGGTTCATTTAAAAGTTCGAGAATGAATTCTGCATCATCTGGAGTTAACCAGCGAAGAATTAATCGATCTGTTTCAAGTACTTTCATTTAATTTAACACCTCATTTATTTTCCAGGCTGTTAACCATTATGTTTAATTATGTATTTTTCAAGGCATGCTATAACAAATATACATCTTAGTTTATTATTAGAGCAAATTGAATTTTCTTATTTCTTGACTGGTAATTCTCCCATAGATTCACTAATGAGTTATCAGTGTAAACCTGTTAGCCTTGTAAGTGGCCTGTTTTTGCCTAAAAAACTACAAACAGGAGGTTTACAAATGAAAAATTTAGTAACGTTTGTTGCTGCCATTTCACTCATTATGGGTTCATATAGCGTGTTTCCTGCTGATCATTTCGATGCTGAGACAATAGATCAGAAAGGTGCAGAAACACTGACATATAAAAAAGTTGAGGTTAACGCGAAGGAGTCATCATCAACGGATCACCGATTTATCCAAGAGGAAGAAAAAAAGCTGCTCGCCCGACTTGTACAGGCTGAAGCAGAAGGGGAGCCGTTTGAAGGGAAAGTTGCGGTTGCTGACGTGGTGCTGAATCGTGTCGAGCATGAACAATTCCCGGATACAGTCAAGGATGTTATTTATCAAAAGAATGCTTTTGAACCTGTTCAAAATGGTTCCATCAATGAACCGGCAAGTAATGAAGCAGTTCAGGCCGTTGAGACAGCTCTTGTGGATAAGGAGCAAAACGAAGAGCTCCTATATTTTTATAACCCTGAAACAGCTACAAGCCAGTGGATCTTTTCACGTGAAGTTGTGAAAAAAATCGGCAATCATGCATTTGCTATATAAAAGCGCGTACAGTTATAAAAGCTGCGCGCTTTTTTTATTGGAAAAAAAGCAAAGGGAGGAGGAAATTTAAAAAAGGTGCCGAAATTTGTTTGAGGTAAATACTTCCATAAAGGAGATGTGAAAATGAATATCATTGTAATGGAATTACCCCAAACTGAAGTTGCATATATCAGGCGTACCGGAAGTTATTTTGAACTGCAGGATCATTGGGGAGATTTGATTAGCTGGGCAAACACCTATGGGCTGTTGCCGCCAAAGCAATCTTTTATCGGCATTTCATTGGATAATCCTGAACTGGTGGAAAGCAAGGATTGCCGCCACGATGCCTGCGTTACCATTCCTGAGGGTTTTGATAAAGAAAAACATCAAAAAGTGAAATTTAGAAAGCTGCCTGGCGGAGATTATGCTCTGTATCATTTCTATGATATCCCTGATAAATTGAATCTTGTTTATCAATACATGTTTGGGGAATGGCTGCCAAATAGCGATTATGAACCGGATTATGATCGGCACAACCTTGAGTTTAATTTGAATAATCCCGCTGAAGATGAAGAGGGGAAATGTAAGGTTGATTTATATGTACCAGTCAGAAAATAATATCCTGATGCAGTGTAACACCTGAAGAATCTTTACATAAAATTCACCAATTATTAGCAGGAGGTAAACGATTTCCAGCGAATAATAAAGCACATCTTTGCAGGAGGTGTATTTTATGCTTAACATTGCATGGGGCGTTTTATTATGGATGTCAGCAACAATATTATTCCGTTTATTTGGGCAGATTTTTTTAATTCCGGAACAGGTATTTTTTGTGCTTGCGATTTTTATTCTGGCAATTCCTTTAATTACAATTGCAACCTATCCTTACTATTATTTTAGGAATATTCCAGAAACAGAGCGTTTAAAGGCAGCTGTGCAAATCGCTCTTCCAGGAATGCTGCTGGATATATTAAGCATTATTTATTTTGCAAAAGTTTTTCCAAATTTAACTGATGTTTCTCTTCCTTTATTCGCTTCCTGGCTGCTCTGGGCGTATAGCCTGATATTATTAACTGGATTTTCAATAAAAAATAATAACAAATGATACGTGATGTCCTTGATAAAAAGGGGCTAAAATTTGGAAGATCTTTTTAGTTACAAATCATTGATCTTTTCTCTTGATATTATGAAGAATGGTAATCACATACTTTTGTTTTAAAAAAGCGTGGACAGCATAGGCTCCGAGTTTTTTGTTAGCAAAAAAATACTAAATTTAATTTTTAAAATTAGATATTTTGCGAATTAGTTTTATGGGATTTATATAAGGTATAAAGGAGTACCCTTTGCAACCTGGGAAAATAATAATATTGGTACTAAAAAAGCGGGTGAAATGAACAAATTCCAGATCGAACTTGCAGAGATTCAAAAACTTGCGAAAGTAAAAGACGCTGAAGTAAATCTTGAAAGAGCAAAAGCAGAGTTCAATCAATTAAGAACTAAAAATCCTCAATTAGCGAAACAAAAACTTGATGAAGCCCATAGGAAGTTTGAGCAAGCAAGAGTAAGAGCCGGAGAAGAGTTTAAGCTTCAAGCACAGCAAATACAGACTGATTTCACAAGAGAGAGAAGCAAAATTAAGTCAATGACAGCACAAAACGATAAAGTGATAAAGGATAAGGGCACAAAGGTACGAAAGACTATGGGAGCTGAAGAGGTGCAAAATGCTATTGTCCTAGTCAATGAGTACAAAAATATTAAAGTGGGCAGTATCCAGGATCAGGCTGTGGCCGAAAGAGAAATAAATAAAATATCGGCTGAAATCCTAGAGCGCCAATATTTTATCAACAAATTAGATGTTGCTTTGAAATAAAGTTGCACCGTTTTGAAAAAAGTCGCACCGTTTTAAACAAAGTTTAACCGTTTATAAAAAAGTTCGATCAAAAATCCTGTATTGCAGGATTTTTTTCTTATTCAACAATCGGGCCAGATAATTGAATAAAAAATTGTTAAATATCTAAAAATTTGAAATAATTGTTATTAAGCAAAAGGGCAGGATTCTGGAATAAGTAGGTGCCCTTAAATTCGGATTTCATCGCTTTGGGGTCACGCTAGACTAATTGGACCTATAATCCTTATTTCTGAAAGTGTAATCACAGACACTTCTATTGATTTAAGTCAATGAGTCCCCTTACTTCTTGTATTACAATACAATAAACCGTAAAAAGGAGGCTCTATATGACAACTCAAAACAAATCGTTCAATCGTCAACACATTTCCTCCATCATTGCAGGAATATCCTTGCTTATTATGGGCATTGTCGCTGCTTTTTCGTATGGGTATGTTCACAATTCACTGGTGGCGAGTCGAGATCCTGTCACCACATTAAAAAACATCGAAGCATCATTCTCCTTATTCCAATTGGGAATCATTGGATGGGTTGTGATTGTTTTAATGGATATTCTTGTTTCATGGGCTTTTTATGTATTCTTGAAACCGACTGATCGGGACTTATCGCTTTTGGCTGGGTGGCTTCGCCTTGTCTACACCGCCATTCTCGCTACGGCAGTTTCCCATCTAGTAATCGCTAGCAATCTAGTTCGCCAACATATGTCCGGTGAATCCATCGAACTAGAACCTTGGGATATCATGATATCTATTTTAGCATTCGAATCGATTTGGTCCCTAGGATTAATCATTTTCGGCACACATCTAATCTTGGTCGGATATATTGCCTTGAAAGCGAAATACATCCCAAAAGTCATCTGTATCCTGTTGATTATAGCAGGGACCAGCTACACTCTAATTCATCTATTACATGGCTTCTTCCCACAATTGGGCAGAGTAACTTCCATCATCGAAATGATTTTAATCCTCCCGATGACTATTGGGGAACTTGGATTTGGGGTTTGGCTCTTGTTGAAAGGAAGCAAAATCAAGACGGCATTATTCTAGTCGCTTTTTAATCCGGCTTAACGACTCAGGCGTAATCCCAAGATAGCTTGCTAACTGATGCTGCGGTACCCTTTGAATTAGACCGGGTCTCTTTTTCAACAGTGCTTTGTATCGCTCTTTGGGTGTCGAGACCATAAAAGAAGCAAAATCATCGTGCATTTCACCGATATTTTCTTCTATGATTTTGCGCGTCATCTTTTCTAGACCAGGATACATGTTGTACATATCCTGTTCGATCGATAAGTCGCCTTCGACCAACACACAGTCTTCCATACAGCAGATTGAATAGTTGGATGCTTTATTATTCATATGCTGGTTAAAAATTGTGACACTCTGCTCTTCGGTAAAAAAATTAAATGTGATTTCTTTCCCACTCTCATCTACTGCGTACTGTCGTACACACCCTTTTAAAACGAAATAACATTTGTCTGGAACCTCTCCTTGATGTAATAAAATGGTTCCCTTTTTAAAGGTGGTGACATGGAGATCTTCAGCAATCTTTTCAAGTTCGGCATCACTTAGATCCGTAAACCGTTTCATATACTGAATGATGGTATCTTTCATACTGTTTACCTCCCAATGTTCATTTATTTCTCTTTTTTTATTAATTTAGTTCTACTACAAGCTTCTAATCCCTTTTAAAAAGGGATAAAATAAAGCTCCTGCCCTCGTACGACTACAATAATGTACGGGGGATAGACAGCAACATTAATCACTATATGAATCGTGTTTTTATGCTTTAACTGGAAACTCAAAGTATTCTTCCAAGCTTAATGAAGGACAAAACAATGTAAAAAGGATGGTGAAATGTCTTTCATAAAGACAGAATCAAAAAAGGCTGTTTCATAATATGAAAACCGTAATAACAGAAAATGACATCCCTATAAAGAATTTGCGAGGACAGTGAAAGTATGTACTTTTTCAACAATTGGGAGCTTTTCAGGAATAAAAGTGCAGCCAACATACAGTAAAATGATCTTCCGCAATCGGGCGCGATTGTTGAAGATTAAAGGTAGAAAATGATCAATCTTTTTTATAAAAACCAATCTTTAATCTGCTAAAAAAGAATCCATTTTGATCAAACTTTTAAATAGACTAAACTAATAAGAGGATATTATGTTCAATATAAGAGCATATATCCTCTTTTTTCATACATATTAGATTTATTAATTAGATATTAAAAATATAGTTTAATATGTATACAATGAATAAGAACGTTATTATATTTTTAGGGGTGAAATGCTATTAGGGTTCAAGAGGTTATCCTGGAGAGTAATAAGAGGTACATATTACTGGATCAAGAGGGATTCCCTGTAATGTCAGTTATGAAATATATAAAGTATTTAGATAAGACAGGGAAAAGTCCTAATACTCAAAAAACATATTGCTATTCCTTAAAACATTTTTTCACTTACTTGGAAGAAACAAACAAGGATTATAAGTATATCAGGTTAGAAGATTTAGTAGAATTTGTGGGATGGTTAAGAAGTCCCTACGAGAGTTCAAAAGTCACTCCCCTACAAAAAGTGAAAGCAAAGCGAACGGAAAAAACAATTAACCTTACCATTACTGTTATCGCAAACTTCTATGACTACCTCTACCGAAATGAAGAAGTACAAAATGACATGATGGAAAAGTTAATGAAGCAAGTTTTTATAGGGGGACACTCACGTTACAAAAGTTTCTTACATCATGTTAATAAGGACAAGCCATCAATCAGAAACATACTGAAATTAAAAGAACCACGCAAAAGAGTAGAAACACTCTCAAAAGAACAAGTACAACAAGTATTACAAGCAACCACTAATATACGAGATAGGTTCTTAATACAATTGTTATTTGAAACAGGATTGCGTATTGGAGAAGCTCTCGCTCTTTTCATGGAGGATTTTGTTTATGATTATGGAAAGGGGCATCGGATTCGTTTAGTAGATCGTGGGGAATTGGAAAATGGTGCTATGTTAAAAACAGGAGAACGAGAGATATATGTTTCACAATCCTTAATGAATTTTTATGATGATTACTTGTATGAAGTGATTGACGAATTAGATTTAGATTCAAACTTTGTTTTTGTAAAACTAAGGGGAAAAGGTGTTGGAAAACCAATGGAATATTGGAACGTAGAATCCCTATTTAAGCGTTTGAAAAGGAAAACAGGGATAAACCTTCACCCTCATCTATTTCGTCATACACACGCTACTATCTATTATCAGAAAACGAAAGATATTAAACAAGTGCAAGAACGCTTGGGACACTCACAAATTCAAACAACGATGAATTTATACCTTCATCCTTCGGATGAGGAAATTCGAGAGGATTGGAAGAAGGCACAGTCTGAATTCGATTTATCAAATAACTTAAAGGGAGATAACGGGTGAAACATATAAAGAATGTTCATAAAGATGAAATAGATTTCCAGGATGGTTTACAAAAAGAACTGTCCACCTATCCTAAAAAAATAGTAAATGAGGATTGTTCTGTAACCAAGTGAAAAATCCTTATTTCCTGGTCAACGACAAATGGAATATTGAATTTTTAGGTGAAATTAACCAGTTCGAAGAAATGGTGGCAAACTATAAGTATTCAAATAAAAATATTTGTTTTCGTTTTAATAACCCCACAATCAATTTAGAAGTGAAATATTTATATTACTATC
Source organism: Cytobacillus oceanisediminis (assembly GCF_004366035.1). Taxonomy (GTDB): domain Bacteria; phylum Bacillota; class Bacilli; order Bacillales; family Cytobacillaceae; genus Cytobacillus; species Cytobacillus oceanisediminis_C. The sequence goes on from NZ_SOEE01000004.1 coordinate 474,497, forward strand.
ATTTATTTAATGACTTATGGACAATTAATTCTTGTTTTGTGGACCAAAATAAATTAAGAAGATTAACGGTATTCATAAATGAGAAATATTTAAAACTCCCATCTTTATTGGACTTAGACATTGATAAAGCAGAGCGAGAATATTTATTTTGGTTAAGTGAAAAAGGGATTAAAACATATGAATTGGACAAACAAAGTGGCTGCATCAAAAAAAGTAAAGCAGCTAAGTTTCTTAGAATTCTTTATGATATTCTATCCCAATTAGCTGATAACCGTGAGGAATGGGAAAAAGATAAATGGGATATTCGTACTTTACATAATAAATATGGTTTAGATTACCGCAAAAGTATTTCAGCTTATCATCTTGACTTCTCAAAGATAGACAAAGCAATTCGTGAACAGCTTAAAAAATACTTTAAACAACGATTACTTAGTAAAAACAAATTTTCATGGGGGACAGCACGTGGTTACATTAATATTCTATCAATATTCTTCACATATATTTTTTCGATAGAGGTAAATTGGAAAGATGTAAAGTCCCTAAAACGACACCATATTGAAAAATACATTGAATATTTACATGAATATGCTAAAAATAATAAAAGTGGTAATGCACACCCTGAATATTATGTAGGTTACTCATTAGCAATAGTGCAGAAATTTCTCGAAGATATTCAACGGTATGAATACGAAATGGCTCCTGAAACCCATGTACGACTATTGATTTTCCCCGAAGATAAACCTAAGTTAAGAAAAAAATCCATTGACCAAATTGACTATATTCCAGACTATGTGTTGGAGCAACTTTTTACCCATATTGATGATTTGCATAAAGATGTCGTTCCAGTCGTTTGGGTTGCGTTTAAAACAGGGCTAAGAATATCAGATGTATTAGAATTAACCTCTGATTGTTTAGTAAAACTCAATGGTCAATATTCCATTGAAACGGATATTGAAAAAACCTATGTTAAAGGTCATCGAATCCCCATTGACAATGAATTAGCAGATATTCTTGCGGTTCTAATCGAAAAATCAAAAGAACTTAGCAATCAAGAAAATAATCCCGAAGGGTATATTTTTGTTCGATATCGTGGTCAACGAAAAGGTAAACCATTTACTCAAGAATTTATAAGGCAACAGTTAAATAAATTAGCAACACAAAAAAATATTATTGACGAAAATGGGGACTTATTTCATTTTAATACACACCAGTTCCGACATACTTATGGAGTAAAAATGTTGAACGGTGGTGCGGATATTCTTACGGTACAAAAGTTATTGGCACACGCATCCCCCGAAATGACATTAAGATATGCCAAACTATTAGATAATACTAAAAGAAAAGCATTTGAATCCGTAATAAGGCAAGGAGTTTTTAGTTTTGACTTAAATGGTGAAGTACAAGAAATTAAAGTTGGAGAAGATATCCCAACAGACGTTTTGGATGCCTTCTGGCAGGATCACAAGCTAAATGCAATGGACAACCCTTATGGAACGTGCCACGCTCGCCTGAACGGAAATTGCCCTCATATGGAAGCACCGCCTTGCCTTACTTGTGGTGACAATCAAACGCCATGTAAGGATTTAGGTGTTGGTTTTTCAGAATTAGATAAGCAAAAGTATGAACTTCACATTAAAACAACCAGGAAGGCAATTGAAATAGCAAAACAACGAGGTCGAGAAGATATTGCGGAGAAGAACCAAAAGAATTTACAACGTTATCAAAACATTTTAAATACCCTCCAAGAAGGAAATGTTATCTTTGGTAGACAAGCTCGGATAAAGAGAAAGTTGGGTGTTAAACATGGCTGAATATGACCGTTCTGCACATTTGAAAGTGATTCATGCCAAACGTAAAGCTAACACTTATCAGAAAGTAGATGAAGCCATTAAAAGGCTCATACGAGCCAATGAAACCGTAAACTTCAATAGCGTTTCTAAAGAAGCTGGTATATCGAAAGCAACACTCTACAACAACATGGAACTGCGTTCCAAAATTGAAACATTACGAAAGCAACAATCACAAGTACCAACACCGAAACAATTAAAAAGAGAAATGAACGAAAGTAATAAGGATGCCCTTATCGCCTCTCTAAAAAGGAAGAACAAAAAATTGGAGGAAGAAAACAAGCAATTCAGAGATCAACTGAAAGTAGCTTATGCAGATGTTTATAAAAAGTTATAGTCAATAGGAGAACGTTGTTCTACTTCTTCAACAATCGGGCCATTTCGTATTATAAGGTCAATCAGTTAATTACTGGTTGACCTATTTTTTATAGGTTACTCTTTAAGTAGCCGGGGTAGGACGCAAAGGGCCATTGGGACTTGATCCCGTCCATTATACTGTCCACCCCCTGCTTGTAGAAACATGTTTGAGAGGATCCCGTATAACAAGCGAAGCTATGATACTACGAGACAGAAGGGGCATCAAAAAAGGAGTACTGCAGTACATTTAATCGATATGCAAAATTTGCACTTCTCCTTCAGTGAATGTTTTATCGGCATAACCGTCACCCCATTGACAAAGCGCTCTTAGAATCGGTTCAAGCGATTGCCCAAGCTCTGTGGTCGAATATTCGACCTTCGGAGGGACCTGATTAAACATTTTTCTGCTTACAAGTCCATCAGCTTCCAATTCTCTAAGCGTTTGGATAAGCATTTTTTGAGTTATATTGTGTACAAGTCGCTTTAACTCACTCGGTCGTTTTGGACCATGTATCAAATAATATAAAACTAGCCCTTTCCATTTCCCCCCAATTACCTCCAACGTAACTTCAAGGTTACAATAATAAACTTTCATGTAGTAATCTCCTCCAGCGCCAATTATTACTTTTTAGTTACTATATCACAAAAAAGTGGGTACTTCTATTATTGTTACTTTTGATACATAATATAATTTGTGGGATCCGCTTATCTTGTCATCAGCACAACAAGGCGGTGTTAGCCACAAATCGACGCAAGGAGGAGAAGTTTACTATGCAAAACAAACCTGTTGCCTTAATCACCGGGGCTAATCAAGGAATTGGTCTTCAGATCGCAAAGGATCTCGTGGCACACGGCTTCACTGTACTGGTCGGGTCGCGCAATCTAGAACGCGGCGAGGATGCGGCCAAGGAGGTTGGGCCGGATGCACACGCGCTCCAGCTCGACGTGACGGATCAGGCTTCGATCGCCGCAGCGGCGGAGCGCATCCGGAGCGAAATCGGACGTCTCGACGTGCTCATCAACAACGCGGCCATCTCGCACGCGGGCAAGCCGGGCAGATCGCCCGAGGAGATCACGAAGTCGAGCCTCCCGAGCAACGTGTCTCTCGATGAAGTGCGTGCGGTGTGGGAGACCAACGTATTCGGCGTCCTCGCCGTTACCCAGGCGATGCTGCCGCTCCTGCGCGAGGCGCCAGCAGCCCGCATCGTCAACGTGTCGAGCGGCGTTGGCTCGCTGACGATGAATTCGGACCCGTCGTTCCCCTTTCGTTCGCACTTCAGCCCTGTCTACCCTGCGTCCAAGACAGCTCTCAACGCTATGACGCTCGCCATGGCTATCGAGCTGGAGCCGACTGGAATCAAGGTCAACGCCGTCTCCCCGGGCTTCACCAAGACGAACCTCAACAACTATGCGGGCACGGAGACTGTCGAGGAAGGCGCCAGCGAGGCGGTTCGCGTTGCGCTCCTTGGCTCGGAAGGCCCGACAGGTACGTTCACGCACGCAAACGGAACGTACCCGTGGTAATTTAGTCTCGAGGCGCTACACATCTGCTCTACAGGCGGACACTCATAATGTGTTCGCTTTTTTATTGAACAAAGCGATATCAAAGTAAAGGCCACCCCTCAGGGGTGGCCTTAAAACTGTACGCCCAGCATGGGCGTCATCTCTACGTTGAAAGTCCGGAATGGGGGCTGGCAAGCGCCTACCATTAGCCAAGAGCAAGGGTGTCCGCTGCGAGGCGGAATCTGAGGGAAGCTGGAGGCAAACGCACGGCTCGAGGTACGAATCCAATTTGAGGCGGTTACAGCCGGATGGGTCACCAGTTCATGACGAAATCCAAAGCTGCCAAAGGCTGTGGCCGTATACTTCGGCGAGCGCGGGCGGAAAGATGGCGTTCTTAGAATAGAAGTTAAAGTTTAGTTATTCCGCTAACGGAAACGTTAGTTCAAGAAAAATAAACTAATTTGCATCTGTGTTTCTATTTTTTTTATTCCATTATAGGGCGCGATTGTTGAACAGGAAGTAAAGGAGTGTAACATATTTTACATGACAAATATGTTACACTCCTTATTTTTTATGGCTTTTTTTGATTTAGGTCTTGATAAAAAGATTTTTCAAAATGGATTCTTTTTATTTATCGTAAAATGCTGGGTTAGGGGGTATTTTTGATCGAACTTTTAAGGCAACATTAGATACAGAAATCATGAAAATAAAAAATACCTTAAGGGAAAAAGGGTACCGCGCTAAAATGGATTCTTTGAATAATGAGTACCAGCTGCAAAGCAATAAATTGTAAGACCAATATGAAAAATTAGAGTTAATGAGAATCAGCGTTACCAAGTGGTCAATAAACGGTCCCAAGATTCAATTTCCTTATTAAAACTTAGGCTCAAGTCAGTTGGATATATTTTTTCCTTATACAACACTCGAATCTTAAAAGCATTGATTTTATAGATACTGATTGTCTTATCAAGTATATAATACAAAATGCAAAGAAAGAGTTCAAAGACGTTACTCTTAAACAAACCATTAAAGATATAAAGCATCTACTACATTTCCTTATAAATATTAGAGGGATTAAGCACCCACCCAAAATTGATCTCTCTCTCCAAAATATAGACTTATGGACAAGACTATAATACTCTCAATCTTATACAATCATTCCGAAAGGACCAATCTTGTAGGTGGATGAAATTTACGCTATGATATATTTAATAAAATAAACTATAAAATGGGAAAACCCCAAGAGCACACAGTGATCACCTAACTGTGTCTCTTGGGGTTCTTTTGTTTGGAGGGAAGTCATGAAAAGGTTAGCAACTTTATCAGCTGCCCTGGCTATAGGAGTAGGCAGTCTCCCAGGTCCTGTCCTTGCAGAAACAAACAGTACTGTTTCTAGGATTGAGGTACAAATTGAAGGTATACAGCAGCAAGTAGTTAAAATGGATAGCACCATTAATCAATTTCAGAATGAGAAGGCAGTCTTAAAAAATCATATCGATAAATTAAAAACGGCCATATTAGATTACCGTGAGAAGATAAAAGAAGCTAGAGAGGAGAGCCTTCGACTGGAAACTGACATTCAAGAACTAAAACTAAATATTAAGCTACTTCAAGATAGAATTTCTTTAATTCCAACTTATGATTCAACACTTTTGCCTTTTCACCAGAGGATCCAACCGATTCCTTCAGCATTGGAGACGAAAAGACAGATTATAACTGAAACCGAAACACTTAATATATTAATAGAGAAAGAAGAAGCAATTACATCTAAATTAGAAAAGCAACAAAGCCTGGAACTCGAACTAAAGGGTATGGCTGAACTTTTAAGTGAGCAAAGAGCTGAAAAAGATAAGCTTCTTTCGGAATTAGAATTTAAAGAAAAACAAAATCTTGAAGCTAAAGAAGCCTTGGAAAAAGAAAGCCAAATGCTCTCTAAACAAAAAACAACTATTGAAAAGGCGATTGAAAATGAAAAAGCACGGAAGAATGGGAATTTAGGAGATTTACAAGTTGATAAACCTAGCACATCAATTTTTGTTCCATCGTCTCCTAAAGGCCAGGTACCTCCTGAATACATGAAGTACTATCTACATGCTGAAAAAGAATATGGTATCCCTTGGTACTACTTGGCATCCCTACATGGAATAGAAACTGATTTTTCTAGGCACCCAACAATGATTTCATCGGTAGGAGCAGTTGGTCATCTGCAGTTTATGCCGGCTACATGGGTAGGACATAAATATGAAACAAGCGGCGGGTTAGTCGCCTCTGACATTGATATAACAGATTTAGCTCTTATTAAAGCGGGTTCTGGATACGGAGTAGATGCAGATAATGACGGTATAGCAAGCCCGTGGAGCATCGCAGATAGCGTAGCTTCTGCCGCTAAGTATCTTGCTAGTCATGGTTTCAAAAAAGATGTGAGAAAGGCGATATGGCACTATAACCACGCTGTTTGGTATGTTGATAAGGTTATTGCACAAGCAGAAGTATACAAAAATAGCATAAAGGTTAGTGAAGATGGTGAAATCAATATAACTGCTGTTGCAAACAATGAGGTAACTACTATAGGTAACCGGTGGATAAATAACTCAGTCTATGTCTTTGGGGGTGGAAGAAACCAAAACGATATTAAAATGGGAAGATTCGATTGTTCCAACTTTGTCCATTGGGCATTTTCTCAGATCGGTGTTAAATTAGGGGAGTTAACATCGGTCAGCACTGAAACACTTAAACACATGGGTACTGCCATTAATGTGGAGGATATGCAGCCGGGTGATCTAATATTCTTTGACACATACAAAAAGGATGGCCACGTGGGTATATATTTAGGCGATGGGGACTTTATAGGGGCTCAAAGTTCTACTGGAGTAGCCATTGCAAATATGAATAATGGCTACTGGAAAGAAAAATTTAATCATAGGGTAAAACGCATTGATTACGTCAAAAAATAATTTTGTATAAATAGTTGTTAGAAAGCAGAAGGAGCGTTTAAAAGCTTCACCTGTTTTTTTAGTTGATATATGAAGAGATGCATCTGTTCTGTTTTCGATCACTTCAGCAAGTACACTGACACAATCTAAATAAACATTAAGTCCATAAACTAGCATAAGTCAATTTTAACTCTTTCCGGTTCTACATCCAATAATTTAGCTATATTCTACGAAACCTAGCTGATACAATGTGAAGTTCCATTATTTTTTAAATTGCAAAGTACTGCATAGTCATGAATATCTTTTATTGGTATTTGTTGAAAAAAGAAACACCTTGTCTTAATCAAAAAAAGCAGTATTATAAAAAGTAAGATTGAAATTATATGATGTTTATGAAATGTAACCGGAGGGATGGTTTCCTTGTTTCGAATGAAATAATAGCTACCATCAATACTTGGAATTGTCGTTGTATGCATTATAGATTGAAAATATAGATAAGTCGTTTATATGAGTATTCGAGACATATCAAATGTATCTGCCTCAAGCATTTCTGCAGGAAATTGAATTGTGAGGGATTTACGAATTCAAGGTAAAAGTAAATCTATTATTGGATAAAAGGACGATCAGAAAGTGTACTTTGGAGTCAATGGCAAGGGAAGAGAACAACTAAAATAACAAATAACTTTATTCGATCAACTCATTAAGAAAGGTGAGTAGATAAATGGTCTCGAAACGACAAAAAGACATCGTGTTATCTTTAATGAAGGCAAAAGAACCTGTTTCAGCTGAATGGATGGCAAAAGAACTTGGTGTCAGTGACAGAACGATTCGCAACGAGATTAAGGAACTTCAATCACAAGGATCCTCGTTAGGAATCATCATTGAGTCGGTTCGAGGAAAAGGATATCTATTAAATATTAAGGATTATGAAATGTTTGAAAAGGAATATAATTATAATGCGAATGAAGCCATAGATGAAAATAAATTGGATTTTTCTGAACAGGAAAATCGGGTTTTGTACATATTAAAACGATTTTTATTAGAAAAGGAACCAATCAAAATAGAAACTCTTGAGGAGGAGCTATTTGTTTCCAAGCCTAAGGTTCAAAATGACTTAAAAATTGTCCGTGAAATATTGGAAAGTTATCAATTGAAGTTAGTTACCAGACCGCATTATGGTACACAGGTTGAAGGCGATGAATATATGAAACGACTATGTTTATCAAATTATATTTTAAGCCGAAATAGCAACTTAATCATTGAAAGTAATTCTTTTCACTTTTTGGACGAAAAACTGTTTGAAAAAATAAAAGAAATCATCATAAAAAAAGTGAATGAATACAAAATTGAGATATCAGACATAGCACTCGAAAATTTGGCGACCCACATTACAATTGGATGTAAGAGAATCGAAGAAGGTTTTGTCATTGAAAATCTCGAACATGATTTAACAGGAAAATACCCCTTTGAAAAAATTGTTGCCAATGAAATTGTAAAAGAAGTTGAGGCGTTTACGGGCTTTAAATTCCCGAAATCTGAAATAAACTATATTATTGTCCATTTGTTGGGGACAAAATTAATTCACAAGAATACGTTGAAAGAATTTAGTCAATTTGATGAGTTAGGCAGCATCATGCATTGCATGCTGGAAAGATTGAAAACCGACTTAAATTGGGATTTTTATGAAGACGAAGAATTCATTCAAGGGCTGACTTTGCATATTCGTCCAGCAATGAATCGGTTGCGCTATAACATGAACATTCGCAATCCTTTATTAAACGAAATTAAAATGAAATATCCCAGCGCCTTTGAGGGTGCTGCCATTGCGAGCAGATGCATTGAAGAATATTTAGAGATTGAGGTAGGAGAACACGAAATTGCTTATATTGCATTGCACATAGGAGTGGCGTTAGAAAGAATGAAGACAAGGCAGAAAATGCCAAAACGGGTGATTGTGGTGTGTGCTTCTGGTGTTGGAAGTGCAAGACTATTGTATTATCGTTTGCAAAATGTATTTAATGATGAAATCGATATTGTGGCTTCAACCAATTATTATCAATTAAAAGAATACGACCTATCCTCTATTGATTTTATTATTAGTACGATTCCAATAAAAGAAGATTTAGACGTTCCAGTACAAGTGGTCAACACATTTTTAGGAGAAGAAGATATTGAAAAAATTCGGGAAGGCATATCACCTGTAAAAAAGAATGAGGAACAGAGCTATTTAGATGATTCAAGAGTTTTTATTCACAAAAACTTTGAAGATAAAGAAAGCGTTATCCGTTTTTTATGTGAAGAATTATGTAGACAAAGGCTCGTCTCCAAAGAATACGTAAATTCGGTGTTGGAAAGGGAGGAGCTTGCTCCAACCAGTTTTGGGAATCTTGTGGCCATCCCTCATCCACTTTCACCAGTAACAGAGGAAACATTTTGGACTATATGCACGTTAAAGAAACCAATCGAATGGACTGATAAACATATGGTTCAATTTATCTGTTTGTTAAATATAAGAAAAGTACCTAATAAGGATGATCTGGAAAGTATGTATAAAAGGCTCATTGCTTTAATTGAAAACAGTGCCACAGTCAAAAAAATACTAAAGAGTGAGTCTGCTGAAGAAATTATAAGGATTTTAACTGTTACTAACTAATATGGAACATTAACGGATAATATATATCTTTACAACGAAACAAAAGCTGATAGGATCCATATTAAGACATTGATTGCTGCAAATGAAGAAGAAATTTAATAGGAAAATAATAAGGGTATTCCAGAAGGAGTACCCTTTTTTAGGTTACGGGCATATTAGCGGAGGATCATTTACAAAACAAAAACTTTATTTTAGTTTCCATTCATTTTTCCGTTACGTAACGGAAAAATCATTTCTGTAAAATAAAACGCTTTCAACATAAACTATAAACAGAAGGTGATTAAAGCACTCTTAAAATAGTTGCCAAATTTAACAGTTTAGATTAATTGGCTAATTGTTTTTTAAAAAAACCATTGTGGATAATAGGAGGAATAAATAAATGCATATTTTATTATGTTGTGCAGCCGGGATGAGTACAAGCTTGCTGGTGACTAAGATGGAGAAAGCAGCCCAAGAACAAGGTTTAGAAGGGAAAATTTGGGCGGTTCCGGCTAATCAAGTCAATCAACACATTGACAATGCTGATGTCCTTCTTTTAGGACCACAAGTTAGATACTTGCTTTCAAATATGAAAAAGTTAGGTGAAGAAAAAGGCATTCCAGTGGATGCAATCAATCAAGTCCACTACGGAATGTGTAATGGAGAAGAAGTTCTAAAAACAGCAATAAATTTAGTGAATACTAAGTAATAAAAAAAGGAGAAGAAGATTATGGGTAAATTCAACAGCGTATTAGAAGAGAAAGTCATGCCTGTTGCAGCAAAGATTGGTGCACAAAGGCACTTACTGGCTCTTCGTGATGGTCTCATTGCCACTATGCCATTCATTGTCATTGGTTCATTATTCTTGATCCTGGCTAACTTACCAATCCCGGGTTATGCTGATTGGATGACTTCTATTTTTGGTCCAAATTGGGCCGCGAAATTAAATTATCCAGTAGATGCAACTTTCAATATCATGTCAATTATTGCAGCATTCGCGGTGGCTTACCGATTAGCAGAAAGCTATAAGCTTGACGCGATGAGTGCGGGTACTATTTCAGTTGCTGCTTTCATATTAACTTCACCATTTAATTTCTTTTTTACTCCAGCTGGAGCTGAAGCAGGAATTATGGTAACTGGTGCGATTTCAAAAGCTTTCTTAAGCAGTAAAGGTTTGTTTGTTGCGTTACTATTTGCAATATTATCAACAGAAATTTATCGTTGGGTCGTCAAAAAAGATATTGTTATTAAAATGCCAGCAGGCGTACCGCCAAGTGTTGGTAAATCATTTGCAGCTTTAATTCCAGGATTTATTGTTCTTCTTGTGGTTTGGGTAATACGTTTACTTGTTGAACTGACTCCTTATGAAAGTATCAATGGTTTAGTCACGACCCTTTTAGGTGACCCGCTAAAAATGGTAGGTCTTACTCTAGGAGGAACCATAGTTGCTGAATTATTCGTAACTGTACTTTGGGCTACTGGATTACACGGTACAAACATCGTTAAAAGTGTAATGGAACCAATTTGGTTTGGTGCTATGGGTGACAATATGACAGCATATCAAGCTGGTCAACCTCTGCCACATATTGTCACACAACAATTCTGGGATAACTTCGTCCACATCGGTGGAACGGGTGTAACATTTGGTTTAGTTCTTTCAATGTTATTGTTTGCTAAATCTCAACAAATGAAAAGTCTTGGTCGTTTGTCATTTGCTCCTGGTATCTTTAACATTAATGAGCCATTAATATTTGGTTTGCCAATCGTGTTAAACCCACTCATGATCATTCCATTCGTCCTTACTTCAATCGTTACCGTGATTGTAACCTTCATTGGAATGGATATAGGATTAGTAGCAAAACCTACAGGTATTGCAGTCCCTTGGACAATGCCGCCAATTATCTCAGGATATCTTGCTAGTGGCGGACATATTTCAGGTGCAATCATGAATTTAGTTAACATCGTTATTTCATTTTTAATATATACTCCGTTCTTTAAAATATATGATAACGCGAAGAAGAGAGAAGAAGATGCCATGAACGCAGGTGAAAGGAAAAATATAATCGCGTAGGAAAAGGATGCAGACATTAGTTTGACTAGTGCCTGTCCCTTACAAGTAAAATGACAATAACGGTCATTCTACTTCTAATAGAATTGGAAATATGATCTTTGATAAGATGTTAAAAAACTTCTAGATTTTAATATATAACTAAAATTGATAGAGGAGGGGAATGTTCCCCTCCTAGTAAATCATTTGAAAGGCTGTTAATCATGAATAAAGAAGAACTTTACAATCTTGCATTTCAATTAATCCTTCATGCAGGAAATGCTAAAAGCTTGGCAATGGAAGCGATGCAGGAAGCTAAAGCAGGCAATTTTGATGAAGCAGAAGAAAAACTAACCGAAGCAGATTCTGCCTTTAATGAAGCACATCATGTTCAAACTGACTTAATCCAAAAGGAAGCAGGCGGATCGGAATTCGATTTTCCCCTTATTATGGTTCATGCACAAGACCATTTGATGACCTCAATGACTCTAAAAGATTTGGCCAGAGAAATCATCGAGTTGCATAAACTAATCAAAAAGGCTTAAAACAAAACTCTCCTCCAGAATAGCCCAACTTATTTTGGGCTTTTTTTATTCAAAATAATTTTCGCATACAAATCTTGCAATGATAGTAAGGGAAGAAATTTGTATATGAACCCATAGTCATTCTAATTAAAGAAATATAAAATGTGCAGTTACTACTATTTAATCCGTTTAACAATTATTTTAATGCATTTAGAAAGGAAATGAACTTTAATGAAAAAGACATTCCCGGAAAATTTTTTATGGGGTGGAGCTACAGCTGCAAACCAATATGAAGGTGGTTACAGTGAAGGCGGAAGAGGGCTTGCAACAAGTGACTTCATAACAAATGGTTCTGCAGACCGTCCAAGAAAAATTACAATCAAGCTAAAAGATGGCACAAAAACAATGGTAAACCGACGACCTGCTGGGGATCCCAAAATTGATACCATACCGGAAGGCGCATCAGGCTATATTGATGAAAATGTTTATTATCCAAGCCATAAAGCTGTTGATTTTTACAACCATTACAAAGAAGATATTGCCTTATATGGAGAAATGGGTTTTAAGTGTTTCCGGTTATCTCTTAGTTGGTCTCGTATCTTTCCAAAAGGTGGAATTGAAGGGGAACAACCAAATGAGGAAGGGTTAAAATTTTACGAAGATGTTTTTAAAGAGTGCAAAAAATATAATATCGAACCATTAGTCACTCTTTACCATTTTGAAACTCCTGCTTATTTGGCGAATCATTTTAATGGTTGGGGCGGTCGTGAGACGATTGCCTGTTTTTTAAGAATGTGCAAAGAAGTCTTTACAAGATATAAAGATTTAGTTAAGCATTGGATCACCATTAACGAAATTAATGTATTAAATGGTTACGCCTTTATGGGAACCAGGGAGGCTACTGCCCAGGTACGTTATCAAGCAAAGCATCATATGTTTGTTGCGAGTGCCCTTGCCAATAAGCTTTGTCACGAGATCATTCCAGATGCAAAGATTGGCTGTATGGTTGCATTAAGCTCCATTTACCCGAAAGATTGTAAGCCGGAAAATGTATTCGGAGCTTTGGATTATCGAAGAGGAGCTTTGATTTATTCTGATATTATGATGAGAGGATATTATCCATCTTACGCCGACCATTTTTTTGAAGAGATGGGGGTAACCATAAAAAAAGAACCAGGAGATGACAAAATAATCAGGGCGTATCCTTCGGATTTTTTATCATTTAGTTATTACCGCAGCAGTGTATACCATACTGAAATCGTTCAGAATACCGATACAGGCGGACAAATGGGAGATGTAAATCCTTTCGTAGAAAAAACTGAGTGGGGTTGGGCCATTGACCCAATTGGGTTAAGATACACCTTATCTGAACTTTATGACCGGTATCAAAAACCTCTCTTTATTGTTGAAAACGGAATGGGAACCATCGATAAAGCGGATAAGGATGGGTATGTGGAGGATGATTATCGGATCCAATATTTCCGAGATCATATTGCAGAGATAAAAAAGGCGGTTACTTTAGACGGTGTTGACTTAATGGGCTATACACCATGGGGTTGCATTGATTTAGTTTCAGCAGGAACTGGAGAGATGAAAAAACGATACGGTTTTATTTATGTAGATATGGACGATGAAGGAAATGGAACATTAAAAAGAACAAAGAAAAAATCATTTGATTGGTATAAAAAAGTGATTGCAACTAACGGAGAAGACCTTAGTTAATGGCAAACAAGCTTGGATTCTGATTGGGAAACAGTCCAATTTTCATACCTTCATACTTTAGGAAATCTAACTTTGACCGGATATAATTCTGAATTAAGCGATCGCCCGTTTTCTGAAAAACTCTTACTTGAAGGGGGCTTCAAAGATAGTCCCTTATGGTTAAATCGTAGTGTCTCCAAATATAAAACTTTGAGTAAAGAAACAATTGAAGAAAAAAAGCAATTACCTTGGCGGAGCGAGCAATCAGTGTCTGGCAGTCCCCTTCTCTTACAGAAGATGTTTTAAGACTATATCAGAAAAAGGAAAAAACAATAAAATCAAAAACAGATTATTCACTTGATCAGCATATTAGTGCATTTAGTTCTGAAACACGTCAGTTATATGATTTATTAAAAACTAGAATTTTAAACATTGATAGCTCCGTGCAAGAAGAAATTAAAAAATTTTATATTGCTTTTAAGTGCGGTAATCGAAATTTCGTAGACTTATCACCAACAAAACAGTCTATAAAGCTGTGGTTGAATTGCAAATTTGGAGAATTACATGACCCAAATCAACTTGGACGAGATGTGACTGATATTGGCCACCGTGGAAATGGTGATATTGAAATTATCTTAAAACCTGCGTCTAATTTACAATCCGTTATGGATCTTATTCAGCAGTCATTTAGATTGAACTCTGATTCAGATTGAATACAAAGAGTTTTATATTTTTGTATCTTCCTCAATTTGTTAACACCTGTTTGTAGAAAGCAATAAAAAGGTTTGGTGGAAATGTAAGGATAGTCATGAATGGAGAGCTACAATCGCGAGAAGAGTTAAAGGTCCAACCTGTCCACATTGCAGTGGAAGGCATAAAAAGTAACCACTTAATGAAGATATGTGGATGAGTAATATGAACAAGCCAAAGCTTACTACCTTCAACACAATAATTTAAACGTAAAAGCTACCTATGTTTGCAATAATGGATTTAAGTTAGGAAGTTGGATCAGAACACAACGAAATAGTTATAAAAATAACGATCTTACTTTAAAACGATGTAAGTTGCTTGAAGAAATTGGTATGATATGGAACTAAACTCCAGGAGCCAAGAAAAGCTAATTACTTTTTTGGTGGTAAAATCCAAGCAAACGGGTAGCGTTAGTTTAATAACGATCTTCAAAAAACGGGCGCTATTCTTGAATAGAATAGTGCCTAAAATGCAATACAGTAAATCTGAAAAGAAAGGGATTGGAAATAGTTTAGACTTTCATGTCTCGAAAAGAGTGTAAAGGACGGAGTTTAGATTTTCCTGTACAATCGGTTAGACTTTTTGCAAAAGAGATAAAGAGGAGTAATGTATTAATTTCTATCGAACACAACAATTCGTATAATACTTATTTTACGAATAATACCAAAAAAGGCAAATGTTTGGTATTATGAATATAAACCCATATATATTCAGGAGGAAAAATGGATAAAAAGGAACTCTATAAATATAGAGAAAAATTAATGGAATTCGTATTTCTCCAAAATTATAACAATGAATATAACATAATTAATAACAACTTCAGTGGAAATTCGTCGATTTTGCGATATATGAATCTATCATGTGCTAAAGACTTTTTCATCTTTATAATTTGTCCTCTTCGCCTCTTCCAAACTCAAATAGGATTACCAAAAAAAGGTGCATGCCCTCTGTTAATTTTATACGTTAACAAGTGTGGGGCAAGCACCTTTTTACTTCCTTCCATTTTAAAATCCAATTACCATCAACTCCACAACTAGTTTATAATAAGAATGATGTCTGCCTGAGTTATTGCAGTCTCTAAAGACCCCAAGATGTTTAAGAAGGTGAACAAAATCAACATCATTGAAACAAGGGTGAGAAGTTTCATTGAAGATATTCAGCACCCGAAGCAAAAGAAGAAGTTAAACATAAACGATTTAGAATTTCAGCTGCGAAAATTGCTGGATGATTATTACGAAATGGATGGTTATTCGCTTTTTTATGAGGCTATTCAATCATTGCAAATGGATGGGCAGCTGACCCCTATACATAATAATCAATACAATGGGAAAACACCGTCCTTGCCTTTATATTACTGGGTTAATGTGAAAGCTCAAGCCGACAAATGGGACCGGCTCGGGATGATGAAGCTGAGTGATCTGTTCGATTTTTCATTTTATGAACGGCACCCGGAATGGCAGACGAAAGAAGAGTGGAGCCGAATCCAGAATTTATATGCTTTTCTCCAATCCAGCGGTGAACGGGAAACCGTTTCACTCGAGGAGAGAAGCCTGGAGCTGTTCGGCCATGAAAAATTCCTGCAGGACGGGATCAGTTTTCCTGATGGAAAAGGCTTTTTAGAGAGAATTGGAATATCGGAAGAACAGCTTAATGTGGTGAAATACGGGGAGCCTTTTGTATTTTGGATGAAGCAGGGAAAAGAAATCAAAGATATTCAGAGAGTGCTGATTGTCGAGAATCTATCATTCTTTCATACTTCCATTCAATTATTGGAAAGTGATCTGCTTGATTATGAGCCTGAACTCATCATTTATGGGGAAGGAACTAAAATTGAACGGAGCTTTTCGTTTTTCTTTAAAGTTTTCCCGGCTAAATCGTATCTATTTTATTATGCAGGAGATCTTGATGCGGCAGGGTACGGGATCATGACCCGGCTGATTGAAAAATATCCGGATTGCTGTATTCAGCCTGCATTAAAGATTTACCGTAAAATGCTCGAATGTATAGATCAAAGAAATGAACAGAAATCAGGCCAGCTTCAATACCTTAAATACCGAGATGCATTCTTTCAGTGGTTTACCGAGGAAGAACGGGAACTATTAATGCACTTATGGCAGGAAAATAAACGGATTCCTCAGGAAGTCTTAACAATTGAAACATGGAGGAGATGGATGTGAACGAATCATGGGAAGGATTCGCTCAGCGGATGCAGCGATTGAACCCGCTGTTTGAGCTCGGGAGAGGAATGGAAGTCGGAGAGCTGAAGCCTCATATCCAAACGATTCTGATGCAGGTGCTCCTTACCATTTTTTATCGGGAATTGAATGATGATGATCATCGGAGAAAATCGGATATTAAGTATATGGTCGAAGATACAATTAAGCAAATGAAGCTTTTGGCCGATGAGAAACAGGTTGAACGGATCACAAGCGGGCTTCTGTATCAGGGGAAAGAGGAGTACAGCAGACCTTTTGAAGCCCTATATTACGATGAAATCAGGCAATCATGGGAGACTCAGGTTTTCCGCTATGTGACAATGGATGAATTATATACGAACCTGGAGATGGGCGGATCCATTGTCTACAAGCTCACCGATGTCTCACAGGAGATGATTTTCATGAGCAGGGAAATGGCAGAGGAATTCTCAATCACTATTGAACAGCTTTATAGTATGCAGCTGATAAAAAACGGTAATTTCCGCAAAGCTACTCGAAACCTCGATCACCTCATTTCACGGGTCAACCGCTTAATGGCAAAAGAATTTTCCTTTCAAAAAGAAATGATCAACAATCCCAAAATCTTATTGATGGAAGAAGAAATGCAAAGGGCTGATAACCGTTCGGAAATTGAAAAGCAGTTCGAAGAAGAGAAGAATCACTTCCGCACGATCAGCAGCATGATTGAGAAAACGAAACGAAGAAATGAGGAAGATGATCTTATTCAAAAAGAATTGATCCTTCTCCAGGAAAAGATCGGTCATACTAGGCAATTGCATGACCGTTTCGCCAAGCTTGTGATTCAAAATATCTCCTATGAAATGAAGCTGAAAGCGGAAAGCCCGTCCCTGTTTTGGGAAACGAGCCTTGTGTCATTCAGGGAGCATATTTATGAGAACTGGTTCATGAAAGAAGGGTTTTCTTCATTCGATAGAGTTGAAAAAGTATTAGGTCCTTTATTTTCGCCAAAGAATGAATTTATCTTGCCTTTGGACTGGATTTGGGGAGAGCAGGAATTTGATGAAAAGCAGCTGACAGAGGTAATGGAGGAAGAAGTGCAAGAGGAAAGCATTACCCATCAGAGGGTAACGAACTGGGATTCTGTCATCAAGGCCTGGAGCTATGTGTTTCAATATTTGCAGACATACGGAGAGTTTTCTTTGGCTGATTTAACGACATTACCGCTCGAAGTCCAGGATTTATGGTTTGAAGAATCGGAAACGATTGATTTATGGATGATGTTTGATAAAAAGCCGCTGAAGGTTCAGGTGCTGCATCGGAAAGAAGAGTCGTTAAGTGATGAACGGGAGATTCTCCTCTATAAACTGATGCAGGAATATCCTCAATTCCAGGTGTTTGAAGGCTTGAAAATATATACCGAGTTTGATCATCGGGCGGAACCCTTCCTCTGGTATCAAATGAAAATCACTCCGTTTAAAATTTGTGTACAGGAGGAGAAATGATGAGTGCAGAAAGTATCAAGAAAGCATCAGCGGTTTATTTTACTCTATTAAAAGACAAAGTCATCGACGAAAACAGCGAGCACTTTCAGGCGTATTTCGATCCTGATGTAAGACAGACGGTTCTTTTATTGGCAGACGAATCCGGTACCTTTATCATTGAATCGCCAAAACGGATTCAGCTCGTCGTGCAGCCGACTGGTTCTGTTTTTGCTACAAATTTTACTCATATGAAGGATAGGCATAAGCAGGTTGAAACTAAGAAACACTTTCACCTGATGAGCGTAGTCATTATGGCATTCCTGGCAAGCATCGACCGCAGCCAGGCGGCTAAAATCCGTACCAAGCGGGAAGGGATTAGCTTCTATACTCTTGAACGGCAAGTAAATGATGTCATTATGAATTGGGACAGCATTCTTAAATCAAAACCTGATTTCGGAGAAGATGAAAAAATTGATATGAAGGACGTCGTGACAACATGGAAATACATGGAGGTCGACACGGATGATTATGGATCTAAGAAGGCCAATCGCAGGACGCGTATCGGTTTGATTGCAAGCAGCATGCGTCTTTTGGAGACAGAAGGACTTATTGTCATTCTCGATCGGGAGGATATTCCAAAGGCGATTCCGAAACAGGAATTATTTGAGCGGATTGAATATCTGTATCATGATTATGACCGTTATGAAATGTTCAAGGAATTAATGAAGACAGAGGAGGATCAGCATGCCGAAAATCCATCGAATTAGAATTGCCGGCCTGAAATATGATGGCATGCAAAAGCAATACAAAGATACAACATTTAACTTCCATAATGAGGAGACCTCCACAAATGGCCTTATTTCCATGATGAATGGAGGCGGGAAAGGGGTTTTCCTGCAGACCATTTTCCAGATTCTTAAGCCAGGAACATCTTGGGGAAAGCAGAACAACCGCTATTATCAGCAATTCTTTTTTAATAATAAAGAGCAATTCATTCCTTATACCTTTCATGTACTTATGCAATGGGAACTCGACGGGGCTGACAGCAGGCATTTGGTGACGGGCGGAATGTTTTCAGCAGAACAGCGGATTTCCATGAACGAAGAAGGCGGAGAAAGCAAAACGCTTGAACAGGAAGCGAAAATTGTCCCGAATATTATGTTTTATACAAGGGAGTTTGAACGGAAAGAAGAAGCATCCCTTGAACATATTCCGCTCTATGAAGATGGTGAACTGGCTGATACAGAAGGCCTGAAGGATTATTTAAAATGGAATGGCTATGATGTCTACCGCGATACAAAGAAGCACTACCGCATCCTTGATACATACGGCATTAACCGCAAGGACTGGGATATTATGAAAGACATTAACAAGGATGAGGGCGGCGTCGGAAAATTCTTTGAAGGTGCTGAAGATGATCACTCCCTGTTCCAAAAGCGGATTATTCCTACAGTCAGTCAGGTCATGCACCGGACGGAGCATCAGAAGAACGATCTGGTGGAGATTTTTAAGAGTCAGGCAAGCATTGCAAAGGACCTGCCTGTTTTGCTGAAAAGAGAGCAGGCTCATAAAGAGTTTCTGGAAGATATTCTTCCTTTTGAAGAGAGTCTGGCAAAGGGCATCGGGCATAAAGAAATTGTTGAGGACAGCATAATGGTCGGGAGACAGCTGCTTGGTGCTTTGGAGCATTTGAAGAAAACGGAAGAAGAAACACTCATTGGGCTGGAAAAGGAAATCGAAAAACTAACGGGCAAGCAAGTGGAACTGCGCTTTCAGAAAGATAACCTTGAGTACGCAAAGGCTCACCGGGAAGTGCTGGATTGGGAGAAGAAACTAGGGGAAGAGCAGAAGAAGCATATAAGTCTGCAGGAAACGGTGAAAGAAAAGCAGGAGCGAAAAGATGAGCTGGCTTTTCATCTGTTATTGAAAGAATGGAATGAAGGGGAACAGAGCATTCGCGCGCTTTCCCAGCAGATTATGAAGCTAGAGCAGAACAGCGGCCTAGAGCAAGTGAATCAAAGAATGGATGAAATCAAAAAAGAAGCTGCACAGCAGTGGGAAAAATCCTCCGCGGCTATTAGGGAAGCTGTTCAGCATTATTCCGGATATCAGAAGTTTTTAAAGAAAAAAACAAACGACCTGTCTAAGCAGGATAAGCAAAAGACCCAGGAGATTGCCCAGCTTAGTACGGAAATTGATTTTCTTTATACTCAAATTCATGAATTTGAATCAAAAGAAGAACATCTTATCAAAGAATTCGGTGATCGCTTAACCTATGATTTACAGGGCTTTATCGAGAATCTTAACAAGCAGATAGAGACCAAAAAAGCAGCTCTCGAGGATTTACAGGCAAAAGAGAAACAATCGAATGAAAAGCAAAATCAGCTTGCATCTGCGCATGGTACGCTCGCTCAATCCATTCAGTTTTCTGAAGAAAAGTGTGAAGAGTTAAAGATGAAAAGTGAAGAGCAGCAACGAAAAGAAGCGAAGCTGTACGACAAGCTGCAAGGTGTGCTGAATGATGTCTCAGGACAGTTCACGAACGCTCTTTTATCCAAATATGCCCTGCAGGTGGAAGATCTCCTCGTTCAAAATCGTGAGCAAGTGGAAGAAATGAAGAAAGAGCTCTGGGAAACGCAGCTGGATTATGCTTTGAATGATGAGCATTTCTGGATTGCGAATAATGATGTGAAGGAACTGAAGGAATGGATTGATGAGAAAACAGGGATAGATGTTTTTTACGGCTCACAATTTCTCCAATCTTTAAAACCGGATGAAATGGCGAGTCACATGCTTTCTCATCCGCTGCTTCCCTATGGCTTAGTGGTCAGCAGACCGCAATGGGAAAAAATGAATAAACAGGTCCTTGCAGGAAGAATGTTTAAGAGCCCTGTCCCGATTTTTATGAGGGAAAAAATGGCGGGCAAAAATCAGCAAGATACCTTTGTGATGATCACCGGTGCGGAGAAGGAACTTCTGACAGATAAAAATCAGTTCACGAACTGGAAAATTAAGATTGCCAAAGAAATAGAAGAAAAAAAAGATACACTTATAGAAATGGAAAAAACAGAGAGTTCTCTCCGTCGTATTTTAAAAGAAATCGACCGTTTCCTTTCCAATGACCTTGCGGGTGATATCGAAAGAACGCTGCTTCAGGAAAAAGAAGCCCTGCTTTCCAAGAAAACGGAATTGCAGGCCATCATCGTGCAGGAGGAAAAAGAAAAAGAACGGCAGCTGGGACTTAGAGATCAGCTTGAAAAGACGAAGGAAAAGATTGAAAATCTATCTAAAGATGTGGAGTCCCTGGAAAACTTTAATCGTGAAAAGTCGCTGCATCATGAAAATAAACGGGTAAAGCAGGAAAAAGAGAAACAAAAGGTAGCTTTCGAAAGTGTACAGAAAGAGCTTGCAAACGAGCATCAAATCATCGTTGATCTGCAGGAAAAGTGGAGCCAAACGTACTTGGAATGGAAACTATCAGCCGAGCAAAATATTAAGGAGATTAGCTTCTTTATAGATGGTGCGGTGTTTCCAGCCGCTGGGAAAGCAGAAGCTTCTGATGAGGTTCCGCGATTATCATCACATATGCTGGAAGAAATCATTGGAAGCATTGAGGAGCTTAAACAGCTGCAAAAATCAAAAGAAGAACAAGCCAGTGAATTGCTGGCGATCCAGGCGACAAGAGAATCGGAGCAAAAACAGCAAAAGAAGCTGGAGAAAAAACTTCATGCTCTTAACGAAGAGTGGAAGGATGCACCTATACCGGATGAACCCATGAGTATTTTGGAAAAGATGGTTCAGACAGCTGCAAAGGAATCAAAGGCAGCAGAGAAAGAAGAGCGTGAGCAGGGAACAGCTGTAACAGTTGCTGATACTTCTTTAAAGCATGCGAAGGCGCAGCGCGATAAGACTGTTAAAAAAGTGGCCAAGCATGATAAACAGCCAGAAGAATGGGAAGAACTTGATCTGGAGATGAAGACGGTTGAGATTACTGACCAGACCAAACAGACGAATGCAGAAATAAAGAAAACGGAAGAGCGTAAAAAAGAGACGGAGCAAAACATTGCTGAGTTTGAAAGCAATCAATTACATCTATCCGTAATCCTTAAAGAGGAAGCAGCAGCTTTTACGGATGAAGATATTGAAAAAATAAAGAGCCAGGGAAAGCAAAGCATCATTTCCTGGAGTGAAAAACATCAGGATATCCAGGATGAAGGCCTGGAGAAGCACGCAAAAATTGAACAATCCCTGCGCAATTTAAAGCTCAATATTGAAGGAAAGGATTGGGAAATCCGCTTTAAGAATGAAGTCTTAACTACGCTTGATCATATGGATACAAGGCATTATGCACATATTCAAAGTGTGGTTCAAAACATGAAGCGCTTTTCACAGAGCGGCTTAGAACAGTTGGAACGCGATAAAGAACGGGCGGAGAAAGCGCAAAACTTCTGGGCCAGTCGTGCGAGCATGAAGGTGCTGAGTATTTCGGAAGCGATTCGCTCGATGATTGCAAAAATGAAGCTTAAGAATGAACGGGGTTCTTTCCCGCTCGTCCAGCTCAAAGAAGACATCCTGCCTAAAAAGGCGGAAGATATTGAAGCTTTACTGAAACAGCATTTTGTTTCGGCCATTAACAAAATTACGAAACGATTCGAGATGATTGATGACAATAATCTGGAGCTGGATCAGGAAATCAAACAGCTCATCAGTGATGAGCAGATTTTATTTGTCTCCCTCAGGAATCGTTACCCGGAGCTGCTGGTATATAATATGCGTACTGATAATGCCTTCATGTACGGAAAACCGCAGCGTGAGCATTATTCAACCTGGCAGACGATCAACCAGGGTTCAAAGACTAAATCCGATGGCAGCGGCGGCCAAAAGCTATCTGCCCGCATGGTCATGATGATGATGCTTCTTTCGGTTAAGAGTGAAACCGATCAAAGCTGGGTTCCATTAGTCTGTGATAATCCGTTCGGCCAAGCGGCTTCTGCACATGTGCTTGATCCGATTTTTGCTGTAGCTGATAAGCTTAAGTTCCAATTTATCGTCGTTACTCCGCCTGAATTGGTGAAAACAGAAATCAGCCAGAGATTCGATGCGTATTATAAATTGGATTTCATCCGGGAAAAAGGGAAAGAGATTGTGTCGGATACGATTGTTCCGGCGTTTCGAATTTATCAGGGAGAGGAAGCAGTTCATTAGATTAAAAGAATTAAAGTATTGCTATCTTGTAAAAAATATGCAATACTTGGTTGAAAATATATATTTTATACAAATTCTTATCCAGAGAGGTGGAGGGACTGGCCCTGCGAAGCCTCAGCAACCCCTGATTATGTCAGGAAGGTGCTAATTCCAACAGAGTTGAAGCTCTGGGAGATAAGAGGTCGTTTTTGATAGTAAAGGCCTCTTATAAAGAGGCCTTTTTTTGATGTCTTTTTAGTTTGAGCTTGGTTTAAATAATAACGAAGAAAGAGGAGGAATGGCAAAATGGAAAACGGCGTTATACAGGTACCGGAAGCATATTCGAGGATATTACAGGACTCTGATGTGCTGGGTTTCGGACAATCATGTGATCGGAAAACAGGGTTTTTACTAAAGGGGCTGGCTGCCTCAAAACCAGGAGGAAGCTTTTTGGAGCTGGGCACAGGTACGGGGGCGTCTGCTTCCTGGATCATTGATGGGATGGATGAAGGCAGTAAGCTAACGACGGTTGACATAGATTCAACAGTGCAATCCATCGCGAAAAAAAACCTCGGGTATGACAGCAGAATCACATTTTGCTGTGAGGACGGTGCAGCTTTTATTCGAAACCTATCAGAAAGCTTCGATTTTATTTTTGCAGATACGTGGCCAGGGAAATTCGAGCTTCTGGACAAAACCCTGGATCAATTAAATATCGGCGGTTTTTATGTGATTCATGATGTGTTTCCGCAGCAGAAATTGCCTGAGGAATTTAGGATCAAAGCCACTAAGCTTCTGAAAACTCTGCAGGACAGACCTGACCTTGACATTACAGAATTGGATTGGTCTACTGGACTGATATTGGCAGTGAAGACTGCGGTTTGATAGTGAAATATGAGGGGGGCGTTCCATGAAGAGTGATATAAATCAGGTTAAACATGTATTGCATGAAGATGAAAACATTATTGAATGTTTAAGCTGTTCATTAGTGGCTCATTTCTGTTTAGCACCTCATCCAGGCTTCTTTGCAGCAACGAACAAAAGACTGCTGTTTTATGGAATTCCTGCATCAGGGACAACCAAGGAATTAGTTGAAGAATTTGCGTATATCAATATAACTTCCATTGAAGAAAAAAGGGGTATCACCGGCAAGCATATTCATATGTATTATAACCAGGACTTGTATAAATTCCAGCAAATCCAGGGGATGAATATGTTTGATTTTATGGCAGCGGTTAAGGAAAAGATGTGCATGTTTGCTGCTTCGGCAAAAGAGCGTTATCCCGTAGGATAAGCGCTCTTTTAAATAGTGGAATATATGGCTTAACTTATTTGCTCAGATGACTTTTCCATGCTTTAGCGATTAACTGGACCCCTTTCTGAATCTCGTCCATTGAGGGGGCACCATATCCAATCATCACTTGATGATTTGGCTTTTGAAGCTGATACATAGGTGAGACGGCATCCATTTCCACACCGCAGGACTTCGCCAGTTCAATGGCCATTGCTTCTTTTAATCCTTCGGGTAATGTCACGATGATATGCAAGCCCGCTGTATCACCAATTATGTCAAAGTGGTCACCTAAGTGTTTTGACAGGCTTTCTATCAAACAGCTCCGCTTGGCTCGATATAACGTTCTCATTTTTGCTATATGAGATGTATAAAGTCCTTCTTCTATAAATTTTGAAGCAACTTGCTGATCAATTCTAGAAACATTCGACTTTTGGTAAGCATTAAATTTTTTAAAGTCCTGCTGCAGTGCTGCTGGCATAATCAGATAGCTGATCCGAAGTGATGGCAGCAATGTTTTTGAAAAGGTGCCAAAGTACAGTACCCGCCCTGTTGAATCCAAATGGGACAATGCTGGAATTGGTGCACCTTTGTAGCGAAATTCAGAATCATAGTCATCCTCGATAATATAAGCGTTCTGTTTAATTGCCCAATTTAACAGCTCAATTCTTCTGGCAATTGACATAATTGAACCGGTAGGGTATTGATGAGCTGGTGTCGTATACAATAATTTTATTGGCTCATCAGCATCAGGCACACAGCATCCTTCCTCATCTACAGAAATCGGATAACAAGGCAGCTGTAATTGATCAAAAACAGATCTTGCCCGAATAAAACCTGGATCTTCTATTCCGATGGCTTTCCGCTTAAAAAACAAACAGACATTTAGCAGCTGCTGCTGAAATCCGCTGAATATATACACTTGCTCCGGCTGGCAGGCCAGCCCTCTAGCTTGCTGCAGGTAGTGTGCAATTTGAAAACGCAAAGAATATTCACCCTGCCACGGGGCATTGCTGGCATTGGATTCCTTAAGCTCTTTTCGATAAAG
Source organism: Cytobacillus oceanisediminis (assembly GCF_004366035.1). Taxonomy (GTDB): domain Bacteria; phylum Bacillota; class Bacilli; order Bacillales; family Cytobacillaceae; genus Cytobacillus; species Cytobacillus oceanisediminis_C. The sequence continues at coordinate 499,972 of NZ_SOEE01000004.1, forward strand.
TCTATTCCATTGTTTGTAGGGGAAGGCAGAGGCATCAATCTGCCCATTTTTAAAATTAATGAGAAACTCATGCTGATCTCTTTTCTCCAGGTCCAATGCATTAATCTGACTATAGTGCATTTCATCCTGAATTTCAGAAACAAAATAGCCTCGGCGTTCTGCTGAATAACAGTACCCTTCACTCTGCAATTGTTCATAAGCCACCTGAACAGTTATAATGCTTACGTTTAATTGTTCAGCCAGCCGCCGCTTTGCAGGGAGTCTTGCATGAGCTGTCAATCTTTTTTCCAGAATCGCCAGCCGAATTTGTTCATAGATTTCTTTATACTTTATTCCATTTTCCGAAAGCAAAATTTGAATTTCCATCGAATCATTCCCTGGTATTATATTAAAATTCATTTTTGGTTATTTTTATCATACCAGAATTCGGTTTTAATTGATTCAAGGAGAGTGATAGCATGCAGAAATTAGAAAACAATGTTGTGCAATTAATTCCTATGGAACTTGAGCATGTTGAAGGAATTTGTGAAGCAGCTCAGGATAAACGGATATGGGAGCATATGTCTGTTGATTTAACTGAGAAATGCCGGGTCATACATTATGTCAAAGATGCCATACAAAAACGGGAGCGAGGTACCGATTTTGCTTTTGTCATTGTCCATAAAAAAACAGGGACGATCATCGGTGCTACTTGGTTTCTCGATATTTCAGCCCAGCATAAACATCTTGAAATCGGCTCCACTTGGATGAACCCTATTTATTGGCGCACGGAGCTTAATACAAACTGTAAATATTTATTATTACAATACTGTTTTGAAGAACTTTCACTTAATCGCGTCCAAATCAAAACCGGACATGAAAACATCCGATCACAGAAAGCGATAGAACGAATCGGTGCCGTAAAAGAAGGCCTTCTTCGGAATCATATGATACGAAAAGAAGGGACCATTCGTCATACTGTCCTGTATAGTGTCATAAAGGAAGAGTGGGGAAAAGTAAAGAAACATTTCGAGGATCACTTGCTTTTATAGGTTTGGTGGAGCATCTCAGGCAATAAGTTTATAATGAATAATAAAACTGCCGGAAGGATGTAGATTCAAGTGAATGCTGGTTCTTTTTTTCCTGATAATATCAAAAAGGCGCTTCAGAATACTCCCCCTGGGGAGTGGATTCCGGAAATTCCAGATGAGTGTATAAGCCTGCATTGTGGCTATCCAGCTCCTGCCCTTATGCCTGATGAAGAGGTAAAGGCAGCTGTTACCAGTCTATTAGAGGAAGAACATGATTTGCCGCTCCATTATATAGGAAGTCCCAAAATAATAAAACTCAAGGAACAAGTTTTAAAGAGATTGAAAGAGCGGGGTATATCTGTTGCAGAAAAAGAGCTTTTGATCACTTCAGGTGCATGTCAGGCGATCGATTTGATTGCCCGCATTCTCCTTAATGAGGAGTCAATCGTGGCAATAGAATCACCTACTTATATGGAGGCTTTAGAAATTTTCCAAAATTACACCAGACATATAATTAGTATTCCTGTAGACAAGCACGGACTTCAAACAGGTGTATTGGAAGAGATTCTAGAGGAAAGGAGGCAAAAAGGGTTCACTCTGCCGCGTTTTCTTTATACGATCCCAACCTTTCAAAATCCTACAGGCACGACGATGTCAGGAGAGCGCCGGCAGCATGTATTGGAGCTTGCCAAAAAATATAATTTCCTAATAGTTGAGGATGATGCTTATGGGGAATTATCATTTAATAAATGTTTCCCCACTCTAAAAGCAATGGATCAATACTCTCGAGTTCTGCATGTCGGTTCGTTATCCAAGATAGTGGCCCCGGGCATGCGTATAGGATGGATAGCGGGAGCAAGCGAAATAATCCATGCATGCGCCTGGTTTAAAAAAGATTTGAACCATCCGTTTGCTCAAGCTGCGATGGCAGTTTATTTAGCAAACACGAATCTTAATAATAAACTGGTAACCTTGAGAGATACATACCGGTCTAAAAGAGATGTTCTGACCTCCGCACTGGAACAGTACTTTCCTGAATCAGCTTCCTGGTATGTGCCCGAGGGGGGGTACTTCCTGTGGATGAAAATTCCAGGTGCCGATACATCGGAACTGCTGACACATGCCCTGGCAGAGGGGGTATCTTTTATTCCTGGCAAGTACTTTTACATAGATCAGGCAGCGGGAACGGAATTTCTGCGCCTTTCCTTCAGTTATGCGGATGAGAAGGAAATAACAGAGGGTATTCGCAGGCTGGGAAAAGTCACAGAGGCCTATCTTTAAATGAAAATATTCTATGGAACTTTCAAAAATGAAGAGGAATAAAGTAAAAAAAGCCTAATTATCTTGGTATTTTAAGCCAGAAATTAGGCTTTTTTTAAAAAATGCGTCAGGGATAGATGTAAAAATAAATTATAGTCTTACCTGAACCTCAGAACCGTCCTTAGCCTTGACATCTACTATCACGATCCCCTTTTGATTTTTCAGTTCCTTGACAATAGGCTTTAGCGCTTCTTTATCTATTAATGGAAAGGTAAAATCCAGTTTTTTTCTTTCGAAGTGCTCTTTTGTCCATTTATTTACGTTTTTATGAAACAATTTTGAACAAAAAATTGAAATAGCAAGGTTTAAAATAGCATATGGAATTGGGATGGTTAACCGAATGTCTTTTGCTTTCACTTTTACATACAGCATAAGCATTACACTAATCGATGATGACCGAAACGGTATCTCCGTTTGCCGATTTAATATCAACAATTTGGCCATCTAATTCGTTTTCGATTGCTTCTATAATAAGGCTAATGTCTATATCTTTAACGTATTTTTCTGATTGGGGGACACTCGCCGCGATGCTGTGTCCAGCCATTAATACTGCCTTAACAAGTTTTATTGGCAAATTGACCGTGACGTTATCATTTTCGGCGGATACAACACGGATTTTTAGAGTTTTATCTAAATATTTAGTCGTGTTTACTGCTGGCTTATTACCTGTTTCTGCTTTCTCTTTTAATACTTGGATTAGTTCTGATCCTTTATCTGCATCAATTTTCCCTTCTTGAACCATTGTTAACACTCTTGTAATTTCTTCCTTCATGATAAATCCTCCCTATTCCTCTTTTAATAGCTTAATGGCTTCTTCTGGTGTGATTTCGCCATTTTCCAACATGGTGACAACTTTTTTCTCATCTGCTTCATTTTTCTTCTTCTGCACATATCCGAGGGATGAAATGATGTCTGTTAGCTTGCCTCGAACCGTTGGATATGAAATCCCAAGTTCCTTTTCAACTTCTTTGATATTCCCTCTGCATGTTAAAAATACTTCCACAAAATGAAGCTGATCCTTTGATAATGATGCCAGCTTAGATAATTCAAACTCATTTTCAATCGTTGTATGACAATGAGAGCACTGCAGTTTTGTAATTTTCAATGTTTTACTGCAGACAGGGCAATCTGTGATTAATTTATAAGCCATAATAAAATTCCTTCCTTTTATTTGATATGATTATATAACATTAAATCAAAAAGATAAATAACAATAATGGAATTTATTGATGAAAAAAGTTAATATTTTTAAGTGTGTGTTTAATTTTATTGATTTTTAGGTGAATGCAGAAGTTTCGGGAAAAGAGCAGAATAGAAGGGAAAATAAAATATTAATAGAAAGTAATCTGTGATGTATTTAAATATTTTCGTGCTGAAGGAGCGATTGTCAATGCATTTTCGAAAAGCAATTGAAGAAGATTTACAAGCTATTGTCCGCTTGCTTGCCGATGATGAATTAGGAGCAAAGCGTGAGAGGTATGAAGAACCTCTGCCGGAATGTTATTATAAAGCATTTAAGGCAATAGTAGCACAGGCCGGAAATCAGATTATTTTGGCGATAGACGGTCAGGCTGTGATTGGCTGCCTTCAATTAACAATTATTCCTGGGTTAGCACGGCAAGGGATGAAACGAGCACAAATTGAAGGGGTGCGTGTCGATCAGCGCTGCCGTGGTAAAGGGGTAGGGGAAGCCTTGTTTAAAGAAGCGATTGCCATAGCAAAGTCTGAGGAGAGTGGTCTTGTTCAATTGACGACTGACAAGCAGCGTGATGATGCACATCGTTTTTATAATAAGCTGGGGTTTATGGCGAGTCATGAAGGGATGAAACTAATCTTTTAATCCGGAACCTTTATTCCTTATTTAGTCGCTATTTTTTTGTAAGATAGAATACTAGCTAAATACTGAAGAATCATTTTGAAGGAATGCTGAATAATTTTTCATCATATGGAAATTATATAGTTGAATTCAAAAAGGAGGAATAATGTGGAAACAAGCATGAGTGTTGAAGAAGTATTGACCGGGATCTCTGAACTGTTGGAAAAAGAAGGGGAGCCGCCCCGAAAGAAGCAAGTAAAAAAATCAAATCCAGAGTTAATGAAAAATGCATTGTATTATTTTCCGAGCTGGGAAAATGCAGTAGAGCAGTCTATAGGATCTTAACCCAAAGGGTACATAACATATCTGCTTTTTGAAGTGTTTTCATATGTGTTTGTCCAATTTAAAAGGAAATGCTGAAACCACAGAAGATGCCTTCCTTATGGGAAAAGGAAGGCATCTTCTGTGGTTTTATAAATTAGGGGGTTAAAAAGCCCTGTCACCATTAAAGATTGAATTTTTAACAATTACGTAATCGACATGGCGGATGGCATCCAGCTTGTTGCCGCCTGCATAAGAAATAGAGGACTGGAGATCCTGTTCCATTTCTTTCAGCGTATCTGCTAAAAATCCTTTGTGTTCTACTAAAATTCTTTTGCCCTCAACATTTTTCTTTTCGCCTTTTTGAAATTCAGAGGCTGAGCCAAAGTATTCTTTATAGAGTTTTCCGTCTTTCTCATTCTCGATGGTTTTTCCAGGAGATTCCTCATGTCCTGCAAATAAGGAACCAATCATCACCATTGTTGCACCAAATCGAATCGATTTAGCGATGTCACCATGAGTGCGAAGACCTCCATCTGCTATGATCGGCTTGCTTGCTGCCTTTGCACACCAGCGAAGTGCAGCTAACTGCCAGCCGCCCGTTCCAAATCCAGTCTTAATCTTTGTGATGCATACCTTGCCAGGTCCAATGCCAACTTTTGTAGCATCAGCACCAGCATTCTCCAGTTCTCTGACGGCTTCGGGGGTTCCGACATTGCCTGCAATCACAAAGCTTTGAGGAAGGTATTCCTTAATATGCTGGATCATCTGGATGACAGCATTGGAATGGCCATGAGCTATATCAATGGTAATGTATTCGGGTGAAAGCTTTTCATCGGCAATTTGCTGTATAAACCCATATTCGCCTTCTTTGACCCCAACACTGATCGATGAGTATAGTCCACGTGCCTTCATATCTTTTATAAAAGAAATTCTTTTCTCCGGTTCGAATCGATGCATGATATAGAAATACCCGTTCTCTGCTAAGTATATGGCAATTTTCTCATCTACAATCGTCTGCATATTGGCAGGCACCACTGGGAGCTTAAACGCACGTCCCCCTAGGAATACCGTTGTATCACATTCAGATCGGCTATTGACGATACTTTTTGCGGGAATTAATTGAATATCTTCATAATCGAATACATTTTCCATTGTAATCCTCCTATTGAAAACAAAGCTGATACGCACGTTCATTGCAAGGATAGGTTTTTCAGTTTCAATCGATCTTATACAAGCAGCTATGGAAGCAACATTAAAAAAGAGCTTAGAAAATTCCTAAGCCCAATGGATAATAGGGGGTCGAATTGTGAGGGTTCGACCAATTTAATTTTATACAATTCTGAATGTAATTTCAACTAATTAAAGTGAAAACGCATAAAAGTGATAATGTATTAAAATACCAAGCTCAGGTATAGACATGATTAGCCTTGGGTTTTAAAGAGCATCACTTTTGTTGGGCTCATAAATAATCATGGTAATACACAAAATTTGATTAAAACATGCCATTTTCATTAGGTGAGTCCTCAGGCACAGGCTGTCCAACATCCCATAGTTCAGCCACCTGGCCATCTTGAAACCGGAAGATATGGACAACTGCTCCCCCAAGATCCTCTGAATTTTGCTTCACATGGGAATGAACCGCAACGGTTTCATTCTCCTGGATTGTGAGTCTGACTTCAAGAATTTTGTTAGGGTTTTGTGCTGCATTCTCTTCCATCGCGTGCATGAGTGAATCTGCATCGCCTTTGAAATAGGGATTATGGTGAGTAAAATCCGGACCGATGTAACGCTTGTAGGCTTCACGGACTTGGCCTGATGCTACGAGCTGCAGGAAGGATACTGCTTTCTCTTTCAGTGATAGACTTGAAGTCGTTTGCTGCTCCGCACTCATTTTAATCATCCTTTCATATCGCAGGAATTTTTTAATTTAATAGAAGTATAAAATATAGTAAAAGTAATGACAATTATATAATAAAATATTAGTGTGAAATGGACATTCTTATTAGTTATTGAGAGGGGGCAGTTAACTTGAGTATTCGTTTTGAAGTGAAAAGAACCATTCAGGTATCTGCACAAAAGACCTACAACGGTTTAATTGACCTTGATTCAGCAAAGGACTGGATGCAAGGTCTGGTTGGAATACAGCGGTTCGATAGCGGGCCATTGAAAGTAGGGAGTCAGTGGAAAGAGAAAAGGAAAATGTTTGGAAGAGAAGCTGCAGAACATTTTGAAGTTATCGGTCTGGATGAGTCTAATAAAATTGTGCTTCGCTGTGACGGAACCAAAGGAACAACAGGCAAAGGAGAATTTATTTTTACATACATAATAGATTCAGCAGGTGATGCTTCTGAAGTTACTTTAGGTGGTGAAATTAAGGGACTTACTGGTTTGTCAAAGCTGTTTGGAAAACTGATGGCTGGTGCTTTTAAGAAAGCCTGTGCGAAAGATTTGGATTCCTTGAAAAGCTATTTAGAGAAGTGATGGCAGCAGAAAATGAAGCATGAATGGAGAAAGAAAGAGAAGCAATTGTATAATTGTATTTATTTAAAGAAAAACCTGAATTTAATTCCGAGCCGGATCAAAAGTTTTTTATGATAAAGGGGAAAGGAAATTCTAATAGTCGGGCAAAATTAAATACTGTTTTGCGATATAGTGTTCGGTCTCAAGCTTAAATATAAAAGGAGTAAATTATGACAATCATAGATAAATTAAAGCTGAGCAAATACAACAATATGGCAGTGCTAAATCAGCCAAGTGATTATGATATCTTTAATGGATTTAAAACGGAATTATCAGGCGGGCATGACGCTATTTTCATTTTTGTAGAATTGGTTGATGAAATGGTGAAGCATACTCAAAGAGTTATCAAAGAGGAGCTGCTGCTCGAAAAAGGATATTTATTTTTCGCTTATCCAAAAAAGGGGAATAAACGGTATGATACATATGTTCATAGAGATGATATATTTCCGGCGATGAAAGTGGGAGAAGATGGGTATGTGGAAAATAGCGATGTGAAATTCTCGCGGATGGTAAGTATGGATGATGTCTTTACGGTAGTTGGATTGAAGCGAGAAAAGAAGAAGGAGAAAAAAACATCCGCTCCTAGTCAATGTGTGGCTGATTACAAAGATAACGTGAGCGATATTGAAAAGATTTTAGCAGAGTACCCCAATGAATTGAAATTTTATCTGGAACTGACACCGGGTTATCAAAAGGATTGGGCTCGCTACATCTTTTCTGTTAAGCAGCAGAAAACCCGTGAGAAACGCGAAGCACAAATGGTCGATATATTATCACAAGGATATAAATCCGTTGATTTGTTTAGGCAGAAGAAGAAATAATATGGTTCCTTCCCCAGGTTACTTTAGTAATTAGGGGGCAGGAACCTTTTTTAAACTATAAATTATTTAACTCACCTAGAAATACATCTAATTCATCATCAGAAGTAAATTTATATGCATACCATAGCAGATCGGTTCATTGCCCGTATGTTCCCGTTTTGGGAATTCCCGGATGATGACATCCAACATTATTACCAAGTTCCTTATGATTGGCTGCAGACATTAAAAATCAATTTAACTAATGACTCACATGATAATAGTATTAACGGGTAGAGGGTTCAAGCGGCCAATCTAGATACTTAAGGTATAGGGCGTGATTGAGTTTGCATAAAAAAGGAGTTCTTCTTCCTTTAAAAATTCCTAAAAACTTTTACCAAGATTTAAATAAGATTAAGGGGGATGTAACCTTATCCCAAGCTCTATTAATAGGATTTTCCCATTATAAATGTGCTCCATTTGAAATAAGTGTCAATCGAACAATTGATAAATGTTAAGCGGCTATATCCGATACAAAATACTTCTCTTAGCATTCCCATTACAGAATATAGTGAGATTGAAGATATTGTTAATAATGAGAAGGATGTTAACTATAAGCTACTCACATTCCTATACCTGTTTTGTCAACATTCAACCAGGATATTATCATTCTTTTTTTGATCAGGAACTGTTTGAACAGAAGTTTAAGTTTTGTGAACGAGATTATTATGCTGCATATCAATATTGTAAAGAGCAGGCTGGAAAGGAATCATTTAGCCAAAGAGAATATCAGCAATATAGATTAAGTACCCAGCCTTCTCTATATAAAGTTCAGAAGAAATATGGAAGTTTTAAAGAATTTATTATAAAAATGGAAATGTGTATTTAGGGAAAATAAACAACATGATAATATTAATGTATTAAATTCATATAAAACCTATTGAGCTGGAAGAACCGCCAATACCCAGTCTACGGGTTTGGCGTTTTTTATTATCTGGATATCCGATGTTGTTTTAATATAGAAAATCTTATAAAGGGGAGAAATGCAAATGAATGAAAAGGTGAAACGATTTTTATTAACTAGTCCATCTAATTTTAAAATTGTTGGATTTATGGTGGGAATCCCAGAGGTAAATATCCTTACAGGAGAACAGGGATTAGCAATAAATTGCCGAACTGCAAATAATGATGGCCAGGTAAATATTACACCATTTCTCGAACAGGTTGAAGTAGTTAGATAAGAAGGGAGAGTCCTGAAGTGTATATGTATTTTCGTTCAGTTTGGATTAGCTTCATCATGCTTTCTTTGCTATTTATGTTTAAAGGATTTATCGAAAGCAATATCATTGCATATGGGTTAGCTTGTATGATGATGGGTACATATATCTTTCACATATTTAGCACCAAAAGACAGTATGCATATGCCAACCTAAAAGGCTATCTAGACTTTTCCGGGATGCCCAAAATGGCTAGGATTGAAAATACATTATATGCTGCATTAGAGACTCTGATTGTTGTGGCTTTGTTAATAATCAACACTCAAAATGGACTTTTATCTATGGCCCTATTATAGGTGGATCCTATTTGGTATTTATTCACTTAAGAAGAAATAAAGAAGAATACGACTTTTATGGTGTAGGTGTAGTTAATTAGATTTATGATTCAATTTATCCTTTTAAAATGAATTTAATATTAATAAATAATAAAAAAGGTGGTATGATATTCCATCATACCACCTTCAGTGTGCCTTAAAGCCCGTTAATAACAGCACATTTTGTCTGATGTAATAGCCCTTCTCAATGGAGAGGGCTTTATTTTAATTGGTCTAAATGTTCCTCTATTGAAATCCATATAATTCTGAAATCTGTACTAATTTTTTTTCTGTGTAATATGTTTCCTCTTCCGGTGTTTCCGCCCAAAACTCTTGTTATATTAAAAAAATACAACTAGGCATGACTCCATATGCAAATTAGCTAAGCACGAGAAAAGTCCTTGTGTCTGATTTGTGAATAAAAGGTACTTCAAATACAACTATAATTCTACTAATCTCTTAATATCACTTGATTTCTTGATCGTAGAGACTGGCTACTGTGACACCTTAAATATATTTCAAATGTCTTCATATAAGTTCCCGATACATTTGGGAACTTATATGGTTATAACTGCAGAATAATCCATTCTGTCATAAAAACTCCATTTTTACTCATTCCGTGAAGTAAATAGGAATAGTTGTTCCAAAGAAGAACTTCGCATCTTTTTCCAATCTTTAACTACAATATCCCATTTAAATACTCACTGTCGAAACTTAAAAGCAATTTTTAAATTGATTCCCTTTCGATTGATCATACTAGGTCCATTCAGATCATATTTCGCCCTGAAAGGAACAAATCCCCATTTTTTAAATGCTTTTTCATTATTTTGTTGTATGTATTATCGAGCAAGAAACTAATCTTAACATTGAAAGGACACGATAGTTATTAGCCTTGCTCTTGCGAATAATGTTGCCAAAGGTGGAAGAGTCTATACGTCTTCGCAATACGTTAAAGAAGGTTTGACGAAAGGGGTGTGTGTTTTCAATTACATGAACAAATATATAGTGACTGACTAAATGAGTACAGTTACTTGTGTGGTAAAACTTATATTACTGAATAAATTAATTCACCATTTACTCGATTCTCAGATGATTAACCTAACAAAAAGCTAAACGAAAGTTCAGTAATATAAATAAACAAAAAAACAATACTAAACCGTCATGCATTGTTTTATTAAATTATATATGGGGACGATCATATGAAAATTGTATAGCAGATTATTTTTTACATTGAGTGCTCTCGGATTGTCTTACAGGATAAAAAGGATATCATCTTTGATACTTATACCAAAATGGTTGGTTAGTGGATTATATTTCTTTTTCTTTAATGGTCTAAATATATCCTTCAAGTGATAAATCTCCAAAATTAAAGTACTTACCGGCAGGTAATTCCATTTTTATCTTCATTTATTGAGGGAGGAAAGTCTAACTATAATAAGTATAATAAGATTTACTTTGAGGAATTTTATAAAAAACATATTTAAAGGATGTTGATTTATATGGATAAAAAAAAGACTTTCGGGTTAGCGATGTTAATCGTTCCTTGGCTAACTGTTCCCTTCATGGGGAAAAAGTCATTTTTAAGGTTTTTACCTGTCGCAAGTTTTGTTAATTTATTTTTAAGTTTGTTAGGCGTAATTGCGAATAAGAAAAAATGGTGGGTAAATAAAAGCCCCTTATCTCCTGGTTTTGTGGATTTTACATATATATTAGGTCCTTTTTTTGTAGCCACACTATGGGTATTTAAACTAACTTACGGCAATTTTCCAAAATATTTAATTGCAAATATGGTGATAGATGCCATTAATGCCTATCCTTTTGCTCAAATATGGGAAAAGGTAGGAGTTTTTAAATTTAAAAAGATGAATCATACTATATGGTATTTTATATGTGTGTCATTAGCAATTATTATTTATGGGTATCAGTATATAGTGGAAAAAACGATCAAAACAATTGAAGACGAGGTTTAAAGTAATACTGAGGAGAAGGGATTTGCCTAGAAGGTATGTGTTTATCGCTGCTGGATAATGAATTCAGTTTGTTCACCAATCGAATAGAAAGAATCGCACTCCGTGTTGGAAAAGGCCAACGCTTATACAGAGATTCATTGGGAAGAATAGGTATAGGAAATGTTTGTTTTCATTATAATAAGAATATTAATGGGAGTAAGTTAATCATTTATAAGCAGAGTTGGGAGCTTTTATATTACGCTTAACATTAAATTAATATTTTTTATCATGGTTTAGTTAAATTCCAATTTAAAATAAAAAAACTACCATTTTAGCCACCGCTATTTAGTTCAATCAATGGAAGTAAATTCCTATACATGACCAATAAGTTTTTAAAAGTGAATCAAAGGAGAGAAGAACTGTTTATTTAAATTAAGGAAATGAGGTTTATGAAAATGGGTTTTCTATCCAAGTTATTTGGAAATTCATCTATAAAGGAGACAAAAGCAATGTCAAATGTTAAATTAGCAATCATTTTTTACAGCATGGGTGGAACAAACTATCAATTGGCAAAATGGGCTGAAGAAGCAGCAAAAGAAGCGGGTGCTGAAGTAAAGGTTTTAAAAGTAGAAGAATTAGCCCCAGCCTCTACCATTGAGAAAAATGAAGTATGGAAATCAACAGTAGAAGCAACGAAGGACGTACAAGTCGCAACTGGAAATGATATTGAATGGGCAGACGCAATTATCTTTAGCATTCCAACCCGATTTGGGAATATGCCTTCACAAATGAAGCAATTCCTTGATATTCAAGGCGGGTTGTGGGCGACTGGTAAGACTGTCAATAAAGTCGTAAGTGCCATGACATCTGCCCAGAACCCACACGGTGGGCAGGAAGCCACACTTTTATCCTTATATACTTCCATGATGCATTGGGGAGCAATTATTGCCACACCTGGCTATACTGATTCGGTTATTTTTGGAGCAGGTGGTAATCCATATGGAACAAGTGTAACAGTTGGCCAGGATGGAAAAATGATTGAAGATGTTCAAGCTGCTGTAAAACATCAAGCGAAACGTACTGTAACCATCGCTAAGTGGGTAAAGAAAGCCAATCAGTAAAAAAGCTAATCGTCGTTAATCGATTAGCTTTTTTATTCCATAGGCAGTTTTTGGGGGTTAAGTGCTTTAAACATAATTATCAGCGCCATTAATGTATGGAATACTCTACATCCGACAAAAGCAGTTGAATACCAAAAAGGTTTAGGTAATTTTAGTGAATATTTGTTGCATCATATGTCTCCTTTAGGATGGGAGCAGAACAATTTACTAGGAGAGTACCGTTTTAATTCGGAAAAAATGGTTGCGTTAGATTTCTAAGACCGCTAAAACTGTCTTAACGTTGTTAAAATCGGGGTAATCGTCTTGAAAATGGACTTAGCGTTGTAAATCCTCATTTTCCTGATGATATCCCGATTAATGCCTTGTATGGAATTGGTGGATCTCACCGAAGCCATTCCTTATAAATCATGAAAACGCAACCTATTTAATTGATACTAGCATGGGTGGTGACTAACCATAAAAGCCTTTACCATAAATGGCTGGACGATGACTTCTTATAATGTAGAATTTCGTGTTACAAGATGATAATTAACATGGTGACTATCTAATAGAATTAAAAGTAAAGCATAAAGGGCAAAATTGGAGAATTGGTTACACCTTTCATTCAAAGCGACCATTAAAGGGAGGTCCGAAATTTTATGAAATGCAAAAAAATTTAATCGTAAAGGAAAAATCTCCACTTAGGAAAAAAAACCCATTGGTTATTCAAATAAAGGGAATAGGATATTTAAAGATACTATATAAAGAGACTGAAAAAAACAGGGTTGACAGCTAACGTTTCAATGAACTTGCTAAACTTTACTTTGAAGGTATTTTCGATTATCATTAGTTTTGTTCTGGATAATCACAATACTCAATAATCGTACCATCTGTGTCAGCTGGATTTAAGTATATTAATCTTCTTCCGTGATTATTTATCCTTAAAGTATCCTTCAATGTTCGAACCCCTTTACTTTCTAGTTCTTTCAACGCTTCATCAAGATCCTTGACATCGTAAGCAATATGATGTACACCTTTTCCTTTCTGTTTAATAAATCGTGCAATAGGGGAAGTTGTATTATTTGTTGGAGCAAGCAATTCAATTCGATTTCCACATACCTCCATAATAGCGATTTCACTCTCTACCCCTTTTAACTCGCTTCTGTATCGATCCAGAAGTGTGCCCTGCAATACGTTTTCATAAAATAGTATACTTTCATCTAAATGACGTACGGCAATTCCAATATGATCAAGTTTATAATCCATGCAAACCCTCCTTAAGCTCAGTATATTTTTATTTTAACATCCTCCTACTAAAAATTAGCTATAATCTTATCTTTTGGATTAGCTAAGTTTTTGTTATACTTTCATCCAAAGCGGATTATTAATCTAGTGATGAAATATACAATTGATACGATTAAAAGAACGGAAGTAGTATTGGTCGAAATATTTGGTTATTGTATAGAATACGGTTAAATTCAGGTTGTTGTCGTGGATTCTTATTTCTTTAATCCTTTCATCGTAATGAGAACAGTATATTTATAATCTTCTGCTCCTGGCGGTTCACGCGTTTCGTCGGTTTAATAACGTATGGTTGAGGGTTCGCCGCTTTACTAATCACATTTTAATTTTAGGACTATCCACATACATTCTAACCATATTCATTCAACTCCAGCATCATGAGTTACACCACTCCATCGAGTAAACTTTCGGCAGCCGAACTGCTACGGTAATTTCTCGCATCTTTTCACCGAGCTAATAACACTAACTTTCTTACCCATGGGACGTTACTTCGTCATTTTATTCTTCAATATTAACCTTCAGTCCCGACAGTAACTGTCAGACATACACCTGAGTATTGTAACCAATCGCAATTTAGGCCAGAAACAAGTCACACATCTAAATCAACCATGTTATTTAAGCACATTCCCTCACAACCATTTCCATATGAGCTACAATCAACCTCAGCCTTATTCGTCAAACCCTCGTCGAATATGCTAAATCTTTTCAGTCCATTCTTTAATTACGGTTAGGGCTGGTGTTAACCAACTAGAGCTAGATCTTATAAGTATGCGACAGCGGGAAGGGATTGAACTGGCTAAGAAAGAAGGGAAATTTAAAGGTGGGTTAAAAAAACATCATAAAAATCACACAGTAATGAATTATGCATCTAAGCTATATAAAGATGGAAATATGACTGTTAATCAAATATGTGAAATCAAATGTGTCCAGGGCTTCATTATATAGAAAGTTTTCAGAAGGGAACATACAGTCTTTTTTTACTTCATTAAAGGACCATTTAATTGAAAATAGGTTGGATAATACTCTTTCCTCTATCTTGGCTGATATGGTTATGACCAGTTATCTGGCACATAGGCCTTATATCAATCAAAGAAAAATTCAAGTTTAGACATATTTCCCAAGCAGCTCAGTGGGAAGTAAAAGCAGCACGTTTAGACTTTGTCTCTATAAAACACGACCGAAATACAAGGTATTAGTCTCTCAAATTACGCATATTTAACATTAAAATAATCCTTTAACTTGTCACATTCATTATAGATGGAGCTTTTCTGAGTGAAGGAACGCCTATTGATAAAGAAGCATGAGAAGTACCAGGGAGTTTACTTCTATCACGATCCTGCCTTCTCTTGTTATGCCCTTCTCATTGACAATAAAGGTATGTGTGGCGGATTGGATATCTTTGTTTAAAATATTGAACGTGGCTGGATGGACGGGACTGGAATGGAAAAAAAGAGTAAAGGAGTTAGGAGGCCATTTTATTGGTGTGAGAAGTGCCAAAAATATTCAAGTTTTGTCTGGAACGGAGTAATAAGTGTTTGCGATAAATGCAGCAAAGAAACTAAATTAGCATTGTGGTGTTATGAGTAAGGGCGGAAACTTTTTTAATAGGTGTAGGAGAATTCGAATATGCCCTTACTCTGATGAATATTCTACCCGTTGTTTTGAAGTTATACATTCTAGAATGCGAGTAAGGGCCTATTTAGGGTGTTTGTTATATTTTATTTATTTTATTTGACAAAAATAATTATACCGTTTATATTAATGATCGAATTAATCGTCGATTTATTCAATCTCTAATTATAGACTAAAAAATCATTTTAAAGGAGAAATACAAATGAACAAAACACTTATCATTTACGCACATCCAAAAGTAAATGAATTAATTCCTGATATCGAAGCAACTTGAACCGATTATTATATGTAGAGTTGTGTGGTGCTTTTGATAGATCAAACAGTTTTAAGATCATGGGAAAAACCTCGAAAAGAACAAGAGCTAACTGGTGCAAGGAACTGCTTTACTAGAACCAAGTGAAGTATTACAAAAAGTATATAAAGAAGCTGAAGAAGTTGCTTCAAGATTGGCTACTAAATAAGAAACACTTCAATAGAAAGGAAATGTCAAATTAAACATTAATTTGACATTTCCTCAATTTAACAAAAGAGGAGAGTTTGGTTTAACATGTCGAAAGTTCTATACATTACTGCTAATCCAAAAACAGTTGAAAGCTCCGTTGGTTATAGAGTAGGACAGGCTTTTCTTAAAGCTTATTACGAATCTCATGCAAATGATGAGATTCAGGAAATAAATTTATATGAAGAGGAATTTCCAATAGTTGATCGCGATATCCTTAATGGCTGGGATAAAATGCGAAGAGGGAGAATCCCATTCTCAGAGTTGAATCAAGTCGAACAGCAAAAAATCAATGCTTTAAATAAATTTACAGATATGGTAGCGAGCGCTGACAAATACGTATTTGTATCTCCTATGTGGAACTGGGGAATTCCACCACAATTAAAAGCATTTATTGATTCCTTTGTAGTAGTAGGAAAAACATTCCATTACACCGAGAAGGGCCCTGTTGGACATTTGAAAGATAAAAAAGCTATTCATATTCAAGTAAGTGGCGGAATTTACTCGCAAGGACCTTTTGCGGAAATGGATCATAGTCATCCGTATTTAAAACAAGTTCTTAATGTCATAGGTATACATAATGTAGAAGTATTATATGTGGAGGGACATGACTTTGACCGAGAGAAAGCAGATGATATTATTCGCAAGGGTATATTAGATGCAGAAAAGCATGCGACGGCTTTTTAATAACTATGTTTATTTAGTTAGAAGTGAATTGTAAAATCAAAACATTTTTCAATTTTGGTGGAACTCCGTGAGTTGCACTTAAATGATTCAAGCTGCACTTAAAATTTTCCCAATAGACTAGAAAAAAGAAGAAGGCTCTGGGGAATATCTTCGTTTATTTAAATAGTTATGAAAACGTTCCTGGAGACTTCTCTAGGACGTTTTTTTATATTTAAGCATAAATGTAAGCTAGATTACAGAATCCATTCTTTTTTTTATATAAACTGATCGTAGAGCTTGTGCAGAGGGATCATCGAAATGCGACGAGCGTAAGAACTTGGCGAGCCGGAAGTCGAATATTTGGCTATTATCTTCTTCAAATAATGGAATGGATAATCCGAAAAAGTGTTGTTAAGATTGATTTGTTAAAATGGAATGACCAATCCAAAATCAGGAGGTGAAACGAAGTTAATAAAAGTAGAATTCATTTAGGAGAAGGGAATGTTTGTCACAAACGTACCTTAAGATGTACAAATGTAACTTTTGGACATATTAATGAACAATTGCATACCGATATCGAATTTGTTTTAAAGAAGGGCAATAAGCTCCGAATCAATTTTTCATTGAATTGATTTGAATAAACTTTTTTAGGAGGAAATAAAATTGACACAAAGAATTGATTATTACAATGTAGCACCTGACGCACTTGACATCATTGGGAAATTGGATAAGTATACGGCAACTACAGGTATAGACCGAAAACTTCGTGAACTTATTAGACTTCGTGCTTCTCAAATTAACGGCTGTCCACTTTGTATGTATATGCACACAACAGATGTCCTGAAAATGGGTGAAACAGAAGAAAGAGTATATTGTATTAGTGCTTGGGAAGAGTGTGATTTTTACACAGAAGCAGAAAAAGCAGCTTTAGAGTTGACAGAGCACGTAACGTTAATCCCGGCAAAACGTGTGCCAGATCAGCTTTATCAACGAGTGCGTAACCACTATGACGAAAAACAGTATGTTGACCTTGTTCTAATAATTAATCAAATTAACACTTGGAATAGAATTGCTATTGCAATGGGGCAAACAGCAATTGAAAAATAATAACTCTATGCGATCCTCATGTAGTATTTGTTTCGGATTATTTTCAGAAACCGGGTCCAAATTATACTGACTGCAGGTCTGTTATCAAACAGATTATATAAACCTGGTGATTATCCGAAAAAATCCATGTAAAAAACAAAATAGGAAGGTCGGTTCTACATGATAGGAACGGAGAGTAAAAAACAAGAAATTTTAAAAGCTTACCAGTTCAGAAATGCTTGTAAGGCATTTGATAACAACAAAAAGAATTCGGATGAAGATTTTCAATTTATTTTGGAGACAGGAAGATTGTCTCCAAGTTCATTCAGCTTCGAACCGTGGAAGTTTGTCGTGATCCAGGGTGCTGCACTTCGTGAAAAATTAAAACCTGTATCCCTCGGTGCCCAGGGACAACTGCCACTGCCAGCCATTTTGTCGTTATATTGGCCAAAAGAGAAGAATGTATAAGGCATAATTCGGTTTACGTGACCAAAATGATGAAAGACATTTATCATATGTCTGAAGAAGTTATGTAAGATCATTTGGGTTTCTACAAATTCTTTGTCGAAACAGAATTAGAAGATAATGGCCTCTCATTTTTGAATGGTCAATCAAACAAGCATATATAGCATCGGGTAACATGATAACAGCCACGGCTTAAATCGGTATTGATTCCTGTCCGATCGAAGGTTTTGATAAAAAGCAGGTGAACTCTATTTTACAAAATGAGGGTATCATTAACGCTAACGATTTCGATGTATCCAGTATGGTCGCTTTCGGATATCGGCAAAAGGATCCTAAACGTTCAAAAACAAGACAAAATCTCGATGGAATTGTTGAGTGGCGCTAAACATAAGATCAGCATTAGAGGACATGTTTTCCTAATAGGTTGGATGAGTTTAAGTGGGGGTTGCTAACGGCAACTCCCTTTTTATTATATGTTAACGAAGGGGCAGATTCAAAAAGGGGTACGTAAACGATTCTGGATCTCAGGCGCATCTATGGAAAACAACAAAGAAATATCAAGGTAGCCACTCTAGAAAAGGAAACTACCTGGATAATGCCTGTGTAGAATCGTTTTTCTCATACCTCAAAAGAGAGAAGTTGTATATAGACAAGTGTATTTCAGAAGAAGAGCTAGAGCAAGCCCTTGAGAATTACATCTCTCATTACAATTACAAACGAATACAAAAGAAACAAAAGAAACCCGCGCAGATTGAATATCGAAACACGCTTGCTGTTTAGCTTTTTTATGTTGTCTACTTGACAGGGGCTAGACCAATTAAAGGTTGCCCGAAAAATATTTCCTAGTATTTTCACGTATTTGTTTAGGTAAGACACGATCAAGCTCTTCATTTAACCATGAAAGATTTTTACCACGCAAGAAATCACGCATTTTTTCTTCCGCAGAGAGCATAACTAAATTGATGGTGCAAGAGGACGG
>NZ_SOEE01000005.1 GCF_004366035.1 Cytobacillus oceanisediminis
TGGTCCTCATTCATCTCTGAAAGTAAATTTATATACAATGGAAAATCATGTTCTAAAACTTTATATTGGAATTTATAATATAATGTTTTCGATTCACTATAATTACTAATTAAACTATTTGTTCTTTTTATTGCATTAATTCTATCTGTGAAATTTTGTTGTTCCAGTCTTTGTTGAGTTATTGATAGATTATTATCATCCTGTCTAATTCTCCAATTGTAAATATACTCCAGAGTCACATAAACATTTTTTGCTTTTAAATAGGCTTCAATTGAAAAAGGGATATCCTCATATAAGATATCTTCATTAAATTCAATTTCATTCTCTACAATAAATTTTCTTCTATAGATTTTATTCCACACACTTGTATCATACAGCAAATCACTATCTTTTTGGATACTAGTAGTTTTCAAGTGATTTTTAAATGCTTTCTTATGAAGTCCCGACAAAAAAAAATTATCATTTTGGAACTGCCTAACATTACCTACTGCTATATCAACTTTATGTTTTTCAGCAATGTAAAAAAGAGTTTCACATGTGGTTTTTTCATAAAAGTCATCTGCATCTAAAAAACCAATATACTTCCCTTTTGCCTGACGTAATCCTATATTTCTTACAAATCCAGGACCTCTTTTTTTCTTGCAATTTACTAGTTGAAAGTTTTTATATTCCCTTGCGTATTTTTCAGCAATTTTAAGACTTCTATCACTAGAACCATCATTAATCATTATTACTTCTATTTCTTTAAGAGTTTGGTGTTTAAGAGAATCCAATGCTTGCTCTAAATAATCCTCCACATTGTAAAAAGGTACAATCACGGATACTTTGAGCATCTATTTATCTCCATCTGCACTAAGCACAATCTTATAAAAACGTTCCATTGCCTGTTTATTGTATCTCTTATAATCAAATCTTTTCTGTTTTGGACACTCTTTTTTTCTATATTGTCTTGCAAAGTCAATTATGCTTTCTCTTAATGCAGACTCGTTGTTATCAATTAACTGACCATAACCACCTTCTAACACACTTCTTACTCCGGTAACATCAGTTGCAATAATTGGTTTCCCAATTATCATTGTCTCCAATAATACTAATCCTTGCCCCTCATAATTAGAGGACAAAATAAAACAATCACTTTCTTTTATTAAAACAAAAGGATTTTCAACCTGTCCTACTAAAAATACTTTTTTTGTTAAATTTAATTCATTTATTATTTCTATAAGCTTGCTTTTTAGTGGACCTTCCCCTACTATATAAAGTTTCATTTTATTATCTATTTCTAAAGCATCATAAAATGCACGAATAAGTTTTTCATGACCTTTTTCAGGGGATAATCTACCAATTGTTACCAAATTGATATCTGTCGAACCTGGAGATTGGGTTCCTTTAACCCTAATAACGTTCCCATTTTTATTTTGCTCTAAAACTATATAATTTTCCCCATTATAACTTATATATTCTCGTCTATTTTTTAGATTATTGACTTTCTTTGAATTAACTAAATTATTAATGTAAGTCATTTTTTTAGATGCATTAGGGACTAAGCTTCCTAAATTTTTAAAGTTTGTTTCATGTGTCGATTTAGCTACTGACACGATTTGATCATAATATTTATAGGTAGAGAAAATTACCTTTAAGTGTTTTTTATGTTTGAATTTACCACCAATTTTTTTATTAAATTCTTCTTTCATATCGTTGTGAAGATAAATTGTCTTTCTTTTAACTTCACTAAAGGCAAATAAGAGGCTCCAAAAATCATTGTATCCTCCAAAATTAATTACATAGTCAAAATGAGTATTTCCAACGATTCTTCTATACTCATTTTTATAAAGAGATTTAGGAACAACCATTTCCATTAATTTTCCTGATATTCCCCTATTTAATGTCCACTGGTGTCTGTAGCTTTCGAAAATTGTTCGATTCATAACTCCAGGCCTATAAATAAAGTGTACATTTTTATTTGCTTTTCTAATATTATTCCATTTTTCATCAGTTCCCTTGGGATTTTCAATAACTACTACTTCATATTTGTTATAATCAATATTATCCAATAAAGTTAAAGCAGACATTGTAATACCATTATTATAGAAGGCACCACAGTATATTAAAACTTTCTCTTTATTCGTTTGAACAGAAATTGTATTTTCCTTGTTTTTATTTCTGAAAATAATATCGATTAACCGATCTGTTGCATTACCATCGTCATTATAACAAAAAGACTGTTTATATTTTTGGTACTTATCTAAATATATATCCTTTATCAGTCCTTCTTTTAGAATGTTATCAGCTACAGCCTCTATTTCTTTACATAGAGGTCCTGGTAACGTATCTATGTTAAGGTAAAATCCTCGTTCTTCAGCATATTGTTCTATGTCATCACCGTAAAAAATAATTGTTTTTTC
The DNA here is from genome assembly GCF_004366035.1 of Cytobacillus oceanisediminis. Taxonomy (GTDB): domain Bacteria; phylum Bacillota; class Bacilli; order Bacillales; family Cytobacillaceae; genus Cytobacillus; species Cytobacillus oceanisediminis_C. The sequence goes on from NZ_SOEE01000005.1 coordinate 2,403, forward strand.
AGTAGGCAGAAACTCAAAAAATATACTAGAATAATCAGTTATTAATATATCAATTCCAGCTAGTATTACATTTGTATCAAACCAATTCGGAATACAAATATCCTCTAAATTTTTTTCTTCGAAATACTTATAAGCGAAGTAATGTGATTTTAATAGAACTATATAATCATTACCTAATCTCTCTTTTAATTGAAGAACTTCATTTAACAACTTTTGGCTAGTATCACTTTCATTCCCTACAGTCCCTCTCCATGTTGGAGCATATAATATAACCTTTTTGTCTGACTGAATTCCTAATTTACTCAAAACTTCTTCTCTATTGGAATTAATGGTCGAGTCCACACGCGGATATCCAATGTCTGCAATTTTTCCTGAAAAGATATTTATAATATCATGAGATGACAGTAACTTTTCATAGGTAAACTTATTAGGACTAATCAAAAAGTCAGTTTGCAGCAAATTTCTTTGAATATTCATGTGATCGGCCATGCCAGCATTATTTATATCTATACCCAACGTCTTTAGTGGTGTACCGTGCCAAGTATTTATATATATTTGTCCTTCTCTTTTAATAAAATAATAAGGAAAAGAAGTGTTATTAATTAAATATTTTGCAGTTGCTAAATATTTAAGGTAGTTGTCATCGTCAACTGATACTATTTGCACATTGGGTTTTTTCGAAAAGTTTTCAACCAATGGGTTATTCTCATTTACAACAATTATATGCTTGTAATTTTGAAATTCCTCAAGTGTAGATAGCTTTAGGAATATAGTTAAAGGATTACCCGTGAAATTTTTTCCATGGTACGATTCATAAAGTATAACATTATCCCTAACTATATATTTGTTAAGGTACTTACTATATTTAGAACGAATCCTAAACCTTTCATTCGTCTTGTACTCATTAATTGGTTTTTTTATAAAAGGGATTTTTCTTTTGAAATATTTAATAATTTTATTAGCCAAAGTTAATACTCCTTTCTAATTACAACGAGAAAACCTTTAGAAGAATCTCTTTATTTTCCCCTTCAAAAAACTGGTAACTATGTCTTTCAAACTCTATTATTGAATCATCTATAGCATGATCAATAGTATTTCTATATTGTATTTCTTTATCAATATTTGAATTATTAACTAGTACAAACAATTTATATATCCCATTTTTTGAAGGAAGTTGTGTAACATCTAACCAATTACCAAACCAAGCAAACCTGTAGTCCAACTTTCCATTTCCATGATTACTATGAGATAAAAGCCATTCAACCTTCTTGCTTGTTAAACTTATTTTTGTGATGATTTGGTCGTTTTTATCTTTAATTAATAATTCTTTATGCTCATTAGGGCTGTTTTCCTCAATATTTTTGATGTATGAGTATCCACTTAAATATACTTTTTTATCTTTCCACTTAACAGCATTAGACCGACCAACAATATTTCCGCTACTAACATTAATACTTATATGTTTATTTAGTTCTTTATTTTCAATAAATGAATATAAACAATCATCAATTCTATGGTTCTCAGGTATCTCTCTTGAAATAGAATTTATCAATGGAGCTTCTAATTCCAACTCACCTTGAATAATCTTTACTGATATAAAGAAATTTCCCATTGGCAACATTAGCTCTTTAAAATCAATCCATTTACCAAACCATGCAAAATCATAATTTACAAAGTCGTTACCATGGTTTGGATGTCTTGTTAACCAGTCAATGTACTTATTATCAACTAAAACTTCCCGAACTACATTCCCATCCGTATCTTTAAATAGTAATTTTTTCTCACAGGCATCAGGTGACTCTTGTGAAAAACCTGGTATATAAATATAGCCACTTATATAGGCAGACTTAATATTCCAATCAATAGTATTTAGTCTACTATTAGGGACAGGGATATAAAAGTCACAAAGTCCAATTAACTTAAATGGATTTATAAGACTTTCAATTATTAATACCCTTTCCTCAACATTATTTATTCTAGCAAACATTTCAATATATTCTTTTAGAGGGCCACGTCCAATTATAAATAAGTTTAATTTAGAATTATCCTTCATCTTTATTATTATCTTTTCAAAAGCCTTTTTTAAAGATTGTCCATATAAATATGTTAATGTCGCTATATTAATCGTATCTTTTTCAGGCTTCTTAATTCCTATAAAATCAATATTTCCATCAGCCCCATTTTGCTCAAGTACTAAGTATACTTCACCTCCAAAATTTACCGTATCGTTCGGTGATAGATTATTCTTACAAATACTTATTATATTTGAGAAATATTCACATCTTTCTTCTTTAAAAAAATTAATAATTTCATATTTATCTTTATTTGAAGTACCAGATAAATAGTCATTATTTTTTGAATTAATAAATGAATAATCTATGAAAAATGGATTGTTAACGTTATTCATGATTAAAACCTCACTTCAATCTATAATTCTTTTATATACTAAGGTAAAGGGAAGCTCTTTTTGCTTAACCAAAAAAATTAGACTATCCACACTGTGAATAATCTAGTTTAATAAAACCATCAAAAAAGCTTGTTATAATTAATTTAGTTTTAATAACTTTTTTCACCTGGATACCAGAAGAAGATCTTCTTTAATTTGTGTTGTAGATATCCCCTTTGTTCTTGGCAGATATACTACTTTACAATATTCTTGCAAAAAGTCGAACTTACCTTCCCAGTCATCACCCATCACAAAAATATCAATGTTGTTACTTATAACATCCTGTACTTTTTGTTCCCAGTTATCCTCAGGAATAACTTCATCAACATACTTTATAGATTCTAGGATTAATTTCCGATTTTCATAGTTGTGATAAGATTTTTTATTTTTTAGTTTATTAAATTCATCCGTCGAAATCGCAACAATTAAATAATCACCTAAATCTTTTGCCCGTTTTAAAAGATTTATATGGCCCCAATGGAGAAGGTCAAAAGTGCCATAAGTTAATACCTTTTTCATTTTGTACACCTCTTTAGTATTAATTAATTTTCCAAGGGATTAAGATTAATTAAGTATTTTTTCTTTATTTAGGATTTCTCTCATTATTTCTAGAACATCATATCGTAATTCCTCATGCTGTAAAGCAAACTCGATTGTCGTTTTAACAAAACCTAGTTTTTCACCAACATCATGACGATGTCCTTCAAAGTCATATGCAAAAACACGTTGTAATTGATTTAATTTTTGAATGGCATCCGTTAATTGTATCTCCCCACCAGCACCAGTTTCTTGCATTTCAAGGAATTCAAATATCTCCGGAGTAAGAACATAGCGCCCCATAATCGCTAAGTTTGAAGGAGCCGTTCCCTGGGCAGGCTTCTCAACAAAATTACTGACTTGATAACGTCTTCCTTCTATTGTACATGGGTCAATTATTCCATATCGATGAGTTTCACTATGAGAAACCTGTTGTACTCCTATAATAGATGAGCCTGTCTCTTCGTATTGACTTATTAGTTGCTGCACACATGGAACATCACTTTGAACAATATCATCTCCCAATAGTACCGCAAAAGGTTCATCTCCAATAAAGTTTCGTGCACACCATACTGCATGGCCTAATCCCTTTGGCTCTTTTTGTCTAATATAATGGATATTTGCAAGATTAGAAGAATATCGTACCTTTTCTAAAATATCTAATTTGCCTTTTTCCAATAAACTCTGTTCTAATTCCGGAGCATTATCAAAGTGGTCTTCAATTGCACGCTTACCTTTTCCTGTAACAATAATAATATCTTCAATTCCTGAAGCTACCGCTTCTTCGATAATATATTGGATAGTTGGCTTATCAACAATTGGAAGCATTTCTTTTGGCATTGCTTTTGTAGCCGGCAAAAATCTAGTACCTAATCCAGCAGCCGGAATTATTGCTTTTTTTATTTTCTTCATTATTTTTCCCCCTAGATACTTGATATGTATTGCTACTAAAGTCCGGAGTGACTATTTTACTACAAAACGGATAAATATGGTTTAAGATCAAATTAATTTCCTAATTCAGTAAAAAGAAATATGGCATAGTATAACATATATTTGTCAACAATTGTTTAATTTTGTAATAAAAATTTAATGTTTCAAATTAATACACTTTATGTATTCTAACATGTTGCCCCCACTTTTTTACAAACCTTTTTTTGGAAGACAAAAAAATACAGCCCCTATAAGAGCTGCACTAGTTTAATATGATGATATTTAGATTTTTTGTGGAGGTATGAAAGAAAATAATAAGATGAAGTCGAACTCAATAAAGAATTAATTGTAATAAACCAGAATTTATGCCATTCAATTATTATACGATTGACCATATTTACATCTCTCCTCCTTTATTCTCTTTAAGATATCATATGTATATTTATTAAAGTTTAACCCTGTGTAAAGAAAACATTAAGCTTTTTCTTCATATTATATATAATCCCCTCTTATCACTTAAGCACTTTCAGCCTTTGGAGTATTTCTCACAAAAACATCACTATTTACCCATAAGTTTAATAGAAATTTCCAAAAAACAATTGAAAACACTTAAAAGATGAAGTACATTAGCCTATATCACCTAGTTTTATGCAAATATGGAAGGACTATAACATGTATCAGAAACTATATTTTTTAACAGCAATAATGATTCTTTTTTCGTTGGTTTATAGTAATCAACTCCAAGCAAAAGAAAATAAAATCAACGTCTATGTCAACGGGCAAAATGTAAAATACGATGTTCCTCCTCAAAACATAAAAGGCAGAGTCCTAGTCCCCATCCGGTTAACTTCAGAGTCGCTTAACTCGAAAGTAGCCTGGTTTCAAAAGGAACAGTCTGCAACGATTTATGATGGAATTAACACTGTAAATCTTTACTTAAACAAGCCCTTTATTCTTATAAATGGGGAAAAGAAGAGAATCGACACCACTCCAGTCCTGATAACTCTAGGATTCTTGTCCCCATTAGGTTTCTAAGTGAATCATAAGGATACAAAGTAGATTGGAAAGGTTCCAGTAATTCTGTACTCATTACTTCAAGAGTATCAAAGAATAATGACATTACGATTCCTGTTCTGATGTATCACCATTTTTCTGAAGGGAAAGGCTCCCCCACAATCGTTAACCCTAACGAATTTATGGGTCAATTAAAGTACTTAAAACAAGCAGGTTATCAAACGATTTTTAATCATGATCTATTATTATATATAGAAGGCAAAGGAAAACTTCCTTCCAAGCCCCTAATGATTACCATGGATGATGGCTATGAAAGCAATTATATATATGCTTTTCCAATCCTAAAACAATTAAACATGAAGGCTACAATCTTTGTTATTGGAAGTGTAATGAGGGAAAACAATAATTCTCCGTATACGCCAAATACTTTCCCAAAGTTATCGTGGGAACAGGCTAGAGAAATGCATAATTCCGGACTTGTAGAAATCCAGAGCCATACCTATGATTTGCATAAGAAGGATAGATCCTATAACGAAAGAATTGATGCTGTCATAAAAGGTCCTATTTATCAGGATGGAACCCTGGAAACCATAGATCAATATTACAATCGAATAAAAGATGATCTAAACAAAAATAGAAGAATGATAGAAGAAAAAATAGGTAACACAGTTGTTGCTTTTGCCTATCCTTATGGGGCATACAGCTCAGATTCAGAAAAAATATTGAAGGAAACTGGTCACCTGTTAACCTTTACTGTCCAGGAAGGAGTCAATCAAAAGATAGGAACAACTCTCCTCAAAAGAATTAATGTTCCTTCTGGAACTACAGGAAAAATGATAGAGTCGAAAATAATTCATTATCATAAATAAATATGCTAAATTATTTGTTAATTTTCTTCAAAAAGTTGTAAATAACCCGTAAATTTGTCTATTTTTGTATTATAATAGGATGGAAACACTACTATTTTACTAGGAGGAGAAAAATGGCTGTTATAAAAAGAGGTTTTCTGATCCTGTTTTCAGCAATATTGGTTTTGGCCAGCTTTGCAGGTGTTCAAACTGCAAGTGCAGCTGATTCAGCTGAAAAGACAATCACGATCCTACATACAAATGATACTCATGCAAAAGTGGGGCCAAAAGATGGCGGTATGGGATTCGCGAAATTAGCGACTCTGGTAAAGGAACTGGAAGCCGATAACCCTAATACACTTTTGCTTGACGCCGGTGATACGCTGCATGGAACTCCTTTTGCAACTGTTGAAAAAGGAGAAAGCATTACTCAAATTATGAATAAGCTTGGATATGACGGCATGGCTGCGGGTAACCATGATTTCAACTATGGTTATGGGCGTTTATTAGAACTTACGGAAATGCTTGAGTTCCCTGTTTTAAGTGCCAACGTTCGATACAAAAAAGACGACACTCGTCTTTTAAAGCCATATGAGGTTAGAGAAGTTGATGGAGTCAAAATCGGTATTTTTGGTTTATCCACTCCTGAAACTCATTTTAAAACAAACCCTAAGAATGTAGAAGGTTTAGACTTTACAGATCCTGTTAAAGAAGCAAAGGAAATGGTTAAAGTCCTTAAGGAAACGGAGCAGGTTGATGTAGTAGTTGCTTTAACTCACCTTGGCATAGATGCTTCCAGCACAGATACATCTATCAAAGTGGCAGAAGGCGCTCCGGGAATTGACATAATTGTTGATGGACACAGCCACTCTACATTAGTAAATGGCCAAGAAGAAGGAGAAAACACTCTGATTGTAAGTGCAGGAGAACATACAAAAAACCTGGGTGTTGTTCAATTAACCTTTGATGCAGATAACAAATTGACTGATAAAAATGCTCGATTAATTACGCAGGAAGAAGCAGCAGATGTTGCTGAAGATTCTGATGTAAAAACACTAATCGAAAACATCAAAAAAGAGCAGGATGTAATTCTTTCCGAGAAAATCGGCACTACAGAAACACTGCTTGACGGTGTACGCGAGCATGTTCGTGCAGGAGAAACAAACCTTGGAAATCTATTAACTGATGCAATGATTGCAGCAACAGGTGCTGACGCTGCGATCACAAACGGCGGCGGGATCCGCGATTCCATCCAAGCAGGAGATATTACAAAAGGTGACGTAGTAAACGTATTGCCTTTTGGTAACTTCCTTGTAACGAAAGAATTTACAGGTGAACAGATCAAGGCTGCGCTAGAGCATGGAACAAGCGATTACCCTAATGTTAAAGGCGCGTTCCCTCATGTAGCCGGAATGACTTTTGAGATTGATCTTAAAGCTGGAAAGGGCAACAGAGTAACAAACCTTACAATCGATAATAAACCAGTAGAACTAGCTAAAACCTATACAGTTGCAACAAATGACTTTATGGCTGTAGGCGGCGACGATTACACAATGTTTGCTGATGGCCCGCTCGTTAATGAATACGGTGCGCTCGATGAAATCCTGATTGACTATATCAAGGAAAATAGCCCAATCAACGCTAAGATTGAAGGCCGTGTGGCAGCAGCTCTTCCATTTAACGATGTAAGCAAGACAGCTTGGTCAAGAATGTTTATCGCTGATCTTTATTCAAAAGATTTAATTAAAGGTACTTCAGCCACAACATTTTCTCCAAAAGCTGAATTAACTCGTGTTCAATTTGCATCCATGCTAGTTCGAGCTTTAGATTTAAAAGCAACTGCAAAAACGCCATTCACTGATATCTCAAATTTCCCTAAGGAAATTCAAGATGAAATTGCAGCCGCATTTGAAGCTGGATTAGTTAAAGGTGTTAGTGCAAAAAAGTTTAACCCAAAAGCTTCCATTAAACGTTATGAAATGGCATTAATGCTTGAACGCGCTTATGAGTACAAAACAGAAGCTGACTACAAAGCGAAAGAAGATGCTCCTTTTACAGACATCTCTCACTTAACAGATGAAGCTAGAGAAGCTATTGCAGCAGCTTATGAACTTCAATTCGTTCAAGGGTACGGCCACAATGACTTCCGCCCTACTGGCAAAGCTTCCCGTGAAGAAGCTGCAAAAGTAACTTCTGTATTCCTGAATAAAGTTAATAATTAAAAATAAAGCCTGCTTCTTTTTTTAAGAAGCAGGCTTTATTTTTTTGGACTTTACTTAATGTTTCATTAAATGCTTATTTGACTTGGATTTTCAATTCTTAACAAACAAGTAAAGTACAATTAACAATTGAATGATATGCTCTAAAAAAAGGTTAGGAGTGATACAAATGGTCAAACAATTAAAGATTGAATGGCATAAGTTATGGTTTATTACGTATAACACACTCTTAGGCTCTACATCATCTTCTATTCTGTTAGTAACATTTTATAAGAAATCCAAATATCACTCATCGAAACTCTTACAGCTTTTATAGCTGTTTAGATTAACTTTCCTGCGAAAACAGCCAAACAGACAATCACCCCAGTACAGGCATCAAGAAATTCCATCACTCCTGCTTACTTAGCAAATGTCTAAATACAAGTTAAATCCTGGAGAAATTATTGGTCATCATTCAATTTCCAGATATGATGGTGATGCACGACATCATTAAAATCGTAGTCGTACTCCTCTTCAGTAATTTCTTCACTCAGCGCTTCATTAATATCAAAACTTTTCATAATCCGCTCAATAATATTTTTCATACAAAACCTCTGGGCTTTTTTATAGAATTATTGCCCAATTCCTTAGGATTTATATCTAAATAAAAAGAGATCCAAGAGTAAATACGCGAATATTAATATCACACAAGAATAATTCCTTAACTAATTAACACTTCGACTGAGCTTGCCTGTTTTTTAATCAAACGTTTGATTGATATTTTACATTACGTATAGGCTATAAATGAACAGTGGACCCCAAAGATATTAATCTACTGAAATGCATTTCCAAGTGCTACTATGAAATTAATAATGAACCATACACCAAACCCAATATAAAACAAGGTCATGCATTTAATTAGTTTACTAAAACCTTTAATGATAACCATGATGACCATATAAAAGAACAGAGATATTAAGAGGGGATTTTTCCAGTATCCAGCATTCAAAGAATATTTGTATAGGAAATAAAGAGAAGAAATAAACCAAATTATAAGACTAACATTGTAGATTATCTTTTTGATTTTCATAAAATTATTTCCCTTCAAATTAAAGTAAAATCAAATTGTTGCTTATAATATTTAAATGACTCTCAGTGTTTGACTAATTCCACAGTATCGATCCCATCGCACCTGCATATGGCTGTGTCATCCCTACAGAAATTTTCGGACAGGATAAATAAATTCACGGGTCAAATTCCACCAATTATCATTCGAAATCTCTTCCTTAATATCGTCAGGACTTTGGACTTATGTAGATTGAGAAGTGATCACTAACTTTTCCCCTTGCTACTATACCATTATTGTAAATTGCCAAATAAAAAAATGAAAGGAAGCATTAAAAGATTCGAACATGGAATGAACCCTTTGAAAAACAGCCACCTCAACAAAGGATGACTGTTTGCTATGTATTATACTTTGCTGGCTAAGATGGTGACCATTGCACTAAAAAGAAAGGTAAGAAACAAAAAAGATATATAAAGCACCTTTCTCTTTATTCTCTATATTTCCCTCAGCAGTGATTCAGATAGATTTCGACATAAAATAATCTTCCATCCCTTGAAAAAACAGCTGGAGAATTTCGGTCAAGACTACAATAGAAAAAGCAGCCAGGCCAGAAAAAATCTTATTTCTTTTCAGTAAAAACAACGCATTTGTTAGAATGAAGAAGACATAAGCATGCCAGTTTTCATAGCAGGAATGCTAGAGACGGGCTTTCAGGCATCGCATGAAACAGATCGGCAAAAGACGATTTAGCGTCCCAATTAAAATGAATAATCCCATGCTCTAAAAAGCTCTCCAAACTAGCTGAGGAAGTACTTATGAAAATAACTGTGCACCAAAATAATAAAACAATCTCCCCGTCTCCTCCTTCCATACATTCTTGCCTTCGCGAGGGGTTGTATACAGAATTGGAACTTTAATAGTATAGGTAAGTACAAAAGACGGGCTTTGCCCGTCTTTTGCTATTTTTCAGCAGCCATGTTTGAATAACAAAAGCCCTGCGAAGACGATCCTCTTCACAGGGCTTTGCGGTAAATTCTTATACTTTTTTTCTTCTCTGAGTGTAAATAAATAATATTGAAGCTGCCAGCAATGTCAGTAGACCCATGGCTAATAAATTATAATGGTTCGTTGCAGTATTAGGCAGCTTACTTCCACTTGCTGCTTTCTTTTCTTTAGCTGCAGTAGTTTTCACTTTATCAGCTGGCTTTGGATCTGACTTGCCGCCTGAAGCTGGCGTTTTTCCTGGAACAGGGGTATTATCTGAATCTCCATCCTCTTCAGGGTCTTCTCCAGGATCTTCTCCAGGCTGTTCTTCACGATCTGTAACTACATTTTCGGATGCCTGAGCAATAACCATTCCTTCATCATTCAGAGCTTCGACCATGATGCGATAGCTCGTATCGGGTAATAATTCTTCAAAAAGATAGCTGCTGCTTTCAGAATCCAGGGAATCCATATACTCACCATCTAAGTAGACATCATAGCCGGAAATCTCCTCTTCTCCTTCGTATGTCCAAAAAGCTTCAATTGAGTCTTTATCTGTTTTCATATCGGTAAAGTAGAAGTCTTCACTTGCTGTCCATACATATTCCCAGGCATAATCAACTGGTTCCTCTCCAGCATAGGCTTCCAAGGTAATCTCATATGGTGTTCCTGGCTCCAATCCTTCAAAGGTATAGCTTGTTTTAGAGGAATCCACTTCATCAACCAACTCTCCGTTTAAATAGATACGGTAGCTACTGATGTCTTCTTCCCCTTCATATATCCACGATGTTTCAATCGAAGTGCTGGTTGTATCTATCCAATCGAAATATAAATGTCCTTCTTCACTGTAATTTCCGTATTCAACATACACACCTTTTGCTTCAAGCTCTTCAATCACACGCATGGCTTGTGATCCTTCAGATAGGTCGAGCAGGTCATTGTTATAGAGACTTACATATTCCAGATGCGGCAGCTCCAGCAGGACCGTAATATCCGTGATTGGCAGCTCATTTGCACTAAGCATAATCAAATTCTTCAAATCGGCCAGAGGGCTTAAATCCTCAATATTGTTGCCATCAATACTCAAAAACTGCAGTGCGCCTAATGATTTAGCCCACTTAAGTTCCGTGATGTCAGTATAAGCGACATTTAGAGCCATAAGATTGAGGCTGCCTAAAGCAGACAGATCTGATACTGGATTATGGCTAACTTCAAGCGCCTGAAGATTTTGGAGACTTTCAATTCCCTTTAAGTCAGTCAGGCTATTATCATCCAAGACCAGATACTCAAGCTTTGTCAGTTTCGATAGATTAGGGATTGAGGTCAATCCATTTGAAGACAGGAAAAGGTAATTCAAATTCACAAGCTGATTTAATGGCGAATAATCCTTGATATTCGTATTTGATAAAAACAGAGTGTTCAAGTTGTTCAAAGAATCAAGCGGCTTCAAGCTTGAAATCGGATTATCATCCAAATCAAGTTCACTCAGCTTAATAAGACTGCTAAGCGGAGTCAGATCACTGATCTCGTTCCCCCATAAAGAGAGAGACTCAAGATTTACAGCTTTTTCAATGCCTGACAGATCTTTGATAGATGCTGCACCAAGATCAAGATTAGTGAGATCAATCAGATCACTCTCTTGTACATCCCTGACAATTCCCAAAGAGTCCTTGATGGCCTTTTCCAAGTTTTTATCTTTGAAAGTAATGACTTTGCCGGAAGGCGGCTTCTTGGTCGTCACATCCAGTGATGCTCTTCCAATCAGTTTTCCATTTTCATACGCTTTTACCTTAAAGGTGTATGTGGTATCAGGTTTAAGATTTTCAATGATTTTTGATGTGGTATCTCCTGACAGCTCCTCTTCTTTCTCATCAAACATGAACACATATTGATCCGGATAAGAATAGTCCTCCTCATCCTCTGTCCAATAACCCCATTCAAGTCCAATTCTTGACTCGTTTACAAAGATTGGGTAAATTTCGAGATTCACATTTTCCTGTAAATCATGATAGACCTCAACACCTTTGGCTTCTAAAGCCTCTATTACCGCCAGGGTTGGAGCATGTTCTTCTATTTGCAGATTTCCATATAGATAAACAACCTGCAATTTTGACAGATCTTTTAAGAATGTAAAGTCATTAATATCGGTGTAGGATAAATCAAGATTGGCTACATTTAACAAGTTGGTTAAAGCACTTGCTTCCGCAATCGGATTGTCTCCAATATCCAGGATAATCAGTTTTTTCAAGCCGGCTAGTGGAGTTAAGTCCTGGATCTGGTTGCCGTATATCACCAAGTGATCCAGATTAAGAGCATCTTCAAGTCCCTCTAGTGACTCAATGTTCATATTTGGTGCAGCAAGAGAAGTTAATCGTTCCAGGTCGCTTTTATAGAGTTCGCGTTTCAGCCCTAGCTCCCCCTGAATGGCAAGAAGCAGGTTTTCATCGGCGATGGCTGTCTTTTCACCCTGGGGGGCAGAGAGTGTTGTAAAAGAATGCACCTGGTTTGCAAGAGCCTTGCCGTCTTTTAGGGCTTCGACTTTAATTTCATAAGGAGCTGAGGCATTAAGTCCTGATAAATGATATTCATATACCCCGCCGTCTAACGTTTTTTCCAGTTTTCCATTCACATATAGTTTGTACTCTTCTACCGTATCGCGATTATACATTCCCCATGAAATCTGCGCGGATGATTCTGTGATCCGGTAAGCTGTCAATAAAAATGAAGAATCTTCATCAAGTGTTTCAACAGTGACTCCCTTCGAAGCCAGTGTCTCAAAAACGGATGAAGTTCCTAAATCCAGGTCCAGATAACCCGCTTCCACCTTTTCCAATTGCGGCAAAAATAAAAGTACTTCAATATTGGAAACAGGCAAAGACAATAATTTCACGGAAGTCAGTTTGCTTAGTTCCTTCAGAACAGAAATGTCTGAAACAGAAATGTTTTCAATTTTTATTGTATTTAAATTCACTGCATTTTCGAGCCCTTTTAGACTGGGAATATCACCATAGCTGTTATTGATCTCAAGCGAGGTTATACCAGCTAGGTCATCCTTTAAAATGGCCCCTTCTGCTTTCCCGATTGCGAACCGGATCAACTTCTCTAAATTGGCATCTTCAAAAGAAACCTCTGCCTCTTCAGCTGGCACTTCAGCTTTTTCCTGCTCACCGTTAGCTTCATCTGAATTTCCTGTTTTTTCTTCACTTTCGCCAGTATTGGAAGGCTGCTCAGAAGCTGGCTGAGAATCATCGGCATCCTTTTCAGTCAGGTCTTCATCACTTTCCTTCACCTCAGCGACTTTGACCTCCTTCGAGTCACTCACAGCCTGATCTTCTGCCTTCTTGACTGCATATGTATATGGATGATCTGATTGAATATCAGCATCGATATACTCATATTCCTTTATTACCTTTTCATCCAGGTTTGAAGTTGATTGTAATTTTGCACTAATGGATGTTTCCTGGGAGTTTTTGATGATAAAGAATGTTTCCTCGGCATCTGTCTCAGACAGGGTTTTCCACTTTAGAATGACCTGCCCTTCTTGATAGGTTGGATCCAGCAGCTCAATGGCAGTCGAAGGATTCTTGCTTTCTTCTGCGTTGGCAGCCGGACTGAAAAATGAGAAAATCATGGTTAAAACAACTGCTAAATGTAACCACTTTCTTTTTGGCATTCTCACTGCTCCCTTTAATGTAAAATTTTACTATTTCTATTTATATATGAAATATATACTATAAATAGGAAGCTGTATATCGCGATTTTTGTCGTAAAAAATATATTTTTTAAGGGTGATAGAGTTGAAATATGCGGTCCTATTTTTACTGCTCGCAGGATCTGTTCTAACAGGCTATTCATTATGGCAGATACGTGATTCACATGTTCAGACGGAGGAAAAAAAAGAAGAAGCAATGGAGATTTTAGAAGCTTCAAAAACTGAACCCATCAGTTTGGATTTTCAGCCGAACGAGACAATTGGCCTGCTCACCGTTCCAAAGCTGCAAAAGGACATCCCCATTATCGAAGGAACGGATGAGGAGCAGCTTGCAGTCGGTGTGGGGCATTACCCCGGAACGGCATTTCCCACCCAAAAGGATCAGATTGTGCTGTCCGGGCATCGTGATACAGTCTTCCGGCAATTTGATCAATTGGAGTTAGGAGATATCTTCACTGTAAAACTCCCTTATGGAGAGTTTTCCTATGAAATTTATGATACGAAAATAGTCGATGCAGATGACCGCACAATTATAAGACGCACAGCTCCCGATGAGATCCTGACTGTAACAACCTGCTATCCCTTCAGCTACCTTGGCGATGCACCCCAAAGATTTATTTTTTATGCGAAACCCCTATAATACTAGCAATCACACAGAGAACACCCAAATAAGGTGTTCTTTTTTCTGTATTTCATCAATATTGTACTGATCCACATATTCTCAGCACCTTTTCTCATTTATCCACCCACACCCGAATAGGATAATAGTAAACAAACTATATGCGTAAAAGGAGCGTTATCCATGGGATCAAAAAGACATCAGCAGAATACAATCCTAAAAATGATTTTGGGCTCATTGTGGCGGTTATGATCCTGTTTGCTTTCAAACTCCTATTCTCATCATCTGAGAAGGGATCGAAAGACCTCGCTGAAGAATTCTATTCATATGAACAAAAGGGAGAATTCTCCTCCTCATGGGAGCTCTTTCACTCCAATATGAAGAAGAAATTTTCAAAAGGACACTATATCCAGGACCGCGCCTACGTTTTTATGAATCATTTTGGTGTAGATACTTTTACATATACTCTAGGCAATCCCGAAAAGCTTAAATCCTGGAGAATGTCCAAGGAGGACACTGCTATCAAGGAAGTTTACAAGCTTACTGTCATCCAAACGTTCAAAGGGAAATATGGTAATTTTGATATCGAACAGGACATCTTTGTGGGGAAAGAAAAAGATGAATGGGCAATTCTGTGGGATTATAATAAGTGACTATAACAATGAGCAGCTAAGCTAAGATCTAACCCCTAAACTCAAATACTTCTACAAAACTAATCGGTCTCAATTGTGTTCTTTTTTTACTGCATGGCAGCTGTTCTTTTGGACACTTTAAATAGATTGTCGAGGCATTCTTTCTTAATTCTTTCGTGGCAGATGAAGTCATGGCGGATTTCTTTTTCCAGCTTTGATACGATTTCTTTAATATGTTTTTCTTTATTTTTTAATTTTTTATTCGTAAGATGCGTATCAATCTTTTGTTCAAAATATTCTACTGTTCCAAATAAAGGTCTCATAGATGCTCACCTCTTTCTTTAAATTTATCGCTCTTTAAAACCAATTCCCTTTAGAGCGCCTATCAAACCGAAAAAATTTTTCCAGGTTAAACTTTTTTAAGTTTCGACATGGAATTCAGAAATTTCCCAGGAAAACATTTATTTCAGCAAGAATTTACAACTATGTATAAATTACTTCTCTTCAGGGTGTTGAAAATTACATGTTCCTATTTACCTAAATAACCCTTCCTTTTAGGTAATATTATAGTCGAAGCTTTCAATCAAAACGTTTGATTGAAATGTACCTGCCAGATGTTTAAGTGTAAAGCCGCCCTATTAATCGGACGGCTTTTTAATTCCCCTATGTATTCCTAACCTTCAGGAAATAACCTTTTTCCACACGATTATAGGCAACGCTGTTAACTAACGTATTGTATTTATATTTAGAGTAATAGATATTTATTTCTTTCAAATCTCTATGTATCGTTTTTTCACTTACTTTAAAGCGTTCTGCTGCTTCTTTCTTTCTTATTATTTCCCCATTATTCAACATTTCAAATAGAGACAAAACACGTATCGTTTTTTTGAGTGCTTCTTCAATCACCTCTTTTACTCCCTCCATCTAATATATTTAGGGAAATAATAACATGTTTTTAGTTCTTTTATCATATAATTAATCTTTTATTATCTTAACTATGTGTAAATTCTTTCAATTTAAACAAAAAAAAAGCTTAGCAAAGCCAAGCTATCTTTAATCCTTCCTGTATAGATTTTTCCTTCTTTTATAAAAACTTTTAATAAGAAGGGACACCTCACGGTCATTGACCATTTTTTATTTTAGTTTAGAAATATACTCGAACATTTCTCCACCTTCACTGATCGTATACTTTACGTAATTATCACTGGTTGTCCATAAACCTAACCTGAACGAAATACTAATACCAAAGCTTCCATTAGGCTGGATTTGTGTCTCTATTCCTTCACTTTCAAAATCCGTTTTAGTAAACCTGCTGCGCAATGAGGTATCTTCAAATACTTCCACTTTTTCAACCGTCACTGTTTTATTGTACTTGTTGTAAAAAGAAGTACTGATGCCCTTTATTTCATTGTTAATTGTTACGTTTGCATATGTGTTAAACTGCAGAATTGGCTTATCGCTAACTGTAATGACAGACATCGCTTTTTTCCCATCTTCCGTCTGAACTGTAATTTGTGCAGTACCTTCACCGACGGCAGTTACAGTTCCATCATTAGCAACAGTTGCAATAGACAGATTGCTGGATGTCCATGTAACCGGAATCTCTGTTGGCTGTTCAGGAGTAATGGTCGCTGATAACTTAACTGTCTCTCCTGTTTTAAGAATATAGCCGGAGTTATTTAAAATAATTCGGCCATTGATTAAGTAATCCATTCTGCTTTCAGCACTTTTAAGCTTCGCTAAACCTTGGATTTCAGCATCTTCTTTAATAGAGAATACCTTATTAACAAGAGCTCGAGCATGCTCAACATCCTCTTTATCTTCTATTGATACTTTCTCAGGAAGAGCTGCAATGGCTGCCACTGCATTTTGAATGGCAGGTGTAAGGGCATCATAACTGACGACTGCTGTATAGGAAAAATCCTTATAAGTAAAGGTAATTTCATTTTCACCATGGTTAAGCACCATTTCAAGGTCTATTTCAGCTGTACTGCCATCATCAAATGTCACGGAAATGGTATCTTCATCAACAGCCTTTATGTCTTCAATTTTAGGAGGCAATGCTTCAATGATTACTGTTTTTGAAACAGCCCTTGATGCCTTTCCTTTTCGGTATGCAATCACACTGAAAGTATGCTCCCCTGGCTGTAATGGCTGGAAAGTCAGTGTATATGTACCGTCTTGATTCAGCTTAGCTTCAGTCTTAGCATTTTGATTAAGGGATATCTTTACAGCATCTGCATTCACTGTTTTTCCCGTTACAACAACTGAGTTATCCTCACGAATGTCTGCCTGAACTTCTTTAACTTCAGCAACGAGTTCAACGATATCTACAGAATCCTCCAGCTGAACTTTTCCTTTATCATCAAGGAAGAAAATTTTATATTTACCCGGCGCCAACTCATCAGTGGTAAGTGTAAATTCACCATTTAGTGCAGGTGCTTCTAAAACGATTTTTTCTTGCTCAGGCTTAGTTGTATTTGAAAGAGTAATCTTGACTGTCTTAATGCCTGTTACTTTCCCGTGGAAGGTCAACGTATTGTCTTTATTAATAACCCTGCTCATTTCTATGATTCGTGATGGCTTCTCAAGTGTATCTCCAACCGCCCAATCAGTTTCCGTTAATAGCTTGGCAAAGTCCACTCGCCGAACGTTGTTATCTGGAGAAAATGTGGTTAAAGTGGTTCCATTAATCAGTTTATTTTTATAGAGTGTCTTAACGTAATTTTCATACCAGGCACCTTTTTTTAGATCTGTAAATGGCACGCTCGCTTTAGGGTCAATTTTCAAGCTATAAGCATCCACTACCAATTTAGCAAACTGAGCACGTGTTAGCTTATCATTAGGGGCAAATTCAGTAGAACTCACTCCTTTAATTAAACCTTCTGAGTAAAGGGCATTAATATACTTTGTATACCAGACATTATCTTTAACATCTTTAAAAGGCGTTTTCGGTGCACTTTCAGCATCCAGCTTAATAATATTAACAATCATTTTGGCAGCTTCCGCACGGGTTACATGGCCACCTGGATCAAAAGTGCCATCTGGCCTGCCCTCAATGATGCCTCCTTCATATAAAGCATCCACATACTGTGAACCTGTATCCACATCTGAAAAGTGAATGGATTTAGCAAATCCGGCTGCTGGAGCAAATGAACCAGAAACTAGCGCCACAGATAAAGCCGCTGATAAAAGCTTTTTCCGAATCTTTGGCCGATAAGTCATTTTATAAATTCTCCCTTTTTTATTGCCCTCTGATCACTATTTTCTCTCTATAAAAATATGTATAAAAGGATCAAAAAGCTTATAGTTTTTAGGAATAGTCCCTTAATAAGTTTAATAGCAAGCAGAAATTTTCACAATACTAAATATTTATTAATTGGCAGTTAAAGTTATTTGAGTGATTCTTTTTATCTATAAAAACACTTCTGATTAATGTGGTACAACCAGGTAGGGATGATCACAATTTTTAAAAGATACACCTAGGCTATTGAAAAACATTAAAAATCCTTGCTGTAAATTTGCAAGGTTCAATTTCATCAATTATATTGTAGAATTGTAAATGCGTATTCGGGTTTAGACACCATTTTAAAGCACCTTTCTGATATACCCTTATCATCGGATTAGAGAAGCTCTTATACTTTTTCTGGTTTGAATATATAATTCCAAGGTTAAAAACTTTTTGAAATATTAGACCCATCTAAATAGAAAGATAGTTAAAAATAAACCTTTTGGGGGTACTACTATTTGAAAAAATTATTTTTTTGATGGTTTTCATAATATCCACTTCTTCAAAACTTATTGCTTGTCAATCGAAAGAAAACTACTGAAACCTCTGCTAAATCAAAAAATAATATCAATCAACAATGATTTTAAAAGCATTAGTATTTCAAAAACAAAAGGTTCCAATGAAATCACCTTTGATGACAAAAAAACCTTAAAAGCCTTTCAGGACATCTTTTCAAATGCTATAAGAGAACCTGGTATAGTTGATATAGCTGAACCTGAATTTAATTGGATGTCGTTTAGATAAGAATGTTCAACAAAGTTATATCTATGGATAGGCGAAAAAGGACAAAGAAGCCATTTATTAAAACAGAAGATACAAATACTATCTATACAGTTCAAATGATATGATAAATTGATTGAATTAGTAGAATTCGATTTAATTAAGACTTTGCACGAGGTCTTTTTTATGCACTTCTTAGCATTTCAACAGTAGTGTTACTGGACTTTTGACAGGCTGGTGCCTCCAATGAAGAAGAACGGTACAATCATCAGCCATTGATTAAACATGGACATACTTTTAATTGTTATAGCGTAGACGAAAAGTGGCAGGATGAACAACCATTTCAGATCTATATTTTGGTACAGGTGTATGGAGATGCACGTGGGGGTCCAGCAACATTAATAACACCAATTTTTTTGTATCTAAGCCTCATATATCTCAATCGGCAGCCCATCTGGATCTTTAAAAAATGTGAACCTTTTATTTGTATAAGGGTCAATTTGTACCGGTTCTGCTTTTATATCTCTTGCCAGAAGATATGTAGTCCATTCCTCAATATCCTCAACCTCAAAAGCTAGTGGCGGAGGCCCACTGCTTCAGGATAACTTTGGCGTTCCGGAGGATTAGGAAATGAAAATAGCTCTACCTGATAAGAACCATTAACTCCAAGGTCCAATTTATACGATTGCCGCTCTTTCCGATAGACTTCACGTAATACTTGTAACCCAAGGATATCTACATAAAATAACCTGGACTTTTTATAATCACTACAGATAATAGCTATGTGATGAACACGATTAAGTTTCATATAGACCTACTAATATAAAAGATTTTCCAGTTCTAGAAGGAAAGGACTTAAATCTATTCTTTATCTAGACTCGATGCTTTCCCTAAAAACGTCCTTTTGTGAAAAATAAAAACCATGCTGCAAATTAGTAAGGTTCTATATTAATCAACAACCTTGGTTTATTCTATGGTAAGCAGGTCTTTTTAATTTTGCCATTAGTTATAATTGGAAATGGATCACTCCTTTTCACTTCCAGTTGGCCGCTAAACTCAGTAATCTTTCCTTTTCGGGATTGGCTGGATCTGCAGATTCAATATTTTCGACTGCAGGAGCACTAGAATTTAGGCTGTTAAAGCGTGGAACTGTTATTCAATAAAGCTCTGGATGAACAACGTGCTTATACCATTACCATACTTGGATCTAACTCACTTGGGGAGGGGTCTGATTCCTGGCCAGAACTTTTAAAGGCAGAGCTCCAGTCTGCGTACGGGAAAGACCTTATTAAAACTAAATCTCTCTCCTACGATATGACATCAAGTCAATTTGTTAATCAAAATATGGGAGATCTTCTCAAAAACCCTGGCGATTTGATTCTCTTTGAACCTTTCACCTTGAATGACAATAGGGAAGTAGAAACAAAAGACGGTCTGGAAAACATCGCTTTTGTTATGGGTGAAGTGAAAAGCAAACATCCAGACAGCACGTTTATCCTGCAGCCCCCTCATCCGCTATACGATTCGATTTACTATCCGACAGATGTGGAAGAGCTGAAGGAATATAGTGAAGAAAACTCAATTCCTTATCTGGATCACTGGGCTGCCTGGCCGGAGCTGGATGATCCTGAAATGAAAGAGTTTCTAGCCCCCGACAACAGCCAGCCAACCAAAAAAGGCCACCGTGTATGGGCGGACTTCTTAATCGATTATTTTATTCATGGAGAGTAGTCATCCAGACTAAGCCGCTTCGAACCGGCTTAGTCTAATTGGTAATTTGAATATGCAAATCTCCATCTATTAATTTATTCTCCACTTCAAAAGCGGTTAATATTTCTCCAAGGGGAAGTCCCTTTATCTCTCTTTTTTCAAAAAAGGCTGCTTTATCAATCTTCAAATTCTCCTGGTTCACTTCTATGCTTTTGCCATTATAGGTTACTTTCATTGATTTTCCTCTATCCTCTTTAACATCCATGTTTAAATAATCCCGTACAAACTTATAATCAACATATAGCTCTCCGTCACAGTAAAAAAAGAAGTCTCTGTACGAATAAACCTCGCTCTCAGCTGGTTTTACCTCTATTTTTGATAGATACTGATCCGCTTTCACATTGGCTGCATATGCATTCAGGATGCTTTTTTTCTCCGTAATGGCGTAATTATTGATTTTCCTGCCTTCCGGTGCATTCACGAGATTATTCACATCAAAATAGTAAACAAATTTAACCCGGGGATATAGTTCAGGAAGATATTTATACATTCGGGTTATCTTTTCAACTGCGAAATTATCATGGTGCTTCCCGTCTGTCACAGTGTAATTAGTTGCCCCATATTCTCCTATGACAATGGGCTTTTTATGGCTATAGGTATTATAGACGTAGTCCAATAAACGCAGCGGGTCTTCAAAATCCGACTTTTCTTCGATTTTATCATTGTGATAGAAGACGTTATAAATATTGACGCCAACATAGTCGACATATTCATCACCCGGATAGAAATCATCGATCGCTGCTTCGGGCATGGTAAAGACATTCCAGAGCATCATGACGTTAGGGGCTTCTTTCTCCATCACATCATGGACCAATTTCCATTTCTCGATGTATTGCTCGGAATGACCGGAATAAAAGGTCCAGGTTCCATTCATTTCACTGGCATAGCGCAAAAGGATCGGAACGTTTAATTCACCGGCATCCTTTGCGAACTGTCTTAAATACTCATCATCCTTTACTTCATCCAGGCCGTTATTCGGCTCCCATGCTACCTGAGGGAACCCGCCTGCTGCTATGACCTCTTCAGCCCAGTCCTTGGGGAACGGTTTACCATAACCGACATATTTGAAATAAGAGGCATGTGTCTTCCCTGTAAGCTTGTTGAATGTATTCATGCTAGCATCGATGAATTCATCCTGCAAAACATACCCGCCCGGGTAAATGCCGCTTCTCGGTTCGTATTTTTCGGCTGGCACATTGTCCTTATGTACATAAATCGTTAAACCCAATTCCTGATCCTGAGGCTTTTTGGCCTGCTCCTCCGGACTCTTAATGGAGACAGTGTTCGTTTGTTTATCATAAAAGAAGCCGATTTGAAATCCCAACCTCTCGACAGACACATCGGGGATATAGATAGTGTCATTTATCCTTTCATATCCACACAGCTCATCCTTAGTCTGACTGCACTTTTGAATAAATCCATTGTCATATATCAGCCTTTTATCTTTATATCGAATGGTAAGCTGATTCTCTTTTTTCGCTGTTTTTAATGATGTGATGGCTTCTAAATCAGGCAGGGAAATATAGAGGGTGTTGTTTTTTTCACCAATAGGATGAAGTAACTTATAATGATTGCCGTCATATACGACATTGTCAGAAAATCCGCCTTTGAGCTCTTCGCTATTTTGTTTGATTCTACTCAAAATTTCTGCAGGCTCTATAATCACGATTCCAAATAAGATAATGATGAAAAATGCGGTCACAACCGAGAGTACTAGCTTTCGTTTTGACATCCTTTAAAATCCCTTCTTTACAAGTAATTGATCAAAAGGCTTACGGGCATTTTACTTACCCTCATTCTAACAATAGGCCTGATGAACCGCTGTAAAGATTCTGTTAATTTATAGCAAATGTTTGTAAATAGGATATATCATTGATAGTGTCTTTATTCATGACTGCAGAACTGCCAAATGGGGAAGGCCGCATTACAAAGCACGCAAAAAAGAGAAAAGGCTTCAGCCTTTCCCCTTATCCTTTACTTTTTAGATACAAGATGAGCCACCAAAATGTATCTCTGTGGTGCATCCCCGATAAAATCAAATGGGTAGCAGGTTGTAACGGTCAGCATGGCACGAGGCTTAGGGACAATGACCGTCCTGTCGTCCGCGTCCACAATCCGCACCTTATTTACCCGGTACTCAAAGGTGCCGGCCTTTGTCGTTACTTCCAGCATATCTCCTTCTCCAACTTCACCTAATCTTCTGAAGACCGTATCCCGGTGACCGGATAGGACAGAGTTATCTTTTTCGCCTGGCATGACACTGCCGGCATAATGCCCTACCCCTTTTTCCAGCTCATCTTCATCGGTTCCGTGAATGATCGGCAGAACAGACTTGATTTTGGGAATATACAATTCTCCGATTTCCTCGCCGATTCCCGGCTTTTCCTGGTATAAAACCTTCTCTTCTTCTTTCTCGATGCTGCCTGCTGCAGTGATTTCTTTCTTTAGATTTATTTCTCTTTCAGGCGCATTCATCTTGTAGGAGATATACCCTTTTCCCACTTTATAGGCGCTTGTCGTGGTAAACCAAAGTCCCAGCGCAATTAAGCTCAAGCTGAAGAAAAGAAGAAGCAGCCGCTTTCTGTGGCTGACTTCTCTTCTCTTTCGGCTACTCCGTTGCCTCATATTATCTGGTCCTTACTCTTCGGAATAATGTCGTTCCGATCACAATGGCAAGGAATCCAAGAACACCGTATATAAGATTGTTTGAAGCTGTATTTGGCAGCTCTCCGCCTTTTACTGTTTTCTTTTCAGCAGAAGGTTTTTTCACCTTTTCCGCCGCATTTGTTATATCCTTGCCTGTTTCTTTAACCAAGTCTGAATCAAACATTTCACCTGTGATGATAAGATCTGCCAGAAAATCGCCCGCTAGATTATAGATGCTGACTTTCAGTTTGGCATTGATCAATTCTTCCATATTCATCAGTTCAAACAGAGTCAGGTTCTTCTCTGTATCTTTTGTGATGAGGGTATACTGAGCTTTCACCTGATAGATTGAAAGCAGTTCATCAAAAATGGACAGCAATTCCTCAACCTGAGCTGAAGTCAGATCATCTGTCACATCGAACTCTCCAATGGCCATCATCCGATAAGATAAGTCCTCCAGCCGCTGCATAGTCTCAGCACTTAAAAGGTCATCCTCTATAGAAAGGAGATGATTCTTCAATCTCCCAATCTCGTCATCTGTTAAATCAAATTCAGCCTTAAAAACTTCTAGAAGTTCCAGAATCATTTCTTCATCTACCAGCTCTTCTTCATCCGCTGTATAAAAAAATACGCTCTCGTCAAGGTCACCAACGAAAATGTAATCCTCTAATTCCTCACCAAATTCCGCAAGCAGGCTTCTTAAAGATTCTTCATTCAATTCATATTCATCATAGATAAATTGAATGTTGCTTAAATCGGCTTTGATGACTTCACCAAGGCTGTCACTTAATTCTTGTACAGTACTATAATCTTCAAGTGTTTCGTCATACAAGGAAAGAACCATTTCAATATCTTCCTCCGTGACATCAAAACCTCTGATAAAGCTAATGTCATTTAAGTACTGCTGGAATTCTTCCTCAAATTCCGGACTTTGAGCTGACGCGGCAGGGATAAATAAACTGAAAATTAAGACAAAGACAGTTAAGATTACGCCTAATTTCCTCATGATCTTCCTCATTTCACCATTTTTTTAATACTTCTCTATTATATTTCCTGTTCCTATTTTTTACAATATACAAAATGAGAGATTAATAGACAAATAAAAAAGAGAAGCAGTTGACTGCCTCCCCTAGTTTAAATCCTCTATCTTCCCTTGTTCTTTCCACAACAACCTTTGGACCCGTTTTCTTGATAGCCACCCTATTCAAACCTAAAAGCTTCTACAGGTTTTAATTTGGCTGCCTTATTAGCTGGTATTATCCCAAATATGATCCCTAAAATCACTAAAAAGCTTAGAGCTGCTATGATGATAATAGGTGAAAAAACAACTTTCCAGTCAAATATTAAGGCAATCACTGAAATTGAACCATAAGCAAGAATGATGCCAAGTATGCCTCCCAATAAAGTAAGCATAATGGACTCAATCAAGAACTGAAATAAGATTAGGCCTCTTGTTGCCCCCAGTGCTTTTCTGATTCCAATCTCTTTTGTCCTTTCTGTTACAGAGATAAGCATAATATTCATAACTCCGATCCCGGCAACAAAGAGAGAGATACCTGCTATTCCTCCAATTAATAATGTGAGCGTATTGGTTAATACGGAAACCCCTTTTTTCATTTCTTCAAGGTTCAGTACTTCAAATTGCCCGGTAAATTGCTCTCCCTTGTTTTTATTCAAGATATTCACGACTTCTTTACCTGCTGATTCCATATCTTCTACAGAAAAAGCCTCCACTTCAATTGTATCTATAGATGAACTTTTGAATATATTTTGATACAGCTGCAGCGAGACAATCATTTTATTGGTGTTTAAGCTTAAAGCATTGTTTGTTTCTTTATACACTCCTGCTATTTCGACTGGATACCCATTTACATTTATAATTGATCTAATGATCTCCTGTTTCACTTTGTTTCCTAATAACTCCGATTCTAATTCTTCAGAAATAATTGCACTGGATTTGCCGAATTGAAAATCAAAAGGCGTAAGGTTTTTTCCCTTAATAACTTCAAACCCTTTATTATTAAAGGAGGTTTCCTCAATCCCCAGAAGATCAGCCTGCACTATTTCATTCTGCTGACCTTGCAATTTTATCGTATTTGTATTAGATAAAATGAGATTCTTCACCTTTTCACTTTTTCTAATCTCTATTATATCTGTCTCGGAGATTTTTGGAGATTCATTTACATTGACATCTATTAGTGAAGTGTCTCCTTCTCCGGCAAATGGGTTGTAATTAATGCTGACAATATTTCCGTCTGGTCCTGCAAATTGTGATTTTAATGAAGCTTCAGCCATTTGTCCCATTGTTACAATGATAATGATTGAAGCGACGCCCACAATAAGTCCCACAATCGTAAGTATGGATCTTAATTTGTGGTTAATGATTGATTTCACCGCAAACCGTATACTTTCAAGGGCTTTCATCTAATTTCTCCTTTTATCATCTACAATTTGCCCATCATTCAAAACAATTGATCTTTTTGTTTGAGCTGCAATATTAGAATCGTGTGTAACTATAATACAAGTGGTTCCTTCTTCATTTAATCTTTTAAATATCCTCATTACTTCAATACTTGTTTTCGAATCTAAGGCACCCGTGGGTTCATCAGCTAAAATTATTTTAGGTTTGTTGGCTAAGGCTCTTGCAATAGCAACTCTTTGTTTTTGTCCACCTGACAACTCACTTGGCTTATGGTTCTTGAATAATTCCAATCCTAAGTCTGATAATAATTGACTTGAAATATTACGTCTTTCCCTAAAATGAGTACCCTTATAAATTAAGGGGACAGTCACATTTTCCAAGGCGGTCAGGTCTGGGAAAAGGTTGAAGTTCTGAAAAACGAAGCCAATATAATCATTTCTCAGTAATGCTAATTCTTTCTCGGACTTTTCGCTTATAACCTTATTATCCAATAAATATTCACCTGATGTCTGAGAATCCAGGCACCCGATTATTTGCATTAAGGTACTTTTTCCGGAACCTGATCTTCCCATAATGGAAACATATTCACCATTCTCTACTGTTAAATCGATGTCTTTCAGAACATTTATTGTTGAGCTGCCCTGGCTATATAATTTACAAATTCCTTTTAGTTCAATAATTTTTAATTCACCTTCATTCCAACAGCTGCATTTGATTTTGCGTCTTTTACAACTTGTTCTCCTTCTTCTATGTTTCCAATTGCCTCAATGAGGTCCCCTTTTTCTAAACCTGTCAGGATGTCCTCTTTCACCAGCTCACCATTTCTGGCCACCAAGACAAACTCCTTATCATCGATGGTTCGGAATATTGATTTTTTAGGTATTAATAAAGCATCTATTGGTGCAAGTTCTAACTCTATTGATATATGGAATCCCGGCAATAACTTATCCTGGGATTTAAGATCCCCTGAGAAAGTGTAGCTGGATAAACTATTCTCTTCACCATTTTCAAGCTGATTGATTGGACTGCTTGATATGTCTGTGATTTCACCTTTCCATGCTGCATCTGGAATAGCCTTTGTCTTCACTGTATATTTCATGCCCTTTTCTATTGATAGTCTTTGCAGCTCACTGACTTTCCCCGTAACACTATACCTGTCATTTTCCAGGAGACTGATGATACTTGGTGCGCCTTCCATCGTTTGATCAGTTGATTGCACTTCATGATCTTGTACAATTTTTTGAACTTTACCAGCTGATCTGCTGTAAATTTTTAAATTTGCAAGTTTATCTTCTATTTCTTTCTTGGTTAGCTGGAGGCTCTCCAATTCGATCAACTTAAGGTCAAACTGATATTTAATTTCGCTATATTCTTTTTCCAGGACTTCTTTTTCTTCCTCCTGAGCTTCTTTTATCTTTTTATCCAGATCGATCTTCTTATTAAGAATATTTGAATAATCGATATTTGCGGCTCTTAATTGGAGGTTTGTTTTCTTCATCTGGAAACCAAGCTCTTCATTAACATAGGAGTATAATAAATCGCCTTTTTTTACAGTATCTCCTTCATTAACATGTATTTGATATTCCTTTCCTAACGAGGGATCATAATAATATTGACTTTTATCATTTTCATTAACTAAACCCGGAATTAATAAATTGTTACTAACCTTATGCTTGCTCACTTTATAATAGGCAATTTCCTCTGCAGAAGCAGCTTCATGTGAATTTTTCATTTTATTAACCAGAAATAATATTCCAGCTGCCAACAACAGTAAACCTATTGCACTTAAGATCAATTTCCTTTTCAATTTACCACTCCACTCTCTTGATCTCTATTTTACAAAAACATAGTTCAAAGAACATTTTTTACATAAAAGTAAAACTTAACCAATTCACAAGATAGAAATTACTATAAAGAAAAATATATATCAAGTAAAATTCGGTCTATTTACTACTATGAATAATTTGAACCATTTCTTTTGATCTATTAAATTCCACACTTTTTTAATTACCAGTTTTTATGAAACTCCTTCTTTAATACGGGATAAAGGCTGTACTGATTCTAGTAAAGTCAGTAAATACTATTAAAATAGAAAAATGGTATTAATTAACTATTTTGTATTATTTTGTATATTCCTGTTGATAATATCCAATTCTTCAACTAACATTACAGATATGGAATTATTACATAATATTCCATATCTTACAGAAAAGAGGTGAATATTTATGTTAGAAAAGCTAAACTGGCTAATTGTTGCGACTTTTGGTGTTGCAACTCCAACAGCAGCTGCAATGGCTGCGGTAATCACAAAAGCAGTAGGCGGTGCCATTACTTGGTCTAGAGCCCTTCAGTTGCTTGCACTTACAGGTGTTGGTGCAATCATTATTGCTGGTATTGCCGCTATCGGTTTCTGGTGGTTATCACAGTATGTGAAGAAGAACGGCGAGGCAGGTTTAACTGCTTGGTAAACTAAGAATATAAGACAAAGGGAACTGTTTTTTTGTTACCTTTGTCTTATATATTTTTTGCCTGAAAGTTGAGAAGATGTAATTGGCAACTTTTTCAAGTTTTCTTAATTAAGAGTCTTTTATTAAGTATTAACCAGAAAGGAGTGTGTCTCTTGAAATTAAGCAACTTGCTCAAACTATATATGTTAGAATGCAAAGCCTTTTGGAGAGAATATAGGAATCTTGCCAAGATTAATTTGATCTTTTACATAATTTTTTGCCTTTCACTATACTTAATCATCTATATTGCCATGATATTTGATGTCAATCATTTCATCATATTAAATACATACTTACTATTATTAATCATAATTTTTGGAGCCCGAAACTTTGATAATAAGGTCAAAGTGTTAACCAGTAAGAAAACAAACTATTTATATACACTTCCTTTGAGTGCTAAAACCATCGTTAAACTGAAGTCTCTAAAATTCAGAATAGCGTTCATTTTAGATAGTACAATCATCTTCTTTCCATTATTCTTAATCCTATTAATCCAGAATTTCAATTTAATAGATCTTATCTTATACACTATAATGGGCTTCTGTATTGGAGGCATATTATCATTTTATAAACAATATATTGCGATTCGCAGGGCAAAGCATCATCCATTTTCTTACTTTAAAAGCTTCTTGTTGGGAGTCATTTTTGCTCTATTGATTGTTCAGGGCAGATTGATTATCGATTTAAATAGTGAGGAAATTTTGAAGTTTTATAAGGAGATATTAGCCTTTAATTTAAGTGGAGCTGCTGGAAATATCATATTGGCATGTGCCCCATTTATAGCCTTTAAAAATCATTTGTACATTATTAAGTTTAATCATAAAAAAACAGGAAGGTCAGAGCCTTTCTCTTTTATTGAGTTGAAAGGTGAAGTTTCCAGACAGATCATTATCTCTAATAGAGAAGGAGGATTTTTAAAAAAGGTATTAAATAGCCTATTTTTATATATCGGTTTCTTTGTTTCCCTCGTTTATTTTTCACAGCAAATAGGAACAGCCAATATATTTAGTGATGACCTGATTTTTATATTTTCCATTGTCATTATCAGCAGAAATACAAAACTATTTTTTATCTCCCGCCCTGTTCATAACGATGCAGGAATGGTGTATTCATTTGTTTTCGCGAAATATAAAATCAGTAAAATACTTATTAGCAGGATCGTAATAAATATTTCTACTGCAATCATTAGCAGTATTTTTGTTTTAGCCCCTCTTTTTTATATATCCCTTGCACCATCACAGCTCATAGCAGCCATTCTGCTGGTTGGTACTCTATTTATACTGGCTTTATCATTGATTCAGGAATATTACTCAGTTTTTAAAGTAAAGTTTTTTGAAGCTCTGGAAAATGAACATCGAGGATCCATGATTAAAAGGGTAATCTGGGAAAGTTCAATGATTATGGTAACTTTATATGGATTTTTATTTATAAAAGCCATAAGTATATCTATTCTCCATTACTATCTAATCATAATAGGCTTCCTGTTTTTAGCTATTAGTTTGGTATTCTTTGCGAAAATAATAAAAGGGAATGAAAATTTTTATGGGGAACTTAAGGAATATTATTAGAGACCCTTTTTACATTAGTATTTTATTAACCACAATGATTGCTCTGCTATTTTTTGCAATGGGGTTTCAATCTGGCCTTAACGAAGAACTTTCCGAAGCTGATTATAAGCTATCTTTCTTCGATTTGCTGTTTCATAACAGTTTTCTAAGTTTACTTAATATACTTGGAATGTTTACACTTGGTATTTTCAATCTTTATGCATTATTTGTAAATGCATTTGACTTAGGCAATATTTTAAATGACTCCATAGCTTCAAGCGGATTTGGATATAGCATGAGAAAATTTTTACCACATGCCATCTTTGAACTTCCTTCTATGATAATCAGTTTGGCAATGGGTTTTGCACCTATTTTTTTGATCATACTAAAAGCAAACAATTTTATCTCGACACGCTATACGTTTTGGTTTTTCCTTAAGAAAGTTCTATTTTTTTCTACTATTATATTAATCCTTAATATTTGTGCTGCCTTTATGGAAAGCTTTATATCGGCAAATCTCTAAAGAAGGTGTTTACTAATGAACCGACTTCATTCAATCATTAACAAGAATATGGCTGG
Organism: Cytobacillus oceanisediminis; assembly: GCF_004366035.1. Taxonomy (GTDB): domain Bacteria; phylum Bacillota; class Bacilli; order Bacillales; family Cytobacillaceae; genus Cytobacillus; species Cytobacillus oceanisediminis_C. The sequence goes on from NZ_SOEE01000005.1 coordinate 32,869, forward strand.
CAACCAAATTTTCGTTATGGCCATAACACTGATTGTTTTATTTGTTTATACAAATGCTTTTTTAAAACATGGGTCACTTATAAACGAATTAACCCTGTTGTACACTTCTGAATCCAACAAAACAGTTGTTCATATTATGGAAATACTGACAAGTATGGAGTTTAATATAATAACCCGTTTCGTTTCTATCTTTTCAGTATTATACATTGTTTCTTTCTTATTATGGCTAATCAGCCGCTTTGATCTTGCTTTTTTTAACCCAAACCAACACTTAACACTCAACTTTTTTACTAAAGCATATTTATATAGTTTATATATATCTATATTGGATTTCTTATGCCAAACCATTTATATGACCTTTACAAAACAGGATATACCTTTGCATATACTTCCCTATTACATGGTCATATTTATTACACTTCAATGTATTGTTATTCTATATAACTTAAAAATCAGGGAAAATAAATTATATATAACAGCAGCCTTCTTTAGTCTGCTAATTATTGCTTTAGATATTGCAATCATATACATAGGAAGTGTTTACCAATGAGTTTCTTTCTTGAAATAACGGATATTAATAAACAAATAGATGAAAGAAAAATACTTGATAACTTCAACTTAAATATTTCTAAAGCAACAATTCATGCCCTTTTAGGTCCAAATGGTGCCGGAAAAACCAGCTTACTGAAAATCATATTAGGAATAAGCAAGCCTTCCAGCGGAACAATCACCCTTGACGGAGAACTGATACAAATTCCCTACACACAAAACATCAGAAGAAAAATAGGCTTTCTTCCGGATGAACCAATATTAACTAATCAGCTAACTGGTTTTGAAAATATAAAATATATGAACCATATATATGACAACCCTAAAAATGATTTGGAATTAAAAGAGATATTAGAACAAAATGGCCTTGGAGATTCCCGAAATAAGCTAGTTAAAGATTACTCAAAAGGAATGAAGCAAAGACTTTCCCTTTGTATAACAGAGCTGTATACTCCGTCTCTGTTAATACTGGATGAACCAACTATCGGACTGGATATTGTAGGTATAAGTAATCTAAAGAATAAACTAAAAACATATCGCTCACAAGGATGCACAATCCTATTAACTACACATGATATTCATTTTTGCCAAGAAATTGCTGATGATTTAACACTCATCAATCACGGAAAAAATATTGATGGCGGGCTAACATCTGATTGGTTAAATTCCTATAGTAATATTGAAATGGCAATGATAGACAAACTAAAACTTAAGGAGGAAACACATGTTTCAGTCTAAATCTTTTAACACCATTTTTTATATTATCCTGGGGATTATTGGTTTAGCCCTCTTTGCACTTGGGATGTTTAATAGTGAAAAATCAAGCCTTTGGATTCTTTTGGGGATTGTCGGACTTTCCTCAGCTGCTATCTCTGCCTTTATTCTTTTCAGCAGACTAGGTTCTAATAAATAAATCTCTTTGGCTTAATGCTGTATTGGCTGATGCCGTTTAGGTTATAAAGCAAATAAAAAGCACTGGAGGCGAGACAATAACCCGTCACCTTCAGTGCCTTTTTTATATGCATTTAATTTTTGTGTTTAAAAATTTTTCTGGTGTATGGAAGTACAGAATACTCCCTGTTAAAAAGAGTAGGTATTCTTAATGCTCTGATGGGATCCCCATTGTAGAATATGCCGGACTGTGTTCTGAAGGAATACCAGCCAACTCAATAGGTTTTCCAACACTATGTTCAGATGGAATGCCTGCTAACTCTAAAGGTTTAACGACACTATGCTCAGATGGAATGCCAGCCTCCTGGTTCCCCGCGAAGGACGCTCCAGCCCCAATTACCCCTAATGCCAATGCTCCTGCTAAAATTAATTTTTTCACGACATTGACTCCTCTCTTTTGCATAATTTATTGAATTATTTATATATTAACATTTATTGAGTAATTTTTCCATTTCCGATTCAACAATTTGGATGAATTTATCATTTTTTTGCAGCTGCAGGATATAAATAGCTTTTTGAAGAAACTCAATTCCCTTTTCTTTATTGCCAAGCTTTATATAATTCTCTCCGCTTTGGTAATGCAGATTAGCAAACAAATATTGGATTTCTTCATGTATGCAAATTTCAATTCCCTTTTGGCAATATACCAGCGATTCCTGATATTCCCCGACCTCAGTCAGAGCCTGGGATAAACCAAACAAGATCCTGACCTTCCCTCTGCTCTCAAGGATATGCGGCAGTTTTTCCAAATCATTAAGTGCCTTCTTGAACATCGATATGGCTTCCTTATAATGATTCATATCTTTATATAAAATAGCGATGCTTGCTAGTATTTCAACTTCTCTTTCCGATAAGTTGACCCTTTTTTCATTTGTAAGATCTAAAGCGCCATGCAATATTTGGATCGCTTTATCAAAATCATTTTCAAGATAAAAAACACAGATCCCCTGATGCCAGACTAGGAATTGCTTCAGCATGACAGGCTGAAAAATGGGATTATCCAGTTCCTTTTGCACAATTTCATAGATGGCCTGATAATTCCAATTCCGCTTGTGCTTATTAATAATTTGCATAACAGCTGTAGAATAATTTATGGTAGACTTCGAGGCAATATTAAAGAAGTACGTAAGATCAATATTCATTTTATTTGCTAATTGATTCAGCGTTTCCAGACTTGGATACGCTTTCTCTCTTTCAAAAGAAATAAGTTCTTCCTCTGAACATATTCCCTCAGCAAGCTCCTTAACACTTAACCCTTTATACTGACGAAAAGATTGTAAGCTGTCGCCAATTAAATACTCACTTAAATTCATCAGCTTTCCCTCACTTAGTATGATTAATAGTATTATTTTACCACAAAAGGTATAATATCGTTTAATATGATTCAGGTGTGTCAGAAACTGCATCAGTCTATATTCTGTTTGTGGAGAGCATGCTTTAAAGATGTACTGAGATGGAGAAAAACATCTTCGCAGCTAATTTAAAATTAGTCCCACTATAATATTATTCGATATTCCCGGCAAATATCCTTTCATTAATTAAAAATTTTATAAATGACTGCATTCAAAGTGATGACAGCTTTATTCACTTTTTTAATACAAAATAAAAACCCTTCTATAAAGAGGGTTAAGTATACATCTATATTCTATGTCCTAGTTGATATCATTAATTACCACTATTTTTCTCAGGTCATTTTCAATCTCTGAAAGAAGCTGGTTAACGCTCATTTCCTTATCCCCAACTCCGATTTCATATACTTTTGTAAGCATCTCGAAAAAAAGCTCATTTATCGTTTTGTGACCCTCATTGTCTAGCACCTTTTACTCCTCCTATTTTCCTAGCAATCTCATGACAACATTCTATTTCTTTTTCTGCCATTTTACAATATTTTTCCAATTAAAAAAATAAAAAGAACCGCTTCCTTATATGGAACCGGCTAAAATTGGAGATTTAAAAGGATATTCCTTCAGTTGCAGTTAGGATTTCCTCCTATCAGCAATTCACATTTTAATTAAACCACTAATATGCAATTCATGTATCATTGATAATTACTCATTTTTTATGGGTTTCAGAGAGAAACCTCTTGTATATATGGATTTTCAATAGTAAATATAACTATAAGAATATTTTTAGGAGGGTATTGTTTGGACTTTTCTGCGATTGGAAAAAAAATCAAAGAGTTAAGAAAAGCAGCAGGGTTTTCCCAAAAAGACCTGGCAAAGGATATATGTACTCAGGCGCAAATCAGCAAAATCGAAAAAGGAGATGTCCTTCCTTTGGCATCCACTTTATATTTTATTTCACAGAGGCTGGGTGTTGATATCAATTATTTTTTCGAGCACGGAACGACCCCTAGGCTTGATTATGTTCAGGAGGTCAATAACCAGCTTAGAATAGCCAGGCGCAACCTTGATTACCCCCTCATAAAAGAGATAGTGGAATCTGAAGAAAGGAATCCCCTCTTTACATCCAACAAGAAAAACTTCCAGATTCTCCTCTGGCATAAAGGAATTTACAAATACCATGTGGATCACCAGCTGGAGGAAGCACTTTTATTTATCGATAGAGCTATCAATTTGACATTTGAGAAGGTGTGGAGTGAAAGGGAAATCGAGATTCTGAATAGCAAAGGAATATTATTATATGAAGCAGGAAAATATCCAGAAGCCCTTGATATCTATCTTCAAGCAATGAATCATTTAGAGGGGATGCTATATCTAAATGATGAAACCGTCCGAAGCAGGCTTCTTTATAATACGGCCAAAACCTATACAGATTTAAAGGATTATGATTCCTCTACCAAGCTCTGCCATGAGGCCATTGAAAACTGCTTAGAAAAGGATCAGTTATTTCTATTGGGACATCTTCATTACCATATTGGATTTAATTATGAACTCCAAGAACAGTTTATTTTGGCAAAAAAGTATATGGAGCAGGCTCTTGATATTTTCCGTCTTCAAAGAGATGAACGATATAATGACTTTATACTTGGAAAAATGGCAATTTTCGACAGAAATATCCAATAGTCACCTCGACATAAGTCGACAGTCCCTTATTATTGTAAAATAATAGTTATTTTTTTGTATGATCATGTAAAAATATGATCCTTTTGGACGATATATGTGATAAGATGGTAGCAAAATATGTCCAAGGAGTGATTCGGAAAAGTGAAAAAACAGATGGTTTCAATTGCTGCTGCAGCAATGCTTTCTTCTGCCTTTGCCTCTCAGGCTTCCGCCGATACATACACAGTTAAAAAAGGAGATACCCTGTTTCATCTGGCTATTAAGTACAAAACGACTGTTACGGATATTAAAAAAGCCAATAATTTAAGTTCTGATTTCCTATCAATCAATCAAAAACTCGAAATACCAGGGGCAGCAGAGAAGCCTGAATCCAACCAGCCATCAGGCGGCAACACAGCACCTGCACCTGCTAATACGTCCAAAACCTATACAGTTAAAAGCGGGGATACTCTATCTAAAATTGCCTTAAATCATAATATTAGTTTAAAAGATTTAATGAGCTGGAATAGCCTTAGCACACACTTAATCTACCCTGGACAAGTCTTTAAGGTTTCAAATTCTGCTGGTAATAGCTCAGGAGATTCCCAAGAACAGACAGGTTCAGCACCTGCACCGTCAACACCTTCCAATGGCGGCAGTTCAGAGGTATATGTAGTTAAAAAAGGGGACACTCTAGGCGGCATTGCTGCTAAGTATAAGACTACTATTCAACAGATAAAAATGTGGAATAACTTAAGTTCTGATTTAATCCTGATTGGACAAAAGCTAAACTTAAGTGCAAACGAGGATTCAAATGAATCTGTTTCCAGCGGGAAGCCAGGAAATAATGAGCAGACAAGCGGGGCAGCAGCATCGGTTTTGGCTGAAGCCCAGAAGCATGTAGGGGTTCCCTATCAATGGGGCGGCCAAACTCCTTCAGGCTTTGACTGCAGCGGGTTCATTTATTATGTCTTAAAGGAGACAGGCTCCAAGATGGTGCGCTACTCTTCTGAAGGCTACTACAGCCGTTCATTTTATGTGAGCACACCACAGCCTGGCGATTTAGTATTTTTTGAGAATACATATAAGAAAGGCATTTCTCACTTAGGTTTCTATGTAGGAAATAATAAATTTATCCATGCTGGCTCATCAGGTGTTGAAGTTTCCAGTCTGGATAATTCGTATTGGAAGAAACATTTTGATGGATTCAAGAGATTTTACTAGGACACCTTTTTACAGGTGTCTTTTTTCATATTCTGGAAGGAACATACATATATTTTGAAGAATACTATAAATAGCGGGGTCTAAAGGAGGGGATCAAATGAACATCGTAGGCATTATTACATTTTTGTCCTTATCTTTATTATTAATGAGTCTTCTTTTAATTTATTCCAAGTTCCAGCATCAGACGCCGGGCAAGCTGGCTGCGATTATTGTTTTTTTCCTTTTGAATGCAGCCCCCCTTGTGTATATAGTGTATACCGAGTTAAGTAGGGATTACGCAAGCAATTCCTTTACACTTGGCTCAGCCTTTATGATTGTATGGCTGGTCACAGCCGTGATCCTGTTTATTGGCATCCTGTTCAGGGTCCGGTCCAGTAAGGAAGATCCTTATTATTAGACATAAAGAACCAGCAGCACAGCCGGCTGCTGGTTTCTTTATCTAGATAGAAAACCTCTTGCAGTGTATTTCCACTTTTCTTTTGCCCCCAGTTTTTTTAAGCCTTTTTTATCTATCTTGGCTGGATTCAATGGCGTGATGAGCGGAGTACCTGCTTTTAAGAAAGGCGGCCTTTCCTGTACAACCTTTTCTCCTTTTATCAAACCATCTTTAATTTCCTGAGTTTGGTCAATTTTAACCCCCAGCTGAAGCTCCCTTTTCTCCAGCCTTCCTGTATTTGTTATGGTGAAGGCATAGAATTTGTTATTATACTTTTTAATACTATCAAAAGGGACAGTACGAGTGTCGATAATTTCATTTAGTACGACTTTTACCTGAGCATGCTCTCCGTGGAGGATTTGATTTTCAGATGGTTCATCCAGAAGAATGGAAAAGGCATACTTGCTTTTCTTGTCCACATCTGGCTTGGAAGTTGGGTATGTAAGTATCTTCTCTATCGTGCCATTTACCTTTTCATTCGTTCCTTCCCGTGTAATGAACACTTTCATCCCTTCGATAATCTGCTTCACTTCATCCTCTGTCAGTGTTCCCTCAACCCGTTGTTCATCGGATATGACGGTGACAATTGGATTCCCCAGATCATGCTGAATATCTTTGATTGTGCCTGAAATTTCGCTTGTAACGGTTAAATTCAACAAGCTTTCTTCTGCAGCATTTACCAAATCCTCATACTTTTCAATTTCATTTTCAATTCGGCTGACTTCGAGCTCTTTTTCCTTGATATTCTGCTCGATGGTTTGGATCATATATTCATTAGACATTATACTTGTATCATCGGTCAAGGAGTTCCTCATCAAGCCTGCTTGCATGTATTCCAGCTCGTTTATATGACTTTCCATATCGCTCTGCTCTTTTTCAAGCTTCTCGACTTCAATTTCGAATTTTTCTTTCGTAAGCGTAATGTCTTCCGGAGAATAGGCGAACAGCCCTGTTCCCGGTTCAACATCATCGCCTTTATTTACAAGGAACCCTTCAAAGGTTCCATTTTTGCTATCATAGTAGACATGCTGTTCCTCCTTTGGAACGTAAACTCCTTTGGCAGGCAGCGTTTCAATGATGTCCTGTTCTTTGACATCTGTCCATTTATCCACATAATAGGTTCTGCCGACTTTTTCACTTTTCAGAACAAGCACCATATTTACAGCTAAGAACACCGTTGTGGCAATACTTAATGCTCCTATCTTCCAATTCACATAAATCCCCCCTTTTATATGATTTTTTCAAATTGTATAGTCGATAGGAGAGCCGATACAATAGCAATAAATAAATGAATACCCAGCAGCATTATCAATATGAACCGCGGGTCTCTCTCTGACAATACTTTAAAATACTTATACTGAACGACAAAGGTCCATATTTGAAAAAGGGTGATCGAGGAAAATAAATGAATAAGAAGCTCGATGGAAGTTAAGGATTGAGCTATAATACCGAATGAAAAAAGACTGGAATCTTTATTTAATCCCATGAAAATAAAAAATGGGATGCTTAATAATTTTTCCAATAAATAGATAAAGAGGACTATGAACTGGACTGCTATGATTTTTCTAAATTCTACATCAATCAGGGTCCAAAAAAACAACGCAGGCAAAAACATAGTTATATTTGCAAATACCATTCCCCAGCCAACTTGTCCTAATCCAAATAAAAGTTTGTAAGTTTCATAATCACTTCGAGGTAGCTCTATTAGTTTCTTTGAAACCATCTCACTGCCAATGCCGAAAAATCCACTTATCCCATATATGAATGCCGCCAACAAGGTTAAAAACAGCCCCTGTTGCCATAATCCCGACAGACTTTCCTCTTTCCTGACTTGGTGCGAAATAATATAAGGTTCTCTCAACCCTCTCAAAAGCGGAACTCGGTAGCCCATAACTGTATCCTCCAACCAAAATATTAAACTCTACCTAACATATTGTAACCTAAAATCAAAATATTGGGAATGGTGCCAGGTACCGGTCGATTTTTGTCGATTTATATTTTGCCTTTATGTATGTTATCCTTCTAGGAGAGATTTTTAACACCTGCTAAACATTCCATATTTTACTATGTTAGAAAAATAAATATCAGGGAATTAAAAAAGTTGGTATGTATTTTTTAATCTTGGGAGGAAATTTGGGGAATGATAAATAAAACGACAATTTTAGAGGTATCATTATGAAAAGAAGAAATCTGGATGAAATACAGATGGCCAGGGCATTTGCCATTATTGCTGTTTTAGTGGTTCATACAACATCAGAAGGAGTTACGATTATTCCATTTGAATCTGCCCTCTTTCCTTTATATAATTTTTTAAATATTGCAGGGAAGCTGGGGACACCTACGTTTATCATGCTTAGCAGCTTTGTGCTTTTTTATAATTATTATCGAAGGGATATGACGCCTTCTCTTATTAAGAACTTTTATATTAAAAGATTAAAATTTATTCTTTTGCCTTATTTTATTTTCTCACTTATATACTTTAGCCTTAACTGGTATCTTTATTATGACTACGCTAACCTTTACGAGGCTGCAAAGGCATTCTTATGGGATCTTTCACTTGGTAAAGCATATATGCACTTGTATTTTGTATTTATTAGTGTGCAGCTTTATATTATGTTCCCTATATTAATGGTCCTATTTAAGAGGTCTTCGTTCTTGCGCAAGCATGCCATCTGGATCGGACTTGCCATCCAGTGGATTTGGGTTTGGGCCAACCGTGAATACTTTCAAGTTCAATATAAAGGGTCCATATCGCTTTCATACATGTCCTTTTATTTTGTCGGGGCATACCTGGGGATCCATTATGATCAGATCCTGGAGAAATTTAAAAATAAAGGTTATCGGATATCTACACTAGCTGTTTTAATAACTGGCTATATAACATTATTAGTACTTTACCCGGGTTATATGTATATTTCCCGGACAGGTAGATTTTCCTATATTTTAGATAGTCTTCCTGAATGGATTCAGATGAATCTAGCTGAATTCACGTGGGCTACACATGCCTTATTTGCTGGTGTTATGCTGTTTTTTATCGCTCATGTATTAGAGGGAAAATTATCTGCCAGGCTAAAATCCTTTTTCATGGAAATAGGTGCAGTATCATTTGGCATTTATTTGGTTCACCCCATGCTGTTAATTCTATTCAGGACATTAATTTCTGGTGGAAGTCCGCTACTCTACAACACTTGGCAGGTTGTCACATTCTTTGGAATTACCATTCTTAGCTGGCTTATTGTCCGATTTACTTATAGCACCATTCCAGCATATTGGATATTCTTTGGGAAAATGCCTCCTGTTTATTCAGTGCCGAAGAAGGAGAAAGAAAAAAAAGATGGGATTTCCTTTACCGAAGCTTACGAGGGACGGAAGAAGAGATGATAAGATTCAGGGCTTTTGCTCTGAATCTTTTTTGTTTTACCAAATTCGGCATTCTTATGCTGAAATGCTGTCGGAAATTGCAAAAACTTTTGTTGTTTCAAGTTACCAGAAAGGCGGTATAGATAAGTAAGAATTTTACAACTATGTCCTTGTCACGAGAGTATTAAAAATCGAGGAGGGCTTACTAATGAAAATAAAAGCTGGAAACTGGAGAATGCTGAGTGAGCAGGAGAAGTTATTTATTTTGGAAGCTGTCAGCTTTTTTCAGTCTAGAACGAAGAAGCGGCAATAATGCCAAATGATCATTTAAATATATTTACATTAATCAGTTCGATATAGAAGGCACCTTGCCTGGTAACATAAGGTGATGGTGCCTTAATAATTCGTAAGATTGGCTCAGACATTAAATATCCACCCTCTCATAATTTTAGTTAAGGGTTTTTAGATCTATTTCCTATTTAGAGTTTACTAAAAAAGTGTTTGCACCTATAGATGCAAACACTAGATTAATTACGGCATTAAAACCGCCCTTTATGCTCCTCAAAAACCTTCTTCACTTTCTCCACTACCACTTTCGATCCGCCGCTCTTTTCAACACCCTCCATCATCATCGCGATGAGCAGCTTAGGAGACTGCGGATTATAGGCAACGAACAGACCATTCTCCTGGCCTTTTTCATCGGCACTTTTCTTCAGTTCAGCCGTTCCGGTTTTCCCAGCCAGCGGGTAATCTTTCATATAAGCCGCATGGCCGGTTCCGCTTGAATCCTGGATGACTTTAGCCATTGCGGCTGCCACCGTGTTCGCTGTTTCTTCACTCATGACTGCTTCTTTCAGCACCTGGCCCTTTTCCTCTTCTTCCAGAAGAACAGGTTTGATCATCGAGCCTTTATTGATGAAAGGTGTGTAAGACGCTGCTAGATGGACAATGCTCATTTCCACCTGGCCCTGGCCGTAGCCTGAATCAGCCAGCAGGATCTCTGTGTCCAGGCCGCCAATCTTGGATGGTTCAAGCGGGAACGCGTATGGAATTTCCTCTTCAAACGCGAATTTCTTAAGCCCTGCTGAAAACTTTTCTTTTCCCAGCTCAAGGGACTGCTGGGCAAAATAGATATTATCCGAGTACATCATCGCTTTTTCAAAGTTAACCGGTCCGCCGGGATCTTTAACACGAGTAACTTTATAGCCGCCCCATGAACTGTCCTTTTGCCATTGAAGGCCGCTGACATTAATGGTTTCATCAAGCGTTAGTGTTCCCTCTGTCAGTCCGATTGCGCCTGTCAGCGGCTTCATCACTGAACCTGGCGCATAGGTCTGCTTAAATCGTGTCAGAAGCGGCATGTCCTTATTGCCTTCAATTGCCTTCCACTCATCCGCGGTAAATCCAAGTGAAGCCTGGTTCGGATCAAAGCTCGGGCTGCTGACGAGCGCCAGCGTATTTCCTGTAACTGGGTCAATTGCTGCTGCAGTTCCCGGCTTTCCTCCCAGCTCTGTGTAAAGAGACTTCTGCAGATTCATATCGATGGTAAGCTGAATAGTTTCACCGTTCTCTACCGGTTTTTCAGAGAGGACCACTTCAGAGCCGTCCTTCTTTTGGATGCCGATTTTGATTCCGTTCGAACCCTTCAAGCGCTCCTCAAGGACTTGTTCAAGTCCTCTTTTTCCGATTATATCAGTGCTAGAATAGCCCTCACGCTCTTTCATTTCATCTGCTGTAATCTGTCCAACATAACCAATTAAATGGGCAGCCGACTCACTCATCGGGTAGACTCTGCCTTTGACATCCTGTTTCAGGACACCTTTAAGTGTGAACACTTTATCTAATGTTGCCCTATCATCAGGGGAAACCTTCTTAATTGGCACGAAGTAACTTGGCTGCACCCAGCTGGCATTCAAGCTTTTATTAATCTGCTCTTCTGACATTCCCAGGGCTGATGACAAACCTTTGATGGTCTGCTCCTTCTGATCACCCATCTGTTCTGGAACAACACCAATTTCATATAGTGTGCCATTTAAGGCAAGCGGGTCACCTGTTCGGTCCACAATATCCCCGCGCTGCGCCGGAACAGTTGAATAACTGATTTTATCTTCTGGGCCCAGCTCCGGGAAAATATAAGTCGTATCCCAGGCAACAAACCAATTGTCTTCCTCTTCCTTTTCTTCCTTCACAAGCTTGGCATCATGTGTAAACTCAATCTTGCCGGCTGCACTATCCATGCTTGCTGAAAAAGGAAAACTCGCATTATCTTCTTTTTTGTATTCCTTTTCCATATCCGGCTTGTATGTTACCTTCAGATTATCTATCTCTAAATCCTTATAAATCTTTTCATAACGGGCTGCAAAATCCTCTTTGCTGATTGACTGTTTCGTATCCTTCGACAGGAATTCATACATCTTCTCAAACTCCTGCTTATTCCAGTGCTCCACATACTGCGAAAAGCGATCCTGCGGCTTAATTTCCTTATTGCATCCGCTTAAAGCGAATAAAACCAGGATAGTAAAAACAAAAAACAAAACCTTTCTCATAACTCACCCTCCCTATTACTATATTATCATTTAATTGGAGAAATTTCCTAGCGGCAGGTGCAACTCGAATTTTGCCTAATGTGAACTTTGCAAATTTACATTGTGCACTTTTTAAATCGCCTATCAAAATAAAAATGGATGCAAACAATATAGGTTTGCATCCTTCTAATTATTTTATTTAACCGATTTTTTCAAAACCAATTCAGTATATAAACATACAAAAAAGCCATCCCTGTAACAGACATAAAATATACACCATTCCATCTGAATGCAACGGTCAGCCCGTTTTTCTGAACACATTGGCTGATGATGATATTCAGGGCATTAAGTGGTGAAATGGAGGAGGAAAGCATCCAGGTGAAAATACACATAAATGCAACACTGACTACCGTAATATCAGGCATTTCCGCAAAGTTCAGCGAGGTTAGGATCAGCGGAATGACTATAATTTGATGGACTCCAAGAAAGGCCATTAGCGTAACAAACAGGATGATGAACGAGAACAAAATTCCGATAGACTGCTGTGCTGACCATTGCATGGACCGTTCCAGCAGCTGTTTTACAGGTGTGTGTGAAACAGCGTTGCCAAAAAGACCCGCGCTTAGAAAGAGGCAAATTTCCATCTTCTGTGCCAGTATCTTGCTCTTATAGAGGGAGACTTCTTCCTTTACAGCCTTTTTTTGCTTCCGCAGGACCATCCAGCCTGCCGGCACAATCAGACCATGCTTACCAGCAATAGCATTGATTTGTGGGAAACCTGCTCCATGACAATCAAGAGGAGCACCAGGCCAAGTACAAAGCCGGCCAGCGTGTACAAATCCTTTTTTCTGCCTTTATCAGCTGCCGCGTTTCCAGTTTCCTCCTCAAGTGCAGCAGCCGTCTCCACAGCTCCTGCCGGACGGAACAGAATCATCCCCGCTGCCATCTGCAAAATGGCAAAAACCACACCAAACGCTACATAAGAAAGATACGTGATCTCTAAATAAAACAAAACAATTCCTACTGAAGCAAAGAATGGTGACCAAATAACAGCCGGTGTAAACCCTACATAGTACGACCTTGATAATAACTTGGACGGGATTCTGATGTTTTCCACAAAGCCGTGTACAATCCGTAAGGCCCCCATGTTCAAAATGGGAGCCAGAGTCAGCATAAATGAGCTTATGCCATAAAAAGTATGGGAGGGGCTGTTTTTCAGCTCATTTAAATACGTTATAACTGTGTCAATAATTCCTTCCCTTCTTAAGGGAATGGACAGAAGCGGAGCCAGAATGAGAATGGCCAGCAGAGCCATATTCTGAGTGATGCCCTCGATCAGTTGCATGCCCCTATCCCCGACTGCATAATGAATGAAAATCCCTGCAGTGAATAGGCCCAGTGTAAATATCCTGCCCTTCCTGTCCAATAAAGGCACCATGGTGAAAAAGACAGCTGCAGCTGCCACATTAAAAATAAAGCTAATGTACATATTGGGCACAAATGCCTCAAGAATATAAAGAAAACACATACCTAATACGAGAGAAAACCGTATCATAGGAACCCTTCTCTCTATTATTTAACTCCACTCGAAGGACTTTTAACCTTAGCCGGAGCATGATTGCTTAAAAGCTTCATAAATTCATTGCCAAGCTGATCTGTTGAAGCTTTTCCACCCAGATCCGGAGTTAGTGAACTCTTATGATGAAGCAGTTCTTTCATCGTTTTCAGGATGGCGCTTCCCCAGGCCGGTTCTCCAAAATGATCCATCATCTGGCTAACGGACCAGATGGCAGCCAGTGGGTTAGCAAGACCTTTCCCGGCAATGTCCGGTGCGGAGCCATGAATAGGCTCGAACATGGATGGGAACTCCCTTTCAGGATTGATATTCGCTCCCGCGGCCAGCCCGAGTCCTCCTGTAATCGCAGCCCCCAGATCGGTTAGAATGTCCCCGAATAAATTGGAGGTAACGACAATCTCAAATCTTTCCGGCTGCAGAACAAAGTAGAGGCTTGCAGCATCCACCAAATAGGAGTAAGTTTTGACATCCGGATATTCTTTCCCCACTTCATTAAATACTTCATCCCAGAATACCATGGAGTAATTCAGCGCATTTGCTTTACTGATGCTGGTTAATGTCTTTTTTTGTTTGCGGGCTTCTTCATATGCATAGCGAATAATGCGTTCTGTTCCTTTCCTTGAAAACACACCGGTCTGCAGGACTACTTCCTCAGGTTTTCCTTTGAAGAGCCAATCTCCTGCCCCGGCGTATTCCCCCTCGCTATTCTCCCGTATCACCAGAAAGTCTATCTCTTTTTCCCCTTTGTTTTTAAGGGGGGTCAGCTCCGGGTGCAGAAGTTTAATAGGACGAATGTTTACATACTGATCAAACTCCTTCCGGATCTTCAGAAGCAGGTCCCACAGTGAAATATGGTCAGGCACACCAGGATAGCCTACTGCCCCCAAATAGATCGCATCGAATTCCTTTAATTGTTCGATTCCATCATCAGCCATCATCTTTCCTTTATCCAAATAATATTGGCAGCCCCATGGGAACTCTGTAAATGAAAAAGATATACTGGGATCCAGTTCCTCTATTTTTTTTAATACTTTTACCCCTTCTGCCACAACCTCCGGGCCTATTCCATCCCCAGGGACCAGTGCAATATTCCAATGCTTCATATCATAACCTCCTATGCTTTTGGGCCTCCGGCAACATATAAGACCTGACCGCTAATAAATGAGGATGCCGGGCTTGCAAAAAAGCTTGCGGCCTGTGCGATATCCTCTGGAGTGCCTGCTCTATTTACCGGAATTTGCTTTACTTTGGATTCAATTAATTCCTGAAAGGAAATGCCAAGCCGTTCTGCAACTGCTTTTGTCATATCCGTCTTTATAAACCCAGGTGCAATGGCATTCACGGTAATATTGTATTTTCCCAGTTCAATAGCCAGTGTTTTCGTAAATCCCTGGATACCCGCTTTTGCTGCTGCGTAATTGGCCTGCCCCCTGCTTCCCAGCGCTGATACGGAAGATAGATTGATGATTCTTCCATATTTGTTCTGAACCATTAATTTCTGGGCATATTTACTGCAGAGGAAGGTTCCCTTCAAGTGAACATCCATGACACTGTCCCAATCATCGGCATTCATTTTAAATAACAGGTTATCCCGGATGATTCCGGCATTATTGACTAATATGTCCGCCCTTCCATGCCTTCCCTCTATAAAGGAAAAAAGCCGTTCCACTTCCTGTTCATTGGTGATATCCGCCTTGAACATTTCTGCAGCAAAGCCTTTTTCCAAGAGTTCATGTCTGGTCTCAGCTAAGGCTTCTTCATTAATGTCGACCAAGTAAACATATGCGCCTTCCGAGGCCAGTCTTCTGGATATTTCTTTGCCTATCCCCCTGCTTGCGCCAGTGACAACAGCTACCTGGTTTTCTTGACTGAACAATGACTTCGCTCCTCCCTATTCAAATTCCTGTACAAAAATTCAAGCTGCTGTTCGTACTCCTGCACAATATCCTTGATAATCTCTTCTGTCCTTTTTATTTCATCTATTAATCCGATTGTCTGCCCTAGTGAAATGACACCAGAATTTTCATTGCCATTCTTGATTAATTCCATATAGGCTTCTCCGCTTATATATGGAAACATCTCCTCTAAAGCAGCTCCGGCTTCTTCTTTTTTCAGCAGCTCCAGCGCACGGTCTGTTTTCATCACTCTCATGGCTTTCCCGATTGATTTTTTCACAAGCAGGGTATCTGTTTCCTGAAGCTTTATCAATTTGTCTTTGATTGACTTATGGAGTGCTGTTTCCCTGGAGGCCAAAAACCTTGTACCCATCTGCACCCCTTGTGCCCCTAAAGCAAAAGCAGCAAGAGCAGATTTTCCTGTTGAAAACCCTCCTGCTGCAATGACAGGTATCGAAAGCTCCTGAACTGCCTTTTGAATCAAGGTAAGGCTGGTTACATCCTCTTTGCCCGGATGGCCCCCGCACTCATATCCAACCACGACAACAGCGTCGCAGCCAATTGCTTCTGCTTTTTTGGCAAATCTTACAGAAGGCACGACATGAACGACTTTTATTCCGTTCGCTTTAAGGCTCTCCATATATTTCTCGGGGTTATTGCCTGAGGTGAAGACAATCGGAACACGGGCTTCAATTGCCCCTTCCACATATTCATCCATTGGCTTGCGGATTCCAAGAGCGATATTTACGCCAAATGGTTTGGATGTGAGCTTTCTTGCCGACTCAATATCCTCCAGCATTTCTTCCTTGGACGAAAAGCTTCCAGCTGTTATCAGGCCGAGTCCGCCTGCATTCGATACGGCGGACACAAGCGGGGATGTTCCAAGTCCTTGCAGCCCCCCCTGGATAATGGGATAGCGGATATCAAACATCTTTGTAATAGTTGTGTGCATCATCCCTTTTCACCTTTTGACAGCTTAAAGGTTCCGGTGCAATGTCCAATCAGTTCACCGTCTTCATTCTTTAGCCTGCCTTCAATCAATACCGTGCTGCGATTTTGATGAACAATCTCTGCCTCGGAGTAAACCGTTCCGTCCATCACAGACTTAAGATATTGAATGTTTAGCTGGAGTGTCGCAACCTCATCATATCCCAGCGACCTGCCTGCCATGCCCATTGCTGTATCCATTACCGATGCATATATCCCGCCGTGGACAGAATTTCTTACATTTATGAAATCTTTCTGTATTGGCAGTGCCAGCAAAATATAGCCTTCTTTTAATTCATTTAACCTCAGCCCAATAAAGTTCCAGAATGGGCTGCCTTCAAAATCGGCCCTTACCTTCTGCAAATGCTCCGCTGTCATGAAACAAACCCCTTTCCTGCTTCAGCCAGCTCAGCCTTATTTGCGACAACAGAAACTCTTTCTCCATTAATGGCACGGATTAGATTTTCAGCTATCCGAATGGAGGTTTGCCTGGCAGCTTCCAGGGTGATTCCTCCAATATGGGGACTCACTGTCACGTTTTCCAGCTGAAACAATGGATGATCAAAAGGAGGCGGCTCTTCGGTAAACACGTCTACCCCTGCTCCTAAAATACGATTTTTAGTCAATGCCGCCACTAAATCATTCTCGTTGATCACACCGCCCCTGGCGGTATTAATCAGTACTGCCGTTTCCTTCATTAACTCTATTAAACGATTATCAATCATTTTATCTGTATCTGCCGTTAAAGGAATATGTAAGCTCACTGCATCACTTTCAGAAAAAACCCTTTCTAAGGAAGTCGTTAACTCGACCCCTAAGCGGTCGGCCGCCAGCTGCTTTTCTTCTGAAATACTTCGGACATAGGCCATCGCCTTCATCCCGAACCCGCTGATTAATATTTTTGCCGCCTTTTGGGCTATGCTGCCAAAGCCTACAAGTCCAAGCCTCTTTCCTTCCAGTTCAAAGGTATAAGCTCCATCTCTTGACCGGAAGTTTCCGCTTCTGGTTTCCCTGTCAAAATAAGCCGTTTTTTTCATCACTGCCAAAAGCAGGCTCACTGCATGTTCTGCCGTGGCGGTACTATTGAGTTGTGGAGCATGCAAAACGGCTATTCCCTTTTTGGTCGCATATCCGACATCAATATTATCAAGTCCGACTCCCGCTCCTGATATTGCTTTTACTTGCCGGCAGCAGTCCAAAATGGCTGGAGTGATTTTTGCCGGTGCCCGAAGGATGATTCCGTCGACATGATGAATCTTTAGGTAATTACATATTTCCTGTTCGTCATATTCGGTAAACTTTTTCACATCAGCATGTTTGTTCAGCAGATTCTCCCCATCTGCATGATACATGGGGAGAATCTGAACAATATGAGGCCTGTTCATCTCAACACTTCCTTCATGGATATTCTTAAGCTTGAAGGTTTTCGATTATCGTGGTAATTCCCTGGCCGCCGCCAATACAAAGAGTGAGCAGACCATATTTTTCGCCTCTTCGTTCCATTTCGTGCAGCAGCTTTGTCATCAAAATGGCTCCTGTAGCCCCTATTGGATGACCTAAAGCAATGGCACCGCCATTCACATTCACCTTATTTATATCCATTCCGGATTCACGGATGACTGAAAGTGCCTGAGCTGCAAATGCTTCATTCAGTTCAATCAGTCCAATGTCATCGATCGATAAACCACATTGCTTTAACGCTTTAAATGTAGAGGTAACAGGACCAATCCCCATAATCTCCGGAGATACTCCGCTCACAGCCTGGGCAAGGATTTTCGCCTTTGGCCTTAAGCCATATTCATTGACCTTCTCTTCATTCATCATCAAAATGACAGAAGCTCCGTCATTGCGGCCACTGGCATTGCCTGCTGTCACGGTTCCATCTTCCTTAAAAACCGCCTTAAGCTTCGAAAGCTTCTCGATATTTGTACTGCGCGGATGCTCATCCACACTAAAAAGCTGTGTTTCTCTTTTGTGCTTATATTCAACCGGGATGATTTCTTTTTCGAAGCGGCCAGATTCAATAGCAGCATGCGCAAGCTCCTGGCTGCGCAGCGCAAACTCATCCTGTTCTTCCCTTGATATAGTATATTTCTCAGCGAGGTTTTCAGCGGTTAATCCCATTGTCAGATTCCCGTATTTTTCAATTGGCTGGGAACAAGGCTGGCTTTCCGTATTCGGGTCCAGTATTTGTGCATTTCCGGCCTGGAAGCCATAACGGGCGTTCCGAATATAGTAAGGGGCTGTGCTCATGCTTTCAGCTCCTCCGGCCACGACTACATCAGAGTAGCCGAGCCTGATTTGCATATCTGCATTATTGATGGCTTGAAGCCCGGAACCGCATTGGCGGTGAACCGTATAGCCTGTAACCTCAATAGGCAGCCCCGCTCTTAAGGCGGCGAGACGCGCAAGATTGGAAGTATCCGCACTTTGCTTGGCCTGGCCAAGAATCACCTCATCCACTTCTACATCCGCATGAGAGCGATTCAATACTTCCTGAATGACCTTCTCTGCAAGGTGATCGACTGGAACATCTTTTATGGTTCCGCCCATTCTGCCAATAGCTGTCCGGACAGATTCGACAATATATGGCTGATTCATGCCTTACACCCCCACATAGGAAGATTCCCGCTTAAGCTCATTCGCAATGATATTGCGCTGAATCTCAGAGGTTCCTTCGTAGATTTTTGTAATTCTTGCATCCCTGTAGTAGCGTTCAATCGGATAATCTCTCATATATCCGATTCCGCCATGGATTTGCACGGCTAAGTCTGCCACCTTGTTATATACCTCTGACGCAAATAGCTTTGCAATGGCTGCTTCTTTCACAACCCTCATTTTCTGATCGGTCATCCAGGCAACCCTGTACGTCATGGATCTAAGCACTTCGATTTGCATGCTGATTTCTGCCAGCATATGCTGAACAGCCTGGACTTCGATGATCGGCTTGCCGAATTGCTCCCGTTCCTGGGTATATTGCAGGCAATGCTCAAGAAGCTTTTCGCAGGAGCCAAGGTTTCTGGCAGCCAGGCCAGCGCGGCCATTAGCCAGGATTTTCAGCGCATTGATATATCCCTGTCCTTCTATACCAAGAACATTCTCGGCGGGAACCTCCATGTTTTCAAAGAAAAGCTCTGCCGAATGGGATCCTCTTAACCCCATTTTTTGTTCAACACTTCCCAGAATAAAGCCGGGGAAGTCTTTTTCAACTATAAAGGAAGTAATTCCTTTTGCTCCTTTTGCCCGATCCGTAACTGCCATCACGGTGAAGACATGTCCGTCAACTGCATTTGTAATATAATGCTTGGATCCGTTTAGTATATATTTGTCACCCTTTCTGACGGCGGTCGTTTTCAGCGCCGCAGCGTTCGAGCCAGCGCTCGGTTCAGTTAACGCAAAAGCGCCTATCCATTCCCCCGTTGCCATTTTCGGCAAATATTTTTGCTTTTGCTCTTCTGTCCCAAGCTCCACTATTCCGACAGAGCCGATTCCCGTATGCGCCCCTATTAAAGTGGTATAGCCATTATGTGTTTTGCCAAGCTCTTCATAAATGGCGCACTTTCCGACCATGTCAAGCCCGAGTCCGCCATATTCTTCGGGAATGCTTAATCCGAATAAGCCCATTTCCTTGGACATTTCCACCAGCTTTTCCGGTATCATATCCTTCTCTTCAATTTCCATCGCCAATGGTTCTGCTTCTTCTTTTACAAATTTACGCACATTTTCTCTTAAAAATTGTATATCTTCAGAAAAATTAAAGTCCATTTCTGTCTCTCCCTTATTGGTTAGTAAATGCTGCCGTTCTTTTATCCAGGAATGCCGCTGTACCTTCTCTTTTATCCTCTGTCCCAAAAGCTACAGCCTGTGAAAGCTTTTCAATCAGCATGGCTGTCTCCAGATCAACATCAAAGCCTTTGTGTACTGCAAGCTTTGCCAGTTTGATTGCAACAGGCCCTTTTTTAAGAATCTGAGAGGCAACCTCCTCTGCTTTCGTAACCAATTCATCATCGGGTGCAAGGTATGTGACTAGACCGATTCTCTCGGCTTCTTCTCCATCAATGATTTTGCCGGTCAGAATCATATCAAGTGCCCTTCCCTTGCCAGCCACTCTGGACAGACGCTGTGTACCGCCTGCACCCGGAATGATGCCCAGATTAAGCTCCGGCAAGCCGAATTTTGCTCCCTTCGCTGCGATTCGAATATCGCAGGCAAGGGCCAGCTCGCACCCTCCACCCAGTGCATATCCCTTTACAGCTGCAATCGTTACTTTGCTGGATTGTTCAATTTTTTTGTAGAGCCCCTGCATGCCCGGAATCAATGCCTCGAGCATTTTTCTTTCATGAAGCTGCTTTATGTCCGCACCTGCTGCAAAGGACTTCTCCCCTGCTCCCTGGATGATGATACATTTCACCTCATCATTTGCATCTGCCTGGCTAAAGGCATCTCCAAGCTCCTGGAGTGTCTCCTGATTTAATGCATTACGCTGTTCAGGACGGTTTATGGTCAGCCACATAACCCCCTGTTCGATTTGAACAAGCAGATTTTCGTATTGATGCATGTTCTCACCCCTTAAGAATATTGATAGAATCCGCTGCCGCTCTTTTTCCCCAGCCGTCCCGCTTTTACATATTTGATAAGCAGCGGACAAGGACGGTACTTTTCTCCAAGTGTCTGGTATAAATACTCCATATTGCGCAGCCGGGTATCCAAGCCTACTAAATCCGCCAGAGCAAGCGGGCCCATCGGGTGATTAAGCCCCAGCTTCAGGGCTTTATCAATATCTTCAGCAGAGGCTACACCTTCCATCAGCATGTTCATCGCTTCATTACCGATCAGGCAATTCATCCGGGAAGTCACAAATCCCGGAAATTCATTCACTTCAACGGTTTCCTTTTTAAGCTTTTCACCGGCTTTTTTCACCATGCGGACCGTGTCATCAGATGTTTCCAGTCCACGGATAATTTCAATCAGCTTCATTTTGTGGACCGGATTAAAGAAGTGCATGGCCACCACTTTATCGGGCCGTGATGTTTGTGCCCCAATTTCCGTTGGGCTCATGGTTGAAGTATTGGTAGCCAGAATGGTTTCTGGAGAACAGATGCGGTCCAGCTTTTTAAAGATATCAATCTTCAATTCTATCTTTTCCAGAACTGCTTCTATCACAAGGTCCGCATTTTTCGCAGCAGTCTCTAAATCTGTTTCAAAATAAAGCCGGTCTTTTGCCTTCCCATATTGTTCTTCTGAAATAAACCCTTTTTGAAGGCTGCCTTCCAATAAGCTATAAATATCGTTTTTGGCTTTATCTATTATTTCCTGATTAATGTCATTCAAGTAAACTTTAAATCCCGAAACGGCACAGGTATAAGCAATCCCTTTTCCCATAACACCTGAACCTACTACTGTGATGGTGTCCATTCTGTTCCCCCTTAGTTTGATAATGTATTGGCCACTGTATTTCTAGGTATAAACTTTTGATATACAAACATTGCCGCCAGGATGGCAAAGCCAATGATGTCTGATAAAAATCCCGGGTTGACCATCAGAAGAGCCCCGATAAAAAGAACGGCTCTTTCATACCAATATGAATGGCGGAACAGCCATCCTTCTGCAGCCCAGGCAATCCCAATAATTCCAATGATGGAGGTTGCAACAGATAGAATAATATCCGGAACGTCTCCAACAAGAAGCAACGTTTCCCCATATACAAACATATAAGGGACAATAAATGCCGCGAGGCCAAGCTTTACTGCAGTTAAGCCTGTTTTCATCGGCTCGGAACCGGCAAGTCCTGCCGCTGCAAATGCAGCCAGTGCTACTGGCGGTGTTATGGCAGATAAGGCTGCAAAATAGAAAACAAACATATGGGCTGCAAGCGGGGATACACCCAGCTCGATTAATGCAGGAATGGTAAGCGGAACCTGTACGATGTATGCCGCAACAGTCGGGAGCCCCATTCCAAGAATAATGCTCGTGATCATCGTGAATACAAGCGTAATAATTAAAATGCCGCCTGATAAATCAATGATTAAACTGCTGAATTTAAGGCCAATCCCGGTAAGCCCAATAATTCCGATAATAAAACCGGATGCCGCACAGGCAATAGCTGTTTCAATTGCAGCCCTTGCTCCTAAATCCAATGCCTTGAAAATCTTAGAAAAGGATAATCTTGTTGCCCCTTTTAAAGCTGCAACCAATATCGTCACACCGATTGAGTAAAGGCCTGCCTTCATTGGTGAAGAGCCGGATGCAAGCATGACCACAATCACTACTAAGGGGATAAAGAACATGAATCCGGTTTTCAAAACACTCGAAACCTTGGGAAGTTCCTCTTTCTTTAAACCTACAAGCCCCAAACGTCTTGCCCTCATATCGACCTGGAAATACAGGCAGCAGTAATAAAGGACTGCAGGAATTAACGCAGCTATGGCTATGTCCATATAAGGCACACCTAAATAGGAAGCAATGATGAAAGCCGAAGCCCCCATGATCGGCGGCATGATCTGGCCTCCAGTAGAGGAAACCGCTTCAACCGCAGCTGCAAAGTGGCTCTTATAGCCGGTTTTCTTCATTAATGGAATCGTAAAGGCACCAGTTGTGACCGTATTGGCAACCGCGCTTCCTGAAATGGTTCCCAAAATGGAGCTGGCCACGATAGCCGTTTTGGCAGGACCTCCACGATACTTCCCCATACCAGCCACTGATAAATCAATAAAAAATTGACCTGCTCCTGAAACCTCCAGAAACTTTCCGAACAGGATAAATAGGAAAATAAAGGTTGCAGATACCCCAAGAGGAGTACTAAAAATGCCCGTCACCGTATAAAAGAGGTGATCAATAATCCACATCATAGTAAATTCACGGTGGGAAAGAGACCCCGTAATCAGATGACCCCAAACTCCATAAACGATGCAAATGAAGATAATAATCACCAGTGTATTTCCAATAACGCGGCGTGTTGCTTCAATCAGCAGCAAACCGGATATGATTCCTATGGCAATTTCCAATGCTGTCAGCGGCTCTATATAACTCATCCGCGATGAAATGACCTGGGAATTCATCACATAATAGGAATAACAAGCAATGGACAAAACCATAAACAGCCAATCATACCAGGGGATGCTTTCATTTTTTACCGCTTTCCTGGAAGGCTTATAAATGGCAAATGTTAAAGCCAGCGCAAATGCAAGGTGTGCCGACCGCTGCAGAATGGATTCAAATACCCCAAAGAAAGCTGTATACAAATGAAAAAGAGACATTAAAACGGCAATAACGGAAATGATTTTGGCAGCCGCGCCCTTTAATAGGCGCAGCTTGCTGTTCAGATTTCCATCTTCATCGTATTCCGCAATCACTTTTGAAGCTTTTGCTTCCGTTACGTCATGTTTAGACATCATTTCACCTTCTTTTTAAAAGGATAATTTTGGTTTATTTAAGAGCCCCGACTTCCTTGTAATATTTTTCTGCTCCCGGATGAAGCTTGCCCACGTTGTTTTGCACTGAATACTCTGCATTAAAGTCTTTCATAATCGGGGATAATTTCGTCCATGTATCTTTTTCTTCAACCATCATTTTGGTAAGCTTATAAACTGACTCTTCATCCATTAGATCATCATTAACCAGCAGAACCGTATAGCCGGCAACCGTTTTAACATCTTCTTTCACATTCGAATAAGTTCCGCCTTCAATGTCATATTCCAAGTATCCTTCATTTAACTCATGCAGGCCTTTTACTGTTTCATCATCTAAAGGAATCAGGCGAATTCCAAGGGTTGTGTCCAGCTCCTGGAAAGTAGAAACCGGTGCAGAAACCATTCCAACAATCGCATCGATATGTCCGTCACGCAGCAGGTCGGCTCCATCTGCCGTTCCGATATATTCAATGCCGCCAAGATCGTCATAGCTCATATCATTCAGTTTTAAAATATCCTGGAATGCCAGCTCTCCGCTGTATCCTTTAATTCCCGGGCTAACCTTCTTTCCCTTTAAATCTTTCACGGATTTTATATCAGAATCTGCTCGGACAACGATATGAAATACATTTGGATACAGGGTTGCAACCGTGCTGACATTATCCACTTTTTCTTTAAAAGCATTAATTCCGTTCAATGCCTCAGGAACTGTTTGGCCATTACTGAATCCAAGAGCAAAGGTCCCCTGGCTTAAGCCCAATAGATTGGAAACAGATCCGCCCTCTACTACCGTAACGGAGGATTCCGGGTAAACTTCCTTCATTTTCTCTCCCATCGCCCCGGACAATGTGTACCAGAAACCGCCTACTGTTGCAGAACCGAAAGCCATATCCCGGGGAGCTCCCTCTGCTCCTCCACCTCCACTTGCTTCACCGCTGCTTCCCGCCTCATTCGAAGAACAGGCTGCCAATACGACTAACATAAAAGCCATCATCACTGCCAATAATTTTTTCAACTCATTTTCCCCCTTAATTTGTTTCTACTTTTGTTTTTTCCAGCACATGAAATTCAGCATCTGTCATCTCACGCAACGCCTCAATCGAAACATCGGAGAGAGTTTCTATGAGGTACATTTTTCCTTCAAGAAACTGAAATACAGCATGTTCGGTGACAATCATATCGGCTTTTCTTGTACCGCTGCTAGGAAATGATAACTTTTTCACAATTTTCGGACTTCCGTCTTTAGACAAGTGCATAGAAGCAATAATCATCCGCCTTGCTCCCGCAACTAAATCCATGGCCCCTCCCACTCCAAGAATGGTTTCACCCGGTACTGCCCAATTAGCGACTTCTCCTGTTTCATCGACCTGCAAAGCCCCCAGTACAGCGGTATCGATATGCCCTCCGCGAATCATCAGGAAAGAATCGGAACTATCAAAGAGTGATGCCCCTTTGTCCATGGAAACGGGCTTCTTACTGGCGCTGATCAAATCCATATCAATGTCGTCATCAGAAGGAGTCGGCCCCATCCCGAGAAGGCCGTTTTCTGATTGAAGGTAAACCTTTTTGTCATCGAGGTAATCCGGAATAATGGTTGGAATGCCGACACCCAGATTAACAATTTCTCCTTCCTTCAATTCCTGTGCTACCCTTTTGGCGATCTTAATTCTGTCAGATAGACTCAATGTATCTCCCTCCTTTTTTTACATACTGATTGACTACGACATAATCCACGTATAAGTGAGGGGTTACCACTTCTTCCGGTGTAAATGAACCGGCTTCCACAACCTCATCCACTTCAGCTATAACCACCTTCGCTGCAGTTGCCATAACCGGATTGAAATTCCTCGCTGTTTTGTCATAAATTAGATTTCCCAGTGTATCCGCCTTAAGTGCTTTAATAATGGCCACATCCCCTTTGATGGCTTTTTCAAAAATGTAGGATTCACCATCGATCACCTTCTCTTCTTTCCCTTCAGCAAGTTTGGTCCCGGCACCTGTCTTCGTATAGAAACCGCCGATGCCTGCCCCGCCGCATCGGATGGCTTCTGCCAATGTGCCCTGAGGAATTAATTCAATCTCCAGTTCACCTTTTGACCAGGCCTTAACTGCATCTCGATTAGTGGTAAAATAAGAGCCCTTCGCTTTTTTCAGCTTACCTGCCACCAGCAGTTTTCCGAGTCCCTTCCCTTCCTCACCTAAATTATTGCTGATGACTGTGAGATTCTCTTTATCAGATTTCACCAGCTCATCAATTAAAGTAAGCGGTGTTCCCGAAAGGCCGAATCCTCCTACAAGCAATGTGTCACCACTTTTAATGAACTGCAGTGCATTAGCAGGATTTAATCGTTTTTTCATTATGTTCCTCCTCTTGTCTCTGGGTTTCCGAGTAATTTATATAAGCAGACAATGATTTGATTGCTGTATTTTCATGAAAGAAGTAAGGTTTCTTTGTTTCCTTTAATATGTCAATGGCCAGTTCCCCCTGGTATCCCTGGGACATGAAAATCGGAATAAAAATACTATCTCTTTCCTCCATCAGCTTTTTCATTTGTTCCGAGAGAACTTCATTTTGATAGTCCACCTGGAAAGGGAAAGGAACAATGATATTATCAAAATCACCCGATTTATGAAGCACCTCCAGACAAGTTGTCAATTTTGACAAGTCATCATATACGATGGTGGTCAAATCTAAAGGATTCATGAATGACTTTTCTATACCTGTAATCGTTTTCATTTTCTGCTGAAGTTCTGATGATAGGGGCTGAAGCTGAATCCCATACTTATCGCATAAATCCGCAAGATAAATGGAAGTAGCCCCTGCCCAGGAAAAGATAGCCGTACGCTTGCCTGCTGCCTTTTTGTATGTGTCAAACAGCCATGAAAGGGCAACTACTTCATCAATACTTTCGGCTTTTACCAGTCCGGGGTGATTGACCATATCCCAGGGAATAGAGTAATCATTGTTTCTTCCGAGGTGATATTTAACGGCCATTCTTGAAATCTTCGAATGGCCGATTGGCAGAAGGATCACAGGCTTCTGTTTGATATAGGCCTGGTGCAGCAATCGGAAAAAACGCTCTTCCTCAGAAATAGATTCAATGATTAATAGAATGGTATCTGTTGATGGATCACTAATTAAAAATTCAAAGCAGTCATTAATCGTGATATCCATCTCATTTCCAGGTGATAGCCAATAGGAAAATCCCAGTCCTTTTTCATTGGCATCAAGTACAGCACGGCCTAAACTTCCTCCATGACTGATCAATCCAACAGATCCCTCATGGAAATTCTTAGGTTCGAAACGGGGTGAAAAAGAGATTCCCCAGTTTCCTATAAAATGATAAAATCCGGGCGAGTTTGGTCCATAAACCGCCGTTTCTGTACCCTTAACAATTTCTTTTAGCTCTTCTTCCCGGTTTATCCCATCCGGTCCGCTTTCAGAGAAGCCAGAGCTGATGATGATGACACTCTTCACTTGTTTTTTTACACATTCTCTTAAGATCTCAGGGGTATGTTTAGAGGGAACGATTATACAGGCCAAATCGACTTCTTCTTTGATCTCAAGTACACTCGGATAACAGTGAATTCCCGATATTGTGTCATAGTTTGGGTTTACGAGATAGATCTCCCCGGAATATTTTGATTTTTGAAGATTGACCATGACACGTCCGGCATTTTGATGAAACCTTTCCGAAGCTCCTATTATGGCAATGCTCTTAGGGGAAACAAGCGTCTGCAATGATCTCATGATTTTAATAATCCCCCTTCTAATTTTTTTACCTTTCGAACAATGGTAGAAGGATTCACTTCCAGCACACGGGCAATGCCCCGATAGGATTTTTCAGACTGTGACGCTTTATAGATCAGCTCTCTTTCAAGCAGGTCTACAGCTTCTTTTAGCGGTAATAACTGATTTACGACAATGGCTTGATCATGACTCATTCTTTGGTTATCGCCTTTGCTGAATAAAGAAAGAACCTCCTGCTCCCCCACTTCCAGATTCGAAGCTGTTACGTATATTCTTTCAATCATATTGACGAGTTCCCTTACATTCCCTGGCCACTGATAATTAGTAAGAACCTGTATGGCTTTCTTGGTGAATTTGAGATGTTTGTGATATTTTGCTGCGAACATTCTTGCATACGCATCAATCAGGATAGGAATATCTTCGACTCTTCTTCTTAATGGCGGAATTGATATGGGAATAACATTTAACCTATAAAATAAGTCCTCCCGAAAACTTCCTTCCAGAACCAATTCTTTAAGATCCCTATTGGTAGCTGCTATTACCCGGACATCAATCTTTGTCGTTTTGGCTGATCCTACCCTGGTAATCTCCATTTCCTGCAATACCCGCAGGAGCTTGACTTGCAGGTGGTTTGGGATTTCCCCTATCTCATCCAGGAAAATAGTTCCATTATTTGCTTGTTCAAATAAACCGGCTTTTCCCTTTTTCAAGGCACCTGTAAAGGCACCGCCTTCGTATCCAAAAAGCTCAGACTCCATCAGTGATTCAGGAATGGCCCCGCAATTTACTTTAATAAATGGCTCTCCCGATCTCGGACTCGACTGTTGGATCAGCTTGGCAATTTCCTCTTTCCCCACTCCCGACTCACCTGATAATAGAACCGTTACATCCACCTTTGCCACTTGCTGAA
This sequence comes from Cytobacillus oceanisediminis, assembly GCF_004366035.1. GTDB lineage: Bacteria > Bacillota > Bacilli > Bacillales > Cytobacillaceae > Cytobacillus > Cytobacillus oceanisediminis_C. The sequence continues at coordinate 61,447 of NZ_SOEE01000005.1, forward strand.
CGGTCTTAAGCAGCCTTTCCATTTCGGGTGATTTGGCTATGAACGTCTCCGATCTCTCGGTAAGATGCATATGCTCCAGTATTGACTTTGTTTTTGCCAGCTCACTTCTGAGTGCATCGAATTCAGTCATGTCCTTCACATTGATAACAACTCTTTCAATTTGATTGCTGCTGTTCTTAATGGGGTTTGCCGTTATAATTAATGAATTTTTATTGTCTTTGCTTGTTTCCATGATATTATGTGATCTGCCCTTAGCTTCTACCTGCCGGGCTATATCTTTTATGTAGTCAGGACTCTCATGTCTAACATCAAAAAGCTGCCTGAAACTCTGGTTGCATTTAATAATGGCTCCATCCCCATCCGTAATGCAGATTCCGTCTGTAGAGTTATCCAGTATCGTTTCCTGTTCCTTCAAGAGCTGTTTGACGGATTCAAGTTCACTCGATACAAATTCGATTTCTGAAATATCCTGAAATACACCAACCGCTCCCACAAGAGTTTTGCCATCATAGAGCGGTGTTCGATGGGTTAAGTATTTTCTTTTTCCTACCCGGTATTTTTCTGTATGTCGCTTTCCTGTACGGATAACATTCAATAACCCGCTTGGAGTGACAACATCAGTTAAAAACTTTCCTATGGCTTTCTCCTTAGTTGTCATAGCCATCTTTTCTGCAGGAGGATTCATTGAGGTAATCCTTCCCTCCAGATCAATCGAAAGAATCCCATTATGAGCAGAATTAAAAATGGCATCCATGCGGCCGAGTTCCACCTGAGAAGTTCTGGCATAGGCCGCCATATACTGTTCTTTTGTCAGGAAGCCTGTAATCTGCCTATTCTTATTAAAAATTGGCCAGATTTCCTGATCATTAAGCTTTAAATTATTTAAATCGTCCATCTCGTTAAGGAAACAAAAGTTAGTCTGATAAATCTCTGATAATACCTTATTTTGATTCAACAATCCTTCTAATAGATTATGCTCCGTAAAGCATCCCGCTAACTCATCTCTGACGTTATAGACCAGCCCGCCTTTCATATGGGATTCAAGTAAGGTTTTTGCAGCTCTATCGATGTAATCGTTTTCAAAAAATTTAATAGAAGTACGAGTCATCGCATCTTTTACTAACAATTTTCCCGCTCCCTCTGAGTGATTCACTCATAATTTAATAATGCAAGAAGTGTGCCAACGTTAGAAAATTAATAAAATGCTGATATTTCTCACATTTTGTAATATTTAAACTATATATCTTGTAAAAAAATGTTGCAATACCGCAACAGGTGTTGCGGCAACGCATTAAAGGGTGAAGAAAACTAGTCTCTATAAAGAAGAAGGGGCAATCCTTTTATTATTATCCTTTTTAATATCGTTGCGTTACTGCAACATATTTGGGCAAGTTCATATAAAATAAGACACCTTTTTATAAAGGTGCCTTTTAAAACTAGACTCGATTATAAACATCTTCCAATTCAGTCTTTGTTAAAGCATTTGGTAAAACTTTTTTATAAATTTGACGAATATCTTCTTTTTCTGCTTTCCGGGGATTATTTGGAATCGTGCCTAAATCATTCATTGCATCTTTAGATAAGCGATCCACCATTTCATCAGTAAAATCCAGCTTTAGATAACTAAAATCATTTGGAATATCCAGAGCTTTATTAAACTCTTTAACTAATGAAGCAAGTTTCCTTGCAGCATTTCTATCATTCTCGAATGTCAGCGAAGGTTCAAAGACCCTTGCAATATTGGCATACTTTTCATAGTTAGCTATCAGGTTATGTTCTATAATGTGCGGCAGCAGTATGGCATTCGCAAGTCCATGAGGCACCTGATATAAAGCCGACATCGGATGCGAGCAAGAATGGACTAATGCAACGCCCGCCATTCCAAAGGATATACCTGCCATTGTACTGGCCAGGTGTATTTGTGCCCTGGCTTCAAGATTATCAGGGTGTGCATAGCTTGCCGGCAAATTCCCCTTAATCATTTTGATTGCTTCAAAGGCTAATCCATCTGTTATCGGGTTTGATTTAAGTGATGTATAAGACTCAATGGCATGTACTAAAGCATCCACACCAGTAGCAGAAACAACATGCCGCGGAAGAGAAGTGGTTAAACTTGGATCGACAAAGGCCGCCTTTGGTGCAAGCATAGGGGAAGCAATTACGTATTTTCTCCCCTCCTCATGATCAGTGATCACCGAGACCGGAGTTACCTCCGAACCGGTTCCAACCGTAGTAGGAATAGCAATGAGTAAAGGAATAGCTTTATGGAGGGGCTTTTGACCCCGGCGATAATCCAGGATGTGTCCTTCATGGGCAACTATCGCACTAACAGCTTTTCCGAAGTCCATGGGGCTTCCTCCCCCTATGGCAAGGATCATTTCGCAGGATTCCTGTTTATATATCTGTGCTCCCTTCATAACAGTCTGAGCATGGGGATTCGGCTCAACCTCAGCAAACACTGCTGTATCAATGCCGTTCTTATTTAATAATGAGGTAACCTCATCTATTATTCCTGTATTAAGAAGCCCTGGGTCAGTGGCAACAAAAACCTTTGCTTTTTGAAGGCTTCTTATTGTATCTGGCAGCTTGTGTTTAACACTATTAATGCCATAGACAATTTCTGTTGGTATGGAAAAATTAAAATTTTGCTGACTCAAATACATCTAAATCTCCTCTCTTTCTCCAAATCCAGTTTAGTCCGAAAAAGAAAAGCTGCTTCATTACATAATCTCATTGGTGAGTGTTCCCAAACCGGTAATTTCAAGTTCCACTACGTCCCCCGGCTGTAGCCAATTCTGAATATCCGTTCCTAATTCCAGGATACAGCCCGTACTAACTGTACCTGAACCAATAATATCTCCAGGATAAAGGGCAGCCTCTGAGGATGCCCGCTCAATCATTTGTCCAAATGAGTGATGAATGTCTTTGAAGTTTCCCTTAGATAGCTGCTTTCCATTAACTCTTGCTGTCATTTCCAGGTTTAACCTATCTCCATCGCGGTATTTTTCCAGTTCATCCTTTGTCACAATATACGGTCCAATCGATGTAGCAAAGTCCTTGCCTTTGGCCGGCCCTAATCCCGCCTTCATTTCCTTCATTTGCAGATCCCGTGCAGACCAGTCATTCAAAATGGTGTAACCTGCTATATAATCTTCAGCTTTTTCAGCACTTATATTTCTGCCTTCTCTGCCAATGATACAAGCAATTTCCAATTCATAATCCAGTTCACTGCATTGGGCTGGGCGCTGGATTTTCTGATTCGGCCCCGTAATGGCATGGTGATTCGTAAAGTAAAACACCGGAATCTCATACCACTCCGGCACAACACTTTGCTTATTTTTGGCTGCTATAGTCGCGACATGGCCTTCAAATGCCATAAAATCCCGCACACTTCCAGGGTTCGGCAAGGGCGCTAAAAGTTCAATTTCCTCTAGCTTGTACGTGCCCAAATGATCATGGCCAGCAATATGGCTGGCAAGCTCATAGTTCTCTTCAAACTGTTCCAGAAACCCACGTATTGAACCAGGCAGTTTACCCCCGCTTGCCTTTTCCATATCAAAAACTTGTTCTTTCTCTATCCACCCTGATTTAATTGTTCCGTCCTTGTCTTTAAAGGTTATCAGTTTCAAGAAAATCACCCTTTCATTTAATATGATTCATATAGTATTGAGAGGCATTTAGCTGATGAAGCAGCTTCCTATTAAACTGCTTTTTAATTTCCTCCGCTTCATCTTTTCGATAGTTAAAAAAACCTTCGCCGGATTTTAACCCCAGCTTTCCCTCAGATGTTTTCTCTCTCAGCAGAGGGCTGGAGAATTGCCTATTCTCCATATCTTTCAGCAAGTTATCACCTACCGTGCACCATATATCCAATCCGCCCATATCAGCAATCATTAATTGCCCTGTAGTGGCGTATCGGAATGCAGGCCCAAACATTAATGCTTTTTCAATATCCTCGGGAGATGCAGCTTGCTGCTCCATCAGGGAAAACACCTCTCTTGCCACACTCTGCTGAATCCGATTTGCCACCAGACCAGGAATATTTTTTAATACTTCTATACATTGTTTACCAATGGACATATGCAAGTTTTTCACATCTTCATACACATCTTTATGGTTATTTCCAAAATTCGAAATTTCTACAAGAGGCATGATATGCGCAGGGTTATACCAATGAGTTATCAGGATTCTTTTTCTTCTCATTTCGCTTACCTTTGCCATCATGCTCCCCAAATCCAAGCTTGAAGTGTTGCTTGCTAAAATGGTCTTTGGAGGGCAATAATCATCTAATTTTTTAAAAAGATCTTGTTTTAGTTCCAGATTCTCAGGGACGGCTTCCACCACAAATTCCCTATCTGCTACTGTTTCTTTTAAGCTGGTATAGAAATGGATGCTTTTAAGCGTATTGATTTTATCTTGGATATCTATATTTCCAACTTCCTGTAATAAGTCCAGCTGCCTATGAATCTCATCTTTAGCACTTTCAACACTTTTCCAATCTGGGTCATATACATTTACATTAAGGCCATAGATTGCAAAGTTAAGGGCAATACTGTGGCCCATTGTTCCTGCTCCAATAACAGCTATTTTTTGAATCATCGGCAAGTCTCCTTTTACAGATATGATAATTGCCTTTCATTTACACCTTTTTTACTAGCGAATGTGCAATAGGAAAAACAGCGCTCCAGGAAAAAGCGCTGTTTTCTCTATAGTTCCAAAATGGCTGTTATATGGATGACTGGACTTTTGCCATTTCAGTTAGGATTTCAGCTACACGCGCACCAACTTCTGAAGTGGAAGCAGATCCGCCGAGATCTGGAGTAAGAACCCTTTTCTCTTCCAAAGTCTTTTCGATGCAGCTGATCAGATTTTCTCCTATATCGTTAAAGCCGAGAAAATCAAAAAGCTGGCTGGCTGACCAAATGGCGGCCAGCGGGTTGGCTATCCCTTTCCCTGCGATATCCGGTGCTGAACCATGAATTGGCTCAAACATTGACGGAAACATTCTTTCAGGATTAATATTGGCTCCGGCCGCCAGCCCCATGCCGCCTCCTAGCGCTGCACCCAAATCTGTTAAAATATCTCCAAATAAATTGGAGGTTACAACAACCTCGAACCTTGCAGGATCCTTAATCATGTACATAGCTGCTGCATCAACAAGATAGGAATAGGTCTGAACTTGGGGATATTCCTTGCTTACCTGCTCAAACACTTGATCCCAAAATACCATGGAATAATTAAGTGCATTTCCTTTACTTATGCTGGTCAGTGTTTTTCCTGCGTTGGACGCTGTTTCAAAAGCATACCGGATGATGCGCTCCGTACCTTTCCGGGAAAATACCCCTGTCTGTAAAACGACTTCTTCAGGTTTGCCTTTAAAAAGCCAATCCCCGGCCCCCGCATACTCACCCTCACTATTCTCACGAATGAATAGCATATCGATGTTTTCTTTATTTCCGCCAGTAATGGGACAGGGTGCACCATTTAATAGTGTGATAGGACGAATATTTACATACTGGTCAAATTCCTTCCTGATTTTCAGAAGCAAATCCCAAAGAGAGATATGATCTGGCACCCCCGGATAGCCGACGGCTCCCAAATAGATTGCATCAAAAGACTTCAACTGTTCAATCCCGTCTTCATCCATCATCTTTCCATTCTTTAAATAAAATTCACAGCCCCAAGGAAAGTACGTAAATTCGAGCTGCAAACGACCATCCAGCTCTGCCGCCTTTTTCATAATCTTGACGCCTTCATCGATTACTTCCGGTCCAATTCCGTCACCTGGAATAACCGCTACTTTAAATGTGTCCAATTTTATCAGCTCTTTCTATTTTTATATGAACCTATTTATTATTCTTCAAGATTTACAACCACCGTTACAGTTTCCACGAGTTCTTGTATGGCATATGCCGGACCTTCCTTGCCATTTCCGCTTTCTTTCACGCCTCCATAAGGCATTTGATCAGTCCTGAAACAGCAGGTATCATTAATGACAACACCCCCTACTTCAAGCATATAAGGAATTTTATAAGATAAACTCAGATCGGAAGTATATATTCCAGCCTGCAGGCCATACTTCGAGTCATTCACAAGCTCGATTGCTTCTTCGATTGTTTCGTAATCTGAGACGGTAACGACAGGAGCGAAGACCTCTTCATCCGAAACTTTCATCCCTTTTCTCACATTTGTAACTACGGTTGGATAAAAAATACTGCCTTCTCGTTTTCCCCCTGTTAAAATGACAGCTCCATCCTCTTCAGCTTCCTTCACCCATTGCTCAATCCGCTCCGCTTCCTTCACATTGATCATTGGACCAACATTCGTGTTCGGGTCCAAAGGATCTCCCACCTTAAGGTGAGAAACTTCCTGTAAAAACTTTTCAAGGAAACGTTCTTTAACAGATTTCTGAACAAAAATCCTCTGAACTGAAATGCATATTTGCCCGGCGTGTGCAAATGACATTTTTGCAAGCTTGGCTGCAGCCTTATTAATATCCGCATCACTATGAACGATAGTGGCAGAGTTGGAACCCAGCTCTAAGGTTGCTTTTCTTAACCCGATTGTCTTCTGAATATGTTTGCCTACTCCAGGTGAACCTGTGAATGTATAATGCGCAATCCTTTCATCATTCAGGAGCTGTTCACCGACTGTGCCCCCGCTTCCTACTACACATTGCAGGTACCCTCTCGGAACTCCCGCTTTCTCGAGCAGTTCACATAGTTTGATAGCAATCGTTGCTGTATCAGATGCCGGCTTAAGAATAACTGGATTTCCCGCTGCCAAGGCCGGAGCAACTTTATGCGCAACAAGATTCAGCGGGAAGTTAAACGGGGTAATTGCTGCTACAACTCCCACAGGCTTTTTTACTGTATAAAGGAATCTTCCCTGCACGTTATAATTGGGGATAATTTCTCCTACGAGCTTTTTTGTTTCATCAGCAGCAATTTGGAATGTCGATGCTGAACGATTCACTTCTGCTCTTGCATCAGTGATAGGCTTGCCGCCTTCCTTGGCAATAATTTGTGCGAATTCTTCGGCATGACTCAGCAGCAGCTCTGCCGCACGCATTAAAACCTTATAGCGGTAATCCGGGGTAAATATTGTTTTTTTATGTGCGTATACAGCGGCTGCAATCGCTTGATCCACCAGCTTTTTATCAGCTATGCCAATCTCTGAAAAGAGCTCTCCGGTATATTTGTTATACACTTTGTGTGTATTTTCCGATTGAATCCACTGTCCATCAATGAATAGCTTTTCATTTAAAATACTTGTCTGCATATTTTACCTCTCCCATCCTATGGTTAAATTGAAGAATTTTTCTTCGTCAATGCCTCTTTGACTCTTTTGACAATGTGGCCGGATGAAATTTCGTACTTTTCCAGCAAATCATCATTTTTAGCTGACTCTGAATTTAGATCTTTCACACCCACACGAAGCATAGGAACTGGTTTCTCTTCTACCAGAACCTCTGCCACTGCACTTCCAAGACCGCCATAAATGCTATGCTCCTCTGCTGTAACGATAACTCCTGTATTTTCTGCTGCTTTAACAATTGCTTCTTTATCAAGCGGCTTAATGGTCGGCATATGAATCACTGCCACAGAGATTCCATCAGCTTCTAATTGTTCCGCTGCAGCTAAAGACCTGCTGGTTTGTGTTCCTGTAGATATGATGGTAATATCTGTTCCTTCTTTTAAATGCACCGCTTTACCAAATTCAAAGTGGTAATCTTCATTAAAAATGATTGGATAGGGATCACGCGCAAGGCGCATATATACAGGTCCTTCGTATTTATGGGCAAACTCCATCATTCTTCCTACTTCAGTGCTGTCTGCAGGTGCCAGAACAACCATATTAGCTAATGAACGAAAAATTGCGATATCCTCCAGGGATTGATGAGTTTTTCCTGTTACCCCTGTCAGCAATCCGCTGTAAGCCCCTATCATTTTTACGTCTAATTTTGGCTGAGCAATTTGTACCTGAATTTGATCAATGGCACGTTTAGACAGAAATGCAGCAAAGGTAGCAGCCCATGGCTGTAAACCAGTTGCAGCAAGTCCAGCAGCCACACTCATCATATTCTGTTCAGCAATGCCCATTTGCAGAAATCTAGAAGGATTCCCTTTTGCAACAGCATCTATTTTGGTTGAGTTAGCCAGATCTCCATCAATCGCATAAACCTTATCGGACTCCAGAGATAATTTAAGCAGTGTTTCTCCAAAAACGTCCCTCATTGAAACTTGATCTTTAGAAAGTAAGCTTTTCATTTTTGAACCCCCATTTCCAGTTCTTCTGATGCGCTGCTTAACTCTTCAGCTGTCGGAATTCTTGAATGCCATAAATAATCTCCTTCCATAAACGAAACACCCTTGCCTTTAACCGTGTTGGAGATAATCATAACCGGTTTTCCTGTTACCTCTCTGGCATGACTTAAAGCTTTACTAATCTCTTGATGGTTATGGCCATCTATCTCAATAACATGCCAGCCAAAAGCTTCCCAACGCTGCTTTGGCTCATTAATCGGAGTTGCTCTCGAAGCTCCTTTACCTTGCCACCCAAACTGCTGAAGCTTATTAAAGTCGAGAATAACGACCAGATTATCCAATTTATATTTAGAAGCAATATCTGCAGCCTCCCAAACCTGGCCTTCCTGTGATTCACCATCACCAATCATGCAATATGTGCGGAATTCTTTATTCTGAAGTTTTGCACCCAGGGCCATTCCGACAGCTGCAGAAATCCCTTGGCCAAGCGAGCCTGTTGACATGTCCAGACCTGGAAGGGTATTCATATCCGGATGAGCCTGCAAGCGGGAATTTAATGAATCGAACGTTTGCAATTCCTCTATCGGAAAATATCCTCTAAGTGCTAAAACTGCATAGAGTCCAATAGCAGAATGCCCCTTTGATAGGACAAATCGATCTCTCTGTTCATCTGCAGGGTTTTCCGGATTTACATTCATTTCATTAAAATACAAATTTACGAGGACATCTGAAGCAGACATTGGCCCTCCTATATGCCCTGCTCCTGCATGATGCACCGTCTGAATAATTAGATGTCTTGCTTTAGATGACTTCTCAATTAAATAACTTAATTTTTCTTCGTTTAATGGGGTACTCATTTATATCCTCCTTAAGGTTTTGTTCTAATTTAGTTAAGCGCTTTACCAAGTGGTGAAAAATGAACAAGATAAGGAAACTTATCTTGTTATTAAGAACTTAGTTTTTTGTGCCCATCTTTGTTTCATGTCTCTTAAAAACCGCATTTGCCTATTTTATTAGTGATGGCAGCCAGGTAGAAAGCGGCGGAAAAAATGAAATAACAAGCACATCGATAATCAAGATAATTATTAATGGGATTACTGCTTTTCCAATCCTTACAATTGAAAGTTTTGTAAGCTGGGATACAACAAATAAATCAATCCCTACAGGCGGGGTTACCAATCCAATCGCTAAATTACAAACCATGATTACTCCAAAATGAACAGGATCTATTCCCAAATTGACTGCAGTACCCAATAATAGAGGAACAAAAATAAGGATTGCAGCTCCCCCTTCTAAGAACATGCCTGCTACAAACAAAATGATGTTTACAATAATAAGGAAAATATATTTATTTGTAACTACATCTGATATTGAGCTGTATATCATTCCCGGAACACCATTCATCTCGATGAAAAAGCCAAACAAGCCGGCAGTTCCAATTACTATCATGATAATTGAGCTGCTGATGGCTGATTTCTTTAAGGTATCAGCAAGCTGCTGAATAGTAATATCCCGATAAATAAAGAAACCGACAACAAAAGAGTAAACAACTGCAATAACTGATGCTTCTGTCGGAGTAAATACCCCTGAATAGATGCCTCCCAGCACAATAATAGGCATTAGAAGTGCAAGAAACGATTTCTTAAACGACACGAGGACATCAGGGAAGCTTTTCTTCTCCTCTCCAACATAACCGCGACGGTTTGCGATGATATATGCACTGATCAGAAGCGAAAAAGTAATTAATAAGCCCGGAAGGATCCCCGCAATAAAAAGGTCCCCAATAGAAACTTCCGCAGCGACACCATATAATATCATGGCAATACTTGGCGGAATAATAATCCCTAAAGCACCTGCCACCGCCTGATTGGCCGCAGCATACTCAATTTTGTAACCTCTTGCCACCATAGCCGGGATGAGAATAGAACCAATGGCTGCTGTTGTGGCGGCACCTGATCCTGAAATAGCTGCAAAAAACATTGATGTAACGATCGCCACCATCGCTAATCCGCCAGTAAAGTGACCCACCAGAGCACTTGCGAAATTAACCAGTCTCTTCGACATGCTTCCTGCGCCCATCAAATTTCCGGCAAGAATAAAAAACGGGATGGCCATTAATGGAAACGAGTTCATTGAGACAAATATTCTCTGCGGAATTATTTCCAATGGCAAAGTATCATGCATCCAAACCCCTAATGCCGTAGATAACCCCAATGAGAAGGCGATCGGCACACTTAGAAAGATAAAGATGAATAGAGATATAAAGAAAACAGGCAGCATCATTTCACTCCTTTCTTTCTATGAACTCTTCCAAAATACATGTGATGGAGTTCAATAGAAGCAATACGCCTCCCAGCGGCAAAGAAAGGTAGATAAAGAACATTGATATCCCTGTACCAGGAGCAATTTGATTGCCAAAGCTTTGCGCTACCTTCCATCCAAACATGATAATTACTGTATAAAAAAAGATGGAAATGAAATGGACTATAACTGTCAGCCATTTCTTGACTCGTCCCCTTAACATTTCCGGTAAGACTTCAACGGATATAAGCTGGTTCTCCCTAAGCGCAAGCGAGGCGCCGATCATAATCATAAATATCATTAAAAACCTTGAAAGCTCCTCTGACCAGGCCAAGGAAGAGCCCACTACGTAACGTGCGATAACCTGCCAAAAGATAATAATAGTCATAAATGCCATGATAAAAGCCAAAGCATAGCCAAAAAACTTGTTCAGCATATCAATGGTTCGAATATACAATCCGGGAATGCTCTTCATCTAATCAACTCCTTAAATGAAGAGGGCAACAAATAATTCAATTCATCATTGCCCTCTCAGCAGCCTAATAATCCAGATTTTTTACTTTTTCAATGATTTCTTCCCCAATTTTTGGTGCCCACTTTTCATAGACACCATCGGTTTTCGCTTTAAAGGATTCTTTATCCGGCTCTGTCAGCTCCAATCCCTGATCTTTAAGGAATTTGGCTGCTTCATTTATTTTATCTTCATTTGCTTGTCTTCCAATTGGTTCTGCATGTGCAGCAGCTTTTAGTACCGCATCCTGCTGATCAGGAGTAAGACCATCAAAAGTAGTCTTGCTTATAGAAATTGGGCCAGGTGCATACCTGTCTTCCAAAAGGGCAACATGGGTTTGCACCTCAAAAATCTTTGATGTTTGAATGGTTGCTAAAGAGTTCGAATGACCGTCAATGACTCCCTGCTGCAGCCCTGTAAATACCTCAGTCCATGCCATCGGTGTTGCATCTGCACCATAAGCCTTCCATGCATCAATTTGCAGCTCATTTTCCTGAACACGCACCTTCAGCCCTTTTACATCTTCAACACTGTTAATGGCTTTATTTGAAGATGTTGCCACAAAACCATTTTCCACCCAGCCAAGCACCTTAACATTTGTCTGCTCTTCAAACTTTTGAGCCAGCTCATCTCCAATTTCTCCATCTAATACTGCATGTGCATGCTCTCGATTATCGAATAGGAAAGGCAGATCGAACATATTAAATTCCGGAACCCAGTTTCCCATGGGACCCGCAGATTGAATAGCCATATCCAGAGAACCCATTCCCATTAATTCAAACACTTCTCTTTCTCCGCCAAGTGCATTATTATAATGTATTTTTACTGTCATTTGATCGTCTGTTAAGTTTTCAAGCTCCTCTTTAAAGGCTTTTGCTGCTACATCAAATTTTGCTCCCTCTGGCTCAGGAATACTTAATTCCAGTACAGTTTGCTTTCCTTCTGTTGCATCTGCACTAGCAGTTTTCTTTTCTGATGATCCCCCTCCGCACCCTGCTAAAGCTAAAGATAAGATCGTTGCCAGTGAAGCCGCTTTCAATGCTTTTTTCATTTTAAATCCCCCTTTTTTATTTTTAGAGCCTTTTGAAGATAGACTCCTCAAAAATAACTCCAATTTCTAAAATCCTTCTTCTATTAATCTTGTAAATGATTGGGATATACCATGACTTTTAAACTGCCGCTTCGATTAGTATGAGCCTGGTTCATTGCTTCCTGGATATCTTCCAGCGGATATTTATCTGTGATGATGGGTTTTATCTTGCTGCCGATCGTATCTAGCAGACTGATGGCTAAGGGGTAGGTATTCGTATAACGATAGACAGAAAAAAGATCTATTTCTTTTTGAAGCATTAATGTGATGTTGAGAGGCACCTCTTCAATTGCCGGAAATCCGATAACAACAACGGAGCCGCCTCTTTTCGCGGATTCAATTGATGATTGCAATACTTTAGCGTTTCCAGAGGTTTCTATAATCATATCAACGCCTAAGCCCGAGGTTATCTCTTCAATGGCAGCATTCAGATCTTCATTTGCAGCGTTAAATATCTTTGTAGCGCCAAATTTTCTGGCTGTTTCCAGCCTTAATGGCTCGATATCACTGACAATGATCTCTTTTGCACCAAATGCTTTTGCCGCTATCACGGTCATTAAACCAACAGGTCCCATACCTGTAATGGCTACGGTGGAACCCGGAGTTAAGCCCCCGCGTTTTACGGCATGGATCGATACGGATAATGGCTCTGCAAGAGTTGCATGTTCGTAAGATAAAGAATCGGGAATTGGAAATAGAAAATCCTCCGGGTGTCTTAAATATTGAACGAAAGCTCCTTTTACCGGCGGTGTAGATAAAAACTGCACGTCGGGACATAGGTTATACCTTCCCTCCTTACACCATTCACAGTTCATGCAAGCAACACCCGGTTCCACAGCTACACGATCTCCAACCTTAAATTTTGTTACTTTTTCACCTATAGACACAACGATTCCTGCACACTCATGTCCCTGTACATGCGGGTACTGAACATATCTTTTGCCAATGCGGCCATGAGCAAAATAATGAATATCCGAACCGCATACCCCAACGGCCATTAACTTGACCAGTACTTCTTTTCCAGTAACATTAGGGACTCTTTCTTCTTCAACACTAACTTCCAAAGGTCTTTGCAAATAGGCAGACTTCATTGTCTCCGGAACAAGAACACTTTCTTTCTCACTAGCTGCTAATTTTGTCTTTGGCATCTGGCTTCCTCCTTTCGGAATATATAAATGGCATTTAAATGAACTTTATGAGGAATGGCTTAAAAGCACCTTTCCGCATTGCTTTTGTTCGCATAGATCAAACGCTTCTTTCCATTGTGTCAGCGGAAGCTTATGGGTAATGATTGGCTGAAGGTTTACTTTCCTTTGTTCTAATACCTGCATGACTCGATTCCACGTTTTCATGGAATGTGCAAGAGAACCAAATAGCTGTATTTGTTTGTACAAAATAATATCAAAATCCATTGTGATTTCTTTGCCTGCTATGCCAACTTGAATATGCTTGCCCCGTTTTTTTAAAGCTTGAAGGCAGCTATTGATTGATGGGGCAGCACCTGCACATTCTACCGTTACATCAGCACCCATACCATTCGTTTCACTCAGCACAATGGTTTGCAAGTCTTCAGCTGTAACATCAACGACAACATCCGCTCCGAGTTTTTTGGCGATTTCCAACCTCATTTTATCTGCAGATGTTCCTGCCACAATGACTTTACAGCCTTTTACAGCCAGCAAGGACAAACAGATGAGGCCAATAGGACCTGGCCCGGATAATAAAACGGTATCGCCAACTTGGATATTTGTCAGCTCCTCAATGGCCTGAACCGCACAAGCGAGAGGTTCGGATAATGCCGCCTCCTCAAGACTTACATTGTCAGGAATCTTATAAATCATATCTTCCCGGACTACAGCATATTGCGTAAAGCTGCCATCCACTCCATGCCCCATTCCCCGGCGATCTGAACAAAACATGTAATATCCTGTTTCGCAGTAATGACAGGTGCCGCATGTAATGGCAGTTGACCCAAGTACCGCTACCCGTTCCCCCGATTTCACCTTTGAAATATTTTCTCCTGTATCCGCTACAATTCCGGAGAATTCATGACCTATAATGACAGGCGGATAACTTTTAAAGGTCTCGTGGTAAATATGTAAATCCGTTCCGCAAATCCCCGTATACTTCACTTCAATTTTCACTTCATTCGGACCCATAGCGGGTTCATCAATGTCTAAAAGGTCAATATTTCCAACCCCTGGCGCTGTTTTTAGAAGTGCTTTCATTGCATTCTCCTCCTTCAGTACAGTAAGCGCTTACCTTTTTTTACAAAAATAAAATCAAGTGGAAAATCTTCCATTTAATCATTACTTAGGAGTATTTTGTTAAAGCGCTTACTTTTATTGAAAAAAATAATCTTTTACAAACTGGAAGGCCTTTTAAAATTGAAAAATTGTTTTAAAGGCCCTTTAATCCTCTGGCGTTCTGGACCAATGTTTTTAATTCACCCTCCTAATTAAAAGAGGATTTAGTTAAGCGCTTTATCAAATCGGTGTTGATATTATTTTATTCATAATATTATAAAAAATCAATAACTTTTATAAATTTTCTAATTTTTCTTTCAGGTCCTTATTCCTATTTTTTGCTGTGGAATTTCGGGTGACTAGAGAAGGCAGTAATGTCAAACGCATTTTTTCTTTTTTTTCTCCTTTAATCATCGAAATGATCAAATCCAGCACTTCTCTTCCCATATGCTGAATTGGCTGGGCAACCGTAGTCAATGGAGGCTCTACAATTGTAGCAATAAGAGTATTATCGAAACCCACAACTGAAATATCATCGGGCACTCTCATCCCCTGTTCTTTAACAGCCTGGATTGCTCCGATTGCCAATAAATCGTTGCATGCAAAAATAGCTGTTGGCGGATTCTTGCCTTTAAGATATTTAGCTGTCATAAATTTTCCAGGTTCAACATGACTAATCCCATTAATATATTCAAATTCCCGGGTAAACTCTAAGTTACTCTCTTCTAAAGCCTGCTTGAATCCCCGCAGCCTCTCCCTGTTGCTCCAGACATCCCTGGCAATCACACCTATGTTTTGATGGCCAAGTTCTATTAAATGGGAAGCAGCCAAGTAACCGCCCATGAAATCATCTAATGCAACCGTATTTATTGAAAACATTGGAAGATCACGTGCTACTATCGCTACAGGAACATCTTCTTTTACCAATTCTTCCACTTTATTTAAATCTTCAAATCCAGATGCTAAAATGAAGCCATCCACACTTTTTCTTTTTAAAAGAGCAAGATATTTGTTTTCCTTTTCTGTTTGGTAATCAGTACTGCAAATAACAAGGTTGTAGCCAAATTCATGTGCACGATCCTCTATGCTTCGTGCAAGTTCGGAGAAAAATGGATTAGCAAGATCCGGAATCAGGAGGCCGATTGTCTTTGTCTGCTTTCCCATTAATGCAGAAGCCATCATATTGGGCTGATAATCCAGCTGTTTCATGACCTCTAGTACTTTTCTTTTTGTTTTTTCTCCAATTCTTCCGGTATTATTAATAACTTTAGAAACGGTAGCAATTGAGACATTCGCTTCTTTTGCAACGTCATATATGGTTACTTTCATGTTCTCTCTCCTTGTTCAATCTTAGCTGATTTCATTTGTGTCTCAGATAATAGTTTTTAGCCTGCTTCTAATATTAAAATGCATTTTAGTTTAAATGCATTTTAGTTAAGCGCTTTCTTTACCTTTTATTATTATTAATCAATTTTCCAAATATATCAATAGGTTATGAATATATTTTTGAATTTTCACAAAATGATTCATCTTACCAAATAATTTCGACCGACAAATAAAAAAAAAGGATTCCACCCGAAAGTGAAATCCTTTTTGATAAAGCATTTTAAGAAAACAATTTAATCAAAAAGCTCAATAAAATCCCCACTACCCCGAAGTCCGAGTCTCCAAAAGTAGTTCCTTCAAACCCTAGTGATCCCAGAACCGGAAGCAATAAAGCCGGAAGGAATGAGATTAATAGACCGTTTGCAAATGAACCGATCATCGCTCCTCGTCTGCCCCCAGTCGCATTTCCGAATACCCCTGCCGCTGCACCTGTGAAGAAGTGCGGAATCAGACCCGGCACAATTATTTTCAGGCCGAATAATGGAAGAAGGAACATGGAAAGCAAACCAGCTACAAAGCTGAATAGGAATCCGATAATAACTGCATTTGGAGCAAAAGGGAACACTGCCGGACAATCAAGGGCAGGCTTCGCATCTTTTACCACTTTATCAGCGATCCCTTTAAAAGCTGGCACGATTTCCGCAATCAGCATCCGTACACCGGCAAGGACCACATATACACCAGCTGCAAACGTAATGGCCTGCATGAGCGAGAATACAAGGAAGTTAACTCCGCCGCTCAATTCAGATTCTACATAGCCTTTTCCGGCAATTGGCGCCACAACCAGGAAGAGAATCGTCATTGTCAAAGACATCGCAACAGATGTATCGCGCAGGAACCCAAGTGATTTAGGCACTTTGATATCCTCTGTTGATTTGGATTTATCCCCTACACGCTTTCCAATAAAGCCGGAAACAAAGTAGCCGAAAGATCCAAAGTGACCCACAGCGATGCTGTCATTGCCAGTGATTTCGCGCACATATGGCTGGACAAGCGCAGGCATGAATACCATTAATAATCCTAGAATAATAGACCCGATAATGATCAGCGGAAGCCCTGTCACTCCGCCGGTTGCAAATACAGCTGAGATCAGGCAGGCCATGAATAAAGTATGATGGCCGGTAAGGAAAATATATTTAAACGGTGTAAAACGGGCAATTATAATGTTCATGACCATCCCGAAAAGCATGATCATCGCCGTTTCTTTCCCAAATGTCTGCTGGGCAATCGCTACGATGGCCTCGTTGTTCGGAATAACCCCCTGGATATGAAAAGCCTTTTCAAACATTTTCCCGAAAATATCAAGTGAGCCTATTAAAATGCTTGCTCCTCCATTAAGGATGAGAAAGCCCATGATCGTTTTAAGCGTACCTGATATGACATCGGCAATTCCTTTCTTCTGCAGAAGCAAGCCAAACAAGGCGAATAATCCAACCAGGATGGCGGGCGTGCCCAATATATCATTCATGATGAAATCAAACATGTTTACCCCTCCTTTTTTAATCCTCTGTATCTATCTTTCATCTAACTGGTTTTCAGGTTATACTGTATTTGTTCTTTTTATTTTTCAGCGGGCGAGTCTATCGCCTGCTCTTTTTTTCTCTATTATGATAAATGGGATTCCAATGCTGCTTTTAGCTCGTTCTGATCAAGGATGTTTGTCAAACCAATGATCGTTCTTGTTCCGTCATCCAAAGTGGAAATCAGGTCTTTAGACCCCAGGTAGATATCCGCTTTTTCAGATTTAGCCGTTGTTAAATCAGTATGTGAAACATCTGCTTCCACTCCCAGTTGGCTTAAAACTGTTTTCACGTTCATTTCTACGATAAAGCTGCTTCCAAGTCCGTTGCCGCATACTACTAGAATTTTTTTCATTTTAATTTCCTCCTTAGTCTTGTGAATATTGATTAATAATTTCTAATACGTCAGCTTCTGTATCAGCATTCTGGAGCTTTTCTAGGTTATCACTGTCAGACAGCATTTTAGACAGCTGGGATAATGCTTTTAAATGTGTCTCATTATCAATGGCTGCGAGCACAAAGAATAATCTTACCTGATGCTCCGGCTTTTCCGAAAAAGCACAGCTTTCCTTTAATTGCAGAAAGCTCATTCCCAGCTTGTTCACGCCAGCTTCAGGGCGGGCATGAGGAAGGGCAATTCCAGGTGCGATCACGATATATGGTCCCATTTCATTCACGTTTTCAATCATGGCATCAATGTAATGCTGGCTGATGGACTGATCGGCCAACAGCGGCTGTGACGCCATTTGCAGTGCTTCCTGCCAGCTTGCAGCCGAATCTGCAAATTGAATTTTATCGGCGGTTAGAACTTCATTTAACATTGGCTTTTGATCCACCTCACTTTTTGCATCTTTATTTGATTGATAGTAGGCTTTCAGTTCCTGGACCAACATGCTTTCGTCTTTTATATCTGCATGCTTCCGGATAATGTCCATCAATGCGTCTATGTTTTCTGATTTCGGCCTTTTTTCTGATGCCTGAACCTGCTTAAGAAGAGATTCCTTCTCTGACGGGTTAAGAATCGGATTTACAATAAACACAGGTACGTTTTTCCGGGATACTGGCGTGGTCGAAATGACAAAATCCAAATCAGCCAGGGACGCTTTCTCATATTCACGGACGGTGTATACATTCGCCACATCTACAAACGGCATGAGATCTTCAATTTGTTTCTGAAGGATTCGGGACGTGCCTATTCCGCTGGCACACACCACAGCCGCTTTTTTGCGGGCTTCCACCCTGACGCCTTCTTTATCAATCCAGCCTCCAAAGTGCATCGCAATATAGGCCGCTTCATCATCAGATACTTTTTTGCCAAGCACGTATTCAAAATGATGAACCACTTTTTTGGTTAGAATAAACAGATCCTGATAAGACTCCTGTACAGATTTGGATAATGGGTTCTCCAGTTCTATCCCATATTTGATTCGGAAATAAGCCGGCTTTAAATGAATCAATAAATTCCGTTCAAGCTCCTTCCGATTTTGAAAAAATACGCACGCATATTTTTGAAAATCATCGACCATTCTTACCGCCATTGATTTGAGGATATCAAGATCCTGGTTTTCCAGCTCATGTGTATCATAGTCGCTTATTTTCGCACCTAACAGGTAGGTTGTAAGATAGCAGGCTTCATCATCGGGAACCTCAAGCTGGAAACCGCTTTCAATTTTCCGGCAAATAAATCGAGCAGCGGTGTACTCTTTTGTTTCTTTAATGACCTGTTTTTCAACAGGATCCATCTTGATGTATTTTTCCTGGTTAAACCTTTTGATGAGCATAAATATATGGGCACTTAGCGTCTCCATTACTTCATCTGTGTAATGAACACCAGAATAGGATTCACTTTCGTTCAGAATCTCATAGATTGCTTCTAAATCAGTACGCTGAAACATTTCAGGTGACAGTCCAGGCGCGTCCTGGATGGTTAACTGAACTTCGGATATTAAATCATTCCAGCCGCGGTTGGTTAAAACCTGTGATAGGCAGTAAATCAGCATTTTCCGCTTATCCTGCTCCTCACCGGCAATATAGTAGCCCGAAGGTTTATGGAAATTCAACTGAACCCGAAACTGGTTAAGCTGCTTTTTTAATTCCTTAATGTCTGCCAGAAGCGTACTCCTGCTGACACCCAGCTTATCCATCAAATCCTGCAGATAAATGGTTTTCTCGCGGGTCAGGATGAGGATGGCAGTCCAGGCCATTCTTTCTTTTCGTGAAAACTCATAACTGGCAGCTTTATCAAACGAATGTAACCTCTGTTTAATCTGCTGCTTTTCTTCTTCATCGAGATAAAATCCAGCAGCACGGACATATTTCAGCTCATCTAACCCCTGGTCTTTCAGCCAGCTATTAATTTTTTCAACATCATAATAAACGGTCCGCTTGGAAATTTGTAATTCTTCCATAAGCTCCTGCGGAGAAACATGTGTAGGCGCATGGACCATTTTCGTCAAAATCGTCATGCAGCGCTGGTCAAGAATCATCGGGAGCGCTCCCTCCTTTAACTGATTCTAAATTAGTAAGTTTGCAAAATGCCAGACTCTAAATTCATCGAATTGTCTGCTTACTACGTATTATACTCCTGTATTACACAAATTGAAGTCCGAATTCTGTAAAGGGGTTTTTGCAAGGGTTGGACTCATAGATGATCAGAGGGAATAAAAAAAACTTCCTGATTGAATAGGAAGTGGAGGATATGCTTATTCATTTCCCTTAATAATGTGGCCTTCTGCATCATAAACTGTGACCTCAACCGGCAATTTAATTTCGTCTTTCTCGAAAACAGCATACCAAACCCACAAGTTATCCCGAACAAAAAAGCGGGATGGCTGGATATTGCCTTCACTGTTAATCACGATCGTCTTCGCATCATCCTCAGCAAATCCATATATGATGGCAAAATCCTTCTCAGACTTATTATCTGCCCGCCAGTCGATGGCTCCCCTATCTCCTTTTTCCTCGCTGAACCCCTGGAAATCCATCATGGGATATATGAACTTCTTAAATTCTGTAAATTCCTGATTAGTCAGGACAGGGATAATTCCCGAATTGGTTTCTGCAAAAACCAAGCGTGAATGGGGGTCAAACATAAGAATTCCCTGGCAGTCTTCACCAAATTGTTCTGATACTCTTTCGCAGATGCCCTTTTCAAGGGAAACATCAGGGATAACAGGCTTTACAGGTCCTGCGGCACGTGAAGCCAAAAAATAAATAACACCGAATATTAATCCTAAGCTGAGTACTGC
The DNA here is from genome assembly GCF_004366035.1 of Cytobacillus oceanisediminis. Lineage (GTDB taxonomy): Bacteria > Bacillota > Bacilli > Bacillales > Cytobacillaceae > Cytobacillus > Cytobacillus oceanisediminis_C. Next base: position 82,016 of record NZ_SOEE01000005.1, read on the forward strand.
CAGTAAACTTTTTTTAATCTCACTCACCTCCTCTAATTCTTATCATATTATATTTTTCAAGAAATAAAAGATAAATAGAAAAAGCGAACCCCGCATATGTCCAGCGAGGTTCGCGTTCAAATTAAAACTTAAAATTTATCAATTTCTCCCGCTTCTCCTTAAGCCCTCTCACAGTCCCCTCATAGCTGAGCAGATCTCCTGTGAGGATTTCATTTCGATCCTTGATCATTCTCGAGACCTCATCCGGATTCGGTCCTCCCTGTAGGCTGCGGATCTGTACAAAGTATTCCGGAGAAATGATTTTCTTCCACTCTTCCTCTGACAGAGAAACAGGAACATATCCCCGGATGACTTCATTTACATCCTCCACTTTCCAGTCGCATAGCTCTTTCTGGTCTTTCACCGTTTGTTTCGAAATATAACTGGCAATGGAGTGGGCCTTCCGAAATGGGATGCTATAGTCTCTTGCCAGGGTGTCGGCCAGTTCGGTGATCGTGATGCACGACTTTTTGGCCATCTCTTTTGCATGGTCTTTATTGACTTTTAAAGTGGCAATCACGGCGTACATCAGCTTTAATACCCGATTGGCATTTGTAAAAGCTCGATACAGATGAGGCTGCAGATCATCCTCTGTATCAACGATATCCCCAAAGGGCGTATTATGAACCATGTTCATGGCTGCATATGCTTCACCGTAGGCGCTACTGGCAATGGACCTGGAGTGCTCAATCGAAACCGGGTTCCGTTTTTGAGGCATAATGCTGCTTACCTGCACGTAAGGATCCGCCACCTGGAAGGTGCCAAACTCTCTTGTTACATGCTGAAGGAAATCCTGTATCCACCGGCCGGTATTCACCATACAAGTCATCAGAGCCGATGAGGTCTCCAGCAGGTAATCTGCTCCCGCAATCGAGTCATAGGAGTTTTCAATAATTCCTTCAAATCCCAATAAGTCACGGGTGCGGTCCCTGCAGATTGGGAAGCCTGTCGTCGTAAGGGCGGCTGCGCCGAGCGAGGATTTGTTAACAGTTTTATAGGCAGCCCATAGCCGTTTGATATCCCTTTGAAGGACATCATAAACAGCCAGCAGATAATGACCTAAAGTGGTCGGCTGGGCCGGCTGTGTATGGGTATAGCCGGTCATATAGGTCTCTTTATGCTCTTCAGCCTGCTCCAGCAATGCCTCACTAAGCTGATAAGCACTTCCAAGGAGCTGCAGCAGATGCTCTCTTAGGACCAGCCTGTACATCGCAATCCCCATATCATTCCGGCTCCGGGCAATATGGATTTTCCCAGCCAGTTCATCACCGATTTCTTCTCCAATTTTTGCTTCCATCATAAAGAAGAGATCTTCAAATTGAGGCTGATAGGATAAGGAACGGGTGTCTGACATGGCCACTTTATTAATGCCTTCGAGCATGGTCTTTGCTTCTCCTTCTGGGATAATCCCTTTTTCCGCCAGCATGATCACATGTGCCCGATGAATATCGAACATGACATGGAACAGATAGTCCCGCTGGTCATTAAAAACAGGCATCAGCAGTTCTTCTGCATAGGTTTTGCCGGGAAAGGCATGGCCTTCATTTTTAATAAACTCTTCTAATTTGCTCATCTTTTCAACTCCTTTTTAAGACAATGATTTTTCAGCCTTAACTCCAAAAAACTTGTTTGATATGAACAGAACCAGTGCGATTAAAGTAATCTGAATCATCCCGTAAGCTGCCGCCTGGCCCATATTGAACATTCTCAGCTGATTCATAATCTCGATGGAAATAGGGCGGTTTGAAAGGGTATACAGCAATACCGAAGTCGGAAATTCACCGACTGACTCCACAAATGCCAGTAATGTCCCTGATAAAACCCCTGGCATAATAATCGGAAGGATTACTTTTCTGAACGTATAAAACCACTTTGCCCCAAGGCTTCTTGAGGCTTCTTCTATAGAATCATCCAATTGCTCCAATACAGCATTGGTGGATCTGACGACTAATGGAATATGGCGGATAAAATAGGCCAGAGGCAAAATCCAGAATGTGCCGACGAGAATGTTGCCAAATGAGAAGATGGTTGGCTCATTAAAAGCAAAAATCAAATTCATCCCGATAACGGTAGCCGGCAAAGCCCATGGAATCATAACTAAAATATCCACAAAGCTTTTTCCGACAAATTTCCGTTTAACGAGTACATAGGATGCCAATACTCCAAAGACCAGATTTCCTGCTGTAGCGATAACTGACAGGAGCAGGCTATTTTTCAATGGCTTGAATATGTTCGGATCCTGGAACAATAAACGATAATTTTCAAAATTAAATACCGATGGATAGGTCTGCCACGTCCAGGTTCCGTCCGGTACGAGCGATAGAAGGAGAATCGTGAAATGCGGAAGAAGCAGAATGATGACTCCCACGATTCCTGTAAAGACCAGTATCCACTTCAAAACAGGATTATTGACTTCACTGCGATGGGCCCCAATCCCTTTAGATGCCATCCGGTAATCCTTGCGGTTTTGATACCAGCGCATAAACAGCAGGAAGCTGATCGATACAACCGATAAAATCACCGATTGTGTGGCGGCCACTTCCATATCGCCATTAATTTTCGAAAAATAAATCTGCAGACTCAGCACCCTGAAACCGCCTGCCAGCAGAAACGGCGCACTGAAGGAAGCCATCGATATCATAAACACCAATAATGACGCGGCTACAATAGCTGGTGTTAATAATGGAAAGGTTACCTTCCAGAATACTTTAAAACGGTTGGCCCCCAGATTGTATGCAGCTTCTTCAAGAGATGGATCAATTTTATTAATGGCTGATGAAACGGTCATATAAAAATACACATACATAGTATATGCGTGGACAATCAAAATGCCTGAAATACCGCCTATTTTGAATGGCACTTCATCCAGCCCGAATAGGTCTTTAATGGCATTGGGAATCAACCCGGTTTCCCCATACAGGAACATGAACGCCATTACCCCTACCAGTGATGGGAGGACAATCGGCATGATGGCAGCCGATGCAAAGAAGCCTCTGCCCGGAAAATCATACCGGTTGAAAATGAATGCCAGCGGGATGCCAATCAGCGCACTGACCAGGACACTTAATACCGAAATATATACAGAATTCCACAGAGCTTCCAGATTGGTCTTGGATTCCTGGGTAAAGAAGTCACTGTAATTCCCGAATGTCATGCTGCCTTCTTTTTGAAGACTCTCCATTATGGTCCGTAAAGAGGGGTATAGAACATAAGCTATGAGAACCAGCAGGACCGGAATAAGGAGGAGCAGAGTCAGCCTTGTATCCCGATTCTTAATCATGATGCATCACCAGTCACCACAGGAATGATCCGCATCTGCTCTTCAGGCAATTCCACCCAAATCTCAGCACCCGCCTGCAGGTTTCTGGATAAGCCGCTATTCAGGGCATTCACCTGGAGCTTAAGGCCAGCAGCCCTGACCACAACATTGATGAGGGAGCCAAAGAAATGGACTTCCTCCACCATTCCTTTGAAGGTATTTTTCCCCTCCGGCTCTTTTTCCAGTATTTTAATAGATTCAGGACGAATGGATAATGCCAGGTTCCCTTTGTTTTCCTGATTATAATTAAATGGGGCATTTCGTACGGAAAGCTCACTTGCACTTTCACCGTTCTTCACTTGTACAAGAATGTTTTCATCTTCTATCCTGCTGATCTTCACAGGCAGCAGATTGATTTCTCCGATAAACCCCGCTACGAAATCATTGGCTGGTTCATTATAGATTTCAGAGGGTGTTCCCACCTGGTGGCAGACCCCAAAGTTAAATACCGCAATCCGATCGCTCATGGATAGAGCTTCTGCCTGGTCATGGGTAACATAAATGGTGGTGATATTATAATCTTTTTGCAATCTCAGTATTTCGTTTCTCATTTCATCTCGCAGCTTGGCATCCAGGTTGCTGAGTGGCTCATCCAGGAGCAAAATCTCCGGTTCAATCACCAATGCCCTTGCCAGCGCGACACGCTGCTGCTGACCTCCGCTTAACTGGCTCACCTGACGATCGGCGTATTGCTCAAGCCTCACTTTTTGCAATACATCCTTGACTTTTATATTGAGCTCCTTGGAGCCAAGTTTTCTAACCCTTAATCCAAAAGCGACATTCTCAAACACCGTCATGTGAGGAAAAAGGGCATAGTTTTGGAAAACCATGCCCGTATTTCTCTTTTCAGGAGGTACACGCGTCATATCCTTATCGCCGAAACGGACAACACCTTTAGTAGGATAATAGAATCCAGCAATCATCCGAAGTGTGGTGGTCTTGCCGCATCCACTTGGTCCAAGGAAGGTAAAGAATTCCCCATCCTTTATATCCAGATTTAAATGATCGACTGCAATAACCTTTCCAAAGGCTTTTTGGACATTATCTATGTTTATGGACGCCATACCTATTACACTTCCTATTCTTTAATTTCTTTTTCTCCGCTCTTAATGTTCTCATCCCAATACTTCATCCAGCTGTCGCTGTTCTCCTGGAATACCTTCCAGTCGATATCCATGCTCTTAATCTCTGTATCTGTAATCCATTCAGGCAGTCCTTCTACGTCATCCCTTGTTGGAATGCGGTAAAATTCATCTGCAAGGATTTTGGCCGCTTCAGGCGTGTTGACAAATTCATAGAATGCTTCAGCCGCCTTCGGATGCGGAGCATCATTCACAACAGCAATTCCTTCTGTCAGGACTGGTGTTCCGCTTTCCGGAATGATGAATTCAAATGGATAATTTTTATTTTCTTTTAACATGACAACGTCAGGCATTGCCCAGACAGATAGCTTTCCTTCTCCTTTGGCCACCTTGTTGTACATCATTTCAGGATTTGCTGCGTATTCTTTCGTGTTGGCATCCAATTTTTCAAGCCATTCGTAACCGGCCGCTGTATCGTTTGAGTCTTTATAGTCGCGGTAAATCATCGCTGAAAAAATCGTTCTCATCGTCCCGGATGCGAGCGGGTAGCGGATGATGATTTCATCCTTCCATTTCGGATCCAGCAGCTCATCCCAGTCTTTAGGCGCTTCATCTTCTGATAATTCTTTGCTGTTATACATAATGACTTCCGGTGTTTGGCTTGTTCCGGACCAGTGCCACTCAGGATCATAGAAGCCTTCTGCCAGGCTTCCGGAATAGGAAGGCTCATATGGCTTTAACAGTCCTTCATCCTTTGCCTGATCGAAGTTTACAGATGGTGCTCCCCACCAGACATCAGCCTGTGGATTGTTTTTCTCGGAGCGGATCCGGTCCAGGATTTCCTGTGATCCCATATCAAGCCATTCCACATCAATCTGATATTTTTCCTCGAATTGCTGTTCAAACTTTGATAGAATATCCTTTCCATGCGGTGAATAGATAACTACCTTTTCTTCCAGCTTATTCTCTTTCTCTCCCTGCTCATTCTCAGAGCTTGAGCTGGATCCCTTTTCAGAACTGCAAGCTGAAAGCATTAGTGCAGCCGAAATGGATAAAGTGGTTAAAATTGATGCCCTTTTCTTATTTTTCATTGAAAAATCCCCCTCATTAAGAAAATTTGATAATACTTTCATGCTCCCGCAAAAAAAGTGAAACAGCACCCAGGACTCCCGCATTATCACCTAATCTTGAAGTCTTCAATTCCACTGAACTGGGAAGATAGTGATTTACGATCCTGTCCAATTTAGGCAAAATGTAATCAGATGATTTTAGAACACCACCTCCTAAAATAATGACTTCAGGATTCAATAAGCTCGCGGCATTAATGATTCCATAGGCCAGATGTTCAATGGCTTCTTCAATGACCGCAATGGCTATTGTGTCGCCTTTTTTCGCAAGGGCAAATGCCATTTCCCCCGGCAGTTCTCCCTTTATTGCCTGAGAGTAGGCAGGGTGGTCCGGATCCTGCTGAATGGCTTCCGTCAGTTTTTTTCCGATTGATTTTCCGCCAGCGACGCTTTCCAAATAGCCGTAGCGGTGAAAGATTGGCTTAAAGTCTTTTTTCATATCTGTTTTATCCGTCACCATATAGCCCATCTCGCCAGCAGCATTTGAATACCCGCGGTACAGCTGATTATTGATAATAATCCCGCTTCCAATGCCTGTTCCGACCGCCATAAACAGAACATTCTGTTTATTTTTTGCGTTTCCGAGCCATTGCTCCCCCAGTGCTCCAACATTCACATCATTGTCCACATGAACCGGGAAAGAGAAGTATTTGCTTGCCTCCGCTAAGAACGGGTATCGAATCCAGTTGAGGCTTGGTGCTTCCAACACGACTCCGCTGGATGTTTGTGTAATCCCCGGTACCCCTGCTCCCATTCCCAGTACCTGATCCAATGGGATTTGGCATTCATCAAGCATAATATGGACTTCTTTGGCGATTTGTTTTAAAAGCCCTGATTCTAAAAATTGACAGGTTGAAAAACTGCTGGAATGGACGATGTTGCCCCCGAGATCGCTAACGACTGTCTTTACTTTGGTGCCGCCGATATCTGTTCCGATTACATAAGCCGCTTTTTCGTTAAAATAAAGATGTATCGGTCTCCTTCCGCCTTGTGAAGAAGATTCTCCTATTCCCTTTTCATACACCCACTTTTCCCCTATCAATTCATCTACCAGCAAAGAAACAGTCGGCTTGCTTATGGAAATCTTCGCAGCAATCTCGGCCCTTGAAGTCGGTGAATTTTCCTGAATCCATTGAAGTACTCTCTTTTTATTGATTGATTTCATTTGCATAGGTGTCCCATTAAAATTCATCACATCACGGCCTTAATTGATTTGGTTAGTAAATATTACTAATTAACCTCAATATAACCTACCTGGTAATCGTTTACAACCCATTATTTTTAATTTTATGATAATTGTGATTGTTTCTATGACTAAAGGAGGATTTTAATATAATTAATTTTTAGAATATTGAATTATTAACAGATTTCCCCTATTATGAGTTTTATTAGGCGGGTAGTAGCTGGTAGTTAGTTAGGATGTTTAACTAACCTGCTTTAGACCTATGATGAAAGGAGTGTAAGAGGAGCGTTGTTAAACCATTTTGAAAGGGGTTACACAAATTGAAAAAAATCTTTGTTTATTTTTTGTCCTTAGCGTTAATTCTCTCCCTGCTGCCTCTCAGCGGAAGTGCCCAGTCAGAAGAGCATGACCCCGACCTATGGAGTGCAGTGAAACCGCTGGACACTACAGTCAGCTTTTTGAATACAGGGGCACATCCTGACGATGAGCGCAGTGACTTTCTTGCTTACCTATCAAGAGGACTTGGTGTTAAAACCTCAAGCCTGATTGCCAACCGCGGCGAGGGCGGCCAGAATGAAATCGGGCAGGAGCTCGGGAACGGCCTTGGAATTATCCGCTCCCGCGAAATGATTGAAGCAGCGAAAATCACCGGTGTTAAAGCCTACCATTTAAGTGAAACAACCTCTGATACCATCTATGATTTCGGCTTTTCCAAAACAAAGGATGAAACTTTAAGCCACTGGGGCAAGGACCTTACTTATGAAAGATTAATTCGTTTCATTCGTACTTACCAGCCGGATATTGTCATGCCATCCTTCAGAGACTCGGATACCCAGCACGGACACCACCGCACAATGACCATTCTCAGCCAGGAAGCCTTCAAAGATGCAGCAGATCCTAACATTTTTCCTGAACAATTAAAAGAGGGATTATCCGTCTGGCAGACTAAAAAGTTCTATTTGCCGGCAGATAGTAAAGATACAGCAGATACATCGATTGAAATAGGCATGTTTGATCCTGTCTACGGCATGTCCTATCCGCAAATCGGCGAGGAATCACGCTATATGCACAAAAGCCAGGGAATGGGCAATGACATCCCTGTTGCGCCAAGACAAACGCATCTGGAATTAGTGGATAGTGCGGTTGAAACAAATGGCAGCCATGATCTTTTTGCCGGTATCCCATATGATTTTAACGAATGGGCTAAAACGCTCCCTAAGAAAGAAAAAGCATTGCAGGTGCACTTTACAAAATTCCAGAAAAGCCTGGATAGGATTATCTCCAGCTATCCTAGCCATAGCCAGGTATTCAGCAAAACGCAGCAAGCATTAAAAGAAGCAGACCGGTTAGTAAAGAAAACGGAGAAATCCAAGCTTGATTCCCAACTGAAATCTGATCTTCTTCATAAGCTTGAAGTGAAAAAAGAACAGCTGCTGAATGTAAGCCTGGTATCCTCCGACCTTGAGATTAATGCACAGGCGGAGACCAATATCCTGACAAAAGGGCAGAAAACGGCTGTTACTGTCACCTTAACGAATAATGGCAGTCAGAAGCTGAAGAAAGCTGACGTTGAACTGACCACTCCTGAGGGCTGGAAGGTTTCTAATAAGTCCAAGGCCGCTGACCTTGCACCGGGTAAAACGGCTAAAGTTACTTTTAAGATCCAAGTTCCAGCTGATGCAGCGTATTATCACGCATACGAAACCCCTGCCATACAGGCAAAGGTCAGCTATGAATCTGCCGGTGCAAAGACAGTGACTGTCTCTGAACTGAATGGCACCATTGCCGTTCTGCCGGACGTTGGCCTTACCCTTTCCCCTGAAGATCTGGTTATTAATACCGCTGATGTTCAGGAAGAAGTGCCTGTCAATGTAAAAGTGAAAAATTACCGTGAAGGAGCTGCACAGGCTTCCGTATCCTTAAATGTTCCGGAAGGATGGTCAGTAAGCCCGAAAAACGCTGAAGTTAACTTCGGATCTTCATTGGAGGAAAAAGAGGTTACCTTTACACTGAGCCCGCCTGCGGATATTCAGGAAGGTGACTTTAAACTATCCGCCGAGGCAATCGTAAATGGAAAGACCTTTGATTCAACAGTTCAAGAAATTCAATATGACCATATCGGAACATTTTATTACCTGTATCCAGCCAAGGTCAATGGGGTCGCCTTTGAATTGCTGGCACCAGAAGGCTTAAAGGTCGGCTACATTGAAAGCGGTTTTGATAAAGTGGCAGATTACTTGTCCAATGCAGGACTTGATGTGACGAAGCTTACTGAGACCGATCTTGCTTCAGGAGACTTAAGCCAATACGATACAATCGTTGTTGGTATCCGTGCCTACCTGTCACGTGAAGACTTAACAGCAAATAATGAACGTTTAAAAGAATACGTCGCAAATGGCGGGCATATGGTGGTTCAGTACCATAAGCCGAACGATGGCTGGGTGACGGAAGACACCGCGCCATACCCGCTGACTATCGGAAACCCATCCATCAGGTGGAGGGTAACAGATGAAAATGCACCTGTTACCGTTCTTCAGCCTGAATCGCCGCTCTTCAACTATCCAAATAATATTACAGAGGACGATTGGGCCAACTGGATTCAGGAAAGAGGATTATACTACCCAATGCAGTGGGATGACCGCTTTGAAACCTTTGTGCGCATGGGGGATCCAAACGAGGAGCCATTTGATGGCGGAATTCTCATGGCCGACTACGGAGAAGGTACCTACCTTTATACCAACCTGGTATTCTATCGCCAGATTCAAGGCCAAGTTCCGGGAGGCTACCGCATTTTCACGAACTTGATCAGCTACGGGCAAAATGAATAACTTATAAGGGGCAGCTGCGTATGCGGCTGTCTTTTTTAATGCCCATGTGATTCAACTCACATCATTTATTTTCCATGTATTGTAAGATATAACTGAGGAGAGGTGCCATTATGGAAAAGAACTGGTCTGCTTCCCTGGAGCATGGTGAGTATGTAAATAACATGGAGCTGCTGATCAATGATGCTATGCCAGCTGTCAGCCAGACGGCAAAGGGATACTATGTCAATATCGTCACACCGGCTATAATGGGAAATCCAGATGACTACTTAACAGATGTTTTAGTATTGCACTTCGGAAATAAAGTGGATGCGGAGGGTATGGTCTGAGGGTGGGACATGGGACCTGTCCCCTCGTCCCTTCCATGAATGTGGACTTTGCAAATTGAGTGTGAAAGCTGCAAATAGCAAGGGTCGTATTGCAAATAGCAGACTACTTTCTGCTAATAAAAATAGGAATTTGCATATAGCAGCCTACTTTCTGCTAATAAAATATTCGGGAAACAACCATTGTCTAACACTTGCATATAGAGTTGGATAATATGCAAATAGAGCACAAAAACCTGCAAATAAACTCCAATATAAAAAAATAAATTAAGATTTACTATCGAAAATAACTTATTATCATAGAAAGGAGAGACATACTTGATTATTAAAAGCCTGAAAGTCCCCGAAATTAACCTACAGCTTGAAGCGTTGTTAAGAAGAACGCCCGAACAGCATCCCGCGCGAGAAAAAATGACCTCAGATTTTAAAATGAGAAGCGCTGGCTTTAAGGGAGAAGAAAGATTATTTTATTACTTAAGCTTTCTAGATCCTAAAAAATATTGGATTTTTCATAACCTGCGGCTATCAAGCGGAACACACTTTTTCCAGATCGATGCATTGCTGATAACTACGAACTTCGCACTCATTTTAGAAGTGAAAAATTGGACTGGAACTTTGATTTTCGACCCTCATTTTCAGCAGCTCCTCCGCATTCACAATGACAAAGAGGAAGGGTTTCACGACCCCATTTCACAAGCCCGACATCAGACGAATCAGTTTAGAACGTGGCTCGATTTTAATGGATTTCCCGGGATTCCTGTAGAATTCTTAGTTGTGATCAGCCATCCTTCCACCATTATTAAAACCGATAAAGATCCACTGAGTATATCTAACAAAGTTCTACACTCCCATCATCTTTTATACAGAATTAATGAGATTGAAAATAAGTACCCTCAAGAAAAAACTGACCCTAAAGAGATACGGAAGCTGTGCCGAACTTTGTTAAAAAAACATAATCCTTCACAATCCGAGGTTCTCGAGCACTTCAATGTCTCAGCTGAGGAAGTTCTCACTGGTGTTAGCTGTCCTAAATGCACTTCCCTTCCGATGATTTTCCATTGGGGGAAATGGCACTGCCCAATGTGTTTGTTTTCCTCCCCCCTGGCACATGAAGATGCTATCCAAGACTACTTCCGGCTTATTAAGCCGTCAATTACCAACTGGGAATTTCGCTTATTCACCCATATACCCTCCCCCTATACGGCTTCAAGATTACTCTCCAGGATGAACCTTTCGTTTAAAAGAAATAAAAGACACCGAATTTACGAAAAATCCCCTGAATAGTGATTAACTGCACAAATATTTCTAATAAATTATTTTATAATCAGGCTGAATTGAGGTGCTAATATGGAAAAGAACTGGTCTATTTCACTTGAGCATGGTAATTACGCTAGTGATTTGGAGCTTCTGATCAACGATGCGATGGCGGCAGTAAGCCAGACAGCTAAAGGATATTATGTCAATATAGTCACACCAGCTGAGTTAGGTAATCCCGATAACTATCTAACTGAAGCGCTGCTCATATACTTCGGAAATAAAGTAGACACTCAATTTATCGATCAATGCGGATGCGGGGGTATGTTTTGAGGGTATGGAAGAACATATGAGGGACCTGATGATTTTGTGTGATTATAAGAACAGGCATGTCATTTTGAATTATTATTATGAAGAGGAGCTTATTGATCGGGATGGAATCAGCTTTAATGAGATTTACGTCCACGAGGGGACGATTTATTTTATCAAAAACAGAAAGCGGATCGTAACCATCAACTCGAAGAAGTATCGTAATATATTGATAGGCGAGGATTTTCAAAATTACTATATTATGCGGAGAGATAAGAATCGTCTTGATATCTATTTTCCTTAAACAGAGCAGCGAAAGCGCTGGATACGCTTTTGCAGCTTTTTTTATTTGGGAGGAATATATCTATTTGCAGGAAGCCTGAATCTACTTGCGAGTTCCCAGTTCTTTTTGCAAAATCTAAGATTCTATTTGCAATTTGATAATCCTAGACTGATCCCCGATCTATTGCTGCTCGTCTATTTGCAGGTAGCAGCCTGGTATTTGCATTTTTCCAGTTCTATTTGCAGAATACTCCGGTTTATTTTCAGAATCCCCGGTTCTATTTGCAAATCAACTAAACGAGCCGTTTCCCGTTCTTATGCAGTTCATCTATATGCAGAATCCAACTAACTATTTGTAAATTACCTATTCTATTTGCAGAATTTCCAGCCCTATTTGCAGGGTTAAGAGTCTATTTGTATGTTTCCGTGCTCTTTTTGCAGGGGTCACATTCTGAACCCGCGGCCACATAAAAACAGACCCGCCAAACCGGCGGGTCCTTCTATTTAATTCACTTTAAACTTCTTAATAGAATCCAGCAGCTCCTCCGCCATTCCCGAAAGCGAAGCAGCAGATGCCGCAATTTCTTCCATGGACGCGAGCTGCTCTTCTGTAGCAGCGGATACATCCTGGCTTTCGGCTGTGGTGACAGCGGCAATTTCTTCGATTGCGCTTACGAGTTCTACCACCTGGTCGGCACCTTCGGCCATGTCCTTGATGGATGAGGAAACTTCCGCGATCTGGCCCGAAACGGTGTCGGCAAATTGCTGGATGTGGCTGAAAGCATCTCCGGCATTGTTAACCAGGTCAATTCCTTTTTCCACTTCAGCTGTTCCTTTTTCCATTGAAGTGATGGCCTTGCTTGTGTCCGTTTGGATCGTTGATATCAGTTCGCGGATGCTTTCCGTCGATTTCGATGATTGTTCCGCCAGCTTGCGGACTTCATCGGCTACAACGGCGAAGCCTCTTCCGTGCTCACCTGCCCTTGCTGCTTCTATCGCTGCGTTCAGTGCGAGCAGATTCGTCTGGTCTGCAATTTCAGAAATGACATTGACAATCTGGCCAATTTCCTCCGAACGCTTCCCTAGAGTATGGACAATTGAGCCTAGTTCAGAGACTGTTAGATTAATATTTTTCATCTGGTTTGTTGAAAGGTCGATCGCTTCATTTCCTTTTACAACCACTTCATTTGTTTCATTAGCTGTTTGGGCAACGACATTTGTGTTGAGCATGATTCTCTGAATGCGGCCGGACATCTCCTTTACGACAGAAGTGCTTTCTTTCACCTTTTCCGTCTGCTGCTCAGTAGCTGTCGCTACTTCCTGGATGGAGTTGGCCACCTGCTCTGTTGCCATGTTATTCTGTTCGGAGCTCGCCGTCAGCTGTTCCGATGACGAAGCAAGGTGAACCGCTTTTTCACCTACCTGGTTGATTAATTGCTGAAGCGAGGCGACCATCTTATTGAAGCTGATGCCCAGTTTGCTGATTTCATCGTTATTTTTAACATCAAATTTCTGGGTCAGGTCTCCCTGGCTGACTTTATCTGTTGCGGTAATCAGCTGATTGAGCGGGCGTGTAATCGAACGGACAATAAAATATGAAATAAGTGCACCTATAAGTACGAAAATGGCTATGAATATAATTGTCGATACTAGGATAGGCTCTACGGCTGATGTTACTTCTTCCAGATTCATTGTGCCAAGCACCTTCATCCCTGTCAGCCCATTGGTGGTAAAGTGCATTTCTATCTTTTCGCCATCAAGAGTGTATTCTACCTGCCCTTTTTCCTTTTCCAGGACTTCCGGCAGCCAGCTTCCCTCTGCCTGTGCGCCTGGCTTCTCCTGCGGGTGAACTAAAAAGCTTCCCTCCGCACTTAAGATAGCGGGATATCCTTCCTTCCCAATCTTAATGTTATTGGATAGCTCACTTAGAGCAGAGAGACTTAAATCAATCCCGATAACACCAGAGCTGTCACCGAGCTTTTGGGCTACTGTGATTAGGATATTTCCGCTTACAGCATCAACATATGGCTCTGTGATGAAGGCTTTTCCCTTTGCCTCCATGGCTCCCTGATACCAGGGGCGTGTGGTTGCATCAAAGTCAGCCGGCAAATCTGCACGCGGATAAATGACTAAATCGCCATTTTCAGAGCCTGCATAAATGGCGACTGCCTCCGGATTCAGCTCTTTATATTGACTAAAGGCTTTATTCGTCTCCTCTAATTCTTCCGCAGTATAGAAATCCTTCTTTATCCGTTTTGAAAAATAATTCGTATCTTCCATTTTTGTTTTAATAAAGTCCATGATAAATTGGTCAAGGATTTTTACATTGTCATCCGCACTCATTTCAATCTGGCTTGTTATCTCATCTTGAGCCTTTTGATAGGAAATGTATCCAATTGAAGTGGATGGGATTAATAGAATAATAATAAATGAGAGCAATAATTTCTTTCTAATCGTAAATGAAAACAGTGACCCTTTTTCTTTCTGTTTTTTCTTTTTCATAATTGACCCCTTTAGAAAACTTAGTAATTTACCGCCTTAACCTGCGAGATGGCCCCTTCCAGCTTCTCGTCAACGACCCGCGCATCGTCAATATGCCTCTGGATCAGCTCGTTTACTTGATCGAAAACAGACTTCGTTTCCGAAATCTCATCGGCCACCTCCTGGGAATATCCCTTCTGAGCATTTATCATTTCAATCACTTCACTGACTTCTGTTTCAACTGTGTGGATAAGGCTTGTGATCGAATCAATTTTGCTGGTAGTTTGGCCGCTGAGGGACATGCCATCTTTAATTAATTCGGTGCTCGCCACTGTTGAGTTCAGTGTTGCTTCAATATCGTCCTGAATATTTTTTGTCAGGGAACTGATATTAGCCGTGCTCGTTGCTGTGCTTTCAGCCAGTTTGCGGACCTCATCCGCAACGACAGCAAATCCTTTGCCCTGCTCGCCTGCCCGTGCCGCTTCGATGGATGCATTCAATGCCAATAGATTGGTTTGCTCTGCGATATCTTTAATGACCTGAACAATCATCTCAATTTCCTTTGACCTTTTGCTCAGCGCCTCCATCTTCTGTGAATTCACTTCTAATTGCTCACCCAGCTGCTTAATCAGCTGTTCAGACTTGCTGACGGACCCGCGGCCTTCCTCCGAGCTTTTTACCATCTCTTTTGCAGACTGGATCAGATTCCCCCCTTTATCCGATAGAGAGAGGCTGTTTGTAAAAGTAGCTTCACTATGTCTTTTTACGTTTTCAAAACCGTCTTTAATTTTCAAAACCAAATCTCCCAGCATGTAATGCTGTCCATTGACAATCTCATGCTGGCTTACCGTATTCGTCAAATCTTCATTAAAAGAATGAATCAGTGTCTGATAATATTTTTCCCGGCGCTGAAATTCTTCTTCAGCAGCCTGAATTTTTGATTCCAGTTTCCGCTTTTCTTCCTCCAGCTGCTTTAACTTTCCTTTTCCGAACATCATTGATCTCCCCATCTCATATATACTCCTTTATTATATCGACAGAAAACGTGAAATTTTGTGACCTTTTGCACTCTTTTTTTTAAATATATGGGTCTATGTAATTAACAAAAAGAGACACCCGCATTTGCAGGTGCCTCATCTCTCTTATTTTTACCAGCGCGCAGTCAGCATCTTTCTCCTCGTATAGAATTCCACACCATCTGTTCCGTTTGCGTGAAGGTCTCCATAGAATGAGTTTTTCCAGCCGGAGAATGGGAAAAAGGCCATTGGTGCCGGTACGCCGATGTTGACGCCGAGCATACCCACTTCAATGTTTTCTCTGAAGTAGCGGACGCTGCTTCCATTTTGAGTAAATAAGCATGCGCCGTTACCAAAGTCGGATTTGTTGGTAAGCTCGATTGCTTCTTCCAGGCTCTTTACACGTACGATAGATAAAACTGGTGCGAAAATTTCTTCTTTCCAGATCTTCATGGATGGTTTTACATTGTCAAAGATCGTTGGTCCAATGAAATAGCCGTTTTCTTGGTATGCCTCGTCTTTACGGCCATCGCGTACAAGAGAAGCTCCTTCTTTTTCGCCAATTTCAATATAATTGCTTGTACGCTCTTTGTTTTCCTGGCGGATAACTGGTCCTAAGAAGACATCTTCATCCAATCCGTTTCCAATGGTCAGCTGGTTTGCCTGCTCATTCAGTTTCTCAACAAGCTCGTCAGCAACGGAATCTACAGCTACAACAACAGAGCAGGCCATGCATCTTTCACCCGCTGATCCGTAAGCGGCAGCAATAATTTCTTTAACTGCGCCATTGAGATCTGCATCCGGCATGACAATGGAGTGGTTCTTTGCTCCAGCTAGCGCCTGTACGCGTTTGCCGTTCGCTGTTGCAGATTTGTAGATATACTCGGCAACAGGCTGGGAGCCAACGAAAGAAATCGCCGGTACATCTTTATGATCAATCAGGCTGTTTACTACATCATGGGCACCGTGAACAATGTTGAATACCCCAGCCGGCAGGCCAGCTTCTGTGAACAGCTCTGCCAGGCGATTAGCCAGGATTGGCGTTCTTTCAGACGGCTTTAAGACGAATGTGTTGCCGCAGGCAATCGCAAGCGGGAACATCCAGCAAGGAACCATCATCGGGAAGTTGAAAGGCGTGATGCCGCCGATGACGCCAACCGGGTAGCGGTACATGCCCGATTCTATATTAGTCGCAATGTCAGGAAGCTGCTTTCCCATCATAAGAGATGGCGCGCCTGCAGCAAATTCTACACATTCAATTCCGCGCTGAACCTCACCGTATGCTTCTTTAAAGTTTTTGCCGTTTTCCTGTGTAATCAGCTTTGCCAGTTCGTCCCAGTTATCTACTAACAGCTGCTGATATTTAAATAGTACTCTGGCTCTTTTTGGCACCGGCGTTTTGCTCCAGGTTTTAAACGCTTCTTTCGCAGCCTGAACAGCTTTATCGACATCTTCACGGGTGGAAATCGGTGTGCGTGCAAGCTCCTCGCCCGTTGCAGGGTTTGGCACCACTTCGAATTTTTCCGTGTTTGCATCCACCCATTCTCCATTGATAAAGTTCTTTAATACCTTTGTTGTTGTCGCTGTCATGAGTAAAATCCCCTTTCAAAATTGAAGTCAATTATTTTAAAAAATTGAATATAAAATCACAGCCAGGAATAATACAGCCGTTGGCATTGCTACACTCAGGATAAAAATTGGCCAGTAGGAGCGCTTATGGGTTTCACCGCAGATGGCCCGGATCGTCGTGACCACATAGCCATTATGCGGAAGTGAATCCAGTCCGCCCGAAGCAAGTGCAGAAATCCTGTGCATCGCGCCAGGATCCAGGCCTTGGGCCATATACATAGGCGCCAGAATCGGAAGGGCAATCCCCAAACCGCCTGAAGCCGAACCTGTAATCCCGCAAATCAGCGTAACGGCTATAGCCAGTCCCATTAAGGGAGGTCCCGGAATATTGACCAGAGCATCGACGAATGTATCAAAGGCAGCAACCTGGGCGGCAACACTTCCGAAACCCACGACCGCACACGTATTAGCCGCGGCGACTAAAGCATCCTGGGCACCCTTTGCCAAAGCCTCCCAAAATCCAACCAGGTATTTAATCATCAATACACAAGCTAAAATGATTCCGCTGGTCAGGGAAATTAAAGCAGCAGCCGTTGACGAGGTAAAGTTGGCGGCTGTGTTTAAAATGGCAATAACGGAAGCCAGCGGCAATATCGCCATCAATACATGCGGGAAGTCCTTCCCTGCAGGAGCGGCATCAGGTCTTTGCATGGACAGCTCCGCTTCCAGGGCAGCCGCCGACTCATTTGCAGCACTGGACGGCTGATTCGGCAAAGAAAATACCTCTCCATTTTGAACCGCTTTTTTCACCATTCGGCTTAGTAAAATACCGCCTGTTATCATGATGATTAATGCCATTAACACTCCAATGATTCCGCCAGCAGTCGGCTTCGTTCCGAAAAACTCAGTTGGAATCAGGTTTTGGATTTCCGGTGAGCCCGGTGCTGTCATCGTAAACGAAATCGAACCGAACACCAAAGCGGCCGGGATAAAGCGATGCGGCAGATTAGCCACTTTAAACAAGGAAACAGCAATTGGGTACACTGCAAAGCCTACGACAAACAAGCTGACACCACCATATGTCATAATTGCCGCTGCTGCCACGACAGCAAATACAGCTCTGGATGGGCCCAGTGTATCCTTAACCCAATTCGCAATACTGTCGGCCGCCTTGGTTACCTGCATAATTTTTCCGAAAACTGCCCCAAGCAGGAAGATTAGGAACCAAGAGTAAAAATAATTTGTAAAGCCTGTCATATAATGCTCTGTCAGGGCAGTCTCAAGGTTAAGTCCTCCTGTAAGAGCAACCACAACGGCGCTGATGATGGCGGCAATAATTATATTTACGCCTTTCATTGTTAAATACATTAATAGAATCAATGAAGCGATTAACCCCAGCATTCCAAGCATCTGATTGTCCCCCTGTTACACTTTTTCAGTTTCAGAGGAAAACTGATATTCATAGCAAACATGGTATAGCTCTTCCAGCTCGCTCTGAGTCGGGACTCTTGGGTTGTTGCCAGGACTGCCGCTGTCAATCGCATCTGTTGCCATTTTTGCTACAGCAGCTTTAAAAGCCTCTTCGCTAATTCCCCATCCTCTTAAGTTAGGAATATTTAATTTCAAACACAAATTCTTAACAGATTGAACAGCGATCTCAGCTGCTTCTTCTCTGGTAAGGCTTTCATCATCCGGCTGAAAAATTCGTCCGATGTGCGCTAAGCGGTCTACACATGCTTCCTGGCTGAATTCCAATACGGCTGGCAAAAGCATGGCATTCGAGATTCCATGCGGCACGTGAAACAAAGCCCCGATCGGGCGGCTCATTCCGTGCACAAGACATACGGATGCGTTTGAGAACGCCATTCCCGCCTGGAGAGAGCCAAGACTCATCGCCTCACGGGCATCGACGTTTTCCCCCTCATTGTAAGCGGTTAAAATATTATCCACGATCAGTTTCATAGCTGATACCGCCATTGTATCGGTCATCGGATGTGCTTTTTTGGACAGATATGCTTCAATGGCATGGCTTAATGCATCGACCCCTGTTGCAGATGTAACATTCTTCGGTGAGGATATCGTGAGCAAAGGATCCACAATCGCTACACTCGGCATGAAGGCAGGCTGCTTAATCATCATTTTTACATCATTGGATGAGTTCGTAATGACTGTTACATCTGTTGCCTCTGAGCCTGTCCCAGCTGTCGTCGGAATGGCAATGTGAGGTACAGGGGCATTCTGGGCAAGTTTCCTTCCTCCCATATAATCGCCGATATAGCCGCCATTCGTTGCGAGAACGGCGATGGCCTTCGCCGTATCAATACAGCTGCCGCCTCCTACTGAGATGACCATGTCGCATTGCTCTTTTTGAAAATGCACCAATGCTTCTGCCACATATTCATCAGTTGGTTCAGATGCTACCCCAAGGTATACCTCGCTTTTTACTCCGGCTTCCTGAAGAAAGGTTCTGCATTCGCTTACATAACCAAGCTGATCCATTATTTTGTCACTGATTATTAATGCTTTTTTCCCTCTAAGCGCCGCTTCAGCACCAACTTTTTCGGAAGATCCCCTTCCATAAAAGATCGCTTCCGGCACACGGAAAACTGCTGGTTTCTCCATTGAACATTCCACCCCTTTTGCTTCGTTACTGCTATACTTGCAAGGAGTGTGCCAACTATGAAACCCAGTAAAGACAGTGTTTTATTTCTGCCAAACTGTAGCTGCTACACTACAACTGTAGATATCTTGTAGTGAAACCACTACACTTCATTCACGTTATTCCATGCTTCTTCAGCTTTTGATAGAGGGTTGTCCGATGTATCCCCAGTAAATCAGCAGCCTTCGATTTATTCCCGCCCGCATTTCTTAAGGCATCAAGAATCAATTCTGATTCTCTTTGATTTCCCAGAAACCTGACTTCTTCTATGGATCCGACAGCTAACGAGGGTTCTTTCCCTTCTTTAGTAATAGGTTCAGACCTTTTAATCATCTCCGGCAAATGGTGATAGTCAATGACCTTCCCATCCACCAGGGTAACCAGCTGCTCCACCGTATTGACCATCTCGCGAATATTTCCCCTCCATGGATGCCGTACAAATGCATTCACCGCTTCAGTGGTGAAGATTTTCCCGTGTACCTGATACCTCTCACAAATCTCTCTCAGATAATGGATCAGCAGGACAGGGATATCCTTTTTCCGTTCGCGCAGCGGCGGGATGTGAAGCTGGATAATGTTCAGCCGGTAGTATAAATCCTCCCGGAACTCCCCTGTTTCGATCATTTGCATAAGGTCACGGTTCGTCGCTGCGATTACTCTGACATTGATTTGATACTTCTTTACACCGCCGACACGTTCGGCTTCTTTTTCCTGCAGAACCCGCAGCAGTTTGGTCTGCATGACAAGCGGCATCTCCCCGATTTCATCGAGAAAAATAGTACCGTTGTCTGCCAGTTCGAATTTTCCGGGCTTGCCGCCCTTTTTCGCGCCAGTGAATGCACCTTCTTCATAGCCGAACAATTCGGATTCGAATAAGTGCTCTGGAATCGCCCCGCAGTTCACACTGATGAACGGTCCGGTCGAAAAGGGGCTGAGATGGTGGATGCTTTTTGCAAACATCTCTTTTCCCGTCCCGCTTTCACCCGTAATCAGAACAGTTGCCGCAGTCCTTGCCGCCTTCCGTGCCAGCCGCTTTACATCTGCGATGCCTTCGCTTGTCCCAATGATCTGATCAATCGTAATCCGGCTATCGCTTTCCTTTTTCTTTGTGAAAAGATCCGGCCTAGCCGTTTGATTTTCCTGCAGCTTTTCATAGATTTTATAAACCTCCGAGACCCCTTCAAAAATCAGCATTCCTATTGCCCCGACAATCTTGCCTTCTTTCCTGAGCGGAATCCGGTGCACCACCATGTCATGCCCCTGGATGTTCTGGAGAACCCCGCGTTCCGCTATTCCGGTCTTTACTGTCTCATGAAGATGAGTATTATCAATTACCTCTGTCACATGCCTGCCAATCGCATCCTCCCGGTTAATTCCGGTAAAACGGCTGTACGCTTCATTAAATTCCTGCAGGATGCCATTTTCATCAACAACCGCTATTCCCTCATAGGCACTTTCCAAAATCGCGCCAAGGGCACCATCTGCATTTTGCTTTTGCCTCAGTTTATGCAGGTATTTGGAGAGCCCGTCAAGGATATCCCTGGTTGTCAGGATGCCCAGAAAATTGCCATTTTCACCAATGACAGGTAGATGATCATATGGAAGGGATAAAACATCAAGGATCGAATCATCTGGCCGGACAGCAGCCAGATTCGATTTAGGAATACTGCCAATTAATGCGTCCCCCGAATTGCCCTGGGCAAAGTAGTTAAGCAGCTTTCTTGATGTAATCATACCGATTAACCCATTTTTCTCATTCAGTACCGGCAGACTTTCCAGGTGAAGATCCACCATCATTTTTGCTGCTTCACCCAGTGTTTGACCCGGCTGAATACAAAAAGGGCTGGGTGTCATCCAGTTTTTCACATAAAGAAGCTCATCAATATGTAATTTCGGCAAAAAGGATCCCTCCTTCTATCATAATTTTCTAAATTATAGCACTTTTAGAACAAATAAAGAGGATAGGTCAATTGCGAACTACTCAGGAGAGTTGCTTTCTGTATTGGCGATTGTGAACTTTGCAAATAAAAGCGGGTAACCTGCAATTAAAGATGTTAATTTTGCAAATAGACTGTTAGAACCTGCAAATAAATGGCCAATGCTGCAAATAAAGGTGGGATTCTTGCAAATAGACCACTGCACATAGCGGGATACTATATAAAGAAAGACAGAGAGCCTAAACCCCTCTGTCTTTCCGCTAAAGCCTTTTTAGAAAATGGAGAATAAAATGACCGCTAAAATCACACCAAGTATCGGAACAATTACTGTCAATGCACCAAATGCCGGATAGGCATCCTTATGCGATTCACCGCAGATTGCACGGATGGTTGTCACAACGTAACCGCCATGCGGCAAGGAATCAATCGACCCGGATGATATCGCCACGACCCGATGGAGTTCACTTGCATTGACCCCCATATCCAGATAATGCGGAGCAAGCAGCGGCAGTGCGATGGATTGGCCACCTGAAGCAGATCCGGTCAGACCTGCAATGACAGCAACAGCCAGAGCCCCGCCGATTAAAGGGCTTCCCGGAATGCTTGTCATGGCATCAACTGCACTTGCAAAGGCAGGTGTTGCTTTAGCCACACCGCCAAAGCCGACAACCGCGGATGTATTGGCAATGGCAATCAATGCGCCAATCGTTCCTTCAGACACCGCTCCCCATACATTCGTAAAATACTTTTGGTTAAGAAAATAGGTTGCAAAGCAGCCGCTCAATAACGCGATAATCAGGGCCGACTGTGCCAAGAAATCATGGAAAATAAACGAAATCACAAGGACGACCAAGAGCGGGACCATACTTAACACCGGGCTTGGCAGGTTTTCGCGCATCAAAGCAGAATCCGTTTCTCTTGCCTCAAATCTTTCTCCATTGCGGATGGCCTTGTTAATCATTTTCTTCAGCCACCAGTATCCAAATGCCATCATAAAGACAGCAACAATAAAGCTGACTTCCCAGGCAGCATATGGAGAAGTTCCCAGGAATTCAATCGGAATCCAGTTTTGGATTTCCGGTGAACCCGCAGACGTCATGGTAAATGTAGTCGAACCGAAGGCAAGAGCCGCCGGTATGAACCTTCTTGGCAGGTTGGCTTCCTTAAATAGGCTCAAGGCCATTGGATAGACGGAGAATGCAACAACAAACAGACTTACACCGCCATAGGTTAAGACCGCACAGGCAATGACAACAGCCAACGCTGCCCGTTTCATGCCAATCTTACCGATAATCCATTTGGAAACACTGTCTGCTGCCCCACTATCCTCCATTAGTTTTCCAAAAATGGCACCGAATAAGAACATTAAATACCAGGATGTTATAAACCCGGCAAATCCGTTCATATAGTTCGTTAGAAAATTGACTTCACCCTCGCCTGCCAGCTGAGGAAAAATCGGTATTCCACTGAATATTGCAACAATAAATGCAGCAAGAGGGGCAGCAAGCAGCAGGTTCATTCCTCTCATCGTCAAATAGATGAGAAGCCCAATCCCCCCAAGCAATCCAATCATACTTAGCATAAGATCCTCCTATCAGAAAAGCGCAAGGCGCCCGCCTATCGGCGACAAGCATAAGACAAGCCGGCTGAAAAAGTTGTTCTTTAACCTTTTGGACGGATTAGCTTATGATCTCGAGCCGATGGCGCCTGGAGCTAGACATTTATCGAACTTCAAAGATGTAAAATTGGGTTTACTAAAACCCCTGCCTTCTCTCCATCACCTTCTGTCCGCTACTGATCCTCTTTCCACCAAATGCCCTTCTATTCTTTGAATTTCAGGGGCGTCTGTATCCCCATTAATGTGCTTCAAAAGAAGGTTAATCGAATAATCGACCATTTCATCAACCGGCTGATGCCAGGTGGTTAATTCATAGGATGACCAATCCGACATAGCCACATTGTCAAAGCCTATGACCGAAATATCCTCAGGGATTCTGATACCCTGTTTCTTCAGATAATCCATTGCACCAAAAGCGGATATATCATTTGCACAGAAGATAGCATCTATCTTTTTATCCTGTTCCAGCAGCTTTTCCGCTGCTGCAAATCCTCCATCATACGAATAAAGGCCGTTTTCCGTTAAAAAGGAAGAGATGCCGTGTTCCTTCAAAGCTTCCTGGAACCCATTTTTCCGATCCACTGTTGTTGATGTATTCATCGGTCCGGAGATAAAGGCGGGATTTTCATGTCCTTTTTCTATCAAGTAGTGCCCTATCCTTTTGCCGGCAGCAAAGTTATCGCATACAACAGCACTGCTTAAGGAATCGTTCACATATCGGTTAAACAGGACGACCGAGATGCCATTGCGGGTAAACTTCTGTACAGTCGAAGAGGTCAAAAGCGCATCTGTGATGATGGCTCCCTCCACGCTGTACTCAATTAAATGGCTCACTTCATCCTCTTGGATCTCGTTATTCTGGGAGTTGATAAACATTACCTTGTACCCCTTTTCAGCCAGTCTGCTATAAAACTTATCGAGGATTTCCGGATAAAAAGGGTTCTGGATATTCCGCATGACAATCCCAATGATGCGGGACTGATTCGTGATCAGGCCGCGGGCAATAGCATTCGGCTGATATCCCAGCTGCTCAGCAGCCTCCAGAATAAGCTTTTTCTTTTTTGATGAGATACTTGAATTTTCACTAAAAGCCCTGGACACGCTCGATTGCGAAACGCCTGCCAGCCGAGCGACATCCATGGCTGTCACTTTTTTATTTTTCAACGCATGTTCCTCCTGCCTGAATCTAGACAGAGAAATTATAACAGATTTTGCTTACTTCACGAGGCTGCCATATCGCTTCACACGAAGGTCAGCTTGTGCCTGATGTCCTTTAAAGCCTTCAAGGTCGCATAAACGGGATGCATATTCACCGATCTTTGCACTTGCTTCAGCTGTTGTTCTCTGGTAAGTACACGTTTTCAGGAATTTTCCAACCCATAGTCCGCCAGTGTAGCGTGCTGCCTTTTTGGTAGGAAGCGTATGGTTTGTGCCAATGACCTTATCCCCGTAAGCAACGTTCGTTTCCGGCCCAAGGAAAAGCGCTCCATAGTTTGTCATGTTTTCAAGGAAGTAGTTTGGATCCTCAGTTAAAACCTCCACATGCTCATAAGCCAATTTATCCGCTTCCACTACGGCTTCTTCCAGGCTGTCAACAAGAATGATAGAACCGTAATCTTCCCATGCCGCGCCTGCAACATCTGCTGTTGGAAGTGTTTCAAGCTGGCGTTCAATTTCTGCCACTGTTTCGTTCGCCAGTTTCTCTGAAGTTGTAATCAGGCATGCCGGAGAGTTAGGTCCATGCTCAGCCTGTCCTAATAAATCCGTTGCAATTATTTCAGCATCTGATGTTTCATCCGCAATGACAAGAACCTCAGTTGGTCCTGCAAACAGGTCGATTCCCACTCTGCCGTATAATTGACGCTTTGCTTCCGCAACAAATGCATTACCAGGTCCAACCAGCATATCAACCGGTTCGATAGTTTCTGTTCCGATTGCCATTGCACCCATCGCCTGGATTCCGCCAAGAAGGTAAATCTCATCAGCGCCAGCAAGATGCATCGCGGCTACGGTTGCGGAAGGAATTTCCCCTTTAATCGGAGGTGTACACGCAATTACGCGCTTAACGTCTGCCACTTTCGCGGTCAAAACACTCATGTGGGAGGAAGCAACCATCGGGTAGCGTCCGCCGGGAATATAACATCCTACACTGTTGACCGGAATGTTTTTATGGCCAAGGAAAACTCCAGGCAATGTTTCTACTTCAATATCCTGTAATGCTGCTTTCTGGTGCTCGGCAAAATTGCGGATTTGCTCCTGAGCAAATTTGATATCATTGATCGTTTGTTCAGGTACAGATGCAACAATCTCCTGAATTTGCTCATCACTTAATCTGAATTGTTCCGGTGACCATTTATCAAACTGCTCAGAAAGCTTGCGGACCTCTGCATCGCCGTTCTCTTCAATATTTTTAAGAACCGCGCTTACCGCTTCCCTTACTTTTACGTCTGCTTCCTGTACTTCTTGATCATTTTTTCCCTGTTTTAAGAAAGTTGCCATTTGATATCACTCCAGGTTTTTTATTTTGAATACGTATGCAAAAATCTGTAAAAAATTAAATGGCTGTCCATCCGCCATCTACTTTTATCGTATCGCCTGTAATAAACTTTGATAGATTGGAAGAAAGGAATAGTGTGGCAGCTGAGACATCCCCGGCATCCGCAAGTTTTCCAAGCGGAATCCTGCTGTAGACTTCCTTTTCGAATTCCTTATCTTCGAACATTTTCGAAGTCAGCTCTGTTTCAATAAAGGTTGGAGCCACTGCGTTTACATTAATGCCATGGGAGGCCCACTCCACCGCGAGTGCTTTCGTCAGCTGCACCATGCCGCCTTTGCTGGCACAATAAGCCGCCCGTTTGAAATAGCCGACAAACGCCATCTGGGAAGCAATGTTGACAATCTTGCCGGATTGATTTGGGATCATATATTCGGCTGCTTTCTGGCTGCAGAAGAAGGCTGCCTTCAAATTGGTATCAAGCGTCAGGTCCCAGTCCTCTTCCGTCACTTCCATGGCAGGCTTGGCCCGGTTTATTCCCGCGTTATTGACCAGCACATCGAGAGTACCCATATAATCTACGGCCTTTTCTGTCATTCTTTGAATCTCTGAAACATTGTTCAAATCAGCGGAAACATAGAAGCTGCTGCGATTGAATTTTCTCAGTTCTACGGCTGTCTGCTGCAGAGCCTCTTCATTTCTCCCCACGATCACAACCTTCGCTCCGTTTTTGGCAAAGGAAAGGGCGATATCCCTTCCGATTCCTTTGCTTCCGCCCGTCACAAGCACCGATTTATTCTCCAGATCAGGAAAGTTCTTCATACCATTCCTCCATCAGATTAATTGGATTCCCAGATCCTTTTTCAAAAAGCGGATCAGCTCAGCTTCCCTCTTCTGGTTGTACTGTTTGGAAAAAGCCTCATCCCACTTGTAGTAGCCTTCACCCGATTTATCGCCGAGCTTCTGGTCTTCTACAAGCCTCTTTAAAATCGGCAGGGATTCCTCAGCACTGGATAAATGCTGGAACAGATAATCAGAGATGGCCGAGAAGACATCCAGTCCGCCCATATCGGCCGTCATCAATGGGCCTGAAACCGGCAGCCTGCGTCCAATGCCGTAAGTTACTGCGTCATCAATATCTTCTTTGCTCGCGATGCCTTCCTCCAGTAGATATTGGGCTTCACGGAAGAGTGCATATTGAAGGCGATTGCCGACAAAACCGGGAATCTCTTTTTTCACTTCAATCGGCTTTTTCTTCATTTCCTTTAAAAGCTGAAAGGATCTTTCCACAGCTTCATCGCCAGTCTTCTCACCTCGTACGACCTCTACGAGAGGAATCAGATGAGCCGGGTTCCAGAAGTGTGTCACCACTGTCCGTTCCGGATATACTGTCTCAGAAGCAATCTCCGTTGGACTGAGGCCGGAAGTATTGCTGGCCAGAATGACATCGGGAGAACAAAGAGCGTCAAGACGCTTAAATAAGTCAATCTTTAATTGAATGTTTTCCGGTACAGCTTCAATTACAAAAGTAGCATCTGTGACCGCTTCTTCAACAGATACGGTCATTTTAATATTTTCCTGAATTTGGGCAGCTTCCGAATCGGATAAAATACCGTTGTCGAGCATAACATCAAGCTTTTTCAGCATATTGGACCAGCCCTGTTTCAAGTCGGTGTCACTGATGCCCTGCATTTTCACACTCAGTCCGGCCCAGGCCGCATTAAGCGCAATGGAATGGCCCATCGTGCCGCACCCAAGTACAGCTATTCTCTCCATTCGCTCACCAGCTTTCTGAAATTTCTACCTTTTGAATACGTATTCAATATACTATGTAAGCGCTGTAATTTCAAGTTAAATTACTAAATTATGAAATTATTTTGTGCTTCTCTCATCCGGGAATGCAGTGTTTGCAGGGGTTTTCCTGGTTCAATCAAACGTTTGATTGATTTTAACAAAATGACTGAGAGATCAATCCCTGCCAGGCCGCTGCTTGGGGGACAGGTTGACTGTCCCTTGTCCCGTGAATTTGAACATTACTAATAGAAACGGGAAAATTGTAAATAGAAAAGCTCATTTTGCAAATAGATTGCTTGAATCTGCATATAGAATGACCAAACCTGCATATAGAGGGGAGAATTCCGCAAATAGGCCGGTTCGCACGGCTGCTTTTATAAAAAAAAGACAGAGAGCTTGATCCCCCCGTCTTCTCTTATATGATTAAGTATCTAAAAACGTCTTACCCTTCAGCTGATCCAATGTCACAACAAAGTCGTGCAGCAGTTTGTAGGAGTTCTCCATATCATCCAAGTCGACTACTTCAATAGGAGTATGAGTATAACGGGATGGGATTGAGATAACACCCGTTGTGACACCTTTATTTGTCATATGTATAGCTCCGGCATCCGTTCCGATTCCCATGAAGACTTCATGCTGATAGGGAATATTCCCTTCTGCCGCCACTTTTTCGAGGTGCTGAGTGACAAGCGGATGGGCAATCAGTGATTTATCAGCGATTTTGATGCAAGGGCCGTTGCCAAGGCTTCTCGTGCCTGTCATCAGGACATCAAATGTATCGCTGGTTGGCGTTGTATCAAGTGCCAGCGCAAAGTCAGGATCTACGGCAGCAGATACAACGGAAGCCCCTCTCAATCCAACTTCCTCTTGAACAGTAAATGCCCCGTAGATGTCGCCATGCTGTGCCTCATTTCCTCCGATGTTTTGAAGTAAGCGGATCAGCAGTGCGCAGCCTGCCCGGTCGTCCAAAGCTTTCCCAACTACGCGGTTATTTCCTATTTTCTTGAACTCTGTGCCATAGCTGATCGGCTGTCCAACTTTGATTCCCATTTCCACGGCTTCTTCTGCTGTGCGGGCTCCGATATCAATATAAAGATCACGATGGCTGGATATGCGCTTTGGATCATCCCATTTTACATAGTGGGCTGAAATGGTTCCAATCACTCCATCTACCGTGCCTTTTTCAGAACGGATCCTAACTGGCAATGATGTGAGAATACGGTCATCGAATCCGCCTAGTTTTTCAAATCGAATTAACCCATTGTCTTCAATTTTTTTTACAATAAACCCAATTTCATCGGTGTGGGCTGCAATGACTAAAGAAGGAAAATCCGGGTTATTCCCTTTCTTTTTCACAATCAGGTTTCCTACCGGATCGACGTGGTATTCATCCACATAATCCTTCACTTCATTTAAGATAAATCTTTGAACATCCTGTTCAAAACCGCTGGGACCCACAATATCGCACAGGTCTTTCAATAATTCATACACAGTGGAACCCTCCCTTTTATTTGAAAAGAAATCCCCCGCTTTTTGCAGGGGCTTCTTCCTGTTAATTCGTCAGGTAAACCTTCGTAAAATCATCATCCTCCATTGGGTGTGCACTGAATCCCTGGACATAGCCCGCCATTGCGATTGGCGGTGTTGTATGCGCAAGAGTCACCCATGGGGCATCCTTGTGGAAAATTTCCTGAGCCTGCTCGTAAAGCTTTGCACGTTCGTCCTGATCAAATGTTACACGGGCATCCTGCAAAAGCTTAGTAAATTCTTCATTTTCATAAAACGCACGGTTGCTGGCAGGTTTATCAGTATTCGTTGCACTCAGGTTCGGGAATAGGAAGTTATCCGGATCAGCCATAACGCCTGTCCATCCGTATAATCCCATTGGGTGTTCCCCGTTTCCTGACTTTTGAAGGTACGTTGCCCATTCATAGGTAACGATTTCCGCTTCAATGCCAATTTTCTTCAAATCAGCCTGAATGGCTTCCGCCACTTTCATTGGCTGAGGCATATATGGTCTTGGGTTGCTCATTGCCCAAAGCTCGGTTTTGAATCCATCTGGATATCCTGCTTCTTCCAAAAGCTTTTTCGCTTCTTCCACATTGAACTTGTAATCTTCAACGCTGTCATTATATCCCCAAAGTACAGATGGGAATGGGTTCTTCGCTACCTCGGCATAGCCATTATAGAAAGCATCCACAATGGCCTGTTTATCAATAGCCATATTTACTGCCTGACGTACTTTTACATCATCGAAAGGTGCCATTTGTGTATTGAGAACCATGTAGCCAATGTTAAAGCTTGGGCGCTTTACAAGACTAAGCTGTGAATCGGCTTCTATAGTTGTTGCATCATCGGGGTTTAAGCCATCGATGATATCCACTTCACCAGCTTGAAGTGCAGTCAGACGTGAAGAATTGTCAGGGATAACCCTGAATATCAGCTCATCCAGATATGGCCCTTCTCCTGCATAATTTTTATTTTTCTTCAGTACAATTTTGTCATTGTGTTTCCAGCTATCAAATACAAAAGGACCTGTCCCGACTGGATTTTCATAGAACTTGTCACCATGCTTTTCGATTGCGGCCGGGCTTGCAATTCCAAACATAGGAATAGCTAAGTAGCTGATAAATGGAGCTGTCTTTTCAGTTAATTTAAACTCAACTGTTGATTCATCTACTGCTTTTACATACTCGATCTTATGGTTTGGATCGCCTTTAAAGCCCCCATATAAGAACGGATAGTATGGAAAATCCCCTTTATGGTAGGGGTTTTCTGGATCCATCCACCGGTCGAAGTTAAACACGACTGCATCTGCATTAAAATCTGTTCCATCCTGGAACTTAATGCCCTTTTTAAGGGTGATGGTCCAGGTCAGACCATCATCAGAGACTTCGTGAGATTCCGCTAAGCCTGGCTGGACTTCAAGATTTTCATCATATACAAACAAAGTTTCAAAGATATTGCTTGTTACACGAATAGATTCTCCGTCCGTAACATTGATTGGGTCCAGCCCAATAGCGTCAGCACCGCGTGCATAAATTAATGAACCTCCCTCTTTTGGTTCACTGCTGTTGCCTGATGCTTCTTCACTGCTGCCGGAACATGCTGAAAGCAGCAATGAAAGAATCAGTAAAATGCTTAATGCTAGTGAAGATTTGCCTTTCATCGATATTTTCCCCCTTGTGTTTTTTATGTAAGCGGAGCTGAAAAATCAGATGCCGCTATTTCCAATAGTAAAATGACTGATTAAATTTTATATTTGGATTTTTCGTATTTTTTAATAAAAATTAGTATATCTTAGATTAACGAAATATTCTACTATATTTTTATAGTCGAAATATATATGATCGGGATTTATTCTTTATTACTCTGTTTGTAAACGTTTACATTCTTTTCTTGTGTTTTATAAACATTTTTTTAACGTTTAATAGTTATAGAAAACTATCATTTTAAAAATATATTTTCATTTCTTCTTAATATAAAAGACTGACCCAGTCAGCCTGAGCCAGTCTTCTATCTATCATTTATGAAAGTTCACTTTCTCTTTTATCTCCCCAAACATCACAGATGTCTCGCTGGGTTTCGTTTCAGCAATTACTTTTCCATTTCTTATGGAATACCTGACAGCTGCCTGTCTCCTGATCGCTTCATACTCATTTTCCGCATCAAGAATGATCAGGTTGGCCGGTTTGCCAGCTTCAATTCCATATTTCTCTTCAATATTTAATGTCTTAGCACTATTATTTGTAATCAGGTCCAAGGAGTTAACAATTTGCTCATAGCCCATCAGCTGTGACACATGGATGCCCATGTGGAGCACCTGCAGCATATTGCCGGTACCAAGCGGATACCATGGATCGAAGATATCGTCATGGCCGAAGCTTACGTTAAGCCCTGCTTCAAGCAATTCTTTTACTCTTGTAATCCCTCTGCGCTTTGGATACGTATCAAAGCGCCCCTGAAGATGGATATTTACGAGCGGGTTGGCGACAAAATTAATGTTTGATAGCTTTAACAGTCTGAATAGCTTGTAGGTATAAGCATCATTATACGAGCCCATTGCCGTTGTATGACTGGCTGTTACCCGGCTGCCCAATCCGCGTTCATAAGCTTCCGCAGCCACTACTTCCACAAAGCGTGACTGTTCATCATCGATTTCATCACAATGGATATCTACCAGGCGGTCATATTTTTCTGCAAGATCAAAGGCAGTTTTCATTGAAGAAACGCCATACTCCCTTGTGAACTCGAAATGAGGAATGCCCCCTACGACATCAGCGCCCATTTTCAGTGCTTCCTCCATGAGCTCGGCGCCGCTTGGATAAGAATTGATTCCCTCCTGCGGGAAGGCGACAAGCTGGAGGTCCACAAAGTCAGACATTTCTTCTTTTACTTCTAAAAGCGCTTTTAAAGCAGTCAGAGTGGGATCTGTTACATCCACATGGGTGCGGACATGCTGAATCCCCTGGGCAATCTGCCATTTCAATGCTGTTTTCGCCCGTGTTTTTACATCGTCATGTGTAAGGGTTTCTTTTCTTTGTGCCCATCTTTGAATGCCTTCAAATAATGTTCCGCTCTTGTTCCATTCAGGCTCTCCGGCTGTCAGGGTTGTATCCAGATGAATATGGGGCTCGATAAATGGTGCCGAAACCAGGGATCCTGCAGCATCAAGAATTTCACGGCCTGATTCCACTTCCCCTTGTGATAAGCTATGAATCTTTCCGTCTTGTATCGCTATATTCCATAGGCCTTCCCGGTCTCTTAGTTTTGCATTTTTAATAATCACTTCTTAATTCCCCTTCCCTGACTGTCTTCTTACCTTGTAAAGCAGCAGCCAATTTTGATACTAAAACAAATGTTACGGCTGATCCCAACAGCGAGTTGATTGGCGGGATTCCCGGCACAAAATTTGCCGCAGCCACGCCGGCTGCCCATGCAAGGATGGCGATCCAGTTAACAGCCTTAAACTTCATATCTGCAAACTTCTTATACTCTCCGCGATTCACAATAAAGTAATCTGCTAAGATGATAGCCCCTATGGACGGCAGCGTCGATCCCAGAACCGTCAGGAACCCGACAAAGTTGTTGTACAGCCACATGGCTGCAATCGTTCCGATAATCCCGTTGAAGATGACAACCTTTCCTTTTCGGATCTTTAAAATGCTTGCAAACCCTAAGCCTGATGCATATAAAGCGTTATCGTTCGTTGTCCAGATATTTAAACCAAGAACCAGAATCGCCGGGAAAATCAGCTGTTGGATGAACATGACTTCTGAAATATCAGATTGCCCTGTTGCGATTGCACCAATTGCACCGAAGAGGAACATGATAGAGTTTCCAATGAAGAAGGCGATGACAGTTGATACTACTGCTGAACGCTTTGTATTTGAGAATCGCGCAAAGTCCGGAGTCAGCGTGCCCGCACTGATAAACGAACCTACGCAAATCGTTAAGGCCGCTGCAAGACTAGTAGCCTCTGTTGGCTGATATTGCATAAGTCCTTCCAGGCCGCCTGCTGTTTCTGTTGCTTTAAAAACCGAGAAGCTTCCTAGAATAGTGATTAAAGGGACAGCTACGAAGCTCAGGATTGCCAGCGCCTTCATGCCGAAGAAGGCTGTGCCTGTCATCAGCAGACCTGCTGCTGCAATCAGGAGATACGCATCAAGTCCTGTTACTTTCTGAACCGGCAGCGCAAACATCGCTACCCCAACGCCAAACCACCCAACCTGAGTCGCAGCCAGCAAAAAGGATGATAGGTAAGATCCTTTTTCACCGAAGGCATAGCGGGTAAGCAGGTGCGTTGATAAGCCTGTTTTTGCGGCAATATAAGCAAGGGCTCCTGTGTAAGCACCTAAAATCAAGTTGCCTGCGAGAACGATTCCTATAAATTGAATGAACGTTAATCCTGTTCCAAGCGTTCCGCCTGACCACATGCTGGCTGAGAAGAAGGTCAGGCCGAGCATCACCACAAGCATTTTCCAAAAACCGTTGCGATGCCCCTGGGGTACCGCCTCTAACGAAAAATCCAAATCTATTTTTTTCATACCAATTCCTCCATTCATTTTTTTGGACTGGTACCGAAGGATTTTCGATAGTAAGTGGATGGAAAAAGAAAAAGGCTTCTCGCCGTTTTCCGACAAGAAGCCTTTTTTCTGCATGAATAACCCCTGGGCAGGCTGCACCTCACCCATTGGCATCATACTTCCGCTGTCCTTGTCAGCCTCACGGGACTGATTTAAAGGTACCAGTATTTAATTGTTTATTATTATTTCAGAAATATAGGAACCTGTCAACTGTAAATTACCGGTCAGCGCTCATAAAATAAAGGTGCTGACCCTGTCAGCACCCTCATCTTACTTTTGTACAAATTGATACATGTACTCCATCGCCTCAGGCAAGGATTCTCTCCATACTTTCCATTCATGGTCGCCATCTACCACTCTAAACTCAACCAGCTCAGGCTGGTGCTCTCTTAGATTCTGGTAAAGACCAGCAGCATGGTAAGCGATATCAAATGTATCATGGTCTCCGGAGTTGATGTATAAAGGAACCTTAATACCCTTTTGCTTGTAGGCATCGATATATTGTGTATAGTTCAATTCAGCCCATTTCTCAGGGTCAAACTGACCATCCTTTTGGAAGGTGGGGTGCGTTCTTCCTGATGAATGGCTTGGAGGCTCAGGTACATAAACCGCAGGGCTTAAAGCTGCTCCTGCAGCAAACATTTCAGGATATTTTAAAACAAAGTTAACGGTTCCATAACCACCGGCTGATAGACCCGCAACCAGCCGGCCTTCTTTTTCCTCAATCGTTCTCCAGGTTTCATCAATATGAGGGATCAAGTCATTCATGAATGCAGTTTCAGCTGCTTCATTATATCCATTGACCCACCAGCTTTTGCTGCCCGGCATAACGATAATAGATGGCGGGATGACTCCCTTAGCGATCAGCTTATCAGCTGTTTCTTTTACATTTCCGCTTTCAACCCAGTTATGTTCATTTCCGCCGGAGCCATGCAGAAGATAAAGAACAGGGTACTCCTTGCCGGAGGTTTTATATTCGGACGGCAAATAGATATTGTAATTATAGTCACGTCCAAGCGTTTCTGAACTGAAGCTTTGGTGGATGATTTGGCTGTTGCTCGACTTTGGAGGTGTTATATTATCCGCGAAAGAAAGACTAGGAATCAACATGGCTAATAATAAAACGAAAATAAACAATGTTTTTCTTTTAAACATGGTTATGCCTCCTTAAAAAACTTTCGAATTTTCACTGCAAAACGATGAAATTGATAAAATCCTCTATAGAGGTTCATTGTTAAGAGATTCGGCTGATAAAATCCAAGGTTCACCGTGAGATGAATAGAAGGCTGATGTGACGCGAACTGACCGATAAACCTAACAAAGTGACCGATGAATCCACTTACAAACAATCTTGATTTTCTGAACAAACAAGCCAGCCGCAAATAATATGCCTAATAAAAACGATTTGTCTTCATCCACCACCTTACTTTTTGATTATTCAAAATAAATCGAATATTGGATACAATATTCTTTATTCTCTTTTTTCACTCTTCAACCTTTTAAAAAGGGGAAAATAAGTAAGAATAATCAGGGGAAATCAAGACTTATAGTCCTTTAGAACGAGGTTCCAGCATCTTTGACAAGGGGGCTAGCTGATTTATTAATAAAGGCAGAAAATTCGACATAGTCTTCTTAAATTTCCCAGGAAAAGATTGTGTTCTCCAAGGTTTTACAGCAAAGGAAATAAGTCAACAAAAAACAGAGCTAGCCGCCCTAAGACGTTTGCTCTGTTTTCATGCTACGAGTCAAATCACCCATTGCAGCTTTTTAAAATGTGAAAGAAGTAAATTTACCTGGTACTTAATTTATTTTCTGCCCCAGTGCTATGTCAGGGCGTCTTCTCCCGTACCCTGTAGCCTGTTCGAAGGCACGGCCGATTCTTAGGACCTCAAAGTCAGCTCTGTGCGGTCCGACAATTTGCAGACCAATCGGGATGCCTGCTGCAGTAAATCCGCTCGGGATGGAGACAGATGGGTTACCTGCTGCGGAAATGTAATAGCAGGACCTCATCCAGTCAATGTAATTTTCCATCTTCACTCCATCGATTTCTGTTGGATATTCAATATTCACATCAAATGCCGTAACCTGGCTCACTGGGAGGATCAGAGCATCATATTGTTTAAAAAATTCACTCATACGGTTATATAAAAGCGCCCGGAGCCGCTCGGCACGTCCCACTTCCGGACCACTCAGGCTTCTGCCCTTTTCAATATTCCAGATGACACTCGGTTTAATCATTTCCCGGAATCGGTCAAAGATTTCGGAATAAGAAAGCTCGAACTCCCATGCTCGGAGCACCTGGAAAACTTCGTCTGCTTCCTTTAAATCCGGGCATGCTTCATCCACTATGCAACCTAGGCCCTCAAAGACTTTTACCTGTTCTTCAAGGTTGCTTCTTACCTCCGGATCGGTTGGAAGAAGGCCTCCAAAATCAGCAGAATAAGCAATGCGCAGGCCCTTTATATCAGACTGAGCCTGCTTAAGAAACCTGGAGCCTGGCTCCTCAATGGCAAGTGGGGACCGGCCATCAGGTCCGGCAATTACGGAGAGCATAAAAAGAGCGTCATCTACATTGCGTGTTATCGGGCCCTGCACAGCCAGAGGCGAGTAGAGCGCCGTTCTGGAAAATGGAATACGCCCTGGGGAGGGCCTCAGCCCAACCACATTGTTAAAGCAGGCAGGATTTCGCAAGGATCCTCCCATATCACTTCCATCCGCAAAAGGGATCATTCCGCTTGCCACTGCAGCCGCTGCTCCCCCGCTGCTGCCGCCTGCTGTTTTGCTTAGATCATAAGGGTTTCTGGTAGAGCCAAACAGCTCATTGAAGGTATGAGAGCCTGCTGCAAATTCCGGAACATTTGTTTTTCCAATCACGATGGCTCCTGCTTTTCGCAGCCTTTCAACAATCAGGTCATCCGCACTTGGATAATGGTCCCGGAAAATCAAGGATCCGCTTGTTGCGGGAAAACCAACAGCATTGTGAGTATCCTTAATAGCGATCGGGAGTCCGTGGAAAGGGCCGGACGGCTTGCCTGCATCAAGGATTTTATCCGCCTTATCTGCTTCCTTTAGCGCCAATTCCTCATTAAGAGACACGATTGCATTTACCTTCGGATTTACCCGCTGAATTTGTGCCAGGTGTGCTTCCATCACTTCCCGGACGGATAAATCCCGGTCTTGAATCATCCTGGCAAGATCACGCGCAGAATTAAAACAAAGATCTTTCTCCATATCAATAACCGCTCCCCAATATTCATATTTGACTCAGAAAATCCCTCTCCAATCCTTAATCGAAGGGGATTACAGCTGTGAAAGCTTACTCCGGCACACCGCTTTTTGATTTTTCAATAAAGAGAACGACAATAATGGTAATGGCTACACAAAGAACGATTTTGATCAAGCTGAAAATCGGC
Source organism: Cytobacillus oceanisediminis (assembly GCF_004366035.1). Taxonomy (GTDB): domain Bacteria; phylum Bacillota; class Bacilli; order Bacillales; family Cytobacillaceae; genus Cytobacillus; species Cytobacillus oceanisediminis_C. The sequence goes on from NZ_SOEE01000005.1 coordinate 118,829, forward strand.
GCAAACAGCACAGCCATACCGATTACGAAAGCAACCAATCCATACAGAGGCTTTTTAAGGGCGAATTGCCCTAAAACCCCTCCGTAAATTGCAGGCAGAATAAATTGAAGGGCATTTTGAACGGATTGCGGGATGATAGTCAGGATATACGAACCGCTTAACACAACCGCGATGATAATGACAATGTTTGTTAAGGAAGCGACAGCAATTCCCAGCGTACCAGCAACCTCTGCTTTTTTTGTACCGGGCTCTGCTCCTATCGACTCCTGAGCGGCAGCTGAACACGGAAGGCACATATTGGCGATATTACCGGTCAAAAACGCAATATAGGTTCCGGATTTCCCAAGCACCGGATAATAAGTAATGGGCTCGAGAAACCACATGATCCCGATAAAGGCTGCATATCCGATCAATCCCCCTGCAATGGCTCCCCAGCCTGGATGGTAGCCCAGTATGAATGAAAAATAGATCGGCGGCACCAATGACATTACAATCAGCATCCAAAGAGTGGTTTGCCCCCAAAAATCGGCCTTGCCATGGAATCCCTGCATGCTCATGGTTGTTTCTCTTACTTCAAACTTCGCTTCCGTTACTCCAGCTTTCGTCGGTACTGACATAGTACATCCCCTTTCCTAAATAAGTGTTGTCAGATAGCTGATAGTCAATGCGATGACAAGTGAAATGCCCAGCGCCCATTCCTGCAGCCAGCGAATTTCCCGTTTTTTTGCAAATGTAAGAATAACCATCATCGATACACCTGCAGCTATGGCAGCAACCGTCTCACTATACCCCTTCACCATTTGCTGACTGGCAAGGTAAGCAAATGCTCCGAGCATTGCAGCTGTCGACACGATGGTCATCATTTTGGCATTTGTGCTGACAATTTTCTTTTCCACTTTCCCCAGAGATTTTGTCGCAAGAGCAGTAAAAATCAGCCAGCCTGTCCCCCCAAGGCACATGGTCCAAACAACAGTCGTAAATGCCTCCAAACCAAAATTAGGGGAATTCAGTTCTACACCATATGCATTTGCCCCAATACCAGCTGCGGTCAATTCAGTTGCAGCTGAGCCTATGATTCCTATCCTCATCAATGTGAACGGACCGCCAAGGACGGCAATAAGAGAGATAATGACCACTGCAATTCCAAAAGAAGGTCCTAAACTGCTGATAAAGCCTGTTCTCAAAGCCCTTTTTGTTTCATCCTTTGTCATACCGATGTTTGGGGCTGTCTGGGAAGCGATCCGGATGAAAATCAGAGCCTGAAAAATAACAATAGCTACAACTATGCCGGCAAAAAGCCATACCGGAGTGCTATTGGCAAACCTTAAAACATCATCCATATCCATGACCTCCTATTTTTTCAATTAGACTGAACTTTAGCAGGCTTGCGTTCAGCAGCGGCTTCATCAGACAGATAATCGAACACTGCGGAAATAAACACTTTCCCAATATCAATCATGGAACGTTCATCCACATCAAAGCGTGGATGGTGATGCGGAAATTCCTCAATTCCTTCTGAATTTCCTCCAACAAAGAAGAAGGTTCCGGGAACCTTTTGCAGATAATATGCAAAATCCTCCATGCCCATTTGCGCCGGCATGTGAATGACATTTTCTTCGCCCACAATCTTTCCGGCCAGCCTTTCAATCCTTTTTGTTTCATCGGGATGATTTTTTACAGCCGGATAGCCTCTGACATATTCATACTTGGCGGTTGCCCCTACAGCCTTACAGGTCGAGTGGGCCATTTCCCCAATCAGGCTTTCAATCATGCTGCGGACATCTTCATCAAACGTCCGGACTGTTCCGGTAATCCTGGCTTTGTCTGGAATGACATTAAACCCGGTGCCGCTGTTAAAAGCAGCTACAGACACGACTGCTGTTTTCACAGGATCCACCTTCCTTGCCACAACCTGCTGAAGATTTGAAATGAGCTGGCTTCCTGCTGCAATTGGATCAACAGTCAAATGCGGCGTCGCAGCATGTCCGCCCTTTCCAAATATATTAATCTCAAAGGTATCTCCCGCTGCCATGGCATCGCCTTCCCTTACTCCGATCGTGCCTGTCCGATTCGTGGACCAGACGTGAGCGCCATAGATGACGTCAGCTCCATCAAGACAACCGTCTTCAATCATCGACTTCGCTCCGCCTGGAATCACTTCTTCAGCAAATTGGTGAATAAACAGGACATTTCCTTCAAGCTGATCTTTCACTTCTGATAATATTTTGGCCACACCCAGGAGAGCTGCGGTATGAACATCATGTCCGCAAGCATGCATAACCCCAGGAATTCGGGATTTGTATTCCACTTCGTTTTCTTCCTGAATCGGAAGAGCATCAAAATCCGCACGCAATGCAACCGTCTTCCCAGGCTTACCGCCCTTCAATAATCCTGTTACCCCTCTGCCGCCAACGTTCCTTTTCACTTCCAATCCCAAATTTTCAAGAAAGCATGCCACTTTCTCAGGAGTATTCACCTCATGATGGGACAGCTCCGGATACATGTGAAGATCCCTTCTAAAACTCACCATCTCCGGATAAATCTCCTGTAATCTTTCAAAAAGCTTTTCTGACATTTTTTTCATCCCCTTAATAATATTTAATATTACAAATTATCTGTAAAATAAAAAACGTAAAAAGAGAGAAAAGCAGGCATTCTAGATCTTCTGCTTTTCCGTTTTTTTGCATGCCAGCTTTCTCACGACATTCAGCAATAAATCACAGCCTGCCTTAATGTCTTTTTCACTTGTATACTCCTCAGGGCAATGGCTTTTTCCTCCCTTGCTCGGTATAAAAATCATACCTATATCAGTCAATCCGCTTAACATTGCAGTATCATGTACAGCACCGCTATTCAGCTTTAAATGATCAAATCCCTTCTCGATTGCCGTTTCCTCAATCTTTTCAATAAGCCGGGAAGAAAGCTCAACTGTGCTGGATTTGCCAACCAGCTCGATCGTGCTTTTTAACGAGAACTCATCAGACACCTCTTCTACCTTTTGGGCAAGCTTCCCGGAAACAATCTTAACTCCCTTAGCTTCAACATCTCTGATATCTACATAGAATTCGACTTTTTGAGGAATCACGTTTGGAATATTTGGCCTGCACTCTATTTTCCCGACTGTCGCCACTGTTGATGGCAATGCATCATATTTAGCCATTTTTCGAACTTGGGAGATGATTTCAGCTGCACCAGCCAATGGGTCTGATCTTAAGTCCATTGGAGTGGTCCCTGCATGATTCGAATCTCCCTCAATTGTCACCTTATACGTTCTCATACCGGCAATAGCCTGGACAATTCCAATTGATTTTTGCTGGCTTTCGAGTATTTGCCCCTGTTCGATATGCAGCTCAATCATGGCGTCTATTTCCCCTCTTTGGAGAATATCTCTTTCTGCCTGATCAATTTCAAGGCCAAAATCTTTAGCTGTTTCGTAAACAGATTTTCCCTCTGAATTCTTGATTGCCTTTAATTCTTCCAAATTATATTTTCCGGCAAACACTTTACTGCCAAGCATGGTTATGCCGAAATTGGAGCCTTCTTCTTCTGCGAAGCTTACCAATTCAATTGGCTGCTGCAATTCTGCCTTCTCTTCTTTTAATACTCTTATAATTTCCAGTGCTGCTAATACACCCGTTAACCCGTCATATTTCCCTCCATTTTTCACCGTATCGTGATGGGAACCAATCATAATGGAAGGCCTATTCAGTTCTTTTCCGTATGTAGCCCTGATATTTCCGATGGCATCAACCTTTATGTCCATCCCCAGCTCCACCATGCGGGCAAAAAGATATTCTCTGACTCTACGATCCTCTTTACTGTACGAGAATCTCGTACAGCCATTGCCCGGCGTGCTGGTAAAGCCTATTATGTTTTCAAAATCGTTCATCACCCGGCTGAGATTAATCTCCAACCAAACTCCCCCTTTTTATTAAAATGGTTTTTACCCTGGCATTGCTCATGATGCCAATGGTATAATTTTTAGAAAATTAAAAATGGTTATTTAACTTCATCTTGCAAGAAGCGTGCCAGCTTCATTCCATTGATTATCACTGTGTTTATAGGTCTGTCCTATTATTTGTGATGAAAAAAGTCATCAAGTGCTGATGAATTTGGTCATCAACCGAAATGAAGCGGGGGTTTTTATGAAGAGAAATCAGCTGGAAACATATAAGCAAGCCTTTGAAGATTTAAATTTTATACTGGACATTACCCATAGCGCGATCACCATTACCAATGGAGAAGGGATATTTACGAGACTCAGCAAATCCTGTGAAAGAATTTTTGGCGTACCGGAATCTGAACTCATTGGAAAAAACGCCTTTTTACTTGAAAAACAAGGGTTTTTCAGCACATCGGTAACCTGTGAAGTGATCCGCAAGCAAAGAAGGGTCACGATCATACAGAAAACAGCTGCCAATAAAACGGTCCTGGTAACCGGCACTCCCTTCTTTAATAAGGACAAAAAAATCGAAAAGATTATCAATATATCTAAAGACATCACAGAAACCAATAAGCTGGCATCGGACCTAAAAAGGCTTCAGGCAGAACATGAGTGGCTGAAACAGGAATTAATGAAGCGTACCCGGATGGAGCGCGGCAAGGTTGCCTCTGAAAGCCCAGGCATGAAAAATATCATTGAGCTTGTTCATCATATCTCCAATATGGACGCAACCGTTTTGTTATTGGGAGAAACCGGTGTCGGCAAAGGATATATGGCTAATATGATCCACTCTGTCAGCAATCGCAAGGACCGGCCCTTTATCTCCATCAATTGCGGGGCCATACCTGAAAACCTGCTCGAATCAGAGCTCTTTGGTTATGAAAAGGGGGCGTTCACAGGTGCGCTAAAGGATGGGAAAAAAGGGCTGTTTGAAACTGCCGGCAGCGGCACCATTTTCCTGGATGAAATCGGGGACATGCCTGTGAGCCTGCAGGTGAAGCTTCTGCATGTTCTGGATGACCGTACTGTAAGAAGAATCGGGGGAACGGCATCATTTAAAGTAGACTGCAGAATCATTGCAGCCACCAATAAGAATATTAAAGAGCTGGTGAGGGCCGGCCAATTCCGGGAGGACCTCTTTTACAGGCTGAACGTTGTACCCATTACGATCCCTTCATTAAGAGAACGTAAGGAAGACCTGCTTTTCCTCGCCAATATGTTCCTTGACAGCATGAATAATAAATATAAGATGAAAAAGACCTTTTCCGAAGAAGCCATCAGGGCGCTATATGATTACAACTACCCCGGGAATATTAGAGAACTGCAAAATATGATTGAAAGACTGGTCATTAACACTCTCGGGGATACGATCGAAGCCGAAAAAATCCGCGAAATGACCGAAGCCTCAAGTCCCAACATCCAAAGCGAAGAAATCACCCCCCTGAAGGAAGCCGTGGAGCAATTAGAAAGGAACATGCTATTAACCGCTTTCCAAAAGTATAAAACCACCAGAAGAGTGGCCGAAGCCTTAAAGATTGACCAATCGACGGTTGTAAAAAAGGCCAAGAAACTGAAAGTGCATGAACGATAGAGTCTCGGGCATTAATTGTTTTGGATGCACACAAAAGGCCGGCTCAATTGAAACCGGCCCTTTTGACATTTCCTTATTTCATTTCCGGATTGCAAAGGGAATCCATCAAATGTAAGGATAACTCCTCACTCTTTAATCCAAGTCCATGCTTCCTCAAGCTGATGGCCTTCAAAGTATTCAACTTTAATGCCAGGCAGGTAGTCTGTAAGCTTCGATACAGTTCCTATCCAGTCTTTGTCACTGACAACAGCGAATTTATTAAACTGTTTCCATCTTTTTATATCAAATTCCATTCCTTCCGTGGCACCTTGGAAAGTGGTTCCGTCTACATCAGTCATAATGGCCAGAATATTGAACTTCTGGTCATCTTTAAAATTTTCTCCCACGTATTGATCCAGCTTTTCAGCATCTTCCGTGGTTGCATTGCCATTAAAAGCGATGGCGATAGTAGAAGGAGAGCGGGATTCTATGAATTGAAGCATATTCATTACCTCCAGGTTGTTTTTATTGAGGTAATTTCCCGATTCATAGGAATGAAAAACTATCGGTGCGGAGTTTTTTATTGGAAATAGGGTACTATTTGCAGGTTTTTGCTCTCTATTTGCAAGACTGTTATTCTATTTGCAGAATTGAATACTTTATTTGCAAGATTTGCCTTCTATTTGCAGATTGGAAAACTCTATTTGCAGCGTTCACAATTCGGTTCTTTTCAAATAAAAATAGAACCAGCCTCGCCGGTTCTACAAATTATTTCTTGCTGTAAAACCGATCCCTTACCCTTTTTAAGCGAGCATGATACTTTAGGATATCAAGTCTTGCTTTCTCTGCTTCCGGTGCAATCGGTCTCAGCTTTTCTATTTCCCAATACTCTATAATGACATCCAGGACCTGATCAAAATATTCAAGCGGGCCATAATTGGCCTCTTTTGCGATGATAGCCATCCGATCTTCAAAGTCCGGCATGACAGCACCAGGCATTTTAAAGTTCATGATGACATTCCCCAGGTAGTAGCAATAATTAGGTTCTAATTGCAGATGATATTTAATAACGTCCCTGTAAAAAGTATAATGCAGAGTCTCATCTTTGGCCAAACGCCTCAGCATGCTGGACAAATCCTTATCATGAGGCCCTGCCACCTTTGCCACATTATAGTAAAATACCATGGTGGCCAGTTCCTGCATGGAGGTATAAACCATCGTTTCAAATGGCGTATGGAAATCAGGATTCCAGCCATTTTCCACTGTTTGCTTATGAAGCTGGTGAAGTCTGCCCGGATGGACATTACGCGTGATTAATAGATAGGTTTCAAGCAGATTGGAGTGCTGATCCTCTTCCGCTGTCCAGGTATGCACAAATTCCTTAATGACTGTCAATGAACCTTTAAATGTCTGGTCCAAATAAGAGGTGAACCATGGAAGATTCACTTCTGTTAAAAGCGCTGTCTCCACAGCCGTAATGACGGACTCCGGAAGTGTCACCTGACTCTCATCCCAGGGAACACGGCGGAAATCCTGCGCTTTATCCCATGGGAGAAATTCGTGATAACCCCAGTCTATTTTTTCAGCACGTTTTTTATGCTCTTCATACAATTCCCTTACCTTAGGCTCAAGACGAAAATCGAGATGATTTGTTAACAAGTTTAGACCTCCATTACAAATGGTTTACCATTTCAGTATTTATAACTAACTATTATGACCTAGTAATAAGTTAACTATATCACATAAACCCTTAAACTAACTAATTAAAAGTCGAATTTTCAGGAAATTAGGACTTTAAACACTACTCCCTCCCGAGCAATCGACTGCATTCACTTCAATATAGGAGACCTCTGCAAAGCACTACACTTTTCAGAATGTATGATAAGTACAATTAAAAAGCATTTTTGGAGATTAAGAGATTTACTCATGCATCCTGCAGACGCTTTTACTGCAACAAAAAAAACCGCCGATAGAATCAGCGGTCTAATAATTTTTAAATTTCCAAACAAGCTTATTAATCCCTTCTTAAGAAAATACCTCAGATCCCCGCAAAAATTTCTGCATATTATCCGAGAATATCTCCACAAATGAGGAGAGATTAGATGCATGAATTGCATTGCTTTGTGTAGTGAAAAAGTCGTTTTAATCGATAAACCTTAAAAAGCGTTATGGATAGAATAAATAAAGAAAAGCTTTCCTACACTTTTTAGATTCATCTATATTTCCCAAACCCAAGTGTAGATTGTCTTGTAACAAGACGAATATCCAGCGAGGTTTCATCCAGGATCGATTTATCGTTCTCTAATCCCTCAATTTTACGAATAAGTTTGTTAGTGGATACGACCCCGATGTCATAAATGGGCTGTTCAACTGTACTAATTTCCGGTTCCACCATTTCGGTTAGTTTGATTCCGTCAAAGCCAATTATGGCCACTTCCTTTGGAACTTGATAGCCCATTAGTTTAAGAGCTTTGAGACAGCCGATCGCCATTAAATCATTGCCCAAGAATATTCCATCGACATCCTTATGCTGGTTCATAAGGATTTGTGTCAGCAGCTTGCCGCTTTCCAGCGTAAAGTCTCCTTCATACACGATGACCGAATCCTCCGGTGAAGTTCTTCCATCCCTAACGGCCCTATCAGTGACTGTCTCCACATATCCGCGTTTCCGTTCAGAAGATGGAGGGTACGACTTCGGCCCGCTGATATGAGCAATCTTCTTGCAGCCTACCTCAATCAAGTGTTCAACAGCCAGCTTGGCACCTTTATAATTATCTAATCCAATCGAGTCAAAGGTGTTATTTTCAGCTGCCCGGTCAATTCTTACAAACGGTATTTTTAATTTTTCAATAGCCTTTATGACCTTTTCGCTCATTTCAAACGATGCCAGAATAAAACCATCGACATATCGGTTTTGAAGCTGAGTCCAAAAATGATTATCGTCCATATCCCCGACTTGTGTATTTACTAAGATGATGCTATAACCCTTTGATTTCGCCACTTCTTCAATTGCCACGACGAGTTCAGGAAAAAATGGGTTTGTTATATCAGGGATAATCAGAGCAATCGTCCGGGTTTTCTTTTTCGCCAATCCTCTTGCGATTTCATTTGGATGATAGTTTAGGCGCTCCATCACTTCCCGAATCTTCATCTCCGCTTTTTTACTGATATATCCATTATTATTTAAATACCTGGATACTGTTGCTACGGATACCCCTGCCTCCCTTGCAACATCTCGAATCGTTGTTTGTTTCTCTCTCAATAAAAGTTCTCCTTTAAAAGGATTTTTCTGTTTTTAGCTATTCGTTCGTTTCTTTTACATGGAAACGATGGACTTTTGTTTCCCCTTTTTCAAGCAGGCCAAAGCCAATCATTCCATATGCATTTCCCAAGCCATCGAAATCCAGGATTAGCTCGCCATTGATTTCGACCTGAACAGCAGTTCCCTTGCTGACAGCTTTAAAATCATATATAGCTTCAGGTTTCCATCCATATGGAACTGTTTTTAAACGCTTAAAACCAAAATTATTTTCTATTAGCGAGACCTGATTGTTACCATCAAATCCTGCCCAATAATAACGTTCTGTTCCAATTGCTCTAAGAATAACCCCGTGGCTTTTACCAGAAACAGGCTGAAAGCTTATTTCCAGTTCAAGGGCACGGCCATAATAGTTCCCTGTAAAGGAAGAAGCATCTTCCTCACCTGCAGCAGCCTTTATGAAACCATCTTCCAGTGCCCATTCACCACGGTGGTGAGCAAAAGGTGTTACACATTTGAATTCCACGGATTGTTTGGCAAAATCGATGGAGTAATCTGCATTCCCAAAGATTCGAAACTCGCCGATGTAAAACTTTCCAAATGAACGGTTATCTGCAGGAGAAGGGCTCTCGACAATAAAGCCAACCTCGTCAATCAATGCACCATCAGTTTCTGGTATCACAAATACAATATCAAGCCACTGCTGATGGCTTAATGTGACGGGGGCCAGCTTTAAGTCTTCCTTTGTAAAACTATTGCGGATGTAAGGAGTCAAATAAACATCCGCCCCGCCTTGCCATTTATCCATAAAAACCTTTGCAGAAACCCTTTGTCCGCTGTATGCAGTAGGTGCAAAAGTCGGCTTATATTTTTCATCGTTGAACTCTTCACGGCGATAAAATGGCTTGTAAAATACTTTACTTGAATCGCCTTCTATAAATCTGTCAAAAAGAACGGACAATGAACCTCGGGCTTCCTCAATCCCTACATCACTACATGGACGCAATAGCGTCTTAAAGCCATTATTCGTCTTAAGACCATGAGTTGATCCCGGCAAGGTAAAATCTAAGTATACTTCACCGTTTCGAACGCTTTCCGCCAATCGTTGAGGAGCTTCCAGCCCATTCACTTGATAGCCAAGAACGGCAAGCTCCTTACAGAAGGTCGGGATATCCAGCACATTCAAGTAGCCAGACACGCTAGATGTCGCGATCATATCGTTAATTGGCTTACGATAGTGTCCTGGAATTCCATCAAGCCCGGCGAAAACTCCTGCGATGGTTCCAACATTTCCTGCATTACAATCCGTATCCCAGCTGCACATAGTAGCGATTTCAACTGTTCGGGCCAAATCCCCCTTTCCATACATTAGGGCAAGGGCACATACCCCGGCATTGGGGATGATATGGCATACTCCAGTGTACTTGTCATAGCCCCACTCTTTTTCTAAATACTGACGGCACTTTCTGAAATCCTCTTCCTCAGGGTGCTTCTGATAAAAATCAATCACAGCTTTCACGACAGCATAATACGTGGAATCTTTTGGAATCACGGACAATCCTGCTTCGATAATATCATCAATACTTTTAGCTGAAAAGGCTTTCGAAATACACGCTGCCATAAAACGGGCCCCGTATAGCCCATTTTTATCATGAGACACACTTGCGGCTATCTCTGCATATTCAGCTGCCTTTTGAATATTATCCGGGAACAGCAATCCCCATGTATCGATAAAAATCTGCCCCCCAATCTGCTCAGCCATAATAATGCCGTTGACTTCTGCCGAACCAGACTGTGGTGCAGGGATACCCTTTTTAAGATTCAAATAAGCCGTGTGCTCTGTGCTGATCTGGTCTCCACCCCACCAAAACATACCGATTCCTTCACGCGAATAGTTTAACCAAGCTCTTGCAACATCCTGTGGTGTCAGTTCCCGCCCGCGTGCGTCATCAATTAATGCCCGGATAAAATAAACCGGGCCATTTGCATCATCATCTGCAGAAAAGGTTTTATAATCCTTCACATACCCTCGTATATCACCATGAATTTCTAGTATTTTTTCATATGACCATTCATTTGGCTCCAATGGTGCACCAAGCCGGATTCCCACATTCATTCCTAAGAAACCGGCATACACCTTTTCTAAATAGTTTTCAGGTAACAATATATTCAACTCCTGGTCCCCAAAAGTACTTTTTAAAGTATGTTTTTTCTTTTTTCATTTAGCTGCAGGTCCTGCTCAATAATCAGCTTAGCAGTCACTGAAAATTGGTCTGCTGCCTGGATTAAATTCATTTTGTTTGTTTCTTGCAAAAGCTCAACGTCCTCAGAACGAATAACACTGTCTCCATACATGGCACCTAAAATAACACCGGCCATAACTCCGATAGAATCTGTATCACGGCCTGAGTTGATGCCATCTAATATGGACCCGTAATAATCTCCATCGTTTAACACCATAAACGCCAGAGCCATCGGCAGCTCTTCAATGGAGAAAAGCCTGCTTGGCGTATAATGATTTGAAGGAACACCAACCTTCTCAATTTTACGGTGAACATCGTCTTTCATTGGCGAATACTTTTCAATCACACTTTGGAATGTGGCAATGACTGTATCCATATCAGCCTTTTCCGAACGTAATTTCTTAGCAGTGTCGGTTAAATCACGAATCGCATTCTCTGTTCCATCCTTAGCAAAATAGAGGGCTGTCTCGACAATTTCATCTACTGTCACATTCTCTTCAAACGCCTTTGCCACACAAGCTGCCAGTACACCTGCCGCTTCCAAACCGTAGCTGCTCTGATGCCCCATCGCAAACAAAATTGCTTCATCATAGGCAGCCTTCGGATTTCCAGCATTGATAATTCCAACAGGTGCAATATACATCGCAGCCCCGCAGTTGATCATATTTCCAATTCCGCCTTCACGCGGCTCACAATTGGCTAATACATGGCGCATGAAAATATATTTTTCCGGATAGAATAGACGGTCAATAATGAGCGCTTCTCTGCCAAACTCAGGGATATACGTTTTTCTGAAAGCTATTTCCTTCACAAATTCGTTCCCCATGTCATATGCATCTATATGTCTTTTTTCTTTGTTATAGACGTTGATGAGTGCAACAGTCATAAGGGTATCGTCAGTAACTGTGCCGTTGCCCCTTTTCCTGCCTAAATTCATATCAGCCGGATAATCTTCCTTGTACCATTTGGTACGGAGTGTCTCAACCCTCTTATACATTTTTTTAATCTCTTCATAACTTAATTTTTCAACAGGTGCTCCCATTGCATCCCCTAATGCTGTGGATATAACAACACCTCTAACTCGTTCTTTAAAAGTAACCATATGAAGAACTCCCTTTTTTTCTACACACTTCGCTTTTGTGTATTTTTTAATCTATTCCACATAGAGCGTAAAAATCAGTCTTTGACTCCACCCTCAAAAGCACCCTTCGCATAGTACTTTAGAATCAATGGATAAATCAGCAGTAAAGGTACAACCGAGATGATAATTGTTCCTGCTTGCAGGGAAGCAAAATCAAGGGTTGCTATTTGATCATAAGATAGGAAGTTTTGTGCTCCTAACAGGGATGTGTTATCACGTTCTACTACAAATTGCCGAAGAACAAGCTGCAGCGGCCATTTGCCAGTGTCCGTTAAGTAGATTGTCGCCCGGAAGTATTCGTTCCAGTGATAAACTCCATAAAACAGACCCATTGTTGCCAAAGCTGGCTTGGATAAAGGCAGCATGATTTTTGTAAAAATACGGAAGTGCCCAGCCCCATCCATACGGGCTGCTTCCAAAATACTTTCAGGAACATCCTCAAAAAATCTCATCATGATAAACAAGTAAAAAATATTTATGGTCTTATAAAGAATGAGGGACGCATACGTATCCAGCAATCCCAGGTTTTTCACCAGTAAGTATTCAGGAATTAATCCTGGTTCGAATACCATGATGACAATTAAGAAAATCATTACAAAATTCCGGCCGGGAAATTTCGTTCTCGCCAGCACATAGGCTGTCATTGCAGTAAGCAATAGATTCACGGCTGTACCCACAATGGTTATTAATAAGGTATTAAAAATACTTTTTATAATTAGCGGATTTGATAATAGAATTTTATAGTTAATGAGTGAAAATCCTTCAGGTATGATTCCCAGGCCGCTTAGCTTATGGACCTTGAGAGGATCTGATAACGACATTGCTAGTAAGTGAAGAAGCGGAACTAGCACTGTTAATGAAATTAAAAACAAAATGCTGTAAATAATAATGGTTGAAACACTCAATTTTTTTAATTTATTCATCATTGTCCCACCTCCTACCAAACACCTTTACCGGTAAATCGTTTTGAGATAAAGTGTGTACTCAAAATTAAGATAACCCCAATTACACCTTTGAAAAGGCTCGCTGCCGTTGCATAAGCATATTGGCCGTTTAAGAGACCGATCCGATATACATAAGTGTCTAAAATGTCGATTACACTGATGACAGAAGTGTTCATCATATTAAAGACCTGGTCAAAACCGGCATTCATGAAGAATCCAAGATTTAGAATAAAGACTGTCATGATTGTTGAAGTTAAAGACGGCAGCGTAATGTATCTCATTTGCTGTATTTTAGATGCTCCGTCAATTTTGGCTGCTTCATAGAGAGAAGGACTTATTTTTAGTATGGCTGCCAAGTAAATAATGGAATCCCATCCGGCACTGCGCCATATTTCCTGGAACACCAATACCCAGCGGATATGGTCCTTACTTGTCATAAAATCAAGTGAAGGCATGTTGAAAAAGCTGCGAATCACGTTGACTCCGCCATCTTCCGGATTCAGAAATGCGATCCAGATCCCCGCAATAACGACCCATGATAAAAAGTGAGGAAGATAAACAATTGACTGTACATATTTTCTAAACTTCCCGACTCTTACCTCATTGATCAATAATGATAAAATAATCGGAATTGGAAAAAAGAATACAATCTTCATCACGCTAATAATGATGGTATTTTTTAATACATCCAAAAAGGCTGGGGAGCTAAATAGAATCTTAAAATGCTTCCATCCGACCCAAACATTATCACCGATAATCCGGTAATCCTGAAATGCCAGCTTCATTCCGATTAATGGAACGACGTGGAAGATCGAAAAATAAAGGAGGGCTGGAAAAAGCATAAGGTATAGGACCCAGCTTGATTTAATTTGCTTCAGTATGCCCTTTTTCATCTTTATACTCCTTTTCCTTTACAAATTGAGTCACATCATTTCGCTTGGGCATTCCCGTTTGAGCACCCTTTTTAGTGACCGATATCCCAGCCGCTATGTTGCCAAAACGTATGCTGTCTTCAAGGCGATTCCCTTCTGCAATAGCAACTGCGAAAGCTCCTGAAAAGGTATCTCCTGCTCCCGTTGTATCAACCGGAATTACCTTAATGGAAGGAACTAATCTGATTTCTTTTCCATCAAAGAAACGTACTCCCTCTGATCCGCATGTAATGATTAATTTATTCGGATGCTTTTTAAGCAGCTCTTCCATTGAATCATTCGTGTTAAACACCAATTTGTACTCGTGTTCATTTGGTGTGACATAGGTCACCTTGTTAAGCAGCTCTTGACTGAGTGTTTGTGCCGGCGCTGGGTTGATAATAATCGTTTTTCCTTGTTCATAAAGGAGCGGAACCAGATACTCAATCATGTCTAACGGTGTCTCGAGCTGAAATACAATCACATCGTAGTTGAGAAGCTCTGATGCAGTTTTTTTTACATAGTCAACGTTGGTATGTGTATTTGCTCCAGGTACCACAATGATGCGATTTTCACTTTGACAAAGCTCAATAAACGCTGCTCCTGTAGGCAATCCTTTTACAGATTGGAGATTTACAAGATTGATATTCTCCTTTTCCAGCTTTTTGATAATTAGATCACTATTCTCATCATCACCAACCGATCCGAATAAAGACACATCACCGCCAAGACGGGCAGCTGCCACAGCTTGATTGGCCCCCTTGCCGCCAATGGATAAAAAGAAATTCTCACCCAGGACGGTTTCTCCTAATTTAGGCAGTACCTCGCTTTCAATAAAATAATCCATATTGATACTTCCAACAACGGCTATTCTCTGCATGTTCATCATCCTAATCAATCAGTATATTCATTAACGGTGCATGCTGCTGTGCCCCATATACATCCCGGTCTCCGACTGTTCCAGAGGAGATATCTCTTAAAATCGTAATCTTAATTCCAAGTGCCTGATCATAGAAAACGAGATGGTCAATCTGTTCCGCGGTGAGATTATACAGCGCACAAATGGTTTGCTCATTGATTTTCCCTGAGTTTTTGACTCGCTCATAGACTTCCTTGGAATCGAATAAAATATCGAACGTCAGCTCAAATGGTCCTGCATTTTTACTTCGTAATACTTTAGCTAGTTCAAATAAAGCGGCCATGTTTTCATCCCCTTACAAATACTCAATAACAAATGGGCTTTCAGTGATTTCCATTAGGTGATAGAGAGAAAACTCATACACAGGTCCAAACTCTATATCACTTGGTGCAAAGGGAAAGGCTAAATTACCAGCTGTTGATTTCCGATTTTCATATCCGTAATGGAGAAATGTCGATCTTACGCTCGAGCAAATACTGTTTGCAAGTTCCTGTGTTTTGGCAACCACTTCAAACATGACACCAATCTCATGTCCTTGGAATGGTGCACATTCTCTTGAACCGAGTACTCCATTTTTTCCATAATTATAGAAGTGGATAGAATAATCTTCTTCAGGGATGTCCTCGTAATAGTCCTTTACCTGCTCCATCACAAGCTCCTCAATTTCTTCAATATTCTCCACTAAAATGGGGTCACGGACACCTGCGATAACAAAGGTTCTATATGCAACCTTTCGTGCACCTTCCAGCTTGATGAAATATTGATCATTTTTTATCAGTTTGCTATTCTTAACCTCGACAACTCCGTCACTCACTTGTGTGAACTCACATTGACTAAGGTCAAGGATAATGCCTGGCCCATGTAAAATGTATGGATGTTCTTTTTCGTAGAAGGTATGTGCACTCACACTAATCGGCGAACATTTGCGAATTGGATTCAAGGATTGGACGGTGAAGGAATCTTCCTTTAATGTTCCAACGATGCAATCCTTCGTTGTGCCTGGTTCAGCACATAGGGCCCCGCATTCTAAAATTTTGCCAAGATGGTAAGCAAGACCAGAATCTTTACCGTGGTAAATTCCAACTGCCGCAAATGGCGATGGATCATATGCTCTTCCACAGACAACAATGTCTGCTCCGTTTTCAAGAGCCTCCAAAATGGGCTCATGTCCCATCTGCGCAACAATGTTGTTTGTTTCTTGAATGACTTCATCGGTAAGAGCCGGAATGTTTGGCGTTAGAGGGTTAATTCGGCCCTCCTGGTTTGCCTTTATAATTTCTTCCTGTGTAAAATCGGACCAAATCACTGCAATTTTAGCTGTTAAGCAGCGTTCTGCCAGGATTTCTTTAATGATATCCAGCGTCCATTCAATATGCGGCTTGGCACCGGCTCCGCCAGCAGATCCTATAACAATGGGAATTTCCCGGTGTACACCATTTTTAATGATGATATCCAAATCCTTTTTGGTAGCCCGGCGGCTCACAATCGCGACACCCGCTCCGAGCTTATGCGGACCTGCATCTGTCGACCCTGCATCCACAACAATTCCATGAATCTCTTGATTGTTCTCAAAGGCCCTGTTAAAAGACTCTTCCGGAAATCCATATCCTAATATCCCGCACGGAGAAACAATACGTACATCACTGCTAGTCATGTTATAACCTCTTTTAACTGGATTTTTTCTGTTTTCTTTTCGATCAACCTCTTGATGTGTAACCGGTTACATATTTTTTCAAAAAAATAAGACATGTAACCGGTTACACATTATATATTCCTATGTTACCGTTTAACGCCAGTCCGTGTCAACCAAATATTATTTCAATTTGTATAGTTTATATCGCAACGAGGTTAAAGATAAGTAGCACGATCATTTTTTCCTCTTTTCTTAGAGTAAATCGTGCATCTCTCTTTACTTATTGTTAGACGTTAAGCATTGGCATAGCTGGCCAATTTGGCAGCAACATCTTTCAGTGATGTTCCCTGTAAACTAGGAATACAAATTCCCTTAATTTCATCTAATGCTTCTTTCCAAGTTTCCGGGACTGCACTTGCTCCCTGCGAAGCTCCAGATAGAGCACCTACCATTGCAGGCATACTATCGGACTGTTTCGGCAGTAAGGATGCCAGCTGAATTCCTTTTTGGAGATCCCCCTCTGTACTTAGGAAAATGGCATAGGCTACTGCGAGTGTTTCTGGAGCAATATTTGCATAGTTATAGACTGCATTGACTACTCGTTTATGCCATAGCGGTATGGCTGCAAGCCCGTCTCCATTGGTTTCTTCCAGTACATTTAGGGCGATATCCATTTTTCTGCGAATCCAGGAATTTTCCGGTACGTATTTTAATCCTTCTTCCACTATTACCTGCGGGGAAGCACCTGATAGAGCCGAAGCTATACTGGCAGCCATTGCCTGGGCTGCATATACACCATCCTCAGCATTTGTGATGGAAGCCATTTTTTGCGCAATACTTGCCGCTTTTACAGGCTGATTTTTATAGATAAGACCGATTGGAACCGCACGTGAAACAGAGCCATCATCATAGTGATGCGGATTGTCATTGCCAGATGCCGGGGGAAGGATTCCTTTTTTGATGTTTTCAATAGAAGCTCTCTCACTTACTCCACTCCAAATTTCCTGCTCAGCTTCTACTATATATTTCATCCAGCCGAGAAGTAATGTTTCTTCGGTCAGTTCATTTCCGCAATTCAAAATCATTTGGGCTGCAACGATTGCAAATTCTGTATCATCCGTTCCGCAAAAATCTAAGATTTCCTCACTCATTGCATGTGTGAAGGGCAATGAGATTTTATTAATCCGATGCCGATCCGTAATTTGGCTAAAGCTCCATAAACGATTTCTCCGCTTAGGAGGAAGTACGAGTGATCTATGATACATTGCAGCAAAGCCTACCGAATCACCCATTGCTAGACCGAGAAGGGAACCGTAAATTTTATCATAAGACATTACTCTTTTCCTCCTATAATTACGTTTGTTAAATCCTTGGCAATATCACGGACATCTATCCCTTTCGTGGCCAAAACACAACGGCCGCGAATAATATTAATGCGTTCCTGCCAATCCTTTGGTACAGCATCGGCACCATGTAATGCTCCTGCCATTGCACCATTCATAGCCGCAATCGTATCAGAATCTCTTCCAATATTGACTCCGCCAAGTACAGCAGGAATATACTCACCCTTTGCTGCAGCAAACACACCATATGCGAGCGGACTAGCTTCCGGCCCCATATCGGCCCAAGGATAGTAGAAAATGGAGATTTTATTGTAGAGCTCTTCCAAAGCATCTTGAACATTCGTATACTTTGTGCCAATTTCTACAGACTCGCTGATTTTCCGATATGTCCAGGAATCCTTAGGTATATGGTTCATCCCTGTTTCAATTACTTTTTGCCAATCGTCTCCCGTCATGGCATAAGCAACGCTTGCCGCTACAGCTTGACCGCAATATACTCCATCCCGGTCGTGGCTGACTCTTGCCTCAATCTCAGCTAATCTGGCCGCTTCTGCCGGATTACCTGCACAATAAATGCCAATTGGAGAAATTCTCATGGCCACTCCGTCACTCCACATTTGGTGATTATCAACACCTGTGACAGGGGCAGCAAGACCTTTTCGAAGATTAAAGATAGCCTCTACTTCACTAAAGCCGCCGCCTTTAAAGCCGCCTTCCTGAGAAACAAGATAGTTAGTCCATTCTCTTGTCATATCCTCATAGTTTAATTTGTTTCCATATTTTAAGATGATTTTCGCTGTCAGCATTGTGTATTCAGTATCATCTGTTCCAACTGGATCATCATTGACAAAGTCATTGATCCATCCGTATTTTTCCCGTATCTCTTCCAAAGCCAAGCCTTCGGTTGGAGCTCCCAATGCGTCACCCACTGATAATCCTATTAAACAGCCATATACTCGCTTATACCATTGTTCGAAACCCAAATGAGTTCCCCCTATGCTAAAGTTTTCTAAAAAAACAGTGGAGAACGGAGTCTCCACTATTTTTTTGTATTATCTTAAATTTTTATTTGCAAGTTCTGTAATCTGTTCTCCTCCTGCTTCGTTCCACTCTTTAACGAATTTATCGAAATCAGAGATAGGACGCTTGCCAGTAATGATGTCCGTTGTAAATTCCATATACAGGTTTTGCATAGCATCCCAGTTAGCGACATATTCTTCCGGGATTATGAAGCTATTGTCTTCTGCATAATACTCTTCTGCTGATTGAAGTGATTTTTCCGCAGTTTCGCTTAGTAATGGTGTAGTTTCATCCACTGGAGTGGCCGGCGTATAATCTGCTGGCTCCCAGAATCTAGCAAACCATTCACTGTAATATTTATCAGTCAGCTGGAGCTTTCCATCCACTACGTTATAATGATCGCCTTCGAATCCGAAGCGGTCGATCATTTGTCCTTCAGGGCTTGCCATATAATCTAGAATCTTAAACACAAGTTCCTTATTCTCAGAATTAGCAGAGACTGCAATACCCCTTGATTCTTTTGTAACATCCGTAGCTCCAAAGCCTTGGTATTCGCCTTTCGCAGGCGGCAGCATGACTAGTGAAGCTTCTTCTCCGCTCACTTGAAGCATTTTGCCTTCATAAATATCGATAACTTTACCAGCTGTACCAGGGATGATCGCAGCTTCCCCATCAAAGAATGCTTTTTCTTTCGTATCCCATTGCTTTGTTAAGTATTGAGGATCCAAAAGTCCTTCTTTATATAACTTATTATAAAATTCAAGCTTTTCTTTTTGCTGCTTTGAAACTCTTGCGTATTCATAAGAGCCATCTTCTTTTTGCAGCCAAGTCTTATCGATCCCAAAAGCCATATCAAACATATAGTCTATTTCTGCAATGTCACCAGCAACTGTAATGGCATATTTAGGTTTATCGCCACCGGGCTGTTTTTTAACTAATTCTTTGAAAAATGCATAGTAATTGTCCACAGTTGGATTTTCCATTAGTGCTTTGGAAGTTTCCATTTTGTTAAACCAGTCTCCTCTAATGACAGGAACTTTAGGAGCAAGCGGTTTAATCCATAGTAAGTAAGGATAATTTTCAAGTCTTTTTTCGTTAAATGGATGAACGATATCCTTTAGATATTTTGATTCCTTGATATATGGTCTTAAATCCTCTAATAAACCTTGATCTGCCATGGCTTGATCCCCGCCCTGGAAATAAATCATATCAGGAATATCGCCGCTATTGAGCAGTAAGTTTAACTTCTCAGCATAGTTACCTTGCGGGAGGTCGACTAATTCAAAATTCACTTTAATATTTTCATCTTCAAGGAGCCCTTTTTCAATCGCATCATAATATTTTTCTGATACAGGGTTAGAGCTGTTATCATCCTTCATTACAATACGGATTGTTGTGGCTCCCCCTTTTTCTTTTTTATCTTCCTGACCTGCTTCTTCTTTGTTCGTACAAGCCGCCAGTAAACCCAAAACCAAAATGAGACTTAATATGGCTAAAAAAGATTTTCTCATCACTTTTCCCCCTAAAAAGTTTTTTTATATACTAATTGAATCGATGAATGATTACTCCCCCCTTGCCATTCAACATATATTAGGAAATTGATAGTATAAAAGATAACCAGAGTCACAATAGTATGGAACCGGTTACATAAATGACTATAAAAGGTTGTCACTAACAATTGTGAATTAAAAAATTATGTTAAAGCCTGATAATCAACCTTTGTATATCCTTATGTAACCGGTTACATATTATATTCCCTTTTAGAATAATTGAAAGTAGTTTTAAAGTCAACAACTAAAAATTCAAATTACTTTGGAAATTTTTTTGTTTCTATCGACGCGAAATTCTGCACAGCAACTTGGAGTTGATCATTTCCTTTTGATTTGGGCGGGTGCGGAAGTATAGGATTTAGGTGCAAGAGGCATTGAAGGTTCTTGCTATTTCTCTTGTTTTTACAAATTCAATCAAACGTTTGATTGAAATGGCCATTTTATATATCTCTCCACTTCCCTTTTCCCGAAAAATCAAAGTCCCCCATAATTCAGAGGATACTCTGGAAATTAGGGGGAACCTTACTGAAAGTCAATCATTTTCGATTCGCACGTTCTCTTGACTTCACCTTAAAACAGGGGCTTAAAGCTTCAACTCATAAACCTTCCGCGGCCGCCCGCGCTGCCCAGGCTGTTCTTCGCCCGTCACTTTGGCAAGCCCGAGCCGCTCAAGCTCCGCCATAATCCTCCTCGAGTTGCGTTCGGTGTTCTTCAGCCATCTTGAGACTTCCTGCGCAGTGACAACCTTTTTTTGATAGTGCCTTGAAAGGTATTCGATTTTGGATACGATTGCCGGATTGATTTTGGCGCCCTTAAAGCGTTCTTCCCATTCCTCTCCCCAAATGCGCTGCTGGTAGGAAACCGCCTCTTCGCCGCTTTCCGAAAGGTGTTCCTTAATTTGCTTGTTTTCATCAATACTAACCACAGGCGAAGCTTTCTGATCCCGGGCATATTGGAGGGCGAGACGGACATTCTGCTCTGCATCATATGCCGTCAGCCCGTAGCCGACACCGATTCTTACCTTTAGCTTGCTGTGGATTTTTGCTTCTTCTATAAGAGAGTACATGGAGGCTTCCTGAAAATGCATTTCCATTTCGCCCCGGGTTGTATAAATAAAGAATAGACCATCCCCGATCTGCACAAAGGAGCCTTGCACTTTTTCTGCATAATCAAGCATGACCTGCTTGATTTCCAGCTCGTGCCGCTTCATTTCATAGGTGAAATGCTGCTCTTCCAGTGAGCTTGCAGAGTGAACGACTTCCATTCCCATAATCGCTATCTGGGAGCGCTTATACCAATTGGACTGGCCTCTTTCCCTTAAGTAGCGGAGTACAAGTTTAATGGCGACAGGAGAAGGGACGACCCGGTAGCATGGGATTCCCTGTTCCCTCAGCCGGTCATGGACCTCCTGGACACAAGTCAATGCTACCTCCGTTTTTCCTTCCTCAAAAAGCCTCTTATGAAAACGGATGATTTCCTCTGCTGGTTCGTACTCATTATAGGAAAAAGCCTGAATGTTTAAATCTCCTAAAAAATATGTATTCTTTAGAATATCAAGCTCCGATTCCTGAATGGTGTCCAGGCTTGCCTGCTGAAATCCTCCTTCCCTGATATGCGCTTCCAGGAGTGTTCCCAGCAGACTGGAGCCATATAGAGGGGGATAATGGGCGTTTTCCTCCCCGATCAGCCCTTTTGAACGGGCGTAATAATAAGGGGCCTGTCCGGAGAAAAACCACAAATCGATTTCCGTTTTATGTTCCCTGATAATTTTTTCCGTTTCTTTTGTTTCCTTATAAATGTATGGAATCATCTCAAGCTCGCTGTATTCACGCGACAAGGCAAGAATGTGTCCAACGGAGTCTCCCGGTCCCACTACCCCAACGCGAATCTTCATTTCTTTTCCACCTGCTTTTTCTTTATATGCTTGTTTCATTTTTTAAATATTGAGCGATAATCTCTGTTCCCATTTCCAGATCTTCAATAGAGGCATATTCCTCAGGATGATGACTGAGCCCATTTTTGCAGGGGATGAATAAAAGCCCTGATGGCCACTTAGCCGCCATGTTCATGACATCATGTCCTGCACCGCTTTCAAGCACCAATGCCTTATACCCTAAAGATTCACCTGATTGCTGTAATTTCCGCATCACTGCCTCATCCAGCTGAACGGATGGATTATGAACAAGCGTTTTTACTTCTATTTTAACACCAAAAGATTCAGAAAGCTGATGACATTTTTTACGTATGAGCTCCTCCATCTCTTTTTTCAGCGAATCGTCCACACTGCGGATATCGACTCCAAGCTCAACTGTTCCGGGAATCACATTCATGGCGTTCGGCTTTAGTTCAAAGGTGCTTGCTGTTGCCACAATCGGCACCGCATTGGAATCCGATAAAGAAAGAGCTGTCTCTGATATAAATGGAACGAGTGGTGCAGCCGCGACAAAGGCATCCTTACGCTTGCCCATCGGCGTCGTGCCTGTGTGCCCCATCTGTCCCTTG
Source organism: Cytobacillus oceanisediminis (assembly GCF_004366035.1). GTDB lineage: Bacteria > Bacillota > Bacilli > Bacillales > Cytobacillaceae > Cytobacillus > Cytobacillus oceanisediminis_C. Next base: position 141,807 of record NZ_SOEE01000005.1, read on the forward strand.
ATGGTTATCTTTAAACGGATTGGACAGGCAACTGCCGTCACTGCTCCAAAGTCTGCCCCTGCATCTTCAATTCTGGTCCCCTGCTCTATGTGAAGCTCAATAAAACTTTTTATTGCTTTCTCCGGCCGTTCAGCCTTTTCAATAGCTTCCCACGACAAACCCATGCCCTCGACTGCCTGGCGGATGGTGATGCCATCCTCACCAGTTACATCCTCCACTTCTTTCTTATTAAGAAGGCCGCTCATAGCCTTGCTGCCAATGGTTGATACGCCAAAACGGGAGGATTCCTCCGATGCAAAACAAATGACTTCAATTGGTATAACAGGTTCGAATCCTTCTTCTTTCAGTTTCTTTACGGCAGCCAGACCGCAAAGGACACCGGCCACTCCATCATAGCCTCCTCCACCTTTTACGGTATCCACATGAGAACCTGCGGCAACAGCAGGTGATGAATCTTCGGCCTCCCAGCGGGCAATTGCATTCCCAGCTTCATCTCTTTGAACCTTCAATCCGATATCCTCAGCAATGGAAACAAATACATCAATGGCCCGCCATTCTTCTTCCGTGTAGCCTAACCGGCAGAACCCTTCAGCCTGGTTCATGCTGTCTGTTAAATTTAACGCTTTCAGATGCTTATCCAGCCATTCTTTCATTTTCAACACTCCTCCCTGATCTCATGAAGAAAATGAGGCAGATAGCTCTGCCTCATCCATTCCTTAATTCAATTTTTTTATAGATTCAAATAGCAGCTGGACGGCATTCATCATCGTGCCTTCATTGATATCAAACTTTTCGTTATGATGGCCTGCTGCTAGCTCTGTACCGAAAATGCAGTATGTCGCCTGTCCTCCATTTTGCTGAACACGCTCCATGAAAAATGTTGCATCCTCAGAGCCTGCAGGTGAATTGTCTTCAAGGATGCTTTCCTTTATATAGGAAGCTTCTTGTGCACAGCCATGCAAGACGGAAGCCAGCTCTTTTGTTCCATGGGCACTTATGGCCTCGCCCACAGTCTGAATCTCGTATTCTACTCCGTACATTTGGGCTGATCCCGCGATAACAGCTTCGGCCTGGGCTTTAACATATTCGTTAATTTTAGTCGTTTCCCCGCGTGTTTCAATTTTCAGCAAAGCTTTATCTGCGATGATATTGCGGCCTGAACCTGCATGCAATTCACCCACGTTGATGCGGGTTGCCCCTTCTGAATGACGCGGAATAGCGTAAATATTCAGGGCAGCAGAAGCGGCGGCAAGCAAAGCGTTTTTACCCTCTTCCGGATTTCCGCCTGCATGGGAAGAAACTCCTTTAAACGTTACATCAAGCTTTGACGTGGCCAGGAATCCGTTCTTTGATGCTACAAAATGTCCATCTGGAACTCCTGTGCCGACATGTGAGGCAATTAAATAATCGACATCATCGACAACTCCGGCTTCAGCCATTGAACGAGCCCCGCGGGTGCCTTCCTCGGCAGGCTGAAAAATCAATTTGATTTTCCCCTTAAGGCTGTCTTTATTTTCAGCAATCAAGCTTGCCAGGCCAAGTCCGATGGTTGTATGGGCATCATGTCCGCAGGCATGCATAGTGTTCGGAACTGCAGACCTAAATCCTTCTTTTTGCGGAAAATGGCTGTCTGCCTCTGATTCATGGATCGGCAATGCATCCATATCAACACGGAATGCTATCACCGGGCCATCCTTTTTGGTATCCATAGTCGCGACAATGCCTGTATAACCGTCTGTAAAAGCTTCGATATACTCTTTTTTCGCACCATTTTCGAGAGCCCATTGATAATGTGCGGCTGTTTCCTCTTGATTCGGCTTACCCATAAAATAATCAGATGCCATTACCTGCCTGCCCATCTCCAGCTGGAAGCCAAGGTCATCCAGGATCGATGCAACAATGGAGGCTGTCCGCATTTCCAGGAACCCTCCCTCTGGATAGCGGTGAAAATCACGACGCCACTCTTTTAATTGATTTTCGAGGTTACTCACTTTTTAACCACATCCTATTCTTATAGATAAGGGCCGATTCCCGGACCAAACGGGATTCCAAAGAAGACGAACACTAGAATCATAATAATCCATGTCAGCAAGAAACAAATTGAGTATGGAAGCATTAAGCTGATAAATGTCCCGATACCGGCTTTTTTGTCATACTTCTGCATGAATGACAGCGCAATAACCATATATGGCATCATCGGTGTTACGATATTTGTAGATGAATCCGCCACACGGTAAGCCACTTGCGTAAATGCAGGATGGTAGCCAAGCTGCATAAACATCGGTACAAAAACAGGTGCTTCAAGTGCCCACTTGGCTGAACCTGAAGTGATCAGGAAGTTCAAGGAGGCGGTAAAAATAATATAACCAATAATCAGTCCGATTCCAGTAAACTCTACGTCTTTCAGGAATTCAGCTCCGTTAACCGCTACCCAGGTTGCAATATTAGACCAGCTGAAGTAAGCGATAAATTGGGCGATTGCGAAGATTAAGACAATATAAGATGCCATATCCTTCATAGATTCAGCCATAAAATTGGCAACATCTTTACTGCTCTTAATGTTTCCAACTGTTATACCATATACAGTACCAATAATGATGAAGAAGAACAGAATAATTGGAATAATGCCATCCAGGAATGGAGATGGAACTAGTCCGCCATCTTCATTGGTTAACGGGCTATTTGGAATAAGGATCGCTCCCACAATAAGGGCAATATATGCAAATCCAGCAATGGCTGCATTCCGTAAGGCTTTACCTGCGTTAGGGGGATCTTCTTTTACAGCTTCCTTAACCTCAGCCCCTTTATACTCTCCAAGACGCGGTTCAATGAATTTCGTCGTGACAAGTCCGCCGACAATGGTTAAAACAAATACGGAAACAATATTAAAATACCAGTTATCAATTGGTGTTACGACAATACTCTCGTCAATAATCTTGGCAGCTTCTGTTGAAATCCCTGCCAAAAGTGCATCGGTTCCCGCGATCAGCAGGTTTGCCGTAAAACCGGCACCGGCGGATGCATACCCTGCAGCCAAACCGGCAATCGGGTTTCGGCCAATTTTATAGAAGACCATTGCGGCAAGCGGCGGCACCAGAACCATCGCAGCATCTGATGCGATATTCCCCATGATCCCAACAAACACAACGGTGTACGTGATTAATGCCGGCGGTGATTTTAAAATCGTTTTCTTAATGGCATAATCCAGCATGCCGACCTTCTCGGCAAGCCCGATCCCGAGCATCATGGACAGAACCAGGCCAAGAGGCGCGAATCCGGTGAAGTTATCGAGCATGGATGTCAGAATAAAATTCAGGCCTTCTGCAGATGCCAGGTTCTTAACTGCAAGCTCCTCTCCAGATCCTGGATGGACAACAGTAGCCCCAAAAGCGCTAAAGATTGCTGAAACAATAATGACAAGCACTGCGAGCCCGGCAAATAATATAAACGGATCCGGGAGCTTGTTGCCGACCTTCTCGACTCCATTGAGAAATCGCTGGGCAATCCCTGGTTTCTTACTATCTGTTACCACTTTCTTTCCTTGTTTTTCTGTTTTCATAAACTCCCCTCGCTTTTCTATTTTTTATTGGATTTTCTTACTTATGAGTGCCGCTGCGGCGGCCAGGTTCGGACTTGCTGATCCCGAATTCTGCTTCTTCTGTCCGAAGTGGTGCCTAGTTCGGACTGCTTCTCTCCGTTTTCTGCGTCCCCTGTCAGTAGTAAGCGAGCACTTATTTTAAAACAGAGGGCTTTACCTCTGCAGGAATTGGACATGTGTAAGGATTGGCTTGCTTGAACTCATTGAATTCCTGTCTGACAGCTTCCAATTCTTCCTGGTTGGTCAGCAGTTTAACAGCTGTTAAAGCCATTGCTTCTGCTGCCCGGAGCATACCCTTGTGGGCATAGCTGCTGATGCCTTGTGCAGTCATCTGCCATGTATGCAGCGGTGTGCCCAGTGCTGATGTTGAGGCTGTCAGCTGTGCGGTTGGAACAACCCAGCTTACATCGGAAACATCAGTAGAGCCGGCAAGAACTTCTTTGGAAGGTTCATAGGCTGAGATTGTTTCTGCCAGGTATTTTCCTTCAAACTCAGTTCCGTCCCCTACATAGCCAAATCCTCTTAAAATATCCAAATAGCTTTCTTTCTCACCATCTGATAGGGTTGTCCAAAGCTTTTCGGCAAAGGCCTTTTCTTCTTCGTCCGGTTTTTCAATGCCGGATTCCTGAAGGCTTTGATAGAGAATTTTTTCAAGGCTGCGGTTTGGAATATAATTGGAACAAGCCTTGTCAAACTCAATGGTAAGCTCTGTCTCTGTCATTAGAGCTGCGCCCTCCGCGATTTTGCATACCCGTTTGTAGATTTCATCCACCTGCTGAACCTTTGGCGCGCGAATCAGATACAGGACTTCGGCGTCTGCTTGTACGACATTTGGCGATATGCCCCCAGTGTTGGTGATGGCATAATGCATTCTGGCTTCCGGTACGACATGCTCGCGAAGGTAATTGACACCCACGTTCATCAGCTCAACCGCATCCAAAGCACTTCGTCCAAGATGAGGCGAGTTCGCCGCATGTGAGGATAAGCCTTTAAATCTAAAATAAACCTGATAGTTTGCGAGACTGGAAAGGCTCATGATGCTGTTGGCCGGAGATGGATGCCAGGTTAAGGCTGCGTCCACTCCTTCAAATACTCCTTCGCGGACCATGAAGGTTTTTCCGGAACCGCCTTCTTCACCCGGACAGCCAAAAAATTTTACAGTTCCAGGAAGATTGTTTTCTTCTAAATACTTTTTTGCTGCACAGGCTGCCGCAAAAGCTCCGGTACCCAGCAGGTTATGCCCGCAGCCGTGACCGACCTTCAGCTCGGTTGGCTCGTACGAAGTCTTGTTTGGCACCTGCCCCAATCCGGACAGAGCATCAAACTCACCGAGAAAGCCAATAACAGGGGCTCCGCTTCCATAGGAAGCTACAAACGCGGTTTCAATGTTTCCGGATTTGCGTTCAACCTGAAAGCCTGCTTTTTCGCATTCAGAAGCTAAAAATTCTGCCGATGCATACTCTTCAAATCTAGTTTCCGGATGGTGATAGATGTACTCGCTGATCTTTTCAAACGTCTTCTTGTTCTCTGTCAGAAATGTTCTTGCAAAGTTGTTCGTCATGATTTCCTCCTTTAATTTAAATGGCCGATCCGCCATTTAAGATATGAATATAAGCATCGACCGCAACCAGTAAAGCTTCTTCCTCGAAATCGAATTGAGGATGGTGGTGAGGATAATCAAGCTTCGTTCCAAACAGCATAAACGTAGCTTTGCCGCCATGCTTCTGGACCCTGTTCATCATAAAGCTGACATCTTCCGATCCGGAGACAGAGACAGAAGGCAGCACTTCTTTCACAAGCTCGCTTGATTCACACCATTCGGTGATTTTCGGAATCAACGCCTCATCACATACAACCACTTCTGTAACTCCGACTGCTTCGATCGTGCAGGAAACATCATGCATATCTGCTGCCGCCTGAATAATCCGGGTCGCTTTTTCAGCCATATATTGAGCAATCTCCGGTGTTTCGCCCCGCACTTCTATTTCCATATAACTGTCTCCCGGGATGATGTTCCGGCCGCTGCCTGCAGAAAGCTTCCCTACATTCACCCTGGTGACGCCATCATGGTGGCGGGGAATGCCGTAAAGATTGTTTGCAGCCGTCGTCGCCGCCAATAAAGCATTTTTCCCAAGTTCGGGATTGATTCCGGCATGTGAGGAAACTCCTTTAAAATAAGCATTGTATTTGGTTGAAGCCAGAAACCCCGGCGTTGTGGCTGCGATTGTTCCAACGGGCAGGGACTTAATGCCGATGTGGCCTGAATAAAAATAATCGACATCATCAAGCCAGCCTTTGTCTGTCATCGCCCGGGCCCCTCTTCCACCTTCTTCAGCCGGCTGAAACAAAAGGGTAAAGCGTCCCTTAAGTTGATCACCATGGGAAGAAATATACTGAGCTACTCCAAGTCCGATGGCAGTATGTCCGTCATGTCCGCACGAATGCATCACATTCTTTTCTTTTGAGCCAAATTCGAATTGAGCTGGACGATGGGCAGGATCTGCAGATTCGTTTATCGGCAGTGCGTCAATATCAAATCGGAATCCAACATGGTCTCCGTTTCTGCCAGTATCCCAGACTGCCACAAGCCCGGTATTGCCGCCGCGCATTTGATCGAGCCAGGACTCTTCAACACCCCAATCCCTCGCCTTTTTCTCTTGGGCTTCAAGATCAGCTTGTGCAGGAAGCCCCATGCGGGAATTCTCGTCAAGCGCGTCTTTCCCTAAATAAAGCTTGAAACCCATCTTTTCCAGTTCTTTTCCGATTCTGTATGTAGTGATATACTCCATGAACCCCAGTTCAGGCAGTGCATGCAAAGTGCGCCGCCATTTGATCAGCTGGGGAGCTATTTCCTTTAAAAAGCTGCTGCCCATCATGATTCCTCCTGTTGAATGTTATTTCGGACATTTTCCGTTTCATTACCTTAAATCCATTATACACGTGTTATCAGAAAATTCAATTTGATTTTTATTAAAAAAATAATCTAAATACAATACTTTCTTCCTAATTTACATATTTAGTGTAAAATTTCACGTTTATTGCTGTAATAAAATTACTTCTTACACTAAAATAAAAGCAACCATCTAATTTGGAGGAAAAACATGCGTATGAAAAGAGTATTCCTACTTGGACTAATTGGGGTGTCTATTTTTCTTGGAGGGTGTTCTAGTCTATTTCGTGATAGTGAAGAGGAACATATTAAAAAGGTGTATATCCGTGTTCAGGATTATACTGGGGAAGAATACCGTCAGCCTTTTGGAAAAAAAACCGATAAAATTGCTGAAGCAAACCGGGATGTGATTGAGGAAGCCACTATAAAGTATTTTCAGGAAACATACAAAACCGATGTGAAGGTACATAATATGGTCGGTGTTCTGAAGGGTGTTAAAGTGTTTGTGGAATCTATAGGTGAACCGCATTTTTATACTTATGCTTATGTGCAGATTCAGGATAATGAGGTGTTGACCCACCTTATTGGGGCTGAGGATTATAAAATACAAAGTGCTATTCAGGGAGGTTTGTATCACATGATTTTTGAAGAGGAATTTCGAAAGCTTGACGACTATTTAGAGTCCCTTGCAGAAGAAAGGCGCGTAACAGGCATTACAAAGGAAGCCCTTCAGAATGCAGGGGGACTCGGTTTTATGACTCCCTATTATTTTATTAACATGCTCAGTACTGAGGCAGCGATTAAACCAGTATATGACCTTTACTTAAGAGATCCTGATGCTAGTAAAAAAGAGTTAAGGAATGCTTTTGATAAAAACCTATTTGACGCAGAAAATCTCTTTATCAATATTCAGCTATTCATGAGCGATAAAGGTGATGAGCCGAGTGAGGAGATTTTCAACCGGGTCACAAAGGATCTTGAAGAAATGAGCGGCATTCCAAAAGCGACTTACAGCTTTACTCTAAATGATAACCTCATTCAAAAAGAAACGTCAGTAGGGAGTAAAGAAAATTCTCTAAGCAGAGAGTTTCCGAATGAAATAATTAGAAAGTAAAGACATGACGTCAAAAGAGGATCTCCCCTAATTTTCATTATCCGGAGTCAGATACAGAATTTTTACAGAAAAAAATAAATGAGTCTGCAACTTTTTATCTATTTTACACTTTCACACGCCTGACTTTATCCCTATTTTTACCTAAAAAGTGTAATTTTCCACGTTTAAACTGTAAAAATATAACTGCATCCGCTAAAATAAGGGATATATTCTGAATGGCACATTCCTTTAGGGAGGACATTTATATAATGCAAAAGAAAACAAAAATTTTACTCTGCAGTGTTGGAATTTCATTAATGCTTGGAGGATGTTCTGGTATGAATAGTACAAATACCAATCAAGACAGTGGAAAAGCAAAAGAAGTACAAACCTTGCCTTCGGGTGATACGTTTATCAGTGTACAGGATTATACTGGGGAAGGTTATTTTCTTGCGAATGGGAAAGAAACGGATAAAATTGCTGAAGCAAACAGAACTCAGATTGATGAAGCTGCCAAAAAGTTTTTCCAGGAAAAATATAAAACGGAAGTGAAGGTCCATAATGTGGTTGGTGCCAAAGATGGCGCAACTGTATTTGTTGAATCTGTTGGAGAACCGCATTTCTATACTTATGCAGTAGTACCGATTATAGAAAAAGAGAATAAAGCAGATATAGACAAGATTTGGGCGGATGATTATCAAGTGCAGAATGCTATTAAAGGCGGACTCTATCATATGATTTTCAAGGAAGAGTTCCAGCAGCTTGATAAGTACTTCGAATCGCTCGCTGATAAAGGCGAAATTACAGGAAAAACAAAAGAAGCCCTTCAAAATGTTGGCGGGTATGGCTTTATGACATCTTATTACCTAATATCAACATCCAAGAACGATGAATCGATTATTCCTGTATATGAGTTATATCTAAGTAATCCTAAGGAAAGTATTGAAAAACTAAAAACCGCATTTGATGAAAGTAAATTTTCGGCAGAAAATTTAACAATCGGCATTCAACTATTTATGAAAGACAAGGATGCTAAGCCAAGTGAAAAGATCTTTAATCAAGTTGTAAAAGATCTGGAGGAAATGAAAAACATTCCAAGAGGCTCTTATGGGATAGTTCTTAATGATAACTTAATCCACAGGGAAACTTCTGAGGGTTTTAAAGAAAATTCCTTAGAGAGAGATTACCCTAACCAAATTGTAAAAGAATAAAAGAAGGTGTATATAATGGATAAACTGGAGAGCCCTCCCCCTATAAATCAAAATATCACCGTAAATAATGATAAAGATTTAGTTGAACTCGCAGGGTACCGTGCTTATACACACCCCACTAAATTTACCAAATTTTATGTAAATGATAATGAATATCGTGTACTTAATACTCGTTATGAAGACCCAACGGGCCTTGATGCCATGACAGTCATGAATACGGAAACAAAAGAAATATCCATCATTTATGTGGGTACAGATGCTAAAGCAAAATATGGAAATGAGGATATCATTACAGATGTTCAGCTTTTAAGTGACCTGACCCCAGAACAAATTACAGCTGCACGAGAATACTACAATCAGATGAATGAAACGTATAAGGACAATGGCGGTGTTAAGTATGTTGCAGGAAATTCTCTTGGAGGCGGCTTAGTAGGTGCCGTCGCAATTGAAAATCCGGAGGTAAAGGCAGTTACACTTAACCCCGCACTCCTCCCTGAGGGAATGATGGATCCTAATAAAACGTATGACAACATCACAAATTATTTCAGCAGCTATGATGTGCTGACTCAGACTTTGATTGCATTAAATCTACATGGCAGGATTCCAGGCAAACAGTATGAAATCTTCAATGGGATCCCAGAATTATCAAAGCTTGGTACAAACCACACAGGCTATTTGAGGAATGAAGATGGCACTCAGTTCTATGTCATTGGTGAAGTCGGCAAGCCAGGCTATGGCAAAATCTACATCGATGCTGATGCCCATATCGTATCCAGCATCTGGACGGGAGTACCGCTGTATGGCGGGCACTCAGACCGCATTGAGATCAACAAGGAGAATCTGGATCTCCTCGCTTCTTCCCTGCAAAGCCATGTGATGGAAAGACTGAATCTAGCTCACGAGTACCTGGGCAACTCGGTTGCCATTGTAGACGATGAGGCAAACCGTTATTATGAACGGCTCAGCCGCCTCCAGAAGATTTTCGAAGAGATGTTTGAAAATCTGATCAGCGAACCGCTTTTTATGGGGATTACCTCCATAAGCAATCGATTAACGGCTGAAATTGATCATTTGGTTTCTTTGTTAAATGTGGCGGAAAGTCATGCTAAATCACTGAATTATATACTGAATTCCCCGCCTGCCGAGCTGCTTGAACATATTTTCCGGACGAACGTCAGTGTGGAAAGCATCTTTAATGAAATTCGCAGCTTTTTGTATGATTTGAAAGCGGATGTTCAGGATCTTTCCAAAAGCCTTATCAGGATTATTTCCAATAAGATCCCGGAGCTGTTTGAGGGTGGAAAAGAACTCTGGTATGATGCTGTGGTCAGTGAGTTAAAAGCCCATTATGGGATCGTAAACAATAACAGGGATAAGCTTCTTTCACATATCAGCGAATACCAGAAACAAGTCCAGGACGCTGCCGCTAATTTTCATGACAGGGATCTTTCCCTCGGACAGTCCATCAGAAGCAAATCCTCTCATTCCAATTCAATATCCGTACAGGGAACGAACACGTATAAACTGGAAGATTCCCCCTACATGGAGCTGAGAATGAAGATTAAGGAATTTCAGATGGATACCGCTTATACTGCCTTTACCAGATCAACTCATGCACTCCTCTTGCCTTTATTGCATAAAGCATGGGTAATCACTTTGAACATTGAAAATGCATTGGAACTCCTGTCGAGCACCATCAAAGGCGCAACCAAATTCGCATTGGATTATACCATCCCCGGCAAGTTATTTGGCCTGTTTTCGGACTTTGATGATAAAATCAGAAACAGTGTCAACAACGCGCTGGAGCCTTTGGACGAATTCGCCGGCACTATTGAAGGCATCCGTAAAGGGTTAGACCGATTAATGGCGGAATACCCTACTCTACTAGAGAATTTTAGGCCTTATGTCGAGACAGCCATTTTCAACAATAGCGGCTACTATAATGTCCACCTCTACAACCTCGCATCCATCGCTATTTTAAGAGAGATGGAAATGCTGTTCGATGATGTGGTTTATCAGCTGGGAAGCCATAAAGCGGAAGCAATCGAGGCATTGTGCGAGGTATCGAAAAAGGTGAAGAGTAATATGGGGATTCTGTATGAACAAGTAGATCGCGGGACGATTAATTAATTGGGACATTGGGATAGGCACCTTGTCCCATAGTCAAAAAGAACAAAGCCGAGCTAAGCCGCCAGCTCGATTTTGTTCTTTCTTCTTTTAAGCGACCTTTTCGATTATTTCTCCATATATTCCTCTAACAGCTCTTTAATTAGCTGATTCAATTCCTTATTTTTCTGCTCCTTTAGCCATTCCACCTGGTTAATCGGCAGGTTTAATTTAAGTGTGATTCTTTCATTCGGCATTTCTACTTTTCGAATTTCTTCTAATGTAATGCCCGCTTCAATATCCGGAAAGTCCAGATGATCCTCACTTATTCTTAAAACACCTTCGTATGACTCCTCCGGATCAAGTTCGCAAAATAAGCTTAACCTTGGCAGCTTGCCCGGTACAGATTTTAGAAACATAAATGAACTTAGTGTTCGCCCATCTTCCAATTCAATTTCCGTGATCAGACTTTCCCTGTCTTGATATTTTCTTAGAGTAACCTCGCTCACAATCAGATCCACTTCCAGCGTACTTCCTGCAGACGATTCAAAAATATAGATGGCACTGTTAAACACATAGATTTCTTCCCCATCGAGGTTTATTGATTTTATACCAGCCATACCTGCTCCTCCAAAATTTATTGCCATTTATGAATAAATCCATCCTATCAAAAAGATCAGCAAAAGGGCGGAAGCATTTGAACCATTAAAAGAAAACTGCACACTATCTACGGTGTGCAGTTTCCTCTTCGATACAATTTTCTATTACTTACGATAACTTATCTTTTTAATGTTTTCTGCCCCTCTGAGTTCCACTAAATCACTTTTCTCAATAATAACTTCTTTCACTTCTGCACCGCTAAAGTCTACGATGATTGGCTCTTTCTTTGGTGTTACACGGACACTCACATTCTTCAGTCCTTTGCCCTGCAATACAGCAGAGTTTTTGAGCCAGATGCCGTTTTTGATTTCTGCGGATTCTTCTACATTAATAAAAGAAATCTTGTTCACTACTAGCTTCTTCTTTTTATCATCAGTAAGAGTATATTCCTTTTCAAAATCCAGCTCTGTTACTGGCGGCAGACTGTCAACATCTACAATACGCCCTTCCACTGCTGGTGTGATTGTACCCAGACTGGTCAGGTGTTCGGCGAAGTTTTCCCAGTCAGAAAGTCCAAGGTCTGTTACTCTGCCCTCCTGATATGCTTTTGCGAAGACTGTATATCCATCTCCGCCCTTGGCTGTGAAAGCATTGGTAGCGATTGTGTATGTTTGATTATCCTGGATTTCTGTGTAAGTGCCCTGATCATTTTTATAAGCGATCGAAACCATTCGCTCACCGGCAGGCTTTGTGGAATCAAATTCTACTTTTGCACCGGACACATGCAGGAAACCGCCGTTTTCTGCTGGATACTGACCCACGCTGATTTCAAAAGCCTCTTTTAGTTCAGCTCCCGTTAGTTCCATAGTTGCTAATGTGTTGCCAAATGGAAGTACAGTAATCACTTCCCCAACAGTGATTGGCCCTGCATCAATTCCTGCACGAATGCCGCCTCCGTTTTGGAGCGCCATGATTACGTCGTTGTTATACTGCTTGGCCTTTGCAAGCATGCCGTCTGTAATTAGGTTGCCTAGCGCTGTTTCATTTTTTCGTACACTTGGTCCTGTGCTGTCTCCGCTTGTCCTCGGATTCTCGAGTGCAGTCACAGTTTCTGCTCCAATTTCCGTGTTCTTTAATTCCTCTATTTGGGAGGAGTATTTTTCAAGCAGCACTGCAGCTTCGGGATCCTCTGCTTTATCCGAAATTTTAATAAGCTTGCCTGCTTGCCCAACTACTGTTCCTGCCTCATCAAATTGTACATCCAGTGTTCCAAGATAGTTATTGTACTGGCCGGCTTGAACAATGACAGTAGGGTCCTTTGCTGCTCCTGTTTGATCAGCTGCCACAACCACTGGCTCATTTAATTGCGTATGGCTGTGTCCTCCAACAATCACATCAATACCATCTACCTGTGCAGCCAAGGTTAAATCATTATCCACATTCGGATTATCATCATAACCAATATGAGTTACAGCCACTATTTTATTGATTCCCATATCCTCGAAAGCTTTTACTGCTTTTTCTGCCTCTTCGATATAGTCCTCGAAAGTAACATTACCCGGACTGGAAATACTGGCCGTTTCAGCTGTAGTCAAACCAAAAAATCCTACTTTTTCTCCATTAACTTCTTTGATGATGCCATTATAAATTTTTCCATTTGCAGGTTCACTCGATATTACATCGCTAAACAATCCCTGCAGGTTAGCATCCTCAGAAAAATTCACATTTGTACTAACGAATGGGAATTGTGCACCTTTTACAAAGTCAGCCAATGCTTTGTGCCCTTCCGCGCTTGAACCCAAGTCGAACTCATGATTTCCGAAGGTCATAATGTCATAGCCCATCAGATTCATAAATTCAAGGTCAGCTTGTCCAAGGAATTTATTAAAATATAATGTTCCTGAAAAAACATCTCCTGCATCAACAAGCAGGGCGTCCGGATTTCCTTCTCTTACTTCCTTTACAGCCGTCACTTTTTTAGCGGCGCTGTCCATATTGGCGTGTGAGTCATTGGTATGCATTAAGGAAAGCGTGAAATCTGCAGCTGATGTCTCATTTGCTGAAACCAAACCTGCCGGAACGGCTGTAGAGATGGTTAATGCTGCTGATAAGGCTACTGTTGATAATACTTTAATAGGCAATTTCATGAATTGCTGCTCCTTTCAGATGCTAATTTTTTAAAATGAGGATTGAAAGCCGAAGTAGTTATACTCCGGCTTAAAATGCTATGCTGCTTCCTCTTCCTCATATGGAGAATCTATTTCTTCCCCATCCGAATCTTTGAAAATAATATGAGACGGATCCGCTTTTTTCCCAAGAGTCCATTTCTGGACATTTTCGGCACCGCGGATTTCTACGGCTTTGCTGCTTTCAATCATGACTTCTTTAATTTCTGATCCTGTTAGATCAACAACTGCCCCTTTGTTGGCAGAACTGATGACCACTTTCGTATTTTTTAGGCCCTCCCCTTTAACAGCGGCGGATTTCTTCAGCCACAAACCTTGCGAGAGGCTGGATGTTCCATCCATTATAACCAAGGCATTATGTGGTCCAACAACGAATTTCTTCGCATGGTAGTTTACCAGATTGAAAACATGATCATATTTAGGCTCTTCCGGTTTAACTGCCGGCTTTAAGCTTGTCTGTATCATGACAGGGTCATGGTCACTTGCACGGCCGTGTTCCTCCATGAAGCCTGAGTTAATATGAAGAATATCAACCTCTGTTTTCTTGGCAAGGTTGTTGGATACTAATATATGATCGAGCACCTGCGCATTTCCCTGGTAGTTGTACGTATAGCGCTCTTCTGCCGGAACCTTTTCAATCATGTTTGTTAATTCATCGCCCTTTAAAGCCTTTAAAGGATTGGAGAATTCAAAATCATTGAAGTCGCCAAGCAGGACAATATTGGCATTTGGATCTTCTGCTTTAACATCCTCTACGAAACCATTAACCACGTTAGCGATTTTCATGCGCTGAATTTCACTGTTTAAGACAGGGGGCTGAACTTTGCCGAATAAAGGAAGATCTCCGCCTTTCGAGTTAAAATGGTTAGCTACGACAATGACGCTTTCGCCCTTAAATTCGAATTGGGCCGCCAATGCTTTGCGGCTATCCTCAAATGCTTCATTGGCCGGATCAATACGTCCTGGGTTTAGCGTAAGTTTACCGTTTTCAAAATCAACTGCATCCGTTGCTGACCCTTTTTCGCCTTCCGATAATGTTACCCTTTCAGCGTTATAAAGGAAGCCGACACGGATGTTTCCTCCCGGCTGGCCGCCATCCTGTTTATCTTCTGGAGCGATATCTGTGTAAGTGTAAGCTGGACCGCCAAGTTCTTTTATTTTTTCAATTAATAATGCTGCACTTAGATCCGCCTCTGTTGTGCCGCTATCTGTTGGTCCGTCATTATCCTGAACTTCTGTCAGACCAATGATATCCGGCTGCTTCATATTATCAGCAATGGCTTCTGCTAATCTCGTAACCTTTTCCGCATCCGTTTTTGTTGAGAAGTTTTCAACATTATAAGATGCGATGGTTAATTGATCTTCTTCAGGGATAAGACTTGTTTCTTCTCTTGCCGCAGGACCTTCTACAAATTCCGGCAATGAATCTGCGTCACTTAATACTTTATAGTTGCTGAATCCGTAGCTGACAACCCCCTGGATGCTGCCTTTGAAGCTGTCGCCCATTTTGGCAATAAAATCATCATCGTTAATATCCAATGTAATTCTCTCAGGATTATAATCATTTTCTGAAATGCGCAGTCCGCCTGCCGCTGTGTTTGTATCCACGTCTCCCGGGACGACTGCAAGTTCACCGTATTTTTGAGGCGCAACTACTTTAGGGTTGTCTACTTGAACAAGCATCCCTTCCAGACTTTCATAGAAATCAATTCCATCCTGTTCTGGATCAAACTCACCAAAGCTGTCATTATCGATCACTTCAGTCGGCAAGTTCTCTTTACTTAGAATGACTGGAGCCGGAAGCTCCTGGCCTGACGCTATTTTATTGATTGCTGAAGCATTAATTTCGGTGACAGGCAAATCCGTCTCCAGTTTCTCAGCATAGCCGTCAAGCACCCATTCTTTAATTTGCCCTGTTACTTCAACCACATCACCCGCTTGTGCACCGTGATTTTTCTTGTAAACAAGAATTCCTTCAGAAGTATTAGGATCCTGGTCAGGCTGCAGGTCCTGCATATAGAAATTGTTTGCATCTGCCACTTTTGTGACGATGCCTTCCACATCCGCAGCATATTGGTTGGCATATTCGGAATAATGCCCTGCACCTTGAATATCATGAATGCGAAGTCCGCCTAATGCAGGCGTATAAGTAAATTCAGCTACTCTGCTGTCTGTTAAGCCTTCTTTGACAGCTAATGCTTTAATGGTCGTTTTTTCATTAATGACAATCGGATCAGTATATGTATCACTTTGAGAAGTTGGCTCTGATCCATCCACCGTGTAATGAATTACTGCTCCTTCCGTTTCTGTCGATAAAACAACATCTGTTCCCTGCTTAACTGGACCTGCTCCAGGGGAAGCTGTTACAGCTGAAACTTGTGTTGGGTCTGTTTCTTCCACCCAGGAATAAGCCGATGAGTTCTTTAATCCCGGAACTGTAAAGTAGGCTTCCAGTGAACCGGTAATTTGAACTTTCTTTCCAAGGTTATCAGGGTTGTCCACCAAGTTTAATCCTGATCTCACATACCCGCTCGGAAGCTGAACCGGCAGTATTTTACCGGGATCCGTTTCATCGGGTGAGTCTGCGATGGCAATATTTGTTGCAATTGTAAACGGACCGCTATGGCTATAGCTTGAAGTACTTTTCGTAACTCCAACAATATAACCTTCGACTGTGGCAACTCCGTTATTATCCGCAATAGCTTCTGCCACAGACTTCACTTCTTCTGCACCTGCCGTGGCAAAAGGACTAATAAGACTAAGAATCAAAGCAAAGACACTAATAAAGCTAAGCAACTTTATTTGCTGCTTTCCAATCATGTAATCCACTCCTATTTACTTATTTTAAACGTTTACATGACACTACCATTCTAGTAAATCACTCTTCTTTTTGGCATACAATCTGATATTTGTAAAAATTGAGTAAATAAGTAAAAATGAGAAAATACTCCCACTATGCAAATAGGCTTAAAAGCCCAGGCACATTATTTTTCCAAATAAAAAGAGAATCCCCGCCAGGAAGATTCTCTTAATTTCTATTATTTATAAACTTTAATAGTAACCGTTTTGCTGCCCCATTGCAGGGCTTTTTGTTTGTTTGGAATGAAGACGTCAATTTTATTGCCTCTTACTGCAGATCCTTTGTCACCTGCAATTGCCTCCCCATATCCAGGCACATATACTTTTGATCCCAGTGGAATAACCTTCGGATCCACTGAAATCACCTTGGCTTTCGGATTCTTTTTCAGATTGATTCCTGTATAAGTAATGCCGCTGCAGCCTTTGCAGCTGGCAGTGTAGGCAGTCGCTTTCACTTTAATTTCTTTATATGCTTTCGTTGATGCAGCCTTTACAGCTGTCTTTTTAGGTGCCGCAGCTTTTGCCGATGAAGCAGTAACTTTAAGCACTTGTTTTGGTTTGATTGTATTTGATTTTAATTTATTCCAAGATTTGATCTGGTTAACGGTAACATTATGTTTTTTAGAGATCGCCCAAAGCGTGTCCCCTTTTTTTACTGTATACGTATTTCCTGCGGCTGAAGTGACATTGGAAAATCCAAACGATAGAAAAACAGCTGTGATTAGATAGATTACTAATTTCTTCATGATATCTCCTTTATGTCCCTTGATAGGAACATATTAACACCATGAGATAACAGAGAGATTTCAGTAAAACTCTTTTTATGTTACAAATTATAGTGATTTTAATATATTTGTAATATAAATTACCAGATTTCAATTCAAACTTACTAGCAAAACTAAATAAGGCACCTCTTCCGGCATGTGCAGGAGAGGTACCCTTTTTTAATAGGCAAAATTGTGGCTTCCGATTTGTTTAATGACGGTTCTAGTAAAAATCCATTGGTCTGTAGCTGTATAAGGATTGTAATAGTAGACGGCACCGCCGGTAGGATCCCATCCATCAAAGGCATCTCTTACTGCCTGATATGCTGCAGCATCAGGCTGAAGCCAATATTGTCCGTCATTCACAGCTGTAATGGCATTCTTTTGGAAAATCACATTGGAGAGAGTATCCGGAAATTCATTGGACTCCATACGATTGAGAACGACAGCTGCAACTGCCACTTGGCCTTCATAGCTTTCCCCTCGCGCTTCTCCATAAACAACATGGGCAAGCATGTCCACATTCCTAAGCATTTCTGCCGTGTTAACTCCCACGATTCCATCAGCTGCTAAACCGAAATCATATTGAAAGTTTTTTACTGCATTCTCTGTTACCGTTCCATAATACCCTGTATTGTCTGTATTAAAATAACCAAGCTTTTGTAATGCTGATTGAATATATGTAACTTCCTGGCCTGCTGAGCCATTCTTTAGAACAGCAGCATCTGCCTTGGGCTGGCTGAAGCTCAGCACAAATACCATTGCGGCAACGGCCGCAATCCACTTTATGTAATTCATTTGAACACTCCTCTTTATGTATTATGTTAAAGCTAGGCTGCCCTCCTTTACTAAGTTAATAAGTTCACCTTTGCTTGTTTCCCTATAAAACAATTTAGAAAACTCGATCAAATGGTTTAATTTCTAGAATGGGCCAAAGGGACAGGTCAAGTTCCCTTCGTTCATTGAATGGTGGAAATCCAAACAAAAAGCCGCTCTCTAATAGAGAACGGCTCCCATTTTATATTTTAAACTTCTCCACCGACTGTTCCAGCTGTTTAGAAAGCATACTCAGCTGAACGGTAAGCTCTGATATCTTTTCTACCGCATCCTCCTGCTGGTCTGTTGAGGCTGCGACCTGGCGGGAAATTTGTGCCGTGTCTTTAGATAGACCCGCAAATTCATCAATGGATGCAGAAATCTCTTCGGACCCGGCAGAGAGTTCTTCAGTTACGGCAGAAACCTCCTGTATTTCACCAGTAACTCCTTCAACAGCATGCAATATCTGATTGAATTTCTCACCGGCACTATTGACTAGGGCTGTACCTTCTTCAACTTTACCAGAGCTCGCATGCATATTACCGACTGCCTGTTCAATGGATGATCTGAAGTGATTCAGCTTTTCGGCAATTTGTGCTGCAGATGCTTTCGAGCCTTCTGCCAGCTTCTTAACCTCCTGGGATACAACCGCGAAGCCTTTGCCATGTTCACCTGCTCTTGCTGCTTCAATGGCTGCATTTAACGCAAGCAGATTAGTTTGCTCTGCGATGCCTGAAATCAGGTTCACAATATCCTCAATTTCAATAGCCTGCGTACCCAGCTCTTCTATAAATAGAGAAGAATCATTTACAGTCTTTTTAATCTCATTGATCTGCCGGATGATTGATTGGATTTCATCAAATCCTTCTTTTACCTGATGTGTAACTGTATTGGATTGTTCGCTCACATCTGTCGAAGCTTCCGCAATACGCTGTATGCCTATGGCCATTTCTTCTATTGCTTTTGCAGATTCCTCACTTCTGATCAGCTGTGTATCAGTAGCCCCTGCCACTTCCTGAATCCCTCTGACAATCAGGGTGCTGGCCTGGCTGATTTCTTCCATCTTGTTTTCTATTTTACCCGATGAGTCCAGGAGTGCTTCTGAAGATGCTTTTATATCTTCAACCATCGCTTTTGTATGATGCGTCATTTTTTTGAATGACTCTGTAACAAAACTAATTTCGTCCTTCCCTTTTACCTTAATAGAATTAGCCTTCTCTTCTGCTCCCCGAAGGTCTCCATCAGCCATTAATTGAGCTGCTGAACTGATATTCTGCAGAGGGTGCAGTCTCTTTTTGACGAACCAGGCCAGAATGGCAACAACTGCAAGGATTAACAGTATATTTATCACCAGGTTCATAGGGAGCTCTTTTTGCAGTACTTGATCTGCAATGCTATTCACATCCTGGGCATTGATGTCGACACCTAATATCCCGATCACTTTTCCATCATTTTCAATGGGCACAAAGGCAGAAAGATAATCTCCATATTCCGGATCGTGAACGATTGGCGAGCTTGATTCTTTTCCATCCAGTACAGAAGAAATATCTTCATATTTTGCAGCCGTCGTCGGTGTTTCAATATCTGCTGCCATATCCGAGCCTTTGGGCATACCATCAACCATTATAAAGACTTCTTCCTTTTCAGAATCAGCCATTAATGTATAAACGTAAAACGCACCTGTTTTATCACGAAAATCATTCAGCTGTTCCCGAAGTTCCCAATAGGTTTCCGTCTGATCGGGATTCTTCAGAAATTCCTCATATTTATCTGTTTCCATTTTTGAAGCTATATTATCTGCAATATTTATACTAAAATTTTCAATAGAGGACTCTACTGAATTTTTCGTGCTTAAATAGAGCATTGTTATATTACCGAGTAAAACCGCTGCCATTCCAAGGGCCATTACGATTGCAATCCTAGTGCTTAGTTTTTTCATATATTTCACTCCATTAGTAAATATTTCATAAATGGATTATAACTTTTAACCCAGTAAAATAGTACTAGTAAAATCAGGAAACTGGATAAAGAGAAAGGTTCCTTATCCCTCCAAACTTTTTACGGTGTTTTGATGCCGGTTAATGTTCTGGTTCTTATCACAAATAATTATAAAATGGCTGTAAGTGACTCTTTAAGGTAGGTACAAATTTTTCTTCCACATGTGAAGGTTAAGAGTTTGTTTAGTTGCCTTATATAACGAATGATGAAAAGAAGTCTAATTCATTAAAGAGGTCCTTCAAAACGGAATTTAGCTAAAATCGCTTAATTGTGGAGAGGCACTAAAGAAGGTATTCCTATCTTTCTTTTGATTCTGAGCCAGTTGCTTTATTATTTTCAATATATGAAATGGCTCCATCTGAACTTGCTGCTTCTAATCCGCAGAGAATAATAACTAATCGTCACTCAGAGCTTAAGCAGCGTTCACAGTTCGAATTTGGACATTCTAAGAAAGGGGATATGGGAAGGGCCGCTGACTCAATAGAATTCTAAAATAGCCTTTTTAAACAAATTGAAGAATAGATGATAAACTTAATAAAATAAGCCCCATTCGATTGAACGAAGGGGCTTTTTCAATTAAAAATTTCACTCTTAATCTCTTGTAGACGGGTCTGAAATACTGTTTGAAGCTTCCGGGATAGCGTCATACACAGCAGGATCTACTTCATCGATCGATCCAT
Organism: Cytobacillus oceanisediminis; assembly: GCF_004366035.1. Lineage (GTDB taxonomy): Bacteria > Bacillota > Bacilli > Bacillales > Cytobacillaceae > Cytobacillus > Cytobacillus oceanisediminis_C. The sequence goes on from NZ_SOEE01000005.1 coordinate 162,608, forward strand.
CTGCAAGTGCGTTGAATAAATCGTAAAGAGGAGCCTTGACTGTTTCTTTCAGCATACCAGCCTGTTTTTGGCCTAAAGTCTGGCTTTGACCTTTAATCTCCATTAGCATTATCGCTGCATCATTTAATGCAAAGGCGCCAAGTGCAGTACCTGGAAGATTTACATCAGGATATTTCTGAACTGCACCATAGTGGGAAAATCCTCTCTGCAATGTTTGAGAAGCAAGAGCATTTACCTGTTTGCCTAGTTTAAGAACATCTTCATCAACTTCGTACTGTTGTCCTGTGAATGGATCTGTATATGGATCTGCCACTACAGCAGCCAGCTGCATTGGAACAGAGCGATTGTCTTCGTCAGAAACGGTATTGAATCCGCGGTGATGTACATCAACATACACATCAGGCTGTAAATCCTGGAAGACACTTGTTACTGTTCTGGATTCAGCTGTTACAAAGAATCCGCCGTAGTTACTATTATTTGTTGCTCTGCTATTTAGGAAACCTGCAACTTCTGCTTTATCCTGGTCTTCCACTCTAAAATTCAAATTCGGATTGTAGTCACGATTTTGATCGTATCCCGGAATTCCGTAAACTACACGCCCATTATTATTTTGAGCTCTTTCGCTTCCATCGCTGTTATAATACCATGGAGCAGCAGTTCCTTCTGGAAGATCAATGTTTTCGGGCAGCCACGTTTGATGAGTATACCTTGTTGGGTACCATTTTCCTTCATACAGATTGTCTGCTCCTTCAGGATTGATACGAGGCATAATCCAGATAGACACTTTGTCCAGCATTTCATTTACATCTTTCGCACCTGAAGATAATTTTTGAATAATATCGATAGCAGCTTCTGTGCCGATTTGCTCGTTCCCATGAATTTGTGTCGTAATTAGCACCCGTTTTTTATTGGGATCAGCATCACCAAACTTTACAACATATAGAGGCTCACCTTTATCTGCTTCAGTTTGGTAGCCATCAGGAGACTGGTTGGAGTAACCGGCAATTTCAAGCTTCATTTTGCCTTTAGATTGTGCTTCCAGATTTTGAAGCTTTTTAAACAGCTCTTCATTTGACATATAGCTGGATAAAGAAATGTTTTGCTCATTCTCGATGTAAGGGCCATTCGGATTTGATTGCGGGTCTGCAAAAGCTGTTGTAGATGCAACCATTGATAATGCAAGTGCAGCAGGTATTACGGCTTTTGAAATCTTTTTCATTTTCATCCTCCTAAGATAAATATTATTATGTAGAACGAAACTTTCGTGTTGCTTAATAAATAGTTTAATAGACAAAAATCATAAAGTTAATTGAAAATATTTTATTTTTAGAAAAATAAATCAAAAGACATAAATACAGTTTGTTTTTTTAAGGAAAAAGAAATAGAGAAAATAAGTGATTAGAACCATATGGCCATAAGAACTGCGCAAGCTGCCAGCTATTTACACAAAGAGTTTTGGGAGTTGAAAACTAGCCACGCATAAGACCATATAGCAGAGCCTGCAGCACCTCCTCTTAAAAGCCACCCCTTTTCGCCGTACGAAATAATTTCTATCGAATAATACTTATGGAGCTGGACAGTTATAAAAAGTCTAAAGTTACATTCTAATCTTGAACATGAAAAAGGCTTCCAATCATCTGGACGCCTTCCTCTTATAAAACATATTTATTTCAAATTAACTTTAAGTCTCCTCTATCAAGAGTATTCAATTTGTTCTAAAAGATTGTCCTGTTCAGAATTAAGTAAGCTATTTTTTAATGAGTCATTAAAAAATAGACCTTTTTCGCTATCTCCATGATCATCTGATAAAACAGTTGCTTCCACTATTTTGTCTAATCCTCTATAATTTGAATTTATAACCTCCAAGGCTTTCGCCTCTCTCAAGCTACAACCATCTTCAAAAAACTCTCGCCTTCCTCAGTCGCAGGCAATCCAAAAAACTCGCTAAATGTCGCCCCAACGTCAGCCATCGAATGGCGTTTACCAATGTTAACCGGTTTTACCCGCTTCCCGGCAGCGAGTATTGGAACGTATTCCCTCGTATGGTTGGAATGGCCGATGGTCGGGTCGTTGCCATGGTCGGCCATAATAATTATCAGATCCTCCTCTGCCATCTTGGGCAGGAATTCTGCAAGCCACTGGTCGGTTGTATTCAACAGTCTGGCATACCATTCGGCATCCTCAGCATGTCCGGCCAGATCTGTCTCCTGTACATTAACCAGAAACGCCGCGTCCTCTTTTTCTTCCAAATAAGACTTCTCTAAAACGCGCAAAACCTTTTCAGTATCCACAATCGGATCTGCAGGTCCTTCGCCATGCAGGACATCTGCCGTTTTGCCAATCCGATGGACTTTAAGGCCGTTCCGGGCAGCGATCATCGGAAATTGTCCGTCTATGTTTACGCCGTAGCCCATGTGATAAACTTCATAGCCTTTGCCGTACACCTTGGCCTTCGGGGCATCCACTCCCCATTGGCCGGGATTTTTTTCATGGACAACTGAGAGAATATGTTCAATGGTTGTATAGGGTCCTCCAAATGCAATGACACGGCTGGTGTCTACATTCTGGCGGACAATTTTTCCGACTTCCTTTAACTCAAGGAAAGGCATTTTATTAAAATCAGCGGTTAAATTAATGATGTTTCCTAATGAAGATTCAAGATTATCACCAATGACACAGGCACCGTTTACCAGCAGAACCGGCCGGTCTTCCCATGGGTATTCAACCTGGCACCCTGCTTCTGTTAATGCTTGTGCCAGATCTGGATGAATATCTTTCATCAGCCTTTTATTTGAGCGCTTCGGGCAGCTTCCGGCAATTTCCTGATGCCCGAGGTACGTATCTGCCCCGTGATGGGCCAGTGCCGAGCAGCCGTAAGCATTGGCAGGGGCTGCCTTGCCATCGACAAGCGTTCCCAGCCCAAGCTTATATAGAGTTGGTATTTTTAAAAAGTCAACCGATTCCCGGATATGCTTATAGGTATTGGCCCTGCAGTCAGCAGGGCTGAACTCGCTGCAATCCTCCATCGCCCCGATGCCAAAGCTGTCTATCACCAGCAGAATTGCTTTTGCCATCCTTACCACTTCCTCTCAAAGTGAACCAGTTCCGGCTTTCCGCTTTGAATTCCCTTTACCAGGGCAATATGGGCCCTTGTGACGAACACCTGGGTGCGGAAAGAGAAAACGGCTGTATTGCCTTCAGAAATCTGAAAGCCATCAGGTTTCTCTATCGCACCATAGTAATCAATCGCTTCCGGAGCAGGTTCGATTGCTTTTATATATTGGTTTAATACTTCTTTTTCATCGCTTCCAACCAGGCACCCGGTTAAATGGGAGCGCCCGTAATAGCCGCCGCCAATGACGTAATAATGCTCCTGATCCTGGTGGGACACTTCCGTTACATATACAATGGCAGGTTTCTCGGGGAGATCCCGGTAAGCATGCAGCGGGGTAGTTCCGGTGAGGGCATGCCCTGGTTCTCCATGTGTTACTCCCTGTTCTGCCAGGAAGGGTATGGTTTCACAGCTGGTCGCACTTGGACCGTTTACCTGTTTTACTGTAATACCCTTTTTCTCCAGAACCTCTTTTGCCTTTAAAAGGGTTTTAAAGTTAGGCGTTGGCTCCATGCTTCTCCTGTCCTTAGATAGCTGAAAGTTCGGGAAGGTTGTGACGCCTGCGATATTAATCCCAGTAAGCCCGGCCAGTTCCTTAAGCTTTCCATCCAACTCTTCCAATCGAAAGCCGCCCTCCTGTCCGGGATAAATCATATCGCCTTCTGCATACACCCTTAGAAGTACATCCTGCACCGTTCCTGATTGAACTGCCGCATCGGAAAGCTGTCTGGCACGTGCAAGGGAAAATAGGGTAATGACTTCCGGATTCCACGACAGCACTTCCGCCCACTGATTTTTCCCCGGCTGAACCAGGTGGCCGACATTTCCTATTTTAACGCCGCCTTCTGCCAATGTTTTGGCTTCGTCGAATTCAACAGCAACCGCCTTTTCGATGCCGTGTTCTGAAATAAACTGGCCTATATACGGAACCCTTCCAAGCTGCTTACTCATGAAATAAAGCGTAAAGTCATGATTTTTTGCCGTTTCTGCCAGAACTGCTGCATTCTCTCCGAGTATATCGAGGTCAATCACGTACGTATTCGGGGGTATTTGCCCGCTTTGGTGCAAGGTGACACCTGATTGAATAAGCTTAGGATTTCTGCGCTTTGTTACATCTAAAAACATTGAAGTTTCCCCCTTTATTTACGGGTATCAACGATGCTGCACTTCTTTTGCAAGAGGTATCACTTTTTCCAGAATTCCGATGATCGTGCCCGCTCCTGATTTCATCGGATTTATGCGCAGTCCATATTCCTTCAGCTCAGGCTGTGCTTCCAAAAAGCTGCCGGAAACGCGGTAAATCATCGGGATGATTTCATATTTTGATTCCGCCCCAACCGGATGAGTGGCCGCCCCATGCTCGTCACTTATACTGATCACATTTTGGGCAATCGGTGCTTCAAGCTCTACAATGACATTTTTGGACTGGGCATTCGTCATGTAGGCGGCGCGAATCCCGTTCACAGCTCCTTCATTCAGACGGCGGCAGAGCTCTTCCACCTGCTCGTTCTGAATAGCCAGCGATACAGGTGCGAAGGTCATCATTCTTAAAAGCTCCATGGCTTCGTAGCCCTGAACCTGGCCGCCGCCCGAGTAGTTATAATGGTGCACCCGTTCGATGGCGTCTTTTTTGCCGGCAATGACAGCAATTCCTTCCGGCCCAAGAAGCTTGAACCCGGAAAAGGTTGAGTAATCCGCTCCTAATTCCACTCCAATTCCCTTTGTCTTCAATGCACAGTAATTGTCATCTACCACGATCGGAAGATCCGGGCGTTCTTCCTTCACGGCTTTGATGACTTCGGCCAATTGATAATGATCTGTGGGCTGCTGGCGTGCATGCTGAATATAGAAAACTTTAGGATTTTGATTACTTCTGATGGCAATTCTGACTTCCTCAAGATGGTTGTAATCTGCCTGGACTGTTTTAATGCCCAATATTCTTAACGTTTCCTTTGTCGTCGTATAAACAGGGGCCGTGTGAATGAACATTTCATCCCCAGCAGACAGAAGCATGCTTAGAATATTGCGGATCGCTCCTGTTCCGGCTCCCCTGACGAGGGCACAGTCTTCTGTTTCAAAGAAATCCGCCAGAACCCTTTCCACAAGATACGTCTGTTCCGGACGCTTATATGTTGGAGAAACACCAAGGTCTCCCATCGAGAGAAATTGCCTGCCTTTGAAATAGCGGCTCATTCTGTCTACCAATTTGAATTGTTTTTCCTGTGCTTCCTGTATCGATAAGCTTGGCAAAACTGAATTTGCGTACTTTAATTCAGCTCGGTTGTATGTGGACACTATGATCGCTCCCTTATAGAAAAAGCTCTGGATGGATTAACGGTCAGGAATTGATGAAGAATGCTTTCAGGAACTCCGGATTCTTTCAATGTTGGTATAAAGGTCTCCAGCACAAGTCCGTAGCCTGGGCCTCCGTGCTTCTTCCAATGCGACTTGCGGGTTAAGTCTGCTGATAGAAGAATTTGCTTTTCAAACCCGAGGCTTATGAAATCCAGGAGAAAAGCAGCTCTTTCTTCATCAGGACGGTAATTATTTTTTCCGATTGTATCAAAAGCGATATAGGCTCCTGTTTCCAAAACAGAGAGAACTTCGTCTTTATTCGGGTTGAGGTCCTGATGGCCGATGATGATCTGATCAGCAGGAAGGCCATGCTTCACCAGCAGCTGCACCTGTTCAAGCCCGAGTGTTCCGAGCGTTGTATGAGTGGTCACCGGAAGGCCGGTTTCAGCACCGGCAATAGCGGCACCAATTAGAAGCTCACGTTCAATCGGCTTCATTTCATTTTTGCTTGTGCCCACTTCCCCGATGACACCCGGGAGAATACCCGTTTCGGCAATCCCTTCCTTGGCTTCTTTTATAAAATGCTGTGCAAACTGCTCTGCTTTCCAGCCGTCTGCAAAATGGGGGATATAAGGATCTTTATAGAAGCCTGTGCAGGTAATAAGGTGAACCCCTGTTGCCGCGCTCAGCCTTTTTAGCACATGAGCATCCCGGCCCATGCCGTCATTTGTCACTTCAACCATTGCCCTTCCGCCGAGACGGTAAAAATCCTCCAGTTCCTCACGCATGCCCTGTTCATCATCCAGAATCGTATCCGGATCTTTTTTCACTCGCGAAAGATCAATGGAGAGATGCTCGTGAGCCGAGCAAATCCCCAATTCTTCCGGAGCAATTTCCCCAAGTACGGTTTGTATCATGGCAGTTCACTCCGTTCTCTTTATTTGGTTTCTTTATTGAGGAATGTTCATGATTCCAAGTGCAACCAGGATATTGGCAATGATTCCGACCGCAATGGCACCTACAGGTCCTACCGCAATGCGGACAATTGGACGTCCCGCCGCTTCATTCAGCAAATAGAATCCTGCGATGAAGAAGAATCCGAACCCCGGTGCGATCGCATTGGCCGCGTTTGCTCCACCGATTAATAGTGCCACTTCCAGAAGCTTGGTCATCGCACTGCGGATATTTTCTCCGGAATTACGCACACCGGGATATTTATCAAGGAATCTCGCAATCGAGCTTAATAGCATAACTTCAATAAAAATAATAATGACACCGCCGATTAAGGCTACCCAAACATTCGGGGAGAAAAATCCGACGACGAAGATGAGCGTGAATCCGACCGGGCTGTATACGCCTGTTGCGATCGCTGTACTAGCTACAAGCGGAATAAAACCGAGCGCACGGGCAGCCGCTGCAATTCCTGCATCTGTTGCTTTGCCTTCCGCTAATAGATTTAGAGAAATCGGATCTCCCGCCATGATCCATAGATTCGTAGCAGCCGCAATAAGACCGCCAATTATCATAAAGAACACGACATTTTTTCTGATTTTAGCCACTTTATCACTGAATACTGCGGCAAGGTCGATGGAAGAGCCTTCCTCTGCCTTTTCCTTCATGGCAAATACTAGAAGGAAGATCATTCCTGTAATAAGGGCCATTCCTTCCTGGTTCAGTGTTACTGTGGTTCCTGAAATCGTAAGGACTCCGCTTTCATTCAGCCAGACAGCGAGCTGACGGATTAATGCTGAAACGATAAACGTTATGACCCCTTTTTTAACGCTGAACTGCATAGCAACCGCAAGCGCCGGGAATGCCATAAATGTTACGACAACCGGTGTTCCAACCGCTCCCATAGCTTCAAGGAAATTAAGCGGCAGATAATCGAACAGCTTCACAAAGCCTTCTAGTCCGATTAACAGCCCTGCTCCATAAGCACCGCCAATCACTGCCGCAAGCGGTGTTCCCCATTTATTTTTCGGTGTCAGCAAACCGATAATATCTGTTCCCAGCAGGATACTGTGTACGAGGATGATACTGGCCGAGAGTGTAAAAGGTATTCCAAATCCGATTACAAGGCCGAAACTCATCGCAAAGGAAGTGAAGGCAAGATCCCGTCTCGTCATCCGTCCCTCCACGTGTTCAGAGACAATTGGACGAAGCCCATCATTGAAAACCGCAATGTTCATATTGGCCAAAACAGCAGCAACGGCACCGATCAGGATAATTAACGTCATTTCCATTTCTATTTCCCCCTCAATTAAAATGGATTAGCTTTTATTCTTTAAAGCTTTGATAATCATAGGCACTGCGGTCTCTTTGTGGTCAGCTGTAAATCCAAACGCTTTCTTCCCTTCATTGACAGCGATTACAATTTTCTCCTCAACAGGCTTTTTTCCTGGCATGGAGACCGTCTCGCAATCAGGCTTGCCGAGAAGGGCAATCGCCATGGCTAAAGCACCGCCGCCTCCTGTGTGGCAGGCTCCTACATAATAATCTGCCTGTCCCGTCTTAACAGCCATCGCAGCCTCCAGATCCGACTTGACCATCGTCGTTATGCTGCTATCAATCTCATTTATTAAACTCTCAATCTCTTTTTTATCAACCTGTCCGCCAACTACAATTTTCATCTTAATTTCCTCCTTTGTTGATTTGCAGTACATTTGTGTAATGTATGAGCAGAAAATCGATTTCCTCTTGGGGGAGCTGATTCTTCCATTGCTGCTGTATATATCCGATTTCCTTCATGGCTATGGATGCTTCCGGTGACTGTTTGACTTCATCCAGCAAATTAGGATGGGGAGCCTCAACCTGTTCACCCTTTTCAATTCTCGTCAGAGCTGTCGGCAAATGGGTGAAAAGCATTTCAGCTCCATCTATGGCATCTTTTTTCAAGTGTGACTGCAAATGCATAAATGCTAGCGTGCTTATATCAGCTGCTTTGGTACTGACAACAGATGAAGCTAAAAGGATATCCATTCTTTCTTTCAATTGATTTAAATCCATATTTAAATTCCCTCCAGAATACAGTATTTAGTATATTAATGCTACTAAGAAACTAGAACTTTAGTTTCTTAATAGTGAGGATACTTTTTTCCTTCCTCCACCAGCCTTTGGGTCTCTTCCACTTTATTTAACTGGAGGATCTGGATTTGTTCCATGATATTTGTTCTTTCACTTTCTATGACAATAGATGCTCTGGTTGCTTTTATGGCCAATTCCTTTGCCTTCTTTGATTTAAAGTCAGAGGAGGCAAACGTTTTTAGTGCCCTCGCTTCATCAGCATTCCAAACCGCTGCATCAATACTGCCATTCTTCAGCATATTGAAAAGCTGCATATAGTCCACCTTTATCAGTTCAACCTGGTGCTTTTCACATTCAAGGAGGGTAATATTTGCCTGGTCGGCAGATGAATAGTCAATTCCAATTTTCATGCCATCAGTAATCTCGCTGTTTTTGCTATCTGAAAAAAAGACTTTATGGGACGTTACATAGGTCTCCGGCCCAAGTGTATGGAGAATTTCCAGGCCCTCAAACTCCTGTACTGCCTCTTCTGCCGCCAGCTGGGACATAATCGCAAAATCGTAGCGCCGGGTTTTTAATGATTCGATCCGCCTTCTGGCTCCTCTCATATAAGCAAGGCCAGACTTCTTGTTGATTTCCTCAAACCCTTCGACAATACCAGTTGCCAATCCCTCATACTTGCGGGAATAAGGCAGCGGCATTACGCCCATCACTGGTCCGATGCCGGCAATCTCATACAGCAGGTTGATGTCCCTCTTCTTCAGAAAGGTCCCAAGATGCCCTCTGGATTCAAGAGCTATTGCATGCAAATCCTCCAGCACTCTTAATGCACCCTGCACAGTTCCCCGGCCCAATGATAGCTTTTCTGTAAAATCACTTACCCGGGGGATTCTCTCTCCCTCTGAAAACTGAATGAGCTCCTTCGCAATAAACTTTGCTGCCAGTCCATTCTTTGAATATAAACTTTCCCAAATACGGCTCATATTGTAATACCTCTTTACCTTTGATCAATATACGAAAAACTGTATATTATAAGTGTAGCGGTTATTTTTTATTAATTCAAGAGTTTTCTAACTTTTTCGCAATTTAATATTGCTAATTTCTTTTACTCTTCTTAGGCAGGGGGTTTCGCTTGTCAATGAGTCTGTTGATTTCCACCGCGGACACATGTCTCCCCGAGCGGGCATTGAAAAGCAACCATCTTTATTTTTCTATTAGTTTCCTGAGCTTCTTCTGTTCGAAGGGGCTTCTAGTTCGGACTCAAACTCTCGGATTTCTGCATCTCCTGTCCGAAGAAGCTTCAGGTTCGGACTCGACCGCTCAGGTTATCCTTTTTCTGTCCAAATGCGAACCCCTTCATTCAGTTATCTCCTCTAATTGGAATTGGTACTTTAGCAGCAATCCCAATTATAAAGAACATCTGTAAAATTCATCTTCCGCAAATCCTCTTCCTTAATAAAGAAGTTGGCAACACCGCTGTCCCCAAACATCAGCTCAATATCATCGTCCGTATCCGCCTGGAACAGCAAAATCGTATAATCACCTGTTGGGTCACCTTTTTCTCTAGGGTCCTGCTGGGTGAAGTAGGGATAGCCGCCCATTTTATGGCCCTCAGCACCTAATTCCTCGAAGTAAAGCTCATGTAAATCCTCATAGTCTGGATGATCGATGGTTTCAAATAAGTCAATATTGACCAAGTCCTCAAATCGAAAATCATCAGCAGGTACAGGAGCGATCTTAAGGCTGAAAATCATCTTTGCTTCCTGCACTATCGGATCAAATTCATCACCTAAGCCAGGTATATACGAAAAATCTGTCACAAGATCTGACTCATCTTTCACGCCATTTGGATGATAAACAACCCGGAAATTCTTTTGAGCAGCCGGGTTATCAAAATCAAGTCCGTACATATCATCAACCGGCGAGAGATAGAATTGAAGAATTCCGCTCTCAGGCATCGGCTCAATGTGAGGAACTTTTTCAAAATTGATTTGCGCAAATAGATTCATATAATTTCCCTGCTCATCCTTTGGATGTTCGCTCGTTTTTGGAAGGTAGGGCTTTCCTCCGAACTTGCTTTCAAAAAGTGTGGTCTCCCCTCTTTCTGCATGTATGCTGACAAACGGTTTAGCTGTTTTTTCTAATTCACTCCGATATTTTTCAAATTCCTTAGGCAGCTTTAAAGTTTGATTTCCCATGCTATTTTCCTCCCGTTTCTCTTTATCGATAAATTCGTCCAAAAATACGGCTATGTATTGCTCTAAATCCGTTGTTATTTCTTGTGAGATTGATCCAGAAGCTCCCCGAACAATTTGCTTCCAGGGATTTTTTTCAATACTAAGAATCTGAGCCTTTAACTCTGAAGTGAATGTCTTATGGAGATATTTCATAAAATTATCTCCTCTCTCCAAAAATAAACAGGATATATGTAAATTCGCCAGCCTCATTCATTCTTCCTATCTGCAGAAAAAAAGAGCTGCTATAAAGCAGCCCGCATTTTTCTATAAAATACTCTTAAAACCCTTCGCCTGTTCATCCAGCTTTATTGCAGCTTCCCCGATATCTTTAAATGCGGATACAGCCTGCTCATTAAGAACCTGGTTTTCAGTTATGCCTGACTGTGATTGCAGAGTTGCGTCACTAATTTTGTTGATTTCATCTGATATTCCTTCGATGTGGGCATTGACTTCCTGGATGGAGTCCTGCACCCGGTTTGCGAGCTTTCGCACTTCTCCGGCAACGACGTTGAAGCCTCTGCCATGTTCGCCGGCACGTGCTGCTTCAATAGCTGCATTTAAGGCCAGGAGGTTCGTTTGGGCCGCTATTTCACGGATTGTTTTTACGATGCTGCCGATGGATTGTGCCTGTGATTTAAGAGAATGGAGGATTTCCAGGTTTCCTTTGGACTCGTGAACGAGCCTGGCTATTGCCTGAGCTGCCTCTTCGCTTCTTTCAATTCCAGCTTTTGCTTTTTCACTAAGGGCTTCTGACATTGCCTGAAGCTGGAATGCTACCTGCGCTGTATTCGTTTCCCTTTCTGTAATATCCGTAGCAACCTTTACAACACCTTCTACTCTGCCATCATTCCCAAATACCGGTGTGTATGTCGCCTCGAGCCAGATAAGATCTCCTTGCTTGGTCACACGCTGAATCTTTTCCTGAAAGCTTTTGCCATTGCGCAGATTACTCCAAAGCTCCTGATATTCCCTGCTGGCGGCAAATTCAGGGGTGCAAAATTGCTTATGCATCATATTTGGCATTTCTTCTGCCCGATATTTGACAGTGCGGGCAAAATTCTCATTTGCCCACAGCACTTTCCCGTTCCCATCAAATTCAATCATGGCCAGAGAATTTTCAATTGCAGCCAAGACAGCTTCTTTTTCAAGAACCTGTGTGCTTTTAAAATGACTCGGCTTATAAGTTGTAAGCATGCTCTTCCTCTTTTCAAAAAAAGTTTGTCAGAACAAATCCCTACAAGAAGACTGATCCCATGTAAGTGCTGGCCGGTTGCGCTACTAGCTTGAATTCTCATTGCTTCCAACCTGTTCCGCATATAAGACTATAGTACTAGCAGCGGTCATGCATCACAATTTTCAATGCGCGGCCTACTTTTTATACTGAAAATTCAAATAAATTAATCACTAAGACCCATGATTCCCATAATTAGTAAAAGTAGAATAGAACTGTAAGAGATTTTGCAGAAGGGATGGATTTATCTGAAAAATAAGCTAATCGCATTATTACTGGCATCTGCTTTAAGCTTTTCACTTGCTCCTGAAAGAAGTTTTGCCGAGCAAACCTATGCGGAAAACCAGGCTATAATACCCGGTGCGCATACAGTAACTGAACAATACTTTGACGGTGTGGACAACAACTGGATGACCACCAAGAATCCCCGCCAATATCAGCAGGCGACCCTTTACGGCAACATTGGTCTTGCCCCTTATCTTTGGGGAAATGCCGCGGAAGGAACTGGATGGCATCAAATGTACAAGCCTTCTTCTGTCACGGGAACACAGGTAAATGGTATTTTTGAAGATGCCCAGTTTGTCATAAGGGTTCCGGATCATTGGAATGGCCGGCTTGTTGTTTCGGGAATCCCGGCTACACGAAATGAAACTTCAACCGACCTGCTTTTCAGCGATTATGTCCTGGAAAAAGGATATGCTTTTGCAGCAATTGATAAAGGCACCCAGGGTGAGGCTGATACTGCTGATCCATTTGCAAAAGTAAAGAATGCCTTAGCCGATGAGGATGATAGTGTTGCAGAATGGCATCAGCGGTTCCGGCAGGTTACGAAAGCCGCACAGCAGTACTTAGTTAGCCACTATTCCGAAGGGCTGATTGATCCGGCTGACTCTTCCGACCCGGCGAGCGATTTAGTATCGTCAGAGCATAAGATTCCTACATATGCAATGGGAATTTCCAATGGCGGATACGTCGTTCGTTATGCACTTGAAAATGATCATCCGGAGAAAACTGGTGAACCTCGGCTTTTTGATGGAGGAGTCGATTGGGAAGGCGTGTTATGGACAGAGAAAAAGCCTAATTTAATCAGTTCGCTGACCACCGTTGTGAATCATGCGGAGGAAGCTTTGTATGGAAGCGGCAAAATACAGCAGAAAGCGATGAAAGAGCTTTACAAAGCAGGATTGCCTAAAGGATCGGAAAAGTTGTGGGCCTATCATGATCAGGTATATTGGTTTATCTCCCTGAATATCTATCGGGACCACTTTGATCCGGAAGCCCCAGGCCGTACTCAATGGAGCAATTACCTGAACTTTGTTAATGGCGTGAGAGACCGATCCTATGATTCTATCTTTGAAGATTATAAGTATGTGACCCGTCCAAAAGAAGTGAAAGAAAATATTAAGGAAGTGGCCAATACTGGAGATATAGATGTGCCGCTCATCTCTTTCACCGGTTCCCTTGATTCGCTGATATTCCCTGATATTCATGCAAAGGGATATCAAAAGCTTGTCCAGAAAGCCGGAAAGCAGGATCTGCACCGAATGTATACCATTGAAAACGGCAACCATGTTGACAGCCTTGTCTGGAACAGCTCCACCGATCCTGATAAAGAACTTCAGCCTTTGCTGCCTTACGCTCACCAGTCATTCGACTTGCTTGTCGACTGGGTGGAAAACGGAAATGCTGCTCCTGAGAGCCAAACGGTCAATGATCCGGAGAACCCGGTTAAGGTTATTGATCTGAAAACAGGGCAGGAACGGGATCCCCGTTAGGTTGAGGCAGGAGTGTTGGTCTGCAGTCTTAAAGGCGGCTATCCGCAAGTAAAAATTTCTATCCGCAAGTAAATTGTCGTCATAAGCACAGAAAAAATTTTATCCGCAAGTTAATTGAGGCTATCCGCACATAAACTGATTTTAGTGATCATGAAAGCATCCCAGTGCTGTTTTTATGGAAAAAATATGCCCCAATCGTTATGGATTGGGGCTTTTAGACTTCCTATTAATTGTTTTTTAGTAAATGAGCGGATAAATTGTTGATAAATCTACCATTCGGACTTCAATAAGGAAACTTCTGCTCTGCACAAAGCTGACAAGAGTTCGGACTCCAACTGGATTATTCCTACTCGCACTGTCCGAAGGTGACACAGGTTCGGACTCCAACTGACTAATTTCTACCCGACTTATCCCAAGATGACACGGATTCGGTCTCCAATTAAAAAATTCCCGCTCAGCCTGTCCGAAGCTCCTCTATTATATCAGCGATGCACCTTCCTGCTCCCCGCCATCAGCCACACCACAACAGGAAGCAGACCAAAGGAAACCACCGTAATCCCCGTCCAGCCCCCAGTCTGCCATACCAGGCCGGCGAGTGTTCCTCCGGTTGCGACTCCAAGGTAATAGCTTACGAGATAGATGCTCGAGGCACCGGCTTTGTGATGGGCAGCGCGCTCATTTACAATAGCCGCCATCAGTGAATGCGCCACAAAGAATCCCAGACAGGTCAGGCATAGACCTATTACAATTACTGATAAAGAGTGAACATTGGTAAGCAGGGTCCCTCCTATTAAAATGATTGTTCCAACCGAGACCAGTGTAGTTTGCCTAAAATGTGCAGACAGTCTTCCGCCCAGGATGGAGCCAACTATACCGAAGCTGTACGCCAGGTAGGTAAAAGAAATATTTTTTACAGAAAGATGAAAAGGGTCCTGTTCGAGGTAAAAAGGCAGGTACGTCCATACTCCTGTAAACGAGAACTGGAGGAGGATTCCCATCGCGAACGCAGGGAAAAGTTCCGTGTTTTTCAGATGTGAGCCCATACCTGATAAGTCTTTTTGAACAGATATTTTACTGGGCTTAAAATAATGAGATTTTGGCAGAGCCATAAAATAAATGATGAATAACAGAATGGAGAACCCCAATAGGAAGTAAACAGAAGTCTGCCAGCTGGCCATATCAGCAATATACCCGACGAAGATGCGGCCGGCCATTCCGCCAATGGCATTGGCTGCAATATACATGGTGATGCCGAGACTGACGCTTCTAGAATCCAATTCCTCGCCCAAATATGCGATGGCAGCGGCAGGCAGCCCCGCTATACAAATCCCCTGAAGGAAACGCAGTACCAGAAACGTTTCAAAATTAGGCGCAACGGGCAATAGCACTAGCGGAATAATAGTGCAGACAAGCGTAATATTCATTATCGAAACCCGCCCGATTCGATCAGATAGAAACCCGAAGAATAACAATCCGAAAATCATAGAAACCACAGCAGCAGACAGTGATAAACCGGCTGTTGCCGATGTGATGTCAAATGCTTTCACGAGCAGCGGCATAATCGGCTGCACAAAGTATAAATTAGCAAATACTAAAATGGATGCACTCGTCATCGCAATCATAATTTTTTTGAAGCCGGCATCATGCAGCGAATATTTATCAGGTTCCTGTTGTTTTGCATTTACAGCAGTCATGTTCCCACCCAGTTCCTTTAAAGCATTAAATCCATCATACCATTTTATTTCAAAGGAATCGAAAATTCCGACAATGTTTTTCCCACACGATTCCCATTAAGAACTTCCCTCAACTATATTTGAAACAGCTCGCACCTTCATTCCAACTGCCCTAAATGTTATAATATAGGAATGTACTTTGGAACGTGGGGACTGGCTGGTTGTCCCCTACGGAACGCTGGGACAAGGAACCTGTTCCTTTGTCCCACCAAACAAGGGGGTTGAAGGATGATTCCGGAGCGGTTTTTGGAGCCTTTAGAGTTTGCAGCGAATGAGCTGAAGGGATTGCTGCGGGCTGAGAATGAGGAAGATGCGCGCCTGGTGCAGAAGGGGCTGATGCTTTTTCGGCAGGGGCTTGTGTATCAGCTTCGCTTTGAAGATGATAAGGTTTTGGCAACGGTCCAGGATGTGACTCCCGCAAAGGTTGAACTTAATCTTGAGTTCATTCATTTGAGCGAGTGTTCCTGTCCGGCTGAAGGTTTTTGCCGCCATCAGACTGCTGTATTTCTGCAGCTTCTCTCTAAAGCCAGGAGTGTGTCCATGTGGATTGAAGAGTGGAGAAAGCCGATAAAGGAAAAGCAGACAGCCAAGAATTGGGGGCTTCAAAGAGCGAAGGATCTTTTGAAATCCTCCGGTCAGCTGAAGACGGGTTATGACGGCTGGGTTGCCGGATTCGAGGAAAGCTTTACCGAGCTGCTGGAAAAACAAGGAGAGCCTCGTCCCTATGTACTCCCTGAGCTTTTCCATGTTTATCTGCGCCGCATGAAAGCGGGAGCACCGGTTGAACAGGAATGGAAGCTGCTGTATCTGCTTATCGGCTATGTCTTTTCTTTTAAAAAGCTGATGGCGCTAAGCAAGAAGTACGGCCATGGCGAAGAGTTGATTGACCGTTATTACCGCCATCTCTATCAGTCCCTGATGGAAGATTCCGTTGAGATAATGAACAAACTGTCGGTGCACTCTCTTCCCTTCGCTTTCGATCAATATATTGAAAAGCTGAAAGATGATTCCGCCGGGCTGATCACCGGTTCTTTTGGCTTGGATTATGAGCGGGCCCATTTATACCGGCTGTTATGGACACATTTTTTCAAAAAGAAAGAATGGCGTGAAGCGGAGATCCAGAAGCTGGAATCCTTCATCAAAGAGGAATCGCCTATTCTTCCGTCTGTGGCAGGCTATGTGCACCTTCATATCCTTGAACGCAATGATGAACAGGCACTCAGTGTTTTAAATGTGCCAAATCACTTAATGACTCCTTACATGCTTTACTGGATCGATTATTTTTCGGCCAATAAGGACTGGAACCGGATGGGTCCTTATGCAGAAGCATTTATCCATAAATTACGCGATTATTTGAAACAATCTGATGACTATTATGCCTGCATGGATTTTACCAGGATGGCCATCAAGGCTATTTCTCCTTATTGCCTGGAATGCAGCAAAATGGATTTATACGAGAAAGCATTGATGGAAACTCTGCCGTACAGCTACAGCGACTATGAATACCTGCTTTTTGAAAAAGGCGAATTCATAAAATGGGCAGATCTGCAGGCGTTTATTGGCTTTGATATTGAATCTTTAGGCAAGGACCGGATCAGGGAAATCAGCAAAATGGAACCCTCCATCCTCCTGCCTCTCTATCATCAGGCCATCACTGCCCATATCAATATGAAAAACAGGGATCATTACCGCGAGGCTGTAAGGAAAATGAAAAAGCTTCGCACACTGTACAACAAGCTGAAACGCCAGGAAGACTGGCAGCTTTTTCTTGAATTGCTTCTTGAAAAAACGAAACGTCTCCGCGCCTTTCAGGAAGAATGCAAAAGGGGTAAGCTAATCGATGCTTAAAACGAGATTTCTCCATGTGAAAGTGAAACCAATAAACAATGACCGCTACCTGATTTTTGCCGTCAACGAAGAAGGCCGCCTCCTGTCTCCAAAAGAATGGATGCCGCTTCTTTTTAACCATCACAGAGAAAGTTTTTTTGGAACCATGCTTGATGCTGTTGATGTGGACGGGATTAAAGGGATCTCTGTAAGCGGCTGGCAGCTCGTTACCCTGTTTGCGGCTGAGCAGTTCAACCGTTTGATTGATTGGAGCTGGGATGAAACTGCCGAAATTCTGCTGGCTTCCTCTCATGCACTTTACGATTCGATCGTGGAAAAAGAATGGATGCCGGATTTTGCCGCCTGGGAACAGGATCAATTCCGCTGGGCACTGCCGGAAAGCGTGGTTGCCGAATTCGGCACAAACTTTTGGGACCAGACTGTAGAAGGCTCTCCTGTCAGGGAGTTTATCGGAGATTTATTTCACCGCTCCCTTGATGGATATATGAATCAGAATCAGGAAGCGAAAGCGCAGTTCGGTGAAAAGCTTGAAGCATTGCGGAGTGAGCACCTCTCACCAAGGGATCTTGCTGCTTATTTTGATGAAGAAAGCTGGCAGGAATGGATCGGGGTCAAAGCAAATGAAGCTCCTTTTTCGATTGGACTTAAGCTGGAAGAGCCCGGGGATATTGATTCCAGCTGGGATCTGGCGATTTTCCTCCGCGGAAAACATAATTCTGATGTCTTTGTTGACTTAAAGGACTATTCGAATTATCCCCACGACTGGCATGATTTTGAAGATTCTATTGACAAAGAGATCGAACGCTGGCTTGAGCTATTCCCATGGCTTGAAGGCAAGCCTGGGATGATCTCCACTTCACTGACTGAAGATGAAGCCTGGACTTTTCTCACTGAAGCGAGCGAAACCCTGCTTGCACTTGGCGTGGAAATCCTCCTTCCTTCGTGGTGGCAGGCTATGAAAAACGCAAGCCTAAAGGTCAAAGCGAAAGTGAAGGGAACCGGCAGCCACCGTCCTTCGTTTGTCGGCCTGCAGTCCATGCTTGATTATGATTGGCGCTTCAGCATGAACGGCGTCGATTTAACCGAGGATGAATTCCGGGGCATGGTTGAGGAAAAAAGACGGCTTGTCTACATTCGCGGCCGCTGGATCAAGCTGGATCCCCATTTTGTCCGCCATATTCAGGATTTAATGAAGAAAGCGGAAAAAGAAGGATTGCATGTCCGCGACCTGATAGAACAGGAGCTTATGGCTGACGAGAGCACGCAGGAAGACGAGCTGGATAATCCTAAGGCTTTTGCCCGCATTCAGATTGAGCTTAACCGCCAGTGGAAACAGATGGTGAAGCAGCTGCGCGATATCAAAAGTCTTCCGCTTGAAGAGGTCCCTGCAAGCTTCAAGGGTGATCTCCGCCCTTATCAGAAGCTCGGCATGAGCTGGCTGCTGTTTCTTCGCCGATATGGCTTTGGCGCCATTCTGGCAGATGATATGGGGCTTGGAAAAACGATTCAGCTGATCTCTTATCTTTTAAAGGTAAAGAAAGACGAAGACAGCGGCCCATCACTTATCGTCTGCCCTACATCTGTCCTCGGCAACTGGCAGAAGGAAATCGAGCGCTTTGCACCTGGCATGAGCGTTTATCTCCATTACGGTTCAAACCGCCTGAAGGGCGAAAGCTTTTCTGAAAAAGTAATGGAGTCTGATATTGTGCTGACCTCCTATGGATTAACCCATATGGATCTGGAGGATTTTGATACCATCGAGTGGAGCTCCATTTCGATTGATGAAGCCCAAAATATTAAAAATGCCCAGACAAAGCAATCGCGGGCTGTCCGAAAGTTAAAGGGCAAGCACCATATTGCCCTCACCGGCACGCCCATGGAAAATCGGCTAACCGAGCTCTGGTCCATTTTTGACTTTACCAACCACGGCTATCTCGGCAGTCTCGGGCAGTTTCAGAAGCGCTATGTACTGCCGATTGAGAAGGATGATGACAAGGATAAAGTCAGGCAGCTGCAGGCATATATCCGTCCCTTCCTGCTCCGCCGCACGAAGAAGGATGAGGATGTGGCCCTAAACCTGCCTGATAAGCTTGAGCAGAAGGAATATTGTCCTCTTACTGCTGAGCAGGCTTCACTATACGAGCAGCTTGTCCAGGATACATTCGCACAGATCGAAAAGCTGTCCGGGTTTGAGCGCAAAGGTCTGATTCTGCAGTTATTAAGCCGATTAAAGCAGCTGTGCAACCATCCGGCCCTTTATTTAAAAGAGGAAAAGCCTAAGAATGCCCTTGAACGTTCTGTAAAGCTTGAAAAATTAAGCGAGCTTGTCGGTGCTGTACATGAGCAGGGAGAAAGATGCCTGATTTTTACCCAGTATATTGAAATGGGGAACATGATCGCCCGCTTGCTGAAAAAACAATTCGGATTCGATGTGCCGTTTTTAAACGGCAGCGTGCCAAAACAGGAACGGGATCATATGATCAGCCGTTTTCAAAATCACGAATTCCCGGTTTTCCTGCTGTCGCTTAAAGCTGGCGGAACCGGTTTGAATCTGACGGCAGCAAACCATGTCATCCATTATGACCGCTGGTGGAATCCCGCCGTCGAAAACCAGGCAACCGACCGCGCATACCGGATTGGGCAAAAGCGCTTTGTTCATGTCCATAAAATGATTGCCACTGGGACACTCGAAGAGAAGATTGATGCCATGCTCGAAAAAAAGCAGTCCCTTAATGATCAAATTATTACGAGCGAGAATTGGATTACCGAGCTTTCAACAGATGAGCTGAGAGATCTGGTTCACCTGACATAAATTTTGTTCAGTCTTCAAGTCCTTGATATGCATAAAGGCTTGAAGGCTTTTTTTTTATTTTCGCATATTCAGGCTTGTTAGGCTTTTGCGTCAGAAAAGTTACTTTGCTGCCTTCTTTTATAATAAAACAGGATAGCAGCTGGTATGTAGGGCTCTTGTCCCCGGCGTTTATTGCCACCTGGCCGAATAAGAAGTTGAATTTGTAGTGAAGAAACATTTCCTTATCGTTGAATGTGAGTGAAGTATGGCTTCTAAGAGGAATTCTATGATAGGATTTACTACTCTGTAGCTGGATAAGCTGAAGTGCATCAAAGAAGCTTGGCTGATGATTGGTGTTTAATCTTTTATTTGCTGTTTGAAAATACAGGTACCCGGTTTCATCTCCTTTATCCACTAAATTGCACCTCCTCTTTATTATTTTCAAAAAATATATTCGACACATTCCGTGAAAATCCTCCCTGATTCTTAATGCCTAAATGCAATATTTATTTTTCACAAACAGCTTTATCACCATTTAAAGTTAGAAATAACCCGGCACACGAGTACCGGGTTTCAAATTTAGGGGAAGTACTGGGGATATGATTGATTCTCTATAGGGAAGGAAAATATGTGGACAGCTGATTGGGGGAGCCGTCAGTTCATGATGGTTAATCGTCCAGGTTTCTCCCGGGCTCCATTTTGCATAGCAGTTTCACGAATGAAGGATTCAAGCTGGAGAACCCGTTTATTCAGGTCATCGACTCTTTGGTTCGATTTACCGAGCATCTTTATGAGGCTTTCGAGCATATACTCCAATGCCTTTTCTCTTTCAGACACTTCCTTCAAAATGGCAGTTCCTCCTTGGTCACGGTCACCGGGAATTCCTCTGTCTTCTTCCGGTCAAGAAAGCGGACCGATTCCGCTACCACCTCTGTTACATAAATGCGTTTCTTTTCCTGATTATCATAATGCCTCGTCTGAATTCTCCCGGTTATCCCAATCAAGGTGCCCTTCCGGCAATACTGGGATGTATTTTCCGCCGTTTTCTTCCATAAGGTACACTGTACAAAATCCGCATCGATATCACCCTTCTGGCTGCGGTATTGGCGGCTTACTGCCAGCGTCACATTTGTCACAGGAATTCCTTCCTGTGTCCGTTTCAGCTCAGGATCCCTTGTCAGTCTTCCAACCAGGGTCACTTGATTAATCATAGGTTTTCATCTCCTCTCTTTGATATTTTCATCATATCCGGAACCTCTTCACTGTGTAAAAAAGACAAAAAGTGTTTTTTGCAGTGCTTTTTCAGCAAAAACACCCTAAAAATTCATTTCTCAGCCCTGTTTCTGCAAAAAACGGCCCCTAAAATCAAAATTTCAGCATTTATAAAAAGAAAATTCGACAAACCCTCAAATTCGCTTTCCGTTTGGCCTGTGTTATAATTTTTTTTATAGACAACTTATTTTAGAGATGGAGGTAAGCCATGAAAACATTTAAACTTGTTTCTCTGCAATTGGTGGAAGAAAATGGCCTGATTGATATTCAACTGGATGATGGATTGATTATCAATAAAGAAGACGAGAAGAGCACCTGGCTCCTGGAGGCATTTATTGATAAATCCTATCTTGAGTACTTCAAAAAGCGCGCTGATGACAAGGACGAGCTGACCATCCAAGTTGTTATTACGAAAAAAGAAAACGATCCAGCCGCATTCCAAACTAAAATTACCTCTATCAGTGAACTGGAAAACCATATCAGCATCCTTTTTGAAGGGTCACTCAAAAGAACGAAAAATGATTATGCCGAACTGCTGCTTAAGGACCTCTTGGACAAGGGCTTTATTGGAGACAGCCTGCTTGATGAATTCAAAGTTAAGATGCAAGGCAAGCCGCGCCTGGCTGCTGCAAAAAAGAAAAATAAAGAAACTCCCGCTCAATCATGACGGGAGTTTTTCTTTAGAAAAGGACAGGTTCACCCCTGTCCTTGCCTTTTTTACTTATCTTTATTATCTTTATCCTGCATATCCAGTTTATCTTCAACAGCATCTTCACCCGGCTCGTTGTTGTCTTCCATCATGTCGCCGTCATCATCTGTGTTGATGTCGTTGTCGTCCGTGTTTTCATTCAGATCATTCGTCATATCGCCGTTGTCACCGTTCATATTGCCATCATTTACATCGCCGTTATCTTCAGTGATTGTATCATCTTCCGGCGGCGGCTCCTGATTATCTGTGGCACAGCCTGCTAGAAGCATGGCAGAAAGAACGGATCCTCCGATAAGTGTTAAAAGCTTTTTATTCATCGTAAAAGCCCCTTTCATAAGGTTGTATTGTTGACCTGCTGCATTGGTCTTCCTTTATATTTCCCAAAAACCTAAACAACTTGCATATTTTTTTACAGAAAAAATCCCGTACGCTCGGTACGGGATTTCTCTTATCGTTACCTTTCTATTGCAAACATAATTTCAGCTTCCATTGCCACTTCGCCCTCTACAGTCGCAACGGCTTTTCCTTTTCCGATTCCTCTGCGGACGGAGAGCAGTTCGACTTCCATGATGAGTGTATCGCCCGGACGCACCTGGCGTTTCCAGCGGCATTTCTCCACACCGGCAAAAAAGGCAAGTTTACCTTTATATTCATCCAGTGACAGCAGGGCAACAGCACCTGTCTGTGCACAGGCCTCAAGCGTCAGGCATCCTGGAAAGACATTGTAATTTGGGAAATGTCCATTAAACACTTCCTCGTTGGCACTTACATTCTTTTTGCCGACGGCTCTTTTTCCAGGTTCAAGCTCTTCAATGGAATCCACAAACAGAAATGGGTATCGGTGAGGGATTATTTCTTTAATTTCTTCGACATTCAACTTCATATGTATCGCTCCCCTGCAGTATTTAGTACCAGATACTAATAATAGCTTATATTTATTTTACTAAAAAATTGCCCGGACGCAAAGCGGAAAGAACAAAAGCGGAAGCGCCTTGATCAGCTCCTACAGGCATAAGACGAATCATACAGGAAATTCTGATTTCTGGAATGATTTGGCTTATGACCCGAGGGGTGGCGCTGGAGCTGGATCCAGATAATTTTTCATCAAAGTTATTCTCATCGTTATATATTACAAATTCCAAGACAGCAAAAAAGAAGGGCATCATCACCCTCCTCTTCATTTTCTATTCTTTTTCAATTAATTCCACAATATGCATCCAGGTGGATTTTGTAAAAATATCTTTTACTTCCCCGCCGCCGATGACTCCATACCCGACCGCGGCTCCTGCCGTAACGCTCAGGAAAATTAAAAGCACGACAATAATAATCCGAAGCCAGATCGGAATGAGGCGAATGCGAACCCGCCCTTTACGCGGTGATTCTTCTTTGCTGTGTTCTTTTTTCAGTTGTTCACGCGTCTTGACTGCTTCTTGATTACTGTTGTTTACTGACATTTTATTTCCCCTTTTACCTAACGTATTCCGTTGATCAGCCCCATCATTTGATCAGCCATGGAGACAGATCTTGACTGAAACTGATATGCCCTCTGCAGGTTGATCAAATCTGTCATTTCCTTGGACATATCCACATTGGATTGTTCAAGGGAACCCTGGGCCATACCTATCTGGCCGCGGAGCGCACCGTTCAGCTCTGTATAGATCCCCTCGCCGTCAACTCCATCAGGAAGACCGAGAAGATTATCCCCTTTTTGCTCCAGGAACTGAGGCTTGTTAATCAGAACTATTCCAAGATTGAATTCCTGGATGGCACCATTGGCTGCTTCTGCCAAAAAGCTGCCTGTTTCGGTCACTTTAAAATTTTTAGCTTGTCCATTCATTATAATCGAATTATTATTTTCATCAAGAACAGGAAGTCCGTCACCAGTCACAAGCATGATCTCATTATCTGAAACCGGTGTTAAATAAAAGGCGCCCGATCTGGTAAAACGCACAGCTGCCCCCTCTTCGGTCTGCTCCAGCACACGGAAATACTGCCCTTCTTTTGTGAAGGCAAGATCAAGCGGCCGTTCGGTTGCCTTTAAGGCACCCTGCTTCATGACAATTTGGGACTGCGCGAGCTTTGCTCCTACTCCTTGCCTGATGCCTGCAGGTGTCAGTCTCGCTGTCTCCGCATTCGGATTCCGCTGATTATGGAACTGCTGAAAAAGCAAATCGGTAAAATTGGCTTCTCTTCTTTTATAGCCCGCTGTATCAATGTTGGCTACATTATGACTGACAATATCCATCTGCTTCTGCAGCTGGGCCAGAGTATTCGTTGCCGTGATCATGGTTCTATTCATTGTTCTTCCCCCTTAGCGGGTCTGCCGCAGGACATTAGCCGATCCGTCCGATTTCATTTGCGGCTTTCTCCATACTGCGGTCATAAGCCTGCAGGACCTTTTGGTTTGCTTCAAAAGAGCGATAGGCGGTCATCATATCAGTCATCGTCCGGGAAGCATCTACATTGGAACGCTCCAAATAGCCCTGCTGCAGCTTGAATTGGACATTCTGTGCATTATAGGCATTCTCAAGGACACTTTCTTCTGTCACTGCAAACAGTCCGTCACCCTCTTTACGCAGGCTTTCAGGGTTTTGTGCATACATAATGCCCAATCTCGCTGTTTCACCCGCTTCACCTGTTATCACACCATCTTCACTCACTGTAAAGCGGTCATTGGAGAGCTGAATCCGTTCACCCGCATCATCCAGAATATATAATCCGCTCGCTGTCGTTAAATAACCTCCGCCATCAATGGTAAAGTTTCCATTCCTTGTATAGCGCGGCTCGCCATCAATACCTGCTGCTGTATAAAAGACAGATCCTCTTAAGCCAGTATCCGGATTAACAGGCAGATTAAGATCAAGCAAGGCCAGGTCCGTATTCAGGCCTGTTTCCTTCACATCTCCCTGCATGAAGGATGGCAGCGTCTCCTGCATATAGACCCCTGTATTCAGGCTGCCCACTTCCTGATTAAAAGGAAGATTAAGGCCTTTCTCGGTCGGAACTGTCTGCTGGCCCATGCGATGCAAAAGCATCTCAGGAAAAGCCCTCAAGCTCGTCTGATCTGCTTTAAAGCCGGGCGTATTGGCATTCGCCATATTATTCGTCAGCACTTCTGTTCTCCGCTGCTGCGCAAGCATCCCGGAAGCAGCTGTGTAGAAACCTCTAAACATCTTTAATCACCTCTAAATTGCAATTCCGAACATCTATTTACCTCTATTATAAGAAACTTTCCGACAATAAACATTAAAAATCTGAAGAATTAAGTCAGATTTTGAAAAAAGCTGTACCTTTTTTTAATCGGCTGGAATAGGAGAAAGTTTACTAAAGATATTCACTTATTGATATCGGTCAGATTTCATTTTTATCGTTCACATTTTTTATATATCGGCCAATTTAGAATTTTATCGGTGAATTTCTAAATTTTTCGGTCACTTCGCTCAATAACAGCATTTGAGCTGCTCCCAAAAGAAAAACCCGCCAAAAGGCGGGTTCCTCACTATTATACAAGCTTCTTCTTTGGAAGCTTATCAATATTATCAAGCATGATACCTGTTCCAACGGCTACGCAGTCCATCGGGTTTTCTGCAATTAAAACAGGGACTTTCAGCTCTTCAGCCAGAAGCTGGTCGATTCCGTGAAGAAGGGCCCCCCCGCCTGTTAAAATAACCCCGCGATCGATGATGTCTGCAGACAGTTCAGGCGGTGTGCGTTCAAGCACGCTTTTGGCAGCCTGTACGATGATTTCAACGGATTCTGCCAGAGCACCCTGAACTTCTTCAGAGCGTACGGTAATCGTTCTTGGCAGACCCGAAACCATGTCACGGCCGCGGATTTCCATTTCCTCGCTTTTGCCGCCAGGGAATACGGTCCCGATTGATACTTTAATATTTTCCGCAGTTCTTTCGCCGATTAAAAGCTTGTACTCTTTTTTGATATATTGAAGAATTTCGTTGTCAAATTTATCTCCGGCCATCTTAATGGAAGAAGACGTTACAATGTCTCCCATTGATAAAACTGCCACATCTGTTGTACCCCCGCCGATATCGACAACCATGTTTCCGCTCGGCTGAAAGATATCCATGCCTGCTCCAATTGCAGCAACTTTTGGTTCTTCTTCAAGATATATTTTTTTGCCGCCGCTTTTTTCAGCAGCTTCCCTAATCGCCTTCTGCTCAACACCTGTTACATTTGTCGGGCAGCAGATTAAAATGCGCGGCTTTGATAAGAAGCCTTTAACATTCAGTTTGTTGATAAAGTGCTTCAGCATCGCTTCTGTCACATCAAAGTCGGCAATAACCCCGTCTTTTAGCGGACGGATTGCCACAATGTTCCCTGGTGTGCGTCCGACCATGCGTCGCGCCTCTTCCCCTACGGCCAGTACTTTGTTTGTATTTTTATCAATTGCCACTACAGATGGTTCATTCAGCACAATTCCGCGTCCTTTAACGTGGATTAGCACGTTGGCAGTTCCTAAATCAATCCCAATATCCCTAGCAAACATTTTTCTTTTTCCTCCTTGCAAAATGGCCAGCTTCTGTCCGCACCTTTGAAGGCTCTCTCTATTTAGGCATTCTTAAAGCGAACTTCGCTTATAAATTTTTAGTTAGATGTTCAAGTCATTATTCGCAATTGCAGTTTAAGCCACGCAAAAAAATCAGTTCTTTTAAAAAGAAATGATTTTGCCCGGCGTCTCTTTAGGAGTCCTAGTCTTTACGAACCAAGTTCTATCCTAATTTTATATTTTAACACATTCCTTGTGAAAGCAGTAACATTTTGACAGATTTTGTGAGACTTTTTGAGGGTTTTTGTCGAAATGAGGAAATTGATGCAGGCGACTTAGGAAGGGGCTTAAATCCATATAGCAAAGCCTTGGATCAGGCCATGGAAACAGCTTATGATCTTTTAGCCCCCGGAGCCGCATGAAGGTTCATCATGTAACAGCAAAAGAAAAATTGCCATGATACAGCTAAAAACGGCAGTCTTTAGCCTTTGACGCCTTTATCAGCGCCTTTTGAATCTTTTCATTTAACTGGCTCTTCTTCCATTTCTTCTTTTTTGTATTTCATTTTTGTGGCTTCACCGCCGCGCAGATGACGGATCGATTTATGATAATCCAGGATTTCCTTTACTTCGTTTGCCAGTTCAGGATTGATTTCAGGTAGTCTTTCCGTCAAGTCTTTATGGACTGTACTTTTGGATACGCCAAACTCCTTCGCGATTACGCGAACCGTTTTTTTCGTCTCCACGATATACTTTCCAATCTTGATAGTTCTCTCTTTGATGTAATCGTGCACACCACTCGCCCTCCCCGATTTGGATGTGAGAAGTGTGAAATGAGACTCGCTTTCTGTCTGGTTTTTAACTGTATTCCGCATGGATTCCTGATTAAATGAACTTAATCGTGCATGCGCCTGAAAGGCTTGCTTTCAGCTTGCGATAATTAAACATGTCCTCAACATATTCATTAGTTTTAGTAAAACGATCCCTCACCTCATACATTCTCTTTGTAAGGTTTGTAACAGTTTATTAGCTTGGGTGAGGTAATATGCACGAAAAACTCAATAGGGACAAGGTTTTGTGTAAATTTTTTGAAAATAGGACATCTGGAGGTCAAAAATTAGAAATGTTTTCAAAAAATTCTTTGGGGTATTTAAAAAATAAGAAGCCTAAAGTCCAGTGATAACTTTCCTAATTTCAAATGCTCAAATGATAAAATCCGGGACTTTCCCCGCAGTTTCGACAAAATCCTTCATTGCGGGGTCTTTCATTTTAAAGTGCATAAACAATTTCTTTAGAATCAGATAAATGCATAAATCTAGTAACTATAGAGCGGATTGAACTATATACATTTTCGGAAACAAGGGAAAAGAGCCAGGAACTCCTCCCTATTGTGAACCGGATATTTATACCGTACTATTTTTCTCGGAAAACAATTCATTTAATTGGTTTTAGAACCACTATATTCCAATGGATAGGATGAACATAGTATGCAAACACGCAAGGAAAGGATTCTAAACGATAAAAGAAAGAAGATAAAAGCAAGAGGAATGGCAGCAGCCAGCACTGTATTCGCTGCAGTAATTGCATCAGCCGGTTTCAGCGCGTCATCAAAAGAAGCTCAGGCATTGACAGGCACCTACAAAGTGAAGCAGGGAGATACTTTATATAAAATCTCCAGGGAACATGATATGACTGTTAAAGAATTGAAAGCGGTTAACCACCTTAAGTCTGACACGATCCATCCAGGGCAAACACTGGAGGTTCGGACGGAGCGTCATACAGAAGAACCGTTCAATAATGAGACAGCTGTATATACCGTGGTGCCGGGCGATACACTATGGGGAATCGCAAAGCGCTACCGTATGAATGTCAATGAACTGAAAAGATTGAACAAGTTAAAAAGTGATATGGTACTCATTAATCAGAAATTGACCATTAAAGGGGATATCTCCAAAATAAAAGCAGTCATCACTGGTGCGGCAGACAACTTTACGGTGGAATTTAAAAACGGGGATGATTATTTCACATTGAAGGTACCCTATGGAACTGCACAGACCTATCAAAAAATGTCAGGAAAAAAAGTCCTGGTGGTTTATAAAGACGAAGCACTAATCAATATACAGTAAAGGTATGGAAAGCCGCATTCCCCGGCTTTCCATAGGTTTAATTACATCACCCATCCGCTCACCAACATTCCAACCACAGTCATTAAAATAGGGATCTCGTTTGACTGTCGGTTGCTTTAATCAATTCCCCCCAGGTTTTATGGCCCCTTTGCTGAAACTGAAAGAGCAGTTCAACAAATAGGTATGCGGTAGTTAAAGCATCCCCTTCTGCACTATGGCGGTCATATATGCGGGTGCCGAATGCCTTGGCATATCTCTCAAGGTCGCGCATATCATAGGACGGGGCGATAAAGCCAATCAAATCCAGCGTGTCAATAGTAAGGAAATTTTTTAAAGCAAGCTTTTCGCGCTTAAATTCACTCTTGATAGCAAGTGCATCAAAGCCTACATAATGGCCAACCAGGCATACAGCTTTCCTTGATTCAACATAATCAAAAAAGCTTTGAATGGCTTCCAATGCCTGCGGGGCATCTTTGACCAGCTCATTGGAAATAGAGGTTAATTCTTTTATTTCCCGAGAAATTTGTCGTTTTGGGTTAACAAATGTCTGAAAAAGGTCCTCTTCCTGCACTTGAAATCCTTTTACCGGGACGGCACCAATCTCAATGATCCGGTCTGCAGCAGATACTTGAAATCCTGTTGTTTCAGTATCAAATATAATAAAACTCAGGTCTTCAAGCGGAGTGGATAACGGAATATTTTCATACGTTAAGGAACATGTCACATTTTTTCTGAGAAAAAACATACCAGCATCCTTTCAGATCTATAGAGAGAATCTTGCGATTGCCTGGCTCTGCAGCTCCCTTAATGTCTTTAAGCTAAGAATCAATTCTTCTTTTTCGCGGGCAGACATCCTTGTAAATGAGATAACAGAAGAGAGTGAGACACCTGTTTTCTCCTGCTGCCAGCGCTGGGTGACATACAATGTCATAATAGTGCTTACTGCTTCCTTTAAATCGTGTGCAAACTCCTTAGGTAATACCTTCTTCTCCTGCAGGAAATCTATTTTTTCCAATGGTGTGCCTGATAGTTTTCCATGTATAAGTGACAGGATCTGCAGACTATGGTGATAGGGAAATAGAATTTCTTTTTTCATATCGATGTTCTTTCTATGCAGCTTGAATAAGGATCGGATCGGCTGATCCAGGGTAGGTATGGCATGTTCCTTTTCCAGCTGTGCCAGCCGGAATAAAAAAATTCTGGACCGCTTAATCTGTTCAGCGGACAGCGCTTCAAATTTCGTATGCAGCCCTTCACTCCCCGCAATCAGCCGATAGGAGAAGAAGTTCTGCGCTAATAATAAATGGTCATTTGTTGAATGGAGCATCCATGTTCGCAGCCTCTCTTCCCATACTGTCAGTGATCCGCGCCATTTCTGTTCACTGCACATCATGAGCCCTTTGCAGCGTGCATAGCCAGCTGCTTCCATATTAGAGGTGATTCTTTTTCCCAGCTCTTCAAAAAATGCCGAGGCTTCTTCTGAATGACTCTCATAAACAAGGAAATGATCCTGATCTGTGAGCATGAACTGTTCTCCACGGCCGCTTGAGCCCATTTGATAGAAAACAAATTCGCATGGCTGCCGCAAACCTCTTTCTCTCAGTTCAGAAATAGATAGAGCTATAATCCTTGCTGCCAGACGATCGTATAGCTTTGTAATGATTTCAAGCATTTTTAATATTGGAACACGATCTCTTATTAAAGAATCAATAATGTCATAGATGCCGGTTTTGATTTGCGGAAGACTGTCCCGGTCGGCTTTTTCAATTTTTTGAACAGTCTTCATCACATTCTCGTTTTTCCTTCTCAGCAAATCTGATAGCGTCACAATCCCTACCACGTTAGTATTTTCCTTGACAGGCAGGTGTTTGACGCCCTTATACAGAATCAGTGAAAGGGCGTCATAGTAATACGCAAACCTTGATATGGTGACTGGATTCTCTGTCATAATGGTTCTTGCCTGAGCAGATAAATCAGCACCTGCAGCAGCTACCCGTTCCACTATGTCTCTTTCCGTAATAATCCCTAACAAGCAATCATTCTCTGCAACGAGGACCGAACTTATTTTCCTATTATGCATTAATTTAGCGGCCTCCTGAATGGATGCGGCCGGACTGACTGCAGCCGCCTCATTGCTCATGACATCCTGAACCCTGATCATGATTGCATCATTTTCTCCATAATCTGTTGCGAGCTTTACCTGTTCGGCAAGAGATGCGTAAACATCTTTCAATCTGATGGCTACCTGCGTCAGCATGTAATCATGAACAGCAGGGTCATCCCATCTTTTTCTCACCACTTCAAACGGAATGAACATCGCCCTTACCTCGCTTGAGGCTTTGACTTCGACCATTGACTCTGTATCGATCTGTTTGGAAACTCCCAGGAAATCGGCGAGGCTGGAAAAACCAATCAATTCCCCTGCCTGAACCACTTCAAGCACTTCTTCCCGTCCATTGTGTTCATTTTTTACCAATACCTCAGAAAGACCTTCTAAAAGGAGAAGAAGCCCTTCACGCGGTTTATCTTTTTTCAGGATAATGTCATTTTTCCCATAGCGGCGGACTTCACACAAAGATAGAAGTGAAAGGGCCGTGTCAGATTCCACCCCATGAAAAAAGGGGTGAAACCGCACAGCCTCCAAATGGTATAGGTTATACAGATTTTGATCCATCATCGTTCATCCATACTTCACCATCTTTATAGACCATTTGCTCCGGATAGCGAAGATCCATAACCTCCTCCTGAATTTTTTGCGAAGGGGCAGCTGTCATAAGAGAAACAATGATATTAGCTGCAAATGCAGCAGCGGCACCAAACACACCAGCACCTGTATCAATGATACCCAGGATGGTAAAGCCCCCATATTTGGCTGTAAAGATATAAGCCAAAGTTACACCTAATCCGACCAGCAAGCCGGCAATAACCCCCTGCGAGTTTGAACGCTTCCACCAGACACCCAGAACAAGCGCAGGGAAGAATGTTCCTGTCGCGAGTGCGAATGCCCAGGCAACAATTTGTGTAATCGCTCCTGGAGGGTTAAGTGCGATAAGGCCTGCCAAAAGAGTGGCGATTACAATGGACCAGCGGGCAACAGAAAGACGTGTCTTTTCAGTTGAGTTGGGTTTTAGCACCCGGTAAAAAATATCGTGGGCAAAAGCGGAAGATATCGCAATCATCAAACCGCCGGCTGTTGATAATGCAGCAGCCATTGCCCCAGCCGCCACAAGACCGATGACAAACAGGCCAAGATTGGCAATTTCAGGTGTCGCCATAACGACAATATCGTTCGAGATAATGAGTTCATTCCACTGCAGTACGCCATCACCATTGCCATCAGCTACTTGCAGCTTGCCTGTATCAACCCATGTCTTCGTCCAGGCAGGCAGTTCCGTAATTTTGCTGCCGGCAACCTGTGTCATTAAAATGAAACGGGAGAATGCGGCGTATGCAGGTGCAGACAGATAAAGCAAGCCGATGAACAGCAAAGCCCATGCTCCAGACCAGCGGGCGGCCTTCATCGTTGATACCGTATAGAAACGGACAATTACATGCGGAAGACCGGCTGTACCAGCCATCAGTGTAAACATAAGGGCCAGGAACTGCCACTTTGTTCCGTTTGTAAATGGTGCAAAATATTCAGAGATTCCAAGCTCCCGGTCGAGTTCACCCATTTTACCGACAAGCTCTCCATAAGAAAGCCATGGAGCCGGGTTTCCTGTAATTTGAAGGGACATGAAAACGACTGGAATGATATATGCGATAATCAAAATGACATACTGAGCAACCTGGGTCCAAGTAATCCCCTTCATGCCCCCAAATGCAGCATAAAAGGCAATAAGAACGACACCGATCATGGTTCCAAGCTTCGCATCAATTTCAAACAGGCGGCCAATAACCACTCCTGAACCGGAAAGCTGGCCAATCGAATAGGTAAAGCTGATGATAATTGTACAAAGAGCTGCAATCACACGGGCTGTGTGGCTGTCAAACCGGTCACCGATGAATTCAGGAACCGTGTAGCGGCCGTATTTCCGCAGCTGTGGTGCCAACAGGAAGGTTAAGAGCAGATATCCGCCCGTCCAGCCCATAATATAGGCAAGACCGTCATAGCCCAGGAGCATGATCGTTCCCGCCATCCCGATAAAGGAAGCGGCACTCATCCAGTCGGCGCCTATCGCCATTCCATTAAAGACTGGCGGCACCCCGCGTCCGGCAACATAGAACTCCGACGTTTCCTTTGCCTTATTATAAATGGCTATTCCAATATACAAAGCAAATGTAGCTAAAATAATGGATAATGAGACCAAAAATTGTGTATCCAAAGACATCCCCCTTTATTACGTACAGATTTATATGACACCCCTTTTATCTCTATCTATTGCGGCAGCTTAAACATCTGCTCATTATTTCATTAATTAATGATCAAGAACTTTCCCTGAGCTGATCTGTTCATTTTTGTTTTCATCAATTCCATATTTCCTGTCAATGGCATCCCCCATTTTGGCATTAACGAACAGCAGAATGATAAAGGTCAGTACAGCTCCCTGTGCGCCCATAAAGTAATGGAATGGAAATCCGTTAATCGAAATATCGCTTAATGGTTCTGCAAAAAAGACCACGCCAAAAGAGGCAAGAAATCCAATAGCAAAATAAATGATCATATTCCGAGTCTTTTCACGGAAATAACTGTCTGCTACTTTTTTATCAATTTTTTTCAAAACTCCACCCCCGGTAAAAATGATAAATGCATCACTCTTGATTCTGATTAACAGACTTTATTGTCAGGAATCACCCCTTTATTGGTTATCTGCAGCTGAACCGCTGCTATTTCACCGGATCCGTTATCCGGACCCGAACAAAACCATTACCTTAAACTGAAAATAAATTTGACTGTATCCATGAAAGGTGCGGGAACAAGAATGATTTGAACGAGGAAATAAGCAAAGATTGAGAGAAATGGAACTGCAAGGAATATTGGCCTTTTCTTTCTTAAAGCTAGAAAAAGGCAGATTCCTGTAATGATCATCATAGACACTAACGTAAGCAATTTGGTTTCCTCCTTTTCAGAAAGCGCTATCATTTTTTGCCGCTTTCCGCTTTAAGTTTCAAAATAGGCATCCGAGTTTATTTTCTGACTTCATTTAATTTTAAGAAAATTCATACTTCATTATGTACAAAAATCATTTCCAGGTCAAGTACATGCTGGAAATATATTAAATTTTTTTAAAGGAACCAGCTGCTCCCCTTGATACTTAAAGGTTTTTGTCCGAAAGCATGGATGACGGAGGCTTTAGGACATTAGAGGAAAACACTATAGTGATAATAAAAACTTCACAAAAAAAAGAGCCTGTCCGGCTCCTTAATCCAATTCTTTGATGATAAGAGTAATTGCCTCCAGCAAATCTGGATCAGACCAGCTTGCCATGCTTTTTTTGCTGGCAGCTGCCAGCTCATGGGAAGCAGGAATATGCACAAAACCCGCTGGTACTTCAATGTTTGAGGATCTTAGCAAATGAAGCACGGAATACATTACGTTATTGCATAGATAGGTCCCAGCTGAGTTCGAGATGGCAGAAGGATATCCCGCTTCTTTAAGCCTATTAACCATTCGGCGGATTGGAAGAGTTGAAAAATAGCCATCGGGACCATTTTCCTCTATCAGTTTGTCTTCAGGGGCGACACCGCTATTATCCGGCTCCCCGTCCTGGCAATTGATTGCGATTCTTTCAGGTGTGATGGCTGCGCGGCCAGCAGCCAGCCCAAGAGAAATTACTGCATCCGGTTTTTTCTCCATTACTTCCTCTGCTATTTTCTTAGGTGCGAGATTAAAATCCACCGGCAAAAGGTGCCCCATAATTTCATAGTTTCCAACAGCTTTGCCATCCAATGCATTCACAATCTTTTCTGTCGGATTGATTGGAAAATCAAGAAAAGGTTCAAATCCGGTTAATAGAAGCTTCTTCATATTTTCTCCCCCCTGTATAACTCTTCGCTTTCCGAAATATTATACAGGATAATGGCAGAATTGTCGAAAAAATGTTAAGTCGACAAAAATCGGGTGGTACCTGTCAAAAGAAAAGCGGAAGCGCCATTGCCCACCTTCGACACCTCGAGGGGTAGGCTGCTTGCGCTAACTTCAGGATTCATACATTCTGTCAAAAAAAGAGCCCGCCATTTCGGCAGACTCCCTATCATTATGCGTCAGTTGATTCAGTTGCAGTGTCTTCTTCAACTTGGTCGTCAGTTTGACCTTCGTCTTCAGAAGCTCCGGCTGGATCTTCTTCTGTATCAGCAGACTCGTCTTCTTCCGTATTTCCGGTATTTTCATCTGCAGATTCTTCAGCAGAACCTTCGTCTTCTGATTTGCCAGACTCTTCAGCTGACTTGTCCTCAGAAGGAGCAGCTTCTTCGTTTCCTTCAGTTGCACCGCTGTTTTCTTCAGCATTAGCTTTGTCAGTTGTGTCTAACTCCTGTAAAGAGCTAAGCGGCTTATTGAAGTAATCAAGTGGATTGACCGGCATTCCGTCTTTACGGATTTCAAAGTGTACGTGTACGCCTGCTTCTTCATTAAACAAGCTTTCTCCTGCCTTCGCAAGGGCGTCACCTTGTTCTACCTGGTCGCCAACCTTAACATTCATCTCTGTAACAGATTGATATTGTGTTACAATTCCTTTGTCATGCTCCACTTCAATGACATTGCCCAACAGTGAATCTTCTTCTACCTTAGTTACTTTTCCGCTTAATGCAGCAAGGACATCAAAAGTTTCTCCATCCTTTACAGCAATATCAATACCTGTGTTCGGATGGTATGTGTTATTGTAAAATACTAGAGCAGCTTCCTGTTCTTCAGCCTTGCCGTCATAATCATAGAATTGTTTTTGAATGACAGCTGAGTCTGGATCTTTGACAGGCATTACGAAGTTTTCCATTGCGCGGTTAACTTCCAATGCTGGCTCGTCGTACTTTTTGCCGGTAATATCAGTGGCTTCGTAATCGTAGCTGTCAGTGTCTGTAGCGTTGTCGCTTGTTTGATACCAAAGAACACCGGTTAGAATGATTGCTGCACTTGCAATGTAGATAGCTGGGAATGCCCACCGCTTCTTCATAAAGCGTTTAAAGCTGGAATCTTGAGAAGATCGTTTCTTTTCTTCCTCTCTCATTTATCATCACCTCAGCAATCAGTCTGAACAGATTGAGAGGATTATATACATTTCTCAAAAAAAATTTTTTGTGCTTATTTTTCGACAAAAGTTTTCGGATTATGCATGTTTTGAGTAAAAATTTTAAAAGGAGTTACTGATAGATGGTTAAATGGATAATACGGGTGCTGCCTTTCCTATATATGGCGCTTATTTGGGTCCTGTCCAGCATGCCGGCAGATGCAGTGGTGGAGCTGCCGGATCTGGCAGTGGACCGTTTTATAAAAGAATCTATGCATCTGATTGAGTTTGGTATTTTGTATGTTCTTTTTGTTTTGGCTGCTTTAACAGTATTTAAGCTAACGCCGGGAGTAAATATCTTATTGGCCGTATTGGCTTGCTTTTACGGGATTCTCGATGAAATTCATCAATCGTTTATACCTTACCGGTCTGCTGCTTTGATTGACGCTGTCAAGGATATTACCGGTGTGCTGGTGTGCTGGTATTTGATCAGCCGGGCTCTTTTTTATGGGAAGTTTAAAAAGCTTGGTAAGTTTCTTGGTTTTTTTAATAAAGCAAATTGAAAGAGCTGATTCAATGAACCAGCTCTTTTCGCTTATTTCTTAGCTGTGACCTTCGTCAGCAACTGATCGGAAGCGGCAATTTCTACGCCTTTATAATAATGGGCAACGATTTCTTTGTAGTTCTTTCCTTCGGCTGCCATGCCGTTTGCGCCGTATTGGCTCATGCCGACCCCATGGCCGTAGCCTTGGGTATTGATGATGATATTGTCTCCTTTGCGTTCCCAGGTAAAGTCTGTTGATTTTAGTCCCAGTTTCTCTCGAATGTCTTTACCGCTGACGACTTTTCCGTTAATATCCACTTTTGAGACCCGCTGGCCGGCCGTGCGCTCGGTCACGTTTCCGATCGTGCTATCATTAGGAAGCTTCACACCCAATTTCCTTTCAAAATCCTGAACGGTGAATACCTCTCTGCCGTTAAACTTGGGAGACTGGAGGTCCCATTTGCTTTCTACACTTTTTAAGTAGGGAACAGAATTTGGCCAGATGGCTTCGGAGTTTTCCGTAAAGCCATTGCTTGTTGAAAAAAAGGAAGCTGTAATCGGTGAGCCGTCGAAAGTGAGAATCTGTCCTTGCGTTTCGGTAACGGCTTCTCTTACCTTTTCGATTTTCCACTTATAATCTTGTTTCCATTGCTGCCTCAGTTCCTCATCATTTTTATATACCTGATGGGTTACTGTATCGTAAACCAATGCTCCCTCAGGAAGTTCTACGCTATCTCTATTCATTAACTGCTTTACAATGAATGTCCTTGCTGCCAATGCCTGAGCCTTCAATGCCTCTTCTTCAAACTCTGCAGGCATTTCCGATGCTACTACTCCGACGATATACTCTTCAAGCGGAACCGTCTCCAGCTTTTTCTGTGCAAGGCGGTAGACCCCTACCTCTATGGCTGGCCCTTGGGGAATTTCTGCCGCCGTCTCTGTTTTCGTCTCAGTCTTAAGCTCCTCGCCAAGCTTCCCGCTGACTTTTCCTTCTGTAAAGGGAATCACAAGCAGGGCTGGAACGATAAGCGTGATGGCAAACAACAATGCGGCTAGTACGATGAAAGGTTTGAATTTTGTCATGTTTTAGGCCTCCATAGCAAATAAATAATTCGAACTCATTTCATGTTTATGGCCATGGACAAGCTATTATGACAACTTAATGAACCGGAATGCCATTTATCCAATTTATGCTTTACTGCCGCGGATAAATTCGATAAAAGCTTTTGAGACGGAGAGATCCAGTGAACTTTCATTAAATACAAGCCATGTTTTGCGGTAAAGCTTTTCACCCTTGAAGCTCAATTCCCATGTGTTTAGATCCGTGCAGCCTTTAAGGCAAATCTCCGGCAGGATTCCATAACCCAGCCCATTCAGAACCATTTCACGGCATGTATCGATAATATCTACTTCCATTGTAATAGCAGGAGGGAGGTCGAAGTTTTCCTTCCACCAAAGATCGATAATACTTTTTAAGGATGGATCGGTGTTATAATCTATTCTCGGCAGATATGGAAGCTGTTCTAATTCGATTTTTTCGTTTGAAGCAAGGAAGATTCTCTCTTCATCTATTAAAATTTTTGGCCCCTTCCAATCGTAAGGGTCCCGGACGATGCCAATATTCGCTTCTTCTTTATGAACCATTTGGATTACCTCATAGCTGAAGCCGGTTTTTAACTTCAGGTCTACCTGTGGATATTGAATTAGAAATGCAGCCAGTATTTCAGGCAATCTATATCTGGCATATGTTTGCGAGACTCCAAGCCTTAATGCTCCTCTTACCTCACCCTCCATGCTGCTGAGAAAATCCTTCGCTTCCCTTAGCTGATGAACCATCCTATTGGCATATTCCACTAAATATTCCCCTTCTGATGTAAAATCCACTCCTCTCTTTCTTCGTGATAGGATTTTTACAGCAAATTCTTTTTCCAGCTGTTGAATCCTGTACGTTAATGAAGGCTGCGAGATATATAACTTTTCTGCTGCTTTCGTAATATTCCGTTCTTTATGGATTGTCTGAAGTATGAGCCAATCTTTTTCGTCCATTTCTGCCTCCACTGAAATAGAATTTTTTTATCATTAATAATAAAATATTGATATTTTATTTATTTTACCATTCCCCCTACAATAAAGTTATAAATAGTAAAAATTCGTCGGGGGGAACTTAAAATGGCTAAATACGATGTAGTAGTGGTGGGAGCCGGCAATGCGGCTCTATGCGCAGCAATTTCGGCAAAAGAGAATGGTGCAAGCGTCCTGGTCCTTGAAAAAGGTCCTGAACATAAGCGCGGAGGCAATTCTTATTTTACAGATGGGGCCATCCGTTTTGCTTATAACGATTTAAGCGATATCAGAAGAATCATGCCCTCATTGACAGATGAAGAAGCCGGTAAAATTGTTATGCCGGAGTACAGTGATTCTGACTATTATAATGATTTAATGAGGGTGACTGAAGGCCAGAGCCATACGGAGCTGGCAAATCAGCTTGTTTCTAAGTCTTACGAGACAATCGTTTGGATGAAGGAGCAGGGTGTCGAATTTGAACTGAATTATGATAATCAATCATTTAAAAAGGATGACAAAGTTCACTTCTGGGGCGGCCTTCCTGTTAAAACTAAGGAAAAAGGAATTGGCTTAATGAAGGCACTTTTCCAGCGCGCCAAGGAAGCAGGGATTGATATATGGTATGAGGCCCAGGCAACAAAGCTATTAACGGAAGACAGCAGAATAACCGGCGCAGTCGTTCAGCAAAAAGAAAAAGAACTTACCGTGGAAGCAACCAGCGTTGTGCTTGCCTGCGGAAGCTTTGAAGCCAATAAAGAAATGCGCTCCAGGAATTTAGGACCTGAGTGGGAAGCTGCTGCTGTCCGGGGCACAGAATTCAATACAGGTGACGGAATCAATATGGCGATTGAGGCTGGAGCCGAAACATTTGGTGAATGGTCAGGATGCCACTCCATTGGTACAGACTATAATGTTCCAAAGGCCGGTGATTTCACAAAGCCAGGCGATATCTTTAAGAAGCATTCATACCCGCTTGGAATCATGTTAAATAAAGAGGGGTACCGATTTGTGGATGAAGGGGCTGATTTCAGGAACTATACCTATGCGAAATATGGACGGGAAATTTTAAAACAGCCTGGACATGTTGCTTACCAGATCTTTGATAGCCAAGTGAGACCTCTTCTGCGCAAAGAATATAATCTGGAAGAAGCAACTGTTTTTCAAGCAGACACACTCGAGGAATTAGTGGAACAGCTCCCTGTTGAAAAAGAACAGTTTTTAAAAACCATTCACGAATATAATGATGCTGTTCAAGATGGTGATTATAATCCGTCTGTCAAAGATGGAAAATCAACATCCGGCATCACTCCTGAAAAAACGAACTGGGCACTGCGGGCTGAGAAAGGACCCTTCTATGCCTTTCCGGTTACATGTGGAATTACGTTTGCCTTTGGCGGATTACATGTGAACACCGATGGAGAAGTACTAAATAAAGAACAGATCCCAATTCCAGGGCTTTTTGCAGCAGGAGAGATGGTCGGCGGAATCTTTTATAAAAACTATCCAGGCGGATCAGGCTTAATGTCCGGTGCCGTCTATGGTAAAGTCGCTGGAACTCAAGCCGCATCATTCGCAGTGAATCAATCCAGAGCTTCAATTAAATAACTATAATGGCGTGCTCAGTTAAATGTGCACGCCATTTTTTCTTCAAAACAGAAAAAAGAGGCAGTCGTAAGCCCCTCATCCCTGCCAATAAAATGCGAACGCTCCTAAAATAACCCCGATCCAAATCAAGAAAGAAACAGCACCCGCTTTAAGCAAATCTCTCTCACTAAAATGGCCATATGAATAACTGATTAAATGGACAGGCGATTGTGTGATAAAGAAAAAGCCTGGAATACCTGCTAAAAGCACGGCCTTCACCAGGTTCAGGGCCGGAAAGCCGCTTAATACATCCCCCAGTGAAATCACTAAAGGGAGCATGATGGCCAGGAAACCTAAGACATTCACAAACATGATTCTCATCAATGAAGTTAATAGAATTAGGATCAAAACAGTCATAAATGGAGTCTTCAGGGCAAGGATTTGGGTAAGATACTTTACCAACAAATCGATTGTGCCTGTACTTAACAGCATTCCTGAGACCATGAGCGTAGAAGCAAAAAACAGAACGATATCCCAATTAATCGATTTTCTTGCCCGCTCCCATTCCCAGACTCCGATCCCCGGGAATATGGTCAGACAAGCGCCCAAAAGTCCAATAAGAGGAATTGAGTATCCATGTATACTTTGCGTGATCCAAAGAGCAAGTGTAACGCCCATAATCGCAAGCATTTTCTTTTCTCTTGCACTTATTTTTCCCAGTTCACTGATTTTGGCTTCAAGCAGATACAGCAAATGCTCTTTATTAATTTTCTCCGGCGGAAACATGATGATGAATGCCAGACCGAGCAGCACGGCAAAAATAGCGATTGGCACTCCAAAAGTAAGAGTCCATTGCAGATAATCAATATGATAGCCACTATCGGACAAAAGACTGTAAGCATAGATCGTTGAACTTGCTCCTGTAGCAACAAAAGCACCCGTAATCGGGATCAGATAGGTAATGCCGATGAACAAGGATTTCGCCAGATTGCTTGATTCGTCCATCGACTTTAAGCTTCTGATCAGACTATCAAATACGGAGGAAATAAGGCTCGCTTTGCCAACATTGGACGGTACTAGGACCAATAAAATAAAGACAAGGAAAAACGAGATGAAGACAAGCACCTTGCCCGCACCGCGGGACCCTTTCAAAATTATTAAGGAAAGCCTGTCGGCTAAGCCGGTATCGATAAAGGCTCTTGAGATGATAAATGTAGAAACCAGCAGCCAGACAACATCAGAACTAATATATGCCAGCACCTCTTCATAAGTAAAAAAATGAAAGGAAAACATCAGCATGACTAATAGTGAGCTGTAGGCCAGGGGAAATACGTTTCCGACCCATAATAGCTGGATAATCACAAGCGCGATGAGCGACTGTACTTTTATATCCCATTGCATCGGGAGGATAAAAAAGAAAAGATACAGCGCGATTGCTATAATCATTAGAAGTTTCTTATTCATAATGTTTCTCCTTCGGCGTAAACAGAAAAATCCACCATTATTCTGGTGGACTTTCCTGGATCCATATTAAGCAGAGATAGCTTCTTTATCATTATTTCTGCTTTTCTTCTTGAACTTATTGATCACAATTGGATAGAACAAAGAAAGTACAGTCAGCACGATCAGTGTAATCGATATTCCAGAAGAAAAGAATATACTAAAGCTGCCGTTAGATGAAGTCAGGGCCATCCGGAAATTCTGCTCCATAT
The DNA here is from genome assembly GCF_004366035.1 of Cytobacillus oceanisediminis. GTDB lineage: Bacteria > Bacillota > Bacilli > Bacillales > Cytobacillaceae > Cytobacillus > Cytobacillus oceanisediminis_C. The sequence continues at coordinate 204,331 of NZ_SOEE01000005.1, forward strand.
CCCCGCCCACAATAATTGCCAGCACCAGCGGGGCAATTGGGAAGTCCATTATTTTCATGAAAAGTCCAATCACGCCAAAAAGAAGCAGAAGGAAATAATCAGCGGTGCTATAGCTGAGTGTGTATGTGCCTATAAACGCCAGCATGATGATAAGCGGATATAGAACTTTAGCTGGTGTATCCAGGATTTTCACCAATAAGCCGACAAGGAGAACATTGATGATGACGAGTGCGATATTTCCAATAAACATGCTGTTGATAAGGGCCCATACAATTCCAGGATCATTTTCAAAAAGCAAGGGGCCTGGTCTCACGCCCAGCATGATGAGAGCTCCGAGCATGACCGCTGTCGTGCCTGAACCCGGAATTCCCATAGTCAAAAGCGGAATCATGGCCCCAACAGAAGCAGCGTTATTGGATGATTCCGGAGCTGCAAGTCCCTCAACAGCACCTTCACCAAACTCCTCAGGTTTCTTTGATAGCTGCTTCTCGGAGGAGTAACTCATCATGGAAGCAATTGAACCTCCCGCCCCAGGCAGGACACCAACGATAAACCCTAATGGAGCACTGCGAAGTATCGGCCACTTCGACCTTTTCCATTGTTCCTTGGTAAACCAGATTCTGCCAACCTTCTTCTTTTCCTTTTTTACTTTATCAATCGTTAAAAAGTTATAAAAAACTTCTCCCACTGCATAAACACCGATAATAACAATGAGGAATTCAATGCCTTCACTTAAATGGGGAATATCCATTGTAAAACGGTGCACACCCGTCTGGGGGTCAATTCCAATGGTACTGATCAGAAGACCCAGCGCCATCGCGATGAAGCCTTTCACCATTTTACCGATTGAAAGTGATACAATCGCCGATAATGTTAAAAGCATTAATAGGAAATATTCTGATGGGCCAAATTTTAAAGCGAAGTTTGCCAGCGGCTTTGCCAAAAAGATAAAACCAAAAACTGCCAATACACCGCCGATAAAGGAAGCCACTGCGGAAATGGCCATTGCCTCTCCTGCCTGTCCCTTTTGAGCCATCGGATATCCGTCAAAGGTGGCCGCGATTGCAGATCCATCTCCCGGTGTATTGAGGAGAATCGAACTTCTTGACCCGCCATACATGGCACCATAATAGATGGCAGCCATTAAAATAATCGCGCTTGTCGGATCCATCCCAAAGGTAATCGGGATTAAAACCGCAACAGCTGTTGCTGGCCCCAAGCCTGGGAGCATTCCGACAATCGTGCCTAAAAACCCGCCAATGACAACCCAAAAGATATTCATTGGCTGTAAAACGATCTGGAACCCTTGCAAGAAAGCATCCATGCTAACTTCTCACCTCCATATTTATGGTAAACTCACACCCAATAATTCACTAAAGCCGTACCAGGTTATGAACGAAAATGAAACCGTGACAATGATATTAGCCTTCCACTTCTTCCATCCATTCACATAGAAGAGCAGACACCCTAGGAAAATAATGGTAGAAACCAAAAATCCAAAAGGTTCGAAAATAAAAGCGTAAATCACTCCGAGGGCGATGGTCACTGCAATTAATTTCAATGTCCTCCCCTCAAAAAGCCCCTGGATTTTCCCATTATGTTCATGCAGGGTTTTTAATTCGTTAAAGAGATAGATGATGCTAAGCACCAGCATGAAAATACTTAATCCTATAGGAAAATATAAAGGTCCGTTTGGGTTTCCGAGATTTGCCTTTGGAATGGCGAATGAGCTGATTAAAAAGACACCGGCGATGATGATCATTAACAAAGGCATTCCTATTTTTACGGCTTTCATCCCATCGCTCCCTTACTTAACCAATCCAGAATCATTTACCAGATCTTTGTATAACTTCTCCTGTTCATCAAAAAACTCTTTGGTTTCTTCACTATTTTGATAGAAGTCATCCCAGTCATTATTCTCAAGCAGCTTCTTCCATTCATCCGTTTTAACCATTTCCGTTAACTTCTCATCCCAATATTTGATTTCTTCTTCAGTCATGTCAGGCGGGCCCATAATTCCTCTCCAGTGAGGAAAGACCATATCTATTCCTTCTTCCTGGAGTGTAGGCACATCTTCGAGCTCTTCCAATGTCTTATCAGAGGATACAGTCAAGATTCTAAGCTTTCCAGCCAAATGCTGATCCTTAACCTCCGATAACGATGTGGTTACAGCATCCACATGGTTCCCCATCAAAGCGGTAACCACATCTCCCCCGCCTCCATCATAAACAAGGAAATTCAAGTCTGTCGGGGTAATTCCCTTCATGTCAGCAACCTGCACAAAGGCCAGATGATCATCATTTCCTAATCCAGGGCCAACTCCGATTTTAATAGACTTTGGATCCTTCTTGATCTGGTCCATTAAGTCATTGATGGATTTATATGGAGAATCAACCGATACGGCAATTGCCTGCCATTCGGTAGCCAGAGTTGCTAACGGAGTAAAGTCTTTGTGTGTCAGCTTGCTTTGTCCCAGCAGATTATTCGTCAGGAGCAAGCTCGAATTTACTGCAAGGTTATGAGAATCTTTGCTGTGAAGGTAGTTCCAGCCCACCTCACCGCCGCCTCCCGGCTTATTAATGACATTTACATTGCTTTTGACAAGTTTGTTATCTTTTAAGATTTTCTGTACGGATCGGGCAGTCAAGTCCCATCCGCCACCCGGAGATGCAGGGGCTACAATCTCAATGTTCTTCGAAGGGTAATCTGCACTGTTAGATGCTTGACCTGATGAACATGCCGACAGCAATAATACAGATAATATTAATATTCCAAGTTTTTTCATGATATCCACTCCTTTTTAGTTACTTATTCTGAATTTATAATAAATTCTAAACACTATAGTGTAAACGTTTTCAAAAAATTGTCCATATAAACCTTTATATGCATTTTGTTCATTATGTTCATATGTTCATTGGTTCACATATTTATAGAAAAGAAAAAGCCCTGATCATTCGGACCTTCCCTATCCTTCCTTTATGTAATAATTCCGTTCTGGCCTTCCTACAATTCCATACTCCTGCTCCACATAGGCTTTATTGGCACTTACCAAATATTCCAGATACCTTCTGGCCGTAGTCCTGGATGCACCCATTTTTTCGCCAACTTTGTCAGCGGACATGCCTTTCTTTTCTTTCTTTAGTATTTGGCTTACTTTGTTTAAGGTAAGGTAGTCAATTCCCGCAGGCAAATCAGGTTTATCTTCTTTCACCTTGCGGCCTCCAAATAAACGGTCAATGGCATCCTGATTCACTTCCGCTAATGAATCCAGAATCTGCTTGTCATGCCTATATTTCTCAAGTGTTCCGACAAATGTCTCCATTGTTACCGGCTTAATCAAATAGTTATGGACGCCAAACATTAGGGCTTTTTTCAAATATTCTTTTTCTCTGGCAGCTGATATCAAAATAACATCCAGCGTGGGGAACTTTTCACGGATTTCCAGCAGCAAGTCTGTTCCCAATTTATCCGGCATATATATGTCCAGCAGCAGCAAATCCACTTGATGGACGTTCAATAAATCCATGGTTTCCCTAGCATTTAAGGCCTTCCCGGCTAACTTCATACCCCTAACCCTTGATAAAAATTCTTCATGGATTTGCGCAATCCGGAAATCATCCTCAGCAATTACAACATTGATTACCCCACTCAAATTCCCCCTTTATAAGAGATTATCATTTTGGCAAGTAGACAGTGAACACCGTGCCATTTTCTTCATTACTGTCAAATTCAATCATTCCGCCTAATGACCGTGCTTCATCGTTTACATTCCCAAGACCATATCCTCTATGTTTTCCCTTAGAAGAAAAACCAATTTGAAAAATAAATGGCTTGTCCTCATCCTTAATCCCCTTGCCATTGTCATTGATTTCAAAAATTATGTCATTTCCGATATCTGTCACAAAGAAATGAACCATCTTTTCTTCTTTTTCTGCAACGGCATCAAATGCATTATTAATGAGATTTCCCAAAATAATGATCAGGGAAGATAGCTTGAATTTTTCCGGAAGGCATTCCAGCGAGCTTTCTGGATCAATAACAAAATTTACTTTCTTTTCCGACGCCTGCGCCATTTTCCCTAATAGAATAGCCTGGACTTTTTCATCCTGAATTTTCGATAGTAATAAATCTTCCTCAATCGAATGGATATGGGCCTCATTTTTAATAAACTCAATCGCTTCCTCCTTCTTATTCAGCTGAAGAAGACCGAGAACGGCATAAAGCTTATTGGTGAATTCATGAGCTTGAGCTCTCAGGTCATCGGAATACTGCCTAACCTCTGATAGGGCATCAATCATGTGCTTGATTTCTGTCCGATCACGGAAGCTTCCGACCATCCCTTTCTTTTGTTCTTTTTCAATAATTGGCTCAGTGCTGACGATCATAATTTTATCTTTGTATTGTATTTCAACATTCATTTGCTTTTCATTGTTTAAAAGGAATTTTAACATTTCTGAGGAACCAATTACTTCAGTTAAGGGCCGCCCTTCTGCCTGTGCCTCAATATCCAGCATATGCTGTGCAGACGAGTTCATCATGGTGATAACTCCTTGTTCATCCACAGCAATGATTCCCTCTCGCACCGATTGCAGGATTGCATTTCTTTCTCTGAACAAAGCGGCAATTTCATATGGCTCCAGATTGAGGGTATCTTTGCGAATGCTGTTGGCCAAAAGAAAGCTTCCAAAAATCCCTATGATTAAGATCAATACGGAGGCCTTTAGAATCTTAGCGATGTCATCCCAAATAGAAAGATATATCGCATTCATTTCATATAAAACAACCACTGTACCCTCGACTTTTTTATATGGTCCGTAATCCACCATAACTGGGGCAATCGCTTTAAGCACCTTTCTGCCGTTTTCCGTTGTTTGGAGCACGTAATAGCTCCCATAAGTAAGCGCTTTATCGGCATTGTCATTATTCAGCATTTTATATAAACCCTGTTCATCTGTTGAAGCAATCAGCCTCCCATCACGGCCCTGAAAAAATACAGTCATGGGCTTGGATTGATATTTAATCTGGTCCATCAATATATTGATATTTTCATGTTCGCCGCCATGCCGAAAGAAATCTTGAAGGGCAGGCATATAAGACAGGGTCTTGGCCGTTTCCAAGGAAATATCCCTCGCCTTTACCACATCATCAGCCTGCTTCATATAAATAAATAAGCCTGATAAAGACGTGATGATAAATATAATCAGCATGAGGACCAATCCCAGAATTTTCACCTTCAATGAAACCTTTAGGAATTTTTTCATGATATCTTCATTAGCTGTTCACTATATCCCATCTTTTTCTTTTATATTAGTATAAATATTCATAATTATCCATGAATCCTTCTTACTAGTCGGCCAAAATTAAAAACCGCAGAATCGATTTGTCAGTCCTCTGACAGCTCGATTCTGCGGTTTCAGCTTGAAATGCGCGCAAGGCGACTATTTTGACGACTTACAGGTGGCCGCCTTGATTGGCATTACTTATGCGTTCATGTCAGAAACAATGCTGTTATTAACAGGTGCTTCTTCCACTTCTGTCACACGTTCGATATCTGCACCCAGTGCAGCAAGCTTTTCGTGGAAATTCACGTATCCGCGGTCAAGATGCTTCAGCTCTGTTACCCGTGTTACGCCATCTGCCACCAATCCAGTCAGGATCAACGCAGCGGCTGCACGAAGATCTGTAGCAGCTACTTCTGCACCCTGCAGATTGCTTGGTCCGTTCATAATGACAGAACGGCCTTCAATTTTAATATCAGCGTTCATGCGGCGGAATTCCTCCACATGCATAAATCGGTTTTCGAATACAGTTTCCGTGATCACACTTGTACCCTGAGCGTGAAGCAATAGGGCCATCATCTGTGATTGCATGTCTGTCGGGAAGCCAGGGTGAGGCATTGTTTTAATATCAGCTGCCTTCAATTTATCTGGACCCAATACACGGATTCCTTCAGCTTCTTCGATGAAGGTAACACCCATTTCTTCCATCTTGGCGATCAAAGAAGCGGAATGCTCAGGAACAGCACCCTTTACAAGAACGTCTCCGCCTGTAATGGCAGCTGCTACCATGAATGTACCTGCTTCAATGCGGTCAGGAATGATGTTGTGCTCTGCACCAAACAGTACGTCCACACCTTCAATGCGGATCGTGCCAGTTCCTGCCCCTTTAACCTTTGCACCCATTTTATTCAGGAAGTTAGCTAAGTCAACAATTTCCGGTTCCTTTGCCACGTTTTCCAAAATCGTTGTGCCTTTGGCTAATGTTGCAGCCATCATAATGTTTTCCGTAGCACCAACACTAGGGAAATCGAGATATATTTTTGCTCCATGCAAGCGGCCATCTGGTGCTTCCGCTTCAATAAAGCCATTACCAACCTTTACTTTCGCACCCATCGCTTCAAAGCCTTTTAAATGCTGATCGATCGGGCGGGAACCGATTGCGCAGCCCCCTGGCAATGCCACACGGGCACGGCCATTTCTTGCTAATAAAGATCCCATGACTAAAACTGAAGCACGCATTTTGCGTACATATTCAAAAGGTGCTTCTACCTTCAACTCTCGAGATGCATTTACTGTTACTGTATTATTTTCAAACTCCACTTCGGCGTTTAAATAGCGTAATACTTCATTAATAGTATATACATCGGAGAGTGTTGGGACATCACGAATTACGCTTTTGCCATCACTTGCTAACAGTGTTGCGGCGATAACCGGTAAGACAGCGTTTTTTGCTCCTTCTACTTTGACAGTACCGCTTAACCTTTTCCCGCCGCGGACGATGATTTTATCCAAAGTGTATTCCCCTCCGCGTCCAATTTCTCTATATTAATATTCAATCGTTATGATGGGTGTGCCAATAACTATGTTTGTCTTGGCGCCCATTCCTTGTGTCCGTAATCCAAGCTGCATGTTCATTTTATTGCCATTTGTCTCAATGGATTCACCAAAAAGCGGTGAATTTGCTGATGCTGAAATAAATTGGTCTTCTTTTAGTGCTTCTATTTCTGTTGCGTTAAAAGCTGCAAGCAATTGAGTTGCAGTATCAGGCAAAGACTTATTCATCTTATCATTGAATTCACCCTGGATACAAGAGAAAATTGTGGCATTTCCTCGAAAAATGTCAGAAATCTTACTATTCAGTTCTGCAGCCAGTTCGCTCTGTTCTTTCTTCCACCCCTGACCCTTGGCCTCATAAATCACATACGTCTGAACTTGACCATTTGTGGGGGTCGATAAGACTTTTACTGCTTCTGACTGAGTATCTGTTTTCATAATAATTGCTTGTGCTTCCCAAGACTTTTCTGATCTTTTAAAGCTCCATTCCCAATCAGGATATTTCGCCTGCAATTCATTGGTGAATGCTTTCACTTCCTGAAGGGTTTGAAGGTTTTCCATTTTTTCTCTCGCATGCAAAGTCCAATTCTTGATTAAAATATTCTCGCCCTGTAAAACCGAGGCCATCGTTAACAGGTCAAGCTCCCCTTTGGCTACAGTCGTCTTATTCCCAATGTTTATCATCATGAAACCAATAATGGCAATAATGGATAATGTCATGAATAAATTTTTCATCTGTAAACTCCTCCCCTTAGTACCATTGTTACCAAGGATAGAGAGAGCATACTTGGGAATTGTCGTCACTTTTTGACAAACTGAAAAGGCAGCAAAATCACTGTTACCTCGATGCTATTCCTGCCCTTTTTTGCATACCTTGAAAAACATTTCACAAACTAGTATGTATGCAGGAAAACAAGCAATAAAAAGATTTTACTCAATAATTATCAAATTGAAAACATGTATGAAGACCTATATTTATAAGAAAAGCGGAAGTGCCTTGCCCATCCCCGACAAGCATAAGACAAGCCTCACGGGAAGGCGTTCTTTGCCTTGCTGGGAGGATTGGCTTATGACCTCGAGGGGATAGGTACTGGAGCTAGACAGTTATCAAAGTTCCAAGAAATAGCTCTAGATATTATAAATATAGCCATCAAAATGCAGCACCTAAAGAAAGGTAATGTTCTGCAGAATAAGCGGCAGCTGCTGGGACCATAGAAGATAATCGAGAAAGAAATTGCTTACGGCTGATCCAATCACAATGGAAAGCAGAATATACAGTACTCTTGCCTGAAAAACATGATTCGGACGCAATAACGTTTCGAACCGCAGTGCCTGAAGCGCCCACCAGGCCAGCGCAATAAACACCAGATGAGACATAATGCTGATAAGTGCCTGTTGCCCAAATCCTGATACCATCTTCTTCCCTCCCTTAAAAATTAGCCACGTCGCTTACCTGTTTTGTACGCTACAATACCATTTGACGTTTATCTTACCAGGTAAGTTTCATAACTGGATATTTTTTGAAAATTAAGTTTCTTTCTTTTTCGCAGTTTGTATGTCCATTATATCGAATTGTCGAAAAAACACGAAGTATAAACAGGGGCAAACAAAAAGAAGGGGAAAATTCCCCCTCCCTATTAATACCCCTTTTTAGCTTTAGCATTTTAAAACTCCCATTTTAAAAAGCGATTTCACTTAAAAATTCTGTCCGCTGATTTCAGCACGGGACAATTGCTCTCCGCGAATCAGCACCGCACGAAGAATATACGGATGCATTTTCGAGGAGCAAGCGCCAACAGCGAAGATCAACTCAGTGGCTAAACTTATATTTGGTTAGAAAACAACAAATTACTTTATGAAACATGCTTATTGAAAGAAATCAGTAAACTGGTTGAAATTGCCCTGCAGGAAGTCAAACGCGATATTCGGTGCAACTCCAAACAGGATTGTTGCTGCCAGGCTGATGCCGATAACAGCTGTTAATGCAGCTGGGATCTTAACCTTCCCTGTATCACCTGCTGGCCTGAAAAACATTTGCACCATTACACCGAAGTAATAGAAGTATGAAACAACTGTTGTTGCAATCATAATCGATACTAATACATAATGTCCTTCACTCGGCACTAATGCACCCATAAAGATATTCAATTTGCCTATAAAACCTGCTGTTCCCGGAATTCCTGCAAGCGAGAGCAGGAAGATGGCCATGGCAATGGCCAGGAACGGCGCGCGGCGATATAGGCCGGCAAATTGGCTGATATCTTCAGAGCCCGATTTATGTGTTACATGCTGGATGATGGCAAAAGCACCCAGGTTCATGAATAAGTAGGCTCCCAGATAGAACCAGAGTGTATCAAACATGAATAGTGACATGCTCGCAATGACGACCAGCAGATAACCAGCCTGCGCGATACTGGAATAGGCAAACAAACGCTTGATATTCCGCTGTCTTAACGCAATCAAGTTCCCAATAATCATCGTGGCTCCTGCCAGGAAGGCCACGTAATCCTGGAGAGCGAGAATCATCGGCAGCCCCTGGGCATCACCGGATGGTGCATTGGCAAAGATTGAGAACAGGATGCGGATCATAATGATGAATCCGGCTGTTTTAGAAACTACACTTAGAAAAGCTGTTACAGGTGTAGGTGCTCCCTGGTACACATCAGGCGCCCACATATGGAACGGTGCTGCTGCCAATTTGAAGGATAGCCCCACCACAATCATAAAGAACGCAAGGCCAAGGAGGTAAATATGCTGCTCGTTATAGACGGATGTCAAAAATCCGGCCATTTCCTTTAAGTTCGTAGTTCCCGTTAAACCATATACATAACTCATTCCAAACAAAGTGATCGCTGTGGCGATACTGCCATTTATCACATATTTCATGGCAGATTCATTTGAATGAAGATTTCTTTTTCTCATGCCTGCAAGAATATAGGACGAGATGGAAAGAAGCTCAAGTCCCACAAACAGGGTAATTAAGTCTCCACTTGAAGACATGATCATCGCTCCAAGCAATGCAGCCATGAATAGATAGAAAAATTCCCCCCTAAATTCTTCCAATCCTTCATTTGGCTCATAGCCCGTGGCAATCAGCAGTACCATTGCCGATCCGATCAAAAGCAGCAGCTTAAAAGCTTTTGCAAATGAATCAAGCCTGAATGTATCAAGCAAAATGGATTCCGGGCCGTGTCCGATAAGGCCCAGTAAGGAAACAAGTGCTGCCAGAACTCCGGCAAAGCCAACCCAGCCGAGAATTTTCCGGCTTTGTGATTTCGGCATAAACAAATCCATTAGTGAAAGAGCGGTCGCAACACCAAGGATGATGAACTCCGGCGTCATAATGCCCCATTCATATGATAATAATGTTTCGAGATCCATCCTTCATCACCCTCCTATCCCCAGCATGATCGTTTCAAGTGTTGATGTCAGCGGTTCGCTCAGTACACTTGGATAAACACCAATCAGGACAATTAAGCCGACTAAGACCAGGACAGGCACAAACTCAAACTTCCTCATATCCGTTACGCCGGCAAAGTCTCTAAGCGCTTTGCCGTATGTGATGCCCAGTACCGCGCGAAGCAGGTAAACAGCTGTCATAATAATTCCGATCGCACCGACTGCAGCAAGAATCGGCATTTCTTTAAAAAGGCCAAGGAAGGCCATAAATTCACTTACAAACCCTGACATGCCAGGCAGGCCAAGTGAGGCCATAGCCCCTGCAAGCAGGAAGCCTGCTGTAATCGGCATCCCTTTTGCCAAACCGCCGAGATTTTGAATATTGGATGTTTGAACGCGTTCATAAAAAACACTGACAAGGAAGAATAAAAGTGCTGCGATTAAGCCGTGAGAAACAACCTGGAAAATCGCCCCCTGGATTCCTGCCTCATTTAATGCGCCTAACCCGATTAAAACGATTCCCATGTGGGAAATAGAGGAGTAGGCCAGCACCATTTTAAAATCGGTCTGAACAAACGCCAGAAATGCTCCGTACAGTAAATTCACGACTCCGAGCACAGCCAGCCATACAGCAAGGCTTTGGAATTGCTCAGGAAATATTCCCATGCCGAAGCGGATTAAACCGAATGCCCCTATTTTCAAAAGCACTCCTGCGTGCAGCATGACGATTGATGGCGGAGCTTGTACGTGAACCTTTACCATCCAGCTATGCAGCGGGAATATAGGAAGCTTCACACCAAATGCAATTAAAAGCGCAATCAGCAGGCCCATTTTCATATTTTCAGAGATTGGCGCAACCAGCTGCGGATTATCCGCGTTCATTGCAGCCATCAAAGCATCAATATTAGCTGTGCCAGTTCGGGCAAACAGCACCATAATGACAATCAGCAGAACAGCAGATCCAAGTCCGTTATAGATCAGGAAGCTGTATGCTGCATTTTCCTTTTCAAAGTAACCCCATTTCCCGATCAGGAAGAAGGTCGGAATCAAGGTGATTTCAAAGAAAATAAAGAAGAGAATCAGGTTTTCAGCCGCAAATACACCAAGCATGCCGACTTCAAGCAGCAGGAACAGCATGAAGTAGCCCTTCCATTCTTTTTTAATATGAATAGAGGCAATAGCCGCCAGTGTAGAAATCACGGCTGTGAGCACAACCATGATTAATGAAAATCCATCCAGGCCCAGTTCATAATCAATGGAAAAAAGGTTGCCCATCTGGCCGGAATCTCCAAACTGAATCCAGCTGACTTTTTCATTAAGCTGTTCCAGGCCTGCACCTGCCCGGTATTGAAAATAGGCTATCAGTGCCAATACCAGTGCCGGAATGGTAGCCAAAAACCCAACGGTCTTGATCAATGATTCCTGTGTTTTTGGCAGGAATGATAATACTAAAATACCAAGGAGCGGGGAGAAAACTAAAATGGATAGAAAATAAGTTAAGTTCATTTTAAGTACCCCCCTGTAAACGCATAGATGACAACTAAAATAGCAAGCCCGACGAAAGCCACTGTTCCGTATGTCTGAATCTGGCCATTTTGAAATTTAGAACCCAGTCTTCCGAGCGAAGACGTGATTCCAGTCACGCTCTTCACAAGCCCTTCAACCAGGAACACTTCCAGGAAGCGCAGGAATGAGCTAATGAATTTCGCACCATTCACCACTGTCAGCGAATAAAATTCATCAATATAATATTTATTGTACAGAACGTTGTATGAAAGCGGCATTCTGCTTGTAAGCCAGTCGCGGGCAAGCGAACGTTTGCCGTACATTAGCCATGCAAGGAAAATTCCAAGCAGGGATACAGCAGTGGCGACAATCATTATCCATGCAGGTCCCTCAATATGGCCATGGCCCAATGCATGGTTATCTTCCACGAGCCAATCACCAAGAAACGTACCAAACCATGGCGTATTCACATATCCAGCCACTACAGCCAGCACCCCTAGGACCACCATTGGCAGCGTCATCACACTAGGCGACTCGTGAACATTTTTCATATCGGTTCTTGCTTCACCAGCGAAAACCATAAAAAACAGACGGAACATATAAAATGCCGTAAAGAATGCCGCAATCACCGCCAGCCAGAATAGCACTGTATTCCCATGCGCCCAGGCAGCAATTAAAATTTCATCTTTACTGAAGAATCCTGAAAATAATGGAACCCCGCTGATCGCCAGTGTCCCAATCAGGAATAGAGGGCCAGTTACGCGCAGCTTTTTCCATAATCCGCCCATATGTTCAATATTCTGTGTATGAACCGCGTGAATGACACTTCCGGCTGCAAGAAACAGCAAGGCCTTGAAAAAGGCATGTGTCATTAAATGGAATACACCGGCTACATATCCGGCAGAACCCAGTGCCAGCATCATATAGCCAAGCTGGCTGACGGTTGAATAAGCGAGCACCCGTTTAATATCCTTTTGGACCAGGCCGATGCTTGCCGCAAAAATGGCTGTGAACGCCCCAATTACAGCAACTGTCATCAATGCTGTTTCACTTGCTGTAAACAGCGGGAACAGAGCTGCCACTAAATACACACCTGCCGCTACCATTGTCGCAGCATGGATTAATGCGGATACCGGCGTCGGTCCTTCCATTGCGTCCGGAAGCCAGGTATGCAGCGGGAACTGGCCCGATTTACCAACAGCCCCTACAAAAATAAGAATGGCTGTTAACGTAATCATTGTGCTCGAAATAGCACCAGCTTCAACAGCTGCAAAAATTTCATCATACTCGAAGCTGCCAGCCTGCCAGAATAATAGAATCATTCCGATCAAAAGGCCGACGTCTCCAATACGGGTCATGATAAATGCTTTTTTAGCAGCAGCCTTTGCTTCCTCTTTGTAAAAATAGAAACCGATCAGCAGGAAGGAACCAAGTCCGACAAGCTCCCAGAAGAAGTACGTCTGAAGCAGATTAGGCGAGATGACAAGGCCCAGCATGGCAAATGTAAATAACCCTAAATATGCATAGAAAACAGGGAAGCGGTCATCACCCTGCATATAGCCTTTCGAATACGTATGTACCAGGAAACTGACAAGTGATACAATCACCAGCATCAGTGCATTTAACTGATTAACTTCAAAACCCGCTGTTAACTGAACATCCCCTATAGTCAGCCAAACGCCTTCTGCTTTAAAAGTTGGTGCCGAAAACCGGTCAAATAGCACCAATATTGAATAGACAAGCGATGCCAGGGTAAACAGAATTCCTATATAAGCACTCGCTTCTTTTAGCCGTTTGCCGAATAAAATAAGGAACAAAAACGATAAAAGCGGGAAAAGCGGTATGATCCATGCATTCTCCATCATTATCACAATCCCCTTTTTTGAACACGCCATAATGCTTGGCGTGTCAGATTGGGACCTTTTTTTCAGGTCCATAAAGGCGGCGCCATTTATGGCAGCCTTCACTACTCTCTATTCTCAGCCAGTCCGGCTGCATTTTTCAAGGTCTCTTTAGTGTTTCATTGCATCCATTTCATCAATGTTAACGCTCTTTTTATTACGGTACAGGGCAATTAATATCGCCAGGCCAACTGCTGCTTCTGCTGCTGCAACTGTGATTGTAAACAAAGCAAATATCTGACCTGTTATGGATGGCATAATGCCGTATTTGCTGAATGCCACCAGATTAATATTGACCGCATTCAGCATCAGTTCGATCGAGATCAGGACAATTACGGTATTGCGCTTTGTCAAGGCACCATACAGCCCGATGCAGAAGAGAATTAAAGCCAATGCCAGGTAGGCTTGAACGGGAACTGTACTCATTCCTTTTCCGCCTCCTTCTCATCATCCTTTTTGGCCAAAACAATAGAACCAATTAAAGCGACCAATAATAGAACAGATGTTACTTCAAATGGAATGATGAATTTTGAGTAAAGCTCAATTCCGATTTGCTCTGTATTATTGACATGAAGGTCATTCGGCGCTGCCGGCAAATCGAGGTTGTATATCCCGATGTACACTGCGAAAGCAAAGCCAAGCACACCCAGGAATAATAACAGCTTTCGCCAGCGGCCTGTTTTCGGCTCGCTTGTATCATTATGGCGGGTCAGCATGATTCCGAACAGCATGATGATGGTGATGGCACCAGAGTAAATTAAGATCTGAACTGCAGCCAGGAATTCAGCTGAAAGCAGCACGTAAATACCGGCAATGCTTACAAATGTAAATACCAGAGCGACAACCATATGCACGACTTTGGTTAAGTTTAATAAAAGCACGCCGCCGATGACCGCAACTAAAGCTAGAGACATAAACGCTAAAAACTCACCTGATAACGTCATGCTTTATTCACCTTCCGTATATTTTCATCATTTTCATCAAGCCATTCAAGGTTTTTAAACAGCTCATCCCGGCTATATTCCGCCAGTTCAAAATTATTGGTCATGATAATCGCTTCGGTTGGGCAGACCTCTGTGCACAAGTCGCAAAGGATGCAAATTTCGAAATTGATATCATAGGTATCAATGATTTTTCCCTTTTTGGCCGGGTCCGGATGCTTTTTGCCTGTCAGCTGGATACAATCGGTTGGACAAATATTTGCACACTGATTGCACACGATGCATTTTTCAGGATAAAACTTTTGAATTCCCCTGAACCGGTCCGGTAGAGGAAGCGGTTCATTCGGATAGTCATAGGTTACCTTTTTGCGTGTCAGGTTTTTTAGGGTATACGATAATCCTTTCGCTAAACCAAGCATGTTTTTTCACCCCTTGTTAAGAAATGCGTAAAGCGCGCGCTTATCGGCGACAAGCATAAGACGAGCCGATGGCGCCTGGAGCTGGACAATTTTAGAAATGCGGAAGTGCCTTGCCCACCCCCGACACCTCGAGGGGGCAGGCGCTCCTCCTAAAAGCTAACGCTTTTAGTCCTGCGATGAGGATGCTCTCGAACCGTTCCTTGTGGAGCTGGACAGTTCCCGAAGTTTTATGATGCCGGTTCTCAATTAAAATATATTCAGCCATTCTTTCAGCAAAGCTGTTAAGAAGATATTCGCAAGCGCTACCGGCAGCAGAACCTTCCAGCCAAATTCCATGAGCTGGTCTGCACGAAGGCGCGGGAATGTGACACGAAACCAAACCAGGATAAAGATTACAGCCGTAAACTTAAGCGCAAACCAAACGGCACCTGGAATGAAATCCAGGAATGGAAGCGGCAGCCACCCGCCAAGGAATAATACGGTTGTCAACGAAGCCATTGCAAAGAAATATACATATTCCGCAAGCATGAAGAACGCCCAGCGGAAGCCGGAATATTCAACATGGAAACCTGCGACCAGCTCTGATTCCGCTTCAGGCAAGTCAAATGGAACACGGTTCAGCTCTGCTGTCGAAGCAATCAGGAATACGGTGAAAGCAATTGGCTGCCAAATGATGAACCAGCCATTTTTTTGCGCTTCTACGATCTCATTGAGGTTTAAGCTGCCTGTTAAAAGGATAATGCCTAATACAGACATAACGAGCGGAATCTCATAAGAAATCATCTGGGCCGCAGCACGCATCCCTCCAAGCAGGGCATATTTATTATTGGAAGCCCATGCTCCGGTGACAATACCGACTGTTGTCAGCCCGGAAATGGCAATGTAATACAGCAATCCAACTCCAATATCAGCAAACTGAAGTTTATCTGTAAAAGGAATCGTTGCCAGCACCATGAATGCCGGTGCAAACGCAATGACCGGTGCAAGAATGAACAGCGGCCTGTCTGCAAGTTTAGGAATGGTGTCTTCTTTTAATAAAAGCTTCAATACATCAGCAACGGTCTGAAGCAGCCCCCAGCGTCCGCCGACCTGATTCGGGCCATGGCGCAGCTGCATAAACCCCATGACTTTACGTTCTGCCAGGATGGCGTAAGTAACAAATCCCAAAACGACTAAAAGCAAAACGGTGGCAAGCAAGAAGAAAATACCGAAATTAAGCAGACCTGCTTCGGAATAAAGAAGTTCTTCTACCATTATCCGTCCACCTCCCCAAGGACAATATCAATTGCCCCTAAAATAGCAATCAAGTTCGCAATGTTTTCGCCTTCAAGCAATTTTGGGAGAATTTGAAGATTATAGAATGATGGCCTCCGGAATTTTAACCGGTATGGCTCTTTCTTTCCATCACTCGCAATATAGCAGCCGATCTCTCCCCGCGGAGACTCGATTCTTACAAACGCTTCCCCTTTCGGCGCTTTAATGATTTTTGGCACTTTTGCCAGAATATCGCCTTCTGAAGGGAATTGTTCAACAGCCTGTTCAAGGATCTTTAATGATTCTTCAATTTCCTTCATGCGCACATGATAGCGGGCCCATGCGTCCCCTCCGTCCTGCACGGCAACATCGAAATCGAAGCGGTCATAGATGGAATATGGCTCATCTTTCCGGAGGTCCCATTTCACGCCTGTGCAGCGAAGATTTGCACCGCTGAGCGAGTAGTTTAAAGCTTCCTCTTTCGTATACTTTCCTACCCCTTTGACACGGTTCATGAAAATTTCATTTCCTGTTACAAGCTGATGATAGCCTTTCAGCTGTTCACGCATATAGGGAACAAACTCTCTTACTTTATCAATCCAGCCTTCAGGAGCATCCCATTTTACACCGCCGACACGCATATAGTTAAACGTTAAGCGGCCCCCGGATATCTCATTCAGCATATTGATAATCATTTCACGTTCTCTGAAAGCATACAGGAATGGGCTTGTCGCTCCAATATCCAGCAAATAGGTACCCCACCATACGAGATGACTGGCAATCCGGCCAAGTTCCATGGTAATTACCCGCAGATATTCGGCCCGATCCGGAATTTTAAGATCCATCATCGTTTCAACGGCATGGACAAGGATATAGTTATTCGTCATGGCGGCAAGATAATCCATTCTGTCTGTATAAGGAATAATTTGCGTATACTGCAGGTCTTCAGCCAATTTCTCCGTTCCACGGTGCAGATAGCCGATGACCGGTTTCGCCTCTTTGATGATCTCACCATCAATTTTCAGAACAAGGCGGAAAACACCGTGCGTACTTGGATGCTGAGGTCCAACATTCAAAAGCATTTCTTCGGTTCGCAGCACTGGTTACACCTCCACATCGTACGGTTCATAGTCTTTGCGCAGCGGATGCCCGATCCAGTCTTCCCCAAGCATAATCCGATATAAATTAGGGTGGCCCTTAAACTGAATGCCCAGCAAATCATATGTTTCACATTCCGGCCAATCCGCTCCCGCCCATAACGGCTGCAGAGAATCGATTTCCGGCTTATCACGGTCAATTTTAACCTTAAGCGCAACAGATTGGCGCTTTTTGTATGAGTATAAGTGTGCATACACTTCCATATGCGTCTCAAAATCAGTGCCATGAAGTTCTGATAGATAATCAAAACCAAGCTGTTCATTATATTTCAGAAATTCTGCTAATTTAAAATATGATTCAGCCTTGGCAACCAAAGTCGGCACATCCTTGGAAAGGTCATTAATATAGTACTCTTCAAGAACGTCAGCACCAAGATTCTCTTCAATTACCTTCACATATTTATCAAGATAAGGCTGATTAACGGATGGCGCTTTTTCTGCAGCTGGTTCGGTGTCTGCCTTGCTTCCGGCAGCTTTTGCCTTTGCGGCTGCAGCTGCGGCGGCCTTTGCTTTTGCGGCTGCGATTGCCTTGGCCTTTTCATCATCTCCAGACCCGCCAGCTTTACCTGAAGCAGCTAATTTTGCTTTTGCGGCGGCTTTCGCCTTTGCGGCTGCAATGGCTTTTGCTTTTTCGTCATCCCCGCCAGCTTGTTTTGCTTGAGCAGCGGCTTTCGCCTTAGCTGCTGCGGCGGCCTTTGCCTTCGCGGCTGCGGCGGCTTTTTGCTTGGCAATGTCCATATCTTCTGCAGGTGATTCTTCCTTCGCTTCGCCCTGCTCTTTCGCCTTCATTTTAGCCAGTGCTGCAGCCTTTGCCTTCGCGGCTGCGGCGGCTTTTTGCTTGGCAATGTCCATATCTTCTGCAGGTGATTCTTCCTTCGCTTCGCTCTGCTCTTTCGCTTTCATCTTTGCTAGTGCTGCAGCCTTTGCCTTCGCGGCTGCGGCGGCTTTTTGCTTGGCAATGTCCATATCTTCTGCAGGTGATTCTTCCTTCGCTTCGTTCTGCTCTTTCGCTTTCATCTTTGCTAGTGCTGCAGCCTTTGCCTTCGCGGCTGCGGCAGCTTTTTGCTTGGCAATGTCCATATCTTCTGCAGGTGATTCTTCCTTCGCTTCGCCCTGCTCTTTCGCCTTCATTTTAGCCAGTGCTGCAGCCTTCGCTTTAGCTGCCGCTTCTTTTTTCAGCTGTTCAAGATCTTTTTCTCCGCTCATAGGTTAGATCACCTTCTTTCCAGTCTTAGCCTCATAACGGATTTTTTCTTTTAGCTTATTAATTCCATAAATCAATGCTGCCGGGTTCGGCGGGCATCCTGGTATGTATACATCAACAGGGACAATCTGGTCGACCCCTTTTACAACTGAATAAGATTTAACATATGGCCCTCCCGCTGTTGCACAGGAACCCATTGCAATTACCCATTTTGGTTCAGGCATCTGATCGTAAAGACGGCGGACAATTGGCGCCATTTTCTTTGTTACTGTACCTGAAACAATCATGACATCAGACTGACGGGGAGATGTACGGAAAAAAGATCCGAAACGGTCCAAATCGTAATGCGATGAACCAACACCCATCATTTCAATGGCACAACAAGCAAGCCCGAAGGTCATTGGCCACAATGAATTACTCCGCGCCCACGCTTTAATCTGTTCCAAAGTTGCCATAAACACATTACGCTGCAGTTCTTCCATTTCTTCTGGTGTAATATTATCCAGCTTTAAATCCATTTCAGCACCTTCTTTTTCCATGCATAAACAAGACCAATTACTAGCATAAATACAAAAATCAGCATCTCAATCAATGCAAAAATACCAAGTTTCTCATAGGCCACAGCCCATGGATACAAAAATACCGTCTCTACATCAAAAATGACAAACATCAGGGCAAAAATATAATAGCGGACATTGAACTGCACCCTCGAATCATGGAATGGCTCAATCCCGCTCTCATATGTGGTATACTTCGTATCATATGGCTTATAGGGCCGCAAAAGCTTTCCCAAAAACAAAGCCACCACAGGCAGTATAACTCCCAGGCACAAAAACACAAAAACTATCAAATAGTTATTCTGATATAAATTCCAAAGCTCCATGCCCATCCCCTCCAATGCTGAAAATTTTCACAACATTTAAACATGTAACCGTAACCATTATACACCCTACTCCCCCATGTGTCGACACAACCTCAGACTATTATTGGAAATTCTATCTATGCCCAAAATCGGATACCAGAAAGAGAATTTCCATACGCAGTTCCCAGCTGGTTTAACACCTTCTCCAGATTATATGAGCTTGCCCCCAGTCAATATCCATTAATTCTTCTTTTATATTCTTCTACCATTAAAAGTTAAACTTCCTGCTTTGTCAGTGAGATATCTAACACCTTAAAAGGGTTTTTCATTTTAAGCCTAAGTTTTTTGTATTCATGGTTCCTTGAGTTTTTCGGTCATTTCCCGTTCTACCAGAATACAGCACTGACATATTGGAATATAAACTACTTACAAAAGTTTCTATTTAAACCATCTTAAGGATTAAATGTATCAAATATGACTATTTCTGATGCTTTTTATTCATCTATTATGAACATTATTATAGTTTGCCAATTCTTCGTTAATTTCCTGAAATGTGCGTAATTAAACTATAACTCCCCTGTTCTTTTTCTCAGAATTTTCTGTGCTAGCATAGAAATTGTCAACCAAGCTATTAGGAGGCTTAATATGAAAAAGTATTTTTATTATCTGCTCGCAGCTATAACCATCTGGAGTACAGCAGGTGCGAGCGCATATGCAGAAGAAGTAACTGTAAACAAAGGGGATACCCTGTGGTCCATAGCACAAAAACATGAAGTATCCGTTCAGGATATTAAAAATTGGAATGGTCTAACCGGGGATTTGATTCATCCAAATGATAAACTCGATGTTTCACCTGAAGAAATATACATAGTAAAATCCGGAGATACTCTATGGAATATTGCCAAAACATACGGTATAAATGTACATAATCTCAAAAAATGGAATCAGCTGAACTCAGACGTTATTAATCCTGGTTTAGAGCTTATCATCTATAAAAATGGCTCTGTGAAGGAAACAAAATCTAAAACAGTTGTAAAAGCCGCTAACACAGAACAGCCTGCAGCTGAAGCAGGCAAAAGTCTGACTGTCACTGCAACTGCCTATACAGCCAGCTGTGAAGGATGCATCGGCATTACTAAAACAGGAGTAAATCTTATTGATAACCCTGATGCAAAAGTTATTGCGGTGGATCCGGACGTAATTCCTTTGGGTTCTAAAGTATTTGTAGATGGATATGGCTATGCTACTGCCGAGGATATTGGCGGGGGAATTAAAGGAAATGAAATTGATGTGTTTATTCCTGCCACACCAGATGCCATGCAATGGGGAAGAAAAGAGGTAAAAGTTACGATTCTGAATTAAATGCTATTAACGAAGAGGTCTCTCACACAGGGACCTCTTAATTATGTTATTCATTATATGGCAGCTTTTTAACCAAGTATGTTTCAGACACCCGGCAAAATGCTTTTAATAGATTTTGCATACATTTTATCCGAATCGCTTCGTCAAATAAAAATACATTAAAAATCTCCGCTTCAAGCATGATGAATATTTTCATGGTTGCATCATCCTTATTGCTTATATGATTATGTGTAAAATAGCTGATTAACTCTCTTTCATAATATTCTATCGTTCCAAATAATACAGTCGACAAGGATATCACCCCCTGGTTTTCTTAAACCTTGTCTTTTATAAAAAACAAAATATATAATTTTCAATGTCGCTACCTGTCTAGCTCCAAAAGGAACGCTTCGACAGCATCATCATCGCGGAACTAAAATTAGGAGGAGCGCCTGCCCCCTCGAAGTCAAAGCTTGTCTAGCTGCGGCTCCCAGGGGCTAGGGGTCATGCAGAAGTTGCCACAGGACGTGGCCGTTCCCAGTCTGCGTTCCTTCGTGGGCAAGGCGCTTGTGCTTTTCTTAGCACATGTTGATAATATATGATTCTATTCTACGGGTTTCAACAAAATCTGACACATTTAACAAAATAGTTAAATTAGTTAAAAAGACCATTTGTTTTTAATATAAATGAAACATGGCTGTTTCCTATGAAATTATATTTTGTGATAAAGTTATCTTAAGAGCTAAATTAGGAGAAATACATATGACTAAAAACAACTGCCCAGTTATTCAAAAATTCGATGAGCTCGTTAAAAAAAGCAATGAGCTAAAAAAAGAACTAGACGTCACTCCTTTTGAAGATAAACAAAAGTTCATGAGCCTTCTCAAAAAGCTTATGACCGTGCATAAGAATTTGGATCAGTTAACCCTATATGACCAGACAAAGTATTGAAATAATACAAGGACAGGCTATGCCTGTCCTTTCTTCATGTATAAAATCTGGATTGTGGCTATCAGCCACTCACCCACCAACATATCAACCATTAATTCTATTCGATTAAGTTCACCTAAAAACAGGCTGCCATCAAAAGGCAGCCTGTTTTTAGTATTAGCGTCTTCTTCGGTTTCTAAGGAACGCCGGGGTATCAAGTGACTCTTCTTGCGGGTCAGCATGCACCCGGTAATCTTCCTGAACCGGTTCCCGATGTTCTCTAGCCGGCCGGCGATTGCTTGGTTCTTCTGCATACTGATATGTATGAACATATTCTCTTTCTGCTGTTGGTCTTGAACTAGGTTTGGCACGTAATTCCTCTTGCTCATTAAAGCCGGTCGCAATAACCGTAACAAGTATTTCTTCCTTTAGGGAATCATTAATGACCGAGCCAAAAATCATATTCACTTCCTCATCAGAAGCGGAGGCGACGATGTCTGCAGCCTCTTGCACTTCATATAAGCTGATATTAGCACCGCCTGTAATATTCATGATGACGCCGCGGGCTCCATTAATGGACGTTTCTAATAAAGGACTTGATATTGCTTTACGGGCTGCTTCAGCCGCGCGGTCTTCCCCAGTAGCAATTCCAATCCCCATCAATGCTGTTCCTTTATGGGACATAACTGTTTTAACATCGGCAAAATCGAGATTGATTAAACCAGGAACGGCAATCAAGTCAGAAATGCCCTGAACACCCTGGCGGAGGACATTGTCTGCTTCCATAAACGCTTCAAGCATAGGTGTTTTCTTATCAATAATCTCTAATAAGCGATCATTTGGAATAATAATTAGCGTATCGACTGCTTTTTTCATTGCCTCAATGCCTGCATCTGCATTGGCTGCACGCTTGCGGCCTTCGAACTTGAAGGGGCGGGTTACCACACCAATTGTCAGAGCGCCTACTTCACGGGCAATACGTGCAATGGCAGGAGCAGCACCAGTTCCAGTTCCGCCGCCCATTCCGGCAGTAACGAATACCATGTCAGCACCCTTCAATACTTCACGAAGCTGACTTTCACTTTCTTCAGCCGCCTTCCTGCCTACATCAGGATTTGCCCCTGCTCCCAGGCCCCTCGTTAAGGTAGCACCGATTTGCATGGTTACTTCTGCCTTTGATTGATTTAGAGCTTGTCCATCTGTATTAACAGCAATAAACTCTACTCCCTCAACTCCATGTTCAATCATCCTGTTTACAGCGTTGTTTCCCCCGCCTCCGACTCCGATGACTTTGATCGTAGCATATTGGTCTATATTTGTATCAAACTCCAGCATTGCGGCTCCTCCTTTAGTTCAAATAGAATTGCATGATTGCTTTAAAAAAGAGAGTAACCCTTTAAAGGTTTACTCTCTTCTATTGTAAAGGCCTATATGAAAGAATTCGAGTGATATATCTATTTTTTGGGGCAATTTTCTTAAAATTCCTGTGGTAAATATTACTATAAAAAACACCCCCAGCTTAGCCAGGGGTGCTGATGTTTTTATTAGAACTTTCTTTCCGAAACTTCGATCCGATTGATTGCACGCTGAAGTGCAAGCTCTGCACGGCGAAAATCAATGTTTTCACGCTTCTGCTCATTCAAGCGCTGTTCAGCACGCTGTTTCGCACGAACGGCACGCTCTACATCAATCTCATCTGCCTGCTCAGCAGATTGCGCTAAAATCGTTACCTGCTCCGGACGAACTTCCAGGAATCCGCCGCTTACTGCGACGAAATCAGTTTTTCCGCCGTTTTTTAAACGAACGGCTCCAATTTGTAACGGTGCAACCATTGGAATGTGTCCAGGTAAAATTCCAAGCTCACCGCTTTGAGCTTTTGTGCTTACCATTTCCACATCTGATTCATACACCGGGCCATCGGGAGTAACAACACTGACTTTAATCGTCTTCATTTTTTACCCTCCTGGTCCAGAATTAGACCTCTACGCCCATTTTCTTAGCACTCTCGATAACTTCTTCGATTCGGCCGACAAGTCGGAATGCATCTTCTGGCAGGTGGTCATACTTTCCTTCAAGAATATCTTTGAAGCCTTTAACTGTTTCTTTAACCGGTACGTATGATCCTGGCTGGCCAGTAAACTGCTCAGCAACGTGGAAGTTTTGTGACAAGAAGAACTGGATACGGCGTGCACGTGCTACGATTAGCTTATCTTCATCAGAAAGCTCGTCCATACCAAGAATCGCGATGATATCCTGAAGTTCTCTGTAACGCTGTAATGTCTGCTGCACCTGGCGTGCAACTGAGTAGTGCTCTTCGCCAACGATTTCCGGTGACAATGCACGGGAAGTGGAAGCGAGCGGATCCACCGCTGGGTAGATACCCATCTCAGAAAGCTTACGCTCAAGGTTAGTTGTTGCATCTAAGTGGGCGAAAGTTGTAGCCGGAGCCGGATCCGTATAGTCATCGGCCGGTACGTAAATCGCCTGGATGGAGGTAACAGAACCTACGTTAGTAGATGTGATACGTTCCTGTAATTTACCCATTTCAGTAGCTAGTGTCGGCTGGTAACCAACGGCAGATGGCATACGGCCTAATAGGGCTGATACCTCTGAACCTGCCTGTGTGAAACGGAAGATGTTATCCATGAAGAAAAGAACGTCCTGTCCCTGGTCATCACGGAAGAATTCTGCCATTGTCAAACCAGTCAGGGCAACACGCATACGCGCTCCTGGCGGCTCGTTCATCTGACCGAATACCATCGCTGTTTTCTTGATAACGCCTGAATCTGTCATTTCATGATAAAGGTCATTACCTTCACGAGTACGCTCACCTACACCGGCAAATACGGAAATACCGCCGTGCTCCTGAGCGATGTTATTGATCAATTCCTGGATTAATACGGTTTTACCTACACCGGCACCACCGAATAGACCGATCTTACCACCTTTAATGTATGGAGCAAGAAGGTCTACTACCTTAATTCCAGTTTCAAGAATTTCTACTTCAGTAGAAAGCTGCTCAAACTTAGGAGCCTCTCTGTGGATAGAATCACGACGGGCATCTGCAGGGATTGCAGGATCTAAGTCGATTGATTCACCAAGTACGTTGAATACACGTCCAAGTGTTAGATCACCTACTGGTACAGAGATTGAAGCACCCGTGTCAACAACTTCACTTCCGCGCTGTAAGCCGTCAGTAGAAGACATTGCAATGGTACGGACTGTATCATCACCTAAATGAAGGGCAACTTCAAGGGTTAAGTTGATGTCAACTTCAGATTCGTTACGCGCTGGATTTGTAACAGTCAATGCATTATAGATCTCAGGTAGCTGGCCGCTTTCGAACTTTACGTCAACAACCGGACCCATAACTTGAAGAACGCGTCCTTTGTTCATCTTTTTCCCTCCGTTCATTTTACATAATGGAGAGCAGGCAACAACTCACCTGCTAACTCCGCTTTTCGTTTTATTCTAACGCGGCTGCTCCGCCGACGATTTCGGTAATTTCCTGCGTGATGGCTGCCTGACGTGCACGGTTGTAGCTTAAGCTTAATGAATTGATAAGATCTTTAGCATTATCCGTTGCATTCTGCATCGCTGTCATCCTTGCAGCATGCTCACTTGCCTTACTGTCTAATAGCGCACCGTAGATTAAGCTCTCAGCGTATTGAGGCAGCAATACTTTTAAAATTTCTTCAGCGGAAGGTTCAAACTCATATGATGTAAGCTTTTTAGAGCTGGAGATATCCGTAAGCGGAAGAAGCTTCTTCTCTGTTACATCCTGTTGAATCGCGCTGACATAATGGCTGTAGTACATATATAATTCATCAAATGTCTCATCAGCAAACATGCCAACTGTTTTGCTGGCAATATCTTTGATTTCAGCAAATGCTGGCTGGTCTGCAACCGCAACGATATCCAGAATGACGTTCATATTGCGTTTTTTGAAAAAGTCGCGGCCAACACGTCCGATCGCAATGATTGCATACTCATCCGGTGATTTATGGCGCTTTTGAATTGTCTGGTAGACATTTCGCAATACGTTACTGTTATAAGCTCCCGCAAGTCCGCGGTCAGACGTGATTACAAGATAACCAGTTTTCTTGACAGGGCGGCTGGTCAGCATTGGATGTGATACATCTTTGCTTCCCAAAGCGATGGATGCCGTAACTTCCTGGATTTTCTCCATGTAAGGCACGAATGACTTTGCATTCATTTCTGCCTTATTCATTTTCGCAGCTGATACCATCTGCATTGCTTTTGTAATTTGACTCGTTTTCTTCGTAGAAGTAATACGATTTTTTATATCGCGTAATGATGCCACAGGTTCTCACCACCCTTATACAAGTTTGTCAGAACCGAACTAAGATGCCAGGGTGGGAACCAAATATCCCACCTTAAAGGCAATCTTCATTATTCGGATACTGCGAAAGTTTTCTTAAAGTCGTTAATCGCAGATGCCATATCGTCATCAGAAGGAAGTTCTTTAGTAGCCACGATATGGTCTAACAAATCTTTGCGGTTATGGTCTAACCATGAAAGGAATTCAGATTCGAAACGACGAATATCCTGTACAGGAATGTCATCTAAGAAGCCGCGAGTTAGAGCGTAAAGGATTGCAACCTGCTTCTCAACTTTTAACGGCTTGTTAAGATCCTGCTTTAGAACCTCTACTGTACGGGCACCACGGTTAAGTTTAGCCTGTGTTGCTTTATCAAGATCAGAACCGAACTGGGCAAATGATTCAAGTTCACGGTATGAAGCAAGGTCAAGACGCAGTGTACCTGCAACCTTTTTCATTGCTTTGATCTGTGCAGATCCACCTACACGTGATACAGAAAGACCTGCGTTGATCGCCGGACGTACACCGGAGAAGAATAGGTCTGACTGAAGGAAAATTTGTCCGTCAGTGATTGAGATAACGTTTGTTGGAATATAAGCAGAAACGTCGCCTGCTTGTGTTTCGATAAATGGAAGCGCAGTGATTGAACCTGCACCTTTCGCATCGCTTAGCTTCGCAGCGCGCTCAAGCAAGCGGCTGTGCAAGTAGAATACGTCCCCTGGATATGCTTCACGGCCTGGAGGACGGCGCAATAGCAATGAAAGCTCACGGTAAGCAGAAGCTTGCTTTGTTAAGTCATCATACACAACAAGAACGTGCTTGCCGTTGTACATGAACTCTTCACCCATTGTTACACCAGCGTAAGGAGCTAAGTATAGCATTGGAGCAGGCTGTGATGCAGATGCTGTTACAACGATCGTGTAATCTAGGGCACCTTGCTTACGAAGTGTCTCTACTGCATTACGAACAGTAGATTCTTTTTGTCCGATTGCCACATAGATACATACCATATCCTGATCTTTTTGGTTCAGGATAGTATCAATTGCAACGGATGTTTTACCCGTTTGACGGTCACCGATGATTAACTCACGCTGTCCGCGTCCGATTGGCACAAGCGCGTCAATCGCCTTGATCCCTGTCTGAAGCGGCTCGTGTACAGATTTACGATCCATAACACCTGGTGCCGGGCTTTCAATTGGACGTGATTTTGTTGTGTTGATTGGTCCCATTCCATCTACTGGCTGTCCAAGAGGGTTTACTACGCGGCCGATCAGTTCTTCACCAACCGGTACCTCCATGATGCGGCCCGTACGGCGTACTTCATCGCCTTCACGGATTTCTGTAAATGGTCCTAAAATAATAATACCGACGTTGTTTTCTTCAAGGTTTTGTGCCATACCCATAACGCCGTTTGAAAATTCAACAAGTTCTCCAGCCATGACATTGTCGAGGCCATGAGCACGAGCGATACCGTCACCAACAGAGATAACCGTACCTACATCACTCACTTGAATTTCCGACTGATAGTTTTCGATTTGCTTTTTTATCAGCGCACTGATTTCTTCAGCATTGATGCTCATGAGTTTCACCCCTATCTACGAATCTTAGCCTAATAATTGACGTTCAAGACGCTCAAGCTTCCCGCGCAAGCTGCCGTCGAAAATCCGGTTTCCGATTCGAAGCTTGATGCCGCCGAGCAAGTTAGTATCAACTATATTGTCAATACGAAGTGATTTTTTTCCAACCTTAGCTGCAAATGACACAGATAATGCTTCCTTCTCTGCATCGGTCAGCGGACGAACAGTGTATACTTTTGCATCCGCAATCCCTTTTTTATCATTCGCAAGGCTTATAAAATGATCTGCCACATCAGAGATATGATCTTCACGGTGGCGTTCAATTAATATCATTAACGTATTTAGTACAAACGTGTTCACAGATGCAAATGCGTCTTTTAAAATCTCTTTTTTCTTCTCAATTGAAAGCTTTGGAGATTTCAATACAGACTTTAAATCTGAGTTATTAGTTACTACTTCTTTCACTGCACGAAGCTCTTCTTCCATTTGGTCAAGAAGCTGGTGTTCATTCGCAAGCTGGAAAAGAGCCAACGCGTAGCGCTTTGCTACTGTGGAGCCCGTCATCGCTTTTCTCCTGCCTCTTGAATGTATTCATTGATCAGCTTTTCTTGATCAGCTGCGCTTAATTCCTTCTCAATAACCTTGGAAGCAATTAGGACAGACAATGAAGCGACCTGCTCGCGGATAGCGGCAACCGCCTGTTCTTTCTGCTGCCCGATTTCAAGCTTAGCAGATTCCTTAATGCGTTCAGACTCAGTGCGGGCAGCCGCAATGATCTCCTCACGCTGCACGTCGCCTTGTTTCTTCGCATTTTCGATAAGGCCCTGTGCTTCTGTACGTGCTTCTTTTAAAAGATTTCTTTGCTCTTCTAAAAGTTTTTTTGCTTCTGTACGGCTTTCTTCTGCCGCTTGGATTTCACTGGCAATGTGCTCTTCACGCTGCTGCATAATGCCCATTAAAGGACCCCACGCGAATTTTTTCAGCAATGCCAACAAGATGATGAACATGATCAGCTGGTACAAAATGTCCCCGCCGTTAAAACCGCCGCCTGCAGCGCCTAAAACTAGACTGTTTGTTAACACCCTCGATTCACTCCCTTCAAGAGTTGTTCCACTTATGAAACGGAGTCATATGCATGATTCCGATTTAGTTTTACGGTAAAAAACATAAAGGAATGGCGAAGGTTCATGGAATGATCTTCGCCATTTAGAACGATTGGTACAGTATTAATTAACCGCCGATAACCATGAACGCGATAACAACGCCAATGATCGGAACAGCCTCTACTAACGCAACCCCGATGAACATTGTAGTTTGAAGCATACCGCGAGCTTCTGGCTGGCGAGCCATACCTTCAACTGTTTTTGATACGATAAGACCGTTACCGATACCGGCACCTAGTGCTGCTAAACC
Source organism: Cytobacillus oceanisediminis (assembly GCF_004366035.1). Lineage (GTDB taxonomy): Bacteria > Bacillota > Bacilli > Bacillales > Cytobacillaceae > Cytobacillus > Cytobacillus oceanisediminis_C. Next base: position 233,410 of record NZ_SOEE01000005.1, read on the forward strand.
GATTGCAATTGCTGCTGCTAAAAGACCCATTATTGAGTTCCTCCTTAAATTGTATGAAAATTTATTTGTTTAAAATGTTTTGTCCATGAAATGAACAGGTATATATTAATGGTCATGGCTCACTTTGTGTGCCATATAAACCATTGTTAACATACAGAAAATGAATGCCTGGATAGATCCGACAAAGATTGAGAATCCTTGCCATACAAGTGTCGGCAGGATTGCCGCAAGCATTCCGCCTACACCGGCGTGAGCCAGTCCTCCGACAAGCAATGTCAGCAGGATTTCACCTGCATAGATATTACCGTAAAGACGAAGTCCCAACGTCAGAGTGTTTGCAAACTCTTCAATGATTTTCAATGGGAACAAGAAAGGCATTGGCCTGATAAAATCACGGCCGTATTCTCCTACTCCTTTAAGCTTTACGCCATAATAATGCGAAAGCCCAACAACCATTGCCGCTAATGTTAATGTGATAACAGGATCGGCTGTCGGCGATTTCCACCATAAAGTGTGATCATAAGTGATTGCGAACGGAAGTCCGAGCATGTTTGAAACAAAGATATACATGATCAGGGTTAATCCAAGAATATGGAATCTTCCGCCTGTCTTCCAGTCCATCGTGCTGTTAATGATATTCTTAACAAAATCCATAATCCATTCGAAGAAATTTTGCATCCCCGTTGGTTTCATGGCCAATCGACGGGTTGAAAGCAAAGCAATAATGAAAACAACAGCACTTGCCACTGTAATCATCAGTACATTTGATAAGTTAAAATTCAATCCTAAAAAGTCCACTATAGGAGCTTCATGATGCAATAGTGTTCACCTCTCTTCCCGCTATTTACGTAATTGAAAAGATTGAAGAAAATAATCTATCATAATGACAATATAGGATGTCATTAATCCAAATACCACACTGATCAGATGCAGCTTATCGGGATATTCCAGAGCGATCATCACAGCAAAAACTGCTGTAGCCATTCTGGATACCGTTCCAAGTGAACGCACCTTCTCGCCTCTCTCGACTGCCTCTCCAAACTGCAGCGCCTTTCGTGAAATCAGCCACAAATTGAACAGGCTTAAGCTTGTACCAAAGATCAAGCCCAGAAAAATAGATTGATAAGGTGTAAACCCCCAGCCGAGAACGTATGCAGACAACAAAAGGAATATGTATTTTCGCTGTCTTTGAAAAGTTACTTTGATTTCCGGCATGATGTTTATTCTCCTGTGAAGAAATGTTGGATTAAGCGAAGCATGGCGTAAATCCCGGCGCCCAGTCCAATGAACAAGCCGACCAATAGGAATAACGGCTCTGTTCCTGCCTTGCTGTCAAGCCACCTTCCGGCGAAAATGCCAATGAGCGTGGAACCTACTAACTGAGAAAGAATGGCGGACATTAAGGCCATCGCCTTAAATGGGTTGCGGTCTTTTTGACGCATAAAAACGCATCCTCCCTTAAGAGAATGGTAAGTGGGTTTTGAGGCCATAATTAATCACATTAACATCATGCAGAAGTGGGAAATATGTCTGCACAAATATTTTGAAAACCCTATCATCTTTTACCCTTTGTAAGCATACAATAGGGCTTTGTCAATGTCAATGCGTTTGGAGTGAAAAAGTTCACAAACAAAAAGGTAAAAATATGGTATGTTCACATATTTATCACATTTAATTTTCGGATATCTATTGAAAAAGGAGCGAGTTTCTGCATCGCTCCTGAAAACGCTTTATTTTGGCATGATCACTTACTTCGAGTGGTCCGATTGTTTGCAGAAGGATCCGGGTCCCCAAGCTGCCCATCCGGCCTCACAAAGAGATAGGTTTCAATCCAATCTTCCTTGCCTGCTTTTTTGGCAAATACCTTTGCAAGGTACAGCCCAGGCCCAGGAAGCTTATCTGCAGGAATTTCCTGCAGCAGCTGTCCCTTGCCTGCATTTCTTTTCCAATCCAGAAACCCCATGAAGCGGAGGCTTTCCGAATCAAACATGGCAATTCCGAACTCTTCTGCACCGCCAGGGAGATACACTTCATAGCGGTACGTGCCCGGCTTATCTCCCTTACCCAGTCCGAACCCCATCACCCTTGGATAATCCGGCTCTTCAAGCACATAAAGATAGGGAATTCTAATGCTTTCGGCACCAGCCTTCATCAGCAGGTACCCATCATGGATTTTTTTCTTTAAAAGAGTAGGATCTGCCGACATTTTGATTTCCACCTTTTTCTTATCACCGGGGTTTAGTTGAAACGCCATAGGTATTTCCCAATTGATGCCCTGTTCCTTATATGGTGCAGAAAAGGAATAGGTCTGCGTTTTCTCACTTATATTTTCAATCGTAATAAAACTGCTGTGTTCATGCAGCCTGTCCGCGATCTGAAATTTCCCAAACTGCAGAGATGCCGGGAGGACAAGTGTTTCTGCTCTCAGTGCTTTATCAAGCTGAATTCTGCCTGCTCCCTGCTCATAAGTTCTATATGTTTCTCCATCTGTATTCCTAAGAAGCTTAGCGGTATTCATAAGTGCAGCCTTAATCTGTTCAGGCCCCCATTCGGGATGAGCCTGTTTCAAGATGGCACAGGCCCCTGCGACATGCGGAGCGGCCATGCTTGTCCCCTGCAGCGGGAGGTAACCGCCAGGAATGGTACTATTTATGGCGACTCCGGGTGCCACAACATCCGGTTTGATTTCCCATGTAGATGTAACCGGACCGCGGGAACTGAAGTCAGCCAGGATGTCCCTTTCTTCTATTATATTTGTCCGGGCAAGGTGTCTTCCTTCATTAATATCTCTCTTGAGCTCCTCTCCTTCTTCCTTTGATAACGCCGCTGCCGGAATTGGAACACCACTGTCCAGATTGCCAAAAAACCTGCCTTGCGTATTATTAAAAATAATGATTCCCTCTGCTCCTGCTTCCATTGCATGGACTGCCTTATCAGTAAACGTTAGTTCACCTCTTTCCACTAATACCATTTTCCCTTCGGCATTCTTCAATTCTTCAGGATGACCTAGTCCTCCATCGATCAGTTCATAGGATCGGTCAAACTCCCAATCCTTTGAACCCTGCAGCAAATCAAGACGAATTTCCCGCCCGCCTATGTTCAAAAAAGGCACCTTCATCGTTGGTGTAGAGGCTCCTACAGAAATAGCCTTCGACGCTGTGCCCGGTGATCCGACTGTCCAAATATTCGGCCCGGAATTGCCCGATGAAGTGACAGCCGTTATTCCCTTTTCAACTGCTTTATTCAGGGCCATGCTTATTGGGAGGTCAGGTCCGTTTACGTTATTTCCCAAGGAAAGGTTTAACACATCAACTTTATCCTTTATCGCCTGTTCGATGGCCGCTATCACCTGTTCTGTTGTTCCGCTTCCTCCTGGTCCAAGAGCCCTGTAGGCGATAATGGTTGCTTCTGGTGCGACCCCTTGAATCCTGCCATTTGCCGCGATGATTCCGGCGACGTGAGTGCCGTGCAGCGTGCCTTGTCCCCTGGCAGCCTTTGTTTCCATTGGATCCTTATCATTATCCACCAGATCATGTCCGCCGCCATAGCTCCTTCGCAAGTCGGGATGATTATAATCAATGCCGGTATCGATTACGCCTACTTTCACACCCTTGCCTGTGAGGCGCTGATTATCTCTGTCATAATAGCCTCTGGCCTTAATGCCGCCAATCAGCTTGATATTGTCATCGGAATGTACATGATAGGTATTAACCGGTGAAACAGAAGATACTGACTCTATCTTTTGCAGGCTTTGCAATGCAGATTGCTTTCCTATAACTGAAAAGCCATTAAACGCCTGATTGAATGTATGCCTAATTTGCAGATCAGGATTTTGATCTATCATTTTCTTAATCCTCTGTTCATTCCTCGCATCTTTCAGTACTACGATAGCCACTTTTTCTATACCAGGTGTCTCTTCCGGAATAGGAGGGTGTGAAAGTGTCCGGGCCGAAACAGGACTTTGACTCCAAAACAAGGATATGACTGTTATGACCAGCAAGAATTTTTTCATATGAAAACCCACCCTCTTTTTGTTTTAGGGTGGGCTGAATAGGTACCTTGTATGCGTAAATCGATATAAAATAAACGGCTAGTTCAAGGATTCATAAACAATATTAGCTACTTCTTTAGAAAGAGCGCCAGTGCTGCGGTATGATCCGCTTGGTAAAGGGCCATTGTTTTGTTTGTTCGTCAGCAGGATAACCTGAAGGTTTTCCTTTGGATCTATAATAACCTGGGTTCCAGTAAAACCTGTATGGCCAAAGGCTATGTCAGAATAGTGATCTCCCATATACCAGCTTTTATCCAGCTCCCAGCCATATCCCTGGCCAAAGCGCTGAGGAGAGGTAAAGATATCAATCACTTCTTTATCATACATTTTGGTTTTTCCATATGTTCCGCCATTTAACATGGTCTGGCCCAATACGGCAAGGTCCCTTGCTGTCGAAAATAAACCGGCATGGCCTGCAATACCTTTATTGCCATAAAAGCTATTTCCATCATTAACTTCTCCAATTAAGGTGTAATTTCTCCAGTATTTAAACATATCTGGGCTTTCTTCTACATAGTACCCGAAATTAGGGTCATCAATCATTTTATACTCATAAGGATTTCCCCAGGAAGTAGCCGCAATTTTTTTCTTGAGGTGTTCAGGTGGAGTAAACATCGTATCATGCATGTTTAAGGGTTTATAAATATTTTCCTCTAAGTATTTATCCAATTTTTGTCCACTTATCTCTTCAATTAAAAAACCGAGCATCATAAAGCTAAAATCGCTATATCTTCTGTCGGTGCCTGTCGGATATTCAAGGTGCAGCTGATTTATATAACTCAGTACCTCTTCCGAATTGTCAGCATATAGGTATGTCGGTTTCCAAGGAGTCAATCCTGAGGTGTGTGTCAGCAAGTCGGCCACTGTAATATCTTCTTTTCCATTCTGAGCAAACTCAGGTATATATTCAGATACCTTGTCATTGACTGAAAGTTCACCGTTGCTAACAAGTTTCATAATACCCTGAGTTGTTCCCATCACCTTCGTAACTGAAGCAAGATCGAAGATTGTTCTCTTTTTCATTTTTCGGGGATTACTGAGCAATTCCCCCATATCGAATTTTTGTGCATATCCATACGCTTCCTCTTTGACAATCTTTCCATCCTTGGCCACAAGAACTACTGCACCCGGTGTAACACCATCCTCAATAGCCTCCGTAATGGCTTTATCAATACCCTTCAATTTCTCAGGATCAAAGCCAGCCTTTTTCGGATGGGCTTGACTTAATTTCTGCCCGTACCTTTCTTTGGCATTCACCATATTTCCAGAAAAAGCTCCAGAACTCAAGACTAATGCCAATACTATTAACAAAAACTTTAATCTTTTCAAATCTTCATCTCCTTTCCAGATTAACCAATATACAATATTTTGTATAATTAATACTATCTATCTTTCAATTGATTATCAATATAGTTTTTAGTATTTTCAGAAAATAGTACTTTTAGATTATGAGGAAGATAAAAAAGCCATCAAATTAATGATGGCTTTCTACCTTTATGTATTAGAACAGCTGATTCGGTTCAAGCTTTCCCTTTTGAATTAAACGGTCACGCCTCTTATCTCTCCACATATCCGTTAGGGTCGCGGCTATTAATAATACTGTGAGGAGGATTCCTTTTCCTTCTGCCAGTTTAAATACCATGGCGATAAAACCTTCGGACATGAAGGTACCCATTAATGAACCCAGCAGCATGATGATCCAGACAATTAATGCTCCTTCTAAAATGGCTATTGCTCTCATTTATTCAACCTCCAGGTATTTAAAATCATTATGCCAATACCCTGAAGACAGCAGTCTAAACGTAAATCTTGCAATTTGGGGCATACCTTTACTTTCCAAATATCTTCTGCCAGATGCTTTTGCTTTTTTCAGCCTCTAATGCACCGGCTACTTCTTCTACAGACTTTTGTGTCGCCATCAGTTTTTCATAGAGGGAAGTGACTTTTTCGCTCTCTTTTTCATAGCCTTGTGCATGGGCATTTCTTAAATCTTCAATTGTAAGTTTGAGCTCATGCACCTCATGAATCAGCTGCTTGTTTTGCTCTCTGATTTTATTCTGGGTAAGGCGGGACTGTTCATTTTGCTGAACGAGAAAGCTGACCAGCTTTTTCATATCTGTTAGTTCAGAATTCACATTCACCAGTGAGGTGGTGCTGCTTTCTTCGTCATCCTCCACTGTAATGATCACCGGGATGCCTGCATCCTCAAGCTTTGCTGTGACTTCCTCTTTCTTTAACCCATCTGAATACAATTTTCTGATGAATTTAAGCTTTTCGATTTCGGAAACCTGGATTTTATAGCGGTTGTGCTCTTTCCGATAATTTATGTACTCTGCATGCTCCTGCAAATAACGCTTCAAGCTATTCTCAGGTATGTCCGGAAGTGCCTCTTTAAGCTCCTTCATTGTCAAATACTGATTTGCCAACGTCCTCAGCACCTTTCTTGGTATCTTGCCGATTCACCCAGCCGCTGCTGGGCATTACCCATGACCAACCACCTAACCGCCAACTAAACCACCATCGATATTTTTGCGGTGAGTTCCCCATCAATGAAGCCATTTCAGCCGCCATTTTTCCAACCATGACCAGGTCAATTAATCACATTAAAAAACTTAAAACAACTAATATATCAACATTATTCAGGCAACCATCCAACCATCAACATGTTAACCGCTTACTATTTCAGTATGAATTCAACTTCCATTTCTCCTATACTCTATCATAACTTTTCTAGCTTTGCGGGGAAAGAGACTTTTAACATAAATATTGATTGATATTACATAAATCCCCTATACTATTTATCAACCACCCAACCACCAACATATCAACCATGTTATTTCTAGTTTTCAAACACACTTTTCCCCTCCCCTTTCTGAAAAGAACAAAAAAATGCACCTCCTTTTAAGAGAGGTGCATTTTTTTAGTTTTGCGGTTTATATTCTTCTGGACGATCATTCGTCTGTTGAAAATAATAGCGGATCGCTTCGCAAATTCTGCTGGAGGCATTACCGTCTCCATATGGATTTACGGCTTTCGCCATTCTTTCAAAAGCTGCCTGGTCAGTCAGAAGTTCAGTTGCCAGTTCGTAAATTGGCTGTTCCTCAATGCCGGCAAGCTTAAGGGTGCCTGCTTCAATACCTTCAGGCCTTTCCGTTGTATCTCGAAGGACAAGTACAGGTACACCAAGGGATGGCGCTTCTTCCTGAACTCCACCCGAATCTGTCAAAATCAAATGAGCTCTTGAAGCAAAGTTATGGAAATCAATGACGTCAAGCGGTTCAATCAGATGAATACGGCTATCGCTGCCGAGGATCTCTGACGCAATTTCCCGTACAGCCGGATTCAGATGAACTGGATATACGACTTGTATATCTTTCTGTTCTTCTACGAGCCTTTTAATAGCTTTGAACATGTTCCTCATCGGCTCTCCCAGGTTTTCACGGCGGTGTGCAGTCAGAAGCACAAGGCGGTCATTTCCAATTTTCTCAAGGACTTCATGGTGATACGTGTCTTTAACAGTTGTTTTAAGCGCATCAATTGCCGTGTTTCCAGTAATGAAAATACTGTCGTTCTTTTTATTTTCATTTAAGAGGTTTTCCGCTGACTTTGATGTTGGCGAGAAATGAAGATCTGCCATTACGCCTGTAAGCTGGCGGTTCATTTCCTCAGGGAATGGAGAGTATTTATTCCATGTGCGCAATCCCGCTTCCACATGGCCGACTACAATCTGGTTATAGAATGCGGCAAGGCTGGAAATAAACGTTGTAGTAGTATCTCCATGAACAAGCACGATATCCGGCTTTACTTCCTTCATGATCTTATCAAGGCCTTCAAGTCCGCGTGTTGTCACATCCACCAAGGTCTGGCGGTCTTTCATGATATTCAGGTCATAATCAGGTGTGACCTGAAAAATGTTTAATACCTGATCTAGCATTTCGCGATGCTGTGCCGTAACGGTGACAATCGATTCAAACTGATCAGGGCGTTTTTCCAATTCAAGAACAAGGGGTGCCATTTTAATAGCTTCCGGCCTTGTTCCGAAAATCGTCATCACTTTAATTGGACCATTCATTCGGAGCACCTTCCTTTTTTAAATGATATTTTCAATCTTTTTGTCCCTTCGCTGCTGCTGAGATTATTTCGTTCCGAATAAACGGTCGCCTGCATCGCCGAGACCAGGAACAATATAGCCTTTTTCGTTCAATTTTTCGTCCAATGCTGCGATATAGATGTCAACATCAGGGTGAGCTTCCTGTACAGCTTCTACCCCTTCAGGAGCAGCAATCAGGCACATGAATTTAATGTTTTTGCCTCCGCGTTTTTTAAGAGAATGGATGGCTTCAATTGCGGAACCGCCAGTTGCAAGCATTGGGTCAACCACGATGAAATCTCTTTCTTCCACATCACTGGGAAGCTTAACATAGTATTCCACCGGCTGCAGTGTTTCCGGGTCACGGTATAGACCGATATGGCCCACTTTTGCAGCTGGGATAAGTTTTAGGATGCCGTCTACCATTCCGATTCCCGCACGCAGAATTGGAATGATTCCAAGCTTTTTACCTGCCAATACATTGGATTTCATCGTGCTGACAGGTGTTTCAATTTCTATTTCTTCTAAAGGCATATCACGAGTGATTTCGAATGCCATCAATGTTGCCACTTCGTCAACAAGCTCGCGGAATTCCTTGGTTCCCGTACTTTTTTCACGAATGTATGTAAGCTTATGCTGAATTAATGGATGGTCAAAAACGTAAACCTTTGCCATGAGTATCTCTCCTTTTCAATATGCAGAATTAGTCGAACCACACTTCGTCTAATTTTACAGAAAAACGATTCCATCGGCAACTATGATTCGCTTTTGTAAAAGAAAAGTCATTTTTGCATGGAAAAAGCCGGCCTCTTGCTGAGACCGGCTGATTGATTAATATTCAGGGTATAAAGTGAAGCTGCCTGTTAAGGCTTCGACGCGCTGAGCCGCTTCTTGAAGCTTCCCTTCATCTTCATGATTTTTTAGTGTGAAGGCAATAATGGATGCAATTTCCTGCATTTCTTTATCGCCAAATCCGCGGGAGGTAACGGCTGCTGTACCGATACGGATACCGCTTGTCACGAATGGGCTTTCCGGATCGAAAGGAATTGTATTTTTGTTGACTGTAATGCCGACCTCATCAAGTACTTTCTCAGCAACTTTCCCCGTTAAGCCAAGGGAACGGAGGTCAACTAACAGCAAGTGGTTGTCTGTGCCTGCAGATACAAGGTCAATTCCTTCAGCCTGCAATGCTTCAGCCAGCTTTTTGGCATTAGAAATAATATTGCCTGCATATGTTTTGAATTCTTCCTGAAGCGCTTCGCCGAAGGCAACCGCTTTTGCCGCAATAACGTGCATTAAAGGACCGCCCTGGATTCCAGGGAAAATGGATTTATCAATTTTCTTCGCATATTCTTCTTTGCAGAGAATCATGCCGCCGCGCGGTCCGCGCAATGTCTTGTGCGTAGTAGTTGTAACAAAGTCCGCGAACGGAACCGGATTCTGATGAAGCCCAGCAGCTACAAGGCCTGCAATATGAGCCATATCAACCATCAGCATAGCACCGACTTCATCGGCAATTTCACGGAAACGTTTGAAGTCAATTTCACGCGGATAGGCACTTGCACCCGCTACAATTAGTTTCGGTTTATGCTGACGGGCCTTTTCAAGCACATCATCATAATTGATGCGATGTGTTTCTTTATCCACCCCATATTCGACGAAATTGTACTGCACGCCGCTGAAGTTAACAGGGCTGCCATGAGTTAAATGTCCGCCATGTGATAGATTCATGCCAAGAACTGTATCTCCCTGCTCCAGGACAGTGAAGTATACAGCCATATTTGCCTGTGCGCCTGAGTGCGGCTGCACATTCACATGCTCTGCTCCGAAAATTTCTTTCGCACGGTCACGTGCTAAATCTTCGACCACATCTACATGTTCACACCCGCCATAATAGCGTCGGCCTGGATAGCCTTCAGCATACTTGTTTGTTAAAACAGAACCCTGTGCTTCCATTACCGCTTCACTGACAAAGTTTTCAGAAGCGATTAATTCAATCTTTGATCTCTGGCGTCCTAATTCTTCCTGAATTGACTTGAAAACCTGCTCATCCTGCTGTGCTAAATGCTTCATAAGAATCCTCCCTTTTCTCCAACACACTTTTAATTAAGGAAAGCTTTGTGAAGGCTCTCCATTTTTATGTATCGATCTTTTTGTGAAAATTCTTTTATATTTTAGCATGTTTTCCGAAAAAGGGACAGGCACCTATCCGAGTTTGATGAAGTGGTATAGGTGCCGTCGCCATCCTTTTATTCCCAGTTCCAATAATCCACTTCGCCAAGGTATGGAGCACGTATTTGCTTTTCTTCTTTTAGCTTTAATAGTTCTTTTACCGGACCGGTAACGACTGCTCCATAGACAGTGAAGCCATTTTTTTGCAGATATTGATGACGTTCTTTCAGATGATCTAGCCCTAAAAAGTTTTCATAATAGCTTTGAGATTCATTTTTTAACAGGGTTTCCATCTGTTTCAGCATCAACTTTTTATTTTCGTTCATAAATTCCTCATTAAGGGCCAATTTCGACTCTGACATATAATCTTCTCCTGCTTCCCTTCCCCCAGTCAGACCATAAATGGATGTTAATTCAATTGAGTTGCCTCCACTGCCATACCCCGTCTGAAATTCCTTCAGTTCCCCTGTATAGAGCGGCATCCAAAGGACTTCCAGATCATAGGGCTTTAACAGGTTCAGAAGCTCTTCGGGTTCCATAAATGACTGTGTGGAAAACGCCATTTCCGCCACGGTCCCCTCGTGTATTTTTTCAAGTGAAGCCCAGACACCAGGTTTCCCTTCAGCTGATAGCCTTTTTCCGCTATTCGGATTTTGAGGCAGGGAGAAACGGTAAATGTTTTCGTTTTGCGGCTCATATTTCTGGATTTTTAAGGTTGAATACGAATTTAGCATTCTTTTCTCAATGTGAACCTCTCCGATGGTTTGAGAATCACGGCCAATCTGGCGGGAAATCGGGTAGGATATTTTCTGTGTCAGAAAGGGAGTTAGTTCTTTATTAACAAAACCGCCAAAATCCTCATATAGATTGGGATGCTTCCAATCAAGTGCTACCTTGCTGTAAAATACATGCTTCTTTTCACTATTGGCGGCATCGGATAATATATTGGCGGCCATCATATAAACCCAGAACAAAAGCAGACAGGCAGCGATGATCCTCATTACTCTGAATGTTAAGGTAAATCGGTATCTGGCCATGATTTTATTTTCGCGGTCTTTGTTCCAGTCAGTCATGTTTTTCCCTCCATTGTTCATCGGCGAGCTGTGCAAGCTTTTTCCGGGCCCGATGCAGTGTCACCTTTACTTGATTTTCCGAAAGATCCAGCGCCTCCTGGATCTCACTATAGCTAAAAGACTCAAATTCTCTTAAATATAGGATGGACCGATACTGTTCCGGCAGGCAGCTCATAAGATCTGCCACTTTTTCCTTCGATTCTTTATTTAATGCTTCATCTTCCGGCAGTCCATATGGACTTATCATTTCATCTCTGGAAAATAAATAGCCGGCAAAAGGAATCTTATTTCTCCTCTGCCGTTTCCGCCATTCATCCAAATAGGCGTTCCTTGCCACTTTGAATAGCCATGCCCTTACATCTTCCTGCTTATAGAAAGAGAGAGAAACCGTTGCCTTAATGAATGTTTCCTGAGTTAAATCTTCCGCTGTTTCTTTGGAGCCGGACATCTTATATAAATAATAATAAAGCGGTCTGGCATAATGCCGGTATAAATCATCCAGCCTATCCCGCCTGCTCTCCTTCAACGGTCTCTCCCCCCATTCTCCATAAAAGCTGCACTATATACACGTTCTTCCTTCCTGAATGTTACACGTTCCATAAAAAAAGTGGCAGGCACCTAAACCATTTTTAATTAAAGTGTGGTAGGCGCCTGTCACTATAAATTAGTATGATAGCATGAGTGATTCGGACTGGTTCTCTTGGATTTCCGCTTTTCCTGTCCGAATAGGTGGCTGGTGTGGCGAAACTGGACAAGAAATTGAGTATTTAAAAGGAATAAATTAAGCCCCAATCGCTAGGCAATTGGGACAGCTAATTAACAGGTTATTATCTAAGTTTTTTCTTCAAAACAGATTCGCTTTACTTGACCTTTCATTACCTGCACGATGCATTATCAGAGTTTCGATCATAGATCGCCCGTGCCCCGCCGATTAGCTTCGGCCTTGTTTTGGCCATGGTGACGTGGGCCTCGCCGACTGATTTTTGTGAGGTCCTGATCGGAACGGCTACATGCTTCAGATGCATGCCGATCAGTGTGTCGCCGATATCAATTCCGGCATCTGCCTTGATAAATTCCACCATGACGGGATCTTTGAATTGTTCATAGGCATATGCAGCCATCGCGCCGCCGGCCGTGCGGTGAGGGACGACGGTCACTTCATCCAGGCTTTTTGCCTCAGCAACAGCCCTCTCAACCACGAGTGCCCTGTTCAAATGTTCGCAGCATTGAAAGGCGAGAGCTGCCCCCGTATCCTTGCGGAGCTTGTCCAGACGTTCAAAAATCATTTCAGCTACTTGTTCTGTTCCGGCTGTGCCGATTCTTTTCCCGGCTACTTCACTGGTGCTGCAGCCCACTACAAGAATATGCTTTTCACTTAGAGGAACTTGTTCGCAAAATTCACAAATGATTGTCTCCAGTTCTTTTTTCCATTGTTCAATCAAAATGCTCACCCTTTCGGAAGATTTACTTCGTTTCGTAAGCAGTAATCTTTCCTACACGGTTTTCATGTCGGCCGCCCTCAAATTCCGTTGAAAGCCATACTTTTGCAATTTCACGGGCCAGGCCAGGGCCAATCACTCGTTCACCCATAGCGAGGATGTTGCTGTCATTATGTTCACGGGTAGCTTTGGCACTGAATACATCATGCACAAGCGCACAGCGGATTCCCTTCACTTTGTTGGCAGAGATGCTCATGCCAATTCCCGTCCCGCAGATCAGAATACCTTTATCGAATTCCCCACCCGCTACCTTTTCAGCAACAGGCAACGCATAATCCGGATAATCTACTGAAGTTTCGCATTCACAGCCGAAATCCTCATACTCAATGTTCATTTCATCCATTAGGCTTTTGATTTCTTCGCGGAGATTAAGTCCGCCGTGGTCTGATGCAATTGCAATTTTCATTATGAACCCTCCTGTTTCAAGCCCGCTTAATTTTAACTTTATGCTTTTATTTTGACACAAAACATTGAAAATATAAAGAAAGGGAGCTGCATTTGGGCTCCCTTAAAGTTTAAATTTAGTAATTGTGCTATTTAATTTTTCTGCTTGTTCTTTAAGCTCGATGGCCAGTCTTTCTACATTTCCAATCACAGCAGTCTGCTGCTGAGTAGCTGCTGAAACCTCCTGTGCGCCTGCTGATGTTTCTTCAGCAATTGCCGCAACTTCCTGGGATTGTGTGGATGTAAGCTGTATTCCCTCCATCTGGTTATCAACCAAGCCTGTAATGGCAGACACAGATGCAGCCATTTCATTGACCACTTTCGCCATTTCCTCAATCACTTCGTTTGTTTTCGTCCCTTTCTTCACTTCATTATTAGCAGTCTCCACTTGATAAGAGATTTGCGTGACAACATTGCGGACCTCTTCCTGAATGTTTTTTATCAATTCTGAGATGCCCTGCACTGCCTGTGCACTTTCATCTGCAAGCTTACGCACTTCTTCAGCGACTACGGCGAACCCTTTGCCATGGTCCCCCGCACGGGCTGCTTCAATGGAAGCATTTAAAGCAAGAAGGTTGGTCTGCGCTGCAATATCACCGACAAGCTGAATAATCTGCTCCACTTTCACGGCATTTTGTTCAAGGCGCTTCACTGTCTGCAGTGATTCCTCATTATCGTGGGCCAGTTTTTCTATACCTGAAATAAGTGAATGGATCACTTTTTTTGATTCCATCAAGTCCTGAACCATTTCGCCGGAAACATTTTGTGATGTTTTTGCTGTATCCTGGACCTCCTGAGCAATTCGCAGGACATCCTCCATTGATTCAGCTGTTGTTTGAATGGAAACCGCAGAACTATCTGCTCCATGGGAAATTTCGCTAATGGTTCTGGCAATCGCATCTGCCTGCTCAGCAGCTGCTGAAGACTCGGAAGACATCGCAATAACCTTTTCATTCGTTTCTTTAAAGTTCTCGTCAATTTTATGGACCATATCCCTTAAATTGAAAAGCATATGATTGAATGCAATGCCTAATGAACGGATTTCATCATCCGACTTGGAAAGCTCGGCGTCCTGGCCGATATCGCCATTGGCAGCCATGAGTGCCGTTTTTTCAAGTTTCTGTAAAGGTTTGATAATGAAACCTGCAGCAAAAAAAGCAAGAACACCTGACCAAAAAATGCCCATTCCTAAGGTTAAAATAGTAAAAACAGCCTCTCCAAATGGAAGCATTTCTTCAATGCCAGGAAATAAAAAGTAAAGAAATATAGCACTTGTGGTGTATGTAATGATGGCCAGCGACGTGATAAATAATACGAGCTTTTTCCTAAGGCCAAACTTATAGCCCTTTTTCTCCCCCATTATGTTGTCCCCCTGATTAATCTGGTCTCTTTACGCGATCTAAAATTTGTTCAATCGCTTCTGTCAGATCTTTGAATGTATTTCTATATATCTCAACCGGCCCCCCATATGGATCGATAATATCTCCCCCGGCTCCGGCAAACTCTTTTAGTGTGAAGGTTTTGCCCTCCGTGTCAGGAAACATGGACAGAACGGTATTTTTGTGGCCGGCCGTCATTGTTAAAATATAGGTCGCCCAGTCAATTAGCTCTTCACTCATACTGGAGGATTGATGCTGCAGCGGAATCCCATGCTCCTCCAGTACACTTTTTGTATGCGCGGACGCCTCGCTGCCATTTGCTGCAAAGACTCCAGCCGATTTCACTTCTACACCCGGGAGCGATTTGCTTTTTAAAATGGCTTCTGCCATCGGGCTTCTGCAAGTATTTCCTGTACATACAAATAATATTTTTGTCACAGAGATACTCCCTCCTTATATATCGGTCTATAACCATAAAACTTTATCCAATATTTTGGTTTGTACTTTTCTTACATTATAAGACAAATTTCCCACAACACCTATAGCTCCCTTACAAAAAAAGAAAAAGGGCGACCCGCCCCCTTTTCGTTTTTCACAAAATATTAACATTTAAACACAGGATCAAGTCTATAAAAATAAGAGTTTTACCCCAAAAGCAAAGAGGATGGCACCGCCGAGCGCCTCACTGTAGGAGCCGATCCAGCTTTGGACTTTCCTGCCGGTGAGGAGGCCAGCCCATGTAAGGATGGTCGCCCCCGCTCCGAAGAACACAAGCACAAGCAATGTCTTGGCACCGTAGATTCCGAGGCTGAGGCCAACTGAAAAACTATCAAGGCTGACACTCAAGGCAAAAATCAGCAGCCCTAAGCCCACTGGGGTGATTAAGCTGTCTTCATCATCCCTGAAGCTTGACCAAATCATCTGCACACCTAATAAAAGGAGCAATCCCCCGCCTGCATAACCGGCAATGGCTCCGAATGTATTTGATAGAAATCGGCCTGCTATCATTCCCAATAAAGGCATCCATACATGGAAAAGTCCAATGGTGATGCCGATTTTTGCTATTTGTCTGAGGCGGAGTTTGTACATCCCCATGCCAAGACCTACCGAAAAGGCATCCATCCCCAATGCGAATGCCATTAGAGCCAGTGTTAAAATTTCCCCGATCATTGCAGACATATTTCCGCCTCCTTGGACTTGCTAATTCAGCATATGCACGTCCAGAAGGTTTTAGAATGCCAATCGTTTTCCAAAACAAAAAACCGCCTCATGACGAAACGGTTTCTTGATCTATCTGCTAATGACCCTGTGTCCTGCTGCTTTCATGAGGCGGTTCATGATTGCATGCCCGACGCCTTCACCCGGGAACATCTCACAAAAAATAATGTCAGCATCGGTTGTGTTAAAGTATCTTAATGCTTCATAGAGCGAGCTGGCCACTGTTTCAAGCTTATCCCGCTGTCCGCAGGCATAGATAAAATCAGCGCGATAAAATTCCAGGTTTTCTGATGTTGTCAGAACCCCCACAGAAAGTCCTTCCTTCTTTTTATCCTCAACAAAATGCTGGATGTCTTCTTTTGTTCCTTCTACTAGATAAAGCGGAGCATCCGGCGCATAGTGACGGTATTTCATGCCGGGAGATTTTGGCGCCTGGCTTTCATCCGCTAATGCAGGGTCCACTCTGATCTCGCCTACTGCCTCTTCAAGCTGTTCTCTCGTAATGCCGCCCGGCCGTAAGATGACAGGCACATCACCTGTACAATCCACTACGGTGGATTCCACGCCAACGCCTGTCGGACCTCCGTCCACTAATCCTGCTATTCTTCCATTCAAGTCTTCCCAAACATGGTCAGCTGTTGTCGGACTTGGCCTTCCGGAGCGATTCGCACTTGGAGCTGCAATTGGCAATCCTGTTTTATTTAGCAGCGCCAGGGCTACTGGATGATCAGGCATTCTCACAGCAACTGTGGATAAATCTGCCGTTGCATAATGGGAAAGAACACCTTCCTTCAGATTAAAAATGAGTGTTAGCGGTCCCGGCCAAAATCGATCCATGAGCGCCTGCGCATTTTGCGGAATTTCGGTTACAAAGGCATCAAGCTGGCCTTTGTCAGCAATATGAATAATCAGGGGGTTATCACTCGGACGCCCTTTTGCCTCAAATATTTTTCTGACGGCTTCATCATTTTCCGCATTCCCGCCTAATCCATAAACGGTTTCTGTGGGAAAAGCGACCACTTCATTATTTTTTAACAGATCGGCAGCTTGTGAAAACTGTGAATAACTATCTTCTTTATCCACACTGTTATCCACCGACCATCTTTTTGTAATCATCGTTATCCACCTTCACAAAAAATGTTTTTTTGCTGTCAAAATTCCTATGTTTTCGACATTTTTTTGAACATTCCTTTGGAAAGTATAGTAGAAGAAGCTGGATAACTCAAGTCTTATCCACAAATTGTGTATAAATAAGAGAGAATTGTGTATAACTTTAGCAAGATACCCACAATTCACATGGATAATTTCAAAAAGAAAGAGTTATCCACAGTCATGATGTGCTTAACATGCTCCGACTCGAATAAGGCTTCCGGCAAATGCGCTGTTTCTTCCTGTTTAAAGCCAAGCAGGCTGAAAAATGCCAACGAGTTTCTTTTATTTGATGCAAGATATAAGGACTCCATGCCTCGATCCCTTGCCAGCAATAATATTTGCTCAAACAAAATAAATAGATCTTTTTCAGATGCTGTTGCTGTCATCACAAGCGATCTCAAAAGACCAATTTTTCCATGGGGCTCAATTCCCAGGGTAGCCTTAATATCCCCGGAATCACTCTCCATAATCAAAAAATATTCGATTGCTTCCCTTATTCCATCCGTACTTAAGTTTGCCGATTCCAGAAAAGATGCCAGATTCTCCACATCTGAAGCATCAGCACATCTCACTACACCTGTCTCCATTTCTTCACCCCATTTTCTTATTGTCACTCTATGAATATGAAAAAATAGAAAAAGTAGAACTAGATTTTTAGAAAAGCGGAAGCCCCTTTCCCGCCCCCGACACCTCGTGGGGGGTAGGCCGCTTGCGCTAGACAGTTATCGGCGTACAATAATTCATACTTATTTATAAATAAAATCTCTCGAATGTAATTTAAACAATAAAACACGGCAGCTGTCTGAATCTGCTGCCGTGTTTATATTACTATCATATGCAATTTTTCTGCGGCAGGTTTAGTCGTTCGAGTTGCCGCCTTTTCTTCCAATTTCTTCATAGAAATCGCGGTCATGGTTTTCACTTGTTGCTTCTCCGCCTTTGCGTCCAATTTCCTGATAGAAGTCCTTGTCATGATTTTCAGCTGTTGCTTCTCCGCCTTTTTGGCCAATCTCCTGATAGAATTCACTATCATGATTTTCCGCTGTCGCTTCTCCGCCTTTTTGGCCTATTTCCTGATAGAAGTCCTTGTCATGGTTCTCGCTTGTTGCTTCTCCGCCCTTTTGGCCTATTTCCTGATAGAAGTCCTTATCATGGTTGCGGCTTGTTGCTTCTCCGCCCATGCGCCCTCTTTCCTCACGAGACATTTTATCGTTGTTATTATTGTTGTTTTTAGCCATTATCTTTCATCTCCTTTTTGTTTATGTTTTGTTGTTACACTACTTTAAATATCCGTTTTTAGTAGAATCAAACGCATGAAAAGAAGATGTTAAACACTTGTCTTAAATGTAATTTGATTTCCAGGTTTTATAATGATTCTAAAAAAGAAAAACCTTGCTCTGCCGCAAGGTCTAACCGAAAATTTTCTCCCATATTTCAGCTAAAAAGAATTTTACTTCCACTGGTTCTTCATCTTCTTCTGTATAAACAGGGGCTGTTTCTTTTTTGGAATCTGTATCAGCAGCGAGTTCTTCTGCTTTTACTTCCCCCTTCTTTTCTCCTTCTTCAAAGCCTTCGCTTACAGCCACACCATTTGAGAAATCAAGGAAGCAAAGAGGAGGGAAAAGCACACACCACCAGTTGGCTCCTTCTCCTTCACCAAGAGTGATTAGAATCGCTTCGTATTCGCCTGCCGGGTATAAAAACTGACCGTATAATTTCGTCGGGAAGCTGACTTTTCCAAAGTCGGCATTTACTTTCTGATCAGATCCTTCATCAGCTACCACTTCTTCCGCAATCTTTTGAATCTCAGGCAATCTGGACTGGATCAGTTCACGGGCATCTTCGATTGAAGTTAATTCCGCCACCCACTCCGTGATCTCTGCATTTATTGCGTCCCTTACTTTCCTTTTAATCGCCTGGTCTTCTTCATTATCGCTGTTAGCCAGAATGCGCAGCCTGATTGCCTCGTTTGGTATTACCATCGGTTCATCAGCCGTCACTTCTGTTTGGGGTATATATAAACTTAAAATGGTTCCTAAGGATAAAATCAGTACATATAATTTCACAATCGTTTTTGTATTCATCATTTCCGGCACCATCCCTTCACTATCCACAGTGTGGACAGGATGCCAGAATCTTAAACTATTAAAATTAAATTTTTTTATAGTATTCTGATGCAGTGCTTCTTACCTAATAAAAAACCGCCATGACGGCGGCTGTGTTACTCTATTTCCGCAAAAACCATCCGGTCTTTGCCGTTAATATCATAGACTGTTTCCACATTTGCCTGCGGGAAAGTCTGCTTTAGGAGTGCAAATACTGCTTCACTTTGGCCGGCACCCACCTCGAAGCCGATGATGGCATGGTCTTTGATGACAGCTGGCAGTTCTTCCATGAAGCGCCTGTATAAATCCAGTCCGTCTTCACCCGCAAAGAGTGCACGGTGCGGTTCGTGCTCGGTGACTATATCTGACATCCACTCGATATCCCTTTCCGGTATATATGGAGGATTGGATAGAATGATATCAAATTTCTTCCCTTTTGAAATAAGGGGCTCGAGAAGGTCTCCCTGAATAAAATCGATTTCCGCGCCATTCTGTTCTGCATTTTTCTCAGCCAGTTCAAGGGTTGGCCCGTAGATATCTGTAGCCGTGACATTTAATTCCGGTTTCTCAAGCTTCATCGTAACAGCAATCGCCCCGCTGCCTGTGCCGATGTCTGCCATTTCAAGTCCATTCATAGAGCCGAACAGCTTATTTATCTTCTTCAGAGCGTTATAAACCAGTTCTTCCGTTTCTGGCCTTGGAATAAGAACATCTTCATTCACCTGGAAGGTGCGCCCGTAGAATTCTTCAAAGCCGATGATATATTGAACAGGCTGGCCCGCTGCGTGTGCGTGCACCGCCTTCTTGAACTCCTCCAGCACTTCCGGATTCAAGTCTTCGCGTAAATTAGCCAAAAAGCTGGCCCTGCCCATCTTCATAATATGCTGCAATAACAGCTCACCTGAATTCTCATCGCGGTTTGACTCTATCAAAAAAGAAGAAGCCCAGTTGAGGGCTTCATATACTTTCATAGTTGGATTACTCATTTGATGCACTGTCCAGCTTCGCAGATTGCTCTTCAACGATAAGCGAGTCAATAACCTCATCGAGCTTGCCTTGAAGGATTTGATCAAGCTTTTGGATCGTCAGGCCGATACGGTGATCCGTTACACGGTTTTGCGGAAAGTTGTACGTACGGATACGCTCAGAGCGGTCTCCTGTACCAACTGCTGATTTTCGCTGCTGGTCATACTCCGCCTGTGCTTCCTGCTGGAATTTATCATAAACACGTGCACGAAGAACCTTCATCGCTTTTTCTTTATTTTTGATCTGTGATTTTTCATCCTGGCAGGATACAACCGTACCTGTCGGCAAGTGAGTTAGACGAACAGCTGACATCGTCGTGTTAACACTCTGTCCGCCCGGTCCGCTTGATGCAAATGTATCCACACGGATATCTTTTTCATGAATGTCAATTTCCACTTCTTCTGCTTCAGGAAGAACCGCAACTGTTGCAGTTGAAGTGTGGATGCGACCGCCGGATTCAGTTTCCGGTACACGCTGAACACGGTGTGCGCCATTTTCAAACTTAAGCTTGGAATAAGCGCCATTTCCGTTGATCATAAAGATGATTTCCTTATAGCCGCCAACGCCCGTAGAGCTTACCTCAATGACATCGATCTTCCAGCCCTGCGTCTCGGCATAGCGGCTGTACATGCGGTATAAGTCACCTGCAAATAATGCAGCTTCATCACCGCCGGCTGCACCTCGGATTTCCATAATAACGTTTTTATCATCATTAGGATCTTTAGGAATAAGGAGGATTTTCAGACGTGCTTCCAGATCCTCTTTTCTTTCCTCAAGCTCAGCCAATTCTTCTTTGACCATTTCGCGCATTTCGGCATCAAGCTTCTCTTCAAGCATGGCACGCGCATCCTGATACTGCTCTTTTACTTCTTTATATTCGCGGTAAGTGTCAACAGTTTCCTGAATACCAGACTGTTCTTTTGAATATTCGCGAAGCTTTTTCGGATCATTGACAATTTCCGGATCGCTCAAAAGCTCATTTAATCTTTCATAACGGTCCTCGACAGATTGAAGACGATCAAACACAGCCATTCACCTCAATTTTTTATCCAATTAACCGCCGGATATTGTCCCAGCGGGGTATAGTTTCATTTTATTTAAAGCGCAACTCCATAACATTCTAATTATAGTATAGGTGATTGTTGCAGTCAAAACCATTCGGGAATAAGGATGACTTCTTCCCTGTTAATAAATTTTCTGAAAAATCATTGCGGGTTTTTGTAATATCCGATATATTGGTTTTATGAAAAACAAAAACATTACACCCATCAAACGTTTGTCCCTTAGAGATGAAGTATACGAAACACTTAAGAAAAATATTATCCAGCTTGATTTTGAACCTGGTTCGCGCCTTCATGACAAGGAACTGGCAGAAGATTTTGGGATCAGCCGCACTCCTGTCAGGGAAGCCTTAAAGCGGCTGGAAGATGAAGGGCTCGTTGTATCGACGCCCGGATCATCTACCCGAGTCACCCCTCTGAATGAAGAAGGTGCCAGCCACGCCTTTCCTGTGGCAGCTTCCCTGCATGCTTTAGGTGCCAGGCTTGGCGTTCCCTGCTTAGTGCCAAGTGATTTTGAAAGGCTTGCGGCTGCCAATAAGAAGCTTGCGGCTGCCATGGAAAAACAGGATATTCTTAGTGCAGTAAAAGCAGATGAAGCCTTCCACGAGGTTTATCTTTCTGCTGCAAATAATCCCGAAATTATCTCAGCATTAAAGAGAATTATGCCCAAAATTCAGCGTCTGGAAATTGCTCAATTCGGATCTATGAATGGGCTGAAGTCTGTTGAACAGCACAAAAAAATTATGGAAGCGAGCCGGCAAGGCCAGGAGCAGCTGGCATCCAGACTAGTGGAGGAAAACTGGCTGAGCCTTGGCGGGCTTTTAACAGGGAAATGAGGTGAACTCGCATGAAGGCTATTCTATTAGGCGTTTGCTCCGCCTTCTTTTTTGCTTTTACATTTGTTTTGAACCGGGCAATGGAAATGGATGGCGGGAGCTGGCTATGGAGTGCATCGCTCCGCTATTTTTTCATGATTCCCCTCTTGGGTGCCATTGTGGTATTCAGAGGGAATTTACGGCCATTATTTAATGAAATGAAAAAGGCTCCCGGGCAATGGCTGTTATGGAGCTTTGTCGGCTTCGGGTTATTTTATGCCCCATTATGCTTTGCAGCAGCCTATGGACCCGGCTGGCTGATTGCCGGGACCTGGCAGATTACGATAATCTCAGGCTCCCTGCTTGCACCGCTATTTTTCGTTACATATCAGACTGGAAATGGACTAGCAAAGGTCAGAGGAAAAATTCCTTTTCGCGGTCTGATGATGAGCTTGATTATTCTTCTTGGAGTTGCTGTCATGCAAGTGGAGCACGCATCCTCCATTTCATGGCGGGAAACGATGCTTGTGATCATTCCTTTGGTTATCGCATCTTTCGCCTATCCGTTAGGCAACCGCAAAATGATGGATGTGTGCGAAAATCGGCTGGATGCCTATCAGCGTGTCCTCGGGATGACGATTGCCAGTCTTCCGCTCTGGATTATCCTTTCTGCAGCTGCCCTGGCTACAAAAGGTGCTCCCAGCTTTGGCCAGGTCACTCAGTCCGCTTTAGTCGCCCTATTTTCCGGCGTCTTTGCCACGGTACTTTTCTTTGCAGCTACTGACCTTGTCCGCGGCAATATGCAAAAACTAGGGACGGTGGAAGCAACCCAATCCCTCGAGGTCCTTTTTGCTGTTCTTGGCGAAGTACTGCTGCTGTCAAGCCGGCTGCCATCTGGAATCTCTTTGACAGGGATGGCACTTGTGATTACTGGTATGGTGCTGCACAGTTATGTAACTTCAAACAAAGTCAGTTTAAAAAGAAAGGCTGCGTAAAAAAAGGCCCTGGGTAGGCAGGGCCTTTTTTACGTACGGTCTTCCTGAACCTTTACTTCAATGTGATAAGCCGGAAGAGCTTTAATGAGATCTTTATGCAATTGAGCCTGTGAATCCATTTTTTCCTGGTGGGTCATATTGCCTTGCCGGTATGCAGTCACCCACATATCCTCACCATTTATCCAAACAGCTCCTGGGCGATACCCCTTGTGATCAGCAATCACCTTTCGGGCCTGGTCGATATCATCCTGATTATCCAGACGTTTGCCGTCAAAATTAATAAAGTTCGGGTTCTGATCTCCGCTCATCGTCCGGTCCAATGTATTATTGTCCTCTGTGCGGTCCAGATTATTATTTATAAATGAAACTCCATCCTGGGTCTCATGGTCATACTCACTCTCAGTTGCCTGATTGTTGGCACAGCCAGCCATAAATGCGAGCATCAAAAGGAAAACACTAAGTTTTTTCATTACTGCACCTCCTTTTTATAGCATGTCCGCTATCAGGAGGAATGTACAGTCCAATATAAGGCAGAGCTGGAGTGGTGAAGGAGTAAAGTTAGCGACTTGAACGTACATGGCGGTCTTTTCCTGGCTTCCCTTTCGTTTTTCGGCTTCATGAGCTAAATTTTTATTTCGTCTTCCGTTTTCTGCGCCATAAAAACCCCAAATTAAAAAAACTGCCCGGAACATACCAGGGCAGAGAGAGCGTTTAGTATAAAATTATGATAAAAACTCAGTTGTTTTATGTTTGTCTAGAACATTTGGCGACTTTGGAACTTCATGGTGATGGCGGCAGCGCGGTTCATATGCTTCTGAGGCGCCGACTAAAATAACCGGGTCATCATATGAAGCCGGCTTTCCATTGATCAGTCGCTGTGTACGGCTTGCAGGTGAACCGCAGACGGCACAGACGGCTTGAAGCTTTGTAACCAATTCTGCAATCGACATGATGGCAGGCATTTGGCCAAACGGCTCCCCGCGGAAGTCCTGGTCAAGTCCGGCAGCGATGACACGATGCCCGCTGTCAGCCAGGTGCTGTATGACTTTTACAATTTCATCATCAAAAAATTGCACTTCATCAATCGCTATCAAATCAATGTCAGCTGTAATGTATTTAAAAATATCGGTAGACTGGGAAATGGGTCTAGCTATCACCGAAGTTCCATTATGTGAAACCACAGCTTCATCACTGTATCGGTTATCGATCTGCGGCTTAAAGACAGCGATTTGCTGTTTGGCGAATTGAGCTCTGCGCACACGGCGAATCAGTTCTTCTGATTTGCCGGAGAACATGCTGCCGCAAATGACTTCCACCCATCCGTGATGATTCATAACGTACATGAACGGCCTCTCCTTCCTCGTTCTAACTAATAGAATGGCTTGTTATCATTATTTTATGAAGAAAGGGTCGAGCTGCTGATTTTATTATACTCAAGCTTTTTTCAAAGCAAAAAAAGGTCCACTCAAAACAGTTCTTCATATACAATAAGGCTAATTTCGCAATAAAAAACAGGCAAGATAGTTAACTTGCCTGTTTTTGTTGTTTATTATTTTTGTTCTGACTTAATGCCGTATTTCTTATTGAAACGGTCAACACGTCCGCCAGCTTCAGCGAATTTTTGACGTCCAGTATAGAATGGATGGCACTCAGAGCAAGTTTCAACGCGGATCTCTTCTTGAACAGAACCGGTTTCGAACTCGTTACCGCAAGCACATTTCACCATTGCTTTTTTATAGTTAGGATGAATTCCTGATTTCATTCTTTTCATCTCCTTCCGCCCTGAATCATTCGAAACAGAGTTATATATTACGGGCAATCATGATTGCCGTAAACTTCAAAAACACACTGTCATCATTATAACAAGTCAAAGTATTTTTTGCAATAAGCGAATTCGGCATCCTGAATTTTCCAAATGAAGCCTTATTGCGAGCGCTTAGCCTTCATTTCTTCTGCCAAGTTAGCAAAAAACTCTTCGTTCGATTTTGTCTGTCTTAGCTTGCGAAGCAGCTTTTCAGCAAAATCCGGTGAATCGGACATGGATTTGCGGATTGCCCACAGCTTGTCAAGATGATCTTTCTGGATAAGAAGTTCTTCTTTACGCGTCCCGGAGCGGCGGATGTCGATGGCCGGGAAGATTCTTCTTTCAGCCAAGGAGCGGTCAAGGTGCAGCTCCATATTGCCTGTCCCCTTGAATTCTTCGTAAATGACGTCATCCATGCGTGAACCTGTGTCAACGAGTGCAGTTGCCAAAATTGTTAAACTTCCGCCCTCTTCAATGTTACGCGCTGCACCGAAGAAACGCTTCGGACGGTGGAATGCAGCCGGGTCAATACCTCCGGAAAGTGTTCTTCCGCTTGGAGGAATAACCAGGTTATACGCTCTTGCCAGTCTTGTGATGCTGTCCATCAAAATAACAACATCACGCTTGTGCTCAACCAGGCGCATAGCGCGTTCAAGAACAAGCTCGGCCACTTTAATGTGGTTTTCAGGCACTTCATCAAACGTAGAGCTGACCACATCGCCTGCAACTGAACGCTCGATGTCTGTTACCTCTTCCGGGCGCTCGTCAATTAATAGCACAATCAGTTCCGCTTCCGGGTGGTTGGTTGTAATGCTATTGGCAATTTCCTTTAAAAGCATGGTCTTACCTGCTTTTGGCGGCGCGACTATCAGACCGCGCTGCCCGAATCCAACAGGTGCAAGCAGGTCCATAATTCTTGTAGACAGTTGTCTTGTACCTGTTTCCAGTTTCATATGGCGGTTTGGATATAAAGGAGTCAGACCAGGGAAGTGAACACGCTCTTTTGCTGATTCCGGATCATCGCCATTTACGGCTTCAACCTGCAGAAGGCCGAAATAACGCTCATTTTCTTTTGGAGGACGGACTTTTCCTGAAACCTTATCTCCGTTTCTCAAATCGAAACGGCGAATCTGGGAAGCGGAAATATAAATATCCTCAGAGCTTGGTGAATAGTTGATTGGACGAAGGAAGCCGAATCCTTCTGACTGAATGATCTCCAGAACACCTTCCATGAAAAAGTAGCCTTCCTGCTCTGCTCTTGCTTTCAGGATGGCAAAAATCAATTCTTTTTTCGATAACTTGCTGTAATAAGAAACTTTATATTCACGGGCAAGTTCATAAAGCTCTTTCAGCTTCATATTTTCTAAACTTGAAATGTTTAAACCCATTTTTACACCACACTTTTGAAATTTTCAATTATTTCCTCCATATGCAGCTGTACAAATAATGGACTTTATATGAAAGGAAAGGGAAAGATACTTGACTTGAGGCACTGAAAATAGCTGAAGAATCTATCATTATGTTCTTAATTAAAGGTTTCGAGGAATGGAACGGTTTATTGTCCGTTTTTTCAGTTGATATTGGAGGCATCCTCTTCTTCCAAATGCGCAAGCACCTTGCCTTATCCTCGGGGGAGGCGCAGGAGCCAGTTTAAAAAACAATCTCTATTTTACCCCTTAATATGAAAATTAATCAATAATTAAATTTGATATGGAAAATATAGCAGGAAGGAAATGAAAATGAGCAGGCTGGCGCAGATGGCCAGCTCTCATTTTCTATCTATCTTTTATGAAAATTATTTAATAACAAGATTTGGCTTTTTCTTTAGACTATGGCGTCCCTCAACAAAGCGGACCGTACCTGATTTGGCACGCATGACAAGCGAATGGGTCGAACCATATGAACCTTTAAACTGTACACCTTTTAGAAGCTCTCCGTCTGTTACGCCTGTAGCAGCAAAAATGGCATCATCGCCTTTTACCAGATCTTCCATAAGAAGGACTTTGTTAATATCGAGGCCCATCTTCAAGCAGCGCTCAGCCTCTGCATCATTTTGCGGAAGAAGTTTTCCTTGAATTTCTCCGCCAAGGCACTTAAGGGCAACAGCTGCCAAAACGCCTTCAGGTGCTCCCCCAGATCCGAACAGAATATCGACGCCAGTCTCATCAAAAGCGGTATTTATGGCACCAGCCACGTCCCCATCATTGATTAATTTAATTCTGGCGCCAGCTTCGCGAAGCTGGCTGATGATGTGTTCATGTCGCTCACGGTTAAGCACTGTAGCCACGACATCCTGGATATCTTTGTTTTTTGCTCTTGCGACCGCTTTCAAATTATCCAAGACAGAAGCGTTAATATCAATTTGCCCAACCGCTTCAGGACCGACTGCGATTTTGTCCATGTACATATCCGGAGCATGCAGAAGGTTTCCGTGGTCAGCTACCGCAAGAACAGCTAATGCATTCCAGCCCCCAGATGCTACGATATTGGTGCCTTCCAGCGGATCGACAGCAACATCCACACGCGGACCATAGCCTGTTCCAAGCTTTTCCCCGATATAAAGCATCGGCGCTTCATCCATTTCGCCCTCTCCGATAACGACTGTTCCCTTCATTGGCACAGTATCGAATACATCTCTCATTGCAGAAGTAGCAGCATCATCCGCTTCATCTTTTAATCCGCGGCCCATCCAGCGTGCTGATGCTAAAGCGGCACCTTCCGTTACGCGAACTAATTCCATTGACAAACTTCTTTCCATCGATTTTTCCTCCCCGGATTCTAAGGCTGGCAGCATGGCGAATGCGGACCAGCTCTTTACCGCCGGCACCGCAAAAGCCCGCCTTAATTTATATTTGTCTGCTGATGTCACTTAGGCTTTAGCCCAAGCAATATTCAGTCAGCTGTCCATATTCCAAGATGTGTCTCTATGCGTTCTTCATTTGTTCCATTTCTTCTTTGCTCATTTCTTCGCGCCAGATTGTGGCACCAAGTCCATTCAGCTTTTCAACAAGGTGGCTATAGCCTCTGTCGATATGCTCTAAGCCAGTGACTTCGGTAACTCCCTCAGCCATCAAGCCGGCAATTACCAGTGCTGCGCCTGCACGCAAATCGCTCGCCTTAACTTTAGCTCCCTGAAGCTGAATTGGCCCATTGATGATCGCCGAGCGTCCTTCAACTTTAATGTTAGCATTCATTCTGCGCAGCTCATCAATATGCTTAAAACGGGCACTATAAATGGTATCCGTAACCATGCTTGTCCCTTCTGCACCTGTTAACAGAGAAGTCAGCGGCTGCTGAAGGTCTGTTGGAAAGCCAGGATAAACAAGTGTTTTAATATCCACTGCTTTCATTTTTTCAGCTCGCCCTACAAATACCTGGTCGTCGTTCGTTTCAATCTGAACGCCCATTTCGCGCAGTTTTGCTATTAGGGACTCAAGGTGATGGGGGATGACATTGTCAATCAGCACCCCTTCTCCAGCCGCTGCACCAACGATCATATAGGTCCCCGCTTCAATCCGGTCTGGGATAATCGTATGCTGGCAGCCATGCAGCTGGTCTACGCCATCGATGCGGATTACATCTGTGCCGGCACCTTTTATTTTCGCACCCATATTGGTTAAAAGGGTAGCAACATCAATGATTTCAGGCTCTTTTGCAGCATTTTCAATTATTGTTCTGCCTTTTGCTCTGACAGCGGCAAGCATGATATTGATGGTTGCCCCAACGCTGACAACATCGAGATAGATACGGGCTCCGCGAAGCTCATCGGCACGAAGGTAAATGGCTCCCTGCTCATTGGTCACACGCGCGCCAAGAGCTTCAAAACCTTTAATATGCTGGTCAATCGGCCTTGGTCCCAGATGACATCCGCCAGGAAGTCCAATAACCGCTTTTTTAAATCGGCCGAGCATCGCTCCCATTAAATAATAGGAAGCGCGTAATTTTTTCACTTTTCCGTTCGGCAAAGGCATGGAAATCATGGAAGAGGGATCAACTGTCATATCATTTTCAGAGAATTCGACAGTGCCCCCTATTTCTTCAAGCAAATCTTTTAGAATTTGTACATCCGAAATATCCGGCAAACCTTCAATTGTCACAGGCGATTCCGCTAAAATGGTAGCTGGAATTAATGCAACTGCACTATTCTTCGCTCCGCTGATCCGGACTGTTCCTTTTAATGGATATCCGCCTGCAATCATTAGCTTTTCCATTTGTAACTCCCTTCTTAGCCGTTGTTAAACACACATGCTGACATTTGACTTCAATATTTAAAGAATTGATAGCCCTTACAGCAAAAGCTACACACTACTTTTCTAACCAATTCCGCCAGAAAATAGCCCCAGCTTCTATAAGAAACCAAATAGGCTTGTCATTATTTTTAATATCGGAAAAATTGTCTTTGGGAAAATCTGCACTTTCATATTATCATGTATCTGCATTTTGCAACATCGCAAGATGAATAAGGAACAATTTTCCATGTGTTTTTTACAGATTCCGACATTATCTTTATCCTATAGTTTACACGAAAAATCAAATCTCATGTATTGTATTCAAAAAAAGTTAAAATTAAGAAAGAAGCACTAAAAGCCGGGGTACAAGTGTGAAGGGGCTGGCTTTGCTCCAACTTTTTCAGCAACGAAACAAAGCCAGTTTCCTAGAGTTATTTTTCCGAAGAATCCATTATCCTCTTGAGTTCCAGTCTGCCAGGAACGCTTCGATTCCCTTATCTGTCAGAGGATGGCTGAATAATTGCTGGATGACTTTATAAGGAACTGTCGCAATATGGGCTCCTCTTAATGCTGCATCCGTCACATGCTGAGGATGTCTGATGGATGCTGCTATGATTTCTGTATCAATGTCATGAATCGCAAAGATTTCTGCGATGGTGGAAATGAGATCCAGACCGTTATGGCCTATATCGTCTAAACGACCAAGGAACGGAGAAACGTATGTAGCACCTGCTCTTGCAGCAAGCAGCGCCTGGTTTGCACTGAAGATCAAAGTCACATTTGTTTTAATGCCTTCTTTTGAAAAAGCACTTACTGCTTTTAGTCCATCGGGTGTCATTGGCACCTTGATTGTGATGTTCGGTGCAATCGCTGCCAGCTCTCTTCCTTCTTTTATCATACCTTCAGCATCAAGGGCGATGACCTCGGCGCTTACTGAGCCAGGCACCAAATCCGTGATTTCGCGAAGACGGTCAGGGAAGGATACATTCTTTTCCTTTGCCACCAATGATGGATTGGTTGTTACCCCTGCTACTACCCCAAGGGCATATGCTTCTTTAATTTCGTCCATGTTTGCTGTATCGATGAAAAACTTCATAATAATCCCACCTTGTTTAATTTTTTGATAATTTATGCTGCGGATATCTATGTATTATTAAATAAAGTTTCTATTCTGTAAAGCCTTACATTTGGAGGCAGAATTTCCGCATCAGACCCTAAGCGCCCGCCGGATAAAATACAGGGAAACCGCCCCTAATCCAGAAGCGGTTTCTTATCCAATGATATTAATTATGCTTTGTTTGAAGAACCGAATTCGCGCATTTTGCCGATTACAGTTTCTTTAATTGCTTCGCGTGCTGGTCCTAAGTATTTGCGCGGATCGTATACTTCTGTATCTGCTGCCAATACTTCGCGAACGCGTTTTGCAGAAGCAATTTGGTTTTCAGTGTTTACATTGATTTTTGCAGTTCCTAAAGAGATAGACTTTTGGATATCCTTTGTTGGGATTCCAGTTCCGCCATGAAGAACTAAAGGAACACCAGTAAGGCTTCCGATCTCTTCCATTTCAGCAAAGCCAAGGTTTGGCTCACCTTTATATGGGCCATGAACAGAACCTAGTGCTGGAGCAAGGCAGTCGATGCCTGTGCGTTTTACCAGTTCATCACATTCTTTAGCATCCGCATAAATAACGCCATCAGCAACAACATCGTCTTCCTGTCCGCCGACAGTTCCTAACTCCGCTTCCACTGAAACGCCTTTTGAATGTGCATATTCAACTACTTTAGAAGTAGTCTCAACGTTTTGTTCGAATGGATCATGAGACGCATCGATCATAACGGATGTGAATCCTGCATCGATCGCTTCTTTACATTTATCAAAACTTGAACCGTGGTCTAGGTGGATAGCCACCGGAACGGTAATTTTGTAATCTTCCAGCAGTCCTTCAACCATCTTTACAACCGTTTTGAAACCGCCCATGTAGCGTGCAGCACCTTCGGAAACACCAAGGATAACCGGTGATTTTTCTTCTTCTGCCGCCTGCAGGATAGCTTGAGTAAACTCAAGGTTGTTTAAGTTAAATTGACCTACTGCATAGCCTTCTGATTTTGCTTTATTAAGCATTTCAGCCATAGAAACTAAAGGCATTTTTCTTCCTCCTTATTGATAATCGTTTAAGTTCGTCAGACTAAATACTGTTAAAGTTTTCCCCTTAACACTATCGAATATGTACCCTTAAAATAGTCTGCTAAACGAAGACGATCCTTTGGAATTCATCTGTTATCATACCAAAAAGGACTTAGAAAAGCCATTATTCCAAAGCGTTTTTGTTAATTGTCATAAAGCAAACGCTATCATTTTTATAGCGATGGAATTTCAGGTTAAAAACGGTTAATTTTGGTTTATTTCGAGTTAGGCACAGGCAAATATTTCTTTACCGCTGCCCTGATGTCATCAATATCGAATGGCTTTGCAAAGTGAGTAAGAGCTCCCAGATCCTTGGCCTCCTGAATCATATCGAGTTCGCCATAGGCAGTCATGATAATGACACGGATATCTTTATCCACCACTCTCATTCTTTTTAAAATCTCAATCCCATCCATTCCCGGTATTTTCATGTCGAGAAGAACAAGATCAGGCGAATGCTTGGAAACAATGTCGAGAGCCTGGACTCCATTGGCAGCCTGGTATGTGTCGTACCCTTCTTTCTGTAGTACCTCATTAAGCAAAATTCGGATTCCGAACTGATCATCTACAATTAATATTTTCCCTTTCATCAAGCCACCTCTTCCTGTCGTATTAAAAGCACTTAGGTTTAAAACCATACTGAATTATGACTGCAGGTCACTTAACTATACATTCTCCTACAGCTAATTTCTCTGTGAAACATGATTATTCCTGCTGGTATTTGCAATTTCAATTGTGAATATTTTACCTTTTCCTCCCTTTTCACTATAATAGAACCGCTAAGTGCAGTGACCGAAGGAGTGAAATAGTTTGCTTAAGATGTTTTCTACCCAGCTGACAGGCTTGTTTAAACGACTTCAGGAAAAAGAAGAGTTTTCCATCGAGGACAGTGCACGCCTATTGGCTCAGGCTGCCGCCGGTGATGGGAAAATATATATTTACGGTACAAAAGAAATGGCTGCAATTGGCTATGAAGCCGTTCAAAGCCAGGAACCGCTTAGAGATGCAGCGATTTTGGAAAGTGATGAGGAAGTCTCAGAAACAGACAGAGTAATCATCTTCTCAAGACATTCAGATGACGAAGACGCGGTCGCTCTGGCAAAATCTTTGTCCGAAAAAGGAATTCCCTTTGTGGCAGTGAGCACCATCAAAACCGAATGCAGTGACAATCTCGCTGATTTGGCTGATGTCCATATTGATTTAAAGCTTGCTAAAGGGCTTCTGCCTGATGAAGAAGGCAACCGCTTCGGCTATCCGGCTTCCATGGCTGCTTTATTCGTTTATTATGGAATCAAGTTTACG
Organism: Cytobacillus oceanisediminis; assembly: GCF_004366035.1. Taxonomy (GTDB): domain Bacteria; phylum Bacillota; class Bacilli; order Bacillales; family Cytobacillaceae; genus Cytobacillus; species Cytobacillus oceanisediminis_C. Next base: position 266,009 of record NZ_SOEE01000005.1, read on the forward strand.
ATTGAAGAGATTTTGGCGGAGTATGAATAATAGATGGGCCGAATCAGCCTCCATTCCGGGGGCTGATTCGGCTGTCATTTTTGCAGTTGGCTTCTTATTGCTGAGCTAGCTTCTTTTGGTGCTTGATTACCTGTAATGGCACTTCCAACTATGACTACATCTGCAATACTATCCTTCAATTCTCCGATCGTTTTTTCTGAAATCCCGCCTGCAATAGCAACTTCGATATCATTTAACCCTTTTACCAGGCTAAATAAAGCGGGATCCGCTATAGAACCCTCTTTCTGCATATCCTTTCCTATATGGAGACAAAATAAGTCCGCCCCCAAATCATATAGACTCTTAACTCTTTCTGCGTCCTGAATTCCCAGCAAATCAATCATAATTCTTTTATCGGCGGCATTTGCAATCTCTAATGCCTGCTTTATCGTGCTGATATGCGAAAAGCCCATCACAGTCATAACGTCCGCCCCTGCTCTAAAGGCCTGTTCTGCTTCATATTTTCCTGCATCACAAGTTTTCATATCCGCCACAATTGTTTTTTCTGGATAGGCAGCCTTCATTTCCCGAATTATCTTCATACCATATTCTTTAATCACGCCCGTCCCGATCTCAATCCAATCGATATTTTCACAAGTTTCATCTGCGATACAGAAGCATTCCTGCTCGGTTAAGCGGTCAAGTGCAAGCTGAATTTTCACTTCTATTCTCCTTCTTTTAGAAATGTAATTTATAAGGGAAAAAACCACAGGAATACTTCCTGTGGCCCTATTTTTTATATTAAACTCCTGAGTAGGCCATAAAGCCGCCATCGACAGGCACTGTTACACCAGTGACAAAGCCGGAGTATTCTTCATCAGCAAGCCACAGCAGTACACCGAGCAAATCTTTCGGCTGGCCAAATCTTTTCATTGGTGTATGAGCAATAATTTTTTCTGACCTGGCCGTATGGGAACCATCTTGATTTAATAATAAATTGCGGTTCTGAGTTGTTAAGAAAAATCCCGGTGCAATTGCATTTACCCGCAAACCTGTTTCTGCGAAATGTACAGCCATCCACATTGTAAAATTATTAATGGCTGATTTGGCTGCACTATAGGCAGGCACTTTTGTCATTGGCGAATAAGCACTCATTGATGAGACATTAATAATGATAGGTGATTCCTGCTTTAGCAGTTCTTTGCCAAAAACCTGGCTGGCTAAAAAAGTTCCGGTAAAGTTGCTGGCAAAAACCTGGGAGAAGCCTTTCTCATCCATATCAAAGAAGGACTTTTCAGAAGAAGACTCCACATTATGGGTTTCTACAGAAGTAATGGCATCCGGGTGATTCCCCCCTGCTCCATTAATTAGTATGTCTACACTGCCAAAGTGGCTGATCACTTCTTCCCTTGCCTTTTCCATGGATTCACGATCTAAGACGTCTGCTGCAACAGCAATCGCTGTTCCCCCTGCTTTTTCAATTTCGGCTGATACCGCAGCTCCCTTTTCTGCTGTACGATTAAGAATGGCCACTTTCACCCCGTGTCTTGCGAGCTCCCTGGCCATTTCCGAGCAAAGCACACCGCTTCCTCCAGTAATTACCGCTGTTTTTCCATTTAAATTTTCATGTATTGGAAACATTAGCATTCTCCTTATTTCTCAGATTGATAGGCATCCCATAATCCGTGAAGATACATGATTCCAAGAGCCCGGTCATATAATCCGTAACCCGGTCTGCATTCTTCACCCCAAAGATGCCTTCCGTGGTCAGGTCGCACGTAACCCTCAAATTGAATCTCAGATAACTCTTTAACCACACCTTTTATATTGATGGATCCATCTGCTGTTAAATGAGAAGTTTCAATAAAATCGCCGTTTTCGAATATCTTTACATTTCGGATATGTGCAAATGGTGACCTTTCGGCAAATTTCCTTGCGAGTTCAACCATATCGTTTTGCGGATTGGCTCCCAGCGATCCTGTGCAAAAGGTAATGCCGTTCGATGGTGAATCAGAGATAGAAAGGAGCTTCTGCAGACTTTCATCTCCCGTCATGATTCGCGGGAGGCCAAAAATAGACCAAGGCGGGTCATCCGGGTGGATAGCCATCTTGATGCCTGCTTCTTCTGCCACCGGCAAAATTTCCCGTAAGAAATAGCTCAGATTGCCCCATAAGTCCTCTGCAGTTACATCCTGATAAGCCGCAAATAATTCTTTAATCCGGGACATTTTCTCTGGCTCCCAGCCTGGAAGAGTCAAATCGGAAGCCTCAGAAACCGTTTTAATTAAATCATGCGGATCCAGATTTTCCACTTTGTTCTTTTCATAAAATAACGCTGTTGAGCCATCTGGAAGGGCGCGGTATAAGTCAGTCCGCGTCCAATCAAAGACAGGCATAAAGTTATAGCAAATAACTTTAACCCCAGATTGAGACAGATTTCGAATGGTTTTCTTATAATTTTCTATATATAAGTCCCTTTCATTGTTTCCCAGCTTAATAGATTCATGTATATTAACACTTTCCACCACATCTGCATGAAACCCAAAGGACTCTATATACTCAACTTCAGATTTAATCTCTTCTGTCTCCCAAACTTCCCCGACAGGCTTTCTATGTAGGGCCCAAACGATTCCTTTCACATTGGGAATCTGTTTCACTTGTTCAAGAGTTACGGTATCATTATCCCTTCCATACCAGCGAAAGGTCATATTCATTTTCCGCCGCCTCCATTAATCGTTTCGACATATTTTCCACAAAGTGCTTTTACTGATTCTTTACCGCCAGCTCTGTATGCCTTGTTTAAGTCACTTCCAATGCCGGCTGCGACAGCGCCAGCCTCAAGCCACGCACCGACATTATCTAAATTCACCCCGCCAGTTGGCATGATGCGCACCTGTGGCAGGGGACCATTGACTGCACCGATAAATGATGGATCAAAACGATTGGCCGGGAACAGCTTTACAATGTCACAGCCATATTCGAGAGCGGTCATGATTTCAGTTATGGTCATGCATCCAGGAAGATATGGAATGCTGTATCGATTGCAAAGCAAGGCTATATTCTTATCAAAATGCGGACTAACAACAAATTCCGCCCCATTTAAAATGGCATGGCGGGCTGTTTCCGAATCCAGAACTGTCCCAGCCCCGATTACACCGTCTGAACCTCTTAGTGCCTGAAACACTTTTTCCGCTTCAGGTGTAGTATAAGTCACTTCAATAGCACGAAATCCGCCTTCAATGGCAGCTTCAGAAATATCAATCGCTTCTTCTGGTGTTTTTCCACGCACAACTGAGACCACTTTCGATTCTGATAGCTGATTTAGTTTCTCTATTTTTAAGTTCATCTAATCTCCCCTTAATCGAAAACAATAACTGCTTTTCGAACCTGGTCAGGATTGTTCTCTACATATTGGAATGCTTCCTGCACTTCACTTATCGGAAAATGGTGGGTAATAAAACCGTTTGATTGAAGTTTTTCTGCATTCAGCAGAGAAACAACCTTTTCAAATTGGTTTGTCTGAAGCCTCGAACCGACAATGGTTACTTCTTTTTTCGTTATTGGCAATTGTGGAATAGAGGATGGCCGATCATCAAACCCCAGAACAACTACCGTGCCGGCAGGCGATACAAGATTTACGCCAAGCTCAAAGGTAGAATGCAGACATACTGCATCAATCACTACATTTGGTCCTTCACCATCTGTCAATTCCAATACCCGCTCTTCTACAGACTCTTCCGATGCATGAATGATTTCATCTGCCCCATTTTCTTTTGCAAATGCTAGTCGTTCCTGCTTCAAATCACTGATAATGACCCTAGCACCCTGCAGCTTTGCCATTTTTAAAATGCATATGCCTATCGGGCCGCTTCCCTGGATGAATACAGTATCTCCTTCTTCAACGGCCCCGCGCCATACAGCCTGAGCTCCAATGGTGTAAGGTTCAGCCAATACGACTTCATCCCATTCTAAAGATGAATTCACAACATGAAGCTGTTTTTCAGGCAATACAAAGAACTCCCGCAAGCCTCCATCTTCATGAACACCAAAAACAGATAAAGACTGACATACATTCGGACGTCCTTTTCGGCATGCGTAGCACTCTCCGCAATAGCGGATTGGCTCCACTACAACATGGTCACCAGGCTTCATTCCTGAAACATTTGACCCGACTTCAACGACTTCTCCTGCCACTTCATGGCCAACAATTCTCGGGTAGGTCGCAAGCGGGTTTGTCCCATGGTAAATATGCATATCAGACCCGCATATTCCAACTCTTTTAACTTTCACTAGAACCTCATCAGGATTGCTGATGACCGGTTTTTCTAATTCAATAACTTCCATTTCCATTGTGTTTGGAATTTGAACTGCTTCCATTTTTTTACCCCCTATTCAAATAAACTCGGAAGGAACATTGAGATTTGCGGCACGAAAGCCACAAGCATTAAGACAGCCAGGCTGACACCTAAGAATGGCAGTAATTCTTTTGCTGTTTTTCCAATTGAGACTTTGCCAATCTGGGATGCTACGAATAGACATACACCAACTGGCGGTGTTACAAGGCCAATAACAAGGTTCAATACCATCATGACGCCAAATTGAACCGGATCCATACCGATGGATGCAGCTACAGGCAATAACACCGGGAATAATATAACCAGAGCAGCAATCGTCTCCATGAACGTTCCAACAAACAACAGCAGCAAATTAATCAATAAAATAACAACAATTGGGTTTGTTGAAATCCCCAGAATGGCATCTGCAACCATTTGAGGAATTTGCTCACTTATCATAATCCAGCCAAACAGGTTGGCAAAGCCTACAAGAAGCATGATCGAAGCGGTACCTGTCATGGAAGAGAGCATAATTTCCGGTATTTTTTTAATAGGAAGTTCTTTATAAACGAAAATCCCAATGACAAAGGCATACAATACCGCAATGACTGAAGCTTCAGTCGGTGTGAAGTAGCCTCCTAGAATTCCATATAAAATAATAACTGTCATAAACAACGCCCAGAATGCACCAGTAAAGCTTTTCCATATTACCTTTAATGACTTTCTTTCACCTTTGGGATAATTTCTCTTAACAGAGATAATATAGGTGGGGATCATTAGACCAACGCCAAGTAATAAACCAGGAAGAGCACCGGCCAAAAACAGGTCACCGATTGATACCGACGCAAGTGTACCCACGATAATCATTGGAAGTGACGGCGGTATAATAGGTCCAACTGTTGAAGACGATGCTGTTACAGCAGCAGAAAAGCCTGCTCCGTACCCTTCTTTTTTCATTGCAGGAATAAGAATAGCTCCTATACTCGCTGTGTCTGCCAAGGCTGTACCTGAAATACCTGCAAATCCCATTGAGGATCCAACATTCGCTAAGCCAAGCCCCCCGCGGATATGGCCGAAGCAATTATTCGCAAACTGAATGATGCGATCTGTAATACCGCCAGCATTCATTAAGTTTCCTGCCAGAATAAACCCGGGAATACAGAGCAAAACAAAGGAGTTTAATCCTCCAAACATTTTTTGCGGAATGATGCTTAATGGGATATCAGCCAGTATTAAATAAAAAAGTGAAGATAGGCCAAGGCTGAATGCTACTGGCACGCCTAAGAATATCAGGATTATGAACGAGAAAAACAAAATGGCTGCCATCATAGTTCCCCACCACCCATTTGTGAATTAAAGTCTTCTTCATTTCGAATTAGCCTAATGATTTTGACAATGGAATACAGTATTAAAAACGAACTCATGATAAATATTGCAGCATGGATTACCGACATCTGAAAAGGCATTGTGGCTGAAGTCTGGTTTCCCCCTAGCTGTGTAAAGAACCATCCTTCTTTAACAAGAACCCCGCTTAACCATATAATCAGCAAATAAATTCCAATTTCATAATACCGGCGAAAAGCATGTGACATTTTCGTGAGAATCAGATCCACATTAATAAATTCGCCTCGAAGCAAAGCTAGCGGTGCCCCAAAGCAAATGGAGTATATAAACAAATATCGCGTAAGTTCTTCAGTCCAAATGGCTGTGTAGGGAAGATAGCGCGACATGATTTGGATGGTAACCACGATAATAACCCCTGAAAAACTTATAACAGTCAAAAAGGCTAATATTCGGTCAAGCCAAGTTCGAATCTTCATTTTTCCATTCCTTCCTTTAATTAAAGGCACTGCTGGCAAAAAAGTCAGCGGTGCCTTTAACTTGTTCCAATAAGACTATTATTCTGCCTCTAGAATTTTTTCATAAAGCTCATACTGTTTTGGCTTAAGGCTATCTTTGATCGCAGGCTGCATTTTTTCACGGAAGGCATCCTGATCAACATCAACAAACTCCATTCCTTCACTTTCTAGCTCAGACTCTATCTTTGAAATCTCTTCATCATAAAGTTTTTCTCCAAATGCCTGCGCTTCTGCAGCTGCTTCTGTCACAGCCTTTTTCTGTTCATCATTCAAAGCCTCAAACTGCTTGTTGCCAATTAGGATATAAATCCATGAATATACATGCTCTGTACGATTCACATACTTTTGAACCTCATACAATCCGCCGCTCTGAATTAAGTCAACCGGATTTTCCTGTCCTTTAATAACTCCTTGCTGGAGGCCGGTAAATACTTCATTGAAGTCCATAACCTGCGGCTTAGCACCTGCGGCTTCCCAGACTTTTAGGAACAACGGAACATTTGGCACTCGCATGGAAAAGCCCTTTAAATCAGATGGTGACTCAATAGGTTCACTTGAAGTCAAGTTACGTGGAGCACGTGTATGATAATACAAAGGAGTCAAGCCAACCTTTTCAGTGATTTCCTTTTCAATTTCTTCACCGATTTCCCCTTCTACAACCGTTTTTACATGGTCAAGATCACGGAAGGCATACGGTACTGCCATTAAAGCAGCTTTAGGTGCCCAGTTTTGCATGGTTTCACCAGAAATGACCAAGTCAGCTGTACCCGCCTGGATAGCATTGATTGTATCTGTTTCTCCGCCAAGAGAGTTATTCGGGAAAATTTGAATTTCAATTTGTCCGTCTGTTTTTTCATTAACCAGATCTGCAAATTCCTCAGCCGTTTTATGCCAAATATGATTTTCGTCTGCCAAGTGGCCAAACTTCCACTTAATTACTTCTCCATCCTGTTTCTCGCTGCTTGCACCATTGGAACCGCCGGAACCGCAGGCACTAAGCATCATTGCAGCTGCTAAAACACCAGATAACCACTTCAATTTCATTATCATTCTCCCCTTTTTCTATAGGTTTAGTTTGTTAAAAACTGATGGACAGTTGAAGCAATTGTTATCCCTTTTTCAAGGTTTCTTTCTTCATTCATTTGTTCAATTTCACCCGGAACAAGAACACTTTTAAAGCCCGGAGCCGGAGGTGCCTGGCGGATTTCTGCCATCATTTGATCCATATTCTCAAGGAATGCTTCTGCATCCGTAAAGAATGCCGGATTAATTGCACAGAAATAATGGCCAAGTTTCCGTTTCTTATCCAGGTCTCCATACATCTTGGCTACATGCGGCCCAAAAGCGGCACCTGCAAGCAAACCTGAGAAGATGTCGACAATCATTGATAGCCCATAGCCCTTAGGCCCGCCAAACGGAGAAAGTGAAACGACTTGGGAAGGATCTGTTACGGTTTTCCCATTCTCGTCCACACCCCACCCTTCTGGAATTTCTTTCCCTTCCTCCTTATATTGAAGGATCTTCCCCAGTGCTACATTCGATGTTGCCATGTCCAGGATGAATGGTTTATGTGATTTTGCCGGTACGCCATAGGCGACTGGATTGGTTCCAAGGAAAGCATCTTTGCCTCCAAAAGGCACGACAATTTTATCAGTATGGGTCATCGCTACCCCAATCAGGTTTTCCTCTGCCGCATTTTGAACGAAATAGCTCAGTGCCCCGCAATGGCTGCTATTAATTGCTGTTACCATTCCCACACCATTTTCCTTTGCCATATGGATGGCATGATTCATGGCTTCATCTGCAATGACGTGTCCAAATCCGTCATCCCCATCGACTACGCCTGTCACAGGGCCGGTTTTATTGAATGTAATCTCCGCTTTAGGATTAATTCCTCCAGCATTAAGACGATTCACATAATGCTCAGTACGTAAAACACCATGTGAATTAACATTTCTTAAATCCGCATGAACCAGTATTTCCGCAACTTTTTCTGCATGTTCTTGCATTAAGCCGGCATCTGTTAATTTCTGCACTACTAGTTTCATAGCTTCTTTATGATGAATTGTCACAGTAGACATAATGATCCCCCTACTCCAGGTTCGTATGTTTCTTGACCATTTCTTCGTTTGAATTTCTTTCTGATAAACTATCAATAATTGCAGCATCTAAGATAAGATGTGCGGCCTGATCAAACTGATTTCCAAGCGGCTGAATCGTATTCGGTTCTCCTGAATGACGGTATTTTGTCGCTGCAGAAATCTGCATTCCCCCGGTAAAGCATGGCTTATGTACCGCCTCTTTATTAGTGGTTATTAAAAATACTTTTGCCCCCGCCCTGAAGGCGTTTTCAGAAAAACTTATTGTCTGTCCTGTTTTGGCTGAGCCAGATAAAACGATTAATATATCGTTCTCCTGAATGGCCGGTGTTGTCGTTTCCCCCAAAACATAGACTGTCTTTCCGCTATGCATAAGACGCATGGCAATCGCCTTTGCCACTAAGCCTGAACGGCCTTCCCCAGTAAAGAAAAAACGAGCGTCACTCTTTAAAAGTGCTACGAAAGAGTCGTATTCATTCTTATCGACATGTGTGCATACTGCTCTCATTTCTTTGAGAATGGTATGAATCGTATCCATTGTCCACCTCTTATCTTTCAACGATAAGGTCATTATTGATAAAAGCGTTTACTTCATTAAGATAAGGAAGGCCTTCATTATCGCCCGAGACGGTTGTAACCAGGGCGCCTACGCCATTAGCAAATTGAAGCAGCCTTTCCTTGCTGAAGCCGTTCAGCCAGCCATAAATGTATCCCGCATCAAATCCATCCCCAGCTCCGACAGTATCAACGGGAGTCACATGAAAGCTTTCTGCCCGTGTCCAATCGCCATTCCGGAGTAGCTTTGATCCGTTAGCGCCATCCTTTAAGACCAAATCCCTGATGCCATATTCTCTGGCAAATAGCGCAAGTTCATCTTCTTCTTCCATTCCGCTTATTAACCTGATCTCTTCTAATCCCGTAAGCAGGATGTCAACATGCGGAAGAATTTCTTTATACGCTTTTCTCGCTTCTTCAATCGACCAAAGCTTCAGTCTTATGTTTGGATCAAAGGAGATAGGAATCTTTTTTTGTTTTGCAGCTTCAATCACTTTTGCGGCAATTTCGATGTTCTTTGGGTCAATAGCAAGGAAAACACCTGTAAGATGGACAAGATCTATATTTTCAAACAGTTCTTCCTGAATCATATCCGGTGTCAAGGTTAAAATAGGCGAGTTATATCGGTAATAGAATGTCTTGCCTGATCCATCCTCATTAATTTCCTTAAAGTTAAGTGATGTTGGGCGGCCGCTTACAAAATCTACACCCGATACATCAACGCCCTCTCCACGAGCGAAGTTATATATGACTCTGCCAAACTCATCTTCCCCCAGCCGGCTAATCCACTTGCTGCCTAACCCGAGCCTTGCACATCCAATGGCAAAGTTAAGTTCTGCACCGCCCACCTTGCGTTCAAACTGGGTGACATATCTAAGTGGTCCTTTTACAGCTGGGTTCAGTGTTATCATGGCATCTCCGATTGTTAACACTTTGAATGGTGATGACATTATTTTTCTCTCCTAACACTCTATAAAGATTCCCGCTCAACTAAAGCAGGAGCGTATCTTTTAATCTCGTACACTTCCTCAAATCGAGGATCTCTAATTAAATCTAATAAAACAGAAGCGGCATCATTGCCAATTTCAAAGGTCGGCTGTTTGATGGCTGTTATCGGCGTTGCCGAGATTTCCAGAAAATCAGAGTCATCTACCGCGATAACGCTTACATCTTCAGGAACCTTTAAATTCTTTTTTCTTAAAAATTTCAAAAGTTCAATGAGCGATAGATCGTTTGTAGCAAAAAATGCCTCTGGCGTTTCTTTGTTCAGCCACATTTTTTCCAGTTCAGGGATAATGTCTTTTCTTTCTGCCGCAATAATCCACTCATCCTTTACAGGCAAATCATTTTGTTTCAGCGTTTTCTTGTATCCATTTATCCGTTCAATCCGGGGTGTCACTTTTTGGCTTAAGGACATGGATATCAGCCCTATTTTCCTATGGCCTTTTTGGACGATTTCCTGAACGGCAATCTCAGCTGCTCTCTCGTTATCCAAAAGCAGTGTTGGATAAATCGTTTTTTCAAGCTTTCTATCTACAAAAACAATGGGGAAATTTGAAAGCTTAAGCCGTTTATATTGATCTTCATTTCCGATAGTTGGAAAGATAATTAGACCATCAACTTGTTTAGCTAAGAGCATATCAATGTATGCACGTTCTTTTTCCGGATTATCGTCTGCGTTACAGACAAACAAATGAAATTCATTTTTTTCGCAGACATCTTCAATAGCCCTGATAATTTCTGTCGAAAACGTATGCAGTATATTGGCAACAATCACCCCAATGGTTGATGACTTCTTTTGCTTCAAACTTTTAGCTACGAAATTCGGGATATATCCCAGCTCGCGAATGGCCTCTTCAATTCGCATTTTAGTAGCATCTGCCATATACTCGTAGCGATTATTGATATACTGTGAAACTGTGCTCTTTGATACATTTGCTTTTTGCGCAACATCTAACATCGTTATTTTTTTCATGTTGTACTATCCTCTCGCAAAACCGATTTAGTAAATCGGTTTAGTAAACCGGTTTAGTGAAAGTATAAATGAAAACCTTTTCAAAATCAATACTAAAATTTCTGAATTTTATTTTTTGCAGAAATCATTCAAAAACGATTCAGACAAAAAAATCCCTCCGCATTCCGGAGGGATTTTTCACACTTTATAATTTCTCGCTAAATTTCAATGACGCCCCGACAAATTCACGGAATAATGGCTGAGGGCGAGTTGGTCTTGAGATAAATTCAGGATGGAACTGGGAAGCAACGAACCAAGGGTGATCCTTCACCTCAATGATTTCCACTAAACGGCCATCCGGGCTTGTACCAGAGAAGACGAAGCCTGCTTTCTCCATATCCTGGCGATAGTGGTTGTTGAACTCATAGCGATGACGATGACGCTCATATACCACTTCATCCTGGTACGCCTCAAAGGCTTTTGTATCCTCATTCAATTTACAAGCTTGTAAACCAAGTCTTAGCGTTCCGCCTAAATCCTCAATATCCTTTTGCTCAGGCAGAAGGTCGATAATTGGATGCGGAGTTTCAGGAGCAATTTCTGCAGAATGCGCCCCTTCAAGTCCCAGTACATTTCTTGCAAACTCAATTGAAGCGAGCTGCATGCCAAGGCAAATGCCAAGGAATGGCCTTTTGTTCTCACGCGCATATTGAATTGCAAGGATTTTCCCTTCAATGCCGCGGTCGCCAAATCCGCCTGGAACCAGAATGCCGTCAGCATCCTGAAGCAGCTCATTGACATTACTGCTGTCCACTTCTTCAGAGTTGATCCATTTGATTTCTATATCAGAATCAAAAGCATAACCCGCATGCTTTAAGGCTTCGACAACTGAAATGTAAGCATCCTGCAATTCAACATATTTACCGACAAGAGCAATCTTGGTTTTTTTGGAAAGGTTCAGAACCTTGTCGACCAGCTGCTTCCACTCGGCCATGTCCGCTTCTCCGCAATTCAGCTTTAAATGCTTGCAGACGATTTCATCAAGCTTCTGATCTTGAAGGGATAGTGGTATAGAATATAATGTATCCGCATCTGTTGCTTCAATAACTGCTTCTTTATCGATATCACAGAATAGCGCAATTTTATCCTTCATATCCTGGGAAATTGGCATTTCTGTACGAAGAACGATTACGTTTGGCTGAATGCCAAGGCTTCTCAGTTCTTTAACACTGTGCTGTGTAGGCTTTGTTTTCATTTCGCCTGCTGCCTTGATATAAGGAACCAATGTACAGTGAATGTACATCACATTATCGCGGCCGATATCGCTCTTAATCTGGCGGATCGCTTCAAGGAATGGAAGTGACTCAATATCCCCTACTGTTCCGCCGATTTCTGTGATGACCACATCAGAATTCGTTTCATGGCCTGCACGGAAAACTTTATCCTTGATTTCATTTGTGATATGCGGAATAACCTGTACCGTTCCGCCGTTATAGTCTCCGCGGCGCTCTTTTCTAAGAACAGTTGAGTAGATTTTGCCAGTTGTTACACTGCTGTACTTAGTCAGGTTAATATCAACAAAACGCTCATAGTGACCTAAGTCCAGGTCAGTCTCCGCGCCATCACCTGTTACAAACACCTCACCATGCTGGTACGGGCTCATTGTTCCCGGATCCACATTTATGTAAGGGTCGAATTTCTGAATTGTAACCGTTAACCCTCTGTTTTTCAATAAGCGGCCAAGTGATGCTGCCGTGATTCCTTTTCCTAGTGACGAAACAACTCCGCCCGTAACAAAAATATACTTAGTCATGAAAAATTCCCCCTTGATATCAGTTTGTGCATAATGATGCTGGTTTAAAGACTTGATGATAAAAATTCTATTGTTCAGCCTCCGATTTTCTCAGCGGAAGCTTATCGCAAAGGGATGGTTTAGCTCTTTTAAAAAGGCACATGGCCTATAAAAAAATAAAAAGCGCCCCTCTTACTTAAGTAAGTAAGGGAGCGCTATTAGCGTCTAAACGAATCGTCCTTTTTTAAGGAGCCCAAAAAGTATTCTACAAGCCCTGAAACGAAAAGTCAAGATTATAAATCTTCTTCGTCTTCCTCAGTGTCGAGGTCATCTTCCTCAAGCTCTTCGTCCTCATCGCCAAGGTCGTATTCTTCATCTTTATCGATTATTTCAGCATCGTCTTCGAACTCATCGTCATCATCATCATCAAGATCATCGTCATCGTCAAGAAGGTCGTCATCATCGTCTTCTGTCAGATCATCATCGTCGAATCCGTCGATATCGTCGTAATCGATATCTTCTTCATCAAGCTCATCATAATCTTCAAGATCGAGATCCTCGTCGTCCTTTTTCTTCGCCTTTTTCTTCTTAGGCTTGATTACGGTAACGATTTCTTCTTCATATTGGTCAACCGGATACCATGAACGAAGGCCCCAGCGGTTATCGCCTAATCCGATAAAATGGCCATCTATATTTAAATCTGTATAGAATTGTGCAATTTTTCCCCTGACTTGTTCCTCTGAAAGGTTCATAAGTTTAGCCACTTCATTCATAATGTCATTAAAGGCCATTGGTTCCTTTTTGCCTGTTAGAAGTTCATAAGCCACTTCGATCAATGACATTTCTTGTAATTCTTCTTTTGAGAACTGTTCCAAACTCAATATCAGCACTTCCTTTCCCTATGTAAACGCTCATTCTGCAGCGCAAATCAAACTATTAAAGCTGAAGTTCCGCAGCTGTATGCAAATGCGTGCGGACAGCCTCCAAGAAGGCATATTCTTCATTATAAACAAATTTTTACGGTTTATGCCAGTTATATCTGCTGTTCTTCGTATTTTTATGCGATTTATTCTTGAATTTAAATTATCTTAATAGGGCTTTGAATGATGTCCGTTAATTTTAGCACGGGGCGCTTGCTTTCCGCGGGGAGGAACGGGAGCCTCCTCGGCTGCGCCTGCGAGGTCTCCCGCTCCCTCTTCTGACGCAGGACATTGAATAAGCTTCCTCGAATGAACACCGTACGAAGGAAATGCGCAAGCATTTTCGAGAATCAAGTGCCCTCCGCTCCAATTAACTCAGCATAAAAACTCTGTCTGCATTCACAAGACAATTTACTTTTTAAGGTCTTCCGTTAAAAAGCAGCTAATCGGCCCTCCTTCTTTTCCTCCCCCTTAACGGCCGATCCCATTTTTTATAGGCGAGCCAGGTGAAGCAGAAGGAAAGCACAAAGAATGCAATAGCTCCCAGCTGTTTTCCATATAAGAAGTAAACTCCTGCAGCAGCTGCAAGTATGGCTGCGTAGAGCAAGACTTTTTTCATTTTTTCACATCCTCAGGGTCCCCGAAGTACACTGCTATGTATTGATTCCATTATATAGGATATGGATGTATTTTATATTAATTCTATGTTAAATAATAGTGCAGAAAACAAGGGCCTGCAGCTGCAGGCCCTGTGGATCCATTTGGTTTTACATATTCCGTCGGTACTGTCCGCCCACTTCGTATAGTGCACGGGTGATTTGGCCGAGGCTTGCCACTTTGACGGTTTCCATCAGTTCGGCAAAAATGTTGCCGCCGCTGACTGCTGCTTCCTTCAAATGTTTCAGTGCCTCTTCCGATTTATCTTTGTTGCGTTCCTGGAAGCTGCGCAGATTGCGGATTTGCGTTTCTTTTTCTTCCTTTGTTGCCCTTGCAAGCTCCATGTTGTTCATTTCATCCTCTGATGGAGGATTTGGGTTCAAGTAAGTGTTGACCCCGATAATTGGAAGCTCGCCAGTGTGCTTCTTCATTTCATAGTACATGGATTCATCCTGGATTTTGCCGCGCTGGTATTGCGTCTCCATGGCGCCAAGCACGCCGCCGCGGTCATTGATGCGCTCGAACTCTCTCAGCACCTGCTCTTCCACAAGGTCTGTCAGCTCATCTACAATAAATGCACCCTGAAGCGGATTTTCATTTTTCGATAATCCGTGCTCTTTAGTAATGATCATCTGGATGGCCATCGCACGGCGCACAGATTCTTCTGTCGGTGTCGTGATGGCTTCATCATAAGCATTAGTATGAAGGGAATTACAGTTATCCTGAAGCGCCATTAATGCCTGCAGCGTTGTGCGGATATCGTTAAAATCAATTTCCTGTGCATGCAGAGAGCGCCCTGAAGTCTGGATATGGTACTTCAGTTTCTGGCTTCTTTCATTTGCGCCATACTTATCTCTCATAACCGTTGCCCAGATGCGGCGTGCCACACGGCCAAGCACCGTATACTCCGGATCAAGCCCATTGGAGAAGAAGAATGAAAGGTTTGGTGCAAAATCATTGATGTTCATGCCTCTGCTCAAATAATACTCGACATAGGTGAAGCCATTTGCCAATGTAAAAGCAAGCTGAGAAATCGGATTTGCACCCGCTTCTGCGATATGGTAACCCGAAATCGAAACAGAGTAATAATTGCGGACTTTATGGTCGATAAAGTACTGCTGGATATCCCCCATCATCCTCAAAGCAAATTCCGTCGAGAAGATACAAGTATTCTGTCCCTGATCTTCTTTTAAGATGTCAGCCTGAACCGTACCGCGGACAGTCTGCAGCGTTTTCGCCCTTACTTCTGTGAATTCTTCAGGTGTCAGCATGCGGCCAAGCTCCTGCTCTTTTGCTTCAATCTGCTGTTCGATGGCCGTATTCATGAACATCGCCAATATAATCGGTGCCGGTCCATTAATCGTCATCGATACAGATGTAGATGGGTGGCACAAATCGAATCCTGCATACAATTTCTTCATATCATCCAGCGTACAGATGCTGACTCCGCTTTCCCCGACTTTTCCGTAAATGTCCGGGCGGTAGTCAGGATCTTCCCCGTATAGGGTTACAGAATCAAATGCTGTGCTCAGACGCTTCGCAGCATCATCTTTGGAAAGATAATGGAAGCGGCGGTTTGTCCGTTCAGGTGTACCTTCACCGGCAAACTGTCTTTTCGGATCTTCCCCCTCGCGTTTGAATGGGAAAACACCGGCTGTATAAGGGAATGAACCCGGCACGTTCTCTCTGTATACCCAGCGGATGATTTCTCCGTAATCCTTGTATTTAGGCAGTGCGACTTTTGGAATGGACAGTCCGGATAAGCTTTTTGTTTTTAAAACCGTCACGATTTCTTTATCGCGGATTTTTGTCACAAATTGCTCGCCTGAGTATTTTTCCTTTAGATCATCCCAGCCAGCAAGGATTTTCTTTGTTTCAGCAGACAGCTTCTCTTCTGCTGCTGATTTAATGGCGTCAAGAGAAGCAATGACTTCTTCATTACCTTCTTGTTCTTTCACAGCAAGCAGAGCCCCCTCCAACTGGAACAGTTTGCGGGCAAGATCGGCCTGCTCCTCGGCTTTCTTGTGGTAGCCGCGGACTGTTTCCGAAACTTCGCGCAGATAATAGCGCTGTTCATTCGGGATAATCACATTCTGCTTTTCAACTTTTGCGTTTTTTGTAAAACTTGTCTCCCAGTCTGTTCCTGCTTTTTCATTAATCGTTTCCACAAGTGCCGCAAACACCGCATTTGTGCCAGGATCATTGAACTGGCTGGCAATGGTTCCGTAGACAGGCATATCTTCAAGCTCTTTTTCAAACAGCATCCGGCTGCGCTGGTATTGCTTTTGCACCTGACGCATGGCATCTTCAGAACCTTTGCGCTCAAATTTATTAATGACGATCAAGTCTGCATAATCGATCATATCAATTTTTTCAAGCTGGGAAGGCGCGCCGAATTCACTTGTCATGACATACATGGAAGCATCACAAATTTCCGTAATGCCGGCATCTCCCTGCCCGATTCCGCTTGTTTCCACAATAATCAGGTCAAAGCCGGCTGCTTTGACAACAGATATCGCATCCTGAATCGCAAGCGACAGCTCGCTGCGGGAATTTCTTGTTGCCAGGCTACGCATATAGACTCGCGGATTAAAGATCGCGTTCATGCGGATACGGTCGCCAAGAAGCGCACCGCCCGTTTTTTGCTTTGTCGGATCAACAGAAAGAATCGCAACTTTTTTCTCCGGAATTTCATTAATGAAACGGCGGATCAATTCGTCAGTCAGCGAGCTTTTTCCAGCACCTCCTGTACCCGTAATACCCACTACAGGCACCTGCTTTTCCAGTGACTTCACTTTCTCCATGACCGGCTCAAGCGATGCTGCCGCTTCTTTGCCTACGGTTACCTGATGCTCAGCCAGCGTAATCAGCTTGGCAATGGCATTGGTTTCCCCATCCTGAAGCTTTTCAATCTGCTCGGATGCTTCAGCTGTGAACGTAGGGAAATCACACTCCTTGATCATTTGATCAATCATCCCCTGGAGGCCGTATTGGCGGCCATCTTCCGGAGAGAAAATCCTCGCGATCCCATAGTCATGCAATTCTTTGATTTCCATCGGGATAATGACACCGCCCCCTCCGCCATAAATGCGGATGTGGGATGCGCCTCGCTCCTTCAAAAGATCATACATATATTTGAAGTACTCGACATGTCCTCCCTGATAAGAGGAAATGGCGATGCCCTGCACATCTTCCTGGATCGCAGCATTTACGACTTCCTCCACAGAACGGTTATGCCCGAGGTGGATGACCTCTGCACCGCTTGCCTGAATGATGCGGCGCATAATATTAATGGAAGCATCATGTCCGTCATATAGACTGGAAGCCGTAACAAAGCGAATATGATTTTCCGGCTTATAGACTTCTGGATTGCTCATCGTTCTCCCCCTTGTCCGTAAGCGCAGGCACCAGTGCTGCTGATGCCTGCGCGTTATTATTAAGCGTTTTCCGAGACTCTTCCCGAATCCTTTATTCCTTGAAAAAGGAGATTGGTCTGCAGCTGGATATATTCATCGATGCTGTACATTTTCTGCAGTGACCAGCGGCGGAATGCCCACATTTGCCCCTGGACAAAAATGTTATGGGCAATCATTTTGATTTTTTCCTCCGGCAGGTCCAATTCCCCGTTCTCGACACAAAGTGTAATGACATGCTCGAACATGCCGACCATTTCAATTTCTTTTTTCAGAACATATGGAAGCGCGTCTTTTGTCAGCGCCTTTACTTCCTGGTACATGACAAGCACTTCATCCTGCATTTCATCGACCACCTTGAAATAGTCGGCGATGCCCTGCTTCAGGCTTTCAAGTGTTCCCTGCTTTGTATCAAGGCCTTTTTGAAGCCGCTCAGCGACCTGGTCATAAATGCTGTCACAAACCAGATATAAGACGTCTTCCTTCGTCCGGATGTATTCATAAAGCGTTCCAATGCTAAAACCAGATGCCTTTGCGATCTCTCTAGTTGTTGTACGATGGAACCCTTTTTGGATAAAAAGGGTGACGGCACCTTTAATCATCTGATCACGCCTTTTTTTGACAAGGCGCTCATCTTTAACAGAAGCCTGCACTTCCCGTTTTTTCATTGTTTACCTACCGCCTCCCGCGAATCATATGCCTGTTTTATCAATGTGTTTTAGCTTATGAATTCTGCCCGTTGATTTCCGCTCCAGGATGCTCGCTTTCCGCGGGCGGTGAGTCTCCTGACACTACGCGTTTGTGGGGTCTCACCTGTCCCGCTACTCCCGAAGGACGCTGAATAAGCTTCCCCGGAAAAACACCGCCCGAAAGAAAATGCGGTAGCATTTTCGGGGATCTCACCTTCCGCTGAAATCAACTCATTGCTTAACCTAGTCAGCAGCTCTTTGGCACGAATTTTACCAAAACAGCCCGTTTTAAGAACATTTATTTCGTTACCATACGAGAGATTACGAGACGCTGAATTTCCTGCGTGCCTTCGTAGATTTGCGTAATTTTGGCGTCGCGCATGAAGCGTTCTACCGGATAATCCTTTGTATATCCGTAACCCCCAAAGATTTGGACGGCATCCGTTGTTACTTTCATGGCCGTATCACCAGCAAGAAGTTTGGACATGGCAGATTCTTTTCCGTATGGAAGCCCTTCTGATTCCAGCCATGCTGCCTGATAAGTCAATAGTCTTGAAGCTTCAATGCTTGTGGCCATGTCCGCCAGCTTAAATCCGATTCCCTGCTGGGCAGCAATAGGCTTGCCGAACTGCTGGCGTTCTTTTGCATATTCAACAGAAGCATCCAGTGCGCCCTGCGCGATCCCGACTGCCTGGGCAGCGATGCCGTTGCGGCCGCCGTCAAGTGTCATCATGGCAATTTTAAAGCCTTCGCCCACGTTTCCTAGAACGTTTTCAACTGGAACCTTGCACTCTTCGAAAATGATTTCAGTTGTAGGCGAGGAACGAATACCCAATTTCTTTTCCTTCTTGCCGACTGAGAAGCCTTCAAAGCCGGATTCCACGATAAACGCTGTTGTTCCTTTATGTTTGGAAGCTGGGTCTGTCAGGGCAAATACAACATAGATATCTGCGATTCCGCCGTTTGTGATGAAAATTTTGCTGCCGTTTAAGACGTAATGATCACCCTCAAGACGTGCCGTCGTTCTCATTCCGCCGGCATCTGAACCGCTGCCTGGCTCAGTAAGGCCATACGCTCCAATTTTTTCACCCTGTGCCATAGGCTTTAGATATTTTTGCTTTTGCTCTTCGCTTCCGAATTTGAAAACCGGCCAGCCTGCCAGAGATGTATGCGCTGAAAGAGTTACGCCTGTTGAGGCACATACTCTGGAAAGCTCTTCAACTGCGATGCAGTAAGCAAGGTAATCGCTGCCGATTCCGCCGTACTCTTCAGGCCAAGGAATCCCTGTTAAGCCAAGCTCCGCCATTTTGTCGAAAATCTCTCTGTCAAAGCGTTCTTCTTCGTCACGCTCAGCAGCAGTGGGCGCCACTTCATTCCTGGCAAAATCCCGCACCATTTTTCTGATCATTTCATGCTCTTCACTCAATTGGAAATTCATTGTCTTTCCCTCGCTTTATATGGATTCGTTGATATATGGTGAATTCATTATTGGTCTGCTTCTTTACAGCTGTTTGCTGATGACAATCCTCTGAATTTCGCTTGTGCCTTCATAGATTTCGGTAATTTTGGCATCACGGAAGTAGCGCTCAACCGGATAGTCCTCCGTGTAGCCGTAGCCGCCGAATACCTGTATGGCTTCTGTTGTCACGTCTACTGCTGTTTTGGATGCAAACAGCTTTGCCATTGAGGCTTCTAGTCCGCATTTAATGCCGCGCTGGCGCATGTCTGCTGCGCGATAGATTAATAGTTTTGATGCTTCAACGCTTGTCGCCATGTCTGCAAGCTTGAATCCGACACCCTGCTGAGCAGCAATCGGCTTGCCGAACTGTACACGTTCCTTCGCATAGCTTGCGGCTGCTTCAAAGGCTGCTTCTGCAATTCCAAGCGCCTGTGAAGCAATCCCGATCCGTCCTGCGTCCAGATTGGCCATTGCAATCCTGAAGCCTTCTCCTTCATTGCCGAGAAGATTTTCAGAAGGAACACGCATATCTTCAAATGTCAGCTGAAGGGTTCTTGAGCCGTGCAAGCCCATTTTGTGCTCATCCTTCCCAAATACAAGGCCTGGCGTATCTTTCTCTACAATAAATGCGGAGATGCCTTTGCTGCCAAGTTCCGGATTTGTGGATGCAAATACAATATATACGTCTGCTTCTCCAGCATTCGTGATGAACACTTTTGAGCCATTAATGACATAATCGTCTCCATCTTTTACTGCACGGGACTTCAGGCTTCCCGCATCTGAGCCTGCGCTCGGTTCAGTGAGGCAAAAAGCTCCGAGATACTCGCCTGAAGCAAGCTTCGGAATATATTTCTGCTTTTGCTCTTCTGTACCGAAGTAAAGGATTGGGTTTGTTCCAACCGATGTGTGGACCGATAAAATAACGCCAACTGTCGCACTTACTCGGGACAGTTCATGGATGGCGATAATGTAAGAGGTAAAGTCCATTTCGGATCCGCCGTATCTTTCAGGAATCGGTATTCCCATCAGGCCAAGCTCACCCATTTTGCGAAGAATCTCCCTTGGAAACTCTCCCTGCTCCATCTTTTCCACAAAAGGGGCGATTTCCGTTTGGGCAAAATCGCGCACCATTTTTCTCATCATTTCCTGCTCTTCTGTAAATCTCAGGTTCATTTGTATACCCTCCGATGCTGCCGGGCTCTTTTTAGCCGGGCTCCTGTGATTATTATTCGTAAACGTAGAAGCCTCTGCCTGTCTTCTTGCCAAGCCAGCCAGCTTTTACATACTTTCTTAACAGCGGGCATGGACGGTATTTATCATCGCCAAAGCCTTCATGCAGGGTTTCCATAATATACAGGCATGTGTCCAGGCCAATGAAGTCAGCCAAAGTCAGCGGTCCCATTGGATGGTTCATGCCAAGCTTCATCACTTCATCAACGGCCTCTTTTGTCGCAACCCCTTCATAAAGCGTGAAGATTGCTTCATTGATCATCGGCATCAGGATGCGGTTGGATACGAATCCAGGAAAATCATTCACTTCTACAGGCACTTTTTTAAGCGTCTTTGTGATGTCTTCGATGGTTTGATACACTTCGTCGGCAGTCGCAAGGCCGCGGATGATTTCTACTAGCTTCATCACTGGCACCGGGTTCATAAAGTGCATACCGATGACTTTTTCCGGACGTTTTGTGGCAGCTGCGATTTCTGTGATGGGAAGGGATGATGTATTGCTTGCCAGAATCGCATGATCTGGAGCGATTTCATCCAGCTGGCTGAAGATCTTTGTTTTAATCTCCATATTTTCAACGGCTGCTTCGATGACGAGCTCAACCTTTTTTGCGTCCTGCAGATCAGTTGAAGCGGTTACATTTTTAAGCACTGTTTCCATTTCTTCCGCTGTCATGCGCTCTTTTTCCACCTGGCGGGAAAGATTCTTTTTAATCACACCAAGGCCGCGTTCAACAAAATCCTGCTTTAGATCGTTTAAGATGACGCTGTAGCCTGCCTGCGCACAAACCTGCGTGATTCCTGAACCCATTTGTCCAGCACCGATTACCATAATGTTTTTTACGTTCATTTTTGTATCCTCCGTTCTTGGGCTTTGGCCTGTATTTCTGTCGACTTGGCCGGTAATTATATGAAATTAGTCGTTAAATAGCCAAATTTGGCAGGTAAGATGTTCATTCGGAACTTCATTGTTCATTTGGACGATAAACTGTCTGGTTCGGCCGTAAAAATTCTAATTTCGGCCGATAAATGATCAGTTGCTTCTCATTTAGGCAATAAGACGGTGTTTTTCCAGGTGCAGTCACCGTCCCAAAACAGATTACTGCTTCGGAACCTCAATCATTACCGCATCTCCCTGGCCTCCGCCGCTGCAGATGGCCGCAATGCCGATTCCGCCTCCGCGGCGCTTCAGTTCATGCATCAGTGTTAGGATGATTCTCGCTCCACTCGCGCCGATTGGGTGGCCAAGGGCGACAGCACCGCCGTTAACATTCACTTTCTCTTCATCAAGACCGGCAATTTTTCCGCTTGTTAAAGCAACGGCCGCAAATGCTTCGTTAATTTCAAATAGCTCAATTTCTTCCAGGGTTTTTCCAGTCTTTTTCAATAAAGCATTAATGACCAGCCCAGGGGTTTGCGGGAAGTCCTTGGCTTCCACTGCTAGAGCTGTATGGCCAAGAATATAAGCTTCCGGCTTTTTGCCTTCGCGTTCTGCCCGCTCTTCGCTCATCAATACTAATGCAGCTGCTCCGTCGTTAACGCCAGGCGCATTCCCCGCAGTGATCGTTCCATCAGAGTTAAAAACCGATCCCAGCCTAGCCAGCTTTTCTAAGGAAGTATCTTTGCGCGGCGATTCATCCTGGGAAACAATTATTGGCTCACCTTTTCGCTGCGGCACTTCCACCGGCACGATTTCCTCTGCCAATCTACCCGATTCCATTGCTGCAATGGAACGTTCATGGCTTCTTAGCGCCCAGTTGTCCTGTGCTTCACGGCTGATTTCAAACTCTTTAGCTGTCGAGTTTCCGTACGTTCCCATATGGACGCCTGTGAAGCTGCAGCTTAATCCGTCATGAACCATTAAGTCCTTAATCGTTGAATCACCCATGCGCAGCCCCCAGCGCGCTTTCGGCAAAATATAAGGAGCATTGCTCATGGATTCCATGCCCCCGGCTACGATGACTTCCTCGTCACCCGCCCGGATAATCTGATCCCCTAGTGTGACGCTTCGCATGCCGGATGCACAGACTTTATTGATCGTTTCCGTTTTCACTTCCCATGGCAAGCCTGCTTTTCTGGCAGCCTGACGTGAAGGGATCTGGCCCTGGCCACCCTGGAGAACGGTTCCGAGAATCACTTCATCTACATCCTCTGGATTGACGCCGGCACGGTTCAGTGCTTCTTTTACTGCAAATCCGCCAAGATCAGAAGCTGTAAAGCTGCTAAGCGCTCCGGCAAATTTTCCAAAAGGTGTTCTTACCCCGCTAAGAATTACGGTTTTCCCCATAAAGAATCGCTCCCTTGTACTATTAATTTAAAATGTTCTAATAATTAATTTGAAAAAAAAACCGGGTCTATGAAGCAGTTCTGGTTGAAGTTAAATATGAGTGAAGGTGCGTTTGCTGACTGAACGCTCGCTCGAAAAAACCGCGAAATCAAAGGATTTTCTTCCTCATCAGCAAACAAGCAAAATTGTAAGCGCTTTATCACTTTCTATTTTACTAGAAAAATAGCAGAAATTGAAACACTTTACACAAAATTCTGGTAAAAACATTTTTCGTCAAAATGCTTTAGCTGAAAGTTGCTTCAGTGCTTCAATTTCCACTTTCAATATGTTAGGATGCTAAATTCTGGCTTTCACCTATAACAGATTTTTCGAGAATTTCGGCAACATCGTACGTATGAACCTGTTCTTCCACTTCTTTTGCTTTCGTGCCATCTGAAAGCATCGTTAAGCAGTATGGGCATCCGGAGCTGATCACGGATGGATTCACTGCCAATGCCTGCTCTGTGCGTGAGACGTTGATGCGGTGTCCTGTTTCTTCTTCCATCCACATTAAGCCGCCGCCCGCTCCGCAGCACATGCCGGTTTCACGGTTTCTTTCCATTTCCACAAGCTTAACGCCCGGAATGCTCTTAAGGATTTCACGCGGAGGATCGTACACTTCGTTGTAGCGTCCAAGATAGCAGGAATCATGGAATGTGATCGTTTCCTCCACAGCATATTGCGGCTTCAGCTTGCCTTCTTCTACAAGCTGGGCAAGAACTTCAGTATGGTGATAAACCTCTGCTTCTAATCCGAAATCCGGATACTCATTTTTGAAAATGTTGTAGGCATGAGGATCGATCGTTACGATCTTCTTCACTTCATTTTTCTCAAACTCTTCAATATTCTTTGTGGCAAGCTCCTGGAATAAGAATTCGTTTCCAAGACGTCTTGGTGTGTCACCAGAGTTCTTTTCCTTGTTTCCAAGAATTGCGAATTTAACGCCTGCCTCATTCATTAGTTTTGCAAAGGAAAGAGCGATTTTTTGGCTGCGGTTATCGTAAGATCCCATGGAGCCAACCCAGAATAAGTATTCAAACTCTTCTCCTGCCTTTTTCATTTCCTTCACAGTAGGCACATGAACATCTTCTCGTGCTTCTCTCCAGTCTTCGCGCTCCTTGCGGTTGAGTCCCCAAGGATTTCCCTGGCGTTCGATATTGGTCATGGCACGCTGTGCATCGGCATCCATTTTACCCTCTGTTAAAACAAGGTAGCGGCGCAGATCTATAATCTTATCAACATGTTCATTCATAACCGGGCATTGGTCTTCACAGTTTCGGCAAGTCGTACAAGCCCAGATTTCTTCTTCTGTAATGACTTCGCCAATTAGGCTTGGGCTGTATGCAAGGCCTGCAGCAGCTTCTTCTGCACCCTGGCCCGCAGCTGCAAGGGCCAGCTGATTGCCTTTCGTATTTGAAAAAGCGAAAGTCGGCACCCAAGGCTGCTTTGATGTGACAACAGCACCGTGATTGGTTAAATGGTCACGCAATTTCAGGATTAAATCCATTGGCGAAAGCATTTTACCCGTGCCGGTTGCCGGACACATATTAGTACAGCGACCACATTCCACACATGCATAGAAATCGATCATCTGATGCTGTGTAAAATCTTCAATCTTTCCGACACCAAAGCTTTCCTGTGACTCATCTTCAAAGTCGATTGCTTTTAATTTCCCCGGATTATCCAGACGGTTGAAATATACGTTGGCCGGTCCGGCGATTAAGTGAGCGTGCTTGGATTGCGGCACGTACACAAGGAAAGCGAGCAGGAATACTAAGTGAATCCACCATGAGATGTAAAACACAACTATTGAAGCCGTTTCACCCATCCATGCGAATGCACCGGCAATCAGAGAAGCAACCGGTTCTGTCCAGGTTCCTTCATGGCCATGCCAGATCATGCCCATTCCATTGCCAAGCAGTACGGAAAGCATGAGCCCTCCGATAAAAATAAGAACGAGACCTGATTTGAATCCGCGTTTTAAACGGACAAGCTTTTCCACATAACGTCGGTAAAAAGCCCAGATTACTGCTACAAGGATCATCAGGGTCACAATTTCCTGGAAAAAGGTGAAGCCAGGATATAATGGTCCAAGCGGCAAATGCGCACCTGGCTTAATTCCCTTGATAATAAAGTCGATTGCTCCAAATTGGACAAGAATGAAGCCGTAAAAAAACATCACATGGATGATTCCGCTTTTCTTATCTTTTAAAAGCTTTTTCTGGCCAAATACGTTGATCCAGATCTTCTCAAGGCGTTCTTTCACCTTGCCGTCAAAATCCACTTTTTTGCCAAGCTTGATATATTCAATCCGTGTCTTCACAACATAGACAAACAGGCTGACAGCGTAAGCGGTTACAAGAAGAAATGCAATTAAGTTGATCCATAATAAACCGTTCATAGGCATGGTGCTCCTTTCTTTATCTTAGAAAATTTTAAAAACAGTATAATTTTCTGAATTTACTCTTACTCCCATTATATTATGAATGAGCATTCAGTCAACCATTTTTCATTAAACTTGTTCGAAAAATTTCATTATTTTCATTTATTAAATTCTTTTTAAAGGTGAAAAGTCCTCCCCTTTTGAGAAGATTCCATGATAGAAAAAGCGCTGCAGGAAATACTAATAGGAAAATCCTGTCGAGAGGAAGATTGCATTGACTGTCTGGAATATCATTATGGCCGTTTTACTCGTTATCTTCTTATGGCTCTATATCGATTTTACATGGGGCCGGAAAAGCCATATGAAAAAGCTTGAGCGGACCGCCTTACCCATCCGGCAGTCTGATATGGAATTGTTTGCAGACGGACCTTCTTTGTTTGATGATTTATTCTCCGAGCTTAAAAAAGCGCAAAAGCACATTCATGTTTTATTTTATATTGTGAAGGATGATAAAATCAGCAAGGAGTTTTTAACCATTTTAAAGGGTAAAGCAAAAGAAGGAGTGGAAGTCCGCCTTTTGCTCGACTGGGCCGGAAGCTTTCCGGTTAAACGAAAAACCGTTAAGGATCTTAAAAGCAGTGGCATTAAGTTTTCTTTTGCACATGTGCCAAAGCCTCCCTTTCTCTTCTATTCTTTCCAGGCCAGGAACCATCGGAAAATCACCGTTATTGACGGAAAGATCGGTTACAGCGGAGGCTTTAATATTGGAAAAGAATACATCAACCAGGATAAAAAGCTGAGTCCCTGGCGTGACTATCATTTGAAATTCCGTGGTGAAGGGGTAGAGGACCTGCAAAGAGAGTTTCTAATCGATTGGTATAAAGCAACAAAGACTGACCTGCTCGCAAACAAAGTCTATTTTCCTGAGCAGCCTGCAGGAGATTATCGCCATCAGTTCGCATCTTATAAAGGAGCATTTTTAGAAGAAAGCTTCTCCTCCTTAATTAGGAATGCGAAAAAGAGCATTACGATTGGGACTCCCTATTTTATTCCTGGCAAAAGGCTATTTCAGGATTTAATTCATGCCCTGGAACGCGGGGTATCAGTCAAAATACTTGTCCCATGCATTACTGATCATATTCTTGTAAAAGAAGCTTCCTATCTTTACTTAAGAACCTTGATTAAACAAGGAGCTTATGTGCATGAATACAAAAATGGTTTTTACCATGCGAAGGCGATCATCATCGATGATGAAATCAGCGATATTGGGACAGCCAATTTTGATAAGCGGAGCCTGTTTTTAAATTATGAAATCAATTGCTTTATTTATGACAAAGAGTTCATAAAGCAGATCAGGTCTGTTATGGACAAAGACATAGACAATGCAAAGAGATTGACGCTAAAAGAATTAAACCGGCTGGACCCTTTACGGACATTCAAAGAAATGCTTGCCCGGTCTGTGGCAAGCTTCCTTTAAAGAAGGCCAGCATAAAGAAGGTGCTGTAAATTGAAAATCAGACTGGGCTATGTTTCCCATGCCATCAGCCTGTGGGAGGCTTCTCCTGCGAGAACGTTGACTTTTACCCGCTATCAGCAATTGCCTGAAGAAGAAAGGCTGGAAAAGCTGAAGGCCGTCACAGCAGTGAATTTGCAAAACACGTTAAGAATGCTTTATTTTAATATCGCCCATGAAATTCAGCTATATCGGCTCTCAAGCTCCATCGTACCTCTGGCCACGCATCCGGAGGTATTATGGGATTTTGTCACACCCTTTAAGGAAAATTGGCTTGAAATTGGTGAATTGATTAAAAAACACGGGCTCCGCGTCAGCTTTCATCCTAACCAATTCACCCTGTTCACATCTCCTCGTGACGATGTGACCCGAAATGCAGTTAAAGATATGGAATACCATTACCGGATGTTCGAGGCCATGGGGGTTGAAAACGAGAGCCTCATTAATATCCATATTGGCGGGGCTTACGGAGACAAACTCACGACCCTCCGCCGTTTCCATGAAAATCTCAAGATGCTGCCTTCTCATATTAAAGAGCAAATGACACTCGAGAATGATGACAAAACCTATAACACGGATGAGACTCTCCTGGCCTGCCAGAAAGAAAACATCCCCCTTGTGTTCGATTATCACCACCATATGGCGAACCTCGGCACCCGCCCGCTGGATGAGCTTCTCCCTGAGATTTTTCAGACGTGGGAAAAAACAGACCTCAAGCCAAAAATCCACATCTCCTCGCCCAAATCAGAAAAAGCCTTCCGGTCCCATGCCGACTATGTTGACATTGATTTCATCAGGCCGCTTCTCGATCTGCTGAAAACCTTTAACCGGGATATTGATTTTATGATTGAAGCTAAAGCAAAAGACAAGGCTGCGCTTAAGCTGACGGAGGATATCAGCAGCATCCGCGGGGTGAAGAGGATTGGCGGGGCGGGGGTAGAATGGAAATGAGGAAGGCGTTCCACATCGGAACGCCCCTTTATTTTAACTGAATTTCCTTAACCTTCTGTCTCAGCTCCTCAGGCCACCAGGCCCCACAGTCTTCAGAGACTACACAGGCAGCGCACCTTTGAAGGTCGTACACCTTCATACCCGTAATCGGAGGTGAATACAGATGCAGTGTGACAAGGTGTTCCCTGCCAGCACTCTTCATTTTGTGCACACCTTTTTTGGGAGCAAAAAAGAAGGAGTCTTTGGACTTTATCTCTGTAAAGAGCTCAACGGGGACGTCTTCCTTCACTTCAAAAACAGTGTTTTCCGAATCTCCATTTAACACTTGAATCCATCCCTTTGAATTTCCATGATCATGCGGGGCGCATTCGACCTCCGACCAGTTCATGAGGAGCAGCTCCACTTCATCATTTTGATAAAGCAGCTTGCGGTAATAGGGTTTTCCATCTGCCGGCTGTAAGTGAGGAAGCAAATCCCCAAGTTTGATATCAAGTGATGCCAAAGCCTTTCTAAGTTCTTCTGCAGAAGGTGATTTCAATGAATCCAAACTGTTTTTAAACCTTTCCTTCAATGCCACTAAACGACTCCCCCTTTAATGTGGATTATCGTTTCCTCCATGAAAAATATTTCAGCTGACCATTCACCATGATCACTCCTATAATAATTATGATTCCGCCCATGATGCTTATGAAGAAAATTTTTTCACCAAGCAATAGAATGGCCGCAATAAAGGTAAATAGCGGCTCCATATAGATAAACATTGATACTTTGGAAGCTTCCAAAACCTCGAGTGCCTTGGACCAGTACCAGTAGCCAATCCCTGACACAAATATGCCCAGAAACAATATATGAGACCATTCAGAATCGGATAAAAGATGGAACTTCTCCCATCCACTATCTCTCATTAAAAAGGGAATGGTCAACAAGCATCCCAGCAAACTCATATAAAAAGTGACCACAAGGGAAGGAAGCTTAATTTGCAGTTTCCTCACTAAAATCGAATATACAGCCCAATTCAGTGTACTTAGGATCATAAGGAAATACCCTATATTTAAAGCAAATCCCAGCGTCTGTCCGCTTCTCGCTCCCGTTACCATGAGGACCCCCGAAACCGCCGTTATAATGCCCAGTGTCTTAAGGATTGTCAATTTTTCATGGAGGAAGATCATGGAGAGAAGTACGGTAAAAACAGGTGAAAAAGAAATGATCCACCCCGCAGATGAGGCGTCTATCGTCTTTAGAGCTGTTACCTGGATGACCTGATGAATAAAAACGCCGAGTACACCGAGAACAATTAAATGGGGAGTATATTTGAGCGGAATCTGGAGCTGATATCTTTTCAAGAGAAGCACAAGGAACAGAAAAGCTGCCCCGATGGCAAACCGGAGCATGATTAATGTATAAGGATCCAGCTTATCCAAAACAGCTTTTGTGGAGACAAAAGAGACGCCCCAAAAACTGATTGAAATGGTTGCGTAAAAAGAGGCTGCCAATTGTGGCTTCATGGGCGGGCATGTCCTTTCCGGAAGGGTTTCTACCATGATATGCTCGTCCCGATGTAAAATGCGGAGTTTAGTTTGATTTACTTGCGGGTTCGGACAGCTTATTTGCTAAATTTATCAATTTGTTGTGATTTGCCGGGTCTGCTGACTAATTTTTGGGGGTCTGCTCATAAGTTTTCCTGTTTTGCTGCCTGGTTTTCGGTTTATTTGCTGATGTACCAGGTTTTTTTGCATTTTTCCTTATTTGTTTGTTAGTTTCATCTATTGTTTGCTGATTTCCAAGGTTTATTTGCTAAAATTCAGATTTTATTTGCAGAGTTCACATTTAGACAAAAAGGATGCCCAAAACCAACGTGGACACCCTTTTTCTCAATCTATCTCAATATCCCCTGCAGCCAGGGCAGAACCACTTCATATGCTTTAAACCCGAGGTAAATGCCGACAATCCCCATAATGCCAGGCAGTGCGGGCGGTGCGGGAATCGGCAGCTTCATGAAGGCAAAGACAAATCCGACTGCGAATCCTGTAAGAATAGATAATAGAACGATTTTCATGAGATCCTCCTAATATGGCTTACCATGTTTTACAACCTTAATCATATGCCTTTAGCTTCCCCTTTTTTCGTCTAAAACATGAAAAAAGCCGGCACCAATAAGTGCCAGCCTTGAGTTTTACATTTTTTCCGGAGCAGATACGCCGATTAATTTCAGTGCGTTCTTCAAAGTAGTCTGAACTGCTTTGATCAATGCCAGACGGGCTTTGGTTCTTTCCGGATTTTCCGCATCCAATACTTTTTCAGCATTATAGAAGCTGTGGAAAGAAGATGCCAGTTCATAAATATAGTTCGTAATTCTGTGCGGCATGCGCTTTTGCGCAGCTTCACCGACAGCCTGCGGAAATTCGCCGATTTTCTTCAGAACGTCGATTTCCTTTTCCGCCTGAATCAGGGAGTAATCTGCAGCTTCGGCAGACATGCCCTGCTCTTCACCCTGGCGCAGGATGCTGGAAATGCGCGCGTGTGCGTACTGGGCATAGTAAACAGGGTTTTCATTGGATTGTGATACAGCCAAATCAAGGTCAAAATCAAGATGCGTATCTGCGCTTCTCATCGCGAAGAAATAGCGTGTTGCGTCCAGTCCTACTTCTTCCACTAGGTCACGCATTGTTACCGCTTTTCCGGTACGTTTGCTCATCTTCATTTTTTCGCCGTTTTTGTACAGGTGGACAAGCTGGATGATTTCGACTTCGAGCGCCTCACGATCATAGCCAAGCGCCTGGATGGCCGCTTTCATGCGCGGAATGTAGCCGTGATGGTCAGCACCCCAAATGTTGATCAGCTTTTCAAAGCCTCTTTCAAGCTTGTCTTTATGGTAAGCGATGTCTGGAGTCAGATAGGTGTATGAGCCGTCATTTTTAATAAGAACACGGTCTTTGTCATCACCGAAAACAGTTGAGCGGAACCAGGTTGCACCCTCTTCTTCGTAAATGTGGCCGTTATCCTTTAATGCCTGAAGGGCTGTGTCGATTTTGCCATTATGATAAAGGGATGTTTCAGAATACCATACATCAAATGGCACGCGGAAATCTTCCAGATCCTGCTTCAGCTTTGCCATTTCATATTTCAGTCCATATTCACGGAAAAAGTCAAAACGCTCTTTTTCGTCCGCATTTACATACTTATCGCCATACTCATCAGCCAGCTTTTTGCCGATGCCGACGATGTCTTCGCCATGGTAGCCGTCAGCCGGCATTTCTTTTTCCAGGCCAAGAGCCTGGAAATATCGCGCTTCAACCGATAGAGCCAGATTGTTAATCTGGTTGCCGGCATCATTGATATAGTACTCACGGGAAACATCATAGCCAGCTTTATCTAAAATATTGCATAGGGAGTCGCCGACAGCTGCGCCGCGGGCATGTCCAAGATGCAAGTCCCCTGTTGGGTTAGCTGAAACAAACTCGACCTGAATCTTCTGGCTGTTTCCAACTGTTGTTTCTCCGTACTGATCCCCTGATTCCAGAACGGCTGGAATCAGGTCAGTCAAATATGAATTATTCATGTAAAAATTGATGAAGCCAGGTCCTGCGATTTCAATTTTTTCAATAGAAGCCTTTGTGCTGTCAAAATGAGCAATAAGCTCCTCTGCAATCATTCTTGGCGCTTTTTTTGCCACACGTGCTAATTGCATTGCCATATTCGTGGAATAGTCTCCATGAGCCTTTTCCTTCGGGATTTCCAGAATCACATCAGGAATCTGCTCTTCCGCTGCCAAGCCAGCCTTAACAACGGCATCCTGAATTTCCTGCTTTAATTTGCCTTGCACCTGTTCAACTATGTTCATTGTTCTCCTCCTCAAACGTAATCGCCAAATGATATGTACCTGCCTGGGATCCCTGCATTTTCAGATCGTATAAAATATCAATCGAACCTTCACCAGATTTGTCATCATATTGATGGACCATCCGCTTGGTCACCGTACCCATCTCAAACACTCCGTATGGCGTCTCGTAGCTGCCGCGGAGCTTTTTATTCATTCTGAAAGGGAGCCTCATTTTCACGGCGCCGCTTCGTAAAATCAGTCCGTCTGCATTGGACATTTTTATGATCGTCTTTACTGTTCCCTCTTCCATCACTTCATCATACTGAAGGAACCGGGCAGAATCTTTTATATAGTATCGGCCAAAAGCAGTCAATTCAAAAGTCTCTTTGCTGCCTCCACTGCGAATATCTGTCTTCACATTAATCTTCACAGGCATTTGTTCCGCTGAGCGACTGGACAACGGCAACACATCCTTTTCATCTTATATAACTATATAAGTATAAATACTCGCTGGGGAAAGTGCAAGGAGGTGACGGTAAGAAAAGCGGAAGCACCTTGCTCACCCCCTAACAAGCACAAGACGGGCCTCACGAATGGCGTCCTTTGCCTTTTTGGAAGGATTGGCTTGTGACCTCGAGGGGGTATGCGCTGGAGCTAGACAGGCACCGCACGATTTTTGTCGAATAAAAAAGGATGAAACATTCAGTTTCACCCTCTTTACATTGATATATGAATGATTATGCTTTTTTAATCGCTTTCCCTCTCTCCGGGATTTGTGTTCCAGTAATTAAAACCCAGAAGTCTGCCGTTTAAAAATCAGCTCATAGAAAGATGGATTTCCGTATCCCCTTAAGCCTGGTGCAAAAATTTGCACCAGCTCCCAGCCTTCTTTTTCGTGCTCCCTGACAATTTCGTGATAATCCTCTGAAGGCGTCAGCTTAAATGATGATAATTCCACTTTAACAAATTTATGTTCATACATAACAAAAGCCTCCTTTCCTTTCATACGGAAAAATGGAGGGAAAAGTTTCATGCACAAAAAAACGGAGACCGAGGTCCCCGTTTATCGCAGTCTAACAGACTGTAAGCCTCCCTCCCCATTCAAGACTCAGAAAAATGAATGGAGTATAGTGAGGTCGAACTGCCCGTAAAGGCCCGATTGGTTCAACTAACAATCAGTTTGGGATAAAGAACTCCCCACTGATTGAAGTTTCACTTTATTTTTTATTCACCCATCCAAGAATCATTTCCCGGATCAGTTTGCTGGCTGTGTTGGCCGTTTGTTCAGATGGATCATAGATGGGCGCAACCTCGACAAGGTCAGCTCCAACGACTTTAACATCTGAATGGGCAATTTCATGAATAGAAGCAAGAAGCTCTCTTGATGTGATGCCGCCTGCATCGACTGTGCCTGTTCCCGGCGCGTGGGCAGGGTCCAGAACATCAATATCAATCGTTACATAGACCGGACGTCCTGCAAGCTTAGGAAGGATATCTTTCAATGGCTTGTGCACTTCGAATTTTGAAATGTGCATGCCGGCTTCCTTTGCCCACTGGAATTCTTCTTTCATGCCGGAACGGATGCCAAAAGAATAGACATTGCCAGGACCAATCAAATCAGCTGCTTTGCGGATTGGCGTTGAATGAGATAATGGCTCCC
This sequence comes from Cytobacillus oceanisediminis, assembly GCF_004366035.1. Taxonomy (GTDB): domain Bacteria; phylum Bacillota; class Bacilli; order Bacillales; family Cytobacillaceae; genus Cytobacillus; species Cytobacillus oceanisediminis_C. The sequence goes on from NZ_SOEE01000005.1 coordinate 299,599, forward strand.
CTTCATAATCCACACGAAGATCCGTATGGGCGTCCATGTGGATAATCGCCAAGTCCGGATATTTTTTGTACATCGCTTTGATGACAGGCCAGGAAACCAAATGTTCTCCGCCCATGCCAAGCGGAAATTTATCCTCCGCCAGAAGCTGATCGATAAACTCCTCAATCATATCGATGCTTTTCTGCGGATTTCCGAATGGCAGCGGAATATCGCCGGCATCATAATATTTTACCTCTTCAAGCTCACGATCCAGGTATGGGCTGTACTCTTCAAGCCCAATTGACACTTCCCGGATGCGGGCAGGGCCGAAACGGGATCCCGGACGATAGCTGACTGTCCAGTCCATCGGCATTCCATAAATGACCGCTTCACTTTCCTCATAATTAGGATGGCTTTTAATAAACACATTGCCTGAATAGGCTTCATCAAAACGCACCAAGGTCATCCCTCACTTTTTATGTATTCAAGAAGGCTGCTCTGAAAAGCAGCCTGTCCATTACTTCACTAAATCTGCAACAAATTTAGGCAATACAAATGCCGCTTTATGCAATTCTTTTGTATAGTATTTTGTTTCGATCTCATGGAAGCGGCCTTCGCTTACTTCTAATGGATCGTATTTTTTAGATCCGATTGTGAACGCCCACATGCCGCTTGGGTAAGTAGGAATATTCGCAGTGTAAAGACGAGTGATTGGAAAAATTTCTTTCACATCGCGCTGTACGTTGCGGATAAGGTCCGCTTTGAACCAAGGGTTGTCAGACTGGGCCACAAAGATGCCGTCTTCTTTTAAGGCTTTAGAGATCCCAGCATAGAAGCCTTTTGTGAATAGATTTACCGCAGGTCCTACCGGCTCAGTTGAGTCAACCATGATCACGTCATATTCATTTTCGCTTTCGGCAATGTGCATGAAGCCGTCGCCCACCTGTACATCTACGCGGGGGTCATCAAGCTTGCCTGCAATCTCAGGAAGGAATTTTTTTGAGTACTCAATAACCTTTCCATCGATATCCACTAGAGTCGCCTTTTTCACGCTTGGGTGCTTAAGGACTTCACGGATGACACCGCCGTCACCGCCGCCAACAACAAGAACGTTTTCAGGGTTTGGATGCGTGAACAAAGGAATGTGTGCAACCATCTCATGGTAAACAAACTCATCCTTGATTGAAGTCATAACCATGTCATCAAGAAGAAGCATATTGCCCCACTCTTCTGTTTCCACCATATCAAGCTTCTGGAATTCTGTCTGTTCTGTATGTAAAGTACGCTTCACCTTCATCGTAATGCCAAAGTTCTCCGTTTGTTTCTCTGTAAACCAAAGTCCCATTCTTTAATCATTCCTTCCATAAAAAAATGAATTATCACTAAAGAGCAGCAAAAAGCATTTTCATCTTTTATACTTCCCTAACATGCAAATAACAAACACAGAAAAAGTATAGATGAATCTAGCAAAATTGCAAGAAAAATTTCGCTAATTAGTAGAGAAAGATGTTTAAAATCGCCCTGTTTTTTCAATACTGAATACATAGAGCACTTATTAGGAAAATTATTTGGATACTTCGCTGTACTTATCGGTCAACTTTAATTTTATCGGCCACTTGGGAATCTTCATCGGTCAGATTTTTAGCTTATCGGTGAATTTGGACAGTTTATCGGTCAGTTTTTATCTTTTCGTTCACTTGGCGCTGTATCAACTTTTCACTATAAAAATGTTTGAAACAGATAAATGGGGGGTGCTTGATATGGAATTAATGACGGATCAGCGTTTTCGGAAAACGATGAAATATTTGCGTGCCGTTCTCATTATTAGCTTAATAGGAATGGCTTTAGCCGCCGTGATGATCGGAGGCATTCTGGTATATGCCAAAATCTTGGGGCCGCCGCCGCTCGCCGTTCCGCAATCGACTTTATTTTTCTCGGATGATGGCACGGTTATCGGTGAAAGCAACAACGGCCAAAAACGCTATTGGGCACCACTCGATGACATCAGCCCGCATTTAATAGATGCGACGGTCTCGATAGAGGATAAGAATTTTTTCGAGCACAACGGATTTGATTATAAAAGGATCGCAGGTGCCGCCCTCGCTGATATAAAGGCAATGGCCAAAGTTCAGGGCGCCAGCACCATCAGCCAGCAATATGCCCGCAACCTGTTTCTTGAACATGAAAAAACCTGGAAGCGGAAATTGCTTGAGGCCTTTTATACCATCAGGCTTGAGATGAATTATACGAAAAAGGAAATCCTTGAAGGCTATTTAAATACGATTTATTACGGCAATGGAGCTTATGGCGCACAGGCAGCAAGCCAGTTCTATTTTGGGAAGGATGCAAGTGAGCTGTCATTGGCTGAGGCTTCGATTTTATCCGGCATCCCTAAGGGTCCTGGCATCTACTCGCCATTTGCATCAGCAGAAAAAGCAGATCAGCGTCAGAAAGTGATACTGCAGACGATGGTGAAGAACGGGCTCATCAGCCAAAAAGAAGCAGATCTTGCGGCGGCAGAAGAGCTTGAGCTTGTTGGGGAGCACATGCATCCAAGATCGAAAACAGCCCCGTATTTTCAGGACGCTGTCCGCAATGCCCTTAAGACACAGCTGAAGCTGGATGACCGAACGATTGAACTGGGCGGATTGAAGGTTTATACCACTTTGAATCTGAAGGAACAGGAAATCGCGGAAGAAACAATAGATAAGCTTATTTCAAAAGACTCGGAGATTCAGGTCGGAGTTGTTGCCATGAACCCGAAAAACGGGTATGTGAAAGCAATGATTGGCGGACGTGATTATGAGGCAAGTCCCTTTAACCGTGCAGTCCAGGCAGTCAGGCAGCCCGGATCGACGATAAAGCCTCTACTCTATTACGCTGCACTGGAGCAGGGCTTCACCCCCTCCACTCCAATCCGGAGCGAGCAGACTACTTTTCGGTTTGAAGACGGTACGCTAGACTACACACCGCATAACTTCAACAGCAAGTATGCGGATGACGATATCACAATGGCCCAGGCCCTTGCTCTATCTGACAATGTCTATGCGGTGAAGACTCATTTATTTTTAGGAGAAGAGACACTTGTCAATACAGCCAAGAAATTTGGCATTACCTCCAAGATGGCAAAGGTGCCGTCCCTTGCACTCGGCACATCCGGCATAAGAGTCATTGAGCTTGCGAACGCCTATAGCATGTTTGCCAATGGAGGGAAAAAGATCTCGCCGGTACTGATTAAGCGTGTAGAGAACCATAAAGGCGAAGTCATCTATGAGCAGGAGCCATTCCAGATGAAGGTTCTGAAGCCTGACCTTGCTTTCGTTATGACCCATATGATGACAGGGATTTTTGACCGGAAGCTGAACGGCTATGCCCAGGTAACGGGAAGCACAGTCATCAACGACATGACCCGCCCTTATGCCGGCAAGTCCGGTTCAACAGAAACAGACAGCTGGATGGCCGGCTTTACACCACAGCTTGTCACAGCGGTATGGACCGGCTATGACAAAGGCCAGGTTATTACAAAAACCGTTGACAAAACCTATGCCAAAAACATTTGGATCCGGTTCATGGAGGAAGCCCATAAAGGAAAGCCGGCCAAGGAATTCAAAGCGCCCAAAGACACAGTCGGCGTCTACATTGACCCAGCCAACGGGAAAATTGCTGGGGAAAACTGCCCGGTCAAGCGCCTAACCTACTTCGCAGAAGGCACAGAGCCTGTGGAATACTGTACAGACCACTTGAGCCATAAAGAAGAGAATAAAACTGAGCAGCCGGAAAAGAAGCCCGACACACCTTGGTATAAGAAACTGTTTCGGTGGGCTTCCTGATCCAGAGCAACCCGCGGTGCCTGATCTTTGAAAAAGATCAGGTGCTTTATTTTTAGGGGATCCTGTGGGCTTATATTTCTGACACTATAAGCTTGATTAGTTCCTTTCGGACGGATTCCGGTCTGTTCAAAGGCACAGATGGCTCCCGTCTGCCCAAAGACACTATTTCCCCGGTCAGTTCCTTTCAGATGGCTCCGTTCCGTTCTGTGGCACATTAACCCTGCTAACTTACCTCTAAGTACAACTCCAGCTTATAAAAAAGTGAAAAACCCCGGGGTCCGAATCCCGGGGTTTTTCGTGTCCTAGTGCTATATTGTGCCTTCACACTGTTAAATAGTTTACTTTTTTTATGGGAATTGTACAAGTAGTTAGAAAATCAAGTCAAAAAAATGTCACAATTTCGTCACAAAATTAAACTTTTTTTCTAAATGGCTTGTAAATCTTTTTTTAGCTGTTCCGCCGATCTTTCCCACATGCCTGCGTCATGATTTTTCAGGAAATCTGCCAGTACTTTTTTGGATTTCTCATCCATATGATCCACAATGATGTGTCTTTTAATCGATTTATCCATGCGGTTCACATGCTCTGGCAGGGATTTATAGCCCCGGCGGATTTCTCTGTCGACCGTCATTTCACAGGCAGTTACACCTGCATAATAAGCACCGCCCTCTTTGCGGTCAATGGTGACCCAAATCAGCCAATACGGCTTCCCGTTTGGCACTTCCTCTTTGCTTTTCAAAAACTTGATGCCTTTTTCAACAGGACTGCGAGCATGCATGGCGCCCACTTCAATAGACGCCTCCCCGGCATCCACATCAATCATAACCGGTGTCACATTATCAAGGCTCAGAGTCCCGACCCCAAAACCGCCATGTCCCTCAGTCGGGTCGTTCTTGATTATATTAAAATCGACTTTCTTTTTCTTTTTTTCTTCCATTTTCAAGTCCTCCTAAGCAAAAATTAGGCTCTTATTATTATGTCATAAATATTTCATAGAAAAAATCATTTAGGCCGCTTGCCAGCACCGGCAATACGGTGTTAAAAATTGGCTGGATGGTGTATTGATCCAGCGGTGTAATGACCAGGATAAGGAAAATAACGGAGCCATATGCCTCAAACTGAGTCATTTTCGGGCGAATATGGGCAGGCGCCAAATCCTCAATAATTCTGTAGCCATCAAGAGGCGGAAACGGCAGCAGGTTGAATACAAAAAGCACTAAATTCAGCTGAATAAAGATGTTCAGGAAATCTGCCACAAAAGCAGGAAATGAAGCGGCAAGTCCAGTTCCGGCAAGAGCATACCAGATGAAAAAACCCAGGACAGCCATTACCAGATTGGATATCGGTCCCGCAATTGAGACAGATATCCCGGCAAGCTTCGGATTTTTGAAAAAGAAGCGGTTAACCGGTACAGGCCTGGCCCATCCGAAACCTGCAATAAAAATCAGGATTGTTCCAATCGGGTCCAGATGCTGCATAGGATTTAGGGTTAATCTACCCTGATCTTTTGCAGTGGGATCTCCAAATTTATAAGCCACATAGGCATGGGCAAATTCATGGACCGTAAAGGCGATCATCAACGTTACCGCGACATAGGGAATCTCCCTGAGAGAAAACGCCAAAAATTGTTCCAAATGCCAAAACTCCCTCTCCTGCCGGCTGAAAAGCCAGGCTTTATTTATACATACTATGTAGGAAAAGCCGATGCTATTTACCTAAAAGTATACATGAACGCCTGTTCAAAGGGAATCAGGCTTGCACATTGCAAGAAAAAGTGGAAAAATACAAGCATAAATAGTGAGGAGGTAAAGAAAATGCCATACGTAACCGTTAAAATGCTTGAAGGCCGCACTGAAGAACAGAAAAAAGCGCTCGCTGAAAAAGTAACAGCTGCAGTAAGCGAAACGACTGGAGCCCCTGAAGATAAAATCGTTGTATTTATCGAAGAAATGTCCAAAAATCACTATGCTGTCGGCGGAAAACGCTTAAGCGATCAGTAGAATTACTTATAAAGGGCAGTTTTCCATGCGGAAACTGCTTTTTTTATGGATTTTTCTAATTCAGAAGCTTTTTATGTGCGGATAGCTCAGATTTATGTGCAGATAGACTACCTTCCAGGAATTCAGCAAAAAGAAAAGCCAGGCGCTTAATGCAGCCCGGCTTTTTCTCTTAAGCTTCCAATATATTGATACGCCTGTTCCACTTCTTCATCCGTGTAGCGCTGTTTGCTTTTTAGGGTAAAGACTTTTTCTTTCACTTCTTCTTTTGGGAGGTCGTTAAAATAAAGGACTGTTGAGACGAGTTCAAGGAATCTTGCATTCTGGCCGTTCATATCAAGCAGGCAGTCCTGCAGGCTGGGCATTTCGACTGAATTAATGTCCAGAAATTCCTTGCCGGTTTCAGTAAGGGTGTACCGATACTGGTAATAGCCGCCCTTTTTTTCCTTTACTTCGTTTAAAAATCCCATGTTGCAGAGTTCTTCGACCCTTAGTGTCAATTCTTCCGAATATGGCCCGTAAAAGTGAAATTGAAATCTTTCCTGAAAGGGAAATGCGATGTTTTTGGCGATATAAATCATTTTCTGCAGCTTTTTCCGTCCCACGATTTCTTCAGAGACTGCAATGGCATGCATTAGTTTGGCGTGATCCTTTAACAAAGCTCTTCATCTCCTACTCCGTTTTTTCCCGTATCTATAGAAAACCAATTATGTAGTCTTAATCGATTTCCAGCAGCGTTCTAATCTGTTTTTTAATGTTTGGCTTTTTGCTGTCGTCTGCAATAAAATCAGCCGGATAGTACAGCTTATGATCAGTGCGTCGCTTCCCGGAAATGGCATCCACGATCTCCGATTCACGGGAAAGCTCGCGGATATCCCCGTTTTTCAGCAGCAAATGGATCGGCAATCTTTCTTCTTCCTCGCCCGGACGGTAAAAATCATAAGGCAAATCAGATGAAGAATCGACGACCAGGTAATATTCCGGATCGATGCCTGCCTTTTTGAACAAAGCCGACAGCTCCGTTAGCTTCTTGTACTCCTTCGCCGGGTCGAATTCCACATATTTATATAAATTCCGGTCCATAAATCGGCAGCAGAGATCTTTCAGTATCGGATCTTCTTCCTCCTGCCACATCTGAAAATAATAAAGAATAATAGCTTCATCGAGCTTTATATAATCTTCAAGAGTGATTTCACCATTGAATAAAGAATAAAAATGGATTGGATCATATTTAAACCTGTATTTCTGTTCATGCAGATCTTTCGCGCGATGAAGGATTTTGGTCAGAATCACCTCGGCACTGCGTGTAACCGGGTGGAAATATACCTGCCAATACATCTGATACCGGCTCATAATGTAATCCTCAACGGCATGCATCCCGCTCTGCTTGATCACGACCTGGTCTTCCCGCGGCCTCATGACACGAAGGATCCGCTCCATGTCAAAGTGGCCATAGCTGACACCTGTAAAATAAGCATCCCGCTGCAGATAATCCATCCGGTCCGCATCAATCTGGCTGGAAATCAGGCTGACGACCAGTTTATTTTTAGAAGTTTTGGCAATCACATCTGCCACTTTCTGAGGAAAATCGGCACTTACCCTTGTGAGCACCTGATGGACCTCGGTATCGCCGAGAATGATTGCCCTCGTATAATGTTCATGATCGAGGTCGAATACTTTTTCGAAGGAGTGTGAGAACGGGCCGTGCCCCAAATCGTGGAGAAGTGCCGCGCATAAGGTCAGGATGCGGTCTTCTTCATCCCATTCCGGTCTGCCCAAAAAGACGTCATCGGAAATGCGCCGTACAATCTCGTAAACACCGAGTGAGTGGTTAAAGCGGCTATGCTCAGCACCATGGAAGGTTAAATAAGTTGTCCCGAGCTGCTTAATTCTTCTAAGACGCTGAAACTCTTTTGTCCCGATTAAATCCCAGATTACTCTGTCCCTTACGTGTATGTAACGATGAACGGGATCTTTAAATACTTTTTCCTCACTTAACTTTTCCGCTGAATATGCCATTCCGTACCCTCCGCTTTTCCTGTGTCCACACTTTTCGAACCTGCTGTTCCCAATTTTTGGCGTATACCTATTATATCCCGATTACGGTGTCAATTCATCACAAAATTCTCTGTTTTTCATGGCTGTTCGACAGAAACCGCGATACAGCAATCATCTGCCCTGGAAATATTTTTCGACTTTTCTAAAAACGAATATTGCCTCCTAAGTCTATTTACCAATCGGAGCTCAATCATAAACTCAGGCAAAAAATAAAATCACCTCAGGACAGGAGTCAGGGTGATCTTTATTTTTTCAGCTTTTTATTAATTTTCTCCATCAATTCCTCTTCCGTCAGTGCGGCAAGGGGACGGTTATTGACAAATGCAAATGTTTTTTTGCGGCCTGGCCCGCAATAGGACTGGCAGCCGACATCAATTTTTGCTTCAGGATCTATTTCTTTTAATTGCGGTATCAATGTCTTCAGATTTACAGCCTGACAATCGTCGCAAACACGAAATTCGTTTGCCATTTTATTACAACCCTTTCTGCGGTCAATCTTTTATATTATGCGCTCCCCATTCCAGGAGCTTTAACAGCGCATTTCGCGCCTCGTCATCTTCTTCGTTAAAGCATGTCCGCTGCAAAGCATTCCTATTCAGATAAAAAGGACTGCCCTGCCAACTGCTACAGGCTATTTTAAAACTTATCCAGCTCTATTGCAAGCTGTAATCATTAACTTCGGTGGTGAATCTTAGTAATCTTCACAAAACCGCCATACGTATCTAGCGAAAAATAAAATTTTTAAAAAATCTACTATCCTTTTAATCACCTTTGTATAAAATCTGCCAAGTTTGTCCATCCTTTAACTAAGGCAACAGCAAAAAGTAATAATTTAGGGAGCTGAGGTTATATGAAAGTACGTCAGGACGCTTGGACAGATGAAAACGATTTATTGCTGGCAGAAACCGTTTTGCGGCATGTGAGGGAAGGCAGCACTCAGTTAAACGCTTTTGAGGAAGTCGGGGACAAGCTAAACCGCACATCTGCGGCATGCGGATTCCGCTGGAACGCTGTGGTGAGGCACCAGTATGAAAAAGCACTTCAGTTAGCCAAGAAACAGCGCAAGCAGAGACAAAGAATGCTAGGAAAGGATCAGGGCGGCAAAAAGAAACTCTTATACTCTCCGCCAGTTCCAACTATGCAGGAGGTTGAAGCAGCGCCAATTAAGACAAATGCGATTGTACCGCCGTCACCGGCAGATTTTTACGAAGAGCGTACAGAGGATGAATCGCATGCCCAAACAGAGACGGTCTCATCCTACACCTATTCAGAGCCGGTTTATACTGCGCCTGCACAGCTGGATATGGATACCGTTATCACATACTTGCAAACATTAAATCATTCAGGCATTCAGCTTGATATACTAAAGAGTGAGAATGAAAGATTGAAGCGCGAAAATGCGGATCTAAGAAGCCGGAATGAAGAGCTTGAAAGCAAAATCGGCGAATTGGAGCAGAATACGGTAACCATTCAGGAAGATTACGAGACACTGATGAAAATCATGAACAGAGCCCGCAATTTTGTTCTGTTTGATGAAGAAGAAAGGCCGGCATCCAAGTTTAAAATGGACCGCAACGGCAATTTGGAGAGAGTAGCTGAATAGAAAAGCTAAAAGCGCCTTGCCCGCCAAAGGGTGCAGGCGCTGAAAGTTCCAACAAAAAGGGTGTTCCCGGCAGCGGGAGCAGGAGAAAATGGCAGCAATTCCTTTCAAGGAGGGCCGCAGATCGTTTATGACTGCGGCTCTTCTTTTATTTATTCGCTGCCAAGTATTTTCTCATTTCGCTCCATCACACGGCGGTAATAGGCTTCAAACAAACCAGCTTCCACATTTGTCAGCTGCCCTGCATAAAGGCGGCCCGCTTTCTTTTTCAATGACTGCAAAAAGCGGAGCATCACATCCTGTACTTTCAGCTCTGTACCCAGTAATTCCGATAGTGATGCCATCACAGCCGGCTGAATTTCAGGGTACTGGAACTTTGTCTGTTCTTCTTTTTTTGCAAGGGAATAGAATTTGCCAATCAAATCGGCCCGCCCACTTCCTCTGCCATCCACGCACAGATAGATCTGGACCGCCACGCCATTGCGGAGGCGCCTTTGCGAGATGCCGGCAAACTTTTGTCCCCCTATGCTTAAATCATAGCTTCCCGGGCAATAGGAGCCGACAATTTCACGCGCTTCTATTTCTATATTAAAATCGGAAAACATCTCCTGGATGAGCATCCACATCGCATCATATCCGCGGTTTATGTCTATTCCTTTTTCACTTTCAGGAAATATCAGCGAAATATTCAGGACCCCTTGATCCAGGACAACTGCCAGACCGCCGGAATTTCGTACGATCACATCATATCCCTGGCTTTTTAAAAAATGGATGCCTTCAGTTAAAAAAGGAAGCTTCGTATCCTGGATTCCAAGCACAATTGTATTATGGTGAACCCATGTCCTCGCAGTCGCAGGCGCCTCACCCGATCCTACAGAAGCACAAAGTGTATCGTCCATCCCGAAAGAGTGCAGGGCATTTAAGTGGATGCCTGCAGCAGATTGATCAATGACCCTCCATTCTTCCTGAAACAGCAAGTCTTGTAGCGAATTCATCTTCATTTGATCCCCTTTTGCCGTTATTTCGAGTTAATCGGCAGAATTTATCTATTTGGTGGCAATTTAACGGCCAAATCAGCTAGTTTATCAGCCTAAGTTATAGGTTTATCGGCCAAATATGACACTTTAACGGCCAAACTTGAGCCTTTATCGGCCAATGGCCCATAACAGATACATTATAGCAAAAAAGCCAGTCACAAGGGACCGGCTTCTCAGCTGCTGTATTATTGATGTAAAGCTTGAGCTGCAGTAATTAAAGCAAGCTTGTAAACGTCTTCCTCGTTGCAGCCGCGGGACAGGTCATTAACCGGGCGGTTCAAGCCTTGAAGGATTGGTCCCACTGCTTCGAAGTTTCCTAGGCGCTGGGCAATTTTGTAGCCGATGTTTCCGGCTTCCAGGCTAGGGAAAACAAATACATTCGCATCACCCTGGATTGGCGAATCCGGAGCTTTTTTCTCAGCTACCGATGGAACGAATGCTGCATCAAACTGGAATTCCCCATCGATGATCAATAGCGGATCACGAATCTTAGCCGCTTCAAGTGCCGCCGAAACTTTTTCCGTTTCAGGAGACTTGGCAGAGCCCTTTGTTGAAAAGCTCAGCATGGCCACACGCGGTTCGATATCGAACATTCTGGCTGTCTTCGAGCTTTCAATCGCGATTTCCGCCAGGTCCTGGCTGTCAGGTGAGATGTTGATGGCACAATCGGCAAAAACATATTTCTCATCGTCACGGACCATGATGAATACACCAGATGTTTTGCGTACGCCTTCTTTTGTTTTAATGATTTGAAGAGCCGGTCTCACTGTGTCAGCTGTCGAATGAGCTGCCCCGCTCACAAGGCCGTCTGCTTTGTTCGCATAAACAAGCATGGTTCCGAAATAGTTTTCATCAAGAAGGATTTTGCGCGCATCTTCTTCTGTCGCTTTGCCTTTGCGTCTTTCAACAAATGCAGCCACAAGCTCATCCATCATCAGGAAGTTATTTGGATCATAAATTTCAGCTGATTCCAGGCTGATATCCATGTCCTTTGCTTTCGCTTCAATTTCTGCAATGTTTCCAATAAGGATCGGAGTGATGATTTTTTCCGCAGCCAATCTGCCCGCAGCCGCTAAAATGCGCTCATCCTGTCCTTCAGGAAATACGATTCTTAGATTCTGCCCTGTTACTTTTTCTTTCAATACTGTGAATAAGTCACTCATGATAATTCCTCCTACGGCACTATATTTCCGTTCAACTCAATAGAAATTCTTCTATATACTCCCTTAGAATACTCTTCATCCTAAGAATTTCAAGGAGTTCCCATACTGTTAGCGTTTACAAATAAAAAGTTTTTGTTTTCGGTATATTCCCAATAATAAATACCCCTTCTGCTGCATATCTTCATACCTTTTTTAAGATATCCATAATCCCCTCTTTGTAAACGGGATTTTGCGGTGACAGACACCTGTACTAGTTCCGCAAATTGGTATAGGTGCCTGTCATCCTGCTGAATTCCAACATTTCAAGTTTTGTACACATGTTAATTGGAGAAACTATGTTATAGTAATGATGAGAATTTTAGTACATATTAGGAGTGATTATAATGAGTGAAGCAGCAGTAACGCTTGATGGCTGGTATTGTTTACATGACTTCCGCACAGTTGACTGGACAACTTGGAAAATGGCTCCCAGCGAAGAGCGCCAGGCAGCGATCCACGAATTTATGGCCCTAGTGGACAAGTGGAATACAACACAAAGCGAGAAAAACGGCAGCCATGCCCTTTATACAATTGTCGGCCAAAAAGCTGATTTTATGATGATGATCTTAAGGCCTACAATGGAAGAGCTAAATGAAATTGAAAACGAATTCAACAAAACTAAGTTAGCTGAATTCACGATTCCGGCTCATTCATATGTTTCTGTTGTCGAGCTGAGCAACTACCTGCCGGCCGGAGAAGATCCATACCAGAATCCGCAGATCCTGGCACGCCTTTACCCGGAACTTCCGAAAGCGAAGCATGTCTGCTTCTATCCGATGGACAAGCGCCGCCAGGGCAAAGACAACTGGTACATGCTTCCGATGGAAGATCGCCGCAATATGATGCGCAGCCACGGCATGATCGGGCGCCAGTATGCAGGAAAGGTAAAGCAGATCATCACAGGTTCAGTCGGCTTCGACGATTATGAATGGGGAGTTACCCTCTTCTCTGATGATGTTCTTCAGTTTAAAAAGCTTGTTTATGAAATGCGCTTCGATGAAGTAAGTGCCCGCTACGGTGAATTCGGCTCCTTCTTCGTCGGAAACATCCTTGAAGAGGATAAAGTTGAAAAGTTTCTTCACGTTTAATCACCAAAACTCCCACTCTGCTGGGAGTTTTTCTTTTTTCTCAGGTCATAAATAAACATGCCCCTTCATAGTAATGAAATAGTGAGTTTCTATTTTAAAATTCAACCCGCAGGACTTTCTGACAGTCCATGGCAAAAATGCGGATAGAAATGGCTATTATAATTTTTAGGAGGGAAAACATTGAGTCAATCAAATTATGGTCAATACCCTTATTACGATTACAGGCAGCAACCTTACACTGGAAGCGGACAAATGGGACAGAACAATCAGGGACAGCCGCAATATCAAACAATGCCAACAGGCGGAACGTTTCCAGGTGCAAGCTCGGGCGGGATGTTTCCAGGTGCCGGCGCCGGCGCCGGTATGGGTGCCCCTTCAGCTGCTCCTTCTATTCCAGGCATGCTTCCGCTTGAACAATCCTACATCGAAAATATTCTTCGCCTGAACAGAGGAAAGCTCGCGACTGTTTATGCAACATTCGAAAACAATACAGAATGGAACGCCAAAATATTCAAAGGCATCATTGAAGCGGCCGGACGAGATCACTTGATTCTGAGCGATCCGCAAACAGGAACCCGCATTCTCCTTCCAATGATTTACTTAGACTATGTGACGTTTGATGAAGAAATAGAATATGAATATCCGTTTGGCGGAGGACAGGGAATGTCGCAATATTCGCCAAGGTAATAAGAAAAGCGGAGGCGCCCTTGCCCATCGACGGAGCGTGGTGAACTGAGCCGAGTGAGATAGTGATTCGATGTTGACTTATAACGGTACGCGCACATCCTGTACGTCGCCGTAGACAGGTGAGGGAATCACACCGAGTCGATAGGGTGCCGGAGCTAGACAGTTATCGAAATTCAAATTTGTATTCACCTATATAAAAAAGGAGCTTTGACCCCGTCAAAGCTCCTTTCCTATTATAAATATTTTACCGCCGCAATGATCAAGAGCACCCAAGCCGCAAGGAAAGAAACTCCGCCAAGCGGGGTAATGGCACCGAGCACGCTGATTTTTGTTAATGTTAAAACATATAAGCTTCCTGAGAAAAGGATAATGCCGATCAGCATCAGCCAGCCTGACCAGGATAATAAAGATGACGCCGGCAATTTGCCTAGCAGGACGCCAATAATCAAAAGGCCTGTTGCGTGGAACATCTGGTAGGTTACACCTGTTTTCCATATCTCCAAATACTTCGGCTCCACTTTTCCCTCAAGCCCATGCGCCCCGAACGCACCTAATGCAACTGCTAAAAAAGCATTAATGGCTCCAATTATAATGAATAGCTTCATAATCCCCTGCACCTCTTATCGTTTTATTAAAAATCGAACAATGAATCGCCGTTTGCCTCATCATCCATCTGCATTTTCTTTGACTGCAGACTCGCTGGCTGAGCCGGAGGCGGTGCATTGTATGTATGGCTAATAGAAGCGGCAGCAGACACACTTCCTGTATCCGACTCTTCCAAAACCAGCTCGCATAATGACTTGATCGCCTGCACTCTTTCTCTTATTCTGGCGTCTGAAGAGCTGCTTTTCGCTTCCAGCAATTCCTTTTCCATCTTCCCTAAAAGCTTCTGAACAGAGATATTCATTCTCTACACCTCTTTCTGTAAGAAAAGCGCAAGCGCCTTGCCCCACCCCTATTTTCAAGGGGCAGGCTGCTTCCGCTAAACAAATCCCGAAGTTCAAAAAAAGTATACATTCTTTTTAAAAAACCGCCAATGGTACCGGCCATATAAAGTTTATCAGGTTTTCTTTTCAAAACGCAAACAAGGATGGCCAGATGCCCGAAAAACTTCGAGAGAGGGCATTTGCCTGGATTTAAACTGAAAAGCCCTGCAGCCTTTTGGATGGCTCCGGTCCCATGTAACATAGAAATATTTGCATTTAAAACAATCCATTTTCTGTGAACTCATTTGTCTTCCCCTTCTCGAACATGCATATTTCGAGCACTTCTCTTATTCTCTTACACGAAACGGTATGTTTCACGTGAAACATGACGAAAAAAATCAGAGATCATGAATCTGCCAGTCAATGGGCTCCTCTCCAAGCTCCTGTAATATCTCATTCGTCCTTGAAAATGGCCTGCTGCCAAAGAACCCTTTTCTTGCCGAAAATGGACTTGGATGCGGCGATTTTATTATATAGTGTTTAGAAGGATCAATCAGCGCTTCTTTTTCCTGAGCCGGTTTGCCCCATAATATAAAAACCACTGGCTTTTCCCTCTCATTCAGTTTTTGTATGACGGTGTCGGTGAAAGTTTCCCATCCTTTCCCCTTATGCGAATGTGCCTGCCCTTTGCGGACGGTCAGAACGGTATTTAAGAGTAGCACTCCTTCTCGGACCCATTTTAATAGATAGCCATTGTTTGGCACCTCGAAGCCCAGGTCATCCTGTATTTCCTTGAATATATTTTTCAATGAAGGTGGCAGCTTTACATCAGGCTGAACCGAAAAGCTTAATCCATGTGCCTGCCCCGGTCCATGATAAGGATCCTGCCCCAATATCACTGCCTTTACGTCTTTATAAGCTGTATATTGAAGAGCATTGAAAATATCCTCCTGCTTTGGATAAATGGTTTGCTCCTCATATTCTTTTTTTAAAAATTCACGAAGATGGAGATAATAGGGTTTCTCGAATTCCTCTTCCAAAATCTCCTGCCAGTCATTTCTTAAGACACGCTTCATCTGCCAACTCTCCCTCCTCTTATTTGAAAAGTCCTATTCTTAATACCCATTGGCTATCATTGCATAATCTTTCATTCTTGCATACATGTTTAAATATTTTCAGAACGGATATGTAATAAATATAACGGCAGGACATGCTGCCATTTAAATAAATCTGCAAATCTTTTAAGGAGGATGTTATATATGTATAAAATTGAAGTTGTTGAAAATGGTGTACAGGCTACTGATACGATTGGAATGCTGCAAAACCAGGGATTCAATAAGGAAAACATCTATATTTTCGCACATGACAAGGATCGCTCAGATCACCTTTCTGACGCGACGGATACAGGCGAAGTCGGCATGAAGGAGCAGGGCCTATTCGATTCTGTCGGCAACGTGTTCAAAAAACGCGGAGATGAGCTTCGTTCAAAATTTGAATCTGTTGGTTTAACGACCGTAGAAGCAGAACAATATGAAAAAGTATTGGATGAAGGCAAGTTAGTTATTGTCGGAACAGACGAAGTAAAATAAGCAAAAAAGCGATGAAAAATTTTTCATCGCTTTTTTTATGCCCTAGAACATCCAAACCCATAGCCCAATCAACAGAACGGGGTACAGTACATACCACCAGACTCTGGATATATTGACTTTTGACAGGATGAAAAAAACCAGTTCAGGCAGCACAATCAGACCAGCCTGAAGCCATATGAAGGTGCTAAAATGCTCCGGCGCTGTAATGCCGGCCCCTGTCGCCCAGTCTCCGCTATTGAATAAAAAGTAGAAAAAGTTCAGGAATGGGAGAATGATAGCGAAAAGAATCCGGCTTATATGGACGATTAGATCTGCAGGACGCTTGGTTTTATACATAGGGGTAACCGGAATGATAAAGCTGTAAAGGATCAGCACCAGCCCTATAAAATTGACCAGCAGCTGGTCAAACAAATACCCGAAAAAATACATGAATGTAATCATTGTTAACCTCTTCTGTCTTTTTGTCTTTATTTTACAAAAAGGGAAGGGGCTTATATATAATGAAAAAGCACTAGTTTTTCTACCGGACTCTTATTGACCGTAAAGGCCCGACAGAGTGAAAATGACTAAAACGCCACTTCCTGTAGGCCCCAACTTACAAAACCCCACTGATTGAAGTTTCACTTTAACCCATAATCCGCTGATAAATGGACTTCGCCTGCGCTAAATCCTTTGTGCCATGAATAAGGGCGCGTCCGTCTTTAAAGAGGACCAGGCGCTGCTCCTCCATTTCGACGGAAAGCAGATACGGATTGCCTTTCACCTGGTAGCCTAATGCTTTCAGCTGCCGTGCGATTTCAGCGAATTCGATTTCATGCTCCTTTGGCGGGCGGATCTGAACAGTGTCCCTTCCGCAGAGAACAGTGGATTTCATCATGTTTTCCGGCTGCAGGTAAGGATATGTTCTTTCTGTTCCGCAAGATAAGCAGCCTTCATCTTTTGCTTTTGACACCTTCATGCTTGTGTACTGGTTTCGCCATAAATCAAAGCTGACCATAGCGGTACGCACGGCTTCCCAGTCCTCAGCCAGAATTTTCAGTGCTTCAGCTGCCTGATGGGCGACGACCATTTGCACAGCTGGGGCAATGATTCCTCCTGTGTCACAGGTCATCCCCTGGATCGGAATCTTTTTCAGCAGGCAATTCATGCATGGCGTTTTCCCGGGAATGATCGTCATGCTCATGCCAAAGCTGCCGACACAGGCTCCATAAATCCAGGGAATATTAAATTTTTGGGAGATATCATTAATGGCCATCCTGGTTTCAAAGTTATCGGTCGAGTCCAGGATCAGATCCACCCCTTCAGCAAGCTCTTCCAGCTTTTCCGGAGTAGCATCGCCAATAATCGAGCGGGTTTCGACCTCGCTATTAATCTGTTTTAGCCGTTTTTCTGCTGCGGCCGCTTTTGGCATTTTTTCTAAGGCATCGCTTTCTGCAAAAAGCTGCTGGCGCTGCAGGTTGCTTTCCTCGACATAATCCCGGTCAATGATAGTCAGTTTGCCGGCACCTGAACGCGCCATCAATTCCGCATTCCCCGAGCCAAGAGCGCCGGCACCGACAATCAGCACATGCTTGGAGCGGATTTTTTCCTGCCCCACTTTTCCAATAGGCGGAAACAAAGCCTGGCGTGAATACCTTTCAGACAATGCGCCACCTCCTCTCTTGAAGCTGCCATTACCCCCCGCTGACTGGAGGGATAAAGGCAATTGTATCTCCGGCCTGAATGACTTCATCATCTGAAGCAAATTCTTCATTCACGGCTGCCATGACTGAATCAAGCTTCAGCCCGTATTTTTCCTCAAGCATTTGTTTCAGTTCAGAGATTGTTTTGCCGCTGACATCATTTATAACAGACTCTTCTCCAACACGGTCCCGCAAATGGGCAAAAAACATAATTTTATTCATGTAAATCCTTCGCCTCCGGTTTTCCTTTTGGGTATGCTACTGTTTCCAGCTGGTTGCCAATCCATTCTTCGCCATCTTCCCAATGTTCCTTTTTCCAAATCGGCACAATTTCTTTAATTCTTTCAATCGCATAGCGGTTTGCTTCATAAGCATCTGCACGGTGTGGAGTGGAAACGGCAATGACAACCGCTACATCGGTGATATCCAGTTTGCCGGTCCGGTGGGTAATTGCCACTTCTGCCCCGTTCCAGCGCTCTTTTATCTCGGTTCCGATCTGCTCCAGTTTTTTCACAGCCATTGATTCATATGCTTCATATATTAAGTAAAGAGTTTTTTTGCCATGTGTCAGCTCGCGGACTGTTCCGATAAAGGTCGTAATCGCTCCCGCTTCCCGCTGCACCACTTTATCGATTACACTTTGGATATCAATCGGGTCTTTAGAAATCTCAAAATTCATGGAATCACCTCGTTTTATTTGATTTTGACATAGACAGGGACGGAATGGAAATGAATGCATTCTTATTTTGATGCATCTTCTGCCATTTTCAGCGCCTGCCGGTATTCGTCAGGACGGTTCATGTTAAAAAAGTGCGCATCCCTATATAAAAATCCCAAATTCTTAAGCTCTTCATCTTTTATGATTCTGCTATCGATTTCCTGCAGAAATTGGCGGATCCGCAGTTTATTTTCCCTCAATGCCAGCTCTGCTGCATCTTTTGCATCCTTTCGGTAAGCGGCAAAAAGCGGGTGAAGCTGCCCTCCGATTTCAGGCACGGACGCCTGATGATGATCCAGCTGTTCAAGAAGAAGCCTGGCAAGCTCCCCGGATATGAATGGCATATCACATGCCACAATCAGATTGTTTTGAGTCATGGATTCAGACAGGCCGGCATGAATTCCAGCCAGTGGCCCTTTTTCTTTCCAGCGGTCGCTTACAAGAGGAAGGCCGAGAAACTGATAATCTTCCTGTTTATTGGCTACGATGATGACATTGGGCAATATAGAAGACAGCTGATTGGCGATTCGCTCAATAACTGTTTTGCCGCCTATTTTCAGCAGGGCTTTATTCTCCCCCATCCGGCTTGAATGTCCTCCTGCCAAAATGATGCCTGTACTGCTCATTTCCCTCACCGTCTTTCGATGTATCTATCGTTATCCTTTTATTTTACCATCTATTCCGGCCTGTTTCTTTTAAGAAGTCCGCCGGAGTTGGCAATATTGTGACGTTCAGCAGGATTTATTTTGCTGAGGTTAATTTATTTGCAGATAGTCGAGGTTTATGTGCGGATAAGCGTGATTTATGTGCGGATAAGCGTGATTTATGTGCGCATAGCCATTTTTATGTACGTTCATGTGTTCATCGTATTTTTGCCTAAAGGAGCGGTTAACTTAATGCTATCTGCAGTCCTTAATAGTTTTTACCTTTTTCAATTATTGTTATAATTAGAAAAAGATATCCAGCAGCACTTCAAGGAGGAATTATGCATATGACGATGAAAAAAGTAATGACCATTGCCGGTTCAGATACGAGCGGCGGCGCGGGAATCCAGGCAGACCTTAAGACATTCCAGGAGCTTGGCGTTTACGGGATGACTGCGCTGACTACCATCGTGACGATGGATCCTAAAAATAACTGGAGCCACAACGTGTTTCCGATTTCGACAGACATTCTGGAAACACAGATCGAAACAATTATGTCTACAGGAATCGACGCGATGAAAACTGGCATGTTAGGTTCTGAAGACGTGATTAAAATTGCGGCAAAGACCATTAAAGAAAACAGCCTGGATCATGTTGTCATCGATCCGGTCATGGTCTGCAAAGGTGAGGATGAGCCGATTCATCCTGAATTAAACGAAGCATTAAGAGATTTGCTTGTGCCGCTTGCAACAGTGGTAACACCAAATTTATTCGAAGCATGGCAGCTGGCTAAAACAGGTCCGATCAAGACTGTGGAGGACATGAAGGAAGCGGCTGTTAAAATTCATGAGCTTGGTGCGAAGTATGTATTAATCAAGGGCGGCAGCAAGCTTCAGCACGAAAAAGCAGTTGATCTTCTATATGATGGACAAGAGTTCACTCTTTATGAAAGCGAGCGCGTTGAAACGACTTACACTCATGGCGCAGGCTGCACCTACTCTTCTGCAATCACAGCAGAAATCGCGAAAGGCAAACCTGTCAAAGAAGCGGTTCAAACAGCGAAGGATTTCATCACTGCCGCCATCAACCATGGCTTTAAGCTAAATGAATATGTTGGCCCTACAATGCCTGGTGCTTACCGCAAATTTGGTGCAGGCCGTCTTGAATCAGAATAAGCATGATGAAACAGAGTCCGACGGGGCTCTGTTTTTTCCATGGCGGTTAAGCAGATATATTGATTTTTCGCGGACAATTTAAAAATTTCGCGGTTATATCTTTTTAGCACCCTCGCTGAGATTACTTTTTCGCTTTTCATTTCTTTTTTTAGTAAGATAAACATATAAATGCCGTCTCAAACGAATATGAAGATAAAACGGAAGGGGGACTATAGAGTGGAACCAGCAGTGAAAGAACATGTACAAAAAGAGATTGACCGCCTTGCCAATAAAGAGGTCTTTATTCATCTGGAAACAACAAACGGAGCGTATGCTTCCCATTTTGATGAAAGCTTCTTTTCTTCAGGTGCCTATATCCGCAATGCCAAATTGGTTTATGAACATGGAAAAATCACCGGAAAAGGCCCTTACCGGGTTGGATTGAAAATGAATTTTGGCTGGGTGTATGCTGAAGGAATTACCCACTTTGAAGTCGATGAAGAAGACAGGCTCCTTTTAGCCGGCCATGATTTCAGCGGCAAGCTTGCAGTCGCCCTGCAAATTAGTGAAACACCTTTTGAATAATTAGGGGCTCAGAGGACACCAAATGGAAAGGAGCACGACCATGATGGAAAAGGAAAGACATGTACTCGTCATCTTCCCTCATCCGGACGATGAAGCATTTGGCGTTTCAGGAACGATTTCCTTACATATCGATAACGGCACACCTGTCACCTACGCATGCCTGACGCTTGGAGAAATGGGGCGCAATATGGGAAATCCCCCTTTTGCCACCAGGGAAACTCTGCCGAAAATCCGTAAAGAAGAGCTGGAGGAAGCAGCCAGGGTTTTGGGCATCCAGGACTTAAGAATGCTGGGGTTTCGCGATAAAACAGTAGAGTTTGAGGATGAAGAAAAGCTCGCGAACAGACTGGGAGTCATCATCGGTGAGACAAACCCTTCCCTCATCATCACGTTTTATCCGGGATACGCTGTGCACCCGGATCATGACGCAACAGGCGCCGCTGTGATCCGTGCGGTAAAAGAGCTGCCTGCTGACAAGCGTCCGAAGGTTCACTGTGTCGCATTCTCCAATAACTGTGAGGAAGAAATCGGCCAGGCTGATGTTGTCAATGACGTCAGTGCGGTTGCAGACCGAAAGATTGCAGCGATCAAGGCACATGCCTCACAGACACAGCTGATGGCAGCGAATATGGAAGAAAGCATTAAAAAGCAAGAGCCTGAAGTATTGGCCAGAATGTATAAAGAGCGTTTTTGGACCTATAATTTCTAAAGATAGAACATGCCGCCCCTGATTTCAGAGCGGCTTTTTTTATGGTTTTAGTTTTCTGAATATTAACTACTTTTTACCCATGAGCTGCCTCCGTTATGATGTTAGAATTTCCTTAAGTAGTTCGCAAACGGTTTCATTCGCCTTTTGATGCAATCGGTTGCACTATACTTATTACCCACTTTAACTCATCTAATTAGGGAGGGAAAATTATGGACAAATATAGGAAAGCTGGCATCTTGATCATGCTCCTAAGCTTGATTCTCAGTTTATTCACGGGAATTCATCCTCACTTATCCTCTGCCAGCACAGTCGAAAGCCCTGTAGTGGACGGGAATCAAGTTACTTTCTCCTATCAGGGAGAAGCTCAGCAGGTCCGGGTTGCCGGCAGTTTTACCGGCTGGCAAGATGGAGCATTGGCAATGACGAAGGGCGAAAACAATATATGGTCAAAGACTATTCTTTTATCACCTGGAGTCTATGAATATAAATTTATTCTGGATGACAGCAATTGGATTACTGATCCGGCAAATAGCAAGACTGCTAATGGAAACAGCTTACTGGCTATTAGCGGATTAACGACTGAAATGCCTGCTGATGCTGTAAAAGACACCATGATTCCTCTTTCGGCTAAATTAGTACATAGCAGCGGCACTATCGAAGATGTGCAGCCAGCCTGGAGATTAAAAACGGAAGCAAATGGCGTTGAGGTGAAAAATAATCAGCTGGCAATCTCCAATTCTGCTGAAGCAGGAAGCGTAACTATCATTGGCGAATTCAATGGCTATACACTAGAGCATAGCTTCAGCATTATCAGTCAGATGAATAGCTACAAAATAAACTACTGGCGCGATGACGGGAAGCAATTCAATTGGGATTTATGGGCATGGGAGGACGGAAAAAACGGCAAGGCTTACCCATTTACAAACCGTATAGAAGGTTTTGCCCAAGCTAAGATTTCTGTTCCTTCGAGTAAAATCCATGTCATTCCCCGTCCTGGAAACTGGGATACTCAGGATATTTCCAGAACCATTACCATGCCTGATGGCCAAAATGAAGCAGAGGTATGGCTCGCTGAGGGCGACCAAACCGTTTATTACTCAAAAGAGGAATTTGACGATCGGAATGCAGAAGATAACCGTCGTTTTATTGAGTTTACGTATTTAAGAGACAAGCACGATTATGAAGGCTGGAACATTTGGACCTGGCAGACTGGCATAAAAGATGGGCAGGCAGATTTTACCGAAGTCAATGACAAGGGGGCTGTTGCATTGATTGAAATTGGCCAGCAGACTGAGCAAATGGGATTTGTGCTTCGCAAAGGAACAGGCTGGGACCAAAAGGATCCTTATGGTGCCGACCGCTATATTAAAACAGGGAATGACAATTTCACCAAGGTTATAGTCAAAAGCGGCCAGAGTGAATTCTATCAGGTCCCTTCTATTACGGGGCCTCTCCTGAACAATAGCAGTCTTACTCTTTATTTTAGAGATCCGGAGCTGTTCAAACAGGGAGAAATGGATTCGATTGAAAAGGTGCAGGCAAAGTTGAATGGTCAGATTTACGATATGCAGTACTCCCTTAAGGAAGAACGTTTCTTTGTGAAGATTGATCAATTGGAAGAAGGAACATACGAGTACTCTTTCCTTGTTACTAGAGATGGAGAACCTTCTGAAATGAAAGATCCTTATAATGAGAAGTCATCCCTCACCTATAAAAACCCAACAGCAAAAATCAGAACTGACGTGAGTCCAAATAAAGTTTCATACAATGAAAATGCTGTTTTATCCATTGAAACAGTACTTTCCGATCCTGAGGTATCTATTAAAGAAGCTTACGCTGACCTATCCGCTATCGGCGGAAGCAGCAAAGTCAGTATTGACCCGGCATTAAATGCACACACCATATCCATTGATCAAGCTGTAACGGCAGGCATTAAGAAGCTGCCGATCACGGTAATTGATGAATATGGGAATTTCCATACTGGAGAAGCTTCCGTTGAAGTCAAAACCCGTACCTTCAGCGGCAAAAAGGATGATTTTGATTGGGATGAGGCACGCATTTACTTTATGCTGACAGATCGATTTAACAATGGAGATTCTTCCAACGATGATCCAAACCATTCAAATTATGATACGTCCCATCTGGAAACCTATCATGGCGGAGATTTCCGGGGAGTGATTGAAAGACTGGATTATCTCGAGGACCTTGGCATTAACACGATTTGGATCACACCGATCGTCGACAACATCAATTGGGACCTGCGCCATGATAAAGATGGAAACCAATATGGCTATCATGGCTACTGGGCAAAGGATTTTACAAAATTGGATGAGCATCTTGGGGACATCAAGACATTCCAGGAACTTTTGGAAAAAGCACATGACCGCGGCATAAAAGTGATGGTGGATGTGGTACTGAACCATACCGGATATGGATTAAAGGAAAACGATCATTCCATTGGACTTGGAATTCCCAACTTCCCTTCTGATGCTGACCGCGAGCGCTTTACGGGCATGCTGCGGGATGGAGGAAATGATACCATCCGCGGCGAGCTGGCCGGATTGCCTGATTTTAAAACGGAGGAAGAAGAGGTCCGCAGACAAATTATTGACTGGCAGACAGACTGGCTTGAAAAAGCAAAAACGGACCGCGGAGATACGATTGATTACTTCCGTGTGGATACCGTTAAACACGTGGAGCACACAACATGGAAAGCATTTAAAAATGCCCTGACTGAAATCAGGCCTGACTTTAAAATCATAGGCGAATATTACGGCGGCCACATCGATGAACATGGAGGCTTTCTGAACAGCGGCGAAATGGACTCCATCCTCGATTTTGATTTTAAACATACCGCTGCTGATTTCATTAACGGCAAAATCGACGCAGCTGAAGCAAAATTACAGGCTCGAAATGATAAGCTCTCAAATACGGCAGCTCTTGGCCAATTTTTAAGCAGTCATGATGAAGACGGCTTCCTGATCACAAGTGCGGGCAATGATTGGGGCAAAATGAAAATTGCCTCTGCCCTCCAAATAACGTCAAAGGGACAGCCAGTTATCTATTATGGGGAAGAAATCGGCCTTTCCGGCAAACATGCAGGAGATATGGATAAAGGAGAGTTTAATGAAAACCGCTATGACTTTGACTGGTCCCTAATCGAAAATGACATGCACAAGCACTACCGGAAGCTCCTTAACATCCGGAAGGATTACTCAGCAGTGTTTTCAAAAGGTACACGCGAAAAGCTGGCAGGCAGTGACGCTAATGGGTATCTAGTTTTTAACCGCTCCTATAACGGCATAAATGCTGTTGTAGGCATAAACACTATGACGGATAAAATGAAAGTAACAGTAAAAGTCCCATTTGCCGCCGGAAGCAAGGTCATTGATCAATATTCCGGAAAGAAATATTCAGTGGACAAAAATCGGCAGATTAAAGTCAAACTGCCCGGCAGAAATGAGGGCGGTACGGTCATTCTAGTTTTGGATGAAAAAAGGAATTAATAAAAACAGGGAGCCTCTCTAATGGAGAGGCTCCCTGTTTTCCTGTTCCATGTACGCATAGCAAGCCTCCTCATCACACGACGAAAACCGTTAAGAACCTGCTCCCATGAGGTGTCCGGGGGTAGTCAAGGCGCCTTGCGCTTTTCTTATTTCTCCATCATTTCCTTCAAATACTGAAGCTGGCTTCCGTCTTCCCGCTTCACAATATTCACGATGAAACGCTTCGTTAATTTGGCGACAAGACCGCTGGTTTTGACGTTTGCTTCCATCTCCACCTGCGTTCCTTCTTCTATTTCATGAAAATCATATTTAAATTCTGTTATAAGTCCATTGGCATTGCTGCGGGTGGTATAGGTTCTGTCTTGTTTGAAATCAATGATTTCAATATCTGCACTGATTTTTTTCCCTCTGACCATGCGGGTTTCAATGAACTTTGTACCTTTTCCGATCTCGCCCTCGGTCTGTTTTTCCACTTTCACAACAAACGGCATGAGTTCAGGGACATTTTCCATCTTAATCATATAATCGAATACTTCATGTAAAGGTTTATTGATAATTTCACTGGAACGAAAGTCAGCCATGCTTTGCACCTCAGAGTCATAGAGTCTATGACTCTATTATATATCAAAAAAGCCGGGCTGACTAAGGAAAGCGGAAGCGCCTTGCTACGAAGGAACACAGACTAAGAACGCCACATCCTCCCAAAGGCTGGCACTTTAATCGTGCGATGATAAAGCTGTCGAAGCATTCTTTGTGGAGCAAGACATTTCTATCATTTTAAATTTGTCTTTCTCACCTTAAAAGCACCTGCCCTTACAGCCCCTGATGGTAAAGGGAGCAGAATTTACACCAGTCCACAATAACGATTTTTCTGCCTGTAATTTCGATGATTCCTTCTTTTTTCAGTCTGGAAAAAACCCGGCTGACACTTTCCCGGGATGTTCCGACAAGGGTGGAGAATTCCTGGACGGTTATGGGAAGTTCAAGATGCATTCGGTTACAGTGGTTGGCGCCGAATTTTTCCGCGAGCCTTTCCAATGTCCGGACGGTTTTTGAGTACACATCAAGCAGGGCGATGTCCCTCAGAATGGAGGTCATATCACGCAGCGATTCACTCATATAGCGGATAATCTGAACAGCCATTTCCGGTGAATACAGAAGCTCCTGTTCCAGATCATCCGTGTTCAGAAAGTAGATTTCACCATCCTGCACCATTGTACCCGTCGCAGGATAGGTTTGACCCGTCTGGTTAAAAAGGTTGGCTTCTGCAAAAATCTCGCCTTTTTTCTTAATGCAAACAATCAGTTCGTTGCCATGTTCATCCTGTTTCGTCAGCTTCACAATGCCGGAATGAACAAAGTAAACTCCTTTGGCGACTTCATATTCAGACATAATTCTTTCGCCTTTCAAATAAGCTTTCTTAATAATCCGTTTATCGATCAGCTGTATGGATTCACTGGGGAGTTCTTTAAAAATTTCAATCTTGCCTAAAAATTCATCGATTAACGGCCTATGATCGTGCTTTTCATTTTCCATTCCCATCCCCCGCTTTTACAATTCTATTAGAAATATTTTAGCTAAGATGCGTTTAGGAAGAAGTGACTTAACTCACAAAAGCCTGATCATGCTTGAAATTCATTTGTCGAAAATAATGAGTGATTACTCACTTTACAAACAGGTTGCTTTTCCTTTATGATTTATATGAGTGATTACTCACTTTTTAGCGAAAAAGGAGTGAACCAATGAAAAATTCAATTGTTTCCATCCAAAATGTATCCAAGACTTATGGAAAGCACCAGGTTTTAAAAGATATTAATCTTGAAATTTACGAGGGGGAAATTTTTGGCCTGCTCGGCCCATCTGGAGCCGGCAAGACGACGCTTGTTAAACAGCTGGCGGGACTGGAGGTGCCAACACAGGGGGAAAACCATATTTTCAGCGAAAAAATGCCCCAGCTGGATTTGATCAAACGAATTGGCTATATGGCGCAATCCGACGCCCTATATACCGAATTAACAGCAAAGGAAAATCTTGATTTTTTCGCAGCGCTGTATGGATTAAAAGGAAAAGAAAAAAAGCAGCGGATGAATGAGGTAATGGAAATTGTTTCATTAACTGACCATCTCGGCAAGCTGGTTTCCGATTATTCAGGAGGTATGAAAAGAAGACTTTCTCTTGCCATTTCCCTTTTGCATAGTCCTGGTCTCCTCATCCTGGATGAACCTACTGTAGGAATTGATCCTGTCCTCAGAAAAAGCATCTGGGAATCTTTTAAAAGTCTGAAGGAAAACGGAACAACCATCCTGGTAACGACTCATGTCATGGATGAAGCTGGAAAGTGTGACAGGCTGGGCATGATTAGAGACGGACAGCTCATTGCAGCTGGCACACCGGAAGAATTAATGCAGCAAACCAGCTCTGCCAATATTGAAGATGCCTTCCTGGCATATGGAGGTGCGTAATTATGAGAATTATGGCCCTGGTTATACGGATACTCCGCCAGATTATAAGAGATAAACGGACGATGGCTCTATTGATCTTCGCTCCTATCCTGGTCCTGACTATGCTTCACCTAGTGTTTAGCGGAGATGAATATACGCCTGAAATTGGCCTCGTTGATATCCCTGGAAAATTGGAAACTCAGCTTAACCTGGAAGATGCCAAACTCAAACACTATGAAACAGAGAAGCTGGCAGAAAATGACCTATCAGACAAGAAGCTGGATGCGTATCTGGTGTTTGATCAAATGCCGCCATCAGTGGTTCTGGAAGGAAGCGATCCGAGTATAAACGGAGCGGTGATGAAATGGATTCAGGATGCACTGAAGCCTATACAGCAAAATGGCGGGAATCAGGAGATACAGATCGATTATTTATTCGGCTCGGACGACATGGGGCAATTTGATTATTTCGGGCCGGTGCTGCTGGGATTCTTTGTCTTTTTCTTTGTATTCCTGATTGCCGGTGTATCCTTTTTGAGAGAAAGAACAACCGGTACCCTTGAGCGGCTTTTGACCAGTCCTCTCCGGAAATGGGAAATCGTTGCGGGATATATCATGGGATTTGGGTTATTCACCATGATCCAGGCAGCCATCATCGCCTGGTATGCGATCTATGTGCTTGGCATGCTGATGGAAGGGTCTTTTGGCTATGTCCTGCTCATTACACTGCTTCTCTCGCTGACAGCATTGACTCTGGGAATCCTGCTGTCTTCGTTTGCCAATAATGAGCTGCAGATGATTCAATTTATACCGCTTATTGTGGTTCCCCAGATCTTTTTCTCGGGGTTATTCAATCTGGAGACCATATCAGAGTGGCTCAGCTGGATCGGCCCTTTTACGCCTTTATATTACGCGGCTGAAGCATTAAGAAATGTAATGGTGAGAGGCTTTGGATGGGAAATGATTTATAAAGATCTGCTTATGCTGCTCGCTTTCTCCCTGCTCTTTATGATTTTGAATATCGCAGCTCTAAGACGGTACAGGAAAATTTAAAATTTCTTTTTGCATTTTCATTCCTTTATAATAAAGGCATAGATTTTGTACGTATAAAGGAGTTAACCATGCCAGAGCAGGATTCCATTTTAGAAGGATTATTTCAGGAAGAAGAAAGACTTACGGAGAAGCAGAAGAAAATTATCATGGCTGCGATTGAATCATTTTCCGAAAAAGGCTATGCAGCCACTTCAACAAGCGAAATCGCCAAGAAGGCAGGAGTAGCCGAAGGAACCATCTTCAGACACTATAAAACAAAAAAGGATTTGCTGATGGGGATTGTTTCCCCGATGATGGCGAAGCTGATTGCTCCCTTTGTCATCAAGGATCTATACAAAGTAATTGATCATAAATACGAGCGCTTTGAAGATTTTTTAAGAGCCATGATGGAAAACCGGATAGCATTTCTGAAAAACAATATGCCTCTTATTAGGATCCTGATTCAGGAAATTCCGTTTCACCCTGAACTCAAGGAACAATTTAAAGAGCATATTGCGATTAAAGTATTCGAACGCTTTGTTAATTTGGCTGAATTTTATCAGAAAAAAGGCCAGATTATTGATATCCCAGCCTATAGTGTAGTCAGAATGACCTTTACATCGATATTTGGCTTTTTAATCGCAAGGTATTTAATATTGCCTGAAGCCGATTGGGATGATGAAAAGGAAATCGAGCTGACCATTCAATTCATCATGCATGGACTTTCAGCTAAAGACTAAAGCCTGGCACTGCTGCCAGGCTTTTTATATTTCCGAAAGCTGAATGTAATAGAGTTTGTCATCCTTATCAAGCGGATTGCCGCGTCCGTCCGTATTATTGCTGATAAAATATAGCACATCCCCTTCAATAAAAACGTCCCGGATTCTTCCTAAGTTAGAAACAATTTTCCTGACATTCTTTGTTTCCAGATCAAACTCAAGAACGGCACTTCCTCTTAAGGCGGCAGTGTAAAGCTTGCCTTTATAATAGGCCGTCCCGGACGGAGCCCAGGTTTCATCATCACCGGAGGTAAACAGCGGTGATTCCATGCCTTCCTTCTTTTCGGTCCCTTTTATAATGGGCCATCCGTAATTTTTCCCGGGAAGGATCTTATTGATTTCATCATTGGCCGATGGGCCGTGCTCACTTTCATATAAAGTCCCATCCTCAGCCCATGCCAGCCCCTGCGGATTGCGGTGGCCGTAACTATAAACATAGGATCCGCTGAAAGGATTATCCCCCGGCACGGTCCCATCGAGATTTATTCTTAGGATTTTTCCTCCCAGAGAATTCACATCCTGAGCAATTTCAGGATCAGTGGCAGCATCGCCTGCAGTAGCATACAGCTTCCCATCAGGGCCAATTTCAAGCCGGCCGCCGTGGTGGAACTGCCCGCTAGGGATTTTATCGAGTAAAAGCCTCTCCTCTTTCCACGTTCCATCTTGAAGCCCAAGGGTCACTATACGATTAAACTGTCCTGAGGTGTTTTCATAGGTGTAATAGGCATATGCTTCGTTTGATTGTGAAAAATCAGGTGCCAGCACAAATCCAAGCAAGCCAGCTTCGGAAGCAGTTGAAAGTTTTTTCGCAAGTTCTACCTTTTGACGTTCTTTCTTGCCATCCTCTACTTTTACAATGCTGCCCTGTCTTTCCGTCATGTAAAAGATTTCGCCTGTTTTGGCAATGGACCAGGGGATATCAAGCTCATCAGCCAGTATTTCCGGCTCTTCACCGGCAGGAAGGCTTGCCTCCTGATCCTCGACTTGTTTCCCGCTATTATTCTCGCCGGTACCGTAACATCCAGCCAGCAGACCAAAAACCAGCAAACCTGCACCAAACACCTTTTTCATCCAGCTTTCTTCCCCCTTGAAATTTTACTTCAGGACTTCCCGGATTGCCTTGGCTACACCGCTGTCTTCATTTGCAGATGTCACCGCATCACATTGTGCTTTAATGATGTCATCGGCATTTCCCATGGCAACGGATCTTCCTGCACGTTTGAACATAGACAAATCATTATAATTATCGCCAATTGCCATTGTTTCCAGAAGTGAAATGCCTTTTTCCTTTACAAAAGCTTCAAGCGCAATCCCCTTTTGGGCGTTCACACTTGTCAGCTCCAGGTTCTCATCCCCAGATGAACTTACGGCCATGCCTTCAAGCTTAAGCAAGTCTTCTTTGGCGGATACGAGAAAATCCGGTTCGAATGAGAAGGCCAGCAGCTTGTATATTTGGTGCTCGTCACTGTTGAAAAGCTCGTCATAGCTGTTCACTTTTCGCACAAGCCCTTTTGTAAAGCGTTCTTCGGCAGCTTTTGTCACTTCATCAATATCCGCTTCAGGATTTCCGCTTAAAAAGATGTCGACAATGATGGAGACGCCGCGGTCTTCATCAATGGTATATGTACCCTGGTTTGTGTATACCTCGAAATAAACGTTGTTCTCCACAAGGATATAGGCGGCCTTTTTAGCCAGGTCCTTTTCGAGCGGATTGGAGGATACGACTTTTCCATCTGCAGCCCTTACTTCTGCCCCATTGGCGCAAATAATTGGGCAGGAAATACCAGCTTCATCGAGGACGAAGCTTGCTTCGAAGTAGGAGCGCCCAGTCGCGATGACTACTTCGACTCCTTTTTCCTGTGCTGTTTTAATGGCTTCGATATTTTCAGGCGTGACTTTCTGTGTGGCGGTTAAAAGCGTGCCGTCCATATCACTTGCAATGCATTTGATCATTATAATTTCACCTTCTGGCTGTAGTATTTTTACTGAAAAACTTATTTGCCATTCTATCATGTTCCTAGGGTTATTTTAAATAATTGCACTTCCCAGGAAAAAACTTTCTTTCTTTTTTTGGGTTATGTATACTGCCCGTTGAATTCCGCTGCGGGCACTCAGCTAACCCTCGGGGAGGAACGAGAGAGCCCCGCTTTTTCGGGGATCAAGTGTGCTCCGGTGATATCTACTCAGTGCTCCTAATATATATGATCAAAACCTAAGAATCTAATCAATATACTTACTCCCCTCCCTAATGCTCAGCCTGGCAAGTGTGTTTGATTCAATAAACCTTTTAACTGAATCAGGATTTGTTTTGGAATATTCCCTGAGCGCCCAGCCTATGGCTTTTTGGATGAAGAATTCTTTGCTGTCATTGTTTTGGAGAATATAGCGGTATAGTAAGTCTTCATCTGTGCGGATTTTGTATTTTAGCTGAAATAGGATGGCGGTCCTGCAGAGCCACATGTTTTCGCTGGTTGCCCAGCCCTCTATTTTTTCGGGTATCACTTCTGGATTATTGGCCGCGATGGCGCCTACTGCATGGGCGGCAAGCATGTCGACGGTATCCCACCAGGATTTCGTTGTGATCAGCTTTTCAACTAATAAGAGATGACTTTTGTCCAGTTTCCTTGTGAATTTCCCGATGTAGTCGAGGGCGGCAGCCTGGTATTCACGCTCTTTCAGATCCCATAAGGCTTCCACAAAATCCGGATTAAAATCCTGCTTCAGAAGGCCTGTCTCATTAAAAAATTCTTTTAAAAGAGCTCTTCGTTCAGGTGCCTTAATTCCCAGGAAAGGAAATTGGTCCTTAAGATAGCTTTGCATGGGGATTGCTTTTTCTATATCTCTATTTTCCTCAAAAAGCTTTATTAATAATCGAATATCCATCTGAACACTCCTTTTTGCATCAATTTGGGGGTTATGTTCTCCTATCCGAGTGCCGGGTTCGGACTCGCTCTCTCCGTTTTCTCCTTTTCCTGTCCGAAGAAGCCCTGAGTTCGGACTCACTCTCCTCATTTTCTCCTTTTTCTGTCCGAATAGCTCCGGGTTCAGACTCGGACTCCAGAAAAGCACCGGGTTCAGTTAATTTATCATTCCAATTTCACCAACTGCCCTACACATTCTTCTCCATCTTCCATTCTCGAGATCTCGTCAACATCAAGCTGATAATAGCGATACACCTTTTTCCAAAAGCGGACAGCAGGTTCATTTCGTTTTAACTGCTCTATATAGTAGGTTCCCTTATATTCAGTAAACAATAGATCAATAGCAGTTTGCCCCACGTTTTTCCCTCTAAACGAGTTATACAGGAAAAAGTCATTGATGCAGTAATCTGCATTTTTTAAGAAGGGAGCACGCAAAAGCAGCAGGAATCCTGCCAGTTTGCCATCAGCTTTAATGAGGTAAGGTTCTATGCCTTCTTTGTCCCAGATTAATGAAAAGGCGTCAAATTCAAATGTGCCTTCTTCATTTACTACCATTGCGTCAGTGTATTTTGATAAATCGTGCAGATAGAAAGCATACATGTTTCTTACGATATCCCGGTCTTTCCATTCAGCTTTCACTATATTAACGTCCATATCTCCAATCTCCTTTCGATGTTTACTCTCCTAATTTAAGTAGCAGAAGCATTTTAGACAATAATTATGTCAGAAAAGAAGGAATAGAATGAATTTTACAGAAAATATAATAGGTTAATAATTAAAATTGGGGGTTGCATCATGAAAGTACTGGTATCATTCTTTAACCGCATCATGCAGCGGTATTTGCCTGATCCATTTTTATTTGTCATTATCCTAACCTTCGTTGTTTTTGGATTAGGTTTGATTTTCACAGATAATGGACCTTACCAAATGGTTCAGCATTGGGGAAATGGCTTTTGGGGCCTGCTGACTTTTTCTATGCAGATGGTGCTGGTTTTAGTCACTGGTCATGTGCTGGCCAGCAGCACGATCTTTAAAAAAGGGTTAGGTGCACTGGCATCATTAGCCAAGTCACCCGGCCAGGCCATCCTTATTGTTTCATTCGTATCAATGATTGCAAGCTTAATTAACTGGGGATTTGGCCTCGTAATCGGCGCCTTATTTGCTAAAGAGCTTGCCAAGAAAGTTCAAAATGTGGATTATCGCCTGTTGATTGCAAGCGCTTACTCCGGCTTCGTTGTCTGGCACGGGGGGATTTCCGGCTCGATTCCACTGACGATCGCTACTCCGGGCCACTTCTCCGAAGATATGATTGGCGTCATTTCCACTGATCAGACCATCTTTGCAGGATTCAATATTTTCATTGTCGTCGCACTATTATTGGTTTTGCCTTTTGTAAACCGCTTTATGATGCCGTCGAAAGAGGAGACCATTGTGGTCGACCCTGCTCTTCTTCAAGAAGACATCCAGGCAGCTTCACTTGAAAATGGGGCGATGACACCTGCTGAACGCCTGGAAAACAGCCGTCTGATTTCCTTGCTTGCCGGAATTTTCGGTCTTGTGTTCTTATTTTATTATTTCGCTACAAAGGGGTTTAACCTGAACCTTGATATCGTAAATTTCTTATTCCTGTTCCTCGGCATCCTTTTCCATGGAACACCTAAAAGGTTTCTCGAAGCTGTCCTCAATGCAGTGAAAGGGGCTAGCGGAATCATTATTCAGTTCCCGTTTTATGCGGGAATCATGGGCATGATGACTGCCTCAGGGCTGGCGGCAGTTATGTCAGAAGCGTTTGTCAGCATTTCAAATGATTACACATTCCATTTCTTCGCGTTCTTAAGCGCAGGGCTTGTGAACTTCTTTGTTCCTTCAGGAGGAGGCCAATGGGCTGTTCAGGCTCCGATTATGCTTGAAGCGGCTCAGTCAATGGGGGCTTCCATCCCTAAGACAGCCATGGCGGTGGCATGGGGTGATGCCTGGACCAACCTAATCCAGCCTTTCTGGGCGCTGCCGGCTCTGGCCATTGCCGGCCTCAAAGCAAAGGACATCATGGGATTCTGTGTCCTGACTCTGCTGGTCAGCGGTGCGATTATTTCTATAGGGTTTTTATTTTTCTAAGGCAAAGAGCATGGCATCCGCCATGCTCTTCTATTATGAGATAATGTGTATTTCCTGAATTTAGATAACTGTTTAGTTCCATAAGGAACGCTTCGACAGCATTTTCATCGCACGACCGAAAGCGGCAGCTTTCGGGAGGATGCAGGTCATGCAGATGCTGCCACAGGACGTGGCGATCTTAGCCTGTGTTCCTTCGTGGGCAAGGCGCTTCCGCTTTTCTTATGACATTCCATTATGATGATCATTTTTCATGTTATGCATATAAGACTCGATATAGGCTCTCTCTGACTCAGATACATGCTTCTCATTTTCCTCAGGGTTAAAATCATCAATTCCATGCTTTTTATGCCACCAGTCCACAAACACTCCCGCTCCCAGCAAAACTGCACAAAAGCCCAGCAGATATAGAATCAATTTGATCACCTCTCTATAGTATATCAATTTTTCAGAAAATATTGATATATTAACCGAGCCTATTTTTCCCGGAACCGCACTTATATTTTGACCGTTTCAGTCAGTTCCTGATAGCCCTCCTGATAAATGCGGCTGATGATGGATTCAATTGCAGGCTCTTCCACGGTTAAATCTTTGATATTATGTGTTTCGGTAATTTGGGAAATTAATTCCGAAGCGGACACTTCATCCCGGTTAAATCGGATCCAGAAGCGGCTTGCTTCTTCTTTAAACACCTCACCGCCCTTAAGCTGGAGGCTGTGAGATGATTCCTCCAGGTCAACGATGAGTGTCCTCGTTTTTCCAAAACGCTCTTTTACCACTGCGATTTCCCCGTCGTAAACCTTTTGCCCATGGTCAATGAGAATCATCCGCTCACAGAGTTTTTCAATATCCTCCATATCATGTGTGGTTAAAATGACGGTGATTTTGCGCTCATTATTAATCCCTTTAATAAAAGTCCTCATCTTCTCCTTGGCGATGACATCCAGGCCAATCGTCGGTTCATCCAGAAATAGGATCGGCGGGTCATGCAGCAGGGATGCGGCAATATCAGCCCTCATCCTTTGTCCAAGCGACAGCTGGCGGACCGGTGTATTCAGGAATTCATCCAGCCCCAATATCTCTGTAAAGGTGTCCATGTTTTCCTTATACCGTTTACCCGAAACCTGATAGATTTCCTTCAGCAGCTCAAACGATTCGATGGTATGAAGATCCCACCAAAGCTGTGTTCTCTGGCCGAATACCACTCCGATATTCTTGGCATTTTCCTGCCTGTTTTCATAGGGAATGATGCCATTTACCGTCACACTTCCTGAGCTTGGGACAAGAATGCCTGTCAGCATTTTGATGGTGGTGGATTTTCCGGCGCCATTCGGTCCGATATAGCCGACCATTTCCCCTTCTCCGATCGAAAAGCTGATATCCTTTACTGCTTCCTTTTTAATATGTTCTCTTTTCACCAGGCTCTTCACAGCGCCAAGAAAGCCCGTCTCCCTCTTGGCAATCATAAAGTCCTTCATTAAATGTTCAACCTCTATAATCGGCAATTCCAGCCCTCCTAAACTATGTCATGAACCTGTACTCTTATATCTCTTTAAACCGAGCATCCAAATATAATAGGCTATGGCAAAAAAGATGATGCCGACAAGCGGCGAAAAATACCCCATATTCTCAGGAAAAAAGGGCGTTTCCTTTTCCAGGAGCACAGCCGCGGGAAAATAATTCACAAAACCGAATGGAACGACAAAAGCGGTAAACCATTGGACTGCTTTCGGATAAATGACCAGAGGATAATTGGTTAGATTTCGGGCCGGATACATGGCCACCCAGTAAAATTGCTCCGATTTTGTCGTCCAGAAAGCGAGGGCAGATATCATGACTAGCAGACCTCCCTGGATGAGGATTCCCCCAACCACGGATAACAGCAGAAACAAACTTTTCCCGAAGGTCCAATCCAGATGCAGCTCAAAGCTGACCCAAATAAAAATGCCGATGCTGAAGATGAACTGTCCAAAAGAAGCGACGTCAAACTTCATCGCCATGAAATGAAAAAATGGATTGATCGGCCTGACAAGGAAGCGGTCAAACGTGCCATTTAAAATGTAGGTGTCCAAACCCCTGAAATGAAAAAAGAGAATGATGCAGAATCCCCACGATAAAACAGCGACAGCAAATAGAAACAGCATCTCGTAAAAGGTCCATGAGCCCAGTTCCTGAAACTGATAAAGCATGATCCACATTGTGACAGCAGTGCCTGTATAAGATGTGATCAGCCCGACAATCCTCATGACAAAGGCAAACCGGTACTGCAGCTGGGCCCTAACACCTGCGGAGATGAGCTTGAAATACAAATCCAAATATTTTAAAACACTCACACTCTATCCCCCCTGCACCACTACTTTTTGGGATGCGCATTTCCAGACAAACCTTAAAAGCAGATAACTGGCGGCAGCCCAAAATAATTGGACACTCAGGGAAAGCAGGATCTCAATTCCAGAGATTCTGCCTATGAAAACCGCATTTGGTATGTAATAGATCCCCTGAAACGGCAAGTAAAGCGCCATCCTTTCCAGCCAGCCCGGAAAAAACCACAGCGGAATGACTGATCCTGAAAGAAGGGACATGGCAAAGTAAAAGACATCAACAATCCCGCCTGTTTCAACGAGAAAAAAGGAAAGCAGCCCAAAAGACATTTCAATGCAATAGCGAATCAGGAATCCAGTAAAAGCGGATACAATGAACAAAGCCCAAGTCTCCCAGCTAGAGGGCAATGTCAAATCCATAAAAATGAACATGACTGTATATAAAGGGAGCAGCGCTGTCAGTATGTAAAAGGCCACACTGCCAAAATCGGCAAAAAGATAACGGAGCGGCACATCAAACGGCCTCATTAATTTCAGGGAAATATCTCCTGTCCGGACCTTCTCCTGGATTTCCCACAGCGGGGTGCCCGCCCCATTTACTCCAGATAAAAATTGGCTGACTACAATATATGTCAGCATGGACTCAAAGCTGACACCGCCAGCTTCTTCCCTCCCGGCAAATAAAGCAGTCCAAATCGAACCCCACATCAGCAGAAAAATAAGATTTGAGCCAAGCCGCGACCATACATCAAATCGATAAACAGCTGATCGAAGAAAGGCCTTCTTTGTGAAGGTCCAATATAACCGAAACCTGAACATCCGAACACCCGCTTTTTGATTTTTTTGATTATTTCATATTTTAACATAATATGGGAGCTTAAAAATATGTTTGTTTTAGAAGTTTAAAAAGAAGGGAAACAGTGGAATTTAAGAGAAAGGGTTGGCTTTTTCAGGGGTTATGAATTAAAATAACATTTGGTTTATAAATATAAGAAAAAGGTGAATGATATTGATTAATGCATCCAGAAAGAAGCATTCTTCTTCAGATCTAATAAAATTTCTCATACCTTCTTTAATTGGAATCAGCTTATTTATGGTTCCAATCAAATATCAGGGGGATATTACGATCCCCATCGCCATTTTTTCAGGCTGGATTCAAGACCTGCTGGCAGACTATCTTCCTGAAATTATGACCTTTATTATTGCCATCACTCTTTTGGGTACATTGCTGGCCAAATTCGCTAAGCCTGCTTTTATCGAAAAAAGCCCTTTTTTCAAAAACTTATTTGACGTTCCCTACATCTGGGCAGCAGCGAGATTTATAGGCGCTGTTTTTGCGGTTATTACCCTTTTTCAAATCGGTCCTGAACAGATCTGGTCTGAAAACACAGGCGGACTTCTCCTAAATGACCTTCTGCCGATCCTGTTTTCGGTCTTTTTATTTGCAGGGCTGTTCCTGCCTTTGCTATTGAACTTCGGATTGCTTGAGTTCTTTGGAGCGCTTTTAACGAAGATTATGCGTCCGGTATTTAAGCTTCCTGGAAGGTCATCAATTGACTGTGTGGCATCCTGGCTTGGCGACGGCACCATTGGTGTTCTTCTAACCAGCAAGCAGTATGAAGAAGGCTATTATACGAAAAGGGAAGCGGCCATAATTGGCACAACGTTTTCCGTCGTATCCATTACCTTCAGCCTTGTCGTTATTTCACAGGTGAATCTTGGGCATATGTTTGTGCCTTTTTACCTGACCATTACAGCAGCGGGATTCATTTGTGCCATTATCAGCCCTAGAATCTGGCCCCTGTCCAGAAAGCCTGATACGTATTATAACGGCCAGGAATCCGAACTTGATGAAAGCATCCCTGAAGGACACACACCAGCAAGCTGGGGACTGCAGCAGGGTGTTGCTAAAGCAAGCACAAATATGAGCTTGAAATCCTTCTTTCAGGATGGCGCGAAAAACATTCTGGATATGTGGATGGGTGTAGCCCCAATTGTCATGGCATTGGGAACATTGGCTTTGATTATTGCTGAATATACCCCTGTTTTCACCTATCTGGGAATGCCGTTCATTCCATTGCTTGAATTGATGCAGGTGCCGGAAGCAAAAGCCGCTTCAGAGACACTTGTTGTCGGATTTGCCGATATGTTCCTGCCATCCGTTATCGGGGCAAGCATCGAAAGCGAAATGACACGATTTGTTGTGGCTGCCGTATCTGTTACCCAGCTGATTTATATGTCAGAGGTGGGCGGACTTCTGCTTGGCTCTAAAATACCTGTAACCTTATGGGACCTGATCATTATCTTTATACAAAGAACACTGATTACCCTGCCGGTGATTGTGCTGGCTGCTCATATTCTTTTTTAAAAGGCTTTTTATCATGCCAATGCTGAAAGCTGATATGTTCTGGCCGATTAACAAGCAAAGCTGCATTTGGCTAAATCCGGGTAAATAGCGCTGACCCACAGATAAAAGAGGTATCCTTCATCGGGATACCTCTTTTTATTTATATTTAAAAACATTGGAAAGAACGAATTCTTCTCAAGTCTGTTCCATAATACGTCCAGCGCCAGTTTCTCCAGCGCCAGCCGGCTACAGACGTTCTGCCGACAAAGGTCGGATAGAACCAGAAGCTGTTTCCATTTTGCAGCCATACAAACGTATTGCGGAATAAGCAGCCTCTTATAGCACCAGGATCAACCGCAAACGTGCTTACCTGCTGCATCTGTGGTGTGAAGCCTGGCGGCGGCCCTGATGGCGGCCCATCCTGCCCTCCGGGGCCGCCGCCTCCTGGAGGTCCAAATCCTCCGCCGCCTCCTGGAGGCGGTCCTGGCGGGAATCCCGGAATATTAAACCCTCCGCCTGGAAATCCTGGAATGCTGAATCCTCCGCCTGATCCTCCGCCAGGAAAAATGCGTCCATGTTCATTCTGGTCATACATATATGGATAAAACGGATAATTTGTATAATCCATTGTGTGTGGTCTCCCTTCTATTCCCTTATTGAAACTTTCTCTGAAATCAGCAGCAGCTCACAACGGACCTTCTCTTTGATCCGATCAACCACTGTAAAGTCCATGGAGCTTACATAGATGTTTTCCAGCGTGTCCCGTTGGGTTTTTGCCCGTGCCAGATAGGATATGGCTTCGGTCATTTTATTTTTATAACGGGTGCTGATATCCTTTAGCTGTTCAGCGTAAATTTCATCTGTGCCTGAATTGATCGTAATTTCATACATGTCGACGATTTCATCCCCATCACGATCCGGAAAATATTCATGCGGTGCTGTGCTGTCAAAAATAGCGAGGCCCAGCTCGCGAACGATGATCATATCCAAGCTGTGCGGATCAAACCCGCAATGATAGATTTCAATATCAAATCCGCGGCTTTCAGCTTCTGCTGCCAGCTTCTTAAGCATCGTTGACTTGCCGGAACCCGGACGCCCTTTAATGAAGTACCTTTTTTGAATATCCTCCGTCAGATTCGGCACAAAATCCACCGCTCCAATCGGAGTTGCTGCCCCTAAATAACGATGTTTCACAGATGGGGTCTTATTCAATTTTGTATTTCCATAGAAAGAGGAGATCAGCTTCTTCGTCAATTCATCCGCCTTCTGGAAATTCATATTTTCTATATAGATCGTTTCCCATTCATCATGTATTCTCAGTGCTTCGGCAAATGTGTCATAGGCCGCTGCAAAGGAATTGCTGATCTGACCAGACAGTAAAGTGATTTCTTCTCTTTTCGCAGCCAACGCCCTTGAATCCCAAGCCTCTCCGAGATTAATATATTCCTCAACCGCACCGGGTGCTTTCGGCTCAATCACATGCGGCGCTGTTCCGTCGACAATGCCTGCCTTTAAAGAAGGAATGATTACGCCATCGATTGATTGACTGTCAGAAGAGCAATAAATGTATTCAAGGTCATAGCCCTTTTCGGACAGTTCCGCTCCGATTGCTTTCATCAGGGATGATTTGCCTGTACCTGGGCCGCCCTTTAAAATGAATAAGCGATCAAGTCCCTGCAGGTTCGACTCGAATAAATTGTGGAACCCCCGGGCCGTATTCCCGCCGGCGAAGTATTTTAATATTTTCCCAGCCACTCTCACACTTCCTTTCGAAATGCATTTTCACCTTACAGTATGCAAAGGGAGCAGAATGGGTGAAAGCCTATTTAGAAAAGTGGAGGCGCCTTGCCCACCCCCGACAAGCACAAGACGAGCCTCACGGAAAGGCGTTCTTTGCCTTTATGGGAGGATTGGCTTGTGACCTCGAGGGGGTAGGCGCTGGAGCTAGACAAATATCGACGCTCAAAATTTTATACTTTTTTCTTAAAAAAGAATGCCGAATCATGGTGATTCAGCACTCTACTTAAATTATTTAATTAAATCCGCAAGTTTAGCTCCGATTGCCTTCTGCAATTCTTCCGCTTTGAGCTCCATCTGCATGCCAATTTTGCCTCCGCTGACAATTATCAGATCTAGTTCCGCTGCCTTTGCATCAACGAAAGAGGGATACTGCTTTTTCATTCCGACCGGGGAGCAGCCGCCGCGGATATAGCCGGTCAGCTTCTGGATATCTTTGACCGGAATCATTTCCACTTTCTTTTCGCCGGCTGCTTTAGCGGCTTTTTTCAAATCAAGCTCTTCTGCCACAGGAATGATAAAAACATAGACCTGCTTGCTGTGGCCTTGAGCAACTAAAGTTTTATAGACAGCTTCAGGGTCTTTTTCAATCTTCGCTGCAACCGAAACCCCATCGATTTTGCCGTCCTGGTTGTCATATGTAATCAGTTCGTAATCCACTTTCTGAGCATCCAGCATACGCATCGCATTTGTTTTACTCTTTGCCATTGCCTGCGCCTCCATTGGTTATTTTTCTCATTTTAGCATTTTAGGATGATTTCAAAAAGGATCAGACATATTAAAAAACAGGACCCCTAAAAGGAATCCTGCCAACAAAGCTTATTTCAATCGATAAACACGGGCTTCATAAGGCTTAAGCGTAATTGAGTCCGTATCTTCATGCGTTTTAACCGGATAGTTATTCAATAAAAGCTGATCATTAGAAAGCTTAAATTCGGCTTCAAAAGATGCTTCCTCTGTTGAAAGATTCGTAATGACGACTACCTTGTCATCACCTGATGTGCGGGTATAGGCATAGATTTGCTTATCTTTTTCAAGAAGCAGATCGTATTGGCCATAGGTGAAGACTTCATTTTCTTTTTTCAATCGAATCATTCTTTTATAGAAAGAAAGGATGGATTCCTGGTCCTGCGATTGGACTTCCACATTGATTTCCTTATAGTTCGGGTTGACCTTCATCCATGGCTGTCCTGTTGAGAATCCTGCGTTGTCCCTGGATGACCACTGCATAGGCGTACGGCTGTTATCGCGGGAAGAGGCCCAGATAATATCCATGATTTCCTGATGGGACATGCCTTCCTCTTTTTTTAGGCGGTACAGGTTTTTCACGGCTACGTCATCATAATCGTCAATGGATGGGAATTGGACATTGGTCATGCCGATTTCCTGTCCCTGATAAATAAATGGCGTTCCCTGCATCAGGAAGTACATGGCACCCATGGATGTCGCGCTCTGGTGCCAGTATTCCTCATCATTTCCCCATGTTGAAACGACACGAGGCTTATCATGATTTTCGATAAATAAAGCGTTCCAGCCATCCGCTTCCAGGCCTTTCTGCCAGCGGGTAAGAACTTTTTTCAGTTCGACAATATCAACCTCAGGATTAGTTTCTGCATCCCAAAGGCCAAGGTGTTCAAATTGAAAAATCATATCCATTTTACCCTGTTCCTCACCGACCCAAAGATTGGCTTCATCCACGGTAACACCGTTTGCTTCGCCCACTGTCATCACATCATAGTTCGCATATGTGCGATCTTTAAATTCCTTTAAAAACTCGTGAATGCCTTCCTGGTTCATATGCATATCGAAAGAGGAAACATACTTTTGTTTCTTCGGGTTCGGCATATCAGGCAGGCCGGCACGCTTTTTGATATGGCTGATGGCATCAATCCGGAAACCGTCGATTCCCTTATCCAGCCACCAGTTCACCGTATCATATAAAGCATCACGGACTTCTTTGTTTTCCCAGTTTAAATCAGGCTGCTTGGTAGAAAAAACGTGCAGGAAATACTGTTCAGTTTTCTCATCATATTCCCATGCCGGCCCGCCGAAAATGCTTTCCCAGTTATTCGGTTCCTTGCCATTCTTTCCGTCTCTCCAAATGTACCAGTCCCTCTTGGGGTTCTCCTTGGATGAACGGGATTCGATGAACCATTGATGTTCGTCACTTGTATGGTTCAAGACAAGATCAAGAATCAGCTTCATATCGCGCTTATGGACTTCATCCATCAGCTGATTGAAATCCTCCATGGAGCCGAAATCTTCCATGATATCCTGGTAATCTGAAATATCATAGCCATTATCGTCATTAGGGGACTTGTACATTGGGCAAATCCAGACGACATCGATCCCCAGCCCTTTAATATAATCAAGCCGCTGAATGATTCCCTGAAGATCGCCAATTCCATCTCCGTTTGAATCCTGGAAACTGCGCGGATAAATTTGATATCCTACGGCTTCTTTCCACCAAACCTTCTTCATATTAACACCCTCAATTTATATAAATTTCTTTTTCAATCATCGTGGTGCGCAAACGTTTGCATTAAGCGGTATAAAAAAAAGCTGCCTGCTATTTAGCATTTGCATACTACTACAGTAAGTGTAACGCTTACAATTGGATTTTTCAATACCCTTTTTCATGACAAAATCCCACTAACTACATTTAGAAGCCGCAGCATTTTGGACTGCGGCTTCTCCTATATTGTCAGGCTGGCTCCACTTGAAGCTGATCCCGGTATGGTTTTAACGAATGATAGATGATTTTCTGCATGAAGGCTTTATCCATATCCGGAAGCAGTTTTTCTGCAAATCCCCATGCATTCTCTTCAATTTTTAATGCTGTAAGGCATCGTTCCTGCTCTGTTATGCAGGAATCAAGATAATTGGCCAATTCCTCCAGCTCTGTATCTTCAGCATGACCAAGCTCATGAGCAAACACAACAGTGAAATAATCCAAAAAGCGATCAGCAGAAGAAAAGAGCTGCTGGCATTGTCTCATAATCTCTTCCTTATAAAGCGTTACGGTATGTGTTCCCATGCTGTACTTTCCGCCAGCTATACGATTTCCCGGAAAATGACTCTCTAATTTAATCTCTGCCAGACTCCCCGATCTCTCCAGTAACTCCCGAACAACTAGATCCAAGCTTTCTTTCTTCAATGCATACACCTTTCTCTATTTAATAGCTTATAGGCTATTATATGAGAAAAGAGTACAGAAATAAACCAAATATTTACCCATTAAATTTTATATTCAAACCAATTCAGGTTAATTTTTGTCCTGCATCAGCGATTTATGAATCCAAATGGCAGCCTGAGAACCCTCCCCCATTGCGATGGTCACTTGTTCCGAATGGGCTGCCACATCGCCTGCTGCCCAAACATTTTTGACACTTGTCATTTTTGAGCGGGGATCTGTCAGGATATGCTTATTTTCAAGGAGCTCTGCTCCGAGCTGCTTCGCCAGGTCGGATTTTACTTCGTTTCCTCCAAAGGCGATAAAACCTCTATCACCTGTGATTTTTTTACCGTTTTCAAGCTGTACACCGCTGAATTTTTCGTCCTCTGCGAGTACCTTACATATAGATTCTTCAAGGTATTCAATCTTTTTTTCTTTTAATTTCCCCAATAATTTCTGATCTGCCGGCTTTTTTTCATGGTTGATAAAAACAAGATCATTTGTCCAATAAGACAATGTTAATGCCATATTGGCGCCGGCATTTCCAGAGCCGAGCACAATGGTGCGTTTATCTTTCACCTCATATCCGTCGCAGTCAGGACAGACATAGACAGAAATGCCGAGACAAGGCATTAATTCGGGGAAGGGCGGTATCCGGTCCATAATACCAGTTGCAAGTAAAATTCGTTTGCCCATATATTTATTGCCTTTTTGGGATGAAACCTCAAATCCTCCATCTCTTTTTTCTGCCCTTTCCACTTTTTCATAAATAAACTCCACTCCAAGGCTTTCTGCGTGCTGTTTTCCAATTTCCCGGAGTTCAGGGCCGCTCACGCCATCCGGATAGCCTAAGATATTATGATAGCTTTTGCATATCGTGGAGCGCCCATCATTGGAATCAAGCACCAGCACCTTATGTTTATATCTCCCCAGCTGAATGGCAGCCTGCAGTCCCGCCATTCCTCCTCCAACAATCAGGCAATCATAATTCAATTGAAATT
The DNA here is from genome assembly GCF_004366035.1 of Cytobacillus oceanisediminis. Lineage (GTDB taxonomy): Bacteria > Bacillota > Bacilli > Bacillales > Cytobacillaceae > Cytobacillus > Cytobacillus oceanisediminis_C. Next base: position 344,515 of record NZ_SOEE01000005.1, read on the forward strand.
CCTCCTTTTCGTTCCAAGATACGCTATAGATGTAAATTACCCAGAAAACCCTTTTCTAAATACAAAAAAGGAGAGTTTCATCACTGAAACTCTCCCCAATCTCATTTATTCATATGTGCAAGAAAGCCGCCAAGAAGAGTATCCAGGTCTTCTTCACTTTCCTCTTCAGTTTCACCTTCTGCATTTTCTTGCTCTTCCTGTTTGGCTTTTTCCCAATCAAAGTCAAGCAAATCATCTTCAATATCGGTCATATCAGCTTCAGAAAGATCGTCTTCTTCTAAAGCTGCAGCTGCCGAATCATACTGACCCACTGAATGTCCCGGCTCCTCCTGCAGATAAAGAGCTTCATCAATATCAGAAGATCGGCTGTTCAAAGAAGCCAGCAGAGATGTTGCCCGCACGGGATCCGTAATCAGCTGGTAAAGGATGCTGCCGAGCAATGCTTCTGAGTGCTCATGCTTTAGCCAGTCGCGCTGGATTTTGCTTAACCCCTTGGGAAGGGGAATGGTAATGGTTTCCCGGTCTTTTGATTGAGAGCTGCTGACTCCCTGCATCACAAACTCTGCAATTTTACTCGAAAAATTCCTTTTTTCGGTTTCCTTGAGCTTTTGCAGATGCTTCAAAATATGATCAGGTGTGTCAGATGGCACCCGAAAGGATACGGATTGTCCTCTCTTAATTTCAGAAGAGGAAGCTTTACTCATGAAAAATCACCCTAGTTGGCTTTAACAGGTTTTTTATCCTGGTCTGCCTTATCTTTATTCGTTGTTCTTCTAGAAAAATCTGATATCAGCTTGTAATAAGCATTGGCCATCATCCAGATGCTTTCTTTTTCATCCTCGAAGAAGTCAATGTTATAGCCATCCAGATTGTTATTTAATGTTTTCAGATAATCTTTTAGAACAATAGATCCGCCGCCGACAAAGTAGCAGATTTCCGTCTGGGAGTTTTTCTGCCAAACATTGCGGAGAAGGCGGTACTGCTTCTTAGCCAGATCTAGCAGAATTCGGTCTGTAATATCATGTACGCTTGTCCGGCTTCCTTTTACCATAATATGATTGCGATCATTCTTTTTCGTGATGATTTCGACGACATCCCTGCGGCTGTCGAGCTCAACGCCATGTTTCGAACGAATCTCCTCACGGATGGATTCTAGAGCTTCAGATACCCCAAGGTTGAAACCCTGCGCTTTATCATCATCAACATTGCGGTTTTTAATGACAGCAATATCCGTTGATAATCCGCCAATATCCTGGATTAAAATACGCTTATCAATTAAATCTTTATTAATGATGTTTAAGTTGTTATCCATTACAAGGTTGATATAAGCAGCAAATCCTTCAGGATAGACCTTCACTTCATCAAACTTGATATTTACTTTTTGCCCCTGGTATTTCGGAGTCACAAGGAACTCAACCTGATGGACAGAGCCCAGCAATTTGGAACGGTAGCCCGCATCCTTGCCTTCCTTTACTTCACGGAGAGGAAGTCCTGTTCCCAGTGTGTAGTTGGCATCAATTACATTCCCGGACTTTTTAAAGCCTGTGGAGCCGTCTTTCTGCATAGCATCCAATGCCAAAGCAGAGAATAGCATGACTAATGTCTGGTCTTCTTCGGATTTGCTGCTGCCTGGATCCAATTCAGTAGCGTTATCGCTTTTGGTTGCCAGGTGTCCCACACGATAAATCGCATTGTTTTCTTTCAGGGCAGGGGAGTGGACTCTGATATGTATGCCTTCAAGCGGATTTTTGCTGTCAAGTTCTTCAATCCCGATAACAGGTCGGTCCTCAACATCTCTCGCAATCACATTCGGTATATTTAATTCTGAATCCAGTTTTCCAAAGATTGCTTTAATAGAATCGTTTCCTACGTCAACTGCTGCAATTCTTGAATTCGTCAAATCATTCAATCCTTTCATTCTCCATAATATAGAGCTGTTGTTTTAAGAGTAATTCAGATTGAGAGATTAATCAATGTAAGGAAATAAAAAGTAATCAAAGCGTAAAGACGTAAACAAATTGTAAACTTATACCTACATTGTATACACTTTCCGTATACATGTAAACATTATCGCACACATCCTTATATACCAACATGTACACTTATTTGTATACTTGTTTACATTTTTGAATACATTCGTAAACAAATTTGCATACATGTATTCATTTTTGTTTACAATCAAATTCATTTGGTGTTTTTCATGAAATTTGATAGGTTAAGAGATAAAGTAATATCCTGTTTGTCTCTAGCAAAAATGAAGTGAAATAAATAATATTAAAAAATTTAGAAAATATATTAAATTTGTCTACTTTCTAGAAAAAAGTTCCTTTAAAATAGAGGTATAACAAGGCAAAGGAGTACAGAAAGATGCAAGGCTCCAGAATATTTATGGTTTCGCTTTTTATTGTTTCACTTTTCACAGCATTGATCTCGGACGGGATCATCGTCGAGAGCTCTTCATATATACAAGCACTCTTCATATACTTGCTGTTTTCCTGCTTGTATCACCATTTGCGGATTATCAGCAGAAACGGGAATACGTCCATTGATTATGGAATTAATTACAGTCTCTCCATTGGGCTTTTCACAGGGCCTCTAGGTTTATTAATATTTGAAGTCATCTATCGTTTTAGCGTTTATTTTTATAAGAAACAAACAAAAACAGATGATCCTGATGAATTTTTCCATACGTTTTATAACATTGGCTCCTTTGTGATGAGCAACTCTATCGCGTTCTATTTATTCAATCTGCTGTATCCCCTCTTTCAGGATGCGGCATTCGGCTTTTGGATAGTGATGCTGATGCTCATTACCGTAACATCCATGCTTTCAGACATTTTCCTGATTACCGTGTTTAAACTGACAGGAGACATTAAATCAAAGCAGGAAGCGATTGATTTTATCAAAACAAGAAGCGTACTGGATATGGGGAAGATTGCCTTTACTAATGGTCTTTTGCTGTTATTTCTTAATGAAGGAAAATGGGAGATGCTTATAAGTCTGTTTATACTTAATTATCTTGTCAGCCGTTCCTTTCTGTCGAAATCACAGATGCTGCAGAATAAACTCGAACGCGACAAATTTGAACAGATGGCTTATACCGATTTCCTTACTGGTGTTTTTAACCGTGCCTATATGGATAAAAAAATGACGGAACTTAATCATTCGATGGAATACATCGGGATTGTAGTGGCAGATATCGACAAGTTCAAAAGGATAAATGACAGCTATAACCACGCCGTGGGCGATCAGGCAATCAGGCACTTTGCTGATTCATTGAAGAGCTATCTCTCCAAAGATGATTACTTGTTCAGAAGCGGCGGAGAGGAATTTACAATAATCATGAGATTCAAGTCATATGAAGAATGCGTAAATTTAACTCAGAAAATACGCAAAGGCATTGAAAACAGCACGTTTCATGCCGATTTTAAAGAGCAGCCCATTTCGCTTTCCTACACGGCATCCTTTGGACTTTTTTATTATAAAGTGAACGAGCTCCTTTCTATCGAAAAAGCTTATGTTTACGCAGACCAGCTCCTTCTGCAGTCCAAGGACATGGGAAAAAACAGGCTATCCTGCAGGGAAGAATCAATTCATCGGCATAGTCCTAAAGAAGTAGTACTTTCAAACGCATAAGAATATTTGCAGCCGCCGCCGGTTTGAGCGGCTTTTTTTATGGGAATAACACCTTTGTTATTCAGATAAGTTTCAATAATTTCATTATTCTGAAAAAATGTTCTTTTGTTTAAATGTCAGGAAAAATCTATTTATTCAGCCTAAAAAGTCAATAATAACCATCGTTACATAAAATTTTTTTTGACAATTAGGAACTATGAAAGATATTATAGAATAGCTAAAAGGAGGATGAAACATGTCAGATTTTAATAGGCAGAAAATTGTTGAAAGTGTGCCTCAAAAAGGTTTCTTTGGACATCCTAAAGGCTTGTTCACACTTTTCTTCACTGAATTTTGGGAGCGCTTTTCTTATTATGGAATGAGAGCGATCCTTGTATTCTATATGTATTATGAAGTTTCAAAAGGCGGTTTAGGCCTGGATGAGCCGACAGCTTTAGCAATCATGTCCATTTATGGATCTTTGGTGTATATGTCAGGAATCATCGGCGGATGGATGGCCGACAGATTGCTCGGAACCTCCAGAGCTGTATTCTATGGCGGAATTTTAATCATGCTCGGCCATATTGCCCTTTCTATTCCTGGCAGCCTGGCTATGTTCTTTGTTTCCATGGTGCTGATTGTATTAGGTACTGGATTATTGAAGCCAAATGTATCAAGTGTGGTTGGGGATATTTACAGCCCTGAAGATAACCGCCGTGATGCCGGTTTCAGTATTTTCTATATGGGTATCAACCTTGGCGGATTCCTTGCGCCTTTAATTGTCGGAACAGTTGGAATGGATTATAATTTCCACCTGGGATTCGCTATCGCTGCCGTTGGTATGTTCTTTGGCTTACTAGTGTTTGTTTTTACGAAAAAGAAAAACCTTGGATTAGCAGGAACTTATGTATCTAATCCATTATCAGCAAATGAAAAAAGTAAGGTTTATACAAGAATTGGCCTTGGTGCTGCTGTTGTTGCCATTTTAGTGGCAGTCGGCATCCCAACTGGTCTTTTAACATTTGATTCGTTTATTGCCCTTGTTGGTGTTCTTGGTATTGGTCTTCCGATCATTTACTTTACTGTGATGTATCGCAGCCCGAAAACAACAGAAGTGGAACGCTCACGCATTATTGCTTATATTCCATTGTTCATTGCATCTGTTATGTTCTGGGCTATACAGGAGCAGGGTTCAACGATTCTTGCGAATTATGCCGACAAGCGTACCCAGCTTGACTTTATGGGACTTGATATTTCACCGGCATGGTTCCAGTCTCTTAACCCATTGTTCATCATTTTCTTTGCGCCAGTATTTGCCTGGCTATGGGTGAAGCTTGGCGACCGCCAGCCTTCAGTGCCCCAGAAGTTCTCCCTGGGTCTATTATTCGCCGGTTTATCTTTCCTTGTGATTCTGCTGCCGGCATACCTTGGCGGAACAGATTCTCTTGTAAGTCCATTATGGCTGGTTCTTAGCTACTTTATTGTTGTTCTTGGTGAGCTTTGCTTATCTCCAGTCGGACTTTCAGCCACTACAAAACTAGCGCCTGCTGCTTTCTCCGCGCAAACGATGAGCCTTTGGTTCCTATCTAACGCGGCCGCTCAGGCAATCAATGCACAGATTGTTAAGTTCTATTCACCAGAAACAGAAATGACTTATTTCGGTGTAATTGGTGCAGCAGCGATCTTGCTATCCATTATCCTATTCATGTTGAGTCCTAAGATTCAAGGATATATGAAGGGTGTACGTTAATAGAAAAGCGAAAGCCAGAAGAGTGTATGCTCTTCTGGCTTTTTTTGTGCAGCTTACTTCATGGATTAGTATCTCCTTGGCCGGTAAATTTGTCAGTTTGGCCGGTATTTCTGCGGTCATGGCTGGTATCTCTTTAATATCAGCCGGTAACAGCAGTCTTCATTCTTTCCACTCCGTAAGCATCGGCCCTTTATCACCATAGACAGGATCAGTCTGCGGAACAGGGACATTTTTTATTTCTGCCAGCGCTTGTACACGGTCTGATGGGTCCTTTTTCTTCATATTCGGGCTTGTTCCGCCGGGATAGGCACCCACTACTTTGAAGTCCGGACTGCTTTCTGCATTCTTATGTCCTGTTCCTGCCGGGAGGAGAATGACATCACCCTGATGGAGCTCAAGGCGCTCGCCCTGGTCACCGCCGATGAGGACGGTGGCATATCCTGCTTTGACACCCAGTACTTCATGAGTATTGCTGTGATAATGGTGGTAATCATACACCCCGCCCGTCCAGCTGCCGGTCCATTGATGTCTGTTAAAAGCCGCCTCTATTTCATCAGGCCGCTCCTTAAAAACAGCCTTGTAGATGATAACAGAAAGGTCCGGATTGTTGGGTATTTGTCCATTATCCGCCAGCTGGATTGTTTGAATTTGGCTTTCCATGTGAACCGCTCCTTTCGAATTGATCATTTACTCTGTTTAAACGTGTCTCCGCCTTTGATGGTCCCGTTTTGGAATCCTTTGTAGAACCATGAATTTCTTTGTTCTGACGTTCCATGAGTAAAGCTTTCAGGCACCACATAGCCCTGCGCCCGTTTTTGAAGGGTGTCGTCCCCTACTGCCGTTGCAGCATTCAGGGCTTCTTCCAGATCACCTTCCTCTAAATATCCCATTCCCTGGGCATGGTGGGCCCAAACGCCTGAATAATAGTCGGCCTGCAACTCAAATCGGACCAGATACTGATTAAACTTTTCTTCGCTCATTCTCTGGCGGAGCGGCATGATTTCCTCAGTCGTTCCAAGCAGTGTCTGCACATGGTGCCCCACCTCATGGGCTATAACATAGGCCATGGCAAAATCGCCAGGAGCCTGGAACTTCCTTTGCAGTTCTTCGTAAAAGCTTAAATCAATATACAATTTTTGGTCACCCGGACAATAGAAAGGCCCGACAGACGAGGACGCTGCCCCGCATGCAGACTGTACGCTGCCTGAGTATAAAACAAGGGTCGGCTCCTTATATTGCAATCCCTGTTCTTCGAATATATCCGTCCAGACTTCTTCTGTATCCGCCAGCACAACTGATACAAAATCAGCAAGCTCTTTTTCCTGTTCTGATTCTTCATATGGCACAGCTGTACCAGAGTCCGTTCCGGCCATATTGCCTAAAAGCTCGCCGGGATCACCACCGAGGAAGGTAAATAACAATACAATAATAATTCCGCCGAGGCCGCCGCCGATCAGGGTTTTCCCCCCTCCGCCCATGCCTCTCCGGTCTTCAACATTTGAACTCGCTCTTCTGCCTTTCCACTTCATGTTTCAGCCTCCTAATGAAACGCCTTTTATCATTCATTTGATTAGTGTATACCCGAAATGAATGGATTTATTAACTTAGCAGAAGTAAAAATAGGTGCCTGCTTCAAACAGGCACCTTTAACTCTTATTATTTTTGTATCGCGCCAGCCGGATCATAGAGACTCAGGTCAATATCCACCTCTTGCCCGAGAGCAAGCTTGGCCAGCTGGGCACCCAGAAACGGCCCTGCAGTCAGTCCAGAGGCTCCAAGTCCATTTGATATGTATAGACCCTCTATGCCCGGAATTCGGCCGATGATAGGCAAGAAACCGGGTGTATAGGGACGGTAGCCCACACGTGCTTCTGTGAACGTTCCATCCGACAATCCAGGGGCTATTGCTAAAGCTTTCTCAAAAATTTCATTCAGGCCGCCAGCTGTCACTCTTAAATCGTAGCCCTTATCATCTTCATGGGTGGCACCAACGACGATGCGGCCGCCTTCAAAAGCCAGAATGTATTGATTGTTTGGCGGTATAACAACCGGCCATTTGCCCGTATCCTCCCCTTCAAGCTGAAGATGGACAATCTGCGCTTTTTGCGGCTTCACATCCAATTGAATACCAAGCGGCTTTAAAAGCTCACCAGCCCACGCTCCAGCTGCTGCAATGACACTAACTGCTTCATATTGGTTTCCGTCGGCCTTTACGGCCGTGACCCTATCTCCTTGGCACAAAAGTTCAGCAGAGCCATGAACCAATACAGCACCATGTTTTTCAGCCGCCCGCAGCAGGGCGTCCCTTAGTTCCCGCCCGTTAACGCGCGCCGCACCGCTTACATGAACCGAGGCATATTCCTTCGATAGTGGCGGGAAAAGCTCCAATGTCTGATCTGGGGATAATGGTGTAATCTCTCCCATTTCAGGTGCATCGCCACGCCTTTTTACCGCACGTTCTTCTATTTTTTCAAGCTTTCCAGGATCGGTATGAAGGCTGACGGCTCCTACTTTTTGATAGCCGGTCCTCGTCTCTCCGTCCTTTTCAAGCTCCCGTATAAGTGCTTGATAGTAGGCCGCTCCCCCTTTGGCCAGCGCGTACCAAGCCTTATTTCGCCGCTGTGACAGCCAGGGGCAGATAATTCCTGCCGCTGCGTCTGTTGCCTGCCCCGGGTCTTTGCGGTCGATAACGGTGACATATGCACCTGCCTTAGCCAAATGGTAGGCTGCAGAGGCCCCCAGTATTCCTGCACCGATGATGATATGACTTTTCATAATGACTCCTTTTTGCGAACATGTTTGCCACTTATTTTACAAGAGATGAGGAAAGGGTTCAATTTTGCTCCTTGTCAGCTAGTTTGACTTATTTTCACGGTAATGGTGCAGGAAAGCTGGTATGGCGCAAAGTGACCGATAAAATGAAAATCTGACCGATATCCTTGACTTAGTGACCGATAAAATGAAAATCCGACCGATATCCTTGACTTAGTGACCGATAAAATGAAAATCCGGCTGATATCCCCCTCGCAGCAGCCTTATGCAGCCGCTTTTCCTGGCCCAACACCCCAATGCATACAAAAAAAACTGCATGACAGGCACAAAACCCATCATGCAGCTTCATTAAAATGGCTTATTCGGTTCATAGGTCGGCTGCTGGTTTTGTGCCTGATACTGCTGGCTTTTGGCTGCCGCATCCTGGACGTTTTCTTCAAGAGCAAATTCAGTGTCCATTCCTTTTTTGAATTGGTCCGCCTGGTTTTGGGCGGCTACGATCTGCTGTTCTTCTGTTACTTTATTCGGCTGCTTTGGCATCCATATCTCTCCTTTATTTTAGAAGTATAGCTATAGATTTTCCAAAGCTCCAGGCACTATTCACCTTTTTACAGGTCCACCTTAGTTCCGACGCCTTCAAGAATTGCTTTTTCATAAACGGCTGCAGCTACAGCGAGGTCAAAGTAGGCAATGCCGACTGATTTAAAAAGGGTAATCTCTTCATCGTTTTCTCTGCCTGCGATCACTCCGGCTGATAATTGTCCGAGTTCGCCGTGAAGGTCCGAGAAGCTCCAGATGCCTTCTCTGGCAGGAATAATAAAATCACCCGCTTCATCTTTGACCCCTTCCAAGGTATCTGCGACGATTTTAGAGCTTCGCAGCAGTGTTTCTGCGTCGACTTCCTGCATATGCGGAAGATAGGAGCCTACCCCGTTAATATGCGTACCCGGCCGGATGGCCTTGCCTGAGAACACAGGCTTTTCCGAGCGGGTGCTGCAGATAACAATATCCGCCCGGGAAACAGCTTCATCTGCATTTTCCAAGATGGTCACCGGACCGTTGAATTCATGAAATTTCCCAGAAAACTCTTGTGCCTTTGCAGCCGTCCGGTTGTACAGTAAAATTTCCTCTATTTCACGGACCTCCAAAACGGCCTGCAGCTGCTCTTCAGCCATTGCCCCGCACCCGATCACGGCCACAGACCTTGACGATTTTTTTGCCAGATGCTTAGTGGCAATGCCGCTCACGGCCCCGGTCCGGAGCCTTGTCAGGTAAGAGGCATTCATGCATGCGAGGTGTTCTCCATTATCCGTATCGCTCAGCAAAATGACTCCTTGAGTCGTTTTTTTGCCGAGCGCGGGGTTCTCCGGAAAAATGGTGACCACCTTCACAGCCGTTTTGCCAATTGGCGTCATGGCACTCGGCATATAAAGGGCAGATGCCTGTTTCTCCGGAAAGTCCAGGACGGTTCTATGGGGATTCTGGATTTTCCCCTCCAGATGATGTATCAGGGCATTTTCCAGATCTTTAATGGCTGATCCCATCGTATAGATGGATTTGATTTCTTTTTCAGATAATAAAAGCATAAAATCTACCTTTCTAAGCTTTTTGGCCGGTTTGTCCGAAGCCTGTATGGAGTGAATCATCTCCTGGCAGATCAGAATCAAGGTCCTGATTGCTTCGGTCACGGACGGATGCAATCGCAATTAAAGAGATGGCGGCTGCAAGCATGATATATAACGCTACAGGAACATAGGAATTGTCATACGCATTCAGCAGGGCAGTTGCAACGAGAGGAGCGGTTCCTCCTGCCAGAGCAGCCCCTATTTGATAGCCCAGTGTGATGCCGGTATAGCGGACATTCGACTTAAATATTTCAGAAAACATCGTCCCGAGGACAGCGGTGATTGGAGCCCAAATGATGCCAAGCCCCAATATGGTAGCCACAACCAGCAGAACCGCCGAACCCTGATGAAGCAGCCAGAAGTATGGAAAGGCGTAAAGCATCATAAGGACCGTTCCGCCTACATATAGCTTTTTCCGGCCAATTTTGTCAGACAGTCTTCCCATGATCGGGATTAGTATTGTAGTAATAATCGTTGCAATCGTAACGGCGCTCAGGGTAACGGTGCGCGAGAACCCGAGCTGTGTTGTCGCATAGGAAACAATAAAGGTTCCGAAAATATAAAATGGCGCTGTCTCCACCACTTTTGCGCCGACCGCAATCAATACTTCCTTCCAATGGCTGCGCATCGTTTCCACAAACGGAATCTTGGCAATTTCACCTTTCTCCTTGGCCTTTTTAAAGGATGGTGTTTCATCAATCCCTTTGCGGATCCATAAGCCAAAAAAGACAAGCAGGGAACTTAGAATGAACGGCACACGCCATCCCCATGATAAAAAGGCTTCCTCAGGCAATAAAGTCATGATGGATAAGGCAAGCGTTCCAAGGAGCATTCCGATAGTGACACCCATTTGCGGAATGCTACCAAAAAAGCCGCGCCGATTCTTTGGGGCATACTCAACAGCAAGCAGAAGCGCTCCGCCCCATTCTCCTCCGAGGCCAATACCTTGTATTAAGCGTAAAATTATCAGCAGGATCGGTGCAGCCGCACCAATATTGTCGTAGGTAGGCAAAAAGCCCATGAGGACTGTTGCACCGCCCATAAGGGACAGTGTGAGGACAAGGGTCTTCTTTCTGCCGATTTTATCGCCAATGTGGCTGAAAATAACCCCGCCAAGCGGGCGGATGAAGAAAGCAAGTGCGAAAGATGCATATGCCAGCATTAAACCGACAGCCGGGTCATCACTATGAAAAAACATTTGATTAAATACAAGTGCAGCAACCGTCCCATACAAAAAGTAATCAAACCATTCGATGGAACTTCCGATCAGGCTTGCGATCAGCACTTTCTTTTCTAATTTCTTTTCCATTTCATTTCCCCCTCTCTTGACTGTAAAAATGTACAAGTTCATCATAGTTTATATTATTTTGATATTTCAATATATTTTTAAAATTGGCTAATAAATAGAACTTATTTACCTGCCTAGTCCCTAAGGTGAAAGTATGGGAATGTTTTTGTTATAATCATAATACTTAGATGGAATTTGATCTTAACTGGAGTGAACACGTTGAATACAAAAAAAGCACTGCCTCTTTTATTCGCAGTTATGTTTCTTGTTATGGTGGGGTTTGGAATCATCATACCTGTCATCCCCTTTTATGCGGAAGAATTAGGGGCCTCACCCACTGAACTGGGCCTATTAATGGCCGTTTATTCGTTGATGCAGCTGCTGTTTGCGCCTATGTGGGGGCGCATTTCCGATAAAATCGGACGCAAACCGATCATAATGATCGGCATCTTTGGCCTTGGCCTGTCTTTTTTCATGATGGCCTTATCCACTGAGCTTTGGATGCTGTTTGCTGCCAGAATCATCGGCGGCTTCCTGTCATCTGCCAATATGCCGACTGTCATGGCCTATGTAGCGGATATTACATCTGAAGAAGACCGCGGAAAAGGGATGGGGATCATTGGAGCTGCAGTTGGCTTAGGATTTATTTTTGGGCCGGCAATCGGGGGCATCTTTTCCCGGGAAAGTTTGAACATTCCTTTCTACGCGGCAGGAACATCTTCGTTTATCACATTTTTCCTTGTCATGCTTGTGCTGAAGGAATCCCTTTCACCAGAGCAGCGCAGCCAGGGAACTGCTAAGCGTCCAGGACTTTTAACAGCTTTAAGCGGAAACACTGGAATTTTGTTTATCCTTCAGCTGTTTGTTTCGCTGTCGCTGGCAGGTCTGGAAGCAACCTTCGCGTATTTTGCTGCTGAAAAAGCTGGCCTTGGGACCGTGGAGCTTGGCTATATCTTTATGATCATGGGGTTTGGAGGCGCCCTTGTACAGGGCGGTTTAGTAGGAAGAATGACGAAAAAGTACGGAGAAGGGGCTGTGATTCAGCTGGGGGTCATCATATCTGCCATTGGCTTTGGACTTATCCTCCTGGTTGACAGTTTTACCACAGCAGCGATTTTCTTAACAGTTTTCGGCATCGGAAACGGGTTTATCCGCCCGAGCGTATCTTCCCTGCTGACAAAGACATCTCAGACAGGACACGGCAGCACGACTGGCCTGCTGTCATCATTTGACTCTCTTGGACGTATTATCGGGCCCCCGCTTGGCGGTTGGCTTTTTACGATGAGTATAGGCGCCCCGTACATCTCGGGAATCCTGCTTTCCGGATTGGCATTCGTGTTGTATCGTGTTTATTCTGCCAAGGTAAACAGAACTCAATCAATTACATCTTAAAAATAGGGAAAGGAGGCCGCTTATGCCTCCTTTTTCTATTTCTGTAATATAGCCTGAATCACATGTCCCGTACCTGTATGGCCTTTTCCTTCCACTCTCTCCTGTTCGCCATAAAAGAAATGAAGGACTTTATAACTCTTAATCCATTGGAGAAGATCTGCGGGATCATAAACCATATCAACACTTTTAGGCCCGCCTGTTCCATAGCGGAGCTGATCCTCTGAATAGACTTCAAGCATGACGATTCCACCCGGCTTTACAACGGAAACCAGCTTATCAAAAACAGTCTTTTGGTCTTTTTTCAGAAAATGGCCGAAAACCATAATCGAAGCATCATACTCCCCTGATGGCACAGGATCATGAATAAGATCCTTCTGTCCTGTTTCTATTCTGACATGATGGCGTTCAGCCAGCTGCTGTGTTTTAATTAAGCCGCTTTGTGTATAATCCCATGCAGTTACCTCATGCCCCTTTCTTGCAAGGAAAACAGCATTCCGGCCCTCACCCTCAGCCAAAGCAGCAACTCGCGTGTGCCCTTCAAGCCGCCACGCCTGCTCTCTGATAAATTCATTGGGCTCATCGCCATATAAATATCCTTCTGCGGAGAACTTTTCCTCCCATAGATTTGCCAATATAACCACTCCTTCCTGATAAGGTATTCTAGAAGTGGTTATGGAAATCCTATTGTATAATGGAAAAAATGCCGGCAGGAGAGGAGGATGACGATGAAAGAGCTGACGAAGATGGAAGAGGTGCACCAGTTTATTCAGAGCGCTGAGCTAGGCCTGATATATGTGCTGACTGACGGCTGAAGCGTCTGTCATGGTCTGCTTCCTCAGGTTGAGGAAGTGTTGGAAGATTATCCCCATATAGAAGCACGATTTGTGAATGCAGGAAAGGTCACTGAGATAGCCGGGTTCCTCATGGCTTTTACAGTGCCCGTGATTGCTTTATATCTGGATGGAAGAGAAGTTCTGAGGGAGGCTCGGTTCATACCGGTCGAGAAGCTTCGTGATGATTTGAAGAAGATTTATGAGGGTGTTTTTGATGTATAAAACAAGGACTGACGGTGCTTTTCCGCCAGTCCTTTTTGACTAATCAGCTGATTGTTTAAAAAATCAGCCTTGCATAAGCACAAGAATTCGAATGTTAAAATTAATAGATTTGCAGTAAATTAGAATATTATTTTCTTTCCCTATTAAATAACCCCAAATTTTATTGTCATAAATACCTACAAACACTCCCAATCATCCATCATTTTATTAAAACCTAATTCTTTTTACCCGGTTTTAACACTTAAACCGCCTTTGAATTTCCCCAATTAACAGAATGTTCTTTCTTCTCTATACTTTTCATTAGAAGGTCCTTACAAACTATGAATCAAGTATTTAAGGAGGTTGGTCCTTGATTAATTAAAGCAGTTAATAGGGGTGATTTCCCAGCTGCTTTAAAAGTGAATTACTATACTGATTTGAAGAGGAGAATGGGCACGATGGGAGATTTCAGGTTGAAAAAGTATTTAACAGCTGCCATGGCTGCTGCTATGCTGGCCGTTCCGCCCCTGCAGGCTTCGGCTGATGATTCAGGAAAAGGAATTCTAAAAGGGGCAGATGGCAAAGCGGCCATAACCAATCTGCAAGGGATGAATGCAAAAGCCAGTAAAGGCAAGCATGTCATCACCCTTATTACAGGTGATGTCGTAACCGTAACTGAATTTGCAGATGGAAAGAATATCATTCATGTTGAACCAGCGGATCCTTCCGCAAGTGGAGCACGTATTTTGACAGCCAACAAGGAAACGTATGTCATTCCTGATCAGGCTATCTCATATCTGGCTTCCGGATTTTTAGACCAGGACCTGTTCAATATTACGGCTTTAATTAAAGATGGCTATGATGACGAGAATCAAAAGGAATTACCGGTCATCATTCAATATTCCGAATCCAAAGGCCGTTCAGCTGATGCTCATCCAGCCCCAAAAGGCTCAAAGAAAACCCATGTGCTTGAAAGCATAGATAGTGTAGCAGTCTCAGCTGATAAGAAAGAAACAAAGGAATTCTGGAAAGAAGTGACTAAAGCAAACAAAACTTCTAAGAAGTCTAAAGCTGTACTGGCTCCAGGCATTGAAAAAATCTGGCTGGATGGCCGTGTCGAAGCTTCTCTTGAACAAAGTGTCCCTCAGATCGGAGCCCCTTCAGCTTGGGAATCCGGCTATGATGGAACAGGCGTAAAGGTGGCTGTTCTTGATACCGGAATTGATTCAGAGCATCCGGACATTGCAGGCCAATTGGATGAGGCAGTGAGCTTCGTTCCAGGTGAAGAAGTGACCGATATGCATGCACATGGGACACATGTGGCTTCTACAGTGCTTGGCACAGGTGAAGCCTCCGAAGGACGGAATCAGGGTGTGGCTCCCGGCTCACGCCTCCTTGTAGGAAAAGTCCTGAGTAATGAAGGTTTTGGCCAGGATTCATGGATTATAGATGGAATGGAGTGGGCTGCTGAAAACGCCAAAATCGTCAATATGAGCCTGGGCAGTTCTGAACCAAGCGATGGAACGGACCCAATGGCTCAAGCGGTGAACAATCTTAGTAAAGAAACCGGCTCCTTGTTTGTTATTGCTGCCGGGAACACTGGCAGTGAAGGAATCGGATCACCAGGAGCTGCTGACGAAGCTCTTACTGTTGGCGCCGTGGACAAGTCCGACAATCTTGCCTGGTTCTCGTCTAAAGGGCCTAGCTTTGGAAGCTCAGGATTAAAGCCTGACCTTACTGCTCCTGGAGTTGGAATCATGGCTGCGCGTTCTCAATATACGAACCAGGGAAGCGGCTCTTACATGAGCATGGATGGCACATCAATGGCAACACCTCATGTTGCTGGAGCTGCAGCCCTTCTCTCCCAGCGCCACCCTGACTGGACCGGAGGACAGCTTAAAGAAGCTCTGATGAGCACCACAAAGAAGCTGGAGGACATTAAGCCTTTTGAAGGCGGAACTGGTCGTCTTGATGCTGAAGCTGCAGTGCTTGGCAATATAAGGGCAACTGGGTCCCTCGATTTTGGCTTCTATGACTGGCCTCATGAGAATGATGTTCCGGCTGAGAAGGCCATTACGTATACAAACGATAGCAGCCAGGATGTGACATTGGATCTGTCAGTATCGATAAAGGATGGCCATGACACCGATGCTCCTGCCGGAATGGTAAAACTTTCATCAGAAAAAGTGACTATCCCAGCTAATGGAAGTGCCGAGGTTACAGTTACACTCGACCCAAATAACAGTGACTTTGGTACCCGTTATCAGGGCCATATCAGTGCTGCAGCAGAGGGTCAAAAAATTGTCCATACTGCATTAGGCATGATTAAAGAAGATGAAAGGTATCCCCTTACCATAAAGGCAGTTGATCGGGATGGGGAAGCTGCCTCAGCATACTTTTACCTGTTGGGCCCAACTGGCGATCCTCAGTTCATGTCAGTGGAAGGTACGAAGGAGCTGCGGCTGCCGAAAGGAACGTATTCCGTTATGTCCATGATGGACGTTGATGCGGATACAGATCATGCAGGTGTCGCGCTTGTCGGCGACCCGGAAATTAACATGGATGGCCCTCAGACTGTTATGCTGGATGCCCGCAAGGCAAACGAAATTACTGTGGATGTTCCAAAAGAGACAGAAGCAAATTACCGGAAACTGGAGTATTACCGAAGCATTAATGGAAACCAGGTGAATGACATTTACATTATGCCTGCAGTCGTGGATAAAATGTATGCTGCGCCAACAGAGAAAGTAAAAGATGGCGAATTCACACAAGCTACGCGCTGGCGCCTGGCAGAGCCAATGCTGACAATCAGTTACAAAGGAAAGGAATTGGATGATATCCCACAGGCTGGAAGCACTCTCCTGAATGGGAAGTATAATTTGAATGCTGTCTATGCCGGAAATGGATCTCCAGCGGATTATGAAAAGCTGGATGTAAAGGGAAAAGCCGCAATTGTGCAGCGCAGTGATGCATTAACAGGATCAGAACGTGCTGCAGCAGCGTTAGCAGCAGGAGCACAACTATTGATTACCGTTAATGATGGACCTCAGGAGCTTAGTGAATGGGTAGGAATAGAAAATGAAGATTTTTCACTTTCCAACAGCCCTCTACCGGTTGCTGGTGTCAGCAGCACTGAAGGCAAAGAGCTGATCGCAGCTGCCAAGTCTGGAAAATTGACTTTAAAAGTCGAGGGTACACCTGACTCGGATTACTTATATGACCTGGTGGACATGCATCATCAGGCAGTGCCTAAAGAGGTAAACTATTCTCCGAAAACGAAGGACCTTGTTAAAATCAACTCTGAATATAAATCAGACCGTCCTGCTCCGGGTGCTGAGTTCCGGTATGATATTTTGGCGCACAGCTTTGCCGGAGTAGGCTTCCTGCAGACCCTGTCACTTCCGTCTGTCAGAACAGAGTGGGTATCGGCACAAAAAGGCACATCATGGTACCACCAGGCTGGTGTTCTTGATGCCCAGTGGGAAGTAAGACAGCCAAAAGTGGATTACAAACCGGGTCAAACGTTGAATGAAGAGTGGTTTTCACCAGTCGTCCGTCCTCGTTTTGGTGATGGTTTCTGGGCTCCATACCGTTCAGGCAATAATTTGATATTAAATGTTCCTGCCTGGGCTGACTCAGGACCTGGACATACGGGAGCTGAGATGAATTACCCTGGCGATCAAACATTAAAGCTATATCAAGGGAATAAGCTGGTTAAAGAAGGAAAGGGCCAGGCACTCTACTTATTTAATGAATTTCCGCAAGAGAAAACCCAGTACAAACTAGTAAGTGATGCTGCCCGTGATGCAGATCGCTGGAACACATCAATCCGTACACATACGGAGTGGACATTCTGGTCACAGAAGCAAGCAGAATTCCAGACTGCTCTTCCGCTGATTTCTCTTGATTATAAAGTGGATACTGACATGTCAGGCACCTCCACAGCCGGAAAAAAGATTAAGCTTGATTTATCAGCTGTTCAAATAGCCGATGCTCCGGAAAACGGCAGAATAAAAGGAGCCAGCCTGCAAGTGTCTTTTGATGAAGGAAAGACATGGGAAGCTGCAAAGTTAGTTTCCATGGGCAATGGCTGGTCTGCTGAAATCAAGCATCCAAATAAGAAGGGAAGCTCTGTCTCCCTGCGTGCCAGTGCATGGGATGATGCTGGCAATCGTGTAAATCAGGAGATTATCAAGGCTTATGGATTAAAATAATAAAAAAATGATGAAGCTTTGTTAAGCAGCGGATTGCGTACAGAGAAGGTGTGAACCAGGCATCCAATGCCTGGTTCACTTTTTTAATAGATTAATTAACCGTCTAACTTCCCAACACTCTAGAGCAGCTTTTGGGGAGTTCGGCGGCCTTTTTAGCCTCGCCTTGCGCTTTTCTAATTGCTATGCCCTATAATGGCTTGTCAGTTCAGATAATGACCCTGACAGAGAGTTGAGTTTCATCCCAATTTTATCCGTTTTCTCCATTTGTCCTGTTTGAATAACACTGGCAGCAAGCATCTCTTCTGCACTGGCCAATGTTTCCTGTGAAACAGATGAGAACTGTTCAGCTCCCTGTTCAAGCTGCGGCAGCGTTTTTTCCAGGCCTTTCAGCTCCGTTTGCATGGTTTGGAGCTTTCCGCTTACATTAGAAATCTCATTCATCAGCTCGTCCAATGATATTTTAGATTGGCCTGCCATCTCAAGATTGCCTTTTATCTCCGTATGGAGCTGGTCAAATTCCTCTGAAGCCCTGAGAGTTATATTCTCCATATTTCTTATTCCCTGAGTGATATCTTCTGCAGCACCCGCAGATTGCTCAGCCAGTTTCCGGACTTCTCCTGCGACCACGGCAAAGCCTTTCCCTGCCTCTCCTGCCCGGGCAGCCTCGATGGAAGCATTTAAGGATAACAGCCTTGTTTGTTCAGCAATCCCTTTTACCATTCCGACAAGATTTGTAATCGCTAAGGAATGGTCTTTGACCTCTTTTATTGTCAGGGTCAATTTTCCAAACTCCGAGCCAAAGGAATGAATGGCAGCGATCAGATCACTGATGCTGTTCCCGCCGCGCCTGGCAGAATCATTCATCACCTCCGAGCTGCGGTTTACACTTTGCATATGCAGAAACATGTCTTCAAACTTATCTTTCATTTCTTTGAAACTGGCCGCACTATTTTCAGAACTGGCTGCGGTTTGCTCTGCCCCTAACTTCACGAGGTGAATGGCTGATACCAGCTGCTGCCCGCTTTCAAGAGCACTGAAGGATGAACCTTTCAGCTCATTGCCCGTACTCTCCAGCTCCTTCGTTGTGCCGGTCAGCTCCCGCAGCAGGCTCCTCATTTGTTCAATCATGCTGTTATAACTTTTCTGCAGAGAAACAATTTCGGGAATTTCTGTATGAATCTCAAGCGGGTTTTGCAGGTTTCCTTCCCGGACCTCCCGCATGGTGTTTCTTAATAAGTTCAAAGGCTTCGTAATTTTTCTGACAAAAAGACTGATAATGGCTGAAGCCGCAGATAAACTGACCACAATCGCTGCAATCATAAAATACCCGATTGCATGCACATCAGACATATAGGCTTTTGCCGGGATGAGGACTACATAGACGCCGCTAATTTCCTTCATCTCCTGAAAGGCCGCAGTATAATCTATCCCGTTCATCTCAATGTGTATGACGCCATTTTTCATTGTGGTGATCTCATTGATCGTATCCCTTGAAAAAGTGGCATCCGTTTTGCTGCTGACCTTAAAAGGCGTAATCTTGTTATCTGCAAGATAGAAAAAATCAGAGTCAATCCCATCCGACTGCAGCTTTTTCTGCTGAGAACGGACACTGGCCTCGAGCTGCTGCTTAAAGTACGCTTCATCACTGACATACACAAACTTTAAGTTTTCCGCTATGTATCCCATTAATTCCGCTTCTCTTGCCAATCTATCCTCAATGGTTTTGATTGCCATGTCCTTTGTTTTAAGATAGGAACTAAATCCGACTGCCGCTATCGATAGCAGCAGCAGGGTAAAAAACAGTGCCAATAATCTTGTGCCCAGGTTCAGCTTATGGCTGAAGGCTTCCGCAAAGTTTTCCAGCCGCTTCTTCATTTATCCAAAACCCCCAAACTATCATACTAATGACCTATAAGGAAATTATACAGAGCGAATGTAAATTTCATGTAAAGATTGGGTGAAAAGTAATGTTTTGTAAATTTACAAAGGAACGTAAAGTAGGCTGTTTTAATATATTGGTTAAATCCGAGGCATTATTTTAAGAACGGGGGAAGAACATGACCAATTTTCAATATTTCACGGGGACGGTTACGCAGATTTCGGATTTTAACAATGAAGGCTGCCAAAAAATCATTTCCGCTGCTAATGGAATGGGGGGAACTGTCAATTTCATCGTATCCCCGTCCACTTACGTTTTAGATCAATCCAAGCTGTCAGCGGGAGACATCATTACTGGATATTATGACGGCAATGCTCCTGTTCCGCTGATATATCCTCCTCAATACCGTGGGCTTGTGGTCGTAAAACATACTTCTCACCAAAATGTGAAAACAGATTATTTTAATAGCCAGCTAATCAGCGGTGATGGCCAACTGCAATTAAACGTCTCGCCGTATACCCAGATGGTGCTGACAAATGGGCAGGCCTTTACCGGCAGCCCTGCAAACAGAGACTTAGTTGTCATCTATGGTCCGTCTACCAAAAGCATCCCTGCCCAGACCACACCTTATAAGATCGTTGTTTTGTGTTTATCCTCCACATGAAAAGGAGTGCCCGGGATGGGCACTCCTTTTTTTCAAGGCTAGCATTTACTCATCATCCACTTCGCCGTCGCCAATTTCATCCTCTTCTTCCACATCTTCAACCTGTTCGTCTTCTTCAGGCTTTTCATCGTTTCCGCAGCCCGTTAACGTTAAGATAGATAGAGATAGAAAAAGCATCAATAAGTATTTTTTCATTTATCTAACCTCCTTTCGCTTAGTTTTTCAAAAAGGCAAACTTTATATGTACTGTTAACTACTGACAAACCTTCCTTTTGAATAATTGCAACTGGATAGGAAAACACTTTTATAAAGCTGTAATATGTATGCTTACTTTTTATGCTGACAAAAGGATGTGCCATAGATGGATTTTATTCAGAGCCAGCATTCACTTTCTGTCATGGAGTGGGGACTTAGGGCTGTCATCGCTTATTTCTTCTTAGTCATTGTCGTCAGAGTGCTGGGGCAGCGTGCCATTTCCCAATTAAGGCTCCTTGATTTAGTAATGGCTTTCGTCATAGGCAACATTATTGCCCATCCCTTATCAGATGAGGAGCTTGGATTAAAAGGTTCAATTGTTACAACCATTGTGCTGGTATTGCTTTACCTGATCAGTCTATTTAGTATTCTGAAATGGCCAGCAGTCAGAAGACTGGTAAACAGCAAGCCCATCATCATTGTGCAGAATGGCGAAATCATATACAAAGGCTTAAACAAAGCAAGGATTTCTATTGATGTGCTGCTGGAGGAACTACGGGAGAAAAAAGTGGATGATGTAAAAAAGGTAGCGCTGGCTCTATGGGAAGCAAGCGGGAGCATATCCTTTTTTTTAGATCCTAAATATGAACCCATTACACCCGCTTACCTGCAAAGGAATGCAGAACCATTCGATATGCCAAGAACCATTATTAAAGAAGGCAAAGTGGATAAAACGGTGCTGCAAACCATACAAAAGGACGAAAGATGGCTAATCGCCCATTTAGAACGTTTCTATCAGACAGAAATTAATAATGTTCTGTTAGCTACCATGGACAGCAAGGGCACCTTGAAGGTATTTTTATATCATTAATTTGGCTAAAAGGAGTGATGGCAGTGCTTTCTAAAGAGCCGACGGTCTCTGAAATCTCAAATATTTGGTCATCGTATTTAAAAAACAGCATGGAGCAGCAATTTTTCACTTATTTTTTTCAAACTGCAGAGGACCGGAAAATTAAAAAGATTGCCGGAAGATTGCTGCATCAATCCGAGAAAAATCTTAAGCAGCTCCAGGATTTTTTCAGTAAAGTGAATCTCTCCGTTCCCCGCGGCTTTACTGAAAAAGATGTAAGGCTCAATGGACAGAAATTATTTTCAGATCATTTCATTTTATTTTTTTGCCATGATATCACCCAGCTTTCATTGAGCACATACCCAAGTGCCCTATCAGAAAGCACCCGTAAAGATATTCGGGATTATTTTGAGATCACTCTTAAATTCACGTTAAAAATACAGAATGAAATCGTAGATTTAATGTTATCTAAAGGCATTTACCAAGAGCATCCGCAATTAAAGATGGAGGATCGGATCGAGTTTGCCCGCAGTCTTAAATACTTAAATGGGTTCATGGGCGGGTCCAGACCGCTGAATGCTCCTGAAATAGCGAATATATCGAGAATTATTCACAGAGCGCAATTCTCAAAAATGATCTTTGTGACCTTCAGTACTATTGCTGAAAGCAATGAAATGAAGGACCATTTCAGCAAAGGAAGGGATTTAACCGAGAAAGTATTATCTTCCCTTCGAGATATTATGAAAAATGAACAGATTCCCCTGTCCTCATCAGGAGATTATCAAATTTTTGACGTGGACATTCCTCCATTCTCCGAGAAGATCATGCTATTTTTTGTAAACACTTGTCTCGGCATCTTCTGCTTCACCATGATCAGCCAGGCCCTGACCTCCAGTCTCAGATCCGATATTGTTATAAAACTGCTGAGCATTTCCAAAGACATGTCCCTCTTTTACGGAAAAGGCCTGCTGATTGCCATAAAGCAAAAATGGCTCGAACAGCCGCCACAGGCGGCAGGGAGACGCGTATAAGAGTTTTCACCATTCTGTCACATCTTTCTCCAATCACCCTGTCTTTTTCCCCCTTTCATTTCGATTATCAGAGATGAAAGGGCGGTGCAAAGATATGAATCTTAAATCAGGGAGTGTGGACCAATTTGGACAGTTTTCGAAGTTTAAAGATCTGCAGGAATTTAATGCCCATCTTGAAATGTGGCTTACCGTACATAAGAGTGAGTTCTCAAAGGGAGAACTTGTTGGGCTGAAACAGATCGTTCGTTTTGCCGCGAAGGTACCCGGTGTTTCCAATACCAAGATCGGGACCGTTTTAAAGGCCATTCATATGGAATACAGCGGCAATGGCATTTCCCGCTCAACTTTTAAAAGAATGGCAGCCAAGGCCGCAAGCCTCGGTCTCTTTAGTGTTCTTGAAACGGAAAGAAAAAATGGCTCCCAATCCAGCAACTTATATGTATTTAATCGTTTTCCCAAGAGTGAGCCACCCAAAAAGGAAAAAATGGACCACCCTAATAAAACTAGCAATCATTCTAAAACTAATAACATTCAAAAGAATACTAAACGTACCGAAACCGAACTTGATTACAGCTTTACCAGCGATCGTGTTCCAAAAGCATTTACAGAACTTGCCCGTTACTTTTTTCCGGAAGCAAAGCAGATCGAGGAGTATTGGAGAATGACGGCCATTGCTGCATACAAACACAATTGTGAACAAAAAGTGAACGTTGTGCAGGAGATAGCTATCGATGCTTTTAAACAGCTGATCCGGAAAATGAAAACCTGCACAATCGCCCGTCCTATCGCGTATTTCTATGGAATTTTAACGAGAAAATTTGAAGAGAAGTACTATGAAGAATTATTCGAAATGGGCTTTTCAGCGCGTAAAGAGGATTTTTTTGCTGAATTTTTTTATAAAAAATAAAAAAACTTCGTTACTGTCCGTAACTCTTAAGTTAGACCCCCTAAGTCCGGACTTAGACCCCCTAACTCCCGAGTTAAGGGGGCTTAACTGCCAATTTACGACTTTTTACCAATTCGCAAAAAAATGATAAAAAAGCTATGTTTGAGCTACCCGGGAATACTTAGAGAGCGCGCTTTCCTGAAGGGAATCCAGTATGGAGAGCTTTGAGCAAGTGGCAGCACAATTTGAACCGATGATTCACCAGATTATCCGATCTTTAAACATCTATCAAAATCAGGAAGACTATTTTCAGATTGGCCTGATCCGGCTTTGGGAGGCATGGAATCTATTTGATCATACAAAGGGAAAGTTTCTGACCTTCGCCTATACCATCGTTAAACAGAAGCTGATTGATGAATTGAGAAAAACCAGGATGCAGAAAAACAGCACTGTCACCCGGAGTGAAGAATTCTGGTCATCAGCGGAATCTTCCTATACACATCAGCCACTTGAAGAAGAGCAGCTGCTTTCTTACTGCAGCAGCCTCACCAAAAATCAGACCATCTGGGTTCTATCGGCTTTCCTCTATGATTTGACAATCAACCAGATCGCCGAACAGCATGGAGTAACCGTTTCAGCGGTAAAAGCCTGGAAAAAAGGGGCCCTGACAAAACTTAGGACCACACTTCAGCAAGATTAATTAGAAAAGCAGAAACGCCTTGCCTGCAAAGGAACGCAGACTAGGAACGCCACGTCCTGCGGCAGCGTCTGCATGATCCCCATCCTGGGGACTCCTCAAGGGGGTAGGCGCTCCTCCTAAAAGCTGACGCTTTTAGTCATGCGGTGATTAGACTGTCGATGCATTGAAGCTAGACAGTTATCGGCATCAAAATTTTATCCCTTTCTTATTTGTTAAAAATTTTTCCCGCACCCTGTCTTTTTACACCCTTCATTTCGATTATATAGGTGAAAGGGAGGTGAGCAGGAATGGCAAAGGCAATCATCATTGATTCAAAGCTTCGCCTGGTTTTTGAAACAGGATTGAATGGACAGGGCAAGCCTGTCTACAAATCAAAAACCTACAACAGCGTGAAGCAATCCGCTACAGCGGACCAGCTTTTCACAGTGGGACAGGCAATCGCAGGATTATCAAGCTACCCGCTGGCTGAGCTGAACAGAAATGACAGCTTCGACATTTTAGGCTAATGCTTGTCGAAAATATCTAAAGCAGGAGGTGAAAGGAATGGCGAAGACACTTGAAATGACATTTGAAACGGAACTGGGCAAGGAAACCAAATTATCGGTTGACAGCCCAAAGGAGCCTATTGATCCGGCAGCTGTGAAGGCAGTGATGGAACAGATCATTGCAGTGAATGCATTTGACGGCAATGGCGGTGACCTTGTTACTGCCAAAGGGGCTAGATTAGTAGAACGAAATGTAACAGATTATGAATTAGTGTAAGGGAATGAGGCCGGATTCTTTGGAACCCGGCCATTTTTATAGCTTGTAAAAAAGAAAGGAGCATGCATGATGGAACAGATGGTCACCCTGATCAGCGAACTCGGCTTCCCGATTGTGGTCACGCTTTTTCTGCTGAACCGAATCGAAGCCAAGCTTGATGTGGTCGTGTCCTCAATCCAGGGATTGCCGGATCAGCTGAAAGAATAGAAATGTGAAAAGTTTAGCGTCCTGCCCACCCCCGACGGGTAGGCGTTCCTCCTAAAAGCTGGCGCTTTTAGTCGTGCAGTGATTAGACGGCCGATGCTTTCCTATTGGAGCTAGACAGGAGTTTAATACTTATTTTAAAAAGGGTGGACTCCATAGTAAGGAGTCCTATTTTTTTAAAACCGGAATCCAGATTTCACTGCGGAAAGTGGGCGAAGCCGTATCTTTGCTTTCATTCCAGAGGATTTCTGGTCCTTCTATTTGCTGATAAGATGATGAAGGGAACCATTCTGAGTAAATCCGTCCCCACACATTCTGAAGCGTCTCCGGAAACTGGCCCACTGCTTCAAATACCGCCCATGAACAGGCCGGAACCTCAAGAGATGCCATCCCCTCCGGGCATTCCTTTGCAGTGGCAGCTCCGATGTAATGGTCCAGCTCACCCTTTTCTTCCATTCTGCCTTCAGAAAAATTGGCTGAAGCACTGATCAGGCCAAACGGCTCTGTATCCGATACACTCTTGAGCCTAAGAATCATTTTTTCATCTAAACTCTTCCACATGGCTGCTATTTCCGGATTCACTCCGTTAAAAATGATCGGCACCCGCTTCTTTAAGCCCACAATTCGAAAGGCATCTTTTTCTTCTATACGATAGTTCATTTCATTTCCTCCCTTAATAGATAAATGAAAGGTCATCGGCGGATAAGCCTTAAGAGCGTGGCCATTGCTCCTGGCTTCTGAAGGAGTGATGCCATGAAGCTGCTGGAATGCCCTCGTAAACGAATCAGGCGAGCTATACCCATATTTGAACGCTACATCAATGACCCTGGCATTCTTATCCTTCAAGTCGAAGGCAGCCAATGTCAGCCGTCTCCTGCGGATATACTCGGAAAGTGATACACCGGCTAGAAAGGAAAACATTCGTTTAAAATGGTATTCCGA
This sequence comes from Cytobacillus oceanisediminis, assembly GCF_004366035.1. Classification (GTDB taxonomy): domain Bacteria; phylum Bacillota; class Bacilli; order Bacillales; family Cytobacillaceae; genus Cytobacillus; species Cytobacillus oceanisediminis_C. The sequence continues at coordinate 370,318 of NZ_SOEE01000005.1, forward strand.
GCAAAATGCAATCTTTGCCAGTTCTTTGAAGTCAATTTCATCCGTTAAATGTTCTTCAACATACCTCATCGCCCGATTTATATTTTGCAGCAAATCCATATTGATGACCTCCTTGTATCTACAGAATAACAGGAGCTGCATGGTGTGCGCCCGACAATCCATGCACAAGAATGCAGGGTTGCGTTACTCATTTTTATATTTCTTTTTTAATGTGTCAGAGAAAATTGCACCGCCCAGCATTAAGAATAAAGGACCGAAATTCCAGAAAAATGATCCGCGAAGAGGGAACTCTAATTCAGTAAAATGATTAAGGCCTAAAATGCTTAGTTTAATGATTAACATAGCGGATCCTATCAGAAATAAACAATCAAAAAATACTTTCAATCTTGGATAAGCTAATTGCCTGCTGTCCTTTATCACTTTCTCCGTCAAATCCTCATCACTCCTTAATAATTCATCAATCGTAACCCCAAACAGATCACTCAGTTTAATAATAATTTCAATGCTGGGATAGTTCTGCCCATTTTCCCATTTAGAAACAGACTGGCGGCTCACAAACAGCTTTTCAGCCAGTTCCTCCTGGGACCATCCTCTCTCTTTCCTCTCCTTTTTAAGCTTCTCGGCAAAAATCATATTTACAATCACCTTTCTGCAAATCGATACTCCCATTATGGTGAATTTTTTGGCCAAAAGTAAAGATAGGAATGGTTGCAGGGGGCCGCACGCAAAGGTTGCTAAGGTTTTACACGTGCTTTTACAGCAAAAAACCCCAACCACCAAGGTTAGGGTTAAAGTAAGACCGAATGTTAAGCTTTTGACAGGCTGCCTCTCATATCGGGCTTATTGCTCTGCTTTTTTAGAATGACACTCGTAAAGACAAAAATGGAAACGAGCACAAGCTGTGGTATGGCAGATTCCCAGGTTGGATAAAAGCCCATCCAGTTAATGATCGGCAAGCTGCTGATCTGGGTGGTTCCCAGCTTATTGGTGATTTGCAGGGCATGTATGCTTACCCCCAGGATCTTAAAGGCCAGGAAGTAAATCAGAGCCGTCGCAATCTTAAAGTAAATACCAAACGCGATCTTTTTACTGTAGCGGATAAATAAGAAGGCAAATAAGCTTAATATCACAACAGCGACGCCTATGCCCGTTAGCAGGTTTCCTTTGCTGATTGAAGGGGCCATTCCGCCATAAAAGATGATCGTCTCCGCTCCTTCCCTAAAAATAGACAGGAAGCTGACGAGAGACATGGAAATAATGCTCCCTTTTGATAGAGCAGAGCCAAGCTGCTTTTCAATATATTGGTTCCATGCTTTCATATTAGATTTTTGGTGCAGCCAAACGCCGACACCCATCATCATAATCACGGCAATGATGCCTGTTACGCCTTCGATTACTTCCCGGTTTGCTCCCGCTGTGGCAGCCGAAAACACCTGGCTAATGAAAACGGCCGCAGCGATGCTCATGATGAATCCTCCTGCCGCTCCAGCCCAGATCCACTTTTGCTGGTCCCGGGCGTTCGCTTTGTTTAAGAAGGCGATGAGCGCCGATACGATCAGCAATGCCTCCATGCCTTCGCGAAGCATGATTAAGGCAGCATCCCAGAATGTATAATTTTGTTTCTCCTGCAGCAGTTCGATTGCCTGTTTATGCTGCAGAATTTTCTTTTGAATGGCATCCAAATCAGCAGAGGAAGAAGACAACTTTCCAGCTATGACAGGAATTTCACTTTCAAGCTTTGTATATAGGGACCCGTTCCTTGTCCGCACATCTCCTTCTACAGATGGCCAGACTGTCAGAAACTGCTGCAATCCTTCAACAGCTTCGTCTTTTCTTCCGCTTTCAACTGCCTGTGAAACTTCTTCTAAAATGTCAGCTAAAGTCTGCAGGGTAAAATTGTTTTCTTCTGTTTTAATTTCTTTTCCAGATACAAATTCGCGGAAAGCAGAGGATAAGGAATCACTGATGCCCCTCATTTGGGCAAAATCCTTTTCATCCTGTGTTAAGGAGATCCGCAAAAAGCCCATTTGTGTTTCGATTTTTCCGTAATGAGGAATGCTTTGGTCACGGACCATTTTTTCCTTTCGATTCCACATCGCTAAAAGATTCCTATATTGATTGCTGACTTCTTCTGCATTTTCTTCTGTTATGGCTGCAGATAAGTCCTCCAGAATGGGGTTAAAGGCATTTTTCACTTCTTCCCTTTGTTTCTCTTTGTCTACAGGGTTTTGTTCCTTTTCAAAACCAACCAGAGCATGGGATACGTTCGTTAATGCCTGAAGCGTCTCCTCCTTCTGATGATCTTCGAGAACACTCGTTAACTTTGAAATCGCCTGGCCGACCTTTTTTGCTTCATTGCTGTCCGTTTTCTCCACTTGCTGCCAGGACTGATCCAGCTCTGCAGCAAGCTTTTCAGCTGTTTCCCAGTCATCAGCCTTTACTTTCATAATGGCATCTCCGACTAAAATAAACAGGTCGCTGTAATCCTCTTCGGCGTCAGCGATTGGCGGAAAAAAAATATATAAGCATAATACCAGTAAAACCAGTTTTTTCATTTCAGCATCTCCCTAATCAAACAGCTCGGCGCCAAGATAGCTTCCTTTTTTCACACCAGGAAAGCAAGCAAATAGCGCGCTGCCGCGATGGGTTATATATTCATTTAACTTATCCATACGTCCAAAACTATTCTGGATGTTGATGAATTGCTGCGGGTTCTTCTGGAACGAGATAAACAGCAATCCGGCATCAAAAGAGCCAGTGTCAGAGTTAATTCCATCCGAGTAGGAAAAAGAGCGCCTCAGCATGCGGTCTTTCACCTGTCTTGCCAAGAATACATGCGAATTTTCAGGAACCACTGACTTTCCATTTTCTTTCCGCTCGATTTCCATTTCTGAAAACTCATCGCTCTTCCCAATAGGCGCCCCTGTGTCGCGATGCCGGCCAAAGGTCGCTTCCTGTTCACGCAAAGCGGTCCGATCCCAGGTTTCAAGATGCATTTGAATCCGTCTGAATGCCAAATAAGATCCTCCGGTCATCCAGCTTTTTGATTCACCCGGCTGCACCCATACGACATCATCCATTTCTTTCGGGTCATCCACATTTGGGTTGCCTGTGCCGTCTTTAAAGGCAAACAGGTTTCGGGGCGTCATTTTTTCTTTGTCTTTCATTCCATAAGAATTGAAGCCGGTCTGTGACCATCTCATCGTTACAAGTCCTCTCGCCGCACGGATTAAATTCCGCACCGCATGGAAAGCAACCTGCGGGTCGTCGGCACATGCCTGAATGCAGATATCTCCGCCGACATACCGCGGATCGAGCTGATCCTTTGGGAAATGAGGCAAATCATTTAGTTCCTCCGGCTTCATATGTTCCAGTCCAAGCTCCTTTTTCTCAAATAAACTCGGACCCACGCCAAAGGTTAAGGTCAAATGTGAGGCATCAAGCCCGACAGCCTCTCCTGTATCCGGAGCGGGCAGCAGCTTGTTCGCTGAATCGGGTTCAACTATCTGCCCATTCATGAGCTTTACACTATAACGGGTCCAAAGCTGGAACATTTCTTTTAATTCAGCTTTCGATTTGGCTGTACAATTCAGGGACACAAAGTAAGCATGTTCAGGATTTTTCGTCAGGATGCCTGATTGATGCTTGCCGTAGAAATTCACTTTGTTCCTGGATTCCTGGTTATCATCAACAAATGGAGTTTCTCCAAAGGAGGTCAAGATTCCCGAGAATCCTGTAGCCCCCAGAATCATGCCCGCGCTCCCAATCCCGGCTGTTTTCAGCATCTCACGGCGGGAAAACTCTTTTTCAAAAAAAGATTTTTCCTTTTTCGTACTCATATTGATCACTCCACAACTATGGCCATTTGACTTAAAGGTTCTCCTAAATTATCAACTGCTGCTGACAATGCCTTGGTATCTTCCTGTGTCAGTTTTTCATAGGATACATATCCGCCGTTTCCATCCTCGTATTTAGCGAGCAGCTCATCCAATACTGTAAAGTTTTCATCCAGCTCCTTCACAAGGCCGGCGTCTTTTTCCGTCAGCTTCTCTTTGAAGATTTCAAAGATCTTCTCTGCGCCTTCCACATTGGCTTTAAAGTCATACAAGTCGGTATGAGAGTAAATTTCTTCTTCACCAGTAATTTTGGATGTGGATACTTCGTTTAAAAGATCAACAGCCCCTGTAATCATTAAATCAGGAGTTACTTCAACTGTTTCCACCTTCGCACGCAGTTCTTTTACATCCTTCAACAGCTGGTCAGCTGCCTCTTCATATCCCTCTGTTGTACCTTCTTCCCAAAGTCCATATTCAATTTTATGATAGCCGGACCATTCTTCTTCTCCCTGTCCTTCTGCCTGGATGTCAGCCAAACGGGCATCAATTCGCGGGTCAAGGTCGCCAAAGCTCTCTGCAATCGGCTCTGAACGCTCGAAATACATCCGTGCTGGTGCATATAGCTCCTTTGCCTTTTCCACGTCTCCGGCCTTCACTGCTTCTGTAAATCCTTCAGTAGCCTTCACGAATTCATCCAGCTGCTCTATGGCAAACTGCTTGTATGCACTAACTTCCTTTTCTGTATTGCTTGCCTCCGTCCCGGCACTCGTTTCTTTTTCTGGTGTTTCATGTGAAACATCCTCACCGCAGCCAGCTAAAATGCTGCCTGACAGCATCAAGATGCCTGTTACTTTCATAAACCTGTTCATATGTAAGCCTCCAATAATATCAATCTATTAGTCCTGTTAACAATGATAATCATTATCATCTGTGTAGTCAATACAATTTCTGTCAGATGCAAAATTAATCTAATGCCAGGACTGGAAGCGGTTTCCTAATTGTTTTTACAAAAAAAGAACCCCCAAACCGAATTCGGCCCGAGGGTTCCTATCTTAATCAGTTATAAGCAAGCTCCTGCTTTTTTTCCTTTTCGCTGAGACCAAGCACCTGGGCTGTAGATTCGTGAATCTCACGGAACAGCTCAGGGTTTTCAAATAGTGACATGCCGTAGGACGGAATCATTTTCTTAATTTTAAAATGCCATTCGTCCATTTGCTCAGGGAAACACTTCTGCAATACTTCGAGCATGACATTAACGGCTGTTGAAGCACCCGGTGAAGCTCCGAGCAGGGCAGCAACCGTGCCGTCAGACGCACTGACTACTTCTGTGCCGAATTGCAGGGTTCCTTTTCCGGCAGGTGTATCCTTGATGACCTGCACACGCTGGCCGGCCACTACGACACTCCAGTCTTCGCTCTTTGCGTTTGGAATGAACTCACGCAGTTCTTCAACGCGCTGTTCATGGGATAGCATAACCTGCTGAATCAGATATTTTGTCAGTGCAATTTCCTTTGCACCTGCAGCCAGCATGGTGATGACATTGTTCGGCTTAACGGATTTGATCAGGTCCATATTGGAGCCTGTTTTCAAGAACTTCGGCGAAAAGCCGGCAAACGGGCCAAACAGCAAGGATTTCTTGTTATCAATAAATCTTGTATCCAGATGGGGCACGGACATTGGAGGAGCACCTACTTTGGCTTTTCCGTACACCTTCGCATGATGCTTCTCAACGATTTCCGGATTGTTGCAGACAAGGAACAGTCCGCTTACCGGGAATCCGCCAATATGCCTGGATTCAGGGATGCCCGTCTTCTGCAGCAGATGCAGGCTTCCGCCGCCGCCGCCGATAAAGACAAATTTCGCCTGATGGTTTTCGATTGTGCCGCTTTCCATATTCCGCACTTTTACATTCCATGATCCATCGCCGGCACGCTTCAAATCCTCCACGCTGTGCTGATAATGAACATCGACATTTTTGCTCTTTAAATGGTCAAACAGCATGCGCGTTAACGCACCGAAGTTGACATCCGTTCCAGAGTCAATTTTTGTGGCTGCAATCGGCTCATCCGATGTACGGCCTTCCATCATCACCGGAATCCATTCCTTCAGCTTTTCAGGATCATCGGAAAATTCCATGCCCTGAAACAGCGGATTAGCTGACAGCGCTTCCAAACGTTTTTTCAGAAACGACACATTTTTTTCCCCCTGAACAAAGCTCATATGAGGGATTGGCATAATAAATTCCTGCGGATTGCGAATCAGGTTGTTTTCTACAAGATAAGCCCAAAATTGTCTGGAAAGCTGAAATTGTTCATTGACATTAATCGCTTTAGCGATATCTATTGATCCATCGGATTTTTCGGATGTATAGTTAAGCTCGCACAATGCAGCATGTCCCGTCCCTGCATTATTCCATTCGTTAGAGCTTTCTTCTCCTGCGCTAGCGAGCTTTTCAAACACTTTGATTTCCCATTCAGGTGCTAACTCTTTCAGTAAAGACCCCAAAGTCGCGCTCATGATTCCGGCACCAATTAAGATAACGTCTGTTTTATTCTGTACGCTGCTCATTATAAACCCTTCCTTATCCCAGAAATTTGCCAAAAACTGTAGGCGCTTTGCTCAGGCTTCACCACTAGAAAGGCATCACCCAAGGACGCACCTTTTCCGTCACACAAAATACACATTCTATTCTATTATAATGATTGATAGGGTAAGATAGCTAGCATTATCTGATAATTATATACTATTTTAGACAAATTAGAAAGAGGGCGGGGGTTTTGGGAACCAAAACAGCAGACAAAACTTTTCCAGTATTGGAAGGTTTGTCTGCTGTTTGGTAAATTTATTTCTTTTTAAGGATTTCCTGCACTTCCTCCAGGCAGGGAAGGCCGGTCATAGCGCCTTTCCTGGTGACAGCCAGACCTCCTGACACATTTGCGAAGCGAATCATCGAGGCCATCTCGTCATGCGTATGCTCCTCCAAGGTTTTAGGTGATTCATTTATGCAATAAAGGAGTCCGGAAACGAATGCATCTCCAGCACCGGTGGTATCCACCACCTTGTATGGCAATGCAGGAATTTTCCCGATCTCATCTTTATAGCGGAAGATGCAGCCATCACCGCCCAATGTAACGATTGTCAGCTTATTTTCAGGCAGCCGGGCTATTCCTTCTTCCATATCACGGGATCCGGTTAAAAAGGTGAGCTCCTCCTCCGAAATTTTTACAATATCGGCATAGGGGAGAGCCGCAAAAATCTCTGCCTTTGCCCTTTTCTCGGAATCCCACAATCCCAAGCGGAGATTTGGATCATAGGAAATAAGCATATCCTTTTCCCGGGCCCTCTTCACTGCTTGAAGGGCTGCAGTTCTCGAAGGCTCATGAATCAGTGAAATTGAGCCAAAGTGAAATATCTTGTATTCTTCAAAAATGGACCAGTCTATCTCATCTTTATTCAGGAAACGATCTGCACTTGGACTAATGTAAAAACTAAAATCCCGTTCACCAGAGGGCTCTAACGTCACAAACGTAATACCTGTCCGCGCTTCATCCGTCAGTTTTATATATTGTGTATGAACCCCGTATCCCTCCAAGGTATCCTTCAGAAAATGTCCGAGCACATCGTTGCCGACTTTCCCAATAAAGGCGGCCTTCCCTCCAAGCTGGGAGACTCCAACCGAAACATTAGCCGGTGCCCCGCCCGGAGCCTTTTGATAGGTAGTATTATCAGAATCCAGGGGAATAAAATCTATCAGAGCTTCCCCTAAACATAGAACTCCTTTCATAGTACACCTCCTTAAAAAAGTTATTTATCCTCAAGATTCCACATGGATACCGAAAAGCCTGCATCCCCGCTAAAAAGGATCGTCTCATCCTCAGGATCAGGGAAATATCGTGCAGTGAACACTTCCTCTCCGCCATTTATGAAAATTTCCAGTGAAGACTGATCCATAAACACATGCAGTTTGGATAGACTTGAAATTTTGCAGATTCTTGACTCCTGCATTCCTGTCTTTACATTTCTTCTTTGAAGCTGGATTTCCTTTTGATCTGGATTATAAGTAAGAGAAGCCTCATTCCGGAAATCCATTTTGAATATTCCCTTTCCATTCTTAAAGGATTCCAGCATCAGTTCGGCCGTTTTTCCACTTAATCCGTCCAGCTGCAGGTTTGCTCCATTTATCTCCACATCATTGATCTCCGTTTTACCTTTGCGGAGGTTTTTGAATTCTTCCACAGGAATCTGTATAAGCCTTCCGTTTTTCATATCAAGCACTCTTGGCATGGTCAATGCGTGGATCCAGCGATAAGGGACAGTCGGCTGGCTGGATTCGGCTTCATCTGTAATGCCCATCCACCCATAAAGAATCCGCCTGCCTGAATCGTCTTTAAACGTTTGCGGTGCATAAAAATCAAAACCGCGGTCAAGCTCTGCAAAGGAACCATGTTTAAACTTCGCTTTTTCATAATCAAGCTTTCCGGCAAAATACCCTGATTGAAAAAGATTATGGTATTCATACCCGCTCGGCTCAAGCCCCTGCGGTGAAACAAGTAATATCTCCTGGCCATCCAGCTCAAATAGATCCGGACATTCCCACATATAGCCGAAGTCTTCCAGACCATTCATCCATGCACCGGCAATCTTCCCTTTTTCCTCCCAATGGTATAAATCCTTCGAAGCAAACAGGACAGCAGCCCCCTCCTGATTGAGTGTCTGAGCGCCAACAATCATATAGAAGCTCCCGTTCTTTCCCCAGACCTTCGGATCCCTGAAATGAGCGGTATACCCTTTCGGCAGCTCCAGGACAGGGCCCTTTTTGTCAAAATGGATTCCATCCTCTGATATGGCAAGGCATTGATAAGTCTCACGCCTCCCATCTTCATTTTTCACGTTTCCTGTATAAAAGAGATAAAGCTTTCCTTCAAACTCTATCGCACTGCCGGAATAACATCCATTCCGGTCATACCACTGATCAGGAGCAAGCGCGATTGGCTCCTCCTTCCAATGGACGAGATCCCTGGATGAATAATGGCCCCAATACTTGGCACCATGAGCAGTATCAAACGGATTCCATTGATAAAAGACATGGTAAATACCCTTAAATTGGATTAAGCCATTAGGATCATTCAGCAAGCCGACAGGCGGCATGAGATGATACTTCAGGCGGTTAGGATCCTGCCTAACCAAATGCCTGTTTCTTTCTGCTTCCTCGCTGGCCTTCTTGAAAAAATCGATTTCAGTCATATTAGAACATCCTTGCTGTTGAAGTTTCTGTTACTGTACCTGTTCCACTTCTTTCTTTGCCTTATCGGAGAAGCCAAACATCCAGGTCAGGGCAAAGGCCACTGCGATGGCAATTACATTGACTAAAATATACTGCAGAACCTGGCCATTTAAATAAAGAAGGGTGCCTGGAATAACAGTAACGGCCATTCCTGTCGCTTTCAGCTGAAGCAGGGAGGCAGCGAACCCGCCGGCAGCTCCGCCAATCAGTCCCATGACAAACGGCTTGCCGTAGCGCAGATTGACACCGAACAAAGCCGGCTCGGTTATTCCCAAAAACGCAGATAAAGCAGATGGGAAAGCCAAAGCCTTTAATTTGGCTGATTTTGTTTTTAAAGCAACTGCTAAGGTTGCACCGCCCTGTGCTGCAACGGCACATGTAACAATTGCGTTGTAAGGATTGCTTTTATACTGAGCCAACAGCTGAATCTCCAGCATATTGAAAATATGATGAACACCAGTGATAACAATAAGCTGATTAAGACCCCCGATAAGAATGCCGCTGATGCCGAACGGCCATGAGAGCACAGTTGTGGTAACATCCAGGATGCCTTGCTCGACCATATGAAATAGCGGTCCAATGACAAGAAGCGATAATCCAATCATGATCAGAAGGGTTAAGAACGGGGTAATAATTAAATCCAATGCATCCGGCACCCGTTTTCGAATGACCCTCTCCAATTTTGCCCCAATAATCCCGGCAATAAAGGCTGGAAGGACAGAAGCCTGATAGCCTACAACAGGAATGAATCCAAAAAAGTAAATCGGTTCAACATTTCCGCCTGCCACATCCCACGCATTTGGCAGGGAGGGACTCACAAGCATCAACCCTAGAATTAAACCGATGATTGGAGTCCCGCCAAACACTCTAAAGGTTGACCAGGCAACAAGTGCCGGCAGGAAGATAAATGCTGTATCCGTCAGTACCTGCGTAAATAAAATGAAATTTTCTGACACATCCGATGCCGTCATGCCGAATAAAGCGAGAATTTCCTCCTGCATTACCATGCCGCGCAATCCCATAAAGAGTCCTGTCGCGACAAGGACTGGAATGATCGGCACAAATACATCCCCGAATTTCCGGATCGCCCTCTGGAAAGCAGAACCGCTTTTAACAGCTTCTTTTTTCTGCTCTGATGCTGACATGGATTCAATGTCCAGGCCGGATACTTCCTCATAGACTTTATTAACTGTTCCCGTGCCAAAAATAATCTGATATTGGCCAGAGTTGAAGAAAGCCCCTTTTACCTTATTGATGCTTTCAATCTTTTCCTGATCAATTTTTTCCTTATCATTCACCATGATCCGCAGCCTGGTCGCACAGTGGGCTACTGAGTGAACATTCTCTCTGCCCCCGACAGCGTCAATTAATTCTTCCGCAATTTTACGATACTCCGTCATCCTCTTCACCCCTATTTTCATATGTTTGTGGAATCGATTCCACATTGGATAAAAAATAATGGAATATTCCGTTGTGAAATCGATTCCATACCAGCAAAAATAAAAGTGTAATCGATTAAACTTACTTATGAAATCGATTACACACCCATTATATACTTTCTCTTTCAACAAGTCTATATCTAACTTTTCTGTTTATTCCCGTCCCGTGTTCACCCTTAATTTTCTGAAGAATTAATAAGGCTGCCTCCCGGCCTGCATCTTCAAAGGAAAAATCGATGGTTGTCAATCCCGGGGTGATATATTTGGAAAGCTCCGATCCGCCCATTCCGGCTATCGCAACATCATCGGGAACGGAATATCCATTTTGTCTGAGGTATTGTAAAGCGCCAATCGCCAGACGGTCCGTCACCGCAAGAACCGCTTGGGGTTTACTATCAGCAGATTCCATGATCCTCTTCATACACTCAGACCCTGAATCTATATCGAAAATTCCTTTTTGGAGCCAGCTTTCTTCGACTGGTAGCTGATGCTCCTTCATTGCGTCCAGGTATCCCTTTTTCCGGAGATAACCCACCGCACGGTCAGCTTCATCCACGCCTATAAAGGCAATTTTCTCATATCCCTTCTTGATTAGCAGGCCAGCCATGTCCCTCGCAGCCTGATATTCATCAAAAATCACACTCGTCAATTCTTCTGCCTGCTGACCCACCATAATAAAAGGGATTTTCAGCTGACAGATCTCCTGAATCAATTCCGGCTGCACGTTTGTAGCTGACAGAATCATGCCGTCCACATTCCTGCTTTTGAGAAGCCGTATATATTCTATCTCTTTTTCAGCATGAAGATTTGTATTAGCAAGAAGAATCTGATAGCCTTCCCTGGCCAATACGTCGTCAATGCCATTAACCAGACGGCTGGACGTTTCGGTGCTGATCTTCGGCAGAATAACCCCAATAACCTTTGTTTTTTTCGTGCGGAGTGACTTCGCATGGGCACTTGGAACATAACCGGTCTCCTCAATTACGTGCAGGACCCTTTTCCTTGCATCCTCACTCACATAACCGGAATTATTTAAAACCCTTGAAACAGTCGTCCTAGAAACATTCGCCCTTTCTGCTATTTCCTTTATGGTAATCATCTAAATCCTCCCGCGCAAAAATAGTCTATTATCATTTTACACAAATGAAGGGAAAAGGAAATAGCTTGTGTATGGCCGGACGAATAGATCACCCATTACCCCCGCCTGATTAGCGCTCGCCGCCGGTCGTGAAGAACCAGGAGAAGTATCATCCCCATCATAACGCCCAATACAATACCGGCCTCCGTGCTCAGCATCCGTGCCAGCGGGTACTCCGGGCTGGACTGAAAATCTGGGCGAATGATGGAAAAGAGGTTATAAGAAAACAGCATGCCCGACGAAATCCATGCCGCTGCCATGGGCGGCAGAAACTTCCTCGATCCGCGGCGGGTGATCAGCACTAATAGTCCCCACGCCCCCACTAATGCCCAGCCGCCTGTACTTAGCGTCAAGAGACGCCACCACAAATCACGGGAATCCAGCATGCTTGGATCTATGCCAAGGGTTCCTCCTGCCGCCCAGAACACCTTTATGGCACCGAGGAGAATGCACCCCGCTGCAGCGAGTCTGCCTAACGTGATTTGCAGCTGCCTGGTGTGTCCCGGCACCTCCACGCAGTCGATTGGACCACCTAGCGCCTCCGGCCACCGCGCCTTGGCATATCCTGCTAAAGCCAATGGCAGGCAAATACCGGCCCCAACGAGAGAAACCATAACAAAGACCTGCTCGTAAACCCAGAAGTCAGCAGCACCTGCTTCCTGATCCAGAGCCATTGCAGCCGGGCCAAGGACAGGAGCCAGCAGCAGCATGGGAACGAGAAGACCGGTACCCAGCCAAACGGGCAGAGCCACCAGCCAAGCAGGCAGCCGTTCACCCCACGGCCTGCAGAACGCCATCGCCAGCAGGATGCCAACCGCAGCGACAACCCCGGTAGCTGCGTTAATCCCCCGCCAGCTGGCATCGCCCATTTGCTCTGTCGGAAGAAAGAGGCCAAACGTCCAGGCGATTTTAATCAGCAGATAAGGAGTCACGGCTATGGCGGCGCCATAACCAAAGATTCGGCGCATTTTTATCAGACTTGAGGATGTCTGGTCTGCATTTTTCAAATTAATCCCTCCTGTTTATTGGCTAAATGGATTATTCAATTTCTTCACCCTTTACGTGCAGTAACATTGGAATTGTATTCCATTCAGTAACCTTTAATGTATTAATACTTCTTTAAAATTGGTAAATAGTAAATAAGCTGATCTTCGATTTTAAGAAGAGGATTTAAAAAAGGACTCTTTTATTTTATTTGTTATTTTTGAAATTGCTTATAAAATAAGCCTTAAGGACAAGAAAGGAAGTGGAAGATGTTAGTTAAAAGAAGATCGGAACCGGATGAATTAATATCTATGAGATATTTGAACACCCGAATGTGTTAACCAAAAAGGAAAAGCTGCAGTATTCAAACCTTGAAAAAGGCTATGAAGGAGAGGTGAAATTTGACCATCTCGCAGAAAGCATGCAGCAAGAGAGATTTCATTAATGATTTGCTATTGGAGGTAAACAACTCCTACTTTCAAACTGATACCCTGATTATTTCAGAAACTATGATCCATCTATTAGAAATAAAGAATTTCCAGGGAGACTGGCACTTGGATTCTGACAAGCTTTATACCGTGACCTCCGGCAGAGAATATAAAAATCCCATTTACCAATTAAAAAGAAGTGCAGCCCTGCTCCAAACCCTCAAGCAAAATTATCCCGTTGAAGCCTCCGTTGTTTTCATTAACCCTGAATTCACCTTATATCAAGCTCCGATGGAACAGCCTATTGTTCTTCCAACCCAAGTTAACCGCTTTATGAAAGATTTGAATACTATGAACAGCTAAAAAAAGGGTGCATTGCAAAACATGTCCATCTTTACTGCAAACTATAAAAAACAAGGACCTCGTATGCGAAAAGTGCGGAGGGCATAAAAAGATTGAGCATCAACTTCGGACTACCACTCTCCGGTTTCTGCTCCCACTGTCCGAATATGCGCCTACTTCGGACTCTTCCTCTCCGGTTTCTACCCCTATTGTCCGAATAAGCACCTGCTTCAGACTAGCTTCCCGTTTTGAGCTGCCAGCATCAGCGCGCACTTGCGAGGACAAAATTCGACACCAACAAATAAAGCGTTTGCATTTTCACCAATTTCATTTATAATACTTGTATACAAGTATACACGTATACTTAATGTCATTTTAAAAAGGTGATTTTTATGAACGAATCCAATGACTTCCTATATCCCCAAAAGTGGCTTTCTAAAGCTTCCACTGGTGATCGCGTAGCCTATGAGCTTAGAATGCGCATTATTGCCGGCTTGTTTGAAAGCGGTACCATACTTTCAGAAAATAAACTGGCCGGAGATTTTGCAGTAAGCCGTTCACCCGTTCGTGAAGCATTAAGAACACTGGCATCTGAAAATATCATCCGATTAGAAAGAACGGGTGCTGTCGTTGCCGGATTAACAGAAAAAGAAATAGAAGAGATTTATGATGTTCGTCTAATGATCGAAACGTTCGTATTTGAACGTCTCATAAGTATGGATACAAATGAATTAGCAATGGAACTTAGCAAAGTATTGGAAATGATGAAGGTCGCTGTAAAGTATCAGGATGCTGATGAATTTTCATATCAGGACATCCTGTTCCACGACATCATCATTCGATCTATTGGCCATTCCTATGTCTTATTGATCTGGAATAATTTAAAACCCGTAATGGAAAGCTTTATTCTTTTGTCCATGCGCGTGCGATTCAAGGAAAATTACGAAGACCTTACTCGGATTTTAAAAAACCATGAACTATATATTGATGCTATCAAAACAAAAGACAGAGACCTCATGATTAAGTCTTTACACGAAAATTTTGATGATGTTCAAGGGAAAGTAGACGACTTATGGAGATCACAACAAATGCTATCCAAAGGGGTTAAACAACAAGATGACTAGCTATATGTTAGGGATTGATATTGGAACCACCAGTACAAAAGCCGTGTTATTCAGTGAACAAGGTGAAGTTATTCAGCATGAGAATATTGGATATCCGCTGTACACACCGGATATTTCGACAGCTGAACAAAACCCTGAAGAGATTTTTTCAGCTGTACTGCAGTCCATAGCGAATATTATGAAAAACCATTCAGATAAAAGCCTGTCCTTTGTCTCTTTTAGCAGTGCGATGCATAGTGTTATCGCAATGGATAAAGATCACCTGCCGCTTACGCCAGTCATCACCTGGGCAGATAATCGCAGCGAAGCATGGGCGCGCAAAATTAAAGATGAATTGAATGGACATGAGGTATATAAACGGACTGGAACACCGATTCATCCTATGTCACCATTAAGCAAAATCGCCTGGATTGTGAACGAACGCCCTGAAATCGCCCGCAAAACAAAAAAATATATTGGCATTAAAGAATATATCTTTAAGAAGCTCTTTGATGAATATGTTGTCGATTATTCACTGGCTTCATGCATGGGAATGATGAATCTTAAAACATTGGATTGGGACGAGGAGGCGCTGGCGATTGCAGGGGTCACTCCGGCACAATTATCCAAACTTGTGCCGACTACAAAGATGTTCAAGAACTGCAATCCTAAATTAGCCAAACAAATGGGCATCGATCCCCAGACACCTTTTGTCATCGGCGCAAGTGATGGAGTGCTTTCAAATCTGGGTGTTAATGCAATTAGAAAAGGTGAGATTGCCATCACCATTGGGACAAGCGGTGCCATACGGACCATTATTGACAAGCCCCAGACGGATGAGAAAGGGAGAATCTTCTGTTATGCCTTAACGGAAAATCATTGGGTGATTGGCGGACCGGTAAACAATGGAGGGATGGTTCTTCGCTGGATCCGGGATGAATTTGCCTCTTCAGAAATCGAAACAGCCAAAAGACTAGGCATTGATCCGTACGAAGTATTAACAAAAATTGCAGAACGCGTAAGACCAGGTGCAGACGGCTTGCTATTCCATCCGTACCTGGCAGGTGAACGTGCTCCTTTATGGAACCCGGACGTGCGCGGATCATTCTTCGGATTAACCATGTCACATAAGAAAGAACATATGATTCGGGCAGCGCTAGAAGGCGTTATTTATAATCTATACACTGTGTACTTGGCATTAGTAGAATGCATGGACGGGCCCGTAACCCGGATTCAAGCAACGGGAGGATTCGCAAGATCTGAGATTTGGCGGCAGATGATGTCCGATATTTTTGAATCGGAAGTTGTCATACCTGAAAGCTATGAAAGTTCATGTCTCGGTGCCTGTATTTTAGGATTATATGCCACAGGAAAAATCAGCTCCTTTGAAGCCGTTTCTGAAATGGTGGGCGATACCTTTAAACATACCCCGCAAGAAACGGCAGTAAAAGAATATCGACAATTGCTGCCGATTTTCATTCATTTATCAAGAACGTTAGAAGATGATTACACATCGATTGCAAATTATCAGCGAAGATTAGTACAGCGTAACTAACAGGAGGAGTTTACAATGCCATTAGTAATAGTTGGAATTGGAATCATTGCCTTATTAATACTAATAATGGGTTTAAAATTAAATACCTTTATTTCATTAATCATTGTATCATTTGGTGTTGCTTTAGCACTCGGAATGCCGCTGGATCAAATTGTCAAGACCATTGAAGCAGGATTAGGGGGAACGCTGGGTCACTTGGCACTCATATTTGGACTTGGCGCCATGTTAGGCAAGCTGATCGCCGACTCTGGAGGCGCACAGCGAATAGCTATGACCCTTGTGAACAAATTCGGTGAAAAGAATATTCAATGGGCCGTAGTGGCAGCATCATTTATTATTGGTGTAGCATTATTCTTTGAAGTAGGACTTGTATTATTAATTCCGATCGTATTTGCCATTTCAAGAGAATTGAAGATATCAATCTTGTATCTTGGGATTCCAATGACAGCAGCTCTATCTGTCACACATGGATTCCTGCCTCCTCACCCAGGGCCAACTGTAATAGCGGGTGAATTTGGCGCAAACATTGGTGAAGTGCTGCTTTATGGTCTTATCATCGCTCTTCCTACGGTGATTTTAGCAGGACCGGTATTTACAAAAATTGCAAAAAGGCTAGTACCTGAATCATTTACAAAAAGCGGGAGTATCGCCTCTTTAGGTGAGCAGAAAACATTTAAGCTTGAAGAAACTCCTGGTTTTGGAATCAGTGTATTTACAGCTTTACTTCCTGTTATTTTAATGTCGATCGCAACGATTATTACATTGCTTCAAAAAACATTGGGATTTGAAGATAATAGTATTCTAGCCGCAATCCGTTTTATTGGTGACGCCGGCACTTCGATGCTGATCTCCTTATTGGTTGCCATCTATACAATGGGACTGGCGAGGAAGATTCCAATCAAAAATGTGATGGAATCCTGTACAACAGCTATCACCCATATCGGGATGATGCTCTTGATTATTGGCGGAGGCGGTGCCTTTAAACAAGTATTAATTGATGGCGGTGTTGGTGACTATGTAGCAGAGCTATTCAAAGGAACAAACTTATCACCGATTTTGCTTGCATGGATTATCGCTGCCATCCTGCGGATTTCATTAGGGTCTGCCACAGTGGCAGCATTAACAACAGCCGGTTTAGTCATTCCGATGCTGGGCCAATCGGATGTTAATCTTGCATTAGTGGTACTTGCAACAGGTGCAGGGAGCTTAATTGCTTCACATGTTAACGATGCCGGCTTCTGGATGTTTAAAGAATACTTTGGATTAAGCATGAAGGAAACGTTTGCAACATGGACCTTGCTTGAAACCATTATATCTGTTGCTGGATTAGGATTTATTTTATTGATAAGCTTATTTGTATAAACTATATAAGGCAATGGAACCCTACTTCCTATAGAGGGTTCCATTGCCTATTAATCTGAAAAAGGGAGCAAGAAATATGTTAAATACAATTGGTGTTATTGGTTTAGGTGTAATGGGCAGCAATATCGCTCTAAACATGGCCAATAACGGAGAGCAAGTGGCAGTATATAATTACACAAGGGACTTAACCGATAAACTGGTACAAAAACTTGATGGGCAACCCATTAACCCTTATTACGAAATCGAGGATTTTGTAAATTCCTTGGAAACACCAAGAAAAATCTTTTTAATGGTTACCGCAGGGAAAGCGATTGATTCTGTTATCTCCAGCTTGATCCCCTTCCTTGAAGAAGGTGATGTCATCATGGACGGCGGAAACTCCCATTATGAAGATACAGGAAGAAGATATGATGAACTGAAATCAAAAGGAATTGGTTATTTAGGAATTGGAATCTCAGGCGGTGAAGTCGGTGCCTTAACAGGACCTTCCATCATGCCTGGCGGAGACAAAGAAGTCTATGATAAAGCCGCTCCTATTCTTACAAAGATAGCTGCACAGGTTGACGGTGTTCCTTGCTGTGTCTATATTGGACCAAAAGGGGCAGGCCATTTCGTTAAGATGGTACATAACGGAATTGAGTATGCAGATATGCAGCTGATTGCCGAAGCCTACACCTTTTTAAGAGATAAATTAGGATTATCAGTTGAGGAAATAGCTGATATTTTTGAAGCCTGGAATCAAGGCGAGCTGAAGAGCTATTTAATCGAAATCACGGCAGACATTTTAAGGAAAAAGGATGAGCGTACAGGGCTGCCGCAAATCGATGTCATTCTGGATAAAGCAGGGCAAAAAGGAACCGGAAAATGGACCAGCCTGCAAGCCATCGATAATGGAATTCCAACCTCGATCATCACAGAATCCTTATTCGCCCGTTATATTTCTGCTTTAAAAGAAGAACGTGTGACAGCAGAAACACTCTTAACAGGTCCAGAGAAGAATCAGACAGCCCTCGAAAAAGAGGAATGGATTGAATACATCAGACAAGCTTTATATATGGGAAAAGTATGCGCCTATGCGCAAGGATTTACGCAATATAAAATGTCATCCGAACTGTATGGCTGGAATTTGCCTCTGAAGGATATCGCCCTGATTTTCCGCGACGGCTGCATCATTCGTGCGGAATTCTTAAATGTCATAAGCGAGGCCTACCAAGAGCAGCCGAATCTGGCCAATTTGTTAGTTTCTTCTTACTTTGCAGAAAGAATCAGGGATTATCAAAACGGGCTGCGTAAAATTGTCTGCGAAGGCATTCAATCCGGCATCGCTTTACCATGTTTGAGCTCATCTCTTTCCTATTACGATAGCTATCGTACAGGAACATCCAATGCGAGCATGCTGCAGGCACAGCGTGATTACTTCGGTGCCCATACGTATGAACGGACAGATTTAGAAGGAACCTTCCACACAAATTGGAATGAATAAAGCGGCGCCTGCGCTAAATCAATAGAGAAGAAAAAACGCTTGCCCCCGCCAGCTGCTGCATAGGGGGCAAGCGTTTTTAGTTTAGTCTCTTTCCAGCAGAGCAGCACCTGCGATGCCAGGATCTGTCATCTCATATGGATCGAGAATTAAATCCAGTTCTTCTTCTGTCAGCACATCATATTTCAGGCATAGCTCCCTGATTGGAGAGCCTGTTAAAATGGCTTCCCTCGCAATTCTTGATACGACTTCATAGCCGAGGTGAGGGTTTACTGCTGTGATGATGCCCACACTTTTCTCAACGTATTCCCTTAATCTCTCTTCATTGGCTTCGATTCCTTTTACACAATGCTCAGTAAACGTATTGAAAGCATTATTCATAATGCTGATCGATTGCAGAAGATTAAAGATCAGGACTGGCTCCATGACATTCAGTTCAAGCTGTCCTGCTTCTGAAGCAAGAGAGATGGTATGGTCGTTTCCGATGACCTGGAATGCCACCTGGTTAATCAGCTCCGGAAGAACAGGGTTAACTTTCCCCGGCATAATGGAAGATCCCGGCTGTCTTGCTGGAAGCGATATTTCCCCAAGGCCGGCTCTTGGGCCAGACGCCATTAGACGCAAGTCATTCGCGATTTTGGACATATTGATCATGCAAATTTTCAATGCTCCGGAAACTTCCGTGTAAGAATCCGTATTCTGCGTGGCATCTACAAGATGTTCAGCCCCTGTAAATGGCAGGCCGCTGATGTCAGCAATGTGCTTCACCACTAAATCAATGTATTTTGGGATGGCATTCAATCCCGTTCCGACTGCCGTTGCTCCCATGTTCAACTCATATAAGTGCTGTTTGGATTGCTGAATGCGCTTAATATCACGCGCAATGACACGGCTGTATGCTTCGAATTCCTGGCCTAGCCTGATTGGAACGGCATCCTGCAGATGAGTCCGTCCCATTTTAATTACATGGTTGAATTCCTTTGATTTTTCAAGAAAAACGGAATGCATATGTTCCATTGTCGGGATTAATTGATCCAGCAGATTTAATACAGAGATATGCATCGCTGTCGGGAAGGCATCATTTGTCGATTGTGACATATTGACATGGGTATTTGGGCTGCAATGAGAATAATCTCCCTTTTCATAGCCCATGATTTCAATCGCACGATTTGCAAGGATTTCATTAATATTCATATTAATGGACGTCCCGGCACCGCCCTGGATCGGGTCAACAATGACCTGATCATGCCATAGTCCTTCAATCATTTCATCGGCTGCCTGTACGATCGGGTCTCCAATGCCTGAATAAAGGCGCTTAACCTCCATATTCGCCAAGGCCGCAGCCTTTTTCACCATTGCCATTGCCTTGATTAACTCCGGATGGATCCGATAGCCTGTAATCGGAAAGTTCTCAACCGCACGAAGCGTCTGAACACCGTAATAGGCATCAACCGGAACTTCCTTAGAACCTAGAAAGTCTTTTTCAATTCTGAAGCTGTTCGTTGCTGCTAACATATACTCTTCTCCTTTATATAAACCTTTCAGATATATATAGGTTTTGTAATGACTTATCCTTCGTATTCACTATAATCCGGAAAAGAGGAATAAGCAATGGTTATGAAACAATAATAAATTGGCTATTTGGAGTGCCAACTTCACCCTTATTATTTAACTGAACTTTGCTAACTATCTCATGCAATTGACATAAACTTAAATACGACCTAATATTTAATTGCCTTAATTGAAATTGGCTTTAATGCTCGGACGCCTTTATAGGATTCTAATGGAAGGCAAGCAATTGGCTGAATTAATCATCCCTTTACACTGGAAATAGCTGCTTCCCTGATTTTAAGGGATTTATGAAGAACAAAGGAGAAAAGCAGCATGCCTAATCAATCGAGTATGAAAACAGCTGGTCCAAAAAAACGTGCTGTTTCACTGGACCTAGCCCGGGGTACGATGCTTCTGCTGATTGCACTGGCCCATGCCCCGCTCTATTTGTATACCTCTGAACCCGGGATTATGCAAAGAGTAGAGGCTATTACCTTCCTTGACCAAATAGTTAACTTTTTTGGCCAATTTTTTATTGATAATAGAGCAAGAGCGATGTTTGCCGTTTTATTCGGATATGGACTTGTTCTTGCATTTGAAAGTCGAATCTCTAAAGGAATAAGAGAAAAAGAGGCCATAAAGACGATAAGAAGGCGTTCCTGGTATTTGATTCTATTTGGGATTGTTTTGGCTGTCATCATTGGAGGCCAGGATATTCTTATGGCCTACGGGACAGCAGGGCTGCTCGTCAGCTGGCTTTTAGAACGTGAAATCAAGACACTGATTCGAACCTTTATTTTTATCACCTTATTCTATATAATTTTTGGTCCTATAATGTGGGGCTTCAACATGCTGGAAATCGGAGGCTATGGCTTCCCACCAGAGGTTTCAGCCACAGACACCTACTTTGGCACAGCTTTGATAAGCCTATTTACTTTTCCTTCTATCCCTATTCTCATTCATTTAATGTTCCCGGTACTCCCTTCCGTTCTGCTCGGCATGTGGATCGCCAGATATCAGTTATTAATCAAGCCAGAGCAGCATTTAAAAATCATTAAATTGATAACCATTTTAGGATTAACCATCTCTTTATTAGGAGCAATGCCTTTATCGCTGCTGGGGACCCTATGGCACCCCAGTCCATTTACAGCTGGATTAATGAATGGATTTCACATTTTAACAGGAATTGCAGGAGGATTGGCTTATGCTGTGATTTTCGGGATCATTGGGACCAAGGTACAAAAGCCAGGGAGTCTTACCCTTTCTTTAATGGCTTTAGGGAAGCGGTCATTAACTTTCTATGTTTGGAACGAGACAACGCTTGTCCTATTCCTGTCACCGGTGGCTCTTGATTTAGGAGGACGTGTGAGCAATGGGACTGCAGCGGTGATTGCTGTGGGCATATGGTGTCTTTCTCTACTATTGGCGTGGGGATTGGAAAAAAAGGATTTAAATGGACCATTGGAAGTTTTATTGAGGAGATTGGTGTATAGGAATAAGCAAATCCCAGGCGTTTCCCAGGAATAAAAGTTCATTTGAAAAATGCAGCTCATTAAATATCTGGATATTGTTCATTATTATCTCCTCCTAAAGTTATTGGACTCATTTTAACAAGAGAACGATATTCATTTCGTCCTCATTCTTGCTCTTATGGTCTGGATTTAAGAGGACAAAAAAGTGGAGCTGAATGCTCCACTTTTTTATCCTAATATATTGGCTAATTAGAAGAATAATGACAATATCAATGTCCAAATACAAACAAATATCAGTAATCCAAAGCTATATTTCAATGTCATTTTCGTCAAATCGGCTTCTTTTCCTGTCTCGCCAACCGCTGCTGTGGCGATGGCGATGGACTGAGGAGAGATGAGCTTTGCCATCACACCTCCAGCCGTATTGGCAGAAAGCAATAAGGAGGAGTTGGTTCCGATCACATGGCCAGCTGTCGCCTGGATCGGAGCAAATAGAGTGTTATTGTTCACGACAGATCCTGTCATGAACACCCCAATCCAGCCTAAGAGCGGGGACAGCAGCGGAAATAGGTTTCCGGTTGTCGCAACTGCCTCCCCCAGAGTGACAGTCATTCCACCGTACGTCATGAGCTTTGAAATTCCGATAATGGCACAAATCATGATAATCGGAATCCAGAACTCTGAAACAGTCTTTTTGAGAAGCTTGAATCCCTCACCCATTCTGATGCCTTTAGTGGTTGCTATTGTCGTTAGGCCGGCCATTAAGATCGCTGTTCCTGTAGCACCTATTAAACTGATGCTGACACTAAGAGAAGATCCGGGTAAACCGAAATTGATGACTGTGAATTCGAGCAAGCCACCCTCAGCGAAAAGCCCTTTAAATGCAGGGAAGCTCCATATTAAAATAAATAGGGTCAATAGATAAAATGGTGACCATGCTTTAACAATTTCACTTAATGAATGCTCTTCAAATTGACACTCTTTCCCATTGAGCAAAAAGATATTCTTTGGTTTCCACTTTTTCAGAAATAACGCTAATACACCCATTGCTAATAAGGAAGGAATAATATCAGCAAGCTCCGGGCCTATAAATATCGTAATGATTGCCTGTGTAACGGTATAAACCCCAGCTGTGATCAGGATAGCCGGGAATATTTCCTTAATTCCTTTAAACCCGTCAATGAGCCATATTAATAAAAAGGGAATGGTAAAGTTAATAATCGGCAGTGTCAGAGCTGTCATGATTGAGACATCCATGGAAGTAACCCCTGGGATTCCAAACGTATCGACAATGCCGACCGGTATTCCAATCGCACCAAAGGCACCTGAAGCACCGTTTGCTATGAGACAGAGCATCGCTGCCTGCAATGGCTTGAAGCCCAGTGACGCTAACAGTACGGCACAAATAGCAATCGGTACACCAAACCCGGCTGCCCCTTCGAGAAAGGCATTAAAACAAAATCCGATCAGTAGAAATTGAATGCGCTGGTCCTGGGAAATCCCTGCGATGCTTCCGCGCAAAATATCAAACTTGCCTGATGCCACCGAAATTTTATATAGCCACACAGCCATGACAATAATCCAGCCAATTGGCCAAATCCCTGATGCAGCACCTTGAATAACACTTCCAGCCGCTTCTCCGAATGGCAATTCAAAGATGATAAGGGCGATGAAAAAAGTGACAGCTAAGTTTATTAGCGCCGCATGAATACCCTTCATTTTTAATACCGTCAAGCAAATCAGAAATAACAGAATCGGTATGGCTGCCACCAGGGAGGAAATAGCCAGGTTATGAAAAGGATTGAACGTTTCCACTAACATATGATCTGCCCCTTTGAAACTAAGATGTCAACTCGTCATAATGCTGAAATTTGGATGTCTTTTAAGGTTTGAACAGATTTAGCAAGCTTCCTTTTTTCATCCTCGGTCAATGACAGTTCAACAATATTCTTCACACCGTTTCTTGTGATTAGAGACGGAATCCCAACAAAGACATCACGATGGCCATATTCTCCTTCTAACAACGCTCCAACCGGCAATACCACATTCTCATTTCGCAAGATGGCTTTTGTTATTCTGACTAGCCCCATCGCAATTCCATAGTAGGTTGCACCCTTTGCGTTAATAATTTCATATGCAGCATCCCGGACCTGGACAGCAATTTCTTCTTTTCTTTCCTCTGTTAATCTCTCGGCTACAGGGGTTCCAGCAATATTGGCGAAGCTCCATACCGGGAATTGAGAGTCGCCATGTTCACCGATAATATACCCATGAACACTAACGGCTGCTGTATCAAATTCTTTGCCCAATAAATATCGGAATCTGGCAGAATCAAGAATAGTTCCGGACCCAATAACTCTTTCTTTAGGCAGGCCGGAGAATTTCCAGGTTACATAAGATAAGATATCGACTGGATTTGCTGCAACTAAGAAAATCCCATTAAATCCAGAGTCCATAATGCTCTCTACAATGGATTTGAAGATTTTAACGTTTTTATTCACGAGATCCAGCCGTGTTTCTCCCGGTTTTTGTGCTGCGCCTGCACAGATCACCACTAGAGCGGCATCCTTACAATCCTTATAAGAACCATATCTAATCGTCATAGCGGTTGGTGCATAGGCAATGCCGTGGTTTAAATCCATAACATCTCCTTTTGCTTTCTCCTCATTTACATCAATAATGATTAACTCATCACATAGGCCCTGATTTAATAAGGCATACGCATAGCTGGATCCAACAGCGCCATTTCCTACTAAAACAATTTTGTTTCCTAATGTTAAATTCATAATGAGTTCCCCCAATAAGTATTTGTGAAATTATTCACATGATTTCCTAAAAAAAATCCTATTCATTCCATCTAATTTAGGTAATTGCACTTATGTGAATAAATTCACATAAACTCATAAAAAATATTGATATAATTATTTGTGAAGTTATTCACATTTAAAATATATCAGTGCTTTTGTTTTTGTGCAAGTCTTTCCTCAAAAGTTTTTTTAAAATAAAGGAGTGCCAACTCCAGGTAAGCTGCAGTATAGCGGGGGCTGGCGCGACTCCAAAATGCCAAACAGGCTGTTGCCTCCTCTAGATTGAGGACTGGTAAATACGGCTCTTCCTGCTGAGAAACGGGGTTGTGCCGGATTCACGGATATAGCCTTCTGCCTGGCCACAGCCGGCAACGGAGCAAGCTTTAGCCTGCCTATTGGAAAATCCAGGAGAAACAATTCCTCGATACGAAAATACCGGGGAAAAGCATGCCCATCTTTGCCTAAAATGAAGCGTTTGATGATAAACTCGTACCCGGAGCATATCCGTGAAGGGGAAAAAGTTCAGAATGGCTTTATGCTTCCTGTGTTCGAACCCGAGCACTGGAATCGGACTCTTTCTCCCGGTTTTCCGCCTCTTCTGTCCGAAGTTTCGCCAGGTTCGGTTTTTTTCCTTTTAAAATGAATCATTCTTCAGCACATCAGCAAGCCGGTGCAGTTCATCTGTCTGCTGAATGCGATAAATGCGCCCCTCCTTCTGTAAATAGCCTTTATCGCAAAACTGCACAAGAACATGCAGTAAATGGCGATAGGACACCCCTAGAAAATCACAGACGGACACATGTTTTTCCTTATAGACCTCCCCATCAGCGGTTTGCAGGATAAAGTCCGCCAGACGGTTTTCAAGCGGAAAGGAAAGGCTCTGGGAGTACTTTTCAGCCATTTTCGTTGCTTTCATACTTAAAAACCTGGTGAGCTCACGGAGAAAAGTCGTATCTTCAAGGAGCCTTTTGCGGCATTGATGCAAAGGAATCGCAAAACAGATTGTCTTCGTGGAGGCTTGAATCCCCTTTGTATAGTACACTTCATGCAGTAACTCCATTTCCCCGATATAATCATGGGCATTAATAAAATTAATCAAAGAAATCTTGCCATTTTGATACGTTACATAGATCTTGGCTTTACCCTCGATGACATAATACAAATAATCCGGCCTCATGCCTTCGCGAATAATCCATTCATCCCGCTTATATTCGCGTACTTCCATAAACTCCTCAATCGGAAAAGAAAATAAATGCGAAATGGAATGCTGCTCAAGGTAATGCTGCCTTTTTTCTTGTTTATAAATTTCCATTTCCCACCCCCGAAATATGAGATATCTCATATTATTGTACGAATCTTCCTGATATCATGCAAATATCGGAGGGATATTTAATGAATACACAGAGCTGGATGGGCAGACAGTTTTTCAGTTTCTTTATGACCTGGGGTGTTTTTCTGCCCTATTGGACAGGGTGGCTGATCCATATAAAAGAAATGACCGTTTCACAGGCGAGTTTGATCATGAGTCTGGGTTTGGCTGTACGGGGCCTTTCCACACTCTTTGCCTTTCCCTATTTATCAGGAAAACTCAGCAGTAAAACCCTGCTTAACGGGATGGGAATCGGCACACTGATTGCCATTCTCTGCTATATACCGGCCAATTCTTTTACAAGTCTGCTGGTAGCAACGCTGTTTTTACATTTCTTTTACCCTGCTCTGATGCCAGCATTGGATAGTGCTGCAGGCATTCTTGTACAGAGTAAGCAATTAAGAGATTACGGAAAGAGCCGCTCCTGGGGGTCAATTGGATTCGTTGTATCCGGCATGATCCTGACTTTCTTCACAGGGGCATTTGGGGATGATGCCATATTCTGGGCTCTGCTGCTCGGCATGATCGTATTCCTGTGCCTCGGCTTTATGAATACGCCGGACGTTTTATCGGAAAAACCAAAAAGCGTCCAGACAAAAGGCGCCATAAAGAAATTATTCAGCATCCAGCACTTCGGCCTGGTGCTCGTCATAGTCATTTTACTGCAGGCAGCACATGCTTCTTATTACAACTATGGCTATATTTATTTGCAGGAAATTCAGGCTCCCAAATATTTAATCGGCCTGATCATTAACATTGCCGTGATTGCAGAAATCCTATTCTTTTTCATTGCCGACCGGACTTTCCGCAAATTTTCAATCGGCTCGTTACTGGCATTGGCAGCATTGGGCTCTACCGCACGCTGGATACTCGTTTTTGCCTTTCCGCATGTGATTATGTTTACGATTGCCCAAACACTGCATGCCTTTTCATTTGCTATGGCACACTACGCTTTTATGAAATACTTAATCAAATACGTTCCCCATGAACAGGTCCCGATTACACAAGGGGTATACTCTGCACTCGCTCTTAGCTGGAGTACAGCCCTCTTCACCATTTTTGGCGGGTATTTATATGAAATGGAACCAAGATACGCGTTTATCGGGATGGTGGTTTGCACGGTACCAGCATTGGCCCTGGCGGTTATTTACAGGAAACTTGTGCATGAGAAAGAAAATAGTGCAGGGAGTTTGGCAGGTTAGCGGAGCATGCCCTTTTCGGGAATGCTCTTTTTTCGTGTTATTTAAGTGAAAAAACAGCAAGCTCCTAAGAAGCTTGCCGGCTATTTTGCCTCGAATATATATTTCCGGTATGGCTTTCGTATCGATAATATGATACCCATGAATATCATATTGGACAGCAATGAGCTTCCCCCATATGACAATAAGGGCAGTGAAATCCCCTTGACTGGCATGACCCCGATCGTCATTCCGATGTTTTGGAAGATTTGCAGGGCATACATCGCCATCGCGCCGGAGCAAAGATATAAACCAAAGGGCGATTCCGCGTGATCGCCTATTACAGCCATCCGGTACAATAGGACGAAGAATAAACTGAGAACAGCAGCAGCAGCTATAAACCCGCCTTCTTCCGCAATGGTGGCAAAGATGAAATCTGTATGCTTTTCAGGAATATAGACGGTTCCGCTGCCAAATCCATTTCCCTTTAATTCCCCGCTTCCGACTGCCAGCATGGCTTTATTCGTCTGATACGCGTGATCTGCATACTCATTTGGTGAAAGCCAGCCCAGTATCCGCTCCTGCTGGTGGGGCTTTAATAATGGAATCAGCTGATCATAGAAAACCGATGGATACTGAAAGTAGACATACAATAGGATGGCTGCGCCTGCTGCCGGGATAATGGCCGCGGCAGCAAGAATCTTCCTTTGGATGCCAGACAGAAAGAGAACGGTGGCGCTGCCGGCCAAATATAGAACGACCATGCCGGTATCTGGCTGCTGGTAGACAAATAAGGATGGGATTACCGTGGCCAAAATAACTTTGCCAATCAGCAGAAAATCAGTCCAGACCGTTCTCTCTTGATATACTAAATTATGCTGATGAGCTAACCTGGAGGTTAACAAAAGCAAAGCAATTTTAAAAAATTCCGATGGCTGTATTGAGCCAAGCAAAGGGAGGCTATACCACCTTTTCGCCCCTAAAATAGACGGTGCCACTGCTGGTGGCATAAGCGGCAAAAGAACGATGGACGTAAAACAAACAAGAAAGAAAGGCCAGGCAATTCTTTCAATCTGGTCTGCATCAAGATAAGCAACAGCCATCAGCAGACTGAACCCGATCATATAGCTGACCCCCTGCTTAAGCGCAAAGTTCTGTTCTCCGTATTGGCCGGTCCCCTGGCTGCTGTAAATAAAAAGGATGCTCAGGATGCTAAATGTACAAATAATGGACAAGACCGATTTATCGAGTCGTTTCAAAAATGTATATCCCATGTTGTAGTTCTCCTGTTAAGATCAGCCGTTATCCATTTTCTTCACTCACTGATAGGGGATCTGGTTCCTGATTCGCGGAATTCCCTTCTAAAAAGGATTGAATCGCCTCTTTATTTTTCTCAAAATCAATATCCAGCGCCAGCCCCACTCCCTCATACCTAACATCTGTATAAGAATTCTGGATTGGGACGGTCATTGTTTCAATCGTTTCGGGCCGGTGCAAAGCAACACTCTTCATAATGGCGAGAAGTTCTGCGGCTTGAAGATTTGTCTGTATATATGGCTGGGCAGTTCCAAGCAGCTTTGGCAGCTTTACCACACCATTTGCACTAAGAAGCTCGTCCTGTAACGCATTAATGACCTGCTGCTGGCGCCTTACCCGCCCAAAATCGGCCTCTGCATCCTTCCGAAAGCGGGCATACCCCAATAGTTCCTTCCCATTAAGCCTTTGCAATCCAGGCTCCAGAGAAACCCCGATGTTGGCTGACATCTTTTTCTCAACATCGATTTCAATGCCATCAGGGACAAGAGCATCCACCATTTTTTCAAAGCCTGTAAAATCGATCAAAGCATAATATTCTATATCCAAGTCAAAATCGTCTTTCAAGGTTTCACGCAGCAATTCCGGTCCGCCCAGATAGAAGGCTGTATTGATTTTGTAGTTCTTATATCCGGGTATTTCCGTGTAAATGTCCCGCATGATGGAGATGATCTTAGCCGATCCCTCCTTCGGATCATATTGTGCAACCATAATGGAGTCAGTCCGGGATTTTCCCTCATCCGGCCGGGCATCAACTCCCAGCAGCAGTACATTGACCTTGTTATCGAGACTTTTTTCCCCATTGAATTCATATTCCTGCTGCTCCGCAGATTCTGCCGTACTCACACCCGCCTGGTATTGATAGACAAAATATCCGATTGCAGCCACACACACTGCCAACAATGCTCCAGCTACTTTAAGAACTCTGCTTTTTCTTTTAAAGCGTTTTTGTCTGTTCATTTTTTCTCCATTCTTTTTTATTTGCCCCGTTTACATTTATTTTTTCAGCCCCAGTCCATTCATGACCCAATTGATCACCAGCGCATCGTCTATATAACCGACCGGAAAGACATAATCCGGAATACAGTCAACGGCCGCGATAAAGTAGAGGAGGGCACCGCCCATCAGGGCAAGCTCCAACTTCGTCCCCCTTTTAAGAGAAAACTTCTCGTATATTTCCTTTAAATAAAGAATAAAGGGGCCGATGCTTCCGACTTTTTCTACCTTCCCCTCAAACTTGTTCCTGATGATTTCCGCCCCTTCCTCAGTTTGCGAGAGTTGTTCGTATTTATCTAATTCCCGCTTCACATCTTCCAGCCGAAACTCTTTATCTACTAATTGAGTGGATTCAAGGATTACTTGAATCTCACTAATCGACTCATTCAACTCCGTCTGCTTAGGATCAACCAAATACCCTGCTGCCTCATATAATCGTGAGATCGGAACTCCAAGATTTTCCGCGAACCGCTCCAAGTGCTCCGGGGTAGCTTTTCGTTTACCATTGATAATTTTTGAGATGATCGCCGTATCGATTTCAGTCATCTGGCTGAATTTCCTCATGGATAAAGACCGTTCCTTCAGCATGTTCTTCAGCAGCTGGCCTATTTCATTGCTTTTTTCTTCCATACTCATTTTCCTTTCCAACTGAATCAAGCTTCTACCAATATACAAATAGTGTTGACAATTTGTCAACACTACTGAACTTTATCATAAAACTTTCGAGATTAAAGGAACACATTAATTCATCTATCCTCCATCTACTTAAAATATATCAGCTAGCTTCGATTGAATTGATGCTGGCAATAGTTGAAAGAACAGCCCTTCATACTTAATATCGAGCATAACGGCAATGAGTAAAATAATCATAATGAAAAGTACAATCAATGCCTTATTCTTTTTAAATATCCGTTTCAAATTGGACCGCCTCCATTGAAATAAATCCTGCAATAATTTATCTTGAATCAGAGCTTCCTCATAGGAACTCTTTGTCATTATCCTATCAATTTTCCTGAAATTCCAGCTGTCGATCGTTCTATTAATATGTTAGTTTATATACAAATTCCCCTTCGATCACCCGGCCATCAGCTTCAAAGCCGAGTTTTTCATACAATTCCTTCGCCTGATTTTTTTCAGGCTCAAAGCTTAAATAGATCGCCCTATACTCCAATCCGCTCAATCAGCTTTACCATGACCGCTTTTCCATACCCTTTTAACTGATGTATTACATCAATAATCAAGCGGTAAATCCAATATTCCTTTTCATCGTAATCCATACAATACATCGTAAAGCCCACTAACATATCATCATGATAACTCGCTAAACAAACACATTCAGTGCCACAAACGACTTCTGTTCTTCTGCAACACGCAAATCAATGACATTGAAAAAATTATGCAGGACTCTATTAGCAAATGTAATAATATAGTGAGTGGAGGGGATAGACTTGAACCAAAACAACTCAACAAACAAAATGAAAACACAAATAGGGGACGTGAAATTACAGTCACCCGCGTATTTGATGCGCCTGTTGAACTTGTGTTTGATTCTTGGACGAAAGAAGATCATCTGTCAAAATGGTGGGGACCTCAAGGTTTTACGTTAACTTTTCAAACATTCGATATGAAACCTGGCGGTACATGGCAGTTTATCATGCACGGTCCTGATGGCGTTGATTTTCCCAATACCAACGTCTTTGTTGAGGTCGTCAAACTCGAGCAAATCGTCTTCAAACATGATGTATATCCCCATTTTCTCGCCACAGCAGCCTTTGAGGATCTGGATGGCAAAACGAAACTCACTTATACCACAATTTTTGAAGAAACTTCCGCTGTATTTAAAAGGTGAAAACATATGCTGCCCCAGGTGCCGAACAGACAATGGAGCGCCTTGAGGAGCATCTGGCCTGTATGTATTAAAAATTTAGGAGTTATTTTGGGTTCTGCGAACCTGGCAAGTGCCAGGTTTTAACTAGCTCTGCTTATGGGCAGAATAAGCCTAATCTCTCTTGTAAACCTTCTAAGATTTCTTCCGGCATCTCCCTGACCTTGATATCCCCTCCGAGGAAAAGCAGCCAATTGGTCATTTCGGTCAGCTCTACTGAATTATTGACATTGATAAATGTCTTTAGAACGGCTGTCGTTTGGTAAGGATTTGTATAAGAAATGGATACTTTTAAAGGATGGTATTTTTTGAACTGGGCAATAGCCTGTGGGCCGAGTTCAAGGACAAGATTGATTACTTCCTCCTGCTTGCTTATTTTTTCTAATATGTTTTTTCTGCTTACTCTTTTGTTCACTGGATATGGTTCGACGCTGGTGAGATTGTCCACGGGGAAAATTTGTTTCTTTTCTTCCTTTAAGTCAAAGCCTTCAATCAGCCATATGCTTTTTTCACGATAAAGGTGCAAGAGATAAATGGGATAAGATCTGTTTTCCTTCTCTTCGTTGATGGTAATCAATAAATAGCTATCCAAAAGAAGGGTTTGGATGAGTTTCTCCAGCATCGGATGGGGGAGGTCCGATAGTTCAAGCAGGTCGGGATTATTGGGGTTGGTCCCTTCAAACAGCAAGATTTGATTTAAAAGAACAATGTCTTCCTGCTGGGCTTCTGAGATGAGGCCGATTAATTTTTCAGCTAAAGATTGACGGCTCTTTAGATAGGGGAGCTGAAGGTTTCTTGTAGCCATAAAGGCAATAAACAAAGCTTTGATCTCATTATCGGTAAAGCGAACAGTGGGCAAGACAGAGTTGTTCATGACAAAATAACCCCCATCTCTGCCAACTTCAGCGACAAGCGGCATTCCCATAGCTTCAATTTCCCGAATATCTCTAATAGCTGTTGAACGGGAGATGTTAAATTCCCGCATGATTTCAGAAATAGTAAAGTGGGCGCGGTTATTGATATACCGCATCATCACATTGATCCGTTCAACTTTTTTCATGGGAACCCCCTAAACAGTATCATTTTTTGACATGATTTAAAGTTATTATAAACTCATCAAGTGAAAAGATAAATCATTTGATCAATTTTTAGAGAAGGAAGGTTTTGATTATGGCAGATTATACTCTGGAAGAAAAAGAAGGCTTTACGGTATTAGGCATTGGAACTGAACTGAAGAGCGATTACACAGACTACGCCGGCATCAATAAGGAAAAGGCGGACTTTTGGCAGGCAGTTAAACAGGATGGAAGGCTTGATAAATTAAAAGCCATTTCCACAAATGAATACATTTTTACCGTTAATGAAGCGGTAAATAACAAGATGATGCATTATGCCGGCGTCATGACAGAGGAGTCGCTGCCAGAAGCATCCAGACTGATCCAATTCCCTAAAGGGGAATACCTCATTGTTAAAGGGGAAGCCGAGACAGCTGAAATGTTGAGCAATATGCTTACTGGTATGGCCTTTGGTCAAGTCTTGCCGGAGGCAACAAATGTTGCCTATGTTGGCGGGCCCAATGCAGCGGTTGAGATGGGCCAGCGAAACGGGCTAGTCTTTGGTGAAATGTGGATTCCTGTTGTTAGGAAATAAGAAATAAAGGCGGGATAGCAATGTCCTATATGGTTGATTTTAAAAATATTTCTGCTGCTGGTTTAGAGTCTTCACCAATAGCGGAAGCCCTTGCTGGTTTACGTGCGAATGAAGCCCGTTATTTCATGACTAAATATAAGCATGAATTTACTGTTGTACCAGCCAGCGAAAGCCAGGAAACCCTTGATTATGTAAACCATATCTTGAAAAAAGAACGTGATATAGAGTTTGCAGCCAAACCTTTAGAAACGTCGCAATTTCAAGTCGAAAATATCAAATGGACCTACGTCTTTTACGAGGATGGTCTTAGTGTGAACGTCATGTATACGGTTGATGATCCTAAGAAACGTGCTGTTGGTTTTAAGCTTTCTGAGGGGATGGAAGTACCAAAGGAGCTAGAAGGGAAGTTTAAGTTTGCCAGGCGGAAGTCTAAGCTGGCGGGGGTTATTCGGGGGTCGTTTTTTGTTGTTAAAGGGGAGTATTAGGGTTAGAAATAATTCAACACTAAGGACAATATAACAATGATACAGACAAATACATGCAGGCAATCACAAACAGCACCCTCTTCATCGTATTAGGGGGTGCTGTTACTTTTTCGTAAAGTACAGAGTGCATAACATTATTGAATAGTTAGATTTTATAATATATGCTGTTACAGAAAATATACCGGAAAGGAGGATAAGTAATACAACCATAATGGGTATTAATATGTTTGCTTTTATTCTTATAAAGAAAAAAATGATTATTATACTGATAAAAAAGCATTCATAATTAATATATTTTCTATAATTAGTTATCCTCCCGATTGTATATATTTTAGTCCGGGTTTAAGTATTTCTGTTTGTCATATTTCTTCTTTTATTTGTAATCATTTCTAGGCCCTGCATCCATTACAACCTCTACCATATTGGAAGGCCCCATTCTGAGTTTAGGTCTATACTCAGAATCTGGTAAACTGTACAGCTCCAATGGACTTATGATTACTCCATCTTGCGTATTATGGAGGATTCCGGGCACGCAGGTATAAATGCGGTCATCATTGTTGGCATTTTTGGCTGATATCGTAACGGAGGTGCCGTTATGATTATCGATACTCATGGACACTTTGTATCTGTAGAAAGAACCCGTTCCATTAGACTGGGCAGAATAAACGACAGGCACGACTGCCAGGATATCATTATTCAGCCTCAATTTAATTACTTCTGTCTTCGTTGAACTGTAATCTCTTCTAACATCCCCCATATGTTCAACTGCTCCGTTTGCAAAACTTCTAAGTGGAGGTGTGCTGCTTGCACCAAACATTGCGACATCGATCTGCCTGCCATCCTTTGTATAAACCAGAGCATAGATATCATAATCTGTTCCAGTTTTCCAAGATACCGTGGCTGTAATCGTTGGTGTTTTTTCAATGATCACCGGCTTTTGACCTTTGTCGAGACTGATTGTGCCCTTCACCTTTTCAAGAGTGATCGCGTTTTGGAAATTTTTGTTTTCGGCAGTAACAGGAAGAGACTGAACGGTCTTATTTTCAGCAGGCTTATTTTCCTCAGTGGAATCAATTTCCACACCGTAATTTTCACATAACCCTTCAAGCCCGGATTCAAATCCGCGCCAGATTGATTTTGCCTTTATCTGACCATTCCTTACATATAATTCTAAAACCACAATCCCATTTTCCTTTGTAAAACTCGATGGTGTTAACTCGATGGTCGTATGACCCGTACATATATCTGCTTTTAAATTCCTTACATTCGAGAACCCCATGTGGTTATCCTCTGTCAGAGTAATCGCTATTTTATGAATGCCTGCAGGGACTTTACTCATATCAAATTGAATAGTATGTACTTTCCTATTCCCTTTATTATCAGCCGGCAATAGAGCCGCTGCACCAGATGGGCTCTTTGGCTGGTTATAAAAAATAATCCCGCTGTCTCCTTGTACCTTATCTGGATCCGTTAAAAGGAAAGCAGTTAAGGAAATATCGATCAAATGAGACATATCGTAGCTAACAGTAATATAACCATTTGGGGAACTTAACACTGTATTTCCCCCCATTTGCAGCATTGAATTCAATTAAACCACTCCTGTTTCTCTATTTAAAAATAGTTGCAGATCCTTTATATTAAAATAATAATCTCACTGTAAATTATACCATTTTATTGAAACCATATAGGTGAAAACTACTGCAAATTAAAAAGCAGCCACAATATAGCAGCTGCTTCGAAAAGAGGTTCCAGAGCAGGTCAGGCACCTTTTTTTTGCGTTTCCCATTTTTATAGTTTCGGATACACGACGGTTCCATCTTCTTCAATGATTGGCATGGCTCCCCACTTCCCCAATTCATGAGGGACAATCTTCAGATTCCCCTTGGAGTCAGGAATGAGATGGCGCACATCCCATCCATTTGCCTGCAGCCAGTTGCTGATGAGAAGGCGGTGGCATCTTGCCGGATGATATTCTGAACACATATAGACGAGCGTCGTTGCTGCGGCCTGTTCCTTGAGCTGTTCCAAAGCATACTGAAAATCATCCGTCAGTGTATAATCCGCATAGTTGTGAAACGAGCGGTTATTCCATCCTTCATTCAATTGCTCCCCTACCTGGCCCGACATATTCCTTCTCCCGCCAAGACCGGGAAAATGGCGATAATGAATCCCCGCTTCTTTCAGCCACTGGGACATGTTTTCTTTTTTAAAGTGTGAATTCCTGCGGCTTGCAGGAAATGCCCGGACATCTGCCACAAAGCTAATTTCAGCTGCTCCCAGAAACTGTAAAAATTGTTCGATCGAATGGTTATAATGTCCAATCGTATAGACTTTCATGATCATCTCCCCCTTAAAACTCTATTTCGGGCGGCCCTTGGAAAGCGAGTGCCACGGAGTTAAGAGATAATATGGCTGCACGCTGAGTACAAAGTACATGTTGCTTCAGCCATAATTCTTCTGATGCTCTTTTTTTCGCTTAAGATAATCCTCATCCTCTCGCGCGAGCTTCCATTTTTCCATAAAGATGGACGCTGATTCTGCCTTCTCCGGATCATTCTGCCTTTCGTTTACCTTGCCATTCTCATCATATTTTTTTCCGCCTATGTAATTCGTGTACCGGCGGGCTCTTGTATATCCCATCTGCAGAAATTTTCTTGCCATGTCCATACCGACAAAATCTTCCTTCTCCTTATAATCGAGAAACATTTGATAGATTTTATCAGATGACTCTTCAGCAATTTCCAGATTCTTAAATCGCCAATACTTCAGGATTTCACTCTTATAAGGCTCCACCAGCAACACCCCCTGTTCTCCTCTGCCAACCCTATACAGTTCAGGATTTTTGCGAAAATCTATGTTGTCAAAGTCCAAATCGTAATCGAAAGCCATGCCTGTCACCCTTTTTATTTTGGGTTTACCCTTGGCAGTCTTTTTGCATGCAAAATAAAGTTATTTAGTACTTTCAGGAAGCAAAGGGGTGGTTCTCGTTTTCATTCCGCGTCCTGGATCAGGAAAACATATGAGAAAGTCCTTTCTTTCCCAGTTGAGCTATTTTAATTAATTCCCTTCTATTTCTTTGGGGTTTTTTTGTGGGAGTATAGCTCAAAAGGGGATTGCTGGTCTCGCGGATTCCTGCAAGCAAGGAATCTACTTCAAGAACTTTCACGCTTCCATTTTATTCTATTTTTGTCTTAAAGGACTCGGGCAATTAGTTGAATAGGAATTTTGGCATGAAGTGGTGTAAAAAGTTCCTTGGAAATTGTTTGTTCCTCTAAATATGCTGTAGTCATCATTGATCCCGACATAAGTTATGAGAGTGGCAAGGTAATTCAAACTTGCCATAACAGCCCAATCTTAATAAAACTCTAGCTAAAAATAATTTGGAGCAGGCACAAGCAGTAGCTGACCAAATTATACGCAATACTTATCGGACTCTTATGAGCAGAGGACAAAAAGGATGTTTTGTATTTTGTTCTGATCCTTAGTTGAATGCTTACTTTAAAGAGCAGTTGAAGCTAACAAGAACATACAATGATGTTCTACTGGAAGAGTATTGAAAGTGGATGAGGATCGGGAGGTTTATTAGAAAGAGAAATAAAAAAATAGAAAAAGTGCCTTTTCCCTTTATAACATCTAGGTTGGACACTTTTTTTATTGTTATTACTTCTGTAAGGTTCACCGGACCTTTTTTAAATTCTTCAGCCTTTTATTATTTATTCCCACGTTATGGTGTCGCTGCGGAGGAAGCAGCTGCCTGGTCAGCCTTCACACAATCAATTGCAACAACGAGTGCAACTATGATAGCTTCCATCTCTTCCTCTAAAATTTGAACCTTGTAGCTGTCGCCCCAAGTAAACCATTCCTTGCTCACTTCCCCAACAACTTCGCCATGCAGTAATACCTGAAAATCCATGTCCCACCAATTACCATGTACTTCAATGCCTGCCGCATCAATCGTATATCGCGCTTTAAAGAAGGATAACTCCTTCTTAATCGTCAGCACCTCTCGACCATTTACCTCAACAAAAAATTTCGGTAAAAAGCTAAACACCTTTTTCGTAATGAGGGCTATTTCACCTCTTGCTGTATTCATAATGGAGAACGTCTTAGGAATTTTCATAAAACTTCCCTCTACGTAATATACATCGTTCTCCTGCTGATCCTTTACTGTAAATTTGCCACTAAGACTGAATACTTTCTGCTTTATATAAAGCTGCCTCACTTTATGACCCCCTTTTATATAACCTATTACAAATTAGTATAATCTTGTTCTAATTGATATGAAACATCAAAAAGGGAACTCCATGTAACTAATCGGATTTCGAAAAACCGTACCTGCTTATGGTACGGTTTCCTTCATTATATGAGGTTTGTGAGCGATGAGTACTCTCTACTAGAACAACTGAGAACACCATTTTCCTTTGCCTTAAAAACAACTTTTTCGCCTTCCGGTAACTTGATCGAACACCATTGACCATAATTGTTAGTACCACATCTTCTTTTTAGTAAAATCATAGATTTTAAACGCAAAATAATTAACGCAGTACCATTTGTTATAATCAAGTTAAACATTATGTTTGTGATCTTTATTTTAAGACATAGAAGAAATAGCCATAGATTAAAAGGATTTTATTTTGAAATTTGTCTGCCTCTTACAAGTATTATGATTTGTAAGACGGCGGAATGCGCAGCCATTTATTCTGCTCTAAGTATTGTTTTACCTGTAATCCTGCAAGTGTCTTCTTCATTATTATCTTTGAAAACAACAGTCCAACATCTGCCCGAATGGATTCAGTGAGTCCTCTAGCGGCATATGTAACTCCTGAAGCTAAATTATATGACATTAAATTTGCAAGTTCCTCATCGTTTAATTTAGCACCCTCAGGCAGATTCTGAAAATCTCCCACTGGTTTTTCTGGAGTGCTTTGTGGAAGCGGGACTCCTTCCTTTGTTAAAAAATCTCTTATTTCATTCCTTATTGGAATATGTAAATTATTTTTCATATCAAGGATAATTCTTTTTAATTCCTCATCTTCGCTGAGATTGTAACCCAATTCCTCATTACGCAATGTCGTTTCAGTACCTAATAAGAAAAACCATAAATTCGTTACTTCCATTACATTTAAAGGCTTTTTTTCTCCGTCTAAAAATGGTTCGAATGTGTCATGAATCAATTCAAATAGTTTCATCAGAAAAATCCTCCTGACATACTAATTTCTATAGTAGTATCATGACCATTCGCCTAGAATAAATACTAGTTATAATATTTCTCAAACAGTTTTTCAGCTGTGCGTGTGGCTAATGCCTGTGTAGTAAGAGTTGGGTTAATCCCGCCTAAACTGTTAACATGCACACTATTATCAACGATAAATAATTTCTTTACCTGATATGCTTCGCAATTACAATCAACTACAAACCCCATTCTCATCGTACTTTCCAAATGAATCATCATACCTGCTGGCCAATTAGATGAGATAATTTGTTTGGCACCTGCCTTATACAAAATATCATTGGCTATTTTAATTAATTCCCTTCTATTTCTTTGGGATCTTTTTGTGGGAGTATAGCTCAAAAGGGGGACTGAACCGTGTTCATCACTAATCGTAGAATGAAGTTTAACTCCATTTTTTTGATCAACCTCATCATCTGTCATGATTAGTATATTTAACGATCTCCGATAACTTATCATCAGGTTTCTTAATTTATTTCCAACAATATGATTATGAAAATTCGATTTAGGATGTTCCGTTTGATATATATTCCAGCCAAATTGACTAATACCATAAGAAAGAGAAGCTGTTAGACCTGGGCTCATCCCAACAGACTGCAAAGAACCTAAGCCTGGAAAATCCAGCCGTGCACCAGATGTATGTCCAACAAATGGATTTATATCACGTTCGCCTATGCTGGAAATGAGTTCCTTTTCATCAAAAATTCCGGTAATCCAGTCCATGTAATGGTTGGTCAAACCTCTCCCGACCCAGGGGTTTTGAGGAAGATTTGAATTTAACCAAAGCCTCGGACTTTCTATGCTGCCTCCTGCAAGAACGATAACTTTCGCCTTTAGTTCTTCCTCTTCTCCAGTCCATGTATCTCTAATCCGGACTCCGGTGGCATGTAACTCTCGCAAATGACTGGAATCTGTTACTATTTTTGTTGTAAAGGTATTTGGTCTGATCGTTACATTCCCAGTACCCAAAGCCAATGGTATGTAACTAACGGCTGTTGACCGTTTTGCTACCTTATCTACGGAAGGTCCATGTGGGCATCCATTTATACAGTGGCCACAGAGTGTGCATCCTTCCATCCACGATAATTGCTCAAGTGAAACATGTAAATTATTAAGATTTTTATTTACAGGTAAGATTGCGTTAGGCTGAGGCCGAATGCATGGAGTAGTCACATTAAGGGTAGGATTTAGCTGCCAGCCTGCTCTTTTTGCTCCATAATAAAAAATTTCTTCCTTTGCGGTTGTTGGTGCAAAGCTAACCGGTAATGTGTCTTCTACCTTTTCATAATAAGGAATGAGTTCACGATAGGAGATTGGCCAAAATTGATCAATTGCTGACGGATAAGCACGAGGAGAATTAGCTGTATAATGTTGTGTAGACCCTCCTACACCGGCACTTTGCCATATCAGTTGCTTTTGTGTCGTTAATCGAACCCATGGTGCACGACTTCTTTTTGCTGGTCCCCATCGAAACCTGCCTGTAACCAAATTATTCATATTATCTTCACACTTGTTTAACAATCGCCTATAGAGATGAATATCTAAGTCATTTATATCGAAACTTTCTTTTGCGCCAGATTGGAAATTCGGATTAGGCCACTTTTTATTTCCGTACCATGGACCTGCTTCTATTATCAAAACCTTTAAACCCTTTTCCCCAAGCTCTTTTGCAATAACAGCTCCACCACCTCCTGCACCAATAACAATAACATCTGGATTAGTCATGATGAATTCCCCCTCTATTTAGATCATCAATAAAAACCACGCATATTTCGGTATCCAAAAGCTGGTCCTGGATAATTTGTTTGAGTCCACCCAATTGGAAAATACTCTATGAACCTACAGTCAGGTCGATCTAAACGAGTTGCTCCATATCCTGTCCATTCGGAATAATAGCCAAATAACGTTAGCTGGGTTAGAGTATTTTTCATACTTTGCGTCAAACCTGGATTTTTTGTAAAAGGTTCTGGTAAGCTCACCAAAGGAATTTCCAATCTTTCCAATAAATCGATCGCCATTAGCCGGTCACTACGTTTAAGATTGGCAAAATTTCCTTTCCTAGGAGATGTACAAGTATCGTAGAAACACTCCACTCTCCCTGTCCGCACAAGTTGGAAAGCAGCCACGTCTAATAAGTTAGCTGTTGATTTTGAAAAAGGGATACTTCCTCCTTGATTCATTGTAGAAGGAAGAGTTTGATCCAATACAACTATGACATACTCATGGATCAACCCATCCATTACAGAGCACTGAAGAATGGAATCCACTACAGCGTGAAAGGTTATCCTTATATGAGCATCCTGAATTCCACTGGATAATGGTTTTATTTTTGCGCTCCCCCTTAAAAAGAAAAATTTTCATCTTCTCTATCCTTATTTGGGCAATTGGAGGTTTAGAATAAATTAAATTGAGACAAGTTAGGAATAGTCTCTCTAAAGGCATTAGTAAGATCAATTCCCCAGCAGGGAATCAATCCAATTACATCCGTCGCTGCAAGTGCCTCAATTGACCCTAATCCATGACACATAGAGCCTTCTTTTATTTTTATCCTTTACCTTTTAGATGCAAAAAAAGGTAAGGGATACTTCCCTAACCTCTGCTCAGGTGAATGGCCTCACGACACTACAAATAAAAACCTGCTTATATGATATGGTTCACTTTGCATTTATGGTAAAGCTTCCTAAAGTTCATGCTACCTTAATAATGAATACACTTGATATCCCATATAAATAGCCATAGCCCATATAATGAGAGCGGAAGCTTGATTCATATGTTTTAAGAATTGACCATTTTTATCAAATTGACCAATCTTTCTGCCAGAAATCGCTAAGGAAAAGAACCAGATCCAAGAAATCATTATGCAAGCCACGGTAAACACCCATTTCTCATATCCTGTATAAGCCAATGAACTAGTTCCTATAACTCCAATAGTGTCCATAATAGCATGAGGATTAAGTAGTGAGACAGAAGCAGCAAAAGCAACCTGACGACGTGCAGAAAAACGGTCTCGTTCTTGATTAGCGTTTATTTCGGGCGTGTTTTTCCACATAATCCAACCCATATAGGCTAAAAAAAAGAATCCAACTAAAAATAACAAAATCTTTAACCATTCAAAACTAAAAACAATAATGGATACCCCGGCCACAGCTAAATAAATAAGAATTGTATCACAAACTCCTGCTGTAATAATTGCAGGTAAGGCATTGATGAATTTTTTGTGTGTCGCTCCTTGATTAAATACAAATACATTTTGAACTCCTAAAGGTAAAATTAATCCAAATGCCAATATCATTCCATGAAATAATGGTTCCATTATGATTCCCCCTATTCTTATCTAGAATAGCGAAGGATGACCATTATGTCTCCAACCAATTGGATGGGATATTTTCCAACCATTTTGATATAATCGAAAAAAATGATTGGAGCTAGTCTATGACTGAAATAGAGTGGAAACCACAAAAAACTTCATCCATTCCTTTACATCAGCAAATATCTGATTTTATGAAAAAGAAAATAATGAACGGTGAATGGACAATAGGGACAAAAATACCACCACAAAGAAATTTAGCAAAACGATTCCAGGTAAATCGCAGTACAATTGTAATTGCACTTGAAGAACTGACTGCCGATGGACTAATTGAATCTAAGGTTGGCAGCGGTACCAGGGTGATTAACAATACATGGAGCCTGCTTGCTTCAACTACTCCTCCAGATTGGATCAGTTATGTAAAATCCGGTATTCATAAACCAAATATAACGATCATCCAAGAAATTAATAAGGCCGAAGCAGACCCTAATATGATTAGGCTTGGAACAGGAGAACTTTCACCAGACTTGTTACCCAACAAAAAAATGGGGCAAATACTGCAAATGGATAATGAACAGTCTTTATCTCTTGGATACATGGAGCCTAAAGGAAGTCTATCTTTACGTAAAACGGTAAGTGCATATTTAAGAACAAAAGGAATTAAAGCGTCACCCGAATCAATTTTAATTGTTTCTGGAGGACTCCAAGCCTTGCAATTGATATCAATTGGATTATTAAAAAGAGGATCAACAATACTTCATGAATCACCATCCTATTTGAACTCAGTACACGTATTCCAATCGGCTGGAATGAACTTATTGGGTATCCCCCTTGACAAAGAAGGAATTAAATGTGAATCAATTGGACGTATGAAGCGACAACATCATGCAGCTTTACTCTATACGATACCCACTTTTCACAATCCAACCGGCACATTAATGTCTGAAAAAAGGCGGCTCGAATTAATAAAGGTTTGTCAAAGGGAGTCTATCCCTATCATTGAGGATGATGTTTATGGTGATTTATGGTTTGAAAACCCTCCTCCAAATCCTTTGAAAGCCAATGACACACAAGGAAATGTCCTGTATATAGGAAGCATGTCCAAAACATTGAGCCCCGGTTTACGAATCGGTTGGATTGTGGGACCTGAGCCAGTCATAGAACGTTTGGCAGATATAAAAATGCAAACAGATTACGGGTCTAGTTCCTTATCACAATATGCTGTAGACAAATGGCTTCGTAGTGGTATGTATGAGGATTTCTTAAAGGAAACAAAAGAGGAATTAAAACTCAGAAGGGATTTCACTATTCAAATTTTAAAGAAACATTTTTCTGAGATAGCAACATGGAGCATCCCAAA
This sequence comes from Cytobacillus oceanisediminis, assembly GCF_004366035.1. GTDB lineage: Bacteria > Bacillota > Bacilli > Bacillales > Cytobacillaceae > Cytobacillus > Cytobacillus oceanisediminis_C. The sequence continues at coordinate 413,873 of NZ_SOEE01000005.1, forward strand.
AGGCGGCTTTTATATCTGGCTTACATTACTAACAGGCGTTTCCACCCGAAAGCTATTTGACGCAGCCCTTCGGGAAGGAATTTTATTAAATCCAGGAAATGTGTATGATAATAATGATGATCGGCACCTTCGTATTTCCTATTCATATGCTTCAATGGATCAACTAGAAGAAGGGCTGGTTTATTTAGCACAGCTTATTAAAAATTCTTCTATGAATTAATTTTATTGAGGATACCGTAATAACGGTATCCTTATTTTGATAAACTCCTATATAATAAGGGTTTATCCAGGACAAGTTTAACTTTTTGTTTTAACACTATTTGTGATAAGGTTCTCCGTATTATATCTAAAGAGGTTTTTGGGCTTACCTAAAAGAACAGAGTTATTTTTTATTACTATTGTAAAAAGAAGCATTGTATTGTTCATTATCTTTTTCCCTCAAGTTATCTGAGATCAATAACGCATCCTTATCTGTTACTTTTTAAAATTTAAAATAAAAGCCGTTTTGTCCGCACTTTTCAAGTATAATGAACCATATTCAGAAAATGCATATAATAATTCTTGGAGAGAATTCTATACATATGACGAAAAATCAAAAAACGAGGTTTAAAAATGAGTAAAAGAAGTTTTGCGGATTTTCATGTGAGCGAAGAAATAAAAAGAGCACTAGCTGTGTTAAAATACGAAACCCCAACAGAAGTTCAAAGTGAAGTCATTCCATTAGCAATGAAAAATCAAGATCTTGTCGTAAAAGCTCAAACAGGAAGTGGAAAAACTGCCTCCTTTGGTATTCCTGTTTCCGATATGATTGAATGGGAAGAAAAAAAGCCACAGGCCTTAATTCTTACGCCAACTAGGGAGCTTGCGGTTCAAGTCCGCGAAGATATTACGAATATCGGAAGGTTTAAACGCATTAAAGCTGTGGCCGTTTATGGAAAAGAACCTTTTTCGAAGCAAAAGGATGAATTGAAACAAAAAACTCATGTAGTCGTTGGCACCCCTGGACGAGTCATGGACCACATTGAACGAGAAACCTTAATTTTGGATCAAATAAAGTATCTTATCATAGATGAAGCTGATGAGATGCTTAATAGAGGTTTCATCGATGAAGTGGAAGCGATCATCAAAGAGCTGCCTTCAAACCGAGTAACAATGGTTTTTTCTGCAACTCTGCCTAATGATGTTGAAAATCTTTGCCATAAATATATGAAAGATCCTATTCAGATTGAGATTGAATCGACCAAGGTGACGGCCGAAACCATTGAACATTCTTTAATTGAAGTGAGAGAAGAAGAAAAGATCTCACTCCTTAAAGACGTCACGGTTGTAGAAAATCCAGACAGCTGCCTGATTTTCTGCCGAACCAAAGAACACGTTGATACTGTGTATAGCGAACTAGATAGAGCTGGATATCCTTGTGAGAGACTCCATGGGGGGCTGGAGCAAGAGGACCGGTTCTCTGTTATGGAAGGATTCAAATTAGGCAACTTCCGCTATCTGGTGGCCACCGATGTGGCTGCGAGAGGTATTGATATTGATAATGTGACGCTTGTCATCAACTATGACGTTCCTATGGAAAAAGAGAGCTACGTGCACAGAACCGGAAGAACCGGCCGTGCCGGAAATAAAGGAAAAGCCATTACCTTCGCAACACCCTATGAAGGAAAGTTCATTAAAGCCATTGAAAGATACATCGGCTTTGATCTACCTGCGATAGAAGCACCCAGCCATCTAGAAGTGGCTGGCGGAAAAGCTGCTTTCGAAGAAAAACTTAGCGGCAGGCGTATTGTAAGAAATAATAAAACAGCCCGAATCAATCAAGATATTATGAAACTCCATTTTACCGGCGGGAAAAAGAAGAAAATCCGCGCTGTTGACTTTGTCGGAACGATCGCAAAAATCCCTGGAGTCACAGCAGATGATATCGGCATTATCACCATCCATGATCAAATGTCTTATGTTGATATTCTGAATGGAAAAGGCTCATTAGTTTTACAAGCCATGGAGAATGCGACCATCAAAGGGAAGAAGTTAAAAGTAAGCAAAGCGATTAAATAAGTAGAAAAAACTTAAATCCCCCTCACATTATTAGATGAGGGGGATTTTCATTGGCCGGCTTAACCTTCTAATAAACCCTGCTTACTTATGGTACGGTTCACCGTAATATATCTAAATGAGGTTTTTTTACTAGATTAGAATAAAGTTTACTTAAAACTAAAGAACACCCATTCTGGTTAGGTGTTTTTCAGTTACGAAATTAAAAAGTCCATGGACCATCAATGATTGTCTTTTTAAAGTAGGGATTTATCACCATTTTTTTATTAATATCTTTGTCCCAATTTTTTTCTATGGTTTTAATATATGCATAGAAACATCCAAAAATCTCCAAGTATATTTCTAGTTGACCTTCATCATTAGTAAAATAACCAAAAAAGTGATATCCATACTCATCAATATATTTAATTAAATCCTCGTCTTGAATATCTCTTGAAATCTCTTCTCTAATTATTAATAAGTTATGCTCGGGTATTTCTCCAACTACTTGTTTGCCCCATATAATATTGCGTAAAAAATCTGCTGTTTTTGAAATAATAAAGTCGGGTAAATATTTGCTAGTTAAACCTAATAGCATCTTTGCATGTTCTTTTTTAATAATTTCTTCATCTGTAAATTTAACTTCTTTTAACGGTAAAATTTCATCGTGCCCAAAAATTGTTTGTAATTCGGCCATTTTGTCCGGTGTTAGTTCAAAGTATATCCCGCCTTCTCCATAGTGTGCTTTTACCTCTCCATCAAACAACGCTGCCTCTGAATAAGTTAACCGTTTTTTCTTTTTATTTTTTGCAGCAGCAAATCTTCTAATAAAATCAATGAATTTGTCCTCTATATACTTAGTATCTATTAGAGTATTTGCATCATCATTACATTTCTGACAAATTTCTTTGTTTTTGATAGGCGAGCCAATTGCTTCAGGAATAGGATGCTCACCATCACCATTTGCCCTCTTTGTAGGATTTTTACAATATGCACAGGTAACTAGTCCACTCATATTTAACAACTCCAATCTTTTTGTATATGAACTCTAAATTGTAATACCAAAAATCTTTACATTAAAGTTATTTGACAGACCTTTGAATAATAGTAATAACATGATTAGCAAATTCTTCAGATAATCTAATTTTGTCTGCTCCGAAGTTTAATGCTCCTAGAGATGTTCCACCAACAAATGTAATTGGTTCTGTAGAAGCATATGTAGCCTGGATGCTAGAGATTGTGTTATGGAAGAAATTCCATCTTTTACTGTAGTCAATAGAAAGATTCTTAGCCTTAACCTCCCATGGCCATCTATCAGCATTTTTCAAGAAGACAGGTTCCTCAATAACCTCATAGTAACCCAACAATTTGGTTGTCCCTACAGCATAACAGATTAGTATGTCACCAACTCTTACCGCAGAAGGCTTTCTTTTAGAAAAATGGAGCTTTTCAATATCATTTCCTAAACTTCTATTAGTGGAGAAAGGTCTATCAGACCAACCTACTGGTTTAATAAAATATCGAATGTCCGACTTACTTACATTAACCTTTTTCTTGATTAGGTCACTAACTTTTAAATCAATTTTTGGTTTCTTTGTTTCTCCCGAACTACCAGTGTAACTATCTATTCTTGAAATTATATTAGAAATCTCTTCATTAGTTAGCGCATGGCTACTTACGTTAGTCAAATCATCAATAATTTTTGTAATTTGGTTAGACTCATTTATTTGTACACCCCATTCATGATTAAACCCTAAACCTGCTTCAGTAAAATTAGCAGATGTAATTATTGCCTGTTGGGGCACACCATCTTTTAAAGATATGTATATTTTCCCATGTAATTTATTGTCGATGAATACCTTATAATCAATAGCATGCGTAAAGCAATTAAAACAAAATGAATGTAGCGAATTTGATTTTTTAAACAAGTCAAGATTATCGTCTTTTAATGTAGTTATTAATGAAAATTTTTTTAACCCCATATCTTTTATTTCTTCAAAGAAGATATCAAATGATTCCATTAAGAACGGGCTAATAATATGCAGCTCATCTGCATCCACTAATATTTCCTTTATGTAATTAAAATGGTTTGAATTTAAATTGTTTATAATTTTCATTAAAACTCATCCTTTTACTTGATAGTTATTTTGAACAGGAAGAAAAATACAGAAATGTATTAAGATTGAGAAATATAATTAACATCTATCCCTCTGGCATTCCTTCTAAAAAATACACCATCTAGCAGATGGTGTAACCGGAAGTATCTGTTTCTAATAAACTAAATGGTAAAAGGTTATCTACCTGCTATTTCAGCAGCTTCCTCAATCCAATCAGAAAAATTATCATAACCATTGTCTAAATCCCAATAGTATGTATTAAATACACTCGAAGCTTTCTTTTGCTTCCCATCAACTGTTATATAATAATTATCTAAAGGATTGTCTCCTTTGGTATCCTTTTCTCCAGCTTGATTTTTTAAGCGGTGTATGTAAATCCCTAACAAACCATTACCCTTTTCAATACTCTTTTCAATTTCATACTTAACCCATTTTCTATCTGATGTCTCTTTACCAATAAGAATTACAGTTACAGAAGTACCTTTTAACTGCTCGTCTATCCAGCCACTAATTGATTTATCACCTTTTCTTTTTACTTCTTCCCATTCTGCCGCATCAAGATACCCCTTGATAGCTTGTGTTATATTTGAGTTTCTTACCTGCCCAGCTCTCCACGCATCTCTTTCATAATGAAAACTAAAGAAAACCTTTCTTGCCATTAAACTCTCCTCCTGATTTTTTCGATTATTGTATTTACCTCAGAAATAATATTTTTTGGGTTTCTATCTTTCTCTAAAATATTTATCGAATCCTCTAAATACCAATACTTCTCTAGGTCGCTTTTAACTTCATTAAAAATTCTTTCTGTAACATAACCTGTTGAATTGATTGGTATAATGTACTTTCCAGTATCCCTTGCAATGTGGAATTCTTCTAACATTCCGTTTGCATGGACTATTTCCCCATCTACTAACTTATTACCAAATAAGAAAATCATCACACCCGTATCGTCTATCATTTCTTTTCTATACTCCGTCCAAAGTTCTTTTAGCGACTTTTCACCCGAAGCTGATTGAGGAAATGGACGTAATGTTAGATATTCATTAATTTTCTTTCCCTTATTTTCAAATATTTCTTCAAGTGCGCCATTAATTACATAACTGCCTACTCCCAAGCCGAATCCTGATATAATATGGTGGTTATTAGCCACAAGAGACTTAGAAAGATTATGTAATAAGCCTTTGGCTTCCTCTACAGAATAATTGCCATAATTTTCGGCACTACCAGAAATAAATACTTTATTTACTTTAAACTTTTTTTCAATATTGAATAATATATTTGTAATATCTGTGTACTCATCAATAAGGACTGAATTAATACCATATCTTTTAAGGTCTCTGATTTTCAAATCTTGCTTAACCCTATCGTAATTAAATTCCTCCTCATTAATGGAACCATCGGAATTTTTGTATCGACTATCCGACCTGTTAACTCTTCTAAAGAAGCAGTAATGATTTTTAGGACTATTTCCTAGTAAGTCTACACGAATTTTACTTAAAATTTGCTCTAGATTTGGGTCTTCAAAGCTAAAACCTATAAATATAAAAGTTTTAGATATAAGTTCACCTTTAAGTTGTGTAGTAAATAAAGTTCTTTCACTGTCATATTTTTCATAGTCATCTCTCGTTATAACAGCATCATCTGGAAATTCCTTATCACCATGCATTTTATAAACAACAACATCCCGGTTAGGCTTATAATTTTTCATCTGACTTTGGCTAATTTTTTTATCTACTGTTTTTCCTTTATCACCCAAAGTATCTTCAATAATCGAATCATAGTTTGTAGTCCAATAAGTATCAATAGGTAGTCGAGATAAAATATCCATATTTACATTTCTTTCTGCCGTTCTTTGAAACTCTTCTACAATCGCCTCATTGATAGTTTGTCTACCATTTGCATTAAAATGATATTGAGCTATTGAAACTAAATCAAATTCTTTATTAATATCCAAGTCTAATTCAGAAGCAACATCACTAAGCAATCCTCGCCAATCAACAAAACCTGACCCCCTTGAAAGTCCAGCCCCTGCAAATATAGCCAAATTATTATTGCGAAGCTCTTTCAATACCGCTCTTTCAAACATCGCTATAGATGTACTCATTAATTTCACCTTCTTTCATAATTTCATAGAATTTCCTTACTATATTATAACAAAATTATACAATTTACCCCAACTAAATAACTATAAAATTCACCTATTCTATACATTTAGATTACATTTGTCTTTAATTGCAAAATATAGTTGTACATCTTCATCAATATTTATTCCTATCCTGTAGATAACTAATTGAGTTAGCTCAACCTCTTCTACAAACTCTATATTTAAAGTACTATTCAAGATTATATTAATCTCTTCATCCTCCTCCAGTATTACCATATTTTGATAATTAGGTAGGCTGAAGCTCTCCAGTTTATCACCATTGTTAAGATAATCGTAAAGACCATAAAATTCGCTTTTTAAATACTCTACAAAATGATTTGATAATATACATTCAACTTTCTTAAAGTCCTTTAAACATTGTATTTTTTTCATTAACGATAGCTCCTATTTGGTTTTTGTGTTAATTCCGTTGCTAAAGAAACTACAACCCCAAAGACTGCACCTAGTAAAAAGTATTGCATTGCTACCACCCCTTTTATTTCCCTTGATTAGTGTTCTGCTTAATAAATACATAGATGGATACTCCGAATGCTACTCCTGCTTTAAATAGGTCAATTGGTGACATGCGCTCACCTCCTTTACTGTAAAATCACGCACGAAAAAAGAGACGATAACTCTTTAAGAGCAAACCTCTCCGACCTTTTATCATATTAAGTTGTCCTGTATACTCATCTGCCAGTGGCTTTACACAAAGCATATAGGCTTAATAAGTTCATCACCTTTCAATAAACCAATTCCTAAATCCTGCAAACCCTGTTTATCCTGTAACAAGTAAACAACATTCGATACACCGCCATCATATAAGAATACCCAACACGTTAGTTCTCCCTGAAATTCATTCGGAACACTAGCCTTAATCTCTTCATTCCTGATATCGTTCGCTGATAGGGATCTAACATCTACTTTCCAATCTTTCCAAACTAGATGTGGGTGGTGCTCCTCCATGTAGCTCCTAAATACTTTAATAGAGTTCCAAGGGCGCTCTTTTGCTGGAGAATCTGTTGCAAATTATCATGTAGTTCATACTGGAGATATTGTATATACTAAGAGTCCTCTAAAATCTAATCCTTATGGAATTATTAAGTGCAACAAAAAGAAAGCTGGTATAGTTTCTACACTTTATGCCGTTTATTCTTGTAAAGAAACTATAATTGGAGAATTCCTGGATTATTACTTCAAACTAGATGATCATACAAATTCATATCTTCGACCTTTAGTAAATAAGGGTGCTAAAAATGATATGAAGATTAATAATGAAAATGTATTAAAGGGTGAAATTACAGTACCTTTAATCAAGGAGCAGAAAAAAATAATCCAATTCCTTTCAACTTTAGATAAGCAAATTTATCGAGAACAAGCAAAATATGAAGAACTAGATCAACAAAAAAAATACTTCATGCAACAAATGTTTATTTAATTAAAACAGCACCTTCCACACTAACTGGAACGGTGCTGTATCTGTATTACAGAAAAGACTCATTTACTTATGTACTGTTCTCATTAACAAGTCTAAGTACGATAGCATAATTTAATTGTTAAGCATTAAATTATTAGCTTTATTTACTAATAATTCCAAACGCTCTTCTAAAAATTTATTAAAATTATCATGGAAAATATCCTCAGGACATAAAGCATGATTCATAATTTCTTTTAGTTTCTGAGTATCAGATGGCATTTGTGTTTTATAAAGACTCGGTTTTTCCCCACTAAGTGAATTATTTGGGCCTCTTGAGATAATACAAATATTTGCTAATGAATTAATCAATTTATTATTAACACCCAAAGATTTCAAGTAACTTTGTGGATAGATATGATGAAACTCTTTTTTATTACAGTTTCTTAATACATTTTCTAATGCAACTACACTACCATCTGTAAAATTTAATGGCTTTTCATTAGCCAACATTAAAATAAATGTTTTAGCGTTAACGTAACTTACACTAAATGTATTATTTTTAAAAAATGTTTCATCAATATTAACTGCAAATTCTCCTAGAGTATTTGATTTATCATTTTTAAGTTTAATTATCTCTAAAATATCTAAGTTTAATTTATCTAAGCTTTTACTATATCTTCTAGAGAAGAATGTTTTCCAAATCCATATTATTAATGTTTCATGTTGTTTTGCTGTAACTCTTACTCCTTGTTCTTTATCAGTAGCAAAGAATACAGATAAGGGTATTATAATATTTTTAAATGGAAGTACTTTGGTTGAATACACATTTAAATTGGTTTTTAAAAAATCAACAGCCCCTAATATTCCATTCTTTATTAAACTAAAATTATTTCTGACTAGTGTTCCATCTAAATTTATTATAGTCTCAGGTGTGGTACTACTCTCTAGAATAGCGCTACAACATCTTAATAATAGGTCATTATCTTCTCCAACCTCGTCAAAGCCATAAGGAGCCAGTTCTTCACTTAATTCATTAAATTGTTCTTGTAGATCAAAATCCTCACTCCATGTCCATGCTGACAATAACTGAAGGGTATCTAGTTTTACTCCTAATCTATTTATTCTTTCAAATACTATTGCTACCGTTGTACGATCATCAGTTGTAAAAGTTTGTACAGGAATTTTTGCTTTTGTAAATCTATCGTATAAACTATCAACTTGTGTTGCTACACTTTCATCCATACTTTTTAAGTATTTTCTGTATTCTGGAGGATTGAATAAAATGCTCAAAGGAAAATGTTTTTTAGTATCTACATCATCATCTTCCAAAAAAATAAAATTTGAACCTTGTGCATCTACAGGTTTTTCTAAATCAAAATAAATTTTAAAAATATTCATATCGAAATTAGATGTTGCTTCTAAATTGTTTTGAAACACTCCAAATATTGAGGTTATTCTTTGTTGTCCATCTAAAACATAATCTAAAGGGTAATCTGGATCATTTTCTGGTAATTGATATGGTCCTAATAATCGTTCAGATTTTAATGGCGTTTTAGTTCTCCAAACTAATATACTTCCAAATGGAAACCCTTTGTAAATACTGTCCATTAATTTAGCTACACGTTCACCATCCCAAACAAATCCTCGTTGGAATGAAGGAATTCTAATTACTCCCTTTTCTATTTTAGAAATAATATCATCTATAAATAATGGTTCAGACATAAAGCAATACTCCCTCTATTTTTTTATAATTATACCATTTTATAGAAAAATAAAAACAGTCCAACTAGTTACTTAGTTAAACTGTCTCATCTAATAGACTTTTTACTATTAATAGTAATAAATTTAAAAAACCTCATTTACTTATGGTACGGTTCCCCCCGATTAATCCGAAACGCCCGATAAACCTGCTCCAACAAGATAAGCTTCATCAACTGATGCGGAAACGTCATCTTCGAAAAGGACAGCTTATCATCCGCCCGCTGCAAAACCTCCTGGCTCAACCCAAGCGATCCGCCAATGACAAACGCAATCTTGCTCTTCCCGTATGTAGCCAGTTTATCAAGATTATCTGCAAGCTCTTCCGAAGATTTCATTTTCCCTTCAATCGCCAAGGCAATAACATGTGCATCCGGATGAATCTTCGCCAGGATCCGCTCACCCTCTTTTTGCTTCACCTGAATCATTTCCGTTTCGCTTAGTTCTTCAGGGGCTTTTTCGTCTGGAACCTCTATGATATCCATTTTGGCGTAGGCCGACAGTCTTTTCAGGTATTCGTCAATTCCTTGCTTCAGGTATTTTTCTTTTAGCTTTCCGACCGTAATAATTGAGATATTCACAGTATGTCCTCACTTTACAAACAAGATATCCACATAAGTTATCCACATGTCCACATTTTTCATCCACATCTTGTATGGGATCATTCGTTCGCTACAACATATATTGCGTTATTTTGACAATATTCACAGGTTGTTGATAACTTTTTATCCTCTTCAAGTTTTGTCAATTGCGGGAATGTTTCGTACTCATCAACCACTATATCTATTGCCAGATCAACGTGTTCGTCACAGCAGTAAATCATTTTCAGCATGCTCCTTTTTTGGCTGGCAGCCTGTTTTTTTATCCGATCTGTGGATAATTTTTATTTTCGCCTATGTATATAAGTTATCCACATCTCATCTTAACAAAACAATAAAAAACAGGAAAGCGATTGCCGCTTTCCCGTTTAGTCTTTCCATTAAAGTGTCTCGCCGCTCAGCTTCATGGTTACTTCCTGGGTTTTGCCGTCGCGGTAAATTTTAATTTTCATCTGGTCGCCCACTGATTTCTTCGTATACAGATGCTGGCGCAATTCGATGATGTCTTTGATTTCTTGTCCATCCATCTCGACGATGACATCCATTTCCTTCAGTCCTGCCTGTGCAGCTGGAGAGTTCGGTTCAACTGAAGTGATGGCCACACCTGATTTAACATCCTTAGGCAGTTTTAGCGCTTCCTGCTGGTAGTAGCCAGGAATCTCGTTGACTGATGCCAGTTGTACGCCCATATACGGACGTTTTACCTCTCCGAACTTTTCAAGATCATCAATGACTGGGCGTGCGTAGTTAATCGGAATCGCCAATCCAATTCCTTCTACCGCACTCTCAGCGATTTTCATGGAGTTGATGCCGATGAGCTGGCCGCTGATATTAACCAGCGCCCCGCCGCTGTTACCAGGGTTGATGGCGGCATCTGTCTGCAGGACCTCAGCCTGCCAGTCGACGGTACCGTTCTGGTCAATATCGACCGGTATAGCACGTTCCAATCCAGATATAATCCCCTGAGTGACAGAGCCGGAGAACTGGCCAAGAGGGTTCCCGATGGCCATCACAGGTTCGCCTGGCTTCAGTTTGTCAGAATCGCCGAATTCAGCAACCGTCTTAATTTCCTTAGCATCTACCTCAAGCACAGCAAGATCCGTCCAAATATCACTTCCAACCAGTCTTGCCGGCAGCTTGGTGCCATCCTGCAGGCTTACCTCCAGCTCCTCAGCGCCTTCTACCACATGGTGGTTTGTAACGATGAAGGCTGTATTTCCTTCCTTCTTATAAATTACTCCGGAACCTGTACCGGCTGGCTGTCCGGCACTTCCATTTCCTTCATTCGACCAAAAGCCAGCTGTCTGGATGTTCGTAATGCTTACGACCGAATCACCAGCTTTATCGACCGCCTTGGTTACATCTGTTGTCACATCAAGCGAGACATTCTGAACATTGGCGTTATTGTTATTCTCAGCTGCTTCATCCTGAAGCCTTTCATCCGGTTCAACCGTATAAGGCAGCACGTTGTAGTCAGATAGCTTTGGCACCGCAACCACGACCAGGATGGCCCCTAATATGACTCCAACAAGGCTGGCCAGAAAATATCCGCCCTTATTGCCTTTTTGCCCTTTATAACGGTTCTGATGATCTTGATCATAATAGCCCAAACTGCACCCATCCTTTCTTTCATTTGCAAAAAAACGCTGTTAAAAAAGCTCTTTTTAAAAATAAATGCTAAAATTTAGTCTTCCTTTATACCCATTATTATACTCTCCTGTTTTCAAAAATCTAACAAAAACGCACTTGCTTCAGCAATCTTACGACTTTGTTCATACTTTTTTTATATTTTTTTAAGAAAAGCGAAAGCGCCTTCGGAACAACAAGTAAAAACCACTTGTTCATGCGAGGTTTATCCAAGGAAGCATTCCTTGGTGCTCACCCCTTTCACCTCGAGAGGGGGCAGGCGCTGGAGCTGGACATAAAAAAAGAGGAACACACGGAAACGGCTGTCTCTCTGTGTATTCCTCTTCTGGTTTATATTTAAACGGCTGTTAAAATCGTTGGGACCTTCGGATCTGTATCATAAAGGTCAAATTGTTCGCCGACAAGGATCCCACGGCTTTCAAGTGTCTGGGATACGGACATTCTCGCCAGATCCTTGATATTGTTATCCTGGCTTAAGTGAGCCAGATAAAAGCTCTTCGTCCGGTCGCCCGCCACTTCACTCATCGCAAGGGCTGCATCCTCATTGGATACATGGCCGACATCGCTTAAGATCCTTCTCTTAATATTCCACGGATAGCGGCCCATGCGAAGCATCTGGACATCATGATTGCTTTCAAATACATAAGCCTCCGCATTGGAAATCAGACCTTTCATGCGGTCGCTGACATAGCCTGTATCGGTAATCAGCACAAGTTTTTTCCCACTATGATGGAACACATAAAACATTGGGTCGGCTGCATCATGGGAAACCCCGAAGGATTCAATATCAAGGGATCCGAATGTTTTCACTGCTTCCATATCAAAATGGAACTTCTGGTCAACCGGGACTTGTCCAATCAGTCCGTCCATGGCCAGCCATGTTTTTTCATTCGCATAGATCGGCAGGTTATACTTCCGGGCAAGAATCCCGACACCCTTAATATGGTCACTATGTTCATGGGTCACCAGTATCCCTGAAAGCTTGCCGATGTCCCGGCCAATATGCTGAAATAATCCTTCCATTTGCTTCCCGCTTAATCCGGCATCAACCAGAAAGGAATGTTCCTCTGTCTCGACAAAGATTGCATTCCCAGTACTGCCGCTCGCGAGAACGCTGAATTGTAAAGACATGTTCTCCTCACTCCACTATATTTTCTCTTCGTTTCCAAGCTGAATAATTTTCCCTTCAAAGGCATCAACAAACAAATTCTCCTCGCCATTAATGACAAATCGCCAGGCAGGCCTTAATAATTGAGAAGAACTTAAATGCACATACGTAAAATAACCCAGCTCTATATTTGTAATTTTTGACTTCGGCTGCAGTGACCCACTCTTGTAAAGTGTTTCAACGGCATTTATCGGCTGAATGACTTTTTCACTTTCCTCCTTAGACTCAATCTCTTCCAGGAGCGTCTGCTTGTAAGTAACAATTTCATTTTCATCATTCAAATAAAAAGTGAGCTCGCCGTTTAAATTCATATAAAACATCTTGTCTTCAAATTCCTGATAATACGTGATGGTATTTTCGCTTTTGCTTTTTTCCCAAAAGCGGTACTGCTCGCCGAACAATACCCTATTTTTAATAAAAGCGTTTAATTCAGAAGGACTGAATTTGTCACTGATTTTGATCGGCTCATCCAGGATTGAATTCAGAGTGGTTCCATCCGTTATCGTAATATCCTGGCCTTCAAGTTTACTATCTTTCAATCCTTCAAGATATTCAATATCAAATTCCATTGGATTTGCCTTCAAATACCGGTCTTTTGGGTTGCTTTTCGGAAGGGTCACTTCAAATGTGATATCATCACTTTTAAGCTGCCTTTCCAGGGATGCCTGAGCAATCGGTTCAAATTCACTGGCTTCCTTCAGCTTAAAAAACTCGTACATCAAATAGATATCCAGCACCAGGAAAGTTAAAATAAAGATTGTTTTGATCTTACTCCAATCCATTATTCATGCCCCCTGACTCATCAAGCGTAATGCTTTTTAACGTCCCGTCATACCGGTAAAACCAGGAAGGTTCCAGACGAATGAAGGTGGTCTGTGCTTCCTTGACCAGCATCATCTTATATCCAAGCATTACATTCTCCAGCAAGTCCGGATCAAACCCTTTCAGACCTGACAGGTAGTCCATCACACTGGTTCCGGAACTTAGAGATACTTCTGTTGGAGATTCGGCACTCAACCCCAGCTGGAAATTACTTCGAGAGTACTCGTAAATTTCATTTTGCCCCCAAACCTGGCGAATTTCCGATAGTTTCGGATCATCGCTGAAAATAGGGTAACCTGAAGAATCATACATCCTGAATATCACTTTATGATTCAGTTGATCTATATCGGCAAACTGGTAATTGTCTGTCCATCCTGCATGTGCATTAACAAAATCAATGCTCTTTTTAAGCAGATCGCCAGGTGCAAATGTCTGGCTATCTGCTGAAGCTGGTTTTACATAGCTAAGTGTATTCTTATCATAATTCACTCTCAATAAGCTTAATGTATCATTGTACTCCTCTTCAGATTGCTGAAAGCTCTTTTGCACAACACTTGGATCACTGAACAAGGCATTTTTATATTGTTCAGAGTCCAGCTTCTTCTCCAAAAACTGATATCTAGCCATTTTTGTATCCTGCGAAGGTAGATAGATGGTTTTTTTATCAGATGGCTTATAAGCAAAATAGGCTTTAAATTCAGGGTTATACTCCGACAGATTGAAGAATTGGCTTTTGAAATTCTGAATAAAGGAAACTGGCACATGGCTTCTATAAACCTGCAGGGTATCCATTGAAACAAAATCGACATTTCCATCCTTTTTATCTACTGCCCTGGTATCAATGACAATACGGTCAAACTGAAAATTAGTCAGATTTTGATCACCGATTTTGATCACTGATTTATATAAATCTATCGGAACAGAATCCGGAAACACAAGGACAGCATTTCCTTCATCGTGAACAAATGAAGGAAGATTGCCTGTTTCATCTGTTATATTTTCAAAATCAGCAAAGTTCCAATCACTGATTTCTTTTATAATTTTATTGATTTCAGCAGGGCTGACTGTTCCATAGGTCTGTTTTTCCCCAAGATGAAACAAAAGGGTGTCCGGTTTTACAATCTGATTCACATCTTTTTTTTCCGCAACCGTTACTTCCTTAACTGTATTTGCTTTTTCAATAGGTTCAAAGTTCGGCTGGTAGGTCCATAGGTTCCAGGTCAAGAGGACACTTGTCACTACTAGAATGGTCAGTATAATGGTTTTTATATTTTCGTAGGTCATTCCCAATCATCCTCTTCCGTACGAACATATGGAAGGCTAAATGAAATCGTTGTTCCTTTTCCTTCCGTACTCGCTGCCCAAATTTTCCCGCCATGCGCTTCTACCATTTCTTTCGCAATGGCCAGGCCAAGGCCTGTTCCGCCAAGCTTCCTGGTTCTTGCTTTATCAACGCGGTAGAAACGCTCAAAAATCTGGTCAATATTTTCCTTTGGAATTCCGACTCCCTGGTCTGAAACGCTGACAATAATAAATTCATCTTTTTCCTCAATGCTGAACGTCACTTTTCCGCCTTCCGGAGAATATTTAAGTGCATTTGAGATGATATTGTCCAGCACCTGGGTGAGCTTGTCTTCATCTATTTCCACAAAAGCCGAATGATCCGGAAGCTTTCTTTCAAACGTAACGTTCTGCTGCTTCGTCATTTCAAAACGGTCTATAATTCTATTATAGAAAAAAATGAAATCAGTCCAATCCTTGGTCAAGCGGTAATCCTTACTGTCCATTTTAGACAGCTGCAGCAGATCATTGACCAGGCGGATCATCCTCTCTGTTTCATTTTGGGTGACATCCAGGAAGTTTGGGGCAATCTCTTCATCCCTCCAGGCGCCTTCCGCGAGAGCCTCCAGATAGCTTCTCATCGTGGTCAGCGGCGTTCTGAGTTCATGAGATACATTTGCCACAAATTCGCGGCGTTCCATGTCAATTTTCTCCTGCTCGGTGATATCATGCAAAACCGTAATTAAGCCGTTTACAAATCCGGTTTCTTTTTGGATAACCGAAAAATTAGCGCGAAGGATCAGCGTTTTCGACTTGCTGCTGTAATCCAGGATGACCGAATCCCGCTCGTTCAGAAGCTCTTCAAAGGTATAATCCTCTTCAAGGCCCAGCAGGGAAACAATCGGGGAAGACAGGACAGTTTCACGTGAAACATTCAGCATTTTTGCTGCAGGCTCGTTAATTAAAATAACCCGCCCTTTGCGGTCAGTCGCGATTACTCCATCTGTCATATAGGAAAGGACGGATGAAAGCTTACGCCGTTCACCCTCCGTTGTGGCATGAGCTTCCTGAAGTTTCTTTGTTAAACTGTTAAAAGTAATGGCCAGCTGGCCAATTTCGTCATATCCATAGACCTTAACCTTGCGGGAGAAATTTCCTTTTGCCATGGCAAGCGCCTGTTTCCGCATATCCGATATTGGGCGTGTCACCGTCTGGGCAAGAAGTATGCCAAGAACAGCTGTGATTGCCAACGCAATAGCTATACCCGTGGTGAAAATATTATTAATCTGTCTCATCTGCTCATAGATATTTTCTATTTTCGCCACCAGATAGATGGCTCCATTTGCTTCCCCATTACTTAAAATAGGCGTAACGAGCACCCAAATCCGCTGGCCTGTCTGGGGGTCAACCATGTCCTTCGGTACCTGCTGCTTAGTGGCTATCGCCATCTTTATTAAATTGTCTTTGGACCTCTGGCCGACAACCCCCTGATTGTCGGGATCAGAGGTCCCAAGGATTTTAAGTGATTCCCCTTCTATTACACGGACTTCTGTTATATCCGCAGAGTTGTAGTCACTTAATAGCCTTCTGATATCTTCCTCTAATGAGGGTGTTTCTTCATCCGGTAGCCTTTCTTTGGCCATCTGTTCCTGCACATAATAATCAAGAAGATTAACCCGTTCCTCAATAGCATCTTTAAAGTTGGCCCTTAAAGTCGATTCCAGCTGCCTGACAAAGTAGACCCCGATAATCTGCATCGCTACCAGGATGAGAAGAACATATATGATCACAAACTTCAAATGAATGGACCGAAAAAAACCAACCTTTTCCATGTACCCTTTTACTCCTGTTCAGGATTCCGCAAGTAATATCCGACTCCTCTTCTTGTCACGATCCATGTCGGGTGGCTTGGATTATCCTCAATTTTCTCCCGCAGTCTCCTTACGGTTACGTCCACTGTGCGGACATCACCATAATAATCATAGCCCCATACAGTCTGAAGGAGATGCTCCCTTGTCATGACTTGTCCAATATGTTTGGCCAAATAGTGAAGAAGCTCAAATTCACGGTGTGTTAATTCAATCGTCTCACCGCGCTTGGAAACCACATAGGCATCCGGATGAATAATCAGGGAGCCAACTTCAATTTCGTTGGATTCGTCCTCTTCTTCCGTCTTGGAAGCTATTTGCTGATGTCTCCTCATATTAGCCTTCACACGCGCAATCAATTCTCTCGTGCTGAACGGCTTTGTAACGTAGTCATCTGCACCGAGCTCAAGGCCTAAAACTTTATCAATTTCAGAATCCTTTGCTGTCAGCATAATGATTGGCATATCATATTTCTTGCGCACTTCGCGGCAAACCTCAATGCCATCCCGCTGCGGAAGCATGATATCAAGCAAAATCAGATCCGGCTTGATTTCTTCTACTTTATCGAGTGCGTCATTGCCGTCATAGGCACATACCACTTCATAGCCTTCTTTTTTCAAATTGAACTGCAGTATATCTGCAATTGGTTTCTCATCGTCTACAACCAGAATTTTTTTATCCATACCTATCTCCTTTTTCTTGCTCATTTATTTATTTTTGGAGCAGTAGAAGTCAGTTTCATACATATGTTATCTACTTTACTTTACCATTTTAACAGTGGGAATTCACCTATTAGCAAAGGCCTGTAAAACTTTGGTGCTATTTTTTATATTATTCTTAACTACAAAAGCCTCTAGCATGAAAGCTAGAGACTTTTTAGCATGAATTATTTATTTATCGCAGTCTAACGGGCAGTAAGCCCCACCTTCAAGTCTGTGAAGTATCAAAGTAGGGCTAGGTGGGAGCAAACTGCCTGTAAAGGCCCGATTGGTTCAACTAACAATCAATGAGGAAAAGTAAGCCCCCACTGATTGAAGTTTCACTTTATATATTTAAGCGGATCTTGCATTTTTCCGTTTTTGTATACTTCAAAATGCAGGTGGACACCGGTTGAATCTCCAGTGGACCCCATTATACCGATCTTTGAGCCCTTTGAAACGGTTTGGCCAACACTTACACTGATGGAGTCGAGATGGGCATAAACCGTGCGGAAGCCATTATTATGGTCGATGACGATTTTGTTGCCATATCCGCCATCCCTTCCTGCTGAGACAACCGTTCCATTATCAGCAGCCTTTATCGTCCGGTCGCTTGGTCTTGCAATGTCAATTCCCTTATGCATTTTCCCCCAGCGGTATCCCATTTTACTTGAGATATAGCCGCCGACTGCAGGATAGGCAAAGCTGCCTTCACCGCGGGATGGAATGACCTTGGTTCCCTTGATGACAATTTGTTTCACAGGCTCTACGAGAACCTTTTCTTCTTTTACTTCTTTTTTGACCGTTTGTCCGTTTTCTTCGGAAATCAGATAGGTTGCAGCGCGAACGCCTTCCTTGCCTTCTTGCTTTACTTTCGTTTCACCTTTAGGCATGCTGCTGTCTTCAATGACTTCTTGTTCATAATCGATTTTTTCTTTCTTGAAAACTTCCTTATCTGCTATCACTTTTACATACGGTTTGTAGACAGTAACATTTAATTCCTGACCTGCTTTGATAAGGGAATCTTCCTTGAGTCCGCTGTTCAGCTCAATCAGCTGGTTCATATCAAGGTTATGGGCACTCGCGATATTGCTTAGTGCGTCACCTACTTTAACCTCATATTTCTTTTCCTCAAGAGTTCCCTTTTGGAGAAGCTTCACCGCTTCATCTGCACTGATGATCTGATCCGGTTTAACGGTTGTTTCGGAAATGGATACATCTTCCGTAAAACGGACATCTAAAAGACGTGTTTCATTTTCTTTCAGCTGAGGTAAAGGAGTATTAGCAGATGCCTTTCTTTCCTCAAGAGCCTTTAGATCTTTCTCTGATACATAGGAAGTCTTGATATTCTGAAGAGCCGCTTTGGCCTGCTCCTCATTTTC
This sequence comes from Cytobacillus oceanisediminis, assembly GCF_004366035.1. Classification (GTDB taxonomy): domain Bacteria; phylum Bacillota; class Bacilli; order Bacillales; family Cytobacillaceae; genus Cytobacillus; species Cytobacillus oceanisediminis_C. The sequence continues at coordinate 432,807 of NZ_SOEE01000005.1, forward strand.
AACATAAGCCACTTCCTTGCCGCCAATGACTAGTGCCGCCGCTTCGGCATGTACTTCCATCTTATCTTTTAATCCATTGAGCGCTTCAGATTCATTCACTTCTGAACTGGACTCAAAAACCTGTTCAGGAATAAAAGATAGTTCAGTTGCCAGCGCCAGCTTTAATCCCTTGTGGGAACCTTCTGCCTCACTGATCTTTTTATCGGCCATATCCTCAATGACTTTCTTATCTGACACCGTTCCGATATATTCGTCACCCATATAGACATAATAAACCGTCACAAGTCTATCATCATTGGCAGAAGCGGAAACACCGCCTGCAAAAGTTAAAGCCGCCGCTGCCAAACCAGCAGCAATCGTTCTATTTATGGTTTTATTTAAGCTCTTCGCTGTAGATTCTGATGCTGAGGTTACTTTCTTCACCCATTTGAACATGGTTACATCCCCCTAGACTACGGTAACAAAAGACACTTTCATTTAGTGCTATGTAACTACGAATTTGTCAGCCTGATTTTTTCACAATATTTACTTTACCATACAGCAAAGCAAATAGATTATTAGACTCGGGAATGTAATAAAAATGTATAATAGCTGACATTTTATGACTATTAACAACAAAGCTTAGGAAGTTTTTGTCGAAAAGAAGATAGGAAATAATCCCTATTTATAGAGGTTTTTTAGTGGTGCGAAAGAAGAGGAGTTAGAGAAGTGCTTAATTACACGGCCACGCAGCGCCAACCTGCTTGTATTACAAGAATGTAACAAAAAGGAGCATGCTTGGTTACATACTCCTTTTTGGAATGGCTCAGGACGGAATCGAACCGCCGACACAAGGATTTTCAGTCCTTTGCTCTACCGACTGAGCTACTGAGCCTTATTTAGTTTTGAGGCTAAATATGTAAATGGCGGTCCGGACGGGACTCGAACCCGCGACCTCCTGCGTGACAGGCAGGCATTCTAACCAACTGAACTACCGGACCAAATAATAACCGCCAGCAAGTAAGCTGGGCTTGCCAGCCGTTTGCTGACGGTTATTCGCCATGACCCCTACGGGATTCGAACCCGTGTTACCGCCGTGAAAGGGCGGTGTCTTAACCGCTTGACCAAGGGGCCAAATAAAAATAAATGGTGAGCCATGAAGGACTCGAACCTTCGACCCTCTGATTAAAAGTCAGATGCTCTACCGACTGAGCTAATGGCTCATGCTATGTGTGTTACCAAGCTTGCCACCTTGGCGACGCTTTTTATAATATCATAGAGTTTTATAAAAGCGCAATAACTTTTTTATAAAAATTTATTTTAGTTGAATGCCTGAGATGGATGTGTTTGATCTCGGACTGGAAACCGCGTTTGAGTGTTGCTTTCCTCAGATTAAAGGTTCATTTCCCTGGTTTATGGATTTCTTTCCCCAATTTTCACGGATTATTCCTCAAACTTCAATTCTTTTCAAATTAAAGCCAAGTCCGGTATCGGTTTCTCTGATTTCTTGCTCTACTGTCCGAGTGTGAGTCTGCTTCGGACTCGCTTCCCCTCATTTTCCCCTTTCCTTGTCCAAATTTGAGCCTGCCCCACAAAAAAAAGCCCTAATTCGCATTAGGGCTTTCAATCAAGTATTAGTTTTGTCTCCATGGGCTGCGGACTACGTTTGTTTGTGTGCGGTCCGGACCAACTGAGAAGATCGATAATGGAATTCCAGTCAGCTGTGAAACGCGCTCCAGATAGTGGCGGGCATTCGCAGGAAGCTCATCCAGTGATTTGCAGCCTGTGATGTCTTCTGTCCAGCCTGGAAGCTCTTCGTATACCGGCTCACAGTCAGCCAGTACTTTTAAGCTTGCAGGGAATTCTTCGATTACTTCTCCATTATAACGGTATGCTACACAGATTTTTAATGTCTCAATTCCAGTCAATACGTCGATGGAGTTAAGAGAAAGGTCTGTAATACCGCTGACACGGCGGGCATGGCGGACAACCACGCTGTCGAACCAGCCGACACGGCGGGCACGGCCAGTTGTTGTACCGTATTCACGGCCTACTTCACGGATCTGGCTGCCGATTTCATTATCAAGTTCAGTTGGGAACGGGCCGTCACCTACACGAGTCGTATAGGCCTTAGATACACCCACAACATGCTTGATTTTTGTAGGGCCGACACCAGAACCGATTGTTACGCCGCCAGCCACAGGGTTAGAGGATGTAACGAATGGGTAAGTACCCTGGTCGATATCAAGCATAACTCCTTGTGCACCTTCGAAAAGCACGCGGCGGCCTTCATCCAATGCGTCATTAAGCACAACAGATGTGTCGCAGACATAATGCTTGATCTGCTGGCCATACTCATAGTATTCATCTAAGATTTCTTCGATGGTGAATCCTTCTGTTTCATAGAAGCGCTCAAGCAGGCGGTTCTTTTCTTCAAGGTTGCGCTCAAGCTTTTCTTCAAACACTTCACGGTCAAGAAGGTCCGCGATGCGGATTCCGTTGCGTGCTGCTTTATCCATGTAAGCAGGGCCGATACCCTTTTTTGTTGTACCAATCTTGTTAGCGCCTTTGCGTTCTTCTTCCACTTCATCAAGCTTCAGGTGATATGGAAGGATAACATGTGCGCGGTTTGAGATGCGCAGGTTGTCTGTTGTAACTCCCTTGTCATGAAGATACGCCAATTCCTTTACAAGCGCTTTTGGATCGACAACCATTCCGTTTCCGATCGTGCAAATTTTATCGCTATAGAATATTCCAGATGGAATTAAATGAAGCTTGTATGTTTCACCATTAAATTTAATTGTATGTCCTGCATTGTTTCCGCCTTGGTAGCGTGCGATGACTTCTGCATTTTCAGAAAGGAAGTCTGTAATTTTTCCTTTCCCTTCATCTCCCCACTGTGTTCCAACTACTACTACTGATGACATTAAAAAGCACCTCCGGGAATCCCATGGTTTTAAAATTCTATAAAATCATTTTTAATTAAGTAACTTTTTTCAACCACTTTAGTTTATCAAGGTGATGTGTGATAGTCAATAAAACACGAACATTTTTAATAAAAATATAAAAATATGTTCGTAAAACCATGAAAATATGAAAATCAGAAATTCAAATAAAAAAGAGGACATGCAAAATGCAGGCCCTCTTTATGCACCAGGCGGCGCAAAGGAATCATCAAAACGTTTCTCTAAGTTTACGAATTTATTATACTCTTTCACGAATGCCAGCTGAACGGTTCCAACCGGGCCGTTACGCTGCTTGGCGATAATGATTTCGATGATATTTTTATCTTCGGATTCTTTGTCATAATAGTCATCGCGGTATAGGAATGCCACGATATCGGCATCCTGCTCAATACTTCCCGATTCACGGATGTCCGACATCATCGGGCGCTTATCCTGTCGCTGTTCCACACCACGGGAAAGCTGGGACAGTGCGATAACAGGGACCTGAAGTTCACGGGCCAATTGCTTAAGGGAACGTGAGATTTCAGAAACTTCCTGCTGGCGGTTTTCGCCAGAACGTCCACTTCCCAGGATTAGTTGCAGGTAGTCGATCAGAATCATGCCAAGCCCATGCTCCTGCTTTAAACGGCGGCACTTAGAGCGAATATCTGTGATTCTGACACCAGGGGTATCATCAATAAAAATTCCTGCATTTGATAGGCTTCCCATTGCCATGGTCAGCTTTCCCCAGTCCTCATCTGTCAGGGAGCCAGTACGAAGCCTTTGTGCATCTATATTTCCTTCTGCACATAGAATACGCATGACAAGCTGTTCGGCACCCATCTCAAGGCTGAAGATCGCGACGTTTTCCCCGGTTTTTGTTGCCACATTTTGCGCGATATTCAGGGCGAAGGCTGTTTTACCTACGGAAGGGCGGGCACCGACGATGATGAGGTCATTTCGCTGGAAGCCGGCAGTCATGCGATCCAGCTCGGCGAATCCAGTCGCAATCCCTGTAATATCTCCTTTACGGTTATGCATTTCCTCAATATTATCGTAGGTCCGGACCAGAACATCCTTAATATTATGAAAGGCACCTGCGTTTTTGCGCTGTGCGACCTCCATGATATTTTTCTCAGCTTCTCCCAGCAGAACTTCTACTTCATCCTCACGTGTATAGCCGTCCTGGGCAATGCCCGTCGCCGTCCGGATCAGCCTGCGAAGCAGTGACTTTTCTTCAACGATCTTTGCATAGTACTCGATATTCGCTGCTGTTGGAACAGAACCGGCCAATTCACTTAAATAGCTGACCCCTCCGGTATCCTCCAGCAGTTTCGCTGCACTGAGCTCTTCTGTCACGGTCACTAAGTCGACCGCTTTTCCCTGGTCGCTCAGCTTCAGCATCACATTGAAAATCTTCTGGTGTGCCGCACGGTAGAAGTCCTCGGGTATCAAAATCTCTGATGCTTGTGTAAGAGAGGAGGGTTCAAGAAAGATTGCCCCAAGCACTGCCTGTTCCGCTTCAATATTTTGAGGCGGGAGCCGATCCGCAAATAAATCACTCATCTGTTTAAACCTCCTAATAAGAAATGCACAAGCGCCCTGGTCACCCCCGCCAAGCACAAGACAAGCCTCACAGAAAGGCGTTCGCTGCCTTGGCTTGTGAACACGAGGGTAGGCGCTCCTTCTAAAAGCTAAAGCTCTTAGTCGTATGATGATAATGCTGTCGAAGCGTTCCTTGTGAAGCTGGACAGTTATCTATAAAGCCATACTATATCTATATAAAAACCTCTAAATTTCCCTTTAAAAAATGTGACCAGCCGAAACTGATCACATTTTTAATCAACCCTTTTATTTTAACATGTTTATCGGCAAAAGCCACTTCCAATATTAGTTTATCGCATTCTAACTAATTGAAGTTTCACTTTAAGCTTCTTTTACATGTACGTTTAATGTTGCCGTTACTTCAGTATGAAGCTTGACTGGAACCTTTGTGTATCCGAGTGTGCGGATCGCATCTTCCATTTCGATTTTGCGCTTGTCGATTTTGATGCTGTGCTTCTTATGAAGCTCTTCAGCAATTTGCTTGCTTGTGATGGAGCCGAAAAGGCGGCCGCCTTCACCTGATTTTGCTGTAAATTCAACCGTCAGCTTTTCAAGTGTTTCTTTTAGTTTTTTTGCATCAGCCAATTCTTCTTCTGCAAGTTTAGTTTCTTTTTTCTTTTGGGCGTTCAGGCTGCTGACATTCGCCTGGTTTGCTTCGACAGCAAGCCCTTGCTTAATTAAAAAGTTATGTGCATAGCCATCTGCTACATTTTTCACTTCGCCTTTTTTGCCCTTGCCTTTAACGTCTTTTAAAAAGATTACTTTCATTCTTTTTTTCTCCCTTCAAAGTATTCATCTATAGCCTCTTTTAATCGGACCTCAACATCATCAAGTGTTGCATCATGAAGCTGCGTGGCAGCGTTAGTTAAGTGTCCGCCGCCTTCAAGGTTCTCCATGATCACCTGGACATTGATATCCCCGAGGGAACGTGCGCTGACCCCTATCATGTTTTCAGAGCGGTTTGAAATGACAAATGAAGCAACCACACCATCCATCGTCAGCAGGGTATCTGCTGTCTGGGCAATCAGAACCTGGTCAAATATCTGATCCGGCTGTCCCTTTGCAATCGCAATTCCTTCTCTGTAAAATTGAACGGTTTCAATCAGCTTAGCCCGCTTGATGTAGGTATCTACATCCTCTTTTAAGAACTTTTGGACGAGCACGGTATCTGCACCCTGTCCGCGCAGATAGGAAGCCGCATCGAACGTCCTGGATCCTGTCCGCAGTGAAAAACTCTTCGTATCGACAATAATCCCGGCAAGCAGGGCCGTTGCTTCCAGCATTTCAATTCTGCCGTTTTTCGGCTGATACTCCAGAAGCTCTGTCACAAGTTCTGCTGTGGAGGAGGCATATGGCTCCATATAAACCAGCAGAGGATTATGAATGAACTCTTCAGCGCGGCGGTGATGGTCGATGACGACAACATGTTCAATTTTATGAAGCAGCTTTTCCTCAATCACCATGGATGGCTTGTGGGTGTCAACGACCACGAGCAGGGTATCGTCTGTTGCAATTTCCATCGCCTGTTCCGGGGTAATGAATTTAGAAAAGAGCTCTTCATTCTTTTCAATTTCCTTCATCATTCTTCTGACGCCTGTATCGAGTTCATTGAAATTCACAACCACGTAGCCTTCACGCTGATTCAGGCGCGCCACTTTCTGAATCCCGATGGCCGCTCCAATCGCATCCATATCCGGGCTTTTGTGGCCCATGATAATCACTTTATCGCTTTCGGAAATCAATTCCTTCAGCGCATGGGAAATCACGCGTGCACGGACCCGTGTTCTTTTTTCAACAGGATTGGTTTTCCCCCCGAAGAATTTAACCTTCCCGTTTGTCTGTTTGATGGCCACCTGGTCTCCGCCGCGGCCTAATGCCAGGTCTAAGCTGGACTGGGCCAGTGAACCGAGCTCAGGAAGGGAAGAAACCCCTGTTCCGACGCCCACGCTTAACGTTAATGGAACGTTCTGCTTGGAAGTGGTTTCCCGGACATCATCGAGAATAGTGAACTTCCCTTTTTCCAGAAGCTGCAGAATATGTTCATTAAATACGGCGATAAACCGCTCAGACGAGACTCTCTTCAAGAAGACCCCATTGTCTTGTGCCCATTTATTCAATATCTGGGTCACCAGGCTATTGAGGCTGCTTTTTGTCTGGTCATCCATCCCCTGAGTCAGCTCATCATAATTATCAAGGAAAATAATGGCGATAACCGTCCGTTCTTCCTGATACATTTTTTCAATTTCGGTCTGTTCCGTGACATCAAAAAAGTATAATAGGCGCTCTTCCGGTTTATGGATCACCCGGAATTTGCGGTCATGAAGGGTAATGATTTCGGTTTCCACTTCTTGTTTGATCAGCGGAACAAGCGAATCCGCGACATCATAAAGCGATCTTCCGACTAGCGTATCTTCATCGAAGCAGGATGCTAAAAAGGGATTGGTCCATTCAATGTAATAATCATCATTAATGAGCATGATCCCGATCGGCATTTCCATCAGAGCTTCTTCGCCGACTTTTTTCACCCTGTAGGAAAGGGTCGAGATGTATTCTTCCGTCTCCTTCCGATGCTTCTGATTCAGCTGAAAAAGATAGTAGAAAGGAAGGATGGCCAGAAACAGCCCAATTAGTGCAAAAAGCCAATTGTAGTACGCCAATATACCGAGAAGCACCACTGTTATGCCCATCAATCCAAAAATCGGATAGCGTATGGACCGCTTTTCTAAATACGAAGGCATGTTTTCAGCTCCTAAACAGTAGTGTTGTTCATCACTTTTTTCCTAATCTTTGTCTTAAATCGAATCCTAAGTCAATTATACCTAATATCCTCACAATATAAAGGAGAAATGGCATAAGAAATGTAAATACAGCTGCCAGGACAGGCACAGCTTTCGGCCAACCCTTTAAATGGCTGAAAAAGAAAATCAGGGACAGGCCTTGAATGACCATGAAAATCTGCAGAATGAATGCAATATTTACAAGCGCCATAAACCAGTAGCTTCCTTCTGACGGATTAAAAAGGAAAGAAACTATAATGGTAATGAGATAGTACCATAATATGCTTTTCGGCAGGCTCATTTCCCTGAAAGGCTTCCAGCTTTCAACCTGAATACCGAATCTTTTGGCAATAGGAAAGGAGACAAGCTGGATGACACAAACGGAAATGACCGATGTCATGACGAATAAGCTTGGCGTCAGCGTCTCAATCATTTTCAGGCCTTCTGTAAATTGCTCGACTGCTTTATCCGCGTTCTGCCCAAAGCCTTCAAGCACTCCTTCTGAAATTTGGATGGACTCCTCCATCATATTGATGCCTTCTTGAATAATATTCACATTAAAAAGAGCAACTGCGGCCGCATACAGGATCAGCAGCGATGCAAGGAATACCAGGGTGCCCGCAATAAAGGAAGGCAACCGTCCTTTGTTTTCACTGATAAAAATGCCGATTACTGTCCCGGTCAGCCCAAATGGCAGCACAAGCGGAAGCGCCATAAATGAACCGATTATCAGAGAAAGCAGGACGCCTCCCGTCAGAAATACGATCGCATACATCCGGTTATTTTTTGCTGCAAACATAATAAACGGAAGAGCCAGGAAGAAAACCGAAAGGGTACCGAGAAACGGCACGTAGAGCGAAATCAGAAGAAGCACTGCAAAAACAGCCAGAAGCACTGCACCCTCTGTTAATTTATGTACATTATTCATTGATACACCCCTCAAACTGTGTATCCAAAAAGGGGGAACTCCTTTTCCCTGCTTTTTGAACCATTCCAAATAAGACAACTCATAAAGTCTATTGTAGCTAGTATTAAATGCAGGTTCAACCTTCGCGATTTCGGAAGAGGGAATGCCGGGCTTTTTATCAAGTTTTCACTTTAATACAATCCTGCACTAAAGAAGAAAGCATAATAAAAAAGACGCCGGATACCAGCGTCTTTTCATATTTATTATTCACCTGAAACGTATGGCAGTAATGCCATTTGGCGCGCACGCTTAATAGCAATCGTTAATTTACGTTGGTATTTAGCGTTAGTGCCAGTTACACGACGTGGTAAAATCTTACCGCGCTCAGAGATGAATTTTTTTAGAAGATCCACATCTTTGTAGTCGATGTGAGTGATTCCGTTTGCAGTGAAAAAGCAAACCTTACGACGTTTAGCACGTCCTCCTCTGCGTCCTCCAGCCATGGTCAGTTACCTCCTTTAGCTTTTTGATTATATATTTCCGTTCATAATCGGGCACTATTAGAATGGCAGGTCGTCATCGGAAATGTCGATTTGGCCGTCATTTGCGAATGGGTCCTGATCCACGCGAGTATAGCCGCCCTGATTACGATTATCCTGGCGTTGATTCTGATTGCTGTTATTTCCAAATGGGAAATCCTGATCTCTTGGACCGCCGTAATTCGGATTGCCGCCCTGGCCGCCAGAACTATTCTTCGGCTCAAGGAATTGCACACTCTCAGCCTGAACTTCTGTCACGTAAACGCGCTTTCCATCCTGGCCTTCATAGCTGCGGGACTGAATCCGGCCATCTACACCTGCAAGACTTCCTTTTTTAAGGAAGTTTGCTACGTTTTCAGCTGGCTTTCTCCATACCACACAGTTGATAAAGTCTGCCTCCCGCTCACCTTGCTGATTCGTAAAAGTACGATTCACGGCAAGAGTGAATGAAGCGACAGGAACTCCGTTCGGGGTATACCGCAAATCAGGATCCTTTGTCAAACGTCCGACAAGAACAACACGGTTCATCATCAGAATCAACTCCTCTCGGTAAAAATGGCTTTATCTATTATTTTTCGTCTTTAACAACGATGTAACGGATGATGTCTTCGCTGATTTTAGCTAAACGAGTGAACTCGTCAACTGCTTTTGCTTCAGCACTAACGTTCATTAGCTGGTAGTAGCCATCGCGGAAATCATTGATTTCGTATGCAAGGCGACGCTTACCCCAATCCTTTGATTCAGAAACCTCCGCACCATTGTCAGTTAAGATTGTGTTGAAACGCTCAACTAGGGCTTTTTTAGCCTCATCTTCAATGTTTGGGCGGATGATGTACATAACTTCGTACTTTCTCATCACTTTCACCTCCTTTTGGTCTAACGGCCCTTCAAAAGGGCAAGGAGCAATATATTCATTACTCACAAGTTGAAATTATAGCACATTAATTATGCAAAAGCAATAACACTAGAGTTAATTGGCAGATAGAAGATTATTTTGTGTGAGTTCTGTATTTATGCTGGTCTGGAATGATGATGTTTTTCAGTTGCCTTCTATACCGGTCACTTTCATCAGCTTTTCGGTCAGATTTCATTTTTATCGGATACTTTGAAAATATATCGGTCAAACTCCCAGGCTTATCGGCCACTTATTTCATATATCAGTCACTCCGCCAGAAATCAGCTTCCTAACGCCTGCATACTAAAAAAGAACCCCTAAATAGAGGTTCTCAGTAAATTAAACGTTAAAACGGAAGTGCATGACATCTCCGTCTTTAACAATATATTCTTTTCCTTCGAGACGGACTTTTCCTGCTTCTTTGGCAGCTGTCATGTTGCCTGCAGCGACTAGGTCGTCATAGGAAACTGTTTCTGCACGGATAAAGCCTTTTTCAAAGTCTGAGTGGATAACTCCCGCACATTGAGGAGCCTTCATCCCTTTGCGGAATGTCCAGGCGCGGACTTCCTGTACGCCGGCAGTGAAGTAAGTTGCCAGTCCAAGAAGATTGTAGGCTGCTCTAATCAGCTGATCAAGACCGGATTCTTCGATGCCAAGCTCCTGAAGGAACATTTCTTTTTCTTCCCCATCAAGCTCCGCAATTTCAGATTCAATTTTTGCACAGATTACAATTACTTCCGCATTATCCTTTGCGGCAAATTCTTTAACCTGCTGCACATATTCGTTTGAAGAAGGATCAGCTACATCATCTTCGCTTACGTTCGCCACATAAAGCACAGGTTTAATTGTCAGCAGATGAAGACCTTTTACAAGCTTCATTTGTTCCTCTGTAAACTCAACTGTACGCGCCGGTTTATCTGCTTCAAACGCTTCTTTTAATTTTTCCAGGATCTCAAGTTCAAACACAGAATCTTTATCTTTCTGCTTTGCCAGCTTGCTCACGCGGCCGATTCGCTTTTCAACCGATTCAAGGTCAGCCAGAATCAATTCCAGGTTGATGACTTCAATATCGTCGATTGGATCAACTTTCCCTGCAACGTGTGTAATATTGTCATCCGCAAAACAGCGGACAACCTGGCAGATGGCATCTACTTCACGGATATGAGAAAGGAATTTATTCCCAAGACCTTCCCCTTTGCTCGCACCTTTTACAATGCCTGCAATATCCGTAAATTCAAAAGCCGTTGGCACAGTCTTTTTCGGCTGAACCAATTCAGTTAATTTATTCAAACGTTGGTCAGGCACTTCAACAATTCCCACATTCGGATCAATTGTACAGAACGGATAGTTCGCAGATTCCGCTCCTGCCTGGGTAATTGCATTAAACAACGTAGACTTTCCGACGTTCGGCAAACCTACAATACCAGCTGTTAAAGCCATCCAAGTCACTCCTCAATCTAATTTCATCTATAAAAAAATACGATTGTTTCACATTTAAACAAGCCTCTAACAATTATAGATAGTTGCCGGAGAAATGTAAAGAAAAGGTGACAGTCCCCTATACCACTTTGCTGAACTGGCATAGGAGCCTGTCACCCAACTTTATATTTTCTCAATATTAACAAGGCAGTCGTACAAAGTGCTTCCAAGGCCATTGTCCGATTCGCGGCTGGAAGTAAGATTATTGACGGGACCGCCGAATTTTGCCCAAATGCCTTCATCAATATTGATAGTATCCGGATGGGCTTTTTTCATTATATGGACAAAGCCCTTCATTTCCCCCCGCTCATTCCACACTTTGACATAATCGTTCTCCTGCAGGCCAAGCTTCTCAGCAATATTGCCGGCAATTTCCACCTTTGCCTTTGGCTCGGGCTTTAAAAGGTGATAATGCTGCGAGTGATTAGATCGAAGCGGATGAATCGTCAGCAATGTATAAGGAAACTGATTGGCACGCTCCTGGTCCGTCCACTTGGATTCCCGAGGAAGAGCGAGTGTCAGCCTGCTTTCGGAACCCTTTCGGAACGCCTCAGCAGAGGTGAATTCATACTTGCCGCTTGGCGTTTTGAACTGACGGTCTGCCCAGGGCACCATATCAATCGGGAGCTCCTTATGATGGGAAACTCTTATGCTATCCAATGTGATGCCATGCTCTTTAAGCGAACCGAGGCCCATGCTGATAAACTCTTCTCTTGTAAAATCGAAATCGGCTTCGAATCCAAGACGCTTGGCAAGCTCAGTCCATACCCATAAGTCAGGCTTTGCTTCTCCTGGCGGTTCAACCAGCTTTGGACCATGATTGACATAGTGATGGTACATGGAAGAGTAATAAACATCTTCCTGTTCAAAGACTGTGGCAACCGGAAGCACATAATCAGCCATTTTGGCCGTATCTGTCATAAATTGCTCCATCACGACAACAGTCTCAACAGAGGCAAAAGCCTCGCGGACCCGTGATGAGTCAGGAACCTGTGTTAAAGGATTTCCGCACGTGACAAAGATCATGTTTATCTCAGGATCTTTTGCTGTTAAAATCCCCTCTGCCTGCCGCATCATCGTAAATTGCCTGAAAGCCATTTTCCGTTCAGGGAGGGTGAGGGCATCCCCATCAAAGCTTTGCCCAACCTGCCTGTTGGCATAGTTTGCGCCTCCGCCCGGAATGCCGATATTTCCACTCACGGCAATTAAAGCATCCATCAGCCGGATCGTGTTCCCGCCGTTTTCATAGCGCTGCATGCCAAGTCCGAAGAAAGTGGAAACAGGACGGTCCCCATACACTATCGCAAGCTCGGTCATCACCTCTGCAGGCACTTCCGTTTTCTCTGCCACTTCCTCAAGTGTCACACTGCTCAGCAGTTCATTCAGATCTTCAAAACCAATAGAATACTTATCTATGAAACTTCTATCTTCTAAACCCAGACGGATCATTTCCTTCATGATGCCGGCCGCAAGCCAGCCATCCATCCCCGGCTTGATGGAAAAATAGCGGTCCGCCATTTTAGCGGTCGCATTAAAAATTGGATCAATCACATACAGTTTGGCACCTTGTTTCTTTGCTTCCTGCAGCTTTTGATACAGGTGCATATTGGTGCGCGCAACATTTCTCCCCCAGACAACCATATGTTTGCTGTTTAAAATATCTTCAGGACCGTGGCTATATGCATCTCCGAAATCCCAGCTCTGAGCCTCGATTCCGGCTCCCCAGCAGATGGATCCCGTCAGCTCAGTCACTCCGCCATAACAGTTAAAAAAGCGCTGACCCAAGTTCGTCAGCAAGCCTCCATTGGCATAATCATGGCTGTGCAGGACCGAAGTGGTGCCAGCCGTTTCTTTTAGCTCTTTCATTTTCAGGGAAATATCGTGCAAAGCCTGTTCCCATGAAATCCGCACAAATTCTCCATCCACCTTCTTCAGCGGATGAAGCAGGCGCTCCGGAGAATTGGTCCTGCTTTCAAGCATTCTGCCGCGGCCGCAAATCTTCCCCTTTGTTATAGGATGGTCGTGATCTCCATCTACCTTTGTCACCTTACCGTCTTCAACTGTTACATGAAAGCCGCAGCTGTCCCAGCAGTTAAGGGGACAGGCTGACTTGAATGCATCCGCCAAAACCCTCATCTCCCCGTATTTATCTTTTTATCCCTCATGCTTAACAAGAATTTTCTTCATTTTGCGGGCGAATTCCCTTCTTGGAATCATCACGCTGTGGCCGCAGCCTTCGCACTTAATGCGGATATCTGCTCCCATTCGGATGATTTTCCATTTGTTGACCCCGCATGGATGAGGCTTTTTCATTTCCACCACATCGTGTAAATCAAATTCCTTTTGCTCCATGTTTATCCCTCCGCATTCAGTTTAGGATTTTCCTGTGCCTGATCATTCCGCGTATACATAACAAGACGCGGGAACGGAATTTCAATGCCATGCTCATCTAAACAAAGCTTAATTTCTTTCCTCAGCTGCCGTGCAATATAAAAGTGCCTCATTGGCAGTGTCTCTGAAACCACACGCAGCACCACATCAGAAGCAGCCAGATTTTGGATGCCGAGAATCTCCGGCGGCTTAACCATATCCTCATATTTTTCCGGCAGCTTTTCGAATAATTCCTGAAGAACTCTTTCAGCTTTCACAATATCGCCTTCATAAGCAATGCTGACATCCACAAAGGCAACGCTATTATTTATGGAAAAATTAGTGACCTGCATAATGCTTCCGTTCGGAAGGATATGAACTTCACCTGTCCAGTTTTTAATCTTTGTCGTCCTCAATCCGATTTCTTCTACCGTTCCTTCAAATTGATCAATCCGGATATAATCCCCCACCGAGAACTGATCTTCAAAAATGATGAAAAACCCGGTGATGATGTCCTTTACAAGACTTTGTGCCCCAAACCCAACAGCCAGCCCGACGATTCCAGCACCGGCCAAAAGAGCTTTTACATCAATCGTCAGCACCGATAATATCATGATTGCTGCAACGAAAAATACCACATACGTAAGCATATTCTCAAGCAGCTTCAGGAGGGTAGCTTCCCTGCGCTCTGAAATTCGGAGCCTTGACGGCGTCCTCACTTTAAATATATTGCGGATAGCCAGCTTGCCAATCCTGATCAGGATTCCCGTAACGATCAGAATCGCAATAATTTTAAAGATGCCTTCCCCGATGGTTATCCATGCTTTTTCGTTAGAAATCTTATCTATCATACTGTGAATCAATTTTTCAATAGGACTCATGGTTTCACCTGCTTTACTTTAGTGAAAATAAGAAGTACAGCACCCTCTTCTTTGGCTTGTATGAAATTATACTGCATCTTGCCTCTCAGTGCGAATCCCTCTGTAAAACAAAATAATTTTATCAATTTTTCTCATGATTTTACAGTTTAAAACCCGATTGTTTAACGATTAAATAATACAGGTATGTATAGATTACACAAAATTTCCGTATACTGTTAAAAACGTATAAATACTTGTATTTCGGGCATGGCAAGGAATAAAGAGGGAGTGGACCTATATGAACTTCAAACCAAACTTGTTTGACAAAAAAGGCGGGGCTTCTGCCAGAATCTCGCATGAAGAAACAAACTCTGCTGAAAAATTGGCTGCTGAACTGAAGAATATTCTGCCTACAGGCATCAGCTGCCGTCCCATCGTTTTTGTCTGCATTGGCACAGACCGCTCTACAGGCGATTCATTAGGTCCGCTGGTCGGCACACTCCTCGAGGAAAAATCCATTTCATCATTCCATGTATACGGAACACTGGAGGACCCGATACATGCCGTAAACCTGGAAGAAAAACTGAACGAAATCAAAAAAAAGCATTTTAATCCCTTTATCATCGGGATCGACGCCTGCCTGGGCCGCTTAAAAAGCGTCGGAGTCATCCAAATCGGAGACGGGCCCGTCAAGCCTGGCGCCGGAGTCAATAAAGACCTGCCGGAAGTAGGGGACATGCACATAACCGGCATCGTCAACGTCAGCGGATTTATGGAATTCTTTGTCCTCCAGAACACAAGACTCAACCTCGTCCTCAAAATGGCCAAAACCATCGCGGGCGGCATCTATGAAGCAAGCCTGACCCACCAGACAGCGCCAGCATGGCCTGCATTCAAATGGGAACTGAATCGTGAACAAACACCTTAATGAATAGGAAATCCGCAGGGGAATTGGGCCTGCGGATTTTTTGGTTAGCTGGGGGATGGGAGGAGGATTGCGCTGTTGGCAAATTTTTTTGCGCTTTTCTGAAAGGGTTCCGCTCTAATTCGATAAGTTTATGTGCTGTATGAAGATGCTTTTGCGCTTTTATCAGGGATATGTGCGGTAAACATGTCTTTTTGCACTGTTATTCCTATTTTATGCGCTGCTGCAGCCGGCTTTCGCGTCAATTTCAATAGTTTATGCGCTGCACCCAAATTGTTTAGAAAATTCACAGGCCCCGCAAGCACAATAATTCCGGTGGACATGCTTCACACCACCGCACCAGCAACGAAAACCCCACCACCTAAAAATAAATCCCATAAAAATAAACAACCGACACAATAATCCCCGTAACCACAATTCCAGGAAGCAGGTTCGCAACCCTGATCTTTGTAATTCCTGTCAGATTTAGACCAATCGCAAAGATCATGATTCCGCCTGTTGCGGTCATTTCCTTGATAAAGCTGTCCATAAGAAGCTGGGGGACAAACCGGTCGATTTGGGTGGCAAAAAGGGCAATGAGTCCTTCATAAAGCATGACCGGAAAAGCTGAAAAGAGCACACCAATCCCTAATGTAGTCGTTAAAATAAGGGAGGTGAAGCCGTCAATAATCGATTTGGTATAAAGAACCGAGTGGTCGCCACGGATGCCGCTGTCGAGTGCGCCTATAATGGCCATAGCTCCAATGACAAAGATAAGCGTAGCTGTTACGAATCCCTGCGAAATGCTGCCTTGGCCTTTTTTTGAACCGATTTTTCTTTCGAGCCAATCGCCAAGTTTGTTCAGCTTATCTTCGAGAGCAAAGTATTCCCCGATAACTGCTCCGAACACAAGACTTAAAATCACAACCAGGAAGTTTTCGCTCTTAAGACCCATTTGCAGGCCAAGCACCATGACAGCAAGGCCGATCGCATGCATCACCGTGCCCTTCATACTCTCAGGAATCCGATGAAGCAATTTTCCCAGCAGTGTTCCTATAATAATCAATAATCCATTCACAAGCGTACCTAGCAAAAACATATTCTTCACCTTATTATTTCGCAATGCGAATTATTTTCTATTAAAATTACCACGAAAGGTACTGACCTATAATCTTTTTTTATAGAGTACTGTAAAAAAATAAACCATCATTAAGATGGCTTACGAATTGGTTTCTAAAAGTTCCATAATGCGTTCCAAATCTTCTTTTGAGAAAAATTCAATTTCTATTTTCCCTTTGTTTTTGGACTGTTTAATATGGACCGTAGTTCCGAATCTTTCTCGGAGGGTGGATTCGCGTTCCTTAATAAAAATATCTTTTGGGGCATTTGGCTTTTTCGTTTCACGTGAAACATCATTCAGCTGCTGAATCAGCTGTTCAAGCTGACGGACATTTAAGCCGTCTTTAACTGTTTTTTCAACGAGCGCCTGCAGTTTCTCCTTTTTACGCAGCCCCAATAGTGCTCTGCCATGACCCATGGAGATTTTCCCGTCAGAAATCAAACCCTGAATTTTAGGAGGAAGGGAAAGCAGGCGAATATGGTTGGCAATATGCGGCCTGCTTTTTCCCAGGCGCTTGGCCAGCTCCTCTTGTGTCACCTTGAGCTTCTCCATTAACAGCTGGTATGCAGCCGCTTCTTCAATCGGAGTTAAGTCTTCACGCTGCAGATTCTCAAGAACAGCAAGCTCCATCATCTGCTGTTCATTCAATTCCCGTATGACAACAGGAACTCTTTCAAGATTTGCTTCTTTTGCTGCCCGGTAGCGGCGTTCTCCAACTACAATTTCATAGCCTTTTATGCTTTTGCGGACAATGATCGGCTGCAGAATTCCGTGTTCAAGGATGGACTGCTTCAATTCCTCGATGGCTTCCTTTTCAAACACTTTGCGCGGCTGATAAGGGTTTGGACGGATGTCCTTTATTTTGACTTCCTGCACGGTTTCTTCTTTTTCGGTTTCAATATTATTGAAAAAAGCATTCAGACCTTTTCCTAAACCTTTAGCCATTTGAAACCACTTCCTTTGCCAGTTCTAAATATACTTCAGCTCCGCGTGACTTCGGATCATAAGTAATGATAGGTTCTCCATGGCTTGGAGCCTCTCCCAGCCGCACATTGCGGGGAATGATTGTTTTATATACTTTATCCTGAAAATACTTTTTCACTTCTTCAATGACCTGAATGCCAAGATTTGTACGGGCATCAAGCATCGTCAGCAGTACGCCTTCGATTTTCAAATCATGATTCAGATGCTTCTGCACAAGGCGGACCGTATTCAGAAGCTGACTCAGACCCTCAAGCGCATAGTATTCACATTGCACTGGTATGATGACGGCATCCGAAGCGGTCAGCGAGTTAATTGTCAGTAATCCTAGAGAAGGGGGACAGTCGATAATAACATAGTCAAAGTTTGCCTTTACTTCTTCAAGAGCCCTCTTTAATCTTACTTCCCGCGAGATGGTCGGCACCAGTTCAATTTCTGCACCTGCCAGCTGAATGGTTGCCGGGATTGCGTATAAATTCTCTACCGAAGTTGATTTTATAACCTTTGATGCTTCCACATCATCAACGAGAACGTCATAGATGCAATGATCGACATCAGCTTTTTCAATGCCAATTCCGCTTGTGGCGTTCCCCTGCGGATCAATGTCGACCAGCAGCACTTTCTTGCCTATGTATGCCAGGCATGCGCCAAGATTGACGGAAGTGGTCGTTTTGCCGACTCCGCCTTTCTGGTTCGCAACGGCTATAATCTTGCCCACGGTTACACCTGCTTTCATCTATCAGTATTACGATCTATCTATCTTCGAATTTATTAGTATGGTTAAATCACGTAGTCTATTTTATCACGAAAAACAGGATAGAATAATTTTTTTGTAAAAAATAAGAAGATTCTAATAGTCTTTTTATCGTCCTAAAAAAAACGCGAAAAACAAAACAGGGAGTCCCCGCTTTATCTCTCGCGTTAAAAATTATTTCTTTTTAGGAATCTTAATCGTAATTTGATAAAATTCATCAAATTCTTCTTCTTCCGAATCAAGATTAATGCCGCTGTCAGAAACCATGGATAATGATTGGCGGATCGTATTGACCGCAATTCTCATATCCTTGCTGAACGCCTTTCGCTTCGGCTTCGGCTTTGGATTTTTCTGTTCGAGAATCTTGACAACCCTGTCTTCTGTCTGCTTCACATTCAGATTCTTCTCCACTATCTCCTGAAGCAGGGCGACCTGCTTCTCCGGGTCCTTCAGCGGGATGAGCGAACGGGCATGCCGCTCTGTGATTGATTTGTTTAATAACGCATCCTGGACAGGCTGAGGCAATTTCAGCAGCCGAAGCTTGTTTGCAACGGTTGACTGTCCTTTTCCAAGGCGCTGTGCCAATGCTTCCTGTGTCAGATTATGCAGTTCTAAAAGCTTTCCGTAGGCAACAGCTTCTTCAATCGGAGACAGTTCTTCCCTTTGAAGGTTTTCAATTAAAGCCACTGAAGCCGTTTCTGTATCACTTAGATTTTTTACGATAGCCGGAGCTTCTTCCCAGCCCAGTTTTTTCATGGCCCGGTATCTGCGTTCACCTGCTATGATTTCAAACTGGCCATCCTCAAATTCCCGTACGACAATCGGCTGGATGATACCATGTGTATGGATGGTCCGAGAAAGCTCTTCTATCTTCTCATCATCAAACACCGTTCTTGGCTGAAAACGGTTGGGGACGATTTGATCAATAGGTATCTTCTTAACTTCTTCTCTGTCGCTTAAGTCTTCAATATCCAATTGTTCTTCTGCTGGTTTTTCCGCTGTAACTTGTTCTCCCTTTTCGCCTAGGCCAAAAAAGCGTGAGAAAGAATGCTTCATCACCCTGCACCACCTTTACGAAACTCCCTATTACATATTCTCTATCATCATGACAAATCCTGCCGGACAGGAGCAATATAAATATCTGGAAAAATCGATTAGTTTACACCATTATGTCATACAATGGCAAATTGCGCACCCTATTCAATTGGTGTTTTATTGGGTGTCCCCGGCTTTCGCGGGTACTTTTTAGGAGTGCTCTTTTCTTTTTTAATGATTAAAATATTGCGCTCACTCTCTTCTTCAGGCAAGGTGAACGTGTGGGAATCAACGAGTTTTCCGCCAAGAACCGAGATGGCCTTTTTGCCGGCATCCAGTTCTTCTTTTGCACTTGCACCCTTCATGGCCACAAATGTGCCGCCTGTTTTTGCCAGAGGCAGACACAGCTCGCTTAAAACGGACAATCTGGCAACAGCCCGTGCTGTCACAACATCAAAAGACTCACGGTATTCTTTGTTCTGGCCAAAGGTTTCCGCACGGTCATGGATAAAGCGGACATTATCAAGCTCCAGCTTCTTTGCCAAATGTTCCAGAAATCCAATGCGCTTATTAAGAGAGTCAACGATCGTAATATGTAAACCCGGAAAAGCAATTTTAATCGGTATGCTTGGAAAACCGGCCCCAGCACCGACATCACAAACCTTTAACGGCTGGTTGAAATCAAAGTAAAAAGCAGCGCTTATCGAGTCATAAAAATGCTTTAGATAAACATCTTCCTTTTCCGTGATGGCTGTTAAATTCATTTTTTTATTCCATTCCACCAGTGTGGAATAGTAGGTGTCATATTGCTGCAATTGCTGTGGCGAAAGGGCAATCCCCTTCGCCGCCAGCATTTCTGTAAATTGTTCGGTATTCATTTATAAATCCTTTCGGTTCTCAGACATGATCGGATTTTCCCTTTTACTCCGCTGAAACTCGTGCAATTCTGCCCTGTTCTAAATAAACAAGCAAAATAGAGATATCGGCAGGGTTTACACCGGAAATCCGTGAAGCCTGCGCGAGAGATAGCGGCCTTACTTCCTTCAGCTTTTGTCTTGCTTCGGAAGCCAGTCCGTTAATATCATCATAATCGATGTTTTCAGGGATCTTTTTGTTTTCCATCTTCTTCAGGCGCTCTACCTGCTGAAGTGACTTTTCAATATAGCCTTCATACTTGATCTGGATTTCTACCTGTTCGGTTACATCCTCATCAAGCGTGCTCTCAGCTGGAACTACCTGCTGAATATGCTCATACGTCATTTCCGGACGCTTCAGCAAATCTGATGCTCGGATGCCATCTTTCAGCTCGCTTCCGCCCTGGCTTTTGATCATCTCCTGCACGTCAGAAGACGGCTTAATGATGATGCCCTGCAGACGTGCCTTCTCTTCTTCAATTGCCTGCTTTTTCAGCAGGAATTTTTCATAGCGTTCTTCACTGATCAGCCCTACTTTGCGGCCAAGCTCTGTTAGGCGCAGGTCGGCATTATCATGGCGAAGCAGCAGGCGATATTCCGCTCTTGAAGTCAATAGACGGTAAGGCTCGTTCGTGCCTTTGGTCACAAGGTCATCAATCAGGACGCCAATATAAGCATCTGAACGGCTTAATATGACTTCTTCTTTATCCAGCGATTTTAATCCGGCATTCATGCCTGCCATTAGCCCCTGGCCGGCAGCTTCTTCATAGCCGGATGTTCCGTTTATCTGGCCGGCAGTATAAAGATTTTTCACCTTCTTGGTTTCAAGTGTCGGCCATAATTGCGTTGGTACGATGGAATCATATTCAATCGCATAGCCGGCACGCATCATCTGTACATTTTCAAGTCCAGGAATGGTTCTGAGAATCTTCTGCTGCACATCCTCAGGCAAGCTTGTTGAAAGCCCCTGCACATACACTTCCTGTGTATTGCGGCCTTCAGGCTCGAGGAAGATCTGATGGCGCGGCTTATCATTAAAACGGACAACTTTATCCTCAATCGACGGGCAATAGCGCGGTCCTGTCCCTTTGATCATACCGGAATACATTGGCGAGCGATGAAGATTATTGTCGATTAAAGTATGCGTTTCTTCATTGGTATACGTAAGCCAGCAAGGAAGCTGATCTGTAATATACTTTGTGGTTTCATAGGAAAAAGCTCTTGGCACATCATCGCCAGGCTGGATTTCCGTTTTGCTGTAATCAATGGAGTGGCTATTGACGCGCGGCGGTGTTCCTGTTTTAAAACGGACCAGATCAAAGCCGAGCTCCTGCAAATGCTCTGAAAGCTTAATGGATGGCTGCTGGTTATTAGGACCGCTTGAGTACTTCAGCTCACCGAGGATGATTTCCCCTCTTAAGAAGGTTCCTGTTGTAATAACTACCGCTTTTGAATGATAAACGGCACCTGTCTGGGTGACGACGCCCCTGCATTCTCCATCTTCAACAATCAGCCGTTCAACCATTCCCTGAATTAACGTCAGATTTGGTTCATTTTCCAGCGTTTTTTTCATTTCATGCTGATACGTGAACTTATCGGCCTGAGCTCTTAAAGCACGTACTGCAGGGCCTTTTCCTGTATTGAGCATGCGCATCTGAATATGGGTTTTATCAATGTTCTTGCCCATTTCTCCGCCAAGTGCGTCGATTTCCCTTACCACAATCCCTTTTGCAGGGCCTCCTACTGAGGGGTTGCAGGGCATAAAGGCTACCATATCCAGGTTGATTGTAATCATTAATGTCTTTGCGCCGAGACGGGCCGAAGCAAGGCCTGCTTCCACACCCGCGTGTCCGGCACCGACTACTATGACATCATAACTTCCAGCTTCATATGTCATGATGCGGCCTCCTTTGCTGCAATCAGGCAAGCACAGGCACAAGCTTTTGAAAAACCAGGGGCTGAGCCGGCCGATTGCAAAAGTTAAAAATCCATTTCAGCTGCGTCAGCTGACACAGCCTGCTTAAATCATCTATTTCCCTAAACAGAACTGCGAGAATAACTGGTCGATCAAACTTTCATGGACGCTGTCGCCAATAATTTCACCAAGCAGCTCCCATGTTCTTGTCAAATCAATTTGCACAATGTCAATCGGGGTTCCCATCTCAACACCCTGCATCGCTTCGTCAATGGCATTTTGCGCCTGGTTCAATAGGGCAATATGGCGGGTATTGGATACATATGTCATATCCCCGGCTTCGATGGAGCCTGCAAAGAATAGAGAAGCAATAGCCTCCTCAAGATCGTCGACTCCCTGATCCTCCAATAAAGAGGTCGTAACCAGTTTATGATGTTTGGAAAGCTCACGGACGCGACTCATGTCGATTTTTTGGTCAAGATCGGTTTTATTGACAATCACAATAACATCCATGCCTTCAACCGCTTTAAAAATATTTTCATCCTCAGACGTCAATTCATCCGAGTAATTGAGCACAAGCAAAATCAAATCTGCTTCCTTTAATACCTGCCTTGATTTTTCAACACCGATCCGTTCTACTATATCTTCCGTTTCGCGAATGCCGGCTGTATCAACCAGGCGGAGAGGCACTCCTCTTACATTCACGTATTCTTCGATGACATCACGGGTGGTGCCCGGAATATCTGTCACAATCGCCTTATTCTCATGGACAAGGCTATTCAATAAGGAAGATTTTCCAACGTTTGGACGCCCGACGATGACCGTTGAAAGTCCTTCACGCAGTATTTTCCCCTGCTGTGAGGTCTGAAGAAGCTTTTCGATTTCCTTCTTTACATAAGAAGCCTTCTCCATCAGCATATGATGGGTCATTTCCTCGACATCATCGTATTCCGGATAGTCAATATTGACTTCTACATGGGCAAGAATCTCCAGAATTTCCTGCCGAAGCTTCTGAATAAGCTTTGACAGCCTTCCTTCCATCTGGCCAAGTGCCATGTTCATAGCCCGGTCTGTCTTGGCACGGATTAAATCCATAACTGCTTCTGCCTGGGATAAATCAATTCGCCCGTTCAAGAAGGCGCGCTTTGTAAATTCCCCCGGCTCTGCCAGGCGTGCACCATTATTCAGCAAAAGCTGCAGCACGCGGTTTACGGAAACCAGTCCCCCATGGCAGTTGATTTCAATGACATCTTCTTTAGTAAAAGTCTTCGGTCCCTTCATGGCCGAAACCATTACTTCCTCAGCAATCTGTCCGGTTTTGGGGTCCATAATATGCCCATAATGAATGGTATGGGAAGCAACATCCTTTAGACGCTTGCCTCCCACTCCTCTGAACAGCCGGTCTGCAATTTCAAAAGCCTGGTCACCGCTCAGGCGGACAATGGCAATGGCTCCTTCTCCCATCGGAGTAGATATCGCGGCTATTGTATCAAATTCCAATTCATTCACCTCTCTTTTTCCTGTTATATCGATCTATATAAAGAAAAGCGGAAGGCGCCCGCTTGTCGGCGACAAGCATAAGACAAGCTGAAAGGCTGTTCTTTAACCTTTTAGACGGATTGGCTTATACCCGAGAGCCGATGACGCCTGGAGCTGACAGTAATCCAAGTTTAAGGAATGTTTTACTATCTTTAGAAATAATAATATCGATTCCCCAAATTAATAGAATATCACATGGCTTTTTTTTAGAAAAGCATATCAGCCCGCAGTTCCGGCTTGTCCATCAGTCAGCATGAACCGTCAGCATGAACTTATCAACAGCCCGCTTAAATACAGCCAGTAAAAAAATATCCACACGTCTCATAATTAATATGCTCTATTCTAACTTATCCACATGTGAATAACAATAAAACCATTTGAGATTTAATAATTTGCGGAGGGATAACAAAATGCGCAAAAAAATCCCAATCCGTAAATGGACTGGGATTTTTTCTAATCTTCCTGCTATCTTGTTCTGGCTGGTGCAATGACGATATGACGATGAGGGTCATTGCCATCAGAATACGTCTTGATTCGCTTATTATTTACGAGGGCGGTATGGATCACTTTGCGTTCATATGAAGGCATAGGTTCCAGCGCAATTTCTTTTCCCGTCTTCAAAGCTTTTTGAGCAAGCCTATCAGCCAATTGAATCAGGGTATCCTGGCGTCTTTTCCGGTAATCCTCTGCATCGAGCACCACATTTAAGTACTGCTCGGCATATCGGTTAATAACCAGCTGTGTCAAATACTGGAGGGAATTGAGCGTTTGTCCTCTTTTTCCGATTAAAAGAGCAATCTTTTCACCGGATAGGATAAATTGAACATTTTTTCCGTCCCTTAATGTTTCAATTTCAATGGTCACGCCCATTTTCCCGCTGACGTCTTTGAGGAATTTTTCGGCTTCCTCAATCGGATCAGGCTTTTTCACAGCTTTTACCACTGCCGGACGGGATCCGAAAATCCCGAAAACGCCTTTTTTACCTTCATCAACAATAGTAATCTCTATGCGGTCTTCTGTTGTGTTTAATTGAGCTAAAGCTGACTCTACTGCTTCCTTGACGGTCTGTCCTGTAGCAGTTACTTGTTTCACTTTTTGGCTCCTCCTGCATTTCCGGCCGCTGCAGCTTTCAGGTCCGGACCTTTAATGAAATACGTTTGAACGATCATGAAGATATTACCCACTACCCAGTATAAAGAAAGAGCTGCCGGGAAGTTAATGGCAAAAATAACGATCATAATCGGCATCAGATAAAGCATCATTTTCATTTGTGCAGCCATTTGCCCCGTTTGCTGAGTGCCGGCCATCATCATTTTCTGCTGAATGAACGTTGTCACACCTGCAATTAAAGGCAATAAGTAAATTGGATCTGGAGAACCAAGGTCAAACCAAAGGAAATTATGGTTTGCAATTTCGCGGGTACGTGTAATCGCATGGTAGAAACCGATCAGGATTGGCATTTGAATCACTAACGGGAAACATCCGGCAAGCGGATTAACACCGTGTTTTTGGAATAAAGCCATTGTTTCCTGCTGCAGCTTCTGCTGGGTTTTCTGGTCTTTAGAGCTGTATTTTTCACGAAGCTTCTGCATTTCTGGCTGAATCGCCTGCATCGCTTTTGAACTTCTCGTTTGTTTAATCATTAATGGCAGGATGACCAGACGGATAATGAGTGTCACAATAATGATCGATAGCCCATAGCTGCCGCCTGCAAATTCTGCTACCTTAATAATAAACAGTGAAAGCGGATAGACAATATACTCGTTCCAAAAGCCTTCGCTTTCAGACGTAATCGGCTGGTTGATTTCTGTACAGCCCGATAAAAGGGACATCACAAACACTAAACCGATTAATAGGAATATTCGTTTCTTCAACCGTTTTTTCCTCCTTAATTGCTCCTGATAATAGTATGGATTTAATTTGCGTGTCCCCAGTCACAGGGCACACGCTCATATGTATCTTATTTTAACATCTTTTAAAATGGAGTGCTTCAAAATAAAGATAGATAAAGATTATTGATTTTTAGTATTTCCAAGTCTCGGTTTATTCAAAACCCGCGAAACCTTCAATACATGAATCAGACTCTTTTTCACTTCATGGAAGTCCATTTCTGCCACCGGTTTCCTTGCAATGACAATCAGATCAAATTGCGGCTTTATTTCCTCCTCCAGTTCTAAGAATGCCTGGCGGATATACCTTTTGATCTGGTTCCTCATAACGGCATTGCCGATTTTTTTACTGACAGAAAGGCCAATGCGGAAATGATTCTGCTCCTCTTTTCTCAAGATGTAAACGACAAATTGACGGTTGGCGAATGACTTTCCCTTTTTAAAGGCCTCTTGAAATTCTTTATTTTTTTTTACACGGAACTCTTTTTTCATGTCATCACCTTTTCAAAAAGCGCAGAGCGCCTTGAACATTTATCTTTACATGGAAAAAAAGACCACTGACGTTTCAGTGGCCTAAGCAGATAATACTTTTCTTCCTTTGCGGCGGCGGCGAGCTAGAACGTTACGTCCGTTCGGTGAGCTCATGCGGCTGCGGAAACCATGAACCTTGCTTCTTTTACGCTTGTTTGGTTGATAAGTTCTTTTCATATATGACACCTCCCTGAGGAATTGCTGTTAAAGACAGTCTTTCTAATTATATAGATGTAACTAGAAAATTGTCAACTATGCATATAAGTCAATCTGCCTTCAATGGCAAAAAACTAGTTTCGGCTCTTTCTTTCGCAATTTGTTTTTTCTTATAAAGTTAGCTCGTTGTTTTCAGGCACGGGGCACTTGCTTTCCGATCCCAATCAACTCAGCATTAAAATTTATTATGAATAAACAACTCACGAAATAACATTTTAAAAACGCTTAGCTGCTCTTTCTCTTTTTGCATACCTGAAAGAACCCACTCAGAAAGTTTACCTTCTTTTCGCATGAATGTCATCCTAAAATTTCATTTTTCCACGTTTTTCTCATTAGTTCATAGTAAAAGTTACTATTTGAGACTGCAAGTTCCTCCGGTAGCCAGACGATATGGCCACGAAAAAATGGCATCTCTCCATCAGATATTCCGAAGTCCATATGAATTCGATCTTCTCTAAAAACAGGTCTGTGGATAAAATTTCGACAGCATTTTCATTATCCACATCACATATTGACAAGTTTTTCACACAACCAGAGGCTGTGGACAATTTTTATGAACAGGGATGGCATGTTGTGGATAAAGCTTTAAAAAGCATTGCAGACAAAAGCATTATCTGTTATCATAATTGTGTTTTAACACTTAATAAATCATTGTGCATATCTTCATTATCCACAGATTGTGGATAACATGTGGACAGGTTATCCAAGGGGTTTGTAAAAGTTTGTCCACAGACAGTGGATACTGTCGAAATTCCACTTTACTTCCTTATTATATATTTTTCCACATAAACAGTTTCGTATATTTATAAACTTCAGGGTTATACAGCGTGTATAACCTATCGTTTTTGTGGCTCGAAACAAAGAAAAGCAAGGGGAGCCTTCGAAAGGCACCGGAGCTGGACAGTAATCTAAATTCCCAAATATAGATGGAAAAGGAGGGATATCATTGGAAAACATTGCGGATCTTTGGAATAATGCTCTGTCCAATATCGAGAAGAAAATCAGCAAGCCAAGTTTTGACACATGGCTGAAATCGACAAAAGCGCATTCTCTGCAGGGAGACACTTTAGTCGTTAAGGCCCCTAATGAGTTTGCCCGCGACTGGCTTGAAGAGCGTTATTCCCAGCTGATCTCCGGAATTCTTTATGACATTACCGGTGAAGAATTAGGAGTAAAATTCATCATTCCGCAAAATCAAAGTGAAGAAGAAGTCGATCTTCCTCTTCCGCCGAAAAAGAAAAAGCCGGAGGAAGAACAGCCTGAACTGCCATTAACGATGCTAAATCCGAAGTATACATTCGACACTTTTGTCATCGGATCCGGAAACCGCTTCGCCCATGCAGCTTCACTTGCTGTAGCGGAGGCTCCGGCCAAGGCATACAATCCTTTATTTATTTACGGGGGAGTTGGACTCGGAAAAACTCACCTTATGCACGCAATCGGCCATTATGTATTAGATCATAATCCATCAGCTAAAGTTGTATACTTATCTTCCGAGAAATTTACAAATGAATTCATTAACTCGATCCGAGATAACAAAGCGGGGGATTTCCGCGATAAATATCGAAATGTGGATGTTCTTCTTATCGATGATATTCAGTTTTTGGCTGGAAAAGAACAGACACAGGAAGAATTTTTTCATACTTTTAATACATTGCATGAAGAAAGCAAGCAGATCATCATCTCAAGTGACCGTCCTCCA
Source organism: Cytobacillus oceanisediminis (assembly GCF_004366035.1). Taxonomy (GTDB): domain Bacteria; phylum Bacillota; class Bacilli; order Bacillales; family Cytobacillaceae; genus Cytobacillus; species Cytobacillus oceanisediminis_C. The sequence continues at coordinate 460,663 of NZ_SOEE01000005.1, forward strand.
AAAGAAATTCCGACATTGGAAGACAGGCTTCGCTCCAGATTTGAATGGGGCCTTATTACAGATATAACTCCGCCGGACCTGGAAACGCGAATCGCGATTCTCCGCAAAAAGGCCAAAGCGGAGGGACTTGATATTCCTAATGAGGTTATGCTGTATATTGCCAATCAGATTGATTCCAACATCCGTGAGCTTGAGGGTGCCCTGATTCGTGTAGTAGCTTACTCCTCTTTAATAAATAAAGATATTAATGCAGATCTTGCAGCAGAAGCATTAAAGGATATTATTCCAAGCTCCAAACCGAAGGTCATTACGATCCTTGAAATTCAAAGGGTAGTTGGGGAACACTTTAATGTAAAGCTTGAGGATTTTAAGGCGAAGAAACGAACAAAGTCTGTTGCATTCCCCCGTCAGATTGCCATGTATCTCTCAAGGGAATTAACCGACTTTTCTCTTCCTAAAATAGGGGAGGAATTTGGCGGAAGGGACCATACGACCGTCATTCATGCCCATGAAAAAATCTCAAAGATGCTTCAGTCAGATTCACAATTTGAAAAGCAGCTGAAAGAAATCAATGAAATGCTCAAGGTATAATGTGTATAACTTGACCAAACTTACACACAGTCTGTCCACATGTGGATAGGCTGTGTTTCCTTTCAAAAAATACAGTTATCCACATACTAACAGGCCCTACTAGTACTTCTACTATTTTTTTATAAAAAATATATATATATTCAATACGCCATTAAAATATGCTTGGAGGATTTAAAAAATGAAATTTATAATCCAGCGCGACCGTTTGGTCCAAAGCGTCCAGGATGTTATGAAAGCTGTAACAAGCAGAACGACTATTCCCATCTTAACGGGGATTAAAATCGTCGCATCTGAAGAAGGGGTCACATTAACCGGAAGCGACTCTGATATTTCAATCGAATCATTTATACCTAAAGAAGAAGACGGAGATGAAATCGTCGAGATCAAACAGGCTGGTGCCATTGTGCTCCAAGCGAAGTTCTTCAGCGAAATCGTTAAAAAGCTTCCGACTGACAGTGTAGAAATCAGCGTGGAAAACCATTTGCAGACTGTCATCCGTTCAGGTAAATCCGAATTCAATCTTAATGGTCTGGATGCTGAGGAGTATCCTCACTTGCCTCAAGTCGAGGAAGAGAATGTGTTTAAAATTCCTACAGACTTATTAAAAGCAATGGTTCGCCAAACGGTATTCGCAGTGTCCACCTCAGAAACACGCCCTATCTTGACAGGTGTAAACTGGAAGGTGGAAAACGGGACATTAACCTGTATTGCAACAGATAGTCATAGGCTGGCACTAAGAAAAGCGCAAATCGAAACAAATGCAAGCGAAAGCTACAATGTAGTCATTCCAGGAAAAAGCTTAAGTGAGTTAAGCAAAATTCTTGATGATAACAATGATTTAATCGATATCGTTATTACTGAAAACCAGGTTCTCTTTAAGGCAGAACATCTGCTGTTCTTCTCAAGACTGCTCGAAGGAAATTACCCGGATACATCCAGATTGATCCCTTCAGACAGCAAAACAGATGTTGTCGTTAATACAAAGGAATTCCTGCAGGCTATTGACCGTGCCTCTTTATTGGCGAAAGAAGGCCGAAACAATGTGGTCAAACTATCAACAATTGATGGCGGTGTAATTGAAATTTCATCCAACACTCCTGAAATTGGAAAAGTTGTCGAAGAAGTGCAGAGTAAATCCGTAGAAGGCGAAGAATTAAAAATCTCCTTTAGCGCGAAATTTATGATGGATGCCCTAAAAGCACTTGAAGGCTCTGAAATTACAATCAGCTTCACCGGCGCTATGAGACCATTTATCATCAAACCTTTAAACGATGAATCAATACTGCAATTGATCCTGCCAGTAAGAACGTATTAAGAAAAAAGCTGCCGGTTGTGCCGGCGGCTTACTTTTTTTTAGCTGTTATAAACTGGATAACCATTCTTTTATAACTAACTGATTGGGGTGGAAGGTGCGAATCTGCGGAAGCCCCCCGGAAGCCCCGTGGGTTCGCTGAGTGCCTGCAGCGGAAATCAACGGGCAAGGTTTAAACAGAGAAAAATTTGAAATGAATCTTTTGTTTATATAAAACGTTATCATTAGCTAAGATGCTGCCAGAATATTGGCCAATTGCATGGGAATAATGAAAATAACCAGCTGCAGGCGAGTTTTCTTTGTGTATCTGTGATTTATTTAGTAAAATAGAATATTAGATACCATTCTGAAATTGTTTTGCCAAAGTGCAGAAATCACTGCAGCACTTGAAGTCGGACAATGGGAAAGAGTGAAAATATGACGGAAATTCAAATTGATACAGAATATATTACGCTGGGCCAATTTTTAAAAGCCGCTGATGTGATTCAAACAGGCGGAATGGCCAAATGGTTCCTGAGTGAATACGAAGTCTTCGTCAATGGGGAACAGGATCAAAGACGGGGAAGAAAGCTAAGAACCGGGGATAAAATCGAAATTCCGGATGTGGGTGAATTTACGATCGTCTAGCCCGCTGTTCTCAGCGTTAAAATCTAAAAGGATGTAGCGTCTATGCATATAGAGCAGTTGCTATTAAAAAATTACCGGAATTACGAAGAGCTTGAAGTTAATTTCGAAAATAAAGTGAATGTAATTTTGGGAGAGAATGCCCAGGGAAAAACAAATGTCATGGAATCGATCTATGTCCTGGCCATGGCAAAGTCCCATCGGACATCAAATGACAAAGATCTTATTCGCTGGGATCAGGAATATGCTAAAATAGAAGGAAGGGTCCAAAAAAGGCAAGGATCCCTGCCCATGCAATTAGTCATCAGCAAAAAAGGCAAAAAAGCCAAATGCAATCATATAGAGCAGCAGAAATTAAGCCAGTATGTCGGCAATATGAATGTTGTGATGTTCGCGCCTGAAGATCTCCACCTTGTGAAAGGGAGCCCTCAAGTAAGGCGTCGTTTTATTGATATGGAGATTGGGCAGGTTTCACCTGTCTATTTGCATGATATCAGCCAGTATCAGAAAATCCTCCAGCAGCGCAACCACTACCTGAAAATGCTCCAGATCAAAAAGCAGACCGACCATACCATGCTTGAGATTTTAACTGAGCAATTCATTGAAATGGCTGCAAAGATTGTTTCTAAGCGTTACGAGTTCCTCAGACTCCTCGAAAATTGGGCACAGCCGATTCATGAAGGGATTTCAAGAGGGCTTGAGACCTTGAAAATTGAGTACAAGCCTTCTGCCGAGGTATCAGAAGAACAAGATTTGTCGAAAATGGTTAAAGTATACCAGGATAAATTTACAAAAGTGAAAAACAGGGAAATAGACCGCGGTGTCACCATGTTTGGACCGCATCGCGATGACCTGATTTTCCATGTGAATGGGCGGGATGTTCAAACATTCGGTTCACAGGGGCAGCAAAGAACGACAGCTCTGTCGGTTAAACTTGCCGAAATCGAACTGATCCATTCTGAAATTGGAGAATATCCCATTCTGCTGCTGGATGACGTCCTCTCGGAATTGGATGATTATCGCCAATCTCATTTATTGAATACCATTCAAGGGAAAGTACAGACGTTTGTCACTACTACGAGCGTTGATGGAATAGACCACCAGACACTTAAAGAAGCAGCAGCGTTCAGTGTTGAGGCAGGGAGAATCAAGAAGATTCAGTGAGGTGATCACATGTACATCCACATAGGTGAAGATGTGTTGGTCCGGGCAAGGGATATTGTCGCCATTATTGATAAAGAAACAGCCCTTGCTTCCGAGTATGCGGAAGAGCGTAAGGAGGACCTGGAGGAGTCAGTTGTGAACCTCGCAAAAGGTTCCTATAAATCTGTGGTTGTCACAACAGAAAAGATCTATTTTTCTCCGCTATCCTCAGGTACGTTAAAAAAACGATCCCATAAATTAAGTGTTCACGAATTTTAAAGAAATGCAGAACTGCCGGAGAACTTCCCTGATGGACCGAAAGGCAAGTCAGTGAAAACTACAGTTTGGCTCATCTTAAAGCCAGGCTTTTTTATAGATTAGTGAAATGGAAAGTGTAGGTGACCAATGTGGCAATGGAGCAAAAGGCAGTGCAGGAACAATCCTATGATGAGAATCAGATACAGGTACTGGAAGGTCTGGAAGCGGTTCGGAAGCGTCCGGGAATGTATATCGGTTCAACAAGTGCCAAAGGGCTTCACCATCTTGTTTGGGAAATAGTCGATAATAGTATTGATGAAGCACTGGCAGGCTACTGTTCTGAAATCAATGTGATTATCGAAAAGGATAATAGTATTACGGTAGTGGATAACGGACGCGGTATACCAGTCGGAATCCACGAAAAAATGGGACGCCCGGCAGTTGAAGTCATTATGACGGTTCTGCATGCAGGCGGTAAATTCGGAGGCGGAGGATACAAGGTTTCCGGAGGCCTGCATGGTGTGGGTGCTTCTGTAGTTAATGCTCTCTCGACTGTGCTGGAAGTATTTGTCCATCGTGATGGAAAGAAATATTATCAGAAGTTTGAGCGCGGAGTCCCTAGTGCCGATCTTGAAGTGATTGGGGAATCCGATGATACTGGAACAACTATCCATTTTAAGCCGGACAGTGAAATCTTCACTGAAACGCTGGAATATGATTATGAAACACTTGCAAATCGAATCCGTGAATTGGCATTCCTAAACAGAGGACTAAAAATCACGATTGAGGACCAGCGTGAAGAAAACAAGAAAAATGAATATATGTACGAGGGCGGAATTAAATCGTACGTTGAGCATTTGAACAGAACGAAGGAAGTTCTTCATGAAGAGCCTATCTACATTGATGGTGAACGGGAAGGCATCACTGTTGAAGTATCCATTCAGTATAATGATGGATTTACAAGCAATATCTATTCTTTTGCCAATAATATTCATACCTATGAAGGCGGAACGCATGAATCCGGCTTTAAAACAGCCTTAACAAGGGTTATCAACGACTATGCACGAAAGAATGGCGTCTTTAAAGAGAGTGACGCAAACCTTTCCGGTGAAGATGTCCGTGAAGGCTTAACGGCTATTGTATCCGTTAAACATCCTGATCCTCAGTTTGAAGGGCAGACGAAAACGAAGCTTGGAAACTCAGAGGTACGTGCAGCAACCGATACAATTTTCTCTGAAGCTCTTGAAAAATTTATGCTCGAAAATCCGACGGTAGCCAGAAAAATTGTCGAAAAAGGGCTTATGGCAGCAAGAGCAAGACTGGCAGCCAAAAAAGCAAGGGAGCTTACAAGAAGAAAGAGCGCACTTGAAGTATCCAGCCTGCCTGGTAAACTCGCTGACTGCTCTTCTAAAGATCCTTCTATAAGCGAAATTTATGTGGTTGAGGGTGACTCTGCAGGCGGATCTGCCAAGCAGGGGCGTGACCGTCATTTCCAGGCGATCCTTCCTCTTAGAGGGAAAATACTGAACGTAGAAAAAGCCCGCCTGGATAAAATTCTGTCCAATAATGAGGTCCGTGCGATTATTACCGCGATCGGAACCGGTATTGGCGAAGATTTTGATATCTCCAGGGCCCGTTATCATAAAATTGTTATCATGACGGATGCGGATGTCGATGGTGCACATATCCGCACGTTATTATTAACGTTCTTTTACCGTTATATGAGGCAGATTATTGAAGCTGGCTATATCTATATTGCCCAGCCGCCTCTTTACAAGATCCAGCAGGGCAAAAAGATTGAATATGCTTATAATGACCGCGAGCTGGATAAGATTCTTGGCGAACTTCCGAGCCAGCCTAAGCCGGGAATTCAGCGCTACAAGGGACTTGGGGAAATGAACCCGGGCCAGCTTTGGGAAACGACAATGAATCCGGAATCAAGAACCCTTCTCCAGGTTAATCTTGAGGATGCCATCGAAGCTGACGAAACGTTTGAAATCCTGATGGGTGACAAAGTAGAACCTCGCCGGAACTTTATCGAAGAAAATGCGGTTTATGTAAAGAATCTGGATATTTAATTGTAAAGGCAAACTTACAGCACAGGCCAAGCGCCCTCGCTCTCTTTCAGGATAGAGGTTCTCTATCCTGCTTTTACATAATTGGTTTATTCTTTTTATTTAATGCCCTAAGTTCGTCTAATTTATGAAAAAAGCAGGATCTGTATGGAAAGACCATGCAGGTTTCAGCTAAACGAAGTGACAAACGGATGACAGTTCATCCTGCGTCTCTTTAAAGGAGGTTCCTTTAAATGGCCGATACACCGAATTCTCAAGTAAAAGAAATTAATATTAGCCAGGAAATGCGTTCATCATTCCTGGACTATGCCATGAGTGTAATTGTTTCACGTGCCCTTCCGGACGTACGGGACGGTTTAAAGCCGGTTCACCGAAGAATCTTATATGCAATGCATGATTTAGGAATGCATTCTGATAAACCATTTAAAAAATCAGCCCGTATCGTTGGGGAAGTAATCGGTAAATATCACCCGCACGGTGACTCTGCAGTATATGACACGATGGTGCGTATGGCTCAGGATTTCAACTACCGCTATATGCTTGTTGAAGGACACGGGAACTTCGGTTCTGTTGATGGTGACGCTGCAGCTGCGATGCGTTATACTGAGGCCCGCATGTCCAAAATCTCTATGGAGCTTTTACGCGATATTAATAAAGATACGATTGATTACCAGGATAACTATGATGGTGCAGAGAAAGAACCAGTCGTAATGCCGGCACGTTTCCCAAATCTTCTCGTAAACGGAACGTCTGGAATTGCCGTTGGTATGGCGACCAATATTCCGCCTCATCAGCTTGGTGAAGTAATTGATGGAGTGCTTGCCATCAGCCAGGAGCCGGACCTCACTGTTCAGGAACTCATGGAAATCATTCCAGGTCCAGACTTCCCGACTGCCGGTCTCATTCTTGGGCGAAGCGGCATCCGCAAAGCTTACGAAACAGGCCGCGGTTCCATTACATTAAGGGCTCAAGTGGAAATTGAGCAGAAATCCAATGGAAAAGAAGTTATCATTGTAAATGAAATTCCTTACCAGGTGAATAAAGCTAAGCTGATTGAAAAAATTGCCGAACTGGTCCGGGATAAAAAAATTGATGGCATTACCGATCTGCGTGATGAATCAGATCGCAACGGTATGCGCATCGTAATCGAAGTCCGTAAAGATGCGAATGCCAATGTTCTGCTGAACAACCTTTATAAGCAGACAGCCCTGCAGACAAGCTTCGGTATAAACCTGCTTGCGCTTGTGGATGGCCAGCCTAAGGTTCTGAATCTAAAACAGTGTCTGCAGCATTATCTTGATCACCAAAAGGTCGTAATCCGACGCAGGACAGAATTCGAATTGAAAAAGGCAGAAGCCCGTGCACACATTTTGGAAGGGTTGAGGATTGCCCTTGATCATCTGGATGAAGTAATCAACCTTATCCGCAGTTCTCAGACAACGGATATCGCACGTGAAGGCTTAATGACCAAGTTCAATCTTTCTGAAAAACAGGCTCAGGCGATCCTTGACATGCGTCTGCAGCGTTTGACTGGCTTAGAACGCGAAAAGATTGAAGATGAATATTCAGGCCTTGTCGCTTTAATTGCCGAATTAAAAGCCATTTTGGCTGATGAAGAAAAAGTATTGGAAATTATCCGAGAAGAATTAACCGAAGTAAAAGAGAGATTCAACGATAAACGCCGTACAGAAATAGTTTCCGGCGGCATCGAACAAATCGAAGACGAAGATCTAATCCCGCGTGAGAATATTGTCCTTACGTTAACTCATAAGGGTTATATCAAGCGTCTTCCTGTTTCGACTTACCGTGCCCAAAAACGCGGAGGCCGGGGAATTCAGGGAATGGGCACCAATGAGGATGACTTTGTTGAACACCTCATTACCACTTCCACACACGATACCATCCTTTTCTTTACGAACAAAGGAAAGGTGTATCGTGCTAAAGGATATGAAATACCTGAATTCAGCCGTACTGCGAAAGGAATTCCAATCATTAACCTTCTTGGAGTGGACAAAGATGAATGGGTAAATGCGATTATTCCTGTTGAAGAATTTGCCGATGACTGGTTCCTGTTCTTCACCACTAAACAAGGGATTTCCAAGCGGTCACCATTATCGTCCTTTGCCAATATCCGCAATAATGGCTTAATTGCTCTAAATCTGCGTGAAGATGATGAATTAATTTCGGTGCGTCTGACAGATGGCAGCAAGGAGATCATTATTGGAACCAGCCATGGCATGCTGATCCGATTCCCTGAAGAAGATGTTCGTTCAATGGGAAGAACTGCTACTGGTGTTAAAGGAATCAGCTTAAGTGCCGGAGATGAAGTTGTTGGAATGGAAGTCCTTGAGGATAACAGCCAGATTCTGATCGTAACCAAAAACGGTTATGGAAAACGCACTCCTGCCGGAGAATACCGTGTTCAGGGCAGAGGCGGTAAAGGAATCAAGACCTGCAACATCACAGATAAGAACGGAAGCCTCGTTTCCATGAAAGCTGTCACAGGAGAAGAAGACGTTATGCTTATTACAACAGGCGGCGTACTAATCCGAATGGCAGTGAACGATATTTCCACTATGGGAAGAAACACGCAAGGTGTCAGACTCATACGTATAAATGAAGATGCTGACGAAGCGGTATCCACTGTAGCAAAGGTTGAAAAAGAAGAGGAAAAAGATGAAGAAGAATTAACAAAGCCTCTAGAAGATGCCGATTCACTTCCTGAAGAAGAAGTAAATGGAGATAATAGCGAAGAATAAATTTTAAGGAACACAGATTTGTGTTCCTTTTTTTTGTCCAATTAATGTAAAATGGTATAAAAGACTCATTACATTTGGAGTGTGGAAGCGGTGCGTGTACCTATACAGGAATTAAGAGAGGGCTGTATTTTAACAGAGGATGTTTTCAGTTTGACGAATCGCCCTATTATCAGCAAAAAAACAGTGCTGACGAAGGAACTGCTGGATATTATGAAAATATTCCTGATTGATGAAGCGGAAGTTGAAACCACCATGATTAACGGAAAGCCTTTTGCTTCTGCAGGAAGCTTGGAAGAAGCTGAGGAACTGATAGAATCAAATGAATCAGGTTTTTTAAATACTTTCTTAACAGGCGTTCAACATTTCAAAAGAGAATTTGTGTCCTGGCAATCAGGTCTTCCGGTGGATATTGCAAACATAAGAAATATTATGATTCCGCTGCTTGAAAAAATCGAGAATAACCCCTCCGGAATCTTCTCCCTGCATCACCTATCTACGAATGAAGATTATTTATACCAGCATTCTGTAGCTGTGGGAATGATTAGTGCCTTTATAGGGAAAAAACTGAGTTTGAATAAGGGGGAAATTGTGCAGCTTGCCCTGGGAGGCTGTCTGGCAGATGTAGGCATGGCGAAGATAAACCCATCCATCCTGCATAAAAGCACTTCATTAAACTCGGAAGAATTTGAAGAAATTAAAAGGCATTCAACCCTTAGCTTTAAAATGGTTCAGAATATATCACTATTAAGAGAGAGCACAAAAATCGGCATTATCCAGCACCATGAGCGGCTGGATGGCAGCGGCTATCCGTTTGGAGAACAAAGCAGCAAAATCAATCAGGCTGGAAGAATCATTGCCGCAGCGGATGCATTTCATGCGATGACCTCCCAAAGACTCTACAGACGGAAACAATCTCCATTTAAAGTGCTTGAAATGCTGATTCAGGATAGCTTCGGCAAATATGATATCCCATCCATTCAAGCTCTGGGTTCCGGCATCATGAACTTTTCCATTGGCAGCATGGTGAAGCTCTCAGATGGCCAGACTGCAGAAATACTTTTTATAGAAGGTAAATCACCTACGAGACCGCTTGTGAAACTAGTAGAAACCGGCGAAATAATTCATCTAGAGAGAAACCGCCAGTTATATATTGATGAAGTATTAAAATGACTGCATACCGCGGTCTTTTTTTATTTGGCTCTGTTAAGGCTGGATCCTAAATACAACAGACAAATTTAACAGACCTTACTTTTTGTAAAAAAGATATAGATTCTATTAAAAAGTGCTTGCAATTAATAGATAAGAGCTGGTATACTTATTCAAGTCAGCAAGAGATGAACATCATCATTTGATGAGATAAAAAAACTTGTTGACATTGATTATCAGAAATGATATATTAATTAAGTCGCCTCAAGCGGCGGATTGATCTTTGAAAACTGAACGAACAAAAACGTCAACGTTAAATCATTAGTCTTTTTTGAAAAGACAACTTATGAGCTTAATCAACTCTTATATGGAGAGTTTGATCCTGGCTCAGGACGAACGCTGGCGGCGTGCCTAATACATGCAAGTCGAGCGGACAGATGGGA
>NZ_SOEE01000006.1 GCF_004366035.1 Cytobacillus oceanisediminis
AGGGTTATTTGGCTTGCTTTCAAAAGTATAACACGGTGGATTAGATATTTTTAATAAGAAGTTCTTGACTCCTATTAGCTGGTTTAATTTAAGATACGGCTGCCAAATTCGGTGGTCTTCTTCTTGTTCAACAAAAAGGGCAGGTTAGTTCAATATGCTTAAAAATAAAAAACCTGAATGTGAATAAAAAAGTATTCTCCTTGTATACAACGATAAAATGAACTACCCTTAATTTAAGGAGTGAGGGAAAATGTACGAGAATATTGAAGGCATTAATTACAAAGAAGTAATTGAATATGCACTGGATCCAATAATTGTGCATTCACAGCTGAAGATAATATATATAAATGAAGCAGCAGAAAGATTTTTTCGTGCTTCAAGGGACCAAGTAATAGGGGCCAGTCCTTTAGATATATTTAAAGACACCTCTAAACCATCAATAACCAAGAGAATATCCGGGGCATATAGTAAACCCGCAGAGGTTATAGAGGAAACTATATATAGAATGGATGGAACGCCAGTTGAGGTTGAGTTATATTGTCACCCTATTAAAATAGAGGGCACAAGAGCGATCCAAACTTACGTAAAAGACATCACGGAGAGAAAAAAACAAAATAAAGCACAATATGAAATGAATATGCAAATAAATGAGCTAGCGTCAAGAATTGTCCCTCTTCTAGAAGGCATTGCTGTTCTACCACTGTTAGGCGTAATAAATCAGAATAGAGCTGAACAACTCTTAGAATTAGTACCGGTCAATGTTCAAGAGCAAGGGGTTAGCCGTTTGATTATAGATTGCTCGGGAATTTATAAAATTGATAATTTAGTTATTGACTACCTATTTAAAATTAACAATGTACTAAAATTACTTGGGGTAAAATGCATTCTAACTGGGGTAAGGCCCCAATTAGCTGTAGAGGCAGTTAAAATTGGCCTTAATTTAAATAGTATAATTACTTTCTCTAATGTTAAGGATGCCTTATACTTTCTCGGGGTAAATAGTAAAACAGATACATCTTACTAAAAATAGAGGGCTTGTTAATCCAGGAAGGATTAGCGGCTTTTTTATTTAAGTTCTTATTGAGCTAACGGGGCAGGTTTGTGGAAGAGTGGTGTTTAATTTGTGTTCAACAATCGGGCCATTTAATGTAGTAAGGCTTTTAAGTTATTAAACCCAATAATACAAAAACTGATGAGTTGCATTTATAACTCATCAGCTTGCATTTTAAAATCTATCTAATGTTATATCCATGTTTATGCTTGAAGCAGCCTTATTGCCGTCGGCTGCAGCAATCATCAAAGAAGAGGGTCCTGCCTTTTCAGTTTCACCTGCAATATATATCCCAATTACTGTTGTTCGTCCAGCACTGTCTGTGATTATCCCTCCGTTTTCATCAACTTGACAATTTAAGTGTTCTGCAAATTTATTTGGGCGATAAAAACTTGGAACTACGAAGCCACCACTTCTTAGAATGTTTTCACCTGATTCTAATTCAATACTTTCTAAGTTACCATTATCTCCGTGTAAGTTTTTAATAACTTCTGTATAAACCTTAATCTTTTTACTTTCAAAATCATTTCGCACTTTATTGGATAGTTGATGACCATTAGTAAAAACGATTAAATCCTTTGACCAATTAAAAACCAATTTAGTCATATGAATAATGTGTTCATCATTTTCTGCAATTATAGCTAACGGCTTGTCTCTAAGCTCCCAGCCATCACAATATGGACAGCTGAATAAACTTTTACCATAATATTGTCTAATCTGTAATAAGGGAAATTCTTCTTGTATACCGGTAGCTAACAGTATTTTTTCTGTTATATAAGATTTATTGTTCGATGTATTGACTAAAAATAAATCCCTTTGAACATCTTTAATTACCTTAATAACTGTCTCATTCGAAATAGAAACAGAAGGATACGATTCTAATTGTTTAACTGCTATATCTTTAAATTCTTTTGGTTTAATTCCATCTCTTGTTAAAAAACCATGTGACTCATGAGTTACACGATTTCGATTTGTTCCATTATCAAATAGGGCAACCTTTCTGCGCGCTCTCCCTAAAGTTAAGGTTGCACTTAATCCGGCAGGTCCTGCACCAATTACAATACAATCATATTTATCCATCATTTATTTTCCTCCTTGTCTATAATATATATTATAGAGTTTTAATATCTATAATTTGAATAAAAGACATCATGATTTATATAGATGTCTCATTCATTTTGTTAGCCAGGTCAACTATACGTGTTTGATTCAATTCATCTAAAAACTTTTCCTCGGCTGATTCGATCGCCTTCTGAATTAAACAGTCAGGATTATGACTGAGGCAATAATCAAAAATAGGCATCAAACCTTCAATAGATTTTATAACATCAAGTAATGAAAGTTCTTCCCAGCCAGGTTTTAATTTATAGCCACCATTTGCACCTGAGACAGATTCAACCATACCCGCCTTTACTAACTTTGTTAGTATTTTAGATAAATATGTGGTTGAAACTTCTTGGCGTTCAGCTAATTTTGCCACACCAATATGCTCATCAGGCGGATTAGCAGCTAAAAATAACATGGTGTGGAGAGCATAGTTCGTTGCTTTTGTTAACTTCATATATTACTCCTATTGTAGATTTAATATATCTATAATATCGACTTAAGTTTTTAATGTCAAATACTAAGTTTAGTCAACAAAAGGGTGCTTTGCTTAAAGGTCTGGCTGCTAAAATGCAGCCTTTTCTTATGCAATAAACAGGGGCAGGTTTGTTTAAGTAGCGAAAATGATACTAAAATAAAATTAGCTCTTGTTATAAAGGAGGTAAAACATGGATGATATTTCATCGAATAAAGCGGTGGTCTCAAGATACCATAGCGGCGGGGCGTCGTCATACTGTTGCTATTAAATCTGACGGTACTGTGGAGGCTGTGGGTGATAATAAATATGGCCAATGTGATGTAAGCGGCTGGCACGATATTGTGGCGATCGCGGCGGGTAATGTTCATATGGCAACGAACACTGGTAATGCTCATACAATCGGTCTTAAATCTAACAGTACTGTGGAGGCTGTGGGTTGGAATAATTATGGACAATGTGATATAGACCACTGGGGCGATATTGTAGCGGTTGCTACAGGTTGGCGACGAACTATTGGCCTTAAATCGGATGGTGCGGTGGTTGCAGTGGGCCGAAATAATGATGGTGAATGCAATGTGAACGACTGGGATGATATTGTGGCAATCGCGGCGGGTGACTGGCATACAATCGGTCTTAAATTGGGCGGCACGGTTTCGGCAGTGGGGAATAATCGGTTTAGCCAATGCAATGTAAGAGATTGGGTCGATATTGTGGCGGTTAAGGCGGGGTATCTTCATACTGTTGGACTAAAATCGGATGGTACGGCGGTTGCTGTGGGTAAAAATAAGTTAGGCCAATGCGATGTAAGCCGCTGGCGGGGGATTGTAGCGATTTCGGCGGGTAGTAATCATACAGTTGGTCTTAAATCAAACGGTACTGTGGTTGCTGCGGGATGGAATGATTATGGCCAATGTAATGTAAGTGATTGGGTCGATATTGTAGCGATTTCGGCGGGTTGTTCGCATACCATCGGCCTTAAATCAGACGGTACGGTGGTTGCTGTGGGCGATAATGAATATGGCCAATGCGATGTAAGCCACTGGATTGGCATCCAGCTTCCCAACAATTAGTTTTCGGGTTAAAGGATACATTTCCTGCAGCCAATATATCCATAAAAGAATTAATTATAATAGGAAAAATTCCTTCTTCAGCTACCGGGTGGGTAAGTTTAAGATTTTTTACAACCGTGCGCTTTTGTTCAATAACGATTTTCAGTAATCGGGTGCTTTTCTTTAGTAAGAACGCTCTTTTTTATATGCTCAAGGACAAAAGTGTTGAGGATTTTTAACTTAAACTAACCCCTTTTTTATTGAAATTCTTATTGAAAAAACAGGGCAGGTTTGTTTAATAAGCAATGTGTTATATTAGATTTTTAATGAGGTGAAAGAAATGGTTAGAAGGAGATAGATAGCCTCCTGAATTAGATGTTGTATTAATTTTAGGAGGCTAACAAATATTTTAGGAGTTGTATAAAATGAAGCAAAACAAGTATAATGATATGAATTTCTTTTCTGCATATAAAAAAATGGCACGTTCAGTCGAAGGACTTGAAGCTGCAGGAGAATGGCATGTATTAAAAGAACTTTTACCCGAACTCCAAAATAAAAGTGTACTAGATTTGGGATGCGGCTTCGGCTGGCACTGCCGTTATGCTCGTGAACAGCAAGCAAGATCTGTTATTGGAATAGATATATCTGAAAAAATGCTTGAACAAGCTCGTGAAATGACTCAGGATTCCTTCATTTCATACATTAAAATGCCAATTGAAGACATTGATTTTACAGACTCTCCATTTGATGTTGTCATCAGCTCATTGGCTTTTCATTATATTAAGTCCTTTGAAGCAACTTGTAAGAAGGTCTATCATTGCTTAAAGCCTGGAGGTTCTTTTGTCTTTTCAGTTGAACATCCAATCTTCACTTCTCGGAACGAACAAGATTGGTATCATGATGACAAAGGGAATCGTTTGCATTGGGCAGTTGACAATTACCAATTGGAAGGATTACGTGAAACAACATTTCTAACTGAAAACGTTATAAAATACCATCGCACATTTTCAACTTATATCAATGCCTTAATTAATGCTGGCTTTAATATAAGGACAATTAAGGAACCAATTCCCTCTGAGGAAATGTTAATCAGTATTCCTGAAATGAAAGATGAACTCCGGAGACCTATGTTCTTAATAATCTCAGCAGAAAAGTAATTTTGTTTAAACGTTCCTGCGCAAATGCAGGGACGTTTTTCTTATTCAACAGAAGGTGCAAGGTTAGTCATTTCCAAAATACAGGGTTTTCTGTAATTATACAGAATATTTTATTATAAATGAGGGTTATATTGGGGGAATTATTTTATGTTTTTACAAGCAGTTTTTAAGATAGGGATGGAACTATCGGTGGAAGTGACAGTGATATTTATCCTGGAGACTTTAACTATTTTCCGATGTCGCAGAGGCAATACTGCAATTGAAAAAATCGGGGAATTTAATTTGTTCTTTCACTAATCAACCTGGACTATCTATAGGGAAAGCAACTTTTTTCAGCTTTGAAAAAGAACTTCGAGACTTTGGCTTTGATCAGGTTTACCTATGTCCCCACAAACATAATGAAGGATGTCAATGCAGGAAGCCCTCTTCAGGAATGCTGAAAAAGGCGGCCAAAGAAAATAATTTGGATTTAAGGAATTGTGCAGTTATTGGGGATAGATGGATGGACTGACATGCTAGCTACAGATAACTGTAAAAAATATTAGTAAAGAATGGCGGTGGGGAAAAGTCCTTTGAGAAGTACAAAAACAAAGAGTATATTGGCCGTTGGGCAGAAATAAAGCCCGATTTTGCTGCGGAAAATTTCAACGAAGCTGTTAAATGGTTAATGGCAAACCGCCCATTCATAAACTAAGTGTCTAAGAGAAATATTCCTGCTTCCATCGGCAGCTTTTTTGTAATCCTAAATAATCAGAATCTCAAAAGCCTCGAAGGCGCAAGGAGAGACAAAAAATAGTTATTTTAAAAGATTGTAAGAAATGGGGTGCCTTTGTTTTGTATAAAGGGTTATTTATATTTCAGGTTGGTCCCACAAAAGAAGGAGATAACTTAATCTCCGAAACAAATGGGCTATTGCTGCTTACTCCAGCAAATATAGATCTTGTTTGTAATGATGCCATTACTTTAAATGACTATTAAACTAGACAGAATGTCTATTCTAAAAACAGACATAGATCACAATTTAATGTTAGAGCCATTTCCTCAATTAATCTTCCTATCTAAGTTATTAAAGAAACAGAACTAATGAATTTCTATATTACAAATTCTTATTAAGTAAATGATATTTTCCTTTGACCCCCGTCCTTTTCGACGTTATTCCTCTGAATTAACTACCATTTTCCTTGGATCCTCGTCCCTTTCGACGTTATGCCTTTGGATTAACTACCATTTTCCTTGGATCCTCGTCTTTTTCGACGTTATGCCTCTGGATTAACTACCATTTTCCTTTGCCCCTCGTCCTTTTCGTCGTTATCCTTCTGGATTAACTACCATTTTCCTTCGTCCCCGCCCTTTTTGTCGTTATTTCTCTTGATTAAACTATGATTGCTGCTGGAAAAAAGGTTCTGCGGCTGCTCATTTTCTTATTCAACTAATGGAGCAAGTAGTTAAAGAAGGCTTAGTTTCCTAAGCCTTCTTAAGTTCATCGATTTTCTCTTGAATTTTCACATGGTGATATATTGTTAAAGCAATAATTGTGATACTAAGAGCACTAGATAAGATTGTACTTCCAATTAGCAGTCGGTTAGTTCTTGAATTAGCCATTTGAATTCACCACTTTTTTTCTTAGTTTGATTAGTAGGTATAAAAATTATGTACTTTACTTTTTAAGTTAATTAAAAACACATGGCAGTTGATGATCGAAAATCCCCAAATTTCTGAGGTGCAGCCTTAATGAAAAAAAGAGGAGGTAATTTAATTAAGAGGGAGAATGTTAATATGAACATAAATTGAGAGGAGTCTGAAAATGTATCATAGCTTAAGCGATTTTTTTAAATCCTGGGAATTTGAGGCTGGGGCTACAAGCAAGGTTCTGAAGAATCTCACAGATGAATCATTAAAGCAGGAAGTTACACCAGATCAATGGTCTTTAGGGCGTATTGCGTGGCATACGGTCACTGCTATTAAAGTGATTAGTTCACAGGCAGGTTTAAGGTTTACAGCTCCTAGCGAAGACTGGTCTGTTCCATCTTCAGCGAATTTCATTGCTGAAAGCTATACTGATGCTTCAAATAACCTGGTTGAGGCTTTGGAAACTCATTGGACTGATGAGACCCTGTTGGAAAAAATTGATTTCTTTGGCATGAAAATGACAAAGGGAAGTCTGTTATTATTTTTAAACCAACATCAAACTCATCACCGGGGACAAATGACTATACTAATGAGGCAAGCAGGACTTAGTGTACCAGGGATTTATGGTCCCTCAAAAGAAGAATGGACACAATTTGGCATGACTGAACCAAGACAAACTTTATTTGATTAAATTCTAGAGCCACTATTGAAAGTAGATTTAATCATTATACAAAGACCAAAATAACCGATTTTAGATCCAGCTGCCAAACTAGGCAGCTTTTTATTATTTAACTATAGAGGCAGGTTAGCTTTAAAAGGTATAGACGATAAAATATAGAATATTCACTATAGGAATTATTGTATATAGGTTTTTAGGGTGAATAATAACTGAAACGCCTGAAGATAAAAGAGAACGATTAAAAAATAATCCTACTGATTCCCGATACGATTAATTAAATAGAGGAAGGGGCATCTACCATAAAGTCGATTGAGGATTAACTCATGACAAGGAAGGAATTCCTAATTGAATGGAGGGATATAAAGGTGTTTGAAAAATTTAATTTTGAATTGATCTATCGTGAACGCAATAATTTAACCCCTTTAGTGGTGATGATGTGTGGTGTGGCTGGTTCTGGAAAAACTACTTTCTCAAAAAAGTTAGAAAAGGAAGGTTTTGTACGTCTTTCTATTGATGAAGAAATATGGGCTGTTAATGGTCGTTATGGGATTGATTACCCAATTGAAAAAATTGAAGAATACAAGAAAGATGCAGAAAAAAATTTACTCAATCGTTTAATAAAGTTAATACACGATAAACAACAGGTGGTAATCGACTTCAGTTTTTGGGATCGTGCAAGAAGGTACCAATATAAAAAACTTATTGAGGATTCTGGGGGTAAATGGAAACTTGTTTATTTAAAAGTTCAACCTTATGATTTACGTGAAAGACTTAAGTTACGCAACAAACGATTTGATGCAAACGCGTTCCCTATTTCAGAAGAAATCTTAACTTCTTACCTTAATGGTTTTGAAATACCAAATGGTGAAGGGGAAATTGTGATTGAAAATTAGAGCTATCAAATAGGTAAAAAATATATTCAAATAATGGGGAGGTTCGTACTTTATAAACAACAGCAAAAAAGGAAATTTCTTTTTAAACAAACTCCCTTTTCTATTTAATTAATTTTTCTTTTGCAGGAAATCCTTGTTCGAAATTACATTGGCATACATACCGTTAAGTGCGCTGACAAACGCATAATGAACCTGTTCAGCTGGCACGACCTTATCTTGATAAGATAAGTCTCTTTTCGCACATGCATCTTCAATCAGTGTAGTCTCAAAGCCTAGATCCACAGCAGCTCTAGATCGTTGTCTCAACCAGCCTGGAACATGTTTATACAAGTAGGGGTGAACAGTTTACTGACGAGGAAGATGCGTTTTGGAAACCCAATGAGGAAAGCAACAGCATCGCTGAGATTGTGCAGCATCTTCTTTATTGGAATGAAACCTGGCAAAAGAGGTTACATAAATCTCACGTTGATGCTGTTCCACCCCTAGGTAATAATAATGACAGCTCTATCATTCCGGAAAATGCAAAGTTTACTGACTTGAAAGAACAGCTATTAGAGGTGCTCTTGCAGTGGCAAGACCTGCTCTCCCAAGAAAAACTAGAAAGTGAAATTGAGGGCTTCCCTGAAGCTGCAGAGTGGTGGGCAATACTTGGGAATCTATCCACGCATAATGCCTACCATATAGGACAAATCATTTACGTCCGGAAACTGCAAATGAATTGGAAAAAATAAGTAAGAGGATTAAATGGGGATTCGGAAGTATCAATAGTAAAAAAATATACCGCTCTAAAGTGTCAGCAATTAAGCCAATTATTTTCATTCAAGATCCGAGCATGTTAGCAAGGATTTTTTAGAAAAGACGAGGAAATAGATGTAAAGTAACTTTATTTGGTATCTAAGAGCAGCTGCCGCCAGGGCAGCTTGTTTTGTGGGAGTCGTTGTTTTTGGTGTCTATAACCAGACATTCTTTTTTTGTAAGGCTCTCTGTTTAGAGAATGACTGGTAGTTTAAAGAAAGTAACTGGAAGGAAAATGAGTAAAATTTGAAGGAATAAAATCAAAAAGAATTGGGGGCTTAAAATGTTTATTGTAAATGTTGAAGGTGCTATAAGGAAAAATGACAAGTGGCTAATTATTGAAAGAAGTAAAAAAGAGGAACACGCTGGAGGTCTGCTTTCCCTTGTTGGAGGTAAGGTGGATATAGAAGGAAATTCTTCAAATATATTGGGAAGAACTGTAAAACGTGAAATTTTAGAGGAAGTCGGTATAAAAGTAAAAGATAGCTTAACGTATGTATCTAGCACTTCTTTCGTAACAGATTCCGGTCAAAATGTAGTGGATGTTATTTTTCTTTGCGAATATGAATCTGGTGAGGCGTTTCCTATAAGTTCTAATGAGGTAGATGGAGTGTTTTGGTTAACTTCAGAAGAAATTTTAAACCACCCAAAATCACCTATTTATTTAAAAGAAAGTATCAGAAAAGCAGAGACGCTGATTCCAATTCATTTGTCATAATTCTCATTTTTATAAAAAGGTAATCGCCTAACAATCCATAAAGATAGAAGCTCCAGTTTTATCCGAGTAAAAGTAGACCGTATTTTTTTCAAGTCGATTATTTAATTAGAGATTGTAGTACTCAATATTTTCCGCCAATAGGCGGCATTCTTTTTGTTGAACAAACGAGGCAGGTTTGTTGAAGAAGGATTTTTAGACTGATTATGCAAAAACAGTGTTCGCTCTGGATATAAGAGGGAAAGTTGGAAAACCTATTATGAATAATTTTATAAGGAGGGATTCGGATGAAAGACAAAGATCAGGAAACTGCCGAAGGATTGAATCAGATATTTGAAATAATAAATACCAAAGGCGATGTTGGCGAAATCAATGAAATTCTGAAAAATGGAAGTTCTGATTCTAGAGCGGAAGACTCTTCTCCTAATTCCTAATACAAAGACAGGCTGCTGATCTTCAGCAATCAGACGCATTTCTGAAATAAAGAAAGCGCCTACTTTCATGAAAAGTATTATTGGGAGTAATAGGAAGAGGCAGAAGGAATGGATCTGAATTTTTCAATTTTATTCTTTCTCTTCTGCCAAACCATTCCTAATAAGCTGGGAATACTATTATACCCGCTCTTATTCAAGAACGCCTGTTTCTTCTATCACTACATTGCAATTAACATCAAAGCCTAACATTTTGTAATCGTCTTCCCACTTTTTAAAGTCAAAGTTCCGATTCCGGTTTTTTTTCTTTTGACCCAGGCCAACAGGGTCTATTCCGATATCCTGAAATTGTATTAATAATCTTAAGCATTCCTTTTCAATTTTTTTCTCCAGGTTCTTTTCAATCTCTCCAACAATCTGTGGGGTTAAAAGATCTCCCGTAAACTCACGAATAACTCCTTCGAGGTTAAGGGTTATGGCAGCGTGATTATCAGTCATTTTGATTTTATTTTTTGATTTTATACTCTTTATAGCAGCTCGTTCTCCCTTTTTTAACTTAACATCAAAGTTTCCTTCGCTATACTTATCTACCAGCAATTTAAAATAGAACAGGTCCTTTACAGGGAGGATGGCCACTTCTTTATCATTTTGGAAAAGACTAACTCCAACTATCTTGACCTTATCATTTCCGGCTTTCTTTAGCCGGGGCAGGAAGGGATCCTTACCATCCAGATAGTAATCATGCGAAAAAATATGCAAATTGGTTATGGGAATATCGCGATGTTCCATATTATGTTGAATAAGATTATAGATATAGGTGCCGTTTCCCATGGTTCCATACTCACCTTTTAACAATTCTTCTGTTTTTCCCTCTGCTGTTGCAACAAATACGCGTGCCCCCATACTTGCATCTCTCTGAAAAGAATCTATTAAGTCAAAAACCCCTTTTTTGGAAGTTTCAGGTCCGAATATAACCAGCTTTAATCCACCTGTGACTACTGGTTCTGATGTTTGCTTAGAAATATCCAGACGTACGTCCTGCCTAAGCTTTCCATTCCCGGAAATTGTCCTGTTAATTACACTTTGATCAGGCTGGAATTCCTGGAATAATGCAGTTCCTCTATACTTATCCTTCTCATCCTCTGCTAAATCGTAGCCGACTCCTACTTCAATATTTATATCATCAATGATTTCTTTATCAACACAGCCTGAAAGCAGCAAGGACAGGCATATTAGTAAAACTTTTTTCATTTCAATTTCACCTTTACTATTGGCAATTATGACAGCTGTGAATTACATTTCACATAATTAAAGCCGCTATGCCAATTGCTATTGGCATAAACAAAACCATGTCATGATAAAAATGAGTACACAATTAGTATTAATCTTTATATGGGAGAATATTCGTAATAAGGGAATTCCTGAATTAAGGAAGTTTTAGTTATTAAGGCGAAAGCAGATGCATTAGGGGGATGAATTCTCTATAAATAGAAGGGCAGGATAGTTGAACGATGCAGGAAGGAAAATTAGTTTCCTAAATTGAATATCAATATAAATAATTGAAGTAAGAAAGGTATACTATGCTCCATATTTCATCTCTATTTTTAAGTTATGTGATTGGTTCTATTTCATTTGCCTTGGTTATCGGTAAACTTTTCTATAAAACCGATATTCGAGGTTATGGCAGCGGGAACCTTGGTGCTACCAATGTTTATAGGGTTCTTGGAAAGAAAGCGGGACTAATTGTTGCCATTGCTGATTTATTAAAAGGTACATTTGCTTGTTTACTTCCCCAAATCCTTAATTCTGCGGTTAGCCCTATTATCTGTGGTTTACTAGCCATATTGGGACACGTTTTTCCTGTTTTTGCAGGGTTTAAAGGCGGGAAAGCTGTTGCGACAGCAACCGGTGTCTTATTATTTTTGACACCCTTAGGTACCTTGACTGGTTTTGTTGTATTTCTATTTACTTTGATATTATCCAAGTATGTTTCATTAAGTTCCATGCTAGCTGGAATAGCCATATTTATTTACAGCCTTATATTTGAAGAAAAAGTCATTATTGCTCTTTCATTCTTTATAAGTGTATTAGTGATAATTTTGCATAGACAAAATATCAAAAGATTGATAAGTGGTACTGAAAACAAGCTATGGTAATGAAATACAAAAAAATCACAAGGTGGTATAAACTAAAAAAGGAGAATAATGGATTTAATGATTACTGATTAGTAATATAAATATAATTACAGGGAGCGTGGCGAATATGTCTTATGCAATTGATGTTTTGGCCGATCAATTGTCAGCAAATGCAAATGATCCTAGCTGGTATATTCCGTTTTCAGAATCAGTTGCAAACTTATCAGAGGAAGATGCGTTTTGGAAGCCGAATGAGGAAAGCAATAGCATCGCTGAAATTGTGCAGCATCTTCTTTATTGGAATGAAACCTGGCAAAAGAGGTATCATAAATCTCATGTTAATGCTGTACCACCCCTAGGTAATAATAATGAAAGCTTTGTAATCCCGGAAAATGCAAAGTTTACTGACTTGAAAGAGCAGCTAGTAGAGGTGCTCTTGCAGTGGCAAGATCTGCTTTCCCAAGAAAAACTAGAAAGTGAAATTGAAGGTTTCCCTGAAGCTGCAGAGTGGTGGGCAATACTCGGGAATCTATCTACACATAATGCCTACCATATAGGACAAATCATTTACATCCGGAAACTGCAAAAGAGTTGGAAAAACAAGTAGGATTAATAGGGTTTCGGGGGTATCAATAGTAAATCCCGGCAGGTTAGCTGAACAAGGGAACTTAGGAAAAGAAGCGGAAATAAAGTAACTGAGCAGCTGCCAACAAGGGAGCTGTTTTGTGAGAATAGCTGCTATTGGCTCATTAGGAGGAATAGTTTTGTCGAAAGGATTGCTTCATCATAACGGTTTCTGGATATTCCATATCATAAATGCCGAGTAGGGCTAAATCATTTAGCATTTCACGCTGAATCACGCCTTCATGTTGAAGAGGTAACAAAAATATTGGAATCTAAAGGGTAACTATCCTTTACAAAAATAAACATCTATTTTCAGGAGGATCTATTCATTACGCGGTTTATTTTGAAGATCCTGATAGGATAACAGTTGAACTCGCAGTACCGTAATGTCACGGATAATTTTATTCAAGAGCATTTCTCGGAGTATTTTAAAGTACTAAATTAAAACCAGTTAAAAAAACAGAGATTCATATAGAAACAAATGATCAGCATAGTCAACAAATAAAGTGGATTGCCCTATAATTAGGCAATCCATTTTTGCTGTTATTTATTCAATTCAACCGTTTCATTCACATCTGTCGATTTGGTACTTTGCCCTGACATGCGTTTAAAGAGAAAGGCTATTTTCTTCGTAAAGTTACCGGTTTCCCAATATTCGACTGCTTCTGCTTTTATCTTTATCAAGACAACGTTTGGATCATCATAAGAAGATTGCATAATTTCCTCATATGCTTTGCTCCACAATTCCTTTTTCTTATCTAAGTCCTCAACTATTTCCGCTTTTCCACGGACGGAAACATAGGATTTACCTGCATAAGCCACATTAACATCCTGGTCATGTAAAATTTCATCATATTTATTAGTCTCTTTTTTAGTGAAAAACCATAAGTCACCATCAAACTCTACTTCCTGTGTTTTCATTGGACGGGAAACAAGCCCTTCCTCCGTTACCGTGGTTAGCATGGCTGTGTCTATGTCTTTGATTAACTCTCTTAATGTTTCTATTTCTTCTTGATTCATCATGTTAGACATTTTCATCACCTCGTTAAAGTTTTATAGAGGTATTTTACCCTTAATACCAGCTTTTATTCAGATTGTCTAACAAGGCAGCTTTTTATCTTTTTGAACAGTGAGGCAGGGTAATTGAACAAGGAAGTCAAATAATTAGCATTACATAAGTATTTAGAGGAATAGAAGAGAATTGAAAGTGAATGGCTTAAAAGTTTGGAGGAGGTATAAATGGTTTTTGGTTCATTCTTATTTTCTATCATTCTTTGGATTGCTGGATTATTTATTCTGTATATAGTCATTTCTGCAGCAGTCAGGGATGGCATTAACAAGTCTGTGGCTGGTCAATTCATCGAAACCAAGTATGGTATTAAAAAGGAAAGGGACTCATTTCTGGAGCGAGATTTGGACAATGACAAATAAAGAGTGACCTGGTATATAATTTCAAATAGACTATATAAAATATAAGGAGAAAAAAATGCACGCATTATTAATAGGGGCAACGGGAGCAACCGGCAAGGACTTGCTGGATTTATTGCTGGAGGATGATTCTTTTCATCAGGTTGATATTTTTGTCAGGCGTGATCTTCATATCCAGAATGAAAAATTAAAGGTGCATGTGATTGACTTTGACAACCCAGAACATTGGAAGCATTTGGTGAAGGGCGATGTTTTGTTTTCTTGTTTGGGAACTACCCTTAAAGCTGCGGGAAGTAAAGAAGCTCAATGGAAAATTGATTACGATTATCAATATCAGGTTGCGGAAGCTGCAAGAGAAAACAATGTGAGCACTTATGTATTGGTATCTTCAGGGGGATCTTCGCCTAATTCTCTCTTTTTTTATCCAAGAATGAAGGGACAGTTAGAAGAAGCGGTAAAAGCTTTAGGGTTTCCAAAGCTATCAATCTTCAAGCCGCCTGTATTGATTCGAAAAAATAGTGATAGAACAATGGAAGTTGCCGGATTGAAAGCTGTACAGTTTTTTAATAAATTTGGAATACTTCGTACTCAAAAGCCTCTGCCGACAGAAATATTGGCGGCTGCCATGATCAATTCCGCTAAAACTAAAGATAACGGGCTTTCTACGCTAGAAGGCAAAGCCATTTGGGAATGTGCAGGGCTGAATAATATCGATTAATAACATGTACATCATAGAGTAAGATACTAATAACTTTGGCTAACAAGGTCAAAGTTATTTTTTATAAAATGGACAGGGGATGGTTGATAAAATATAGGGGATATTTGGAGGTTTAGTTGTGGTGCGGTATGGCTGTAAGGTAGCTGGGTTAGGAGGAATTTGATTAATAAAAAACTACAGAATATATGCTTTTGCCGTTCTATTGATTATTGCTTTTTAGATATCATGGACGGTGTAAATAATTCAAATGCGGCTGAGGAGCTTCGAAGGGAAAAGGATAGATTAGTCGAGAAAGCCACAGGTTTCGAAAAAGAATATGAATAATGGATATAAAAAGAATACAAGGGTTTGTTACGGTTTATTTTTAACCTCTCCATTACTTCCGTATTGGCAGAGCCATATCGACCGATTCGTCGTAAATAAGCAACATGATAGTCTTGAATTGTTTCAACTTTAAATTTCATTATTTTTCATTCCTTCCTTTTTTTCGTTTAGTACATTTCGAATGTAGCAAATTATAAAAATATCATCATATAAATTTTTAATATTTCAGATATCTGAATGATGCACTATCCCAAAAATATGCTCAACAGGTGAGGGGGGAGGGCATGCTACTCTTCAACAGCTGACAAGCAGGTCTGATCAAGAAGGATTTTGCTGTTCATCAGCGAATCTAAGTATTAAATAACTTAAGGATGCCGGCAGTTCCGTTATAGCTTTAGACACTTTGACAGTCCTTACCATCACTATCAATTGAACATTTTTAGATGCAGATTTTCGAAGGTGCCGGTTCGTTGATAAATAGGTTAATCAGGGATTTGCAACTAAAAAAGGAGGAAATAGTTATGCTGTTTATGATGATTGTCAAAGCCTCAAAGAATTCGGAAGCTGGAATGCTCCCAAGCCAGGAACTCATGTATGCCATGACGAAGTATAATGAAGAATTAGTTCAGGCGGGCGTAAGGGTTATGGCTAAAGGACTTCATCCAAGTTCAAATGGGATTCGCATTTCTTATAAGAGACCAGGGGAAAAGCCTGTGGTTACGGAAGGCCCATTTACCGAATCGAAAGAACTGGCTGCCGGGTTCATCTTGATTGATGTGAATTCGAGGGAAGAAGCCATCGAGTGGGCCATGCGGATGCCGGACCCACAAGGACATGGGGAAGGCCAAATTGAATTGCGTCAAGTATTCTAGGAGCTAGAGCTGCCTGGGGGACCGGATTCGCTGGAAACTTAGAAGAGAAGCTGAATAGGCTTCTCGGACAAGTTGTAATAAAAACTAACGGATACATATAAAGGGGGCAAAAAAGACTCGTACCCGACGAGTCTTCTTTATTCCGGATATGTGTTCCGGCCGTTACCGGATTTTTACGGTTACGGGTTCTATGTTCAATTCAACCCCAACGAAGGAATAATCATCTTTGCTGCCGTCCTTGTATCCCCAGAATCCTTTTGTTTGGGCACCTTTGCGGAAAGTCAATTCAAATCCTTTTCCTTCAGAAAAGCTGTAACTTTTCACCTCATCCTCAGCACTATTATCGGCTAAACTATAGGAAATGAAGTTTCCCAGGCTTCCATGCGGCGACAGTACACCTGAATGGGGAGCCGCCTGAAAGTCATAATACTCATAGTCTTTTGTGGAAAGTTTGTCTTCTCTAATGGTGAATACCTTCGTTTCAAGATCCAGCACATCTCCTGACTTCATCCAGGAAAGGCGAATGTTTTTATATAGGGATGGCGCGTCTTTTTGTTTTTCAGCCTGAGATAGATCGATGACGGAAACTCCGCCTCTCCCGACAGCTGTTATCTTACCAGTGACATTGTCCAGCACCAGGGCAGTGTCCTCATCAATTCCGTATGAAAACTCATCCTGTTTTCCATGTGCGGCTGCCGTGGCAATCAGGCGCCCAAGTCTCGCCTTCTTATCAAAATGCTGATCAATGATGCCATGAGGGAAGAAGCCCAATCCTTTTTCCAGGTAGCCCGGACCGCCTTCCTGCTGGGTCATACTGTCATAAGTATCGGTGAATCCTGATGCAAGCGTGTCATAGCTTCCGCCGCCTGCGAGCATGACATCACTCATAATGGCTGCACCCGCACTGGTTCCTCCCAAAACAGCTCCATCATGATAAATATCCCAGATGCTTTGAAGTACTAATGATCTTGATCCGTCTCCATTCAGAAGAGCAGCTGTAATATTTGTCTGGTCTCCGCCGACAAACCAGATGGCGTCATAGTTCTTTATCTGATCTGCCAGCTCCGGATCATTCTTGTTATTTTTCCAGAGAGATTCATCTTCTGGTGTTCCTTTGAAATCGCGGCTGGCGATTTTCAGAATATCAATGTTATCTGCAGGCACCCCATAATGTTCAAGATCTGACTTGAAGGCGTAGGAAGATTTCAAACTGGAACTGGCAGCAGGGACGATTCCGATTTTAGGACTTTCGCCTGCTCTGGATATGAACGCTTCATAAACTTCCTGATTACTGCTACCAAGTGCGCCGCCTGCGATCACAAGGCTGCCCTTATTAACTGCTTCAACTCCTTCTTCCTCTGCAGTGAAGCTGGAGTTCTGATAGGATTTCTTAAATAGTTCTGGACTTTTCTCAAAAGAGACAGTAACAGGCTCCACACTCATTTTTACATGTAAGAGGGAATAGGAGTCTTTCTGGCCATCTTCATAGCCCCAATACCCGTTTGTATCTTCTCCTTTTTCGAAAATAAGCTTAAATCCTTCTCCGGCTGAATTGTATAAATAGCTTTCTGCCTTATTCGTGCTTGCATTGTCAACCAGTGAATAAGAAAGGAAATGTTTCAGCGATCCATAAGAGGAAAGGACTCCTGTGGCCGGCAGCGGCTTGAAGTTATAATACTCGTAGCCTTTCGTTTCTGCTTTATCATTTTTGAATGTGAATTCCCTAGTTTTGGCATGAAGCTTGTCGCCAGCAGACATGTAACTGATGTCAACATTCTTTATTCGCTTTCCTATTCTTTTGGCCGCTGTGACATCTAAGACTGCCACTCCGCTTCTTCCAGTAACTTCTATTGTTTGCATCTGATTATTGACGATCATGGCGGTGTTTTCATCAACACCATAAGCAAGATCACGGGGCTTGGACTTGATCGCTGTGGCTGCTAATCGGCCAAGTCTTGCACGCTCGTCAAAATGTTGGTCTACGATTCCCCATTGGAAAAATCCCAGCCCTTTTTCAATATTAACAGGAGCATATTCCCCGGCCGAGTTAGATCGTTCTTTATTGGTGAATTCCTGGTTAAAGCCGCCAAGACTGTCTCCGCCGGTGATCATCACATCGCTCATAATAGCGGCCCCTGCGATGGTTCCGCCCAAGACGGCACCATCTCTATAAATCTTCCAAATCGCATCTAGTGTTTTTGAGTTTTTGCCATTTTTTTTTAGAAGAGCATCAGTTATTTTGAGCTGATCCCCGCCGACAAACCAAATCCCTGTCATTCCTTCAATTTTCCCAGCGAGCTCCCTGCTTTCGCTGTTCTTCTTCCAGTTGCTTTCATCTTCCTCTGTTCCACTGAAGTCGTGTGAAGAGACAGGAAGGATTTCTACCGATGACTCCTTCACTCCATAGGACAGCAAGTCCTTTTTAAAGGCATAGGAGGATTTTAGTGAACCCGATGCAGCAGGGATGATCCCGATCTTAGCCTGTTCAGTCCCGCCGGCTAAATCGATGAATTTCTGATAAACATCCCGGTTCGTGCTGCCGAGAGCACCTCCGGCAATCACGAGATTCCCCTTAATATCTTCTGAGTTCTTCTTTGCGTGGATTTCTGAGGTTCCTGTACTGCCGAAAAGCAGCAGCAGGAGGGTGAAAACAATCCATTTTTTCATAAGCCTGACTCCTTTCATTTTCTATGTCTCCCTTTGCAGATGCAAGTATTGTGCCAAAGTGAAGACTCTGAAAAATCAGTAAACTTTAAAGAGAAGCCATCTTATTGGGTGGTAAATGGTTGTTATTGGCGTAGCCATTTAGGGATAGAACCAGTTTTCTGCAGTGAATTTACAGGATCTC
The DNA here is from genome assembly GCF_004366035.1 of Cytobacillus oceanisediminis. Taxonomy (GTDB): domain Bacteria; phylum Bacillota; class Bacilli; order Bacillales; family Cytobacillaceae; genus Cytobacillus; species Cytobacillus oceanisediminis_C. Next base: position 18,931 of record NZ_SOEE01000006.1, read on the forward strand.
CGCACATAATAAATAGATCCTGTTTTAATTGGAAACGAAGAGGGATCTGCAGCGGAAGGTGTTTTGCTAAAAGCAGATTTTAATGAACAAGCAGTGGAGGAAAAAGAGGAGCCGGGGAATAATCCCCAGTTTACCGATTTAACATTTGGCATTCATTTAATATCGATGTGACAATATGCCGTGAATCCCATTCGCCGCCTGAAAATTTGACGATCGGATATTTTTTTGGAAAAAGCTTTTGACGGATCGCTTCGGCTGAATTCCCTTCTTTGTGCAGAGCGAATACATCATCCTGGATGGATAGCAAATAATCCCGCTTTCGCTGGAGTGCTGCACGTCCATCTTCTACATAGCCTGCATGGCTGCAGAATACATCTTCAAAGTCGTAAGTGAGAACACGTTCAAGCGATCGGATAATTTCCGGAATGCTTTCTTCCGCTAAAACGACCTTGGTCTTTTCGCTGACGAATAAATCGCCAGTAAACAACTGGCCGTTTTCCCTGTTTAAGAAGGATTTATGATCGAAAGCGTGGCCGGGGGTATCGATGACATCCCACTGCGCTTTTCGGGATGAAAACGAGTCAGGTATGGCCTGGGCCTGGAATGGCTTTCTTCTTCCCCAAAAAAGCTGCCTGTATAAAGGATAATCGGCCCTTTTGGCACAGGAACGGATCGATTTTTTGTTTAAAAAGATAGGCAGTTTCTTCGTTTTTTCAGCATATGCCGCGCAGCCTGTATGGTCTTCATGAAAATGGGTGATCATGACCTGGTCAAAATCGCCTTCATCCATAAATGGTTGGAAAAATGTATGTAAGGACTGAGCGCCCGTGTCAATTAAGACTCCATCCGTTAAATAGCTGTAGACATTTAATGAAACACCCTGAAACTTAATTTGGCCATTCAGGTAGGAAACACCGTTTTTCACTCCCGTGGATGCCTTCTTCTTAGCAAACAAAACAATCAGCTCCCTTCCCGATATTAGGGTCATACTTGGAGTATTTCACCATAACGCTGGACATTGTTTCTGCCATTCCTTTTTGCATCATAAAGTGCGAGGTCGGCGTTCTTCAATAGGATTTTGGCTGGAGTATCCAGATTATCCGCTGAGACTTTCGTATGTGATAGGCCGAAGCTTGAGGTGATGGAAATTATGTTATCATCCACAACGATTGGGCTCCCGGCAATGCCCAGGCGGATCTCTTCGATCAGCAGGTGTGCTTCTTGTGCAGGCGTGCCAGGCAAATAAATCATGAATTCCTCTCCGCCATATCTCCCGATGATATCCCTTTTTCGAAGACTGTTTTTCACGAGGCCTGCAATATGGATCAGCACGAGATCGCCAGCTTCGTGGCCATATGTATCATTGACATGTTTAAAGTGGTCAATATCAAACATAATAAGTGAAACATCCGCACCTGGAGATAGGGTGCTCAGGGAGCTTTCCATCTCACTTAAAAAATAGGCCCGATTATAAATCTGGGTTAAACTGTCAATGCTGGCCAAACGTTTAAGGGTTTTCTGCATATTTACTTTTTCAGTTACATCAGCCAAAGAGATGATTCGTCCAATTGGGTCTTTGTTTAGGGAATAGACTGGTGAAAATTGTACTTGAAAGTGGACCTGTTCCCCCTCTTTTTCCCACACATAATCACCATTCTTTCCAGAACAAATCACTTTTCTAAGCGTGCTGTTTCCATGCAGAACATCATGAATATGCTTGCCGATGGCAGATTGCTTCAAGTCAGGCATAACAGGCAGCATCGCCTGGTTATAATCCACGATTGCTCCGTTCTGATTGAGAACGATGACCCCTTCCTTCATGCTTTCAAACACCGTGTCCCTTGCTATTGGGGCGAGATTGAACATCTGGAATGAGAAGAGCGCTATGCCATGCAGAATGAAGGAAATACTCATGGATACAGGGCCTAAATCAATGCCGTAGGGGCTCAGATCATTCAGATAATAATGATTGGCGACAATCGGAACAAAGAGTCCTGCGGTCATCAAAAGGATTTGCATCCGGAATCGCCAGAAGGATCTTCTTAAGCGCAGAAGCAGGATAATAATGCTGAACATCAGGCACATGAACAGAAAAATGGCATGCACGTAAAACCAGAATCCATATTCCAGATCCAACACGGGAAATGGCGTACCCTTTCTCAGCCTGACTGCTGAGTAGTAGAAATGATGGAGCTTATTGGTATGATGCATAAAGATGGTCAAAATCGGGATGATGAACAGGGAAAAATACAGGCGCCTGCCCAGCTTGTGTCCGGCATATTCCAGACACATCAATAAGGTGAAAGGAGGAATGAATGGCATGAACAAATATTCAATGCCCAGCCAGAATTGTATTTCTTGTAAAGTGGAGCTCGACAGTTCGAATGCATAGGAAAAAGTAAAGATCGCGGACAGCAGTGTTAAGATCTTATAAGGTCCTGCTCCCGGTGCATTCCTTAGTTTAAAGTGTGCAAAGAAACAAAGCGATAAGCTGAGTGCCCCTGAAAAAGTGAGAATGAGGATGTACATCCATAATTCGTGCCCCATATAAGTTATCTCCAAAATGTAAATATTTTCTCCTATTATATAATTCCTTTTTCTATAACACTAGCTTTATTAGTTATGGGGGTCATTGCGTTTCAGGAAAGGTCATTTCATTGCTGCAGCATCGCAGGGTGCCAGGACAGCCGCTCTTTTCTGGAGGCTGACTTAATACAACCTATTTTTATAACTATCCTGGAGGTCCTTCGCCGCTTGTTCGGAAGTATCATTCGGCAATTTTGCATGAGCAGCCAGCATTGCATGGGCAGAGGGAAGGGCTTCTTTCGCAAGCCATGACTCCCTGTTCCATAATTCCGATCGGATCAAAGCTTTCGCACAATGGATAAAGCATTCCTCTGCTTCTACTAAAATCCCAAATAAGGGAACTCGGTCTTTTACCTTGCTTTTCTCTAAGAGCTCAGGATCACGGCAAATATAGGCTTTGCCATTAATTCTTAGTGTTTCTCCAAGCCCAGGTATGAGAAAAAGGAGTCCAATATTGGGGTTTGCTATGATATTATGAGCGGAATCCATTCTTTTATTGCCCGGCCGTTCCGGAATAAAAAGATGCTGCTCGTCAAGAACCGTCACAAATCCGGGAGTATCCCCCCTCGGAGAAACATCACAACTGCCGTCAGAATCTGAAGTGGACAAAGTTAAAAAAGGAGATTTGGAAATAAAGTCAATGCAATGCTCATCGATGAAAGTAATGACTTTGCTTGCGGCACGCACACTGGGCTGGCCGATTTCTTCCCGAAAAGACGCAAAATCTTCTTTGGTAGTTATAATATCTAAATATTTTGACCTCATAAGTTTCACCTTTTTCTATTGGAATAGGTATCTTTAGTGTTCTGTCTTGGATGATCTGTTGACAATATGGAAAACAAAATAATAAACCCCGCTAAGCCCCAATATCCCCAACACAGTCAGGAAAGGCACTTTTTCAGCAAATAGTATTCCAAACACAAATAGAGCAAAACTCAAAATGATGGCTAATAGGGTTAATAAAAATCGCTGTGATTTATTCAAAACTTTCACCGCCTTCAATTCTATAAAATCCTGTGTGTTAAAATAGCCATATCTTTTACTGGAGGGCTGGAAATGGACTTTTTTGCGGATTTATTTTGGCTGTTATTCATGATCCTGTGCGTATGTTTTTTCGTATTCCTTTCCTATAGGCAGCACGTAATGAAGAAAGAGCAGGAATATATTATCAAGTTAAATCATGAGATTCTGGATAGTTTAAAGAATAAAGAAAGGCTGCAAACTACATTTTAACATAAATATCCATTTTTGGAAGGGGGAAGCAGATGAATATTTCTAACAAATTATTAGACTATGCAATTGTTTATGATGATCGAAGACAAGTAAACTCAGGAAAGTATGAGGATAAGAGAATCATTATCGAAGAGGTTAAAAACAGATTTAAGGCTCAAGTGGAAAACAGGACAGATAAGAGCGTACTGGTCGTTTATGATTGGCGCAAGACACATAGCGGGATGGAGATTATATTGTATGCCTTTGAAAGCTGACAAGGACCGTAAAAACGAAACCGGATATTGAAATGGAAGAAAGAATTCAATAACATTAAACTCTCAATAAAAGAAGGCTTAAATGTCTTTACCTTTCGAAGCGGAGGACCTGGCAGGAAATAAAACGACCAAAACAGTCGAACTGTATAAGCTGAAAAAAGGCGAGCAGCCACCCCAGAATCATGAAACCCCAGATGGCCCGGCAAAGCCTGGGAAAGGGAATGGGAAGAAAGATAAATAAATAGGTTTGGTGAGACCCGGATTCCTTAAGAGGATCCGGGTCTCTTTTTGGGAAGGGTTTGCGAATAGGAAGGGGCAGCATGTAAATAGATCGACTGTTTTTGCATATAGGATGGGGAAACCTGTAAATTGATAGGTTGAACCTGAAATTAAAGTCTTAGTTCTGCAAATAGAGTCCCCGAACCTCAAATAGTAGTTTTGCTAGATAAGATTTTGGGGCTTGCCGGGCACTTTTAGAACTGTCCATGAAACTTTCCCTTCAGTAAAATCGTAAACTATCATAAAAGGGGGAATAGTTTTGAAAGAAAACAGCAGCAGGTTTGATTTTTACTCGGCCATCATCATCTCTGTAATAGCCATATTATTGATGATTAGAAACATGATAATGGGTATAGAATTCTTTTCCGTGACTAATGTTCTGGCTGTTTTTGCTCTCGTGGTATCCCTCAGGCATTTATATAATTTAACAATGCCATCCCAGAAAGGGGAATCTTCATGAATTTTTTAATCTTATCTCAAGCCGGATTTAATGCTGGCGATATTTTATTTCAGCTGTTGGCTTTTGCCTTTTTACTGACGATTCCAGCGATTATTGTCATTTTATTTTTTATTTTCAAGAGAAGAAACGACAGACTGAAGCGTGTGGAGGAAACAATCGATCATCTCCTTTTGAAAATGGAAGAGAAGAATAGGTAGCAGGTGATTTAATGAAAAATGGCTTTACGAATGGCTGTGTACAGAAAGAAATCTGTACGCATTTTTTAGTTAGGCTGTATTGTGCTTTTAACTTAAACTTGAGTTTTAATACCTATTCCTCGAAAACACCGCTATTTTTCCGTGCTGATGCACTTTGCGCATTCGGATAGAAAAAGTGGTAAACAGAGAAAGCTTGTAAAAGCTAAATCATCAATCTTTTATATCAGCTTTTTGTTAAGAAAAATGTAATAACTACATAATGATTTGGTTAGAACCTTTGGTTACACTTATTATTCCCGGACTATGATGTAAAGAATAAAGAGTGCCTGGCTGGGATCGATACGTCCATTATTATAAAAATTGGGGTGACAGAGTGTCCATAAAAAGACGTTTGCTTTTATCGAATATAGGGATGGTTCTGCTCCCTGTTGTCTTATTTTTAGTACTGGAAATGATTATTGGATATCTATTATTTTATCCTGTGAAAGGCGAGGTGGATCAGGGGGATCTTAATTTTTTTCGGTCGATTCGGATTTATTTGTTAGTTGGGGTGCTGGTCTTAACAAACGGGCTATTAACATTCCTTGTTTCCAAAAGCATTATTAAGCCGCTCCTAAAGCTAAAAAGTGCTGCTAACGATATCAGCAGAGGAAATTTGGATACAAAAATAGAGGTTTTCGGGGGAAAGGATGAGCTGAACGAATTGGCGATTGCATTTGAAATCATGCGCGGGAGATTGAAGGAAGCTGCTGACATACAAAAGCAATATGAAAAAAATCAGAAGGAATTGATTGCGAGTATCTCCCATGATTTAAAAACGCCGTTAACGAGCATTAAAGGTTATATCAGAGGAATATCAGATGGTGTGGCCAATACACCAGAGAAAATGGAGCGATACATTTACACGATTGAAAAAACATCAGATGAAATGGAATCCTTAATCTCTGAGCTTTTATTATATTCCAAGCTTGACGTGCCCAATGTGCCTTATGATATGAGGGAGCTGGATTTAGTGTCCTATTTTGATCATTATTTGGAGGAGCTGCGTTTTAATCTTGCGGGCCAAAATGTCACTCTAAGCCTTGAGTGTCAGCCGAATCAATCCTATCGGGTGCATGCGGACAGGGGGAAATTGAATCGCGTCGTTGCCAATATTGTTCAAAACAGCTTGAAATACATGAATGAGGAAAATAAAGAATTAATGATCAGGCTGTCGTCAAAAGCGGCGGAAGTCATAGTTGAAATTCAGGATAATGGAGCAGGTGTTTCAAAGGACGAGCTGCCCTATCTATTTGACCGTTTTTACCGTACAGATGTATCCCGAAACTCTGCTACAGGAGGGACCGGGCTGGGGCTGGCGATCGTGAAAAAGATCATTGAAGGCCATGGGGGGGCCATTTGGGCAAGAGGAGGCATCGGACAGGGACTGAGTATATGTTTCACGTTAAAAAAGGGGGGTAATGATTGGAAAGAATTTTAATTATAGAAGACGAGCTCAATATTGCCGAACTGGAACAGGATTACCTCGAACTGAATCATTATGAAGCCGATATTGCTGCAACAGGGCAGGAAGGGCTGGAGCGATTAAAGGAGAACTCTTACCGGCTGGTTCTATTGGATCTGATGCTTCCGGATATGGACGGGTATGAAGTCTGCAGGCAAATCCGGGAGATATCAGAGATCCCTATTATTATGGTAACGGCCAAAAATGAGGATATTGATATGATTCGGGGATTGGGCCGCGGCGCAGACGATTATATCGCAAAGCCCTTTAATCCCAATCAATTAATTGCCAGGGTGAAGGCCTATATAGCAAGGTTTGATCGGCTGGTTTCCTGCGGACAAAACAAAAAAGAAGACATGAGGATCAGGGGTTTGCAGATTCAGCCGGTGACCCGAAAAGTTATTGTGAACAGCCAGGAAAAATTGCTTACGGCCAAAGAGTTTGACCTGCTTCTATTTATGGCTTCTTCACCGAACCAGGTTTTCAGCAAAGAGCATCTGCTGGAGCAGGTGTGGGGATTTGATTTCTATGGGGATGTGACAACCGTTACGGTTCATATCAGAAGACTGAGGGAGAAAATTGAAAATGACCCATCCGAACCTGATTATATTGAAACAGTTTGGGGTGTGGGCTATCGATTTAAACGGTAAGAGCGTATAGATTTCTATGCGTTCTTTTTTTATTCCCGGATTTAATATTTTTGTAAGAAATTGATAAGAGTGATGTTAGAATCCCTGCTTAGAATAGGTTTTGTAAAGGAAATCTGGTCGCTTGAGCGCATCATGACTCCGAAAATTCGAGGAGAAGGCCGAAAATGGTCAGCATGAATGCTTCATGAAGCCCAAAAATCGAGGAGAGCCGAATCAGGTCGGCATGAATGCTTCATGAAGTCGAAATTTCGAGGAGAAGACCGAAAATGCCATGAAAGCACCATGAAGCCCAAAATTCAAGAACAGGGCTGAAATGGTCGCCATGAACGCATCATGAAGTTTAACATTCAGGAGAAAGAGCTGGGAGGGAACGAAATGAAGGAGAACCTGCCAAGGAGGACCTTGGCTGAAAATATTTATATAGGTCTGGGCGCAATGTATCTGGGCTGCCTGCTGGTGCAATTTCTACTGGCGGGCTTGTCAATCTTTGAAGATCCGTCCAAGTGGGCCGCCCATAAACTCTTTGTGCATATGTTTGGCTATGCCATTCCAGTGCTGATGATCATAACTGCACTGGCAGGAAGATTTTTCAAGTTGATCTATAAGGAGATCATGGTCATTTTCCTGCTGCTGTTTGCCATGTACTTCACCGCAAACATGGGCTGGAGAATCGGCTGGCTGGGTGCTTTTCATCCGATTGCGGGGGTATTACTGCTAGGGGCAGGCACGGCAGCGGTTCGGAAGGTCTTGAAGGGGCCACGGGAGGCAGGCCGCTCAAAAGAAAAGAACAAGGGGATGCTGATTTGGGCATTGGCAGGGGCAGCCGGCGGATTAACGGCAGGTGTCATTTTGTCCAATTTAATCGGGATTCTTGGCCAGACTTTATTCGATAAACCAATGGGCATTAAATTTCTGCCGTTCTATCTGGCTGCATGCTCCGCAGTGCTTCTGCCGGCTTGGCAGTTAAAAAAGAGACGCAAAATGGAGGAGGAAAAGGAATGAAACAAAAACTGACATTTTTCTTTATGGCTGCGTATTTATGGATCACTTTCATTATGCTGGGTGCCTTTGTCTTGGAGGTGTTCATGGTTTATCCGAATATCTTTCATAAAATCCCGGAATCGTTTGATGTATCGATGAATTTTATGGAGGCCGCAAGTCCCCATACCTTTTTCCCGCCGCTCGGGTTTGCGAGCTGGGTCGCTGGGGGTGGGGCGCTGCTCCTGGTCTGGAAAATGAAATCTGCCCGAAACTGGGTTCTGGGAAGTATCCTTGTCATGATTCTGCTTGGTGTCATATCCATTGTGTTTGAATGGCCGAGGAACGAAATTATGTTTATTGAGGGGCAGAGTGTCCATTCAGTGGAATTTCTGAAACAGACAGCGCGTGAATTTCTGATGATCAATTGGATAAGGGTTGCATGCAACACGTTCGGGGCAATCATGGTGTTTGCAGGATTTTTAAAATTTTATCAGTGCAGATTGCGTCATAGTGAGTAGGCAAATGAAAAGGGACAGGCGGGGCCTGTCCCTTCTAATGTAATCTGGAGAAGGCAATGAGTGTCTGGGTATAGATTATTTCCCTGCCCCTGGACCAACCCGGCGTGTAATAGTATCTTTTTTGGCGGGATCTGTTTCAGATGTACTAGTAAATGTAAGGTTTGTTGGAACAGGCTTGTTTTTTGGAATTTTCACGTAAACTGGAACTTCCACGGTTTCGCCGGCTTGCACCTCAATGACATTATGCTCGAGCATAAGCTCCCATCCAGCTTCGGTATTTGCATCGAGGCGGATAAGTTCCGCTGCATTGCCCGTATTGGTTACCTTAAAGTAATAGGCTGCAACCCTGCCAGGAGCGGCAAATTGGACTTTGCTGTTTTCTGCAGCAACTCCTCTTGTAAACAAGCCGGAGTCATCCATATGTCGTACAGCGACTCGATAGGAGAGTGCCCCTTGATCATCGAGCTTTTTATTTAAAATGTAAAAGTGAAGCCGATTATGCTCGTCCTTATATTCGCTGACAACACCATCAGCAGTACCTGCCTTAAAGAGGGAATCGGAAAGCTGCCTATAATCACCTTTGGAATACATGGCTTCTGTTCCGTCAGGACGTTTAAAGTCAACCTGGTTAATGTCTTCGGCATGTGAGTCGATGACCCAAATGTTTGGTGCTGCTTCAGTATTTTTTGTCTTTGCAAGAAGAACGCCGGAATCTGGAGTGAAAGAGTCGAATCCTACTCGGTCAACAACTTCAACAGTATAGTTGTTATACCATTTTTCCCCGCGCTGCATATCAGCACGCCAGTCGTCCTCAAGCGAGTTTTTCGGAGTCAGATCCTCCATGCTGATGTTAATGCCATTAAGTGCATTACGGCCAAATTTTTCCCCGGCTGGCACGGCACGTGCAAGGATATCTGCAAACACAGGCCCGGATTCTGACAATTCTTCCCGGCTGATGTTCAGATACTGGTCTTCAGATAAGAAGCCTTGCTTGATTTTGTTCCGGAGCATATGATGGGACGGCGCTGACCCGCCTAGAGTAGGGAGTACCATCCAGCGTGTATGCGGCCCTGCAGGCCCATTAAAGCTTCCGCGGCTCATTAATTCCCAAGGTCCGGAATAAGAGCGGGAAACAGGCTTTCCATATGGATTGTTATAGTTATCCCCTAAGTTCATAATATGGCCAAATTCATGAGCGAAGGTGCCCATTCCATCATTTTCGCCTTGGATCGAAACCCCACGGCTGGCACTTGACCAGATGCTTTTCGCAGCAAGCCAGGAAGTCCAAGGAACATAGCGTGTATTGGCGGAATTGGGGAACCCTTCAAAAGGCGGGCCAAATTCCTTTGCTACATCTTCAGGTGTCTGGAACATCATTTCCCCAAACTCCTGCCAGACACCTGACTCATCATATCCGGCATGCAGGATGAAGGTGAAATCATAATCCTTGCCTGAAGCTGCCATATCAGCTTTTGCTTTTTCCATAGCTTCAGTTCTTAAGCTTTTTGCCTCGTACTCTTTTGGCATATTTGCTTGCTGTCCAAACTCGTTTAGTCCGTATTGGAATTCATTATGATCCATCCGATAAGTTCCAAATGAATCCAGTTCCACAGCCCATTTGCCATATGAATTTTCTCTCCAATATTCATTAATCGTCCGATAATGATTAAGTGGCTGGGGCTTGTTCAGGAAATCCACCCAAAACTGGCCGATTTCATCCCGTGGAATATTTCCGGTGCCAATGGGGTTGCCTGCCACTTCAGAACCTTCAGGCTGACTTAAAATAAACTCCCGGTCAGGGAAATCGACAATAACAAGTGCTCCCCTTAATACTCTTTCAGGCTCAATATCAGCCGTGCGCCAGTCAATTCCCGGAACGGGCCGGTAATCTTCCCAGGCCATATTTTCAGGAAGCTCCCATGACTGCGCATCTGCAGGATCCGGGAAATCTTCGAGACCTGGCTTTTCTGCATATGCTGCAGAAGAGACTGTCAGTAAAAGAAATGTAACCATCAAGATAAAAGACTTTTTCAATTGCTTCAACTTATTTCGCCTCCCTTAATTCTAGTATTCTGGTAAATTATACAATTTTATTTCGTTATTAAAAATATAAAATATTTAAAATATTCAAAATGATATAGAAGTCCTAATAATGATACCTGTCATCTCCCGACATTTGTCGAAAATATCCCGATGCGTGCAGTGGTATCCTTTAATTAATAGAGTTGCTAACCTAAAAATGGCGGGGAAGAATTTAGAAGTTTTACATAGGAAAGAAGGATTGATGACAATTTGGTTGAAGGAATAGTATAGTCTTTGATAAAAACTGGAGGGACAAGATGAAATTAACAATCCTTTGCACGATGCCAGATGCTGGCATATTAAGTGGAATCATAGAACTTCATAAAAACATATTCGGTGATTCTGAAGGTTTGGTGAGCAAAATGAAAAGCAAACCCCAATTGCTGGTACTGGCGGCTGTGGATGGAGAAAAGATGATCGGGTATAAAATGGGGTATGCCATTGATGAGGTTACGTTTTATAGCTGGCTGGGCGGAGTGGCCCCTGATTACAGGAAAAACGGTGTTGCTTCCATGCTGATGGAAAAGCAGCATGAATACCTAAAAGAAACGGGATATAAAGTGGTTAGGACGAAGACAATGAATATATGGCGAAGCATGCTGATTTTAAATATTAAGCATGGATTTGATGTGATTGAAACTTATACGGATGTAAAAGGATTGCATAAGATAGTACTGGAGAAACGATTACATAACTGAGGCTGCCGAAAATGGGCAGCCTTTATTTGTTTGTTCACGAAAGTTTGATAATTTCTATTCATCCCGTCTTTTTAATGGGTAATCGAATGTGGGGGATTGTTCCCTTTGTGCTTGCTGGGAATTTGTTTGTGAACATCACGCATCGGATGGAATGCTATCCTTCGCAACGAGCAATTGTTCTTAAATGGCATTAATTGAGTGAAATCGTTTCTTTTCAATGAGAAATTGATTATGAGCGGCACTAATCGAGCTGAATAGTTCTCCTTAAATAGAAAACTGACAACGAACGGCACTAAATAAACCGAATGGTTCCCTTAAATTAGCCAACCGACATTAAGCGGTCTTAATAATCATGCTTAATCCCCCCCTGACCAGAAAAAGGCCAGGTATACTGTCCCATCAGGTTGTTCTTAAATACCCTTCATTTTGAATGTCTATCTGAAATTGGATATCAGATTTCAAATTTGGATAGTAAACGGACCGCCAGTTTTTTAGCTCGTTCCGGTCGATTTTAGTACGATACAATTGTCCTAAGCCCAGAATATCTGCTTCGCTTTCCTGGAGATTGGCTAACATGCTGCTGAATCGACTTGACAGGAGATGGCTCAATTCTTTTTTGATCATATCACTTGATGTTTTGCCCCTTGTCTCGAGGACGACAACCTTTAGATTTATTCGGCTCTGCAATACTGGCTGTTTATCAGTCAAGTCAGTATGGTGGTTCATGGAGTTGCCGATGATCATGACACTTGCGTGATTCAGAACTTCAATTTGTCCATGGGTGCTTTCATCGTTAAAGGCATTGAATAGCAGGGTTTCGTCATTGCTGATCTGCTCCACCATCTTACCATTTTTAATTACGGCAGAGCCTACTTGTTCGTAAGTTGTCGTATCTCCCGTAACAATCAGGGGGATGGCCACATCGCGTGTATAGGAATGGATGCTGCGGTAAACTTCCCATATTCTTGTAAGGGCAATTTCCGGGTTCCAGCCTGCGTTTTTTTCGAAATAATCGAACATGTTGGTTCCTTTAAGATTCTTTGATTCTGATAGTTTGGAAAAAAACTCATCCATATTCTGGTCACAAATCGTGACGAGTGCTTTTGAGGAAACTTCCCGTGATCTCATGAAACCGGCGATGATGTCTTTCATGCCTTCCTCCGCTGTTTTCCGCTCAATCATGATTACTTTTACATGAAGCAGGTCAACGCTGGTCTCCATGTTTCGGCTGATGACATCGACCGCGTGGGAAATGGTCTCCCCTGTAGCGGATACTATCTTTACTTCCATAGACCCTTCCACAGGCTCAGGAATTTTTAGAAAAACCTTGTATTGATCGTCTTCAATGGTGGAAATGCCAAGGACAACAGGAAGTGTCCGATGATTGATATCCCTAATGTCCCAGCATCCAGTTAAAATCATCACTGTCAAAAGCAGACAGACGGTAATAGGGGCTTTAGATTTTAGATTATATGGATTCATCAATACCCTTCCTTTTCATGCAGCGTCCAAAGAAAAAGAGTGAAAATGGAATGGCTATCAAAATATAGAACCTGAGAAACGTATTCCACCAAAATAATTTCTCGACATCTTTCCAGTCCGGAATAAAAAAGCAGGCAATATAGACTGCAGCGGCCAGCGCGAGCAATAATTTGACCGGTTTAATGGAAGGAAGGTAATGACTTAAGATTCGGATTGCTTTCCAGGACACAAGGGCAAGGTAAAGCATGATAAAGGAGATGAGGCTCAGCAGAAAGAACATTGTGACCCTGTCGAACATCAGCCAATTAATATTGATGGCGTCCACGGCCACAACATATGGAAGGAAGGTTGTGGCTGATGTGGCCTGACCAAAAGTCAGAACCGGAATATAGACTGAAAAAAGGAAAAAGGGAATAAGGAAGGCGGCGGCCCATAATATATATTTTCTGTCATAGGAGAAATAAGGCTGAACAAAGCCGAGAAACAGAAAGCCTCCGGAGAAAGCAAAAAAGCTTTCCAAATAAGTTCGTTTTATAATGAATCCGAGATCTGCATCTAAAGGAACCACGTACCTCCAATCCACGTTTTGAAAAGAAGTGAAGAAAATAAAGATAATGATGGGAAGAAATAAAAGGGATAGAAGAAGTCCGGTGCGAAAAATGGTTTCGACTCCTTTGGCTGCTATATAGGTCGAAATGGATATCAATAAAAGCATGATGGCCCATAAAGGGGTCTTTGATAAAAAGACGATGGTAATGATTTCGGCATAAGCCCGGAGCGTTATCAATAAAATCATACTGAAATATAAGAAAACCGGGGCAATAAAAAGGATAGCTGTCCCTTTTCCGATTCCCGCATAGATGCGAATGATGTCTTTTTTCGGAAAATAGCTTAGTCCCTTCATATAAATATTAATAAAAATGAAGTGAATGACCACTCCTAACAGAACAGGAAGCCAATGGCCCTGCTCTGTACTTGAAATCACATTGCCCGGATACATAAAAAAAATAAGACCCAAATGACTGATGACATACATCAGCATGACATGCAAACTTTTATCCGCCATTGTTTTCATTCCCCTTTACATTTAAGTAGAGATAGGACTTGCCATAGGTATTGAGGCTTGCCAGGTAAGCGCTAAGGAAAACCAAACCGGCAACCAGCCCCAGGATGCCAAATATCGCCCCCAGAATCACAATGGCATATTTGAACAGCCGAATGGACACAGAATTCTGAAACCCGACGATGGTTGAGTTGGCAATGGTTGTGGCGGCAAGAATGATGATCAGCAGATTGCTGACTAATTTCGCTTCCACGGCAGCCTGCCCCAGGATAATTCCTCCGACCATTGTAATGGTGGGGCCAATGGATTTTGGCAGTCTTACACTGGCTTCCAGGATTAATTCCAGAATAAGAAGCATGAAAATGATTTCCGCCAAAGCCGGATAGGGAACCCCTTCACGGCTTTGGGCAACTGATAAAGCTAGTTGGATTTGCAGGACTTCAGGGTTTACGGAAACCAGAGCCACATACAGCCCGGGTGTTATTAGTGTAATTAAAATGCCGATGATTCTGATTAGCCGGATGGCCAACATGATGGGCAGGGGGAAATTCCGGTCATTTTCAGCAGCAAACATATCCCAGAACAGACTTGGAAGAATGAGCGCAAAAGGCAAGCGATCCACGAACAGAATGACTTTTCCTTTTCTCAGATTCTGGACCGCATGATGGGGCAGCTCGGTTGTATTAAACTTTGAAATAGCGTTCCAAGACGGAAACCCCAGCATTTTGGCCAGCCCCTGCAGATTATAGGCTTCCATTTGAATATTTTTTTCGATATGATTACGAATGCTGTTAACCAGTTCTATATCTGCTTGGCCGTCTATATACAGCAAGGATAGTTTGTTTTTGCGGCTGCGGCCGGCTGAAAAAGAGTCGATTCTGATTTCGTCCGAGTTCACCAGTTTTCGGACGATGCCGATATTAATATCGATTCCTTCTGTAAAGGAATCCAATGCTCCTTGAATAACATTTTCATTTGTGGGTGAATCAATCGAACGATCGAGCATAGCGGGTACAGGCTCCATAATGATAAACCGTGAGGTGTTTTCAAAATGGATAATCAGTTTGCCTTCATAAATGGATGAAATGGCTTTCAGGACATCCCCTTCCATCAATTCCCCTATGGCCCCCCATAAATCCTCAGAAGGCTGATTCTGCAAAAGGATGCTCTCCGCATGCTTGTGAAGCACCGTTCTTGTTTTGATAAAATCAATGAGTGTATTAAATCCCAGCAGCATCACGGCAGCATCCGCAAGATAGTCCCTTTGAAGATGGAAATCGCCATTGTTCCCAAGCTCTGCTTTTATTTCATTAATAAATCGATCCATTGCGGGTTACCCCTTTATAAAGACATAAATATTATTACTTTGCGCTTGCTGGAAAATTTTATCCCTATAAACTTTATTTGGCGTTTTAACGAGGGACCTTATGTTATGGATAACAGGGGGCGATTTGCGGTTTACTGAAGATTGAGAGTTTGATGGATCGTACCCTTTGTATAGGGAAACCGTTTGGGAGGACACGAATCGAGCACAAGAGCACCCTTTATCAAAAAATCGTTCATGAACGGCACTAATCAAGCAGTATAGTTTCTTTTACATTGGCAAACATCCGTGAATGGTACTAATCAAACCACATAGCCCCCTCAAATCAGCCTGCTGCAAACAAACAGCCTTAATCCCCCTCGGGGTTTCTTCGAAGAGAGTTCCGCCGCCAAAAAAGGAATTATCAAAACTAAAGAGGAATAATTAATGCGGGGGGAAAGACAAATGAATATTATCGCAGTTCATGAACATCTGCATTTATTTAATAGCGCAGTTCAATTTTTCTGGGAACAGTGGGGGAATGAGCAAAACTTCCGCTTTTATCAGGATTGCATGATCCATTCAGGGAAATCGGGGGACGGCATCCCAAGGTTTTATGTAGGGATAGAGAATGAGGAAATCATAGGCACGTATGCGTTAATCCGCAATGACCTCAATAGCCGGCAGGATTTGCATCCGTGGCTGGCATGTCTGTACGTTGATCCCAACAGCAGAGGGAAGAAGATTGGCGCCCGGCTGCTTGATCATGCTATTGAAGAAGCGGCAAAGCTTGGATTTAAGAAACTCCATCTACAGACGGATTTGCAAGGGTATTATGAAAAATACGGCTGGACACATAGTGGAGAGGTATACGGGGCGAGCGGGGATTCCATTAAGTTATATGAACAGGATACTGTCGCATCTTCTAGCAGGGAACGACAAAAACTAAACGCCCAGGAATATCCTGAGCGTCTTGTTGAATGATTATTGCCGTTTTCCAAAAAACGTACCGGTCACTTCCTGCTCCTGCAGGGATAGTAGCTGGGAGACGGTAATGAATTCGTAGCCTTCTTTTTCAAGGTAGGTCAGCAGGTCTGGAAGTGCTTCAGCAGTTGGCTTATGGATATCATGCATCAAGACGATGGAGCCTGGCACAGCATTGGCCTTCACGATTTTTTGAATAGCCGAGGCATTGAGTGTTTTCCAGTCCAATGAATCGACCGACCATAGAATAAGCGGTGTATGGGCCATTCCGGCAATTTTTTTCACATCTTCATTCATTGCCCCATAAGGCGGGCGGACGGTTGCTGGAAGCTGGCCGCTTGCTTCTTTGATTTTGGCGCTGGCTTCCTCCATTTCTTTGCGGATCTCTTTTTCGCCGAGGGATGAAAGGTCTGCATGGCTGTCACTGTGATTTCCGATTTCATGGCCTTCTTCAGCCACTTGGCTTGCGAGGGCAGGATAGAATTGCGCCTGGCTGCCAAGCATATAAAAGGTAGCCTTTGCGTTATGCTTCTTTAAAATATCCAGAATAAGCGGTGTGACTTTCGGGTGTGGCCCATCATCAAAGGTAAGGGCAATATACTTGCCGTTTGGATCCAGCGGAGGAGCTTCTGGTTCCTTTACTTCCGGTTCAGGAAGCTGAATGTCAGGGAGCTTCAAGTGCTGGGCGATTTCATCCTTTAAGAGGGGACGAATTTGTTCGATTGGAATTTTCACTTTGACCGCTCCGGCTGCACCGGCCGCAATTTCATATTCGTTAAAATAAAGGGTGAAATTCGTGCCGCTCAGTGACCATTTCCAGCCAGACGGATTTTCCAGAGCTTCGTCAAGCATGTCATCAAACAGATAGTCCTGGAGTTCTTCCTTCTCGCCGATTTGGTTTTTTATCAATGTCCTGAGAGTCGTCAGGGACTTCTCATCCATACGGATCACATCTGCAAGCTGTACCATTTTCTGATTCGCAAGGTCGATAGTGAACGTTTTGACCGCGGCCTGCCCATTTGCGCCGCCGCTGTACTGGTAGGCTTCAAATACCAGGGTGTACATGGTATCGGATACTTTTTTCGGCTCCGCCTTGATATTAAGATGGGCACGGAATTCTTCGCTGTCCAGCACCTGTCTGTTTGCCTTCACAAGTTCCAGGAAATCCTTTTCCTGAGTCTGAATCCATTCTTTCATGGGTTTGTTCAAATTCTCAATTTCAGTGATCGGAGTACTGATCGCTAGGGTATAAGATTTTGTTTCCTTTGTCCGGGTTTCAAGGTTTAATCCGGGGAAAGCTGCCGGGGAAGTGGTTTCTGTTCTGGAAAAAGCCTGCAGGCTGGTGTCAGTTCCAGAGCTGATGAAATAATAGATGCCCATAACGCAGATGCTGAATAATACCCACGATGGCCATTTTAACCGCTTAAGCAATGATATCCTTTCCTTTCCTGTCTATAAAATTATGACTCTCCAAATATATAATTATATCAGGTAAAAAAGGGAAAATCATCGGGCTTGTGAAAAATTCACCATTTACTTTTAAAAAAATATAGTTTAAAATTACACTTTAATCCGACTAAAAAGATAAGAAAAGGAGTGAATGAGGTTGGCTCAAGTAGAAGTAAAAAGTAAATCCTGGGTTTTGGCACCAACAACAGTTGTTTCAAACTTAAATCCAATTCAAAAGCCTTTTGTTGCAGCTGGCGTTCTTGCAGCTATCATTTTATTCATTTCCATTATAAATGCAGCGAACATGACACAGGGAGTTCTATTTATTATTGGAATTGCACTCGGCATGACCTTGCTTCATGCCCGCTTCGGCTTCACATCTGCATTCAGGCGCTTTGCAAGCGTCGGAAACGGGCAGGGCCTGCAGGCGCATATGCTGATGCTGGCAGTTGCTTCAGCATTATTTGCGATTATTTTAAGCACCGGCTTTAGTTTTACAGGAATCGAGCCTAAAGGATATGTGTCTCCTGTAGGAGTTAGCGTCCTGTTTGGTTCCTTTATTTTTGGAATCGGGATGCAGCTTGGGAATGGCTGTGCATCCGGTACTTTGTATTCGGTAGGCGGAGGACAATCCTCTATGATCCTGACACTGATTTCTTTCATCGCTGGTTCCACGATCGGAGCATACCATTTCTCATTCTGGATGGAAGAAACACCGGCATTGCCGCCAATCTCCCTTGCTACATCTACGGGACTCGGCTACGGCGGAGCTTTGGTTCTGCAGCTTGCCTTATTTGCATTGATCTATTGGGTAACTCTGCAAATCGCGAAAAAGCGTAAAGCGCCAATGATGAAAGCTCTGCCTACAACGGCCGGATGGAAAAAAATTCTGAGAGGATCCTGGCCATTGTTCGCAGCAGCGATTGTGCTAGCATTGCTGAATGCGCTGACTCTGACTGTCCGCGGAACGCCTTGGGGCATCACATCCGCATTCGCATTATGGGGCGGAAAAACGCTGATGGCAATGGGCATCGACGTAACCTCATGGGGCTATTTTGCATCAGAGCCGAATTTAGCGGCATTGAAAAATACAGTGCTTGCTGATTCTACAAGCGTTATGAACTTCGGCATCATTCTTGGTGCCTTCATTTCAGCGGCATCACAGGGAACATTCAAGCCTGGCAAAATCAAGCCGGGTGTCGCAGGTGCTGCGATTGTCGGCGGACTGCTGATGGGGTATGGTTCCCGTCTTGCATTCGGCTGCAACATCGGTGCCTACTTCGGGGGAATCGCATCTTTCAGCCTGCACGGCTGGGTATGGGCCATCATGGCCATGCTTGGTACTGGCGTTGCGCTGTTCATCCGTCCGCTGTTTGGATTAAAGAACCCGAAATCTACGGATTCGGTTTGTTAATGGAAAGCCTGGCACACTTGATGAGTGCCAGGTTTTTTTGTCAAAAAAATCAGTTTCTGCTGTCAAAATGATTACTCTCCAGGTGCCCCAGCTAATCCTCGACTAGTTCTTTACCGTTCCGTTGAAAGGAATCCTGACATTTCCAAGACTTTCCTACTATTAGTAACTGAGTAACAATTTTTGAAAAATATTGAATTTTAGGAAAAAGTAATCTATTAATATTTCTAAACTCGAAATATAATGAGTGGCAAATAGTAGAGGAGGGATTATATGAAAAGAAATAAACTTCTCAAGCCTGCAGCTGTGTTAGCTGTCATTTCTATGACTTTATCATCATTTGCCTACACTCCTGGAAATGCTGCTGCGAAAGAAAAACCTGCACAGAGAATCGAGGAGTTAAGGTCTCAGCCAATCTATTCATATGAAGAGGCAATTCGTGAGACAGTGTATGTCGAATCCACACTTGATTCGGATGAAAACGGAAAAGCAGACAGGATTGCCGTGGATATCATACGTCCGAAGGAAACAGAAGAAGGCCTGAAGGTTCCTGTGATTATGGATGCGAGTCCATATTATGAAAGCCTTGGAAGAGGAAATGAAAGTGAAGTGAAAGATCGGGACAAGGATGGCATTAATGAGAAGTTCCCTCTATTTTATGATAATTATTTTGTACCGAGAGGTTATGCAGTCGCTTTGCCTGAAATGGTTGGGACCAATAATTCGGATGGCTGTCCGACAACAGGCGGATATGAAGAAATTGAAAGCATCCGGGTTGTGATTGACTGGATGAATGGCAGAGCAAAAGCGTGGGATAAAAATAATAATGAAGTGAAAGCGGACTGGACTACCGGGAATGTCGGCATGATCGGAAAGTCCTATGATGGTACGCTGGCCAATGGGGTAGCGGCTACAGGCGTAGAGGGATTAAAAACAATCGTTCCCATTGGGGCCATTAGCAGCTGGTACAATTATTACCGCTATGAGGGACTTACATATTACAACAACGGGCCTGGAGGTTTGGCCAGCAGAGTTGCCAGCAGCTCCCGCAAAGATGCCTGCAGGCCGGTGTTTGATCGTTTGAACGAGGAAGCAGATGATCCATCAGGAGATTATAATGAGTTCTGGGATGAAAGAAATTACGTTAAGGATGTAAAAAATGTAAAAGCAAGTGTGTTTGCAGTCCATGGATTAAATGATTTCAATGTGAAAATGAATCACCTTGCGGATTGGTGGATAGCTCTATCCAAAGAAGAGGTTCCGAGAAAACTGTGGCTCACCCAGACTGGCCATGTCGATCCATTCGACTTCCGCAGAGCAGAGTGGGTTGATACACTGCATCGCTGGTTCGATTACTGGCTGATGGACATCGAGAATGGCATTATGGACGAGCCTGCCGTTGATATTGAAAGAGGTGCGGATAATTGGGAAACCCAATCCTCGTGGCCGGATCAAAATGCGGCAAATGTTAAAATACGATTAGCGCCAGGCGAGAATAATCAGACAAATGGCATGCTGACAACTGGACCTGTGAAGGGCAATTTTCAGCAATCCTTTACAGATAACCCAGCACAAACCGAGCAGCAGATGGTCACCAATGAAATGGCTGTCAAAAGCGACCGTCTGGCATTTTTATCTCCTCAGCTTGAAGAAGATGTCCGTATGAGCGGCATACCTGAAATTTCACTTCGGGCAAAGGTCAATAAAGAAGACTCTAATTTGACAGTTCTCATTGTCGACTATGGAACGGATACCCGCATTCATCATGAAGGCCCTGGAGAGGGAGTCCGAACTCTGAATACAGAAAGCTGTTGGGGAGAAAGTACTTTAACAGATGATGCATGTTACAAAGAAACAGAAAAAACTGCTCACACAGCACCATATGAAGTCGTGACAAGAGGATGGTTTGATCCGCAGAACTGGAAAACGATTGAGAAGGATGACCCTTTAAAAGAGGGCAAGAGCTATAAGTTTGAATGGGATGTTTTGCCTGAAGACTATGTTTTTAAGGAAGGTCACCGAATCGGCATCATCATCGCCGGAAGCGATCGAAGACGTACCATTCCATCAGCAACAGGGGCCACGTTTGAAGTAAAGCTTGGGCAAAGTTATATCAGCCTTCCTGTTGTGGGCGGAAAAAAGGCAGTTGGATTTTAATAGAATAGAAGAGGCGGGTCTGCAGCAAGTGCAGACTCGTTTTTTTATTGTGGATAGCTTCTTTTTTACAGCAAAAAAAGAAGGCCAGTTGTTTACTTAAGTTCCATTTCATAACAGAGTTCTTCCTGCTGTGTATCGTCAAACCACTTCATTCCAGCCGCGGTCATGCCGATTTTTCTGAGCACTTTTCCGGATGCAGGGTTGGCTGGATCCACAGCCGCGATTATTTTCCGGAGGTTCGGGCTATTTTTCCTTAAAGCGGCCACGCATGCTGCGGCAGCTTCAGCAGCATATCCCATTCCCCAGTAATGCTGATTAAAATGATAGAGGAGCTCGACTTCGTGTTCATTTTCTGCCGGATTAAACCCGCAAACCCCAATGATGGAGGGGGTTTCTTTTAGCAGAACAGTATAAACAGAGTATCCTTTTTCATTCTGCAGCCTCCGGTAAAAATCGATGGAGCGCTGGATTCTGCTTTTTGCACTGGCCCCGCCGCAGTATTTCATCACCTCCGGGCAGCCCCAAATCTCATAGACTGCATCCAGGTCATCGGCCTGCATGGTCCGGAGCAGGAGCCGGTCTGTTTTAAAAGGAATGGTCATTCTGTTCACCTCGTGCGGTTTTCTCTTCTATGAAAATATTATAAGATAGAGTAAGGAAAAACGTTAGGAGTTTTTGTTATGCACGTACTCTATAAATCTTTGATTTTGGGAATGGCCGCCAGCATCCAGGGGATCGCGATGACCTTTTTCTTGTTTCCGCATTTTATTCCATCCGGCGGTGCGGCAAGTCTGGCGGTTTTATTCAATTATCTGTTGGACACGCCTTATTCGGTGACTTTGTGGATTTTGAATGCGGGCCTGCTGCTTGCAGCGGCCAAATGGCTCGGGAAAAGCAGTGTGATTTGGACGATGTTTTGTGTTTCGGTTACTTCGGTTACGATCGATTTTCTGACACCATACATAACGGAACCGCTGAATCCGGTTCTCCTGGATCTTTTGCTTGGAGCAGCAGTCTTTGGAGTTGGGGTCGGTATTTTATTCAGGATGGGCGCTTCCTCAGGGGGCATGGATATCCTCGCGTTAATTATTTCCAAAGCAAGGGGAAGTGCGCCGGGACGGACGTTATTTTACATAAATGGCAGTCTGCTTTTGCTTACAGGGGTGGTCGTGGACTGGAAGGTTATTGTTTATGCGGTGATCTGCCAGATGATCGGGACGCGGATGATTGATCTTATTTACAAGGTTGATATAAAAATCCTTGCGGAGAAATATAAAATTCATTACTAAAGAAAGGGCCGTGCAGGCCTTTTCTTTTTTATGGAAAATAATTTACTATTATTCCAGGTTAATAACAGGAAAGTGGGGATACTATGATTCAGCTGCAAGAAGATAAGGAGAAGAAGAATAATGAAGAAGAGGTAATGGCTGGGATGTAGGAGAGAATACATATGAAGCAGGGGAACAGCTGGCAGATGAGGGCGGTCTCGGCTGTGCCGGCGGGTGTTTTTTTCAGGCTTTGTTTCTTGTGATGACACCAATATATATTTTTCTGACATAGAAAGGACAGGGGGACCTGTCCTCTATGAGATCTATCGATCACGATGTTAAGGATATTGGCCTGATTAATATTTTATCGGTCACTTTCACAAGGAAATCGGCCTAATATATATTTTATCGGTCACTTTCACAGAATATCGGTCAGAACTTCTTTATATCGGTCAAAATCTCAATATATCGGTCACTCCGCGTCACGTCAGCTTTACGGTAAAGGCACAGTGCAAATAATTTAATATAATACTCTCCACAAATAAAAAGTAGCATAAGCTTCCCAATTCTTCCATGCAGCCGAATAATTCAAAATTTCCGCTTTGGCCGGTTTCCTTTCAGAGCCTGTGATCACTTTGATCGCATTATGCAGGCCGACATCATCGATTGGAAAAGCGTTCGGGAAGCGCAGGCACCGCATGAGGACATAATGGGCAGTCCAGGGGCCGATGCCGCGTATTTTTGTTAGCTTTTTTTCTGCAGCTTTTACATCTCCCTCTTTCAGCAAGTCCTCTTTTGAAAGCTCGCCATTTGAAATTAAGCGGGCTACGTCTATTAGATATTCACATTTTTTTACGGTCATTTTTAAGTCGGCCAGATCTTCGATGGTTAACCCGGCAATCGTTTCCGCTGCAGGAAACAGCCAATATCTGATCCCTTCATATTCCAGCCACTCCCCATATTTTTCAACGAGGCGCCGCTTTAGTGTATACGCATATGTAAGGTTAATCTGCTGCCCAAGGATTCCCCACGCAAAAGCCTCGAATAAGTCGGGAATTCCCATAACTCTGAGCCCGAAAAATTGCTCTGCAGGCTTTTGCAGCAAGGGATCTGTTTGTGCCATCTCATAAAATGGGGTCAGGTTGGCTCCAAGGTCGAACCAATCGTGAACATATGCCGCAATTTCCGCTTTCATTTGATGCGTGACGGGCTTATGAATGCTGACGGATAGGAACTGATCTGACTCCCCGCTTATTTCAAGAAGCAGCTTAACCTTACCGATGGAAAGGGCACGTCTAATTGTCTCCCCGGAAATCTCATAAAGGCATTCATTTGCCGATCTTGATAAGTATCGCAGGTTTTCGGAAAAGCTGAATTCATGGGGAGTGAAAAGGACTAGGCCATTTTCATCCTCTTTCCAGTTAACAAAGTGAGAGCTCATGTAGATTCCTCCTTATCTTTATTGTAATCCTTCAGGATTACGTTATCTTGCGTTTATATTTAGGAAATCGCTGATGATGAACATTTTTTGTGTATACTTTTTATCAGAGGTGAGCGTAGGTGACTTATGAACAGATTCCGGAAGAATATTGGAACGCGATAAAGGATTGCGACAAAACCTATGATGATCTCTTTCTTTATGGCGTTAAAACGACAGGGATATTCTGCAGGCCATCGTGCCGGTCGAGAATCCCGAATATCGGTAATGTCGCTATTTTTCAAAATGCCGCTCAAGCACTGGCGGAAAATTTCAGGCCGTGCAAGCGATGCAAACCGGAAGGCCTCAGCCTGCCTGCAGAAGAATGGGTAAAACAAATAACCGGGTGGATCGATAAGCATTATAATGACCCGATTACACTGCATCAATTGGGAGACCTGTTTCATGGAAGTCCCTATCATTTGCAGCGGGTGTTCAAACGGGTCACTGGGAAGTCGCCCACAGAGTATATTCAGGCTATCCGGCTCGAAAAAGCCGTTGATATGCTGGAGTCCGGGGAGCAATCGATAGCCGATGTTGGTGTGTCAGCAGGATTCCCCAGCACCCCTTATTTTATCTCTTTATTCAAAAAGAAGCTTGGCACAACACCTGCAGCATATAGAAACAAAACAAGGGAGGAGCGGAATAATGAACATTGAATGGGCGAACCTGCAGGAAGATGAATGGAACCTGTATCTGGCTAAAACAGAAAAAGGTATCTGCTATATAGGCTCTGACCCGGAGTTTGAGGATTTTGAAAGGTCGCTGAAAAAATATATACCAGCTGCAGTGCTTGTGGAAAATAAAGCAGCACTGCAGCCATACATGGTGGAATTACAGGAATTTCTTCTTGGGAAAAGACAAGTTTTTTCAATGGACCTGGATGTGAAAGGCACTCCGTTTCAAGAGGAAGTCTGGGAGGCATTAGCTCAGATTCCTTACGGTAATACTGTCTCCTATTCGGACATCGCAGAGAAAATAAACAGGCCGCAGGCAGTCCGGGCAGCAGGGAAAGCAATCGGTGCCAATCCGCTGTTAATCGCGGTCCCATGTCACCGTGTCATCGGTAAAAATGGTGCGATAACCGGCTATCGCGGGGGCATAGAAATGAAGCAGACTCTGCTTGAATTGGAGAAACAAGGCTGAAGAGAAGGTCCTCTTCGGCTTTTATTAATTCGTGTTCAGTCGTTCGGAATTTAATATACAACATGATGCGAAACAGGATAAGGAGAAAACAGAGTGCCCGAGTCCGAAGTGGGGGCTGATTCGGACAGGTAAGTAGGAATCCGAGGTCTTGAGCCCGAACTAGGCATTCCGATTATATTTCCAGTCTCCAGAGACAACCTGAAAAAAAGCAGTCAATAAAAAAGGCAAAGGGAACCTTTTCCTCCCGCAATCCGTAGAACAGATTAGATAACGCATTATTTCTGTTTTCAAAGGCGGAGGTGGGAAAAGGATGTATGTAGTTGATCCAATGGCCTGGCCGAAGTTAGTTCTTTTAATAGCTATTGTTGTAACATTAATCTATTTCTTCGAAATGGGTTTAAGAAAATGGCTGAAAGTGGAGAAGAGAACATTTTTTTCTTATAACCATGTCAATGATAAGCATAAAAAATTGGATTGGACCATTCGGATTTCCTTTTTAATTATCCTCTTGATCGGAGGCGGGATTAACCTTGGGAGAGACCCGCTGGAATGGCTATGGTTTTTGGAACCGTGGTTTCTGCTGATCGTTTTAATCGTTACAACCGAAACGGCCCGAGCTTTTATGGAGTGGAAATATGACGAAAATCGCAAGGCTTTTGTTGTGACCCTTTGCCAGCTGGTTTTTACTTTACTATTGATATTGACAGTTCTTAAGACTGATTTTTTCTGGATGCTATAGGTTGATTTAGCTGTCAAACAGGCGGCTAGGCACTCAAAGTGGCTTTACGGTACCGGTTTTGTATGGCTGCCGGAAAATTCCCGGCAGTTCTTTTATTTTTTAGTGTTTAACTTCTTTTTCGAAAAGCATTTGAAATCTGTAACTTAATAATGCAAAGGCATAATACATAATAAATAAGCCTATCGAATTTGATTTTAACTTATAATGGCCAATCTTTTGAAACAGTGCACTCAAGGGAAAAGCGAATAATAGGTCCATGATTAGATTGCTTAAGGCATAGAGCGAGAATATTACATATATAAAATGAAATACCCACAGGTTAATCGTGAATAATGGCCATCCGGATTTTTTATTCCCGATCTGTTATCCAATCTTTAATCCCTCATAGTTTCGGATTATAATAAACTAAAGCATGATCAGGGGGGGGGAGTAAAATGCAAAGCATCACCTGCGAAAAAAGATCCTATTCCAGAGAGTTTCATTCGCACCAGCATGAGTTTGGCCAGTTTCTTTTCCCATTGCAGGGCTCACTGGATATCCAGACGAAATGGCAGGAGATTAAGCTTGACCCCGAGTATTGTTTTTTCCTTCCGCAGGGGGTTGATCATAACTATCGGTCGATGGACAGGAATGAATTTTTGGTCCTGGATATCCCGACGGCCTATTTGCCGGAAGAGTCTAGCAGTATGTACATTCAACTGGATCAGCAATGGTCTTCGATCCGTTATTTGCTGCTGGAAGAGGCGGAGAATCAGGGAAATGCATCTTCTCTGGCAGATTTGACCAGGTATGTGGCCAGTAAACTGCAAATCGCCAAGCCCCCGTCGATTGATTATATTCATAGGCATTTTAAGGAGTCCATCCGATTAGAGACTTTAGCGCAAATCGAACATTACCATCCAGCCTATTATTCCGCATGGTTTAAGAAGAAAACCGGGAGAAGCCCAAAAGCCTACATATCTGATCTTCGTTTGAAAGAGGCGAAGCATTTATTAAAGTCAACCTCCTGGTCGATGTCGGTGATCAGCGGAGAATTAGGCTTTGAAAATTCTTCCTCTTTTACCCGGTGGTTCAACCGCTGTGAAGGGGTAGCACCACAAAAGTACAGGATCCTTAAGAATGGATAAAAGGGATATTAAACTAGGTAAAGAAAATTCTGAGGGAATTTTCTAAGATAAGTTTAATGATTCCTTTTATCTTTTTTTATTGAGGTGAGAACATGAGTGTGAAAATAGCTCCGTTTTATATATTGCTTGCCGGAGTGCTCTGGGGGACCACGGGTACCACACAGGCATTTGCGCCGGAAAACGCACACCCGATTGCCATCGGGGCTGCCCGTCTGGCGGCAGGCGGCTTATTTTTATTATGCATGGTTCTGCTGGCGGGGAAGCTGGACCTGAAAAATTGGCCTATTAAGAACACCCTGATGGCCTCAATTTGTATGGCGCTTTACCAGCCATTGTTCTTTTCAGCGGTCACTCTTACAGGGGTGGCCATTGGGACCGTGACAGCGATCGGGAGTGCGCCGATCTTATCGGGTTTTCTTGAATGGCTTTATTTGAAAAAACGACCGACTGCCATTTGGTGGTGTTCTACCTTCCTGTCCATTTTGGGCTGTGTTTTGCTTTTCATGAACAAAAATTCGGTTCATATGGACCCGATTGGCCTATTAATGGCATTGGGGGCTGGTTTAACATTTGCAGGCTATACGCTTGTCAGCAGGGACCTGGTTGAAAACTATTCATCCTTGTCAGTAGTGGCCGTTGTTTTCACCTTAAGCGCCATCTTTCTATCTCCATTCTTATTTATTTTTGATATGTCCTGGCTTGGGAGTGTTCGGGGTTTGACTGTCAGCCTGCACCTGGGGATTCTGGCTACGGGAATTGCCTATTTCCTTTTTTCAAAAGGGCTTGTCCATGTTTCCTCTTCAACGGCTGTCACACTTGCGCTGGCGGAGCCTTTAACAGCCGCACTATTAGGGGTTTTCGTATTGGATGAATCGTTAAACATGACCTCTTGGTTAGGGATCCTTCTCTTACTGCTTGGAATTGGCGTATTAATAGGGTCTTCAAAAAGTTCTGAAAGAGATCTTGAGCCTGGGGTGGTTCAGAAACATTGATATTCATATAGAAAGCCTAATTTCTCTCGAAGAAATCAGGCTTTCTTTTTTTGTAGAACAAAAAAGATTGCATTGTGAATTGAAATTCTTTATTATTTTTTGTAGAACAAAAAATAATCCGGAGGGTTTATGAAAGAACAAACCTTTACATCATTCGAACAATATGAAGAGTTTCTTAAAAACAAGATGATTCATAAAGCGAAAAAGAAGGGCCTGGAAGGTGAGGATCTTGCAGAATATCTGAAAAAACATGAAAAGGATGCTGCGCGCATTTGGAAGGAAAATGATCTTCAGAAATGGCTGGAAAAAGACGGGTATGTGACTATAGCCGTTTGGAGGGATGAAACAGGGCAGCGGAAAATTGGCAGGGGGCGGCCAAAGAAGCCTGAAGGCCAAAAACTTAAGCATTCCATCCATGTCAGGCTGGATGAAGAAATGTTCAAAAAGCTGAATCATTTCTGCCAGGAAAAAAAGGTGGATGTTTCAGAAGCCATACGGATTCTTATCCATAACCTTTGAGCTTAAAGTTCAAAATTCATAGAAAAGGCAGGAAAATCGATGAATGATTCTTTAGAAAGTATTAGAAATGCACCAGGTGCACCTTCCAAGTCAAGGCGATTATGGATGGCGATCGTGCTTGGTACTTTAGCCGCGTTTGCCCCGTTATCCATCGACATGTATTTGCCGGCTCTGCCTGATATCGCAAATGATCTGCATACGAATCCGTCACTGGTCCAGCTAAGTTTAACGTTTTTCCTGCTCGGCCTATCCTTAGGCCAGCTGCTTGCAGGCCCGCTCAGTGATGTCCGCGGACGCCGGAAGCCTCTTCTTATCGGGTTATTAATTTATTTTGCCGTTTCTCTCTTGTGCGCCTTTAGTCATTCCATCTGGGGTTTGATTGTGCTGAGGTTTATTCAGGGCCTGGCCGGGGCAGCCGGGATTGTCATCTCCCGTGCTATTGTCCGGGATCTATACTCAGGCACTGAGCTGACCAAATTTTTCTCTCTGCTCGCTTTAGTGAATGGCGTGGCCCCCATACTTGCTCCAATACTTGGCGGCCAGCTATTGCGGATTGCTCCCTGGCAGGGAGTGTTTATCGTTTTGAGTGTAATCGGCTTGGTGATGTTTCTTGTCGTACTATTCGGTCTGCCAGAAACGCTGCCAGATGATTCCCGTTCACTGGGCGGCATAAAAAACACATTAACGACATTTCAGCAGCTCTTATTGGATCGAAGTTTCATAGGGTATGCATTGTCGCAAGGCCTGGTGTTTGCTGCCATGTTTGCGTATATATCCGGCTCACCCTTCGTCCTACAGAACATTTATGGGGCCTCCCCGCAGATGTTTAGTCTGATATTTGCCATCAACGGTCTTGGAATCATCATTTTCAGTCAAATCACGGGAAGACTGGCGGGGAGGATCAGTGAAAGGAAGCTATTTACGGCTGGCATATGCATCTCTTTCATTGGGGCTATTACTCTGTTAATAATGCTTCTTTTAGATGCAGGCTTGTACGCTATTCTGACACCGTTATTCTTTGTTGTTTCAAGTATTGGGATGGTGAGTACTTCAGGCTTCTCGCTTGCCATGCAAAATCAGGGCAAGTCTGCAGGGAGTGCCTCCGCATTACTGGGGGTACTATCCTTAATCTTTGGGGGATGTGTGGCTCCCCTTGTCGGCTTAGGAGACAGCCCGGCCATATCGATGGGGATTGTCATAGCTTGTGCAAGTACCGGGGCTGTATTGTCCTATATGTTCCTGGCAGCCCGGCCCAGTGGGAAATCCATTGATAATGAGAAAGCTGCCATGTAAATAACCTATTAATCTAGTAAAGTGAGTTATGAATGAAGGGGGAAATTAACAGTGGATATACAGAAAATAATCACGACTCGCCGCAACATAAAAAAATTCAAATCTGATAAAGTAGAGCACAGTCTAATCACATCCTGGCTGGAGGCTGCAACCATGGCACCCAACCATAAAATGACGGAGCCATGGGAAGTATTATTTGTTGGTCCGGAAACAAGGGCTAAGCTGAATCACAAAACCGATTTCTGCCAGGCACCAGTCGTGCTGGCCATCCTATCCAAGCATGGAGCAACCGACCTGGAACGAAATGAGAACATGGCTGCAGTATCATGTTTTATCCAGAACTTTATGCTGATGGCATGGGAATCAGGAGTGGGGACATTCTGGTCTTCCCTGGGGGTTTCAGCTGCAGCAAGAACTGCTTTAAATGTCCCGGATGACTGCGATGTAGTTGGTATTTTAGGGGTAGGCTTTCCTGAGGAGGTACCTGAAGCGAAGGAGCGTACACCGATTGAAAGGAAAATAAAGCATTTATCATAAGTATTTTTATAGGGCGCCTATCCAATGGATGGCGCTCTTTTGTTAGAATATGGTATGATTTTGAAGTAATAGATTATGATGATCTTTCAGGCAATTATCATCATTTTAATATGGGAGATTCCGATTTTCCTTTTTATAAAAACTTATAAAAAAATGGACAAAAAGGAACAGCAGGATGCTAAAGAAGAGTTGAAAAACCCTTCATTTCTCCTGATTTTTGGAGGCGGCTGCATTGGTTTTCAAGTCTTTATTACCGGCAGCATTTCAGAAATCAAAATCATTCAGCATATAGGTGCAGGCTTAGTGTTCATCGGCTTTGTTTCAGGATGTATGGCCGCTTTCAGACAGAGACAGGTTATAAAGGGCCTGGCCTTAATGATTGTGGGGATAATTGGCGCAATTGTTTAGATTATCTAGGCAGAGGTGATGAGTATGACAAGAATGACGAGAGAGATTTCTTATATATTGCTAATTCTACCCATGTTACTAACAGCTTGTACTCAAACCCCTGACTTCGAGCCATATGATGGAAGGGCATTAAGGATTGCGGTCGTTGGAGACCCGCCAGATGTGAATGCAGAGCAAGTGAAGTTTAATGAAATTTCTTTTGATGAACTTACAAATGAGCAATTGAGCTCTTATGATGCAGTTATAATGACGGAAAACAATCTTCCTAAAGCTGCTGAAGCCAAATATGCAGATACATATACAGATTCGTCCATTCCATTCTTTTTTATATCAGCCAGCAGTCATATCCCGTTTACTGTTAATGACATAGAATATAATGATTCATGGAAATGGGAAGCTGGTAAAAGCTATGCTGTGGGAGTTCTTAAATCGAAAAAAAATGACACATTTCATCGTTGGGGGTATGGGTTGTATAATGACGAATTGACTGATGAATCTATTCGTGATGTGTATTCGAGAATTCTTAAGACAATTGATGAGCTCAATCAATAATGTGTAAATGGATCATTTCAATTTCAGATATTCTATATAGAATAATAGTGACAGCCATAGCCCGAAAGACTTAAGAAATTTGTGCCATAAAGAATGACGAGACCATTATTCCAGTAAAGAGGGATATTTATGTATAGAATCATGATGATTGAAGACGATGAAAAAATAAGACGGATTGTCGCTGATACGCTAAAAAAATGGCAATATGATGTGGTGGAGGTGACCCAATTTGAACAGGTGCTGACGGAATTCGAGCAGACAAGTCCACACCTGATTTTATTAGATATCAATCTTCCCGTTTTTGATGGATACTACTGGTGCCAGCAAATACGCTCTGTTTCAAAAGTGCCGATCATTTTCCTTTCCTCCAGAAATCAGAATATGGATATAATAATGGCCATTAATATGGGCGGGGATGATTTTATCCAGAAGCCCTTTGATTTGGATATCCTTCTCGCGAAAATCAGTGCGCTTATCCGCCGGAAGTATACATATCAGGGAGAGGAGAATATCCGTTTTATCCATCGCGGCCTGAAATTAAATGTAACCAATTCGACGATTGAATTTAATGGACAAAGCAATGAGCTAAGCCGGAATGAATTCATCCTTTTGCAATTGATGATGCGGAATATCGGGAAAATCGTCTCGAGGGATGACTTAATGCAGGCACTATGGAATGAGGAACAGTTTGTCGATGATAATACCCTTACTGTGAATGTGAATCGGATGCGAAGGAAAATTGCAGCAATTGGACTAGAGGACTTCATTGTCACTCGGAAAGGGTTAGGGTATTTAATTGAATGAACTTCCTTAGCTTTCTATCTTATGAAAAACCCTATATAGTCCTCTATCTGATCAGTTTCCTGATTTCTGCAGCGATATTTTTTACTGATATCAATGGCAGCCTGGCATGGGGGACATTCCTTTATGCATTCGCCTTATCTTCAATTGTGTTAATCGGGTTTTTATTATACCGGTACCAGCAAAATCTGCGTGTGATCCGGCAATTGGAAGGGGAGGGTTATGATAGCCTGTCTCTGGAAGGAGAATTCGCTAAAACACACATCGATGAGCTGAAGCGTGAACATATCCGTGAAATGAATCGGATTCAGGACAGGCAGAAGGATCATTACGATTTTATCGTCTCCTGGTTCCATGAAATAAAAACACCAATTGCCGTTCTTCGCCTGCTGCAGCAAACCGATATGGACGCCGGCAGTTTAAGAGAAGAAATCACAAAAATTGAAAATTATGTTGATCAAGCACTCTATTACGCTAAACTAGACAGCTTTAATCAAGATTACGATATCCAGAAATGTGATATTATCAAGATTCTTAAGGATATTGTAAAGTCCCACTCAAAAACCTTTATTTCAAAAAATATCCGCATTCACATTCAGGCAGATATGCTGGAGGTCCAAAGTGATCCTAAATGGCTCCGGTTCATCGTCAATCAGCTTCTGACAAACAGTTTGAAATATACAGAATCCGGCGGAGAGATCACCATTTCCATATCGGAAACCCCACAAGAAAAACAGCTCTTGATTCGGGATAATGGGATTGGCATCAGCCAGAAAGATCTTCCGAGAGTATTTAATCGCGGTTTTACCGGAGAAACAGGGCGATTGTATTCGAAGTCGACCGGAATGGGTTTATATTTAGCCCAGCAGTTAAGCAACAAGTTAGGGCATTACATTAGCTGTACGTCGAATGTGAGAGAGTACACCCTATTTATCGTTCGCTTCCCGCTTGATAGCGATCCGTTTTTAATAATGCAAAAAACACACGATGAGTAGAGTAACTCATCGTGTGTTTTTTTCGCTGACAATTCTGTAGTAAATAGATACGGAGGAAACGTAAAAAATTAGATACGTTAACACATATAATCCCATGACCGAAAAAATAATGGTCGTTAAAGAAGGCAAATCTTTTATGACCAGGATGACTGTGTAATATAAAAGGAACCAGCTGTGCAGCAGCCCCAGCAGGAGCGGCGGCAAAAATACGAACAGCAATTGTTTTCGGATAATCTTTTTCATTTCTTTGCCGTCAACACCGATTTTTCGTAAAATGGCGTAGTGTTCCCGCTCTTCTGTAGCTTCTCGCAGTTGTTTAAAGTAAATGACACTCCCTAAAGCAAACAATGCAATAACGGCAAAAAAGGCAACCGAGAACAAGATTAAAGAAGACGACTCTGTATCAACGGAATACATATCAATATAGGCCGAATAATAGGCTCCTTCTGTTTTCATAACGAGGTCGTATATTTCTCGAGATACATCATTTGATGTTTTGGGATCTTCGATTTGATAAATTTCAAATGAAGAAAGGGTGCGAAGTTCCTTTAAGCTCTCAAATGCTTCGTCTGAAATAATGAGTACAGAAGGCTGGGGCTTTGTATTGCCGCCAGGACTTGTTGGGATGCTTAACAGCGGATATCGTATTTTTTCGACTATCCGAAATGTATTGTCTTCCAAAACGGTCATTTGAGGCTGCGAACTTTTATATTTTTCCGGTTCATCAATTCCTCTTGTTAATACAATTGCCTCTTCACCTTCTAAATCTGCTTTTTCACCAGCTTTGCGCAAATCAACAATTGCATTTAATTGGGACTCCGGAAAAAGGTAAAACTCTTCGGTGTAATATTCGGGATGGCTAAAAAATGCGTTTCTATTCTGGATTTTTTCTGTTTGTATGCCCGTAATTGTTTCATGATCAATGATTGGATGTGAGTCATTCATCAGCTGTTCAATTTGTCTTTGAGTTTCATCATCCTGGGACGAAAAGGCAATATGGTTTGGAAATTCTTTTTTCACAACCTCACCTTTAACAGCGTAATCCACAGCAATAAATCCGACTGTAAAGATGACAATCGCACTAATCAGTGAATTGAATGTAAAATTGACTGTATTTCCTCGAATAGAAAAACGGAGAGAGGATATCCATAACATCTTACTGCCAATAAAATAGTTTTTTCTTTGACTCAGCTCTTGTAATATCCAGCCGGAAAATTGGCGGAAAAATAAATACGTACCGGCAATCAGAGCCACTGTTACAGCTGCTAATGTTTCTTTGAAATGATCTTTCCAGATGTCCGTATCTCCTATGGTAATCATATAGTAAGACCCGGCAATCAATATAATAGACAATAACGCCAGGCCAAAAGAAAAAGTAAACGGTTTATCCATCTTTTCATTTGCATGAAATAATTCCACTAACTGGACACGCCGGACGTTAAAATAACTTTGAATTGTAATGATGATGATTAATAAGGCAAATAACAGAACTGTTGATACAATCGCTTCTAATGGAAAAGCAAAAGAAATATCCTCATTGTAGCGCATTAAGTTCATTAATACCGCACCGAAAAACTTAGATAGCAATCCGCCGATTAAGATACCGCTGAAAACCGAAATGGCGCTCAAGAATAATGTTTCAAAGAAGACCATTGCAGCAACTTGTCTTTCCTTCATTCCGTAAAGTAAATACATGCCGAATTCTTTTTTTCGCTGCTTCATGAAAAAGGAGTTCGCGTACAAAATAAAGAAGACAATAAACAAAAAGACAATCACCGAAGCAAGGGAAATCACCATTTTGTAGTTTTCTTTATTTTGAATGGCTGCGACTACATCTTTGTTAAACATTAAACCAGAAAAGGTAAAGTAAATGACAACCCCGACAAACATGGAAATGAAATAAATGGTATACAAACGGAAGTTCCGCTTCATGTTCCTCCATGATAAATCTAATAAGTTCATCGCCGGTCACTTCCTATAGCACTTTGGATCGTCAGGATACGGTCAAAGAATTCCTTTTCAGTCTGCTCGCCTTTAAACATCTCATTGACGATTTTTCCGTCACGAAGGAAAACTACGCGCTGGCAGTAGCTGGCTGCATACGGATCATGAGTAATCATCAGAACGGTTGTCTTGAATGTTACATTGAGTAATTGAATTTGTTCCAGCAGCTGGGTAGCAGATCGGGAATCGAGTGCACCCGTTGGTTCATCAGCAAATACAATTGCGGGGCTGGTAATAATCGCCCGCGCGGCAGCCGTGCGCTGTTTCTGACCGCCGGAAATTTCAGAAGGATATTGATGTAAAATTGTTTCAATATTTAGGGCATCAATTAATTTCGCTAATCGCTTTTCCATTTCTGCAACAGGTGTTTTTTGCAGCGAGAGCGGGAGGAGGATATTCTCCTTCACCGTTAAGGTATCCAGTAAATTATAGTCTTGAAAAATAAATCCCATTCTTTTTTGGCGGAACTCCCGCAGGGCTTTCTTTTTCATATCTAAAAGGGAATTTCCCTCAATCCAAACATTTCCCCCGCTAAAGGAATCAATGGTTGATAGGGTATTCATTAACGTCGTTTTTCCAGAGCCGGAGGGACCCATAATGGCAGTGAATTCCCCGCGTTCAACAGTCAAATCAATATTTTTTAAGACCTGTGTTTTTCCATAAGATTTCGATAGGTTTTTTGTTTGTATCATTTTGGTCATGGTTTCGACCTCCTTCACTGCCATACTATACCGGCTATTTCTCCTGTGAACCATCGATGTAACAGAATGTAAAGTGACACTTTTGTCATATTGAGGGAAGAATCGGATAAACGTGTCCATTATAAAATAAGGATCTTTTCTTACAAAATGGTATTTTTCGCCTATCAATGTTGTCCGTTGATTTCCGCTCCAGGCTGTTCGCTTTCAGCGGAGTTTCCTCGACGCTCCGCGGAAAGCGGGGTCTCACCTGTCCCGCTACTTCCGCAGGACGTTGAATAAGCTTCTTCGGAAAAAATGCGATAGCATTTTCGAGGATCTCCCACCTTCCGCTGCAATCAGCTCAGCATATAATATACAAAATGTAACACACCTTGCGAAACAGCCTAAAATTAAGAAAAACAAGCAGTTCACATTGAGTGTGTGAACTGCTTGTTTTTGCATTGAGTTGTATATGCATTTTTTGAGATATTGTTTCTTCGCTTGTCCTTTTCCTTTTTATTGCTGATTCCTTTCTTTCCTTAAAAAACGAAAATGCCAACGCATATAAAGGCAGGCTCCAATATAATAGAGGGCTGACCACCATACATGCCAGCCCTTATATACTATGTAGCCAAAGTAACTGGATAAGACTTCGTAACATACAGAAAAACTGACCCAAAACAAAAGGTAAGGCAAAAATTTCTTCCTGGGTTTAGGCATGAAGTTTACATATAGGATTCCGAATGTTGCCGGCAAGGTGATTTCAATAAACAAATCAAATGGCTGGGGACCTGGATCCATTAAGTCGTATAGGTCTAAAACATGGCCAACAATTAAATCTGCAAGAAGCACATTTAAAGTGACAGCCAGCCAGGTTGTGTAAAGCTCCTGCCGGGTTAATTTTAACGGAATAATGAAAAGCAATATGGAGTTGATAGCAAGCGTTGTAATTGTAAAGATATAGACCATTCATATTCTCCGGGTTTTTATAGATTTATTTCTTATCTATCTTGCCCTCTTTTAGAAATTTATCTGCTTATTTGGCGGTGAAGTTAGATTCTATTAAAAGTATGTCTCTATGATATTGTTCCTATTTACACTTGGACTGGAACATAAAGATAAGTCCATCCAATATCTGACTATTTTTTATGGTCTCAGGATGCTCTAATCCTTTCTTTATTCCAGTTTCAATAAGTGTTTTTCTAGTAAAGTGGATTTTTTTTCTAAGTTCACGGCAGAAATGACACATTAGTTTGCTCCTTTAAATAATAAAAGTCCAGGAACTATTATTGCAAATAAAGGAAACGTATTGAATAATTTCGACAAAACTTGTCTCTAACTGACAAAAAAATTATGAATAATAGGCAAAGAGTGTTTTCGAAGGATTGAACCCCTGCTCAATGCAAATAATATCTAAAAAGCTTTCCGGAGTAGAAAATGATCTTACAAATTTCCTCAGTTGTTGTGTTTAATTTAATATTATATAAGACCATTAAGGGGATCTCAGCCAATAAAATTGTCCATATTTGGGTTTTTACTATAGCATTCCAATTATTTTTTGATATTTTTATCGATTTGAAATACAAAGGATACTGGTACTTTACACAAGGAATAGATTGGATAGCATTTCCTGCTTACACAATCTTAATCCCGCCAGTAAATTTGATGTTTATCAATTGGTATCCTTTTAATAGCTCTTTCAAGAAAAAGGTACGTTACTTTATTATTTGGGAGCTCTTCCTGCTCAGCTATGAAGCTGCTGCCATGCTGCCTCATCCCTTTGGTTTCTTTCATTATGGATGGTGGAGTATATGGCACTCTGCCATTGTTAATCCGATTTTATTAACCATACTAATAGGGTATTACAAATGGATTAGTGTATTAGAAAAGAAAGCTTGTATCTAAAAAGGGCTGCAGAAGCAGCTCTTTTTTTCCCGTTCTCCTTATGGCATAATTTTCTAAGACAAGGAGTGAGAGGATGCAGAAAATATTCATTATTGAGGATGATCCGAAAATCGCGGAGCACCTGCAGTCACACTTAGTGAAGTATGGCTATGATGCTGCGGCTGCGGAACAGTTCGATGATGTGATGGGGGAGTTTCATAAGCATAAACCGGATCTTGTGCTCCTGGATATTAATCTTCCGAGCTTTGATGGCTATTACTGGTGCAGGCAAATCCGGAAGGAGTCGATTTGTCCGGTTATTTTCATTTCCGCACGGGTAGGGGAGATGGACCAGGTGATGGCGCTTGAGAATGGCGGCGATGATTTCATCACCAAGCCGTTTCATCCGGAAATTGTGATGGCGAAAATCCGCAGCCAGCTTCGCAGGGCCTATGGGGAGTATGCATCACAGGCCCAGGAACGAGTTCTGGAGGCAGAGGGATTGAAGCTGTTTCCGGAAAGGCTGGAGTTGTGTTTCGGTGATAAAACCGTTCCGCTGTCCAAAAAAGAAGCGGATATTATTGAGAATTTACTGGAGCGGTACCCGCGTGTGGCCGGGCGTGAAGATTTGCTGGAAAAACTTTGGGATGAACAGGTCTATGTGGATGAAAATACGCTGAATGTAAATATGGCGAGGGTACGAAAGAAATTTGAGGCAATCGGGCTTTCAGGAGCGGTCGAAACAGTGAGAGGCGCAGGCTATCGTTTGGTCGTTACCTGGTGAAAGGCTGAAGAGAAATGAAACTATTCTTTAAAGAGCATGCGTTACTAATCGCTGTACAGATCGTTCAATTTTTTATAATTCTGGCTATCTATTGGCTGGATGGCTATCGTCATCTATTACCAGCCCTCTATGGCATCTTTCTTGGACTATTCTTTCTCACGGCCTACCTGGCATACCACTATTTTAGCCGCCGCAAGTTTTATAAGAGGCTGACAGAGGAACTTGCTTCCCTTGACGATTCCTTTCAAACAACAGAAAACTCACCGGTTTCACAAGCGCTTGATCATCTGCTGAAGGATCAGTACAGGCATTATCAGACAAGAATCAAAGAGCTGGAATCCAGGCAGGAGGAGCATCTGAAGTTTATGGATCAATGGGTCCATCAGATGAAAACACCGCTTTCTGTCATTGAACTGATTGCGCAAAACTTGGATGAACCTGACTCCTCCAGTATTCGTGAAGAGACGGACCGGATGAAAACGGGCTTGAACACCATCCTCTATATGGCGAGACTCCGTACAATTGAACAGGATTTTCATATCAAACCTGTACACTTGTCCAAAATCATTCATGAAGTGAATGGCGAAAACAAACGGTTTTATATTCGGAACGGGGTGTATCCGAATCTCCTGCAGGAAAAGCAGGACATGATCGTGGAGACAGATGAGAAATGGCTGTTTTTTATGCTTTCTCAGCTGATCAATAATGCGGTCAAGTATTCCAGAGGGAAGAGCAATCGAATTGATATTTCCATTTTAGAAAAAGACGGAGAAGCTGTCTTAGAAGTGAAGGACTTTGGCGCCGGGATTCCGGAAGCGGACAAGCGCCGTGTGTTTGAACCTTTTTTTACGGGTGAAAATGGACGGAAATTCATGGAATCCACAGGTATGGGGCTGTACTTGACGAAGGAGGCAGCCGATCATCTTGGCCATCGCATTGAACTGGAATCCAAGATGGGGGAAGGGTCTCTTTTCCGGCTGATTTTTGGAAAAACGCAGAACCTTACAGGCTTGTAAGGTAAGTGAAAGAAAAATCGATTTTTTTGAAATGGGTCTAGAAGATATACTGATCACAAGTCAACTGAAGGTGAAAGGAGAACTTGTGATGCTAAAAGTGAAGCAAGTAAGCAAGATTTATGAAGGAAAAATCGCCTATCGTGCGTTAACGGATATTAACTTAACTATTGATGAAGGTGAGTTCGTCGGAATCATGGGTCCTTCGGGAAGCGGAAAAACGACACTGCTGAACATGATTGCCACCATTGATGAACCGACAACAGGTGAAATCCTGATAAATGAAAGAAATCCCCATGTCTTAAAAAAAGAGGCATTGGCCCAATTCCGCCGCCGTGAATTAGGATTTGTCTTCCAGGACTTCAACCTGCTTCATACCTTGACGGTTGAAGAAAATATAGTCCTGCCGCTAACATTGGACGGGAAAAAAGTGAAGGAAATGAAAGACAAGGCATACGAAATTGCTGAAAAACTGGGGATTATAGGCATTATGAAAAAGCGGACGTATGAAATATCAGGAGGACAGGCGCAAAGAGCTGCTGTGGCAAGAGCGATGATTCATACGCCGAAACTGCTGCTGGCGGATGAACCTACAGGAAATCTGGATTCCAAGTCTTCCAAGGATGTTATGGAAATGCTTGAATCGATTAATAAGACTGAGAAGACAACCATGATGCTCGTCACACATGATGCCCAGGCAGCGAGCTATTGCAACAGGGTCATCTTCATCCGGGACGGAAAATTCTATTCAGAGATACACCGCGGTGATAACCGCCAGGCCTTTTTCCAGAAGATCATTGATACACTTTCTTTGCTTGGAGGGGATGCACATGACCTTTCGTCAGTTCGCGTTTAATAACGTTATACGGAACAAACGCTTATATGCAGCCTACTTCCTCAGCAGTTTATTTACGGTCATGGTCTTCTTTACCTTTTCGATTTTTGCGAATCATCCTGCATTAAGCGGCGATGGCATGAATTCAACTGTAACGAAGGGTATGAATGCAGCAGCAGGCATTATCTACGTGTTTTCGTTCTTTTTTGTTTTATATTCGATGAGCTCTTTTCTGCAATCCCGGAAAAAAGAGTTTGGGTTATTAATGATCCAGGGCATGTCCATGAAACAGATCCGTCTCATGGTGTTTTTGGAAAATATGCTGATTGGCTTACTGGCAACCCTAAGCGGAATCCTCCTTGGCGTTGTGTTTGCAAAGGCGATATTGCTGCTGGCTGAAAATGTGCTGATTATTGAGCGGGCACTGTCTTTTTATTTCCCAGTGAAGGCCATCCTGATCACCTTCATTTCTTTTATTATTTTATTTTTCTTTATCTCCTTATTTGTAACGTATGTTCTGCGCAGCAAAAAGCTGATTGAATTAATTAAGGGAAATAAAATGTCAAAGGGTGAGCCAAAAGCGAATCTTTTCTTAACGATGCTGGCTATCCTTTTATTAGGAGCGGGATATGCTGTTGCACTAATCGCAAAAGGGTTAGTCGTTGTAGTGGCAATGGTGCCGGTGATCATCGTTGTCTGCATTGGCACCTACCTGTTATTTACGCAATTAAGTGTTTATATTATTAGAAGATTAAAGAAAAATGAACGTGTTTTCTGGTTTAAAACCAATATGCTGCTGTTTTCAGATTTGGCCTTTCGCATGAAGGATAATGCGCGAACCTTCTTCATGGTTGCAATGGTTTCAACAGTTGCGTTCAGTGCAATTGGCTCTTTATTCGGATTTCAAACCGTGCTTACTTCAAACATAAAAAATGTCAATGCCACAACGTTTTCCTATAAAACATCTGAAGAAAATGAAGTGAAGAATGTTGAGTTTATCAATCAAACGTTAAAAGAAGAAAAGATTGAAGCGGATTCGGAGAATACTGTTTTACGCTACTTTGAAGTTGGCGGGGATAGCATTCTGATTGCTAGTCAATCCGATTTTAACGGCTTTGCAGCGCTCATTGACGAAGATCCGATTGACTTAAAAGACGGGCAAGTAATGACAGTGGAGTTTGAAGGGACCAACTTCGGGCAAACGAAGGAACTCCTGAATGAAACTATTACACTGAATTCCGGCACCGTTTTGAAGCCGAAGGAAGTCATTCACTCGAAAGCACTGCCGGCAACAGATTCCTATTTTATCGTGTCAG
Organism: Cytobacillus oceanisediminis; assembly: GCF_004366035.1. Lineage (GTDB taxonomy): Bacteria > Bacillota > Bacilli > Bacillales > Cytobacillaceae > Cytobacillus > Cytobacillus oceanisediminis_C. Next base: position 60,592 of record NZ_SOEE01000006.1, read on the forward strand.
ATGAAGACTATCAAAAGCTTCCTGAACCAGAGTTTCAGGAAAGCTATTACGCCTGGCAGGCAACAGATGGAGAGGAAAGGGTAATGGCTGCCTCTGAAAAGCTGTACAAGGAACTGCCAAGATATGAAATTACATCAGTAGACTACGAAATATATGAAATTATGAAAGGCTACGGGCCCATATTATTTGTCGGTCTGTTTATCGGGATTGTCTTTTTCGTATCAGCCGGAAGCTTCCTGTACTTCAGGCTCTACATGGACCTGGATGAAGATAAACAAAAATTCAGATCGATTTCCAAGATGGGGTTAACCGAGAAAGAGCTGAAAAAGGTTTTAAACAGACAGACTATGGTTTTGTTTTTCGCACCGATCCTCGTCGCTCTCATCCATGGTGCTGTAGCTCTGACAGCGTTATCGAACTTGTTCTACTTTAACCTATTTAAGGAATCAGTAGCTGTTCTGAGTGTTTTCCTAGCCATTCAGGTTGTTTACTTCTTTATTGTGCGCTTTTTCTATACGAAGCAGATAAAGGCGTCGATTTAAATTTAATAAAGAATTGAGGGGGCCAGACTAAATCTGGTCCTTTTTTAATACAGAGGAGAGTGGAATTGAGTAAACCTGGTGCTGATTCGGACATGAGAGGGAGAAAACTTGGAGATGCTGTCTGAATCCGGGGTTGCTTAGGACAGGAAATGAAGAGAACTGGTCTGAGGAGTCCGAACCTGATGCAACTTCGGACAGGAGGAGTAGAATTCCGCGATATGTTGTCCGAACTTAGAGCAACTTCGGACAAGGGGAGGAGAGATCAGCGTGGTGTTGTCCGAACTTAGAGCTGCTTTAGACAGGAGAAGAAGAAATCCGAACAGGAGAGCCGAACCTGGTACTCATTCGGGGAATGAGGACTCCGCAGTTTTATCATACTCAACCTCACACCTGCATATAGAAAAGGGAAAGTAAATCTATACAGGAGTGATGGAATGGCAATCTTGGTTACAGGTGGAGCAGGTTATATTGGTTCACATATAGTAGATCTTCTAATACGAAAAGGGTATGAAACAGTGGTAGTTGATCATTTGGCTGCGGGCCACAGGCAGGCGGTTCATCCGAAGGCAGCTTTCTATGAGGGGGATATCAGATCGCAGGATTTTCTGAATAGTGTCTTTTGCAGCGAACGAATAGAGGCAGTCTTTCATTTTGCGGCATCATCCCTGGTAGGGGCATCGATGAAAAATCCGCTCAATTACTATGATAATAATGTACTTGGTTCTCTTAGCCTTCTAAAAGTTTTGGACGCGCATAAGGTTAAACAGCTCGTGTTTTCGTCAACTGCAGCTGTATATGGTGAGGCAAAAAGCCAGCCTATACGGGAAGACGCGCCGCTCGAGCCTGCAAGCCCGTATGGCGAGACGAAGCTTGCCATTGAACGAATGCTCCACTGGTGGGCGCAGGCATCAGGAGCAAGGTTCGTGTCGCTCCGTTATTTTAATGCAGCAGGGGCAAAAGCTTCAGGGGAAATTGGCGAAGACCATCAGAACGAGACACACCTGATCCCGATTATCCTGCAGGCGGCACTTGGAAAAAGAAAATCTGTCTCCATTTTTGGAGATGACTATCCAACAAAGGATGGTACCTGCATAAGGGACTATATTCATGTAGAGGATTTGGCTGAAGCCCATCTGCTGGCACTCCGCTACCTGGAAGATGGAGGGGAAAGCAATGTCTTTAATCTGGGAGGCAGCAAAGGGATCTCTGTTAAAGAAGTGATTGAAACCGCAGCAGAGGTAACAAACAGATATTTTAAAGTTACGATTGCTCCCCGCAGGTCTGGGGACCCGGCAGAACTTGTTGCTTCATCAGAAAAAGCAAGGTCACTGCTGAAATGGAAGCCGCAAAAAACAAGTATCCGTCAGATCGTCGAGGATGCCTGGAGCTGGCACAGGTCCCATCCTGACGGATATCACAAATCAAAAGCGAGCTTGCTTTAAGTATAGTGAAAGCTTTTCCCTCAGCTCAGGTCTTTGCAGGGCATAATCAATCGAGGCTTTAAGAAAGCCGAATTTATCTCCAATATCATAACGGCTGCCCTGAATCAGATACGAATAAATGTTTTCCCGGCGAAGCAAAGCATGGAGGGCATCTGTCAGCTGCAGTTCGCCTTTGCTGTCGGGGCTTCCGTTTTCAAGCATATCAAAGATAGCCGGTGTTAAGATATAGCGGCCAATAATGGCATGAGCTGAAGGCGCCTTCTCAGCAGGGGGTTTTTCAACGAGGTTATCCACTTTATATAATAGTCCTCTCTGTTCTGAATAGCCGACAATTCCATATTTATTTACTTCGGACAGAGGAACTTCACTGCATCCGAGGATGCTGGCCCCCGTTTGGCTATACTGCTCAATCATTTGCAGCATGGCAGGAGGTTCCCCGTCAATGATATCATCGCCAAGGAGGACAGCAAACGGCTCCTTGCCAATGAATTTTCTGGCGCATAAAATGGCGTGCCCCAATCCGAGCGGCTCCTTTTGCCTGACATAATGGATATCAGCCAGATTGGTTATTTCGCGCACTTCCTCAAGCATTTCAAGCTTTCCGCTTTTCTGCAGCAGCAGCTCCATTTCAACCGACTTATCAAAATGGTCTTCAATCGCCCGTTTGTTTCTCCCGGTTATAATGATGATATCTTCAATCCCGGAAGCGATGGCTTCCTCCACAATGTATTGAATGGCGGGCTTGTCGACAATGGGGAGCATTTCCTTGGGCTGTGCCTTTGTGGCAGGCAGGAAACGGGTCCCGAGGCCTGCTGCAGGAATGACCGCTTTTTTAATCATAAAATTCCCCCCTTTCCACTCTATTTTTATGTCGGAGGAAGGTTGTATTATCCCTTCCTGAATATTTTGCTCCAGTACGTGAACCCTAAAATTGTAAATAATCTTGAACCCAGAGGTGTAGAGATTGCTTTTGAAAAAAAATACAGCCGAGAAAAATCTCCTTATTCTGGCCATAATTGCACTGGCCCTTTTTGTATCCCCCCTGTACATATTAGGTGAAGACGCGCATATCCGCGTTCATGATAATCTTGACAGCAATCTGGCATGGTATAAAGTTCTTGCTGAAAGCGGACAGCTGACAGGACCGATTGACGCTGTCATTCCGCAAGTTATGAACGGAAATTTGTCCCGCAATGCGTTTGGCTCGGAATTTACATTAATTGTTTGGCTGTATGCCCTTTTTCCGCCGATGATTGCTTATGCACTCAGCCAGACGATCACAAGGGTGTTTGCTTTTATCGGTATGTATTTGCTTTTGAAAAAGCACTTTCTTAAAGAAGAAAAATGGGCGCCCATTACGATTGGGACAGCCCTTGCTTTTGCTTTCACGCCATTCTGGCCTTCCGGTATGCTGAGCACGCTTGGGATGCCGCTTGCTCTGTGGGCCTTATTAAATATCAGGCAGGGGGAAAGGTCGTGGAAAAATGTCCTTGTATTAACCCTATTGCCTTTATATGCGAGCATTGTCCTTGGATTTTTCTTTTTTCTGAGTGCAATGGGGATCTTCTGGCTGACGGATGTCATCAGGAAAAAGGCATGGAATTGGCCATTTCTTTTATCGATTGTTTATATGACAGGGATTTTTTTCATCGTGGAATACAGACTCGTTTATTCCTTTCTTTTTGACGATGAGCCAAACAGCCGGGATGAGTACTTTCATGCGAGGCTCACTTTCTGGCATTGCGTCAGGCTGACATTCAAGAACTTTGCTCTGGGGCACCACCACGCAGCCTCGATGCATACTCTGGTCATTCTCCCGCTTATGTTTGTAGCCCTTTTTATGACGCTAAGGCAGAAAAAGGGGAAGAAGGACAAGGTGTTTTTGTTCCTGTTCTTTCTTAACTTTGCCCTATCAGCATGGTATGCCTTCTGGTTTTATAAAGGGTGGCTGCCGCTGACAGAGCGTTTTCATGTTCTTGATACTTTCAATTTTGCCAGGTATCACTTTTTAAGGCCGCTGGTTATCTATGTGCTTTTCGCGCTGACCTTGAAAATCATTTGGTCTCATGGGCCGTTCTGGAGGCGGCTGGTTCCGATTTTTGTGCTGGCACAGGTCATGGCCGTTTCTTTTTTTAACGAGGAAATTCTTTTTCAGGATAAGCCAACGGTCAAGCAATTTTACGCAGAAGAGCAGTTCTCGGCTATTAAAGAATACATTGGGCTTCCGCAGGAGGATTACCGGGTGGCAAGCATCGGGCTTCATCCGGCCATTGCCCAGTATAATGGCTTCTACACGCTAGACTCGTATAATAATTTCTACCCCTTAACATACAAATATCAGTTTCGGAAAATCATTGAGAAAGAGCTGGAAAAAAATAAAACACTCCGCATTTATTTTGATGAATGGGGCGGAAGATGCTATCTCTTCACGGACGAGCTTGGCAAGCATTATATGTTCAAAAAGCGGACGAAAAAAAGGCTGAAGAATCTTGAGTTAAATACAGAAGCCTTTAAGGCCATGGGCGGTTCCTATCTTTTTTCATCCGTCCCGATCGACAATGCGGAAGATAATCTGCTTCGGCTGGAGAAGGTTTTTGTATCAAAAAGATCTGTGTGGAAAATCTACCTTTATAAAGCCATATAAGCAGGAGGAATTAAGAATGACCAACCCAGTACTCACCATCGTAGTTCCTTGCTATAACGAAGAGGCGGTACTGCCGGATACAATTCATCAGCTGAATGGGCTGCTTGAAGGAATGTTGGGTGATGATCTTGTTTCTGATAAAAGCAAAATTCTGTTTGTCGATGATGGAAGCAGGGACCGGACCTGGCAGATCATTTATAAGCAGAGCCTGAATAATCCCAAAGTGCGGGGGCTGAAGCTTGCCAAAAATGCAGGACACCAGAATGCTCTGCTTGCAGGCTTAACAGCTGCAGGAAAGGTTTCGGATTGCACGGTGTCTATCGATGCCGATCTTCAGGATGATATTGCCGTGATCCGGGAGTTTATCCTGAAATTCCGCGAAGGATATGACATTGTCTATGGAGTAAGAAAAAAGAGGGACCGTGATACGTTTTTCAAAAGAAACACTGCACAGGGATTTTATAAAATAATGAAGAAAATGGGTGTCGATCTAATCTATAATCATGCAGATTTCCGCCTGATGAGCAAGCGTGCTTTGGAAGAACTGCAGCGCTATGAGGAAACCAATCTTTTTTTGCGCGGAATTGTGCCTTTGCTGGGCTTTAAAACGGCCAATGTTTATTATGACCGCAAAGAGCGTCTTGCCGGGGAAACAAAGTATCCGCTGAAAAAGATGCTGGCCTTTTCCTTTGAAGGCATTACTTCCTTTTCCGTTACGCCGATCCGAATGGTATTGGCATTGGGCATCGGCTCTTTTTGTATTAGCTTTTTATTTGGCCTCTACTTTCTTGGATTGCGCTATTTTGGTGAAACCGAAACCGGCTGGACCTCGTTGATCACTTCGATTTGGATGCTGGGGGGACTTCAGCTGACAGCCATTGGCCTGGTGGGGGAATATATCGGGAAGATCTATAAAGAAACAAAACGCAGACCTAAATTCTCAATTGAGATAGATGCGTTTAATCTGCCGATTTCCCGCCATTTGATCACGGACGGAGACCTTGATGATGAGCACGCGGACATTCCTTTTGGAACATTATCTGAAACGAACTAATACCTTTATTCGATTTTTGCTTGTGGGAATAGGCAATACAATTGTTGGGCTTTCCATGATATTTATGCTGCTGGATTTGGCGGGGCTTCCGTATTGGACTGCTACATTTCTGGGAAACAGTATGGGGGCAGCGGTCAGTTATTTTCTGAACAGAACGTTCACCTTCAGGAGCAGGGCCAGCCTTCAAAGCAGTGCGGTGCGCTTTATTCTTATTCTGTTTCTGTGCTATATTCTTTCTTATTCCATAAGCGGCATGGCTGCAGGGTATTTACAGACTTTTACTTTTTTTGGGCATAATGTTTCGCCGGAAGAAATGGCGGTTCTTTTAGGAGCAGGCATTTACACATCAACTAACTATATCGGGCAAAAATACCTCGTTTTTACTAAATAGAGAAACTAAAATGAACTGCCAACAGAGCAGGTTTTTGAGGGGGGGCATTGGGAACCAAATTAGTCTCACTTATTAAAGGTGAGACTAATTTTATTTACAGTAAAGCCTGTCTGCATTTTTTGTTGCTTCACTCATTCATTTATAAGAAAGTTATGGCAAAATAGAAGCCTTTCTTTTAATTCATGACTAACCCTTTCTGAATCATAGGCACAAACAGATAGAAGTTTTGTTTTGGCAACGATTAGATCAGCTTCTTTTTCAGATACCGATAATTTTTTACTTACTTCCGGTTCATCACGCCATTCGACATGAGCCCAGCTCCGGACAGCTAAATCCTGTTCTGAATAACCTTCAATTAAGTTCGGAAGATAATCGAAAATAGAATTAACTCTAAAGTCCCCCTTGGCATAATAGAAGTCATAATTATTGACGAACATTACTTTTTCCAGGCAGTTATTATTCAACTTCTCTGTGAGACTTTTCTTAATCAATGGAGTCATTCGGTCATTTTCTATAATAATGGAGTATTCATTACGTTCTAAGCCGGAAAGAACAAATTCCATGACATTTGAAATATATTGATCCTGCTTCTTGGAAAAATATAATACATGTCCCTTAGTAAGGTCTTGAATTTCATGGACTTCTTTTAAATGTATACTTTCCAAATTTGCACCCCAATGAATTTTGACATTTTATGCCTGCCATTTCAGTTTATCATACATTGATATTAAAAAGGGTTCACAAGCGAAAGGAGAAATTCTTAATTCTTAAGCTCTGTTGATTGATTGTAAATAGAATGCAATAGTGTTACCCTGAAACGACATAGTGTCTTTCCTATGTAAAAAGGAGCGAATACACTATGCTTAGTAAGGAAGAAAACTTACTATTCATTAGAGAACTTGGACGTTTACAGGCTGATTTATACAACTGTAGCGATGATCAAGTACGCAACAGCATTCATCAGGATATTCTATTACTTCTTAAGGCACTATCAATGACTGCTATGAATTAGCAGTTTTTTTATGTTATTTTCGGAGTTTGTGCATGCTCGAATGGAGAAATGATGTTTTTCTTTGTGTGTTTTCTTGCATATAATTCAGAAAAGTGTTAATCTAAATAAGAATTATTTTTGTTCGGTGTAAAGGATAGTTTGAGTATAACTTTACGTCTTGATGATCACTGAGAGCAAGGATAGTAACACAATGTGTGTTTATACGCACAAGGAGGCAACAAAAATGGAAAATGGTAAAGTAAAATGGTTTAACAGTGAAAAAGGCTTCGGATTCATCGAACGCGAAGGTGGAGAAGACGTATTCGTTCATTTCTCAGCTATCCAAGGCGAAGGTTATAAATCTTTAGAAGAAGGTCAAGAAGTGACTTTCGATGTTGAGCAAGGTCAGCGTGGAGCTCAAGCAGCTAACGTGCGCAAAGCTTAATTAAAAAACCTCAGGGCAGGCTCTTTATGGGCCTGCTTTTTTATGTTTAGGAAAAATATATCGATGTGATATTCCTTTGGGAAAATGATCTGTTTCCAGGTCCAGCGCATAGCCCTTTGTTCTTGAAAATAAGGAACCCCGCTCACGGATGAGCAGGGCACATGTACACAGTAAATCAAATGGTAAACAAAGTGTATCATATTATTGCGAATTTTCCTAACATGCTTTGATAAAGAGCGGCAGAAATCCTATCCCCTGTCAACCTGCATCATAATTTTAGTGACGTAATGCTCCTTATTATTATGTACAACGGTATCATAAATGTATTCTTCAAAAACATGCTCCCCTAAGGTTAAATGCAGCCTCTCCATCTCTGAGAAAAGCCGCTTATATGTATGGCTGATTGTTTTTTCGCTTCCAACATGATAGCCAATAAGGAAATCCCCTTTTACTGCCCGAAAATACGGATGTCCTTCCTTTGGGTTAGGCTGCTCGATATACAAATAGCTGTAATTGGAGAATTCCCCTTTCAGGACCTGCTCCCTCTTCGTAATAGACCCAATGGGATACCCTGAATCAAGCTGTGATATCTGCAATTCATTAATAAAATCCGAGATGACCTCCACAAATTCTTCATTAGATATATTTTGGATGTTCCTGCTCAGATAGAGGGTTGCTTCCGGCAATGGCTGAAGCGTAATTCGATTAAAATCCAGCTGAGAAGCTTCTTCCATTAATCCGATTTTGGCCTCGATCATTTTCTCCTTCATTTCGATTTCCTGCCGTTTTTTCACAATCTCTTCTTTTTTCCGGTACATGATGGTTAAAAAGCTTTCGGGCGATTTATTTTGCATATACTGCTGAATATCGTTAAGCGACATGCCAAGATCCTTTAATAAATCAATCACAAAAAATAACTCTAATTGGTGAATGGAATAATAGCGGTAGCCTTTTTCATTTTTCTTTACCGGGGACAAAATCCCGATTTGATCGTAATAAAAGATTGTCTGCTTGTTAACCTTGCAAAGCTTTGCGAATTCACCAGTCGTTAAATATTTGCCATCTTTTTTACTCATTTTTTACATCACTGCCCTTGACTATATAGTTACTATATACACTAGGATAAAACGTATAAATAAATCAAGTTTGACTGTTTTGTAAGGAGCATGATATAGATGAAGACACAAAAAATCACTTTAGGGTTATTATTGACGAATTTATTCATAGCCTTTCTGGGAATTGGATTGGTCATTCCTGTCCTGCCTACATTGATGAATGAATTGGGCATAACGGGCACAACAATCGGGTATTTAACAGCCGCATTTGCATTGGCCCAGCTTATTGTTTCCCCGTTTGCAGGGAGAGCAGCCGATAAATGGGGCAGGAAAATCATGATTGTTACGGGCCTTTTTATTTTCGGTTTATCGGAGTTTTTATTCGGGATCGGCCAAGAGATCGAGCTGTTATTCGTTTCCCGGATCTTGGGCGGAATTAGTGCAGCCTTTATTATGCCGGCCGTGACAGCCTTTATCGCGGATATCACGACGACGGATACCCGGCCAAAGGCACTCGGGTATATGTCAGCAGCCATTAGTACGGGATTTATTATCGGTCCCGGCATCGGCGGATTTTTAGCGGAATTTGGAACACGCGTCCCATTTTTCTTTGCAGGGGCACTGGGTGCACTGGCAGCTATGCTTTCGATGATTCTATTATCTGAGCCTGAACGCAGTGTAGAAGAGAATGAAGAAGGGGCTGCAGAGGGCAGAAGCGGCTTCCGACGCGTGATGGAGCCAAAATATCTCCTGGCCTTTATTTTGATTTTCATTGCCTCATTTGGACTGGCCGCTTTTGAATCATTCTTTAGCTTATTTGTGGATCACAAGTTTGCTTTTAAACCATCAGATATCGCCATTGTGATCACGGGAGGAGCCATATTCGGAGCAATATCGCAAATCCTCCTGTTTGACCGCCTGACCCGGATTTGGGGCGAAATCAAACTGATCCGCTACAGCTTAATACTATCCAGCCTGCTTGTGTTCTTAATGACTGTTGTTCATTCCTACTTCGCGATTTTACTTGTAACCTTCATTGTGTTTGTAGGATTCGACTTATTCCGTCCGGCTGTCACTTCCTATCTTTCCAATATCGCAGGTAATGAACAAGGCTTTGTGGGCGGCATGAACTCTATGTTTACAAGCCTGGCGAATATCAGCGGACCAATTATAGGAGGGATGATGTTTGATATCGATATTAACTACCCATACTATTTTGCAACCGTCATACTGGCATTGGGGATTGGGTTGACACTGGTATGGAAAAAACCTGCAGAGAAGGCAGCCAAAGTGGTAAAGGCTATATAGAAGCCTAATTAAAGTATCATTTCAAATAAAAGAGTGCAGGTTATAATAAAAGAAGTATGAAATACCCTGAAAGAGAGTTGAGTTTTTGTGGATACTCAAATAACTGCTAAACTTAAAATAAATAAGCCAGCCAGTGAGGTGTTTGATGCCATAATAGACCCAGTTAAAATCGGTCATTTCTGGTTCTCATCAAGTTCCGAAAGATGGCAGCAAGGCAAGTCTATTACAGTGAAATATGATGAATATAATGCAGAAGGCATTTTAAATGTATTAGAAATTGAGGAAAACAAGAAAATCGTGTTTTCATGGGGCGGAGAAACGAATGAAGAAACAGTTGTTGCCATTACACTGAATGAGCCGGATCATTTGAGTACAATCGTTGAGGTGTACGAATCCGGTCTTGACGAAAGTGACCCTGAAGCCGTAAGCAAAATGCTGGGGCAAAAAGAAGGCTGGATCTATATGCTGACTTGCCTCAAGGGCTATTTGGAACATGGCATTACTGATTTGAGAGCATCATTAATCCATTAATAAGATTTCAATTCTGTTATCAACTGGTACCAGGCCTAATGATTGGAAGGCTCGTTTATAAAGCAAAAAGAGTGAATTAAAGTCTAATTCACTCTTACCAGAATTAATTTTTAGCTCCATTATCAGGGTATGGCTGACCGTACCCTTCTACTTTCCCAGCACGTTCTCTTTCGTATTCTGAACCTGAACCTTGACGATTATCAACTGAGGATTTCGCTGCTTGCTTTTCTGACTTGCCGTTCTCACGTGACAATATCTTCACCTCCCATACACAGTTTAGATTGCTTAATAATTGTGAAACTATTCAATAGGGATAAGGAAACGTGTAGCAAGAGCGATTTTTGAAAAGAGGGAGAGGACACCTGTCCCTTTTTTTCTGTTCGGACAATAGAAGGTGGTCCTTAGGACAGGAATCTGAGAAAATCCGGGAGGAGTTCGAAGCTGGTTCTCCTTCGGACAGGTTAGGTGAAAATCCCAGGCGAATAGTCCGAAGTTAGCGGACCTTCGGACACGAGAAGGAAAAATCCGAGTAAGGAGTACGAACCCGGCACCTAAATTCCAGCATGTGCAAAACGCGTTCCTGTAAAAGCAGGAGCGCTTTTTTTTTTGCCGAAATCGTCTGAGATAAAAAGTAAAAATAATACAAAAAGGAGAAGTAATAGGGGAGAAGGATTGGTTTTTTTGCGGATTTACAAATGGTTGAATTTAATACTACACTCCTCGAAGGAATTCTCCGGGAGCCTGCCTATGATCCACAAGTCAACTGGCTTTTCAGGTGCATATATGCTATGTTGTAAATATATAGTAGACCTTTCTTTGTAAACGGGAAAGGTCTGCTTTTTATATATTCAAAAGAAGGATGGTGCATGGAAATGACAGTAGAATTGAAGTTTTGCAAGGTGTTTGATCCCAGCAGGGGGGTTATCTACTATGAACCATAGTCTTGAGGCACTTACAGAAAAAGAGTACTTTATTAAGCAGCTGACGTTTATTGATGAGAACTATCAGGATCTGAATAGCCTATATTTATCTTCCACTCCGCTCAAGGAGCGGAAAAAGGACTTCCTTAGTGTTTATGTAAATGAAGTGGAGCAATACATTGCACTTTGTAATCAAGCACCAGCAGAACCCCCTTTGCGAAAAGTATTGATTGGAACGAAAGTAACTGTGTTATTCGACGGGGAGGATGACCGGGAGGATTATCATATCTGCCTGCCCGACCAGTCTGACCCTGATAATGGCTGCATTTCATTCTTGTCCCCGGTTGGCCGGCAGCTTCTGTTAAAAAATATGGGTGAACAAACATCCCTGATTATCCCAAGCGGCCAGCTGGATGTAGTTATCGAAAAAATATCGTACTGGGACAAGGAGACAGGCTAACGGATATTATTTGGAGCGGAGGGACAAATTCGTCCCTCTGTCCCTGGCAGAAAGAGCTTGCGATTCAAATAATTGACTTCCTAAACTGTAACATATAACATTACAGTAATCTTTCGCTGCCCTCCTGCAGGGCAATGGTCATTTTGCGCAGTTTACGATGCGTAAACAGAAGGAATATATAACACACTAGGTTTGAAAGGTTATAAAAAGGAGTGTTTTTTTGTGAATCCAAGCTATAAACCGCTATTAGAATCTCTTCAGTTAAAAAATAATGCGGAGTTAAAAAACAGAGTGGTCCTGGCTCCGATGACTAATTTCTCATCCCACCCGGATGGAACGGTGTCAGATGCCGAGATCGATTATTACGTACGCCGCTCCAAAGGGGCAGGAATGGTGATTACGGCTTGTACAAATGTGACAGCCAACGGAAAGGGATTTCATGGTGAATTCGGCGGCGATCACGATGGGATGATTCCAAGTCTTTCGAGGCTGGCAGCCAGCATTAAAGAGCAGGGTGCCAAAGCAGTACTCCAGATCTTTCATGGCGGGAGGGAATGCCCCCCAGAGCTCGTTCCAAATGGGGAAACAGTCAGTGCCAGTTCGGTTGCATCTGAAGGAAGCGGCAACACGCCAAGAGCACTGACGGAAAAGGAAGTGGAGGACATCATTGCTGCTTTCGGCGAGACCACCCGCCGGGCCATCCAGGCAGGGTATGATGGCGTTGAAATTCATGGAGCCAATGGCTATTTAATTCAGCAGTTCTTTTCTCCGCATTCGAATCACCGTGAGGACCGATTCGGAGGCAGCCTTGAAAAGCGCATGACATTCCCTCTTGCTGTGGTAGACGCAGTCCAAAAAGCGGTAAAAGAACATGCGAAAGAGCCATTCATTGTCGGGTACCGTTTTTCTCCGGAAGAGCCTACTGAGCCAGGAATCACCATGGAAGATACTCTTCAATTGGTCGATGTGCTGTCAGATAAAGGGCTGGACTACCTTCATGTCTCCCTGATGGACTTCTGGTCCAAACCGAGACGAGGGGCTGATGAATCTAAGCCCAGAATTCAGCATCTGTTAGAAAAAATGAATAACCGCCTGCCGCTTATCGGAGTAGGGTCAATCCATACTCCTGATGAAGCTGTAAATGCACTGGAAACGGGAGTGGCCATGGTCGCCCTTGGCCGGGAACTGATTATGGAGCCGGATTGGGTGCAGAAGGTGCAGGAAGGAAAAGAGTCTGAAATTGCCACCACTTTATCCAAGAAGGATCAGGAAAAGCTGGTCATCCCAGATCCGCTCTGGCAGGCAATTGTAAACACTCCGGGGTGGTTTCCGGTTGTAGATTAATTGATTGGATAGCAGTGCCTTTATAATTATTTTTAAAGGGCAGAAGTGACAGCCTTTACTGTCACTTCTGCCCTTTTGTTTTCATATTTATTCATCTTTCCTTAATGATGATGCCCCTGCACAGCTTCCTGCTTGCCTGTTCCTTCTTGCAGGAATTCCATGTCGCTTTTCGACAGCTCTCCCACAATAAACTGCTTTTGCGGCATAATCAGGCTGTCGCCTTGCTGGGCGTGTACTTTTACATAGTAAAGGCCATCCTTGTCAAAATCCTTGCTGATGCTGTAGACACCGCTGCCCTCATTGACTGCTTCCTCCATCCCATATTGGACAGTGCCGTCCAGCTTCCAAATTTCGAAATGAACAAAATCAGCATGAACAGCCGGTTTGCCGTCCTGTGTGAGAGTGGCTTTAATTGTTTCCCGTTCTCCAGCTGTAAAAGTGTCAGGTGTTTGTATTTCCAGTTTCAGCGGAGTTTCCTGTTTGTAAAGCTCTGCTGCATTCTTATCAAGTGAACATGCACTCAGGAAAGACAGCAGCAGGATCATAAAGATATATTTTTTCACGGCAATAGACTCCCTTATCCTAAACTTACGCATTCAGAAACCTCTTTAACGCAGGGATTCTCCGGATCAAGGTTAAGTCAATCATCAAAACAGCGATGACCGATAAGCCGACTAATGGGAAGAGGACTCCCATGGCAATTAACAGAAGGAAGAATCCCTTTGTGCTGTTAAACCCAGCTGTTTTGGGTGCGCCCATATCTTTTTGGGGCTTGCGTTTGAGCCACAGATAATATCCGCCTACCGCCACAAGGATGATGCCGAGGCAGATGAATAAACTGATTAATTGGTTAATCAGACCAAATTGTGTCCCCTTATGAAGCGTAATTCCCCACGCTACCAATTTCCCGATCCACCCGTAATGGTCATAGCGGTAATCTGTTAAAACCGCACCAGTATACTGATCGACATGCATCGTAATTTCATCCTGCGCTTTTGGCGGGAAGGCTGAAATTGTATACACTCCCGTTTTATCCTGTGGAATATAAATTGAATAGCTAGGATGGACGCCTTCCCGTTCTGCAGCAGAAACCACATCATCAATCGAAAGAGGAATAAATCCCTGAAGGTCTGACGCAGGCACGTCCAGATTTTCGGCAGCCCATGGAACATCGGCAATGTCTTTTGTTTGGATGGTTGATTGTGGTCCGCTTCCAACCCAGACAGAAGGAGGATAACCTTGCCCGGTATTGGTTGCCATAGACTGAAAATTGGTGCCCCAGAATCCGGACCACGGAAGTCCAGTCATGATTAAAAAGAGCATCCCCGCTGTGACCCAAAAGGCAGGAACGGCATGTAAATCTCTTCTGAAAATCTTTTTCCCTCTATTCAGACGCGGAAAAAGGACGCCGCCCATGCCAGGCCTTTTCTTCGGAAACCATAAATACAGTCCCGTTACAATGAGCACGACTGCCCAGCAGGCCGCCAGCTCAACGATCCGATCTCCCAGCGTGCCGGCCATCAGTTCCCCATGAAACTCTTCGATTTTATCCATAATCCGGTCTTCGCTGTTTAATTCCCCGAGGGACTCACCTGTATAAGGATTGATAAAAATAGTAAGTGATTCATCGTTATTCGCAATTCCGACTTCACTGGAACGATTTGCGCTTTCCCCGGGACGGTACACCGTCACTGCTGCATCCGGATAAAGCTTCTTCACTTCTTCAATTTGCTGGGAAGCGGGAATCTTTTCACCTTGAGGGGTCACATCGTAGTAGTCCTGATAAAGGACTGCCTCGATTTGCGGCTTAAATAAATAGATTGCTCCGGTTACCGCCAGAATAAAGAGAAATGGCGCAAAAATAATGCCCGCATAAAAGTGCCATCTCCAAACCGTTCTGTAAAGAGATGTGTTAGTCTGCGGCGGTTTCTGTATATCAGTCGTTTCTTTAACCATTTCCATGTCATCAAAGCTCCTCTTCGTCCATCTTCTTTTCATATCTTAAAAGGGGAATGTGAGAAATGAATGAAGTTTTGAAAAAAGGTTTTGGCAAAAAGCTGTCATAACAGACAGAAACTTTCTTTTTTAGACAAGGATTTCTAAGTATAGTGTTGAATATTGTCATTAAAGAATAGACAAGGGAGATTTAAAATGATCCATAAACAATTAAAATCACAAAAAAGCATAGAGATTCTGACAAAGATAAGGGAGATTGCCATTGGTTTTCCTGAAACCGCCGAGCATATAGATAAGTTTGGCCATACTTCATTTAGGATAAAAGATAAGCCTTTTGTTATTTTGGGAGAAAACGAAGAGGGCATTCCGTCCATTGCTATGAAAACATCGAAAGAAACACAGGAATTTTTAGTGCAGGAAGGCAGCCGTTTTTTTAAGACACCCTATATTGGGCAGCATGGCTGGACCTCGATTCTAGGTGATCATAAATTAGATTGGGTTGAGGCAGAAGGCTTGATAAAAGAAGCTTATTTGCGGACAGTGCCTAAATCCATCCTGAAAAGCTTGAAAATAGGGGGGAGTCCATCCTAGAAAAGTGCAGTCAACCCGCCTATTAATAAAAGGATGGTACTTGCTAGAATGGCGATTTTCCCTGTGCGGCCAGATTTATCAAAAAGTCTAATAAACATTCTCCGCACCTCACTTTTTAGTTAGTTAAATTATAGTACGATTTGGGATTGAAAAGGATTCATGACATGCGCAGAGAAATTTTCTCTGGGCATTTTTTTGTGGAATCGGGTTCCTTACCTTTTGATACAGGCAGCCGTCAGTGACTTTAAGGGCACCTGATTTTCGAGGGGGGGGGAATCCTTTCTTATTATGGAGGATGGGGTCTTTTTTGAAAAAAAATCCCCTTTGACATTCTCCTGACACATTGGGCCTTTAAAGTATGACTTGTAAGGCAAACGAAAACTATTTCAAATTCAAAATAGATAAGAAGGAAGTGTTTTAATCATGACAGAGTTTAACGAAGAAAGCAGAACGGAAAATCGGACGGCGAAAAAACCGGTATGGAAAGGGTTCCTGTCAACAGTGGCGGCTGGTGTGCTAGGTTCGGCGCTTACGCTGACAGCCGTTCCGTATTTCCAGGATGATACGCCGCAGGCAAAAGTTCCAGAAGAAGCTGGACAAGCTGAAAGCTCATCCAATCTCGATGTGACGCCAGTATCCTCCTCATCCAATTCCCTGGCGGATACCATTGAGCAGGCATCGAAAGCGATTGTCGGCGTTGTGAATATGCAGCAGCAAAACAATAATCCGTTCAGCCAGTCGAGTGAAGCTTCAGAAAGCGGCACGGGTTCGGGGGTTATTTTTAAAAAGACTGATGATGCGGCGTACATTGTGACCAATAACCATGTGATTGAAAGTGCGAGTGAGATTCAGGTGACATTGCATGATGGGGAGAAGGCAACTGCAGAATTGATTGGAACCGATGCCCTGACAGACATTGCGGTGCTGAAAATCAAAGGGGAAGTAGACGCTGCAGCCATGAC
Organism: Cytobacillus oceanisediminis; assembly: GCF_004366035.1. GTDB lineage: Bacteria > Bacillota > Bacilli > Bacillales > Cytobacillaceae > Cytobacillus > Cytobacillus oceanisediminis_C. The sequence continues at coordinate 77,228 of NZ_SOEE01000006.1, forward strand.
GTTTGGCGATTCTTCCAAGCTGAGAGCCGGCGATCAGGTGCTGGCGATCGGCAATCCGCTTGGCCTGGATTTATCGAGAACGGTGACACAGGGTATTGTGAGTGCAGTGGACCGCTCGATTGAAGTGAGCACTTCTGCAGGGGAATGGAACTTGAATGTTATTCAAACCGATGCAGCGATTAACCCGGGCAACAGCGGCGGCGCATTGATGAATACAGCCGGCCAGCTGGTCGGGATCAACAGTCTGAAAATCGCGGATAGCGGAGTGGAAGGCCTTGGGTTTGCAATCCCAAGCAACGAAGTCAAAACACTGATTGATCAGCTGATTAAAAATGGACAAGTGATCCGACCGTATCTTGGCGTTGGATTGGCAAGCTTTGATGAAGTGCCGCCTCAATATTTGCGCAATCTTCCTGATGGGGTGACTAGCGGAGCGATTGTGGCGAATGTGGATCCGGATTCGGCCGCTGCCAAAGCCGGACTTCAGGTAGAGGACATTCTGGTCAGCATTGGCGGAAAGCAAATTACGAATTCCGGAGATTTGCGCAAGCATTTATACAGCGGTTTTTCGATTGGCGATAAGGTGAAAATCGAATTTTACCGCGGGGGCGAATTGAAAACGGCGGAAGTCACGCTGACAAGCAATCAGAAAGCGAATTAGGAGATGGGAATAGGATGAAGAATAAGAAAGTTTTCTATTGGATTTTAGGCAGTGTATTAACAATCGGAGCAGCGGCAGCCATCTTTTTTACAATAAAGGAGGATGATGCTGCTGCGACCGTAAACGGGGAAGAAATCAGCAGGGATGAGCTGCATGAGCGTCTCGTTGACCAGTACGGGCAGGAGCTTCTCGATTCGCTGATCACCGAGAAAGTGATTGATCAGGAAGCGAAGAAGGAAAATGTGAAAGTGACACAGGAAGAAATAGATGAGGAAAAGGCTGTATATGCAGAGTCATACGGTGGGGAGGATGCTTTAAAGCAGACGCTCGAATCAAACGGCCTCTCGATGGCTGATTTTGAGGAGGATATCGAATCCTACCTCGCAACGAAGAAGCTTCTGGAACCAAGGATTAAGATTTCAGAAGAAGATATGAAAACCTATTTTGACGAAAACAAAGAAAGCTTTGCCCAGGAGGAACAAGTATCAGCGAGCCATATTTTAGTAGAGGATGAGGAAACAGCAAAGGAAGTCATCGGGAAACTGGATGATGGCGGCGATTTTGCAGAGCTGGCGGCTGAATACTCGACCGATGAAAGCAACAAAGATGCTGGCGGAGACCTCGGCTTTTTCGGGAGGGGAGACATGGTCGAAGAATTTGAGGAAGTTGCCTTCGCACTCGAGCCTGGCAAAATCAGTAAACCCGTTAAAACGGAATATGGCTATCATGTCATCAGGGTAGCAGAAAAGCAGGAAGCCAAAGAAGCAGTTTATGAAGATGTGAAAGAAGAGGTTAGAAATACATTATTTGAAACAGAGATGCAGACTGAATACACAGCATGGCTGGAAGAGAAATTTGAAGAGTATGAGATTAGGAATTATTTAGAGGGCTGAGGGGAATTTTAAGATGAATTTTTTAAAACGAGCGTTTTTAAGCGTGAAGGCCAGAAAAGGGAAAAGCATTCTGCAGATCTTCGTATTTACCCTGATTTGTGTATTAGTGCTGGCTGGACTATCGATCCAGACAGCCGCCGAAAAGTCGGGAGATCTTGCTCGCCAGAAGCTGGGGGCGGATGTCACCCTGCAGGCAGATATGGAAAAACTGAGAGAACAGGCGATGTCCGAGCAGGGAAGCGGAGGGGAGCGGGTACGTTTCCAGTCAGTGCCTGTCCCGCTTGATGCTGCAGAGGAACTGGCTTCTTATGACCAGATAAAAGGCTATAATTTCTACTCATCCACCACTGGGCTTGCCTCCGGTTTTGATCCGATTGAAAGTGACTCGGCTGCCTCTGACACATCTGAGGAAAGCAGTGAAGGGCAGGAGCCTGGGAGAGGCATGCCGGGCGGAATGATGCAGGGGGATGTGAGCCTGCAGGGGGTTGCATTTACAGACTCGGTTGCGGAGTTTATGGATGGAACCTCCTCGATTGTTGAAGGAACCGGAATCACAGAGGAGCATATCGGTAAAAATGTCACGCTGATTGAACAGACATTGGCGGAAGAAAACGAGCTGGGAGTTGGCGATAAGATTACCGTCACGAACCCGCGTGATGAAACGGCTGAAATGGAGCTTGAAGTGATCGGAATCTATCAAACAGGTTCTGCCGGATCTGATCAGGCGATGGATTTTACAGCACTGAACCCTTATAACAAGCTGTACGTTCCATACACTGCTGCTGCAGCACTAAAGGGATCTGACTATGAAAATACAATCGATAGCGCCATCTACTACATAGATGATCCTGCCGATATGCAGAGCTTTATCGATCAGGCAAAAGCAGAGAGCAGCATCGATTTCGAAACGTTCAAGCTTGATGCCGATGACCAGATTTATCAGCAGATGGTCGGCCCGATTGAGAATGTAGCCGGATTTTCGAAAAATATTGTGTACTTGGTGACCATTGCCGGAGCGGTCATATTGGGTCTGATCGTTATGATGTCGATCCGTGAGCGGAAGTATGAAATGGGCGTCCTGCTGGCGATCGGGGAAAAAAGGTGGAAGCTCGCAGGCCAGTTTATAGCGGAAATTTTAGTCGTGGCTGTTTTATCGCTCGGCATAGCCACAGCGAGCGGCAATGTGGTGGCGAGCCAGCTTGGCGACCAGCTCCTGGATCAGGAATTGGCATCAGCAGAACAGACGAATACACCGGAATCCTTCAGAGGAAGGGGCATGGGCGGCTTTGGACCGGAAATGATGCAGGCTCAGGAATCAGTGGAGAGGGTAGATGAAATGAATGTCCAGGTGACGGGGGAAGATCTTGGATTCCTTGCGCTAATAGGCCTCGTGATTGCGGCATTGTCGGCATTATTGCCTTCCTTATCCGTATTGCGCCTTCAGCCAAAAGCCATTCTAAGCAAGCAGGATTAAAAGGAGATGGAAAAATGAATTCATTGCTGGAATTTAAAGATATCAGCTACTGGTATAAACACGAAAATAAAAAACACGATATCTTGAAAAATATAAATGTGAGTTTCGAAAAAGGGAATTTTTACAGTATAATCGGGCCGTCCGGATCCGGGAAAACGACATTTCTTGCTCTGGCCAGTGCCCTGGATGTTCCGAAAGGAGGAGAAGTTCTTTACGAAGGAAAGGATATCCGAAAAATCGGGCTTACGCGGTTCCGGAACAAATATGTCTCGATTGTTTTTCAATCTTATAATCTGCTTCCGTATATGACGGCTCTTCAGAATGTATTAACGGCGATGGAAATTACAGGTTCTACTGCGAAAAATAAAAAGGCGGTTGCTGTGGAGATGCTGAAGCGGGTCGGGATTTCTGAAATCCAGGCCCGGCAAAAAGTGCTTACTTTAAGCGGCGGCCAGCAGCAGCGTGTGTCCATTGCCCGGGCTTTGTGCTGTGACGCCGAGCTCATTGTGGCGGACGAACCGACCGGCAACCTGGACGAAGAGACGGCCTTGGAGATTGTCGGGCTTTTACGGGCACTGGCCCACGAAGAAGGGAAATGCGTGATCGTTGTTACGCACGATCCCGACATTGCGGGAGATTCGGATGTGGTTGTGAAGCTTTCGAAAGGGAGTATTACGGTAACAGCGAATGAACCTGAGCTTGTTTCGAATTGAAAAAAGATGCCTTTTCCTGACGGAGAAGGCACCTTTTTTGACTTTAAAAAAGACACTGGAATGGAAGTGGCCCCTATAATCGAAGAGTGGCAATTAAATAAAGCAAAGTTGGATCGTAAAATGAAAAAGTGGCACATGATTCTTTATTCGTACAGCCCGCCCGTATACATGCTCGTCAGATTCACAATCACGTCATCCATCTGATACTTCTCCTCATTCATCACCAGCTCCCACATGAACATCTCATTCGAATAAAACCAGCATCTCGCGGTGAGGGCCGGATCGAGGTGCTCTTTGGCGAGCTTTTGCGCCTGGGCATAGCGGATATCGACTGAAATCCGCTCGATGAAGCGTTCGCGGATTCTATACCATTTACCCTCTATCTCAGGTGAGACGCCGATTGCCTCTTTTACGACCTTCATCATGTCCCGCTCGTCCAAAGCCAGCTGCAGGAACAGCCTGACCTGATTCTTAATATTTTCATAGGCCTCTTCTTTGGCCTGCGGCTTAAAGGGCATCTCTGCCACTTCGTAAAATTGGTTCATGAGATCTTCCATTAAGGTAATGAAAAGCTCATCCTTATTTTTAAAATAGACGTACGCCGTTCCGTAGCCAGTTTTTGCTTTTTTGATTACTTGGGAGATGGTTGCTTTCTGGAAGCCGCTTTCGAGAAAAACTTCTTTTCCGGCCTGGAGAAGCCTTTGGCGTGTTTTCAGGGCCTGCTGCTGCCTTGCCGGCAAATGATCTATCGGGTTCTTCATTTATTTCATTCCTTTGTTCATTTTCTGGCAACTATACTGACATTATATCATTGACATAGTGTCAATCAAACAATATAATTTTCGTAAATAATAAATATTCTGAAAGGTTGGAAATCTATGGATTTTACAAGAGAGTATGCAATCGGACTGGATACTGGCAGTGACCTGTCCTACCGGGAAGAGTTTTATATAAAAGAAGACGGAATTTATCTGGATGGCAATTCACTTGGACTGCTTTCAAAGCGTGCGGAAAAGTCACTCCTTGATCTGCTGGATTCCTGGAAGCACCATGCTATTGACGGCTGGACAGAAGGGGACAATCCCTGGTTCTATCTATCTGAAAAACTAGGAAAAGAATTGGCGCCAATCGTGGGAGCAAATCCGAGAGAAGTGATTGTAAGCGGTTCCACTACCGTTAACCTGCACCAGCTTGTCTCGACCTTTTATAAGCCGGAAGGAAAAAGAACGAAGATACTGGCTGATGAATTGAATTTTCCAAGCGATATTTATGCGCTGCAAAGCCAAGTCAAGCTGAAGGGCTATGATCCTGATGATCATCTAGTCCAGGTGAAAAGCGCGGATGGCCATACGCTGAGGGAAGAAGACATTGTCGCGGCGATGACAGACGAAATCGCGCTGATTGTCCTGCCGGGTGTTTTATACCGAAGCGGCCAGGTCCTGGATATGGAGTATCTGACTGCAGAAGCACATAAGCGCGGGATTGAGATCGGCTTTGACCTATGTCATTCGGTTGGATCCGTCCCGCATTCTCTGAGTGATTGGGATGTGGATTTCGCGTTCTGGTGCAACTATAAGCATCTGAATGGAGGACCAGGATCAACAGGCGGATTATTTGTGAACAAGCGCCATTTTGGCCAGGTCCCGGGACTTGCCGGCTGGTTCAGCTCCCGCAAGGATAAGCAGTTCGATATGGAACATGTGCTGACAGCAGCAGAGGATGCAGGCGCATATCAGATTGGAACACCGAATATCTTTAGCATGGCACCAATTATTGGATCACTCAGCATATTTAATGAAGCTGGCCTTGAAAGAATCCGTGAAAAATCTCTTAAACTGACTGGCTATATGATTGAACTAATTCAGCATGAGCTTGACGGACACGGATTTATCCTGCGCAACCCGCTTGATGAAAAGAAGCGAGGCGGCCATATTTATCTCGAGCACCAGGAAGCAGCAAGGATCTGCAAGGCGCTGAAGGCAGAAGGAGTTATCCCGGATTTCCGTGCCCCAAACGGAATCCGTCTGGCACCGGTGGCGCTGTACAATACGTTTGAAGATGTCTGGAAAACAGTTCAAATCCTTAAAGGCATTATGGAAGAAGAAAAATACAAGCAATTCGAAAATAAACGGGGAGTCGTAGCATGATGAAAAAAGGTTGGATCGATATTTCACAGCCGCTGACTAATAGCATTGCCCACTGGCCAGGAGATACGCCATTCAGTTATGAAACAGCTTTTACAAAAGAACAAACCGGCTCTGTCAATATTGGCAGGATTACGACCAGCCTGCATACCGGCACACATGTCGATGCGCCATTCCATTTTAATGACGAGGGCGAAAAGATCTTAGACCTGGACATCGAGCTGTATATCGGGCCGGCGCGTGTGATTGATGTATCTGCCTATGAAACGGTTGATTCGGAAGTTCTGAACCGATTTGATCTCGAAGGCGTGGCACGTGTCCTGCTCAGGACCGCGCTTCCGAATAATTCGGAAGTGTTTCCGAATCGGATCCCTGAACTGACCGTGGATATGGCGGACTACCTCGGCAGTAAAGGTGTGCGTCTGCTCGGAGTAGATGTCCCATCCGTCGATGCGCTCGACAGCAAAGAGATGGAAACACACCATGCTTTATATCGAAATGGCATTCATATTCTGGAAAATATCATGCTGGATGAGGTGGAAGAAGGAAATTACGAGCTAATTGCCTTGCCGCTTCCAATAAAAGAAGGAGACGGCAGCCCGGTGCGGGCGGTTATTCGGCCGATTTAAAGCTGGATAACGGCCAAAACATTCGAATTTATCGGCCAATATGGATGACTTATCGGTCAAACTAGCCTATTTAACGGCCAAACGGTCAGGTTTACCGGCCAACGCTAAATTTCAGCCCTGCTGGAATCGCAGCAGCCAGCAGAACTAGCCTTTACCGGCCGTTTTGAAGGAAATAACGGCCAAAACAGTATAAATTCCAGCCAATTTTATTAAAATACAGGCCAAACTGCAGGATTTACCGGCCAAATAAAGATCGACTGCAACCCGCAGCAGGTTTATCGGCCAAAAAAGTAACATATCGGTCAAAGTTTTTTTATATCGGTCAATCACATAACAATATCAGTCAGATTTTCTAATATATCGGTCACTTTCCAGATATATCGGTCAGTCGCTGATGTACCGGGCCTCAGAACCAGCCCGAATCAGGAACGACAAGAACCAATTCCAAGGAGGAATCCACATGAGCAACGAAAAACACCAGGACGTAAACGCGACAACCGCTGAAAAGAGCATACATACAGATTTCACCAACAACATGACATATGGAGAATACCTGCAGCTCGACAAAATCCTATCCGCACAAAATAGGCTTTCCGGACATCATGATGAGATGCTGTTCATCGTCATCCACCAGGTGAGCGAGCTGTGGATGAAGCTGATTCTTCATGAAATGGGTGCAGCCATCGAATCGATTGAAAACAATGATTTATCCACAGCACAGAAGCGATTAGCGCGCGTTTCGAAGACGCAATCGCAGATTATTCAGGCATGGGATGTGCTGTCCACATTAACGCCGTCCGAGTATATGGAGTTCCGCGATTCACTCGGCCAGGCATCTGGCTTCCAATCCTACCAGTATCGTATGGTAGAATTTGCGTTAGGCTATAAAACCGAACATGTACTGAAAATCTACCAAAAAGATCCGGATCTGCATGCGAAGTTAACGGAAGCGTTCGAAAAGCCAGGCCTATACGATGTAGCCATCCGCGCGCTTCACAAAGCAGGCCTGCCGGTTGATGAAGACATTCTGAACAGAGATGTAACCAGAACATACAAAGAAAATGATTCAGTCCGTGCAGCCTGGATGACGGTGTATAAAAATCCTGAAACGTACTGGGAGTTATACGAGCTTGCGGAAAAACTTGTGGATATCGAAGATTGGCTGCAGCAGTGGCGCTTCCGCCATATGAAAACGGTGGAACGGATCATCGGCTTTAAAATGGGAACAGGCGGTTCATCCGGCGTCGGCTATTTGAAAAAAGTATTGGATCAGCGCTTCTTCCCTGAACTTTGGGATATTCGCACGGAGCTGTAATCTAGGATTTAAATGGGGAATCGGGGTCCGAAAGTCTTCCTGAATCGGGCCTTTACATAAAAAAAGAAAACAGGGGGGTACTATGAGTACAAATCGAGAACAATGGTCTTCTAAATTCGGCTTTATCATGTCTTCTGCCGGTGCTGCGATTGGCCTGGGGGCGATCTGGAAGTTCCCGTATGTAGCCGGAACGAGCGGCGGGGGCGCCTTTTTGCTGATGTTTATCGCATTTACGATTTTGATTGGTCTTCCGATGCTCATTTCAGAATTTATTATCGGGCGCGGGGCACAGAAAGAAGCGGTGTCTGCCTATTATAAACTGGCGCCCAACAGTCCGTGGACCGTTACCGGCAAGCTTGGCGTTGTTGGCTGCTTCCTGCTGCTTAGTTTTTATTCGGTTGTTGGGGGCTGGGTGCTGATTTATACAGTCCTGTCGATTGGCGGCCAAATCATCACGCCTGGTGCAGCCTATCCGGAACTGTTTGGCATGATCACATCCACGCCAAGCTGGACTCTTATAGGGCTGGCAGTTTTTCTGCTTATTAACATTGTGGTCATCACATTCGGAATCCAAAATGGGATAGAAGCTGCAAGCAAATATATGATGCCGCTATTATTTATCTTTTTTATTGTGCTTGTGGTGCGCGCACTGACACTGGATGGAGCGATGGAAGGAGTCAAGTTCTTCCTGAATCCGGACTTCAGCAAAATCACAGCGGAATCGGCCCTTTATGCATTGGGACAGTCATTCTTTGCACTGGCTGTCGGCTTCTCATGTATGGTCACTTACAGCTCGTATCTGGACAAAAAAGTCAGCATCCCAAATTCAGCGGGCTCTGTTGTCATCATGAACATTATTATCTCTGTTTTGGCCGGATTGGCGATTTTCCCGGTTGTGTTTGCATTCGGATTTGAACCGGCGGAAGGCCCGGGTCTGCTGTTCATGGTCCTGCCGGCCGTCTTTTCACAGATCCCATTAGGGGAAGTGTTCCTGGCGATCTTCCTGCTGCTTTTCTTATTTGCCACCTTGACGTCATCGTTCAGCATGCTGGAAATCATCGTCTCTGCATTCATCGAAAACGGAAAGCATTCCCGGAAAAAAATCTCCTGGATCTCCGGCATTGTCATGTTCGCCGCCGGGATTCCTGCTGCTCTGTCGTTCAGCCTGCTGGGGGATTTCACCATTTTCGGGAAAAATATATTTGATGCAACCGACTACCTTGTCAGCAACATCCTGCTTCCACTAGGCTGCCTGCTGATTGCCCTGTTTATTTCTTTAAGAATGGATAAAGAGCTTGTAAAAGAGGAATTTATGCTCGGCAGCAATGTTTCGCCAGCCATGTACACAGCCTGGAGCATCCTGATGAAAGTATTGGTTCCTGCTACGATTGTTGTTGTGTTTATAAGTATATCGGGAATTTTTTGAAAAAAGCGCCATCCCGGCGCTTTTTTACTTGTTAGAGCACAGGGTTCACTAAAAAAATCAAATTCGAGGTTTATGGGCAAAATAGAAAGGGTATTAAGTGATAGGGGTTCGGAAGGATGAGGATGATATCTTCAATATTTAAGTTCAAGAGAAGGATTTTTCGTGATAGAAACGAAAGTGTATAATATATAAACCAAGGGGCGGGTGCTTAAAATGGAAGCAGCTTACAAAGAAACCAAGGATATAGCAGGATTTATTGTCGCAAATCGTGAGAATTTTCAGCGAAAATTATTATCCGAGGCTGTGAATGTGGCCTCCAAGATCAATGAAATCCTCCAAAGAGGTAATATCGATCTTTTAAAAAATGCCGAGATATTGGCTTTATATGTGGCTGAAAACAAAGAAGAAGAGCTGATTGCTTTTGCCAGACAGGAAGGCGTTGCCTGGGCGGAGCATTCCCTGACGCTTTCATTTAAGCTGGAATGGGTACAGGCCATCCGACGCACTCTGTGGTACTTTTTATACCAGTTTGACAAAGTCAAAGGGCAGCAGACCGTAGGTGATGAATTTTATAATATGGAAAAGGAAGTCAATGATCATGTTGACCAATTTTTGAATAACTTCTTCATCAGCTATTCTGATTATAAAGATGAAATGCTTAAATCACAGCGCAAACTGGTTGAGCATTTGTCGGTGCCGATTATTCCGATCAGCACTTCTGTCGCTGTACTGCCGCTGATTGGCATGATTGATTCTTACCGAATTCAGACGATTGAAGAGAAAGTTCTGATGGATATCTCATCCATTAAAATCCAAACTTTAATTATGGACCTTTCCGGAATAGCCGATATGGAAATTGACGTTATTGTTCACTTTAAAAAGATCCTGAGCGGCATCAAAATGATGGGATGCGATGCAGTCCTTACAGGCCTGCGTGCTGAACTTGTCCGTAAAATGATCCACGCCGGTGTAACATTCGAGAGCCAGGCAGAAACAAAGGGAACATTGCAGCAGACCTTACGGGAATATTTAGTGATCGAACCGAATTAAGAACAGATATTTACGTGCCTGTCGCTGTCCTTTTTGGATGGTGGCAGGCCTTTTTTCAGCAAAGGAGATCAGCATGAAAAATTTTGATGAAATGCTCAACATTCATACAAACGGTGACCAAAAAGGTTTCCATAAATCATTCCATTACCACCGCTACGAGCCCACTCCATATCAGGGCCTGGAAAAACTGTTCAGCGAATACGGGCTAAGAAGCAGTGATCGCCTGGTGGATTTCGGCTGCGGCAAAGGCCGGCTGCCATTTTATATTCACTATACATTTCGGGCATCTGCTGCCGGCGTCGAGATGAGTGAAACCTTTTACCGTGAGGCACTGGAAAATCTGCAGACTTACCAAGGGGAAAAAGACAGAATCAGCTTTCAGTGCATCCTGGCTCAGGAGTATGAAATAACACCGCAGGACAGCCATTTTTACTTTTTCAATCCGTTTTCGGTGCAGATTTTTATAAAAGTCGTCAACAGCATCCTGCTCTCAGCGGAAGAGAACCCGCGCAAAATGGACATCATCTTATATTACCCTTCAGAAGATTATATTTTTTATCTGGAAAACAGTACCCCATTTGAGCTGATAAAAGAGGTGGTCCTCCAGGGCAACGAAAGTGAGCGTTTTTTGGTCTATCGGTTTAATCAAACGTTTGATTGAAACCCCTCCAGCCATATTGTGTGGGGCATTCCTTTTACCGAACAGGCCTTGATTCCGGTTCTCTTTCATATTCACGGCTCGCTTTAAAGAGGAGACCTAGATTGATCAATCCGGCAATTCCCACTAAACCATAGACTACTCTTGATAAAACTGCATCCTGTCCTCCGAATAAGCTGGCAACTAAATCAAATTGGAAAAACCCAATCAGCCCCCAATTGATGGCTCCAATGATTGTCAGTACAAGTGCAATGCGCTGGAAACCGTTCATGTTCATATCCTCTCCTCGTGTTAATTAATTTACCAGGGTGCTGCATCGGGACAAACCGTCCCAGCCATAGTACCGATGCTTTTCCTGCTGTCTATTAGAAGATTACCCGGATATTGGGGGGGCAAACAATTTTCAGAGAGTTGGAGATGAAAAAAATATGAAAAGGGTGCCCATTTCAGGGCACCCTTTTACATGTCTAGCTCCGGGGCCTCCCCTCTCGGAGGTGTCGGGGATGGACAGGAGCTTGCGCTTTTCTGCTTACTTCGCACTCAAACGTCTAATACGCTCATCCAAATCAGGATGGGTCGAGAACAGCGAAGCTTTGCTTCTGTTATTAATTTTTAAAGTGGAGATTGCTGTCTGTTCTTCACCCTTAATGCGGCTGGAGTAGGCCTTCAGCATCTGCAGGGCATGTGTCATTTTGTCCTTGCCTGCCAGATCTGCACCTCCGCGGTCGGCGTGGAACTCGCGGTGGCGGGAGTAGGCGAAGACCACAAGGCTTCCAAGGATTGAAAAGGCGATTTGGAACACGATTACAGCTATAAAGTGTACTATCGGCGCCATTTCTTCTCTGACAAATCGGGATGCCACCCAGGCTGCAATTCGTGCAAGGAAGACAACGAATGTGTTGACAACCCCCTGAAGAAGGGTCATGGTGACCATGTCTCCGTTCGCGATGTGTGCCACTTCATGGGCGATGACGCCTTCAATGGCATCGTCATCCATTTCCTGCAGCAATCCAGTTGAAACCGCCACAAGAGAGCGTTTCTTCGAAGGACCGGTTGCAAAAGCGTTCACTTCAGGGGAATGGTAGATTCCCACTTCAGGCATATGTGTTAAACCTGCTGCTCTTGATAGGCGATGAACTTTTTCCACGATGTCACGTTCGGCTGCTGAAAGGGAACTATTTGGATCCAGCACCTGGACATTCATCATTCTCTTGGCCATCCAGCGGGACATCCAAAGGGAAATGAAGGAGCCAGTGAAACCAATCACGGCACTGACCACAAGCAATGAGCCAAAATTAATACCGCCTTGGGCATTGATGTAATTACCTCCGCCAATCAGCGAGAAAATAATGCTGATCGTCAATAGAACCAGCACGTTCGTCAATAAAAAGTAAAATATACGTTTACCCATTTCCTCACCCTTTAATCTATTTTGAGTTCATATGAACTTGTCATCTGACTATATAATATAATTTTTCAATTGAAATGACAAGTAAAAACTAGACGGTAAGGAAATAGACGTTGACTGTTATCCTTGAAACTATTAGGATGAAAGCATCGAAAAGAGAACGCAGGGGCTGATTATCTTGGAATTATTCCAGCTATCGAGGAAAAGCATGGCTGATTTCCTTCTGTCGCTGAAGGGGGAAGGGGGGCATTCGCCCAAACAAATCCTTCAGCAGGCATGGGCGGCCGCTCATGAAAAGAAAGGAATATCAACGGAAGCTTTTCTGGATACCAAAATGCCGGCTATATTTGAAAAATTGCTGCGGGCAGATTTGCAGAAAATCGGCTTTTCCATCAATGAAATCGTCGCACTGGGAAACCAGATCGAATTTACCCATCTATCTTCGACTGCCGTGCAAAATTGGGTAAAGCGGGATGTGAAGGACCTGATTGGCAGTCCGCAGCTCGGCAAGAAATATTCGGCCGACCAGGCTGCCATGCTTTTTATCGTGGAGGATCTGAAAGCGACGCTTGATTTCAATTCGATCCGTAAAATTCTTGCTCTCCTTTTTAATGATCTGGATGACCGCTCAGACGACCTGATTGAGCCGATCCCTTTTTATGCTGCATACGCGGCCATTTTTGAAAAAGCCCATCATCACAATAGTACCGAAAAAAGCATGTACGATCAGACAGAACAATGCATTAAAAAAGAGGCATTGAAAACATTGGAGAGTTTTCAGGATTTTACTGATCAGCAGAAAGACATCGTTTCCAATATTCTTGTAACGGCTTCACTGACTGTTTTATCGGCCTATTACAAGTCGCTGACAAAGAAATATGTAACAGCTACCTTATTTTTAAATGGGTAATCCAGGAAAGCATCGCCACTAGAAGGCGATGTTTTTTTATGCTCTTGTTTTATACAGTGATAATGATTATCATTGTTGATAGGATGAAACAGGATTGTTAGAGATGAATACAGATTGCTTTGGATTAGAAGACCTGATATTCAGGCTGAGAAAAATAGAATACATAAAAGAAGAAATGCAGTGGCAGCTGGAGCATCAGTTTACCAATCAGCATATTTTGCTTTCCGTTGTGAACGGAACGGGAGATTTAACGATTGAAAAGGACCGCTTTCGGATTAAGGAGAATAAGGGATATTGGATTCCGCCGGAGTTCACTTTTGAAATGACAGCAGATTCTCCGCGAGCCCTTGAACTGTATATATTCCGTTTCGATATCTTCCTCGACAGCGGTACAGGCGGGCTTAAAATCGAGAAGAATGCCTTCCCTTCTAAAAAGGAAATCCCTTTTTATCCATCAGGAAAGCTGATCTCAATCTATGACCGCATGCATTGAGATTTGTGCTGAACCCATAATGACCAGGAGCCTTAACGGAAAATGCCTTTAAGGCTTTTTTCATGTACACTGAAAATAACACATTGACCGTGTGGTGCACCCCACAGTTTAAGATATAAGGGAGGAAGCGATGTACAAGATTAGCGAGTTTGCGGAAATGACCGGGTTAACGAAGGAAACATTGCGTTACTACGCGGAAGTGAAGCTGCTGGAGCCCGCTTTTATTGACCCTGCTAATCATTACCGGTATTACGATGACGGCAGCTACTTTTTGGCTATCCTTTTACTAAAGCTAAGAAGATTAGGCTTCACCATTCAGGAAATGATTTCCGTGATGGAGGATGAATCATTCGCCAATCTGGAAGGATTGCTGATGCAAAAAAGAAAGCTGATCAAGAAGCAGGTGGAGGAGCTTCAAGGTCAAATGGAAGAAATCGATGCCTTTTTGGAATCGGGGAAGGAGGAAGAATCGTGATTCAATGGAAAGAAGAAATCATGATTGAAAGGAATATTGAAAAGGTGTGGAGCTTGTTTTCCGACCAGCACATAAAGAAAATCATGCCTAAGGTCGAAGGGCATACCCTGATTGAAAAAAGAGAAAATGAAACAGGGGCAAAGCACAGGCAAACCTACAGAGAAGGCAAGCGCCTGGAGACCTATATTGTCGAAACACTGGCTTATGAGGATTCAGAGGTTAAAAAGCATAAGCAGATCCATTTTGTATTGGGAAAGGCCTTTGAAATCACCCTCGCATTTACGCTGATTAAAATCGATGACTCCCTCACCAGGTTTATTTATGAAGGGGAAAATAAAGGGGTCAACTTCGTTGGAAGGGCCATGCTGAAGCTTGGCGGCGACAAAAACAACCTGAAAGTGGTTGAGGAATTTTTGCAGAAGGTTCGCGAAGAAGCATTCAAGCTATAATAAAAAACATCGTTGGTTATACCAGCGATGTTTTATCTATTAAACTTCCCGCCTCATCGCCTTCAGCACATCGACTTGTGTGGCTCTCTTGGCCGGACGCCAGCCGGAGAAGATGGTGACAGTCAGACAAATCGCCACACTGATCAGAGTAAGGGACCATGGAATATAGGAAAGCATGAGGCCCTCAGGCGGGGCTTCCTCAAATACCCTTTCCAGCACGAGCGGAAGGGCCAGGTTGACCGCATAGCTTATTCCATAAGCAACAATCGTGCCAAACAGGGCTCCAAGCAGTCCGATATAGCTGCTTTCAAGGACAAAGATCCGCTTAATCGTTTTCGGATGGGCACCGATCGCTTTCATGATGCCGATATCAGGGGCGCGCTCCGTAACAGCCATCGTCATCGTATTATAAATGCCGATGGAGGCAATGATCAAAGCAATGGTTCCTATGAAGAGAAGGCCGATTTTTAGAATCGTAAAAACCATATTGATCTGCTTCATCTCGTTCACGATAGAATAAACCATATAATTGCCGTCTTTCAATTGGTCATTGATGCCTGTGACAGCCTCAACATCTTTAGCGTAAAGGCTGACCCTATCGTAAATTCGGCCGGTATCCCCGGAAGCTCCTTCCACTTGCTCCGGACTGCCGCCAGGTGTACCGGTGAATGCTTCCACTTCCTTAAAGATATCTTCGGAAATGAAGACCGTGCGGATCTGCATCCATTCTTTAGAAGGCTTTTTCGTAACCCCGGTTATGGTCAGGGGAATGGACTTCTTGATCTCTTTGCCATCCTCCATTTTGATAACTTCCATTTCAATTGTCTTTCCGACTAACTCACCCTTGTAGGCGTATTCTTCTTTTATTGAACCATCTTCATTAAAGGCGTTTTCTCCTTCTTTCGGCTCCAGAGACAGACCATCCGCAAAGGAGGAGCCAACCACCACTTCATTCTCTTTTTCTGGGAGTCTTCCTTCAGACAGCTCGAATCCTGCTTTCACTTCTTCCGGAAAATAGGCTGAAACGGCTTCTGATTGAGCGGTATAATCCTCAGTTTTAAAGATCGGGCTTTGCTGCAAAGATTGCCTGCGGGTGACTGCTTTTACCCCTGTGATTTCTCGAAAATGTTGGATATCTTCATCTTTGATGCCCTGGAAATTCCCTTCACCCGCTTCTTTGCCGTGAACCTGGATTTCCGTTACGAGGCTGTCTTCCATTACATCCTGGATGATCGATTTATGAAGCCCGAATCCGACTGATGCCAGCACAATCAGAAAGGTACATCCAATCGCTGTGGCTAAAATCGTCATAAACAGCCTTGTTTTATTCTTTTTCATATTTTGCCTTACAAATCTGAATTGATCTTTTAAATTCATGCCAATACACCCTCCATAACCCTTCCATCTGTGATTTCAATTGTCTTATGGCCGATTGCTGCCACTTTTTCGTCGTGCGTAATAATCAGAAACGTAATGCCCAGATCACGGTTCAGCTCTTGAATAAACTGCAGCAGCTCGTTTTCTGTTTCGCTGTCCAGGCTTCCTGTCGGTTCATCAGCGAGAATGAGGGGAGGATTCACGACAAGCGCCCGGGCGATGCTGACGCGCTGCTGCTGTCCGCCGGAAAGCTCACTTGGATAATGATCTTTATATTCGATAAGGCCTACCCGCTTTAACGTCTCTTCCGTCTTCTGCTGTCTTTCCTTTTCAGTCATCCCTTTGAGAATGAGAGGGAGCTCAACATTTTGGTAAGCTGTCATGCTTGGAATCAGCTGAAAACTCTGGAAAATGAATCCGAGATACGCCAGGCGGAAATCAGCGAATTTGCCTTCGTTATAGTCACTGACCTTTTCACCATGAATCCAGACCTCTCCATGCTTTGGCTTAATAAAACCGCTGATGATATTCAAAAGCGTTGACTTCCCGGATCCGCTCCTGCCCACAATCGTGACAATCTCGCCTTTTTCCACCGAAAAAGAAACATCCACCAATACAGGAATAACCGTCTTCTTTTCTTTTTTGCCAATCTCAAAAGCATGGCTTAATTCTCTAACTTCAATCACACAATAACCTTCCTTCTAAAAAAGTGTCTGCAATCTAGACGTACGAAACAGCACTTTCGGCTTCAAAAAAATATAAAATAATTTTTGGTGACAGGCGCCGCCCAATTTGTCGAATCATTTTCGTGTGGTTTGAATATTTTGAATTTTAAAAGAGATAGGGCTAATATGAGTAGTAGTGACACTGTAAAAAAGGAGGAAATGCTATTGGAGCAGACACTTATTAAAGCCGATGATTATGTAACACTATGGGGAATTATTGTGGTGTGGGCATCGGCAAGCATCTATCTGGAGCAGCGATACAGCTGGGCAGCAAAAATTTCAGGGGCGATTGTTGCCCTGATTGGCGCCATTATTCTATCCAATACCGGCATTATTCCGACAGCATCGCCTGTATATGATGCAGTCTGGACTTTTATCATTCCGCTTGCGATCCCATTGCTTCTTTTCCATGTGAAGATTAAAAGAATCTGGCAGGAAAGCGGCCGGCTGCTGATTATCTTTCTGATCAGCTCCATCGGGACAGTGGCAGGGGTAATCATCAGCTTCTTCTTGCTGAAAGATCATATACCTGTCCTTGATAAACTGGGCGCGATGCTCACCGCGTCCTATATTGGCGGCGGGGTAAACTTCGCGGCCATGGCGGCAAAGTTCGAGACGCCAGGAGAAATGGTATCAGCAGCAGTTGTCGCCGATAATTTAATGATGGCCATTTACTTCGTCGCTCTGATGACGGTACCGGCCATTGGCTTTTTTCGGCGCCAGTTTAAAACGCCGCATGTTGATCAGGTGGAAAGCGGTAGTATAGGAGAAGAGGGGAAGACACTTGCGGAGAGCTTTTGGAAGCGAAAGGACATCTCCTTAAAGGATATCGCGTTATCCGTCGGAACAGCCTTTTTGCTGGTGGTAGTTTCGTTTAAAGTCGCTGAATTCCTGGACGCAGCCATTCCTTCAGGGGATGACGTTTCTTTTTTTATCAATCTCGTAAACGGGCTGTTTGGAGACAAGTATTTGATGCTGACCACTCTGACGTTCCTGGTTTTGGCCATGTTTCCGAGATACTTCGAGTCTATTAACGGAAGCCAGGAAATCGGCACATTCCTGATATACCTGTTCTTTGTCGTAATCGGCATCCCCGCATCGATCCCGCTGATTATCGAAAATGCCCCTCTGCTGCTGGTGTTTGTGTTCATTATCGTCGTAGTGAACCTGACCGTATCTTTAACAGCAGGCAAACTATTAAAATATGACCTCGAAGAAATCCTTTTGGCAAGCAATGCCAATGTCGGCGGCCCGACCACCGCTGCCGCCATGGCCATCGCCAAAGGCTGGAAGGATCTGATCGGGCCGATACTCGTTGTCGGAACACTAGGCTATATCATCGGGAACTACGTCGGAACCGCGCTAGGACTGTGGTTTTCCGGGTTTATGTAAACGTGGAGCTGCGCCCGCAATGGATTTTTTGCGGGCTTGTCCTTTTGCATGCCCTTCACATCGGTTAACATCTCTAGTATATCGGTCAATTAAAAATTAAAATCGGTCATAATTTCACTTTTATCGTCAGCTTCTTATTATATCGGTCAGCCGCTGATATTCCAGACTCCAGCTCCTCTTTCTCCCAAATTCCATCCTTCTTCAAGAAAAATCCAAAGATATTTTTCATGATTTGTACTATAATAATAGCTGGTTTATTTTTAGAGAAACGAAATAATAGAAAGCGGTGTTGATACCTTGGATAAACGGTTTGGTACCGTAACGATATTTTCTTCTGTTCAATGGCTATTTTTTATTTTTGCAAATACTGTGATGGTCCCGATATCGGTTGGAACAGTCTTCGGGCTGCCGGGAGAAACGATTGCGATGATGCTGAGAGCCTCGCTTATCTTTACGGGGCTGGCAACCATTTTTCAAGGCTGGAAAGGGCATCGCTATCCGCTCATGGAAGGCCATTCCGGCTTGCTGTGGGGAGTCATCCTAAACCTTGGCCTGTCGGCATCGTCCCTTGGCATGAGCTATACGGAAATCGGGGGCGGAATTGCGACAGGCGTCCTGCTCGCTTCGGCTGTTACCCTAATTCTAGCAGCCTTCAACGGCATCTCACTGCTAAAATCGATATTCAGCCCTATGGTGATGTCCGTTTACCTGTTCCTATTAACCTTCCAGCTGATTTTTATCTTTTTTAAAGGCATGATGAAGGTTAGTGAACAGGGCACCATTGATGTTCCCATCACCCTTTATTCCTTTGCACTCGTCATTTTTGTGAGTTTATTAAAATTAAAAGGGAACGCCGTCATCAGCAATTTTTCTATTTTAATAGGGTTGCTGGCAGGATGGATCGGCTATGATCTCCTGTTTGCCGGTCAAGCAATGCAGGGGACAGCGTCCGGAGAGTTAAGCTTTACGCTGTTTCCGCTGGGACAGCCTAACCTCGAAATCGGAATTGTAGCCGTCGCCTTTTTTGCCAGTCTGATGAACCTGAGCAACACAGTCGCTTCCATCAGCTCCAGTGACCGCTTATTTAAAAAAGAATCCGGGAAACGCGAGTACCGCGGATCGATTTTTATCACCGCAGTATTTACAGTGATGGGAAGCGGGTTTGGCCTCGTGCCGTATACTCCATTCACCTCATCGATCGGATTTCTGCAAAGCACGAGGATATTGATGAGAACACCATTCTTCATTGGAGGCGCGCTCCTGACGGTCATTGGCCTGATCCCGCACCTGGGTTCATGGCTGGCCGGCATGCCGGTAACAGTCGGAAACGCCGTGCTGTTTGTCGCGTACCTGCAGCTGTTCGGGACTGCTTTCAACAGCTTAAGCGGAAAAGTGTTCAACTCAGACACAATCTTCCGTTTAGCCGCACCCGTTCTAATCGGCATCAGTTTAATGAATACACCTGCTGCGGTATTCGCGGAATTGCCGGTTTTGATTCAGCCATTCCTATCCAACGGGCTTTTGATGGGCGTCCTGATCTCCATTCTTCTTGAAAAAATGGTGAACTGGTCTGCGTTCGAACAGCTGGAGTTAAAGAATAATTAGAAAAATCCCCTGTGAAGGGGATTTTTTAATAGATGGATGATGCATCGGCAGGCAGGGTTCGGACATGCTTTAAAAATGCAGTTACACGCTTATCATCTTCAAATGGGTACTCGAAGCCAAGTTTTTCTGCGACCTCGACGGCTGTATTTCTGAAAAGGGAGCACATTGTGAAGAGGGCTTCCCATATGTGATTAAAATCGGCGTCTGAATAGGTGGATTTGAACTGCTCCCATACCTTGGCAGGAAGAAAATCGGGCAGATACTTGCCTGCTTTGCCTGAGCTTTTTGTAAAATCGTCTGTGATGCCGACCTTCCATTCCAGCATTGTAATCATCACATGGCGGTTAATCTGCTCATGCATAAACATTGCGTAAGTAAGCTCCCTGCGCCAAATCCCTTTGCTGATATTCATCGTGATCCACCAAAATTCATTACAGAGATCCGCAAATTCCTGCGCACTCGGTTTCTTGATAAGATAATCCCGATCACTGGCTGGCGGCAGGTACCCAATCAGCCCATCCTTATCAAGAAGCAGCACACTCAGACTGTCGGGCTCCAGCAGTTCATCTATCTTTTCAGCCGGAATCAAAGTCAGATCAATCCGGTTCCCGTCCATAAACTGCATCAGATAAGGGAAGCGTCCATGCCCATCGGCAGGCGGCAGCACCTTCTCCTCCGGCATCTGCATCATAACCCGCTCACCAAATACATTCACCCAGCTATGATCACAGGTAAAGGACTCCATTTCCCTAACTACGTACACAATATCGTAATCCTGAAAAATATCCTTCCTCACATTCGGATTCGCGCGCGAACCACTCAGAATAACTGCGCGCACCCGCTCATCTTCCCGGGCTGTTGATACAATCAGATTCATCATCTCGGTTTCGGTTCTTGACTTCATGTGGCCTCCTGGATTGTTTGGTTATACTATTAAGATACTTTTTTTAGGGGGGAATTCCTGTTATTTTTATTATAAACCCGAAAAAGGGCAACTGAGTTGGAGGGAAGTGCTTTAATATTTCTGCTGTATCCCTTATTTGGTCGTTAATAGCACGGATTACCGATTATTCTTTAAGAATGGATCTCCCTTTTCGTTGTTATACCTTGAGATTAAATAATTTGAAGCCTTCATGAAGCCGAAAAAGAAACCAGAGCCAGAAAAGCGGTCGCTATAAAACCTCCATAAACAAAAAGAACCAGGCGCCTTTCCCCCTTCCAATTAAGAATGCACCAACTTTACCTGCTGCTTCAAAATCTTCCCGCTTGCATTCCGCGGCAGTTCATCCACAAAGGAATAAATCCGCGGACATTTAAACTCAGCCAGATGTTCAGCGGCAAATGCGCGCAATTCCTCCTCTGAAGCATCTCCCTTAAGCACGACAACAGCCTTAACGGTTTCGCCCCAATCTTCATGCGGCACACCGACCACACAGGATTCCAAAACCGCGTCATGCTTTGCGAGTACTTCTTCGACTTCACGCGGATAAATGTTGACGCCGCCCGAAATGATGACATCCTTTTTGCGGTCGACGATGTAAAAGTAGCCATCCTCATCCCGATAGGCAATGTCGCCAGTATAGAGCCAGCCATCCTTTATCGCGGCATTCGTTTCTTCCAGGTTATTGTCATACTCCAGCATGAGGCTGTCACCTGTCAGGAGAATCTCGCCATATTCATTCGGATCCGTATCAGTGCCATCCGGCCGGACGACCCGGATTTCCATATTAACAGTCGGATTTTTGCCGATGCTTCCGGCCTTGTCCAGATGCTCCTCCGGATATAGCAAAATTCCATTCGGGCCCGCTTCCGTCAGCCCGTAAACCTGATAGAAATTTTCATTCTGGAATGCTTTTTTCACATGGTGATAGGAGGCCAGTGCCAGCGGACCGCCGCCATACGCAAAAACACGCATGCTCGATAAATCATAAGAAGCTAAATCCGGATCCTTGGCCGCAAGCAAATAGGCGACTGGTGCCGCAAATGAGAAGGTCGTCTTTTCCTGCTGAATCCAGTTCAGGAATCCTTTTGGTGTAAAGTCGCTGATCACATGGGTTGCTCCGCAATAAAATCCGCTCATGAAAAATGTATTCAGTGGAGCAGAGTGGGAGAGCGGCATCAGGGTAAGCATGGAATCTCGATGGGTCAAGCTGAAATTAACCGAAACCGCGGCGGCAATCGCAAGAATGCGTTCATGGTTAAACACAACTCCCTTTGGCATACCGGTTGTTCCGGATGTAAAAAGAATCTCGCAGACATCCCGCGAATCAATCGGCACATGTAGATTGCCTTCAGAAAAATGAGCTGAAGCCCCAACAACATCCTGAATCGAAAAATAGTAATTCAAATTTTCTTTTAACGAGGTCACCGTTTCAGCAAGCTCATCCTCATACAGAATCCCTGCAGCGCTCGCATTTTGAAAAATAGCCCCCAATTCCTTCGGTGTCAGACGGATATTTATCGGCATCGGAATGGCGCCGATCTTCATGCAGGCAAAAAAAGCAAAAAAGAAGTGTTCATTATTGCGCGACATCACTGCAATCCGGTCGCCGTGTCGGACCCCTTCATCCTGAAGATATCTTGCGAGCCTGTTGCATGTGCGGTTCATGTCACCGTATGTAAGGCGGTTCGACGCCGTAATAAAGGCGTCCTTTTCAGGAAACTTCCTTGCGTTTCTCTCCAATACTCCGTGAATCGTTGTTCCCACTTAGCTCAGCCCCTTTTAAAATGAATTTTATGTTTTCACCCGGCTGTTTTCATACTTTTCTTTGTAAGTCAGAATGTCTTCCCGCAGCATTTGCAGCTGCATGATCTGCTCTTCAATTTCCTTTAGCTTGCTGTCAGCGAAGGCAATAATCCTGCTTTTTTCCGCTTCACCTTCCGGATTTGATTCATAAAGACCAATCATCTCCTTGATTTCCTGAAGGCTGAAGCCGAGCTTTTTTCCGCGCAGAATCATCTTAAGGCGGCGGCGCTCACGATTCGTATAGGTGCGCTGCTTGGTCAGGCTGTCCCGATTTTCCGAAAACAGCATTCCAATTTCCTCGTAATAGCGGATCGTCCTGGAGCTGATGTCAAACATCGTCGCGAGCTCGCTGATGGTAAAAACTTTTTCTTCTGTCATTATGCATCCTCCTAGTTGACGTAAACGTTAACCTAGTTTTATAATAATTCTGAAAATTAGTATTTGTCAATTAAAAAAAGGAGTGATTTTTCCATGACGATAACTTCCCAGGACCAAAAGGTAAGAGGAAAGAATTCATACACATTTGATGAGTTTTTAGAGAAGCGCAGCAGTCTGGATTGGTATAAGAATGATCCAATTTTGCAAAAGGCCTTAAAGAAATATGCAGGCGCGAAATATGAACAGATACATAATGAACTGCAGCATTTTTCTTCTGCTGTTTCTTCCAGATGGAACCCCCTTGCAGAAAGAGCGGCAAGGCCGGAAGCCCGTCCGTCTATGCTTCATTTTGATGCCTTCAATCACCGCATTGACCGTGTCGTCCGTCCAATGGAAACGCATCAGCTGGAAAAAGAAGTGTTCGGTGCAGGTCTCTTTTCAAGCAAAATGCCAGCCTGGGAAAGTTTTGCAAAGCGGATGCTGATTCATCAGCTGGGGGAAGCAGGTGTCGCCTGCCCGCTGACATGCACGATTGGATTAATTGCACTCCTTGAACAATATCCGAATGAAGATATTCCAGAGCTGGAGCAAATTTTACAGCATACGAAAGAGGGGCTGGAGGGGGACTTTGCGATTGGTGCCCAATTCATGACAGAAATCCAGGGAGGATCGGATTTGCCGGCCAATGTGCTTGAAGCTGTTCCAGATGGAAAATACTATCGCCTCTTCGGCAATAAATTTTTCTGTTCGGTTGCCCATGCCGACTATTCGGTGGTCACGGCGAAAATTTCAGGCACTGATAAAGTATCGACATTCATCGTTCCTTCCTGGCTTTCGGGAGATAAAGATAAAGAAAAGCGCAATGGGTATGAAATCAACCGGATCAAGTGGAAAATGGGCACGGCCGAGCTGCCGACAGGGGAATTTCAGTATAATGGGGCTCTTGCTTACCCGGTTGGGCCGGCAGGAAAAGGGGTGGCCATTGCAGCCGGCATCGTCCTAACACTATCCCGCCTTGAAATTGGCATTGCCTGCGCAGGATTCATGCTCCGAGCAGCACGTGAAGCCAGTCTCTATGGCAATTTCCGGACTGTTTTTGGCAAAAAGGTAAAAGATTACCCGCTATCAGTGAGAACACTGAAGAAAATTGAAGATGCCGCACACCGCACAACGGCAGGAGCTTTTAAAATCTATCATCAATTCCTGTTTCTTGATCAGCCGCTGAATGCGGGTATTCCGGTTGATCAGCCAATTGAACTGAGAAAGCAGCTGTTTAACCTTAGGGAGCTTGTGCTTCTGCAGAAAATCTGTGCAACAAACGAGGGAGCAGAGGTGCTGCGCGATGCCATCTCCGTCTTTGCTGGCCATGGTGTCATGGAGGAATTCTCTTCACTGCCGCGCATTTTCCGCGATATTGTCGTCAATGAACAGTGGGAAGGCCCGCGCAATCTGCTGCTGACGCAAATATACCGCGATATTCAGAGAGTGACAGACTGGTATCCGTCAGCTGATTTTGTAGCGAATGTGCTTGAAGGAGCTTCACAGGAAACGATTGATCGATTTGCCGAGCAGCTGACAGATCTGCTGCAGCGCCCGGTGTGCGGGGAAGTCAGCGAAGCCTCCATGGAAGCGGCTGAAGAGTGGGATGTGTTTTGTGATTCCTTTTTTAAAGCGTATCAGAAAATTGCGCTGGAAGAATTGCAGTAAAAAGAGATGCCTGGCGGAAGCACGCCAGGCTATTTTAATCACAGAACCGCGAAGATTTACAAAAAAAATAAATATATCCTTTAAAAATCTCAATATAACTTCGAAATTTAACTTTTCCGTGAAACCGGTTAATGCTTAATCCGATAGATAATCGATGCCAGGAAATTAGCCAGAAAAAAGACAGGGTTTCCCTGAATGTTCTCATGTAGAACCAGCTCGCCTGCTCTCATATTGTCATACATTTTTCCATGTGTTTTCCCCTTTGCTTTATTTTGGGCTTCTTCTTTTTTTAAAGCGATTAAAAAGCGGTATTGCATCGGCAGGATCAGGAGAGATAGTAATACATATAGTCCGAGTATTCCCCAAAAAATGTTTAAAAGCATCATGTCCCCTCTTAGTTAATTCCATTTTATACCAAATCATTGGTGTTTGAATTAGAACATACGTTCTTTAATGATGCATAAAACCGCAGCTTCCAAAATAAGATGAAGTATCATCCAAGAAAAGAGGCGATCCACACATGATTACAAAAGAGATGCTGGTCCGTTTTGATGAGCTGAACCGCAGGAAAAAGGATTTGGAAGCCGAACTCGATAAACTCAAAGACATGTTCCACCAGTATTTCGATACAGCAGTGGGACAGAATGAAAAAGGAGAAGTGAAGATTGACAGCTACAAATTGCAGAGGCAGATTAGAAGGACAGAAAAATTCGACCCCGCTCCGACTGTCAGCAAACTGGAGGAGCTGAATCTTCTCGACCTGATTCAAAAGCGGCCTGACGAAGGGAAAATAAAATCTGCTGTGGATCTGGGATTGATTAAGGAGGCGGATCTGGAAGGATGCAGAATTTCCAAGACAACCGCAGCTCTCCTGATTAAAAAGCTGGATTAATTTTTTTATCAAAAGTGTTTGACCTTCACGCTGCGTAAAGGTGTATCGTAATAAACAGAAAGTACTTTCTAGATTTTTCAATGTCTAGCTGCAGCGCCTAGCCCCTCGGGGTCATAAGCCAAATCACTCCAGAAATCAGGAAAGGAAAGCTTCGGCAGCGATCATCGCCCGACCAAAGCTTGCTTTGGGAGGTTTCCTGCGTGATTCGTCTTATGCCTGTCGGGCTTGCACAGGATGTGCTGACTTCAACGTTCGCCACAGGACGTGGCGGTTTTTAGTTGAAGTTCATCTGGAGGCGCTTCCGCTTTTCTTGAAAGGAGGCCTATCGCATGGAATACACAGTGCAGAAGCTTGCGCAGCTGGCTGGGGTCAGCTCGAGAACCCTCAGGTATTATGATGAAATTGGCATTCTTAAGCCGGCAAGAACCAATTCGTCAGGATACCGGATTTATGGTCAGCAGGAAGTTGACAGTCTGCAGCAGATTCTGTTTTACAGAGAACTTGGCATCTGCCTTGATCAAATTAAGGAAATTATCACAGCACCCGCTTTCGATGCTGCGGACGCACTGAAGGAGCACCGCGAGAAACTCCTTGAGAAAAGAAAGCAGCTCGATCTGCTTATTACGAATGTTGAAAAAACCATAGCGTCAGCTGAAGGGAGAACGACCATGTCAGACAAAGAGAAGTTTGAAGGATTCAAAAAGAAAATGATTGAAGATAATGAAAAACAATACGGAAAAGAAATCCGTGAGAAATATGGCGATGAAACGGTTGAAAAATCTAATGCCAAACTCATGAACATGACCCAGGAGGAGCATGAGGCCGTAACAAAACTGGCTGAAGAGGTGAACACCACTCTAGCCGAAGCCATGCAAACTGGCGATCCGGCAGGTGAGCTTGCACAAAAAGCAGCCGACCTGCACAAGCAGTGGATCACTTTCTATTGGAGTGAATACAGCCAAGAGGCCCACGCCGGCCTGGCAGAAATGTATGTGGCAGATGAAAGGTTTAAAGCGTATTATGATAAAATCCGCCCAGGTGCGGCCGAGTTTTTAAGAGATGCGATTAACATTTATACTGGACAGAAATAGGAATGAAAGCGGCTGGCTCTGCCAGCTGCTTTTTTGTGTGAAAACTTTATGCGCCGCTGCTGCTGCTGATTGCGTTGTTTTGGTGGATCATTGTGCTGTTCTGCATCATGATTGCGCCGTTCGCCTATAAAATGGGTTAACAACACCTGTAAATGCGCCATCAAACCAAATATACGCCATTTCAATCAACAATTGCGCCATCCCCACCATAATTGTGCCCACCAGCAGAATATTTGTGCAATCCCGCCACCCCCCAATATTTCACTAGAACCATCGGCTTACTGTATGTAACTCATCGCATGGGGAAAGATGAATAACATGATACCAACTCGGGCAGGCAGGTGATGAGATGAGCCGTATTCCTTCATTTACAGATGAGCAAAACCTTAGGGAAAAGTTAAGAGATGTTTCACTTGAACATTGGCTGAAGGAGGATTTGTTCAGCTTTAATTGGTGGCTGCTGCTGGCTGCCAGCATTTTGCCGTTTTTTATTTGGTGGAGGCTGGTGGATAAGGGGCGGCTCTTTGAGATACTTGCTTTCGGGCTGCTATGTGCGATCTTCGCCTGTTTTCTTGATGTTGTGGGATTAAACTTTCTTTTGTGGGGATATCCGGATAAGCTGTTCTACTTTATTCCGCCGTTAGTGCCTGCAGATTTTGTGGTGATACCCATTTCGGGAATGCTTATTTATCAGTATTTTAACACGTGGAAAAGCTATGCAGCTGCAGCGGTAGGCCTTGGAATCCTGTTTGCTTTTATCTTTGAACCGTTATTCAGCTTTTTGAATATGTTTGTCCTTATTAACTGGAAACACACCTATTCCTTTATCGGTTTTATCATCTTTTTTCTTGGCGTACGCCTTTTAATGCAGTCCTTAAAGCGTACGGCTGAAAAAATAAAATAAGCGGTCAGCAAAGCTGGCCGCTGTTTTACTGGATTAATAGTCAGAGCTATGGGAACATTTTTTACAGCAGCAAAAATGTCGGTGTTCGAATGAGCATTTCTTGCAAGGGCAATGATGAATTTCCGGTGAGCATTTTTTGCAGGAACATCTTTTATGCTCATCAGAGCATTTTTTACAGGAACAGTGAGGTTTAAAATCACTCGTGCATTTCCTGCAGCCGTGATGTTCATGTTTGTCCTTCTTTTTGCAGCAGACTTTCTTGTAGTAATATTCTTCAACACAATATTGGCACATGGGATTCACTCCTTTCTCTCCTACTAATATATGAAGGAAAAAACAGAAGGAAAGAGCCCTTGTCCATAGTGCTTGAAAATCCGCAAAAGCCCCCTCGGTTTTTGAGAGGGCGGAACTATGTTACTTAACCGTCTCCGGAATCACTTTAGCATCACTGCTTTTCTTTTTTTGCTTTTTCTTCATCCAGCCAAAACGGAGGCTGGATGTGGTGAACAATCGGTAAACTGCCGGGATCAGCAGCAGTGTGATAAAGGTCGCAAACAGCAGGCCAGAAATTATGACCATTGCCATCGGCGCCTGATAGTTGCCGGAAGTTCCCGATGCCAGGGCAAGGGGCAGCATTCCGCCAACCGTAGTAAGAGTAGTCATGAATATCGGCCGGATCCGGTTTTTGCCTGCTTCCAGAAGTGCCTCTTCAACAGAGAATCCTTCCAGGCGGAGCTGATTCGTACGGTCAATCAGCAGAATGGCATTATTGAGCACAATCCCTATCAGCATGACAATTCCCATTCCTGACATTACACTAAGCTCCATCTGCGTGAGGAACAAACCGAGAATGACGCCGATGATGGTCATCGGTATGACAGACATGACGATCAGCGGATGGCCAAGGTGGTTAAATTGGACCGCCATCACCAAATACACAAGGAAAATCGCAATCGCTAAAACAAACACCATATCCATGATTAATTCCTGCTGCTGTTCAAGATCCCCGGCAGCTGCCACACTATAGCCAGCAGGGGCTTCAAAATCATTGATCAGCTTTTGGACATCCCGGTTTACGGCACCAAGGTCCTTGCCTTCAATATCAGCCGAAATGGAGATGAAGCGCTCCCCGTCATGATGGGAAATATCATTAGGTGAATCTACACTCTTGAATTCAATGAAGGAAGATAATGCTTTCTCGCCCTGGGCAGTTGGAACTTTTAAATCCAGCAGATCTGACCTGG
This sequence comes from Cytobacillus oceanisediminis, assembly GCF_004366035.1. Taxonomy (GTDB): domain Bacteria; phylum Bacillota; class Bacilli; order Bacillales; family Cytobacillaceae; genus Cytobacillus; species Cytobacillus oceanisediminis_C. The sequence goes on from NZ_SOEE01000006.1 coordinate 105,987, forward strand.
AATCAGTTTTCTCAGCCCATTTCAAGGCAAGCGGTACATTTTCTTCATTCATGGCCATTTCCCCGACAGGCATTTCCATGAATGTCTGCTCAATAAACTGCCTGATTTGCAGCTGGGTTAAGCCTGCCGTTTCAATTGCTTCTTCTTTTAAAACAACAACCTGCTCCTCTGAAGTGCGCTCCATCGTGTTGGTCACACCGACGATGCCGTCAATCTTTTCGAGCTCCTCAGAAAAATCACCGGTAAGCTTCTGCAGATCTGCGAAATCTTCGCCTGTAATATTCACCTGGACCGGTGATCCGCTGCCAGCCGACATTGCACTCTGGACATTTTTAACCGGGAGGGAATCCGATAGGCTTCGAAGCTGTTTCATTATATCTTCATTGACATCTTTTTGCTCTCTTGTTATGTCATCTCCTTTTGTCATATTGATGATCGCATAGAACATTCCGCCGGTGTCCATGACATAATTGGATTCTACATCTTCAATTGATTGAAGTTTCTGATTAATCCCCTGAGCGATGTCTTCTTTATCTTCAATCGAAATACCTGTTTCCAGGTCAACCATCAGCTCTGTGTAGCGGTTAAACATATCGGGCATAATTGTCATTGGAATTTTCGTCACAAGTGTTAATGAGCCGGCAAACATCAGGAAGAAAATCGCTATGACCGCAAAACTGTAACGCTTTTTCCGGATGGTCCAGGCCACAATCCGGCTATAAAGGTGCATAATCGGCCCTTCTTTGCGCTCCTTCTTCGGCTTGCGCAGCTTCAGCAATTTTTCTGAAAGCGAAGGGATTAAAGTAAATGAGACAATAACCGAACTTATGAGTGTAATGGCTACAACAGCAGACAGCATGATCATGAATGTGCCCACATCGCCGCCAATAAGGCCGATTGGCAGGAATACCACGATTGTAGTGAGCATCGAAGCAATAACTGCTGATGAAACCTCTTTCGTTCCTTCCAAAACGGACTCAAGCTTGCCAAGTCCCTGTTCTTTCTTTCGATAGATGGATTCAATGATAACAATCGAAGAATCCACCATCATCCCGATCCCAAGGCCAAGCCCAATCAGGGTCAGGATATTAAAGCTGTAATCAAAAACCCACATCGCCGTAAACGTCAGCAGGATGGAAGTGGGGATTGACAGGCCGATGATAAAGGTGGCCCTTACATTCCTTAAAAATAACAGCAGAATGGCAATGGCAATGACGCCGCCGATTAAAATGTTGCCGGTCACACCTTCAATTGATTCCTGTACATAATCTGCCTGTGCCACCATTTCGTTCAGTTCAAAGCCTTTCACCAGTCCGTCTTCGCGGATGTTTTTCACTTCATCGCGGACCGCAGCTGCCATGTCAATTTGTGTGGCACCTGCAGCACGGCCAACCTGGACAAAAATAAAATCCTTCGTGCCATTCTTCCAGACGAACGATGAACTTTTAATCGGCTGAAATTGAACATCTGCAACATCTTTCAAATCAACAAATCCATTTTGTGATGGGATTTTAATATTCTGTACATCCTCCACATTTTCAAGCTTCGTATTCCAGCGGAGGGAAGGAGAATTGGCATCACTGCTGAGTTCTCCCAGTGTGGCTTCGCTGTTAACCTGCTGAATCGCACCCATCACAGCTGCAGAATCCACCCCTTTTTCTGCCAATTTGCTGCGGTCCAATTCAATGATTACCTCGTGCTCCTGAACCCCTGCAAGCGATACGTCGCGGACTTCCGGCAATGCTTCCAGGCGCGGTTCAAGGACCTTTTTGGCAAAAGTGGTCATCTCCTCCATACTGCCGCCGGATACATCCATATAGAATTCATAGCTTTGCGTGGTCCCATACTGCCCAGACGTGACATCCGTGATCGCGGCATTCTCGCCTTTAGCGGCGTTTGCAGCCGTTTCTACTTCTTTAAAAAGTTCATCGCCCCGGCCCTGTTCAAACGTAATTTGAAGTGAGCTCCGTCCAATTGCGGATGTGGAGACAACCGAGTCCACTCCCTCAATCCCCCTGATTTGCTGCTCCAGGGGGTTGGTGATCGATCGTTCCACTTCAATAGCTGCCATTTCACCGGCACTGACCTCAACATAAGCACCATCCATCGTTACCGGCGGCATCAGCTCCTTATCTAATTCGATAATGGAAAAGCTGCCGATGGCCAAAATCAGCACCGTCATAAGGGCGACCAAAATCTTTCTCTGCACAATCATTTTTAGTAATTTCATAAACATTCTCCTTGCTCCCTAATAATGGAAATTTGCACCCAAGACCTAATTATACAGAGGGAATTAGGTACAAATAACTAATTTTTAAATAATTTTCCAATAATTCATCCGACCTAATTCGCCAAAATATGATCTTGTTTACAGGTAAAACTTAACAATTCTTACAGATTCTATCTTAACCGGGATTAACAAGAGCCATAACGAGCCAGAGACATATCTTGGTATCAGTCTTAAGGCTTAGAGAGAGGGGATGGAAATTAAAGACGAAAAGTGGGGGGAAGAGAGAAAATGGCAGTTAATCGTCCAAAATAATGACAAAAAAGATTCATATAGAAACTGCAGTTATTCCTCCAGCAAACAAAAAAACTTCAACCATTGCCCATAACCCTTCCAAAATGACAACCCCAATCAGTATGTTATACTGAAAAAAACAGAAAACTCCCAAGATTGGAGGAGAGTTCATGTATACAGTCTTTTCAACATTTGACGTACCCGATGAAAAGTCGGAGGAAGTCATTAGCATATATAAAAATCGCTCGCGGTCGGTCGATCAGGCGGAGGGGTTTATCGATTTTCTGCTGCTGCAGAATGATAAGCGCCCTGGCGAATTGACGGTGCAGCTCATCTTTGATACAAAAGAAAACTATTTAAATTGGGTTCGCAGTGAGGATTTTAAGAGAATCCATGATTTAGAGAAAAAGTATCCTGATCAGGAACTGGCTGCAGTGGTTCCAAAGGTTTCGCAATACAAGGTGGTGGCTAAGTGAATTTTGAAAAGATCGTAAACCGTGTTACCGAAGTAATCTATGAACGCGAGCCATTCCTGCTGGAGCGGTTTGGCGAACAAGGAAAAGAGAAGTGCCGCGAAGATAACCATCATCATATGAAGCATCTCGAGACAGCGTATGAGCTGAACCAATCTGCTTTTTTCACTGATTATGCCGTTTGGCTTGCTGGCATTTTAAATAAGCACGGGATGAAGACCCAGCATCTGATCGACAATTTCGAAATCATTCAGGCTGTGCTGGCTGATGATACAGATACTGCTGAAAAGACAGAGAAATTTAATCTTTATCTTGCAGAATCCATTGCTGTTTTGAAAGGTGAACCAGTGAAGGGAGGAGTGTAAGATGAAACAGGCTGAAACACTCGCTTCACTGCTGCTGGAAGGCAATTCTGCGAAAGTTTGGGAGAACATTCAAAAGCATCCGCAGCTATCGCGCCTTGAAGTTTTTCAAAATCTGATTACACCTGCGATGCAGCACATTGGCCACCTATGGGAGACAAATCAGATCACAGTCGCAGACGAACATTTGGCAACAGCTACCTGTGATTTTGTGCTGTCAAAACTCACTTACCAGCGGGAAAAAAGACAATCAAGCCAAAAAGCCATGTTTCTCTGCCTGGATGGGGAACAGCATTATATTGGCCTGAAAATGGTCAACAGCCTTTTTGAAGAGCACGGCTGGGAGACGAAGTATTTTGGCCCGAGCCTGCCTTTGGAATATGCGCTGAAAACGGCAAAAGACTGGAAGCCGAGTGTAATCGGTCTATCGGTCAGCATTGTCTATCATCTGCCGAAGCTGAAGGAATACGCCGAAGCATTTGCCAAACTGCCGCATAAGCCGGCTGTTCTTCTTGGCGGGCGTTTAGCAGGGAAGTATGACCTGCTTCCTTATTGCTCCGATCATACAGTCATTCTAAGGGATTTGCCGGAAACAAAGGAATGGCTGCAAAACTATGAAGCGGGAGGACAGCAAAATGCAATATTTTGATCAGCCGCTTCCGCTTGCGTTTTTAAAAGCTGACAGGAACGGAAAACTAGTAAGCTACTCCACCTTAGCATGGGAACACTTTGACCTGAGCGAGGAGCATTTAAAAGGAATCATTGATGAGGAAAGCATTGAAAAGCTGATTCAATACAGCTGGGATCCCAGATTGGATCCTGTAAAACTGGAACTGAATATGAAGACCAGGGAAACATCGCTATCTTTATTTGAGGTCCATATTCAATGGGACAGCGAGGATTTTGCCAATATGCTATTTCTGCCAAAAGACAGCTCTAATGAAGGATTGATGGATAAGCTGATGCAGCTGCAGCAGCGCCTGTCCTCTACCGACTTTGAACTTCTGGAGAAAAAAGAAGAGCTTGAGCAGGTGCTCATCCGCTTGAATCAGCTGTCCGGGCCGTTTATTCCGCTGTCGGAAACGCTGTGCATGATTCCTTTATTTGGGGATATAACAGCAGATAAAATAAACGTTATTTCCGAAAGCTGTCTGAAAGCCGTTTTTGCCGGCGAATTTGAAGAAATTCTCTTTGATCTGACAGCGGTTGGGGAAATTGAAGGAAAAGGAATTGAGAAATTCACCCAGCTGATTAAAACGCTGAACTTCATGACCGGCAGCATCATCAAATTGATTGGCATTAAGCCAAACCTGGCAAAAATGCTGAATAACTATAAGCTGGATGAATGGGTGCAGATCGATCAATCCCTGAAGCAAGTATTAAATGTCTACTTTAATCGGAATGAGTTAGGGGCCTCTTAGGAGGTCTTTTTTTGTCAAAACTTCCGAATGCGAAATAGTTTGACAATTAACTCATTTAAAATCATGATAGTAAGTAAAATAATCGGAATTCGGGGGCAGGAAAAATGGGTTTGCCGAAGGAAAGGCATAGCGGATACAGTCAAGAAGTACAGAAGGGTTCGTTTATAAAGGATCTGACAGCAGAAAACATTTCATCTGGAATCATTGCAAGCACACTGGTTATGACGGGGCCGGCTCTGATCATTTTACAGGCTGCCTCAGCAGGGGGATTTACTGATCAGCAGACGATTAACTGGATGTTTGCGGTTTATTTTTTCGGGGGTGTATACAGCATCCTCTTGCCGCTTCTATATAGGATTCCCATCACAGGAGGGCATTCGATTACTGGAGCGGCCTTTTTGGCGACTGTGACTGCGCAATATTCGTATCCGGAACTGATCGGCGGTTATGTGATGTCAGGGCTACTGATTTTTCTGGTCGGCATTTCAGGGCTGTTTACAAAAATCATTGGCTGGGTGCCGAAAGAAGTCATCGCCTCCATGCTTGGCGGATTGGTTGCCGGCTATGTCGTGAAGCTCGTACCGGCCATCCAGGAAATGCCTGTTGTCGGAGGAGCGGCTTTAATCAGTTTTCTGCTTTTTACGAGATATGTGAAGAAGTTCCCGCCCGTGCTCGCGGCCGTCGCAATTGCCTTTGCGATATTGTATTTGACAGCTGATTTAAATCCGGCTAAAGAGATTGCTTATTTCCTGCCATCTATTCAAGTGCCGGAATTCAGCTGGATGGGTCTTGTGACGATTGCCCTGCCGCTCGCGATGCTGATACTGAGCAATGACGCTGCACCGGGAATCGGGGCCCTTGAAAGTGAGGATTTCAAGCCGCCTATCCGTAAAATTGTCTCATCAAGCGGCTTCTTCTCCGTAATCACCAGCTTCTTTGGCGGCCAGTGTGCCAATATCGCCGGCATGATGAGCGCCATCTGTGCCGGACCGGATTCAGGGCCTAAGGAAAAGCGGTATATGGGAGCTGTTGTTTCAGGCGCGATTACGATCGTCTTCGGCATTTTTGCCTGGAAAATCGTGCCCTTTATCCAGTCGCTTCCGCAGGCATTCATTTCATTGCTGGCTGGGTTCGCCCTGATCGGCGTCCTGCATTCCAGCCTGCAAATGGGCTTCTCCGAAAACCGCTACCGGCTAAGCGCGCTCGCTGCCTTCATTGTCACCTTATCAGGCGTGAGCTTTCTCCATATCAGCGCACCCGTTTGGGGACTCCTTGCCGGGGCGGTATTTGCCCGGACAATAGAAAGATAAATGGTGACTGGCACCACCCGGAATTTCTCGAATATATCAGAAGAGGTGTTAATAGATTGAATGAATTGCAATGCTTTATGAGAAAGTATCAAAAAGAGATGGGCTGGGAAATCAGCGGTGAGAATTATGCCAGGAGCCGCGATTCCCTTTTAAATAACTATATGCTGCTGACAACCGAAGTTGCAGAGGTTGCTGAAGAGCTGCGCAAGGCCTTTAACCTTGTCAGCGATTATACAAAAGAAGGAATGGATGAAGAACTGGCCTTTCAATTAGCTAGTGATCAGGTAAAAGAAGAGCTTGGCAAAGAACTCGCAGACTGCCTGGCCTATCTGATTAAATTCTATAACTTCTTTGGTATTGACCTGGAGGATAGTTTTTACGGGAAAATGGATGAAGTCAGGAAAAGAAGGAATAAGGGTGGGAGTTTCGCAGAAAAATAGATAATTTGCAGCAATAAGAGATTGTAATGACTTTGAGAACTTCACCAAGCTGGAAGCCTCATTAGAAAGGAGAGCAGCCATGACCATCATGCAGGACAAAATCTCAAGCCTTCTGGAAATAAATCGCAGTTTAACCCAGTCTCTTGAACTGGAGGAGATTCTGAAGCGGCTCGTACAAGCTGCCTTTGATTTAGTAGACCATGCTGATACGACCATTCTTTACACGTTAAAGGAAAATGGATTATTACATTTTTCCAGCGGGGTTGGGGTGGAGACAGGCTTTATGAGCCAGGTGAAGTTTGAGCCTGGTGAATCCTTGACGGGACAGGTATTTCTGACTAAAAAGGGCGTCATTGCGTCAGGACATGAGTTCAGGGAGCATATGAGCCGTATGTCTGAGATAAATTATATGCATTTTTTTAATGGAGTCTATCGGCGTGAAGTGAAGAGCGGCATCGTTGTCCCATTGGTTTATAAGGAGAATTGCATCGGTGTACTTGTGGTGGATAACTTCGACAAGGATGTACAGTTTACTGAAGCTGACTTTCAAGTGCTGGAGGTGGTGGCAGACCAGGCGGCTATTGCCATCATGAACTCGAAGCTTTACGAAGAAGTAAGGCGAAAAAATGAGGAACTGAGCCAATCACTTGATATCCACCGGAAATTCACGAAGATTCTGCTGGAGGGAAGGGGGACTTCGTATATCCTGGAGACCATCAGTCACATTTTGGGCTTCCCAGTCATCTTTGCAGAGTCACCAATAAATCCATCCAGTTCTTTTCCGATCATAAACTCCAACGAACTTTTCGGATATTTCCTTCTGGATGAGCCAGTTGAACGTTTGACGAATATCCAGAAGGCCGCTCTTGAGCATGCTTCAACGGCTTTGTCACTGGAGTTTGTCAGGCAGAATACGCTTTTTGAAAAAGAGATGTATCTAAGGGAAGAGGCCTTTCATGATTTGATCAATGGCGGACGTCTGGATCCAAGGATTCTGGAAAAGTTCCGCTTGAATGAGAAAAGCAGCATCGCCTGTATGATGGTGGACTGCAAGTCTGGTTTTCTATGGGATGAAGCCTCCATCCTTCAAAAAGAAAAACTCATCCGAGCGATCGAGCAGATCACCATGAAATACTGTGAAACTCCGATTGTTTTTGCGAAATCAAACCAAATCATAGCACTCATGATGAATGGACGGAAAAAGTATGACCATTGTCTAGCTGATGATATTCAGAGAAAAGTGAACAGAGCTGTCATTGGTTTGGGCAGAGAGGTTGCTTTAACAGATATGACAGATACCTACCAGGAAGCTGCCGAAGCCTTATCATTTGCAAAAAGCCATCAGCACAAAACCTTTATCACTTATTCTGAGCTTGGTGCTGAAAGACTGTGGCTCAACACCGATCGCAGCTTGCTGAACAAATTTGTCTCCGATAAATTAGGTTCTCTTTTAAAAATGGAGCCTGAATACCTAAAAACGATGCAAGCCTTTCTGGAACATAATCAAAGTCATAAACAAACAGCAGAAGTGATGCATATTCATCCCAATACCCTTGCCTACCGGCTGAAAAAAATCGAGAGCGAGCTGCAGCTGGATTTTTCCCGGAATGAAGATTGGATCACAGTGGTCCTTGCATTCCAGGTCTTTGACTTTTTAAACCCCTAATTGGTGCTAGTCACAAAGAAAGGAAGAGTTATTTGGCTGTTGGCACATGTACATAGAATATTCTAAATATTATAATAACCTAAACTTGATATGATAAGGAGAGATTAGATGAGTACAGAGGTTAATAGCCAGAAAACTGAGGTCGTCAATGCTGGTGCAGAAACTTTTTACAATTATATTGGCGGGGAATGGGTTCCTTCTGTGACAGGGGAGACGTATCCGAGTGTGAATCCAGCCAATACAGATGGGGTACTGGGTTACTTTCAGAAGTCGAATGAGATTGATGTGCAAAAAGCAATCGAGAGTGCAAAGAGGGCTTTTCCCAAATGGAAAAATACATCTCCAATCAGCCGTGGGGACATCCTTTTTAAACTGATCTTTCTCATCCAGCAGGAAAAAGAGGAATTAGCAGAAATCATTACGAAGGAAGTCGGCAAAACGATCGAGGCAGCCCGAAAGGAAGTGGAGGCTACGGTTCAGGCTCTGAAGCACTTCAGCGGAGAGGCTAACCGGATCTCAGGCGAAACCGTTCCTGCGATTGACCCTAAAACCTTTGCCTGCACGATTCAGGAGCCGCTGGGAGTGGTGGCTGTCGTTACGCCATTCAATTTTCCGCTCGGAATTGCCATTTATAAAATTGCGCCTTCCATGCTGGCGGGAAATACGATCATCTATAAGGCTGCAAGTGACACGTCTCTAATCGCAGTGAAGGTAGTAGAGCTGTTTGAAAAGGCTGGAATGCCAGCTGGCGTGCTGAATATGATCACGGGCCCGGGCTCTGTTGTGGGAGAAGAGCTTGGAACCAATCCGGAAATTAAGGCCGTCTCGTTTACAGGCTCCTCTGATGTGGGCATCCATTTTGGCAAGCTTGTGACAGCCCATGGCGGAAAAATGCAGGCTGAAATGGGCGGAAAGAATGCGACGATCATTCTGGAGGACGCCAATCTGGAAGAGGCTGTCCAGAGTGTGGTCATCAGCGGATTTTATAATAACGGCCAAAGCTGTACGGGAACCAGCCGTGTGATTGTGCCCCGGTCTATTTCCCGAAAGGTCATTGAGCTGCTAGTTGAAAAAGCGAAGCAAGTAAAGGTCGGCAATGGGGTTAAGGAAGGATATGACAACGGTGCGGTTGCAAATAAGCATCAATTGAATACGTATCTCCATTATGTAAATAGCGCCATCGAGGAAGGAGCGGTGCTTGAATATGGAGGAAAGCAGCTGACAGATGGCGATATGGCGAATGGCTATTTCGTCGCTCCGACTGTTTTCAGTAAAGTTACGAAGGAATTTACAATCGCCCAAGAAGAGATTTTCGGGCCGGTTGTGGCAGTGATGGAAGTGGATTCTTACGAAGAGGCGATTGAGCTTGCAAATGATACGGAATTTGGCTTGTCATCCGCCATTTTTACGAATGACCTTCAGAAGGCATTCGATTTTGTCCGGAAAATTGAAACAGGCGTCACGCACGTGAATATCCCATCCAACCATTATGAAAACCAGCTCCCGTTTGGCGGCAAAAAAACATCCAGCATCGGGCCGCGTGAACAGGGCAGCACGGCATTGGATTTCTGGCTGGATACTAAGACCGTTTATATTAAACCTTAAGGAGGGAGAGGATGAAAAACATAGGCGTAATTGGCTGCGGGGCCATGGGAAAGGGCCTTGTGAAAAATTTAATCAATAACGGGTATAAGGTGTATGCTTATGATCCAAGTCAGGATGCACTGGCGATATGCGAGGCGCTGGGGGCCATTCCCCAGCCTTCTCCATTTGAGGCAGCAAGACAGGCGGATCTAGTCATTTCTTCATTGCCTGGACCAAGTATTGTGAGAGATGTTATGATGGGTGGAAGCGGAGTCTTTTCTGCTTTAAAGCCTCATAGTTTTGTGCTGGATATGAGCACTATTGACCCAAAAACAGCCCAGGAATTGAATCAGGCTGCAAAGGAGCAAGGCATCCATTTTTATGACTGCCCGTTAAGCGGGGGACCAAAGGGTGCTGATGCCGGTACGCTGACCATAATGGTTGGGGGAGACGATAGATATTTGCCGGACATTCGCCCGGTCCTGGAGAGCATAGGAAAGGATATCTTTCTGCTCGGTCCTTCAGGATCAGGCCAGGTGGCAAAGCTGTGCCATAATATGCTGGTTGCTTTAACGACTGCAGGCCTGGGAGAGGTCCTTGCAGTGGGGGAGAAAGCAGGTGTCAGCCGATCTCAGCTGTCAGAAGTCATTCAAAGCGGGTCTGCGCATAATCGCGTCCTGACCGTATTCGGTGAAAATATCCTTCAGCATACATACGAGAATGTGCTGTTCAGCCTGGAGCACATGAATAAGGATATTCACTTATACAAAGAAACAGCTGAATTTTATAGCGAAGATTCTCCTTTGGGTCAGCTGGTGTGCGATATCTATGAAAAGGCAATGGAGCAAGGGAAGGGCAAGCTTGATTCTTCCGCCGTGTGCGGATCTATCTAGTAATCTTTTAATCTAGGGGGGGAAACATGAAAAACGAAAAGACAGAAATTTTAAAAGATTGGCGCTTGCATGCCGTTGTGCTAGTTCTGGTTGCGGCCACAGAAGCGATTGGACAGATCAGCTTTAAAGTAGGCGCAGGGGTGATTCTGCTGCTGCCTATGCTTTATGCTTTTTTCCTGGGGCTCGGTCTTTACTTCACTCCGCTTATTAAGGAGAAACAGGCTAAAAATGCAGAGCCCCTCATCGTGCTCGGGGTTACTCTATTAATTGCGAAAATTGGCGTAACGATTGGGCCGCAAATCGAGGCAATCATTGCGGCGGGGCCATCATTATTGCTGCAGGAACTTGGTAACTTGGGTACGATCTTATTAGCACTGCCAGTGGCCATTTTTCTTGGCTTTAAAAGAGAAGCCATTGGCATGACCCACTCGATTGGCCGGGAGCCGAACGTCGGGCTGATTATGAATAAATACGGATTTGATTCGCCAGAAGGAAGAGGAGTAATGGCTATTTATATTTTCGGTACTGTGTTTGGTGCTGCCTTCCTGGGATTGATTTCCGGATTCCTGGCCACCATTACTCCGCTCCATCCGCTATCTTTTGCGATGGCATCAGGGGTAGGAAGCGGCAGCATGATGGCGGCTGCCAGCGGATCGCTTGTCGCTGCCTTCCCTGAAATGGAAGCGCAGATTGTTGCCTTCGCAGGCGCCAGTAACCTGCTTTCTCTTTCAACAGGTCTGTATGCCAGTATTTTCATTGGATTGCCTCTCACTGAAAAGCTGTACAGCATCATGATGAAACGCAAAGAGAAAAAGGCTGCGGACAAAGGGGGAGATATCCATGCTTAAAAATATAACAGAGTGGTTCCTGATTTTAGGTATATTCGGACTTTCAGCGCTGATCGGCAACTGGGTAGGCTACGATATCCTGCCGTCTGCAGCCATTCCGGGCATGCTTGTTTTAATTGTCATCAGTGTGCTGGGTCTGGTTCTTGAAAAAGTGCTGCCTGGCAATATCCCGAGCGTCGGATATATCGGTATTATCGGAATCATCGTTTCCATTCCAGGAGTACCGGGATCTGAATATGTTGTCGAATGGACCACTCAGGTCAATATTTTGGCTCTTGCTACCCCAATTCTGGCTTATGCGGGCATCTCAATCGGAAAGAACTGGGCTGACTTTTCCAAGCTGGGATGGAGAAGCATTATTGTTGCAGTCTTTGTGTTCTTCGGTACTTTCATCGGATCTGCAGTAATTGCTGAGATTATTTTACGTATGCAGGGGATTATTTGATGTTTTTGGCCTGGCAGGTGGATATCTGCCGGGCTTTTTGCTCTGCATCAGTTATTTTTTAGTACTGCCTCAAAATATATCGCCACTTTTACAGGTTTATCGGTCAGATTTGACATTTATCGGTTACTTTTTTGATATATCGGTCAAAAATGCCACTTTATCGGTCAGATTTCCGATATATCGGTCACTTCGCGTTCCATCAGCAATCTATTAATCTCACAGAGAAAAAAACAAATTAGAAAGAGTGAAAACCATGAACCTTTATCAACAGTTAATAAAAGATTATAATCAGGAACTGACCCACTCAGGTGTAAACGGCGAAAGATTGGCCTCAAGACTTGAAGAGCTTTCAGTGATAGGCCTCATGGTTAGCGGCGGGGTGACTCGCCCGGGTTATTCTGCCGAAGAGAAAGAAGCGAAAGAGCTAGTAATCAAGTGGATGAAAAACGCTGGTCTTACCGTGACATCAGATGGAGCAGGAAATGTTTTTGGACGACTCGCAGGAAAAACAGAAGGACCTTCAATCGCTTCCGGTTCACATGTTGACAGTGTTCCAAATGGGGGGCACTTCGATGGGCCGTTAGGGGTTCTCTCAGCATTGGAAGTTGCAGAGTCATGGAAAGAAACAGGTTACATACCGGAGAAGCCGTATGAGGTTGTGATATTTTCAGATGAAGAGGGTTCGAGATTCAAGAGCAGCTTAACAGGCAGCCGGGCATTTATGGGTCAGCTGAGGCCGGAAGAATTAGATAGCCTGCGGGATGAAAATGGCAAGTCGTTTCGCGATGTATTGAATGAATATGGCAGCAGTGCGGAAGAGTGCTTAAAGGCAGGAGAAAATAGACCTGAAATCGAAACCTTTGTGGAAGTCCATATTGAGCAGGGGAAGGTGCTGGAAAGAGAGAATCAGCCAGTTGGAGTGGTAAAAGGCATTGCAGGGCCAGCCTCGCTGGAGGTTACCTTTACAGGAGAAGCTGGACATGCAGGAAATACACCGATGGCTGGTCGAAAAGATCCGCTTGTGGCTGCCTCATTGTTTGTAGCTGCCATTGAGAATTTCCCAAAGCAGGTCAGTGATACAGCTGTTGCCACTGTCGGCAAACTGAACGTGCATCCAAATGGCTTCAACGTCATTGCCCAGAAAGTAATACTAACCGTTGATATCAGGGATATTTTTGAAGAATCCCGGGATCAGCTGCTTGATCAAATTAAAACCAATGCGGTGAAAATAGCAGAGGAGCGAAGTATCGGTGTGCAAATGAAGCTGAATGCCAAAATTAAACCTCTGCCAATTAATGAAAGCCTGCAGGCTGGTATTGCAGAATCCCTTGGGAAGTTCAATATTAATCCTGTTTACATCCCGAGCGGAGCCGGCCATGACACGATGATCGTCGGAACGGAAATGCCAGCAGCCATGCTGTTTGTCCGCAGCAGGGATGGCATCAGCCACAATCCGCAGGAATGGACGTCATTAAATGACTGTGTATATGGTGTACATGTTTTAAAGGATTTTGTTGAAGGGCTTATGAAAAAACAATAAAAAGGAGAAATCCTCATGATCATCCGCCACTTAAAACCAGCAGACGCCGAGGCCCTGGCCAACCTGATCACACAAACAGAAAACGAATCAGACTACATGCTTTTCGAGCCAGGTGAAAGAAAGACGTCAGCCGAGGCACAAAGAAAAAGAATTGAAGCCATTGAAAAAGAAGATCATTCGACCATCATCACAGCGGAAAAAGATAACCGATTGATCGGCTTTGTAATGGCCATTGGCGGTGCGGCAAGGAGGAATAAGCACTCAGCCTATCTCGTTGCAGGAATCCTCAGCGAACACAGAGGCCAGGGGATTGGCACGAAGCTCTTTGAAGAGCTTGACCGCTGGGCGCGTAAACACGATATCCACAGGCTGGAACTTACAGTTGTTATCCGTAATCAGGCAGGTGTCTCCCTTTATCAAAAGGCGGGATTCCAGATTGAAGGCACTAAAAAACATTCGCTTTTGATAAACGGTGAATTTGTCGATGAATACTATATGGGTAAGCTGTTATAAAAGAAAGGCCATTTTCTCTGTGCAGAAAATGGCCTTTCTTTATTTGTAACACTGCCAGGTAAAATCTCCTATTTTATCAAATGAAAATCCCGCTATATCATGGGGTGAGGCTATACTATTTCACGAAATAAAACAAAAAATCAGAATTTTAATTGAATTCAAAACCTATAATCTTGTATACTTGTAATACAAGTTTTGAAAAGCGCTTACATTCTTATTGGAAAGGGAGGATATTATGATTCGAAAAAAGTGGAAGATTATCATATCGGTCCTGACACTAGTCTTTATTGCCATTGTTGGCGTGCGGACAGCGGCCGAGAACAAGGATAAAAAATTCGTATCTGTCGCCACCGCTTCAACAGGAGGTACATATTACCCGATTGGGGTTGGAATGGCCAATGTATGGAGCAGCCATTTAAAGGGTGAGAAAATCCAGGCAAGCGGCCAGTCCTCTGCCGGATCCATTGAAAATATTGAACTTCTGCGTGAAGGGGAAGCGCAGCTTGCCATTCTTCAGGGGTTAATTTCGTCCCAGGCCTATGCCGGAGATGGTTCCTTTAAAGGGAAACGCTATGAGGATCTCCGCACAATCTCCATGCTCTGGCCGAATGTAGAGCATTTCGTGCTGATGAACAGCAAGATTGAAAGCGGAACCATCGATGATATTAAAGGAACGCAATTTTCTGTTGGGCCGCAGGCAAGCGGTACGGAGCAATCCACGGTCGTGATGATGGATGGCCTTGGTCTAACGAAAAAGGATATTTCTCCTGAGTATCTTGGCTACAGTGACACGGTTTCGGCGATGCGTGACGGTAGATTGGATGGAGGCTCGCTTCCGGCAGGAATCCCGATTTCCGCTGTAACAGATATGTATGCAAGTAATGTCAAAGCGTCGATTTTGGAAGTAACTGATGAGCAGCTGGATGCCATTAATGGAGTATCTGACAGCTGGTACCGCTATGTGATTCCTGGAGGGACCTATCCCCGCATTGACAAAGATATCAACACCATTGCCCAGCCGAACCTTTTATCCACAACAAAAGAAATGGATGAAGAAACCATCTATATTTTAACCAAAACACTCTATGAAAATCTGGATGAAATGTATGAGGTTCATAGCTCTGCAAAGGAAATGACACTGGAAACGGCACTCGATGGCGTATCTGTTCCATTGCATGCCGGAGCCTATAGATATTTTAAAGAAGCAGGTCTTGATATACCTGAAAATCTAATTCCGCCGGAAGCGAAGTAAAGGAGGGAAAACGATGACAAAATCAACAAGCGAACCAATTGTACAGTCAGCCGATCTGGATAAAGAAGCAGGGGGCGGCATACGTCTGCTGGAGGGTCCATACAAAAAAGCGGCTGCCATTATCGCAGTATTGTTTTCTGTTTTTGCCATTTATTCCAATGGATTATCCAATATTCAAGAGATTTATAGAAACCTGATTTTCCTGGGCATCCTTTTGGTTATGACTTTTTTCTATTATCCGGCCGGAAAATCTTCTAATCAAAAAAGGTTTACAGCCCCTGATTATATATTTGCGGCACTTGCCATTGCAGGTCTTGGCTACCTGCTCCTGAATTACACAACGATTCATGTGGATCGGGGCTCCCAGCCGATTATGATTGACTATGTCTTTGGAGCCATTACGATCATCGTCCTCCTCGAAGCTTCGAGACGGGCTGTTGGGATCTTTATCCCAATCCTTTGTGGAGGAGCTATTGTATATGCTCTGTTTGGCACATACTTCCCTTGGATTTTCGGACATGCCGGCTTTTCACTGGAACGCCTTCTATACCGTCTTTATATGACGACTGAGGGTGTGCTGGGATTAACGCTTTCGACGGCATCCACGTTCATCGTCATGTTCGTCCTCTTTGGTGCCTTCCTGTCTGTGAGCGGTGCCACCCAGCTTTTCAATGATCTGGCTTTGGCCATTGCAGGCAGAAAGCGAGGGGGCCCTGCACAAGTAGCGGTCATCTCCAGCGCGCTGACAGGATCTTTGAGCGGAAGTGCAGTGGCCAATGTTGCGACAACAGGAGCTTTTACGATTCCATTGATGAAATCCATTGGCCTTAAGCCAAAGTTTGCCGGTGCAGTAGAAGCGGCTGCTTCAACAGGCGGAATGATTATGCCGCCGATTATGGGTGCTGCGGCCTTCATTATGGCCGGTTTCCTTGGAATCTCTTATACGACGGTCATCCTGGCAGCGATCATTCCAAGTTTTCTCTATTATATCGCATTGATTTTTGCCATTGATATTGAAGCGAAAAAACAAGGCCTGAAAGGCATCAGTAAAGAAAATATTCCGGATGTCGTCCAAATTCTGAAGGAACGCGGCGTCCTGCTTATTCCGATCATTGTTGTCATTACCACGCTATTAATGGGAAAGACAGCTTTATTTGCCGGATTTGCCGGAATTGGTGCAGTCATTGTGGCGAGCTGGCTGGCAAAGGATAAATCTTCAAGAATCACAATCTCTAAAACAATTGAGGCTTTCATTGAAGGCGGAAGAGGGACAATTCAAGTCGGGATTGCCTGCGCAGCCATCGGAATCATCATCTGCGTTGTCACCATGACGGGAATTGGATCTACATTAGCTTATAATATTGTCGAATTAACGGGCGGCCAGCTTTGGCTGATTTTAATCGTCGTCATGCTCACTTGCATCGTTTTAAGTATGGGGCTTCCATCCACAGCTCTTTACATCGTTGTTGCGGTTACCGCAGCTCCTGCACTTGTGGAAGCTGGCGTTAATCCAATCGCTGCACATTTCTTTGTGTTCTGGTTTGGTGCATTGTCCAACATTACGCCGCCAGTGGCTCTGGCATCATATACCGCAGCGGGACTGGCTGGCGCCAATGCGATGCAGACATCATGGGAGGCGCTTAGAATTTCACTTCCGGGCTTTATAATCCCGTTCATGATTGCTTATAACCCTATTATTCTGCTTCAGGCAGCAGAGGGAGAAACGATATCCATTTTATCAGTAGCACTTGTGGTCATCACAAGCACGCTGGGCATTTACGCCCTGGCAAGTTCACTTGGAAACTACCTGAATGCCAAGCTGACGATTGTTGAAAGAGTCTTAATGTTTGCCGGAGCTTTAATGCTGATTAAGCCAGGCATGATAACGGATATTGCCGGATTCGGACTTTGTGTGTTTGCGATTTTCTTCCATATCATCAGAGTTAAGAAAAGCAGTTCAGTCGAAATCACCATATAAGGAGTTAACATCCATGAAAATCGAACGGAAAAAAATCTCGGCCCAGGTGCTGGATCAGCTCAAGGAAATGATAAAGGAAGGCAAGTTCCCGCTAAATGAGCCGATGCCATCCGAAAATGAACTGGCCAAACTGTTCGGCGTCAGCCGTGCGCCTGTTCGAGAAGCATTGAGCGTATTATCTGCCAGCGGGATCATTGAATCCAGGCAAGGCGGCAGAAGCTTCGTCAAAGAAGTTAATATGGCAGACATGCTTGGTGCTTTAGCGATTGAATACATTCCTGTGGAACAGGTTTTTGAGCTATTGGAAATGCGGATGGTTATGGAGACACAGGCAGCAGCGATTGCTGCCTTGCGTCGTGAAGAGGCCGACCTTGAAAAAATGAAGATGGCCCTCGATCAATTTGAAATCACACTGACGAATCCCGAAGCAGTAGGCGATCTGGCAGATGTTAATTTTCATAAACATCTTATCGAAGCAACGAAAAATCGATTCATGATACAGGTAATGGAAAATATCGATGATCTGTACCGAAAAGCAATAGCCTTTTCCCTTAAGAAGAATGTGGGTCTTCCAGAAAAGCGCGAACAGGTATATCAGGAGCATATGAGTATTTTTTCAGCTATTAAAGAACAGGACGAAGAAAGAGCGGCAAAGGCAATGCGGGTGCATCTTGAGAATGTGACAAAGAAATTGAAGGTGAACGAAGGGGAAGGAAAGAAGGTGCCGTTGTGATCACCGAACAGATTGTTGAGCGGCTTAAAAGCATCATGGGATCAGAAAAGCGCATTCTGCTTGAAAAAGCAGACCTGGTTTCTTATTCATACGATGGCTCGTTTGGAGCCTATAATCCCGAGATCATCCTGCAGCCAGTTTCAACTGAGGAAGTGGCAGGCATTGTAAAGCTAGCCAATGACATGAAAATTCCAGTCTATCCAAGAGGCAGGGGAACGAGTCTGAGCGGAGGCCCGCTCCCTGTCCACGGCGGGATGGTCCTTGATTTTTCCAGGTGGACCCAGAAGCTGATCATCGACCCGGAAGATACCGTTGCGATTGTATCTCCAGGTGTCATTACAGCTGATATTGACCGTGAAGCACAGCGGCATGGGCTGTTGTATCCGCCAGACCCAAGCAGTTCCCATGTTTCCACAATTGGAGGGAACCTCGCTGAAAATGCCGGCGGCCCGCGCGGCTTAAAGTACGGGGTAACAAAAGATTATGTGCTGGGTCTGGAGATCGTCACGCCAGAAGGGGACATCATCCGGACAGGCGGACGGACGGTCAAAAACGTCACAGGCTATGACCTGACGAAGCTGATTGTTGGCTCGGAGGGGACGCTGGGCATCATCACAGAGGCCACCCTTCAGCTGATTCCAAGACCTCAGGCCACCCAGACGATGATGGTCATATTTGATGACATTATTGATGCCGGAAAAGCAATATCGGCTGTGCTCACATCAGGTATCCTGCCTTCGAAAATGGAAATCATGGACCAGGCTTCAATCCAGGCGGTGGAAGAATTTCAGCCGATAGGACTCCCGATAGATGTAGATGCCATTATCCTGATTGAGCTTGATGGCCATCCAATCGCCATCAGGGATGAAAGCGAGCAGGTGAAGCAGGTGTGCCTGGAAGTTGGAGCAAGGGAAGCTATCATTGCAAGGGATGAGGAATCTGCCGAGAACCTATGGAAAGCGAGAAAACTCGTTTCGCCGGCCATCGTCAGAAAAAAGCCAACGAAAATTTCCGAGGATGCCACAATTCCAAGAAGCAAGATTCCTGAAATGTTCAGAAGGCTTCAGGAAATCAAAGCAAAATATGAAATTGACTTAGTCGTATTCGGTCATGCGGGTGATGGAAATCTGCATCCGAATATCATTACCGATAAGCAGGATAAAGAAGAGATGAAACGTGTGGAAAAAGCCGTAGAGGAGATTTTTACAGCAGCGATTGAATTGGGAGGAACTCTATCAGGCGAGCATGGAATCGGGACCATGAAGGCGCCGTTTATGGAGATGGAGCTTGGGGAAGCGGGACTGGAAATGATGATACGAATGAAAAAAGCGTGGGATCCGAACAACATAATGAATCCGGGCAAGATTTTTCCCGAGACAAAAGGGCAGAGGCTGGTGTTAGTCCATGACTAGCCAGCTCGCCTATAAAGAAACGTTTGACTGTGTCCAATGCGGCTATTGTCTTCCTGCCTGCCCCACATATGCCAGCATGGGGAAAGAAAGACATTCTCCACGGGGCCGGATCAATCTTGTGCAAATGGCGGCTGAAGGGAAAATAACCATCGAAGAAATTACAGAATCAATGGAGCTCTGCCTCGGCTGCCGCGCCTGTGAGACGGCGTGCCCAACGAATGTACAATATGGAAAAATTCTCGAATCATTTAAGGGAGTAAAGGCTGCCGAAGCACCAGCTCCATTCATGGAGAACATGGCTCTGCAGAAGGTCTT
Source organism: Cytobacillus oceanisediminis (assembly GCF_004366035.1). Taxonomy (GTDB): domain Bacteria; phylum Bacillota; class Bacilli; order Bacillales; family Cytobacillaceae; genus Cytobacillus; species Cytobacillus oceanisediminis_C. The sequence continues at coordinate 125,693 of NZ_SOEE01000006.1, forward strand.
GCCGAATAAGAAACTGCTGGCAGCCATGAGAGCTTCACTTCGGGCCTATCAAAAAACGGGTATGGACTCGCTTGCCCGCAAAAGCAAGGCGCTAAGCATTTTTCCCGAACAGCTTCGGGCATTTGAAGAGATAGCACCTTATATTGAGATGCCAAATAAACAGCTAAGAACAGGCATCCTTCTGCCAGAGCGCGAGCCGAAAGCACGCGTCGCTTTTTTTACAGGGTGCATTATGGATGTGTTTTTTGCCAAGATCAATGACCTCAGCATCAAGCTGCTTCAGCATGCTGGCTGCGAAGTCACCGTAATCAAGGAACAGACCTGCTGCGGCGCGCTGCAGAACCATAGCGGGGATACGGGAACATCCAGGAAACTGGCGAAGGAAAATATTGCGGCTTTTGAAAAAGGGAACTTTGATTTTGTGGTAAATGCGATTGGCGGCTGCGGTGCGATGCTCGTTGAATATGATCACCTTCTCGCAAATGACCCGGAATGGGCAGAGCGTGCCAGGGTGTTCGCACAAAAGAATAAGGATGTAAGTGTAATACTGAACAAACTCGGAATCAGTTTCAGCCGGGAACTCTCAGGTGCTGTGACCTATCAGCCATCCTGCCATTTGTTAAATGTGCAGAAGGTGGCGGATGATCCCGTTCAGCTCCTTGAAAGCATACCAGGCATTACATATGTTCCGCTTCCGAAAGGGGATATGTGCTGTGGATCGGCGGGTATTTATAATATTGTCCACTACGAAGAATCCATGGAAATTCTTGATGCAAAAATGGAACATGTCCAAAGTATCTCGCCGGATACCATTGTCACGTCCAACCCAGGCTGCCATCTGCAGATGTGCCTCGGGGTCAAACGCGAGGGGCTTGAAGACAAGGTGCGTGTTGTCCATATTATTGAAATATTGGCAGAAGCCTGCGGGATTGATCATAAATAAGAGAAAGGGTGGAGGATCATGTATGATTACATCATTATTGGCGGGGGCATTGTCGGCCTGTCAACAGGAATGGAGCTGCTGAACCGGTTTCCATCTGCAAAAGTGGCCATCCTGGAAAAAGAAAGCCATGTGGCGGCCCACCAGACAGGCCATAACAGCGGAGTCATCCATTCCGGAATCTATTATAAGCCTGGAAGCTATAAAGCCAGGCTTGCCAAAAAAGGCAGCGAATCCATGACGGAATTTTGCCGGAAGCATGGGCTTGAAGTGGATATCTGCGGAAAAGTCATTGTCGCGAGCGAAGATTTCGAGCTGCCGCTCATAGACAATTTATATCAGCGCGGGTTGGACAACGGCCTTGGCATCCGCATGATTGACCATGGCGAGCTCCATGAAATCGAGCCGCATGTGAATGGAAAAAAGGCCATTCACGTGCCAATGGCTGGCATTGTCAACTATAAGCAGGTTTCGGAAAAGATGGCTGAGATCATTACAGCAAAAGGCGGGGACATCCTGCTGAATCATAAAGTATTAGCCATTGACGAAACAGCCCATGAAGTAATCGTCCAGACCAGCAGGGGAGAGGTAAGGGGAGCTTACTATGTTAACTGCGGCGGCCTGCAGTCAGACCGGATCGCCAAGCTTGCCGGATTGAAAACGGATGTTAAAATAGTGCCATTCAGGGGAGAGTATTTCATGCTCAAACCGGAGAAAAGCAGCCTCGTCAAAAATCTGATCTACCCTGTGCCAAATCCTAACTTCCCGTTCCTTGGGGTCCATTTTACCCGCATGATTAGTGGAGCCATTGATGTGGGTCCAAATGCCGTTCTAAGCTTTAAGCGGGAAGGCTATAAAAAGACGGATCTCAATGTGGCAGACCTTATGGAGGTTGTGGCTTATAGAGGCTTCTGGAAGCTCGCAAGGAAATATATGAAAGAGGGCGTGGAAGAAATGATCCGCTCAGCATCCAAGGAGCTCTTCATGAAAAATGTCCAGAAGCTCATGCCGGACATCCAGAAGGATGATATTGTTCCCGGTCCGGCTGGTGTCAGAGCGCAAGCCTTGAAGGACGATGGCTCATTAGTCGATGACTTTTTCATTGTGCCGAGCAAACGCTCCATTCATGTTTTAAACGCACCATCTCCGGCCGCGACGGCGTCCATTGAAATTGGAAAAGAAATCGTCAGGAAGATGGACGGGATGTTTAAGATGGAATCAGCTGTTTAAGTAATTGGAGAATAATTCAAAATCCCCTGAACCATAATATGGAAGAAAGGGGATTTTTATATGAAAGCAACTACAGCAATCAGGCTGCTTCACTTGGTCATTCCTTGGCTGACCATATTTTTTCTGCCGAAAAAGTCATTTAATAAATTTTCCACCGTCTCGGTTTTTGCGGGAATTTTAGTGTTCATTATGAGCATCCTGGCCATTCCTTTTAAATGGTGGACAGTAGAGGGCGGTCACTTCAAGAAATTGCTCAATGATTTAACCTTCATATTGGGTCCGTTTTTTATCGGGACCTTATGGATTTTTCATTTTACCTTCGGAAACTTTAAGCGTTACCTGGCTGTCAACGCTATCATGGACTTTCTATTCGCTTATCCGCTTAATTATTTGTATGAAAAATTTAACTTATATAAGCTAGTCAAATTTAAGCCCATCTATATTTTCCTGTTCTTCACCACGTACGCATGGATTATTTATGGATACCAGGAATTCTTTCATCGGAACCAAAGATAAGAAAAAGCCGCTCCTTCACGGAACGGCTATTCTCGTTAGCATTCTCCATTATGACACTCGACCCCGATTACACGGAAGCCATTTGCGTCCAGTTCATTCTTGATTTTATCCAAGGTTTCTTCTGTCGTATCCTTCGGCAATGTAAAAAGGATACGGCGGATCAGGCTGACATGAAAGTTGGATGAGTCCAGTGAGATGACTCCCTGGATATCGCTATATTTACTGATAATACTGCTTATCTTTTTCAGTGTTCCCTGTGTGCCATAGCTTCCCACAGTCAGGGTATAGCTTCCGCGGTTCAGTCCCCACGCTTCCTCAAGCAGTTCCAGTACGGCAGCATGCGTCAGCAATCCGACAAACTGCCCATTTTCATTCTTAACCGGCAGATAAGGATATCTCTTCAGCGTGAAAAAGGCTTTCATGAAAGAGTCATCCTCATCAATTACGGTCTGCTGGTCTTTAGCCAGAGCCGTAATGGGTTCTTCCAAAGAATGGTTCTCCTTATATTCTAAAATATCAACCTTATAGATATTGCCGACAAACTTTGTATGTGTGGCATCCAGAATAGGGACACAGCGGTAACCAGTTTCGTTTAAAAACTGCAGCGCCTGTTCCAAATTAAAGGTTTCATCACAAAACCGAACATCTTTTTTCTCCACCATCTGATGGCGAATCAGCATACCAGCATCCTCCTTTACCCCTAACCTTCTCTATTCTATGCCGGTGCCTTTTTGGCCATGATAAGAAATTAAGTGAATCCCCCTTTGAAAACTTGTAAAATAAGAAAAAGCCATTATCAGGAAAGGTGCTGAGAGAACGTGGAAAGCATTACAGTTGTGTCGCTGCTGGATGTAATTGGAGAGCTGTTTTCCGATGAGATTTCCATAGCGGTTTCCAATACAAGTGAATATATTTATTACAGGCCGAGCAAACGCATCGATTTGAAAATCAGGACGGGGGACAGGGTAAAGGAAGGAACCATCGCCTTTAAGGCTTTAGGGACACAGCAAAGGGTGTCGGAGTTTATTGATCGCGATGTATTTGGTGTTCCGTATCACGGCATGGCCGTGCCATTTTTGCATGAAGGAAAACTTGAAGGCTGCGTAACCGCCATTTTTCCGGCTTTGACGGACGGCAAATCGGTTGTGACAATGAAAACGAATGATGGCTGGATTCCGATTCCTTTTTCCGAGGTTGTCTGCCTTGAGGCAAAGGATAAGAAGACCTATGTACATACTGGCGGCCATTCAGGCACCCATAAATACTCGCTTCAGGATTTTGAGTATTCGCTGCCGAAGGACAGTTTTATCCGCTGCCACCGCTCATTCATTGTAAATGTTAATCATATAAAGGAAATCTTTCCTGACACGCATTCCACCTTTCTCCTCGTCATGAAAAATGGGGACCGGGTGCCTGTCAGCCAGTCTTACTCCAGCTATTTCCGTAAATTGCTCGGTTTTTAGAAAATTCTTTCTGTTTCAGCTTTCTAATCTGCTGTTTTATCCGAATTTTCCGTAAGTTAATCGGAAAAGTCCTGACTCCCCCCTTTATCCGGGTAAAATGATTATATATATCATGGCAAAGGGGATGAGCAACATGGAGAAAATTTTAGATCGAATTCGCGACAGCCGCCTGCATGACCGGGTAGTTACACCTGAAGAAGCAGCATCCTGGATTCAGGATGGCATGACTCTGGGGCTAAGCGGCTTTACACGTGCAGGCGATGTGAAAGCGGTGCCATTCGCGCTGGCTGACCGTGCCAGGCATGAGAGTTTTAAAGTGAATGTGTATACGGGGGCTTCTTTGGGATCTGATGTGGATAAGCTTTTTGCGGAAGCAGGGATTTTGGGAAAAAGGCTGCCGTTTCAGGCCGATCCGACCATGAGAAAAGGGATTAACCAGGGGGATTTCTTATTTATCGATCAGCATTTATCCCACACGGCAGAGCTTGTTCGCGCCAATGTCATGGATCCTATTGATTTCGCCATTTTGGAAGCGGTTTCTATTACGGAGGATGGGCTGATCATTCCGTCTACTTCAATAGGAAACTCGCTATCTTTCGCTGAAAATGCCAGACACATCATTATCGAAATCAATCTGGCACAATCCACGCAGCTGGAAGGCCTGCATGATTTATATGAACCTGGCAGGCAGGGGGAACGGAAGCCGATTCCGCTGACCAAAGCCGACGACCGTATCGGCGCTCCGGGAATTAAAGTGGATTTGGATAGAGTGAGGGGTATCGTATTCACGAATCAGCAGGACTCTCCTTCAACGATCGTACCACCGGATGAAGAAACCGCTATCATGGCACAGCATCTGCTTCAATTTCTCCGCGGGGAGATTGAAGCAGGCAGGCTGACAAATAGTCTGGCACCGCTGCAGTCGGGTATAGGGTCCGTAGCGAATGCCGTGCTTCATGGAATGCTCGACTCAGAGTTTGAGAATCTGGAAGTCTATTCAGAAGTGCTGCAGGATGCGGTATTTGATTTGATGGATGCCGGAAAAGTGGACTTTGCTTCCTGCTGTTCCATCACACTATCAGATAAAAAAATGAAAGAGGTTTTCACGAACTTTGACCGGTACAGAGACCGTTTAATCATGCGTCCGCAGGAGATATCCAATCATCCTGAAATCATCCGCCGCCTCGGCTTGATTTCGATTAATACAGCCTTGGAGCTTGATATCTATGGAAACGTGAACTCGACCCATGTCCTTGGAACGAAAATGATGAACGGCATCGGCGGATCCGGTGATTTTGCCAGAAATGCGCGACTGGCGATCTTCGTGACTAAATCAATTGCCAAAGACGGCAGGATTTCAAGCATCGTCCCATTCGTTTCCCATGTCGACCACACCGAGCATGATGTCGATGTCGTTGTGACAGAACAAGGCTTTGCAGACCTTCGCGGGCTGGCTCCAAGGCAGCGTGTCGAACTGATCATCGAGAATTGCGCACATCCGCTGTACCGCGAGCAGCTTCGCGAATATTACCGGGAAGCCCTCACAAGAGGTGGACAGACTCCGCATGTACTGGAAAAAGCCCTTTCCTGGCATACAGACTTCGCCAGGAATGGAACGATGCTGAAAGAAACAGCGGCAGCTGCTCCTCCTCAGTGGAGCTTCTGCTAAAACAACTAGTGCCAGGCACCTATACCATCTCACCCAGCTGGTATAGGTGCCTGGCACTTTTAATGTTACAATGATAGTATACTAACAAAATGATTGGGTGGAACTATGAGTAAAGCGATCAAATTAATTGCTGCTTCTAAATATAAGAATGGGTTTAAGGATGGCTATCCGCTGGTGACGGAGGAATCGGTGCAGCGGATTCCGAAGGGGATTGAAGAGGGTGCGGTCATTGAACTGACTGATGAGAGCGGGCGGTTTATCGGCAAAGGGTATTATGGAAAGCAGAATAAAGGCAGGGGCTGGATTCTCTCGCGAAACCCTCAGGAAACCTTCGACGAAGCGTTTTTTGCGAAAAAATTTAAAGAAGCTTTAAAAAGGCGAGAAGCCCTATTTCGTGATCCCGAAACAACCGCTTTTCGGGTTTTCAATGGAGAAGGAGATGGAATCGGAGGCATCACGATTGATTATTACGATGGCTTTTACGTGATCAGCTGGTACAGTGAAGGGGTTTACACCTTCAGAGATACGGTAATTCAGGCAATGATGAACAGTGCTGATGTAAAAGGCCTGTATGAAAAGAAACGGTTTGCTGTAAAAGGCACCTATATAGAGGATGATGATTTCGCAGCAGGAGAACGGGCATCTTTTCCGCTGATGGTGAAGGAGAATGGAATCAGATTTCCCATTTATCTGAACGATGGCGCCATGGTAGGTGTATTCCTTGATCAGAGGCATGTCCGAAAGACGATCAGGGACAAGTATGCCGAAGGGAAAACGGTACTGAACACGTTCTCTTATACGGGCGCTTTTTCAGCGGCTGCCGCATTAGGAGGAGCAGTGAAAACAACAAGTGTTGACCTTGCCAACCGCAGCAAAAGCAAAACCATCGAAATGTTCAGCGTCAACGGCATTGATTTTGAGGGACAGGATATCATTGTGGAAGATGTGTTCAACTACTTCAAATACGCCGTTCGGAAGCAGCTGAAATTTGATATGGTCATCCTTGATCCTCCAAGCTTTGCCCGTTCCAAAAAGCATACATTCAGCGCCAGAAAAGATTACCCGGAACTGCTTGCGCAGGCCATTCAGATAACAGAAAAGAACGGAATCATTGTGGCATCATCAAACTGCAGCACATTCAACATGAAAAAATTCAAAGACTTTATCAAAAAAGCGTTCGCACAAACAGGGGACCGATACAAAATCATTGAGGAATTCACCCTTCCTGAAGACTTCCGCACCATTAAGGAATTCAAAGAAGGAGACTACCTTAAAGTAGTATTCATACAGAAACTGTAAAAAAAGAGTGACAGGAACCTATACCACTTTGGCCAGCTGGTATAGGTTCCTGTCACCTTTTTATTCATATTTAACCCGCAGCTCCTTCATCTCTTCCACAAGGTTCTTCCCGATTTCCTGTAAAAAGTCTTCATAGACTGGATCCAGCTTAGCCTGCCATTCCTGTTTTTCTTCAGGTGAGAGTTCATAAATTTGAATGGAGGAATTCTGCCTAATTTTTTCAAGCAGTTCTTCATTCATTTCAAATGCCATCCGGCTGTTCCAGGCGGTAGTTTCTTCCATTGCCTCGAGCAGAATCTTCTTTGTTTCCTCTGTCTGTTCATTCCAGACCTTCTCGCTCATCATCACCGCATATCCAAGATAGCCATGATTGCTGATTGTCATATGCTTTTGCAGGTTATAAAATTTCTTTGAATAGATATTGGAAATTGTGTTCTCTTCACCATCCACAACGCCTTCTTCCAGGAGTTTATAAGTGGAATTGAATGAATCCTGAACAGCCTTTGCCTTCAGGCGGCTGAATTGGGCTGATATCACATCACTTTGCATGATCCGGAAAGATTGCCCTTTCAGATCCCCAGGTTTTTGGATAGGACCCTGATTTGAAGTGATCTGCTTAAATCCATTTGGCCAATGGGCGAGCCCTTTAATGCCATCCCCCTGCAGGGATCTCAGCAGCTGTTGGCCGATTTTTCCGTTCAGGCCTTCAAGAGCAGCTTCACGCGAAGGGAACGCAAAAGGCAGATCCAGCACTCCCCATTGCGGTGAAAGCATACCTAGCTTGGAGGTGGAAGGGGCAATAAAGTGAACCTGGCCTTCTCTAAGAGCATTAATTTCTTGAATATCGGAATAGAGACTGCCGTTTGGAAACACTTCTATTTTAATATGGCCATTCGACTTTTCAGCGACAAGCTCTGCAAACCTTTGGGCGGCAAGGCCCTTTGGCGTATTTTCAGCCACCACATGGCTGAACTTGAAGACAATTTGATCCTTGAGCCCTTCCTGGTCATCATCATAGGGAATCGCTTCCCTTGGAAAAAAGCTTTGATACCCAAAGAAGGCAGCCAGCAGCAAAACCATACCGGCAAGGAGAATATAGCCTGCGGCGCTTTTCATTTGAATCCTCCTTTTTAAAACTATTAATGTTATCATACTTACAAGAATTCTATCCGTAAAGACAGAAGGGAGGGACCCTTGTGAATCAGATGCCCATCCGCTGGAAGATTACCATCCTGTCTTATGCAGTCGTTATTTTTTCTTTATTGATTGGCGGAATGGTCGTTATTGCAAACATCCAGGAGCAGGAAGAAAAAGAACTGAGGATACGCTCGATGAATACAGCCAGAACGGTGGCAGAGCTGTCAGATGTGAAAAAAGGTATCCTGCAGCCGCAGGGCTGGAAGACGGTTAATAAAGTCGCAGAGGAAATCCGGATTATTAATGAAACAGACTATATCGTGATCATGAATATGGAGCGTATCCGCTATTCCCATCCGGTCAGGGAACTGATCGGCCAACCATCTGCAGGTGAGGACGAGAAACCGGCTTTTGCCGAGCATATTTATTTTTCCAAGGCAGAGGGAGACGTCGGTACCTTTATTCGCGCATTTATCCCGATTAAAGATGAAAGCCTCAATCAAATCGGAGTGGTCGTTGTCGGCAATAAGATCCCTTCAATTACGGAGATTATCACTGATCTTACAGATGAAATCAGCATTATTGTCCTGCTGACGCTCATATTTGGACTGATCGGCTCTTTGATGCTCGCCAATCATATTAAAAAGCAGATGTTCCAGCTTGAGCCCCATGAAATCAAACGGATGCTGGAGGAAAGGACAGCCACGTTTCATTCGATTAATGAAGGCGTAATCGCGATCGATAACCAGGAAAACATTACGATTTTCAATGAAAAGGCAAAGAAGATTTTTAACGTGACTGGCGATGTCGCCGGTAAAAAAATCAGATCTGTTTTAAAAGACACCAGGCTTCCTGAAATAGTGGAGCGCAGCCGTGCAGTCTATAACGAACAAATTATTGTAAGCGGCAAGGTCATATTAAGCACCAGAATTCCCATCCGGAAAGACAGCGAATTGATCGGAGCGGTAGCGATTTTCCAGGACCGCACGGAAGTCACGAAGCTAGCCGAAGAGCTGACCGGTGTAAAAAGCTTTGTTGAGGCGCTGAGGGTGCAGAACCATGAACATATGAACAAGCTTCACACCATTGCCGGATTGATTCAGCTCGGGAAAGCAGACAAAGCTTTAAAGCTGACGTTCGATGCATCTGGAGAGCAGGAAAACCTCTCAAATTTCCTCAGCGATAAAATCAGGAACGATGCCATTGCAGGCCTATTATTAAGTAAGGTGCGGCGCGGAAAGGAATTGGGCATCACGGTGGTTATCGACCCAAACAGTAATCTGGAGGAGTTTCCAAACCGTCTGGATCACCATGACTTTGTTTTGCTCCTGGGCAATCTGATTGAGAATGCTTTCGGGGCTTTTGAGCATAGTGAACGTGAAGATCGAAAAATAGATATCAGCATTGAACAGACGGATGAGATTTGTGCGGTGCTGGTGGAAGATAACGGCAGCGGGATAGAAGAATCGATATTGCCGAAGCTATATGAAAAAGGATTTACCGCCAATAAATCAGGCGGAACAGGCTATGGGCTTTACCTTGTCAAACAAATTACAGAAAAAGGCGGAGGAGTGATCGAGGTTTCAACTGGCCGGGATGAAAGAACTTCCTTTACGATCACTTTTCCAATGGAAGCGGAGGGAGAAGCATATGGCGGTTAAAGAAGAAATCAGTGTGCTGCTGATTGAAGATGACCCAATGGTCCAGGAAGTTAATAGAGAATTCATTGCAAGTGTGGATGGATTTAAGATTATTGCGGCAGCCGGAAATGGGGAGGAAGGCATCAGCCTTGCGAAAAAACTGAAGCCTGACCTGGTTATTTTGGATATTTTTATGCCAAAAAAAGATGGCATACAAACTCTGCAGGAATTCAGAAAGCAGCACCTCGATTCTGATGTCATCGTCGTTTCCGCTGCAAAGGATAAGGAAACCATTAAGCTGATGCTTCAAAATGGCGCAAGAGATTATATCATTAAACCTTTTAAGCTGAACAGAATTCAGCAGGCTCTTGAAAAATACCGCCATTACAGGGAGAGCCTGAAGGAATCAGGCACATTATCACAGGATCAGCTCGATGCCCTTATTTATGCCAGGCAGGCGAAAAAAGAAGAAAATGTTCTGCCAAAAGGGCTGAATGAATTCACCTTGAATGAAATTACTGCTTTCATGCAGCAGCAGACCAAACCCCGCTCTGCCGAAGAAGTCGCCAACGGCATCGGCATAGCCAGAGTAACCGCCCGCCGCTATCTCGATTATCTAGAAAAAGGCGGTGCAATCCGGCTGGATGTGCAGTACGGGGGAGTGGGCAGGCCAGTCAATCGGTATGTCATCGTTTAGTTATCACATCCCGAGACCAAAATGAACAAAACATCCGTTATGACCATAAACTTCTCGCTTTTATCTGAAAACGCTATCATTTCTAATAGAATGAATAGTTAGAAAAAAGGAGATGAGATAAAAGTGAAGAAGAAGCGGATTTATAAGAATTTAACCTTTCAGGTGTTAACGGCTATTTTTATCGGTGTTATGGTCGGACTGATTTGGCCGGAAGTCGGAAAAGAAATGAAGCCGGTAGGCGACACCTTCATCAGCGCAGTCAAAATGGTCATCGCCCCGATTATTTTCCTGACCATCGTCCTTGGAATCGCCAAAATGGGTGATATGAAAAAAGTCGGCAAGGTTGGCGGCAAAGCGTTCATCTATTTTGAGGTTGTTACTACACTTGCTTTAATGATCGGTCTGATCGTCGTTAATGTCATAAAACCAGGTGCAGGACTGAACTTTAATGAATTGGAAAAAGGGGATGTTTCACAGTATACAGCCAATGGCGGAGAGGGCATCAATTGGATTGAGTTTGTTACACATATTGTTCCTTCCAACATGGTGGATGCCTTCGCAAAAGGGGATATCCTGCAGGTATTATTCTTCTCTATCTTATTTGGAGTCGGTTTGGCTGCACTTGGTGAAAAGGGCAAAATCGTCATTGAATTTTTGGATAAGCTATCATTAGTCTTCTTTAAAATCATCGGCTATGTCATGAAGGCAGCCCCGCTTGGAGCCTTTGGAGCCATGGCTTATACCATCGGGCATTTCGGACTGGCCTCACTTGTTCCGCTTGGCAAACTGATGATTTCCGTGTACGTGACGATGTTCTTATTTATCTTTGTTGTTTTAAATATTATCTGCAAAATGTACGGATTCAGCTTATGGAATTATCTGAAGTTCATCAAAGATGAAATTTTAATCGTATTAGGCACAAGTTCATCAGAATCAGTGCTACCGAGAATGATGGATAAAATGGAGCGCATTGGCTGCTCCAAATCGGTTGTGGGTCTGGTCATTCCAACAGGTTACTCCTTTAACCTGGACGGTACATCCATCTACCTGTCCATGGCAGTTGTCTTCCTTGCACAAGTGTTCGGAGTGGATCTTACAATCGGACAGCAGGTTACCATTCTCTTAGTGCTCATGCTGACTTCAAAAGGTGCCGCGGGTGTCACAGGCAGCGGATTTATCGTATTGGCATCGACGCTTGCCGCCCTACAGGTTATTCCTCTTGAAGGATTGGCTCTTCTTCTTGGTGTAGACCGCTTCATGAGTGAAGGAAGAGCAATAGTGAACCTGATCGGAAACGGAATCGCAACGATGGTTGTAGCAAAAAGCGAGAATGAATTTGATGAAAATAAGGCTAAGAAAGCCATTAGTGAAATGAAATTAATGAAGCAGGAACAGCAAAAACAGGCTGTATAAAAGGTAAAGGCCATTTCCAACAAGGGAATGGCCTTTATTTATTGTCGAAAACCTTCCAAAGCTCCGACAATTCCTGCACCTATTTCCCGGGAAAAAATCAAGTATAAGAAGGAATGTCTGTTCCTTCAATCAAACGTTTGATTGAAAGGATAATTGTTGAATAACCACGAAAAACAGGCAAAATTTAGAAAGTTGTAAAAATTGTATGGTATGATTATTCTTAAAAAAGTGACAGGCATCTATACCACTTAAGCAACCTGTATAGGTGCCTATCACCGGAAAGAAGGTTCACATCGTGAAGCGCCTGAAGGTTCATTATGCGTGGATTATTTTAATATTGACGTTTTTGGCGTTGCTGGCTGCACAGGGTGTACGCTTGTCGTTCGGGGCGTTTATGGCGCCATGGGAGCATGAGTTTTCCGCGAATCGCAGTGTCATATCCTTCGTTGCCTTTGTCAGCTATATTGTTTTTGCCATTTCACAGCCGTATGTTGGCAGGCTGATTGATAAATATGGCATCCGCTATATTCTGTCCTGCAGCATTTTGGTGATCGGTTTTTCAACACTTCTGACCTTTTTCACTACTAATGCTGTTCAGCTGATTATCATTTATGGTGTAATCGCCTCGGTTGGTTTTGGAGGTGCATCCAATGTAGCGGGAACGATGGCAGTGGCGACCTGGTTTGCCGATAAAAAGGGAATGGCCATGGGACTGATGTCTGCAGGAACAGCCGCAGGGCAGCTTATTCTTGTGCCGCTGTCCTTATTCCTAATTGACCAGATGGGCTGGAAGACAACCGTTATTGTGCTCGGCTGCTTCCTGATTGTATTCATTTTTCCGCTTCTTCTGCTCTTTATCCGTTCGAACCCGGCAGATCTAAATATCGAGGCTTATGGAGTGAAAGTGAGTGATAATGCGAAGGAGAGGCAGGGGAAAAAGGAAGCGACAAAAGGAACGCTATCTATATTCCAGCTCTTAAAGCGAAAAGAATTCCTGTTTCTCATGCTCCCGTTTTTCGTTTGCGGCGTCACCACTACAGGCCTGATGGATACCCATCTTATTCCCTTTGCCCAGTATTGCGGATTTACGCCTGGCGTTACCGGTGCCGCTGTCAGTCTGCTTGCCGGCTTTAATATTCTCGGCACAGTCGTTTCCGGGTTCCTCGCAGATAGGTGGAATTGCAGAAGGATCCTTGCCTTTCTCTATGGAATTCGGGCCCTGACCATTGTTCTTCTGCTCATCATCGTGAATGATGCTTCCCTGTTTGGCTATTTCGTCACTCAATCCCATTTGTTGATTCTGTTTGCCATCAGCTTTGGGATTGTCAATTTTGCCACTGTCGCGCCGACCATGAAACTGGCTGCGGAATATTTCAGCCATCTTTCCGCCGGAGCGGTGATTGGCTGGATTTATTTGAGCCATCAGCTGGGTTCTGCACTTGGTTCCTTCGTCCCTGGTGTAATATTTGATCTGACAGGGAGTTATGACAGTTCTTTCATTGCGTCCATCGTACTTCTTGTTCTGGCATCCGCCTTAAGCATTATGCTTCCGAGACAAGGGGCAGACCATCAGTATGCGAACAGCAGGGAATTAGCGGAAAATAGTTAAGGGCTTAAAATCGACACTTTATTTCTCATAGGTTAAAATAATAATATTGAAATAGCAGTTCGGTTAGGGGAGACAGGCATGCATCGTAATCATGATCTATATCAATTTTTCCGTGAAAAAACCTGGGACTTAACAGAAGAATGGTATAAAAATGTGAACAAAGAAGAGAGCGGCGGAATATATACCTCAGAAGACCCCGCTGTAATTGAACGAGTAAAGAAGCAAAATTACGAATTCCACAAGCAGTTCTCCGAAGTCTTCCATAAAGAAGAAGTCGCTTTCTTTCATGAGCTGGAAAGCTGGATTGTCAAAGTGGCGCAGGATGATGAACACCTCCGCACGCCTCTGGAGATGATCCTGCAGGAGTTCTTTAACACCCAGGAACAATATTTGAACTTGCTTGAGCAGTTCGTTGAATTTAACCAGGGCCAATATGATGAAAAACAAATTACCTTATGGCGCAGGATGATTATTAGAACCATTGGTGAGGTGGTTACCTGGTTCACGGAAGAGTATAATAATCATTCCCAAAAGAGGCTGCAGGCTCAGCAGGCTTTAATCCTTGAACTCAGTTCCCCGGTCATTTCTCTGACAGAAGATATCGCACTTCTGCCGCTTGTTGGGGATATTGATACGGCCCGCGCAAAAGCCATGCTAGAAAATACACTTCAGCAATGCAATAAATTAGGCGTCAACCAGCTGTTCCTTGACCTTTCAGGCGTAGTCATGATTGATACCATGGTAGCCCATCAGCTTTTCCAGCTGATAGAAGCGCTAAGCCTGATCGGCGTAAAGACAACAATCTCCGGCTTAAGACCGGAAATTGCCCAGACCGCAGTACAGCTCGGTTTGTCATTTGATCACGTCAGCATCAAATCCACGCTATCCAGTGCCATTAAATCAGCGAACATAATAGCAGAGTAATAGAAAACACGATGAAGGATGTCTTCATCGTGTTTTTGATCTATTCCAATCCTTTAATGGTCATTTCCTTCACTGGCAGGAATGCCTCACCTGTATCCAGGTAGTTAACGTCTGCCTGATCGCCTTCCTGAAGATAAATGGCCATCGGCACGGTTTCAGATGAAACCACGTAGCTCTGGCGGTTTTCCATCAGGAATGATACGATTGTGAATTCGCCGGATTTCTCCTTGTACACCCGCAGTACAGTTCCGCTCATCTGTTTTTCCTCTGCTTTCGAGCTTCCGTCTACCGTGCCTCCGCCTCGCTGCAAAGCGGTTTTATATAAACGCAATGCTTCATTTGGCGTTGTCCCATATACAGATATTTCCGGATTGGCAGCTGATACAATAAAGTAGTTCTGCAGGAATCCATTGGCATCAAGCACAGGTGTCAGCCAGCTGGCTTCCCCGTAGAAGTTATAAAGAACAGGCATTTCGCCGCTCCATTTTTTCTCGATGAATTTCTTCTCGATAATCTGGAGGGCGCCCTGGGAATCCATATAAGAGTCCTCAAGATTACCTGTAAAGAAGGTCGCTTCGCCCGTCCTTGAATTTGTCAGAGAATAGCCCAGCATTGAATCGACGCCTTCTTTTGGACTTGTAAAATCTGTAAAGTAATACATGTCGCCATTTTCATCAAAAATCGGACTCACATTGGCTTCCGTTCCTTCATCCGATGGAAGCCTTACATCGGATTTTCCGAATTTGCTGTTCCAGAAGCCGTGGACATAATTCCCGAAATAGCTGTTCTGCAGACTGACCGTTTCAGGGGAAACAGCTCCATCAATAAAGGCCGGCACATCCGCAAGTTTATAGGACTTCGTCTGTCCGTTCAGCGGGTCAACCATGACCACTCCTTGAACATCAAAGCCATTTCTCGCCGAAATAAACTCTCCATATGAACGGATATAAAACGGCTTTCCGTCGTCATCCACTTCCAGCTGCACATCTCCGTAAAAAATGGCCTGCGGATACTGCATCCGGATATGACGCTCAATATTTTTATTAAAATAAGAGGATGGTGTATACACCATATCGCTTTTCACAAACTTTGGATTGGCTGAGGAGTCAGTCGCGCTGATTGTAAAATAACCAGGTGTTTTATCCCCATTCCACCATTTGAAAAAACCCGAAAACTCTACAGGCGCAATATAAACATATTTCCCATCGACTTTCTGGATCTGCAGGCTGCCAAGTTCATAATAGCTCGTGTTCGGAACCTGCCCGAATGCCTTCTTCATCTTATTGCGCGCAAACTGCGGCGGCACGCTCGCTGGTGTTTCCTTTTCATCAAACGCCTCAATCTCCGTTTTTTCATTCATTTTGGCACTTTCATATTTATCATCTGCATTGAATAGAAAAGCTGTCAGAAAGAATATCCCTGCGATCAGACTGATGGCAAACAGACCCGTTTTGATCATTCGTTCCCTGCCTGTCGCAAGAACAGCTCCAATTAATGAAGAGATAACCGCAAACAGCCATAGGCCGGTCAAGTTCCGGTCCAGATTGGTGAAATAATACACGGAAAAAACAAGCAGCACAGACACAGCGGCGGTGCCGGCCATAATTCCGGTCCCAAGTTTCCTGCGTTCCTTTTCCTTCGCCTTAGTCTTCGGTTTATAGCTGAACGGAATCAGCAGGATAGAAATTGCCAGTCCGGCAATCAGTGAAAAAATAAAAATATTTCCCATAAGAATCTCTCCTAATATTAGTTCGTTATGATGTAATACGGGCGGCAGCCAAAAAAGTTTCATAAAGAAAAATCACCATCCTAAGTTGTTGGTGGTGTAAAATTACACTAAACAAATGACCTGGGAGTCATGAAAAAATTACTGTGATTACTGCAGGCTTGTTATTTCTGGCTTCCCCTGTCCTTTTTCTTTATTTATTGAATAATATCAATTGATAACCCATGAGGTGAAGAAGCATCTGGATGGAACAGGCTATGACGAAAATGATTTTTAGGAGCACAGCGATAACATACCTAAGATGGACATCAATCATGATTTTTACCAGGCCCATTATTATGTCATTTTCAAAGATGAGCCGAACATAATCTATTACTATGGTAAAAAGAAGTGGTTTGGGGATGTCGTTAAGTTTTGTGAAAAATGCTCTTCTACATATGAGTTTGTAACAGAGAATACGGAACCTAGTGAGGAAGCCTGTGTATCGATGCTTGAAAAACGTTAAGAAAAAGGATTTTCCGCCTGAAGCCAGAATAAGAGTATCATTCCATTGATAAGGAGATTTTTTATGATCAAATATGAATTTGCCATACCGGATCAGGATCAATTATTTCAGTTATATGAAAAGGACGGCTGGAATGAATTTTTGAAGCTGCCGAAAGAAAAGCTGCATCAGGCGATGAAGCAGAGCTGGCTTGTGATCGGTGCCTTTGATAGAGAGTGCCTGATCGGGACAGGGCGCATTATTTCAGACGGAGTCATTAACGCCTATCTTTGCGGATTAATCGTTGATCCAGCTTATCGCAGCCAGGGCATCGGAAAGGAAATGGTGCGAAGGCTGGCAGAAGAGTGCTCGAAGGCACGGCTGCATGTACAATTGATGGCTGAGGAGGAGAAAGCGGGCTATTATGAAAAGCTGGACTTTGAGGTTTTTACCTTAGGCTTAAAGTATAAGTTTTCAGGCTAAAGTTGTAGCCATTTTCAGCCAGAACGGCGATTTAGCATAACGTTTCCAGCATTAAAATGGGTAATGTAACCAATATGAGAAACGGAGGCAATTCTTATGGAAAAATATATATGCAAAACGTGCGGAACACAATTTCCTTTTTCGGTCCATCAGCCTGAAAGCTGCCCGATCTGCATGGAAGAGCGCCAGTACGTTGGCCCTCGCGGCCAGGAATGGACAACATTACATGAAATGGCGGAAAGCCAAATTTATATAAATAAAATACAGCAGGAGGAATCCAGCCTATACAGCATGAAAACAGTGCCGGAGTTTGCCATCGGCCAGACAGCTTATCTTATTCAGCATAACGGTTTTAATCTGATGTGGGACTGTATTACCTATCTTGATGAGCCCACGATTGAAACGATAAAAGATCTGGGAGGAATAGACGCTATCGCACTGTCACATCCTCATTACTATTCAGCTCAGGCGGAATGGGCGGAAACATTCAATGTGCCGATCTATATACACGAAGACGATAGGGAATGGGTGATGAAGGACAGTAAACACATTATTTTCTGGAGCGGAGAAACGCTTAAAGTTCAAGATGGCCTGGTCATCCACCGCCTTGGCGGCCATTTTAAAGGCGGTGCTGTCCTTCATTGGGAAAATGGGAATCATGGCATAGGCGTTCTGCTCACCGGCGACATCATTCAGGTTGTCGCAGACAGTGGGTGGGTCAGTTTCATGTACAGCTACCCGAATCTCATTCCTCTTCCGGCTGAAACGGTAGAACGAATGGCTGGCAAAATAAAAACGCTAACATTTGATCGGCTTTACAACGCGTTTCACAGAGTAATAAAAAAAGAGGCAGACCTTGCAGTGCAGCGGTCAGCAAAACGCTATATAAAAGCAGTCCGGGGCGAGCTATTTCAAACCTAATATTGGCTCTGGAAATAGAAATTTAGTAAAATAAGGTAACAGAATGGGAGGGAACACGATGTTAAAGAAACCTAAATCCAATGAATATGCACCCTATTATGAGAAATATGTCAGCTCCGTACCGGAAGGGGACCTGCTGCAGATCCTCGATGAGCAAATAAAGGAAACGATGAATCTGGTAAAAGATCTGAAGGAGGATCAGGCTCAATTCCGTTATGCTCCGGGAAAATGGACCGTTAAAGAAGTTATCGGGCATATCACAGATACCGAACGCATTATGAGCTACCGCCTGCTTTGCATTGGAAGAGGGGATTTGGCCAAGCTGCCGGGCTATGATGATAATGAGTATGTGAAGAATGGGCAATTCAACCGTTTCAGCATCCGGGAACTAGTAGAGCAGCTGTCCTATGTACGCCAAAACACGATTGCTTTACTAAAAAGCCTGGATGATGAGTCACTGCTAAGGAGAGGGAATGCCAACGGCACGGAAGTAACCGTCCGGGCCATCGCCTATATCATTGCCGGCCATGAACTTCATCACCGCACCTTAATCAAAGACCGCTATATGGCTGCAGAAAGCTTTGGTGGAACATATTGAATAAGCATGAAATAGCGAGCTGGCTGAAATCTATTCTGATTGCCTTTGGAATCGCTATGGTGATCAGGGTCTTCCTTTTTTCACCTTACTATGTGGAAGGAGCCTCCATGGATCCTACCCTTCATGACGAAGAAAAAATATTCGTAAATAAATTTGAAGAACCGGACAGAGGCGATATTGTCATCATCAAGGGCGAAGAAAAAAACTATGTTAAAAGATTAATAGGATTCCCTGGCGATGAACTGGAAATGAAAGATGACCACCTGTATATAAACGGCAAGCAGCGGGATGAAGACTATCTCTCAGAAAATCGCAAAGCAGCAGAAGGAATTGTCAACAAACTGACCGGCGACTTCGGCCCCCTCACTGTTCCGGAAGATCACTATTTCGTGATGGGCGACAACCGCCTTGTCAGCCTGGACAGCCGAAATGGACTCGGATTTATTGAGAAGGAGCGGATTATCGGCGTCAGCGAATTTGTCTGGTATCCTTTTACAAGCATAAGAAAAGTAGATTAGCTTCAGGAGCGGCAAGCACCGCTCTTTTTACATAATAGGGGGGATCTTATGGAATTGTTTCTTCAAGTAGCTGCCTATTTTATCTTTGCTGCCGGGTCTTTTTATTTTTTTTTCGGCGGAGTAAGAAAACCGGCTGGAAAAAACGCACTAAGGCATAAGAGCTTTATCTTTTTGATCAGCTTCCTAGTCCTGAGCGGATATTTCTGGTTCGGCAGGTGATGAGGGTGAAGCCTATTTGCTGAAGCCGCTATTCCATTTGCAGATTGCGAGATTCTATTTTTCGAAAGCTGTCCATCTATTTGGATCCTCCAAGAGCAAAATCCCTATTTTAATTGAATTCGAAGCAAGTGAAAGAAAGGACGTGTTATAGATGACAAATATCGGATTGATCAGGCACGGGATTACAGCCTGGAATAAGGAGGGGCGGGCGCAGGGAAGCTCGGATATTCCTCTCCATGAAGAAGGTTTGGCTGAGGCAGGACGCCTGGCAGAACGGCTTGGCGGAGAAAGCTGGGATGTGATTTACTCAAGCAATCTCCTGAGGGCAAAGCAGACTGCAGAAGCCATCCAGGAGAAAATCGGTTCCATTCCCCTTCACCTCGATCCCCGAATAAGGGAAGTCGGCGGCGGAATGATTGAAGGCACAACCGAAGCAGAGCGTCTTGAAAAATGGGGCAAAGACTGGCGGGAAATGGACCTCGGTTTTGAGCCGAAAGAAAACATCATTAATAGAGGACTTGAGTTCCTCCAGGAAATTACAGATAAGCACCCGGGCGAAAACGTGCTGATCGTAAGCCACGGCTCCTTCATACGCCATCTTTTAAGAGAACTGGTGCCGCACACGGATCTATCCTCCCCGCTGAAAAACACATCCATCACAAAGCTTTTGATCAAAGAAAGCCAGTGGGATTGTGAGCTGTATAACTGCACGAAGCATCTTGAAGTGAAGCAGATAGAATCATGTTAAGCAGTAAAAAAACAGCAGGCTGCCCCTGCTGTTTTTTATTCATTATGTATCTTCGACTTAAAGTTCGGAAAAGTAAACCTGAAAACGGTGCCTTTACCGATTTCGCTTTTGACGCGAACACTGCCATCCATGGCCCTTACAATACTGAAAACGACCATCATTCCAAGGCCGGTCCCTTTGGAGCCTTTTGTGGAATAGTAGGGTTCACCTAAACGCTGAAGCTGATCGGACGTCATGCCGACACCGGTGTCTTTTATTTCGATGGTGATCTGGCTGCTGCTATAGTGTGTTTCTATGTATAATTGCCCGCCGCGCGGCATGGCCTCAATTGAATTTTTAATTACATTCAGAAAACATTGGTGGAATTTTTGCCGATCACCTTTAATCGATCCGAGAAGGGCAAAATGGGCATTGATCTCTACGGAATTCTGGTTGGCGGTCGGTTTTAATATATTCATGACTTGAATTAGTTCTTTTTTTACATTAATTTCTTCGATTTTATCTAAGGAAGGCTTGGAAAAGGTTAAATAATTTTGAATGACCTGTTCTGCCGATTCCAGTTCGGCTTTCACGATGCCCAAATACTCGACCCTTTTTCGTGGCGGCAGCCGCTGTTCCTGCAGCAGCTGCACAAATCCGATTGCAGCCGTCAGTGGGTTGCGGATTTCATGTGAGATGGCAGCTCCCATTTGCTCCACAGCTTCAAGTTTTTCTGCCCGTACGAGATTTTCACGGATATCCAGATTTCTTTTGGCAAACTCAAATACATATGAAATCATGAAGACACCCAGTGGCGGAATCACCAGGAAGGCAAACCAGGCATCAAACCGGTTTTGAGGAGGTACCGATAGTTCCATAACAACAACAGTCTGCACACTTAAAATCAGGGTAATGATAATCGAAAGGCGAATCCTTTTTCGCGGCACCTGCTTCCAAAACCAGGGATAGAGCCTCCAAAGAATAATCCCAAGGGGCAAATATAAAAGAATATTAGAATAAAACCCAGGTTCTATTCCATAAAAACTTCTCATCAAAATCACACCCCCGGCTAATGCGGGGCCGATTCCCGCATATAAACCGCCGATGATGACAGGTATCAATCGTAAATCAAAAAAGTAATGCGTGCTTGGCTGATAGGAAAATTGAAAACATATCCAGATCATGAACAAAAGCCATATAAAAGAGCAGCCTTTGGAAAACCGGAATTTAGAGCTTTTTTCCGCCCATACCAGCACAATAAACAAGATGACAATCAAGAGCGATAGATTAAAGAAAAAATGCTTTGTGATTTCCACCGTTTCACCTGCCTCTTTGTGAGGTTATAAGAAAATTCTATATTGTTTTACTATTTATGACAATACTCATTTGCTTTTTTTATATAATATTGTCAGAAAATACGAAATTGTCGAGGGTAAAGATTACTATTTCAATGCGAGTGAAATTTGGTTTGCCGAAAACAATCTTATCCCTGTAGGCATATGTCTTTGTTATTTATTTTAAAAAAATGTATCATTCTAAATTTTTAGAACATATAATAAAATCAGAATAAATAAATGAATTAGAAAGGGTGAAGCCACTTTGTATTTAATCAAGAAAACGATGGAGATCAATCTGGAACAGCAGAAGCTGATATCCAGCCCGTTAAGGATAAAAATTATTTACCTCCTCGCTAAAAGAGCCATGACAGCCAAACAGGTTGCTGAAGAGCTCGGAAAGTCTGCAGGAAGCATTCATTACCATATTCAGCAGCTTTATAAAGGCGAAATACTGGAAATTGAGGAAACGAAAGAAAACAGGGGAATTATCGAAAAGTATTACCGTTCAAAAGCGACGCAATTCAACTTGAAAGAAGTGAACGGGCAGGATAAAGGATCCAGCAGCTCTATGGGAATAAGCATCTCCCTCACAGATGATGAAGTAAAGGAATTTCAGGACGATTTGTATGAACTAATGGTTAAATACATGGAAAAGAGCGTAAAGGGAGCTATAAAGCGCAATTCATATGAAATCTCCTGCAGCTTCAAATTGCTTAATTCCGAGGAGGAAGATTAGATGGAAGCCCAGATCAAAAAAAATATAACACTGTTTTTGACAGGGAAAATGACAGCGGTGCTCGGTTCCTCCATTTACGGCTTTGCCATAGGCTTATATATCCTTGCAGAAACAGGGTCCAGCCTGAACTTTGCCATAACCCTCATTCTTAGTGCGCTGCCAAGAATCCTGCTTTCCCCTGTTGCGGGCGCGCTCAGTGACAGGTGGGACCGCAAAAAAATCATCATAATTTCCGATTTTGCCTGTGCGGTCTGGCTTCTTGCCATTTTGCTGCTGTATCTTTTTGCCACACAGGAAATCTGGCTCCTCTACACAGCCACAGCCGTTCTAAGCATTTTGAATACCTTTTATTCAGCGGCAGTCACTTCAGCGATTTACAACATGGTCGGTCCTGATACTCTGCAAAAAGCGATGTCACTCAATCAGGCCGCAGCTTCATCATCCGCCATCTTGGGACCCGTTCTTGGGGGCGTCTTCTTTGGCATCTTTCATTTATCAGTCTTCATGCTTATCAACATCATCGCCTTCACAGTCTCCGGCATCACCAGTTTACTAATTCAATACAATCTATTTGCAGAGAAAAAAGAAAGACCAGAAGAAAAGAGTATGATCTATGATCTGAGAATGGGTGTTTCATATGTGAAAAATCAGCCATTCATAAAAAATCTCATTATCATTAGCATCTGGCTGAATTTTTGGTTCGCGGTTTTTCCCGTTGCCATGCCTTATCTGGTTCTGACTGTACGGGAAATGAGTTCCCTTCAGCTGGGCATTATTGAAGGAGCCTTTTCCGTCGGGATGCTGATTATGTCGGTCGCTCTTTCTGCCCGTCCTGAAGTAAAGAGAAAAGAAGTGACCATCTTTGGGGGCATAATGGCCATGTCCCTGATCATTGCTCTGCTTGGCCTCCCGAATTTTCCTGGCTTAATGGGCATTTCAAACAGCATCATGTTTCCTTTTTTAATTGGTATGGTCCTGCTGTTATCATCAGTTATCATGGTGGTCAATATCCCTGTGATGGTTTTACTGCAAAAAGGCACGCCTGATGCCTATCGGGGCAGGGTCATGTCACTCCTTGAAACAGGAGCAAGTGCCATGACACCGCTCGGCTTTATCTTTTTTGGCATCCTGCTTGAAAAAATGCCTGTCTGGATCCTGATGGCTGCATGCGGAGGATGTATTCTGGTGCTCATCCTGTATCATCTGCAAAAAAGAACCTTTATCCAGCTGCTGAGAGATGAAGATCAGCCTAAAACAGAGATTAGCTCACAAGCCTGAGAGAAAGCAGTTTTCCGCTGCTTTCTTTTATTTTGCCGTTTATCGCATTCGTTCTGGGGTATTTCAACATATAGATACATAGTTTACATCGTAGCCCAGAAGCGATTGCTTCTTTATATAAGGAGGAAAACCATATGAAACAAGATCCGCAAAACAAAGGTGTAAATGCGCACAGCAAGGACAAGCAGCTTGAAGAATTTCGCATGGATAACACAGGCAAGAAGCTTACGACGAATCAGGGAGTCAAGGTTTCGGAGGATGAGCATTCGTTAAAAGCTGGTTCCCGTGGCCCGACCTTGATGGAGGACTTTCACTTCAGGGAAAAAATGACGCATTTTGACCATGAGCGCATCCCTGAACGGGTTGTCCACGCCCGCGGTTTTGGCGCACATGGCTATTTCCAGGTGTATGAACCCATGACAGAATATACCCGGGCAAAGTTTCTGCAGGATCCATCTGTCAAAACCCCGGTCTTTGTTCGCTTCTCGACTGTTGCCGGCTCCCGCGGCTCGGCAGACTCTGTACGTGATGCCCGCGGATTTGCAACGAAGTTTTATACGGAAGAGGGCAACTACGACTTAGTCGGCAATAATATTCCGGTGTTTTTCATTCAGGATGCCATCAAATTCCCGGATCTCGTTCATTCATTCAAGCCGGAGCCGCATAACGAAATGCCGCAGGCTTCAACGGCCCATGATACGTTCTGGGATTTTGCCGCCAACAATACTGAAACAGCCCATATGATCATGTGGACAATGTCAGACCGTGCCATTCCGCGCAGTTTCCGCATGATGGAGGGATTTGGCGTTCACACGTTCCGATTTGTGAATGAGCTGGGCAAGGCACGTTTTGTGAAATTTCACTGGAAGCCTGTTCTTGGCACGCATTCCCTGGTTTTTGATGAAGCCCAAAAACTTGCCGGAAAGGATCCGGATTTCCATCGCCGTGATCTTTGGGAATCCATCGAAATGGGGGACTACCCTGAATTTGAGCTCGGTGTTCAAATGATTGAGGAGGAAGATGAATTCTCCTTTGATTTTGATATTCTGGATGCGACAAAGTTATGGCCGGAGGAAATGGTCCCGGTTAAAATTATCGGGAAAATGACCCTGAACCGCAACCAGGATAATGTATTTGCTGAAACAGAGCAGGTCGCCTTCCACCCTGGACATGTAGTACCTGGCATTGACTTTTCAAATGACCCGCTGCTGCAGGGACGTTTATTTTCTTATACCGACACTCAGCTGATCCGCCTTGGCGGTCCGAACTTCCATGAGCTCCCTATCAATCGTCCGGTGTGCCCGTTCCATAATAATCAATATGACGGCTACCATCGCATGACAATTAATAAGGGGCCGGTTGCTTATCATAAAAACTCGATGCAGAATAATGATCCAAGCCCTGCCACAGCAGAAGAGGGAGGCTATGTTCATTATCAGGAAAAGGTTGAAGGACGAAAGGTACGCCAGCGCAGTGATAGCTTCAAGGACCATTACAGCCAGGCGAAAATGTTCTGGAACAGCATGTCTGAAGTGGAAAAACAGCATATGATCGAGGCGTTCCGCTTTGAAGTCGGAAAGGTGCAGAACAAGGATGTGAAGCAGCAGGTTGTCGACATGTTCAGCAACGTAGATAGCTTCCTGGCTGAGCAAATTGCCCGCGGAGTTGGCGCAAAAGTGCCGGAAGCAGTGAATGAATCCAAAGTGACGCTCTCTTCACCAGCATTAAGCCAAATGAATACAGCCAAATCACCTAAGACCCGAAAAGTCGCCATTCTCGCTGAAAATGGATTCAGCTATTCTGAAGTCAAAAGCGTAATGGAAGCTTTGAAAAGTGCTGGGATCATGCCGGAGATTGTCAGCAAAAACCTGGGCATGATCAAAGGAGACGGCGGAGAATTGGAAGTAGTGAAAACATTCCTGACCTCCCACTCCGTTATGTATGACGCTATCTATATAGCAGGAGGAAAAGAAAGTGCTGAATCCCTGAAGAAGGTGCCTCAGGCCAAGGAATTCGTCAGCGAAGCTTACAAGCATTTTAAAACCATTGCGTTTGGAGGCGAAGGAGCCGAACTGCTGCCTGCAGAAGCAATGGACACGCTGGGGCAATCCCAAACCCTATCGGAAATGGGAATCGTCGAAATCAAAAGCGGCGATGCATCCGCAAGCGAGAATTTAATTAATAGCATTGCCATGCACCGTCATTGGGGACGTGCCATATAAAATTGATGCCAGCTGCCCGCTATCGGACGGCTGGCTTTTTTTCTGAATCCTTGATAGATTAAGGACTGACCGATATAGCTGGAAACTGACCGATAAAATCGAATAGTAACCGATAAATTAAAATTATGACCGATAAAGCTGATGAAGTGACCGATAAACGGAAAATTGTTCGGCCATCGTTGAGTTTGGCCGATAAGTCTTAAATTTTGGCCGGTAAAAGCCCCACATTGGCCGGTATCTTCCTAATTTGGCCGGTGAAACGGCAAAATTGGCCGATAAATACCCCATTTCGGCCGGTTTTTTCCTGATTCTGCTCCGTCCGCCAGCAGCCGCATCAAAATTTCCCCAATATGCAGGTATTCCCCTCCTAAAATAAGAATTCTTTAATAACAACCTGCCAAAACAAAGCAAAAAATGACAGGAAGGCAGAAAAAGAAAACGGTAGGATATAGTCAAGGGAGTGATCAGTAATGTCATGGATCGTATCGCTGCAGAAGGCGATTGATTATATAGAGGAGCATTTGCTGGATGAGGATCTTTCCATCGGGAAAGCCGCGGAGGAAGCCAACTCCTCCGTATTTCATTTTCAGCGTACATTCGCCATTTTGACTGATATGCCGGTGGGCGAATATATACGGGGAAGAAGACTGACCCTCGCAGCACAGGAACTGGTCCGAACAGACCGCAAAGTGATTGATCTTGCCTATAAATACGGCTATGACACTCCCGAAGCTTTTACTAAGGCTTTCCGCAGGCAGCATGGCATGACCCCGACTGAAGCAAGAAACTTTTCCGGAAAGCTGAAATCATATAACCGCCTGGTAATCCAGGTGAGTCTGAAAGGGGCAGAAGCAATGCAATATGCAATTGTCAAAAAAGAAGCTTTTCAAGTAGCAGGAATCAAAAGGGAGTTCTCATTGTGCAATGAAGAGAATCTGGCCGGCATCCCGAAAATGTGGGATGAAGTAAATAGTAACGGGACCGCTGACAAGCTATTCATGCTGAATAATGGCGAAATTAAAGGGGTTCTCGGTGTGTGTGTCGATAACCGCAGCAAAAAGCCTGACAGCATGGATTATTGGATTGGGGCAAGCTTCAAAGGAGATAAGCCTGACAGCTTCGAGTGCCTGGAAGTCCCGGCCTCTAAATGGGCGGTATTCGAAGTGCATGGGGCCATGCCGCATGCCATGCAAAACACCTGGAAAAAAATCTTCTCGGAATGGTTTCCATCCAGCGGCTATGAGCATGCTGCTGCACCGGAACTGGAAGTCTATTCTGCCGGTAATGCGTCCAATCCTGATTATTATTCAGAGATCTGGATTCCGGTAAAATAAACAGCAATAAAACCTGCAGACGCTATATCTGCAGGTTTTTATTTCGTCATAAGCCGATAGGCGGTCTCCCTCCGCTTTTCTTTAAACCTTCCTCTTCGGAATCTTTCCAATCCCAAGCTCCTTCGCTTCTTTCTGCAAGGCCTTGATCAGACTGAAGGTCATTAAAGCCATGATAACGGAAAAAGGAAGTGCTGCTGCAATCATTGTGTTCTGCAGTGCTTGAAGCCCGCCGGAATAGAGCAGAACCAATGAAATAGCAGCAAGCAATATTCCCCAGACCATTTTTATCTTGTTGCCAGGATGGTGTGAGCCATTTGTCGTCATCATTCCCAATACATATGTGCCGGAGTCGGCAGAGGTTATAAAAAACGTACAAATGAGCAGAATGGCGATAACTGAAAGGATCGTTCCCATCGGCAAGTTCGAAAATACACCAAATAATGCTTCCTCTGTAGCTAATTCGGAAATTTTGGCAACACCATTATACTCTTGCATTATGGCAGTACCACCAAATGCGGAAAACCATAAGAAGCCTATTAGAGATGGTACAAGTAGGACACCAAATACAAATTCCCGGATTGTTCTTCCTTTTGAAACGCGTGCGATAAAAATCCCTACGAAAGGTGCCCAGGCAATCCACCAGGCCCAGTAAAATATCGTCCAGCCATTAATCCATTCCCTGACCTCTGGGTTTAATGGTGCAATTCTTAGGCTCATGCCAGGCAAATTTTGCAGATAAGACCCGAGAGTATTGGTGAACAGGTTTAAGATGAACAAAGAAGGTCCCAGAAAAAAAGTGAGCAGGAATAGAACCACTGCTAAAATCATATTGGCATTACTCAAGATTTTGATGCCCTTTCCAAGTCCCGACCAGGCGGATATCATGAAAAGAACTGTAACAATCGCCACGATAATAAACTGGACTGTAATGCTAACCGGTATGCCAAAAAGATAAGACAGCCCTCCGTTAATCTGCACAGCACCAAATCCAAGTGTTGTTGCCACGCCAATTACAGTCGCTACAACTGAAAGTATATCAATGACCTTCCCTGCAGCTTTCTGTGTATGGTCACCTAAAATCGGCTTCAAAGTGGCACTGATTAAACCAGGCTCCCCTTGACGGAAGATAAAGTAAGCCAAAACAAGCGCAACGATACCATAAATGGCCCATGCATGGATTCCCCAATGGAAATAAGTGTACCTCATGGCATTCCTGATGGCCTGGTCAGTCCCTACTTCCCCGCCTGTTGGAGACCCGACTGCATAATGATAAATCGGTTCAGCAGCACCCCAGAAAACAAGCCCGATCCCCATACCAGCACTGAACAGCATCGCAAACCAGGTAGGGCGGGAAAATTCGGGTTTGTCATCCGGCTTCCCGAGCTTAATTCTGCCTAATGGACTTATTAAAAAGTACAAATTAACAATAACGATAAATGATACAAGAATTAAATAATACCAGCCGAATTTATCGGTGATAAAAGCCTGTACATTTGCTGTCACACTTTCCAGCGAATCCGGGACAAAAACACCGAATAAAACAAGCAATAATAAAATGCCAACCGATATATAGAAAACCGTTAAGTTTTTCTTCACATACAATCCCCTTTCTTCACATATCGCTTCCTTTAGGATTAAATACATTTGAAGTAATTATGCGGGTGAAAAAGAAATTTAAAGGAAATTCTCTTATGCTGAAGAATTTCCATTGTATCAGGACAAGGAGGTAAGAGGATTTGTTAACATTATTCCGCTATAACTGGCAGGTGCGTGATGAATGGTTTGAATGGTGCCGGCAGCTCCCGGCCGAGGCGCTTAATGTCAATCGGACCGGAGGAATAGGAGGCATCCTGGAAACCCTTTTTCATATCGTGGATGTAGAATACAGCTGGATTTGTGTTATCCGGGGCAAGGAAGTAAAAGACCCGCTGTTTTCTGACTATGATCAATTGGAAAAAGTAATCACTCTATCTGAAGAATACCGCAGGGAATTAGAAAGCTTTTTTCAGGAGGAATGGCCAGTTCCATACAATGAGTTTGTTACACCTCCATGGAAGGAGAGGCAATATAAAAAGGGAGATATCCTGAATCATGTTATTGCCCATGAAATCCATCATATCGGCCAGCTGTCTGTATGGGCAAGAGAGATGAATCTAACGCCGATATCAGCAAATCTGATAGGAAGGGAATTAAATCAAATAAGGGGAGTGGCAAATGAAGAGAAAATGTCCTGATCCAGGGCATTTTTTTTACGGGAAAATTTCAAAAAAATAGTCAAATAGGACATATATCACCGAATTAAATAGCGAGTTTCCATAAAATAAGGTTTGGGGGGATTTGAAAATTTTATTGGAGGGGTATGAATGTATCAGCAAATCGCCATGTATGCGACTGTTTTCTTTGTGTTCCTGCTGGCGCTGGCATTTGCGTTTGTCTACGGTGAATCCAAGCGAAGCGGAGAGTATAGCACCATCCAGAAAAAAGGATATAAAATCAGGAAATTCTATTTTCTGGGGCTAATTGCCATTATGGCTTTTGCTACTGTCATGACGCTTGGCAGGCTGCCGTACAACAGCAATCAGGCCGAAGCGGAAGGCTTAAATGATGCGAAAGTAGTGCAGGTAACTGGAATCCAATATGCGTGGGAGATGAGTGAGGAAACATTCAAAGCAGGGGACAAAGTCCAATTTGATGTGACGGCCTCGGACGTTACCCATGGTTTTGGCTTATACAATGAGAATATGGAGCTTGTCGCACAAACTCAGGCTATGCCTGGATATACAAATACAGTTTATTATACTTTTAAAGAACCTGGAACTTATCAAATATTATGCCTTGAATACTGTTCAGCCGGACATCATGTGATGGTTAAGGAAATTGTTGTCGAACCGGAAGGGGGAGCTTCTTATGAATGAAGCGATTCACCCATTAGCCAAGAAAACAGTGGTCTGGTATCTGGCTGTAACTTCACTTGTCTTAATTCTTATGATGATCTTTGGTGTTATTATGCTGATGAATCAGGGTGAAATGATCAGAATCACGCCGCAGTGGTTTTATAAAATCATGACTGCACACGGAACAGGCATGGTCGGCATTGCTGCATTGGGCGGAACGGCCATTTTATGGTACTTCCTGTCTAAATACGTAAAACTGAACCCTGCCATCCTCATTGTAAATTTTGTTCTTTTTTTAACAGGAGTCTCGATGGTTCTTATCGCCATTTTTGTCTTTGACTTTTCCGATGGCTGGACATTTTTATTTCCGCTTCCTGCTCAGTCAGCCAAAATGTATGGGGCGGCAGGGGCGGTATTCTTCTTATCGGGCATGCTGGTTCTTGGCATTGGTTTTTTAATTCTTTATATGTACCTGGCTGCAAGGCTGACAGCAGTTTATGGGGGCCTTGGAAAGGCACTCGGTTGGGATATCATTTTCAGGGGGAAGAAAGGGTATGGTCCGCCTGCTGCTGTCGTGGCGACAGCCATGGTCATCATCACCAATTCGACTGCACTGCTGGCAGGAGCCACGGTGCTGGCGGCATCCCTCGTAAATATTATCAATCCGGCCGTCACGATGGACCCCTTGCTTGCCAAGCATCTTACCTATGCGTTCGGCCATATCTTTGCGAATTGCACCATCTATATGGCTGTTATTGCCGTCTATGAGGTCCTCCCGGAATATACAAAACGGCCGTGGAAAGCTAACAAGGTTTTTTTAATTGCGTGGAACTGTTCGACACTCTTTACCTTAATGATCTATACGCACCATTTACTGATGGACTTTGCGGTGCCAAAATGGATGCTCATCATCGGGCAGGTGTTTTCCTATGCAAACGGGTTGCCCGTTATGGTCGTTACAGCCTACGGAGCGCTGATGATTGTCTATCGCTCGCGGATGCAATGGGACTTTGCATCAAGCCTGTTTTTCCTGTCCATGTTCGGATGGGTGGCAGGAGCGATTCCGGCTATCATTGATGCCACCATTGTTGTCAATCATGTGATGCATAACACGAAATGGGTTCCGGGCCATTTCCATACGTATATGGGAATGGGTGTAGTCGCCATGATTATTGGGTTTATGTACTATTTTAATAAGACCGAAGGCAATCAGGAGCACAGGGGGATCGATACGTTCACCATTGCTCTCTATTTTGCCTTTTTTATGGGACTTGTGGGCTCTTTCCTTTATGCAGGCGGAATCAGTGCACCAAGAAGATGGGCGGAACACCTGCCGCAATGGGTGCTGTCCGACCAGGCAGGCGCAGTCAGCGGAATCTTTATCGTTCTGGCCGCGATCATCTTCACCGCAAGATTTTTTTCCGGGTTAAGAAGTGTTGGCAGTAAGGTTCCTTACCCAAAAAAATCAGCGGCCAGCTGAGAAATAGGCGCTCTGGAGATTCTTCTCCAGGGCTTTTCTTATGCTATACTAACAATTAGGAAAATTCTAAATATATAAAGGTGATCTATGAAACAATTTAATTGGAAAATGGCGTCCTGCCTGCTGACAGGGATTGGAATATCCAGATTGGGAGATTTCATTTACCTGATTGCTATTAATTTGATTGTCTATGACATGACCGGATCAGCTGCTGCTGTTGCAGGATTATGGATCATAGGGCCACTCACTTCCGTTTTAACCAATTCATGGAGCGGAGGCTTGATAGATCGGAAAAATAAAAAGAGCATTATGATTTGGACGGACTTGGCCAGGGCCATGGGTGTAGCTCTGATACCATTTCTCGGAAGCATTGGCTTTATTTATGCAGTCCTCTTACTAATCAGTATGGCGAAGGCTCTATTTATGCCGGCTTCCGCAACGTATATAGCCAAGCTGGTTCCGATTGAAAGCAGAAAAAGGTTCAACTCCATCAACAGTCTTGTTACCTCAGGCGCTTTTATCGTGGGGCCAGCTATCGCAGGCGGATTATTTCTGATTGGAACCATCGAAACTGCCATTTTTTTAAATGCGGCTTCCTTTGTCTTTTCGGCTGTCATCATCTGGGTGCTTCCGGATATGGATAAAGATTTAAAGCCCCCTTTGGTACAAACATCAGCCTATGAAACGCTCCGGGATGATTGGAAGCAGGTTATCACGTTTGCTGGGAGAGAAGTTTTTATCATTTCTGTTTACGGGTGTTTCCTGGCATTCGGTTTGTTCTCGCTCGCAATGGATTCCCAGGAGGTTGTTTTTATCCAGGATGTTGTGGGGCTGACAGAAGCGGATTATAGTTTCCTTGTCAGCATCAGCGGGATTGGCTTTGCGCTGGGAGCTCTTTTTATCACAATCGTTTCAAAATTGCTTAGCATCAAACAGCTCATGGGCTATGGCATGCTTTTGACAGCAGTGGGCTATCTGATTTATGCAATGGCAGATTCCTTTATGCTGGTGGTCATGGGATTTACTGTACTGGGTATTTTTAATGCTTTTTCAAGTGCGGGATACCAAACCTTTTATCAGAATAATGTGCCTGTGGAAATTATGGGCAGAATGACAAGTGTGATCGGTGTCATTCAAAGCTTTGCTCAGATTATCCTGCTCTTTGGAATCGGTGTTCTCGGAGATCTGTTTCCGCTTCGCTATACGATTGTCATTTTAGCAGTCCTGAATTTAATCCTTTCTCTTTATGTCTGCCGTCAGCTGCTGAAGCCGGGGAAGCAGCAGTATTTTTCAGAAACAACCCCCGCTTAAAAGAAACGCCGGCCCAATCGGACCGGCGCTGGCATCAATTCCTCATAATGATATAAATCAAATACATAATATAAGAGGCTGCGAGAAAGCCTCCCTCATATTTTCCTACAGCATAGTGGCTTCTTGAGAATATGAGGAGCACAAATGTGATTAAAATTAAAATCGTAATATCGATGAATATTTTAGGGTCTACAGGGAGCGGTGATATGGCAGCTGAAGCCCCGAGGACAAACAGAATATTAAAGATATTGCTCCCAACAATATTTCCAAGAGCGATCTCACTTTCTTTTTTTATGGCTGCGGCGACAGAGGTCACCAGTTCCGGCAGAGAAGTCCCGATGGCAACAATTGTTAAGCCAACCAATGTTTCACTCATTCCCAAAGAGTAAGCAATCTCTGTACTGCTTCTGACTACCAAATTACCGCCAAAAATAATGGCAGCCAATCCGGCAATCGTCAAAAGACTTTGCTTCGTCCATTGGCCAGCACTTGTCTTAATAGGATCAGCCTGGGTACTGCTTCTGCTTTCCCGGGCCACTTCAAATAAATAGTACATGAATACAGCAAAAATCAGCAGCAAAACAAGGCCATCACTGCGTGAAACCACATTGCTGCCGATAGAGTCCAAATATGTATCACTAATGAAAATCATAAGTGCTGCTGTGGCAAGCAGAGTAAATGGAATCTCCTTGCGGATGGTGGTGCTGTCCACTTTCAGGGGAAAAATCATGGCGGTAATGCCGACAACCAGTGTGATGTTAAAAATATTACTGCCGACGACATTCCCAATAGCCACATCGGCATTGCCATCCAGTGCTGCCAGAATGCTGACGGTGGCTTCAGGCGAGCTTGTTCCAAACGCAACAATTGTCAGCCCGACCAGCAGCGGAGAAATCTTGAGAAACCCGGCAATTTTTGAAGCGCCATCCACAAAGAAGTTTGCCCCTGCGATCAAAAGGGCAAATCCTATGATCAGAAGTAAATATGACACTTTTCGAAGCACCTCCTAATAATTACTATGATTATCCAATTATGGATTGGATTAAGTAAATCTTCAACTAAATGCCGACGGAAATGTTTTGCCGGCGGCTTCGTTTGTTATTCCGCTTCTTTTTTAAGCTCCTCATACCAGCTCTGAGTTACTGCGGAATTTTTGCTGTTAACAAATATCTGCTCATCCTTGACCTCAATGTATAGTATGGGCGTATGGTCTTTTTGGATGAATAATAGGCTGCTGCCATAGCCAGTCACTTTGAAATGTCCCTGTGCAAGGGTTGGGAGGCCGATGCCATTTTGTTTCCAGGTTATTTCAGGCATCTCCTCCAATAATTGTACGGACTTAATATCCCGATAATCCCATTCATCTCCGTACATACCGGAGATTTCAAAAGAATCCTCTGCTAATGCCATTTCATAGCCTTTTTGACTGGAGACGGTTAAATAAACGATAGGGCCAAACGTTACAATGAAGAGGATGCTGGCAATTATATAACTGCGTTTTCTTTTGGCCGGCACTTCATATCTGGATAAGTAGATGAGTCCGCAAAGCAATATGACCAGCATGAAGCCGAATTGCGCTTCGGTTGCGAATCTGAATTCGGTAAACGAGAGAGGCAGGAGCACAAGCATTCCGATAGCGGTGCCGATGAGCAGGCTGCCAATTTTTTGCGGATACCTTTTTTCTATTAATGTTTCCTTCTCTTCTTCGGGCCGCGAAGCAAATCCCGAAATGAGCCAATAAGCCTTTTTGAACCTTACAGCCCACCCGAGAATCAGGAAGAGTGCGATCACTGCAATCTTTGTAATGACAAGTCCGATCATGGGAAAAACCTCCTTACTATTCTTACGGAGAAAACCGCAGTTTTGTTTCATATTTGGTATAATAATAAGACAGTTTCTTTAAAAAAATGTATTGAAATAAGGGGAGGACCATCCTTGAAAGGCAAAAATATTTTGTTTTATATATTGCTGGTACTTTTGCTCACTACCGTTGTCAGCATTGTCATGGGCTACTATAACTTCGGCTTTGGGGTAGGATTTCTGTTCGCATTTCTGTCTCTTTCCACAGGATATTTCTATTCCATGAAAAACCGCGAATATATGCATCAGAATTATCATGCCGATTATGTGGACCGCTTAAAGAACGATAAAAAGATCTAATAGTGGTTCCGCTGGCATTCAGCACTCCTCTATTATATGCTTAATTTAAAATGAATAGAGGAGGCTGGCCATGAGAAACCAGGAAAAGATGGGGCTGCTGCTGGATGTGGAGACGACGGGTCTTGGACCAAATTCCGATGAAATTATCGAACTGGCATTAAAGCTGTTTTCGTACCATGCGGATACTGGGGAAATCCTTGATATTAAGGATAAAGCTGCATTCCTGCGGGAGCCCATTAGCAAATCGGCCAAAAATAATTACAGCCGCGCTTTCAGGGTCCACGGAATTCCTTATGAAGCTGTCAGCGGTAAAAGCTTTGATGATATCAAAATAAAAAAATATTTCTTTCATGCCGATTCTGTTTTCGCTCATAATGCATCCTTTGACCGCAGTTTTTTATACCGGATGTATCCTGAAGACATCAACGAATTAAAATGGTATTGCACGATGAGAAGTGTCCCATGGAAGGAATACGGTTATACAGACAGCAAGCTGCTGACGCTCCTTCAGTCCCATCAGATTGCAGAAAGCCAGACGCATAGGGCCATGGATGATATTACATACCTCTTAGAACTGCTGAAAAAAACAAATCCTGCCGGGGATTTCTATATGCGTGATGTTCTGGCAAAAGGTCCGATGAGAAAATACCAGCCCGCCGTTCAGGGCCGGTTTGGTTAAAAGGCAATACAGAAAAAGAGTGCACTCAGGCACTCTTTTTTAAATTTCTCTTTGTTTATTCACTCAGCAGGGGCAGTATGATTTTCACTGTCGTTCCCTTGCCAATATCACTATCATATTCAATCGTTCCTTGCATTTCACGGATGATTTTGTTCGTAACCATGCTGCCAAGGCCTGTTCCCTTAGTCTTTGTTGTATAAAAAGGCAGTCCGATATTCTCTAATTGCTCGGATGTCATGCCCCGGCCATTATCTGCAATGGTTATATGAACCGTGTTGTGAAAATAATCTGCAGAGGTGAAAATTTGAATCCTTCCCTTTTCCGGAACTGATTCTATACCATTCTTGATCACATTCATGATGGCCTGTTTTAGGTGGTGTTCATCTCCCTGCACATAAAAAGGCCCTTTATCCGCGTACTCAATCACCACATTGGAATAAGAAGCAAGCGGCCTCATGAGCAGTACGCAATCCTGAATCACGTCATGCAGGGGGACATTAGCCAGATGGAATTGCTCGGGCTTTGAGACTTTTAAATAGTTCGTAATGATGCTGTTTGTACGATCCAATTCCTCAATAATGAG
Organism: Cytobacillus oceanisediminis; assembly: GCF_004366035.1. Classification (GTDB taxonomy): domain Bacteria; phylum Bacillota; class Bacilli; order Bacillales; family Cytobacillaceae; genus Cytobacillus; species Cytobacillus oceanisediminis_C. The sequence goes on from NZ_SOEE01000006.1 coordinate 161,920, forward strand.
CGGGGAGAACTTTTTTAAGCTTTCATCCGCCGTATCCTGGCTCAAATATTGAATGAAGCCCCTCACAGTGGATAAAGGATTTCTGATTTCATGTGCGATGGAAGCTGCCAGCTGGCCGACCATTGTCAGCTTATCCATATACATCATTTCACTGATCTGTTTATTCGTTCTGAAAAGATTTTCGATGACAAAAATAAGAGCAATAAATGTCAGGTAAAACGCTGCGAAGTAAGTCAGGTAAAAGAATGTATCCAGGAAAATGACGGCTGTAGAAATGATGGATATATATAAGTAAAAATAAAAGAATAGAATGAAAGAACCAGTCACCACCCGATGGCTGGAATTAAGAAACACTCGTCTTAGGGAAAGGGTAATCACAAATGCCAGAATGGAAACCAAAATTCCAATATAAATGAACTGTCCGCCAATTAAAAAGCGGGTAATGACGGTACTTAGCATCACAATAGATCCGGGAAGCCATCCTGTATACAGCGTCACGATCATGATTGCGACCATGCGCAAATCAAAATGGGTTTCCCCCAGCGTTTCAATTGGATAAAACATGCACAAAAGTGCTCCGAATGAGCCGAGAAGTCCGTAAATCAATTTTTGTTTAAGAGTAAGAGGGGTCTTTGTCTGATATGGAAAAAACAAATTCCCGTTAAACGTAAATGAAAAAAGTATTGTAATGTTTACTAGTAAAGGCTTGATCAGTGTAACCAATAGTCTCCTCCCAGTATAATCAAATCTAGTGAAAAGGATCTATCCCTATTAACGTAAAATTTGTTTTACCCGACCAACCTGTCCATCTTCAAGTCTCACTTTAATACCGTGCGGGTGAGATGGTGACTTTGTTAGAATGTCTTTCACGACTCCTTCAGTCAGCACACCTGTCCGCTGATCCTTTTTAAGAACAATTTTTACTTTTAATCCAGGCGCGATTGCAGCGCGATTCTGCCCTTCCATTACACACCCGTCCGTTTCCGCTGATTATTGGTCTTCTTTGTCTGCTGGCTTTTCAATGCTTTCGCCGATTTAACCGGAGTATTATTGAACTTTCCGCCTGCCTGCTCTTGTTTTTTATTCATAAGCTGCTGTTTCATTGCTTCTTTTAGACTGATTTTTTTTCGATCATTGTCTTCTATATGAGTCATGTTAGAGTCTCCTTTATCTACATATCCCTCTATTATAAATCATTAAACAGTTAAAGGAAATTTCCCAGAGAAATAATCTTTTTACCTGTAACTTTTCAGAAAAATAAGTCTTTTATACCACGAGAAATCTTATCAAACCATCCCTTGGTCATATTTAGAAAATACTGAATATTTTGTACTATTTAGATTACAGAAATAGATTATAGGGAGTGAGTCAATTGTTAAAAGTTCTATCAACTTCAGCTTTATCACTTGCTTTAGCAGGAAGTGCCGTTTTTGCAGGAGTGGGACCGGCAGATACTCAGGCCAAGCAGGAAAGTAAGCATCAAATCAGTCTTGCCCATCATGTAGGTGCATCGCCGGAGCTTGCTGCAAAGGCGAAGGAATTGGGGATTGATCTATCAAAAGTGGATCCGGCTGAGAAAGCAGCCATGGCAGGTGCAAAATTCCAGCAGCCTGGTGACAATCATGTTGCGTATAGGGAAGCAACAGGGGATATACCGGTTCTGGTTCTTCTCGCAAAGTATCCGGATGGTGATGAGCCGGTCGGTGATATGCCTGGACAAGTTCCAGCTGAGTATTATGAGGATTTAATTTTTGGAACAGAGTATAATCCTTATGAGCTTCCTCAATTCCAGAAATATGATGGTGAGAGTGTTCCAAAGGACCGCACGATGCAAAACGCTTATAAAGAATCCAGCTATGGAAAAACCAACCTGGTCCGCAAGGAAAACACTGAATTTGTCTGGGTAGAGATGCCAAAAGGTGCATCATACTACTTGGATCAGGAAGGCACATATGCTGAAAACGGTACATACGTTAATGGCAACGTGAATGGGGATGCCCATACAGGCGAATTCATCCGTGATTTGCTGAAAGCGGCAGACGAGCAGGTTGACTTCTCAAAGTATGCCGAGGATGGAGAAGTGCCTAATATCTTCGTAATTCATGAAGGTACAGGAGCTGAATTCAGCCGTGACCCGGCGCAGTTCTGGTCTCATAAGTGGAATATCCTTAGTGCGCTTTACTATGGCAAATACTATGAAACTGGGAAGCCGGCACCAGCAGAAGAAGGAATGGCTGAAGATGCCTGGATTAATAAAACCGTTGCAGAAGATATGACCTACGATGGAGTGATTGTAAACAACTACAATATCCAGCCGGGCATCGGCGGAAACGTTGCCGGTTTTGATGCAGCTACAAATACTTACAAAGAAGAAGCAAAAACGGGTCCATTCCCGGCACAAACAGGGGTTTATGCCCATGAGTTCGGACATGCGTTAGGATTGCCTGATTTCTATGATACGGTTTACAGCTCTGAAGGTGTAGGAAATTACTCGATGATGGCGGGCGGCTCCTGGATGCGCTACCCGGATGCTGCTGCATATGCCGGAAACTCTCCGACTCACTTTGATCCGTTCTCTAAGATTTTCTTAGGATGGGTAAATCCGATTGAAGTGAAGCCTGAAGACGGCATGCAGGAAATTACACTGCCGGCAATCAATAAAGCCGATGCAAACAATGGCATCGTCAAAATGGAAGTGCCGGGCTCTAACGGAACAGAGTACTTCCTATTCGAAAACGTTCAGCAGGATGGATTCAACAAGGGCTTAGTCCGCCAGGGGGCCGATTCTAAAGGATTAATGGCATGGCATGTAGATGAAAACATCATCAACCTGTACCAGACTGCCGGCTTCCGTCCGAATAACGTGGAAAACTGGATGAACAAACGCTTCCAGTATAACCAGTCTGAAACAGCAAGTGATGGTACAGTTGTAACTCACTACGGCCTATCTGTTCTTCAGGCTGATGGCAAGTATGACTTGGAGAAAAATCTAAACCGCGGAGATGCAGGTGATTTCTTCAAAACTGGAGGGAAAATCACACCTGTATCCGGAAATGTTCACACCGGTTCTTACTACTTCTGGAAGGGCAATAGCTCAACGCCAGCTGATTCCGGAATCCATGTAACAGATATTAAAGAAAATGCCGATGGATCCATCACAGCGAAATTCTACTATAATACAAACAGCAGCAAAAAATAATAGATGAAAAATCCGAGCGGGGAGTCCTGCTCGGATTTTTGTTTAAAGACTATTTTTTTCATAAACTTTTAAGTTAGCATAAATCGCACCGATAATAGGAGCATCCAAATCCAGCAGCTCAGCTTTTTTCAGCAAATATCCAAAGAAATGATCAGCTTCGATTGCCTGCAGCTTTTCCATATCGCGCTGCAGGGAGGATTTCATTTCATAGCCCATTTCTTTTATTTTTTGCACCTGGGCATCTTCAATCCCATCAGCCAGCGGAGCATCCAAGTCCCTCATAATGGCAGATGCTTCTCTTAAAACTTCTTTAACCGAATTCAATCCGAATGTCTGATCTCTGATCGGCCCAATTGGAGAGCGGAATAGGGAGGTTACGCCAGAAAGTGTGGAAATAAACAGGTACTTATGCCACATCTCCTGTTCGATATTTTCGGAGAGGCGGAAGTTTGCTTTTGTACCTGAAAAAGCTTCTTGAAGCTTCAGGATCCTCTCCGTTTTTTCCCCGGATCGTTCCCCAAAAACAAAGTCATGGACCGGGCTTGTTTGAATCACTTCCCCATTTTCACCAAGAGTGGTTTCAATAAAGCAAAGGCCGCCAAGAACGTTCGCTTCCCCAAAAGCGGCTGTCAGTTCATCCACATGGGCAATTCCATTTAAGAGAGGAAGAATCAAGGTATTACCGCCTGTGTATGGACGGATATCCTTTATAGCACCCTCAAGATGATAGGCTTTTGTAGAGAGCAGGATGACATCGAATGCATCTGCCTTTTCTCCGGACTGGATCGTTTTCAGCTCAGGAAACGTCATATCCCCATGCACACTTTCCACCAGAAGCCCGTATTTCTCAAGCTGCTGCTTTCTTTTCTCCCTTACCAAAAACGTAACATCCTCGCCTTTTTCCAAAAGCCTTCCGCCAAAATAGCCGCCAATGGCTCCGGCTCCGACAACTAGTATCCTCATTTTATAGTGCCTCCTTAGGTTAATTGGAAAAGTGCACGCATGTACGTGCACTTTTGCTAAGTTAAATAGAAGAATAACCCGATTACAGATGTTACACCAAAAATCAACTTGGCAGGAAGAGGAAGAGAATCTGTGCCTTTTTCGTTTACTTTCTTCTCTTCCTCAATTACCGTTTCACGGTATTTGGGGCTGCAGCAGCCCATTAAGCGGATTTCTTCCAGCCGGAAATATCCTCTTCCAGCGGCAGGTTATTCGCCCGAGCCTTTTTAGCAGCGGAGAAGAATAGTGCCACAAGAATGACTGTACCGATGGCTCCGCCAATCCAGGAAGCATTCATCGATAAACCGAACCCGATTTGCGCATTAAAGATATACGTTAGGACCATTAACAGCATGAACGTTCCAGGTATAAGGGAGATCCAGTAATTCTTCTTCGCGATATACAAGTACATGGCACCGACAAACAGCGCGATAACCGCAGTGGATTGGTTAGCCCAGCTGAAGTATCTCCATAGAATGTTAAAGTCGATTTGCGTAAGTGCCAAAGAAAGAGCAAACAATGGGATAGCAATCCATAAACGGCTTGATATTTTCTTCTGAGAGAAATTAATATAGTCAGCAATAATCATACGTGCACTTCGGAAAGCCGTATCCCCGGAAGTGATCGGAAGGAGCACGACACCAAGAATCGCAAGTGTTCCGCCTATTGCCCCGAGCATCAAGGTAGAAGCTTCGCTTACCACGGCACCAGGACCTCCGTTAGCAAGGAAATCACTTAACCCATTATAGCCGTCGAATAAGCTCATCGCGGCAGCCGCCCAGATCATGGCGATAACACCTTCTGCAATCATCATGCCATAGAAAATCTTGCGTCCCTGATTCTCATTCTGGGTTGTACGGGAAATAATCGGTGTCTGTGTTGCATGGAACCCGGAAAGAGCACCGCAAGTGATAGTGAAAAACAGCAATGGGAAAATAGGTGCGTTAGCCGGGTGGAAATTCTGCAGTGAAATTTCCGGAATATCAGCTCCGGTCGCAACCAAACCGATACCTACACCAAGTGCGCTGATTAAAAGCAATGCGCCAAAATAAGGGTACAGGCGGCCAATAATTTTATCAACAGGCAGCAAAGTCGCCAAAATATAATAGATGAAAATAGCAGCAATGATTAGAGTTAGTGAGATTTTTTGATCCATTACAACATAAAGCAGATCAGCCGGAGTTGTAACAAACACCGTACCAACCAATAACAGAAGAAGAACGGCGAAAGCGTTCACAACATGCTTCATAACTTTCCCGAGGAACTTGCTCGCAAGCTCAGGCAAATGCGCGCCACGGTTGCGGATCGAAATCATTCCAGTTAAATAATCATGAACGGCACCGGCAAAAATACAGCCGACCACAATCCAGATAAAGGCTACAGGTCCGTATAGCGCTCCCATGATAGGGCCGAAAATCGGACCAGTACCAGCAATATTCAATAGCTGAATCAACGAATTCTTTGGTGTGCTCATTGCGATATAGTCCACACCGTCAGCATGCGTGTAGGCCGGAGTCGTCCGTGCCTCCTTCACACCGAATACTTTTTCAACAAACTTGCCGTACGTAAAATAACCAATAATTAAAAGTGCAATACAGACTAAAAAAGTAATCATCATTATCCCCCTTTATGAATGCGTTTACATTAATTATATAAGAAGAGGAGGAAATTTGAACAATTTGTGTCCAACATGTAAAAAACAAAGATTAAAATGCAGTGATGGGGGATTAACATGCATCGAAGGGTGTGAATGTATAGAAAATTCGTTATATTCGGCAGTCCGGTTAAATAGGGCCAAAACTAGCAGGAGAGCGCAATCCTCATGGAGTTTGGCGCACTTAAGCTTTGAAGCGGCGCAATTACAGCTTTTGAGGACAATTTCAATCAAGGAAAACGCGATCCTCATCCAGTTTGGCGCAATTCCCAGTAAAAAGAGCACAAACCCGATCTCAAAGCGCAAGTCCCCCTAAAAAAGCGCAATCAATCTCTAAATCAGCGCAATCTCCCTCAAAAGCTTAATCCCCTCAAAAAACAAAAAAAGCATCGTCTCCGATGCTCTTTCACAATTCCAATCGCACCCGCAGTGCCTTCACATAATTCCGGCTCACAGACAGAAGTTCTTCCCGGCCTTCCATCTCAAGCTGGTATGCCCCGTTGAACCAGGGAGTGAGTCGTGTGACATAATCCAGATTCACCAGATAGCTTTTATGAATCCGGAAAAAGCTGAAGGGAAGCAGCCGGCTCTCCAAATCTTTCAGCGGGGTTTTGGTTTCATGCTCACTAGTCCTGGTTATGATCCGGGATACCTTTTCATCCCGGTAAATATAGAGGATTTCTTTGGGATCCAGGTAGAGAATTTCCCCATCTTCCTCAACAGCCAGCTTGCCGGCCGGCTTGCTGATGTCGTTTTCTTTTTTGGCACCAATCAATTTTTCCACTCGCCTGATGGTCTGTTCGAGCTGCTCCTCGTCGTAGGGCTTCAGTAAATAATCGGTTGCCTCATAGCGGAAGGCTTCAGCAGCAAATTGCGGATAGGCAGTTGCAAAGATGATGAGCGGAACTTTTTTCAGCTCCTGCAGTGATTTGGCAGCTTCCATCCCGTTCATCTTGGGCATCTCCACATCAAGGAAAACGACGTCAGGCTGAAGCTGTAGGGCTTTCATTACGGCTGCTTCGCCCGATTCAGCCTCGCCGACAACTTGGATCGCAGGAAATTCCTCCAGTAAATGCTTTAATTCATCTCTGCTGTATCGTTCGTCATCAGCGATTAAGGTTCGGATCGTTTTTTCCATCAGTTTTTTCCTCCGTTTGCGGAATGGCGAAATGAATGTCAGTGCCGATGCCTGGAGTGCTGGCAATTTGCAGCGAAGCTTCCTCACCAAACATCATGGTCAGCCGGCGATTTACATTGTACAATGCAAGTCCGGAGCCCGATTCTGACTGCAGGGTTTCCTTGCCGAGCTGTTCGGCTCTTTCCCGGCTCATTCCCTGTCCATTATCCTTCACTTTTACTATCGTCATTCCGTCCTGTTTCTGAATTTTTATCATAATGATACAGTCCTGTTCCTTGTTCTTAATCCCATGCTTTACGGCATTTTCCACAATCGGCTGCAGAGTGAGCGGCGGGATTCTTTCCAAAAGGGCATCTTCATCAATGTCGTAAATGACTTCGAGCCGATCCACAAACCGGGTTTCTTCAATTGAAAGATAGGCCTTTACATGTCTGAGCTCCTGTTCAAGGGTCGTACAGCTGACTGTCGTGGCCGTCAGGTTTTGCCGCAGAAAATGAGATAAGGAAACGAGCAATTTCCTTGCCTGGGAAGGCTCGATCCGCACAAGGGAGATAATCGTATTTAATGAATTAAATAAAAAATGCGGTGATATTTGCGCCTGCAGCGCTTTAATCTCAGCTTCCTTTGCCAGCTGGTAGGCTTTATCAGCCTCAGCGATCTCAAGCTGATTGCTGAGCAGTACACTTAGTCCGGAAATCAGCTCCATCACGAGATTAGTCATTTCTTTTTCCGAAGTGAAGTAAAACTTCAGCGTTCCGATGGTTTCGCCGCGCAGTTTTAAAGGAGCGACAATGGCTGCGCCAAGAGGACAGTTTTCCTGCCGGCAGTGAATGGTCTGGTCATTGGCAACCATAATTTCCCCGTTCTGAATGACATCCCGCGTTATCTGGGTCTGGATAGGGCTTCCGGAACGGTGGTGGTCATTTCCAAGGCCGACATGGGCAAGGATTTCGGTGTGATTGGTGATTGCAACTGCTTTCATCTGAAGTTCCTTATGTAAAATCAGGCAGACTGCCAGAGCGGAATTATGATTAATGCCTTCACGAAGGTGTGCAAGCGTCTGGTCAGCAATCCGAAGTGTTTTCTGTGCATGAAAAGCTCCTGCTTTTTCTTCTTCGTTAATGACATTTTTTATAATCAGCAAAAATAAGGCACTGCCAAGACCATTTGCTATAATCATGGGAATTCCAATCATTTCGACTAGCGCAATCGCTTTTTCTATAGGCCGTGACATACCTAGAATAATCAGCATCTGCACGGCTTCAGCGGTAGCACCGATGAAGAATGCTGATGATAGCTTCACATGTTCATTTTTCCGGCGGAAAAAGCCGGCAAGGAGTCCCGCCACTATGGACGCCAAACCGCAGGCAATTCCGGTAAAGCCGCCAAGCGTAAATCGATGGAATCCTGCTATAATTCCTGCGCCGATTCCTACTTTAGGGCCGCCAAGCAATCCGGCAAGCACGACCCCGATCACCCTGGAATTGGCAATGGCTTCATCTGAAGCAAGCTCGGATGCCCAGCGGTTAAACTGAAGTGTATCCGTATTGAAGGCCAGCCCGGAATAGGTTCCAATGATGCCAAAGAAGCCGAAAAAAAGAATGGCTTTATACTCCTGCTGCCGTTTTAATCTTTCGCCATAAATCATCTCTCTGAAAAAGCGGAACCTTGTCAGAATCAGCGCAATGGTGACAATGATTCCAAGCCGCTCCAGCATCGTAATCAGCAGTTCCAGCATCCTCAGAACCCCTTTAACCAAGTTTGTTAACATTATTCTAATGGATTAAAGAGTAAATGAAAAATGACCCGTTTGAATTTTTCAAAAAAATGTACAGGCTTTTCCTGCATAATTGTCGAAAATTTATTGTATTAAAGGGGCAGGAGAATCTCTTTGATGCTTCTTTCTGATAGAAATGGAGCTGATAAAATGATCGAATATGCTGAGGATCTAGAAGGAATATCAGCAGAAATGCTGGAAGGTTTTTTTGATGGGTGGCCAAATCCGCCGACCCCTGAAAAACATCTGATGCTTCTAAAAAACAGCACGAAAATCGTGCTTGCCGTTGACCGTGATAAACATGCAGTGGCTGGGTTCATCACAGCAATCAGCGATGGAGTGCTATCAGCCTACATTCCGCTGCTTGAAGTACTGCCTGAATACCAGCAGCAGGGAATCGGACAAAAGCTGGTTACCCGCATGCTGGAGGAGCTGGACGGCATTTATATGATTGACATCATGTGCGACCCTGCCATGCAGAAGTATTATGAAAGATTCGGAATGATTAAATCTTCCGGGATGGTACAGCGGAATTATCAGAATCAATCAGGAAAGCAGTGATAGGGGATGCCGGAAGCTGAGTATCCCTTCTGCTTATCTCTAATAAGGAGGATTTTCTATGAAGTACACCCTCAATCAAATTACACCAGAAGAACTAATTGAAAACCGGATAAACCTAAAGGGCTTCCTTCAATCTCAAATCAGTCCCTTGATCGGCAGCAATTCCTGGATGCAGAACTGGGAACAGCTGGCCAAAAGATTTCAGCTATTTAAATTTGCAGCTTTGCCAGAAGCTGAGGCTCTTAAATACTGCTGGAATCCTGAGGAAATCAAAGCAACCGCAGAAGAAACGTGCAGAGAAGCTGAGAGACATCTTCACTTTGAAAGCCTAACCATAATAATCGTGCCTGCCCTTCCTTTCCCATGGTTTCAGAATGTAGATCAATCTTTGTGGACAAATGGCTATACAATAGGTCCTGATACCATTTTCCTTGCAATACCTCCTCAGCCGGACCCCGACTTTTTAAAATATATGCTTGCCCATGAGCTCCATCATGCTTCCCCTGAAAATCCGATCTACAATCTTACATTGGGAACCTTTACTCTTGCGGACTGGTACAAAATGGAGGGGGGCGCTGAGCATTTCAGTCTTTCACTTTACAAGGATAAACGCTGGTGGAAGCAGGAATTTACTGAGGAAATCGAGCAGAACTATATGGAAATTGCCCGGCAAAACCTGAATACAGCAGACGAATTTTTGAAAAGCAAAATCTGTTTTGGCAATAAAGAGATGGGCATCCCGATATTTGCCGGCTATACTTTTGCTTATAAAATGGCAAGGCATTATGCAGAGCAGGAGAAAATTGCGAGGTATCGGGATTTATATCAGGCAGACCCGCATGAAATATTCAATAGCTATATAATCAAGGGGGCCATTTAATTGGAGACAGAACTTCTGAATATATTTGATCATAACCGAAAACAAATCGGTGTCGCATCTCGTGAGGAGGTCCATAAACAAGGCCACTGGCATGAAACATTTCATTGCTGGTTCGTCAGCAGGGAAAAAGATCAGGATTATATTTATTTTCAATACCGCAGCAAGGAGAAGAAGGATTACCCTGGACTTTTGGACATAACTGCCGCTGGCCACCTTTTAAGCCATGAATCTGTCATGGACGGCATGAGGGAAGTGGAGGAAGAACTGGGGATTTATGTTAATTTTGCGGACTTGGTGCCACTGGGTGTCATTGATTACATCGCAGAGAAAGAAAATTTTATCGACAAAGAACTGGCCCACGTTTTCCTATATCACAGCAATTATTCCTTAGAAGAGTTTAGCCCGCAGCCTGAAGAGGTTACTGGGATTTACCGGATTGCATTGGAGGAGTTTTATGGATTGTGGTTTGGCGGAACAGAGCTCATTGAGGCAGAAGGATTCCAGGTGGATAATGGCATAAGAATCCCCAACTCCTTAGATGTAAGGAAAACGGATTTTGTCCCGCACCAGGATTACTATTATAAGCGTGTGCTGCATTCGATGCGTGAGCAGATAGTTCAATCAAAGGTATGATTGAAGGGAAGAGTTCAATGAGAAAGGTGTTCTTCATACTTTTTGCGCTTTTGCTGGCAGGGAGTTCACCATCATTTGCATCAAAATGGATTGAACTTAATCCTGAAAAGGTCAAATTCCGCTCACAAGTGATTGTGCTGGGAACATATAATTTTAAAAGTAAACAAAAATCAAGCAAGGGTATTTTTTATGGAAGACAGTTTCAAGTCGAAAAGGTATATAAAGGAGAAGCAGGAGAAATCATTACGGCAGGCATTGATAGTCACGATAATGGTTGGGCAGAGGAATTTCAGCAGGAGGGCGGCAAGTTCCTGTTATTTTTGGAGAAAACAAAGGAAGCCCGCTTTCTAGTTCCCGTCGCCGGTCCCAATGGAATGGTTCAAGTGCAGGCTGACAGGATTTTATCAGGAAATGAGGATTTTTATGGACAGATACTGAGTGGAGAAGGAAGAACACCCAGCCCTTCTAAATTAAATGAAGGAGGAGGAAATCTGCTTGAAGTCTTGCTGTTTTCCTTAACAGGCCTTGTCACTTCCCTGTTGATTATTAGGGTTTTAGCAAGTGAAAAGGCGAAATCTTATTAAGCGTGCCACATTTAGATTATAATAGAGAAATAACAACAAAAGAAAAGGCAGGATTCTTATGATTGTAAAAAATGAGGAAGAATTAGCAAAATTGAAGGAAATCGGCATAATTGTCGCGGAGATTCGCGATGCGATGATTGAAAGTACAAAGCCGGGAGTAACAACGAAGGAACTTGATGACTTTGCCGGAGAGCTTTTTGAAAAGCACGGAGCGATTTCAGGCCCTAAAGGAGAATACGATTTTCCAGGCTTCACATGCATAAGCGTGAATGAAGAGGTGGCCCATGGCATTCCGGGAAGCCGAGTGATTAAAGAGGGCGATCTTGTAAATATTGATGTTTCAGGATCAAAGGATGGCTTCTTCGCAGACACTGGCCTATCATTTGTCGTTGGTGAAGACGAGAAGCTGCAAAAATTATGTAATGCGGCTCAGGAGGCATTCGATGAAGGAGTAAAAAAATTAAAGCCGGGCGGCAAGCTGAGCCTTGTCGGAAAGACAGTTCACAAAGTTGCTAAAAACAATGGATTCAACGTTATCATGAATCTGACTGGACACGGTATCGGCCGCTCCCTTCATGAAAAGCCGGACCATATCCTGAACTATTTTGATCCATGGGATAAACAGCTGTTAAGAGAAGGCATGGTTGTCGCCTTCGAGCCTTTTATTTCAAGCGGAGATGAAGAAGTAAGGGAAATGAGCGACGGCTGGACGTTCGTTACACCTAACAAAAGCCATGTCGCCCAATGTGAACATACCATTGTCATCACAAAAGAAGGACCGATTATTTTAACGAAATAACCATGGACCAGGGGCATTGCATGTTCCTGGTTTTTATATAGTATTATGGTTGAAATTCCTTCCAAAAAACCTTCATTTAATATTGCTTGCGAAAATACACTTGAACAGTGCCTTCCATTCCGCTAAAATAATGAAAATTTCAAATTTTAACGTAATGAAAGAAATAAGCAGCTGCTTATCTCCCTGTTTTAGAGAGCTGATGCCCGGTGAAAACCAGCACATCGATAACAGTGAATTACCTTCTTGAACTTCTCTGTGAACAGGAGCAGCAGGGAACGGCACGGTCCGTTAATCCCCCGAGTGGAAGAGCAGTCTTCAAAAAGGGTGGTACCGCGTTTGCCACGTCCCTTACTTTAGGGGCGTGGTTTTTTGTATTCCGATAACAGGAAGGATGGGGAACATGGAAAATTAACAGCCCAGCAAAAACTCGAAACAGAGAGGCAGCTGGAGGTTTACCGCCGGTGTCCAGGAGTTCTGCCTGAAGCGGAGCTAAAGAATAAAATAGCCAAATCCATTATTCAAAACCAGCCTTTAAACATTAAGCTGGGTCCAGATCAGACCCTCTTCTGCACCCGGATGTCCATAGGTTGTGCTGAATAAATTAAAACAGTTCGAGGAGAACGGACATATCATCCAGCTGATTATTGGGGATTTCACCGGAAAAATGGGCGACCCGACAGGCAAATCGGGAGTCCGAAACCAGCTCACCGATGAAGAGGTGAAGCATAATGCCATACTTTGAGCAATTCAGCAAAGAGCTGGACATGGATAAGGTCGATCTTCACTATAACTCAGCATGGCTATCGGACCTCCAGTTCGAAGTCGTTATCCGATTGTCTGCCAGCATTACAGTTGCCCGCCTGCTGCTGGAACGCAATGACTTTTCAGAGCGCCTGTCCACGAATTTTTCTACCCACAGATTCAAAGGGCTATGACTCGGGGGTACTCGAAAGCGATATCGAGCTTGGCGGCAATAATCGGCACTTTAATGTCCTGATGGGACGCCATCTGCAGGAAGCATTTCCAAAAAAAAAGCAGGTGGTCATCCTGATGCAGCTCCTTGAAGGCCTGGAGGGCAAAGAGAAAATGTCCAATTAAAAAACAATTTTCGGCGATGTTCAGATGCTCTTAAAAATCACAGACGGATTAGTTCTTCAAGCAGGCACAAGAAAATTTGTGAAACTAAGGCTTAGCTCTGCAAAGCAGGCAAATCGCTTTTTCCTCCTGGCACTTTCAAGCTATGATAGAATAGACGAAATTTTTAAAGAAAAGCAGGTGGAGGAAATGAAAGCGATCATTCATGAAGGAAAAACTGGCGGCGCCGGATTATCTTATGGTGAACTGGAAAAGTCCGATCCGGGTAAAGGCGAGGTCAGGGTGAAATTAAAAACGGCAGGCTTGAACCATCGTGATTTATTTGTCCTGAATCGCCACAAGCCAGAAGATCCAGCGCTTGTCATCGGTTCAGACGGGGCGGGAATCATTGACGCAGTCGGAGAAGGGGTTACAGATGTAAAGCCAGGCGATGAAGTTCTCATCAATCCCGGACTGGGCTGGAAGGAAAAGAGTGATGCACCTCCGGCAGGCTTTGAAATCATCGGCTTGCCATTTCATGGCACATTTGCCGAATATATCATCATTCCGGCTGAAAACGCGGCACCCAAGCCGGCGTATTTAACCTGGGAGGAAGCGGGCGTTCTATCCCTGGCAGCACTAACCGCCTACAGAGCATTGTTCACAAGAGGAAAGCTTCAGTCAGGCATGAAGGTGTTCATTCCTGGTATTGGAGGGGGCGTTGCAACTTTCTTAATGCAATTCGCAAAAGCAGCGGGAGCAACCGTTTACGCAGCTTCCCGTTCGGAGGAAAAATGTCAGAGAGCACTTGAACTCGGTGCGGATAAAGCCCTGAACAGCAGAGAAGACTGGAATGGAGTGCTTGGCGGGGAGAAGGTGGATCTTGTCATTGAATCAGTTGGCCCCGCGACATTCAATAAATCGCTCGAAATCCTGCGTAATGGCGGCACCATAGTAACATTTGGCTCCTCCACAGGAGATCAGCTGGAACTAAATCTCCGCAGCCTATTTTATGCCCAGCAAAACCTGCTTGGCTCAACAATGGGCAGCGCGGAGGAATACCATGAAATGCTCCAGTTTATTGAAAAGCATCAAATCAGGCCGGTATTGGATCAGGCGCTTCCGCTGGAAGATTTCGAGCAAGCTTTTGACAGACTCGAAAACGCGGAACAATGGGGGAAGATTGCTTTTAAAATTAGTGTATAAAAACAGGGTGAGATTCTGCGAAAAGCAGTGTCTCACCCTGTTTCTTCCTGTCCAGCTACAGAGCCTGCCCCCTCGGGGTGTCGGGGTGGGCAAGTCTCTTCCGCTTTACTTACACATGTAAAAACTTCACACAAACCGGATCCGGAACCATAACATCAGATTGAAGTAATGAAAGCTTCCCGGTATTCTCATCACGGGAATACAAAACAATATTGCTGGAATTCTGGTTGGAACCAATCACAAATTTTTCGGTTGGATCCAGCACAAAGTCGCGCGGCCAGTTTCCTTCTGTGGAGGTATGTTCCACAAAGGCAAGCTCTCCATTATCCGGATTGACGGAGAACACCGCAATGCTGTCGTGTCCGCGGTTGCCGGCATAAATGAAGCGGCCGTCTGAAGCAATATGAATGGCGCTTCCCTGGTTATTTTCCGTAAAACCTTCCGGAATCGTTGAAATGGCCTGCTTTTGAACTAAGCTTCCATCCGCATGATACTGAAGCAAAAGAACTTCTGAACTAAACTCAGTCATCACATAGGCGTACCTTCCATTTGGATGGAACACAAGGTGTCTAGGACCGCTTCCAGGCTTTACAGACAGGATGCATTTTTCCTTCAGAATTCCATCATTCACTTCATACGTAATCACCTGATCCGTTCCCAGGTCAACTGCAACTAAATACTTTTCGTCGGGAGTAAGTCCTGCATAGTGAGTATGGGGTTTTTCCTGCCTGCTGTCAGGACCGGAACCACTATGTTCAATGACCGAAACAGCAGGGTTTAGAGAGCCGTCTTCATTTGTTAAGTAGGACTCCACAGTCCCTTTATGGTAGTTTGCACTGAAAACATTTCGTGCGGATGAATCCACACTGACATGGCAAGGGGGAGAGCCCTCTGCCACCTGGCTATTGATTTTCTCAAGTGAACCGCTGCTGATGTCCAAACGATATGCAGCTACTCCGCCGGATTCGCCTTCCTTAGCAACCGAGTATAAAAGTTGATTATCCTGGCTGATTGTTAAATAAGTGGGGTTATCCAGTTTCGCTGCCGTTTTCACATTGGAAATTCTGCCTGCTTCTGCATCCAGAACGAATGAATAAATCCCTTCACTTTCACCCTTTGTGTATGTTCCTATGTATCCTCTGTACTTGGCCATAACGAAGCCTCCTTTAAATACATTCTTCTGAAAATACTCTATCATACATCGCAGTTCAAACAAAAGGAAGAGGAATTTTACAATAGAAAAAGAATAGTAAAAAGGAATTTATATGAAAGGATGATTTTGTTGAACGCACCCCATTCGATTTTGTCAGTTTGGAAAAAATTTGATTGCTTTCCAATGGAGACCCTGACAAAAGCATGGTTTTACAATAAAGCCGGCATTAAAAAGCAGCGGGAGGTTTCCTTAATGAAGGAGCACCATGCTCAGTATGGCGTTACCGGAAACTGTTTTGACCTGGCGATCTGGCTCCTTCATGATTTTAAGCAGGCTGGAATCCATGCCTATCCGGTTGGCCACGAATTGAAAACACCTTCAGCCCATGCGGCAGTGGTGGCAGTGGATGAAGAGGGGCGCCGCTTTCTATGTGACCTGGGCGACCAATGGCTGCAGCCCATATTAATTGATCAAGAGGCAAGAGACTTTACGCCTGAAAAAGTAAGCGGATTTTTCCCGGCAGCAGATGTTCAGGTCTCATCTGAAGACGGACAGCTGGTAATTGCCTATCACCGGCCGAACGGGAAAATATCTCGGCAGAGTTATGATACGGATGCGGCAGACATGAACATTTTCCTGGCAGCAGCTGAGCGATCTCAAAACACTATTTATCCAAAGGCATTGCTGGAACAGCGGATTCTCTATAAAAACGAAACCGCCCATTGGGAATTTTATAATTGGAAAAGCTTCCTCAGTACAACAGAAGGCCTGTATCATGACGCCCCTATGGATACTATTGAAGAATGGGCAGCCAGGATTCATGATAAGACAGGGTATGAAAGGGAGTTTTTAATAGAGGCTTTGGGCTTCTACAAGAAGCTGGGAGGTTGAAAAACTGATGCGGGCTAGCATCTTTTTATCTGAATGTCACTCAAAAATTGGATTTCGCCTATAAACACAAAAAATCGCTAAATAACATCCCAAACTTCGCCAAAACGCCAGTAACTAAAGGAGCTGCCATGCATATAAAACTCTATCAATATCATATCCGACCCGAAAACGAACAGGAACTGCTGCTGATCCAGCAGAAAGCCGGTCAAATCTACCGGAAGTACATCGATGTTCATACAAAAATGTTAAAAAACATGATAGATGAGACAAAGTGGACAGAAATCAGTTTTTTTAAGTCGGTAGAAGACTATCAAAACAAGCTGCCGCTGATTAACAGCAATCCCGACATCCAGGAGCTTTACAGAAGGTTTGAATCTCTGCTGATCAGCGATATAGTGGAAGAGGATTATGAGGATTGGCTTTAAAACCATAGATAATGACTCTTCCTCTTGAGGAGATTCTCCTATTTATTTCCCATTCTGTCATTTTGAAGATATAGTAGGATATAATCGAAGCAAGACATAAGAGGGGGGATATACATACAGATGGAGCCTATTCAAAAAGTTTCAGCGTATCTTACTCAAAATGCGGAGGTATTATCCGAAGAGATTGTTGCAGAAATCGTAAGCCGGTTTGGTTTCGAAATTCCCAAACAGGAAATTGATGCGGCCGTTTCGATGTATGTTGAGTTTATAAATTATCTGGGAGCCATGATTGCGAACAGCGAAGATCGGGTTCCTGAAGGACTGGTCGAGTGGAGTAAAGGAAACGGCGAACGGGCTGCCTCCATTGGAGGAAAAATTTCCGATATTGTCACCCGATATCCGGACACCCGCATTGTTTTTACTGATAGATTACGTAATATAGGAATGGAATTTGAGTTAACAGCGGATGAAGTTATTTCAATTGTGAAAAAAGTAAACTACATACTCGACATCAGCATTAATGAAACCGTATTTGCTTTTGAACGGCACTCGGAGGAACAATTAAAGGAGACGCAATACCAGGTAAATGAACTGTCTGCTGCCATTGTACCGATTCAGGACAGCATTGCCATTCTACCGTTGATCGGCAGCATAGACTACGACAGAGCGCAAATCATTATTGAGAAAACAGTCCCGCGCGTAAGCCAGCTGGGAATTGAAACCTTAATTATCGACTTTTCCGGCACGGTAAATATAGATATTGAAATCGCCAAGCACATTTTTGATATCCGGAATATCCTTCTTCTGATCGGTGTCAACACCATTGCCACAGGTGTCAGACCGGATTTAGCCAAGAAAGCAGTTACCCTTGGCATCGACTTATCATCCCTTGAAGTATATTCAAACGTGCTGCAGGCAATTAGAAGTATTAAATAAATGAATTGGTTAAAGCTGCTGAAGCAGCTTCTTTTTATACAAAAAAATATTGTCGAACCCCCACTCACATGATAGTATTTAGATATTTTCAAATATATTAAATTCACAAAATCATAGATACTATCAAAAAGATTCGTATTGGAGGCTTTTGCATGACTGTTTTTACATCCGCCTATTTTACAATGACTGAACAGGAAGCCATTGAATATGCCAAATCCAGACTGAATTATTTTGCTCCAGATGCCGAATTGGACTGCAGGGAAATTGGCGATGGCAATTTAAACTATGTGTTCAAGCTGTCTGACCATAAACACAATAAGTCTCTGATTATCAAGCAGGCTGGACCTGTTGCCAGAATCTCTGATGAATTTAAGCTGTCTCCTGACCGTAACCGCATTGAATACGAGATTCTTGATCTGCAAAATAAACTTGCCCCAGGTTTTGTGCCAAAAGTTTTCAGCTACGATCCCATAATGAACTGTACCGCTATGGAGGATCTGTCTGATTACACTATTATGAGAACAGCCTTAATGCAGCATGAAAAATTCCCGCTGTTTGCTGACCATATCTCAACTTTCCTGGTAAATACCCTATTGCTTACTTCCGATGTCGTAATGGGGCATAAAGAAAAGAAAGAGCTGGTCCAAAAATTCATCAACCCGGAATTGTGTGAAATTTCAGAGGACCTCGTCTTCACCGAACCGTTTTACGATTGTCCGAGAAATGAAGTGTTTGAAGGTACCAGGGAATTTGTCAAAAAGGAAATTTGGGAAGATTCCAGGCTTCAGCTTGAAACTGCAAAGCTTAAATTCGAGTTTATGACCCATGCCCAGTCCCTGCTGCATGGTGATCTGCACACTGGCTCGATTTTTGTAAAAGAAGATTCTACTAAAATCATTGATCCCGAATTCGCATTCTGCGGCCCAGCCGGATACGATGTCGGAAACGTGATTGCCAACCTGATTTTTGCCTATGTGAACGCTAAATATACAATGGCAGATGGTGAAGAAAGACAGGTTCAGCTGGAATATCTCGAAAATACAATGGTAGATATTATCGACTTGTTCAAAAAGAAATTCATGCAGGCATGGGATGAAAAAGCAACAGAGCAAACAGCCCGTTATGAGGGGTTTAAAGAATATTATCTGGATACAGTCCTGCGTGACACAGCAGCTGTTACGGGACTTGAACTGTGCAGGAGGATTATTGGGCTGGCATCTGTAAAGGATATTACTTCCATTGAAGCATACAACAGCAGAGCTGCAGCGGAAAAGATTTGTCTGGCAGCCGGAAAAATGTTTATTATGGATAGGGAATCTTTTCAAACAGGTGAGGATTTTGTACATATTCTAAAAGACTGTGAAAAAAGATTCTAAAGGAGGCAGCACGATGGGAAAACCAGTGGATGTCATCCAGTCGGTCAGATTGGACGATGAAAACGACACGCTCATTCTATTAGATCAAACAGTTCTGCCGAATGAAAAGAACTATTTGCATTTGAAAGAATTAAAGGATATATGGGATGCAATCTATCATTTGAAGGTCCGAGGTGCACCTGCTATTGGAATAGCCGCGGCTTACGGTGTCTATTTGGGCGCAAAGCAATCAGCGGCAGTAAGCTATGAAGAACTTTATCTGGATTTTCAAAAGGCGAAGGAATATCTGGCATCATCACGGCCAACTGCAGTCAATCTGTTTTGGGCGCTCGACCGCATGGAAGCCCGTTTCCAGAAGGAAGAAGGCAAAGCTGCAGTTGAAATAAAGCAGGCACTGAAAGTGGAAGCAGAAAAAATACGCGCTGAGGATGAAAAGGTTTGCGAGTCGATTGGACAGCACGCGCTTTCCGTTCTTGAGCCTGGATGGGGCATTCTGACGCACTGTAATGCCGGTACAATTGCGACCGCTAAATATGGGACAGCTCTTGCTCCGATTTATTTAGGGCAGGAAAAGGGATATGATTTTAAAGTATACGCCGATGAAACCCGCCCGCTTCTGCAGGGGGCCCGCCTGACTGCATGGGAGCTCGGGGAAGCAGGTGTCGATGTTACGCTGATCTGCGATAATATGGCCAGCATTGTCATGAAAGAAGGCAAGGTTCAAGCGGTACTTGTCGGCTGTGACCGTGTGGCAGCCAATGGGGATGCAGCCAATAAGATTGGAACATCGGGCGTTGCGATTCTCGCAAAACATTATAATATACCTTTCTATGTTTGTGCCCCGCTGTCAACAATCGATCTCGCATGCAAAACAGGGGAAGATATCCATATTGAATTAAGAGATTCAGAAGAGATTACTTCTAAATGGTATGAAAAGACGATGGCGCCGGAAGGCGTGAAAACCTATAATCCCGCATTCGATGTAACAGATCATGAACTGATCACAGGCATAATAACGGAGAACGGCATAGCTTATGCACCGTTCACTGAAAGTCTGTCTAAAATGTTTAAATAGGAAGAATACCGCCTCCTGGCCAAGTGGTCAGGAGGCATTTTCATGAATACACTTCTATTCTTCATATCTTTAAAGCGTTTAACTAGGAAAATATCCCTGAATTAGATGAAATTGGAGTGTAATTTAACTCTTTGCATCAACCAAAGGTACTATTTTATTTGGGGGAATTCTTTTATTTATAGAAAATTTACGGAGAAAACAACGTGTGAATAGTAGAAACTATTTGTAAACCCTCCAAAATGCCTGATACTTTTTGAGAAACTATGTTTCTGTGCCTGATTCCAAAGTCTGATAATTAAATAATTTAGCATATTGTTAGAGTCTGAATATTTTAAATATACTTTAATTACAACAAGAAACGACAGGAAAAATAAAGAATCGAGAGGAGAAAAAGGATGAAGAAAAAAAGGGCATTAGGAGCAGCACTTCTAAGTATGACTATGGGTTTATCAGTTTTCACAGCGGGGGCATTTGCAAAGGAGCCAGAGACTCAAAACGAAACCTACCGGGTATTGATCCAGGGACCGTCAAACGCTAAAGCTTCTGTAAATTCACAGGTAGACAAGCGCTGGGATTTTGGCAGCGATGGCATGACTGCAGAAGTCAATGCAAAGCAATATCAGGCACTGCTGAAAAATAAGAACTTAAAGATTGAAAAGGTAAGCGAAGTTACTCTTGAAACTGCCAGAACGGAAGCGTCCAAGAAGGATTCTGTTTCTATTCAGGCAGCAGGATACCCTAGTGATCAGACACCATGGGGAATTGCTTCCATCTATAATAACAGCAGCATTACGAGTACATCAGGCGGAAGCGGCATTAAGGTTGCTGTTCTTGATACAGGCGTTTATACAAGTCATATCGACCTCGAAGGCTCTGCAGAGCAATGTAAGGATTTCACTCAATCCAGCCCGATTGTAAATGGCTCATGTACTGATCGTCAGGGACATGGTACACATGTAGCTGGGACGGTTTTAGCACATGGGGGATACGACGGCCAGGGAATTTATGGAGTCGCGCCTCAGGCGAAATTATGGGCGTACAAAGTTCTTGGCGATAATGGTTCAGGCTACTCAGATGATATAGCAGCAGCAATCCGCCACGTTGCGGACGAAGCATCCCGAACAGGATCAAAAGTGGTCATCAATATGTCACTTGGTTCAAGCGGAAAAGATTCATTAATCAGCAGTGCGGTTGATTATGCCTACAGCAAAGGTGTCCTTGTTGTTGCTGCAGCAGGAAACTCCGGCTACAGCGCTAATACAATCGGCTATCCTGGAGCATTAAAGAATGCGATTGCGGTTGCAGCCCTTGAAAACGTTCAGCAAAACGGTACATACCGTGTAGCCAACTTCTCGTCCCGAGGAAACCCTAACACTGACGGTGATTATGTCATTCAGGAAAAAGACGTGGAAGTGTCTGCACCGGGAGCAAGCATTGAGTCTACTTGGTATAACGGAGGCTATAACACGATCAGCGGAACATCTATGGCTACACCTCACGTAGCTGGTCTTGCAGCAAAAATTTGGTCATCCAGCCCATCCATGAGCCATACTCAGCTTCGCACCGAGCTTCAAAACCGTGCCAAGCAATATGACATTAAAGGCGGATACGGAGCAGCAGCTGGTGATGACTATGCATCAGGCTTTGGATATCCACGCGTGAAATAAGCAAGCAGCATCATACCCCGAAAAACCGTCCGATCCTCTGATCGGGCGGTTTTCTTTTAAGTAGAATGAATTAGCGCAAATTACAAAATATTTCCGCGGAAATGATCATATTTTAGCGAAAGATGAAAACTTATAAAAATTGCTGATGCAAATCACTTTTGAATATACAATAAGGAGTGGATATGAATAGGAAGGGAGCTGACAGCCATGGCTGTTCAATATACATATATAAGCGATCGGGAAGCAAAGGAACTGATCTGCGAAATCGGCAAAAGAGTGTACAATAAAAGCTTCGTTGCAGCAAATGACGGAAATATCTCCATTAAGGTGGGCGACCATGAACTATGGACAACACCAACCGGAGTAAGCAAAGGATTTATGAACCCTGAAATGATGGTCAAAATGGACCTTTCAGGCAATGTGCTTGAGGGCAATCTGAAACCTTCATCCGAAGTAAAGATGCACCTCAGAGTGTATCAGGAAAACCCTGAAGCAAAGGCAGTTGTCCATGCTCATCCGCCTGTCACCACTTCGTTTGCCATAGCCGGAATCAGCCTGGAAAAACCTGTATCACCGGAAGCGATAGTCCTGCTTGGCAAAGTGCCGGTTGCCCAGTATGCCACACCGGGCACACAGGAAGTTCCTGATTCAATTGCCCCATACTGCAGGGATTACAATGCTGTTCTTCTTGCCAACCATGGCGCCCTAACCTGGGGCAGGGACATCACAGAGGCCTATTTTCGAATGGAATCCCTGGAACACTATGCACTCATGCTGATGTATTCCGATCACATCATGCACAAGTCAAACGAACTAAGTACAGGACAAATTGCAGAGCTGATCTCAATCCGTGAGAAAATGGGCATTAAAACAGGCGGAATACCGGTTCCTGGCATTGATAAAAAAATCCGGACAGCCCCCGGCCTGCAGGAAGAAATGATTGAAAGCATTGTTCAAAAAGTAACAGAAGAAGTCTTGAAAAACGTTTTAAAATAGCCAAAAGGGAATAGCTGCTAGGGTAAAGCAATATTGTATAATTTCAACCTTTTAACGAAACCTATCTTGAATAACTTATTGAAACGTGAGGAGAGATTCCGATGAAACTGCTGGTCATTGGCGGGGTGGCTGCGAGTATGTCTGCCGCATCGAAATTAAGGAGAATGGACGAAAAAGCTGAAATTTCCGTCTACGAAAAAGGCCAATTTTTATCTTACGGTGCCTGCGGTCTTCCTTATTATATATCAGGAGAAAATGATGATTACCGGAAAATGATCGCAAGAACACAGGAGCAATTTTCTGAGAGGAACATCAAAACACATCTTCAGCATGAAGTATTAAAAGTGGATACACACAAGAAGGAGGTAACTGTTAAAGACCTTGCCTCAGGAGAAATGTTTACGGATACATACGATAAGCTGATGATCGGTACAGGCACGTTTCCCATCATGCCTCCATTTCCTGGAGCCGATCTTGAGAATGTTCAGGTGCTTAAAACAATGGAAGATGGGATGGTATTAAAAGAAATTTCCCGCAAATCAGAAGTGAAAGATGTGGTCATTGTCGGCGGAGGCTATATTGGAATCGAAGTGGTCGAAGCAATGAAAACCCTTGGCAAAAATGTTCGTGTCATTGAAATGGGGGAGAGAATCCTAGCTCCTTTCGATAAGGAAATAACAGATATCGCTGAAAAAGAAATTCGTGATCATGGTGTAGAACTTAACCTGGGAGAAAAGGTAGAGAGCTTCAGCGGCAATGGAAAAGTGGAGAGTGTCAAAACCGATAAAGGAACTTATAAAGCAGATTTAGTTCTTGTTGCTGTAGGTGTAAAACCCGCTACAAAGTTTCTGGAAGGTTCGGGTATAGAGCTGGCGGAAAATGGAGCTATCATCATTGACCGTGAAATGCGGACAAATATTGAAGGTGTTTTTGCAGCGGGGGACTGCTCTCAGGTTTATCACAAAGTGCTTGAAGAAAATGATTATATCCCGTTAGGAACAAACGCGAATAAATGCGGCCGCCTGGCTGGGGCCAATATAGCCGGGAGCCATGAAAAATATGTGGGAACTCTGGGAAGCGCCGCGATTAAAATTTTTAATATGGAGCTCGGAAGAACGGGACTTTCCGAGGAGGATGCAAAAAAGCTTGGCGTCAGCTATACAACTGAATTTGTGAAAGCCACAGATCATCCGGGCTATTACCCGAATCAGACCCCTATCTGGATCAAGCTGATCTGTGAAAAAGGAACAAACCGAATCCTCGGAGCCCACGCCATCGGCAATAAAGGGGTGGTCCTGCGAATCGATGTATTTGCCGTTGCCATCCATAATCATATGGCAGCAGAAGAACTTGGCATGGTGGATCTTTGTTATGCCCCGCCTTTTGCGGGTGTCTGGGATGCTGTCCATATCGCATGCAACGCAGCGAAAAAATAGATTAAAGTCAGCGGAAACGCTGGCTTTTTATTTTTTTTAGGAGGTTTTTGTAAGAAGTTGTTGAATATTGTCCATTTAAAATCCCTTTTATGGAGGCTGAAATGTTTACAAGAATCGATACAGTCTTTCTGCAGGTAACTGATTTTGGAAAAGCCATTGATTGGTACAGCACAGTGCTTGGTTTCCCGGTAAGATGGAGGGATGACCGGGGAGGGTATGCAGCTTTGGAAGTCGGGGAAACACCTTTAACACTTGTCCGTTCTGAAAAAGTAATTCCTTCCTCCCATTTGCCATTTAACTTTTATGTTTCCGAAATTGATGAAGCACATCAGCATCTGGCAGGGCATAAGGTGAAAGCAGGTCCAATCCAGGATGATGGAACGGTAAAGTGGTTTGAGTTTGAAGATCCTGACGGCAATAAGCTGGGCGTATGCCATTTTAAAGAATAAGGAAAAAAGCTGCCACACTTTAGGGCAGCTTTTAAAGTTATGAATAAGAATCCTTCGCAAGCTTGGGATGGCGGTTCATCGCTCCGAGCAGAATCAGCCCGCTCAGGATGAGGAGTAAGCTTGTGACTACGAACACTGCGGAAAAACCCAGATAGCCGGAGATCAAACCGCCGATGACCGGTCCGATGATGTTGCCGAAAAAGCGGAGGCTAGTGTTGTAGCCAAGCACCTCACCTTGCATGGCAACCGGGGCTTCCTGGCGGATATAAGCGATCCGGACAGGGATGATGCCGCCGATAGTTATTCCAAGCGCAAAGCGAACAAGAACAAGCTGCCACATGTTTGAGACAAATCCTCCCGGCAGATAAAACACGCCTGCGAGGAAGAGGAGAATAACCAATGTTTTTATATATCCATGCTGGTCCCCGATTTTCCCCCATTGCCTGGCCATCAGCAGATTGCCAAGCCCTGCAGCCGAAAAGGCAATTCCCGCAAAGAACGCCAGATTTTCCGGTCCATGCAATTCACTGACATATAAAGATAATATAGGCTGGATGCTGAAGTGTGCGATTTGAACAAGCGTTGAAATCAGCATAACTGTCAGCAGGACGGGATTGCCGGTAATATGCTGGATGACTGCCTTGCTTGAATAACGTGTTTTCTCGCCCTTTTTTGTTTGAACTTTGTGTTCTTTTGTAAAAAAGACCAGAAAGGCAGAAATAAAGATGGCGATGGAGGTCCATTTAAAGGTATCTGAAAATCCGAATAAATCAGCTAGGACTCCGCCGAGAAGCGGGCCCATCAATGAACCTGTAATGCTTCCGGTCTGCAGTGTCCCCATCACCCTGCCGGCAATTTCCTTCGGAGTCTGCGTGGAAATAAACGCCTGGGACATTCCGATGAAGCCGGTAAAAACCCCCGTAAACAGCCTGAGAAAAAACAGCTGCCAGACGTTTGTCACATACCCCATCAGGAATATGGATATGCCCATCCCGATTCCGGACAGTATCAATATTTTCCTGCGCCCAAAAAGGTCCCCGATTCTTCCCCATACAGGTGAAAAAAGAAATGCAGTCACAAATGTGATCGCAAATGTCCACCCTGACCAATGCTGTACATAGGTTGGTGAGTGGTCGCCAAAACTTTCTATATATAACGAAATAAAGGGAAGCACCATCGTCATGCTGCCTGCTACAAAGAAATTGGCAAACCACATGATCATTAAATTTCTTTTCGTCTGTTTTATCATAGAAACACTTCTTTCCGGCAAACATTTCGTTTCCCTAAATATATAATACTAAAAATTTCAAAAAAGAGGAAGAGTTATGCTATCACTCTAGTTTTTATATAGCCTGTTAACGATGATAAAAACAGCTTTTTTATAGGACAATCGTTTTTTCTATGACATTTTTACCAGAGTCCGTGAAAAAAACATTGTCTTATAACAGTATTTATTCTATAATTCCTAATAGGAAAAAGATTCAGAATATATATTAAAAAGGGGGAAGTTGTTTGGAAGCTTTTGTTAATCAGCTAAACGGCATTTTATGGAGTACACCTGTTATTTACACCTGTTTGGCAATAGGTTTATTCTTCTCTGTCTTAACTCGATTTTTACAGATCCGCCATGTCAAGGATATGGTACTGCTCATGTTTAAAGGGAAAAGTTCCGCAGCGGGCGTTTCATCTTTCCAGGCCTTATCTATTGCTCTTTCCGGCCGTGTAGGAACTGGTAACATCGCAGGTACTGCCACTGCCATCGCAATGGGTGGACCTGGTGCTGTATTCTGGATGTGGACCATCGCTTTTATCGGAGCAGGCAGTGCATTTGTTGAATCAACGCTGGCACAGATTTACAAAGTGAAAAAAGACGGGCTATACCGAGGCGGTCCGGCCTATTATATTGAAAAGGGAATCGGAATTAAATGGTTTGCCGTCCTTTTCGCTATATCTGCATTGCTGGCAATGGCACTTTTAATGCCTGGCATCCAGTCAAACTCGATCGCTCTTGGAATGGAAAATGCGTTTGGCATTGATAAAACAGTAACAGGCCTTGTCATTATCGCTTTACTTGCGCTGATTATTTTCGGCGGTGTTAAGCGTATTGCTAATGTGGCTCAATATGCTGTACCATTTATGGCTGTGGGTTATATTTTAGTAGCTTTAATTATTATTGGCATGAACATTGGCGAACTGCCTGGTGTTATTTCGTTAATTTTCAGCAGTGCCTTTGGTGCAGATTCCATGTTTGGCGGAATTATAGGAAGCGCGATCGCGTGGGGAGTTAAGCGTGGTATCTATTCAAACGAAGCAGGTCAGGGTACAGGCCCGCATGCTGCTGCAGCTGCTGAGGTTTCCCATCCGGCAAAGCAAGGTCTTGTGCAGGCATTCTCTGTATACATTGATACACTATTCGTATGTTCCGCAACTGCTTTCATGATTCTATTTACAGGCATGTTCAATACAGTTGGCGCTGATGGAAAGACTCCAATTGTAGAAAATCTTCCTGGAGTGGAAGCCGGCCCTGGTTTCACACAGGCTGCAGTTGAATCTGCACTTCCTGGTTTTGGTGCCGGATTTGTTGCTGTTTCTCTGTTCTTCTTCGCTTTTACAACAATTATGGCTTACTATTATATAGCTGAAACAAATGTAGCTTACTTAATTAATGGCAAGAACAGTAAGCTGGCTATTTTTATACTGAAAGTTGTCTTGCTTGCTGCAACATTCTATGGTGCTGTTAAAACAGCAGGCCTTGCGTGGGCACTTGGAGACGTTGGGTTGGGGCTGATGGTTTGGCTGAACTTAATTGCCATCGTGATATTGAGAAAACCGGCCCTGATTGCCCTCAAAGATTACGAAGCCCAGAAGAAACAAGGGCTTGATCCAGTATTCAATTCCAAGAAGCTTGGCATTAAAAATGCGGAGTATTGGGAAGAAGAATACAAGCCGCAGGAAGAAAAAGTATCTTAATAGAAGATAAGAGATGTCCGGCTGAAGCCGGGCATTTTTTTTGTAGAGATATGATAGGTATTATTTTTTGAGGCGGATAACTGTTTCGCCCAGCGCCTGCCCCCTCAGGGTCACAAGCATGTCTAGTTGCGGTTCTTAGGGGTGGGCGAGGTGCTTCAGATTTTCTTGATTTTACAATCTTTAAACTTCTTTTACAATTTTCAGGTTATTTCTTAGCATTCTCTTAATATTCATCTTTTAGTATTGTACTTGGGCTTGATACATAAATACGATGCAAACATTATTAAATAATATGAAGAGGTGCTTAGGATGACTGAATTGAATCGCCGCAAGTTTTTAACATATGTGGGTACAGGTGTGGGAGCTTTGACAGTAGCTTCGACAGGTTTGGGGGCAATGGTTCCAAAAGCGGAAGCTAAGGGTGTTGAGGCAGCCTCCCATTTATTCGGATTCCAGAAGAAAATCTCTGGTTTGAATTTTAAGCCGATTGGCCCGACAGATAAAGACGACCTTGTTTTGCCGCGTGGATACAAATACGATGTTGTGGCAGCCTATGGAGATGTCATTAACAAAAAAGGCGATACATTCGGGTTTAACAATGACTTTACATTATATTTTCCAATTGATAAGGACAAGCGTGGCCTCTTATGGGTGAATCATGAATATTCAAGCGATCTTTTTGTTCATGGTATAAGGCCGGCAAATGGCAAGTATACGGCAGCGCAAATTCAGAAAATGCTATATAACCAGGGAGGATCGATTATCGAGGTATACCGTGATAAAGAAGGTACCTGGAAAATGGACACGGATTCCAAATATGCGCGCCGTATTACAGGCTTGACTCCGTTCCAGCTTACAGGTCCTGCTAAAGGTTCAAAAGCAGTGGGCGGTGCAACGAATGTACAGGGGACTTTTGCCAATTGTTCTGGGGGCATGACATTGTGGGGTACGGTTTTATCAGCTGAGGAGAATTTCGAATCAACCTCAAAGGATGCAGGATTAAATGAAACACATTATGGCTGGATTGTGGAAATTGATCCGTTTGATCCTAATTTCAAGCCACGCAAGCACACCGCCCTTGGTCGCTTCAACCATGAAAATGCAGCAGTCGGCCTGACCAATGACAATCGGGCTGTGGTTTATATGGGTGATGATAAGAAAGATGCATGCGTGTATAAGTTCATCAGCAAAAATAAATATGTAAAATCCCGCGGGAAAGCCAACGCAGACCTTCTTGAAGAAGGGACACTTTATGTGGCCAATATGGGCAGCGGAAAATGGGTGCCATTAACTATCGAAAATGTGCAGAAAGCTGTCAAGGGGAATGCAGATCTTTTAAAGAAATTCCAAACACAGGCCGATGTGACTGTTCACTGCCATGAAGCAGCTCTTCTTGTTGGCGGAACACCTACTGACCGACCAGAAGATGTGGAAATAAGCCCGTTCGATAAAACGGTATTCATTGCCCACACCAACAATGATAAACATGGCAACTTCCACGGCCATATTACTAGATTCATCGAAGAGGGAGATGACTTGGGTGCACTGACTTTTGATTTTGAAATCTTCGCAGCCGGCGGAAAACAGAGCGGCTTCAGTGCACCTGATAATCTAACTTTCGATAGCCTTGGCAATCTATGGACGGTAACAGATATGTCATCTAGCAAGCTGAATACAGGAATCTACACGCATTTTGCCAATAATGGCATGTTCGTCATCCCGACTATCGGAAAAAATACCGGCGAAGCCTTTCAGTTTGCTTCAGCTCCCGTAGAAGCAGAACTAACTGGACCATCCTTTACACCAAATGAAACAACCCTGTTCCTGTCCATTCAGCATCCGGGAGAAGAGACGGAAGACCTGAACAAATTGACAAGCAAATGGCCGCACCGCAAGGGAGATACGATGCCGCGCCCGGGAGTTGTGGCAATTACAGGCTTCAAATACTAGGAGGTTATCATGCTATCAAATATCGGGATACCAGGATTAATTATTGTTCTAGTGCTGGCGCTGATCATTTTCGGCCCAGCCAAGCTTCCTGAAATCGGCAGGGCATTCGGCACAACCCTGAAAGAATTCAAGAAATCCACACGCGAACTTGTTTCAGACGAACAGCCGGAAGAAAAGAAAAAAGAATTGCTATAAGAATGAATAGGGAAGGGAGAGATATCTTCCTTCCTTTTATAGTGAGGTGATTAATATGAATAATGAGGCAGTAAATGTCCTCCAGCATTTTGAAGAGCTTCGGAAGAGGCTGATGATTATAGCGGCTGTCTTTATAGCGTTCTTGGCAATATCCTTTATTTTTGTCAGCGATATTTACCAGTGGCTGGTTAGGGATCTGGACTTTAAATTGGCTGTTCTCGGTCCTTCTGAGATTCTATGGGTCTATTTTATGCTTGCGTCTGTTGTCGCCATTGCAGCCGCCATCCCGGTGGCTGCCCATCAAATCTGGCTGTTCGTCCGCCCGGCGCTTACCGGAATGGAGAAAAAGGTGGCTTTATCCTATATTCCCGCGTTATTTTTCCTGTTTATTACCGGTATAGCATTCGGATATTTCATTCTTTTGCCGCTGGTTCTGAATTTTTTAATGGCCTTATCCGGAGATATGTTCACCGCTTTTTTTACAACGGAAAAATACTTTCAATTCGTGCTGCATTTAACACTGCCATTCGGCTTTCTGTTCGAGCTTCCGGTTGTGATTATGTTCTTGACCAGCCTTGGCATCCTCAATCCCTATTCGCTGCAGAGGATAAGGAAGTATGCCTATTTCGTGCTGATTGTGGTTGCGATTTTAGTTACACCGCCTGATTTTATTTCAGATATATTGGTCACATTGCCTCTCCTGCTGCTGTACGAGGCGAGTGTGAGCCTGTCCAAAATCATTTATACCCGAAAGCAGAAAAAGCAGGCTGTTTTGCAGTAACTTTAAATTAAAATCAAAACAGAAAAAAGCTTGGACTGTAAATGTCCAAGCTTTTCTATTATTCTCTTACTTTACACGCGGGAAGCCAAAGCCTGATGCATAATCGTCACCCGCTGCAGCTCCTGTTCCGCCAAGAATATCATTTTGCTTGGCCCGATTCTGAAGCTCGGTGCGAAGCTGGGTGTGGCTCATGGATGGATTCTGAGCCCAGATCTTAGCAGCTAATCCGGATACATGAGGAGTAGCCATGGATGTGCCGCTGATTGTGCTGTAGCTGCCATCATACCATGTGGATTCAATTGCTCTGCCTGGTGCAGACAGCTCGACATCACGCTCCTGGATCAGGTAGTCGCCATCAGTAGCAGGGTTGCCCCTTGATGAAAAATCTGCAACACGGTATGAACCATTTTGCTGAACATTTTCCAGAGCAGCCACTGCAACAGCATTCACCAATGCGCCAGGATAGCCAATCGTGTTATCGCCAGGACCATCATTTCCGGCAGCAGCCACTACCAGGACACCTTTGCTGTAGGCGTAATCAACTGCGTCTGCAATCAATGTGCTCTTAGAGCTTGAGCCTAATGACATGGAAATGACCACTTTAGATCCTGTGCGGACCGCTTCATCGGCCGCATGCTTTATAGCACCGGCTATGTCATCAGAATACCCTGATCCTCTGTCATTTAACACCTTATATGCCCAGAGATCTGCTTCTGGAGCTACCCCATAAACACCTTGTCCGTTAGCACCGCCATGAGCCAGTACAGTACCTGCAACATGTGTGCCGTGTCCGTTCTTATCCCCGCAGCTTCCGTCAATTAAAGGGGTCTTTCTTTGAGTAAAGTCCTTACACTGTTCAGCTTGTCCGGCAAGATCAGCATGTGCTGTATTTACCCCTGTGTCCAGCACGGCAACCTTTACCCCGTTTCCGCCTGAAGTGCTTTGGATGGAGCTATCATTATAAATGGCCTCAATTCCCCAAGGTGTACCGTCTGCCGGAGCTGATGCAGCCCCCGATCCAGGTTTTGCAGCGGTCACAGGTGAGTTCTTCACTTCTTCAACTTTATCAATCTTTAAGTTTTTATTTTTTAAAAGTGCCTGATACTGTTTAGCATTAACCGTAGTAGTAAAACCATTCTGGCCAAAATCCCATCGTACTCCATAGTTCGATTTTGCCTTTGCCTTTTCTGCGCTTGGGCCCTGAATGACGACCCGATAGGTTTCATTGCTCTCAACCTGCTGACCGAACGCTCCTGACGCAAATACAGATAGTCCCATGGCTGCACTTAGTATTGCTGACCCAATGACTCTTTTTTTCTTCATCCAAAATCTCCTCTCAGAATATGTATGGTTACAGCTAAAAAGCTGTGACTCTATTATATTTACAAAATTCAGAATAATTAAACTGGTCTTTTGTAC
The DNA here is from genome assembly GCF_004366035.1 of Cytobacillus oceanisediminis. Lineage (GTDB taxonomy): Bacteria > Bacillota > Bacilli > Bacillales > Cytobacillaceae > Cytobacillus > Cytobacillus oceanisediminis_C. The sequence goes on from NZ_SOEE01000006.1 coordinate 194,146, forward strand.
TATTTTACTAAATTAAAAGAATTTTAACTTTTAAGGAAAATATTTCAATTCATAAATTGGATATAAATGGAGTTACTTGAGCCCCGAGGAGGGTATAGCCTAGTAAGTGAATAAAGGAGTGTGAAATATGAGAGCAGTAACCTACCAGGGAGCGAAAGATATTCAGGTAAAAAATGTGGAGGATCCCAGAATTGAAAAGCGGGATGATGTCATTGTCCGGATCACGTCAACCGCCATTTGCGGATCGGACCTTCATTTATATCAGGGTAATATGCCATTGCGTCCCGGTTATGTTATCGGGCATGAACCCATGGGAATCGTTGAGGAAACAGGTCCAGATGTTACACGGGTAAAAAAAGGCGACAGGGTCGTCATCCCATTTAATGTATCGTGCGGGCATTGCTTCTATTGCCAGCATAATATGGAAAGCCAATGTGATAATTCGAATCCGCATAATGATTCAGGCGGCTACTTTGGCTATACCGAGAAATACGGAAACCATCCGGGCGGTCAGGCAGAGTTTCTAAAGGTGCCGTTTGGTAATTTCATGCCATTTGTTATACCGGAAACGTGCGAACTGGAGGATGAATCACTGCTTTTCTTATCGGATGTTCTGCCGACAGCCTATTGGAGCGTGGAACATTCAGGCGTTAAAGCGGGAGATACGGTCGTCGTCCTCGGCTGCGGTCCCATCGGTTTAATGACCCAGAAATTTGCCTGGATGAAAGGAGCTAAACGGGTAATTGCAGTAGATCATCTTGATTACCGCCTCAATCACGCCAAGCTTACCAATGATGTGGAAGTCTATGACTTTACGAAATATGATGACATGGGAGATTATCTAAAAGAAATCACCCAGGGCGGAGCTGATGTCGTCATTGATTGCGTCGGCATGGACGGGAAGAAATCCGCTGTTGAAAAAATCGAGCAGAAGCTTAAGCTTCAGGGCGGAACGCTGGGCCCGATTCAAATCGCGACGAAAGCTGTCCGCAAATTCGGAACTGTCCAGCTGACGGGTGTGTATGGGCTGACATATAATATGTTCCCGCTGGAGGAATTTTTCTCGAGAAACATCACCATTAAAATGGGCCAGGCCCCTGTGGTGCACTACATGCCTGAGCTATTTGAAAAAATAACGAATAAGGAATTCGATCCGAAGTCTATCATCACTCATCAGATACCGCTAGAAGAAGCTGATCGGGCGTATAAGATTTTTAATGACCATGAAGATGATTGCATTAAAGTCATCTTAAAGCCTTAACAAACAAAAACCGGCCAGGATATACCATGGCCGGTTTTTTGAAGTTTAAGAATATAACATAATATACATGTTTCGACATAAACGTATATAATAGTGCTAAAGACACATTATTAATAGAGTTAACCAAGGAGCATTGAAATGAAAGGCTTTAACCAACAGACTTTGATAAAAGAAGAAACAAAAGCAGTTAAGCTTTTTATATGGCTATTCTATATTATATTAACACTTTATGATTTGTTTTATTATTATCTGCTTCCCCTCAATACTGGCGTCAGTATCGGGCTGCCAAAGGGCGGGCTTGGATGGGTTTATTATCTGGCTATTATCGCGCTCTTGCCCTTAGCGCTGTATTTAATCAGGACAAACCGCCCTTTTCAGATAAAATACTTATTTTTTGCAGGTTTTTTCCTAATAGATTTTAGTAACAGCATGCTTATCTATTTCGGTGAGTCGAAGGAATTTCAGAGCGGGAGCGCAGTAGAACTTTTATTTATTATATTTGCGCCTATATTTGTGAATAAGCGTTATTTTTGGATAGTAACCGGCGGAATGATTGCAAAGTATCTTCTGGCTGGGTTACTGTTGAGCAGCCAAAATGTAATGGTGCCAATCGTGCTTATGGCCATTTTTTCAAGTGTTTCATATGTTTTGCTTAACCGCTTCTATTCCTATATTCACTCGCTGACACATGTTTTCCAGGAGCTCCGTCAGACTGAAAAGCTGGCTGCTGTCGGACAGATTGCTTCGGCAGTCGGCCATGAAGTAAGAAATCCTTTAGCAGCATTAAGAGGATTTACTCAGCTGCAGATGGAAAAACATCCTGAAGACCAGGACCGCTATAAGATCATGATTGAGGAAATCGACCGCATTAATCTGATTGCCGATGACCTTATGATACTAAGCAAGCCAAGGCTGCCGATGTTTAAAAAAGTAGAACTGAATGCAGTGATTAACTATGTTATCTCGATCATACATGAACAGGCAGCCAATCAGAACATCCGTCTTGAAACAGAAAATCTGGAAGCTGTTCCTAAAATTCAGTGTGACGAAAATATGCTGAAGCAGGCTTTTATTAATTTGGTCAAGAATGCGATGGAATCTATGACAGAAGGCGGAACGATCCTGATTTCGGCCAAAGTGGCGGAGGGTGGACAGGTTTTAATCAGCATTAAGGATGAAGGCTGCGGGATCGATGCTGAAAATATGGAACGGGTCGTGGATCCATTTTATACAACTAAACCGGATGGAACCGGTTTAGGGCTGATGGTAACCAAACAGATTGTGGATGAACACAAGGCGGGAATCACGTTTGAAAGTGAAAAGGGGAAAGGGACAATTGTGAACCTTACTATTCCTATAGAGCAGACAACCCAATAAAAGAATTCAGGGGAGGTAATGTACAGGGCAGACCTGGAAAATAGTAACTGACATTAAAATAATATATTCGAAATCGTGCAGCATCCTATGAGGGTGCTGTATTTTATTAGGTAAATAGGCTTCTTTTTTACAGAAATTTAATAATTTTTACATGTTAATTCCGACTAATTGCTCATTCTCAAATAAGTCTAAAAATAGATAGAATTATGAATGTTATCATCCTAATCTACTAAAATTGAGGAGATGTATTCATTTGAAAAAGCCTATGCGCAAACTTGGAAAGACGATCCTCGCAACAACGATGGCCCTATCTGTCTTAGCAGCTCCTATTTCATATAGTTCTGTCATGGCGGCAAAGCCTGATCATGCAGGGAAACCGGAACATAAATTCAGCCATGAAGTAAGCCTGCGGATATTGGGAACAACAGATATACATACACACCTTTATAACTATGATTACTATAAAGATGCCGAAACCATTGAATTCGGTCTGGCTAAGACAGCTACCTTAATCAAACAGGCAAGAAAAGAAGCAAAGAATACATTATTATTTGACAACGGCGACTTAATTCAGGGAAATCCGCTTGGCGATTATAAAGCAAAGGTAGATAAGCTTGAGGATGGGGAAATGCATCCTGTATTCAAGGCTATGGAGCTATTAGATTATGATGCCGCTACCGTAGGAAACCATGAATTCAACTATGGCCTCGATTATTTGGATGAGGTTTTGGATGATTCGCCTTTTCCTTATGTAAATGCCAATGTCTACAAAGACGACGATGATAATAATCCAGAAAACGATAAAAATTACTTTAAACCATATAAAATCATCAAGAAAAAAGTCGTTGATGAAAAAGGAAGAAAACAGGTCATTAAGGTTGGGGTTATCGGTGCTGTGACTCCGCAGATTACACAATGGGACAAAGCCAATCTTGATGGAAAAATCATTACGAAAGACATTGTAAAATCAGTAGAAGCTAATATTCCTAAAATGAAAGAAGAAGGTGCAGACATTATCATTGCACTTGCGCACTCCGGCATGGGAGACGCAGCATATGCTGAAATGGAAGAGAATGCAGCCTACGACTTAACAAAAGTAAAAGGCATTGATGCGGTAATTTCCGGACACAACCATAAGAATTTTCCGGGGGATTTCACCGATCTTCCTGGAGTGGATACAGTAAAAGGAACGGTCAATGGGGTGCCGTTCATCATGCCGGGCAGCTGGGGCAATCAGCTTGGCGTTATGGACCTGACCATTGCCAAGGTGAAGGGCAAGTGGCAGGTTAAGGAGTCTCAGTCGTCATTAAGGTCTATTTTTAGAAGCTATAAAAATGAAGCCGGTGCCACAGTCAAGGAAAGCCTTGCAGAGGCTGATCCTGCTATTTTGAAAGCTGTAAAGGAAGAGCATGAAGGCACCGTGAATTATGTCCGCCAGCCTGTCGGGGAAACAACAGCTGATATCCACAGCTATTTTGCACTTGTAAAAGATGACCCGTCCATTCAAATTGTGACGAATGCACAGAAGTGGTATATTGAGAAGCAATTAAAAGGAACACCAGATGAGAATACACCAGTGCTTTCAGCAGGAGCCCCTTTTAAAGCTGGGGGACGCAACGGGGCAAGCTACTACACTTATATCCCTGAAGGCACAATCGCCATTAAAAATGTAGCCGATCTATACCTGTATCCGAATACAGTTGCAACGGTAAAAATTAAAGGTGCAGATGTGAAAGAATGGCTTGAAATGTCTGCAGGCCAGTTCAATCAGATAAAAGAAAATGAAGCTGGAGAACAGTCACTCATTAATAATGACTTTCCTACCTATAACTATGATGTAATCGATGGTGTGACATATGAGATCGATGTAACAGAACCTGCTAAGTATGATAAAGATGGCAAGAAGGTTAATGCTGATGCAAACAGAATCAAAAATCTTCAGTATAACGGAGCACCTATTGATCCAGATCAGGAATTCATCGTTGTGACAAATAATTATCGGGCCAGCGGCACTTTCCCTGGAGTTAGAAACAACACGGCAGTAGAGCTTTATCCGGATGAAAACCGACAGGCGATCATTGATTACATCCGTGAAGAACAAACCATCGATCCTTCTGCAGATGCCAATTGGTCATTTGCACCGGTTGCCGGTGAAGTAGATGTAACGTTCGAATCTTCACCGGATGCAAAGGATACGATTGCTGCAGGAAGCGGAATCGGCTATGCGGGGGAAGCAGCCAATGGCTTTGCGAAATATTCACTTCAATTCCCTGAGCCCAAGCCGTTTGAAGTCCAGCTTTTGGGGATCAATGATTTCCATGGCCAGCTTGATACATTTAATTCAGGATTGAATGCGGGTGGAATTGAGTATTTAGCTGCACACTTAAAACAGCGTGAAGCAGAAAATCCTAATACAATCATGCTGCATGCAGGTGATGCAGTAGGGGCAAGCTCCCCTGTTTCGGCCCTTCTGCAGGATGAACCAACAATTAAAATGCTTAATGAGATCGGCTTTGACCTGGGAACCGCCGGAAATCATGAATTTGATGAAGGTGTAGACGAAATGCTTCGCCTAATTAATGGCGGGGCCCATCCTAAAACTGTTGAGAAGTATGGCGAGTTTGAAGGAGCAAGCTTTCCGTATGTTGCAGCTAATGTAGTGGATGAAACAACAAAGAAGCCAATCCTTGATCCCTATGTAATTAAAGAAGTAAATGGAGTGCCAGTCGGCTTTATTGGCATTGCCTATTCCGATACTCCTGGAATTGTTACGCCAAGCGGAACGGCTGGTGTAGAATTCACGGACGAAGTGGAAGCTATCAACAAGTACACCGCTGTGCTAAAGGAGCAGGGAGTTAAATCCATTGTGGTCGTTACTCATAACCCTGTAAAGTCCGATATAGATGGGTCTAATCCTCAAGAGGAGCTCGCTGACATTGCAAATGCAGTTGATGATGAAGTGGATGTGATGTTTGGCGGCCATAACCATCAGTACACAAATACTATTGTGGACGGAAAATTGCTTGTTCAATCTTATTCCTATGGAACTGCTTTTTCCGATGTGGACTTAACAATTGATCCAGTGACAAAAGATATTGTTGCTAAAAAGGCTGAAATCGTAAGCGCCACACGTGACATTGAACCAGATGCAGAAATTAAGCAAATGCTTGATGCTTATATTGCCGATGTTGCTCCGATTTTAAATGAAGTCATCGGTCATACTTCTACAGGTGTTACGAGAGAGGTAAATGCTGATGGAGAATCTCCGATGGGCAACCTGATTGCAGATTCCATGATTGCGCAGACCAATACCGATTTTGCCTTCATGAACTCAGGCGGCGTCCGTGCAGGCATTGATGCTGGAGATATTACGTGGAAAGAAGCTTTTACGGTACAGCCTTTCGGAAATGACCTTGTGACATTGACATTGACCGGTGCCCAGATAAAAGAACTTTTTGAACAGCAATGGGGTTCAAAAGAAAGAATCATGCATGTTTCTGGCTTAAAGGTGACGTATGATTCTTCGAAAGCTGCTGGAGATCGGATCGTTTCTTTAGTAAAGAACGATGGAACGCCAATCGCTGCAGAGCAAGAATATTCTGTGACGGTAAACAACTATATGGCTGATGGCGGAGACGGCTATAGCGCCCTTTTAAACGGCAAGAACCGCACTGTGGATATCGTCGACCTTGATGCTTTAATCAATTACATCAAAGAACAGAAAGAAGTAAACCCAGCGGTTGAAGGAAGGATTACAAAATTGAATAAATAACAGGAAGGGAGCATCAGAGCAGTCTGATGCTCCTTTTCTTTATCCCCTTAAAATAGGTCTAGGAACCCATTTTTCCTCTTCGGGACCAATGAATTGATCACAATTACCTACTCAAATGTTATCAAAATATGAAAATAACAGTATTGTTAGACTATTAAAAACTTTATGTTAGTTTGATAGAATTAATCTCGCACTTCGAAAATTCAGAAAGACTAAATAGGAGGCTTTAATAATGAGTCATAAGAATAAACCTTTTAAGGTTGTATCTTCCATTACAGCCAGCACGATGATGGCAGCTGCACTATTTGCGGGATCTTTTGCCGGCACAACAGCAGCTCCTTCAAAAGCTTCAGCAGAGGAACTTTCTGCACCGATTGATTTGAATATTGTGAATGAAGATCGGCTGGGAAAGGCCTTAAAAGAAAGAGGATTAGTTAAAAAGGATGCTTCCTCAAAAGAAATAGAAAAAGCAGTAAAGGATTACATAAATGAAAAACAAGGTGAAAAGCAGCCTGGAAGTACAGAAAATAGTCATGATCACACTGATGAATTTGACAAGAAAACAAAGGACTTCTTAACGACACAAAAAGAAAAGCTGACAAAACAGCTGAATAAGGGGCATAAAAACTATAAAAAGGGAAAGCCGGACGGCTATGTTAAAGTGGATTCGGCTAAAGAAGCAAACTACAATGGCAGTGTCAGAACAGATAAAGTTCTTGTGCTTTTAACTGAATTTGAAGATTTCAAGCATAACAATGTAACACAGGAAGAGGGCTACATGTACGCTGATGATTTCAGCAAAGAGCATTATGAGAAGCTGATGTTTGGCGATAATGAATTTGAATTATTTAATGGAGATAAAGTCAAAACGTTTAAGCAGTTTTATGAAGAACAATCCGGCGGCAGCTACACGGTGGATGGCACTGTTTCAGAATGGCTCACAGTTCCTGGAAAAGCAGCCGACTATGGTGATGATAGCCCTAACGGAGGTCATGATAATCTATCACCTCTTGGACCTCGCGACTTAGTAAAAGAGGCTTTAAAAGCAGCTGTAGACGCTGGAATGGATCTTTCAGAATACGATGAATTTGATCTATATGATTTAGATGGAGATGGAAACTTTAACGAGCCTGATGGATTGGTTGACCATCTCATGATTATCCATGCCGGTACAGGACAGGAAGCTGGCGGAGGTAAACTGGGTGATGATGCCATCTGGTCTCACCGCTGGACGCTTGGCGGAGTATTTGCAGTTCCGAATACAACTGCCAGGGTAGATTATTGGGGAGGAAAAATGGGCGCATATGATTATACGATTCAGCCTGAAGACGGAGCTGTCGGGGTGTTTGCCCATGAGTTCGGCCACGATTTAGGATTGCCGGATGAGTATGATACGCAGTATACCGGTCAAGGTGAGCCGGTTGCTTCCTGGTCCATCATGAGCGGCGGAAGCTGGAACGGCAAAATAGCAGGTACTGAGCCAACAAGCTTTTCACCGCAAAACAAAGAATTTTTCCAAAAAGGCATGGGCGGAAACTGGGCCAATATTATGGAAGTAAATTATGAAGATATTGATAAAAAAGGCTTGGCAGCTGTTATTGACCAAAGTGTAACCAAATCTAAAAACCCGGGAATTGTAAAAGTAAATCTTCCTGAAAAAGAAGTAAAGGGAATTGCACCTGCGTTCGGCGAAAAATATTACTACAGCACAAAAGGCGATGACCTTCATACCACTTTGACGACGCCTGAATTTGACTTAACAAATGCGGAGACAGCTGCCTTCAATGCGAAAGTTTATTATGATATTGAGTTTGATTATGATTATTTAACTGTTACTGCAAAAGCAGCCGATGGGACAGAAGGTGAACTCGACGTAATTGGTGATGATGATACGGATGGCGATGCCCGTGCTGAATCTTCAAAAGGACAATGGGTAGATAAGACATATGACTTAAGTGAATTCGCCGGTAAAAAAGTTAGCCTGACATTCGAATATGTAACAGATGGCGGATTGGCATTAGATGGATTTGCTATTGATAATATTTCGGTAACGGCTGATGATAAAGTTATTTTTTCCGACGATGCTGAAGGCGAGTCTCAGATGACTCTTGACGGATTCATTGTTTCCAGCGGAATCAGTTATGCGAAGAACCATTATTACCTGGAGTGGAGAAACTACGCAGGTTCCGATACGGCTCTTGCCCACTCAAGAGGAGTAAAATATAACACTGGTTTAGTTGTTTGGTATGCTGATGACAGCCACACAGACAACTGGGTTGGCGTTCATCCGGGAGAAGGTTTTCTTGGAGTGGTGGATTCACATCCTGAAGCCATTACTGGTCTGATAGATGGAAAAGAAACAGTATCTCAAAGCACAAGATATCAGATTGCAGATGCTGCGTTTTCCCTGGACAAAGCACCCGCGTGGGAAGTAAGCTCGCCAACCCGCGGTGATTATGACTACCCAGGTTTAAATGGAATATCTGTTTTTGATGATTCTAAAGCATACATCAACAGCCTCATTCCTGATGCAGGACGAATTGTTCCGGAACATGGCCTGAAATTCCAAGTGGTCGGTGAAGCAAAGGACAACTCTGCTGGAGCCGTATGGATTCACAAGTAAGATTTAAAGGTGCGAATGCCAGAAATGGCTTCGCACCTTTTTCTGTTAAGGGTGGACAACTTCCTGCCTATAAGCTAGTATCATTACCGATACTAGTTTTTTCCGATTTTCGGCTATACTAATAAATATCTGATTAAACGCGATAAAGTTAAAAGGAGTTACCCATGACACAATCTATCATTCAAAATATGAAGCCATTTATCCAGGAGGCATGGAAAAAATCTGCATTTGCACAGCCAACGACCGTTCAGGCAGAGGCGGTTCCGCTGGCTTTGGAAGGCAGGGATATTATTGCGGAGTCCCCGACTGGAACAGGCAAAACACTTGCTTACCTGCTGCCGGTCCTTGAAAATATTGACCCGGATAAACAGGCGGTTCAGGCCGTCATTTTAGCTTCTTCACAGGAGCTTGTGATGCAGATATTAAGCGAGATCCAAAAATGGGCAGAAGGCAGCGGGATTAAAGCCGCTTCTTTTATTGGCGGAGCCAATGTGAAAAGGCAGCTTGAGAAATTGAAAAAGCATCCGCATATCGCTTTGGGTACGCCAGGACGGGTGCTGGAGCTGATTAAACAGAAAAAGCTGAAAATGCATGAAGTAAAAACGGTTGTTCTCGATGAAGGAGATCAGCTTCTCGTTCCAGAACACGCTCAGACTGTCCAAAATATTGTTAAATCTACGCTTAAAGAACGCCAGGTCCTGCTATTCTCAGCCACACTGCCTCCGGTTGTTGAACAGCTTGCGAAAGAACTGACAGCTGATGCTGAAGTGATTCGTGTTGAGAAGGATGAAACCATTCAGGCTGCAGGTGTGGACCATATTTATTTTGTAGCAGAAGCACGGGACAAAATTAAAATGCTCGAAAAAATCTCAAGACTCGAGGACATTAAAGCATTGGTATTCGTTAAGGATATTGGCAACCTGACTGTCATGGCCGAAAAGCTTGATTTTAAAAGCATCTCTTCAAGCACCCTGCACAGCGATCTGAGCAAATTCGACAGACAGAAAGCAATCAAGAACTTCCGCACCGGCAAAACCAATATGCTGATTGCTACAGATGTTGCAGCAAGAGGGCTGGACATCAAAGGAGTAACCCATGTTGTGCATTTTGACTTCCCGAAAGATATGAATCAGTATGTCCATCGCTCAGGAAGAACAGGAAGATTCGGCGCAAGCGGAACCGTTATCTCTCTGGTTACTGAAAGAGAAGAGCGCGAACTTAAGAAAATGGCAAAAGAACTAGGTCTCACTGCAGAAAAGAAAGTAATGCGCGGCGGCCAAATCGTATAAAGATCAAACAGCCAGGCACCTATATCAGTTGGTGCCTGGCATTTTTTTATATAAAGGAATTTATCCTTTTCTAAGCGAATTAGTAAGTGGAACTTTATTTAACTAAAGAATAAGGGGAATCTAAATAATGGAGAATCCAAGGCTAAAGAGTTTTCATGATGACTATCTGCTTGAGGCGACGATAGATGAATTGCAGGAAAAAATGCAGAATGGGGAAATTACCTCCAATGAACTTGTATTAATGTACATGAACCGGATTGGACAGCTGGATAAAAACATTCATTCTGTTTTAGAACTCAATCCGGATGCACTGCATATTGCAGCGGCTCTGGATGCGGAAAGAGAAGAGCAGGGGCCGCGCAGCACTCTTCACGGCATTCCGATATTGTTAAAGGATAATATCGATACAGGGGACAAAATGCAGACAACTGCAGGTTCTCTCGCCTTGAAGAATCATTGTGCACAAAAGGATTCGTATGTGGCCTCTCAATTAAGGCAAGCGGGAGCCGTCATTTTAGGAAAAACCAATATGACAGAATGGGCCAATTTTATGACGGAAGGGATGCCAAGCGGATACAGCTCAAGAGGCGGACAGACGCTGAATCCATATGGGCCGGGTAAATTTGATGTGGGAGGCTCCAGCGCAGGATCTGGTGCAGCCATCGCCGCTAATTTTGCGGCCGCTGCCATTGGAACGGAGACATCAGGTTCCATTTTAAGTCCAGCCAGCCAGAATTCTCTCGTTGGAATTAAGCCGACAGTCGGACTTGTCAGCCGAACCGGCATTATTCCAATTGCCCATAGCCAGGATACTGCTGGTCCTATGGCGAGGACGGTTAAGGATGCCGCCTTATTATTGAACGTGCTTGCAGTACCTGACGAAAATGATCCGATTACCATGACAAATAAAGATCTGCAGGGCAAGGATTTTACCGTTTTCCTTGATGAAGCCGGCTTGCAGGGTGCTCGAATCGGCATTGCCAGGGAGACTTATTTTGACTACCTAAGTTCTGAAAAGCTCTCAGTTATGAATAAGGCAGTAAGTCATATAAAAGAGCTGGGGGCAGAGGTGGTGGACGATGTCGTGATTCCATCTACAAAAGAGAAGTGGAGCCGAGATGTCCTGACATATGAATTTAAAGCGGATTTGAATGCTTACCTGAGAACAGTCGCACCGCATCTTAATATTCGCACCCTGTCCGATGTTATTAATTTTAATGAAAATAATAGCGTAAAGTGCTTAAAATACGGCCAATCCCTCCTGATTGAAGCGGAGGAATCAAGCGGAAATTTGACGGAAATGGCCTATATAGCTGCACTTGAGAAGGATATTTATTTTTCAGGAGAGAAGGGCATTGATTACGTGATGAAAGAGCATCGTCTCGATGCCATCGTGTTCCCGAATAATTATGGAGCAGGCATTCCTGCAAAAGCGGGATATCCATCCATCACAGTACCGGCCGGCTATACCCCTGAAGGAGAGCCTGCGGGCATTACATTTACAGGGCTTGCCTATAGTGAGCCTCTCCTTATTAAGCTTGCTTATGCATTTGAGCAGGCCACCAAGCATAGAAAGGCTCCAGAACTTGGAGTGCTGGCATAGAATAACGGCCGGTTAATTGACTCATACTACTTCTGAAAAACAAAAAAGGAGCAGATGAGAATATGGGCAGAACTAAACTCGGCAACGGCAATGCACAGCGCAATAACAATAAACACAGACCGCAGCGCACAAGTGAAGAGCTTGTTGAATTCACAACCGGAAGCAAAGAAAAGAAAGAAAACAACGTGCAGGACTGATGAAAAAATTCCCCTTTTTAAAAGGGGGATTTTTTGTTGCCGCCAGACACCAAGAAAAAAGGCTGTCTGAAAATAAAAAGGTCTATCCGAAAAAAAATGAGCTTTCTGCAAGTAAAATCCAGCTAGCCGAAAGTAAAAGCAGTGCATAATCTCTCAGGCGGCCAGATTTATTAAGTAAAAGTGCTTCCGCACATTAAAACTGGGATATCTGCACAGAAAAATTCTTATGTGCACATAAATCGGAACTATTTCCATACCAAGCAAGTGAATCCTCGCGAAAATGCGGATTAATCCATAGAAAAAGACAGTTTTCTCAGGAGAACTGTCTTTTTTCTTCAAGTTATTCTTCAACCTTTTTCAGAGGCTTGGCAGCTGGACCTTCAACGACTGTTCCGTCATAGGAGAAGCGGGAGCCGTGGCATGGGCAGTCCCAGGTGCGGTCACCGTGGTTCCATTCGCATTCACATCCCATGTGGGTGCAGGTTGTATCTACAAGATGGAGGCTGCCATCAGGATCCCTGTAAGCACCTGTCCTCTTGCCATTGATCATCACGACTCCGCCTTCATCATGAGACAAATCTGCTGTTTCTTTAGGCACAAATTCAAGCTTCCCTTTAATCAGCTGTCCAGCTACATCGGTATTGGCAGCAATTAATTTTTTGATGCTGGGGTCAGCTTGAAATCTGGATGGCGTAAACAGCTCGGCATAAGGGTTGTCCCTTTCCATAATCTGATCTTTTATCAGCATGGCGGCTGCTGTCCCGTTTGTCATTCCCCATTTCCGGTAGCCGGTTGCGACAAAGATATTCTTCTGTTTGGACGTAATTGGGCCGATATACGGGACTTTATCGAGCGTATATAAATCCTGGGCAGACCAGCGATAAGGATAATCGGTTATGCCGAGCACCTCTTCCGCAAAGACTTCAAGGGCTTCGTAATGCTTCATCGTATCTGGTCCATGGCCGGTCTTGTGGCTGTCGCCGCTCACTAAAATAAGTTTGTCTCCGTTATAGGGAGTGTACCTCAGTGAGCGGGTTGGTGAATCGGCACTATAATACATGCCTCCAGGAAAATCCTCTTTGGTTTTTACGCCAAGTACATAAGATCTTTCCGGAGATAATCTTGCAAAATAAAAACCTTTCATATCCGCAAAAGGGAAGTGGGAAGCAGAAATAACATATTTGCATTTCAGGCGATGGCCTTCTCTGGTCACGACATCAGGCAGGCTGCCTTCTTCAATGTCTGCGGCTGTTGTATTTTCATAAACAATACCGCCCAAATCCACAAAGTCTTTAAGAAGCTTTTTCAGGTATTTCAGCGGATGAAACTGGGCTTGATCAAGCATGGAGAGCACCGCTGTTGTGTTGATGTTAAAAGGAATGCTCTCTTTCATTCCGCTTGGAATTCCGAGTTTTTCGTATGCTTGCCGCTCTTTTTCAACTTTTCGTGCATACTCTTCTGAAACAGCATATATGATTGCTTCTTCGTTGCTGAAATCACAATCAATTTGTTTTTCTGATACAATGTTCCGGACAAATTCTATAGCATCTCTTGAAGCCTGATAATAAAGTTTGGTTTTTTCCTCGCCGAAATGACTAATCAATTCATCATAAATTAATCCATGCTGTGCTGTTAATTTTGCTGTCGTATGGCCGGTAGTACCGTTTAAGATATTGCCGGCTTCAAGAATGGCCACTTTATAGCCTTCTTTGGCAAGAAGGTAACCCGCTGTAATGCCTGTGATGCCGCCGCCTACAATTGCAACTTCCGTTTGAGCATCTTCTCTGAGCTTATCGAAGGCCGGAAGTTCCTCCTCCCTCCAATAAGGCTCTGGATATTGGGGCGTTTTGTGATTGGATGTCGTCATACCCTGTCCTCCTGTAACATTATATTCATTCATAATTTTTCCTGCAAACCCTATTCCTATACAAATTCTCCTTCTCTAACCATACCCATTAAATTGTTAATTAATCAGGAGGAATGACAAATCAGGCTCTCCACTGTTTTTTTCATCATTTCTGGATAAAATGTGCAGGCCGAGAAAAGATATACAGTATCGAATGTTAATGGGGTACAGTCATGATTACATTTAGCTATCTGAGCATTTTTCTGCTATTAACTATATTAGCTGCACTTTTTGATATGAAAATATTTGATTATACGATCTGGGAATCTTTGAGGAATTTACTGTATACAGAGATTGCCACTGGAAGAATGATCGTTATTGTTTCTGTACTTATTGGACTGCTTTCAAGTGCAGTCATTGATTTTCGTCTCTTTAAAGCGAAAAAAAAAACAGGCTCATCCAGTTAAAGGAACCGCTTGGACATGCTAACTGAACGTACATTTAAAAGGGATTGGTGTGGAATGTTAAAAGAGAATATCTCTCTCAGCCAGCTGCTGACATTGTTGATCAATTTCCTTTTAGGAAGCGCCATCGTTGTCGGAGTAGGCGGGGATGCCAAGAAAGATGCCTGGATTGCAATAGCAGCCGCCATAATGATAGGGTTTGGAATCATGCTATTCTATTACTTCCTAATTAGCCGTGTGCCAGGACAAAATTTTTTCGAGATTATGGAGTTTGGCTTTAAAAGGCCGATAGCAATCATTTTTTCTATAACTTACGTGGTTTATTTCTTATACCTTGCCTGCAGGGTGGTCCGCGATTTTGGTGAATTAATTGCTTCGGCCATTCTGCCGTCGACACCGATTGAAATTATCTCGCTAACTATCTGTCTGCTGATGGCCTATATTTTATATCTCGGTCTTGAAGTCCTTGGCAGAACTTCGGAAATTTTTACTCCTTATTTATTCGGATTTTTGTTTCTTCTAACCATCCTATTATTTGCAAGCGGCAATGCCAATTTATATGAGATTAAGCCAGTGCTCGGAGATGGGCTTAAGCCTGTTTTGAATGCGCTATTTCCAACATTGATCGTGTTCCCTTTTGGCGAGCTTATTGCATTTACACTCATTCTTCCAGTTGTAACCAACTTTAAATATTGCCTGCGTGTGTCCATGCTGGGAGTGGGAATTGCAGGTTCGCTTTTATTATTTGCGATGTTTCTGATGATTGTCACACTGGGGGCTGATGCTTTGCAACGTTCCAATTTCCCCATGCTCAGCTCAGCTCGTGAGGTCTCCATCGGCAATTTCATTGAAAGAATTGATGCGCTCGTTGTTTTTATTATGATGCTGGGGATTTTGGTTAAGGGCTCTGTGTTCATGTTTGCAGGGTTGAAAGGCCTTGAGTACACCTTCCGTCTTCCTTATAGGTATTTTTCATTGCCGGTAGCCATGATTGTTTCATCATTTTCTATATTGATATCAGTGAATTTCGGTGATCATTGGCAGGAGGGGCTTGAGATAGTTCCATACTTTTTGCACTTGCCATTGCAGTTCGGACTGCCATCACTTCTGCTGATCACAGTTTTATGGAAGCGGCGAAAGAAAAAGGCTAAACCCGGCGTGAAGGGGATGAAGTTTTGAGTATTCTTAAATCACTATTAAAAATGCGCAAAAAAGAATATCCTGTTCAGCCTCAGGAAGCTGCTGAAACTGGCCCAGATCTTAAAAGCATGAGTCTGGAACAGCTGAAAAAAAGAATAAATGCAGAGTTCGGGAGCACGGTTGATTTAAGCATGGATGAGCTGAAAACAGAAGGGAAAGATGCTTTGCTTATCTATCTTAAAACTATGATTGATACAAAATTATTAAAGGAAACGATTCTTCAATCACTCAGCGTGAAGGAGGATGGCATTGAGTTAACAACGGAGGACGATCTGAAATCACTATGTAAGGAGAAATTTGGAGGGGCAGGCTACCAGCTGGTTGAATCGTTCGATGATATCATTACTGCTCTGCTTTATGGAAACATCATTATTATTTTTAAAGATATGGAAAAAGCGCTTTCCCTTTCCATGGATTCAGGTGAAGACCGGTCTATAACAGAGCCAAGCACCCAGACGGTCATTAGGGGGCCTAAGGATGGGTTTGTGGAATCGATCTCAACAAATGTAAGGCTGCTGAGGAAAAGAATTAAAAATAAACATCTTCGTTTTGAAAAATTCATCATTGGATCTGAGACTAATACCTCTGTATACATCGGGTATATGAAAGGCATATCAAATGAGAAGATCGTTCAGGAAGTCCGCAAAAGACTTGGCCAAATCAAAGTGAACGCCATCTTCGAATCTGGAAATATTGAAGAGCTGATTGCAGACAAATCCGCCACACCTTTTCCGCTTGCACTGAATACAGAAAGGCCTGACTCAGTAGCATCCAATTTGCTTGAAGGGAAAATCGCCATTCTTGTTGACGGGACTCCTTTTGTGCTGGTGGTTCCGGCTGTTCTGGTAGATTTCTTTTCCATTGCAGAAGATTATTATCAAAACTTCATGATGGGAAGCTTTTTAAGAATGATCAGGTATTTATCGTTTATGATTGCCTTGATTACGCCATCCTTATATGTCGGGATTTTAACCTTTCATCATGAGCTTCTGCCGACACCTCTGCTTCTCGGGATCATTGCACAGCGGGAAGGAGTGCCGTTTCCGGCAGTCATTGAAGTGTTATTGATGGAAGTTACCTTTGAGATCCTGCGTGAAGCCGGTGTTCGAATGCCTAGGGCTGTAGGGCAGACTGTTTCAATTGTAGGAGCTCTCGTCATCGGACAGGCTGCAGCTGAGGCAGGGATTATATCAAACATAATGGTCATCATTGTCGCCATTACAGCCATCGCCAATTTTGTATCACCCACTTATAGTTTTGCTGCAGCAGCAAGACTATTAAGATTCCTGCTGATCATTGTGTCAGCCTTTCTGGGCCTGTATGGAGTCCTGATTGTTCTTGTTTTTATTGTCGCCCATTTAAGCTCTCTCAGATCCTTTGGTGTTCCGTATCTTTCACCGGTTGCGCCTTTTATCATTGAGCAGCAGAAAGATGTCTTTTTCCGATTCCCGATTTGGAGTATGAGGAAGAGGCCAGCTTATCTAAAGTCACAGAATCCTGAGAAATTTCCAAAGACCGGGTCGCCTTCTCCTCCTCCAATGGAAGGAGAGCAGTCCAATTGAGAAAACATGGTGTGATGTTCGCCGCCTTTTTGACGGCTATACTGCTCTCTGGGTGCTGGGATCAGAGAGAGCTGGGTGAAATAACCGTTGTGACAGGAATGGCTGTGGATAAGGGCGAGGATGATAAGTATACTCTGACTGTAGAAGGCATAAATGCAACAGAATTGAATAACCGCACCGCCAGCGGAAATGCGCCATCTATTGTTTATTCTGCTGAAGGAAACTCTCTGGCAGAACTGACTTATAGAGTGAATGAAGGGATTTCCAGGCATTTGATCTATTCCCACATGCGCACTTTGATTATTGGAGAGGAACTTGCTAAAGAAGGCATAATTGACTTTATTGATTTTCTGGAGAGAAACCGGGAAATCCGGGATGATTTTAATATTCTGATTGCAAGAGGGGGAAAGGGATCGGATGTATTAAAAGTGACGTATCAATTTCAGAAATCTACCTCTTTAAAATTGCACACTCAGCTGGACACCATGATGAAGGATTGGGGTGGAGACCCAGGAGTGAGGATGAATGATGTCATTACAGCCTGGACCGCCCCGGGACGACAGCCTGTAATGGCGGCTGTCAGTATTAAGGGAGACCCGGAAGCTGGCCCCAGTGCGGAAAATATGATGAAAGTCACCCCGGATGCTCTTGTCATCCTGGACTCACTGGCTATATTCAAAGGTGATAAGCTGGAAGGATTTTTGACATTGGAGGATTCAAGAAATTACTTATGGATCCAGAATAAAATCAATAAAACATCAATTACCGTAAAATGCAGTGAAAGCCAGTATATGGGGCTTAGAGTATATGATACAAGGACAAAGATTAAAGGGAAACTCGAAAATGGAAAAGCAAAGATTAATATAAAAATCAGAGCAGAGGCCTATATTGACGGGACTCATTGCAACGATCAGTTTGATAAAGCAAAGACATATAAAGAAAGTGGGGAAACTGCCCAAAAACAGATTAATGAAATGGTCACAAAAACGATTGAGAAGGTTCAGGAGGAATATGGCACCGATATTTTTGGTTTTGGTGAAGTTGTGATGAGGCAGGATTATCAGAATTTCAAAAAAGTCAAGAAAAGCTGGGATGAAAAATTTGCTGAAGCTGATATAAATGTAGACACAACTTTAATTATCCGGCGAACAGGCATCAGGACTAAAAGCTTTCTGAATGAAGTAAAGTAGAGATCTTTTCCTTCATTGACGCATAAAAGCTGTATTGATATAATTTTTTTATAATTCAGCTAATTTTCGCATTAAAGGTCTGGGCATTGTCCAGCCCTTATTTCTTTTAAAGGGGAAAGGCCAAATGAAATTCGAGACTTCTGTTCTGCACTTGAAAAATAAGAGCAATCGCAAGATTAAAAGTAAAGTAACACCGATCTATCAAACTTCCGCCTTCGCATTCAATGATCTGGATGAGCTGGAGGGATATTATCAGGGAAACGGCAATTATCTTTATTCCCGGGTCGGCAATCCGAATACGGATGAGCTTGGTGAATTAATTGCCACCCTGGAAGGAGCACCGGCCGGGACGGCTGCCTCATCCGGTTTATCCGCCATTCTGGCGGGAGTTCTTGCTGTGGTAAAAAGCGGCGACCATATTGTGGCAGCAGATGACCTGTACGGCGGCAGCTTCCATTTAATCAAGGAAGAGCTGACACAGCTAGGTATAGAAGTAACCGTTGTTCCTTTTTCTGATGCTGTGCATGTAGAGGCAGCCATACAGGAGAATACAAAACTTCTTTATTCTGAATCCATCACAAATCCTTTATTGCGGGTGGAAAACCTTGAAGAAGCCGTCCGCGTGGCTAAGAAGCATAATCTCGTAACCCTGATCGATAATACATTTGCCACTCCATATCATTGCCAGCCTTATTTGAAAGGTATTGATTTAGTCGTCCATAGTGCAACCAAATACATAGGCGGGCATAGCGATATTA
This sequence comes from Cytobacillus oceanisediminis, assembly GCF_004366035.1. Taxonomy (GTDB): domain Bacteria; phylum Bacillota; class Bacilli; order Bacillales; family Cytobacillaceae; genus Cytobacillus; species Cytobacillus oceanisediminis_C. The sequence continues at coordinate 213,288 of NZ_SOEE01000006.1, forward strand.
CAGCAGGTGTCCTGGCTGGAGATGAAGAGCTGATTGGAAAAGCACGCGGAAAAATTGTAAACCTCGGGGCTAATTTAAGTCCGTTTGAAGCCTGGCTGACATGCAGGGGAGCGAAAACTCTGGCTCTCAGAATGAAGCAGCAGTCAGCAAATGCTACAAGAGTGGCAAGGGCATTAAAACAAAATCAAGAAATAAAAAATGTCTATTATCCTTTTCAGCACGGTGAAGAGGGGTTCGGCGCCATTGTTACGGTTGAATTGGCTGACAGTGCTGATGTGAATGAGTTTTTTAAAGAGCTGGGGTGGATTAAAATTGTACCGACACTCGCAGGTGTTGAAACGTCCGTATCCCATCCGCTGACAACATCGCACAGGGCACTGCCTCCTGAAGTATGCAGGGAACTCGGCATAACCAAGCAGTTGGTGCGGATATCCATCGGAATTGAGCATGCGGATGATATCATTGCGCAGCTGAATAAGGCTATTATTCGGAGTCTGGGATGAATATTAGATGCTCTCAAGCTGGTCAAACAGCCAAAACTTCAATAAAACCAAAAAGGTAACAGTTAAGATGAAGTTTTTCAAGCTGAAAGTCAATTTACCATCCCTGGGCAGAACAATCCCCATTGAAACCAAGTACCAGAACCACCTCTTATTGGTCAATCTATTCGGGTTAGAGAAGTGCCCTTGCTGTTTCTTTTTATTTTCATGACGGGCCCAGAGAAGCACAACGATAATATCTAAACAAGAGCAAATGGAAATGGCTGTGATCACAAAGGTATTGGATGGCTGCCAATTTCCTTCATTCTCAGCTTCTTTCATTTCCCGTTTGTGCTTCTGAATCTGGAGTTCTTTTGAAAAAGCAGAAGAAATTTCTGAGGTTTTTCTTGTAGAAAAGAAGGATTAAGGATGACAGCCGCAAAAATTAAACAGCATAATAACGCAAAATAAATGATAAAAAACATAAAAGTTTGCTTGCTGGAACGGTTGTTTTGCATCTGGAAAAACCTCCCTTTAACATGATCGTACCATTTTTAACATTAAAATATTGGAAACGGATGTTACGAAATATTGAATAACTGTAAAAAAATTCAAGGTGTAGTTTAGGAATGAAGTGATTCCTTCCATTAAATACTAAGGTAACAGTATTTTAGGAAGGAGCTGACACTATGCCTGAACTACCGGAAATGGAAACCTACAGAAGGCTGTTAACGGAGCAGCTGGCCCGTAAAGTCATTACTGATGTAGAAGTAAATCGGGAAAAGTCCATCAACATTCAGCCTGCCCAATTTAAAAGTCAGCTGATAAATTCGCAAATAACCGAAATCACCCGAAGGGCTAAACATCTTATTTTCAAGCTGAGTTCCGGTAAAAATATGTTGCTGCACCTGATGCTGGGCGGCTGGATGTATATTGGCAGCGAATCGGACAATCCTGACCGCACAAAACAGGTTATTATTTCTTTTGGAGATAAAAAGCTCTATTTTATAGGACTAAGACTTGGCTATCTGCACTTGCTGACAGACACAGAGGTGGAAAAGGAGCTTTCAGATCTTGGACCGGAGCCTCTGGGTCAAACGCTGGGATTTCCGGCCTTCCGCGAACTGATTGGAAGCAGAAGAGGCATGCTGAAAACGACATTCATCAATCAGCAGTTTCTTTCGGGAATCGGCAACTGCTACAGTGATGAAATCTGTTTTGAGGCTGGGCTGCTGCCTATGAGAAAAGCAGATGAATTGAATGAGGATGAAATAAAAATTCTGTATCAGTCCATGAAGGGCGTCTTAACCCGGGCCATTCAGTTTGGGGGGTATATGGAAGAGCCTTTGTTTAAAGGAGATGCCAAAACCGGGGGGTATAATGAGCAGTGCAGAGTGTATGACAGAGAAGGAGAACAATGCCTCCGCTGCAGCAGCCCTATAGTGAAAGAAGAAATATCTTCCCGGAAAACGTTTTACTGCGCAAATTGCCAAAACTAAGAAAGAGGCTGCCTTTCCTGCAGCCTCTTTTCCCTACTCTTCCGGATCACTCTGAATCCTATCAACTGTCGTCGAATCACGGGAATCCATTGCCCCCTTTAAAAAATGGACAAGCATAAATCCGGCCAGTCCCAAAGAAACCATAAAACCGATTGTAATTGCCCACATTAGAGCCATCCTTTAACCTCCCTATTTTCATAAGATAGAAAGTATAAAATATTGAACGTCGATAACTGTCTAGCTTCTGCACCTGCCTTCTCAAGGTCACAAGCATGTCTTGTTGCGGCTCCTAGGGACTCGGGGTCATTAACCGTTTACTTTCAGAAGGAATTACGCCCTTCTTACAGGAACCGTCTTGTGCTTGAGGCCCCCAGGATGGGGGTCATGCAGACATAGCCAAAGGACGTGGCGCTTTTAGTCTGCGTTCCTTCGTGGGCAAGGCGCTTCCGCTTTTCTGAACTAAGAGCGTTTCCTTACTAAAAGGTATATGCCTGAAATCTTCAATCTTTTCCTTTCGATTATTAAAAAAGGAAGGGAACAGGCTGCTGCATATCGAAATAAAGAGGATGGCATAAAGTGTTTTACAGCCAATAGCGCTAAAGGAGGAGATCTCTTTTGGATTTCAAAACGGCCGATTTATGTGATGACCACAGCAAAGAACTGCTCATTTGTCAGCAGGAGTTTAAATCTTATGGGCAAAAAAGAAAGTTTTCGGGTCCCATTTCGACGGTTAGAGTGTTTGAAGATAACGTGCTGGTAAAAGAGGCACTGGAGTCCATTCCAGAGGAAAGTGTACTGGTGGTGGATGGCGGCGGATCAAAAAGATGCGCCTTAATGGGTGACCGGCTTGGTGAAATTGCTCAATCTCGAAAGCTTGCCGGTGTGATCATTTATGGGTGCGTCCGGGATACAGTGGAGCTTGGAAGACTTGATGCAGGCATCTTGGCACTCGGCAGCAATCCTTTAAAAAGCAGAAAAGAAGGAAAAGGGGATCGAAACATCCCTGTTACGTTCGGCGGGATTGACTGGAAGCCGGGAGAATATGTCTATGCAGATGAAGATGGCGTGATAGTCTCTTCAAAAGCCCTCATCTAAAGCTGAACACCCGCTGATAAGCGGGTGTTTCCTTTTTATAGCACTTTCCTGCTTAACACAGAATACCGTATTTAAGAGGGGGTGCATCATATGTTTATGATCTTTATACTATTTTGGGCAGTCGGGATTTATCTTTTGTTCCGCAGCAGGAATGAGGAAGAAGAGCATTTGATCCTGAAACTGATTGGTTATTATCTATTAGGCACATTTACTTTTAGCGTTAATGGCATTGTTTTGCCAGTTGGTTTTATAATCAGTTTGTTCCTAAAGCCCCGGCAGAATAGAAGCGTGAAGCGCGGCTCTGCGATCTTCGGGCTGGTAATAATGGTCATCAGCCTTTTTTTATAGTGCCATTAAATTAGTCAGATTTGGATGCCTGCCTGAATGCAGCTAACAAAGCTATCAGTTCTCTAAAACTGCTTCCTTTTCAATGCTGATTTCTTCCGGCAGCATTGTTGAAGCTTTCGGGACCTGGCGGGGCTCATAGTCAATTTCATCAGAGGAGTATACTCTGATTACCACCTGGCCATGCATAGCTTTTGCCCGAATAAGCAGGGGAGAACTATAACGGTTTTTAAATGTGAAATCCGGGCCATACCAGCTTACGGTTGCATCCCGGCCAGGCGGTACATAGGGAACCTTTTTGCTGTGGGAATAACGCTCGATCACATTGACTCCTGCCCGGTCAACTGCATTGAACAGAGTGGAGGATACCTGGCAGATCCCGCCCCCGATGTCTTCTGACAGTTCTCCTCTAACGATAACCGGAGCACGCTTATAGCCTTTCCCCGCCGTTCTTTTGCCGACAGCACGATTAAAAGAAAATACTTCATCCGGAAAAACAACATAATTATCAAGGGCTTCGGCTGCAAGCTTAATATTATGGGAGCGTGAGGCGTTATTCGGATTAAAATACGTAACATACTGGCCGATCATTTTAACTCGGATATGGGATATAAGATCCCGATCCACTCTCGGGTAAACAGGGAGCGTTGGGATTTCAATTCGAGCTGGCCCGTTATTATAAAAATATTTATAAAAAATATCAGTGAATGCTTTGCGGTGCAGTATTTTTCCAGGGTTCTCAGCAACGACACGTCCGCTTTCGCCTATGTACGCGTTCCTAGGCGGAATATACGTCTGGCGATTTAATTTTTCCAGGAGCTGTTTGAACCGTTCACCGTCCACTAGCGAAAGCCCGGGAAACGGCAGTTCATATTCCGTCCTGTTGACCCTTGCAATGGATTTACCGTCATTTTCAATGGATAAGTCATCAGGAAGACTGGCAGTTTGTGTTTGTGTTAATAGCATGATCCCCAATACCCATGAGAATTTCATATCGCTGGCGCACCTCCGCCCTTAGTATGGGCAGGAGAGAATTGTTTCATGTGCCAAAAAAATGATTGATTACAGCTGCCATGAAGCCATGTCATCATGCCCCTGACTGCTGCATCCTTCTCTGTCCGTTAGAAAGTCCTTAGCACACTCTCCTGGAAGGTCGAATTCTTTAATTGATTAAGGAATATAGTGTAATAAAACTTTAGTGAGGGAATGAGGAATGTGCAGCTAGTCAAGGCAGAAATTAACCGGCTAACTGATTTGCTGAAAAGCAGCCAATCACAGGATGGCTCATGGGCGTATCCGTTTGAAATTGGAATCATGACTGATGCTTATATGATTATCCTGTTGAGGACGCTCAAAATGATGGATGAAGAGCTAATTCAGAAACTGGCGGAGAGAATAGAAAGCCGCCAGGAAGAGAGTGGTGCCTGGAAGCTTTTTAGAGACGAAAAAGAAGGGAACTTATCTTTAACCATTGAATCCTATTACGCCCTTTTATACTCAGGCTATAGACAGAAGAATGACCCGCATCTGACAGCTGCACAGAAATTTATTTTATCAAAGGGCGGGATAAAAAAAGCAGGGATGTTTACAAAAATCATGCTTGCCATGACAGGCCTATATCCATGGCCGGCCGTTTTTCCAGTCCCTATCGAAATTGTGCTGCTTCCTCCATCCAGCCCAATCAGCATCTACCAGCTTTCGAGCTTTGCCAGAATACATCTCCTGCCGGTGGTCCTGCTTGGCAGTAAGAAATTCAGGCGAAGAACGGAAAATAGTCCGGATTTGGGTGAAATCTATGGAACAAGGGACAGGGAAGAACTATGGGAAGAAAGCCGTTCTGATGAATGGAGAAAACTTGTTGACGTTCTTACCGGTATGGCCGAAAGCTTAATTGGATTACCTGAGCGGCTCCGCAGCATGGCATATGAGGGAACAAAGCAATATATGCTCGAGCGGATTGAACCGGACGGAACATCATTAAATTATTTCAGCAGCACTTTTTATATGATTTTTGCCCTCCTCGCTCTCGGCTGCTCTCCCAAAAACCCAGTCATCATTAAGGCGGTGAAGGGATTAAAGGGAATGTCCTGCACAATAGATGGACATATCCATTTTCAGTTAACAGACGCTAAAGTATGGAATACCGCTTTAATTTCCCACGCCCTCCAGGAGGCAGGTGCAGATGAATCAGATGCGGCGATTCTAAAGGCGAATAACTATTTGCTTTCAAGACAGCAAACCCGGCATGGAGACTGGACGGTCCACAACCGCAAGGGAGTTCCTGGAGGCTGGGGATTTTCAGACTTTAATACCATGCATCCAGATGTGGATGATACGACCGCCAATCTGAGGAGCATTCACAATCAAACAGGAAAAGCTGCCAAGAAATCCAGGCAGAAAGGAATACAATGGGCTCTATCCATGCAAAACCGTGATGGGGGATGGCCGGCATTTGAAAAAAATGTCGATAATCCCCTGCTGAATCTAATTCCCATTCAAGGAGCAGAGTTTATTCTCACTGATCCATCCACAGCAGATTTAACAGGCAGAACGATTGAATATTTAGGTACCTTTACTACAGGAGCTGAAACTTCAATTAAAAGAGGAATAGGCTGGCTGAAAAAGAATCAGAGAATAGACGGTTCCTGGTATGGACGCTGGGGAATTTGCTTTCTGTATGGAACCTGGGCAGCCCTTACCGGCCTCGCCGCTGCAGGGGAAAAGGGAGATGAGGAGTACATTAGAAAAGCGGTTGAGTGGCTGAAATCTGTTCAAAATGAAGACGGCGGCTGGGGAGAATCCTGCAGAAGCGACATTGAAAAACGCTATGTTTCATTGGGAAGCAGTACATTAACACATACTGCCTGGGCCGTTGATGCTTTAATTGCCGTTTCTCATGAAAACAGCCCTGAGATCAGAAAAGGCATGGCTTTCCTGATTCGCGAAGGCCAAAGAAATGACTGGACGACAGATTACCCAAAAGGGCAGGGAATGGCCGGTTTCCTATACATGCATTATCACAGCTACCGGTATATTTGGCCGTTATTGGCACTAGGCCATTTTGAAAAGAAATTCATGCAAAAAGGAAGCTCCGAATGATCGGGACTTCCTTTTTTATTGGCTTATTAATTTGGGTTTTTGCGGTGTTTGAGAATTCGCTCATAACATTGGAAATTCGCCGATAAAACCGAGAATTCGCTCATAACATTGGAAATTCGCCGATAAAACCGAGAATTCGCTCATAATATTGGAAATTCGCCGATAAAACCGAGAATTTGCTCATAACTTTGGAAATTCGCCGATAAAACCGAAATTTCGCTCATAGCTTTGGAAATTCGCCGATAAAACCGAGATTTCGCTCATAACTTTGGAAATTCGCCGATAAAACCGAGGTTTCGCTTATAACTTTGAAATTTTGCCGATAAAACCGAAATTTCGCTCATAACTTTGAAATTTTGCCGATAAAACCGAAATTTCGCTCATAACTTTGAAATATCGCCGATAAAACTGAGAATTCGCTCATAACTTTGAAATTCCGCCTAAAAAACAGAAATTCTGGCTCATGAACCTGCTCACTATTTTTTCTCCTCATCAATCAGCTGGCAGTCTGCTGAGGAATCATCTTTATTTTTATTAAACCAGAGCTTGTACATAGCCTTCCCGTCACTAAGTGTGCCATCTGCCATATCCATTGGCAGCAGGGCGAAAAAGACGTAATAAAAGGAGAAATATACAAATTGGTACCACAGCATGCTAGCATCCAGAATGCCCAGCTGGATTAGGTAATTCACAATAAAAATGCTGCCTATGTTAAAAATAGACCCTCCTAAAAAGATAAGAGATTTGGTCAGTTTATTGCTGTATTTTAATGCTGAAAACTCACATCCTCCATACCAGAAGTAAAACCGTCTAACCTCTAAAAACCTCATTGAGAATAGGATTTTGCCTGTGCCAATAATAACACGGATCCCTCTTCCGCCAAAAATGCCTGCAAAGAATATATGACCTAATAAATGAATCAGTGTGACTACCGGGTAAACCACAAAAAAGGCTTGAATGAATTTCAAAAAATCATCATACCCAAACATTGGAGGACCTCCTTTTCCATAGATGTATGAAAAATCTGCGCTATGCAGCTTCATTATTTGTTTGCCTACCCCATGTGTACCCTGCATTTTTCCCCATTAACGTACATTCTTTTTCCATATTTCCCATCTGGATTGTAAGGGGCCGACCATCTGCTACGTCTCAGGTCTTATTTGAAAATAAAGCTGAGGCTCGTTATAGCATTTACACAATACAGGTAAGATGAAATCAAGAAAGGAGGAAACGAAAATGAAAAAACTTGGATTACTGATAGCAGGTGGAATTGCAGCTATGGTGCTGGTTTCAAATCTTGGACCGATCGTGGGTCTGGCGGTAAGCGCGGCGATTCTATATTTTGTGTTTAAACAATTTTTAAAAGCAGAAAGCACAATGGCAAAAATCGGCTATGGAATCATCGGGTTCATCGCATTGATGGCCACCGCTTCCAACTTCCCGGCAATTTTAGGGCTCGCAGCTGCATACGTTCTATATCTGGTCTATAAAAAGTGGAACGATTCAAGCTCAAGTGTAATGGAAGAAGACAATGACCCTTTTGCTAACTTTGAGAAGCAATGGGCGGATTTAAACAGAAACTAAAAAAGGAGAGATAGATATGGCAAACCTATTAACGAGAATCAAAGATACAGTAATGGCAGACCTTCATGAAGTGTTGGATAAAAAGGAGAAAAAGAATCCAATCGCACTCTTAAACCAATACCTTCGTGAATGTGAGCGCGAAACCGAAAAGGTCCGCAAGCTTTTGGAACGTCAATATACATTGAAAGAAGAGTTCACCCGAGAATACGAGCAGGCGAAAAACCTTGCAGACAAACGCAAGCGCCAGGCAGAAGTTGCATCGCAGGCAGGTGAGGAAGAACTCTATCAGTTTGCAGCTCAGGAGCATATGCAGTATGAAGAGCGTGCCAGCCGTTTGAAGGATCTCCTGAACCAGGCTGTACAGCAAATGGGTGATCTTGAAAGAAAATACGAGGAAATGAAGCATAAACTGAAGGATATGCATATCCGCCGCATGGAGCTGATGGGCCGTGAAAACATCACACGCGCAAATCACCAAATGGATAAGGTGCTTGATCAAAACAATGATAAAAACTTTACAAGATTCCAGGAAATCGAATCCTATCTTGACCGGCTTGAACATCAGGTGAAAAGCTCCTATCACCGGAGCACAATCGATGCCCGCATCGCACAGCTGGAAAAAGAGCTTGAGAAGAAGCCTGTATTGTAATATTTGATATCAAGTCAGAAAAAGTTTGTAACATGCAAAATACAAAAATGAAGCCTGCCTGTATTATCTTTTTCTCAAAAAAGATAAAAACTCTTTCTATTTTATGAACAAAAAATGGTATTCTAAAAAGGCGTAGGGATACTGCGCCTTTAATTGATCATTCCATATACACAAAAGGGGGGATGCCACATGAACTTTAACAACAAAAGCGATTATATGAGCTGGATTATCATATTGGGCATTGTCTTTCTCTTTGTGGAAATAGCCTTTTTTAATAGCGGTGTGATATTCTCTCTTCTTGTGCCAATTGGAATGGTATATATCGGAAGGAAGAGGATGCCTAAGAGCTCCGGAAAATGGCTTTTCTGGCTTGGACTAATTTTTCTGCTTATCAATATTTTCAGCATGATGACGCTGAAATTTTTCCTGCTGGCTATTTTAATTCACTTGCTGATTCAGTTTGGGCAGTCCAAAAAGGAACCTAAACGGATTCAGCCGGAGTTCAAGGAACCGGCAGTGAATCTCCAGAAAGAAACAGTCATAAAAAAGAATCCTCTTTTTTCCAATATATTTGTCGGCCAGCAAAAAACACCTGAGCAAGTATACGAATGGAATGATATAAATATCCAGACCGGCATAGGTGATACGGTCATAGATTTAAGCTATACGGTTATTCCCAAGGGAGAAACCGTTATTTTCATCCGGAACTTCATCGGAAATGTGCAGGTGCTTGTTCCCTATGACGTGGAGGTTAGTGTCAGCCATTCAGCCATTGTGGGTAAGGCCAGAATATTAGAGCATGAAGAATCAAAAATGTTTAACCAGCTCCTTCAGCTTCAGACTCCAGGCTATGATCAATCAGGACAGCGTATTAAGATTTTCACTTCACTTGCAGTCGGGGATATCGAGGTGAAGCGCGTATGAGTATCATTCAGCGGCAAATTGCCTGGGGAGCGGGCATGTCCCTTTTTATTCTTGCTGTCCTGACAGCTTCTTTTTTTACGATGTTTCCTATTCCCGGCTGGCGGGATCTGTGGGAAACGGAAATACTCGATATTCCGTTTATCCTATTTGTGCCGAGCGTAAGCCTGGCTCTTGGCCTGATTTTTGGATTATTGTCAGGCATTTACTGGCGCCGGCAGCTTTTTGCAGTAGATACAATGCTCCATCAGGTGGAGGAAGGACGCCAGTTGGATGTGCAGGAAACAGGTAAAGAATTGCATTCTATAGCAGTCAGGGCCGAAAAGATTCAAAAACATATGACAGATCAGGCAAAGATTTCTCAAAAGCTGGCAAATGAAAAAGCGGAAGATATCGAGAACCGAATGCAGGAAATCGTTTCCCAGGAACGGAACAGGCTTGCACGCGAGCTTCACGACTCTGTCAGCCAGCAGCTGTTTGCAGCATCCATGATGATGTCCGCGATTACTGAAACCCAGCAGGATCCGGAAGAAAGGCAGGCAAAACAGCTGAAAATGGTGGAAGAAATGATCCATCAGTCACAGCTGGAAATGCGTGCCCTGCTCCTGCACCTTCGTCCAGCGGCCCTTAAGGGGAAAAGCCTGCAGGAAGGAATTGAAGAGCTTCTGGTCGAATTGCTTCAAAAAGTAGCGATGGAGATTGAATGGAAGGTAGAGAATTTTCCGCTTGATAAAGGGGTGGAAGACCACCTATTCCGCATCCTCCAGGAAGCTGTATCCAATACACTCCGCCATTCCAAATCGCAAAACCTTGAAGTGCTCCTGATTCAAAGAGATGATTATGCCATTCTCCGTGTGGCTGATGATGGAGTCGGTTTTGATGTAGAGGAAACGAGGGCTGGCTCCTACGGTCTTCAGAATATGTATGAACGTGCCGCTGAAGTTGGCGGAAGCATGAAAATCGTCAGTGTAAGAAACAAGGGAACCCGTCTTGAAGTGAAGGTTCCGATTATGTAAATAATATCTGCTGTTAGGCAAGACTAAATTCTGAGGGTGAGGCCAATGATTAAAGTTTTATTTGTGGATGACCATGAAATGGTTCGGATTGGAGTGTCTTCCTATCTTACGGCACAGCCGGATATTGAGGTTATAGGAGAAGCGGATAACGGGAAAACAGCAATCGATCTGGCACTCGAATTGAAGCCGGATATCATTCTGATGGATCTCGTCATGAAAGAAATGGACGGTATAGAAGCGACAAGAAGAATCATCGAGCAATGGCCGGAAGCTAAAATTATTATTGTTACAAGCTTCCTTGATGATGAAAAAGTTTATCCGGCTTTGGAGGCAGGGGCGACAAGTTATATGCTGAAAACCTCGAAAGCCAGTGAGATAGCTGAGGCAGTTCGTTCGACCTATCATGGACAATCGGTGCTGGAACCGGAAGTGACCGGCAAAATGATGGTGAAAATGAGGCAGAAAAATCACCAGCTGCCCCATGAAGAGCTGACGAGCCGAGAGATGGAAATTCTTCTTTTAATGACACAAGGCAAAACGAATCAGGAAATCGCCGACGAACTTTTCATTGCCTTAAAAACAGTCAAAACACATGTGAGCAATATATTAAGCAAGCTGCAGGTGCAGGACAGAACCCAGGCAGTCATTTATGCCTTCAAGCACTCGCTGGTTAAATAAATGTTGGAGAGCTAATTGTGATATTAGCTCTTTTTATTTTTGCCTATAAGATGAACCGGAAAAAAATGATTCAGAATCGGCTCATGAGGGTAACAATAAAACCAAACAAAAAAATTAGGCGGTGATGAAATGTCTGTGATTGCTTTATTGAAAAAAGGAAACAAATCATCGGGAATGGCAGCAATCGGAAATACGGCATTGGCGATTGCTAAAGGGCTTGCAGCTTTTGCAAGCGGGAGCGGGGCCATGCTTGCCACAACCCTCCATTCCCTTGCTGATGCACTGAACCAGGGTTTTGTATTTTTTGGCAGTGCGCTTGCCGAAAAGGCGCCAACCAAAAGATTCCCTACAGGATTTGGCCGGGTGATCAATCTGTTCGTATTAATTGCCGTTATCGTCATTTCCATCATGGCCTATGAAACGCTACATAAAGGCTGGGAATTAACTCAGCATCCAAAGGAATCAACCGACCTCTGGCTCAATGTAGGAGTTATGCTTCTTGCCGTTGCTGTCGATGGATTTATTTTATTGAAGGCCATGAAAGAAATCGGCCATGAAACCAGGAATCCTGCCAAAGGATTTGGCATTGTGCCTGTTGCTTTTAAAAATGTAAGGCTGGCCTCCCCTCCAACGCGGCTGGTCTTTTATGAAGATATTATTGCGACATTTGGCGCCTTGCTTGCCCTTGTTTCGATATTAATTGCCCATTTTACAGGACTTTACTTCCTGGATGGAGTCGGCACGATATTAATTGGGCTGCTTTTGGTGGGTATCGCTGTAAAAATCGGATTTGAAAATACGCTAGGCCTGATTGGTGTAGCGGCACCAAAAGATATTGAAGACCGGATCGCCCAAATTATTCTCGGAGATCCTCAGGTCGTGGATATTAAACAGCTGCGGCTGATTCAGGAGGGAAGAAGATATCATGTGGAAGGTTACATTGAGCTGGTCGAAGGCCTCACACTTGCCGATGCGGATGATATAAAAATTGGTGTAAGAAATCAGCTGCTTGATGACCCTGATATCAGTGACGTTACACTTGGCATCCTTGAGACAGATCAAATCCAAACGTGGAAATAATATTGAAAAGGAATCCCGCACCAAGGGCTTCCTTTTTTAGCGATTATAACTTTTTCCTTATCCGTGGACCCCTGCTTCTAAAAAATGCGCATTATGCTGGAAAAGTATCCATTGCTTTTAAATTGAAGAAATATTAAAATAAAACTAACTTATTTGAATGGAGGTGGAGAAGAGATGAGTGGAACTGTTTTGGCACGTGGTGAATGGATTGAATTCCTGACTATTTACCGTGCAATTTTTCATGGTTTTGCTGTTTACGGGACAAGTCTGCCCTTTTTTAGCAAATTTCATATGAAAACAAAACAGTGAGAACATCTCTTTAACGCCATTATAAAGAACGGTGAAGGGAGCTTCTTCAAGCGCTCTTTTTTTTATCCCGTTTAATTGTGGGAAGCTTCGCAATAGAAATCTTGATGCGTTAAGCTTCCAATAAAAGTCCGATTAAATGAACTCAGTATAAAGCTGCCGCATTTTGGCAGCAACTGGGTGGCCGGCGCATTGCCCCACAGTTAACTGGGGCCGAAAACCGTCCAGTAAGAGCTTCATTTTATCAGATTTTACCTAGGCCATAGGAGTATGTTTCCTATGGCTTTTTTTATGTATATTTTTATAAATTTGGAGGAAAAATCTATGATTGCATGCAGCGCACAGCAAGTCGGAAAAAGTTACGGCGGAAATACAGTGTTTGAAAATATCTCCTTTGAAATCCATGAGAGGGATAGGGTTGGTTTGACAGGAAGAAATGGAAGCGGAAAAACGACTCTGTTCAAATTGCTCGCTGGAGCAGAAGTCCCGGATACCGGGAAAATTCATTGGAGAAAGGGGTGTGAGATTGGCTATCTGACACAGATTCCGGACTATCCGGCAGGTATGAAGGCAATTGATGTTTTAAAAACAGCTTTTACTTATTTGCTGGAGATGGAAAAAACGATGAAGAAAATGGAAAAGCAAATGGCGAATGAAACGGTTCCGGATCAATTAACTAAACTTATTGGAGAGTACGGAAAGCTGCAGGATCAGTTTGCACTGAACAATGGCTATGAAATGGATAGCAGGATAGACCGCATTTCAAATGGCCTCGATATCAGCAGTCTTCTGAACAAGGATTTCAGCAATCTAAGCGGTGGTGAAAAAACAAAGGTATGCCTCGCCCACATGCTGCTGAAAAGCCCGAATCTGCTTCTGCTGGATGAGCCGACCAACCACCTGGATATAAAGGCAGTCGAATGGCTGGCTGATTTTATAAAGAATTATGAAGGGACAGTAGTGCTCATTTCACATGATCGGTATTTTTTAGATGAAACGGCCAGCAGGATTCTGGATTTGGAAGATGGAGAAATCACCCTTTACCAGACAAACTATTCAGGCTTTGTAAAAGAGAAAGAGGAAAGGCTGATGAGAGAGTTTCATCAATATGAGGAACAGCAAAAAAAAATCAAGAAGATGAAGGAAGCCATCAAGAGGTTAAGAGAGTGGGCCAATCAATGCACCCCGCCTAACGCGGGCCTTCATAAACGGGCAAGCAGCATGGAAAAAGCCCTCCATCGGATGGAGAAGCTGGATCGCCCTGTATTAAACCGCAAAAAAATGAATATGGATCTTGAAGCATCGGAGCGGAGCGGAAAAGATGTGGTCTTAATGAAAGAAGTAAGCAAGTCTTTTGGGAGTAAGCACTTATTCCAAAACGTCAGCATGCACATCCAATTCCGCGACCGGACCGCTATTGTCGGTGATAATGGGACAGGGAAATCGACTTTGGTCAAAATGATTCTGGGAGAGCTGCAACCTGATGCAGGGGAAATTCGGAGAGGGAGCAACTTGAAAGTCGGCTATTTGTCACAGCATGTTTTTGCAGATGCTGATGATCAATCGGTAATGGACGCCTTTAGAGAAGGGCTTGCTGTAACTGAGGGAGAGGCACGCCATATTCTGGCCGGTTTCCTCTTTTATGGCTACACTGTTTTTCGTAAAGTTTCACAATTGAGCGGCGGTGAAAAAATGAGGCTTCGGCTGGCTCAGCTTATGCACAGGGATATTAACTTTCTTATTCTTGATGAACCGACCAATCATCTGGATATCGAATCTAGAGAGGTACTCGAAGAGGCACTGGAAGGATTCAATGGAACCATTTTGGCTGTCTCCCATGACCGTTACTTTATCAATCGAATATTCAGCAAATTATGCTGGATTGATCAAAAAGAACTTCATTACTATGAAGGGAATTATGATCAGGCCAGAAAGAAAATGGAGGATAGATGGAAAGAAGTGATTGAAGCTTCTGCTGTGAAAAAGGCTAAAATAGCAGCTGTTTCTCCGAAGAAAAAGGATAAAATGCAGGAAACAGCGGAATTGGAACACGCAATTGAAAAACTTGAAACAACTCTTATGAAATTAGAAACGGTTCTGGAATCGGAAATGCACCTGGAGAAACTGCAAACAATTTATAAAGAAAAAGAAGAGCTTGAAAAGAAGAGGGAAGTGCTATACGGAAAATTGGATGCTATTTTATAATGGCAAGTGAAGGCTAACAAATCAGTTAGCCTTTATTTATGCATTTTATCGAATTAATATAAATTTAATTCAAATAAACCTTCCAGTTTTCATCTATTTCATGTATAGTAATATACAAATTTGAATAATTATTTAAATCTGAATAATTTTATTAGATTTCTTTTATTAATTAAGATCTTTCTAAAGAAGAAACGCTATTCAATATTGAATAATTTTTTCGGAGGACCCAAATGAACAGCTTTTTCATGGACTGGAATAATGACAAAGAAGTCATATCTTCAATGGAAGAAGACATTATGGTAACCAATTCAGACGGCATAATTATAAAAGTCAGTAAAGGCAGCGGCAGCCATTACGGCGTTGAACCGGAATCTCTCCTTGGCGAATCTGTTTATGATCTGGAAAGAAAAGGGGTCTTCAAGCCTGCGATTACTCCTGAAGTGTTAAAGAAAAAGAAAAAAGTCATTCTGGTGCAAAAAGCCGGCTCAGGCAAAAAGATTCTGGTTACGGGTATTCCCGTATTCAATGAAACTGGACAAATCGAACATATTGTCAGCTATTCCTACGATGTTTCAGAGCTTCTTGTTATAAAAGAATATCTGAACAGTGTCGAAGAAGAAATGGCCAGGGTGAAGAGCGAGCTGGATCTCCTGCGCAATAAGAGCATCAAAATGGATGGCATGATAGCTGACAGTCTGGCGATGAGAAATATAGCCGAAACCATCAGAAGAATCCGGGATGTAGATGTCACAGTCCTGCTCCTTGGTGAATCAGGTGTCGGAAAATCGGCTCTCGCCAAATGGATTCATCAAAACAGTACGCGAAAAGAGGGACCATTCATAGAAGTAAACTGCAGTGCCATTCCGGAATCCATCTTTGAATCTGAGTTTTTCGGGTATGAAGGCGGTGCCTTTACCGGGGCAAAAAGTAAAGGCAAAATGGGATTTGCTGAAATGGCAAAAGGAGGCACGCTATTTCTTGATGAAATTGGCGAACTTTCAGCCCATCTGCAGGCAAAGCTGCTGAAATTCATACAAGACAAGCAGTTTTATAGAGTGGGGGGAACAAAGCCTGTCCACGCAGACTTTCGGCTCCTTACGGCTACAAATAAGGATCTCGAAAAAGCAGTTGAATCCAAGGATTTCAGGCAGGACTTGTTCTTCCGGCTGAACGTGGTGCCACTGAAGATACCGCCTTTAAGGGAGAGGAAAGAGGATTTGTTTGCGCTGATTCATTATTTTCGCCACTCTATCTCCAAACGGCATAATCGGGAAAGGCAGATGGAAAGATCCCTGGTCGATCACTTGCTGCAGCTGGAATGGAAGGGAAACGTAAGAGAACTTGAAAACCTGATGGAGCGGCTTATCGTGACAAGCACAAGCCTGATGATCACGAAAGAGGACCTGCCTTATGAATACCTTATGCAAGGTAAAAAAGATAGTTTTATAGATTATCAGGGACAGTCTCTTCCGGCTATATTGGAAGATGTAGAGAAAAAAGTATTAATCAATGCAAGGAAGCGTTACCGAACCACTACTGAAATAGCGGGCGCCTTGGGGATCAGTCAGCCTTCAGTAGTAAGAAAATTAAAAAAATATGATTGTTAATACATACTTTGGCATGAATATTGCATTAAAGAAAAGCAGAGCAAACATGGCATTTACCATCTAATGCAGGATTCAGGAGGGAAAAGTATGAACGGAGAAAATTGGAGTCATCTTGTCGGAAACATTTCAAACTTATTGGCGCCAAGCATGGCAAAGGACCACCCGAATTTGCCGGTGGTCAAGGCGGAAGGCTGTTATTACTATGGAGTCGACGGAAAAGAGTATTTGGATTTTACATCAGGCATCGCAGTGGAAAATGTCGGACATCGCCATCCAAAGGTTGTACAGGCCATTAAAGACAGTGCAGACCAGTTGGTGCACGGTCCGTCAGGCGTTATTATCTATGAATCGATTTTGCGGCTCGCAGATGAGCTTGGAAGAATTACCCCGGGAAATCTGGATTGCTTTTTCTTTGCGAACAGCGGGACTGAGGCAATCGAAGGAGCTATTAAGCTTGCAAAGTATGTTACGCGGAGACCCTATGTTGTCTCCTTCACAGGCTGTTTCCATGGAAGGTCGATGGGGGCACTCAGTGTATCAACTTCGAAGAGCAAATACCGCAAGTTTCAGCAGCCGTCATGGCTGACCTATCAGCTTCCATATGCGGATGAGCGGGATTGCCCTTATGGTGAAGACCCTGAGGTATACTTCCCTAGAAAACTGGAAAAGGATGCTGAAACACTGTTCAAGCATCAGGTGGACCCTGAAGAGGTTGCCTGCATGATCATTGAACCGGTTCTAGGAGAAGGAGGCTATATCATTCCTCCTAAGAAATGGATGCAGAAGATCAGGGAAATCTGTGATCGGCATGGAATCCTGCTGATATTTGATGAAGTCCAAACCGGCTTTGGGCGTACTGGAGAATGGTTTGCCGCTCAGGCTTTTGATGTTGTGCCGGACATCATGGCGATTGCAAAAGGAATCGCGGCCGGACTTCCGTTAAGCGCAACTGCAGCTTCAAAGGAACTGATGGAAAAATGGCCGCTGGGTGCTCATGGAACAACCTTCGGCGGAAATCCGATTGCCTGCTCTGCTGCTTTGGCTTCTCTTGAAGTACTAAAAACGGAGAATCTTTTGGAAAACGCAAAGCAAATGGGAGAGTATGCATTTAAGAAATTACAGAATTTAAAGTCCGAACATCCTTCAATTGGCAGTGTCAGAGGGCTGGGACTGATGATTGGCATTGAAATAATCGATCCGCAAACCGGAAAACCGGATGGAAAAGCGGTAATGGATATTCTGAACTCTTCGCTTGATAAAGGCGTCCTCTTCTATCTCTGCGGAAATTTGGGGGAAGTGATTCGGATGATTCCGCCGCTTATCGTGACAAAAGAGCAAATCGACCAGGGACTGAAAGTATTGGAAGAAGCACTTTCAGAGCATGAAGCAGTTGTTTTCAATTCATAAGGAGGTATAAGAATGAAAGCTGAGACAAGGATTAAGCCCCAGGCTGCCACAGGAGAGTATTGGAAATTTATCATTCCATCATTAATTGGGTCGCTCCTATTTCTGGTTCCAGTTAAATTTCAGGGAGACGTAACGATTGGTGTTGGGATTTTAGCATCACTATTAGGCAATGCGTTCAGTGAACAGATGCCTGCCATTATCATTTTCATTTTAGGAATATCGGTTATTTTTTCCACCCTGACAAAAGCAGCAAAACCGGCATTTATACTGGATAATAAGTTTTTAAAAGGATTATTTGATACCGGCATTTTTGGATTAACCATGAGAATCCTTGGATTTGCAGTAGGAATCATGACTTTGTTTGAGGTCGGGCCTGAATTTATCTGGTCACGGAATACAGGCGGGGTGGTACTTTACGACCTGGCTCCCGTTTTGCTTACGTGGTTCCTGTTTGCCGGCATCCTTCTGCCGCTTTTAGTTGAATTTGGATTAATGGAGTTCATTGGGGCACTTGTCCAAAAGTTTATGAGGCCATTTTTTACACTTCCCGGACGGTCCTCCATCGATTGCCTTGCTTCCTGGATGGGTGCCGGAACAGTAGGTGTTTTAGTTACAACGAAGCAATATGATGAAGGGTTTTACACAAAAAGAGAAGCGGCGGTCATTGCAACAACCTTTTCGATTGCATCTGTTGCTTTCAGCCTTGTCGTTGCGAATGTGGTTGGCCTTGGCCATTTATTCATCCCTTTTTACTTAACCGTATCTGCTGCATGTGTCGTGGCAGCATTGATTATGCCAAGAATTCCGCCATTATCCCGGAAGCCGGATACTTATTATGAGCCAGTAGGACAGCAGATTGATGAAACCATTCCAGAAGGGGTTTCGAAATTGAAATGGGGATTGGAGCAGGCAATTGATAAAGCCAGGAATGCCCCAGGTCCCAAAAAGCTATTAACCAATGGCATTGAAACCGTTTTGGATATTTGGATGGGCCTGATTCCGCTTGTTATGAGCCTGGGAGCAGCAGCCCTGATCATTGCGGAATACACGCCTGCATTTGAGTTTATTTCATACCCGCTCATTCCTGTTTTGGAGTTTATGCAATTGCCGGAAGCAGGAGCAGCAGCACAAACCATGCTTGTTGGCTTTGCTGATATGTTCCTTCCGGCCGTCATCGGAAGCGGGATTGAGAGCGAGCTGACAAGATTTGTCGTTGCTGGCCTGTCATTAACACAATTAGTATACATGTCTGAAATCGGGATCCTGATCCTGCGTTCAAACATTCCGCTGAGCTTTTTGGATTTATTCGTCATTTTTATTGAAAGAACGGTTATTACTTTACCTGTTATTGTACTGATTGCACATATTTTTGTATTTTAGTTGAAAGGAGGGCGGCATATAGCCAGCCCTCCTTTTCGTTATATTAATTTTCTTAAAAGTTCCAAAAGGGCAATATATTTACGGGGCATGTCTCATATCTTATATTAGAATCTGCATTATATAAGGAGAGGCGTAATGAGTAAATTCTTCAAAGGAGTCATATTGCTTGCACTGGCTGCTTTTGCAAGCGAATGTATAGAGTTTGTGGTGAATATGGTGCTCGCCCGGGAACTTGGGGAGAGGGGACTGGGCATGTACATGTCGATTTTGCCGACCATATTTTTGATAGTGCTGCTGGCTAGTTTTGAGCTTCCGATCTCTATTTCCAAGTTCATAGCTGAAAAGGATAAAAGGTTTCATCTCAGCATGCTCCATCATGTCATCAAGCTGACCATTATCTTTACAGCGGTGTTGGTTCCGATTGCAGCGGCAATCATTCCAGTTGTCAGTGTCTTTAATGAGTACCACCCGCTGCTGAGGTGGGTGGTGATTGGGTTCATCCCAATCGTGTCATTTTCCTCGATTGCCAGAGGCTTTTTCATGGGGAAGCATCAGATGGGGAAAATTGCAGCCTCCAATTTTCTGCGCAAATCCGTTCAGCTTCTGCTGCTCGTGGTTCTTTATCAGGCCTTTCAATTTGATGTCAATACAGCAGTTTTTATTGCATTTTGTACGTTTGTAGGAAGTGAGATTGTTGTTTTTCTCTATTTGCTGAACATGTTTATTATCCAGTATCAGCGCATTAAAAAAGAGCCATCTGAGTTTGTAAGCGGAAGAAGTGTGAGGCAGAACCTAATCTCTGTCTCAGTGCCGACGACTGCTTTGAGAGTTTTCCATGCCCTGACACATGCTGTTCAGCCATTCTTGATTAAGGGGGCGCTTTTAAAGGCAGGAGTGCCGGGAGAAATTGCAACAGAACATTTTGGAATGCTTGCTGGTGTGGCCATGACGATTGGTTTTTTTCCATCCTTCATTGCCCATTCGTTTTTAATCATGCTGATTCCGACAGTCTCTAAAGAATATGCGGATGAAAATCTGGAGGAACTTCGGAGACTTCTTCAGCAGGTATTCTTTGTCACCTTTTTATACGGGATTCCATCGGTCATTTTATTCTATTTTTTTGCACGGCCGCTGACCGAGGTGTTTTTCCACTCCACAGATGCAGCCGTGTATTTGCAGCTGCTGTGGCCATTTTTTCTGCTCCACTTTTTCATTATTCCGATGCAGGCCTATTTAATCGGCCTGGGTCTGATGAAAGATGCGTTCTATCATTCAGTCTGGTCAACCGTTGTTTCATTTACAGCCATGTTCGTGCTTGGTTCGATGCACAGCCTGCAGATGGACGGGATTATAATGGGCATGAATATGGGAGCTGTCCTCCTGGCCATGATGCATTATGTAACAGTATGCAGAAAAATTGGCCTGACACTCTATCTTTCGCCAGCCAAGCAGTTTAACTGAAAATGAGAAAGCATCTCCTGTATGGGCAGATGCTTTATTCTTTTTCCTCAATTTTTTTCCCGAATTTGCTCTCAATCGTTTGTTCATCTCCGTACAGGATAATATGATCACCCTCTTGGAGGTCCGTAACAAGCCGGTCCTTTCTGATCTTTATTTCACCTCTTTGGATATACAGCACATTGATATCTTCGTCTTCTTCAATCAATTCCCTTAATTCTTTATCAATGAAATCGCATGATTCATTGATGGTATAGTCCAAGACATGATCAGTATCATCCGTGAGCAGTGCTTCTCTTATCGGGAGATCGCGAAAATCAAAATGTTCTTCGAGTTCATGCTCCAGTTTCTCTGAAAGATAATCTTTAACCTTTGGCATTTTTAATAGAAAAATAATGATTATAAGGACACCGGCTGCAATAGAAATCTTGGCCGTATAGAATGCATCTGAAAGAAGGTTGCTTATGGCTGATATGATCACCGCCAATGAGAATGCCCCAAACAAAATTAAAAAAGCGCCAACTCTCCTGCGGATTGGATGGTCAATAATCAGCTCCGATTCACCTGTAGTAAATCCCGTTCCTGTAAGCATGCTGATAACCTGGAATCTTGCAATATTCCTATCAAGCCCTGTGTATGTAAAAATCAGCGTATTAATTTCGATAACAGCCAAAACGATTCCCAAATAAATCAGGATGAATAGAACACCCATCTTGCTTCCTCCAAAAATTTAAAATTATGTAAAAAACCTAAGGAAGCCAGTCCTTAGGTCATTGCTGTACGGTTTCGTTATAGTAATTCACTGAATACATGGCACCTTCGTCAACCATCTTATTATCTTCAATATTATGCGGGTCCAGATGGCCAAGCTTTTCTGATGGCACTGTATCATTTAGGAAGCGGTCAGGAAGCATGCCCTTCATTTTAACTGCAAGAGACTGAACTTTATTTCGATTGTTTTTGCTTGCCAATAATAATATGCTCGTAATGCCAACGCCTGCTAACAGATATGGATTTAATGGACGAGAATCCATGATTATGCTCCTCCTTTAACCAATTTGATTTGTATTTCTTGTTCTATATTTACCCGGCATAATTAAATGCAAACATTTAGTATTTATTACATTGTTTCCAGTGCTAGAAATATTTACACCTTATGAATGGTTTTATTCAGGCGGAAAGAAGGGAATTATGTATTAAATATAAAAAGGATACGATGTCAGGAAGGTAGATGGGGATGGAAAAAGAATATAGCGAAGATAACTGGAACTGGTTCCGCTACGATCATTTGGAGGAAATAGATTACCAGAAGGCTGGCGACTATAAAGATGTCTTAAAGGAATGGGCCAAGAATACGTCCGAGAATAAAACAAATGTAATGAAAATTGATACTTCAGTCCGCGATAAGGAATTTATTAGCGGTTCGCTCATTTATCAGCAGAAAACAAAGGAGCAGCATGAAAATAGTTTGTTTCACTATTTTCTGACAAGGGAGTTTCTCATCACCGTCAGCTTTGATTCGTCTGTCATTCAGTCTGATAATTCTATACTTTTGAAAAAAATGGATGATACTCATAGTGCGATAGATGGATTTTTCGTTATTTTGGGCGAGGTTCTAAGTGATAACATCCAGAAGATTGATAAGTTTGAAGTACGGTTAAATGAGCTGTTATGGAAAATAAAAGAGAAAAACAATATTAACCGCCTGGAGGAAATTTATGAGCTCCGTCACCAGATCCTCGTTTGGAAAAATATCATGATTCCAGTTAAGGAAATCAGGCTTGGAGTCGAAGAAACGTTTGGTGAAGGTGTTACAGAAGGAACTGAATTTAAAAGAACCTGCAAGCGAATTGAAAGGGGATATACGCTGGTCCGGGAGTATCAGCAGGAAATTGATGATCTGGTTAATTTCGAAGAAATGGTATCCATGCACCGGGGAAACGAAATCGTGAAGACGCTCACGGTCATTACCACCCTTATGACTCCGATCGCAACCTGGGGAGCGCTCTGGGGCATGAACTTCAAAATTATGCCCGAACTGGAATGGAAGTACGGTTATTTATTCTCCATTATCATTATTATTGCTTCTACAGCAGCCCTCTATATTATGCTTGTTAAAAAAGGCTGGATGGGTGATATCCTAAGGGGAAAAAAGAAGAACTCATTCTTTAAATAAAGGAATGCCGTTAGAATGCGGCATTCCTTTCGTTCAATATATGATCCAGTGTCACTTTAATCCCAGCCTCGTATGGTGTTTTAGGGAGAGTGCCAATTCTCGCTTCATATTTACTGCCATCCAATATAACAGGCGTCTGATTCAAATACATCAATTCTGTATATTCCCTCATCATGGGATCAAAAACACCGATGGCACGAATCATCCATTTATGGACAGGTCTGAAGGTAACGCCTCTGCTAAGATGCTGAGAAACAATACTGGCTATTTCTTCTCCGGTAATGGTTCCTGCTCCAGGGATATTCCAGGCTTCACCGTATGAGTTTTCATTCAAGGCAAGCTCGGCTAATGCTTCTGCTCCATCTTTAATGAAAATGAATTCTCTCGGTATATTGGTTTTGCCGACAAACATACCCTTATTCTTTTCAATAATCTGGCTTAGAGTATAGTGTAGGAGTGTGTTTCCTGTATGAGGGCCGTAAAAGTCAGGGAAGTGGGCAATGATGTATGGCACACCTGAGTTTTTTATCGCCTCAATTAAGGTTTGGCGAAGCTTGCCTTTTTTTGTGTGCGGATTCTTGGGAGAAATTTCGTTTGCAGGGCTGGATTGAAGACCATAGGAGTATATATTATCAGTATATACAAAAGGCTTATGATGTTTGCTGCAAGCCTGCAGGATATTATTTAAGATAATTGAGAGTGTGGGATCCCAGCCCGGATAAGGGATATTGATGGCATGAAAAACAGCATCTGCTTCGGACACTGCTTCCTCAACATCATCTGGATTCAAGGCATCACCAGAATGGATAACAGCATTTTGTCCCCAGCTTTTTTTGAAGTTAAGCAGGTTTTCTTCAGACCTTGCAAAAGCGATAGTTTTAATATTTCTGCGGCATAATGCCTCTGTCAAAGCATAGCCCATTCCGCCTGTTGCTCCTAATACTGCAGCTGTCTTTATCATTTTTTATCATCCTTTTCATTTAATTGACCACTGTTCAATTGAGAAGAAAAATGAAAGAAATGCGATGCGATAACATTTCTTTAACAAGTTGCTTTTATTAAAAATTGGGCATGTGAAGAGGCGAGTTCCTTCACTTCTTCAAATGTTGTTTCCGTCCTGCAATAATGTGTGACAAAGCCATGCAAACTTAGAAAAACAGACCAAATATCCTTTATGGAGAGAGATTTTGGAGCGAGTGAATTAACCGCTTGCGCAAAATGCAGGTAGCTTTTATTTGGTCCTTCATTTAGATAGCCTTTCACATCATCATCATGAATTAAAAACATCAGCTCATAATGCTTTTGATGGGTCAGGCCAAATTGTATATAACGGTAAAAAATGCTGAAAAGCTTGTGTTCGTTGTTTTCTGCAGATTCCCTCAGGACACTGTCGAGAACTTGATCGAGTTTTTGAAAATCGGCTTCAATAATTTCATAAAATAAATGAGCCTTATTTTTGAAATGATAATAGATAGCACCATGGCTGCACTGAAGGGTGTCCGCAATTTTTCTCATGGATGCTGCGGCATATCCTTCCTGAACAAACAGGTTACGTGCTACAGAAATAATTGCTTCTTTTGTTAGTTCGTCATGGGCTGATTTTCTTGGACTCATGGAATCACCTTTCTTATTGAACGCTGGTCAATAAGATTATATGATGAAGAGGATATTTTTGGCAATGTTTTTTTACTATCTATCCAAATTATTTTTATTAGCCAACAGCTTTTGATATGCTTTACTAAAACAGGAGGGAACAACATGAATGAAACCAAAACATGCAGAGAATCTTTTACGGTAAAAACAAGCATCGTGCTTCCGCCAGACACGAATACATACGGAACACTATTCGGCGGCAAGCTAATGGCTTATATTGATGATGTGGCAGCCATCGCGGCGATGAGGCACGGGAGAAGAAATGTCGTAACCGCTTCTACAGATTCTGTTGACTTTCTTCATCCGGTTTATGAAGGCAACTCAGTCTGCCTGGAGGCCTTTGTGACCTATACAGGCCGGACATCGATGGAGATCTTCGTAAAAGTAATTGCAGAAGACCTGCTGACCGGGGACCGAAATGTGTGTGCTATGTCCTTTTTGACAATGGTTGCGGTTGACGAGAATGGAAAGCCGACCCCGGTGCCGACGGTTGTTCCTGAGACAGATGAAGAAAAGAGCTTATATGAATCAGCAAAAGAACGTGCGGAAATTCGCAAAAAACGGAGAAAGGACAGTGAAGCCAGGGCAAAGAAATACGGTACAGGTCTGCCCTGGTAAATAGGGGGAGAAGAATGGGTTCCAGAGTGATGCATAGCATAATCAACAATGAAATTGCATCCAGAATGAAAATAGAGGACTTTTTTACTGGGGGGAATAGCGCCTGACGCTGTTTCTCCCAAAGATCTTTCCCATTTTTATAAAGGGGATACGGATGCTTACACGCGAAGAATAGATTATAAGAGCTTCCTTGATAAATACAGGAGCATCAGCCATTCACCTTACATCCTCGGTTATTACACTCACTTAATTGCAGACCATGTCTGGCTGACAGGCTTCTATCTTCCCTGGCTGAAAAACAGAATGGAAAAAGATGACGAGGTCTTTACCCGTTATCATAATGATTTTAGCCTGTGTAATGCAAAGCTGTCTGAACATTACGGCCCTGTGAAATTTGAGAGGAATGACAGGAACCTGCCAGACTTAGATGAAATTTCTTCCGAACAAGTCAACTTATTTCTTCCATTTGTTTTAAACGATTTTGAATACGATAAAAAGGATGCTGAGAAGCCCCTTGAAGTGTTTACATTTCAGCAGATTGTCGGATATGTTGAAACCTCTGTAGAACTGGGGATTGCAGAGTTAAAGAAACTCTCACATTTAAAAAATTAACTCCTCATATCTTCCTAGCTTGTATTACATAATCTAGTAAAATAGTTTTAACTTTCAGAATATTAACTCTTATTTCTTGATAATCCTTTTCCTTCCTCTTAAGTTAGACGTGTAGAACATAACTGAAGGAGGATGAATATGAGAAGAGTTTTGAAAGCTAGTGTCCTAATGCTTTTAAGTATTTTACTAGTTGCCGGAACCATGCCTTTAACAGGGCAGGCAAAAAAGCCGAAGCCTGATGATGGCTATGGCGGGTATAGCCAGGTTGATGTAGGCAAGGACGGAATGGTGGCTTCAGCCCATCCGCTGGCATCAAAAATTGGGGCAGATGTCTTGAAAAAGGGCGGTAATGCTATCGATGCGGCTGTCGCAGTCCAATTCGCCCTTAATGTTGTGGAACCAATGATGTCCGGCATTGGCGGGGGTGGTTTCATGATGGTCTATGATGGCAAAACGAAAGAAACCACCATTATTAACAGTCGTGAGCGCGCTCCAGCAGGTGCCGCACCAGATATGTTCCTGGATGAAAACGGAAAGCCGATTCCATTTGCGGAGCGTTCAACTGGCGGTACGGCAGTCGGTGTGCCAGGCACATTAAAAGGATTGGAAACGGCTCTTGAAAAATGGGGAACACGCCCTATGCAGCAGCTGATCAGCCCTGCAATTAAGCTTGCAGACAAAGGATTTCCGATAGAATCTGTATTAGCCGATGCGATTGCCGATAATCAGGACAAGCTTGGCAGAACGGCTGCCGGAAAAGTGTTTTTGCCTAATGGTGAACCTCTTGAAGAAGGGGACCTTCTAGTACAGAAGGATCTTGCAAAAACCCTGAAGATGATACGTGCTGGCGGGACGGACGCTTTTTATAATGGGAAAATGGCAGAAGCTCTTGCTGGTGTGGTGCAGGATTTTGGCGGATCGATGACACCTGAAGACCTTGCGGGATATGATGTGACTATTGACGAGCCTATTTGGGGAGATTACCAGGGATATGAAATTGCGAGCATGCCGCCTCCAAGCTCTGGAGGAGTCTTTTTGCTGCAGATGCTGAAGATTTTGGATGATTTTAATCTATCACAATATGATTTAAAATCCTGGGAGAAATATCACCTGCTTGCTGAGACCATGCATCTTGCCTATGCAGACCGCGCCGTATATGCAGGGGATCCTGAGTTTGTAAATGTCCCGGTCAATGGGCTCCTTCACCCTGATTATATTAAGGAGCGCCAGGAACTGATCAGCCTGAATGAAGTGAATCCAAGCCCGGAAGCGGGAGATCCTTGGAAATATGAGAACAGTGAAGCCAATTATGAAGCAGCTGAACAGCCGAACGACCGCCAATACGGTGAGACTACCCATTTTTCCGTAACGGACAGATGGGGAAATGTTGTCTCTTATACCACAACGATTGAACAGGTATTCGGAACAGGAATCATGGTTCCAGGCTATGGGCTGATGCTGAATAATGAGCTGACAGATTTTGATGCAGTACCAGGCGGGGCAAATGAAGTCCAGCCTAACAAGCGGCCTTTAAGCTCGATGACACCGACGATTGTCTTTGAAGATGGAGAACCTGTTCTGACAGTGGGTTCACCAGGAGGCCCAACGATTATTACATCAGTGCTGCAGACGATCCTTTATGCCATTGAATATGATATGGAGCTAAAAGCAGCGGTAGAAGAACCTCGAATCTATACAAATAGCCTGAATTCCTACCGCTATGAAGAGGGCATTCCTTCAGAAGTTATTAATAGGCTTAAAGGGATGGGGCATAGATTCGGTCCGAGTCCGACCACGATTGGAAACGTCCAAAGTATTTTGATCGACCGTGACAAAGGAATTTTCAAAGGTGTGGCAGATTCAAGCCGTAATGGTGCTGCCATTGGTGTTGACTTAAAAGGAAAAAGGGAAAAGTAAATAGGATATGCGAGAATAGCACCTTGTCAGTAAGGTGCTATTCTTCTGACAGGAAATGAATAGTGATTCATTTATCAGCAGGAATGTATGTTTGTTTGTTGAAATATAATTTATGGAGGCATTCATTAAAGAAGGAGGAACCTACCATGGCAGTTAAAGATGAATTAAACCAGCTGGCAGATAAAATGAACGCTGATCCGGTACATATCAAGGATGAGAAAAATCGGGTATTTCAGGTGGACCTTGAAGAAAGCGGCCCTATTCAGATTTTATTAAAGGAGGGAAAAGTCATAGTGGAAGATGGTGCTCCACATGAGCCTGAAGTAACATTAGGACTGTCAGAGAAAAACTTTTCTAAGTTATTAAAAGATGATCTCAACACGACCATGGCATTTATGACAGGCAGCCTGAAAGTAGACGGCAAAATGGGGCTTGCCCTGAAGCTGCAGGAAATTGTAAAGAAATATCAATGATAATAAGGCAGCCCCTAAAACAGGAAGCTGCCTTATTTTATGATAAAAACAGTGCCATCAGGTCTTCATCATAGTACTTTCCATCAATCTTCAGCGCGTGCCTCTCCTTTCCGTAAACCTCGAAGCCGAAAGAAGCATAAAGCTTTTTAGCAGGGATATTTTCAGACATTACAGCCAGGTGGATTTGTTCAACCCCGTCCCATGAGCGGGCTTTTTCCAACGCTTTGCCGACCAGGCCCTTGCCAACGCCGTTCTGACGACCGGACTCTGTAACGTACATCGCATAAATATTGGTTCGATGATTCACTTTCAATCCGGTCTCCCGTACTAAACTGACTACACCTATAAGTTTTCCATTTTCAAATGCGCCGAAGTGAAAGGAGTTATCTGCCTTAAATCTTTCTCCATATACTTCAGGAGGCCTGCCGGCTTCCTCTTCATAACTTGAACCAAATGCTTCCGGATTCATTTTTAATCCTTCTAATCTTATCTCTTTGTAGATTTCAGCATCATCTGGACGCAGAAGCCTAATTTCCATCCTGGACACTCCTTTATTTTTTCCTAACACTTAGATTCTAGTTAACAGGACAAACTCCTTTAACATTTTTCTAAGAAAAGTTTTTTTCTGATTGTATTAGGGAACAGGATAAAAAAAGTACAGGAGGGATTTGAATGTCTCAGGAAAACAGCAAGGACTTAAAAGATATTGTAAAAGGGCAGAATTCCGGGCAGAAACAAGAACAGTCATTAAAGGATCAGGAGCGTAAGCCGGATCAGCAAAACCGTTTGAAGGACCAGGAGAATATGAGGAAATAATTTTAAGAGGGAGCTATGAAGAATAGCTCTCTTTTTAAAAAGGAAAAAAGATTTCCGCCCCGAATGTAAGCAATGGTTTACTCATATTGAATATACATATAAAAAGGGGGATGCAGAATGGGAGTGCTGTTTGGGTTAATTATCGCGACTCTGGCTTTCGCTTATTGGATCGACCGAAGAAGGAAAAAGATAAATAATACGATGCAAAAAGGAATTAGCCCAAGTGATAAACCGGGGGAAAGCACGAATTATACGATGGGTGATAATCATTATACTGGAGGCGGGCAATAACCGTGGAGTTTTGCGTTATCGGCAAGGCTCTTCTTTTTTTCCGTATCATGCTTTCTTCTCCTGAAAATGGGAAAAGCTAAGATTGCCTGGTTTCTATAGGGCTTCAAAAAGGGTATAAGGATACATACATATTGTAACCTTTTTAGATTTGGAGAAGTGGGCTATGAAAAAAAGAAGAGTTGAATCCCTATTTGTTTTTATCCTGATTGCATCAGTGTATACGATGTTTTTTACGGATGCCGGCCTGCCAATAAAAATCGGTGCTGTCCTGCTTTATGCAGCTGTTATTTTTATCAGCGGCTATTCCTTGATGCTCGAGAATCGCAGTCCTAACCAGACCTTGCTGTGGATGTATGTGCTGGTGTTTTTTCCGGTTGCCGGCTATCTGTTTTATTTGTTTTCCGGGCAGCTTTATTTGAAAGGCTATCTGTTTAAAAGCAAAAGAAGCAGAGACAGGGATGAATGGAAAAGGCTGATGAAAAGAGAAGACACGCCTGATATATCATTCCTGCAGGACAGCCAGCACTGCTTTGCAAAATTCGCCAATAATGTGGCATTGACCCCGCTAAGCACCAATTCACGGGCCAAAATCCTTAAAAATGGCGAGGAGACATTTAATGAAATCAAGAATAAGCTGCGTGAGGCAGAAGAGTTTATTCATATGGAGTATTATATTTTCCGCTCTGACAGACTTGGCAAGGAAATCATCAATATCTTGATGGATAAAGCCAGGCAGGGTGTGGAAGTGCTGTTTATTTTTGATGCGGCAGGCAGCATGGGGATTACCCTGGAGGATTTGCAGTCCATGGAGGATGCAGGTATTAAGGTAAGGCCATTTTCTCCGCTGAAGTACGGTTTTTTCAATCAGAAATTCAACTTCAGAAACCATCGCAAGATAGTTGTAATAGATGGAAAGGTAGGCTTTGTGGGCGGATTGAATGTGGGCGTTGAATACCTGGGCGAAAATGAAAAAATCGGATTCTGGCGGGATACTCATATGCTCCTGAAGGGGGAGGCTGTGTACACGCTGCATACGGTCTTTCTCTTGGACTGGGAATATGTAAGCAAGGAAGATGTGCTGGAGGAATACAGAAATGTAAAATATCCGATAGATGATGATGTGCTCGATGGTGCGGTGCAGGTAGTGGCCAGCGGTCCCGACACTCAGCAGGGAATTATGAGTGATTTATATTATTCAATGATATCCTGCGCGACCAGATCCATTTGGATTGCCACTCCTTATTTTGTCCCCGATGAATCCATTCGTACTGCATTAAGGGTGGCTGCGGCTAAAGGAGTGGAAGTGCGCATCCTGGTCCCAGAGATCAATGACAGCTTCCTGACACAATACGCAAGCCGGTCCTATTTTGCTGAACTGCTTCGATATGGCGTCGAGATATATTCCTATAAAAAAGGCTTCTTGCATCAGAAGATCATTATCGTTGACGGAATCCTGGCTTCAATAGGAACTGCGAACATGGATATGCGCAGTTTCCATTTGAATTTTGAAGTCAACGTCTTCCTATACGGTGCAAGCTCCATCCGTGACCTTGTCGCCCAATATGAGGAGGATCTGGAAGAAAGCGAAAAGATAAGCCCTGTCCAGTATTATAAACGCGGATTGGCGGAAAGATCGAAGGAATCCTTCGCCCGGCTGTTTTCCGGGGTCCTATAAAGAAAGTGCCATGAATGTGGCGCTTTTTTTTGTGAAAAACAGCTTTGCAAATAAAGCGGCTGAACTTGCAAATAAAGAAGTGAAATTGCAAATAAATCAGTTGAACTTGCAAATCAATAAGTGGACTGCAAATAGAGCACCAGAATGAGCAAATAGAGCATCAGAACTTGCAAATCAATAGGTAAACCTGCAAATAGACAAAGCCCCTGTGCAAATAGAAATCCAAACTTGCAAATAACCCCATTTAAGTCTCCAGACCGATGCATAATCATCCTCCTTATTGGTCAAAAAAGGAAAAAATCATACTAAAATAAAGATCAGTACGGTATGATTAGAATAGTTTGAAAAGTTAGAAAGAGGGAGTGTTTTTATGCTTTCACAATCAGTCATTAATGATGTAATTACAGCAGCCCTGGCCACTGGCGGGGATTTTGCGGAAGTATTTGTTGAGGATCGTTTTACGAATAACCTCGCACTTCAGGGCGGGAAAATTGAAAACAGCTTATCTGGCAGGGATTATGGAATAGGCATTCGCGTGTTTAAGGGGCTGCAGAGTGTTTATGCATACACAACGGATGGATCAAAGGAAGGTTTGCTGAAAGCTGCGGGCAATGCTGCCCAAGCAGTCAGAGGAGAGAAAATCATTCAGCCTGCACAGCTGCAAAAGGAAATTATTCCGGCAGCACATCCTATATCTCTGAATCCGCGCGAAGTGGAGAAGCTTCGCAAAGTAGATGTGATGAAAAAGGCATATGAAATTGCGAAAAACTATCACAGCAGCATTCAGCAGGTTACGGTCAGGTATTTGGATGAAGAACAGAATGTGCTGATTGCCAACTCGGAAGGTAAATTTGTAGAAGACCGCCGGGTGCGAAGCCGTCTTGCCATTCAGTCGATTGCTGCAGAAGGAAACCAAATGCAGCCAGGATTTTATGGACCTGGAGCTCATAAAGGCTTTGAATTCATGGAAAATCTGAATCTTGAGCATTATGCCAATGAAGCTTCCCGCATCGCGGTTACGATGCTTGGGGCAGAGCCATGCCCGAGCGGAAAATTTCCTGTCATCATCGATAATGAATTCGGCGGCGTTATTTTCCATGAAGCATGTGGACATGGCCTTGAAGCTACATCTGTGGCGAAGGAAAACTCCGTTTTTGCAAACCGGATCGGCGAAAAAGTGGCCTCAGATGTCGTTACATACATCGATGACGGGACGCTTGCCAATGAGTGGGGATCGATAACGATAGATGATGAAGGAGAAAAAGCCCGTAAAAATGTGCTGATTGAAAATGGGATTTTAAAAGGTTACTTGATTGATAAATTCGGCGGCCGCAGAATGGGCATGGAGTCGACAGGGTCGGGAAGACGGCAGTCCTACCGCTTTGCACCGACTTCGAGGATGACCAATACGTATATTGCTAACGGCAAATCCACTCCTGAAGAAATCATTTCAAAAACAGAGTACGGAATTTATACAAAATACATGGGCGGCGGCCAGGTCAATACAACAACTGGTGATTATAATTTTGCCGTCATGGAAGCATATCTTGTGAAAGATGGAAAAATCGGCAAACCGTTAAAAGGTGCTACTTTAATAGGGAATGGACCGAAAACTCTCCAGCTGGTTGATATGGTGGGGAATAATTTGGACCATGGAGCAGGCATGTGCGGTTCACAAAGCGGAAGCATCCCTGTCAATGTTGGCCAGCCGATGATCCGTGTAAGCGAAATGACTGTTGGCGGAACAAAGGGGGGCGAATGATATGAATCTGCAGGAATTTAAGGAAAAGCTATTTCATATTGGCGAGCAGCAGGGTTTTACAGATATGGAGCTTTATTATGAGAGAGAGGAAAAATTCGCCTGCGAGCTTTACAAAGGGGAAATTGACTCCTACGATACCTCCGAAGTATTCGGAACCTCCTTCCGAGGCCTTTACGAAGGCAGAATGGGCTATGCTTTTACGGAGAAACTGGATGAGGAATCCTTGTCTTTTCTGATCGAGAATGCGAAGGAAAACTCTCAATTTATTGAAGACGAAGTACAGGAAGAAATCTTTGCCGGCAGCGAAAGGTATGAGGAAGGAAGCTATTATTCAAGTAGTCTTGCTGAAGTTACGATCCCTGAAAAAATAAATTTGCTTAAGGAAATAGAAAAGCACCTCTATGCATATGATGAGCGGGTAACCGGAACAGATTACTTCATGCTGAGCAGCAGTGAAACGGAAAGGGTTCTTCTCAACAGCAAGGGCCTGAATCTCAGTGAAAAGAAAAATCATGCAGGCATTTATGTATCCGTTATCGTTAAGCAGGGAGATCTAGTGAAAAATGGTGAATACTCTAAGTTTACGAGAGACTTTTCCATCTTGAATCCTGAGGAAATTGCCATGCATGCAGCAGAAGAAGCATTATCTCAGCTTAATGCCAGAAGTGCAGAAAGCAAGAAATATCCTGTATTATTGAGAAATGATGCTGCCAGCGCCCTGCTTCAGACATACATCCCTATCTTCTCAGCGGAAAATACCCAAAAAGGGCAATCGGCTTTAAAAGACAAAACAGGTAAAATCATTGCTGCAGCGTCACTGAATTTAGTAGATGATCCATTTTTAGAGGAAGGTCTGCTAAGCTCAAATTTTGACAGCGAAGGGGTCGCCACTGCCAGAAAAGTTATTGTGAAAGACGGCAGGCTTGTTACCTTGATGCATAACTGCAAAACAGCTCAAAAAGATGGTGTGGAATCTACGGGCAATGCCTACAAGGCTTCTTATAAGGGCGCTTTAACGGTAGCTCCAACGAACCTTCATGTTATTCCATCTGATCAAAGCTATGCCGAGCTGTTGTCATCTCTCTCAGAGGGTATAATCATAACCGAATTATCCGGCCTCCATTCAGGTGCCAATACCGTATCAGGGGACTTCTCCATTGCGGCTAATGGCTATTATGTCAGAGAGGGAGAAGTGCAAAATGCAGTAAACCAAATGACGATTGCCGGAAACTTCTATGAGCTATTGAACAATATTGAAGCCATCGGCTCAGATCTGGAATTTTCGATGGGGTTCATGGCCACAGGCTACATTGGTTCGCCATCTCTATTAATCAGGGAACTGGCTGTGACGGTTGAATAATTAAAAGATAATGGCACAATACCCCAATAGGTGGTGTGCTTTCTTTATTGTGTGAGATGTAAGATATATTTTAAAATATGCCTGATAAACCTTAAGCGATGTTAATTTAAAAACCTGCAACATAAACGTAAAAATAACTAGATATATAAATAATAAGTTGCTGGATAAGCTGAAAATCTTCTGGAAAAATAAAGGATATTCTTTTGAAAAATAGAAATATTGCTGATAAACAAAAAAGGAGGCAATGAGATGAACCCCCTTGAAACCAGCAGCCTAATTCTTCGCAGCCTTACCCTTGACGATGCACCCGAGGTGGAGGAATATGCCAGTGATTATGATGTGGCCAAAACAACACTAAATATTCCCCATCCCTATCCAAAAGGGGGAGCAAGGGAGTTTATTACAAGCATCAAGGAAGCGGAGAGAGACGGTAAAATTGCCATTTTCGCCATTACGAAAAAAGAGGATAATAGCTTGATAGGACTCATCAATATTACAGGCACTAATGCAAACAGGAGAGCAGAAATCGGCTATTGGATCGGCAAGCCGTTCTGGGGAAAAGGGTATGGTACAGAGGCAGCCAGAGCAGTTATTAAATATGGATTCGAAGAGCTGAATCATAACCGGATTTATGCCCTTGCTTTTACAGACAATCCTGGATCATGGAGGATTATGGAGAAGTCAGGAATGAAGCATGAAGGAACTTTGCGCCAGCATGCGATGAAAGATGGCAGGCCTGTAGACCTGACTTATTATGCGATTTTACGGGAGGAATATATAGGGTAAGGTTCAGCCATTTGAATCCCGATCCGCATTATGTTTCAATGGAAGCAAATCATTTTTTTTATGGAGGTCCATGTGAGGATCATTGCTTCCCATCCTTTTATAACAGTCAGCCGGAAGATCGACTGGAATCAGCAGCAATACATTGAAAAGGAACTTTATCTTCATTTATTTGAGGATCACATTCTTTCCCCAACTGATAAATTTCTCATTGATGAAGTTTGGGATATGTCATACAGATCTTCCAATTGCGAAATTGGTTTTCTCTATCTTCATACCAATCGGGGACTATTCTCTTTTCAAGTAAAGTCTGAGCCAAACCAGTTTATAAATCTTTATAGAGATCTGAAAAAGTAACAAAGCCGGAATTGTCATATACAACAATTCCGGCTTTGTTATTAAGCCTGTTCGGTCAGGCGTATAAGCATATGGGCCAGCTTATGCTTTTCTTCATCATTGCCAGCCTTCCATAATTCTTTCAGAAGCTGTTCCTCGCGATTTTTTGGCTCTACATTTTCAGCCAGGTAGCCAGCTACTTTTTCCGCTGTAACCGCAAGCTGTTCCTCATTTAAACCCAGCTTTTTGCCCAGCTCGATTCTTTCAGCCAGATAGCTTTTAAATTCATCGAAACTGCTTAAAATATCTTCGGCTCTTTCATTTGACATCCTGTCCATTGCATTCTTGATATTTTTTGTATCCAATTCACCATCTTGTTTGATTACATGATCCTGTTCATTCATTTTACAGACCTCCAAAAGAACGTTTTCTTATTAAATATCCTTTTGAGGGCGAACCTAAACTTGTTTAAATCTCGCTGGATGGAGATTCCTGACCAGTTTTCAGTTTCTTGAATTTTAATTTTGACATAATAACGCCAATTTCATATAGCCCGATAAGGGGCACAAGGACAAGAATCTGTGAAAATAAATCAGGAGGTGTAATTAGAGCTGATACAACAGCCATGATCAAGTATGCGTATTTCCGCATTGAGCTGAGCATGGCCGGGGTGACAATGCCAATTGTTGTCAGAAACAATAACAGCAAAGGCACTTCAAACAGAAAACCAAAAGGAATGGTCGACATCAGCAGGAAAGAAAAATACTCCCTGGCAGTGATCATCATTGCAAAATGTGATTCACCCAATAGCATTAAAAACTGATAAATAGCAGGGAATATAATAAAAAAGCCGAAGCAAAGGCCGCCGATAAAGCTGAAGAGAATAGCCGGAAAAAATATCAATGATACTTTGCTTTCTTTTTCCGTTAATGCAGGCTTCACAAATAGCCAGACCTGATAAGAAATAAAAGGAAGCGAAAGCCCAAGGCTGATGCTTCCTGCAATTCCCGTGTACAGCTTAATCACATCCAGCGGTCCAAGCATGACAAGTTCATGATCATTCACGAGCATGGGTATCAGCCTGTTGATGAAAAACAGACAAAGGGCAAAGCTGGCTAAAAAGAAAATCAGTGATCGAATCAGCACTTTTCTCAGATCTATTAAATGCTCTACAAGGGTTTGTTCATCCGTTTTCAATTTAAACCCTCCTATTAAAGCGGTTTATCCTTCCGGTCAGCCGTTTCGATTGAACGTGTTTTTGAATCGGCTTCCTCATCGTCACTCATAATTTCTCTGGCTGATTTCTTGAATTCTGATAAGGTCCTTCCAAAGGCAGACCCGATTTCCGGAAGCTTTTTTGGCCCAAAGATTATTAAGGTAATAACGAGGATGATAATTAATCCGGGAATTCCGATATTTGAAAGCCCCATGATGTTCACTCCTTTTTGTGGATTTTTTAAGCATGTGAGTAAGTATTAAATTGAACTTCGAGACCTGTCTAGCTCCACAAGGAACGCTTCGACAGGTTTGTCATCGCACGACTAAAAGCGGTAGCTTTTAGGAGGAGCGCCTGCCCCCCTCGAGGTCGGGGCTGGGCAAGGCGCTTCCGCTTTTCCTTTCTTATGCAAGCAGGCCGCCTTCTTTGCTGTATTTGATGATTCCTTCAGCAGCACGGTAGGCGAGTGCACCAACTGTTCCTGTCGGATTATAACCTCCGTTGTGAGGGAAAGCGGATGCACCAATGACAAATACATTTTCCGCATCCCACATCTGCAGATAGTTGTTTACAGCTGATGTTTCGGGCTCCGCCCCCATGATCACGCCGCCGGTATTGTGTGTTGTCTGATAAGGGACGATGTCATAGTGCTCCAGCTGCTGCCGGTCGTTAATTTTTGCCGGTCCCATCTCCTGCATGATTTTGTCTGTAATTTTTCCAACATAGTTATAAAGATTCTTATCCTGCTCGGTAAAATCATATGTCAGACGAAGCAGCGGCAGCCCGTAAGCATCTTTATAAGAAGGATCCAGGTCCATATAATTGTGCTGCACAGGCATGGAAGCTCCCTGTGTCCCAATGCTTAAAGCCCTTGTGAAGTACTTAATGGAATTCTCCTTGAACTTGCTGCCCCATTTCGGTGTATCAGTCGGAACCATATTATATTGAATCGGACGGTATCCAGATTGGTTGAGGGAAATGGAACCGCCATGGATAAAGCCAAGATCCGAGTGATCAAAATTGTCTCCATTGTAATCGTCCACCGTTGCACCAAGAGCACCGGCACCCATGAATGTATTAAATTGTTCTTCATCAAAAAATCCAGCTGACCCGGGAAGTATCTGGTAGCAATAATTCTTTCCGATAACCCCTGATCCTGTATCAGGATTGTATGGACGCCCCAGTTTGGATGTCAGCAGCAGGCGGGTGTTATTCATGACATAGCTTGTCAGGATAACCATTTCTGCCGGCTGGATGAATTCTTCCTTGGTTTGCACATCCACATAGCGCACTCCTGTTGCTTTTTTGCCGTCGTGAATAATTTCTGTTACATTTGCAAAGTTGCGGATATCCACATTTCCAGTTTCTTTGGCAAACGGGATGACGGCAACGGTTGGATCTGCCTTGGCTCCATATTCACAGCCAAAACGTTCACAAAAAGCACAGTACTGACAAGGAGCCAGCTTAGCGCCATATTGGTTTTCATAAGCCTGGCTCATATTGCCGGATGGCATATGGTAAGGTTTCATACCCAATGATTTCGCGGCCTCTTTAAATCGCG
The DNA here is from genome assembly GCF_004366035.1 of Cytobacillus oceanisediminis. Taxonomy (GTDB): domain Bacteria; phylum Bacillota; class Bacilli; order Bacillales; family Cytobacillaceae; genus Cytobacillus; species Cytobacillus oceanisediminis_C. Next base: position 251,345 of record NZ_SOEE01000006.1, read on the forward strand.
CTGTAATGGGTGTTTCCTTCATTGGAGGATTTGGGAACGGATTCGCTCTCTTTGGCCCTAGCTCACCTTCTTCACCGCCAATTCCTGCTGCTTTCTCAAATTCATAGAAATAAGGCTCCAATTCATCGTATGTAATGCCCCAATCCTGAACTTGAAGACCCTTAATCTTTGCTTCTCCATATTTTTTAACCGTCTGGGATTTAATTTCAAAGTCATAAGGCAAAAAGCGGAAAGTATGTCCATTCCAGTGGACACCGGATCCTCCTAACCCTTCACCAAGCAAAAAGGAACCAAGCTGGCGCATTGGAAGAGCTCTTTCCTTCCCCTGGTTGCGGAAGGTAATCGTTTCTTTTGAAAGATCCTGCATTAATTCATAGCGGATTCCATAGCGAAGTTCATCATGGACAACATAGTAGTCCTTGACGCCGCGCTCTTTTCCCCGCTCCAGGCCGACCACTTTTAATCCCTGTTTCCCTAGTTCAGCCGCAATGATTCCGCCGGCCCATCCAACTCCTACAATGACTGCATCTGTTTTTGGCAATGTTTTAGCCATTTTTACCACTTCCTTAAGAGATAGTACTATTTCGTATACGAATGAAGGCTATTTGGTTCAATTTTCACAAATTTTTCAGACTCAATTTGATTGATATAGCTCATCTGATGGCCAGGAAAGTCCTTCATTTTCCAGCCTTCCATATTCTTGTTTCCGGCATAGGCAGGATCTGCGTAGACGCCTTCAATAGTTGCTGCCCGGAGAATATTAAAGAATGTCCTGGAGGTAACACCCCGAAGCTCTACTTTATCCTCCTCAAAGGCAGTAAGGATTTCATCCTGCTGTTCGCCCTCCAGTTCAGCAAAAGGCTTATTGAACTTATCGTTGCTGTATGTCTGCAGGGCAACAAGGCCGACATCAAAGACTTCATGCCGTTTTAAAGGGGATTGGTAACCCTGAAAGTTTGAACCTGGGAAGAATGGGCCCTGCATATATTCCCTTGTATTGTTTCCCCATGAACCTGCAAGCTGGTGGTCGATAAAAAATGGAACATCCAAATCATTAGCGCCAGGGCCATTTTCATCCTTTGGATAAATTCTCTCAACGGCCGCTTGAAGGATTCCGAATATCTCGGGGTTTGTGAAATATAAAGGTGACTGCTGATAGGCAACCTGATTATGCCCGTTGGTATGAGCATTCTCTTCCGTTGCTGTACCGTCTTTATTCATGTTTGCACCAATTAAGCCGCCAAGAATGCCGCCTCCTACCAAACCGCCGGCAACTAACCCGGAATTGCGGATGAATCTCCTCCGGGACATGGTTGATTCTTGTTTTTGTTCATGTTCAGACATTTATCTAGAAACCTCCTTTTATTTGCCATTATGGTGAAAAAAATACATGTCTAAACAATGATTAGGAATTTTTTTAGGAGATAGGGAGAAAAGAAGAGGGGTTTTAGAGGATTATAGGCATTAAAAAAGATGCAAACCGATTGGTCTGCACCTTTTTTAAGTCCGATGACGGACAACCTGAGGATTATGATTTGCATAGGGCCGAACCGATTTTAAATATATCGGTTATAGACGAGAGTGCCTTTCGAACGCTCTGCAAACCCTCCTTGGTTTCTTGCAATGCCAATGACGAACCTTGAAGTCGCTGTTGCGCTTTTCATCGTCAACCAGTCCCTTCTGTTTTGTTATTGGCCTTGCATTATTTGTTTACCACGAGAAAATGACTTAAAACCTATTTCTTAAAAATGAAGTTCTTTTTCTATTCAGTTTTATCCCTTATGGATAAAATAAAAGAAAGGAAGTGAAACGTAATGAATACGAAGAAAGAAATCCGTGAGTACATATGGAATTTTCTTGAGGAGAACAAGCTTGGCCGCTTTCCGTTTCCTTTGAAAAATAGAATCCCTAATTTCAAAGGAGCTGAAAAAGCTGCTGCATTTGTTTTTACTATGCCTGAGTATAAAGAGGCTAAGGTAATTAAGGTTAATCCTGATTCTCCGCAGCTGCCGGTCCGCGCACAAATTTTGAAGGATGGAAAGACATTGCTGGTTCCAACTCCAAGGCTTAGAGCAGGATTTATTATGGTAAAGCCGGAATGGGTGCCAGCCGGAGAGGAGCGAAAAGCAGTGAGTCTTAAGCATATCCACTCATATGGTAAAGAAGTTCCTCTCAGAGAATTGCCGAAAATTGATTTATTTTTTGCCGGATCAGTGGGTCTTCATCGGGATGGACGGCGTGTCGGAAAAGGGGAGGGCTATGCCGACCGTGAATATGCCATCATCAGAGAGCTGGGAAATCCTGAAATTCCTGTGATTGGAACAGTCAACAGCGCCCAGGTTACAGAGGCTGATATCCCTAGGGACCCATTTGATTTGACTGTCGACTGGATTGCAACCGAAAAGGAACTGATCAGAACAAATACGCCATATCCAAAGCCGGACGGCATTCAATGGGATCTTGTAACCGAGGAGGAAATGGAAGAGATGCCGGTTTTGCGTGAAATATGGGAGATCACAAAAGGAAAGGCAGCCAAGTAATTGACTGCCTTTTAAGCGTTCACTTCATCCATTTTCATTAAAACATCACCAATCTTTGCGTGATTTTCAGGGGATTCATCAATATGCTTCCATAATATCTTTCCCTGAGGCGAGAAAAGCCATGTCCCGCCCTGAATGTAGACATCCTGGGTTTTCATGGATTTCATGACAAACTCCTTCTGTTTTTCATTATCAGGGACAAACCCTTTCACTTGGCCGGTTATAAATCCAAATGCTGCTTTTGAAAGAAGCTTCCATTTTGGCATGGTTTTATGTCCCATTCCTCTATAAGCTTCCCGGGAAGGATCACCGAGGATTGGAAAAGGGAACGGGCCGAATTGCTGAAGAAATTGATTGATGAATGTTCCTTTGGAAGGAGCAATGACAATGACTTGAAAACCTCTGGAATCCAATTCACTAATGCGCTCGCGCAACTGCGCAAGATATTCTCTGCACACCGGTCAGCCAAGATGGCGGACGAAAACAGCCATTGTATATTGGCCATTAATGGCCTGTTCGAGCGTAATATTTTTATCAGGATTCTGGGTTTCTAAAATATAATTCATTATTTTCCCGCCTTTCGGATTTACTCCTGATCTTACCTAATTCTTTTGAAGGAATAAAGAATTGCGGCTTGCACATAAAAAAACAGGAGTTCGCACTCCTGTTTAGTCCCTGCTCCCCAAAATTCCAAAAATGCGAAGAATATTAATGAACAGGTTGATAAAATCAAGGTATAGGTTAAGAGCCATCAAAGGCACTTCTTCCGGTGATACTCCATAATGCTTCATGCGGTTAAAGTCGAATAGCACATATCCGCTGAATACAAGCACTCCGATGAAGGAAAACGCCAGCATAGCATTAGAGCTTAACGGCCAGAAGATGCTGAAAATTGAGATCGCAATAAGGGCAAGCAATGCTGCCATCAGCATGCCGCGAAGGAAAGATAAATCCCGCTTGGTTGTCGTAGCGTAAACTGCCAAACCTGTGAATACAACCGTTGTCGCTGCAAGTGCGACCAGCACGGGATTCGGGCCAATGGCAGCCAGGTAATGGGCAACAATCGGATAGGTGGTCATCCCTGAAATAAATGTAAATACATACAGGAATGGATACCCAATGGCCTTTTTGCGGCGAAGCAGGAAAGCGAAAAGCAGCATTCCCAGTTCAAGAATCATGAGCGGCAAAAACAGGGCTGGAGGGATGAAAACACCCGCCATTGTTCCGATAAAAGCAATCCCCAATGATAAGGCAAACGCCCGTAAGACAGAAGGCAAATAACTGTTATTTGCAGTATGCTGTACATACATTTTTTCATTTCTCCTCTAAAATCATTTGTATATGTATATACGTCAGAACTATTGTTTAAGTTTCATTATTTATTTTGTTTTTAAAAGGTCTCTTATTTCCGTTAAAAGCTCAATGTTTTTATCCACAGCTGGTGCAGGCTTTGCTTCTTCTTTCTTTTTAAAACGATTGTTGATAATCCTGATAAAGACGAAAATCGAGAATGCAACAATGAAGAAATCAACCACATTCTGTATGAATAGACCGTATTTGACTTCAGCGCTTCCAACCTTTACCATCAGATCCCTAAAGTCAACTCCGCCCATCAGCAATCCTACAAGCGGCATAATGATATCATCTACAAGAGAAGATACAATCTTTCCGAAGGCAGCTCCGATAACAACTCCGACAGCCAAATCAAGCACATTTCCCTTTAGGGCAAATTTTTTAAACTCATTCCACATAACATGTCACCTTTCTTAGAAAATTACCGTAATTATACTATGTAGATTAATTGATAACCAGATAAAGAAGCCCCTATTGACAGAAACATGCTTTTTCTCTATAGTAACAATGACAATTATATTTCGAATATTCCCGTGTGAGCGGGAGAGGTTCATAGCTTCACCCTCTATAAAAAACTATGGCTTTGATTATAATAATCAACCATATCCATAAGAGGATATGGTTTTTATTTTTTCAAGCTGTACTTTTTGGACCTCTCCTTAGGATCAGCGGGATCATATAAAGGGAGGCTTTTTTTATGTCAGGAAGAAAAGATGAGGAATTAACGGATATTACACTATTGGGAAATCAGGGTACAAAATATCTTTTTGAATACTCGCCTGAGATTCTGGAGGCTTTTGACAATAAGCATCCAAACCGCGACTATTTTGTAAAATTTAATTGCCCTGAGTTTACGAGTCTTTGCCCGAAAACGGGACAGCCGGATTTTGCGACCATCTATATCAGTTATATTCCGGATCAGAAAATGGTAGAGAGCAAGTCATTAAAGCTATATCTTTTCAGCTTTAGAAATCATGGAGATTTCCATGAGGATTGCATGAATATCATTATGAACGATCTTATTGAATTAATGGATCCGCGCTATATTGAGGTTTGGGGCAAATTTACGCCGCGTGGCGGAATCTCCATCGATCCGTATTGCAACTACGGCAAGCCGGGGACGAAATATGAAAAAATGGCAGATTACCGTTTGATGAACCATGACCTTTACCCGGAGACAATTGACAATCGTTAAGACCATAGCTTGCTTAAAGTGCGATTTTAAAATAATATCAAAAAGGCAGAGCAATCTGCTTTTTTTGTTGTCTAGGAATTAATAAAATATTACGATGTGAATAACTTTGATGAAAAATGATCTGCATCCAGCTCCAGCGCCTAGCCCCTCTTGTCATAAGCCAAATCACTCCGGAAATCAGGAAAAGGAACGCTTCGTCAGCGATATATCGCCCGACCAAAGCGAGCTTTGGAAGGTTTCCTGCGTGATTCGTCTTATGCCTGTCAGACCTGCACAGGATGTGCTGGCTTCAAGGTTCGCCACAGGACTGGCGCTTTTTAGTTGAAGTTCATCTCAGCAAGGCGCTTCCGCCTTTGTTCTTGCAGAAAATATACATAAGTGGGATTATATTTAGGGAATATTCTGTATTTCATGGCACGTTTACTATAATAAAGCTCTGAAGGGGGACAAAATGAAGAAAGGCATACATAAAAAAGATCCGCGCTTCAAAATCGCAGAGAGAGAGGCGTGGATTGGCATTGGTCTGGTGCTCTTCAATTTTGTATGGTGGTATGGGTTTGCCTATGGGATGGGGTCTGGGCCTGCTGGTGAGTATACATATATTTGGGGGTTGCCTGCCTGGTTTTTCTGGAGCTGCGTAGCAGGGTTTGCCGTAATGGTGATTCTGGTAACAGCAGCTGTAAAATTTATGTTTAAAGAAGTTCCGTTTGAAGAAAACGGGGAAGGAGGAGAATCTGAATGAAGTGGCAGGTTATTTTTCCTCTTCTCATCTTTTTAATTTTTATTTTTCTCGTAGGGTTATGGTCCAGCAGAAAGATTGATACCGGGAGTTCATTCCTGCAGGATTACTTTCTGGGAGGAAGGCAGCTGGGCGGTTTTATTCTGGCTATGACCATGATTGCAACCTATGGAAGTGCAAGCAGTTTCATTGGAGGTCCCGGTGTTGCCTACACACAGGGGCTTGGCTGGGTGCTGCTTGCGATGTCACAGGTTGTTACTGGTTATTTCGTTCTCATGGTTCTGGGGAAAAAGTTTGCAATCACAGCAAGAAAGTATAATGCTGTGACGCTCATCGATTTTCTGAAAGAAAGATATAACAGCAGATGGGTTGTCTGGCTATCATCTCTCAGTATCATTATTTTCCTGTTTTCTGCCATGGCTGCCCAATGGGTTGGCGGAGCAAGATTAATTGAGTCACTGACAGGATTAAGCTATTTATCTGCATTATTCATTTTTGCAGCTTCCGTTATGGTCTACGTGGTGATCGGCGGGTTCCGTGCTGTTGCCGTAACGGATGCTGTCCAAGGCGGAATCATGTTCATCGGCACCATGATCCTTCTGGCAGCTGTTGTTGTGGCAGGTGGAGGAATACCGAATATTATCAGTGACCTGTCTGCAGAAAACCCGAATCTGATTACACCTTTTGGCTTTGATGGCGGATTGACTCCTTTATATGTATCCTCATTCTGGATTTTGGTGGGAGTTGGAGTTGTAGGCCTTCCGCAGGTTGCAGTGAGGGCCATGTCATATAAAAATGCCAGAGCCATGCATAGGGCAATTATAATCGGAACAATAGTAGTCGGCTTTATCATGCTTGGCATGCATTTAATTGGGGTATTTGCCCGGCCTATTCTTCCGGGGATTGAAGCGGGAGATAAAGTTATGCCGATGATTGCCATGGAAGTTCTTCCTCCATGGCTTGCGGGAATTGTACTGGCTGCACCGATGGCTGCCATCATGTCAACAGTGGATTCCCTGCTCCTTCTGGTCAGCTCGGCGATTGTGAAAGATGTCTATATTAATTACATTAAGCCTGATGCCAAAGAAGCTGCCATCAAGAAACTGAGTTTTGCGGTTACAGCCCTGCTTGGGATTCTGGTTTGCATCATGGCTCTCAGTCCGCCTGATTTGCTGATCTGGCTGAATCTCTTTTCTTTTGGGGGACTTGAAGCAGCATTCATATGGCCTGTTGTGCTGGGCCTTTATTGGGCTAAGGGAAATAGATTTGGGGCAGTGGCCTCGATGATAACCGGAACTGCCTCGTATATTTTATTCCATACTTTTTATCCAAATGCATTAGGCATGAATACAGTCGTATTGCCTATTGCTTTGTCACTTGCGGCTTACGTATCTGTAAGTCTATTGACCGAAAAATCAGCACCTGCACCAGCAGAAATATAAGCAAGCGGCTCCGGAAATTATTCCGGGGCCTTTTGTCTCTTACTGAAAAACGCTGATAAATAAGGCATATGGTGCTTCATTCAATCGTTTGAGTGAAGCAGGAGAAGAGTCATATATTAAGGAAACGGGAGAAAACCCTTGTTTTTGTAAAAAAATGAGCATATTGATAGGTTTGTAGAAACGATCCCTATTTGTTACACTTAATTAGTTGAAACGTAATTGTAACATTTGACTTTAAATGGAAATGTTTTTATAACATTAGGGAGAATATAATGAAAAATTTTATAAATATGATCATGATTGCCATGCTGTCATCCGTTATAGCAGGCTGTTCAAATGAAATAAATGCATCTTTAAATACAGAAGAATTAGAATTTGAAAAAGAAGATAGAGTGGAAGCTGAACAGAATACAGCAGCTGTACAAGAGGCCGGGAAAGAGAAAAAAGATACTGTTTGGCTTGAAGGAAAGTCACTATTCCAGGTGGACGCAGCAGATGGAAAAATGAAATATACAGTTTATCTATATGCTGAAGATGAAAGAAAAATTATTCTGGATGAGGACAGTGCGAAAGGGAAGAAAGGCGATTCTTATTTTACAGGACATTATTCAGTTTTCCTGGCTGAGAAAGGTTCGAAAGAGGCTTATAGACAGGAAGCTTTGAATAACAGTGCTGAATTGTCATTTAACCCTTCGAAGGAGCAGGTTTACACTCAGAAAATGAGGAACAAAACCATCATTTCGATTTTTCAGTCCAAGGGAGAAAATGCGGTTAAGGGCCAGCTGCTGGCTATTAAAGATGGAGAAGTGCTGAAAATCAATACAGAAAAAGAAGTGATCACTTCCTCCAAAGCGAAAATAAAAAATATTAATCAGAAGTTTCTTCAAACTGCCCAAAATAAGAATGATAGATGGGTTATTTCAACATGGCTATTTAATGAAGAAACCCTTTTAATGAGCCTGCATGACCGAATAGAGCTTAACAAAGGGGATCATTCTAATATTGACTGGATGGATCTGTGGTTAAAAGAGGAAGCCCTCTACTATCCTTTTAAGAACCTGGCACTCAGCGTGGATGCCATTGAAAAAGCCAAACAGGGAATTCCGCTCGGAAGCCCTTATCCAATTGGCACAAATATATCCGAAATTAAGAAGTCAGATCCAAATTATATTAAGGAAGGGTTTGAAAATGACAGCCCTTTTGTTATGTACCCTGAAATCACCTATTATTTTGAACGGGAAACCGGCAATGTTACGGCAATTTCTATTCCTGGACAGCGGGTGAAAACTTCCATTGACGAGATTACTGCTATGTTTGGCACTCCTCTTGAAGTAAGGGAAGAGGTGCTGTCAGGCGAAAGCATTTCCTCCTACCTGGCAGATAAATATACTATCGAAATCATTTCTGATTTAGAAGGAAACGTTAGTGAAATAGTATTAATGAAAACAAAAAATCATGCGGCACAATAACCGCATGATTTTTTTCTGAAATAAAAAGCATTAAATTTTGAACTTCGAGAACTGTCTGGCGCAAGCAGCCTGCCCCCTCGAGGTCACAAGCTTGTCTAGTTGCGGCTCCTAGGGACTCGAGACATAAGCCAATCCCTTTCAGAAGGAAAGAACCCCTTCTTGCAGGGCTCGACTTATGCTTGTCGTCCCTGGGCAGTCGCCTCTACATTTCAGGCAAGCCACCCAAATGGAAAAGGGCGCCTTTCCGGGAGGCTCGTCTTGTGCTTGAGGCCCCCAGGACAGGGAAGACTTCGTCAGCATAGACATCGCACGACCGAAAGCGACAGCTTTTGGAAGGATGTGGGGCATGCAGACCTTCCACAGGTCGTGGCGTTCTTAGTCTTCGTTCCTTCGGTGGGCAAGGCGTTTCCGCTTTAAAATGCCCAATCACCTTTCCTGAACACTGGTTCAGCCTTGCCGTCTTCAGTAATTCCATCGATATCCATTTCAGCGGAACCGATCATGAAGTCAACATGTGTTAAGCTTTCGTTCAAGCCGTTTTCAGCCAGTTCTTCACTGGACATTTTCTTGCCCGCATCAATGCAGAATGCATAGGCACTGCCAATGGCAAGGTGGTTTGAAGCATTTTCATCAAATAAAGTATTATAGAAAAGCAGATTGGACTGTGAAATTGGCGAGTTGAAAGGAACCAGGGCCACTTCACCAAGATAGTGGGAGCCTTCATCTGTCTCAACAAGCTGCTTAAGAATCTCTTCGCCTTCTTCGGCCTTCACATCGATAATGCGGCCGTTTTCAAATGTCAGGCTGAATTTGTCGATGATATTTCCGCCATAGCTTAAAGGCTTTGTGCTGGAAACCGTGCCATTAACACCTGTCTTGTAAGGTACCGTAAACACTTCCTCAGTCGGCATGTTAGCCATGAATTCGTGTCCCTGTTCATTAATGCTGCCTGCTCCGACCCATAAGTGGCCTTTTGGAAGCTCGATTGTCAGGTCCGTACCTGGAGCTTTATAATGCAGCTTCTGATATCGCTTGCTGTTCAAATAATCCACTTTTTCATGAAGTGTTTCATCATGCTTTTTCCAGGCTTCAACCGGGCTATCCAAATCAGCGCGAGTTGCTTTGAAAATAGCTTCCCAAAGCATTTCTACGCGCGATTCTTCCGGTGCGTCAGGGAATACCATGTTTGCCCAGGCTTGAGATGGAGCTGCAATGACAGTCCAGCTTACTTTATCAGACTGGATGAATTTTCGGTATTTTGCAAGCGCCTTTCCTGCAGCTTTCTGGAAGCTTGCGATTCGTTCTGATTTCACGCCTTTCAGCAAATCTGGGCTTGCTGAAACGATTGACATGAATGCCGCACCCTTTTCAGCTAAATCTTCGACTTCCTTCGCACGCCATTCCGGGTATTCGGAGAAAGACTCATCCGGTGCCAAATCGTACTTTGTGCGAGTAACTGCATCATCGCTCCAGTTCACAACTACGTTATGAGCTCCCGCTTCATAGGCCTTTTTAACAATTGTACGAACCAGTTCAGCTGCATCAAGTGTTGTGTTAATAACAAGGGTCTGTCCTTTTTGTACATTTACACCGACCTTTACGGCAAGCTCTGCATATTTCTCTAAATTCGTTTGAAATTGATTCATTATGTATTCTCCTTTGTCAGAATCTTCATTTTCATTGTAGCTGTTCTGTTTGCAAAAAGAAACCTATTGAACTGAAAATCGTGCCCAAGAACCTTGGGTCTCCATCTGTGGATGGAGACGTAATTAAAAAGGAACCTTATACAGATTCCTTTTTGGCATGGAATGCATTATTTTTTTCAGGTAAAGCAAACATCAGCCAATACAAAAACGCACTTACAACAGCCAGCAGCGCCAGTATTAAGAAAGTCCAGTCATATCCGATCCAGACTGTAAGCGGAATGGAGATAGGTGCAATGGTTTTCCCGATTGTGAATCGAAGGGAGGCAGCTGCAAAGTACTGACCCCGCATATGATCTGGAGCAATTTTTGATACATAGCTCTGCTGAAGGCCAGCTGTCATTAATTCACCCATAGTGAAAACGGCCATAGCCAGAATTAATCCCCATATCCATTGCGTTTGCCCAAACATGATGATGGCTGCTGCATAAGTAAGAGATGATAAGATAAAGACATTTCTTTCCTTGTACTTTAACATCATTTTCGTTACGGCTACGGTAAATAAGGCTACGAGGAAACCGTTCTCAGACAGCAGAATGCCAAAAGCCTGTTCTCCCTGAACAGAAAAGGACCAGTCATTCCATTTAAAAAGAGACTGATTATGAACTGCTTCATTTGTATAGACAGGTATTAATAGATCAAGCTGCATAAAAGTCTGTGCAGCCAGAACACCTGCTATGATAAAAAGGAGAAAGGTTTTGTCCCTGAAGATAATGCCATAATCTTTCGTTTGCTTTAATAAAACTGCATGCCATTTACTATTTCCGCTTTCTGTATGTATTTGTATTGGCAATGTTTCCCTTGTCCACCGGAAAAGGATGAAAGATAACAGAATACAGATAATGCCGGCGGCCATAAGAAGCTGAAAACGGTAATGGACATAGAAAATAGCTCCTAAAATGGGACCCACCACAACTGCAATATTAATTGAAGTGTAAAAAATAGCAAATACCTGGCTTCTGTCCTTTTCCTCCACCACATCGGCAACCATTGCCTGGCTTGCCGGCCAATAAAATGAACCGAATATTCCCACAAAAGCAAAGCAGATAAATCCAAGCACCGGAGAATTCAGCCAGGGTGAACTGGCAAATCCAAAAATGATAAATGAAAGTCCCTGTCCGAATGCAGAGAGAACCATCATTTTCTTGCGGCCAAAGCGGTCAGCTGTGTAACCGCCCATTAAGTTGGCAAGTACGGAGAATACCTGAGAAAAAATGAGCAATAAGCCAGCCTTGTCTTTTCCGAATTCATCCGCGAAATAAATCGTTAAAAACGGGAAGAACATCCAGAATGTAATATTCATAAGCGCTTCCCCAAATAACCTTACTTTTAAATTCTTATCCCAATCTTTTATTTTCATGCTGTTTCCCCAACTTCAATCTCAGAATAACGCTATCATACTACCAAAATTGTAAGAAACACAAGAAGACTTTTTCCAAAAAAGCCAAACCTTGATTAGGCTTGGCTTTTCTTAATCAATATACAAAAAACATCAAAATCGTAGTAACAATGCCCACCCATATGGCCAGCAATGCACAGTAGCCCATTATATGACGAATATGGAGGCCGACCAAACTTAGTATAGGAAGGGCCCAGAAAGGCTGGATCAGATTCGTCCAGGCATCACCCCAGCCTACAGCCATAGCAGTAATGGCGGGATCCACACCAAGCTGGAGACCGGCAGGCACTTGAAGCGGCCCCTGCAATGCCCACTGTCCGCCGCCTGAAGGAGCAAGAATATTAACGAGACCGGCGGCCCAATAGGTGAATATATCAAAGGTGTCTTTACTTGCTATAGATGCCATCCCATTAATTATAGACTCTGCTAACCCGGAGCTGCCGAGAACGGCGATAATGCCGGCGTAAAATGGGAATTGCAGAATGATAGGGGAAATGGCAGAACCCGCTTCTTTAAAAGCATTGGCGTATTGTACGAGCGATTTGTGAAGGATGAGTCCTAACGATAGAAAGGCAATATTGATAATATTCAAGTCAAGGTCACGCCCGTTTACAAACTCAAATATGACATAGATTAACCCGATTAATCCGGTAATGATCCCGAGAAAGGGTGTTCTTTCGAGCTTTCCGGCGGGAGTTTTTAAAACTTCCTTCTGTTCAGCTTCCTGCTTGGGTGCCTCAGGGGGAACGTATGAGATAATGTCTTTTTTTGGTGCCATCAGCACAATGAAAATCGGCATAGTAATAACAAGAGCAATTAAAATAGCAATTGTTCCAGGATGGAAAATGGTCTCCGAAGTTGGGATGACGCCAGCCACTTCCTCCAGAAAATGGCCCTTGGTTGCAACAGTCAAACCAATTGAGCTTGATAATCCAGCAGTATAAAGAGCAGTTGGTGCATAGGCTGCAGCCACTAATAGGGGGAAGTGTGCGTTCTGATTTCTTTTCCCTACTTCACGGGCAATAATGGCGCCAACGACAACAGCAAGGCCCCAGTTAATATAATAAGCTGCAGATGAAACGAGAAAAGTCAGCACGTAGGCCTGGTTGGCTGTCTTCGCTTTGGAGGACAGCTTTTCAAGTATACGCTGTACAGAAGGAACAGAAGCAAGCGCCATGCCTGTCATTAAGAGGAGCACCATTTGCATAGTAAAAGCAAGATACACCCAGAAGCCGTCACCGAAGGATTTAAACAGCTCAACAGGTTCGGAAGGCTTCATGAAAAACCCTGCAATAAACACAAACAGAGTCATTAATACCGCAATGACAAAGGCGTCCGGGAGATACCTTTCCACAAGCTTGGAGAAACGGTCTGCCACTCTGGTTAACATCTTATCACTCTCCTTTCAGTATAGTACATGCTATGGAGAGGACAAGCTGAGTATGACTGTTCATACAGAAAGAGCCCTGGCATCAGCCAGGGCTATATATTAATCCTTATCTTCCATGGCAGCCTTAAGCAAATCACCAAGACTTGTTCCAAAGGAATCTTCCTTCTGGGTGTATTTCTGAACAAGTTTTCGCTCTTCCCGTTTGTTGACGGCTTTCTTTTTGTCCTGGGCTTTTTCCACCACATTACATGGCCGGCACTGGAAGTATGCTCCTGCTTTGCCCTGGTGGATCTCCATTTTTTTGCGGCACTGAGGGCAGCGGCGGTTTGAAAGCTTTGGATCTTTGCGCTTTCGGAAATTGCAATCAAGATTAGAACAGACAAGTATTTTTCCGTCCTTGGTATTCCTTTCTTTTAAGAAGGAATCGCATTCTGGACATTTTGAGCCCGTGAGATTGTGGGCACGGTAAGATTTATCGCTCTTTTTAATTTCTGAAACCAATGTCCGTGTCTGCTTGCGGATATTCTGCAGAAACTCTTTGGGATCTGCTTTTCCTCGTGCGATTTTCTCCAATTCCTGTTCCCATTTAGCAGTCAGTTCAGGTGATTTCAGATCTTCATTCACGAGGTCCATCAGCTGTTTGCCCTTTTTAGTCGGGAACAGACGTCCATTTTGCCTTTCAATCGCTTCCGTATCAAGGAGCCGTTCAATGATTTCCGCTCTTGTCGCAGGTGTTCCCAGGCTGTATTTTTCCATCTGTGTCAAAATGTCAGCTTCGGAATAGCGAAGAGGAGGTTCAGTATGCTTGGCGGACAATTCAGCCGTTTGTACCGTAAAGCTCTGTCCTTTTGAGATGTTCTTCAGGTTCTGTTTACCTGTTTCTTCATCACTGCTTCGTTCAACCTTGCGATAACCCAGGTCGATAACTGCTGTTTCCTTAGCTGTGAATGTCTCACCGTTCACATCAATCGAAGCATGGATGGTTTCATACTTATAAGGGTTATGGAAGATGGCCAGAAATCTGCGCAGAATCAATTCGTACAGCTTTCGCTCATCAGCAGACAAATCACCGAGGTGTACACGTTCTTCAGTGGGAATAATTGCATGATGATCAGTTACTTTTTCATTATTAAAGACTCGCTTTGCCAGGACCTTGCCCTGATTCGCAAGGATCGGCTTCACTTCGTCCTTATAGGAAGCTGCAATGCCATGAAGACGATCCATCATGGTGGCTTCCATATCTTTTGTCAAATAGCGTGAGTCTGTCCGCGGATAGGTGACAAGCTTATGCTGCTCATAAAGTTTCTGCAGTACATTTGACGTTTTCTTGGCGGAGAAGCCGTAACGCTTATTGGCGTCACGCTGCAGCTCAGTCAAATCATAAGGAAGCGGCTGCGGCTCTGCTTTTTCCTTCCGGTTAATGGACTGGATAACCGCTTTTTGCCCCTTCACTTTAGAAAGGACTCCTTCAGCTGCCTCTTTTGAAAAGATGCGCTTTTCACCATTTTTCTCCCAGTCAGCCTGCAGGGGGCCAATTTGTGCGTAAATCGTCCAATACTCTTTTGGAACAAATTTTTGAATGAATGTTTCCCTTTCCATCACGAGTGCCAGTGTCGGCGTTTGCACCCGGCCCGCGGATAGGGGATCCTTGTATTTAGTAGTCAGAGCCCTTGTGACATTCAGCCCGATGAGCCAATCGGCCTCTGCACGGCAAACAGCCGATTCATACAAATCTTCAAATTGTTTTCCTGGCTTAAGGTTTTGAAAGCCGTCACGGATGGCGCGGTCCGTTACAGAAGATATCCATAAGCGTTTGATTGTCTTGCGCCAGCGGATTTTCTCCAAAATCCAGCGTGCGACAAGCTCCCCTTCGCGTCCTGCATCAGTAGCAATGATAATTTCTTTAATATCCTTCCTCTTTGCCAGGTTCTCAATGGCTTTATACTGGTGGCTGGTCTGCTTCATCACCTTAAGGCCCATTTGGTCAGGAATAATCGGCAGATCCTCCAGATTCCAGTTTTTATATTTGCTGTCATAATGCTCAGGCATCTTTAACTCAATTAAATGGCCAAGAGCCCATGTCACGATATATTTATCGCCTTCCATATAGCTTTTATGAGATTGCCGGCATCCCAGAACCCGTGCAATTTCACGGGCAACACTGGGCTTTTCAGCAAGAACAAGTGATTTCATAAGAACTCCTTTCAAATTACATTCATCCATTTCTGTACAAACTAAGTATAGCTGAAAATCTTCAATATTTGTAATGGGATAAATTTTGCCGGGCAGTGAAGTGAATAACTGCCTAAGTTGTATTGCTTTTCATTAGTCACAAATCATTCTACAATGAACTTACCAGTTTGTTTACAAATAGAAAGAGACAAGGTGAAATGAATGAATGCAAAAAATCGGCTTCTTTATGATTACATTCAGGAGAATTCAATAAATATCACAGATACGTGGCTGTCTTTAAGGGATAAACAGAAAGGCTCCATTTATTCTGCTGATGCAGACCCCGCTTATGAGAAGCTCCTGAGAGAACAAAATACGTTTACCAACCGCACCGTTTCAGCAGCTTTGATTGATGAGGAGACATTTAAGAGGAATATGGAAGAATGGGCCATTACAGTAGCGGAGAGCAGAGTGGATTCTAATACGCCCATTTTTCAAGTACTGGAAGCTTTAAGCAATGTGCGGGAAACCTATTGGCATTTTGTTGAAAAGTTCATTAACGAAAACAAGTCTGAGGTCACAGCAGATGATGTATTGAAATGGAGCACGATCATTAACAAGGCTTTTGATAAGCTCATCAATAAATTTTCAGAGAAATATTATGAACTGACGACCAATCGGCTTGTTGCCCAGCAAAGTCTGATTAATGAACTTGGGACTCCGGTCATTCCTGTAAAAGACCATACAGCTGTACTGCCGCTTATCGGCAATATTGACACGGAACGTGCACGAATCCTGCTCGAGGAAATTCCGAAAAAATGTGCAAAAGCAGATGTGGAACATCTATTCATTGATTTATCAGGTGTGGCCATCATCGACACGATGGTTGCCCATCAAATATTCTCTTTAACGACAGCTTTAAAGCTGCTGGGGGTAAAATCTACCATCTCCGGTATCAGCCCTGAAGTTGCCCAGACTTCCATTCAGCTTGGCCTGGACTTCACAGGCATTAATACTTACGGTACATTAAAGCAAGCACTGAATAGACAAGACATTGAATGAAACCTAGCTGGCAGAAATGCCGGCTTTTTTATATGGCTAAAATAAAAACGCTTTACTGTGTTACCATTCTAACAATCTAACTTGTTAAAAAATGGCAAAAATCAATTGACATCCTCTCATATGGCACATAGAATTAATTATATTCAGAAAATATATCAAAATTAGGCTGTGATAAAGATGAGGCATCTAAAAACTGATACTGCAAATAATCTTTTTAAAAAGGCTGTATTTCAAACCTGTGTTTGAGATACAGCCTTTTCTTTATCTCGCTAACGTACCGGGGAGGATATGAAATGGAAAAATTGACAGATTCGATGATGACTTTAACTCGCGGGGAGGAAAACAAAGTGGTTACTTTAAATGGAAATACTCTTACTTTGTCTGAAGTCAAAAGAGTGCTTTTTGAAGGAGTAAAGGCTGCAGCATCGGAGGAAAGCATGCTGCGTGTAAAAAAAAGCCGTGAAGCCGTTAAGAGAATTGTAAGTGAAGAAAAGGTTATTTACGGCATTAACACTGGCTTTGGCAAATTCAGCGATGTAAGAATTGATCAGGGAGATGTAGAGGATCTTCAGTTGAATTTAATCCGCTCGCATGCCTGCGGTGTAGGGGAACCATTCCCTCAGGCTGTTTCGAGAGCCATGCTTTTATTAAGAGCAAATGCTTTATTGAAAGGATTCTCAGGGGTCCGTCCTGTCGTGATAGAAACTCTTTTAGCGCTTGTGAATAAACAAATCCATCCTGTTATCCCGCAGCAGGGATCGCTTGGAGCAAGCGGCGATTTGGCTCCTCTTTCCCATTTGGCATTAGTTTTAATGGGAGAAGGGGAGGTGTTTTCTAAGGGTGAAAGAAAACCCGCGCTGGAAGTGCTTGTTCAGGAGGGAATCGAGCCTTTAACATTACAGGCGAAGGAAGGGCTTGCCCTGATTAACGGTACTCAAGCGATGACGGCAATGGGAGTCATTGGTTATCTGGAAGCGGAAAAAATCGCTTATCAAAGTGAATTGATCGCTGCAGTTACAATGGAAGGCTTAAACGGAATTATTGATGCGTTTGATGAAAATATCCATCAGGCAAGAGGCTATCAGCAGCAGGTCGATACAGCAAGAAGAGTGAGGGAATACCTGTCAGGCAGCAGCCTGATCACAAGACAGGGAGAAATCCGGGTGCAGGACGCCTATTCCATCCGCTGCATCCCGCAAGTGCATGGAGCATCTTGGCAGGCGCTTGATTATGTAAAAGAAAAGCTTGAAATTGAAATGAACGCAGCCACGGATAACCCGCTGATTTTTGAAAACGGGGAAAGTGTCATATCCGGCGGAAACTTTCATGGGCAGCCAATCGCACTTGCAATGGACTTCATGAAAATTGCGGTTGCGGAATTGGCCAATATTTCAGAGCGCCGGATTGAAAGGCTAGTTAATCCGCAGCTGAGTGACTTGCCGCCATTTTTAAGCCCGGAACCTGGACTGCAGTCTGGTGCGATGATTCTCCAATATGTTGCAGCTTCACTTGTTTCGGAGAATAAGACACTTGCCCATCCCGCAAGTGTGGATTCAATTCCTTCATCCGGGAATCAGGAAGACCATGTGAGCATGGGAACCATCGGATCAAGACATGCATATCAGATTATCCAAAATGTTAATAAAGTACTTGCAATTGAACTGATTTGCGCGCTGCAGGCAGCAGAATACCGAGGTTCAGAAAAAATGGCTGATAAAACAAAACGTTTTTACGAAGAAGCAAGAAAAGTGGTGCCTTCCATTAAAAAAGACCGCGTATTTTCAAAGGATATTGAAGCATGCGCGTCCTGGCTGAAAGAAGTGGAAGTAGACGCAATATAAGCAGCAGGGGCCTGAATGTTATGCAGGCCCCTATTATAAAATTTATTAAGAAATAATTATGAACGTCGATAATAGTCTAGCTCCAGCACCTGCTCCCTCGAGGTGTCGGGGGTGAGCAAGGGGCTTCCGCTTTTCTTATTCTTTGGCTCTTTCCTCAAGTTCCTTTGCTTCATCTTCTTCAAAGCGGTTTTTAAATGCTTCCTGAGTCACAATAAATTCTTCGTCTTCCTGTGCCTCAGTAGTGTGGCGCTCGACCATTGTATGTTCAGGAAATTCCCCGGGGTGATGTTTTCTCTTATGATTAAAATGGACTCCGCGTGACATAATCATGCTCCTTTCATTCTTGAATATTATTCTTTCACTATTTTTCCCTTTGACACCTGGACTATGTACGGCTGTTTCACTCAATATTTTCCGTTCAATTTTACCTTTGTTCGCATAAGTATATATAGCAGAGACAAAAGTGGAAGGGAGGGGGATAGCCATGAACGATCCGAATGGTTCCGTATTCTGTGCGGGCCGGGGAGACCGAGCTCCTTTTTTTACGGCAGATGCTGTCATTGATCATCAAATAAAAAAGGTCACTTTGGAGAATTATATTGGAAAATGGGTGCTGCTGTTTTTTTATCCGAGTGACTTCACGTTTGTCTGACCGACAGAATTGGCGGCGGTCGCCGCTGTGAATCCATACTTAAAAGCCTTAAACTGTGAAGTAATGTCCATCAGCACGGATAGTGTATACGCCCATAAAGTATTTAAGGAAACATCTCCCTCTTTGAAAAATGTAAATTATCCAATGGTAAGCGATCGAACCCATCAAATAAGCAGAGCTTATAGGGTTTTGGACGAAAGTTCAGGAGCGGCAATCAGGGCATCCGTTTTTATCGACCCTCATGGCATTATTGCGGCGAAGCTCATTTACCCTGGAGAAGTCGGCAGAAATCTGCATGAGCATGTCAGAATCATGCAGGGAATTCAATATGCACAGCAGACAGGAAAAGGTGTGCCGGCCAATTGGCAGCCTGGCCAGACCGGGATTAACATGGATCCGAACTTAATAGGCAAAATCTGACGGGAGGAGGCGCAAGCTTTCTCTTGATTTTTCTGCAGTCCTCCATATCATATAGATAATTACTTTAATAAGCAGCGCTGAAAATATATAATAATAAGTAACAAATGAAGTGAAGGGGGAACTTGAGATTGGACTTCTTTTCTATACTGTCTGAAGATCGCATCAAAAAAGCGTACAAGGATGGCGAGTTTGATCATTTGCCAGGCTATGGGAAACCGCTTCCGTTCGATGACCTGTCTTCCGTCCCTGAGAATTTGCGCATGGCCTACCGCATCATGAAGAATGCAGGATTCACTGATGAAGAAAACCGAATGAAGAAGGAAATGCTGACGATCGAAGATCTGATTAAACAATGTGAGGATCAGGAAGAGAAAAAAGCGTTGCAGAAGAAGCTTAACGAAAAGATGCTCCGCTTTAACAGCATGATCTCGAAAAGAAGACAAAACACCAACTCATCCCTTTTTAAAAACTACGAAGAGAAAATTAACAATAAATTATTCTAATGGATTAGATGGTTGGAATTGAGGAGAATACATGAACAAAGATGAATATATAAAGGTCCTTGAAAAAAGAGTGGAAGAATATGAGGCAGCCATAGCGGATATGACCGCACCGATTATACCATCGATCATTCCCCAGACGATACTGGTGCCGATTACAGGCCTGCTCATGGCAGAAAGATTCGAAAAAATTACGGCTAAAGTCCTGAATCATATTAAAGAGCATGACACTGAATTTGCCATCATAGACTTTACAGATATTACAGTCGACCGATTAGAGCAGATGTGCCTTTCCGAACTTGGACAGCAAATCCGCAACCTGACTGATTCCATTAACCTCATGGGAGTAAAGCCTTACTTTGTAGGAATGACCCCGCAGCTGATAAAGGAAATCGTTTTATCCGGCATTGAATTAAATGCTGAAACACATGCTACTTTCCAGGCGGCCTTAAAGCATTTAATGAAAATAAATAGCCTCGTCTTTCAAAAAATATAATTTCTCAAAACTCCTCTCCTGAATAGGACAGGTTTTTTTTTTCTTTAAACAGGCACATTTTCTTTCCGATTGGGGATTTGTCCATGCGAAAACCATCTGTGGCACATATTCTATAGTATCCATGAGAAAGGAGGTAGACTTATGTCGAGAGATTGGAGAAGAAGATTTGAGATTAATGCAGATGAAGTGGAAATCAGAGCCGAAAGAGTTATTGTAAAAGAAGATGATGACCGCCGCCGAGATGATGTACGTGGAGCGGAAGACCGCCGCAGGAAGCACCGCCGAGATGATGTAGGAGGAGCAGAAGACCGCCGAAGAAAGCACCGCCGAGATGATGTAGGAGGAGCAGAAGACCGCCGCAGGAAGCACCACCGTGATGACGATGTATTTGGTATCGAAGATAATCGCGGAAGACATTGCGGCTGTAGAAGGGACAGTGTGGGCGGATCAGAAGACGACCGCAGAAGGCATCGCCGCGATGATATACGCGGTGCTGGCGACTTATGGCACAACAGAGATTTAGCTGGATCTGGAAGAGGATGCAGACGCCGCCGAGATGACGATGACCGCAGAAGAAGAGGTTTCTGCGGATGCCGCTGGATCTAAAAACAATGAAAACGAAGGCAGGGGAAGCACCTCTGCCTTTTATATATGAAAAAATTCCTAAAGAACTGTAAAAATCATCCGAAATTAATAATAGAAGGGAATAGAGATTTTCAGACTACATAGAAGGTGTGGCTTGCATGGATAAAACAACGATTATAGGAGTAATTTTAGGGATCATAGCAGTTGGAGTAGGGATGGTTTTTAAAGGGGTTTCCCCGTCTGTTCTGATTAATCCGGCCGCTATTTTGATCATTATCCTGGGAACTGCAGCAGCAGTGGCTATTGCATTTCCAACAAATGAAATCAAACGGGTGCCCAAGCTTTTCGGCATTTTATTTAAAGAAGAAAAGCTGATGAACCCGGCTGAGATGATTAAGATGTTTTCGGATTGGGCCCAGCTGGCAAGAAAAGAAGGATTGCTTGCACTCGAAGTCAAAACGAACGAAGTCGAAAATACTTTTTTAAAGAACGGCTTATCTCTGGCCGTTGATGGGCAAAGTGCCGATTATATACGTGATGTATTAAGCGAAGAAATCGAAGCGATGGAAGAAAGACATCAGGCCGGAGCCCAAATTTTCAGCCAGGCAGGCACCTATGCCCCATCCCTTGGAGTGCTGGGAGCAGTAATTGGATTAATTGCAGCACTGGGAAATATGGATGACACCACCAGTCTCGGTCATGCCATCAGTGCTGCATTCGTAGCGACTTTACTGGGGATTTTCACGGGTTATGTGTTTTGGCATCCGTTTGCCAATAAGCTAAAGAGAAAATCCAAGCAGGAAGCTAAGATTAAAAGCATGATGATCGAAGGAATTCTTTCAATATTAGAAGGGGAGGCTCCCCGGGTAATAGAACAAAAGCTTGCTTCCTACCTTCCTGCTGGTGAACGCCGGAAATTCCTTGAGGAAAGCAGCGTGGCAAAGGATGAGTAGGCGGAAAAAGAAGCAGCACCATGAGGAGCATGTAGATGAATCGTGGCTATTGCCGTATGCTGATTTATTAACACTGCTTCTGGCCCTATTCATTGTACTATTCGCAATGAGTTCCGTAGATGCTCAGAAATTTCAGAAGCTCTCAAAGGCATTCAACGATGTCTTTTCAGGGGGAACAGGGGTATTTGAATTCCCAAGTCCAATGCCAGAAGGCCAAATGCAATCCACTGATGCGGTGTCCGAAAAGCCAAGCAAGGATCTGGAGGAGATGGCAGCTTTGGATGAATTAGAGAAAGAAAAGCTGAAGCAGGCTGCCGATCAGGAAGAACTGGCAGAGTTGCAGCAAAGAGTCAACGCTTTTATCGAAAATCAAAACCTGGCGGATAAACTGGAAACCTCTTTAACCACAGAAGGACTGCTTGTGTCTATCAGGGATAATGTCCTGTTCGGCTCAGGAAGTGCAGAAGTCCGTGCGCAGGATTTAAATATGGCAAGTGAAATCGCGGAGCTTCTCATCATGGACCCGCCAAGAAACATTATCATAAGCGGCCATACAGACAATGTCCCGATCCGCAACTCAAACTTCGAGTCCAACTGGGAGCTCAGTGTGATGCGCGCAGTCAACTTTATGAAAATAATCCTGAAAAATGACCAGCTGGACCCTAAATGGTTCAGTGCCAAAGGGTTTGGGGAATTCCAGCCGGTTGCTGGAAATGATACCAGGGAAGGCAGAGCAAAGAACAGACGGGTAGAAATTTTAATATTGCCAAGAACGGGAAATCAGCCTTAGCGGGCTGGTTTTTTTTGCAGTGAAATAAAAAAAGCGCTGTGATCCAGTCGCTTTGAAGTGAAAAAAATTATTCATTTGCTTTCTGTTCCGTGCCATCCGGTTTGCACATGCGATCCACCATTACACCAAATAGAAATACACAGGCAATTGGAATAGAAAAATTCAATACATGAACAATGGTCATCAGCGAACCTCCCAAAAGGTATTAATTACATTATATGCCAAGGTTCACAAAAAAGACGAAAAAAATTCAGAAAATATACATAATTTCAGACTGCCAAAAGAAAAGAGCCGCACATGGGCTCTTAAAAGGGAAGATTTGCTTCTGAATGAATGGTTTTTGGCTCTGTCTTTTTTCCATGAAGCAGGTAGTAAACAAGCAATCCAAACAGTGCTACGCCCGCAAGCATAAAATAAAGTGAAGCGAAGCCTGTTTCTACAGCAAGTATTCCAAGAACATAGGATCCTAGTCCAATTCCGGTATCAAAGAGTGTGAAAAAGGTCGAGGTAGCAAGCCCGCGTTTAGCGGGATCCGCCTGCTTGATTGCAACCGTTTGAAGACTCGGAACAATGGTGC
Source organism: Cytobacillus oceanisediminis (assembly GCF_004366035.1). Taxonomy (GTDB): domain Bacteria; phylum Bacillota; class Bacilli; order Bacillales; family Cytobacillaceae; genus Cytobacillus; species Cytobacillus oceanisediminis_C. Next base: position 274,623 of record NZ_SOEE01000006.1, read on the forward strand.
CATATCCCAACCCGATTATCGCACCTGACAGCAGAAACACAAAGGTGCTGTTTGCCTGGCTGAGCAAAAATAACCCTGCGGCAAAAAGAATAATGGCCGGATAGATCACTTTATTTTCTCCGTACGCATCAAACCAGCGGCCTGTAAATGGGCGGGACATAATAATGAATGCCGCATATACCACAAAAAAGAAGCTGGCAGCTTCAAGCAAATCAAGCTCTTTCGCATAAACAGATATAAAGGAAAGAATTCCAGAGTAAGCGAAAGCGAGGATGCCTGCCGAAATCGCCACAGGAACCGCATTTTTTTCAAATAAGCTTGAAAGTGTAAATTTTGGATGCTTCGCAGAACTCTCTGCTTTTTGCGGTATCTTAACAAAAGCACCCAGCACTATAGCAATAAAAGATAAAACGGTACATAAAGCAAAAATCCATGTGAAGCTTGCATATTGAACAATTGTCAAACCGGCAAACGGGCCAATGACCATGGCCAGATTCATGAACATCGCATAATAGCCCAGTCCTTCGCCTCTGCGTTCATTCGGAACAATATCAGCAACGATAGCCCCAGTAGCTGTGGTGGCCATGCCAAATCCAACTCCGTGCAGGAATCGCAGTGCTAAAAGAGCAGGTGTAGAGTCAGCCCAGAAATAAAGCAGGGAAGATACGGCAAACACAATCAGGGAAGCCAGCAGGATCTTTCGGCGTCCAACCTCGTCAATCCATTTCCCTGTAAATGGCCGGCTGATTACTGCAGCAATCAGAAAGACCGAAATAATCAGGCCTACCTGTGTTTCGTCCCCTTTTAAATCATCCAAAATATAAAGAGGTAGCGTAGTCAGCAAAACATAAAACCCCATAAATAAGAAAAAACTCGTAATAGAAATACTCAAAAAATCCTTCGTCCATAATGGCTGTTTCTTCATGTTGTCCTCCTAACAATGAAGTACCAGGTACTCAGACCAATTTGGTGAACTGGTCTAGGTGCCTGGTACCATATTTTCTCTCATTTTTGCCATAAGTCTGATCATCGTGCTGATTTCTTCTTCCGTAATATTCTGCAGGACATTGCTTTCACTTAATCGCACGGAGGCAAGCCAATTGTCGTATTCCCGGATGGCTGCATCAGTCAGTGAAATCAATTTTTCACGTTTGTCTTTTCCTGCTGTTCTGGTGATCCAGCCCGATTTCTCAAGACGGGCTAATGTCCTGGTCATGGTCGGAGCCTCAACTCCCAGATAAGAAGAAATCTCTTTTTGAGTGCTCGGGCCTCCAATTTTCAGACGGTAAATAATCGTCCATTGAGCAGCATATAAACCAAGCGGCACTAAACTTTCATTAAGTACTTTGGAAAAATGGCGTGTAAATTGGTTAATGGAATGAAAAAATTCACTTTGATTAGGGTGCATTGTATTCACCTGCTTAAATTAATTACCTAGCTAACTATACATGAAAAATAAGAATATGTCTACCTACATATTCTTTTGCTAACTAAGTGTTTAACTGGCAAATGAAAGGGAATGGAGTAACAAGGGCAACTGTGCATAACAATAAGGGGGAAATTTTTTTGGATAAGTTATTAGAAGTCGTAGGAGATATTTCAGGATGGCTGTGGGGATATCCCATCATCCTATTATTAGCCGGAACCGGGCTGTATTTAACCTTTTTGCTTGGTTTCTTCCAGTTCCGTTATCCGGTTTATATTTTTAAGCAAACATTTGGAAGTGTTTTTAAAAAGCCGAAGGGAAAAGGAACCGTTACACCGCTGCAGGCACTCACATCAGCGCTGGCTTCCACCATTGGTGCCGCAAATATTGTAGGTGTACCGGCAGCCATCATGTTTGGCGGTCCGGGTGCCGTATTCTGGATGTGGGTTATTGCGCTCATTGGAATGGCCATCAAGTTCTCGGAAAGTGTATTAGCCATTAAGTACAGAGAAAAAAATGAAGATGGGGAATATGTGGGCGGCCCTATGTATTACATGACGAAAGGGCTTAACATGAAGTGGCTTGGTGTGATCTTTGCGTTCGCGCTGATGATTGAACTGATTCCAAGCATCATGGTACAGGGAAATGCAGTAGCAGCTGCGGTTGGAGAGACATTTAAGATTGATGGATTGTATACCGGAATTGCTGTAGCGGTACTTGTTTCTTTAGTTGTGTTTGGCGGGATTCAGAGAATCGGCAAGGTCACTGAAATCTTTGTTCCTTTTATGGCTCTCATCTATGTAGGTGCGGCATTAGTAGTCTTATTGATGAATCTGGGCAAACTTCCTGAAGTGTTGGAATTAATCTTCACTTATGCGTTTCAGCCAATGTCTGCAATGGGCGGATTTGCCGGAGCGGCCATTGGCGAAATCATTCGCTGGGGATTTGCACGAGGATTATATTCCAATGAGGCAGGACTTGGAACTGCTCCGATTGCCCATGCTGCAGCCACAACCGATCACCCTGTACGCCAGGGATTTTGGGCAATTGTTGGAATCGTTGTTGATACGCTGATTGTTTGTACTGCAACAGCATTTGTCGTCCTATCCTCCGGAGTGTGGACAAGGGAAGGAGCTATGGAAGATCCATCAGCCCTGACAGCAGCGGCATTTACGGAATATTTTGGATCATTCGGCGGTATTCTTGTTGCTGTATCACTGGTATTCTTTGTCATTTCAACCATTATTGTCGTAGTCTTTTATGGATCCAAAATGGCAGAGTTCCTATTTGGTTCTTTTGCCGGAAAAGCCATCAAAGTCGTTTACATTGCTGCCATTGTTCTTGGGTCAGTGGGAGCAGCAAAAACAATCTGGCAGTTCCTTGATCTGGCTCTTGCCATGATTTTGATACCGAACATCGTGGCTGTTCTCCTTCTAAGCAAAGAGGTTAAACAGCTGAAAAATGAGTTTTTCACTTCGGAAAAGTATTATTTAAAGGATATTAAAAAAGATGATAATGCTGCGTAAAGTTTGGTCTTCCGCTAATGGCGGGAGGCTTTTTTTATTGATTTCTAAATTAGGTTAATTTTTAGAAAAATAATACTTGCAACACAATTGAACAAGTGTCTATAATATAGACAAAAGTTTAAAAAGACAGGGCTGATCAATGATGAATGATAAAGAAATATTGATTTTGCAGCTGATTAAAGAGGATCCTTTTATTGCCCAAAACGAGCTGGCTGAAAAAACGGGACTTTCCAGGTCCGCTGTAGCCGGCTATATCTCTTCACTGACCAAGCAGGGGAAAATTCTTGGCAGAGCTTATGTCCTGCCGCAAAAGAAAGAAGTGCTTTGTGTTGGAGGGGCCAATGTGGACAGAAAAATCCAGACAACAGGGCAGCTCCAATACGGAACATCGAACCCTGCAGAAAGCTCCCAATCCTGCGGCGGAGTGGCCCGCAACATTGCTGAAAATCTTGGCAGGCTGGGCTGTGATGTAGGTTTGATGACAGTAGTGGGTGATGATCCGGAAGGAGAATGGCTTCTTGAATATACGAAAGCTTTTGCTGATGTCACTCCTTCACAGTCGCTGGCAGGGTCCACCACCGGTACCTATACAGCAGTGCTTGACCTTGAAGGAGAAATGGCTGTAGCACTCGCTGATATGTCCATTTATGAAAGCGTTAACAGAGAATTTGTCGAGAAAAAGTGGGGTTACCTGGCATCTTCTGAAATGGTGATCTTGGATACAAACTTCCCGCCAAAGGTTTTAGAACAGATTATTACAAGGTGTTATGAAGAGAACATTCCGCTTTGCATTACGCCTGTTTCAGCACCAAAAATAAAAAATCTGCCGGAAGATATGAAGGGTGTTACGTGGCTGATTGCCAACAAAAATGAGGCAGAAGCACTAACGGGGATAGAGATCAGCAATGAAGGAGACTTCTTTAAAGCGGCACAGAAAATTATGAAAAAAGGTGTTGAAAAAGTCGTCATCAGCCGGGGAGATAAAGGGCTGATTTACTTTACAAACACAGGTGAAGCAGGTGTACAGCTTCCTCCGAAGGTGAAAATTGCTGATGTGACAGGTGCGGGCGATTCGCTTGTATCAGGAATTATTTTTGCCCATTTAAAGGGCCTGAGCACAGAGGATGCCTGTAAAATCGGCATGTCCTGCTCCATGCTGGCTCTGCAGTCCCTTGAAACCGTTAACCCGAATCTAAACAACACACGCTTGCAGGAAACATTCAAACAATATTTCGACTAAGGAGAAGTGACATCATGTTAGAAAAATGGCTTGAGTATTCAGAAGAAGTATTAGAAGCAAAGAAAGCAAATAAACCGGTTGTAGCCCTTGAATCCACAATCATTTCACATGGAATGCCATACCCGCAAAATGTTCAGACAGCAAAAGAGGTAGAGGAAATCATCCGCAAAAACGGTGCTGTTCCTGCAACGATTGCCATTATAAACGGAAAAATTAAAATCGGCCTGTCAGATGAGGAGCTGGAGTTCCTGGCCCAAAGCAAGGACGTTGAAAAAGCAAGCCGCCGTGACCTTCCATATTTAGTAGCGAAAAAGAAAAATGGTGCGACTACCGTTGCTGCGACCATGATCTGTGCAGAGCTTGCCGGCATTGAAGTCTTTGTCACAGGCGGAATTGGCGGAGTGCACCGTGAAGCTGAAACTACAATGGATATCTCGGCTGACCTTCAAGAGCTTGCGATGACCAATGTTGCCGTTATCTGCGCAGGTGCGAAATCCATTCTGGATATCGGTTTGACGCTTGAATATTTAGAAACGCACGGGGTTCCGGTCGTTGGCTTTGAAACAGATGTATTGCCTGCCTTTTACACACGCACAAGTCCGTTCAGCGTGAACTACCGGGTGGACCATGCAGAAGAAGCGGCCGAAATGATCCGCACTAAATGGGAACTGGGCCTAAAAGGCGGCGTTGTCATTGCCAACCCAATTCCTGAAACAGATGCGCTGGAAGAAGCGTTTATCACAAACGTGATAGAATCTGCCCTAAAGGAAGCAAAAGAAAACAATATCGCCGGCAAAAAGGTAACCCCATTCCTTCTAGGAAAGGTAAAAGAACTAACAGAAGGAAGAAGTTTGACAGCGAACATTGCATTAGTGAAGCATAATGCCGAAGTGGGTTCTAAGATTGCTGTTAGCTTGAACAAGTAAAGAGAAAGCCAGACTCAAAGAGTCTGGCTTTTTATACTGATAGAATGATAGCTGTGATGATAATGGCTAAATATAATAGTAATCTTAAGAAATTGATTATTAGGATCTGTCCCTTCTGGAAACCCATATAGTAAAGGATATGTACAGTTTTTTATATGGGGGAAGGGTGTTTGTCTATATGCAGTAAAAAGGGCACTTTCCTTTGGAAGTGCCTCTTAATTTTGAGTTCTTTGCATTCAGGATGTACCGGGAGGGGGCATTGCCCACATAAGAGAATGGATAGCAGGTGGAAACGGTAAGGATTTCTTCGGGAGCGGTAGAACGGATCACGGTGGTATCATCCGGATCTACAATCTTTGAATCTGTAATTACGTAAGTAAACTCACCATATGGCATGCTGACTTGAAAAATATCCCCGATTTCCAGTTCGCTGAGGCTGCGAAATACCGTATCTCGGTGCCCTGATAATAAAATTTGATCATGCTGCCCTGGAAATACAGTTGTGGAGTAATGACCGACCCCTTTATCCAGCTCATCCTCATCTGTTCCTTCTATAATCGGGAGTTCAGCTTTCAAGCGGGGGATCTTAAAAATGCCAATGGCTTCACCCTGCTCGAAGGAAACATCAATTGGGTGTTCTGTTTGGAGAACGCTTTTGCTTTCTTTGTTCATTTCTCTTTGAATTCTTTCTTGTGCCTGGGCTAAGGAATCATTGTTTTTTTTCTCCTGAGCATACAGTTCCTGCAGCGAGAAAAGGACCAATTCGCCTCCGATTAGGATAAGGAAGGAGGCAGCAATAATCAGCAAACGGCCTCTGACCTTCAATTATGCTTTACCTCCCTTCATCTTCTTAAATTTAATGAACTCCAGATAATAGGCAAAGTCCTCTTTCGTGATTCCCTGTCTAATAGCTTCTTTGACAAGGGAAACCCATTCCTCATCCAGCTTAGACAAGTCGGTAATTTCATCTTTGTTCTCTTCCAGCAGATCCTCAAGATTAGCATCCAGTGTCCTGGCGATTCGCGATAAAACCTGCAATGAAGGATTCTCCTGTATGCCTCTCTCAATGTAGCTCAAATACGATTTGGATACCTCCGCTTTGTCAGAAAGCTCATTAATTGAGTATCCCTTCTTAATTCTTAAGGTTTTAATCCGGCCACCTATCATAGGCATAATACTCCCTTATCATAAAATATAAGATATTTTCATTATAAAGAACAAATTGTTCAATAAAAAATACAAAATAATGAGAATTCTCGAGATATTCTTAGAAAAAGAACGAAAAGTGTTCTTTAAAACGAAAAAACGGCTGAATTTACAATTTTAAATAATAATCCAGATGACCTATATTTATATTAATAAAGTTTTTTATAAAGTATGAATATTAACCTGTTACATATAGTAGGATATAAAGGTTTAGGAAATGTTTTAGAATTGAATAGTGAGCGCAAAAAAAGCGAGTCTAGATCGAAAATTAGTAAATAGATATATTAGACAAAATTTGATGTTTTTATGAAACACTGATTTAGTATCTTGCTTTTATTAAGTTACTAGATACATTCCTTACTGCAATCGGCTACGACTTTAATGAAATAGAAGAATGCAACCCACTAATGCGCAATCTTTATGACCATAATCTCTTACTATTTCTTTTGCTCAGAATCATTCTTTCGAGGCTTCTAATCATATTTTCTTTATTTATTACTTCGATTTCTAAGATTTCCTTCTGGCAGCTGGAGCTGCGATTTTGTACACATTTGCATTCTTGCTTCAGTTTCTTGGGTTGCTTCATTATTCGTTACAATTAGTGAAACTATTTAGGATACTGTATTAATACAATTCTTAGCTGGAGGACTCCTATGTATCAAAAAAAATGCAAAAAATGCAATAGCTCATCTTTCAGTAGCAGTGAAACCGGAGAATGGCTGTGCCCAGTTTGTGGAAATGAATTGACGAGCGAAATTTTTCTTAATGCTATGACACGAGAACCAGTCCATATTATTTGCAAGAAAAAGAAGATTCCACACTCATATTCCCTTCAGCAAGTATATAAGAATTATAGAAAAAGAATCGGCCTTTCTTACTACTCGAATAAAAGGACAATTGATTAAGTATTAAATCTGAGGCCGTTTTAAAAGAATATTGTCGAAAAACAAATTAATTTAATATTAAAATAATTAACTGTAATTACAAAAAATGACAACGTTAGCAATACGGTCATAGTAGAATACATCTATGGAAAATATTTCTTTGAGACGATAGGCACAGAAAAAGGCAAACTCATTGAAAGATGAGGACGCAAAGTCACGGGTCTAAGGTATTAAATAATACTACGATGGCCGGGTTGCCTGGAATACGATACGTATCCTGGGGGGGAGAATTTTGACAGAGCAAAATGTAAAGGTCGAAGGAATTGATTTGGAGTGGCTGCAGTTAATTATGGAAGCAAAGAACTTAGGCCTGCAAAGGGAAGAAATTAGAGAGTTTTTACATAATAACAGAGCCAATGAGGTTCTGATCGAAACTTAATATCCATATGGTAAAGGGTAAAGTATTTCTGTTAGGGGCACCTCTTTATGGAAATGCTTTTTATTTTTCCAAAAAAAATAAGCCTGTACATTCAGGCTCATTGCATCTATGATTTTTGTCCGCTTCTCCACTTATTAAAATCCAGAAACTCCCGAAATTGCTCCTTTGAAACACCAGACTCCATCGCTTCCTTCACAATTTTCATCCATTCAGAATCAAGATCTTCCTTGTTGATCTGCTCATGTATCAGATGGTCCACGGGAACATTTAGAACACCCGCGATTTTTTCAAGAAATTGAATCGATGGGTTGGTTTGCAGATTGCGCTCAAGCGAACTTAAATATGATTTTGCCACACCGGCCTGGTCCGCAAGCTCGGATAAGGACATTCTCTTTTCCTGGCGAAGTTTTTTTACACGATCACCGATCATCGTATACCACACACCTTATTTTGTATGTAATAGGATTATATCATATATCTAGTTCCATATTAAGAACGATTTGTTCAATATTATTATCATCATACCACAGTGTTAACCGAATTAAATAGTTAGTTATCTATGTTTTATAAAAATATATCTTTTGTCGCTCGCAAAAAGTAATGCTCCGCGTCAGAGGACGGGAGCATTTTGGTTTTCAATAATATGAATAATTTGTTGTGCAGCTGCTTCCACATCATCCGCATTTACGTGGTGGAATTGGCCTTCATAGTCATGCTGTTTAAAGGCATAGCGCGGATCGTAATAGTGTTCTAATAAAAGCTTGATAAACAGTTCGTAGTTTTCTGCTTCAGCTGATTCATCCAGTTGCTCGCGGATTTCAGTATCTTTCAGACGTTTTTTAATAAACACGAGGCTTTCATCCACTTTCGGCTTGAACCATTCTTCTCTTTGATAAGGTTCCACATAGTCACGGAGGATACGTTGCACACGGGACTCCATGCTTGCAAACATATCAATATGAATACCAGTTTTTTTGGTATCAAGAAGCTCGTCCGGCTGAACAGCCTTTCCTATTCGCTTGCTTTCAGCTTCCATAATAATATAAGGGGAACCTTTAACCTCAGAAAGGGCTTGATACAATAGTGCATCAAATGTTTTCTGGGTACTGCCGTCTCCCATGCCAAAGGATCCGAAGATTGAACCACGATGTCCTGCCATTTCTTCAAGATCAATAGCAGGATATCCTTTTTCGCTTAACACCTTCAGCACATCCGTTTTCCCGACGCCGGTCATACCGTGCAGAACAACTGCTTTTTCAGGAATCAAGTCTGCTGTGTTTTCAAGTATATATTGACGGTACGCTCTATAGCCCCCAGTTAAACGAGGGATTGAAATACCGGCATATGTGATAAAAGTAGTGACCGCTTTACTGCGCATGCCGCCGCGCCAGCAGTATATGACAGGCTGGAAGCCATCATCTTTCAGGTCTCTGATTTTCTGCATCATGGACGGAATTTTAGGTGAAACGATTTCCATCGCTCTCCACTTAGCCGCATCAGATCCTTCTTTTTTATATAGTGTTCCGATTTCCACACGTTCTTCATTAGTGAAAAGCGGCACATTGACAGCACCGGGAATGCTGCACTCCTCAAATTCAATTGGAGACCTGACATCGACCGGAATTGCGTTGTCCATTTGGATATATTGTTCTACTGCTATTTCTCTCATTTTAATGCCTCCAAAAAATATTGCTATATATCGCCCTAAAAGGAACGTTAATTGATTTAACTCTCTCTATTATACAGGATTTTGAAAAATATAGGTGTCTCCCACAATCATACTCCTATTTTCAAAAGTTTGTTCTAATAATTTTTTCCAGACATTGTAATATCAGCATATCCATTGGTTTTGCTTTTTAAAAAGGAGGTTAAATAAAAGGCAAAGGTGGTGGAACCATGTCCATGAATACAGAGATTGCAATTGTGGGCGGAGGGATTGGCGGTTTGACGCTTGGATTGAAGCTGGCTCGAGCCAATATTGAAGTCCTCGTTCTGGAAAAGCTGGATGCCCCATCTTCCGTTTATAAGGGAGAACTCCTGCAGCCGAAGAGCCTGAAAATTTTTAAGCGGCTAGATGCTTTGGATGTAATCCGCGAGAATGGGTTTTCATTTTCCCGAATTGCGTTTGAGGAAGGGGAAAAAGAGTTTGCCATGGATTATAGCATTCTGCCGGGGGAGTATGATTACTCCCTCATGATCGAGCATGAAAAGCTGAAAGGAATCCTTCTCAAAAGAGCGCTTCGATATCCAAGCTTTCATTATTTGTCAGGGACCCTGGCAAAAGAATATGACAATGGAGAATTAATAGTTAAGCGGAAGGATGTAAAGGAGCAGCTGACAGTGAAGGCTGACTTTTTTATAGGTGCTGAGGGAAGGAATTCCATAACAAGAAAAGTAATGAACAGTAAGATTAAAAAGATTGAGTATAATCATCAATTTTTAACTGTCACGTTCCCCCGGCCTCAATCACTGGAGGAAGGGAAGATCATTTCTAAGGATGAACGGTTCCTTGGCTTATTTCCACTGCCGGATGCGAAAGTACGGTCAGTCTATTTAATTCCTGAGGGCACTTATAAGAAACATCTCCAGAAAGGAATTCACCATTTCCATAAAAACTATTTAGAGCTTTTGCCGGAATTGGAGGGGTATGTGACCAGACTGAAAAACTGGAAGGATATTCAGCTGATGATTCCGACAGCCTTTTATGCAGATAAATATGTGGATGGAAGACTCGCCATTTTGGGGGATGCGGCCCATACGGTCCACCCGATGGCAGGTGAAGGAATGAATATGGCGATTCAGGATGCGGATATACTTGGTGAATTGCTTGCTGAGATGTATACGAGCGGAAGAATTTCGCCGGACAAGCTTAAGTGGTATGAAAAAGTCCGGAAGCCCCGGGCTGAAAATATGATCAGTCTCAGCCATTTATCCGCCATAGCGTATTCCTATTCTAACCGGGTTATTACTGGAATACGCCGTAAAGGCCTGAAGCAGATTGAAAGAGATAAAACCCTGCAATATAAGCAAATGCTGAATGTTTCAGGCCTCGGATATTGGCCAGAGAGCCTGTGGGATCGATTGATTCAGGCAGGTATGCTGCCGGCAAGAAGACCAGAATTATCAGCGGCGGATAAAAGCCATTATTTTTATACAGAAAAAGATGACTATCCCTGGAAGAAGGTTGAACAGTATGATAAATGAATATGTGAGATTACTAAAAGCACGAAATTGGATGAAAAAGAACCAGCCGTTTTTGTACAGCTGGCATGCGTATGTAGGCTTCGAGCTTGACCTTTTTTCCCAGTTCCGCAGCTGGAAAACGGTAAAAGAGGTGGCATCAAGCAGAAATCTTCAGGAGGAGCTGCTTTTAAGGTGGGTGGAGGTGGGGCTTTCGATCCGCCATTTGAAAAAGAAAGGAAAGGATAAAATTAAGACAGCATCTAAATTCAGCCTTCCGTCCACGCCGAAAAACCCCCGATCTACAGGAATCATCCTGAAGGAAATGATGGAATTGCATATCCCGACTCTACTCTCTTATCCAGAACTGCTCCGTTCCAATAAGAAAAACACTTTTGATCATGAAGAGCATGGACCTACCGTAGCGAGAACGTCGTCACTGCTTGAACAGCTTGCACTGCCGCGTCTGATGAAAACCATAAAAAAAAACAAAATGGAAAGGATCATCGACATTGGCTGCGGGGAAGGCGGCTATTTAAGCAGAATCAGCCAAAAATTCCCCCAAGCAAAACTGGCAGGCATTGAAATTAATGAAGAGGTGGCAGATTCCGCCAGAACCAATTGCAAAGATATTCCGAACATTAAAATTGTCACAGCGGATGTTCATGAATACTCACCTGATCAGCAGGCTGATTTAATTATGGTCAATAATTTACTGCACTATATCCAGCCGGAGGATCGCAAGCAGTTGCTATCCCGCTTGAAAAGATGGCTTAGCCGGAAAGGATCCATAACTATTATCACGCCCATTCTTCATTCGAAGAAAGGGGAAGAGTTTTCAAGTGTTTTTAACAGCTTCTTCTCTGCATTTGAAAACCTCTATCCTACCCCGACCGAGGAGGATATACATCAGATCGCTAAAGAGCTGAAGCTAAAAGTAAAAACCTTCAAGCCGGTCATAACCGAAGGAGGATGGTATTTTATCCAGCTGTCCAACAGGTAAATGAAAGCAGTCACAATAAATGGTAGAATGGTGTAAAACATGACTGAAATGGTGATTGAAATGAGAAATAATAAATACTTAGTGATTTATGAGGAGCTTGCCCAAAAAATTCAGGAAGGCAAGTATCCCGCCAGATCCATTCTGCCATCTGAACATGAATTGACGGAGATGTATTCCACTTCAAGGGAAACCATCCGCAAAGCTTTGAATTTGCTTGCACAAAACGGCTTTATCCAGAAAATCCGCGGGAAAGGCTCGATGGTCCTTGATTTGAAAAAGCTTCAGTTCCCCATATCGGGTCTGGTCAGCTTTAAAGAGCTGGCCGGGAAGATGGGTCAGCGTGCCGAAACGGTTGTGGACGAATTTTCACTCATCCAGCCTGACGCAGAAAAGATAAAACACCTCCATATTGATAAAAGTGAAAAGGTATGGAAAGTCTTTCGTGTCCGGAAAATTGAAGATGAGCGGATTATTTTGGACAAAGACTTTTTAGTTGAGAAATATGTCCCTGGCTTGACCAAAGAAATCTGCCAGAGCTCTATTTTTGCCTATATTGAGGGCGAACTCGGAAAAAAAATCAGCTTTGCCAAAAAGGAATTTACAGTGGAAGAACCAACTGCCGAAGATCGCAGGCTCCTTGATATGGAAGGATTCCATGCTATTGTTGTGGTGAAAAATTATATCTACTTCGACGATGCTACCCTTTTCCAATACACAGAGTCCAGACACAGACCGGACAAATTCAGGTTTGTTGACTTTGCAAGAAGAATGGACAGCGGGGTGTTTTAAAGGTGAACATGTATTTTTACGTTTAAGATTGTCCATTCAGGGAAATCTCCTTATGTGAAGATTTTTTCAAAGGAGATGTTATAAATGAGTAAAAAAATCGCATGCTTAATTACAGAGATGTTCGAAGATAGTGAATACACGGAACCTGCCCAAGCATTTAAAGAAGCCGGCCATGAAGTCGTGACAATTGAAAAGGAACAAGGCAAATCCGTTAAAGGAAAACAGGGTGAAGCCACTGTTCAAATAGATCAAAGCATTGATAACGTAAATCCGAAGGACTTTGATGCCCTGTTCCTGCCAGGCGGATTTTCACCGGATCAGCTTCGTGCCGATGACCGTTTTGTTCAATTTACAAAATCCTTCATGGACGAAAAGAAACCAGTATTCGCCATCTGCCACGGACCGCAGCTATTGCTGACAGCTAAAACACTGGAAGGCCGCGACGCAACCGGCTACAAATCCATCCAAGTCGACATGGAATACGCAGGTGCCAAATTCCAGGACTCAGAAGTCGTCGTCTGCCAAAACCAGTTAGTAACAAGCCGCCAGCCAGATGATATTCCGGCATTTACACGTGAATCGCTTAAGTTGTTAGGTTAATAAAATTGACAGCCCTCTGCCTGATTGGCAGGGGGTTTTTAATATTTGATTAATGGATTTTTTAAGGGGATTATCCATTCGCGTTTTGATTTCCTAAAATTCTTATAAATACCGTGCTGATTGGAGCAGAAGGGACTCGATCCTCGAAAATGCTGACGCATTTTCTTCGTGCGGTGTTCATTCAGGGAAGCTTATTCAATGTCCTGCGGGAGCAGCGGAAAACGAGTCCCTGCAGCGGAAATCAGCACCCTAGGTCACCAGCTGTAAATTATGTCATAGGCATAGTAAAACCATCAAAAAAACAGCCCTCAAAAAGGCTGCTTCATAATTACTTATTCTTCCTCAAATTCCCCAGCTCTTCAACCAGCGCCTGCATTTCATTCGGACTAAACGAATTCTTCTTCATAACAAGATCATAAATATCCTTCAATTCCTCATACATTTCCTCATCAAAGTGGGAAGGCTTTATAGCACCTAAGTTTAAAACCTTCAGCTTTTCCTTAATAGCCTCAATCATAAACTCCACATTCTCAACCGATTTTTCCGACAAATTATTCATTTCGGACACCCTCTCTTAGCTATGTATTTGGACGCACACACTTTTCTTATCATCTTTCCACGATATCAACAAATTGTCAATATAAATTAGGCTTGCATGTACCATGGAAATTAGTAGAAAATAAAGGAGAAGTTTGTACAAATCACATAAGATAATACAAGAAAAGGACGAGTCAGGTTTCGTCAGCCGGAAAATAGGGAAAAATTGAATCAAATTTTCATATAATAATTTTGCTAAAGGAGAATAAAATATGGGGAAATCATTGTTTTGGAAAGGTGTACTATTTGGAGCACTTGCAGGCGGTGCGCTAAGCCTTCTTGACAAATCCACAAGGGAAACCGTTCTGAATAATTGCCGGAATACGTCCACCAATGTCGGCTATTACTTAAAACACCCAAGTGAAGCAGTGAATCAGGTAAAGGATGTTTCCAACAAAGTCAAAACAGCTATTGACCAGGTTAGTGAAGACGTCGCTTTTATTACTGGGACAGTAGAAGAAATAAAAGAAATGGCACCGGAAGTAACACAGATTGTCCAGAATACAAAACAGGCCTTTTCAGATATTAAGCTGAAGGGATCAAGCGAACTGCCGGAAAAATCTGCTGACGATTCAGTTCAGATTCCGCATTAAAAACAAGTGAGGTGTTGGAATGGGACGAACTTTTTCGGCTCTGATTCCAAACTTATGGAGGAGATCAGAAGAAGATGACGTGTTTGGACTTGCTGCCCAATTGGCGTATTTCTTTCTTCTCTCTCTTTTTCCACTGTTAATTTTCCTGGTCACACTCGTTCCTTATTTGCCGATCACACAGCAGGATATCTTAAATGTTGTTCGCGACTTTGCACCAGGAGAGACCATGAAGCTCATCGAAACCAATATCTATGAAATTACGCAAAGAAATGGAAAGCTGCTTTCCTTTGGGATCATCGCTACGCTCTGGTCAGCTTCAAATGGAATCAATGCCGTGGTGAAGGCTTTTAATAAGGCGTATGACGTAAAGGAAACCCGTCATTTTATTATTGCACGCGGGATGGCGATATTACTGACGTTTGCGATGATTTTTGTGTTTGTGCTGGCGTTGCTCCTTCCTGTTTTCGGAAGACAGATTGGTTTGTTTTTATCTTCGGAATTTGGTTTATCAGGCCAATTTCTGGCGATATGGAATATGATCCGCTGGTTAGTGAGTCCATTCATCCTATTTGTGGTGTTTACAGGGTTATATTGGATTGCCCCCAATAAAAAATTAAAGTGTATTAGTGTTGTGCCAGGAGCCATTTTTGCAACAGTCGGCTGGGTGCTGTCATCACTTTCCTTTTCATATTATGTCAGCAGCTTCGGCAACTTTTCCGCTACATATGGAAGCATTGGGGCTATTATTGTACTTATGATCTGGTTTTACATATCCGGCATTATCATCATTATTGGCGGGGAAATCAATGCCATCAATTCCAGGATCAATAAAGAGGATTGCTGATGAAAAAGTTACCTTCTTAAAAACATTCTCTCCGTAGCACAATAGTAATGGGGGAAAATGAATTTTCAGGAGGGCATCGATATGACAAAACACACGAAAAAAGATGGCGGCACAAAGCAAAAAGGCAAAAATAAACCTAAACAAAAAACATCCGGATCTGCTAACGGGCAGAACGGCTACCATTAAAAAGAAAAGCGGAAGTGCCTTGCCCACGTAGGACCGCAGACTAATGACGCCACGTCCTGTGGCAACGTCTGCATGACCCCCATCCTGGGGGCCCCAAGCACAAGACGAGCCTCTCGGAAAGGCGTATTTTGCCTTTTTGGGAGGATTGGTTTGTGACCTCGAGGGGGTAGGCTGCTTGCGCCAGACAGAATAAAAGCCTGGGAAACTGAGTTCCCAGGCTTTCCTTATGATCTCAATAACCTTAGGCTATTTAAAATAACTAAAATGGTAGATCCTTCATGGCCGATTACTCCATAAGGAAGGTCAAGTATTTGCAGGAAGTTGGATGCAATTAAAAACATAATGACCGTTATAGAAAAGATGACATTTTGTTTGATGATGCGATTCATTCGGCTTGAAAGTTCAATGGCTTCTGCAATTTTTGGCAGGTCATTTTTCATTAAGACAACATCAGCTGTTTCGAGCGCTACATCCGTTCCTTCGCCCATGGCAATTCCGACATTTGCCGTTGCAAGGGCAGGGGCATCGTTAATTCCGTCACCGACCATGGCGACATTGCTGTATTTTTCCTTCAGCTTTTTTAAATGCTCCACTTTGTTTTCAGGCAGGCATTCGGCAATATGTTCATTAACATGGCTTTCGCTGGCAATCGCTGCGGCCGTGGTCTGGCTGTCTCCAGTAAGCATAATGGTGTAAATTCCTTGCTGCTTCAATAGGTCAATAGCCTGTTTGGTTTCTTCACGGACAACATCCTTTAGGGAAACAAGGCCGATTACTTCTTCATTTTTCTGTACAAACACAACAGTTTTCCCTTCACTTGCCATGCGATCGGCAGCAGCTTCTGCAAACGCCTTGGCCTCTGCTTTTCCTACAAAAGAGGCTTTGCCGATTTTCCATTCATCCTGATCAACTTTGGCTTTGACTCCAAATCCAGTAACATCTTCAATGCTTTCCGGACGAATAAGGGATTCTGATAGTGTTTCTTTGGCATATTTGACTATGGCATTTGCAAGCGGGTGGTTTGAATGACTCTCAATGGAAGCTACCTTTAGAAGCAGCTCTTCCCTGGAAAGACCATCCTTGACTATTACATCGGTTACTTCCGGTTTTCCTTTTGTCAGTGTGCCGGTTTTATCAAAGGCGATTGCCTTAAGGTGGCTTAAGTTTTCGAGGTGCACGCCTCCTTTAAATAGAATTCCGTGCTTCGCACCATTCGAAATGGCTGATAAAGTCGCCGGCATGATTGATGCAACCAGGGCACAGGGTGAAGCGACGACAAGCAGAATCATTGCCCGATAAAAGGTTTCTGTCCAGCTCCATCCTAAAAGAAAGTGAGGAGCAAACATCATTAAAACAACAACAGCCAAAACCACTTTGACATAGGTTCCTTCAAACTTTTCAATGAAAAGCTGTGAAGGGGATTTCTCACTTTGGGCTGATTGGACCAGCTCAATGATTTTTTGAAAAAGGGTTTCGTTATTTGGTTTTGTTATTTCAACTGTAATCGATCCGTTCAAATTCACAGTACCGGCAAATACCTGGTCATCTGCTCCTTTGGAAACTGGCAGTGATTCACCCGTGATGGCTGCCTCGTCCAATGATGAATGGCCTTTTACAATCGTTCCATCCGATGGAACACGTTCACCTGGTTTCACCAGAATTAAATCCCCAATTTCCAGCTCAGAAACATGCACACGTTCCTCGGACCCGTCTATGATCCTCAAGGCTTCTTCCGGCTGAAGCTCCATGAGGGAAGAAATTTCTTTATGGCTCTTGTTCATGGTGTATGTTTCTAAAGCACCGCTGACCGCAAAGATAAATATCAGGATTGCACCTTCTGTCCAATACCCGATAATGGCTGATCCGATCGCAGCAAAGATCATCAGCATTTCAACATTCAGCTCTTTATTCTCAATGGTCTCTTCGATGCCTTCTTTTGCTTTCGCAAAGCCGCCGATAATGAAAGCCAGCAGGTAAGCGGCAATCGATGCAGCCTCCATATTGCTTCGGTCTAATAACCAGCCTGCCAGAATCAACACACCGCTTAAAAGAGCGGCAATCAGTTCAGCATGTGGTTTGATTTTTTCTAAAAGGTTTTCTTCAGATGCAGTGCTGCTTTTAAGCAATGCCTTTGCCTCCATACTCATCATGTGTCCTCCTAAAATGATTTTAATGTTTTTTCAGTTGTCTTATTGAGAAGAATAATCACATTCAATACCCCTAAAAAACGACGAAAGCTGCCACCAATTAGGTGACAGCGTTAAAATCCAGTCATATCAGGTAATGCAGCTAGCATTATGCAAATATTGTATTCTATTACACTTATTTTACTATATAGCCTATGAAAAGAAAAGTTAAACGGTCTCTATAAAAATTAAATAAATTAATTTTAGCTTATGAATTTTGCACGTCTATTTCCGCTGCGGGAACTTGATTTCCACTCCAATCAACTCAGAGTAATTTAATTTGCATTTAAAAACCCCGCACTAATATTAAACTACTTTACAATGCTTAGAATGACTGGCTCTTTTCCAATACCTGCTGTTTATTTCCAAACAATGTGACTGCGCCAAAGATAATCAAAAGCATGACACTGATAATATTGAAGAAGCTTATGGAATTGAATAATTCAATGAACAGGCCGCCGAAATAGGGGCCAATCAGGCTGCCGAGGCTAAAAGCTACTCCGCATAGCAGGTTGCCGGTTGGAAGCAGGTTTTTTGGTATTAAGTCTGCCATATAGGTGATGCCAAGTGAAAAGGTTGATCCGACCGCCATGCCGGCAATGAATAAGCAAACTGTCAGAGCAAAAACCAATTCTTCGAGCATGCTTGCAGCGACGAAGCTGATAAACCCGATAAAAAGAACACTCATTAACACATTGCGTCTTCCAAATTTATCACTCATGATTCCTAAAGGAAGCTGGAATATGATTCCGCCGATTGCAAATGAAGTCAGCAGCAGGGAAACACTTGAAACTTCCAGCCCGATGCGCAGGCCGTAGATAGGAAAGCTGCCATTCAAGGAGGCTTCAAGAAACCCATAGCCCAACGCAGGCAAGAAGGCAACCCAGCCATATTTTGTGGCTTTTGAAAAACGTTTCATTGTTTCCCTGAATGAGTTGATTTCAATGGACTGTTCAGGGAAGTCATTTTTCAATGTAAATAAGAAAAGCCAGGCAATCAGACATAGCATGGAAGAAAGGACAAACGGCATGGTTTCATTAATTTTGACAAGCGGGGCCATTAATGGCCCTACAGCAAATCCTGCCCCGAAGAAAAGTCCATATAATGATATATTCCGGCCGCGTTTGTTTTCAGGTGAAAAGGACGTGATCCATGTTTGTGTTCCGAAGTGCAGTGCATGGTCTCCAATTCCAATTAACAGCCGAAGAATGAACCAAAACCAAAAGGATTTCCAGAGAGGAAACAGGATGAGAGAAACCACCACTAATAAACCTCCAAGGACAATAACAGGCTTGTAGCCGTATTTGCGCAATGGATATTCCATAAAAGGAGAGATGAGCAGAATCCCAATGTATAAACCTGTTGCATTCAAACCATTCAAGCTGGAGGAAATGCCGTCATTTTCAAAAATAATCGCAATTAAAGGAAGCAGCATTCCCTGGCTGAAACCTGAAATGGCAACAATGCTGATGAGAATCCAAAAACGCATTATTTCTTTATTCATATTAAAACCTCATTTTCTGACGTGAAATATAAATGTCTCCTAAATGATGGTATCGGGAATAGGGAATCTTGGCAAGAGAAAGTTGCTGGTCATAATATTTTTGTTTATAGATAAAATAGTGTAATCTCTAATATTAATAAGATAAAAAGGGGCGAATACCATGGAATTTAAAATGAAGGAAGAAGCAGGCTTCTATACCGATTTGCCATTTGGACGCCTGGATGTTGCCGGGGATGAAGAGTATGGCTTCAGACCGTACCAGCTGCTTGTCGCGTCGCTGGCTGTGTGCAGCGGGGGTGTTTTGAGAAAGATCATGAAAAAAATGCGCATGGAATTTGAAGACATCGAAATAAAAACCAATGTGGAAAGAAATCCTGAAGTTGCCGACCGTGTAGAGAAGGTACATATTCATTTCATCATAAAAGGAACTGACTTAAATGAGGCGAAGCTTCACAAAGCATTGGAATTGACTAGAAAGAATTGTTCCATGGTGCGCTCAGTGGAAGATAGCATTGAAATAGAAGAGACATTTGAACTTATTTAAAACGCAAACAAGGAAGAGGATGCCTCTTTCTTTTTTTTATAGTCCAAGCTTTTCATCAGTATCTTTGTGATGGGGGAATGAAAAATAGTATAATAATTCCTATAAAAATAATAAGAATTAAATAATAGAAGTGAGGTGCCCCGCAATGAAATTCCAAGACTTGCATACAGCCGAAGAAAGAATCCAGCTCATGGAAAAACTCTCCGAAACGTTTTTATCAAGAGCTGGCAAAAATGATGAAGAGGGTCTTTTCCCTTATGAAAATATAAAAGAACTCAAAGAATCAGGATATACATCATTAACAGTCCCCAGAAGATATGGAGGAAAGGAAATCTCCCTTTCTGAATTTCTGCGGCTCCAGGAAAAGATTGCTGAAGGAGATGGCTCCACAGCCTTATCCATTGGCTGGCATATGGGCATTATCAAAAGCCTTGGCGAGAAAAACAACTGGGATGAATCCGTATTTAAGGCTTTATGTGAAGAAGTAAAAAAGGGGGCTTTAATGAATAACTGTGCAACAGAACCGCAGACAGGCAGCCCTACAAGGGGAGGAAAGCCAGTTACCTCAGCCAGAAAAGAAGAAGCTTTCTGGATCATTAATGGCCGGAAAAGCTTTACGACCATGGCCCCTGTACTTGATTACTTCAATGTGAGCGCCACGATTGAAGAGAGCGGAGAAATAGGAAACTTCTTAATTCCGAGAAGTTCCAAAGGCTTGGAGATAGAGGAAACATGGGACAGCATTGCCATGAGAGGAACGGGGAGCCATGACCTTCTTTTAAAAAATGTAAGAGTGAAGCAGGACGTGCTAGTCGAGCTGTTTCAGCCCGGCAAAAAGGGAGCGGCTGGCTGGCTTCTCCATATACCGGCCTGTTATCTAGGCATTGGACAGGCGGCTCAAGATTATGCCATTACCTTCGCCAAAAATTATTCCCCGAACAGCATTAGCGGTGCCATCATTGATTTGGCCAACGTTCAGCAAAAAATTGGCGAGATGGAACTTGAACTCATGAGAGCACGCCATTTCCTCTATTCGGTTGCAAGAAAATGGGATGAAGCAAACGATGAAACCAGAAACAGGATGCAGCCTGAATTGGGAGCCGTCAAGCTGGCTGTAACAAATGCGGCCATTACAGTAGTCGATTTAGCCATGCGGGTAGCAGGTGCCCGCAGTTTATCAGCAAAAAATCCTCTGCAGCGCTATTACAGGGATGTGCGTGCCGGTCTGCATAATCCGCCAATGGATGATATGACGATTTTGGCCTTAGCAAAAAAAGCTATAAAGTAACCTGGAAGGCTGCTGTCTTAGCAGCCTTAGTTATTGGGTAAAACTTATATCATTGTAGCCCCAATCGCCTGGTGATTGGGGTATTTTGTTGTCTTCAAGTCTGAATTAGCTTTAAGTTTCGGACAGCACAAGTCGTGATAAAGTCTCCCCGAGTTCGGACAAGAGAAGAGAAAAAACCGTGGATTGGGTCCAAAGCCGCCCCTAGTTCGGACAGGAGAAGAGGAAAAATCCGTGAATTGTGTCTGAAGCCGCCCTGAGTCCGGACAGAAAAAGATGGAAAACCGTGGTTTGTGTCCCCAGAATTCAAACAGCAAAAGCTAAATTTCTGTTCATTCAGTCCCGATCATAACCTACATCTATAGGGAATTAATGATTTTACTAAACCAGAGTTTCTGGAATGGGGTTCCCTGCTTTTTAAAATGCCTAAATCCTGCTTCAAGTTTGAATCATTTCGAAATCGGCTAAAGAGAAAGAACGTTTTACATAAACTGACTGCATATAATCACATATGAAGGAATGAGCAGGCAATACTAAAAAATATTAAAACGTAAGGAGAAAAAGATATGACAAATAAAGTTTTCATGGTATTGGCGTTTGCAGGTGTGCCGCTGTCTGTCATCGGTACATTGATGCATTGGTCCAATATTTTGCTGTTTGTGATCTACTGCATTACCATTATTGCATTAGCCAGCTATATGGGAAGGGCCACAGAAAGCCTTGCCATAGTAGCCGGACCCCGAATTGGAGGGTTACTGAATGCCACCTTTGGAAATGCGGTTGAACTGATCATTTCGATTTTTGCTTTAAAAGCCGGCCTGATTAGTGTTGTTCTTGCATCACTGACAGGATCTGTATTGGGGAATTTACTGTTAGTGGCAGGCCTTTCTTTTTTCATTGGCGGAGTTAAATATAAGACCCAGTCCTTTAATGTCTATGATGCACGTCATAACTCAGGACTCCTGATGTTTGCCGTCATTGTGGCTTTTGTGATTCCTGAAGTTTTTTCAATGACCATGGATGAAGCTGAAACGATTACTTTCAGCATAGGCATCTCAGTCATTTTAATCGCTCTTTACTTAGCTGCTTTGTTTTTCAAACTGGTCACTCACCGGGGTGTCTATCAGTCTAAAGAGGATGACAGAAGTTCTCATGAGGAAGAAACTCCGGAGTGGAGCAAAGGGAAAGCCATTGCTGTACTTGCCATTTCGACCATTGCTGTTGCTTATGTATCAGAGAATCTGGTTCACACCTTCGAAGAAGTTGGAGAAGCGTTTGGCTGGACAGAACTGTTTATTGGGGTGGTCATTGTGGCGATCGTGGGAAATGCCGCTGAGCATGCTTCTGCCATCATTATGGCTTATAAAAATAAAATGGATATAGCTGTTGAAATCGCTGTTGGTTCCACGCTGCAGGTTGCGATGTTTGTAGCACCTGTCCTTGTACTGCTTTCATTGCTGTTCCCGGCTGCAATGCCTCTTGTCTTTACATTGCCTGAGTTAATTGCCATGGTTACAGCGGTGCTGCTTATGATTGTCATTGGCAATGATGGAGAAACCAACTGGTTCGAAGGCGCCACTCTGCTGGCAGCTTACGTTATAATGGGAATCGGATTTTATCTTTTATAGTTATGACCAAACAGAAAACCGGCTCTGAATAAAATCTCAGGGCCGGTTATTTATATGGGTATTTAAGTACTTTTTTAAAGGATTATGTTTTTCAGAGAATGGTTCTGTTCGCTTTCAGTCATTGATCACCAACCTTTACGCTGATTTTTGACCATTAACCTTACTTGCAGATGACTTAACAAAAAAACTATTCTCCTCCTTTTACATAGTAGTGGGGTTGATTTCAACTGCCCTCCTTTTGTTTAGTAAGCCTATTATAATACATTATTAGATATTTGTAAATATTCAGATTTTTACAAAACCATTACAAATGAAATAATTTTGCAGTTGTTTCCTCCTCAAATCCCTCCCTTATTTTTCACGGGACGGATAATATCCACTTTCTCCGAAAAAACTAATATCAACCTAAAAAGATTGTGACTTGAAAGGAGAAAGACATCATGAAAAAATACGTTAGCATTCTTTTTTTAGGTCTTATATTAATGCTGTCATTCCATCCGGCCGCAGAAGCGCAGAAAGGGACTGAGAAATCGGCAAAACAGCCGCCGAAAGCCATTGCTGTCCCTAATTCGGTGCTGAATATTACAAAGGAAAATACGTATCCGAATCCGGCTCAGGATATGCCGACACTCCAGCCTAGTGAATTAACCCAGCAGCTCATTGATTCATCCAAGGTTAAAATCGAAAATCCGGATCTCATTCGAATGCTGAATGAAACCTCTGTGAGCAGCACTCCGTTCGCACTTGGATACAGAGCCATCGTATATCTCGGTCAGTGGCCGCTAAATTATGAGTCTGCTGAAACCTCCCCTAATTGGGAATATCAGAGGATTAATACGAATTATTTCGACAACCGCGGCGGCAAGGCCCCTTACCAGATTCATTATGTGCAGGAAGCCCAAAAGGTTGTCCGCGGAGGTCTGACTGCCAAGGTTCCCAATGCAGAGGATGTAAAAAAGATGATGCTTCTCAAGGCCATGGAGAAATCCGGTCTGCCTCTTGCTTTTGAAACGATAGTTGGCGCAGGCACCAAAAAAGATCATATCTATAACATTCCGCCCAAAAGATTAGGGTATCTATACGGCTATGCCCCTGCAATCAACGAAAAGGGGAAAGTAACGTATGGAGAAGTGTATTTAATGCTAAAAGGCAGCAAGAAAATGATTGTCATTAAAAATGTCACTTCACAGGGAATAGGTGCCTGGATTCCGATTCAGGATCATGTGACGTTTGGGTTTGTTGTTTCCGAAAGGCCTAGATAATAAGAAAAGCGCAAGCGCCTGCCCACAAAGGAACGAGACTAAGAACGCCACGTCCTTCCAAAAACTAACGTTTTCGGTCGTGCGATGTTTATGCTGATGAAGCCTTCCTTGTCCTGTGGGCCTCAAGCATAAGACGAAACTCACGGAAAGGTGTCCTTTGCCTTTTTGGGAGGAATGGCTTGTGACCTCGAGGGGGTAGGCGCAGGAGCTAGACAGTTATCGACGGTGCAAAATTTTATGCTTTTTTGTAAGAAAAGCCAGCCTTACATCTAGGCTGGCTTAATCTTTTAGATATTGGAGCGTCTTGTTTTAAAATCTGTTTCTTTATAGTAGCTGTTCTTTACAAGAACGTTTGGGCCAAGACATCTAACCTCCGCACAATGACAGTTAAGTGAATCAGCCAGTTCTGTTCTGCTCCACTTTTGATAAATGTCCTCAAGCTGATCGGTTTGGATATTTCCCAGCGGCGGTGTATCGCCAAAATCAGTGACAATGACATCGCCGGTGAAAATATTTATATTCAGCCTTGATCTTCCATCAGGGTCATTCCGGACTGTTATATTATTTGATGAATGCAGTCTTCTTAAAAGTTCCAGGTCTTCGTTATTGCTGCTGCAGGCATAAAAGGGCAGGGTGCCAAACAGCATCCATGTATTCTCATCACGTATATCCAGCAGATGATGGATGGCCGATCTCATTTCTTCAAGAGTTAAAGTTTCTAATGAAGAGGCGAAGTCTGATGGATACATTGGATGGACCTCATGGCGCTGACAGTTCATTTCTTCTATAATCTGTTTATGAATTTTTTCAAGGTAAGGCAATGTCCGTTTGTTGAGCATTGTTTCAGCAGAAACCATTACTCCTGCTTTTACGAGCTCCCTGCTGTTTTCAATCATCCTGAAAAAGAGCCGCTTACGCTGCTCTATCGTCGGTTTTCTCTCCATCATCGCAAAGCCGCCCTCAATAAAGTCCTCCTCAGTTCCCCAGTTATGAGAAATATGAAGGACATCCAAGTATGGAATGATTTCTTCATAACGGGCTAACTCCAGTGTCAGATTAGAATTAATCTGTGTTCTAACCCCTCTATCGTGCGCATAGCGAAGCAGCGGCGCAACATAATTTTTAACCGATTTTTTTGAAAGCATCGGCTCCCCGCCGGTAATGCTCAGTGAGCTTAAATGAGGAATTTCATCCAGCCTCTTAAGCATCAAATCAATGGGAAGGGCATCTGGGTCCCTCGGCTGAAGTGTATAGCCGACAGCGCAGTGTTCACAGCGCATATTGCATAATACAGTGGTTGTGAATTCAATATTTGAAAGCACCAATTTTCCGTGCTGATCGATATCGGAATAAGCTTCCCATGGATCATTTTCCTGTGTGATAGGTGAAAGTTGTGTTTTCATATGTATCTCCTTTTAAATCTAAGTCCTTTGTCATTATTTAATCTTTCAAATCCCTTGTCAATCGATAGTTTGGACTAAAAATGATATAAAAACGTTTAATTTCTCCTCCTGCGGGAATTAACTCAATAACAAGCGCGAAACACTTTTTAACATAAGAGGAGGATTTAACATGGAACAGAATAACACTTATAATACAACAAACACAACAAATGCTTTGAGATCAGATTATGGACAGGATATGAATTATGACCATGATAACGGACCAAACAGCAAGCTGATGAAAGGGATTGTCATTGGCGGTATTATTGGCGGGGCTTTAGCAATGCTGGATAGTACAACAAGAACAAAAGTAAAAACGAAAGCAATGGATCTAAAGGATTCTTCTGCAAATCTTATTTCAGAAGTGAAAGAAAACCCTGGTGATATAAAGGAAAATATGATTAACCAGTTTAAGAGTGCTTCCAATACTCTTAAAGAGGCCATTAAAGATGCCCAGAGTTTGTACCAGCGTGTCAACGAAGATGTTTTCGGCAACATGGATATGGTAAAAGAAGTGTCTAACGAAGCCATGTCAACAGCAAAGGAAGCGAAAAGCGAACTGGCTGATATCGGGTCAAAAGTAAAGGAAGCAGGTTCAGAATTAATGGAAAGCCCTGTTGAAAACGGTGGAAATTCCACAGGCTCAAACTATCAGGCAGCAAGTTCAGTGAGCAGTTCAGACACCGCTTTTCCGGTAGAGCGTGGCGAAAGTGCAGTCACCTATAGTCCTGAGACTCAAAAGAACAGCAATAACCTTTAATAATAATATAAAATTTCCTCTGCTCTTATATGAGTGGGGGATTTTTTATTGGTTTTGTTTCCTAATGATGGTTGTTTTATATATACACTGAGGGGGTAACCCTTAACTATAGGGTATAGGACATTTTTTGGAGGTTACATTTATGGGTTATAGACGAGGGAAATCATTATCAAAGGATATGGAAAAACAGTCTTACGAAAGAGAAACAGCTGTTGGAACTGCGGGGATGGTAGTCAGTCCTCATTCAGCTGCCACAGATATAGGTGAAAAAATACTGCGGGAGGGCGGCAATGCAGTAGATGCTGCAGCTGCCATCCAATTTGCTTTAAATGTAGTGGAACCAATGATGACAGGCATTGGCGGAAGCGGATTTTTAATGGTTTACGACAATAAAAAGAAAGATGTAAAAATATATGATGGCCACACAAGGGCGCCAAAGGGCGTTCATCCGGAAATGTTCCTCGATGACAATGGGGAAGTAATCGACTTTCGCAAACGCTCCACACATGGAACAGCTGTAGGGATTCCGGGAATATTAAAAGCAATAGATACAGCTCTAAAGGAGCATGGTTCCAAGCCATTGGCCGATTTGATTCAGCCGGCAATAGATGCAGCAGAGAGCGGTGTAAAAGTGAACTGGGTGATGGAAGAGGCACTTCAGAACTTTCATTACAGACTGGGTGAGGAAGCGAAAGCCTTTTATTTTCCGGAAGGCAAATCTCTAAAGGAAGGTGACAGTATAGTCAAAGATCATTTAGCGAAGACATTCCGGATCCTGCAAAAAGAAGGAATATCCTCCTTTTATGAAGGAGAGATAGCTGAAGCCATCGTAGAATCTTTAAATGAAGAGGGCGGCTTTATGACGGTTGAGGACCTAAAGAATTACCGGCTTACCATTGATGAGCCGATATGGGGCCAGTATAAAGGCTATAAGATTGCTTCGTCAGCTCCTCCAAGTGCAGGCGGGGTAACTGTTATCCAAATTCTTAAAATGCTGGAGAAGTTTGATTTGAGCAAATATGAGGCAAAGTCCTGGGAAAAGTACTATCTGATCACTGAAGCCATGCGATTGGCATTTGCGGACAAAGTTGCCTATTCAGGTGATCCTGAATTATCTGATCTGCCTATTGAAGGCCTGCTTCATGATGATTATATTGCTGAAAGGGTCAAAGCTATTAATTTTAAAAGAAGAAATGATGCAATAGACTTTGGTAACCCATGGAAATATCAAGACGGTGAGCCCAATCAGATTATCAGGCAGCCGGATGATTTAGAGAAAAGTGAAACTACCCATTTCACAGTTGTCGATCAATGGGGAAATATTGCCGCATGTACATCAACTGTTGAGCATCCATTTGGGTCAGGAATTATGGTAAAAGGCTACGGATTTTTATTAAACAATGAGCTCACAGACTTTGATGCCAACCCTGGCGGAATCAATGAGCCCAAACCGGACAAAAGGCCAGTCAGCTGCAAAAGCCCGACGATTTTATTTAAGGATGACCAGCCGGTTCTAACTCTAGGTTCGCCAGGCGGACCGACCATTATTGGCTCGGTTTTTCAGACGATTGTGAACATCATTGATCATAAAATGAATTTAAAAGAAGCTATTGAAGAACCAAGGATTTTTGCCACCACAGGCCCACTCATTGAATGGGAGCCAGGGATTAGCATGGAGTCCAAAGGAGAATTGGAATCAAGAGGGTTTGAGTTTGGAGATAATCCAAGCAGAATCGGGAATGTTCAGGCCATTCAGATTGACAGAGAGAAAGGCCGTCTATATGGTGCTGCTGATTCCAGCCGTGAAGGAAAGGCAGCCGGAATTACAGAGGAGCAAATAAAAAGCTGATGCTGCTTGGCATCAGCTTTTCTTTGGGTCAATATCTGATAATGTACTCGCAGTGCTGTTTGAGCTGCTCCTTTTAATGACTGACATACTGCCGTCAGTCTCGAATACAACTGCCTCAACATCTTCCATTGAGGAATACCCACTGGAACGAATAGCCTGTATAATTTCTGATTTCAAAACCCTGTTTTTATTTAAGGCTGACTCTATGAATTGTCCTTGATAATATAGCAGGTCAGGACAGGATTTAATGAATTCATTGAATTTAGATGAATGAAGAGAAAGCCAGGCTACTGTATACTGCATGCCAATTAATAGAACATATGCAGTCAGCCCCTCTGCAAGTGAAACCTGTTTGTTAAGGAAAATAGTTGCCAGAGTAGACCCAAGGGCAACTGTTACCACTAAATCAAATGCATTCATTTTTGTTAAGGTCCGTTTTCCTGATATTCTCAGGAACAAAATCAGAAAAATATAGCTCACAGCTCCAATAGAAAGAACTCTCCATAAATCTTGCCAACTGGAAAAAAGCATGAGTGCCTCCCTTCTTTATGGTTCTTATTCCTTTTATAGGAAGGCAGTAAACGGACGAATAATGATTCTTTTATGTTGCTGGAAGCCAATAGAAGGGTATATTAATTAAAAATACTTATTTGCTGAAATAACTAATTTCATGTAGGATGTAATCGAGACGAAAGGAGAGAACGTTTTGGGCAGTCCGATTCAAGATAAGAATTCACAGGTTACTTTTCTAAAACAGCGCTTAAATATGTTCCTGGATGTACTGGAAGCTATTGAGCCGGAAGACACTGAAATCGAAGACATCGACCGTTTAATTGCTATGATCGATGACCTCGAATCCAAATGCCGTGAATTTAATAACCGCGATTAATACAGGAGCCTGAGGGCTCTTTTTTTTATGGGAATAGCTTTGGAAATTTCCTCTTTCATCCTGTAAACGATTGCAACCTTTGTCTTTAAATACGCATCAGATAGGAGTATAATGGTAGACGATTAATAATCGTAATTTTCATAAAAGATATAAGTTATATAGGGAGCAAAGGGAAGGGGACTAAAGCAATGAATATCGATAAATTTCAGGAAAGCATGTATCAGCTGATTGTTGAGACATCCACTAATCTTCCGCGTGATGTGCGCCGTGCAATCAAATCAGCGAAAGAAAGAGAAAATGCTGGCACTAGAGCAGCGATGAGCTTAGATACCATTACGAATAATATTAAAATGGCTGATGATAATGTGTCGCCAATTTGCCAGGATACCGGATTGCCAACGTTCAAAATCAAGACGCCAGTCGGTGCTAATCAGCTTGTCATGAAGGAAGCGATCAAAAACGCAATCACCCTGGCAACTAAGGACGGAAAGCTTCGCCCGAACTCTGTTGATTCCTTAACTGGCGCCAACAGCGGGGACAACCTTGGCTTTGGGACGCCTGTTATTAAATTTGAACAATGGGAAAAAGATTATATTGATGCCAGGCTGATTCTTAAAGGCGGCGGCTGTGAAAATAAAAATATCCAATATAGCCTTCCCTGCGAACTTGAAGGCCTTGGCCGTGCTGGAAGAGACCTTGATGGAATCCGCAAATGCATCATGCATTCTGTATACCAGGCGCAGGGACAGGGATGCAGCGCCGGCTTTATTGGTGTCGGCATCGGGGGAGACCGCTCTTCAGGCTATGACCTGGCGAAAGAGCAGCTGTTCCGTTCTGTAGATGATGTGAATCCTAATGAAGACCTCCGCAAACTCGAGGATTACGTGATGGAGAATGCAAATGAGTTAGGAATCGGAACAATGGGCTTCGGCGGGGAAACCACCCTTTTAGGCTGTAAAGTCGGTGTTATGAATCGTATTCCTGCAAGCTTCTTCGTATCTGTTGCCTATAATTGCTGGGCGTTCCGCCGCCTAGGAGCAGCAATCAGCATGGAAACAGGCGAAATTAATGAATGGATGTACCAGGAAGGCGAGCACATCGACTTTGGTGCTTCTGAAGCTGAACTTGAGACAGCGGCAGCAGCAGAAACAGCAGAGCAAACAAACATCGTGACCTTGCAGGCGCCGATCACTGAAGAACAGATACGCAATCTTAAAGTCGGTGATGTGGTTCAAATCAACGGCATGATGTACACGGGCCGTGACGCCATCCACCACCACTTGATGGACCATGATGCACCAGTTGATCTTAACGGGCAGGTTATTTACCACTGCGGCCCGGTCATGATGAAGGATGAAGACGGCAAGTGGCATGTAAAAGCTGCTGGACCGACTACAAGTATTCGTGAGGAGCCATATCAGGGCGATATCATGAAAAAGTTTGGCATCCGTGCTGTTATCGGTAAAGGCGGAATGGGTCCGAAAACACTGGCAGCACTCCAGGAACATGGCGGCGTTTACTTAAACGCAATCGGCGGAGCGGCACAATATTATGCTGACTGCATCAAGTCGGTTGAAGGCGTGGACCTCATGGAATTCGGTATTCCGGAAGCTATGTGGCACCTGAAGGTTGAAGGCTTTACTGCAGTTGTGACGATGGATTCCCACGGAAACAGTCTTCATAGGGATGTAGATAAATCTTCACTTGAGAAATTGGCTCAATTCGAAGAGCGTGTATTTTAATACGAACGAGAGAGAGGCTGTTACAGTCTCTCTCTTTTTTGTGCATTTATTGCCAAAAAACCCTGCGAATGTTTTTATTTCATTCACAAACACTAAGAAAAAAATATTGGAGGAGCTCAGATGAAAAAATTAAGTATCTTCCTGAGTGTTTTTATTTTGTTTTTTTCCGGAACAGCTTATGCGAATTATGGCAACTCTCCGGTTCATTGGGGATTCAAAAAAGCAAAAAATGAGGTGCCTGCCGAAGCAGGAAAGCCGCTCGACTCACTGCTTGAAAGACATGGTTCCTATTATAAAGGCGATACAAGCAAAAAAGACATTTATTTAACATTTGATAATGGATATGAAAATGGCTATACAGGGCAAATTCTAGATGTTCTGAAAAAGGAAAACGTTCCTGCTGCCTTTTTTGTAACGGGACATTATTTAAAAAGCGCACCCGATCTTGTAAAGAGGATGGCGGATGAAGGGCATATCATAGGCAATCACTCATGGCATCATCCTGATATGACAAGAGTGAGCGATGAGAAATTTCTTAAAGAGCTTGAAATGGTCCGCGCTGAAAACGAAAAGCTTACAGGTGTTAAGCAGATGGCTTATTTGCGGCCGCCTCGCGGCATTTTCAGTGAACGCACTTTGGCTTTAGCGAAAAAAGAAGGCTACACCCATGTTTTCTGGTCATTGGCATTTGTCGACTGGAACACAGACCGGCAGAAGGGCTGGCAGTATTCTTACGACAATATTGTGCGCCAGATCCATCCAGGCTGTATCCTTCTATTGCACACTGTTTCAAAAGACAATGCTGATGCTCTCCAAAAAGCCATACAGGATCTGAAAAAACGCGGGTACACCTTTAAAAGCCTTGATGACCTGACATGGGAACAGGCAATTGGGGAGAGGATGCTGTACTGAATTTTTTCAAAGCCCGGTATATCAACATGTGACCGATAAATCGGATATTTAACCGATAAACTTCCAAAAGTGACCGATATATTTGAAAACAGACCGATAAACAGAACAAACTGACCGATAAAAATGGAATTCTGACCGTTATCTAAGGAAAATTTTTTTTCAGCAAAGACCCGGGGATACCCATTCTTCGGGTTTCTTGCTATTTTTACAGCCTATTTAGTAAAACTTCCTTAAAAAATGCTATAATCGGGGAAAATGATAAAGGACGGATTCTTCTTGGAAAAGATTCAGGTAGAAGGACCTTATAATTTTGATCTGGTACTGAACAGGCTTTCTAATGACCCTCTTAATTCTGTTGATATTGGGAGCCGGTCTGTGAAGGTGCCGATGATGCTCAGCCATCAGCCGGTTGTGGCAGAAGTAAAAGCAATCGGAACGACTGATAAGCCGGAATTTTTTATAACCGGAACGGATGGCCCTCTTAAAGAAAAAGCAGCAGAGCGCTTATCGGAAATTTTTCAATGGCATCTGCCTCTTGAGAGGATTCATAAACATTTTCAAAACACGGAATTACAGCCAATATTCGATGCTCATTATGGAACTCCAATTGTTCTGGACTTTGATCCGTATAGCTGTATATTAAAATGCATTATTCACCAGCAGCTTAATCTTGCTTTTGCACACACATTAACAGAACGGTTTGTAAAAGCATTTGGGTTCGAAAGGGATGGAGTGTGGTTTTATCCGCTTCCTGAAAAAGTGGCAGAACTTAAGGTGGAAGACCTAAGGGAGCTGCAGTTCAGCGGTCGGAAGGCTGAATATGTAATTGGCATCGCAAAAGAAACGGCCTCGGGAAAATTAAACTTTGACGAGCTTAAAAGCCTTTCAGATGAAGAAATATATGATAAACTTATCAAATTGCGTGGTGTTGGTCCCTGGACTGTTCAGAATTTCCTAATGTTCGGACTTGGCCGGCCAAATCTTTTTCCAGCTGCAGACATTGGCATCCAGAATGCCTTAAAAAAACTATATAAATTGGAAGCGAAACCGACTCTTGAGGAAATGGAGACATTCTCGAAGAGCTGGAGTCCCTATTTGAGCTATGCTTCTCTTTATTTGTGGAGGAGTATCGAGTAATTTTGGAGTGATGAAGTACCATGAAACAAGAACAAACAGCTAAATTAAAACTAAAGCAAACGTTCCCGCTGACAATCAAAAGGCTTGGCATCAACGGGGAAGGTGTCGGTTATTTTAAAAGGCAGGTCGTATTTGTTCCAGGAGCACTGCCTGGCGAGGAAATCACAGCAGAAGCAACAAAGGTGAATCCAAAGTTTGCTGAGGCCAAAATAAAGAAAATCCGTAAGAAATCGGAGTTCCGTGTCCAGCCGCCATGCCCGGTATATCATGAGTGCGGAGGCTGCCAGCTGCAGCATCTCCGCTATGATCAGCAGCTGAAGGAGAAACGGGATATCATCATCCAAGCTTTAGAACGTCATACTAAGCTGAATCCTGAGAAGCTTGATATTAAAGAAACCATTGGAATGGATGATCCTTGGAGCTACAGAAACAAAAGCCAGTTCCAGGTTGGCCAAAAAGACGGAAAGGTGCTTGCCGGATTATATGGCATGAATTCGCACCGCCTGATAAATATTGAGCACTGTGCAGTACAGCACCCGCAAACAACAAAGGCGACTGAAACAGTGAAACGTATTCTCCAGGATTTGAGAATCCCAATCTATAATGAAAGAAGCCGAAAAGGCATCGTAAGAACAATAGTTGCCAGGGTGGGAATCCGGACAGGAGAGCTTCAGATTGTACTGATCACAACTCAAAAAGAGCTTCCAAAAAAAGAGATCATTATAGAAAAAATCAAAACTGAGCTTCCTGAAGTAAAATCAATCATCCAAAATGTGAATGGTGAAAAAACCTCCCTTATTTTTGGACAGGAAACCCTGAATCTGGACGGAAGCGACTTTATCCAGGAAACACTCGGAGATTTGCAGTTTGAACTATCTGCACGGACATTTTTCCAGCTGAACCCTGAACAAACCGTTAAGCTTTATAATGAAGTCAAAAGAGCAGCGGCTTTAACCGGCAAAGAAAAAGTAGCTGACGCATACTGCGGCGTCGGAACGATCGGATTATGGGTAGCAGATCAGGCAGCGGAAATCCGCGGCATGGATATCATCAGGGAATCGATTGAGGATGCAAAGAAAAATGCTGCCCGCCATGGAATTAAACATGCCCAATACGTTGTCGGCAAAGCAGAGGAATGGCTTCCTAAATGGACAAAAGATGGATGGCGTCCGGATGTTATTATCGTCGATCCGCCAAGAACAGGACTTGATCAACAGCTGTTAAAGACGATTTTAAAAGTCCAGCCGAAGAAAGTGGTTTATGTCTCATGTAACCCATCAACATTGGCAAAGGATATTTCGGTCCTGAGCCCCAAATATAAAGTAAATGGCATACAGCCTGTGGATATGTTCCCGCAGACCGCGCATGTGGAGAGTGTGACACAACTAGTTTTAAGATAACCCCAACATAAGCTTTGCTAAATACACCCTGATTTCGTAAAAAATATTTTTGCGGTTTTGGGGTCTTTTTTCTGTTAACCCCTGCAGTTTTTTAGGATGTTTTGCAAAGCTTTATTTTTTGCTCAGCAAGTGGAATACTGTTTAATATGATGGATGTCAGCTGGAGATATTTTGGCTGTACAAAAATTGTACAGTTAAAAATTACATTTCCAATCAGTTTGATAAAAAGTGCTTATGCATGGTATAAGTGTAAAAGAAGCAGGGTTACGCTGCTTTTTAATTTTGGGATATGGAGTTAGAATGGTATCCCTTAATGAGAGGATTGGAACGAAAAGATGAAAGAAAATTTTTGGCGTGAGTTACCACGGCCATTTTTTATACTGGCACCAATGGAAGAGGTGACGGATGTTGTTTTTCGCCATGTGGTGAGTGAAGCAGCCAGACCTGATGTGTTTTTTACTGAGTTTACAAACTCAGATAGCTATTGTCACCCTGAGGGGATCAATAGTGTGCGTGGGCGTTTGACTTTTACAGAGGATGAACAGCCAATTGTAGCCCATATATGGGGGGATAAACCTGAATACTTCCGGCAAATGAGTATTGGGATGGCGGAACTGGGCTTTAAGGGATTGGATATCAATATGGGCTGTCCTGTACCCAATGTGGCACAGCATGGGAAGGGAAGCGGCCTGATCCGTCGCCCGGAAGTTGCAGCTGACTTGATCCAGGCAGCCAAAGCAGGAGGTTTGCCGGTAAGTGTAAAGACAAGGCTTGGCTTTACGGAAGTAGACGAATGGAAGGTCTGGCTGAAACACATTTTGGAACAAGACATTGCTAATCTTTCCATCCATCTGCGTACAAGGGACGAAATGAGCAAAGTGCCTGCGCATTGGGAGCTGATCCCGGAGATTAAGAAACTTCGCGACCAGGTGGCACCGGATACCCTTTTGACAATCAATGGAGATATTCCTGACCGTCAGACGGGCATGGAGCTGGCCCAGAAATACGGTATTGATGGAGTTATGATTGGGCGCGGCATATTCCATAATCCATTTGCCTTTGAAAAGGAGAAGAAAGATCATAGCAGTGAGGAATTGCTTGACCTCTTAAGGTTGCATATGGATCTCCATGATCAATATTCGCATTTAGAGCTGCGGCCGTTCACGGCTCTTCATCGCTTTTTCAAGATCTATGTCAAAGGATTTCCAGGGGCAAGTGCACTAAGAAATCAATTGATGAACACTAGGTCAACGGATGAAGTGCGTGAATTGCTTGATGCCTTTGCGTCAAAGAATCTTGAATAAAATAATTGATTTCTAAAGGGGGATGGGCAAGCGGTCCGTCCTCCTTTTTTTAAATAAATTTTGGCTTTTTTCACAAGGTTTGTTGCTTTTTTGTATTATATTTACTGAGTTGATTGTAGCGGAAGGTGCGAGATCCTCGAAAATGCATACGCATTTTCTTCGTGCGGTGTTTACTCAAGGGAGCTTATTCAATGTCCTGCGGTTCGCTGACCAGCCTGGAGCGGAAATCAACGGACAACAATGATAAGCGAAAAACAACAATTTATACGAAAAGAGCCTAAATTTTAAACTTGAGGGATGAGGATGAAAGCTTTATTATTATGCACATTCATGGTATTTTCTTTTGCAATGATAGCAGGCTGTCAATCAGCTCCTGCTGAAAAAATGGTTCTTTTAGATGAAAAAATCAATGAAATTAAAGTTTCAAAATCAGAGGGGTTTGGGGAAATTAACGAAGATAAGTTTCTTTCCTTCAATGACAGAAAATCCATCGCTGCATTTGAAGAAGCAATAACTACAGCTGTAAAACAGCCAGGGAATGCAGATATTAGTAAACCTGAATATGATATCGCGGTTGAATACAAAGGAGATCTTCCTTCACACGGGATTCATTTATGGCTTGGAGAGGAGAATAAAAAAAGCGCCTTCATGTATATTACAGATGAATCGGTTTACCTGACCTCCCCAGAAGTGACGATAAAACTAAGAAGCCTAATTCTCTCCCAATAACTGCAGCGATTGGCCATTTCATTTGCCTATGGAATTAAATTCCGTATGGTTAATTCACTTGGAAAAGGGGTATGGATCAGTAACCCAAAAGGAGGTGGCCAAGAATGGAAGTAGAAGTTTTATGTAATGTAGAGAATTGCAAGTATTGGGCTGAAGGTGATAAATGTGTAGCCGACTCTATTTATGTGATTGGCCAGAATGGCCGGGAAGCTGATGGTGTTGAGGAAACAGCCTGTAAAACGTTTGAGCATAGTGAATAAGAGTGAGAGGGCCTGACTGCTGGCGTATTTAAAGAACCCGGCGTCAGGTTTTTTTTACATACAAAAGAGAAGATTATTAAGCCCGCTAAGTTTCTCAGGAAAGGGTATAATAAATGAAAATGACAATAAATCCATGCAGACAGGAAGGAGATAGAATGACGACTAGTAATGAAACCGGATGGAATTTTGATAATAGCTATGCACGGCTTTCGCAGACATTCTTTTCAAAAGTAAAGCCAAACCCTGTACCATCCCCTGAAATGGTGATCCTTAACGAGCCACTGGCGAAATCTTTAGGATTAAATATTGATGCATTGACAAGTGAAGCAGGCATTGAGGTACTTTCAGGCTGTAAAGTTCCAAAAGAAGCTGAACCACTTGCTCAGGCTTATGCAGGGCATCAGTTTGGACACTTTAATATGCTTGGAGATGGCCGGGCGATGCTGATCGGCGAGCAGATAACCCCTGAGGATAAACGGGTTGACATTCAGCTGAAGGGCTCCGGCAGAACTCCGTTTTCACGCGGTGGAGATGGGCGGGCGGCTCTAGGCCCGATGCTCCGGGAATTCATTATCAGTGAAGCCATGTATGCTCTGGGAATTCCCACTACCCGCAGTCTGGCAGTTGTAACAACAGGTGAAGCGATTATCCGCGAAACCGAGCTTCCAGGTGCTATCCTGACAAGAGTGGCTGATAGCCATATACGGGTGGGCACTTTTCAATTTGCGGCAAACTGGAGGCCAGTTGAAGAGCTTAAATCCCTGGCAGATTACACGATTCAGCGCCACTATCCAGAAATTAGAGATGCTGAAAATCCTTACCTGGGACTCTTGCAGAACGTGATCCAGCGCCAGGCTGCACTCATTGCAAAATGGCAGCTGACAGGTTTTATCCATGGAGTCATGAACACCGACAACATGGCCATTAGCGGAGAAACTATTGATTATGGTCCGTGCGCCTTTATGGATAAGTATGACTTGGCAACCGTATTCAGTTCCATTGACAGAGAAGGCCGCTATGCTTATGGAAATCAGTCTTATATAGGCGGATGGAATCTGGCAAGGTTTGCTGAAACCCTCTTGCCCCTGCTGCATGAAAATGAGGAAGAGGCTGTAAATATAGCCCAGGATGCAATTTCCGAATACAATAAAATATATCAAAATCATTGGCTTGAAGGAATGAGGGCAAAGCTCGGATTTTTTAATGAAGAAGAACAAGATGAAGCCCTATTTACCAGCCTTCTAAAGATGATGCAGAAGTCAGGAGCAGATTATACAAACACCTTCCGTTCATTAACTTTAGGCAAGCTTGAGGAAACTTCAATATTTGATGATCAAGAATTTGCAAACTGGCATGGACAATGGCAGGAAAGGCTGGGCAGGCAGAAGGAATCGAAAGAAGCTGTGAATGAATTAATGAGGAAGAGTAACCCTTCCGTCATCCCCAGAAATCACAGAGTTGAGGAAGCTCTGAGTGCAGCTGTTAACAAAGGGGATTACAGCGTGATGAAAAAGCTTCTTGCAGCACTGAAGGATCCTTATGCCTATACAATAGAACAGGAAGAATACTGCAAGCTGCCAGGGCCATCCGGCATGCCTTATCGAACGTTTTGCGGAACATAATAGGAAGAAATGACCAATAAATAGGCAAAGCCTGGCCCCAGTATCGGGTCAGGCATTTTTTTTAGCAGGAATTTTCCTTTTAGAAAAGAATTCTTTTCTATGATTAAAAAGGGGGGAATTTCCATGTTGGACCAAATATGAGTGATCACGATCAAAATAAGGGATTTGAAAAGTGCGGTGAATTTTCACACTGAGGTTTTAGACTTCAAAGTATCAAAACATTATGGAGATAAAATTGTCAGTCTCGTACATAATGATGTACAGGTTGTTCTGGAGCGCAGATGAAAAAATGGGCTCGAATGTATTGCCTGGGATACTTTCAAAGGATATCGAAAGTGATTTTAGCAGAATAAGAGAAGCTGGTGTGAAAATGCTTTTTGAAAATCCTCAGCCCTGTCCTCCATTATTGAGGATCCTTCCTGGAAATCAGATTGTTGAGTTCCCTGATTTTTAAGGAAGAGTCATAATGGGCAGGAGAGGTTAGTGCTTATTGTTGACATCAGGAAATCACAGTGTTACTTTTGAACAAGAACATACATTCGATTTGGTGATTGCCTTGAATACACAAATTAAAGAAATTATTTCAAAAAGCATCTTAACACCTGCAAAAGGTGCGATAGACAACTTTACTCATTCATTGAACCCCTATGCGGGCTGTGCCTTTGGCTGCAAATATTGCTACGTAAGGGAGCTGCCTGTTTCCATTTTTCGTGAAGAGGAATGGGGTGCGTGGATTGATATAAAATCAAATGCGGCCGAGCTTTTGGAGAAAGAATTGGCTAAAGCTAAAAAAAGGGGAAAAGTTGCTATATTTATGTCCTCTTCCACTGACCCTTACCAGCCGATTGAATATACCTCAAAACTGACAAGAAGTTTATTGGAAGTTATGCTTGAAAATCAGCCTGACTTTTTACATGTACAAACCCGTTCGCCATTGGTGAAGCGGGATATCGATTTATTTCAGCAATTCGGAGATAGTATCAGAATTTCCATGACAATCGAGACAGACAAAGAAGAAGTCAGAAAGGCATTTGCACCAGCGGCTCCTCCCATCCCGGCAAGAATGGCTGCACTAAAAGACATAAAAGATGCAGGAATTGTAACTCAAGCAACATTAGCCCCATTACTGCCATGTTCAAGAGAATTTCCTGCAAAGCTTAAGTCTATTGCAAACCGAGTTACAATTGACGATTTTTGGATGGGAGATGGAAGCGGTGGACGAAGGACCGAAAGACTTGGAATCCGAAAGATTTTTGATGAGCTTGGTTTGGGGAAATGGTATAATCCATCTGCATATAAAGTGGTTCTTAAAATGCTGGACCGGGAGTTTCAAGATGCACCCATTCAATTAGGTGTATCCAAGGCTGGTTTCAGCCCTTATGGCAAATAGCTGACTATAAAATATATGAGGTATTTTTAATGAATCTGTTACGTTCACAATATGTAAGAGGTATTAGCCTTAAAAGAGAAGAAATTCCTTCCTTCAATCAGTATCCCTTCAGCCTTCCCAGCTTGAAAACCATGGATGAGGTGCCTTTCCACCCGAAAGTAACCTTTCTGATTGGAGAGAATGGAATGGGAAAGTCGACACTGCTGGAGGCAGTAGCGGTTGCACTAGGATTTAATGCAGAAGGCGGATCTTTCAATTTTAACTTTTCAACATTCGATTCGCATTCTGTGCTGGGAGATTATCTCAAGGTGATAAAAGGCATAGACAGGCCGTCTGATGGCTTTTTCCTAAGGGCAGAGAGTTTCTATAATGTCGCTTCCAATATTGAAGAAATGGATCGGGAAGGTGGCGCACCAAAAGTAATCGACTCCTTTGGAGGCCGTTCTTTACATGAGCAATCTCATGGAGAAGCGTTTTTCTCCACGTTTCTTCACCGGTTTCGCGGTAATGGGATCTACATCCTGGACGAGCCGGAGGCGGCACTTTCTCCTTTGCGGCAAATGTCAATGCTGACAAGAATTCATGATTTGGTCAGGGAACACTCACAATTTATTATCGCCACACACTCTCCGATCATTATGGCCTATCCGGATGCAGCAATATATGAATTCAGCGAGGAAGGCATTTCAGAAAAGAAGCTTGAGGAAACGAATCATTACCGCATCATGAAACAATTCTTTGACGATAAAAAAAGAATGCTTCACCATTTGCTGGATGAATAAGAAAAATGGAGGCCGCATGCCTCCATTTTTATCTATGTATCTTATTCACTTTCGTGGCTGAACATCCAGTTAATACCGAATTTATCGGTTAACTGGCCAAAGCTCTTGCTCCAGAATGTCTCCTGCAGCTCCATGGTTACTGTGCCGCCATCCTGCAGATTGTTAAAATACTTTCTCAGGTTATCCAGGTTATTAATGACAACTGCGAGATTAATGTTATTTCCTACTGTAAATGGCATACCGGGAAAAGTATCTGAAAACATAACATTACTGCCGCAAATGTTAAGGCTTGAATGCATGACCAAATTTTTTGCTTCCTCCGGAAGAGGATATTCAGGACTTTGCGGAGCATCACCAAAAGTTGTAATCTCAGGCATTTCCAGTTCAAAGGCTTTTACATAAAATTCAATTGCTTCGCGTGTATTTCCCTCGAAATTAAGATAGGCATTAACAGCCATCCCTTTCACTCCTTCCTAATACAATTCCATTATAGACAAAATATTCTAAATTTAATATAGTTCAAAAGTCAAAAAGTGAAAATCAGAACAATTTTTATAATTCCTGAAGTGCTTGATCTATATTATTGAAGCCTCTTCGGTCATTGCTATCAGGTTCATCTGATTCAATTGTCCACTCATTTTTTGCAGGAGATAATCCTCCACTATCATCTTTAATGAATGGACTATGTACGTGATACGTTTTCCCTGCTTTTTTCACCGTGTATCCTATATAGCATTGATGGTCCTGGCCTTCTTCCTCGAAAATACCAATATCGTCGATTCCATATTTGTCTAAATAGGAATGGAATGGCTCCTGCAATGCACTTATAACTTGCTCTCTTGGTAAAAACTCCATGACGATTGCTCCCTTCCAATTATCTATCCCTTAATATGGCTTTTTTTGGAGGGATTAAACATGGAACTGTGAAAAGAGTACCCCCATTAGCGAGGTACTCTGCTCTTTAACTTAAATCTAACTTTTCCGAGAAGCTCCATAAGTTCTTCATATTCTTCCAGCTCAATGCTGCAAGCCTGAATGGCTTCTCCGACATTTTGGGTGATAACCTCCTTTTCCCTGCGTGCTTTTTCCTCAAGGAAAATATACACCTTGCGTTCATCAGCTTTGGAACGCTCTTTTCGAAGCCATCCATTAGAAATCATTCTGGAAATCATAGGGGTAAGTGTCCCCGTGCCAAGATTTAGTCTTTCTCCAAGCTCCTTTGCTGTCACGCCATCCTTTTCCCAAAGTGCCAGAAGTACCAGATATTGCGGATAGGTTAAGCCAAATGGCTGAAGGGCACTTGTATACAGTTTTGTAAATTCTCCTGCTGTTTCATAAACGGCAAAGCATAGCTGTTTATCCAGTGTAAAAAAGTCTTTCACATAATCACCTGATTCTAATCTAGCATTACAATAATTTCGTCAAATCATCCTCGATTTTTCCTGGTTCAGTTGTAGGTGCATACCGTTCTACAACCTGGCCATTCCGGTCCACAAGGAATTTAGTAAAGTTCCACTTAATGTTTTTAGACAGAATTCCCTTTTTCTGTTCTTTTAGGTAAGTAAATAATGGATCAGTATTGTCACCATTTACATCAATTTTAGCGAAGATCGGAAAGGATACACCGTAATTAAGCTGGCAGAACTCAGTTGTTTCCTCAATATTATCGAATTCCTGGTTATTGAACTGATCACAAGGAAAACCAAGAATTTCAACGCCGCTGTCTTTATACTTTTCATAAAGCTCCTGCAGTCCTTTGAATTGGGGCGTTAATCCGCATTTGCTGGCTGTGTTTACAATAATCAGAGG
Source organism: Cytobacillus oceanisediminis (assembly GCF_004366035.1). Classification (GTDB taxonomy): domain Bacteria; phylum Bacillota; class Bacilli; order Bacillales; family Cytobacillaceae; genus Cytobacillus; species Cytobacillus oceanisediminis_C. Next base: position 316,498 of record NZ_SOEE01000006.1, read on the forward strand.
TTTGCCTTCATAATCTTTCAAAGATTTCAATTCACCATTTGTTTTTTTGACTTCAAAATCATAAACCGTTGTCATTAAGGATACCTCCTACTTTTAATCGTGTACGATTTAATCTTAAACGATCTAAAATCCTTTTGCAAACAAATCAGCTTTTTATGAAACTACCATTAAGTTTATACGTAGAAAAGATAGGTTTCCAATTCATTTATAAAGGGTGATCATGATGATGGACGAATTGCGGGAAGCGATTGAGAAACTCCCGGAGAGGGGAGCGAAGAGCTATTTATTCCACATATTGCTTCGGGCCCACTTATTGAAAAACAGCGCTGATTCTCAGGAAGAAATCATTGAACTGCTTAATGATATTCAAAAAAGGATCCTCTTTTATTCTCAAGAAAGAAAATTGGAGCGGGAATATGAAACTTACCACATTGTGTGCGGAGAATCACCGGCAGGCGCTTTAAAGGTTGGACTCAGTAAAGAAAATAAGGTCATTGGCTATCCTGATTTTTTTAGTAACGGACCTCTCTGGAAGCTGCATGAAGAAGAGGGCAGAAAAAAGAGATTAGAATGGCTGATGGATCACATTAATATGCATGAAGATTACCTGGAAATGAGATATGAAAGAAAAATAGCTAAAGCACTTGAAGAGATAGATTCTATTCCAGCGGGAAAACCGGTCGTTATCTGGACAGCTGACAATGCAGATGAACAAACTGGTTTGCGGTATTTCCTTCACTTATTAAGAAACAAAGAAAATATTGTGCGTGTTATTAATACTGCTCGGTCATATAAGAAGCTTTTCCCAGCGAAAGAGCATCAATGCATTTTAAGGCACTCAGGTGAGGCAACTCCGGAGAAGCTGAAGGTGATACTGGAAAAACACATAGGTAGCCCTTTATTTGCAGAAGAAAGAAATTGTTTTGTATCTGATTGGCAGGCACTCTCCAAAACGAGGGAAGTATTGCGTATATGGGAAGATAATGAAATACATAGTGTACCAGAGAGTTATTTTGATGAATATATCATCGAGTCAGCTAAAAGGCTCCATAAAAGTAATAAAGGTTTTATAAAATCAGCCAAATTAATTGGTGAAGTGATTGGACACCTTGATGAGCCTATTGGTGATGGCTTTATTGAGTATAGAGTAAGATCCTTAATTTATAACGGAATATTTGCCATAAAAGGAATCCCGAAAAGTATGAGGCATTATAGTATTAAGCTGAAAGAATTATAGACGAATCTGATTTTTCCCTGAAATCAATAATTCCAGACAAAAGTGGAGCCTGTCCCATCCTATGTGGACACTGCAACAGTGCAGTAGTTGAGGGCCAACTGCTGGAATTTCATGCAGGCATCAATTATTCTTAATAAAAGAAACGAATAGAAGAGGGATTTATCTTGAAAAAGATTTACAGTGATATTATTCAATTCCGCGGAACCCACTTTGATTTTGGTTTCATGCAGGGAGAACTTATAAAAGATTCTCTTTCTGTGAAAAATCGGGAGGATCAATGGAAGGTAAGAAAGCCGCGATTTTTAATTAATGAAGCAGAAGTGAAAAAAGCGATTACGAGGTTTGCCCCTGGTATTTGGGATGAACTGCTTGGGATACGGGAAGCATTGCAATGGCCGATGGAGCGGGTTTTGAAGGAGTTTGGCGGCTATCGCCTTGATTATGTCCGCTCGGGCTGTTCCATCCTTACAGGGGCTGATTTCCTGGTCCGCAATTATGATTACCATCCGAAAACTTATGAAGGGCGCTATACCCTTTATCAGCCAACAGATCAGGGATATGCGATGATTGGCCCAAGCCAGAGGGTGACCGGCCGGATGGATGGCATGAACGAAAAAGGACTTGTGATTGGATATAATTTTATGAACCGGAAAAAGCCTGCTGATGGCTTTATTTGCTGTATGATCGGCCGCCTGATTTTGGAGGCATGTGCAAATGTGGAAGAAGCGGTTGGGATGCTGAAGGAAATACCGCACCGCCATTCTTTTACATATGTGGTGTATGACAATAGCGGAGGGACTTATGCAGTGGAAACATCACCGAGAGGTGTACAGGTCCGTCAGACAACTGCCTGTACAAACCATTTTGAAATCATGAAGGATGAAAATCGCAATCATCTAGCTGACAGCATGCGCAGGCTGGATGTCATGAAAAGCCGTCAGGGTGAGCAATTAGATGCACATGATGCTTTCCGCCTCTTGAATGATAGCGATAAAGGCGTTTTCTCGGATCTTTATGGAAGCTGGGCAGGGACGATTCATACATCAGCCTATCTGCCGGGGGAGATGAAAGCCTGGTTTGCGCTCGGCGGCGACAGAGAGCCAGTGATTTTTGATTTTGGGCATTGGCTCGATGGCCAGGATATTGAAATGAATAGAATCACTGGTGAAGTTGATACAGACATTCCTTTTTTGCATATGGATGAACAGGCGAATTGGTTCAAGAAAGGGTGAAACGGAGAGGTGCGTTCTCCGTTTTTTCCTTATTTGAAAAAATATAGTCATCATTTGGACAAACCATCACATACTTTCATCGCTTCATGTTATGGTACACTTTATATATGAATTGGAAGTAAACTGAGGTGCATACGAGTGAAAACAGTATTGGTCATAGGCGGCGGTGTAACAGGATTGTCCGCAATGTATGAACTGAATAAGTGGAAAAAAGAATATGATCAGGATATAAGGCTTGTGCTGGCAGAATCAGCAGAACAGCTCGGCGGAAAAATCCGCACAGTCAGAGATGGCGGATTTGTAATCGAGGCGGGAGCTGATTCGATTGTTGCCCGCAAAGCGAATGCGATGAATTTTATCCAGGAGCTGGGGCTGGAAGAAGACGTTGTCTACAATGCTGCGGGGCGATCTTATATATACAGTGATGGAGAGCTGAAGCTGATACCAGCAGATTCTGTGTTTGGGATACCGGCCAGTGTTGAATCACTTGCCAAATCTGCTCTTGTTTCAGCAGAAGGAAAGGTTGAAGCCCTAAAAGATTTTTATATGAAAAATGATAGCTTTACAAAAAACGATTCCATCGGCGATTTCCTGGAGCATTTCTTCGGAAAAGAACTAGTGGAAAAACAAATTGCGCCAGTTCTTTCGGGGGTATATTCCGGGAAACTCAGTGACTTGACCATTGCTTCGACTCTTCCGCAGGTGTTTGATTATAAAGAAAAATACGGCAGCATTATTAAAGGCTTTGAAGAAAATAAAAAGGTGTTCCAGGGCGGAGGGGGAAAAAAATTCCTTTCCTTTAAAAAAGGTCTTGATGCCTTAATAGATGCTTATGAAGAAAAATTGGATGAAACCGAAATATTTAAAAACACGAAGGCAGTTAAAATAGAGAGAAGTGATCGCAAATATATAGTCGATTTCTCGAATGGCGAAAGCCTGGAGGCCGATCATCTGGTGCTAAGCATTCCGCATAATGCCGCTGCGGCGCTGTTCGATCATGAGGAGCTGGTAGCGGAATTCGAACTTTTGAAGAACAGTTCCTTAATCTCTATCTATCTTGCTTATGATATTCCAGACAGTGAGCTGCCTGAAGACGGGACAGGCTTCATAACTGCAAATACGGATGAATTAACCTGCAATGCCTGTACATGGACAAGCCGCAAATGGAGGCATACCTCAGAAAGCGGCAATCTGCTTGTTCGATTATTTTATAAAAGCAGCCATCCGGCCTTTGCATCTCTAAAGGAAATGAACGAAGAAGATTTGCTGCAGACGGCTTTGGCTGATATTGAAAAAAGCCTTGGCATCACATCTGTTCCCACTGCAAGTGAAGTGACGAAGTGGACTGAAAAAATGCCAAACTATCTGCTATCCCATCCGCAGACAGTAGCAGCAATTGAAAACAGACTGGACCAGGAATACCCTGGAATATGGCTTGCAGGCTGCTCCTATTATGGTGTAGGAATACCAGATTGTATTGAAAATGGGGCAGAAACTGCCAGGAAAATAATTGATCGTATATAACTAAAATCCCCTTCTGTTAAAAGATGGGGATTTTTTTGCTTATATGATTTTTGTATGGTCCTTAGGACTTTCAATCCTCATTTGCTCCAGTTCGAGCTTCATTTTTTCTGTTTCAAGCAAATAGTTTTCCTGTTTCAGCTTTTCCAGGGTAATTTCATCTTTTATCATATTGTGTTTAATTTTTGCCAGTCTTTGTGTATGAAAAGTCAGGATGGCGATGATGGGAATAGAGAAAGTCATCACTACAGCAATTGTTCCTGTCAAATTCCTTGCACCTCACATTTAATTGAATTAGAAAATTTTGTATAATTTATATTTGTATAAATTATAGCAAATGACAAGTAAGATAGAAACGTGAAAATAATCTGGTGGTGAAGAAATGGCTGGAATTACTATAAAAAGAGTATACGACCCCTATGAAGAGGCTGATGGATACCGAGTATTAGTGGATCGGCTGTGGCCGAGGGGAATTAAAAAAGAAGATGCACATTTATCAGCCTGGGAAAAAGAAGTTGCACCAAGCAGCGAGCTTAGAAAATCTTTTAATCATAAACCTGAACTTTTCGGTATTTTTCGAGAAAAGTATCTCATTGAGCTGCGCACACAGACAGACAAGATTCACAAGATGGAAGAACTGTACGAGATATCTAAGAAGCAAAAACTTACACTACTATATGCTGCAAAAGATACAGTAAATAACCATGCAATTATATTATTGGAAGAATTATTAAGGAAGGAGAAATAGAAGCTGAATTTTATAGGAAGGAAAAAAATTAAAAATAGGTAGAAATATTTTAATTTTATGTAAAGATTCTGAAAGTTTAGTGTTTTCTTTTTTCCTATACTTAATGTTAAAAGAAGTGAGGGAGAAGGAAATGATTGATTTACTCCTGATTCATGGAACTGTCATTACTATGGATCAAAACAGGCGAATCATCACCGATGGAGCTGTCGCTATAAATGGAAGCAGGATCCTGGATGTGGATATGAGTGAGAAACTATTGGAAAAATATGAGGCGAAAGAAGTGATAGATTGCAGCCATCATTGTGTCCTGCCTGGATTAATAGATGTACATGGACATGGCGGCCATTCGATGTTTAAGACCATTGCAATGGAAAGCTTGGATTTTTGGATGCCTATTATGACGAATACGTATAAGCATTTTGTTACAGACGAATTCTGGTATTTTGAAGGGAAGCTTTCTGCACTTGAGCGGCTGAAGGCGGGCATAACAACTGGTGTATCTGTTCTTGGTTCAATGCCAAGGTCAGATGATCCAGTTTTTGCCATCAATCATGCAAAAGCCTATGCAGAAACTGGTGTCAGGGAGGTTGTTTGCACCGGTCCCTGCAATCCTCCATGGCCTCATTCATTCAGCAGGTGGATAGACGGTCAAAGAATGACTAAAGAAGTCACCTACGAGCAAGTGTTAAATGGTGCTGAAGCAGTGATTGAAGCTTTAAACCATGCTAATCAAGATCGGACAAGAGCATTTATTACCCCTTTCGTAATTGTTACATCAGTTGAACCATCTGGTCCAACTTCACCTGCGAAACTTCATCATTTAACAGAGCATGATTTATACCAAGCAAAGAAAGTCAGAGAAATTGCCAGAAAATATAATACAAGAATCCACTCTGATGCTTTTGGAGGCATGATTCACTTGGCAGTAAAGGATTGGGAGAATGCTCTTTTAGGTCCTGATGTTCATCTTCAGCATTGCCGGGGGATATCCTTTGATGAAGCGAAAATATTAGCTGAAACCGGAACAAATGTCAGTGCCTCTCCTGGATTCTCTCAAATTCACGCCCGCACACCGATGATAGAATTGATCGAGTTGGGAACAACAGTTGCTATATCAACAGATGGCACTTCACCATCCACTAGCTTTGACATGTTTCAAGCCATGAGAAAAACACAATTTATACATCAGGCCGCTCATAGAGATGAATATTGCTTACCTCCTGGTAAACTTCTGGAGATGGTTACGATTGAAGCTGCAAAATGTATTGGATGGGATGATGAATTGGGCTCTCTTGAAGCGGGGAAAAAGGCGGATGTTATAACTGTCAATATGCATCAGCCGCACTTAACACCTGAATTTATGCATATTCATCGGCTTGTCCATCAAGCTTATGCAGCTGATGTGGGGCATGTTATCGTAGATGGCAGGATTCTTATGAAGGACAGAGCAGTCTGCTCCGTTGATGAAAGGTCAGTTTTGGAAGAATCAAATGAAGAAGCTAACGCAACAATTAAGCGTGCTGGTCTTGAAAGATACATGAAGCAGACGAAATATTTTTGGGGGCACACACGAACCTATGGGGATGGAATGGATCATGATAAAGAATCTACAATTGGGGAGAAAGGGGAAAATCAATGAAGACCAGGCTAAAGGGGAAATATGTAATTGGATATGATGGAAAAGATCATGTCCTGATAGAAAATGCTGAGGTTGTATTTGAAAATGATACCATCATTTATGTTGGAAAAAGGTATTCAGGCCAAGCTGATAAAGTTATAGATGCCGGCCGCGCTTTAATCAGTCCGGGATTCATTGACTTGAATGCATTAGGCGATATTGATCATGATATCTTGCATTTGGAGGCCAGTTCAGCAAGACAGAAAAATCTGCTTTGGTCAGAGAGATATGTGAAGCAAGGACACCATGAAATTATGACGGCTGAAGACGAGGCCTTTAAATCTTTATATGCCTATTCACAGCTGATCCTTCATGGAATTACAACTGCTATGCCAATCACTTCTGTGCATTATAAAAAATGGGCAGAAACATATGAAGAGCTTGCATCAGCAGCGAGGCATGCTGCTGACTTGGGATTGCGTATATACCTGGGTCCAAGCTATCAATCGGGGATAAGGGTCGTCCAGGCAGATGGCAATATTAAGATTCATTGGGATGAAGAAGCTGGAAGGCAAGGATTAAAAAGAGCTGTGCGCTTTTTGGAAGAGTTTGATGGTTCATTTAATGGTTTGGTCAGGGGAATGCTTGCCCCTGAGCGGATTGAAAGTCAAACGGAAGAAAGTCTTCTCCTTACAAAGCAATATAGTGATCACTATAAAGTTCCGATAAAATTGCATGCAGCCCAAGGTGATTTTGAATACCATACCATGATTGAGAAATATGGCGTAACTCCAATTAGGCATTTATATAACCTTGGATTTTTAGGATCCAGATCGGCGATTCCTCATGCCCATTTTATTGCTGGCTACAGTGGGGCAAAAATGGGTGGTGGAGATGATTTGTCACTGCTGAGGGAAACGGGCACGACGGTCATTCATTGCCCATTAATAATTGGAAGGCACGGACAGGCAATGGAATCCTTTGCAAAATATAAACAGTTAGGAATTAATTTAGCGTTAGGTACAGATACGTTTCCTCCGGACATGTTCCAGAATATCAGAACAGGGAGCATGCTTTCCCGGATCGTAAATAAAGAAGTTAAAGACTCAGCATACTCAGATCTTTACCGTGCTGCAACTTTAGGTGCTGCAAAGTTTCTGGGAAGAGAAGATTTGGGCCGCCTTTGTGCTGGCGCAAAAGCAGATATTATTGCAATTGATTTAGCCGGATTCCATATGGGAGTATTAGATGATCCCTTAAGAACAGTGATTGTAAGCGGAACTGGAAGAGATGTCAAGTTATCCATTATCAATGGGAAAGTAGTCATGAAAGACCGAAAATTACCCAACCATGATTTAGAGGCACTAAAAGGAAAAGCGCAAGAATATTTCATGAAAATGAAAAAGGGTTATTTAAAAAGAGATTATCAGGAGCTTACTGAGAATGAATTGCTGCCGCCTTCTTTCAGACTTGTTGATTCTATTGATCAGCAATAATGTTTGTTATTTTGTATAAGTAGTAGAAAAAGTTTAAAAACATGTAAAGAAAGTAGAAAAAGATTAATCAGAATATTTTATATAATTAGATAAAGGCTTAAGGGCTTAAAAAAGGGGGATTGAATTTGAAAGTGAAAAAAAGAATGGGGTTAATCATCTCAGCTCTGCTGATCGCAATCCTTATTTCAGGGTGTTCGACTAAAAAACAGGTTAACAGCAGTCAGGACTCCAAGGGAATAGCATCCGAAAACGGAGGAACTTTAGTTATAGCCCGTTTATCTGACGCAGAAAATTTAGATCATCATTTTATGTCGACAATCAATGCCGCCAGCGTTACACATAATAAAATTTATGAGGGGCTTGTTGGCCGGGATAAAAATACCGAAATCAAGCCGGTGCTGGCTGAAAAGTGGGAACAGTTAGATGAAACAACTTGGGAGTTCAAGCTTAGAGAGGATGTAACATTCCATGACGGGACAGCATTTAATGCCGATGCAGTGAAAGCAACATTTGACCGGTTATTAGATCCGGATGTTGCCTCTCCAAGAGCTGTTGTATTCAAAATGGTAGAAGAAGTAAAGGCAGTCGATGAATTTACTGTCCAATTTAAGTTATCAGAACCGTTTTCACCCCTGCTATCCATATTGGCCAATCATGAAGGCGGCATTATCTCACCAAAAACTATCGAGAAATATGGAAAGAAAGTGATTCAAGAACCTGTTGGGACAGGTCCATTTGTATTTGAGTCCTGGACACCGGGCAAAGAAATTGTTTTTAACAAAAATGAAACCTATTGGGGGACTCAATCTAAGCTGGATAAAGTAATATTTAAGATCGTCCCTGAAGAAACAACAAGGATATCCATGCTTGAAACAGGTGAAGCCCATATAGCCGAACCGCTCTCGGTCACAATGATGGAAACGGTGGAAAACTCCAAAAATGCAGAAATTTACCGCAGTGAAGGATTTGGCACAGAATATATTGGGTTTAACGTTGAAAAGGAGCCATTCAATGATGCCCGAGTCCGCAAAGCTATTGGACATGCTGTTGAAATGGATTCAATTCTGGAGGGGGTATTTGAGAATGTTGGGAATAAGTCCAATTCACTGCTGGGGCCAAAGGTATTTGGATATCATGAAAGCCTCGAAGCATACGAATACAACCTCAATGAGGCAAAAAGGCTTCTCACAGAAGCAGGCTACCCAAATGGCTTTGAAACAACGTTGAAAACAATGGATAAGAAAGAATGGATTAATATGGCGGAGGTTCTTCAATCTCAGCTGAAAGGGATAGGAATCAAACTGGACATTCAGGTATATGAATATGGGACATTTGTCGAACAAGTAAACCGCGGTGATTCCGAGATGTTTATTTTAAGCTGGAGAAATGCGACGGGAGATGCTGATTATAATCAATATAACCTTTTCCATAGCAGTTCACACGGCCCTGCAGGAAATACCTTCTTCTACAGTAATAAAGAAGTGGACAGCTTAATAGAAGCTGCACGGGCTGAAAAAGATTCGGATAAGCGGATGGAGTTCTATGCAAAAGCCCAGGAAATCGAAATGGAAGAATCCGTATATATTCCGGTTCGTGTAATTGAGAATATGGCGGCTATTTCAAAAGATGTAAAAGGCTTCTCTATAAGTCCATCTGGATACTTGGAGATCAATGACATTTCAATTAAATAAGCTCTAAGATAAGAGGGATATCCGTTCTGGGTACCCTTTTATCTTGTCCGGGGCCGGAAAGGTGAATGAAAATGAATAATAGCTATTGGTTAAAGAATGTGCGATTAGAATGCGGATACAAAAATGAGAATAATAGAGTGTCAGGTACTATAACGGATCGATTTCATTTATTAATAGAGGACGGCTGCATTGCTAAGATTACGAAGGACTTAGAGGCTTCCTCTGATAAACTGCCTATAAAAGATGCAAAGGGACTGCTGTTATTGCCATCCTTTGTTGAAAAGCATGTCCATCTTGATAAAACGTATATGGGGGATGAGTGGAGGGCCTGCATCCCTGCATCGGGTGTCATAGAACGGTGTGAAATTGAAAAGAATGCATTGTTATCTATGTCTGCAAGTACCTATCAGCGATCAAAAGCATTGCTTAAGCAGCTAATATCCTATGGATCAACTCATATTAGAACCCATGTGGATATATACCCTGAAGTCCAATTACGGAATTTAGATGAAGTTCAGCAGACTTTGGAGGAATTTTCGAGCTATGCCAGCTCTGAGATTGTTGCCTTTGCCCAGCATGGCTTGCTGCGCTCAGGGACACCTCAGCTTATTAGAGAAGCTATTAGAAATGGTGCTGGAATTGTAGGAGCGGTCGACCCAGCTACCGTTGACAACAATATTGAAGCTTCGCTAGTTCAATTGATGGATTTAGCTGTAGAAGGCAATGCAGATATTGATTTGCATTTACATGATCCTGGTCACCTTGGTACTTTTACTATGAAAAGGCTGGCCTTTCTGACTAAGGAAGCTGGCTGGGAAGGAAGAGTTGCGATTAGCCATGCATTTGGCATGGGTGATGTTTCAAGGGCAGAAGCCTCTGAAATGGCAGAGATTTTAAAAGACGCACGTATTTCGATCGTTACTAGCCTCCCGACTGGCCGGGCAATCCCGCCTGTTGATCTGTTAAGTGAGTGTGGAGTAGAGGTGGCTGTTGGAAACGATAATATTTTTGATTCATGGTGGCCAATAGGTAATGGAGATATCCTGGAAAGAGCAGGCCGTTTAATTGAACGGTATAGATGGACGGATGAAAAGTCTCTCTCTCAAGCATTTAGATATATTACAGGGGGGAAAACGCCGCTTGATCAGAAGGGAAACCGGATCTGGCCAGCACCTGGTGATGAAGCCAGCATGGTCCTTGTCGATGCAAGCTGTTCAGCAGAGGCAATGGCTAGAAGAGCGGAACGCCATGCAGTGTTCTACAAGGGGAATTTAGTTTGCGATAAAGAAGGGATGAAAAGAGAGTGATTAGATCAGTCTCTGGTTATTGTCTTCATTTAAATTCAAAAAAATTGAAGAAGTAAAGAAAGCTAAAAAATTAGTAAAGGAATCCGAAAAAAATAGTTGGATTTTTTTATACAATTTAATAAATCAGTTAATGAGGTTCCTCGAAATACAGAATAAGATTAAAAGTAACGGGGGAAATGCGATGATATATGATTTGTTAATAAAAGGCGGCAAAGTGGTTCTTAAAAACGAGGTAGTTAAGAATGATATTGCCATTATAAATGGAAAAATTGCAGCGATTGCGGAAACCATTGATCATGAAGCTGAGCAGATTATCGATGCCTCTGATCAATATGTCATGCCTGGAATGATCGATACTCATGTGCATATTTGTGAGCCTGGCCGAACAGAGTGGGAAGGGTTTATAACTGGAACTAAAGCACTGGCAGCAGGAGGAACTACATGCTATGCGGATATGCCCTTGAATGCCCTTCCGGCTACGATTGACAGGAATACACTGCAATTAAAAGCAGAAGCAGCCAAGGGGAAAAATTATATTGATTATGCATTTTATGGCGGACTTGTTCCAGGCAATCTTGAAAGACTTGAAGAGCTTTCAGATGATGGAGTTATCGCCTATAAATGCTTTATGTCCACTTGTGGAACAGATAATCCCGATGATTTTTCTAATGTGGATGATTATACCCTTTTTGCGGGGATGAAAAAAATTGCTGAACTGGGCCAAATTTTATCGATTCATGCGGAAAATGCCCAAATTACCGATCGGTTAGGGGAAGAGTTAAAAGCACAGGGCAGGACAGCTGCCGCAGATTATGTCTTTTCACGGCCTGTTTTAACAGAGGTTGAAGCAGTGAAACGCGCTCTTTATTTTGGAAAAGAAACGAAGTGCCCTATTCATTTTGTACACATTAGCACCGCAGAAGCAGTAGAAGAAATTATGAAGGCCAGAAGCTCGGGTCAGGATGTTTCCCTTGAATCCTGTCCTCATTATTTTACGATATCATCTGAACAGCTCGAAAAAATTGGCCCGGCTGCCAAATGCTCTCCTCCGCTGCGAAGTATAGAGGATCAAGAAAAGCTTTGGGAAAAGTTAATAGAAGGCAAGATTGATATGTTAACATCTGATCACTCACCATGTCCCCCTGAAATGAAGTATAGTTCTTCAAATAATTTTTTCGAAGTGTGGGGAGGAATCACAGGGTGTCAAAATAGCGTTGATTTAATGTTTGATGAAGCGGTTTTGAAAAGAAAGCTGCCAATCACTCATTTTGCAAGGATGATTTCTTCTAATCCCGCTGAACGTTTTAACATTCCCAATAAAGGAGAAATAGCAGTATCAATGGATGCTGATATCATCTTAATTGATGCTAATCGTTCCTATGTTGTTGAGGAGGAAGGCCTATATTATCGGCATAAGCATAGCCCATACATTGGAAGGATGATTAATTGCCGGATAACCAAAACCCTTGTCCGCGGCAAGATTGTATATGATTTGGATCAGGGGATTGTTGGGAAACCTCTCGGAAAAGCCCTTAAGTTAAAAAATGGCAGGTCAACTATGAATATGATCTGAAATCAAAAAGTCCGCAGAAAGATTATAGATAGGGGAAATCGGGATGACAGACTTAATCAATTTGCAGGGGAAACTTGAATATGAAAATTTAGCAAAACATATTGTGAACAGGCTTGAATGGCTGGGTTCATTTGCAAAAGATCCGGAAGGAGGAATTACCCGTCTTTTATACTCTAAGCAATGGACGGATACTCAGCAAGCTTTGAAGAGTTGGATGGAAGCTGAAGGTTTGGAAGTAAAGTTTGATGAAGTGGGAAATCTGAGTGGAATAGTAAAGGGAGTTAATCAGACAGAGACCGTTTTAACTGGGTCCCATGTAGATACCGTGAAAAATGGCGGGCTGTTTGACGGGCAATTTGGCATTGTAGCTGGGATACTGGCTTTAATTTATTTAAAAGATCAATATGGGACTCCAAAACGCAATCTCGAGATTGTTTCACTGGCAGAAGAAGAAGGAAGCAGATTTCCTTATTGCTTTTGGGGTTCAAAGAATATTGCAGGAGGCGCTTATAAAAAGGATGTTGAAAATCTTGCAGATTCAAATGGAGTAATTTTTTCTGACGCCATCAGTGAGGCGGGATTCACCTTTAAGGATGAAACCAAATCTCCGCGGCAGGATTTGAAGGTATTCGTGGAAATCCACGTCGAACAGGGAAATGTCCTTGAAACGGAGAAAAAGTCTGTTGGTATTGTGAAATGCATCGTTGGGCAAAGACGTTTTACAATTGAAGTAAAAGGTCAAGCCAATCATGCTGGAACAACACCCATGGGATATCGCAAGGATGCTGTATATGCTGCCAGCCAAATGATACATGAAACACTTAATATGGCAGAGCAATATGGTGACCCGCTGGTAGCAACCGTTGGGAGGATTGATATTTCACCCAACATTGCAAATGTGGTGCCGGGAAAAGCTGCGTTTACTTTAGACCTGCGCCATATTGATAAAAATACGATGTTCCATTTTACTGAAAGATTTATAGAAAACATAAATGATATATCACGAGAGCATGGGGTTGAAACGGTCATTAAAAAATGGCTTGATACGGATCCGGTCCCAATGGATCCTGAAATTACGGAATTGATTGAAAAGAAATGCAAGGAAAAAAATTTGAGCTATAAAGTAATGCATAGTGGTGCAGGCCATGATGCACAAATTTTTGCACCGTCCATTCCGGCGGCTATGCTATTTGTGCCGAGCGAAAAGGGCATTAGCCATAACCCTGGTGAATATACTGCGCCTGCTGATTTAGCTGAGGGAGTTAAAGCGCTGATCAGCACTTTATATGAACTGGCTTATAAATAAGATCAATGAAAAGGAGAGTTATAAATGGGCTATCCAAAAGATTTATTATCAAGCAGATCTGTAATAGAACATGGAAAATATGCTTTACTTGCACCTGAGGGATTAGTGAACAATGTTATTCCTGGATTTCATCATTGCCTTATTTCGATTTTAGGTTCTCCTAAGCTTGGGGCAAGCTTTGTCGACTATTATGTGACAATGAAAAAAGAAGGAGGAAATAAAGAAGGCTTTGGCGGACAGGAGGATGTGCAGACATTTGTTTACATACTAGAGGGGAAAATAAAAGCTTCTGCAGATGAAAAAGAATTTATCTTAGAGGAAAGCGGATACCTTTATTGTCCGCCGGGAGTGAAAATGTATTTGGAAAATATGAATGATGGGGATTCTAAGCTCTTTTTATACAAGCAGAAATATCGCCCTCTTGAAGGGCGGAAGCCCTGGGTTATATCAGGACATGCAAATAGTATAGAATTCAGGAACTACGATGATATGCATAATGTAAACATTAAAGATCTATTGCCTGCGGATTTAGATTTTGATATGAATTTCCATATCCTTTCATTCGATCCTGCTGCGAGCCACCCGTTTATTGAAACACATGTTCAGGAACACGGAGCATATATCCTTTCCGGGGAAGGGATGTATAATCTTGATAATAAGTGGATCCCAGTCAAAAAAGGCGATTATATTTTCATGGGCCCTTATGTTCACCAGGCTGCGTATGCTGTAGGGCGAGAAAATTTAACATATGTCTACTCAAAAGATTGCAATCGGGACGCAGAACTATAAAAAATTACAGGAGAGGAGAGATAGCGGTGCCAAACATACAGAAGATTATGGAAGAAAGAGTCTTTGAAATCGATAAAATAGCAAAGTTTGATCCTGAGAAACCGCAAAAGAACTATTTTTATGAAACTGATAAAACAGTAGGAGCTGTTTGGTGTCTGGAACCAGGACAGGAGGTATACTTGCATTCTCACTCAAATGTAGATGATATGTGGGTTTGTATGGAGGGAACAGGAATCTACTTTCCTGACTTGGAGAATGAAATTCAAATAAGTAAAGGCATGGTGATCCTTGCTAAGCCTAATCAGATTCATGGAATGCGCAATACCGGGCAGGGCAGGTTTTTATTTGTTGGATTTGCAGCAGGTTCTTTGCCAATGGATATAACAAGATATTAACTTGCGGGCTTTAGTTTTATAAAAAGCATATCGCTCTCAGCCGGATTTTATGGAAGAGGGCGATATGCTTTATTGAACACAATTTATTCATCAAAATAAGCACCCCGGCTAAACTTTGGCACTCAGCTTCGTTCTTAATATATTGTAAATGAAATAACCTAAGCAAATTAAGCAGGACAGGGTAAAGCTGATCCAAATCGCAAGAAGATTTTCCATAATAGGCAAAGCTGCAAACCCCCCGGCAGTCCCAATAATAGATGCAAGGGGAATAAGGGCAGGCAAGGTTTTACTGCCAAGTATAATATACAGCATTGGAGCGATCATGGAAGCATAAGTATTACCGAAAAAAAACAGCAGTTCGATAGGGGATGGAGGCAGGATACTAACGATAACAAGTAATAATAAACACATGGCTCCGGAAAACAGATAGGTGAATCCCCATTTCTCTTTATTGGTGAGTGGGCGAAGCATCCCGACGATATTTTTAATGATTAATGTGACAACAGCATGTAATTCTGCACTAATTGCTGATGAAATGGCACTGAAGCAAAACAGGACAAATAAAACAATAAGCAAAGTTGAATTGATTTTTCCAATTAACTCAAATAACAAAGAATATATGGAATCATAGCTTCTTCCAAAAATAATAATCATGATCAATGATGATAATGCAAGAGGAATAGTTGCCCATATTAAGCCCGCTAATGTAAACGTAATTCTCAGCTTTTCTTTTTTTATAATAAAAACTCTTTGCCATGAGGCACGATCAATAATCACTTGTCCAAAGCCAATTAAAATAGCTGTGAATATAAACAAAATAGCTTCCGTGTTTTTAACGTAAAGGATGTATGGATGATATAATTTAATGCCTTCATAAACAGGATATACACCTTCCTGGATATAAAAGTAAACAGGGATGATGATGACAGCGCTGAATATGAGCACGACATTAATGCCTGCAAGCTGATGGATTCTTTGCATGCCTCCTGCTCCCCCAATAAAAAAACAAAACAATAAGAAGAAAACCATACCAGAAAAAACAGGCAGGGGAAAAATCATGTGCATTAGAATTCCTGCCCCCATAGCTTGAACAAATATAGAATGGATACTAATCACGAGAAGAATAGAGATCATGAACCAGTAGCCGCGTGGGGTCAATCTTTCGCGCAATACATCACCTATCGTTTGATGGTCATGAAACCGATCTCGAATCTTTTTTGCTAATATTCCAAATAAAATGAGTGAGAGAGCCCCCATAAGGGAATAGCCGATTCCTCCGGTTAGCCCATACTTTATTAATGTTTCAGGCGATGAAAGAATGGTATTGCCTGTTACCCATCTGGACAAAAGACTCACAACACCAAAACCGATTCCCAGCTGGAATGCCCCTCCAATATAGTATTGAAAATCGGTTTTCTTCATTGTGAAGTCTCCTTCAGGCGGTAATCCCTTGGTGATTGGCCAGTCATTTTCCGAAAGATTTGGCTAAAGTAGTGCTGGCTGTTAAAGCCGCACTTTTCTGAAATACTGCTAATGCTTAATTCAGGGCTTTCAATCAGCATTTTCTGTGCCTGTTTTAATCGAAAGTCATTTAAATATTCGGAAAACCCCATTCCGACTTCCTCATGAAATTTTCTGCTCAAATAAGCTGAATTGATATGAATTTTAGATGCTAAATAATTTAAAGTAAGTTTTTCATTGTATTCCTTTTGAATGATGTGCAAAGCTTTAACAATTTGCTCAGAGTAACTGCCAATTCGTTCATACCTTCGCAAAACGCTCATTAATTCCTCTTCAATGACGGGCTTTGTTATATAATCAACTACCCCAAGCCTGAGTGATTTTTGAATATAATCAAAGTTTTGATAGGCTGTAACCATGATTAAGTCAATATCGCCAGCTGCGGAAAGCTCCATAGCCAAATCTAAGCCTGATTTGCCTGGGAGCTGAATATCGAGGAAAGCAAGAAAGATGTCATGCTTCTTAATAATTTGAAGAGCTTGAGAGGCATCCTGAGCCTTATAAAGAATCCAATTGGGAAATTTCTTTTTGATGAGATATTCCAGCTGTTCCAATTCTATAAGTTCATCATCTACAAGCAAAATATTCATTGCATCCAATCTCCTTCCAATTTTTCTGACATAATAACGTGGGGGAATATAGCCAAAACAGTTGTTCCATCCGCCTGGTCTGTTAATTGAACAGAAGTTTCATCATTGGGAAATAATAGTTCAAGTCTTCTTTTTATATTCTCAAGCCCCACCCCGCCATCCAGGGGGCTTGTTTCATAGCGCTCTAAAGAATTGTTCCACACTGAAACATGAATCGCTGATTCGATCTTTATTATTTGTATTTTTAATAAAGCCTCGCCAATATGTCGTTCAAAGGCATGCTTAAAAGCATTTTCAACAATAGTTTGTATTAAAAAGGGAATGATAATGGCTTTATTCACGTGGCTGTCCAATTGAATTTCATAATGAAGCCGATCTCTAAATCTTGTTTTTTGTATCTCCAGATAGTAATTAACATAAGTAAGTTCATCTTCAATAGAGATAAAGTTATTTAAAGTCCGATATTTAAATTTCAGCAGTTTTGAAAGGGTTTCAATGGACCGTATCAATTCTTCTTTGCGGTCCAGCCTGGCTAGAGCCAGGATGGAGTTTAGGGTATTAAAAAAGAAATGCGGCTGGATTTCCTGGTTTAACTGATTGTATAAAGCTGTCTGCAATTCACTTTCTAACGCTATTTCTCTTTTTTGCTTCTCAAGTAAATCAATTCTTTTTTCAAAAACAAATAAAAATAGCAGGGTAAAGGCTCCTGCCAGCGGAACCAGAACACAAAACATAATGTATATGGAGAATGATTCAATAGGCAGCATGCGGTTCGTTTCTCCTTAAGTATTAAAAAAGGGAGGTATCATAACCTATCCCTTTTTTAATATAACATTTTATACAAAATAGAGGTATTTGTATTAAACTGGAAGAGTTTCAGCGATATGACAGCTTACAAAGTGATTATTAACCAGCTCCCTAAGGGGAGGTTCCTCCTGTTTGCATTTTTCTATAGCAAAAGGACAGCGTGTATGGAATCTGCAGCCTCCAGGAGGATCAATAGGTGATGGTACATCTCCTTTTAATATGACACGGTCCCTTTTTAAAGTTGGATCCGGAACTGGAATAGACGAGAGCAGCGCTTTTGTATATGGGTGAAGAGGAGAGTCGAACATTTCTTTTTTCTCTGCAATCTCGACCACTTTTCCCAGATACATCACCATTACCCGGTCTGAAATATGCCTGACGACACTTAGGTCATGAGAGATAAAAAGAAAGGTCAATTTAAACTGCTTTTGCAGCTTCTTTAATAAATTGAGAATTTGTGCCTGGATAGATACATCCAGGGCAGATACAGCTTCATCACAAATGATTAATTTCGGATTAACGGCCAATGCTCTGGCGATTCCAATACGCTGGCGCTGGCCGCCGCTAAATTCATGCGGATATCTGTCAAGTGATTCTGGAGGAAGTCCGACATATCCAAGCAGTTCCAGCATTCTTTCCTTTCGCTTTGATTTTTCAACCACATTCTGAATGGCCATGGCTTCATTTAAAATTTGCTTCACCATTTGACGGGGATTAAGAGAAGCAAAAGGATCTTGAAATATAACCTGTAAATCACCTCTAAGTTTTCTCATATCCTTTTTATTTAACGTTAGAATATTTTTCCCCATATAAAGAACCTTTCCGTCAGTAGGTTCATCAAGCCTTAAAATTGCACGTCCGGTTGTTGATTTCCCGCATCCGGACTCCCCGACTATACTTAATGTTTCACCTTCAAAAAGCTCAAATGAAATATCGTCTACAGCCTTTACATATGCCTTTGGCTTGAATATAGAGTCTTTTTTAACCGGGAAATATTGTTTTAATCGATCTACTTGCAGGATGATATTTTTTTCTGCGGTCGTGTTCATATTAGACAACCCCTTCTTTATCTCTTTTGCCAGTCCACTTGTCGGTGTATTTCCAGCATCTTACTTTAATATCTTCAGAATAGGAAACAAGATCAGGCTGGTGTGCAGCACATATATCCTCCGCATAAGGGCATCTAGAGGCGAACCGGCATCCGGCAGGCATATTGTAAGGGCTGGGGACACTGCCATCTATCGTAATTAATTCTTCCTGATCTTCATGGATTTTAGGCAATGAGTTCAATAAACCTTGGGTATAAGGATGCTTTGGATCAGCAAATATTTGCTCTGTAGATGCATGCTCAACTATATTGCCGGCATACATTACGGCTACCTTATCACAAGTTTCTGCCACAACTCCCAAATCGTGGGTAATCATGATAACACCCATTCCTATCTTTGTTTGCAGCTCTTTTATCAGCTCCAGTATTTGTGCTTGAATCGTAACATCCAATGCAGTCGTTGGCTCATCTGCTATTAATACCTCAGGTGTACATGCAAGAGCCATAGCAATCATGACACGCTGGCGCATCCCTCCGCTCAATTGGAATGGCTCTTGTTTCGCCCGTTTTTCAGGAGAGGGGATTCCAACCATCTTCAGCATTTCAACTGACTTATCCCATGCAGCTTTTTTCCCCATCTTTTGGTGCAGCCTCAAAGCTTCTGCAATTTGTTCCCCAACCGGGATTACAGGATTTAAGGAAGTCATAGGCTCCTGAAAAATCATAGATATTTCATTCCCGCGAATTTTTCTCATTTCATCCTCTGGCATTGTAACTAAATCTCTTCCTTTAAAAAGAACGGAACCACCGGCAATTTTTCCCGGAGGAGAAGGAATAAGGCGGAGAATGGAGAGGGAAGTCATACTTTTCCCGCACCCGGATTCCCCTACTATTCCCAGCGTTTCCCCTTTATGCAGTGTAAAATCGATGCCATCAACCGCTTTGCTGACTCCCCGCTTTGTTGTGAAATGGGTTTTTAACCCTTTTACTTCAAGTATTGGCTTGTTTCTTTCTTTCATATCCTGTTACCACCCTTAACTTAATTTAGTTCAATGCGTTTATTGAAGAACCGATAAAAGACATCTACGAATAAATTCACAACTACGAAAATAAGTGAGGCAAACAATACTCCTCCCTGGACCATTGGCAGATCTCGCATTCTAATTGCATCGACAATCATTCTTCCGAGGCCATTAATAGCAAAGATCGATTCCACCAATACGGTACCTCCAAGGAGTGCGCCAAACTGCAGGCCCACAACCGTAATCACTGGTATCAGTGCATTTCTTAGTGCATGTTTATAAATAATGATTCGCTCGCGAAGCCCTTTTGCACGTGCTGTACGAATATAATCCTGCCGAATAACTTCAAGCATGCTCGACCTGGTCATCCTTGCGACAATTGCTGCTCCTCCTGCTCCAAGGGTTATAGCCGGCAAGATGACATGGAGCAGACTGTCCCATCCTGCAACAGGCAAAATTTGAAGCTTAACAGAGAAGAAATACATAAGCATGAGGCCAAACCAGAAGCTTGGAAGTGATATGCCTAAGAGCGCAACAAGCATGACGCTGACATCGGTCAATGAATAAGGCTTAACAGCTGATATAATACCTGCTGCCATTCCCAGCACGATTGTGATAATGATGCTAAAGAAGGCGAGTTCAATAGTAATTGGCAGTCTTACCAATATTTCATCAAGAACAGGCTGGCTATTTTTTAAGGAGACACCTAAATCCCCCTTAAACACATTTGTTAAGTATTCGAAGTATTGGATATATAAAGGCTGGTTTAATCCAAGCTGTTCACGAATAGCTTCAATTGTTTCTTTTGAAGCGCCTTCACCAGCAAGAAGTACTGCAGGATCCCCTGGAACGAGCTGCATAATGAAGAAGACAACAAAAGTAACTCCAATAATAACCGGGATGGTTTGTAAAATCCGGCGTAATATAAACATCAGCATAGATGTAACCTCCTCAAAGCTTTTATTTTTTCATCCTGGGGTCAAACGCATCACGTAAGCCATCACCAAAAATATTAAACCCAAGAACTAGAATAGAGATGGCGAGACCCGGAAATAAGGCGATATAAGGTGCGGAGAATAAGAAATCCCTCCCGCTGCTGAGCATGGTTCCCCATTCAGGTGAAGGCGGCTGTGCACCCAGGCCGAGGAACGATAATCCAGCTGCTGACAGAATGGCAGTAGCTAATCGCAGAGTCCCTTGAACAATAATGGGTGAAAGGATATTCGGGAAAATGTGCTTGAAAATAATGACAAAATCAGAGGCGCCAAGCGATCGGATTGCATCAATATACTCAAGGCGCTTTACTTCTAAAGTAGATCCGCGGACGATTCTGGCAAATAAGGGTACAGAAAAAGCTCCTACTGCTATAGTCACATTAATCAGGCTTGGCCCCAATGCCGCAATAATGGCTAGCGCAAGGAGAATCCCTGGGAATGCAAGCATAACATCCATCATCCTCATGATAATGGTGTCAACCCATTTGCCATAAAACCCAGCTACAAGACCGAAAATAATTCCGAAAAATGCTCCGAATAACACAGCAGCAAATCCAACCCCCATTGATAGCCTGGAACCATAAAGAATCCTGCTTAAGATATCTCTTCCTTTATCATCCGTTCCCATCCAATGGTCTGCAGATGGAGGAGTCAGCTTATTTTCCAAATCAATTTCGTATGGGCTATATGGAGCCAGCAGCGGTGCAAATGCCGCCATTAATAGATAAACAATAATAATAATGGCTCCAGCCAGTGCAGCTTTATTTTGGATCAATGTAGAAATAAAATCTTTTATTCTAGATTCTTTTGTGCCGCCAATCAATGTCTTTACAGCTATATCTGGCTGCTCCGTTTTTACTTGAACTGTCATCTTATTTCCCCCCTAAAAGATTTTTTTACTAGCACTAAAATGAAAATCAGTTTTCCTCCTTTCAAAAGAAAGAGTGGATTGCAAACGTTTAGTTAAAATTATCAAAATTACCTGTAAAGTAAATATTTTTTAAAACAGTTGTCAAAATATTTAAAAATAAGGTAAATATTCTGTAAATATCTAAATGCATCATCTTCTATAATGCAGATAAGCATTTACGGAGGGACGGTGAACATTGAATAATTACTGGAATTATTTACCGAAAAAGGGGAGAGAAAAATGGAGAAAGATAGAATGCACTTTCGAAAGGGAATGCTAATGATTTTCCTAAGCTTAATGATGCTGCTGTCTACAGCATGTTCTACACAAACAAAAACAGAGCAGGAAGCCGGCAATGAATCCGAAGGTAAAAAGGATGGGGGCACCTTGACAGTTGTCCGTTTATCAGATGCAACAAAATTAGATCCTCACTTTATAACAGACATTCCTTCAGCAAATATTATTTATCAAAAAGTATATGAAACGTTAGTGGAACCAGATAAAGATATGAATATTCAGCCGCTGCTGGCAACAGAATGGAATGTCATTGATGATACGACCTGGGAGTTTAAATTAAAAGAAGGCGTAACCTTTCATGACGGTACACCGTTTAACGCTGAAGCTGTAAAGGCCACCTTTGACCGGTTGCTGGATCCAAACACTGGATCGCCTCAGCGCGAGAAATTCGCGATGATTAATGAAGTAAAAGTAATTGATGAATACACAGTACAATTATTGCTTGATTATCCATATGCTCCACTGCTTTCTATTCTTGCAAGCAGCGAGGGAAGCATCATGAGTCCAAAGGCGCTGGCCGAAAACCAGGAGACGCTTGCAGAGAAACCTGTTGGTACAGGCCCGTTTGTTTTTAAAGATTGGAAAACTGGACAGGAAATTTCCTTGAAGAAAAATGAAAACTATTGGGGAAAACAGCCAAGTATTGATGAGGTTGTTTTTAAGGTTGTACCAGAAGACGCAACTCGGCTGGCTATGATTGAAACTGGGGAAGCGCATATTAATGATCAGGTGCCTGTTACAGAAATTGAGCGTATAGAGGCTTCTGATTCGATGGGACTTCTCCGGGCTGAGGGGCTTGCAGTTGAATATATTGGATTTAACACGAAGAAAAAACCATTGGATGATGTTAAAGTCCGCAAAGCAATCAGCCATGCCGTTGAGAGAGAAGCGATCATTAAAGGGGTTTATAACAATGTGGGCACACTTGCCAATGCAGCGATGAGTCCAAAGGTGTTTGGCCACAGTGAAAAAGTTAAGCCTTATGATTATGATTTAAATGAAGCGAAGAAATTGTTAAAAGAAGCAGGATATGAAAACGGACTTAAGCTTAAATTACTGACAAGTGATAGAAAAGAACGCATCAATATGGCTGAAGTTATTCAATCGCAATTAAAGGGAATTGGCGTTGAGGTAGATATTCAAGTAATGGAATATGGAGCATATATCGATACAATTGATAAATCTGAGCATGATTTATTTATCGGAGGATGGGGAAATGCCACTGGAGATGGTGATTATAATCAGTATAATCTTTTCCATACTGCTTCACAGGGACCTCCTGGAAACCATTTCTATTACAGCAACCCAGAGGTAGACAAAATCATTGAAGAAGCACGAAGAGAGACTGACGAAGCAAAGCGGAAGGATCTTTATGAAAAAGTGATGCAAATGGAATTAGAGGATGCGGTCTATATTCCAATCCGGAACTATGAACATATGGCTGCGCACAGTAAAAACGTAAGCGGCTTTTGGCTGAATGCTGCCAATTATTTAATGATTGATGATGCAGTCATTAAGTAAATAAAAAAATTAAAAAGTGAAACGGAAAAGTACTTTTGAAGAAAAAAGTGCTTTTCCTTCATTTTCAATATTAAGGGGGAATCAGAATGACAGCTCTATGGATTACAAATGTTCGGCTAGAAAAAGGATTCATCTGCGAAAATGAACAAATTACAGGGACAAGCACAGAAATTTGCCACTTGAAAATCGAAGATGGAAAAATTGCAGAAATTTCACAGGTTGCTCCGGATTCTAATGAAAACCAACTTGATGCAAAACAGAAGCTTGTACTTCCTTCTTTAAGAGATATGCATATTCATATTGACAAAACCTATTACGGGGGGCCATGGAAAGCCTGTACACCAATCACAAATGGCATTTTCACTAGATTAGAAGAGGAAAAGGAGCTTTTGCCAAAGCTTCTCCCAACCGCACAAGAACGTGCTGAAAAAATGATAGAGCTGTATTTGAAAAATGGCCATACCCACATTCGCACACATTGTAATGTTGACCCTGTAATTGGCCTGAAAAACTTGGAAGCTACTGTCAATGCACTAAAAAAATATGAAGATGTCCTTACATATGACATTGTTGCGTTTCCGCAGCATGGACTGCTGAGAAGCGGTTCTGTTCAGTTAATTCGGGATGCTATGAAAAATGGTGCCACCTTAGTTGGCGGTGTGGATCCAGCTACCGTGGACAGAAACATTGAAAAGTCCCTGCATACTATTTTTGAAATTGCAGCAGAGCATAATAAGGGAGTCGATATCCATCTTCATGATCCTAACTCATTGGGAGCTTTTACCTTTGAGAGAATGGCAGATTATACAAAAGAAGCAGGCATGGCAGGAAGAGCAACAATTAGCCATGGAATTGCTTTAGCCGACCTGTCCGGAGAAGCATTGGCTGAAATGGCGGCAATATTAAAAGAGCAGGAAATTGACGTGACCACTACCATTCCAATTAATCGTACAACTATTCCAGTTCCTGCCCTGGATCGTTACGGTATTCCCGTTTCAGTAGGGCATGACAGCATCACCGATCATTGGTCCCCGTTCGGAACAGGAAACACCATACAGAAACTGGGGACCCTTGCGGAAAGGTTCCGAATGATTGATGAATATTCTTTATCATCAGTCTTGAAATTTGCAACTGGCGGTATTACTCCCCTGAATAAAGCTGGTGAACGGGTTTGGCCAAAAGTCGGCGACGATGCAACGATGATGCTTGTTGATGCGGCATGTTCAGCAGAGGCAATTGCAAGAAGAGCACCGGTTGAGTCATTATTTTTCAAAGGCAATAAGGTTGAAAGCAAACGAACTGAACTAAACATAATAAATTCATAGTTTAAGAGTAAAAAGGAGGATTAAGTAATGCCTGCGTCCCATTGGTTAACAAACATTAAGCTTGAAACTGGATATCTCCAGGATGAAAAGGGAGTTTATACTACAAAAACTGAACTATTTCATTTAAAAATTGAAGATGGAAAAGTGATAGAAAAACAGGGCAGCGGATATGAAATTTCGAAAAACGAAATTACAGTGGATGGAAGAGGGTTTTTGGCACTGCCATCTTTTAAAGAGATGCACAACCATCTTGATAAGACCTATCTTTCTCTTGATTGGAAGGCTTGCAGGCCGGTCAAAAATTTAGAGGAACGTTTAAGGTATGAAGCTATGGAGCTTGAGGAATTAGCGCCTACAGCCAAACAGCGGGCAAGCAAAATGATTGAGCTTCTCCTTTCTAAGGGATCAACTCATATTCGTACCCATGTAAATATTGATCCCTATATAGGCTTGAAGAACCTGGAGGGCGTAAGAGAAGCTTTAGAAGACTATTCCGACAAACTGACATACGAAATTGCAGCTTTCCCTCAACACGGCCTGTTAAGGGAACATGTAATTCCTCTCATGAAAGAAGCGATGAGATCTGGTGCCAGCATTGTAGGCGGTCTTGATCCTGCTGGAATTGACCGCAACATTGAAAAGTCACTTTATGAAGTCATGAATCTGAGTACAGAATTTGATGCAGATATAGATATCCATTTACATGATGGCGGACATGCTGGATTATATACTATCGATAAATTTGCTGAAATGATAGAAGAAGCAAAGTGGCACAATCGTGCTGCTGTAAGCCATGCATTTTGTTTAGGGGAAGTACCAGTGCCGCAAGCAGAAGAAATGGCGGAAAGATTGAATGAGCTTGGAATGGCGATCATGTCCACTATTCCTATAACAAAATCTCTTCCGCCAATTGAACTCTTGGACAGGAAAGGTGTAAAGGTATATCTGGGATGCGATGGTTTCTATGATTCATGGGGGCCTTTCGGGAATGGAGATCTGCTGGAAAAAGTAACGAGATATGGTGAGCTTTATCGTAAGAGCGATGAAATTTCCCTGGCACAATCATTAAAATGGGCCACTGGGGGTCCTGTCCCATTAAACAAGGGTGGAGAGATGAGTTGGCCGCTTGAGGGAGAAGAAGCAAACATGGTACTTGTCAATGCTTCGTGTTCTGCAGAAGCAGTTGCGAGAACACCTGAAAGAGAAGCGGTAATTTTTAGAGGAAAAGTTGTCGCAGGACAGCTGACATAAAAGCGTTTCCTGATATAAATACCATATTTTATGGAGGGTAATATGTTAAAAATTGATGATAGCCTTGTGTTATTCGAAGCAGCAGAAAATGGTGACCTTGAATGTTTGAAAGCCTGTATAGAGAGCGGCATTAATATTAATCTGCAGGATAAGAAAAAACGAACGGCCATTTTGATTGCTTCGATAAATAAGCATTATGATTTGGTTCATTATCTGGCGGAGTCAGGGGCTGACATTAATCTTCAGGATCAAACCAGCTTAAACCCATTTTTATATGGATGCATTCAGGGAGATTTGAAGTTAGTAAAAATGATGATTAGCGCTGGGGCTGATATTAATCTCTTAACGAGATTTGGCGGAGTGGGTATTACTCCAGCCTGCGAAAAGGGACATATAGAGGTAGTTCGGGAGCTTTTAACATTTACAGATATAAACGTGAACCATACCAATTATTGCGGATGGACACCTTTGATTGAAGCCATTGTTTTGAATGATGGAGGAGAAACCCAGCAGGCCATCATAAGGCTATTGCTTGAACACGGGGCCGATACAAGCCTTACAGACCAATATGGTGTGAAGCCGGTTGAGCTTGCCAGAAGAAAAGGATACAAAGAAATAGCTGATATTTTATTAATGGCTCATATAGAGTAATACCACAGAAGGGTTTGCAGTATCTTATAATACAAGTCAAAATAAGATTAATGGATAAAAGAAAAAAATCCCTTTCTGCTGGATTGCAGAAGGGGATTTCCTTTGATTATAAAGTGTTTATCCAATTCTTGATTCTGGCCATACCCATAAAGCGGCCTATGTAAAAACAATTTTAGTGACCGCAGGAAAAATTAAAGTTTAAAGGTTTCATTTAGCAGGGAAGATGTAGGATAGGGTATTCTGATAACTTTGAAGACAGTATGATAACATTATGAAGAAGGACATATTAGAGTTAATCTTATTTGAAGGAGGATATGTTATGAATAGAGATATAGAAAAAGAAGAAAATCGTTTTTTTATCAATGATGATAAAGGGAACATGATTGCTGAGATTACCTATATTCCAAGCGGCGATTCCGTCATAACCATAGACCATACATATGTAAGTGACTCCCTGCGCGGACAGGGAGTTGCAGGAAAACTGCTGGAAAGTGTTGTTCAGGATGCGCGCAGCAAAGGCTATAAGATTGTTCCTGCCTGCTCATATGCAAAAGCTGTTTTTGACCGAAAGAGGGAATATCAGGATTTACTCGCGAAATAAAGGAGGTATTTTTAAATGGACGCAAAAATAAAAAATGTAAATGGAACTGCCATCTCTTATTATGATGAAGGCACAGGTGAGCCGCTGGTATTGCTGCATGGTTTTTGCGGCAGCAAAGATTACTGGGCAAGGGTGATTCCAATTTTGGCGGAGGACTTTCGCGTCATTGCGGTGGACCTTCCAGGACATGGGGGGTCAAGTTTGCCAGCCGGTGATCCGTCAATTGAGAAGATGGCTGAAGTAATCAAAGGGGCTATAGATGAGCTGGGGCTGGGGAAAGTATCTCTTTTCGGACACTCATTGGGCGGCTATGTAACACTTGCATTTGCTGAATCCTATGAGGAGAAGCTGAAATCCTTTTCTCTTGTCCATTCAACAGCCAGCCCTGATTCAGAAGAAGGAAAGAAAGGAAGAGATATCGCTGCAGGCAAACTTGATAAAGAAGGAATTAAGTCCTTTATTGAAGGACTTGTGCCCAAGCTCTTTGCGCCCGGTGAGAAACATCCCGAGGAAATTCAAATGGCCAAAGAGATTGGCTATCGTACAAGCCCTGAAGGTGCAAAGGCTGCTTTGAAAGCGATGAAACTGCGTGCAGACCGCAGCCATGTCCTGAAAAGTACAAAGCTCCCGTTATTACTTGTCGCTGGAGACAAAGACCAGATTATCCCTCTTGAAAAGTCATTTGCAGTTGAAGGACCTAACATCAAGCAAGTGAACATTAAAGCTGCCGGACATATGAGCATGTATGAGGCACCGGAAGAACTTGCTGAGAATATTCGCAAATTTTTGAAAGAGTAAGGAGTTTCTTTCTTTGAGCGCACATAAATATTTCTATCCGCATATAAATTTGTGTTATACGCACATAAAAACTCTTATCCGCACATAAATTGGCGTTATTCGAACATAAAGGTTCCTGTGACACCAAATTATTGCGATTGAATTATAGAAAAAAGCTCCTTTTCACCGAAAAGGAGCTTTTCTTACTTAAATACAACTGAAATGATCTCGTCTGTTGTCATTCCGCTTTCTATTTCAAACGTGCCGGGACGCAAATCGTTCTCAAGACCCCGTTTTTCTACATCTTTATAGAATTGGACTCCGCTTTCAATAATATGGGCTTTTTCAAGTGCGTTTCCCACGTCAATGCTGGTCATTCCCATTGATACCGTTAAAATAGTCCGGTAAACGACTTTTTCGCCGGTTTTGTCCTCAGTTTTCTCTTCTACTTTTTCATCTTTTTTCTCGCTGGACTTTGCTGCGGCAGCAAGCTGTTTGCTCCATTCAGCTTCAGTGTTGATGACGTAGCCTTTAGATGCCAGCAGTTCAATCATCTCTTTATCTGACAGCTTTTCTGCTTTCTCTGTCTGATCAGAAGGCTTTTCTGTACTCTTTGCTTCAGAGGGTCCAAAAAGGTAGACGCTTCCTGTCAAGATGGCCGCCGCTAAAAGGCCTGCTGCAAAACTGCGCAAGGTATTTGGTGTCATTGGGCAACCATGCTCCTTTCACCTTTGTTCGCTGTATAAGGCAGAAGCATAAGGTCGACCTCGTTCGGTGTAAGCTGTTTTTTTAATGCAATGCTTTCATTAGAATATCCGCGTTTATGCATATCCAGTACTTCGCGAAGCAACAATCGCTCTTCTGATGGCCCGCTCATTGCCCCGGATTGCTTTGCTGTAATCTCAGCATCCAATTCAATATTTCTGATTTGCTGCTGGAGTTCATGAATTTCATTTTTTAATGTAAAAGTAACCTGATCAATTTGCTGCTCAATATTTGATTTGGATTGCGCCGTTTTTAAAAACGATAAAATGAGCAGCACGACTGCTGAACCAAATAATATGGCGATTACCCATCCCATCCTAAAATCCTCCCTTATGTAAACACTTTTTTCTAGCTATCTATTTTTTTACCAAACTAAATTATACCTTTATTGCCCGGGAATATCGAATGATAACCTCAAAATAACACGATAGTCCCGTTTTTATGTAAGAAAAAGGAGCGGGGGGTAAATCTTATTGCTTATTAGCAAAGAAATAAGAGGTCAAAAAACCTGGTCCATACGGGACCAGGCATCAGTTTGTCAGCTTTCTTTCTGCAGCTGTGCGCGTTTGGCTGCATGCAGTAGATCTTCAATAGGAGAGACTCTGCCGAATTTATCTTTATGAACAATATGTTTTCTTTCAAATTGCGCCGGATTATCGATTCCTGCAGCTGCTGCAAGATTAAATAGTCCTTCTCTTAGAGAGATGACATAGTTGCAGACCCGGTAATGTTTTTCATCAACAATCAATCCGTCCTGCAGCTTTTTGTCGGTTGTCGCAACCCCTGCAGGACAGTGATTTGTATGACAGACTTGAGCCATGATGCAGCCGACGCTGATCATAAAGCCCCTTGCAATATTGACCAGATCAGCTCCCATCGCAAGAGCAATGGCAATTTTATCAGGAGTGATCAATTTACCGGATGCGATAATTTTCACACGGTCTCTGACTCCGTACTCTCTCAGCATTTCATCCACAACTGTCAGGGCTGATTGGATGGGGAGCCCCACACTGTCTGCAAGCTCCTGATAAGTAGCCCCTGTTCCGCCTTCACCGCCATCAACTGTAATAAAATCAGGGCCTTTGCCGCTCTCTTTCATATAGGAAATCATGCTCTCCAGGGCATCAAGATCGCCTACCACTATTTTCATTCCGACAGGCTTTCCGCCTATACTCCGGAGCTCTTCAATAAAATCGAACATGGAAGGGGCATCCTCAAATTCATAGAAACGGTTTGGACTGTTAATCGTTTTGCCAACCTCTACTAGCCGGATTCTGGCAATTTCTTCGGTTACTTTTTCACCTTCAACATGGCCGCCGCGGGTTTTCGCTCCCTGTGCAAGCTTTAGTTCAAATGCTTTTACCTCAGGTATTTCACTTTTCTTTTTAAATTCTTCCCAGGAGAATTCCCCGTTTGGCTTTCGGACGCCAAACATATCAGGGCCAATTTGCATTATGATGTCCGGGCTGCCGGCCAGATGATACTGGGACAGACCGCCTTCACCGGTATTCATCCAGGTGCCGCCGGCAAGGCCAAGACCTTTTGAAAGAGCAGTGATCGCTTTTTCTCCAAGAGAGCCATAGCTCATGGCAGATTGGCCTACAAGTCCCTTGACTCTGAATGGCTGCCGGCAGGTTTTTTCTCCCAGCACAACCGCATCCTCATCCCGCAGATAGTAGGGATCGGCCAATTTCTCTTCGCTGTGTTCCTTTCTTGAAAATAAATTGTCCCCATCTACTTTATAAACACGTGTTTTAACTTTCTGTGTATTATCTACCTTCATCTCATCAACGAGTTTAGGGAACAAGGTATTGCGTATATAGAAGCCTTCTTCATCAAAATCTCTTATAGATCCGAATCCTATTAGCCTTTCTTTGTATTTGCCTGCTTTGACAACATCCTGGTATTCCTTTCTGGAAAAAGGCTTGCCTTCTGTATCATTATTGAATAGGTACTGTCTTAGCTCAGGCCCCACTTTTTCTGTGATGTATCGCACCTTCCCAATTACCGGGAAGTTTCTGAGTATAGAGTGCTGTTTCTGCCTGTCATCTTTTACATACCAATAAATAAATAGAATGACTGGCACAAAAATAACCAAAGCAATAAAAATGAATAATGCTATAACAAGGGAATCTGTTAAACTCATTTTATCCTCCTTCTATTAAAACTGGCTGAGGGCTTCACGTATAGCGGTGTTGCCTGATGCTGCCTCTATGGTTGAATTAAAGATAGCTTCTTTATCAATAGACTCTACTAGAACTTCGGCTGCATCCTCACGCGGAATCTCAGCATCCCGGTCATGTATTTTCTCTGACAGGGTAATCTTTCCGCTGCCGGGTTTGTCCGTTAATTGGCCAATCCGGATAACCGTGTAGACCAAATTGGCCGCTTTAAGCATATCTTCTGGAAGATCCTTCGCCGCAATCTTGCGGGAAGGGTCCGTGTCACTTTCCTCCGCTTTGACTGCACTCATCATCACAAATCGCCTAACACCGGATTTTTGTGCTAATTGGATGATATCTGAAATAGATTGGTGATCGACCATGACTGTTTTACTCGAATGTTTTTTAGGATTGACGCCTGTTAAATAAATCACTGCATCTGATGCCTGAAGATGGGGAATGAGCTTTTGCTCGTCATATACTATTGCATGGGCTGCACCCAATTTTATAAGATCTTCAGTTTGGTTTTCATTTGCAGCAACGGCAAGAGCTTCAAGCTTCCTCTCTGCGAGCTTTCTGATTACATGCTCGCCCACATCTCCATTGGCACCGATTACAATTACTTTCATGCTAACGCCTCCTTTTCTAACCTTTTCCACATAGGATTTATTTAAAACCAAAATGAGGCAAACAAAAAAGCAGCCACCAGGACCGCGTATGTATAGGATAATTCCGTTTTCGCTATAACTCATTACATGGCTCTGAAGCCCAAGGCAAAGCCACTGCATATAAAATAAAGCTCCATCCTTTGCGGATGAAGCTTTACCATTATGCCAGCCTTTTAAAATTCTGGCCAAGAATTTCATTCATCGTATGAACCGTGATAAATGCCTTATTATCAACCTGGGTAATGTAACTTTTCAGCTTTGTGAAATCTTTTCTTCCCAGGATAGTTGTAATGACTTCTTTTTTATCGGATGTGAAGGCACCAGTTGCGGAATGGATGGTTGCACCCTTGCCCAGTTCATGAACGATATAGGTTTTAATTTCATCACTGTGGCGGCTGATAATAACAATTTCTTTGTTTGAATTGAATTGCTGAAGTGCATAATCAATGACGAATCCATTAATTATGACCCCGAAAAATGCATACATGCCAACTTGCGGGCCGAACAGAACGGCGGAAGACAGGGCGATCAATAAATCCGCAAGAAGCACTCCTCTGCCAACTTCAATATTTAAGTATTTATTAAAAATCATGGCGATGATGTCTGTCCCGCCAGTAGAAGCCTGCTGGTTAAAGACAATTGCCATTCCGGTCGCGGCGATGCACTGCCCAATGATCAGCTGAATAAGCAGGTCATCGCTTATCGGATGGGCCATTGGGGCGTATTTTTCAAGCGCCCACACAAAAAATGACAAAGCGAAGCTCGCATAAATAGTTTTTGCCCCAAAGCCTGATCCAAGAAAAATAAAACCAACTGCAAACAGGATCAAATTGACAAGGATCATGAAAGCACCGATGGAGAAATTGGGAAATAAGTCATTCATGATAATCGACAATCCGCTGACCCCTCCAGTTGCTAAATTATTGGGGGACAAGAAAAAATGGACATTTATAGAAACCAGGAATGCTCCCAGGTTAATCATGATAAAAGAAAACAGTTTTTGCCGCATCGCCGCAACCTCCTTTTTTTATAGTTTTTTTCGAGATCCGTAAAAAGTGGAACAACGGGATTATAAAGCCCTTAAAGCCCCTTTGTAAAGGGAATGAGGGCAAAAAAATAAGGTTTAATAATTATGAAAATTGGAAGGGGTTGCAAGAGGGATGATATTATCTATTTTTGCTTAATTCTTATATAATAAGTTATGGTTAGCACGAAAGGATGTAAAAAATCTTGAAGAACAGGAAGCTTATTGTCATTCCCATAATGATTCTTGTAGCTGCAGCAGCAATGTGGATGCTTAATAAAGATTATCAGCAAATAGATTTGTTGATTCGATTGCTGATAGCAGCTGGTGCAGCACTATTATCAGGAGTCATCTCATATTTTTTATTTAAGCCGGAAAAAGAAGAACAATAAAGATGCCTGCTCCCTGGCAAGGGGACAGGCATTTCTTTTTGGAACTTTTACTATTTGGTTTCGTATATAAGCAGAAGGGATTGATAGAAGTGAATCATATTGAGGAATGCCCAAGATGCAAAAGTACGGAATTTGCGGAAGGCACCGACTTCATGCCGGTTAAACCATTAAATAAAAAGCTGTCAGCAGGGTCTTTAAAAATCTATCGTTTTTGTTTAAGCTGCGGAGACGTTGTTTCTATTAGAATTGAGAATCCAGGTAAGTTTAGAAGCCGGTGATAGGAGAGAATGCTTCATGAAACTGGAATTAGGAAACATAGGTACTAAGTTGCCAAGAATGCTTCATGAAGCCGAAAACCAGGAAACAAAGAGAAAAATGGTCGCCATGAGCGCTTCATGAAGCCGGAAATCAGGAAGCAAGCGAAAAATAGTTGCCATGAAGCGCTTCATGAAGCCGAAAACCAGGAAGCAAAGAGAAAAATGGTCGCCATGAGCGCTTCATGAAGCCGAAAACCAGGAAACAAAGAGAAAAATGGTCGCCATGAGCGCTTCATGAAGCCGAAAATCAGGAAGCAAAGAGGAAAATAGTCGCCATGAGCACTTCATGAAGCCGAAAATCAAGAAGCAAAGAGAAAAATAGTTGCCATGAAGCGCTTGCTCCACCCTGCATCTTATTTCTTCCGCTTGAGCAGCTGTAAATCAATGTACAGCTGGCATCTTGTGTTAAAGTCATCAAAGTCGATGGATGTTAAATCAGTAATTTGTTTCATTCGGTATTTTAATGTATTTGTATGGATGAAAAGCTGTTCTGCTGTCGGCTTAAGGCGGCAGTTGTTCAATAAATACACTTCAAGCGTCTTCAGCAGGCTGGTTTGGCTTTCCAGGTCTTTTCTCTGCAGCTTCATAAGGTCTTCATTTACATATTTAGTCTGGCTGTTATGCTGGGCAATGGGTTCTAAATAACGGAAAACCCATAGCTTTTTATATTCATATGGCAATTCTTCAGGTGATCCAATGAATTTGGCGGCTTTGATGACCTCTAGGGCCTCTGCATAGCTTTTGCGCAGTTTTAAGATGGAGGAATATTCTCCTCCGATCCCTGCATACACAGTCTGCGATCTGAATTGGCTAAGAACGGTATTTGTTAATTCATGTGCGTCTTCTGATAGGCTGCCAGGTGCAGGGGAACTGCTGCCGATCATGACGATAATTTCATGCTGGTTTGTAAATATGTGAGCTGGATGGCTGAGGGCATTCGCGAACAGCCGAACGGTTTCATTTAATTCCGCAAATATCTCTTCATCTGCCTGCACGACAGAAAATACATTGATGATAAAGGCCTCCGGAAGGATGATTTTAACGTTGGCAGCCTCCCATTTGATTTGATCTTCCGTCTGATAGGTACGATCAATAATCTTTTGATAAAATTGATGTTTTTCTTCTTCTTTGCGCAGTTTTTTCAGGTTTTTCTGATATAATAGCTTTCCAATATGGAAGGAAACATCATGCAGAAAGTTCATTTCGCTTTCAGATAGAGAGCCTTCTAATTCCTGAACCCAAATAAAACCCAGTATCTGCTCTTTATATTTTGCACTTACAACCACGCGCTGGTTAAGGCCGATTTCTTCCATTTTCTTTATTCTAAAAGGCTCAGGAATTGTCTTTAACTGATCAACAATGCCTTCATCCATAAACTTCTCCAAAATGGGTATGGGCCACCTCTTCGAAAATATGGTCTGCTGGTTCGCCAAATCAAAATGTTCAATATAATACGAGCTATAGGCCAGCAATGAGAATTGTTCATCCTCGATGACAACAGGCTTCTTTAAAAAAGTGCTGACCATTTCTGTAATCTCATCAATATCTGTCATATTAAGGATTTTCTCCAGCGGCTGACTCATTAGGGCTCCCTCCTAAACATTGCTGTTCTTATTATAGTGAAAAACAATGGGAGGCACCACTCGTATTTTGCCGAAAGAAAAAGGACCGGGCATTTTCTTGGCCCAGTCCTGAAGCTTTAAGGTTATTTTAAAGATTTTTCAAAGTCAGTAAATTGTTTTTCGATTTCTGCAGATGGCTTTGCAGTTAGAAGGCTTACCACTATGATGGCAATTAAGCTGGCAGCAAAGCCAGGAATCATTTCATAAAGTACATCAGATAATCCGGCTTGAGACCAAATTATGACAGTGCTTGCCCCAACAATCATTCCGGCTAATGCTCCCCATCTTGTCATGCGCTTCCAATATAAGCTAAGAATGATAAGAGGTCCGAAAGCGGATCCGAAACCAGCCCATGCGTAACCCACAAGGTCTAGAATCGTTTCATTTTTCTCCCATGAAATAATCAATGCAATGATAGAAACCAGCAATACAGATAATCTTCCTATTGTAACTAATTCTTTATCTGTAGCTGAGCGGCGGAAGAACGTTTTATATAAATCTTCCGTTAATGAACTTGATGTTACAAGCAGCTGTGATGAAATGGTACTCATGATAGCTGCCAGAATGGCTGAGATTAAGAATCCAGTGATGATCGGGTGGAATAATACCTCCCCAAGAAGAATGAAAATGGTTTCAGGGTCCTCTATTGAAATGCCTTTATCAGCAACATAAGCAATTCCCACAAAACCGGTCAGCATAGCTCCAATACTCGAGAAAATCATCCACCCCATCCCAATGCGGGTGGCTTTCTTGATTTCTTTAACAGAACTTATAGCCATAAAGCGGACGATAATATGAGGCTGACCAAAATAGCCAAGGCCCCAAGCAAAAAGGGAAATGATGCCTAATAGACTTGTTCCTTTAAAGATATCAAGGAACGCTGGATTGATTGTTCTTGCAGTATCAATTGCCGGCCCAAATCCGCCTAAATGGAAAAGTGCTACTAATGGTACAAGAATGAGGGCGATAAACATAATCAGACCTTGAACAAAGTCTGTCCAGCTAACCGCAAGAAATCCTCCAAATAGTGTATAAGCTACTACAACACCTGTGATGATCCATAAACCTGTGTGGTAATCCAGCCCGAAAGTGCTTTGGAATAATACTCCCCCGGATACCATGCCTGATGATACATAAAAGGTAAAGAAAATTAAGATAACTAATCCTGAAATCAGGCGCAGGATTTTGGAAGCATCTCCGAAACGGTTTTCTAAATAACCAGGAATCGTAATTGAATCATTGGCCACCTCAGTATATGTGCGGAGCCTAGGTGCAACATAAAGCCAGTTCGCCCATGCCCCGAGTGTTAAGCCGAGGACAATCCAGGAAGCGCTTAGGCCAGTGGCATACATGGCACCCGGGAGTCCCATCAGCAGCCAGCCGCTCATATCGGAAGCGCCCGCACTTAAAGCGGTTACCGCAGGACCCAGTGTTCGTCCTCCGAGCATGTAGTCTGATAGATTGGAAGTTCTTTTATAGGCATAATAGCCAATCCAAAGCATCCCAATCATATACACGGTAATGGATATAATTAATGCATAATCCATTTGTAAGCCTCCTTTTTGTTAGTTTACAAATATTTAGATAAAATAAGCGATAAGAAAGCAGTGGACCTGCTTTCTCTTTACTTAGAAATCAAGAATGGCTGGTTATTATTATAGCTGTATTTTATTGTTTTGGAAGAAAAATAATTTTAAAGTGTTACTTTTTGAAAATGCCCTTAAAAGCAAAAGCAATATTAGCCGGGCGTTCAGCGAGCCTTCTCATAAAATATCCATACCAGTCCATTCCGTATGGTACATAGACACGCATTTTATAGCCTTGCTTTGCCAGTTCCAGCTGTGTTTTATTCCTCATGCCATAGAGCATTTGGAATTCAAAGCGATCGTTTGGAATGTTATGCTTCTTTGCTAATTCTTTTGTGTACTCGATGATCTGATCATCGTGGGAAGCTATTGCTGTATAATTTCCGTTTAAAAGACTTTGCTCAATTAATTTCTTATAGTTTTCATCTACATCTGTCTTTTCAGGAAAAGCATGCTCCGGTGATTCTTTATAAGCACCTTTTACCATTCTTAAAAAAGGCTGGTATTTCCCCAAATCCTCGAGGTCCTTTTCAGTCCGATACAGGTAAGCCTGCAGAACTGTGCTTACACAGCTGTACTTCTCTTTAAACTTTTTAAACAAATCGATAGTGGCCTGGCAGCGCGGTACATCCTCCATATCAATTGTCACCATAATCTTGTGCTTCTCGGCAGTATCAAGAATTCTTGTCATGTTTTTCACAACAAGATCATGATCGATATCCAGACCAAGGGAAGTCATTTTTAGGGATACCTGTGAATCAAGTCCTTCTTTGCTGATCATTTCAATGGTCGAAATACATTCCTCTGTCCGTTCATTAGCCACTTCAACAGAATCAACAAATTCTCCCAAATGGTCCACTGTTACAGAAAGTCCTTGATTATTCAGATCTCTGATAAAGCGGACACTGCTTTTGAAATCAACTCCGCCAATTAATTTACCTGCAGCAAAGCTTCCGCCTCTGTTCTGGGCAATTTTATTAAGTAAGCTATTTTTTGATAAATAAAGAAAAAAATCTCTTGTAATCGCTTCCATTTTAACAAGCACCTCCAATGGTTATATCTTTAGACTAATCTTACAATTCTGTGACAAGTTACGACAATGTTCATAAAAAACAAAGATTCTCTATATCTATTGTTGACAGGAGACAATGAAAGGCTGCATTTTCCAGACGGTGAAACATCTGCTTCTGTTTCACGAAACTTCCGCTTTCCGTTGTCAATTAATATGTAAGAAAAGTTTCCATATTATTGTTTACATTGACAAGCATTTGTATTTAAATAGTAATATAGTTTTGAATATTTACTTATTTCTGAAAAAACGGGGGCTAGAGAAAATGAGAAAGCAGTTAAAAAAATTTGCGCAATTTACAGCATTGTCCAGTTTGCTTGTCCTCTCTGCATGTGGCGGCAATCAGGCTGCAGGGGATGAGGACGGGGAAAGCAGCGGAGGAGCAGTTAAAGCGGATATTGGAGTTATTTCTTATATCAGCGGGCCAGGTGCAGCTTATGGCGAAGCTATCACGAATGGCTTAAAGCTCGCACAGGAAGAAATCAATGGCAAGGGTGAAGTCGAGATAAACCTTGTTATAGAAGATTCCGCCGGCAAGCAGGATCAGGCATTGACAGCAGCACAAAAGCTTATGAATTCAGAGAATGTGACAGGCATTATCGGACCTACATTAAGTACAGAAATGAATGTAGTTGGTCCGGAAGCTGATCTGAACGGAGTACCGATTATGGGGACTTCAACCACTGCAGAAGGGATTCCGCAAATTGGGGACTATGTCTTCCGCAACTCGCTGCCTGAAGCATTGGCGATTCCGGCTTCAATAGATAAAGCCATTGAGAAATATGATGCTAAAAAAGTAGCAATTCTATATGGAAATGATGATGTTTTTACAAAATCGGGCTTTGACACGATGAAAAAAGCAGCAGAAGAGAAGGGCCTTGAAATCTTAACGATTGAAACTTTCCAAAAAGGACAATCAGACTATAATGCACAATTGACGAAAATTAAAGGTTTAAAGCCAGACCTTATTCTGGCATCAGCTCTATACAATGAAGGTGCAGTCATAATGGATCAGGCAAGGAAAATGGGCATTGATGTCCCGTTTGTCGGAGGAAACGGCTTTAATTCTCCTGAGGTCATCAATATCGCAGGGGATGCAGCAAATGGCCTGATTGTGGCAACTCCTTGGTATGGTGAAAAAGAAGATGATAAGGTCAAGGAATTTGTAGGTAAATATGAGGAAGAATACGGCAAAAAGCCAGACCAATTTGCAGCCCAGGCTTACGATGCGCTATACATTATGGCTGAAGCATTAAAAAATGCGGGTGAAGCTGACCGTGATGCACTTCGTGACGCTTTGGCCGAAATCAAAGGCTTTAACGGAATCCTTGGAGAGTTCTCTTTTGATGAAGAAGGGGATGTCGTAATGGAACCGACCGTCTTGGTTATCGAAGGCGGGGCATTTAAGGAATTTAATTAAGAAAGCTGCAAAAGTGAAGCTCTGGCGCTTTCAGTGCCAGAGCTTACTTTTAAGAATAAATAAAGTTAGTAGGTGAATACCGTGTTAATTGAACAATTAATAAACGGAATTACCCTTGGCAGCATTTATGCCATCGTTGCACTTGGGTTTACATTGGTTTTCGG
Source organism: Cytobacillus oceanisediminis (assembly GCF_004366035.1). GTDB lineage: Bacteria > Bacillota > Bacilli > Bacillales > Cytobacillaceae > Cytobacillus > Cytobacillus oceanisediminis_C. The sequence continues at coordinate 355,916 of NZ_SOEE01000006.1, forward strand.
GGTGCTTGGCATTATCAATATGGCACACGGAGAAATCTTTATGTTCGGAGCCTTCATTGGGGTTGTTGTCACTTCCACATTTAAAGGGCCGCTTTGGCTGGCCTTTATGGCAGCGATTTTGGTAACTGCCGCAATGGGTTATCTGCTTGAGCGATTTGCCCTGAGACCTCTCAGGAATAAACAGGGGGTATCCCATCTGGCGCCATTGATCAGTACCATTGGCGTTTCGATACTTCTGGAAAACCTTTCACACCATATTTTTGGCCCAGGCAACCATCCTTTCCGCGCTTCTTTTGCAGAAATAAGTTTCCAGATTGGTTCGATAACCGTATATCTTGTGCAGATTGTCATCTTTATCATTTCTGTCCTTCTCATGTACGCCCTGTCTTTTTGGCTAGGCAAAACAAAGGCAGGAAAAGCCTTAAGGGCAACCGCTGAAAACCTGGAAACTGCAAGCCTTCTTGGTGTTGATGTGAAAAGAACGATTACGATGACTGTTATCATCGCATCTGCGATGGGCGGGATTGCCGGGATCCTTGTCGGAATGGCATTTAACTCTGTTACGCCTCAGATGGGATTATCCATTGGGTTAAAAGGACTTGCCATCATCATTCTTGGCGGCATGGGGAATGTCAAGGGAGCGATGGCCGGGGGCCTTATCCTTGGTCTGGCGGAAACATTTGTCGTTGTTTACGGCAATTCGGGATACAAGGATGCAATAGCTTTTGCGGCTATTATCGTCATCCTTCTCATCAGGCCGCAGGGATTGTTTGGCCAAAAAATTTCAGCGTAAGAAGGTGAACTCATGCTTGCAGAATTAATAAATCCATATTATTTACAGGTAGCTTCTTTTATATTAATCAACATTATTTTAGGGGTAAGTATATATATTACTCTATCAACTGGTCAGCTCTCGCTTGCCAATGCAGGATTTATGGGGATCGGTGCCTATACATCGGCCCTTCTGACGCTGAACTTTGACCTTCCGATTATTGGGGGGATACTAGCAGGCACTTTATTGGCGGGTGTATTTGGAATCCTTATCGGGATACCGACATTAAGGCTTCAGGGTGTTTACCTAGCCATTGTTACCCTCGGGTTTGGAGAGGTGATCCGGGTTATTTTTGTAAACTGGGAGTCTATGACAAAGGGAGCTGTAGGTTTATCGGGCATTCCGCATATGGGCCGTGAGCTGCTGAATACTTTAAAAGAATTTGGTTTTGATCCCAAAATACTTGGACTCCAAAATAACCAGTTTGTATTTCTAGCTATTTTCCTCATTTTATTAGGGGTCACAATCAGTATAATCACGTTTTTCAGAAGGCAGAACCGTTCCAGAGTGGGACGGGCTTTCGCAGCGATTAAACTGGATGAAAAAGCAGCAGAGTCAATGGGCATCAATATTACTTATTATAAGGTCCTGGCATTTGCACAGGGGGCACTGGTAGCCGGATTTGCAGGCGCATTATTTGCCCATGTTCTTGCATACATAAGTCCTGCCGATTTTGCCTATCACCGTGCGGTTGAGATATTGATTTTCGCAGTTTTCGGGGGAAGCGAAGTAATTTGGGGACCGGTGTTTGGAGCGCTCTTTCTAACTGTAATGCCCGAGGTACTGAGGTTTATAAGCGAATACCGCTACATGATTTACGGTCTGATCATTATTATTATGATGGCTGTCCGGCCGCAGGGATTGATTGATGTAAATATATTAAATTGGCTCAAGCTTAAAACATCAAAGAGGAGGCAAAAGCATGGTACTTCAAGTCAAAAAAGCATGTAAAAACTTTGGCGGGCTGAGTGCCCTGTCTGACGTCTCGTTCTCTATTAACCAGGGTGAGATCTTTGGGCTGATTGGTCCGAACGGAGCCGGGAAGACAACGATGTTCAATCTGATTACATCGATGTTTACTCCTACCTCAGGCGAGATTATCTTTAATGAAGACAATATCAATGGTTTAAAGCCGCACCTGATCACGAAAAAAGGCATTTGCAGAACATTCCAGAATATTCGCTTGTTTCCGCAGATGACAGCAGAAGAAAATGTGATGGTTGGGGAGCACTGCAGGAGTAAATCCGGGGTATTCAGCAGTGTATTCAGGACAAAATCACAGCGGAAAGAAGAAGAAAGAATCCGCAGCAAAGCGAATGAGCTATTAGAGTTTGTTGGGCTGGGAGGTTTTGCGGATGTTGTTTCTGACAGCCTGGCATACGGCCAGCAAAGAAGGCTGGAAATTGCCCGGGCACTGGCCAGCTCTCCTCAGCTGCTGCTGCTGGATGAACCGGCAGCCGGAATGAACGAAACAGAAACAAGCGAATTATTTCATCTCATCAAAAAAATTCAGGAACAAAGCATTACTGTCCTGCTGATTGAGCATGACATGCCGCTTGTCATGAAATTATGCGACCGTATTGCCGTGCTAAACTTCGGCAAGAAGATTGCTGAAGGCACACCTGCTGAAATCCAAAATAATTCGGATGTCATCGAAGCCTATCTCGGCAGCGAGGAGGAAGATTTGTATGCTTAAGGTAAACGGGATTAACGCATTTTATGGAAAAATCCAGGTTCTTAAAAGCATCAGCCTTGAAGTGGAAGAGGGAAGTATTGTTACGATACTTGGCGCTAACGGAGCAGGAAAGACAACGACTATGAAGACCATTTCCGGATTGCTAAAGCCTCAAGCCGGCAGCATTCAATTTCAGGGGCAGGATGTAACGGGACTGCGGCCGGACCAGCTGCTGCGCAAAGGGATTGCCCTTGTTCCGGAAGGCCGCCAAATTCTTTCAGGAATGACAGTGCTTGAAAATCTTGAGATGGGAGCGTACCATCGGAAGGACAATGAAATTGCCCAGGATATTAAGAATGTAATGGGACGTTTCCCAATCCTTGAAGAAAGGCAGAAACAGCTTGGAGGAACATTATCTGGCGGCCAGCAGCAGATGCTGGCCATAGCGAGAGCGATCCTCAGCAAACCAAAGCTGCTTCTTCTTGACGAACCGTCAATGGGGCTGGCGCCTCTAATAGTGGCTGATATCTTTAAAATTATTAAAGAAATTAACGAAGCGGGCACTACTGTTCTTCTGGTGGAGCAGAATGCAAGGCAAGCACTAAAAATATCCGATTATGGGTATGTCCTGGAAACAGGAAAAATGGTTGCTGAGGGAAGCTCACAGATGCTTCTGAATGATACTAGAATTATGGAAGCTTACCTGGGGCGGAAATCAAGCTAACAATAAAAGGCCGAATCTTTTGATTTGGCCTTTTATATTTTTACTTATTTCATTATGGTAAAATCGGTTGAGAAAAGAATTATTTATACAATAACCGGAGGACAAATGAAAAAGACAAAGAAAATCTTAAAACGGATGATCATAATTTTATTAATTCTCGGGGTATTTATGTTTTTAAACAACACCTCCCTGCTGACAAAAGAAAGAAATGCTAAGCCGCTGCTTCTCGCCCATAGAGGAATGGCACAGACTTTTCATATGGAAGGGATAACCGGGGAGACGTGTACGGCTGAAAGAATTTACGAGCCTGAGAATTCCTTTCTTGAGAATACGATTCCTTCCATGAAAGCTGCTTTTGAGGCAGGTGCAGATGCAGTTGAATTGGATATTCAGCTTACAAAGGATGGACAGTTTGCGGTTTTCCATGATTGGACGCTGGAATGCCGGACAAATGCAAAGGGAAATACCAGAGATTATACAATGAATGAATTAAAAAAGCTGGACATTGGGTACGGCTATACAGCGGATAATGGAAAAACCTATCCGTTTCGCGGTAAAGGAATCGGGATGATGCCCAGCCTTGATGAAGTCTTGAATCAGTTTCCGGAAGGCGATTTCTTAATCCATATTAAAAGCAATGATCCCCAAGAAGGAGAAAAGCTTGCTGAATACCTGTCCATGTTTTCAGAAGACAGATTGGCGAAAATATCTGTTTATGGAGGAGACGAACCTATTGCTGCACTGAAGGAAGAAATGCCTGCAATGAGGGTGATGTCCAAGGCCACTTTGAAAGAATGCCTTCTTCCTTATTTAGGAACGGGGTGGACAGGATATGTTCCAAACTCCTGCAAAAACACACAGCTTCATATTCCTGAATCATATACAAAGCTGATGTGGGGCTGGCCAAATAAGTTCTTGAATCGAATGGATGATGCAGGCACAAGAGTTATTGTGGTTGCAGGGAACGGGAACTGGTCGGAAGGATTTGACAGACCAGAGGACCTGGAACGGCTGCCTGAAGATTATTCAGGAGGCATCTGGACAAACAGAATCGACCTGATTGCCCCCATATATAAATAAGAATAAATAGGCGCTTGGTTTGATCCAGGCGTTTTTTAATTTTTTAATTGGAATTATTTAAAAATTTTGTAAAAAGGATTATGATATTAATAGGTTTATTTAGTTTGTCGAAGGATTTTAGATGTCTTATTATACATATATTATAAATTGCAATTACAGCTTGGGGGACTATAAATGGCGAAAGTTTTAGCATTTCTTAAGCCTTACCGGATAGCGGTGGCAATAGCATTATTCTTAATGCTGACGGAGCTTGCTGTTGAGCTTATTCAGCCATTGCTAATGGCAAAGATCATAGATAAAGGCATCCTTCAGAACAATCTTCAGGAAGTCGTGAAGTGGGGAGGGTTTATGCTGGCTGCCTCTTTTGCCGCTTTTGCGGCTGGAGTCATTAATTCCTTTTATGCTGCCCATGTCAGCCAAAGCTTTGGTTTTGATGTAAGGAAAAGCTTATATGACAAGGTGCAATCCTTCTCTTTTGCCAACTTTAATCTTTTTCCAACATCTTCATTAATTACCCGAATGACTAATGATATTACGCAGCTTCAAAATACAGTTTTTATGAGTCTTCGTATCATGATGAGAGCTCCTTTATTAATAGTTGGCGGCCTTATAATGGCTTTTGTGGTAAATGTGAAGCTTGCTCTTATCTTGTCAGCTGTGGCCCCCTTCCTTTTTCTATTTCTGTTTTGGGTAATGGGAAAAGGCGGCGTGCTCTTTAAAGCAGTCCAGGAAAAGCTGGACTCTGTGAACAGCGTCATGCAGGAGAATCTGACCGGGATTCGGCTAATTAAAGCGTTTGTCCGCAGAAATCATGAAGTGAAACGATTTACGCGCACGAATGAGGATCTTAGAGATGGAACGGTTAAAGCATTGCGTCTAATGGAAGTGACCATGCCTGTTTTGCTTTTAATCATGAATCTAAGTATTCTTGGTGTGCTTTGGTTTGGCAGCAAACAGGTAAATGCAGGGGAAGTAAAGGTAGGAGAGATTGTTGCAATTGTTAACTATGCTACCAGAATAACGGCCGCATTCTCCATTTTCTCCTGGATTATCATGGCATTCTCAAGGGCGAGGGCCTCTGCAAATCGTGTTGCAGAGGTGCTGGAGACTGATGTGGATTTGACAGACAACTCAGAATCCAAGAATGCCCTAACAATAAGTCAGGGCAAAATTCTATTTAAAAATGTATCTTTTAATTACCCAGGCACTTCAGAGAAGGTGCTGGATGGCATCAGCTTTACAATAAATCCTGGGGAAACAGTAGCGATATTAGGTGCAACAGGCTCAGGAAAGACATCTTTATTCCAGCTCATCCCCCGGCTTTATGATGTGACCGGAGGTAAGGTTGAAATAGATGGGCATGATGTACGGGAAATGAAAATGGAGAATCTCCGCAGGAAAATTGGCTTTGTGCCTCAGGAAGCCCTGCTTTTTACAGGCAGTGTGAAAGAGAACATTTCATGGGGCAAGGAAGATGCCGTGATGGAGGAAATAACTGAAGCAGCTGTCAATGCACAGATACATGAAACGATTATGAAGCTTCCTGGAGGTTATGAAACAAAAGTGGGACAAAAGGGTGTTAATTTATCGGGCGGGCAAAAACAGCGTCTATCCATTGCACGGGCGCTGGTAAGAATGCCGAAAATCCTTCTGCTTGATGACAGCACAAGTGCTCTGGATATGAAAACAGAGGGAAAACTTTTGTGTTCTTTAAAAAAATATCCTTGTACAACACTGATTATCACACAGAAAATCAGTACAGCAATGGAAGCAGACAGAATCTTTTTGCTTAAAGATGGAAGGCTTCTGGCAGAGGGAGACCACGAGAATCTCCTTAAAACATCAGGATTGTATAAGCGGATTTTTCTATCCCAATCTGGAAAGGAGAACAGAAATTATGCTTAAACAGCTCAAAGAACCTTTCCAATATAAAAAGATTCCTCTCGACTTGAATGGTGAATTTACTAAAGGGAAAAAGCCGAAATCTGAGAACATCAATTTCACATTAAAAAGAATTTGGACATACTTAGCCTACAATAAAGGGTTGTTATCTCTTGTTCTATTAATGGTGGTTATCAGCTCAGCAATGGGGCTGCTTGGTCCATATTTAGTCGGGATGGCGATCGACGAGTATATTGTCACAAAGAACCGCAATGGATTTATAGCCTTACTGATCTGGCTCGGAGTCATCTATGTGATGAACTCGCTTGCACTTTGGTTTCAGAATTATTGGATGATCGGCATCGCCCAGGAAACTGTATTTACAATGAGAACGAAGCTTTTCAAACATTTGCATAAGCTCCCTATTCCGTTCTTTGACAAGCGGCAGCAGGGGGAACTGATGAGCAGGGTAACAAACGATATTGAAAATGTCAGCTCGACTCTGAACAGTTCAGTGATCCAAGTCTTTTCCAGCCTGCTGACTTTAATTGGCACTGTTTCCGTTATGCTTTGGCTCAGTCCTTTGCTGACGCTCATTACACTGATCATTGTGCCGCTGATGTTTTTTGGAATGAAATGGATTACAGCACGGACAGGAAGGTTATTCAAAGAGCAGCAAAAGAATCTTGGAGAGCTGAACGGTTTTATTGAAGAAACCATATCAGGACAGAGGATCATAAAGACCTTTTCACAGGAAAAGAAAGTTATGGGCGAGTTCCGGGAAAAAGGAGAAAAGCTTAGGGGGGCAGGGTTCTGGGCTCAGACATATTCCGGGTTTATCCCGAAGCTGATGAATGTTCTGAACAACTTGAGCTTTGCCATTATTGCGGGGGTTGGAGGCATTTTTGCTCTGAATGGAATGATTTCAATCGGTGTCATTGTCATATTCACGGAGTATTCCCGACAATTCACACGTCCGCTTAATGACCTGGCAAATCAATTTAACACACTTTTATCAGCGATTGCAGGAGCAGAGCGGGTATTTGACATTATGGATGAAGATGAAGAATTCAGAAATGATGAGCAGCTAAAAGAACTTACCGTAGTGAAAGGCGAGGTTGAATTCCAAAATGTATCTTTTTCATATGAAGAAGATGGGAATACGGTAAGGGATGTAAGCCTTCATGTAAAAGCAGGACAGACTGCTGCCTTAGTTGGTCCGACAGGTGCAGGAAAGACAACAATGATCAATTTACTCTCCCGATTTTATGAACGGGACTCAGGCCGTATATTAATTGACGGTGAAGATATAGCCAATGTGAAAAAAGAAAGCCTGAGGAAGCATATGGGATTTGTGCTGCAGGACTCGTTTCTTTTCAGCGGCACTGTGCGCGAAAATATCCGCTACGGCAGGCTGGAAGCATTAGATGAAGAAGTGGTGGAGGCGGCTGAGCTTGCCAATGCCCATTCTTTTATCATGAAACTTCCTCATCAGTATGAGACAGTGCTGAGTCAGGACGGAAATGGCATTAGTCAGGGGCAGAAACAGCTTCTTTCCATTGCACGTGCATTTCTGGCCAACCCGGGCATTTTAATTCTGGATGAAGCAACAAGCAGCATTGATACGGTGACAGAGCTTAAAATTCAGGATGCCCTTCAGGAACTGATGAATGGCAGGACCAGTTTTGTCATTGCCCACCGTCTGAATACGATTCAGAAAGCGGATAAAATTTTTGTTCTTGAAGAGGGCAGGATTATTGAGGAAGGTACACATGAATCTCTGCTTGAACAGGAAGGCTTTTATTATCGGCTTCATGGTAAAGCGGCTGTGGGTGCGAATGCTTGAAATGGCATTTGGATGGAAAATAGGTGTATGGCCTGCAGGGATATAATAGATTAGGCGGACTTGATTACTATCAAATCCGCCTTTTTGCTTATCTATAAAATGACATTCTTTTCTTTAGCTTCTTTTAGCCAATCCGGGAATTCATTCAACAAGAGGTCATAAAGTTCGTTATCAGAAATGGTCTCGATATTTTTAATGTGGAAAAAGTTTGCGTTATCGATATAGCGGCCATCCATTTCATCCAACTTTTCCAGTACTTCAAAGTTTGAATCGCCTATGCCGACAAACTGCCAAAATAATGGTTTATCGGATGATGCTGCAACCGGTTTTTTGATCGTTCTTTTACAGCCTCCATCATTAATGAAAACAATGAAGGCAGGGTCTTTACTCCGATCTTCTGTGGTATATTTCTGAATGACATCCGCCATTACTGGCGGTTCATCATTTCTTCCGAATTTGTGAATCAGATCATTATTTATGATATATTGATCCACATATCCTTCAAAGTCATGTTCTGTTACCGGCTTCAACCTGGAAAATTCATTATCATAGACCCAAATATCAAGTGCGCCGTCATCATCAAATTGGCTGGCAACTGCTAAGATTCTCTCCACAACCCTTTGGACAGTCCCGTTTTTATATAACTTGCGCATGGAGCCGGAAATGTCCAGAACAAGTCCTACCCTGGCAGTAACATTTGTCAGCTTCTTTTTCTCCAGGACAAGTCCTGCCGATTTTTTTAATAAACTAATAGAGCTCATTACTGTGAATCCCCCTTTAATCATATATCCAAAAATTTACCATACTGGGAGCCTATTAGCATTATTTAATTTGAAAATTTCATAGCAAAGTCGATAAGCATTTTTTCATATAAATGAATGGAATGCGGCAGGACATATTCATTATCACCGTGCCAGTTCATGCCGGTTGGGCCAAACTCGATAGCTGGTATCCCGTAATTGGCAAAGAACACAGTATCAGCAGAACCATGCTGCCCAAAGAAAACAGCTTTGTCTTCTGTGTGCTTTTCAACAATAGGTTCAAGCATCAAGATGAAAGGATTGTCTCTGGCTGTTACAAGCGGCTTGCTGAACATATTCATGATTATTTCTCCATCTGTGATATTTTCGATTTGTTTGATGATCTCTTCATGATCCTGTTCAGGCAAGTATCGGATATCATAGGACATTATACATTTTTCAGGCACCTTATTATAAACATCTCCTCCAGTTATTTTTGCCAGATTAATCGAAGGCTGTGGAAAGAATTCAGATGCTTCTTTTGCAAAAGGCAATTTTAATAGTTTTTGATGTACTTCAAAAGCCTTTTCAATGGCATTGACTCCTTCCCATGGACGGCTGCCGTGGGCCGGATCTCCGTCTATCTGGATGTCCAGCCTGATAACTCCTTTCGCTTCCAGAGCAATTCCGAGCTGAGTCGGTTCAGAACAAATGACAAAATCCCCGCGATACCCCTGTTCTGCTAAATACCCGGAACAATTAAAACCGCCGATTTCTTCATCTGATACAATTTGAAGCTGTATTTTTACGCCAATTGGCTTATTGCGGAGTGCTTTTACTGCACACATCATGGCCGCAACCCCGGCTTTCATATCCGCTGCCCCGCGTCCATATATTTTATCCCGGAGTTCTACAGGAATGAACTGTTCATCCTTTCCTGAGACAACATCCACATGTCCATTAAAAATAACGGTTTGATCACCGCTTCCAATCTCACAGACTGTCATTTTATAGCCATTATTTTCAATTATTCTAGAGGGAAGGTCGTGGCCTGACAGCCATTGATGGCAATATTCGATTGCCTGGTTTGCTCCTTCCTTTGAAGAGCTATTAATAGAAATGAGATCTTTCAGTAAGCTTTCAAGCATGTGTCTAAGGTCCTCCTTTAATGCAGCAATTATTTTACACAGTACTATTCCTATTCCCGCTTTGTCGGAATGAAAACAGCCTGATCAATCATAGCCCGATATTTGTGAAGAATTGGTGAAGTGTATTGCGAAAAGGAAAGGGAAGGAGTATATTATAAGTGAAGAGAGTTAGTGAAGTATTTCACAAGCGACTTCGCTGGAACAATCTTTCTTCTCAAGAGCTGGCCGGCTTTTAAATCCCCTGATAGGGAAAAATTTTTTAAGTGACTATGTGAAATTATTCACAATAAAAACATGGAGATGATTATCATGAAATGGTGGAAAACTCCTAAGGCAGCAGCCGTGTGGACAATATTAAGGGTTTGGCTTGGAATACAATGGCTTGAAGCTGGGTGGCATAAGGTAACAGAGGGATTTAACGCAGGCGGATTCATGCAGGGGGCCATAGCGCAAGCCGCTGGCGACCATCCGGCTGTGCAGGGCTGGTATGCGGGATTCCTGGAAAATGTAGCATTGCCAAACGCGGATTTATTCAGTACTTTAGTTGCATGGGGCGAAGTTCTTGTTGGAATTGGACTTATACTTGGAGCAGCGACCATTCCGGCATTAATCGCAGGAGCTTTCATGAATCTAAACTTCTTATTAGCAGGAACAACAAGCACTAACCCAATACTATATACAGCAGCAATCATCCTTCTATTTACAGGTGCAGGTGCTTACTACTGGGGTGTTGACAGATTCGCTATCCCTTATATTAAGACAATGATGAAAGGCGGTCACGGAATAGGGAAAAAAGAAGCACACACTCACTGAGAATAGATATATAAAAGCAGGAACCTTATGTTCCTGCTTTTTTTGTCCTTTAGGGCTAGCGTTTCTGTCTGCTTTTTGCCCGCTGATCAGCAGCCTTGGAACGTGCCATTGCCTCGAGATCATCATGATCGGCAAGTTCGCGGTTAAATTCTACGTCGATGCCGTCAGATTTCATGTTTTTTGGTACTTGTGGAAGTGATGATTTGTTTTTATCACGAGTTTTATGTCCATGTGCACGGCCCATTGTAAATAACCCCTTTCAGCAATAAAGGTGCGGAAACTAAATGTTTCCGTACCTTTATCATGTGCCATTAATAGGGCTGGTATGGGTGGAAATTAATGTTTTGACTGTCTGCCTGCAAATCCGCCCGCTTTGTCAGCTGTTTTGAATTCTCTTGAATAAGTTACTTCCTGCATGCTTGATAAAGTGCTTTTGGATTTGTCTTTTTTCTTTTTGTCCACTTCGTATCATCCTTTCAGAATAAGGTTCACACTTCCCTTATTTTTCCCTTATTTGAAAAAAATGATACAAATTTCATTGATAAATATCGCTGAGAGCTGCCTTTAAGTCTGGATATAAAAATTCATAACCGAATGACTGCAATTTTTCAGGAAGTACTTTTTGCCCCTCTAAAACCAGGGTACTCATCTCCCCAAGAGCTATTTTCAGAGCAAATCCAGGAGCAGGAATCCAGTGTGGGCGATTAAGGACTTCTCCAAGTATTTGTCCAAATTCCTTCATTGTCACAGGGTAGGGCGATGTAAAATTCACAGGACCCTGAAGCTGTTCTTGTTCAATGCAAAAAAGGATTCCGTTTACGGCATCACCTAAATGAATCCAGGAAACCAATTGACTGCCTGTTCCGACAGTCCCTCCGGCAAATAATTTATAAGGAAGGGCTATTCGCGGAAGAGCACCATCGTTTTTCTCAAGAATGATTCCAAACCTGCAGAATACTGTCCTGACTTCAAATTCTTCTGCCTTGGATGCCTCTTCCTCCCAGCGTCTTACTGTTTCAGCCAAAAAATCAGTACCGCTTTTCCTGGAAGCTTCGGTGAAGGTTTCAACCTTTGAAGTGCCATAGTAACCAACGGCGCTGGCATTGATAAGTGTATACGGCTTTTCTTCAAGGCGGCTAATAATCCGGATAACTTCCTTAGTGGCTGTAATGCGGCTGTTTAATATTCGTTTTTTTCGTTCTTCCGTCCATCTTCCACTGTTAATGGACTCACCAGCCAGGTTGATAAACACGTCAATGCTTTCCAGATTATCTTCCGGTGAATCATCATCGTTCAGCCATTGTACATAATACAGGTTTTTAGAATGCTGCTTATTAGATATATCTCTGGTTAGAATAAATATTTCATGTTTTTTCTCCAGTAATTTTTTCACCAAGGCGTTTCCAACAAAGCCAGTTCCGCCTGCGATGGCTATTCTCATGGGAGATTCCCCTTTCAAGTGGCAAATACTTTGTTACAGTTTACGACGTTTTAATTCAAAATCCTTTTTTTTGATAAGGTTGTTTTCGCAAGGTTTGTTGCTTTTTGTATATTATTTATTGAGTTGATTGGAAGGTACCGACACCCCTGCAGGAGTAGCGGGACAGGTGAGACCCCGCAGACGCGGAGCGTCGAGGATGCTCACCGCCCGCCCCGCGGAAAGCGAGCAGCCTGGAGCGGAAATCAACGGTTAACATGGATAGGCGCAAAACATCAATTTATACGAAAAGAGCCTTTGGTTATGTTACATTTAAGAAAAGAGGTGGAGAAAAATGCCGATCATTACGAAAATCACATTTCAGAAAAAAAACACAGACCGCTACAATATATATATGGATTATGGGAAAGGTGAAGAATATGCATTTAGTGTGGATGAAGATGTGTTAATAAAACATCAGCTCAAAAAAGGAATGGAGCTGGATGAATTTTCACTAAATGAAATTGGCTATCAGGATGATATCCGGAAATCCTATAACATAGCTATTCAGTATTTATCCAGAAGGATGCGCTCAGAAACCGAAGTCCGCAAACATTTAGCTGGCAAAGAAGTTGAAGAACCGGTTATTCAGGAAGTTGTTCACAAATTGTATGATTACAAATTTTTGAACGATGAAGAATATGCAATTGCTTTTGTGCGTACACAAATGAATACATCAGATAAAGGGAAAGGATTAATCCGCACTGAACTAAAGGAGAAAGGGATATCCCTTAAATTAATCGATGAGGCGCTGGAGGTGTATCCAAGGGAAGCTGAATTAAGTACAGCAATAAGGCTGTGTGAAAAGCATGCACAGAAATATGCCCGTGATTCATCAAAGATCCTCAAACAAAAACTGGAACAGATGTTAATGCGTAAAGGTTTTAATTTTGACATCATTCAAGAAGCAGTATCTGAAACGGAGATTGAAAAAGAAGAAGATGAAGAATTGGCTGCCCTAAAGTACCAAGCGGAAAAAGCCAAAAGGAAATATGCTAACCTCCCTGAATTCGAATACAGGCAAAAAATGAAACAAGCCTTATTTAGAAAGGGATTTTCGTTCGATTTAATTGATCAATATTTAAGTGAAGGAGAATAACACATGGAAACCCATGTGTTATTTTTTAGATTCAATTACAATGGATTCTTCATCCAAATTATCCAGAATCATTACTGCTACTTCTTCAGGAGAACGAAGCCTGGATTTGTCTTTGATATGGTCGCCTTCATCCCAGAAGGGGGTATCCATTCCGCCCATATAAACGGCTTTAACTTTAATATCCGTGTCTTCGAGTTCCTTCTGAAGGCTCTCTGTAAAACCTCTTACAGCAAACTTGCTTGCTGCATACACTGATTCATTAACTTTTCCTTTTAAGCCAGCTGTCGAAATGATATTCATCAGCAAGCCGCCGTTTTTTTCTTTAAAATAAGGCAGAACAGCCTGAGTCATATAAATAGTGCCCAGCACGTTTGTTTGAAGCATATCCTGTATTTCCTGCTCTCCAAGATGGTCTAATGGCCCAAAATGTCCAACTCCAGCATTGTTAATTAGGCCGTAAAGTTCATGGCTTTGGATTTGAGCCATCAAGCTGCTGATCTCCTGGAGCTTTGTAATATCTAATGAAAAGGATTGAGCGCTTCCGCCAGCTTCATGAATCTCCTTTTCCACGCTTTGCAGTTTGTCCAAGGCCCTTCCTGTTAAAATAGTATGGAAGCCTTGTTTGGCAAATAATAAAGCAAGCTCTTTACCTAATCCGGACCCCGCGCCGGTAATGATGACAGACTTCATATGTTTCGCTCCTTTGAAGGTCTTATAAACACCATCTTAACAAAAAAGTCCAGTACTTGCGAAATGGTATAAAAAACAAATAGCAGGAGCCTTTTCTAAACAGGCATTTTCTCATATACTTAGTTATGTCAGAACGGAAATCAATGCACAATTAATAAACTGAACATAAATTTCAAGAATTAACTAAAACAATATACGATTATCTAGAGAAAGTAAGAGGGATTAATATGCAGGAGAAAAGGTACAGTACAATGACTACGTATGAGCTTCAGCAAGAAATTTCCAGCTTAAATGAAAAAGCAAGGAAAGCGGAACAGATGGGTATGGTAAATGAGTTTGCCGTTCTTGAGCGTAAAGTAATAATGGCGAAATCCTACCTGCTCAATCCTGATGATTTTTCCCCTGGAGAAATTTATGAAATCGACGGGGATCCCGGGGTTTACTTTAAAATTGAATATATGAATGGCGTGTTTGCCTGGGGATTCCGGCTAAATGGAAGCAAAGGTGAGGAAGCTTTGCCGATCTCCATGCTGAAAAAACTGGAAGAAAGAGGATGATGTAAACCATCCTCTTTCTGCTGTTACGAATTTTTGCGAATCTGCCGTTTTAAAATAATGAGGTCTTGAGTTTGCTGGGTCTCACCATTTACTTGTGAATGTGCACGTTTAGGCCTAAAGTGCGGTGAAGTAAATGGACTGGAATAAGGATTATCTCCAAAAAAGTTTTTGCTGTTTCCCATAACCAAGCCCTCCTCGTATTTTAAAATTCTGGTGTGTCACTTTCGCGGTTTGATGAAGCTCTCATTCGTTCCTGAGGGTGCGTATTAATTGTGCCATCAGCCCGGCGTGAAGCATATTCTGCTTTAGCCCGCGGCTCCCCCTCCAATTTTATATTGTTTTGATTTGGGAAATTTCTCGCTTTATTGCGCATAAGCAGCCTCCTAAACCGGAATAAGAGCGTGACCGGCAAATTTGCCAATCACGTAATACTATTATTTGTTTTTTTCGGAAGGCTATGAAGGATACAGGTTATTAATAAATGGTAATGAGGTGACTTTTATGAATGAGTACCAGCAAAAGCTTTATGAGCTTTTATTGAAAAAAAACAAAATGCTTTCAGCAAGCCAGGCCCAGACATGGATTGAGCTGCTCTGGGAAGATTTTGAAGCAACTTATGCTAAGGCTGGCAGAGAATATAAAGGTGCTGAAATGACAGAAAGAATCGTAAGTCAATGGGTAGAAAACCATGGAAGCAGGCTCCATGAATTTGTTGCTAATAATCCTAAATACAAGAATTTGCTCGAACAGGACATAAAAAAGCTGAATTGAAAACAGGCTGCCTATAATAGCAGCCTGTTTTCATTAGCCAGGAATGATATCCAGTTTTTTTCGAAGTTTTTCCTCACTGAAAATCCAGCCTGTATAGGATGATTGAATGTTAAACTCCCGATCGAGCTGGACCACGGCTACAAATGGATAGTGTCCATTGCTCCGGTAGCGAAGGTCAATAAATCGAACTTCATAATAATCATCATATTCATCCACTTCCCAGCGGTAAACTGGTGAGAAGGACAGGAATGCTGATAGATTTTTATCTTTCTTCGCGGCTTCAATTACAGGTGTTTCAGGAACGGGAACGCGATTAAATTGATCGAGAATCCTCACATGGTTTTTTACAGCACGCCCAACGAAAAATTGCTGCCTGCTCATCACGGCAACCCGCCATTGATTGAACCTCATGGTTGGGGCAATGATGATTTCTGTGGCATCGGGTATAATTACTTTTACAGCTCTCAGTACACTTCTCTGAGCCGCAAATCGAAAAAGATAATACACCACGATAATGCCATATATAATTAAGAATGTATAACCAGGATGAGCCCCGAAGGCCCATATAAATAATCCTGCGACATGGATCCCAAAAATGAAAGGGTCAAATGTGTTAATAATTCCCAATGCTACCCATTTGGATGAAAAGGGCCGAAGTGCCTGTGTTCCATAAGCATTAAATATGTCTACAAAAACATGCAGGAAAACAGCCAAAAAAGTCCACAGCCATAAATGAAGCAAATCTGCTGAAGGAAAAAATGGGTAAACAACTGCAAGTATGGCAAGAGGCCAAAGCAGCACTGCCGGTATGGAGTGGGTAATTCCCCTGTGATTGCGAATATATACAGCATTATTTCTTAGTTTTAAAACAGTATCTATATCTGGTATTTGTGAACCGACTATTGCTCCAATCATGACACTTGTTGCTGTAGCAGAACTCTCCGCAACAACGGGGTCAAGAGTGGCAATGCCGCCAATCGCCAGCCCCATAACTACATGTGTGCCGGTATCCAAGAGGAAAATACCTCCTTCCTTGGGACATGGTCTAGTGTTTGATTTAATCTATAGCGGACTTGATGGCCGCTTTTTTAGTGTATCAGCAAATTTCTTGTTTTAACAGCTGAATATGGGTACCTTTAAGGGAGTTGCTTAAATTGAAAAAAATGTTTAATCATCAAGAATTAGGGATTAAAGAAGCGACTGTACTAATATATTCCCATATTTTCCGATTGTTTAACATCAGGAGGATTAAAAATTGAAAGAAATTAGTCAAAATACGATTGAATCAGTTGATATAAATGGTTTTCAAGATGATTTGCTCAGGTGGTTTGAAGCTGAGCAAAGGGATTTGCCCTGGAGAAAGGACAAGGATCCTTACAAGGTTTGGGTTTCCGAGATTATGCTTCAGCAGACACGGGTGGATACCGTAATTCCTTATTTTCATCGCTTTATTGAACAGTTTCCGACTATAAAGGATCTTTCTGAAGCAGATGAAGAAAAGGTATTAAAAGCCTGGGAGGGTTTGGGCTATTATTCAAGAGCAAGAAACCTTCAGGCGGCTGTCCGGGAAGTTCATGAAAAATATGGCGGAAGAGTTCCAGATACACCAAAAGAAATTTCTTCATTAAAAGGAGTAGGACCTTATACAGCAGGAGCAATTCTCAGTATTGCTTACGGAATACCGGAACCGGCTGTGGATGGCAATGTCATGCGGGTCCTTTCGCGTATCCTCTCTATCTGGGATGATATCGCCAAGCCTTCTTCCAGGAAAATTTTTGAGTCTTCCGTCCGAAAATTAATTTCACATGAAAATCCATCCTATTTCAATCAGGCCCTCATGGAGCTTGGAGCATTAATTTGTACACCAACTTCACCTTCATGCTTATTATGTCCGGTGAGAGAGCATTGTACTGCTTTTTACGAGGGAACGCAGCATGAGCTGCCCGTAAAAACTAAAACAAAGAAGCAAAGAAATGTCCAATTAGCAGCAGCTGTCCTCATAGATGATCACGAAAGAATTTTGATACACAAAAGGCCTGGAAAAGGCCTTCTTGCTAATCTTTGGGAATTTCCGATGGCAGAAATCAATATTGCTTATGTAAGCGATAAAGACCAAATGAAAGATGTGTTCAGCACACAATTTGGCGCCAAAGTGGAAATACAGGAAATGACTGGGCAGATTGAACACGTTTTTTCCCATCTAACATGGAACATAAATGTGTATAAAGGAAAAATAATAAAACTCGAAAAAGAAAAAAGCGATTTGAAATTAGTCAGCCTTGAAGAAATTAAAGAATTTCCTTTTCCGGTTTCCCACCAGAAAATATGGAAGCAATATTTGGATAGCAGAGGATAGAGAAGGGGGCGTCCCCCCTTTTTCTATATGATTAATCGTAGCTTACCCGAGTTCCATGCGTATAATCAGCTTCCTGCCTTTTCAAGCCGCCGCGGTTTTCTATTTCTTCGATGATTTCCCTATGGATGGTTTGCCCTTCAGCATTTAAATAAGGCATGATCTGCTGAAATGAATGATGGTAAAAAGCAAGCTCACTTTCCTTCCAGTCCGATTTTGACATCATAGAAAGCTCGGTCATATCACGTCCGACAAACATTTGCCATCTTCCTTTCCTCATTTGGATTAAAGATAGTGTTTTAATTCGAATTGCCATATATACATGGAAAAAGCTAAAATGAAATCGGTAAGGGATTTTATTTAGGCTATTTCCTTATAGTTTGTTGCTGTTAAATTCAAACAACGTTTAACATGCAGAGTTGATTAAAGCGGAGGACACTAATGCTGACGCATTTCCTTCGTACGGAGTTCATTCGGTGTAGCTTATTAAATGTTCTTCGGGAGGCTCTCCTTCCTCCTCGCGGAAATCAACGGACGTTATTATTAGGCTATACAACAAACTAGAGAGAACAGCTCAATTTTTAAATTACCGGTATAACAATCCTTAAACAGTTTGGAACAGGAATACATAACAGAAAGGAAACTGGATCATGACACAAAAAGTAGCACTGATAACAGGAAGCAGCAGAGGAATTGGAAAGGCAACGGCCATCAGGCTTGCCAAAGAAGGCTATGATATTGTCATCAATTACGCACGCAGTAAATCAGCTGCAAATGAAACAGCAGCCGAAATCGAGGCACTTGGAAGAAAAGTCCTGGTTGTAAAAGCAAACGTAGGGGACGTAGAAAAAATTAAAGGGCTTTTCCAGGAGATTGACCGTGAATTTGGAAGGCTGGATGTGTTTGTAAACAATGCAGCATCCGGTGTACTGCGCCCGGCAATGGAACTCGAAGAATCCCATTGGGACTGGACGATGAATATTAACAGCAAAGCTCTGCTTTTCTGCGGACAGGAAGCTGCAAAGCTTATGGAAAAAAACGGCGGCGGGAAAATAGTAAGCATCAGCTCACTGGGGTCGATCCGCTATCTGGAAAACTATACGACTGTAGGGGTTTCCAAGGCGGCATTAGAAGCACTGACACGTTACTTGGCTATTGAATTGGCTCCCAAAAATATCGTCGTAAACGCTGTTTCAGGCGGTGCAGTTGATACTGAAGCACTAAAACATTTCCCTAACCGTACAGAGCTTCTCGAAGAAGCAAAGACCAAAACTCCTGCAGGGCGTATGGTGGAAATTGAAGATATGGTTAATACAGTAATGTTTTTGATAAGTGAGGAATCCAGCATGATCCGCGGTCAAACGATTATTGTGGATGGTGGTATTTCTCTGCTTGTTTAATGAAAAAAATGGATATCTTTGGTATTTAAAAAAGTTGGATAGTTTCCTCCGCTCTCGGTTAAATTAATGAGCGTGGAGGTGATTATAATGGCTAAACAACCAAACCAATCTCAAGCTGGAACTAACGTTCAAGAAGTGAGACAACAAAACGCACAATCTGCTGGACAAGGCCAATTCGGAACTGAATTTGCCAGCGAAACAAACGCTGCTGAAGTAAGACAGCAAAACCAGCAAGCTGAAGCTCGTAAAGGTCAAAATGCCGGCAAACAAAGCCGCTAATAACATTTAAAGAAAGAAGCCGCCTTTAATGGAAAGGGCGGTTTCTTCTTATTTGTGCGGATTAGAATTAAAGTCCCCAGTCAATTTTTTATCTCTGGCCATCTCTTCGACAAAACTTCCATAAAGTCAACATAACTAGTCAAAGGGTTAAAAAAAGGTGCATCGAAATATAGAGATAGGAAAAATAATAGGGACGGTGAAACAAACATGGAGAACTTTAACAGTTTAGTTTCAGAACAGATGAAAACGATGGAAAAGCTTCTTTATCTTCAAAGTGAATTGGAGCGCTGCCAAGAGATTGAAGAAGAATTGAAGGCAATTCAGCAGGAAACCGAGCTTGAAAGTGTACAGTATGAGATTTCAAGGATGAAAGAAGAACTGAAAGAAATTCATCGTATATTTGAGGAACAGACCGAAGAGGTCATCCGCTCCTATCAGGAAGTAAATGTAACTGTTTAAAAATAACAATCCTTCCCTAAATCCATCTGTTCTTCAATGCCTATAAAATCAGCTATATATCCTTTTTTAAAAGCCGTTGATACATTTCAATGGCTCTTTGTTTTAAAAATTTCCTTTTACCGTTATAATAGTAGAAAATAGGAATCGTACTTTGTTGCCTTTTTCTTTTGGATAGTATTGAGTCATGCTGTGCATTAAACGCCGGCATGAAGGGGAGGACGCCTATTAAATGGCGCCAAAAAAAGTATTTTCAGGTTGCAAAGCTTCCGGAATGGAAAGTAGGGGAAAAAAATGGCGGTACCCATCGAAGGCGAACCAATGCAAATACACAGCTATAAACATAATGGGCATATCCACCGCGTCTGGGAGGAAACAACCGTATTAAAAGGGACACAAAATTTAGTGATTGGCGGAAATGACCGGACAATCGTAACAGAATCTGACGGAAGAACATGGGTGACAAGAGAGCCAGCCATTTGTTATTTCCATTCACAGCACTGGTTTAATGTGATTGGAATGATTCGGGAAGATGGTGTTTATTATTACTGCAATATCAGTTCACCATTTATTTTTGACGGAGAAGCGTTAAAGTATATTGATTATGATCTGGATATTAAAGTGTATCCGGACATGACATTCAATCTGCTTGATGAAGATGAGTATGAACGGCACCGTCAGGAGATGAATTATCCCGATGTAATTGACAGCATCCTTAGATCGAATGTTGACAATCTCATCCATTGGATCCGTCAGAGAAAAGGTCCTTTTGCACCCGACTTTATTGATATATGGTATGAACGTTATCTTACTTACAGACGCTAAAAAATGGCTGAATGCCGAAAAAACGCCTGTTGGACCTTGAGTCAGCAGGTTTTTATTTTTGTTCAGATCTGCATGATTACCAGGTTTAGGGGTAAGTTTAAGAAAATAATTGGAAATATAGGCTGATAGTCCAAATTAAAGAAAGCTGCATGAAGAAGAGAGGGGGAGCGATCCGGTTGGACAGTATAAAGAGATATTTGAAATTCGTAAAGCCGTATCGGCTTCAGATTATCGGAACCATTATAATAGGCATCATTAAATTTGCCATTCCACTTTTGATTCCGCTTCTGATTAAGTATGTAATAGATGATATTATTGGTAATGAGGCATTGAGCAAGAGCGATAAGACCAGCACACTTTTAATGGTTATGGCTGTGATGATTGCTTTATTTGTCATCGCCCGTCCGCCAATTGAGTATTACCGCCAATACTTTGCCCAATGGGTGGCAAGCAAAATTCTATATGATATCCGGGATAAGCTTTTTACTCACATTCAAAAGTTAAGCTTCCGATTCTATGCAAATACAAGAACAGGGGAAGTAATCTCCAGGGTTATAAATGATGTTGAGCAAACCAAAACATTCGTAGTAACCGGTTTAATGAATTTATGGCTTGATGTGGCAACCATTTTAATTGCAGTTGTCATTATGCTGAATATGGATGTTACGTTGACGATTGTGTCTCTGCTTCTATTTCCATTCTATGCTTTCTCAGTCAAATACTTTTTTGGGAACCTCAGAAAGCTGACAAGGGCCCGTTCACAGGCCCTAGCAGAAGTACAGGGCTATCTGCATGAACGTGTTCAGGGGATGGCAGTTGTTAAAAGCTTTGCAATTGAAGATTATGAGCAAACCCAATTTGATGCGCAAAATAAAAATTTCCTGACTAAAGCGATTGACCATACGAAGTGGAACGCAAAGGCATTTGCAGTTGTTAACACCATTACAGATATTTCACCGCTTTTAGTAATTGGCTATTCAGGATATCAGGTTATCCAGGGGGAAATTTCTCTCGGTGTTATGATGGCGTTTGTCGCTTATATAGATAGATTGTACGGTCCGCTGAGAAGGCTTGTTAACTCATCAACAACCTTAACTCAATCGATAGCATCCATGGATCGTGTATTCGAGTTAATTGATGAGAAATATGATATAGACGACTCTCCTGATGCAATCCAATGCCAGAATGTTAAAGGGCATATCCAATTTGAAGAAGTGAGCTTTTCCTACAATGAGAATGAGCCTCCGGTATTAAAGGAAATAAATCTTGATGTATCAGCAGGGGAGACAATTGCCCTTGTTGGGATGAGCGGAGGAGGGAAGTCCTCATTAGTAGGGCTGATTCCGCGTTTTTATGACGTCAACGAAGGCAGAATCCTGCTTGATGGCACTGATATCCGTTCGTTTAAAGTCAGGAGCCTTCGCGATAAAATTGGCACGGTGCTGCAGGATAATATTCTGTTCAGCGAATCGGTTAAAACAAATATTCTTCTCGGCAAGCCCGATGCCAAGGAGGATGAAGTAATAGAAGCTGCCAAGGCTGCCAATGCCCACGAATTTATTATGAATTTGCCTGAAGGATATGATACCAAGGTAGGCGAGCGCGGTGTGAAACTCTCGGGTGGGCAAAAGCAGCGGATCGCCATTGCGAGAATTTTTTTGAAAAACCCGCCGATCCTTGTGCTGGACGAAGCCACTTCAGCCCTTGATTTAGAGAGTGAACATCTTATACAGGAAGCATTGGAAAAATTGGCTAAAGACCGCACGACTTTTATCGTGGCTCATCGCCTTTCCACCATCACTCATGCGGATAGAATTATCCTGATAGAGCATGGTGAAATTTCTGAAGCGGGAAGCCATGAAGAATTAATGAAAAACCAGGGTAATTATTATAAGCTTTTTCAGGTTCAGCAGCTTGAAAATTAGGTTTAGGAGCCGGCTCTATTACAGGGCCGGCTTTGTTGTGCACTTTTTTATAGCAATGCGTTAAATTACTATAGTGTTAAAACAGCTGCCAGCAAATAAAGGTAATTAATCTCCATCTTTTTCATAAATATTAGTAGGATATTACTTACAAAATCATATCTAAAAATATATAATGTTTACTATATTTAAATAATTTAGAAAAATGAGTAGACTTAACCAATCTTTTTTTATAGAATGAAAAAAAGATAGTGACCTAAGGTCTAAAAATGTTAAAAATGTCCCATTTCATAGAAAAGGACGATCAAGAAAGGAGTATCCGTGTGACTCAAGCTCCAGTATTAGATGTAAAGCAGCTGAGGACTTCCTTTTTTTCATCAGATGGAGAAGTTCCCGCCGTGGACGATATCAGCTTCTCGGTTCACAAGGGTGAAGTTCTTGGAATTGTAGGTGAATCGGGCTGCGGAAAGAGTGTTACATCTCTCTCCATTATGAAGCTGATCCCACAGCCCCCCGGAAAGATTGTGGGCGGTGAAATTCTCTTGGATGGAGAAGATCTTGTTAATGCATCAGAAAGAAGAATGCGTGAAATAAGAGGCAATGAAGTGGCTATGATTTTCCAGGAGCCGATGACTTCATTAAATCCGTTATTTACAATTGGAGATCAGCTGGTAGAAGGAATCAAATTACATAAAAAATTAAAAAAGAAGACCGCGAGCCAGCAGGCAGTTGAAATGCTGAAGCTTGTTGGACTGCCAAGGGCAGAGCAGATTATGAAGGAATATCCCCATCAGCTGTCGGGGGGAATGAGGCAAAGGGTAATGATTGCCATGGCTTTGTCCTGCCATCCGCGCCTTTTGATTGCGGATGAGCCGACGACCGCTTTGGACGTTACAATTCAGGCCCAGATTCTATCTTTAATGAAGGATCTAAATGAAAAACTGGATACAGCCATTATTATGATCACTCATGATTTAGGGGTAGTAGCTGAAGTCTGTGAACGGGTAATTGTTATGTATGCCGGGAAAATAGTGGAAGAGGCTACGGTAGAAGAGATATTCAAGAACCCAAAACACCCTTATACCCAGGGACTTCTTCAATCCGTTCCTGATGTAAGAGAAAAGAAGGAGCGTCTATATTCCATACCGGGAAATGTCCCAAAACCGGGCTCCATCAAGACTGGATGCCGTTTTGCAGCGCGCTGTGAATTTGTCCATGACCGCTGCATGACGGAAAGTCCTCCGCTTTACAATGTCGAAAAAGCAGAGCAGCATACGGTGCGCTGTTTTCTGCATGAGTCTGGGGGTGTCATTAATGACCGAAGTGCTGTTGGAAGTTAATCAGTTAAAAAAGTATTTTCCAGTATCCGGCGGCCTGTTTGGAAAAAAACTAGGCGATGTGAAAGCAGTTGACGATATCAGCTTCTTCGTCAATAAAGGGGAAACGCTTGGATTGGTTGGTGAATCAGGATGCGGCAAATCAACTACAGGCAGAATGCTGATGCGCCTGATAGAACCAACAGAGGGAAAAGTAGTTTTTGAAGGAAAGGATCTGACTGCCCTTAACTCGGCGGAAATGCGCAAAATGAGAAAGGAAATGCAGATGGTATTCCAGGATCCTTTTGCTTCCTTAAATCCGCGCCATACAGTTGAGCAGATTTTGGAGGAACCTCTCATTGTCCATGGCATCGGTAATAAAGAAGAGCGTAAAAAGAGGGTAAGGGAGATGCTGGAGGTTGTCGGCCTCAGCAGCTACCATGCCAAACGCTATCCGCATCAATTCAGTGGCGGCCAAAGGCAGAGGATTGGTATTGCAAGAGCATTGATGACCAAGCCAAAGCTGATCATTGCAGATGAGCCTGTTTCAGCTCTTGATGTATCCATTCAATCACAGGTGCTCAACCTGCTGGAAGATCTGCAAAAGGATTTCCAGCTGACGTATATATTCATTGCCCATGATCTCGGGGTAGTTAAACATATCAGTGATAGAGTCGGTGTTATGTATCTTGGAAGATTAGTAGAAATCACAACATCTGACCAGCTCTACGATAAACCGCTGCATCCGTATACAAAGGCTTTGCTTGGTGCAGTTCCCATCCCTGATCCGACTTTAAAGAAAGACAGGGAGCTATTAACTGGGGACATTCCAAGTCCGCAGAATCCGCCAGCTGGATGTGCATTCCATACAAGATGCAAAGAATGCATGGAGGTCTGCAAAACAGAGAGGCCACAGCTGAAGGAAATAGAACCAGGTCACTTTGCTGCCTGCCATCTTTATAGCTGAGCTCTAAAAGTGGCAGAACTGCATGGATGATAAATAGGTTAATAGCCGATACCGGCAAGAAAAAAGGGGGAAAACAATGAAAAAGCGCAATGGCATTTGGTTCCTTGTTGCAGCTTTGCTTCTGTCACTGGCTCTGGCCGGCTGCAGCAGCAACTCAAGCAGCGGAACGAAAGACGAAAAGGATAATGAGAAAGGTACAGATACAGAAGAAACGTCTTCAGGCGGCACATTAGTATTTGGCCGCGGCGGTGACTCTACTTCGCTTGATCCCGCAATCACAACAGAAGGTGAATCTTTTAAAGTTACAAAAAACATCTATGAAACTTTGATTGAATTTGGTGAGCAGGATACAGAAATTCAGCCTGGCCTTGCTACTGAATGGGATTCAAGTGAAGATGGGCTAAAGCATACATTGAAGCTTCGAGAAGGTGTTAAGTTCCACGATGGAACCGATTTCAATGCTGAAGCGGTTGTCTTCAACTTTGAAAGATGGAAAGCGGGAAGCGCTGAGCAATTCTATTACTATAACTCACAGTTTGGAGATAAAATCTCTGAAGTTAAAGCTGTAGACGATTACACAGTTGAATTTATTTTAAACAAGCCAATCGCACCATTCTTAAAGAACCTTGCAATGTCTCCATTTGGAATTGCAAGCCCGGATGCGATTGAAAAACACGGTGATAAATTCCTTCACAACCCGGTTGGTACAGGTCCATTTGTATTCAAAGAATACAAAGCCAACGACCGCATCACACTTGTAAAAAATGAGGAATATTGGCAGGAAGGCCTTCCAAAGCTTGATCAGGTTATCTTCCGTGTCATTCCTGAAAACTCTGCCCGCCTGAACGCTTTGGCTACAGGCGAAGTAGACTTAATCGATGGTGTTAACTTCAGTGATGTTGGCCAAATCGAAGGAAACCCGGACCTTCAGACTTTTGAACGTCCATCATTAAACGTTGCTTACCTTGGATTGACAAGCACCCGCGGACCATTAAAAGATAAGAAGGTCCGCCAGGCATTGAACTATGCTGTTGATAAGCAAGCTCTAATTGATGCTTTCTATGCTGGTGCAGCTGAGCCAGCGAAAAACCCAATGCCTTCAGTTGTAGCGGGTTACAATGATGACGTTAAAGATTATGAGTATGATCCTGAAAAAGCTAAGGAGCTTTTAAAAGAAGCGGGATATGCTGATGGTTTTGAAATGGAACTATGGGCGATGCCGGTTCCTAGACCATATATGCCGGATGGACAAAAAGTTGCTGAGGCACTTCAAGCCAATTTTGATGCAATTGGTGTTAAAGCAAAAATCGTCACTTATGAGTGGGGTACTTACCTGGATAAAGCCAAGAATGGTGAAGCTGACACCTTCCTATTAGGATGGACTGGCGACAATGGGGATGCTGATAACTTCCTATATGTACTTCTTGACCAGGACAGCATCGGTTCTAACAACTACTCTTACTACCAGAACCCTGAAGTGCATGAATTGCTTGTAAAAGCCCAGGCTAGTGCAGACCAGGCAGAGCGTGAAGAACTTTACAAACAGGCTCAGGTTCTGATCAAAGAAGATGCTCCGTGGATTCCGCTTGTTCACTCAAGACCAATCCTTGCGGGCAAGGCTGATATCACAGGCTTCAAGCCGCACCCAACAGGCTCTGATTTACTCGCAACTGTAGAATTTAAATAAGAGGCTTCGAGTGAGATAAGTATACTTCTTATATTCAAGGAAAAGGGAGTACAGTTCTGTAGCTCCCTTTTCTATTCCAACAAATCTAGACAACCTTCAAGAGAGGTGAAATGACAATGCTGTCTTATACACTAAAACGTTTGTTTTCCCTTATTCCTGTTCTTCTGGGGCTCTCCCTTATCGTCTTTTTTATGATTCGGGCAATTCCTGGTGATCCAGCACAGATTATCTTAGGACAATTGGCAACAAAAGAAGCAGTAGAGGAATTAACGAAGCAGCTGGGGCTTGATCAGCCTTGGTACCTTCAATATTTTACATACCTTGGCGGGCTTTTTACGGGGGATCTTGGAGAATCACTCCGTACTAAAACAGAAATAAGCCAGGAAATTTGGCCGTATCTGGCTGCAACAATTGAACTTACATTCGTTGCCATGTTAATCGCTGTTTTTATCGGTGTGAATGCCGGAATCATCAGTGCATGGTATCAGAATTCCTGGTTCGATTATGTGGCAATGGTACTTGCGCTTATTGGTGTTTCCATGCCAATCTTCTGGCTTGGTTTAATGGAGCAGTGGGCATTTGCCATTAAGCTGGACTGGCTTCCTACATCGGGAAGAGAAGAAGTAAGAAATCCGATTACGGCCATTACGAACATATATATGATTGATACCCTCCTGCAGGGAAGAATGGATCAATTCTGGGATGTTATCAGACACTTGATTCTGCCGGCATTTGCCCTGGCAACAATTCCAATGGCGATCATTGCGAGAATTACACGTTCTACGATGCTTGAAGTAATGAGATCTGATTTTGTCAGGACGGCGAGGGCAAAAGGCTTAAGAATGTTCTGGGTCGTTTATAAGCACTCATTAAAGAATGCCATCATTCCAGTTCTAACGATTATCGGTCTTCAAATGGGATTATTGCTTGGAGGAGCTATTTTAACAGAGACGATTTTCAGCTGGCCGGGAATCGGACGTTATATTTATGAGGCTATCAATTATCGTGACTATCCTGTTATCCAGTCAGGCATACTTGTCATTGCATTTATCTTTGTCATGATCAATCTAATTGTGGACTTGCTGTATGCAGCAATCGATCCGCGCATTAAATATAATTAAGGAGGGGGAACGGACTTGGAACTTTCAACACAAAAAGACCTTCAGCCGCCTATTATGCCAGCTGAAGAAAAAGCAGTTTCCCCCTGGGTGGAAGCATGGAGGAGCTTTAGAAAAAATAAACTGGCTTTAATCGGCACCATTATTGTATTATTCTTCATTCTTCTGGCCGTATTTGCACCGCTTATTGCTCCGCAGGGAATTAATGAGCAAATGCTGTCAAAAAGGCTTCAGGCACCATCAGGCGAGCATTGGTTTGGAACGGATGACTTCGGCAGGGATATCTTCTCAAGGGTTGTTTATGGGGCAAGGATCTCCTTATGGGTCGGGTTTCTGGCCGTAATCGGATCTATTGTAGTTGGCTGCCTTTTAGGTGTAGTGGCAGGATATTATGGCAAATGGGTTGATACGATTATCTCCCGTATTTTTGATATCATGCTTGCTTTCCCAAGTATTTTGCTGGCCATTGCGATTGTGGCAGTGCTTGGCCCATCATTGAGAAATGCCCTGATTGCCATTGCGGTAATCAATATTCCTAACTTTGGCAGACTTATCCGTTCAAGGGTGCTGAGTGTAAAACAGGAGGAATATATAATGGCCGCAAAAGCGATCGGAATGAGCAACAGCCGGATTCTCTTCAGGCATGTGCTGCCAAATAGCATGGCTCCGATTATTGTACAGGGAACACTTGCCATCGCAACAGCAATCATTGAATGTGCTGCCCTTGGATTCCTTGGCCTCGGTGCAGAGGCGCCTAATCCTGAATGGGGAAAAATGCTCTCTGATGCTAAGGCATATCTAATACAGGCTCCATGGACGATGATTTTCCCTGGGCTTGCGATTATGCTTACGGTTCTAGGTTTTAACTTAATGGGTGATGGATTAAGGGATGCACTTGATCCAAGAATGAAGAATTAACAAAAAAGCAGCTGAAATCAGCTGCTTTTTCCTATGAATGTTAGTTTTCCTCCGGTCTATTCGGAGTTCTCCGGTATTGAAACCTCATTTTCCTCTTTATGATATGCCTGAAAACTGGATATAAGTTTATCAAGGTGTTCCACATGTTCATCGTAATCAACAATAGCTGATACAACTTGCATGATATGCGGGAGAATGGACTCTTCATCATGCTCATACCCTTTTTGCTGAGCCAGGAAAAGGTTCACCAGTTCCTTTCTGCTCAGGCTGAAGTCGCCTTCCTCAAAAACTACATTCGGTCGAACTTTCCCAATAAATTTAAGCATGACGTGTTCATGATAATGGATAAGGATATCAAGCTGCTGCTGAACTGCATGCTGAAATTCCTCTGGCATTTGCTGCAGATCATTTTCATAGCGGTGAAGCTTTTTTAACGTTTCCAGCGAGCGTTTAACAGTCGAGATCATTTGCCTATAAATAACGAGTTTTCTGGACTTAACCTGATCATTGCGTTTAAAATAATTTCTTTCCTCTTTATACATCAAGTACAGCTGATCAAGCTTCACATTGCTTTCTTTCATTTTATCAATATCGTTTTTGAGCAGCTTGTGTTCAGACGCATGCCGTATATTTAGCCTGATCCATTTAGTAATTTCCTCTGTGCTATTGGATATTTTAAAATAAAGCTTATTCTCATATTTAGGAGGAAGAAATACAAGGTTAACGATAAAAGCCGATAATACACCAAGCATAATGGTTGAAAAACGAATAAGTGCAAACTGCAAAAAGGTATCGCCCGGTGTTTCCATAATGGCAATCAGGGTTACAAGTGACAGTCCAATAGTGTTTTCGATTTTAAGCTTTAGATTGATCGTGATAACAATAATAGCTGCCAGACCAATAATGAAGACATCGTTGCCGAATAATAGCACGAATATCACGGCAATTAATGCACCGATCGCATTACCCTGGATCTGTTCAACAATAGATAGATAAGATCTGTAAATAGTCGGCTGAACGGCAAAGATAGCTGCAATTCCTGCAAAGATAGGAGCAGGCAGATGAAAGAGTTCCGATAAAAAAAGAGCCAGAATGATTGCGATCCCCGTCTTAAGTATGCGGGCGCCAAGTTTCATACAATAAATGTCCTTTCTTTCATTAAGATTTTTTATCTTGTGGTTCATTAAAAAGCAAGTTGAATTAAATCGTAATTACAGTAATTATAAATACTTTAAACGGTTTTGCTCATTATTAAACAATATTGTACTATACAGGGATATGGAAAGAAGTTCAAGGGGCATTTTCATGAAATTTTTATTAAAAGTTATTAAAAAAGATATGAGTCCCCAAATGAAGTGAAAAGTTCAAGAAAACGGATAAAAGTGCCGCAGGGCGAAGCCAGGAAACAGGAGGGGTACTTAAGTGTCGGAATCGTGCCGCTGGGCAGCCAGGAGCCAAAACAGAATAAAGAAGCCAAACTAAAACTAAAAGCCCCATCCGCAGAAACGGATGGGGCTTGATTGGTACAGAACATCACTCTGTGGAAACAGAAGGATCTGCTTGTTCTTTGACTGGAATGACCTGAACGAAGTGGTCTTCTGGATGATTAAGAAGGGAAGCAAGCTTTAAAGCTTCCTCTTCCTGGCCTTGATCTTTCAACAATGCAACGTATTGGCCGAGCAGATCTTTTACATCTTCCTTTCCTTTATCTGAAAGAGAAGTAACAGAGACTTTTGCTCCCTTGGCAATTCTGCGCTGGATGGCTTCTTTTGTTAAGCCCATTTCCGGCTGGTGTCTTAAGTAAACAACACCGCCTGTCATTCCTGCGCAGATCCATGGACCAGCATCTCCCAGGACTAGGCCTCGGCCATTAGTCATATACTCAAAGGCAAATCCTTTAATATTCGCATTTGAACCGATATTGCCGTATTCCTTTTCCGGCAGCGGCTTTTCCAGCAGGCCGCCGATAATCATATCTGCTCCAGATAATCTGATTCCGGCACGGGCGTCAGCGTTTCCTTGAGCCACAAGCAAACCTTGCTGAGCGCCATAACCAAAGCCTTTACCAACAGAGCCATTATAAAACTTGCCATTCTTGCCTTTTGCTTTAAAGATTTTGATTTGTCCGCCGAAAGAAGTTTTTCCGATGCCATCCTGTGCTCCTCCAGCAACTTCGATGTTGATGCCGAAGCTGTTGTAAGCTCCAAGGCCGTTGCCCGGGATGGATCCGCCTTTGTATTTCAAGTCAACTTGCGGAAGAGTTTTATAAGAACCGTCGAGTCTGTCTCTTACACGGTGGCAGGACACTCGGCTTCCCAGTACTCGCTGCTCGGAAGTGATGCTATGGAACTCACGTGACTGATGTAATTCTTCCACACTTGCGTCCAGATACTCTGCTCCAACAGCTACTTGCAGCTGGGCTTCCTGCAGGGCTTCAGGTGTTTCCTGAACAGAGAATTGGCCGATTTCAAGTGTTTTCAGAAGGTGAGTCAGATCAAGCTGATCCTGGCCCTTAATCTGTACAAGCAGGTCAGAACGCCCTACTGCATCCTGCAGGTTTTTTACACCAATTGAAGCTGCCAATGCTTTCAGTTCGTTGCCAAAAGCAGTAAACAGGTTCATGATGCCCTGGACAGCAAGGTCAAATTGACGTGGAACAAACCTTCTTAAACCATGTTCCTTTGCTTGGGCTTCTGAATCAATTTGTGTTGCAATACCGACATGGCAAGTATCAAGATGGCAGCCGCGGCATGTCGTACAGCCGATAGCAAGCATGGAAAGTGTACCAAAGCCTACACGGTTAGCACCTAGCAGCATAACCTTTAATACGTCTGCTGCACTCTTGATTCCTCCATCAGCCCAAAGCTCCACATTATCGCGGATTCCTGCTTCCAGCAGGGCATTGTGGGCTGCCTTAACACCAATTTCAACCGGAAGACCTACGTGCTGCAAGGCATGAATTCTTGCTGCACCTGTACCTCCGTCAAAACCGCTCAGTGTGATAATATCGGCGCCAGCTTTTGCAATTCCGACTGCGATGGTTCCAATATTCGGCACAACTGGCACCTTTACAGCAACTTTAGCTTTGTCATTGGCTGTTTTAAGCTCGTGAATCATCTGTGCCAAATCTTCAATCGAGTAGATGTCATGATTGTTCGAAGGTGAAATCAAATCCGATCCAATTGTTGCATTACGTGCTTCAGCAATTTTTGCAGTTACCTTGGAACCGGGAAGGTGGCCTCCTTCACCAGGCTTTGCACCCTGGCCTATTTTTATTTCCAGCAGGTTGGATGAATTAAGGAGCTCGGCATTAACACCAAATCGTCCTGATGCTACCTGCTGTCCGCGGGTTCTCGGATATTTTCCAAGCATATCCTTGATTTCTCCGCCTTCGCCGTTCAGGCTGACCATGTTCAAGCGGTCAGCACCTTCAGCATAGGCTCTGAAGGCTGTTTCATTCTGAGACCCAAAGGACATGGAGGAGATGACAAATGGCAGGTCATGCTCGCCCACATTTAAGCTGATATCCTCAGGGTTTAGATGAGAAGCAGTTTCCTTAAATCCGGTTAAATGACGGATTGTTGTTGGATTCTGGTCTTCCTGTTCTGTGATTTTTTCCTTATATGCATTGTAGTCACCAGTGGAGGCAACTTCGCCGATCGCTTTCCAGATGCGAGGGAAAAGGCTGAATGTTTTTCCGATCCGCTCTTTTTCATTCTGGTAATCTTCTGCTCTTGCAAATGCATCTTCTTTTAAAGCGCTAAAGCTAAATGAAAGCTCTTTAGATCCGAAGAAGTTTACTATATTCAGGTATTCGGCTAATTCTTCGTGAAGACCAATGGCAGAGAATAAACGTCCATAGCCTCTTAATTCATGAATGCCGATTGTTGAAATGACTTTTTCAAGTCCTTTAGTCAGAGCTGAGTATAAATTCTTCAGCGGTGTTTCAGATTCGCCAAGAACTGTCATAAACATATAATAAGGACTTATAATATCAGCGCCTAAACCGAATGCTGTGATGATATCATGAAGCGATCTGATTGATGCTGAGCGCAGCAATAGGGAACATTCACGGCGCATAGCCTCTTTTACAAGAGCTTGATCGATTGCAGAGACCGCCAGGTGCGGATCAATCCAGTAAGCATCCTCCAGATGAGCATTGGCGTCGTCTAGTACAAGCAGGGTTTTGCCATTTTTGACAGCATCAACTGCTTCTGCTGATAAACGGTCTAAAGCTTCTTTTACCGTTTCATCTTTCGTAAATGTGGTAGACAAATAAGAAATCAGTTTTTGTTCTTGATAGAAGCAGGTTACCTGGTCGTAGCTCGGCTGATTTAGTTCATCGGAACAATCATAGCCTGCTTTGCCTTCTATCAAAATAGGAGTCTGTAATTCAATTACGGCCCCTGGCTCCTGTTTTTCAAATAAAGAAGGACGCTGGCCAATAATCGTGCGGGTTGAGAAATGCTCAGTTTCCCGGTCACGGTCAATGGCAGGGTTTGTAACAACAGCAACACTTTCCTTAATAAAATCTGCGATGTTTTTCCGCTGAGGATTTAATGCTGCTAAAGGGGAGTCGTGTCCAAGGGACCGAATTGGCTCCGCTCCTTTTTCTGCCATTTGTTCTACCAGCTGGACATGGTCTCTCTCCCAGCCGAAAGCTTTATACTGCCCGTTATGAATCTTATCCGGATAGTTTACAGAGATGGTTTTCTCCAGTTTAGGAGATTGCAGGCGAATCCGGAAGTTATCAGAGTTCACTCTCTTTGAAAATCTGTCAAAAACTTCAGCCTGATAATGGCTGTGTTCGTATACGGCAAGTGTATCTCCGTCCCATTTTAAACCAACTTTTTCACCCGGTGAAAGCGGCTTAGGTTCATTTACATATTCACTGGATGAGATGATACCAGGCTCAGAAGAGAACAGATAAGAACTTTCAGTTTCCAGCATCCAAAGCGGGCGGAGACCCAGCGCATCGACACTGAAAACAGCCTCATCGGCAAATCGGGAAATAATTCCTGCTGGACCTTGAGCAAAATGTCCCCATGCTTCACGGATATAGGCGTACATATCCTGAAGGTGATCAGGGTATGATTTAATTTCATTCACGATAGGCGGGAACATAACATCCATTGCTTCAAACAGGGTAAATCCATCCCTGCAGATAAACGTTTCAAGTGTTCTGCTCAAATCCTGAGAATCACTGCCGTCTTTTACAAGCGGAACGCCAACCATTTTGGCTTCATCCCTAAGCTTGGCAATCGTGTTGATTTCTCCGTTATGTCCTAACACACTAAAAGGCTGTACGCGGAAAAAGCTTGATAATGTGTTAGTGGAATAGCGATTGTGCCCAAGCGTCATTGTTGACGCAACAAGCGGGCTCGCTAAATCATGATAGTATTTAGGCAGAATGTCTCCCGCTCCCATTACTTTGTATACAGCATGATGCTGGCTAAGGGAAGCGACATGAACATGTTCGTCTTCTTCAAAGTCAACAATTAATTCAAACAGCTTTTTGGAAAGCTCTCCGCCATTCTCCTCTGCTAAACAGGCAAACTGCCAGAATACAGGATTTTCCTGGATGGCAATGGGACCTAAAGCTGAGGACTCGGTTACTTCGTCAGATGCATAAATAACCATTAGATTTGCGTCAGCAAGCTTTTGCAGCAATATGGCTTTAAGTGATTCCGTATCCTGCTTTCTGGACATAAACACATGTCCAACGACAAATCCTTCCTTGTCTGCTGCTTTAGAATCTGCTCCTGCTTCCTTTAACTTTTCTTTCCATAGCTCTCTTGGGATATCAATATGAATCCCTACACCGTCGCCTTCTCCATTAATAAAACCGGCACGGTGATTCATCGTAACAAGTGCGTTGATACAGCTGAAAATATTTTCGCGGGTTGGGACTTTCTGTTTCTCCATTGCAGAAACAATGCCGCAAGCATCGTGCTCCTGACGGTGAAACTCTTTAAAAAGTGAAGGACTCCATTGCTGTAATGTCATAAAATTCGGCTGAAAATAAGGCTGTGCCTTAAAGCCGTTCACCTCCTGAAAAATAGTAATCTATAAAAATTTAATGTTTACGGGTTTTAAATGAGGCTGCTGCAAAGTTAATCTTGCTTTGAAAGGATAAATGCATAAGCATTTATTGAATGAATAGTTCGATTATTCGGGACAGGCTAATAATAAATTAAACTCTCTATGTCAGCGTAATCCGCTCTTACACAAAAGATTTCTCCCATCATATCATATGAATTTTCAGAAATCAATTATTTATACAAAAAGTTGGATATGATTTATACTGGGACATTGGTTTATGTATAAATAATCCCCTTGTTTGTAAACGTTTTCATTAGTGGAGTTAAAGAAAACGGAAGCATTTCTGCTTCCGTTAATGTATAAAAATATGAATATTTATTCGCCTTTTAATTGCTGAAATGCGTTTTGTACAGCGTGAATCGTTGCGTGGATATCTTCCTCGGTATGCGCGATTGTCATAAACCATGCTTCATATTTTGATGGTGCGAGGTTTATTCCCTGGTTGAGCATCAGCTTGAAGAACTTTGCAAACATTTCTCCATCTGTATTTTCTGCCTGCTCATAATTTACAACTTTTTCTTCCGTAAAGTAGATTGTCAGGGCACCTTTTAATCGGTTAATTGTAATTGGAATGTTATGTTCTTCGGCAGCTGCGCTAATGCCTTTTTCAAGCAATTCGCCAAGCTGGTCCAGATATTCATAGACACCTGGCTGCTTCAAAACTTCGAGACATGCAATTCCAGACAGAATTGAAGCTGGATTACCAGCCATTGTACCGGCTTGATATGCAGGACCTAACGGAGCAACTGTTTCCATGATTTCCTGCTTCCCGCCATATGCACCGATTGGAAGACCGCCTCCTATGATTTTCCCCATAGCTGTCAAGTCAGGTTTTACGCCTAACAGATCCTGGGCACCGCCATACATAAACCGGAAAGCTGTGATAACTTCATCATAAATGACTAGTGCACCGGCTGCATGTGTTAATTCGTTAACCTGTTCTAAAAACCCTGGCTCGGGTTCAACAATTCCAAAGTTGCCGACAATTGGTTCAACCAGGACGGCAGCGATTTGGCCGCCCCATTTTTCCAGCGCTTCCTTATATGGTTCGATTTCATTGAAAGGAACTGTAATCACTTCCTGGGCAATGCTCTTTGGAACCCCGGCAGAGTCAGGGGTTCCAAGTGTTGACGGCCCTGAACCTGCAGCAACCAGTACAAGATCGGAATGGCCGTGATAGCAGCCTGCAAACTTAATAATTTTGTCTCTGCCCGTATAGGCTCTTGCAACACGTATGGTGGTCATGACCGCTTCAGTTCCTGAGTTCACAAAGCGGACTTTATCCAAATTAGGCATTGCTTCTTTTAGCATTTCGGCGAACTTTACTTCATGAGGTGTAGGAGTTCCATATAATACTCCGCGCTCAGCTGCTGTTTTTATAGCTTCTGTAATATGGGGGTGGGCATGCCCGGTAATGATGGGACCGTATGCAGCCAGATAATCAATATATTGATTGCCGTCCACGTCCCAGAAATAAGCGCCCTGTGCACGTTCCATTGCAACCGGCGAGCCGCCGCCAACTGCTTTATAAGAGCGGGAAGGACTGTTCACCCCGCCGACAATATGTTCTAAAGCCTGTTTATGCAGCCGTTCAGAATTAGTAAATTGCATGTTAATCCTCCTGATAAAATCCAATTATACGTTCATCATTATTTTAACATGTTTGGAAGGGGCATCGTCCAATCTAAGGGGAAGGCGGACTATTCTGTATTTTAGAAAGCGGAAATAGAGCAATCTAGTTGTGAAGAAAGCGCTGTTTGTCTAAACTGTTTCATTAGGGCATTAATTGGCAGGAGGAATAATGATGAATGATGCAATAACAGTACGGAACTTAAAGAAGGAGTTTAAAGCTTATTCAAGCCGCTCAGGATTAAAAGGTGCTTTCCGTGATTTGCTTACTAGGAATTATAAAATTGTGCCAGCGGTTAACAATATCAGTTTTAATGTAAAGCAAGGGGAGATGGTTGGGTATATTGGTGAAAACGGAGCGGGGAAATCAACCACCATAAAAATGCTGACTGGGATTCTAACCCCAACCAGCGGTGAAGTGATTGTGAATGGAATGAATCCTCATAAAGACCGTGAAAAATTCGTCAGCACGATTGGAGTTGTCTTCGGCCAGAGATCTCAGCTTTGGTGGGATATTGCTGTACAGGAATCCTTCAGGCTGCTTAAGAAGGTGTACAAAGTTACTGATGAGCAATACGACAGCCATATGGCGCATGTCATCAAAACCTTAGATATTGAACCGCTGCTGGATAAGCCGGTCCGGAAGCTTTCACTCGGGCAGAGAATGAGGTGTGAACTGGCAGCAGCACTCATCCATAATCCGCCGCTGCTGTTTCTGGATGAGCCGACAATTGGGCTTGATGTGCTTGTTAAATTAAAAATCAGGGAGTTTTTAAAAGAAATTAATGAAAAATATAATACAACCATTCTGCTGACTACTCATGATCTGTCGGATATTGAGGCGTTATGCGAACGAGTGGTTATGTTAGATGACGGGAAAATCATTTATGATGGAACATTAAAAAGCCTGAAGGAAAAATGGGGAGAAGGGAAGGAGATAGAATTTCAATTTCTTGAAGAAGTGGATCTTAGCGACTTAAACAAAATTACGGCTTCATCGGAAGTAAAATGGGAAAAGGATGATAAAGAAGCGATCTTTACGGCCTTTACAGAGGATAATGATGAACTGATTTCCTTGTTGATCGCAAAAGTGGTGGCGGATTTGAAAGTGAAAGATATCAATATTAAAGAAACTTCAACAGAAGAAATTATAAGAAATATTTATGACCGGGGGATATCGTAATGGAAGGATTTATTTTTATCCGGGGGTATTCCTATGGATAAGTATATAGAAATGATTCGGATCCGCTTTTTGATGATGCTTGCCTACCGAACGAATTACTATACGGGCATTCTGATATACAGCATTAATATTGGTGCTTACTATTTCTTGTGGAGCGCTATTTATGGAGAAAAAGATGCGATTGAGGGAATGTCTGTGATCCAGATGTCGACATATGTGGCTGTAGCGTGGATGGCAAGGGCATTTTATTTTAATAATATAGACAGGGAAATGGCTGCTGAGATTAAAGAAGGGAAAGTAGCAGTGGAACTGATCCGCCCATATAATTATTTGGGCATGAAAACGATGCAGGGATTGGGAGAAGGAATATTCCGTCTCTTCTTTTTCTCGGTTCCGGGAATGGCAATTGTCTCGTTCATTTTTCCGCTCCAATTTTCTGCGGATTGGACTACCTGGCTTTTCTTTGCGGTATCGATTTTATTAAGTTTTCTTATTAATACGCAAATTAATTTGCTGACAGGCATTACCACTTTCTTCTTATATAATAATACTGGGCTTATCCGGGCGAAAAGAGTTGTGATTGATCTCTTTTCCGGTCTTCTGATTCCCATCAGCTTTTTTCCGGTCTGGGCACAGGATATATTAAGATTTCTGCCCTTTCAGGGTATTAGCTATGTGCCGAGCATGATCTTTACAAATAGCTTTTCAAATAATGAAGCTATCCAGGCTATCATTATGCAGGGGGTCTGGGTTCTTATTCTGATAATGCCAATTCAAGTTCTGTGGATCATAGCGAAAAAGCAGCTCATTATTCAAGGAGGGTGACAGATGTTTTATATAGCCATTTTCTTTCAATATGTTGCCCAATACATGAAAACAAGAATGCAGTACCGTGCAGATTTATTTGTTGAGATCTTTTCAGATCTATTATTTCAGGCAGTCAATTTAATTTTTATCATAGTCGTCTTTGGCCATACAAATCTTCTTGGGGGATGGACAAGGGATGAAATTATCTTTATTTACGGATTTTTCCTTGTTCCCTATGCATTGTTTTCATCTTTCTTTAATATTTGGGATTTTAATGAGAGGTATATTGTAAAAGGAGAACTTGATAGGATTTTAACCCGGCCGATCCATAGTCTGTTCCAAATCGTTTTAGAACGGATGGAACTTGAATCTCTTTTTGGGGCTGTTACTGGAATTGCGGTTATGATTTACGCCGGAAACAGTCTTGGTTTAGAGATATCCTGGACAGATCCCTTCTTATTCTTCTTATTTGTGATAGGTGGAATGCTTGTGTACGGAGGCATCTTTGTCATGATTGCCTGCATCAGCTTTTGGGCGGATGCCAGAACATCCATCATGCCGATGATGTACAACATCGGGAATTATGGAAGGTATCCAGTTGATATTTATAATAGTGTCATACGATTCGTCCTAACCTGGGTGCTTCCGTTTGCCTTTGTTGGTGTATATCCAGCTTCATACTTTTTAGGGAAAGAGGAATGGTTTTTGTATTCCTTTTTAACGCCTGTAATCGGTATAGTATTCTTTGGCATTTCGATTCTGACTTGGAATTCAGGTGTTAAGCGTTATCGTGGTGCGGGTAATTAAAGCCGGGTTAAATCCCTGGCTTTTTTTATGGGAAGAAATTCTGACTATTAGCAGAAAGACGTTTCAGAGACAGGCTGTCATATAGGATTGGCCATAAGCGTATAAATGAATTGATAAGCATTTCGAAATGAGGTGCAGTATGGCATTTTATTTATCGCTGATTTTAATCGTGCTGTGCATGATCATGAGTCTCCAGACTCTTTTTTCATCCGCCAAGATAAAGGGAAGATGGGTTTCTGTGGAGAATTTCCTTTATCTAATAAGTTTGTATGCAACGATTATGATTGGGTTTGGCCTTATATATATATGGCTTGATTTACATGGGCTGGTGGTTTTAATGGACGGCACTGACTATATGGAAACTGGTTTCCTCGAGAGACTGGAGACGGGTTTTTATTTTAGTGCGGTAACTCTTTTTTCTGTTGGGTATGGAGATATCAGTCCTGTTGGAATAGGCAGGCTAATTGCCGTATTGGAAGCGTTAATTGGTTATGTGATACCGGCAGCTTTTGTTGCCAGAGTAGTATTTGATGCTGGTGACCGCGTTTCATAA
Organism: Cytobacillus oceanisediminis; assembly: GCF_004366035.1. Lineage (GTDB taxonomy): Bacteria > Bacillota > Bacilli > Bacillales > Cytobacillaceae > Cytobacillus > Cytobacillus oceanisediminis_C. Next base: position 395,571 of record NZ_SOEE01000006.1, read on the forward strand.
TGCTATCAGTTGTTTTTGACCACAAAGTTGGATAGGCTTAGAGTAAGAAACCTATTCAACAGGAGGAGTAAAAATGGCAATGGAAATCGGCAAACCAGCTCCGGAATTTGAGCTCGAGGCCAGTAATGGCGAAAAGGTAAAGTTAACAGATTACCGCGGGAAAAATATTGTTCTTTATTTTTACCCGAAAGACATGACGCCTGGATGCACAACTCAGGCATGTGATTTTAGGGACAGTCATGAGAATTTTGCAGATGTGAATGCTGTCATTTTAGGAATAAGCCCCGATCCGCTCAGCAGGCATGAGAAGTTCATTGAAAAGCATGGATTGCCTTTCCTGCTGCTTGCGGATGAGGAGCATAAAGCAGCAGATGCCTACGATGTTTGGAAACTGAAAAAGAACTTCGGGAAAGAATATATGGGAATTGAACGTTCCACTTTTATTATTGACCAGGAAGGCATTCTGGTTAAAGAGTGGCGCAAGGTTAAGGTGAAAGGGCATGTCGAGGAGGCACTGGAATATATAAAGGAGAATTTGGCCTAGCCGTAAATGGGTTGCCTATTTTTTAACAGAACAAGGCTTTTGTCCATTCCGAAGAACAAGTTTTGCATATCATTTTATTAGGGCATACCTCCTCAGATACTTTTTCGAAACGGACCTGAACGGGTTCGTTTTTTTTATGTATATTATTTCTGTCAATCGGCATGGGAGGATATGGTGAATAAACCAAAGATGGAATGGAGTTTATGAAAATTGTTTCTTCCATTTTTGCTTCCCCAAAAGAGCTGCAGGAAGAGGTAAGACTGGATTATCCTCAAGGGGATTTTCTGTTTTTTTTGACGGATTTGAAGCCGCAGGGGAATCCTTATGTGCTGAAGTGTTTATTACATATAGAGAAGATCTAACAGCAGTACTATTACTAAGACAACAAAATTAAAGTGGATTATGGTAATGTCAGCAGAATAGTTGAAATGCCTTTCAAAACAAAATAAGGAAGGCATCTTAATTACAAATGCAAGGGGAATCCATAAAATTTCTATGGCTGAGTTTACGTTTGGTACTATGTTAGGGCATGTTAAACAAACTGCTTGCTGAAAATAAAAAGGCCCAAGTCTGGTTGAATTTTTAAGTATAACCTTCATACATATATATAAAATAACAAAGATTATATTAATGCGATCGATTTTTGAAAGAGGGTATTAAGATGAGGATTTATACAAGAACGGGAGATAAGGGGACAACGTCATTAATATACGGGCAAAGATTCAGTAAAAAGGACATTCACGTAGAGGCATACAGCTCATGTGATGAGGCTAATTCTATGATTGGAATGGCCTTAAGCCATTTAAGAAGTGAGTATTTCAGCGGCAGAGAAAAAGTGTAACGGGTGTTTCATAAAGTGCAGACAGACCTGTTTCATGCAGGAGCAGAGCTGGCAACACCTGCTGGAAAAGAAGTAAAATGGACGATAAAGGAAGAGGGTATCACCTTCATGGAAAAGCAAATTGATGAGTGGGAAGCTGACATTGCAGCGCTTAATAATTTTATTTTACCCGGCGGTCATCCTTCGGGAGCTGCATTCCATGTGGCTAGAACGGTGGTGAGAAGAGCGGAACGAAATGCGGTCCCGCTTGGCGAAGAAGTGAATCCGCTCGTTTTAGTTTATCTGAAGCGATTGTCAGATCTGCTGTTTGTTGCTGCCCGATTTGCCAACCATCATTTAGGCTCCGGTGAGCAATCGCTTCACGCTGAAAAAAGTTGATTCCCTCTATTACGGAGTTTGTAATATTGACAAATGTGGTAAAAAATTAGTACACTATTTATAAAGATTATAAAGTAAGAATATTTGTTGGAAAAGAGGTGCATGGCGGTGGCGCATATGGAATTAAAAGAGGCGCTGGATACTTTAAAAGACACTGGAGTCCGTATCACTCCGCAGCGTCATGCGATACTTGAATATTTAATAAACTCCATGTCACACCCTACTGCTGACGATATATACAAAGCATTAGAGGGTAAATTTCCAAATATGAGTGTGGCAACAGTTTACAATAATTTACGAGTATTCCGTGAGGTTGGCCTGGTAAAGGAACTGACATATGGTGACGCATCCAGCCGCTTCGATTTTGTAACCACTCATCATTATCATGTCATATGTGAAAGCTGCGGCAAGATTGTAGACTTCCACTATCCTGGTCTTGATGAAGTAGAGCACCTTGCTTCACATGTTACAGGTTTTAAAATCAGCCATCATAGAATGGAGATTTACGGAACGTGTCCGGAATGTGCAAGTAAAGAAGCTCACTAATAAATTATTTAAAGCTGCCGGCTGTGTGCTGTCAGCTTTTTATTTTTCCATAAAAAAACCGGCTGTCAGACAGCCGGTCCTTCTTGAACTTGAATATGAAGCAAGAGATAAATCAGCTCTGCTTCGTATTTTTTTTGTTGTATTTTTCATCAAATTCAACGCCCTCAAGTTTTGGATCGAGCGTTAAAGGTTCATTGCAGTACATGCACATATCAACCCGGCCAAGCATCTTTGTATGTTTTCCGCAATTTGGGCAAACCACCTGCACGGTCTTTGTTGAAAGCATGCCGATCCAAAAATATACACCGGTGCTAGCAAGAATGCAGAGCATTCCAAGAAGCATAAATATTGTCATGAGAAGAGCGGAATTCCTAAAGAATATTCCGAGATACATAACGATAAATCCGATAAAAATTAAACTAAGGGCAAATGTGCGAATCTTATTGATTTTATTTGAGTACTTAGCCATTCTGCTCCCTCCTAAAAACTAACTATACCATACTCCTTTTGCTTAAATAAATATTAATATAGAATGGTGTCGAAAAATGTCTCACATTTAGGAAGGATTTCATTTATAATTGTCGAAGATATACGCTATCAATAAAATGGAGGAATTATGATGGAAGATATTCTCCGTCCTATATATCAAGAACGGGCAAGCCAGACAAACACTCTTGGCGTGATAATGACCGAAAAACTGCAAAAAGCTATTCCTGCTACGGATACATTTGATGCTGTACTGCTGATCCTTGTAGAGGAAGCAGATGAACCTGTGTTTGTTAAACATTACACATATAAAGATAAAAAAGCTGCTCTTCATATCGTGACAGACAAGCAGCTTCGCGAATGGATCCTGCTGGGGTCGAACCGGAAGATCTTCGATTGGCTTTATAATGGGAAAGTTTTATTCGATCGAAATGAATATATTCATAACCTGAAGGTGGAATTAAGAGAATTTCCGTTTTATGGACGAAAATTAAAAATGGGTCTTGAGTTTGCTAAGCTGATCAGAAGATATATGGATGGCAAAGCCTTTTTTGAAAATCGCCATTATTTTGATGCCTATAACCATATTGTTCATTCCCTTCATCACCTGGCCAGACTGGCTGTTATCGAAAATGGATTCCATCCAGAAGTAACTGTCTGGAACCAGGTAAAGCAAATTGAACCTGAAATAATGAAGCTATATGAAGAATTGGTGAATAGCCAGGAGCCTCTTGAAAAAAGACTGGAGCTTCTGTTTCTTGCAAGTGAATTTTTAATTCATTCAAGAACTAAGCAAGGAATCAACCATCTTGCAGATGTGCTTGCTGAAAAAGATGAATGGTCCATCCACGATATTATGAACCATGAGGAGCTTTATCTATATGCAGTTGACTTAAGCATGCTTCTTGAGTATTTGATTGATAAGCATTTTATCGAAGTAGTAAATGTGGAAACAAAGGGTCAAGGAATTTATCACAGGTATTACAAGCTCAAAAAAAAATTATCGTAAAAAAACTTTAAAAGTTATTGACCTTTATTTAAATCCTTGTTATATTTATATCCGTCGCTGCGATATGAACGAAAAACATTTTCACAGACGGCGGATAACTTATAAAAAAAGTGTTGACAACTAAAATCAACACATGTTATATTTATAAAGTCGCTTCTGAGCGATTAGGTAAAATATAACAAAGAGAAATTGTTCTTTGAAAACTGAACGAACAAAAACGTCAACGTTAATTCATTAGTCTTTTTTGAAAAGACAATTTATGAGCTTAATCAACTCTTATATGGAGAGTTTGATCCTGGCTCAGGACGAACGCTGGCGGCGTGCCTAATACATGCAAGTCGAGCGGACAGATGGGA
>NZ_SOEE01000007.1 GCF_004366035.1 Cytobacillus oceanisediminis
AGATCCCTGAAAGATGATCAGGTTGATAGGTCAGAGGTGGAAGCGTGGCGACATGTGGAGCTGACTGATACTAATCGATCGAGGACTTAACCAAACGAAAAGCGGAGGCGACTGTTCAACTTCGAGAGAAGTTAGGAGCCGAAGCTAGACAAGTCATTGGTGAATACTCGGCAAATGCTTCTTCATGCATTATCTAGTTTTGAGGGAACGAAAAAAAGTAAATTTCCTCTTGAAAAATGATAAAAAGACGGTATAATAATACTTGTCTTTGAAAAAATAGTCTGGTGGCGATGGCGAGAAGGTCACACCCGTTCCCATACCGAACACGGAAGTTAAGCTTCTCAGCGCCAATGGTAGTTAGGGGCTGTCCCCTTGTGAGAGTAGGACGCTGCCGGGCTGTTTTACAAATATCATTATTCCGCAGTAGCTCAGTGGTAGAGCATTCGGCTGTTAACCGAACGGTCGTAGGTTCGAATCCTACCTGCGGAGCCAAATGGAGAGCTGTCCGAGTGGCCGAAGGAGCACGATTGGAAATCGTGTATACGCTAACCGCGTATCAAGGGTTCAAATCCCTTGCTCTCCGCCATTATAATTTCTATATTGGCCCCTTGGTCAAGCGGTTAAGACACCGCCCTTTCACGGCGGTAACACGGGTTCGAATCCCGTAGGGGTCACCATTTTGGAGGATTAGCTCAGCTGGGAGAGCATCTGCCTTACAAGCAGAGGGTCGGCGGTTCGATCCCGTCATCCTCCACCATATTATTGTCGCGGGGTGGAGCAGTCCGGTAGCTCGTCGGGCTCATAACCCGAAGGTCGCAGGTTCAAATCCTGCCCCCGCAATCTGGTCCGGTAGTTCAGTTGGTTAGAATGCCTGCCTGTCACGCAGGAGGTCGCGGGTTCGAGTCCCGTCCGGACCGCCATTTTTACAATGTTAATAATATGTGGCTCAGTAGCTCAGTCGGTAGAGCAAAGGACTGAAAATCCTTGTGTCGGCGGTTCGATTCCGTCCTGAGCCACCTTTACTGAATTGATTTGCCGGTGTAGCTCAATTGGTAGAGCAACTGACTTGTAATCAGTAGGTTGGGGGTTCAAGTCCTCTCGCCGGCACCATTTTTTATGCTAATATGGAGGGGTAGCGAAGTGGCTAAACGCGGCGGACTGTAAATCCGCTCCTTCGGGTTCGGCAGTTCGAATCTGCCCCCCTCCACCATTTATATAGGGGTATAGTTTAATGGTAAAACGAAGGTCTCCAAAACCTTTGATGTGGGTTCGATTCCTACTACCCCTGCCAATATTATAATGGCGGCTGTGGCGAAGTGGTTAACGCATCGGATTGTGGCTCCGACACTCGTGGGTTCGATTCCCATCAGTCGCCCCATAAATTTATAGTAACAGTACGAGTATAACTCTCATATAAATGTGATATGAACTATCAATGGGCTATAGCCAAGCGGTAAGGCACCGGACTTTGACTCCGTCACTCGCAGGTTCGAATCCTGCTAGCCCAGCCATTTTGCGGAAGTAGTTCAGTGGTAGAACATCACCTTGCCAAGGTGGGGGTCGCGGGTTCGAATCCCGTCTTCCGCTCCAGAATAAACTTCATTTTATGGCGGCATAGCCAAGTGGTAAGGCAGAGGTCTGCAAAACCTTTACCACCGGTTCGAATCCGGTTGCCGCCTCCATAATCTAAATCTTGATTCGCTGATATACGCCGGGGTGGCGGAACTGGCAGACGCACAGGACTTAAAATCCTGCGGTAGGTGACTACCGTACCGGTTCGATTCCGGTCCTCGGCACCACAAGATTTACTACATTTTAATATGCCGGTGTGGCGGAATTGGCAGACGCGCACGACTCAAAATCGTGTTCCTTCTGGAGTGTCGGTTCGACCCCGACCACCGGTATCTAAAAATAGGTTTCCCAATAGGGAAATCTTTTTTTGTTGTTTAATTAATATCTGTGCAAATTTTTAAAGCGGATAGCAAATATCAATGCAGCCATTCTGCTGATTGTGATAATATTATCTATCTTGGACGTAACACACATCTGTTCCTTACTTTAGTAATTCAAACCTGGTTTATCTTGTTTCATAGGAACCTTCCGAACAGTTAAGAACCCCCTCTCGAAACCACCCTCTGAATCTTTCGGAACCCTGCATTGAAACAACTTTTATTAGGATTGTATACCATCTGTCCTGTTCGATATAAAAGTCTCCCTCATAATTCTTGACTTCAAAAATATAGATGCCGCCTCCAGTGATTAATAATGAATCTATTTTTGGAAAAAGCCCACATCCCTATGTTCATGATAGCTTCATTCTGTGCAATGTTTTCCATTAACACAAGTTCATTCTTTTCAAGAAGTCAAAATATTGCACCATTTTAGTCAATCCAGTCACCTATATATGCAAACGGTTTCAAATATAATGTAGGAAAGCGTTTGCAAGAGATGAGGGGGCGGTGAAGAGATTTGGAGACAAAGATTGAAGTCGGGGAAGCAGCAGTCAATTCAGAGGTTAAAACAGTATCCAGGAAAAAAGCAAACCTGAAAAAAATGCTAACATACAGTGCATTTGTAGGACCGGCATTGATTTTTTTCCTGGTGATTCAAATCATTCCTTTTTTGATGGGAATTTATTATTCTTTTACTTCCTGGAATGGTGTCAGTTCTGTAGTTGAGTGGGTCGGACTTGAAAATTATATAAAGATCTTTAAAAATGATCCTAAGTTTTTTGATTCCTTCATTTTTACTACCAAGTTTATGTTAGCTTCGGTTATTATTAGTAATTTACTAGGTTTTGGGCTTGCATTATTATTGAACGCAGCATTGAAGTCCAGAAATTTATTGCGGACTGTGTTCTTCATTCCTAATGTTATCGGGGGATTATTGCTTGGGTTCATCTGGCAGTTTATTTTTGTAAAAGGGTTTGCTGCAATTGGAAATCTTACAGATCTATCCGTATTTAAGCTGCCATGGCTTGGGGATGAGACAACAGCATTCTGGGGAATTGTAATTGTGTTTGCCTGGCAGATCAGCGGATATATGATGGTTATTTATATTGCAGCGCTGCAGGGGGTTGATCAGACATTGCTGGAGGCCGCAAGGATCGATGGGGCATCAAGCTGGACACTTCTGACGAAAATTATTAATCCTCTTATTTTGCCGGCGTTTACGATTTGTTTCTTTTTAACTATTTCAATGGCATTTAAGATTTTCGACCTGAATATTTCACTGACAGGCGGAGGTCCATTTAATTCAACACAATCTGTTGCAATTAATATTTATCAGGAAGCATTCCAGAATAACCGGTATGGTCTGGGTACCGCGAAATCCATTTTGTTCTTCCTTGTTGTAGCAATTTTTACAACGGTTCAGGTTATGATGACCAAGAAAAGGGAGGTTGAGGCCTAATGAGTCCCAGATATACGAAGGTGACGTTTCTCCTCGAGATTATCGGAATCGTATTAGGAATCATATTCCTCATACCTTTTTATTTCGTGATCATCAATTCTGTAAAAGGTTTTGCAGATATTTTGATTGATGCTGCAGCGTGGCCGCAGGAGTTTTTATTCTCCAATTACTTGAAGGTATGGGATATTATTAATTTCCCGCGGGCCTTCTGGAATTCGCTTATAATTACGGTGATCAGCAATATTGGACTGGTTGTCATTAGTTCCATGGCTGCCTGGAAGATGGTCCGAACCCCGGGAAAATTCAGCAAAATCCTGTTTGCGTTATTTGTATCTGCGATGGTTATTCCTTTCCAGACGGTCATGATACCGCTGATGAAGCTGGGAGGCACGCTGAATCTGACAAACAGCATACCTGGTCTCATCATTATGTATTTTGGCTTTGGTGTACCATTATCGCTTTTTCTGTATCACGGATTTATTAAAACAGTTCCAATAGAGATAGAAGAATCGGCCCGAATTGATGGGTGCAGCCAGTTTGGGGTCTTTTGGAGAATTGTTTTTCCGCTTCTAAAGCCAATCACTGTAACGGTTGTTATTTTAAATACATTATGGATCTGGAATGATTATCTTCTGCCACTTCTTGTGCTTCAGGATGCAGAACTAAGGACGATTCCTTTGGCCACAAGTTCATTCTTTGCACAATATACAAAGCAATGGGACATGGGACTGGCCGCCCTTGTGATGGGCATTACACCTGTCGTTATTTTCTTCCTGTTTCTGCAGAGGCATATTATTAAAGGCATTGCACAAGGTTCCATCAAGTAGTTATAGAGACTTTTGCGGCCATATGGGCTGTTAAAGTTTATATAAAAAATTATTCAGGGGGGAAACAAAATGAAACGCTTTGCTTTATTACTGCTGTCATTGGTTCTGATGGCGGGCATTATGGCGGGCTGTTCTTCTTCCAGCTCTTCAGGGGATGAAAAGCCTAAGGATGATTCAAAGAATGATGATGAAGTGGTAACATTGAATTTGTTCCAGTTTAAAGTGGAGATTGCCGATCAGCTTCAGGCAATGATCGGTGAATTCGAAAAAGAGCATCCGAATATTAAAGTAAAGCTTGAATCAGTCGGCGGCGGTGCTGATTATGGTGCTGCATTAAAAGCAAAGTTTGCATCCGGCGAACAGCCTGACATTTTTAACAATGGCGGATTTAAAGAATTGGAGCTTTGGAAAGAGCATCTTGCAGATCTTTCGAATGAGCCTTGGGCAGAGCATGTGCTTCCAATTGGAAAAGTTCCAATGACTGATAAAGACGGCAAACTTTATGGAATGCCTGTAAACCTTGAAGGATACGGTTTCATTTATAATAAGGATTTATTTGAAGAAGCAGGCATCACTGAACCACCTAATACGATTTCTGAACTGAAGGATGCTGCTGAAAAGCTAAAAGATAAAGGAATTACTCCTTTCTCTGCCGGTTATGGAGAGTGGTGGGTCATTGGCCAGCATTTACTAAATATTCCATTTGCACAGCAGGAAGATCCGGTGGCATTTATTGAGGGCTTATACAGCGGATCTGAAAAAATTACTGGCAATGATAAATTTAAAGAGTTCAAAGAAGTGCTTGATACTGAAATAAACTTTGGAAATGATAATCCATTAACAACAGATTATAATACGCAAGTAACGCTATTTGCTTCCGGCAAAACAGCTATGCTTCAGCAGGGGAACTGGACAGAAAACATGATTCTTGAAATCAACCCTGAAATTAATATGGGATTTCTGCCAATTCCGCTGACTGATGATGAAGCTGAAGCAGACCGTTTACCGGTAGGCGTTCCGAACAACTGGGTTCTTAATAAAAATTCAGAGCATCTTGAAGAAGCAAAATTATTCCTTGACTGGATGGTTTCTTCTGAAACAGGAAAGCGTTATATCACAGAAGAGTTTGCGTTCATTCCTGCCTTTGACAATATAGAGCCAACCGGTTTAGGGCCGCTTGGCCAGCATATTCTTGAGTACTCTAAGGAAGAGAAAACCGTTCCTTGGACATGGTTCAGGTGGCCGGATGGTGCAAATAAAGAGTTTGCTGCAACAATCCAGGAATACGCTGCAGGAAAGATTGACTATGATACGGTCGTAGAACGCTTCCAGGCATCCTGGGATAATCTGAAATAAATTTGGTTAAACAGGAAGCATGTCTGCGGAAGATATGCTTTCTGTTTTATATTTTAATTATATGCAAAACCCCATAGCAAAAAGGCATCCCCAAAAAGGGAAGTTCGCTTTATACTATTGTAAAAGACAAAGCAGCGGGGGATGTAAATGTTCAAAAAGAGCATTAGAAATAAACTGATTGTTCTATTGATGGTAGCCACGATCGTTCCATTTGGGGCGTCTATAATCATCACTTATTATCATACAGCGGAATCATTGAAAGACCAGGCCATTAAGGAAAATAGCAACCTATTATATCAAGGAAAAGTGAACCTGGAGGGTTACATAAATGAGCTGGACGGATTAACACTATCCCTTTACAATAATCCAGGTTTAATAAACTTTTTAAAAGATCCCCAAAAGGAAAATAATTATCAGGCAGTGGAAGCTGTAAGAAATGTAATTTCTACCATACTGTATGCAGAAGAAAATATCAAAAGAGTTAACATTGCTGTTGCAAAGGAAGATCGTCTTATAACAGCTTCCAGGCGCTCTACAGTTATTTTTTCAAAGAAGCTGACAAATGCCAATCAGGAATTTTACGTAAAAGCCAAAGAAAGTCCAAGTAATATGTATCTTGAGCCTATTCATAAGATAAAGGAGCCTGAGGACAAAAAGCCTAAAAATGTAATAACGCTTCACAGATCTTTAATCAATATTCCATCAGATGATGTATTGGCATATATCTCACTGGAGTTCTCACCAGATCAGATAACCAATATCAGCCGTAATCTTTATTCTGGTGAAAATGAAGAATTCTATATAATATCTCCTGAAGGTGAATTGATCTACCGTTCAACTGATGAAACTGATGAAGATTCTAAATCGACTGATTGGATCGATTGGGTAATGAGTACAAATAAAGAAAATGGCACGGTTGAATGGAAAGAAGGTTCTTTCAACGGCGTCATGATATACGATCAATTATCGCAAAATTCTGGCGGCTGGTATCTTGTTAAGCGTGTCCCATATATCACTTTATATGAAAGTGCATTCAGCGTGGCGAAAATCAATATTATGTTTGGCGTAATCGGACTTATACTGGTTATTCTTGCTACTCTATTTATCTCTGTTAGAATCACTTCACCAATCAGAATCCTGCTGAAATATATTGATCAGGTTGAAAAAGGAAACCTTAATGTCCGTTTTCAATCTTTCGGCAATGATGAGATTGGCTATCTCGGTGATCGTTTTAAACAAATGATCGATAAAATTAATGATTTAATCAATCGGGAGTATAAACTTCAGCTTGAAAACAAGACCAATCAGCTAAAGGTTCTGCAGTCACAGGTTAATCCGCATTTTTTATATAACGCATTGCAGTCTATCGGAACAGCAGCATTAAAAAATCAGGGTCCGCAGATTTATTCGTCTGTTACCCGCCTTTCTAAAATCATGCGGTACAGTATGAATATGGAGGAGGATATGGTTCCTCTTCAAAAAGAGATCGAACATACCAAATCTTATCTCCTGCTGCAAAAAGAGCGGTTTGGTGACCAGCTTCAGTTCAGTTTTCAGCTTGATGAAGAAGCATTGGGGTTTCCTGTTCCGAAAATGATTTTACAGCCCATAGTGGAGAATTACTTTAAGCATGGTTTTGATGCGCGGGAAAAAGCTGGAGAGGTTAGTATCACCTGCAGACAGGATGAATTTTATCTGGATATTCTGATCGAGGATAATGGCACAGGCGTCTCTGAGAGCAGGCTGGAGGAAATCCGATTTCATTTGATGAATGACAGGATGGGGCAAAAGGGTGAGTTAACGAATATCGGACTGAAGAATGTTTACACCCGGTTAAAACTCTATTATGGCAATCGGGCATTCCTGCAGCTTAAGAATCTTGAGCGAGGCGGGCTGCTTGTTTCTATTAAACTTCCAAAAAGGATGGAAGGTGGATAAGATGAAAGCAATTATTGTGGATGATGAAAAACATGTGAGGGAAGGCTTGCTTCTTCTGGGAGATTGGAGCCGCTTTGGTATTGACACAATCATGGAGGCTGTTGATGGAAATGAGGCCATAAAGCTGATTAAAGAGCATCGCCCGGAAATCATATTCACTGATATGAGCATGCCAAAGAGAGATGGCATAAGCCTTTTAAAATGGATTCATTCTTCTGGTTTATCCAGCAAGACGATTGTCGTCAGCGGATATGATGATTTTGACTATATGAGGAATGCCATCTGTTATAAAAGCTTTGATTATATCTTGAAGCCTATTGATCCTGAAATACTGAATGAAACCCTGGAAAAAGCTATAAATGAATGGAAACAGCAAAGTACTCCTGAGGAATGCAAGCAGGAGCATGACGGAGAGATGAATGTGATTCAGCAAATAGAACAGTTTTTGCTGGAAAGCTATAACAAGGATATTAACCTGCAGGAAATTGCAGATAGATTTTATTTAAGCAGGGAGTACATTTCCAGGAAGTTTAAACAGGAATACCAGGCTACCATAACAGATTTTATTACGAATGTTCGAATGAACAAGGCAAAAGAGCTTCTGCAGAACCCTAAACTGAAAATCTATGAAATTGCTTTCCAGGTCGGCTATCAGGATGAAAAGTATTTTAGCAAAGTGTTTAAAAAGACAGTGGGGATTTCCCCAAATGAATATCGAAGTATGAATTAACAGAAGGAGGAAGATCATGATCAACGTGCTTGTTTGGAATGAGAATCGACATGAACAAAGGGATGAAAAGGTAAAGTCTGTCTATCCGGATGGTATTCACCGTGCCATTGCAGACTTTTTAAAGGAAGAAGATCATAAAGTAAAGACAGCTACATTGGATGAGCCCCAGCATGGACTTAGTGATGCTGTTTTACAGGAAACAGACGTTTTGGTCTGGTGGGGACATCTTGCGCATGGGGAAGTTGAGGATGCAACCGTTGAAAAAGTAAAACAAAGAGTGCTGGACGGAATGGGGCTGATTGTCCTGCATTCTGGCCATTTCTCTAAAATTTTTAAAGCATTGATGGGAACATCCTGTGATTTAAAATGGAGAGAAGCGGATGAAAAGGAACGGATTTGGATTGTAGATCCAGGCCATCCCATTGCAGAAGGACTTGGAGAATATATTGAACTTGAAAAAGAAGAAATGTATGGGGAACATTTTGATATCCCGGCACCGGATGAACTTGTAATGGTGAGCTGGTTTGAAGGCGGAGAAGTTTTTCGGAGCGGCTGTACATACAGGCGCGGAAAAGGGAAAATCTTTTATTTTCGCCCAGGACATGAAACATATCCAACTTATTATCATAAGGACGTTCAGCAGGTTATTAAAAATGCTGTTAATTGGGCTAAACCAGCTGATCTTCCTGTACCGGTCTATGGGAATGCGAAGCCATTGGAGAGAATTAGAGTGAGTCAAGAAGGAGTGGAGAATTAAGATGAAAAAACTCAAAATTGGAATAATTGGCTGTGGAAGTATAGCCAAGCATAGGCATATGCCTGAATATCATGCAAGCAGCGGTGCTGTCATTGCAGCGGTATGTGATATTAATGAAGAGCGTGCAAATGTGTTTGCCGGCTTGTACGGGGCGGAGGTGTACACCGATTATAGAGAATTGTTGGCTAATAAGGATATAGATGCAGTGAGTGTCTGCACCCCGAATTATCTGCATGCTCCCATTTCAGCTGCAGCATTAAACGCCGGCAAGCATGTTTTATGTGAAAAGCCAATGGCAACTTCTATGGAAGAAGCAAAGGACATGATTGAAGCAGCAAGTAAAAATGGAAAGAAATTAATGATTGCTCATAATCAGCGCTTTGTTCCATCGCATAAAAAAGCAAAGGAATTGATTGCAGAAGGTGAAGCGGGAAAAATCTATAGTTTCCGGACGGTTTTTGGCCACGGCGGGCCAGAGGGATGGAGTGCAGATGGCAAAGAAAGCTGGTTCTTCAAAAAAAACCAGGCTTTTATTGGCGCCATGGGCGACCTTGGTGTACATAAGACCGACTTACTGCGTTACCTGCTGGGAGAAGAGTTTACTGAGGTAGGAGCGTTTGTAGAGACAAGTGCTAAGATTGATGCTGATGTCGATGATACAGCGGTATGCGTTTTGAAAACGGAAAGCGGTGTAATCGGTACATTGGCTGCAAGCTGGTCTTATGTCTCAAAAGAAGACAATTCCACCATTATTTATGGAGAAAAGGCAATTTTGAGATTAGAGGATGATCCGGTGCATTCTCTCATTGTTCAGTATGCAAACGATGATACAGTGAAGTACGAACTCGGCGGGATTCAGACAAATGAAGAAGGAGGACAAAAGAATTCAGGCGTCATTGATCATTTTCTTGAAAGTATCTTAAATGAACAGGAGCCTGCGATTCCTGGTTCTGAGGGAATGAAGTCGCTCCAGGTGATACTTGCTGCGCTGGAGGCAAGCGAAACAAAGCAGATTGTCAGAATTAATTGAGGTGCATCAATGAAGAAACTTCGGATCGGAATTATCGGTGCTGGCGGAATAGCCCAGTCCAGGCATATTCCCGTTTTATTAAAATTATCGGATAATGCATCCATAACAGCTATTTGCGATGTGAATGCGGATACTGCACAATTGGCTGCAAAGAAGTTTGGAATTAACAGCGTTTTCACAGATTATAAAGAAGTGTTCAGTGAAACAGATGCTGTAGTTATTTGTACACCGAATAAGTTTCATGCTGAGATTACGGTTGCTGCACTGGAGGCTGGGCTGCATGTTTTGTGTGAGAAGCCGATGGCCATGACAGCAGAAGAATGCAGGAAAATGATAGAAGCCAGAGACAGGTCTGGAAAGGTTTTGGCCATTGCCTACCACTACCGGTTTATGAAAGAGGCTCAAGCTGCCAAAAAACTCATTTCAGAAGATGAAATTGGTCTTCCATTTGCAGCCAGGGCACGGGCGATGAGAAGAAGAAAGGTGCCGGGATGGGGTGTTTTCACCAATAAGGAACTTCAGGGCGGAGGGAGTTTGATTGATTATGGATGCCACTTGCTTGACCTCTCGCTTTGGCTTCTGGGAAACCCGGAGGAAACCGAGGTTTCCGGTACAGCTTATAATACATTGAGCAGAATGCCTGAGCAGGTGAATCTATGGGGAAGTTTTGACCATCAATCCTTTAATGTCGATGACCATGTGACAGCTTATATAAAATTTGCCAATGGAGCATCCCTGCTTTTTGAAACCTCATGGTCGGCCAATATCGAACAGGATGAAGAAAGTCTCAGCCTTTCAGGGCAGGATGGAGGAATTGATTTATTCCCATTCAGCTTGAACCAATCCAAACATGGAATGCTGCTTAATACACACTCAGAATGGCTGCCAGGGGAGGATGACTATGCTTTGGCTCAGGCGCGAAACTTTATTGACAGCTGTTTGGGGAGAGAAGCATTTATAGTAGACGCAGAAGAAGCACTGCAGACAACCAGAATTATTGATGCAATTTATAAAAGCAGTGAAATGGGCAGAAGAGAATAGAAGCCTGGAGGGGATCTTAATGAAGCTTGGTGTGTTTACCGTTTTATTTGCTGAGAAAAAATTTGAAGAAATGCTTGATCATGTGAAAGCTGCAGGGCTTAAGGCTATTGAAATCGGAACCGGAGCATATCCCGGAAACGCGCACTGCAGTTTGCACGAGCTTTTAGAAAGTAAAGAACTCAGGGATGATTACCTGAACAAGGTTTTATCAAGAGGTCTTGAAATCAGCGCATTCAGCTGCCATGGCAATCCGATTTCACCTGATAGCGCATTTGCAGAGGAATCGGACCGCGTTTTATATGACACAATTAAGTTAGCCAGCTTAATGAATGTTCCGGTTGTTAACTGTTTTTCCGGCACTGCAGGTGATGGGGAAGGGGCCAAGCATCCAAATTGGCCGGTTGCTCCATGGCCGAATGAGTATGGAGAAGTGCTGAAATGGCAATGGGAGGAGAAACTCATTCCTTACTGGAAGAAAGCCGGGCAATTTGCAAAAGATCATAATGTGAAAATTGGTCTTGAACTCCATGGCGGATTCCTTGTGCATACTCCTTATACCCTTCTGAAATTAAGGGAAGAAACCTGTGACGCCATTGGAGCCAATCTGGATCCAAGCCATTTATGGTGGCAGGGAATCGACCCTGTTGCAGCAATAAAGATTCTGGGGAAAGAAAATGCCATTCATCATTTTCATGCAAAAGATACCTATATTGACCAGGAAAATGTTAATATGTACGGTTTAACGGATATGCAGCCGTATGGAAATGTTCAGACCAGAGCGTGGACATTCAGGTCAGTCGGGTGCGGACACGGCCTGCAGGAATGGTCGGATATGATGAGCGCTTTACGGACATTCGGGTATGATTATGTTGTCAGCATTGAGCATGAAGATCCGCTTATGTCTATAGAAGAAGGATTTACAAGGGCAGTCAGGAACCTTAAATCGATCTTAATCGAAGAGCAGCCTTCAGAAATGTGGTGGGTGTAAACAACTTTAGCAGGGGAGGATTATAAATCCTTTCCTGTATTTTCGACAAATTTCTCAAAAAAGGTTGACCATTGTGGCTGAATTTAGTATTATTAAATAGTTGATTCGACACAATGTTTATTTTGCTGTTGATAAAAATCGACAAAGGATATAGTCATAATTTCATTAATGATTAAATATAAATACACAAATGCGGGTGTAGTTTAGTGGTAAAACCTCAGCCACGAGCAACACATCCATGAATCATCTCCGAGTTGCCTCGACGCATAGGCTTATTGAAAAAGCTTTTAGAGGAAGAGGCATGCAAGAACGGGAAAAAAATCAGTAGTCAGTAACTTCATACAAATGCGGGTGTAGTTTAGTGGTAAAACCTCAGCCTTCCAAGCTGATGATGAGGGTTCGATTCCCTTCACCCGCTCCATACATAGCCAACGCAGTGTTTCGTTCAAAAAGAACGAGGTATTGCGTTTTTTCATTTTCTTTGGCTATTATGCAAAAAGATCGGGCGGCATCCGCAGATCCCGCTCGACTTTTAATAAACTTTTTTAACATCCAATTACCTTAAAGTTTTCTTCTCCTCCATGCACTTGCGTGTACATGTTCATTAAGGACTCAACCATTTTTTCAGCCTTTGCCATTTCCAGAGAAGGGCGCAAATAAACGATCTGAACGGCATTTTTAGTCTGTTCCGTCACCGCTGTCCTTTCAGAGTCGACAAACGGACTGCCAAATGGCCCTGACGCATCTTCGCTAATAATTAAATTGGATAGCGAGTTGGGTCTCCCGTTTAAACCGTTATATTCTTCTCCTTCTTTGCCTAACCTGATAGTCACATTGCCTGAAAGCATATCGGTATCATACACGCCAATCGGTATTTGATATTCGAGGGAAAAGAAGTTGTTAATATCTATGGAGCTGTTGACCGGCTGCAGATAATTTTGCTTTTTAATTCTTCTGTATAGTGCTTCTGCAGAGTGGCGGTACCGATTTGGATCCTTGCCTGCTGTTTTGAAAATCTGTCTCCATTCTTTGATCCCTTCAAATTCTGTAACATTCTTGTCCTCTAAGTCAAAATAAATTGATTCCTGAAATAACTGGAGTCTGCCCTTTACCATTTGAGGAGATTGTCCGACTTCTATATTTTTATATGTAATGAATCCAATTTTAAATTGGGGAAATAACCTGCACAACTCGGGAGCAATCGTAATTTCCAAGCTTTCCACCTCCAAAATTACTTTAAAATAGTTTATCATAATAATCGGTGATTCAAAAAATTAAAGGCTTTCATATAAATGTAATTTTCATGAAAGGAGGTTATACAATGAATTTTGCCCAATTCAAGCAGGAAGTGATTGAATACAGCAAAACAATTGGTATAGATAAAATCGGTTTTACAGCAGCCGGCACTTTTGATGAGATGAAAAATAGACTGATTCGTCAGCAGGAACTTCAATATCAATCAGGATTTGAAGAGCCTGATATTGAGAAGAGAGTGAATCCGGGCCTGCTATTGGACAAGCCCAAATCCATTATCTCAATAGCTGTTGCTTACCCTTCCAAAATGAAGGTCAGAGTTGTCAGCAAAAGAGGTGAACGAAGAGGAATTTTCTGCCGCGCTTCATGGGGGAAAGACTATCATCATATCTTGAGGGAACGTCTGCAGAAACTTGAGGGATTCATTCAGTCAAGAATCCCTGAGGCGATATGCAAATCCATGGTGGATACAGGTGAGCTTGTGGATCGGGCCGTAGCGCAGCGTGCCGGAATTGGCTGGAGCGGAAAGAACTGTTCTATCATCACACCTGAATTCGGATCTTATGTCTATCTTGGAGAAATGATAACGAATCTGCCATTTGAGCCGGATAAACCAATGGAAGACAGATGCGGCAGCTGCAATAAATGTGTAGACGTCTGTCCTACTGGTGCTTTAATTCAGGGAGGTCAGCTTGATGCACAGAAGTGCATCGCGTTTCTGACGCAGACAAAAGGCTTTCTTCCAGAGCCATATAGAGAAAAACTGGGGAACAGACTTTATGGGTGCGATACCTGTCAAACCGTATGCCCTGAAAATAAAGGCAAGGATTTTCATCTGCACGAAGAGATGGAGCCGGATCCGGAAGTGGCAAAGCCGCTTTTAAGGCCGCTTCTATTTATCAGCAACCGGGAATTTAAAGAAAAATATGGCCCGGTTTCAGGCTCCTGGAGAGGTAAAAAGCCGATCCAGCGGAATGCCATTATTGCCTTGGCTCACTATAAAGATGAAACAGCTGTAGAAGATCTGATTAAAGTCATGACAGAAGATCCTCGGCCGGTGATCCGTGGTACGGCTGCCTGGGCACTCGGGAAAATTGGCGGTGAGAAATCACTTGCTGCCCTGGAACAGGCTTTGCAGCAGGAAAAAGACGGAGAGGTCATTGCTGAGATTGAAAAAGGTTTAAGTTTTATTGAAAAACGATGAGGGAGGAATCTCCCTCTTTTTCTATGGCCATTTTTATGGAAAAATTTAATTTTTTTCTCGGTGCAATATGCAAAGGGAAAAATTCAAATGCAGAGAAACTGTTCAGTCCGGCTGACTTACTGTTATATTGCACGAAAAATTAAGCAAAGTCCTCTGCTTCCTTTCATATGTATTGAATAGGAGAGGAGTGAGATGCGTGAGGGACCAGCTTCAGGAGCTGTTAATAAAAAGAGTGCAGCAGTGCGTTTCCCATTCAAGAAGTTCAATTCATACCTGCCCTAAAATTGAAAAGAAGAAAGAATCTCTTTCCGGCCGGTCCGGTGAGATTGTTAAAGCCCAGGCAACCGGAAAAGTGATCACGGTTGGAAGGGAGCAGGATGATGTTAAGCAGGTTGAATACAGAGTTCACTTTAAATATTTAATTAAGCAAAAAGACGTATTCTATATGGAAGAAGAAATTGAAGAGCGCATAGCCGACTTTTATAAGGGAGTGTTTGTCGAGGATCGGGAGAAAAACCCTTTTAAAGAGATTCAAAAAGATGAAGCGTCTCAAGACCAAGAATATGGAGAGGAAGTAAGGCTTGAGTATGAGTATGACCGCATGAGAGCAGTGCAGTATGCAGAAAAATGGTGGAACAGCTATAATCCGGCTTATAAAAAATTTGAAGTGGATTGCACCAATTATATTTCACAGTGCCTTCATGTAGGCGGCGGCCCGATGAGGGGGTATCCTAACCGCGGAAAAGGGTGGTGGATGAGAAGCGGGAATTGGAGCTACAGCTGGACAGTAGCGAATTCATTGCGGTGGTATCTGCCGAGTTCGAATGCTGGGTTAAGAGCGGAGGAAGTCTCCAGTCCGGATCAGCTCTTAATTGGAGATGTTATTTGCTATGATTTTCAGGGAGACGGACGATTTGACCATACAACGATCGTGACGGGAAAAGATGCCTCGGGAATGCCCCTGGTCAATGCTCATACTTATAACAGCCGAATGCGTTATTGGGCTTATGAGGATTCAACAGCCTATACACCGAATATTAAATATAAATTTTTGTCTATAGCAGATGACCAGTAATTTGTATGGTGATTTCAAAGTGATATAATAACACATGCAGATTTAATTTAGAGGTGAAAAAAGTGGGATTGCATGTAGTATTATATCAGCCGGAAATTCCGGCCAACACTGGTAATATAGCCCGTACTTGTGCGGCTACTGATACGACATTGCATCTGATCCGGCCGCTTGGCTTCTCGACGGAAGATAAAATGCTGAAGCGTGCAGGCTTGGATTATTGGCAATTTGTAAAGATCGTCTATCATGAATCATTGGACGATTTTTTTAAAAGCAGTGAAGGCGGTGAATACTTCTACTTAACGAAGTATGGCACCAAGCCGCATTCCAGTTTCGATTACAGCAATGTCGGGAAGGATTATTATTTTATTTTCGGCAAAGAAACGACGGGCCTTCCGAAGAATATCATTGAAAGCAACAAAGAGCGCGCATTAAGGGTTCCAATGAACGATAAAGTCCGTTCGCTTAACTTATCCAACACTGCAGCCATTCTTGTTTATGAAGCACTGCGGCAGCTGGACTACTTGCATTTAAAATAGGAAACAGCAGGCCTGGTATTTTTCGGGCCTTTTCCTTTGGAGAATCCTTTCCTTTCTGGGTAAAATGAAAAAGTACATATGGAAAGGATGAGATGTGATGAATGAAGTGACCAATTTGCTGATGGACCATCGCTCCGTGCGGAATTTTGAAGACAGGGCTCTATCCGAAGAACAGATAGAAACGATTGTACTTTCTGCTCAAGGTGCGTCCACCTCAAGTTTTGTTCAAGCCTATTCAATAATCGGTCTTACCGATAAAGCAAAGAAAGCGAAACTTGCTGAATTTGCAGGCAATCAGAATTATGTAGCGGAAAATGGCCATTTTTTCGTATTTTGTGCTGATTTGCATCGTCATGAAGTCATGGGACAAATGGAAAATATCAATGTAATTCCTTCCATTGAAAGCACAGAGAAATTTATGGTGGCTGTCATTGATGCAGCATTGGCTGCACAGAATGCTGCGGTTGCTGCTGAATCGCTGGGATTGGGAATCTGCTATATTGGCGGAATAAGAAACAATCTTGAAGGTGTAGCTGAGCTTTTAAAAACACCGGATCGCGTAATTCCTTTGTTTGGACTGGCTGTTGGCTATCCTTCCAAAAAGAACGATAAAAAACCAAGGCTGCCTCTTCAGCATATATACCATGAAAATGAATACAAGCAGGATGAAACTGCCTACCGCGAAGAGCTGAAAATGTATAATAAAATCATTTCAGAGTATTATGCTGAGCGTACGGGCGGCAAGCGGAATGACACGTGGACTGGTCAAATCGCCGGCATGCTCGAAAAGCAGACACGAATGTATATGAAGGATTTTGTACAGAAGAAAAAAATGGATTTAAGGTAGGGTATATTGAAATACCAAGAGTTTGCCCTCTAAATAAGAAAAAAGCTGCTGAATGATCAGCAGCTTATTTTTTGTTTACGCCTGGCTTGTCATCATAACCAGCAGCGAAAATAGCAGCAAGGAAAGCAACCATTACACCGATAATAATAATTGTACCCATGTATATGTAATCCTCCTTTAGCGGTATCTCAATAGGCAAGCATGTAAATATAAGCTTATTATAGCCCAAAAATGAATAACTGTGAATGAAAAGTATGGAGTTTTTTTTACAGTTAGATCGCGCAGCAAAGTGTTCCTTATAATTAATTCCCGTAAAAAGTACAAACCAAACTCTCAATAGTTTACGCATGTTCGATTGCCGGGGCGCATAGAGTATATTAATCGTCTCTGATAATGCGACAGGGGGAGGTCCTTATGGATATTCTAAAAAAAATTGAGATGTACAGACACGAGGAAGAAAAGCTTAAATGGGAAGGGACTTTTGGAGAGTATTTAGAAATTGTTAAAGAGAAGCCATGGGTTGCCCAGTCAGCACATTCACGGGTATATAATATGATTAAGGATGCCGGTGTCGAAGAAGTGAAGGGGCAAAAAAGATATCAATTTTTCAGCAATCAGCTCTTTGGATTAGAAGAAGCATTGGAAAGGCTGGTAGAAGAGTATTTCCATCCTGCTGCCAAACGCCTCGATGTCCGCAAAAGGATTCTTTTATTAATGGGGCCGGTCAGCGGCGGTAAATCAACTTTAGTGACAATGCTAAAGAGAGGTTTAGAGCAATATTCTCACGCTGATAGGGGAGCGGTCTATGCTATTAAGGGCTGTCCAATGCATGAAGATCCGCTTCATTTAATCCCTCATCACCTCCGCAAGGACTTTCATGATGAATATGGAATAAGAATTGAAGGAAACCTCTCGCCATTGAATAGTATGCGTCTCGAACAGGAGTATGGCGGCCGCATAGAAGATGTTTTAATCGAAAGAATTATTTTCTCAGAAGACCGCAGGGTGGGGATTGGAACCTTTAGCCCTTCAGATCCAAAATCTCAGGATATTGCCGATCTGACTGGAAGCATTGACTTTTCAACCATTGCAGAATATGGTTCAGAATCAGATCCTCGTGCCTATCGTTTCGATGGGGAACTAAATAAAGCAAACCGAGGAATGATGGAATTCCAGGAAATGCTGAAGTGCGACGAGAAATTTTTATGGCATTTATTATCCCTGACTCAGGAAGGCAACTTTAAAGCTGGCCGCTTCGCCTTGATTTCGGCAGATGAGCTAATTGTTGCTCACACGAATGAAACAGAGTATCGTTCATTCATTTCCAATAAAAAGAATGAAGCTCTGCATTCCAGAATTATCGTTATGCCAATCCCATATAATTTAAAGGTTTCTGAGGAAGAGAAGATTTACGATAAAATGATCCGTGAAAGCGATGTTTCCAATGTGCATATTGCACCGCATACCCTGAGGGTTGCAGCGATGTTTACGATTTTAACCCGCATGAAGGATCCGAAAAAAGGCGATATAGACTTAGTTAAAAAAATGCGTTTGTATGATGGAGAGAGCGTTGAAGGCTATAACAGGGCTGATGTGGAAGAATTGAAAAAAGAGCATGCAGATGAAGGCATGAGCGGTATTGACCCGCGCTATGTCATCAACAGAATCTCTTCTACAATCATCCGCAAAAATATCACAAGCATCAATGCCCTGGATGTATTGCGGTCACTTAAAGAAGGATTGGATCAGCATCCATCCATTACTCCAGAACTGAAGGAAAGATACCTGAACTTTATTTCTCTGGCCCGCAAAGAGTATGATGATATTGCTAAGAAAGAAGTACAAAAGGCATTTGTTTATTCTTATGAAGAATCTGCGAAAACGCTTATGGAAAACTACCTTGATAATGTTGAAGCATACTGCAATAAAGCGAAGCTGCGCGACCCATTAACCGGTGAGGAAATCAGTCCGGATGAAAAGCTGATGCGCTCAATCGAAGAGCAGATCGGTATCTCTGAGAATGCGAAAAAAGCATTCAGGGAGGAAATCCTCATCCGTATCTCAGCTTACGCAAGAAAAGGCAAGCGCTTTGATTATAATTCACATGACCGTCTGCGTGAAGCTATCCAAAAGAAGCTTTTCGCTGACCTGAAAGATGTCGTGAAGATCACCACATCTTCAAAAACGCCGGATGAGCAGCAGCTGAAGAAAGTGAATGAAGTTGTAGCAAGATTAATTGACGAACATGGCTATAACTCAACATCAGCAAACGAACTGCTCCGCTATGTCGGAAGCTTGCTGAATCGTTAAAAAAGAAGGGCCTGGCAGAGTTGCTGCCAGGCTTATTTTTGCGGATGAATAAAAGAGCAGAATGAGGTGGGGGGCGAATAAGTATAGTACAGGCGCAATCATTTTAGGAGAGCGTAATAAAGAATGAGGAAGGCGCTAATGACACGGGTTGTGGCGCAAAAATCAATTGGGCAGAGCAAATTAGCTGGATTCCGGCGCAATTTTGATACGAGAGGCAATAAAGAATGAGGAAGCGAAATTAACACGGGTTGTGGCACAAAAATAATTGGGGAGCGCAAATCAGCTGAATCCCGGTGCAATTATGATACGAGAGGCAATAAAAGATAGGAAAGGCGTAAATAACAAGGGTTGCGGCGCAAAAATCAAATTGGGCAGCGCAAATCAGCTGGATCCTGGCACAATTATGATACGAAAGCGCAATGAAAAATGGGAAAAGGTAAATAACACGGGTTACAGCGCAAAACATGTATCGGCGCAAATAATTGGTGAAGCGGCGCAATAAAAAAAATCAGAACCGGAATGTAAACGGTCTAAATGTATCAAAAATGATAGATTCCAGTAAAAATACCCCCAAAAAAGAGGCCCTGAAAGCCCCCTTCATCCATTTTTCTCTATATTTAGTGCAGCTTCTTTCTTTTTTTTCTGGCATTCAGGACAAATTGGCTTGTTTTCAAGATAAACTGTCCGATCATACAGTGATAATTCGCCACACCAGCCGCAGCAAAGGATTTCGCTCATAAAAATCCCCCCTTTAGTATAATCCTATTTTCGCTTGGCCATTTTTATGCAGCTGAATCTGCCTAAAAGTTTAGATAAGTCCAATTGGGGGTATAAATACAGCAGAGGTGATATTCATGAAAAAGAAAGAATTAGATAAGGATTATACACCGAGAAACAGCTCAATGGCAGAGAATATTGAAGAAATGGAAAATCTGGGTAAGCAGATGGAAAATTTGCGGACAAATAAAGAATTAAAAGAGGATTATGATAAATATCCCGATCCCATTCAGCATAAAAACAAGGACAAGAACCTTCGCTAACCGCGGAGGTTCATTTTTGTTTAAATAGGCAGATTCCCATATGAAAAAATGGGCTTGTCCAAGAGATGCTGCGAATGTCTTATTGTCAAAATTATTTGTAAATTATTTTGTCTTCTCGCATATGATAGAGTAATAAACATTTCTTTGTATTGGAGCATTAATAACAAATTTGCTGCCAGGAAATGAGTCTATGAAAAGAAGGCAGACAGCTGAATTGGGGATGTTTCATCATTTTTTGACACTCGCGATATTGTATGTTGGAAAGCTGTAATATGTGAAATTTAATTTAAAAGGAGGGGTTAACATGACGAATGTCAATAACCATCAGTTTGTGATTTCCCAAGAAGATTGGTCCCTCCATCGCAAAGGCTATGATGACCAGCAGCGTCATCAGGATAAAGTCCAGGAAGCAATCCGCAACAATTTGCCTGATTTAATAACGGAAGAAAACATTGTAATGTCGAATGGGCGGGAAGTGGTGAAGATTCCAATTCGCTCATTGGATGAATACAAAATCCGTTATAACTATGATAAAAACAAACATGTCGGCCAAGGCGATGGAGATAGCCAGATTGGAGATGTAGTGGCACGTGATGGATCCGGCAGCCAGAAAGGGCCCGGAAAGGGGCAAGGGGCAGGCGACCAGGCAGGCGAGGATTATTTTGAAGCAGAAGTATCACTGATGGAAATTGAAGAAGCTTTATTTAAACAATTGGAATTGCCTAACTTAAAAAGAAAAGAGCAGGATGAAAATCTGGTAGAGGACATTGAATTTAATGATATCAGAAAGACTGGATTAATGGGTAATATTGATAAGAAACGGACTATGATGTCGGCATTCAAGCGCAATGCAATGAATGGAAAGGCAGCTTTCCACCCAATTTATAAGGAAGATTTGAAGTTTAAGACCTGGAATGAAATTGTAAAGCCTGATTCAAAGGCTGTCGTGCTTGCAATGATGGATACGAGCGGCTCGATGGGGATTTGGGAAAAGTATATGGCCAGA
Organism: Cytobacillus oceanisediminis; assembly: GCF_004366035.1. GTDB lineage: Bacteria > Bacillota > Bacilli > Bacillales > Cytobacillaceae > Cytobacillus > Cytobacillus oceanisediminis_C. The sequence goes on from NZ_SOEE01000007.1 coordinate 21,351, forward strand.
AGCTTTTTCTTCTGGATGACCCGGTTCCTGAGGACCAAATATGAGACAGTTGAGATAGAATTTATTGCCCATCATACTGAAGCAAAGGTGGTCTCAGAAGAGGACTTCTTCTCAAAAGGAGAAAGCGGGGGAACCATTTGTTCATCTGCCTATCGTAAAGCGCTTGAACTGGTTGATGTCAAATACGACCCGCGCAAATATAATATTTACCCTTTCCACTTTTCGGACGGTGATAACCTGACCTCTGACAATGCCCGCTGTGTTAAGCTTGTGGAAGACCTGATGAAGGTGTCCAATATGTTCGGATACGGCGAGGTCAACCAGTATAACCGCCACTCAACCCTGATGTCAGCCTATAAAAATATTAAAAATGAGGATTTTCGCTATTATATCCTTAAGCAAAAAGCAGATGTATTCCATGCAATGAAGAGTTTCTTCAAAGAGGAGGAAGATAAGAAGAAGTATGCTTAAGAGAGGGGAACCTCTCTTTTTTATTTCTAAAAAAAGACCCCATACGGGGGGCCAATTGCTATTTGAGCCTTTCCTTTGTAAGCCGATCATCCCAGTTTAATTCAGCACTGGTTTTCACATCAAGAGACTTGGGGGAAAAGTGAACACGATTGATTTCCTGATGATCGGCAGCACATGAGTTGCTGGATTTATCTGCCAGTGTTTTGATATCTGCTTTATGGACAACTTCCCGTGCTGAAGCGCTTTCGAGGTTTCCTTCTGAGTCTACAGCACTGATCGTTTGATTGTCTTCCTGGGAAGTAGGATAGTTCCCGTAGTAATCTGCGATTAAGACATATTTTCCATCAAACACCATGCTTGCGTATTTATCCAGGTCATGGTCATCAAACCGTGTACCATCTTTTTTATCAGGATCCATTCCTGAACTTGTGGCTGGATTTTCTCCCATAAAAAGGGCTTTCACTGAATCAAGAAAGCGCTGATTGCCGAGCTCCTGGGATCCGACTATTCGCAAGTTCACTCCATAATTGTCTGCAAAGCTTTCAAGATTCGCACCATCTTTTGAAACAATCACCAGGTTGTCTTTCTGATACCCGTTTGACTCTGCCCCTTCAATAGCATCTCTCAGCTCTTCCTGTGTATCATACCCGCCTACTAATATATTTTTCTTCATGTTTTCACTCCTCATGTCATATTGTATTTTCTATTTTCCCTGAATTGCAGGAGGAGAAACTTTCTTTTATATTTTGAAGGGCGGACAGTCATCAAAATAATAGACTGTCCTGGATCATTACATGGTACAAGCCGTATGAATTAATAAAACACAGTAAATACAGTATGATAAAGGTAATAGCCAATAAATTGGAATTGCTGCTGGAGGTGGGGATATGGAGATTGAGAAACTGGCTAAAAGATTAAGTAACAGGACCCCAGTCGTTTTAGGGAGTGAGCGATTTTCAAAATTCGCTATTTTGCTTCCGCTTGTTGAGATGAATAAGGAGACACATGTCCTTTTTGAGGTGCGTTCACTTACAATGAGAAGGCAGCCTGGGGAGGTCTGTTTCCCCGGCGGAAGAATAGATCCGGAAGACAGGGATGAGGAGCATACGGCCATCCGTGAGACCTCAGAGGAACTTGGCATAAGTGAAGACAGCATCACAGATGTGTCCCCGTTGGATTACATGATTTCCTTCGGACAAATTATTTACCCTTATGCAGGTATTATCCATAATCCTGATCAGATCGTGCCAAACCCTGACGAAGTAGAAGAAGTTTTTACCGTGCCTCTTTCCTTTCTAAAAAAAGTAAAGCCGGAAACGTATCACGTGAATTTTAAAGTAGAGCCCGAAGAAAATTTTCCTTTTGACTTGATTGCCGGAGGCGAAAATTACAATTGGCAGACAAGGAAAGTAGAAGAAGTATTTTACTTTTTTGAGGATAAGGTTATTTGGGGGATGACTGCCAGAATTCTTAAGCATTTTCTTGAAATCATTATTGAAGATTTCGAGGAAAATGAAAGCGTTTGAAGAAAATATTTTTTCAAAAAAGGTTGACGCAGTCCTTATAAATGTTTATGATTCATATAAATTGAATACTTAGAAACTTCTTATCAAGAGAGGCGGAGGGACTGACCCTATGAAGCCTCGGCAACCAGCATTTATGCACGGTGCCAAATTCAGAGGAAATCATTTTCCGAAGATAAGAAGGCGGAATGAACGGAAAGTAAATTCAAACCCCTTCTTGTCTGTAATAGACGGAAGGGGTTTTTTGTTTTTATAAGTATCTGTACTTTAAACATGAACCAGGAGGAATGAGAAATGTCAGCGATAACGATTGGGCTATTGGGGTTTGGAACAGTTGGAAAAGGAGTGTATGAAACGATCAGCAAACATCAGGGAAGGCTTCAGGCAATATTCGGGAAAGAAGTGAAGGTCTCTGCCATCCTTGTCAAAAATGTGAGTAAGCATTCTGTGCCTGATGATGAGGTGCTTTTAACTGATGACTTTCAAGATATTATTGACCTTCCTAAGCTTGATGTCGTAATTGATGCCATTGTTGGCAGGGAACCAGGGTATACGTATCTGCGCCAGGCAATATCGAGAGGATGCCATGTCATTACAGCAAATAAGGAGATGTTTGCATTCCATGGAAGTGAGCTTACTAGGCTCGCAAAAGAGAATAATGTATCATTAGGATTCGAAGCAACAGTAGGAGGCGGAATCCCTATAATTCAGACTATTAAGCAGCTGCTGAATGCCAACAAGATTGAACGGATAGAAGGAATTTTAAATGGCACATCGAATTTCATTTTGACAAGTATGCGCGAAGAGAACTTATCATTTGAAGAAGCACTGAAAATAGCTCAGGAAAAAGGATATGCAGAAGCCGATCCCAAAAATGATATCGAAGGATATGACGCTTTTTACAAAGCGGTTGTTCTGAGTGAGCTGGTGTTTGGGAAAGCACCGGCGCAAGGAAAATCTGTTAGAGAAGGCATTACTGACATTACAATTGAACAAATTCGTATGGCTGATTCCCTGGGACTGAAATTTAAACATGTAGCATCAATTGAGAGGGAAAAAGATACTATCCGCTGTACTGTAAAACCGGTCTTGACGGGGGAGGAACATCCCTTGTACAGAGTAGAAGGAGTGCAAAATGCAGTTTCAATTGATGCGGATATAGTCGGGAATATCAGCTTGCAGGGTCCTGGAGCCGGCATGTTTCCGACAGCTAGCGCAATTATTGAAGATTTGATTCATGTAGGCAGAGGGGATATTCCTTCAGTCTTTGAGGAAGGCAGGCCGGAGGGAACTGTTATTTACGAGCCAGTTTGGATTATTTGGGGTGATGCTGATAAAGCGGAATTGCCTGAGGGGTGTGAAATAATCAGCAAAGTGTCAAAAGAAGTATTCATCTTTAAGGCATCATTGGAAGCTGTGTCATTATTAGATACATCAGATTTGAAGGCTTATCAGGTGCTTGGAGACTATGCTCCGGCTGCAAAGGAAAATAAACAGGTACAAACAGTATAACCTGAAAACATAATGAAAAACAGGAGGGGCAAGCTTATGAGCTGCCCCTCCTGAAGTATGTTTAGAGATGGTGGATGTTATCGAAGTCTAACGGGCAGTATGCCCCCCTCTTCAAGACTCAGAGGAATCGAAAGAGGTAAGCGGGAGTCCAACTGCCCATAAAGGCCAGACAGCAGAACAAAGACTAAAAACGCCACGTCCTCCAAAAAGCTATGCATCGCTGCCGCAGCTTTCCTTTTCCTGTGTCAACGTCTTTGTAATCCGCACTTCCTGTGGGCCTCAACTTACAATCAGTGGGGTATAAAGCCCCCCCACTGATTGAAGTTTCACTTTATGCCTGCTGGTTTTTTAATAAAGGTTTATTTAATCCAGAATAAAGGTCTTTTACATGGACCGTTACAATCTTAGCACCAATCTGGACATGGACCATATTATCAAAAACAGCTGTTACCAGGCCGTTTAATGAAACATTCGCACCAATATTGAGATCTTTGCCGGGAGTTTTAACATTTTTCTTGTCTGCCATCGTAACACCATCCCATTCCGTTTTATTGAACTTATACATAGAATATTGCCTTTTTATAGTAAAATAAACGCTTTAATAAAAAAAGTCCAGTAATATAGCTTGTTTTTTTATCGACAAATTTTATTGGTGCCAGGGACCTGTCGAATTTTCTCTATATCAATATTTTAGTATTCATTGCCGAGATTAAGCACAATCGAAAAAACAATCCTTGGAGGGAAGTACACAATTTGTTCTATCCGATTTTGGATCTAACTGACAGGAGTGAAATTCAGACAAAGAGGGTATTGAAGTCCGTAAAAATACAGATTCAGAAAAGGATGAAATACGGAATATGAATTTGCCTCTTGCAATTGGGCTCATTTTTATTGCCCTTTATATAACTGCCATAATCGGGATTAAGATCTTAAGAATTCCCGATATCGTAATTTATATTATTTTAGGAGCTGGCATCGGTTTTTTTGGATTCTACAAAGAGGCGAAATTAATTGAAGCTGCAGGTGAAATTGGCTTGATTCTGCTTTTCTTTCTGCTTGGCACCAAATTCTCTGTGCGTGAATTAAGGAATAACGGAAGGAAGGTCTGGAAATCCGGGCTATTGGATGTTTTTTTGGGAGTGGGAGTGACTGCGGGAATTGCCTATGCTGCAGGTCAAAATATGTTTGTCTCTTTATTGATTGCCGGAATCGTATATGCAACTAGTTCTTCAATTACTGTTAAGCTGCTGGAATCAAAGAATCGCCTTGAAGATAAAGATTCTAAATATATGCTCTCTCTTCTGATTTTTGAAGACCTCGCTGCCCCGATTCTTGTGACCGTGCTGATTGGGCTAAGCGGTGGAAATAGTTTTTCCGCTTCAGATTTTCTGTTTATTTTTCTGAAGGTATCTCTTCTTGCCGGCACTGCAGTTTGGATGAGCAGAATAGTTCTTCATAAGGCCCAGCATTGGATGAAGAAAGTTGCTCATGAAGATTCCTTTTTGATTCTTGTTCTCGGAGTTGCGATTACCTATGGCGGATTTGCAGTATTTCTGGGGCTGTCAGAGGTTATTGGCGCATTTCTTGCCGGCATCATTCTTGCCGGAACGGAGGTAAAAGAAAAAACAGAGGAAGTTGTACTTCCCGTCAGGAATTTGTTTCTTCCATTTTTCTTCTTGAATTTCGGACTTTCGCTTGAATTTAATGAAGAAATTCCTTCTCTGGGTCTTCTGGTTATTATTGTTATCTGGTCCATCATTCACAAGCTTGCTGCAGGATATTTTGGAGGCCAATGGTATGGCCTATCGAAACAGGAAGCTCTTAAGGTGGGTTTATCATTATCATCAAGGGGAGAATTCTCTGTAATTATTGCTGGATTGGCCACAGGGGGCCTTAAAGTATTTGCAGGGGCTTATATCCTGATTACAGCTTTGGTCGGCATGCTGCTGTTTCAGTTATCATTCTGGATTCATTCACGGGTGCAGAGGAATTCCAGTCAGTAGCAATAAAAATTACCGGAAAACCTCTTGTTTTGAAGAGTTTTTCCGGTTGCTGTTTATTAATTTCTTCATCCTACTTCCTGCTCCGTGAAACATAAGGATTTTCAGCAATCCAAAATCTCCAGGGATAATTCCGTGCTTCACCGGAATTATCAATTCCGATTCGTTTTCCGTGTGTGACTTTCCCGGGAGGAATTCCATTAGCAATCATAAGAGGGGGGCTTGTAAAATGCCGGCCATAATCATCTATTGTAATATCGAGAGCTTTGGTTAATTTACCAGGTCCATTAGTGAGGTTCTTAAGATCATCCATTTTTCGTCTTTTCTTCATTAAATAAAGCCCGTCTACAGGTTCAATTCCCCTGATCAATACAGCTTCCGGTTTTTCCTTTGGGCCGCTCACAACATTAACTAAACAATGGGTATGCATCACATACGTGTAGACAAATCCGGGTTCATTGAACATGATTTCGGTCCGCTTTGTTCTCCTGTTTCCAAAGCTGTGAGCTGCCCTGTCTTCCGGGCCCATATATGCCTCTGTCTCAACGATATAGCCTGAGGCAATGCCCTCTTCAGTTTCTTTGATCAATAAGCAGCCCAGCAGTGCCTCCGCCAATAGCAGTGTCGGCTGCTGAAAGAAGTCATCTGGCAGAGGGGCATATGGTTTTATATCTTTCAAGTTCAATCTCTCCAAACATTATTTTATTAGTGTTGCAGCATCGAGTCTTATGTTTTTACCCTTTGCTATTTTTTCATAACCATACCTGCAGTATAATAGCAAAAGGAAATACTATACAGGATGTGGGCATTATGAATAAAAATATCGGTTTTATCGGATGTGGAAAAATGGCTCAGGCTATAATTGGAGGAATACTCAAATCCAATTTGGTAAATCCAAGCCAGATTATTGCTTCAGCGAGAACGGAGAAGACGCTTGAGGATGTAAAAAGCAGGTGGAATATACAAACACGCCTTTCCAATATTGGAGCAGCGGCAGAAGCGGATATACTGTTTTTGGCTATTAAGCCTGATGTACATGGGGAAGTTATTGATGAGATTAAAGATAGCATTCGTTCCCATGCCATCATCATAACCATTGCAGCCGGAATCAGCCTTTCCTTTCTGGAACAGTCATTTGGCCGGAAAATTAGAGCAGTTCGCACCATGCCTAATACGCCATCATTAGTAGGCGAAGGAATGAGTGTCCTTTCCGCAAATGAATCAGTATCTCCAGATGATTTGGAAGAAGTGGTAAAAATATTTTCATGTATTGGAAAAGCAGCTGTTATGGAAGAAAAGATGATGGACGCCATTCCCGCTATCAGCGGTTCTTCTCCGGCTTATGCCTATATGTTCATTGAAGCTTTGGCAGATGGCGGTGTAAAATCTGGTTTGCCCCGTGACCAGTCTTATCAGCTCGCAGCCCAGGCTGTTTTGGGGGCAGCCAAGATGGTGCTGGAAACGGGTCTGCATCCTGCGGAATTAAAGGATGAGGTCTGTACTCCAGGAGGGGCGACGATTGAAGCCGTTGCCGAACTGGAGAGAAAAGGATTCCGTGCAGCGGTGATGAGTGCAATGGAACAATGTTTTGAAAAAACAAAGGCCCTTTCCGGAAAAAATAGATAAATAGGATTTATTAACCTAAACCCGGCAGTTATACACCTGGCGGGTTTTCTAATACTTCTTGAAATTTAGGCACACAGCAAAAGAGAAAACAATGAACATTTCACGGCAAAATAGAATATATAATAAGAAAATTTAAATTTTAATTCCGACTTGACTCATAGGAATACATGTATTATAGTAAGTCATTATGAAAACATCTATTGGGGAGGATTCAGTCCATGAGTACAGGACTTTTAGTTTTAAATATTGCCATATTGCTTCTGCTTATAGGCGTATTGTTCTTTATGCAAAAAAAGCATTTTTCATTTTCAAAGCGTGTGTTTACAGCGCTTGGATTAGGGATTTTGTTTGGTTTCGCACTTCAGCTGATTTACGGACCGGGTGCTGAGATCATTGCCAAATCTGCAGACTGGTTTAATTTGGTAGGCGGGGGTTATGTCAAATTCCTGCAAATGATTGTAATGCCATTAGTCTTCATTTCTATTTTAGGTGCGTTTACTAAGCTTAAATTAACAAATAATATTGGAAAAATCAGTGTGCTTATCCTTGGGCTGCTGGTAGGTACAACTGCAGTTGCTGCCGCTGTCGGAATTGCCACAGCTGTCGGCTTCGACTTGGAGGCAGTCCAAATCAGCGGAGGCGATGCAGAGACAGCCCGCGGGGAACAGCTGGAAGAAACTTATCAGGGCATTGAAGGAAGAACGTTCCCTCAGCAAATGCTGGATTTGCTTCCGGCAAACCCATTCCTTGACTTTACAGGGGCAAGACCAACATCAACCATTTCAGTTGTTATCTTTGCTGCCTTTTTAGGAATTGCTTATCTGGGTGTGAGAAGGAAATCACCAGAGCAGGCTGAACTTTTCGCTAAAATTGTGGATGCATTCTATGCCATCATCATGCGTGTTGTTACATTAATCTTACGCTTGACTCCTTACGGTGTTTTGGCCATTATGACAAAAACCGTTGCCATGAGTGATTTCGACTCCATTTTAAATTTAGGTAAATTTGTTATTGCTTCATATGTAGCACTTGCCATTATGTTCCTGATCCACCTGCTGCTTTTAACATTGAGCGGTTTAAATCCAATCACCTATATGAAAAAAGCATTTCCTGTATTAACATTTGCCTTTACATCTAGAACAAGTGCCGGTGCATTGCCATTGAACATTAAAACACAAAAGTCACTGGGTGTACCTGAAGGAATTGCCAACTTTGCAGGATCATTTGGTCTTTCCATCGGCCAAAATGGATGTGCTGGAATCTATCCGGCAATGCTGGCGGTAATGATTGCTCCGACTGTGGGCATTAACCCGCTGTCACCAGGTTTTATTTTTACCGTCATTCTCATTGTAGCGATCAGCTCCTTTGGTGTGGCAGGGGTCGGCGGCGGTGCGACGTTCGCAGCGATCCTTGTATTATCTGCCCTTGACCTGCCAGTTGCACTGGCCGGCTTGCTGATCTCTATTGAACCGCTGATTGACATGGGACGCACAGCTGTTAACGTCAGCGGATCCATGACCTCCGGCATCTTAACGAGCCGTATCACCGGTGAAATTGATGGAAATCTTTATAGCGACTTGAATGAAAAAATAGAAGCAGAAGCATAAGAAAAGCGACAGGTGCCGCCACCTGTCGCTTTTTTCATTTAACGATATTCTGCTCTTTTCTTATAATTGTTAACGATGTCATGGCGCCAACAAATATAATTGTGATAAACGAGTACAGGAATTTTTCAATACCGACAATTTTTAAACCGCTCAAAATGACCACTCCATCAATTACAAATATCAAAGCGCCGATATTGATAGGGAGGAGCTTTGTCATCAGCTGTGCAAGCAGGTCTGTCCCCCCTGTGCTGGTTTCATAACGGAGCATAAGGCCTATCCCAAAACCGACCAGGCAGCCCCCTAAAATCGAGCTTGGCAATATGGAAAGCTCAAAATGACCTCGCATAGCAGAAAGCAAATCAATAATGAAGGATGATATCAGGAGGCCGTGCAGGCTATAGAAAAAATATTTTTTCTCATAAAACCAGGCAAGTACATATAATGGAATGCTTAAGATAATCATACTCAATCCAGTGGGAAGCTCGTAATAATAATGGAGGATCAGCCCAATGCCAATAATGCCCCCATCAAGCAAATGGTGGGGGACAAGGAAGCAGTTAATGCCTATGCCTAATAATAAACTTCCTATTAAAGTTGCAAACAGCTTTTCATACATAAGCTATCACCCTAACTTGTCCATTCTATACTTATAGAATATGAATGGTCAGGTATTAAATAGAAGCGTTAAAAAACAAAAACAAAAAAGCTTGTCCGGTTTGGACAAGCTTTTGTTATAAGGCGAGCCTCAGCTTTTCTTTTTAGTGAGGCAGGAAAGCTAGCTGATAAAAGAATAACACTGCAAATAAATAAACCAGCGGATGAACTTCTCTCCATTTGCCTTTTACCACTTTCATAAGCGGATAAGCGATAAATCCAAGCGCAATTCCTGTAGCAATGCTGGATGTCAGCGGCATGCTTAAGATAATCAGGAATGCAGGGAATGCTTCATCAAGTTCATTCCACTTAATATGTGAAATGCTGCCCATCATCAGGCTTCCAACGATGATCAGGGCTGGTGCAGTAATGGCAGCAAGACCTGAAACCGCACTGACAAGCGGTCCGAAGAAAGCTGAAAGCAGGAATAAACCTGCAACGGTCAAGGTTGTTAATCCTGTTCTTCCGCCGGCTGACACACCTGTGGAAGATTCAATATAAGCTGAAGTCGGGCTTGTACCAAACATGGCACCGATTGAAGTAGCGATGGAATCTGACAAAAGCGCCTCGCGAGCTCTAGGCATCGTTTTGCCTTTCATTAATCCAGCCTGCTGGGCAACCCCGATCATCGTTCCAGTCGTATCAAAAATCGTTACAAGCAGGAAGGAGAAAACTACTGCGTATAAACTATGCTGGATAACATCTCCAATTGCTTCGAATGGATTTAAAATGATGATTCCATCCGGAAGCGAAGGCAGTGAAACAAATCCTTGGTCAAAAGAGAGCTGACCGGTAAAGAAGGCAATCAGGGCTGTGAGAATCATTCCGAAAAATAAAGCCCCATTAATCCCGAGTGTCATGAGAATTAAAGTCACAGCAAGGCCGACCAGAGCAAGAATGGATTGTGGAGAATGCAAATCCCCGAGTGCAACAAGATTTGTCGGGTGGCTTGTAATCAGCCCGGTTAACCGCAAGCCGATAAATGCAATAAATAAGCCGATTCCGGCAGTAATGCCGTGCTTTAAATTATCTGGTATCGCAATGATCAGTTTTTCCCGGAAAGGGGTAAGCGACAATATAATGAAGATAATACCTGCAATAAATACTGCTGAGAATGCAGTCATGTAATCAATATTTCCATGTGTGCCGACAACGGAGTAGGCAAAATAGGCGTTCAGGCCCATTCCTGGCGCGATGGCAATCGGATAATTGGCGAAAAGCGCCATCCAAAGAGTACCTGCAACGGTTGCGATAATGGTTGCGGAAAAGACTTGCTCAAAAGGTACACCTGCATCAGATAATATGACAGGGTTAACGACCACAATATAAACCATAGTTAAGAAAGTGGTGATGCCTGCCAGAACCTCGGTCTTTACGTTTGTTTGATTTTCTTTTAATTTGAACATATAAAGTCCCCCATAAACTAAAACTTCTTTTAGGTGTTATGTGTAATTAAATACGAACGTTTAAAAAGCACAAATAATATAATATTCGTTTTTGATATAGATTTCAAGACCTTAATGGTATTATTCTATATATTGGCGGTTTCATCCTTATATATAGAAAAAAGCATTGATTACGAAACTAGCTTTCCGTGAAACGGCCATTAAATCAAAATGTGTTGATAATCAATGGAGTATGCCTATAAACTAATGTCAAATGAAAACGAAATGGGGTTGGCTTATGTTTGAGAATCTAAAAACAATGAACTTGAGTCAGCAGGCCGAATATTTAACGAAGGCCCTTGTGCAGTTGAAGAGTTATAACCATTCAGATGGAGAAAGGCAAAAGGCTGACTTTTTAGAGGAGATTATCCGTTCTTACCCATCTTTTAAAGACAATGAAAATTTAGTTTGGTCCCAGGAAATACCTGGTGATAAATTGGGACGCAAGAATGTTTTTGCCTTCCTCAAGGGACGTACCAGGGCCCAAAAGACCATAATTTATCTGGCTCATTTGGACACGGTCGGCATAGAAGATTTTGGACCAATTCAGAGCCTGGCACATGACCCGGACGAACTGCAGGATTTTTTTGTACAGTATGACTCAGATTCAGAAGTACAGGAAGATGCCCGATCTAATGAGTGGCTTTTTGGCAGAGGGGCATTGGATATGCAGAGCGGAATTGCTGTTCACCTTGCCAATCTGCTGTATTTCTGTGAAAATCGCGATGAACTGGAAGGAAATTTGCTTGTCATGTTCAATGCTGATGAGGAGGGTGAGCATAAAGGAAGCAGAGCTGCACTTTCCGAATTGCAATTACTGAAAGAAAAAATGAACCTGGAATATATGGCTGCTATAAATAATGATTTTATCTCGCCATTGTATGATAGGGACACCACGAAGTATGTATACACCGGTACAGCAGGAAAGATCCTGCCGTGTTTCTCTATTTTTGGAAGGGAAGCCCATGCGGGTGAAAGTCTGGCGGGAATTGATCCTACATTAATTGCTGCGGAGCTGACTGCACGGATAAGCCAGAATTTTCAGCTGACTGAGAAGCTTGAGGGAGAGCTGGTGCTTCCTCCAAGCTGTTTATATATGAGGGATGATAAACAACGCTATGACGTTCAGACGGCAGTTGGCTCCAGGGTTTACTTCAATTACTTTTTCTATGAAAAGCCACTGAAGCAGCTTTCGAAAGAACTGAGGATGATTGCTGAAGATGCGTCCATTGCTGTGGAACACAGGCTGGAAGGTGCTTACAAAGATTTTCGGACTGTCAATAAGCTGCCGGAAAGACAGCTGGACTGGGGAACAGAAGTGATGGCTTTAGAGGACTTTCTGGCATATCTTGAAGAAAAGGGAATAGATACAGTGAGTGTTATGGAAGAAGCAAAGAAGCAAAGCTCACTAAAAGAAACTGATGCCAGAATGATTGCTTTTGATATTGTAGAAGCTCTCCATCAATCAGACCCTGAGAAAAAACCTAGAGTAATCTTATTTTATGGAACACCTTTTCTTCCCGCCAACACGGTTGATATAAGTACAGAAAGAGGAATATTTTTAAAAAGTCGTCTGGAGGAAGTGCTTGCTGAAGAGGCTAAGAAAACAGGTGAGATATTCAAGGTCCGTAAATATTTCCCATACTTATCTGATGGAAGCTTTTTATCCTTCGATGGCTCGGATGAGGATATACAATCCCTTAAAAAGAACTTTCCTGCTATAAAAAGCCTTTTTCCAATTCCATTAAAGGCAATGCGGGATTTAAATATTCCTGTCATTAACCTTGGAGTTTATGGGAAGGCTGGCCATAAGTGGACCGAGCGGGTCTATAAACCATATACTTTTGAAGTTTTGCCTGAGATTATCCGAAAGCTTACAAGAAGAATACTTCAAAAGCCGGGAAGCTAAGTTTCCCGGCTTGCTTCAAAAAGTAACTTTAATATAGCCAATAGCGTCTAATGTAAGGAAAGAAATCAGGAGGCGGTGGCAGAATGATCAAGGCTGTAATTTTTGATTTTGATGGAACCATTGTAGACACAGAATCTTTATGGTATGAGGTCTTTAAACAAGTCCTGTTTGAAGATTATGAATTTGAGCTTCACCTTGAGGATTTTGCCAAGGGCATTGGCACCACAGATGATATTTTATTTGATTATATTGATAGTAAATTAGGTATTCAAATGAATCGTGAATCTATACAGGAGAAAACAGAAAAAGCATTCCAGAGCCAAAGGGATATTTTAATTCTGAGGGAAGGGATTCAGGACCTAATAGAAAAGTGCACTGAAAAAGGCCTTAAGCTTGGAGTCGCATCCAGCTCCGGCAGGGTTTGGGTTAAGCATTATTTAGACCATTTTGGAATTGAGGGTCATTTTCAAACCATCAAAACAAAAGAAGATGTTGAAAAAGTAAAGCCTGACCCGGCTCTTTACATAAAAGCACTTGAAGAAATAGGCGTCGAGCCGGAGGAAAGTCTGGCCATTGAAGATTCCGTAAATGGATCACTTGCCGCTGTTCAGGCAGGAATGCACTGTGCGGCTGTTCCAAATGATGTTACACATTTTCTTTCCTTCCATGAAAAGGTTTTGCGGTATAAGGCTTTTTCTGAAATACCTATTGATGAACTGGTAATGGGGAAAGGCAAGGGTTAAAAAAAGGAGCGGGCTCAGCCTGCTCCTTTTTTTTATTAGAAAATGGCATTCAAGATTAAATAAACAATGCCAGCTAAAGTTGCAGAAATCGGCAGGGTGATTACCCATGTAATAAGCATTCTCTGCGCTGTTCCCCACTTTACTCCTTTAAGCCTGTGGGCAGACCCTACACCCAGGATAGAAGAGGAGATAACATGAGTAGTACTGACTGGCAAATGGATAAATGTTGCGCCAAAAATGATCATTGCACCTGTTAAGTCTGCTGCCACTCCATTTATCGGCCGGATTTTCATGATTTTTCCACCAACCGTTTTGATTATTTTCCAGCCTCCGATGGAAGTCCCAAGACCCATAGCTAATGCACAGGAAAACTGTACCCAAAATGGAATATCAGTTGAAGTGACATAGTTGTTTGCAATAAGTGCCATTGTAATAATACCCATAGCTTTTTGGGCGTCATTTGTTCCATGTGTATATGATTGCAGAGCGGCTGTGAAAATTTGAAACAGCCTGAAGTTCCGGTTTGTCTTTGTAAGATTGTTGTGTTTAAAGACAATCTTGAAGATGCTGTAAACGATAAAACCGACTGTAAAGGCAATTAACGGCGAAAAGATAAGTGCTTGAAGAATTTTTAAAAATCCCTGGTAATTTAAAGCTGAAAATCCTGCTGCCGCAATCGCAGCACCGGCAATCGACCCTATGATCGCATGGGAGGAGCTGCTTGGGATGCCATAATACCACGTCAGCAGGTTCCAGAATATCGCAGCAGCTAAAGCGGCCAGAATGACAAGTGAACCATTCTGCAAAGTGAATGGGTCCACTATATCCTTTGTTATGGTTTTGGCCACCCCAGTAAATGTCATGGCACCAACAAAGTTCATGACGGCAGCCAATATGATGGCATGCCTTGGTTTAAGAGCCTTAGTGGAGACAGAGGTAGCTATTGCGTTTGCCGTATCATGAAATCCATTGATAAAATCAAATGCCAGAGCTCCAATGACAATTAAGATTGTAATAATAAATACTGCATCCATTGTTATCGCCCCTTAAGCATTTTTCATGATGATGGTTTCGAGCGTATTGGCGACATTCTGGCAGCTGTCAGCAATATCTTCCAGAGTTTCATATATTTCTTTATACTGGATAATCCGGATTGGATCTTTTTCAGTAGCAAAAAGATGCTTGATTGACTGACGGCGGACTCCATCACATTTGGATTCGTAATCTTTAATTTTGATTGCATGCTCTCTGATCTGCAGTAATTTCTTAGTTGAAAGAAGTTCCACGCATTTTTCAATTTCAATTGCACAATTCTTAATTGCATCCACGAACTTCAGCATAAACTCATCAGCCTGTGTCATGGAATACATTTCAAATAAATCAGCACATTCCTCAAAACCATCGAGCACATCATCCATGCTCATAGCGAGGTGGAGGATATCTTCTCTTTCAATCGGCGTAATAAAAGCGTTATTTAATTCCTTAATGACTTCATGAACATAGGAATCGCCTTTTGTTTCATAATCCTTCATTGTTTTTGAAAAGGTTTTTAAATCACTGACATTGTTAATTTTATAATCGGCAAAGTAAATTGCACTATCCTTTAAATTCACGGAAATGTTGCTTAACAATGTGTTAAACTTGTCCTTCTTCTTAAAAACCATTTTTTTACCCCCAATTATTTTAGGAAAAATTCAATCAAACGTCATTATTTTATACGAAATCGACAAAATATGATAGTTTTTTTTATTACAGTAATATTCCCCAGTTTAATGAGAATAAACGATGAGCCTTTTCATACCATAAAGAAGACACCGCCAAATTAGGCGGTGTCTTCTTTATGGGGATACTCTATCCTTTAAGCCTTCTGATAAAATCATGAAGATTTTCCAGTGAATTTAAATTCTCATTGCATTTCTGGCTGTCCAGGCAAATGTAATTCCCTTTTTTTGTATAGGTGCCCAACCGAGTACCCTTGGTTTCAGTTAAGAACATGCCTGTTTCTTCGAATTTGCTGCAGATGGCACAGATCCCTTTTTTGCCCAGCGGTTTAAATGTTCCATATATGCCAGTAAGTTTGCCATCCAGCAGACTGATCATATACTTCCTGTTTGAGCCTTTGTCGTCCCACCCTAAGTAGCTTATTTCCCTGAAATCGATATTATCAAGTGCTGGTATCTTTAATTTTTTTGCTTTAGGGAACAGCTTTTTGATGGATTGCTCCGTCAATGATGCAAACGGTATTACATATTCCTTTATTTGTGCCAAGAAGGCATCAGCCTGATCTCTTTCTTTTATATCACTGACTTGAGAAAGAAGCTGTTTTTGTTCCTCGCTAAGTTCTTCAAAAAGGCCAAATACCTTCTCAGCAGAAAGAGATTTCAGTGCATTCAGCACTCCTGTATCATTGACAGATGCATGGCCATTAATTAGCACTTGCGTCTGATATTTAATAAAATTAAATTGATCATTCCTGATGAAAGGTTCCATTATACCCACTCCTATACCTTCAGCACCTTTATATATCACCTTCACTTTAAAAGAATTACATAAAAATGTAAATGTCTAAAACGATTAGGAAATGAACTTGGCATATGAAAAAGCACTGAACAAGGTTCAGTGCGAATAAGTCATTTTTTATAAACTATTTTTTTGATTGTTTCAACTGAAAGAAAATATTCCTCCGCCAATTGGCAGATTGTTTTGCCGTTTTTGAAGGCGCCTTTAATGGAATGATTCCTTTCATCCAGGGACTTTCTCGCTCCAGAGCGTGAGCCCCATTTTTGGTAGTCCTTTTCAGGCTTGGGGATATAAATTGCTTCACCCTGAACGTATTTTTGAATTTCTGCTATCAAAGTCTCCGGTAAAACGGCATTCGCTTTTACATAACTCATTTCTGCCAGCTCCTTATTGATTTTTGATAATAAAAAATGAATAAGGTGCAAAGCCGATATCAGAAATGGTTTTAGCTGAATGGGCGATAATAATTTAGTCTATTACCGCCTCATGCAAAGTATCGCCACCAATATCAGGCTTTGCATGAGACGCTGCATTATCAGGCATTGCAACTGCAATGGCCACCTTCATCACCTCCTAAAGAGTGTTTTTCTATATTATAAATTAACATGATTGCCAATGCATTTAATACCCTAATTCGACAAAATCAAATTTGTATTTATCATCCCTTGATTCTTGCAGATTTTTCTGATAATATGTTTTTCTGCCCACGCGTACGCTCATATGTATTTCTCCATTGCGGCTGAAAAAACAATGAAAGGAGAAACATATGCCATCTGAATTTGAACACCCCGATTTTCAGCAGGAAACTCAGCGGCTGGAATTTACGAAACGTTATATTGATGTCGTAATAAGAACTTCAGAATCCAGCAAAGATAAGTTTCAGGAAAACATGAAAGAAGCTTTCGAAGACGTTGATTGGCTTGAATCCAGTTTAAGTTACTCTTCTTTATTGACAAATGCCCGTTTCTTTGAAATGTCCAAAGATGAATTAAAACAATTGAAAAAAGCCCGGAAAAAGCCATATTTCGCCAGAATTGATTTCTTAAGAGAAGATTTAAATGAAAAAGAGATTTTATACATAGGCAAAACTTCATTGTATTCAAGGGAGAATCAGGAGCAGATTATCGTTGACTGGCGTTCTCCGATAGCCAATTTATACTATGAAGGCAGGCTGGGTGAGGTTCAATACCATTCCTATGAAGAGAGCTTTACAGGTCATCTGTCATTGAAACGCCAGTATATGATTGAAGATGGTTTTCTGGATGAGATCCGGGATATAGACCTCACGACTACAGATGAATTGCTTCAGGAATCACTGTCTAAAAGCTCAAGCAACCGCCTCACAGAAATTATTTCAACGATACAGGAAGAACAAAATAAAATAATACGTGCTGATTTGAATAAGCCCATCATTGTTCAGGGGGCAGCGGGCAGCGGCAAAACAACAATTGCCCTGCACAGGATTAGTTATTTCATTTATCAGTACAAAGAAAACTTTGCCCCTGAACAGCTTATGATACTGGCACCGAGCAGGCTATTCATTGATTATATTTCAGAAGCTCTCCCAGAGCTTGGGGTAGAAAGAGTCCGCCAGACTACCTTCCAGGAATATGTGCTGGCATGTCTTGGTGAGAATCTTAAAATGGCTGATGACAGTAAATTGGTGAACTTGCTTGAAGACCATGACAGTGAAGAAGTAAACCTGGCAGCCTGGGCATCATCCATTAAAGGATCGCCTGTTTTTCAGATAATCCTTACCAATTACCTAAAAGAAATTTATAATAGCTTCTGCCCCAGTGATGATTTTATGGTAGATAAATTCAGGCTGTTCAGCCATAAGAAATTCTTCCAGCTTTTTTTGGAAGATTACAATTATCTGCCTCTTTATCGAAGGCTCGAAAAATTAAAAGCTGTGCTCCAAAATGATCTTGCGAAGAAAAAGAAAAATATCATAAAGAAGATTGAAACGTATTATGACGAGAGAATCGAAAGGGCCATTAACAGGGGAAAAGACCCTGAAAAAAGAAGAACGTACGTTTCAGATGCGCTTGATAAAAAAGCAGCCAGGCTGGAAGAATTAAAAAAAAGCTTCAGAACTGCTGTGCCAAAATACATGAAGCAATTTCCGAAAAAAAGCCTTATCCGTTATTATAAGGACCTTTTTGAAGACTCCATCCGTCTTTCAAGATTGTCAGGCGGGAAATTGCCTGTAAAAGATGCGGATTTACTATGTGAATACAGCAGGAAATTGTTCAGGAAAAAAGTTTATGAGAGAGAAGACTTAGCTTTAATGCTTTACTTGCAGGAAAGCCTTTTTGGCATCCCTAAAGAGCTGAAGGCAAAAAATATCGTCATTGATGAAGCACAGGATTACAGTTTTATGGAGCTCCTCTCTTTGAAAAAGTCACTTGATACGGATATGTTCACATTAGTGGGGGATCTTGCACAGGGAATTCATTCCTACAGAGGACTAACAAGCTGGCAGGAGGTTCTTGACTTTATTTTTCCGCGAGCAACATATACAGAACTTCAAAAAAGCTATCGTACCACCGTGGAAATCATGAATAAGGCGAATGAATTGCTCAAGCTCCTTCCCTATTCATTCCCTGAAGTAGAGCCGGTTGTCCGCCATGGGAAAAGTCCTGAATTTATCAAGAGAGATAATGGCCACAGGCTTGTACAGCAGCTTGAGGAACAGGTAATTTCATTGAAAAAAGAAGATTATAAAACATTTGCGGTGATTGGGAAAACGATGAAAGACTGTCTGCTCATTTATGACCTTTTCGAAAAGTATGCCAATCTCCCTTTTAAACTGCTGCAGGAGCAGGAAAGCATACCAAAGGATGAAATCGTCATCGTCCCCTCCTACTTGGCAAAGGGCTTAGAATTTGATGCGGTCATGATTCTGTCACTTGAAGAAGAATTTTCCAGAAACTCGGAATTGGATATTAAGCTTCTTTATGTCGCCATGACACGGCCTCTGCACCGATTATATTTCTATGGAATGGAAAAAAACAATTTTATTATTAGTTAAAACTATTAGCAGCTGATTTTTCAGGCTGCTTTTTTTTAAAAAAATTCAACTGTTTCGGAGAACTTCAAAAAATATTTTTTGTCCATTGTTTAGGACATTTTTACACCGGGAAAATCAATCTTACATAAGAAAGGATGGCGAAAAATCCGTGAAATCATAATCCCGGCATATGCCGTTTATATAGATGGGCGATTGCATCCATAGGGCAATCGCTTTTGTTTTGGGAGTGTAAATAGTAGGTATCCTTTTCATGCAAATGATAAAATGAATTAAAAAACATGAAGGAGATGATTTCGTCATATGAAGGATATCAGCAGCACTTTAACAACCTTACATAATGGAGTTGAAATGCCTCAATTCGGGCTGGGAGTATATAAAGTAGAAGAGGGCCAGCAGGTTGAAGACACCGTGAAAAATGCAATAAACATAGGCTACAGGCAAATTGATACTGCTGCCTTTTATGAAAATGAAGAGGGTGTTGGAAGGGCAATAAAAGAAAGCGGTGTTCCCAGGGAAGAGCTTTTCATAACGACAAAGGTGTGGAATACGGACCAGGGATATGAGCAAACATTAGATGCCTTTGATAAGAGTTTAAAGAAGCTGGGTTTAGAATACATCGATTTATATCTAATTCATTGGCCAGTTAAGGAGAAATACCTGGAAACCTGGCGAGCGCTTGAAAAGCTTTATAGGGATGGAAAGGTAAGAGCCATCGGCGTGAGCAATTTTCAAATTCATCATTTAAAGGACATTATGGAAAACGCAGCTGAAAAGCCTGCAGTAAATCAGGTTGAGCTTCATCCTCTTCTATCTCAGGAAGAATTGAGGGCATTTTGTGATGAGCACAATATAAAAGTGGAGGCCTGGTCTCCGATTGCAAGGGGCAGAGTGCTGGAGAACCCTGCCATAAAAGAAATTGCCGAAGGTCACGGCAAATCATCAGCACAAGTTATATTAAGATGGCATCTCCAAAACAGTATTATTGTAATCCCCAAATCAGTTAAAGAAGAAAGATTAAGGGAAAATGCAAATATTTTTGATTTTGAATTAACTGAAGAAGAAATGAGTCAAATGAATACATTAAATAAAGATCAGCGATTTGGGCCTGACCCTGACAGATTTGATTTTTAATAAAGCTATTCAAAAAGCATCCTTAGGGATGTTTTTTTGTTTTATTGGGGATTATAAAATTTTTCCAGAAGAATAGTTTTTTAATTTTTGGTTTTAGATAGAGAATCCTGGGTAATTTAATTATACAAGCAGATAAGATCACCAAAAGCTGCGCAGCTGCTGAATGAAATTCTTAATCTGAACAGAAACTAATTCAAATCAAAACGAGGAGTGATTTTCAATGTTAAGCTTTTTATGGGCATTAATTATAGGTGGTATCATTGGTTGGTTAGCAGGCATGGTTGTGGGAAGAGATATTCCAGGAGGAATTATTGGTAACATCATCGCTGGTTTCATTGGTGCATGGTTAGGTTCATTAATTCTTGGTGATTGGGGTCCTGTAGTAGCTGACTTTGCTATTATTCCTGCTTTAATTGGTGCTATCGTGCTTGTATTCATCGTAGGCTTCATCATGAAGGCTATGCGTAAATCTCATGACTAATAGAATCATTTCAAAGAAGTCCCATATGGGGCTTCTTTTTTTGCGCTGAAAGCCTCTGCTCTTTATTTTAGCGATATAAAAGCTGCCACTCTAAAGGGCAGCTCTGAATCGTTATTAAAAGCAATACGGATTAATTCCTTTAAATATCTCAGGATCATCTAAGAAAGGCGCATGACAGACTATGGTTTCCTCCAAGAACGGGTGTGGAATCTCAAGTTTTACGGCGTGCAGAGCCTGCCGTGGAAAATCAGGTTTCCCGCCATATAAAATATCCCCTGCAAGCGGATGTCCGATATGGCTGAGGTGAACACGGATCTGATGTGTTCTGCCTGTATCCAGACGGCATTTAATTAGTGAAAGCTTCTGCTTAGGAAAGTATTCAATTAGTTCATAGTTCGTGACAGCATGCTGGCCGCCGGGAGATACTCTTCTTCTGGATGGATGATGCCTGTCCCGCCCAATTGGCTCGCTGATGGTTCCTTTGATCTTTGCAATCCTTCCATGAACCAATGCTAAATATGTACGTTTAATTGTTCTTCTTTCCAGTTTTTTATCCAGGATCGCTCCTGCCAATGCATGCTTGGCAAACAAAATGGCACCGGTCGTATCTCGGTCCAGGCGATGTATATGTTTTATGCTTCTGTATTCGCCCTGCATCTGCATAATAAAGGCTGCAGCGTTTGCTAAGGTATTATTATGTTCTGGAGAATTAGGGTGTGTGTCCATGCCTGCAGGCTTATTCAAAACAAGTAAATGATCATCTTCAAAGAGTACTTCGATGTCATAATAAGTGGGTATAAGGCCCAAATCTTCCTCCCGGAAGAAATGGAATTTTAATTTATCCCCTGCCTGCATCGGGTTTGTCCAATTGGCTGGTTCATCATTGGTTAAAACCTGCCTGTTCATCCTCATATTGTGTGTCTGTTTTTTTGGTGCTCCCCATAATGTCCGGACTATGTAATCGATGGAATATCCTTCCCAGTGAACAGGTACCTCTATTTCACACCATTCGCCAAACCTTTGTATTTTTACCATAAATTGCTCCTTATCCTGATTGAATAATCGTGACTTTTCTACATATAAATTAATTACAATAATATATTAGCCTTTATAATCAGCGGATAAAAGGAATAGATGTCTACATATTATTATTGTAATATTTAAAATCAACTTTTGTTTTACTGAAAATGGAGTTAATATAGAACTTTAGAACTAATTATAAAGCATTATGCCTGTGGCATCTATTTCCTCGGGAGGAATAATTGTCAACAAATCCCTTCTCCATGGGTATAATTACCACCCTAAAGGGCTTTCTGAATATGATATTCTTATGTATATATTACGAACTGATTACAAGGATTACAAAGGTGGGTTATCAGTGAAAGTTGTATTTGCATCAACTCCTGATCAGGAACAAAAAATTCAAGAGTTAATTAGAAAATTCTATTCAAATGTGTTTCCTCTTTATTTCACAGATGATGACATAAGAGAATTTGAACAGCAGAAGATTTTACATACTTCTACACGGCACTTTGAATACTTCGGAACATTAAAGGAGGCTTATCAGGTTATAGCAGGACTGCAGACGCTAATGGCTATTCTGGAATCCCGTCAGATGAATGACAAATATGAGATGATTTTCGCCAAAAATGTTCAAATACTTCAAGAATTCGGTTTGTCATTCCCATTTGCCTACAGTCATTTTTGCGGAGAAAGGATGCCTCGGAATAATTTGTTCAGTGTCTACGCTAAAGCCGCAAATGAAATGCTCGTATAATAAAAAACGCCTGCAGCCGCAGGCGTTTTTTTGTTATTTCGAATTCTCATTAAACCATTGTTTAAAGACTTCTTTTTCCTGGTAACCAGTAATTCTGTTAACCTCTTTGCCGTCTTTGAATTGAACAATTGTTGGAGTCTCCTTAATTCCATAATTGTCCCAGCCGTCTTCAAATTCAAGCAGGTTGAATTGAACCAGGTCAATGCCCATTTCTTCTGTAAGCGGAGACACAATAGGAGTTGTCCTCTGGCAATGAGGGCATGTCGGACTATAAAAATACACAGTTACATCTTCATTTTCATTTAACCTTTTGTCCAATTCTTCAGGAAGAATCAGATTTTGATAATTTGGGTCATCAAGCTGTTTGACTGTTTCAGGATGAAGTGAATCCTTTTCATATGGGTTATTCCCAGAAACTTTTTCTTCATTTTGCATTTTAGTTAAGATTCCAACAGCTGCGAATAACGCAACGATAATGGCAAGAAAAATAATGACCTTCTTCATTATTCTGCTACCTCCTTGGTTTTCTTCCAGACAAGATAACTGCAAATAAAAATAATTGTAAAAGCTGTTAATGCTAAAAACGGAATCGTGATGAACCCAAGCCAATTAATATATTGGCCTGTACATGGAACTCTTCCGCATGCTGCTGCATGGTCTGCCATAAATGAAATTTTCTGAATGGAATAGTGGTATATGGAAATCCCTGCTCCAACTGCAGATAACACCATTGTATAAAGGCTGATGCGATAATCTTTCTTAATAACAGCCAATCCTAATATGACAGCAAATGGATACATGACAATCCTTTGATACCAGCAAAGCTCGCAAGGCTCGTATTGCCTGATTTCCGAAAAATAAAGGCTGCCGAACATGGCTAGAACCGATGCTGCCCAGGCAATAAACAGCAAATTCTCCCGACGGTCTGTTTGTGTTTTCTCCATAATAATCTCCTTATTAATATGTACTCTAAAATTATAAAGCTATTGGACATCCCTTGTAAATTAACATGTTCAAAGGACCATCAGAAATAGGGCATTTGTAATATTGAAATGATATTAGCAAGGATAAAAGAAGATATACAGCACCTTTATAGAAATATATATAAAGGAAAAGACGCAAGATAAGAATAAGAGGGAAATTGGATAAGAAAATTCAGAGGGTGTTATGAATGCAGTAAAAAAGGGAAAAGAGCTGTATCACTGGAAGAGGCTGAACTTTCTTATCAGCTCCCAGGATAATTATTATTTCCAAAAGGAGTGCACCACCATTGACAAAGCTTGATTTAAAGAAGTTTGAGAAAAAAATGATTATCAGAAATACACGGCATTCAGATATAGATCATATCATTGCCCTGCAGGAGCTCTGTTTCCCAGGCATGATACCCTGGAAGAAGGATCAGCTTGAGAGCCATCTGGGTATATTCCCTGAAGGCCAGTTTGTTGCAGAATATGATGGGGAAATCATTGGTTCGTGCTCCAGCCTTATTATCAATTTTGATGAGTATGATGACCGTCATTCCTGGGATGACGTAACAGATAAAGGATACATAACAAACCATAATCCGGAAGGCTATAACCTTTATGGGATAGAAGTAATGGTTCATCCGGATTACCGCAGAATGAAAATTGGCCACCGCCTGTATGAGGAAAGAAAAGAGCTTGTCAGATCTTTAAATTTAAAAAGTATCATCATAGGGGGGCGTATTCCGAATTATCATAAATACGCCAAAGAAATGAACCCCCGTGAGTATGTGAACGAGGTTTCACTTCATAAAATCTATGACCCGGTTTTATCCTTTCAGCTCCTGAATGGCTTTACCCTGATGAGGATTAACCCGAACTATTTGCCTGACGATGTGCAGTCAAATAAATATGCAACGCTGATGGAATGGAATAATGTTGATTACAGGCCAATGACCAAGCGTTTTTACAAAACAAGTTACCCGGTCCGTATATGTGTGGTGCAATATTTAATGCGGCAGATTAAATCCTTCGATGAATTTGCCCATCAGGTTGAATATTTTACAGATGTTGCTTCTGATTCCGGTTCTGACTTTGCAGTATTTCCCGAGTTATTTACCACTCAGCTAATGTCCTTTTTGGATGAACGGTCTCCAAGCCTGGCTGTCAGGAAGCTTACGGAATACACTGAGCAATATATCGAGTTATTTACGGATTTGGCAGTCAGGTATAATATCAATATAATTGGCGGCTCTCATTTTGTTAAAGAAGATGATGATGAGATTTATAATATCGCTTATCTTTTCCGCCGCGATGGAACGATTGAAAAGCAGTATAAGCTCCACATTACGCCAAATGAGCGCAAATGGTGGGGGATCAGCCGCGGGGATGAAGTGAAAGTATTTGATACGGATTGCGGAAAAATAGCCATCCAAATTTGCTATGACATTGAATTTCCTGAACTGGCGAGGATTGCAACTGATAAAGGTGCAAAAATTATATTTACACCCTTCTGTACTGAGGATCGCCAAGGATATTTGCGGGTGCGCTATTGTGCTCAGGCCCGCGCTGTTGAAAATCAGATATACACGGTTATTTCAGGGACGGTCGGCAATCTTCCGCAAACAGAGAATATGGATATTCAGTATGCACAGTCTGCCATATTTGCACCATCTGATTTTGAGTTTGCAAGGGATGGCATTGTGGGAGAGACCAATCCAAATATTGAAATGGTCCTGATTGGTGATGTTGATCTGGAAATTCTCCGCCGTCAAAGACAGGATGGCACGGTGCGCCAGCTAAAAGACCGCAGGCATGATATTTACAGCATTAAATATAAGAAGTAATATATAGTTGCTGATTGAGCGCCTTTCACCTGGCGCTCAATGCTTTTCATCGGAAGCATACCTGATTTTAGAGTGAATTTTGTCAAAATAACTCGGATGTTTTTAAGAGGAATATCCGTGTGGAACTCGAAAAGGATATGGTGAAGCTTACTTTAGGAGGTCATACAATGGAATGGAAGACAGCGGCAGAACGATGGATAAACCATGAGAATTTGGACAGTGAATTACTTGAACAGCTGAAACGTCTGCAGGGAAATGAAAAGCTCCTTGAAGAAGCGTTTTATAAGGGACTGGAATTTGGAACGGGCGGCATGCGCGGGGAAATAGGACCGGGAACAAACCGCATGAATTTATATACAGTCCGCAAGGCATCTGCGGGACTTGCCGCATACATAGAAGAAAAAGGATTGGAAGCAAAGAACAGAGGGGTGGCAATAGCATATGATTCACGCCACATGTCCCCGGAATTTGCAATGGAAGCTGCTAAAACCCTTGCAAGCAGAGGCATTCAGACATATGTATTTGACGAGCTGCGCCCAACACCTGAACTTTCATTCGCAGTCCGGTACCTGCATGCCTATGCAGGGATAGTCGTGACAGCTAGCCATAATCCTCCGGAATACAATGGCTATAAAGTGTATGGATCGGACGGAGCTCAGCTGACTCCTGCTGAAGCTGACATTGTAATCGGCAAAGTAAATGAAATAGAAAACGAACTGCTTATTGAAGTGATGGACGAGGACAGTTTAAAAGAGAAAGGCCTTATCACAATGATTGGGGCTACAGTTGATCAGGCCTATCAGAAGCAGCTCCTTACCATTTCCGAAAACCCTGATGCCGCAATGGAAGCGGATGTTCATGTAGTTTTTACACCTCTGCACGGTACAGCGAATAAGCCCGTTAGAGAGGCTTTGGCTGCTTTGGGCTATGAACATGTGCATGTAGTAAAGGAACAGGAGCTGCCGGATCCTGAATTTTCAACAGTAAAGAGTCCTAATCCAGAGGAAAAAATTGCATTTGAGCTTGCCATGAGAGATGGAAGAGAAACAAATGCAGATATACTAATTGCCACAGACCCAGACGCCGATCGACTTGGCATTGCTGCAAAGAACAGAGATGGCGAGTATGTCCTTTTGACAGGAAATCAGACAGGTGCGCTGCTGCTTCATTACATACTTTCTCAGAAGAAAGAGAAGAATACACTGCCTGACAATGGCATTATGCTAAAAACGATCGTTACATCAGAATTTGGACGCAGGGTTGCCTCATCTTTCGGTGTAGAAACCATCGATGTTTTAACAGGCTTTAAATTCATAGCAGAAAAAATCAAGGAATATGAGGAGACGGGTGAATACAGCTTCCTGTTTGGGTATGAGGAAAGCTATGGCTATCTTATTGGTGACTTTGCAAGGGATAAAGATGCTATCCAGGCAGCTTTGCTTGCTGCGGAAATGGCCGCTTTTTATAAAAAGAAGGACATGTCCCTTTATGATGCATTACTTAGTTTATTTGACGAGTATGGCTATTTTCTTGAAGGGTTAAAATCAATGACTCTAAAAGGAATTGAAGGAGCAGAAAAAATCCAGCAGACACTGGCATCCTTCCGTGCTAATCCGATAAAAGACCTTCAAGGAATGAAGGTCCAGGCTGTTGAAGATTACTTAATAGGAATCAGAACGGAAGCAGATGGAAGGGAGAAAGTAATAGACCTGCCAAAGTCCAATGTTATCAAGTATTTCTTCGAAGATGGGACCTGGATCTGCCTAAGGCCATCAGGCACAGAACCGAAGATTAAATTCTATTTTGGGATCAGCGCCTCTTCATTAGCCAGCAGCAAGGAAAAACTGAAATCTGTCCAAAGTGATTTTATGCAAATCGTTGAAGAAAGAATGGGCAGTTCGGTAATACAATAGCGTTAAACATCCAGAAGGTTATTAGCCAGAAAGGAAGATTCGATGTTAAAGGGACAAACGGCAATTGTAACAGGTGCATCAAGAGGTATCGGCAAGGAAATTGCTGTTAAACTGGCCCAGCAGGGCATGAAGCTTACCCTGATTGGAAGCTCAGAGGAAATTTATCAATCTGCTGAAGATCTTAAAAAATTGGGATATGCAGATGTACTGCCCATTCAGGCGGATATTTCAGATGAAGCCGAAATAAAGGATGCAGTTGAAAAAACTCTTCAAAAGTATAAACAGCTTGATCTTCTGGTGAATAATGCAGGGGTGGGCTTTTTTAAGCGGGTTGATGAAACAACACTGGACGAGTGGAGAAAGGTCTTTGAAGTAAATGTGCAGGGAGTTTTCCTCGGAAGCAAGGCAGTAATGCCGCATATGAAAGAACGCAAATCCGGTACAATCATTACCATTTCATCAGACGTAGCCAGATACACCATCCCTAATGGATCAGCCTATACAGCTACCAAATATGCAGTGCAGGGCTTTTCAGGATCTTTAGCTCAGGAAGTCAGAGAATACGGCATCCGCGTCGGAACCATTAATCCCGGCATGGTAGATACGTTTTTTGCAGAATCTAAGCAGGGGCTTGAAGAGAAAAGAGATTGGCTGAAGGTCGAAGATATCGCCAATGCTGTTGTTTACATGGCATCTGCGCCGAAGCACATGATGATAGACGAAATCGTGCTTCATCCATTTGTACAAAACTATCCAATTGCATAATCGATTCACCGAAGAGGCCTGCTCTTCGGTGTTTTTTCTGTATACAACTTTGGTCGCAGTCCGCCTCCTCCCAAATGCCAAGGAAGAAAGGGAAAAAAAGTTATATAATGAAAGTACATAATATGACAGTTCCAAGGGGGATAAGGGTGTTAGGGGAAAAAAGGCAATCTGAAATCAAAATATTAAAAGAAATAGCAGAAATATTGAATGAAGGAACGGAAATTGATTCCCTTCTTAAAGAGGTTCTGCAAAAATTGCTTCATATTACCGGTCTTGAAACGGGATGGGTATTTTTAATTGATAGCCAAGGGGCTTTTCGCCTGGCAGCAGAAGAGAAACTGCCCCCTGCCCTTACCGCGGATAACTGCAGACCGATGTGCAAGGGAGACTGCTGGTGTATTGACCGCTATAATGACGGCAGGTTAAACAAAGCTTCGAACATTATTGAATGCAAAAGAATAGAAGATGCCATTGCCGAGCAAAGAAAGGATACCAATGGGCTTACCCATCATGCCTCCGTCCCGCTGAGAGCAGGGAAAGAAAAATTTGGGATCCTTAATATCGGCTCGCCTGATAAAACGCATTTTTCACCAGAAGAATTGGCTTTGCTGGAATCAGTGGCTTTTCAGGTTGGAACGGCTATAAAACGAATCAAGCTGACACAGCTCGAACAGGAGACGGCTCTTGCTGCGGAAAGAAACAGGCTGGCAAGGGACCTGCATGATTCAGTCAACCAGCTTTTGTTCTCCTTAAGCTTAACTGCGAGAGGAGGGGCTGAAATGACTGATAACCCTGAAATTAAAGAGACATTTTCCTACATGCAGGATCTCGCACAGGAAGCTTTAAGCGAGATGAGAGCACTTATTTGGCAGCTGAAACCCCGCGGGCTGGAAAATGGGATTGTATGTGCTATGCAGACCTACAGCCAAATGCTTGGCCTGAAGCTCAATTCAAAAGTAAAAGGTGTGATCTGTCTGCCCGGAAAAGTTGAAGAGACACTTTGGAGAATTGGCCAGGAAGCACTGGCAAATTGCAAAAAACACTCTGGTGGATCAACAGCAGATTTAGCACTGACAGTTGATGAAAAAACAGTTGCAATGGTGATTTCCGATTGCGGCAGAGGGTTTCATTATCGTGAAAACGATATCCCTTCTCTCGGTCTCAAAAGCATGAAGAAAAGGACGGAAGCAATGAATGGTTTATTTAAAATAAAAACAGAGCCAAACAAAGGAACGAATATTGAAATTATCATTCCTTTGGAAAAGGGAGGGAAATAGATGGCGATCAAGGTTTTAATAGCGGACGATCATCATGTTGTTAGAAGGGGTCTTGTATTTTTTCTCAAAACACAGCCGGAAATAGAAATCATCGGAGAAGCAAAGAACGGCCGTGAAGCTGTAGAGATGATGCAAACGAACCAGCCTGATGTTGTATTAATGGACTTGGATATGCCTGTTATGAATGGTATTGAAGCCACCAGGCAAATTAAAGCGAGCTGCCCTGAAGTGAAAATCATGATACTCACAAGCTTTTCAGACCAGGATCATGTGATTCCGGCAATTGAGGCGGGGGCCTCAGGATATCAGCTGAAGGACATTGAGCCGGATATTCTTGTCCAGGTAATTATCCAGCTAATGAAAGGGGAAAACCAGCTTCATCCAAAAGCCACCTCCCATCTGCTCACACATTTAACGAATAAAAACAGTACAGAAAGACAGCCGCTGGAAGAGCTGACAAAGAGAGAGCTGGAGGTTCTGCGGGAGATTGCAAAAGGGAAGAGCAATAAAGAAATTGCTTCATCCCTTTATATAACAGAAAAGACAGTCAAAACCCATGTTTCCAACTTATTGTCCAAATTGGAACTCGCGGACAGAACACAGGCAGCACTTTATGCAGTTCGTCATGGTATTGCAGAGTCAAATTGAAAAAATCATCCTAAAGTTGCAGAAGATATATACTGAATTAGTCCTGAGGTAAGTTTTATAAAACTCAGCCATACTGACGATGTTTAAAAACGCATATTTCTATATACTAAATAGTATAGGAACTAAAAGGAGAGTTTATGATGAAGCTTACAATTATTAATGGAAGCCCGCGATTGAAAGGAAGAACAGGAATAGCCTCACGTTATATTGCAAGGAAATATAATGCTGAACTGATCGATTTAAGTCTTGGAGAAATTCCTTTATATAATGGAACAGAAGGTCAATATCAGCTGCCTGCCGTTAAGAATCTGCGCCAGCAGATTGCAGAATCTGATGGAGTCGTTCTTGCTTCCCCTGAGTACCACAGTGCCATGAGCGGAGCCCTAAAGAATGCGCTCGATTTTCTTGGGAGTGAGCAATTTGCGCATAAGCCAGTCGGCTTACTGGTTGTGGCAGGAGGCGGAAAAGGCGGCATTAATGCCCTGAATAATTTAAGAGTTGCCGGCAGAGGTGTATATGCCAATGTTATTCCTAAACAGCTGGTCCTGGATCCGCATTGTTTTGATTATGAAAATGATGGCCTTTATGAAGAACCTGCCAAGCTTGTTGAGGGGTTAATGAAGGAACTTCAGGTATATATGAAGGCATATGGTCAAATGAAGCTGGAATTAAAATAAAAATAAAAATAAAAATAAAAAAACACGGACCAAAAAATCCGTGTTTTTATTATTGGTGGAATTCTTTTATTAGGTTAGTTCATAAAATACAGTATTTGGCAGCTGTTTTTCCGATAATTCATTGGCATGGTCAATATATCTCAGCAGTGAATATAAATGTTTCTCAATGACAGAATAGTCTTTTTCGAAGTTGTAGGCATGTAGAAAATGTTCAATCTTCTTCGAAAGAAATTGATCATCTGTTCTGACCATCAGGATCAGCAGGTTATCCCATTCTGACCGGTGCGTATAATATAGCGCCCGGTCATAATCCACTTTATTCATTTGTCCTCTCCTCCTCTTTCAGGAGTTGATTATAGTTTATGATGATGCTGAATTTTATTTCGAAGTAAATCTTGGACTTGTTGATTTACAAGGGTTTTCATCATTTACCTGTATATTGGCCACATCCATTTATAAGACAATTCCATACATAAAATTAAAGACTGAGCCAAAAATATAATTAACGACACATGCTTTGGAGGAAAAATGAAAAAGTATTTATCGATGTTTATGCTGGTTTGTTTATTAGCCGGGGGAGGCTCATTTGCAGGAGCTGTCCAAAAACCGGATTATGAAAAGTATGGGAGAATTGCCATCGCAGTTGTTAAGGAAGACTATCCTGGGGAAGAAGTAGTGGATTATCAGTATGGAGGAAGGAAAAAAGTTACCGAAACAGATGTGACAGACACCTTCACTTTTACTGTAAAGGAAGATGGGAAGCCTGTAACCGTGCTGGTCAGGGTCACACATAACCTTAAGGATAACAAAGCGGTTAGCCTATCTGTAGAGAGAAAAACGCAGTAAGCTCCTTCGGGGGCTTTTTTCATTGTATTTGGCAAACAAACTCCTTATTTAAAATAATGATAAAAAAATATTTTTCTGATAATCTTGGATTATGAATATTACCGTAAAATTATGGGGAGTGAGTTTTTTGAAGGAATCAATTCTTGTTGCGGAGGATGAAGCTAAAATTGCGAGGCTTCTGGAAATTGAACTTGAATTCGAGGGCTATCAAGTGACAAAGGCAATGGATGGTTATCAGGCAATGGAGTTATACCGGACTGGAAGCTGGGACTTAATTATTCTGGATATCATGCTTCCTGGGTTTAGCGGAATAGAAATTCTGCGAAGAATTCGCAGCAAGGATAAACATACCCCCATTTTGCTCCTGACGGCTAAAAGCTCAGTGGAAGATAAAGTATCTGGTTTAGACTTGGGTGCGAATGATTACATAACAAAACCCTTCCAGATTGAAGAGCTGCTTGCCAGAATACGAGCTGCACTAAGAATAAAGTCAGCAGGTACAGAGGAACCTGCAGTTCATGACTGTCTGGAAGTGTCGGATTTAAAGCTCAATGAAAAAACAAGAGAGGTCAGCCGGGGAGATCAGCACATAGAACTCACCCCAAGAGAATTTGATTTACTTGTTTATTTAATGACAAATAAAAGACAGGTCCTGAACAGGGAACAGATTTTGGAGGCCGTTTGGGGATATGACTTTTTGGGGGACACAAATGTGGTTGATGTCTATATCCGATATTTGCGCAAGAAAATAGACATGCCTGAGAGGCCTGCTCTTATTCAAACAATTCGCGGAGTAGGGTATGTATTAAAGGAGACGAAATGAATCTTAGGAAGAAAATATATTTGTATACAACCGTTCTCTTTGCAGTACTTCTGCTTATCATGAATATTGCCGTGTATGCTGTTTTCAGCAAATTAATATATGAAAATGAGCAGGCAGCCATTTCAAATGAAATGGCTAATATTACAAAGATTGCGCAAAGTTCAATCGGGGAGGTTCCGGAAACTGAACTGCTTAGG
Source organism: Cytobacillus oceanisediminis (assembly GCF_004366035.1). GTDB lineage: Bacteria > Bacillota > Bacilli > Bacillales > Cytobacillaceae > Cytobacillus > Cytobacillus oceanisediminis_C. The sequence goes on from NZ_SOEE01000007.1 coordinate 53,739, forward strand.
GCCCTTGTTCCTACAAGTGGAATGGTAAGACTGGTTCAGCCAGACAATAAGGCAGTAACTTCCACATCCCTGGATGAAAAGGCGCTCAGTGAAATTCCTGCAGAGTATATCAGCAGTGAATTGATAAAAACAATGGAAAGTGATAAGAAGGTATATATGTTTGCGTCTGCACCTGTGATCCTTCCAGACGGTGAAATAGGGAGCTTTCAGCTGACCAGAAGCATGGAAAGTGCAGAAAAAATATTAAGGACTCTACGCTTTGTTCTAGGGATTGCCACAGTCCTGGCAATGATTCCAGTTCTAATTTCCAGTGCTATCCTTAGTAAATTTATTACAAGGCCTGTTGCGACAATGACAGCCACGATGAAAGAAATTAGAAAAAGCGGTCAATTCAAGCGTCTTGAACTGGAGGGGAAATCCCAGGATGAGCTGCATCAAATGGGTGAAACCTTCAACCATATGATTGATCTTCTGGAATCCAATTATGAAAAGCAAAAACTTTTTATATCAAATGCTTCCCATGAATTAAAAACCCCATTAACTGTTATTGAGAGTTATTCAAGCCTGCTTAAGAGAAGGGGATTGAAAGAACCTGAATTATTTAATGAATCAATAGAAGCCATTCATTCAGAGGCATTAAGAATGAAGGAAATGACAGAACAGCTTCTTTTGCTTGCACGGCATGATGACCAGTGGATGCTCGATTTGAAATTGATAGATCTTAACCGTTTTTTAACCCAAGTCATTCGGACTTATGGAGATGCTTTTAAAAGGACTATACAGTTGGAATTCAGTTTGGCTGGAAATACCTTTATTCAAACAGATGAGAATAAATTAAAGCAGCTCCTGTTTATTTTTCTGGATAATGCCAGGAAATACAGTGACGATGTCATAAGGGTTACTGCCCGGGCAGAGAAAAGTGAAGTTTATATCCGGATTGAAGATCGCGGCATGGGTATTCCCGAGAAGGATTTACCAAGAGTGTTTGACCGTTTTTACCGGGTAGATGAGGCGAGAAACAGGAAAACAGGAGGATCGGGACTGGGACTGTCCCTTGCCAAAGAAATTGCTGATGCTCTTGGGGTTGAGATTAGGCTCGAAAGTACTGAAGGAGTAGGAACTGCAGCATCCATAAGCATTAAAATAACTTAACCATTCTCATCATTTTCTCATTTTATTATCAGATAATAGAGAAATAAGATAAGTGGAGAGGTGTAAGGAAATGAAGAATAAACTTATAATAATTTCAGCTTCGGGGCTTCTGCTTGCTGCGCTCCTTGTATTTGCTGCAGTACAATTCACAAATGTTTCCTCTTCAGAATCAATTACTGAGAGTGAAGCCAGGGAAATAATAAAAGACCGATATCAGGGGGAAATTCTGAATTTGAAAAAAGTGAACAGCACTTATTTGATTGAAATGAAAAGAGACCAAGGGTTCTATCAAATCAAGCTGAGTGAAAAAAGGGGAGAAATTCTTTCTTTTGAAAAAAAAGATCAGATTTCTAATGCTGAACAGAAGCAGCTTGATGAAGAAAAAATAAAGGAAATTATTCAAGCAGAAGAAAATGGTGAATTACTCTCCCTGAAAAAAGTGACTCAAAAAGAAAAGTCAGCCTTCGAGGCAATCGTTCAGAAAGATGAAGAGAAGATTAAGATTACTGTTGATGCTCTGAATGGAGAAATTTTATCCCGTGTCGCTGAGGAAAATAAGGGCCCTGTCAAAAATCTAACCGAAGAGGAAGCTGTCCAAATTGCTCTTAAAAATGAACCTGGGGAAGTGGATGATATCAGCTTTGGAGAAACAGACAAGGGACCATATTATCTTGTTGAGATAGAAAAAGATGATGGCAGTGAGGCAGCTGTCGAGATCCATGCTATTACAGGAAAAGTGTTGTCGGTTACCTGGGATGATTAATCCCTTTCTCATCAAATTTTAATTTTCTTATCCTTTTTCTCTCATTTTCACCGGTTATATTGAACATGTAGAAAAGAAAAAGGAGGAAAAATAAAATGAACAAAAAATTTACAGTTATTTCTTTGGCAGGAGCCTTATTGCTGGGTGGTGCTGTTGCAGCAGGTGCAGCAGATACGAATGGAGAAGGGAGCACTTGGAGTAAAAAAGAAACTGGACAGGATTTGATCACTGTTGAAGAAGCTAAGAAGATTGCTCTTTCAGAGGCAGAGGGAAGAGTAGAGAGCATTGAATTGGAAAGAGCAAATGGCAAACAGTATTATGAAATTGATATTGAGAACGGGAGAGAAGATTTCGATATTAAAGTTCACGCCTTAGATGGAGAAGTCATTTCAATTAATAAAGAGCGAAATGACGATGATGACAATGATCAGTCCGAAAAAGAGGTAAATGGGGAAAATGTAATCTCCGAACAAAAGGCTATTGAAATAGCTGAAAAAGAAGTTAATGGAACGATGAAAGAAATTGATATAGACGAAGACAATGGACAAATCCTATATGAAGTTGAGCTGCAAACAAATAAAGGCGAAGCAGATGTTGATATTGATGCTGAAACAGGAAAGGTATTAAAAGTCGAATTGGACGACTAATGTCTAATCGAAAGCGGGGCGAAATGCTCCGCTTTTTGCTTTAATTTGTTACAAGCTTATGGAGAGACTACTCATCAATCCTCTTGTTGGTTCATAGATTATGGTAAGGACTAAAAGGGGGAGTGGCAATGCGAGAAGAAGAAAATAAGTCATTGGAATATGCCATTCAGGAAATTACTGAAATTGCAAATGGGTTTGGGTTGGACTATTACCCGATGAGGTATGAGATTTGTCCTGCAGAAATCATTTATACATTCGGCGCTTATGGCATGCCGACCAGGTTTTCGCATTGGAGCTTTGGAAAACAGTTTCACAAGATGAAATTGCATTATGATTTAGGATTATCAAAAATTTATGAGCTTGTAATCAATTCGGATCCTTGCTATGCATTTCTGCTCGATTCCAATGCCCTTATTCAAAACAAATTAATTGTGGCACATGTTTTAGCACACTGCGATTTCTTTAAAAATAATGTCCGTTTTCAAAACACAAAGAGGGACATGGTAGAGAGCATGGCTGCAACCGCAGAAAGAATCAGGCAATATGAAATTGAGTTTGGGAAGAAGGAAGTGGAAACTTTCCTGGATGCAGTGCTGGCAATTGAAGAACATATTGATCCGTCTCTTATGAGACCGAAGCTCGCATGGAGTACGGAAGATGAATATGAAAGCAGCGGTGATACGGCAGCGCCTAGCCCTTATGATGATTTATGGGGTTTGGATGAAAGGAACAAGAAGCATGAGCCGAAGAAGAAGAAAAAGAAATTCCCTCCAAAACCTGAAAAGGATTTACTATTATTTATTGAAAGCTACAGCAGGGAGCTGACCGATTGGCAGCGGGATATATTAACTATGATGCGGGAAGAAATGCTCTATTTTTGGCCGCAGCTAGAAACAAAAATCATGAATGAGGGCTGGGCTTCCTATTGGCATCAGCGTATTTTAAGGGAAATGGATTTGACATCTGCAGAAGCGCTTGAATTTGCCAAATTGAATGCAGGAGTGGTTCAGCCGTCAAGAACCGGAATCAATCCATATTATCTGGGTCTGAAAATTTTTGAAGATATCGAAGAAAGGTATAACAATCCGACGCAAGAAATGAAGAGACGCGGTGCAGTTCCAGGTTCAGGCAGGGAAAAAATGTTTGAGGTACGTGAAATCGAATCAGATATTTCTTTTTTGAGAAATTATTTAACAAAAGACCTTGTCATGAGAGAAGATATGTATCTTTTCCAAAAGCAGGGAAAGGATTATAAAGTTGTTGATAAACAGTGGGAGCATGTTCGTGATCAGCTTGTCAGCATGCGTGTAAATGGAGGATTCCCGTATTTGACGGTTAATGACGGCGATTATATGAAGAATGGAGAGCTTTACCTAAAGCACTGGTTTGAAGGAGTGGAGCTTGATCTTAAGTATCTAGAAAAAGTACTGCCATATGTATACCAGCTTTGGGGAAGAGGAGTCCATATGGAAACCATGGTTGAAGGCAAGAACATGCTTTTTACTTACGATGGGAAGAGCATCCACAGAAAATATTTATAGAAAAACGGACGAACCACATATGTTGCGGTTCGTCTTTTTGGGTTATGAAACAAACAGTTTTTTCAAAAATGGGCAGAATAAAACTAAATACTTTCCTTCCTAAGGTGTATTGCAGTAATATTAACGTGTACAGGCGGGGGTATTGGGCAGGTAATTTGATGACCCCCAGTTACTGATATTTGCTTTATATTTATTGATAAACTGAGGAAAGGATGATGATCTTGAAAATTTCAGATTCAGCTCGGGATCTGCTGAAACAGGTTCTTCAAGAGAAAAATACTGGCGGCATTAGAGTTTATTTTGCAGGCTTTGGCTGAGGAGGCCCGCAAATTGGACTGGCTCTGGATGAGCCGGAAGCAGATGATATGATTGAAACAATAAATGAAATCCAGGTGGCAATCGACCCGGAAATCAAACCGCATACGGAAAGTATGATTCTAGACTATGATCAGGAAAATGAAAGACTAGTCTTGTTAGGCAATGAAAGCGACTGCTGCTAAATCAAAAACACCCGCTTGGGTGTTTTTTTATTTTTAAAAACTAAGGTATTGACTATATACCTATTAGGGTATATTGTATGAATTGTAATTGAATTATTTATGCAGAGGAGAGAAATATGCTGCTGATTTTTTTAACCTTGCTGCTAGGCAGTTTCCCATTAATTAAAAGGTATTATCCTGTTAGAGACATCCCTTGTTATCATTTGGATCAATGCCTGCCCAAGGAAGGCATAGCACTGCTGGATGTCAGGGATTATAATGTTTCCTGTCATTGTGAAATACCCGGAGCGATCAATCTGCCCATTCCATATATAAATAGGCATATAAAAGATATACCTTATAACCAAATCCATTTAGTTGCATCCAGTTCATTAGAGAAAAATATGGGAATAAGGTTGCTCCGAAAAAAAGGGTTTAAGATAGTTGGTTTTTCAATGCCTGATTGCCAATGTGTAAAATAAAACTATAATGGGGTGAAGCTTGTGCTGTTCGATGCAAAAACTAAAAATCGAATCAAAAGGGCGGAGGGCCAGCTTAGAGGGATTTTAAAAATGATGGAGGATGAAAAAGATTGCAAATCTGTTATTACCCAGCTAACAGCTTCAAGATCAGCAATTGATAAAGCAATTGCAGTTATTGTCAGTTCGAATCTTGAACAATGCATTATTGAAAACTCGGAAAAGGGAATTGAGAGTTCCATGATGATTAAAGAAGCTGTCAACTTACTTGTTAAAAGCAGATGATGGTTAGTTGACTTCCTTTTTTTATTTAGTTATAATATACCCTACAGGGTATTATTAACCGAGTATAAAAAAATTTGAATCACCTAAATTCGGAGGGAAGCAAATGACTATTGCAAATGGAATTATTATCGCCCTGCTTATTATTTTTCTGGCTCAGAAGCTGATTCCGGTAAAGGGCGTAAAGCAGTTGACAACTGCTCAGCTCAAGAATGAAATGAAGGACAAAACAAAGCAATATATTGATGTGAGAACATCAGCAGAATTCAACAGCTTCCATATTACGGGATTTAAGAACATACCTCTTCATCAGCTTCACCAGAAAATGGGACAGCTATCAAGGGACAAGGAAATAGTTGTTATCTGCCAAAGCGGAATGAGAAGCAGCAAAGCAAGTAAAATGCTAAAAAAATCTGGATATAAGAACATTACTAACATAAAAGGCGGAGTAAGCGCCTGGAGATAAAGGGGAGAATATTATATGAAAACAACTACTGTGAAAGAAGTTGAGCAGCAACTTGCTGCCGGAGTAAATTTAAATATCATTGATGTGCGTGAAGCAGATGAAGTAAAAGAAGGAAAGATACCTTCAGCTATTCATATTCCGCTTGGATTAGTTGAATTTCGTATGCATGAGCTGGATAAGAATCAAGAATATGTTATGGTTTGCCGATCAGGCAACCGCAGCGGATTAGCTGCACGCTTACTTGAAGGGCAGGGGTTTAGTGTAATTAACATGCTTGGCGGTATGGTGAATTGGGAAGGGCCATTAGATTATTGATCTGCAAAACAACCAAGAATAGGGTATTGACAGAAAGTCAAATATACTCTAGTATATACCCTGTTAGGTATTTAAGTTCTTTTTAAAAGCGATAAGAAATAAATATATTTTTTTGATTATAAATATACCCTGTAGGGTAAAGGGAGGATAAAAGATTGGAAAAGAAAAAAACAACAATTGTTCTATTCAGCGGAGATTATGACAAAGTGATGGCGGCTTATATTATTGCAAACGGTGCAGCTGCTTACGATCATGAGGTAACCATCTTTCACACTTTCTGGGGACTGAATGCTCTTAGAAAAGATGAGCCAATTCAAGTTAAAAAAACATTTATGGAAAAAATGTTTGGCAAAATGATGCCAAGAGGTCCGGAAAAGATGGGCTTATCGAAAATGAATATGGCTGGAATGGGTCCTAAGATGATAAAAGATATTATGAAAAAGCACAACACTATGCCAGTAAGCGACCTTATTGAAATGGCTAAAGAACAGGACATTAAGCTTGTAGCATGTCAAATGACTGTTGACCTTCTTGGATTTAAACAGGAAGAAATAATTGATGGTGTGGAATTTGCCGGAGTAGCTGCTTATCTTGCAGATGCAGAAGACGGCAATGTCAACTTATTTATCTAAAAATATAAGGAGGAATTATAAATGGAAGTTTTAAAAACAAACTTTTCAGTAGATGCAAAGGGGCTTGCCTGCCCAATGCCGATTGTAAGAACGAAAAAAGCAATCAATAATCTGAATCCGGGGGAAGTGCTTGAGGTGCTTGCAACAGATAAAGGTTCAAAAGCAGATATCCAGGCTTGGGCAAAAAGCTCGGGACACCAATATCTTGGCACCATGGAAGAAGGCGAAGTGCTTAAGCACTATATACGAAAAGCAGGTGAAAATGAAGAGCGCGAAGCTGCAACATTTGAGCCTGTTGCCTCTAACGATGATCTTTTAAAAGAGATGGAGTCAAATAATGATATAGTTGTTCTAGATGTCAGGGAACCTGCTGAATATGCATTCGGCCATATTCCCAATGCCATTTCTATCCCCTTCGGAGAATTGGAGGAGAGAATTAGCGAGCTGAACCAGGATAAAAAGATTTTTGTAGTATGCCGTACAGGGAGCCGAAGTGATATGGCATCCCAGGTATTAGCTGAAAAAGGCTTCTCGAATGTAATTAATGTAGTCCCGGGGATGTCTGAATGGAATGGACCAACAGAAACGAAGCTTAACTAAAAAATTTTTAAACATAACTATACATCAGGGGGTATATAAACAATGAAAGCAATGTCTGCTAAAGAAGTAACAAAAAAGGTTATTCATAATGAAGAACTATTTATACTTGATGTCCGTAATGAAACCGACTTTAATGATTGGAAGATTGAAGGCAAAAAATTTGATTACTTGAATGTTCCATACTTCGATCTTCTTGATGGGGTAGAACCTATTCTTGATAAAATTCCGGCTGATAAAGAGCTTTTAGTAGTGTGTGCAAAAGAAGGTTCTTCTGTAATGGTCGCAGAAATGCTTGAAGAAGCAGGACGCGATGCTTCCTACCTGAAAGGCGGGATGAAATCTTGGAGTGAACACCTTGAGCCTGTTAAAGTGGGCGATTTGAAGAATGGCGGAGAAATGTATCAATTCGTCCGCATCGGAAAAGGCTGTCTGTCCTACATGGTGATTTCAAACGGTGAAGCTGCAATTGTCGATGCAACAAGAATGACAGACGTATTTACTGATTTTGCTGCTGAAAAGAATGCAGAGATCAAGCATGTCTTTGATACACATCTGCATGCAGATCATATTTCAGGCGGCCGCAAAATTGCTGAAAAAACGGGTGCTTCTTACTGGCTTCCTCCTAAGGATGCAGAGGAAGTAACATTTGAATACAGCCGTCTTGAAGATGGAAACGAAGTAATGATTGGTTCTACTAAGATCAGTATTCAAGCTGTTTATTCACCAGGCCATACAATCGGTTCAACATCTTTTGTAGTGGACGATCAATACCTTCTTTCAGGTGATATTCTATTCATCGATTCAATCGGACGTCCAGACCTTGCCGGTAAAGCTGGGGATTGGGCTGGAGATTTAAGAGAAACACTTTATAAGCGTTATAAAGACCTATCAGGCGAATTAGTTGTTTTGCCTGCACACTTCATGATTATTGAAGAATTAAATGAAGATGGCAGCGTATCCGAAAAACTTGGCACATTATTTGCTGAAAATCACGGACTAAATATTGAAGACGAAGGGGAGTTCAGAAAATTGGTTTCTGAGAATCTTCCTCCTCAGCCAAATGCTTATCAGGAAATCCGCGAAACAAATATGGGGAAAATCAGCCCGGACGAAGAAAAACAGCGTGAAATGGAAATCGGTCCAAATCGCTGTGCCGTAAGATAATCTTTTAGTAATATAATTCAAAATACTAATAATAAAAATTGGAGGAATGGAACATGAACGCAGCAAAAGTACTGGATGCAAAGGGTTTAGCTTGTCCAATGCCCATCGTAAAAACGAAGAAAGCAATAGGTGAAATCGAATCAGGGCAAGTGCTTGAAGTTCATACAACAGATAAAGGCGCCGTTAAAGATTTGGCTGCCTGGACAGAGTCAACAGGACATGAGCTTTTAAAACATGAGGATGACAATGGAGTGTTAAAGTTCTGGATAAAAAAAGGCTAATCTATTAAAAGGTAAAAGGGGGTTTCTACTCCCTTTTATCGCTAAAAGGAGGAGATAGCCACATGGATTTAACCTTTTTACTCGTTATATTTTTAATTGGTTTTATCGGGTCTTACATTTCCGGCATGGTAGGAATTGGAGGCTCTATCATTAAATATCCTATGCTTTTATACATTCCGCCTTTATTTGGATTAGCTGCTTTTTCTGCTCATGAAGTATCCGGAATCAGTGCAGTACAGGTGTTTTTTGCAACAATCGGGGGAGTCTGGGCTTACAGAAAAGGCGGATACCTGAATAAAACACTTATTATTTATATGGGTTCAGCTATACTAATTGGAAGTTTAATCGGGAGCTACGGTTCAAGGTTTATGACTGAAGGCGCCATTAATCTTGTATATGGTATATTGGCTTTAATTGCGGCAGTCATGATGTTCGTGCCGAAAAAAGGATTGGATGATATTCCCTTAGCTCAAGTAAGGTTCAATAAATGGCTTGCAGCCTTTTTTGCTTTGATTGTCGGCATCGGAGCTGGAATCGTAGGTGCAGCTGGTGCATTTTTACTGGTTCCTATTATGCTGGTTATATTAAAGATCCCTACGAGGATGACAATTGCGACATCATTGGCCATCACGTTCATTTCATCGATTGGATCTACAGCTGGTAAATTGGCAACCGGCCAGGTGGACTATTTTCCAGCTGCCATAATGATCATTGCCAGCTTAATTGCTTCTCCATTAGGAGCTGCTGCAGGAAAGAGAGTGAATACAAAAATCCTCCAAGTCATATTGGCTGTTTTAATTCTGGCAACATCAATCAAAATCTGGATGGATATTTTATAATTAATAGGGAGGGGGCAGCGGATGCTGTTCCCTTTAAGTTTAACCTATCGTTAAGAGGAAAATATATTCTTATACTTTGTTAAGGGGAGAGCTGATTCAAATGGAAGAAGCTAAAGAGTCGAAATACATACAGCAGCATCTGGCGAATGAAAGAACCTTCCTCGCATGGGTCAGGACTTCTATCGCTGTAATTGGAATAGGCGTTTTGGCTTCAACACTGCATTTTAATAATGTGCAGAGAGTAAATAAGTTCGCTGACAGCATTGCCATTTCATTAAGTCTATTTTCTTTGGTTACCGGTCTGACAATCCTGGTATACTCTACCCTGAATTACTTTCAGGTCAGAAAAAGAATTAACATGCAGACCTACTCATCATCCCAATCTCTAATATACTTAATAACAGCTGTTATCTTTTTGATATTTATCTTATTGCTAACCTATTTATTTGTTATTTTAATTTAACTGCCGCATCCAGGGTTCAGCAGCAAAGGATATCTTAGTGAATGGCTTTCTTTTTAAATCTGCCGCCTCTGACTTCAGCAATATCAGCTACTGCCAAAAAAGCACTCTGATCTATTTCTTCGACAATTGATTTTAATTTTGCTTCTTCTAGTCTGGTTATGACACAAAAAATTACTTTTTTGTCATCTCCAGTGTATGCACCTTCCCCATTCAAGTAGGTAACGCCTCGTCCAAGCCGGGCCAGAATCGCTTCGCCTATTACCTTGTGCTGGTCGCTGATGATCCAGGCGGATTTGGATTCATCCAATCCGCTGATGACAACATCAATAGTCTTGAAAGCAATGAAATATGCAAGGATTGAATACATGGCACGGTCCCAGCCGAAAACAAATCCTGCAGTAGCAAAAATGAAGACATTGAAAAACATAATAATTTCCCCGACAGAGAACGGGAGTTTTTTATTTACCAGAATAGCCAGAATCTCTGTTCCATCTAAAGATCCCCCGTATCTGATCACCATTCCGACCCCAAAGCCAAGAACAATACCGCCAAATACTGTAGCTAACAGCAAGTCCTCCGTAAATACGGGAACATCATGCAAGAGGAGGGTAGTGGCTGATAATACCGCAATGCCCAGCAATGTAGACAAAGCAAAGGTCTTCCCTATCTGTTTGTATCCTATGTAAAAAAATGGAATATTTAAAATGAATATAAACCAGCCGAGTTTCCAGCCGGACATGTGAGAGAGGATAATGGAGATTCCTACTATTCCGCCATCCAGAATTTTATTGGGCACTAGGAATTCTTCGATTCCGACCCCCATAAGGATGGCTCCAAATATGATGAAGAAAATCCTTTTTGCAAGTTTGCCTTTAGTCAACCCTTTATGTACATTTGCTTCAACAGCAGCTTCAAGTGAAACGTTCATAAATGACCCCCATTTTAATTGATGAAAAATCTGTCAGACTAACGAGCATCTTTAATAAGCTAATAACATAATATGATAGCTTGTGCCACTTTAGCTCAAATTAATTATTCGATAAAGCTGATAAAAACTATATCTAATTATAACATTTCTTATATTAAATAAGGGATACCCTGATTCATAATGAAAAGTTGTGAGTCCTTATTAGAATAATTTCAGTTCTGGTGGAAAGGCGTCTTTTTTATTTATCTATCAAAAATGGAATGAATATTTTATTAAAATACGATTAGCTCAAAGGTCTTAGGGGAAATAAACACATACAAGCTATAAGCTGATTAAGGGAGGAGTAGTAAAATGCATAAGGTTATTCAATTTGGCAAGAAGCTCGGAAAGGAATTTAAGAAAGATCGGGCAACCGGGCTTGCAGCCGAACAAGCCTATTATTATATGCTCTCCATTTTTCCTTTGTTAATTCTGCTTATCTCTATTGTTCCATATCTTTCACTGGATCCTCAAAAAGCATTATCATACTTGCAGAGTGTAATGCCGTCAGATTCATTTAATGTTGTTGAAGATAATGTAGTGGATATCATTACCAAGCCGAACGGCGGCCTGCTGACGTTCGGTATCATAGGTACTTTATGGTCCGCTTCTAATGGAATGCAGGCTTTCATAAGAGCCATGAATGACGCCTTTGATGTGGAGGAGACGAGGTCATTTATAAAATCCAGACTAATATCCATAGGTTTGACTCTTGGTTTGCTCGCAGCATTCATCATTGCTATGGTTCTTCCCGTGTTCGGAAAAGTCATCATGAACTTTGTTGAGAATTTTATTAATATACCTGATGGGATGCAGATCCTGATCAATGTATTGAGATGGGCCATTGCTTTTGTAATCATGGTTACAGTCCTGGCTATTCTTTATAAGGTGGCACCGAATAAACATTTTCCTTTCAAACAGGTCTTGCCAGGTGCAATAGCCGCAACAGTTATGTGGCAGCTTATATCATTTGGATTGTCCTTTTATGTAAGCAATTTTGGGAATTATTCCGCCACATACGGAAGCCTAGGCGGAGTCATTGTATTGATGCTATGGTTCTTTTTAACCGGACTTGCCCTTGTTATTGGCGGGGAAATCAGTGCTCTCTATCACAGAAATAATACATTCAAGCCTGGCAGAGGAAAGAAAGATGACAAAGATAATTCCAAGGTGCAAACAGATGCAGAAGCATATCGTACACTTTCAATAAAATAGGAAAAAATAAAACGAGGGCTCAGCCCTCGTTTTATTTGATGTGGTGGATAAAAGGTATTTTGATGGTCCACCATTTCTTTATTTTCTTCGGTGTTTCTTTTACAGCGGAAATCGTATTATTAAAGGTCTGTTTCTTATAATTGATATCTCTTTGAATTTCTTTCTGGGTTGCTGTCAGTTCATCAACCCCATTTTTTAATTGATCTGCTTTTAGCTGCATAACAGTGCTTATAGCTGTCAGTTTCTTAATTGCCGGTTTGGCATCCTTGTATGCTTTAAAAGCATAGAAGCCCAGAAAGATCAGGGATGCTGCAATAAGAATCAAACTTGCATATACAATGAACATTGTGACCTGCCTCCTCATGCTGGTTTTTAAGAAAATTTTCAAACTTCGATTACTCCTGGCTCCGGCCCCTTCCCCCTCGAGTTTTCGGGGGTAACCAAGGCACTTTGCTTTCCTTATTGTTTACCCATTACAAAAAAAAATTAACATTAAACCCCTGTAACCAACTTTAAGATAAAGGGGAATACTCAGAATAAATTAAAGAATTGACCTTCATATATGAGTTTGCTAGAATTGTTTTCATTATATTAATATATAATTTTATTGGGCAGGACATTGATCAATTGATGTGCTGTGGCAATAGATTTTACCTGTATATGTTCAGAGATAGGGTCTGAGCGTTTCTACCGGGCTGCCGTAAATAGCTTGACTACAGGGGATATAGCTTGTTCGAATCGGCATGCTATTTTCTTCTGTTTCTTATGGCAGCTTCGCATATTGCGGAGCTTTTTTTATTGGTTACTAAATAAGGAGGGAATGGCATGTCATCTTTTTTCCGGTTTCATGAAAGAGAAACATCATATAAACAGGAAACAATCGCAGGTTTAACGACATTTTTATCAATGGCATATATATTAATTGTAAATCCAATTATACTTAGCCAGGCTGGAATGGATAAAGGAGCTGTCTTTACGGCTACTGCACTGTCGGCAATTATTGGCTCTTTATTAATTGGCTTGCTGTCCAATTATCCAATTGGGATTGCACCAAGCATGGGACTCAATTCTTTCTTCACTTTTTCTGTCTGCATCGGGATGGGCATTCCATGGCAAACGGCTTTAACTGGTGTATTTGTTTCAGGGATTTTATTTGTGATTTTAAGCTTATTAAAAATACGGGAAAAAATTATTAACATTATACCCAAGGATTTAAAGCATGCAATAGCAGGGGGCATTGGCTTTTTTATTGCTTTTATCGGATTGAAAAATGCCGGTCTGATTGTAGGAAATGAGGCGACATTTGTTGCAATTGGCGATTTTAAATCCCCAGTCACACTGCTTGCAGTTTTCTGTTTTATCTTAACAATCGTTTTAATGGTAAGGGGAGTTAAAGGTGCCATTTTCTATGGTATGGTCATTTCAGCTGCTGCTGGAATGTTAATTGGCCTTATCGATAAACCGGAAAAAATTGTTGGGGCCATTCCGAGCCTTGAACCGACATTTGGTGAAGTTTTTCTGAATATTGATCAAATCTTTACGCCGGAAATGCTGGCAGTCATATTCACTTTCTTATTTGTTGCCTTTTTTGATACGGCTGGAGCCTTAATCGCCATTGCAAGCCAGGCGGGATTGATGAAGAATAATGAAATCCCTAATGCTGGAAAAGCGCTTCTGGCAGATTCAAGTGCTACTGTAGTCGGTTCGGTGCTTGGAACTTCTACAACTGCCTCCATGATTGAGTCCAGTTCAGGGATTGCGGCCGGAGGAAGGACAGGATTCACTTCTGTTATCATCTCTGCATGCTTCGCTATTGCATTATTCTTTTCTCCATTGCTCGGTGTAATTACCGCCGAAGTTACGTCTCCGGCACTTATCATTGTCGGAGCACTGATGGCTATGGAAGTTAAACATATCGATTGGGGAAAATTAGAAATTGCTATTCCGGCATTTGTAACGATCTTAATGATGCCCCTGACTTTCAGTGTAGCAACGGGGATTGCACTTGGCTTCATCTTATACCCAATCACAATGCTGGCATTGAAAAGGCCAAAAGAAATTCATCCAATAATGTATGGACTATGTATTGCATTTATGGGGTATTTTGTTTATCTTGCATAAGGAAGAGGGCTGCCTGTATACTCAGGCAGCCTTTTTGTGAATCCTATAATTGCTTTGAAAAAATGGCTTTCTGCTGGATATCATTAAATGTTTGACTCCACTCCTTTAGTCTAAATTAAAAGAAAACAATAAAAATTAAAAAATCATTGAACAATAAGCCAAAGTAATACATAATATATATGAGCATATATTCATATAAGGAGTGGAACGAATGGGACACAGTCATGGTCACGGACATGGGCATTCACATGATCACCATCACACAGGCAATAAAAAGGCTTTAATGTGGGCATTTATTTTGATTGCTTCATTTATGATTGTAGAAGTAATTGGAGGAGTATGGACTAACAGCCTTGCACTGCTATCGGATGCTGGACACATGCTGAGTGATGCAGCTGCGCTTGGCTTAAGTTTTCTGGCAATCAAAATAGGGGAAAAAAAGGCGACAAATTCAAAAACATTTGGCTATAAACGATTTGAAATTATTGCTGCTTCAATTAATGGAATTACACTGCTCTTGATTTCTCTCTATATTTTCTATGAAGCCTACAGCCGCATTCTTGAGCCGCCGGCTGTTCAAAGTATGGGAATGCTGGTGATTTCATCAATCGGGCTGCTCGTAAATATCGCAGCGGCATTTATTTTAATGAGTGGGGATAAGGACCATAACTTAAATGTTAGGAGCGCTTTTCTGCATGTTCTTGGTGACTTGCTTGGTTCTGTTGGAGCTATAACAGCTGCGCTTCTAATTTATTTCTTCGGCTGGGGCATTGCGGACCCCATTGCCAGTTTAATGGTAGCAGTTCTCATCCTTATAAGCGGATGGAGGGTGGTAAAAGAGTCTTTTCATATTTTAATGGAAGGGACACCTTCCCACCTGAACCCTGAGGATATTAGAAAGAAACTCCTTGGCCTAGCACATGTAAAAGATGTTCATGATCTTCATATTTGGACGATTACTTCAGGTTTTCCTTCTCTTAGCTGTCATCTTGTGATTGAACATGATGGCGGTCACGATGCAGTACTTCATGCGGCGCAATCGGTACTGCATGATGAATATGGCATTGAGCATAGCACAATTCAAGTGGAAGGAGAAAGAAAAGGCTGCCCCGGCCAAAATGAAAGCTGCAATTAATAGGGGCCAAAGTTCATGAATGCTGGCTATGTTCGATTGCCTGGTTCAATAAACTAATGACGTGTTCATCATCATGGCTGTAGAAAAGAGTGGTTCCTTCACGGCGGAATTTTACCAGCCTCAGGTTTTTCAAAAAGCGCAGCTGGTGAGAAACCGTAGACTGAAGCAGTGATAAATTTTCGGCAATCTCATTTACCGAATACTCCCCGTGAAATAATAAATGAAGAATTCTAAGCCTGGTTGGATCTGATAATGCTTTGAATGTCTGGGAAACCATGAATAAGGTTTCTTCATCCAGATCGGCTGGGTTCTGCGCGTTTTCTTCTGTCATTTTGTTCACCTCTGCCTTCCATTATAATTCTGTTCTGAATAAAACGAAACCGCAGAGGTGTTCCCTCTGCGGTTTTAACATATTATTTTTTCTTTCTGACTTCCTGGTGAATTTCATCAACCAGTTTTTTCATTTCTGCATGGATTTGTTCCTTTTCCAGTTTCAGTTCCTTTTTTATTTCAGGCATTGATTTTCCTTGTTCCTTCATTTGAATTATTTCGCCCAGATCCTTATTTGCCGCCTTTGCCATTGCTGCACCTGAAATAAGGTAACGAAGAGGGACTCCTTTGTCAAGATACCCCTGCAGCACTTGAGGGGACTTTCCGGAATACTCGGAGACCTTTTGCAGAACAACTTGTTTATTGGTTTCCAGGAACTTATCCATGTGATGCTGGTGCTTTTTTATTTTCTCTAAATCCACTCCATACTGCTGTGCTGTTTTTTCCCAGGAAGAGTTATTTTTTTTATAAAATGCCAATATGTCCCCAACCTGTTTATTTGAAAACTTTGCAATGTGGGCAGCTATGAAGATTTCCTTTTTGGTGAATCCTTGTTCCAGAAGGGACTTCATTAGGGATTCGTCAATCATTCTGTGATGGTGTTCATGCTTCTGCTCTTGTGCCGGTGATTGCCCCTTTGGTGCTGTTTCGGCGTTAACGGATAAAGCCGCCCCCATTAAAATAATGGAAAAAGACAATACTAATAGTAATTTTTTATTCATGCTGCACTGCACTCCTTTCAAAATTATAATTCGTATATAGCATTTCCCAAGATATAGCGAAAGCATAAATAAATTTGGTTATCTTTTTCACGAAAACGTTAAGGACAGATATATTCATTGAAAAAAAACACTCATTTCGATTACATTAAGAAAAGAAGACTGTTCGAGGACGGTGATGGGAAAATGAAAATACTTGTTGTGGAAGATAATGAAAGTGTCTGTTCAATGCTTGAGATGTTCTTTATGAAAGAAGGGTACCAGGGTGTCTTTGTACACGATGGGCAGCAGGGGTTTGAGCATTTTAATAAAGAAAGATGGGACCTGCTTATTGTTGATTGGATGCTTCCTATTATGGATGGAGTGACTCTCTGCCGTAAAGTAAGGGAATTGAGCAAAGTCCCGATCATTATGCTGACGGCTAAAGATAGCGAGTCCGATCAGGTTCTGGGCCTTGAAATGGGTGCTGATGATTATGTGACTAAGCCATTCAGTCCGCTGACGCTAATGGCTAGGATCAAAGCGGTGACACGCAGGTTTCAGGCTGAAGCAGGATCAGTGGATGAATCCCACTATGTTGCCAGTGAATACTTCAAAATCAGCAAAGAATCCAGAGAGGCCTATTATAATGGGCAGCTTCTCAAGAATTTGACCCCAAAGGAATTTGACTTGCTGTATTATCTTGTAAAACATCCGAAACAGGTTTTTACAAGAGAGCAGCTGCTTGATAGTGTATGGGGTTATCAGTTTTATGGAGATGAAAGAACGGTAGATGTACATATTAAAAGGCTCAGGAAAAAAATAGGTACAGATGAGCAGCCTTTTATCCATACAGTATGGGGTGTGGGCTATAAATTTGATGAAACGGCAGCAGACAATGAAAGTTAAATATTTTTATCAGCTGCTGATAAGTCATGTCAGCATCCTTATTCTGGCATTTCTGTTATTAAGCCTTCTTTTCTCCCAGTTTGTTGAGAGTTATATTTTTGAGAATAAAGTGGCAGAGCTTGATTCCTATGGCGAACAGATCCTGACTGATTTAACAGTCAGGATAGAGGGTGATGAACAATTTTTAACAGAATACAGCCAGCTGCTTGATGCAAGGAATATAAAATACATACTCTTTGACCATAAAGGGAGGGTCTTATATCCCGACCTTAAATCAGATCCGATGATTCAGCTGACCAAATCTGAGTGGGCTGAAATTTCGAAAGGAAATAAAGTAACTGTAAAGCATGATATAGAACGCTTCGGCCAGGAGGTAACATTGGTTGCCATGCCTTATATGCAGGGGGGCAATCTGGTTGGCGGAGTTTTGCTTCTGTCACCTATAACTGGAGCAATGGAGGTTGTCAGCCAATTAAATCGATTTTTGCTATATACCATCTTTATTTCACTCTCTGCGACCATTCTGTTAAGCCTGGTTCTCTCTAAAAATCTAATCAAGAGGATAACGGATCTCAGGAATGCTGCCTCTATGATTTCTTCCGGGAACTATGATGTGAATGTACCATACACTTATATGGATGAAATCGGTGAATTGACTAAAGACTTTAACGATATGGCAGCCAGATTGAAGGAATCTAATGAAGAAATTAAAAGACTGGAGAATAGAAGGAGGAAATTCATTGCTGATGTCTCGCACGAGCTGAGGACTCCTTTGACCACCATCAGCGGCTTGGCTGAAGGCATTAAAGGCGGGCTGATTCCGGAAGCGGAAAAAGAAAAAGGGATGATCCTGATTGACAGGGAAGCAAAGAGACTTATTCGTTTGGTAAACGAAAATCTGGATTATGAAAAGATCCGGTCCAATCAGCTGCAGCTGAATAAAATGGATATTGATCTTCTGGAAGCATTTGAAATAGTTAAGGAACAGCTGGAATTTCAGGCAGGGGAAAAAGGAAACAGGATATATCTTGAGGCAGAAGAAGGAGTTTCAGTTCATGCAGATTATGACCGGCTAATTCAAATTTTGGTTAATATTGTTAAGAATAGCATTCAATTCACCTATCAAGGCTCCATATTTTTAAGAGGACAAGAAGATCCTGATCAAACAGTGATTGAAATAGAGGACACGGGCATAGGCATCGATCCTCAAGAAATCGAGTCTATCTGGCTGCGTTTTTATAAAGCGGATCTATCCAGGACCAACCATTCCTTTGGTGAATTTGGCATTGGGCTTTCCATTGTTAAACAGCTTGTTCAGCTGCACAGCGGAGAGATTGCTGTCAGCAGTGAAAAAGAGAAAGGGACTAAATTTACGATTAAGCTTCCTCGGAAAACAGCATCTTCGCAATAAGGAAAAAAAAGGAACAGCCCTCTGACAGGCTGTTCCTTTTAATCATTTATGATAATACCTCTGTTTCTGTAAAAGGCACTTCTTTTGTGGGTGCCGACTCTTCTGTTTCTGGTACTGCAGTTACTTCAATATACTTAATATGGTGCTCTTCCATATCCAGGATTGTAAACCGGTAATTTTCATGTTCGATCATATCGCCTTGTTTGGCTTCGTAATTTTCTGTCAAAATCCAGCCGCCGATGGTATCGATATCTTCATCATTGATGTTTGTTCCCAGCAAGTCATTAACTTCGCTGACAAGAACTTTTGAATCAATAATATATTGGCCTTCTTGCGTCTTTCTGACCATGGGCACCTCATCCATGTCGAATTCATCACGGATCTCACCCACAATTTCTTCAATGATATCCTCAACAGTGACTAACCCTGAGGTACCGCCGTATTCATCCATTAAGATTGCCATGTGAATTCGTTCTTTCTGCATTTTTAGCAGCAGCTCATGAATAGGTATGCTGTCAATGACCCTGATAATGGGACGAATGTAAGATTCAAGGGTGCTTGATGATAATTCCCTGTTCATAATGAGATCTGTCATGACTTCTTTAATATTGACCATGCCAATGATATGATCCTTATCTCCATCTATAATGGGATAGCGAGTGAATTTCTCTTCCTGAACGATTTGCAGGAAGTCTTCAAGTGTATCATCTTTTGAGAGAGAAACAATTTCTGTACGCGGAACCATTATTTCTTTGGCGATACGATTATCAAACTCAAAGATTTTATTTACATACTTAAACTCAGATTGGTTGATTTCGCCGCTTTCATAGCTTTCCGATAAAATAATGCGAAGTTCTTCTTCAGAATGTGCCAATTCGTGTTCAGAAGCAGGCTTTAATCCAAACATGCTGGTCAATAGGCGGGCAGAACCATTTAGCGCCCAAATAATCGGATACATAACCCGGTAAAACCAGATTAAAGGACGTGTTGTTAACAGTGTAACCGCTTCTGCCTTTTGTATCGCCAGAGTCTTTGGAGCCAATTCCCCCACAACTACGTGCAGGAAGGTAATAAAAGCAAAAGCAATGCTGAAGGAGATAACATGCGAAATGGAAGATGGCAATCCGAAACTATTGATCACTGGCCGCAGCAGGTGTTCAATTGTCGGTTCACCCAGCCAGCCAAGACCCAGGGCTGTAATGGTAATTCCCAGCTGGCAGGCTGAAAGGTATTCATCCAAATTCGATATGACTTTCTTCGCAGCAATTGCATTTTTATTACCTTCTTCAATTAGCTGATCAATCCTGGAACTTCGTATTTTAACAATGGCAAATTCCGATGTAACGAAAAAAGCCGTTAAAGCAATTAAAATGGCTATAAAAACCAAGTTTAATATGTCCAAATAAGTTCCCCTTATCCCGCCTAAACGGGCAGGGTGTCACCTCCTGATTTTGTGAAAAATGGGATCAGCTGGTTAAGTCTGAAAGGGAACGGAGCAATGCAGTGCTTTCAATAGTCAGCTTCTTGGAAAAGCCATCTTTCTGTTCATCATCCAGTGTATTAATAAGCGGCATGAGAACAGCTATTTCTTGATGAAGCTGTTTAATCTGCAATGTGACTGCGTTAATATGCTTTTCAACTTCCCCTGTCTGAATCTCCCTTTTCGTTTTCATTTCTAGTTTTCTCTTAATCTCTTCAAGCGGAAGATGCAGCAGTTTGCATTCCTCAATAAATCTTAAATCAGACAATACTTCTTCTGAATATATGCGATAATTTGATTTTGAGCGTTTCGCTTTTATTAGGCCAATGCTAGTGTAGTAATCTATAGTTCTTTTAGAAACATTAGCAATATTGGCTAATTCGCCGATACGATAGTAAGCCCCATCATATCACCTCTGTTTTGAATACTTATATCCCATGAAAGTGCTTTACATCAAGAGATATAGTTAGAATCAATTATACGTTAGCACAAACCATACAGTCAAACGTAGTAGTTTGGAAAAAAGGGTTATATTTATTTTATGAAATTATGCATAAAATATGAAGTGAAAAGATTCGGAAAAATTAAATTTTTTTAGTGCCCAAAAGAGCCATATAGACTTATTCAATCTGAAGGTAAGGCAGCTTTCTGACAGGCAGAGGACTATATCAGCATTTGCAGCCGGATGGCAAACAAAAACCAAGAGCAAAAAAAACGCTCCCGGTCATTTCAAATAAAGGTCATATTTTCACAACTTCAATATAGGAAATATGATGCCCTTCCATTTCCTTAATAATAAATCTGAATCCTTCTTCTTCGATAAAGTCTCCTTGAGCGATATCATACTTCTGCGTCATTATCCAGCCTCCGATGGTGTCTACATCATCATCAGATAATGATGTTCCAAGAAGATCATTTGCCTCTGAAATCAGCAGCTTTGCATCCAGGATATAATGATTTTCTCCTGACTTTTGAATAAACGGAAGTTCGTCGGCATCGAATTCGTCTCGAATTTCACCTACTATTTCTTCGAGAATATCTTCAACTGTGACCACTCCAGCTGTTCCGCCGTACTCATCAAGGAGAATTGCCATATGGAAACGCTCTTTTTGCATTCTTAGGAGCAAATCGTGAATGGGTATGGTTTCAATCACCCTGATGACAGGTTTAATATATTGCCGTAAAGGATGTTTGCCTTCGCATTTTTTTCTAACGCAGTCAGTTAAGATTTCCTTTACATTAATAATCCCGAGAATATTATCTTTATCACCCGCCGTAACAGGATATCTGGTGTATCGCTCATTCAATATGAGGTCCAGGGTTTCTGCCAATGATGAATCTTCCGAAAGGGTAACGATCTCGGTTCGAGGAACCATTATCTCTTTAGCAATTCTATTGTCAAACTCAAAAATTCGATCTACATACTGATATTCTGATGGATTGATTTCTCCGCTCTTTAAGCTTTCAGATAGGATAATCCGAAGCTCTTCCTCTGAATGGGCCATTTCACTTTCCGATACAGGCTTCAGTCCAAATAATCCTGTAATAATTCTTGCTGAACCATTTAAAATCCAAATAAATGGATACATAATCCTGTAAAATAATATTAATGGTTTTGAAAAAGATAACGTTATTGCCTCTGCTTTCTGTATGGCAATGGTTTTTGGAGCCAGTTCTCCAATAACCACATGGAGAAATGTCACAACAGAAAAAGCAATGACAAAAGAGAGGATATGAGTTATGGAAGCCTGTAAGTTAATGCTTTCAAATACGGGATGGAGCAGCCTCTCAATAGTCGGTTCACCAAGCCAGCCGAGGCCCAGTGCTGTAATCGTAATCCCAAGCTGACAGGCAGATAAGTATTCATCCAGACTGCTTATAACTTGTTTTGCTGAACGGGCTTTAGCATTTCCCTCCATAATAAGCTGGTCAATTCGTGAAGTCCTTACTTTAACAATGGCAAATTCAGATGCAACAAAAAAAGCAGTTAATGCAATTAAGAAAATTAATAAAAATAGGTTAAGGGTGATCATATAAAACCCTTACACGATATGTAAGGGGCCGGCACCTCCTTTATTATAAGTACTTTTCCCTTATTCATGAATTTTACAGATAAACCAGGAATAAAGGATTTCCTTAATAAGAAATTACCCTTAATTAGGAGGAAGGTAACCGGTAAATAATAAAAAAGCCTGATGGCAGGCTTTTTCGAAAGATAAAGATATAAGTTCTGAAGTTAGATAACTGTCTAGCTCCAGGCGTCATCCGGTTTTATTTAATAACTCCATTCTCTTGCCAGAAGTCCATATACGGCAAGGTCGTGATATCGATTATAAAGGTACTCTCCATCCCGGATGATTCCTTCTTGACGAAAGCCGAGCCTCTCCGGTATCGCACGGCTTTTTCCATTTCTGATCCCGCAGCGTATTTCGATTCTGTTCAGTCTTAAATCAAAGAAAGCATGATTAATCATGGCTTGCACACTTCGTGTCATAATTCCGCTTCCCTCAAAATCTTTTGCAAGGTAATATCCAATGCTGGTTTGTCTGTTATTCCAGTCGATCTGGTGAAAACCAATAGAGCCTGAAAGCTTTCCCTGATAACGGATTCCTGCATTAAAGCCGTTGTTATCGGCAAACTGTTTCAGCCATATTGGAATAATAGAGTGATACTGTACAGGTGAAGCCATATTATCTACCCATGGGAGCCATTCTCTTAAATGACTGCGGTTGCTGTCCACCAGGTTGAAAAGCTCTTCTGAATGATGCAGCTGGAATAATTGCAATTCTATATCTTCATCTGCTTTTAAGGAAAACATGGGACCATCTCCTCCAATAATCTGTAAATATATTAATAATAATCTGAAATTGAATAAAAATATATATTTTGGTTCAAAATTATGTAAGCTATTAAGCCAGGAATAAGAAAAAGCTGCTCCTCAATTGGGAGTCAGCCTTTGACTTTTGCCTGTTTTTCAGTTGGCAGGATTATGCTGAAAACGGTCCAATCCGACTCTGTATCACAGGTAAGAGTCCCTTGATGTTTTTCAATTATCTCTCTGCATACAAATAAACCAAGCCCTGTTCCAAGTGTTTTTGTTGTAACAAATGGTTCGAAAATGGAACTGACGAGATGCTCTGGAATTCTCGGCCCATTGTTGGCAATATCTAGTTTTATGTGTCCTTCTGGAGTCCATTTGCTTTTAATATGAATGACTGGGTCGCTGCGGTACTGAGTAAGCACATCAATGGCATTGAAAATAATATTAATGAATACTTGACGGATTTCATCAGCATAGCCATTCAAATATATATCTTTGTTCATATCCTGAAGAATCTTAACCTTTCCATCCAGGATACTGGGATATAGAAATATCAGGACTTCATCTATTAATTCATTTAGAGAGAAAGTGATTTTCTCTTTTCCGATCAGTTCCTTTTTAGAGAGGAGCAAAAATTGTGAAATTCTAAAATTCAGCTGCTCCAGTTCATTTGAAATGATATCCAAATATTTCATGGTAGGATTTTCGGATTTTAACAGCTGGATAAACCCCTGTACAGATGTAAGCGGATTTCTGAATTCATGAATAAAGCTGGAAGTCATCTGGCCCAGCAGAGTCAATCTATCTTTATGGGTGGAATCGATAAATTGTGTCTTTTCCTTAATAATCTGATCTTTGGCATCCGTATATCTGGATACAGCGTGATATAAGAATTTATCGAAGCAATAACCGATTTTTTCGTACAGGCTCTGAAGTTCATGAAAATGTATTTCGGAACGATTCAATATATCGAGAAAGATTGTTCTTCCCAAGTTGACATTATAAACAAAGTCTCCGATATTAATTTCTGCTTTCACTCGCTGCTCAGCGACAGAGTAGGCCAGCTTCTGAATATATTCTTCAAGTTCATCGCCGTCTTTTATCAGAAATTGAATAATCAATTGGAACATGGCGGTGCCATTATCTTTGATTTTATCTTTAAAAGGATCATCCTTATTAATAAGGATTTTTTCATTCCATTCACTTAAAAGGTTTTCTTTCTCCGTTAGCAGAAGTTCCAATATAGCCTTATTTGTTTCAATCGTCATTTTACCCTCCACTTTTTCACATTAAAACAGTTATCCCATAGATTTCGATAGATTACAGCAAAATCCTCTGTTAATTTAATGGAAAATAACAGTAATTTTACCCTATGGATTATGGCTGTACTTGTGACAAAAAGCACACTCGTTTTTTTAGGAGAATTGATATATTTAAAGAACAAGGCAGTTTTTTATTTGTAAAATTGTCACTATTTCTTTTATAATATAGAAACAGGTGTAAATTTACACCAACAACAAAAAGGGAATGAAGCTGCATTGACTAGAGATGAAATTATACTGAAAGTTTCAGATAAGATCCGTCTTATCCGTACAGAGGCAGGATATACACAGGATAAGATGGCGGAAATTATTGGTGTTTCAAAGAAGACCCTGGTTCAAATTGAGAAAGGGCGGGCAGAAGCAGGATGGTCGACTGTGGTGGCTGTTTGTGCCTTATTCAGGGAAACGGAAACAGTCAGGTTTCTGTTTGGAAACGAACCCCTTGAAGTTCTGGAGACAATTGCTAGAGAGGGAATCGATTATAGGAAAGAAAAGACTCTTGGCGGAAAGCTCTGGTGGCGGGAATTGAAGAGAAGCAACGGTTTGATCCTTCAGCAGAATATCATCAGCCAGCATTACAGGATTATTGATCAGGACCATTTTAGAATTTACAGCAGTTTCGATGAAGCATCTTCTAAGGAACGGTTTGAGGAGCTGGCTGCAGAAAATAAAGGTCTTCAATAATAGGTTTATTCTATTAATATAAAAAGCAGCCGCCGGGCTGCTTTCCTGTTTTAAGGGATTTGCGGATTTTCCTTATCTTTAGCTATAAGCACAGGGCAAGGAGCATTTTTGGCAATTTTTGTGCTGGTGCTCCCAAGGAACATCTTTTTAATTCCGCCTTTGCCTGAGCTGCCCACTATAATTAAATCGGCATTTTCGACAGCAGCATATTCAGATATGCTGTCAGCGGGACTTCCTTCTATAACATCGAACTTTACATTAATGTTATATGGCTCAAGTATTTCCCTTGCATTAAAAAAAGTATTGTCAACACTATGTTTCACTTTTGCGTGAGTCGTGGCAGAGGATTCATCATGATATACCGGCAGGGGCGGTATTTGAATTCCTTCCAGCAGATACCCATTTGTCCTTACAGGCTCTATTGCCTTCTCATTGCTTATGGGAACATTTTCAATTGTCTCCTCAAAGACTTGTGTAATCAGAAGCTGGGCTTCAGGGTGCTGCTTAACCAATTCGATCGCCATATATAAAGCCTGTCTGCTTCCATCTGTATCATCATAACCTACTACAATTTTTTTAAAGAACATACTAGTTCACCCCTTCTTAAGGTAAGGAAACTTATTGGACATATACCCTTTATTGCAAGAAGCCAATCATTGAGAAATCAAATGGCTCCTGAAAAATTTGTGCATACCCCCATAAAAAACGATATTGCTTCGTAGACTATTAATAAAAATGAGGCAAACTCATATGGAATGCTATGAAGCAGTCCAGTTCCAAGCGTCTGCAAAAATTCCATTTTATCAAAAAGCATTCGGCCTACGATTGCTTTTTTTCATTGATGCCGGGTTTGGGAGATTTGCCGGCTTTTAAACTGGATTATAAATACCAGGTCTTACAGACTAAAAAGAAAATGTACAAAAGATGATAAAAAATTTGATTTTTTGGGTATATGTATATGTCTGGAAGAATTATAGTTTTTAGCTGGGAACAAAATACTATATGAAAACATATTCTTTGCAGGTATGCTGATATCGTTATAGCCTGAAGGTGACGTTAAACTGGCAAAATGATATTCAGCAAGAGATATTGGAGGAAATATGAGAAAGAGAACTTCTGTTATTAAAAAGTTTCAGTCAACTTGGAAAAAGCTGCACCTGACACAGGTAGCCATATTGCTTGCATCTACATTAGTCTTGGCTTTCTTAAGCTTCGTATATTTTTCATACAAGGATGCGGATATAAGTGCACTTGAAGCAGGGCTTGCACAATCTACAGTCATTTATGACGCTGATGAGGAAGTAGCCAGCAAGATTTCTGCAAACAAAAATGAAGGCATTTCAATCGATCAAATTCCTGATCATATGAAGAATGCGGTTATTGCCATTGAAGACCATCGTTTTTATGAACATGGAGGAATCGATTTAAAAGGTATAGGCAGAGCCTTTTTTACAAACCTGAAGGCTGGCGGAATTGTTGAGGGTGGCAGTACGCTTACTCAGCAGCTGACTAAAAACGCCTTATTGTCTTCAGAGAAAACATATAAAAGGAAGCTGGAAGAATTCTTCCTTGCGCTTGAGATAGAAAAGGAATACAGCAAAGATGAAATTCTTCAGATGTATTTAAACCAGGTTTATTTTGGAGAAGGCGCCTGGGGGATAAAGCGTGCAGCAATGAAATACTATGCAAAGGATGTTGAGGATCTCTCAATTAGCGAAGCAGCACTGCTTGCAGGGCTGGTTAAAGCCCCTTCTGCGATAAATCCTTACCAAAATGAAGAAATAGCAATTGAAAGAAGAAATCTCGTGCTTGATCGCATGAAGGAACACAGCTTTATTTCAGAAAAGGAATGGGAAAAAGCTAAGAATGAAAAGCTTGTTTTTGAAGACGGCGGGGGAGATCCCCTTAAAGGGAAGTACCCTTACTATGTAGATGTGGTTCTTGAAGAAGCTATTAATAAGTATAATATTTCCCTTGATGATCTTCTTAGCAACGGTTATCAAATATACACAGAGCTTGATCAGGATATGCAGGGCAGTGTAGAAGAAACCTACAAAAATGATCAATTATTCCCTAAAGGTACGGGGGAACAGCCAGTGCAAAGCGGAGCCATACTTCTGGATCCCCACAATGGCGGAATCCGTGCTCTTGCAGGGGGAAGAGGTGAACACACCCTTCTGGGACATAACCGCGCTGTCCATAAAGTAGGCCAGCCTGGCTCGACAATGAAGCCGATTGTACCATACGCAGCTGCACTGGAAGCGGGTTGGGGAATTACTGATGAACTTAAAGATGAGAGAATGACATTTGGCGAAGATTATGAGCCGAATAACTATAATGGCCAGTTCCGGGGAAATGTGCCGATGTATGAAGCGGTCAAGGATTCTTTGAATGTTCCTGCTGTATGGCTTTTGGATGAGATCGGTGTGGAAAAAGGGGTGGATGCCGCAAAGCGGTTTGGCATACCTGAAGCTGCCATCAATCAAAATCTGGCACTCGCCCTTGGGGGTACAAATGAAGGAGTTTCACCGCTAACCATGGCACAGGCATATGCTGTGTTTGCAAATGGCGGTGAAAGGCCGGAAGCCCATTCCATTACAAAAATAGTTGATAAAGATGGAGAGACAGTTGCTGAATGGAAAGGTGAAAACAAGAGAGTCATTTCAAAGGATGTTGCAGATAAAGTGACAACCATGCTTCTTGGGGTAGTTCAGCATGGTACAGGGAAGGCTGCCCAAATACCCGGCAGAGAAGTTGCGGGGAAAACTGGAAGTACACAAATGACCATTGAAGGCATAGATGGCGTTAAAGACCAATGGTTTGTCGGCTATACACCACAGCTGGTAGGTGCTGTGTGGGTTGGCCACGATATGACAGATGCAAAAAACTATCTTACAACCTCTAGCAGTGAAGGCACGGCTCCGATATTCCGGGAAATCATGGCAGAAGCCCTGAAAAACCAGGAAGCAGAATCATTTCATGTCCCTCAAATTGCTGGCCTGATGGAACAGAGGGAAAGGGAGCAGCAAAGAAAAGCATGGGAGGAAAACATAAGAAAAGAAACAGAGAAGGTAAAAGAAAAAATTGAAAAAGAAAAGGAAAAATGGAAAGAGAAATGGAGTAAAGGGAAAGAAAAAGATAAAAAGAAAGAAAAAGATAAAGGTAAAGAAGAATGATTAACAATATACATTTAATGAGTACAGTGAAAAACTGTACTCTTTTTTTAGGGGGTTCTGCATCATGGCAGAATAATTGACACCTTCCGGCAATTAGCGAAAAATCTATCGGAAGGACAATAAGTGAAGCTGAATGGTGACACCTGAACATCCAATTTTTGCAGGCAAAAATACCATAACCTTTCAATTGTAGGATTGGCATCAGAATTCTGACGTATATGATTTTCGGCATTTCACATTGGTGGGAAAAGACGGAACCTGGGATGTGGCGGAAAGAAATTACCAGTGAGGGTCCATTAAATATAAACGTAAAAAGCTGCTGCTGGGAGCTGGATTCCGGCTGTTTAAATGGTTGAAGAATCTGGTTTTTATCAGCCATTTAACATAGCTTATAAATAAAAAAAGGCCGGATGGCCTTTTTTAATAGAAATTATTTAGAATAACCAGCTGATTATCGCGCCAATTACCACAATCGCTCCAACTACCATAAAAATTGTACGTATCATTTATCTTCACTCCAATCACTTTGCAATAAAATGGTCATTATAGCTGAAATGTTTCAGCCGAATTAATTAAGCGTTTTTCAGACATACGAAGCACTGAAACATGGTTGCTGCACATTTCTTTGATTTCTTCCAGGTGCTTCTGAACTTCATTTCCTTCTACAATGATTTTTAGGGTCGTTTGCGGCTTCACTGTTAATAGGAAAGACACTAATTTAGACAGGTTTGAGGCATCCACAGCTTTGTGTTTGCTGTAGAGGTATGTAGTGCCTTCAAATTGTTTTGCTCCTTGATAAATTTCAAGCATTTTCTTCATTGTGAACCTATTTTGAACTAAAACATTGGTAGAAATAATTTCTTTCATTTTAATAATCTCCTTTTCAAAAAGTATTTTATATATTAATCGATTAATGATGTGGTTGTACTAGGGATTTACCCATGTAATCTGTACCGTAAACCACCCTGAATCAAAGTGTGAATAATTACCTTTTTTAAGTCGTTAATGATAACCAGGGTTAAGGCACTATCAGTCTCCGGAAGGAGATAAAAACCATCAAAAGCCGCTTAATCAATTGTTTGCCATTATTTAAACTGGTGATATAAACCGTGAAAATGAGGTAAAAGGGATGGAAAAATTCAAAAGAATCTTTCAAAATGCAAATTATGTGAAATTATTCTTCGCTAACTTTACTTCTCAGATGGGCAGCACGATTGGTTTAACTGCATTCATGTTTTATTTGCTTGACCGTTTCTCGGAACAGCCTTTTTATGCTACATTAACTGAATTGATGTTCTCTGTTCCGACTCTGGCGGTGTTTTTTTTAGTTGGAGTGTTTGCGGATAGGATGGATCGCCAGAAAATTGCTTATTATTGTGACTGGATCAGCTCATTATTATCAATTGTACTTTTGCTGACTGTTATCATCGGCTGGATGCCGCTCATATTTGCAGTATTGTTCCTGAGGAGTGCAATCCAGAAATTCTTCTTTCCCGCTGAGCATGCAATGATTCAAGGAATATTGAAAAACGAAGATTATACCACTGCTGCGGGCTTAAACCAGGTTGTGATGAGTCTTTTCATGCTGTTCGGAAATGGCCTTGGTATTTTTGTATACTGGACAATGGGAGTATACGGCGCAATTATGACTGATGCTCTTACCTTTATCATCAGTGCATTATTAATAAGATCCTGCCGTATCCCCGAAGAAGTCCGCCTGCCGAATGGCGGCCATAAACTTAAAGACTTGAATATCGCGCTTGTCTTCAAGGACTTTAATCTTGGAATGAAATATATTCTAAAGCACAGGTTGTTATCTGCTCTGCTTGTTGGTTTCTTCGTTTTCGGAGTGGTAAACGGCGGGTTTTCCATAATGCCAATTTTTATGCTGAAATATAAGCTGGATCCGCACGCCTATGAGGAATATTCAGTCCTGCTTGGAATAACCTTTGGGATTGGCGTTCTGATTGGGAGCGTTGCCGCCTCTTTGCTTGCTCAAAAATTCAAACTTTATCAGCTGATCATTGCGGGATTATTGTTATCCGGGAGTTTCATCATTGCTGCCTCTTTTGCAGAAAGCACGTTCATTTTCCTTTCTCTATTATTTGCTGCAGCATTTGGCCTTCCTTTAGTGAACATTGCCATTGGCGGCTGGATGCCAAGCATTGTTGATCCGAAGATGATGGGAAGGGTACAGGGATGGATAAGCCCGCTGATGATGCTTTCCCAATCCTTAACACTCGGATTTATTGCTGTCAGCTTTCCTGGACTTCTCAAAGTGGAAATGCTTTATTGGATGGTAGGGGGCTGTTTAGCGCTTGTTGGTGTTTTTTACAGCCTTATGCTTCCAGGTTTGACGAAAAAGTCAGAAAAAAGAAGTGAAGCACATTCTTCGGAACAGACTGGTGCAGTATAATGTAATAAAAGACTAAAAGTCCCTATTTTAGGGGCTTTTTATTTGTGAAAAAACTTTTTAAATAAAATATGAACGTTTTCATCTCTTGAGCGTCTTATGAGTGAAATAAATAGGTAACAATGGGATGATAGGGAAGAGAGGAACAGAAGCTGATGGAGGAGAAAGACCTTATAATAAACGCCAAACGAGGAGATCAGCTCGCTTTTGCCATGCTTTTTAAAAATAACTATTCCTTTCTGGTTAAATACTTAATCAAAATCACCATGAATCCTGATGAAGCTGAAGAGCTTGCCCAGGAAACAATGGCCAAATGTGTTGAAAAAATTGGCCTCTTCAATGGCAAATCGAAATTTTCTTCCTGGCTGATTTCCATTGCGACCAATTTGTATATTGATCAGAAGCGAAAGTTGAAAAGAGAGAGTAAATGGAAAGCAGAGGAAGAAGTATCCCGACGCATGAAATGGCATCTTGAAAGCCGAAATGAAGAATGGAATGATGCCTTATCTGCATTGGGGAAATTAAAAGACGAGATAAGGATACCTATCGTTCTTAAACATTATTATGGCTACTCATATGAGGAAATAGGAGAAATGATGAAGATATCTTCAGGCACTGTCAAATCAAGAGTGCACAATGGAATCATGTCTGTAAGGGAGGAGTTGAAGCTTCATGGCGAACAGGAAAGTGCTGCAGCTCGAACACGATCATCAAGATGAAAATTATCTGTCTGCTGTAAAGAAGATAGAAGACGGATTGGAATCGCTGGAAGAAAATGTCCCGGTTTATACACCTGATCTGCAATTTTTTGAAAACTTAGTTGCGGAGCAAAAACAGTCGATGAAAAGGAATTTGATCAGGGACTTAGCTATTTTTACTGTAGCGGCTCTCCTCATTGTAACTTCTTTATTATTCATGCTGTATCAGGTTCCAGCTGTATTTTTTATTCTGCAGGGAATTGTTACTGTTTTTATTATGGCTTATAGTACAGTCAGCTTTGTTAAGCAGGTGAATGGCACATGAGCAGCGAAGAAATTTCCCTCCCTTTGCTGATTGCTGTGGGGATCATCTTAATTGCACAGAGTACCTTCCTATTCCTGGATGCAAGAAAGAATGGCCACAATTATTGGCTATGGGGAATTATCGGTTTAATTCAGGCGCCAATGCCGACGCTGTTTTACTTGATTTTCGTCAGAAAGATTTGGCAGAAAAAAGACTAATTGAGGGATGGAAGGATGAAAAAGTTAAAACAGATGCTGCTGCTTACAGCCACAGGAGGCCAGCTGCTTGGAATAGCCATGCTGTTCATCAATATTAAGGCAGCGATTATGTTTTATATCTTATATACTTTAATGATTTTTGCGATATTTATTGTACTGATAGCTGAAAGAAAAAAAGAAAAAGAGGAGGAAGAGCAAAATGATTATCGTGACTACTGATGCGGTACCTGGGAAAGAGATTAAAGAAATTAAAGGTTTTGTAAGAGGGAGTACAGTACAGACAAAACATATAGGAAAAGATATTCTAGCAGGATTGAAAACAATTGTAGGCGGAGAAATTGGCGAATATACTGAAATGATGGATGAAGCAAGACAGAAGGCCATAGGCAGAATGGTTGAAGATGCAAAAGCAAAAGGGGCCAATGCAATCATTGGAATGCGTCTGCAGACATCAGCTGTTATGCAGAATGCTGCAGAGATCATTGCATACGGAACCGCAGCTATAATTGAAGAATAACAGGAGAAAAACCAGCTGACACTTTAGCTGGTTTTTTTATTTTGATAGATATGACTGGTTTCTTTTTGTGATAAATAGGGAAAGATTTGCAGGTGAATATTTGGCAGAAAATACTTGAAAGGAAACTAGTGAATTTTTTGTGATTTTAAAAGCAATTTACATTGAAATCCTTTACAATAGAGTGAAACTTCTTTTAAATAAGGCTTTTTTAGTTTTTTTAACTTAGTTTAATATACCGAGGAGCTCTGTTCCTTTCCTCGGAAAGCAAGTGCCCGCAGTGGAGATGAATGGGCTGAATTTATAGGCAAAATACAATCTATAAGAAAATAGCTTTAAAAACAACACTATGAAAATGACACTTGAATGTGGATTGGAGTTTATATGCTATATTACCGTACGTATGTAAAAGATGAATCATTGCCATGGGTTACCTTTGTTCATGGTGCAGGGGGCAGTTCTGCAATTTGGTACAAACAAATGAGAGAGTACAAAAAGCATTTCAATGTTCTGCTGGTAGATTTGCGGGGACATGGTCAATCTGGAAGAGGCACCTGGGAAGAAGGAGATCATTTTTCGGAAGTATCTCTGGAAATAGTTGAGGTGCTTGATCATCTTCAGATCACCGAGTCCCATTTTGTAGGTATCTCGCTGGGAACAATAGTGATCCAGACAATTGCGCAGGATCATCCGGAAAGAGTGGCTTCCATGATTTTGGGCGGAGCCATAACAGAATTGAACTGGCGTACAAGATTTTTAATAGCCATTGCCAATTTAACTAAGTATATGCTGCCGTATATGCTTCTTTATCAGCTTTTCGCCTGGATTATCATGCCAAAAAGAAATCATCTTGAATCAAGACATGCCTTCGTAAGACAGGCAGCAAAAATGTGCCAAAAGGAATTCATCAACTGGCTGTCCTTAACAAAGTCAGTCAATCCGTACCTTGGAAAAATCCAGTCAAGCATATCCCACATTCCTACCCTTTTCATTATGGGGCAGGAAGACCATTTGTTTATTAAGTCTGTAAAGATCATTGCCCAGAAAGCGAAAACAGCTACAGTCAAAGTCATTACAGGTGCAGGACATGTATGCAATATTGATAAGCCTGATGCCTTTAACCAGATAACCATCGATTTCATCAGGAGGCAGAAAAGAAGATTGGCATCATAAGAATAGCGGAAGCGTCTTGTCCACCCCCGACACCTCGAGGGGGGAGGCTGCTTGCGCTAGACAGTTCTCGAGGTTTTAAATTTTTTAAACGAGCAGATGACAGAAAATTTTTAAGAATAGGAAAAAGGCGGATTGACTTTTGGTGAGAGCGGTGATAATCTTACCAATATGGAAAAAAATGAAAAGGAGGGTTACAAAATGATCTTAATTCATCATCAACAAAAAACAACAGAAAAAAGAAAATTTGTAACCTCTTCTTTAAAGCATATAAAAATGTAAACAGGATCTGCCTGTACATTTTGAAGGAGCACAGGTTACATTTTGTGACGTGGGCTCTTTTGTCTATTTAAGACATATCGCATGCCGCGGTATGTCTTTTTTTGTCCGATAATACAAAAGTAGCAAAAGGAATTGCAGGTTCAGCCTGTTTCCATATATTTAAGCTTTTATAAGCGGCTGTTTCGGCAGCAATACAAAAAGGAGGGTAATTTTATGAATGCTTTCAGAATGAAAAGAAAGACAATTTTGCCGGAGGATCTGGATGGAGGCTAGTTATGGATTTGCGGCTGTTTATGTATGAAAGCTCGTGATTAATACTTGAGCTTCATGCGGGAAAGGGGAGAGAACGTTGTTTTCGATACTGGGAAAATTAAGCTGGTTTTTTAAAGAAAACTGGAAAAGGTACACAATTGCCATTACTCTGCTAATCATTGTCGGAATCCTTGATGTAATGCCTCCAAGGCTTGTAGGAATGGCAATTGATGATATTCATCTGGGTGAAATGAGCAGTGCTAAAATAATAGAGTACCTTGGTTTATTGGCTATTATCACAATTGTTTCCTATGGAATTACGTATATTTGGATGTATCAGCTCTTCGGAGGGGCATTTTTGGTAGAAAGAAAACTGCGTTCACAGTTTATGGGACACCTATTGAAAATGACCCCAACATTTTTTGAGAAAAACCGGACTGGTGATTTAATGGCCAGGGCTACAAATGATTTGAAAGCTATATCGGTTACAGCCGGATTTGGAGTATTGACACTGGTGGATTCCAGCGTATTTATGCTGACGATATTATTTACAATGGGATTTTTGGTTAGCTGGAAACTAACCTTTGCAGCAATATTGCCTCTGCCTATCATGGCTTATCTGATAAAGATTTACGGAAAGAAAATTCATACACGGTTTATGAGTGCACAGGATGCCTTCGGAGAACTCAATGACAGAGTTCTTGAATCCGTTTCGGGAGTCAGGGTAGTGCGGGCTTATGTGCAGGAAAGAGCGGATCAGCAGCGTTTCCATGAACTTACTGAAGATGTATACAACAAAAATATTGAAGTGGCCAAAATTGATTCTCTATTTGAGCCAACCATAAAAGTGATTGTGGGCTTAAGCTATCTTATAGGACTTGGTTACGGTGCTTATCTTGTTTTCCATCAAACCATCACCCTGGGCCAGCTCGTGTCATTTAATGTGTATTTGGGTATGCTGATTTGGCCGATGTTCGCTATCGGAGAATTAATTAATGTTATGCAAAGGGGAAATGCCTCCCTTGATCGGGTACAGGAAACATTGTCCGCTAAGCAGGATATAAAGAATCCTGAAACTCCGTCTATCGTTGAAACCCCTGCCAGTGTTACCTTTAGTGATGTTCATTTCCAATATCCTTCCTCAAAAATGGCTAATCTCAAAGGGATTAAGCTGCATATCAAGCGAGGGGAAACGCTGGGGGTTGTAGGGAAAACAGGAAGCGGGAAGACCACTTTCATAAAGCAGCTATTAAGAGAATACCCATCAGGCACCGGGATGCTTGCAATTGCAGATGTTCCAATTGAAGAGCAGGAGCTTGAAAGAACGAGGGGATGGATCGGTTACGTTCCACAGGATCATGTTCTTTTCTCCAGAACTGTCCGGGAAAACATCCTTTTTGGAAAAGAGGAAGCGACTGTAGCAGACATTCAAAAAGCAATTGATTTGGCAGCATTCCGCAAAGACCTTGAACTGTTGCCTGAAGGGCTTGAAACAATGGTCGGTGAAAAGGGAGTGGCCTTATCAGGAGGACAAAAACAGCGGATTTCCATTGCACGTGCACTAGTGAAGGATCCGGAAATTCTGATCCTTGATGACTCACTTTCAGCCGTTGATGCCAAAACGGAGAAAAAGATCATTGATAATATCCGGACTGAGCGCAAGGGTAAAACTACAATAATTACAACCCACAGGATGTCAGCCGTCCAGCACGCTGATCATATTATCGTCCTTGATGAAGGAGGAATTGCAGAAGAAGGCACTCATGAGAACTTAATGACTGCGGATGGATGGTACAAGGAACAATTTTTGAGGCAGCAAACTCAAGTCTCTGAGGAAGAGGAGGTGCTTTCATGACCACTGGGAAGCGTTTAATCCGGTACGCACTTCATTATAAAAAAACGATTATTGCTGCATTGCTTATGCTTACGATAGCTGTAGCGGCAGACCTGGCGGGGCCTTTCATAGCGAAGAAAATGATCGATGACCATATCCTTGGCATAGAATCAGTCTGGTATCAGACAGAGGGCGGAGAAGGTGCTGTAGAATATGATGGTCATTTTTATAAAAGAGAGAAAAACCTTGATCAGGGTGAGCAGAAAATAGATCAGGCCCGAATCTTGCAGGCAGGAAGCCAATTCGTCTTTATGAGCGGTGACATTGCTTTTGATGGAGAGCGAACCTATAAAGATGGCAAATTGCTTATTGAAAAAAGCGGCCAAACCGAAACATATGAAGGGAAGGCTTTGACTGGTGAAGAATTGATGCTTTTTTATTCACCTGAGATTCCTAAGATTGTTCAGCTTTTGGCCTTTTACTTTGGATTGCTGGTCATCGCTTCATTTTTTCAGTACGGCCAGCGGTTTTTTCTGCAAAAGTCGGCAAATAGGATCATTCAGCAAATGAGAGAGGATGTCTTTGGGCAGATTCAAAGACTGCCGATCAGTTACTTTGACAATCTGCCGGCAGGCAAGGTAGTTGCCCGTATAACTAATGATACAGAAGCCATACGTGAGCTTTATGTGACAGTACTGGCAACCTTTTTTACAAGTGCCATATATATCTCAGGTATTTATATCGCTTTATTTATTTTAGATGCCAAGCTTGCTGCATTCTGTTTAATCCTGCTCCCGATTTTATATGTATGGGCAATTGTGTACCGTAAGTTTGCATCGAAATACAATCATGTAATCCGTTCCAGGGTGAGTGATATTAATGGCATGGTGAACGAATCGATTCAGGGAATGAATATCATCCAGGCGTTTGGCCGCGAAAAAGATACACAAAAGGATTTTGAAAAGCTGAATATAGAGCATTTTACCTTCCAGAATAAACTTTTGAGCCTGAATTCACTGACCTCACATAATTTGGTGGCAGTGCTGAGAAACGTGGTCTTTGTTGCATTTATTTGGTATTTCGGGGGAGAATCGCTAAATGTATCATCTGTCATTTCACTCGGAATGCTTTATGCATTTGTAGACTACATTAACCGCCTGTTTCAGCCGGTGCAGGGTATTGTTAATCAATTGGCCAATCTGGAGCAGGCACTTGTTGCCGGTGAAAGAGTCTTCAAATTGCTTGATGAAAAGGGCATTGATATTAGTGATAATAAAATATCCCGCTATAAAGGGGATGTGACATTCGAACATGTGCACTTTGGCTATAAAGAGAAGGAATATGTGCTGAAGGATCTAAATTTTGAAGCAAAGCACGGAGAGACAGTTGCGCTGGTAGGCCATACCGGATCAGGGAAAAGTTCAATCATGAATCTTCTCTTCCGTTTTTATGATTGCCAGGAAGGAAAAATTATGATCGACGGAAGTGATATAAAACAAATTCCAAGGCAGGAGCTCCGCAAACATATGGGCATCGTCCTGCAGGATCCTTTTTTGTTTACAGGGACCATTGCTTCCAATGTCAGTCTTGATGATCCCGAAATAACGCGTGACAAAGTGGAGAAAGCTCTGAAGGATGTCGGTGCAGATAAGATTTTTCAGCATCTTGAAAAAGGTTTCGATGAGCCGGTTATTGAGAAAGGAAGCACGCTCTCCAGCGGGCAGAGGCAGCTCATTTCCTTTGCGCGTGCCCTTGCCTTTGACCCGGCTATCCTGATACTCGATGAAGCAACATCAAGCATCGATACTGAGACAGAATTGATTATCCAGGAAGCCATGGATGTGCTGAAAAGAGGGAGAACCACTTTTATTATCGCCCATCGTCTGTCGACGATCCGAAATGCTGATCAAATCCTCGTTCTGGATAGAGGCAGAATAGTTGAAAAAGGCAACCATGTTGAATTAATGGAGAAAAAGGGTAAATATTACCAAATGTATCAGCTCCAGCAAGGATCAACACTTGCAGGATAGCAGGGAAGCGCCGGAAGGCGCTTTCTTCTTTAGGTTTTTAGGTTTCTTTACATTGATATGATGAGCATATCCGCGGAAAATTAAATTCATCCTTGAAATCTTTTGTTTTATCCGCGAATCGCATCCCCAATAATTTACACAAACATTTTGTTCAATAAAATTTCACTTTTCGGACACAAAATAGTACTGCGCAAAGAATTTCTGATCAGTCAATTCATGGTACTTTGATATTATCTTAAACATATCTGGGGGAGATTCATATGGAGGAATTTTCTATTACTTTGGTGATAGCAAGCATTATGGTACTTGGATACTTCATAGGATATACTATTGTGAAAGCATAGCTGCCGGCTTTACCGCCGGCAGTTTTTTAATTCCAATTTTTATCATTAAAGTTTGGAAATAAGGGAAAAGAATAAATATGAATCATAGTGTTAATTTAAGGAGGTATGAAATTTGGCTGATTTCAGAATTGAAAAGGATACACTTGGAGAAGTAAAGGTGCCTGCGGATAAATATTGGGGAGCCCAAACGCAGCGGAGCAAGGATAATTTTAAAATCGGCATTGAAAAAATGCCGATGGAAGTAATTTATGCTTTTGCAAAGGTAAAGCGTTCAGCTGCAGTGGTCAACAATAAACTTGGGAAACTGTCTGATGACAAAAAGGATGCCATCACAAGGGCCTGTGATGAAATTCTTGATCATAAGTTTGACAATCATTTTCCGCTGGCTGTCTGGCAGACAGGGAGTGGCACACAATCAAATATGAATGTAAATGAGGTTGTGGCGAAAAAAGCAAACGAATTCCTGGAAAAGAAGGGTCAGCAAGAAATTAAAGTTCATCCAAATGATGATGTCAATATGTCTCAAAGCTCGAATGATACATTTCCGACTGCCATGCATATCGCGGGCTATACCGAGATGGAAGAAAAACTGCTTCCATCATTAAAGGATTTAATAAACACAGTCAAATTGAAAGAGGGGGCCTTTAATACAATCGTGAAAATAGGCAGGACCCATTTACAGGATGCAACTCCCCTTACATTGGGCCAGGAGATCAGCGGCTGGCGTGCAATGCTTGAAAAGAACGAAAAAATGCTGACGGATGCAAAGCAGTACCTGCTTGACTTAGCCATTGGCGGTACAGCAGTGGGTACAGGCATTAATGCAGATAAGTCATTTGGATCTGAAATGGCAAACGAAATATCCAGACTTACAGGCTATTCATTCAGATCTTCTGAGAATAAATTTCAGGCCCTGACCAGCCATAATGAAATTGTCCATGTTCATGGCACATTGAAGGGGCTTGCGGCAGATTTAATGAAAATCGCGAATGATGTCCGCTGGCTCGCGAGCGGGCCGCGCAGCGGAATTGGGGAATTGTCGATACCAGCAAATGAACCTGGCAGTTCAATCATGCCTGGCAAAGTAAATCCGACACAGAGTGAAGCCCTTACGATGGTGGTTTGCCAGGTCTTTGGAAATGATGCCTCGATTGGATTTGCTGCCAGTCAGGGGAATTTCGAATTGAATGTGTTCAAGCCTGTTATTATCTATAATCTTCTTCAAAGCATCAGAATTCTTGCAGATGGAATGGCCTCTTTCAATGAAAATTGCATGATGGGACTGGAAGCTAATAAAGAAGTGATTAATGGCCATGTTGAGAGGTCGCTAATGCTTGTAACGGCACTTAATCCGCATATCGGCTATGAAAAAGCAGCGGAAATAGCAAAACTCGCATTCAGTGAGAATTCAACATTGAAAGAAGCAGCATTAAAAACAGGCTATATTACTGAAGAACAATATGAGAATTGGGTTGTACCCGAAAAAATGATCTAAATATTAAATGGCCCTCCTTTCAGAAAGGAGGGCCAAAGCCAATTTATTCAATTGTTATCTTGCTTTATTAGAAAGAACCGCCGCCAAGCTGTTGTTCAGCCATTTGTACAAGGCGTTTTGTGATTTCTCCGCCAACAGATCCGTTAGCGCGAGAAGTTGTTTCTGCACCAAGGTTTACACCAAATTCAGTAGCGATTTCGTACTTCATTTGATCAAGTGCTTGTGCTACTCCTGGTACTAGTAATTGGTTTGAGGAATTGCTTCTGCTAGATGATTGGTTGTTCATGTGATTTCCTCCTCGAAATATAAGTGTTGGTTTTTTGGTTGGGTTAGCTGGAATTGCACCAGCGCAAGGATTATGTCCTGCTCCACTGCCTGGCGTAACCCATCGTTTATTTTGCTGGTGCTTGATGCCGCTTTGTTACTCTCTATTATGTTTGATTTATAAAAGTTTATTCTTTTAGCAAATCGGGAATTTTTTCCTGAAAAGACTTTCTGATTAGGAGTTTTACATAACGAAGCTTAAAAAAACAAACCATATTAAATATCAGCTAAGTTAACGAAAGTGAGAGGATTGGAAATGGCGATATGCCCTGTCTGCAACGGGTTTGAGAAACTGGACGCAACCTGCAGCTCCTGTGGAAGCAGTATGGAGGACAGTGGAAGAGTAATGGATTTTTACGATGATTACAGTGCCTATATGCCAATCGACCAGATGAAAATGGAAGATGGCTATCCCCAGGATTATCAAAGGGAAGAATGTCCGCATTTGCTCAAGTGTCCATCATGCGGTCAGGATTCAGTAAAGTTTATAAAAGAATAGAATGGAAAAGAAAAGCTGAGCCGCAATTAGACAAGTTTGTGACCTCGAAGGGGCAGGCGCTGGAGCCAGGCAGTATTAAAAAACCCCGTCATCGACGGGGCTTCAATATTATTCTTTTTCAGAGCGAATTCTTCTTTCGGAGTTTGCATCAAAGAAATGCGCTTTATTCATATCGAAAGCAAGCTCAAGGTTTTGGCCTGGCTTAATATCTGTGCGGGAATCCACGCGTGCAACAAAATCCTGTCCTTCGATGCTTGAGTAAATCATTGTTTCAGCACCAGTCAGTTCTGAAACGTCAATGCGGGCATTGATTTTAGAACCGGCAGAAGCATCAATAAATACTGGCTCATCATGAATGTCTTCTGGGCGAATGCCAAGGACAATGTCTTTGCCAGTATAACCTTGATCACGAAGAACCTTCATTTTACCCTCTGGGACGGCAATCTGGGTTTTGCCAATGACAAACTTTCCGTCTTCAAGCCTTCCGTTAAAGAAGTTCATGGCAGGTGAACCAATAAATCCGCCTACAAATACGTTTTCAGGCTTCTCATAAACTTCTTTCGGTGCGCCAACCTGCTGGATTACTCCATCTTTCATAACAACCAGGCGGGTAGCCATTGTCATGGCCTCTGTCTGGTCATGGGTTACATAGATGGTTGTAGTTTGAAGACGCTGATGAAGTTTGGCAATTTCTGCACGCATTTGAACACGCAGCTTTGCATCAAGATTTGATAAAGGTTCGTCCATCAGGAATACCTTTGCATCACGGACAATCGCACGGCCCAAGGCTACACGCTGCCGCTGACCGCCTGACAGTGCTTTAGGTTTGCGGTCAAGATAAGGCTCCAGACCAAGAATTTTAGCAGCTTCCTTTACACGGCGGTCGATTTCGTCTTTGGGAAATTTACGAAGCTTAAGGCCGAAAGCCATGTTATCATACACAGACATATGCGGATAAAGTGCATAGTTCTGGAAAACCATTGCAATATCACGATCTTTTGGAGGGACATCGTTGACACGCTTTTCATCGATATAGAAGTCGCCTTTTGAAATTTCCTCAAGGCCTGCAATCATACGGAGAGTTGTTGATTTACCGCAGCCGGAAGGACCGACAAATACGATAAATTCTTTATCCTGTATATGAAGGTTAAAATCCTCTACTGCCGTTACTTTATTGTCATAAACTTTATAAATATTATCGAGTTTTAATTCTGCCATCAGGGTAACCTCCCAATATTCTTTTCTTAATAACAGTTTAATGGATATTTGGGTTTTCCCATATGGCCAAACTGCACAAAAAAGCTGAAAGCGTTTTTATGCAATGTGCTCAATCATTTCTGTTCAACAAGCAAACAAGCTAAATAAACAGTCAGGGCACTGTTGAAATCTTTTAATTGAATGCCGGTTTTATCTGTGAATTTATCCAGCCTGTATTGCAGCGTATTGCGGTGGACATACAATTTTTTCGCAGTTAATGAAACGTTGGAGCTATTCTGTAAAAAAATTTTTATGGTGTGCAGAAGTTCTGGGTCTTCTTGGAGTAAAGAAAGGCGTGAAAGCAGGCTGTTTTTTAAAGTTGCATCCAGACTTCCGGTGACAAGAGATGGAAACAGCGTTTCGTATTTCAGCACCTTTTCGGCTGGAAGCAAAGAGGAGGCTTGCTCAAAAAAACGCTGTTCTTCTTTAAAATAATTGCGCAAATGTGCATCCAGCCTGTTCGGAATGCCGATGTAAAAGGCTGTTTTTACAAAAAAATCGCTTTCAAAAGCATTGGAAATAGCAATGAATTCTTCTTCGGCAAGAGGGGCGTTAGCTTCCTCAACAATGACTCCTCCAGCTGGCCCGTTCCATAAAATCATAATGTCCTTTTCAAAAAAACCTTTAAAAGCAGCTTCCATATCCTCGCGTATCCAATCTCCTTCAGACATCTTAAATTGAATAAGCCTGTACGGAACATCTTTTGCTAATGATGGAAATTCTCCATTGGAAAATAGGTATTGAAACCAGGCCTGAGAAGCGGGAGCATGGTGTATGGAGCAGTCATGGAATTCAAATAAAGTTTTTAAGAGCATCAGACCGTCTGAAGATACCTCTTGAGATGGGATGCCAAGCCATTGACCTGAATCTTCATGATGAAGCCAGTACATATCAGAGTAAAAGCTAAAATCAGGTTTTTCATTTTCAAGCAGAGAGCCCGGATATTGGTCATGTAATTTTTTTAACATATCATTACCCTTTAGTTTGATAAATTTTTGTGTTTCTTATATTATAGCAGTTATAATTTAATTGAAAAAATTAACTTAATCTGTGATTGTTTCTATAAAGTAAATTGAGAGTGTAAGGGGGGAGACTCATGGAATATACACCGGAAATGAAAAACCGCTTGAAGAGGCTGGAAGGGCAGGTGCGGGGTGTTATCCGAATGATGGAAGAAGAAAAACACTGCAAGGATGTTGTAACACAATTATCTGCTGTCCGTTCTGCAGTTGACCGTGCAATGGGATATATTGTAGCTAAAAATCTGGAGACATGTATTCGGGAAGCTGCTGACGAAGGCAAAAATGCGGAGAATGCAATCCAGGAAGCAGTGAATATGATTGTAAAAAGCAGATGATTAGAAAAGCTCCAGGCGCCAGCTTATCGGCGCCTGGAGCTAGACAGTTATCTAATTCAAAATTATTACAGTTTAATCTTTATAAGAGGCACCTGAATTAAGGTGC
Organism: Cytobacillus oceanisediminis; assembly: GCF_004366035.1. Taxonomy (GTDB): domain Bacteria; phylum Bacillota; class Bacilli; order Bacillales; family Cytobacillaceae; genus Cytobacillus; species Cytobacillus oceanisediminis_C. The sequence goes on from NZ_SOEE01000007.1 coordinate 97,208, forward strand.
CTCTTAATATTATTCTGCTTCATCTGGAGGTTCTTCCTCATGCAGTTCCCTAGCCTGTTCAATATTAACATCATCACCGCGTCCATGAACGGAGCCTCCAGACAGACCTTCGTTTATGATTCTGTCTATATCCATATAAGCTTTGTCCCTGCCTTCATAGTTCACGTCCTCTGAAACCTGGCGTTTCTTATCCATGTTTGAATCGCTCCTTTAAATGAAATATCCTGGCGGGATTATTTTTCCAAAAGAACCTTAGGGTCATGCATGGATCCTCTAACTTTTTTCTCATTCATACACATGAAATAACATTAATTCATGGATTTGGGATTTCAGGTCATCCTCCTGACCAGCAGGGTCTCCGGATGTCCATTCAATTTTACCGTCAGGATGATAGATGCCAGTCATTTTTTGCTTTTTAAAGTAAAAAGAAAATGTCCATCCCGGCAATTGTTTATTTTCATATAAAGGTTTGAACTGAAAGTGTGTCAGCATTAGGATTCCTCCAGATGTTGTAATATCCCGTTTAATGTTCCTGAAAAGGGGAATGGAATAGATGTAGAAACATTTTAACATTAAAAGGAGGCAAAGATGATGAAAAGAAACAATAAATTTATGATGTCAGCCATGGCACTTGGAGCAGCTTATTTAATGAGAAACACGGAGGCACGCCAAAAGCTTAAAGACCAGTTTAAGTCATTCGCCGGAAGTGCCTCTAAAAAAGATAAAATGAAGACAGCGAAAAGCCCTGTAACGACTTATTAATCCTTTTGCGGTTTTGGATGGAACTTGTAAAAAATCGCATAAAAATAGCCGTGCACACTATGGTGTACGGCTATTTTTATTGGTGTGAGAGAAGCCCGCCAGCGAGAAAAATAAGCGGGTCAGTTCTTCAATTCTTTTTTCTTCTATCCAAACTTCATCAAAACTCATGGGTTTGGAATTTATTTCATAAATCACATAAGTGCCCTGGTCAGTTAATCCTGCATCAATAGAGTATTCCCCATAAAAACCTTTCGTCTTCTCAAGGAGCTTTCCTGCCTCGGCTGCTGCAGTATGAATAAACTCATCATGTTCTTTCGTACGGACACTTTCATATGGAATCATTACCCCGCCATTCGGTATGTGTGTTGTAATATCCTGTTTCTTAGACTGCCTGATGCCAATCCCTGTAACAGAATAGTTGCCTTCTCTGAAATGGGCCAGAATTCTAAAATCAAATCGCTTGCCTTCCTTTAAGGCAGGGCTGATCGCTTTTTGTGCTAAATAAGATTTATTCGTCAGAAGAATACCCCATTGGTTCCAGAAATTTTCATAATCAGTGAAACTGAATGAATTGTGCAGGCCGTTCAATCGTATTCCATTTCCCAGCTGGCTTAAATGGTAAATCCCTTTGCCCTTGGACCCGTTTGCGGGCTTTAAGTAGATATTATTATATTTGCGGATAAAATCCTTAAGCTCTTTTGGACTGGAGACAAGAATGGTTGCAGGAATATACTCCTGCAACGGGGGATGGTCCTTAAATAGCTGGAAAACTTCCAATTTGTCCAGAAAACCCGGGTTGAAAAATGGAATATTATGCTCCTTAAAAAAACGGCTCGCTTTATGAAAGGCTTCAGTTTTTTCAATTTTCCGGAAAGGCACCCTGTTGTAGACAAGATGCGGAAGAGGGCATTTTGCCTCAATCCATTTATCCTGCTGGGGAAAATAAATATAGCCATTCACTGAATTCTCCCTCAGGTCGTCTGCCGTAAATACATAGGAAACCCCATTTTGCTGAAGTAAGTTTTTCTGCAGTGACTTAAATAAAGGGCCATTGCCTGCGATAGACTGGTCCTTTCCTTTTCCGGTCAGAATGCCTATCACCGGTCCTGCATTATCGTTTTGCATTGACAATGAAAAGGAAATCGAATTTAGTTCCGCCTTCGGCCCAATGGTGCTTAGAGGATGAGGATCCCTTCCCAGTGTACAGCTGGTGCTGCTGAACCATTTCCTGCTGGCCCAGTTATAATAAATCCTCATCTGATTATTTCCTGGGGTTTCATAATGGATGCTTCGGCAAGGAAGACTGCAAATGCAAGCGAAAGCTTGCGGGTAAGAAAGTCGAACTCCCGGAGCTGAGGGTGTTTAAATATAGATCTGCCAGGCTTCGAGTTTGCTTCGAAAAGCCACACATGGCCATTTCGGTCCAAGCCAAAGTCAAAGCCGATTTCACCAATGATTCCTTCCATGTTCCGTTCCAGGGCTTTGCTGATTTTTAATGCCGCCTTACTCAACTTTTCCACTGCTTCTGCTTTTTCAGCATCGGATTCAAACAATTCTTCCAGGGTTTTGATTTCACCGCCGCTTTTAACATGGGTTGTAACACTGCCGGGCCCCGCCATTTTTGCAGCTGAAGCTGTTACATTCCATTCCCCATTTTCATCTTTATTCGTATGAATCCTGAAATCAATTGTCCTCTGTTCATGGCGGAGCAAGCGGATTCCCTGCTGAACAAGCATCCGGCTTAAACTCCGTCCTGCAAAAATATTCCCCATCAGGTTTTCCAGACTGTTAAACTTTCTCAAACGGTTTTCATCCCGAACTCTATATCGGCAATAATAATGCCCATCCTTTTTATCATAAATAATTTGATGAATCCCAAGCCCCAGGCTTCCATTAATCGGTTTTAGGAAAACATGCCCATAATCAGCGAGCATTCTTTCAATGACAGAAAATGAAGAAAAAGGGTGGGTTTCCGGCAGGTAGTGACTAATATCATCATCGTTCTGCAGTCTTTCATAAACATCCAATTTATTAAAGAAACCAGGATTATACCAGGGAATTAAATAGTCTTTCTGCAGGCGGTCCCGTACTTCTTTAAGTTCGTTCCTTCTTTCGCTTTTTCTATTGGGTAGCCGATCATATACAACATTCGGAAAAGGCACATCAAACGTTTCCCATCCTTCCTCATGATAAAAAAGCCCCCTGATTGTTCCTTGTTCCCAGTTGATATGCTGGTCACCGAACAAATACGGAATTGCTCCAACCGTTTTTTTGACAGAAAGCAATTTGGCAAAAAACAGAGTCCGATCCCCGACTGGTCTTAAAGGAAAAGAGGTAAATCCTGATGTGAAGATTCCTACAAGGGGGCCGAGGTACAGTGTCCCCTTATTGGCAAAGGCATGCAAAGGAATTTTGAGATCAGGGAAATGCAGCGCATCTGCCATATCTTTACTTATAATGATGGAGTTTTTCTTTGTTTTCTGAAGTAAGAAAACGGCATCTGTCGAATGTGTGCCAAAAGCCAGTTTCGTCAAATGAGTATGAAGGTTAAGCTCATTAGGAATATAAACTGTTTTGGAGGCAGAATTGGAAATTTCAATTTGATATTGTTTTCTCATGATTCGTTCTCCTTTCCAATTCCTTATCGGCTGCCAGGAACTTGGCATAGTGAAGGGGAGCAGTATATAATTCTTCCTTCTTTTCAGGCTGGCTGTTCAGGATGGTTTTTCTGCCTGGTTTTGAGTTAATATCCAAAATCCAAATGGAGCCGTTGTTTTCCACTCCAATATCAATTCCCATTTCAAATAGCGGAGGAAGCTTTCGTTCAAGCGCAGCGGGGAGTGTATCGATAATGTCATAAAGCTCATCGCAAAGAAAACTCCTCAATGAAGATGGGTATTCAGTAATCCAGTCCTCGAAAGAAATATTGCTGCCGCCCGTGCTTAAATTGGACACGATGCCGCCATTTCTGCCTGCCCGAATGCCCCGGCCCAGCTCCCTCCAGGTGCCATTCCTGTCCTTTTGAAGCAAAATCCTTATATCAAAGGGCTTTTCTTCCTTGCTCGATAGATTCACATATGGCTGGAAGAGGTACCGCCGTTTTGCCGTCAGGTTATTAAGCCAGCCTGCTGCTTTTTCAGCGCTTTCAAAGCTGTGGGAAACCTGAGCGTTTTTTTTATCAGTTTTAACAAGAATGTTTTTGCCAGTTTTCTCAATATAATAGATTCCGTGCCCCTGTGAACCGCTAGCTGGTTTTAAGATGAGGGGATGATCAGGCAGGAGGCTGTCTAAGAACCGGTCAGCGTCAGTATAGGGTTCTGTTTTTAGCAAATAGGGTGAAATATTTGTGCAGGAGAGGATTTCATACAATTCAAGCTTATTAGGCAAGCCGTAGCCAAGGAATTGGATGTCATTTCTTGCCTTGAGCCAATTTACGATGGACATGCATTGTTTTGAGTGGGAATCATTTCCGTAAAAACAGCGATCATAAAGGATTTCGGGCGCTGTAAATTCTGCTGGCTCCCATCCGCCTGAAGCAGGGTTATAGAAATCACCTGTAATTCTTTCTGTAATAGGATTGATCTCTGAAGGCACAAACCGGAAGCAGTTAATGTTATATTCATTAGCTCTTCTGGCCAACTCCATAAAATATGGCTGTTCACTCCGTTTGTTCAATGTCATGATTCCGAATGAAAGCATGCTGTAATCCTCCTTTATGGATGAATGATAAAGCCGTTGCATATTCGATCAGTGCCTTGGCTGAGGGTCTTACTCTTTTTTCTTTGTCTTCGAAATTTTTGGAGGGCTTAGAATTCACTTCGATGATCCATAGTTTTCCATTTGTATCTAAACCAATATCAATTCCGAGTTCTCCGACAAGCCCTTCGCATTTCTGGCTGATGATCGTTGCTGTTTCAACTGCAAGCTCCTTCAATAAGGCCAGCTGCTGAACCGCTGTTTTCTGATCAGACAGCATCGAGAAAATTCTTAGAGGTTTCATGATTTCCCCGCCTCTGGCAATGTTTGAAACAAATTGCTGCTCAGCAGAAATCCTAGCGACTGCAGAAGTGGCTTTCCAGATATCCTGAAAATTTTTGTGGCAGAGCACACGGAAATCAAGTTGCCTGTTTTTAAAGGTTTGCAGAGGGATGGCCTGCTGTGCCAGAAAAATGGTTTTCTTTTGGTATTGCTGGAACCACTGTACAAAGCGGGTATAATTTTTGAAAGTGATTGTATTCTCCCTGCCGTTTCCGGTCGATAGTTCTGCCATTATTTCTTCGCCGTTTAAACTCAGCCTGATAATATTCCGGCCCTGGCTGCCGTGAATGGGCTTTAGGAATAATAGTCTGTGTCTGGCCAGCATATCTATAATGGTTTGTTCATCTCCTATGGCCGTATCAGGCAGATATGGCTGCATATGATCCTCAGAAAATAGCAGGTTATGAACTTCCTTTTTTGATAGAAAACGGTCATTAAACACTGGGATATTAAATTTTATAAGGTTGTTTTTAAATGATTGAAAAGCGGTACTTGCTTCAAGCATTCGGGAGTGAATCCGGTTATAGATTACACTCGGCAAAGGAACCGGATGTTTTATCCATTTTCTATCCTGAAGGCAGTATCCTTGCAGACTGCCTTTAATAAAATCCCTAAAGTGAAACACATAAAAATATCCCCCCATATTTGAAACAACTTCATGCAATTCTTCGCAAAATGAATGAATAGAGCGAAAGTCAGGCTCTTCGCCATTATCATTGAAATCTGTCATCAGCCCTATAATCGGTCCGGCAGTAATAGTAAGGTCCTTTCGGGAGTAACTGGCAACAAAATGGAGATCTTCAATTGGCAAGCAGCATTCCTGTAGAAGCGGCTCACTGAAACCAAGCTCATCTTTCGTAATGTTTGCTCCTTCAATGGTTATCTGAATGGTGTGCTTGCCGATTTGCAGCAAATGGGGCATTTGCAAATCAATATTCCAGTAATGGACGAGAGAGTGGCTAATTTGAATGCGAAATTGATTTTCCTGAAACATTTTTACCGGAACAATCGTAATAGGCAATAAAGAAACTGACATGATCATTCCTCATTTGTTAATCTTTATTTGAGCCTTTTCTAAAAATCCGCATGCTGTATACAAATTGATTGCTGATTTTAACCTGCGGCAGGAAGTGCAAAACTCCCATTGATGAAGTTTTCACTGTATAATGAAAAAATAGGCAAAAGCTGATGCCATATCGTATGTTCTGGGCAATAAAATGGTGCGTCTAGAGAGGCGCTTGTAACTTAAGGAAGGTAGAGATGAGTATGGAAATTGCAATGACAATAATTTTAATGATGTTAATTGGGGCTCTCATTGGCGGGTTTACTAATTACCTGGCTATTAAAATGCTCTTTAAACCTTATAAAGCCGTTTACATAGGTAAATGGAAGGTTCCATTTACCCCGGGGCTGATTCCTAAACGAAGGGATGAAATGGCTGATCAGATGGGCAAGCTTGTTGTTAATCATCTTTTGACACCAGAAAGCATCAAGAAAAAGTTCATCAATGCTCAATTTCGGAGTGATATGACTGGGCTGGTTCAAAAAGAGCTTGAGACTATCCTGCTGTCGAAAAAATCAGCAGAGGACATACTTGAAGCGTTTGGAATCGCGGATGGGCAAGCGAAAGCAGAAAACCGCATTAACTTATTAATTGAGCAGAAATATGAAAAAATCATTAGTGAATATCGGAGCCGGCCCCTTAAAGATGTTATTCCTCAGGCTCTTTTAGATAAAATGGATGAAAAAATCCCGGCAATCAGTTCAACGATCCTTCAAAAAGGGATTGATTATTTTTCCAGCATTGAAGGGAAATTAAGAATACAAAGAATGGCAGATGATTTTGTCCGTGAACGCAGCGGCATGCTGAGCAACATGCTGCAGATGTTCATGGGGAACATCAATATTGCAGATAAAATTCAGCCGGAAATCATAAAGTTTTTAAGTAATGAGGGAACATCCGATCTGATTACTGCTCTTTTACAAAGAGAGTGGGATAAAGTTCTTGAAATGGACACTGCAGTTATTGAAGAGCAGCTTGAAAAAGAACAGATTCTTTCAGTATTAAAGAATATTGCCCATAAGGTCATTAATCTGGAGAATTTATTTAAAACGCCTATTTCATCTTTTATGGCCCCTTATAGGACAGTATTAATAGATGAAGTGGCTCCTAAAAGTGTTCAAATGCTTTCTGATTGGCTTTCAGAAAAAACTGAAATGTTCATGGAAAGACTTCGTCTCGCCGAAATTGTCCGTGAACAGGTCAGCAATTTTTCGGTGGAACGACTGGAAGAAATGGTCTTTTCCATAATAAAAAGCGAGTTAAAAATGATTACTAATTTAGGGGTCCTCCTTGGGGGGATTATCGGGCTCATTCAAGGATTCATAGCCATATTGATTAATTAAGGGCATCGCCTCGCGTTTACTGTCATAGTTTGTTATAGTGTAGTGGATGTTCAAAATGGGGAAGATGAATTTTCCTTACTGAACGAGAATTGGAAGGAGTGTTTTTTTATGGCAGTAAATTTATATGATTCAGCCTATGAATTAGAAAAAGCGGTGCGGGAAAGCGATGAATATAAGGCTCTAAAACAAGCATACGATGATGTAAATGCAGATCCGTCTGCCAAAGCAATGTTTGATAACTTCCGCAAAATCCAGATGGAACTTCAGCAAAAACAAATGATGGGCCAGGATATTACACAGGAAGAAGTAGAGCAGGCACAAAAGACAGTCGCACTTGTACAGCAGCACGCCCAAATCTCAAAGCTTATGGAAGCAGAACAGCGCATGAGCATGATGATTGCAGAAATGAACAAAATCATCATGAAGCCTCTTGAAGAGCTTTATGGTGCAGTTGAATAAATCAGTATTGGAATACTCCCGGAATTGATTTCGGGGGTTTTTTTTATAAGAATAAGCATCTTCCTATATTAAACTGAACGAGGTTTGGGTACCTTTATGATAGATATTGATTTAAAGGAAGGGGCAGTAAATTGAAAAAAGCTATTTTTCTGGACCGGGACGGCGTTTTGAACGAGGTTTTATCAGATAGGGTGAAATTCGTTAACAAGCCTGAGCAGTTATATTTACTTGAAGGAGCAGCAGAAGCTGTGGCAGAGCTGACCCAAGCTGGATATGAAATTTTTGTTGTGACCAATCAGGGCGGCGTGGGACTCGGTTTTTTGAAAGAAAGAGAGCTAAGGAGAATCCATGAAAGGCTGCAGGAGCTTGTTGCAGAAAAAGGCGGTCATATTAAAGAGGTGGCCTATTGCCCTCATAAACCGAAAGCAGGGTGCGAATGCCGCAAGCCAAATGCAGGCATGCTGGTGGAATTGGCGGAAAGGCACCATCTTGATCTGGCTAAGAGCATTATGGTAGGTGATCACGAGCGGGACATTGAGGCAGGCAAGAAGGCTGGCTGTAAAACTGTTTTCATCGGCTCTGATCCAACTAGTGCAGATATCCAGGCCTCTTCACTTTTTGAGGCAGTGGAAGATATTTTGCAAATGCTTAAATAGAGGAGTAGTAAAAAAACCGCTTCCAGGATTGTCTGGAAGCGGCATTTTATTTTACTATGATTGCGTGGAAGGACTAGCGTGCTCCGCCAAGCTGCTGCTCAGCCATTTGCACCAGGCGCTTTGTGATTTCTCCGCCTACTGATCCATTTGCTCTTGAAGATGTTTCCGGACCAAGGTTCACACCGAATTCTGTTGCGATTTCATACTTCATTTGATCAATTGCCTGGCTGACTCCTGATACTAAAAGCTGATTAGAATTGCTGTTTCTTGCCATGTAAATCATCTCCTTTGGTGTAGTTTTCTTGATTGTTACACTCATAGCTTTAGGAGAGAAAATAAGATTTATTCATAGGTGTATATGGTAAATTAAGGTAATTTTCGACTGACTCTAATGTGTATTTAACTTGAAATCAGCTATGCGCATATAATTTGGGCATTAGCGCACAGAAAAAACCTTATCCGCACATAAATTTCCTCCATCCGCACATGAATTTCTAAAGTTCGCCATTGTAAAGCTGCAGAAAACCGAATAGCCATGAAATATAGGCACTTGCCAGCACTGCTCCTATAAAAAAGGCGAAATATGCCCAATCCTTCCAGGAAACAGAGATTTTTTGATAGAAATCCCGGTTTCTATCTCCGGTGAACCCTTTTGATTCCATTGCCATTGCTGTCCTCTCTGCTTTACGGATCGCTCCGGCAAGGAGAGGAACTGAATACCTCTTAAGTTCTGCGATTTTTTCAGAAAGTGTCCGGGCTTTGGGGATTCCCCTGATCCGGTGGGCGCTTCTGATAATCTCAAATTCATCTTTCATTAATGGCAGAAACCGATAGCCTGCCATGATTCCATATGCAAGCTTTGGAGAGAGCCGGCATTGCTGCATAAGACTGAGCAGGAATTCTGTCGGCTTTGTGGTTAAAATGAACAGAAGGGACAGCGAGGTAAAACTTAAAACCCTCATGCCAAGAGATAGGGCACGCTGAAAGCCCTCCTCAGTCAATGTGAAGATTCCCCATGTCCATAGGATGGTCTCTCCTTCAATAGTCTTTGAAAAAATCAGAGCTGACCAAATATATATTATAGCCATGAAGATAAACGGCGAGAAAAGTAAAATCCATCTTTTGAATGAAACCTTACCAAAAATAAAGGTGGCCCCTGCAGTCACCACTAAGGTCAGAAAAGGAGTAACCGGGTCAAAGAAAAGGGACAAAATCAATACACAGACAATCACAGTCAGAGCTTTTATGCTTGGGTTAAATTCATGTAAGAGCAAACTTGTTCCTCCCATCCATGGCATCAAGTTTGTTCCTGAGTTTTTCTGTGTAAGGAACCTTTAGAGAAGCCATTTTCATAATCTCATGTTCCTTCCATAATGAATCAGGCAATCCCTCGTAAATCTTCTCTCCTTCTGAAAGGACAATCACTTTATCGGCATAGGAATGCAGGATTTCCATGTCATGAGTGATCATTACCACGGAGCCTCCGCTATGGATCTTTGTTTCCAAAAGCGCCATAAGCTCCGCCGAGGTCCTGGCATCCTGTCCAAATGTTGGTTCATCAAGGAGCAGCATATCCTGTTCATTCACCAGCATCGATGCAACACTTAGCCGCCGCTTTTGTCCCTGACTTAAGGAAAAAGGATGCATGTCAGCGTGCTGGAGCAAGTTCACTTGATGCAGAACATCTTCAACCATTTTTTGTATTTCGGCATCTGTCATTCGCTGTATTCTCAGACTGAAGGCGATTTCCTCATAAACAGAATCTGCAATAAATTGGTGTTCGGGATTCTGAAAAACGTATCCTAATTTTAGTCTTAACTCCTGCTCCTTCCATTGGGAAAGGGAGCGATCATAAAAAAGGATGTTGCCTTTGGATGGAGCATATAATCCTGTCAGCAGTCTGGAAAGCGTTGTTTTTCCAGATCCATTTGAACCGGCTATTGCCACAAATTCACCCTTATTAACTGAAAAACTAATATTTTTAAGCAAATCCTTCCCATCCTTATGAAAAGAAAGATTCTCTGCCGATAGGATGACCGGCTCTTCAGAGACTTGATGTATTGTCTTCCTGTTATCTAAAATCTGAAGTGCAGTATAGGGATTTACAAATCCATCAATTAATTCCCGATCAGTTAACGGAAGATTTTCCCCTTTGTAAATCCCTGCTTTTTTTCCTAATAGGCCTGCTCTTACTGCGCTTGGCAGCCAGATACCCTCAAGCGTAAGTTCTTCTGCATATTTATTAAAGCAGTCTGCAGTGCTTCCATTAAATAAAGTTTCTCCATCCCGGTTTAGCACCACGCAGCGGTCGGTCAAATCAATCCAATCATCCAGCTTGTGCTCAATTATTAGAAGGGAAAAGGATTGCTCCTCTTTAAGCTCTTTGATGATGCGGGTAAGTTCATAGCTTGAAGCCGGGTCAAGATTTGCTGTCGGCTCATCCAAAATCAGGATATCCGGATTTAATGACAATACACATGCAAGTGCAAGTTTTTGCTTTTGTCCCCCCGAAAGGGTATGTATTAAGGCATGCTTAAATGACAGAAGATGAACAAGTTCCAGTGCTTCATCTATCTTGCTCTCAATTTCTTCAGGAGGTGTTTTCATATTCTCAAGGCCAAATGCCAGCTCTTCTTCAACTGTTGGCATGCAAAACTGGCTTTCCGGATCCTGAAACACAATGCCGATGTGTTGATTAATTTCACCTGGCCGGAATTCATCCAGAATCTTTCCTTTGAAAGAAATGGTGCCATTCAGTTCGCCATCAACGGCTTCCGGATATAATTTATTTAAGCAGAAAGCAAGCGTGCTTTTTCCGCAGCCGCTGGGGCCTAATAATAGAACAGCTTCCCCTGGGTAAAGGCTGAAATTCACATTCTTAAAAACAGGATTCTTCACTTCTTCATGCCGGAAGGAAAGCTGTTCAGTTATTAATAAAGGCTGGTTATGATGTAATGCCATTTTGGGATTTTTCCCTTCTCAGCTCTTTTCCGATAGGAAAGCTGTTTAATGCCCCCGTTTTAGCAAGACTCTCACTCAGCCATTTCCCTAGCAATCCAGCAAGCAAAGCACCGCTAATTAGTCTCACAAAAAACATCGCAGTAACATAATCGGGTGATAGGGCTGCATAGCCGGAAATGAAATAGCCCCAAATAAAGCTTGTAACAGAAGAGCCCATGCCGGCAGCAATTAAAACCCATGTCCGGTAGTTGTTCCATTTTGCTGCCGCAAAAACAGCTTCTGCTCCAATCCCCTGAATCATGCCTGAAAGAATCAGGCGAGGGCCTACTGCATTGCCAATCATGACTTCAATGGCTGCTGCGATGGTTTCCGATAAAAAGGCTGCTCCGGGTTTTCTGATTATATACGCTGAGATGATTGAAACAATAAACCAAATGCCAAAAATCAGATCATAGCCAATTAAGCCAAACATCCCATATAACACGTTGCCAAATTGCATGAACACCAGGTATACAACTGCAAACACAACAGCGAGTACAGACAGGACAATGACCTCACGAAGCTTCCATTTTTCTAGCATATTACACAGCCCCCTTCTTGGAAGGACTGTTCGCAGACATATTCACCGTCATGACAATATGAGTGGAATCGCTTTTCTTACTGCTTTCGAAAGCATCTTCCAGCGTTTTAAAAACATCGTGTGCATCTCCATCTAATCTTGAAGCATAATGCACACCTTCAGTAAACGTTCCCTGAGCCTTAGCGAGCTCGACTTGGTTCATAATGACGTCCATGTATGAAGGAATCCCCATCGGATAAAGCGCGAACTGTACAGCGACCTCCTGGCTGATTCCTGCAGATTTTTTTTCATTCGCCCTATCTTCATTTTCAGCAAGATAAGCATCTCCGGCAGTATCCCCGGGGCATCCATTTGAAAATGTGCCGTTAAACACTACATGGTCACCATGCCTAACAGTCTCAAGATAAATAGCTTTGACTACATCAAAAACATGAATGGACCTGCCGCGCACACAAGTGCTCACATCATCTGTTTCCATCCATACTTTGCTTGTATCCACTTCCTTTAGAGCAGATAAAATAACATCCACAAACCTGTCAGTCATTGGATAAATCGAAAACCTGCACCCTGTAATCTCGCTTGTTCCGCATAAGTAATTTTCCTGCATTTTGCCATCCTCCTGGATTATATAAAATTAAAAAACTGCATTCCCATAAGGAAATGCAGTTGAATGATATCAATACACTAGAAATGATAGCCGTTCACCTGCACTTCCCCACGCTGGTATTATCCAGATCGGGTGATAAGAGTCAGAACGGATTGTTCTTCTCAGCCAAAAAGCTCCCCTAGTGCAAAATAAGATATGCAGTTTTTTATTGACTCCATCTTAATACGGAGTATACAAATTGTAAATGACTAATTTATAATTCTTTAAATCAAATGATCTATGAAAACAGATAAACGCCTTCACTGGCACAGGTCAGCTGTGAAAAAAAATTCTGCATTGTCCATGTCATGTTCTAATCCAATCCTTCCCTTCATAAAAGTGTAATAGGACAATTTCACACCGAGAATAGGGGGCAAAATGGATGATATATAGAATGCTTGCTTTAAATATTGACGGAACACTACTCCAATCAAATGGAAGACTTCATAAATCAACAAAAGATGCGATTGAATATGTGCAGCAAAAAGGAATTTATGTAACACTTGTCACATCCAGAAGCTTTCCATCCGCGAAAAAAGCGGCCAAAGCATTGAAAATCAATTCCTTGCTGGTCACACACAGGGGGGCTTATATTGCTGCTACTCAGGAAAAGCCTATATTTGTAAAAAGGATACAGGAAGATGAAACGTTTGAAATCGTGCGTCTGCTTGAAGGCTTTACCTGTCAAATCAGGCTGGTGCACGAAAAGTATTCCCTTGCCAACAAAACCAAGCTAAATACCAATATGCTTGCTAAAACTGTTTTTACAACCGGCGATCCCATTTTTTACTCGCAGCAATTTGTGGATTCATTAAGTGACACCATTTTAGATGAGCCGGTCACACCGCCAAAAATTGAAGTGTATTTTGAAGATAAAGGCGACCTTGAGGATGCTCAGGCAGCCATTAGGGGCATGTTTGAAAATGTAGAAGTCATTAAGTTAAGTGATCTTCGGATGGACATTGTTCCTGCCGGAGTTTCAAAGCTGAATGGTTTGCTCTATTTATGTGAACATCTCGGAATTTCACGAAACCAAATGGTCGTTATAGGTGACTCGGAGGATGATCTGGAAATGATTGAAGCTGCCGGCCTTGGTGTGGCTATGGGCAATGCCCCTGCCGAAGTCAAAAAAGCAGCAGACTGGCTGACTCGATCCAATGACCAGAACGGCGTAAGCTACATGGTTAAAGAACATTTCCGCAAACAGCATCCAATTGATTTCCTGAAGAAAATGAATCTATTAAAATAACATCAATGAAAGAGAGTTCGATTAGTCTAATCGGCTCTTTTTTTTTGCTTTACGATACTGGAAAAAGAGAAAAGAAGCAGAATGAATATATATAAGTAATCCAACAGGAATCCTTTCCCTTATATTGACCTTGTTTCCCCATTTCTGTACACTAAAAGAAGTTTGTCAACATGAAAAATAGACACTTTGCAGCTGCCCCAAGAAAAAAAGACATCGGCAGATTAATATATTTTCTAAAAAAGGTGATCAATTTGAAGATTTCAATTTTAGGTATACAGGATGATCGGTTCCACCGGCCGCTCCGGCTGATCGGGAACCTCTTTTTTGAAGAATGTGCAGTGATGCTGGGTGAGAATGCCGCAGCCAATCTGACAATTAATTTTCAGCTTGAACATGGAAAGCACATTAAAGCCATGGCAAGGCTTTCTGATAAAGATGGCAAGAATCTTTCAGCAAATTTTGAGAAGGAATTCATACCGGCTGAGTCAGAAAAAGAGAATTTCAAACAAATAAAAAATGCAGTATCCCATGTATATCTGACTGTGTTGCAGGAATGGACAGGCATTACCCAGAAGTGGGGAATTCTGACTGGGGTACGTCCCACAAAATTGCTTCACCGTGCCATACAGCAGCAGACACCTCTCCATGAAGTCCATCAGCAGCTGAAGGAAGAGTATTTGATTACAGATGAAAAAATCCAGCTTATGCAGAATATCGTAGACAGGCAGCTTGCTGTCGTACCGGATCTTTATGACTTAAAAAATGAAGTCAGCATATATATTGGTATTCCATTCTGCCCGACAAAATGTGCGTACTGCACTTTTCCTGCATATGCGATTAATGGCAGGCAGGGTTCAGTAAACTCATTCCTTGGCGGTCTGCATTTTGAAATGCGCAAAATTGGCGAGTGGCTGAAAGAAAATGATGTGAAAATTACTACTGTCTATTATGGTGGAGGGACTCCGACAAGCATTACGGCGGAAGAGATGGATATGCTTTATGAGGAAATGTATGACTCTTTTCCAGATGTAGAAAACATACGGGAGGTTACTGTGGAAGCCGGCCGTCCGGATACAATCACACCTGAAAAGCTTGAAGTGCTGAAAAAATGGAATATTGACCGCATCAGCATCAATCCCCAGTCCTATATTCAGGAGACCCTGAAAGCCATTGGCCGCCACCATACAGTGGAAGAAACCGTGGATAAGTTCCATCTGGCTCGCAATATGGGAATGAATAACATCAATATGGATCTGATCATTGGGCTCCCAGGAGAAGGTGTGCAGGAATTTTCGCATACTTTGGATGAAACTGAGAAACTAATGCCGGAATCCCTGACAGTTCATACTTTATCCTTTAAACGAGCTTCGGAAATGACGAAGAACAAGAAAAAATATAAAGTTGCCGAGCGGGAAGAAATTGAAAAAATGATGGACATGGCTGAGGAGTGGACAATAGAGCATAATTACCATCCTTATTATCTTTACCGTCAGAAAAATATTCTCGGCAATCTTGAAAATGTCGGCTATGCCCTTCCGAATCAGGAAAGCATCTATAACATCATGATTATGGAAGAACAGCAGACAATCATCGGGCTTGGATGCGGGGCCTCCAGTAAGTTCATTGATCCTCAGACAGGGAAAATCACTCATTTTGCAAACCCGAAGGATCCTAAATCGTATAATGACAGTTTTGAGCATTATGCAAATGAGAAATTGAAAATATTAAAAGAACTTTTTAATAAACACGAATCCCTGGCCGAATAGGCGGGGATTTTTTAAAAAAATATATTTTTAGAAAATTTAGAAATATATTAAAGGAATTCCTGAAAATAAAGAGAATGAAATAGGTAATAAAGATCATAGAAGTCTATGAACCTAAATGTGAGCGCTTTCTAAAAAGGGGGAATTATAATGATGATGCAGACACCTTTGACTATGACGCAAATGATAAAGCGTGCAGAAAAATATTTTCCAAGGAAGACAATCGTTTCAAGAACAGCAGGCGGAATTCAGAGATTTACATATAAGGAGGTTGCAGAACGGACAAGGAAGCTGGCAGAAAGCCTGCAAAACATAGGAGTGAAAAGAGGGGACAAGGTCGGGACCCTTGCGTGGAACCATCATCGCCACCTGGAGGCTTATTTTGCCATTCCATGCAGCGGAGCTGTGCTCCATACGATTAACATTCGTCTGTCACCCCAGCATATTACTTATATAATTAACCATGCTGAAGATAAAGTGCTTCTGATCGATCCTGACATTGTACCCCTAATTGAGAAGGTTAAGGATGAACTGAAGACGGTCAAGGCGTTCATTATTATGACGGATGAAGATGAATTGCCGGAGACTTCTCTTTCGCCGGTTTATCACTATGAAACGCTTATCAATGAAGCAAGCGGTGCATATGAATATCCTGATGATCTGGATGAAAATTCAGCAGCTGGAATGTGCTATACCTCTGCAACGACAGGCAACCCTAAAGGTGTCGTCTATTCCCACAGGGGCATCGTCCTTCACAGTATGGCACTGGGTATGGCAGATAGTGCAGCGGTAAGCGAGAAAGATATCGCACTTCCGGTAGTGCCGATGTTTCATGTAAATGCATGGGGACTCCCTTTTGCTGCTGTCTGGTTTGGAACGGCTCTTGTGCTGCCGGGACCGTATTTTACACCTAAACTCCTGGCGGAGCTTATCCAATCAGAAAAAGTCACCATAACAGCCGGAGTGCCGACAATCTGGCTCGGACTATTAAAAGAACTTGATGAAAATCAATATGACATGAGTTCACTCCGATCGGTTCTGTGCGGAGGATCGGCTGCACCAAAAGGCATGATTAAAGCTTTCGAGCAAAAACACAATATTCCATTCATGCATGCTTACGGAATGACCGAAACAAGCCCTCTTGTTGTTATTTCGACTTTAAAAAGCTATCAGGAAGAGTTGTCAGCCGATGAGAAGCTGGACATAAAAGCCAAGCAGGGCATACTTGTCCCAGGATTGGAAATGAAGATTGCCGGCAAGGATGGCGAAGCAGCATGGGACGGAAAGGAAATGGGGGAACTCGCCATAAGAGGACCATGGATTGCTTCCGAATATTACAAGGACGAGCGGACCAATGAGGCGTTCCGTGATGGCTGGCTCTACACGGGTGATGTCGTAACCATTGATGAAGAAGGGTTTATGAAGATTGTTGATCGGACAAAAGATTTGATTAAGAGCGGAGGAGAATGGATTTCTTCTGTTGATATCGAAAATGCCCTGATGGCTCATGAATCGGTATTTGAGGCAGCGGTTGTTGCTGTCCCGCATGAGCAATGGCAGGAACGGCCAGTGGCATGCGTTGTTCTGAAAGAGCCATTTAAAGGGCAGACAACAAAAGAAGAACTTTATGAATTTCTGAAGCCGCAATTTGCAAAATGGTGGCTTCCGGATGAAATTCTTTTCTTTGAAGAAATACCAAAAACCTCTGTAGGAAAATTCCTCAAAATGGCATTAAGAGATCAGGTCCAAAAAGAATATACAGGTAATGCAAAGCAGGTATAATGCAGCATCCTTCTGCGGATGCTGTTTTTTTAGTGCAGGTTTTGGAATACAGCACAAATCTTTAATAAGTGACAAAATTAAAAATCTTTAGACAAAACACTTTTTAAATATAATAATACTCTTTATAATAAAAGAAGCACAAAAAGGAGGGAAAGGATTTTGACAACAGACTTTGTAACAGATACTGTCAGCGTACAGCTTGATGGGCGAGTGGCCACAGTTGAGATGAACAGGCCGGAATCACTGAATGCATTGAATGTGGAGATGATTAAGGGGCTCCTGACTGCTATGAAGGATATCAGCCAAATGGATGAGGTGGATATAGTTGTATTAAAAGGAAAGGGCCGCGCATTTTCCTCAGGCGGGGATATTAAAACAATGCTTTTGGAAACAAATGAAAGCGACTTCCCGGTTGTGATGGACTGCATCAACGAGCTCGTTGTGACTCTTTATAGCATGCCGAAGCTGACAATCAGTGCTGTTACAGGCGCAGCAGCTGGTTTGGGATTAAGTCTGGCATTGGCCACTGATTATATTTTGGCAGACAAGAACAGCAAGCTTGCCATGAATTTTATTGGAATTGGATTAATTCCTGATGGAGGGTCTCACTTCTTCATGCAGCAGCGAATTGGCGAGGATAAAGCCAAGCATTTAATCTGGGAAGGAAAAGTGCTGACTGCAAATGATGCTTTACAAATGGGGCTGATTCACGAAATAGCAGGAGCTGATTTAAGTACAGCAGTTGATGCAAAATTGAGCAAATGGCTTAACAGCCCAACTGAAGCAATGATTAAGACAAAAAAAATTCTTGCAGATAAAAACCGGCCGCTCCTGCTGAAAGTACTTGAGCTTGAAAAGCTCGGCCAGCATAAAATGAGGCAAACAGAAGATCACAAAGAAGGAATCCAGGCCTTCATTGAAAAAAGAACGCCTGTGTTTAAGGGCAAATAAGGATGGAACGAAGAAAAAGCAAAGAGCTGAGCCCTTTGCTTTTTTATATAATCAGAATGTACATCGCTGAACTCAGATAACTGTCCAGCTCCACATGGAACGCTTCGATAGCATCTTCATCGCACGACTAAGAGCATTAGCTTTTAGGAGGAGCGCCTCCCCTTCGAGGTCAAAAGCTTATCTTGTTGCGGTTCCTAGGGACTCGGGGTCATAAGCCGTTTTCTTTTAGAAAGAAAACACCTTCTTACAGGAACCGTCTTAAGCATGGCATCCCTGAGCAGTCGCCTCATACATTTCGGACAATCCACCCAAAAAGGCAAAGAACGCCTTTCAGGTAGGCTCGCCTTGAGCTTGAGGCCCCCAGGATGGGGGTCATGCAGACGTTGCCATTTAGTCTGCGTTCCTCAGTGGCAAGGCGCCTCCGCTTTTCTTACTATCTATGAAACAAAATCAGCTTTCCGGCCGGAGAGGTGCAGCGGTGCGTTTTTTCATCCAAACCTTTTTCCTTAAGAAGGTTTTCTCCCACACTCTTAGCTTCGTCATCTGTAGCTGCCTGGAATGATTCATCCAATATCTTTTCTCCGTCCTGTTCAAATGCAGTTAGCTTGTATGTTTTCATAATAAGATACTCCTTTATTATAAAATTCAGATAGTTACTATTATTCTTGCATAATTTTTATAAATGTGCAAAATATTTTTTAAAAGAAATGCCGTAAATTAAAATGCTAAATTTTAAAAAATAGTGAACCTTTTTTATGTTATGGCCGTATTACCAATTAGGCAAAGGAGGAGTTCGATATGGCTTTAGAGCTTGAACATGTAACAAAGCGTTTTGGTAAGTTTACTGCAGTTGATGATTTATCTCTATCTATTCCAGAAAGTGAGATGTTTGGGTTTCTGGGGGCGAATGGCGCCGGTAAAACGACTACCTTCCGAATGATACTGGGGCTATTGGATCCCAGCGGGGGAAAGATTACATGGAATGGAAATCCAATCGATTATTCAACTAGTCCTCTGATAGGCTATCTTCCCGAAGAAAGAGGCTTATATCCAAAGCTGAAGGTTAAGGATCAGGTAGTCTATTTAGCTAAGCTGAGGGGGATGGCAAAGCAGGACTGTTTAAAGGAATTAACATATTGGCTTGAGCGCTTTAAGGTTCCCGAATATGCCAATAAAAAAATTGAAGAGCTATCAAAAGGAAACCAGCAAAAAATCCAGTTTATTACTGCAGTTATACATAAGCCTAAGCTATTAATATTGGATGAACCATTCAGCGGGCTGGATCCGGTTAATGTAGAACAGCTGAAGGATGCTGTGCAGGATTTGAAGGATAGCGGAACAACGATTGTTTTTTCCTCCCATAGGATGGAACATGTAGAAGAACTTTGTGAGCATTTATGCATCATGCAAAAAGGACGGCCTGTTGTGCACGGGTCTCTAAAAGAAATTAAACGTTCCTTTGGCAGGAAGAATCTTGTTATCCATGCAGACTATGATTTAAGCTTTTTGGCTGATAGCAGGGGAGTGGTGAAAGCCAGACAGACAGCTGAGGGAATTCAGCTGCAGATTTCCGGAGAAGAAGCAGCTGAAGACATTTTCAGGGTGGTTGCAGAGAAGGGTTTTGTCCGTAAGTTTGTACTGGAAGAGCCGTCCCTGAATGATATTTTTATAGAAAAGGCTGGTGCTTCCTATGAGTAATTTTATGACGATCCTTCTTCATACTTACTTAAGCAAGCTGAAGACCAAGTCATTTATTGCAACGACCCTTATTACTGTGGTGATTGTTGCAGGGCTTGCCAACTTATCAAGTATTATTGATTATTTTAATAAGGATGATGAAGAAAGAGTTGCAGTGATCGATGAGACTGGTGTGCTGTTAACTCCACTTCAGGAACAAATGGATGCCCTGAATAACAAGATAACTTTAATTGCATATAAAGGGTCTGAGGCAGAAGGGGAAACTGCTGTTAAAGATGGAGATTATAAAGGACTTTTACTGTTATCCTTTACCACAGATGAACTGCCGGAAGCGGCCTATAAAGCCAGAAGCATAGCAGATTCAGCCATCCCTTCCGAATTGCAGGGGGGGCTGCAGCAGCTGAAAACACAAATGGCTGCCACTCAAATTAATCTTAGTCCAGAGCAATTAAGCAAGCTATATGAGCCGGTACCTTTTGATAAGACCGCTCTAGAAGAAAACGCCAAAACAGAAGAAGAACTGAATCAGGCAAGAGGGCTTGTTTACGTTCTATTATTCATCATTTATTTTGCTGTAATCTTATATGCCAATATGATTGCCATGGAAGTAGCAACAGAAAAGTCTTCCCGTGTCATGGAAATCTTAATATCCAGTGTTTCTCCAATCAAGCAGATGTTCGCAAAAATATTGGGAGTTGGGCTGCTTAGCCTGACACAGATGGCACTTATTCTATTAGTAGGCTATTTTTCAGTCAAACAAAATCTTGATACGATGGAAGGCGGCTTTTTTGAATTCTTCGGCTTTGGAAACATTCCAGCTTCGACCATCGCTTATGCACTCACCTTTTTCATTCTTGGATATTTCCTTTATGCCACACTGGCTGCTTTTCTTGGTTCGCTGGTAAGCAGGATTGAAGATATCCAGCAGATGATTACTCCAATGACCATGATGGTTGTGGCAGGCTTTATGATTGCTATGTTTGGCTTAAGCCAGCCGGAAGCATCTTTTGTAACAATCACCTCTTATATTCCATTCTTCACTCCAATGCTCATGTTCATGAGAGTGGGGATGCTGTCACTGCCTGTATGGGAGCCAATTCTCGGAATCGTGATCCTGCTGGCTGCCATTATATTACTGGCTGTCTTTGGAGCGAGAGTCTACAGGGGCGGAGTATTGATGTATGGAAAGTCGAATTCCTTTAAAGATATCAAAAAAGCCTTACAGCTTACAAAAAACGAATAAACAGGCTGTTGTTCAAGTTTTTGCTTTAAGACAGTTAGTTTAGTTTAACAACTGAGTTGATTGGAGCGGAGGGCGCTTGATCCTCGAAAATGCATATGCATTTTCTTCGTGCGCCGCTGATTCAGGGAAGATTATTCAATGTCCTGTGGGAGCAGCGGGTCAGGTGAGACCCCGCAGACGCAGAGCGTCGAGGAGGCTCACCGCACCCCCCACGGAAAGCAAGTGCCTGCAGTGGAAATCAAAGGACAGAATTTATAAGAAAAATTACTATCTATAAGAATAGCCCTATTGAAAAAAGCTCCGTCTTTTAGAAACGGAGCTTTTTTATATGGGGGTTATTAAGCAAACAATGCCTTTAATCCTTCAAATGCAAAATAAAGCCCAAATCCAATCAGTGATATTCCTGAAAGAATCGAGATAACGATAATTCCTTTTGAAGTTAGGAATTGACGAAACCCTGTGGTCAGTCCAGCTACAAACAGATCCCAGAGCATGAGACCCAGAAAAATCATTGTACTGTATAAAAAGAGCTCTGTTTTTCCATAGGCTGCTGCTGTTTTAGCGAGAACTGATCCATAGATGCCCAGCCAGAACAGAATGGAAAGAGGACTTGATATAGACATAATAAATCCGGAAAAAAAGCATTTAAACAATGAATCCCGGCTTCGCACATGGCTTATTGAAATTTTATTGGCATTTATAATGCTCTCAATCCCTGTATATAAGAGTATAAATCCACCAAAAAGCCACAGGAAGATCTGTACGATAGGGGTGTCCAAAAAATGGACAAGACCAAGATATACAACCAGCATATAAAAGGCATCAGCAAACATGGAGCCAACTCCAACAATCCACGCATGCCAAAATCCATTTTTTAATCCCTTTTCAAGCCTGACAGCATTTACCGGCCCGATTGGAGCTGCCAGGGATAGTCCGAGAAACACATAACTTAAATAAATTCCAATTCCCAATACACCACTCCGCCCTTTAAATTTTCCTTGAAGCTGCAAACCTGTCCTCTAGGAAAGAGTCCTTGTACATTTTTATGCACATGCTTCCCAGTCTAAAACAAACTTCAGGAAAATTTACAAATGGGCATATATAGCAATTTAATTTCGAATAGGAACGTGCATTCGCTTTTTGGATGAGGTAAAATGAGAGAAAAGGAATGAAAGGAAGTTTACATGAAAAGGGTTACGTTTATTCATGCAGCTGATTTGCACCTGGATAGTCCAATGTCCGGTTTGAAGCATTTGCCCCCATCCATTTTTAAGAAGCTCCAGGAAAGTACTTTTGAAGCATTTACGAAAATAGTTGATTTAGCCATTTTCCATAACGTGGACTTTATCATTTTAGCCGGAGATTTGTTTGATGGTGAAGACAGAAGTATAAGGGCACAAACACGTTTTCGGAAAGAGATGGAGCGGATGGCTGAATGCGGGATTACTGTTTATGCAGTCCATGGAAATCATGATCATATGGATGGGAGATGGGCACACTTGCCTTTGCCGGAAAATGTCCATATCTTTTCCCATGAAGTTGAAGTGGCGAAGCATATTGCTGAAAATGGTACATCCGTTCACCTTTATGGTTTCAGCTACCCTAAAAGACATGTGGCGGAACGGATGATCGATCAATATAGCAGGGAAAATGGAGCTGACCTGCACATTGGAATCCTTCATGGTTCTTTTGAAGGCAGCAGTGATCACGCTCAATATGCCCCATTCCGAATAAATGATTTGCTTGAAAAGGACTTTGATTACTGGGCTCTCGGACATATACATAAACGAGAAATCTTAATCTCCCAGCCACCCGTCATTTACCCTGGTAATATACAGGGAAGGAACCGGAAAGAAACTGGTCCCAAAGGATGCTATTTAGTTGATCTGGATAATTCTGGTGCAAAGACGGAGTTTCTGGAGGCTGCTCCTGTTATATGGGAGAATGCAGAAATAGATGCTTCAAAATCGGAAAGCTATCAGGAGATTTATGAACTTTGCTTAAGTTTGATTGAAGAAAAGCGCCAAAACAGAAAGGGGACAATCATAAACCTGACACTCAACGATGTAGGCTTGCCTGATCACGAGTTCAGAAGCATAACGAATGGTGAGCTGCTCGAATCTTTGCAGGAGGAAGAGGCAGAAGAGGAGTCTTTTGTATGGATATCCGGTCTTGCTGTAAATGAAAAAAGGATGTGGAATAAAGAAAAACTGGCACATGAATCGGATTTTTTCAGTGAGCTTTTTAAAACTGCGGGTTATTTTGCAGAGGGCAGTGAAAGTGCTCTGATCTTGTATGCACATCCCCTGGCAAGAAGATTTATGGGTGAGCTCACTAAGGATGAAAAACAGAGAATTGCAGAGGAAGCCGAAGCACTGCTTGTGGATCTTCTATACAAAGCTGAAGGACATTGAATGGAGGTGGACCTTTGAAAATTACAGATATACAAATTTACGGATATGGAAAGCTTACTGACTTTAGGCTAACTGATGTTCAATCATTGCAGGTGATCTACGGAGAAAATGAGGCAGGCAAATCTACAATCATGTCTTTTATCCATAGTATTCTTTTTGGCTTTCCAGCAAAGACTCAATCGGAATTAAGGTATGAACCCAAGGAAGGAGCAAAATATGGCGGCAGGCTTACAGCGATTTTTCCGGATAGAGGGAAGGCAGTTATAGAGCGTGTGAAAGGTAAAGCATCCGGAGATGTCAGTGTCTTGCTCGAGGATGGAACAAGGGGAGGGGAAGAGCTTTTAAACGATCTCCTTCACCACATTGATAAAGGGCTGTATCAATCTATTTTTTCCTTTAACATTCATGGGCTGCAAAATGTAAATCAAATGAAGGGCGAAGAATTGGGGAGATATTTGTTTTCAGCAGGTTCACTCGGAACGGATCATCTGGTTTCTGCGGAAAATATACTTCAGAAGGAATTGGAAAGCCGCTTTAAGCCAAACGGAAAAAAGCCATCCCTGAATGTAAAGCTAAAAGAGATGAAGCAGCTGCATCAGGAATTGAAAAAAGCGGAGCAAAATAATGAGAAGTATTGGACATTGCTGCGTGAAAAAGAGAATCTTGAAAACGATTTAAACAGATTACATCAGAGACTGGAACAAGCTCAGCAGGAGTTTTTCCGTTTAAAAGAATGGCAGGATCTATATCCATTAATAGCAGAGGAGCATGAACTGATTAAAGAACGGGAAAAATTTGCAGACATTTCCTTCCCGGCAAATGGGCTTGCTCTTTTGGAGAAACTTGAAAGTGTGATTCAGCCCCTTGAAGGGCGAAGAGCTAGTCTGGAATCGAGAATAATCAACCTGGAACAAGAGCTGGAAAGTAATCAGCCCGATCATTTGCTCCTTAAGCAAGAACATTACATCAATGCAGCGGTGGAGGGGCTGCCGTTTTTGGAAAAGTTAAACCAAGAAGAAAAAGAATTATCAATTAAGCTGGAAAGTATTACAGAAGAAATAGTTAATCTTCAGGAAAGACTTCATCTCCAAATTGACGAACAGCAGCTTGAACAAGTTGATACGAGTGTTTTTATGAAGGAAAAGGTTAATAATGCGGACAACCGCCGTAACCGTCTTAAAGCAATGAAACAGGAATTGGATGATCGATTTAACGATGAAAAATCAGTGCTGGAGAACATAGAACGAAAAATTGGCGAATTGAAAGAACAGCTTCTTAAGGAAGAGGAACGTTCAGCCATTAAGGAAACATTAAGCTTCACTGCAGATAAGCATAATATCGAAAAAGAACTACAGGATACACAAGAAAGGCTTCAGTTCCTTCAGGGAGCAGAAAAAAAGGAGCAGGAAACAAGACGGCAAAAAACATACCAGGAGAAAAGGCAGCTGTTTTTCTTGGGAGTCCTTTTTGCTGCTTTGTTCGGCTGGGGAATCTTTAGCCAATCATGGGTGATTGCAGGTGCAGGATTTATAGGCGCAGCCTTTTGTTTTGCCATTGCAAATAAAAGAGAGCCTAAGGGGCAAGACAGCTTTATTAAGAATGAGATAAAAGCTCTGAGTGAAAAAGAACGCTCACTGCTTGATAAATTAAAGCAGCCTGACATTCAGCATGCAGCCAGCCTGGAGGCACAGCTGAAGAAAGACAGCGACCGGCAAAATCAGCTTATCCAATTGCTGTTTCAACTTGAACAGGCAAATGAAAAATACGAAAAGGTCATTGCCTCTTTTGAAAAATGGGAGAATGAATGTGCCGAACTTGAAAATGAACTGCTGCATCTGGGTAAACAGCTATTTCTACCTCATGACATCTCCAAAACCTTTTTGAGTGAAGCTTTTAATCTGATTGAACAGTTAAAAGCCCTCTATAGGGAAAAGAAATACACTGCAGAAAGAAAGGCATCAGCAGAAAAGGGAATCAATGAGAAGCTCCATACTTTTCATAAGCTAAAGGGCTTATTGGATAGTGAGCCGGGAAGTGTACAGGAAATTGGCTATCAATTGAAAATTAGACTGAAAGAAGAAACGGAAAAGCATATTAAGCAGGGTGAAAGGGAAGCGGCGCTTCATGAGTTAAAGCTAGAACACAGCACAGTGCTGGCCGAACTTATCCACTTTCAAAAAGAATACGAATATCAGCTTTCCCTTGCTGGAACCGATGCAGCTGAAGAATACAGGGAAAAAGCTGCTGAAGCACAGAAGTTAGCAGAACTAGAAGAAAAGATTAAACAGGTCCGCAAGCATATTAATCTTAACTCTTTTTCACAGGAAGAAATCAATCAATATTCCAATGTGACAAAACCAGAAGCAGAAATCCAAGCTGTCAGTGAAGAAGCTGCTCTGCTTCAGGAAAGCATCCCTGGTGTGCAGAGAAAACTTGCTGAGGTCAAATATGAAATTCAAATCCTTGAAGAGGGCGGAACCTATGCGGAACTCCTTCATAAGTTTGCCTTGCTGAAATCTGAATTTGAAGAAGAAGCAAGGGAGTGGGCAAAATATGCTGCTGCCAAGGATATATTAGATAGAACGATAAACAGTTTTAAAAATGAGCGTTTGCCTAAAATGCTGGGAAAGGCAGAGCAATTTCTTTCTTTTTTAACCAATGGCGGTTATGTACGGATTTTTCCTAAAGAAGAAGGAAGCGGGTTTCTTATAGAAAGTAAGACAGGAGCAGTTTTTGAAGCAAAAGAACTGAGCCAGGCGACTGCTGAACAGATCTACGTATCATTTAGGCTAGCACTTGCCATGACCATTTATGGCAAGTATCCCTTCCCCATTATTATAGATGATAGCTTCGTGAATTTTGATCATGTCCGTACTGAAAGAATGATTAACCTGTTAAAGAACCTTTCAGGCAGGCAAATTTTATTTTTCACCTGTCATAAGCATCTTCTGTCGCATTTTCAGGAAGAACAAATACAATCCGTTGCAAAGGAAAAGCTGTCTGTCTAATTATAACAGGCAGCTTTTTATTATGTAGAGTAAGCAAATCTTACAAAAACTCACAAGCATTTAAAAAAAGTGTGTAAAGGAACCTTACAAATATCATGTCTTTTCTTTTCTTATTCAGTAAGATGATAAAAAGCGGTTAGGAAGGAGAAAAAAAATTGCCCTGGCTGATTCAAGTATTGTTACTCGCTATTTTTCTGATTGCAGGGGAATTTGCGGCTGCGTTCTTTCATATTCCGCTTCCTGGAAGTGTCATAGGGATGCTTATGTTACTAATCCTATTGGTAACCAATTCTATTAAATTAGAATGGATAGAGAAAGCAGCATCTTTTCAAATTAAACATATGTCCCTGCTGTTTATCCCCTTTGTCATTGGATTATTTTTATCTCCAAATTTTATTCCTCTATTGAATTTTCATTTCCTTTTGGTCCTGATTCTAAGCAGCTTTTGCTGTTTATTGGGCACAGCGTATTCTGTTCAAATGTATGAGAATATAAAAAGGAGGCGCCAAAAATGAGTTCTATTTTATTCAATAGTATAGGGTGCATCTTGATGACTCTTGCCAGTTATATCGCAAGCCTGCAAGTTTTCAGGAAGTTTAAGAAGAGCTGGTTAAATCCTTTATACACCGGAACTGCGCTCTTGGTTACCATTCTTTTATTGTGCAACATCCCTCTATCAGTCTATCAAAAAGGAAGCAGTCTGTTTGAACTACTCCTCCAGCTTTCGGTTGTCTCTTTTGCTGTTCCTTTATATAAGGAGTGGCCCTTAATGAAAAGACATCTTAAGAAAATATTCTCAGGAGTCTTTGCCGGAACCTCCTTAGGCATATTTTCAGTTTACATCATGTCACAGGTTTTTCACTTTAATCAGGAGATTATTGCATCTCTTATTCCACGATCAGTAACACTCCCGGTAGCCTTAACGGTCTCTGATGGCTTAGGAGGGACTACAGCCTTTACCGTTTTCTTTGTGCTATTTTCTGGTCTTTTTTCCGTTATGCTGGGCCCAAACCTATTGAAGTGGCTTGGAATAAATAGTAAAGCCGCCAAAGGATTGGCAATGGGCACTTCAGCACAGATGCTGGGAGCCAGCCGTTCACTTATGTGGGGAGAGGAAGAAGGTGCCATGGGGTGTATAGCCATGACAACTTCTGCAATTATCCTTTCGTTATTCATTCCAATATTGCTGCTTTTGCTGTAACCTTCAAATACCACAAAAACCCATTCATGAAAACGTGAATGGGTTTTTATGACGGGCAAAAGTCATGATTAATTTAGGAGAGTGCAGGATCTGTGTGGTATACTAGTTTAATAGAAATGCATGTTTAATAAGGGCTGCCAAAGACTGTATGGATGTTAGTGCCCTTTTTAAACAACCTCGTGAAGGGAGCGTCGGTGCGCGTATGTCAAAAGGAATTGTTTATTACGAAGTAGGAGAACAAATCGAGCTTTTTCTGCTAATCAAAAGTGCAGCTAAAGGGATTGCAAGTAATGGAAAACCGTTTTTGACCCTAATTTTCCAGGACCAAAGCGGAGAAATTGAAGCAAAGCTTTGGGATGTGTCTGATGATGATGCGAAAAACTACAGCCCTGAAACCATTGTAAAAGTAACAGGGGATATTTTAAATTACCGTGGACGCAATCAGCTAAGAATCCGCCAAATTCGGCCGGCGTCCCCAACAGACCCGGTCAAGCTGGCAGACTTTCTTGAAACAGCGCCATTAAGTACAGATGAAATGATGAGTAAAATTACTCAATATATATTTGAAATGAAAAACCCGAATATCCAAAGGGTTACTCGCCATTTATTGAAGAAGCACCAAAAGGACTTTCTTGAATATCCGGCCGCTACGAAGAATCATCATGAGTTCGTATCCGGTCTTGCCTATCATGTAGTTTCCATGCTGGATTTGGCAAAGGCAATTTCAGGTTTGTATCCAAGCCTGGATAAGGACTTATTGTACGCTGGAGTCATTTTGCACGATTTAGGAAAGATTACAGAACTGTCTGGACCGATTTCAACTTCTTACACAATAGAAGGAAACTTGCTTGGACATATTACCATTATGATCAATGAAATTGGTAAAGCAGCTGAGGAACTGGGAATTAGCGGTGAAGAAATTATGATTCTTCAGCATATGGTTTTATCCCATCACGGCAAAGCGGAATGGGGCAGTCCAAAACCGCCGCTTATCAAGGAAGCAGAAATTCTTCATTACATTGATAATATTGATGCAAAAATGAACATGCTTGATAGAGCCCTTGAGAGGGTGAAACCGGGAGAGTTCTCCGAGCGGGTATTTGCTCTGGATAACCGTTCATTCTATAAGCCGAGTTTTCATAAATAATAACTGCCATCCTTCCTAATGGAAAGGATGGCTTTTTTATTTTCTGTCTATCATATTTTTCCTGGTTTAACATACATTTATAGTAAGTGGACAACCATTATGAAAAGAAAGAGGGGAAACTGATGATTCCAATTTGGATATATTTTGTTGCAGCCGGAATCGTTGTAAGTGCATATATGGCGGTGACGACGGGCAGGGAAGAGAAAAAGGTGGAGCAGGACAGCATTGAACGTGAGGGTGAAATATATATGAAGCGTCTTGAAAGAGAAAAAGAGGAGCGGAAATCCACTCAGCAATCTGCAGGCTGATTTGGAATCCGTCTAAATAAACATAAAAAACGGGACTCAAGCCTGGAGTCCCGTTAATCATTATTTTTCTTCAGTTCCTGCTTCCCCTTCAGACCCAGCTTCCGGTTCTTCAAGAACTCCTTTTAATTCCTTATCTTTAATATCAACATCAGCAGCCTTTAATTCACGATCCATTGCCTGCTGAATTTTTTCGCCGTCAAGCTTGGACACTTTCACTTGATATTCCATTTCCTTCTTCATTTCATCAAATGATTTTTTCTCTTTTTTCTCTGTTACTTGAATAATGTGGAAACCATGCTCAGATTTAACAGGAGCGCTGATTTCGTTCACATCAAGGGCATAAGCAGCCTCCTCGAATTCAGGAACCATTTTACCTGGGCCGAACCAGCCTAAATCTCCGCCATTTGCAGCAGATCCTGGGTCTTTTGAATATTCTGTGGCCAGGTCTTCAAATTTTCCGCCTTCGTCCAGCTTTTTCTTTACTTCGTCAGCAGTTTTTTCATCCTCTACAAGGATATGGCGTGCTTTAATTTCCGGTTTGTAGTTATCGTAGTATTCTTTAACTTCTTTTTCTGTTGCTTCAATATCTTTAATAGCTGCTTTTTCCTGGAGCAAGCCTGTTTTGAAAGTTGCCCTTAGATCTTCTTCATCCTTATAGCCATATTGCATAAGCGCCATCTCAAAGTTTGCGCCAAGCTGCTGTTTTAATTCGTCGATTTTCTCGTTAAGTTCCTCGTCTGTTACTTCGTATTTATCAGAAAGAACTTTTTCGTAAATGAGCTCCTGGAGCGCCTGTTCGCCGTATTTTTCCTTCATTGCTTCATAAAGCTCGTCCTTCGTAATGTTTCCGCTCTTTGTTTCAACGACAACATCTCCTGATTCCCCGCCGGTGCTGCTGCATGCGCTTAATCCAATTACTCCGGCTGCAATGGAGAGGGATAGCATCCATTTTTTCATGTTGAACACTCCTAAATTAATTTTCAATTCGGCTCTGGTGAGCTGGAACTGGAATTTTTAGACTCCTCAAAAACAGCAATTTTCTTCACAGAGCCTGTATTTATCACAATCCCTACTATACCATAAATGTAAAAAATAACAAAAGAAGAAAGTACTGTTTGGTCGATAAACACAGCGTTTTTTAAAAAATCTGGGTATTCGCCCATCCCATTCAGGACAATTGTACATATGATACATGGAATCCTCTGATGGGAGGTTCAAACACCTAAAAAAAGTTAGGGTAGCCGGGATATAAGCCTATCCGACCACAGAGGCAAATGAATAGGATATGGTAGCAACCTGAAGGGGAGGTGTTATCCATGGGTGCTGGATACGGCGGAGGTTTTGCGCTAATCGTTGTATTGTTTATCTTGTTAATAATTGTAGGCGCAGCTTGGCTGTAAGCCTAGTTTGGGTATAGGGTCCATTGTGGGCTCTGTGCCTTAAATTGAAAGGAGGATTCCATATGTCCGGAGGATGCGGATACGGCGGAGGTTTTGCGTTAATTGTCGTGTTATTCATTTTGCTGATCATCATTGGAGCATCTTGGCTTTACTAAGATGATAAACAGAAAAGCGGAAGCGCCTTGCCCACTGAGGAACGCAGACTAAAAACGCCACGTCCTGTGGCAACGTATGCATGCCCCCATTCTGGGGGCCACAAGCACAAGTCGAGCCTGTCAGAAAGGCGTTCTTTGCCATTTTGGGGGATTGTCCGAAATGTGGAGGCGGGTGCCCAGGGACGCCAGACATAAGACGGTTCCTGTAAGAAAGTGTTTTTCCTTCTGAAAGGAAAAGGCTTATGCCCCCGAGTCCCTAGGAACCGCCGCAAGACAAGCTTGTGACCTCGGGGGGGGGGGAGGCGCTGGGCTGGACAGTTATCGACGTTCAAAATTTGAAACTTATTAATATATATAAAAAGCGGCGGAAAATTTCCGCCGCTTTTGCTCATGTTTAAGAGCTCTCAGGATATCCTAAGCATACAAGATTTCTACAAAAGAAGAGATTAGCAATATGGTAATAAGAATGTTAATGGTTCTGAATACTTTGGGCTGCCGTTCCTCAGGAATCTCTTTTTGGAGACAAAGCGAATTTGTCATCTTGTTGATATAAAATAAGATAAAAACGGCAAAAATAATAAAGATGGAGATCATCCAAGATTCCCTCCTTGGGCAGTCATATGATTGCTTTTACATGTTTTGTCTGTTATTTACAATAACAAAGTTCACAAAAAAAAGATAGTATTAAAGGTTGCCTGTCCGGTAACTAAAAGGTATCCTTTGTCAGGATACCCGGGATTTATGCTTATGCTACTGGTTTGAGTGAAGCAATATCTCAAACCCATCTTCATTTTCTTCAACATAAGATTGATTTGGGGCATTCAGCACATTTTTGGCGCACACAATGTCAGAAAAAGATAAGCCTGCATGGAATGCAAACAGAATTATTAAATAATGAACATAATGCGGAAAAATAAAGCAAGCTGCCAGAAGCACACTGTTTAAAATAAACATAGGGGCCAAAGTGGCAGTCAGGAATAGCCGTTTTGAAATAGGCTCCGTTATTCGAATATATATAATCGGCATAAAGCCATATTTAATCTTCAGCTGTTTTTTAACAATACTTCCAAGGTGTGCAACAGGCAGATAGTGAAGCAGCTTGTGCACAGGATACATCAGCCATAAGCCGGCTGCAAAGAAAATAAAATAATTATCGTAAAAGGAACCCGGCACAAATACATATGTTGCAGGAACATATGTAAATATGAAAGTAGCCAGCATGGTTAAGGAAGACAGTATAAAAAGTCTTTGCGATCCATATTGCTTCGTGAAGTTAATCGTCTTCCAGCAATTCATCATAAAAATACCTCCAAAAGGAGTAAAATAGTAATCTTTCAAACTCACTTAAGATACTTTACGATGAATAAATGAAAAAATCAATAGGGAAAACTAACACATTTTGTCGAAAAAAATTTTTATATAATAAAACATATGTGAAACTATGAGCAACTGATTTCATAAATACAAAGCGAATAGCATGCATTCGCTTTGTAAGGGTTTACATAATGATAAGTGGAACTCTATCTATTTAAACAAGTTCCTTTTCAGCTGTTGTTTTTTTCTTTAATTTGCCCTCATCTTCATCAAATTGATTTTCAAGGTTAGCAAAGGACTTTTCAAAAATTTCCATGAAATCGTCACCATATATATTGCGGACTATCGCCATAATCTCAATGATATCTGGAAATTTCCCATACAGATCCCTTAATGGCAACGCACCTGAGAACACGGCATTTTTCTCGGGTGAATAGGTTTCCATAAGACTTAGTAACACCTTTTCGCCGTCATCAGTCAATTTAATATAGGTATTTCTTTTATCGCTTTCTTTTTTAGAAAACTGAAGAAAGCCTCGTTCTTCAAGCTTTTTGGAAAAATTGAATGCAGTAGAAACATGCATTACGCCAAACTTGGCAACATCGGAAATCGATGCTCCGTTTAAATGATAGGCAATCCATAAAATATGGTGTTCATTAATATTTAAATCGTAGGGTTTTATCCATTGCTGCCAATCTTTTTCTATAGACTTCCACAGGGCTTTACTCAGCTGTGCCACTCGCTGGCTGAAGATCATTGCTTCCTTCATAGAAATTGGTTTATCCGACATTCAAAAATTCACCTACTTTGTAAAATTAAGTCTTTCTGGTCAAACAGCCAGAAGTTTATTTTCTTTTCATAGTATCATTATGCCAATAAAACAAAAATTAATAAAGATATAAATTTACAAAATTTTTAGAAATATAATTAGATATTTCTATAAAAGGCTTAAGGACAAGGGATGAGAGCTTGTTCAAAGCTTTATAAAAATTTGAAGCATTTTCATAATATATTGGTTTTCGTTCAAAAACAAAAAAATCCTTCTTTTTAACCAAAGAAAAAAGAAGGATTTTTTTATTCACTTTTTATTTAAATTTGTTTCAAGTTCATGGATGGCTGCTTCAATTTCCTGCAATTCTCTCTGAAGTTTGTGCTGATGTGGAAGGATTTCGTTTTTCCAATTGCTGATGGAATATTTGATGTCGTTTGAGAATTCCTTTAAAGCGGTTTTTCCTTCCTTCGAAGCAAATGAAGCTGATTCCTTTATGGCAAGCAATTCAGATTTTAATTCGGTCAGCTGCTCCTTCAGGGTGTTTGTCGTATTTTTTAACTGCTGTCTTGTATCCTTTCCTGAAGCAGGTGCAGTCAATAGGGTTGATATGCCGGCTGCAGCGCCGCCAGCTAATAGTCCAAGCAATAACGATTTGGCTTTCATAACCATCACCTCAAAATCTTGTTTATATGTCTATTTTACTACATTACTCATTTTTCTAAAGCGGAAAATGAAAAGTCACCGTTTCTATATCTATATCACAAAAATTAGAAGGGTAAACCATATCCTCATAGCTCCCGGCATACAGGCATACAATTCAGTAGAGGGATATAAAGCGAAAGGGGGAGATAGGTTGTCCGGAGCGGCGGCTGGAATTTTTGCATTGAGTGTGGTTCTGTTTTTAGGAGGTATTCATTTTTTTCTTTCAATAAAGAAACCGGGAGTCTATCCTCCGAAGTATGTTCTGAAAAAGAGGGCAGCTGCTTTAGCGGCAGGCGGTGTACTGTTGTTCCTGCTGGGAATGATTGTAGGGAGCTTCCAATAATGTAAATATAAAAAGCCCGCTTATTTTGCGGGCTTTGTCTATTATTGGCTGAACGTCTGCTGAGTCAGCTTTGTTCTGTTTGCAATTGATTGTGCTACTGGATAAAGGATAACCATTGCAGCCGTGTTAACTGCAGCTGCAGGCAGTACAACTGCTGCAAATAATGCAGTGAATGGTCCTGGCAATCCGACAATCAGGTATGCGGAAGTTAAAAACACAATTCCGGATACAATTGTTCCTGCTGCTGTTAAGACAGCTGCACTGATGATATTCTTCCGGAATTTCTTTAAGATCAGGAACAAAGCAAAAAAGATAAATGCTGTAACAGGCTTATCAATAATATTCGGGATTAATCCTCCAGGAAAAGTTGTGGTAAGCCCGGATATCAGGCCTGTAACCAAACCTAAAAGCAAAACGCTTTTGCTGTCTGGAAAAAGGATTATGCCCAAAAACATCATGGTAAGCATCATGTCCGGTTTCATCCCAAGAAAGAATCCTGGTACAACGGCATGAAGCACTGCGCCCATCCCGACTAATAGGGATAAGGCCACTAAATTTTTTGTATTCATTTCTCATCTCTCCTCTGCTATTCTCAGACTAAGCTCTGTTCGTCTCTCCTGCAGTGCACTCTTTGCCTGCAGCGAAAAACTTTAACTCATTATAACACATATCCCTGGGTTGAAAAGGTGTTATATTTTTAATTATTATTCTTAAAGGCTTTCATAAATGCGGCCAGTTTTTCAACATGGTGTTCTGGCACAGCATTGTAAATGGAAGCGCGGCAGCCGCCTATGGAACGGTGTCCTCCGAGCCCAACAAACCCTGCTTCTTGTGCCTTGTGCAGGAATTCCCTGGAGAGGTCCTCATTTTGAAGATTAAAAGTGACATTCATACAGGATCTGCTGTCTTTATGAGCATGTCCTATGTAAAAGCCTTCGCTTTCATCTATTGCATCATAAAGCATTTTCGCCTTCTTCTCATTGGCCTTTTCAATCTGTTGAAGGCCGCCTTTCTTATCCGCCCATTCAAGCACCAGGGAAAGCAAATAAATAGCCAGAGTGGGAGGTGTGTTATATAAAGAGTTATTATTGGCAAACGTATTATAATTCAGCATTGCAGGGAGCTTTTCTGATGATCTTTGTAATAGTTCTTTGCGGATAATGACTACTGTTACACCAGAAGGGCCGAGATTTTTCTGGGCGCCTGCATAGATCAAATCAAATTGCTCCACTTCCAATGGACGGCTTAAAATATCGCTGGACATATCTGCTGCAAGTGGTGTTTTTTCATTCGAAGGAAAGGTTTTCCATTGTGTGCCGTAAATTGTATTGTTGCTGGTAATATGAAGATAGGCAGCACTGTCAGGAATGTCATTTTGATTGTATTCTGGGATGAGGCGGTACTTTTGATCCTTACTTGAGGCAGAAATAACGGTTTTGCCAATTTTATCTGCTTCTTTTAAAGCTTTCTCCGACCAGGAGCCGCTGAGGATATAATGGGCTTCTTGATCTTTTCCCAGCAGGTTCATCGGAATCATTGAAAACTGGAGACTTGCACCTCCCTGGATAAATAGCACCTCATAATCATCCGGAATGGCTAGCAGTTTTCTCAAAAGTGTTTTTGCCTGATCATGTACTGCCTGATACTCTTTGCTCCTATGGCTTAGTTCCATTATGCCCATTCCCGTATTGCTGAAGTTCAATAAATTCTTTTCCGCTTCTTTTAATACCTCTTCCGGCAGGGCTGCGGGACCTGCATTAAAATTTAGAGCACGGTACATTTTTCTCCCTCCAAAAATATAAAATCAATCCACTATAACGCTGTAAAGAAATAAAGATATTTAATATGTTAACAAAATTTACTGATTTGTACAGAGAAAAAAATGAACATTTTGAAAATTGGGGGATAAAGAAGGCAAAAAAATTCCTCCTGCAGATCAGGAGGATGAGAGAGTTACATGTGTTTTGCTATGGCCTCAGAGATCTCCTTAAGATCTGAGGCTGAATATTCCGATTGATGTGATTTCCACACAACTCCTAAGCCATCTCCTTCTCCATAACGGGGAATAAGGTGAGAGTGAAAGTGGAAAACGGTCTGCCCGGCTTGTTCACCATTGTTATTAATTAGATTCATGCCAATTGGATCAAATTCAGCCTTGATGGCTCTTGCAATTTCCGGAACAGATTCGAAATAGCTGCGGGCTGTTTCCGCATCCATTTCATATAAATTTTCTTTATGTACTTTCGGGATGACAAGTGTATGCCCTTTAGTGACCTGGCTTATATCCAGAAACGCCACCACATGCTCGTTTTCGAAAACCTTGGCTGATGGAATCTCGCCATTGATTATTTTACAGAATATACAATCGGTCATTATGTCAGCTCCTAACTAAATATACTTTTACACAATTCTACCATATCCGCCAAAAAACAAAAAAGTGAAACATATTATTGGGGAGAAGGGATGATTGCATTGTCCTATTCATAAAATAAAAAGGCAGGATCCGCTTGGAATCCTGCCTTCGGTGAAGGGGAAGCTTCTATTGGAACGTTTCTACTTCAGGTAAATTCTCTTTAACAAACACCTCATTTATGAATGAATTGTGTTTATATCTAGAGAAATTCGATCTTTGTTCAATCGGACCATCCCCTTATTTCTTTATATGCATTCACGGGCGTATAAAGCATGGATGATAGTCTTTAACAAACACCTCATTTATAAAATGACTTAGTGACCACTTTCGGGTGAAGCGATCAAGTGTTTAAGATCATCAGGTTTCATATGCAATGCAACCATCCCCCTATTAGGAACGTTTGAAGCTTATACTGAAAGGAAACTGTCTGCGACAGACACCTCATTTCAAGTTTTGATCATCTGAATGTTGTTCAAATGATTTGTTTCCCCTTCAAAGATTAGAATGTCCGGATTCGGGATTTATATGCAGGGATTTTCCCCAAACTGGACAATATCCTTTGGCTTTTTTTACAATGGTCTTACATATATAGTAGGAAGGACGTTGAAAATGGCGCTGCTCGAAATTAAAAACGTTACCGGCGGCTATACAAGAAACCCGGTTTTGAAGGATGTCTCCTTTGATGTGGCAGAAAAAGAAATTGTCGGCCTGATCGGTCTTAACGGAGCCGGAAAAAGTACGACAATCAAACATGCAATTGGTTTAATGGAACCGAAGGAAGGCGAAATTACGATCAATAGCATGCAATTCCTTAAGGATAAGGAAGGGTACCGCAAGCAATTCACCTTTGTTCCGGAAACGCCGATATTATATGATGAATTAACACTGGAAGAACACCTGCGACTAACAGCCATGGCATACGGCCTGCCTGAAGCAGACTATAAATCAAGAGTGGCGACACTCCTAAAGGAATTCAGAATGGAAAAAAGACTGAAGTGGTTTCCTGCCCATTTTTCTAAAGGGATGAAACAGAAGGTAATGATTATGTGCGCCTTTCTGGTGCAGCCGTCATTATACATAGTTGATGAACCGTTTGTAGGTCTTGACCCGCTGGGTATTCAATCACTTCTTGATTTGATGAAAAAAATGAAAGAAAGCGGTGCAGGCATTCTTATGTCCACCCATATACTGGCAACTGCTGAAAGATATTGTGATCGTTTTGTGATTTTGCATGAAGGAAAAGTAAGGGCAAAGGGGACTTTAGCAGAGCTGCAGCAGCAATTTGCTATGCCGGGAGCAACTCTTGATGATTTATATATCCAGCTCACAAAGGAAGAAGATTATGTTTGATGAAAAACAGTTATGGAAGGAGAGATTCGGGAGGACAGTCAAAGAGCTTTCCCGCTATCTGCGTTATATTTTTAATGGCCATATTGTCATTGTCATGGTGTTTCTTCTGGGCACTGCCGCTTTTTATTATCAGGAGTGGATAAAGACGCTTCCCAATCACTTTCCTGCTGCAGCGGTAATGGCAATTATTTTAGCTCTTCTGGTTACATACAGCCCGATTTATACATTTTTTTCTGAGGCAGACAAAATTTTTCTTCTGCCGCTTGAAGATAGGCTTTCAGGTTATTTTAGACGTTCGCTGGCAGTCAGCTTTTTGGTGCATGCATACATCCTGGTAATGGGGCTGGGAATTTTTATGCCCTTGTATGCCAGAGTGAATGATGGCAATTTTAATACGTTTTTACCTTTTCTGCTTATCCTGCTGTCGTTAAAAATTATCAATTTGCTGATCCGCTGGAAGATTCAATATTACATCGAAACAAGCGTACATATCCTGGATGCATGTGTCCGTTATTCAGTAAACGCTGTTTTTCTATATTTCCTTTTTAGCGGTGCCTCCATCATTTTTATGCTGGCGGCAGGCGTGCTGCTGATTCTGTTATACTTGTTCTTCAGCATGAAATCCAGGGATAAAGGACTAAAATGGGAGATTTTGATTGAACAAGAAGAGAGGAGAATGACTTCTTTCTACAGGCTTGCCAATATGTTTACAGATGTTCCGAAGCTGAAAGATCGCGTAAAAAGGCGGAAATGGCTTGATTGGCTGATGGCAGGCATTCCTTTCAAACAGGAAGCGACTTTTAAAAACCTTTTTGTTAGAACGTTTCTCCGTTCTGGTGATTACTTCGGTATATTCATTCGTTTAACGTTCATTGGTGCTGGAGCGATTTATTTAATCTCGTATGGAATGGGACAAATACTGCTTGTACCGCTCTTCATGTACTTAACAGGCTTTCAGCTCCTGCCTTTATGGAATCATCATCAGGATAAGCTGTGGGTGAATTTATACCCGGTTAAATGGGACATAAAGGAGAAGTCCTTCAAACAGCTGCTTACAGGCATCCTATATGTTCAGGCACTCCTCTTATCGCTGGCTGTCCTGGCAAATGGCGGCTGGATGGCATCACTGCTGTCTTTGGCATTAGGGATTCTATTTG
Organism: Cytobacillus oceanisediminis; assembly: GCF_004366035.1. Lineage (GTDB taxonomy): Bacteria > Bacillota > Bacilli > Bacillales > Cytobacillaceae > Cytobacillus > Cytobacillus oceanisediminis_C. The sequence continues at coordinate 136,086 of NZ_SOEE01000007.1, forward strand.
CATATGCTTATACTCATTTCTATATTCAGAAACGGCTGGCGGGCAGCAGGACATAAAATGAAACCATTGCTGTCTTGCATACGTATATATAGTCATCCTGAATGAAGGCAGGTATGAAAATGAGGGAATATGAATTAAAAGCGTATCACGAAATTGAAGAGTGGAAGAGGCGAATAAACAAGCGTTCCAGTATGCTGAATCGCCTTTCCAAAAAAGCTCAAACAAAGGTAAATAGTATAATACCCGAAAAAGCTCATCAAATTATTACAGACAGCATAAAAAATATGGTGAAGGCAACCTTGATTGGATCAAATGCAACGACCAGAAAAAAGCAATCTGCGAGCCGCGGACTTGAAGTAATGGATCACATGCTAGAAGACAAGGTTTCGACCTACCGCAAAACAGCTGCGGTTGAAGGTGCCGGGACCGGGGCAGGTGGAATTTTCCTTGGCCTGGCTGATTTTCCTTTACTGCTGAGCATAAAGATGAAATTTCTTTTTGAAGCTGCAGCCATATATGGATTTGATACAAATGATTATGAAGAGCGCCTGTTTCTCCTGCACGTCTTTCAGCTCGCATTTTCCAGTGATGACAAAAGGAAAGAAACACTGAAGCTGATTGAAGAATGGGATGACAGGAAGGAAGCATTGGCTGACATGGACTGGAAGGTATTTCAGCAGGAATACCGTGATTATATAGACTTCGTTAAGATGCTCCAGCTGGTGCCCGGTATAGGTGCTGCTGTTGGAGCGTATGCTAACTATAATTTGCTTGACCATTTAGGAGAAACCGCAAAAAATGCTTATCGTCTGCGGATATTAAAGACAGCCCCGAGGCCTGATTAGGCCTGGGGCAGTTTTTTTGCAATTTTTGATTGAGGCAAGTGAGTTAATTGCACCAATTTGTCCGAGGTATCCGGTAAAAGAGAAATTGATTGAGCAAATAAAAATGGTTTTAGCGCCAAACATAAAATCCGCTGATAAAAAGGTCCACACCACCACAAAAAATGGGCCAGTCGCCTGGCCCAATCTCATATTTCCTCTTACGACCTTACCTCAACAGAATCCTTGCTTTCATAAAAACTATGATAGTTTAAAGCTGCTGTTCCCAATGTTTTGGCTGCGATCAGCATCGCTTTTTCATCGATATCAAACTTTGGATGATGATGCGGGTAATTTTCAACTGTGTTTTCCGGTCTTGCACCTGTAAAGAAGAAGGTGCCTTTTACATGCTGCAGATAGTAGGCAAAATCTTCGCCGCCCATTTCAGGGTCTGTCTCTTCAACCAATTTGACTTCGTTAATTTTCCCTGCCAGCTCAGCCAGGTATTCGGTTTCTTTTCTATGATTCACAACAGCAGGGTAGCCTCTATGGAATTGATACTCATATGCACTGTCTGCTGTGTAGCATGTTCCTTTTACTATACGCTCGATTTCCGCTTCGATATTATTACGGACGACTTCGTTAAATGTGCGGACAGTACCGACCAATTTTGCTCTATCGGCAATTACATTAAATGCGTTATCAGCTACGAAGGATCCAACTGTTACAACTGCAGAATCAATGGGATTTACTTTTCTGCTGACAATTTGCTGGAGATTGACGACCAGCTGGGCCGCAGTTACAATAGCATCCTTTGTTTTGTGAGGCTGTGCTCCATGTCCGCCTTTTCCTTGTATGGAAACTTCAAATCTGTCTGCTGCCGCCATAAATGGACCGACTCGATATTGAATTTTCCCTGTTGGTTCGGATGCCCATAGGTGAGTTCCAAAAATGGCGTCGACTCCCTCAAGGCAGCCATCTGCGATCATCGATTTCGCTCCGCCTGGGGCATATTCCTCGGCGTGCTGGTGAATCATGACATATGTACCTTCTAATTCGCCGGAAAGTTCATTGAGTGCCTTTGCCAGCACAAGCAAAGTTGCTGTGTGCCCATCATGTCCGCAAGCATGCATAACACCTGGTACCAATGATTTATATGGGACATCCTTTTCATCTTGGATAGGAAGTGCATCAAAGTCGGCTCTTAAAGCGATGGTTTTTCCTGGTTTGCTGCCATGGATCTTAGCAACAACTCCATTTCCTCCTACTTGCCCCCGGACTTCAATCCCCAGATTTTCATAATAGGTTTTGATATAGTGAGCCGTCTTTTCTTCCTTAAAAGATACTTCAGGGTTCTGGTGAAGATAGCGGCGGATGGAGACCATTTCATCGTAATAGTTTTCCAGTTTTTTAAATAATGTTTCGGACATGATTCCCTCTCCTATCTGTATAATTTTTTTCATTATTATAACATTCTTTAATAGGTTAAAGGAGAAATTCTTTTTTTCTCAAACTTAACATAATACAAGTGAAGAAGAGATGATACTATAAATTAAAAGGCTAAATGGGAGGTATTAGTAAGATTGGAAATGCATAAATCTAAATGGGCATATTTTTGCCTGGCTGTATCAGCGGCAGTTTTTCTTTATTTTTTGGCTTCTGTTAATATCGGAACATCCCTGGAATTTGATCGTTATTTTTCAAAGTTTTTTACAGGTTTGTTTTCAGAAAATACCTATCCATTTTTTGAAGCTATGGACAGTTTGGGGGATAAAGCCGGTGTTGGAATCATCACATTGGCATTCTTATTGATACTTTTGTTTAAATATAGGAATTTTGAAGCGATGGCATCAGTTGTTTTTGCTGTTGCAGCGGGAAATGAGGTAAATAAGTGGCTTAAAGAGGCTATTGGCAGGCCGCGTCCTGATCAGGAACATCTGGTTGATGTGGAGAGTCTCAGCTTTCCGAGCGGACACGCTATGATTGGGATGATCCTGTATACGGTTATCGCCTATTTTATCATTAACGAAATAAAGTCCAAGCCTGCCAAATGGGTGACGGCGATTTTAGCTGGCATATGGATTTTTCTAATGGGAATCAGCCGGATTGTGATGGGGGTACATTATCCGTCAGATATTGCAGCGGGATTTGCAGCAGGATATATTTGGGTATTTATTTCGATTTCACTTTACGCAGCACTAAAGTCAATGTTCAGAAGAAATTCACACAAGAGAGAATCGGCATAAAAGCAAAGAGACTATCGCAGATAGTCTCTTTGCTGCTTTTAAAGGAGGAACATGGCTGCAATAGTTGTCACAATTAAACCAATTGTTACCGGAAGCAAATTCCTCCGAGCCAGTTCAAAAGCGTCTACATTACAGATGGCTGCTGCAGGGATGAGGGCCCAAGGAACAAGCGTACCGCCGCCTACCCAGATTCCGGCTACCTGGCCTAGAGCTGTTAGGGTTGCCGCACCTGTGCCTATGGCTGCTGCGAACAAGCTTGCAATCGAGCCGGCAAGAGATATGCCGGAAAAACCAGATCCATCCAGGCCGGTAATGGCGCCAACCACTGTTAATGTAATGGCACCTACTTCTTTGCTTAAAGGTACAGCCGAAGCCAGGCCAACTCCAAGGTCATTAACGATTCCATGAGAGTTTTTTGGCAGAAAGTCTCCTATCATTTGTGTAAATCCAGCGTCCCCCAGATAAAAGAAAGCAGCAATTGGAATTACAGGGCCAAATACCCTAAAACCAAATTGGAAGCCTTCAACTAAATAGCCAGTTGTTTTTTCAAGACCTTTATTGCGGTGTGCAGAGAGCGTAATTATCAGAAGGATGAAAATCGATGTCCCGCCTACTAAAGCTGTTGCGTCACCGCCCTGGAGGTCCAGTGCAAACATGGCAGCAACATCAGCAGCAAATAAAACAGGAATGAATAGGGCAAAAAAACGCTTTTGATTAAGTGATAGCAAATCTTGTTGACTGGCGTCAGACTGAAGTTCGGCCGGGGTATCCACGGTGAGTCCTGTTGCTGCAGTCAGCTTTCCGCTTTTCATGTCTCTCTTTATAAGATAAAAAGCTGTAATAGTTGTCACTGCTCCCATGATAATAACAAGCGGAATACTGGCTGATATGACTTCCCCGACAGGAAGCCCGGCTGCATCGGCAGTTAACTTCGGTGCAGCCTGGATTATAAAATCCCCAGATAGTGCAATGCCGTGCCCGAACAGGTTCATGGCCATTGCCACTCCCAATGCAGGCAATCCAACCCGAATGGCTACTGGAAGAAGTACTGCGCCCATTAATGCAACTGCAGGAGATGGCCAAAAAAACCATGATATGACCATCATCAAAATCCCAATAGTCCAATAAGCAAGTGCAGGTGTTCTGATTAATTTGGTAAAAGGAGAGATCATGACATCATTTATTCCCGTTATGGTCAGTATCCGGCTCATGGCGACGATTATCGAAATGACCAGTATAGTGGAAAGGAGTTCTGTAATGGCAAATATAAAACTGGTAAAAATACTGCTGACTGAACTGCTTAAGGAGCCGGTAGCCGTTATGGCAATTAAAAAGATGCCTGCAATACAGACAAGGGTTGTATCTCTCCTCATAATCATGAAACCAATAATAAACAGAATAAAAAGAACATAAATCCAATGGATGACTGTTAGTTCAACTCCCATTTATAATTTCCCCCTTTCATAATTCCATAAGAGAAGCCCCGATTTAGGCGAATCACCCGATTTGGAATGTAGTACAGAATATGATGGAAAGAATTAAATGGTGATATGGATTGCATCCGTCCGAAGGCTGAGGCTGAACCACTCTGTGGAATGTTTCGGTAAAATAGCAGAGTGATAAAATGAATATGTTGGAGGAAAAGGTTTCTATTTTAGCGAATACAAGAATAGGAGAAAAGAAGGAAGGGAACGCCTATGAGATACAGGTCAGTTAATCAGATAATCTTCGCGGTAACTTTATCAGCAATTGGAGTTTTGCTTCTCCTTATGAACATAGGTGTCATTTCCTTGGAAATAAAAGAGGTATTTGTCGTAATTTACCCCTATATTCTATTGGCTGCAGGATGCCATTACCTGCTGTCATATATGTTGAAGAAAAGCCGGAGCGGAATGTTTCCCGGGTTATTTCTAATAGTATTTTCATTTCTATTAATCCTTGATCGTTTCGAAGTAATTGAATTTAGGTTTATGGAAATATGGAAACTCTGGCCCCTGTTTCTTATTTTTTTCGGCATTAATATTTTATTGAAACGAGATCGTTTGAAGATTCATTTTGAACAGGATTTCCCAGCGGATATATATGAAAAAAACAAAGGAGCAGCGGAGAAAAAGGTTATTAATATCTCAAAATACGAAAGCCCGCAGCCGCTTAAAAATATAAGAGGTTTTTCGATTGGCGATGTGGATTTTAAACAGCCAAATTGGTCTCTGGAGCCAATGGATTTATATACAATGATCGGTGATTATTTTATTGATTTCAGCAAGGCTTTCATCCCGGAGAAAGAGACACCTGTCATTGTAAGAGGGTGGATTGGGGATGTAAAAATGATTATCCCTGAAAACATTCCGGTGATGATCCAGTCAAATATTAATATAGGAGACATTCGCATTTTTGATCAAAAGACAGGTGACATTAACCGCAGTCTTCAATATAAGTCACCCGGATATGATGAAGCATCAAGAAAGCTGAGAATCGCTGTACAAGTAAAAATTGGATCCATCCGGATCGATAAAGTATAGGTGTATATGATGAGAAAAACCGGAATCAGGTATTGGTTTGTACAGAGTTTTATTATGATGGCCATTATAAGTTCATTAATCTTTTTTGTCGGATTACAGGTGTATCTATTTTATAATCCTGTATCGCCAATGACGATAAAGAGCACCTTCTGGCTTTTTTTGTATGCTTTAACCATTTTACTGCTTACAGGAGCCTACTTTGGGCTCAAGGGCAGCTACTTAATTAAAGGCAGGCTCGGTGATATTTTATTATTTGTTTCAACATTAAGGAGCGGCAAGTATGCTGATCGGATGGAATCTTATGAAAAAGATGAGATTGGGTTAATTTCAGATGAACTGAATCAGCTGGCGGAAAATATCCAGGAGCAGGTTTTTTCCATGCAGCGCCTTGCTGATGAAAAGTCTTTCCTGGCACAAACAGCCCATTCTGCTGCTGTGATGGAAGAAAGACAGCGCCTGGCAAGGGATCTGCATGATGTAGTGAGCCAGCAGCTTTTCGCTTTGAGTATGATGTCTTCTGCTGCCCTGAGAGTTTTTGATTTGGATAGTGATAAAGCAAGGGAGCAGTTAAATGAAATCTCTGACATCGCAGCGAAAGCGCAGGGGGAAATGAGGGCGCTTCTGCTCCATTTGAGGCCTGTGCAGCTGAGTGATGACAGGCTATGCGATGGAATTATTAAGCTGATACAGGAGTTAAAGGCAAAGACAAACATCGATTTTCACGCAAGCATTGATGAGATCGAAAATCTTTCGAAAGCAGCAGAAGAGCATTTGTTTCGGATTGTGCAGGAAGCCCTATCCAATGTGCTACGCCATGCTGATGCAGGGAATATAAAAATTACCTTAACGGAAGAAGACGATTACATTTATCTTTTTATTGCTGATAATGGAAAAGGTTTTAATCCTCATAAAGAGAGGATAACCTCCTATGGGCTGAAGACAATGAGGGAACGTTGCGAAGAAGTTGGCGGAATATTCAAGATACGTTCTAAGAAAAACGAAGGAACCTATATAGATATTAAAATTCCGGCAAAAGGAGAGAGGCTGAAATGATCAGGGTTGCTGTAGTGGATGACCATGAAATGGTAAGAAAGGGGATTATTTCTTATTTGGCAACGGAAGCTGGCATAGAGGTGATTGGGGAAGCAGAAAGCGGAAGTGAAGCTGTAAAGCTAGTACTCAAAGAACGGCCGGAAATCGTTCTGATGGATCTTCTTATGGAAAATGGGAACGGAATTGAAGCGACAAGGGAGATTTTAAAAAGCTATCCTGGATGCAAAATTATAATTATAACCAGTTATTACGATGATGAACAAGTTTTCCCGGCAATTGAAGCGGGTGCGTTCAGCTATATGCTTAAGACAGCAAATGCGGCCGAGGTTGTGAATGCAATTAAGAAAGCTGCACAAGGAGAGCCCGTTATTGAATCAAAGGTTGCAGGGAAAATGGTTAGCCGTTTTAGAGAAAAAGAAAAAAAGCCTCATGATGATTTAACGGAAAGGGAGTTTGATGTCCTGCTCTGCATTGGGGAAGGGATGACAAACCAGGAAATAAGTAAAGAATTGTTCATTGGCATCAAAACAGTCAAAACACACGTAAGCAATATCCTCGGTAAACTGGGCGTTACTGACCGTACACAGGCAGCAGTTTATGCCAATCGAAATGGTATAATTAAAAAGCAGGCATAAAGAAGGATGAGCCGCTGCAGCCCATCCTTTTCTATTACTCCTCTTCAGGGATATAAAATTGGGTCGCATATGAAGGGCTGGAGAATATATTCGGTGTCTTATCGATGCCGCTTTCCGTCCCGCGTTTTTCATGTGCTTTTTCATATGCTTTGGAATTCTGCCAATTCTTAAAGGATTTTTCATCCCGCCATAATGTTAGAATGATATATGTGTTTGATTCAAGAGGCCGCAAAACCCGGATGGCCGCAAAACCCGGTTCATTTTCAATAAGCCCTGCCCTGTTTTTAAATCGGTGCTCAAAAAGCGGCCTGCCTTCATCTGTAACAGGTATATTGTTCAGAACTGCAAACCCTGCATCCGTGAATACCCCGGCAGAATCAATTACTTCATAGGAACGGGGTTCTTTAAAAATGGAGGTTCCTGCTGTTTCATGGATTAATAAGGCGCTCTCTGTATTCTGCATTGTAACCATATTTTCATCGGAGTGCTTTTCCTCAATTTTTTTCAAAAAATCGTAAGTTCCTCTGGCCATATAAATCTTCATTTTTTCTCACTCCACTTGGAAAAGTTTTATAGTGTTTTTTGAAAGGAAATTCATTATAAACACTTCATTCATAAATTGAAATTTTTAATGTGCTAATATCCTTACAATCTTTAATTTTCCCTCATTTAGACAGTTAAAAACGTCAATTTTTTGACATTTAGCCTTCAAATCTATACAAAAACAGAGAAAACAGGATATAGTCATAAAGGATAGATACTGGCGATTTCTAATTTTGGTATATATATATTACAATTATACGCAGACAAGTCTTGAAAGGTGGATAAAATTTAATGACAAACTCATTTAATGATACATTTCTGAAGGCGGCTAGGGGGGAACAGACAGATTATGTTCCTGTTTGGTATATGCGCCAGGCTGGCCGCTCGCAGCCGGAATATAGAGCGATAAAAGAAAAATATTCCCTATTTGAAATTACACACCAGCCTGAGCTTTGTGCCTATGTTACAAGGCTGCCGGTAGAGCAATATAACAATGATGCTGCCATTCTTTATAAAGATATTATGTCACCGCTTCCTGCCATTGGGGTTGATGTGGAAATTAAATCAGGAATCGGCCCTGTTATTTCAAATCCAATCAGTTCCATAGGGGATGTAGAGAAGCTTGGGGAAATCAATCCGGAAGAGGACGTTCCATATGTCCTGGAGACTATTAAGCTTCTTACTCAAGAACAGCTGACTGTGCCACTAATCGGTTTTGCAGGGGCTCCATTTACTCTTGCCAGTTATATGATTGAAGGCGGGCCATCAAAGAATTACAACAAAACGAAAGCATTTATGTATGCAGAACCTAAAGCCTGGTTTGCTTTAATGGACAAGCTTGGGGAAATGACTATTACATATGTGAAATCCCAGGTCAAAGCAGGTGCAAAAGCCATCCAGATTTTCGATTCATGGGTTGGCGCCTTAAATGTGGAGGATTACCGCTATTTTATTAAGCCAGCAATGAATCGCATTTTCTCTGCCTTAAAAGAAGAGAATGTCCCGCTGATTATGTTCGGAGTTGGCGCTAGCCACCTGGCTATGGAGTGGCATGATCTGCCGCTTGATGTAGTGGGGCTGGATTGGAGACTTCCGATTCAGGAAGCAAGGGCAAAAGGCATCACCAAAACAGTCCAGGGCAATCTTGATCCGGCTATTCTCCTCGCACCATGGGAGGTTATAGAGGAAAAAGCAAAAGCTATTCTCGATCAGGGAATGGCCCAGCCTGGTTATATATTTAATCTTGGGCATGGTGTTTTCCCGGAGGTTAATCCGGACACATTAAAGAAATTAACTGCTTTCATTCATGAGTACTCTGCTTCCAAACTAAACAAGTAACCTTTTAGACGGCCTTATGCAATGTCTGGCAAACGGTTTGGCACATTGCTTGAGCATTAGTTTTGGTAATCAATTTAATTTTTGGCACAATAAGGACTGGAGACAAAACTATTTGAGGTGGAAGACATGGGTAAAAAGACAGTTGGTTTACTTGTAATGGCTTATGGAACTCCCTATAAGGAAGAAGACATTGAGCGTTACTATACACATATCCGCAGGGGAAGAAAGCCTTCGGAGGAAATGCTTGAAGATTTAAGAAGCAGATATGAAGCGATTGGCGGAATATCTCCTCTTGCAGAAATTACTATAGATCAGGCTGAAAAACTTGAACAGCATTTAAATGAAATTCAGGACGATTATGAATTCAAAATGTATTTAGGATTAAAACATATTGAACCTTTCGTAGAAGATGCGGTTAAACAAATGCATGAGGATGGGATTGAAGAGGCTGTCAGCATTGTTCTTGCACCTCATTTCTCAACCTTTAGTGTAAAATCATATAACGGCAGAGCCAAAGAAGAGGCTGAGAAGCTTGGCGGTCCTGTAATAAAATCAGTTGAAAGCTGGTACAAAGAGCCTAAGTTTATCAAATATTGGGCCGATCGCGTAAAGGAAACCTTCGATAAAATGCCTGCTGAAGAAAAAGATTCTGCAGTGTTAATTGTTTCTGCGCATAGTTTGCCGGAGAAAATTCTGAAATCAGGGGATCCATATCCGCATCAGCTGCAGGAAACAGCTGACCTCATTGCCGAACAGGCTGATGTCAAAAACTATGCCGTTGGCTGGCAAAGTGCAGGAAACACACCTGAGCCTTGGCTTGGCCCTGATGTACAGGATTTGACAAGAGACCTTTTTGAAAACAAGGGCTACAAGGCATTTGTTTATACTCCTGTAGGTTTTGTGTCAGATCATCTTGAAGTGCTGTACGACAATGACTATGAATGCAAAGTTGTCACTGATGAGCTTGGTGCAAGCTATTACCGTCCCGAAATGCCAAATTCTAAGCCAGAGTTTATTGATGCGATGTCAGATGCCATTTTTAAATTGCTGAATAGATAAGCAAAAAATTAGAAAAGAAGGCGATTTACCGTGCAGGGAGAGAGACAGAAAATTGTTATTGCCGGAGGAGGAATTACTGGTCTTGCTGCAGCTTACTATCTGCAGAAGGAAGCCAAAGAAAAAGGAATGGCCCTGGATGTAAAGCTCATAGAAGCTTCACATCGACTTGGCGGCAAGATTCAAACAATAACACGGGACGGTTTTGTAATCGAAAGAGGGCCAGATTCCTTTTTGGCCCGTAAACAAAGTGCGTCCCGGCTTGCCAAGGAAGCAGGGATGGAAAAAGAGCTTGTGAGAAATACAACCGGTAAGTCCTTTGTGCTTGCAAGACAGCGTCTATTTCCAATGCCGGGCGGATCAATCATGGGCATCCCTACCCAAATTGCTCCCTTTATTACAACCGGCTTATTCTCTCCCGCAGGGAAGGCAAGAGCTGCGGCAGATTTTGTGCTGCCGCGCTCCAATCCTTCCCATGATCAGTCACTGGGTGCCTTTTTTAGAAGAAGGCTTGGTGACGAAGTCGTCGATAATTTGATTGATCCGCTTCTTTCTGGCATATATGCTGGCGATATTGATCAATTAAGCCTTATGGCCACTTTCCCGCAGTTTTATCAGGTTGAGCAGAAGTATAGAAGTTTAATTCTGGGAATGAAAAAGTCCACAGGCTCTCAGCCAAAACAGGCCGCAAACGGCAAGAGCAAAGAGGGGATGTTCCTTACTTTCAAATCGGGGCTTCAATCGCTTGTCGATGCCCTAGAGAACAAGCTTGAACCTGGAACTGTACTGAAAGGCCATCGAATTGAATCGATCAAGAAGACTGGCAGAAGCTATACAATTGAAATGAATGGCGGAGAAAACCTTCAGGCAGATTGCATGGTTATGGCTGTTCCCCACCATGCTCTGTGTAGCATTTTCTCTGGCTGGGGACTTTTTGAGCAATTCAAAGACATGCCGTCCACTTCTGTGGCAACTGTAGCGCTGGCTTTTCCGGAGGAAGCGATTGAAAGGGATATTGACGGAACCGGTTTTGTTGTTTCACGCCATAGTGATTTCACCATTACTGCATGTACCTGGACACATAAGAAATGGCCCCATTCGACCCCAAAAGGAAAAGTGCTTCTGCGCTGTTACGTTGGCAAAGCCGGCGATGAAGCAGTGGTGGATCTCTCAGATGATCAAATTGTTAAAGTTGTACTTGATGATTTAAATAAAACGATGAATATTAAAATGATTCCGGACTTTGTTTATGTAACAAGATGGAAGGATTCAATGCCACAGTATACTGTAGGACATAAAGAACGAGTCGGGCTGGCAAAGAAGCAGGCACAGGAAAAGCTGCCGGGCATTTTTCTGGCAGGAAGTTCATTTGAAGGTCTTGGCGTTCCTGACTGCATAGATCAGGCAGAAGAGGCAGTTCGAAATACAGTTGAATACTTGAAAAGCAACAAGCAAAAAGCTGTCCGTGTGTGACAGCTTTTTATATTGGCATCATTTCAGGTTGCTTTTTCATTTGGAGTATGATAAATTACTTTTTGTACTAATGACCAAATTGTTCATTTAGTCATTTCCTAATGAGGTGAGTTCATGTCAGCAGATCGGAAACAGCAAATTATTGAGGCGGCCACTAAATCATTTTCTCTGTTTGGATATAAAGCAACCACTATGGATCAGGTTGCAAAGCTTGCAAATGTAGGAAAAGGCACTATTTATAATTTCTTTAAAAATAAAGAAGAGCTGTTTGATGAAATTATCCATACGCTCATCGTGGAAATGAAAAGCGCAGCTGATGAAGCGCTTGATCCTTCTTTGCCTTTTCATAAAAACGTTCATCGGGGATTGTATAAAATACTTGAATTCCGCATGAAACATCAGCTGACCATCAAGCTTTTCCAGGAAGCAAAGGAAATGGGAACTCCTGCTGTTACAGAGGTAATTGGGAAAGTAGAGGATGCGATATTAAATTATGTAAAAGAAAAAGTTGCACAAGCGATTGAAAAAGGAGAAATCCGGGAATGCGATCCGGAGCTGACATCTTTTGTGATGCTGAAGCTTTATATTGCTCTCATATTTGATTGGGAGCAGCGTCATGAACCTTTGGAAAAAGAAAAAATAGCTATGCTGTTTGAACAATACATTATGAAAGGATTATCGAATTAGATAGTCCTAAATTTTTTCAGAAAAATGACCAAATGAGGGATTTAGTCATTAAGTTATAACGGAGGGATTTACGATGAAAAACAAACTTTTCTTGAAGGAGTTTTCAGCAATTATAAAAAACAAAAAGCTGCTGATTCCTATTATCGCAGTAATGTTCATTCCTATTTTATACAGCGGAATGTTTCTTTGGGCATTTTGGGATCCATACGATCATCTAGATGACCTGCCTGTTGCTATCGTTAATGAGGATGCCGGTGCTGCATTTGAAGGTAATGACTTGCATCTTGGCGATGATCTTGTTGATAAATTAAAGGAAAGCAAGGACTTTAATTTTCAATTTGTTGATAAAGAGGAAGCATATAAAGATCTAAATGATCAGCAATATTATATGCTTGTTGAAATCCCTAAGGATTTTTCCAAGAATGCAACCACTCTCCTGGAAGACAATCCGGAGAAAATGAACCTGATTTACGTTCCCAATGAGAGCTACAATTTTTTATCAGCTCAAATTGGCGGAACAGCTGTGGAAAAAATAAAAGCGTCTCTGTCAGAAAAAGTGACTGAAACATATGCTGAAACAATGTTCGATAAGGTAGGGGAATTGGCAGATGGCATTGGACAGGCAAGTGACGGGGCCTTTCAAATCAGTGAAGGAGCTGCAGATTTAAAGGTTGGTTCTAACACGCTGCATGAGAAGCTGGCGCTTTTGGCCGATAAATCAATTGAGTTCAATAATGGTGTAAGCTCAGCAAGAAAAGGTTCAGAAGAAATGTCAGAAGGTGCTAAATCCCTTTCAGAGGGTTTAGGGAAATTGGCTGAAGGCCAATCAGAATTAAGTAAAGCTTCTGATCAGCTGGAATCTGGAAGTCAAAAGCTTTCAGCAGGTGTTACACAAACAAAAGAAGGGATTGTTATAGTAAAGGAAAAACTTCCTGTTATGATTGATGGAACCGAGCAGCTGGAAAATGGATCGAAAAACTTATCTTCATCTTTGGAACAATGGCAAACGGAGGCACAAAAACTCAGTGGAGGCACTGCTCTTTTAGAGCAAAAACTGCAGGGCTTTATTTCGCAGCTTCCTGATGGATCTCCTGAAAAAGCTGAGCTTCAGACTGTGCTTGCCCAGCTGAAGGCTGGATCAGCCCAGCTTGCTGAGTCAGCTGGTAAACTATCTGCGGGAGGAGCCGAATTGTCCAAAAAAATGGGGCAGCTAAATGAAGGACAGCTGCAGCTCCAGCAGGGAATAAATCAGCTAGCCCAAGGGGCATCCGAGCTGGAAGCTGGTTCGCAGCAGCTAGTACAGGGCCATAAAGATTTCAGTGCTGGGATGCAAACATTTGCTCAGAAATTTGGTGAAGCCCAAGCCGGAGCAGACAGGCTATCAGGCGGTGCAGCAGATTTGTCAGGAGGCCTTGGCAAACTGACCCAAGGTTCAGCAGCATTTGCAGATGGCACAAAGCAGCTTGAAGATGGCGCAGGCAAAGTAGCTGAAGGTAATACACAAATTTATGAAGGATCTTCTGAGTTAGCAAATAAATTAGCGGATGGCGCTGAAAATGCTTCATCTGTAAATGCCAGCGATAAAACTTATAATATGATGGCAAATCCGGTAGAAATAGATAATGAGAAGATTACTGAAGTTCCTAACTATGGTACGGGGTTCGCGCCTTATTTTCTGTCTCTTGGACTTTTCGTAGGTGCTCTGCTTCTTTCTATTGTATTCCCGCTTCGTGAACCGGCTGGCGTACCGCGGTCAGGATTTAGCTGGTTTGCAAGCAAGTTTGGGATTCTTGCAGGAATAGGCGTTATTCAGGGTCTCATTGCAGCCATGATTCTATTGCTGGGACTTGGCCTGGAAGTGCAGAGTGTACCTTTGTTTCTTCTGTTTACCATCATAACCAGCCTTACGTTCATAGCGCTAATTCAATTTTTTGTCACCGTCATGGGTGATCCTGGCAGGTTTGTTGCCATTATCATATTAATTCTCCAGCTGACAACAAGTGCTGGTACTTTCCCGCTTGAGCTGATTCCTAATGCACTTCAGCCAATCAGTTCATACTTGCCTATGACCTATTCTGTTTCCGGGCTAAAGGCTGTTATTTCTAGCGGGAATTTTGATTTCATGTGGGAGAATACAGTCATTCTATTGAGTTTCGCTGCCCTGTTCATTGCAGGAACTTTTGTTTACTTTACTGCCATGCACAAGAAAAGATTTGCAGCTGCTGCAGGGCAGGCTGATTGATTATAAGCAAAAAACAAAGCCAGCCCACAGGGCTGGCTTTTAAAATATTATTCTATAAATCTGTTATTCCCATGCATTTATCACACTTGTTTCCGTAGCATTCATGCTGCTCTTCGATAGACTTCCCGCATTCTGAACATTGTTTTGCCGGCAGGTTTCTGAAAAACTCCATAATGTTTTGAATCATGTTGAAGCCTCCTGATTTGTGGATTTGTTCTAAATAGTTTGATTATTTAAGTTAATTGTATTATAACAGTATCGGTATGTCAACTTCTGTTTCAATACAATATTAAAAAAGTGAAAAAATAGGCATAATCGAGTATATTGGACATAGTAAAGCTGGGCCTTTCTTGGCGAGTCTGGTTATCAGTCATAGCGTAGGAGCTTACGCTTTATTAATAAGGAGGAAACGTGATGAAGTTAACTGTAATTGGGAGCTGGGGCGGCTATCCTAAAGCTGATGGGGCCAGTTCTGGGTATTTGCTGGAGCATGATGGGTTTCATTTGCTGATCGACTGTGGAAGCGGCGTTCTTTCAAAAATGCAGAATTTTTTTCAGCCGGAAGAATTAGACGCAGTAATTATCTCGCATTACCATCCAGATCACATTGCGGATATAGGGGTTCTGCAGCATGCCAGGCTCATTCAGGGTTTTTTAGGAAGGAAAACAGGTACACTCCCAATTTATGGTCATTCCCTTGATCAGCATGAATTTGCCAAATTTACATACAAGGATATCACAAAGGGAGTCTGCTATGATCCTGATGTCACTCTCTCTGCAGGGCCGTTCCAAATTCGCTTTTTAAAGACTAATCACCCAGTGCCATGCTATGCAATGAGAATTGAAGCAGACGGCAAAACACTTATTTATACGGCTGATACCTCATATAAAGAAGAGCTGGCAGCATTTAGCGAAAATGCTGATTTATTAGTTTGCGAATGCAATTTTTATGGTCATCAAAATGGAAAAAATGCAGGGCATATGACAAGCTTGGATGCTGGAACATTGGCCAGCAAAGCAAAGGTGAAAAATTTGCTGCTGACACATTTGCCTCATTATGGTGAACTTCGAAAGCTGAAGGAAGAGGCTTCAACAAAATATACCGGTCCTATTTCTATTGCGGATTATCAATGGTCCCATACTTTTTGAGGAGGAAAACAGATGCTTTTTATTGACAACCAGGGAATCACAGATCCCAGAATTAACCTTGCTATTGAGGAATATGCACTAAAAAATCTTGATATTGAAGAAACCTATTTGCTTTTTTATATTAATGAACCTTCCATTATTATTGGAAAAAACCAGAATACCGTTGAAGAGATTAATACTGAATATGTCGAGAACAATGGTATCCATGTAGTCAGAAGGCTATCTGGCGGAGGAGCTGTTTATCATGATTTAGGCAATCTCAATTTCAGCTTTATCACAAAAGATGATGGAGAAAGCTTTCATAACTTCCAAAAGTTCACAGAACCAGTGGTAGAAGCTTTGCAGAAGCTGGGAGTTAATGCTGAATTGAGCGGCCGAAATGACCTGATGGCAGAAGGCAGAAAGATATCCGGGAATGCCCAGTTTTCTACTAAAGGCAGAATGTTTAGCCATGGCACCCTCTTGTTTGATTCCGAAATAGAAAGTGTCGTTTCGGCACTAAAGGTAAAGAAAGATAAAATTGAATCGAAAGGGATTAAATCTATTCGAAGCCGGGTTGCTAATATCTTAGAGTTTCTGGATAAAAAAATCACAATTCAAGAATTTCGCACTTTGCTGCTTAAGAATATTTTTGGTGATTTAGATGAAATTCCTGAGTACAAGCTTACGAATGATGATTGGGAAAAAATTTACCAGCTGTCCAAGGAGCGCTATCAAAACTGGGATTGGAATTATGGAAAATCTCCCAAATTTGATCTTCAGCACTCGCATCGTTTTCCAGTGGGGCAAATTGATATTAGACTTAATGTCACAAAAGGAAAAATTGAGGAATGTAAAATTTATGGAGACTTCTTTGGGGTTGGCGATGTAAGCGAAATTGAAAACAAGCTTACAGGAATTCGCTATGAAAAGAAAGAGATTGAATGTGCTCTTGAAGGAGTGGACATTAAGCATTACTTCGGAAATGTGACAAAGACCGAATTTATCAACCTGGTTTATTAATGTGGAATTTACTGGAAAGCTGGCATCATGCCGGCTTTTCTTATATTTATATAAAGTCTTGCGAAAGGCAGTCCGCTATAAAAAAGAAATTGTGAACAATTCGCTTTCCTACTTGAATACAAAAATTTCTTTCAATATAATATATTTAGAAAATTTATTTAATAAAAATGAATGACTATTCATTCATTATAGGGGGAGTGTAAATGAATTTAACAGAGCAGCTCCATGAAACGGCAATCAAGATGGGCAGCAAGACTGCCTATTATTTTATGGATCAGTCCAGTACCTATGCGGAGCTTGATGGTGCTGTGACTAAATTTGCAGATGGGCTCTCAAAGCTGGGAGTGAAAAAAGGAGATCATATTGCTCTTTTACTCGGGAATTCACCGCATTTTGTCATTGGCCTGCATGGAGCACTGAGGGTTGGAGCAACTGTTATACCAATCAATCCAATCTATACACCGGATGAAATTGGCTACATTGTTAATAATGGTGACGTAAAAGCGGTTGTTACGCTTGACCTATTAGTGCCTTTGATTGAGAAGATGCATCAGGCTCTTCCAAAGGTGGAAAACTTTATTATTTGTGAAACCCCGCAGGGACAGGCTTCAAAGGCGGACCCAACTGCATTATCAGCTTTCTCAAAAATGAAATCGTTTACACGAGTAATAGCTTCAGGAGATTTAGATTTTAAAGGCCCTGAGCTCGAAGAAGATGAAACAGCCGTTATCCTATATACTTCAGGTACGACAGGCAAGCCAAAGGGTGCCATGCTGACACATAAAAACCTCTACAGCAATGCAAAGGATGTCAGCGACTATTTGCATATGAACGAAAAAGACCGGGTTATCACTACTTTGCCGATGTTTCATGTTTTCTGTTTAACGGTTGCTCTTAATGCACCGCTGATGAATGGGGCTACTATTTTAATAGATCCAAAATTCAGCCCGAAAGAAATATTTAGACTCGCTAAAACATATGAACCTACTGTTTTTGCCGGCGTACCGACCATGTACAATTTCCTTCTTCAGTTTGATGATGGCAATCCGGAAGATCTTAAATCGCTAAGGCTTTGCATTTCGGGCGGTGCTGCCATGCCTGTTGCACTTCTTCACGGCTTTGAAAAAAAATTCAATGTCATTGTTTCAGAAGGATATGGTCTTTCAGAGGCTTCACCGGTTACCTGCTTTAATCCGCTTGATAAGCCGCGCAAGGCAGGCTCAATCGGGCAATCTATTATGAATGTTGAGAATAAGGTCGTAAATGAACTGGGTGAGGAAGTTTCCGTTGGCGAAGTAGGTGAACTGACTGTACGCGGGCCCAACGTGATGAAGGGCTACTACAAGCTGCCCGAGGAAACCGCGGCCACTATTCGCGATGGCTGGCTTTATACAGGAGACCTCGCAAAACAGGATGAGGAAGGTTATTTTTATATTGTTGACCGTAAAAAGGACCTTATTTTAGTCGGCGGATATAATGTGTACCCGCGGGAGGTAGAAGAAGTGCTCTATAATCAAGAGGATGTAGTTGAAGTTGCTGTATTGGGCGTGCCTGACCCAAATCTGGGAGAAGCTGTGAGGTGCTATGTTGTATCTAAAAATCCTCAGCTGACAGAAGAGTTACTGCTTGAATACTGTGCTGAGCATTTGGCTAAATATAAAGTGCCGTCATCGATTGAGTTTTTAGAGGAGCTGCCAAAGAACACAACTGGTAAAATTTTGCGGAGAGCATTGAGGAATCAGGTATTACAGACTAAATAGGTTCTTATGGACAGGCATGGGATGTGTCTGTCCTTTTCTATTCCGATTTCAAATTGACTAAATTTGAAAGGGTTTTCACTAAATTTGTCGAATTATTAGATAGTACTTGAAAGAGGAGAGATACATATGAGTTCTATTGCAGTCGAAACAAAAGGCCATATTGCGGTCGTATCGATTAACCGCCCTGATGCATTGAATGCTTTTAATTTTGATACTTTATCGGAGCTTCAGGAATCAGTTGAGAAACTGCGAACCAGCCCAGATGTTCGTGCAGTGATTTTTACAGGGGCTGGAGAAAAAGCATTCAGTGTTGGTGCAGATTTAAAAGAGCGCAGAACACTATCTGAAGAGCAAGTCCGCAGAAATATATATAAAATAGGTGAGGTATTCTCACTGGTTGATCAGCTTCCGCAGCCTACTATTGCTGCCATTAACGGTTTTGCCTTCGGAGGCGGGATGGAGTTAGCCCTAGCCTGCGATTTCCGCATCGCTGTTTCAGGTACTTCAATGGGACTTACAGAAACAAGTTTAGCCATAATACCAGGAGCAGGCGGCACTCAAAGACTTCCAAGATTGATAGGCCAGGCCAAAGCCCTGGAATTAATTTTGACTGCGAAAAGGCTTACTTCTGAAGAAGCGCTTGAATACGGCATCCTTACAAAAGTGACTGAAAAAGATAATCTCTTAAATGATTGTTATGAATTTGCCGGACAAATGCTTAATAACGGGCCGCTTGCCCTGCAGCAGGCTAAATTTGCTGTAAAACAGGGCATGGGTGTTGATTTGCAGACTGGGCTGCAGATTGAAAGGAAGGCATATGAAGTCATTATCCCAACGGAAGATAGAGTTGAAGCTCTTGCGGCCTTTGCTGAAAAAAGAAAACCTGAGTTTAAAGGGAAATAAAATGAATAAGCTAGTATTGGGACACGGCATTATTTGGCTGTGTCTTTTCTATTAAAATAATAAATTTTTAGAAAATTATTAAAAAATATCTTGAATAGTGTGGCTAATAACTATATAATTTAGTGAATAAAAGCATAAAAGCGTAAAAGTACTGAAGTGGAAAGATAGAGATAAAAGGGGGATCATCTAGTATGTTAGAGAGATTAAAATCATTTAAAGGAATAGCTGCAGCAGGTCTTATGGGAACATTGCTGCTAAGCGGCTGCGGGAGTGAAAGTACAAATGGAAATGCAGGTTCTTCTGAGAAAGAAAAGGAAGAATCATTTAACATAGGAGTTACGCAGATTGTCGAGCATCCCTCGTTAGATGCGGCACTCGAGGGCTTTAAGAAGGCATTAGAGGATTCTGGTATTGAAGCAAGCTACGATGTCCAGATTGCACAAGGGGACCAGAATAATAATCAATCCATTGCCAACAATTTTGCTGGAGATGGAGTAGACCTGATCTTTGCCAACTCCACCCCCAGTGCATTAAGTGCACTGAATGCAACGAAGGATATACCAATTGTATTTACTTCAGTAACTGATCCAGTGGGTGCGCAATTAGTAAAATCAATGGATTCTCCTGAAGGAAATATAACAGGTACAACAGATACGCATCCTGATGCGATACCCAACATGGTTAAATTTATAGATGAACAGTTTGAGGCAGGCACAGTGGGTGTTATTTACAATTCTGGAGAACAAAATTCAGAGGTGCAGATTGAAAAGGTGAGGGAAGCTCTTTCAGGTACAGATATGAAATTGGCTGAAGCTACCGTATCCAATTCTTCTGAAGTGAAACAGGCTGCAGAATCGCTTGTCGGAAAAGCTGATGCCATCTATATTATTACGGATAATACTGTCGTTTCCGCTTTGGAATCCGTCATTCAGGTTTCAAACGACAATGACATCCCGCTTTTCGTGGGAGAGCTGGACTCTGTTAAACGTGGGGGCTTTGCTGCTTACGGATTTGACTATGAAGATATCGGATATGAAGCTGGGGAAATGGCTGCAAAAATTTTAAAAGACGGCAAGAAGCCATCCGAACTTCCTGTCCAATATCCGCAGAATCTAAAGCTGGTAATCAATAAAAAGGCTGCAGAAGAAATGGGCATTGACTTAAAAGAGGAATGGAGCGATCTTGCTGACTTTGTGGAGTAATACCTTTAAATAACCACCAGCGCTTGCGCTTTTCTAATAGAAAGGGAGATTACTATGCCAACAGCGATCTTTGGTTCCATTGAGGCAGGAGCAATTTATGCCTTAATGGCATTAGGGGTTTACCTATCATTCAGAATACTGGATTTTCCCGATCTGACGGTGGATGGAAGCTTTGTAACGGGCGCATCTGTAGCGGCTGTCATGATAGTAGGAGGATACAATCCATTTTTGGCAACAATGACAGCTTTGCTTGCGGGGTTTGCAGCAGGCTGCCTTACAGGCCTTCTTCATACAAAAGGAAAAATTAATGCCCTTTTGTCCGGAATATTAATGATGATCGCATTATACTCTATCAATCTCCGGATTATGGGCAAGTCAAATGTTCCGCTGCTGTCTGAGGAAACGGCTATCACAAAGCTTACAGCATTCTGGCAGGAGCTTGGGATTGACCAGGCTATTCAAAGCCTGATTGGGGCATTAGGAATGGGTTTCATCCCAAAGACCTGGGGTATTCTGATTTTAATGTTAATACTAGCCTTTGCTGCGAAAGTATTGATTGATCTTTTCTTAAAGACAGATATTGGACTGGCTATACGTGCAACAGGCGACAATGAGACAATGATCCGAAGCTTTTCTGCTGATACAGATCTTCTGAAGATAGCTGGCTTGGGCATTTCAAATGCACTGGTTGCTTTTTCTGGAGCATTAGTGGCACAGTATAACGGATTCAGTGACGTCGGAATGGGAATCGGGATGATTATCATCGGACTTGCATCCGTAATCATTGGAGAAGCAATCTTTGGTGCAAAAACAATTGTACGAGCAACACTGGCTGTCATTGGAGGAGCCATTTTATATCGTATTATAGTCACTCTTGCATTGAGAGTTGAATTCCTTGAAACGGGAGATATGAAGCTAATTACAGCAGTAATCGTGATTGGTGCGCTTATTCTGCCAAAGCTTATTCAGCAGCAAAAAGAAAAGCAGAGAAAGCGGCGGAGATTAGCGGAAGCAAAAAAAACTAATGCTTACGGGAAAAGTGGTGAACATCTTGCTGCAATTAAATCAGATTCATAAAGTGTTTAATGAGGGAACTCCAGACGAAAAAACAGCACTACACAGAATCGATCTTCATTTAAAGCCAGGAGACTTCATGACGGTTATCGGCAGTAATGGAGCGGGAAAATCTACTCTTATGAATATGATTTCCGGCAAATTGATTCCTGATATAGGAGAAGTGCTGGTTGATGGCACTGATGTCACTCTTGTGAAAGAACATAAAAGATCCAGACTGATTGGACGTGTTTTCCAGGATCCGATGGCAGGAACAGCCCCTTCCATGACGATTGAAGAAAATCTTGCCATTGCTTATTCGAGAACTATGGCGCGTGGCCTTAGCAAAGGAGTTTCCAAGAAACGACGCGACTTTTTCCGGGAAAAGCTGGAAATGCTGCATCTTGGATTGGAAAACAGGCTTTCGGCAAAAGTCGGACTGTTGTCAGGCGGGGAAAGGCAGGCGTTATCCCTGTTGATGGCGACTTTCACAGAACCTAAAATATTGCTTTTAGACGAACATACCGCTGCCTTGGACCCAGCTCGTGCAGAATTGATTACCAGCCTTACGAAAGAGATTGTGGAAACATATAAACTTACCACATTAATGGTGACCCACAATATGCAGCAGGCACTTGACCTGGGAAATAGGCTGATCATGATGGATAAGGGCCAGATCATTTTTGAAACAAATGAAGACCAAAAGAAAGAGTTGACTGTCGAAAAACTGCTTGAAGAATTCCAAAAAATACGTGGAGAGAAAATGAGCAGCGATAAGGCTGTATTAATCTAAAGGGAGACCGGACAAAAGGCTTTTGGCTTTGTCCGGCTTGTTTGTTTTGGAAATATTCCAGTAAAAAAGCCTACCGCCCGCAGCGATATGCCAGCTTTTTCATGGATAATACATGACTGCCTGGCAGCGAATCAGTTCGTCTCCGATATTTTTATACGTATGCGCTTTATTTGCTGAGAATTTTATTGAATTGCCGGGGCGGACAGTGATTCGCTGGTCTCCGATTTCTATTTCAAGCGTTCCGGACATGACAGTGATATATTCTTCAACACCCTCATTATGTTTATCAGATGTATGCTGGCATCCCGGTTCAATTTCGACTGTGAAGATCTCGAATTTCTTGCGGGGGTCAAAAGGGAACACGGGATAAACCCTGTAGCTGCCCATGCTCTCCATTATTGGAGTTAGAGTCTTCAATTCTATGAGCTGGACATCTGATGGTTCCTCGTGAATAAGTGAGGAAAATGAAACCTGAAGGCCGCTCGCGATTTTCCAAAGGGTGGTGACAGTCGGGTTGGATTCCCCCCGCTCAATCTGCCCCAGCATAGCCTTGCTGACCCCGGTTATTTCTGCCGCTGCATCCAGGCTGTAACCTCTTGTTTTTCGAATATTCCTCAGGTTTTCCCCAATGCTTTTTTGAATATTCTCCATTATATCCTCCAAGTTTATTGTGTAATATAACGCACAAATGTATAATATATTATATCAACGCGTCATTCTTCAATATTAAGTCTATTATAGTATAATTTTCAGGCCTGGTATTATATTTTTTAAGGCGGTGAGCATTATGGCAGAACTTGCAGTCGGCAAGCCTTCCGGGGAGTATAGGAAAGGGGTGCAGTCGGGAATCAGCATCGCGATAGGATATGCACCCATCGCTCTAACATTTGGGCTGCTCGCCAAAGCAACTGGTCTTTCAATTGGTGAAACAGCTTTAATGAGTTTGCTCGTATTTGCAGGTGCAGCACAGTACATATCCCTGAGCCTTCTTTCATTGGGAACGGGCATATTTGAAATTGTTTTGACAACTTTTATCGTGAATATCAGGCACTTCTTGATGTCAACCTCTCTTAATGAAACGTGGGATGATGAGCAGGCTGCTAACAAGGTAATTTTATCTTTTGGGATTACGGACGAAACTTTCTCAGTTGCAGCAGTACGTGAAGAAAAGGTAACAAGCGGTTATATGCTTGGGCTTATCTCGGTTTCCTATGCAAGCTGGGTCATTTGCTCGGGGCTTGGGCACCTAATTGGTGCGAGCCTTCCGCAAACCTTGCAGGAAAGCATGTCTGTTGCTCTTTATGCCATGTTTGTCGGCCTTCTCGTTCCGTCTATGAAAAAGAGTGCAAAAGTTGTATTTCTTGCGGCACTGGCAGCGTGTTTTAACACAATTTTCACTTTGACTGATACGCTATCGACTGGCTGGGCAATTGTACTGGCCACGCTTTTATCAGCTGTAATAGTAGAATGGATTGAAAATGTAAAAAACAGGCACAGGGGGTAGCGGCAATGAGTAGCCATATCGTGTGGATGATTGTTGGGATGGCAGCAGTTACATATATCCCAAGGCTGCTGCCTTTCGTGCTTTTTAAGGGGAAGGAGCTTCCCGGGTTTGTTCAGGGGATATTAAAGAATGTGCCGTATGCGACATTAGGGGCACTCATTTTTCCAGGCATTCTGTTTATAAATGAGGATATTTGGTTTGGGCTGCTCGGGGCAGCTGCTGCTTTTCTGGCAGCCTTTTTAGGTGCAAATGTGATTGTTGTTGTATTAGGGTCGATTGCTGTGTTATCTGTATATTCTTTCTTATTTTAGAAAAGATTATTATTGATGTTCTTTAGCCGGTTCCTTCTAGAACCGGCTTTTTCAATAGAACTGCTGTAATAGGCTAATAACTTGGATTGTCCCATCAAAATAGTTCTAATTTCAGATTTTTATACTAAACTAAATATAGAAAGGTTGTACCATAAGGGGGGATCATATGGCGCGAAAATTAGGCTTTTACGGGGCGCTGGCCTTTTTCGTATACGGTTTATTTTTTTATTGGTATTTATTCTATTTTGCTGACAGCAGTTTGCCCTTTGAGTATGAAGGCTCTCGGGCAGATCCGGCTACTTTCCTGAACGGAAGGGAACTGATGCTCAGTGAGGAATATTCTAAAATAAGAAACCTGCTGTTTTTTATTTCTACACCTTTTGAATGGATTTTCTATCTATTCATTCTTTTATTTGGCTTATCCAAGGCTTTTAAGAAGTGGGCTGAGCAGACTGCACCTTATAAATTCCTGCAAACGGCGATCTATTTGATTTGGCTTTCTTTTTTCGCGTTTATTGCCACTATGCCATTAAGCTATATCAGCTTTTCACTTTCCAAAACGTATAATATCTCAACTCAGAGCTTCAGCGGATGGATGAAGGATGAGCTCATTGATTTTTGGATTAATTATGGAATGATGGTTCTCATTGTGTCTGTATTGTACTGGCTGATTAATAAGAGCAGGAAGAGATGGTGGCTTTATGCCTGGCTATTGTCTGTTCCATTTACCTTATTTATGATGTTCCTGCAGCCGGTTGTCATTGACCCTCTGTATAATGATTTCTATCCTTTGAAAAACAAGGAACTTGAAACGAAAATTCTTGATTTGGCAAATCAGGCTAAAATACCTGCTGAACATGTCTTTGAAGTCGATATGGCAGAGAAAACAAATGCGCTGAATGCATATGTGACAGGTATCGGATCAAATTCAAGAATTGTTCTATGGGATACAACCCTGAATAAATTAACTGAAGATCAGATCCTGTTTATAATGGCACATGAAATGGCCCACTACGTGGAAAAGCATATATATATCGGAATTGGCGGTTACTTGCTGCTTTCCCTGCTGGGACTTTATTTGACAGCCAAATTAATGGAGAAAGCAGTCGATAAATGGGGAAGGGCGCTAAAAATTCCTGCGGTAAATGATATTAGGTCCCTGCCGCTGTTTTTGATGATTCTTTCGATGCTGCTCTTTATTTCAAGCCCTCTTTCCAATTTTGTTTCACGTTATCAGGAAACAAGGGCAGACCGCTATGCCATCGAAATGACGAAGGACTCAATAGCAGCAATAGAATCATTTCAGGAGCTGACACGTGCAGGTTTAAGCCAGGTTAATCCGCCTCTTCTCGTAAAAATATTCAGGTATGGACATCCCACCATGCTGGAGCGTATTTCCATGCTTGAAGAATTTGAAATGGAACAGAGGCAAAATGAAAGGAAGCAGGCGGCAGACTGATTTGACAAAAATATGAGAAAAAAGCAGGCCATGTGGCTTGCTTTTTTATATTTCATTCTTATAAATATGTATGCGGCCTTCAATAACATTCTGAATTTCATTATAAAAATAAATGCCTGCATCATCATCAATTCCATAACCAGCCGCGACATTGGTTTTCCCGGCTGCCCTCTTTAAATTTTCCCCTTCATTCCATTTAGTGTAATGGACACTTATGACACAATCCCTGATTAACCCGATACCTTTTAGAAATAGATGCTGTTTTTCAGGTGTATCGATAGGGGGAATTATGCAATGCTCCGGAATGATTAGGGCACCTGCCGAAAAACCTGCTACCGGTATACCGTTCATATACATTTTGCCAATGTATTCTCCCACTTTAGTATCCACAATAAAACTTCTGTATTTTTCCGTTTCACCGCCTCCAATGATGATGCCGGAACAGGACACCAACTCTTGAAAAAAAGATTCTGATGGTGCAGGGGAAAGCGGAAGATAACAGAAATTCCTTGCGCCATTTTGAGTTAAGGCAGCAGTATACTTATTCATATAGCCTTCCCAGCCTTCCCTTTCCAAAAAGAGTATAGCTATTTTGCCAGTAGCTCCGGAAGCCAGCTCTGTAAACTTTTTTCCAAGCCTTTGTCCGAATGGAGGGCTTCCGCCCATTAAAAATAAATGCCTGCTGTCCATAAATTTTCTCCTGCCTTATAAAAATAAAATACCCCGCCAATTGGCGGGGGCAAACTGGTTTACTAAGTGCCAAAACGTTTGGAAAGTTCTTTGTACTTCTTTGATAAATGCATAAATGACGGTTTATTTCTTTCATCAATCGCTGCGTCTATTTTATTCATCAGCTTTTCTTTTTCGGTATTCAGCAGAATCTCGGAAACAAGCATATCAATATAAAGATCAAGAACAAAAGAATCCTTATGGTTTTTCCGTTTCATCCCATTGGTTTTCATCAATTCGGTGTATGATTTTTCCTTCATGGAAATCACCCCTGAGCTTTTTAATATTATATGGAATTGCCTCTAAATATTCAACTAAGTTTTTTAAATTTTTAGAAAATATTTTCGGAATGTCGAAATTGTGAACAAATTAGAAACTATTAAATAAATTAGTAATTTTTAGATAAATTGGTGTTAATATGGAAAAGCGAGAGCGAAATAGAAAAGGAGATGAAAATTTATGAGCCATAATACCCAAATGATTGAAGAGTATGAAGTCAATCCAAATACAATGATTATCAAACCCCTCGCTTATGGGCTGAAAGTTTATTCGCAAATCTGGGAGCTTGATGATGAGGTTACTTCCCCTTTTAAGCCAATCGATATAATTAAAAGCAGCTGCAGATATTTTGGATCAAGCTATGAAGGCAGAAAAGAGGGTACACGCCAATTAACCGGCATTACCCATAAAGCTCCAATAACGATCGACCCCACAAATTTCATTTATTTTTTCCCGACGGCTTCTCCAAACAATCCTGAATGCATCTGGATTGCATTGGATCATATCAATTATTTTAAGCGAGCGGAAAACGCACATACTCAAGTGGTTTTCAAGAATAAGCAAAGCTTCATCATTCCAGTATCTTATACTACTCTTAATAATCAGGTGCTCAGAACAGCTTTACTAAAAACGACATTGATAAGGAGGATAGAGGATTCAGAGAGAAAGGCACTGTACTTTTTGAATGGTTCCAAAATAATGAATGCTTCGGAGAGAACTGGAGCCTACCAATAGAGAAGGGAAAGGATAAATAAGAAGCATGCGGAATTTCATGCTTCTGTTTTCCGTGTGTATATTACATTATTAGCTGCAGGCTTTTCTTATTACAAATATTAATTTGCCTTCAGATTTTTTCCTGGTCCAGGTATAGGTTTTTTAATAAGATAATATGTCATCAGCTCCTGGACTTTATTGCGGATGCGGGGGTTAAAGTAATTATGGTGCTCCTCATATCCTTTGTAAAGGAACATGAACATAGTAAATGCCTCATCTCTCTTTATTTCCTGGACCTTAAGCTGGTGTTTATTCATATAGCGTTTTACCTCAGAGAGTTCACTTTGAATGACCTTCATTGTTTCTTCAACCAAATCAAGATAAGGCTGTTTTAGTTTAAATGGGCTTTTATTAATGACGATGGAGTCGCGATTTAAAATGGTTAGCACCATTGGCAAATAAATAGCCTGTTCCATGATATTACGGTCTTCCTCAGGAATTCTGGTCATGTTTTTTCTGCTCCCTTAATCAATAGTATCCTGTCAGCATTACAGAACAAGTGTTCTTGTTTAATTTTACAAAGGAATGTTTTTTCTTGCAAGAGCCTATATTTGTCGAAACGCTGTTATTCTTCATCATTTCCAATAATTAAAAAAAGTTTCAGCCAGCAGCTTATTGAGAAGGGATTTTATTTCTGATGTCGAAATAAGTAGAACAGCACAGTTAGGAAGGATGGAATAAATGACGCAAAAAAATACAATTAAACCGGAAGACCTTTATCTGTTAAAATCAGTAGCTGATCCGCAGCTATCCTTGAATGGAAATGACTTAGCTTTTGTTGAGACCAGAATGCTTGATGAGGAAAATACATATAGTTCAAATATTTTTTACTTAAACACCATTGAAGGCAATATGCCGGTTCAGTGGACTTACGGCAAACACCGTAATCATTCACCCCGCTGGTCTCCTGATGGGGAGTCAATCGCATTTGTATCCGACAGAGACGGAAAATCACAGATTTATGTGATGAGCAAAGCAGGCGGAGAAGCCAGACAGCTGACACACTGTGCAAATGGCGCTTCAAATCCTGTTTGGTCACCTGATGGGAAGAAGATTGTTTTCAATCTTTCAGTAAAACCTGGGGAAGATGCAGAAACAAAGGAAAATCAGGAAAAACAGGCAGACAAGCCCGTTCCGCTTGAAATTGAAAAAATGAAGCACAAATCAGACGCCCAGGGTTTTTGGAGCGGAAGGTACAGCCAGGTTGCATTAATAGATATTGAATCTGGCGGGATGGAGCAGCTGACATCCGGAGAACACGACTACCAATTGCAGGACTGGTCACCTGATGGAAAATGGATTGCTGTTACGGCAGATTTAAGTGAAGACAAAGATTTCTCATTTCTAAGCGATGTCTACATCATCCATCTTGAAACAAAAGACATGAAAAGGATTACAAATGGAAAAGGTTATTTTGGAAGCGCCACATGGTCGCCGGATGGAAAATACATAGGATTGTTCGGGCATGAAAGGGAATATGAAAATGCTACGCATACAAAGGTCTGGGTGTATAATCTCGAATTTGGGAATCTGCAGTGCCTGACTGCAGAATCAGATATATTGGCTGGTGATTATGCCATCGGAGATTTTCAGCAGGGTGCAGTAACACCGGGAATTCTATGGGCAGAGGACAGCAGAAGCTTTTATTTCCTGGCAACTGATCATGGCAATACAGTTGTTTATTATGGCTCTTTAGATGGGGAGTTATATCCTGCGCTGCTGGATCAGCAGCATGTATATGGATTGACAACAGGAGGAAGTATGAATAAAGCTGTTGTAGCCATTAGCAAGCCGTCATATCCAGGGGATTTATTTTTGCTTGATGTCCCATCAGGGGAATTAAAACAGCTGACAAAAGTGAATGAAGAGTTCCTGAACGGAGTTGAGCTGGCAGATGCGGAGCCAATTCAGTTTAAATCTTCGGATAATTGGGAACTGCATGGCTGGATCATGAAACCAGCCAATCTGAAAGAGGGCGAAAAAGCACCGCTTGTGCTCGAAATACATGGCGGCCCTCATGCCATGTATGCCAATTCATATTTCCACGAATTTCAATGTCTCGCAGCAAAAGGCTATGCGGTCTTATTTATCAATCCACGAGGAAGCCATGGATATGGCCAGCATTTTGTAGACGCTGTAAGAGGAGATTACGGGGGCAAGGATTATGAAGATATTATGGATGCAGTCAATTATGCGCTTGAAAACTTCGATTTTATCGATAAAGACCGGCTTGGCGTAACGGGAGGAAGCTATGGCGGGTTTATGACCAACTGGATTATTGGACACACCAGCCGCTTCAAGGCAGCAGTCACTCAGCGATCCATCTCCAACTGGATCAGCTTTTATGGAGTTAGTGATATCGGCTACTATTTTACTGATTGGCAAATCAAGAGTGATTTGAATGATATAGAAAAGCTTTGGAAACATTCGCCGCTTGCTTATGTGGATGATATGAATACACCGCTGCTGATTCTGCACAGCGAAAAAGATTATCGCTGTCCAATTGAGCAGGCAGAGCAATTATTCATAGCCTTAAAGCATCGGAAGAAAACAGCAAAATTTGTGCGGTTCCCTGAAGCCAACCATGAGCTTTCCAGAAGCGGAAAACCGAATTTAAGAATCAGCCGCCTGAATTACATTGCCGGCTGGTTTGATGAATATCTCTAAAATGTTACCGCAGGCCTTCGGGTTTGCGGTTTATTTGATAATATCAGAATTTATATCTTTGTACTTCAAGAGCTGTCTAGCTCCAGTACCCCCTCGAGGTCACATGCCGATCCTCCCAAAAGGCAAAGAACGCCTGCCAGAAAGGCCCGTCTTGTGCTTGTCGGGGGTGGCGAGGCGCTTCCTCTTTTCTAATAAAGCTGTAAAGTAACATCAAAATTGCCGATATAACAGTAAAATCAGTTTTCATTCAGCGTACAGAAACTATTTAAAATAAATTGCAACGAAACCAATTCATCTGCAAAGTATAAGGGTATACAGGATATACCAGCAGTGATATCGAAACTTTTTTATGGAAACCGCAGTCGAATATAGGTGAAGGTATTTTCATACCCGCGGCAGAATTATAATTTTACTGCAAAGAAAGGACTTATTCTTATGAGATCAGATAGACATGAAAAGAAGAAAAAGAAAAGAAAATGGAAGTCCGTCCTCCTGATTCTGTTTCTCTTAATTGCAGGAACCCTTGGCTATTCGTATTTTCAGTTCAAGCAAGGTGTTTCCCAGACAGAGGGAGAGGCAAATATACAGACAGAAGAGTTTGAATTTAACGGTGAAAAAGATAAATATGGAGGAACAAATATCCTGATCCTTGGAAGTGACGCAAGGGGAAAAGAGAAATCCAGGGCAGATACCATCATGGTTGCCCAGTATCATCCTGAAAAGGGAACATATAAACTTATTTCTTTTATGAGAGATATGTACGTGGACATA
Organism: Cytobacillus oceanisediminis; assembly: GCF_004366035.1. Lineage (GTDB taxonomy): Bacteria > Bacillota > Bacilli > Bacillales > Cytobacillaceae > Cytobacillus > Cytobacillus oceanisediminis_C. Next base: position 167,058 of record NZ_SOEE01000007.1, read on the forward strand.
CCGGGACATGGGCAAAACAGAATAAATTCCGCTCTTGCTTATGGTGGTCCTGAATTATTAAGGCAGACGCTCAAGGAAAACTTTGATATAGATATAAAATATTACTCAATTGTTGACTTTGAAGGCTTTGTCCATTTAATTGATGAAGCTTTTCCAAGAGGGGTAGAAATTGATGTGGAAAAAAGAATGTCTGCCAATATCGGTGTTACTCTGGAGCCGGGTCTGCAGCGTCTTGATGGTGAGCATCTCCTTGGGTATGTCAGGTTTAGGCAGGATGCCGTAGGCGATTTTGGAAGAGTAGAACGCCAGCAGAAGGTAATGAAAGAAGTAGCAAGCCAGTTTACAAGCCTTCAGACCATTACAAAGCTTCCAAAACTCATCGGGGTGGTGACTCCTTTTGTAAATACCAATATGAATACCGGCGATATCCTGTATATTGGGAAAGATTTCTTATCTAAGGATAACAGAAATGTAGAGACTCTTCGTGTTCCTGTTGATGGAACATTTGAAAACCAGAGAATTAATGGTGCTGCTGTATTAGGCATAGATAAAGAGGCGAACAAATCAGCAATCCATGAGTTTCTTTCGAAATAAAAAGTTAGAAACACAGTTTTTGGCGGATTAGGTGTACAATAAAAGGGGAAGTGGTAAAACTAGGGGAAACTTCCCTTTCATGATAATCGAACTAATAGGATTTTGCTGCATATTGGACAAGGAGATACTAAATGGATTTTGAACTGTTCAAAGATTGGTTTACATTGGATCATATAATGGATTTAATTCGGGAATATCGTTCATTTGGGCCGCTTCCCGGTATACTGCTTCCAATGCTAGAAGCATTTTTGCCTTTTCTGCCCCTGGTTTTGTTTGTTATGGCAAATGCGAGTGCATTTGGTCTTTGGCTGGGTTTCTTATACTCCTGGCTCGGCGCGGTCGCAGGAGCGCTGCTCGTTTTCCTGCTCGTCAGGAAATATGGCCAGAAACGAATACTCCGTTTTTTGAAGAAGCATAAGCAGGTACAGAGGCTTATGAAATGGGTGGAAAAGCATGGGTTTGGGCCATTGTTCATCCTGCTCTGTTTTCCGTTTACTCCTTCGGCAGTCGTAAATATTGTCGCGGGGCTTTCGAATATTAGCATGGCTCAATATATGCTGGCAGTCCTGAGCGGCAAAATAGTGATGATTTTTACAATAAGCTTTGTCGGATATGATATCAAATCATTAATAACACAGCCAATTCGGACAGCCATTGTTGCATTGGTCATTTTCATTCTTTGGTATGTCGGCAAAATCATTGAAATAAAGATGAATATGAGCGTAGAAAATGATCGCGGGAATAAAAAGCAATGAATGCATAAGTATTGGGGGAGATGAAACTGTGAAGGAAGGATTGAGAAAAGAAGGAGCGGAATGGCTTAAGGCTTTTGCAATTGGCATCATTATCTTTGCTTTTATACGGACTTTTTTCTTCTCCAATTATGTTGTGGAAGGTGAATCCATGATGCCCACCCTTCAGGATGGAAATAAGCTGATTGTGAATAAAATCGGTTATCAGGTCAGTGACTTAGAGCGCTTTGACGTAATTGTTTTTCATCATAATGATCAAGAGGATTTTGTAAAAAGAATTATAGGGATGCCAGGAGATGAAATCGAATACCGCAATGATGAATTATTTATAAATGGCAAAAAAGTGGATGAGCCTTACTTGGAGAAATACCGGAAAGAAACATTAGGAGGCAAACTGACAGGTGATTTTACACTCCTGGAGATGACGGGCACCGAAACGGTTCCAGAGGGAAAACTATTTGTTATGGGGGATAATCGCCTCGGAAGCTGGGACAGCAGGCATTTTGGATTTATTTCAGCCGGCCAGGTTGTAGGAAAAGTAAACCTGCGCTATTGGCCGCTTGATGAAATGGATGCGTCATTCTAAACAAACTTATCTTGTGAAAAAGGGACTCGATAATACTAATTATCGAGTCCCTTTTATTTTCCTGTCCAGCTCTCCAGCGCCTCCCCCTCGAGGTGTTAGGGGTGGGCAAGGCGCTTGCGCTTTTCTAATTGCAGGCAAGACATTTCAGATAACATGCAAATTAGGATTATTCCTATATTCAGGTTCGCAGTTTACACATACGTCTTCATCATAGTCAGTCATATTGACATCTTCACGATTGTATTCAATTCCACAAAGGGAGCAGGCAACCATTTTTTCTTCTTCCATTTCTTCTGGGGAAATTGGGATAGCGTCATTAATTGTAATGGGCTCTACGGTAATCCCGCGTGTATTTGCCATTTCGGCATTTAAATATTCCTTTGCGGTTTCTTCACTTTCCCAAAATCCCAAATCCCATAACAGCTCCTGGGCATCTCCGTTTTGAGCCATCAAGCCATAAACAATTTTCATGATAAATGCTCCTTTCAACTTTGCTGACTTTTGTTTTATATTTCTTAGCCTTTTTTTGCAGCGGCTAAACCGATTCAAAAAATTACCATCAGTTCCCTAGGAAGACTGGGATAGTTTTTTAACCATGAGAATATATTGCAGGGGACACAGGAGAAGCTGCAGGCTTTGTCGAATAATAGCCTGAGTAAACGTCAAAGGATCAGTTTCAGTATCTGATGTCGGAATATTTAAATATATCACGGAGGTGCAATTGATGAGGCTGAAGGATAAAGTCGCCATTATTACAGGTGCGGCGAATGGAATTGGTCTGGCTGCTGCCGAAAAGTTTGCAGGTGAAGGAGCGTTGGTAGCCATGGCTGATTATGATGCAGACATGGGAATTACCAGGGCTCAAGAGCTGAAGGAAAAAGGTCTTCAGGTTGAGTTTTTTCAGGTTAATGTCGCAGACAGGCAAAGCATAGACAGTATGACGGAAGCTGTAAAAGAAACATTTGGAAAAATTGACATCCTGATCAATAATGCAGGAATTACAAGGGACGGGATGCTGGCAAAGCTTGCTGCAGATGATTTTCAGGCGGTTATGGACGTGAATCTGGCAGGTGTCTTCCATTGTACACAAGCAGTGCTTCCATTCATGCTGGAACACGGAAGCGGAAAAATAATCAATACGTCCTCTGTTTCGGGAGTCTATGGGAATGTCGGACAGACAAACTATGCGGCAGCCAAAGCGGGTGTAGTGGGAATGACCAAAACATGGGCAAAAGAACTCGGCAGAAAAGGAATCAACGTAAATGCCGTTGCCCCAGGATTCATCTCAACCGGTATGACAGCAAAAGTACCGGAAAAGGTTATGGGCCAAATGCAGGGCATGGTTCCGCTGGGGAGACTTGGAAAACCAGAAGATATTGCGAATGCATACCTGTTTCTGGCTTCCGATGAATCGGATTATGTGAATGGCACGGTCCTTCATGTAGATGGCGGCATCATGATGTAATGACCTGAATTCGAGCGCGTGCTCGATAATCAGAAGATTAATGAGGTGGAAAAGATGAGAAATGTTGTAATAACATCAGCAGTCAGAACACCGGTTGGCACGTTCGGCGGAGCGTTTAAGGACCTCCTGCCGACGGATTTGATTGTGCCTGTATTAAAAGAAGCTGCCGAGAGAAGCGGCCTGCAGAGCAATGAGGTGGATGAAGTGATTTTAGGACACTGCATTCAGCGTACAGATGAACCGAATACAGCAAGAACAGCAGCTTTGCTTGCAGGCTTTGATGATACAACAACAGGGTTCACAGTCCAGAGGCAGTGTGCATCCGGCATGCAGGCAATTATGTCTGCAGCGCTGCAGATTCAGTCAGGGATGTCAGATATCGTGATTGCTGGAGGAGTGGAAGCCATGAGTTCCAGCCCTTATGTATTAAAGCAGCATCGCTGGGGCGCCCGCATGCAGCATGGGCAGGTAACCGATACCGTATGGGAAATTCTCGAAGATCCAATCCATCATATTATGATGGGGGAGACGGCAGAAAACCTGGCAGAAATTCATGCCATTACAAGAGAAGAACAAGATGAAGCGGCCTTGCTTAGCCACAAGAGAGCCTTGCATGCAATTGAAAACGGTTACTTTGATTCGCAGATCGTTCCAATTACTGTGAAAAGCAGGAGAGGGGAAGTAACCGTTACAAAAGATGAAAACCCACGGGCAGATTTAACAGCCGAAAAGCTGCGCAGCTTGAAGTCTGTCTTTAGAAAGGATGGCTCTGTTACAGCAGGAAATGCATCAAGCCTGAATGACGGCGGAGCAGCACTTGTCCTGATGCCGGAAGATCTGGCTCTGGATAAGGGACTGAAGCCTTTGGCAAAGATTGCTGGCTTCTCCGTGGCAGGGGTAAATCCAAAAGTAATGGGAATAGGGCCTGTGCCGGCAGTCAAAAAAGGTCTTGCCAATGTCAGCTGGTCGCTTGATGATGCAGACTTGATTGAGATAAATGAGGCTTTTGCAGCGCAATATTTGGCGGTTGAGAAAGAGTTAGGCTTAAACCGGGACAAAGTAAATGTAAATGGAAGCGGAATCAGCCTGGGACACCCTATTGGATGTACCGGTGCGCGCCTTGTTGTGAGTCTCGTTCATGAATTAAAGAGAAGAGGCGGCCATAAAGGAATAGCGTCTCTATGTGTCGGAGGCGGGATGGGGGCAGCAGTATTTGTGGAAACGTACGAATAAAGAGTTCCTTCGGGAGCTCTTTATTTATCCAATAAGCGGAGCCCATCTTCTGCAGAATTGATTTTTCCGGGGGTGAAGAAAGTGATAAACAGTACGATATTGTCTGGAAAGAGGATACTTCTGGGGTGGTTTATTGAGGATGATATTAAAAAGATAATCCAGTGGCGTGCAGACGAAAAAATCATGCGAAACCTGGATGCTCTGCCGGTAAAACCCAAACAGGAAATGGAAATTAAGAAATGGCTTGATGAATGTCCGCAAGACACCTTCAGATTTTCGCTCAGGTTAAAAGAAGCAAATAAACTGATAGGCTATGCGGAGCTAAACGGCATTTTATGGCCACACAGAACAGGCTGGATTACCATTGCCATTGCAGAAGAAGCCGAATGGGGAAAAGGGTATGGAAAGGAAGCCATGCAATGCCTTATTCGCTATGCTTTTATGGAGCTGAATCTGTATAGGCTTCAGCTTACTGTATTTTCCTATAATACTAGAGCAAAAACTCTTTATGAAAGTCTTGGATTCCAGAGAGAAGGCTGCTATAGAGAGTTTCTTGAGCGCGATGGAAAACGGCATGATATGTTTCTATACGGGCTCCTGAGAAAGGAGTGGAAAGAGTGAAAGAGCGCGGAATAATTCCGCGCTTTACAGGATTTATTCTGGCTGACTGACAAAAATAATTTCTTTTGACAAGAAATAGCTAAGAATGATATTCGTCAGGAAAAAGGCAAGAAGCAGATACAGTACATAATGATATTCAAGAATCATGACGGCCGGCGGGGCAAAGCTTGCTCCGGTCAATAGAAAAAAAGAATAGAGAGAAAGCGCTTTTGCGCGGTCAGCCCCTGCAATCATGCCAATCAGTGTAATAACAGTGGGAACAAGAATGGATATGGAAGCCACAAACAATATGGAAATTGCCATCAAGGCAATAGTGCTGCTGAAGAAAAACATATTAATGATGCTGAAAATCCCTAAAAGTAAACCAAGCTTTAATGTCGAATAGGCACCAATCCGCTCAATTAGCTTTCCAGTAAAGAGAGACAGCAGTGCCCCAATTAAACCCGCTGCTCTTAATGTGAATAATTCCTCCAAGGTTCCATGAAAATTCCTGGCTATTGCATCATAAAAAGCTGCGAAGGAAAACAGCAGAGTAAAGGTGATAGCATAGCATTTGAGCAGGTTTCCTTTCTTTAATAATTTTTTCATTATAGAAATGACGGAAACCTCTGACTTGAATGAATGCGAGGTGCCTGGGAGTATTTTGTACGAGACAAGGAAGAGGATGAAATAACAAAAAGCAAAGAAATAAAAGGCATAGTTCCATTTAAAATAAATAGTAATTGTCGAACTGATCAGCTGTCCAAGAATGCCGGCGACAAGGAATCCTGTATTAATAAAAACAAGCAGCAGGGTGCGGCTCCTCGGCCTAAAAAGATCAAAGGAATAAGCGAAGGCAACAGGAGCAAAGCTCCCAAGAGTCAGCCCCTGAATCGACCTGGTAATATAGAGAGCCTCTACATTAGGAGAGAGCCCGACGGCACAAGTGGACAAAGCAGAGGCAAACAAACCAGTAATAATAATTCTGCGTCTGCCAAATGTATCGGAAGCAGGACCAAAGAACAGCAGGCCGGCTGCATAAAAAAATGCAAACATGCTTCCCCCGCCAACAATATAATTTTCATTTACTTTAAATGTATCAGCAATATCCCCGTAAATAGGAATTAGTGTATAAATGTTGCTGGCCACAAAAATTCCTGTAACTGTCAAAATGACTGAAGTTGCCATCAGGACCGGTTTTGAAATCATCCTTATCACCTGCCGATATACTTTATGCACGAAACACCGTATAGGAACGTTGTCATTTCCACAATTTTGAAAAACCCCATTCAAAAAATTGAACAGCTTATATGATAAAATAATGACAGAGAGAGAGCTTTTTTTAAGGAGGAAAAATATGACCGTACGTTTATTGATAGGCCGGTCCGGAAGCGGTAAAACGGAATACTGCCTAAATGAAATCCGTGATGAACTGCGGCTTAATCCGGATGGAGATCCAATCATTTATTTAGTTCCGGAACAAATGACGTTCCTTTCAGAATATAAATTAATTACCACGCCCGGCCTTGGCGGAATGATACGCAGCCAGGTATATTCCTTCACGCGCCTTGCCTGGAGAATTCTTCAGGAAACAGGAGGAATGAGCAGATATCATCTTAACAGTGTTGGCATCAGCATGCTTATCCGAAAGATCATCGAAGATAAAAAGGATGAGCTGAAGCTTTTTCAGAGGGCTGCAGATAAAAATGGTTTTATTCAGCAAGTTGAACAAATGATGACTGAATTCAAACGTTATTGTGTAGCCCCCGATGAACTGGCTGAAAGGCAGCAGCAGCTGTCAGGAAAAGGGAAATCGAATAAGGCCCTCCAGGACAAGCTTCATGATCTTGAGTTAATCTATAAAAATTTTGAAGAATCTCTTGCCGGCAAATATACAGATTCAGAAGACTACTTCCGCCTTCTTGGTGAAAAAGCCTCCCATTCAGAGTATCTAAAAAATGCCGAGGTTTATATAGATGGCTTTTACAGCTTTACACCACAGGAATATTCGATTGTTGAACAGCTGATGAAGCAGTGTAAAAACGTCACTATTACACTGACACTTGACCAGCCGTTTAAACATAGTGCTACTGAAGAACTTCATTTATTCAGGATGGCGGGAGAAAACTATCAGACAATCAAAGAAATGGCTTCCCGCAACAGACTGGGTATTGAAGAAATGATCCTTACTGAGCAAAAAAGGTGGAGCAGCCCTTCTCTTAGGCATCTTGAGGCGTATTTTGACAGCAGGCCTGCTGAGGCATTTCCAGGGGAAGCAGACATTCACATCGGACAGGCTGTCAATAGGAGGGCTGAGATTGAGGGCGTTGCCAGAAAAATAAATAAGCTTGTTCGCACAGATGGCTATCGCTATCGTGATATTGCAGTACTTGCGAGAAACGGACAGGATTATCATGACATGATTGAAACCGTGTTCCATGACTATGAAATCCCATTTTTTATTGACCAAAAAAGAACTATGCTGAATCATCCACTCGTGGAGTTAATTAGGTCAACTCTTGAAATCATCAATGGGAATTGGCGCTATGAACCGATTTTCAGAGCAGTAAAAACGGAGCTCATATTTCCGTCCAAGTTAAACCCCGGCAAGCTTCGTGAGCAAATGGACAGACTTGAGAACTATGTTCTTGCCTATGGCATTCAAGGGGACAAATGGACGAAGAAAAAAAGATGGATATACAGGAGAATCAGGGGACTGGAGTTTGAAGCGGTTGCCCAGACAGATGCCGAGAAGAAAATAGAAGATGAGTTAAGCGATTTGCGCGAAATGATTACAGGTCCAATATTAAGGCTGCACAGACGCTTGAAAAAAGCTGCTGATGGCCGCGGATATTGTGAAGCATTATTTTTATACCTGGAAGAATTAGATGTGCCTGTGAAAATTGAAAAGTGGAAATCAGCTGAAGAGGAAAAAGGGAACCTTGTTAAATCAAGGGAGCATGGACAAGCATGGAATGCCATTATGGAGCTTCTCGATCAGTATGTAGAAATGCTTGGTGAGGAAGAAGTGACGCTAAAGCGCTTTGCTTCCGTTCTGGATGCCGGTCTGGAGTCACTGCGATTTTCGCTTGTTCCGCCTGCCATCGATCAGGTCATGGCGGCCGATTTGGAAAGGTCAAGGCTAACTGATATTAAAGCTGCCTTTGTCATTGGTCTGAATGAAGGAATAATACCTGCCAAATTCTCAGAGGATGGTGTGCTGGCGGATGACGACAGAGAAATTCTGAACACAAACGGAATGAAACTGGCACCAGGAAGCCGTACTCGACTTCTTGATGAAGAATTTATAGCCTATAAAGCGTTTGTCACTCCATCAGAAAAACTTTTTATCAGTTATCCGCTGGCAAATGAAGAAGGTAAAGCACTTATGCCTTCTCCTTATATTAAGAGATTGGGAGATTTATTCCCCGATTGCAGGCAGCATTCCTTCATGTCGGATCCGGCAGAGCTGCCGGAAACGGAGCAGCTGGAATATGCGGATAATCTGAATACAGCACTTTCGTATTTGACTTCGCAGCTTCAGCTGAAAAAACGCAGTTATCCACTCTATGACCTGTGGTGGGATGTTTATAACTGCTATCTTAACAATGAGCAGTGGAGAAGGCCGGCACTAAAGGTTCTTTCCAGCCTGAATTATGAAAACCGTACACTTCAGCTTGGCGAAGACATCAGTAAAGAATTGTATGGCGATCATATCCAGGCGAGTGTTTCCAGGATGGAATTATTCCATAGCTGTCCATTTTCCCATTTTGCACAGCATGGACTAAGGCTTCGGGAAAGACAGGTATACCGCTTGGAAGCGCCGGATATCGGGGATTTATTCCACGCCGCGTTAAAATTTATCGCAGAAACAGTTATGACTCAGAAGCTATCATGGACAGATATGACAAGGGAACAGTGTGAGATCCTGGCAAAAGAAGCAATTGAAATGCTCGCTCCTAAATTGCAAAATGAAATTCTTTTAAGCTCGAACAGGCATCACTATATTAAGAGAAAGCTTGAGCAAATCATCAGCAGGGCCTCCTATGTTATCAGTGAGCATGCCAAATCAAGCGGATTCTCGCCAGTGGGCCTTGAATTGGGGTTTGGTCCAAAAGGGGAACTTCCTTCGCTTGTTTTTCCTCTTAAAAATGGGACTAAAATGGAGCTTGTCGGAAGAATTGACAGAGTGGACAAGGCTCAGGATACAAACGGGACATTTTTACGGGTAATTGACTATAAATCAAGCTCCAAGGATTTGAATGTCAGTGAGGTTTATTATGGCATTGCTCTCCAGATGCTCACGTATCTGGACATCATTATTGCCCATTCCAATTCTTTGATCGGGACTGAAGCCGATCCTGCAGGAGTCCTTTATTTCCATGTCCATAATCCAATCGTCAGCACTTCAAAAATGCTGACATTAGAGGATATCGAGCAGGAACTTTATAAGAAATTTAAAATGAATGGTCTGCTTCTGGGAGATGAAAATGTCATCAGGTTAATGGACCAGACAATTGAGACAGGTGATTCATCCATAGTCTCAGCCGGATTTAAAAAGGACGGGACACTTTCGAAGCGATCTAAAGTGGCAAGCAAGCAGGAGTTTGATTATTTGCGCCGTTATGTAAGAAAGATGTATAGGAATACTGGCAATATGATAACAGAGGGCGATGTTAAAATTGCCCCATATAAAATGAAGGAAAAAACACCATGTACATTTTGTGCCTATAAATCTGTATGCCAATTTGACGAATCGCTCGAAACCAATGATTACAGGTTATTTGTGCCTAAGCCAAAAGAGGACATGATTGAAATCATCAAGAAGGAGGTGGAGGGCGATGAAAATGGCCATACCGCCTAAGCCGGAAGATGCAACCTGGACAGATGACCAATGGAAAGCAATTATGGCCAAGGGTCAGGATATCCTGGTGGCTGCTGCAGCCGGATCAGGGAAAACGGCTGTTTTGGTTGAAAGGATCATCAATAAGATTATCGCTGATGAAGATCCTATTAATGTCGATGAACTGCTTGTTGTGACCTTCACAAATGCCTCAGCAGCCGAAATGAGGCACAGAATCGGCGAGGCTCTTGAAAAAGCGATTAATGCCGATCCGAAGTCTGCTCACCTCAGAAAGCAGGTAAGCTTATTAAACAGGGCATCCATCTCGACTTTACATTCATTTTGCTTAGAGATGATCCGTAAATATTACTACATGACCGAGATTGATCCCGGATTTCGAATCGCTGATGAAACAGAAGCACAGCTCTTAAGGGATGAAGTACTAGAAGAACTTTTTGAAGAGGAATACGGTAAAGAGGGAAACGAAGCATTCTTTGCACTTGTTGATACTTTTACAAATGACAGAAGTGACACTGCCCTTCAAGATATAATAAGGGACTTATACGATTTTGCCCGCTCCAACCCTTCACCTGATCAATATCTTGATTCAATTGTTGAGATGTATAACGTGGACGGTGTTGACAGTCTTGAACAGCTTCCATTTGTCCGTTTCCTTTTGGCGGATATAGATCTTCAGCTGAAAGGTGCCAAGCAGCTGCTGGAATATGGGCTGGAGCTGACCAAGCTTCCGGGAGGACCTGCTCCGAGAGCAGAAAACTTTGTTGCAGATCTGCATGTTGTCAATACTCTAATCGAAGCGAAAAATGATTCGTGGCCGATGTTATACGAAGCGATGCAATCATGGTCTTTTGGCAGAGCCAAAACGTGTAAGGGCGATGATTATGATGAAGGGCTGGTTGAAAAGGCAAAGAAACTTAGGGACCAGGCAAAGAAAATCATAACCGGCCTGCAGGAAGAACTGTTTTTCCGCAAACAGGAAAGCTTCATGCGTGACATGGCGGAAATGAAGCCCCATATAGAATCGCTTGTTTCGTTAGTTAAAGAATTCTCAATTCGCTTTGACCAGGTTAAAACTGAAAAAGGGCTTGTTGACTTTGCCGATCTTGAGCATTATTGCCTTGAAATTCTTTCATCATCAGATGAAGAGGGCAGGCTTCTGCCATCAGAAGCAGCTCTTGCCTGCAGAAATCAGTTCAAAGAAGTCTTGGTTGATGAGTATCAGGATACAAACATGGTCCAGGAAGCTATTTTGCAGCTGGTAACGGCAGATTCAGAAGAAAATGGGAATCTTTTCATGGTAGGCGATGTAAAGCAGTCGATCTACCGTTTCCGCCTTGCAGAGCCTAATCTGTTTTTGGGTAAGTACACCCGGTTTGGCCGGGACGGAGAAGAGGCAGGGCTTAGAATTGATCTGGCGCGAAATTTCAGAAGCCGTAAAGAAGTCCTCCACGGGACCAACTATATTTTTAAGCAAATTATGGGGACATCTGTCGGTGAAATTGAGTATGATCAGGCAGCAGAGCTTGTTAAAGGAGCTCCTTATTCAGAGAGTCAGGAGCACCCTGTGGAAATAGCCATTATTGATCTTGAAGGAAATGAAAAAAATGAACCTGAGCCTGAATCAGTGGATGAGGGTTTTGACGGCGAAGAGTTAGCCCAGTCACAGCTCGAAGCCAGATTTATGGCGTCGAAAGTAAAAGAAATCATTGGGAATCGGAAAGAAGTTTACAACACAAAGACCCAATCTGGGCGGCCTCCCAAGTATAGGGATATTGTCATCCTGCTTCGTTCCATGACATGGGCTCCGCAAATAATGGAGGAGTTCAAACAGCAGGGAATCCCTGTTTATGCCAATCTCTCCAGCGGCTATTTTGAAGCAACGGAAGTAGCGATTATGATGTCACTTCTAAAAGTGATTGATAATCCGTATCAGGATATTCCGCTGGCATCGGTTCTAAGATCTCCTATTTTGGGGTTGACGGAAGAAGAGCTTGCACAAATCAGAATCCATAATAAAAGAGGATCTTTCTATGAAGCATTGACTTCTTTTTGCCGGAATGACCCAACCCTGGAAACAGAAGAATTATACGAGAAAGTGCGGCCATTTTTCGATCAGCTTAAAGATTGGCGTGTAATGGCGCGCCAGGGATCTCTTTCCGAACTGATTTGGCATCTGTATAGGGAAACCAGATTTTATGATTTCGTCGGCGGCATGCCGGGAGGAAAACAGAGGCAGGCAAACCTTCGAGCATTGTACGACAGAGCAAGACAGTATGAAGCAACATCATTCAGAGGATTATTCCGCTTCTTAAGGTTTATTGAACGAATGCGGGACAGAGGCGATGATCTTGGCGCTGCCCGTGCTTTGGGTGAGCAGGAAGATGTTGTCCGCCTTATGACGATCCACAGCAGCAAAGGGCTGGAATTTCCTTTCGTTTTCATTGCAGGGCTTGCCCGCAATTTTAATACGATGGATCTGAAAAAGCCATACATGCTCGATAAGGAATATGGATTTGCTGCAAAATATGTAAATGCCGAGAAGAGAATTTCTTATCCCTCATTGCCGCAGATTGCCTTTAAACGAAAAAAGAAAATGGAAATGCTTGCTGAAGAAATGCGGGTCCTGTATGTTGCTTTAACAAGGGCGAAGGAAAAGCTTTTTCTGGTTTCGTCCGTCAAGAGTGCAGATAAAAAATTAAATCAGTGGCTGCAGGCTTCGGAGCATAAAGAGTGGCTCCTGAATGAATATGACAGGGCTTCTGCAAACAGTTACCTGGACTGGATTGGTCCATCACTTGTCAGACATAGAGATTGTGAGGCATTGAAGGGGGGAGGGCCGGTTCATCCTCTCGTTCCTGCTGAAATACTTGAACACCCTTCCTGCTGGAATATAACCATAATCAAAAGCGAAGAAGCTGCTGTTCTTATAGAAGAAGCCAATGAGGGCGAAATGGATTTGCTTCAATTGGTTTATGAAGGAAAACCTGTTCCAACTGAATCGGTATATAAGGATAAAGTAGAGGAACAGCTTTTCTGGAAATATTCCTTTAAGCAAGCTGCACAGCACCGTTCTAAACAATCCGTTTCGGAAGTGAAGCGGCAGCGGGAGATTTTTTCTGAAGAAGACAGCGGTACTGAATTAATCCATAAAATCAATAAACCCCTGCTAGGCAGGCCTCGATTCATGCAGGAAAAATCTCTTTCTCCAGCTGAACGGGGTACTGCTATGCATGCTGTCATGCAGCATATAGATTTCAGCAGGCCTTCAACTGTTGAAACGATATCTTCCAAAATGGCTGAGATGGTTCAAAACGAATTGCTGACAGAAGAGCAGCATGCCAGCATTGAGCCGCAGCTGATTGTACAGTTTTTCGAAACTGAACTGGGACAAAGAATCGTTCAGGCTAAATCGGTACGAAGAGAAATTCCATTCAGTTTATCTTTCCCAGCCCGGGAAATCTATACAGATTGGCAGGGAGAAGATGAACCGGTTCTCATCCAGGGGATCGTGGACTGTGTATTTGAAGATGAGCATGGCCTGGTGCTTCTGGATTATAAAACAGATGGAATCAGCGGCCGGTTTAAGGGAGGCTTTGCAGAAGCCAAACCCGTTCTCGAGAACAGGTACAAAGTTCAAATTGATATGTACACCAGAGCACTGGAACAAATATTAAAGAGAGAAGTTAATGAAAGATACCTATTCTTCTTTGATGGGGCTCATACACTTAAGTTATAGGGAAAGCCGGCAAGGGAACTTGCCGGTTTTTTGTGTATTAGCAGGAAGGTATTGCGTGCACTAGCTGAAAAGCCGCGCATAAACAGAGGGATCCCGCGCGCAGACGGAACATCGCCGCACGCAAAAAGGAGAATATACGATTTACTGCCGCTCCAATATAAAGGGCAATTTAAATATAAAGGAGGCTTGCAATGGGAAAAAAGCAAACAGAGGCGGGAACCTGCGAATTATGCCTGCGGGAGGATACTAATATAACAGTCCATCATTTAACCCCGAAAGAAATAGGAGGCACCTTCCTGCCGACCGCGAAATTATGTATACCCTGTCATAAGCAGATTCATGCTTTATATACGAATGCAGAGCTAGCTGTAAGACTAAATTCAATAGAGTTATTGCAGCAGGATGATAAAATCCGAAAATATTTGAAATGGATCAAAAAGCAGCCTTCAACAAAGTTAACGAAAGCCAAAAAGTCCAATGACAGGAAATCAAAAGGACGATAACAAATGAGCTATCGTCCTGAATTTTTGATAATAAATTAGTTATTGCCGACATTTGGCTGATCAACCAGACTGGTATCCAGTACATTGCTGGCACTCAGGCCATTGTTTGTAATGACTAAGCCGCCCGTATTTGCGGCACCCTGTCCGGTCGTTGATTTGGAATTGCTTTTTGGAGAAATATAAAGGGAGTCTCCAAATTGTACAATTCCCCCGCCGACGTTAATGATTTGTACCGGTCCGATTATAGCTGGCATGTAAAACATCCTTTATAAAAAATTTTCATCCTTAAGCTCTGATTACGAATTGCTGTTTTTGGGATAAACCTGCCGGATATGCTTGATTCGGGCTTCCATTGAAATATTTCCACTGTTGCCGATATGAATGACAGATGAGGAGGAAACCCCGATAATATCAATATTCTGAACCCTAATGATCGGATTGAGCTGTGCAGTCTGTATAGTTATATCTTCTTCAATAGGAATTAAAGGAATGGGTTCCCTGAAAACGGGATAGATATTAAAATTCCCTTCCTTCGCGTTATAATACTCCACTTCACGCTGACCGGCAATTGCTCTGGAGAATCCTTTAATAAAACAGGAGTCCCCAATTTCAAATACAGAAGAAAAGGAGAGGGTGTCAATATTAATTCTGTCAACGGATGAAGTTCTTTGCAGCATAGCAGTTTACTCCGGTGTCAGAGGCACAAATGGCCCTATCAGAAGCGATTCAGGGGGTGTATCAAAAGTGGCAGCCAGTTGGATCGTTTGCGTATCTCCCACCATTAAAACAGATGAGCTGGATACCCCCAGCACTCTTATGCTGCCAACACACAAATCTCTGTTATATACCTGATAATTCATTCGTTATTCATCCCTTTCATATTCTCTGGCAAATGCGAGATAAAGGCATGGACTCCATTGTGAATTTCCTTTTTTATAAGCTCAATAATCTCTGCGTTATCATTTTCCTGCCCGGATCGATTTGAAGCCTGCTGTTTAATATAGAAATCAATCCTGTTAGGCAGCTGCTTTTTGATATCTTCTTTGATAAACGCAATATAGGAATCATCCACACTGACATTTAACTTCTTCTGAACAGAAGAAGTAATTTCAGGAAGTTCCCGTTCTAAATATTGATAGATGGCATCTTCAATTTCCATCGTTCTCTTCATTTGGTTCTTAGGCGAAATAGGTGCATTGATGTTTTTGTTATCTACGGCAAAATCTTCAATATTTTGCAGCTCAGAAGGATTTAAGCCAATATTTAAAGTGCCTTCAAGAGACTCAACCTTAAGCTGGTCGAATTTATATTCAATCCGATCAACCTGCATCGGAGGACGGCTTTTCAGAACTTCATTCTCTTCCTGAAGTTTTCTGACCGCTGCTTCCAGGCTGCGTATTCGTTTTTCCTGTGCCTCCACAAAAGCATGCAATTGCTGAAGATAGGTATTTAATTGCTGGTTCAAGCGCACCACCTCGCTTTATTAAAAATGAACTTATCGTTTCTGCTCCCTGGTCAGGGGTACAGATGGCCCCAGGAAAACACTCCCCCCTGCTGGCCCCGCCGGCGTTGGCAATTCCGCTTCAGGTGCAGGCTCAGTAAAGCCGCCAGTGTTATATAAATAAGAGGCCGGCTTTATAATGCCTGCACTTCCAATCTGCATGACGGAAGAGTTTGTAATCCCGCCGATCTTTATTAAATTAATATGAATGGATTGCTGTATATAAAAATTCATATGATCACCCGTTTTAAGCATTGAAATAATTGCCCTGATCCACGCCATCACAATCATAAGTGTTTGTTGTGCTCCGGTGATTGTAAACATTCAGGCCATCCCCAGTGTTAAACGATCCAGCGCCTGAAAAGGTCTTAGCGTTAGAAACAGGCATGATTTTATAAACATCCCCAATATTGAAGACAGAACTGCTTCCGATTGATATGACCTGTGCGACTCCGACAATAGCTGGCATACATAAACACCCTTTAAAATGATTTCTTGTATATCGTATGTGCCTAATAGCTGATTGTGATTAATTAGCCCAAATATCTGAATTACACTTTAATAAGAATGTCTGCAAATGTTATATAACAGACAAAATACAGGTGAAACTGTCATAATTTTTATGATAATATAAAAAATATAGAATTAACTAAATTTTCAGTGAGGTGGCCATAAGATGAATGTTCCATTAATAGTAACGCAGTTTTTAGATCGTGCTGTGTCTCTTTACGGTTCTAAAAAAGCCATTTTTGCAGATGATCGAGTTTTTACATATGAGGAATTGAACACGAGAGTTAATCAGCTCTCCCATGGATTAAAAGCTTCAGGGATTGAAAAAGGGGACAGGGTAGCTTATCTTGCACCAAATTCCGTCGAAATGCTGGAGGGGTTTTATGGTATTTTTCAGCTGGGTGGAATCATGGTCCCTTTAAATATACGGCTTAAGCCGGAAGATTATCTGTTTATATTAAACCACAGTGAATCCAAAATTCTATTTGTCGACCAGGACCTTTACCATCTTATACTTCCTGTGAAGGATCAGCTTAAGACGGTTGAAAAGATCATCGTTCATTATAAAGAGGAAAAAACAATAGAAACCGATTATGATTCATGGCTCAGCAGCCAGGACAGCAGTCCATATCAGAGGGAAGTCCTCGATGAAAATGATGTGTGCAGCCTTCTATATACCAGCGGTACAACAGGCAATCCAAAAGGTGTCATGCTGACCCATCGCAACAATTACCTGCATGCATTGTCAACTATGCATCATTTGAGGGTAAGCGATCAGGATGTATTGCTTCATGTCCTTCCGATGTTCCATGTGAATGGATGGGGCTCTCCTTTTTATTACACGGCAAATGGCGCTTCTCAGGTGTGTATAAGAAAAGCGACTCCGGAAAAGATTTTTGATGAACTGCAAAAACATAAAGTATCCGTCATGCATATGGCTCCTACAGTCCTGAATTCGCTGATGCAGCATTATGAACAATTTGTTCCGGCTGTTGAACAAGATGTCAGAGTTGTTATAGCTGGCTCCGCCCCGCCGCCAGCTTTTGTAACAAGAGTAGAAAAGGAGCTTGGGTGGGAGTTCATACAGGTATATGGAATGACTGAATCATCTCCATTAAGCACTGTTTCGACGATTCGGTCTCATCTTAAAGAACTGCCCCTTGCTCAGCAGTATCGGATGAAAGCAAAGGCAGGCCACCAGATGATAGGCTGTGAAGTCAGGGTAATTAATGAACAGGGGGAAGAAGTAGTCCATAATGGCATGGAAATCGGTGAAGTCGTTGTCCGCAGCAACGGAGTGATGAAGGGCTATTGGAAAAATGAAGAGGCAACAATGGAAGCTATTCGAGGCGGATGGCTTCATACCGGTGATATGGCGAATGTAGATGAATACGGCAATATCGATATCGTAGACCGTAAAAAGGATATCATAATCAGCGGCGGTGAAAACATATCATCAATCGAAATTGAAGGGGCTTTATACGAGCATCCTGCCATACTGGAAGCAGCCGTTATAGCTGTACCTCATGAAAAGTGGGGGGAAACGCCACACGCGTTCGTCGTTCTGCGAAATGGGAAAACACTGACTGAAGAGGAAATTATCAGTTTTACCAGGCAGAAACTTGCCCACTTTAAAGCTGTAACAGGAGTGACTTTTGTAGAAGAGTTGCCGAAAACAGCTTCGGGGAAAATTCAAAAAATCCATCTTCGGAATGATTACTGGGAGTTGAAAGGGAAAACAGGCCGTTTTGTTAATTAACTGAAAGCCGGGACTTCAGCATTTGCTGGGTCCTTTTTTACAAAAAGAAAGTTGGAATGCTGATATCTGTCTAGCATAAGCAGCCTGCCCCCTTAGTCAGCGTTCCTTCGTGAGCAATGCGCTTCCGCATTTCTTTTCTGGACAATTAGAAACCTGCTCTCTATCATTAAGGTTAGATTTTCTTTCAAAAAGAAGGAGGCGTTTTATGGACAGGCAAGTCAGTCCGGTCCTGGAGAAGGATCGGATCATTTCGCTTGATATTATGAGGGGATTTGCCATCCTCGGGATTTTTCTAGTTAATATGCTTTCTTTCCATTCGCCATATCTATATATTGATCCTTTAGAATGGTGGGACAGTCCGGCAGATAAAGCCGCCTATGCCTTTATTGATATCTTTGTGCAGGCCAGCTTTTACCCATTGTTTTCCATGCTGTTCGGTTATGGATTAGTCATTCTTAGGGAGAGTGCACTGGCGAAAGGCCTTGGATTTGGAGGAATGGCTGCAAGGAGATTTTCCCTTCTGCTGCTGATAGGCATCATTCACGCTTTTCTCATATGGCATGGGGATATTCTAATTAATTATGCAATCTTTGGCTTTATGTTTTTACTGTTTGTAAAAATGTCCGGAAGAAATATGCTTTTAACCGGAATATTGCTTTACATCATTCCCAATCTGATATTTGCCCTTTTGTTATTTGCTACAGTTCTGTTTGTTCCTGCTGATGAGCTATCAATCTATGATCCTGCAGCTGCATTAGCTTCTTTACAGGCCTATCAAAATGGAAGCTTTACTGAGGTTACCGCACAGCGGGCAGAGGACTGGTCAGGAGTTAATAATCTTGCTTCACTGCCTATCATGATTGCCTCTATCTTTCCTTTATTTTTAATAGGGGGAGGAGCTGCCAAGCTGAAATGGCTGGAAGAACCGGAAAAAAACAGGGCATTCTTCACGAAAATTATGCTGGTCTCTTTGGCTGCAGGGGTATTGTTCAAATTGCTGCCTTACTTGTTGGAAAGCAATCTGGGACTGGATTACGTGCAGGATATATTTGGAGGTCCGCTGCTTGCTATTGCTTATGGTTTAGGAATAGCAGTAATGATAAAAAATGGCCAGGGACCTGGATTCCTGCTGCCGCTCTCATATGTTGGGAAACTTTCGCTCTCAAATTATCTTTTCCAGTCCATTATCTCGACTTTTATATTTTATAGTTATGGATTAGGTTTCTATGGAAAGGTATCTGCTTTTTGGGGGACTCTTCTGGTTATTTTCATTTTCGCTTTTCAGGTTATAATCAGCCGCTTCTGGACTGCCCGCTATTATTATGGACCGGTTGAATGGCTCTGGAGGAGCTTCACCTATTTCAAAATCCCTAATTGGAAGAGAAAGGGTTAATATTTGGATTCATTTATAAATAGTCCAAAAATTTGAAAATTTATATTATACTAAAAAAGTGAATAATAAAATGAGGTGATGGGAATGAAGTTTGTTACTTTTAAGGATAGCAGCGGAAGTGTGGCAGGTTTATTGGACGACACCGGCACAAAGGTTGTTCCGCTAAATGCAGCTTTAGAAAAAATGGAAGGCAAAAGTGATTTGCCAGCGACTTTGAAGGAATGTATTGCCTTAGGAGATAAGTTCATTGAGAAGGTACATAGTTTAAAAGACTGGCTAAGCAGCAATCCTGGCAGGGAAGAACTCTTTCGGCCGCTCGCTTCTGTCGCATTGGAAGCCCCGATTCCCCGTCCCGATAAGAATATCTTTTGTGTAGGCAAGAATTATGCCGAGCATGCAATTGAGATGGGAAGCAAAGAAGACATTCCTGAGCACATAATGGTCTTTACAAAATCTCCAACAACGGTAATTGGCCATAATGAAACGGTATTAAATCATCATAATGTTACAGCAGAGCTGGATTATGAAGGAGAGCTTGCCGTTGTAATCGGAAAAAAAGGACGGGCTATCCCAAAAGAAGAAGCATTCGAACACATCTTTGGCTATACGATTATTAATGATGTGACAGCAAGGGATCTGCAGGCACGCCATAAGCAATTTTTTATCGGTAAAAGCCTGGATGCCACATGCCCGATGGGTCCTTGGATCGTCCATTCAACTGCTGTTGAAAACCCGAATCAGCTTGATATTCAAACAAAGGTAAACGGAGAATTGAGACAAAGTTCAAATACTGAAAACTTTATCTTTCCAATCGAAGAAATCATCTCGGTCCTGTCAAAAGGCATGACCCTTGAACCAGGAGATATTATTGCTACTGGAACTCCTGCAGGTGTAGGCAAAGGCTTTAAGCCTCCACGCTTTCTTCACCCGGGAGATAAAGTGGAAATTACAATTGAAAAAATAGGAACTCTAACAAATTTTATAGAAAAATAAAAAGGTGGCCTGTGTACAAAATCACAGGCCATTACGTATTAATTTATATCTTAAGAGTGTCAATGAGAAATATCACATATTGCCTTAAATAGTTCACAAAGTTGTCCTTAAATGATCTTTGCAGCACCATAATTTTAGGTTTTTCTATGCCAATATGGTATGATGGTATCGAATTTTACAATAGGAGGCACTGGAATGATACATGCCCATATAACAACTTGGTTTTTGGCACTAGTTTTATTTATTATTGCGCTTATGATGCATAAAAGCGGCAAGCAAAAAGGTTTAAAAGTCGTTCACATGATCTTGAGACTGTTCTATTTGCTGATTATTGGAACTGGGGTTTGGATTTTAAGCAGCCTTAACAGCATCGACCTTCTTTATGTGCTGAAGTCCCTGGTAGGCATTTGGGTAATAGCTATGTTTGAAATGATTATTATCCGCACTGTTAAAGGGAAAAAGACATCTGTTTTATGGGGACAGTTTGTTGTTGCTTTAATTCTGGTTTTATATTTAGGCTTTGTTAAATTGCCATTAACATTTATGACGTAAATAAGGATATTTTTTGAGAAGCTGCCAAAAAGGCAGCTTTTTCTAATTTTGTCATATCATGACTTCATTAAATATGGTAATTTAAAAATATAACTAACTTTATAATAAAAATTAGAAATGGGAGTTTCAGCTGTATAAAGGGCGTTCCTTTAGCGGGTAACTGGCATTATTCTAATGATCTTACTGTGATGGTGGGTTTTTATGGCAAAGACGATTTCATGTTTATATAAGAATACTAGCCAGCTGAATAGATTTATAGACTTAAACGAATTAGATGAATATCCTAATTTACTAGTGCAGGTTTTTACAGGAAACCCTGAAAGTCTAAATATCGTGAAGCTTCAAAAAGAACTGGCAGACAAGCTTCCATTTGCACAAATAGCAGGCTGTTCGACTTCTGGTGAAATTTATGAAGGCCGGATTACGGAAAAACAAACAGTGATCTGCTTTACTGTCTTTGAAAAAACAGAATTAAAATCTTTCCTGTTCAATAGGACTGATTTTAAGAATAGTTATGAAATGGGCAAGACCTTAGCACGGGAACTTGCTATCTTCAATACAGAGGCTGTAATTATTTTCCCTGCTGGATATGATGTAGATTCCACTGCCTTGCTGGAGGGGATTAATGAAATCCATCCGGATGTAGTAATCTCAGGGGGCCTTGCGGGAGATAATGGTTTATTTCAGGAGGGCTTTGCTTTTTCTCAGGATGGAATCACCAGCGATGGGCTTGCAGCAGTTGCCCTTCAAAGCGGCCATCTTTCAGTCCGTTCGTTTGCAAATTATCAGTGGCAGGAGATTGGAAAAAGCTTTACTGTTACAAAGGCCGAAGGATCTATCATCTATTCCTTAGATCATAAGAAGCCCTTAAATATTCTAAAGCATTATTTGGGTGAGGCTTTTATTAAGGATTTGCCGGAATCAGGTACTGAATTCCCTTTCCTGTTAAAGTACCGCGGGGAAAAAGTTTCTGTTTTTATTATAAAACCACTCGGAAATGGTGCTATTAAAGTAAACAGGAAGGTTGAAGAAGGAGACACACTCACGTTTGCTTATGCAAATCTGGAAGACATCATTGAACGGTCTTTACAGGAATTAGAAGAGCTTGACAAGCTAGCTCCTGAAAGCATATTTATATACAATTGTATGGCCCGAAAACAGTTTGCTAGAGATTTTACGGAAAAAGAACTGGAAATGTTCCAGGGGATTGCCCCGGCGAGCGGGTTCTTTTCTTACGGGGAATTTTCTTTCCGAAAAGGCGGAGTTCCGCAGATGGTCGGACATTCTCTTACATATCTTGCTCTATCAGAAAATATTGCTGAATCAAAAAAGAATCGGCCAAAATTATATTCTTATGAAAAGACGGCCCAATTTAAAACGATTACTTCATTGACTCATTTAATGCATGCTTCTCAGGATGATATTAATGCATTAAACAGCAGTTTGAAAATGTCTGAACAATATTATAAATCACTGTTTGATAATAATGCAGATTTTGTTTACTCAACCGATTTGAAGGGGAATTTCACAAGTATTAACCCTGCATTCGAGAAAACTTTTGGGTTCAGACGGGATGAAATAATCGGAAAAACTGCCCTTTCATATGTGCGTGATGCGGATGTGCAAAGGGTCAGAATGCATTTTTACCGGGCGTTAAGAGGGAAAGAGCAATATTATAACGTTTATATCAATACAAAATCTGGCGAAACTAATCTTTTTCAGCTGAAAAATATTCCAATTACTGTTAATGGGGAATGTGTAGGTATTTATGGAATTGGCAGAAATATTACAGAACAGAAAAAGATTCAAGAGAAGATAACAGAACTGGCTTTTTTTGACCGGGATACCGGGCTGCCAAATAGAATGAAGTTTACAGAACAATTGGAAATGGAATTAAAGAGAGCCAGAAAAAAACAGAAGAAAATTGCCGTTCTCTCTATTGATATCGACCGCTTTAAAATCATAAATGACAGTCTGGGGCACTTTGCTGGGGATATGGTGTTAAAGGAAATTTCCGAAAGAATAGAAAGGGTTTTGCCGTCGGGTTCTTATTTGGGAAGATTCAGCGGTGATAAGTTTACTTTGGTATTATCAAGGGAAGCAACTATCGAGAAGGTAATGAATGTCTCCAAAAAGATATTAGAGGAAATATCCCATCCTATATCTCAGTCGAATCAGGAGTTCATTGTCACTGCCAGCATTGGTGCGAGCCTGCATCCAGATGATGGGTCCGATGAGCATTTGCTGCTGAAAAATGCGGATATTGCTACGAATCGTTCCAAGCAGCAAGGAGGAAACAGGGTTACCTTTTTCTCGATGGAAATGAATCAGCAGGCAATGGTCAGACTTGAGCTTGAAAGCTACTTAAGAAAAGCTTTGCAGAAAAATGAATTTTATCTATGCTATCAGCCATTAATTGATCTCGAAACAGGCAATTTATACGGAAGCGAAGCCCTGATACGCTGGAATCATCCAAAACTTGGCCTTGTTTCACCCGGTGATTTTATTCCTCTTGCAGAAGAGACAGGTCTCATTAAGGATATCGGCGGCTGGGTATTGAGGTCGGCTTGTAAGCAGAATAAACGGTGGCAAATGCTTGGCTACAAATCACTTTCCATCTCTGTGAATGTATCCGCCTATCAATTCCAGCAGCCAGGATTTCTTAAAGAAGTGAAGATGGCATTGGAACTTTCCGGTATGGAGCCGAAATATTTAACATTGGAGCTGACGGAGAGCACGATGCTGAGAAATGTTGAGTACAGTATACAAGTCATGCAGTCGCTGCAGGAAATAGGAGTCAAAGTATCAATTGATGATTTTGGCACAGGTTATTCTTCCCTAAGTTATTTAAAGGACCTTCCAATCAACACATTAAAGATCGATCGGTCGTTTATTAATAATCTGCGATTAAACACATCCGATGTTGCCATTGTAAAAGCCATCATCACCATGGGACACGGGCTTGCCGTTAAAGTCGTGGCAGAAGGTGTGGAAACAAAGGAGCAGATTGAGCTGTTAAAGGAATTAAAATGCCATTATGCACAAGGCTTCTATATTCATAAGCCGCTTATGACCAGTGAGTTTGAGGAAGGGTTATCACAGTTTAACGGGCAGTAAGAGCCTCCACCTTCAGTTCTCGGAGGAATCAAAAAAGGATAAGTGCGTGTCAAACTGGCCGTAAAAGCCCAAAAAAAGAACAAAGACTAAGTACGCCACATCCTATGGGCATCAATTAATAATCAATGGGGAAATCGCCCCATTGATTGAAATTTCACTTTATCTAAATATGCCCAAATGCACAGTTAGCAAAAAGAAACAGCAGCACTGCCATTAAAGGCAGGCTGCTGTTTTTTTTACAAAAAAGGATAAGATTTTGAACGTAGATAATTGTCTAGCTCCAGCGCCTATCCCCTCGAGGTCACAAGCCGTTTCCTTTTAGAAGGAAGAACGCCTTCTTACAGGAACCGTCTTATGCCTGTCGTCCCTGGGTAGCCACCTCCACATTTCGGGCAAGCCTCCCAAAAAGTGAAAGAACGCCTTTCTGAGAGGCTCTTCTTGTGCTTGATGCCCCCAGGGTGGGGGTAATGCAGACGTTGCCACAGGACGTGGCGTTCTTAGTCTGCATTACTTCGTGGTCAAGGAGCTTCCGCTATTTTTATGAAGAAATTTTTTCAATAACCATCCTTTTTCCGCTGTTTAAGGTAAATTCAAACCGGTCACTCATTTTTTCATAATAGCAAAAATGGTGCTGCACATTGCAAATATGATCCTGATTATCAAAAACGATAAAATTCACACCGCTTTTTCTGTCTTTATCATTGAAAAATGCCAGCTGATTATAGCAATAAATACAGTCATAAACTGAAAATTGCATGGAATTTAAAGTAGCTACGAACTGGTAAAAGGCATCATCATTCATTTCCTCCAGTAATCTCTCAAGGGAGAAAACCAGATGTTTTCGGATGCGGATCGAGTCCTGATTCTTTAAGTGGAATATTTCATCATCAAAGGTCACTTTGCCATCCTCGAATAAAATGCCTTTCTTCCACCGTTTAAAATGAAATACTTCCATTTCCTGATGGAGGAATTCATCCAATAATGATGCTTCATCTGTTTCATGGTCGAAAAAAACCCATTGTTCATTAATATACTCTACAGTGCCTTCTGTAAAAGCACGGGATTGATATTCAATAAGCTTTGTTCGCTGCTGTCTATTCATATAAAACCTCCATTAACTTCCTCAACTTCTTTTTAGACAGTTTTGGCGATTTTTATAACCGCTTGTTGTGGACAATTAACTTTTTTCTAGGCTGTGCATACAATAGCATCATGAAAAATGTGCCCATGCGATTCCGCTTTGAGAGGATGATGTAAAGTGTGTGGAATTACCGGCTGGATTGATTTCCAAAAGGATTTGAGAAAAGAAACGGCAGCAATTGGCAAAATGGTGGATACGCTGGCAAAGCGGGGTCCAGATGAAACAAACATATGGACAGATGTGCATGCTGGATTCGGCCATAAAAGGTTAATTGTTGTAGACCCAGCAGGCGGAAAACAGCCAATGACTAGGGAAAAACATCAAAACCGCTATACTATTTGCTATAATGGAGAGCTTTATAATACGGAGGATCTCCGTAAAGAACTCCTTATAAAAGGATATTCGTTTGATGGCCATTCTGACACTGAGGTTTTGCTGACTTCTTATATAGAATGGGGAGAAAATTGCCTTCAATTTTTGAATGGCATCTATGCCTTCGCTGTATGGGATGAAAAGAAAGAACAATTATTTATAGGCAGGGACCGTTTAGGGGTAAAACCTTTATTTTATAGAGAAACGAAGCAGGGCATTATATTCGGATCTGAATTGAAAGCTATTTTGGCCCATCCTGATGTTAAAGCTGAAATCGGCAGGGAAGGTCTGGCAGAAGTTTTTGGACTGGGGCCATCAAGATCTCCAGGGGCAGGAGTTTTCAGAGGTATTGATGAATTAAGGCCTGCACATGCGCTGACCTTTTCGAAAAATGGACTGAAGGTTTGGCGTTATTGGAATGTGAAAAGTGCGCATCATGAGGATAATATAGAGGAAACTGCTGAACGAGTGAGAGAATTATTTACGGATGCTGTAACAAGGCAGCTGGTCTCGGATGTTCCGTTATGCACGTTTCTTTCCGGCGGTGTGGATTCGAGTGCGATTACAGCTATTGCGGCAAAAGCTTACGAAAGAGATGGAAAGGGCCAGTTGAATACTTATTCGATAGATTATGAGGGAAATGAGGAGTTTTTCAAGGCAAATGAGTTTCAGCCCAATTCGGATGGAGCATTTATCCAAAAGATGTCCCAGTCCTTTAATACGAGACATAACAGCTGTATAATCACTCAGCAGCAGCTGGCAGAGAATTTAATCGAATCAGTGCATGTAAGGGATCTTCCGGGCATGGCTGATGTCGATTCCTCCCTGCTATGGTTTTGCAGGGAAATAAAAAAGGATTTTGTTGTAAGCTTATCAGGTGAATGCGCGGATGAAATATTTGGCGGCTATCCATGGTTCCACAGAGAGGAAGACTTAAAGCGTAAGGGCTTCCCATGGATGAGGTCGCTCGAAGCCAGACAGGGGCTATTGAAACAAGATTGGAGGAAGAAATTAAATATCCATGACTATGCCATGGAAAAATACCTTCAGGCAATCTCTGAAACACCTGCCTTAGATGGGGAGAGCAGGGAAGACGCGAGCAGGAGAGAACTTTTTTATATTAATATGATTTATTTTATGACGACCCTGTTAGACCGTAAAGACAGAATGAGTATGGGGGCGAGTCTTGAAGTCCGGGTGCCTTTTGCCGATCATCGATTGGTGGAATATGTATGGAATATTCCGTGGGAGATCAAAATGCATGGGAACCGCGAAAAAGGAATTCTGCGCAAAGCACTCGAAGGCATACTGCCGAAGGAGGTATTATACAGAAAGAAAAGTCCGTACCCCAAAACGCATAATCCGGAATATACGGGTGCAGTCCAAAAGATGCTAACTGGATACCTGGAAGACCGGTCATCCGCTCTGTATGAATTCTTTGATTACAGCCAGCTGAAGAATATTATTGAATCGGGCGGTGACTCTTTCAAGGAACCATGGTTTGGGCAGCTCATGACTGGGCCTCAGCTATTAGCTCACCTTGCACAGATTCATATTTGGTTTAAAGACTATAATATAAATATTGCTGAATGAAAAAACAGCGGCAGTCTAACTGCCGCTTTCATTATGGGAGCCATGCAGACTCTGCGACAAGGAAAGCTGCGGCAGCGATACATCGCACGACCGAAAGCTTGTAGCTTTTGGGAGGACGCGGCGTTCTGCATTCCTCAGCGAGGGAGGAGCTTCTGCTTTTCTTATTTAGACTGCTTTTGAAGACACAAACGACTTGTTAACCCAGACTCTGGATCTCCAGCGCCATAACATGAGCAATCCTCTAAGCCATTCATCGGCTATAAAAGCGATCCAAATGCCGGCAAGTCCCAGTCCAAAATGAATTCCAAGGACATAGGAAAGGGTGACGCTTACGCCCCACATGGACAGGATCCCCATATAAACGGGGAATTTTACATCTCCGGCTGCACGGAGGGAGTTAATGACGACCAAATTAAACGACCTGCCGGGCTCCAGAAGTATAGTCAGAAGAATGAGAATACTGCCAACCTTTATGATGTCTGGATTAGAAGTGAATATGCCCATCAATTCTTCTGAGAACAAGGAGAAAATAACGGCTGTTCCGAACGAAATCATGATGGCAAGGCGCAGACTTTTCATGCACCTTTTATAGGCTGCCTCGTAATCCTTTCCACCTACCATATGGCCTATCAAGATTTGAGTGCCCTGGCTGATGGCGACACTGAAAAGGAAAATGAACATCATAATATTCTGTGCATAAACTTTTGCAGTCAGAGCCTCCGTACCCAGAGCAGCGATGAAAATGGTAATGACCATCTGTGACCCATTATAGGATAAATGTTCACCTGCTGAAGGGATACCGATTCTTAAAAGATTTTTGATATGTTTCTTTGGAAAGCGGAAAAGTAAGCGGAACGGAAGCGCTTTTTCTGTTCTTCTAAGCAGGACAGCGACTGCAGCAGCAAATCCGATCAATCTGCTGATGACAGTGGATATCGCCACTCCTTCTACACCCAGTACAGGGAAACCGAATGGGCCAAAAATGAATAAGTAATTGCCTATAACATTTAAGATGTTCATCCCGATGGTAATGTACATAACATCTCTGGTAAACCCATAACTTCTGATGATGGCTCCAATTGTCATAATTAATGCCTGGACAAAAGAAAAGCCGCCAACGATGACCAAGTAGGCGTTTGCCTGGCTTAAAAGTTCCTCCGGCAAATCCATCGTCCGGAGCAGCGGTTTGCCTGATACGAATAGAAGGATGCTTAAGATGATCCCAAATACAAGGTTTGCCCCTAAGGAGACAATTGAAATTTCAGAAGCTGTCTTCTTATTTTTTGCGCCTAAATTTTGAGCAATAAGGATGGACGTCCCAGTTGCAACAAATCCAAACATGACGATCACGAGCGAAAGGATCTGATTTGACACACCAACTGCAGCCACGGATTCATCCGAATATTGCGAGAGCATAAGCGTGTCAGCATTCCCCATAAGCATGTGAAGCAATATTTCTATAAAGATCGGCCAGGTTAATGCAAATAATGTTAAGTTTTTCTGGTTCTTAGTCATGGTTAATCTCCCTGTTTGTAATAAGATTCATGTAAATAGGAGGGGCCGGTGACAATTAAAAACGAAAAAAGAAAAGCCTTAAGGTATTGCCCTTAAGAACTTTCCTTATTTCAATCAGGTTTCCTATTTATTGAAGATGGAGGAGAAGGACAGAATTTCAAACCCAAATCCATCAAGCTGAACTTTAAGGTTCTCCGCTTCTGCTGCAAATTCTTCGTCTGTAAGCATATTCGTAATCTTTACGCCCTTAAGCGGATAAGGTAAAGTAACTTCCACACTTTCATCCTCAGGATTGGCGAGCACAATGATTGTTTTAAAATCATCGTATTTGCGGTAGGCAACTATATTAGAATCTGTTTGGATAAATTCAAAATGGCCTTCATTTGCCAGCAGCTTTTCTTCTTTCCGCAGCTTAATAAGCCTTTGAATATGAGAATGCAAATCACGATCCTGTTTTTCCTCATCCCATTCCATGCATTTTCTGCAGCCGGGATCCATTTCACCGCTGAGCCCTATTTCATCCCCATAATATATACATGGTGAACCCATAAAGGTAAATAAAAGTGTATAAATAAGTTTTACCCTGCCTTTATCCTCTTCACATTCCGTTAAAATCCTGGGTGTATCATGGCTTCCGACCAAGTTGAATGCAGCTTCGTAGACATTAGACGGATAGCTGTGGATTTCAGCGGTCATATTATTGGCAAATTCAGTCCCGGTAATGGATTTTTTTGCAATTAAATTAAGCAAGTTCGTGGTAAAAGGATAATTCATGACAGCATCGAACTGGTCTCCGCGCAGCCAAGGCATAGAATTGTGCCAGATTTCCCCTAAAATATAGAGATCTGGTTTAATTCGTTTAACAGTCTGTCTAAATTCACGCCAGAACTGATGGTCGACTTCATTGGCCACATCAAGCCGCCAGCCGTCGATATCAAATTCTTCAATCCAGTAGCTGGCCACTTTGAGCAAATAATTCTTTACCTCGGGATTATTTGTATTCAGCTTTGGCATCTGTTCAACAAAAGCAAAGGTCTCATAATTAGGGTACTCCCCGCCTTTAAGCGGGAAACTATGCGGATGGAACCAATCCTTATATTGTGATTTTTCTCCCTTCTCAAGCACATCCTGAAAAGGTGGAAAATAGTATCCGCTATGGTTGAAAACTGCATCGAGCATCACTCTAATATTCCGCTTATGGCATTCTTCAACCAGTCTTTTTAATGTATCCTTTGAACCGAACTGGGGGTCAATTTCCAGATAATCTATTGTATCATATTTATGGTTGGAAAATGCCTTAAAAACAGGCGTGAAATAGATGCCGGTAATGCCAAGCTCCTGAAGATAACTCAGATGTTCAATGACACCTTCAAAATCACCGCCAAAAAAGTTATCCTTAGAAGGCTGTTCACTGCCCCAGGGAAGAACTCCTTTGGGGTCATTGCCGCGATTCCCGTTAGCAAATCTTTCTGGGAAAATCTGATACCAGACTGTATCCTTCACCCAGGAAGGAGCTTTAAATACCTCTTCAGGATGAAGATAGGGAAAGTTGAAATAATAACCTGAATCAGAAGGAGTCTCCTCGTAAAAACCTTTTTCAGTCAAAATTAATTCTTCTTCACCAGATTTTAATTGGAAGCCATATCTGGATCTTCTATATGGCGGGTCCATATATACATGCCAATAATCATGAATGCCATCAGATCCGGATTTCTTCATATCCGTTTTTTCATACTGCCATTTTCCATCTGCCCAAAGATATTGGTCACCGTGTATTAAAGTGACTTCAGAAACATCATCTTTCTTTGTTTGCAGTCTAATATGTAAGGTTTTCTTGCTGGTAGGATAAACATAATGATCAGCAGGATAATGTATGATAGCTGCCTTTTCCATTGAAATTCCCCTTTCAAAAGTGCAATCGCTTGCATTATATCATATAAAAGAAATGAAAATATAGAAGAGAAATGAGCATCAATCTTTTAAAATTAATTTTCGCTTAAAAATATTTAGAAAAAAGTAGTTGTAAAAGCCCAAAAACCTTGTATAATAAAAATTAGAAATTGTGCAATCGTTTTCATTAAGCGGTTTCATTGGTTAATAGTTTAAGTGAACGCTCAATTTTTTAGAAATAGAATAAGGCGTTTACACTTTTGTGCAAACGGTTGTACTTTTTGTATTTCTCAACAGATATTAAAGGGGGCAATATCATGAAAAAGTCACTATCTTTCTTTATGATGCTGGTATTAGTGATCGGAATGCTGGCAGCTTGCGGTCCTCAGCGTGAGGCACAGCCGGAAAAAACAGATAAAGATAACGGCACAGGCGAAAACCAGGCTGAAGAGCCAAAACCGGAAAAATTAGTAGTTTGGGAAGACACAGATAAAGGCATTGCTTTAAAGCCTGCCATTGAGTCTTTTGAAAAAGAGTATGGAATTAAAGTTGAGTTTAAAGAGTTGGGCATGGCAGATAAGATCCGTGATCAATTAAGGCTTGATGGACCTGCAGGTAATGCACCTGACGTTGTTACACTTCCTCATGACCAAATTGGCCAGGTTGTAACTGAAGGTCTTCTTCAGGAAATCCAGGTAGAAGACAGCGTTCTTGATACTTTCACAGAATCATCCATCACTGCTCAGATGTTTGATGGAAAGCTATATGGTCTTCCTAAAGCAACTGAAACACCAGTTTTCATCTATAATAAAGCATTAATGGAAAAAGCTCCTGAAACAATGGATGAGCTTTATACTCAAGCTAAAGAATTGACGACTGGCGGACAGTACGGATTCCTGGCTCTATTCGATAACTTCTATTTCGCGCACGGACCTATTGCTGGCATGGGCGGATATGTTTTCAAGGAAAATGACGGTGCATTAGACCGTGAAGATGTAGGTTTAAACAACGAAGGCGCTATTGAAGGTGCTGAGTTCATTCAAAAGTGGTACAGTGAAGGCTTATTCCCTAAAGGAATCATCGGGGAAAGCGGCGGAGCAGCAATGGATGGCCTATTCAATGAAGGAAAAGCTGCTTCTGTTATGAATGGTCCATGGGCACTTCAAGGCATGAAGGATGCAGGAATTGATGTTGGAGTTTCTGTTATGCCAAAGCTTCCTAACGGAGAGCCTGTTAAAACATTCATGGGTGTTAAAGGCTGGCATGTAACGGCATTCACTAAAAATCCTTATTGGGCAACAAAATTCGTTGAGCATATTACAAATGAAGAAAACTCAAAAATCCGTTTCGAAGCAACTCAGGAAATCCCTCCTGTAAAATCTCTTATTGAAGATCCTGTAATTGCAGACAATGAAGCTGCAAAAGCAGTTGCAGAGCAATCTCAATATGCTGTTCCAATGCCAAACATTCCTGAAATGGCTGAAGTTTGGGGACCAATGGCCTCTGCACTTCAAACAATTGCAACAGGAAAAGCGGAGCCAAAGGCAGCACTTGACGATGCAGTAAAAACGATTAAGACAAATATCGAAACAAATCACCCTGCCAAGTAAATCTTGACAGACAAAGGGCGGTACCTCCCAGGAGGTATTGCCCCTCATTTTTATATAATGACAAAAAAAGCGGAAGGCGCCCGCTTCGGCTTAGACCCCATGGCGCCAGGAGCTAGGAAGTTATCTAACTTCATATTTAATACATTCGTATCTTTAAATAGAAGCGGCAGAAGCCGCTTTCCTGTTCCTCTTTAAAGCAACCGTTTGCACAAAAAACAGCCGCTATTATTTTGGAAATGAATTATAATGATAGAAAATACTTTCTCCTATAAAGAAAGGGGAGGCCACAGCCATATGGACACAAAAAAAATGACATCCAATCATGGAAGAAATGCTGCTCTATTATCCATCCTGCCTGGATTTGGACAGTTTTATAATAAACAGTTCGTAAAAGGTGCCATATTCTTAATTCTTACGGTTTCGTTCTTTGCAGCATTCTATGACACACTAAATTGGGGATTCTGGGGACTTATTACACTGGGGGAAATTCCAGTTCTGGATCACTCGATTTTTCTCCTGATCGATGGAATTATCGCACTGATTGTAACAGCATTGGGACTTATCATATATGCTTTCAATATTTATGACGCATATAATAATGGAAAAAAGCGTGACTTGGGGCTGAAATTAAACAGTGTCAGAGAACAGTACCACAATCTCCTTGATAATGGTTTCCCTTATTTAATGATATCTCCGGGATTTTTTCTCTTAGTTTTCGTAGTTATTTTTCCAATCTTATTCGTAGTTCTTCTTGCATTTACAAATTATGATCTATATCATTCTCCGCCTGCCAAACTGGTAGATTGGGTTGGCATCCAGAATTTTATCGATATCTTCAAGCTGGATTTATGGAGAAAAACCTTCTTTGGCGTAATGGGCTGGACAATAGTCTGGACTTTTGTAGCTACCACTTTGCAGGTAGCTCTGGGTATTTTCCTCGCAATTCTCGTTAACCAGAAGGATCTTAAGGGGAAAGCGATTATTCGAACAATCCTCATTCTCCCTTGGGCAGTTCCTGCCTTTATATCAATCCTGATTTTCTCAGGGATGTTCAATGAGACATTTGGTGTGATTAATAAAACGATTCTAGATGCAATAGGCATCGGTCCCGTTCCATGGATGACAGAGGAAAACTGGACACGTTTAGCATTAATTTTCATTCAGTCATGGCTTGGATTCCCGTTCATTTTTGCCATGACAACAGGTGTTCTGCAGTCCATTCCGGATGAGCTTTATGAAGCTGCAACAGTGGATGGTGCAACGATCCTGCAGAAATTCACAAAAATCACCCTGCCGCTGGTTCTTTTTGCAACGGCACCCATTATCATTACTCAGTATACATTCAACTTCAACAACTTTAATGTTATCTTCTTGTTCAATGGCGGGGGACCGGCCATTCCGGGCCAAAATGCCGGCGGTTCGGATATTCTTATATCCTGGATTTATAAACTGACAATGACTTCTGCCCAATATGGCAAAGCAGCAGCGGTAACCATGATTCTGTCATTAATCGTCATCACGGTAGCCCTATGGCAGTTTAGAAGAACAAAATCATTCCAAGAAGAGGATTTGATGTAGTTATGAGCATGAAGAAAAATAAAATAATCCGGCTGACTTTTTCATATGTAATTATTGCCTTTATGAGCTTTATTGTGATTTATCCGCTTTTGTGGGTAGTGGGTTCTTCCTTAAATCCAGGCCAAAGTTTGTCGGGATCCACAATGTTTCCTGAAAACCCCACATTAGATCATTACAAATATCTTTTTGATTCAGATAAGTCCAATTATGTTAAATGGTACTGGAATTCTTTGAAAATAAGTACATTGACAATGATTTTAACGGTTATAACAGTATCCTTCACTGCGTACTCATTTTCCCGTTACCGCTTTATCGGAAGAAAAAATGGGTTATTAACTTTCCTGATACTGCAAATGATACCCAACTTTGCAGCACTGATTGCCATATTTGTATTAGCGACAAGAACAGGTTTAATTGATACACATCTTGGATTGATCCTTGTGTATGTCGGCGGGCAGATTCCAATGAATACTTGGCTGATGAAGGGCTATCTCGATACGATTCCAAAAGAACTTGATGAATCTGCGAAAATGGATGGTGCGAGCCATCTGCGTGTCTTCTGGCAAATTGTTATGCCGCTCGCAAAGCCAATTGTTGCGGTAGTTGCGTTATTTTCATTCATTGCTCCTTTTGGAGATTTTATCCTTGCCAGAATTTTATTAAGAACAGATGAAAAGTTCACAATGGCTGTAGGATTGTATGAAATGGTTGCAAAGCAATTTGGAAATGAATTTACAAAGTTTGCTGCTGGCTCTGTGTTAATTGCCATTCCGATTGCTGCACTGTTCCTTATGTTCCAAAAATACTTTGTATCTGGTTTGACGGCAGGGGGAACAAAAGGCTAATCTTAAAGGGCTGAAACTTTACTGGCCGCTGCAGCCTGCGATCTGGATTGCAGTCTCTCAGCGGCTTGAAAAATGAAGGAGGAGCGGCGATGAAAAAAGGAATCATAACCTTCATCTTAATCCCGTTTCTTCTTTTTTATGCCCTGCCGGCAGGAGCAGCTGAAAAAGAAGAGCGTAAATGGCAAGATGAAACTTTTTATTTCTTAATGGTTGACCGATTTAGCAATGGAGATCTAAATAATGACTTTAAGGTCGATGTTCAGGACTCAAAAGCATATCATGGCGGAGATTTTAAGGGGATTACAGAACGCCTGGATTATATTAAAGATATGGGTTTTACAGCAATTTGGCTGACTCCCGTTTTCGATAATGAAGAGAAGGGCTATCACGGTTACTGGATTAAAGATTTTTATAACACGGAAGAGCACTTTGGCACAATGGATGAATTCAAGAAGTTAGTCCAGGAAGCCCACAAAAGAGATATGAAAGTGATTTTGGACTTCGTAGTAAACCATGTGGGCTCCAATCACGAATGGGTTAATGACCCCGGGAAAAAGGATTGGTTCCATGAAAAACAAGATGTCATGAACTGGACCAATCAAGCGGAGATTGAAAATGGCTGGATTTATGGTCTCCCTGATTTAAAGCAGGAAAACCCTGAGGTACAAAACTATTTAATTGATGCAGCAAAGTGGTGGATCGAAGAAACGGATATTGATGGATATCGTCTTGATACTGTAAAGCATGTTCCAAAATCATTCTGGACCGAATTCACCAAAAATGTAAAGTCAGTCAAAGAAGACTTTTATTTGCTGGGGGAAGTTTGGTCGGATGACCCAAAATATATTGCTGAATATGAAAAAACAGGGATAGACGGCTTTGTTGATTATCCTTTAAATGATCATTTAAGAACTGCCTTTGCAGAGCCTGACAAGTCGTTAAGCTGGCTTTTTACAAACTGGGACCGAAATAAGGCATTTTATGAAAATCCCTATCTAATGGGAAGCTTCATGGATAATCATGATACTGTCAGGTTCACCCGTGATGCTATCACAAAAAATCATCATCCGGGACCAAGGTGGAAACTAGCCTTAACATACATGTATACCACACCTGGGATTCCGATTGTCTATTATGGAAGCGAAATAGCTATGGATGGCGGAGAGGACCCTGACAACCGCAGACAAATGGATTTCCGAACAGATAAAGAACTGATTGATTATATCTCAAAACTTGGGGAAGTGAGGCAATCGCTGCCATCTTTAACAAGGGGAGACATGGAACTGCTGGAGGAAAGGGACGGTTTTGCCGTTTATAAACGGACTTACGAAGATGAAACAACGGTTATTGCGATCAATAATTCAACAAAGTCACAGAAAGCTGTGCTGGATTCCTCACAATTAGAAGAAGGAAAAGAGCTTCGCGGCATGATTGCTGATGATCTCATCCGAGGTAAAGACGGAAAATATGAGATGATCATTGACCGTGAAGAGGC
The DNA here is from genome assembly GCF_004366035.1 of Cytobacillus oceanisediminis. Taxonomy (GTDB): domain Bacteria; phylum Bacillota; class Bacilli; order Bacillales; family Cytobacillaceae; genus Cytobacillus; species Cytobacillus oceanisediminis_C. The sequence goes on from NZ_SOEE01000007.1 coordinate 203,255, forward strand.
TGAAGTATATGTTCTGGCAGAAAAATCGGGATTGAATATTCCGCTGATTGCAGCTCTCGCAGCAGTTTATTCAGCCTTTATGATTTTTATCTATCTTTTATGGAAGCGGTCAAAAAAGAAGAAATCCGAGTAATTTTGGCATTAGAGCCGCCCCTTCTTCCTATTCCTGTTAACTGTTTAAAAAAGGAAAGAAAATCAAACCTGTTTTGATTATAATATTAATAACAGAGACCTCACGGAGAGGGTGATTCTATTGGCAGTCACAATTAAAGATGTAGCAAAGATGGCAAAAGTTGCGCCATCTACTGTTTCAAGGGTAATTGCCAACAATCCTCGCATCAGCGAGAAAACCAAGCAAAAAGTCAGGGAGGCAATGGAACAATTAGGATACCATCCGAATTTTATTGCGCGAAGCCTTGCTAGCCAATCAACACGCGCAATTGGGCTGATAATGCCCAGTTCTACGGATGTAGTATTTCAGAACCCCTTCTTTCCAACTGTCCTTAGGGGCTTGAGCGAGGGAGCGCATGAAAGGCATTATGCCCTCCATATGACAACCGGGAAAACAGATGATGAGATCTATGAAGGTGTTGTCCAGATGGTACAGGGCGGCCGGGTAGATGGAGTGATATTGCTGTATTCAAAAGTGGAGGATAAAGTTCTGGCCTTCCTAAAGGATAGGGATTTCCCATTTGTTGTTATAGGCAAGCCTTTTTCAGACGAAGAAGAAATCACTTACGTGGATAATAATAATTTCCGTGCAGCCAAAGAAGTAACGGAATACTTGATTAAGCTAGGCCACGAGCAAATTGCGTTTGTCGGCGGAAACTTGAATCTAACCGTTACTGTTGAACGGCTTCTAGGCTATGAAAAAGCATTAAGGGATTCTGGCATTCAGCTGGTAAATGAATATATTGTTCATGAAGAATTCTTAAAAGAAGGAGGCCAGGAAGCTGTCAGAGGACTCATTTCCTTGAAAAAACCTCCAACCGCCCTTGTGGTTGCTGACGACTTAATGGCATTGGGTGTCCTGAATACGCTGGATGAAATGGGTATAAGAGTTCCTGAAGATATATCTATCATCAGCTTTAATAATGTGCTTCTGGCTGAAATGTCCAGGCCTCCTCTAACTTCTGTTGATATCAATATATTCGATCTGGGATTTGAATCTGCCCGAAGCCTTATATACAGAATTGAAAACCCGCGGGAGCCTGTAAAACGAATTATTATTCCCCATAAAATTGTAAAACGCTGCTCATGCAGCAGCCCGAAAACTGAAGAACCACAGATTCTATCATAAAAAGGGAAGCCTGGTGCAGGCTTCCCTTTTGTTTATCCCAGTCTAACGTGAGTAAGACCCCCATTGCAAGACGCAGAGGAATCATTGGGAATTAACTGCCTGTATAGGCCCGATTGGTTCAATTAACAATCAGAGGGGGTTAATTTGACCCCCTCTGATTAAAGTTCCGCTCTACCCGTTTACAATAGTGCCTCCATTGACATGGATCATCTGGCCGCTTACATAAGATGAATCATCACTGGCAAGATAGACATAGGCCGGAGCTAATTCATAAGGCTGTCCTGCTCTGCCTATTGGGGTATTTGATCCAAATTTCGATACCTTATCCGCGGTGAATGTAGATGGAATAAGAGGTGTCCAAATAGGTCCAGGAGCAACTCCATTTACACGGATTCCCTGTCCAGCCAGTGATTTGGCCAATGAGCGTGTAAAGGAGACAATCGCTCCTTTTGTTGAAGAATAATCGATTAACTGCTCGTTGCCTTCATATGCAGTTATGGATGCAGTATTGATAATTGAGCTCCCTTTTTTAAGATGAGGAAGTACTGCTTTTGTTAGATAGAAGAAGGAAAAGATGTTTGTTCGGAATGTTTTTTCAAGCTGTTCAGCAGTGATATCAAGCAGGCTTTTTTGAGGATGCTGCTCGGCTGCATTATTAACCAGTACATCGATTTGTCCAAATTGATCAAGTGTTTTCCTGACTGCATCCTTACAGAATGTTTCGCTTCCGAGATCACCGGACATCAGCAGACAGTCCTGTCCCTCCGCCTGAATAGCTTCTTTAGTTTTTTCTGCGTCTTCATGTTCTTCCAGATAGACAATCGCCACGCTGGCTCCTTCCTTGGCAAAATAAATGGCGGCTGATTTTCCGATGCCGCTGTCACCGCCTGTTATTAAAACAACTTTTCCTTTTAATTTATCGGACCCTTTATAATTTGGATCAACAGTTTGGGGCTCAGGCTGCATTGGCGCCTCTGTGCCGGGCTGATGATCCTGATGCTGAGGCGGAAATTCCTTTGGATTGCTTTGAGTATTAGACATTACGAAATCCCTCCAAATCATTAATACTCTTTTAATTCCATTTTATTATGTTAAAAAAACATGGAAATTATTTGCATTGCTCTTATATAATGTACTTAAAAAGAGTGGGGGAACAGGAATTGCAGATTCGATCAGCTGACAAAAGTGATGCAGAAGCCATTTTGGCGCATTGCCGGAAGGCTTTTGGAGAAAGTGATTTTTTAATGACCGGGGCGGATGAATTTAATTTAACAATTGAAGAAGAAGAAGCGTGGATTGAGCAGAGCATTAGAACTGGGGATCTGATTTTATTAGCGGAAGTTGACAATGAAGTGATTGGAATGCTGACCTTTCGGCGTTCAAAAAGCAAAAAGGTAAACCATCTGGGTTATTTCGGGATCACAATACAGGAGAAGCATTGTAACCAGGGATTGGGAAGCAAAATGATGGAGCAATTTCTGAAGTGGGCGCAAGACGAGCCAGGTCTGGAAAAAGTATGCCTGGAAGTCTTTGCGTATAACCAAAGAGCGATCCATCTGTACAAGCGATTTGGATTTCAGGAGGAAGGACGCAAAATTAAACATATTAAAAGAAGCAATGGGTCTTATGCAGATGAATTAATAATGTATAAATTTGTAAAATAAATTTGGTTCTTTAATTTGTGAACTTATCAAATAAATGCTCCAAGCCAGCAAAGAACCTGAATAATTAACTAATATTAGGAAAAGATCAGCAAATTAAATTCATTTAATGCAAGCTGGTTTTCCTGAAAACTAAAAAAGCAAACGGATTATCTCCGTTTGCTTAAATTACCGATAATTTACGAATTGAACATCAACAGTCAAATCTGCCTCTTTTACAGCAGCAATAATCTTCTGCAGGTCATCGCGGTTTTTGCCGGTTACACGGACCTGATCATCCTGAACTTGGCTCTTCACCTTTAAACCGCTGTTTTTAATAAGGGTATTAATCTTCTTGGCATTTTCTTTATCAATTCCCTGAACAAGCTTTGCCCTTTGGCGTACTGTTCCGCCTGATGCCCCCTCTAACTTGCTGTAATCAAGATTTTTTACAGGTATGCCCCTTTTTATCAATTTACTCAATAAAACATCTTTGAGCTGTTCCATTTTAAATTCATCATCAGATAAAAGCACGAGCTCTTCCTTATCCAGCTTTATATCACTTTTGCTGCCTTTAAAGTCATAACGGGTGGAGATTTCCTTCATGGCAATATTAATGGCATTGGTTACTTCAGAAAAGTCAACTTTGGATACAATATCAAATGAGCTTTCTTTAGACATGACAGCCTCCTTGGAGATAACATTTTAAGTTTCACTTCTTGTCCTTATTATAGTAAAATATAGCAGTTCAAACAACTTTAGGAGTTATGTGATCTTAATTGGGAAAGATTTAATATAATGAATATTTGTTTACTGGAAACTAAGAAGGAGGAAAAGGGATGGCTTTAGAAGAGAATTTAGGCCGTGCTGCTAAACTGATTGTTTCAAGGGAAGCGGCATTTGGCTATTTTTTGACGGATGGAGAGGAAGATGTTCTTCTTCATCAGAACGAGACGGATGAAAAACTGGAAGAAGGACAGGAAGTCGAGGCTTTTCTTTATATGGACTCGCAGGGAAGAATTGCAGCAACAACTGTGATTCCGGAGGTTCAGGTGGGTACATATGGATGGGCGCATGTAAGTGATGTAAAGCCCGGCATCGGTGTATTTATCAACATCGGCATTCAGAAGGACATGCTCCTCGGGGAGGAAGATTTGCCTGTACATGAAGCCGTCTGGCCGATTGAAGGGGATAGGTTATACATTACACTTCGGGTGAATAAGAATAACAGGATTTATGTGAAAATGGCTACTGATCCTGTCATTACAGATATTTCAATAAAGGCAGCCAAAAGTGATTTTAATAAGAATATTCACGGACATATATATAGGACTGCAAAGGTCGGGAGCTGGATTTATACAGCTGAGGGCTTTAAAGGCTTTATCCATGAATCCCAGCGCAAAAGAGAGCCCCGTCTTGGCGAAAAAGTTGAGGGGCGAATTGTTGATGTGAAAGAGGACGGTACAGTGAATGTTTCTCTTGCTCCCAGAAAACATGAGGCACTGGATGATGATTCCGAAAAAATCCTATCTTATCTTGAAAGCCGCAATGGTGCGATGCCATTTGGCGATAAAAGCGCGCCAGAAGATATACAGGAGCGTTTTCAGCTAAGCAAAGCTTCATTTAAAAGGGCTTTGGGAAGGCTTATGAAGGAAGGCAAGATTTATCAGGAAGAAGGATGGACATATATAAAAAAAGACTAATTCACAATCTAAAAACGGACAAGCCAATGCTTGCCCGTTTTATTATTATAGATGGTCTGTCTTTTTGGAATATTGGTTTTTCCCGGCTTTGCGGTTTTTTTCGCGCATCATATTTTTTTCGTGAAGAAGCGCATTATTGTCTTTCGCTTTTTTATCATTATCGGAAGTATGCGGCATAATAATAATACTCCTTTCATACTGAGAGGTTTATCCTTCAGAAATATAACTGAAGTACAATCATATTGTCTGTCAGAATGAAATGGAGTATGTATTCTTCACTTAAGGTTTATATTTGCTTTTGGTAGAAAATTGCAATTGTTCCTGGACCCGTATGGGACCCTATTGCAGAGCCTATGGATGTAATATAGACTTCTTTGGGTTTAAACTCTTCCAGGATTAATTTTTGCATTTCAAAAGCTGTGTCTTCATCATCAGCATGGCTGATGCCGACCGTCTGATTCTCAAACGAAGTCCCATTTTCTTTCATTAGCTCAATAATGCGGCGAAGAAGCTTTTTCTTGCCGCGCAGTTTCTCAATCGGTACAAGTTTGCCATCTTCTACAGTTAGGAGAGGTTTAATATTCAAAAGTCCGCCTAAAAATGCGGAAGCTTTAGAAACACGTCCGCCTTTTGCCAGGTATTCGAGATCATTTACAGTAAATAAACTCTCGAGTTGCCGGCAGCGAAGATCGATATCTTTCTGTATGTCTTCTTTGGATGCGCCTGATTGTGCTTTAGCAGCAGCTGACTTCACGATTAATCCATATCCCAATGAAGCCGCCTTGGAATCGATAATGGATAATTTAAAGTCCGGGTATTTCTCTTTTACTTGCTCCAAAATCATTACAGCGGTCTGGTATGTACCTGAAAGTCCGGAGGAAAAAGAAACATAAATGCCATCTTCATTTCTTTCTGCCATTTTCATGAACGTTTTCTCAAAATGGAGAGGGGATACCTGAGATGTTTTAGGCACCTGGCCTTCACGGATAGCATCATAAACACTCTTAGGTTCTATGGTGACTAAATCTTCATATTCTGTATCATTCAGTTGAACCTTTAATGGGAAAAGTGTGACGCTATTTTCTTCATAGAAGCTTAGCGGCAGATCACACGCACTGTCAGCTAAAATTTTTACTGACATTTTCTTTCACCTGCTTTCAAACTATATGAATTAAGTTTATAGAAATCAAGGAGAAAAAACAATGAATTGTGTTGAATATGACACACATTTCGCAGTCTTAAGGGCAGTAAGACTCTCACTTTTAGAACTAGAGGAATCAAAGGGAAATAAGCGGGAGGCAAACAGCCCGTAAAGGCCAGTAAGAAAAACATTGACTAAGAACGCCACATCCTGCGTCAATGTCTATGTGACCTGCTTCCTCAAAGCTGTCGCTTTTGGTCGTGCGGTGATTATGCTGACTAAGCCTTACTTGTCCTGTGGGCCTCATCTAACAATCAGCGGGGAAAAATACATCACTGATTGAAGTTTCATTTTACTGGGTAAAGAAAATAATAAGAAAATTCAGGGGGTAAAAAATGGTTTGGTTAGAAACTAAGAAAGTATTTATTGTTTTGATTGGCGCGATATTGAACGCGATTGCGATGAATTTTTTTCTGATACCTGCGAATGTATATGCGAGCGGTTTTACAGGTGTGGCACAGCTCTTATCAAGCATACTGGGGGATTTTGGATCAACAGGGATCCTGCTGTTTATTCTAAATATTCCTGTCACCATTTTAGCCTGGAAGAAGGTTGGAAGGTCCTTTACCATTTATAGTTTTCTAAGCGTATTCTTAATGTCTTTTTTCTTGGAAATCATACCGGTAATTCATGTATCAAAAGATATTTTGCTTAATGCAGTTTTTGGAGGTGTCATTGCGGCTGTTGGCGTAGGGATAACACTTAAATGGGGGGCTTCCACAGGAGGAATGGATATCATCGCGATGGTATTATCCCGAATGAAAGACAAGCCTGTCGGTACATATTTTTTCACTCTTAACGCCATTATTATAATAACAGCAGGCTTTTTGTATGGCTGGGAAAAAGCTTTATACACTCTTGTTACCCTTTATGCCTCAACCAGGGTCATTGATGCCATTCATACAAGACATGAGAAACTGACAGCATTGATTATAACGAAAAAATCGGAAGAAATGAAAAAAGCCATCCATGACCATCTTGTCAGGGGAATTACAACCTTTCCTGCAAAGGGGGCTTTTACAAATGAAAACAAGGAAATGATGATGATTGTCATCACCCGTTATGAGTTATTCGACCTTGAAAGAATTATTAAAGAAGTAGATCCGAGTGCCTTTACAAATATTGTCCAAACCGCTGGTGTTTATGGTTTCTTCCGCAGGGATTAAATGAATGGAGGGATGAAGGATGCTTCGGCTATTGGCTGCTGCTGCTCTGATTATCTTCACTATGCCTTTGCAAAGTTTTGAAGCTTCTAAAAAGGAAATGCCATTTGATTTTAAAGTAATGCCTCAAGCAGGAACGGAAACAATGGAGATAGAATTGCTTCTGAGGAATACTGCCAATTACCCGCTAAGCTTTGAGTTTAGGACTTCCCAATTTTACGAGGTAAAAATATTAAATCAAAAAGGCGAAATGGTATATTCCTCTTCAGAAGGTAAAGCGTTTTTACAAGCTATACAGTCTATTGGCGTCAAACCGGATGAAATCAAGGTGTGGAAAGAGCAGTGGGATTATCGGCACAATGGCAAAAGAGTAAAGGAAGGGGAGTACATTGTAAAAGCCAGGCTTTTGGCATCAAACTTAAATGGTAAAGAACTGGAGACCAAAGCGGAATCAGAAGCCACTGTCTATATCCCAGGACAAAATCCTGCCTTTCGCAATGTTAAGGTTACTGGAGAGAATGGCTTATATTCAATATCATTTGATGGGCGGTCAAAAAGCGGAAAGCTATGGTATACAGTTGAAGATGGCCATAATGAACTGCTGCCTGAAAAGGGAGTTTCAGCACTTTCAAATGACTGGGAGAACCTTAATATAAAAGTAAGCATTCCTGCTGATAAACTGCCTGAAAACGGATCAGTGATTTTGCATTTATATGAAAAAAGCCTTGAAGACGGACATATTATTAATTCCTTTCCTGTTATCCTGGAAAGGAGGTAAAAAAGAAGCTGGCAGCCATCGAGGCTGCCAGCTTTTTTTTAGCGATTCTGCGAATATTGTTCAAGCTCCTGCTGCATCTCCCGCAGCTGTGCCTGTTCAGCCACCGTGGAATTGGCAAACGCGGAACTTAAAGCATTTTTCGCGCGGAAAACAGTTTCTTCGCCTGCAGAATTTTTAGCTATTTCCACATATTTTCTGGCTTCCTGAAATAATCTGTTTCCCATCGTTATATTCCTCCGAGGGATGATTCTTTCACATTAGCTAATTTTTGGGCTTCCGCCTCTGCATAGGTCATGTGGTACGGGATACGCTCATCATGCTTACTAACAGTATCAACACCCTGTTGTACGAAGCGTTTTGATTTATTACGTTTACCCATTCGAATCCCCTCCATGAAAGAGTTTAAAGCAGCATCGTGCTGCTCCATCCTTTAGTATGCTCTATAGGAATGATTTAAAAAGGGAATTTAATGGACTGGCTACTATTTAATTCTTTTTGTTTCATTTGCTTACAGTGCTTTAAGGTTTAATAATTCATTTAAATAGATTCCGATTCCATCTTCCTCGTTGGTTAAAGTGACTTCATTGGCAATATTTTTCACCTGGTCGATAGCATTGCCCATGGCAATCCCGTAGCCTGCAAATTCAAGCATTTCAAGATCATTGTCTTCATCACCGAAAGCTATGATCCGCTCAGGCGGTATTTGGAAGTAATTAGCTGCTTTTTGAAGGCCAACGGCTTTATTCAGCCCTGTTTTTACGATTTCAATGACATGCCATGGAGCCGCCCAGCGACGGTGGTCAATCACTTCGGCATGGACTTCAGAAAGGTGGGCTCTAATTGTTTTTACATGTTCTTCATCTGTATGGATCAGCATGCTTGTCGGATTATCATTGAGAAAATTGCGCAAATCTCCAGTAGTAATTTTGGGGTCGCCAAAACTGAAGATATCCAGAAGCTTTTCATCATGGTAATGAAGGTAAACATCATCTATAACTTCTGCTACAATATTATGAACTGTATAGCTATTAACGGCTTCGACAATTTCTTTTGCAACGTTCATTTGCAGAGGTGTGTGATAAACTCCCCAATTATGATCTTTAGGATGATGTATGTAAGCACCATTGAAATTGACAATTGGCGTAGTCAATCCCATTTCACGATAGTAAATTTCGCTGGAGCGAAATGGCCTTCCAGTGGCAATCATTACTTCATGTCCTTGTTCACGTGCCTTTTGAATAATCATTTTAGTTTTAGCTGAGATGGTTTTGTCATCTTTTAATAATGTTCCATCAAGGTCCAGTGCGATTAAATGTTTTTCTGCCATAAGATCTCCTTCTAAGCGCTCGGCACTTTTTTATAAGAATATAACTGCAGTTAGGGGACTGCAGCCAAATGCTTACCTTGAAGTATGCCCCGCTTTTCTTTTAAGTGTAAAGGTTTTGGAAAAAAAAAGTCTACATGTTAAACTGAAAATATAGAAAGAATTTACATCAAGACAAGAGCGTGCGTTTTTTACAAAATCATTCTATACATATATGTTATCAATATTATTATAATTTTGTAAAAAAATTCACTTTTGCCCAACAGGTTTAGGAGGAAGAACTGTGGTTGTTATTGAACATAAGCATATCAAAGAAATTCCTGTTCTTGAACTCGCCAGACAGGAAGTAAAAGGGGAACGCTTGCCTTTTATTATTTTCGTTCATGGCTTTACGAGTGCCAAAGAACATAATCTGCATTATGCCTATCTGCTTGCTGAAAAAGGGTTCAGGGTGGTGCTTCCGGACACCTTACTGCATGGGGAAAGATCTGAAGGTTTATCAGGAAGCGAATTAAATTTCAAGCTATGGGATATTGTTCTGAATACCATTGCTGAATTGAACATAATCAGGGAAGTCTATGAGGATGCAGATCTGATCGACCAGGGAAGAATAGGAATTGTAGGCACCTCCATGGGGGGAATAGTCACTTTAGGCGCCTTGACCCAGTATGAGTGGATCAAGGCTGCAGTAAGTCTTATGGGTATGCCGTATTATGAAAAATTTGCTCAGCTTCAGCTGGATGAATTGAAAAAGAATAATATTAAAATGCCGCTTTCCAGTGAAGAACTAGCAGATCTGCTGGGGACTTTAAGGGAGCGGGATCTAAGCCTTCAGCCTGAAAAGCTTGGAGGAAGGCCGCTTATGTTCTGGCATGGCAAAAAAGACCCGGTTGTGCCTTATTCCTATACATACCAATTTTATGAGACCATCCAGCCCTTATATAGAGACTCACCTGAAAACCTAATGTTTATATCAGATGAACAGGCAGGGCATAAAGTAAGCAGGGAAGGGCTGCTTGAAACGGTTAAATGGTTCGAGGAACATCTATAACCAACATTTTTTCAATTCATTTAAATATTTGTTAAGATAGAGAAAGAGATAAAGTAAATAATGAAGGAGTGCTAAGTATGGACCAGGATTTAAAAGACAGCATCATGGGTGCACTTGAACTAGTTGTTGACCCGGAGCTGGGGATAGATATTGTTAACTTAGGCTTAGTATATGATGTGAAAATGGAAGAAGAAGGTAAAGCTGTAGTAGATATGACTCTTACTTCCATGGGGTGCCCTTTGGCAGGAACAATTGTTGATCAAGTAAAGTCAGCATTGGCAGATATTCCGGAAGTAAAGGATACTGAAGTGAACATTGTCTGGAACCCGCCTTGGTCTAAAGATAGAATGTCCCGCTATGCAAAAATCGCACTTGGTGTACAATAAGATTTAATCTTAAAACAGCAGGAGTATTTTCCTGCTGTTTTTTTTTGTGCCCTTGCCTTGATTTCGTTGGTCACAACTCTGTAAACTCTTTGAAAATGAGCATTTGTATGTGAGATAGTTCACTTATTTAACATGCCGATTATCCTATAATAACGATGGAAAGACAAAATATAGGTTTGCATTGTGTTGATAAAACATCCAGGATTGAGGCTGTTTAAGGAGGCATCTCAAATGGGATTTGATAGAGATTTTAATAAAGACCCTTTTATTGTGATTTGGGAATTAACAAGGGCATGCCAGCTCAAATGTCTGCATTGCCGTGCGGAAGCGCAATACAGGAGAGATCCGCGAGAGCTTTCTTTTGATGAAGGAAAGTATTTGATTGACCAAATTAAGGAAATGAACAACCCTATGCTTGTTTTTACTGGTGGAGATCCATTAATGAGGCAGGATGTATTCGAAATTGCCGAATATGCTGTAAAAAAGGGCTTGCGTGTTTCAATGACGCCCAGTGCGACACCCAATGTAACGAAAGAAGCTATTGAAAAAGCCAAAGAGGTCGGCTTAGCTCGATGGGCTTTCAGCCTTGATGGGCCAAATGCGGAAATCCATGATCATTTTAGAGGTACTGCCGGTTCCTTTGATTTAACGATCGAAAGGATTAAATATTTGCACGAGCTTGAAATTCCAGTCCAGATTAATACAGTTATTTCGCGTTATAATATCGATTATCTTGAGGAAATGGCTATGGTTGCAGAAGAACTCAAATGTGTTCTTTGGAGTGTGTTCTTCCTTGTCCCAACAGGGAGAGGGCAGGAAACAGATATGATTTCTCCGGTTGAACATGAGAGGGTATTTACTTGGCTGTATAACTTAAGCAAAAAAGTTACTTTCGATATCAAGACAACAGCTGCACAGCATTACCGCCGAGTGGTCATTCAGCAAAAAATGAGGGAAGCGAAGGCTCAGAATGAGGACATCCAATATCTCGATGCACTCACACAGCAAGGGCTAACGGGTTCTATAGATGGTTTAGGCAGGGCTCCTAAAGGAGTGAATGACGGAAATGGATTTGTTTTCATTTCACATATTGGGGATGTTTATCCCAGCGGGCTGCTTCCTGTAAAAGCAGGGAATGTAAGGGAACAGCCACTTGCTGAAATATACAGGGAATCGCCAATTTTTAAAGACCTAAGAAATCCTGATAAATATAAAGGGAAATGCGGACTATGCGAGTTCCGTTATGTATGCGGGGGATCCAGGTCACGGGCATTTGCCATGACAGGGGATTATATGGAAAGCGAGCCGTTTTGTGTTTATATTCCAAAGGCACTTAGAAAGAAAGCGCCAAAGTAAAAGAAAGAGGAGTGCAGTTCAGCTGCACTCCTACTCGATGCTGCAATATACAGCAGGGCAGTTTTCACAGCCTATTTCATTTTTTAAATATTGAAGGTTTTTGACTGTGATTTTTCCATTTAGAATGGTAATGATGCCGTCTTTCTTCAGTTCACCCAGTATCCGGTTGGTGCTTTCCCTGGAGGTTCCGCAGAAATTCCCAAGCTCTTGATTCGTAAGGGGCTGATCAATGAGTATGCCCTCCTTAACCTTTATTCCATAGCTGTTAGTCATTCTGATAAGGGTTGAATACAGGGCACCTTTTTTTCCATTTAGGACGAGATCTCTAAATTTGGTCTGTGTATTACGGAAGTGGTCGCTCATCCATTTCATAAATTCATAAGCCAATGTGCTATTTTTAAATATCTCCTTTTCCAGGACATCTTTTTTTATCACAGCCACTTCACCAGTTTCAAGAACTAAAGCATTCAATAAATATTTAGGGTCACTGGTAAATAGGGTCAGCTCGCCAATAATTTCATTTTCTCCGCATAACCTGAAGGTGAGTTCTCTGCCATCTGCTGTTATCTTGCTGATTTGTATCTTGCCTGAAAGTATAATATAAAGCTCATCAGCATCCATGCCTTCTTGAAAAATGAAAGCCCCTTTAGGGGTTTTCATACGCCGGTCTGCGAAATGAAGAAGCTCTTTAATCTCTATGGAATGTGTCGGTTTAATGGCTGTACGAGCCATGTTAATCCTCCTTCATAAAACAACTGTCTTTTTTCACAATAATATCATTTGTATGGTGAAAACATTGCCGGCTTTTGTGTCTTTATTGTGGCATTTTCTATTGAAATGGCGTGTCTTTGCTATTATACAAACAATTCCCTATTAACATTGAAACGATTGTATGTTCTAATAGTAGAAGCCCTTAATTTGAGATACTGGGTTATTTCTGTTATTTTAAGGGAAAGGCTAAAATATACATCTGTATAGAAAGCTTATTTAAGTCACTCTTTATATGGAGTTGAACAAAATGGCTAAAACAATCGTTAAAGATAAATTGGATAGACCTTTAAGAGATCTTCGCATTTCTGTCATTGACCGCTGTAATTTCCGCTGTCAATATTGCATGCCGGCAGAAATTTTCGGGCCGGATTTTGCTTTCCTTCCAAAAAATGAACTTCTGAGCTATGAAGAAATCGAACGGCTGGCTAAAATCTTTGTAAGTCTTGGAGTGGAAAAGATCAGGTTAACAGGCGGGGAACCCCTTATGAGAAAGGACATGCCTAAACTTGTAAAAATGCTTTCAGACATTGAGGGCTTAAAAGATATAGGGCTTACCACAAATGGTGTATTGCTGCCCAAACATGCGAAAGATTTAAAGGAAGCAGGACTGGTGAGGGTTAACATCAGTCTTGACAGTCTGGATGATGAGCTGTTTGGAAAAATAAACGGACGCAATGTAGGTGTAAAACCAGTTCTTAAAGGGATCGAGGCAGCAAAAGAAGCAGGGCTGGGCGTCAAGCTTAATATGGTCGTTAAAAAAGGCCTGAATGATTCTGAAATTGTCCCGATGGCTAAGTTCTGTAAAGATAACGGCTTACAGCTCCGCTTTATTGAATACATGGATGTCGGCAGTACAAACGGCTGGAAGATGGACGAGGTTGTTACCAAAAAAGAAATTTATAGCATTTTAAAGGAACACTATTTATTGGAACCGGTAGATCCGGATTATTTCGGAGAGGTTGCCAAGCGATACCGTTATAAGGGCACGGATGTGGATGTTGGGTTTATTACATCTGTTTCTGAATCTTTCTGTTCAAGCTGCACACGTTCAAGATTGTCGGCAAACGGCCAAATTTTCACATGCCTATTTAATGGAGAAGGGCATGATCTGAAGGGATTTATGAGAAAAGGCGCCACGGATGAAGAAATTACCGATCGAATTGTTAATATTTGGAAAGGTAGAAAAGACAGATATTCAGACGAACGGACTGAAGAAACCATTGCCAGCAGGAAAAAAATTGAAATGTCCTATATAGGTGGATAAAGAAAGCATGCCTTGCTATGTCATGAGAAATGGACATAGCGGGGCAGGCTTTTTATTTTGTCGTTTAACTGCAAAAAAACTGCAGCCGTTATTGGCTGCAGATCGTAATGTTTATATATATCGTGGAAATAGAATGTTATTCTCAAGGTGAACATGCATAAAGGTTTGGCTTTCCAGATCTTCCAGCCGCTTATACACGAGACGGTAAGATCCGCATGCATCTGAAGGTGGAGCATAATCTGATGTAATTTCCCTTAATTCCTTTAAAATTGAACCAGCATGATCATGCTCTTTCTCAAGCTCCCGGATATAGCTGATGATTTCTTGGCGATTTTCAACCTGAGGGTCCTCGAGCTTCAGGAGCATTGGAAAAACTGACTCTTCCTCTTTAGAAGTATGTTCAAGAAGCTCGTGCTTCAGCTCAAAGAATAATTGATGGACTTTTAATAGCTCCTTATGGCTTTCTCCATGTACTCTTGAAACCTTTGTTACATATGGGCTTAATAGTGACAGTTCCTCCTCAAGAGGACGATGATATCGATTGATGACATGTTCAATAATGTCTTCTGAAGAACTGTCTGTCCAAACCTCTAAATCATCGGTTTGGTTTTCCTTCTGAATAACCTCGTTCAATTCTTTAATCAGAATTTCCATATCTGCAGACTGCTCTGAAACTGCACGCACCAGCGGAATATTTCCACCGCAGCAAAAATCGATGCGATGCCGTTTAAAAACATCACTTGTTTTTGGAAATTCGTTTACAATATCTTTTACCAGACGGTCTTCTGTAAGATGTATAGTCATTGAATTTTCCTCCTTCTATCTTGTGAACTATCTTTAGAATAAATGAATATCCTTTTTAATTTGGTGACGGGCATCACACTTCAAGCCTTTATTTAATTTTTTTATGAAAATCATGCACATGCAAAAAAGGAATGTGTGATGATTGTCATGTTATAAGTTTTCATGTACGTTTATAATAATTGAAATAGAAAAGGCATTAAGAAAAGTACATAGGAGCTGATATAGTGCTGGAAAAAAGAACTCCCATTCCTGTTGGGGAAGCAGTAAAAAAAATCATGGCCTATCAATTAAAAGGAAGTGCAGAATACATATCCATTAATGAAAGCAACGGCCGTTTTCTGGCAGAAGACTTAAAGGCGACCCATGATGTACCTCATTTTGATCGCTCACCATATGATGGATTTGCAGTACGTTCAGCAGATACAATGGAAGCTTCAATGGAAAATCCCGCAGTATTTGAGGTAATAGATCACATTGGCGCGGGGCATGTGACTTCCAAAAACATTGGTCCATTCCAGGCCGTGAGAATTATGACGGGTGCGCAAATGCCTGAGGAATGTGATGCCGTGGTAATGCTTGAACTGGCAAAAGCATATGAAGAAGACGGTAAGAATTTTATGTCCATTAAACGCTCCTATAATCCTGGAGACAATGTTTCCTTCAAGGGCGAAGATGCGAAAAAAGGAGATTCACTGGTCAAGAAGGGGACAAAAATCAACCCGGGAATTCAGGCTATTCTTGCTACCTTTGGCTATGCCGAAGTACCGGTTGCAAAGAAGCCTGTTTTCGGATTATTTGCAACCGGTACAGAGCTATTGGAAGTACACGAACCGCTGCAGCCGGGGAAAATCAGAAACAGCAATGCCCATATGATTACAGCCCAAATTGAACGGGCCGGGGCGGAAGTTATTTATTATGGAAAGCTCCCTGATGAATTTAATACATGTTTCAATGCTGTGAAAGAAGCATTGAACAGCGTGGATATGCTGATTACTACGGGCGGTGTATCTGTTGGCGATTTTGATTATCTGCCGGGCATTTATGAAAAGCTTGGTGCAGAGATCCTTTTCAATAAAGTTGCGATGCGGCCCGGCAGTGTGACTACAGTTGCCCAGCATGAAGGGAAGCTGCTGTTTGGACTATCCGGAAATCCTTCTGCCTGCTATGTCGGGTTTGAGCTTTTTGCAAGACCGATCATCCGGAAAATGCTGTTCTCTGAGAAACCGCATTTAAGAAAAGAAACAGCAGAACTCGTGGCAGAGTTTCCAAAAGCAAACCCATTTACACGATTTGTCCGGACAGCTGTGAATTATTCAGGAGGCAGACTTGTTGCGGCGCCAAGCGGAGTGGATAAATCAAACATTGTAATGAGTCTCGCTGGCGCGAATTCACTAATGATTCTGCCTGGCGGAACCAGAGGCTATGGCAAGGGCGACATTGTTGAGGTGCTTTTGCTTGAGGACCATGAAGGAAGCGAATGGCCATGGTAAGTAAAGCTGTTATTTTTCAGGTATCCGGCTATCAAAACAGCGGAAAAACAACATTGGTAAGCAAAATAATTTCCGGATTAAAAAGAAATGGCCTTTCTGCCGTTACCATTAAGCATCATGGTCATGGCGGCAAACCCGAAACCCCAGAAGGAAAGGATTCCAGCAATCATATTGAATCAGGAGCAGCTGCTTCAATTGTTGAAGGTGGAGGCAGACTGCTTTTACAAGCTGAGAAGAAAAGCTGGAGCCTGGACGAGCAAATTAAGATTGCCATGCAGCTGCATCCTGACGTTGTGCTTATAGAAGGTCATAAAAAGGCTTCATATCCAAAAGCACTCCTGCTCAGAAGTGATGAAGATATGTACCTTATGGAGGAACTGACAAATATCTGTGCACTCTTCTCCTGGGAAGATAAATTGATTAAGCACAAGGCTGCAGATTTGGACACTCCGTTTTTCAGCATCCATGATCCAATAGGTACTGATTGGATTATTGAGTATTTAGTGAGCGAAAGTAAGAAAAGGAAATAAGATTATGCAAAACAGCCCATTCTATTTTAGGCTGTTTTTAATAATTCTCAAAAAAGTTGAACGTTTTGTGGCGATATTGTTTACCAGTGATAATCTTCACTTATTATTTACCGCGAAAATTATATATTATTGGCAGAAAGCAGCGGGGAGGTATTATATAGGTGAAGTTATTTATGCCAAAACAGCATGGAGCCTGGGCGATGCTGATCCTGCCATTTTGGCTCGGAGCGGCTGCATCTGATATTATTTGGTCTCATATCCCATTTTTTTTAGGATGGATTTTATTATATCTGGCTACTTATCCGGGCCTTCTTCTATTTAAAAGAAAAAAGATAGCTTTTTATGAAAAGTGGGTTATTATTTATCTGGTTCCGGCTATTTTACTGCTATTATTTCCTATAATGGCAAGGCCTTCGATTATCATATTTGGACTTCTTATGATTCCTTTTTTTATCATTAATGCGCGCTATTCGTCCAATAACAGAGATAGGGCATTGGGTAACGATTTTAGTGCCATTTGTGCCTTTTCAACAGCAGGCCTTGCGAGCAGCTACTTGCCGTATGGGGAAATTACACCGCTGGCCTGGACAGTATTTGTAGCTTCCATTTTATTTTTTGCCGGAAGCACCTTCTATGTAAAATCAATGATCAGGGAAAAGAAAAACATTTCCTACAAATGGATTTCGTGGATCTTTCATGCTGCGGTACCGATTCTCTGGCTGCCCGCAGGTGGTTGGATTGTATCTGCAGCGTTTCTTCCCAGCCTTTTTCGGTCCATTGCATTTTATGGGAAATCATTTACACCTAAAAAAATTGGGATATATGAAATTGCGAATGCAGCCATATTCTTTTTCATGTTATTACTTGCCATTTATAATTAAAGACCGGCCTGACAAGGCCGGTTTTTCAATTTGTTCAGAAATGTTATTTAGCTGTGCCGAGTAAAAATAAATATTAGAAATCTTTAAAACTTCAGTAAAATAGGTTGCATTTTTTTCTTTCAGTTTCTATAATAAGAGAAACACAAATTCATAAATATGTATATAAATGATTAAATATACAATAGAGTGTGGAAGGAGCAATTATGAACGTTTCAATTATCGGAACAACCGGATATGGGGGTGCGGAATTGCTCCGTATCCTTAAACAGCATCCGGAATTTAAAATTAAATCGATTCATTCAACGAAAGAAGATCTCCCCATTTGGAATGAATATCCCCATCTATATGAAATCATTGACAAGAACTTACAGGGGATTGATTCAGTTCAAATAGCAGATCAGTCTGATATTGTTTTTCTGGCTACACCATCTGGAGTATCAGGGAAACTTGCTGAAAATTTTTCAGGCAAGAATATAAAGGTAATTGACCTTTCCGGTGATCTTCGAATCCCAGCTCAAGCCTATCTGGAGTGGTATAAACACGCTCCTGCAAACGAATCTCTCGTAGAAAAAGCAGTATATGGGCTTCCTGAGTGGCATCATGACGAAATAGCTTCTGCAGAAATCATATCTAATCCTGGATGCTATCCAACAGCTGCTCTGCTAAGCCTTGCACCAGTTGTAAAAGAAAATTTAATAAAACCCGATAGCATTGTTGTCGATGCAAAATCCGGCGTGTCAGGGGCAGGAAGGGCGCTTTCGAGATCAACTAGCTATGCAGAAGCTAATGAAAACCTGCGTGTTTATAAGGTAAACCAGCATCAGCATACACCTGAGATCGAGCAGCAGCTGATGAAATGGAATTCCGCTCTAAAGCCGATCACATTTACGACCCATCTTCTTCCTATTACAAGAGGCATTATGACAACCAGCTATGTTCAGCTGACAAAAGATTACACATCTTCTCAAATTCTTGAACTTTATCAATCAGTCTATGAAAAACAGCCATTTATTCGAATTCGTCCTGAAAATTCATTCCCTTCCGTTAAAGAGGTGGCAGGCTCTAATTTTTGCGATATAGGTGTCCATGTGGATTCCAGAACGGGCAGACTGACAATAGTTTCAGTGATTGATAATTTAATGAAGGGTGCTGCCGGGCAGGCTGTACAAAATGCCAATATTATGAGCGGATTGGATGAATCAGCGGGTCTCGGATTTGTTCCGCTCTATCCATAAGGAGGAAAGATAAATGCAATTAGTATCTCAAACTGAAGTAACCGAACTGCCGACAGGAAGCATCATAACACCGAAAGGATTTACAGCAGCTGGCGTACATGCAGGGCTGCGCTATTCAAAAAAGGACCTGGGAATTATATTGAGCGATACTCCTGCACAATGTGCAGCTGTCTATACAACAAGCCATTTTCAGGCTGCCCCTCTAAAAGTTACACAGGAAAGCATTGCAGCGGAAGGCATCATTCAGGCTGTCATTGTAAATAGTGCATGTGCCAATGCCTGTACAGGGGACCAGGGGCTAAAGGACGCCTATCAAATGAGAAAATCAGCTGCAGATAAATTCAATTTAAAGGAACAGCATGTGGCGGTTGCCTCCACTGGTGTCATTGGGGAGTATATGCAGATGGATAAGATAGAAGAGGGCATTAAGATGCTGAATCCCGGCAATGAGGCATTACACTCAGAGGATTTTCAAACAGCCATATTAACAACGGATTTAGTGATGAAGAAATGCTGCTATTCGGCAGTAATCGATGGGAAAACCGTTACTATGGGCGGATCGGCAAAGGGGTCTGGAATGATTCATCCCAATATGGCAACCATGCTTGCGTTTATCACTACAGATGCAAATATAGACTGCAGCGATTTGCAATCTACCTTAAAACAGGTTACCGATCGAACGTTCAATCAGATAACCGTTGATGGAGATACCTCAACTAATGATATGGTAATGGTCATGGCTAATGGAACAAGCGGTATAAATAAACTTTCGCCGGATCATCCAGATTGGGATGTTTTTATACAGATGCTTTCTCAAACAAGTGAAAGTCTTGCTAAACAGATTGCAAAAGATGGTGAGGGAGCAACAAAGCTGATAGAAGTGGAGGTATCGGGGACAAAAACGGATGACGATGCAAGAATGATTGCTAAACAGATTGTCGGATCGAATCTTGTTAAAACTGCTATATATGGAGCGGATGCCAATTGGGGCAGGATTATCGGGGCTATCGGACAAAGCCAGCCAGCTCTTAATCCTTCTTCGGTAGATATCGCAATTGGACCTATAGTCATGCTGAAAAATAGTGTTCCACTGGCATTTTCTGAAAAAGATGCAAAAGAGTACTTATCCAATGCCGCCATTCAGATTACTGTGGATCTTCATCAGGGAGCAGGCAAAGGGAAAGCCTGGGGATGTGACTTATCCTATGATTATGTCAAAATCAATGCAAGTTATCGTACCTGAGGGGGATGCCAATTGAAAAGTATAGTCATTAAGTGCGGGGGCAGTGTAATGGAAGAGCTGGGTGAAGCTTTCTTTGATAGTCTTTTAGAGTTGAAGAAGGAAGAATACCAGATTGTTTTCGTTCATGGAGGAGGCCCGGCAATTAACAGCATGCTTGAACTTTATAATATCCCTCATGAATTTGTTAATGGGCTAAGAAAAACGACTCCGGAAGTCTTGGAGGTAGCAGAGATGGTTTTGTCAGGACAATCCAACCGCAAACTTACCTCAATGATCGAACTGCATGGTTTGAGAGGGTTTGGCGTAAATGGCAGTGATGCGGGATTACTAAAGGCAGAATTTATCAATCAGGATGAGCTTGGACTGGTTGGCGAAATAACGGCAGTTAATCAGTCGGTACTGGAAATGTTATTTAACGAAGACCTGATCCCTGTCATTACTCCAATTGGGGCTGCAGAAGGCGGCACGAAATTGAATATTAATGCCGACTATGCGGCGGCGGCCGTTGCCAATGCCATTAAAGCTGAACATTGTATCTTTGTAACGGATGTAAAAGGAATTTTCATTGACGGTAACCTCTCTCCTCAGCTTGACGCGGATGAAATTGAACAGCATATTAACGATAAAAAAATTACAGGCGGAATGATTCCAAAGGTTACCTCTGCCTTGAACCTAATCAGCAAAGGGTTAAATAGCGTAATGATTGTATCAGGAAAAGAAAAGTTTTATGAGGAAGGGATTTGGTTCGGTACGAATGTATCTGCCAAGAAGGAGGTCTTAACTTGAGTAATCTATTTCCAACGTATGCCCGGTGGGACGTAGAGCCGGAAAAAGCAGAAGGAAGCTATCTTTTTGATAAAAATGGGAAGCGTTATTTGGACTTCACCTCAGGAATAGGGGTATGCAATCTTGGCCACCGTCCGGCAGCTGTACAAAAATCAATCAATGAACAGCTGGATAAATTCTGGCACGTTTCAAATTTATTCGAACAGAATCAGCAGGAGGATGCTGCAAAGACTCTCTCTGAAGCTGCGGGCATGGACCTTGTATTCTTTGCCAACAGCGGAGCGGAAGCAAATGAAGCAGCGATTAAGCTTGCAAGAAAAGCTTCGAAACGGAAAAAAATCATTACCTTTCAGCAATCATTCCACGGGAGAACCTTTGCCACTATGGCTGCAACGGGCCAGGAAAAAATTAAAAAAGGCTATGGTTCCATGCTTGAGACTTTTAAGTATGTTCCTTTTAACGATATTAATGCGTTGAAGGAAGAGATTGACGAGGAAACAGCGGCCGTAATGCTGGAAATTGTACAGGGTGAAGGCGGGATTCACATTGGGAATCAGGAGTTTCTTACAAAAACTGAGGAACTTTGCAAAGAATATGGAGCGCTGCTGATTGTAGATGAAATTCAGACCGGCATAGGCAGAACGGGCAAAGCCTTTGGATTTCAGCATTTTGACCTTAATCCCGATATCGTAACCGCTGCTAAAGGCCTGGGAAGCGGATTGCCAATAGGCGCTGTGATTGGAAAAAGAGCATTAGAAGAAGTATTTGGGCCAGGAAGCCATGGATCAACATTCGGCGGGAACCCGATCAGCATTGCAGCAGCTATTGCTACAATGAAGACAGTATTTGATGATGATTTTTTACAGGAAGTTCAGGAAAAGAGTGTATATCTTGCTGACAAATTGGCAGGATCGCTTGAACAGATTGCAGCTGTTAAGGAGCTTCGCTATCTTGGTTTGATGGTCGGTATTGAATCAGATATCCCCCTTCCATCTTTGTTAAAGGAATTAAGAGCCAATTGCTTGCTGGCTTTGCCTGCAGGGGAAAATGTATTGCGGCTGCTGCCTCCGCTGACAGCATCAAAATCTGAAATAGATGAAGCGGTTCAAATTCTGCAATCCACACTAAAGGAATTTTCAAAATCAGCTGTTTAAGCTGTATTATTTTTCAAGTGTATGAATAAAAATTAAAACAGTTATATAAATATACAGATAGCTTCGAGGTGTTGATAATGGAAGGATACCTTCATTTAAATAGCGGCCATTCCTATAAGGGCCAATGGCTGACGGATAAGCCTGAAAAGGATATAGAAGGGGAAATCGTTTTTTTTACAGGAATGACAGGCTACCAGGAAGTATTGACAGATCCTTCTTATAAGGACCAAATTATTGTGTTTACGTATCCTTTAATTGGAAACTACGGAATAAATGAGTCTGATTTTGAGAGCAAGAAACCTCATGTGGCAGGGGTTATTGTTTATGAAGGAAGCAGAAATCCTTCGCATTACAAATCGGCTTATTCGCTTCAGGAATACCTTCATAAATGGAATATTCCATTATTAGGGCATATGGATACCCGATCAATTGTAAAGAAAATACGTTCAGAAGGCAGCATGCCGGCAAAAATATCTTCTTCGGAAACGGCACCCGCCGGATTGCTGCTTCCAAAGGATGAAAAAGTTTGTAAAGTATCTTCGCAAACTATGGAGTGTTTTGGAGAGGGAAGCATTCATATAGTTGTCATCGATTTTGGCGCTAAAAAGTCAATTGTGGATTCCTTGCTGAAAAGAGCGTGCAGGGTTACATCTGTTCCTTACAACACAAGTTTTGAACAGATAAAAAAACTAAATCCAGACGGTGTAGTGCTTTCAAACGGGCCTGGAGATCCTAAAGAATTAAAAAGCATCCTCCCGGAATTAAAAAGGGTGCTGGAGCAGTACCCGGCATTGGGAATTTGTCTTGGACACCAGCTGGCTGCTTTAGCATTTGGAGGCAACACAAAAAAACTGTCCTTTGGCCATAGGGGTGCCAACCACCCGATTGCGGACATGAAGAAGGGTACAGTCTATATGTCATCACAAAATCATAGCTATGTGGTTGATGAAGAAAGCATAAAAGATACAGGGTTTAAAACCCGCTATGTAAACCTTCATGACCAGTCAATTGAGGGACTAATGCATAAGGTCCTGCCAATCCATACGGTGCAATTCCACCCGGAAGCCCATCCGGGACCTGCAGATGGTGATTATATTTTTGATGAGTTTAAGAACATGATTCAAGAGGAGAATAGGAGAGTTTTCGCTTATGCCTAAAGACACCAGCATCCAATCCATATTAGTAATCGGCTCCGGCCCGATTGTCATCGGGCAGGCGGCAGAATTTGATTACGCAGGAACACAGGCCTGCGCAGCATTAAAGGAAGAAGGCTATAAGGTTATCCTTGTTAATAACAATCCGGCTACCATTATGTCTGACAAAGCTTTTGCAGACAAAGTCTACTTTGAACCGATGACAGCTGACAGCCTTGAGAAGATTATAAAGAAAGAACGTCCCGATGGCCTGCTTGCCACCCTGGGAGGCCAGACAGGCTTGAATCTTGCTTTTAAACTGAGTGAATCAGGTGTGCTCGAACATTATGGAGTGAAGCTTTTGGGCAGCAGCATTGAATCCATTAAGAAAGGTGAAGACCGGGAAGCTTTTCGTAAGCTGATGAACGAGCTTAACGAACCTGTTCCCGAAAGCATCATTGTCCATGAAGTAAATGAAGCCATCCAATTTGCCCGCGAAATTGGATTTCCTATTATCGTCCGTCCAGCTTATACTCTTGGCGGAACAGGCGGAGGCATAGCAGGAGATTTTGATGAACTGACCTCTCTGGTCCAGGGCGGCTTAAAAGAGAGTGCGATCAGCCAATGCCTTGTTGAAAAAAGCATAGCAGGATTTAAGGAAATAGAATACGAGGTCATGCGGGATTCACAGAATACGTGCATCACTATTTGCAATATGGAAAATATTGATCCCGTTGGGGTTCATACCGGTGATTCAATTGTTGTGGCACCTTCACAAACCTTAACAGATGATGAGTATCAGATGCTGAGATCAGCATCAATTAAGATCATTTCAGAGCTTGGCATTATTGGAGGGTGCAACATTCAGTTTGCCCTTGATCCGCATAGCAAGAATTATTACTTGATTGAAGTAAATCCCAGAGTCAGCAGGTCATCTGCCCTTGCTTCCAAAGCAACAGGCTATCCAATTGCCAGAATGGCTGCAAAGCTTGCCGTCGGGTATACCTTATCGGAAATTATCAACCCTGTAACAGGAGATACTTTCGCAAGCTTTGAACCAGCTCTGGATTATGTCATCGTTAAGTTTCCAAAATGGCCTTTTGATAAATTTCCTTCAGCAGACCGCAAACTAGGAACGCAGATGAAAGCAACCGGAGAAGTAATGGGCATTGACCGGAATCTGGAACGGGCTCTCTTAAAGGCAATCCATTCACTTGAAGTGAAGGGAAATGATTTGAAATCACCTGGCTTATCAGCTAAATCGATTTCCTCACTTGAGGAACTGCTGTTAAAGCAGACTGATGAAAGATTTTTTACCGTGATTGAATTAATCCGTAGAAATTACTCATTGGAAGCTTTACACTATATCACAAAAATTGATTATTTCTATCTCAATATACTCAATGAAATGGTAGAGCTGGAAAGACAAATTTCTGCTTTAACACTTGATGAAGCAACAAATGAAGAGCTGCAGCTATTTAAGGAAAAGGGTTTCAGTGATAAGTTTCTTGCATTGGAATGGAAAGTTGCGGAGAAAGCAGTCAGGGACAAACGCAAAAAGGCTGGCATTCTTCCTGCCTATAAAATGGTTGACACATGTGCAGCTGAATTCGAAGCACAATCAAATTATTATTACTCCAGTTATTTTGGCGAAAATGAACAAGTAAAGAGTGATAAGAGGAAAGTCCTGATTATCGGAAGCGGCCCCATCAGAATTGGCCAGGGCATTGAATTTGATTATTGCTCCGTCCAGGGAGTATTTGCTCTGAGGGATGAAGGCGTCGAGACAATCATGATCAATAATAACCCTGAAACTGTAAGCACGGATTTTACAACCGCTGACAGGCTTTATTTTGAACCGCTAATTCTTGAGGATATCTTAAATGTGATTGAAGCAGAAGGGATTTCAGAAGCCATTGTGCAGCTTGGCGGGCAGACAGCTCTGAATCTGGCATCCGAACTTGAAAGTTATGGTGTTACCCTGCTCGGAACTGACTCAAATACCATTGATGCATTAGAGGATCGGAAGCTTTTTTATCAGCTATTGGATGATTTGAATATCCCGAGGATAAAGGGAGATGTTGTCCACTCAGAAGCAGAGCTAAAAGAAGCAGCTGAAAACATTGGATTCCCGATTCTTGTCCGCCCATCCTATGTTATTGGAGGCAGAGGAATGGAACGTATTTCTTCACCAGTTGAGCTGGAGGGTTATTTGGAGAAAAGTGATGTCCCTTATCCGATTTTAATTGATCAATTCGTGCATGCTTCAGAAGCTGAGCTTGATCTGGCAGCAGACGGAAATCATATCTGTGCACCTGCAATTATGGAGCATATTGAAAAAACGGGTGTTCACTCTGGCGACAGCATGTCCGTTCTCCCCCCGCAAAATCTTTCAGAAACTGTGCAGAAGAAAATGCTAGCCTATGCAAAAGCCATTGTGCAAAAGCTCCGGTATAAAGGACTCATGAATATTCAGTATATCGTTAATGGCGAAGAGGTATTTATTCTTGAAATAAACCCTCGTGCAAGCAGAACTGTACCAATTATCAGCAAGGTCACAGGCGTACAGCTGGTGGAGATTGCGACAAAAATATTGCTTGGGAAATATAGTTTGTCGAAAGATGAAATTCCGGCTGCTGCAAAACTCCCATTTGTATGTGTGAAATTCCCGGTTTTCTCTAATTATGCCTTAAAGGGATTGGACAGCAAAGTGGGTCCTGAAATGAAATCAACTGGAGAGGCCATTTCACTTGCACCAAATTTTGAGGCAGCAATCAGAAAGTCTTTCCATGCTGGTTTAAATGGTGCTAAAGGCAAATGTGTCGTAATTGCAAACTCTCCAGAAACAGAAGAATTAACTCATTATATTAATAAGGCTAAAGTAGTGCCTGTTTTTCTGACTCAAGACAATATGGATTGGAGTGCCCAGGAAACCTTCGCCTTATATAATCCTGGCATAAGTGAAGAAGATAAAAGAATGAGAGAAATGGGAACCAAAAACAGAATTTTGACTTTCAGCGAAAAAGAAACGCTTATTGCATTATTAAAATCAATGTCTGCTGGCGAGTGGGATGTTAAATCCATTGAAGATTGGCAGGGCATTAAAAATAATACTGGAGAAAAGGAAGTGGGCGTCCTATGATTTCAATTCAGGCTGCTGATAACAGTATAAATATAAAAGGAAAAGACTTTCTAACACTTGCAGACTTTTCATCAGAGGAGATTAAGAGTCTGCTGGAAAAAGCAAAGCAATTAAAAGAAGCCCATCTGCAGGGTGCAGAAACATCCATCCTAAAAGGCAAAATTCTTGGGATGATTTTTGAAAAGTCATCAACACGTACAAGAATTTCCTTTGAGGCAGGTATGCTGCAGCTTGGGGGCCATGCCTTATATTTAAACAGCCAGGACCTGCAGCTTGGAAGAGGTGAAAGCATTGCGGATACAGCTAAAGTGCTTTCACAGTATGTTGATGCGATTATGATCCGCACTTTCTCCCATACGAAGATCCAGGAACTGGCTCATCATGCGGACATACCGGTCATTAACGGCTTGACCGATCTTTATCATCCGTGCCAGGCTCTTGCCGATCTGCTTACAATCGAAGAGAAAAATGGGGAGTTAAAAGGGCAAAACCTGGTATATGTAGGCGATGGCAATAATGTGGCCCATTCTTTAATGATTGCTTCTGCCAAGATGGGGGTAAATATCACGATTGCCTGTCCTGCAGGGTATGAGCCAGATAAATCTGTTCTCCAGCAATCACAAGAGTTTGCCGGACAAAGCGGTTCAAAGGTAGTGATAACGTCTAAACCTGAAGAAGCGGTTGCTAATGCCGATGCCATCTATACAGATGTCTGGACGAGCATGGGTCAGGAAGCAGAGAATGAACAGAGGCTGAAAGACTTTGCTGATTATCAGGTTAATGAATATCTTGTCCAAAAAGCCAAAAAAGATTATGTCTTTTTGCATTGCCTGCCTGCCCATCGGGGTGAGGAAGTTACAGCGGGGGTCATTGATGGAAACAATTCTGCTGTCTTTCAGCAGGCTGGAAACAGACTTCATGTTCAAAAAGCCATTCTTTCAGAGATACTATAATGGAAAAGCCTTCTCAGCGCAGAGAAGGCTTTTTTATTAAGATAGGAAATAAACCAGCGGTCCAACAATAAAACAGTAAATTGCAAAATACTTCAGGTTCCCTTTAGCCATAATATTCATAAACCATTTTAAAGAGAAGTAAGATGCAGCCAGTGAGGCAACAAAGGCAACTGTATAGGGCAAAGCATATTCAGATAAATTGGGATCCGTTAATATGTCATTAAAACCAAGAATCATTCCGCCTGCGCTTACCGGGATATATAAAAGGAAAGAAAACCTTAGAGCGGTTTCCTGTTTCATCCCGAGCCCCATTGCGGCTACAATAGTGGCACCGGAACGGCTGATTCCCGGTATCAGGGCAACTGCCTGTGCAAGTCCTACTATGATTGCATCCTTATAAGATAATTCAGCATCATTTTTCCGTCCGCGTAAATTACGGATCAGCCACAGTGCAAGTCCTGTGACGATAAGAGTAATCCCAACTGTTTTTATATTGGCAAGGTGCATATCGATAAAATCCTCGAACAAAATCCCGATGACACCTGCGGGAATGGTCCCAATAATCAAGTAAATGATAAACCGAAAGTCTGATTCGGCCTGTTTATCTTTGGTTGTAATGTAGGCAAGGCCATTTCGGATGAGTCTCATAATATCTTCCTTGTATATAAGCAGCACAGCTAATAATGAGGCTGTATTTACAAGGAGGGCAAAGCTAAGGCCTTTAATGTCAAGCCCGAAAAAGTGCTGGGCAATCTCCAGATGCCCGCTCGATGAAATGGGAATAGGCTCTGTAAATCCCTGAAATAATCCCAAAAAGAAGTATTTAAGCAATGTCAGAAAATCAGTCACAAGTAAAATCCTCCATAATGAAATCTAATACCCCCCCATTTAACTATAAAAAGGACAGCAGAGTAAAGTGATATCCCCTTCTTGCTTTTGTGCGATGCCAATAGTTTCCCTCATGAGAGATGCAAGAGTGGAAATAATAATAAGTGATTTACGATTAAAGGAGGTATTCAGCATGGGGCAAAACAGACAATTTAAGCCTGGCCAGAAAGCGCCTAATAATGGAATTTATATAGAAATTGGCGAAACGGGAAGTAATGTCAATAATCCTCAAATGCTTAAAATGAGAGCTGGGGACCAATTTCCGGAAACATCCAATCATAACCGGCTATGGACGTATAAAAGAAAGCCTTGATTTTGATTATTGATAAAGAAGATAGGGAATTAGTATAAAAAATAGAGCCATCCCAATTGCGGATGGCTTTTTAGACTTAGAATAAAATGCTGGAAACTTTACATATGAAAAGATTGGCTTATAATAAAATCAAAAGGTCAAATAAGGTCAAAAAGGAGGTTGCACAGTGGATTTAAATCGAATGACAGAGCGGCTTCAGGAAGGGTTATTAAATGCACAGTCCATAGCCATACGCGAGCAGCATCAGGAGGTGGATGAAGCACATTTGTTCCTGGCTTTAATGGGGCAGGAAAACAGCCTGATATCATTAATACTGTCAAAAATGCAGATACCGGCTGATTCTTTTAATAATAAAATGCATGAAGCATTGAGGAAAAAACCGCAAGTGTCTGGTTCAGGAACGGAACAAGGAAAATTGTATATAACCGGTAAACTGCAGCGGCTGCTGGCGGAAGCAGAAAAATATATGAAGATCTATCAGGATGATTTCATGTCAGTTGAGCATGTTTTCATGGCTGCTGCAGCAGCGGAAACCGAAACGGCAGCAGTTTTAAAGTCATATGGAATCAATAAAGAAATAGTGGAGCAGTCGATTAAGGAGATTAGGGGGAATCAGAGGGTGACATCGCAAAATCCGGAATCAACATATGAGGCTTTAAAAAAATATGGACGAGATCTTGTTGCAGAGGTGAAACAGGGGAAAGTTGATCCTGTAATTGGCCGTGATAGTGAAATCAGGCATGTCATTCGCATCCTTTCAAGGAAAACCAAAAATAATCCAGTTTTAATAGGCGAACCTGGGGTAGGAAAGACAGCTATTGTCGAAGGATTGGCACAAAGAATTGTACGTAAAGACGTGCCTGAGGGCCTCAAGGATAAAACCATTTTTGCCCTTGATATGAGCGCTTTAATTGCCGGGGCCAAATTCCGGGGTGAATTCGAGGAAAGATTGAAAGCTGTATTAAATGAGGTTAAGAAAAGCGAAGGCAGAGTTCTTCTTTTTATAGACGAACTTCATACCATTGTTGGAGCGGGCAAGACAGAAGGCGCAATGGATGCAGGGAATATGCTGAAGCCTATGCTTGCAAGAGGGGAACTGCACTGTATAGGAGCTACCACACTTGAGGAACACCGCAAGTATATCGAAAAAGATCCAGCCCTGGAACGGCGTTTTCAGCAGGTATTGGTACAGGAGCCGGATGTAGAGGATACAATCTCAATTCTCAGAGGGCTGAAGGAGCGCTTTGAAATCCATCATGGAGTCAATATCCACGATCGGGCTATAGTGGCTGCCGCAACCTTGTCAGACAGGTATATTACAGACCGGTACCTTCCTGATAAAGCAATTGACTTGGTTGACGAAGCTTGTGCCATGATCAGGACTGAAATCGATTCAATGCCATCAGAGTTGGATGAAGTTACAAGAAGAGTCATGCAGCTTGAGATAGAAGAAGCAGCATTACGAAAAGAGAGTGATGAAGGAAGCAAGCAGAGACTTGCAGACCTGCAAAAAGAACTGGCTGAATTAAAAGACCAGGCTAACAGCATGAAAGCAAAATGGCAGCTTGAAAAAGAAGGAATCCAGAAAGTTCAGGAAAAACGGGAGCAGCTTGAGAAAATGCGCCGTGAGCTGGAAGAAGCGGAAAATAATTATGACTTGAATAAAGCTGCAGAACTGCGTCATGGAAGAATCCCTTCTTTGGAAAAGGAATTGAAAAATCTTGAAAGTGCTGTTAACGAGAATCAAGGGGACCGGCTGCTGAGAGAAGAAGTCACAGAAGAAGAAATTGCCGGCATTGTGGCAAGGTGGACAGGTATTCCAGTAGTTAAACTTGTTGAAGGTGAACGTGAAAAGCTGCTTCGCCTTGAAAGCATTCTTCACGAAAGAGTGATTGGCCAGGATGAAGCTGTGCAGTTTGTGTCAGATGCTGTCCTTAGGGCAAGGGCAGGAATTAAAGATCCGAACCGCCCTATTGGCTCTTTCATCTTTCTGGGCCCAACTGGGGTAGGCAAAACAGAATTAGCTAAGGCACTTGCACAGTCACTATTCGATAGTGAAGAACAAATAATCAGAATTGATATGTCCGAATATATGGAAAAACATGCTGTATCAAGATTGATTGGTGCTCCTCCGGGGTATGTAGGGTATGAGGAAGGCGGTCAGCTGACAGAAGCTGTAAGAAGGAAGCCATACTCAGTAATCCTGCTTGATGAAATTGAAAAAGCCCATCCTGAAGTATTCAATATCCTCCTGCAGATGCTTGATGATGGAAGAATCACTGACTCAAAGGGCCGCACGGTTGATTTTAAAAATACGGTTATCATTATGACTTCCAATATTGGCTCCCATTTTCTTCTGGAACGTTCTCCTGGTGAAGATATATCCGAAGAAACAAGAGACAATGTACTTGGACAGCTGCGGAGCCATTTCCGTCCAGAATTTCTGAACAGAGTGGACGAAATTATTCTGTTTAAGCCTTTAGCTCTTAATGAGATAAAGAGTATTGTTTTAAAATTAATTACTCAGCTTCAAGCAAGATTATCCGATCAGCATATTAAGTTGAGTATAAATGATAATGCCAAAGAATATATTGCAGAAAACGGATTTGATCCCGTCTATGGAGCAAGGCCGCTCAAGCGCTTTATCCAAAGGAACGTTGAAACAGCACTAGCCCGCAAAATAATCGCAGGTGAAATTAAGGATTACAGTGAAGTTGTCATATCCGCAGATAACGGCAAAATGGAACTGCTGATAAAATAGGGAACAAATGAAAAGAATCATCCTGAATCAATCAGGATGACTCTTTTCATTTCCTGCATAAGCAGCAGATTAATGAAGTCCTTCTTTCTCAACAGGACCTTCAGGAATGATGGAAGCGACAACAAAAATTAAAACACTTGTCCCAACCGCCAGAATGGAGCCGGTTACAAAATCGTATGGCGCTCCAAGCATTGAAGAAACTACGTACGTTAACATTTGAACAAGAAGGAAAGTCCAGAAGAATGTCCAAAAGAATCTCATCTATTTCACCTCTAACATAATTAATCCCTTTTCATATTAGCATAAGCTATTAAAGAAATAAATTTATTTTTACATCCTATACATGTACTTTTCAGCTCTCTGATTGGATACATCCTGCTTCATAATGAACTTGTCTAGAACTAGGCAAATCCCCCATTCATTTTAATTTTACTCACATACATTATTATGAACAAACTTGCAAAGGAGTTTTACTATGGAAAGCCGGAACTTCCAGCTGGATACAGAATGGTGCATGATTCATTACCCAGATAAACCTAGTGGTTTCGGTATCCTGATTATTGGGGATGATCGGCACTTTGTTGACAGAAACTGCAGTTTTTGGACTCAAAATGAAGGGAAATATTCATTAATTAAGAAGCTCAGGGAAGATGGCTATACGATTTTTTATTCAAATCTTTATGGGAGGAACTGGGGGAACGATCAAGCTGTCGATAAGGCTAAATGCTTGTATGAACATATTCTGCGAACGGAAATTATTAACGAAAAGATCCATATTATTGCTGAGGGCATGGGAGCATTGGTAGCCCTTAGATTATTGCATGAAATGAGCGATTTAATCCGTTCAGCCGTATTAATCAATCCTATCCTTTCACTAAAGCACCATCTTGAACAGGAAAAAGAGCATAAATTTTTTTACAAGAAACTATTAAAAGAACTGGCAGTTTCATATGAAATAGAAACGGATAAAATAGCGGATCTGCTCAGCAGGCATGAAAAAAACCTAACAACGGGCCTTAAAGTGCCAGTCAGAATCATTCAGGTACTGGCGGGCGGAAGAGCTTACAAGCAATCAGATTATTTAAAGAAACGATCGATACAATGGGAAAATGAAAATAGCCCTATCTCTGTGTTTTATATCCTTCCAGATAAAAAACAGCGAATGTCTTCTCAAATGACAAACTTCTTTAGAAAATATGAAAAAGTTCTATAAAAATCTGCTGCCATTCCGTAAAGAAATAAAGACAATCCCTGAAGCATAGTATACATTAATATGCTTCTAAGGAGGAGTGAAAATGGACAGGGCGGTAATAGTAGGGACGTTTGAATTTATAGGATTCAGCCTGTGCAAGCATCTGCTTGAACAGGGCTGTGAGATAGATGGAATTCATTTCAATAAGGATAAAGAAGATGCTTTAATCAACGAAAAACGCCTGGCAATCGGACGGAATGCCAACTTCTATGAAAAAAACTATTCATCATGGATTAATTCTAAAAGAGAAATAATAAAAAATGATGCAATTTTTATAGATATATACGATTTATATATAAAGAATGAGCTCGCCTCTTTAAGGGAGAAGGAGCTTATTGAGGAATTTCTTTTAAAAAACTTGTCCGAATTCAAGGACCAGCAAGTGAAAATTGCATTCCTTCTCCCTATTCAGTGGCTTAAAGACATCAGCAGAACACACAGCCGCTTGGAAGATGTTATTGAAATCCTTAGAGAAAACAATATTTCAGTTTCATGCTTTTACATGCCTGTCATATACGGTCCTTGGCAGCCAAAGGAATTTAGCTTTCACCAGGCTCTTGCCAATGGAAAAAGAGTAAGGATAAATGAAAGGGAATGGATACATGACGCTATTTTCATTGAGGATCTTATTTGTTTCTTATCGGATTGTGCAGATAAGCCTTTAGGAGAATCCTGCCTTTTAATGAGCAGCGTCACTGGGCATTGGCAAAAATGTGCAGAATACCTTTCACTTGCCTATAATGAAAATTGGCACACTCCCGATCTGGCAAAAGGAAAAGTAATTGAAAAAGCGATTGTGTGTTCTGTGAAATTCTCCGAAGGTCTTGAGAAACAAAGAAGCCATATTCTTTCTATAGAGAGCCCGGATGGTTTGTAAAGTAGAAAAAAAACTTTTCAATTAACATATAGACAAGGTAGAATTGAATTAGTCTGGTAAAATAAACCGGTCATACCATTAGTATGAAGTGAAAGACAGAGAGGCGGAGAAAAAGGAGATGCATAAGACATTAGTGAAATTCGGGATCCTTCTTTTGTGCCTTCTTTTATTGGCCTCCTGCAGACAAGCTATGTCTACAGGAAAACTTGAAAAAGCTGGATTATTAGTGCCCGATACCGTCAATGATCAGGTATGGGGGACCAAAGGCTATAAAGGCATGTTAAAGATTCAATCCCATTATAATGTGGAGGTTTATTATAAAGAGGGCATGAATTCTGAGATGGTTGTTGAAAGAGCTGTTAAAGAGTTTGATCAAAAAGGTGTAAACCTTATTTTTGGACATGGCAATGAATATGCGGCATACTTTAATAACATTTCTAAAAAATACCCAGACATTCATTTTGTCAGTTTTAATGGTGATGCCAAAAATGACAACACCACCAGCTTGAATTTTGAAGCCTATGCAATGGGATTCTTTGGGGGCATGGTTGCAGGCCATATGACGAAAACCAATAATATAGGAATACTCGCAGCTTTTGAATGGCAGCCGGAGGTAGAAGGTTTTTATCAAGGTGTAAGCGAAATTGATGAAGATATAAACGTGCAAATCCAATATGTCGGCAACTGGGACAATGATAATAAAGCCATAGCTCTTTTGGACAAAATGATTGCCAATAAGACAGATGTTGTCTATCCAGCTGGAGATGGGTATAATGTTCCTGTCATCGAGAAACTAAAAGAGGAAGGGCTCTACGCCATCGGCTATATTTCCGACCAGTCTGATCTGGGTGAATCAGTCGTCCTGACCAGTACGGTTCAGCATGTCGATGTTTTGTATGAACTAGTGGCAGAAAAATTCAACGAAGGCGAACTGGAATCTGGAAATTTAACTTTCGATTTTCAGGATGAGGTTATTTCACTCGGGAAATTCAGCCCTGACGTCGACGAAGAATTCAAAAAAGAACTAAACGCCGCCATAGAGAAATACAAAAAAACAGGCAAACTGCCCAACGAGTAATTGCTATACATAGGAGGTACTACAGGATGCAGCTAAACGAAAAAAATATGGAATTCATGCAAATCGCCATGAAATACCTGCCAGAAGCCAAACAGCAGCTCGACGAAGCAGGTATTGAACTATCCATGGAAATGATCCAGCCATTCATGAACCTATTCACTAAAGTCATGAACGAAGCCTACGAAATGGGCAAAGCGGATGCTTTGAAAGAGAGTGAGTAATAGGGAACCAGCCTTTGGGCTGGTTTTTTGTTTGGACTCGTGCGATAGGACAGCGTGAAAAATAAAGTCAGCGCGTCAGTCAAAAAAGTCCACGCCGAAATAGGAAGAAGAAACCGTGCGGAAATCAAAAGAGCACGCGCATAAAGAAGGAGTGTGTCTCTTATGGTAAGAAGATTCTCGTGCAAAAGGAAGGATTTCGCGATGAAATAGGAGGAGTCCGAGAGAAACCAAAGAATCCCACGCAAAAGAGAAGTGCGCGCGTAAACCAATGATATCCGCGCACAAATGAAAAGGGTCCGCGCCGAAACAGGAAGAATCCGCGCGTAAACCGAAGGGCCCGCGCGTAAAGAAGGAGAGTGCGTGTAAACCAATAAGATCCGTGCACAAATGAAAAGGGCCCGCGCCGAAACAGGAAGAATCCGCGCGTAAACCGAAGGGCCCGCGCGCAAAGAAGGAGAGTGCGCGTAAACCAATGAGATCCGCGCATAAATGAAAAGGGTCCGCGCCGAAACAGGAAGAATCCGCGCGCAACCCAAAGGGCCCGCGCGTAAAGAAGGAGAGTGCGCGTAAACCAATGAGATCCGCGCACAAATGAAAAGGGTCCGCGCCGAAACAGGAAGAAACCGCGCGTAAACCAAAGAGTCCGCGCGTAAAGAAGGAGAGTGCGTGTAAACCAATGAGATCTGCGCACAAATGAAAAGGGTCCGCGCCGAAACAGAATCCGCGCGCAAACCAATGAGATCCGCGCATAAATGTAAGGATTTCAGCCCGAACCGGGAAGAATCCCTGCAAATAATATAAAAAATCCGTATTGATAATGGAAGAATCCGCGTACAGACAAGAAATTCATGAAAAAAGAAAATAGGCACCTTAAATTTACATATTAAATAAAGGATTATTCATCATCCATATCGAATTTATAACTTTGGCGATAATGTTCCAAAGGAGGTTTGCTATGATAATGAAGTCTAGATCCAAGCCGATAAGAATATTACAGATTGAAGCGCTGCTGCGCAGATTGCCTGATTACCACCGGAAAAGAGCAGAAATTGAAGTTGATTATAGGAACGGGCTATCAGGTTTTAATGGAGAGAAGCAATTGGATTATTATTTAAGTTTTCTCCCAGGTAAAGATTTTAGAATTTATAATGATCTTCGTTTTATCCTTCATACTCCATTTCAAATTGATTCCCTGCTTATTACCCCATTCTTCGCTGGAATAATTGAAGTCAAAAATTATTCTGGAACCCTATCTTTTGAACCAATATCTGATCAATTAATTCAAAAACACGGACAGAAGGAAAAAGTGATTCCTAATCCAGTTTCACAGGTATTGCGTCAAGTGTCCCAATTTAAAGAATGGCTGTTAAAAGAGAAGTTTCCAGAATTGCCAATAGAGTATTTTGTCGCTATTACTAACCCTGCTACCTATATAAAAACAGAGAAAGAAAATAGCTTTATTTTGAAAAGAGTTGTTCATACCGAAAAAATAATTGATAGACTTATGGATGCCAAATCAAAATATAACAAACAGATATTATGGCCCACCGACATTAATAGACTGAATGAAAAGATTATGTGCAAAAATAGTCCTCTGGATAATAATATTCTAAATACTTATGGAATTAATCGAAAAGATTTACTAAGAGGTGTTCAATGTCATTCCTGCAAATCTTTTGCTGTTGTGAGGAAAGACGGAAAATGGTGTTGTCTTAAATGTAAAATGATTTCAAGAACGAGTCATATGGAAGCAATAACAGATTACCTTTTGCTTTTTAATTCAAAGATAACAAATAAAGAATGCCGGGATTATTTAAATCTCGAATCCAGGCATACAGCATATAGGATATTAAAATCTTTGAATCTATCCGGTGATGGACCAGCTAAAAAAAGGATATATTCTAAAGTAAACGTATAAGGTTTGCCCAGCCACTACTTCTTCAAAAACATCTCCAGCAAAGGCCCTGCTTTTTTCAGCAATGGTTTTAACTGATGAGCTGAAGTCATAAGAGTGTCAATGCTGCCCATTAATTCCTCCAAGTTGATGTTGTTCAGGATATTGTTTCCATTTTCTTTAGGGGGACTTTCCCTTTCATCGGTTTTTCTGTCTTTCCCGCCAAGCAGCCACTCGTCAGCTTCATGTGCATTTCTGCTCCTACCCCCGAAAAGCCAGTCACCATTCCCCTGAACTTCTTCAGCTCTTCTATCGGATTCTTTTTCATCTTGTGCTGATTCATGTCTTCTTACTCTTTCACCAAACAGAAAATGGCTTAAAGGGTCTTCTGTATTTTCTTTAACTTTATCATCCTTATCAAACATATGTCATTTTCCTCCTTTCAGATGCCTATATAACAGCATATGAAGAAAAGTTAACTGGGTATAGACATTTGTGCAGTAATAAGTAAGGGACGGTAAAAAGTGTTGCGTTATTATATATACTTTTGATAAAATTAGTACCAAGTCATAATAATTGATAATAATATTTAAATAGAGAATGCTTATGGGTTTGTAAATATGAAAGGGAGTGGGACTCCATGAATGCTGGAATTATAGGAATAGGAAGATATCTTCCTGAAAAAGTTGTAACAAATGCAGATTTGGAGAAAATAGTTGATACTTCTGATGAATGGATTCGGACCAGGACTGGAATTGAGGAAAGAAGAATAGCAGACGACAGCATAGACACATCTGATATGGCCTATGAGTCAGCACTAAAAGCCTTGGAAAATGCAGGAATTGAAGCAGAGGATTTAGATCTTATTTTAGTTGCAACGGTTACACCGGATCATCCATTTCCATCTGTTGCCTGCATGCTTCAGGAACGATTAAAAGCAAGCAAGGCGGCGGCGATGGATATTAGCGCTGCATGTGCAGGTTTTATGTATGGTATCATAACGGGAAAACAGTTTATTGAAACAGGGACATACAAACATGTATTAGTAGTGGGTGTTGAAAAGCTTTCAAAAGTTACAGACTGGAATGACCGTAATACAGCCGTTTTATTTGGAGACGGAGCGGGTGCAGCTGTAATCGGGCCAGTCTCAGATGGCAGGGGAATATTATCCTTTGAATTAGGTGCAGATGGCACAGGCGCAAAACATCTATATCAGGATGAATATATCATTATGAATGGACGCGAAGTGTTCAAATTTGCGGTTCGCCAAATGGGTGAAAGCTGCATCAACGTACTTGATAAAGCTGGATTATCCAAGGAAGATGTAGATTTCCTGATTCCTCATCAGGCGAATATCCGCATTATGGAAGCTTCCCGCCAAAGATTGGAACTCCCGGTTGAGAAGATGTCGAAAACAGTGGATAAATACGGAAATACTTCTGCTTCATCTATTCCAATTGCATTGGTGGAAGAACTGGAAGCGGGTAAAATTAAAGATGATGATTTGCTCGTGATGGTCGGCTTCGGCGGAGGGCTAACTTGGGGAGCCATTGCGATGAGATGGGGAAGATAAGATACCTCATTTTAAATATGATGATAATTTAAAAGGAGCTGCATCAAAATGAATAAAAGAAGAGTTGTCGTTACAGGCATCGGAGCTGTAACACCGCTTGGAAATAATACAGAGACGACATGGAACAATATTAAATCAGGGGTTTCAGGTGTTGGCCCTCTGACGAGATTAAATGCAGATGAATATCCGGCTAAGGTGGCTGCTGAGGTAAAGGATTTTAATCCAGAGGAATATATTGACAAAAAAGATGCCAGAAAAATGGACCGCTTCACACACTATGCTGTTGCTTCGTCCTTTATGGCTGTAAAGGATGCGAACCTTCAGATCACAGATGAAAATGCGCATCGCATCGGTGTTTGGATTGGATCAGGCATTGGTGGTATGGAAACTTTTGAAAATCAATATGAGATATTTATGAAACGCGGGTATAGAAGGGTGAGCCCCTTCTTCGTTCCGATGATGATTCCGGATATGGCAACGGGTCAAGTCTCCATTTACTTAGGGGCAAAAGGGTTTAACTCTTGTACTGTAACTGCTTGTGCCACTGGTACAAACTCAATTGGTGATGCCTTTAAGGTTATTCAGCGCGGCGATGCCGATGCGATGATCTCCGGGGGAGCAGAAGCGCCAATCACAAAAATGTCTGTGGCTGGATTTTGTGCCAACACTGCGCTTTCAACCAATCCAGATCCAAAAACAGCAAGCCGTCCATTTGATCAGAATCGTAATGGGTTTGTTATTGGAGAAGGTGCGGGGATTGTCGTACTTGAAGAATTGGAGCATGCACTTGCCCGCGGCGCAAAAATTTATGCTGAAATCGTCGGCTATGGCGCTACCGGGGATGCTTATCATATCACTGCACCAGCTCCAGGCGGAGAGGGCGGAGCAAGAGCCATGAAAATGGCGATTGAGGACGGCGGATTAAAGCCGGAGGATATCGATTATATAAATGCGCATGGTACAAGTACCGATTATAATGATAAATTTGAAACATTGGCAATAAAAGAGGTGTTCGGAGAGCATGCCTATAAATTGGCAGTAAGCTCGACTAAATCCATGACGGGACATCTTCTGGGAGCTGCAGGCGGAATTGAAGCCATTTTCACAGTTCTTGCTATGAAGGAAGGGATCCTGCCTCCGACCATTAATCTAGAAAACCCGGATCCTGAATGTGATCTGGATTATGTTCCAAATAAGGCAAGGGAAAAAGAAATAACAGCTGCAATGAGCAATTCCCTAGGCTTTGGCGGCCACAATGCAACCATCGTCTTTAAAAGATATGAATAATAACTAAACCAAAGCCGATTCAATGGATGATGAACCTCCTTTGAATCGGCTTTTTATTTTGAAGAACAAAATGCTGCCGCATACATAAAATTTATTAAATATTGAATAAATCGAGGTGGGGAAATGGGATAGTCAAAACAGATTTATGGCTCGAAGAAAGTTTTAATGAACCGCTTAAAATATGTGAAAAACTTACAGGACCCTTTAATGATCATAATCCCCGAAAAATATACGAATACTTAATGGGTTTCGGCATGTATAAACCTGACCGGTTCAGCAGGAATGATTTTAAGGAATTAAAAGAAAAGCAAACATGGAATATAGCAGAAAAAATATACTTAAAATATAGGAAGAAGTGGGGCGGCCCTAATATTGATGTTTATATCTTCCCGTCGGCAGGAGGAGGCCCATTTTCGCGGCATTCTGGAAAATCGGGAGTATCATTTGCAAATATGCTCTTTCTGTTTCTTCCTTCTCATATAGAAGAAGACGAAGTAGAGGCATTATTTGTGCATGAATATCACCATGCCTGCAGGATTAACTCACAGAAAAAAACGCTTGAAGAATTTACGCTGCTAGATTCCATCATATTGGAAGGGCTTGCCGAACATGCGGTAGAAATTCACTGTGGTAAGAAATTCAGAGGTTCCTGGTGCAGCAGATACTCAAAGGAAGAGATCAGGAATTTCTGGGATAAAATGATTAAAACTCATTTGAAATTAAAAAAGAATGAGAGGCTTCATCAAAAGGTACTTTATGGCGAAAGACCCTACCCTCCATTACTTGGTTATGCTGCTGGCTACGAAATTGTAAGGGAATATAGAGAGAAAAAAAGTTTTTCTACAAAACTATCTTTTATTGCGCCATCCGAATATTTTGTGGACCAAACTTTATATAAACTGGAGTCGTAATCGCTTTAAAGCCCTAAAATGTAGGCTTTTTTTTTAGTGAAGAAAAATGAATCTTAACAAATTTTAAAAAAATCTTGCAATTGTAATAAGTTTGTAATAATATTTTAGACAAATAGAATGAATTAACAGAATAATTCGAAAAGGTAAGAGGTGTC
This sequence comes from Cytobacillus oceanisediminis, assembly GCF_004366035.1. GTDB lineage: Bacteria > Bacillota > Bacilli > Bacillales > Cytobacillaceae > Cytobacillus > Cytobacillus oceanisediminis_C. Next base: position 243,753 of record NZ_SOEE01000007.1, read on the forward strand.
CTATGAGCGCAAATTCCCGTCAACATAAAGACGCACCATTACTAGAGGTGAAGAATTTAGAAACGGCATTTTCCATAGATGGTACATACTATAACGCAGTTGATAATGTTTCTTTTAGAGTTAAGCCTAGACAAATAGTTGGAATCGTAGGAGAGTCGGGCTGCGGTAAATCTGTAATGAGCCTCTCTGTCATGAAGCTCCTGCCAAAAGGAATCGGCCAAATCCGAAATGGAGAAATTATCTTTGACGGTATTCATTTGGAGAAGATGACAGATTCAGAGATTAATAATATCAGGGGAAAAGATATCGCAATGATATTCCAGGAACCAATGACTTCTTTAAATCCTGTTTTCTCTATCGGGTTCCAGCTGCAGGAAGTATTATTCAATCATATGAAAATCTCCAAAAAAGAAGCGCGGCTTAAAAGTATCGCACTTCTAAAAAGTGTGGGAATTTCAAGGCCTGAAAAAATTGTAGATGAATACCCGCATCAGCTTTCAGGAGGTATGAGGCAAAGGGTTATGATCGCCATCGCCATTGCCTGCCAGCCGAAGCTGCTGATCGCCGATGAGCCGACAACTGCCCTGGATGTTACTGTACAAGCCCAAATTCTTGAGCTTCTAAAAGAAATCCAGGAAGTCAATGATATGTCCGTCATTCTGATTACTCATGACTTGGGCGTTGTGGCCGAGATGTGTGATGAGGTAATTGTTATGTATGCAGGAAAGATAGCAGAACGGACAGATGTAGATTCCTTATTTCACAATCCAAAACATCCTTATACTCAGCTCCTGATGGGAGCAATTCCGAAAATGGATGAAGAAGTGGAAAAGCTAAGCACAATAAAAGGAATTGTGCCTTCATTAAAAAACATGCCTAAAACAGGGTGCAAATTTGCGGCGCGCTGCCCTAAGGCAATGCCTGATTGCCTGACAGTTACACCTCAATTGGCAGAAAATGAAGCAGGACATGAGGTTGCCTGTCTGCTTTACGAGACAAGCCATCCGAAACAAGAGGTGAACGCATGATGAGTACAGAGCATAATAATACAGCTGTTTTAAAAAAGGATAAAAGCAGCAATGAAGTGCTTTTAGAGGTTAAGAACCTAAAGACTTACTATCCAATAAAAGGCGGAATCCTTAGAAAGACTGTGGCAGTCGTTAAGGCTGTCGACGATATTTCCTTTGAAATTAAGAAAGGGGAGACGCTGGGGCTGGTGGGAGAATCAGGCTGCGGAAAATCAACCGCAGGCAGAACGATCCTCAGACTTCTAGAACCAACAGACGGACAAATCATATTTGACGGACAGGATATCACAAATGTAAGAGGAACCAGCCTGAGGAAAATCCGCCAGGACTTCCAGATGGTTTTCCAGGATCCTTATGCATCATTAAATCCCACGATGATGGTTGGGCATCTTGTGTCAGAGCCCATCAGGAACTATAACAGCAAATCCGAAAAGGAACTGAAGCCGGAAGTAATGGATCTTCTTGCGAAAGTTGGGCTGCCTGAAGATGCTTACTATAAATACCCGCATGAGTTTTCCGGCGGGCAAAGACAGCGTATCGGTATCGCAAGGGCACTGGCTTTAAGACCAAAGCTCATTATTGCGGATGAGCCTGTTTCCGCCCTGGATGTATCGGTCCAATCTCAGGTATTGAATCTGCTGAAAGAGCTTCAGGATGAATTTGATCTTACTTTCTTATTCATTGCCCACGATTTGAGTGTAGTTAAACATATGAGTGACCGGATAGGGGTTATGTATCTGGGAGGCCTTGTAGAAGTCGCTGAAAAGGACAGCCTCTATGCAGAGCCTTTACATCCTTATACTCAAGCTCTAATCTCTGCGATCCCTGAACCGGATCCGCGCAAGAAAAAAGAAAGAATTATTTTAGAGGGCGATGTGCCAAGCCCGATTGATCCTCCAAAAGGATGTACGTTTCATCCGCGCTGCGCGCATGCAATGCCGGAGTGCCAGAGTGTAAAACCGCACTTAAAGGAGGTGAAGCCTGGGCATAGAGTCGCTTGTCACTTATATAAATAAGGCTTTGTCAAAAAATATTTTTCGGGGGGAAACTAATGAAGAAATCAGCATTTTGGCTGCTATCACTTCTGCTGGTCATGTCTGTATTCCTGGCAGCATGTTCTGGCGGCGGAGAGAAAGCCAGCACTGAAAAGGAACCAAAGGATGATGGGAAAGCATCAGGAGAAGCTCAAGAGGGTGGAACAGTAACATTCGGTTATACTCAGCCATTTAAAGGTGTTTTATCTTATGCTTATTACGAGGGTGAAGATGATGCTAATGCCCTTCAGTTTATGCATGAAGGTTTGCTCAAAGTAAATGATGAGCTTATATCTGAACCGAATCTGGCAGATTATGAGTTATCTGAAGACAAGACGAAATTAACTTTCAAGCTTAAGCAAGGAGTTAAATGGCATGATGGTGAAGAATTAACTGCAGAAGATATGGAATTTGCATGGTATTTAATTGCTGATCCAACTTATGAAGGTGCACGTTTTGCTAACGTAGCAATGATCAAAGGTGCTCAAGAATATAAAGACGGAAAAGCTGAGACAATTGAAGGTATCAAGGTAATTGACGATTATACAATTGAAGTGACAGTAACTGAGCCTTCTGTTAACTTATTGGAGAATATTTGGGTTTATCCTGAGCCAAAGCACCATTATGGGGATATTTCTTCTAAAGAGCTTCCGGACTCCGATCAAATCCGTAAAACACCAATCGGTGTAGGTCCTTTTAAAGTGAAAAACATCGTACCTGGTGAAATGATTGAATTTGAGCGTTTTGATGATTACTGGCAAGGACCAGCTAAATTGGATGGTGTAGTTTACAAAATTATTGATGGTTCTCTTGCGCAAGGTTTAGTGCAAAACGGAGAAATCGATGTTATTGAAGCTCCAAAGGATCAGTGGGAAGCTATTAAAGCTCTTGACAATGTAAATCCAGTAGAAGCAGATGCCATGTCTTACAGCTATATCGCTTTTGACTGGGGTCATTATGACACTAAAAAAGGTGTAGTAGTTTCTGATAACAAGAAGTTCCAGAACAAATCCCTTCGCCATGCAATGGCACATGCAATTGACCGTCAGGCATTTATCGATGGCTTTGCAAACGGATTAGGAAAACCATTAAACACTCCTTTCCCATCAGTATCTTGGGCAAAAATTGATGATTCAGAAATCAATCAATATGAGTATGATCCAGAGAAAGCAAAAAAATTACTTGACGAAGCAGGCTATGTAGATAAAGACGGCGACGGCTTCCGTGAAGATCCAGAAGGCAAGCCATTTACAATTAATTTTGATGCAATGGCAGGCGCTGAAACTTCAGAAGCACGTGCTCAATTCATCCTTCAATCCTGGCAGGAAGTTGGCTTAAATGCTAAGCTAAACGGCGGTTCATTAAAAGATTTCAACTTATTCTATGACACTATTGAAGCAGATGACCCATCTGTTGAAACATTCATGGGTGCTTGGGGACTTGCTAATGATCCAGATCCAGCTGGAATCTGGTTATCTACTGACAAGTGGAACATGTGGAGATGGTACAGTGAAAAGTCTGATGAGCTAATCAAGAAAGGGATAACTTTCCCTGAAGATGCTAGTAAAGATGTAACTGAACACCGTCAGGAAGTCTACAACGAATGGCAGAAGCTTGTTAACGAAGAATTGCCGATCATTTTCTTCGAACAGCGTGTAGATCCATGGGCGATCAACAAGCGTGTTGGCGGAGTGAAAGTAACTCCATTCGGAACTGATGAGTTCCACAAGTGGCACATTGTAGAGTAATAGGATAAAAGGAACCTGTATTCCTTGGGGGATTTGTTCTCCAAGGAATACAAGTTTAACCAGCGAATAAATTTTTGTTTGGTAAGGGGAATGGAAATGCTACAGTACACAATTCGACGACTCATAGGTATGATTCCAATAATTTTCCTTATCTCAGTAGTGGTTTTCACCCTCGCAAAGCTTATGCCTGGTGATGCGCTATCTGGAAAAATTGACCCATTAAACTCAGATCCGGAGTATATTGAAGAAATGCGTGAGCAGATGGGATTGAATGATCCTATTCCTGTGCAGTATGTCCGCTGGATGAGTGGTGTGGTCCAAGGAGATTTTGGAGATTCATTTGTTCATAAGCGCCCGGTTATGGAATTAATTGGTGACCGTTTGCCGAACACGATCATTTTAGGAATATCAGCTCTTTTAATCACTTATTTATTAGCTTTTTTAATGGGAAGATACTCTGGGCGATTTGCCTATAGCATGGGAGATTATTTAATATCAGCATTTAACTATCTAGCACTTGCAATTCCCAGCTTTGTTGCAGCTTTGGTTGCCATTTATGTTTTTGCCATCAATCTTGGATGGGTTCCAGCCAGTGGAAGTATCGGCAGCGGGGTAGAAGCGGGCACACTGGAATATTACTTAAGTAAAGCAAAACATACAGTATTGCCGGCTATTGTCCTGGGAGCCATGGCTACAGCCGCTTACACACAGTTCTTGAGAAATGATATGATCGAAAGCTCTCGCAAGGATTATGTTCGTACAGCAAGAGCTAAAGGTACGAAAGAATCTGCGATTTATAATAAGCACATTCTAAGAAACTCAATCATACCTATTGTTACATTACTTGGATTCGATATTGCCAATCTTTTTGGAGGGGCAATTATCACAGAAACCATTTTCACATACCCTGGCATCGGTTATTTATTCGTAGAATCAGTTAATGCACGTGATTATTCTGTCATGATGGCTATTGCCATGATGTTGACTATCTTGACCCTGATTGGAAATTTAGTTGCAGATTTACTATATGGTCTAGTAGATCCGCGTATTCGTTTAAGTTAGGTAGGTGGGAGTATGGAACCATCAATATCACAGCAAACTTCGCCTGGTTTAACAGAACCTGTTAAACCTCCGAAGAGTCAATCACCATGGGCTCTCGCCCGCCGCAAGTTTTTGCGCAACAAAGCAGCAATGATCAGTCTGGTATTCCTGCTGCTGGTCTGTGCAATGTCCATATTGGCTGAGCCGCTGACTATGCCGGTTGAGGAGACAGCTAAGATCAATTTAACACAAATGAGCAAAGAACCATCTGCTGATCACTACTTTGGCACTGACAAGTCAGGCAGAGACGTTTTTGCCAGAACTCTGCACGGCGGCAAGACTTCACTCTTGCTTGCATTCTCTATCACGCTAGCTGTTATTACTATTGGTACTCTTGTTGGTGCTACTGCGGGGTATTTTGGCGGCTGGGTCGACAATGCCCTAATGAGATTCACAGACTTTATGATGAACTTCCCATTCCTGCTATTTGTTATCGTATTAAAATCAATTTTTATCGAATCAAGTACAGGAACTCTAATATTCGTAATAAGTGTACTCAGCTGGACAGGAACTGCCCGTCTTGTGCGAAGCAAGGTCATGGCTGAGAAGGAAAATGAATATATTATGAGTGCAGTTTCTATCGGATGCTCTGCACCAAAGACCATTTTTAAACATTTGCTGCCGAACGTAATGTCAACCATTATTGTTCAGGCGACCATTACACTGGCAGCGATGATTGTAGCTGAGACGGGCCTAAGCTTCCTGGGATTCGGTGTTCCGATCAACATCCCTACTTGGGGGAATATGCTTCAGGAAGCAAGAAGTCCGGATGTTTTAACCAGTAAGTGGTGGATATGGATTCCGCCAGCTGCGGTTTTAACATTTACAATCCTATCAATTAACTTCATTGGAGAAGGCTTAAAAGATGCCTTCAATCCTAAATCTAACAGATAGTTAAGAAACGCCTATATCAGGCGTTTTTTTGTTGTTTTCAGGCCAATAGCTTGTACATATCCGAACAGATTCCTTCATATACATGTAAAAAAAGACTGGGAGTGAGTTTATGGCAGCATTAAGACCTTTTGGGACTCACGCATATAGGAAAGAAAATGTTATTTAGGGCATTTTGGCTTTTAACCGGATTTGGGATTTCTGTTTCAGGAGGAGTCAGTGTAATAGGGTATTTAAATTTGCTTACAACTGGGCATACCTTCAAAGAATATCTCAATTTTATTATCTCACGTCCAGAATGTTATTTGCTTCCGATCGGAATCGTTATTATAACTGTTAGCATATATTTTCCTTATTCAAATTTGAATGAATAAAGAGAAGGTATTTATTCAGCAATGTCATTTTGAAATTTATTACAAAAAATGGATTACGAGAGCAATATAGGAATAAATTTACTGCCTACTGCCCATACTGAGTGACAAATAGTTTGTTGAAGTGGGGGTTGAAAAATGTTGTATCTTCATGATGTTTGGGTGAATTGGTTTGAAGGAGAAGAGAATGGATACAATGTATGCCATTTTCATGAATGGAGAAAAGATGATGGCGTAGAACTGCTTGATCAGGTTCCGCTGTTAAAGATTGACCCGGTTCTTTTTAATTATATTGAAAATGATCTTTCCGAGCTGCCACAACAACTGCTAGATGATATTTATCAAAAAGCTTACTTAAGGAAAAATCATGAACGCATTCAATTGGAGTATTGTTTTGTTGTTTCAGATGGGACAGGCATATTGGCAGTAGATACGATCGGCTACAATATTCCTATCAGAAAAAGCAGACTTATCCCGCGTCAGGAGCAGCTGGCATATGAAATGCTTGAAAATCAGGAAACGGCAACATACTCATTTAATGATCAAACAGCATTAAAGGAATTTCATATCCTTTCTCCATCTCCGGATTTGATGGCAGGCCTGACGAGAAAAGAAAGACAGCTTAAGCAGCTGCTGTTTATGGCGCTGGATCAGCTTCATTCATCCAAAAATGATGCTGAGATCCGTTATTGGTATACGGAGTGGAGCCCGGAACGCTATTCGAAAATACAGTCAATGAACTTTGAAGAAGCATGGTATGAACTTTACGATGAAAGTAAATACGGCTGGTCAGGTAAACACGAGAAGTTTTGTGAAAATTTAATAAAAGGACAGCCGTTTTTTGAGAAGTTGTGGGAAATGGAGCATGGCCCAAAAGTGAATTAAAGAAAATAAAAAACAGCCAAAAGGCTGTTTTTTATTTTCTCTTACGGCCGAGTCCCATTGCACTTTCCATTTTTTTAACCATTTTGTATGCAGACTTATTGGCTTTTTCAGCTCCCTGATCAAGTACAAGATCAAGTTCTTCCGATTCCATTAGCGCATAATATTTATCCTGAATAGGCTTAATTGCTCCAACAACAACATCTGACAGACCGGCTTTAAAATCTCCATATCCTTTGCCCTCGTATGCTTTTTCGATTTCCGCAACAGTTTTCCCTGAAAGAATTGAGTAAATGGAAAGGAGATTGGATACGCCAGGTTTGTTTTCCTTATCATATTTAACAATGCCTTCAGAATCTGTTACAGCACTTTTTATTTTCTTTTCAATTTGTTTTGGATCATCTAATAATGATATAAATGACTTTTTATTAGGATCAGACTTGCTCATTTTCTTTAATGGATCCTGAAGAGACATAACCCTCGCGCCTTCTTTGGCGATTCTTACATCAGGAATGGTGAAGATGTTGTTGTACTTCTTATTGAATCTTTCTGCAAGATCACGAGTTAATTCCAGGTGCTGCTTTTGATCCTCTCCAACTGGAACCAAGTCGGTGTTGTATAGAAGGATATCGGCAGCCATCAAAGGAGGATAGGTCAGCAGTCCTGCAGATACGGCATCTTTACCTTCTGATTTGTCTTTGAATTGGGTCATGCGTTCGAGCTCACCGATGTAAGCAACACATTGCATCATCCAACCTGCCTGGGCATGGGCTGGAACTTCCGACTGAATGAATAGGGTGGATTTCTCAGGATCAATTCCAACAGCCAAATATAGGGCAGCCAGGCTTCGGATGTTTTTTCTTAATTCCAGTCTGTCCTGGGGAACTGTTATTGCGTGCTGGTCAACAATGCAAAAATAGCAGTTGTAGTCATTCTGCAGTTCAACAAATTGCTTCATGGCACCGATGTAATTCCCAAGGGTAATTGTGCCGCTGGGCTGGATGCCGGAAAATATAGTTTTCATGTTTTTCCTCCTTTAATCGGCTTAAAAGATCATGAATTGACAGGCGGTGAGGAGAAATTTTTGTGCTTTAAGCATAAAAAAGAACCATTCATCCCTATAAAATAGGGACGAATGGTCCGCGTTGCCACCCTAATTACTCAAATACTGAGTCACTCTGCCCTATGCAGAATAATGCATAGGTCCCCGATAACGCAGGGAAGCGCCTGAAAATCCAGAAGCTCAAAAGTCCATTCGATTTACCGGGCTGCCTGTTTGCACCTTCCACAGACTCTCTGTTAACCCTCAGTAAATGTACTACTCTTTTTTCATTGCCGACTAGATAATTAATTTTTATTTGTATTATATAATAAGTTAAACTATACGGATACAAAAATCAAGTTAATAAAAGGTAAAATGAATGTATCGATAGCCTCTATTTCAAGGCTGTATTTGACAATAAATGGGTGATGATTCCTATTAAAATAGCAAATAAACATAAAAAGAAAAATTTTTTTAAAATCTCAAAAATCTTAATTTATAAGACTTTTTGACGAAAAATGTCATACTCGATTGGATTGCATGTACAAAAAGCCACTTGCAATAAGTTTTTAAACTATTTATAATAAACGTAACAAACATAATCTTTACGATTTTGTTACATTTAAAACAAAACTATATCACTCCAGATAGCGAGAGTATGGTGCATATTGAGTAAGTTTATAGCTTACATCTTATAGATTACTCCTTTTAATCTGAATTATCAGAATATAGGGATAATCTATCTTTAAGAGAATATAAACTTGCTTTTTTTGTTGCCTTCTAAATAGTCTGCAAATTTTTTAAATTTAATTAACAGACTATTTGAGCAATATATCTGGGGCGCACAGTTGTGTTTTTTGTGAAAGACAAGCGTAAGGATATTGTTTGAGGAAATTAAATAGGGGGTTAATACCGTGAACAAAAGATTATCGATCTTTTTTAGCATGCTGCTTGTGCTAAGCATGTTCCTTGCTGCATGCAGCGGCGGCGGAGACAATGCTGACGGCGGCGAAAAAGGCGGAGACGACGGCGGAAAGTCTGATGTACCGCAGGAGTTAAGAGTAAACATCAACACTGAACCACCATCATTGAATCCAGGACTAGCAGAAGATTCAACTTCTGGAACTGTACTTCGTAACGTGTTAGAAGGTCTTACTCGCATTAATCAAGATGGTAAGCCTGAAAAAGCAATGGCAGACGACATCAAAGTTTCTGAAGACGGAAAAACTTATACATTCACAATTCGCGATGCGAACTGGTCAAATGGCGATCCTGTAATCGCTAAAGACTTTGAATATGCTTGGAAATGGGCATTAGATCCTGCAAACAACTCAACTTATGCATACCAGCTTTACTACCTTGAAGGCGCTGAAGCATTCAATACAGGCAAAGGTGAAAAGGATGCGGTTGGTGTTAAAGCTATCGATGAGAAAACTTTAGAAGTTAAATTAGTAAATCCGACACCATATTTTGAAGAATTGACTGCTTTCTATACTTATCTGCCAGTTAACAGCAAGATTGCTGAAGCTAACCCAGAATGGGCAACTGACGCTGGTGAAAATTTCACTACTAACGGTCCTTTCCATTTAGTTGAATGGGCTCACAGTGACAAGATCGTTCTTGAGAAGAGCGAGACATACTGGGATGCTGAAACAGTTAAGCTGGACAGCATTGAAATGATCATGATCAATGATCCTAATACTGAATTATCTATGTTTGACAACGGAGAACTAGATTGGGCTGGAGCTCCAACAGGTGCTCTTCCAACTGACGCTATGCAGGCACTTAAAGACGAAGGCCGCTTAGTTACTCAGCCAATCGCAGGTATTTACAATTACAAGTTTAATACAACTGCAGAACCATTTAATAATGTCAATATCCGTAAGGCATTTGCACATGCTATCAACCGTCAGGAGCTTATTGATAACATCCTTCAGGGTGAACAGCTTCCTGCAATGGCAATTGTTCCACCTTCAATGTTTGAAGAAAACGAAAAGGGTTATTTCTCTGATAACGATGTAGAAAAGGCTAAAGAATATTTACAAAAAGGTCTTGAAGAGCTTGGCTATAAAGATGCTTCTGAACTTCCAGCTGTAACTCTTTCTTACAATACTTCTGAGGCACACCAAAAGATTGCACAGGCAATCCAGGATATGTGGAAACAGAACCTAGGTGTTGAAGTAACACTAGATAATGCAGAGTGGAATGTATTCCTTGATAATGTAAACCAAATGGATTACCAAGTAGCACGTATGGGCTGGTTGGGTGACTTTAACGATGCAATCAACTTCTTAGAAATGTACCGTGACGCTGATGGCGGTAACAACAATACTGGATGGGAAAGCAAAGAGTTCCAGGATCTGCTTGCTAAATCTGCAACAGAAACTGACCCTGAAGCTCGCCAGCAGTTATTGAAGGATGCTGAAGCAGTCTTCATGGAAGATATGCCAGTTGCTCCAATCTATTTCTATACTAACAACTGGGTACAGGCTGAGAACCTTAAAGATGTTGCAGTATCCGGTCTAGGTGATGTCCAATATAAGTGGGCACACTTCGAATAAACATAGCTAAACTTTACGAAAGGTATATGGGATGCTCAATCCCATATACCTTCGTTTCTGATTAAGGCATTGTAATAAATTGGAGGTGTTTGACAATGGCGAAATATATTGGAAAACGCTTGGTGTACATGCTTCTGTCTCTTTGGATGATTGTTACAGCAACGTTTTTCTTCATGCGCATTGCACCCGGAAACCCTTTTGCATCTGAGAAAAAACTTCCTCCCGAAATTGAAGCAAACCTGAATGCCCACTTTGGGCTGGACAAGCCATGGTATGCACAGTATTGGGAGTATCTGGTTCGAATTGCCAATTGGGATTTTGGACCATCGTTCAAATATAAAAGCCAAACTGTAAACGACCTGATTAATGAAGGTTTCCCTGTTTCATTTCTTCTCGGAATGGAAGCCATTTTTATCGCCGTTGCAGTAGGAGTTCTATTAGGAATCATTGCGGCATTAAAACACAATAGGTGGCCGGATTACACAGCGATGATTGTAGCTGTATTAGGTATCTCTGTACCTTCCTTTATCATGGCATCATTCCTGCAATATTTCCTTGCAATAAAAATGGGTATTTTCCCTGTAGCACGATGGGAATCATTTATGCACAGCGTTCTTCCAGCCGTTGCACTGGCATCCACACCGATGGCTTTTATAGCCCGGTTAACTCGTTCCAGCATGCTTGAAGTTCTGGCGAATGATTATATTAAGACTGCTAAATCAAAAGGTTTAAGCAGGGGAGTAATTACAGTAAAACATACGATCCGTAATGCACTATTACCTGTTGTAACATATATGGGGCCTTTAACCGCAGGTATTTTAACTGGAAGTTTCGTTATTGAACGAATCTTCGGTATTCCTGGACTTGGTGCACACTTTGTAACAAGTATCAACAATCGTGATTATACGGTAATTATGGGTGTAACAGTTTTCTACAGTATTCTGTTGCTTGTATCTATTCTCCTTGTTGACATTGCATACGGAATCATCGACCCACGCATCAAACTTGCTGGCGGGAAGAAAGGAGAGTAATTATGCAGATTTCGAAGGATAAGTTCAAGTTAGTCGGAACACAGCTTGGTGAAGCTGAAAAAATTTCAAAACCAAGTCTTTCTTTTTGGAAAGATGTATTTATTCGATTTCGAAAAAACAAGCTTGCCCTGTTTGGATTAGTATTATTAGGACTGCTAATCTTCATGGCAATCTTTGGACCATATATGACTCCATATGATTATGCATCAAATGATCTGAGCAACAAAAACCAGCCGCCTTCTTCTGAACATTGGTTTGGTACAGATGATCTTGGCCGTGATGTATTTGCCCGTACATGGGAAGGGGCACGAATTTCTATCTTCATTGGAGTTGCTGCAGCTGTAATTGATTTAATTATTGGTGTATTTTGGGGCGGTATTGCCGGTTATAAGGGCGGACGCACTGACGAGGGTATGATGCGCTTTGCCGATATTTTATATGGTGTACCTTACTTATTATTAGTAATCCTGTTAATGGTTGTGCTTGGACAGGGATTGTCTACTATGATTATTGCAATGTCCATTACAGGATGGATCAATATGTCCCGTATTGTCCGCGGACAGGTGTTATCTCTTAAAAATCAGGAATATGTCCTGGCAGCCAAAACGCTTGGTGCAAATACAAACAGAATTATGGGCAAACACTTAATTCCAAATTCAATGGGACCTATTTTAGTCACAATGACGCTAACGATCCCTTCTGCTATTTTTACTGAAGCATTCTTAAGCTTTATTGGACTTGGATTAACACCGCCTATAGCGAGCTGGGGAACAATGGCCAATGATGGATTGCCGGCTATGCGTTACTACCCATGGCGCTTATTCTTCCCTGCTACGTTTATCTGTTTAACGATTTTTGCTTTTAACGTAGTTGGAGATGGCTTGCGTGATGCTCTGGATCCAAGAATGCGTAAATAAAGGAGTGAGAACATGGAAAAATTACTTGAAGTAAAAAATTTAGAAGTCTCATTCCAAACATATGGAGGTACAGTAAAAGCAGTCCGGGGAGTCAGCTTTGACCTTCATAAGGGAGAGACGCTTGCGATTGTTGGTGAATCAGGTTCAGGCAAAAGTGTTACTTCCCAGTCTATTATGAAGTTAATACCTATGCCGCCAGGCCGAATTTCAGGCGGGCAGATCCTGTTGAACGGTGATGACATCGTACCAAAAACAGAAAAACAAATGGAAAAAATTCGCGGTAAGGAAATCAGTATGATATTCCAGGATCCGATGACGTCATTGAATCCAACGATGAGAGTTGGAAATCAGATCATGGAAGTGCTGATTAAACATCAAAATATGACGAAGACTGATGGCAAAAACAGAGCAGTTGAATTACTGAGACTTGTTGGTATACCGATGCCTGAGAAAAGAGTTAATCAATATCCTCATGAATTCTCCGGCGGTATGAGACAGCGTGCAATGATTGCGATTGCTCTTGCAGCCAATCCAAAGCTGCTTATCGCTGATGAGCCGACAACAGCTCTTGACGTTACTATTCAGGCGCAAATCCTGGAGCTTATGAAAGATCTTCAAAATAAAATGGATACATCCATTATCTTTATCACGCACGACCTGGGTGTTGTTGCAAATGTTGCGGACCGTGTAGCTGTAATGTATGCTGGCCAGATTGTTGAGATGGGCACTGTGGATGAAATTTTCTATGACCCGCGTCACCCTTATACATGGGGACTGCTTGCATCAATGCCAAGCTTAGAAAATGATGATAAAGCTGAATTAGCTGCGATACCTGGAACACCTCCGGATCTGACAAATCCTCCAAAGGGAGATGCATTTGCAGCCAGAAATCAATATGCACTTGCAATTGACTTTGAAGAAGAACCGCCGATGTTCCAGATTTCAGAAACACATTTTGCAAAAACATGGCTTCTTCACCCGGATGCTCCAAAGGTTGAGCCGCCGGAAGCAGTAAAAAGACGTATGCGCCAATTATCCTCCACATTTGAAAATCCTGTATTAGTCAAGGAGGGAAAATAATAATGGCAGAAAAGTTGCTCCAAATTAAAAATTTAAAACAGCATTTTAATGTAGGCCGTCCCAATATGGTAAAAGCAGTTGATGGGATAACTTTTGATATTTATAAGGGAGAGACCCTTGGACTTGTAGGTGAATCTGGCTGCGGTAAATCAACTACTGGACGAACCATTATCAGATTATACGATGCAACAGATGGTCAAGTTCTTTTTGAAGGTGAAGATGTTCACGGCAAAAAGTCAGCCAAAGAACTAAAAAAGTTTAACCGGAAAATGCAAATGATTTTCCAGGATCCTTACGCTTCCTTAAATCCGCGTATGACAGTAGCCGATATCATTGCGGAAGGCATCGATATCCACGGGTTGGCAAAGAGCAAAAAGGAACGTATGGAGAGGGTTTATGAGCTATTGGAAACAGTTGGTTTGAACAAAGAGCATGCTAACCGCTACCCTCATGAATTCTCTGGAGGACAGAGACAGCGTATCGGGATTGCCCGCGCGCTTGCGGTTGACCCTGATTTCATTATTGCCGATGAACCAATTTCTGCATTGGACGTTTCCATCCAGGCTCAGGTAGTAAACCTTATGAAAAAACTGCAGCGTGAAAAAGGATTGACATATCTGTTTATCGCTCATGACTTATCGATGGTTAAGTACATCAGTGATCGTATTGGTGTAATGTATTTCGGTAAACTGGTAGAGCTTGCGCCAGCAGAAGATTTATATGCAAACCCAATGCATCCTTACACTCAATCACTGCTGTCAGCTATTCCGCTTCCGGATCCAGAAACGGAACGTTCCCGCAGAAGGAAATCATATGATACAGCAGTTCACAATTACGCTGAGAATGAAAAGCTGGAAATGCGTGAAATTACTCCGGGACATTTTGTTTACTGTTCTGAAAAAGAGTATAACGAATTAAAAGCTCAATATGCCAAATAACAAAAAACGATCTCAACTGAGATCGTTTTTTACATCTTGGAAAAGTAAGTGTTTGCTAAACTTATGTTAATCCTTTTTTATCGTAAAAGGAGTTACCAAGATGTAAATTGCTCAGTCATATATGTAGATAGGAGAAATATCTCTTTAACACGTTTATTCGCTAACGTAAGCTTTAGTATATAATACAACATTTTCTAGAATATTACTATTAGAATTTTCGATTATTTATATTTTTCCGTCAATTCATTTAATTAAGCAGCATTTTAATATTTTTTAAATATTATTGGTTTAAAGAATACTTATAAAGATAATTTAGTATATAGATAGTCTTAATTCAATGAAATATTTTATAATGGGTAACAGCAAGCAGAACTTTAATAAAGGAGGCATCACACATTTGAAAAAGTCAGTACATTTGACTGCTGCCTTAATGTTAGTATCAGGTCTATTCATTTCTGTCCAGCCGGGGCAGGCAAAAGAACGGGAACACCAGGAACCAGGCCGAAACCCACAAAGGGAACATGTTTCGCTTGTAAAGGCACTTCCAGAAAAAATAAGCCGTTTCCAATTTGATTCCGGCTATCATTTTCAATATCCTGATGCTGTAAGGGGGATATATGTCACCGGACATTCTGCAGGCGGCGCAAAGTTTAATAACTTGGTAAAATTAATGGAAGGTACCGATTTGAATGCGATGGTAATCGATATTAAGGACGATTGGGGAAATCTTACTTATATTCCCGAAGACAGCTCACCATATAAAGAGATTGGAAAACCTTACATAAAGGATACAAAAAAAGTCATGAAAGTCATGGAAGAAAAGCAAATTTATCCGATTGCCCGGGTAGTTGTTTTCAAAGATTCGGTCCTTGCAAATAAAAAGCCGGAATGGTCTTATAGAGAAGGAAATACAGTATGGAAGAATGGCAGAGGTGAATCATTTGTAAATCCATTTTTAAAAGAAGTTTGGGATTACAATGTTGGAATTGCAATTGAAGCTGCAAAAATGGGATTTCAGGAAATTCAATTTGATTATGTCCGGTTTCCTGAAGGATTTGAACACCGCGACAGCTCTTTGAAATACAGTATGGGTGAATATGAAAATCTTAAGATTGAAAATGTTCAAAAGCGTGTAAGCGCGGTCACAGACTTTGTTGAGTATGCAAGGAAGCAGCTTGAGCCATATGGAGTAAAGGTATCGGTTGATATTTTTGGTTACACGGCTACTCTTCCTGAAGCTCCGGGAATTGGTCAGAATTTTTCTGAAATCTCAGAACATGTAGATGTAATTTCTTCTATGATTTATCCAAGCCACTGGACTTCCTATTTCGGAATTGCCAAACCTGATCTTGAACCTTATAAGCTGGTTTCTGAATATGCAAAACTTGAGAATGGGAAGTTGCAAGAGTTGGATAGTCCACCTGTCTCAAGACCGTGGCTTCAGGATTTTACTGCTTCCTATTTAGGAGCCGGAAATTATAAGAAGTATGGAAGGGCCGAGGTTGAAGCTCAAATAAAGGCACTGAACGAACAGGGAATTAATGAATTCCTTTTATGGAATGCTGGTAATTCGTATACACCAAAAGTGGATTATACACCATAAAAGCCAGAAAGAGGCCGATTATTTTGGCCTCCTTCTGGCTTTGTTTATCAATTAATTAAGTTACATATCATTTGACACCAATCTTGAATACGGTATCATAGTATAGAGGCATAGGTTACTGCTTTTTCTTTCCGCCTACGCTTTTCCATCCAGTCTGCACCCTTGCAGATTGATCCACGAATTCGGATTTATTTTTACCGCCAAATACCTTTTCTCCAATACCATTAGTTAGTACACCTAATAAGGCAGTAAATCCAATTATGAGCAGCGCAACAAGTGTTAAATCAGTTATGTAACCAACCATGATAAACCTCCATCTTTCTTTTCACAGTTTCCTGTGATTAATGTATAAACATCCCTAATATTATTTTATTCGAAACTTTCCAGTATTAAAAGGGGTAATTCCACAAATACTTTATCTGATTGGAAATAATATATAAGGCTAAACTTAGAAGTGAGTGGAAAGGAAAGCTGGGAGCTTATCATGCTGGAATAAATATTCATGCTCTAGAGACGGTTTACCGTTTGTGAGCAAAAAAAGGAGAAGATCCATGCATTGGTATGAAAAACTGAATCAATATTTCCCAATTGAAGAAATGAAGTCCAGAGAACACATGGAAACCTTATTAAAGGAACGGTCAGACATTTATCATAAAGATGAAGGTCCACACCATGTTCTTATGTATGTGGAACTGGATAACTTTGTGTTTATTGATTACCTGTTTGTTTCGAAGGAATCCAGAGGACAGGGACTTGGCCATAAATTACTTCAAAAGCTGAAGGCCAAAGGCAAGCCGATCATTTTGGAAGTTGAACCGGTTGATTATGAAGAGACGGATACAGAAAAGCGCCTTCGGTTCTATAAAAGAGAAGGGTTTGAGCACGCACAATCAATTGGATACAGCCGCCGGTCTCTTGCAACCAATGAAATCAATTCAATGGAAATTCTATATTGGTCACCTGAGAATGAAAGTGAAGAAATGATTTATGAAGCCATGAAGAAAACATATGAAATGATCCACACATACAGAGATGCACATTTCTATGGGAAGTCCTATCAGCCTGTAGAAGAGGTCCTGACCTTTGAGGAAAATAAAAATGGGACGGATGTTTTGGAGGATCTTTAAGAATTGGGAAAACACAGCCTTTTTTGTAAATGGCTGTGTTTTCATTTTCATTTATTAATTGAGAAAATATTATTATCTATTTAAGGTTTAATCAAAATTCATTAGGGTAAATATAGAGTAATTTAGTAAAAATAAAATAATTTAATACATAAATTCCCTTGAGCAAAAAGCTTAAGAAACTTTATGGAAGAAATTATAGCAAAAAATATATAAAAAAATGAAACTTTTTGCTTGTTCATTCGTCTTATTAAGTAGATTCTAATTCTTAATCCATTTGTTTAATAAATGTTTAATACTTTTATCATATTTATAAAAAGTTATACCAAATAGATATTGTTTGGTGTATAATAAATAATATAAATTCCTTGATTAAAGTAATTTTAATCTAGAAATCTCTAGAAATATTTAATTAAACAAATCTAAATCTCAGATTGTTTCATATATGTCTAATTTAAGGAGTGTGAATTTGTAAAATGGTCACATTATACACTTCACCAAGTTGTACATCTTGCAGGAAAGCTAAATCATGGTTAGAAGAACATGAGATTGCCTATAAAGAAAGAAATATCTTCTCAGAACCGCTATCTATTGATGAAATTAAAGAAATTCTGCGCATGACTGAAGATGGAACCGATGAAATTATTTCTACTCGATCAAAGACATTTCAAAAGCTTGATGTAAACCTTGAATCAATGCCTCTCCAAGACTTATTTGAGCTGATCAAGGAAAACCCTGGGCTGCTTCGCCGTCCGATCATTCTTGATGAAAAACGTTTGCAGGTTGGATATAATGAAGACGAAATAAGACGTTTCCTTCCGAGAAAAGTTCGCACCTACCAGTTGCGTGAAGCACAGCGCATGGTTAATTAACACCGGTTTGATTTAAAACTGAACATTAGCTCAAGTCCAGATTGTTAATGTACAACCGCATTCAATTATACTTAAAATTAAGAGGCCTTCTTTCTGTTAACAGAAGAAGGTCTTTTTGTCTGTTATGTGAAAAAGAACAAGGAAAATGGATATAATAAGGGAATATATAGTTACAGTCAAATTAGATAAGAATGAAACCTTGCGACAATATAGGCATTTAACGGTTTTTCTAAACATACGACTTTTTAATTCCCTTTATGCTCAATTTGTCATAAAATAAAAGTACAAGGTACAAAATACAGTTTACCTTCAATTAAATCGGGGATTAACCAATTGATTTACGGGTAAATGGATAACACATGACTGCTGGGGGTATTTAGTCCCTTCAATCATAGCCAGAAGGGAGAGTTGCTGCATGGAAATCGAACGTATTAATGATCATACAGTTAAATTTTATATTTCTTATCTTGATATAGAAGAAAGAGGCTTTGACCGTGAAGAGATTTGGTACAATCGTGAGCGGAGTGAGGAACTCTTTTGGGAAATGATGGATGAAGTCCATCAGGAGGAAGAATTTCTAGTTGAAGGACCTTTATGGATTCAGGTTCAGGCATTGGATAAGGGTCTGGAGGTTCTTGTAACAAAGGCCCAGCTTTCAAAGGATGGTCAGAAGTTTGAACTTCCTGTCCCGGATGAAAAAGTGAAAGATTTGCCTGTGGATGAGCATATAGAGGAAATGCTGGATCATCATTTCCGTAAATCCGATGAAGATGAGCCTGGATATGAAGGCGATCTTGAGTTCTTATTATCTTTTAAAGATTTTGAGGACGTTATTTCTTTATCAAAGCGGTCAATTCTTGATTCCATTACTACAAAGTTATATTCCTTTGAAGGGAAGTATTATTTATTCGCGGAGTTCCCTGAAGAGCTTTTTGAAGAGGATGATATAGATAACATGCTGAGCATTCTCCTGGAGTACGGGCACGAAACGAGCACAACTATTCACCGTGTAATGGAGTACGGTAAACTGATTATAGAAAATGATGTTTTTGAAAATCTGAGAAAACACTTTAAATAGTAAAGCAAAGCCGATTTCATTTTTGAAATCGGCTTTATTTTGTTAAGCGTTCGTGTTTAGAAACTGTTTCATTGCAGCTATGAACATAAGCAGATGGCTGCATAAAAAATCTCAAAAAGAATTTCCGGATTATAAAGGAATTTAGCAATTAAATAAAGAACATTTAGCTTAGAAAGGAGATGATCATTTGTTGGTTGCCGAAACAGAGAAAGGGGTTCAAATAAGTCTTATTGGTTCACAGAGTTTCCCGGATTTACAAAAGTATAGGGAAAAGCACACTTTTTTCTGCCCAGAATGCAAAGAGGAAGTAATTATGAAGATTGGTAATAAGAGAATCCCTCATTTTAGCCACAAAAAGGGTTCTGAATGTCCAGAAAGCTATGAAAGGGAGTCTGAATACCATATTTCTGGAAAGTTACTTTTGTTTCAATGGCTTAAGAAAAAAGGGTTAGATCCAATTCTGGAGCCATACTATCCGGACATTACCCAGCGGCCAGATATAGGTGTCCAGTATGAAGGGGTAAATTATGCTCTTGAATTTCAATGTTCAATCATCTCAGAAGAGTTATTTAAAAAACGGTCAGAAGCATATTTTCAGTCAGGCATAGTTCCAATGTGGATACTGGCAGGAAAAAATATTAAGCGCATTGGGAAAACAAAAATTTCTTTATCTGGTTTCCAGTACTTTTTTCTTCGGCAAACCCCTTCAGGCAGATGGGTAATCCCTTCATTTTGCCCCAATACCAAGTCCTTTATCAATGTCCGCCAAATCCATCCCCTAACAGTCAGAAATGCCTGCGCACATTACGATGTGAAAACAATCTTCCATGCTGATCCAGATTTTTTATTTGATCCATATTTTAAAAATGAATTAAACATAAGTGAATGGAAAAATGAAATTCGAAAAATAAAGAATTTCCTGGCTCAAAATAGCAGTGCTTATAAAAATAACTTTCTTCAGGATTTATACTCCCGTTCAATTGCTCCTGCTTTACTCCCACCTGAAATCGGCCTTCCTGTCCGTCATTCTCCTTTTATAGAAACCCCGCCCATACAGTGGCAGACTTACTTGTACATGGATGTCATCGGCAAAGAAAGACCGTTTTCTCATGCGCGAATGGTTGCAGCCTTTCGCAATAGGGTAAAGAATAGTGATATTAAGGTCAGGTCAATTCCACTAATTCACACCGGATCTGAATTCCTGGCAGTTAAAGAATATCTGGATATCCTTATTAACTTAAATATTGTTAAGCAGACAGGAAACGGTCTATATAAAAGAACTGCGCCATGTGGAGAGCCTGATAATTCCTACTGTCTTCTCCAAAGAGATGAGGATTTTTTTAGAGGGATCACGCAAAGCATTTTGCAGGTCAATAAATGAAAATGATCTATTTAACATAAAATAATCAAAGATTTGCACATTCGCTCTTGAAAAGAAGGAATTTGTTTCTTGAAAGAGAAGATAGTGTAATGGGACTTTTGAATGGAGGATGAATGAATGGCTAATGAGACAACTGTAAAGAAACTGCCCGCAAGGAATGAGATTTCACCAGAAGACACCTGGCGTTTGGAGGATATTTTCCCTTCTGATAAGGATTGGGACAAGGAATATAATGAAGTGCAAAAGCTTATCCCAAATGCAGGCAAGTATCAAGGCAGGCTTGGAGAAAGTGCTGAAACATTATATGAAGCGCTGCAGTTCCAGGATCATTTACTCTCTCGCCTTGGGAAGCTTTATACATATGCCCATATGCGTTATGACCAGGATACAACAAACTCATTTTATCAGGGCCTGGATGACAAAATTAAAAATTTATATTCAGAAGCTGCAAGTGCACTCGCATATATTGTTCCTGAATTGCTTGCTGAAGATGAAGAGAAGATTGCCGGTTTTTTAGAGGACAAAACGGAGCTGCAATTATATAAACATTCCCTTGAGGAAATTAATCTCCAAAGGCCTCATGTATTGACTGCTGAGCAGGAATCCCTCCTTGCCCAGGCTTCCGAGGTGCTTGGGGCTTCAAGCAATACATTTGGCATGCTGAATAATGCTGATTTGGAGTTTCCGTCCATTAAAGATGGAAATGGTGAAGAGGTCGAAATTACTCATGGAAGATTCATCCGTTTTCTCGAAAGTGATGAGCAGCGTGTCCGCCATGATGCTTTCAAAGCGGTATATGAGACTTATGGGAAGTTCCGCAATACTTTCGCAAGCACTCTAAGCGGAAATGTTAAAAAGGATAATTTCAATGCAAAGATCCGGAATTATGAATCTGCGCGCCATGCTGCTCTTGCTGCGAACAATATTCCTGAAAGTGTTTATGAAAATTTAGTAAACACCATTAACGATAACCTGCATTTGCTTCATCGATATGTCAAACTCCGCAAAAAGGTTCTCGGTGTCAAGGAGCTTCATATGTATGATCTTTATACTCCTTTGGTGAAGGAAGTAAAAATGGAAATCCCATACAAAGAAGCAAAAGATCTAATCTTAAAAGGGCTGAAGCCGCTTGGCGGGGACTACTTAACTATTCTAAAAGAGGGCTTTGAAAACCGCTGGGTAGATGTTCATGAGAATAAGGGCAAAAGAAGCGGTGCCTATTCATCGGGAACATATGGCACGAATCCATATATACTGATGAACTGGCAGGATAATGTAAACAATCTATTTACCCTTGCTCACGAATTTGGGCATTCTGTTCACAGCTATTACACAAGAAAATATCAGCCATATCCATATGGAAATTATTCAATTTTTGTCGCAGAGGTTGCATCCACATGTAATGAAGCCCTCTTAAATGATTATCTGCTCAAAACAATAGATGATGATAAAAAGCGTTTGTATCTGCTTAATCATTATCTTGAAGGCTTTAGAGGAACTGTTTTCCGCCAGACAATGTTTGCAGAGTTTGAACATCTCATCCATCAAAAGGCACAAAACAATGAAGCTTTGACTGCAGATTCATTGACTAAAGAATATTATGAGCTTAATAAGAAATATTTTGGGGAAGAAGACATTGTTATTGATGAAGAAATCGGCCTGGAATGGTCCAGAATCCCGCATTTCTACTATAATTATTATGTTTATCAATATGCAACTGGCTTCAGTGCCGCAACTGCATTAAGCAAGCAAATTCTTCAGGAAGGCCAGCCTGCAGTTGACAGATACATTGAATTCCTGAAATCCGGCAGCTCAGATTATCCAATTGAGGTGCTAAAGAAAGCCGGTGTTGATATGACGAGCAGCAAGCCGATTGAAGATGCCTGCAAAGTATTTGAGGAAAAGCTTAATGAAATGGAAAGCTTGCTTTCCTAGAAAAGCCGCAAGCAGTTCATAAAAGGTGCCAGGAGTTTGTCTGGCACCTTTTATGTATTGTTCAAAATCCCTTAAATCTCCTTCGGTCATTCAAATATAAAAATAGGATCAGGAGAGAAATAAATAAAATAGGTGAAGTGATGAAAATAGGGATAAGTTTCATCAATCCGAAAATATTTAAAATAAAGGAGAGCAAGATGAGCATCACTATCAATAATACAGGCAGTTTTTTCATATTGCATTCTCCTCCTTGGCAAGGTTTCATCCCTATTATTTTATGCGGTTGTCCAGACAGTCATGACTTGATTTTGACAATATTGTGAAATGAGGCACAAACTTATTGTCGTTGTTTGTTACCTCATTATATAATACAAATGTGAAGTTGATCACATGCAAACATTTACCCCTTTTGTTTGGACGTGAAAAATTTCTCCCATCCCCTTTGTTTGTATAAAACCCGAAAAAGCCGTGCGTATGAACTGCATGGTTTTTTCATTGAAAAAAATAAAGCTGTGCATTTTGCACAGCTTTACATTAACCTAAATATCTCCAGAAATTACCGTATTTTGCAGGTGCATATTCAGCTATTTGTTTTAGCTGAAGCTTTTTCATTTCCCTGTTCACTTCGCTGTCTGACATATTATATACAACAGAGATTTCCTTGCTGGCCACTAGCTTAAAGTATTTTAAGAAATATTCCAGTGGCGGCAAAGGAGCACGTTCAGGTTTAGCAGGAAGCATTTCCTCCAAAATCTGTTCATAAATTTCATAGGGATAATAACCGGTGACTTTGATGCCTTCATCTTCTATATTTTCATTAAAAAAGACAAGAGTGGGTATTTCTTGAACATCCATTTCAGAAGTGATTTTTAAATCACATTGGAAAGCCTTTGCTGCACTATCTGAATGAATATCAGAAACAAATTCTACGACATCCAGACCGACTTCCTTAGCACAATCCTTTAAAACTTCAAAATTAGACACATTCTGCTTTTCAAGAAATAAAACCTCCTGAAGCTTGCGTAAAAATCTGATGCCGGCTTTTCTCCCTTGCAATTCCGCAGCTTTAATTGCAACCGAAGCCAGGTGGGGTGAAGAAATCGGATTTTCGAACCAGACGTTCCCGTCACAGGACATTCCAGAGCGGCTTGCTGTTTTCTCCCACAAATCAGCAATGTTCTCGTAGTTTTGCCTTTTCCCCATATTTAACGTTGCCAGCCTGCCGCTTAATACATGCTTTATGGAAAAATAGCGGCCATATTCAATCAGGAGCTTTTTTAAAATTGGCTCCAAAGCCCAGCATTCTGGGCAAAGGGGATCAACAAACATATAGACTTCTATTGGTTTTTTTTCACTGCCGTGGCAATGTGGAGATGTAAGCTTGTTTGCATTAGATTCTGGCTTATTCACGAGCTTTCACCTTTCACGCCGTTTTCAGGTGTATTGATCATATGCTGGGCAGTGAGCACAAGCCTTGCAAAAAAGTCTTCCCTCAAGCGCCCATCAAGCCTAATTTCGTCCATTGCTTCATTCATGCATGAAAGCCAGGCCTTTGCCCGCGTTTCCGTTATGGGAAAAGGCATGTGCCGAGCACGAAGCATCGGATGTCCATGTTCTGAAGTATATAAAGGGGGTCCCCCTAAATACTGGGTCATAAACTGCTTTTGTCTTCTGGCTGTCTCTGTCAGGTCATCTGGAAAAATAGGAACGAGATCAGGATGTTGTCCTACGCGCCGGTAGAAAGCGTCAATTAGCTGGTGAAGCTTTTCCTCACCAATAGCGTCGAAGGGAGTGTGCATTTTCTCGGCCATATTTAAAACTCCTTTTATGAGTTAATTCGTTTGTAAAAAAAACTTCCTATTTAATATTGAGAGATGTGATCTCTTTATATTCTATCAATGAGGGATTTATATCTCAAACAAATAGCTTACTCAGCCCTTTTGCCCGCTTTTTGATTCTTTTTTAAAAGAAAATGTAAAAATTCTGAAGCAGATAACTGTCTAGTGCAGCCCCACCTCGAGGTAAGGCACCAAGGATGGGGGGTCATGCAAACGTTGCCACAGGACAAGAAAACTGCGGCAGCGATACATCGCACGACCGAAAACGGCAGCTTTTGGGAGGACGTGCCGTTCTTAGTCTGCGCTCCTTCGTGGGCAAGGCGCTTGCGCTTTTCTTATAGTATGGATTAAGCACATGCCGTCAATCCGAAACATTCGCCGAAAAGGATATGAAAAAGCCGCCCGGTAAATTCGGGCGGCTGAAATTAGCCTTAAGCCATAATGGAAGAGGTCACTTTCTTTATGTAATTCAGTGTTTCTCTAAAAGGGGGGACTCCTCCGTATTTATCTACATTTCCAGGTCCGGCATTATAGGCAGCCAGTGCAAGTTCTACATTATCAGCATACCTGTCCATCATTTGCCGTAAATATTTGACTCCGGCAAAAATGTTCTCGGCAGGGTCGAAGATATTTTCAACGCCAAGCCCCTTGGCTGTATCGGGCATAAGCTGCATAAGCCCGGAAGCACCTGCATGGCTGACTGCATTCGGATTAAAATTTGATTCCTGTTTAATGACTGAATTGATCAGGTTAACAGGTACATTAAACAGATCTGAAGCTTTTTGAATCAGATCATCAAAATCACTATTTGAAGTTTCGGCAAATTTGGTTAGTTTAAGGGGCGGAAGAGCTGCAGCTTTAAGGGTATCTGTTTGTAAAACACTAAAATAAGGTTCCAGAGACGCAACTGCCCCCAGTCCTCCTTTTACTTGATGTGATGAACCGGAATTTTCCGTAACTAACCCGGCCAACAGCTCTTGAAACAGAGGGTTTGAAGTATTCGTTTGCTTAGAATTATTAAAACCTTGCAGTGCCTGCAGCTCTATCAATATTTTCAACTGATTTACGTTCATTGTATTGCTCCTTGGCAAAAGGTGTACTTCTATTAATCCTTTTGCTGTCTGTATTTTTCGCTATAAAACCTCTTAATTTTATTTTCGGTCTTCCTGACAGGAATGTTAAGCTGTTTGAGCAAATTATGAAAAATCAATTCACCTTCATTCCTGTTATCCACTTCATATTCTAACTCAAAATCTTCCTTATTTAAATATCGGCTGTGATCAAGAACAGCCACTCCTTTCATGTATTCTTTCTCTGCACGTTTTGTTGCGAGAGTACCAAAGTACTGAAGTTTATCTGTCTTTATGCCCAGCTCCTTTAGGGATCTTATTATCAGTTCAGTGGGAATTTTCCCAGTCTGGATCATCTCTGCAGCTTCGGACTCAGTAAGATTTTCATTGGTCTCCAATAGTCCTTCAGGGTGGGGCTGTTTAAGAGTCAATTCAAATGAGCCATTTTTCTGTCTGATCCTTAAGGCACTTCCTTTAGCCTTCAATAAAAAATCCGGTGTATCAAAGTAATGATTCTCCTGTTCGGAAAAATCCTCTCTCCTTATGTTCAAAAAATCTATTAATGAGGAAAATTCCTCTCTGGTGACCATATTTTTAAATTCAATTTCAATATTTTTGTTAGACAAGCCACTACACCTCAGCTATAAGTAATTTCCTGTATTATCTCCTTAATCAGGATGGACTTCAATCTTTGAAGTTTTTTTTATTTTTGTGATAAAGTCATCAGGGGAGTTTGCTTCATGTTTAACTGAACTTTCGAGGTGCAGGACTGTGGCTGTGAAAATTGAATCAGGGGTTTTACTGTCCATAAAATCTGCGATAGAATAGGTAATGACAATGGAGGTAGAAAAATGAAACAGAAACTTACAGTTGTAAATGCAGAATGGATTGAAAATGAATTAATCTTGGAAATAGATGCTGGAACAGTCTCAGGCTTAACAGCCATGCAGCAAATATTGGCTGATTCCGACAACCTATCATTTATTTACATAGCAGAACAAAATGATGACTATACATATATTTCGCTTCCTGAAACAGTCTGGCCGGAACTAAAAAAGGCACTGGATGGCCAAATGCGTGTTTTTGCTTCTGATCGTAATCATGTTCGCATTGAACTGGCAGGCTTTCATGAGGAATTAGGAGATTTAGTAGAAAATATCCGCGGGAACAGCAATTATGGAAATGAAATGGTAGAAAAAGTAGAGAACTTATTTTAATTAAATGTTTGAATAACGAAAAACTTGGATAAAGAGATAGGCTGTGTTACCCCCTCTCGAAGTCGGGGGTGGTCGAGGCGCTTGCGTTTTCTAACTTCGGATATTTGGTGGTGTTGCAGGTGAAGCATTGGGATTTATTTTTGGCGCCATATAAGCAGGCGATCGAAGAATTAAAAATAAAGCTAAAAGGCATGAGAAGCCAATTTGAAATGGATTCTACCCATTCTCCGATTGAATTTGTTACTGGTAGGGTAAAGCCTATTGCAAGCATTCTTGATAAGGCAAACCAAAAAGGCATTCCTCTCGACAAATTGGAATCTGAAATGCAGGATATTGCCGGTGTTAGAATGATGTGCCAATTTGTAGATGATATTAAGAGAGTGGTTGAACTATTAAGACAAAGAAATGACTTTGAAATTGTTGAAGAAAGAGATTACATATCTCATAAAAAAGCAAGCGGTTACCGCTCTTACCATGTCGTGATCCGCTATCCTGTTCAGACAATAAAAGGAGAGAAGAAAATCCTCGCAGAGATTCAAATCAGAACGCTTGCCATGAATTTCTGGGCCACGGTTGAACATTCGTTAAATTATAAATATAAGGGCCAATTCCCTGAAGATATCCAGATGAGGCTCCAGAGAGCGGCAGAGGCTGCTTTCAGGCTTGATGAAGAAATGTCACTCATTCGCGGTGAGATTCAGGATGCCCAGGCATTCTTTACAAGGAAAAAGGAAAAGCAGCAAAAGGGAGAAAACTAACGTATAAAAGAGGAGCTTGGATAAGATGAAATTTGCCATTACCTCAAAAGGAGATTCAAAATCTAATACACTCATGCACAAAATGAGAACCTATTTATTGGACTTCGAGCTTACATATGATGAAGAAGAGCCTGATATAGTCATATCGGTAGGCGGGGATGGCACCTTGCTTTATGCCTTTCACCGATACAGCAGCCGTCTGGACAAGACCGCGTTTGTTGGTATACATACAGGCCATCTTGGGTTTTATGCAGATTGGGTGCCGGAGGAAATCGAAAAGCTTGTCATTGCAATTGCTAAAACCCCGTATCAGGTGATTGAATATCCGCTCCTGGAAGTGATTATCCGCTACCAGCATGGCGGCAAAGAAACCCGCTATCTTGCATTGAATGAATCAACTGTCAAAGCGGTGGAAGGCACTTTAGTAATGGATGTGGAGATACGCGGCCAGCATTTTGAACGGTTCCGGGGAGATGGTCTTTGTGTTTCTACTCCATCTGGAAGTACAGCTTATAATAAGGCGCTGGGCGGTGCCATCCTGCACCCTTCCTTGCCTGCCATCCAGCTTGCTGAAATGGCTTCCATTAATAACAAGGTTTTCCGTACAGTGGGCTCTCCGCTCGTACTGCCGGCACACCATACATGCATGCTGAAGCCTGTGAATGAGCCGGATTTTCAAATTACCATTGATCATTTGACTCTTCTTCATAAGGATGTAAAATCAATACAATTCAGAGTGGCAGATGAGAAAATCCGTTTTGCCAGGTTCAGGCCATTCCCATTCTGGAAAAGGGTTCACGATTCATTTGTCGCTGATTGAAAAAGGAACTATTCAGTATTTAGAATCGCTTATTTTAATAAGCCCGTTACTTCTTACAGAACAGGAGCCTATAGCTCATGGCGCGTTTTGAATTACAATGGAAAATTACTGCCCTGCAGGCGGGCTCGTTAATCAGGGGATTTTTAAAAGAAAATGATATTTCTAAAACTGCACTCACTGACATAAAATTTGCTGGGGGCTTCATTAAAGTGAACAATCAGGAAGTCAATGTCCGCTACGAGCTAAAGGAGGGAGATATTCTTCGGGTTGGATTCCCTGAAGAAGTTCCCAGTAAAGGCATGAAGGGGGAAGACTTGCCCCTTGATATTCTTTATGAAGATGATTATCTTCTTGTAGTAAATAAACCTGCAGGTGTGAGTACCATTCCTTCCAGAGAACATCCTTCGGGAAGTTTGGCTAATCGTCTGATTGGGTATTATCAGCGAATAGGCTTAAAGTCTGCTGCGCATATTGTGACTCGACTCGATCGAGATACTTCTGGCCTGGTTTTAATAGCGAAACACAGGCATGTGCATCATTTGTTTAGCCAGCAGCAGCGATGCCGTAAAATCCAGCGGACGTATGAAGCCTTTGCAGAAGGGACAATCAGCCGGGATGCCGGTACTATAGAACAGCCGATTGGAAGAAAAGAAGACAGTATTATTGAGCGGAAAGTTAGTGAGGCAGGCCAATATGCATGTACTCATTATCAGGTAATCAGCCGGCACAAGGAATTTACACATGTAAAATTAAAGCTTGAAACTGGCAGAACTCACCAGATCAGAGTCCATTTGGCATGGCTTGGTTATCCTCTTGCAGGTGATGAATTGTATGGAGGCACAAGGCAATTTATCAGGAGGCAGGCACTGCACTGCTGCAGCCTTTCCTTTTATCATCCCTTTCTGCACAGAACTCTTATGTTTAAACAGCTGTTTCCAGAAGATATGAATTGTCTATTATAAAAGCCGGCATTTGCCGGCTTTTTGGATTAAATCTTCCTAAACTTCTCTTCTACATAAGGCATGCCTGACTGGACAGACATTAATTCCATTTCCGGATATCTAATTGCAGTTAATTTATTTCCAAAAACAGCGCCTGTATCAATATTATAGGTGTTATTGATTTTCCTGACTTCCTTTACAGGAGTATGCCCATAGACAACCGCTGCCTTACCCTCATACTGTTTAGCCCAATCCCGTCTCACAGGTGTCCCGTCAGGATTTTTTTCTCCAGTTATATCTCCGTAAAGAACAAAGGTTTTAACTTTTGATGAATGCATCCCAATGTAGCTTTCCTTAATTCCAGCATGGGCGATTACCAGTTTATTGTTGTCAAGCACATGGTATAGCGGTGCACTTTCATATAATTCCATAAATTTACTCTTCATTTCCATCTGTGATTGCGGGTCCAGCTGCTCATATTCAGCTGCTGTGGTTTCCAGGCCATGTGTAATTTGAACTTTATTTCCTAGAAAGTAGCGGTATAGTTTATTGCAATGATTGCCCGGGACATAGTAAGCCAGGTCATTTGCGGCAAGGTTATATACTGCATCGATGACTGCCAGAGATTCTGGTCCTCTGTCTGTTAAGTCTCCAACAAAGGCGAGTTTTCTATTACTTGGGTGGACAGGAAATCCCCTCTTCCATCTATAGCCCATTTTCAAAGTCAGTTCTTTCAATTCAGCAAAGCAGCCGTGAATATCACCAATAATATCAAGTCTCATATATAGGCTCCTTTAATAGTTCTACTGTTATGATATCAATTTTCATAATAATTATCATGACGTTTATTTTCAGCTTGCAGAGAAGCTTTAACGGTTTTAAGTTAAAGGAATGGGAAAATTAAAACTGAAAAGTACATTAACGTTCATTTGAATTTATGAATGTTCAGAGACGACAAAAAAACAAAGATTTGCTAGTATAGTGAAGTACGTTTTCCTGTTAGGCTTTTTAACGGGCAAGAAGCTCGTGGTTTCGTGTTTAACAAAAATACCGCTGGCAATATCAATTCCACAGCAAGAATGAAATTTTTCCAATTCACCTCAGGTTCCTGTGCTGGGGATAACATTTCAAAAAGAAGGTTTCATTGTATGAGAGGAGGTAATTTCTATGGAAGATCGCGCAGTGGAAAGGGCAGATTCCCACATCAATACCAGTCTTCTAATCCAATCTTTACAAAATGAAGAAATTGATATCTTCAGGAATGAATTTCTTGATATGCACCCTTATGATCAGGCTTCATTTTTTAAAGATCTGGATGAGGACATCCGGGCAAAAATTTATCTTTATCTCTCTCCGGAAGAAATGGCAGCTCTATTTGAAAATTTGGAGATTGAGGAAGAAGATTATAAAGACGTCCTTGCTGAGATGAATCCCCACTATGCAGCGGATATGCTTTCGGAAATGTATGCCGATGATGCAGTTGATGTTTTAAATGAACTAGATAAAGACCAGGTAGTCAGCTATTTGACAATTATGGATGATGAATCGGCAAAAGAAATTAAGGATTTGCTTCATTACGAAGAATATACAGCAGGAAGTATAATGACGACGGAATTTGTCTCACTGTCAGCCAATCAGACGGTTCGTTCTGCTATGTATATCCTGAAAAATGAAGCGCCAAGGGCGGAAACCATTTATTATGTGTACGTTGTTAATGACGAAAAAAAACTTATTGGCGTTATTTCATTAAGGGATTTAATAGTAAGTGATGATGATACGATGATTTCGGAAATCACAAATGACAGGGTAGTTTCCGTATCTGTCGGGGAAGATCAGGAAGAAGTCGCAAGAAAAATTAAAGACTATAACTTTCTCGCCGTACCGGTTGTGGATTTTCAAAACCATTTGCTGGGTATTATTACAGTTGATGATGTCATGGATGTCATGGAAGAAGAGGCATCTGATGATTATTCCAAATTGGCTGCTGTATCGGATATGGATCATATTGACAGGAATCCAGTTTCTGCAGCGCGTAAAAGGCTCCCCTGGCTTATCATCCTGCTGTTTTTGGGTATGTTAACTGCAAGCCTTATCGGAAGATTTGAGGATACCCTGGATAAGGTTGCAATTCTGGCTGTTTTCATTCCTCTTATTGCAGGGATGGCAGGAAATACAGGGACTCAGGCTTTGGCCGTTGCTGTCCGGGGTATTGCTACAGGTGACCTGGAGAAAGAAAATAAGTGGAAACTGGTGATAAGGGAAGCAGGGACTGGGTTAATTAATGGCGGAATTTGCGGTGTTCTTGTGACTTTCATTGTTTACTTCTGGAAAGGAAATTTCTTTCTTGGTGTTTTAGTTGGCGTTTCAATTTTGTTTACGTTGATAGTAGCCACCCTTGCCGGTGCGCTGATTCCATTGCTAATGCACAGGATGAAAATTGACCCGGCTGTTGCCTCAGGTCCATTTATTACAACTATTAATGATCTAATCAGTATTTTAATTTATTTTGGAATGGCGACATTATTTATGAGCTACTTAACAGGCTAAGGGGGTTATTTTATGGAACATGGAGCATCAGTAGCTTCGCTGGTCATTGTGATATTGGCTGCTTTTATCACGCCCATTTTGCTGCACCGGCTGAAAATTAATTTCATCCCTGTAGTGGTGGCAGAGATTCTTATAGGTTTGATTATCGGTAAAAGCGGCTTTGATATCGTACATGAAGATATGTGGCTGGAAACTCTTTCGACTCTTGGATTTATATTTCTAATGTTCTTGAGCGGTCTGGAAATTGACTTTACAGCTTTTTCTTCGGCAAAGAAGAGAGTAAAGCTCCCAAGCGGGAAGCTTGAGCCAAACTCTTTTGCTGTTTCTTCCATTGTATTTTTAGGAATATTTTTGGTTTCATTGGGTTTATCGTATTTATTTGTCTGGGCAGATTTCATTGATAATGCCTTTTTAATGACATTAATTATTTCGACCATCTCTCTGGGAGTTGTGGTTCCGACACTTAAGGAAGCGCATTTGATGAAAACAGGCATAGGCCAAATCATTCTGCTGATCGCCGTTATTGCTGATTTGGCTACCATGATTCTGCTGGCTGTGTTTGTTTCATTAAATGATACAGGCGGAGGGAATACCTGGCTGCTTCTCGTCTTATTTGGCGTAGGTGTATTGCTGTATTTCCTGGGGAGAAGGTTTAAAAACCTTAATTTTCTTGAAGCGATGTCTACAGGGACTGTTCAGATTGGAACAAGAGCGGTGTTTGCACTAATCATATTCCTGGTGGCGTTATCAGAAACAGTTGGGGCAGAGAATATATTAGGTGCTTTCCTTGCCGGTGTACTTGTATCATTGCTGGCGCCAAATCAGGAAATGATCCATAAACTGGATTCTTTCGGATATGGATTCCTCATCCCTATTTTCTTTGTGATGGTAGGGGTGGATCTCGACGTATGGACATTGTTTGGAGATCCGAAATTGCTAATGCTTATTCCATTGCTGCTGGTTGCACTGCTGCTTTCAAAACTTTTACCAATCTATATTTTAAAAAGATGGTATGACATTAAAACTGTTATTGCTTCAGGGTTTTTATTAACGTCAACCCTTTCTCTTGTTATTGCTGCAGCAACTATTGGTGAAAGAATGGATGTCATTACCGCCGAAATGAGCGGAACATTGATTTTAGTTGCAGTCATAACGAGTATATTTACTCCTGTAGTCTTTAAAAAGCTATTCCCTATGGAAGCGGCCGAAGAGAAGAAGCTAAAAGTGTCTTTCATTGGTGCTAATCAAATGACGATGCCGATCTATAATGAACTTAAATCATCCCTTTACGAACCAGCTTTGTATCATAAAAAGCAGGAAAAGGCGGAAAAGCAGATAGCTGACTCTTTGTTTGATATCATTGAAGTTGATGAATTTAATATTGAAAATTTTGATGGTACAGAAGCATTTGAATCAGATATTGTAGTAATCTCGACAGGGGATGAAGAGACAAATGCGACATTATCTATTGCTTTTAAAGAAAAGGGAGTGGATCGTGTCATTTGCCGTATGGAAAGCCCTGATATGGAAGAAACTTTACGGGAACATGATATTGAGCTGTTTTCAACCATTCTTTCGTCTAAGGCACTGCTTCGTGCTTTAATTGAATCACCTAGTGTGGTGAACATTTTAACGAACCAGGAGACAGCTTTATACGAGATCCGATTGAAGAATGAGCAGTTTGAAGGCATGATGCTCCGGCGATTCCCGTTTACAGGGGATGTCATATTCGTACGTATATTTAGAGGTAAGGATTCTATTGTTCCGCACGGAGATACAGAACTGCATGTTAATGACCGCCTGATTGTTACGGGATCTAAGGAGTACGTTGATGAATTAAAAAGGGAACTTGAGTTTTGTGAATGGTGTTAGGGCTCTCCGACATCTTTCTTGCCGAAAAAGTTCTGCTTTAATAGCAGGATTTTTTCGGCTTTTCTTTTCAGATAAATTGTTGTACAATTAGTACTAGGTACTAATAACATGTAATAATAAATCAGGAGGATTTTAAAATGACTCTTTCACTAAATGGAAAAACATTCGTTGTAATGGGTGTGGCAAATAAAAGAAGTATAGCATGGGGAATTGCCAAATCCCTTCATGATGCTGGTGCCCGTTTAATTTTTACATATGCGGGAGAAAGACTAGAGAAAAGTGTGCGTGAATTGGCAGAATCATTGGAGGATGCACATTCATTAGTTCTTCCTTGTGATGTAACAAGTGATGAAGACATCGCGAAATGCTTTGGCACGATTAAGGAGGAAGCTGGTGTAATTCATGGAATTGCCCACTGCATAGCCTTTGCCCACAAAGAAGAACTTCAGGGAGAATATATGAACACCACAAGAGACGGGTTTCTCTTAGCTCACAATATCAGCTCTTATTCACTGACTGCCATTGCCAAGGAAGCAAAAGGATTAATGACAGAAGGCGGAAGCATTGTGACTCTCACATACCTTGGCGGTGAGAAGGTTGTGAAAAATTATAATGTTATGGGTGTAGCAAAAGCCTCCCTTGACGCAAGTGTCAAATATTTGGCAAACGACCTCGGTAAAGATGGAATTCGGGTCAATTCCATTTCAGCAGGTCCAATCAGGACTCTTTCTGCAAAAGGAATTAGCGAGTTCAATTCTATCCTGAAAGAAATTGAAGAGCGGGCTCCTCTCCGTAAAACAACAACTCCGGAAGAAGTCGGGGATACAGCTTTATTCTTATTCAGCAGCCTGTCCCGAGGAATAACGGGTGAAAATATTCACGTAGATTCCGGTTATCATATTCTCTAATAGAAATTGCCTGCTCCAATGTGAGCGGGCTTTTTTTATTTCCACCAGAAACGAAAGCCCATCTTCTGCATACATATAATACGACGAACAATAAGATTAGCGGAGGTGGGCAAAAAAATGGCTGAGAAAAAAGTGAAGGAACCATTATTTTATATACAGCAGCCGAGTTTCCAATTTCCAGAGACCAGGATGCAAACAGTCTACTCCAGCAGAAAAGCAGAGCTGGATCGTAAACTGGAACAAAAAGAAAGTGTACCGGAACCCGGGAACAAAATAAATGAACAGGCGATGCCCAAAGAAAAGACTGAAAATATGACCGAAGTAAAGGTGCAGGCAGCTATTGAAGAATTTGAAGCAGGCAGGGAAGAGAAAAATGAAAGTGCATCCTTTGCATTTACGACGGAAAAAAGAAAACCTGCTTTCAATCGTGTAAAAAGCTTTAAGGAAATGGACACGCTTGAGCGCCTGGAGTACTTAATTGATTTTCCAAAACAGCTTCCCCCTATACCCTGTATATTTGAAACCGGCGATAAGGCAATAAGGGGATTTCTGGTTTCGAAAAATGAAGAATCCATCGGGGTTAAGCTATTTGATGAATCGATTGAACAAATTAGTCTTCAATCATTAAATGCTGTCAAAATGATTGGCCTAAGAAGGTAAAAGAAAAGTGCAGGAGCTAGACAGAAAAAAATAGCCAGCCGAATGGACGGCTGGCTCCAAATTAATCTTCACAGATATCAAGGTCTACATCGGCAATACATTGAACAGCGCAGAAGCAGTTTAGGTCAACTGTTACGCAGTCATTAGTACTGCGGAAGTCGTCAACTTCGCAAACTTTTTTAAGGTCGATGCAGCAGTCATCGGCAAGGTTGACTGTTTTGTCTGGACCAGGTTTTCTATTTATTGGCTCTAGGACACGAAGCACTGCACAGCAGTTATCGAACACTTCTTCTACTCTAAAGAAAATGGATACACATGCACAGTCATTTCCTGTAAAGAAAGCATGGAATGGTGAACCGTCCGCAGTTTTTAATGTGAATACGCGGGTATCCGGGCGCTTGTGGCGTTTTCTGCCTGTTGGTGATATAACTCCCAGCGGCTCCAGGAAACAGTTTGAAGGGCATTCGCACACATCTTCTGCGTTATCTTGAATATCTTTTATAGCTCGAACTACTTCACATACACAGCCTTTACCTTTGAAGTCGTCTTTTTTTCCACAACCCATTTTTGTTTTCCTCCTTGTTTGTTTCTTGTGGTCTACACTACTAACATATTGCCGAAGTGCCCTATGGGTTACGGACAAACGCCTTGTTTTTTGAAAAAATAGGCTATTTTTTTATATTGGAGGTGAAAAAAATGGACATAACACCTATGGAATTGCTGATTTTTGCTCTTGCAAGCTTCAGGCTGACCAGACTGATTGTATTTGATAAAATTACCGAGTTTTTGCGCACACCTTTTTTGGAAGAAGTTGAGGAAAAGGATGAAAACGGAGGCGAAATTGAAGTTTATTGGGTTGTGAAAGATGGAAAAGTGCGAGGTTTCTTCGGAGAGCTTTTAAGCTGTTACTGGTGTACTGGTGTGTGGAGTGCGATTTTTTTATATGTGTCATATTACTTCTATGCATCATTGGCAGTTCCGGTGCTGCTGATTTTAGCAGTTGCCGGACTTGCAGCTATTATAGAATCTATGGTGCAAAAATTAATTAATTAGCTCATAGCTATTTGTTCCTTCATGTGGGCGTTTGTTTTACACAAGCTTTGAGGCTCAGCATAAATTAAAAAGAGGAAAATTATTGTTAATGGAGGGCCTCAAAGATGTTAAAGAATCATAAGGATCAGCAAGCTGAAAAATCACAGCCGGTCAAAAAGAAAAAGAAAAAGGGATGCGGCTGCGGAAAAAAAACGAAGAAAGCTCAATAGCCGGAGGACCCGGCTTTTTTTTATTGTTTTTTTTCTGGGAAAAATAGGATGGATAGTAATATTCATAAATCCAAAACTATTCGAGGACAATATAATTAAAGATTCTACATAGGAAGGGACTATTATGAAAAAAAGACTTTTATCGTTTATTGCATTTTCACTGATCTTATTATCAGGCTGCAGCGGAGATGGGAAGGTGACGGATAGCGATCTTGCGCTGCTCAAAACGACTAATCCCCCTGCTGTATTAATTGATAAAAATACAAGGGGAAATATGGATTTAGTCGAAAACATTGAGCATGACGTCGAAAAAATGAAAGAACTGTATGATGTTGCAGTGGTAAAAAGCAATGGGGATACTCTTGTTGCTTACAAAGTGAAGCATTTGCAGCGATTCCACATGAAAAAGATTGAAAAGAAAATGACAAAAATGCTTGAGGAGAAATACCCTGATGAGAACTTCATTGTTTCAAGCGATTATAAAATCTTTATTGAGGCAGTTGAACTTCAGGAAAAAATGAAAGATCCCGATTTTACAGACAATAAGGCTAAAAAGAAACTTGATAAAATCATAAAGCTGAAAAATGAAATGACATAGGAAGGGTGCAGGGGCATGAGTAAAAAAACAAAAACACCGGAACAGCAGCAATATGAGAAGCTTGAGCAAAAACATGAGCTGAAGCGCCCAGTCCTGAAAAATTGCATTCGTGCTTTCTGGGTGGGAGGTCTCATCTGTGTTGTTGGACAGGCAATAACTTATTTTTATATCTACTTTTTTAATTTCACCGAACAGACGGCCGGTAATCCAACTGTTGCTACGATGATCTTTATCTCCATGCTTCTGACAGGTTTTGGCGTTTATGACCGTTTGGGCCAGTTCGGCGGAGCAGGCAGTGCCGTTCCTGTAACGGGCTTTGGAAATGCTGTAATTTCAGCTGCTATTGAGCATCGCACGGAAGGCTTTGTGCTGGGTGTAGGGGGAAACATGTTCAAGCTTGCTGGGTCGGTTATTCTTTTTGGTGTGTTTTCGGCTTTTGTAGTGGCCCTAATTAAAACGCTATTAATTATTTGGGGGGTTATTTAATGCTAAAGGGAAAACAATCCTGGGTCTTTCAAAACCGTCCGGTAATTGCAGCTGCAGGTGTATCCGGCGGGCCATTTGAGGCAAACGGCAATCTGTCAGAAGATTTTGATGTTCTGCATGATGATTTGTGGATGGGTGAAGATTCTTATGAGAAAGCACATCGGATTCTTCTGGAAGAGGCGGGACAGACAGCCTTAAATAAGGCAAATGTCCAGAAGGAGGATGTACAATTTTATATTGCCGGGGATTTAATCAATCAGATTACTCCTTCCAGTTTAAGTGCAAGAACGATACAAATCCCATATTTCGGGGTTTTCGGAGCTTGCTCAACTTCAATGGAAGGACTTGCGCTGGCATCCTTCATTGTTAATTACCGTGGTGCTGATCACGTTTTGACAGGTGCTTCGAGCCATAATGCTGCTGTTGAAAAACAATTCAGATACCCGACAGAATACGGTGGCCAAAAGCCCCCAACAGCCCAATGGACAGTAACTGGTGCAGGTGCCGCTCTGGTTTCCGCAAAATCAGCTGGTTCGAATTTGCCGGTTACCACTTCTGCTACAATTGGTAAAGTAATCGACATGGGTCTGACAGATCCTTTTAATATGGGAGGAGCTATGGCGCCTGCAGCAGCAGATACCATTACTGCACACTTCAAAGACATGCAGCTGGATCCATCACATTACGATTTGATTGTCACAGGGGATCTTGGGAGAATAGGGCAGGAAACTGCTTATGAACTGCTCATAAATAATGGATTGAAAATTGATAGAGAGAAATTTAAAGATTGCGGATTAATGATTTATAAAGATGATCAGCCTGTCCAGTCTGGAGGAAGCGGCGCAGGGTGCTCGGCTGCTGTCCTGTATGGACACCTTTTGAATCAAATGAAGCAAGGGACTTATAGAAGAATCCTTGTTGTCGCGACGGGCGCCTTATTATCGCCATTGACATTCCAGCAGAGTGAAAGCATCCCTTGTATTGCACATGCAGTTTCAATTGAAATGACTTAAAGAGGATGTTTAAAGGAGGAATATTTGCATGCTGCCTATGTTTTTTTGGGCTTTTGTAATTGGAGGCCTATTTTGCGTATTTGGACAAATATTATTTGATATTTTTAAGTTAACACCTGGCCATACATTAAGCCTTTTGGTTGTAATTGGAGCTGTTCTTGATGGAGTTGGGCTGTATGAACCGCTAGCGGACTTTGCGGGGGCAGGAGCGACAATCCCTATAACAAGCTTTGGCAATTCCCTCGTCCATGGAGCCCTTCAGGAAGCTGATCAGCACGGGCTAGTCGGCGTATTGACCGGAATGTTCGAAGTAACCAGCTCCGGTATTTCAGCTGCGATAATCTTCGGCTTTATCGGTGCACTAATTTTCAAGCCAAAAGGGTAAATGAGATGGTAAATACACTAGTATTTCCTTCAAGGTATTAAAAAACAAGCCTTTTATTT
The DNA here is from genome assembly GCF_004366035.1 of Cytobacillus oceanisediminis. Lineage (GTDB taxonomy): Bacteria > Bacillota > Bacilli > Bacillales > Cytobacillaceae > Cytobacillus > Cytobacillus oceanisediminis_C. The sequence continues at coordinate 282,804 of NZ_SOEE01000007.1, forward strand.
CAATCTGACTGAATAAACCAAGCCTCCCTTGGGAGCTTGCCCATTCACCATGCTATATTTTCACATATGTTGCAGGGAGAAATCCAAGTGAGGTGAGAGGCATGGGCTATGGCTATGGAGGCTGCGGATATGGCGGGGGCTATGAGAATACGTTTGTTCTAATCGTTGTCCTATTCATATTACTCATTATCGTCGGAGCAAGTTTCTACAATTAGATTTCACAAAGGCTGACTCAGAACCAGCAGCAGGTTTTGTGTTGGCTTTTTTGCGTATCAAGTACATAAATTTTTAATACATTTCACGTTTTTCGCCCACCTTCATAAGATATAAAGGAGTAAATGAAGGAGCGTGATTGATCAGCATGGATAACAACTTTTTTAAAAACCTTGAAAAGAAAACAGGCGTAAATATGAAGGATGTACTTGAACTGGCCGGCTCATTGCAGAATGCAAATTTTAAAGATGAAAAAACAGTACGAAATGTAATCAAGAGAGTTTCGCAAATTGCAAATAAACCCGTTTCCAAGGATATGGAAGATAAAATTGTGAAATCAATTGTTGCTGATGGAAAGCAGCTTGACTTTAACACAATTTCCCAGATGATGAATAAAAAATAACAGAAGGGCCTGGCCAGGTTGCAGCCAGGTCTTCTGTTTATTTTCCGTCTTTGTTCCTGCCGCTTCTTGTGATGGGGGCAATGAACCTTGAGGCATATGCCTTCCGTCCCCGCCTTTTTTCCGGCACAGAAATGTATAAGTCCTTCCTTGCCCTTGTAACGGCAACGTACATTAACCTTCGTTCTTCCTCTAGCGGTGCAGACTCACCTGAACGGTAAGCTTCCAGTGCATGATCATGCGGGAGGTTTCCTTCAACTGCACCGGCAACATATACCACATTATATTCAAGGCCTTTTGCACGGTGGATAGTGCTTAAAGTAATGGCATTATCATTATTCCTGCTGAGGCGCTTGATTTCTTTGTTCATGGCTCTCATATGTTCAGTATGCTCCAGAAATTCATGAAGAGATTCAAAGTTGCGCGCAGCGACCTTCAAATCTTTTATATCATCAGAGCCTTTATCCATTTTATTGCCTTCATTGCCGCGTTTTTTTAAAAAGTCCTGGAAGCCCAGCTCTTTTTCAACAGTTTCAAATGCAGTGATGGGACTAAGTCCGGAGATTGATCTGGTAACAGAGATCACTTTTTTTAATTTGCTTTCCTGAAAAGCAAATCCTGTTTTTATAAACTTTAGACACTCCAGCATTGAGCAATCCTGCAAGATGCTTTCTGCCTTAATATCCTGAAGGACTGATTGTTTAACAAATAGAGACGGAAGCATATCTTTCAAAGCATTCTGGTCATCTTCATTTAATGATAACTTTAGAAAAGCAAGCATGCTTCTAACAATAAACCGATCATAAAATGATTCGGCATCCTGATCCAATTTAAACGGAAGGCTGGAATTGGCCAGCCTTTCAAAAATGGCCCTGCTGCCAGTATGAGTGCGGAATAATACTGCAAAATCCCGCGGCTCATATCCTTCTTCAATTTTTTCCTGAATATCAGTCATGATCATCGTTGCTTCTTCTTCCTCATCAAAAGGAAAAAAGAGAAATGGGTGCTGCCCGCCAGAAAATTGGGCATTCATGCTTTTGGCACGTCTATGTTTATTTAGAGAAATGATTTGGTTTGCTGCTGATACGATCTCGTGAGCAGAGCGGTAATTCTGATTCAATGTTATAACCTTAGCACCAGGGAAATCTTTCTCGAAATCTAAAAGATATTGGGGATCGCTTCCTCTGAAAGCATAAATAGATTGATCATCGTCACCCACTGCACAGACGTTTTTTGTTTTATCGGACAGCATTTTCATAAGCTCATATTGAACATTATTAATATCCTGGAACTCATCGATCAGGAAATAATGAAAGCGATTTTGATATTGTTCAAGAATTTCAGGCTTTTCATGAAAAAGAGCATGGCAGCCTGTCAGCATGTCATCAAAATCAAATAATTCTCTTCTTAATTTTGTTTGTTCATACCTTTGATAAAGTATCGCGGTCTGTTCCTCCCAATCATTCTTTGGATGAACCTTCCCAGGACCAATAAGAGAGTTTTTCCAATAGCTAATTTGCTGGAGGGCAAGGTCAAAGGCAAATTCCTTTTCATCGAGCTTTAAGTCTTTGCTGGATTCCTTAATGATCTGTTCCCGCTGCCACTCTTTATTAAGGAGCTTGACGGAAGACCATTTTCCCGGATTGTGGAAAGAGAGAATCCGGTAAAATAAGCTGTGAAAAGTCCCTGAAACGATTTGCCTGACTTTTCGTGAATCCATTCCGGGATATTGGATAAGGCGCTCCTTCATTTCAGCCGCAGCCTTAGCTGTAAAAGTAACGAGCATTATTGATTTAGGATCGATATTTTTCTCGCGAAGCATAAAAGCAGTCCTGGTTGTTAAAACTCGGGTCTTGCCGCTCCCTGCTCCTGCAAGAACGAGCAGAGGCCCATTAATATGTGAGACAGCCGCAGCCTGCTGTTCATCCAAAAAGACTCCTGCTTGTGAAAGGGACTTTAAGTATTCATCAGGGAAACTTTGATTGTGAGTGCTTTCCTGGATATAAGGGGGGATATTTTTTGCTGGCTGAGCTTTTTTAAAGGCTGATTCGATTTCTTTTACAGCAGCAGAAGCAATTGGCCTTGAAACAGGAATTTTAAAGCCGTTTCTTTCTATATATTCTTCAGTTTCAATCGTGGCTGATTCTTTTTTCGTCACTATATCCTTGCACATTCTGCTGCTTTGCTGAATATGATAAAAATGAGGCTCATCCATAATTCCTAAATACAAACGGACAGAAACTCCACAATCAGGGCAATACAGCTTTCCTTTTTTGCCTTCTTCATAAATATGCTGAAAACTTTCCCGATTCAATTGTTCCAGATTCACTGCTTTATTATGTAAAATTGCTGTCTTCATAAAAAATACCCCATTTTTATAAATTGCCGAGTTTAAATTATTAATCATCTTCCTTACAACAAGACAAATTTTATCATAACAAACCGGCAAAGGATTCTAAAGTGCTTTTCTGTTTAAAATTTTATGTAAACGGGTACATAAAAGTAAATATTGTTTCGTATACCTTTAATAATCACATACATAGAGAAAAGAGAGGGGAGCATTCATGGGCTACATTTTACCTGTAACTTCATATCAATATAGTCAGTATGCAGAAAGAGAGATTGACACAAAATATGATCCATTTCATTTCGTGCCAGTTGCCAAAATATCGGCACAATCCAATTCAAAAGATTTTCGTCATGAGCTTCCTCTTAATATTCAAAGAAGGCTAACCAAATTAAATTCTCAGCAGCGGGCTGACATCCAAACACGGAGCACCAGAAAGAAGGCAGAAGAAACATACGGCGAGCTGACGGGTAAAGGCCGCTATATTAGTGAATGCATATAGGAAAAGCGGAAGCGCATCCAAGGAAGCTTTCCCTTGGTGCTCACCCCTGACACCTCGAGGTGGTAGGCGGCCTCCTAAAAGATGCCGAAACCTTATTAGACAGTTATCTTAATTTCAGCAGTTTCTATCCAAAGAGAAGGAGAGGCTCAGTACGTTTGCACGTGCAAAGCCTCTCCTTTTTTCCACTCTGCATATAAGACATCTTTGACATTATTGGCGCCGTTGCTTTTAATTTCATGGATCAGGTTTGTTTCATCCCAATTGATGCTTTTGAGATTATCCCAAATCACTTCTCCGTCTAAAATTAAAGTTACTGGCAGCTCAATCTTATTTTTAGGGAGTTTTAAATCCCTAATGGTTGGGGTCGAGTAAAGAGGTTTTTTTAATGCACTTACCGTTCCATCTGTTTCAAGAATGGCATATTCGCATTCCCTGATAGAAAAGACGTCCTTTGAACGGAGGAGGTGCTGAAGCTGATTAAGGTCAAGATGATTTTTCTTCAGTTCTTCATAGACGATTCTTCCTTTTTTTATAACAATAGAGGGCTCACCTTCAAGAAGCTTGCGTGCCCGTTTAAATTTCTGGGTAAGGATTTCTGTTGCGTAAATGAGAGTCCCCCATACAGCAACAGCAAAGAATATTTCGGGGATTCCAGTCTCCTGATCGTATAAGGCATTACCCACCAGCTCGCCTAAAACGATGGCAGAGATAAAATCAAAAGGAGTAATCTGTGTGATCTGAGTTTTTCCCAGGAGTTTTGCCATAATAAATAAGAAAATATATCCTATCACAAGTACATTTATGATATGTAAATATTCCATTCAAACCACTCCTTAAAATGCTGTATCTGGAATAGTATTTGCTGATTGCCCCAAAATTATTGCATACAAAAAAGCTCCTGCCATCCTGGCAGAAGCTTGTCCGTTATATCTTTTTTTTCATTGTACGGTGGGGAATCCCGGCATCCATGAATACTTCCGAGATTACCTGATAGCCCAGCTTTTCATAAAAAGGGATAGCCTGCGTCTGGGCATTTAATTTTAAGGCAGGCAAGCCTTGTTTCTTAGCATGCTCTTCAATTTTATCCATTATTGCCTTTCCTGAGCCGCTCTGACGGTTCTCCTTCAGAACGCATATTCTTTCCACTTTGCCATTGCCGTCAACTGTACGAAATCTTCCGGCACCTGCAGGCATGCCATTATTATATAGTACAAAATGGACTGCTTCGTCTTCGAACTGATCGATTTCCTCTTCCTCGGGAACATTTTGCTCGTTGATAAAAACTTGTTTCCTTACTGAGAAGGCATCATGCAATTCTTGTTCAGATGAGACTACTTTTACTTCCACTTTTCACTATTCCTTTCCTAGCCTGAATGTTTCATAAACGGTCCATGAACCGTTATCCAGCTGATATAAAAGATGAAAACGATCCACAACCTCTTCGTGATTAACAGGCTGCATTCTTAAGCTCCCATATACATCGGAATGTTCATCATTGGAGAGTTTTTGTCCGATGGTAATATGGGGAACAAAATTATATTCAGGTGTATCGCCGCTAATATGATCATTCAGTTCAATATGTAACTCTTCAAGCTGGGCTGAAGGCTCAATTTTAAAATAAATGACATTGTTGACAGGCTGGAAAGAGCTGATTTTTGTAGCATTAATATGAAATGGCTCGTGTTTATCAGCTATTCCATGAAGTGTTTCCGTCAGCTGTTTTATTTCTTCTTCAGATGCTTCAAAGCGCGATCTTAATGTTACATGCGGAGGAATTAAAGCATAATGCGGATCATATCGCTTTCTATAAGAATTGGCCAAATCCTGCAATTTTTTTGACGGGAAAATAACTATGCCGTAATTAGTGTTCATACAACAACCTCCATGTTCATTAATGTTTTTTATAACTGGCAGGCTAAAATGAAATGAAAAACACTTGGTTGGTCTATTATAGCAAATTTTCTAAATTCATTATATAATTATACCTTTTTTCATAATAAAAAACAGTATGTCAAGATAATCTTTTTATAGCGAATGAATAGGTCTTTTTACATAATTCTGAAGTTAAAACATAGACTTTAGCGCCCTTTTTAAATCAGGCTGCCAGTATGTCCATGTATGATCGCCATCGAATTCATCATAGAAGTAAGGGAATTGTTTCTGCTTAAACAAACTGGAAAGATCCCGATTTGGTGTAAGGAAATCTTTCTCTTCACCTCCTGTGGTTTTTACAGATGTCTCGCCTTTCCCGATAACGTGATAAATATTAAGAAGGTGGGCCTGCGTAAATTCCTGCACTGCCTCTGTAACGGAGGTGTCAACATAAGGTGATTGAAGAATTAACCTCCCAAAAGTATTAGGGTATTGCAGGGCTGCCATTAATGAAACAGTTGCCGCAAGTGAGTCTCCCATAAGGGCACGTCCCATTCCCATTTGATAAGTAGGAAATTCACGGTCAAGATATGGAACCAGTTCGTGTGCAAGGAAACGAATATAAGCATTATGCTGTTCACCGTCCGGATGATATTTCTTCCATCTGTCTTTGACGTTTTTATAAGGGACTCCAACAATGATAATATTTTCAATTTCTTTTTTGTTTAATAATTCATCCGCTATGCGTCCGACTCTTCCAAGCTGGAAGTAATCTTTACCATCCTGGGCTATAACAACTGTGTATTTATATAAAGGTGAAAAGGAAGCGGGCAAATAAATGAGCAGTTCAACCTCTTCGCCCAGTTCCTTGCTTTCGATTGCAATATCTTGTATTGAACCTCTAGGGTAATCCATCATTTTTGTTCCTCCGTTTAGTTCTAATGTGTTATGTAAGAGTTTACAATGAGATTTTATCATATATATATAGGAATTGCTTTTTACATGCATTCTCATGCATGAGGCATGCCGCTTTATTTTGGATAAAATTCACAGAGAGGGTGAATCAGCATTCAAAAAGACAATTAACGGCAAATTTTAAAAGCAGGGAAGGATCATTTGACAATTCAGATAAGGTTTATGTTAGTATATAATTGATAAAATCTAATCTTTATAAGGGGGAAATAGGATGAAAAAGAGAAGTATATTCCTAGCCACAGCTCTTCTGTTAGCGCTTTCTATGGTTCTTGCAGCATGCGGCGGCGGAAAAGATGAAGGCGGCGGCGATGGAGAAGGCGGCGCAGACAAGCCTAAATTCATGAGCATCGTAACTGGTGGAACAGGCGGTACATACTATCCGCTGGGCGGATCATTCGCTGAGATTATTTCTGATGCTACAGGCATTGATACAAATGCTGAAGTTTCAGGTGCATCTGCAGAGAACATGAACACACTGAAAGATGGCAATGCTGAGATTGCTTTCTCTCAAACAGATATTGCTTCATATGCACAAGAAGGAAAATTAATGTTTGAAGGTGCAGCTGTGGATAATGTGAGTGCGGTCGGCACGCTTTACCCGGAAACGATTCAGATCGTTACTACTGCAAAATCTGGCATTAAATCTGTTGAAGACTTAAAAGGCAAAAAAGTTTCAATCGGAGCTCCTGGTTCAGGAACTGCTGCGAATGCAGAACAGATTCTTGAAGTGCACGGAATCAAATTGGATGACATTCAAAAGCAGGATCTTTCTTTTGATGAGTCAACTGCCGGAATCCAGGATGGCAATATTGATGCAGCATTCGTTACAGCTGGAACTCCTACAGGTGCTGTTGAAGGACTTTCTGCAACTGAAGATGTTGTGATCGTTCCGATTGAACAGGATAAAATCGATGCATTAATCGAAAAATATCCTTACTATGTACAAGATGAAGTGCCATCTGGAACATATAAGCTTGCAGAAGCTGTGCCAACAGTAGCAGTACAGGCAATGCTTGTTGTTTCAAATGACCTTTCAGAGGATGTAGTTTACGATGTTACGAAAGCAATCTTTGAGAATCTTGACAAAGTTACACATGCCAAAGGAAAAATGATTAAGGCTGAAAATGCTGTAAAGGGTACTGGCATTGAACTGCACCCTGGTGCTAAAAAGTACTTTGACGAAAAAGGCTTTAAAGCTGAATAATCTTTCAATAACATAATCCAATGATTAAATTTGGCCGGCTGTAAAACCTAATAAGGTTATTGCGCCGGTCAATTAATTTTAAAATGAAATGGCAATCAATTGTAAAAGCTGACAATATTTTTTAGGTGGAGGTTTCATGAAATTTAATAAGCCAGGGAACAAAAAAGCGGTCCTGGCACTCCTCGTAATCATTACCATCGCAATCATGTTCTTCATACCCATTAAGCAGGCAGTTGTTTTTGAGTATCAAAACAAAGGAAAGGTGATTGCTTATTTCCCGATTAAAGAGGACAGAACCTTTAAGATAAAGTATACACATTCCATCCACCTTACAGATGTTGTAGAAAGCTATACTATAACCGAGGATGGAAGTATTAAATTGTTCGAACTCATGTATGAGGATTTTGCCATCGGCATGCCTGAGAATGCTTCAGATGGAGAAACATTTGAACAAAAGGACGGCAAATATTATATTAAGAATATGAAAAGGGTTTTTCCTTCATTTGACTTAAGGCTGGGTAAGGTCAGAGCGAATCACAGATTGATTTTGCAGGGCGAAGAATATGTCCTTGCAGATTATATCGAACCTGGCACATGGGTACGGATAAAGGCAAAAAAAATAAACTTATTCGAGGTGTTGAAAGGAGTGAATATCCTTGGAAAATAAAGGAGAAACATTATCTCTTGAGGAACAGCAAAAATTGCTGGAAAAATACGATCCAGAGGCTGGTACAAGGAAATTAGGAGGAGTATTAGGCTGGATCGTCTTTTTTGGGCTTTTAGCATTTTCACTGTTCCATCTATATACAGGGGTTTTCGGAATGCTTACAGCCCAGCTGCAGCGTTCGATTCATTTAGGCTTTGCTTTAGCCCTAATATTTCTATTATTCCCTGCAAGGAAGAAAGATAGAGGCCGAAAGCATAGAGTTGCCTGGTACGATATCATTTTAGCTATACTGGGTATTGCTGTCGGAGCTTATTGGCCTCTATTTATTGATGAAATTGTCATGAGAGCTGGCCGTCTGACCGAGATTGATTTTTATGTAGGATTAATTGCAGTACTTCTGGTTCTGGAAGCGACAAGGCGCGCAGTTGGACTTCCAATTACCATTATTGCCGTCATTTTTCTTGCCTATGCTATGTTCGGGCCGTATATGCCGGCATTTTTAGCGCACCGCGGTCTTGATTTAGAAAGATTGGTGCAGACCATGTTCTTTACGACAGAGGGGATCCTGGGTACCCCCTTAGGCGTATCTGCCACCTTTATATTTTTATTCTTATTATTTGGTTCATTCCTTGTAAAAACGGGTGTAGGTCAATATTTTAATGATTTGGCTGTGTCCATCGCCGGAAAGAGAACTGGCGGACCGGCGAAAGTGGCCATTTTCTCAAGTGCTCTCCAGGGGACTATCAGCGGAAGTTCCGTAGCTAACGTAGTAACCTCTGGATCTTTCACCATTCCAATGATGAAAAAGCTTGGGTACAAGAAAGAATTCGCTGGCGCAGTTGAAGCGACTGCATCAACCGGCGGCCAGATTATGCCTCCAATCATGGGTGCTGCTGCATTCCTGATGGTTGAGTTTATTGGCGGCGGCATTACATACTGGGATATTGCAAAGGCAGCTGCTATTCCGGCACTTCTATATTTTGCCGGGGTCTGGATCATGACTCACTTCGAAGCAAAACGTGTAGGTCTCAGAGGGCTGAAAGATGAAGAGATGCCTAACCGTAAAGAAGTATTGAAAAAGATTTATCTGCTGCTGCCTATTTTGGCAGTTATCATCCTGCTAATGAGCGGAATGAGTGTAATACGTGCTGCTCTTTGGTCAATTGTAATTACGGTTGCAGTAAGTATGATAAGCAAGGAAACGCGCATTGGATTCAGAGATGCTATCGATGCCTTGGTTGATGGTGCGCGCACCGCTTTGGGCGTTGCTGCAGCAACAGCTGCGGCAGGTATAATTGTTGGAGTTGTTGTAAAGACAGGTCTTGGATTAAAGATGGCGAATGGTCTTCTTGATCTTTCAGGCGGTCTGTTGATTCCGACTCTAATGCTGACAATGGTTGCAGCGATAATCCTGGGAATGGGTTCACCAACAACTGCAAACTATGTTATTACATCAACAATAGCCGCCCCTGCGATCATCTTGCTGGGTGTACCTGATTTATCTGCTCACTTATTTGTTTTCTACTTCGGTATTGTGGCAGATGTCACACCGCCAGTTGCTCTTGCAGCGTTTGCGGCGGCGGGCGTATCCGGTGGAGATCCGATAAAGACAGGAGTAACAGCATCCAAGCTTGCTATCGGAGCTTTTATTATTCCATACATGTTTGTCCTTTCACCTGAGTTATTGATGATTGATACAACCTGGTATTACTTAATCTGGGTAGTATTCACCGCCTTGGCAGGTATGATGGCAATTGGGGCTGGCGTAATTGGCTTCTGGCTGCGTAAATTAAATATTATTGAAAGGCTGCTGGGAATTGCAGGCGGACTAATGCTAATATATCCTGAAGGGGTAACTGACATTGTTGGATTAGTTATTTTTATCCTGTTGATAGCACTGCAGGTTTTCATTAAAAAAGACGATCAGGCAAAGCCTCAAACAGCTTAATAAATGTAGAAGGAAGGATGCTCACATGATGAGATCCTTCCTTTTTTGCTTCTGCATCCTTAGACTTTCAGGCCCCCTGATCGCTATGGCCGATTGAAAGGGTTGCATTAACATAATCTTCTTCGCTGCTGGTTAATAACACAGTGAATGTGCCTGTTTCTTCTCCTTCATATACTTCATAACTGAGGGCTTCTTTTAATAGTTCGCTTTTATACTCAATGATCTCACGCTGATTGTTATCTTCTTTAAATCTGTTAACTTCTTCAGCATCTTTTGGAATGCGTTTTTCGATAAAAGCAAGAACCTCTTCATTACTCATATCTTTTTCCATATTTTTAAATTGCATCTCAACTTTTATTGCACGATGCGTTTCAAACTCTTCCAGCATACTGTCTCCGTTGAAGCGGGCAATTTCATCATTATTTTTATTTTCCCCATAAGCCTTTGTGAAAAGGTCCCGTATGTCTCCTAAACCAACTTCTTCAGTTATCTTTTTGTTATCTTCCGGAGCTTTCTCTGTTTCCTCCCGCTGTTCCTCCGTAGAAGGATTATTTTTGTCTTCATCCTCGACAATTTGCTCTTCACTCTGATTACAGCCTGCCAGTATAAGGATTGCTGAACACAAAGCAGCAATCAATGAGTTGCTTTTAATAAAATACTTCCTTTCTTCAGTTTAAATTATTTAAGGGCCAAATCCCGGTTAGAGAGTATATACCCGGATGAAGACCAAATAATCGGAGAATGAAAGGAGCATAGTAAAAAGCCGTACTCCCCAAGTGAAATACAGGCTTTGAATGAATAAAATGAAATATTTTGAAAGAAAGCTCCTTTTAGCTGATTTGGCGAGCTTTCTTTTCGGGCAAAATGGACATGATATGGTTCAAGTTGAAGATGCGCATTTGTTTTCTATATAAACAATAGGCTAAAATCGTGCTGCCTCGAAGTTCTTTGATTAATATTTTTCTTTGTGTAAATGAATTGCGTTTGGAGAGATAAATGATTTCCACAGGCTTTCTCTCTTCCATAGCTCGATAAAGAATTCCTTTCATATAGAAATCCCTCCTTACTTTTATTTACATTATATACGAACGCACGTTCCTTTTCAAGCAAAATACGAAAATTTGTTCGCATAAAAAAAGACTTCACAAATGAAGTCTTTTAAATAATCTTTAACCCCTTGTTTTTCAAGTGATTAAGCAAAACAGTGCCGTATTGTATGGCATAGCCTAAAAAGACGGCTACGAACAATGTGCCTAATCCAACGGGACCGCCTAAGATAAGGCCAATGGCCAATGCTAGAAATTCATTAATTATACGTGCAGTCTTAATGCTGATATTGAGCCTTTTGGCAGTTGCGATCATTAATCCATCAATGGGGCCGCTGAATAATTGAGGACGGATATATATAGAGACCCCGAAGCCAAGTAATGAGACGCCTGTAATGAAGGCAAGGATCTGAAGGGATAAGTTTGTAACTGTGATGCCGCTAAAAACAAGCTCCATCCAAAAATCGATCCCCGCACTCGCTAAAATGGTTCCAATAAATGATTTAAACTGGGGCTTTTCCCAGGTCAGCAGAGCATTAAAAAATATAAGAGATGCTGTGACCAGAAATGACCATGTTCCAATTGTCAGACCGAACTTATTAAACAGGCCAACATAAACAGTGTCCCAGGCACCTGCACCAAGGTTGGATAAGATAATTAATGAGACACCGAGAGTGAGAATTAAATATCCTGCAATTATTTGAATGAGTGTTGTATGTTTAATCATGTTGCATCCTCCCCAATACATATTACCGTATTTAAATAAATTCTCAAGGGAAAGAAAAGGAAGAAAATTATTTAGTATTCCAAACAGTCCAGTATAGGAATAGCACATTTTTTAATCCTTAACATATAAAAACAGCTCCCATATATGGGAACTGCTTTAAAAATACTTAAACCTTAATATCGATTTTTGCACTTTTCTTCAATTCTTCTACATGCTTAACCAGCATATCCTGCTGTTTTTGCTGTTCAAGCTGTTGCTTGATCTGAGGTTTTACTTCCTCTAATTTAGGGGGCTCCTGTCCTTCAGCACCACCCTGGCTGGCATATTCATCATAGAATTTCTGAATTTCAGCATCTGTAACTTCTCCTGGTTTAATCTCGCCATTAATATATTTCGTATATTTAATATTGTTGGCAATTTCCTTCTCTAATGAGTCAGGGTTAAGGCCAGCCTGTTTCATTGCTGTTTCGAATTCCTTGTCGTCCTTGAATTGTCCTTTTGTTTCTTCCAGCTGCTTTTTGACTTCCTCATCAGAAGCTTTGTAGCCTTTTTTGTCGGCTTCCTGGAGAAGAAGTGTCTGGCCGACTAGACTGTCGAGTGTCTGCTCCTTGATTTTCTTTGCAGCATCTTTGGTAGTAGGGTCTTGTCCCATTTGCTGATACATCATTTGTGATGAAGTAAGCACACTGTTATACTCGCGGCCGAGAATTTTCTTTTCATTAACAATTGCAACAGTCTTTTCTTCATCAAGCTTTTGTTTGTCCATTTTCTTTTTCTTTTCTTCCATTTGCTTTTGCTGGTCCTGCTGGTCGGTTTCAGCTGTTTTCGTTTCCTCTTTTTTATCTGCACTTTTGCTTTCATCATCAGCTCCACAAGCAGCTAAAACGGCAGATATTAATACTAGTAAAAAGGGATACATTAGTTTCTTCATTAAAATTTCTCCTTCCGTAACCCTGTGTGGTTTGATTCAGCTAACAAAAGAATCATATAGAGGGCATTATAAAGCATTAATTCTTAAAAAGATACCTTTAAGGCATAAATGCAGGATTTGTAATGGGAATGTAATCTCGTTTTAAACCTGATAACCTTATAGTTTATGGTTGAAATTAAGGTATTGACTTTTATGAAAGAAAGAAGTATATTTTATATTGTCCCCAATACAGGGAAATATCCTAACGATTCCGTAGCTCAGCTGGGAGAGCGCTACCTTGACAGGGTAGAGGTCGCTGGTTCGAACCCAGTCGGAATCATACTTGAAGTGTCTGGCTGCAATAGCCAGGCACTTTTTTGTTTACAGGGATTTTGTTTTTGAACTGGGAACTCCTTGCAATGTTTTAACGAAATTATGATAGGGAATCGATAAAATATAAAAATTCACAAAATAATTTTTATTAAAAATCTATGCTATAATTTCATTGTGAAATTACAAGAGTTAGGGGATATTTCTATGTTGAAAGATCTGTTTATCGGCCTTTCCCAAAACGAATTGCTGAATAGCGCTGCAAAGAAATATGGGTTGAAATTGGGAGCGCAGAGTGTAGTTGCGGGAACAAATTTAGATGAAGCAATTCAAAGCATCAAAGAGCTTAATGCTCATGGCATCTCTTGTACTGTCGATAACCTCGGGGAATTTGTATATAAAAAGGAAGAGGCGGCAGAAGCGAAGAAACAAATAATTGAAGTGATAGAGGCCATTCATGAAAATCAGGTGGATGCACATATATCTTTAAAGCCTTCCCAATTAGGCCTGGATATCGACTACTCTTTCTGTCTTGAAAATGTTAGGGAGATAGTAGAGAGAGCAAGCAATTATGGTATTTTTGTGAATATGGATATGGAAGACTCTAAGCGTTTGCAGCCTTCCTTTGATTTACTGGATGAATTATCTAAAGAATATAATAACATAGGTACAGTTATACAAGCCTATTTCCTGGATGCTGAAGAAGATTTAATGAAATATAAAGATTTCCGCTTGCGCATTGTAAAAGGGGCTTATAAGGAGCCTGAAGAAATTGCTTATCAGGAAAAAAGTGACATCGATGCTAACTTTATAAAATTAATAGAATGGCATTTGCTGAATGGCAAATTTACATCTATTGCAACACATGACCATAAAGTAATTAATCATGTAAAAGATTTTGTAAGGGCTAACAATATCCCTAACGAGAAATTTGAATTTCAAATGCTTTATGGCTTCCGCAAGGATATGCAGCTGAAGCTTGCTGGTGAAGGCTATAATTTCTGTACGTATGTACCATTTGGAAATGACTGGTACGGCTACTTCATGAGGCGCCTGGCTGAAAGGCCGCAGAATTTAAATCTTGTTGCCAAGCAGGTATTTAATAAGAAAACCAATACTGTGATTGGTGTGGCTGCAGGAGCTTTCCTATTAGGAAGATTGACAAAGAAGCGGAAAAAATAATGCTGCGAAAGCCTCCCTGTTTTACTTAAGCAGGGAGGCTTTTTTGTCTTGAACGGGTACGGTATACCGGCTATTAGACTTGTGATAGAGGAAATGAAAGAGATGTATGCTTGTGATGAAATCTGCCTATTAGTCATCAAGGAGAATGAGCCGGCTATTCGTGTTTATACGAAAGTTGGTTTTGAACCAACAGGAGATCTTTCAGGCCTTCCATCCTGAACCCATCTATAAGCTAAAAGTGTAAAAAAAGTCCCTTACAGTATTGTCAGGGACTTTTGCCTATATTTCAATTTCAGCGCCATAATGATCTGAAATGATTGGTTTGTGTGTGCCGTTAAAAATTACCCGTGAATATTTCGGCTGGATAGGCTGAGCCGAAAGAATTAAATCAATCCGCATATCATGTTTAATGTCCTCCCAGCCGAAAATCCTTCCTTTAACAGTAACACCCGAATCCTACCTGGAAGCTAATTCATAAGTTTAGTAGAGCCCATTGCCTGTCAGAAAGTCATAACCTTCATTGCGGACACGAGCGGAGCTGTTGAAATCTCTCATTAAAATGGCGGATTAATCCTTTGCGGCTTGTGAAAGAAGAGATTCAACCTGGAATTTATAGGACTCTTCTTCATCGTGCCACCAGCCGAGATGACAAGTATAGAAGGAGATGGGCCTATCTTGATGAACTAATTTAATACCAACTATTTTTCGTGTCTTCCAGTGTTTTTGGTCTCGGTTATTTGTAATGAAAAATGAATGATCTTCCTTTATTTCATGCCTGGTCATGATTGCAGGCCCTCTTCATATATATCATAGCAATATGTGAGAACTCCCATTATGGAAGAAGCAATCGTTCCAGTGTGCCAAAAAATGGGGAAATCACTGGTAGTAAACAATTGACCGAAATCTTTTAATAACCCTTAAATAAATGGCAAACAATTGATAAGATTAACGCTGCTCCAACCGAGCCGCCACAGTGAAGGGCACAAAGCCCTTTCCATTTGAAAAAGGAAAGATGCAACCGTTTATTGTGAAGTGTCTTTCTTAGAACTTTTATGGACATCGAAGTAATTTCCCTTGATAATATTTTTCCAAATCATCCATCTATAAAGAAATACCTTAGAGTTTAATGCATAAAAATAAATTATTTTTATTAAAAATACATTTTCCTCTTGCTAAAGAAGTATTTCATCCTTTAAAATTCTCTTAAAGAAGGAATCCCTTCATGTAAAAGGATAGATTTCTAGATGAATATAGATAAAAATAATTTTGAATAGTAGAAATTCTTCTTGTTAGAGAAGCATTTCATGCTTTATAATTTGCATAAGAAGTTTTTCCTTCACTATTCATGAGGAGCCGGCATGGATAAGAAAACAATGAGCCAGATGATTAAAGAAAGCTATTCCTCACTCTCGCCAGGACAGCGGAAAGCTGCTGAATTTATAATGGAGCATGCTGATGAAGCTGTTCTATTAACAGCATTTCAAGTTGGGAGAAATGCAGGGGTCAGTGAGACAACGGTCATTCGACTTGCGTACGCACTTGGGTTCAGCGGTTATTCCCAAATGCAGGATCGAATAAGAAAAGAGTGGCTTGCTGGGAAACAGGTGGATTACTTTGAACATGACTCTTCCATAGAAAATACTGCGGAAGAGAAC
Organism: Cytobacillus oceanisediminis; assembly: GCF_004366035.1. Taxonomy (GTDB): domain Bacteria; phylum Bacillota; class Bacilli; order Bacillales; family Cytobacillaceae; genus Cytobacillus; species Cytobacillus oceanisediminis_C. Next base: position 298,782 of record NZ_SOEE01000007.1, read on the forward strand.
CTGTTTAGGAGAGTCATTGATCAGGAGAGGAAAATACTTCGGCAATTGCTTGATCAGGTTGATGAAAGGGAAATTTGGAAAGCGATTGATGCATTAATCCGCTCAGACAGGGTTTATGTGGGGGGGTTTGGCAGCTCTTTTGCCGCAGCATACTGGTTTTATTACACGCTTAAACAAATAAGGGGAAATGTTTATATCTCAAGCCCTAACGGTTTTCTTCCTGAGGATGTGTGTGATTTAACAGATCAATCGGCCGTTGTCATTTTTTCTTTTCCTCGTTACCGGAAAGAAGCGTTAAAGCTTGCATCTTTTGCTGAAAGGCAAGATTCAAGGATTATTGCCATAACAGACCGCCAGCTGTCACCAATCGGGCAGTTGGCAGAAGTTACGCTTACTACGGATGAGCTTATGGATTCTGGGCATCATTCGGCAGCTTCCGTAATAAGTTTACTGGAGGTGCTGATTGCAGGTATCGATGAACGGGATCATGAAAGAGCTGCAAAAAGACAGCAGGAACTGGAAATCTTATATGCTGAACAAGAGCGGTTTTTTGAGTAAGTTTGAACAGCAGGGGAGTTAATACCAGAAATAAAGGGGGCAAAATGAATGAGCAGTTTATCAAAGAAGATGGTTCAGCAGGAGGGAAGGCCATCCTACACAACCGGGGACTATTTAAAATTTTTAATTCCTTCTCTGGTCGGGGTTTTACTATTTATGGTACCGATTCAAGGAGCTGATGGAATTACAATCCCAGTTGCTTATTTAGCAAATCAAATTAATGGATTACTGGGAGATTCCATACCTTCAATTACTGTTTTTATCATGGCACTTTCAGTAATTGGCTCACTGATAGCAGTAATTTTTAAACCGGGCTTTATCTTGGACAGCCCATATCTGAACAAATTACTGAATGTGAGCAAGTTTTGGGTGGCAGCCCGTTTACTTGGAACAGTTTTTGCTATTATTACATTATTTGAGTTCGGTCTGGAACCGATATATTCAGAGAATACGGGTGCACTCTTAATCTATGATTTAATTCCAATACTATTTACTACATTTCTCCTGGCAGGTTTATTGCTTCCGCTTCTATTAAATTTCGGTCTCCTCGAATTTTTTGGTGCATTATTGATTAAAGTTATGAGGCCTGTTTTTAAGCTGCCCGGGCGTTCTTCGCTTGATTGTCTGGCATCGTGGGTAGGTGACGGGACAATCGGGGTCCTGTTAACGACAAAACAATACGAAGAAGGCTATTACACAAAGCGGGAGGCAGCAGTGGTGGCAACAACCTTCTCAGTTGTTTCCATTACTTTTACGATTGTAATTATTCAATATTTAGACTTAGAGCAATATTTCATTCATTACTATTTTACGATTATCCTGGCTGGTTTGGTGGCAGCTATAGTAATGCCTCGAATACCGCCTTTATCAAGGAAAGCAGATACGGCTTATGAAGGGACAGAGCTCAAGGCGGAAACGAATATCCCATCTCATACTACACCTGTTAAATGGGGATTCAATAATGCTATTAAGAAAGCGAGTACAAATAATAGTGCTGCGGCTGTTGTAAAAGAAGGTGTTGAAAATGTTTTGGACATGTGGATGGGTGTTCTGCCAATTGTTATGGCGATTGGAACGGTTGCCCTGGTAATAGCTGAATTTACACCTGCTTTTACTATTCTTGGCAAGCCGTTTGAACCAATCCTCGCCCTGATGCAAATTCCGGAGGCGGCAGAAGCAGCTCAGACAATGGTGGTGGGATTTGCAGATATGTTCCTGCCAGCTGTCATCGGCAGCGGCATTGAAAGTGAAATGACAAGATTTATTATTGCCTGTGTCTCCGTAACACAGCTGGTATACATGTCTGAAATGGGCGGCCTGCTATTAGGTTCAAATCTGCCTGTCAGCATTAAGGATTTAATTCTAATTTTCCTTCTGCGCACTATGATAACACTGCCAATAGTAGCAGCTGTGGCTCATATTATTTTTTAAAACTTTATTGCATTCATAAAAAAGGCAGCATAGAGGCCGGAAAGTCTTTGGATATTCATGGAAAGGGGAAGGTTATGAAGCAAGAAGCATTAACATCACTGGCAATTAAAAACCTTCACACAGTTAAGGACCTTGAAGCTGTATACGAACTTGAAACCCGCATATGGAGTGTGGAAGAAGCTGTGCCGGTTAATCATACGGTGGCAACGGTTAAAAATGGCGGGTTTGTCTTGGGAGCTTTCCTGGAAGAGGAACTGATCGGCTTTCAATACAGCTTTCCTGGCTTTGACGGCACAAGGATATATCTTTGCTCTCACAGCCTTGGGGTTCAAGCGGAGTACCGGGCGTTCGGGATTGGAGAAAAGCTGAAAAATGCTCAAAAAAAGACAGCGCTTGAGAAAGGCTATGATCTGATTTCGTGGACATATGACCCGCTTGAGACGGTTAATGCTAATCTCAATCTGCATAAACTCGGAGCGGTATGCACTCAATATATCGAAAATGCTTATGGTGAAATGTCAGACCATATGAATGCAGGCATACCATCTGACCGATTTGTAGTGGAGTGGCGAATTAAAGGGGAATGTCCTGAACGTCAATGGTCTGAAGAGGTTCTGCCGAAGGCATTGGAAACAGGTATGTCGGATGGCTTTTATTTTCCTGAAAATACACAGTTGTTTCATGAAAATGAAAAAATTCTTATCCCGGTTCCGGGGAATTTTCAGGATATTAAAAAGCGGGATTTTGAATTGGCTTTGAAATGGAGAGAGAGCACGAAAGAAGTATTCATTCATTATCTCAGCAAAGGCTGGATTGTAACGGATTTGATAAGGGACATAACGGCGGAAAACCAATACTTATATCTCTTGGAAAAAGAAAAGGGATACTGCTAGGAGACTGGGAATATGGACATTAAAAGCGTCGTTTTAAGGCACGTCAAAATGGAGCTGCTGAATCCATTTACAACAAGTGTCGGAACGGAAGTGGATAAGGACTTTATTCTGGTAGAAGTAAAGTCAAAAAGCGGAGAGTCAGGCTGGGCTGAATCGGTTTCCATTATGGAGCCTATTTACAATGAAGAAACAGTTAAAACAAATTGGCATATAATGAGTGATCATTTAATACCGATCCTTTTTGCATCAGAAATTCGTCACCCTGATGATGTTTCAGAGGCATTCAGGCCTATCAGGGGAAACTTTAATGCCAAAGCAGCGCTGGAGGGTGCTGTCTGGGACCTTTATGCCCGGGAGAAGGGGATATCTCTCGCAAAAGCTTTAGGTGGAGTAAAGGAAAAAATAGAAGTGGGCGTAAGTGTGGGCATACAGGAGTCAGAAGTAAAGATGCTCAAGCAAATTGAAGGTTATGTAAATGAAGGCTATCGGCGGATTAAGGTGAAAATCAAGCCCGGCTGGGATGTGCATATTTTAAAATCCATCCGTGCCCAATTTCCTGAAATACAGCTTATGGCTGATGCCAATTGTGCCTATACACTTAATGATATTGATCATCTACAAAGGATGGAGGAGTTTAATCTAATGATGATTGAACAGCCTTTAGATCATGATGATATTATCGACCATGCCAAACTTCAAAGTCATCTGAAAACGCCAATTTGCCTTGACGAAAGTATACATACCTTTGAGGATGCAAGAAAAGCGATTGAGTTTGGAAGCTGCAGAATCATAAATCTTAAAATCGGCCGTGTTGGAGGACTGACAGAGTCCAAAAGAATTCACGACCTTTGCGAAGATCATGATATTCCGATGTGGTGTGGCGGAATGCTTGAAGCTGGAATAGGCCGTGCGCACAATATTGCCATTACTTCACTGTCCAATTTCACGCTTCCTGGAGATACGGCCCCATCATCCCACTACTGGAAGGAAGATATCATCCGTCCTGAAGTCATTATGGAAGATGGATTTATATTTGTGCCTCAAAGGCCTGGAATAGGGTATGAACCTAATCGTTCTAAAATGGAGGATGTCACCCTTTATAGCCGTACTTATTCAAAATAATGACATGCATAGCTGCGCCAGGGGGAACTCTGGCGGTTTTTTTTATGTTGAATATTGCATTAGGGCCCGCTTTAATTTGTGATTCATATCACCGAAAGATATTCCGCCTTTTGATAAACTGAATGAAAAATTCTAAATATTGAAATATAAGGGGTGTGGAGTTTGAAGGTAAAACGGCTGGCATTTTTAACAATTGTCATTACCTATTTTCTAATTGTATTCGGAGGGTATGTGGCATCTTCGGAGTCGGGCATGGGATGCGGGCCGGAATGGCCTTTATGCAATGGTAAGGTAATCCCGATATTAGAAGGGGATACCTTAATTGAGTTTGCTCACAGGGTCATCGGTGCAGTACTTGGAATAATGACGGCGGTGTTGTATTTTAGTATTCAAAAGTCAAATCCGGTGCGAGAACTTGATATAGTTTCGAAGGTGCTGATGCTGCTTTTACTAATTCAAATTTTACTGGGGGCTGCTGTCGTTTGGCTGGATTTGCCTGCTGTGGTTGTCTCTGTTCACCTGATGGTGGCAATGCTTTTCCTGGCTGCGCTAATCTGGATCTGGCGCAATGCTGGTGAACAGCGATCACTTGCTGTATTCAGAAAACAAAAGAGTTTCCAAAAAAATTTTAATGGATTGCTGATTGTGACTCTTCTTACATTATTCCTTGGTGCGTATATTAAGCATCAATCATTAGGATTGTCCTGTGGATGGCTTGAATGTGCAAATGGTTTAATGCCTGTATCCATATCTGGGATGATCCAGACCGGACACAGGATTCTAGCTGGAGTTCTGGCATTCTACATACTTATTCTTACATATCTATCATTTAAAAATAAATGTGAGGCTGGGCTGCAGAATCGGCTTATGGCTGCCTCCTTGCTTGTTTTAACCCAAATCATTATTGGAGTTCTTACCATTATAAGTTACATTGAATTATCCTGGGCAGTTCTCCACCTTGCTTTTGGGACAGCGTTGTTTGCAATTGTTTTTGAGGCAAGAGTATTTGTGTCACAATCAGGAGGGGTAAACAGTACATGGAAAATAACCCGTAATCAGAAGTATTTTGTAAATTCAGAATGAATAATAACCACCCAAAAAAAGGCAGTCAAGTGACGTGCCTTTTTTTGGTGTGACGGTTTATTTTTGCAGATCTTTTTTTGTTATTTCGCTTCTGATATTTGCCTCTCTTGAAAACTCCGTATCCTGTTTTTGGTTTTTAGGATATTTGTTTTTTCTTTCGCGGTTATCATTTTTGTTGGTCATAGGTATGCCTCCGTTGGTAATTCAGCTTTTGAGTGAAAGTATTTTATTAATAACCGGCCCATGGGCAGGGCCGGTTAAGTCCAGCAAAAAACATCCTCTACTGATTTTGCTGGTTTTTAAGCTGCTGTTCTGCCATTGCGACAAGGCGCTTTGTCATCTCCCCGCCGACAGAACCGTTTGCTCGTGCGGTCGTATCAGCACCAAGCTGAACTCCAAACTCATTGGCGATCTCCTGTTTCATTTGATCCAATACATTTTCTGCACCGGGTACCAAAAGTTTGTTTCTTGCCATGATACAACACTCCCGACGATTATTTGAGCAAATTAATGCTCGTTTTTAACTTAACCGATTAATGAAAGACAGATGCAACTATAAAATTTCCAATCATTTTAATCTGATAGTAAGATTAATGTTAGATAATATAACATAAAAATTATAAATTTTCTAAAAATAGATTGACTTATGTAAAATTTAGAGTAAAATAAGGATTAAATTTCAAGATGTTAGATAATATAACATCGTTTTTGTATTAATTATTACATTGTAAACAATAATAGGGAGGAATGACAATTGGATGCCACATTTTTAATGAACAGCCTGTGGGTTATGCTGGGAGCAATTTTAGTCATTTTTATGCTTGGCGGTTTTATTATGCTGGAAGCCGGTTCTACCCGGATGAAAAATGCGGGGCATATTGCAGGAAAAACGATCTTTACCTTTGGTTTATCATCATTAGTGTTTTGGGCAGTGGGGTTTGGCTTCATATTTGGCGGTAATGCAAATATCCTGGTCGGGCTTACAAATTTCTTTTACTCAGGTGCTGAACTTGAGGGAATGGGCTTATCATCTTCGGTATTCTTCGTATTCCAGCTGGCATTTGCCGGTATTGCCATCACGATTGCACTAGGCGGATTTGCTGAACGTGCAAAACTATCCGTTTACCTCATTTTCACCGTATTATTTTCCGCAATTGTTTATCCTGTGGTTGCACATTGGATTTGGGGAGGGGGCTGGCTTGCAGAACACGGCAAGCAGGACTTTGCCGGGTCAACGGTTGTTCACTTAACAGGTGCTATGGCAGCCTTGGCCGCTACTATTTTACTTAAGCCCCGAATTGGAAAGTTCAACAAAGACGGTTCGGCTAACAATATCTATGGCCATAACCAAGTATATACAGCCCTGGGTGTGCTGATCCTGTGGGTTGGCTGGTTCGGTTTTAACGCTGGGAGTACATTGACTGTGGAAGATGGGTTCTTTGGATTTGTAGCTCTTAATACAAATCTTGCTGCAGGAGCAGGCGCCGTATCAGCATTGATTATTTCCTGGGTAGTTATGGGGAAATCCGATGTGCCGACAATGCTCAATGGTGCTCTTGCAGGCCTTGTCGCTATTACAGCTTCCTGTGCATTTGTGGATACATGGGCGGCTGTTGTCATAGGGTTTGTAGCAGGGATCCTTGTTTTCTACAGTGTGCGTTTCTTTGAAAAGAGGTCAATTGATGATCCCATCTTTGCACTATCTGTCCACGGTGCAGCTGGGGTTTGGGGGACATTATCCACTGGATTCTTTGCAACACCTGAATTGGCATCAGTCGGAAAGCCTGGATTGTTTTATGGGGGCGGTTTTGAACAGCTGGGAGTTCAGTTCATGGGTGTAGCTGTATCCGGTCTTTATGCTTTTGCTGTATCCTTCATTATTTTGGCAGCTGCCAAGAAAGTATTGGGAGGACTTCGGGTAACAGAAGAAGAAGAAATTATGGGATTAGATTTAAGTGAACATGGAAGCTACGGATATCCGGAAGTCTTCATGGCTGAGGAAAACAAAAGTTTAAGCTCATAAGCAAGAATCGAGCTTTCTTTTAAAGGAAGTGCCTGAATGGAATCATCATTTAATTCTTATCAAACCCTGAAAAAGTGGAAAGAGGAACAGATAATAAAATATCGCTATGATGCCAGTGCTCTGAATGAATTTCACGACCTTATCATGAAAGATGTTATTCGCATAGCTTTGGAGCGATTGAAAATAGAAAGATCACCTTCATGGAAGTTTGCCTGGTTTACGATGGGGAGCGGCGGGCGAAAGGAACATGGCTTTCTGAGTGACCAGGACCATGGATTGGTGTTTGAACCGGAAGAGGATGAAGCAGAAGCGTATTTTTTGCAGCTGGGGGAGGAAATTTCAAAAGGTTTGCATGCAGCTGGATATCCCTATTGCGAAGGGAATGTGATGAGTTCAAATCCACTGTGGTGCAAGTCCATATCTAAATGGAAAAGACAGATCCAAGCATGGATGCAGGAGGAGAGTCTGCAGACGATAAGAAATCTCCACATTTTCTATGACAGCAGAGTGCTTGCAGGCGAGGAGGGATATATAGGTGAATTGAAGTCCATTATCCACATGAACATTCAAAAAAGCCCTCATTTGCTGACCAGGATGATGGAGACCAGTATGCATATAAAAAAATCAGTTGGTCCATTTGGCCAGCTTCTGACAGAGGAAAAGGGGAGCCATCAAGGAGAGTTGGATCTAAAATATGCCGCATTTATACCATATGTAAATGCGGTTAGAATTCTTGCTGTCAAAGAAGGGGTATTGGAGACTTCCACTATTGCCCGAATGAGCAAGCTCAAAGAAATGGATGGCTATGATGAGGAAATGGGTAAATATACAAGTAATTTTGCTGCTTTGTTAAAATGGAGACTTCAGTCTTACAGGCAAACAGATACTTATGATGATACCCACTACATTCAGCTGAAATCCTTATCAAAATCTGAAAGAAATGAATTGAAAAATATTTTAAAGGATGGCAAAAAGCTTCATCAGTTTGTGATCAGGGCCATTGAAAAGGGTGCAGGTTGATGGGATTCCATCCTTTTGTTCAATTTGTCAGAGGTATTCAAGGTAAACTTCAAACGAATATGTTTGGTGGGATGAATGGTCAAAATCCACAGCAAATGGCTTTTATAAGGCAAATGCAGAGGGAACTGGAGAATACCGATTCTATGGCTATTCCATTCGGAAATTTGAATGTTGCTGTCTTTGATATTGAAACAACTGGATTTTATCCGTATAAAGGGGATCAGATTATATCGATTGGTGCGGTTAAAATTATTAAAGGGAAAGTCAGTGAAGACAGTTTTTATTCACTTGTCCGTTTTGAAAAGCCACTTTCAAACGAAATTAAGGAGCTGACGGGTTTATCTGAAGCTGTTTTAGAAAAAGCTCCTCCACTCTCGGAAGTGTTGATTAGCTTCCTTGAATTTGTGAAGGATATGCCGCTTGTAGCCCATCATGCGAATCACGAAAAAAGCTTTATGCAGCACAGCTGCTGGAAGCTATTCCGTACGCCATTCAAGTATAGGATATTAGATACTTCCTTCCTATACAGAATAGCTGATCCTAATAAATCATTCTGGAGATTAGAAGACCTTTGTGAATTTTATAGCATCCCTGTTAAAGACCGACATCATGCGCTGGGGGATGCAAAGCTTACAGCTCTCTTATGGTGCCGATTGATCGAGGAAGTTCATAAATTAGGATGCTCCAACTTAAAAGAGGTTTACGAACGTATAGCAAGGTTTAACTAAGAAGAAAATGGCCTAACACTGCCAAAGTTTGCGTGTAAATCAATAGATAAGTTAAAGCCCCAATCACTATGAGATTGGGGCAAATTTGTTATTCCTAAGGCTCACAGCAAAAAGCACAATGTTCTCCCTTAGAATTCCCCGTCAAAAGGAGTAAAAGGGATGTTAAGTCTATTCTCAACTGCTCTTAGCCTTTGGTTCAGCCGATTAAGCCTTCGTGTATGGCGGTCAACGGTCTGGTTCAGCATTTTAACCTGGTCAGCCAAATTTACCAGCTGCCTGTTCAGCCGTGTAATCTCTCTGGATTGGTCCTGATTTTGCCTTTCTAAAGCTGTAACCCTTCTTTCGAGCTGCTGTGGCTGTCTGTCAGAATCATATTGTTCGAACTGCTGAAATTCATATTCAGGGGTGAAGTGGGCTGCTGGCTGAGGAAGATAACCTTGATAATAGCCATATGGATACATTGGGCACTCTCCTTATATGCAAATATCCTAAAACTCCTTATACTTTATGCATAAATGGGCGGAGAGACACGGCATATGCCTATTTTAATTGCCTGCTGCTAATTTGTGATCGGTATCATCATAGAAGGGAAGGTCTTTAAACAGCCGCATCTGTTTTTACATGAAGGGGGGGACGCCTTTGCTGATTTCTGAAACAAGGGAAGTGAGTGATTGCATCTGCTGGTCATCGAGGTCAAAAGCAATTTTGATCTTATTTTCAAGATCAGCTGTTACTCTTCTCTTGCCTACCTCAACCAGAGCTATTAGAGAGAAGCTGCAGCTGACAACTCTTGCGAAATCACGCTGTGTCATATTATAGCTTTTTCTGATTAGCTTAATAATTTCTTTGTTCATTCATATTCATCCTTTAAAAATTCTCCCTATTTTATCAGGGCAAGATTTTTTTAGTCTTATAGCTATTAAATTAGCATTGTGCTATAGGTTTGTCAAAGTAATTTAATTACAATGGAAAAGCAGGTTAATAGATTGGCTGCAGGTATAATTACTAAAATAAGGGGATAAAAAGGAGTTTGAAGGGAGCTTTGCGTGTTGAATATACTTTGGGATTTTGACGGCACTTTGTTTGATACATACCCAGCTTACACAGCGATTTTCAGGGAAGTAATGGGGGATGAAAAGATCTCGGAAGATGAGATTTTTTGGCAGTTAAAGGTTTCATTCAGCGATGCATTTGAACATTTCAGCTTAAATGATGAACAAATTAAAGCAATCAGGAAGATGGCGAGACAGCTCCAGCCCGAAGATTTAACGCCTTTTCCTGGGGTTGAGCATGTATTAAAGCAGGCTGATAAGAATGTTATTATGACTCATAAGGAAAGAGATGATGTTCTATCTATATTGAAGTTCCATAATTTAGATGGATACTTTACCGATATGGTAGCAGGAGATGACGGCTATCCCCGCAAGCCTCACACCGCTTCATATGAATTTCTGCATGAGAAGCATAAAGTGGATTTAGCAATTGGAGACAGGGAAATAGACATTCTGCCGGCAAAGGACCTTGGCATAAGGACTTGCCTCTTTCAGAATAATACTCCAGGAGCAGATTACTATTTGAGTCACTATAGGGATTTTAATAAGATAATAAAATAGAGCATTCATAGAAAATATGCTACTGGCTAATATGATGGAAGCATACAATAAAAGACGCCTGGCACGTTATTCGATGCCAGGCGTCTTGGTTTATAAATCAAGTGTTCTTGTAGAATTTTCCTTTATGTTCATCAGTGTTATTTTATCCGGGTTAATTTCAAGAACAATTAAATTGGAATCGTTTGGACCATCGAACCATGGTTCCATATTTTCATTCCATAGTTTTTCTTTTAAATCATCCGAATCATTAATAGAAGCGGTTCCTTCAATTTCTACATAGGAATCACCAAACCCTTCACCTTCATATCCTGCTAAGATATGAACGTTTGGGTTGGCTTTAATTTCATCTGCTTTATCTGTCTGAATGCTGGTGGGTGTAAACAAGGTAAGATTATCGTTAAAAAATGTCATGTAGCGCGAATATGGTTTGTTGTTTTTTACGGTAGAAAGGGTGCCTATTTTGCTGTTTTCCAATACATTCATGATTTCTTCCTTTAGGTTATTTTGACTCATACCCTCCTGCCTTTCTTATGTCCTTGTTCCATCGTCATATTTATCGCCAAACAGCTTTTTCTTTTTTATCGTTTCAAAGTCAGCTTTGTACTTTTCCTCTGTAGAAGAGCTGCTCTTAATTTTTGAGCCGTTTTTTTCTTCTTCTTTTTCCTGTTTTAAGTCTTCCACTGGGATAGGATCTACATTCTTCTCACTTTCATACTTGTCAAATAAACTTTCTTTTTCGGTTTTATATTGTTCGGGGTTATCCATCTTTCCATCCTGAATGTTTTTGTCAGCCATTTTAGACATCCTCCTTAATTCCGCTGTTCTTCCTGAGGTTTTTCAGGCTCTCTTTGGGGCTCAATATCATTGTTGTCTTCTTTCTTTTTTTCTTGTTCTATAGAATTATTTTTTTCTGACTTGTATTTATCTGCCATCGTAAAAAACCTCCTTTAACTGTTAGTATTCATTACCCGCTTCATGAAGAGTAAAACGTAACGGGACAGATATCCAGAGTGCGGGGCTAACCGAAAAGAAAGACAGACAACAACTGAAATCTGAAAAAAGGGGATTGAGCTGAAGGTTATCAGCCAATTAAAAAATGCACCTTCACTCTTGTGAATGAGGTGCATTTTTACAGTTAAGCCGCTGTTAAGCTGGTACTATTTTTGCCAAGCTGTCTATGTTTTATTATCTGGTAAACATACCACACTGCAATTGCAAGTGTAATGACTGAACCGATAATCATCGACAATTGATAATCCATCTGAAAGCCTTCGGGTGCATAGAAAATATACGTGGATACTACACCAGTCATAAACAATGCAGGCACACCGCAAATCCAGTGAAATTTCTTATTTTTCAAGAGATACATCGTGGCGGTCCAAAGCATGACTGCAGCTGTAACCTGATTTGTCCACCCAACATATCTCCATAAGAAAGAGTAATCGATTGTTGCAAGGTATAAAGTTGGAAGAGCCACTGGCAAAGTGGTGATGACAACCTTCCATCTTCCATCTATTTTCATAAAAGAGGACAGCGATTCAGCCAGCATCATTCTTGAAGAGCGGAGAGCTGTATCACCGGTTGTAATCGGGAGAATAATAACGCCAAAAATAGCAAGTATCCCACCGAATGTACCTAGGAGGCTGCTCGAGATTTCATTAACAACTCCAGCTGGGCCTCCAGCAGCTAAGGCTTCCTGCAGACCTCCTGTTCCCCCGAAAAAGGTCATGCCCGCTGCAGCCCAGATTAAAGCGATTATTCCTTCTCCAATCATTGCTCCATAGAATACCTTTCTTCCGTCGCTTTCCTTTTTCAGTGTGCGTGAGACAATCGGACTTTGTGTTGAATGAAATCCAGAAATGGCACCACAGGAAATGGTGACCATCAGTAAAGGCCAGATAGGAAGCTCTCCGGGATGATAGTTAGAAAGCGTTACATTCGGTATGGATTTTTCGCTGAAAAGCAATGCGACTGCAATGGATACAGCCATAAAAATTAAAATTGCTCCGAGAAAAGGATAAATTTTTCCGATAATCCGGTTTACAGGCAACACAGCTGCCAGGATAAAGTAAGCAAAAATAATGAACAATGAAGCCATAAAACTTAATGGTGTTAAGCTGGAAATAAGCTGTGCGGGTCCAGCGGTAAATGCAGCGGCAACCAGTACCATTAAGAGAATAGAAAAAATATTAATGGCTGTTTTGGCCGGTTTTCCTAAATATCTGCCAACAATAGAGGGAAATTGCTCACCTTTATGCCTCAAAGAGAGCATCCCTGAAAAATAATCATGAACGGCACCGGCAAAAATGGAACCGGCCACTATCCAGATAAAAGCAACTGGTCCATATAAAGCCCCCATGATAGCACCGAAAATCGGCCCCAGTCCTGCAATATTCAATAATTGGATCAGGCTGCCTTTCCACCAGCTCATTGGAGCATAGTCCATTCCGTCATTTTCTGTGTATGCCGGTGTTGGGATACTGTCATTTATACCAAAGATTTTCTCTACTAATTTCGAATAAGTGGCATATCCTGCCACCAGCAAAACAATCGATCCTAAAAAAGTCACCATGTAATATGCCTCCTGTTGTAAATGAATTGTATGTAAAGTCTGAAACTTATGAATATGTGGAATATTGTACAAGCAAAATAGAAGGAAAAGCAAGTCTATTTCAGAAAAAAGATATTTTCCGATAATAAATAACGCTTACATTTTTCAGAGAGTAAAAAAAGAGAAGAAAAATAATGAAGGAACCCTCCTGCAAAAGAAACCATAAGCTACTATAAGTTCATTTGAAGGGGGGAAGACAATGATTATCCTTTCGAATAATCAAAATAAACCGGGGGCTTCCAGCTTTTTTGGTGTTCAGCGTGAAATTTATCTGGCCCTGGAGAGCAGTCCGGAGACTCATCAATATGATTCAATGCATGAACTGCTGTTTGATATCCTTCTAAGGGAGAATATCATCAAAGCAGCCAGACAGCTTTATGCGAGCCGGGTTGAATTTGCACCCTTTAACACATCACGTTTCAATCCGCGCATATGGAGAGGGACAAAATATGGATACCTGCTCGATCCATCCGTTTTACCGTCAGATGCGATTATGGATGTGTTTACGAACAGCTGGGAATATGCTTTTGAATGTACAACAGCCATTGTGCTGATTTTTTATAAAGCTGTCTTGGACTCCATCTCTGTCAGCCGCTTCAATACAATATTTCAGGGGCTTCTTGTATGGGACTGGAATTATGATTATGATCTATCGATTGTTACAAAAAGAGGCAGGAATTTCATACCAGGTGATGTCGTTTATTTTTATAATCCTGACTATGATCATCCAGTTTGGACAGGTGAGAATTCCGTTTATTTGGGAGGAGGCATGTTCTTTGGTCATGGGGTTGGCATGGAAAGTGAAGCAGGGATGATAAGAGCTCTTAATACGTTAAGAAAACCTGGTGCTACAAGAGATGCTTATCTTATTTCGCAGCACAGCCGGTTGAATGTGAAGTATTTATCCCAGTTTGCAAAGCGGCCATTGTCTATCGTCTAATACGGAAGTAAGCTGGCATTTCAATAGGGTGAATCGCTTATTTTCAGAAAGCCATTCACCCAAATTTATCCTCAATTCTAGTATATTAAGACGATTTTCCCGTTCCCCCGTTATTTGTGTCCTTTAGAGGGCATATTTCCTGTAAATGTGGGAAAACAAAAGATAATGAATATAGATATATACACCAAATTACTTGTTGTTTAAACATTAAAGGAGACAGAAATATGAAATTATCCCAGGTTATTAAGTGCCTAAAGGATAGCGGGGAGATGGATGTTTTTACAAACGACCCTGAAATTAGAGGGGTAGAAATGGATTCACGCAAAGTAGGGAAAGGAAGCCTTTTTGTTGCGATAAAAGGCTTTCAGACAGATGGACATCATTTTATTGGACAAGCTGTTGAAAATGGCGCGGCTGCCGTGGTGGGTGAAGAAGCCCTTGAATTGAATGTGCCATATATACAAGTAACGGATAGCAGAACCAGTCTGGGGAAGCTGGCAAGCTGTTTTTATGATCGGCCATCAAGGAAACATAAAATAATTGGCATAACAGGAACTAACGGGAAAACGACCACTGCCTATATATTAAAGCATATCTTGGAGGCTGCAGGCAGGACATGTTCCCTCCTGGGAACTGTTTCCAACATTATTAATAACAAGGAATATAAGACCAGCAATACTACACCAGATGCTTTACAGATCCAAAAAATGCTGAGTAAAAGCCTTGATGAGTTTGTCGTTATGGAGATTTCTTCTCATGCGCTGGAACAATCAAGAACAGAAGGTCTGGAATTAGACTACGGGCTATTTACTAATCTGGCTCATGACCATCTTGATTATCATGAAAATATGGATCAGTATTTTCATGATAAAAAGAAAATCTTCACCTTGTTAAAAGACGGCGGTAAAGGAGTTATAAATTTCTATAATTCATGGGGAGAAAAAATGGCAGAGGATCTTCAAAAAGAAAAGATTCCTTTGATTATGCTTGGTGATGAAAAGTTCTGTTCAATAAAAGACGTTGCTATTAATGGGAGAACAGTATTTATTTTGGAGATGAAAGGCCAGTCTTTTGAAATTGAATTTCCTCTTCCGGGACACCATAATGTCTATAATGCAGCAATGGCTTTTATGACAGGCTTTGATCTGGGGATAGACCCTGCAGATATAATTAAGGCCCTGGCTGCATTCCCGGGCATACCGGGCCGCTTTGAAACGATTATCCACCCTTTAGGAGCTAAGTTCGTTGTGGATTATGCACATACAGTGGATGCGTTTGAATATTGCCTGGAAGCAGCAAGGGAACAGGGAGCGGAAAGAATCTCTCAAATCTATGGATTCCGCGGCGGCAGAGATCAATCTAAACGCATGGACATGATTAAGGCATCCGCAAAATACTGCCATAAATTTTACTTAACGGCTGATGATTTAAACGATGAATCTGAGGATGAGATGATAAGCCAATTGCAACGGCTGAATAAAGAATTTGGATGCGGAAAGGGTGAAGTGATTCCCGACCGTACTTTGGCTATCCAGAAGGCATGGCGGGAAGCCAGGGAGAATGACTGGATTTTTATTACGGGAAAGGGGCCGGAAGCTTATCAAAAGCCATTTGCTCTTCCGGCTGAAAGTGATTTGGAAACCCTGAATTTGCTCCTGGAATCTGGAAGAAAACAGGCGGTGCTATAAGAGAAGCGGAAGTGCCTTGCCCTGTGGCAACGTCTGCATGACGCCCATCCTCCCAAAAGCTGCCGCTTTTGGTCGTGCGATGAATAAGCTGGCGAAGTCATCCTTTTCCTGGGAGCCTCACCTCGAGGGGCAGGCTGCTTGTGCTAGACAGTTATCGACCTTCGGAATTTTATATATACTTCCTCATCTCTCAAAACAAAGGATGCAGACCCTCATCGGTCTGCATCCTTTTTGTTATTCAATAAGATCTAAATAATCGGCCACAATCCCATCCAGTGGATAATGCTTCAATTTTTCTGCTTCTTTCCTGGAACGCACAGTCCAGGCGATTGCTTTCATGCCATTTGAGTGAATCAGATCGATCACGCGTTTGTTAACCACAGTCCATTTGGGGTTCAGGTAACTGGCATATTTGGCAATATTTTTAATCTCAACAGTGTCAGGCGGATAGTTAATTAAGATGGCGACAGGGATTTCCGGCACCAATTCATGGAATCTTTTCATTGATTCGGTTTCGAATGACTGCACAATAATATGGTCGTCCCCTTTTGTGTGAAAATTTCTTTTCTTTAGTTCCTCTGCAATCATTTTTTCAATGCCAGGGTATAGGGCCGGTTTTTTTAATTCAATTAAAAGCCCGACTCGATCTGCATATTTGTCTAAAACCTCTGCAAAAGAAGGGATGCAGGCACCGCGGAATTTTTGGGAAAACCAGCTTCCGGCATCCATCTTTCTAAGCTCATCAAAGGTAAAATCGGACACCTTGCCTTTATGGTCAGTTGTACGGTCGACAAGTGAATCGTGAATCACAACAATCTTTCCATCCTTGCTTAATTGGACATCAATTTCCAGATAATCTGCACCCATTTCGATCGCGCGGTCATATGAAGGGAATGTATTTTCAGGACAGTAGCCGGCTGCTCCCCGATGTCCGATTCTTTTCATTTTGTGAGTGGTGCTTGTCATTTTCTTTATGCCGAAAAATGAAATAACTGTAGCTAAAGCTGTAAAAAAAACATTTTTCATTACCTTCAAAGTCATTTCTCCTCGCCATTTTTTGCTCATCTTAAAGGATTTGAAAACATTTTGTCAACTGCAGAGGATTTCTTCAAAATAAAATGACTCTGCCCTCGGGATGAGGAACAGAGTATCTTATCTCTGTTTATTCCCATTCTTCATAAACAATAGTACCGCCAGTCAAATCCAGTGTATTTCTTTCTCCCTTATAAAAAAGCTTTCCATCTTCTTTAACAACCAAGTTCTCATATGTAAATACACTCTTTCCGGAAGGAAGCTGGATAATAATTTTCTCACCTAGTTCTTTTTTAGGGGCTTCTATAGTAATGAGACTTTGAGAATAAAAATATAATGCTGTAAAGACAGCAAAAAAGCCCAATAGGACAATTGTCATCAGCATAAATTTGCTCTTTGGCTTCTCTATGTGCAATTCAGATCTTGTCATGTTCCCTATCCCTCCGCTAACTAGATATATTCGTCTATTCCACCGATTTTCGGCATTTAATCCCCCGTGGCGAATGTTAATCCCAAAATAAGGTATGCAGAAATAGAGATGAAAATGACAAAAATGGGCTGAAAGTTAGACAAGCTGAACAAATTGAAGTATGAATATGGAAAAAACTGCGAAAATTGAAACAATTACAGGTTTTTGTCCGTATATAAATTAATCCGTTAAGAGAAAAGGGAAAGGAGGCATGGGATAGAACAGCTGGACAATAAAATATGGATAGGGTGCATGTAATGGAACTATTTGGTTTTCCTATTCACACAATATATCTCTTCACACTTGTTTTTTCGGGCATCTTAATTATTTTGTATGTGTTTTTTGGAGATATTGCTGACGGAATTGCGGAGGGAAGCTTTCTAAATCCTGTACTGATTCTTGCATTTATCACTTTTCTTTCCGCTGCAGGCTATATCTTTGAAATGACAACCTCTCTTAATAGCGTGGTCATTCTCTTGATAGGAGCTGGAATAGCAGGACTGCTGGATATAATGCTGAATATTTTTGTTCTTATACCATTATCAACTGCTGAAGAATCTCTCGTTTACACAGATGAATCCTTAAGGGGAAGATTAGGTACGGTATTAATTCCTATACCAGAGAATGGTTTCGGTGAGGTTTTGATTGAAAATATTAGCGGGAGAATTTCCAAGCCTGCTCTAAGCTATGAAAATACGTTCATAGCAGAAGGCAGCAATGTGCTGATAGTTGAAGTGGAAAATGGAGTTATTAAAGTTATCGATTATAAAGAATTATAGACAGGGGGACATAAAATGATAATGATTTGGGTTGTAATTGGAATTGCAGCATTTTTGCTAATTGCGCTGCTTGGTGTGTTCATTACAAAATATCGGACTGCAGGGCCAGATGAAGCGTTGATCGTAACAGGAAGTTATTTGGGCAGCAAAAATGTCCATGTGGACGAATCAGGAAATAAGATAAAAATAATCCGAGGCGGAGGAACATTTGTACTGCCGGTCTTTCAGCAGGCAGAGCCATTGAGTCTCCTTTCTAGCAAACTGGAGGTTACCACTCCTGAAGTATATACCGAACAGGGAGTTCCTGTTATGGCAGATGGTACTGCGATCATAAAAATTGGAGGGAGTATTGGAGAAATTGCTACTGCTGCAGAACAATTCCTTGGTAAATCAAAGGAAGATCGTGAAAATGAAGCGAAAGAAGTTCTTGAGGGGCATTTACGATCAATTCTGGGTTCTATGACAGTCGAAGAAATATACAAAAATAGGGATAAATTTTCCCAAGAGGTTCAAAGGGTTGCTTCACAGGATTTGGCTAAGATGGGCCTGATCATCGTTTCTTTCACAATCAAAGATGTCCGCGACAAAAATGGCTATCTGGACTCACTGGGAAGGCCAAGAATTGCCCAGGTAAAGCGGGATGCGGATATTGCCACAGCTGAAGCTGAAAAGGAAACCCGGATTAAACGGGCGGAAGCAGCCAAGGATGCCCAAAAGGCAGAACTTGAAAGAGCGACAGAAATAGCGGAAGCTGAGAAGGAAAATCAAATGAAAATGGCTGACTACAGAAGGGAACAGGATATTGCCAAAGCCCGGGCTGACCAGGCATATGACCTTGAGACAGCCAGGGCAAAGCAAGAAGTTACGGAGCATGAAATGCAAATCAGGATCATTGAACGCCAAAAGCAAATTGAGCTCGAAGAAAAAGAAATCTTAAGAAGAGAACGCCAATATGATTCCGAAGTGAAAAAGAAAGCTGATGCAGACAGGTACGCTGTTGAGCAGGCAGCTGAGGCTGAAAAGAAAAAGCAGATTGCCGAAGCGGATGCAAACCAATATCGAATTGAATCACAGGCCCGTGCTGAAGCAGAAAGAGTTAGGGCTGATGGGATGGCGAAGGCTGATTCACAGCGCGCTCAAGGTGAATCAGAAGCCGAAATCATCCGCCTCAGAGGACTAGCGGAAGCGGAGGCAAAGAGGAAAATCGCGGAAGCGTTTGAACAGTATGGCCAGGCGGCCATGATGGATATGGTCATTAACATGCTACCGGAATATGCGAAGCAGCTTGCAAGCCCACTATCAAATATTGATAAGATTACAGTGGTTGATACAGGAAGTGACAGCAATAATGGCGGGGCCAATAAAGTAACCGGCTATGCCACTAACCTGATGTCCACGATGCAGGAAAGCCTGAAAGCTTCGTCTGGCATAGACGTGAAGGAGCTGCTCCAAAATTTTTCTGGCAAAGGAAACGTCCGGCAAAGCCTGGAACAGCTGACTGAGGAAATTAAAGAAAAAGAACCCGTCCAATCCTCTAAAGGAATCCAAGCCACTCTCTCTCATAAAAAATAATGAAATTGCCTATTTTTCTCAAGGAAGATAGTCAGGAAATACTGTTATATCAACAAAAATCAGAAGCCTTCCCATGGAAGGCTTCTTTTTTGCGATAAAAACTGTGTATTCGTCTATCGCACAAATTGGGTGAATTGAATAGGATATATTGAATCAAACAAAGGAGGTAATTGACTATGTCAGACGGATGCGGATACGGCGGCGGTTTCGCCCTTTTAGTTGTATTGTTTATTTTACTGATTATTATCGGTGCTTCTTGGGGTTACGGTGGTTTCTAATAATAAAACATGGTGACATAGTTTATTAGTAAGGGAGGGGATTCTATAATGTATGGCTACGGATATGGCGGCTGTGGATATGGTGGAGCTGGATACGGCGGCGGTTTTGCGCTAATCGTTGTTCTGTTCATCTTGTTGATCATCGTAGGTGCTTCTTGCTTTAAGTGGTAATAGATTAAAAGAAAAGCAGGGGGACCTGCTTTTCTTTTGTATGCATATATATACCTTTGGATGTGAGTGCTGGAAGCCCCGGCAAATTCCGCTCGAAAATGGAAAATACCCGCGCGCAAAGAGTCTGTCTCCGCGCAATAATACAAGAAAGCGCGTGCAAAAGGAAAAGCACCGCCCAAAATAACCAAATACCTAGCGTAAAAATCCGTCTCCGCATACAAAACCTGAAATCAGCCAGCAAATTCACCAATTGCAAACTCGTGTTTCCTAATAAGTCAAATAGGGAAAAGAAGCTGCATAAACGAAATTGGGAGGTTTGCAAAATGGATGAACTTAAAACACAGGATCGGGAAAATACGATGAGGGAAATATACTCCATATTGGAGGGCGGACTTCAGCGGAAAATGCATAAAAGCGAGTACAAGCTTGTTTCAGAATGGGTAAGCGGTTTTAATCTGGAGGAAAGAGCAACGATATTAAATATGCTTAAGGAGCTAACCAACAAGCATATCCGGATTGATTAATGAAAGCAGGCAGATGCTTGCATTCAAGCTGCCGATCATTTGCCTATTGACAAAAAAAGCCAGAAGCTTATATACTACAAGCAAAGAGTTTGAAAGGATGATTTAGGGGCATGAAGTTATAATCTTATTTTTTCTGGTATCTTTTTATATTTAAAAAGTTTAACCCGGAGAACATAGGATTAGTGTGCCTTTTTTAGTCATCCCGTATCGGAACGGATGTTTACTATATTTGTCTGTAAGCGGCAAATTTTATTTAGGCGCATGTTTTTTTATGTATTTGCACCATTTCCAATGATGGGTGCATAATCCTCTCCGGGTATGGGGAGGTTTTTTTATGTGTGCAAATAAACGTTTAATCGGCAATCAGAACAATAATAACCTGCCGATTCTCATGGCCAGGGATCTTCAAAAGTCATTCGGTGATAAAACGGTGTTTTCTAATTTGGCCTTCGATATTTATCAGCAGGACCGCATCGGCCTTGTTGGCTTAAATGGTACAGGTAAAACTACATTGGCCAATATATTGTTCGGCAGTATTCAAGCGGATAAAGGCACGATCGAGCGGATGAAGGAGCCATGCAGAATTGGCTACCTGCATCAGTCGGCAGATTATTCTGTCAGTGAAATTTCCGATTTTAACCAATATCACAATGAAAAGATTCTTCAGCAGGCAAGCAAACTAGGCCTTTCAAAACTCCATGAATGGGAACCGGATAGACTTGATTCTTTGAGCGGCGGCGAAAGACTGAAGCTTTCTTTGGCTAAAGTCTGGTCAACAAACCCGGATATGCTGATTTTGGATGAACCTACTAATCATTTGGATTTACAGGGCATCGAATGGCTCATTAGCGAAATCTGCAATTTCAGCGGCCCGGTTCTGATCATTTCCCATGACCGTCATTTCCTTGATCAGGCTGTCCGGAAAATTTTTGAATTGCAGGAAGGCATCCTCACCATTTATCAGGGTAATTACACAGACTACCGGGAGCAAAAACGGAAAGATTTTGATGATCGGCTTCATCAATTTAATGTCCAGCAGAAGGAGATCGAACGAATCGAAAACCAGATGTCCAATTTAAAAAAATGGTCTGAAAAAGCTCACAGGGACTCAACTAAAGGCGGAAGTCCTTCTGAGAATAGGCAGATGGGCTTTAAAGAATATCACAGAGTAAAAGCCAAAAAGATGGATCAGCAGATTAAGTCAAAAATGAAAAGGCTTCAGCAGGAGCTGGATAAAAATAAAGTTGAGAAGCCGGAAGAAGAGGCGAAAGTACATTTTCAATTTGATTCGTCAGGCAAAAGAGGGAAGAGAATCATCGAAGCTAAAAACCTCTCAAAAAGCTTTGGCGATCGGACTCTTTTCGAGGATAGCCAATTTTATATCAAGCATGGTGAAAAAATAGGGATTCTTGGAGCAAACGGGGCAGGCAAGACCACATTTATCCGTATGCTTTTAGATAAAGTACCACCTTCTGATGGAGAACTTTGGGTCAGCAGCACTTTAAAGATTGCTTATTTAAATCAGGATGTCAATGATTTGCCCTTAACAAAAAATGCCGTTGAGGCACTTGATCTCACCGATCGTATGATGATTTACAAGGCAAGGACCCTGTTAGCGAATTTGGGGATGAAGGAAGCAAAGTTAAATCAGCCGATTGAACAGCTTAGCATGGGAGAGCGAATCAGGGTCAAGCTTACAGACATGCTTTTAAAAGAATATGATGTGCTAATACTAGATGAGCCGACAAATCATTTGGATTTGCCGAGCAGGGAACAATTTGAAAAAACGCTCAAAGAATTTTCAGGGACGCTTATCATTATTTCTCATGATTTATACTTTTTGGAGAAGTTAAGCTCAAGGTTACTTGTATTTGAAGAAAATAAAATTACCAGATTTGAAATGGACCTGAAGGAATATCAGAAGAAATCCAGGACTTCCAAACAGGAAAAAGATCATCACTCCACCAAAGAGCAAATTATGGTTATTGATAACCGCATCAGTGCGATACTGGGAGAACTCAGCCTGCTTGTTCCGGGTGACAGCAAATATGCAGAATTGGATAAAGAGTTTAATGGCTTAATAACTAAAAAAAGAAAATTATTAA
The DNA here is from genome assembly GCF_004366035.1 of Cytobacillus oceanisediminis. Classification (GTDB taxonomy): domain Bacteria; phylum Bacillota; class Bacilli; order Bacillales; family Cytobacillaceae; genus Cytobacillus; species Cytobacillus oceanisediminis_C. The sequence goes on from NZ_SOEE01000007.1 coordinate 321,422, forward strand.
ATCAATAAGTGCAAAAAGGCGGGCCCTTATAAAAATGGCCCGCCTTTTCATCTGATTTTTACTTCGTTTTAGTGCTATTATTATTCTTTTTCGCATTAATCCACAGTTTGCCTTCTGCTGTCTTGCGAGTTTCATTGCCGTAGTCATCCGTTACTTTCACTTCGATTTCGGCACTAGGTGCCTTTACATTTGATGTGGCGGTATAGTAGCCGACATAATGGCCTGGGGAAGTTTCCATCATTGGAAGCTCAGTAGCGTTATTCAGCTGTCCCCCAGCATTTGTTAAAGGCATTCTGATGGCAAACGCCGCTTTTAACCCTGGTTCGCTATCAAATTCGATTTTTACCGATTCGCCTTTCTTAAGTTCCTTGTCTTCTGCAGGAAGAAGATTTTCTATGGCTGGAGCGGTGTATTTAGCATCGACCGTGATTGTTTTTTCTTCGGTGTTTTTCGCTTTATCCTGTGCTGTTACCGTAATGGTGTTTTCACCTTCATCCAGCAGGATGCGAAGGGTGTATTCACCATCTGTAATCTTTGCTGCCTGGCCGTTGACTTTAACCCAATCAAGGTTATCGTCTGAAACGGTTCCTTTAACAGTGACTGTTTCTTTGTTTGTTTTGGATTTATCTGCCGGACTTGTTATTGCCAATTCCGGCTTTGTTTTGTCATATATTACTTTTACAGGTTCAGAGGCATCGGTAGATCCTGACTCTGTAGATGCCTTCGCTGTAAGAGTATTTTCCCCTTCAGAAAGGGAAACTTCACTTGAGAATGTACCTTCCTCAGTTGTTTCTGATGATGCGACTTCTTCACCATTATTAAATACTTTTACAGTAGTTGTAGGGGCTGAAGTACCTTCAACTGTAACTTTCCCTTGGTTTGTGAAGCCTCCGTCAGCTGGAGAAGTGATGACTGGTGCAGTTACTTCATAGTTCACTGTGGCACGGATCATATAGTTTCCTTCATCCTCAGGAGCAGGAGACCATGCTCCGCCTACAAGCTGCCAGCTCCGTCCTGCATTTTCTCCATCCTCATCTGTACCAAGACCTGGAGCATTAGGATTCGGTGCTGATTGGATATATACCAGATAGAAGTCGCCATCTGTAACGATTCCTTCGTCACTAAGATCGACATGTGTCCATTCACCGTTTCTTAGGGCTGTTGCTTCAAATGGACCTGCCAGCTTTTTGCCAGGTGCTCCATCTGGTCCGCTTGCATCGTATACTTCTACTTTGAAGTCTGTTCCGCCCGGAGTCGGCCAGGTGGTATCCCAGAAGCGGAATAAACCGCCAGTAACCATCGCACTGTCATGGCCGGATGCAAGGGACATCTTAACTGCCCAGCCGTTGCCGGCATCGTAGAATGCACGTGCATTTTCAGCTGTACCATCATCATATCCGATTTCACCCGGGTATCCGATAAATGGCTTTAGCTCAATATTTTGCTCTAAAGAAGAGCCGCCTTCGATCGTGATGCTCTGCTCCTTGCTGTAGTAGGAAGGTGCCATAGCTTTTAAAGTGTATGTGCCTTCATAGGCTGTGATTGTATATTCACCGTTTTCATTTGTTGTTACTGGCTGTACTGCTGCATCTTCTATTAAAAGAAGCGCAGTATTTGCAACAGGGTCTCCAGTTGCTTCATTTGTCACAACACCTGTGACTGTCCCTTTTGGTATTTCCTCAAGGACGAAATTTGCAGTCGCTTCTCCATCCTGCGGGATATTTACGTTCTGCGTTTGAGAACGATAACCGTAAGCTTCCGCTTTTACAGTGAAATCTCCTGAAGCATGTGTCATTTCAAACGCTCCATTTTGAGGATTAGTAAATACGGACCTGCCTGATTCCAGCACACTTACTTCGGCAGTAAGCGGAAGCAGCATAGGCGCAGGCTGTTGCTGTTTATCATCATCTTTTGCAGGTGTATCCTTTTTAGGAACAATGCTATCCGGATTTACCTTTTCTTTCTTTAGTTCTGCAGAAGGTTTATCCTTGCTGATGCCAAGCTGAGCTTTACCTGCAGGTTCAACTGGAGAATCAGATAATTGGACATCATCGATATACCAGCCTTGCTTCTGTACTGATCCATCGGTAGTCACATTGAATGCTACATAAATTCTCTGTCCTGCATACGCACTTAAATCCACTTCTGCATTAACCCAGCCTGTTGTATTACCGTTTACGCGAAGAGCCTGTTCCCAGTTTTCCATGTCAGTTGAAACGAATACATGGCCGTAATCATAACGGTTTTCAAGCTCGTGCCATTGCTTGAACTGGAGGTAGGCATTGCCTTCCGGCAGGTCAATAGGAGGCATCTGCAGATTCATGTTTGCTCTATTTGCATAGTTGCCGTCAAGTTTAGTTGCATATACATTGTCCCCGGATGCTGCATTGCCAGGACCTGAAGATGGAACACCCCACTCCCAGCTGTTTTCCGGTCCATATGAAGTCCAGCCGGCCGGCTGTGATTCAAAGTCCTGAGAATAGCCGATGCTGATTCCAGGTCTTACCGCAACTTCATAGGAGTCAGTTTCAGTTAAATTTCCGCCAAAATCATTTACCTTCCATTTATAAGTTACGGAAGGCTCGGCGATGTCTTCTCCAGGAATAACTGCCTGGTAAGTACCTTCTTTATAGTTTCCAGCTGTTCTTTTGGCCTCAATGGCTGCCCAGCTGCCGTCAGCTTTTAAGTATTCAAGATCAACTCTTGTGACGCTTACATTATCTGATGCCGACAATTCAAGTGCCAGATCCATTCCTGTATATGTTTCCTGAGGTGCTTCGTGATTGGCTGCAGGAGCTTCTGAGTCATCTCCTTCTTTTGCAACCTGGCCTTTAATTTTCCCAAGGCCAGTCAGTACGGAAGAAACCGCATCGAACGCATTGATGAGCCCATATCCAAAACCATTATTTGGCGTCTCAGGATAAGTACCATTTGTCAATGGAGTAGAGGTAGTCAGTAAAATTTCCTCCATCTCTTCAACAGTCAGACTTGAATCAACCTGGCGGAGCAGCGCGGCAACCGCAGAAACATGCGGGCCAGCCATGGAAGTTCCATTCCAGCCGCCTTCATATCCGCTTCCAGGAACTGACGAACGAATGTTGACTCCGGGTGCAGATACATCAGGTTTAATCTCATCGTATGGTGACGGTCCCAGCAATGAGAAGCTGCCTAAACCATTATTAATGTCTGTCGCACCAGTTGCGAATGATTCCGGGTAGTTAGCCGGTGTAGCAACGGAACCAGGCCCGCCTGGATTAAACAAAGTTGTGTTTCCGGCAGAGAACTCTGGGAAAATTTCAGCTGCTCGCCATGCTTGAACCATTGGACGATACCACTCATCCAGCCCAGGTCCGCCGCCCCATGAATTGTTGACAACATCCGGAGCTTTTTCAGGATGAGGGTTTCCTTCAGCATCCTTTGGAGCTAGAATCCATTCACCTGCTTCAAGCAGATCTATATCAGTTCCGCCGCTTGCAGTGAAGGCTTTTACTGCAATCCACTTTGCACCAGGTGCAACCCCAATCTGATTGGCTCCATTTGGCTCGGAACCCACCATTGTTCCAGTTACGTGGGTACCATGTCCCTGATCATCATATGGTGCTGTCTGACCTGCAGTGGCATCAAACCAGCTGAATTCATGCGTTGGTGAATCGGGTTGTGCTGCGTTATAGCCCCGGTATTTTTCTTTTAACGCCGGGTGGTTCCACTGAACACCTGTATCAATGGACGCAACGACAGTACCCGAACCGTCGATTCCCATTTCCCATACAGCAGGAGCGCCGACACGGTCAATATTCCACTCGATTGAATTTGTTTTTGCTTGTGTTTTTAGAGTCTTTGCGGCTTCCTTTACTGGCTTATGAAGCTGTCTAGTTTCGTTTGGAAGGATTTTTTCTACTTCAGGGAACACGGCGATTTGTTCCATAACGTCCTTTGTAGCTGTTACTGCAATGGCGTTGACGATGTAGAAGGATTGAACATCTTTTGCCTTGCCGTCTTTTTCCTGCTTTTTAAGGAAATCTGTGACTTGGCCTTGAGTTTCAATAGCTGTAGATCTTAGTGAGGATAGGACTGCAGAACGTTTCATGTACTTGGATTTAGAGGCTGTCAGTTTTTGGGATGCAGCCGATTTTTGAGCTTTCTTGGCTGCTGCTGAAGTATCAGCTTGTTCTTTAAATTTTATCAGGAATGTTACTTTATCTTCTTTATCAAATTGTTTCAGCAATGAGCTGTTTATTTTGCTTTTTGCTGTCTGAGGTGCAGCTTCCTTAACTGAGGTATGCGGAGAGCTTTTACTTTCTGCTGATCCCATGCCCGGGAACATCAGCGGCAAAATCAAAAAAGCTGTCAGCATCACATAAAGAATGCGATTCAATGAGTTTCTTTTTCTTTTCAAAAAATTCCCTCCTTGTTTTGTTTAATTTCTTAAATAGTTTTCCGGCAGAATGAACTCGATCACCTCCTAAGGGTTTCTTCCAAAAATGGAAAACCCTTCCGTTAACAAGAACTTTAGCTGAAGAATCAGCTGGAGATTGTCGAAAAATGAAGTTTATTGCTGTGGAATGAATAAAATAGCTAGAAGGTTTTAGAGCATTCATAAGGTTACAGTCTTAAAGAATCAACTTAACCTGGTTTTATCTAGATGAAAGGAATCATTTATACCCAGGAATATTGAAATAATAATAATTTTTGGAAAAAATAAGAAAAAGGAGGGAGGCAGTATTTTCCCAGAATGATAAAATGAATAAAAAGAGGGGGATTTTTAAAAGATGCCTTTCGTCAATCCAATAGGAAAATAGCAAGTAAATTATATGAAAATGGGTATTTTGAAGTGTAACTTTCTTTGTATTTACTTGTGAATTGTGGCTGGAAGAATGGTTACAGGGAAAATGACTCTTTCTTCGGAATTCGTCTTAATTAATACAATAGAATCAGGACATTTAGAAAAAATAGGATAAATGAACAAAATTTGGATTCTTGGCCTGCATGAAATTTCTTTTGACTATTTTACATAAATATTGGAAAAGTGTTTCTTTTCTATTTTTCATTCGTCTAATAATACGCGAGGGGGCGCCGCAATGGAGAGAATATCGGCTGAAGCTTTTGAAGATATATACAGCGAATACAGCGATCGAATTTATGGATACATATTTCTTCTCGTGAATGATAAGGAAGTCGCCGAAGATTTGACACAGGACACCTTTATTAAAGCTTATAAATATATGAGCCAATTTAATGGGGAGTCCCAGATCTTTACATGGCTGGTCCGAATATCAAGAAATGTAGCCATTGATTATCTGCGTAAAAAAAACAGATTCAAATTTTTCTCAATTGAAAAATTCCAGCTCCAATCAGATGAAGAGACCCCAACCGAGATTATGATTAAGGGTGAAAAAGTTACACTCTTATATGAAGCAATCCGACATTTGAAATTAAGCTATCAAGAAGTGCTGATTTTGAGAAAAATAAAGGAGTTTTCCATCAAGGAAACGGCAGAAATCTTGAATTGGAACGAAAACAAAGTTAAAATCACCACTTCCAGGGCACTCGCAGCACTAAAAAAAGAATTGCAGAAAAGGGGGGAAATCCATGAAGAGCTCATTCGGATTCGATAATTCTTTTCGTGAATTAGACCGTATTCCGCGATCGCAAAAGCAAAAGCAGGATAGCCTGCAAAAAATATGGAGTGGCATAGAGGATAGGCCAAAAAGAAAGAAAAATATTTTCCCTGAATTTTTATCTGCCGCCGCAGTAATGGCTGCTTGTATTATGTTCGCTTTCATTATTTTTTCTGAGGATTCAACGACAAGAGGCAGCAGCAGTACAGATATGCTTGGGGATAGTTTTATCAGTCAAACAGCTATTGCTCTATCAGAAACTGAGAATTCCTTCTCTGCTGATGGAACGTATTCTGCTGAAACCGCGACTGTAAAAGATGAAAAGTGGGAAAACACGGCAAGAACTGCCATAAATTCAGCAATGCCTGCCGAGGCCGTCATCGACTCAAAACCATTATATGATATCCAATTTATTATGAAAGGCAAAGACCCTGTAAAGGTGAAGGTCTGGAACGAGCGTGGTGAGGTATATTTCAAGTCAATGGACAGTGAGATAATGTATGCAGTTCCCTCTGAAGAAGGTGCCATATTCATTGAGTATTTGGAAGCCATTGCGCAAAGCATTCAAAAAACTCCTTAATTCAGACTCCTTTTTAGGGGTCTTTTTTTTATTAGGCGTAAAGTCCTGGAGATTTACAAATTACGAGAATTTTTTCAAAATAATGTTTTATCCCCAAATAACAGGGTAGTACTATCTTAGTTGATTATTAATTTATTTGCTGGCCAGTATTTTTCCTTGCGCAGGGGTTAGGCACAAGCTTAAAGCAGAAGATTAAATATTATTTAGGGGGAGCATTATGAAAAAGGGATTAATCTTTATCATTTCCGCCATCCTGCTTATTGGTACCTTGGCAGGCTGTTCAGGTGGGGAAAGTGTTCAGGCAGAAAAAACGAAGGATGGAAAAGTAATTGTTGATTTTTGGAGCTTCTGGGGTTCAGAAACGAGGCGTCCGATCATTGAAAAAATCATAGAGGATTTTAACAATTCACAGGATGAAGTTTTTGTAAAGCATACATATTTGCCCTGGGGAGATATTTGGACCAAGAACCTGGCATCCGTTGCAGCGGGAAACCCGGCGGATGTTATTATAAACGATATCAATTCAGTCGCCCAGCGAGCTGAAAATGCCCAATCGGAAGATCTGAGCAAGTATATCGATGAATCCTTCAAAGATCAATTTTATCCTCATTTATGGGAAACTGTAATGTACGGGGACAAACCTTATGCAGTTCCATTCAATACAGATACAAGATTGCTATTTTACAATAAAGATGCTTTTAAAGAAGCTGGACTTGATCCGGAAAAGCCGCCAGCAACATGGGCGGAGCTTGAGGAGTACGCCGCAAAGCTTGATATAAAGGATGGAGACCGCTATGAGAGAGTTGGCTTTTATCCGCTATGGGGCAGCATTGGTGCTGCTAGCTGGATGACAAGCGCTGACGGCGGAAAAGGATTCATTCAAGATGGAGAACTTTACATCAATACACCTAAAAAGCAGGAAGCGCTTCGATGGCTGCTGGGATGGAAAGAGCGTCTTGGTGAGAAGACAGTTCAATCTTTTGAAGCTGAATTTGGCAGTGAGCAGTCAAATCCATTCATTGCAGGCAAAGTGGCAATGTGGGTTGATATCGGTACTTTTTATACACAGATTCGTGACTATGGAGAGGATATGAACTTTGGGGTAGCCCCTATTCCTGCATATGAAAAAGGTTCGGGGAATTGGAGCGATGGAGGCGGTTTCGTAGCTGAAATACCGAAAGGAGCCAAACATCCTGAGGAAGCTATGAAATTTATCAAGTATTTAACTGGCCAGGAGGCACAAAAATACTGGGCTATGAAAAACTATGATAATGTTGCAAACAAAGAAGCTGCAGAAGCAGTTGTTAATGATCTTAAGGGTGATGATAAGTACGTATATGAAGCTTCGGTGAAAAACCTGGATCAAACGCAATTGTTTCCGGTTCCAGTAAAGTATCCTGATTACCAGAGCCGCATAAATCCGCATATTGACAGTGTGCTGCTTGGAAAAACGAAGCCGGAAAAAGGACTGGCGGAAGCAGAGAAAGATGTTGAAAAACTAAAGAGAAAATAGAACAAAGAGAGAAGGGGGCCTCCTTCTCTCTTTAAAAATAAATAAAAGAAGGTGTATGGGTTGAAATCATATGATACAACGATTGCGCGCCGGGGAGCGGGACTTGCGGGAAAAAAAGAAAAGACATCACGCAGACGGATGTCCCGCCAAACAAGAGAAAATATCTTTGGCTATCTATTCATCAGCCCGTGGATTATTGGTTTCCTTGGACTGACATTTGGTCCGCTATTATTTTCCTTATTTGCCAGTTTTACAGATTATAATATTACTTCAAGAATGAATTTTATCGGCCTTGATAATTTTAAACGCATGTTTACAATCGATGATCTTTTTAAAACGTCTTTATGGAATACCCTTTATTACGTTTTATTCTCTGTCCCGCTGACTACTGCAGGGGCGATTTTTCTATCGGTTCTTTTAAATCAGAAAGTAAGAGGCATGAAATTCTTCCGCACACTTTATTATCTGCCTGCTATCCTCTCGGGTGTTGCGGTTTACTTTTTGTGGATGCAGCTGCTAAGTCCTTCGACAGGACTGGTAAATACGTTTCTTGCATGGATTGGGATTGAAGGGCCAGCCTGGCTGTTTGATCCTGAATGGACGAAACCGGCTTTGATTTTGATGAAAATGTGGAGTGTCGGCGGCGGGATGCTGCTTTACCTTGCAAGTCTGCAGGGAGTTTCAGCTTCACTGTATGAAGCAGCCGATCTTGATGGGGCAGGTGTTATGAAGAAATTCTTTTATATCACACTGCCAATGATTTCACCAATCATTTTCTTCGATGTGCTGACTAGTACCATAGGTGCCTTTCAGATCTTTCAAGAAGCATATGTCATGACAGAAAACGGAAGCGGGGGACCAGGAAATTCACTCCTATTCTACAATCTGCATATGTGGAATAACGCGTTTGAAGTGTTTGACATGGGCTATGCATCTGCAATGGCCTGGCTTCTGTTTATTGTCGTTATGGTACTGACAATCATTAATATGAAACTCGGCAAAAAATGGGTTCATTATGAGGGGGGGGGATAATAAATGAGAACTGCCGCAGCACCTAAGTTTTATGAGACAAAAAAATTCAAAGATAAATTAAAGCAGACGATTATTTTTACCGTTTTATTAGCAGGAAGTGTACTGTTCTTATCTCCGCTGTGGTGGATGATTTCGACATCATTGAAATCTCCTGCTGAGATTGCCCAATATCCGCCTACCTTTGTGCCAAAAGAATTCCATTTTTCCAATTATGTTGAAGCCTGGAAAACAGCGCCGTTTACCCGCTGGGCAATGAATACGTTTTTTATTGCCTTTTGCGGAATGGCTGGAAGTGTTCTTGTCAATTCGCTAGTTGCTTATGCGTTTGCAAAAATCCGTTTTAAAGGAAGAAATGCTTTGTTTATAGTTGTGTTATCAACCATGCTGATTCCGGGGTTTGTCACGATGGTGCCTCAGTACATTTTATTCTCGAAGCTCGGCTGGGTAAATACGTACCTGCCGCTGATTGTTCCAGCTTTTTTGGGGAGTGCCTTTTTCATCTTCCTATTGCGCCAGTTTATGATGACCATTCCTAATGAACTAATAGAGGCGGCAGTACTTGACGGCGCGAATCATCTGCAGATCTGGTGGCATGTCATGCTGCCGCTGACGAAGCCAGCTCTTATTACAGTGGCCATTTTTTCATTTAATGGGGCATGGAATGATCTTCTCGGACCATTATTGTATATAAATGATGAAAGTCTGTACACACTGCAAATCGGGCTTCAGACCTTCAAGGGAACAGTTCAGACACAATGGAATTACCTGATGGCCATGTCAGTCATGGTTCTCCTGCCAGTTGTACTGCTATTTTTCTTCTTCCAGAAGCACTTCATAGAAGGTTCAAATATCACATCAGGCACAAAGGGATAACAAAACCGGCTAAGCATCTGCTTAGCCGGTTTTATAAATGCCTGGCTCCAGGCGCGATTTGCTTATACATGTCGAAGGTAAGCATAAGCGTTCCGCTTTTCTTTTATTGAATAGGGCAATATGTTCTCCATTCCCCGCTAACACATACTTTATGGCGGGGTACATAACAGTCAATGATTACCGAATCTGGATTAAGTCCACTTTCTTTCAGCTGGGAAGAAACTGAAACTTCAGGCTCAGTATTTGCGGATGAGCAAGGGTATCCGCCGCGCCATTCATATTTTGTACAGTAGTAGCATAACTCGCCAGCTGCAGTGATTTTATCGGAAGTGACAGCATTGCTTACTGCTGCTTCTTCAATCAAATGCATTTTCTTCATTTCTACCTCTGTCAAATATTCAGTAAAGGTGCTGTCTTTTGAGATATCTATTTTGGTTTCTTCATCAGATTTCAGGTCTTTTACATAAAAAGCCTGATCTTCAATAAGTCTGCTGTAATCAACAAGCCGGACCTTTAATCCTTTTCCGTCGGACTCATACGAAAACGATAGAAGGGAGGAGAAATTTACAAGTGCTTTTTCATTTAAGAAAACATGCTTTTCATTGTAATCAATTTCATATTGAACTGTCCAGCCATATTGTTTTCCTTTTTCATCAATAAGAGCTTTTGGCTGGCTGCGTGCATCTTTTAAAATGGAGGATTTAAATTCCTTAAATTCATCAGCCATCATCACGGCTTTTATGAAATCTTTTTCAGTCAATTCAGCAGAAAAGCTTTTGGGCTGTGCAGAAACATTGCCTGAGAAGACTAGTAAAATAGTCAATAACAAGAAAATATACTTTTTCATCACATACCTCCTAAAAGTAGTGTCCAATATAAGATTAACTTATATTTCCAAAATTAGGAATGGTGCGAAGTGATTATATTTATCTGGTATTTTTTAACTAACCTGTATTTTAAAAAGCTCTGCGGTAATAGACCATAAAGCCATTTAATTAATCTATATTATAGAAGCTTTTCGTATTTTCATATACCTGGTTAAGAGCGCTGTTGAAAGATATTTCTTTTATTTCAGCCAGGGTGCTGATAGAATGTGCCATCATGGCAGGATGGGTTGGCTTGTTTTTAAAAGGTCCCTCAAATGCCCATGGCCCATCTGTTTCAGCCATCATTTTATCCAGTGGATAATCCCGGATAAGATTCTGTATTTCTTTTTCGTATACAATATCTGGGGTAAAAGAGATGGAATAATCATTGGAAATAAGCCTGCTGACAGCGGAAATGTCACCTTTAAACCAGTGAAAATGAGCTTTTTTAATCGAATGTTTTTCCAATAAATCACAGACAACCGGTGTATCTTCATAAACAGCGTGGAGGACGATGGGCTTATCCCACCTTTTAGCAAGCTTAATAAATTCTTCGAGGAGTTCAATATATCCATCAAGCTTTATGTCCTCTTCAGACCTTAAATAGTATGGAAGCCCAACCTCCCCAACAGCAGCCATCTGGTCTTTGTGAGCGTTTATCCAGCTGAAAAGATCTGAAATATCGTTATCACTGGGTAAACCTTGTTCAGGGTGAAAACCAAAGGCTGGTTTAACAAAAGGATAAATCTCTGCAAGAGCAAGATTCCTTTTACAGGATTCTAAATCGCATGAAACTGTAACAAGCGAAAGCTGGAACGGCAGCTCATGAAACATTTTCTTTAATTCTTCATTGCTGTACTTATCAAGATGAATATGGGCATCAATATACTTATCCATTGCTGTTGCCTCCTATTGATTCTTCAGCGCATGATGAATGTTTCTTTTGCAGGCGAGGAAATTTTCATCGAGAAAAAGCTCCTCCATTCTTGGCCTGTTAAAGGGTACATTATATTCTTGAGTTACTTTAGCAGGTTTGCTGCTCAGTATTAAAATTCGATCAGAGAGGTAAATGGCTTCTTCTATACTGTGAGTTACAAACAGAATCGTCGGTTTATGCTCACTCCAAATATCGAGCAGCCATTTTTGCATTTCAAGGCGGGTAAGCTCATCCAATGCTGAAAAAGGTTCATCCAGTAAAATGATTGGCTGAGGGCTCAATAGTGCCCGGATAAAGGCTGCCCTTTGCTTCATGCCCCCTGATAATTCATGAGGATAAGCATTTTCATAGTCGCCGAGGCCAGCTTTTTGAAGCATTTTTCTGGCGGTTTGTGAGTCGGTTTCTCCTTTTAGTTCCTGGCCAAGCAGAACGTTTTGGAGAATGGTTCTCCATGGCAAAAGGGAAGGTGTCTGAGGCATATAGCTGATTGAACCGCGTTTTCCGTCGATCTTCTCACCACCAAGTATTATGCTGCCTTCGTCAGGCAGGAGCATGCCGCCAATCAGATTAAAAATAGTGCTCTTTCCGCTCCCTGATGGACCTAAAATCGAAACAAACTCCCCAACATTTACATGGAAACTCAAATTATTTAAAACCTGATTTGTATCAAAACTTTTTGTTAAATGTTCAACAGATAATTGTATCATTTCACGGCACTCTCCCGGGACTTCCATTTAATAAGCAAACGTTCAGCCAGTAATATGCCTCCAAAAAACAGCAAGCTTAACAGCATAATCGCAAAAATGGCAACGAAAACACGGTCTGTCCGAAATGAAGAAGAGGCCAAAGTCATATAAACCCCTATTCCAGCTTTAGCTCCGAGCCATTCGGATATTACAGCACCCATCACACTATAGGTTGCGGAGATTTTTAGCCCTGAAAATAAAGAAGGAAGGGAATAGGGAAGCTCCAGCTTCCAAAACAGCTGTCCTTTGCTGGCCCCTGCCATCAGCATATAATGCTTAAATTCATCAGGGGTTTGACGAAAGCCATCTAATGCTGCAACAGTAATGGGGAAGAAGCAAACCAGTGTGATGACAATCAGCTTTGGAAGCAGGCCGAAACCAAACCAAACAACCAGCAAAGGGGCCAGAACAATTATAGGCACATTTTGTGAAAGTATAAGGATAGGGTAAACCGACTCCCTTATAAAAGGCAATAAATGCAGTGTAACAGCTGTGAGTAATCCTATGCCGGTGCCAATGGCAAATCCTAATAAAGAAAGCATGACTGTCGATTGAAGATGAAAACGGAAGCCCTCCCAGCCCGAAATCGCTTCCTGAACAATATCTGTCGGCGGGGGCAGGAGCCATGCAGGGACTTCTGCCAGATTTACCGCCAATTCCCAGGCAATGAATAAAAGGAGGAGAACCGAAGCCGGCCTCCATCCTTTTCTTAACACATTTATCATGGGCGGTATTTCTCCGTTAAATCACTCATTTCAATACCGTCCGGCTGATATAGAATCTTAACCTGTGAGATTACATTTCGGCTTCCTTTTTCAATCATTTGTTTGTTCATATCGGCAATGATTTTCAATAAATGTTCTAAATCGCCTTCCATTGTTGTTTCGAGGGGGTGTACTTCGTACTTGACACCGGATTGCTGAATAATACTAATTGCTTCATCGACGTAAGGGATAACATCTTCCCCATCTTTTGTTTTTGGAATGATTTGAATGCTTACAAGTGCGTTTGCCATATTTCTAAACTCTCCTTATTCCGGCAGGAAGTCGTTTGTAAATGCTTTGCCGGCATCTAATTCTTTATCTAAAAGACCATTTTCATGCATCCAGTCTGCATAGTTTTCCCAGACCGCAAGCTTTTGTTCACCCCATCTGGAAGCATCATCCTGATATCGGGGGGATAGCCATTCCTGGCTTTTTTTGACCAGTTCGCTGTCCAGGTCAGGAGCATTCTTGATTAAAATATCTGATGCTTGGCCAGGCTGTTCGATTGCAAATTCATAACCTCTGGATGCAGCTTTAACAAAAGCTTTTACGGTATCCGGGTTATCTGCAATCATTTTTTCACTGGTTGCCAGGACAGGCGTGTAGTAATCCAGTTTTTCTGAGTAGTCGGTAAGGTAGACCATATTAATCTTTTCCCCCCGAAGCTCTGCTTCTACACCTGTCCATCCGTAATAAATCCATGCGAAGTCTATATCTCTTTTAACAGCTGTAAAGAAGTCCGCATCCCCCATGTTAACAATGGAGACCTTATCAACATCAGCATTTTCTTTTTTCATTAGGGAGTCTATTACCGATTTTTCCACAGGAGCTCCCCAGCCGCCATAGGTTTTTCCTTCAAAATCCTTTGGCGATTTAATGTTTTTTTCAGCAGGGGATGCAAAACCGGAAGTATTATGCTGAATAACAGCTGCTATCGATACAAGCGGAACACCCTGTACACGTGCTTCCGTGATGCTTTCCTGATAGCTGACACCAAAATCCGCCTTGCCTGATGCAGTCAATTGATCTGCACCTGCTTCACCTGGCATTATAATTTCAACATCAAGTCCTTCTTCTTTAAAATAGCCTTTGTCCTTTGCGACATATAAGCCAGTGTGATTGGTATTGGGCGTCCAATCCAGTACAACAGTAACTTTTTTCAATTCTTGTTTGCTGTCTGTATCTTCATTTCCAGTCTGAGCATCCTGGCCATTGCCGGCACATCCTGAAAGAATAAGCAGCGCAGTGATAGCTGCAATCCATTTCTTCATAATGAAACCTCCTATAAGCTTTTATGTAACAAGGAAAGTCAATGATAGTTTGCCCTGAAAAAATAAAAACGCCCCGGCATAAACCGGGACGCATATAAAAAACATGTAGTATGTTTAAGAATATGTTCCCTACGCCGGTATTAGCCAGATCAGGTTCAAAGGGTCATCATCATAAGGATGAAGTCTCAACCGGCATACCGGTTCCCCTACATTTCTTGCTATTTAATTTTTACAGGCATGAATACTTTCCATCATTATTATAGCAAATAATATCAAAAACGACAGCATATGATATTTATTTCATTTCATTTCAATAGTCCGACCGTCTTTCCATGTTTTGAATTTCTCAAGTTCACCTGTAATTTGGCTTACGGCGAAGCCAAGGACTGCTGCATCATCCAAGATCCCCATCCCAATTAAAAAGTCTGGAACAAGGTCGATAGGGGACACAAAGTATAGGATGGAAGCAATAATAAAGATGATCGATTTTTTTGAGATGTGCCGGTAATCGCCTTTTGACCAAGCCTTAACTAAATCGGTCAGAAGCTGAAACTTTTCCCATATATCACTTAATGAAGATTTGTTTTTATCTGCTTTAAGTGTCGCCTTTCTTAGCAGTCCTTTTGTTTTTTCAGGGTCGTTTGCATACCGTTTGGCCCTGGAAGAAAATCTTTTATATCCGTCCTTATAATCTGTCGTTTCTATTTTAGGCATAGCTATCACTCCTATATTGATAATTCGCATAAAAGGTTATAATCTAGTATTTACCGCATATCTAACATGACATAAACATTTCACTTGGAGAAATAAATGGAAGTCCTATTTAACCTGTGACAAAACCTTATTGGGAGCTGATATCTTTGCTTGAGCAATGGCTGAAGGAATCAAATTATACAGTAATATTAACTGGAGCAGGAATGTCGACGGAAAGCGGACTGCCTGATTTCAGGTCTGCCAATAATGGATTATGGAGTGTGAAAGATTCTAGAAAAATAGCCAGTACAGACGCACTAAATGAAAATGTGAACGAGTTTATAGAATTTTATCGGCACAGGGTAATCGGGCTAAAGGAGTGCAATCCCCATGAAGGACACTATATTCTAGCAGATTGGGAAAAGAGAGATATTATTAAGAGCATTATAACCCAGAATGTGGATGGTTTTCATGGACTGGCTGGGAGCAAGAATTTATCAGAGCTCCATGGGAATTTGCAGACACTCCATTGCCAGAAATGTAAAAAAGAGTTCCCGAGCGAGGGGTATTTGCATGGACAATTCCAATGTAGTTGCGGTGGTGTACTCCGTCCTTCAGTAGTCCTTTTTGGGGAAATGCTACCTGAGGGAGCTTTAGATTTCGCAGCAGATGAAACAGAAAAGGCAGAACTTTTTATTGTTCTGGGATCATCCTTGACTGTAACACCGGCAAATCAATTTCCGCTCATAGCCAAACAAAACGGAGCAAAACTAGTGATTATTAATATGGAACCTACAGATTTCGATATCTATGCTGATGATGTGATCCATAATCGCAAAATTGGTGAAGTGCTGGAAGAACTTGATAAAGCACTTAAATAGTGAAAAAACGAGAATTCATAAAAATAGCTCTCATGCTATGATTTTTTTAGCCAATCCACTATAATGGACAATGAACATGATTATTACTGCCTCAAGCGATATGATAAATAAGGAGTGTTCAGCATGTTATCAAACATCGGTATTCCAGGTTTAATTCTCATCCTGGTTCTGGCTCTTATTATTTTTGGTCCTAAGAAACTACCTGAAATAGGGAGAGCTTTCGGAGAGACCTTAAAGGAATTTAAGAAATCTACCCGTGAACTCACAAAAGATGATGACGATGATAAAAGGAAATAACCTATTCAATAGGTTTAGAACCGGCTTTGCAGACAAATTAGTCTCGAAGCCGGTTTTTTTATTTTCTGGCTTCTGAAGCGATTGAGTGGGTATATAAAATAGTGAATGAAAAAAATGTTGACTAACATGTATATACAAGATAGAATGAAAGCGTAAACAGTTCATGTATATACAAGTTGGTTTGCGTCAATAGATAGATGTATTAAGGGCGAGAACAATAAATAAGAACCTTATAACTGTTTTTTTTCTTTAATATGAAAACGGTAACAGGAGGAGAGCGAAGAATGGCTACAAATAAAGAGTCAGCAGAGCAAATTGTAGAAGCTATAGGGGGCAAGGATAATATCGCAGCGGCTACTCATTGTGTAACACGGCTGCGTTTTGCCTTAAAAGATGAACGAAAAGTCAATAAAGAAAAGCTCGAAAATATAGATATTGTGAAAGGTTCTTTTTCCACAAATGGACAATACCAGGTTGTCATTGGACAAGGCCTCGTTGATAAAGTGTATAAAGAAATGACAGAAGCAACAGGAATTGGCGAATCGTCAAAAGAAGATACAAAAAGTGCTGCTGCTGAAAACTTAAATCCATTGCAGCGCGGCATTAAAACTCTTGCAGATATATTTATTCCAATCCTCCCAGCTATTGTAACAGCTGGTTTGCTGATGGGGATCAACAACATTATGACAGCACCGGATATTTTCTTCGATGATAAGTCATTTGTTGAAGTTTATACAAACTGGGCTGATCTGGCTGGCATCATTAACCTGATAGCCAATACTGCTTTCGTATTCCTTCCCGGTTTGATTGGATGGAGTGCTGTGAACCGGTTTGGCGGAAGTCCACTTCTTGGTATTGTGCTAGGTTTGATGCTAGTGCACCCGGATCTTTTAAATGCATGGGGCTATGGTTCAGCAGAAGAAGTTCCGAAGTGGAATTTATTCGGTCTTGAAATTGAAAAGGTGGGTTACCAGGGACAGGTATTGCCTGTATTATTTGCTTCATACGTATTGGCTAAGATAGAAGTATTTCTGCGAAAAAGAATTCCTGATGCTTTTCAGCTTCTGACTGTCGCGCCGATTGCATTACTGATCACTGGATTTCTTTCTTTTATTGCCATTGGACCGATTACATTCACGATCGGCAGCTGGATTACAAATGGGGTTGTAGGAATCTTTGATGCTGTTCCAGCCCTTGGAGGCTTGATTTACGGAGGATTATATGCTCCTCTCGTTATCACTGGTATGCATCATACCTTCCTGGCAGTTGACCTGCAGTTAATTGGGAGCATTGGCGGCACGTTTTTATGGCCGATGGTTGCACTGTCTAATATTGCACAGGGTTCCGCGGCTTTTGCCATGATGCTGTTAAGCAAAGGGAACGAAAAGCTGAAAGGGCTTGCACTTACTTCTTCAGTATCAGCGTGGCTTGGAGTAACCGAACCGGCTATGTTTGGGGTAAATCTTCGCTTTAAGTACCCGTTCTTTGCAGCGATTATTGGGTCAGCAATTGCAGGAATCTTCATTACTATTAATGGAGTTAAGGCACCGTCGATAGGAGTAGGAGGCTTGCCTGCATTCTTCTCCATCTTTGCGGAAAACTGGGGTGCTTTCTTTATCGGAATGGGTATTGCACTTGTCGTACCTTTTGTATTGACTTTAGCTTTCTCGAAATTTAAAAAAGCAGAATAGAAAGATTGATGCCATGGGGTTCTAAAATTCCATGGTATCTCCATTTTACCGAGGATTGCAGAAAAATGTAAATATAGGAGGTCCACATATGAAGAAGCATTGGTGGAAAGAAAGTGTAGTTTACCAAATATATCCTCGGAGCTTCATGGATAGCAATGGAGATGGAGTAGGAGATTTGCAGGGAATCATCTCCAAGCTGGATTATTTGAAGGAGCTTGGGATTGATGTAGTCTGGCTTTCGCCAGTTTATAAATCGCCAAATGATGATAATGGCTATGATATCAGCGATTATCAGGACATTATGATGGAGTTTGGAACAATGGAAGATTGGGAAGAACTTCTCCGAGAGCTGCATAAGAGAGAGATTAAACTCATTATGGACCTGGTGGTGAACCATAGTTCGGACGAACATATCTGGTTTGCAGAGTCAAGGAAATCAAAAGACAATCCATACAGGGATTATTATATATGGCGCGAAGGAAGGAATGGAAAAGAGCCGAATAACTGGGGAAGTAATTTCGGCGGATCTGCCTGGGAATTTGATGATCATACAGGAGAATACTATTTGCATCTGTTTTCAAAGAAACAGCCAGATTTAAATTGGGATAATCCAGAACTAAGAAATGAAATATACAGCATGATGACTTGGTGGCTCGGAAAAGGCATTGATGGATTTAGAATGGATGTGGTTAACTTTATCTCCAAAGAGGAGGGACTTCCTGATGATGAACCAAAGCCGGGTAAGAAATATGCTTCAGGAAGCAGGTATTATCGAAACGGTCCAAGAATTCACGAATACCTGAAGGAGATGAATGAAAAGGCCTTATCAAAGTATGATGTTATGACTGTTGGTGAAATGCCTGGTGTAACTCCTCAGTTGGCCAGGCAATATACAGGAGAATCACGCAATGAGTTAAATATGGTCTTCCAATTTGAACATGTTAGCCTGGATAACGGGCCGGGTGGCAAGTGGGATCTTAAACCCCTTGATCTGCGTGACTTAAAAGCTAATCTGACAAAATGGCAAAATGAGCTGGATGAAGTTGGCTGGAACAGTCTTTATTTTAATAACCATGACCAGCCTCGCTCTGTTTCAAGATTCGGTAATGACGGAGAGTATAGGGAAAAGTCGGCTAAGATGCTCGCAACATTGCTTCATATGATGAAGGGAACTCCTTATGTTTATCAGGGCGAAGAAATTGGAATGACGAATGTCCGTTTCTCACGTATTGAAGAATACAGGGATATAGAAACACTAAATTTTTATAAAGAAGCTCTTAATGGTGGCTGGACAGAGGAAAAGACCCTTGAAAGCATCTATGCCAAAGGACGTGATAACGCCAGGACACCAATGCAGTGGGATTCTTCCGATCACGGAGGATTTTCGCATGGAATCCCCTGGATAAAAGTAAATCCTAACTATAAAAACATTAATGTGGAAAAGGCCTTGAATGACCCTGACTCTGTTTTTCATTATTATAAAAAGCTTATTGAACTCAGAAAGAAAAATGAAATTATTGTTTACGGCAAGTATAACCTAATACTTGATAACCATCGTGTGGTGTACGCCTATACAAGAACATTGGGCAATCAGATTCTTCTTGTTTTGTGCAACTTCTATGGAGGAAACCCCGAAGTCGAACTCCCTGCTGACATCCAGGAGAAGAAATTTGAGGTGCTGATAGGGAATTATAAAGATACACAAGTTAGCAGAATAATTAAGCTGCGCCCCTATGAAGCTCAGGTCCTTCTTTTTAACAGCTAAAAGATAAAATGTTGATGAGTACCATGATCACTGATTAAATATAGTATTAAAATTTTATAGTCAGCCAACTAAATTTAACCACTGTGTGGATAGGAGCGGAAAGTGAATGCCTGCAGCGGAAATCAACGGGCAGAATAATAAGCATAATACATCATTTATAAGCCAACAGCTTAAAAAAACTCAATTTCAAAAAAACTAAAACAGGTGTGATTATAATGAAACAACCGTGGTGGAAAAAATCAGTAGTATATCAAATTTATCCGAAAAGCTTTAACGATACGACAGGGAATGGGCTTGGAGACATCCCTGGAATTATTGCCAAACTTGATTACTTAAAAGAGTTGGGTGTCGACGTCGTTTGGCTGACACCAATCTATAAATCTCCGCAGCGTGACAATGGATATGACATTAGTGATTATTTCAGCATTCATGAAGAGTATGGAACAATGGAAGACTTTGATAAGCTTCTTGAAGAGGCACATAACCGGGATATTAAAATCATTATGGATATTGTAGTAAACCATACTTCCACTGAACATCAATGGTTCCAGGAAGCTAAAAAATCAAAAGACAATCCATACCGAGATTTTTATATCTGGAAGGATCCTAAGGATGATGGAAGCGAACCGACGAACTGGGAATCTAAATTTGGCGGTAATGCATGGCAATATGATGAAGCAACCGGCCAATACTATCTCCATCTATTTGATGTCACACAGGCGGATCTAAATTGGGAAAATGAAGAGCTTCGCCAAAAAGTGTATGACATGATGGAGTACTGGTTTGAAAAAGGTGTAGATGGATTCAGACTTGATGTAATCAATCTGATTTCTAAAAACCAGGATTATCCCGATGATGACGGGTCTGTGCCTCCGGGTGACGGCAGAAGATTCTATACAGACGGACCTCGTGTGCACGAATTTATGCATGAAATGAATGAACATGTTTTTTCAAAATACGATAGTATGACAGTTGGCGAAATGTCTTCCACTTCCATTGATCATTGTATAAAGTATTCCAATCCTGAGAGGGAAGAGTTGAGCATGACTTTCAACTTTCATCATTTAAAAGTGGATTACCCTAATGGGGAGAAATGGGCACTTGCTGAATTTGATTTTGGGGCGTTAAAGCAGATTTTATCCAAGTGGCAGACGGAAATGTACAAAGGCGGAGGCTGGAATGCTTTATTCTGGTGCAATCATGATCAGCCCCGTGTTGTATCAAGATATGGTGATGACAGACAATATCATCGTGAATCTGCTAAAATGCTAGCGACAGCCATTCATATGATGCAGGGGACCCCATATATTTATCAGGGTGAGGAGTTTGGCATGACAAACCCAGGCTTTGAAAGCATTGAAGACTACAGAGATGTAGAATCACTGAATGTTTATAATATCCTTAAGGAAAAGGGAATGGACGAAGAGGAAATTATAAACATTCTCAAAAGCAAATCTCGTGATAATTCCCGGACGCCAGTTCAGTGGGATGGTTCTGAAAATGCTGGTTTCTCCGATGGAACGCCATGGATTAATGTTGCATCTAATTACAGGGAAATAAATGCCGAAAATGCATTGAAGGACGGGAATTCTATTTTTTATCATTATAAAAAGCTGATCGAGCTTCGCAAGCAATATGATATTATCACGTTTGGAGAATATGAACTGATTTCTATGGATCATCCTGATGTGTTTGCTTATCTTCGAAATGGTGAAAATGAAAAACTTTTGGTCGTTAATAATTTTTATGGGAAAGAAACATCATTTGTCATCCCTGAACATATTCAAGCTGACGAATATAAGGGTGAAATCTTACTGTCCAATTACAATCAGTCACCTTCTGCAGCACAGACCATTAATTTAAGGCCGTATGAATCCGTTATCTATCATTTAAAGAAATAAGATCGAAAAACTCCTCCCGTAAACAGTGGGAGGAGTTTTCACATGATTTTTTTAAAATAGCATTCCAGCTATGGCAGCACTTAACATAGATGCTAAGGCACCCGCAGCAACTGCTTTCAGGCCAAGCCGTGCAATGTCCTGCCTTCGGTTTGGCGCCAATCCTCCAAGCCCTCCAAGCAGAATGCCCAATGAAGAAATATTGGCAAAACCGCAAAGAGCGAAGCTGACGATTGCCACAGTTTTATCAGATAAATTTGGGATATCAGGTGCAAAAGCAGAATAAGCAACAAACTCATTCAAAATTAATTTTTGGCCGATATAATTACCTGCCTGCACTGCTTCTGACCAGGGAACCCCTATAGCAAATGCGAGCGGAGAGAAAACATACCCGAGAATGGTTTCGAGCGTTAAGCCTTCTAAACCAAATAACCCTCCTGCCCATCCAAGAAGCCCGTTAATTAAGGCAACCAGAGCAATAAAGGCAAGCAGCATCGCACCGATATTCAAAGCGAGTTCTAATCCGACGCTTGCTCCTTTTGCGGCTGCATCAATGACATTAGCTGAATCGCTATCCACTTCCATATCAAATTCTTTAGGCTCTTCTTTTTCCTCCGTTTCAGGCAGCATAACTTTGGCCAGGATCAAACCTGCAGGTGCCGCCATAAAACTTGCTGCCAAAAGGTATTCTAGAGGCACTCCCAAAAGGGAATAACCAATCAAAACAGATCCTGCCACAGAAGCAAGCCCGCCTGTCATAACTGTAAATAGCTCAGATTTTGTCATATTGGCAATATAAGGGCGGACAACAAGAGGGGCCTCAGTTTGACCAACAAATATATTTGCTGCTGCTGACATTGATTCCGCTTTTCTGGTCCCCAGTAGCTTCGACAGACCTCCGCCGAGGATTTTAATGAAAAACTGCATAATCCTTAAATAATATAAGACGGATATTAATGAAGAGAAAAAGATTACCACAGGGAGAACCTGCAGTGCGAAAACGAAGGTAATTCCAGATTCATCTGTAAAAAGTCCGCCAAATAAAAAATTTATTCCCTGATTGGCGTAATTGATAATATCGTTTACCTTCATTGTGAGCCATTCCAATCCCTTTCTGCCGCCTTCCCATTTTAGAACGAGAAAGGCAAAAATCAGCTGAATGGCAAGCCCTCCTGCAACAGTTCTTAAACTAATCGCCCTTCTGTTGCTTGAGAGCAGGAAAGCTATCCCTAAAATGACAATAATACCGAATATCCCCCAAATAAAATTCATGTTTACACCTCTTAACTATGTAGTTTTTCCCTGCAAAAATCTTTAGGGAGTGTTCAGGCAGTACTTCTATTCCCTAATAACACTGCTTGTAAAGCTCAATAGTTGTATTATGTGCAAAAGGAATAAATTCATGAAAATTCTATGCATGTAAAATAAATGGGGTGAAATGAAAAAAAGATGAGCACCAGACTCATCTTTCAGTATTTTTCTCGATATATTCAAATAAAAAAGACTGACCGTTTCTGTAAAAACGGGGGTCATAAAGGCCAAGCCTGTCTGTATCATCAACAAGAACGACAAAAGGGGACCATTCATAAAGTGTTTTAGCTTCAGGGCGCTGAGAGAACAATTTGTCCAAATCAGCCGTTTCCTTTGATTGAAGCACGTATTGGGCTTCCTTTTCAATGAAAAGATTATCATTGAAAATGGTCACTTCATCATCTTTTTTTGTAATAACGGAAAAGGTCCATGGAATAAAGTCTGCAGACAGGGCCACTTGATCATAGTGATCATCATATTGCTTATAAATGATAAATCCCTGTGTGCTTTGGATTATCACATGAATCAGCAAAAAAGACCATGCCATTTTAAAGTAGTAGGGGGATTTAGGTCTATTTCTTTTTGAAAAAACAAAAGCTGTCCCCAGTATAATCCAAAATACTAAATCAACAATAGGAATGGTGCCAAAGGTAACCCGGATATCTGAAAATGGCTCCAAATATCCTGTGCCCCAAGCATTGAATAAATCACTTGTATTATGTATGAAAACGGAAAGCCATCCCAGCAGGAAAAGCTTCTTATCCTTAACTTTGAACAGCAGGAAGGACAGCAGAAAAAATAAAAGTGCCCAGAGAGGGGTTAGGAAAATAGAATGGGTAATGCCTCTGTGCCACATCTGATAAAGTCCTTCTGTGTCCCATAAGCGGGAAATGACATCAATATCCGGAATTTGGCTTGCACCTACAGCAGTCAGCAAATACGCTCTTTTCGTATTCTTATCCATGTCTTTTTTATCAACTGCTCCGTAAAGGCTCAAACCGAATAAAGTGTGTGTAATTGTATCCATCATTAACCTCCTTTTTTATATTTAGTTTCATTATTATAAGCCTGAAAAAGATTTATAAAAAGAAATATGCAATCTTAAAATGCGTTGCAAACTTTACTTTAGAGAGATAAAATTGAAGGTATTGCAATAATTAAGTGACACATGATTGCTTGATAAACAAATTTTCATATAAGTAAGTGAGGAACGAATATGTCCAAAAAATTTAAA
Organism: Cytobacillus oceanisediminis; assembly: GCF_004366035.1. Classification (GTDB taxonomy): domain Bacteria; phylum Bacillota; class Bacilli; order Bacillales; family Cytobacillaceae; genus Cytobacillus; species Cytobacillus oceanisediminis_C. Next base: position 345,392 of record NZ_SOEE01000007.1, read on the forward strand.
GAAGAAGTTTTATCCCGCCGCACCTTTGCGATCATTTCCCACCCGGATGCCGGTAAAACGACGCTGACAGAAAAACTCCTGTTATTCGGGGGTGCCATTCGTGACGCGGGTACAGTTAAAGGGAAGAAGACAGGCAAGTATGCGACAAGCGACTGGATGGAAATTGAAAAGCAGCGCGGTATTTCTGTTACCTCCAGTGTGATGCAGTTTGAATATGATGGTGCGCGCGTTAATATTCTAGATACTCCTGGTCACCAGGATTTCAGTGAAGACACGTATCGTACGCTGACAGCAGTTGATAGTGCTGTTATGATCATTGACTCAGCAAAAGGCATCGAAGAGCAGACACTTAAATTATTCAAGGTCTGCCGCATGAGAGGAATTCCGATTTTTACATTTATGAATAAGCTTGACCGCCAGGGAAAGGCACCACTTGAGCTCCTTGCAGAATTAGAAGAGGTCATGGGAATTGAATCATATCCAATGAACTGGCCAATCGGGATGGGGAAAGAATTCCTCGGAATTTATGATCGGTTTAATAATCGAATTGAGCAATTCAGAGTAGAGGAAGAGGACCGCTTTATTTCCCTGAATGAGGAAGGTGAAATAGAGGGCAGCCATTCCATCAAGGATTCTGGGCTATATGATCAGACGCTCGAGGAAATTATGCTGTTAAATGAAGCGGGCAATGAGTTTTCAAGAGAGAGAATTGCAAAGGGAGAATTGACCCCTGTGTTTTTTGGAAGCGCGTTGACCAACTTTGGCGTACAGACATTCCTTGAGTCTTATCTCCAATTTGCACCGCCGCCGCAGCCGAGGGATTCTTCAGCAGGTGAAATAGATCCGCTGTCAGAAGAATTTTCTGGCTTCATATTTAAAATTCAGGCAAATATGAATCCTGCTCATCGCGACCGGATAGCATTTTTAAGAATTTGTTCAGGCCAATTTGAAAGAGGCATGGCTGTAAATATACCAAGAATCGGCAAGTCCATCAAGCTTGCGCAGTCCACACAATTCATGGCTGATGACAGAAGTACAGTAGATACTGCAGTAAGCGGGGATATCATTGGAATCTATGACCCGGGAACTTACCAGATTGGTGATACGTTAACGGCTGGTAAAAATAATTTCCAATATGAACGTCTTCCTCAATTTACACCTGAGTTATTTGTAAAAGTAACTGCCAAAAATGTCATGAAGCAAAAACATTTTCATAAGGGCATCCAGCAGCTGGTACAGGAAGGAGCAATCCAGCTGTTTAAAACAGTAAAAATGGAAGAATACCTTCTCGGTGCAGTAGGACAGCTGCAATTTGAAGTTTTTGAACATCGCATGAAAAATGAATATAACACAGAAGTTTATATGGAAAGGCAAGGCTCCAAAATCGCCCGCTGGGTAGAAGGCGATGAGGTCAACGAAAATCTTTCCAGCGGAAGAAGTCTCCTGGTTAAAGACCGTTATGACAAAAACGTTTTTCTATTTGAAAATGACTTTGCACTCCGATGGTTCCAGGAGAAAAATCCGGATGTTCAACTATATAATCCGATGGACTCAGAATAATCATGCGGCCTCTTTTAGGGGCCGTTTCTGTTTTTGGTCTCTGTAAATGATTGCCTCTTTTTTTTCTGCTTCAATTCCTGTATATTCCTCTGTCATTCTATTGACATATTCATCAATTGATAATATAGTATTAACACACGCGCTTTAGCACTAAAAAGCGTTTAAGTTAAAAAGCAGGAAGTTCAATCTCGATAAAAATATAGACATTGTCCGCAGAAGAAAGTAGAGCAGTTGCCGTCAGCAGATAGAAACTGGATGGGTGATGAAAATCCAGGCAGCAATTGGTCGAAATACAACTGCATTGCAACAGGACATTCTCTTTAAGCGGGTAAGCGTAAATGGCTTATCAATTAGGGTGGTACCGCGGAGCTCCTTCGTCCCTATTGGCGAGAGGGCTCTTTTTGTTTGCTCCCAACTTAATGGTAATTTTTAGGAGGAATACATTATGCATCAGGAACATGCAGCATTGAACTTGAAGCCGTTAGAGGCACTTATTATCACTCTATTAATCCTTGGAGGGATAAGTTATTCAATTATTTTCGCAGGGGCAGTACCTCATATTCCCGTTGTTTTCGCGATAATGGGGTTAATTGCTTACGGTTTAATAAAAAAAGTATCCATTACGCAGCTGGAAAAGGGGCTGATTGAAGGTGCCCAGTCCGGATTAGGGGCGATTTTCATTTTCTTTTTAATAGGCATGCTGATAAGCAGCTGGATGGCAAGCGGAACCATTCCTACATTTATTTACATGGCTTTGGAAGCTGTTAATGGAAAGTTCTTTTATGCCATTGTGTTTGTGGTAGCATCAGTGATTGGCATGAGCATTGGAAGCTCGCTTACAACGGCTGCTACATTGGGGGTGGCCTTTATGGGAGTCAGCTCTGCTTTGGGTCTTTCGGATGCTATTACGGCAGGTGCAGTTATTTCCGGTGCATTTTTTGGAGATAAAATGTCTCCGTTGTCCGATACAACTAATCTGGCATCATCGACAGTTAAGGTGGATTTATTTGAACATATAAAGACCATGGCATGGACAACGATCCCTTCGTTTATTATTTCTTTGGCAATTTTTGCTGTGCTGTCACCAGGCGAGGCAGCATCTGATTTTTCAAAAATTGCCCAGCTGAAAAAAACTCTGCTGGATGAGGGGCTTGTACATTGGTACTCCCTAATTCCATTTGTCATTTTGTCAATACTGGCCATTAAAAGAGTATCGGCTATCATCACACTTTCAGCCGGAATTTTATCGGCTTTAATCCTGGCGATCTTTGTTCAAAACAGTTTCGGTTTCGAAAAAGTGATGTCATTGCTGTTTTCAGGATATGCCTCTAAAAGTGGTTCAGAGGAAGTAGACGCACTATTATCAAGAGGCGGCATGGAAAGTATGATGTTTTCTATTTCTTTGGTATTGCTTGCACTTTCCATGGGAGGTTTATTCTTTAAGCTTGGCATTCTTCCAGCTTTACTAGAAGGCATCAAAGGAGTTTTGAATCGTGTGTCCGCTTTAGTAGCGGCAGCAGCAGGAACAGCAATCGGGATTAACTTCCTCCTTGGAGAACAATATCTGTCGATTCTCTTAACTGGGAATGCGTTCAGAGGGCCTTTTGAAAAAGCCGGGCTGCACCCGAAAAATCTTTCAAGGATTCTGGAGGATGCCGGCACCGTGGTAAACCCGTTAGTCCCGTGGAGTGTTTGCGGAGTTTTTCTAACAGGTGTACTAGGGGTGGAAACAGCAGCTTACATGCCGTTTGCGTTCTTCTGCATACTAAGTCCAGTTATTACTCTTATCTATGGATTCACTGGTTTAAAGATCGAAAAAATGGAGAAAAAAGCAGCTGTGTAATGCTGCTTTTTTCTGTGGACAAAAAATCCGTAGTTGTAGAATTTTGCATGATGGAACCACTTTAAAGTCAAATAGAATGTTCTTTTTCTCCATTTAACAGCACACTGATTTCTTGCATAGTGATTGCTGCTTTAATATAGTTATAATGTGTTTAAATCAATCATTGCCTGCCGTCATATATTTATTGACTTTGAAAGGAGCAGAGTGTGTGCGAATAAGTGATTTTTCAATCAAAAGGCCAATCTTTACATTGGTTACAATGTTCTTAGTGCTTATTTTAGGGGTTGTCTCCCTCTTGAATATTCCATTAAAGCTCATACCTGATCTGAATCCTCCTGTAGGAGTAGTAGTAACTTCGTATCCTGGAGCAAGTCCCGATGAAGTTGTGGAAAAAGTAACAAAGCCGCTCGAGGAAAATCTGGCAACATTGCCGGGGATTAAAACCTTAACCTCTACCTCGCAAGAGAGCGCAAATTTCATTCTGATGCAATTTTCCTGGACTACTGATATTGATGAAATACAAAATGAGGTTATTCAAAGACTGGACCAGACACAGCTTCCTGATGAAGCCGAAAAACCGCGATTTATGAAGTTTGATCCTGCCCAGTTTCCTATCATACAATTATCCCTTAGTGCAGATGAAGAGCCTGAAGCATTAAGAAGGCTTGCAGAACAACTGAATCTGGAGCTGGCCAAGGTTGAAGGAGTAGCAAGCGTAAATCTCTCCGGAACAGCCATTAAGGAAGTAAGGGTGGAACTTGACCAGGAAAAACTAAGAGATTTCAAACTAAGCCAGGCTGATGTTGTTGATGTAATTGAATCCAATAACATTTCAATGCCGGGTGATCCGGTATTAACTGAGGGAAAAGAACTGACAACCAGGATCATTAGTTCTATTGATTCCCTTGATACGCTGAAAAAAATTACTGTAACAGTTGACCCTGCAACAGGCGATAAAGTAAGCCTTGAAGATATCTCAGAGGTTAGGCTGGCCAGCCAGGATGATCGCACCATCACGCGCACAAACCAGTCTCCATCTGTTTTGCTAAGTGTCCTGCAGCAGTCAGACGCTAATACGGCAGAAGTTTCAAATCAATTCATACAGAAATTGGATGATCTTCTTGAGAAAGAACAGTTTGAAAATATTGAATCAGAAATTCTTTTTGACCAGGGGGATTACATAAACCTTGCAATAGGGAATATCTCCAATTCACTGATTCTTGGCGGTGCTTTTGCCATGATTGTGCTATTTTTCTTTTTGAAAAATGTTAAAAGCCCGCTTATTATTGGTATCTCTATCCCTTACTCTGTAATTTTTACGTTTGTTTTAATGTATTTTTCAGATTTCACCTTAAATATTATGACGCTAGGCGGATTAGCGCTTGGAATTGGGATGCTGGTGGATAATTCCATTGTAGTTATTGAAAATATTTACCGTCATTTATCAATGGGGAAAGATCCTAAAACAGCCGCCAGTGATGGAGCAAAAGAAGTAGGCGGTGCGATTACTGCTTCAACACTAACGACTGTGGCTGTATTCCTCCCAGTAGTATTTATTACTGGAATCATCGGTGAGTTGTTTAAGGAGTTTGCCCTGACCATTTCCTTTAGCCTATTTGCATCTCTAGCTGTTGCACTGACAGTTGTGCCCATGCTGGCGAGCCGGCTGCTGAAGTCTCCAAAAGCAAACATTGAGACAAAAAGGCAGGAATCAGGCTTAATGCGTTCACTTGAAAAATCAATTAAGTGGTCTTTGCGGAATCGCGCAGTGGTAATAGCGATCACCATGCTGTTATTGGCGGCGGGAAGCTTTGGAATGACCACTGTAGGTACACAATTTCTTCCAAATACAGATGAAGGCTTCTTTACGGTGCGGATGGAGCTTGAAAATGGCACTGCACTTTCAGAAACTGAAAAGGTTATATCTGCTTTAGAGGAAGAATTAAAGGATGAAGAAGAGGTAGATACATATGTCAGCCTCATCGGAACCACACAGGAAGGGTCCTTCCGGGGCTCGAAGAATGCCAATATCGCTGAATTGTACATCAAAATGAAAGAGCTTGATCAGCGTGAAAGATCAACCTTTGAATTTGCCGATGATATCAAAAAGGATCTGGAAAATGCTGCATCAAAGGTTAATGATACGGCCGAACTCTCATTTAACATGCAATCCTCAACCGGTACAACTCCGAATACACTGACTTTCAGTGTAAAGGATACAGATCCAAATCGCTTAACAGAAAATGTAAATAAAATCTATAATGCATTAAGAGACTTAGATGATGTAACAGATTTATCGACAGACCTTATGGATACAGTTGAAGAGATTCAAATAACTGTGGACCGTGAAAAGGCACTTAAGCAAGGACTGGCTCCTGCCCAGGTAGCCATGGCAGTAAATGATGTAACACGTGGAAATCGGGCAACACAAATGATAGATGAAGAATCGAATATATATGGCGTTTTTGTTGAGTATGATCGGGAAGTCACACAGGATATAGAGAATTTAAAAAAATTGCTTATAAAAAAGCCTGATGGGAATTATGCTGCTCTGAGTGACGTAACTAATATAGAACGCGGAGAAGGACCGGTCAATATTCAGCGCATCAATCAGCAGGACGCTGTTCAATTTACATTAAAATACAAGTCTTCAACAAACATGGGTGCCGTGTCAAAAGAAGTGGATAAAGAAATTGCTGACCTGGATTTGCCGGATGAAACGGAAATCGTTTTTAGCGGTGACAGGGAGTTGCTGGAATCATCCATTGATGACCTGATTCTTGCCTTTGTTCTGGCAATCATCTTTATATATCTAGTCATGGCAGCCCAATTTGAGTCGCTGAAATATCCGTTAGTTATCATGTTTACTGTGCCTCTCATGGTGATAGGGGTGGCAATTGCTCTTACAGCAACCCAAACACCTATTAGCTTAACAGCAATAATCGGGATTATTGTGCTGGCAGGAATTGTAGTTAATAATGCAATAGTCATTGTTGATTATATTAACCAAAAGAAAGGACATGGCCTTAAGACCTACGATGCCATAATCATTTCGGTTAAGGACCGTGCAAGGCCAATACTTATGACAGCTTTAACAACCATACTTGGGTTAGTTCCTCTTGCCCTTGGTATAGGAGAAGGAACTGAAATTAACCAGCCTATGGGAATAGCTCTGATAGGCGGGCTGATCAGCAGTACGTTCCTGACACTATTTGTGATACCTGTTGTATATAGTTTCTTTGACAGGGATACAAGGCGGTTAAATAAAATGTATGCAACACCGGATGGCCACTTAGTGCCAGCTTACCTGCTTGAAGAAAGAGTGGATAAAGACTGGATTCACAATAAAGGTGCAGAAGACAAAAATCAACTTCAAACCTCTGAAGCCAGTTCCTACAGCAGAGATGATATGGCAGCCATGCTGGAAGAGTTATTAAAAATTTTAAAAGAAGATAACAAGGAAAAAAAAGAACAAAACGAGGATGAAAACCCCTAATCCGTGCTGGCTCCTTCCGTAAGAAGGGGCCTTTTGGCATAGTGAGGTCAAAAGAGAAATAATTTTCCAATGGATTTTCAGGAAAATATCTGGAAAATTCATTGATAATTGGCTTATAAACAGAGCACAATAAAAGTATCGACTTGTAGCTGGTGGTAATGAAATGAAAAAATTCAGTAAACTAGAAGCAGTTTTTTGGAGTATTGCATTGCCTGGTTTTAGCCAATTATTAATGGGGCAGCTGTGGAAGGGAACTTTATTTGTCGCGCTTGAATTCATCATTAATGTATACAGCCATTTTAATTCAGCCATCATGCTCAGTTTCATGGGAGAAATTGATAAAGCGGTTCATGTCCTTAATTATCAGTGGCTCATGTTTTACCCATGTCTTTACATGTTTGCAATGTGGGATGCATATCGTACGGCTATGCCGGAAAATGAAGAATTATCTTTCCTTCCCTTTGTGTTCAGTGCCTATTTTGTAACAGTAGGACTTATGTACTCAACCAAGCTGAAATTATTTGGGGTTTTTTTCGGACCGGTCTTTCTTCCTATGCTCTTTGTTATTCCGGGTGTATTCACCGGTCTATTGATCAGGTGGATCATTTTGAAATGTAGAAAGCGCCCGGTGGAAAGTTAAGATGGCACATGATTTAATTATTGAAAAAAGCTTTGGCACACTAATCAATTTAGTGATTGTTAAAGCTTTTTATCTTTTTTTAAAATAATTTTTTTAATAACCCCCAAAAATCTCTTTCATGAAACCGTACAGTTGTAATGAACAAGCGGCCGCTTAAAATAATTTTTGGGGTGAAATCATTGGAATTTTTATCCAGTAAAGAAATGAATAAAATGGCAAAAAGCACACTTGCACTGGTGATTGCGGGAACATTCACATTTTCAGCCGCAACAGCCTTTGCAAGTGAGAACAAGGAAGATGAAGAATTTGAAACAGTTGAACTAAAAAATGATCCTTCAGCTGAAGCAACAGCTGAAACAAATAAAGATACAGCAGAATCCATTGAAAATGCTAAAGAAAAGCTTGATAAAATTGAATCAGAAGCCCCATCTCTGTTGCCTGGAAGCTTCTTCTACTTTGCAAAGCTTGCATTGGAAAAAGTGAAGCTTGCTCTAACTTTTGATGACATTAAAGAAGCAAAACTGCTTGCCGGCTATGCTGCAGAGCGTATGGCTGAAGCAGAAGCACTTTTTGCTGAAGGAAAGGAAGAGGAAGCTTTAGAAGCAATAGAAAAAGCACTGGAACAAATGGAAAACGCTGAAACCATCGTTGAGGAAGCGAATGAAGACCCAGGAAAATCAAAATCAGGTGATGAGGACAACGGTAATCTAATTAGTGAAGACGAATCAGCTGAAGAGGGTGCTCCTGATGAAGACGCTGCAGACGGTGAAGATTCTTCTGATAATGATAGCGCTGACAAGGAAACTGAAGATGAAGTAAAAGAAATCCTTGCACAGAATATCATTGCCCTCCAGGCAAATCTTGCTAAGTTTTCAGAAAGATTCGATGAAAACCATCCTGCAGTTTTAGCGATGCAAAAGAACATTGCTAAGTTCACTGAAAAATGGTCTGAACAATTGATAGATGAAAAAGAATATACTGAAATTGACCAGGCTGGGCAATCTGAAGAAAAGGCGCCTGCTCCGATTAAATCTGAAGACCCTGAAGCAGCAGGAGATCCGGCGAAAGAGATTGATGAATCAGCTTCTGAAGAGCAAACTGTGTCACCTGAAAATCCCGTGAAGGTGTCTAAAGAGGCAAAAGATGCAGCTAAAGCTGAGAAGAAAAAAGCACATGAAGAGGCAAAGGTTTTAGAGGCTCAAAAGAGAGCAGAAGCAAAGGCGGCACGTGAAGAAGCTAAAAAAGCAGAAAAGGAAGCACGCGAGGCAGCTAAACAAGCTGAAAAAGCAGCACGTGAGGCAGCCAGGAAAGAAGCAAAAGAACAGCAGGTAAAGAAAGTTCAAGAAAAGCAGGCAGAGGCAATGAGCCATGCCGGCAAAGGAAAAGAGAAAGCTGAAGAAGTAAAAGGTCAAGGAAAAGAGAATAAAGGCAACTGATTTAAGATGGAAAAGAAAGCGCCTCGAGGCTTACATTTCCTTTGCCAATACCACCCTAAAAAAAATAACCTGGACACCGTATGATATAATGTGTTTTGAAAAGAGGTGGGGCAATTGCTAAGTTTATTGTTTTTGGCAAAGAAGCGTAAAAGAACGCTCGAAGAAACGGTAGAGTTAATACAGCAGGGAGATACAGCATTAAATAATGAGCTAATAGAGTCATATAAGCCGTTTATTGCTAAAACAGTATCATCAGTCTGCAAAAGATACATACATGAATCAGATGATGAATTCAGCATTGGTCTCATCGCTTTTAATGAAGCCATTGAAAAGTATAGTCCTGATAAAGGGAGTTCATTGATCAGTTTTTCGGAAGTGCTGATCAAAAGACGGGTTATTGATTATATCCGCAAGCAATCCAAATTTCAGAATCTTAGTTTTAATGGAGGCTCTAATCTGGAAGATGATGATACGGGTTCTGCGATTGAAGACGAATTGTCCATAGAAGACTTCAGGAAAAAAACGGATGAAGAACTGAGAAAAGAAGAAATTCTCCAGTTTACACAGATTCTGCAGGAATTCGACCTTACCTTCAGCGATCTGATCGAGCAGTCTCCAAAACATGCTGATGCACGAAAAAATGCGATGACAGTAGCCAAGATTCTGGTTGAAAATGATGAACTCAAAAAAATACTTTATGATAAAAAAAAGCTGCCGATAAAGCAGCTGGAGAGCTATGTATCCTTAAGCAGGAAAACAATAGAGAGAAACAGGAAATATATAATTGCCATATCACTGATATTAACTGGTGATTATATCTTTCTAAAGGATTATATCAAAGGGGTGTTGGAAACGTGAAAACAGGAATTATCATGGAAATAAACGAACGTTTTTTAACACTATTAACCCCGGAAGGAGAATTTCTGCGGGCCCGAAAACAAGATGGGGCATATGCACTTGGCCAGGAAATTGAATTCTTCCCAATAGAACTGAAAAACGGAAAAAAGTCCTCGCCTTTAACTATTTTTAATCTATTTAAAGGAAAAGGATTAATGGCAGCAGCTTTTGCGCTAATGCTCGCAATCGTTTCTTTTTTGCCGTTCCTTCAAAACGACGAAGTGTATGCATATATGTCAATCGACGTTAATCCGAGTATTGAATTAGGGGTCAATGAAAAATATCAGGTAGTAGAGCTCGTTCCTTATAATGAGGAAGGAGAACTAATTATCCAAAACATCAAGAATTGGGAAAAAACCAGCATTCATGATGTAGCTGACAAGATTCTGCTTCAAATAAAGAAACAAGGCTATTTTAAGGAAAATAAAGAGGTAGTGATTGCTGCCGTTTATACAGAACAGAGTAAAGAAGCGGATAAGCGCATTCAGGAGGAGCTGGCAAATATTAAACAAGCTGCACAAAAAGAGCAGCTTGAAGTAACTTTACTGGAAGCAAGTGAAGAGGAAAGAGAAGCTGCTATTGAAAAAGGGCTCTCACCTGGAATATATAAAGAAAATAAATTAAAAGCTGACGCTGACAAGAAAGAAAGACCTGAACCTGCAAATCCGGATAAACAGACAGATAAAGAAACTCGTGCTCCGCAAAAGCCGGCAGAAAATACGCAAAGCCAGTTAAAAAAGCAGGAGAAAATAGAAGATAGTAAAGAAAAACCTGATGTTCCGGGGCAAATAAAGAAATCTGAGAACCAGCAAAATAACAGCGGTAAAAACAATGGAAACAATCCTGGAAAAAGGCAGGATAATAAAGAAAAGAAAGATCAAGAAAATAACGTAAAAGCCCAAAAACCTCAAAATCATTCAAGCGAAAAAAAAAATAATAAAGGTAATGAAAACAGAAATAGCCCCGAGAGAAATCCCAAAGAAAAAGATAATGGGAAAAACAGAGGCGGGAATGGACCTGAGAAAAACCAGAAAGACAGGGACAATCGAAATAATGCCAGCGGAAACAATCAAGGGAAGCATAATGACAGAGGGAAATGGTAAGAATAAAGTCCGGAGATGGCTCCGGACTTTTTCCATTTATATGAAGTTGTTATTGGTTATTTTGGCCGGACATTTGTGCCTGTGCCTGCTGGACTAGGCGCTTAGTAATTTCTCCGCCCACAGATCCGTTAGCCCGGGATACAGTATCAGAGCCTAATTGAACACCAAATTCCTGGGCAATTTCATATTTTACCTGGTCCATGTATTGTTCAATCCCAGGAACTAAAAGCTTATTGCTGCTTCTTGCCATTGTATTCAACTCCTTTTTATTGGTCTTACAGAGTTTATCTTCCCTCTGTATTTGTAGTATGAATTAAAAAGGGAGTTTCATAAGTGGTAATATTTCGGCATAAGCAATTTCTTTACTTTTTTTTATCAACAGCAGCTTCCAGAAGAATATCTGCAATATGAACGGCTTTTACGTTTCCTGATAAACCTTCACGTTCTATCCCCAGCTTCATCTGCAGAAGACAGCCCGGATTAGAGGTCACAATTACTGCTGCATCTGCCGACTTGGCCTGAATCATTTTATGATCAAGTATCTGCATTGACATTTCAGATTCAACAATATTATAAATACCGGCAGAACCGCAGCATCTGTCTGCATCCTTCATTTCCCTGAATTCGATGCCTTTAATTGAATTCAGAAGGGTGCGCGGGGCTGTTGATGTTTTCATGACATTGCGCAAATGACAGGAATCCTGATAGGTTATAATCTGCCCTGGCAGCTCAAGATTAACTTTTTTGTGGAATTCTAGTTCGTATAGAATCTCGCTGATATCTTTGAGCTTTTGAGAAAAATTTACAGCTCGTTCATGCCATTCCCGGTCATCTTTAAGAAGATGGCCATAGTCAATAAGGAATGCTCCACATCCACCTGCATTTGTAATAATATAGTCTGCGTCCAGCTTCTCAAAAGCCTCTATGTTCCGCTTTGCCAAACTTTTAGCCGTCTGTTTTTCACCGCTATGGCCATGAAGAGCGCCGCAGCAGGCTTGATTTTGAGAAATATGAATTTCACATCCTGCAAGCTGAAGAAGTTTTATTGTCGCATTATTGGTCTCCAGGAACATCGTATCCATTAGGCACCCAGTAAAAAAAGCGGCTTTTTTTATAGGTTTATCTGCTGAGAGATATGATGGCCTATTTTTCATTTCTTTTAATTTTGGCACTTGAGGAAGTACCTTTTCCATGGCCGTGAGGTTTTTTGGAAGCCAATTCAGCATTCCTGTTTTTCTGGCGGCCGATTGCAGACCTGAACGCTGATAAAAGCCCAATAGCCCGGCAGCTGCCCTCATTCTGTTCTGGTGGGGGAAAAGCCCATTAAAGACCAAACTGCGAACCGCTTTGACCGGAAGCGAGTGTTTCTTATTCTGAATAATAATATCTCTTGCTTCTTCCAGCAAGTGCCCATATTTTACTCCTGAAGGACATACAGGCTCGCAGGCCCGGCAGCCCAGGCAAAGATCAAGAGATCTCTCTACGTCTTCATCCGGTTCAATTAATCCGTCTGCAACAGCTTTCATTAACGCGATCCTGCCCCTTGGAGAATGTGTTTCTTTAAAGCCTGACTCGACATAAGTGGGGCAGGAAGGGAGGCAAAAGCCGCAGCGCATGCAATTCAGCAGCTCATCTTCATTCATTCGGTTCTTAAATTCTTCCTGAATGATTGTTTGTTCTTTTAATGTTGTCATTGGGCAACCACCACTCGTTTTCTGTCATCCTTGGCAAAAATTTTGCCGGGATTAAGAATGTTATTGGGGTCTAAAGCAGTCTTAACAGCTTTCATTGCATCAATGCCAGCCTGGCCAAGTTTCAGTTCAAGATAGGGAGCTTTCATGACCCCTACTCCATGTTCGCCTGTAATAGTCCCTCCAAGTTCAATTGCCTTGATAAAAATCTCTTCAAAAGCATTTTCAACCCGTTCCATTTCATCTTTATCCCGTGCATCTGCAGGGCAGGTCGGATGCAGGTTTCCATCACCGGCATGGCCAAATGTACAGATGGAAAGTCCGTATTTTTTTGAAATTTCACTTATTGCTTTTACCATGTTGGCAATTTCAGATCTTGGCACTGTAGCATCTTCAAGAATGGTTGTCGGCTTAAGGCGCGCAAGGGCGGATAATGCGGCACGCCTTGCAGTCCGCAAGGCTTCTGCTTCCATTTCAGAATTTGCAAGCTGTACAGATACAGCTCCTTGTTTCTTGCAGATTTCAGCCATCTTCTGCATATCTTTTTCCACGACCTCAATAGGACCATCCTGTTCAATAAGAAGGACAGCTTGGACATCGGTTGGCAATCCAATTTGGGCAAAATCCTCAACTGCTTTTAATGTAGGCTGATCTAAAAATTCAAGGGTGGCGGGTATGATTTTGTCTGAGATGATTTTTGAGACTGATTTTGCAGCTTGTTCGAGATCCTGATATAATGCGAGCATTGTCTTTTTTGACTCAGGAAGCGGGATTAATTTTAATGTTGCTTCCGTAATGATCCCCAAAGTTCCTTCAGAGCCAACCAGCAGTCTGGTAAAATCATATCCTGCTACATCCTTCGCAAGCTTGCCGCCGGTTCTAATAATGTCGCCGCCTGCAAGTACAGCTTCCAGCCCCATCACATAGTCCCTTGTAACTCCATATTTCAATCCACGCAGTCCGCCTGAGTTTTCATTTATGTTTCCTCCGATTGTGCTTATTTTCATCGAACTTGGATCAGGAGGATAAAAGAGCCCTCTTGCTTCAACCTCGTTTATCATGTCAAGCGTGATGACCCCAGGCTGTACTGTAACCGTAAGATTTTCTTCATCGATTTCAATGACCTTATTCATATGCTTAAACAGGAGTACAATTCCGCCTTCTGTAGGACAGGTGCCTGCACATAAATTGGTGCCTGATCCCCTTGGCACGATTGGAATTCCTGAGCTGCTGCAAATATTGAGGATACTGGATACTTCCTGAGTATTTCGCGGACTGATGACTGCATCGGGCATCGATTGGAAATTTGGAGTAGCGTCATATGAATAGACGAGGCGCCCTGCTTTGGAGTCATCATAATTTTCTGCGCCGACAACGGCAATTAATTTTTCTTTTATTTGAACGTCAACCAAATGGATCCACTCCTTTAATGGAAGCTGGCAATATCTATTTCTTTAAGTATAAAAAAACAGGGAGCGCCCTGCTATGGTTAACTATACAAATATTTATGGATATTTTAATTGTTTTTTGTGCCTTCCTCTAAAAGTTTAATCGCGATGTATAATTTCATTAAATCATTCAAATTGGATGTATATAGGCCGGAAAGATCCGATATTTTCTTGAGTCTGTAATGAAGGGTGTTAATATGTATATGCAAAGCTTCAGCAGTATTTTTCAAAGAGTGATTTTGCCTGAACAGTTCCTGAAGGGTTACCATAAGATCCTGTTCATTCATGAATGTCCCGATCGTTCTTTCAATGAAGTCCTTTTTAGTTTCTGGAGAGAGATCATCAAATATCATTTCAATGGTCAAATCCTGATCAAATATGATGGTGTCCCGGTCTTTTGCGATTTTTAAAGCTCGTTCTGCCTGCATAAATGAGTCGGAAAGGCAGAAGGGAGGCAATGGTTTACCGGTGCCAATACTTACTTCAGCAGCCAAAAGGTTTTCAAGAAAACGATGGAAGCGAGTGACCCTTTCTCTTAACCTATTTTCTTTTTTTGCTGAAGAAATACCTGATAAAAGTACAATCCGGTTGTTTCCCCAGCGAATTAGAATATCATGCGGACCCGCTTCTTTCCAGGATAAAATTCTATTCCAAGGATCCCTATGAAGCAATTGGCTATTTTGCCTGAATTCTGCGATGGAAACCTGTCTGTCCACAGCCAGATTAATTTTCAGAAGATGAGCCCGTTCTTTGAAGGCAGGATCCCATTCTTTTGCCTGCAGCCAGTCAAACATAAAACCTTCCAGTGCACGAGCCTGCCAATCGAACTGCTCTGCAAAGTAACTCTCACTGATAAATAACTCTGTTAGTTTGCGGATGATTTCCGCGAATGGGGAAATTTTATCGGGGTTTCCGGTTATGCCAATAACACCAACTGTTTCCCCTTTAAAAAAGATCGGCAGATTAATGCCGGCTTTTACACCTTGAAGGCGCGACTGATCCTCCCTGGTAATAATCAGCTTTTCTTTATTTTTTATGCAAATCAGTGCCCCTTCATGAAAACTGCCTATTCTGCCTGCATCTGTACTTGCAATGATCCCCCCGCAGGTATTGGCAACTATGATATCTTCCTGAAGAAACTGACGCACTTCAGCTATAATTTTTTCAGCCAGGTCAGGCAACAACATGTCATATCTCCCTTTGATTTTTTGACTTTATTATATATAAATAAAAAACTTCCTGCGAATTTTCTAATATCCCTTTTAAAAACCGGGTATATTCATTATGATAAGGGTTAGAAAAATTTTGAAGGGGACAGGTATGATATGTGGAAAGACGTAAGAAATTGGCTGGATAAACTAACACCTGCCCAAGTAATATCCGGATATTATTTATTGGCAGTATCTGTATCGGTACTTTTATTAAAAATACCGGCTGTACATAAACCAGGAGTGGAGGTTGCATTTATTGATACGGTTTTCACGGCTGTCAGTGCAGTAAGTGTGACCGGTCTTTCTGTAGTTGATATATCGGCAACATATAGTGTTTTTGGTTATTTTGTCATCATGTTTGTCCTTCAGTTTGGCGGAATAGGGATCATGGCGCTTGGCACATTCTTTTGGCTCCTGCTGGGCCGCAAGATTGGATTAAGAGGGCGCCGCCTCATCATGGTTGATCATAATCAATATGCCTTGTCCGGCCTGGTCAATTTAGTAAAAGAAATCATTAAAATTATATTAGTGATTGAAACGCTTGGTGCGCTCATATTGGGTTTTCATTTTCTTAAATATTATCCTGCATGGGATGACGCATTCCTGCATGCGCTGTTTGCATCTGTCAGTGCAACAACCAACGGGGGCATGGATATAACAGGAGCCTCTCTTAAACCATATGCCGGCGATTATTTCGTGCAGCTGATCAATATTATTCTGATTACTTTAGGAGCTATAGGTTTTCCTGTTCTTATCGAATTAAAGCAATATCTATTTAGGAATAAATGGGACCAGGAACCATCTTTTCGCTTTTCTTTATTTGCAAAATTGACGACCGTTACATACGCCGCCCTTCTTGTGTTTGGTACGGTTATTTTGCTCATCCTGGAATTCAATCAATATTTCAAAGACATGAATTGGCATGAAAGCTTCTTTTATTCCTTCTTCCAATCTGCTACCACCCGGAGCGGCGGTTTATCAACGATGGATGTTAATGAATTTACAATGCCTACTCTCATCATAATGAGTATTTTAATGTTCATCGGGGCATCACCGAGTTCTGTCGGTGGTGGCATCAGGACGACTACCTTTGCAGTGAATATCCTTTTTATATATCACTTTGCCAAAGGAAATCGGGATATAAAAATATTTAAAAGAGAAATTCATGAAGATGATATTCTGAAGTCTCTTGCTATCACATTGCTAGCTATTGGAATGTGTTTTCTCTCTGTAGTCATTTTAAGCATTACAGAAAAGCAGATGGAGCTAATTGAAATCATTTTCGAGGTCTGTTCAGCTTTTGGTACTACGGGGCTATCGTTAGGAATCACACCGGAATTATCAATGATCGGAAAATGTATCATAATGGCCTTAATGTTTATTGGAAGAATTGGATTAACTTCCTTCTTATTTATTATAGGCGGCAAAGAAAAACAGCCGAATTTTCATTATCCTAAAGAGCGTGTTATTATTGGCTAAAAAAGCAGCCCGGAAGATTATTCCGGACTGTTTTTTTTGTATCCCTTCACCTATACGGCTGGGCTTTTCTTATTAATCCGTCCCGCGGCTGACATCTTTAGTAGGATGCATGAATGGGTAGCCTTGAGGCGGCTTTTTGCTTTCAAGGAGTTCTTTGTTTTCCGTTGTATTCCAGCCGATATCATTTGTCGGATGAATCCAATCCTCACCTGCCATCACTGCAGGATCTGTTTCATCGCTCCAGTTTTCCAGCGGTGAACTGTCCGAAGAATAATAACTATCCCCAATGGTTACGCCAAAAGAATTCGTGAAGGGCGGCTGAAGTTTCATGCCTGTGTCTTTAAAGCTCGGTGCTTCTATTTGATGTGGAAGTGTCTCATCAATGCCAATGCTTCTGATATCTTTATTCCTTTTATTAGTCATATCGCTCATTCCTTTTTACTCTATTTTTTGCACCCCAGTAAAATTTATGATTGTAAAATAAGGAAGGCTCAGATAGGAATGAAACTGTGTTTTTTACTAAAAATAAAGCTGTGTTAAACCTGACAATGGATTTAGCACTATGAAATATATTTCAGGAGGAGATTGGGATGGCCAAACGAAAAGCTGAGTATAATGCCGTTGAAAAATACAGCAAGACGCCTAAAAAGAACCTGCAGGAATCTGAGTTTTCAGCAGAATTCAGCCAGGGCGAGAATCCCATGAAAATGGCTAACCGCAACTCCAAGCATGGGAGAGAGGGAAGAGCCTAGTGGATCATAATAAACCACGAAAAAAAGGACGGAAAAATGGCTCGGCCAATGTAGAATTCGGTATGGAGTTTGGTGATATAAATGCCGGAAAACTTTATGAGCTGCCATTTATGAACCGTGATAAAGATAAAAAGAAAGATCGGGATAAATGTTAAAAAACCGGCAGATTCCTGCCGGTTTTATCAATCATGTATAGGGCCGGTAAAGATGGAAACCTTTTCTGAGCTTGAGTCGAAATAGGCAAGCAGAACTGAGTCTCTCTTTTCAATTATTCCATCCTTAATATATTTTTCAATATCAAAAGATAATCTTTCACTTAAGGTATGTTTGTATATTTCTTTTTCATTCAGCTGAAGGCTTAAGAAGCCTTCACCCAGATGGATTGGATTTTCAAGCAGAGACTGGTAAAGCTTTGATCTCTCGGATTTTTCAAAGCTTGGCTGCCACCAGGGTTTTCTTGGCTTGTATTTTTGTTTTGAAATATAGTCAAACTTCATAAGGCCTTCTGCTATATCCAAATCAGCAATTTTTTTTGATTCCAGGAATTCAAAAAGACGTTTGAAAAGATCCTCAAGCTGATGGCCGATTCTGGACCATCCTTTTTGCTCCCAATAACTGCCGAATTCCTGGAAGAAATCGAATGGAGTCGGAAATACCTTTGTAACCAAATATTCAATAATCGCATCCATTCTATGATCATTCCAATACTTCTCTAAAACATCTTCAACCTGCTTAATGCGAATGATATCATCAAAGGACAAAACATTATTTCCAAGTATTTCATATGGAGAATGGTCCATATAAATATATTGATGATCTTCTGCTCTCAAGCGAAGCCCGGTGCCTCTCAGCATTTTTAAGAAGCCGAGCTGAAGCTCTTCGGGCCGCATTGCAAATACATCGTTGAATGTTCTTTTGAATGAATCATAATCTTCCTCAGGAAGCCCGGCAATTAAGTCAAGATGCTGGTCAATTTTCCCTCCATCCTTTACCATTGTGACCGTTCTGCAAAGCTTGTTAAAGTTCTGCTTCCTCATGACCAATTCATTTGTATAGTCGTTTGTAGATTGTACACCAATTTCAAATCGGAATAATCCTGCTGGAGCTTCCTTGTTTAGAAATTCAATCACTTCCGGTCTCATGATGTCGGCAGTGATCTCAAATTGAAAGACAGTACCAGGCAGATGTTCATCGATTAAGAATTGGAACATTTCCAAAGCATAACTGCGGCTAATGTTGAATGTGCGGTCCACAAATTTAAGGGTTTTTGCACCATTCCTCATTAAATATCGGATGTCGTCCTTGATTTTTTCCCTGTCGAAGTATCGCACACCTACTTCAATAGAGGAAAGGCAAAACTGGCAGCTGAATGGGCATCCCCGGCTGGTTTCTATATAAGTGACCCGTTTAGAAAGGTGGGGAATATCTTCATCAAATCGGAATGGTGAGGGAAGCTCACGCAAATCCAGCTTATTCCGCTGAGGATTAATACGAACCTGGCCATTTTCCCTGAAAGCAAGACCATGCACATTTTCCATATTCATTGTGCCATTCAGCTCTGTCAGCAGCTGTTTGAACGTTTCCTCACCTTCTCCGATAACAATGTAATCAAATTCTTTTACATTGTTCATCCAATCCGCAACATCATAGGTCACTTCAGGTCCTCCGACTGCAATATGAATGGAGGGGTCAATCTTTTTTATCATTTTAATTACCTTAATGGTCTCTTCGATATTCCATATATAGCAGCTGAATCCGATCACATCAGGTTTTTTGCGGACCAGATCTGTAACGATATTCATTACCGGATCTTTAATTGTATATTCGGCTAATTCCACATCGAAATCAGGCTGAGCGTATGCCTTTAGATAGCGGATCGCTATATTTGTATGAATGTATTTGGCATTAAGCGTACTGGCGATAACTTTCATTTATTTTTGAACTCCCTTTTTAGCAACTTAAACATCATATAATTGTATCATATTTTTTAATGAAAAAAAGGAAGTAAAACATTGACATATGATCTGTAAGGTGACTTATACTAATTATTAAAATATTTATAAAAATTCAACAATTTGTATTATAACTATAGTAAGATAGTAGAAAAATACAATATCTAGCTGGGAGAGGGAATGAATGAAGGTAAGTCTTTTTGCAACATGTCTTGTAGATATGTTTCAGGGAAATGCAGGCAAAGCAGCTGTTGAACTGCTTGAACGCCTGGGATGTGAAATAGATTTTCCGGATGAACAGGTCTGCTGCGGCCAGCCTGCCTACAACAGCGGCTATGTGAAGGAATCAAAGGAAGCCATGAAAAGGATGATCACAGCATTTGAACATGCAGAATATGTTGTTTCCCCTTCTGGATCTTGCGCCTATATGTTTCATGAGTATCCGCATGTTTTTAAAGGCGACTCTGTATGGGAACCCAAAGCAAAAAGGCTTGCTGAAAAGACATACGAACTTACTCAATTTATCGTTGAAGTTCTAAACGTTGACGATGTCGGGGCAAAGTTAGAAGGGAAAGCCACCTATCATACCTCCTGCCATATGACCAGGCTTCTTGGGGTAAAAGAAGCACCTATGAGGTTATTAAAAAATGTAAAGGGCCTGGAATTCGAAGAGCTTCCCGGCAAGGAGCAATGCTGCGGTTTTGGCGGTACTTTCTCCGTGAAAATGGCTCAAATATCTGAACAAATGGTAGATGAGAAGGTTGGGCATATAGAGGAGACAGAAGCAGATATTCTCATTGGAGCTGACGCAGGGTGCCTGATGAATATTGGAGGCAGGATCGGTAGGCAGGGAAAACCAATAAGGGTTATGCATATTGCTGAAGTGTTAAATTGCCGGTAAGCCATTAATGGTCATGCTTTCTTGCAAAGCAGGAAAGACAGTTTTGAACGTTGATAATTGTCTTGCGTAAGAGCCTGCCCCTCGTGTGTCAGGTAAGGTGCTTGCGCTTTTCTAAAGGGGGAATAGAAATGGCTATGAAAATAGGAACAAACGACTTTAAGGATCGTGTAGATTCCGGGATAAGCAATTCCTTTATGAGAGGGGCAGTTTCAGGTGCACAGGAAAGGCTTCAGACAAGAAGGCTTGATGCTGCCGCAGAACTTGGAAATTGGGAAGAATGGCGGTCGCTATCAGAAGAAATTCGCCAGCATGTACTTGAAAATCTTGATTTTTATTTATACCAGCTCAGCGAAAATGTAGCTAAAAGGGGAGGGCACGTTTATTTTGCTGAAACTGCTGAAGAAGCCTCTGCCTATATACGGGAAGTAATTGAAAAGAAGAATGCAAGAAAAGTAGTTAAATCTAAATCGATGGTAACCGAAGAGATTCATTTAAATGCCTCACTGGAAGAGGCCGGATGCCAGGTCATTGAAACTGATTTGGGGGAATACATCCTTCAGGTGGACGACCATGATCCCCCTTCACATATAGTGGCGCCTGCCCTTCATAAGAATAAAGAGCAGATTCGTGATGTTTTTGCAGAAAAACTGAACTATCAGAACACAGAAAAGCCGGAAGAACTTGCGTGGCATGCGAGAGAAATGCTGCGCCACGAATACTTAACCGCTGATGTTGGCATTACGGGCTGCAACTTCGCTGTGGCTGAAACAGGTTCAATCACATTAGTGACTAACGAAGGCAATGCAGATCTTGTCACTGCCTTGCCTAAGACGCAAATTACGGTAATGGGCATGGAAAGGCTGGTCCCGACTTACGAGGAAATGGAAGTGCTTGTAAGCATGCTGACAAGGAGCGCTGTTGGACAAAAGCTTACGAGCTATATTACTGTTCTGACAGGTCCAAAAGAAGAACTCGATGTCGATGGTCCTGAAGAATTCCACCTGGTTATAGTAGATAATGGCCGCTCTTCGATTTTAGGGGGAGAGTTTCACTCCATTCTCCAGTGTATCCGCTGTGCTGCTTGTGTAAATGTTTGTCCCGTATATAGGCATGTTGGCGGCCATTCCTACGGATCCATTTATTCAGGCCCGATTGGAGCGGTTCTGTCACCCCTTTTAGGCGGCTATGATGATTATAAGGAATTGCCTTATGCATCAACACTTTGCGGAGCCTGTACGGAAGCCTGTCCGGTCAAAATCCCTCTTCATGAACTTCTTCATAAACACCGGCAGGTAATTGTCGAAAAAGAAGGAAGGGCTCCCATATCGGAAAAAATGACCATGAAGGCTTTTGGGCTGGGAGCTGCTTCGCCGTCCCTTTATAAACTGGGGTCAAAGCTGGCACCGGCAGCCATGAATCCATTTACCGCCGGCGACAAAATTACAAAGGGACCAGGCCCCTTAAAGGCCTGGACAGAAATCAGGGATTTTCCAGCTCCTAATAAAGAAAGGTTTCGCGATTGGTTCAAAAACCGGCCGAAAGGAGGCGGACAGCAGTGAAGGGAACCATTCAGAATCGAGATGCTTTTTTAAATAAAATTGCAGGCAGATTGGGCAGAGAAAAAAGAGTTACTGGAGTAGAAAGACCAAAATGGAGCTATAACCCGCAGGATGCAGTCTTGAAAGAAGCAGATGCTGATGAGCTTCTTGAAGCATTAAAGACACAGTGTACGAAAATCCACACTGATCTTGCTGTAACCAATGCTGCCAATTTGACGGAAACGCTTAAAGAAATTGTAGCCCAGTATGGCGGGGGTCCAGTTGTGACCTGGAAGGATGACCGCTATAAACAGTTTGGGCTTACACCGCTATTTAAGGAAATTTGGCCAAAAGAGAAAGTGGAAGTATATGAATGGGATTATTCTGAAGAAGGAAGAAATATTGAATATGCAGAACATGCCAACATCGGCATTACGGTCAGTGAAATAACTCTCGCTGAATCCGGCACAGCAGTCTTGTTCAGCAGTAAGGATCACGGACGGACAGTCAGCTTTCTCCCTGCTGCTTCAATCATCCTTATTCCGAAGAGCACCCTGGTCCCGCGTATGACACAGGCTGCAAGGATCATTAGGGAAAGGGTAAACTCAGGGCAGCTGGCACCTTCCTGCATTAATTTCATTACTGGGCCAAGCAACTCCGCTGATATTGAGATGAACCTCGTTGTTGGTGTACATGGGCCTGTTAAGGCTGCGTATATTGTTATTGAAGATTTATAAAGCCTTAGACACCCGGCATCCTGGTTTGTAAGTACGAGAAAAAACGCCAACTTTTGTTGGCGTTTTTTTCTGAAAGCGTCCCAGGCGAGATTCGAACTCACGACCTACAGCTTAGGAGGCGGGCTATCCTAAAAGGAAAGACTTTGGGTAACTTTGAAGAACCCTTGTTAAATCAACTTTTTTGAACTGAGAACCGGATTGAGTTGGTTAGGATTTGGGGCTTAATGATGAGTTTCGACCCCAAATCGACCCCAACGACCCCAAATTAACTCTTTGCCTGAGAGTAATAAAACAATCTGCACTTAAACTAAGAATAATTTTGTTTAAGTGTAATACTTCACAATCTCCTGTTTAGTAAATAATCACTGTCACAGGAATCAGATATTCAAACTAATTGAATTGAAATGAAAAAAATTGGAATAATAATGACGATTATGAAGGGAGGATGATTTTTTTGTGTTTTGATGTAGGTAAATTACAGCAAAAAGGTATGGATACATTAAAGGAAATTAATGGAAAAGCTAGTACTCTGATAGAAAATACAGAAGCTGATGGTACCGCATTACAATTAATGATGAAACCCTTGAACCTGGTGTTGGAACTGATGTCGATATTGATGCTATTACTTGCTCTTGGGTTTGGTCATCATGGGATTATTATACAGTTACAGCAGACTGGAAAGCAGGGACTCAAGTAGTTACTCAAGCCATTCTAAGCTTAATACCAAAGGTTGGATGGGCTGCAGGAGCATTGGCTAATGTATGGATTCAATTTCAACTAAAGACCGGATACTTTAAGAGACGTGGAGCAACAGCTGCCGACACAGATCCTAATTATCTTTGGTCAAAAATGCAAGTAAACCTGTATAAAGATAGTGCTAGAACTATACTATTGAGTTCTAAAACTTCTTCTCCTCAGAAAGTAAGAGTTTACTAATAAAAAAGCCATTTCCTAAAAGTAGGAGAGGGCTTTGTTCTAACTTTTACTCGATTTTTTTCTTTTTGATAATAAAAAGAATTGATATAACCCAAATAGGATCGCTAATAAAATCAATGCGTAAAAACCATATTCACGTGGGACTGTAAAATAAACAATTATCATAGCAAGAACAAATACTAAATATCCCCCAAAATACCCTTTATTAAAAGTCACCGGCTAGACCTCCTTTGTAAAATTATAACATATTAAATTACAATATTTAACAGATGTTTGGTCTGACTTTTTTTGCTTTAACTTAAAAAAGGTATTTCATTGACCATTAAGATTATTTGGCCCCTTTTGAGTACATTTTTCTCTTTGTATTAAAGAATAGTAAGCTCAACTGTTCATCAGATTTAACATTTTTTAATTCTCATCAACTCAATTACATCCACAAATCAACGTCCTTTTTGTAATAATTTGTGAATAATATACAACCTTCATTTATTCTGTAATGTTTGATATATTATCTTCTGAGGTGACTACATGGAATACGATTACGATAATATTGATCTGGATAAAATCTACATTTATAATGAATTTCCTGATAAACAAGCTGGACGTTGGGACAACTGCGGTAATTCTCATTTTAAGTCAAAAGTTGGAAATGGGGAATTCCTTAGAAAGTGCAGTAATTGTGGATTGAAGAAGTCAATTTAATTATTGGCTTTTTTGTTTACTTAAAAAGGTAAATCGTCCTCAACAACCGGCTCGATTTCTTTAACAATTTCAGTAATATCATTCTCCTCGTTCCAGGTAACCATCTCAATAATCAAATCCCTGCAGCCAGATTCCCTCCATTGTTGCTGGATCCATTCGTAGGCTACAACTGCTACTGCAAAGTTTGGATCATCCTTAAAATCTCGGTCTCGAACGAAAAACTTTCCGCGGCTTGAACCTCTATTGCCTTCAATATTGAGCTTTGTTTCAATTACTACCCTCATTTAGATTTCCTTTTTAATTTAATTATATACAAACAAATGTTCTGTTTTCGATAAATACAAAGCATTAATGTCTTATTCAACTAACGGGGCAGCATTCCTGTAATGAAGGAAAATGAAGTTTGAACAAAAAAATAACCTCTTGGTAGAATGAGAGAGTCCTGAAGCCGGCAAGCGAAAAGGACATTACTCAAATACCAGGAGGCTTTAAAATGAATTATAACCAGAATAAGAAGATTGCTCAAATTACTCCTTACACCCTGATTATAGGGGTGGATATCGCGAAATTCAAGCATGTGGCACGTGCCCAGGATTTCAGGGGAATGGAGTTTGGAACCCCTTGTTATTTTGAAAATACAAAAGAAGGTTTTGAGCATTTTCTTCATTGGATTTCGGAAACGAAGAAAGCACGTAGTATGGAGAATGTGATTGTCGGTATGGAGCCAACAGGTCATTATTGGTTTAACCTGGCTCATATTTTAAAAGAGAACGAGATTAAGTTTGTAGCTGTAAATCCCTTACACGTAAAGAAAAGTAAGGAACTTGATGATAATTCTCCAACTAAAAATGATGTAAAAGATGCCAAGGTCATTGCCCAACTGGTCAAGGACGGAAGATACGCCGAACCTACCATACCGCAAGGTGTTTATGCCGAACTCCGTGTGGCAAAGAAAATACGCGATCTTTTAACGGAGGACCTTCAAACGGTCCAGGGCCAGGTGCATAACTGGATTGACCGGTATTTCCGGAATTTCTTAAGGTCTTTAAGAAGTGGGAGGGCAAGGCTGCATTACAATTCTTACGGCTTTATGCTCTACCGCATGAAATAGCCAATTTCACAGAAGATGAATTGCTTATCCATTTAAGAAAATCCGTAAAAAAAAGTGTAGGTGCTAATAAGATTCGGAAGTTAAAGCAAGCAGCGAGTCAGTCCATCGGACTTCGCCAAGGCTCTGAGATGGCAAAAATGGAGCTGAAAACTCTTCTGGCTAAATATGATTTGATTCAGAAGGAATTCGAAGAATTGGACGGAAAAATAGATTACCTGCTTGATGAAATTCCAGGTGTAGCCCAAATGTTAGCGATCAAGGGTGTTGGAAGAGATACAGTCGCTGGTTTCTTTGCGGAAGTGGGTGACCTACGTGAGTACACTCACCCCCGACAAATTATTAAGCTGGCTGGCTTGAGTCTGAAGGAAAATACGTCTGGAAAGCATAAGGGAAAAACCACCATCTCCAAGAGAGGACGGAAGAAGCTAAGGGCTCTGTTGTTTAGAGTTTGCATGATTCTCGTTGCCAAAAATTCAGCTTTTAAGGCCCTGCATGCTTACTTTACTCAACGGCCAGACAACCCGCTAAAGAAGATGCAGTCCCTTATCGCTTTGTGTAATAAATTGATTCGTATTTTCTTTAGTATAAGTAAAAAGCAATTTGAATTTAGTGAAGAAAAGATGTTAAAAGATATCCCTCACTTGGCAGGATCAAAGAAGGCAGAACTGGCCGCTTAATTCTGGTTTCGTTTAGATTAGAAATGGTTCTTGGCTTATAGTTTTGGAGACATTGAAGCACGGATTAGTCGGCAAAGCAACTAAATTACGGGCATGGACCCTGTGGGGCAGCATGGCCGACATCCACCTCATGGAAAGGTTGGACGAAGGAATTTGAGAGCGAAGACTCTGTGAGGCATGGGAGGGTTGACCTCCATGAGATATGTGGACATCTACCAGTGCGGTCATATTCTTACTACTCCACCAATTTCTGTAATAGATTGGTTAGAGGGATGTAGCTCGTTTTTCTCGGCGTGTCCGAATATATCCTTTTCAGTGACTATCCTCCAATTGAAACCCATTTACCGGCAGGTAAATAACTATGAAAATCTAAGAAATCAGGAGTAATCGGGTGTGTACGCTTCTTTTATTGAGGGAGGTTAGTTTATGTACAAAGAAAAAAGACATTCCTTTGGAATACCTTTTTTAACAGATATTTTCTTTAGTAGCAATATCCTTCACAACATCTTCTAAAGTAACATTTCTTAAAACCTTCTCCATTGCCAATTGTGCTGCTGCGAATAATGGTTCAATTGTATTCTGGATGTTCCTACCTACGAGACAATCAGGATGTGGACTTTCATGTATGCTAAACAATTCTTTCTCCTGTACAACATTCACTGCCTTATAAACGTCGAACAGTGTAATATCAGATAATTCTTTTGCGAGTTTAGCCCCTGCAATGCCTGGATGGACCTCTATCAAACCAGATTTTTTTAGCATTCCCATTAGTTTTCTTATCACCGCTGGGTTTGTGTTAACACTTGAAGCTAAGAATTCAGAAGATGTTACTCCTTCTTTATTTAATTCAATTAGAGCCAATATATGAATTCCGACAGCGAATCGGCTGCTGATGGACATGTTCGATCACCACCCATATTAACTATTCCGTTACTTAATTTTATTTCTTCATCGTGTAATTAATTTGATTACAAGTTTATTATACCAAATTATGAACAAAATAATAAATAGCATTTTCACATGTTGACAAATTGATTACATGTAACTAAAATGATTACATGTAATGAGTATTGTTACAGAAAAAGCCGAATGAGAGGAATACAAAATGAAAATATTAATTACAGGAGCAACAGGGAAATTAGGTTCAAAGGTTGTAGAATCATTATTGAAATCTATACCTGCAAGTGAGCTAGCAGTGAGTGTTCGAAACCCAGAGAAAGCAGAAGGACTTCGGTCCCGTGGAGTGGAAGTTCGTCAAGGAGATTTTGACCGTCCAGAAACATTAGATAATGCTTTTACAGGGATTGATCGCTTATTAATTATTTCTGCCGATGGTGACAATGAAACAAGAATTCATCAACATACTAATGCTGTCCAAGCAGCTGAGCGTGCAGGGGTAAAATTTATTGCTTACACAAGTTTAGCAAACGCAACGGAAAGCAAAAATTTAATGGCTCCTCCTCATGTTGCGACAGAAGCAGCCATCATTAAAACGGGTATCCCATATTCTTTCTTACGTAATAATTGGTATTTGGAAAACGAAATCGGAAGCATTCAAGGTGCTTTGAAAGGAGCTCCATGGGTAACCTCTGCTGGAGAAGGTAAAGTAGGCTGGGCACTGCAACAAGATTACGCAGATGCAGCGGCAGCGGTTCTTGTTGGAAACGGTCACGAAAATACAGTGTATGAACTTTCTGGTCCTCTTTTAACTCAAGAAGAATTGGCATCTGCTCTTGGTAATGTATTGGGTAAAGAAGTACCTGTACAACAAGTTAGTGACGAAAAATATGCAGAGGTCATGAAAGGCTTAGGTTTACCTGATTTTGTGATTCCGATTGTAGTAGGAATTCAAGAAAGCATTCGGAACGGTTCACTAGGTGTTGAAAGCAATGATTTTGAGAAAGTTCTTGGTCGCTCAGTTACGCCGATCAACGAAGCACTGACCCAACTTGTTAATACAATTTCACATACAAAATAAAATTAAAAAAACCGACTTAAAGTCGGTTTTTTTGCAGAATTATGCAGTTGTAATCCTAAAACCGAGGAGGTTAAACATGAAAATTAATTATCAGATTGTGAAAAAATATACTTAAACTAAAGGGTGCTTATATTCAAGATCAGCTGCTGAACCAGGCAGCTTTTTCTTATTTAACAAACGGGGCAGGTTTGTATAATAAGCGGTATATTTAATTTCGTATAGATTATTTTTAATGTTACGAAACCTTTAAGGTGTTGTTCCGTATATATAGTGAAAAAGGAGATGTTAAAAAGTGAAAAAAGGTTTTTTGATTGGCATTTTACTAGCTTTTTTCCTTTTTCTCTTTGGTTTTTTTACAAATTTGGATGTGTTTATTTTGATTTCAGGCGGTATTGGATTAGGTTGCCTTTTAGTAGCAGGATTACTTTCTGGAGTTTTTATAAGTGGTGATAAAATCAGAGCTAATTTTACTACTGAAACAAGTTCTGAAGGGCAAAAAAGGTACAATAGAATGCTTACTCTGGTTGCTGTTGGAGCACCCAATTTTTTAGTTGCTATCTTATTGACAATGATTTCTTAATAGTGTTGATAATTAGAGCATTTCTGGACTCTATTAACTTATAACCCCCTCGGCGTTGTGTGAGAGTTCAAGAGTACAGAAAGAATTTTTAAATACTTTACTTTCTAAGCTACCAGTTGCAAAGGGGTCGAAAGATGTATAAGAAAATACTGGCTTTCATAGTCCTAACATTTTTAGTTCTTGTCGGTTGTGCAGACGGTCAAGAGAAATTCCCAACTGCATCGATTACAAAAGAAATGGAAGAAGCACTGGGAACGGACATTGTTATTCCAAACTTGGACGGTTATCAAATTAATTATGCCGAAATTCAGAATCCACCAGTCTTTGAAGGTAAGCCACTTGGAGACAGACAAGTTGCTACAATCACTTATACAAAAAATAGGGGGAAACTTGTTGAATTAACGGATAAGCAAAAAGAAGCTATTGAAAATGCTAATGAAAGAAAAATATTGTTCGGAGAATTTAAAGGCGAGCGACTCGTTACTTTAGAGGTCAGTAATTACGAAGTGTTGCAGGCAGATTCTGAAACAAAAAAAATTGAAGGAATCCTAGTGGATTATTCTTTCAAGGAAAGTGAAGATGGCGGCAGGTTTGAATTCTATGCAATTAATCTAGAGGGAGTTTCTTATGTCTTTACGGTAACTCCTTCTGACGATAATGACCCTTTGGAACTTGTTAAAAGTGTAATCAGACAAATTAAACAGTAAACACTAGTCGGGATGAAATTAAGGTCAGTCTTCTTCAACATAATGGAGCTTATGTTCAAGATCAGCTGCCAAACTAGGCGGCTTTTTTCTTGTTGAACAAAAGGGGCAGATTAATGAAATATAGATATACTCACTAATCAACAAAATGTTACAATTATTGGTAGAGGTGAAAGAGTTGAGTATTTTTCTTTTTGCTGTCATTCACATTTTGATAGGATTAGCCTTAATTTATTTTTATGGAAAATTGCCAAAGGCACTAACGGTATTTTTATCTGTGTTCTTTATTATGAGTTTTCTTTATTGGGGAACAATTTTAATAAATTCTTCGTTAAGCTAATGGGTGCTTATGTTCAAGAACAGCTGCTAATCAGGCATCTTTTTTCTTATTCGATAAACGGGCAGGTTAGTGGAAGAAGGGAATTATCCGTTTCTATTGAATAATGGTAAATGAACATAAATATAGGCGGTGGCATATGTTTAAGAAAAGCATCAGATTCCCTTTACTATATTTTATGGCAAACACAATTTGGCAATTAAGTGTTAAAGATAAAGTTACGTGGATAGAAAGTTTAATTATCTGTTTTATAATGTTTTTGTTTTTTCTACTTTATGAATGGTCAAAAATTCCTTATAAGTGGAATAAGGAAAAACATTGATTAGGTTACCTGGTAAGAATATAAATTGTTTCAGGTGCGTTCCTTTAAAGATCTGTTGCTAAGACTTTTAGAAATTCTACCGTCTGAGAACTCAGAACGCCTTCTAAAGGTACAAGAATTTGCAGGAGAATAAGGGGTTTTAATTGAATATTATTAAAACCTGGAGGTAAATTGGAACCGACTGGAGTAAGCTTGGAGCTGTCATTAAAGGCAGCTTTTCTTATTGAACTAAAGGGGCAGGATAGTTGAATTTGACCTAGAACGGGCAAGGTATCAGTGCTTAATAAATTGCAATAGGAATTGTAGAACAGAAGAAGTTAAAAGGGATCTTTGATAAATTCAGGGACTTTGTCAATAATAAAACGCCTAGAAAAATTCCCTAAGCGTTTTATTATTAATTATTTTTCATTCGGTATTGGCTTGCTTGTATTGTTTGGAGATGATGATATCATCTTCAAATAAAACATATGGATGAGTTTCCATCAAAATAGTCGTAAGGTAATCTGGCATCCTCTCTCCTTCATACGCACAAATTAATGGAAACGAAAGTGTATTAACAGCTTCGTCTACGATTTTCTCAAAGTCCTCAATTAAATGAAGCGGATCTTTCATGCTGGACCACTCCACATGTGCCCATGATCGAAATGAGATTTTATTATCTACAAACGGCTGTACCATGTTATTAAAATATTCAGTGATTGCAGGAGGATGGTAGCTTCCACTTGAATAATAGAAATCGTAGTTGTTTATACGATGAACGAATCTCAATTGTTCCTCATTGAACCGTCTGCTCAGTTCTTTTTGTATAATTGGGTAGACACGGTCATTTTCTATAAGAATAATGTAATCCCCTGCCGAGATACCATGCTGGATAAAGCTTACAACCTTTTCTATGTAATGCTCCATTCCATTATAGGAATATAGCACATGGACACTCTTTTGTTCCTCAAACAGCTGGTTCATATTTCTATTCAAGTGGTCTCACCCCAACTTCATTTTATCTGTCTTAGTTCCCGATCCTTTATAAAGGTCAGGTCACCAAGAAATGTCTAATCAATTCCTTTAACCTTAACATAGTGAAATTCACATATATATAGTAGTTTTGTCTGAAAACAATGTATAGTACACAGCATCTATGAAAAGGATATATATTTCATTCGGGCGTTTAGCCAACAGGGACGAATTAGTTTTGAATGAAGGGCTTATTGAAGAAACGGGCAGGTTAGTTTAATAAGGGTGTATTCACAGTAGATAATAAAGTATAAATAAAATAACTAGGAGCAAATATGACAGAAATATGGATTGTAGAAGAAAGAATTTCATGAGGAGAAATATTTTCCCCTTAATAAATTTGTTTCGAGCTTACCAAAAGGAACAGTCATAACACAAATAAACGATACATTGGTGACTGGTGATAACATTAAAGAAGAATAATGTTTTTTAACTAACAGGTGCTTGAGTTGAACAATGATTAAAAGGAGTAATTGGAAATGAGTTTGGCTTCTTACATTGGCTGTAATATAGAAATACCGATTAATGATCATGAATACTCAGATGATTTTTTTTACATTGGCGGTTGTTTCGCAGGTGATGACGAACTACAAAACGTAAAGAAATATCAATTTACTACGCCGTATATTTATGAAGTATCCAGCCATTGGGGAATTCAGATTTTTAAATATATGGATCCAGAAGCGTCTACCGAATCGAAAAAGAAGCTAATAGAACTATGTAAAATTATGGACAGTTACCTTGAAAAAGGTGATTTTTTTGAATTATATAGTTGTTGGGTAGGAGAAGAAACTGATAAACGGGAAGGTGAGTTAACTCTTCAAATCAATAACTTTGATATTAACCAGATTGAAATACCCGAAAAGACTTTAGTTAGATTTGAAAAATGAAGTTTTCTTCTTCAACTAACGGGGGCATTCCTTCAATAAGGGATGCTATTTGTAGCTAAAACATTGGTGTTGCTACATTAACTTACTTTGACGAAAATAAATAATGAAAGCTAAGCACCGTCCTTTCTCTACATTTTGTAATAGGGGAAGGGTGGTGTTTTATTATATAAATTACAGCCAACGGATCTTGATAGAAATAATTGTAACCTTTTATCTTCTTTTGTAGAAAACAACCAACTAATACATTAATCATGCTAAAGTGAACAAAACATATTTGAGGAGGAAGGGTAGTGCAGTATATTAATAGTTTTGGTTGGGTCCTAAATATAATTCTATTGATCTGTTTTGTTATAGCATTATTGGCGCTAATGAGAAAACCGAAAGAAAATCGAAAGAACACAAAGGAGAAAATGTGAAGGAATGTACTTAAACAAAACCAGCTAATAGTTTGTCAACATTTTTCAATGAAATAGAATTTTTAGTATGGTAAGCTAAAAATAAGCATGCCAAATAACCTTCCATTATGTC
>NZ_SOEE01000008.1:0-9981 GCF_004366035.1 Cytobacillus oceanisediminis
AATGCTTCAACAGCAGCCTGCATCGCTTTTTCCGCAAGCTCGCGGTTTGCCTTTGAAACACGGCCAACTACCTCTTCTTTATTAGAAGGATTGATAGATACGATTTTTTCATCAGTGGAGATTCTTTCATCGCCTATTACTAAGTCATAGTCTTGTCCTAAATAGCTTTCGACTGTTTTTAGTCCCTGTAAGTATGCTTCACGGTTTTCTTCTGTTTTAAAATTTGTGAAAGGTTCATGTTTGTACGGCTGTACCATGATGCCATCCCCCTTTAATAAATTCGTTTTCTCATCCGCCATTTTATAATGCAAGAAGTGTGCCAAATATGAAAAGCTGATAAATGACTATTTTTATAAGCTGAAAGCAAAATATTTTTGCTCTTTTTTAATCACTAATAGTTATTAGTGCAAATATTCATTGCATATATTCAAGTTAGTATATACTATTGAATAAACTGCCGAGTGAAGGAGATTACAATGAATCACAGAGAATTTGAACAGCTCCAATTGAAAAGCAAGTTCTTTCAGCGGATATTAGATGAAATTGATGTTGGTGTCCATGTAGTGAATGAGGAAGGAAGGACTACATTCTACAATAAAAAAATGGCCCAAATAGAAGGCATGGATTATGAAGATGTATTGGATAAAAATCTGCTGGATGTATTTTCTTTCAATCAGGACGAAGACAGCACCTTGCTTCAGGCGCTCAAAAATGGCAGCAAAATTAAAAATGCCAAACAAACCTATTTTAACAATAAGGGGCAGGAAATCACCACGATCAATAATACCTTTCCAATTATGGAAGATGGTGAACAGATTGGTGCTATGGAAATCGCACGTGATGTGACCAAGCTTGAAAAACTGATCAGAGAAAATATGAATAAACGCGGAGACACCCGCTATACTTTCGATAGTATTATTGGCAGCAGCGACGAGATCCATGAAGTGATTGAAGCGAGCAAAAGAGCAACCCGGACAAGTTCTTCTGTCCTGATTATCGGGGAGACGGGCACAGGGAAAGAGCTCTTTGCCCAAAGCATCCATAATGGCAGCAGCCGCTCTTCAAAACCATTTATCTCCCAAAATTGCGCTGCTCTTCCGGACAGTCTGATAGAGGGTCTATTATTTGGTACAAAAAAAGGGGCATTTACAGGCTCCATTGAAAGGCCAGGTTTGTTTGAACAGGCAAATGGCGGGACACTGCTGCTGGATGAAATCAATTCACTTAATCCATCCCTGCAGGCAAAGCTTTTGAGAGTTTTGCAGGAAAAAACGGTCAGAAGGGTCGGTGATACGAAAGACCGGACAGTAGATATTAGAATTATAGCAACCATTAACGAAGACCCGATTGATGCTATCTCAGAAGACCGTATGAGAAAAGATTTATATTACAGGCTAAGTGTTGTTTCCCTCTTCATTCCGCCTCTGCGTGAGAGAAGAAAGGATATCCGGGATCTTGCACAATTTTTCATAGAAAAATACAATCAGCTATTTGGGATGAATGTAGCGGAAATCGATGAAGAAGTAATGAACAAATTCGAGCAATATGATTGGCCGGGCAATGTACGGGAATTGGAGCATATAATCGAAGGGGCCATGAATCTGCTTGATCAGGAAGAAGCGATCAGCTATGTGCATTTGCCTCTTCATTTCCGGAATAAGCCTCAATTCAAGGAGGAACCGAACGAAACCGGTCATTTGGAGGATTTGCTTATTCAGAAAAACAAGCCTATAAAAACACTCGAACAATATATACAGGAAGCTGAAACCTACTATCTAAAGAAAGTCCTTAAACACCATGGCAATAATATAACCCAGTCCGCAAAATCCCTTGGCATGAGCCGGCAAAACCTGCAATACCGGCTAAGAAAATACGGAGTCAGGAAAGAAACAACTGATTGATGTTTCTCAAGGTTTAGAAGAATTGGTTCGCAGATATAATGAATTTTTCGCGATAAAAGTTGATTATCTCGATTAAATTCTAATTTTGGCAGATAAAAACGAAAAGCTCCCTCCGGGGAGCTTATTTGTATAGAATATCGTCCCTAAGAGCTGTAACGCGAGTCAAAGCTTCATCGATATCCCTCTCACTCACCCCAAAATGAGCAAGCGCATCATGCAGATGCTTAGCAATCGCGTTAAAGTGTTCGGGCTGCAGGTTCATACCCTCATGCGCTTTTGCCATGGAATTGCCTGAATATTGATTAGGACCACCCAATGCATAGCTTATGAACTTGGATTGATGACGTTTTTGCTTAGTCATATCCGTATTCTCAAAAAACTGATTGACGGTCGGATCCTTTAATACCAGTTCCTCGTAAAAATAATCAACTACCTTTTCAATGGCTTCTCCTCCGCCTGCTTTTTCGTAAAGTGTCTGTTCTGCCATAATATCTCTC
Organism: Cytobacillus oceanisediminis; assembly: GCF_004366035.1. Classification (GTDB taxonomy): domain Bacteria; phylum Bacillota; class Bacilli; order Bacillales; family Cytobacillaceae; genus Cytobacillus; species Cytobacillus oceanisediminis_C. Next base: position 2,399 of record NZ_SOEE01000008.1, read on the forward strand.
CTTTCAACACAAAATGTATTCTTTGACTAAATCAAAGTCCCTATTCATAAATCGGAACAGGGACTTCTCCCCTTCACTTTACCCTATCGCTTTCCCAAAAAACAAAAGACTCCGAAGGGTCGGAGCCTTATGATGCTATTTGATCTTTTTCTTCCATTTCTTTTCGTTCCTGATCACTCATGAAAGTTATTTTGTAGCCAAGCATGGCAAAGATAATAGCCAGGATTGGCACAGTGAAATTTAAAATCGCATAAGGTGCATATTCAAAGGGATGAACGGCCAGTGTTGACATGATAAACACTGCACAAGTATTCCATGGAACAAAAACAGAAGTGACCGTACCGCCATCTTCAAGTGCCCGTGAAAGATTTTTGGATTGCAGATTTTTATCCTTAAATGCCTGTGTGTACATTCTTCCCGGCAGCAGAATGGAAATATACTGCTCTGCGGCCGCCACATTTGTAAAGAAGGCAGATAGTACGGTAGTTGCTACTAAGCTTCTTGCTGAACGGGCCAATTTCAGAATCTGTTCAACTATGGCTTTTAACATGCCGGTCTGCTCCATAACTCCCCCAAAGGCCATTGCTACAATCGTAAGGGACACGGTGTACATCATATCGTCAATGCCGCCTCTATTGAAAAGCTCGTCCACCATTGTGTTGCCTGATTCAATTGAAAATCCGCCCTGAAGAGTGTTGACGGCATCCCCCACAGCACCGCCCTGGACAAAAATATGGCATAGCCAGCCAAGGAAAACACCAACCGCAAGCGCAGGCAGTGCAGGTACCTTTTTTGCCACTAACCCTATAACAATAACAGGTACCAGTAATAGCCAAGGAGAGATGATAAAGTTCTCTGATAAAACATTCATGACATCAGTAATTTTTTCATTATTCAAATCATCCCCGCCAAATTGCCTTCCCAAAAACCAATAAGCAATAATAGCAATGGCCAGCGCCGGGAGGGTTGTGTAAAACATATTTTTAATATGCTCAAAAAGATCCGTGCCTGTGATTCCCGCAGCCAAATTAGTCGTATCGGACAGCGGTGACATTTTATCTCCGAAATAGGCGCCTGAGATGATAGCTCCCGCCACCATTGGAGCCGGGATGCCCATGCTGATTCCAATTCCCATTCCGGCGACGCCAATCGTTCCCATTGTAGACCATGAGCTTCCGATTGCCAGAGTGACAATGGCACAGATAATACAAATTGAGACTAAAAACATAGATGGCGTCATCAGTTTTAAACCGTAAAAGACCATGGTCGCTACAATTCCCCCGCCTATCCAGGAGCCAATTGTCAAACCGACCATTATAATAATAAGAATAGCCGGGAGCGCTAACTTAATGCCTTTATAGAAGCCTTCCTCAATATCGTTCCATTTATAGCCAAAACGCCAGGCGATGAAAGCGGATACAATTGTTCCGGTAATTAAAGGCACATGTGGGCTTCCCTCAAACTTAACAATTGTAATTATCATGGCAGCAATCATCACCAGCAGCGGCAGTACTGAAAACCAGAAAGGGATTTTCTTTCCTGTTTCTTGCATGTATGTTCCTCCTTTTAAAGTTGCAGTTGGTTTTACTATTGCAAGATTAATGCCAAGATATAAAATTCCAACATTTTTCAGACTATTTATCTTAAAAATTATAAATTTCTTCTGTCTTATGTAGCTGAGCATGCAAAAAAATTTGTCGAGCGCCCGCTCATTTTGCATGAGAAAGCAAATATTTTTTGCATCTCAATGAAAATAAAAAACCGGGCAGGAAACCCGGTTTATCCATTTTATTACTTCTTAATAAGATCTTCGCGCTGGGACTGGTCAATCCACTCTTGAAGCTTATCCTTAAGTGTGTTGAATCCCTGTGCAGATTCGTCCTCCATTTTGATTGGAGCCGCCTGGCGCTTGCGAGGCTTTCTAGCTTTCGCTTCTGCTTGTGGAGCTTCTTCTGTTGCACGGATTGATAAACCAATTTTACCTGCTGCTTCGTCAACAGATAACACTTTCACCTTTACTTCATCGCCCACTTTAAGATGCTCATTGATATCTTTAACGAAACCATGAGTCACTTCCGAAATGTGCACTAATCCCTGTGTATTCTCATCTAATGCCACAAACGCACCATATGGCTGAATACCTGTTACCTTTCCTGTAATAACACTGCCTACTTCGATTTTCTCTGACATGAAAACACTCCTATTTAAATTCAAATTTTATCTCTTTATACGCAATAAGAAATTATATCATAACTTCATAAAAATATCAAAAATGATTTGTTGGCATTCACATCCATTTTATCCCATAAAACAATTATGACAGCCATTCATTATAATAAAGCAATCCGCAAACAATATGTACACATCCTTTTTGTTTGTTAACGAAATGTTCATGAAGTAAAGAGAGGATCTTACGTTTCTCATGATAAAATATAGATAGAAGAAATTGACAGTGGGAGTGATGGATATGTCAAATATCGGCCATAACATTAAAGCTTGCCGCGAACGCGCAAATATAACCCAGCAGCAGCTCGCTTTGAAAGTGAGAGTTGGAACGGGGACGATTGCAAAATATGAAAATGGAGACCAGATTCCTGATACCCAGACTGTTTTAAAAATCTCAACCGCCCTCGATATTCCAGCTTCTGAGCTGCTTGAACAGGAACTTCAGAAGGGCCAGTCAGGAATTGATTATGAAATCGAACAGCTTGTGCGTGAAATTGGCACCAAAAAAGCTAAGCTCATCTTGCGCAAAGCAAAGGAATTCAGCGAGGAAGATTTCCTCCGTGTCATGCAAATGCTATTTGAAATCAAATATGATCAAAAAGTTTTATAAAAGAGAGTATATCAAAAGGGAATACTGGTTAGCCTTGTAGTGTAAGGCTTTCTAGTATTCCCCCCTTTTTGAAGTTGACAATCTGTTGCAGATTGTCCTTTTTTTATGCCTTTTGGTTTCGCTTTAAGAAATGGCTGATTCTCTTAATTGCTTCCTGCAGCAATTCCATGGATGTGGCATAAGAGCAGCGCACATGGCCTTCCCCGCTTTCCCCAAAAATATTGCCTGGCACCACCGCTACCTTTTCCTCCAGCAGCAGCTTTTCTGCAAATTCTTCAGAGGAAAGTCCCGTACTTTTAATAGATGGGAAAGCATAAAAGGCTCCGCCCGGCACATGGCATGTTAATCCCAGTTCATTTAGGGACTGAACAAAATAATTCCGCCTGCGCCTATAGCTCTTTTTCATATCTTCAACATCTGATCTGCCTGTTTTCAAGGCTTCAAGAGCGGCAAACTGGGCCATCGTGGGCGCACACATCATCGCATACTGGTGAATTTTCAGCATCGCCTGGGAAATTGCTTCAGGAGCGCAGACAAACCCCAATCTCCAGCCTGTCATGGCAAACCCTTTTGAGAAACCCGAGATTAGGATGGTTCTTTTTTTCATTCCGCTGATTGCGGCAAAACTCGTATACTCGCCATCATAAGCAAGCTCGGCATAAATCTCATCTGAAAGAACCAGCAGATCGTATCTTTCAGCTATTTGGGCTACTGCCTCCAGTTCACTTCCGCTTAACATGGTGCCAGTCGGATTATTGGGTGAACAAAGTATAATGGCTTTAGTCCGGTCAGTGATTACATTTTCCAGCTGCTCAGGCAGAATCTTAAACCCATTCTCTTTTAAAGTTTGGACCTGAACAGGCATACCGCCCGCAAGAGACACTAATGGCACATAGGATACAAAGCTTGGTTCGATTACAATTACTTCATCGCCTGGATCGAGGATTGCCCTAAGAGCAATATCCAGCGCCTGGCTCGCTCCCACCGTCACGGTTATTTCACTCCGGGGAGAATAAGAAACGCCGAAGCTTTTCTCCATATATCCTGCGATTTCCTCCCGAAGCTCCAGTAACCCAGCATTAGCCGTATAAGATGTATATCCCTGCTCAAGCGATAGGATGGCTGCTTCACGCACTGACCATGGTGTGATGAAATCAGGTTCCCCCACCCCAAGGGAAATGACTCCTTCCATTCCTGCAGCAAGGTCAAAAAAGCGGCGAATCCCGGAAGGTTTCAGCTCTTCTACCGTTTTGGATAAATAAGACTTAGTTCCATTCATTACGGTGACACCACAATTCGTTTGTCGTCTTCACTTTGTTCAAAAATAGTGCCGTCATGCTTATACTTTTTTAGAATAAAATGTGTGGTTGTCGATAAGACAGAATCGAGGGTCGATAACTTTTCTGATACAAATCGGGCAACCTCATTCATGGAACGTCCTTCGATGATGACAGAAAGATCATAGGCACCGGACATTAAATAGACAGACCTTACTTCTTTGAAACGGTAAATTCTCTGTGCAACTTCATCAAATCCCACTCCGCGCTTTGGAGCGACCTTCACATCAATCATAGCGGTAACTCCTTCATGACCATCGACTTTTGACCAGTCAATAACGGAATTAAAACGCACAAGCACTTTCATTTCCTCGAGTTTATCTAAAATAGTTTCAGTTTCCGCCATACTTAATTCGGCCATTTTCGCAATGTCTTCCACAGGGATTCGCGCACTGTTGTTTTCTAAAATTTCCAAAACCTCTATTTGCTTTTCAGTTAATTTCACCTTTGTCGCTCCCATCCTTTAGTGATTTACTCTATAAAATAGTTACATTATAGCAAAATCTGCAGAAAATAAATGTGTCACTTTCATTATTTATTAATTTCTTTAAAATCATATGTGTCAAGATTAAGTTTAAGGGGAAAATAAAGTAAATCCGGGACTAGGAGGGGAAGGCCAATGGAACAAGCAACCTTTTCAGGAACAGAGCCTATTAATGGAACAGATGTTTATTATGAATACTACAAACATGATTCCTCCAGGGATACCCTGGTGCTGCTTCATGGTTTTCTGTCATCCACCTTTAGTTATCGCAGGCTGATTCCTCTGCTGCAAACGGAATTCAATGTGGTATCAATGGATTTACCGCCCTTCGGCAAAAGCGGGAAATCCCAGCAGTTCGTCTATTCTTACAAAAATTTGGCGGATACGGTTATCCGCTTATCAGAAAAGCTGGGCTTTGAAAAAGTCACTTTAATAGGCCATTCCATGGGTGGACAGATTGTTTTAAATGTGGCACACTCCAAGCCTGAACTCGTAGGCCAGGCAGTATTGCTTTGCAGTTCCGGGTATATGAAACGAATGAAGCCGCATATCATCTTTTCAAGCTACATACCTTTCTTTCATCTGTATGTTAAATTATATCTTCAACGCTCAGGGGTAAAGCAGAATTTAAAAAATGTTGTCTACGATCATTCCATGATTGATGATGAAATGCTTTACGGATATTTGTCGCCATTTTTAGAAGACGATATTTTCCGGGCTTTAACCAGGATGATCCGCGACAGGGAAGGCGATATGCCAGCCTCTGCATTGAAGAAAATAGAAACGCCCTGTCTATTAATTTGGGGAGAACATGACAGAGTCGTCCCGCTTCATATCGGCAAACGGCTGAATAAGGATCTGAAAAATTCCAAGCTGGTAGTATTAAAAGATACCGGGCATCTTGTGCCGGAAGAGCGGCCGGAAGATGTTCTTCAGCACATCAGGAGTTTTATGAATACCATTCGGGTAGAGGAGAGTGTATAGTATTGTAAATAAAAGTGGCAGCCCCCAGGGTCTGAGAGCTGCCGTTTTTTATCTTAAATAGCACAGGTGCCATTATTCTTGATTTCCAGAAGACGCCCGGAAATTTCTTTGCATTTTTCCAAAGGAATGATTTCCTCAAACGAGAATTCATAAATGGATTGAATCTTCCTGGCCAATTTCATTAAATCATTTAAATCATGGACTGCCTGGACTGAATCCGCAATTTCAGTATCATAATTGCCCGGCCCCGCTCCAAATGGATCCCACTGATCCAGAGTGTAGACAAGCAAAAGATTCGTTTGCTGATTTTCCATGTATATCACCTTTTTATTATTCGGCCGATTTGAAGCCGCAATATTTTAATTTTTAGTATCAATATCATATCATAGAGTCAAGGTACATAAAAGAATTCTTAAGGCGGTGACAGGATTGAATCGTTTTAATTTCCATCAAAAAATCAGCAGGGAAAATACAGCTTCTGTTAAGTGGGATCTGACCAAGGATGTTTTTGGCAGATCCGATGTATTGCCCATGTGGGTAGCAGACATGGACTTTCAGCCTCCCGAAGAAGTAAAGAAAGCCATTGAAGACCGAATGGCTCATGGGGTCTACGGATATACGTATGCGCCGGATTCAACTGCAGAATCTATCGGACTGTGGCTGAACAAGCGGCATGGCTGGAAAATCAAAAATGAGTGGATTCTATACAGCACTGGAGTGGTTCCCTCCATCGCAACTGCCATCCAGGCTTTCACTGAAAAAGGGGATAAAGTATTGCTGCAGTCTCCGGTATATACTCCATTCTTTGAGATGATTAAACAGAATGGACGCACTGTCGTTAATTCTCAATTGAAACTCGAGAATGGCCGGTACGAGATTGATTTTGCCGATTTTGAAAACAAATTGAAAGAGGGCGTGAAACTATTCCTTCTCTGCAATCCGCACAATCCGGGCGGCCGAATGTGGACAGAAGAGGAACTGAGGAAAATAGGGGAGCTATGTGTTACATATGATTGCCTTATTCTATCCGACGAAATCCATTCTGATTTAATTTATAAAGGCCATAAGCATTATCCCATTGCTTCACTGGATCCGCGATTTGCAGAACTCACAGTCACCTGCATAGCTCCCACAAAAACCTGGAACCTTGCCGGAATTCAAGCTTCAGCTGCCATTATAAGCAATGAGAAGCTGCGGAAGGCTTTTCAGGCAGAACAGCACAAGCAAGGATTCTTCACGCTGTCCGCTTTTGGAATTATCGGCATGGAAGCAGCTTACCGCCATGGTGGGGAATGGCTTGATGGTTTGATGGATTATCTGGAAGAAAATAAAAAGACTGCTGCAGAATTTATTGGGCAGCACCTTCCGGGTATTCGCTTGATGGAGCCAGATGGCACATATCTTCTATGGCTTGATTGCCGAGGATTGGGATTAACTGATGACGACCTGCGTCAAAGCCTTTTGGAAAAAGGGAAGCTAGCCCTGGAACCAGGCCCGAAATACGGTTCAGGCGGCGAAGGATTTGTTCGAATGAATATCGCCTGCCCTCATGAGGTATTGGCAGAAGGGCTGGAGAGGCTGAAAAGAGCTTTTGGGTGATAGTGTTTGTGGAGGCGCGGCTGAGGCCGTGCTTTTTTTGTGTGCTGGATATTTGCGGTTTTTATAATTGCCATTCTTTCTTGGTTCTCTTTTTCCGTAACGTAAATACTTCTGATTAACTACCATTTATCTCTTGCAGTCCTTATTTTCGGCGTTAATCCATCCGATTAACTACCATTTTCTCTCCCCTCTCCTATTTTCGGCGTTAATCCCTCTGATTAACTACCATTTTCTCTCCCCTCTCCTATTTTCGGCGTTAATCCCTCTGATTAACTACCATTTTCTCTCCCCTCTCCTATTTTCGGCGTTAATCCCTCTGATTAACTACCATTTTCTCTCCCCT
>NZ_SOEE01000008.1:9988-331018 GCF_004366035.1 Cytobacillus oceanisediminis
TATTTTCGGCGTTAATCCCTCTGATTAACTACCATTTTCTCTCCCCTCTCCTATTTTCGGCGTTAATCCCTCTGATTAACTACCATTTTCTCTCCCTTCTCCTTTTTTCGGCGTTAATCCCTCTGATTAACTACCATTTTCTCTCCCTTCTCCTTTTTTCGGCGTTAATCCATCCGATTAACTACCATTTATCTCTTGCAGTCCTTTTTTCGGCGTTAATCCCTCTGATTAACTACCATTTTCTCTCCCTTCTCCTTTTTTCGGCGTTAATCCATCCGATTAACTACCATTTATCTCTTGCAGTCCTTATTTTCGGCGTTAATCCCTCTGATTAACTACCATTTTTCTCTCCCTTCTCCTTTTTTCGGCGTTAATCTATCCGATTAACTACCATTTATCTCTTGCAGTCCTTATTTTCGGCGTTAATCCCTCTCTGACCTCCATTCACTTTTTCTTCCATTTGGCATGCTTGGTAATAAGAACCTTTCCCCCTCCCCTTTTTCTCATAATTTCTCCCCAATATTCTCTGCACCACTTTCCCAGAACCAATACCACCGCACCAATCCACTATTGTATTTGTAGTCAGTTTCCTATCCGGAAACAAAACCGCAAATTCCTTTACACTTCTCAGTACCGCAGTGTCTACCTTTTCTTTCAATCCACATTCTCTGCAGGATAAGTAGCCTTGAGTAAAGGGGGCTAAAAACGAAGTACACGAACTGCATATTATCCCTTTCCTCAATTGGTCATAAGTGTATTCCGGAATTCGCACATAGGGGTTCTCCTTCAAGCAGCGGGCCTTTAACTGTTCAGCCAGCTTCAGGTTTCTCGATTTCGCCGCATTAGGAATAGTTTTTAATTTCTCCAGGAATCGTTTAATCTGCGCAGGAAATACTGCAGGAATAGTGATAGGAGCTTGATAAAGCTGAAAGCCGGGGTTAATGAAGATCAGATGTGACTTGATGGGAAGATGGTAGCCGAATTCTTTAAGAAGCCCTCGTAAAAGGGTTTCACTTCTTTGCAGCTGAAGGAGGGGATTTTTTATTTCTGTTTTGGATAGCAGTGAATACCATCTTTCATTTTCTATGTAATAGTCCCCTTCGTAGTTTTTAACTTCAAAGACGAATATAGTGCCGCCGGCGATAAGGAGTGTATCGATTTGGAAATGGGTATTGCTGTTTTCCAGCAATAGATCATTTAGAATAATGCAGGAGTCCGGCAAGTCCTGAAGCTCCCTGTCAAAATGCAGCTCGCCTGCATAGCCCTTCTCTAAATGCAGATACTGATTCTCATTTTTCAAAGGCAGCTCCAGGCGGCGGGACAGAAAGCGGAGCATTTCCAGCTCCTTTGGTTCGAAACGGAGTCTGTTTATCATCACTCACATCCTTTATTAAGATAATTTAATTTTATGAAAATTCCACCATGACTACAAGCAAAATCCCCTTGGTTTTAATAACAAGGGGATTTATAGTACATATTCAGCAAGCACGCTCTGCACTTCGTATATGTTCAAGTTCTTATTAAAATGCTTTTCAAGTGGTTCGCCTGATCCTGAGATCCAAATTTTTAATTCGGCCTCCAGATCGAAGCTGCCTGCGGTTTCAATGCTAAAATGGGTGATGTTTTTGTAAGGGATGGAATGATACTCGATTTTTTTCCCTGTAATTCCTTGCTTATCCACCAGAATCAGGCGCTTGTTTGTAAAAATGAATAAATCGCGGACGAGCCTGTAGGCTTTTTCAACCTGTTCACTCGGGGCAAGGACTGCTGAAAATTCCTCCTGAACCTCATTAATGTCCGCTTCAGATGCATTGCCGATAAAACCATCGAAAATTCCCATTTAACCAACCTCCATTATAAGGTTTAACTCCATTATACGAATCCTTCGGGAAAATTCCCAGTGATAAAGGCTCCCCCTCCCAGGAAAGCCTTCAATTATTTATTCTTCTGTTGATTGATCGTCCTGTGCTTTTTTCTGTCCTTCTTCTTCTTTATCTTTTGAAATCCGGCCGCAGGCAATGCGTTCTCCTGAGTCTCCTGCCGGCTGAGTCATGCCATCATCTGGTCCGTCATGAATGACAATGGAGGTCCCTTCCTTTGTCAGCAAAGAGTTTTTGTCTTCTTTTAACGTGACCTGGGGCGCCATAAAGTCAATCTTAGCCTTGCCGTCATCCTCAACTATCAGGTTGGGAAGATCACCCGCATGTGATCCTTTGGGGTGAAGCAGCCCATGCTCCTTATTGTCAGGATTGAAATGATTTCCTGCCGATTTAAAATCAGGTGGTTCACATTTTGCTTCTTCGTGGATATGTATGGCAAGTTCCCCCGGCGGAAGTCCGCTTAGATCCCCGCTCAATTTTACTCCGCTCGCCTGTTCCTGCACCTTAATTGTGCCTAATGAATCGCCTGCAGCATTAAACATTTCCACTTCCGTATTCGTAATGTTCTCTTCACCGCAGCCGGACAGAAGAAGAACAAAACCAAGCATCAGCGCTTTTCTCATAATTAAATCCTCCATCAAGACATTTTGTCTTTAGTGTTGCCCAATCACTTTATCAATAAACAAAAAAAGAAGAACAGCCGCTCAGCTGTTCCCCCCTTGTCTATTTTGCCTATCGATGCGCTCTTCAAGCTCTTTCGCCTTGGCTGCTTCGCGCTTTGACACACGGATAATTAATCTCATTGTAAGAATGGCCGCAACTAAAAAGATGGCAAACGTTACAGCTGCAGGGCCATATTCTGATTTATCTTCCGGAAAATATAGAAACAGCGACAGTACATACCATTGCAACATCCTAATCAATCCTTTCTGCTAAAAGCAGTGTCCACCCGAATTATTATATCAGCAATGATTACACAGTCCAATGTTTATACATTTATTTTAAAACCTCTATCTTTTCAATAACCACATCTTCCGCAGGCTTGTCCTGTTCAGCAGTTTCCACTGCTGCGATACTGTCGACTACATCCATTCCCTCAACAACCTGTCCAAAAACGGAGTGCTTATTGTCAAGCCAAGGTGTACCGCCTTTTTCATAAGCTTTGATAATTTCTTCCGGATAACCGGCCTTTTCCATTTGCTCTTTCAAGCTTGGATCAAGCGTTGTGTTCTGAACAATAAAGAATTGGCTTCCGTTAGTATTGGGACCAGAATTCGCCATGGATAAAGCTCCGCGGATATTATAAAGCTCATTGGAGAATTCATCCTCAAATGCTTCACCGTAAATGCTCTCTCCGCCCATGCCGGTTCCCTCAGGGTCGCCGCCCTGAATCATAAAGTCCTGAATGACCCGGTGAAAAATCAAGCCGTCGTAATAGCCATCTTCACTATGCTTAATGAAATTTTCAACCGCTTTGGGAGCATGATCCGGGAAAAGTTTAATTTTAATATTCCCTTTTGATGTCTGCATTTCCACCAGTCTTTCATTTCCCTCGACTTCTTCGGTTAATTGCGGAAAGCTGTCCGGTGCTTCTTCGCTTGCCTGGTTATCTGTCTGGCTTTCTTCAGCAGCAGAGCCATTTGCCTTGTCCTCTTCTTTTTCAGTGCTTGTCCCGCATGCTGCCAGAATCAGCATCAGAAAAAGAAGCGGTGTTAGAAAACGCCATTTCATTTTCTCATCCTCCTATGAAAAAACTAATCATTTTTTAGCTTACCTGATTTATTGAAAATTTGCACTTTGTTTTTTCAAGCTTCATAATAGGGCTAAAGAAAAATGAAAAGGAGAGGTTAGATTGGCAGAAGTAAAGATCGGCGACAAAGTAACAGCCATCTATAAAACAGGCAAATATATCGGGGAAGTTACAGATATCCGGCCACAGCATTACCTGGTCAGAGTGCTTGCGGTCATAAAGCATCCAATGCAGGGCGATTTGCATAATCCTAAAGAGGCAGACGTGATGCTTTTCCATGAGCGCCGCGCGCTTGCATTCAGAGAGCAGACCAATGTGCCTAAGCAGATGGTAAAGCCTTTTGAAGAAGAAATACCAGATTATAAGGATTCGCTGCAAATAGCTTTGGATAAAATGAGAACGGAGCTGGAAGGAGATTCTTCACCCTGGGCAGAACAAAGTATAAGGAATCTAGACTCATTGGAGAAGGATTATTTTAAGTAAATGAAAGCAAGCCAAATCGTTTTGATGGATTTGGCTTGTCAGGCAAATTTATTAAACAGTTTCGAGAAGTCCACCCGATCGCCAATTGTAGTAGGTTCCGGCTTCTGCAGATACTTCTTATCTTTTTCTACCAATCTGAAAATATTGTAAGTCGTTAAAGCATCATCCAAAGCTCGATGATGTTTTCCTGTTCCTTCTTTGCCGTATTCCTGAACGGCTTTCCATAATCCTGTCTGGTTTTGATCCCCGAAAAAACGTTTGTATTCCATCGAAAGATCCACTTCCCTGCCTCTGAACGGAAAGTCAACTCCCGCGTGGGCACAATTATTTCTAAGCACCTTCATATCCATATTTCCCCACGTAACGATCGTGCATGGACGGTTCCTGTTCATATCCATCATTTTTTTCACCAGTTCAAGAAAATCGATGCCCTGGTCTACCTGTTCCTGTGTTATATGCAGAAAGGATTTGCAACGCTCGGACAATTTCGGAAACCGGATGGGAGTTACATATGAAGAGAACTCTTCACAAACTTGATTGCTGATGACTGATACAATTCCCGCTTCGATAATTTCCGGAAAAAACCCTCTGAAAGCACTGCCTTTCTCAGGCATGGTAAATTCAAAATCAATAAATAGATATTGGTGTTCCTCCCCCATGTTTTCACCTGCTTTCCATTGAAAATTCACGCACATAATTTCTTATATTATAGCATGAAATATTTCAATTTTCTGAGTAAATTGTATTTAAACCGGAATTTTTCAGCAGGGTCTGTCTTCTTTAAAAAAACTTAACTCCTTAGAAAAAAAGCCGAAAAATAGGATAGAAGTTCAAAATATCGGAGGCGGATTCCTTTGCGTTCCTGGTCTGGATTTATGATTATCATTCTTTTGCTTCCTATTTTTTCTTTACTGATATTTGCTGTCTCTGCTGAATCGCAAAAGGTCCAGGGGTTTCATGAGCTGCTGGATGAAAAGCTTGAAATAAAAGAAGCCATCCTGCCCCAGACAAGTTATATTAAAGCAGGCAACGGCCAAGTAATCTCTGAAATGGATCATCCGGTAAACAGAATCAGCCTATCGCCAGGTGACATTTCCCCTTTTCTTAAAAATATATTTATCACAGCGGAGGATCAGCACTTTTATGATCATGCCGGATTCGATATCGCTGCCATTGGACGTGCCCTGGCCATCAACATCCAATCGGGTGATATCGAACAGGGTGCCAGCACCATTACTCAGCAGCTGGCTCGTAATATTTTTCTGAGTCATGAACAATCCTATAACCGCAAACTCAGTGAACTCCTATATGCATATGAGCTGGAGCGGAAATTATCCAAAGAAAAAATTCTGGAATTGTATATTAATGCAATTTATTTCCATAATGGAGCTTACGGAATTGAGGCTGCATCCCAGCTTTATTTTAAAAAAAGCGCCAAAGACCTGACCAAAGCTCAAGAAGCTTTTTTGGCCGCCATTCCAAACAATCCATCCTTATATGATCCTATAAAACACTTTGACCATACAAAAGAAAGACAAGAGCGGCTGATTGATCAACTAAAGGAAAAAGAGCTGATTTCCTCTAAGGTAGCAGAGACGATGAAAAGTGAACGGATTCAGCTTCAGGTCAAACAAAGAATAGATTTATATCCGGATTATGTTTCATTTGTCGAAGCGGAGCTGCGGGATTTAATTTCTATTAAAGAAGGCTATCAGGATAAGCTCCTTAAAGCAGGTGAACAGGAAAAAGCATCATTGAGCGCCAAGCTTGATAAGAGAATATCCCAAATAATGGAGCAAGGCATAATCATTGAAACTGCCCTGAATCCTGCCCTTCAGGAAAAGGCTGTAAATTCCCTTAATAAGCGCCTGACCTACAAGGATGTGGAAGGTGCAGCAGCCGTGATCGATAATGGATCACATGAAATTACAGCTCTCGCAGGCGGAAAAAATTATAAGAAATATAACTTTAATCGAGCTTTTCAGGCATACAGGCAGCCTGGTTCCGCTATTAAGCCGCTCCTTGTTTATGCACCCTATTTTGAGCACACCAGCGCAGGTATTCATGATCAAGTGAATGCAGGCCCTTTCTGCAAAAATGGGTATTGCCCCCAGAATTATGGCGGTGCCCGCTATGGATTGACCACACTCGAAAAAGCCTTTATTTATTCATATAATACACCTGCAGTAAGACTGCTGGACGACATTGGAATTGAAAATGGTTTTCGTGACTTAGATAAGTTTGGTTTTAAAATGGTTTCAGAGAAGGATCATGCTCTTTCTGCAGCTATAGGCGGATTTACATACGGAATGACACCGCTTGAGCTCACATCAGCATATACTGTGTTTGCAAATGATGGTTATTACCAGCCTGCAAGAGCCATCCGTAAAATCACTGACCTGAAAGGAAAATTGCTTTATAGCTGGGAGGATTCTAAAACGCAAGTTTGGAGCGAAAAAACGATAGAAAAAGTGAGGGATTTAATGGCCAGGACCGTTCAATCCGGCACTGCACGGAAAGCACGTCTGCCAATTGGATATGCCGGCGGCAAAACAGGAACCACTAATGGCTATCATGATTACTGGTTCGTGGGCTTAACAGGCCAGTATACAGCAGGTGTCTGGGTTGGAAAAGATCGGCCCGGCAATCTGGCTGCTATCGAAACGTCTTCTCCCCAGCTGCTGATTTGGAAGGATATAATGTCTGATTAAATTGAATTGTTTACCTTGAAAAGGAGGCCCTTTCTGCGGCCTCCTTTTCCTATATCGGCAGACTGGCCATGATGCTGTTGTATATTTTCAAAGAAAGATAGAGTATCCCTGTTAAAAGAGAAGACCAGACTATAACCTGAAAAAAAATCACACCAGCAATGCCTGCTGCAGTCAATGAAGAACTGGCTTTATAAACAAAATAACTGAAATAAATAAAGGTAGCGGCCGCAAAAAAGATGCCAATCCCGATATAACTGAACAAACTCAAAAGCGACAAAGCGCCTCCAATAAAATAGATGGCCGAACCTTGCCTTGACTTTGTCAGACTTTCCCCTTCCAGATCTTTAGAAAAGAACAGAAGTGACAGTCCATTGATTGTATCCGCCACCAATTTCAAGGCTGCAAACACCATAAAAAAAAGGACCAGGAGCAGGACCGTAAGTGACAGCTTTACGCCGCCTTCTGAAAAGAACTCTAGCATCCCCTGGTAAATCCCTGTCTTTTCCAGGAAATAGACTAACTCCATCTGAGTTTTTAATGCCAGAGAAGTACTAAACAAGACAATCGCCAAGAGCGGAAAATAACTCGTCAGATATGTATTTTTCATTTTTCCCCATCCATATATGTCTTTCTTTGCTCTAGCTATCTATTATCAGATATTTTCATAATTTTTACAATAGCTATCCAATCTGTATATTTCCATGTTTCCCGGCATAGACATAAACCATATTCTAGTAAGTTTTGCATTTAATAGAGAAAAAGGGGGAAGGAAATGAAAAAAGGAATATGCTGTTTTTTGTTTGCCGTCTTGCTGTCAGTTCAGTACCTTATGCCAGCAAAAGCTGCTGATGCTGAAAAAGAGTTCGAGGACATACTTGAAGAACAGCTTCGCAGCACTGTCCATTATTACAGCGAAGACTCTTTTTCAGTTATTGATGCATACGGGATACAGGGGCAAGTAACAAAGATTGTTACATCTGATGACCCTCAAACATCAGAAAATGAAGAGGAAATTGAAGAATATTCATCTCATATTGGAATTGTTTTTTTGGAATTAGAACAAAAAAGAGATGGCTTATTTATTTTTAAGAAAAAGGATTTCTTATACTATGATTATGACAATAATGAATTCCTGACAGCATCCAATGTACTCGGCAATGAATCAATCAGGGATTTTTTTGAACTGTATGCAGACGATATTGAGAAAAATATTACGCCCTTCTCCAAATTTCTCATCTTATTCTTTCTTTCCTTCATCATTACTGTCCCGCTATTCATCATGATCTTTCATAACCGTGGCCAAAGCAAATTTTAATACAGCAGTAAGAGAGGATGAGTCATATCTCATCCTCTTCTTGTTATGATGCTGTCTGTATCCTCACATATTCTCTCGGTTCAAATACCTTCAGCTTTTGCTTATTTTCAGCTTCCATTTCGTAATTTGCCGGTAATAATTCTACCACTTCTTCTTCGTCTGCCGGAATATAGAATTCCCTTTTGGTTTGGTGGTCCAATATCCAGGCGCCTGCAAACAGAAGGGCAAAGATTGTAATGGCTGCTGAAATTTTATGCTTAATCATGCACAACACCACCTAAGAGTAGTGTGCGTTGATCAATGTTTTTTTATACAAAAATGCTGTTTTTAGAGACATTTTTTCAAAAAAATTTTTCCTGATTAATTCGTGTTTCTACCTATTTAATAAGAATGGATAAATCCTTTACTGATAAGGGTTTGAAGAATGCACAGTCTTTATTTTTAGGTTATAATTTGTTCTGAGGTGCATGAGCGGATAGTAATGACGATTATGGCACGCCTGTCTTGCCTGCCCTGTCTGGATAATATGGGGGAAGGTGGAAAAACTTTTATTAAGCGCTTTTATCGCGGAAAAAGTTTTATACATGCTGCGGAAGAAAAATACAGTTTTCCAAATATGCTGAACTGTCAGATGCCATATAGCCGTTTCATTAAGCTGCATACTAGGATGCTTTGTTGGGTTAACACACAATTAATTTAAAGGGGGTAATGTTTTGTCTCTGCTTCACCTGGCAATAATTTCACCATTTTTGCTTGCCATCCTTGTGCCTATTGCGTACAAGCTGTTTAGGCAGATACATACGGGTTGGTTCGTACTTCCTCTGCCAATCCTTTTATTCAGTTATTTTATCTCTTATTTATCCATCACCTCCAATCAGCAATCCGTCACAAAATCTTTTTCATGGATTCCCACTCTTGGAATCGATTTCACGGCAAAAGTAGACGGTCTTGGTTTGCTTTTTGCTTTGCTGATCACCGGAATAGGAGCCTTGGTTGTTCTGTATTCCATCTATTACTTGGATAAAAATAAAGAAAAACTGAACACCTTCTATGTTTACTTGCTTCTATTTATGGGAGCTATGCTTGGAGTTGTCCTTTCGGATAACTTGATTGTGCTTTATACTTTCTGGGAATTTACGAGCTTTTCTTCATTCCTGCTAATCGGGTACTGGTACCACAGAGAGAAATCAAGATATGGTGCACAGAAGTCGATGATCATCACGGTTTTCGGCGGTCTTTCTATGCTTGGAGGCATCATACTTCTTTATTTGATGACAGGTACTTTCAGCATTTCCGAAATTATTGCTCAATCAGATGAGATATTTTCACACGCATTATTCGTTCCTGCTTTGCTCTGCATTTTGCTTGGGGCTTTTACCAAGTCTGCACAATTTCCATTTCACATCTGGCTCCCGGATGCCATGGAAGCACCAACACCCGTCAGTGCATATCTGCATTCGGCAACCATGGTTAAAGCAGGCATTTATTTAGTAGCACGTATGAGTCCGGTATTTGCGGAGCACTCGCTCTGGCTCTGGCTCATTGCAGGATTTGGCATTACAACATTATTCTGGGGTTCTTTCTCAGCTGTCAAACAGACTGACCTTAAAGCCATCCTGGCTTTCTCAACAGTCAGCCAGCTGGGGATGATCATGTCCCTTCTCGGCATTGGCGCTGCAGCACTTCACTTCGAAACAGTAGAAGACAGTATTTTTACGGTTGCCACTACAGCTGCTGTCTTTCATTTGATCAACCATGCCACCTTTAAAGGAAGTCTATTCATGGTTGCTGGAATCGTAGACCACGAAACCGGCACCCGTGATATCCGCAAGCTTGGCGGTCTGATGAATTTTATGCCGATTACCTTTACTTTGGCGATTATCGGCACATTTTCCATGGCCGGACTTCCTCCTTTTAATGGGTTCTTAAGTAAGGAAATGTTCTTCACAGGAATGGTCCGTGTTCTTGAAATGGATATTTTCAATTTGGATACATGGGGTTTCTTGTTCCCTGTTCTTGCCTGGGTGGCAAGTGTATTCACATTTATTTACAGCATGATTCTTGTATTCAAGACGTTCACAGGCAAGTTCCAGCCTGAACAATTAGAAAAGAAACCGCACGAAGCTCCAATCGGGATGCTCATATCACCGATTATCCTGGCTTCACTAGTGATCATTATCGGTTTCTTCCCTAATATTATTTCAAACACGCTCATCTCTCCTGCACAGGCAGCCATCATGCCTGTTGAAGGGTATGTGTATGATACTCATATATACTTCTGGCATGGATTCACGCCTGAGCTGTTCATGACTTTGGGTGTTATTACATTGGGCATACTGCTTTTTGTCACTCTGCCGAAGTGGAGAAGTGTGTATAATTTGTTCCCTGAGAAGTTGGCGCTAAATCGCTTTTACGATTCTATGCTGGAAGTATCACAAAGGGCTTCCTTCAACTTAACAAAATTATATATGAACGGATTTATCAGAACCTATCTTGTGTATATTTTTTCATTTTTTATTGTGGCTTTGGCTGCCACACTGGTTCTGAAAGATGCTTTTAAATTCGATACGAGCGAAGTGGCCACCATCCATTATGCGGAGGTTCTGCTGGCATTAGTCATCGCTGCTGCATCTGTCTCCATTCTTTTTGTAAAATCCAGAATGACATCCATCATTCTGCTGGGGGCAGTCGGATATACTGTTTCATTGTTCTTTGTTATTTTCCGGGCGCCTGACCTTGCATTAACACAGCTTGTAATCGAGACGATTTCTGTCTCTTTATTCCTGCTAGCTTTCTACCATCTGCCAAAGCTTCGGCATGAGGAGCGGATGGGATTTAAAATGACGAATGCCCTTATATCTGTAGGGGTGGGTGCGATTGTCACGATGATTGCCCTATCTGCCCACAGCAATAAGATGTTTCCTTCAATTGCAAAATATTACGTGGAGAATACGTATAAGGAAGCAGCCGGGAAAAACATGGTAAACGTTATTCTTGTTGATTTCCGGGGCTTTGATACCATGTTTGAAATTACGGTTCTTGGAATTGCAGCTCTTGGAATTTTCGCTATGATTAAACTTCGCCTGGAAGGAGGAAAGAAAAATGAAAACAAATGATATTATTTTGCAGACCGCTACGAAAGTAGTTTTGTTTCTCATTATTCTTTTCTCTATCCATATCTTTTTTGCCGGCCATTATACACCGGGCGGCGGATTCGTTGGCGGATTGCTGACATCGGGGGCAATTGTGCTGCTGCTGCTGGCTTTTGACATGAAAACAGTCTCAAAGATTCTTCCTGTCAATTATATTCACATGATTGCAGTTGGACTGCTTTTTGCAATTGGCACAGGGGCGGGAGCATTGCTATTTAATGTCCCTTTCCTTACTCATGCTTTTGGACATGTTGACTTGCCAATCCTGGGGGACACGTCCCTCCATACAGCTACACTGTTTGACCTGGGTGTTTTTCTGGTTGTTGTTGGCGTTACGATGACCATTATTCAAACGATAGGGGAGGATGAATAATGGAAATATTAATGGCTTTCGTAATTGGAATTTTATTTATGTCAGCTACTTATCTTATGCTGTCAAAAAGCTTGCTGCGCATTATTGTCGGGACCGGGCTTTTAAGTCATGGGGCACATATGCTGATTTTAACGATGGGCGGTTTAAAAACAGGATCTGCCCCGCTGCTGGGTGAAAACGCACCCTATACCGATCCGATTCCCCAGGCTCTTATCCTGACGGCAATTGTAATCAGCTTCGGGGTCACCGCGTTTTTCCTTGTACTGGCATACCGTGCCTACCAGGAGCTTGGCACTGATAATATGGATCGAATGAGAGGAACTGAAGGAAATGATTAACTTTTTGATATTGCCCATCCTGATCCCTTTAGTTACGGGTGTCCTTCTCATCTTCGCCGCTAAAAGAATCATGCTGCAAAGGTGGATTGCAGGCATTTCATCAGTGATTGCGATCATTCTTTCTGCCTTGCTGGTTCAGAAGGTTCGAGTTGACGGGATACAAACGCTGGATGTTTCAAGCTGGGAGGCTCCGTTTGGGATCACGCTTGTTTCTGACATGATGTCAGCTCTGCTGGTGCTGACAACCAGTATAATCGCATTTCTATGCTTGATTTATTCATTTTGGAGCATCGGGGAAGCCAGGGAGAAGTTTTACTATTATGCTGCGTTCAACTTTTTAATTGTTGGCGTAAACGGTGCCTTTACAACTGGAGATATCTTCAACCTTTTCGTATTTTTCGAGGTTATGCTGATGGCTTCCTATGTTTTGCTTGTACTGGGAGGAAAGAAGGCACAGCTTAGGGAGTCCATTAAATATATCCTTGTAAATGTTATATCTTCTGCACTGTTTGTTATAGCTGTAGCCTATCTTTATTCTGTTGTAGGAACGCTCAATATGGCGCATATATCCGTCCGCATCAGCGAAGCCAGCCAAGGGAATCCCCCAGGAATCATAACAGTGATTGCTGTGCTATTTTTAATCGTATTTGGATTGAAAGGAGCCATTTTTCCTTTATATTTCTGGATGCCGGGCTCTTACTATGCACCGCCTGCTCCTGTTTTGGCTTTATTCGGAGCTCTGCTGACAAAAGTCGGAGTTTACTCCATCACAAGAACCTATACGTTGTTCTTTTATCATGATACTGGCTTTACCCATCAGCTCTTGAGCTTTTTGGCGATTATGTCGATCATCGCCGGAGTCATTGGAGCAATTGCCTACTGGGATATTAAGAAAATAATCATCTACAATATCATCATTGCTGTAGGGGCGATTTTGTTTGGAGTATCAGCGATGACGACTGATTCCCTTACCGGGTCCATCTTCTATTTGATTCATGATATGATTATTAAGGCGGCTTTATTTTTACTTGCCGGCATCATTATAGCGATAGCGGGTACAAGCAACTTGCATAAGATAAGCGGGTTGATCAAGCGCTATCCTGGTCTGGGCTGGACCTTCTTCATCGCAGCGCTTGCACTTGCGGGGATCCCGCCGTTAAGCGGCTTTGTTGGAAAGCTTCTAATTATTAAAGGCGGTTTCGAAGCAGAACATTACTGGGGAGCAGGGATTGTTTTAATGTCCAGTCTTCTTGTGCTGTTTTCAATCATGAAAATCTTTATTAATGGCTTTTGGGGTACACCTCGCGCCTATAAAGGGGAAGACAAAGTTCCTGTCGGCAAAATGATGATTGCCCCAGTTATCCTTGTTGTCATTGCCGTTTTCTACGGAGCCGGCTCGGAGTATGTTTATCCGTATATCTTACAGGCTGCTGAAACTCTTGCAAATCCAGAAATATATATTGAAGCAGTTTTAAAGGAGTATTGAGTATGGCATTTCAAATATTATTAAATGTGTTCCTTGGGTTTATGTGGATGTTTTTAACAGGATCATACGAACCGGTTGCGTTCCTTAAAGGATACCTTTTTGGCCTGCTCATCATCTTTACTTTCAGAAGATTTTTCGATTCACGCTTTTATCTATTAAGAGTTGTGGCAGTAATCAATCTTTTGTTTCTTTTCATCAAAGAGCTTATCTTAGCGAACATCGGGGTGCTCAAAGTATTGTTAAGACCCCAGCTTGATATGCGTCCAGGCATTTTTGCCTACCCCACTGTCCTGAAAAAGGACTGGGAAATTACAGTGCTATCGAATTTGATCACATTAACTCCAGGGACATTGGTTGTAGACGTATCCCCGGATAATAAGATTCTTTACATTCATGCAATTGATATTGAAGATGCAGAGGAAACCATTGATTCAATAAGAAACTCGTTTGAAAAAGCAATCTTGGAGGTGAGCCGATAATGCTGAATACTATTGTTCTAAGTGCCATCCTTATCATTTCGGCTGCCACCATCGGTTTGGTTTACAGAGTGATTAAAGGGCCAACCACACCAGACCGTGTGGTTGCACTTGATGCAATTGGCATAAATCTTGTTGCAATTGTTGCATTGATTTCGATCGCCCTTAATACAAGTGCGTATGTGGAGGTTATCCTTCTGATCGGGATCCTTGCCTTTATTGGGACCGTAGCCTTCTCTAAATATCTGGAGAAGGGGGTTATTATCGAAAATGATCGAGATCGCTAATATTGTCATTATTGTGCTGATTATTCTGGGAGCCTTTTTAAGCCTTGTCGCAGCATATGGTGTTATCAGGCTTCCTGATATTTATACCAGGAACCATGCGGCATCAAAGTCCGCAACACTGGGGGTTATGTCCATACTGCTCGGAGCCCTGCTGTTCTTTTATATTAAAGATGGCTTTTTCAATTCCAGAGTGCTGCTCGGAATTATATTCATCTTCATGACATCACCTGTAGCCGGGCATTTAATCGCCCGGGCAGCTTATAACTCCGGTGTAGAGCTATGGGATAAAAGTGTACAGGATGACTTAAAAGATGCACCACATATGAAAAAGGCAGGCAGCAAGGAACAATCATAAATAGGAAAACCGCAAGAAATCCTCTTGCGGTTTTTTTATTTTATTTTCTTTTAATTACGGCCATTGTGCATCTGGATGTACAAATCAGCTTGTCATTTTCATCCGTTATTTTGATATCCCATACCATTGTGGTTCTTCCCTGATGCAGCACTGTTGCAACGGCCGTCACAATTCCATCCTTTTTAGCACGTATATGGTTGGCATTGATTTCAAGCCCTGCAACAGATTCCGTTTCTTTGTCGCAAAGTTCAAATGCTCCAATGCTTGCAACAGTTTCCGCAAGGGCGACAGACGCCCCTCCATGCAGCAGGCCAAACGGCTGGCGGGTGCGTTCATCAACAGGCATGGTAGCAACTACACGGCCCTTTTCAAGTGACACGATTTCCATTCCGAGTGTTTCGATTAATGTATCTTTCAGCTCCATTCCCCTATCCCCTTTCCATATGTAAAATGTTGTCATACTATACTTCATTATATAAGAACAAACTATGTATGTCCTGTAGGACAATCATAAAAAAGAGGTGACCGTCATGAATCGCGTTCGCGAAGGATTAATTCCAACTGTTCTCGGCACCGCTGTTACTGCGGCTGGATATGCAATGAAACAAAACCGCAGAACCAATAACATGTTATCAGATACCATCGTTGGTTTCGGGCTCGCCCATATTGTACTGGGAGCCATCGACCTGGTTGAGCACCGCAATCAGTATTAAATAAAAAAGGCAGCTTTCCAGGCTGCCTTTTTATATTACAGTCCCAACCCCTGATCATGCAGTTTTTCCTGCTCCTTCCCGCGCTTTCTTCTGGTGAAGCGGAAAATGAGAAAGAGCAAAGTAAAGCCTGCCAGGCCAAGCAGTAATTCTTTTTCATGTTTGATGATGGCATCAATATGATCTCCAAATATATAGCCGATCGTGAAAGTCACTGACAGCCAGATCAGAGCGCCGCTGTAGGCAAATAAAGCGAATTTTTTAAATGGCAATTTACTGAAGCCGTATAAGAAAGGGAGGAAATTTCTGATACCCGGAACAAAATAACTGAAGGAGAGGGAAAAGGCATGATACTTTTCCATTAGTTTTAAAGAAGCATCAATCATTTTAGACATTCTTTTACTTTTTTGAAAGTATTTCAGCAGTGGCCTCCCGATCAAACGCCCGATTGTATAACAGGTTGACAATGCAGCCAAGATGCCAAGATAAATGACAATGAAAGCAAGCACAGGGTGAAGTGTCTTTAAAGAGGAAGAAAGGCCAACAGTCATTACAATCACTTCATTTGGCACAGGAAAAATAAAGACCCCTACCCAAAGCCAAAGAAACAGCCCCAAATATCCGTTATTCTCAATGATCTCCAATATCAGTTCCAGTTCCATCCGGGGCCTCCCATCTATGCAAGCAGTGCTCACTTATTTATATTCATTACATTAATATATTCTTCATGCGGTTCTTTTACCCCTTTTCTAATTATATCAATCCTTATAAAAATTGCCTTTCTAATGCACACTATGCAAACCCTTTTTATCTATGCAGGGTGTAAGCCATATTTTTGCGAGAAAGCATTTCATTTTGTTTTCTCATAGGAATAGCCTTCATTTCATATATTGGGAATGCGTGCATTAATTATTAATCGAAAGGGGCAGAACCGGATGTACCCCTATTATTATTTTCGCTACCCAAAGCCTGGATACAATCCTCAGCTTCAAAACTGCTGGAATTATCCGCATGCATATCAGTCTTATTATCATCCTGTCCATTTCTACAGAACCTTTCCCGCTGTTAATCCTCAACTGTTCATGAGCTCCGCTAAAAAAATGGAAGTCCTCATGAGGGACGCCAGCACATTGCTTGTAAAAATGGCAGAATCAAAAAAGTTTTCATATGAACTTATGGCAGCCGCTCAGCAGTCAAAAAAGGATGCAGTCGAAAAAATGATAAAATCAACAGGTATTTCCCGAATTCCTGCGGTGTCCTATACACCTGACGGGCTCAGCCTCCATTTCGAATCTGATAAAGAGGATACCCAGAAATGCTGTGATCTTACACTAAAACTGAGATGGATGTAAGCAAACAAAAAAGCTCTCAATCAAGAGAGCTTTTACCTGTTCAGCGATAATAAGGGTTTCCATATGGTCCATAGCCAGGGTATCCGCCTCCGCCATAAGGAGCATATGGTGCAGCTGGCGGGCCATAGAATGGCGGCGGAGGGCCGTAAAATGGACGGGGAGCAAATAATGCTGCTCCCAGCCCCCCTCCCAGGAAACCGCCGAGCAGGCCGCCGACAAAAGGAGCTCCTAAAAAGAAGAACCTTTCGCCCCCGTTTCTATATGGGCCTCTATAATAATACATGCAGGGTAACCTCCTTAATTTTCAATGCCTTCTCTATTTAATATGCAGATGTCCGCATTTTGAGTGGGCTACAAGAAAAGCGGAAGCGCCTTTCCCACCCCCGACAAGCACAAGACGGGCCTCACGGATAGGCGACCTTTGCCTTTTTGGGAGGCTTGGCTTGTGACCTAGAGGGGGTAGGCGCTGGAGCTAGACAGCATTAGAAAAGCGGAAGGCGCCCGCCTATCGGCGACAGGCCTAAGACGAGCCGGCTAAAAGGTTGCTCTTTAACCTTTTGGACGGATTGAAGAATTGTTGAGGCGACTGCCCAGGGACAACAAGCATAAGACGGTCCCTGTAAGAAGTTTTTTTTTCCTTCTGGAAGAAAACGGCTTATGACCTCGAGCCGATTACTCCTGGAGCTAGACAGTACTTGAAAAGCGGAGGTCCCTTGCACACCCCCGACACCTCAAGGGGGGGAGGCGCTCGAGCTAGACAGCATTAGAAAAGCGGAAGGCGCCTTGGCTTCATAAAACAAAATCCCCTTAGCCTTTTGGCCAAGGGGATTTGATCTATTAGTTAGCTGCTATTACTTTAGCAAATGCATCTTCGACAGAAACATACTCATATCCAAGATCTTTCGCAACCGCTGGGTATGTGATACTGCCGTTTACAACGTTAACGCCAAGCTTAAGTGCTGCATTGTCTTCAATAGCTTTTGCAACACCTTTGTTTGCAATCTGCAGCGCGTAGTTGATTGTAACGTTTGTAAGAGCAATTGTAGAAGTTCTTGGAACGGCACCAGGCATGTTCGCAACAGCATAGTGAACAACGCCATGCTTATCGTAAGTTGGATTGTCATGAGTTGTAATGTGATCAACTGTTTCGAAAATACCGCCTTGGTCAATCGCCACGTCAACAACTACTGAACCAGGCTTCATTGTTTTAATCATTTCTTCCGTTACAAGCTTAGGTGCTTTAGCTCCTGGGATTAGAACCGCACCAATTACCAGGTCAGCATCTTTAACAGCTTGTGCAATGTTGAAAGGATTAGACATTAAAGTTTGGATGCTGTTTCCAAAAATATCATCAAGCTGGCGAAGACGTTCTGGGCTTAAGTCGATGATCGTAACTTGTGCGCCAAGCCCGATTGCCATTTTCGCAGCGTTGATTCCAACTACACCGCCGCCAATGATGGTAACTTTTCCGCGTGAAACACCTGGAACGCCTGCAAGAAGAATACCCATTCCGCCATTTGTCTTCTGAAGGAATTGAGCTCCAATTTGAGCAGACATGCGTCCTGCAACTTCACTCATTGGAGTAAGAAGAGGCAATGTGCGGTTTACTTCTACTGTTTCATACGCGATAGCTGTAACACCTTTTTCAGTTAACGCCTTTGCAAGCTCGGGCTCTGCTGCAAGGTGAAGGTATGTGAATAGAACCAAACCTTCACGGAAATAACCGTACTCAGAAGCCAGAGGCTCTTTAACCTTCATAACCATTTCAGCATTCCATGCTTCTGCAGCTGTATCTACGATAACAGCTCCTACTTCTGTATAATCTTCGTTAGTGAAACCGCTTCCAATTCCTGCCTCGATTTCTACAAGTACTTTATGTCCGGCTTTTACTAATGCATCAACGCTTGCTGGTGTCGCAGCAACGCGATTTTCGTTATTTTTAATCTCTTTAGGTACTCCAATAATCATGGAAAAATCCCCTTTCAATCTACCAAATATGATATTTACTATTGTCAGTATAATAATTTTAGTAAAGCGCTGTCATTGTTGAATCGGTAAAATAAAAGAGCCTCCATTTGTGAAAATCTACAAATGGGGGCTCTTCTTTTCGATTCTCCGGATTTTAAGCTCAAGGTATAAAGAAAGTTTTGTATTTGCATTCTTCAGATCAACTTCCCCGATATCGGTTATCCTCTTTAAGCGATAATTCAATGTATTCATATGGATATGCAGCTTTTTAGCTGTTTCATTCACATTGCTGTCATGATCAATAAAGGCTTCCAGAGTAGTGAGCAGATTGGTCCGATGCTCAAGATCATATTTGTTAAGCTTTTCGATAGCAGGATGCTCATATGGTTCCAGCCTTTTCTTTTCGAGAATGGCATCAAGATAGCGGAAAATGCCAAGCTGCTGATAGCTATAAACATGATGAATCTCTTCGGGAAATTGTTCTTTAAGACGCAGGACCTGCAGTGCCTCCTGATAGCTTTTTTCAACTTTTTCATAGTGTTGATAAGTTGTTCCAGTTGCCCCGCTAATATGATCAATGCTGAACCGCGTCTTCATTTGATCGATGAAAAAATGGATAAATTCTATAAAAGCACTTTCAGAAAAAGCAGGATCCGGCGGCGCTGCCAGAATAATAAATTCATTTCCCATCGCTGCATGAAAGGTGATATGAACCTTTTGGCTCGTCGTAATCAGATAAATGATATTTTGTTCTATTTTAGAGGTAACTTCTTCTTTAAACCTAAAGACAAGTACAGCAAACGGCGATGGCGGTTTAATGCTTAACTCGTCAAACCTTTCTGCAATTTCAGCATGGCTATGGAAATGGCCGGTTAACAGCTCCCAGAAAAAATCCCGGTATCCCTTAGCTCTTTTTTTCTTTTGGGCGTTTAATCTCAGCATTTCCGTCCTTGCAGACTGCGCAGCAAGCTTCAGCAGGTCCAGCTTGCTTTCTGTCAAGAAGGTTTCTTCTTCAACTGCCCATATGTAGCCTAGTACTTCATTATGATTGCGTATGGAAATGGCTACTCGATTTCCAAGTCCTATTTCCTTTATTTCAGAGATTCTAAGCGGTTCCCCGCTTTGCATCAGCTGCGGAATCACACGTTCCTTCCATAAACGATTAATCACTTTTTCAGGAACCTTTCTGCTGATAATCGTTGCGATTCTCGCGGTATCTGTCTGATCATCATGTGTACTATAGGCCAGCAGGCGATGGTTAACATCCTCTATTGTAACAGGGCATTCCAGGACATCGCGGATCTTATCTACCAATTCCTCCAGATCACTAAATGCCCTCTTAAACGGATCTTTTTCCAATTTATCATCACCCAATCGTAAAACTCCTTTAAACGGCATTTAACTTTTTGTATCCTATTATATTATACCTCAGGTCCTCCCTGTACTCTACCAAAGCCATCAAGTCCATACGGCAAAATTCGAGCGTTACCTGACATATTTTTTAAAAAATTTCTAATAGTTTTACTTTTTAAATTTGACTTGAAGTTATATTCAGATAATTTTACAATAGGAAATGCTCACAAAAAAAATCATATATTAATAGTTTTATTCACAGCAATTGAAAGCGTTAACATCTGGGAGGCGACGAATTTATGCTTGAGACGCTTAATAAAATTAACGGGGTGCTCTGGGGCACACCAAGTTTGATTTTGCTTTTTGGTACTGGTGTTCTTTTAACATTCATGCTGAAAGGCCTTCAATTCAGAAGGCTGATATATGCATTTAAATTAGGCTTTACCAAAGAAGGACAGGCTTCATCTAATGATGAGGGCGATGTCAGTAACTTTAAGGCGCTTATGACAGCACTGGCAGCAACCATTGGCAATGGCAATATCGCCGGTGTTGCCACTGCGATTACACTTGGCGGACCAGGAGCTATCTTCTGGATGTGGATCGTTGGTCTGCTGGGAATGGCAACCAAATATGCGGAAGCGCTGCTGGCAATGAAATACCGTGTAAAAAATGCAAATGGCGAGTACTCCAGCGGACCAATGTATTATGTAGAACGCGGTCTTGGCAAAAAGTTTAAATGGCTTGCAGTAGCATTTGCCGTCTTTGGCGCTTTTGCAGCACTAGGCATCGGAAACAGTGTTCAATCGAATACGATTGCAGCCGTTATGGATACTTCTTTTGGAGTTAATAATTGGGTTACAGGTGCCATTCTTGCTGTACTGGCTGCTTTAATCATCTTTGGCGGCATTCAGCGTATTAGTACTGTTGCTGGATTTTTTGTACCAGTCATGGCGGTGCTTTATATTGGCGGTGCTTTAATTATTCTGGCCGTTAATTATGATCAAATCATCCCTGGTTTCCAGACTATCTTCCACTATGCCTTCAATCCGGTTGCAGCGACTGGCGGTTTTGTCGGTGTTGTAGTATCTGAAGCAATCAAGAATGGTGTTTCAAGGGGTATTTTCTCTAACGAAGCCGGTCTTGGTACAGCAGCGCTTATCGCAGGCAACGCAAAGACCGACCACCCTGTAAAACAGGCTCTGGTTGCGATGACTGGTACATTTATTGTGACAATCGTTGTTTGTACGATGACTGGACTGGTACTTATCATGACTGGTTTCTGGGACACAACTGGCGGATTGATCTCTGGAGTGGCGCATGACGGCAGCCTTGACGGCGGGGCATTAACAAGTGCAGCCTTTTCCCATGTTCTTGGAACAGCAGGTGAATATATCGTTGCATTCTCTGTTATATTCTTCGGTTTCTCAACAATCGTCGGCTGGTATGTATACGGTGAAAAATGCTTTGAGTACCTGGTAGGCACAAAAGGAATTATGGGGTACCGTGCCATTTACATCTTAGCGACTGGCATCGGTGCGGTTGCCAACTTAACGACCGTTTGGGCTTTCGCAGATATGGCAAATGCATTAATGATGATTCCTAACTTAATTGCATTAATCCTTTTAAGCAAAGTGGTTGTTAAAGATACTAATGAATTCTTTGAAAATCACTATAAGGCAGCCAATAAGCAGCTTAAGAATGCTGGCTGATAAAAAAAGCGGAAGGTGCCTGCTTATCGCTGATGGCGCCTGGGGCTAGACAATTATCGAAGTTCAAAGTTTTATTCTTTCTTATTTTGTAAATGTAAAACAAACACAGGTCCTTGATCTGTGTTTGTTTTTTTTAGCTGTGTTCCTAAAATATCTGCCGCTGAAATAGCGAACTTTCATTTTTCCCATGAATATAGGCAAATATTCGATAGTGATAGAGAAGATCGTCAGTTAATATTCCTTCTCCTTCAAAAGAATAAGCATCTATAAAAGCTTCTATTTTGTCTTCATCCTCTTCATCCCATACCCCGGTCATCCAGACTTTATAGGCAAGTTTGCTGTTTAAACCGTGATATCCGCTTTCTTCAAAAAGATCCTCTATTTGCTCCCTTTCCACCTTTTAAGCCTCCCTCCTCGTATGTTATCCATCCTTTTCTGTTTATAACTTCTTTATACATTTGGGACAAGGCAAATATACAATTTTAGCACCACATGGGGTCAACTTGTCTATACTATATCGAAGTCTATTTTATTCAGAAGGATACATTTTTAAAAAGACTAAGGGAGGGATAACGATGGATTTGAACGAGTTATTTCATTTAGGCAATAAAACAGCTATTGTGACAGGCGGTGGCCGAGGACTAGGCGAGCAAATGGCAAATGCACTTGGGGAAGCAGGAGCAAATGTTGTCATCTGCTCACGCAGCATTGAAGCATGTGAGCATGTCAGAAAAGGCCTTGAAGCAAAGGGAATTAAATCTCTGGCGATTGAATGTGACATAACCAATGAGGAAGACATTCAAATGGTCATCAGCAAGACCCTAGAGACATTTGGAAGCATCGATATTCTCATTAATAATAGCGGGACATCCTGGGTTGCGCCATTTCTTGAACTGCCTGCTGATAAATGGGACAAAGTCATGAATGTGAATCTAAAGGGGCTGTTTTTATTTTCACAGGCTGCGGCAAAAGTGATGACGAAGCAGGGGAGCGGCAAAATCATTAATATTTCTTCTGTAAATGGAATGAGAGGTACTCATTCCGCATTTCTTGATGCAATTGCCTACAGTACAAGTAAAGGAGCTGTTATCGCACTTACAAAGGATTTAGCTGTAAAATTGGCACCTGCCGGCATTCAAGTGAACGCTATTGCTCCAGGCTTCTTTCCTACCAGAATAACAAAGGTCCTGGAAAAATCGAGTCCAGTTATTCTTGGAAAAATTCCTGCCGGAAGATTTGGAAATGAACATGACTTAAAAGGAGCAGCTGTCTTTTTATCATCCAATGCATCTGATTACGTGACAGGACAGGTTTTAGTCGTAGATGGAGGAATGACAGTATCCCTCTAAGCCCGTTGATTTCCTGGTTGACTTCATAGAAAGGAGAATGTTTATGTCTATTAACCATACTGAAGCCTTATTACAGGCAATAAAAAAGTTAGGGACAAAAGTGGAAAGAGAACTGAATGAATCCATTCAGAACTCTATTAACAAGGAAGAAATATTTAAAAATCTAATCACCCGTTCCGAGGTGACCGCAGCAAGCATGAAAAAACTCCAGGAAGCCATTGAGACACTATCCATCCCTCTTAATTTCCCTACCAAAACTGACGTAGCAAATGCAGCGAAATTAACTGTGCAGGCTGAAGAAAAAATGGACCTGATTGACGAAAAAGTCATGGCTTTGGCTCAATCAGTAGAGGAAATAAAAAAGGCACTTGGCAGCCCTGCCCCAAATTCTCAAGCAGACCCAGATAATATTCTTCAAGTCCTATCTGATTTAACGCAGTCACTGAATCAGGAATCGGAATCTTCCAGCAGCAGTGAAAGCGCGGGAAAATAAATGGAACATAATACCGCTTCCAAAAAACTGAATGGATTCTTTAAGACCATTCTCCAGCCCGATCCGGACACCAATTCAACTCCAAGGACTGCAGTTTGGAAAAGAAATAAGGCTACACTCTGGCACTATGCCCCTTCCAGTAAAAAATACAAAATTCCGGTTTTCCTTGTATATTCGCTCGTCAATCAGCCCTTTATTTTAGATCTTGGTCCGCAGAACAGTTTAATTGAGGCTCTGACCAACAGCGGATACGATGTCTACTTGCTGGATTTCGGGATTCCGGGTTATGAGGACAAAGAGATTACGATGGACGACTATATTACTGAATACATCCAAAAGGGGGTAAAAAGAGCTTTATATCACGCCAAAGCAGAAGAAATAACCGTCATGGGTTTTTGCCTTGGCGGCACTTTTTCAGCCATTTATGCGGCCATTGCGGATGAGCCAGTCAAAAACTTAGTATTGTCAGTCGCACCAGTTGACTTCAGCATCATACCTGTCTTTGATAAATGGGCAGAAGAATTGCGGAATGGAGAAGGCAGCCTGGACTCCATTTTTGAAGCATGGGGACTTATACCCCCCTTTGCCATCAAATCAGGAATGCGGCTATTTACTTCACCTATTTATTACTCCCCTTATTTGTCGCTTCTGGCCAGGGCTGACGATGAAGCATATGCCTCCCGGTGGAAACGTTTCAGCCACTGGACCGATGGCCATATTCCATTTGCCGGGGCAGCACTAAAGCAAATTAATCATGATCTTTTGAAAGAAAACAAGCTTGTGAATGGCACATTAACCGTCGGTGAAAGGAAGGCGGTGCTAAGCAATATCAAAGCCAATTTACTCGCTGTCGCTTCGGATCATGACCGCCTTGTCCCAAAAGAACAGATTTTTCCTATCATGAACCTGACTTCAAGTACTGATAAAACTTTCCATCTGCTTCAGGGGGGGCATGCCAATCTTACTTCTGAAGGAAAAGTTCCTGACTATCTGGACAAATGGCTGTCGTCGCGCTCAGGACAAATATAATATTCAAATTCCCCTGTCTCTGCAGGGGATTCACTTTTAAAGGAGGTATCTTAATGATTTTATGGAATTATCCAAGTTATATTATAAGTGACCACACTATCAGTGCCTATATGGGTTTTGCTTCATTTGTGTTTAAAGACTTATTCTATGTATAGCTTTTAAAACCATGCAATTGCTGCATGGTTTTATTAATTTTAATATCTTTACTAAATTGTGTTTTTAAGTTCTGAGTTGCAAATAATAAAAAAAGAACAAAAGGCAGAAGTCCCCTCCAAAAAGAGCGCCTGAGAGAGGCATCTGCCCAATGACAAGAACAGAAGGAGACTAATAATGGACATGAAGATTTTTAAGGCAATCAACCGGTTGTCCGGACGTATTGCTTTCATGGACTTTTTAATGATTCTTATATCAAATAGGGCAAGGTATTTATTTTTATTCGTATTGGCATGCATGTGGCTGGCAAAAGGTCCCTCCAAAACAGCCGCAAAAAAAGCTGCTATAGCTTCCCTGATCGCTATCCTGGTTAACAAGATCATTAAAATTTGTTATTTTAAGCCCCGCCCCTTCATAAAAAACAAGGTTGGCATATTGATCCCAGCCAAAAAAGATTCCAGTTTTCCAAGCAAACATACAGTAGTGTCGTTTGCTGCTTCTATCGTCATTTTTTACGGCAATCGATTTATAGGCCGTATTTTGCTGTTGGTTTCATCTCTTACAGGTTTCGCGCGTATCTGGGCAGGCCACCATTACCCTTCCGATGTAATGGGCGGTGCCCTTATTGGAGGAACAATAGGCTGGATGACAGAAAAATGTTTACATCTGAATTCAAAAGAAGGAAATCAGGATGATAAAAAAATGTAAAATCCGCACTTTCTTTGCCGAAAGAAAACTTGTTTTGTCAGCTTGAAGGACTTTCCGTTATCCGGATAGAATCAATTGTGAAAACGGGAGGGGATCAGAATGAATACAAGTGCTGCAGCCAAATTGTTAGGAGTTTCGCCTAGCACTATTCAGCGATGGGTTAAACAACTGGAGCTCCGGACGGAACGGAATGAATTAGGCCATTACTTATTTACCGAAGAAGACATTAACTTGCTAAAGCAGGTGCAGGACCAGCTGAACCAGGGGATTATATTGCAGGACGTTACGGTAAATGGCAAAAAGGCCAGAAAAGGTACGGTCCAAGGGGAAACAGCTGAACCAGCCATGGAGAAAATTTATTTGAAGATCAGCGAGCTTGAGCAGCGGCTGAACGGAAAAGCGGATGATGTTGTCTCCTATCAGCTGCTGCAGCACCGCAGTGAAATAGAAGAGCTGCAAAAGGAGAATGCACGCCTGCTTAAGCGGATTGACGTTCTTGAAGCTAGGACAGCTGTAAAGAGCCGAAGCATCCCCGCTGACACCCTTTTGGTTTTTGATCAGGAGAAACCCAGGAAGAAATTAAAAAAGAAAAATATTTTTACTATGCTATTTGGATTTTAAGGCATAAAAGCGTTACGGCATTGTAACGCTTTTATGTTTATTAATCATCCCAGCTGAATCGCTGCTCAAGGAAGGGGTCACCATAGTTGTGATAGCCATTTTTCTCCCAAAAACCAGGTTTGTCAGTTTCAGAAAACTCGATGCCTCTAATCCACTTTGCGCTTTTCCAAAAATAAAGATGCGGAATCACAGCCCTTAGTGGAAATCCATGCTCCGGAGTCAGGAGCTCACCGTTATGAGTATGGGCAAGCAGACTAGTGCTTTTTAAAAAATCTTTAATGGGAAGGTTCGTTGTCCACCCTTCTTCCGCATGGAGAATTACAAATTGGGCGGTTTCTTTTACAACTGTCTGCCTGGCAATTTCAGCGGCGGAGACTCCCTCCCAAACATTATCAAGCTTTGACCAGCCCGTAACACAGTGGATATCATTTTTGTACTGTGTCTGAGGAAGGTTCATTACCTCCTCATGCGAAAAGGATAATTCCTTTTCAACTTCCCCAAATATCTGCAGATTCCATTCCTGCATATCCTTATAGTGCGGTACATTTCCATAGTGCAGTACAGGAAAGGCAGTCGTCACATTTTGATTTGGCGGTACCCGGCTTGAGGTCTGTTTTCTGATTTTTCCAAAATACACTGAAGCCACCTCTGTTCTTTTTCCTTTATCGTACCCTACTTGATGGATTGATAAAAGCAAAGAGAAAGCAGCCCCATTATGGAAGCTGCTTACATTTATAAGATAATTGCCGCCAGCCATCCAAACAGGATGAGCGGAATGTTGTAGTGAAGGAATGTTGGTACACAAGTATCCCAGATGTGATTGTGCTGTCCATCTGCATTCAAGCCCGCTGTTGGCCCCAATGTGCTGTCTGATGCAGGCGAACCGGCATCTCCAAGAGCCGCGGCTGTCCCTACTAGAGCAATTGTTGCCATCGGGCTGAAGCCAACTTCTAGTGAAAGAGGCACAAATATCGTTGCAATAATCGGGATGGTTGAGAATGAAGACCCAATCCCCATTGTAACAAGTAAGCCGACTAGAAGCATAAGCAATGCTGCAAGTGATTTATTATCGCCAATGATTGCGGCTGCCTGTTCAACAAGGCTTTCAACATCGCCAGTTTCTTTTAATACATCGGCAAATCCAAATGCAGCCAGCATGACAAATCCAATAAATGCCATCATCTTCATGCCCTCTGTTAAAAGCTGATCTGCCTCGTTCCATTTAATAGCACCGCTGATATAAATAACGAAAATACCTGTCAGCGCCCCAAAGATCATTGAATCCAGCTGCAGCTGCACAATGAGAGCTGCTGCAATCGCAATGAAAGCAAAAATAATGCCCTTTTTTGAATAATTGCCTTTCTCTGTCTCCATTAATTCTGATGGACGATAATCCCTTTTTTTACGATAAACAAATAATGCAACTATAAGACCAGCTGCCATGCCGGCAACAGGAATAAGCATGGCTTTCGGGATGTCTGCCATTTCTACTGCCAGCCCGCTATTCTCCATATTTTCAGCGAGTATCCCTTGGAAAATTTGTCCAAATCCCGCAGGAAGCAAAATATACGGAGCTGTCAAACCAAATGTCAATACAGATGCTATCAGCCGGCGGTCCATCTGGAGCTCATTCATAACCTTCAATAAAGGCGGAATTAATATCGGAATAAACGCAATATGAATTGGAATCAGATTCTGAGAAAAAATAGACATTAATAAAATGGAAAATATGATGAGTGCCTTTGATAAGGTTTTCCCTCTGGATTCCCCGTTTTTTCCGACCTTTGCCAGGACCCATTCTACTAATAGATTCGGAAGTCCGGTTGCGGAAATGGCTAAGGCAAATCCGCCCAATAACGCATAACTTAATGCAACCTCTGCACTGCCGCCGAGCCCATTTGAAAAAACTTCTATTGTTTTATCTATGCTTAAACCGCCTGCCAGCCCGCCTGCCAATGCGCCAGCCACAAGGGCAAGAACAACATTGACACGCAGAAGGCTGAGAACAAGCATGATTAAAACTGCAAGTATAACTGCATTCATGATGATACCCTCTTTCTATACGTATGTTTCATTATACTTTACTCTGCTAAATCGGTAGAGAACTAAAATACAAATATAAAACTATCATACTTCCACTTTTCGTGTCAATGATTTCGGGCAGATTCAGAAATGGGAGTTTACGCCAGACACTGCTTTGGCCGGTATTTTTTAGGAATTGGGCCGGTAAATTGCCGATCTTGGCCGGTAAGATGAGGGTTTTGGCAGTTATTTCGGGTTAACCAGCCGGTAAAACTCATTTCTTACCGTTCCAATGCGAATTTTAGCTAAAAACTGCATAAAAAAAACTCCGGATCTCTCCAGAGTTCTGAATTCATCATTATTTTGCTTCAAATCTTTCAACCAGCAGTGCCAATGTACGCACCATAACGCCTGTAGCGCCGTCTGGTCCAAGATCATGGCTTTTTGCTGTTGTGGCTGTACCGGCAATATCAAGATGCACCCATGGTGTGTTCTCGGCAAATTCACCGACAAATCCTCCGCCCATTATGGCATGGCCGGCACGTCCTGGTGAATTGTTAAGATCCGCAACTTTACTGCTTCTGATTCTTTCTTTATCTTTTTCAAAAAGAGGCAGGCGCCAGATTGGTTCGCCAGCTTCATAGGATGCTTCCAGCACCTGCTCAAACCACTCTTCATTATTGGTTAATGCACCTGTTGTTTCTTCCCCCAGTGCAACAATGACACCTCCAGTCAGAGTTGCAACATCCACCAGGTAGTCCGCTCCATGATGCTTTGCATATGTTACTGCATCAGCAAGAACCAGACGCCCTTCTGCATCCGTGTTAAGAACTTCAATGGTTTTCCCGCTCATGGATGTGATGACATCATCCGGCTTAAACGCTGTTCCGCTCACCATATTATCTGTTGAAGGAATAACAGCGACAACATTTTGTTCAGGCTTCAGTTCGCCTATGACTTCCATTGCGCCAAGCACAGCCGCCGCACCGCCCATATCGGTTTTCATCCCGACAATGCCATCCTTCGGTTTAATGGAATAGCCTCCTGTATCAAAGGTAATCCCTTTGCCCACCAGGCCGATGACATCCTTCCATTCTTCCTTGCCCTGATATTTAATGACAATCATCTTAGGAGGCTCTGCTGATCCCTGATTAACTGCCAAAAGAGCACCCATCCCCAGTTTAAGCATATCCTCTTTTTCAAGTATTTCCACTTCAAATCCGTATCTCCATGCCAGTTCAGAAGAGTAATTTGCCAGATCAGTGGCGGTCAGCATATTACCTGGCAGGTTGACCAATGTACGGGCTGAGTTCGTTCCTTTCCCGTGTGCATACCCTACTGTTAGGGAAGCCTTTACCTCTTCCTCCTCTGCGGCTTCGCAATAAACAGCAATACTTTCAATATCTTTTTCGGGTTCATTCGATTTCTGTTTGTAATCTTCAAACTTATAGGTGGAAAGCGCAAACGCCTCGCTGGCTGCATGGGCTGCATCAAGCGCATCTACATTTCCTCCGATAAATGTATCAAGATAAACACCCGCATTTTGAAGCTTGGACGATTTCACTTCCTTAAATGCCCTGCCCAATGCTTCACGCAATCCTTCAAAGCTGAATTCTTTTTCTTTTCCAAGGCCTACTGTAATTAATCGTTTGGCCCCAATTTTTCCAAAAGTATGTATTTTTGCAATGGCTTTTTTCTTGGCAGAAATATCCCCGCTTTTGACCAGTTCTGTCAGCTGGCCGTCAAATTGGTCATCTGCACGGGACAGTACACCTTCAAACCTGGCTGGTTTATCGAAGACACCAACGATCAGGCATTCCTGTTCGGCTGAGAAGTCAAATTCTTTCTTTACTGAAAACATTCTGGCACCCCCATAATATCTTTTTCATCTTATTATATCGAAAATACTGAATTATTTCGACTATCTAATTTTATGGCGTTTCTATTTTTGTGCTAATCTTCCAAATATAGCACCAGCTGCGGCAGTTTAGGAAGGGATTCTATCATTTCAAATGGCAGCCGATCGATATTTTCCGGAAAAATAGAAAGGCATTCTTCAATAAACCCATACACATGCTCAAGATTAATCCCCCAGTGTTTAGGCCGGTAAGACTGCAAGTATTCCTGCGCCGCCTGCATCATCAGTCTTGCTCCTTTGACATTGCCGTATTCATAATGATAGATGCTGACACTCATTTGCAGAAGGCCTTTCAGAAATAAATTTCCTTTGTCCGTCATCCACATTTCCTCTAGAAGATCATGGCATGTGTAATAGTCACCTTCATTGAAGCTGACAAAGAATTCGTAGTATTCAAGAGGATAATCTTCCATGAAACCACCCCATGTTCTGGACTTCCTATCACTTTCATTTTAACAAAAAGAATAGAGATTATCCTATACATACAATCCTTAAGTATATTCTTTAATAATTGGGTAAAGAAAATAGAGACAGAAAGGAGAATGTTATGGATCCTCTATTATTTGCCGCCTTCTCAGCAGGAAATATCCTGTTGTTCTTCTGGGCGCTAAGCACTGTCAGGGACAGTGGCCTCATTAGTGCTGTCTTCCTGCTTCCTGTACTTCTCGGATTAATTTACGATAACGGAATTCTGGCTGCTGGCCGTTTTATCGGGGAGGGCAATACTTTAAAGCATCTGAATTATGCCCGTTTTTGGATCCATGCCTTTTTCACTCCGCTGCTTGTTCTATACTCCTGGAATACTTTAAAACAAGCAGATTTAGAATGGGCCAAAACAGGCACATTTAAATGGATTGCTTATTTGCTTACTGCAGGATTAATTATTCTGGAACTTTCTTCTGAGGTATTTGGACTTAAACTGGAAGCAAGGTGGGAATATGGTGTTCTTAGCTATTCAGATACAGAGGCACCAGACAGCCCTCCCATTATGGTGCTGATCGTATCTGCTGTGCTGCTGGCGGCATCTGTTGTTATTTGGCGCAAACAGGGCTGGTTCTGGTTTTTTGCCGGAGCTGTATT
This sequence comes from Cytobacillus oceanisediminis, assembly GCF_004366035.1. Classification (GTDB taxonomy): domain Bacteria; phylum Bacillota; class Bacilli; order Bacillales; family Cytobacillaceae; genus Cytobacillus; species Cytobacillus oceanisediminis_C. Next base: position 41,060 of record NZ_SOEE01000008.1, read on the forward strand.
GATGATTATCGGAAGCGCCATTGATATTCCAATTGAAAGTGCAGCAGCAGTTAATGCCTTTGAGTGGCTTCTTTTGCTTTCCCTGACAGCAACTTCGTATTTTCAAAAAAAGCATCGTTTAACAAAAACTTAAAATAGATCAGCTTGCAGGAAGGAACAATCTGTTGGAGAATATTAGTTAGTATAGCTTTCGGCAGTTCCTTAAAAAATGCCTATTTGAAGCTGCAGCGGGAGTATCTTACAACTCATGAGGTGGTCTCATATGGAATTATTGACAAATTTTCCTTTATGGTCTGCATTGGCAGCCATCTTCTTTGCCCAATTTGTAAAGGTGCCCATTCAATTTATTGCCACCCGGAAAGTAGATTGGTCCCTTTTGACAAGTACTGGAGGAATGCCCAGCTCACATTCAGCAGCAGTAACTGCCCTTTCAACCGGAGTTGCATTAGAGACCGGAATGGAATCCGCTGTTTTCGCTGTCTCAGCCGTATTTGCCATTATCACAATGTTTGATGCTACCGGAGTACGACGTCAGGCTGGTGAACAGGCGATTGTATTAAACCAGCTTGTAGCCGACTTCAATAAATTTGTTGAAGAAGCAAAGACATGGCAGAAGAAAGAAGGCCAAGAAAAACAGAAAGAATTGAAGGAGCTGCTTGGCCATAAGCCGATAGAAGTTCTATTTGGCGGCCTGACTGGAATCCTATTGACTTTAGCACTTCATTATTTATTTTCCTGAAGGTGTGATTTATAGTGAAAATCCTTTCCTTATGCCCAAGCAACACGGAATTAGTGGAATACTTGGGATTTACTGATATGCTCGCAGGAGTGGACGATTATTCCGATTGGCCGGACCAAATATCCGTTCTGCCCCGGCTGGGCCCTGACTTGTCTATTAATATGGACAAAGTAGAGGAATTGAAGCCTGATCTTGTGCTGGCATCCCTTAGTGTTCCCGGCATGGAAAAAAATGTAGCGGAGCTTGAAAAAAGGCAGATTCCCCACATTGTGTTAAATCCTCAAAGCCTGGCAGATATTGAACAGGACCTGATTCTTGCTGCTGAAAAAATCGGTAAGCCTGAAAGAGGCATTTTGGCTGCTAAAGAGTTTGCGGAAAAAATAGAGGCACTTAAGCTCATCTCAAGCAGGATTGAAAAAAAACCAAGCCTCTATTGGGAATGGTGGCCTAAGCCCGTATTTACACCCGGCAAGGTCAATTGGCTGACGGAAATCAGTGAAATTGCCGGTGGAATGAATTTATTCAGGGACATTGAGCTTGCGAGTGTCCAGACCGATTGGGAGGATGTCCTGAATCGGCAGCCGGATTATGTCTGTCTCGCCTGGGTCGGTGTCAGAAGAGAAAAGATAAATCCAGAACTTGTCCTGAAACGTCCAGGCTGGAGTGAAATGGACGCAGTTAAGCAGAACAGAATTCTGGTTCTGGAAGAAGAACTTTTTTGCAGGCCTTCACCTCGGCTGATTGAAGGAGCCATAAAATTAGCTAAAAAAATCCACCCGCAGGCATTTTCTATGATGTAAAAATAAAAAGGCAAATCCGATTATTCCCGCGGATTTGCCTGCATTCCGTATTTATTTTTTCTCAGATTTAATATATTGCTGTCTAAATACCTGCATGGATTCATTTTCATTCAGTAACTTTAATTCTTCTTCGGTCAGGGTTCCATCGCCCATTTCAACGATGTAAACCTCGAGTGTTTTCTTTCCCCAGTTATTATAAACATCATCAACCGTTTCATAATAGAGATCCAATTTATTCCCCTTAATGGCACCGCCTTTATCGGCTACAACACCATATCCATAACCCGGGACAAACAGGATCGTTCCAATCGGAAAAACATTTAAATCTGCTGCAACTGTAGAGTATAAATCTCTTTTAACTTTAACCCCTGAGTATGTAATGCCAAAGGACGGGTGATCCGGATTTTTGCCTGTCGACTCGTAAAATGCCGTATATCCAGTAGCTATTACTTGTTTTTTCTGATACTGCGACCAGTCAATCGAATCTTCCAGTGTCGGTGGCTGTTCAATTGCCACAGCTTCACTCGCAGAAATCTTAGGTTCCAGACTCACTGCCTGCTTCAAAAACTTAAATGCTACGCCAACCGATTTTAATGTATGGTCAAACTTTGAATTTCCATCTTCGCCAGCTCGTTCAGCATCACTTTGATGCAGCTGAACAATTGATCGGGCTTCCACTCCGGAAATCGAATGGAAGGTTGTCAATAATGCACCTGCAAATAAGGCTGACATTACTGAACGTTTCATCCATATTTTTAATTTGCTCATCTATTACACTCCTCCCAAAGTTATTCATTTCCCATCTTTGAGAGAAATATTCATAACTAACGGGAGCAGAAGCCTCCGGGCATCCATTTCCAGACAGGCTTAAGCCAGTAATACCATAGGCTTGGGCGATTTGATCACACTAATCAAAAAAATAAAAAATCCCTGCCGCCAGCAGAGATTTCACAACAAATTTAAAACATCCGATATCCTTTTTTACGTAGAAGCCTAATGGTAATTCCGGCAACGATGGCGCCTGCCATTCCGCTGCTTAATATGAGGATGTCGGCCAGAGCAAGGCTGGATAATTCAGCGCCAAGACTGGAAAACGATTCCCACGGGTCCCGAAAATACTCAATAAAACGAACTTTATCGATGATAAAGATGGCGATAATAGGATAAATAATAGCCATGATCCAAGACATTCTTAATAACATATTTAATATAAAACCTATCCCAAAAAACAGCACAAAAAATAGAAGCATCGAAATAGGCAAAACGAAAATCGTCATTTGCATGAACTTGTTTCCTCCCTTAGCACATCAATATTTAGTGTACTTTAATGTTGATTGGGGAGTCAACAAGAAAAGCGGGTGGTGCCAGCATGCCCGCTAATTAAAAAGTGGAAGCGCCTTGCCCACCCCCCGGCACCTCGAGGGGATAGGCTGCTCAGTTATTTAACTTTTGAAAAGAAAAAACTTCGCATTCCGCGAAGTTTTTGGTTTATTCCTTTTTCTTTCCTGTACCGCCACAGCAGCTGCAGGTTTCAGATCCACCTAACAATAATTGAAAATACCCTTTCCCTGAACAATACATACACTCTTTATTTTCATAATTCTTAGCTGTCATTTCATCCATCTCCTTTTGAATTTTTCAACTGAATTTTCTGATAATATACCAAGGATATGAAGAAATGAAAAGCACCATATTTCATGAAAAACCGTCGTTGGAAACGCATACAAGCATTGTTTTCTTCTTATTTCTCGTTTTATCTCAAAATTTCAGAAAATTATAAAAATAATTTATATGCTGTGTATCCGAAAGTATCTCCGGGATTAATGCCGTTAATTAAAGGTTTTATGGAGGATTCAGAAGGATCCAATATGTATTTTAAAAGAACTGACGCATCCGGGTCATCAGCGAGCTCTTTTGGATCGCGATACTGCACGTCAAAAAGTTCACTTTCCTGAACTTTTAATGATTGTCCAGGCTCGGCTGCCAGCAAAAACAAAACCATATTATCGCTGACCTCCCCTTTGATCACACCTGTTCGCAATCCAAGTAAGCCTTTCACTGAACATTTAATCCCTGTCTCTTCTTCTACTTCCCGAACTGCAGCTTCATCAACTGTTTCGCCCGACTCGACAAATCCGGCAGGCAGAGACCATTTGTCTTTAAGGCCTCCATATTTCTTTTTAACGACAAGCCAATACCCTTCGGGTGAAATAACGAGCCCTGAAACCGCCAGCCATACCTTTCCCCGTTTATGTTCCACTCCCATCCTATAGCCTCCTTTTTAACTAATTCTATCACGAAAATTTGTCCATTAAAAAAAGGACAGACTAGGTAGTCCATCCCTTTACTATATATGATAGCCGATTTATTAAAGAACGTTGAATTTACCTTTTTTCAATACAAGTGAAGGCCCGCCAACCATGTAAAGAGCACGGTTATCGATCATCTTCTTCATGAATGAAGCTTTCGTACCAACCATTTTCTTGCCGAATGCAACACCGATGGCATCGTGTTCACCAAGAGAACATACAGTACCTTTAATATCTGGAGTAAATGTTTCAAGTTCAGTTTTATTGCGGATTAAAGCAGTAATGTTTCTTGCACATACTTCACCCTGCTGCATAGCGATTTGTGCAGTAGGAGGGTATGGACGGTTAATTTCTTCATTGATGATTAATGAGCAGTCTCCAATGATAAACAAATTATCATGGCCAGGAGCACGCAAATCAGGCTGTACTTTTACACGTCCGCGCATTGCTTCAATACCGGAATTCTCAATAATAGAATTTCCGCGTACACCCGCAGCCCAGACAACAGTTGCAGCTTTGATTTCTTCTACTTCATCTTCGCCCTTACCAACAATGATGCCTTCAGGCGTAGCTTCCTTAATAGCTGTTCCAATCATGAATTGTACGCCTTTTTTCTCCAAGTGAGAAACAGCGTAATTAACAAGCTCAGGATCGAAGCCAGGAAGAACCATTGGCGCTGCTTCCACGCAAATGATTTTCACTTTGTGGTAGTCCACATCGTACTCTTTGCAAAGCTCAGGAACACGGTTTGCCAATTCTCCAAGGAATTCGATGCCGGTAAAGCCTGCTCCGCCGACTACAATTGTCAGGCGTTCGTCTTTTTTCTCGGCGTCTGTATTGTACGTAGCAAATTGATATTCAATATGCTCGCGAATCTGACGCGCAGCATTTACATTGACAATAGAAAATGCATGTTCCTTAAGTCCTTTAATACCGAATGTTTCCGGCTCAGCTCCTAGAGAAACAACTAAATAATCATAGTCAATTTCGCCGCTTTCCAAAATGACTTTCTTTTCTTCTGTTTTAATTTCCAGAGCAGTTCCCTGAACGAATTCAACTTTGTTGCGGTCAATAACATCTTTTATATCATAGCGTACACGATCATGATGAAGTGTTCCGGCTGATGCTTCATGCAGCCATGTTGTTTCATAATGGTAGTCATTCTTGTTCACTAAAACGATTTCCGCTTCGTTTGTTCCTACAGATTTCTGCAAACGGGTTGCAACCATCAAACCGCCGTAGCCTGCACCGAGGATAACAATCTTTGGCTTTCTCAAGTGTATCACTTCCACCTTTTTTAAGTATTTTCTAATGTTTTCTTATCTTCCACTGCTTTATATTTTTTATAGCAAAAAACATAAAAAAACTTTGTGATGTTATTCACGAACTAGTTCAAAAAAACTCAACAAAATTGTCATAAAATATTAACATTATTCCTCCATTACATCTTATTCTACTTCATATAGTTTTTCAAGCCTAAAAAAATAGACGAAAAACTTAAAAATCTTAGGAAAACTTAAGGGAATATACGGGTTTTTAATTCACCTTCTTCATTTTAAATCTTCCAATTATTCATAATACTTACCTCGGTTGATGAGGTTTTAAACGATTTATGTTAGAATAAAGAGTGGAATTTCAATACATACGCGGGGGGATATTGCATGAAAGAAGATCAAAAGGTGTATGACATAACCATCATTGGCGGGGGGCCAACTGGTTTATTCACTGCTTTCTACGGGGGCATGAGACAAGCATCAGTAAAGATTATTGAAAGCTTGCCGCAGCTTGGGGGACAGTTATCTGCTCTTTATCCTGAAAAATACATATATGATGTTGCCGGCTTCCCGAAAGTCCGCGCCCAGGAATTAATTGATAACCTTAAGGAACAAATGGCTAAATTCGAGCCTACTGTATCACTTGAACAATCTGTCGAAAAATTAGAGAAACAAGCTGATGGAACATTTAAGCTTACAACCAATAAAGAAGTACATTACTCCAAAACCATCATTATCACTGCCGGGAATGGCGCGTTCCAGCCTCGCCGTCTTGAACTTGACAGCGCAGCTCAATACGAAGGCAGGAACCTGCATTACTTCATTGATGATTTAAATCAATTCGCCGGCAAGAAAACAGTTGTTTTCGGAGGCGGGGACTCTGCAGTAGACTGGGCATTAATGCTTGAGCCTATCGCTGAAAAAGTAACGATTGTTCACCGCCGCGATAAATTCCGCGCGCATGAGCACAGTGTAGAAAATCTTCAGAACTCTAAAGTCGAAATCAAAACACCTTATGTGCCTGCTGAGCTTATCGGTGACAGCGAAGGAATCAAACAAGTCGTCCTGGAAGGTGTTACTTCAAAGGAAAAAGAGGTATTCGATGTTGATGCTGTGATCGTAAACTACGGATTCGTTTCCTCCCTTGGCCCAATTAAAGAATGGGGTCTTGAAATCGAAAAGAACTCCATTGTTGTAAACTCAAGAATGGAAACAAATATCGAAGGCATATATGCTGCCGGTGATATCTGTACATACGATGGAAAAGTGAAGCTTATTGCCTGTGGTTTCGGTGAAGCGCCAACTGCAGTAAACCACGCAAAATCCTACATCGATCCAAAAGCGAAAGTTCAGCCGATGCACAGCTCTTCCATGTTTGGCAAATAAAGAAAAGCGGAAGCGCCTTGCTTACCTCCGATACATCGAGGAGACTGGCTGTCTGCGCTGGACAGTTAACGAAGTTTTCGATAGAAAAGGACGGCCCTTCAGGGACCGTCCTTTTAATTAGGCAGCAGAGAGATAGTTCGAAATTGGTCCAGTAACTGTCTTGAAGCGTAAAATGCTGTATTTAGCACTCTTCCGGAGTACCTGTATTTGAAGCGGTACGAAAAGAGGATCCACAGCCGCAGGATGCAATGGCATTGGGATTGTCTATTGTGAATCCGCCGCCCATCATAGATTGTTTGTAATCAATTTTTGTGCCTTTTAAGATGGGTGCGTCTTCCTTGCTGACAAGAACCTGGATACCATAGTGCTCTGCCTGGATATCATCCTCCTCGACTTCATGGGCAAACCCCATTCCATAGGAAAGTCCGCTGCACCCGCCTCCTTTAACGGCTACACGCAAGAATGCATCTTCTTCCTCATTTTGTTTCATCATTTCTTTTATATGCAAAGCTGCTGCTTCTGTTATATCCACAACTTGTTCCATGTTATTCCCTCCTGTACATGTAAGGATACTTCTATATTAATAGTATATACAGTAAAAGGTATGTGCTCAACTTAAGAGGCTTTTTCTTTTTATTGTCTTTTCTGAACAGTGTTTAACAAATAGTTCTTTATGCCCTCAAATCAAACGATTAATGGTATAATAGTCATAATCATTATCTTCGGAGGTGGCATTCTATGCAGCAATTAAAGCCTACTTATGATAAAAATTGCGGATGCAGAGTCTGCAAAGAAAGTTTCACCACAAAAAAAATCCGCTCCCGATTTGTAAAGGTATTTAATTATGACAGTGACTTTTGCCCAAATTATTCTGATGAATACATGAATCCTCTTTTATATCATATTAATACTTGCCCTCATTGCGGCTACTCAGAATCAGAGGACTTTTCCCCTTATTTTCCGCCTGGAGCCCTGGACATGATCAATTCTAAAGTTGTGGATGCCTGGATACCCCAGGATTATTGCAGGGACCGCACCATCACTGTTGCAATCAACACCTATAAGCTTGCTATTTATTGCGGAACTTTAAAAAGGGAGAAGCATATTATTATGGCTGGTTTATATATCAGACTGGCCTGGCTCTTCCGGAGTATAAAGAATGATAATCAGGAACAAAGATTTTTGAAACTTGCTCTAAAAGAATATTCGGAGTCTTATATGTCTGATGATTTTAAAGGATCATCCATTTCTGAAACGAGGATTTTCTATCTGATCGGAGAGTTATCCAGAAGGACACATCAGTCTGAACAGGCTGTTAAATACTTTTCGAAAGTAATTGAACTGCAAAGCCGCTCCACTGAGCCTAAATTAATTGAAATGGCAAGAGAACGGTGGTATGAGATGAGACAGGAACAAAAAGCTGCCGCCAATTAAGGAAAGCAGAAGAACCCTGCCCGCCCCCGGCTTCTCTAGGGGCAGGCACTGGAGCTAGACAGTTATTCAAATTATTGTTTTCTAACCTTTGAAACAAGAAAAAGGAGCGAAATTTAATCGCTCCTTTTCTATATTAAAACATAGGATTTTCATCCAGATATTGATATATATTTTCAACCAGTTCATCTGGCGTTTCTCCAGTAACCACTTCTCCATTCACAAGCGCAAAAAGAGTGCTTGCACATTTGCCGCAATACCCAAGACAGCCATATTCTATGACATCCAGGTCATAATCCTTTTCCAGCTTTTCAAGCGCTTTTTGAGAGCCGCTGGCCAAATTGCTGATGCAAAATTCGATGATTGGCTTAATCACATCTTTCACCTCTCTACCATGTTAATGCTACCTTTTTTACTTGAATTGTGCAAGAAATGGATTCCATTCTCTCCTTTAAAAGTGCACATATTTACCACTTCATGTCGTTTATTGTCAAGTTTCCTGCTGATATGTGTTGTGATTTTGACACAATTTCGTTATACTTTTTATGGGTTTGAGGTTATTAATATCATTTATTTATTTTTTTAAGATAACTAATTAACGTTATTTGAGTTCGGCGAAAGTAAACAGTACGGACATAAAGGGGAAATATACTATGAAAAATCTTGTGATACTTGGCGGAGGTTATGGCGGTATGAGGGCGCTTGCCCGACTTTTGCCTAATCAGCTTCCTGATGATGTCTCCATTACACTAATAGATCGTGTGCCTTATCATTGTTTAAAAACTGAATATTACGCTCTTGCTGCAGGTACCATTTCCGATCAGCATGTGCGTGTATCCTTCCCTGAACATCAAAGATTGACCATTAAATACGGTGAAGTGACAAAAATCAGCATCGAGGAAAACAAGGTATATCTTCAAGGCGAAGAACCTGTTTCGTATGATGATATAATAATAGGCCTTGGATGCGAAGATAAATACCATAATGTCCCGGGAGCCGACATTCACACATATAGCATTCAAACAATAGAAAAATCCCGAAGAACGTATGAAGCTTTAAATAATCTTTCACCAGGCTCTGTTGTTGGAATTGTCGGTGCAGGATTAAGCGGAGTCGAACTGGCTTCTGAATTGAATGAAAGCCGTCCAGATTTGAAAGTCAAATTGTTCGATAGAGGGAAGCACATACTTTCTGCGTTCTCTGAAAGATTAAGCACATATGTAGAAAATTGGTTTTTAGAACATAATGTAGAAATTATTAACCAGTCAAACATTACTAAAGTAGAAGAAAAAACCCTTTATAATCATGACAAAGCCATCCACTGTGATGCCATCGTATGGACCGCCGGCATCCAGCCAAACAAAGTGGTTCGTGATATGAATGTGGAAAAGGATCAGCAAGGACGTGTAGTTTTAACCAAGCATCACAATATCCCTGGAAATGAACATGTCTATGTCGTCGGGGATTGTGCAAGCCTTCCGCATGCACCAAGTGCCCAGCTTGCTGAAGGGCAGGCAGAGCAAATCGTTCAAATCCTATTGAAACGCTGGAAAGGTGAGGAACTCCCTGAAACATTGCCGGTAATCAAGCTTAAAGGAGTTCTTGGATCATTGGGCAAGAAGCACGGCTTCGGTCTAGTCGCAGAACGCCCTATCACAGGACGCGTTGCCCGCCTGCTAAAATCAGGGATTTTATGGATGTATAAATACCATAATGGATAAGAGGGCCCATTGCGGGCTCTTTTTTTTTATGTTTTAACCCATAGCGGATAACGATAAAGATTAATTTATATTTGCACCATGACTTTGCTGAAAAATTGATTTGAAAGAAAGTGACCGATAAAATCAATCTGGTATAAATGCCAGAGAGATGAAAATTAAACTGCAATATCCAGCAGAAAACAAAAAGGTGAAATCACTACTGTCAAAAAAAGTTAGAATCTAACCTCTAATGCAGCAGAATCAGCTGATAATATAAACAATCTTTCCAAATAAAAAAATGAGCATCCCTTTCGATGCCCATTTTTTTATTAAACTGCCTGGTATCCGTACTTTTCCATTTCCGCATAGATCGTTTTTAATTTCGGATTGCCTTCACCGACAATTTCATCCTCAATCAGGACAACCGGGTAAAACATATCCTCCTCTATCACTCTCAAGGCGAACTCCTTTTTGTTCTCTTCTTCGGGCGGATTATGAATGTCAACATACACGATTTTAAAAGGCTGATTGGCAAATTTGCGGGATACAGCCGCCTCCAGCCATTCATATGTCTCCTTGGATGATGGGAGATTCACACAGCTTGGACAAAGCTGTTCCGCACCATACACAGTGATTTCAATCTCTTTTTTCAATCTTCTTTCCCCCTAGCAAAACTTGTTCTTACCTTCATTTTACAACATTAACAAAGAGCAAACCTAATAAATATTCTCCTAGTGAGTGGAAATTACGCTCTTGGAATAGATTTTTAAGACTGATTTGATTATAATAAATATATGGAAAGGAGTCGATTTCACATGGCAGAACAAACGACTATGACTGAACAAGTTCAGGAAGTATTAGATAAATTACGCCCATTCCTTCTTCGCGATGGCGGGGACTGTGAATTGGTGGATGTTGAAGATGGCATCGTTAAATTGCGCCTTCTTGGTGCATGCGGCAGCTGCCCAAGTTCAACGATTACGTTAAAAGCCGGTATTGAGCGCGCTCTTTTGGAAGAAGTACCTGGTGTAGTCGAAGTAGAACAAGTATTTTAATTTTACCTTACAAAAAGCGATGTCGGCATGACATCGCTTTTTTTTATTTATACTGTATGGCCGAACTCCAGCTCAGCTAGGCTTTTTTTTAAAACAGTGCTGCCTTCCTGATCAATTTTGAGGCAAAGGATTTCCATTTCCGGGAAAGCCCGCTGAAGCCCTTCAGCCACTGCTGAAGCACTTTCCGACTCAGCAAGGCAGAGAACCGCCGGTCCGGCACCGCTTAAGGCAACTCCAAATGCTCCGAGTCCTGGTGCTGCTTTCTCTATGGCCTCCAAATGGGGAACCATTTTCTTTCGGTAAGGATGGTGGAATAAATCTTCACTCATCATCTTTCCTGCCAGGGAATAATTTCCGCTAAGCAGTGCTGCTACCATGACATTGCCGACTGCCCCAGCCTGTACGGCTTCTTTAAAAGACCATTCTTCAGGCAGGACTCCTCTGGATTCCTTTGTAAGGAGCTCTTCTTTTGGCACCACTGCTATAACTTCAAATTTTATATTTTTAATGCTTTGAACAGAAACCTCTTCCTCTGACATGCAGCCAATAACAAGGCCTCCGAGAAGGGAAGCTCCAGCGTTATCAGGATGCCCCTCCATTCGTGATGACAGTTCAAGCTTTTCATACTGGCTCAGTTGAAGATCACAAAGAGCGTCAGCCAATTCAATTCCCGCTACAATGGCTGCAGCGCTTGATCCAAGTCCGCGCGTTAAGGGAATATCACTTGCAATTCTAGCTTTGCATCCTGGAAGCTCTCTTCCATATTTCTTTGCGGTATCTATTGCAACTTGAAAAATAAAATTCGATTCATCTGCAGGGTAGATGCTTAGCGGCTCTGATAAAGGAATCATTTGAAACTTATCTGCCCTCTCGGCTTCAAGCGTCAAATATAAATTTAATGCGAGACCGATCGAGTCGAAGCCTGGCCCAAGATTTGCAGTGCTGCCCGGTACTTTGATGACAACCATTTCACCTTCGCTCATATGTGAACGGCTCCTTTAATATGATCCGCTACTGCTTTTTCATCATTAGGAAGCAAAACTGGCTGCACAGGGCTGCAATCAATGGCTGTATTAGGATCCTTAAGCCCATTCCCAGTCAGGATGGCCACAACCTTTGTTTTATGCGGAATCTCCCCATTGCGAAGCTGTTTATATATTCCCGCAAGCGAAGCACATGAAGCTGGCTCAGCAAAAATCCCTTCAGAAGAAGCAAGTTTACGATACATGCAAAGAATTTCTTCATCGCTGACCTCTTCAATCTTCCCATTTGATTCTGATAATGCTGCATTGGCTAAGAGCCAGCTCGCAGGATTTCCGATTCGGATGGCTGTGGCGATCGTTTCGGGATTTTCAAACACACGGTTATGAACGATGGCCGCTGCACCTTCAGCCTGTACTCCATGCATTTTTGGAAGACCAGTGCCTCGCAGCTCATTATATTCTTTGAACCCTTTCCAATAGGCAGAAATATTACCTGCATTGCCCACAGGCAGGGCAAGGATATCCGGGGCGCCACCAAGCTGGTCGCAGATTTCAAAGGCCGCTGTCTTCTGGCCCTCTAGACGATATGGATTAACCGAGTTTACGAGAGTAATAGGTTCTGTTTCGCTTATTTTCCGCACCATTGCCAGTGCCTGGTCAAAGTTGCCTTCAATAGATACAACTTCCGCTCCATACATAACTGCCTGCGCCAGCTTTCCCATAGCGATTTTTCCTTCAGGGATGACAACCACACATCTCATGCCGGCTCTGGCTGCATATGCAGCGGCTGCTGCAGAGGTATTGCCGGTGGAGGCACAGATGATGGCATCACTTCCTACTTCTTTCGCCTTTGCAACAGCCATAACCATGCCTCTGTCTTTAAATGACCCTGTTGGATTTGCTCCTTCCGTTTTCACATAAAGGTCAACGCCCCAGTCCCTTGAGAGTTTATCCAGCCTGATCAGGGGAGTGTTGCCCTCATTTAAGGTAAGCATTGGTGTATTTTCATTAACAGGCAAAAAATCTTTATATGTTTTTATAAGGCCTTCCCATCTCATACTCTGGCACTCCCTTCCACACGATACGAACTTTTGATTGTTTGGACTGCCGGTAAATCTCTTAAACTTACTAATATATCCTCATAATCCTTAAGAGATGCCTGGTGGGTAACCAGCACAATCTCTGCAAGCCCTTTTTCTTTTAAAGGAAGCTGCAGGATTTTTTCGAAGCTGACATGGTGCTCTGAAAATATGGATGTGATGTTTGCAAAAGTCCCTACCTCATCTTTGACATGCAATCTTAAGAAATACTTCGAATAAATTTCATCTGCACCTTTTAATTTCTTATCATATTGAGGGGCTACCGCGCTTTTTCCATTTACCCCAAGACGCATGTTTTTCATGACACCCACGAGATCCGATACCACTGCTGTAGCTGTAGGCAGACTGCCCGCCCCAGGTCCGTAGAACATTGTTTCCCCTACCGCTTCACCGTAAACATATACAGCATTATATTCATCCTGAACCGATGCAAGCGGGTGAGACTCGGAGAGCAAAGTCGGCTGAACGCTTACCTCCACCTTCTCCCCCTCCCGATGTGCAATCCCGATCAGCTTCATGGTGTATCCAAGCTGCTTGCCGTACTGCAGGTCCTCTTCTGTAATATCTGTAATGCCTTTAACCTTTACATCATCAAGGTCAATATTCATGGAAAAACCAAGTGTTGACAGGATAGCCATTTTCCTTGCTGCATCAAGGCCCTCCACATCTGCAGTCGGATCGCTTTCCGCATATCCCAGCTCCTGGGCTTCTTTCAGAACTTCCTCATAAGCGCTCCCATTCTTGCTCATCTTTGTCAAAATAAAGTTTGTTGTCCCATTCACAATTCCCATCATTTTTGTAATTCTGTCTGAAGCCAAACCATCTACCAGCCCTCTTAAAATGGGAATGCCGCCGGCCACACTTGCCTCATAAAAGAGGTCACACCCATTTTGCGTGGCAGCAGCCAGCAATTCAGGTCCATAAACAGCCATTAGGTCCTTATTTGCCGTCACCACATGCTTGCCATTATCCAAAGCTTTCTTTAAGTGATTTCTTGTTTCTTCTATGCCGCCCATTACTTCAATTACTACATCTATATCAGCATCATTTAAAATGTCTTCAGGATTTAGCGTCAGCAGATCCCTGTCCACTTTAACGGCTCTTTCTTTATCTGCATCTTTAACAAGAACTCTCTTTACAACAACCGGACAGCCGACTTGGTGCATGAGTTTATCCTGGTGCTTCTCAATGATTTGCACCACACCTGATCCAACTGTTCCTAATCCTAATAAACCGATTGAGATTGATTCCACGCTAGCTCCCCCTTCAGTGTTCGCTATGAAAATACATTTGTATTTGTATAGTAGACATTATAGGGCTCGAGCGGTGTTTTTACAATAGGCAATTTTCCGAAAATAATGAGTGGAAGCGCTTAACACACTGTTATATTGCGATTTTATTTTTTATTTTTTTTATCTATCAATAAAGGCACCCTGCTTTGGGGTGCCGTCATCACTTCTATTTGACTGGTGTCTTCGGTTTCTTTTCTGAAAGGACTAGATCAATGTTTTCCACACACAGCTGCATCATGGCATAGCGCGTTTCAATGCTGGCACTTCCGATATGGGGCATAGCCACTACATTCCTCAGCTCCAGCAGAGGGTGGTCTTCGCCAATTGGCTCCTCCGCAAAAACATCCAATCCTGCCGCTGCAATCTCTCCTGCCTTCAGTGCTTCATATAAATCATGTTCATTCACAACCGGCCCTCTTGAGGCATTTACAAAAACAGCCATGTCCTTCATCTTCTGGAAAGCATTTCGGTTAAATAAATTCCTTGTTTCTTCTGTCAAAGGAGTCAGGCAGACAACGAAATCTGAGCGTTCGAGCAATTCATCAAAGCTGACATATTGGGCTCCCAGTTCCTGTTCCGCATCCGGCTTCCTCGAACGATTGTGATATAATATCTCCATATCAAATCCAACTGCACGCTTTGCAACTGTTTTCCCGATATTCCCCATCCCTACAATTCCGATTGTTTTATGATGCACATCCTGCCCTGCCAAAAGCAGCGGACTCCAGCTCTTCCAATTGCCTTTCTTCACAAACTCAGCAGCCTCCACCATTCTGCGTGCAGCAGCAAGCACAAGTGCAAACGTCAGGTCGGCAGTTGAATCATTTAATACCTCTGGCGTATTGGTCACCGTGATTCCGAGACTTTTTGCTGTCTCAACATCCACATTATCATAGCCGACAGCCATATTGGCTATGATCTTCAGCTTCCCCCCTGCTTTTAGAACTTCCTCATTCACCGGCTCTGATAGCATAGTTAAAAGGGCATCTGCTTTTCTTGCCTCCTGTAAGAATACACCGTAAGGAACCGGCACATCTTCTCGATCCCACATTTCAACTCTGTACTTTTCTTTTAAAATGGCAATAACATCTTCAGGCAGCTTCCTGCTGATAAATACGTATGGTTTCATTAAAATATCCCCTCTTTACATTCTCAGCTTTATGTTCCATTCGCCAAGAAAGAGGCATTTCCCTGCCTTTTTTCAGCTCTTGATCCAATTCACCAGAGGAATCCTGAGCTTTTTGAAGGGGACCTCGGCAAATTCAAAAAATCCGCCCAGAAAACGCTCATGATCATCAGACTGCCAGAGATATTTCTGCAGGCGCTCCTGAAGCCCAAGCTTCTGCTGTTCAGAATCTGCACCATAATAATTTTCTATTGTTTCAAAATAATGGAGAGGAAATAATAGACGAGCGTAGTATAGCCGCCATGAAAAGGAGGATAATGGCCCTACACTTTGATATTCGGATAAAAATTGCCGCAGATCCGGCTGATACGTTTTTATATTATGGAAATATTTCTCTCTCGTCCATTCCGCCAAATCTCTGGATGAATGATCAAATACCCAGTCAAATGGGTTTTTCATATAATAACTGTCTCCCCAGGTGGCCGATGTTAGTCTTATATGACAAACGGTTCCGCTGTCTGCCAATCCGGGTTCGTCATCAAGCTCTGTATCCACAAGGTATTGAATAGAATTTTCAGCAAGCCCCATATAGTATGGAAACGACTCTAAAAACATTCTCTCAAAATCATTTTCAGGCTTTTGAAAGAGCATCTCATTCCACACCTTTTCCATTTGGTCCAGCCGCTGTTCCCAAAGCTGTTTCCACTGCCCGATTCTGCTCGTTTTTTTCACTGGAAACGAAATGCTCCTGCCTCTGTAATGGAACTTTGCCAGCTTTCGCCCAAACTGATTTTGTTTTCTGCTCAGTGTATGCCGATTAACCAGAATGCAAAAGCGGCTATCGTTCCAATCAATTGACTGATTACCTTCCTTCGTTTTCAAAAAAGTGCTTATGTTCCTATCCCCGCAATTGGAAAGGTGTTCAGCCATTTGGTCCAGTTCTTTGAGTTCTTCTTCATCTGTATGACCCGCAGGCACAAGCAAATAGAGCTGTCCCTGCTTTCGGCACGCATCATATTTTCCGATTCTCATCGTATCCTCTGCTTCTATGCCAAATTGTTCTTTCAAAAGTTTTCTAAACATTATACCACCTCATTTTAGAGAGATCCTTAAAGGATATATATGATAGAAGACTTTAAAACTTGTTGTTTTCTTGGATAAGACTGTGTACCTTGGAAATGATATAGGAAATGAAATTTTTCTGTTTCAGCGGCATCGGGCATATTTGATAAAAAAAGGGTATATACATAGTGGAAAGATCTAAAACACAGGACCTTACGCTAAGACTGGACTTTCACGCAATTATTTAATAACCAGAAAAGGTGAAGCCAATGAATGAAGAAAAAAAAGCAGTTAACGTTACAGAGCAGACAGCACGTAAATGGCTCCATGAAAGAGGGGTAGAAATTCAGGATATAGCTGATTTAGTGTTCTTCCTCCAAGAGAAATATCACCCCGATTTACAAATGAAAGATTGCATTCATAATGTTGAGCGTGTTTTATCAAAAAGAGAAGTCCAAAACGCCATTTTAACGGGTATTCAGCTTGATATGCTGGCTGAGGAAAAGAAACTTTTAGAGCCGCTGCAGTCGATTATCGCTACAGATGAGGGTTTATACGGAGCGGATGAAGTATTGGCCTTATCTATTGTAAACGTATATGGTTCCATCGGGTTTACCAATTTTGGGTATATCGATAAATTGAAGCCTGGCATTCTGAAGGATCTGAACGATAAGAGTTCAGGAAGATGCCATACCTTCCTCGATGATATTGTAGGAGCTATCGCTGCAGCAGCTTCGAGCAGGCTGGCACACAGTGCCGAAAATGCGGAATAAAAAAGGATGGAGAGCTTTTCTCCATCCTTTTCTATTTAAAGTCCCAATCCGCTAATGAATCGAGCACATAGTCAGGCTTTTTGTTATAACCCTTTAATAACTCTTTCGTTGTTACACCCGTATGGACAAGCAAGGTATCCATACCGGCATTCATTCCTGCTAAAATATCTGTATCATAGTTATCCCCAACCATCAGGGTTTCTTCCTTAGCTGTTCCCAGCACCTTTAAAGCCTGCTCCATGATTATCGATTCAGGTTTTCCGATAAACACAGGCTCTGTTTGTGTCGATACAGTGATGACAGAGGTTAGTGACCCATTACCCGGAAGCAGCCCTCTTTCTGTCGGAATAGCAATGTCTCCGTTTGTGGAAATGAATGCTGCTCCATTCCGGACAGCCAGACAGGCGATGGATAGCTTTTCATAGTTAATGGAGCGGTCAATCCCCACCACAACGTAGTCCGCATGCTCTTCAGCAAAGCTTAGCCCCTTTTCAGCCAGCGCTTCCCTTATTCCTTCTTCTCCGATTACATATACCGAAGCATCGGTTTGCTTTTCATATATGTAGTTAGCAGTAGCCATGCTCGTTGTAAAAACCTGCCCCTCTTCAGCAGGGATGCCAAACTTCACAAGCTTCTCCGCTACCTGGGCAGGTGTTCTGGACGAATTATTCGTCACAAACAAATAGGGCAAATCCAGTTCCCGAAGCATATTGACAAAATCAGCTGCCTCACTGATCAGCACTGTCCCGCGATACATGGTGCCATCTAAATCGATTAAGTATCCTTTATATTTTTTCACAGCCATCTCTCCTAAATGATCTTGCTTTTATTAGTATCCCTATTTTTTAACTGAACTATCGCCCATAAAAGCTATCTTAAAGGAACGTGGTGAATTGTGCAATTTTTCACTATTGCACGGATAAATAATACAGTAATTCGCGTAAAAAACCCTTGAACCGGAGTCCTCGCTTAACCTTGTTTTATTATATAATGACAGCACCCATCACCGGCAGCCATACAGGATTTGATATCAACATGATCAGCAGAAAGAAAATCTTTGATAAACTCTTTTTCAGACCTGCAGATTTGTCTAAATTCTTCTGCTGTTTCAATATACGGGCAATTAAACTCTTTGAGATGGACTTGGCCTTCCTCTATTCGCACTTCCGGCATAAAGCCTTCAAGCAGGAGAAGGTCCTCAAGCACCTGGAGCTTTTCTGAAAAAGACTTCCCGACTGTCTGAATCTCATACTGCTGTACGAGGCGGTTCTTCCTTCTGGAAAACAACTCTGTAATTAAATGGCCCTGCCCCATGCTTTTTAGTTCTGTTAATAATTCAACACTTAACTGCTTGTATTTTTTCGGAAACAGATCTTCGCTTTTTGCTGTTAGCTGGTAAAGCTTCGAAGGGCGCCCTTTTGTTTGCCTCTGGATTGCAGATTTAATAAAACCATCTTTTTCAAGTGCCTGAATATGCTTTCTGACGGCCATTTCTGATATTCCCAGTTCTTTGGCCATTTCCAGTATGGAAAGTTTCCCCGTTGTTTTAATCAACCCCAAGATCACTTCTTTTGTTGAATTTTCGCCAACATGCATGACATTCACCGCCCTTCTCTTTATTCAAACCTAATATGCTCCCTAGGTACAAAAGCGAGCGCCTGGATCAGATGAGCTCCAACTAAAAACCGCCACGTCCTGTGGCGAACGTTGAAGCCAGCACATCCTGTACAAGTCCGACAGGCATAAGACGAATCACGCAGGAAACCTTCCAAAGCAATCTTTGGTCGGGCGATGTATCGCTGACGTAGCGTTCCTTGTCCTGATTTCTGGAGTGATTTGGCTTATGACCCGAGGGGCTAGGCGCTGGAGCTAGATGCAAACAACCTTTCCACAGAGTCAGTTCCATTTTAAAGTTTCCTATACAGAGAAAAAGATCGGATTTCTCCGATCTTTATTGAGGTTTAAAAGCAGAAACCGGTCCCAGTTCATTGATTAGATACTCCCTGACCCTGCCAGGAAACTCTTTAATCATGGGCATATGACTGCTTATAGCTGTTATTAGGCCCTCATGATTGACGTCTGTGTAATTTTGGACGAGCATTTTACGATATGTAATGAACTGTTTAAAGCTATTGCTCATTTCTTTGCTGATAACCTTTTCGTCGTCAAGAATATCCACGATATCATCGTAGCTGCCTGGATCCCTCATGATAAAGCCGTCAATCATCGTATTTCCAGTATCAAGGATAGCTTCGATCATAATTTGGGCAATTCGTTCCAAGGCTGCCTTTTCAATAGGGGATGTCCACTCTTTCACTTCTTCAAAAAGGGAGATTTGCTGTTCCAGATAACTGAGTGTGTCTTCGATCTTTTCCCTGTCTACGAAATACATAATGCTTCCTTCCTCCTATGAAGATTTCAGGCTCTTGGTTAAAGTATCCGGCCGAGCGTAGAAATATCCCTGAGCTAAATCGACATTGTTTCTGGAGAGAACCGATGCCTCCCCTTCACTTTCAATTCCCTCGGCAACCACCAGTGAACCCGCTTCTTTCGCCACTAAAAGGAGACCCTTCAGCATGGATTCTTTTACCCTGTTCGTATCAATGCCTTTAATGACGGAACGGTCGATTTTTATTATATCCGGCATAATCTCACTTATGGAATTTAAACTGGCATAACCTGCACCGGTGTCATCCACAGCCACCCGAAATCCTAATGTTCTTAATACCTTTATATTGTATATAAAGTTTTCAATACCTTCAATGGGATCACGTTCAGTAATTTCAAGTGTGATCTGTTCAGGAGGAATATTTTTATAGCCGGTGAGCATTTTCTTTACATCCCTCACAAACCTTTCATTCCCTATTGTTATCGGGGTGAAGTTAATAAATATATCCTGGGTGCAGCCTGTCTTAGTTATCTGTTCAAGTGTTTTCTCAAGTACGATAAGCTCCAGATCATAAAGGCTGCCGGTCTGCCGTGCAATGGTAAAAAGCTGTAGAGGGCTTTCCAGGGAAGTGCCGCTCGGACCTCTTGTGAGCATTTCCCATGCCTTTACCTCGCCTGTAGCCACATTAATAATCGGCTGCGCCAGCATTTTGATATCCTTTTTAGCCACAATTTTATTTATTTTGTACATCATTTCATTAAACTCGGATCTGACTCTTTTTTCAGCCATTGCGAGTGCATGCTGATGGGCTTTGTAAACTGCTTCCTGAACAGACGAGTAATACTTCTTTTCAACAAACATATAACCCGCATCAATAACAGGCCTTATATGAGGTGTATCATTATGTATGTATTTTTCAGCTTCTTTGACAATTTTTTTCAGTGTTTGATCAATTTCTGTCACACAATCCCTGCCAGGGTCCACTTTCAATATCAAGGCAAGGCCATCACTATAATGATCATGCACGATAATGATTTGATTATCTTCAAGTTCCCGCTGAATGACTGCCAAAAATATCTCCTTAATGTTTTTTATAAACTGTCTGAAAGAAAGCTCACCCAGCTGTTCGGACAGGTCTTGCCAATTTTTAAAATTAAAAACAGCAACGGCCACTTCAAAACCTTGTTTCAGCACCAGATCTACTCCTTCTGCAACCGGGTCACGAATAATGAACTGAGGAGGGAAATACTTTATCTTATTTAAAGGAAGCATAAGTTTGCCCCAATTTCCAACAGGCTTAAATCTTTTTATGTAATGGTGGACCATACCTTTCATTCCTCTCAGGTGCCAGCTTTATTTTTGTATTGCCTATAAGCCTTTATTACTATGCTACCCTACCAGCTATTGTATCACAATATTTTGAATTGAGTATTTTTACCTTTAATAGAAAAAAATATATATTTAGCCATTCATGGGTGAAAAGATGATAAAAAGATTCATCCCCTTCGAACATAAACCTAACAAGGACATGCTATAATCGGTTATATAAAACAACTGAGGAGTGTTATATTTGGCAGAACGCTTTTTCTTATATGATGATCTTGAAGAAACAAAAACCAGATTTGTCAGCTTTATGGGAGAAAATCAGCGATTCGATTTGGCTATTGTCCGTTCCGATCGCTATTATGGCAAACAATTGGTCCTTGATATCCAAGGAAGCAGATTTGCCATTATAGGGGAAGATGATTTAAAGGAAGAAGGCTATCTCGAGCATGTTTTTCAGCTTTCTGAGGAAGATGCAGAGGAGCTTAAGTCATTTCTCATGGAAATTGTTTAATATACGATAATAAACAGATACTAAGGGAGAACCTATTTTGCTGGGTTCTCTTTTTTCTTCTTTAAAGACCCTGCTGCATATAACTTCCTAAGGAGTGATAGCATGGACGATAAAGAAAGACGCACATACACCGATTTCTCAAATGTGGAAACGCAAAGGAATTTCCTTATTCCCGAGGACTTGCCTGAAGGTGCCTATGGCTCTCCCAGAAATGCCGATGAGCCGGTAGAGAACAAAAGCACCCCATGGCGGGAGGGCCAGCGCTACTATAGTGCCTTCAACTATGAGTTCAAGTCCCTCCACCAGAACTTGCCGCGGCAAATGCCAGGGGCGCACCCGCCGCATGATGACCCTGATAAAAATGAAGAACCGCCATATACAGAGACTTAAAAAAGCGTATGTGCCCCCACAAAGGGCTAGACAGCACCAAAAAAGGGCCGGGTTCCCCCCTGCCCTTTTTAACTTTTCACTTTTTTCACAACAAAATAGGCACATCCGAAATTACAGAATTCGTAAAGATACTCGGTCAGAGTACTTATTTTTGTATCAAATGAAGCCTTTTGGTTCTGATCGTCGAAAAAGCCGCGGAGACGAAGCTGACCATATCCCCAGTCGCCAACTATATAGTCATATCTGGATAAAATTTCGCTGTATCTCCCTCGAAATGCTTCCTCATTGAAACCATTCCGTTCTTCATGAATCAATTCATAGCAGATGTTATTAATGCAGACCAATTTATTCACCTCATCTTAAAAAGCATATGTACTGGTATTATATTGGAAATCACAGGATATGAAAACAAACCAATATTTGTCCTAATTAAATTATAACTGATTCCCCATCAATTACTAAGAGAAAAAAATTCAGCAGTGGCAATTCTATAGATGAGGAGGTGTTTATAGTGAAAAAATCACTAATAATTCTTGGCATCAGCAGCATCGCTGCACTGACTGCCTGTCAAAACAATGCCGCAAAAGAAGATATCTATGAAGAAACCGGTCACACCATAAATGTAAATGACCAGCGTGCTGATTTATACAATAGGGATATGGGCAACGGCCGAAACGGCCGAAACAATATCGGTGAAGACTTCGGATATGTGCGTCATCAAAAAAGCCCAATTATGGGAGACAACGTTTCAGCGGATCACTATGCTGCCATTGATCGGGAGCAGGTTGCAGATATTATCGGAAAATATTGCACCGAAGTTCCGAATGTGGACGATATTTCAACTCTTGTAACAGATGAAGAAGTCCTGATCGTATATAACACGGACACAAAAAATCGCAATCAGACAGCTGATCAGGTGAAGAAGATGGCCATGTCTGTTGTCCCAAGATGGTATCATGTCTATGTAAGTGATGATACTTCATTAAGAAAAAATGTTGAAAACTATGCAACAGTTGATTCTGATGGACGAAATGCAGAAAATGGCATTAACCAGTTAATTAAACAAATGCTTAAATCTCCTCAAGGAGAAAGAATGAGTGAGAGTGAAAATGAAAACGGTGAAATGCAGGGCGAAAGAAACGATGATATAGATAAAGATGATCTGGGAGAAACCGTCAAAAAAGCAGGAAATCGTTAACCAAGAAAAGCGGAAACAGTCATCGACGTTTTAAATTTTGTACTTCCTTACTTTGAAAAAAGAGTCCAGCGATGGCGCTGAACTCTTTTTTTCATCTTATGCTTCCTGGATTTCCTTTTCTCCCATAAGCTGCTTTTGCTTGGATGCGGCATTTACCTGCTCATCAGCATGATAGGAAGAGCGGACAAGCGGGCCTGCTTCACAATGGCTGAATCCTTTGCTCATTGCAATGTCCTTCAGCTCCTGGAATTCTTCAGGTGAATAATATTTCAATACCTTAAGATGTTTCTTAGAAGGCTGCAAATATTGTCCAATTGTCATAATGTCTACATCATGAGCACGGAGATCATCCATTACTGCAATAATTTCCTCTTTTGTTTCGCCGAGCCCGATCATCAAGCTGGATTTTGTAGGGATATCCGGCTGCATTTCTTTTGCGCGCTTTAAAAATTCAAGAGAACGCTTATACTTCGCACGCGCTCTAACTCTTGGAGTCAGACGCTCGACTGTTTCGATATTATGGTTAAGAATATCAGGACGGGCATCCATAAGCATTTTCAGGTTTTCATACACACCGCCCATGTCTGAAGGCAATACTTCAATTGTAGTGAACGGGCTTTTTCTCCTGATGGCACGGACCGTTTCTGCGAAAACAGCAGCACCGCCATCCTTTAAGTCATCTCTTGCTACCGCTGTTACAACCGCATGCTTTAAGTTCATGAGTGCAACAGAATCCGCCACTCGTTCTGGCTCCTGAAGATCCAATTCAGTCGGCAGGCCCGTTTTAACTGCACAAAAACGGCAGGCACGCGTACAAACATCCCCAAGAATCATGAACGTAGCAGTCCTTCTTACTGCCCAGCATTCATGAATGTTGGGACATTTAGCTTCTTCACAAACAGTATGCAGATTCTTTTCCCTCATCATTTTTTTAAGGCCAGTATAATTTTCATTTGTGTTTAACTTTATTTTCAGCCATTCCGGCTTTCGCAAGTACTCTTCTTTTTTGCTCATTTTCCCACTCCTTAAAAGACTGAAGCTAGACGTGTAGAAAAGCGGAGGCGCCTTGTTCACCCCCGACAAGCACAAGACGAGCCTCACAGAAAGGCGTCCTTTGCCTTTTGGGGAGGATGGGCTTGTGACCTCGAGGGGGTAGGCGCTGGAGCTAGACAGTAATCTAATTTCAGAATTTATACATTCTTGCCAATTAAAAAAGCCAGTCATAAGCAAATTCCGACTAAGCTGATTAGGCTTCACCTGATGCCACTTTATCATAATGAATTGAAGAGGACAAGCCGAAGTTTCTGGTATTACCATTAATTGATATTTATTAAATTATCTATTCCTCACAAACTAAATAAGCAGACCATAAAAGAAGGGAGGATTTCCGTGCGGATCTTATTTACCGCAGCTGCGGCCTTATCGTTTTTTCTGATTTCCTTATGCACAGTCAGCGCCCAGGAAAATCAAGCTGATGTATATAAACAAAGAATGACCTTATATAAAAAAGTTGAAGCTGTTACGAACATTCCCTGGTATTACATAGCGGGGATTGATCAGTATGAACGGAATGTCCGGCAATCCAGAAGGGATATTCCCAAAGCTGAAGGCATTACAGGCATCTATTTCAAAACTGAAGAGTGGGCGGGGATCTTGAATCCAGATCCATCCGATGAGAATCCTGCATCCATTCAATTTTTCAACGGAATAGGAATGGACGGGGACGGGGACGGAAAAGCCAGCTTGAAAAGTGATGAAGATGTTCTTCATTCCTTTGCCAATTTCCTTCTCTCCTATGGTACAGACCATGAAAATTTAAAAATTGGATTGTGGAATTATTATAAGCGTGATAAAGCTGTCGGCATCATTATCGGCAAAGCCCAGATATATAAGCAGTTCGGCCGCCTTGATCTTGATGATCACGCCTTCCCTGTCCCCTTGAGGAGCAATTACAGCTACAGAAATACATGGGGTGACGCAAGAGGATGGGGAGGAAGACGGATTCATGAGGGAACCGATATTTTCGCTGATTACGGGGTTCCCGTCCGGGCTACATCCTATGGAATAGTGGAAATGAAGGGCTGGAATAAATATGGCGGATGGAGAATCGGCATCCGTGATATTAATAACAACTACCATTATTTTGCCCACTTAAGCGGATTTGCAAAGGACCTCAGGGTTGGACAAATTGTTGAACCTGGTATGATGATAGGAGGGGTAGGAAGCTCTGGCTATGGGCCTCCGGGTACATCAGGCAAATTCCCTCCCCATCTCCATTATGGCATCTACAAAGACAATGGCTATACTGAGTGGTCCTATGATCCCTATCCTCATTTAAGATTATGGGAAAGACAGGATCGGATAAAAGCCAGGAAAAAATAAATATGAATAAAGGACTGCCCTTTTAAACGGACAGTCCTTTGTTTATATTATTTAGCTTTTCTAGCTTTAGATACGGCATTTATGATACTTGCTGCAAGACCGCCCCAGATAATGAGCATCCCAACCACCATCATTGTAATTGCACTTCCAGACATTATTGAGATACCTCCTTCTTTTCAGGGATTTCAAGCGTATTTTTCTGCCATTTGATTGACATGAAGACAAAGCCCAGAATGATGGCTCCTATTGCAACACCCCATCCTGAATATAACAGGAAGCTGGTCGGGTAGCCTTCATAATTATCCTTAATGTTTGTAATGATATTTTGAACCATCATGTAGCCTAAAACGATTGGGGTAATGAAGCCTAAGC
Organism: Cytobacillus oceanisediminis; assembly: GCF_004366035.1. GTDB lineage: Bacteria > Bacillota > Bacilli > Bacillales > Cytobacillaceae > Cytobacillus > Cytobacillus oceanisediminis_C. The sequence goes on from NZ_SOEE01000008.1 coordinate 66,658, forward strand.
AAACTCTCCACCAGCCGCCTAAGCGGATATCAGACATGCTATCCGCATGGTTTTGAAGGTTTTTAAGTTCTTTAAGCACCCAAGCTACAATGACAACCTCAACCAGGCCGGCAAGCGCCACACCGAATTGGTTGATGAAATAATCAGCCGCATCAAGGAAGTATAAGCCGCCCTGAGTAGCAAATAAGATGGAGATAACTGCCGATAAACCTCCGCCAAATAGAACAGCTTTTGTACGGGAAGTCTTGAATTTGTCCTGTACTCCAGCAACGAAAGTCTCAACGATAGAGATTAATGAAGATAATCCCGCAAGCACCAGACAGATAAAGAACAGAGAGCCGAATAAGCCATTTAAGGCAGGGAATTCATTAATAATCTGCGGAAATACAACAAACGCCAAACCAACACCTGCCGTAACGACTTCACTGACCGGAACCCCAGCTTGGTTAGCCATAAATCCAAGTGCAGCGAATACTCCGATACCTGCTAGCAGTTCAAATCCTGAGTTAGCAAAACCAGTAATAAAGGCATTATTAGTAATATCCGTCTTTTTAGGAAGGTAACTTGAGTATGTTACCATGATGGCGAAAGCAATGGATAAACTGAAGAAAATTTGCCCATAGGCTGCAACCCATACTTTCGGGCTCGCAATCTGGCTCCAGTCAGGCTTGAAGAAAGCATCAAGTCCCTGTGCAGCGCCTTCTAAAGTTAATGCGCGAACAACAATAATAAAGAATAAAATAACAAGTGCAGGAATAAAGATTTTGTTCGCAATCTCAATACCTTTCTTAACACCTTTGAATAGAACACCCAGTGTGATAACCCACGTAATGACTAATGGAATGAATACGCCTGGAACGATTGACCCAACCTGGCCAGGAGCTTCAGCTAAGTTAAGGTAGCTTCCAAATAAGAAACCTTCCGGATCATCTCCCCATTTTAAGCTGAATGAAAAGCCAGCAAATGACATAGCCCAAGCAATAATTACGGCATAATAAGTTGAGATGACAAATGATACGGCAACCTGCCACCAGCCAAGCCACTCGTACTTTTTACTGAGTCTTGCATAAGAAAGCGGTGCTGACCCCCGGTATTTATGGCCGATCGTAAACTCCATGACCAGCAAAGGAATCCCCGCCGTTAATAATGCAAATAAGTATGGAAAGAAGAACGCTCCTCCTCCATTTTCATAGGCCACTGCCGGGAATCGCCAGATGTTTCCCAAGCCGACAGCCGACCCTACAGCAGCTAAAATAAAGCCTGCCCTTGTACCCCACTGCGGACGATTATCCATAGTATTTCCTACCCCCTGTAAATATTCCCAATTAAAAAGAACAATGGGAACTTTTTATATTTTCAGATAATTAAATCTAACTAAGCCTAGTATAGCTAGTTTTTGATAATCTGTCAAAACATTATTTTAGGCATAATAATATTTTTCAAAATAATATGTTTTAACACACTGCTAGAGTAAAGCAACTAAGAATATTGATATACTCCTATTTTGATTTCATTTGAAATCCACTTACCAAGAGTTATTTCACCAAAGCTGATCAATTCATTATTTGTCCTCACCTCCTTAGTAAAATTTATTCTCAAAAGCTAAAAACTTTCGCGATTTATTCAGAAAATTCTAAATAAAATTGACGTAATGCCAAAATTAACCTTGTTTGGTTTTCCAGGTCCCGGGAATATAACCAGTGTGCTTAACCATTACCAAATTTAGCATAAAGCATTACAGAGGAGGTTTTACAAATGGATGCCAATATTATCGGAGTTTATAATTCACAAAGGGAAGTAGTAAATGCCATTCAAGAACTGCAAAATGACGGATACCCTGTTCAGGATCTATCCATCATTGGGCAGACAGAACACCTGGATACGTCTCTTGAAGATAAAACCGGTGTTCATACAGAGACCTTCGAGACTAAAGATAGAGACAGCGGTGAAAGCGCGGGATTCTTAAATAGTCTGGCATCATGGTTTGATGATGATCGTATGAGCAGCGACTCTGCAGGTGAAAAGTTCAGGGAACTGGGCATGACAGATGATGAAGCACGCAAGTATGAAACTTATGTCAACGAGGGAAAAATCATTTTATACAGCGATCGAATAGATACTGCAACAGGCTTTACCAATGCCGGAACGGCTGAAGCCAATGTGGACAGCACTTACACTGGGGGATATAGCCAGCAGAGAAAACCCGCTGAAGAAGATGAACAATCATTAAAACTTCGGGAAGAACAGCTGGATGTGTCAAAAGAACGTGTTCAAGCCGGAGAGGTTGAAATCCATAAAGACGTTGTGGAAGAACAAAAAGCAATTAATGTACCTGTAGAGCATGAAGAAGTGTATGTAGAAAGAAGAAAAGTGGATGATCAAACTGGTGCAAGCACCTCACCTATATCAGATGAGGAAACAATCAGGATCCCAATTACAGAAGAGCGTGTAGAAGTCTCCAAAAAGCCCGTTGTCACTGAAGAGATTATCGTAGGCAAACGGGAAGTTCAGGAAACGCAGCAGGTTAAAGAAAATCTTAAGAAAGAAGAAGTACATCTTGAAGGCGGCCGTGAATATGTTACTGACGATGAAGACTTAAATCGTTCTCTTAATGGAAGAAATAATGACAACCTATAATTAAAAGGGTCCCTTCCGGGGGACCCCTTTTATAATGATGAATGAACACAAAAAAAGGCCTTCTCAAAGAGAAAGCCTTTTTCTATAGGTTTAACTAGCCCTATTTTCCTGCCAGGCTTCTTTTTTGCCACGGCCAAGGAAAGCAAATGCCGCTACAAGAACAGCCACTGTAAGTAATGCGATAGCAGTGCTGCCAGTAAACCCGACGATTAAATAACCAATAGCTGCGATCCCTGCTGAAATCAAGGCATATGGAAGCTGAGTCATCACATGGTCTATATGGTTACAGCCTGCCCCAGTTGAGGAAAGAATCGTTGTATCGGAAATCGGTGAACAATGATCTCCGAAAACCGCTCCAGCAAGGACAGCTGACATAGCCGGCAATAACAGCGTGATATCCGTTGCTGCAGCAATGTCTCCAGCAATCGGAAGCAGGATGCCGAAAGATCCCCATGAAGTTCCCGTACTAAAAGCCATAATGCCTGCTATGACAAAGAGTAAAAATGGAAGCCAGGAAGTGCTCATATTGGAGCTTTCCACAATACCAGCCAAATATTTTCCAGTTTCCAGACGGCCGATCAAATCAACAATCGCCCAGGCAAACAGTAAGATATAAACAGCTGGAAGCATGGATTTAATGCCTTCCCATACCCCTGCTCCAAAAACATTTGCGTTAACTCCTTTTAAAACATATGCCTGTCGAAGGAATAATGCAATAGAGACAAACAAACCAATTAGGCCACCAAGGATAAGAGACTTTGAAACATCTGTGTTTTCAAAGATTTGCAGTAGCGTCGCATCTCCTTCAACCGCTTGGGATCCCGTCCAAAGCATTGCACCTACTGTACCAATGACAAGGGCAATAATCGGATACACAAGATCCCCAACCGATCCTTTTGAACTTGTTGGAAGGTCGTCTTTGAGTTCACCAGGTGCAGGCTTCTCAGGATCCATTACAAGCCCCTCTTCAACTGCACGCTTCTCATGAACCTTCATTGGCCCAATTTCCATGCCTCTTAATGCTACAATAAACACAATAGCAAGTGTAGTCCATACATAAAGATTCATTGGGATCATTTGAATGAATGCCGAGAAAGCGGAATACTCGGTCACATTATGGGCAGCAAGGATAGTTCCAATCAGCGCAATAATATATGCTCCCCAGCTTGATACTGGAGAAACCACACAAACAGGTGCTGAAGTCGAATCAATCAAATAAGCAAGTTTCGCCCGGGATACACGCTGGCGGTCTGTAATCGGTCGTGAAATCTGGCCGACTGCCAGAGCATTGAAATAGTCGTCAATGAATATGATAATACCTAAAACAGCTCCGACAATCTGTGCGCCTGCACGGGTCTTGACACGCTTCATCGCCCATTCTCCAAATGCGCGGCTTCCGCCTGAAATAGATATAAATGCAGTAATAACTCCTAATACAAGCAAGAATAGAATAATATATACATTCCAGGTGTTCAGCTCTCCGTCTGAAACAAAAATTCCCTTTACAGCATCCCAAATGATGCTGAATGTTTCTGTGATGCTAAATTCAGCCAGCAATAATGCGGCTGTGACGATCCCCACTCCCAATGACAGCAATACGCGCCTGGTCAGGATAACCATGGCGATTGCTACCAAAGGCGGCAGCAGGGAGAAAATCGTGTTTGCCATTACTTGTCCTCCTCTTGTTTTTTTGGATCACTCCATTAAAGGCGTGTCCGTTTTTCAATCAGGGGAACAACAAGGATGATGACAGAGTCAAAATAAAAAAAGAGTAACGATAGAGAAAAATCTATCATTACTCTTTTGAAGTAATTAGTTTCTCCATCACGATCTGTAGCTCCCCATTATGAAGGCTTTGACAAAGTATATTCATACTTTCCCCTCATAATGACAGTGTTACTCCTATTTGAAGTAACCCCAGCAAGATTAGTTCTGACTCACTAATCATGCTTCGGCAACATTCCCTTTCGGCTGCGGTCTTAGTTGTCATCCTCGCACAGCGTACTCTTGAATCTTGCGCCTCTACCCCATCGGATATGATAAGGTTTTTATGAAATTATATTGAAATTTTATCAAAATACTAATCTATTTGCAAGTGTTATTGGCCGGCCGGTATTTCTATTGAAGGTGAGGTGCCCCCTCCGCCATTGTAAAATTGCGGGACCTTTCCCGGGTAAATGCCATAAGCGGCCAGTACATCCTCCTGTACAGTGATAATTTTAGTGGCAAAGGGAATAATGATTTGAACCTGCACATCCAGACGGACCAGTACCTTTACTTCAACATTATTAATGCCGTGATCCTTTGTTTCAGTTATAAAATTGGAGGTAACAGATCCAACTGCATTAAATTTTACCGGTATCCGGGGACCCAAGTTTCCGAGGAGCGCATTATTGGTTGCCTGGCCAAGCGGCACGTAATAAACAATTCCATTTGTATTCTGCATTTGTTCCGTGTTAATTTCCACGTCTGTAAAGGACTCCAATGCATCCAAATCGCCCTTTTCCGCCTTTTTAATATTATCCTGAACCAGTTCGGTTACTTCCGCTTTGACCCTGTTCAGCTTTTCCACATTAATGCTGACAACACCGCTTTCACTTGCTTCAAACATATCTTCCAAATCCATCACATTGGTAATTTTTTTATTAATCGCATTGTTTATCACCAATGATGCGATTTTCCTTGTCTGTGAATCGGCATAGCTCATGAGTGTGGGCTTTAGCCCTTCGTTGATAATCCATAGGCCGGCAGCTGTTGAGATGACGAAAAATATAAAGGTCAATAGAAATACATAACGAAATGGCAGAGGACCTTTCCGGGGCAGCCGGCCGCGAAATTTTGCCAAAACAAATCCCCCCTTTACAAGCTATATGTATGCTGTAAAGGAGGGAACTAGGCTCAAAAATCCAAAATAGTTTATTGTTGTACAAAAGTCGTATCGCATCCTATAATGACAGAATTCAATTCAATCCTCAAATCTGCTTCATATGGCTCGACATTCCTGCCTTTTTCTTCAAGTACGCGTATGACAGGCCTATCACTCAGACCCGCGTTCTGCCGGCAGACAACGCCTTTCCGGCCATCATTCAGCTCGACTGTAACTCCCACAGGATATACAGCGACCGCTTGACGAAAAACTTCAATTATCCTTTTATCAAATAACTTTTCTGCCCCTGCATATAAAATCTCCAGACCTTCATGCGGAAGCATAGCCTGTCTGTAAATACGATTTGATGTTACTGCATCAAATACATCGGCAATCGCAATAATCTTGCCGAAGTCATGTATCTCGTCTCCCTCAAGGCCGCGCGGGTAGCCGGTGCCATTCAAACGCTCATGATGCTGAAAGGCACAATGTGCAACAAGGAGCGGAATCGTCTCTACTCTTCTTAATATATTAAATCCAACTTCAGGGTGCTTCTTTATTGATTCAAATTCTTCCGCTGTCAATTTACCCGGTTTCAAAAGAATATCTGCTGGCACCTTCATTTTCCCTACATCATGGAGAATAGCACCTAGCCCCAGGATTTCAAGTTCCTTTGGCAGGAGCTGAAGTTTCATCCCGATTGCCAGAGAATAAAGGGTTACATTCAGGGAGTGTGTGAAAATATAGTGGTCATATGTATAAACATCTGATAGGATCGTAAGCAGCTCTCTATTTCCCCTTATTTCACCGATGAGCTGACGAACCAGCCCTGATAGCCGTTTAGAGGCTTTCTCAATCACTAAAGAGCCTGATAGATCTTTATTGGCTTCTACACCCTTCAGAACCGATTCTATGGTTTCAATAGCCTTCGTTCGCATTTTGGCAGTCAGAGGGTCCTTATATTGAATATCCTCAGTGCGCCAATCCCTGATATACACATAAGTAATACCCATTTCCTGCAATTTGTATATTAATTTATCAGCCAGCTCCACACCTTCATGCAAGAGGACCTGACCCTTGTCATTATATATAGCCTTGGCCAAAACGCTGCCAGTCTCAATTGTATTGGTTGCTGCTAATCTCATATGTATCTCCCATATCCTTTTTTCAGTGCTACTTTATATTTCGGGTATAATTTGGTTTTATTTACATTATACGACAAAATTCCAGCATTGGCGGAAGTTCTCAAATTTTTTATGAAAATGGATTCTTATGCCGTTTTTAAGGATAACTTTAATGTGCTTTTCTATACTCCGGGGCTTTTTTACTCAATTATGTTTTTTAGGTGCGGATAAAAAAATTTATGTGCGGATAGCCGATTTTTTCCAGATAAAATAGTTTGTGTCCGTAGAAGCTCTTTATATAAATCCAATAAAAAAGACATCCCTATCAAGGGCATGCCTTTAGATCATTTTAAGAAGTGCATCTCTTCCTATCGTCCCTTTAATAATGCCCAGTTCCTCTGCTTCATATGTGACAGATTCAAGGGGGGCATCTAACAGCTGCTCTATGGTTTTTACGCCGACCGCCCTGCCGGCAATTACTTTGCGGTCCTTAAGCTTCTCATTCAGCAGAGCTACATCAAGGGCGCCGCACATGATATACCCTTTATCATTCGTTACCACAAGCAGATTGGTCTTCGGCAATTGCACCGATACACTCAAAAAAGTATGGCCTTCTATATCAATCGGTTTTAAATCAATCATACTTGCCGCCACTCCTTTCCTTTTTCCTTACACAATATGTACGGACAAGGAAAAGGGTGAAAGTGCCTGGCACCTATACCCGTTAGCTGAAGTGGTATAGGTGCCTGGCACCGCTTAAAATAAATCAAGCTGTCTGGGAGCGAGCTGCTGGTATTCGATATCAAGAAGTCGGATCATTTGTTTAGCATTGTCTGCCGCATCACCGCCAGAGTTATTATTGAAGACAACGAATACATTTTTACAATTTTCCTCAAGCTGTCTTAGATGTAACGCCCATTCAGCAAGTTCTTTTTCGTTATACCGGTAAAGATAGCGGACCTCTCGCCAATTGTCTCCATTCTTTTTCTGCCAGCCATGAAAATTTCGGCCATGAAACCGGACAAGCACCTTATCAGGATGGGTTGTTTCCAGGACAGTTGGAACAGAACCCTCACCAGCTTGCGGTTCGTCACAGATGCTGTGAATCCAGCCTTGTTCTCTCATAAATCTTAATGTGCTTTCCTTAAACTCCGGCCGAAACCACGATTGATGCCTGAATTCCAGGGCACATGGGATATCCCCCATCTGCTCTTTGCACCAGCGAAGATAGTCGACATTGGCTTTTTTGCAGTCAAACCATGGCGGAAATTGAAACAGCACCATAGCCAGTTTGCCGGAGTGGATATAAGGCTCCAATGAGCCTATGAAAGCTTCAAACATTTCTTCTTTGCTTTCAAAAGGGATTTCGCCTCTCTGATGACCGGTCATGCCCTGGTAGGCTTTTACTATAAATTGAAAAGACTCAGGCGTGTCCTTTACCCATTTGGAAGAGTTGCGCTTTGGCTGAACCGCATAAAAAGCTGAGTCCACCTCCACAGTCGGAAAATGGCCGGCGTACTCCTTTAATTTATCCCTCGGCGATATATTGCCTGCATAAAGGCTATCATGGTCGCCCCAGCCTGTTACGCCTATGATAATCATTAAAACACCTCCGTTTTTTGCCATAAGTATTTTAAGAATAAATAATTCAAAACCGCATTGGCTTATTATCGCAAAGGGTTATATCTTCACTTTAGCAATTTAATCATTAATTTTCCAAATATAATCAGTTTCTGCCCTTCAGCAGCTTCTTATCATTTAAAAACCCGCTTACCATGGCCGGTAAACGGGTTTTTATAAAATATCTATTAACCGATGGAACCTTCCATCTCAAATTTGATCAGGCGGTTCATCTCTACTGCGTATTCCATTGGAAGTTCTTTCGTAAATGGCTCGATGAAGCCCATTACGATCATTTCTGTTGCTTCTTCCTCTGAAATTCCACGGCTCATAAGATAGAACAACTGTTCTTCTGATACCTTTGAAACCTTCGCTTCATGCTCAAGAGAGATGTTGTCGTTCAGGATTTCATTGTAAGGGATCGTATCTGAAGTTGACTGGTTATCCATGATTAACGTATCACACTCGATGTTGGCACGAGCACCTTCCGCTTTGCGGCCGAAGTGAACAATTCCGCGGTATGTTACTTTACCGCCCTGCTTGGAAATCGATTTCGATACTATCGTCGAAGAAGTGTTTGGTGCAAGGTGAATCATTTTCGCACCTGCATCCTGGTGCTGTCCCTTACCTGCTAGTGCAATGGAAAGGGTCATGCCGCGTGCGCCTTCTCCTTTAAGAATAACTGCCGGATATTTCATTGTCAGTTTTGAACCGATGTTTCCGTCAATCCATTCCATTGTTGCGTTTGATTCACAAACAGCACGCTTCGTAACCAGGTTAAATACGTTGTTCGCCCAGTTCTGGATGGTTGTATAACGGCAGTATGCGTCTTTTTTGATGATGATTTCAACAACCGCACTATGAAGTGAGTTTGTTGTGTAAACAGGTGCTGTACAGCCCTCTACATAGTGTACATGTGCACCTTCATCAACAATGATTAATGTACGCTCAAACTGCCCCATGTTCTCAGAGTTAATGCGGAAATATGCCTGCAGCGGCGTATCAACTTTAACCCCTTTAGGAACATAAATGAACGATCCGCCAGACCAAACCGCTGAGTTTAATGCAGAGAATTTGTTATCTGTTGGAGGGATAACCTTTGCCCAATGCTCACGGAAAATATCTTCATTTTCGCGAAGAGCGGAATCGGTATCTTTGAACACAATTCCTTTCGCTTCAAGATCTTCCTGCATATTATGGTAAACAACCTCTGATTCATACTGGGCAGAAACACCAGCAAGATACTTCTGCTCTGCTTCAGGAATGCCCAATTTATCAAATGTCTGTTTAATTTCGTCAGGAACTTCATCCCAAGAGCGTTCCGTTTTTTCAGAAGGCTTTACATAATACGTAATTTCATCAAAGTTTAATGACGCTAAATCTCCGCCCCATTGCGGCATAGGCATGTTATAGAAATGCTCCAATGATTTTAAACGGAAGTCAAGCATCCATTGTGGCTCTTCCTTCAATTTTGAAATCTCTTCAACAATTTCTTTTGTCAAACCGCGTTTTGATCGGAAAATGGAAACGTCTTTATCGGCAAAACCATACTTGTAATCGCCGATCTCAGGCATTTTTTTTGCCATCGTCGTATTCCTCCATTCGTATGAGAAAGGGTCTTCAAACCCCATCATTTCATTATATTTTAGCACACAAGGCAGATGAAAAAATTTTCAATCAAACGTTTGATTGATTTATTCCTGTTCTTCTTTTTCCGTGCTAACGCCTTTTTCCATTGCTTTCCATGCCAATGTAGCACATTTGATTCTGGCAGGGAATTGGGAAACTCCCTGGAGAGCTTCAATATCGCCAAGATCCAGATCGTCTTCATCATATTCTTTTCCCAGCATCATGTCTGAGAAAACTTTGGAAAGCTTTAATGCTTCTTCAATATTTTTGCCTTTAATGGCTTGAGTCATCATGGAAGCCGAGGACATGGAAATGGAACATCCTTCACCCTCAAACTTCGCATCTGCCACTTTGCCATCTTCAAGCTTCAGCGTCAATTGAATCCGGTCTCCGCAAGTAGGGTTATTCATATTGATCGTCAGGCTGTCATCTTCAAGTACCCCTTTATTACGAGGGTTTTTATAATGATCCATTATAACCTGGCGGTAAAGGGTATCTAAATTTTTAGAAGACATCGCTGAAATACTCCTTTGTTTTGACAAGCCCTGAAACAAGCTTATCAATATCTTCTTCCGTATTGTACAGATAGAAGCTTGCACGTGCAGTTGCCGATACCTTGAGCCACTTCATCAGCGGCTGTGCACAATGGTGCCCGGCGCGGACTGCAATTCCTTCTGCATCCAATACAGTAGCCACATCATGTGGATGAACATCATCTATATTAAAAGTAACCAGGCCAGCACGTTTCGACGCATCTTTCGGCCCATATATGGTCATTCCGTCTATAGCAGACATTTTTTCCATAGCATAAGCGGCCAGTTTGTGCTCGTAAGCCTCAATTTTGTCCAGGCCAATCTGTTCAAGAAAATCAATTGCAGCACCTAATCCAATGGCACCTGCAATAATAGGCGTGCCGCCTTCGAATTTCCACGGAAGTTCCTTCCAAGTTGATTCATACAGGCCGACAAAATCGATCATTTCGCCGCCAAACTCAACTGGCTCCATTTTTTCAAGGTGCTTTTTCTTTCCGTACAGAACACCAATGCCGGTAGGGCCGCACATCTTATGACCGGAAAAAGCAAGAAAATCACAATCCAGGTCTTGAACATCAATCTTCATATGGGGAGCACTTTGTGCACCATCCACAACCATGATTGCTCCATTCTCATGGGCAATTTTTGCAATTTCCTTAATCGGGTTCATAACACCAAGTACATTTGATACCTGCATGATGGATACGATTTTCGTATCAGCTGTTACGGTTTCCCTGACATCCTCAAGAGAAATGGTTCCGTCTTCCTGAAGAGGAAGGTACTTTAAAGTGGCACCCGTTTGTTTTGCCACTTGCTGCCAAGGGATGATATTACTGTGATGCTCCATATAAGAAATAACAATTTCATCGCCTTCGGAAAGGTTAACTCGCCCGTAGCTTGCTGCAACTGTATTGATGGAAGTTGTTGTTCCTCTTGTAAAAATAACTTCCTCAGTCGATTTTGCATTAATAAATTTACGCACCTTTTCCCTGGCACCTTCATAGCCATCCGTTGCTCTAGTGCCTAGTGTGTGGACACCTCTATGAACATTCGAATTATATTCCCGATAGTATTTATCAAGCGCTTCAATTACCGGAACAGGTTTTTGGGAAGTAGCGGAACTGTCCAGATAAACAAGGGGCCTTCCATTGACTTCCTGGTCCAGGATGGGAAACATTTGCCGAATCTCACGGGCATTCATTATTTTACTTTCCTTTCAATAACAGCAGTCAGCTGCTTTTTAACCCCTTCGATAGGTAGAGCATTAACAACTGGCGCTAAGAAGCCGTGAATAACAAGGCGCTCAGCCTCTTTTTGCGAAATTCCGCGGCTCATTAAATAGTAAAGCTGCAATGGATCCACACGGCCCACTGAAGCAGCGTGTCCTGCTGTTACATCATCTTCATCGATTAATAGGATTGGGTTAGCATCCCCGCGCGCTTTTTCGCTTAGCATCAGTACGCGTGATTCCTGCTCAGCATTTGACTTAGAAGCTCCATGCTCAATTTTGCCGATTCCATTAAAGATGGATGAAGCAGAGTCTTTCATTACCCCATGCTTTAAAATGTAGCCTTCGGAGTTTTTTCCGAAATGAACTACTTTCGTTGTAAAGTTTTGAGTCTGTTCTCCGCGTCCTACAACAACTGTTTTGGTATCACCGAAAGAACCGTCTCCAATAAGATTTGTTGTATTCTCTGAAACTGTATTGCCGTCATTCATTAGGCCAAGTGCCCATTCAATGCGGGCATCACGGCCTGCAACACCACGGCGGTTCACATAAGCAGTTGTTCCTTTAGCAAGTGTGTCAACAGCACCATACTGAACTCTTGCATTTGCATTGGCAATTACTTCTGTAACTATATTGAAAATGCCATTTGCTTCCTCAACTGTAGAAACATAGTTTTCTACATATGTCACAGAGCTGTTATCGTCAGCTGCAACCAATACGTGGTTGAATAAGTTGGCTTCTTTATCATCATGAATATATACAGCCTGAATAGGCGCCGTAATTTCCACGTTTTTCGGAATATACAAGAACGCTCCGCCGTTTAAAAGAGCAGCGTGCAAAGCAGTTAAACGGTGTTCATCAGTTTTCACGCCAGCCTTCATGAAATACTTCTGAAGAAGATCGCCATGTTCTCTTGCCGCCGTAAAGATGTCTGTGAAAATAACACCTTTCTCCTGCAATTCTTTAGAAACAGCCAAATGAGTCGGTCTGTTATTGCGCTGAATGTATAGGTTTTGATCGCCGGCTTCTGTGTCGATCAGATTTCTGACATCCTCAGGAAGGTCATTTAATGATGTAAAATCTTCGCTTCCCACAATGTGCTTCTCGAACTGTGTAAAGTTCCATTTATCTATTTTAGTTTTATCAGGTTTTGGCATTGGCAGGTTTTCCGCGTTTGCAAGCGCATTTAGACGGAGTTCTGTCAGCCATGCCGGCTCGCCCATATCTTTTGAAAAGGAACTAACATATTCCTTATCAAATGGTAATTTTATTTCCGTTGTCATAGTGATCCCCCTAACGCTTACGCTTCTTGCCCAACTGTTTCGTCTTCAATGCCCAATTCTTTTTTAATCCAGTCATATCCTTCAGCTTCTAAGCGCTGTGCAAGCTCTGGACCGCCAGATTTTACAACTCGTCCCTGCATCATCACATGAACATGGTCAGGAGTGATGTAGTTTAGAAGGCGCTGGTAGTGTGTAATGATTAAGCAGCCAAATTCTTCGCCGCGCATTTCATTGATTCCTTTAGAAACAACCTTTAGTGCATCGATATCCAAACCGGAATCAATTTCATCAAGAATCGCAATTTTAGGTTCAATCATCATTAATTGAAGAATTTCGTTGCGCTTCTTTTCTCCGCCTGAAAAGCCTTCATTTAAATAACGCTGTGCCATGTCAAGATCCATTTCAAGGAATTCCATCTTGCTGTCCATTTTGCGGATGAATTTCATAAGAGAAATTTCATTGCCTTCCTCAAGGCGGCTGTTAATTGCAGAACGTAAAAAATCGGCATTTGTGACGCCGCTGATTTCACTTGGATATTGCATTGCAAGGAATAAACCTGCACGTGCGCGTTCGTCAACTTCCATTTCAAGAACATTTTCACCATCTAATGTGATGCTTCCCTGTGTTACTTCATACTTAGGATGGCCCATGATTGCAGAGGATAAAGTAGATTTACCCGTTCCGTTCGGTCCCATAATGGCGTGAATTTCTCCGCCTTTGATTTCAAGGTTTACACCTTTTAATATTTCTTTTCCCTCAATAGCAACATGAAGGTCTTTAATTGTAAGTACTGATCCTGCCATAATATATACCTCCGTCAATAAAAGAAGATTTGTAAATCGGCCTGCAGCCGCAAATCTCTATTCTCATTTTATTCTCATTACAATCTTATAACAAATCAAATTTCATAGCAACTCTTTAAGACCATTAACAAACTTTTCAAACAAAAATGTTTAGAAAGCCTGTAAATATAGATTTTATCATATTATTTTAATCGCATCAAAGTGTAAAATAACCGGGAACCTGGTATGTCCCATCTATTTTTTCCCGGGGCTGTCATTTCATGTATGGCAAAAAAGAAAACCAGCGCATAATTGGCACTGGTTTCTATTTTCTTCATTATTATATATACCTATAACCTAGGAATGAATTTTTCTATCAAGATCCGCAACTAAGCGCTGGCTTTGAAGATAGTCTTCTTCGCGTCTTTTTTCAACTTCCATTCGAATATCATGTTTCCGGCTGTACACTTCATATCCAACTCCATGGGCAGCTTGCATAGCTTTTTCCATTTCACTCGTGTAGTTCAGCTGTAACTGACCGATAATGAATCAATCCTTTCGGTTTTTAATGCTTTCGCATTTAGTTTTACATTTAAAATCTTAACACTCATCATATACCCCGCACAAAGCGGAAAAAACCTGATTTTTTTAGCAAAATAAGGAACGAGGACTCATGAGGCGCTTTCATAATGCGCATCCTTAAAATACTGCCCATATCCTCTCGATTAATGGTTGTTTCAATAATTTTCTGAAATTTTCATGATAAAAATAACACTCCTGCTATTGAGCAGGAGCTGAAAATTAATGATTTTGCTGATTTAATTCTGTCATAGCCTCCTGGACAAGCGTAACCGCCTGGCTCATTGCGGCACCGCCGCCAAAAGCTGCAGTAACCCCTACTGCCTCTAGAATTTCTTCTTCAGACGCACCTTGATCGATGCATCCTTTCGTATGGTAAATAATGCAGTATTCATCCTGAGAATATAAACTGATTCCGAGTGCAATCAGCTGCTTCTCCTTTTGGGATAAAACCCCTTCCTTAAAGCAGGCTTCTGTAAAAGCATTATAGTGCTGTGCTAAATCGGGCATTTTTTCAGTGAAAACACCCAATCCAACTTTATAGTCATGAAGGGCTTCTTCTATCGAGTTTGAAGGTTCATGATAATGTTCCATTTGGCTCCACTCCATTCAAAATATTATCAAAGTTAGTATGTTTGATTGCTTTTTAAACTATGCGGGTGCAGAGCCTGGATATAATGGAAAATAAAAAAACAGGCGACTTTGGACGCCTGTTTTTTTCACTCTTACTCAGATACCGGTACAACGGCACCTTTATATTTTTCAAGAATGAAATCCTGAATTTCTTTAGAACGAAGCACTTCTACAAGAGCTTTGATTCCTTCTTTTTCTTCATCGCCTGAGCGGACAGCAATCACATTTACGTATGGTGAATCTTTGTCTTCAATTGCAATTGAATCCTTAAGAGGATTCAATCCGGCATCAATTGCATAATTGGAGTTGATCAGGACTGCATCCCCTTCTCCATTATTATAGATTTGAGGAAGAAGTGATGCTTCATATTCAGTATCAAACTTTAACTTTTTAGGATTGTCTTTAATATCATCCAGAGTTGCTTCGGTTTTTTCCACATCTTCATTTAAAGTAATAAGTCCCTCTGCTTCAAGCATGGAGAGAATACGGCCATGGTCTGCTACTGAGTTGCTCATGATGATTGATGCACCCTCAGGAAGTTCGTCAAGGCTCTTATATTTTTGAGAATATACTCCGATTGGCTCAATATGAATTCCGCCTGCATTTGTAAAATCATATCCATGTTCAGCTTTCTGTGACTCAAGGTAAGGAATATGCTGGAAATAGTTTGCATCCAGCTCTTTAGACTCAAGTGCTTGGTTTGGCAATACATAATCCTGGAATGGCACAACATCAAGTTCAAAGCCTTTTTCTTCAAGCAATGGCTTTGCCTCTTCAAGAATTTCAGCGTGAGGTACGTTGGAAGCCCCTACTGTAATTTTAGTGCTTTCTTTACTTTCTCCGCCTTCACCGGCATTGCCGTCTTCTTCTGAAGTCCCGCAAGCTGCAAGAACAAGTGCTACTGCAAGTGCAAGAGCAAGTGATAACCATTTTTTCATATAAATCTCTCCTTAACGTTTGTCTAATTTTGTTGTTATGATATCTCCAATAAACTGGATGATAAATACAATGACTAGAATAATGACAGTCGCCATAAGCGTCACATCACTGCGGCTCCTCTGGAATCCTTCCAGGTAAGCAAGGTTTCCAAGTCCGCCAGCACCGATGACACCGGCCATGGCTGTGTAGCCTACCAGCGCGATGGCTGTAACCGTAATTCCTGAAACAAGGGCGGGCATTGATTCCGGAAGCAGAACCTTCCAGATAATTGTGCTTGTTTTTGCACCCATAGACTTGGCCGCTTCAATTACACCTTTATCTATTTCCCTCAAGCCTATTTCCACCATACGGGCATAAAACGGGGCGGCACCAATAATTAATGCAGGCAGTGCTGCATCTTCCCCGATCATTGTCCCAAGAAGAAGCTTGGTAAATGGAATCAATAACACGATCAGAATGATAAACGGAATTGAGCGGAATATATTGACGAAAGCTGAAATAATTTTATTAATTGCTGCGTTTTCCCAAATGTTGCCCTTGGAGGTCAGGAAGAGCAGCAGTCCCAGAATTGCACCTAAAATAAAAGTTGCGAGAACAGAAATAGCTGTCATATAAAGAGTTTCCATTGTAGCTTCCCACATGGAGTCCCACTTCACATTTGGAAACCATTCGTTAAGCATTGGAAATCACCTCCACGCCCACCTGCTGAGAATGAATAAATTCAATCGCTTTTGCAACTTCCTCTGCCTCTCCATCAACATGAATGAATAAAGTACCGTAGGAACCGTTCTGCGTCTGGGAAATCTTTCCCTGAAGTATATTTACGGTTACCTGGAAATTACGGATCAGGTTTGTAATCAATGGCTGTTCAGCTGATTCGCCCACAAACCCTAATTGCACTACTTTTCCTTTTGGATACAAATCGACCAGGTGATCAACCGTTTCCTTAGTTTCTTCAGGCTCTGTCACCTGCTGAACAAACCGCTTTGTTATCACAGCTTTTGGATTCCTAAACACATCCAATACTGGCCCGATTTCAACAATTCGACCACCCTCCATGACTGCAACCCGATGGCAGATTTTACGGATAACGTGCATTTCATGAGTAATTAGGACAATCGTTAAGCCCAGACGCTCATTGATGTCAACAAGCAGCTCCAAAATGGAATCTGTAGTCTGCGGATCAAGTGCAGATGTCGCCTCATCACAAAGCAGTACTTTTGGATTGTTGGCAAGGGCTCTGGCAATTCCAACCCTTTGTTTTTGACCGCCGCTGAGCTGGGAAGGATAGGCATCTTCTCTTCCTTCAAGGCCAACGAGTTTAATGAGTTCATCAACCCTTTTCAGCCTTTCCTGCCGGGAAATACCAGCGATTTCAAGCGGAAAAGCGATATTCTCCCTTACCGTTCTCGACCATAATAGATTGAAATGCTGGAAGATCATGCTTATTTCCTGACGCGCTTTTCTTAGTTTGCTTCCCTTTATCTTTGAAACCTCATTGCCTGCAACTGTCACACTGCCATGGGTAGGAAGCTCCAGCCCATTCAGCATGCGGATCAAGGTACTTTTACCTGCACCGCTATATCCGATAACTCCGAAGATTTCTCCTTCTTTTACTTCCAAGTTTACATCGTCAACTGCTTTTACCTGGCCTTTCTTTGAAGAGAAAATCTTCTGTACATCTTTTATATAAATCAACGTGAATTGTCACCTCTTTAATCGAAAGATACAGATTATAATTATTAGACTGCTTTTATTTCCCTATTTTTTACTCCTTATAGGCTTTCATGCGCTAAAAGCAAAAATGCCTTTCTGCACATGAGCAGAAAGGCATTAAAAATTAAGTCCTTTCTCTCATCTGTCAAAGCTATGCTTTGAGTGAATTGGCACCATTTCAATTAATTGACGGTTGCCGGGCTTCATAGGGCACTTCCCTCCACCTCTCTTGATAAGAGCGTAACGATTTATATTCAATTAATACTTTAAATAAATTTAGCAGTTTATTAATTACGTTTGCTATCGTATCACAGCTATCAAAAAGGTGTCAACGAAGAAATTTTAAACTTTCGGAAAAAAATGAATGGTAAATTTTCCTTTATGCCTTCGCAGCAAGTGATGTAATGCCAGCAGCTGCTTCTATCGCCTGTTCCAGATCTTCAATCAAATCTTCCGCATTCTCGATTCCGATAGAAATTCGAATTAGATCCTCCGGCACTCCCGCAGCTTTTAAACCTTCTTCATCCAGCTGTTGGTGAGTGGTACTTGCAGGGTGGATAATCAGGCTCTTAGCATCCCCGACATTTGCCACATGTGCCCAAAGCTGCAGGCTGTTTATTAGCTTGGCCCCAGCTTCTCTTCCGCCAGCAATTCCAAACACAGCCACAGCTCCAGCTCCTTTAGGCAAGTATTTATCCGCCAATTTTTTGTCCGGATGGCTTTCATGCCCAGGATAAAGCACCCAATTAACAGCTGGATGCGCCTCTAGATACTCCACTACTTTTTTCGTATTGGCAACATGCTCTTTCATACGTACATGCAAAGTCTCAAGCCCCAATGTAAATTGAAATGCACTTTGCGCACTCATAGCAGGACCTAAGTCTCTTAACAGCTGAACGCGCGCTTTTATAATATAGGCCGCCTCGCCAATTGCTTCACTATAGACAATATCATGGTAGCTCGGATCAGGTTCTGTAAAGCCCGGAAACTTATGGGAATTCCAGTCAAATTTTCCGCCATCTACTATAATTCCTCCCATTGTGGTTCCATTACCGAGCAGCCATTTAGTCGCAGAGTGTATAACAATGTCAGCACCATGTTCGATAGGCCTGCATAGATAAGGTGTAGCAAAGGTGTTATCGACAATTAGAGGCACACCATTCTCGTGTGCAATTGCTGCAACCTTTTCAATATCCAGGATTTTTAAGCTTGGGTTTCCAATCGTTTCGGCAAAAATGGCCTTTGTTTTATCTGTCATTGCGTTACGGAAATTTTCCGGATCTTTTGGATCTACCAGTTTCACTTTAATTCCATACTTGGGAAGTGTGACTGCAAACAAATTATAAGTACCGCCATATAAATTGGACGCAGCAATAATTTCATCCCCTGCTTCAGCTATGTTTAAAATGGCAAGCGTAATGGCAGACTGTCCGCTTGCAAGAGCCAGGGCCCCAACTCCTCCTTCAAGCAAGGCCACTCTTTCCTCAAATACACTTACAGTCGGATTATGTATCCTGCTATAAATATATCCTGGTTCTTTAAGAGCAAAGAGATCTGCAGCGTGATCTGTATTCTTGAACTGGTAAGCATTATTCTGGTAAATCGGTAACGCCCTTGCGCCAGTTACAGGGTCTGGCTTCAGTCCCCCATGTACTCCAATTGTTTCAAAACGGTAATTTTTTTGTTTATCAGTCATTGCTTTCTCTCCTCTATAAAAATTTTAGTATTTCTTATTGAAGAACTAAGAAAAGCGCAAGGCGCCCGCTTATCGGCGGCAAGCATAAGACGAACCGTCTGAAAGGCTGCTCTTTAACCTTTTGACAGATTAACTTAGACCTAAGAGCCGATGGCGCCTGGAGCTAGACAGTTAACAAATATCAAAGATAAAGATTCTTATAAGTTGAAAAAGCCCTCTTCATAAGAAGAGGGCTTTTTCGTCTCTTCTTATCTTCCAGAGCATCCCGCTCTGCTGGATTTAGCACCGTGTACTTTACCGGTTGCCGGGCTTCACTGGGCCAGTCCCTCCGCCTCTCTTGATAAGAATATTCAGTTAATTAATGTTAAAACGATGTTATCATACTATTTAAAAAATGGTCAAGTATTGTGATATGAAATTTTCCCTAAACAGAAAAAGGTTTCGAGGAGCAATTTTTCTCTGAAGGTGGTTTCCATCTTTATTATATTTTGGGAAAGGGCATCCCTTAACTTTAACTCTCCTAAAATCAGTGACAGCACAGCTTTTTCAGAGCCATAGATCTCCACATCAAAATGGCTGGTGTGACCTGCCTTCCGGATTTCCCCATTTAAAATTTTCAGAGGAATGCTTATATTTCCCGCCTTAATAAGCAAAGAGAAATTTGACTTTCTTAAAAAGTAGCCAAGATGACCTTTAGCCTTTAATTCCCGGATAAATACATCAGGTAAATCCTTCACAGCCTCACCTCTTTTAATGGGTTTATCATCCTTAATATTCAGTAATAAAGGGCTGCAATCCTTTAATTTTCTTTCGACAAAATCAGAAAAGCTCCAGCGCCTTGCCCTCCAGGCGCTGGAGCTAGACAGTTCTCGAAGTTAAAGGTTATTAACTCTGGAAAAACCAGAAAGACAATGCCAGTTTATGAGGCATTGTCTTTCATTTCCCGAGAAATATGTCAGATTATACTGTTTTTACGGAAGGTGCTGCAGTTTTTGTCTTATTATAGTTTCTGAAAACAAAGAAAAAATAGAGAGAGCCTATCAAATATAAAGAAGCTGTAATGGAGAATACGAGTGCATATCCCCAATAATCTCCATATCTCATGACGATTCCTGTTGAAACAGGTCCCATTACAGCCCAGCCCAAATTAAAAACCATCTGATTGACGGAGTTTGCCAGCCCTTTCATCGAATCATTTACCCTGGACATCATAAGCGACATTTGTATTGGGTTTCCAGCATTCATTAATGCCTGCCGGAACAAAAAGCCGATGGCAGCCAGCCAAAGATGCTCTGTATAGGCAGTTAAAAGCAGAAAAGGAAGTGACATGAGCTGCAGGATTACAACTGCTCTGACTTCTCCCACCTTCCTTACCACAACCGGGCCGATAATCATAGCAAAAGCTGTGGCAGCCTGCCCTAATGAAATAATAATGCCAATGGCTGAATTGGAAGCTTCAAAACGGTCTGCGAAGTATAGATTTAGATAAGGGATAACCAGTCCTGCTCCAGTTCCTATTAGCAGCTGCGCAAAAGCAAACATGGCGATAATTTTGACGCCTTCATTTTTAGCCGATAGGTTTTTGAACGAAAAATCTTTTAGGCCTCTTACATCATTTTTTTCTATCGGTGCTTCTGCGAAACGCAGGATGGGAACAAGACCTGCTATGAAGAAAATACTTGCAACCAGAAGTGTAATCCGGATGCTGATGAGCTGATCAACAAATAAAGAAAATACATCCGTTAAGATGCCTCCGCTTAAGTTTCCGATTACATTTGCACCCGTCATAATGGCAAAATGAATGCTGAATAAATGAACCCTTTGGTCAGCCTTTGAATTCTCAGCCAGCCATGGTATGCCGGATACTTGCAGAAATGCTGTAGTCAGCCCTGTAAAAAAGGCAAATAAAATCAGGAGTTCCTGCATTTCAACCATACTTCTGAAAAGCATAGCGACACCTGTGGCAACAGCCCCAAACAGCATCGCTCTTTTTCTGCCAATTCGGTCGCTGGCGATTCCTGCCGGCACAAGAATCAGTGCTGTGGCGAGAGCAGTCATAGATATGATTTGCCCATTAACACTTTCGGAGTAGCCAAGCTCCCTTATGTAAAAATTATAGATTACCATGAATATCCCAAAGCCTATTTGTGTAAGGATATTCGCCATAAAAGCCAATTTTATATTGCGGTTATAGCCTTTAAATTGGCCAGCCCACTCTTTATAAAATGCCATCCGGATCCCTTCCTGCACTGTATGATTATTTCGATTCCCTAAGTATCATACTCTTTCGAAGTGGTTTTGTAAATATATTTAGAATATTGAAAAGGCGGATCTCAATATTTTTTAAACACGCAAAAAACCAGGAAGCTTTGGTCCTGGTTTTTTCAATAGATGCTTCTGATTCTATCCAACAAATAGGGAACTGATCGGAATGCATATAATTTTTCCTGTAAATCTCCTTCTTTAAAGATGAGGAGACAAGGTACGCTTTCCACTCCCCATTGTTCAGCCAATTGCGGCATATAATTTAAGTCCGCTTTCCCAATCTTTTGATCAGGCAGCAATTGTTCCGTAACTGTCAGCATCTTTCCTGCCATCTGACAGGTTCCGCACATAGGCGTATACAAATAGATAAGGGCCGTTTCTTGCCCGTTAACCGCTTCCTCAATCTCCAGCTGCGACCATTCCTGCATACTATCATCCTTACTTTATCTGTCTAAATATTGTGTATAAACGTCAATATTAGCTCCCAGCAGCACTGTAGCCAAATGATGTTCCGGTGCTGTCGCTACTTCTCTGTACATTCTATCGATGTATAGATGCTCTGCCTCTGGAAATTCCCTTTTAAATTGTTTTCTCAGTTTTTCACCTGCTGAATCGGCATCCACCAATATATATACATCCTTATCAAACAGTGTGTCAATTAATTCATCCAGTTTGGTAATGCTTATTGTTCCATTTGTGCAGATAATCTCTACAGGTTCTCTTATTATATTTTTTACCTTCGTTTTATCTGACTTTCCCTCGACAATAATAACTTTTTCCGGAATTCCCTCGTTCATCGTCATCACCTGAAAGGAGTTATTTTAAAACTGTTGCTTTAAAGTTAAGACTGTTTTCTCATAGATTGATGTTAGATTGTAAATGAAGCCCGTTGACAAACTTGGTTTATCGTAAGCATAGCTTACAAAAACAGCCAAAATTCAAAAACCAGTCATGCATTGGTTTCATCTTAATATATTCATTATTCTCGGTTATGGTGTGAATCTCCTGCCCATATTGGAGGTTAGCACTGCGCTGATTTTACATATTAATTCTACAGTTTAATAATAAAGGAAATGTTTTTGAAGAAAAATAATCATTTCAGTACTTTTAAATGGACTATTTCATTGTATGCTCGGTTATATTGCTTTAACCTATTAAATAAACAGCGGAATCCATCCGCTGTTTACAGTAATTAGCACCAGCCGCCTTCGTCACAGTCTGTGTAGCGCTCTTGCGCTTTATCTGGAACGGAGACATTCTGGTATATTTTTTGGTGGTCGGTTTCAAAATGATGGGCCAGGTCAAAGGAAGAGCCTTCAGGAAGGCTGATTTGGCCGATTTTTTCGTTCTCAAGATAAAGATCAATCCCATTATTTTTAAGCCTTCCGACAACCCGTTCTGTAATATCGATTTTCTGCTGATTCAATGTCATGGGTAACCAATCCTTTCATGCATTTGGGTATCTATAGTTTGCCCTTTCTCTGTAAAAGAAAAATAGCAATTAAAGCCAGAAACAAAAAGCAGCAGCACTTGGAACAGATTCGGGTTCACCCATAAACAGCATAAAAGCCGGTTCTTATAGAACCGGCTTTTATACATTAGTCTTCGTTTGTCATTTCTTCATATTGCTCAGCAGTCATCAAGCTCTCTACTTCGCTTAAATCTGAAGGTTCCACCACAACCATCCATGCTTTTTCATATGGGGATTCGTTTACGAATTCAGGGTTGTCGTTAAGGTCTTCATTTACTTCAACCACTTTACCGCTTAAAGGCGCATAAAGTTCAGAAACTGTTTTTACTGATTCTACGCTTCCGAATGGCTCGTTTGCACTTAGCTCATCGCCAACTTCAGGAAGCTCAACGAATACGATGTCACCAAGTTCTGATTGCGCGAAATGCGTAATCCCTATGCGTACTTTCCCATCTTCTGTTTTTACCCACTCATGCTCTTCTGAATAACGTAATTCTTTTGGTGTGCTCATTATGTATCCCTCCATATTAATATTTCAATTTATGATCAGTAAATCGATCTCATGGTTAAATTTGGCTTACAAGGCTAAAATCCAGCGCTTAGGAAAGCCATGTCTTTTCATATTCCTCTTCTTTAAAGCCCACTGTTACCTTTTCTCCATCTGTCAGCAGCGGACGCTTAATCAGCATGCCGTCTGTTGCCAAAATATCCAGCAGTTCTTCTTCCGAAGAGGTCTTCACCTTGTCCTTCAGTCCGAGTTCCCGGTATTTTTGACCACTCGTATTAAAGAACTTCTTTAGTTCTAAACCGCTCTTTTTATAAAGCGTTTCAAGTTCGCTTCGAGAAGGCGGATTGTCTGTTATATGTATTTCTTCATAGGACAGATTATGTTCATCAAGCCATTTCTTGGCCTTTCGGCATGTCCCGCATTTAGGATACCAATAAAAAGTCAACGCCATTTTTTCACCACCCATTTTAGCAAATTCAGGCTTATCCAAAATTGCTGCCTTTTAATTGAATAGTAACATAAATGGATGACAAATCATAACATTGATCACCAATTTAATATTCGACAAATTTCTATATAATCCTTCTGGCAAAAAAAAAATTTTCGCAGGGTTATTTTGCCAAAAACTGTTTTTATAATAATTGTTGTTTGCTAATGTATGTTGCCTGTTGATTTCCGCTCCGCACTTGCTTTCCCCCGGGAGAGATGAGAGCCTCCCCGGCTTCGCCTGCGGGGTTTCTCACTTCCCCCCGGACATTGAATAAGCTTCCTTGATTACCCCGAACGAAGGAAATGCAGCAGTATTTTCGAGAATCAAGCCGCCTCCTCTCCAATCAACTCAGATATTTAAACTTAGTATGCAGCAACAGAATATAAGTAAACAGCTTTGAAAAAAGGAAAGCCCCCTTCATGATGAAGGGGGCCTAAAATCGATTAAACTGTAAAACGTTCCGCGTCGATCAGTTTTTCCGATGCTTCACGCTTCTTTGCAATGACGTTGATTGGGGTGTGGCGGGTGAATTTGCGAAGTGCTGACATCATCATGCGCAGGGCATCGCCGTTTTCTACTGCCACAAGTGTTTCTTTTGCATCCTGCTCGATTTTGTTAAATGCTTCCTGGCAGAAGATTTGGGTGTAAAGAAGTTTTTGCTTGTTCTTTTCAAGTCCTGCTTTTTCAATAGCCTTTTCCGTACGAAGAACAACCGACTCCATTGCATAAGCATTTGATATAATATCCGCAATGTTTACGAGTACTTCCTGCTCTTTTTCAAGAGCTTTTCCGTACTTTTGCGCTGCTAACCCAGCTGCAAGCAAGCCTATTTTCTTCGCGTTTTTCACCAGATATTTTTCCTGTGCAAGTGGCTCGTCACCAGGCTCTTCAGGCATCATCATCATAAGCTCTTCCTGCAGCGCCTGGGCTTTCTGGAATAAAGGAAGCTCTCCTTTTAGTGCTTTGCGGACGTACGTGCCTGGCACCAATAGACGATTGATTTCGTTGGTTCCTTCGAAAATGCGGTTAATGCGTGAATCACGGTAAGCTCTTTCAATCTCATATTCAGCCATGAAACCGTAGCCTCCGTGGATCTGAACGCCTTCATCTACTACGTAGTCAAGGACTTCCGTATTAAAGAATTTATTCATGGAGCATTCTATAGCATATTCAGCGATTGACTTCGCTACTTCTTTTCCATCTTTCACTTCTTCGTCCGAAAGCTTGCTCATCCGGTCCTCAAATAATCCTACAGTCCGGTATACTGCACTTTCAGCGGCATATATCTTAGAAGCCATCGTCCCAAGTTTCTCTTTTGTCAAATTAAACTGTGAGATTGGTGTCTTAAACTGCTGGCGCTGATTGGCATATTGAACGGCAAGTTCGAATGCGCGCTTCGCACCGCCAACTGCTCCAACACCTAACTTATAGCGGCCAATATTTAAGATATTAAATGCAATCACATGTCCCTTGCCAAATTCACCAAGAAGGTTTTCCTTTGGCACCTGGGCATCTTCAAGAATTAACGTACGGGTAGAAGAGCTCTTAATTCCCATTTTCTTTTCTTCTGCTCCTACAGAAACACCTGAGAACTCTCTTTCTACGATGAATGCAGAGAAGTGTTCACCGTCAATTTTTGCGTATACTACGAATACATCTGCGAAGCCTGCATTTGTTATCCATTGCTTTTCTCCGTTTAATACATAGTGCGTACCTTCAGCATTCAGCCTGGCAGTTGTTTTTGCTCCAAGAGCATCAGAACCAGAGCTTGGCTCCGTCAATGCATAGGCAGCAAGTTTTTCGCCAGTAGCCAGTGCAGGAAGGTATTTTTGCTTTTGTTCTTCATTTCCGAAAAGAACAATCGGAAGGGAACCAATTCCAACATGTGCACCGTGCGAGATGGAAAAACCGCCTGCACGCGCCATTTTCTCGGCTATAAGTGCAGAGCTTACTTTATCTAAAGCAAGTCCGCCGTATTCCTCTGGAACATCTGCGCCTAATAGTCCGAGGTCTCCAGCTTGCTTCAATAACTTTACCGAACGGTCAAATTCGTGGTTTTCCAGATGCTCAATTTGCGGAACAACTTCATTTACAACATAATCTTCAGTCGTCTTAGCAATCATAACCTGCTCATCTGTATAGTCCTCAGGCGTAAAAACCCGGTCATAGGACACATCTTCTATTAAAAAGCTTCCGCCTTTGATAAGGTTTTCAGTTTGGTTTGACATTTTCTTATTTCCTCCATTCTGTTTTTGCGGAGAAGCCTATGGCTTCTCTCCAAATTTCAGCTAATTTTATAAAAGTTCAAATACTCCGGCTGCGCCCATTCCGCCACCGATGCACATTGTTACAACCCCGAATTGCTGATTGCGGCGCTTCATTTCATGGATTAGAGATAGAGTTAGCTTGGCACCGGAACAGCCCAGCGGGTGTCCAAGTGCAATGGCCCCTCCATTAACATTTACTTTCTCTTCATCTAAGCCCAGCTCACGGATAATTTGAATGGATTGGGACGCAAAAGCTTCATTCAATTCAAATAAACCGATATCCGAAAGCTCCAGCCCTGCAAGCTTTAACGCTTTAGGTATGGCCACAACTGGACCAACACCCATGATTTCAGGAGGAACACCGCCTACTGCAAAGCTTCTGAATTTAGCCATTGGCTTCAATCCAGAAGACTCCGCCTTTTCCCGGTCCATTACCATTACTGCTGCAGCTCCATCACTTGTCTGTGATGAATTCCCAGCTGTGACACTGCCGGTTACCGAGAATGCCGGACGCAGTTTTCCGAGTGTTTCAACTGTGGAATCTGCACGGACGCCTTCATCCTGGCGGAACTGGATTGTTTTTTCTTTAAGCTTGTTGTCTTTCCCAACGGATCTATACGTTACGTCTACTGGCACAATTTCATCTTCAAATTTGCCTTCCTGGATTGCCTGCGCAGCCCTCTGATGACTTCTGACCGCAAATGCATCCTGGTCTTCTCGTGTAATGCCATACTTCTTTGCAACTTCTTCAGCTGTATGCCCCATACCCATATAGTATTGGGGGGCTGTTTCGGCAAGTTTGGCATTCGGGCGGACTACATGCCCCATCATCGGCACAAGGCTCATAGATTCCGCTCCGCCCGCAATGATTGTATCCGCATGGCCAATCATGATTTTTTCAGCTGCATAAGCAATTGCCTGCAGGCCTGAAGAACAATAGCGATTAATTGTTATCCCCGGCACTTCGTGTGAAAGTCCGGCAAGAGCCCCGATATTCCTTGCCATATTCAGCCCCTGTTCTGCTTCAGGCATAGAACAGCCTATAATTAAATCATCGATGTTTCCTTCATAATTTCCTGCGCGCTTAAGGGTTTCCTTTACTACAAGCGCACCTAAGTCATCCGGCCTGACGTTTGCAAGCGAACCTTTTTTGGCTTTTCCAACCGGTGTCCTGGCACCTGCAACTATTACCGCTTCTCTCATTATTTTCCCTCTCTTTCTCTTAATGTCTCAATCTATTACTTTAATTGCGCAACGGCTTCCCTTTTAAAAGCATGTGCTGCATCCGCTGCTGTGATTTCGGTTCAGCTACAAGGCTTAAGAATGCTTCTCGCTCCAAGTCAAGCAAATATTGTTCATCCACTTCTGTACCGTATGGCACTTTTCCGCCTGCGATTACATAAGCAAGTTTTTTAGCGATTTTTAGATCATGCTCTGAGATATACCCTGAGTAGAGCATTGCCTGCGCTCCAAGCAGAAGTGTTGCATATCCTGTTTCGCCGACAACCGGCACCTTTTTCCTGACAGGAGGCTTATAGCCTTTTTTGTGCAGAGCAAGAACTGCCTGCTTTGCATCATAAAGGAGATGGTCCCCATTCATACTGATGCCATCTGCCAGGTTCAGGAAGTTATTATCCCTGGCTTCCTCGCCTGATGTTGAAACCTTTGCCATTGCAATCGATTCAAACACTTTATTGGCAACCTTTTGAAGGTCAAATTCCACACCATTTGGCATGTTTTCAAGATGCTTAATATAGAGCTCCTTGTTTCCGCTTCCTCCTGGGATCAGGCCTACCCCCACTTCAACAAGTCCCATATATGTTTCGCTCGCTGCCTGAATATGTGCTGCCGGCAGACAAACCTCAGCCCCGCCGCCAAGCGTCATGCCAAATGGAGCAGCAACAACCGGTTTCGCACTGTACTTAATTTTCATCATGGCATTCTGGAACTGACGGACTACCATATCCAGTTCATATATATTGTCATCCTGCGCTTCCATGAGGATCATTCCGAGGTTGGCGCCTACACAGAAATTTTTGCCCTGATTCCCGATAACAAGCCCTTTGTAGTTCTTCTCCACTTCATCCACTGCAAAGTTGATCATTTGGATTATATCCAGTCCAATGGCATTGCTTTGTGAATGGAATTCAAGCAGTGCAACATCATCGCCTAAATCAATCAGGCTTGCACCGGTATTCTTTTTAATAACACCTTTTTGTTTCTTAAGGTGTTTCAAATTGATTGCTTTAGGGTTTTCCTCGATTAATCTGTACTCGCCATTATGATAGAAATATTGCTTGCCTTCCTCTTCTTTATAGAAGGAACTAAAGCCTTTTTCCTGCATATCCTTTACCCATGCCGGAACTTCCTCACCTGCATCTTCCATCTTCTGAACAGATTTCCCTACACCAATGGCATCCCAGGTTTCGAATGGCCCCATTTCCCAGCCAAAGCCCCATTTCATCGCTTTGTCTATTGCTGTTACATCATCAGCTATTTCGCCAAGTAATTGAGCCGAGTAAAGAAGAGCCGGACTCAGGATGTTCCACAATAATTGGCCTGCACGATCGTTAGAATATACAAGCGCTTTCAATTTTGCAGGAGTGCCTTTTTCCTGCTTGCTCAATTCCGTCGAAGCTGTCTTAAGCTTTTTGCGCGGATCGTATTCCAGAGATTCAGGATTCAGCTCAAGAATCTCTTTGCCCTTCTTCAAGAAAAATCCTTGCCCTGACTTGCTTCCAAGCCAGCCTTTTTCCTGCATCACTTTCATAAAGCCCGGAACTTCAAATACTTGCTTTTCTTTCCCCTCCACCTGGTCATAAACATTGTTTGCCACGTGTATAAATGTATCAAGCCCTACTACATCAAGTGTTCTGAATGTAGCACTTTTCGGCCGGCCAATCAGCGGACCAGTTATAGAATCTACTTCACCGATACTGTACCCGCCCTTTAGCATCTCCTGCACTGTAACCAGCAGGCCATAAGTGCCGATTCGGTTGGCGATAAAGTTTGGTGTATCTTTAGCTTCAACTACTCCTTTTCCAAGTACATCTTCTCCAAATTGCTTCATAAATGACAGCACTTCAGAAGAAGTGTTTTTAGTAGGTATGACCTCAAGAAGCTTTAAGTAGCGAGGGGGATTAAAGAAATGTGTTCCAAGAAAGTGTTTTTGGAAATCTTCCGAGCGCCCTTCTGACATTGCTTCTACAGATATTCCAGACGTATTGGAGCTGACGATGCTTCCAGGCTTGCGGGATTGGTCCACCTTTTCAAAAACCTGTTTCTTTATGGCGAGGTTCTCCACAACCACTTCAATAATCCAATCGACATCCTTTAGACGCTCCATGTCATCTTCAAAGTTCCCTGCCTCAACTAACGCAATATTCTTTTTGGCGGTTAATGGAGCCGGTTTTTGCTTTAATAATTTTTGGCGGTTTCCTTCACTGATTCGATTGCGGACTGCTTTATCTTCAAGAGTAAGCCCCTTTGCCTTTTCAGCATCCGTTAATTCGCGAGGCGCGATATCCAATAATAATGTCGGGATTCCGATATTGGCCAGATGGGCTGCGATCCCTGAACCCATGACTCCTGAGCCTAAAACTGCCGCCTTCTTTATTTGTTGGATCAACTTTATTTCCCCCTTTAACTTTTTTGAATGAATACTCATTCATTTTATTCTCAAAAAAAATATGCATCTCTTCTGAATGAGTTCTGTTAGTTATAACTATAAAATATTTGCAAAATTTACGCAATGATTTTAAGCGGAAATTTAAAAATGTTTTGAAATTTTCCGCACCCCTGCTGTAATTTATATTTTTTATGCGCAATGTAAATAAGTGTTTTGGACACTCTAAAAAGGAAACATTTTTTGTTCGTTACGGAGGTGAATGAAATGGGAAAAATGAAAAAAGATCCTTCCAAAGCAGGAGTCAGCGCTGCAAGTGTCCAGGGAGATGCGGGTCCTACCGTTGAAAGGCAAGGGCCTAAAAAAAGGAATAGCCAAAATAATCAATATAAGCGATAACCCGCTGTTTAAAGGGTGGCAGCCGTCAGCCTTTTATAGTTTCCATTATCTAGATAAATAATTCATCTTCTGCAGAATAGCAATTGTTTTTCAGAGGAAAGATATCCTCGAAAAGAATTACAGCTATTATAGCGCTAAAAGAATTGGAGGGACAATTAATGCAACAGCAAAATATGAATATGCAGAACCAGCAGGGCATTATGCAGCAGCCTCCTGCTGTAATTTCCACTAAGGATGCCCTTTACTTAACAGATATGCTTACCTGGAACCTTCTCGCCTGTAAAAAAGCGCATTTTTACGCTCAGCAGTGCCAGGACCAGGAGCTAAAAACACACTTCGAGCAATGCGGCCAAATGCACCAGCGTCACTACGAACAGCTGCTTGCTCATTTAAACCAGCAAAATCAGCAGAACTTTATGGGAATGCAATAGGAAGGAGCCTTGAAAATGAACCAGAACCAGAATCCAAATACGATTCAAAATCCTGAGACACAGATAAATAAAACTCCGCAAATGAATGAGCGGGATTTTACAAATGATATTTTATCTACAGAAAAATATATGACAGATGCCTATTCTGTCGCCCTGAATGAGGCAAGCCATCAGAGCCTTTATCAGGATATTCTTGCGGCTTTTAACGATACACAAAACCAGCAGAGAGAATTTTATAACCTAATGTTTAAAAAAGGCTGGTATAAGGTTGAACCGGCTGATCAGCAGAAGCTTCAGCAATCTTATCAGCAGTTCCAGGGCTATACAAATCAATTGCCATATGGCAATGGTCAGATGCAATAAGAAAAGCGGTAGCGCCTTGCCCGCGAAGGAACGCAGACTAAGAACGCCACGTCCTCCAAAAGCTGCCACTTTCGGCCGTGCGACGTTTATGCTGACGACATTCCTTGTCCTGCGGGCCTCAAGCACAAGTCGAGCCTCACGGAAAGGCGTTCTTTGCCTTTTCGGGAAGCGTACGCAGGGACGGCAGGCATAAGAGGGTCCTGTAAAAAGGCCATCTTCCTTCTGAAAGGAAAATGGCTTATGACCCGAGTCCCAAGAAGCCGGAGCTAGTCAAGCTTGAGACCTCGTGGGAATGATCGAATCTGCACACTTCAATAAAACAAAAACCGCTGCTTTTTTATCTGCAGCGGCTTTTTAGATCCTAAAACCATTATCTATTTTTTGCTTCTCATCTCTTCATTCATAGTTTTAATTTCAGCGATCAGAGCCTTCATTTCTTCTTTAGCATCAGGATATGTATCATTCCAGTGCTTAGCTAAAGGAGGCATGGATTTAGCAATAAAAGAGTACAGCGCCCAGGCTTCAACCTTTTCCTTTAACTCAGGGGCGGTCTCGCCGACAAGTAGTTCGGTATATTTTTCAAGCAGGCCATCCAGCTGTTCCCTTAACTTCTCATTCATCGCGATTCCTCCTATTTATATTGCAGGCCTGAGGACATGTGCCGCATCGTTTACCGCTGCTGGTCAAATAGGAATAGCAGCATGTTTTTCTTGGCCGTACAGTTTTGCCAGTTCTTTCAATCAGTATTTTCTTGCTGTCATATTTCCTTATGGGATTAGAACTTTCACAGCCGAACAAATTGCCTGAAGCCTCTTCCTTGATAAACTTAAAATCTTCAGCCGCCCTCTCCGCATGTGTTTCAAAAGGTAAAATCTTTTCGTAAAGCCAGAAGATATAGATCGCTATATTCTCCCAAAGAATTAGTTTAGAAACATTTGCTTCTTTTGCTATTCTACTTAACAACGGAAAGATATGGCCATTAAAAAGAGATCGCACAGCGTCCTCTCTCCATTTCTCCCTTTCCGTCTCAACGCCTTGGCCTTGAAGGTGAATAAAATGGAAACCGGGAAGCCATAGTCCATCTTTTTCCTGACTGGCAAATGTTATATTTTCATGCCGGATATCCATTTTTAAATT
Source organism: Cytobacillus oceanisediminis (assembly GCF_004366035.1). Lineage (GTDB taxonomy): Bacteria > Bacillota > Bacilli > Bacillales > Cytobacillaceae > Cytobacillus > Cytobacillus oceanisediminis_C. The sequence continues at coordinate 98,879 of NZ_SOEE01000008.1, forward strand.
CCAGGACGTCATGCTATACAAGTAAATTACAGGCAGAAAGGCATATCTTTTCATTAAGATAGAAGCTGCCGTTTTATGATCATTCGCTCCTATATGAATTTTCACTTTATCCAGGTATGGACCAGTCAGACTGGTATCCAGGAGATTTTTCACTTCAATTGTTAAAGGAGATCCTTCCCCTGAATCCTGGGCAAGTCTGAATTGCCCGAGAGCTTCTGCCTGTTCTCCTGTTAATTTAATCATCCCTGGAATCCTTGCCCTTTTAAAATACATCTCCCTTTTCCATAAGGAATGCATAGCGGTGTACCGAATAATGGGTCTATCGTCACTTCGCATTCCATGCCAAATACGTTTTTGACTAATCCGCAATTGATGACATGTTCGGGCTTCCCCTGAGCAAAAACCTTCTGCTCTTTTATGGCAACAATATTATGAGCATAGCGGCAGGCCAAATTCAGATCATGCAGCACCATAACGATGGTACGCTTTTCCTTTTCATTTAATTCAAATAATAAATCCAGTATTTCAATTTGATGGGTCATATCTAAATAGGTAGTTGGCTCATCAAGCAGAATCGTATCAGTATCCTGAGCCAAAGTCATGGCAATCCATGCGCGCTGGCGCTGTCCGCCGGATAATGAATCGACTGTCCGGTCTCTCAATTCTTCCATGCCTGTAGCTTTTAATGCATTTCTGACCTTTAATTCATCTTCAGTAGACCATTGCTTCAGCCATGTTTGATAAGGGTACCGCCCCTGTTTGACAAGCTGAAGCACTGTTAGTCCTTCTGGAGCAGAAGGGGATTGGGGCAGAATCGCCATTTTTCTGGCAACATCTTTCGTTGAAAGTCTGGCTATAGCCTCACCTTCTAATAAAACGGCACCTGATTTCGGTTTTAGCAGCCGGGCAATGGACCTAAGCAGTGTCGATTTTCCGCAGCCATTTCCACCGATAAATACCGTGATTTCTCCCTTAGGAATTTCTAAGTCCAGCTCATTAATAATAATGGTGTCTCCGTAAGACAAGGTTAAGTCTTTTGTTGCGATCGCTTGCCCTGCTGTCATTTTCTGCCCTCTCCTTTTCCTTAATATCTATATCTTTAGGCTATCCACTTACTAGTTCGATACGAGTTTCAAGCATTTCCAGCTTATGCATTTCTTGTCTTGAAAAGCAGGTAAATAAAGTAAGGTGCACCAATGCTCGCTGTGAACACCCCCGCTGGGATTTCAAGCGGCGAGAACAAAGTCCTGCCTATCAGGTCTGCAGCCATAACCAGGATTCCTCCAATCAGTGCGGAAGCCGGAAGCAAAGCGCCGAAAGCAGAGCCTACCAGCCTTCGGGCCATATGAGGAGCCATTAATCCCACAAAGCCTATCCCGCCGCCAAAAGCAACAGCTCCGCCAATTAATGCCGTGCTGACCATCAGCAGCAGAAACCGGTATTTCTGCACAGTGCTCCCTACTCCCAAGGCAATATCATCGCCAAGTTCCTGTATATTGACATTTCGTGCTAAAACAAATGCAAGTACCAGAAACACAAGCGTCCACGGGACCAAAATTGCGACATTATCCCAGTTTGAACCGTAAACAGTCCCGGTTATCCAAATATTCGCCTGGCTAGCCTGGTAAATCGGCCCAAATACCATCATCAAAGTTGTCAATGCCTTCATTAGGCTGGCAAGTCCAATCCCAATTAAAACAAGGCGTACTGGCGATACTCCATTCTTATAGGCTAGAAAATAAACAAGGAAAGCCAAAATTGCAGCACCTGCAAAAGCTGCAAGAGGCATCCAATTAATACTTACAGTTAATGCATTGTTTTTATCACTAAAAAAGGCAAGAAAAGCTACAACTGCTACTGATGCCCCTCCTGTAATCCCGATTATGTCAGGAGATGCAAGCGGATTTCTGATAATTCCCTGCAGGATGCCCCCTGCTGCAGCAAGGGCCATTCCCACCATTAAGGCTACGATAATTCTTGGGAGTCTGAATGACTGAATGACCAGCCTATCCATATCTGATCCCCCGCCTAAGAATACCTGCACTACCTTTAGAGGGCTTATTTTCATTTCACCCGTTCCAGTGCTGATGATAAAAACTCCGGCAGCTGCTGCTGCCAATAATAAAAAAGTGATAAGTGCTTTTCGGTTTACTAAAAAAGAGACTCTATCGCCTAGAAGACGAAAGTTATAGTATTTTTTCATTATTGATTGAACCCCCTTCTGGCAATATACACAAAGAAAGGAGTTCCAATTACAGCTGTCATGACGCCAACGGGAACTTCCTGCGGCATGATGATATACCTTGATGCGATGTCCGCTATCAGAAGGAGCATCCCGCCAAATAGACCAGCATAAGGAATTACCCAGCGATGATCAATGCCTACAACAGCCCGGGTTAAATGAGGAATCACAATCCCGAGAAAGCCAATAGGACCCGCAACAGCTACCGCTCCTCCTGAGAGAAGCACAATAACAATTCCGCCGCCCAGTTTAAGAAGCCCTGTTTTCAAGCCCAGGCCCTTCGCTACATCCTCGCCCATCGATAGGACGTTCAGTTTTCCCGCAATGATCAGGGAAAAAATCCAGCCTGCTAATAAATATGGCAATACAGCTGTCAGAGTCTCCAGCTTCCTGCCCGATACCGATCCAGCAAGCCAAAATAACACCTGTTCGAGGGCCGTCTCATTTATAACGAGGAAACCTTGTGTCATGGAAGCAAACATGGCACTCATCGCTGCACCGGCCAGGGTCAATTTCATGGGAGTAAGACCTTCCCTGCCGATAGAGCCTATTATATAGACAAAAATAAATGAAACAGCAGCTCCAAGAAATGAAACCCATGTAAACAGCTGCAGATTACTGATGGAAAATAGCGTTACTGTAATGACTACTGCAAATCCGGCCCCTGCATTTATACCGAATATCTCGGGAGCAGCAAGCGGATTCTTTGTCAGTGTCTGCAGCAGGACACCTGAAATGGCAAGGCTTGCCCCTACTGCCGCTGCAATTAATGCCCTCGGCAGCCGGACAGATTGAATGATAATATGTTCATTTGATCCATCAAATTGTGTAAATGCATCAATTGCCATCTTCCAGGTTGTGTCGGTATATCCGTATACAATACTGAAAGACATTAATACTAATAATAGGAGCATAGCTGCAAATAGCCCAGCCCACCTCATAAAGTTTGTTTTTAATAGCATAATGAGACCCTTCTTGCGTCTATTTAATATAGTTAGTTTTATTTTCAGTCTATTGTACAGAGGATTAGCTGTCAATGAGTTTGAAAATCATTTTCATTGATCATTTGATAAAAATTAAATGAAAATGATTTTCAATTACCTATTGACATTTTTCTTTGTTCACATTACTATAAAAATGTCAAATGAAAATGATTATCATTAACAACGCAAATTGGAGGAGTACATAATGAAATTCAAGTCTTTAGTTGCCATCCTTTCTGTTTTCACAATCTTGTTCCTGGCTGCCTGCGGGAATAACAACGAACAAGATAAGACAGCTGATAAGGAAAAAGAAGGCAACAATACAGAAGATGCCGGTTATACAGTTGAGCATGCAATGGGCACAACTACACTTGATAAAACACCTGAAAAAGTAGTAATTCTGACAAACGAAGGTACTGAAGCATTACTTTCAATGGGTGTTACTCCAGTAGGAGCTGTTCAGTCCTGGACTGGCGACCCTTGGTATGAGCATATTGCAGGCGATATGAAGGATGTTCAGGTTGTGGGAACAGAAAGCGAAGTCAATGTCGAAGCAATCGCAGCGCTGCAGCCGGACCTAATTATCGGCAACAAGATGCGCCAGGAAAAAATCTATGATCAATTAAATGACATTGCCCCTACTGTTTTCGCTGAAACATTGCGCGGAGACTGGAAGGAAAATTTCGAGCTTTACGCAAAAGCACTCAATAAAGAAGAAGAAGGCAAAAAGGTCCTTGCTGATTATGACAGCCGCATCGAAGAAATTAAAACAAGCCTTGGCGATAAATTGAGTCAGGAAGTTTCCATTGTCCGCTTTATGGCTGGAGAGGTCCGAATCTACCATAAAGATACATTCTCTGGTGTAATTCTTGACCAAATCGGTTTTGCACGCCCTGAAAGCCAGAATGTAGATGATTTTGCAGAGAAAAATGCTACAAAAGAACGCATCCCTGCCATGGATGGAGACATTCTTTTCTACTTCACATATGAAACTGGCGACGGTGAAGCAAGCCAACTTGAGAAAGAATGGATTGACGATCCTTTATTCAAAAACCTGAAGGTGGCTCAGGAAGGGAATGTCCACAAGGTTAGTGACACAATCTGGAACACTGCCGGCGGTGTTATTGCGGCAAACCTGCTCCTTGATGATATTGAGAAATATTTTGCTAAGTAAAATAAACTCGTGATTGCGCTCCCATAATACCCCCTCTTTTATGAGAGCTCAAATATATTTAGAAAAGCGGAAGCGCCTTTCCCACCTCCGACACTTCGAGCAGGTTAGGCGCTGGAGCTAGACAGAAAAAGGAACCTTGACCAGGTTCCTTTTTTTTTGCCCGGATTGTTACTGCCATCCATACCTCTTTTTTTATTGCCTTCCATTCATAAGTTTTCCAAAACCGGCAACAATAAGCGTAATGCCGAAAATGATGGTGATTTACCTATGAGACAATGGTTGAAAAACAGAAGGATTAAAGAGGATATCCAGCATAAGGAATGGGAAAAGTCCTTAATTAAATCCAAAGACTTCAAAAAAATCTTTTATTATAACAAAAAAACAAATGTGCGCTTTGGACTTACTTTTATGGCTACTTTAATAGATGAAAATATTATTCAGGATGGCATTCTCCCTAATCTGCTGGAAGAAGAATTCCGAGAAATAGAGGATATTAAACAGCTTGTCCCTGTGGCCGATGTGCAGATTTGTGATGACCCTTCTTTAATCGAACAAAAGCTTTTAAATGGCTATGTCATGCTGACGATTGAAACAGAACTTAAACATTTCGGCTTTATAGCTGCACAGAAAGAAATCGTCAGAGGGCTCAGCCAGCCTGAAGTTGAATTTTCCGTTATCGGTCCTAAAGAAGCCTTTGTCGAGTCAATGGGACAAAATTTAAATTTAATAAGGAAACGGCTGCCGGTAAAAGAACTGATTATTGAAGAATTCACATTGGGAAGCCTGTCAAAAACATCAGTCGCCATGCTTTATATGGAAGATATCACAAATGAGGATAATGTAAATACTGTCAGGCAGCGACTTACAAACGTGAAATTTGATGCCATTACAGACAGTTCCTATATTGTACAGCTGATTAGTGATAACTCCAATTCCCCTTTCCCGCAGCTGCTTGATACAGAGCGGCCTGACAGGGTGGCAGGAATATTGGCTGAGGGAAAAGTCGCCATTGTAGTTGACGGCTCACCCCATGTGTTAATTACACCAACTACACTTGTTGAATTTTTCAGTTCTTTTGAAGATTATTTTTTAAATTGGATTTTATCTTCATTTTTCCGTCTCATCCGTTTGTTCGCGGTTGCGTTCTCCATTCTGATTACACCTATTTATGTAGCAACCCTTTCATATCATTATGAGCTTATACCAAAGGATTTGCTGAGTACGTTAATTACATCGAGACGGGAAATTCCACTTCCTCCCATACTGGAGGCATTGTTTCTGGAACTTACCATTGAATTGCTGCGTGAGGCAGGAGCCCGTCTTCCGACCAAGGTCGGCCAGACAATCGGTATCGTGGGAGGAATCGTAATTGGTACTGCATCTGTAGAAGCAGGCTTGACGAGTAACGTCCTGCTTATTATTGTAGCTCTCGCTGCTCTCGCCTCCTTTACAACACCTGTATACAGGATGGGCAATACTATCCGTTTGCTTCGCTTTCCCTTCCTGTTCTTTGCAGAATTATGGGGCCTGCTCGGTATTGTGTTTTGCTTTTGTCTACTGTTAACTCATTTAATACGGCTGACTTCACTTGGAAGGCCATTCCTTGAACCGCTCTATCCGCCTAGGGTTATGGATATGAAAGATGCCCTCATCAGGCTTCCATTTGAAAAACAATCCAAAAGGCCAATTTTTTTACGGACAAAAAACCCGACCCGCTTTAGTAAGAAAAAGGCCAAAGAGAAAAAAGATATCGACGAATAATCCCAAATCTACCAACTTAAAAAAGGAGGTGAACCAGATGAAGGAACAGCCAGTCCCAGAGAGATTGCAGATATCTCCCTTTTTAGTGTTTTACTTGGTCATGTCGATGCAAATAGGAATCGGTGTATTAGGATATCAGAGGATTATTGCAATGGATGCAGGATACGATGCCTGGATATCCATATTATTTGCCGGCGGATGCATTCATGTAATTGTTTGGATGATTTATAAAATAGGCGAGACCGTTGGCGGGGATATTGTAACTGCACACAAATACATCCTGGGGAACTTTTTCGGCAAGGCACTATGCTCCATCTTTATTGGCTATTTTATCCTGTATTCCTTAACAGTGGTAAGGACATTTGTTGAAGTCATACAGGTTTGGATGTTTCCTGAATTAAGTACATTCTGGTTCTCCTTCGGTTTTATGATTCTTTGTGTTTATATTATTTTTGGAGGATTTAGAACTGTAGTGGGTACTGCCTTTTTCGGGCTTGTTCTGCCGGCTTATCTCCTCCTCACATTCGGCTGGGCGATTAAATTCTCTAACTTTTACAACCTGCTGCCCATCTGGGATCATTCCATTAAAGAGCTGCTTACAGCTTCTTATCATATGTCCCTTACTTTTATTGGGTTTGAAATCATCCTTTTTTTCTACCCATTTATCAAAGAACCAAAAAAGTCGCAGAAATGGGCTCATTTGGCCGTCCTAACAACTACTCTAATTTACACTATTCTAGCCATCATAACTTTTGCCTATTTTGCCGAAGACCAGCTATCTAAACAAATTTGGGCCAGCCTGACGATGTGGAAAATAGTTGAAATGCCCTTTGTTGAACGATTTGAATATATCGGGATCGCCAACTGGAACTTGATCATTCTTCCTAATGTGTGCATTTCCATTTGGATCGCTTCCCGCCTCATCAAAAGGGTCTTCAATATACGCCAGAAAGTGGGAGTCTTTTTTGTTGTAGGCGGTGTCCTATCTGTTATTCATTTTCTGGATTCAAGAGAAAGAATTAATACACTTAATGACTATGTTGGAAAAATGGGATTTACTTTTACCTTTATTTACATTCCTTTGCTTTTCGCTGCAGTCATGTTTGTCAAGAAGCTGAAAAAGGGGAAAAAGAAATGAAAAAGCTTATACTATTCTGTCTTGTATTGCTGCTTTCCGGCTGTGTAGACAAAGAAATACTCGATGATATTAACATTGAAGTAGGAGTTGGCTACGATTTAGCAGAGGATTCAAAAGATAAGTATAGGGGAACTGTATTATTTCAAGAATTCCAGCCTGATAAAACTGTGATAAACCGGACATTTTCAGGAAGTGGAAAGCTGCGCCAGGACCTTCTTCTGGAAGTGACTAAACAATCATCTGAGCCTGTTGTAACAGGCGGGTTAAAATTGGCTGTTTTTGGACCCGAACTTGCCAAGAAAGGAATTTATGATCTTGTAGATTCTTTTCAAAGAGACGCAAGTATTGGAGCACGTGTATTTGTTGCAACTTCGGAAGGAAAGGCATTAGACATGTTAAACGGTGAGTATGGAACACGGGGAAATTCAACCTACATTTACAATCTTATTCGACATAACATTGAGCATCGGGATATTCCCCAAACCAACTTGCACATTTTAGCCAATGATTATTATCAGGATGGTAAGGATCCTTTTCTTCCTCGCCTTAAGAAAACCGCTGAAGATAGAGTAGAAGTAGTCGGAATAAGCCTTTTCAGCAGAGATAAGGAAGTAGGCATTCTTCCCGTAAAAGACATGTTCTTTTTTAAATTGCTGGTAGATAAATATAGTGAAGGAAACTTCGATGTGAAATTAAAAAAAGGCGATTTAGCTGCTGTAAAGAGTTTAAGGTCCAAGCATAAAATTAAGATAACTGATAATCACGCTTCCATAAGCATTAACATTGAAGGCATTATACGTGAGTATACCGGAGATAAGTTAGCATCAGAGGTTGTTGATACCGTTCAAAAGAACCTGGAGAAAAAGGTTGAAAAGGAAAGTTTAAGGTTATTAAGACAATTTCAGGAACTCGGGATTGACCCTGTTGGATTTGGCCAATTGAAAAAAGCCCAGCACCGGAATTTTGATTTTAAAAAATGGAAAGATGATTATAAAACTCTGGGTTTTGATGTTAAATGCAATGTAACAATTGAAGAAACGGGCGTTATTGAGTAAGAGCGGGCTTTGAGCCCGCTCCTTTAAATTTAATCACAAAGTGCCATTTGAACTTCAAAAACTGTCTAGCTCCACAAGGAACGCTTCGACAGCTTTATCAACACACTACCGAAAGCGATAGTTTTTGGGAGGACGCGGCTTTCTTAATCTGCGTTCCTCGAGGGCAAGGCCCTCCGCTTTTCTTAATCACTGGTCGAGAACATATATTTTTTATAATGATAGCGGATCGAGAAAATCAGCCCCATGGCCAGCATATTCCCCATCAGTGAGCTTCCTCCATAGCTGATGAAAGGAAGCGGTATGCCTGTGATTGGCAAAAGGCCGATGGTCATCCCGATATTTTGAAAGACATGGAATGTAACCATGCTGATGACACCTACACAAATATAGGTATAAAAATTGTTTTTGGTTTCCATGCCAATCTTGGTAATATGGTAAATCAGCAGAAAGAAAAGGCTGACGACAATACTTGCGCCTACAAAACCAAATTCTTCCCCTACGATACTGAAAATAAAGTCGGTATGGCTTTCAGGAAGATAGACTTCCCTCGTTCCATATCCTTTCCCGCTTGTTTCCCCTGACCCAATGGCAAGGAGAGAGCGTGTCAGCTGAAATCCTGTTGAACTTTGATAGTTATAAGGATCAATCCAGGAATAAATACGCGCAAACTGATATTCCTTAACCCCTAAATACTTCTCAAGAATATCCGGATGCCATAAAACAAAATACAAAATAGTGCCTGCAAGAGCCGCGCCTGTTCCAAATATTGGCGCCAGAAGCTTCCAGCTGATTCCTGAAATGAATATCATGCCAAGCATGATTGCAAGAAATACAAGGCTTGTCCCTAAATCGGGCTGCTGCATAACCAGCAGCAGGGGCACCATTGTTAAACCAGCCAGTTTAATAAGCAGCCATAAATCAGTCTGCATGGTTTTGTGTGCATTTTTTTGATGATGCTCGTCAATTGTTTTCGCCAATACCAGAATAATAAACACTTTAACAAGCTCCGCAGGCTGCAGTGAACCCATACCCGGAACCTTGTACCATGCCTTCGCCCCATTAATGACAGGGGCAATGCTTGATGGCGCCACAATCAGGAATCCAAGCAGTGCAATGCCCAGGCCATACACATACCAGGATATCTTCTTCAGCTGATCGGAATCCAGTGTGATTACCGCAGCAATGATTCCTGTGCCAACAGCATACCAGACAACCTGCTTCAAAAGGAAGTTTTCTGTATATTGTCCTGTTGTCTGTGCGCTGTAAATGGAAATGGCGCTTACCAGGAATAAAAGCATCAATATTAATACTAAGCCCCAATCCAGCTTAGGAGGTGTATATCGATTTGAGGTCATGATCATTCTCCTTTAAAAAACAAAACCATTTGCCTTGATCTTTTAAGGCATAACGGAGCACAGCGCAAGTAATAAAATATGTACCTCACATTATTCCTCGCTACAATATTTCATTATATTTTTTATAGAGATAAATCACAACTTCTAAAAGCGAATGGTTATTATTTCAAATTTTTACGATTACTGAGAATAGTTATTTACGTCCATATCCAGTATCCGTCGAAGGTACCCATCAATCGGGTATACCAGGCATTAAGGCCTGACTTTAAATTCCCCGCTGAAATATCTCACTTTTATATCATCTCTCATCCACTCAAGATTATTAGGAACCTGAGGGATGCTGTAGCCAATAAAAATTGGCGTGGTAATATAGCGAGGAACAATTTTTGCGTAAATATTCCTGTCCAGCTTGTAGAAAAACAAATTATAACTATTGCTTGGAAAAGGAAAGGCATTCAGAATATAATGAGCAGCTGTCTGGATGCATTTTGCAAAGTGCGGAATATCATCCTGATCGGCAAGCTTAACGTTGAATTCATAGAAACCGATTCTCGGAGAAGTCGATAAAGTGAACACCGTATTGCTTTCCTCATGAATAAGGAGACCTTCAAAGTCCTCTGCTTGAATTTTTTCCTTGTAATCAATATTCCTCAATCCGACAATTTGCATATGGGGATGGGCAATACTCCCTCCGGATAATGGACCGTGGTTTTTAAAGAATAAAACAGATTCATATTCTCCGCTCTTTTCCATCTGAAGCCAATGTCTCAACCCAAATGAAATCAGCCTGACCAAATGCTCCTCTGAATAAATGGACAGCTCTCCGTCACATTGATCCGTTTCAATCAGCACGGTCTGATAGGAACTTTCAAGAACAGGAAACTTATTTTTCAGCAGAATGATTGAATCCTCAACGTCGATGATATCCGTCAGCTCCTCCCTTGCACAAAAAGGGCAGCTTATATCCTTATTCCGAATGCTATTAGGCTTCTGGACCCCAATTCCCGTATTAAAATGCAAATGTGTATCTGACATCTCTTTGACACCTGCTTTTCTGTAATCTCTCCTTTTATATTATCATGAAAATGGCAGCGGGGTACCTGAGGCAGTTTTTTTGGCAGTTTCTTGGGCACTTGCCGGAGAAGCCCCGGGTTCGGGTTCGGACTGACTCTGGCCTTTTCCTTGCTTTCCTGTCCGAACTTGCCCAGCATTATTCCAAACTCCAGCTTAAGTCCATCTGTATAATCAAATAATCCCTGCCTCAACAAAAAATCAGCAGGGCATGAAAGAACCCCGCTGATTAATGTTTATTGCACCGTTAATTCAGTTTCTTCATGCTCGTGAATATCGTCGCCTTTTTCAACATGGGTCGTGATGGTGTATGTGCCCGGTTCGGTAAACTGATGGTCGGCAGTGTATGTGCCCGGTTCTGTTTCAGACATATTCACCCATTGAGGCGTTGCGCCATTAAGTGCAATCTCAAGCTTTACTTTAGCCTCCGCCAGCGGTTCCCCTTCATTATCAACCATGGCAGATAAAGCTGTTTGTTCGTTTGCATGAATTTGTTCAGACGCCTGCAGCTCAATGGATACCTCTCCGCCATGACTGTGAGAATGGCCATCTTCATGTCCCTCATTTTCTTGTTCATGCCCCGTTCCTGAGTCCTCTGGTTTTGCCTCGCCAACCTGTATGGAAACCATTGGCATTGTATGCTGGCTTCTAGCCGTTACATGGGACTGAACATAGTAGAGGCCTTCTTCTGCAAATATATGATCAGCAGTATATTTCCCCTCTGAGTCGTGCTTTGCCTCTGCCATTTCACCGTTTTCTTTTTGTCCTTCCTGCCATATTTCAAATTTTACCTCATCCGCATCGGTTACGGCCTCACCGCCTTGTCTTACAGTGACGGCAAGGGTTGCCTCCTCACCAGGATCAATGGTTTCAGGCACCTGGATGACGGCTTCAATGATTTGCGGCACTTCGTCGTTTTTTGCGGGCTTTTCTTCTTCTGATTGGCTGCAACCGCCAAGAACAAGCAAGCTCGCCATTATGCTGAATAAAATCTTTTTCAATTTAGTGTCCCTCTCTTTATCTATATTGTCTTTTGATATTATCAATATAAAAGCCATTTGTGATAAAACAATGAAATTTTTTCAAAAAATAAAAGACCCATTCAGAACTTTTGAGATTTAGTACAAAGGATTGCTTTCTATTATGTGTTTTATACTAGACGGACGCAAAATCAGTCAGGACCGCTTTTTGTCCCATTCTTTCGAGATCTCTTCTGAAGCTCTCTTTTCAATTAAGGGTATCTCCCTTCTTCTAAATCAGCTTATCCGTCATATATTTAGAGAGTGGAGGGATTTATATGAATTCTAAATTAAGAATCCATTCTATTTTCTTTTATATAAATAGCTGGCTTTTCAGTATTTGTGCAGTGGTGGCGATCGCTGGGATTGTTACGCTTTATCCGGCTGTCTTCTCTTCATCACATATGAATGTGCTGCTTAAAGACATTAAGGCCGACCAGCTCTTCATTCACTTTTTGAAAGCCGAAAACCATTATTTTCACAAGGAGGTTCCTGAAAGCTACTCCCTATCCGGAACCCTATTTAAGCTGGCAACCAACACACAGCCGAAAGATATCAGAACGTTCCTAGGCCGGGAGCTGCCTGGTTTTTCAATCTTTGACACCGGTATTGCCGTTGCCGGAGAGGGTACAGACTTTACCAATCTGCCAATGGAATCTGCCCCTCCTCTTGAAGTCCTTTTAAAAGAAAAAGAACTTGCTATGAATGACGGTCAAAATGAAGAAAGTAAGGCTCCTCCAAATATTCCGGACAAAAAAGGGGTTCTTATTTACCATTCCCACAGCTGGGAATCATTCGCTCCGCTTCTAAAAGATGTAAAGGATACAGATGAGGCCGTTAGTCCAAATGAGCAGGTGAATGTCATTGCTGTCGGGAAAAAGCTTAGTGAAGAGCTGGCGAGAAAAGGCATAGGTGCTGAGCATGATAAAACCAATATTGCCGCAGAACTGAAAAAGAAGGGCTGGAACTGGGAGAATTCCTATGCCATGTCAAGAGAGACTGTACAATCCGCCATGACAGAGAATAAGGATGTTAAATTCTTAATTGATATCCATAGGGATTCGCTGCCCCGAGGGAAAACAACCGCAGTAATTGGCCAGGAACCATACGCGCGACTGTTTTTTGTTGTCGGCAAAGAGCACAAAAACTATGAACAGAACTTAAAAGTGGCTACCGAGCTCCATAAAGCACTGGAAGCAAAATATAAGGGAATCAGCAGGGGAGTATTTGTTAAAGGAAAAAGTGAAGGCAACGGCATTTACAACCAGGATCTTTCCGAGCGGGCACTTTTGCTGGAATTCGGAGGTGTGGAAAACAATCTGGAGGAACTGAATAATTCCATAAAAGCATTTGCTGATGTATTTAGTGATTATTACTGGAAGGCAGAGCCAGTCAATGCGGAAGATTAAAGCTTGCCATTATTGTCTCCTGTTTACTTTTTTCAGCACCTTTATTCTTTACCTTCTGTTTGGCATTAGCACCATTACGGTCGCCTGCCTGTTTTCAGGAATTATCCTCTCAATCATCAATTTAATTGAAGATGAAATGATGGCATTCAGGCAGGACCACAATGGCTGATAAAGGAAAAAATGATCATTTTCTGTTTTAATAGAAGATAATGAAACAGGAAATAGGAGTGATCAAAGTGAAATTAGCTATTATAACAGGTGCATCCAAAGGTTTAGGAGCTTCCATTGCCAAGAGGATGATTACAGAAGGCACTGGCATCATATCTGTATCAAGGACTGAAAACCCCGAGTTGGCAAAACTTGCTGCAGAGAATCAAGTATTCTTTGCCCAATATTTCTGCAATCTGTCCTCACCGGATGAGCTTGAATCTGCTTTCAGCGAACTGACAGCACTATTGAAGGAAAAACAGCCGGAAACCCTATATGTATTTAACAACGCAGGGATTATAGACCCCATCGGAACAGCCGGGAATCTTGATCATGCCGCATTAATTCAAAATGCTCACGTTAATCTGATTGCTCCTATTATGATTTCCAACATCCTCCTGCGTGAGGTTTCAAGTGAAATGACCATTGTCAACATTACTTCAGGTGCTGCTGAAAGGCCCATACAGGGGTGGAGTGCTTATTGCAGCACAAAAGCCGGAATAAATATGTTCACGGAAACAGCTGCATTGGAACTGCGGACAGCAGGCAGCAGCCATAAGGTTATTGCCTTTAGTCCCGGTGTTATGGATACCGCTATGCAGGGAACCATACGTTCTTCAGCGAAGGAAGCATTTCATGATCTTGAGAAATTCCAGGCATACAAGGAGAAAGGAATGCTGCGGGATACGGAAACTGTGGCAAATGCACTAATCGATTTGCTGCTGCAGAAGGAAATTGAGAGCGGAAAAGTTTATTATGTAAATGACTTAATCTAAAGAGTAACAAAAGCCGGCTAAATGAGCCGGCTTATTTATCTCCCAATATATTACTATCTACAACACCATGGTGAATACGGAGCACTTCATGATTATTATCTTTTTGTATAACAAAAAAACCGTTCGAAAAGTCGGAGGATAATTCTTTAAAGAAGATGCCCTTTATTCCATTTTCTTGATCTTCTCCAATGATCAGATGATAATCGGAGCCTTTTTTGACGATCTGGGCCGGCAGCCCTTTATCCCAGTCGTCAGAGGGATCATGAACCTTTCTTGAAACTTCTACGACATGTATATCCACCCCTTCAAGCAGCTGGAATAAATCATTGATCAGCGAATGCTTTACCATCCGCTCCAGCTTGGTTTGAACAGCCTGCCCAAGGATGATCTGGGTAATATTATTCTCCTTTACCACTTCAGCTATCACCCTGGCGATTTTTTTGCCTTCAGCATACTTGGAGAGCATCATTAGCCCGTATTTCTCTGCTAAACTTTCGAACAAGTATTTTGTCTGAAGCTCATTAAAGTCAAGCTCTTCCTGCTTCCGGTTTTCCACAGAGAGAATATAGCCATCCCCCTGAAATGCTTCCTTCAGTTTTTTGCCTCTTTGAACCAGTATCTCCGCATGATTGGGATTGCTTACACATATTAAAATACTTTCCTTCATTTTTACACCACTCCCACCGGATTCTATATTCAGTATAGCACGAATACCATGGAATAACCCCCGCGGCAAAAGGGCTCCATGAGAATGTGTTTAGAACAATTAATAATTTTTAGAAAATATGAATAAAAATTTCTCTGCCCGGGCATACTACTCCTACAAGTGTAAATCCCCCTTTTTTTCCGCTTCCTGTCAAGGAAGCATTTTTTTTGATAAAAATTGACCTCTGCCTTTATGCAGAGGTCTTTTTATTGAATTAAATTCAGGAATTGGCTAGTGCGCATTTCTTTGGGACTGGAAAATATCTGTTCAGGCTTGCCGCGTTCCACTATAATACCGCCGTCCATGAAAATGACTTCATCCGCTGCTTCCCTGGCAAATCTCATCTCATGGGTAACGATCACCATTGTCATTCCCTCAGCGGCCAGGTCTTTCATCACCTTCAGTACTTCTCCGACAAGTTCAGGGTCAAGTGCCGAAGTAGGCTCATCGAAAAGCATAACCTTTGGCTCCATGGCAAGAGCCCGAGCAATCCCTACCCGCTGCTGCTGGCCGCCTGAAAGCTGATAAGGATAAAAGCCGGCTTTATCCGCTAAACCAACTTTTCTTAAAAGCAGTTCCCCCTTTTCCTTTGCTGTTTCCTTAGATTCACCTTTCACTGTAACCGGCCCTTCCATGACATTTTCCAGTGCAGTCATATGCGGAAATAAATTATAGTTCTGAAAAACCATTCCCGTAAGGCGCCTGAAGGGAGGAATTTGCCTTTTCGAGACCTGCTGAGAAAAGTCGAGGACTTTATCGCCAATGGCAAGCAGTCCTGAAGTAGGCTGCTCCAGTACATTTATGCACCTCAGCAAGGTTGTTTTACCGGAGCCCGATGGCCCAATCACTACAACCACTTGCCCTTTCTTCACTTCCAAATTAATTCCCTTCAGTACTTTCAGCTGATCAAATTGCTTATGCAAATCCTTAATATTAATCATCTATAGCACTGCCTCTTTTCATGAAGAAATATATCTGTCCAGACGGCGTTCAAGCCTCCCCTGCAGGATCGAAAGCATAAAGCAAATCACCCAATATATAAAGGCAGCCTGCGTATATAGAAGTAAAAATTCATAATTGGTTGCAGCTATTTCCTGTGCTCTTCGGAACATCTCCGTGACCAAAATCATGGAAGCCAGAGAGGTATCTTTTACAAGACTGATGAATGAATTGGATAGCGGCGGCAGCGATACCCTGGATGCCTGCGGAAGAATAATTCTCTTAAGCGTCTGTGAATAGGACATGCCTATGGAATATCCCGCTTCCCATTGTCCTTTTGGGATCGAAAGGATGGCCGCCCGGATAATTTCGGAGGCGTACGCCCCTACATTCAGCGAAAATCCTATGATCGCTGAAGGGAAAGGATCAATAATGACACCAATCGTCGGGAGCCCGTAAAAAATGATGAAAAGCTGCACAAGAAGCGGCGTGCCCCTTATTGCTGATACATATATTCTTGCTATCGTCTCCAGTGCCTTATTTCCCGAAGTGCGGGCAAGTGCCGTAAATATTGCCAATGCCAGCCCGCATATAAATGAAATCAGTGTTAATGGGATGGTATAAACAATGGCACCCTCAAGCAATGGCTGGAATGAATTCTTTCCAATCTCTAAAAGTCTTTCGACCCTTTCCGGGTTGGCAAAAATACTACTTAAGTACATCTTCGCCAAACCATTTTTCTGAAATTTTCAAGTAAGTGCCATCCTCTATCATTTCGGTCAATGCTTTATTGACTTCATCAACCAATGTATCGCTTCCCTTCCTGAACATTAGGCCGCTTTGGGAAGCATCTTCGGATTCGTCCGCGATTTTGACTGGAGCATCAGGTTTATGTTTTTTAAAGTCCAAAAAAGACAAATTATCGTTGAGTGTAACATCTGCACGCTTTGAGTTAATCAGTTCAATCGCCTGGTTAAATCCGTCTACTCCTACAATTTCTGCTCCATAAGACTTTGCCAGATCAGCATAATTGCTTGTCATGGACTGTGCGGCTTTCAAACCCTTTATGTCTTCAAAGCTTGAAACTGAATCATTGGATTCATGTGTAATCAAAACAGCTGCAGAAGAAATATAAGGATCCGAAAAATCGTATTTCTCCTGGCGGTCAGGGCGAATCCCCACCTGGTTTGCAATCATATCGAATCGTTTTGAATCCAATCCGGCGAACATTGCATCCCATTGTGTTTCCAGAAATTCCGGCTTCACACCAAGCCTTTTGGCCACTTCCTTTGAGATTTCCACATCAAAACCAGTAAGGTTGCCTTTATCATCATGGAAGGTGAATGGCGGATAAGTGCCTTCCGTTCCAATTAGCAGTTTCCCCTCATCCTGCACTTTTGCCCATAAGTCCTGCTTCTGCTCTTCTGACGCCGGCTGATCCTGATTTTCCGGGTTTGCTTTATTCGTCCCGCACCCTGAAATGATTAAAACTAAACAGATTAGAACAGCACTAAAAAAAGTCTTTTTCATGTTTGCCTCCTGTTTAAGAAATGTTTTTATTTTATCTTTTCCTAAAGTGCTTAGTTTATAGGAGGCCAAAGAAAAAAACCCTCTTTCTAAAAGAAGGCTTTAGGATACTAAGAATATGATGGTTTTTTCAAAGAACATTTAGAGGCTTCTTCCGTCAGTTCAGGAGCATAGTAGCTGAGCTTTTTAATTAAATAGCAGGCTTCAGGGAAATGATGTTCGAGAAATCTCAGGGTTGTTTTATTGAGAATCCTTTTGCCGGTGTATTTCTGGACTATCCCCTTAATGTATTCATTCATTTCAATCACAGCCAGCCCTACATCCCTTGCCATTTCCTGCTGGCGCGGGAATCCTGGCTGCGTAAACCGGAGATATCCTTTCATATGTCGGTTCTGCACCAGGAAACCCTGAAAAATCCGGGTATAGATTTCGGCCTGTTCATTTACAAATACCTCAATTGGATCGATTGAATTTCTCAGAAGAATGATGTGCCCCAGCTGATCCTCCAGCCACAAATCCAGCAAATCAAAAAGGGATTGCGGCGGCGGTGTTAGCCCTTTTGCATAATAGGACAGCAAGCGCAGATATTCCTGATTTTCACTTAATGTGCCGTTAAAATAAGTTGGCGAGAGATTAAGATTGATTAAATTATTGATTCTCAGATTCTGGAGCTTTCCTTCAAATTGAAAATAGCCGTTTGCAATTGGCCATATCTCCATGGCCATGGCGATTGCCTCCTGTGAGTTTGCTTCTGCAGATGGAGATAACTGATTAAGCCTATTTCTAAGGTTACGGAAGGCTTGTCTGTATTCATCCGCTCTTTTTACATACTTGCTTTCTGTTGGAGAAAGATTGTCCCTCACAAAAATCGTATGATCTTCAAGAATCTCCAGCCAAAAAGCATGCTCCTCCCACGGTGTCAATCCTATTTCATTCATTTAGATCCCCCCATTATAATCCTTTTAAATGTATATGCCTTTCATAAAGGAAAGATGAAGGGGGGTCGGATAAAAAAGGAGCGCTTTAGAAAAAATAAGGAAGCATTTATAAGAAAGGAGAATCGCTATGACAAAAAAGTTCAATAAAGGCAGCAATAATCAAAATTCACCAAGAGGAAATCAATCAGCCATCAGCGGAGATAACAGCAAGGGCAATAAGAGGAATAAAGATCAAAAGGATAAGACTGATTTGGATTAAGAGAAAACCGGCTTCGGTTTAGAAGCCGGTTTTTCATATTAAAAGCTATCCATAACCGAGTTTTCCGGAATCCTGAACGGGTCATTTTTATCAATTCGATCATAAAACATTATTCCGTTCAGATGGTCGATTTCATGCTGCATAATGATGGCCGGGATACCCTTGAATCGGAGTGTCACTTCTTCGCCTTCAAAATTATGGGCTTTTACCTTAATGCGCTCATAACGGGGTACATACCCTTTTACGTCACGGTCTACAGACAGGCAGCCCTCACCCTCCGGCAGGAAAATGACACCGATAGAGTGGCTGATGATTCTTGGATTAATTACGAAATACTCCTGAGGCTCAGCTTTTTCATTGGTAAAATAGGCGGTAAACATCCGTTTGTTAAGGCCAATTTGGTTGGCAGATAGCCCAATGCCCGGACGCAAGCCATATTTCTTTGCAATGGCAGGGTCCTGGCTGTTCTTCAAATATTGCATCATCGCAATCAGCGTTCCGCGATCTTCTTCAGTCAAAGGCACTGTGACCTCATTTGTTGCCTCACGCAGGATCGGATCCCCTTCCCGCACAATATCTTTCATAGTAATGATTGTATCAGCATTAAATTTACTCATAAATAAACAATTCATCTACCTTTACTTTTAATGTTTTAGAAATTCTAAAAGCTAACTCCAATGTGGGATCATATTTATTATTTTCTATGCAATTGATTGTCTGCCTGGCCACACTGCATTCTTGAGCGAGCCTTTTCTGAGTTATTCCCAGCTTTTTTCTTATTTCCTTTATTTTATTTTTCATCCTATCACCTTTTGGGCTGAAACTGTTTTTATGGTAGCATTTCAGATGGCAGGATGTCCAACACTTTGGACATTGGTTGGTGTGCATGAAATTTCCCCCGTGAAAAATAGAAGGTTTATCCGCAATTTTACTTGCTTTTTAGCGAACAAACACAAAATATCCGCGAAATTGCAAAAAAACCAGTGCAGATCTTTCTCCACACTGGTTCCTAGTTGTCTACGCCTCTGCTTCTACCAGAGTTTCAGCTGGCTTTTTCTTTTTCAGCAGCAGCTTGAGCTCTCTTTTATATTTTCTCTTAGTAAGAATGTAAAGAAAATCTCCCTGCTCAATTTGGGTGTTGCCTGTTGGAGTAATTAACTCATCTTTACGAATGATTGCATTGACGAGTGCGCCTTCAGGAAACGGGATCTCCATCAGATTTTGCCCGATAATGAATGCATCTTCTTCTATTTCGAATTCAATCATTTCAGCATCTGCTTTTCCAAGGGAGACCAATTCCAGGGAATGCATGGGAGTAGCCTTCTCAGGCCCAGCCAGACCGAGCTTTTCGGCTAACCATGTAATCGTTGACCCCTGGATAAGAGCGCTTGTCAGGACAACGAAAAAGACAACATTGAAAATTTCGTGACTTCCTTCCACACCGGATAACAGCGGGAAAGTGGCCAGCACGATTGGCACAGCTCCTTTTAAACCTGCCCAAGATAAGAAGATCAATTCCTTCATTGAGAAGCCCATCTTGATGGTGGTTAAGAACACAGCAGCAGGTCTGGCAACAAACATAAGAAGAGCTGAAAGAGCCAGGCCTTTTAGCAAAATGTCAGATTGGAAAAGTTCATTCGGGAAGACCAGGAGACCCAAAATGACGAACATCGCAATTTGCATCATCCAGGCAAACCCTTCTGTAAAACGGAAAACAGAGTGGCGATAGGCAATGTCTGCATTTCCTATCATAATACCTGCTACATATACAGCAAGAAGGCCGCTGCCTCCCAGATAAGCAGTTATTCCATATGTCAGCATGGCAAATCCAGTTGCAAACACAGGATAAAGCCCGCTTGAATCCAAGTTAATTTTATTCAATGACCATATTGCGAATTTGCCAAACAGGAGACCGGCTATTGCTCCCACTCCCATTTGGATAAAGAAGGAACCAATAAGAGAGAAAATGCCGGAGCCAGGAGTCATAATCAACTCAATCATGGCAACTGTCAGGAACACTGCCATGGGATCATTGGAGCCAGACTCGGCTTCCAATGTTGCGGAAATCCTGGGCTTTATATTTTGCCCTTTTAATACAGCAAAAACGGCAGCTGCATCAGTTGATCCGACAATCGCGCCAAAAAGCACCGCGACAGGCCAATCTGCCCCGAGAATAAACTTTGCCGCCACGGCAACAAGCCCGGTAGTAATTACAACACCTAAGGTTGCCAATGATAAGGAAGGTACAATGACCGTCCGAGCTGTTTTCCAGTTCGTCTGCAGTCCTCCTTCAAACAAAATAATGATAAAGGCCAAAACCCCAATCATCTGCGCTATTCTCGCATTATCAAAATAAATGAATTGCCCCAATCCCATCCCGACCGCGATAAAGAGAACAAGAGCAGGCACACCAAGCCGTGCAGAAAATTTAGTTGTCATAACACCAATAATAAAAAGGATAGCAGCCAATAGGATAAGTGCATCTGTGTGCCAAATAAATTCAGCCAATACGATCACCTTCTTTATTTAGATTTAATCAAAGGATATAGGTAATAAAAAATATTCTATTATTGTTGAGGAATTCGTTTTATTGAATCAGTAAAGCTGTATGAAAGGAGACTATCATGCAAAATTGAGTCTCTTGATCAGACTTAAGTGACTTTTTTACAACGGAGAATTTGCCTTGAATGACTTGTGCCCTGTACGAAAAAGGCAGAATTAAATGTTAGCCAGTGTAATGCCAGGAGAGGTGATGACAGCAGTTCATGACGGATCTTCAGTAGGGTGAAGATCTGCTATTAGAAAAGAAGTGACAGTGAATCGCGAGCTTTGTTTCCAGCATAAGATTATCTTTTGCCGCTTTCACTATCTTTATCGATTTTTTTAATGTAACATAAATACATCATAACATATATTATGTAACATTGCACTTCATATGCATGCTTTTAAAAAAATCGGACTTGCCATTAGGCAAATCCGCTAAATTTCTTTAGATAGATGAATCATCGCATCTTCCAGTTTATACGCCTTATATCCGCAGCGTTTATAGAGGTTTACCGCACTATCCCATGCAATATTTGTTTCGAGGACAACTTTTCTGTAACCGGCTGCTTTGGCGCGATCCTCCAGTTGCCGTACCATCATACTGGCAATGCCCTGACCCCGGAATTCCTTTTTTACAGACATTCGCTGCAGCCTGCATTCCCCATTGCCTTCATTGGTTATTGCACCCGTACACACCAGTTCATTTTCAATCAAACCAGCCAGAAAGAGGGTGCCTTCACCGTTATATGTTTCTGTAAGGCAATTCAAATCAGGATTTAACGAATGGTCAATAAATCCGAAGCGTTCCTGGAATCCATTCAGTATTAATTCTTTTGCAGCAGTCTCGTGATCTTTTAAGATCGGTACAAACTTTATATCCGATTTAATCATTTTCAGCTCAGCAGCAGCCAGCTTTTTATCGCATACCTCAGGCACACCGACATTAATTGTTTTTCCATTGACAGTTGTGATTTCCATAGATTCTCCTGTTTTTTCCTTTTATAATAAGATATTAGCAGTAAAAAGAGAATTCTATTTAGAAAGTTAATATTACCAGAGCTTCTCTCTAGAACTTTTGCTGCTCTGAATATTGCGCATCCCCCTCGGGACAAAAACGTTAAACTATATTCTGTACGCCTCAAGTCTTAGCTAAAATTAAAGCTGGGGCTCAATGTGCATGAAATGGCATTAACATACAATATAATTAAGAAATTTTCGAAGGAAAGCAGGGGTTCATAGTGAAAAGGATTTTCGCCATTTTTATCATTTTAATCTGTTCTTATTTGCTTTTTACCGGTGTAAACAGCTGGCTAAGTTCTGGAGGAAGCAGTACCGAAGCTTCTCTCAGCGAGAGGACAGATAATATCAGCATAGATGTATCAAGTTCAGATACAGTCATTATTCCTGAAAAGAGAAATAATGTTAAAGCTGTGCTTGACGGTAAAGGGAAGGTGACCGTAAACAAGTCAGGAGACGAAGTTCGTGTAGAATACAAAAGAAAGTGGCTCGACGGCTTTCAGTTTTTCAATAATAAAACCAATCTGAAGATTTACATTCCTGAAGATTTCAATAAGTCCATGTCCATTGACATTGGTTCTGGCCGTCTGAATTTTGCCGGTGAATCTGAAAGCAAGCCTTTCGAGCTTGAGAGTCTGAATGTTCATATGAGCTCCGGCAAAGTCAGCCTTGCCAACATTAAGACTGATGAATTTGAGCATGAAGGTTCATCAGGGATGATGGAAGCAGATCATATCATTACCCGTGCAGGAGAAATAGATATGAGTTCCGGCAAAGTAAAGATCCGCAACTACCAGGGCAAACTTGATGCCGGAGTATCTTCGGGACAGCTGGATATAATGGTCGGCAAACTGATTGACTCAATTAAAGTGGAAGCAAGTTCAGGCTTTGTCCGTCTTGATTTGCCTGATGATGCTGACTTCACCTTAAAGGGCAAAGCAAGCAGCGGCCATATCAGCAGCAATATTGAATTAGATGATGAGAAACGTGATAAAAATGATATTTCCGGCAAACATGGATCAGGGGAACATGACATCCGTATCTCTGTATCCAGCGGGAAAGCTGAAATTAATTAACTGCTGCATTGAAGTCCGGGAAATCGGGCTTTTTTTAATGCTGAAAGGGGGTTAACACTCGACACCATGGGGAAATAGTCTTATACCCATTATTTTGACAAACGAAATTTCACAAAGGAGTGGAGTCTTGAAGAAAGCTATTTTACTGGCATCCATTCTGCTGTCAGGCTGCTCTTCACCATCCTGGATTCCCGGCCAGGAAAGTGAAACTGAATCCGAAGAACAGGAGGACGGCAAAGTGTTAATTGATGCCCCTCATTATTTGCAAAAGCCTGAGCTTGAAAGAGGATGTGAAGTAACCAGTCTTGCTATGCTCCTGAATCATGCAGGAGAAGAGACCGATAAAATGGAATTAGCCGAAAAAATAAACCGTGTTCCTTTCGAAAAGGATGGCTATAGGGGAAATATTCATAAAGGCTTTGTTGGCAATATGCAGACATTGGATGAACCTGGACTCGGTGCCTACCATGAACCCGTTGCAGAACTGGCTGAAAGCCATTTGCCAGGAAAAATTGAAGACCTGACAGGCAGCGGGTTCGACAAAGTAATAGAGCAGCTTGATGAC
The DNA here is from genome assembly GCF_004366035.1 of Cytobacillus oceanisediminis. Lineage (GTDB taxonomy): Bacteria > Bacillota > Bacilli > Bacillales > Cytobacillaceae > Cytobacillus > Cytobacillus oceanisediminis_C. The sequence continues at coordinate 122,640 of NZ_SOEE01000008.1, forward strand.
GGAAGACCAGTCTGGGTGATCATCACCAGCACTTACGATGTATTGCCTGATTCAGAATGGGAAACCTGGGAAACTAAAGATGGCCCCGTCAAAATAACCTACCGAATGCATGCTGTATTAGTCACAGGCTATGATGAAGATCATATCTATGCAAATGATCCGCTTAAGGAGAAAAATACCCAATACCAAAAGGACAAGTTCATTGCCGGATGGGAACAGATAGGAAGACAGGCAATCACTTATGTGGATAAATAAAAAACCCGGATGTATGGGGATAACTTTTTGTTTTAAATCAAGATCACCTATGTGGATAACTCTATTGTCTTCTTGGATTATCCACTTAGTGTGGATGAATCGGGGTTTAATTGTGGATACTTCAGAATAATTGAAAAAGTCAATGAACTAGTTATGCACATTTTGAAATAATGGGAAGCTCTAACATGAAAATAATCCTAAATCCGTGGATGATTTGTGAATTACAAATTTTAAACTAAGCCGAAAGCTTCGGCCAGCAGTTTGTACGAATTCAGTTTGTCTTGAAAGCCATGAATATTGGTAATGACCATAAACTCATCTGTTCCGTAGATTTCGCTGAGCAGCTTCAATTCCTCTTTTACTTTTGCCGGGGTGCCGACTAACATCCGCTTGCGGTTTTCAGTAATTTTTTCGTTTTCCACATGTGTGAGCTGGATACCTTCAGCTTCTATGCTTGGGATTAATCTCGTATCTCGCCCTTTTTCAACTGCCAGAAGCCACATATCCTGGCTCAAAGCCAGCTTCTCGGCCTCTTCCTGTGTCTCAGCGCATACAACAAAAATACACACATTTGCTTTCGGCTCAGACAAAGCTGATGAAGGATGGAATTGGCTGAAATATGTATCAATTGCTTTCTTTCCGTTGGCAGGATTGATAAAGTGGCCATACGTAAAGGCAGTTCCATATTCCGCTGCCAGTCTTGCTCCCCGATGTGTAATTCCAAGAAGCCACAATAGTGCAGGATCTTCAGCCTGTGGAAAAGCTTTCACTTGCTGATAAGGATGGCCTTCTGGAAGCTCTTTGTTCAAAAACCCCTGCAAATCCCTAAGCTGTCTCGGAAACTCATTTAGACTTTTCCTTACTCCATCTGTCAGCGCAAGCCGGGTGGATGCGGATCCTCCGGGAGACCTCCCAATGCCTAAATCGATTCGTCCAGGAAATAGAGTTTGGAGCACATTAAAATTTTCGGCAATTTTATAAGGGCTGTATTGCGGCAGAAGGATTCCGCCTGAACCGACATTAATTCTGCTGGTGCTTGATGCAATATGGGAGATAAGAATTTCCGGTGAGGAGCCAGCCATTCCATTCGAATTATGATGCTCAGCCACCCAAAAACGGGAGTAGCCAAGCTCTTCTGCCACTTGGGCAAGCTTCACTGTTTTACGAAAAGTTTCAGCTGCAGTATCCCCTTTTGCCACGACAGATTGATCCAAAACACTGAGCTTCATTAGAACACCCCCTTTTATTGAAGATGATCTTATCACAAGAAATACATTTTCCTCAAATGTCTCAACTGCGCAAGCGATTTATTAGGAAATTTACAGCCTTTCTGGTAGTATATGAATGATTTTTTTTGAGGAGGAAAAACAATGCATACATTAAAAGGCAAAACAGCTCTAATTACAGGAGCAGGCAGAGGAATCGGGCGTGCAGCAGCTATCGCGCTCGCGAAAGAAGGCGTCAATATTGGTTTACTTGGCCGCACGATTGAAAATCTTGAAAAAATGGCGGATGAACTTAGCCAGTACGATGTGAATGTATCTGCTGCTGCAGCCGATGTTGCCGACCTTGAAGCCGTTACCCATGCAGTTGAGCATATTAAGTCAGACCTTGGCTCTGTGGATATCCTGATTAACAATGCCGGAATTGCCAAATTTGGAGGATTCCTGGAACTATCTCCTGATGAGTGGGAAAGCATCATCCAGGTCAACTTGATGGGTGTTTATAATGTTACAAGAGCCGTTCTTCCTGAAATGATCGAACAGAAGTCCGGAGACATTATCAACATTGCATCCACAGCCGGCCAAAAAGGTGCACCTGTCACTAGTGCATACAGCGCATCCAAATTTGCCGTTTTAGGCTTAACAGAGTCCCTGATGCTTGAGGTTCGAAAGCATAATATCCGAGTTAGCGCATTGACTCCAAGCACGGTTGCCACTGACCTTGCGATTGAAACAAACCTGACAGACGGCAACCCGGAGAAAGTTATGCAGCCGGAAGACCTCGCAGAATTCATGGTTGCACAGCTGAAATTAAACCCTCGGGTGTTTGTGAAGACAGCAGGCATGTGGTCGACAAATCCATAAGATTTTGGAGAAGCCCCAATCGTTTAATGATTGGGGCTTTATTTTTCTTTTTGAAATAAACTTTTTCTCCCATCAAAAAGAGACTGCCTTAAAGACAGTCTCAACATAACTTAATTTGCACTTCTTTTAAATGGCCACCAATTAGCCTGGCCGAAGTTCTTGACCATAACCGGAATAAATAAAGGCAGCACTACCAGTGCGTAAAGCATTAATCCGACTAGAACGATGGACGCGATCTGCAATAGCGACAGCATTCCGGATGGCATCATTGCCGCGAATGTTCCGCCAAGGATAACGGCAGCTGAGATAATAACTGTGCCCATCTTCTTCATGGACAACAGCATGGCGTCTGCAATTGAAAGGTCACGATATTCATTAAAGCGGTCCATTAAGAAAATGCTATAGTCAACACCAAGTGCGACCAAAATAACGAATGCAAAGAATGGAACCGCCCAGCTGATGCCCGAATATCCGAGCAGATTTACAAAAATCGCTTCATTCATTGCCATACTTGTATAGTAGGTCAAAATCAATGAACCAATTAAATAGATTGGCATTATGATAGACCTGAAAAGGAACACAAGAATGATCGAAATGCCAAGCAGCATCAATACAACTGTACGGGAATAATCCTGATCTGACATTGTACTCAAATCAGCATTCGTGCTAGTAATCCCGCCCACTGCGACAACTGCATTTTCAAGCTTAGTCCCTTTTGCCGCTCTTTCCACAGCTTCTTTGATTTCGTCCACCTGGTTAATGGCTTCGTTGGAGTAAGGATTTGCTTCAAGCACTACATCCATTGTCATCACTTTACGGTCCTCTGACAAATAGACATCAAATACCTGGGCAAACTCTTCATCCTCCAGAACTTCAGGCGGCAGATAGAAACCATCCATATTTTCCGAATTTGATAGGCCTGCCAGATAATCCTGTGCCGAACCGAGACCTTCGGACACCTGTTCCAGTCCATCTGCGCTCTGGCCAAGACCATCTGTCAGCTGGCTGATTTGTCCGCCAAGATCGCCGAATCCTGCCAGCAGCTGTTCCTGCCCGCCATTGATTCCTGCTAAACCATTTGTCAGCTTCGGAAAATTATCGACGATTTGCCCCTGCCCGTCAGCAAGCTGATTGAGTCCTGCCTGCTGGGCTTCAATTCCTTTGATAAGCTGCTGGAGGCCTGCAGCTAATTCCTTTTGGCCGGATATGGCCGCTCCAAAGTTTCTATTCGCTTCGGCCAATCCATTCTGCAGCTTTGTTAAGCCCCCATTAGCAGCATTAATCCCATCTGAAACCTTTGGAAGCTGCTGCTGCAGGCCTGCTACCTGACCTTTAATAGCTTGATACTGTGGATCTTGTGCCAATGCTGGGTCATTTGTTTCAACATAGCCAAACAGTGCATCATTCGACTGTTTGATGCCATCCGATAGCTGATTTAAATTCGTCTGGATTTCTTTATAGCCTGCAATCAGTGAAGGAATGAACTGTTCTGCTGACTGATATCCGACTAGCAGCTTCTGGTGTCCGGCAAGAAGCTCTTCGGCACCAGCCTTGGATTTTTCCAAGCCGGCTTTAATTTGATCTGAACCCGCAGACCCCTGACGAATACCATCTTCAATTTTTGCAAGGTTCGTTTGAATTTCGCCAAGGCCGGACTTGACTTCATTGGTGCCAGAGATCAAATCATTGATGCCTTTTGTGGCATTCTGCAGCTCAGGCTCTGATCTTGACAGTTCGGTGCTTGCTTCACTTAAGCCGTCTGAAATTTTGTTTAATCCGTCCTTACCTTCTCCTAGGCCTTCTTCAAGAGTCTCAGCTTGTTTGGCAACAAAGAAGTCTTCGATTGGCTCTCCAGTCGGTCTTGTGACAGAGCGGACTGTATCCACCAAATCTACTTTTTCAACCTCACGGCTGATTTTTTCAGCCAGGCCTACATATTCTGCGGAATCCATTTCCTCATCGTTTTTCAAGACGATTTGCGTTGGCATGGATTCTCCGGGCCCAAAGCTGTCAGCAATAGCATTAAACGCTTTAATGGAATTAACATCTCCGCCGATTTCCTCAAGGGAGTTGTAAGAAAGTTCTCCGTCATATGTCACCAGGAACGGCACACAAACGGCTGCCACTATTAGCAATGCCAGAAATGGACGCGCAAGCGAGAATCGGCCGACTGTACCCCATAGCTTGCTTTCTCCATGCTCTGCACTCTTCTTCGAAGGCCAGAAAATTTTCTGCCCCAGCACTGCCATAAAGAATGGCACAATGGTAAATAAAGCAATTAATAATATTGCTACACCAATGGCCACAGCTGCTGCTGACTGATAAAGAATAAATTGCGAGAAGCCAATTGCAGCAAAGCCAATCATAACAGCCAAACCGCTGAAAAATACTGTTCGTCCCGCATTTCGGTATGTTGCCACAATGGCATCCGCTGTGCTTTCATTATAAGAAAGTTCTTCTTTAAAACGGCTTAACAGCAGGATACAATAGTCTGTTCCAATCCCAAACAGAATCGCCACAAGGAAAATCTGGGTATAGTTCGAAATAGGAAAATCCAGTCTATCAACTAAAAATGCCACAATGGATTGTGAGGCAAGATAGGTAAATCCAACTGTCAGCAGCGGGATCATTGGCGCAACCACTGATCGGAATACCAGCAGCAGAACAACCAGAATAAAGACGACTGTGATTCCTTCCGTTTTTTTCAGTCCTTCCTGCGAACTGTTCATGAGATCTTCATTAATCAGCCATTCACTCGTATAATAATGATCTACCTTTGCATCATCAATAGCTGAATAAAGCTCTTCACTCAGCTCAGCTGGCTCACGGTCGTTCCAGCTTACATTGACAGAAGCCAAAATGGACTTGCCATCCTCTGAAACCAGCTGTTCTTTCAAGCTTTCTTCATTAAAATGGGTAAGAATTTTCGAAATTCCCATTTCATCGCTCTTATCCTCAAGCGTCCGGATAGCTTTCTCCGCTTCTTTGATTTCTTCTCCAGTGAGCTTTTTATCATTATGGAAAACAAGTGCAACCTGGGTCTCATCCCCGCCGCCTTCCTGCTTCTGCACTTCTTGCATAATATCCCCGGCAAGTGTGGATGAATACTCTTCAGGCACAGTAATCTGCCCTTTATCGCGGACCAGATCTGCCATGTTTGGCGCTGCCATAAACAAGCCGGCAACCACTGCGATCCAAACGGCAATGACAAGCCATTTTCTTTTAATAATTGAATACACTCTTTAATCCCCCGCTTTGTTTTCTGATAAAGTGAAACTTCAATCAGTAGGGGTTCTCTCCCACCCGCTGATTGTTAGTTGAACCAATCTGGCCTATACGGGCAGTTTGTCTCCCGCCCATACTCCTTCGATTGCTCTGAGTCTAAAGCGGGAGTCTTACTGCCCGTTAGACTGCGATAGTACTTTATCCAATTTTTCAAAGGTTTCAATGAACTGCTGGATTTCGGCCTGATCAAATCTGTTTATCAGTGATTCTACAAGGTTATGAATCTTTTCTTCTGCTTTGACGTACAACTCACTCCCTTTTTCGGTAAGTGTCAAATAGACAACCCTGCGATCATTTTCATCTCGTGTTCGCTGAATCAGCCCTTTTTCCCACATGCGCGTGATCATCGCAGTAATCGCGCTCTTTTTCACGTCAAACACTTCTGCAAGCTCTGACGAAGTACAAGATCCCACCTGATTTATGTACCTCAGTGTAAAATGCTGGTCATTGGTCAGGTCGCTGCCAATCTGATTTTTCACAAGTGACGCAGCCTTTTTCTCAACGGAAAAAGAAACCGCAATATACCGGTCGACCAAATCCTTAATATTTGGCACATTCACTTATATATTCACCTCACAAAGAAATTATTCTATCATTTAACTGTTCAACTATTTAACTATTAACGTAGTTAACTTTAATGGAGCGAACTTGGCTTGTCAATAAAAAAATCCAATGCATATTTAGTTTCGCGTCTCACACCTTCCTTCTTCCCGCTAACTGATTGGAGAAGTCTTTTAACGGTGTCTCTTGATTCTATCCCTAAATATTCCTTTGCTTGGGCATTGGAGATTGATTGGTCAATTAGAAGAGAGTAATCCTGAAGGGATTGAATATGCCCATCTTTGGAGAGATGTTTGCAAGCTGAACAGATCCACCTCCCATGCATTCTTATCATCGGAAGGGAAAACATTTCTGGCATTGGACCCCTTGTTTAAGCTCAGCGGGACTTATTTGATATCGCTGGAGGATCTCTGTTAAAAGGGGAGTATGGCTGATTTCAAGTTTGGTGATCAGCTTTTTAAGCTGTCTGGTGGAATAAGCTTCAGCTTTGTATTTATTTGTAAAGTAATTGATTTTATAGGGGATTTCTGAGGAAGGAATAACCAGCTGTGGGTTGATTTTATCGCGGGGATGGAATTTGATGACCGAGCGTTCATTGCCTATAACAACCAGAGGTTCGATCGGCGGCACGGGAAATCTTTGTTCTTCTATCCAGCTTTTTAAATGATAGGCTTGTCTTTTTACCTGTTTGACTGGGTCAGGAAATCCCTCCTCTGTATCTTCGATGGTACGAACCAGCTGGGTAAATACAGGATTAAAGTACAGTGAACCTGAAATGTTTTTAACCTCCAGGATAGAGATGAAAAAAGGGGTGAGAATGAGGATATCTATTTGAAAGTAATGTTTACCAGCAGAGAGCCTTAAATCATGGAAAATATAATAATCCTTCTCTGGAAGATAGCTTAAATGATACTCAAGAGACTTTTCACCTTTGTATCCTGCCCTTTGTTTAGCATAATCCTCTTCGATATACCTCCTTTTTGAATGGTTATCGGGTATTCTGTTCAAAAGTGCCTCCAATTGGTGCAGAAGGAGTGGCTTTGTTTTTGATTTTACAATCATATTTTGACTCCTTTCTTTATAATTCAACTAAAAATTCTGCATGCAAGAATCAGATTCCTCCCTTATGGGCGAAATTTCAATTTTATGAGCGACATTTGAGATTTATGAGCGATTTTATTATTTTATGAGCGAAATTTAAAGTTTATCGGCGAAAAACCAGAATTTATGAGCGAAACAGAAAAAGGCGCGATTCACCATCAACACCCCATCTGCAGTTAAAGCAATAATGTTATGTAAAGTTACTTTCGTTGCTTCCCCAAATATTTTTATGTAAAATTCATAAAAAGACGATAGTAACGAAGGGGCGATTTTGATGAAAGTATTGGCCTTGCTGGGCAGTACCAGAGAACACGGGAACTCGGAGTATTTAGCGAAAAAGATCATAGAAGGTACTGATCACACTTTGGTAAAATTAACAGACCTGCAAATCGAACCGATTGTGGATCAGAGGCATGCGGATGGGGGCTTTACACCGGTTGATGACGACTATGAACAATTAGTGCAGCACATGCTTTCACATGATGTTTTTGTATTCGCCACCCCTTTATACTGGTATGGCATGAGCGGGCCGATGAAGGATTTCTTTGATCGCTGGTCACAGTATCTAAGGGATGAACGCTTTAATCTGAAAGAGGAGCTGGCAAAGAAGAAAGCTTACGTTGTTATTACAGGCGGCAGCAGCGCGAAAGTAAAAGGACTTCCCCTTGTTCAGCAATTCCAATATATCTTCGAGTTTGTGGGTATGGAGTTTGCTGACTATATCATTGGAAGCGGAGTAAAGCCGGGAGAAGTTAAAGAGGACACTCTTGCTTTAGCGAAGGCCGAACAGTGGAATACATTATTTTCAAATTAAAAAGGCGGACCCATGTGTCCGCCTTTTTTCATATCACGATTCCTGTCTTACCCTGGAATCTTTTTTCAGCTGATTTTCCGCATCAGGGTCTAAATATAATTTCCTGCTTGGCATAGCGACATAAACACGTTCATTTTCAAGAATGTCCATGATCTCAAAATTGATTTCTTCCTTAATTTTCAGGAATTCGCCCCAATTTGTCGTTTTGGTAAAGAAGTAAAGGAAGATATCGAGCCCATTTTCTTTGTAGTCGTCAAAGGTCACAAGAATGGTTTCCGGATGAATATCCGGATGATTTTTTAACAAATATTCGATCTGCCCGACCACATTCGCCATTTGATCTTTAGTTGTATCATGAGTAACGCGCAACCTGAAGCTGATTTGCCTTTTCCCCATCTTGCTCCAGTTTGTAATGGATTCATTTGCTAAAGTAGCATTAGGAACTGTAACCAGCGCCTGGGCGAATGTCCTTACCCTGGTGCTTCGAAAAGAAATATCTTCAACCGTTCCCTCCACACTTGGCGTCATAATCCAATCGCCAATCGTGAATGGCTTTTCCGTAATAATGACAAATCCGCCAAACAAATTGCCAAGTACATCCTTGGCAGCAAAAGCAATGGCGACCCCGCCTAAGCCAAGCCCCGCCACAAAGCCATTCACATCATACCCAAACTCCTGGGCAACCACGCTTATACTGATTGCCACAATAACAACTCTCAAGGCCTTTGAGATAAACGGAATGAGAATATCATCAATTTCCAGGTTGTACCTAACCTTTAGACTGGTAAAAAGGGCAGATGATGCGGCTGCCATATTGTACAAGCCCCACGTAAGCAAGATTATGAATGAAGAGCTTATTATATCTAGAAATAGGGAATTATGCTGATTTAAGTAAGGAAAATAACCGACAGAAACATAGATTCCTATAATGATAAATAACCACTGAATCGGCTTTTGAAATGAAACAAATATATGTGAGAAAAAGTCATTTGGCGCTTTTCTGCTAAGCCTTAATAATAGTGTAAATACATATTTGGTGAAAAGCTTCCGGAAAATGAGAAACAGCAGGAAAATCCCAATTGATATTCCCAGATCCACCAATATATCTTCTTTCATGTAAGTTTCCCAGAACATATGATTAACCTCCTTGATGCTATTTGTTATCATAACATAATTCTATAAGACAGGTTATCATACGAAATTCCCTAAAAAACGAATTGGAAAGACCTTTCTTTATCCGAAGAACATGCCGAGTTCAATACCCAGAAAAGCCAGGAGTATCCCCCCGCCATAGCTCAATACATTATAAAGAATGAGCTCTTTTTTCCTTTTATCCATATGGAGCTGTATTGCTTCCAGCTTAAATGTAGAAAAAGTAGTGAAAGCCCCCATAAAACCAGTGCCGAGCAGCATGAAAAAACTTCCTTCTATTCCTGAACCCACCATGATTCCAAGAAGAAGGGAACCCATTAAGTTAATAACAAGCGTAGCAGCAGGGACCCTCGACACAATCCTTTTATTTATAGCCTGACTGACCCACAGTCGACATATCGCTCCAAAGAAACCGCCTATCCCCACCAGAAGAACATGAAACAAACTCATCCAGTTTCTTCTCCTTTCCTGACCTGAAACCCCAATCGGCTCATCCATAGTCCGCCAAAAATGCTGGCTGCAATATACAATACGGCCAGGGATGTCTTTCCATCGAGAAAAAGTGTGACCGTTTCAATGCTTAGTGTTGAAAAAGTGGTAAAAGATCCAACAAAACCAGTTCCGAGTGCTGCTTTTATATGAGCTGGCCAACTAAAGCGCACCAACAGCCCCGTTGTTAGCCAAGCCAGAAGAAAACTTCCCAGTAAATTAACCGTTAAAGTAGCAAATGGAAAAACGGCACTTTCATGAAAGAGAGAAACACCAATAATGTACCGCAAAGAGGCTCCTAAAAATCCTGCGGCCCCAACCCATAAATAAACCATATCCATCCCTCCATTTCTCTTAGTTTATCCAAAACAAAAAGACTCCTGCCAGTTACCACATAACCGGCAGGAGTCATTAGCCAAAAGGCGATTAAAGGTGAACTCCATCACCTTATGATACGTATCTTTACTAACACTATAAAATATTTCACCAAGGATTAAAAGATCTTTATTCATAGCTCAATAAGTATTCCCCTTTTTTATAAAAAACGCTGAAAGAAGCAATCCATATAACAGATGGCCTAAAAGCCAAAAAACTATGGCAGAAACAGATGTAAGTTCTGGGGTGCGGTCGGATAAAGCAGTCGTTGGATAAAGCAGGACTCCTATGGAAAAGGTTATTAATAAAGTGCGGACGATGATTTGGAACCTGTTCCACCGGTATTTCCTTATGATTAGTAATAAGCTGACTGCTAAAACGGCAGAAATGATCAGATGAAATACAAATTCGATTAATTCGGGAAAATGGTAATTTTTCAAAATAGGGAAGTAATCCACATTTAAAAGCAATGTATACACTTTTACTCCAGAGAATAACTCAATCATTTTCAGGAATAAGCCCAGAAAAATTCCAGATAGCAGTCCCGTAAAAACACCCTTTGCCCAAAGTCTCCGCATATTTTCATCTTATCCTTCCCATTGATTGCATACTGAAAAGAAGATCACTATTTATGATGTTCCGGGGCCTGGCCTATCTTAAGCCCAGTCTTGGACTGTCTGATAAAGTCCTGTATTTCCTCAATTGTTAACCCCAGTTGTTTTGCTGTCATAATTAGCTCTACCCATTCTTTATCAATTTTCCCCTCACACGTTTCCATTCCTTTTCCACTCTCCCGTAAAGATTCTGTTCCCCTCAGAAGTCTTCATTGAGTGCTGCTTTTTTTAATCATTCCATATAGGAATAAATGGACAATTTCATTTGCTAAACCTTCTGGAGTTTTTAATCCTTTAAATAATTTGGTTAATGTCAGGCGTTCAATAATCCCTGTCAGACTTTCAGCTACAGTTCCCATATCAATATCTTCCCTGAAGTATCCTGCTTGCTGCTCTGACACGAGGTTGGCTTCAATTTGCCCAGCTAGTATTTCTTTGATTTCCTCGGCATCCGGGGCCATGAAAAAACCGATTCGGGTCAAATTTTGATTTTCCATAAGAAATTTAAAAATAGCAGAGAGGCCTGAGGTTATTCGTTCAGGCAATGCAGGCAAATCAATGCCTGGTTCCAAACGGCTATTGGACGTAAGTTCGGAAAGCCGGTCACGAAAAAGATCGACAAGTTCATGAAATATAGCATCTTTGCTTTCAAAGTACAGGTAAAAAGAAGGCTGTGTCAGATTTGCCTTTTTCACAATCTCGCTTATTTTTGTATGAAAATAGCCCTTCTGTGCAAATTCCTCCGCAGCAATTTCAAGAAGCAGTGCACGGCTCTGCTCCCCGCAGGCCCCTTTTTTCCGTCCTCTATGTCCCATAAATAACATCTCCGTCTGCATTATATTACTCACAAGTATTATCCACTATCACTATTGGGAAAGTCAATTAATTATCTGAATTTTTTACTAATAAATAAAAAAATTATGTTAAAGCCAAAAAAAGGAACATATATTCTTATTCTACACTGGGGGATGTGAAATGGAAAGTTATCGGAAGTACAATTTAAAGGAGAAATAGAAAACTTTTTGAGGAAGAAAGTTTAAAAAAAGACAATAAAAAACCACCAAATATGTATTTGGTGGAGACGGAGGGAGTCGAACCCTCGTCCAGAAATATCGGCACTTAAGCTTCTACGAGTGTAGTCGATATATTCGCGGTTCGCTGATCCTTATGCCTATCGACGGGCGTCCGGCCAGCTAGCCTGGTTGTTCTCTTCCTTCATCCTCAGGCGGTGAAATCCGGCGTAGCCCACTAAAAGTGAGTCCGCTACCCTACCACATGGGCGATGGAGGGGCGAACCGCTAAAGGCCTATTAGGCAGCTAAAGCGAAGTTGTTTTGAGTTTTGCCAGTTATTGGCTTTGACGTTTTAACGAGGCCGATCCCCTCGACTCGCAACCTAAGCTCGAACTATCCCTGTCGAATCCGTAGCGTCCCCATTATAATAGGTCTGCGTCGAATCTTATTCAGCACGCTGACGTTCGGATAAGCTCGAAATAGATGAGCTAAAGATTGTGTCACTCGCTGTGACAATTACTATTATAGCACACTGAGCTAATTTTTCAATTGTAAGGTTCTGGATTTACATTTTCTGCCTTTCGCGGAAAGCACGCTCTACTTCACGCTTGGCTTCTTTCTTCTTCAGATCCTCCCGCTTGTCATATCTCTTTTTACCCCTTGCCAGGCCAATTAAAACTTTTGCATAACCATTTTTGAGGTACATTTTTAATGGAACGATCGAGTAGCCGACTTCCTTAGACTCACCAATCAGCTTGCTGATTTCTTTTCTATGCAAAAGAAGCTTTCTTGTCCTTAGCGGATCGTGATTGTAGCGGTTTCCCTGCTCATAAGGACTGACATGCATGCCGAAAAGATAGATTTCATTGTTTTGAATTCTGGCATATGAATCCTTCAGATTCACCTTTCCTGCACGGATTGATTTAATTTCCGTCCCCTGCAGAACAATACCCGCTTCGTATGTTTCTTCTATAGCATAGTCATGATAGGCCTTTTTATTTTGCGCAACCATTTTGCCAGTTCCTTTTGGCATATTGAATCCCCCTTTGCTCCTCTTTCCTGATAACAGGAAATGCAGCCTCCGTTCTATAGCGGTCTCTCTATTATAGCAAAATTGCATGACCTTCTCAACGAGGAGCCCTGCTGTGAAGGGAAAGAGAGAGCCTTCTAGGCCCTCCCCATTTTCTTTACCGCTTCTTTTTCTTCCGCTTTGCTTTTGGCGCATTTTCGAAATGCTTTTTCTCTTTTTTCTTTCTCGGGCCGCCTGAACTGTTTCCTTTTCCCTGGTCAGACTTGCCTCTGCGCGGCTTTTTCTCGGTGCTGCCTGTCTTGAACACCTTTGGCGCTTCTCTTGATTCCCGTCTGCGGGTTCCCTTCATGCCGACGATTTCAAAATCAATCGAGCGTTCGTCTTTATTTACATTGACGACACGAACAGTGATCTCGTCGCCTATGCGGAACACATTTCCTGTACGCTCGCCAATCATCGCCATCTGGCGCTCGTCATAGCGGTAATAATCGTCCGTCATATAGCTGACATGAATAAGGCCTTCGATCGTGTTTGGAAGCTCGACAAACATTCCAAAATTCGTAACAGAACTGATGATGCCATCATATTCTTCGCCAATTTTATCAGCCATGTATTCCGCTTTCTTAAGCTCATCTGTTTCGCGTTCCGCTTCCACTGCACGGCGCTCCATATTGGAAGAATGCTCAGCAATATCAGGAAGCTGTACGTTCCACTTTTCCCTTGTCGCCTGATCCAGCTTGCCTTCAATTAAATAGGTGCGGATTAGTCTGTGGACAATTAAGTCCGGGTAACGGCGAATCGGTGATGTGAAGTGTGTGTAAAACTCTGTTGATAACCCGAAATGGCCTAGGCTCTCTTCATAATATTTCGCCTGCTGCATGGAGCGGAGCATCACTGTGGATATAACCATTTCTTCCGGCTTTCCCTGAACCTCTTCAATGATTTCCTGGAGAGCACGCGGATGAACGGAATTGGCTGTTCCTTTTACAATATAGCCAAAGTTCGTGATAAACTCGAAAAATCTTCTCAGCTTATCTTCCTTCGGATCTTCATGGATGCGGTAAATGAAAGGTACATCCATCCAATGGAAGTGCTCAGCAACGGTTTCATTGGCTGCGAGCATAAACTCTTCAATCAGACGCTCCGCAATCGAGCGTTCGCGCAATGCCACTTCTGTCGGATTGCCCTCTTCATCCACAATGACCTTCGCTTCTTTAAAATCAAAGTCGATAGCTCCGCGATGCATTCTCTTTTTACGCAAAATCAGAGAAAGCTCCTTCATCAGCTCGAACATCGGCACAAGCGGTTGATACCTGTTGATAAGTTCTTCGTCCTGCTCTTCCAAAATCTTATTCACATCTGAATAAGTCATCCGTTCCGTTGTTTTGATCACACTCTGGAAAATCTCATGATTCACCACTTCCCCGTCCGGTGTGATTTCCATCTCACAAGAAAGGGTAAGACGGTCCACTTTCGGATTCAAAGAGCAGATGCCGTTTGATAAGCGATGCGGAATCATCGGGATCACCCTGTCCACTAAATACACGGAGGTTGCCCGCTCCTCGGCCTCCCGGTCGATTGGTGAGTCTTCGCCTACATAATAAGTAACATCGGCAATATGGACACCCAGTCTGTAATGGCCGTTTTCAAGCTTTTGGACCATTACTGCGTCATCAAGGTCTTTCGCATCAGCACCGTCAATGGTAACGATGACTTCGTCTCTAAGATCCCGGCGGTTTTCCAGTTCACTTGGATCAATCGTATCCGGCGTTTCCTCGGCCTGCTTAAGCACCTCATCCGGAAACTCAAGCGGAAGGCCATGCTTGTGAATAACAGATAGAATATCCACACCCGGGTCATTTTTATGGCCGAGTATGTCAATAACTTCTCCCTCTGCGCTCTTTCTGCCTTCTGGATAAGTGGTCAGTTTTACAACGACCTTGTGCCCTTCAACAGCACCTTTTGATGCTGCTTTGGGGATAAAAATATCACTGGCAAACTTTTTGTCATCCGGGATAACAAATCCAAAATGCTTGCTTTCCGTATAGGTTCCGACAATTTGTGTAACACCGCGTTCTAAGATGCGGACAATTGTACCTTCCCGCCTCTGTCCTGAACTCTCAGTCGTCACACGCGCAAGAACGATATCGCCATTTAAGGCATTATTTGTTTCATTGGGTGGGATAAAAATATCATCCATTCCCTGCTCTTCCGGAATGACAAAGGCAAACCCCTTTGCGTGGCCGGAAAGCTTGCCGCGGATAAGATTCATTTTTTCCGGCAAGCCGTAGCGATTGCTTCTCGTCCTGACGACAAGCCCTTTTTCCTCCATGACAACAAGTGCCTTGACGAAATCTTTGAAGCCAGTGGAATCCTCTATTCCAAACGCTGATTCCAGCTCCTGAACCGTCAATGGCTTATACGCTTCATCTTTCATATAATGAAGCAGCTTGTCGATCAGTTGTTGTATATTATTTTCCATATCTTCATCCCTCCTTGGGGAGTTTTTCTTCTGGTATTATTCTTCCCAATCAAGCTTTTCTAAAAACGCATACACATCTTCATGCAGCTGGTCGCGCTCTTTATCGAGAGTAATCACGTGCCCGGATTCTTCGTACCACGTCAGCTTCTTTAAGTCATTCTCCACTTCATTAAAAATGATATTAGCACTGTCCGTGTTGATCATATGGTCATGTCGTGCCTGTACAACAAATGTTGGGGAGTAAATCATATCCACATGATTGCGCACATCCGCGATCAGCTCCTGGAGTGCCTTTAATGTATTCATCGGTGTTTTTTGGAACTCTTCCATTTCCTGTTTAATTTGATCTTCCGGCTTTCCTTCAAGTCTCTTATATTCTC
The DNA here is from genome assembly GCF_004366035.1 of Cytobacillus oceanisediminis. Taxonomy (GTDB): domain Bacteria; phylum Bacillota; class Bacilli; order Bacillales; family Cytobacillaceae; genus Cytobacillus; species Cytobacillus oceanisediminis_C. The sequence goes on from NZ_SOEE01000008.1 coordinate 138,277, forward strand.
TTGCGTAGCTCAGAATTCCTTCATACATGACTTCTTCGCTTTTTATGTACATAGGTGCGCACATCGGAATAATACCCTTTACAGGTACAGTGTAACCCAATTTAAGGGAAAATACGCCGCCAAGAGAAAGTCCAGCCACTGCAATTTCTTTATGTCCCTTGTTTTTTAGAAATTCGTACCCTTCCATCACATCTTTCCACCAGTCTTCCGGGCCTGTATGAACAAGCTCTTCCGGCGGAACTCCATGTCCCTTATACTGCGGTGCATGACAGGTATAACCCTTTGTTTCAAGAAATCTTGCCATCATTCTTACATCTGCTGTATTTCCGGTAAAACCATGCAGCAGCAGGACTGCTCTTTTTCCATTTCCAAATGTAAACGGTTTTGGCGCAACAACTCTCATTGATAAAACTCCTTTTACCTTTATAATTCCTATATTTTTATTAATCAAACGTTTGATTAAATCTGCATTCCTTATTTTTAACAAACAGTGGGGCAACATGCCAATAAAAAAGCTTTCTTATGTAAAAAATGTGAACGTTAGCCAAAATAGGCAAATGTACAGAGCCAAAAATAAAAGCCTGACCTTCTGAAGGCCAGGCGCTGCACTCATTTATATCGCAAAATAAGAAACTAAAACAGTAAGGATAAAGAATAAAACAGAAAGAACGATCGTGATGCGGTGAAGAATCAGATCAATTCCGCGTGCCTTTTGCTTTCCAAAAAGCTGCTCAGCTCCCCCTGAAATGGCACCGGAAAGACCTGCGCTTTTACCAGACTGAAGGAGTACAACTACAATAAGGCCAATCGAAACTATGACTAAAAGGGTAATCAATAATGTATGCATGAAGCCACCTCCCGAAAACGTACAATCACATTATTCTTAATTTATCACATTTTTATTGTATAAACAATAAGATTTTGGCAGGACCTGTTAGTTGGAAGGACTTTTATAGCAGTTGAGAGAATCTATATTTTGAAAGGACTGATGCCATTGATCATAAAAGAGCGTAAGATAACAAATTTTATCCTAAGCATGAATGCCTTAATGAGAAGACTGCCGCTATAACATCCGAAAGTGATTTAACGAAGCGAAAAGCAGGTATTCGCGGAGAAGAAGCTGTGGATTACTTATTAAAAGATTTACCTGAGTTCATAATCCTTAAAGATATTCGGCTTTCCAATGGAAACAGCGACTTCTATCAAATCGATGTGCTGCTCCTATGTTCAAACTTCCTTCTTATCCTCGAAATTAAGAATATCTCCGGCACTTTTTGACCCCGCATTTAACCAGCTGATTCAGAGCAAGCAAGAAAATGAAAGAGGTTTTCTTGATCCTTTAATACAAGCTAAAAGGCAGCAAAAGGAACTTGCAAAATGGCTAGCTGATCGAAAGATTCATACACCCAGCAATCTTTCTACTTTTATCAAGACTTCCTCTTATCACAAATTGGCCTTAGAAAAGGTGCTGCATGCGGGCCATCTGATAGAAAGGATTGATAAACTAAAGGAGAAATATCCGGTAGGGAAATTAACAGACAGAGGGATCAGAAAGTTAAGCAGAGCTATTACAAAAAAGCATATCCCTGCGAATTACAATTTCCTAAAATACTATGAAATTGATATAAAAGAGATTATTACCGGCATTCAATGTCCTGCCTGCAGCAGATTTTCAATGAAAAGGGTGCGGGGCACCTGGAAATGCAGAAGTTGCCATACTGCAGATAAGGAAGCACATATTAGAACACTCCATGATTACCTTCTTTTGATTAGTTCCTCTATTACAAATCAACAATTTCGGGAATTCACCCATTTATCTTCCTCAAATATTGCAAAAAAGCTGCTGACTGCGCTGAAACTTCCCTACACCGGAGAAAAAAAGAGCAGGATCTATCAGTTACCGAAGGATCTTTTTAAGTAAATATGCCTGACATTATCGGTCAAAAATGAACAGTTATCGGCCAAATAAGGATGTTTATCGGCCAAATCCAAAGTTTTAACGGCCATGCAGCGATTTTAAGGATTTGAACCTTACAAAAACAGCCGCCCCACCCGGGACGGCTGCACAAGCAAGATTACTTGCTCAAGTTATAGAAAGATTTTAATCCATCATATACAGCTAAATCGCCAAGCTCATCTTCGATGCGAAGAAGCTGGTTGTATTTAGCAATACGGTCTGTACGTGACATTGAACCAGTTTTGATCTGGCCAGCGTTTGTTGCAACAGCGATGTCAGCGATTGTAGCATCTTCTGTTTCACCGGAACGGTGAGATACAACTGCTGTGTAGCCTGCGCGCTTCGCCATTTCGATTGCTTCGAATGTTTCCGTTAATGTACCGATTTGGTTTACTTTGATCAGGATTGAGTTGCCTACGCCCTGCTCGATACCTTGAGCAAGCTTCTTCGTGTTTGTAACGAATAGGTCATCACCAACAAGCTGAACTTTGCCGCCGATGCGGTCAGTTAATTGCTTGTGGCCTTCCCAGTCGTTTTCGTCAAGACCATCTTCAATTGAGATGATTGGGAACTCGTTTACAAGCTCTTCGTAGAAGTTAACCATATCTTCTGAAGTCAAGCCAGTACGGCCTTCGCCTGCAAGATCGTATTTGCCGGTTTCTTTGTTGTAGAACTCAGAAGAAGCAACATCCATTGCAAGGTAGATGTCTTTGCCCGCTTCGTAGCCAGCATTAGTGATTGCTTCAATAATGACTTCAAGAGCTTCACGGTTTGAGCCAAGGTTTGGAGCGAATCCGCCTTCGTCACCTACAGCTGTGTTAAGGCCTTTGCCAGATAAAACTTTCTTTAATGAATGGAAAACTTCAGCACCCATGCGGATTGCTTCTTTGAAAGTAGGAGCACCTACAGGCATGATCATGAATTCCTGGAAGTCCACGTTATTGTCAGCGTGAGATCCGCCATTGATGATGTTCATCATTGGTGTTGGAAGCTGCTTCGCGTTGAAGCCTCCAAGGTAACGGTATAAAGGAAGTCCTACAGATTCTGCAGCAGCATGCGCACAAGCCATAGATACACCAAGGATTGCGTTTGCGCCAAGCTTTCCTTTGTTTTCAGTTCCATCTAATGCGATCATAGTGCGGTCGATGCCAACCTGGTCTGTTACATCCAAGCCGATAACAGCGTCAGCAATTAGGTTGTTCACGTTGTCTACTGCTTTTTGAACACCTTTTCCAAGGTAACGGGACTTGTCGCCGTCACGAAGTTCTACTGCTTCGTGCTCACCAGTGGACGCTCCAGAAGGAACGATGGCACGGCCAAAAAATCCTGATTCTGTTAAAACTTCAACTTCAACTGTTGGGTTCCCGCGGGAATCTAATACTTCACGAGCATATACTTGTTCGATAAATGGCATAGTAATTCTCTCCTTTTTTATAAAAAATTATTTCAGTAAAGTTATTTTTTCAATAAAGAGGTTCCTGTCATTTCGGCAGGCTTTTCCAATCCAAGCAGATCCAGGACAGTTGGAGCAAGGTCTCCTAAAATTCCGTCTGCGCGAAGTTCTGCACCATCCTGTGTAACGATGACTGGAACTGGGTTTGTTGTGTGAGCGGTCATTGGGCTGCCTTCCAAGGTAACAACTTCATCAGCATTGCCATGGTCAGCTGTGATGATCGCTTTTCCGCCTTTAGAAATAATCAGATCAACAATTTTGCCAAGGCATCCGTCAACTGTTTCAACCGCCTTGATCGTTGGCTCAAGCATGCCCGAGTGCCCCACCATGTCCGGATTGGCAAAGTTCAGGATGATTGCATCGAAATTATCAGCCTCTATTTCCTTCAGCAACGCGTCCGTCACTTCATAAGCACTCATTTCAGGCTTAAGGTCATAGGTAGCTACTTTCGGTGAATCGATTAGGATCCGCTCTTCGCCAGGGAATTTCTCTTCACGTCCGCCGCTCATAAAGAACGTCACGTGAGGGTACTTTTCTGTTTCCGCAATGCGGAGCTGTGTTTTTCCATTTTGCGCCAGAACCTCACCCAGGGTGTTATCAAGGTTGGTCGGTTTGAACGCTACATATCCGTCAACTGTTTCACTGAAGTGGGTTAAACAAACGAAGAACAAGTCTTCAGGATGTCCTGGCCCTCTATCAAATGAACGGAAATCTTTATTTGTAAAGGTGTTCGAGATCTGGATTGCCCTGTCAGGGCGGAAGTTATAGAAAATGACTGCATCATTTTTCTTAATTGTTGCAACCGGTTTACCATCTTCTGCTGTTATGACAGATGGAATGACGAACTCATCAAAGATACCATTTTTATAGTTATCTTCAACTAATTCCAGGGGATCGCTGTATGATGGGCCATCGCCATACACCATGGAACGGTATGACTTTTCAACACGCTCCCAGCGTTTGTCGCGGTCCATGGAATAATAGCGTCCGGAAATCGTCGCAAATTCGCCGACACCGTATTCCTTCATTTTTTCCTGCGCTTCTTTAATGTAGCCTGCTGCCGTTTGCGGGCCAACATCGCGTCCATCCAGGAATCCATGAACATAGACATTCTTCACGCCTTCTTCAGCGGCCATACGAAGCAGTGCGAATAAGTGCTGAATATGGCTGTGAACGCCTCCATCTGAAAGAAGTCCCATCAAATGAAGATCCGTGCCATTCTTTTTAACATGGTCAATCGCAGAACGGAACGTTTCGTTTTTCTCAAACTGTCCTTCACGAATGGCCACGTTTACTCTTGTTAAGCTCTGATAAACAATCCGGCCTGCACCAATATTTAAGTGGCCTACTTCAGAGTTTCCCATTTGCCCTTCCGGAAGACCTACTGCTTCACCGCTTGCTGTCAGCGTTGCGTTAGGGTAGGTATTCCAGTAGCGTTCGAAGTTTGGCTTCTTTGCCTGGGCAACGGCATTTCCCATCCGCTCGCCACGCAATGCGAAGCCATCTAAGATGATTAATGCAACTGGAGATTTACTCATTCTTGCCTGCCTCCAATAATTGAAGGAATGATTGCGGCTCAAGGCTTGCGCCGCCTACAAGCGCTCCATCAATATCAGGCTGGCTCATATATTCTTTAATATTTGCAGGCTTTACGCTGCCGCCGTACTGAATGCGGACTGCGTCAGCTGCAACTTGGGAAAATTGCTTCGCAACTACAGAGCGGATATGTGCACATACTTCATTCGCATCTGCTGATGTTGAAGACTTGCCAGTTCCGATTGCCCAGATTGGCTCATACGCAATAACTGTCTGTTTTACCTGTTCTTCTGTTAATCCATTAAGCGCCTTTTCCACCTGAGAGCCTACAAGATCCATTGTTTCACCGTTTTCACGCTGTTCAAGCGATTCACCGACACAAACAATTGGAGTTAAATTGTATTTAAAAGCGGCCAAAGTTTTTTTGTTAACGGCCTCGTCTGTTTCATTAAACATTTCCCGGCGCTCGGAATGACCAAGGATTACGTATTTAACCCCAAGATCCTCAAGTGCTACAGGGCTAATCTCGCCTGTAAAAGCGCCGCTTTCTTCAAAGTGCATGTTTTGCGCGCCGATTTCCACATCATAATTCTTTGCGCCTTCAACAAGGCGCTCCAAGAATAGCGCAGGAGCACATACAACGGTATCTACCTGCTCTTTCCCCGGTACTAAGCCATTAATTTCCTCAAGAAATACTTTCGCTTCCGGAAGTGTTTTATGCATTTTCCAGTTTCCTGCGATAATTGGTTTACGCATGTTGCACGTCCTTTCATGCTTTTTATTATTGTCAAAAAACAGGGCTTAACAGCCCGGGTAATAAATTATTTATCGTTTAAAGCCACTACGCCAGGCAGAGCCTTTCCTTCCATAAACTCAAGGGAAGCGCCGCCCCCTGTTGAGATATGGCTCATGCGGTCAGCAAGATGGAACTTCTCAACTGCAGCTGCAGAATCCCCGCCGCCGATGACTGAATATGTATCATTTGCTTCTGCTAAAGCCTCAGCCACAGCTCTTGTGCCGCCAGCGAATTTTTTCAATTCGAACACACCCATTGGGCCGTTCCAGATTACAAGCTTTGAATTCTGGATTACATCGCTGTAGATTTCACCCGTTTTAGGTCCGATATCAAGGGCTTCCCAGTCAGAAGGAATTTCTTCAATTGCTACTGTCTTAATATTGGCTTCTTCGGAAAAATCGTCTGCTACCACAACATCAACAGGCATATAGAAGTTCACGCCTTTTTCTTTTGCTTTTTCCATAAACGATTTTGCAAGGTCAATCTTATCTTCTTCCAATAGAGATTTCCCTACTTCATGGCCCTGTGCTTTTACAAATGTATAGGCCAGTCCGCCGCCAATGATCAGGTTGTCTACCTTTTCAAGAAGGTTTTCTATTACGCCGATCTTATCTTTAACCTTTGCGCCGCCGATAATGGCTGTAAATGGACGCTCAGGATTTGAAAGAGCTTTTCCAAGTACATCAAGTTCTTTTTCCATTAATAGTCCTGATACTGCAGGAAGATGATGCGCAATTCCTTCCGTTGAGGCATGTGCACGGTGTGCTGCACCAAAGGCATCGTTCACATATACGTCAGCAAGCTCAGCAAATGCCTTTGCAAGTTCAGAATCATTCTTTTCCTCTCCAGGATAGAAACGCACGTTTTCAAGAAGAAGAACATCCCCTTCACTTAGCGTGTCAGCCATTGCTTTTACAGAATCGCCATATGCTTCATCGGCCTTCTTCACTTCTTTGCCAAGAAGCTCGGACAAACGCTTTGCTACTGGTGTTAAACGCAATTCTTCAACAACTGAACCCTTCGGACGGCCCAAATGGCTTGCTAAGATTACTTTAGCACCCTGGTTAGTCAAATACTCAATTGTTGGAAGAGCTGCACGGATACGGGTTTCGTCTGTAACCTGTCCATCCTTCATAGGTACGTTGAAATCAACGCGGCAAAAAACTCGCTTACCTTTTAACTCCACATCTTTTACGCTTTTTTTGTTCACAGCAAAAGGACCTCCTTACTAGAAAAGCGGAAGCGCCTTGCCCGGCGGCTAATAACTTGAGCCTCCAGGTTCCGGAGCTAAACACCATCCAGTTAAATATTTTTACTTTTTGCTTTAAAACAAAAGGGAGAGGGATTGTTTCCCTGCTCCCCTTTTACCCTTATCCATTATAGACGTTAGCGATTTTAATATCCAACAAGATGAGGTATTTTTTTAGAGAAAAAATTCACCTTGAGAATGCTTCGCAAAACGAATATTTTTCTGGTAAAGATTTATTGTATTAAAGTCCTTTTTGAGCGATGTAGTCAACAAGGTCAACTACACGGTTAGAATAACCAGACTCGTTGTCATACCAAGAGATAACTTTTACCATGCTGCCTTCCATAACCATTGTAGACAGTGCATCAATTGTAGAAGAAGCTGGGTTACCATTGTAGTCGCCAGATACTAATGGCTCTTCGCTGTATGCAAGGATGCCTTTTAGTTCGCCTTCAGCAGCTGCTTTAAGAGCGCTGTTTACTTCTTCTGCTGTTACATCTTTGTCAAGCTCAGCAACAAGGTCAACAAGAGAAACGTTTGGAGTTGGAACACGCATAGCTCCACCGTTCAATTTGCCTTTAAGTTCAGGCAATACTAGAGATACTGCTTTTGCAGCGCCAGTAGTTGTTGGGATGATGTTTTCTGCTGCTGCACGGGCACGGCGGTAGTCTTTGTGCGGCAAGTCAAGGATTTGCTGGTCATTTGTGTATGAGTGAACAGTTGTCATCATACCGCGCTTAATTCCGAAGCTGTCGTTCAGCACTTTTGCAAATGGAGCCAAGCAGTTTGTTGTACAAGATGCGTTAGAGATTACATGGTGGTTTGCAGGGTCATATTTATCATTGTTAACACCCATAACCACTGTGATGTCTTCGTCAGTTGCAGGAGCTGAGATGATTACTTTTTTCGCGCCAGCTTCAAGGTGTTTCGCAGCGTCAGCACGCTTTGTGAAACGGCCAGTAGATTCTACTACTACTTCTACGCCAAGATCTCCCCATCCTAATTGAGCAGGATCGCGCTCAGCAAGTACTTTTACTTTATGGCCGCCAACAACAAGATAATCGCCGTCAACTGTTACTTCTTCATTTAATGTTCCGTGTACGGAATCATATTTTAAAAGGTGTGCAAGCATGTTTGCATCTGTAAGGTCATTTACTGCAACAACCTCTACGTTAGGGTTTTTAAGAGCGGCACGGAAAACAACACGCCCGATTCTTCCAAATCCGTTAATACCAACTTTAACTGCCATGATTATTTCCTCCTTAGAAAGGTAGATTTAAATATTTGAAAAGGGATTACCCTTTTAACAACTGTTTTGCTGCACCTTCATCTGTCACTAAAATGGTAGAGGATGGTGCCCGTTTCATGTATGCCGCAATGGCTTTTGCCTTTGATGAGCCGCCTGCCACTGCAATGACATGTTCAATATGGGATAGGTCATCCAGCTGAAGGCCGATGGTCTGAACCTTATGTACAACCTCGCCGCCTTCATTGAAGTAATAGCCAAAGGATTCTCCTACTGCTTGGGCATGCTTGATTTTAACAAAATCTTCTTCACTGGTTTTGCGGCGTTCCGCCATTGTAATAGCGTCCCCAATCCCGTGTAAAACCATGCTTGCAGATTTGATCTGAGTGATTACTTCTTTAATATTGGGTTCTTTAATGATGCTTTCATACATCTCCCTGCTCACCTGGTCCGGTACATAAAGGACGCGGTGTCTGGAATCTGTATGATCAGCCATTTTTGCACAAATGGTGTTAGCCTGATTTTTAACATCTTCCCCAATTCCGCCCCGTGCCGGCACAAACAGCCAATCCCGTTCAGCAAGATCAGGGGTTAGCATCTCTGCTACGGCTGCCATTGTGGATCCGCCGGTAACTGCGATGATATTTTTGCCTTTGAGCCTTGATTTCATACACATCGCTGTGGCCCTGCCAAGCTCCTGCTTCACCCATGGAGATTCATCGCTGTTTCCGGAAACAATAATCGCCTGGCGAATGCCAAGTTTTCGGGATAATTTCTGCTCCATTACGGCTATACCCGATATATCCCTCATTATTCCTTCAAGAGCTTCAAGCAAATCCTTGCCATCGGCAGAAAGGCTCATTCCCGTACTTGAAATGCGGATCAGGTTCTGGTCTTTTAAAAATTCAACCTCACTTCTCAGCACTCTTTCCGTCAGGCCCAAACTTACTGCAAGGCTCCTTCTTCCAACCGGCTCCATCAGCCCTATATAATGAAGGATCCCATGGCGCTTCTGCATAACCGCAAGCATATCAGGCAATAATCTTTTTTGAATATCAATTAGTGAGTACATCCGGAAAGCTCCTTCATCATATGTGGTCATTTTTTGTCCCGCATAGACATATTATGTCCCACTTACCACAAAAAAAATCACCCTTGCTTCTCTTTCATAATAGCAAGAGTGAGTATTGAAATCAACTGATTAATCTCAGTTTTTTTCTGTAAGCGCTTCACTTAACGTAATGACATCAATATTCCCGAACTGCACTTCATCCCCATCAATTTCAACAACCGGGATCATGAGCCCATACTTCTCTGTCAGTTCACCGCTCCCGTCAATGTCTTTCTCAATTAAGTTAAAATCGTACTCTTTCTTTAATTCCATTATTACATCCTTGGCTTTATCACACAGCGGGCATCTGCTGCGTGTATAAAACACGACCTCTGGCTGTTTCAATCAGCAAATCTCCTTTGTCAGTCATACCTTTTCCGTTTAGATGATGATGGGATGCCCAGCTGATCCCGATATTTTGCAATCGTCCTTCTGCTGACAACCATCCCCTCTTCTTCCTTCAGCAGCTTCACAAGCTCCTGATCGGATAAAGGCTTTTGCTTATTTTCCTTTTCTATCATTTTACCAATAATCGTCTTGACCTGCTGTGAAGACGTATTTTCATCGGATGTAGTTTTAATCGTGCTTGAGAAGAACGACCTGAGCTCATACGTCCCATATGGCGTTTGCGCATATTTTTCACGGACAGCACGGCTGACAGTTGATTCATGAATATCGAGCTCATCTGATATTTCCTTCATGGTCATCGGCTTCAGATGTGAAGGTCCTTTTATAAAAAAGTCCTGCTGTTTTTCAACGATTTTAAGGGTCACATTCGCAAGAGTCTCTTTTCTCTGCTCTATGCTCCTCATGATCCATTGATAATCCTGCTGCTTTTCCTGAAGAAAGCGGCTGACATTCCGGTCTCCAGAGGCCGCAAACTTTTTATAATAACCTTCATTAAAACTGATTTTAGGAAGCACTTCATCAAAAACACTTACAGAAAAAGAGCTTCCATCCCACTGAATTATCACGTCCGGTGTTATATATGCGGATTTCTCACTTTGGAAGGATGAAGCCGGCCGTGGATTCAAGGTCTGCACGAGGTCGAATACCTCCTGAATCTCTTTTAGCTCCACACCAAGCTGCCTGGCAATCTCTTTCCATTTCTTCTCCGCAAAAAAGGTAAAGTATTCATCTATAATGATTTCAGCCAGTTCATTTCTCTCTGGCAATCTCTTAATCTGCAGGGAAAGGCACTCCTGAAGATTCCTGGCGCCAACACCAGCAGGCTCGAGTTCCTGCAATTCTTCAAGCATCTGTTCCATATTTACAAGAGGCATCTGGAGAGCCTTGGCGGCTGTCTGTAAGTCTGCTCGCAAGTAACCGTTTTCATCAAGGCTCTCAATAAGATGCTCAATTACTTTTTGTTCGTCCTTGTTTAATTTCAAATGAAGCTGCGACTTCAAATATTCATCCAGCATCATCGTCTTTCCGCAGCCAATCTGCTCAATCCAATTAATTTTATCTTTTTCGACTTTTATTCTTGTCGGTTTGACACGGTCATAACGTGGATCCATCGTCTGGACTTGACCGGACTCTACTTTTAAAAGGGGATTTTCAAGTGCCTTGCTTTCCAAAAAAGCAGAAAGCTCCTGTGTGCTGTATTGCAGAAGGGCAATCGCCTGCGTCAGCTCCTGTGTCATTGTTAATTTCATTGTCTGCTGCTGCCATAACCCAGCTTTCAAATTCATCATACATTCCCCCTGTCCCCATTTTACAATATTCCCGGTAAATGTTGTATGGAAATATCTTGGCAAATACAATCACACCGGCACTTCTCCATCTTTCTGAATACTTCACAATATGCATGGAAGAGGGAAGAATATTCATTTTTCATGGTGAAAACTGCGGATTTTAAGGATTTTTTTGAAATTCAGGCTTAAATTTAGGAAGTTTTTTAGATTTATGTGCGGATAGATGAATTTTATTTGCGGATAAGGCCCATTTTCTTGCGGATAAATTTTTTTATGTGCGCATAGCTGAATTTATTTACGGAAAGCGAAAAAAGTAAAAACTCCCTGTCCAAATCAGACAAGGAGTTTTGGCAGCGCCCTCGGCAGGAATCGAACCCACATCTTAAGAACCGGAATCTCACGTGCTATCCGTTGCACCACGAGGGCAGTATTTTTATAGCTGGCTGACCAAGCGCTCAGCCGCTACGATAACTAATTATATGATATGTTTATTCACTTTGCAAGTCTCCTTTTAGTTTAAAAATTGGAACAATGGGTATCATGGAATGAGATAGCACAGCACAGAAAAAAAGTGTCGAACGAATCAGACACGATTTCCATGCGATTTGTTTGACCTTAATTGACCATCAGTGTATCATGATAATACATAGGAGTTAAAGAATTTTCTTTACTTGGAAGAACATGCTTGATCATCTTGTGTGATGACCTTATCTTGAAGGAGGAATTGGAAAATGAACCTAATCCCTACAGTTATTGAACAAACAAACCGCGGGGAGCGCGCTTATGATATTTACTCCCGCCTTTTAAAAGACCGCATCATTATGCTGGGAAGCGCAATCGATGACAATGTGGCAAACTCAATTGTTGCCCAGCTTTTATTCCTTGAAGCTGAAAACCCTGAAAAAGATATATCCATTTACATTAATAGCCCAGGCGGAAGCATTACGGCTGGTATGGCTATTTATGATACGATGCAATTCATCAAGCCAAAGGTACAAACCATCTGTATCGGAATGGCAGCATCCATGGGTGCTTTTCTTCTTGCTGCTGGTGAGAAAGGCAAGCGTTTTGCCCTTCCAAACAGTGAAGTCATGATTCATCAGCCGCTAGGCGGAGCCCAGGGACAGGCGACTGAAATCGAAATCGCTGCAAAGCGCATTCTTTTCCTTCGCGAAAAACTAAACACAATTCTTTCAGAGCGCACTGGACAGCCGCTTGAAGTCATTGCGAAAGACACTGACCGCGATAACTTTATGACAGCTGAGAGAGCTCTTGAATACGGTTTGGTTGACCAAATCATTACAAGAAACTCTTTGGATGAGAAGAAAGACAAATAAAAAGAATAAAAAAACAACTCGCATCTTCCCGATGCGAGTTGTTTTAGTTTTCCTTTTGAATATAGTTCGCAAGTGCCTCAAGAGCTTCGTTTTCGTCGTTCCCTTCGGCCTTGAGGGTAATGACTGATCCTGAGCTTACAGCCAGGCTCATCAGCCCCATTATGCTTTTGGCATTTACCTTCTTACCGTCCTTCTCCAGAAATATATCGGATGAGAACCGATTGGCCTCCTGTACGAACAATGCAGCCGGACGTGCCTGTAATCCTGTTTTCAGCTTAACCTCAACCTGTTTTTCCGCCATTGTTTATCTCCTCCCTGCTGATCCCTCTGTCAGTGAGCATCTATAGTGTCGCCCACCCGGAGTTTCTCAGCGATTTCATCTATTTTTCTTAATCTGTGATTAATACCCGATTTACTGATATTCCCGCCTGAGACCATTTCCCCAAGCTCTTTTAAAGTGACATCCTGGTAAGCTACACGCAATTCAGCAATTTCCCGCAGTTTGTCAGGCAGAACCTGAAGTCCGACAGTTTGATCGATGAACCGGATATTTTCCACCTGGCGCAGGGCAGCTCCGATTGTTTTGTTTAAGTTCGCTGTTTCACAATTTACGAGTCGATTGACCGAGTTTCGCATATCGCGGACAATCCGGATATCTTCAAATCGGAGCAGAGCTGCGTGTGCACCAATAATATTTAGGAACTCCGTTATTTTTTCGGCTTCCTTTAAATACGTGATATAGCCTTTTTTCCGTTCAAGCGTTTTGCTGTTCAGCCCGAACGTATTCATCAGTTCACACAGGGAGTCATTATGCTCCTTGTAAAGTGAAAATATCTCCAGATGATAGGAGGAGGTCTCCGGATTATTTACCGATCCCCCGGCAAGGAATGCACCGCGCAGATAAGAACGCTTACAGCATTTCTTTTTAATGAGCTCCTTGGAAATATCGTGTGTAAATACGAATCCCTCACTTAGAATTTTCAGATCATCCAGAATCATGCTGGCCTGTTCCGTTAGCCTGACAATATAAACATTGTTCTTTTTCAGCCGCATTTTTTTCCGGACCAGGAGCTCGACCTGAACGTTGTAATTCCTTTTAATCAGAGTGTAAATCCTTCTTGCAATTGCTGCATTCTCCGTCTGAATATCCACAATCAATTTCCGGCTGGAAAAAGAAAGTGAACCATTCATCCTGATCAAGGCGGACAATTCCGCTTTGCCGCAGCAGTCTTTTATTTCCAGGTTCGTCAATTCTTTTTTCGTTTCCGAAGCGAAAGACATCCCTTCACCCCCTATCCGCAAAAGCGCTAAGCCAGTAGCATATAAAAAGATATTCTTCACTAAGCAAACGTATGCACAGTTTATTTTTTACCGGCAAAAGCCCTTTCACACCTGTATATTACGCGTTAAAACGCCTATTGGTTTCATGTAAAAGTAAATTATATAGCATTTGGGCAACTTCTTTTGTATCATGGCGAATGATCCCGCCTTCGTGGCTGACAATTTCACCGTGTATAATTTCAAGGCCCAGTTCCGTAAGAGCGCCTGTATCATATACAACAGGCTTCGCCATTTCCTCGCTGTACCGCTCCTGAATATGGGCAGGAATTTCCTCATTGTTTACCAGAATGGTATTGATAAAAGCACAGTCCATATGATCATACAGTGCTTTTACATGATTACTTGCCGTATAATCGAGCGTCTCTCCTGCCTGAGTCATTAAATTGCATATATACACCTTTTTCGCTTTAGAATGACAGACTTCACGTCCCAGTCTAGGGACAAGCAGGTTTGGAAGAATACTGGTATATAAGCTTCCTGGCCCTATGATGATCATATCAGCCTGTCTGATTGCCTGCAGTGATTCTGGCAGGGCTTTAATATTTTTAGGCGTTAAAAATACCCGTTTAATTTTTTTGCCGGAATAAGGAATCTTTGATTCTCCCGATACTATGGTCCCGTCTTCCATTTCGGCATGAAGGACCACACTCTGGTTGGCAGCCGGCAATACCTTTCCCCTTACGTTTAACACCTTGCTCATCTCCTGAATTGCATGAACAAAGTTTCCTGTAATCGAGGTCATGGCCGCCAGAATTAAATTGCCAAGCGAATGCCCGGATAACTCATTGGATGTCGCAAAGCGGTGCTGGAACATCTCCTCAATAAGCGGCTCCACGTCAGAAAGAGCTGCCAGCACATTTCGGATGTCACCGGGCGGCGGGATATGAAGATCATTTCTCAATCTTCCTGAACTGCCGCCATCATCGGCAACTGTCACAATGGCAGTAATATCAACAGGGTATTGTTTCAATCCCCTTAAGAGGACAGGAAGCCCTGTTCCTCCACCGATGATGACGATTCTTGGCTGTCGGTTCATTTGATGTTTTCCTTTCTCCTCTCGATGTCACGGTGCGTGATTGCCGTATGGTAATCCTTGCTGAAGTGGTCAGCAATATATTCTGTCAGCGCCACCGAGCGATGCTGGCCTCCCGTACAGCCGATTGCAACGACCAATTGAGCTTTCCCTTCCCGTTTATAATGCGGAAGCATGAAGCTCAGCAGCTCCGTAACCTTTTCGAGAAATTTACTTGTTTCGGTCCATTTCAGCACATAGCTGGATACCTCTTCATCTAATCCTGTCTTCGGCCTCATATGCTCAATATAATGCGGATTCGGAAGGAACCGGACATCGAATACCAGGTCGGCATCAATTGGAATTCCATGCTTAAAGCCAAAAGACATGACATTAACCGTAAATATAGTTTTTCTATTCAATGAGAATTCCGTTAGAATTTTCTCGCGCAATTCCCTTGGTTTCATTTGTGATGTGTTATAAATAAGCTGGGCCCTGCCTTTTAATTCTTCAAGCAGCTCCCGTTCAAGCTTTATGCCTTCAAGAGGCAATCCTGATGGTGCAAGGGGATGGAATCGTCTTGTTTCTTTATATCTTCTGACGAGTGTCGAATCATCTGCATCAAGATATAAAATTTGCGGGGTGACCCAGGATGTCTCGGATAATTCATCCAGCGCTTTAAATAAGTGGTCAAAAAATTCACGGCCGCGTAAATCCATCACCAATGCCACCTTATTCATTTTATTCCCTGATTCCTTCATAAGTTCAAGGAATTTCGGCAGCAGAGTCGGCGGCAAGTTATCTACACAGAAGAAGCCAAGATCTTCAAAGCTTTGGATTGCTACTGTTTTCCCTGCCCCTGACATCCCCGTAATAATCACCATTTGAGTATCATTAACTGCACCCGTACTCATTCATAATTTCCCCCTGTATCTGTCAAATTCAGCTTGGATCCAGCCTGTAACTAAGCAGTTCAAAATCAGGCGTATACGTAAACGTTCCATAAATCATGCCCTGTCCATGAATCATATACTCCAAAATATGTGAATCTCCGGCAGCCATCGGCAGATTCTTAATCTCTGAAAACGGATGCCAGCGAAGCTTGCCTTCCTCTGATTCATCCAGGTTCAGCCCATCAGAAGCTGTAGCAAGGAAAGTAAACATCATCCACTCCTGTACAACCTTATCGCCATCCTTCATGATGAACGTGAAAATGCCTTTAATATTCGGATTGCGCAGATAAATGCCTGTTTCTTCCCTGAACTCACGGATGCACGAGTCCCTCACTGATTCACCCGGCTCCATCTTTCCGCCCGGAGCCACCCACCAGCCTCTTCTCGGCTTCTGTAAAAGCAATACTTTATCGTCTTTCAGTAACACACAGTTCGTGACTCGCTGCAACACATTTCACCTCGAATTTTCCGAAATCATACCGCTGCCGCCTTTTCATGAAATCGCTTAAAGTAAGGGCTGGCTAACGTTCTTTTCTTATTCATTTCATTATACTATTTTTGTCTTAGAGCCACAATGAATACAGGTTTCCAAAAAACATTCTTCAAAACATACTGTTACGCAAAAAAAGAGCACAGGCATGTGCCTGTGCTTTAAAAGGATTATATCTTTAAAAGGGGGTCAATTTCTATTCCTATATTACCCGAAATTTATTTCATGAAGGTTACAGGAGAATTAAAACCGCATGACTTTTTGTAAATCTTTTCAACCAGTGGCTATTTTTTCTAAGAAACAAAAGCAGAAGCGCCTTGCCCACCCCCGACACCTCGAGGGGGCAGGCGCTGAGCTGGACGTAAATAAAAGGCATACAGCCCATAGGACCATATGCCTGCTAACATTATTTCTTCGCTTTAAGGCGTTCTTGCAATTCTTCCACATAGTGCTGGGCACTTTGTGCAGCGATGCTTCCATCACCTGTCGCTGTAACAATTTGGCGAAGGGATTTTTCGCGGATATCCCCGGCTGCAAAAATGCCTTCCACCTTTGTTTCCATTCGGTCGTTTGTTTCGATATAGCCATTGCTGTTCGTGATGCCAAGGCTTTCAAATGGCTTGGAAAGAGGAACCATGCCGATATAAATGAAGACACCATCTGCTTTGAATTCTCTTTCATCCCCTGTTTCAGTAGATACAAGCGTTACGCTGCCTACTTTTCCGTCCTTATCATTGACTTCCTTCACTGTAGTGTTCCAGATAAAGTCAATTTTTTCATTATCAAACGCACGCTGCTGCAGAATCGCCTGCGCACGAAGCTGGTCCCGTCTATGAACGATTGTCACTTTAGAGGCGAAACGAGTCAAATATACGCCTTCCTCAACAGCAGAGTCACCGCCGCCGACTACAACAAGCTCTTTGCCTTTAAAGAATGCTCCATCACAGACTGCACAATAAGATACACCGCGTCCGCCAAGCTCTTTCTCACCAGGAATGCCAAGCTTTTTGTATTCGGCACCAGCAGAAATAATGACTGAGCGTGCTTTATATTGCTTCGATCCAGCAACAACAGTTTTATATTCTTCGCCGTCAATGATTTCTTTAATATCTCCATACGCATATTCAGCGCCAAATTTCTTCGCATGATCAAACATTTTGGTGGATAAATCCGGCCCTAAAATATGGCCAAAACCAGGATAGTTTTCAACTTCTTCTGTATTGGCCATTTGTCCGCCCGGAACACCGCGTTCAATCATTAGAGTAGACAGATTTGCACGAGATGTATATACAGCTGCCGTCATTCCTGCCGGGCCAGCGCCAGCGATAATGACATCATAAATTTTTTCTTCAGTCACAGCGATTCACTCCTTCAGTAATCAGAAATCCTGTATTTTAAATAAAATACTCTATAAATACGCATATTATAGTATGACCTTCTTACTGTTATCCTATAAAATTGGCGCGTGTTTCGTCCAAACATCTGCTCACTGAAGGCGGTCGTTCACCGATTTTACATATTTGCCCATCGTCGAAGCGGAAATGCCGTATCTCCCTGCAATTTTTGATTGGGAAACCTTTTCGTTTCGAAGCTTATGCCAGACATACTCAATGGCTGCAGCCCAGGCCTTATTGTTTTTTATATTCTGGCGGTTATTTGTCAATTCAGCAAAAATGGTAAACCACATTAAATATAGGCCGGCCTCCACTGTGCCGATCGGATGGTAGTTTTCATAAAACAGTTCAGCTGTCTCATGCGCAGCCTGAACCTGTGCAGGCACTTTCCGGTCTGTTTTCACAAAAGAAAGGTATTCCTTCTCCATAGCAGAAAACTTATTGTTTCGTACAATTGCTTCAGAGATCAAAATTTCATCTCTTCTGCTGGATACTGACGTAAGGAAAAGGCCGAATAGCCGCTCCTCGATATAGTCGCTTTCCAGCTTTTTTAGAATGGAAGAATAATGATCTTCAAAGCCGCTGCTGGTCACTTTTTCATCGTTCCAGGGCTCAAAGCCTTCTTTTTCCGGATTAATCTCGATGGCTTTCTTCCAAGCTGTTTTCGCCATCTCTTCACGGCCGGTGAAATATGCGGAATAGGATAGCCAGTAATAAAACGGCCCGTCCCCTTCAAAGCCTTTCTTTTGAAGCTTGCGAAGCCATGCGAAGGCAGCCTCATACTCGCCGGTCAAGGCAAAGGTGGCACCAAGCTTGAACTGATGTTCAATTGAAAGCGGCTTAATTTTTTTCAGGGCCTCTTTCAACAAGCGCACATGCCTGAAATCCCGCTCGTAAAAAGCAAAGACAAGCTTGTTGCACAGAGCGTGGAGATTACCCGGATTTTCTTCCAGCACCTTCTCTAAAATATCTGCTGCCTTTTGAACTTCTCCAAGGTAAAAATACGCCAGGGCCAAATTGTTGTATGCGGACCAATACTCCGGATACTCATCAATAACAGAGTTCAGGATCTCAACCGCTTTTGGAAAATGACCGGACTCCAGCAATTCCCGTGCGTGTTCCTGCTTCGTAATCAGGTCATCCTGCTCGTAGAGCTCCTCATCCAAATCTTCCGCTTCAAGCGTCAGAAGTTCCAGCAGATCCTCTGTATCTTCCGTAAACTCTCCGTCCCGATCCAAATCCAGATACGTGTTTGCATGCGTGTAAGCATCCTTGAAAAGACCCATATGAGCATAGTTGTTGGCAAGGAAATAATGGCATTCCACCATATCCTCATCAAGCTCTTCCAATATCATATGAAGCAGCTGATTCGACTCCTGATACTCACCCATTTCTGAATGAACAATCGCAAGCTGGCAGATAATCATCGGTTCACCCGGCTCAAGCTGCATCGCCCGCATTAAATATTTCTTTGCTTTATGAAAATCCCTGCGGTGGTACGCCTTAACCCCTTTGGAAAAGTAGTACTCACCATTCGGGATAAATGACAGTAATTTTCCCTTTTGGTGTCTAGCTTTAGAGTCTTTACTCATGAAATCCTCCATAAATGTTAGTAACTAAAGTAGTATATCACACGAACAAGCCTGTGGAGAAGGGAAGAAATGACAATACTATTTCCCATCGGAATTTTTTATTGGAAATCTTATCGCGATTATGTTTTAAAGGGCTGCTGCGGTGATTTAATAGTGGAGTTAAATTCGGAGATTAACTGGTAGTTTCGAGGCGGGTGATAGCAGCGGACTTTGTTGGTGCCGGTGTGGGGGAGGCTGAGGAATCTAATAATCTTCTGGATATATGAGGAGATTTTAGTTGAAAGAACTTCCAAAAATCCTTATTTGTAATCAAAATCTGTAAGTAGGTTTAGGATCCAGCTTATGAAAATAAAAGTGGTGACAGCCTGCAGTACTGGCTGCTTCCTAAATTGGGCTCCAGTAGTTGGTGATGAGGCTGCCACCACATGCAAAAAGGATTTTAGAATTAAAAGCGGGAAATGTTCTCCGTTTCCGGCTACATTTCTCTTAAATAACCTTCTTGCCTTTTGAATTGCTTTCTTTCACTTTCTCCTCCCAAAAATCAGCACCTTTAATGCCAAGTTTAACAGGATCGAAGACTGGTTCAATGCCCGCTTTCTTCTGTTCTTCATAATCTTTAAACACTTTTAAGGCTGTTTTAGTCAGGAATAGAATAGCGACTAAGTTAAGCCAGGCCATACTTCCGAAGCCAAAGTCTCCGAGCGCCCATAATAGGGATGCATTTTCGACACTTCCTAAATAGATCATTCCCAAGAAAACAATCATTAAGCCTGTTTTTAGCCCTTTTAGATTTCTCTTTCTGCCAAGGTAAACGAGGGTTGTTTCAGAAATATAGTAGTAAGCCATCAGAGTTGTGAAGGCAAAGAAGAAGATAGCAATTGCAACAAACAAACCGCCAAACCCAGGGATAACGCTCTCAACGGCCGCCTGTGTCCACATTGGTCCAGCTTCTACACCTTGGATGTTTTCAACAATCGGCTGCTTTCCTTCTGGCGTAACGCTATACATGCCGGTAATTAGAATCATAAGTGCAGTAGCTGTACAAACAATGATGGTATCAATATAAACTGAGAATCCTTGAACAAGACCTTGTTTTGCCGGATGGGATACATCTGCTGCGGCTGAACTATAAGTTCCTTCCCCTACACCAGCAACGTTAGAGAATACTGCTCTCTTAACGCCCCATGCAATCGCTGCACCGAAAATACCGCCAAACATTTCGTTTGCACCAAATGCACTTGAAATAATCAGCCAAAGCATTGCTGGAATTTCTGCTGCATTTGCAAATAAAAGAACGAAAGTGATAACCACATACCCTAAGGCCATAAAAGGGACAACTTTTTCCGCAACAGTAGCAATTCGCTTAACGCCGCCAAAAATAATGATGCCAAGTAATACAACAAGAATGATTCCAGTGATGCTTTTATGGAGACCAATTGTATTTTCGAAACCAACAGCAATCGTATTGGCCTGAATCCCAGGTACTAAGATTCCGTAGCAGAGGGTAACAACAATCGCAACAAACACCGCAAACCATTTCATATTTAAACCTTTTTCAATAAAATAAGGTGTTCCACCCCGGTACTGCTTACCATCTTTTACTTTATAAACCTGAGCAAGAGTGGATTCAATAAAGGCACTTGCTCCTCCTAATAAGGCCATGACCCACATCCAGAAAACCGCTCCCGGACCGCCAAATGCAATCGCAGTAGCAACCCCAGCTATATTTCCAATACCGACCCGGCCGGCTAAAGCCATTGAAAACGCCTGGAAAGAGGACACACCCGACTCTGGGTTACCCTTTTCTAAAAGAAGCTTAATCATTTCCTTGAAATATCTAAATTGCACAAAACGTGTCATAATAGAAAAAAACAATCCAGCGCCAAGCGCGAACGCTACCAGTCCAAGACTCCAAACCATCCCCGACGCTTTATTCACTAATTCTTCCATCTTATTCCTCCTATTCAAACCTAAGTAGTTAGTTCCTTTTTATTTGTAATATTAATAATTTTCAGACATACAAGAGTATAAATGGGACAATGGAACAAAACGCTGCCCCACTCCCATCCAATTACACAGGATTGATTGTCCAATTGTTCCTTATAATTACTCACCATGCCTGATGTTAACAAATACACTTTTCACTTCCGTATAATTTTGCAGGCCATATTCTCCGCCCATTTCGCGGCCAATTCCTGATTGTTTGTAGCCGCCGAAAGGCATAGTTTCCCATTCAAGACCAAAATCATTAATCCAGACTGTACCTGATTGCATCTTGCTTGCAATATAATGTCCCTTTTTCATATTTTCTGTCCAGATACTTGCAGCTAAGCCATAGTCACTATCGTTCGCCCGTTTAATGACCTCTTCAATCGTATCGAAAACGAAAATGGACATGACTGGTCCAAAGATTTCTTCACGCGCAATAACCATATGATCTTGTACATCAGCAAAAATGGTTGGCTGTACAAAATATCCTTTTTCAAATCCTTTTTCACCCCCTGCCACGAGGCGCGCACCTTCTTTCTTCCCATGTTGAATATAATTAAGAACAGTTTGATGCTGTTTTGCTGAAACAAGCGGGCCCATTTCCGTTTCGGGGTTCATTCCATCACCTAACTTCAATGCTTTCGCCCGTTCCGCTAAGGCTTTTACTACATGATCATAGATGTTTCTTTGTACAAATACACGTGTACAGGCACTACAGTTTTGCCCATGATTGTACATCGTTCCGTTAAATACCCCTTCAATTGCTTCCTCAAGATTAGCATCCTCTAAAACAATGGCTGGAGATTTTCCGCCAAGCTCCAGCGTAACATCTTTAATTTGATCTGCAGCTTTTTTCATTACTTCTTTCCCGACAGCAGTTGATCCTGTGAATGCTACCTTATCGATATCTTTATGTGCAGTGATTGCTTCTCCCGCAATCCTTCCCGTTCCTGGCACAATATTTACAACACCATCCGGGAACCCGGCTTCTTTGAATAGCCTTCCTGCGTAAAGAAGAGATAATGGTGTTTCAGTTGCCGGCTTAATCACAACCGTACAGCCGACTGCAAGTGCAGATCCGAGCTTCCAGGCTGCCATGGCAAGCGGGAAGTTCCAAGGAATAATTTGGCCTGCTACCCCAACCGGCTCGTGTACTGTATAGGTTACATAATTCTTTGAAACCTGAGTTGTCATGCCAATTATTTTCGTGGCCCAGCCCGCATAATATCTAAAATGCTGGATTGTTCCGTCGATATCATCTGCCAAGGCTACCTTGTAAGGCTTTCCGTTATCCAATGATTCCAGTTGTGCAAGTTCCTCTCGATTTTCTTCTAAGAGATCCGCAAATTTATAGATTAGATGGGAGCGTTCTGCGGCATCCATTTTTGTCCATTCGCCTTCATCAAATGCCTTTCTTGCAGCAGCTACCGCAGCATTAATATCTTCCTCTTGCGCTTCACTTACTTTTGCAATCACCTCTTCGTTTGCAGGATTAACAACGGAAAATGTTTTGCCGCTGATTGCCGGTACATAGTTACCGTTAATGTATAATCCTTTCACACCCTCCAAGAATTCTTGAACTTTCGGTTTTAAATTGTAATTTGTTGCTTGCATATTCCCACTCCTCACTATTTTAGTTTTTTACTGTCTCTAAACTTGCAAGCAGGTCTTTTAGCTTTTGATCTTCCTCAGGTGATAGGCCTAAACGAGGATAACGTGCAGGTCCGCCAGCCTGGCCAGTTAATTCCATGGCTCTCTTCACAATTTGCACATACTTTCCAGATCCTTCAAGAAACGCACACAGTGGTAAAATACGATCATTGATGGACCAAGCTTCTTCAAGCTCACCGTTTTGGAAATGGTTATACATGTCTGTAACCAGCTTTGGCACAATATTTCCTGCAACAGAAATCCATCCAGTTGCTCCAACTAAATAAGACTCCATTACAAGCTCTTCAGCACCGCAGAATACTTCAAAGTCTCCTTTTCCTTTTCTTGCAAGATCCCTTACCTTGCCAATTTCACCGCTTGATTCCTTAATGTGAGTTACATTTTCACAATCCTTGCCAATCTGAAGCATTAAATCTGCGCTCATATTAACGCCGGAAGTAAATGGGTTGTTATAAAGCATGATTGGAAGATTAACACTGTCAGATACTTCTTTGAAATGATGGTAGATTTCATTTTCCTTTGGTTTCATGTAAAAAGGATTAATGATTAGAGCACCATCCGCTCCATGTACTTCAGCTTGCTTTGTATACTCGATTGTTTCCCTTGTTGTTTCAGCAGCAGTACCCACAATAACAGGGATGCGTCCGCCTGCTTCCTTCATAACAGTTTCTACCATCTGGTATTTTTCTTCTCTTGATAGACTGACAAATTCACCAGTACTCCCATTGATGACAATTCCTGCCACACCTTGATCCACAAAGTAATTGACATTATTCTTTACTCCGCCCCAATCAATTTCCTGCTCCTGTGTCATCGGTGTAATTAATACTGGATAAGCTCCTCTAATTGTAGTCATTTTAATTTCCTCCCCATATTTATTAGTTTCTTATTTTAATAAAAACCCTGCGAATAATGGATCTGCCGGGTCTAATACATATGTCTGCATACCCGTAATAAATCCGCGGGCTGAAAAACTAAACTCGTAACCGGCTTCAAATTGTGCTGAAAGCCCGGCTGTCAATTTCCCGTTAAAAATGCTCTCATTTTCAATTAGGCTTCCTGCAGATATATCGCCATTTCTTAATAAATAGGTAATGCAGGCAGCTAGAGTGCCAAATCCCGGAGAACGTACAATATACCGATCCGGACGGAAGGTTACCGTTTTGATTTTGCCTTCACTTTTTTGCGAATGATCCATCAAGATTACTCTGCTGAAAGCATGTTTGCCTTCTAAGGCGTCAATCGCCTTTTGCCCCCACTGATTAATGACTGGAAGATCCTCCATCTCAATCTCAAAAGGCAGCTGCGCTTTATCAAAAATCGCATATTGATGGTCGGCTTGGACCAGGGATACTTCTGCCTTTAAATCTAAATAGGACACTGGCATATTGGTTTGTACAACCTGAAATGGCTCGCTTTTTAATTTAACTAATTTCACTTCATCATCTTTCATAGTTGCAGTAACAGCAACAACACCGCTGATTGTTTCAATTCTGTATTCACCTGAAAATTTGGCCTTTAATTGGCCGCACTCTAACAATGCAGTTATGACAGCAACAATTCCGCCATATTGCATCGATACGGTTCCGTTATGATCGAAAAAGATGACAGCTGCATCGGCATCGCTTTTAAAAGGCGGAAAAACCAAACAACCCATCAGTCCAGCAAATCCGCGTGGCTCATTTAAAAGAAGTTTAATTTCCTCCTCATAGGCAAGAAAAATTTGCTCATTCAGCTCCTGTATACTTTGATAATGAATTAATGGTCCATCCTTAACAATACGATAAGCCTGACCTGCTACATGTACATCGGTTGCTGTATAGGTCTTTTGAATTATCATTTCACATCCTCCATTTCATGTTCCATTGGGGGAATAAGCAAGAAGCCTTCTTTAAGCGGATCTTCCTCGTTATAAAAGAACCGGTGCATACCCATTAGCCATGCAGAACCAGTGATTCTTGTAATAACAGCCTCCACACCCTGGACATCTGCTGTTTCAAGGACTTGTCCGCGGAATAAAGAGCCGACAATACTCTCATGTACAAATTCTTCATTGATACCTATCTCCTTTTTGGCATAGAGGACAGATAATTTGGCCGATGTACCTGTACCGCATGGTGAACGATCTATCCCGCCTGGAGGGACAACAACTGTATTTTTCACATCTGCTTCTTCATGGGTCGGCACAGTAAAAAACTCAATATGGGTCAAACCGCGAATAAATGGATATTGGGGATGAACGACCTCTGTTTTTTCGTTAATCGTATTTCTAATTTTGATTGCTTTTTCAATGATTTCTGAGGCATTCTCCGGTTTCAGTTCTAATCCAGCAGATTGGGCATCAATAATTCCATAGAAATTGCCGCCATAAGCAATATCTGCATCAATGATTCCAATTCCCTCAACCTCTACAGAGACACTTTTTAACAGAAATGCTGGGACATTACAGAAGGAAACCTCTTTTGCTTTGCCGTTCTCTACCTTAATCTCAGCCATAACAAGGCCTGCTGGTGTATCAATTTTGATTGAAGTAACTGGCTCTTGAACAGGGAATAGCCCCGCTTCAACTAATGCTGTACACACCCCGATTGTGTCATGACCGCACATTGGCAAATATCCGCCGGTTTCGATATATATAACACCGATATCTGCTTCCGGATGGCATGGATCTGTTAAAAGTACTCCTGACATTACATCATGCCCTCTTGGTTCATTCATCAGGAGCTTACGAACCCAATCATATTCCTTTTGCATATGAAGCATTTTTTCGGCCATTGTCGCTCCTTTTAGTACCGGGAGTCCGCTAATCAATGTCCTTGTCGGATTTCCGCCCGTGTGTGTATCAATGGTTGTAAAAACTCGATTGGCTTTCATCAGGTTCCCACCCTTTCCTTAAATCGAGAATATCTCAGCGGTTCAATTGGAATGCAAGTATCCTTCTCATTAAGCATTTCCTCTATCACTTTTCCAGTGACAGCGGCAAGACTAATTCCGTCTCCCTCATGACCGGCTGCAATATAATAGTTAGGAATTCCTTCCACTTCTGACACAATTGGCAAGTGATCCTCCGTCCAGGGCCGCAAACCAGCATAGGAACGTATGACCATCATGTCAGCCATTCTCGGATAAAATCTAATGGCCCGATTGGCAATGCATTTAATAATTTCATTATTAATCTTTGTATTAAATCCAACAAATTCACGGCTGCTTCCAATCAGGAAGTTTTGACTTTCAGTTGGTTCAAAAACAAGGGCTACTCCGTATTTTTCAGTAATCGGATCAACCTGGCGCTTGCCGCCAAATTTTGATATTAAGTAGCCAAACTCCATCACTTTTCTCGGCCCTACAAAGTCCTGGCGTGAAGCGACAATAATGTGGCCTTTTCTTGGTTTAATCGGGATGGACAAGTCCAGCATTTCACCAATATATGGAGCCCATACACCTGCCGCATTAATGACATAGTCAGCGGTGAAAGTCCCATTGGATGTTTCAACGATAAATGCACCGTCCGTCTTCCTTCTCATTCCAGTAACCTCAGTTTGTTTATGGGCTTTAGCGCCCATCTCCTTTGCCCCCTCAAGAAGGTTAAAGGCAAGAAGATATGGATTAACTGTTGAATCTGTTGCACACTCTAAGCCGCCCAATAAATCATCAGCAAAATATTTGGAATCCTGGCGAATGTCCTGTCTGTCCAGCATCCTGAACGGCAAGCCGGCCTCCCTCTGCCGGTCAACCCATTTTTGTGCGGCTTCCATTTCTTCTTCTGTCTCGCAGACAAGGATGCTTCCAGGAGCACGATATTCAAAAGGCTGTTTCAATTCTCTGCTTAATTCATCTACTAATTTCTGACTGACAAGTGACATTTGACTATCGAAGCCAGGATCTTTATCAATAGCTAAAATATTTCCGTCACAGCGGGATGACGTGCCACTGACAAATTCACCTTTTTCAATAACTGTTACATTTCTTCCAGATTTAGAAGTATAATAGGCAATTGCACAGCCTATGATTCCCCCGCCTATAACCAAAACGTCACAATGATATCTCACAAAATCAACTTCCCTTCGTCTTGTTACATCATTTTATTAATGCAATTAACATGCCAACTTTTGTAACCTTACACAGAAATAAGAACATTCTAACAACTTTGCTGATAACCCAAATATAGATTTTTTCGACATGTTCTTAATTGTCAAAAAATTTGATAAAATTGTGTATAAAATATTAAACAGTGTATAAAAAAATTTACATTCAGGAGGCTGTCATGTTTGAATTACCGTCAGTCAAAGAAATAATTGAAAGTAATTTAATCTGTCTGAACCAAGTTAATAAGAGCACTTTATCAAGGGTTTATTGGGATGATTCTTTTGCTGCATTAGCTGATGCCTGCAAGCGCTATGCAGCCGTTGCCGTTGTAAATTCAAGCGGCGAAGTACTTGGCTGCATTACAAATGAACAAATCATTGATTTTTTGCATGATTCCTACAATCAATTAAAGGCTTTCTATGAAGCTGTCATCAAAACATCGGATGCTTCAGTCACAGTGATTGATGCTGATGAACGTGTCCGCACATGGACAGAGGGAGCTGAAAAAATTTTCTCTGTCAAAAAAGATGAGATTGTGGGCAAACCAATTATAGAATTCTTTGAACATCAGAATCTGCAAATATTAGAATCCTTGTACAAAGGAAAAAGAATCCGGGGAAAGCATCACCAGCCAAGATCTGATCTATTTGTCCTAATAAATTCAAACCCTGTTTACTTTAATGGACGCATTATCGGTGCAGTTGTATCGGAAACTGATGTGACAAGCCAGGTAGTTCTTAATGAAAAATTATTTAATATGTCGACTGAGGTTCACCGTTTAGAACAGGAGATGGCGAAATACAGACCTTCAGACCCCTTTAGATACATTAAAGGGAAAAGCGCTGTAATGGAAAAGACAGTGCAAATGGCGAAAAAGGTGTGCTCTGTCCGATCAACTGTATTGATCTTAGGAGAAAGCGGAGTCGGCAAGGAGGTCTTTGCCAAATCCATTCATGAGGCAACTGAAGGATCTGAAGCACCCTTTATTTCAATTAACTGCGGGGCTATTCCAGCTTCATTATTCGAAAGCGAATTATTTGGCTATGAACGCGGAGCCTTTTCCGGTGCAGACCATAGAGGAAAAAAAGGAAAAATTGGGCTTGCTAAAGGGGGCACTCTTTTTCTGGATGAAATTGGCGAAATGCCTTTAGAAATGCAGGTCAAGATGCTTCGTGTGCTTCAAGAAAGAAAATATTACAAGGTTGGCGGTGAAAAAGAAATTGAGGCTGATTTCCGGGTAATTGCTGCAACAAATAGGGATTTAAAAGAATTAATAAAAGAAGGCCAATTCCGGGAGGATTTATATTATCGGCTAAATGTTGTCAGTTTAAAAATTCCTCCTTTAAAAGAACGCTGTGAGGATATCGTTGAACTAATTCATTACTTTTTAAATGATTTTTCACTTCGCTATCAGCGGCCGATCCATCATTTTTCACAGGAAGTTATGCAAGAGATGCTTCAATATGATTGGCCGGGCAATGTTCGGGAACTTCGTAATGTCGTTGAACGTCTGGTTGTTTTTGCAACAGATGGAGTCATTCGAAAAGAATATTTGCCATTTCACTCAGTAATGAGCTATTCACCTGCATCTGACACGGACCTTCCGGAAAATAACATAGAAATGAAAACGGCCATTGTGCCACTTCAGGAGGAAATGGATCAGCACGAAAAGAAGGTGCTCGAAAAAGCATTGGCATTAACTAAAGGCAACAAATTAGAATGCTCGAGAAAACTGGGAATCACCCGAGCGACCCTTTACAATCGTTTAAAACGTCTTGGCTTAAGCTGATTTAAAATACAGGCTTCAAAGTTGGTACGATTTTTGCATTATATTTTTACATATAACTGAAGAGGAGGATTTCCAAATGAATAACAATGAGGCCCTTGTGATCTGCCGTTGTGAAGAGGTTACCTATGGGCAGGTTTTTGCAACAGCCAAAGAACATCAATGTACATCCAGGGAGCTGAAGCTTAGAACAAGAGCTGGAATGGGGTTTTGTGGAGGACGCACTTGCAGGGTCATGGTCGATCGGATTATTGAAAGTATCGTACCTAATACAGGAGAAGGTGAAATTCCTTTAAAATATCAGCCTCCAATTCGCCCTATAACTTTTGGAACGGCAGGTGAAAAAAATGACTAGAATTATAGATCATCCGGTTTTAGGCAAATTAAATGATAGAAAAAAGATTCCATTCACTTTTGATGGAAAAGAATATGAAGCATATGAAAATGAAACAATCGCGGCAGCTCTGCTCGCAAACGGAGTGAGGACACTGCGTGTTCATGAGGAAAGTGGAACACCAAGAGGGTTTTATTGCAATATCGGCCACTGTATGGAGTGCCGAGTAAATGTTAATGGGCAGTCCAATATAAGAGCCTGTTTAACTCTTGTAAAGGAAAATATGGTTGTTGAAAGAGGAAAACAGCATCCTAATATTGTTAAAAGGATGGTGGAGAATCCATGATAGATGTAATTGTAATTGGAGCTGGACCAGCCGGCTTAGCTGGTGCCATAACCTGTGCTGAATATGGCTTACAAGTAACCGTTATTGATGAATTTGTCAGGCCAGGCGGAAGATTAATCGGTCAATTGCACCAGGAACCGTCTGGAGAATGGTGGAACGGAATAAAAGAATCATCTCGTATGCACAACGAAGCACAGAAACGATCAGTAGATATCCGCTGCGGCGTTTCTGTATATAACCTTGAAAAAGATAAGGATTGCTGGAATGTTCATACTAATATAGGAACACTGATAGCTCCTTATGTGCTGGTAGCAACTGGTGCAGCTGAATTCCCAATTCCTGTTCCAGGCTGGACTCTTCCAGGTGTAATGTCCATCGGGGCTGCACAGGTCATGACGAATGTTCATCGTGTTGAGGTTGGCAAAAAAGGCATCATCATTGGTGCTAACATTTTAGCATTTGCGATTTTAAACGAGCTCCAAATAGCAGGAATTAATGTGGAACATATTGTGCTGCCAGAAAAGAGTCCGCTTAGCCAAAGTGCCGGAGAACCAGAGGAAGTCCTGAAGTCACTTCTAAATGCTTCCCATCTTGCCCCGTCCCCAATCCTGCGTTTCGGCAGTCGCTTTATGAAAAATAAAGGCTTCCGTAAATTAGGAATGAAATTTTATCCTAAAAGAGGCGTTAAGGTGAATGGAACACCATTGCAGCTTAGAAAAGCAGCACTTGAAATTCTTGGAAAGGATCAGGTAGAAGGCGTACTCACTGCAGAAATTGATGCGAGTGGAAACGTAATCAAAGGTACGGAAAAAATTTACGAAGCAGATTTCGTGTGTATCGCAGGTGGCTTGTATCCGTTAGCAGAGCTTACAGCAGTTGCCGGCTGTCCATTCCAATACGTCCCAGAACTTGGGGGACATGTTCCCCTTCATTCTGAAAAAATGGAAACCCCGCTCGAAGGATTATTTGTTGCCGGGAACATCACCGGCATTGAAAGCGGAAAAATCGCCATGGCCCAAGGAACAACAGCAGGTATTTCGATCGCTAAACACGCAGGAAAAGGCAGCACTGACATCAACAAGAAGCTTGATCAGGCATTGAAAAACGTTCATACTGTCCGTCAAAACGCTGCCATCCAATTCAACCCTGAAATTGCAAACGGCCGGAGGAGAATCTATGAACTTTGGAACGATCTTTATGGGAAAAGGCAGGACTCTTTACAGGAAATTGGATAATATGATGCTGATCCACAAGCAAATTTTCGTAAAAAAACCGCCCTCCCTATTCGGAGGCCGGTTCATTTTTCTTTTCATGCCGTTTATTAAGTACTTTCAAGACTTCGCTAAAAGGCAGTTCCTGCTCCCGCAGCAGCACCATCAAATGATAAATCAGGTCGGCCGCTTCCCATTTCAGTTCGTCCTTGTCACGGTTTTTCGCAGCGATGATGACTTCTGCGGATTCTTCGCCGACCTTCTTCAGGATTTTATCCACACCTTTTTCAAAAAGATACGTCGTGTACGCTCCTTCAGGGCGTGTCTGTTCGCGTTCTTCAATGACTTTTTCAAGTGTATAAAGGATTTCGTAGTCAGATAAGCCGCCTGACTCTTCCCCGTATACTCTTTCCTCAAAGCAGCTGAATGTTCCATTGTGGCAGGCAGGACCTGCTGGTTCAACCAGAACCACAATGGCATCCTGGTCACAGTCAAGCTTCATTTCAACAATTTTCTGTGTGTTACCGCTTGTTGCCCCTTTGTGCCATAGCTCTTTGCGGGAACGGCTGAAAAACCAGGTCTCACCTGTTTCCGCCGATTTTAAAAGGGATTCCCGATTCATATAAGCTAACGTTAATACTTCTTTTGTTTTCATATCTTGCACTATTGCAGGGATCAGTCCCTTTTCATCGAACTTTACACTTTCAATATTCATCGGACAACCACCCCTTTTTCCTCAATATATGACTTCACTTCAGCAACAGACGTTTCTTTATAGTGAAAAATCGATGCAGCCAATGCGGCATCCGCTTTTCCATCGATAAATGCTTCAGCAAAGTGATCAGCATTTCCCGCACCTCCTGAAGCAATAACCGGAATCGAAACTGCCTCGCTGACTGCTTTTGTCAGCTTGATATCAAAGCCTTTCTTCTCACCGTCAGAGTCCATGCTTGTCAGTAAAATTTCTCCAGCCCCGCGCTCCGCTGCTTCCTGGGCCCAAGCGATGACCTCAAGATCAGTCGGTGTCCGTCCGCCATGTGTGTGCACGCGCCAAGAACCAAGCTCTTCATCGTATTTTGCATCAATCGCAACAACGATGCACTGTGATCCGAAGAAATTTGCCCCTTCTGTAATTAGACCAGGATTGTTTACGGCAGCTGTATTGAGAGAAACCTTATCAGCCCCTGCCCGCAAAATTCGTTTCATATCTTCCAGTGCGTTTATCCCGCCGCCGACTGTAAATGGAATGGCCAGCTCAGACGCAACAGCCTTAACAACCTCAACCATTGTTTTCCGGCCTTCATGTGAAGCTGAGATATCAAGGAAGACCAGCTCGTCAGCTCCCTGCCCATCATAAAAGCGGGCAAGCTCAACCGGGTCACCTGCATCACGCAGCTGCACGAATTGCACCCCTTTTACCACACGGCCGTCTTTTACATCCAGACAGGGAACGATGCGTTTCGTCAGCATGATTCCTTCACCTCTTTCAGAGCTTCCGCCACGGTAAACCGGCCTTCATAAATGGCCTTTCCGACGATGGCGCCAGCAACACCTTCAGAAGCATACTCCCTCAGCTTCGCCAAATCAGCCAGCTGGCTGACGCCGCCAGATGCAATAACACTTTTCCCGGTATCCCCTGCAAGCAGACGAACCGCTTCAATATTTGGCCCCGATAGCATTCCGTCTGTTGCGATATCTGTAAAAATAAATGTTTCCGCACCTGCGTCGGCAAATCGCCTGCCTAAGTCAACTGCCTTCAATTCAGACGTTTCCAGCCAGCCATGTGTGGCCACAAAGCCATTTTTCGCATCAAGGCCGACTGCAATGGCTTTGCCGTATTTGCGGATCATTTCAATAGCAAACTCAGGATTGGAGACAGCGATACTTCCAATGATTACGCGTGTTACACCATTATCCAGGTAATGCAGGATGTCTTCTTCCGTACGGATCCCCCCGCCGATCTGGACGGAGACGCTAAGCTCGCGGGCAGCCTGGATGACATATTGATCATTAACCCGCTTCCCATCCTTTGCTCCGTCTAGATCTACCATATGAATCCAGTCTGCTCCTTCATCAGCAAACTTTTTGGCCATATCAAAAGGAGAGTCGCCATACACCGTTTCCTTATCGTAATCCCCCTGCAGCAGCCGGACGCACTTGCCGCCTCTCATATCGATTGCCGGATAGATCGTAAAACTCATTTCACAGACATCCTTTCTTCAACCAGCTCGGTAAAATTGCGTAAAAGCGCCATGCCGAGCGAACTGCTTTTTTCAGGGTGGAACTGCATGCCGAACACATTACCCCTTCCAACAACTGCCGGCACTTCTACCTCATACATACTTCTGCTGATAACTACTTCTCTATCTTCTGTATCTACAAAGTAGGAGTGAACGAAATAGACATAATCTTCATCAAGCCCTTTTAAAATCGGCGAACCCTGTAAGAATTCGAGACGGTTCCAGCCCATATGCGGAACTTTATACGTTTCGCCTTCTGCTGTCGCACCGGGAAAACGCCTTACATGGCCGGGGAGAAGCTGAAGGCCTTCCGTCATGCCATTCTCTTCGCTATCTTCAAATAAAAGCTGCATGCCAAGGCAAATGCCAAGGAGCGGCTTGCCTGTATCAGCAAACTCCTTTACCAGATTTGCCAGACCTGTAGAATTTAAGATGGTCATGGCATCTTTGAAAGAGCCGACACCCGGCAGAATCAAGGCGTCTGCTTTCAGGAGCTCGTCTTTATTTTCAGAAAGGAAATAAGGAACCTCCAACCGTTCAAGTGCTTTACTGACGCTGAACAAATTCCCCATTCCGTAATCGATGATGCCGATCATTTACAACATCCCTTTCGTTGATGGAACTCCCTTAATCCTTGGGTCAATCGTTGTTGCCTCATCAAGCGCACGAGCGAGTGCTTTGAAAATCGCTTCGATTATGTGGTGTGTATTCTGTCCATAGTGAACGATGACATGCAGGTTCATTCTTGCTTCAAGCGCGAGCTTCCAAAGGAACTCATGAACAAGCTCGGTATCAAATGTACCGACTTTTTGGCTCGGGAACTCAGCGCGCATCTCCAAGTGAGGGCGATTGCTGAGGTCAACTGCAACTTGGGCCAATGCTTCGTCCATCGGAACGAAAGCATTTCCATAGCGCTTAATGCCTTTCTTATCACCTAAAGCGTCCTTCAGCACCTGGCCTAAGCAGATGCCAATGTCCTCTGTTGTGTGGTGGTCATCCACATCTGTATCGCCATTTGCAACGATGTTCATGTCAAATTGTCCGTGCTTGGCAAACAAGTCCAGCATATGCGTCATAAAAGGCACGCCTGTTTCCAGATCGCTTTTGCCTTCGCCGTCTATATTTAAGGATAGAGTGATATTCGTTTCATTGGTTTTACGTGAAATTTCAGCAGTTCTGGCCATGATTATTCCTCCAGCTTATTTTCTTAGTCTTGTTTCAATGGATCTGGCATGGGCTTCAAGGCCTTCCATACGCGCGAAGGCCGCTATTTTTTCGCCATTATCCTTTAATGCTTTTTCACTGTATAAAAGAATGCTTGATTTCTTTTGAAAATCCTCCACATTAAGCGGACTTGAGAAACGGGCCGTTCCGTTTGTCGGAAGGACGTGATTCGGGCCGGCAAAATAGTCACCGACCGGTTCAGGGCTAAATCTCCCGAGGAAGATTGCTCCGGCGTGACGAATCCGTCCGAGAAGCTCCATCGGATTTTCCGTTAAAATCTCCAGATGCTCAGGAGCCAGACTATTCACCGTTTCAATAGCTTCATCCATGTTTTCTGCTACATAGACCGCACCATAGTTTTCGATTGATTGAAAAGCAATTTCCTGCCTTGGCAGCTCAGCCAGCTGGCGGTCAACTTCTGCTGAGACCTGTTCTGCAAGCGCGTATGATGTTGTCACAAGGACTGCACTTGCCATCGGGTCGTGTTCGGCCTGTGATAAAAGATCTGAAGCCACTTCATCCGCGTGTGCCGTATTATCGGCTAAAATCGCAATCTCACTGGGGCCTGCGATCATATCAATATCAACATCCCCGAAAACTTCACGCTTGGCAAGAGCGACAAAGATATTTCCGGGACCTGTAATTTTATCAACAGGAGCTATGGTTTCCGTTCCATATGCAAGAGCGGCAATTGCCTGGGAACCGCCTGCTTTATAAATTTCTTCAGCCCCTGCAATTTTGGCCGCAGCAAGGACCGCAGGAGGCAGCTTTCCAGTCTTTTTATCGGGAGGAGAGGTGATGACAATCCGTTTGACCCCCGCAACCTTTGCCGGGATTACATTCATAAGGACTGATGATGGATAGGCAGCCGTACCGCCTGGGACATACAGGCCGACTGAATCAAGCGGTGTGATCTTTTGGCCAAGCACTGTGCCATTTTCTTCTGTTGTCATCCAGGAAGGACGCAGCTGCTTTTCATGAAAAGACCGGATATTATCGGCAGCTTCTTTAATGATCTCAAGGATTTTTCCATCCACTTGACCCAAAGCTTCTTCTATTTCAGCCTGCGATACCTTGAAATCATCCAGGGATATGCCATCATATTTTTCAGTGTAATCTTTTAATGCCTGATCTCCGTTTTGGCGGACTGATTCAATAATATCTTTCACAATCGCCCGCTGTTGTTCTGTTCCGTTATCAACAGACCGTTTAATTGAAATCTGGTCATTTACTTTTAAAATTTTCATAGACCTCTACATCCTTTAAGAACGAATTTCTTCTCCAGCTATTACTTCCGTAAGACGTCCAACCAGCTCGCTTATGCGTTCATCCTTCATGCGGTAGCTGACAGGATTGACAATCAATCTTGAAGTGATGCCGACGATGGTTTCATATTCAACGAGCCCGTTCTCTTTTAGCGTTCGGCCGGTTGATACGATGTCCACGATCCGGTCTGCTAGCCCGATCATAGGCGCAAGCTCTATGGATCCGTTCAATTTAATGATTTCCACCTGTTCCCCCTGCTCGCGGAAATACGCTGCCGCAATCTGCGGATACTTTGTAGCAATTTTAGGAGCAACATCATTCAGCCTGGTATTTGGCAGTCCTGCAACAGCGAGATAGCATGCGCTGATTTTTAAATCAAGAAGCTCATAAACATCTCGCTCTTCTTCAAGCATTACGTCTTTCCCGGCAATCCCAAGGTCTGCTACACCATGTTCTACATAGGTTGGCACATCCATCGGCTTTGCAAGGATAAAGCGGAAATTCTCTTCCGGAACATCTATAATCAATTTACGTGAATCATCAAATTCCGGCGGCAATTGAAAGCCTGCCTGGCGGAGCAATTCAGCTGCTTCTTCAAAAATGCGGCCCTTTGGCATCGCAATCGTTAAAACATCACTCATTTTATGGTCTCCTTTCCAGCTTTTCCGACTAAAAAGGTAATATCCTCATAGCTGCTGGTGCAGGCATCGATGTCCTTGACACCGCTAATATCCTGCAGAACCACTTTCTTTCCGGCAGAACGTTCTTTCTTCGCAAAATCGAATGCCTCTTTGCGGCGTTCCGGGCTGTATAAAACGCAGTACACAGGTTCAGCCGCATTGCTGTCTTCCAGAGCTTCCAGCAGGCGGTCCATTCTGATGGCAAAGCCGGTTGCTCCCGTATCTTTTCCGAACTTTTGGAGCAGCAAATCATAGCGGCCGCCATTTCCGATCGGGAAACCAACATTTCCTGCATATACTTCAAAAAGAATTCCCGTGTAGTAGCTCATATGGCTGACGAGCGTTAAATCAAATTTAACTGTGCCTTCCTGGCCGTAGTCCTGCATAATGCCCCAAAGCTGTTCGAGCTCGGCCAATGCTTTTTTTCCTGTGCCGTTTTCCAGAAGGCCATAAGCAATCTCAATGACTTCTTCCCCGCCTCTTAATTTTAGGAAATCGAGAAGCCTTTGTTTATCAATGGATGAAAGAGCCAGGCTCTTTACATGTTCCCTGTACCCGACATAATTTTTCTCATATAAAAATCTTGTCAGGTTTTCCACTCTTTCTTCCGTTCCTAAAATCTGCTGGAAGAAATCCCGGACAAAGCCGATATGGCCGGCTGAAAGCTGGAAATTCTGAAGCCCAGCTTCTTTTAGAGCAGAGATCATCATCGCCATCCCTTCGCCATCCGCACTGATCGTATGGTCACCAATGCATTCAACCCCGATCTGCTCAAATTCAGCCGGCCTGCCGCCCTCCCGCTGCTGAGCGCGGTATACATTGGCAGAATAGGCAAGCCTGATCGGCAGATCGTCTTTTAAAAGACGGGATGCAGCCACCCTTGCGATCGGCGCTGTCATATCCGGACGCAGCACAAGGGTGTGGCCCTGCTGATCAAGCAGCTTGAACAGCTGCTGATCAAGTATTGCTGACGCCGCTCCAACTGTTTCGTAATATTCGAGTGCAGGCGTTTCGATAAACTGATAGCCCCAGCGTTTCATTTCCCCCTGGATGGAAGACCGGACTGCTGCCTTTCTTTCATACAAATCAGGTAATGTATCTCTCATGCCTAACGGCTTTTCAAACATAAATAATCGGCTCAAAAGTATTCACCTCTATGACTTAAAAATTCCGAATCCTTTAGTTCGCTAATATGGTAGCAAATTGAAGTTATATGTAGTTTAACGTGCAAACTCCATGCCGTCAACCAAAAGGAGCAGAAAAATAAAAAAGACTCCCTTTTTTAAAAAGGAGCTTTCTTATAGTCTGTACTTTTTTGGAAATGTTATTTAAGTTAAGGACTTTCATCTAAAAATATCTAGGATCTCTTGTTTTTAATCCAGCATGTTTCGAAATATATCTAACATCTCAATTATAGAAAAAACCCCGACAGCTCTAGGCAAACGGAGTTTTTTCTTTATTAACACCATATATCGGATCATCCGCCCAGCGTGCGGCAAGTTCTTCCTTTGTATAGATGACACGCATCGGATTGCCGCCAACAAAAGCTCCAGATGGGACATCTTTATGGACAAGCGTTCCAGCTGAAACAATCGCACCATCTCCGATCGTGACGCCGGGAAGAATGGTTGAATTGGCGCCAATCATGACTTCGCTGCCAATTTCAACCCTGCCGAGGCGATATTCCTTAATCAAATATTCATGGGCGAGGATCGTAGTGTTGTATCCGATGACCGTGTTGCGGCCAACACTGATTTTTTCCGGGAACATGACATCCAGCATAACCATGAGTGCGAATGATGTCTGATCCCCCACCTTCATTCTCAGGAAATTACGATAGAGCCAATTTTTCATGCCCAGAAATGGCGTGTAGCGCGCAAGCTGGATCACAATAAAGTTTTTGACCACCTTCAAGAACGGAACCGTTTTGTACACATGCCAGAGAGAATTGCCTCCCTCTACCGGAAAACGCTCCGTTTTTCTCATTGGTTTTCTGCCTCAAGAATATCGATCAGGTCTGCCATATTGTCCAGCATATAATCCGGTTCAAAGCGCGCGAGGAAATCCCGGCCTTTCGCTGTCCAGGCAACTCCAGCCGTTTTCGTGCCGGCGTTTTTTCCGCCATCGATATCGTGCGAATTATCTCCGACCATAATTGCTTCTTCCGGCTTCGCATCCAGCAGGCTCAATGCCTTCAAGATTGGCTCCGGATCGGGCTTTGGCTTATCAACATGGTCGAGCGTAACAACCACGTCGAAAAACTGGTCAAGATTTGTCAGCTTTAAGCCCTTTTCAACTACATTGGAAACTTTCGTCGTAACAATGCCCAGTTTATATCCCGATTCTTTTAAAGTCCGAATCGTTTCAAACACACCATCAAATTCCTTCACAAGCACGTCGTGGTTCTTAATATTATACTCCCGGTAAACCGAGATCATCTCCTCCACTTTTTCCGAGTTGATGGACTCGAAGGTTTCATGCAGGGTCGGCCCCATGAACGGGAGAACATCTTCCCGCTGATAGCTGTCTGGATAATATTTTCCCAGCGTATGCAAAAACGAGGAAATAATCAATTCGTTTGTGTCGATCAATGTTCCATCTAAGTCAAATAATAATGTGTTAATGCTCATATGTTGCTTCCTTTCTTTTTGCCAGATCAGCACGCTTCCAGATCGCTGCCACTGCCAATGTCAGGATAATTGCCACACCCAGGCGGATCAGCAGTAGCGGTAATACCGGAATGCCAAGCGGCACAAAAATTAAAGTATCTTCGACGACTGCGTGGCAGGCAACGAGGAAAATAAATGCGATCGTTACGTCTCGTCTGCTGACCCCATCTTCCTCTACTGCCTGAATCATGACACCTGCCCCGTAGGCAAGGCCAATCAGCAAGCCGGCTGCAAGAGTTGTAGACGTATTTTCTTTCATTCCAAGTGCCCTGGTCACAGGCGCCATCCATTTTGAAAAAACAGCAAGCCATTGCTTATCTTTTAAGATTTGAATAATAATCATCAGCGGAATGACGATGATGGCAAGCTGGAGAATCCCGAGCAAAGCAGTCTGCAGTGCATCCTGCAGGATTGGCAATGCACCGGATACCTGCTCTTCTTTTGCCGGAATAAATCCGTACTTAGCAGTTTCGGATCCACCCTGCCAAACAAGGTTGATGACAATCGCGCTTAAAAGCGCCAGTCCAATGCGTACCGCCAGAACGACCCAAAGCTTAACGCCGACCTTCAATGCCACTCCGGTTTCAATCAGCATATTATGGGAAAAAGACAGCATGACGGCAATAATAAATACTTCTTTTACCGAGAGATCGAGCGTTAAAATGGCTCCAATCCCCGCATACAAATTTAAGAAGTTCCCCAATACAAGTGGTATGGCTGCATCTCCTGACAGCCCAATCAGATTCATAAGGGGCGTGATCAGCTTGATAACCCATGGAAGCACTGGCGTATGCTGCAGCAGTGCCACAATCAGCGTGACCGGGAATATGACTTTCCCTAGTGTCCATGTTGTCTTTAAGCCGGCCATCAGCCCCCTTTTGCAAGATTCAACCAGCATTTCTACTCTCCCCTGTCCGTTATTTCCCCTCGGCTTTATCCAAATAACGAGCTTTGGCAAGACCCTCTGCTCTTCGATAAAAAATCAGGACTAGCGCTACAATAATAAGAACTATAGATATCGTCTGAGCAATCCTTAAATTCTCAGTAAGCATCAGGCTGTCGGTCCGCAGGCCTTCTACGAAGAAACGGCCGATCGAATACCAGATTACATACGAGAGGAAAAGCTCCCCGCGCCTTAAGTTTGCTCTTCTTAATAAGATAAGGATGATAAATCCAATGATATTCCAAATTGATTCATATAAAAACGTCGGATGATAATAGGCTCCGTTAATATACATCTGGTCAATGATAAATTCAGGCAATTGCATATTTTCCAGGAATGCCCGGCTGACTTCCCTGCCATGAGCCTCCTGGTTCATGAAGTTGCCCCAGCGCCCGATTGCCTGCCCCAAAATGATACTTGGCGCTGCGATATCGGCCAGTTTCCAGAACGATATCTTCCTTTTCTTTGCAAAAACATAAGCGGTGATGACAGAACCAATCAAGGCTCCATGAATGGCAATTCCGCCATTCCATATTTTGATGATTTCACCCGGATTCTGTGAGTAAAAATCCCATTGAAAAATAACGTAATAGATTCTTGCGGAAATAATCGCAATGGGAATAGCCCACAGCATCAAATCGGCAAAGATATCTTTAGGGAGTCCCCTTCTCTCCCCTTCTCTCATCGCGATAATGAGTGCCAGTGCAATGCCAACACCGATAATCAGGCCGTACCAGTGGACCTGAATCGGCCCAAGGGATATGGCAATCGGATCTAACGGCTGAATACTTTTTTCCATGATCACTTCTCCTTCTCACCGAAAAGCGCAAGGCGCCCGCTTAAAAAGAACGCAGACTAAAACCGCCACGTCCTGTGGCAACGTCTGCATGACCCGCATCCTGCGGGCCTCAAGCATAAGACAAGCCGGCATGAAGGTTGTTCTTTAACCTTTGTGACGGATTGGCTTAGACCCGAGAGCCGATGGCGCCTGGAGCTAGACAGTTATCTAATTTCAAAGATATAAATTCTATTATTGCAAGTAAAGCACAAGCGCCTCTGCGTTGTTTTTTGCCGCAGGCGCATCTGCTATTCTTCAACCAGTCAGGCTTATCAGCTTTCAATCAAACGTTTGATTGAAAGTGTTTTGCCCTCTTTAACGATCATCATGGTCTCCGTCCTCAATCACATCCGACAGGCGGTTCGTGAACTGTTCCGCTGCATTCATCCCCATTCTCTTTAAGCGGAAGTTCATGGCAGCCACTTCAATGATGACTGCCAGGTTTCGTCCGGGTCTTACCGGAATGGTCAGCTTTGTAACTTCTGTATCGATGATTTTCATCTTTTCTTCATCAAGGCCAAGACGATCGTACTGCTTTTTCGGATCCCACAGCTCCAAATTCATGACCACAGAGATTTTCTTATAGCTGC
This sequence comes from Cytobacillus oceanisediminis, assembly GCF_004366035.1. Classification (GTDB taxonomy): domain Bacteria; phylum Bacillota; class Bacilli; order Bacillales; family Cytobacillaceae; genus Cytobacillus; species Cytobacillus oceanisediminis_C. The sequence continues at coordinate 179,314 of NZ_SOEE01000008.1, forward strand.
GGACTGCACCAGCACCAAACAGGGTCATGACATTGATGATGCCGAGGCCGCGGATTTCAAGCAGATGTTCGATCAATTCCGGTGAGTTTCCGACCAGATAATCTTCATCTTCCTGTCTGATCTCCACGCAGTCATCTGCAACAAGGCGATGTCCCCGCTTAACAAGCTCAAGCGCCGTCTCGCTCTTACCAACTCCGCTTTTTCCAGTTATCAGTACCCCTACCCCATAAATATCGACAAGGACGCCATGTACGGCCGTGGTTGGAGCAAGCTTGCTTTCCAAAAAGTTGGTCAGCAAACTGGAAAAACGGGTCGTTTTCTGTTTGGAGCGGAGCAGCGGAACCGATTCTCTCTCTGCCGCTTCAATCAGTTCGTCAGGTATATCGAGTCCTCTTGTGACGATTATGCCGGGTGTAATATCTGTACAGAGCCGTTCAAGCCGGATCTCCCGCTCGGAATTATTTAACTTTTCAACGAAAGACAGCTCGGTTTTTCCGACCAACTGAATACGTTCAGCCGGATAGTAATCAAAATAACCAGCCATCTCCAGGCCCGGACGGGAAATATCACTCGTCGTAATCGGCCGGTTAATGCCTTCCTCTCCGGCAATCAATTCGAGCCCAAATTTTTCTATAATATCTTTTGTGCGCACTTTTACCAAAATAGGTTCCTCCTTTAATGCTGGCACTTCTGGATGATCTCTTTATATGTAACTTATAATTTCTAAAAAATTCACTCTGAAGTTTCACTCTATTTTAGCACTTTTTAACGCAGAACCAAATTTCTGAAAACGATTTTTACAAAATTAACACTAGGCCCATATACTTAATCCTTCTCGATAGGGACAATTTCCAGGGATGTTCCGCGTATAAATATGATGATATGCCATTTATAAAAATATTCAGATGGTATAGACAACTATACTAAACCTTGGTAATATGATTATGTAAGCGAATTCATTTACATTTTTTAGCTTTTATTACGTTCATTCATTTTTAAAAAAAGAGGGGGAAAAACTCATGCGTAAAGAAGAACGCTTGGCGAAAGAGATTACGGAGCAGTTGGGCGGCACCGGCAATATCGCGGAACTGGCCTCCTGCATGACCCGCCTTCGCGTGAAGCCGGTCGATGAAAGCAAAGTCAACCTGAATGGCATCAAGGATATTGATGGCGTTATGGGAGTGGTGGAAGCAGAAACACTCCAAATCATCCTCGGACCTGGGATCGTCACCAAAGTAGCTGACGAAGTTTCCAGGATGACAGGCAAAAATGTTTCATCCGTTGATGATGATGACGAAGAGATTGACACTTCATTGGAAGGACTGGCAGCCCGGACGAAAGCCGGACTCAATGAGAAAAACGCTACTCCTTTCAAGTTATTTTTAAGAAAAATTGCCAGTATCTTTATCCCGCTGATTCCAGCTATCGTTGCTTCTGGTTTGATTGCAGGCATCAATAATGTAATCATCAAATCAGGCGGAGATCCGGAATCCACGCTCGTTCAAATGCTTGATTTGATTGGCTGGGGTTTATTCGGTTACCTTGGCGTATTTGTAGGTATTAACACAGCGAAGGAGTTTGGAGGGTCTCCTGCTCTGGGCGGTGCAGCCGGTATTCTATTAATCAACCCTGGCCTTGCCAATATAACTCTTTTCGGTGAAGCATTGGTGCCAGGCCGGGGCGGCTTGATTGGAGTCATGCTCGCCGCTGCGCTAGTGGCCTTTTTGGAAAAAAGAATCCGCAAAGTCGTTCCATCAGCAATTGATATTATCGTAACACCGACACTGGCATTATTAATTACAGGCTTTGCGACATTCTTTGTCCTGCAGCCTGTTGGCGGATTCCTTTCTGACATTATCACAAAAGGTCTCCTTGGCGTTCTAGATGTTGGCGGCATCCTGGCTGGCTTAGTACTTGCCGGAACCTTCCTTCCGCTTGTTGTAACTGGGCTGCATCAAGGTTTAACTCCTGTTCATATGGAATTGATTAACTCAATCGGCGACGATCCGCTCCTGCCGATTCTTGCAATGGGAGGCGCCGGCCAGGTAGGTGCGGCATTCGCCATCTACTTCAAAACAAAAAATGCCCGTCTGAAGAAAGTGATTAAAGGCGGACTTCCGGTAGGAATGCTCGGTATTGGTGAACCGCTTATTTTCGGGGTTACGCTGCCGCTGGGACGTCCTTTCTTAACAGCATGTCTAGGAGCTGCTGTGGGCGGTGCTTTCCAGGCGTTCTTCAAGATTGCTACAGTAGCCATCGGGGTTTCCGGCATACCGCTTGCCTTCCTCGTTCACACAAATCAAATCGTACTGTATCTGATCGGCCTGTTAATTGCCTATGCGTTTGGATTCCTGTTCACATGGATGTTCGGATTCAAAGAGGAAATGGCTAAAAACATATAATAAAACAAGGAGAAGGAGGAGCCATTCCTCCTTCTTTACTTATGAAATCACATTTTTGAAAAATTCAGACTTATAGAGGTGACCATGATGCTTGGAATATCAGTTTATCTATCAGAAGAGCGCCAGCTTCAAAATGCAAAATGGATTGAACGGGCCGCTTCTCACGGCCTCACATCAATCTTCACTTCCCTTCATATTCCCGAAGATGACCACAGCACATATAAACAATTGCTTCAGAACCTCGGTGCTCTTGCAAAGCAGCATCAAATGGAACTCCTCGCCGACGTTTCCCCTCAATCCTTGGACCATCTAGGATTGGACTGGGAATCGCTCGATACTCTTCTTGAATGGGGTCTCTCCGGAATCCGGGCAGACTATGGCTTTACTTCTGAACAGATTGTTGAACTCTCTAAAAAAATGAAACTTGGAATCAATGCGAGTACTATCTCTGCTGCAGAACTGCAGGAGTGGATGGAACTGGGCTTAAACGCCCATAATGTTGAAGCCTGGCATAATTTTTATCCCCGGCCTGAAACGGGTTTGGATAAAGACTTTTTTATAGAGCGAAATCGGTTCCTTAAAAGCGTGGGGATAACCACCATGGCGTTTGTGCCTGGTGACGCTGAACTTCGCGGGCCCATTTTTGCAGGGCTTCCTACCCTTGAGAAACATCGGGGCTGTCCACCCGCTGCTGCGGCGGCTGAATTGATGAACAGCTGCTATACAGACAAGGTGCTGATCGGTGACAATTCGGTAAAAGAAGAGACTCTTGCGCAACTGAAAAAAATCGCCAAGGGTCCTGTACCTCTCCGAATCGAGCTGATTGGCGGACAAATTTATAAGGAGCTTTTTAACAAACCTCATACAAATCGGATGGATCCTGCCCGGGATGTTGTAAGGTCAGTGGAATCAAGGTCATATGCTGGGCAGGGATCAAATAAATGGGAACCTCTGAACCAGCTGGAACGTAAAAAAGGCAGTGTCACAGCTGATAATATCCTATATGGCCGATACGCAGGCGAGATGCAGATTACTTTAACAGATCTGCCCCGGGATGAACGCGTGAATGTGATTGCAAGAGTTATAGATGAGGATCTGCCGCTTCTTGACCAGATCAAGGCAGGAACTAAATTTCAATTAATAGTGAGGGATGAACAATGAATATTACAAAGCTAAATACCGAGCAGCGAAACCCAAAAACAATGGAAATAGATTTAATGACAACCGAAGAAATTATTACAATCATCAACCAGGAAGATACGATTGTTCCTAATGCGATTGCAAGAGAAATCCCTCACATTGTCAACGTGGTGGATAAAATTACGGATAGTTTTAAAAAAGGAGGCCGCTTGATTTACGTTGGAGCTGGCACCTCAGGACGCCTTGGCATTATTGATGCTTCAGAATGTCCGCCAACTTATGGAACGGACCCGGAAATGGTTGTCGGCATTATTGCCGGCGGCAAAGAAGCCATGACCGAGGCAGTTGAAGGCGCCGAGGATGACAGTGAACAGGGACGCCAGGATGTCGCAGATATTCAATTATCGGACAAGGATGTGCTTGTAGGCATTGCAGCGAGCGGCCGTACGCCGTATACGATCGGAGCTCTTCAATATGGAAATGAAGTCGGTGCTGTTACTGTTGCTGTTGCCTGCACTAAAGACTCCGAAATGGGGAGAGTCGCAAAATACACGATAGCTCCTATTACAGGTCCCGAGGTTGTTACAGGCTCTACAAGAATGAAAGCAGGCACTGCACAAAAGCTCGTCCTGAACATGTTAACAACAGCTTCCATGATCAAACTCGGAAAAGTATACGGCAATCTGATGGTAGATGTGCAGATGACAAATGAGAAGCTGTTTAAACGTGCTGAAAATATCGTCAAAATGGCTACAGGTGCATCTGATGAAGAAGCCCAGGGCGCTCTCAAAGATCAAAACCATAATACAAAGGCTGCGATTCTTCAAATTTTAACAGGATTAAAAGGTGAAGCAGCCGCCTGGCTTCTGAAAAAGCATAATGGCTATTTACGGGAAGCCATTGCGGAATATCATACTAAATAAATAATCATATATATTGTATGAAATTCCCTTTAAACTTAAATTAATAGGATAGAAAGCGCCCACCTGCCTTCTATCCTATTTTAGTTGTATAGACCAAAGCATCAGAGTGAGTTAATTCTTTCAACTGGTATAGACATCTAAATCCAAACCTTTTATAATAAAAGTATCATTCAAACGGAGATGAACTAAAAAATGAGCCGTCTATTACTGAAAAACGCTAGAATTATTCTGGAAAACAGCATGATCGATCAAGGGTTTATTCTAATAGAAAAAGACCGAATCTTAAAAACTGGAACTTTGGAGGAGCTTCCTGCCATCGGCCAGGATACAGAAATCATAGAACTTTCCCCTGAGCATACAATCAGTCCGGGGTTTATTGATGTTCACATTCACGGCGCTGGCGGTGCCGATACAATGGATGCAACATTTGATGCACTTAACACGATGGGCACCGTGTTGCCTGAGGAAGGGACCACCAGCTTCCTGGCCACGACTATCACACAGGAAAAGGAAAAAATAGAAGCCGCACTGGTCAATGCAGCTCACTTTCAAAAAGAACAAAATACTCCTGGACAGGCGGAAGTAATCGGAATCCACCTGGAGGGCCCATTTATTAACGAAGCAAGAGGCGGAGCCCAGCCGAAGGATCATATACTCGAGCCCGATATTGAACTTTTTAAGCGCTGGCAGGAAGCAGCAAATGGAACCATCAAGCTGATTACACTTGCACCTGAGAAAGCAAATGGCTATGAATTTATCCGGTACTTAAGTGAAAACGGTGTTGTCCCATCAATCGGCCATAGCGATGCCATTTTTACAGAAATGGAGAAAGCAGTTCAGGCGGGAGCTAAGCAGGTTACTCACCTTTTTAACGGAATGAGAGGCATGCATCACCGTGAACCTGGAGTAGCCGGCGCTTCACTTTTATTCAAGGAATTGATAGTTGAAATGATTGCTGATGGAATTCATGTCCGGCCTGAGATGATCAAGCTTGCACTGAACGCCAAGGGCCCGGATGGAATGATCCTGATAACGGATTCCATGAGAGCAAAATGCCTGAAAAATGGCCATTATGATCTTGGCGGACAGGATGTAAAGGTTGAAAATGGCCAGGCACTGCTTGCTGACGGCACACTGGCTGGAAGTATTTTGAAAATGAAAGATTCCATAAAGAATATGATTGATTTTACTGATATTGGGCTGTCTGAAGCTGTCCAGCTTGCGAGCAGCAACCCTGCAAGACAGCTCAATATGTATAACCGGAAAGGCAGCATTTCGGAAGGAAAGGATGCCGACCTGGTTGTACTCGATGAGAACCTTGAGGTTGCCATGACTTTCTGCAGAGGCGTCAAAGCCTTTGAACGCGAGGTGAAAACACTTTGAAGATCATTCGGACAGCCGATTATAACCATATGAGCCAAAAAGCGGCCCAGCTGATGATTGAAAAAATTCGGCAGCAGCCGGGTATGACATTAGGGCTTGCAACCGGAAGCACACCAAAAGGAGTTTATGCCGAACTGATTAAAGATCATCAAGAGAATGGCACTTCTTATGAAAAAATAACGACGATTAATTTGGATGAATATATCGGCCTGCTTCCTTCTGACCCTAATAGCTACAGGCATTTCATGAATAGTGAACTATTTGATCACCTGGACATCCGGCTGGAACACACGCACCTTCCAAATGGAGCAGCAGAAGATATGCCACAGGAGTCCGAACGGTATGAGCAGCTGATCAAGGATTTGGCAAATATCGATCTGCAGCTGCTGGGAATTGGACGCAATGGTCATATCGGCTTCAACGAACCCGGCACGTCTTTTCACAGCCGTACGCATATCGTGGACCTGGCGGAAAGTACACGTAAGGCGAACGCAAGGTTTTTCAATTCTATTGAAGACGTTCCAGCCCAAGCGATTACTATGGGAATCGCTTCGATTCTTGATAGCCGGGAAATCCTCCTGCTCGCTTCAGGTTCAGCCAAGGCAGAAGCTATCAGGCAGCTGGTTTATGGAGAACCTGATGAACAGTTTCCCGCATCAGCTTTGAAGCTGCATGAGAATGTGACAATCATAGCCGATGAAAAAGCACTTAGTCTTGTCAGTAAGGATGAGCACTACTAATAGTGATAGGAGAATTCCCATGATCGATAAGCAATCACCCATCCCGATATATCACCAATTGGAAGAGTATATTAAACAATTAATAGAAAGCGGCATATTAAAGCCTGATGAAGCAATCCCTTCTGAGCGTGAGTATTCTGAGCAATACCAGATTAGCCGCATGACAGTCAGACAGGCCTTAAACAACCTTGTCAACGATGGCTATCTATACAGGCAAAAAGGACGCGGAACTTTCGTCAACAAGCAGAAGGTCGAACAAAAGCTTCAGGGATTGACCAGCTTTACCGAAGATATGAAAGAGCGCGGCCTTGTGCCGAGCAGCCGTCTCATTTCATTTGAAATCATCCCGGCCGAGCCGCAGCTGGCGAGAAAGCTTGATATAAAAGAAAATACACCTGTTTATGAAATTAAACGTGTGCGGATGGCAGATAATCTGCCAATGGCGCTGGAAACCACCTGCCTGCCTGCTAATCTCGTTAAAGGGCTTACGGAAGAAATCATCAACAAGTCCCTTTACCAGCATATTGAAGAAAAATTGTCTCTGACCATCAGTGAAGCAACCCAGCAAATTGAAGCCTCCATCGCTAAGGAAACGGAAGTAAACCACTTGCAGGTCGAATCTGGGTCGCCTGTACTGCTTATTGTCCGAACTTCCTTTTTAGAGGACGGCACGCCTTTTGAGCTTGTCAAATCAGCATACCGCGCAGACCGCTATAAATTTGTTCATACGATGCAGCGTGCTACAAAATAGGAGAAAGCCCATCAGGGTTTTCTCCTATTTTCATTTTACCATGTCCTTTTGGAAGGTTCGTCCATATTATATACATGAGAATATTTTTTTAGTTGAAAGGAGCGATTAGATGAAAATCATACTGGATGCCGGGCATGGATTCAGTACTTCAGGCAAACGGAGCCCTAACGGAATGAGAGAATATGAATTCAATCGCGCTGTTGCAGAACTAGCGAAGGAGATGCTGGAAAGCTATCAAAACACAGTGGTGTCCTTTGCACACTCGGATATACGGGACGTGCCGCTTGCCGAAAGGACTGCACTGGCAAATAAACAAAACGCGGACTGCTATTTGTCCATCCATGCCAATGCTTTCGGAACGGGCGGATGGAACAGTGCAGGCGGAATTGAAACATATGTCTACCCTTCCAAACCTCGGGAAGCGCTGGCATTAGCCCAAAAGATACAGCGAAACTTAATCAGTTCTACAGGCTTGCGGGATCGGGGAGTCAAAACAGCTGATTTCCAGGTTCTTCGCGAGACAAAAATGACTGCTGTCCTTGTGGAATGCGGGTTTATGACCAATAAAGAAGAAGCTTCCCTTCTCCGAACCCCTCTCTATCAAAAACGCTGTGCACAAGCTATTGTAAAAGCAATCGCTGAACAATACGGCTTAAGAAAAAATGATAAAATCAAACAATATAAAGTTCAAGTTGCATTTTCAGAAAAGCAGCTTGCCGAGAAACTTGCCGGGAATCTGAAGAAAGACGGCTTTAATGCTACCATCATTGAATAGAAAAAATCCAGCATCACTGATGCTGGATTTTTAGCGCATTTATTTTTCCTTCGCCGGTTCAAGAATCGCTTTTTGAATGACAAGATTAACTATTGACATAATCACAGATACAAGAATCGCTGTGCCAAACCCGGCAATTTCAAATGAATCCCCCATAAAGCCATCTGTAATCATTAACGTAACAGCATTGATGACGAACAAAAACAGACCGAGCGTTAAAACAGTGACTGGCAGAGTTAATATAATCAGGATTGGTTTCACGAGTATGTTCAGGATGGAAAGCATGAAGCTGGCACCGATGGCAGCCCCAAATCCTGATAAGTAAAACGAATCCTTAAAAAAGCCGGCGATCGCTACAAATAGGACCGCATTAATCAAAATGCCCAGAATCCATCTCATTTCTTACAGCACCTCTTCATTCGGAAGCACGAACACAAGCAGAGCATAAATGAGTGTCATTGGAAAAACGCCTGTTGTAAATAATAAAACAATGAAGATCACCCTGAGTATGGCAGAATCTATACCAATCGATTTTGATAAGCCGCCCAATACCCCCGCTAATTTTCGGTTGCTGCGGGAGCGAACCAATTTATTCACAATGAATCCCTCCTATCAAGAAAAGCGGAAGCCCCTTGCCCTCGAAGGAACGCAGACTAAGAACGCCACGTCCTGTGGCAACGTCTGCATGACCCCCATCCTAGGGGCCTCACCTCTAGGGGGTAGGCGCTCCTCCTAAAGCTAGCGCTTTTAGCCGTGCGATGATAAAGCTGTCGAAGCGTTCCTTGTGGAGCTAGACAGTAATGTTCAAAATTTTATACTATCTATCAAAAGCCTATTTCTTAGGCTTTACCAGGCTGTTGACCGTTTGATCGTGATCGTACCTGTTTTTGAGTCAGCCCTCAGCTTAAGTCCGCTGCCGCTTTCTTTTACAGACTTGAAGCGCAGCATTTTCTGAATCACTTCGCTCTTTTCTTCTATTACTTCAATACCCTCAATATCAGGGTGGAAACTGCCCAGATTGGTGCGAAGCTCTCCGCTGACAGCAGCAAAATCCGGTACAAACAGGTCGATGCTGCCCGTTGCTGCCTTTGCTTCGATCCATTCGCAGCGTTCATTTTCTGCCCTGCATGTTACATTGCCATTAAAAGATTGGAGTTCGGCTTTTTTGAAGTCTCCTTCAGCTAGAATAGCACCATTTAACGTTTCGGCTTCTACATGATCGATTCGGCTTTTTTGAATGGTAATCTGCCCGTTAGCTGTTTCAGCCTCAACATTTTTACTGTTTAAATCACTAACCATAATCTTTCCATTGGCCGTTTTCGCTTTAAAGTTTTCCACTGTTAAGTTTTGACTTTCAATCGGGCCATTAAACATGCGGATTTTCACATTTTCATATTCAGATCTGGGAATATAGATGACCGCTTCAAGCTTCATCCACTTTTGCTGACTGGAAAATCTAAGCTTCTGCCCTTCAATGGCAAAAATAACATCCTTCAGGAAATTTCTGCGTGCTTCATCCTGATTATCCACACGATAGACTTTAGCTTTGCATTCAACGCGGACATCACTTTGCTCCCATGGAATCACCTTAACTGTCCCATTGGCAACATCAATGTCCAGATCTTTTAAGTATGCGTCTGCATGCTGAAATATATGAGAGATCTCAACACTTTTCCCAAAATTAAAATCAAGATCCAGATCCTTCACTTTCTTAAAGGCAGAATCTACAAAATCAATGATTTTTTCCTTGGCACTTTGATGCTTTGAGCTGTATGGCTCACCCTTTTTAGCTTCTTCAAACTTAACCTCAGCAGAAAGCTCCTTAATTAAATCCTCCTGCTTCTGTTCCATCGTCTGATTTGTTTTTTCAAGCTGCTCCAGCAGAGTTAAAGCTTCCTCTACAGTAAGCTTTCCATCTTCGACCATTTTTAAAATACGTTTGCGTTCCTCTTTCATTTCTTTGGCCCTCCTCTATTATTTCTATTCTTCTATCAGGACTTTTACCCCTTTAATGATATTCCAGATAAGTACAATCAATAGCAGAATGATTGTGATGCCGACAGCTGCAAGAAAAAATACCGGGATTTCCTGACCATTTACAATGAACTGGGTTACACCAGCAAAAACAATAAACGGAACAGGAACCAGCGGAATCAAATGTGATAGGAATGCACTCTTGGCATGCCGCTTCACTTCCGTGTCTTCTGATGCAAAAAATACAATGAGCGGAAAAATAAATCCTGCGAACATAATGCTAAAATAGCTTAAGGCAGACAGAACCTTTCTTGTTTCCATTGTTTTCAGCTCCTTTATCTGTCATACGGAAATGGAGCGCTAAAAGTTTCAGCCTCTTCTTCATTATAGAAAATCAAAGGGGGATTTTCCTCCATATTTCTAAAAATACATCTGCAGGCTGAGGGGTTCCATAGCCTCAAGTCGCATAGCTTTTTCTATAATAAAAACCGCCTTTCTTGTAAAGACGGTTTTATGGATGAGTCCTATTTATAGGCAGCTGCCAGGTCAGTGCGAGGCGCTTCCTTCTTTTTCACTTCGTCGATTTTATTGACAAACATTTGGAATACTTTTCGTTTTTCATCCAAATCACGTATGTATTCTTTCAATTCGTTATACTTCTCTTCGAAAGGCTTATGATACATTTCGCGGATATTATCAATAATCTCTTCGTTCACAGTAGACTGGATAACCTGCTTTGTAATTCCATATTTGTAGGAATATACTTTAAGCTCTTTTTTAACATCCTCATATTCATTATTAATCTGATCCAAAACCTCAGAAATATCTTCTTTCCATTCTTCCAGAGACTTCTCTAAATAATCCTCCATAATGACCTCCCCTTCTGTTTCCAGGCAATAGCTTCCCTTATATAGGAGTATAACGCTGCTTGGTTACATCGATTTTGCTGGAACATTACATTGTGTTATCAATTAATAGAAGGGGAGGCAAAATAAATGGCCAACAAACTAAAATGAGTAATTATCTATAATCTTATCAGCAATCAGCTCATATCCCTTTCCGTTCGGATGAAGGGAATCAGCGAAGTACTGTTTCTTGTTTTTTCCCTTGAACAGTTCATTGGTAGAAACGTAGGTGATCTTTTTATCTTCCGCTGCTTTTTTTCTTATGGATTTGTTCCAATGATCAATATATTTTTCAATTTGGTCGCCGTCCGGGTAGGGATTGTATAGTCCGAGCAGGATAACAGGTGCATCACGGTTGGCGGTTTCCAGTGTTTCCAGGATTCCATTCAGTTTATCCTCATATATGTCTTTAGCTTCAACCAGTTTTTCGTGATGGAGCGGATACAGGTCCCCGCCGTTGCTTTTCAGCAAATCGTTTGTGCCAATATATACGATAAACATATCTGCATTTTTGATATCCTGTGCCACTTTCGGTTTGAGCATTTGCTGGAGGACATCAGAAGATTTATAGCCATAGACTCCATGATTTGTTATTTTATAATTCTTATCCGGAAATGTCCGATCTAGTTTGCTCTGCAGCCTGCCAATGTATCCCTCTTCCGTTTCATCTCCATATCCGTAGGTAAGCGAATCCCCAAAAGCTACTATCGTTTGACTGCTTTCAGCCTTTTTCTCTTCTCCCAGAAATGTGATGGTTAGATAGATGCCGAATCCAAGCAATATAAGGCCTGCCAAAAGGCAGATTTTATTTTTCATAGTGTATGTTCCTTTCTTGGTTGAGATTATTGAAGGTAGCTGCAGACGCATGTTCTATACCCCTCATCCCGGAGAATTAATCTCTTCTACATAAAAAGAAGCAGTACCAAAACGGTACTGCTTCTTCCTAATTAAGCGTTTGTCACGCCCTCTTTTTCTTCAATTTGCTGTTTCATCCTCAGGCGGTCTCTTTCCAGGATCGGTTTGAGGTATTTGCCTGTATAGGATTCCGGAACTTCGGCAATTTTTTCCGGTGTACCGGCTGCTAAGATGGTACCTCCCTTATCTCCGCCTTCAGGTCCAAGGTCAACGATATAGTCGGCTGCCTTGATGACATCAAGATTATGCTCAATAACCAGTACGGTGTCTCCATTTTCAACAAGACGCTGAAGGACCACGAGCAGTCTTGAGATATCATCAACATGGAGGCCAGTTGTCGGTTCATCAAGAATGTACAGGGAGCGGCCCGTTGAACGGCGGTGCAATTCGGAAGCAAGTTTGACACGCTGCGCTTCACCGCCGGACAATGTTGTCGCAGGCTGTCCCAAAGTGATATAGCCCAAGCCAACATCATAAATCGTCTGCAGCTTGCGGCGGATTTTAGGAATATTTTCGAAAAACTCCAATGCATCTTCCACTGTCATTTCGAGAATCTCCGAAATATTCTTCCCTTTATACTTCACTTCAAGCGTTTCCCTGTTATAGCGTTTGCCATGACACACTTCACATGGCACATACACATCCGGCAGGAAGTGCATTTCAATCTTGATGATCCCGTCCCCGCGGCATGCTTCACATCGTCCGCCTTTTACATTGAAGCTGAAGCGCCCCTTTTTGTAGCCGCGAACTTTTGCTTCATTAGTTGAAGCAAATACATCCCGAATATCATCAAACACTCCGGTGTATGTTGCCGGGTTGGAACGAGGTGTCCGCCCGATTGGGGATTGATCGATATCAATGACTTTGTCGAGGTGATCCACACCTTTAATTTCTTTATGCTCACCCGGCTTTGCTTTGGCTCTATGAAGCTTTTGCGCAAGCCCTTTATGCAGAATTTCATTGATTAACGTACTTTTTCCTGAACCGGATACGCCAGTAACGGAAATAAAAGTGCCGAGCGGGAACTTAACGTTCACATTTTTAAGATTGTTTTCTTTAGCCCCTTTAATTTCGATAAAACGCCCGTCGTTCTTGCGGCGCTCGATTGGCAGCGGAATAAATTTCCTGCCGGACAGATATTGACCTGTCAGAGAGTTCGGATCATCCATGACTTCCTGAGGGGTACCAGCTGAAACGATTTGTCCGCCATGAACCCCCGCTCCCGGTCCTACATCGATTAAATAGTCGGCTGCCACCATCGTATCTTCATCGTGTTCTACCACGATCAGGGTGTTGCCGATATCTCTCATATTTTTCAGTGTATCAATCAAACGGTCATTATCACGCTGATGGAGACCAATCGAAGGCTCATCCAGAATGTAGAGTACACCTGTCAGGCGCGAACCGATTTGTGTGGCCAGGCGGATACGCTGTGCTTCACCGCCGGACAAAGTTCCCGCAGCCCGGCTTAATGTCAGGTAATCCAGCCCGACATTAATGAGGAAGCCTAGCCTCTCCTTAATCTCACGGAAAATGAGGTTGGCAATCTTCATTTCTTTTTCAGACAGTGTCAGATTTTCAAAGAAGCTGAATGCTTCCTCAATCGAATATTCTGTGACATGGCCGATATGTTTTCCAGATACAAGCACCGCAAGCGTTTCCGGCTTCAGACGGTAGCCTTTACAGGAAGGACATGGATGCTGGGCCATGTATTTTTCCATTTGCTCCCTGATGTAATCAGAGCTTGTTTCTTTATAGCGGCGCTCCACATTGCGGATGACACCTTCAAAATGGATATAATTCTCCCTTACCTGGCCAAAATCGTTTTCATATCGGAAATAAATGCTGTCCTTGGGGGATCCGTATAAAACCTTATCAAGCAAGTGTTCAGGAATCTCCTTAACCGGCATGTCCATATCAATTCCATAATGATTGCAGACCGCCTCCAGCAGCTGAGGATAATATTGAGAGCTGGTCGGCTCCCATGGCGCAATGGCATTTTGCTTTAATGAAAGATCCTTATTGGGTATGACCAGATCAATATCTACCTCCAGCTTTGAGCCCAATCCGTCACATTCCGTACAAGCACCAAACGGACTATTAAAAGAGAACATTCTTGGCTCAAGTTCGCCGATTGAAAATCCGCATTGAGGGCAGGCGTGGTTCTCGCTGAACAGCAGTTCCTCTTCCCCAATTACATCCACCAGCACCTTGCCATTGCCCAGATTCAACGCGGTTTCCAATGAATCAGCCAGCCGCGGAGCTACCCCTTCTTTTACGACAATCCGGTCGATTACTACTTCTATAGAGTGCTTTTTGTTTTTTTCCAGCTCAATCTCATCACCGAGATCCATCATTTCTCCGTCGACACGGACACGGACAAACCCCTGCTTTTTGACATCCTCAAACACTTTTACATGTGTCCCTTTTCGGCCGGATACAAGCGGAGCCATAACCTGGAGTTTTGTTCTTTCTGGGTACTCCATAATCCGGTCAACCATTTGCTCAATGGTCTGTGAGGAGATTTCAATGTTGTGAATCGGACAGGTTGGACGCCCCACCCGTGCAAATAATAATCGCAGATAATCATAAATTTCTGTCACCGTTCCCACTGTGGAACGAGGATTTCTGCTTGTCGTCTTTTGGTCAATTGAAATGGCAGGAGACAGCCCCTCTATCGCATCCACGTCAGGCTTATCCATCTGGCCGAGGAATTGCCGGGCATAAGCAGATAATGATTCCACATAGCGGCGCTGCCCTTCTGCATAAATTGTATCAAATGCCAGTGAGGACTTTCCTGAACCTGAAAGTCCTGTCAGGACGACAAGCTTATCTCTCGGAATGGTGACATCTATATTTTTCAGGTTATGGGCTCTGGCACCCTTTACAATCAGTTTATCCATCGCCATTTTTACGTCATCCTTCCGCTTTCAGCTCTAATATTAAATCACGAAGCTCGGCAGCCCTTTCGAAATTCAGGGATTTGGCCGCTTCCTTCATTTCTTTTTCCATATCGCCTATCAGCTTCTCCCGCTCTTTCTTGTTCAGCTTGCCGAGCTTTGCTGACGGCTGGTATTCTTCTTGCTCTTCTGCCGCATGGGTTGCACGGATTGAATCGCGTATATCCTTCTGTATAGTCATTGGCGTGATGCCATGCTTCTCATTGTACTCTTTCTGAATGGACCGGCGGCGCTTTGTTTCACTGATGGCTTTTTCCATGCTGTCTGTAATCCGGTCTGCGTACATAACGACATGGCCATTCGAATTACGCGCTGCACGTCCAATCGTCTGGATGAGTGAACGTTCTGAACGGAGGAAACCTTCCTTATCTGCATCAAGTATGGTAACGAGAGACACTTCAGGTATATCCAGCCCCTCTCTCAGAAGGTTGATCCCAACCAGCACATCATACTTGCCAAGACGGAGCTCGCGGATAATTTCAATCCGCTCGAGCGTTTTTACCTCCGAGTGCAGATACTGCACTTTAATGCCGATTTCTTTTAAGTAATCTGTCAAGTCCTCAGACATTTTCTTTGTTAATGTAGTAACAAGCACACGTTCATTTTTCTGAATGCGATCCTGGATTTCGCCGATGAGGTCATCAATTTGTCCTTCGATTGGACGGACATCAATAGTAGGATCAAGCAAACCGGTTGGGCGGATAATTTGCTCAATCATTTCCGGTGTATGCTCAAGCTCATAAGGACCAGGTGTTGCCGAAACAAAGACAGCCTGTTTCACATGCTTTTCGAACTCGGTAAACGTAAGCGGTCTGTTATCCATGGCTGAAGGCAAACGGAAGCCATGGTCCACAAGCACGGATTTTCTTGCCTGGTCACCATTGAACATACCGCGGATTTGCGGCAGAGTTACGTGCGACTCATCAATCACAATTAGAAAGTCTTCCGGAAAGTAATCCAGAAGGGTATACGGTGTTGAACCAGGCGGCCTTAATGTAAGGTGGCGGGAGTAGTTTTCAATGCCGGAACAAAACCCCATCTCCCTCATCATCTCAAGGTCATAGCGGGTCCGCTGCTCGAGGCGCTGGGCTTCAAGAAGCTTATCGTTTTCTCTTAATTCAGCAAGGCGCACTTCCAGTTCTTTTTCAATGTTCTGGATGGCGATCCGCATTTTTTCTTCACGCGTTACGAAGTGGGATGCCGGGAAGATCGCAACATGCTCACGTTCACCCATAATTTCTCCGGTGAGGGCATCTACTTCACGGATCCGGTCTATCTCATCCCCGAAAAACTCTACACGGATACAATGCTCATCCCGTGATGCCGGGAAAATCTCTACTACATCCCCGCGTACACGGAAGGTACCGCGCTGGAAGTCGATATCATTGCGCTCATACTGAATGTCAACGAGCCTGTGAAGAAGCTGGTTCCTCTCAATCTCCATGCCGGTTCTGAGGGATAGCACCATTTCACTGTATTCTTCAGGAGAACCCAAACCATATATACAAGACACACTGGCAATAATAATGACATCTTTGCGCTCAAATAATGAAGAAGTCGCCGAGTGGCGGAGCTTATCAATTTCATCATTGATGCTTGCATCTTTTTCAATAAAGGTATCTGTAGAAGGCACATACGCCTCCGGCTGATAGTAGTCATAATAGCTGACAAAATACTCAACAGCATTGTTTGGAAAAAAGTCCTTAAATTCACTGTATAACTGCCCAGCAAGTGTCTTATTATGGGCAATGACAAGCGTCGGCTTGTTAACCTCTTGTATAACATTTGAAACCGTGAAGGTTTTTCCCGTTCCTGTTGCACCCAAAAGCGTCTGGTGCTTCTTGCCGGCATTAATTCCCTCCACAATTTTTTTGATTGCCCCAGGCTGATCGCCCTGAGGGGAATATTTTGAAACTAATTCAAATTGATCCTTCACCTATAAGCCTCCCGTTCAAATTACTTTTATCTATATATTAATCACAAACCAGCATTGAAAGAATTTAAGATCCGGGATGCATGGCTGATTTGTCAGTTTTTTACTCAAAACTCATATCATCATTCTACCACAAAGAGCCTAAAACAAACCAACAATATGCGAACGGATATTCGTTTTTTTAATTTGCCGAGAAAATATTGCTTGGGAAATATGCCGAATTTTTGAGGGAGATGTCGAAGCAAGGTTAATCAATCGTTTGATTAACCCCCTGAAATTAAATCAATCGTTTGATTGATATTGATTAATAGCTGATTTTACGCAGGCATTAATGCAGCTGAAATTACATTAAGCAAAAAACCTGTCGATGCGTTTATTCGACAGGTTCCGCAAAAATTATTCCGCACTTGGCTTTGTTTTGGGCTTCAGTTTTTGAGCGTACCAAAACCCGACAGTCAATGAAAGTGCGTCTATAACAATCAAGGCAAAAGAATTTGTATACCCTTTATAGACAGAAGCCGCAATCAGTCCCACCGTCAATACAAGCCCAATCACACGATTATAGCTTACTCTCGTAAAGAGCAATACCAGCAGGCCAGGCAGCAGCAGAGCTGACAAGTACTTTAATGCCAACCAAAACACCTTCTTTTGTTTATTCACAAAAATTTAAGGTTTCTATCATTAGAATAGCTTTTCATAAGCAGATGTACAAGTTTTTTCAGGGTTATTCCCTCTGTTCTTTCACATAATAAGAAAAAGTACTTATTATGGAGGAATGCATCATGGCAAGAAGAAAAAAACGCCCGCTTGTGCCGGATTCAAGAGCGGCATTAGACCAGCTGAAAAATCAGGTAATGGCAAACCAGGGATACCATGTTGACAGTGAAAATCCAGATGGCGTGAAATATGAAATTGCCGAGGAGGCCGGTGTGCCATTGAAGCCGGGCTATAACGGCCGTCTTACATCCAAACAGGCAGGAACAGTTGGCGGGAAGATTGGCGGAAGTATGGTGAAGGAGCTTATTCGAATGGCACAGGAACGGATGAAGGAACAGTAGGAAATCGCGAACTTTTGGAAAAGCATTATGAAATTGAGGCAATTAATTGGAGGAGAAGAATCAGCATTTTGGGGCCGAACAACACTCCAATTTGAGGAAATGACTCACTAAAATAAGGAAAAGCTATCCCGCAAAAGGATAGCTTTTATTCTTATTCAGCAGCCTTCCGCTCTAGAAATTCCTGTTTAACGGATTTTAGCAGCTCTGGGTCCGTTACCAGCTGGAAGGCAGTGAGTGCGAGCCCTTTTGCCCCGGTTATCAGTGCTTCGTCTCCTTTTACAGATGCTGCAGCCTCACGAAACGGAACGGTATGGGCAACAAGATCATCAGCACCAATTTTAATATAAGGATGAATGGTTGGCACCACCTGGCTGATGTTGCCTGCATCCGTCGAGCCGATTCCATCTCTGTCCCCTTCCACGACCGTTTCTCCCAGGTCTTCAATCACTTCTTTAAACACTTGGTCATATGTCTTGTTTAACAGCAGGTTATCAACTTCATTTTGAAAAGCAATGACATTGAGCTTTGCTCCTGTTGCCAATGCGGCGCCTTCGGCGACAGCTTTAACCTTCCGTGTTACCTCATTAAGACTGGTTCTGGTTGAAGCACGGATGAAGAATCTGGCTTTTGCATACTCAGGGATAATATTTGGAGCATCCCCGCCATGAGTAATAATGCCATGGATTCGCACATCATCCTTTAATTGCTGACGAAGAGCATTAATTCCGTTAAACAGCTGAATAACTGCATCAAGGGCATTGATTCCTTCCTCCGGTGAAGCCGCCGCATGGGCAGGCTTGCCGATAAACTCGAAGTCAAGCGGATCAACTGCCAGTGATGAACTGGTCAGGCGGGTATGGTTTGATGGATGAACCATTAGGGCCGCATCAATGCCTTCAAGCAAGCCATGCTTCACAAAGCTGCCTTTTGCACTTCCATTTGGGCCGCCTTCTTCTGCCGGGGTTCCAAATACTACTGCTTCTCCTCCGGTCTCATCAATAGCCTTGCTCAATGCAATGGCTGCTGCCACACTTGTCGTGCCAATGATATTGTGACCGCATCCATGCCCTAGCCCGGGAAGGGCATCATATTCTGCAAGGAATGCAATAGACGGCCCCGGTTTATCGGATTTTTTCCGGGCAAGGAAAGCTGTTTCATGCCCGGCCACTGCCCGCTCAACTTCAAAACCCTCCTTCTCAAGGATGCCTGAAAGCAAGCCAGAGGCAAAAAACTCCTCATTTCCTATTTCCGGGTTCGCATGGATCTGGTGGCTTGCGGAAAGATAAAGTTCTTTATTATCCTCAACATTTTTCTTGATTGCTTCTTTCAGTTCAGATAGTGCTTTTACAGGTGCCGCCATCATTGTTCCTCCTTTACAAATAATTTTTACCAGCCAATATCACTTAAAGGAATAAAAGTCGGGATCATGCTTCCGTCATATTCTTTCGTGATGAAATCAGCTACATCATCTTCCTGGTAAAGTTCAGCAATTCTCTTAAGCGTTTTGTTGTCCTTGTCTTCTGTTCTGACAGCGATAATATTTACATACGGAGTAGCGGTTTCGCTTTCCATAAAAACTGAATCCTTAGTTGGGTTAAAGCCTGCTTCTACGGCAATTCCGTTATTGATTACAGAAGCAGAGACATCCGGAAGTGCACGCGGCGTCTGCGCTGATACCATTTCTACAAATTCAAGGTTCTTCGGATTTTCAACGATTTTATTCAAGTCCAGGTTTCCGTCATAGTCCTCGGATAATTTGATCAGGCCGGCTTCCTCCAGTAAAAGAAGGGCTCTTCCGCCATTTGAAGCATCATTTGGAATGGCAATTTTGCCGCCTTCCGGAATGTCTTCTACAGATTTTACTTTTTCAGAATAAAGACCCATTGGTGCTAAAACAGTTGTCGCAATCGGTGAAAGATCCATATTATGCTCTTTAATAAAAGTGTCAAAATAAGCGACTGTTTGGAATGCGTTCACATCAAGATCGCCTTCTGCAAGGGCAACGTTCGGCTGCACATAGTCAGAGAATGTCACAACCTCAATTTCAATGCCTTCCTTTTCAGCCTTCTCTGCAATAAAGTCCCAGATGCGTGTATCTGATCCGCTGACACCTAATTTAATCTTTTTTGTTTCTTCTCCGCCAGTTGTGCTTGAGCATGCTGCAGTGAACACAGCCAATGCTAAAATAATGAATGTTAAGAATAGTTTTTTCATGATGTGTTTCCTCCTAATTTATCTTCTTCTGATTTTTTTGGATAAGATATTTCCG
This sequence comes from Cytobacillus oceanisediminis, assembly GCF_004366035.1. Classification (GTDB taxonomy): domain Bacteria; phylum Bacillota; class Bacilli; order Bacillales; family Cytobacillaceae; genus Cytobacillus; species Cytobacillus oceanisediminis_C. The sequence continues at coordinate 199,442 of NZ_SOEE01000008.1, forward strand.
AATGACTGCAGGCCTTGGACCATGACAACTAAGATCGCAACAGTAATCAGCATGACTGTTGTATCGAATCGCTGGTAGCCGTAGGTAATGGCGAGGTCACCAAGCCCGCCGCCTCCGACTGCCCCGGCCATAGCCGATGCTCCGACCAATCCGATTGTCGCAATTGTAAAGCCTAATACCAGCGAACTAAGTGCTTCTGGAATCAGGAACTTTAATATTATCTGGCCCGGTGTTGCTCCCATTGCTTCTGCGGCTTCTATGACTCCCGGGTCTACCTCAAGCAATGAGTTTTCTATTAATCTTGCAATATATGGCCCGGCATAAAAGACAAGCGGCACTACGGCTGCAGCCGTACCAATCGATGTTCCAACAATAAGCCTGGTAATGGGGATAATGGCTACCATTAAAATAATGAAGGGAACCGATCTGAAAATATTAATAATGCTGTTTATGATGTTAAAAACAACAAGGTTTTCCAGCAGATGCCCTTTCCTTGTCACGACAAGCAATATGCCAAGCGGCAGTCCGATAACAGCTGAAAACAGCAATGAGAATGCCACCATTTGAATCGTTTCGATTAAGGCTTCGATGATTTTTTCCTGGTTAACTAGCACGTGTTGTCACTTCCTTTATTGAAACTTTTTCCTGGCTGATGTACTGAATAGCACGTCTGATTTCACTGTCCGGACCTTGGAATTCGACAATCAGGTTACCAAACGGCGTTCCCTGAAGTTCAGTAATATTTCCAAACAGGACGTTGAAGTCGATATTAAACTTTTTGGCAACCTGCGAGAGGAGCGGCTGCCCGGCAGAATTTCCAACAAAGTTGATTCTAAATACCTTTTGAAGCCCTTGCTGTTTTTCAATCACTTCTTTAATAGAGTCAGGGATTTGATCATTCATGACAGTGCTGACAAAGTTCTTCGCTGTTGGTGTTTTTGGTGAGGAAAAGACATTGAAGACGGTTCCTTCTTCGATAATTTTTCCTGCCTCTATTACAGCGACACGATCACAGATCTCTCTGATTACAGACATTTCATGGGTAATGATCAGTATAGTAATGTTGTATTCTTTATTTATTTTTTTCAGCAGCTGCAGGATTGAGCTGGTTGTCTGCGGATCCAGCGCTGAAGTTGCTTCATCACATAATAGAATGGAAGGCTGGGTCGCCAGCGCCCTGGCAATTCCGATCCGCTGCTTTTGCCCGCCTGACAGCTGATCAGGATAGCTGTTAGCCTTGTCTGCAAGCCCCACGAATTCTAATAGTTCATGGACACGCTTTTTGATTTCATCTTTTGGGAGCTTAGCCAGTGTGAGCGGCATCGCCACATTGGCATACACTGTTTTTGAGTTTAAAAGGTTAAAATGCTGAAAGACCATCCCGATGTTTCTTTTCACTTCGCGAATTTCTCTTACAGATAAAGCCATCAGATCATGTCCGCTGACAATGACCTTTCCTGAAGTCGGCTTCTCCAGCCAATTGACACAGCGTATCAAAGAGCTCTTTCCCGCACCGCTGAAGCCGATGACTCCGAAAATCTCACCCTTGTTAATCTTTAAGTCTATTCCATTTAAGGCAGCTACCTGCTGGCCTCCGCTTTCAAAGACTTTCTTTAAATTCTGAAACTCTATCATGCAGCCTCTCTCCTTTTCTAAACGTTATATATAATTATCCCTATATGAAAACTAAGAATTATATCCTGAAATTTACCCCTTCCATCAGAAGAGGTTTTTTGAAGTCCCCTCCTTATCTTTCAGGCTTATCGCCTGCTGGATTTGGCACAGTGCAGTCTGCCTGCTGCCGAAGCTTCATTGGGCCAGGTCCCTCTGCTTCTCTCGATAAGAATTATTCATATGTTTATGAATAGAATCTTGATGCATTTTTTTCGGATAAAAACAAAAACCCTCTTCTAAAGAAAGAAGAGGGCAGCATTTATCAATGGTCCTCTCCTTATCTTTCAAGCAATGCTTGCTGGATTTGGCACGGTACATGCTGTCCGCTGCCGAGGTGTCATAGGGCCAGTCCCTCAACCTCTCTTGATAAGAAGATTTTTATTATTCGGTTGTTTAATATGCTTACTACTTTACCACCTTAAAGAAAAGGATGTCAATCATTATTTCAAATATTTTCGCTTGATCCATTTTCAAAAATTTCTGTTACTTTAACGGAGCTATCTTTACGGTGAATAATCATCACACCTGCTAGAGCGATCATACCACCCGCAATGGATAATATAGTCGGCACCTCTCCCAGCCAAATCCAAGCAATGACAAACGCTATTGCTGGTGTCAGATAAAGAGAGCTTGTCGCTTCAGAAGTCCCTCCTATGGACGCAAGAAAAGCGAGGGCAATATATGGAACTACCGTTGGAAAAATCCCCAAATAGATGACACTAAAAGTGGATTCGGCCGACGCATGAAGGATCCCATTACCAAGCCCTGGAAGATAAATCAGCATAAAACTAGTCCCTGCCCATACCGTATAGGATGTAAATGACAAAAATCCGTATTTATTAAAATATTTAGTCTGAAACACGAAATAGATGCTTTCTGAAACGGAAGCAAGCAGGACGAATAAAACACCGGTTTGGAGTTCAAACCCGCCTCCTGCACCAAGCGAAATAAGTGCGGCACCCGCAAAACTGACTGCGGAACCAGTCCACCTTACCCTTCCAAACCTTTCCCTTAAAAATAGAGCAGCCAAAGCAGCCGAAAAGATCGGCGTCATTGATACAATCAAGCTTGCCGGCCCGGCGCTTACTGTTTTTTCCCCAATGTTGAGTGCTGTGTGATAAACCGTAAAACCAAGGAATCCAAGTATAAAAATAGCAGGAAGATCTCTCATATCCGGAAGGCGCATCTTTGTCAGCAGCGCTAAGACACCAAGTGCAGCGGAACCAACTAAAAGTCTAAAAAGGGCAAGGTGCTCCGGGGAGTACGATTCAAGCCCAGCCCGAATTCCCGGGAATGCGGATGCCCATAGAATGATGATAGAACTATGCGCCCCGATTATCATTAGTTTTTTATGAGCCAACTTCATCCCCCTTATCAACATTTCCAGCCATTATCTGTGCTGCTTTTCATGATAGTTAATAACTGATACAATGTCCTCAACCAATTAGGAAAGAATTTTGCCAGCCAATTTTCATGAAGGCGGTTATGCGGATGGATACAACACAATTGCCAAAATATCAGCAAATTATTGAGACTATTAAAGAGAAGATTTCCAAAGGTGAATGGCCAATCGGAAGTAAAATTCCAAGCCAGCGGAAACTGGCTGAGGAGTTTGGAGTAAACCGAAGCACAATTATCACTGCTCTGGAAGAACAGGCTGCAGATGGACTAATAGAAGGGAAAACAGGGGTTGGCACTAAGGTTATTAATAATACATGGACACTTCTCGCTTCCAGGCAGTCTGCCAACTGGAGTGAATATATCGATACAGGGATACACAGAGCAAGCGAAAAAATCGTTCAGGAAATTAATGACTTAGAAATGGATCCCGCTTTTATACAGCTCAGCAAAGGAGAGCTTTCCCCTGAAATTTTCCCTGTGCAAACGATGCAGAAAGTTCTAAAGGAAGCTGCTGATGAATTGAGTGAACTCGGTTATGAGGAACCAAAGGGATATTTGCCATTAAGACAGGCAGTCAGTGAGTATTTGGCAGCATCCGGAATATACGCTTCTCCTTCCTCCATACTTATTGTTTCTGGAGGTCTGCAAGCCCTTCAGCTTGTTTCACTGGGCCTTGTGCAAAGAGGGGCACCCGTATTTCTGGAAAAGCCCTCTTACTTATATTCATTACAGCTCTTCCGTTCATCAGGCATGAATTTAAAAGGCCTGCCAATGGATAAGGAGGGAATTATTACGAAAAGCATCTCTTTGAAGAAATATGAAAAAGGGAAATCCATTTTATACACGATTCCTTCATATCATAATCCTACTGGAATTTTAATGACAGAAAAAAGAAGGAGGGAACTGCTTGATGTTTGCAGAATAGAACAGCTGCCAATTGTGGAAGACGATATTTACCGTGAGCTTTGGCTTGATGAAATGCCCCCTCCACCATTAAAAGCAATGGACAAAAACGGCCAGGTCCTTTATATGGGAAGCTTGTCGAAAACATTGAGTCCAGGACTTCGAATAGGCTGGGTAGCAGCACCTGAACCTGTTATCGACCGGCTTGCCGATCTTAAAATGCAGACTGACTATGGTTCAAGTTCACTATCACAAAGGGCAGCTGAAAAATGGCTGTCCACCGGGCTCTATCAAAAGCATATAGAAAATGTACGTGAGCAGCTGAGAGTTCGTCGTCATACTGCCCTAAATACATTAGATGAACACCTGTCCGGGATAGCAGAATGGAATTCTCCGGAAGGAGGGTTTTTTATATGGCTGAAAGTACCGTCTACTATTCCAATTCGACTCCTCTATCGGCAGGCTATTTCAAGAAAACTGCTGCTTAATCCCGGCAGCATATACAGTGACGGGCCGAATCATTTTATACGAATTTCATATGCTTATGCCTCCCTGGGGGAACTGCAGGAAGGTATATTGATCCTTGGAGAGGAAATTAGAAAGCTCCTATGAGAATAGTACCTGACAAGGGATCCTTTTCACAGTTTGGCATAGAGTGAAATTTATCCTATATGTCAAACTAAACATGTATTGTATAATGATGGAAAAGTGCTATTTTTCAAAAAGGAGGGACAGAAAATGATCATGACCGAGAACCCAGCAGATTTATTCGCGGACAAAGTCGAAGCGAGGAATCTGCAGCTGGCCATTCAGCATTCCAGCGATGTGGTTGCAAGAGTAACAAAAGAAGGCATTGCTTTATATGTCTCCCCTTCCAGCTTGCCGACGCTGGGGTATTCACAGCAGGACTTTTATCGAAGCAGCCTTTATACATACTGCCATCCAAATGACCGGGATCTCTTAAGAGAGGCATTGGCCGAGCTCGAACAGCTTCCGCATAAACGTGAGACCTTTCGCTTCAGGCATAAGGAGGGGCATTATCTGTGGCTTGAAGCCAATTTTTCAGTCATTAATGACGATAAAGAAATGATGTGCATCATCCGGGATATGACACAGAGAATTATTATGGAAGAGGAGATTCTTGAAACACAGGAGAAGTACCGCTTTCTGGTGGAGTACTCCAAGGATACGATAGGAATGGTGACACAAAAAGGGATTTGGACCTACATCAATAATGAAGGAAAAAAGCTTTTTGGATTCACAAGCATCAAAGAGATGATCGGCACCTCCCTCCACGACTACATTCCTCCTTCAGAACATTCCACCCTCGATGATTTTCTGCAAACAAAGCTAAGTGTGAATTTTGAGCTTAATCTAATCCGGACTGACGGACAAATGAGAAAAGCCGAAGTCCAGCTGATTCCAACCACTTTCAAGAACAGAAAGGTCTACCAAATCATTATTAAAGACGTAACCGGACAAAAGAAGACGGAGGAAAAGCTGCAGAATGCTGAAAAACTTTCAGTTGTCGGCCAGCTTGCCGCAGGCATTGCCCATGAAATCCGCAACCCGCTTACAGCCATAAAAGGCTTTACACAGTTATTATATGAAGAACATAAAGGCGATTTCGCGGAGGTCATCTTAAGTGAGCTGGAACGGATTGAAGGCATTGTCAATGACCTGCTCGTTCTCGCCAAACCTCAAATAACCGAAATGGAAGAAACCTGCCTGACAAACGTTGTGAAAAGTGTGATCACTCTCTTAAGCAGCCAGGCTGTTATGGAGAATATCGTAATCGAACTAACACAGTCACCCGGCGAGTTTTATGTGAAATGTGAAAAAGATAAAATTAAGCAGGTGCTGATTAATATCATTAAGAACTCGATTGAAGCCATGCCGGCGGGCGGAAAAATAAACGTGGATATCCGCCAGGAGGACCATTCTGTCATCATCAGTGTCGAGGATGAAGGAATTGGCATACCCGAGGAACGCCTAGCCAAATTGGGAGAGCCATTTTACAGCACAAAAGAAAAAGGCACAGGCCTTGGCATCATGATCTGCAAAAAAATCATTAAAAACCATGGCGGAAATCTTTACATCCACAGCAGGGAAAATGAAGGCACAACGGTCAGGATTACTTTGCCGCTTGCCTAATGAAAGAAGCCAGATGTCTGAACTGGCTTCTTATTTTTGAATAATAAACTCCTGGTCCTCCGGGCTATCCCCTATATGTACTCTTTCCTTATAAATAATCTCACCATCTGACATCAGCATCACTGTTGAACTCCTGGTTCCGTAGCCTTCGCTTTTGATAAATAAAGGAGACAAAACCCGCTCCCACTCCAGTGAAACTCCTGTTTTCGGAAGCATGTCATCAGGGACAGGATCTGCATTCTGGAGAAGTGTGAACAGGGCTTCCGTAATATCCCCTGATGCATGATCCATTATCTTAGATAACCCTTCCTTCCCCTTTTTCACCTTCGGCCACCCGGTATTCAGCACATGATTACTGACCCCGTACACTCCTGGTTGGAGCTGTTCTATTCTATCTTCTACGTTCGAGTAATAAAAGAGCTCCTCCGAATTTCCCGCAAGCAGATTGTATCCGGGATAGCTGCTGCGGTGTTCGGATGCTACTTTCATAAAATCAGCAGGCGAAGTACTGCCTTTCAAGAAATCCGCCACCAGATCTCCTCTTGACCTTTTGCCATCTGTCACTTCGTTCGGATCACGGTAATTTGTAAGAGCTGCAAATCGTCCATTCTTTGTGACACCCATCCATGTCCCCATCTTGCTTAAATCACGTCCAGCCAGAATGGCAGGATGGTCATCCAAAAAATGGGCCGGTGCAGTCGGCCGCCCATAAAATTCATCACGATTGGCAGCAACAACAAGCTTGTATGCCGGATGGACTTTGTATCCGAAAAGGATTAAACACATTTGGATCACTGCTTTCGTTTTATTTATTATTCTAACTTTTCGGGAGGGAAAAACAAAAAATAACCGCTTTAATTATGTGAAATGTTAGATAAAATAGAGATCATGCCAAATAAAACTTTTAACATGCCAGAAAAACCCAACAAGCTGTAACAAATTTAATGAATCATGTTAGATAAATCCTGAAATAAAAAAAGCCCCTTCTTTAAAAGGAGCTTGCTCAATTTAAGTAACCGCTTCTTCCCTCGCTGTCTTCCTCGCCCTTAAAAATCGAATTGTATTCAACACGATCGTTTTGGTCACAGCATAGGTAGGTATTGCCAGGATCATTCCGAGGATGCCGGCAAGATTGCCTGCAACCAGCAATAGGATGATGATGGTGGCCGGATGTGTGTTTAAGGTTTTTCCGAGAATCAGCGGCGACAGCACATTCCCTTCTATCTGCTGGGCAATCACTATGACTACGACCACCAGAAAGGCTTTAGTCGGCGAGTCAAAAAGTGCGACGATTACGGCAGGTGCACCACCCAGAAACGGTCCGACATAAGGAATGATATTGGTTATGGCAACAACAAGCGCCATGACTAACGCATATGGCAAATCGATGATTAAATATCCTATAAACGAAAGTGTACCAACAAATAATGCTACAGTAATCTGCCCCTGAATGTAGGAAGAAAGTGTCTCCCCTGTTTCCTTAAGCGTCTTAACCCCCTCTTCCCTGTAAGAGGCAGGAAGGAACTTCGAAACAGCAGCAGGGAACTTATCGCCGTCTTTAAACATATAGAAAAGCAGGAATGGCACCGTTACAATTGTAATGGCAATATTGGTGACCAGGCTGACTATTCCTGCTACGCCTTGCGTCACACGGCTTGGCAGGGTATTGGCATATTCCATAATGCGGGCTTCAATTTCTTCAATCGATATGTAGTCCTGCTCCAAAAACCATTTGAACTCTTCTGTGTTAGACATTGAGTTAACAAAGTCTCTTGTCGTCTTTGCATATCCCGGCAGGTCGTTGAATAATTCAGTCACCTGTCTGCTGATAAGCGGAGCAATGTTGCCAATTATCAGCATTACTAACCCGATAACAGCTGCATAGATGATCAATATTGCTGCCGTTCTTGGCACCTTGTAGCGCTGCAGCAATCTTACCAGCGGATTCAATAGGAAATAGAGAAATCCTGAAATAATAATTGGAAAAAACAATGTTGACGCAAAAATGCCCACTGGTTCAAACAGAAAAGAAATTTTTGTTGAAACATAAATGATTGTTAAGATAAGCAGCAATTGCAAAGTCCAGTATTGCAGTTTTTTCTTTGCCACAATGTCACCTTTTTCTTTGAATGGATTAACTAAAGAATATCATATTCGCGTGTTTACTCCTAAGAAGATGCTACTTCTATTACGATTAGAAATTGAAAAGGTTTCGGAAAAAATGATCCATATAATTTAAGAATCACACAACCTTTAATTAGTTATATTCACTCATAAATATCCCATATTGTGGTTTTCAAACCCCGAAACAGGGTATGAAAGACTATAAATCAAAAACTTCCCCCTCTTAAAAGCCAGGAGTGAACAGACACATGAGTACAATAGACATTTTCAAGAAGGAACTCGTATTACTGAATGGCGAATTGAATCGCTGTAAGAATGCAAGGATAAAAAAACAAATTTTTAATGATATCCTTCTCATCCAGAATGCTGTCCAGAACTTACTCTAATCAGCTATAAATTAGAATCCAGCTGCTTTCTTACCTCCCTTGATGAACAAAAAACCAGCATTCATTGGCTGATATACTGGTTTTAGAAGTTATTTTTAAGCTTCTTTATTTTTCGTTATTTTCCGGAACGGCCCCTTATAATCTCACTGTTTTACATTGTACCGTTATTCTAATTTCGCGGAATTAGATACCTGCTAACTAGTTTTATCTATAACAAACGGAATAACTTTTTTTGGAACTGCCTTCTTTAACAATAGCCCCCGCTGTTTAAGGGAATGCTGCCCCTTTTGTTAAAAAGCAGTATTCATATTCAAAAATAAATCAATATAATCTTCACTTAATTGGTATTACATCTGGAGGTAGAACGCCATCCTGAATCCAATAACATTATTCTTCTGCTAAACTGCCCCGTTTGACATGAAGAAAGCTGCCCTTAGAGAATGGCAGCCTTATGAGAATCTACTTTTAGGAAATCCGAATTAGTCATTTTATTTGTCTTATTTTTTTATCAAAAAACCTAGAGCTGCTGCAGCCGCAATTCCAATTGCAGCCCATCCGCCAAAATTCATCTCTCACACCACTTAATACTATTTACAATTCTCGATTCGTAACGAACAGAGCTTGTTGATCATCTTTTCTTTGAATTGCTAAGGGTGGGGATTTGGTGTTACGATATTAAAGCAACTGAATGGAGCCCCATTCAATATACCTTTCTTTGAGATAGTTGTTACAAAAGCTATGGGCTTTGACCTATTAAAAATTTGTAATATTCTTTTCACTATTGTTGAATAGGTCAATTGAAAGCATATTGGGAATCACCTCTATTAAATTCAATCCAATTCTCTGACTGTAAACGGAATAAGATCTCTTTCTATTTTATCCCTTTGTGTCTCATACTGTTCAGGCAGCATTAACTTCTCGCCCATTGTTTCCTGGGATTCATCATTGGAAAATCCTGGAGGATCTGTAGCAATTTCAAATAAGATTTCTCCATGTTCCCTAAAATAAATAGCATTAAAGTAGTTTCTGTCTTGTACTGGTGTGACCCCATATCCATTATCTGCAACATACTTTTGCCAATCCAATTGGTCCTGATCATCGATTGCCCTCCAGGCAATATGATGCACGGTTCCCACACCCATTCGCCCCCGTCCAATTGGAGTTAATTTAAGATCGATGATATTTCCAATATCAGCAGAAGAACGATAACGGATAAAATCCCCTTCTTGGCTAACGACTTCAAGCCCCATAATGTTTTCCAGCAGATCAGAAGTCTTCGCGGGCTGAGTTGATAAGAGGGTTGCTCCTCCGAATCCTTTTATAGATGTTTCAGGGGTAAACTCCCCGAATGTCCAAGAATTTGCTTCCCCTTCTTCTCTTTCAACAATCTCCAAATGAAGTCCGTGAGGATCATCAAATTCCAAATACCGCTCGCCAAAACGTTCCATTTTTGTATAAGGAACCTTAAACTTTTCGAGCCTTTCTTCCCAAAACTTCATGGCACCTAACGGAACAACATACGAAGTAACTCCTACCTGGCCATCGCCAATAACCCCTTGACGGGCACCTGCCCAAGGAAAAAAAGTAATGATTGTTCCTGGCTTACCACTCTCATTTCCGAAGTAAAGATGATATGTGCCCGGATCATCAAAGTTGACTGTTTGTTTGACTAAGCGCAAACCTAAAACTCCTGCATAGAAATCTGCATTTTCTTGAGGATGACCAACGATTGCAGTTATATGATGAATACCCATTGTTTTTTTACCCATCTTTTCGACACTCCTTTAAGATTGGACTGGTTCCTTTATTCATCTCATTGACAAGACTTTAATTCCTTTTTATAAATTGTTGTTTATATGAATAAATTCTGCCCGAGGATTTCCGCTTCGGGTACTTGCCTTCCGCGGGGAAGAATCAGAGCCCTTCTCGGCTCTTCGCCTGGGAGGGCTTCCACTTCCTCTCTTCCCGCTGGAGCCAAGTGCCCTCCGTTACAATTAACTTAGTCGGTAAGTTAGGTATCTATTCGAAAACTACAAACCTAACGAAAACAAATTAACTTAAATAGGTTTTAACTCGGGATAAATTAGAATAATAAGAAATCTAATGCATATCGACCTGGGCCAATTAGTGCAATACCAATGGCTACAGCAAGCAAAGTTAGATTATATTCATATCCATTAGATGTTGCCCACAACCCATTTGGACCATGCACCTTTACAATTGCCATAACCATGGTTCCTGCAATCATTAGTGCTGCGAGCGGGGTTAAAAGTCCTATTGAAAACAAAATCCCCCCAAGTAATTCTGCTAATCCAGCGAAAAAGGCCATCATTACTCCCGGCTTCATCCCTATTGATTCAAACCAGCCACCAGTACCTTTTAATCCATGACCCCCGAACCAGCCAAACAATTTTTGAGTACCATGACCAATAAATAATACCCCAATTACCAACCTAATAATTAATAAACCTAAATCCATCATTTTTTAATCCTCCTAATATTATTTATCTCGAATTCGAGATACTTTACAAAAAAACTCATTGGTTTTTTTCTTGCTTTTTCCAGATGCTTGATTAATGCCTCTGACTCCTCCGAATTTAAAGATCTAAACATATCGTCAATTAACTCCTGAATATCTTTTTATTTTACTTTGTCTAGTAACCCTGATACCCGCAATTTACCATATTGGTTTCATTCTTTGTTTTGCCTGGGCTTTTTTTAACTTTTTCGGAGTTACATCATCTCCTTTAGGGTCAATGATGGTTGTGTTTAATAACAGTTCTTCCATCGATCCGCGAAATTCTTGAATGTATTGACTGCGTAAATTGGCTATTTCAGCATTTTCATATTGTGTTAATCCCTCTGTCTTTCTCTTAAATGCGAGTTCATTTATTCTTTTTAATATTTCATTCATTAGAATTACTCCTTTCAACTAAATTTTACGCTGCAAAATAATCTTTAATTCAAACTTCCTTAATTAATATATCTTGAATTAAAGATAATATATTTCATTTGATATGTCAACATACATCTGTTGATTTTTTTCTGCTGCATAGAAATTTTGATTTCTTTAAAAAATTCGTGGTGGACTATAATTTGAAGTAACTAAAAATAATTTCAAAAAATAAGCCTCAAAAGAACGAAATTTAATTACTTGCATTTATCGTTTATTCTGCTTTGTATTTAGGGTTTACCTAATTTTCAGGTAAAGGGTCTTCAAAATTATAGGACTCATGTTTTATCTTCCTTTGAAGATATTGCAAACCTGAAGTATAGGTTCTATACGCATACCTATATATGCGAATAGAGGATTCTCTCCTTAGGTATGTTTATAAGCTTATTTAGTCATCCTGTTCAGATTGTTCTATTGAAACAATATTTTACGGTTGGGGGAGATAAAGCCAGGGAGCAAGGCAGAATTCCGGGTTTGGGCATCAAATACGCGAATGAGATATGTTCAATGTTAGTGAAAGGAAATCAAATATTGACACTCCCCATCAAAGGATAGGGAGTAAAAATCAAATAATAGAGGGGGGTACGGGGAATTATCTAGATTATATTTAAGTAGTGGTTAATTTAGCATAGATGATAAAAAACAAGGCTAATTCCCCCATTATGACAATGTTTGGGACCACTACTATCAAATTCAAAATAAAAAACGCTGCTAGAATTCCTATAAATAATCCTAAATGGTAAAATTTCAAACGGTTATTTTTATACCTGAATCGATGAAAAACGAGAGAAGTTGCAATGAAATAGAGCAATACAGCACCAAACACAAAATATAATATAAATGAATAATGGACCTCATGTAAAAACAGCAGCTTGACGGATGCTGCAATCATGCTCAAAGTCATTAAAATAAACAGATGTCCATATAAAATGGTTTGACCTGCAGTCTGGATTGACTTGTCCACTTTCTTTTCCACATTATCGAAATACTGCCACCACATGGATATGATTAGAATAAATGAAATGATGGAAAAGCCGATTGAATTCCAATTTCCTTTTTGAGGTTGAATTACTGCAAGGGTACTGACAAGGGCTTCACCAAAGAGAATGATGGTAAATAGGCCAAACCGCTCTAACAGATGGGCCGTATTTGTAGGAACCTTTGCCAAATACCTCCGTCCAAACATGGGGACAATAATATCGATCATGATTCCCGCATATAAAACAACATATCGAATCCAGGAATCAAAAAAGACGGAGAATAATGAAATACTGATTCCGATCCAAAAATACCTGCCCAAATATAGCGCTACTTTTTTCCGTTCTCCATCTTCTATGCGCTGGACAACAAGGTATTGAATCGCAGTCACGGCTCTAACGCCAATATAACCAATTAAAAAAGAAAGATAATAAGGATCAAAATCAACTGACAGGCTGGATGTCATGATCAGCACAAATAGCATTTGAAGGATCAAAAATAACCTTTGATGAAATAGGTCTTGTCCAAACCGGTTAATAAACATGGTTTGCCCAACCCAAGCCCACCAGATAGGAATAAAAATTAATACAAATTTTAATAAATATTCTGGATGTATTATTCCCTCTTCAACGTGAAGTAACACATGAGTCGCAGTTGCAACAGCCGCCACGTACAGTAAATCATAAAAAAGCTCTAACCACGTAACTCTCTTTTCCTCCATATTGTCTTTATTCCCCTTTCTATTCTCTAGTTACCTATAGTATGATAAAAATAATTTAAAAGAAAGAGGGAATATTCCATGACCCAAACAATCGGCCTAATATGTGGAAGTTTAAGAAAAGGTTCATATAATCGAATTATTGCACAGGCATTGACGACCATGGATGATTCCATCGAATTTCGATGGATCGAGCTAAATGATCTTCCTTTATTTAATGAAGATTTAGAAGCAGGCGGTGATCCAAAGTCTGTCTCATTATTTAAGTCTTCTATTGAGGAAGTTGATGGTCTCATTATCGTTAGCCCAGAATACAATTCCGGCATTCCAGGTGTATTAAAAAATGCTCTTGATTGGGCATCAAGACCTTCAAAGTCCTCAGTTCTACATAGAAAACCAGTCGGTGTCATTGGAGCTACCCCTGGAGGTTTAGGAACCGCTTTTTCCCAGATGCAAATCAGACAAACACTTGAAACTATTCAGGCACATGTTCTTCCATTTCAGAAAGTGCTGATCTCCCAAGTACATGAAAAGATTGATACCGATCAAAAGGTTCTTGCTGATGAAAAAACGAAAAGATATCTTCAAGTGTATTTACAACAATTTCGTCTATGGATTAGTAATATTTCTAGCTTAGAAACTAAATAGATTCTTCCATTTTTAGCTGCAGCGAAAATCTGCAGCTTTTTATTTCCCCTTCCTATTTTATCAAGCCATCACCCATGTTGAATACTTACTGTTTTTTATCTCTCATTTTTTACTTATTCTCTATAATCCAATTTTGCTCTGAATCAGAGCTAAAGACTAAACTGTCCCTTGTATCGAATAAGAAAAAGCAATGCTTAATGGGCATTGCCTTCTATCCTCCAAGACTATTAAATAATATTTAATTCTAAAAATCCGTCAGCTTCCTTAAACCCAAACTTCTTATATAAAGGCCTTCCCATATCTGATGCACCAAGCCAGATTCTTGATATACCATATAATTTGACCTCTTCTACTAATTTTGATAATAGATTTTTTGCAATGCCTTGACCTCGGTAATTTTCGTTAGTGTACATATTTGCAATGTATGCTTTTTTCCCAGTTTTATTGGTATAGCTAGGTGGGAAATCATAAAAAATCACTGCACCACAAGCTATAATTTCTTCATCATCTTCTACAAGCCATTGGATAAGCCTGCCCTCACTTAACTTATCTCTAAAGAAAACTAATAGTTCCTTATCAATATCAATATTTGGTTCTAACCCCTCATCAATTAATTGTATTTTTCTTAGTTCAACCATTTTTTCAATATCGTTCAGGTTTGCTCTGCGATAGTTCAACATCTAATCACTCCTAACAATGGATTGTATCGGAAATGTATTCTTCATGCTCAATTATAAATCCTGTTTCCATAAATCTGCCCCTTTGGTTCAATAAAAAATAAGCTGCATTCAACTCTACACTCATTAGTTTCGAGTCTTGATAAATACATGATCCAGACAATGCATTTACCTACATCAATTTTGAAATAAACATTGTGGCAATTCCAAAGTAAATAAGTAATGAGAGTATGTCATTCAGTGTTGTAATCAATGGACCTGAAGCCACAGCAGGGTCAATATTAAATTTATAAAGAATGATTGGAATGATAGTGCCAGCTAAAGTTCCAATGATTAGAGTCATAACCAACGAGCTTCCAACCACTACCCCTAAAACAGCATTTCCTTGCCAAACAAGTGCAATGATGGATATTAATATTCCGCAAATAAATCCAATGATCAGGCCAACTTTTAACTCTCTAAAAATAAGCCTGAAAACCACCCCTTTGTCAATATCACGGGTAACCAGCCCTCTTACGACAACAGCTAAAGATTGGGTGCCTGTATTTCCTGTCATACCTGCTATCATGGGCATAAAGAATGCTAAAGCCACTGCTTTTGACAGCGTTTCTTCAAAACCGCTAATTATTGTTCCGGAAACTATGCCAATAAATAAAAGTAAAATGAGCCAGGGAAGACGGCGATAGGCAGCAACAAATGCCTTCGTCTCAAAATCAATGGCTTTACCTGACGCTGAAAGCTTCTCAATATCTTCATTTGCCTCTCTTATAACAACATCAATAATATCGTCTACTGTAACAATCCCTACCAGCTGGTTATTCCTTTCCACAACAGGAATTGCTAAGAAATCATAACGCTCGATGATGCGGGCTGCTTCCTCCTGGTCGGATTCTGCTGAAACAGAAATGACTCGGCTATACATAATATCGTAAATTTTTTCCTTTTCATCGGCCAGGATTAAATCTCGGTAGGATACTACTCCAACAAGCTTCTTATCGTGATCAATGACATATAAGTAATTTATTGTTTCTGAGTACTCAGCAAACCCTTTTAATTTGTCTACTGTCTCTCGAACAGTGAAATGCTGAGGTATCCAGACAAAACGGTTAGTCATCAATCGCCCTGCTGTTTCAGGAGGATAGTTCATGATGTTTTGAACAATTTGGGACTCTTCCTCCTTCATACCTGAAAGGAGTTCCTCTAATTTGGCAGGGGATAAGTCTTCAAGTAAAGAAGCCAAATCATCATTATCCATTAAGTCCATAACGTGGCCTGACTTTTCTATTCCTAATTTAGTGAGAATCTCCAGCTGAAATGGTTTTTCCAGCTCTTGTATTAAGTCAGCGATTTGTTTAGGAGAAAGCAATAACAGGAAGCGTGTGTGATGTTTTTCTGGGAGCCCCTCGAATACTCTTGCAATATCATAAGGCTGGAGTTCTTCTAAAATCCCATGAAATTCTTTCTTTTTTCCTTCTTTTAAAGACTTTATGATTTGAAGAGTTATTTGATCTGCTTGCATGCTTATCTTCATTTTTTGTCACTCCTTCTGAAAGGAACAAGGGATCATTTCCCTTTTCACATTCTTTTAGATGCATTCTATTTTCATGATGTTTTGAGCAGGGGTCATTTTCCATTACTCCTCACCTCCCGGAAAGATAAAAAAACACCTTCATGTTTGAATGAAGGTGCAGGTTTAAAGATGACAAAATAAGAATAACAAACCTGGTTATTCTGTTCCTCCATTCGTAGAGCTTTAGCACTGTGTGGCATAGGACAAAGCCAGCTACATTAAAAACCACCTTAAGTCGATGGTTTCTGTTGACCCATTGGCGTCTTTCGACATTTTTGGGCAGCAGCATATCTCCAACACAGGAGCCTCACCTAACGAGGTTATTCAGTTTACAAAGTTCAATCTACTGGATTTTTCATTAAAAGTAAACACTTTTTATAAAATTAACTTTTTCTAATTCTTTCTTATTTAGCGTATCATTAGCATTCATTTATAAGTCTCTGGACCTGTCCCTGCCAGGAAAAAAGTGTTTTTCCCCTTTTTCATAAAGCAATAGAAACTTTTCTATAAAGTCGAGACGGGGGACAATATAAGAAACGATTATTGCCGAAACAATGCTTATTAACGCTCCAGCCAAGATATCTGCAGGGTAGTGAACCCCCACCCATATACGGGAAATGCCAACCAAAAGGGCAATGCTGATCCAAAGATATCCCCATCTTTTTTGATAGATGAAAAAAGTCGTACAAAATGCAAAGAATAAAATGGTATGGTCACTTGGAAAGGAATTATCTACTGCTTTCTCTATTAATTTGTTTACATTAGATAATTCTGCAAATGGCTGATGGTTTGAATGGAACTTTCCGGCAATTTTACCGACAATCTCAGCAGCAATAAAGGCGATGGCAGCCGAGATAATCATGAACCTGTTTTCTTTTCTCCTGGTAAACCAGAAAATTAAAGCCATTAACCCAAGGACAAATACCATATACTCAGCTAAAAATATGAAAGTATGGTTTAAATATGTATGTTCTTTACCGAAATCATTAATGATCCTAAACAGTTCCACGTTCATTTGAGTTAAATCCATAATTTTTACTTCCTTCCTGTTTCATCCCTATGAAAGAAGTATAGACAATCTTTTATTTGTAAAAAATCGATTTACCTTACATGAATCTAACAATTGTGTAATATGACGCAGCTTTTGGCATCAGAAGCTGAACCGGACTTGCATAATGAACACAGCAATAAAGCATTTTGGCTCCGTCTTGAGTATAATCTAAACTAACCGCCCCGTTAGTTTCAGTACAACACTTCACATATTTAAAAGAAAAAAGACCCTTCAATAAAATTAATGAAGGATCTCTGAAAGTCTTTCCGGAGGATAAAGTACGTATTCCGGCCGATAATGAAAAATAATACTTATACCGCTTCACTATCCCATTTCTTCTCTTCCTGTACAAACAGCAATCCAAGTTCATGATGATCACCTTCATAAAGAGCGCGCTGCACGAACCGAACCTGGCCGTTCACATCAAGAACCTCAAGTTTGCAATGAGCCCCGTTTTTTTGCAGCGCTTCATAGAAGCCTTTTTCATCTTGGGTCTTCACACCATTGACTTTTGTAACAACCTCTCCCACTTGCAGAGACATTTTATAAGCTGGTGAATCCGGAACTACTCCAAGTATTATGATACCCTGATTGCGCTTGGAAAAGTAAAACGGTGCCTGATCCTCTGCCATTCTCTGGCGGAGAGAGATGAATTCACGCCCAATGATAGCCAGTGCGGCTGCACCCACAGAAGCAAGCGGATACCAGTAGCCTGCAGATGAAATCAGCAAAAGAAGTACGCCAAAAACGCAGATTCTTTGTCCGAGTAATGCTGTTGCCTCTTTAGGAAGCGTGCCCTGAATCCGCTGGTAAAAACCTATCGAAAAAGGAACAAGAATGAGGGAATACGTCTCCCCGCCAATCGGGATCGCTGGCCACCAATCAAACGGCAGCTGCAGTGCCTGACCGGGAATAAGGAGAAACACAGGCACCATCCAGATTCTTTTTGATTCATGAATGCCGATCGTCTGGCCCCGCTTACTCTTTACAAGCCTGGGAGATGTCCCTTTCCGGCCGTTTCTTATAACCAGGAAGCCTTCTGCCATAACAAGAAGAGCCAGGAGAACAGCGATGGACGGAAATATGGAAGAGCCAAGGTCTGCTTCCGACTGGGCGAATGATGGCAATGGCCATTTCTGTTCAGCAGCAAACATTGTTGCGAAAAATGCAAAGCCCAGCGTATAAACAGGCGCCATCCATCTCACTTTTGCCGTAAAGCTCCACAGGAACGTAAGAGCAGCAGTAAAGACAATCGTTTCCACTGGTACGACAAGTCCTGCTCCAACCATCACAACACTCACTGATAGACCTGCCAGGATCCCCAGAGGAAGAAGCTGCCTCAGCTCATAATAAGCATTTTCAGCACGAACAGAAAAGTCTTTGCGCTCACGCTTTACACGGGAAACTCCCAAAAATGCAGCTGCAAAAAACAGGTAATAAAATACCGGATTCAGCAGCAGTTTTCCTGTTCCTTTTAAAAACTCAAAGATCCACTCCTCTATCAAACTTGCCACCAGCCTCTATTAATAAATTCTCATGAATTATGTAACAAAAAAACTCTATTACTCTATATTCTACCAAAAGCTCCTTCCAAAACCTATTACAATCTGGCTCAAATACAAAAATAGCAGAAGGTAAATCCCTCCTGCTAAAGAAAGCTTGCTTTCTACAGAATCCGCTATCTTGCTATATATCTCAGAGCTGTTTGCAGCTGAAGGTCATTCTGCTCTTTCTTCATTTCCTCAATGGCGGCTTGTTCAAGCGCTGCTGCAGTTTTCTTGTCTATCCGGCCGGATGCTTCAAGCTCTTTTTGCTTCTGAAATGCTTTTACAGCGGCTGAGGTAGAATCATTGAAGTAGCCATCTGTCCGTCCAGGAGCATATCCAAGGCCTGCCAGAATTTCCTGTGCATTCTTCACCATTTCATTATTCATATCGATGGCCAAAGGCTTCTCCACCTGCAAAGGATGTGTTTGGTAGATGTCTGGCTGTTTGACCTCGAGGGTTGGCTTGATTCCCTTGTTATGGATCCAGTTTCCGTCCGGTGTCAGCCATTTAAACAAAGTAAGCTTGATATTGCTGCCATCTCCCATCGGAACAGGCTGCTGAACAGTGCCCTTCCCAAATGAATTTTCACCGATTATGGCATAACCCTGCGCTTCCTTTAAAGCCCCGGCAAGAATCTCCGATGCAGATGCACTCCCTTTATCAACAAGTACAGCAATCGGATAGCTTTTAGGCTTTTCAAGTGTGGAAAAATACCTCATTTTTTCTCCATCCCGTTTTTCTATCTGCAGATATGGCTTATCAGCCGTAACCAATTCCTTCAGGATTTCCTGTACTGATGTCAGGAGGCCTCCGGGATTTCCGCGCACATCGATTACTAGACCGTCAATCCCTTCCTTCTCCATTTCACTCAGCTGTTTGGCAAATTCCTTGGATGTCTCTTCGGAAAATGAGGTGATTTCCAGATATCCTACATTCTTTCCTCTTTGCTTCTTGATTTCCGAGTATACTGAGATTTGTGGAATCTCATCTCTTTTAACTTCTACCTTTAAAGGTGCCTTCAGTCCCTGGCGCGCTATTTCAAGTTTTACTTTTGTTCCTTTTTTCCCGCGGATCTTCATGGTAGCTTTATATAAATCAAGACCCTCCACACTTTCCCCATCCACTTTTAAAATTTCATCTTTCGGCTTAAGCCCTGCTTTTTCAGCTGGTGAATCTTTAAATGGTGCAACAATGATTATCTTACCTTCCACCATGCTGACCTCTGCCCCGATTCCTTCAAAAGAAGATTCCAGTGTATCACTGAATTGTTTTGCTGTTTCTTCATCCATATAAACAGAGTAAGGATCTTCAAGGGTGGCTAGCATGCCCTGGATAGCTCCTTCCACGAGCTGCTTTTCCTCTACTTTTTCCACATAGCTACTTAAAATTAACTGATAGGCCGTTTCCATCTTTTCGATTTTCTCTTTTTCAATTTGTATTCCGTCTTCCTTAGAATCTATTAATTGATTTCCGGCCCCTGTCTGCGGAGCTTCCTTTGCCAGCCACTGCATGCCTGCATATGTACCGCCAGCTCCTGTCAGCAAAGATCCCGTCATCAGAACGGCGATCCATTTTCTGCTCATCTTCATCTCCCTTTCTATTTTGCAGCGGTCTCTTAGGCCTTTATAGAAACTTTCCATCATGGATGATGGAATGACCTTGCTCATCACATCCTATGCAGGATAAGGACAAGTTATGTTTTCAATAATCAGGTTAGGCATATGCTCAATATCCCAATTTAAGAATATATAAAGGGGAATTTCACATAAAGGGTGTGTGCAAATGTTCTATCATATTAAAGAACTTCAATACAATGCCAAGCCGGATAAACCAGACTGGGTTTATAGCTTGCTGCGATAAATGAGCTTGAAGCCCAGGAAGGGAAAACCGTGCCAAGCACATTCCCGAAGGAGCTTGAAAAAGAAGAGTTTTCCTATGTATTTATGAACCTTTCAAGAGGAGATGAAAGCAGCCAGGGCCGCTGGGCTCAAGGTCGGAGCATGGATGGCCAGGGAACCTTCCAATACATGCAGGAAGTTCCGCCTTTTGCTCCAGCACCTAAGCTGAAGCCGGCACCTAAGCTGAAGCCGGCACCTCCATATATTCATGACACTCCTCCAAACGTAAAATAAAACGCTAATAATAGGATTAAAGACCTGCTTGACGGGTAAAAGAAAAGTGGAAGAAGCTTAGCTCCTTCCACTTTCACTATTTTTTATAGAGGCACAATGCCTACAGGATTAATCGCATTTGATTTTGCTGCATTCCAAGAACCTCTGTGAAGTTCAAAGTGCAGATGCTGGCCATAAGATTGTCCAGTATTACCCATGATACCGATTTGCTGGCCTTTAGAAACAGTCTGGCCAGAGCCTACTGAACGGCTTCTCATATGAGCGTATACTGTTGTATAAGTTTGTCCGCCTATAGAGTGGGCAATGAAAATGGCATTTCCGTAGCTGCTTGAATAGTATGAACGGATTACGACACCATCTGCAGCTGCCACAATTGGCACTGTACCGCCTGATGCTATATCAACACCATAGTGCTCGCCTAATGAACGGCCGCCAAAACCTGAAGAAAGTCTTCCTGCAGCTGGCTTTGTCCAGGCGCCGCTTGAAACAGAAGGTGCAGAAACCTGCGGGCTGCTTGATAATCCACTGTCAGATGATGAACTGCTTCCTGCTGATGAACTGCCTGCTGACGATGAGCTGCTCTTTTTAGCCGCTTCCTGGGCAGCTTTCTGTTTTGCCAATTCAGCTTGTCTTGCTGCCTCAGCTTGTCTTGCTGCTTCAGCTTGTCTTTCCTGCTCGAGCTTGATTGCTTTTTGAATTGCTGCTTCCTGGGCCGCAAGAATTTCATTTTCTTCTGCTAGTTCAAGCTTATGAGCATGCATTTCCTCTTCTTCATGCTTTAGGGATGCAAGCAGTTTATCTTTCTCTGCCTTTTGGGCATTTAAGTTCTTTTTCATGCTTTCAAGCTCTGCACGCATTTTTTCTAAAGAGGCAAGCTCTTCTTTTACCTGAGCCTGTTTTTTCTCCAGCTCGTCTTTATCCGCCTGATGCGCTTTTAGAATATCCTGGTCAGCTTCTACGATTGTTGCAACTGCTCCAACGCGTTCAACAAAATCTCCAAAGCTTTGCGCACCCATTAAAACATCAATATAGCTCACCATTCCGCCAGTCTCCTGGTAGTTGCGGGCACGATCTTTTAATAGTTCATTTCGCTTTTTGATGCGCTCTACTAATACTTTAATTTCGGCTTCTAATTTTTCAATTTCCTTTTTGGTTTCTGCAATCTGGCCGTTTTTCTCTTCAATCTTTGCTAAAGCATCACTGATGGCTTTATCAAGGCGCTCAATCTCACTTTGTACAGACTGCTGCTCGCCCTGGTTTTCGTTAATCTTTTTATCTGTATCGGTAATCTTCGATTCTACTCCTGAACGCTGCTGGTTAATTTTATCCTTTTGGCTGTTTAGATCGTTTAGTTTATTTGCTGCAGACGCCTTTTCGAGAGGCAGTCCGACTGTTGCGCTGCCAAATCCCAAAATGGCAGCCAGTGATAATGTGATGATGGATTTCTTCAATTTTCCGATTTCTCCTTTCAATGAACACCATATGTACAGGTCAATCGTTCTATTTTTTTAACTATGTCTGAAACATTTAACACTGCTGAATCGTCTATTATTATGAGGCTTGAAGGCGCCTGGACAGGTTCCCCCCGCAGGGCCTTCTAAGCTGGTTTTATACTTTCAGGAACTTTCTGACTGACATCAAGCTTCCCCATACACCAATGAGTGCACCCATCAGGATAATTAGTCCGGAAATCTGATAGACAAACGGACTAAACTCCAGCAGCTTGATAAAGTGCCCTTCAAGCTTTGGCGCCAAATAGTCATAGGCATAATAATAGGCTGTTGATACAAGTGCAATTGGAATAATCGATCCAAGCAATCCAAGCCATAAACCTTCCAGGAAGAATGGCCATCTGATGAAGGAATTGGTCGCTCCTACCAGTCTCATAATCTCAATTTCTTTTCTTCGCGACATGATCGTAATTTTAATCGTATTGGAAATCAGGAACATGGCAGTAAATAATAGGCCGATAATCAAAACAAGGCCAACATTTCGGCCGGCATTGATAAAGTTAAATAGCTTTTCAACCTGCCCCTGCCCATATTTTACTTTTGCGGCATATTCCATTTTTTCAATCTGCTTCGCTGCTTTCATTGTTTCTGCCGGGTTTTTCGTCTTTACGATAAATACATCGTTCAGCGGATTATCCTGTTCGAACAGTTTAAAGGCTTCTCCTTCTTCACCAAGGCTGTCTATTAAACTATTAAGCTCTTTTTCCTTAGTTGAATATTCAACTGTTTTGACTTCGGGTATCCCTTCGATTTTTTGCCGTAAATCTTCCTGATCCTGCTCATTTGCAGCAACATCGATGTGAACGCGGATTTCCACGTCCTCTTCAATGGTTGTAGCCACCTTGTTGAGATTCATCATAATGACGAAAAATACGCCAACCAAAATGAGTGTTACTGTCACCGCACTTGCCGAAGCAAACGTCATCCATCCATTCCGTCCGAGGCTCTTAAAGCTTTCACGGAAGTGCCGGCCCAATGTTCTAGCTTTCATAGCCGTAATCACCTCTTTGCTCGTCACGCACAATCCTTCCGCCCTCAATGGCAATTACGCGGTGCTTAATCGTGTTAACAATTTCTTTATTATGAGTTGCCATGACCACAGTCGTTCCTCTCGTGTTGATTTCATCGAAAATGTTCATGATTTCCCATGAAGTATCCGGGTCAAGGTTTCCTGTAGGCTCGTCCGCTATTACGACCTTAGGAGAATTTACGATGGATCTGGCGATG
Source organism: Cytobacillus oceanisediminis (assembly GCF_004366035.1). Classification (GTDB taxonomy): domain Bacteria; phylum Bacillota; class Bacilli; order Bacillales; family Cytobacillaceae; genus Cytobacillus; species Cytobacillus oceanisediminis_C. The sequence continues at coordinate 223,096 of NZ_SOEE01000008.1, forward strand.
GAAACACGCTGCTGCTCGCCGCCTGATAATTCGGTCGGAAGCATTCTTGCCTTATGCTTTAAACCTACAAGGTCCAAAGTTTCCATGACTTGTTTTTTAATATTTTTTGGATGCTCTTCAATGACCTCAAGAGCAAAAGCAACATTCTCATAGACAGTCAATGTCTGGAGCAGCTTAAAGTCCTGGAAAACGACACCTATTTTACGGCGCATTAGCGGTACCTTTGCATTCTTTAATGTAGCCAGGTTCACTCCATCAATGGTTATCGTTCCGCTCGAAGGCTTTTCTTCCCGGTACATCATTTTGATAAAAGTGGATTTACCGGCCCCACTCGGTCCTACTACATAAACAAACTCGCCTTGTTTGATATGCACATCAATCCCGCTGGCAGCTGTAACTCCATTGGGGTATCTCTTATAGACGTCTTTCATATCGATCATATATATCACCTAGCATCTAGTGTGTATTAAGAATTAAATAACAGACGGCTTTTTTCGCTAAAAAACGACATCCTTTCGACATAGAGGATGACAAAATACTTGTAAATACTGCCTATTTAGCCATCTAAAATTCTCACACAACCCATTATAACATCATAAGTTGTCAAAATAACGGAAAAAATTATTACAGTTTCTTTTCAATCCCTTAACTATTGTTACTTTCTTCCTGAGTTTCATTAATATTCTAGCGTTTTAATCGCTCAATCGACGAATTTTTCCTTCTTTTTGCATATTGCATTCACTCGATATTTGTCACATATTGTTTTTCCTCAGCACAAGCAGTAAAGAAAATAGCCTTGCATATATTGTTGTTTTTTCACCTTAATGCATTCCGTTGATTTACGCTTCAGGATGCTCGCTTTCCTCTTGCGGGCGCTGAGCCTCATCGGCGCTTCTCGCTGTGGGGTCCCATCTGTCCCACTGCTCCCGGAGTCTCGCACTCTCCGCTCCAATTTACGATGACAGAAAAAATAAAAACGCCCTGCTGAACAGAACGTTTTTATTTTGAACCCTATTATTTCTTGCCTGCTAGCCAAGATGCAACTGCAGAAGCTTCTTCTCCCTGAAGCAATCCTTTAGGCATAGCTCCTTTACCGTTAGCAATTGTGTTTTCAATATCTTCCTTTGATAGGCTGGCACCAATTTTATCTAGTGCAGGTCCTACACCGCCTTCAAGGTTTGCACCGTGGCAGCTTGAACATTTCTGTTCAAAAAGCTTTTGTGCATCACCAGCATCAGCAGTATCAGTCGTTGTTTCACCGCCGCCGTTTGTAGCAGTGTCCTTGTCTTCAGCAGCATCGTCTCCGCCGCCGCAGGCTGCAAGAACTAAAGATGTACCCATCAGTAATGCTAGTAGCTTCTTTTTCACCTATAATTCCCCCTCAGGAAAAAATACTAAGTACAGCTATATTATACCAACACTATACTCGTTTGAAACCCTCGCCCAACACCTCGGAAGCATCCGTAACAATGATAAATGCAGTAGGATCAACGGTTTGAACCAGTTGTTTCAATTTTGTGAACTCCGTCTGGTCCACCACACACATGAGGACTGGGCGTTCATGGTCGGTATAACCACCGTATGCTGATAGTTTTGTCACACCCCGGTCAATTTTATTCAAAATTCCTTCACGAACTTCACTTTGTTTTTCAGTAATGATTAAAGCCATCTTTGTCCGGCTGAATCCAAGCTGTATGAGATCGATTGTTTTGCTTGTTACATATAAAGCAATTAAGGCATACAGCCCCTGCTCTATGTCGAAAATAATCGCAGCCGACAGTACGATCAATCCATCGATTATCGCAACACAAGTTCCAAGAGACAAACCTGTATACTTGTTAATAATCTGTGCTGCAAGGTCTGTCCCTCCTGTTGATGCTTTACCCCGGAAAACGATGCCTAAACCCAGGCCAACTCCAATTCCGCCAAACAGAGAAGCCAGCAGCGGATCGGATGTCCATGGCTCATATTCTTTCGTAAGGAATACAACTAAGGGCAGAAAGATTGTTCCTGCCAGCGTTTTAACCCCAAATTGTTTGCCGAGCAAAAGTACGCCTGCAATAAAAAGCGGTATATTAAATGCCCACTGTACGTATGCGGGCTCCCAGCCAGCAACCGCATCCAGGATTGTACTGATCCCGCTCACCCCTCCTGATGCAATTCGATTGGGCAGCAAAAACATATTAAATGCAATGGCGATAATTCCTGATCCTATTAAAACATATATGTACTCCAGCAATCTCTCCGCTTTTGTACTATAAGTATATTCTCTTCTATTCTTGCCCATTTCTTCTCCCTCCGGTGTCACGATCTATACAGAATTAAGTTCCTATTCCATTTTTACCGTCAGTGAGTATAGCACGGAGTCTTGAGCATGTAAATGCCATTAAACTGCCGTATTAAAGGATGGTAGTCCTCCACCTCTGCTTTTCATTATGTTGTGACAAAAACAGTCAATTTATCATGCCGATTTTTGTATGCAATGTTTATGAACTTTGTTTCGGGATACATCTATACTGCTTTCTCAGCAGCATGAAATTCAGCGGCATGTGGTATAATGTCGAAAGGGAGGTGAGATAAATGGAGAAGATACTTAATGAAATTTTAGGTACCTTAAAGGAGCATTCAAAGAGATTTGATTCGATTGATCATGAATTTGCTGATGTTAAAAACAGGCTCGGGAATGTTGAGGACAGAATTGATAAAGTTGATAACAGGCTCGAGAATGTTGAGAACAGAATTGATAAAGTTGATAGCAGGCTCGAGAATGTTGATAATAGGCTCGGAGTTGTTGAAAATAGGCTCGGAGTTGTTGAAAATAGCATTGAAAGACTTTCTGAACAAATTGAAAACAATGCCACCGAATTCAGAAGCCATTTTAAGCATATTGAAACGAAGTTAGAGCAGCATGAAGAGACTTTCCATATAATTTCGGATACTCTGAAGGGTACAAAAATTGATATTGAACACCTTAGTAAAAAAAGCGGAGTCCACGAAACTGAAATTAATCAACTCAAAAAGCGTATCCACTCCTAGAGCAATCCCCATTCACCGGCTAGCTCAGTTATAATTCCATAAAAAAACAAGCCTATGCCGGTTATACGCCAGCATAGGCTATTTTGTGTATTAGTCCTGAGATAAACTCAATCTTGAGCGTAAATATGCTTTTGTAATCATCTCAAGGCTGCCGTCCATGAATTGGCAATAAACTTAGATGAAACTGATAAAAGTCTCAAAAAAATAAATTATTGCTTACCTCATATATATAATAAATCCCATATAGAATACTGGCTGCTGAAGAAGCCCGCACAAGAATAAGGGGTATCTTTTTTTGTCCCGCTGAAGAAATCAAAAATGGCAACCCAAGAACAGTCGTAAACAGAAGCATACCAATAATTGTCCCTGCTCCAAAAATGAGGATAAAAAGAAATGCTTGCACCTCTGTTTGAGCCCGGGCAGTTGTTAATACAATTAGAGCAGCACTGCCAGCCAAACCATGAATTCCTCCAATGATAAAAGACTTTTTATGATAATGCTGTGTGGCCGATCCCAACTGTTGATTGTCCCTAAAGCCATTAAAGCCAAGATATAAAAGCATTATGCCAACTACCAATTCAAGAGAAAGAGCAAAAGGGTTAGGAATATGCTGTTTAAGTGCTATTACTGTAACCCCCATTAACAAAAGCATTAAAGTATGCCCCAGCCCCCAAAAAACACCGGAAAGTGAAGAGCGAAACAAACGCTTAGTTTGGCTTGCAATTGTTGAAACCGCGATAATGTGATCAGGCTCTGTTGAATGCTTTATTCCTAATGTAAAGCCAAGCAATAATATAGAAAATAATCCGCTTTCAAGCATTTAAATTCTCCCAACAAAATTCTACTTTTTAAGTTAGTTTCAATCAATTTAAGAAATTGTTCCTTCCAGCATTTTATTCATACTTCCGCTTTTATATCCGACCAGGTCCATTGCTACATATTTAAACCCGATGAATCTTAATTGCTCAGAGACTTCATTGTGATATTTTAGCAGCTCATTCATATCCGCCGGATCAACTTCGATCCTTGCAATTTCATGGTGGACTCTGACACGGACTTGCTTAATTCCAAAACCTTTAATAAATTGCTCCGCTTCATCAACTTTCCTTAACTTTTCAATTGTAATTTTTTCACCATATGCAATTCTGGAGGATAAGCATGCGAGTGAGGGTTTATCCCAGGTATCAAGACCCAACTCCTTGGAGCGGATTCTGATATCTTCTTTCGTTATATCAGCCTCGGCCAGCGGGCCTCTTACATTTTTTTCAATAGCAGCCTTTACACCAGGACGATGATCTCCTAAATCATCTTTTATAAGACCAAAAGTCAAGTTATGATAACCTTTTTCAATCATTATTGGATATAGATTCTCAAACAGTCCTTTTTTACAGTAATAGCATCTGTTGGAATCATTCTCCGAATATCCGGGGATAGAGAGCTCTGACATCTTAATAATTTGATGTGGAGCATCAATTGCTTTAGCGATTCGAATGGTTTCTTCCCGCTCGGAAGGAGGAAAAGATTCCGAGTCTGCTGTAATAGCAAGCACATTTTCTTTGCCCAAGGTTTGCAAAGCTACCTTTAATAAGTAGGTACTATCTACCCCTCCTGAAAATGCAATTATAATCCGTTTCATCTCTGAAAGTATTTCCATCAGCCTTTGTTCTTTGACTAAACTGTCATGTATATTCATTTGGGCGCTTCCTCCTCCTGTTATTGTTCTCCGATCACAAACCTGACAACATTTGGGTGGGATTTAAAATCCTTTGTACCTGCACCATACCCGATTTTCTGAACTTTCATGGAAGGCATGTTCCCGAATTCATCGGTTAGGGTACGGACAATGGCAGCACCAGTGGGTGTTGTTAATTCACTTTGGACGTCAGTTTTACGCAAAGGAATGTCTTTTAGAATTTCCAATGTGGCCGGGGCAGGCACAGGATAAAGGCCATGAGCAATATTGATATATCCATTTCCCGCTGCAACCGGTGTGCAGACTACTTTTTCAATGTTTAGAGTATGATAAGCAATTGCGGTCCCTATAATATCAATCATCGAGTCTACACCGCCAACTTCATGGAAATGCACCTTTTCGAGAGTGCTATCATGTATTTTTGCCTCTGCTGCCCCTATAGCTTCAAACATTTTTAAGGCGGTTTCTTTTTCTGCTTCTTCAAGGCCGGATTCTTCGATTGCTTTTTTTATCTGTGTATAATGGCGGTGTGAATGTTTTTCTTCTTCTGTATTAATAATTAATTCCGTACTGGAGATCCCTTTCTTTACAACCTTTTTTGCTGATAACGAAAACTCTTCCTTAATCATGGATTTAAGCTTTCTTTCCACAGCGGATAAATCAACACCTAATTCAGTAAAGGCTGCCAAAGACATATCTCCTGCAATGCCCGAAATACCGCAATCTATAAATAATACGTTCATTTAAAATGTCTCCCTTTGTTTCTATTGTTAGACTCTCAGCATTAAAGAAGCTGAGTAGCCTGCACCAAATCCATTATCTATATTGACAACCGTTACGCCGGAAGCGCATGTGTTAAGCATGCTTAACAATGAGGTAATGCCATTTAAATGTGCACCATAGCCTATGCTGGTTGGCACAGCTATAACAGGAGCGGAAACCAATCCCCCGACAACACTGGGCAGTGCGCCTTCCATTCCTGCTACAACAATCAATACATCACACTTTCTAATTTCTTCTATTTGTGCGAATAAACGATGAATACCCGCTACGCCTATATCATAAAAGCTTACATAACGGTGTCCCATCGCCTCAATCGTCACTTCTGCCTCCCTGGCTACAGGAATGTCTGAAGTTCCTGCACAGATAACTCCAATTTTCTTCTCCGTCTTCAGCTCGTATCCCTCAGGCTTATAAAGAAGAGTTCTGCCGGATGAATCGTATACTGCCCCCTCTACCTGCCTGCATACTTCTTCCGCAGAATTTGCATCAACCCTTGTAGCTAAAACGGTATTCCCCTTATAAACCAAATGTTTAAAAATATGTAAAATTTGTTCTGCTGTTTTCCCTGCACCAAAAATAACTTCAGGAAAGCCTTGTCTGAATTCACGCTCATCGTCCACTTTTGCAAATCCGTAATCTGTAAAGCCCTTCAGTTGTTCCTCCGCTTCCTCAATTGAAAGATGGCCATTTTTTAATTGTGTTAGAATATGTGTAGTATAAGATTGCATTCATTTCTTCCTTTCTTTTCTTCATTTAAAATTCATATCAACTTAAGGAGGCTCGTGAAAAATGCAGCATGGTCAAGAGCATATCGATCATGACATGATCAAAATTGAAGTAAACCTGGATGACATACCTGGAGAATGGCTGGGACATGTTATGGACTTATTGTTTCAATCCGGGGCCAATGATGTCTTTTATATACCGATTTACATGAAGAAAAATCGTCCGGGTACCATGCTTCAGGTTTTGTGTGATAATAAGCAAAAATCCGAGATGATGAATATCATTTTTAGAGAAACCACCACATTGGGCGTGCGATATTATCCACTTTCTGTAAAACGTCTTGGCCGGAAATTCAGAAAGGTCGAAACACCTTGGGGAACTGTCTCTGTTAAAGAGGGGCTGATGGAAGGTGAAATAGTTCAGCAAGCCCCTGAATTCAGTGATTGCAAAGCTATATCTGAGCAATACGGAATTCCATTAAAATTAGTGTTTCAAGAAGTTTGGAAGCAACTAAAATAAATTGCCAGCTAATCCAGTATTCTATTCAAAGGACCTCCACCTACCCTAAATGCAGGTCCTTTTGACATTTATTAAGCTTCCAAAAAACCGCAAAAAAAATAAAAATCAAAAAATGGCTGATTCAGAAAATTGCTTTGCCTTTTCAGTCAGCTTTAAATAATCCTCATCCGAATTTAGATTCTTCGCATTTACTAACGAACTGCCTACTCCTGCGGCAACAGCTCCCGCCTTTAGATAGTCCTGGATATTTCCAACATCCATACCCCCGGTAGGCATTAACGGAATATGGGAAAGCGGACCCTGAAGGCTTTTGAAATAAGAGACACCCATCACATCGGCAGGAAACACTTTAATAAGATCCCCGCCATTTTCATAAGCTGTCAGGATTTCTGTTGGGGTGAGGGCCCCTGGAATACTGAGGACACCATACCGTTTTGCCATTTTAATGGTTTCGGCATTAACGATTGGCGAAAAAATGAACTCCGCTCCAGACATAATGACTGCACGTGCTGTTTCAGGGTCCAGCACGGTCCCTGCCCCGACGATTGCCTGGTTCCCAAACTCGTCTTTTACTTTTTCTATTAACAAGCAAACCTTTGGTGTTTCAACTGTTATTTCAAATGTGCTGACACCGCCGGACAGCAGCGCATGGGCAATGGGCAAAATCTGATCCGAACGTGCACCGCGAATAACAGCAACAATCTTGCTCTTCTTTAACTCTTCTAACTTGCTCACTGATTTTCCTCCTTTTTACCTCGTAACATCCTCCAGGCTGCCGTTCATAAAGGACGCCAGATCAGAGCGATTTGGCAAACCTTCTGCATCCCCATTCACCATCGTTACCATGGCTCCCATCGCGTTGCCCTGCAATACTGCTTCTTCCAACTGTTTTCCGTCCAGCAGTCCTGAAAGCACACCAGCTGCAAATGCATCTCCCGCTCCTACGGGGTCGACTACCCGCTCAACCGTAAAGCCAGGGACTCTTGTCATCGGAACGGATGAGGATGAAATCAGCGCCCCTTCTTTGCCCAGTTTCATAATCACTGTATCAATGCCAAGATCATGAAATTTTTCAGTATATTCCTCTGGAGTACAGGGGCCAAATAAAAATTCTGCTTCGGAAATGCCCGGAAGCACTATATCGCTTTCAGAGGCATATTTTTTGATAAACTGCCGGGCTTCTTCTTCATCCCGCCAAATTTTCAAACGAAGATTTGGATCAAAGACAATTCTCGTTCCATTTCCTTTTGCTATCCAGATTGCCTTTTCCAGCATCTCCCGGCATGAGGCACTGAGTCCTGGCGTAATACCTGTAAGATGAAGATATTCAGCATCTTTAATGGCCTCATCCTCCAGCCATTCAGCTTTCATTTTGCTCGCGGCCGAATCCTTTCTGTAATAATAAACACGCGTATCATTTAACCGCCTGAACTCTTTAAAAAATACTCCGGTCGGTGCACTTTGATCGCGTGTCACATAGGAAACATCCACGCCTTCTCCGCGGATGAATGAAAGCATCGCATCGCCGAACTCATCCTCCCCGAGACGGCTGATCCATCTGGAGCGATGGCCGAGACGGCTCAATCCAATCGCAACATTCGATTCTGCGCCGCCAAATTTCATTGAAAAAGAATGGGTATGACGAAGCATGCCCTCTTCATTCGGTGTAAAAAGAGCCATCGTTTCCCCGATTGTTACCACATCCATGTCTATCAGCCCTCTTCCTTCTGTATATCACCTTTTACGTAATTGGATAGTGTTCCGATGTTTTCAATGGTGATGCTCATTTTGTCACCGTCTTTGAGCCACACCTTTGGATCGCGGCCCATTCCGACTCCTGGAGGGGTGCCAGTTGCAATTAAATCGCCCGGCCTAAGCGTCATCGACTGCGATAAAAAGGAAATGATCTGCGGGATGGTAAATATCAGGTTGCTTGTATTTGAGTCTTGCATGATTTCACCATTAAGTTCCAGTGAGATTGAAAGGTTATGAGGATTACCTGCTTCATCTTTTGTCACGATCACTGGCCCTGTTGGCGCAAAGGTGTCTGCTGTTTTCCCCCTGGACCACTGTCCATCCTTAAATTGCAAATCTCTCGCGCTAATATCATTCATGATAGTGTAGCCAAAAACATAATCCATTGCCTCTTCTTCCGTTACCCGCTTTGCTTCCTTGCCTATGACAACAGCAAGCTCTGCCTCAAAATCGACTTCATTTGAATTGGTAGGAATTTCCACCGCGTCATGATGGCCGACGATGGCATTCGCATATTTTGAAAAGATTACCGGTGAAGCAGGCGGCTCCATCCCGGTTTCCCTGCAATGATCAATATAATTCAGGCCGACACAAATAATTTTTTCCGGAGCTTGTATCGGCGGAAGGATTTTTACATCTGATATCGGAAAAACAGCATCCTCATTGGCACCCTGCCCAATAAGCTGTTCAGCAAGCGGCAGCAGTTCTTCGCTTTTTTCTATAAAGGCTTTCAGGCAAGAAGGAATTTGATTACCCTTCAATACTGTTAAGCTAATGGCTTTCTCTCCTTGGACAACGCCAATATGATGTTGAGAATTAATAGTGATAGCAGCTAGTTTCATATTCAGAATCCATCCTTTCTTACGTTAAGGCATAAGGTGTTTTTTCACCTTTTATAACCTGCACGATGTTTTTGGCAGCCTTTTGCCTTAGCTCCACCATGGCTTCCTCTGAATACCAGGCGCTGTGCGGAGTAATGATGACATTTTCCATCTGGAGAAGCGGGCTATCGATGCTAATCGGCTCTTCTTCGGTTACATCAAGAGCCGCACCTGCTATAACGCCTTTTTCCAATGCTTCTATTAGGGCCTTTTCATCAATAATCGGACCGCGGGCAGTATTAATGATGACCGCACTTTTCTTCATTTGGCTAAAGCACTTTGCATTTAAAAGATGGAAGGTATCCTTAATAAGCGGTACATGTAGAGATAAATAGTCTGCTTCCCGGATGATTTCGTCCAGTTCCATTTTCTGCACTCCTGCAGCTGCCATATCCTCAGCAGAAACAAATGGGTCATATGCAGCCAACTTAAACCCAAGAGGCTTTACCTTTTCAATAAACCTTCTCGGAATGCGGCCGAATCCAAGAACCCCTACTGTTTGATTGTTAAAACGATGAATAGGGACACAGGCTTTGAAATCCCAGTTGCCTTTTTTCACTTCATTATTTAATAGGGTTACTTTGCGGGCCCATGCTAAAAGCAGGGCTAATGCATGGTTTGACACCTCTTCCATCCCATAGTCAGGAACATTAGCAACTGTAATGCCTTTTTTATTGGCAGCATCCAAATCAATCGTGTTAACACCAACACCATAGCGGGATATCACCTTGGCCTTTTCAAGGGATTCAATTACACGGCGGGAAATTGGCGCATATTGATTTAAAATCGCATCCGCATCTTTTGCCTGCTCGATCACATCCTCTTCCGTTTTACACTGTGCTTTGATGAATTCAATATCTAGTCCACTTTCTGCAAAAACGTCTTCTTCATATTTTAGATTTTCAAATTCATAGTCTGTTAAAAGTACTTTAAATGCCATTCTTTTCACCCCTGAAATAATAGTAAGAAATCCCTGGAAGGGATGGAGTCCGTTCCAGGGATTGGAAATTATTTAGCTAACGCTTTTTCAGCCTTTGGAATCCCAAGCCCCGCTGCACCCAACTTTGAAGTCAGAGCTTCCGGATAGTAGCGTTCAATCATTTGAATGCCTAGAGAGGCACGGCGGACACGTTCTTTTACCAGTGAAATATTCGTGCTTTCCCATTGCTTACCGGAAGGATACACATCCGGGTGATTGCGAAGGCCAAATTTAATATAAACGGGGGCAAGCACCCGAATGATTTCCGGAATTTCGTAGTAGCGGAGGAATCCTCCGAAATTATCTGGAACCTCCACATAAAGGTCGATTGGAATATCAATGGCCTGCCGGATGGCTGCAAGCTTTGCGAGCGGCAATGCGGAAGGAACATTATAAGTATTTGCGCCAATGTCCTGCATAAGCTTCACTGATACCGGATTAGCGGAGCCCATTTGAACGGATACCTTTATAAAGAAATCTTCCGGAAGCTGGCCTTTTCTTTTCATTTCTTTGGTTAACAGAAGCAGCCCTTCATCAGCAACAAGTGCGCCTCTCAAGCCCAGTGCGGCACCGCGCTTTAGATCCTCCATGGCATAGACAAGCTGATCCGCTCCTTCATGGCGCAGTGCCTGAGATTTACCGCCGGATGTAAACGGAGCTGCACTGATATCCCATGTGCCTCGAGGGCCTACGAATAAGCTAAGCTCCATTCCGCGTTCTGCAGTCAATTCACACATCTCTTTGATTTCCTCATCTGTTTGCAGCATAATGCCGCTTCCCTGGGAGACGCGGTGAATCGTCAAGCCGAGGCGGTCAATTTCTTCAAGGGTGGCCTTTAACGCTTCTGGCCCTTCAACACTCGGAATCTCAACCCGGTATTGTGCGCCGTCCGGGAATCTTTTTGCGGAAGTCGGCAATTCCTGAAAATCGCTGGAAGGGTAGCCTAATTGTTCAAGCAATTCGCGGGATTCTTTCATAATTGGACGCCTTCTTTCGTTTCGATAGTTTTTAATAGACTTCTGACATTTTCACGTAAATTCGCAGGGTATACATCAAACGGAGCACGATGACCTGCTGCTGTCTCAAACCAGCGCTGGTGAACAGCTTCTTTCATCGTGGTAAAAAATGTCGGGCAATAGGTGTAAACATCCATAAGCTTGGAAATCAGCTGATGGTTCCTCTGTGCTTCAGCAAAATCACCTCTTTGATAAGCTTCAAATAAGTCCACTGATATTTCCGGGGCAAACACGGCGCTGCCATTAATGCTGCCAGCTGCACCGATCATTTGAGCCGGAAGCATATGCTCATCAAATGCAGAGAAGATAAGGAAATCAGGACGGACTTTTTTCACCTCAGTGAGCACCTGGCGAATGTGGCCAAAATCACCGACTGTTTCTTTAATGCCTGCAATATTTGGATAATCTTTGGCCAATTTAACGATTAGCTCAACCGGCAAATTTTGGCCGGTCAATTGCGGGATATTATAAATAAACACTGGCAGCTCAGTATGGCTGGCAACCGTTGAATAAAAGCGGTAAAGTTGCTCATCTGAAAGCTTCCAATAGTATGGGCTGACAGCCAGTACACCATCCGCTCCCAGTTCCTCTGCATAAGAAGTCAGTTCAAGGACTTCCTTGAGCGCCGTATGGCCCACACCAACCATTACTTTTACGCGCCCATGAATATGTTTAATCATTTCCCTTACATACAGTTTCCGCTCTTCGATGGAAAGAGAAGAAAACTCGCCTGAGCTGCCCATCAGCAAAATACCATGAATATTCTGTGAAATCAGCTTATCGAGATACCGTCTATTCATCTCCAAATCCAAATTTCCCGCTTCATCAAATAAAGTGACAACCGGGGGGATAATTCCATGAAAGCTCATTTTTACTCCTCCTCATTTACCATTCGGCAATGCTGCCATCTTCATGGCGCCAAATAGGATTTTTCCAATCATGTCCGGCTTCCGCTGCCTGTTTGACTTTTTCCTCGTTTATCTCAATACCCAGGCCAGGCTGATCCGGAATGTTCACATAGCCATCTTCATAGGCGAATACTTCAGGATTATGAATATAGTCGAGAATGTCCATTCCCTGATTATAGTGAATGCCAAGGCTTTGTTCCTGGATGATGAAATTAGGGGTTGAGGCATCCAGGTGAACCGAAGATGCCAGCGTCATCGGCCCAAGAGGGCAATGCGGCGCAACCGACACATCGTACGCTTCTGCCATTGCTGCGATTTTTTTTCCTTCCAAAATACCTCCCGTGTGAGAAAGATCAGGCTGGATAATATCCACATAGCCGTCTTGCAGAAGCTGCTTAAACCCCCAGCGCGTATACATTCTTTCCCCAGTGGCAATCGGGCAGGTTGTGTGCTGCGCAATTTCACGCAAAGCTTCGTTGTTTTCCGGAAGCACCGGCTCTTCTATGAACATCGGGCGATAAGGCTCCAGCTCTTTCACAAGCGTTTTGGCCATGGTTTTATGAATCCGGCCGTGGAAGTCAACGCCGATGCCAAAGTCCTTGCCGAGTGCCTCGCGAATGGATGCCACACGCTCAATCACCGCTTCTACTTTTGAAAAGCTGTCTATGTAGTTCATTTCCTCGGAGGCGTTCATTTTAATCGCTTGAAAACCCTGTTCCTGCTTTTCTTTTGCTGCTGCAGCAACTTCAGCCGGCCGGTCCCCTCCAATCCAGGAATACACCTTTATTTTCTGGCGTGCTTTGCCGCCAAGCATCTCATAGACTGGAATATTGTAATATTTTCCTTTAATATCCCAGAGGGCCTGTTCAATTCCGGAGATTGCGCTCATCAGAATCGGTCCGCCCCGGTAAAATCCTCCCCTATACAGGGTTTGCCAAATATCTTCAATGTCATTTGGATTGCGGCCAATGATATAATCTGATAGTTCATTGACGGCCGCCTTCACGGTTTCAGCCCGCCCTTCGACAACAGGCTCTCCCCAGCCGGAAATGCCTTCATCTGTTTCTATTTTTAAAAACAGCCATCTCGGGGGAACTTTATATAATAAAAGTTTCGTAATCTTCATTTGGATACCTCGCAACTTTTTTATAAAAGGAGATTTCTATTCTGGAAATCTCCTTTTTATGGCGGAATGGTGCACTATACCTAATAGTTTTTAAGAACCTTTTATGAAAACTGTTTTAATGGCTGTATAAAATTCCTTCGCAGCTTCACCCTGTTCGCGTGAGCCAGTGCTTGAAGCTTTCATGCCGCCAAATGGAGCCTGCAGCTCTACACCAGCGCTTTCTGCATTGATACGGACAAGGCCTGCTTCAATTTCATCGATAAATTCGAGAATGGAGCTGATATCTGAAGTAAAGATGGATGCGCTCAATCCGTATTTCGTATTGTTCGCCAATTCGATTGCTTCTTCCAGATCAACGGCTCTGATAAGCGCAATGACCGGTCCAAAGATCTCTTCCTGGGCAATCGTCATTTCAGGTGTTACTTCTTCAAAAATCGCCGGTTTAACGAAGAAGCCTTTATCATATTCTCCGCCTGTCAGCACTTCGCCGCCATGGACCAGTCTTGCTCCTTCGTTTTTCCCAATTTCAATATACTTATTGAACGTGTTAAATTGGCTTTCGCTTGCACAAGGTCCCATCCAGATGCCCTCTTCAAGGCCATTGCCGACGGTGATCTTTTCAGAGGCTTCGATTAGCTTTTGCTTAAATTCGTTATAAACCTCAGATTCCACGATTACGCGGCTTGAAGCGGTACATTTTTGGCCGGAAGAGCGGAACCCTCCGCTGATGACAGCTTCAACAGCCTGGTCAAGATTGGCATTTTTCGTGACAATAACAGGATTCTTTCCGCCCATTTCAAGCTGGAACTTGATGCCGCGTGCAGCTGCGGCTTTCGCTACACTCTGCCCGACACTTTCTGAGCCTGTAAACGTAATGGCGTTCAATTTAGGGTGATCGATCAATCCCTGGCCAATAACAGAGCCTGAACCCGTTACGAAGTTTAAGACACCTTCAGGGAAGCCGGCTTCTGCAAAGCATTCGACCACCTTTGCAGCCGTGACAGCCGCTTCACTGGCAGGCTTGAATACAACGGTATTTCCGTACACAAGAGCAGGCGCAATTTTCCAGATTGGAATCGCAACAGGGAAGTTCCAAGGAGTGATGACACCTACAACACCAAGCGGAGTACGCTTTGTGAACATAAGTGCATCTTTATCTGTTGATGGAATAACATCCCCGTCTTTGCGCATTCCTTCTCCTGCATAATAACGAAGAATGGCAATGCCCCTGGCAGTTTCCCCTTTTGCTTCAGGAAGGGTTTTTCCCATCTCCCTTGTCATGCTTTCAGCAATTTCATCCAGCCGTGCTTCCAAGATGTTTGCTGTCTGGAACAATAGCTGTCCTCTTGCTGCCTGGCCCAGCTTGCGCCATGCTTTCTTCGCATTGTACGCAGCTTCTACAGCCTGATTCAGCTCTGCCTCAGAAGATTTTTGTACATATCCTACAGCTTCCTTTGTAGCCGGGTTAATACTTTCAATAACTTTTCCGGATGCGGATTCTATCCATTCATTATTAATAAAGTTACTGTACGTTTTTGTCTCAATTGTAGCTTTCATGTTTTAACCTCTCCTTTTTAATAGGCTTTGTTAACTCTGTTAATCTTGATTATTGATTTCCGCTTCAGCGGGCGGTCCTGATGGTGTTAACAATAAGCATAAAAGAGCCCTTTATTAAAACGTCGGACCAATACGCCAAATTCCAAAGTCATGCTGCTTCAGGATTTCTGCTTTTGTCAATTTGCCATTTGCTACAGCCTGGATTTCTTTCATGATGCGTCCGCCTACTTCTCCCACCGTTTCTTTGCCGTCCACGATAGCCCCGGCATCAAGATCCATATTTTCGTTCATGCGTTCGAACATTGGTGTATTTGTTGAAATTTTAATAACTGGTGCAATTGGCGATCCGGTTGGCGTGCCGCGCCCGCTTGTGAAAAGGACAATTTGCGCGCCGCCTGCAACCATACCGGTTAACTGTTCAATGTCATGTCCAGGAGTATCCATCCAGACCAGCCCTTTTTTGGTCGGTCTTTGTGCGTAATCAATTACTTCCTCCAGACGGGATGTACCTGACTTTGTTGCGGCCCCAAGCGACTTTTCCTCGAGAGAGCTTAAGCCGCCTTCAATGTTGCCCGGGCTTGGATTGCCGGTACGGATGTCTACACCCATTTGGATGGAGCGGTTTTCCATCATTTTAATGACTGCATAGGCTTTTTTGGCGACTGAGTCATTCGCTGCACGGTTGGCGAGCAAATGCTCTGCACCGATTAATTCTGTCGTTTCAGCTAAAATGGCGGTACCGCCCTGTTCTACAATCATATCGCTTGTGCGCCCAACGGCTGGATTAGCCGAAAGGCCGGAGCATGCATCAGATCCCCCGCATTCTGTACCGACGATCAATTCGCTAAAATCGCATAGCTCCCGCTGTACCATGGAAGCATCCTGAACCATTTTTACCGCTATTTTTGCCACCTCGGCAATGGTTTGAAGTGTGCCGCCATGTTCCTGTATTGATACTGTCGCAACCGGCTTGCCGCATTTGGCAATTTCATCGCCAATGCGGTGTGCCTGATGGGTTTCACAGCCAAGGCCAAGGACGATGACACCGTAAACATTTGGGTTCATCCCCATTCCTGCATATGTTCTGGCTGTCTGATCATAATCCGTGCCAACCTGGGCACAGCCATGCTGGTGTATGAATGTAACCGTGCCGCTGACAAGCTCTGTCACCCGCTGGGCAGTTTGGGTCGCACATGTAATTGTTGGCAGGATCATGACATGATTTCTCACTCCAACACGGCCATCAGGACGGCGGTAACCCCAAAACTGAAGTTTTTCATTAAACAACTTTGTCACCTCTCCCTCGTTTGCCTTCGAGATTGTGAACATGAACATGCTCCCCGGCATCGATCGGGATAGCTGCCGCCCCGATCACCTCACCATATTTAATAATGTCATCACCCTGGGGAATCGCCCTGACTGCAAATTTATGGCCAAAGCGGATGGGTTCTAGAATTTTTACACGAAACTCTCTGCTCTCAAGCTTGACAATCACTTCCGCATCAGCAGGAATATCTGATAAAGCGACAGCAACACTATCCTTTTCGTTTAAAAAAAGCGTCTTATACTCACTCATTTCCTCACCCCTTAGCTGCTTGCCCCACTTTTTCACTTTGGACAACCGGGTTATTGAGGATGCCGATGCCAGGAATTTCAATTTCAATCCGGTCATTTTCCGCTAATGTAAATTCGTTTGGCGGGACAACGCATGTTCCTGTAAGAAGAACTGTTCCGTCAAAAATTTGGTTATCAAGCACTAAGTACTGGACTAGCTCATCAAGTGTGCGTTTCAGCTGATTGACTTGTGCATCCCCATAAAATACAAGCTCTTCATCGCGGTAGATGCGGCAAATAATCTGGAATTCGTAAGGATCTGAAACCGTCTCTGCCAAAACAATAGCCGGCCCAATGGAGCAGGAATTCTTCCAAACCTTTGCCTGCGGCAGGTACAGTGGATTTTCCCCTTCAATATCCCGGCAGCTCATATCGTTGCCAGCCGTATAGCCAAGAACATAGCCCTCTTTATCAATGACCAGCCCAAGCTCAGGCTCCGGGATTTGCCAGTTGGAATCGGAACGGAGATATACAGGATCATTCGGCCCTACCGTTCTTGCAGATGTTGATTTAAAGAAAATTTCCGGACGCACTGCATCGTAGACTTTGTCATAAAACGTTTCGCGGTCAAGCTTCCCTTGTGTAGCTTCATAGTTTCGCGCTTCCCTGCTTTTTTTGTATGTCACGCCTGAAGCCCATACTTCCGGAGCATCAATTGGAGTGGTTAACCGAAGGCCTTCGATTGGCTGCTTCTCCGCTTCATCGGAAATTTGTTTTACAATATCAAACGCTGTTCTGTTATCTTCACGTGCCTTAGCAATCAACGACAAAAAATCGCTGAATGGAAGGTCTGCTACTTCATTCTCGTTTGTTACAGCTGCAAGTTGTTTTTCATTTTCTTTTAGGTAGCGAATAATTCTCATCTCTATTCCTCCTGAATGACCGTTATCGTTTTTTAAATTTTTCGTTAATTCCCAGCGCTCTGTTGATTGAAGCGGCAGGCACGAGACCTAAGCGGGAGCCAACGGGAGACCCCGCAGGCTTAATGCTTGAGGGGCGTCGGACCGCCCGCGGGAATGCGAGCTTCTTGAGAGAAACCAACAGATAAGTTTAGTAAGTTAAATTTTTTGATATTCATAGCCGAGATCCTGTGAAATGCTGGTGCTGCATTCTTTTAGGAGTCCAACGTGATATTCACGGACCTCATCTGTAACTTTCGCTGCCGGCATAGACATGCTGATGCCTGCTATTACCTTACCGGAATAATCCTTAATTGGAACTGCATAACAGACAATGCCCGGTTCGTTTTCTTCATTATCCACTGAATAGCCAGCCGTGCGGACATGAGCTATTTCCGAGAGTAATTCTTCTTTTGAAGAGATTGATTTTGGTGTTTGTTTTGTGTACTGATAATTTTCAAGAAACTGATCCAGTTCGGCATCTGTTTTCGTTGAAATAAGCGATTTGCCTACAGCGCTTGTATGAACAGGAACACGGCGGCCAATGCGGGAATAAAGAACGGTCACACCACTTCCTTCAACCTTATCGATGTATACGCCTTCCTGTCCGTCCAGAATAACCAGATGTACCGTCAAGTTTGTCATCGCCGATATCCTTTCAAGATGCTTTCTGGCAACTTTCCGCAAATCGAGATTGCTTAGAACCATGTTGCCCCGTTCAAAAAGCTTGAGCCCCAGACGATACTTTCCATTCTCTTCGTTTTGTGAGATATACCTTTGTTCCTGCAAAGTTTTTAATAAGGAATGAACCGTGCTTTTATGCAGATTCATCCTTTTGCTGATTTCTGTAATGGTTAATTCTCTTTCCCGCTCGTCAAATAAATCCATTATTTTTAATGCGCGTTCCACTGATTGGATAATAGGCATTTCCGCTCACTCTCCTAGTTCTATTTAGTCTAATTTTACAGGATATTTGACGAGCTTGCCTTTATTTTGCAGCCGCGCTTGCTTCTTGAAGCAAAACATCTTTTTCGTAATCCAGGACTGCATCCTCTGCTACTGCCAGCGGAACCACACCGTTTGCGGCATCAGTATGACCATACATGCGATTGCTTGCTGCAACCAGCTTCTGGCGTGCTTTCATTCGCCGCTTTCTCTCTACCACAAGTGATTGGCGATCTGCTTTTAAGCTGTCAGTAAATGAATGGACAACCTGACCTGCGAAAAGCTGGGTTCTGTCTACAAAATCAATGCGGCGTCCCCGAAGCTGAAGATGTACAACATCACCTGTCTGAAGGAAGCCAATGCCGCCGCCCTCATATCCTTCCGGTGTCATATGTCCAATCGCAGCCCCGTAGGTAACGCCGGAATAGCGACCGTCACTGATAATGGTTGCGAGCTTTTTCATGATCCGGCTGGCATTAATATGCTGCATCGGAGTAAACATTTCTGGCATTCCAAAAGCAATCGGACCCTGCCCGGCAATGACAACTGAAATTTTCAATATGCCTTTTTCAGCCATCTCGTCAAATAGTTTTTCGTATGTTGCTTCTTTTAAAAGTTCCCATTCCGCTGTATTGTTATATTTCAGTGTTTCCAGCAAGAGGTTATGGTCAAATAACTTATCCTTTTTAATTTTGTTAAGCAGATTGGAGTCAAGGAGACTTCTGTTTGCATCATCTTCATTCTCAAAATAAAGAACAAATGCAAGCTTATCATCGAACTGATCAAGCTGAGATGTCGGCATGCCGCTGATTTTTACCACTGCGCTTTCAAAGAAGTTCCCTTGCAATACATCTACTCCGCTGAATGCCCTGCGCGGGGTTGATAAGATGACAGGATTTTCTTTTACATTGATTGCCTGCAGGCTTCGTGTAATGGCCAGACGCTCTCTCCATGTTCTGGCTGCAACGGTCGGTGCATCCTGATCCATTGGGACGCCATGTTCAAGCAGTTCGTAAAAGAGTGTTTCCATGCCCCTGCTCGTGCCGCTGCAGCACTGCATGGCGAGCGAGTAAATGTCTCGGCCTTCTGTCAGGCTGTAGTCAAACAAATCCGGAATCGGATACTCATGATGGATGCGGTCCAAATCCCATAGACTAAACTTGTATCCCCCATAGAGCATGCCTGCAACAATATGCATCATCAGGTTGGTCGAGCCGCCGGAGGCACTGTGAATGCGAATTGCGTTTTTGATATTGGCAGCCACAATATTGGAAACGCCATATTTTTCTTCATTAATCATGGTGGCAAAGCTGTCAAGAACGGCATTGATCTGCCTTTGGGTCGGAGGATCTGTCAGCAGCTCCACCGCTGGATGAACAAGTCCCAATCCGGCTACCAGATGCCTGGAGCTATTGCCGGTTCCATTAAAGGCACAAACACCGCCCTGTCCGTCACATGTCGCAACAGCCAGCCTCATTTCAAAATATTTATGCTGTTCTTTTGTTAAAATGCCCCTCTCGCAGGCACGCTCAAAAACTCCCTGGAAGGCTGTGTTCGATGAGCATTGCAGGATGTATGCCATCGTGTCGCGCAAATCTGCAGCCACATCCGCAGCAACTTCCGCCTCTGCTTTTTTCGCCAATTCTTCCAGCTCTGCAATAACATCATCAGGGATCGAGCCGCCTTCGAGAACATGCGCCGGGGCAAATGTGGCAAAAAACGGAGCTTCTCCGCGGCTGCGCCTCACCCGGTCGACATGTGCCAATGCACTTACGACGCCCAGGGGCTGTTTATCACATCCTTGAATGACAAATGCACCGTGATAACTATGGGCCTCAAGCTGATTGACCACCATTTGGGCAACCGCATTCCGGCTTTGCAGGGAATAGCTCATCCCCTGATTGCTTTGGGCAGTGCCGTCACACATAACCGGTGTGGAAAAGTAAAAAGGGACTCCTCCGTTTTGCCAAATGCGGATGGCCGCGCGTGCTGAGGTTTGATAGTCCATGATGTGAGCCGGATGGTCAGATGAACCTCCGATAATGGCAATGCGCGGAGCGTTTATTTCAAGGCGATTATAAATTTCTTCAAGCGTCCAATCCGGCTTTCCGCCTTCATATGAGGAACCGAGTGTCTGTTTGGCGCGGTCCAGAAGTCCAGCTACCGTAATCGGTTCATTGGCTTTTCCCTGTACATTGTCACGATATGGATTTACAGGATTATCTATGAGCGGGTATAAATGTGTCATGTGAACACTCCTTATCTATCAATCTAAGAATAGTTTCTGCAGCTTTTTTTCGGATTAATCGAGCACCAGTTCTTCAAGCTCTGAAATAATTTCTAGATTGCTATTTTGTTTTGCTTCCTCCATCATGCTCTCTGAGATCAAAATCTCGCCGATGTCTAATGTATTCTTGATTCTGACGGCTTTTACCTTGTTTAAATCAAAGGCATTGCAGGTTTTAATGGCAGCCTTGACCGCCAGCTCTTTTGTTTCTAGCACCATCGGAAGCTTAATCACTTCGATCACGGTGCTGGTCAAAGCGTTTGCATAGCCTTTTTCCCATATAATTTCATCTGCGACCGCTTTGGTTGTCATGTCCGCCATGCCAATGCCATTAGCGTTTCCATGCGTTTTTTCGGTCAGGCCCAGCACCACGGTTCTTTTTATTTCCGGGCCGCCAGAGGCATATGGGGTAGCAAAATTCCCCGTAATGTTGGGGTCCATCCCATCACCCGAAATATCTTTTCCGAGCTCGTCGACAATCAGGACATCAAACTCATCGAAATGAATTTTGGGCATGAGGGATTTTGCTTCTTTTAATAGTTCCGGCTCCTCTGTTTCCAGATCCTCTGCCGGAACGGCAATCACTTTTGCAATCTTGTCATAAGCATTTTCAAGAGAAGCGAGACCGAAAATGATCGGAGCTTTTGATAATGAAATTTTGGCCATCTCCGGCACATGCTCTGCCATATATTTAAAGCTGTAAGCATGGGCAGCTTCCGCCCCTTTTTGCTTTCCGAGCCCGATTGTAATCATTTTCATAAGTCCGCTTTCAACCGGTCCGCGGAATGCTGTATGAGGCTTAATCCGGTTAATAACGACAATTTTGTCCGCTTCATAAGCGATTCGGTCAATATAGATCGGAAGCCCATTTGGGAGCTCGCCAATTTTGACAACTTCCATTGAGGATTCAATCGGTGCCTCAACAGCTCCTTCCGTCACGCCCAATTGGTGAAGCACATCTATCTGGCCTTCGGCTGTGGCCCCTCCATGGCTTCCCATTGCCGGAACAATAAACGGCTTTCCGCCAACACGCTTAATTTCTCGAACCGTCTCGCGTACCAGAACAGGCAAATCAGCCAGCCCTCTGCTGCCAACTGCGATCGCAACGGAATCGCCTTCATTAATTTTAGAAAGCACATTGGTTTCATTGAGTGTTTTCCGCACCTCGGCTCCCACATCATCAAGCTGGGGTGCGTGAAATTTCTGCTTTACTTTAACCATTTTGGGAATGGGGATATCTTTTAAAATTTCTTTAATGATGTCCATCTATCCTTATCTCCTTCATCATTCTCACTCTGGTCAGCTCAGGTTAATTCAGCCATTCAAGCGGCACCGTAATAATTTCCGGGAACAGGATTAAGAGCGCGAGCACAATTGCATGAACGACCAGGAATGGCCAGATGCCTTTCGTCAAGTCTGCCAGGCTGATTTTGCTTATTCCGCAGCCAACATATAAAACAGTGCCGACAGGCGGAGTAATTAATCCAATGCATAGATTGATAACCATTACAATTCCGAAGTAGACTGGATCAATTCCGGCCATTTTAACAAGCGGCATCAATACCGGTGTGAAGATCAGAATAGCCGGTGTCAGGTCCATCACAAGGCCGATCAATAATAGGAAGATCATAATGACAATCATTAACAGCAGCGGACTGCTGACAAGCGAACCCATGTAGCCTGCAATTTCTGCCGGAACATTGGCAACAGTGATAAGCCAGGCTGATACCATTGCAGCAGCAGCCACAAACATAACCACACTCGTTGTTTTTGCCGAAGCAATTAAAACCTGATACAACTCTTCAAGCTTTAACTCCCGGTAAATAAATAACCCTACAAACAGCGCATAAAACGCTGCCACTACAGCTGCTTCAGTTGGGGTAAAAACACCGCCTCGCAGACCGCCAATAATAATGACCGGAAGCATTAACGCAAAACTGGCCTGCTGGATCGCCTTCCAGATTTCTTTAGCCGATTTCCGCGGAGGAAGTTCACTCGTATCCTTCCGTGACATAAAGAACCAGCCAATCATAAGCCCCAATCCCATCATAATGCCGGGAATAATTCCGCCCATGAATAAATCTGTAATCGATACACCTGCGGTTACCCCAAATAAAATCATGGGAATGCTTGGCGGTATAACAGGAGCAATAATACCGGATGCACAGATGATGCCTGTAGAAGTGTTGACGTTATATCCTTTGGCAATCATCATCGGAATTAAAATCGCCCCGAGTGCGGCTGTATCCGCAACAGCAGAACCCGATAGCCCTGCAAATAAAATACTGGCAATAATGGCTACAAAGCCAAGGCCGCCTCGGATGTGCCCTACAAGCGCCATGGAAAAATCAACGATACGCTTGGAAATTCCACCGGCATTCATCAATTCTCCGGCTAAGACAAAGAACGGGATCGCCATTAACGAAAAGTTATTGGCTCCATTAATCAAATTCTGGGCAACAATTTGGCTATCAAACGTACCCATGGCAAACATCAGCATAACCCCGCTGGCAAGCAGTGCGAATGCAATCGGCACCCCTAATGCCAGCGATCCAAATAGTGACCCTAAGAATACTCCTATCATGGCGAGTGTTGCCCTCCTTTCTTGCCGCCGTTATTTTGCGATAATCTTATCTTCCTGATCAGGGTGATTATCCGATAAAACATCGTCCGGGGATTGGATGATCGTTAAGCTTTCAGACTTTCCTCTGATGGCTTTAAAAAGGCTGGCAATAATGAGGATCATCATCCAAATGCTTGATACAATCCCGATTCCATACAGATAGGAAAGCGGCATTCCTGTTGCGGGACCTGTACTGTTCATATTGAGAAGGGTCATTTTCCAGCTTCCTTCCAAAACAAGCCATAGCAGATAAAGGACCACTGCATTGCTGATCAGGAAGGCAGCCTTTTGAAGCCCCTTTGGCAGCGAATTGACGACAATGTCTACACCAAGGTGCATTTTATCCTTTAATGCGGCAATGGCACCCAGGAAGACCATCCATACGAATAAGTAGCGGGACATTTCTTCAGACCAGGTAAGACCGGAGTTGAACACATATCTCAAAACGACATTTCCAAAGACGGAGAGGGACATGGCTGCCAGCGAAAAGGCAATCGCAATGTTTAATAGTTTGGTAGAAAAAGAATTAATTTTGCTAAACACGGCTTTCTCCTCCCTGCAAATTTAAACCTGGAGGAATAAAAGGCATTATTATTCCTCCAGGCCTTCCTGCTGGTTTTACTCTGCTTCTGCACGGATACGGTCAGCTAAATCCTTCGCCCATTCAAATTCACTGTAAATTTTTTCATATAGAGGCTGTGCTGCTTCTTCCATCTCAGCTGAAAACTCTCCTGAAGGAGTCGTAAACTTCAGGCCATTATCCTCGAGAAATTTCTTATCTTCTTCATAGCTCTTCTCAAGCAGTTCAAATTCATAATCTGCAGCTTCCTTTGAAGCCTTTTCAATAATCTTCTGCTGCTCTTCAGTCAAACCATTCCAAAAATTACTGTTGATGATATACAAGTTCGGACTAAACATATGCTTTGATTCCAGGATATCGCTTTGTACTTCATACCAGCCAGATGCCCGAACTGTGGCAATTGGGTTATCCTGGCCATCCACCACTTTTTGCTCCATCGCTGTGAAAACCTCGGAAATTGGCAGCGGCGTTACATTGGCGCCAAGCAATTTTCCAAGTTTGATATAGTTTGGGATATTCGGCATTCTCAGGCGGAGGCCGTCAAAATCTGCTAAGCTGCCAATTGTTTGATTGGATGAGAACATCCGGAACCCATTCGCACTCCAGGCAAGCGGCTTTACGCCATGCTCTGACTCAAGGTCTGCTGTCAGCTCTTTGCCAATCGGTCCATTTAACACCTTTTTGGCATGTTCAAAGTCTTTGAATAAGAACGGCCATTCAGGTGCGGCCATCTTCGGAATATCCGCCTGCATGATCAAGCCCGGGATTCCCATTTCGATAGTCCCATTGCGGACACCGTCATAGAATTCCTTTTCAGCACCAAGCGTGCTGTTTGGGTAAAGTTGCACTTCAAGCTCTCCGTTGCTTTCTTCTTCTACAATCGTTTTAAACTTTTCTTTTAAGGCAACATTCTGGGGATGGTCTTCAGCAAAGTAGTGTGCTACTTTAATTACCTTCTTCTTTCCTCCCCCATTTTCGCCCCCTGCCTCTTCCCCGCCGCAGCCGGCAAGGAATAAAAAGCTTGCCAGAACAGCAGTGGCCAGGCCAAATATCTTCTTCTTTTTCATCTTCATCTCCCCTTCTTTAAATTTGCTGTTTAGAATCTAAATTTGAGTTTTGTTCTACATTATAAAACTTAGTTTTATATTCCTCAAAAAAAAGGAACAGCATTTTTGAAACTTATAAAATGCTGTTTTAATAGAAATAGGATGTCATATTTTTATAAGAACAGCAATGATAGCTGCGGCGCAACAACGATAATTAGCAAGGTAATCAGCATCGCAAAGAAAAACGGCACAATCGCTTTTGACAATTGCTCAAGTGACAAGCCGGAGATTCCTGCCCCAACAAATAAGTTAACTCCAAGAGGCGGTGTGATGAACCCAATTGACAGGTTTACAATCATGATAATCCCGAAGTGAATCGGATCGTATCCAATCTGAAGGGCAACCGGGAGCAGGATTGGCGTTAAAATGATAATCGCAGCAATCGTGTCCATAAAGCACCCTACTATCAATAGCAATAATGTAATCAGCAGCATGATGATGAGCGGCTCGCTGGAGATGGACATCATTGCTTCTGCAATCTGATTCGGGATTTGCTCGATCGTTAATAGGCGGCCAAATGCTGTGGCAGCTCCCACGATCACAAGCACCGTGGCTGTCGTTAACGCAGAATCAACAAAAATCTGCGGCAGATCTTTGAATTTCAATTCTTTATATACGAAAACACTGACGATTAATCCGAATACTACGGCGACAACGGCTGCTTCTGTCGGGGTGAAAACGCCCCCATAAATGCCCCCTAAAATAACAATCGGAATCATGAGAGCCCATTTGGCCTCCCAAATTGCTGTAAAAATGCCTTTTATGGTTGTTTTTTGATCTGTTCCGGTATACCCCATTTTTTTCGAATGGATATAAGAATAAATCATTAAGCCAATCCCTACGAGAATTCCTGGGATGATCCCGGCAATAAACATATCCCCAATCGATACACTTCCGGATACACCGTAAATAACCATTGGAATACTTGGCGGAATGATAACCCCGATGGAACCTGCTGCAGCAACAACTGCAGTCGCAAAACGTTTATCATACCCTTTTTGAACCATGGCAGGAATCATGATCCCGCCGATCGCCGCAACGGTCGCAGGCCCTGAACCGGAAATTGCCGCAAAAAACATACAGGTAATGATGGTAGCCATCGCAATGCCGCCTGTTTTATTACCGACCATTGAATCTGCTACATTAAAGAGCCGCTTGGATATTCCGCCCTTCCCCATTATTTCGCCTGCGATAATGAAGTAAGGAACAGCCAATAGAGGAAATGAGTCAACAGAGTTTGTTAATTCTTTCATTAAAAATTCAACTGGCATACTGCCGGTATATAAAATAGTGAATAATACCGCTAACCCGATTGCGATTCCTATGGGAACTGTAAGAAATAGGAATGCTGCGAAGGAACCGAATAATACACCTGCCATTCAGAGCCTGCCTCCTTTAATAAATTCTTCTAAATCACATTAATAGTTTGTTCTGCATCTTTTGGGAGTTCATGAGTTTTATCAAAGTTTTTAATCGCTATAATATTGCCGATTATGTTCTGAATCAATCTAATGCCCGCAAGCCCCATGCCAACGGGAGGAGCCAGATAAACGATTCCTGTTGGAATTTGAAGTGCCGGTGTTGTCTGTCCAAATAAAAGCAGCTGGGATGCAATGCCATAGCCATAGATCCCAACATACACGCAGAAAACCAAAAAGAGGATATTAGAGATGAGAGAAAAATAAATTTTCGTTTTATCTTTAAAAAGAATAAGTGCAGCATCCACCTTAATATGGCGATGATGCTTGACTGCGTAGCTTATTCCGATATAGATAAGCCAGATAAAGCAGTACCGCGCAAGCTCCTCAGACCATGACAATGAATTTGACATGACATAGCGCATAAATACCTGGATAAAAATGACCGTAACCATGACAGTCGATAAAAGAAACAGTATGTACTTTTCGAGGTTTTCATCAAGCCATTTTAATGGTTTTAGCATACTGGATCGCCTCTCTTCTTTAAAAAGCGGCCGGCAATCAGTCGAAAGCCGGCTGCTTATCAAAATAATTATTTTGCCTTATCAACTTCAGCCAGGAACTCGTCTACAATTTCAGCACCGATTTTATCCTTGTACTTACCAACAACCGGCTTCACAGCTTCCTGGAATTTTTCAAATTCTCCATCCTTGATTTCTGTAAAAGTCATTTCCTTCTTTAACGTTTCAAGTGATTCCTCCGCTACTTCACGTGTACGCTCACGGTTGAATTTGCCTGCTTCTAATGCAGCTTTAGAAACCACTTCCTGCTGTTCAGCGGAAAGCTGTTCCCAAATTTTCTTACTGAATAAGAAAATAAACGGTGTGTATACATGATTTGTATTCGAAACATGCTTCTGAACCTCAGGGTACTTACTTAACAAAATGGTTGGATATGGATTTTCCTGTCCATCGATCGTACCCTGCTGCAATGCAGTGAACAATTCAGTGAATGCCATTGGAGTTGGGTTTGCACCAAGAGCTTTCCAAGCATCTAAGTGGATTTCATTTTCCATTGTACGGATTTTCAAGCCTTTAACATCTTCCATTGTCGCAACAGGTTTTACATCGTTTGTTAAGTTACGGAAGCCATTTTCCCACCATGCAAGACCAACAAGACCTTGCTGATCAACCATCTCAAGCATCTTATCTCCAAATGGGCCATCCAATACCTTGTCTGCTACTTCCTCATTCGGAACCGTGAATGGAAGATCAAATACCCCGAACTCCGGTATAAAGTTTACAAGCGGTGATGTAGATGGAATCGTCACATCTAGCGTGCCGAACTGAAGCATTTCAATCGCTGAACGGTCATCGGCAACCTGGCCGGAATGATAAACTTCAACTGTTAAATCGTCAGACTCTGCTTCAACAAGCTCTTTAAATTTCATAGATGCTTCATATTCTGGATGCTTGTCATTAACCCCAATACTAACCTTAATCGTACGCTTGCCGCCTTCACCGCTTGCACTATCTGATGACCCTTTCTCAGAAGCGCCGGTCGAGCTTGAATTTCCTCCGCAGGCCGCCAGTACCATTGTGCTGATCATTAAGATACTAAGAAATAAAATGGACAATTTCTTCATCAATCTTCCCCCTCAACTATTTTAAAAAATGATAGTGTACTCTATTTTTGCGCTATCATTGGAAGTAGGCTTTTCAAAATTAAAACGCTTTCATGTTTCACTAAAAAAATAAAATATGGTATGTAAATCACCTCTCTGTTTTTTTGTTTTACATTATAAAACTCTGTTCTGTATCCAAGATTTTGTTTTACATTATAAAACTCTGTTCTGCATTCATGAACTTATTTGTATTGTAACTTCAGCTCGTTTTATTTGTCAAACTATTTTTTATATTCAAAATGAAATACAAAATTAAAACTATTTAAAGAAAATTAGTTGGATGTTTAAGGGTTTGGAATCATTAATAAGGAAGAAGATTTAATGATATACCGGTAAAACTTTTTTTCGAAAAAAATTTCATAAATTGATAATTTATTTGCGGGTTGGTGGCGGCAGCGATTTTGGGTCGGAATAGTATGCGTATTTTTTATATAAATTTTCGATTTTTCCTTATGAAAATTAGCTGTTTTAGACTTTTTTTCAGTCAATGTTGATGTGTTTTGGCATGCTTTTAAGGGGATAATATGCTCGTTTTAAGTGCTGTCTTTTTAGAAATTGGACGAAAGGTTGCGTTATTTGAAAGTTTCCGATTTTATTTGCAGCTTTCCAGTTTTAATTGCTAGTTCATTTTTCACACGCAAAAAGCCAATGCCGCTGGTCTGCAGGCATTGGCTTTTGTTTTTTAATCTTGGGATAAGCTCAATCTTGAACGCAGGTATGCGTTGATAAAGATGTCGAGGTCGCCATCCATAACTCCCTGCAAATTGCCGACTTCCGTGTTGGTACGGTGGTCTTTTACCATGGAATACGGATGGAAGACATAAGAGCGGATCTGGCTTCCCCAGCCGATGTCTTTTTGCTCACCGCGGATTTCAGCCAATTCTGCTTCCTGCTCTTCGATTTTCTTTTGATATAGCTTAGCTTGAAGCATTTTCATGGCACGTTCGCGGTTTTTGATCTGGGAACGCTCCGTCTGGCAGGTTACCACGACATTTGTCGGCAAGTGAGTGATACGGACAGCAGAGTCAGTCGTGTTGATATGCTGACCGCCTGCGCCGCTTGCACGGTATGTGTCGATTTTCAGATCTTCGGTACGGATGTCGATTTCAATTTCATCATTGAATTCCGGCATCACTTCACATGAAACGAATGAAGTATGGCGGCGTCCTGATGAATCAAATGGAGAAATCCTTACCAGGCGGTGTACGCCTTTTTCTGCCTTCAAATAGCCGTAAGCATTATGGCCTTTAATGCTAAGGGTAACACTCTTGATGCCCGCTTCGTCTCCCGGCAGGTAATCAAGTGTTTCGACTTTGAAGCCTTTCTTCTCTGCCCAGCGTGTATACATACGAAGCAGCATGCTTCCCCAGTCCTGTGACTCGGTTCCGCCTGCACCCGGATGCAGTTCAAGAATGGCATTGTTCTTATCATATTCCTCGCTTAAAAGAAGCTGAAGCTCGAAATCGTTCAGGCGCTTCACTAAGTCCTTGAGCTCTTCCTCAAGCTCGGCCTGCAGTTCTGCGTCGCTCTCTTCTTTTACTAGCTCATAAGTTAATTCCAGATTCTCAAACGTTTCGTATAAATCGTGGAATTCAACCACCTGTTCTTTCAGTGAGTTTGATTCGCTGATAACTACCTGTGCCGCCTGCTGGTCATCCCAAAATCCAGGCTGCAGCATGACATCATCAAGCTCAGCGATGCGCGCCTCTTTGTTTTCTAAGTCAAAGAGACCCCCTAAAGTCCGCTAAAATCTTAGCTGTTTTTTCAAGTTCATTGCGAATATCTGCTAATTCCATTTTGGTCACCTCGTAAGTTATTTTTTCCTATTATTTCGTGATTATCTTGAAAAAGCAATCAGTTTAGATGTCACATGTTGATTTCCGCTGCGAGCATTTGCTTTCCGCGGGGAGGAACGGGAGCCTCCCGCAGGACATTGAATAAGCTTACTCGAATGAACACTGCACGAAGGAAATGTGTCAGCATTTTCGAGGATCAAGTGCCCTCCACTCCAATCAACTCAGATGTAAAACATAGTTTTCTGCTAAAAAAGAAAAGCTCCACAGAAACAGCTTTTTCAAAAAGGATGAGCCGGCAAAGCTGTTGCCGGCTCGGGTGTTTATTTTTCTGCACCACAGCAGTTTTTATATTTCTTGCCGCTGCCGCAGATGCATGGGTCATTGCGTCCGACGTCCATCTGCTTGACGACAGGCTTTTTCTTAACCTTTTCACTGTCTTCTTTCGGGTTGACGGCCTGGCCTTTGGCTACTTCCTGGCGCTCGAGGTTGTTGCGGATTTCGGCTTTCATGATGTACTTCGCAACATCTTCTTCGATGGAAGCGATCATGTTTTCAAACATCGCAAAGCCTTCACCCTGGTACTCGCGAAGAGGATCTGTCTGGCCATACGCACGCAGGTGGATTCCCTGGCGAAGCTGATCCATTGCGTCAATGTGATCCATCCATTTGGAGTCAACCGCACGCAGCACGATGACTTTCTCAAATTCTCGCATTTGCTCAGGGCTAAGCATTTCCTCTTTTTCATTGTAGCGTTCTTTGACCTTGGCAAAAATGGTTTCGGCGATTTCCTCCGTATCCTTGCCGCGGATATCATTTACGGTTAGGTCGCCTTCATTTAGAAGGTTTCCATTTACATAGTCAATGATGCCCTGCAGGTTCCAGTTTTCCTCGTCTTCATGTCCAGGTGCATACCCTTCCACATTACGCTGGATGCTGGTCATGATCATCTTTTCAACAATTTCTCTCAAGTTCTCAGACTCCAGAACTTCGTTACGCTGACCGTAAAGAATCTCACGCTGCTGACGGAGAACATCGTCGTAAGAAAGAAGCTGCTTACGTGCATCGAAGTTGTTGCCCTCAACGCGTTTTTGCGCTGATTCAACGGCTCTTGAAACCATTTTACTCTGGATTGGCTGAGTGTCATCCATTCCAAGGCGCTCCATCATCGATTTCATATTGTCAGAACCGAAGCGGCGCATCAATTCATCTTCCATGGAAAGATAGAATTGCGTGACACCAGGATCTCCCTGACGTCCGGAACGTCCGCGGAGCTGGTTATCGATTCGTCTGCTTTCATGGCGTTCTGTACCAATAACGCATAGTCCGCCAAGTTCCTTCACACCTTCACCGAGCTTGATATCTGTACCGCGCCCTGCCATGTTAGTCGCAATTGTCACGGCACCCGGCTTACCGGCATCCAAGATGATTTCCGCTTCACGGCCGTGGTTCTTCGCATTTAGGACGTTATGCGGAACACCTTTTTTAGTCAGGTATTTAGAAATGATTTCAGATGTTTCGATAGCCACTGTACCGACAAGCACAGGCTGTCCTTTTTTGTGGCGATCAGCGATATCTTCCACCACCGCACGGAATTTCCCATCCATTGTTGCATAAATTAAGTCCGGACGGTCATCACGGGCGATCGGACGGTTTGTCGGAATGACAATAACGTTCATATTGTAGATATTGCGGAATTCCTCTTCTTCCGTTTTCGCCGTACCAGTCATTCCGGCAAGCTTTTCATACATACGGAAATAGTTCTGGAATGTGATCGTTGCAAGCGTCATGCTTTCGTTCTGGATTTCGAGGCCTTCCTTAGCTTCGATAGCCTGGTGAAGTCCATCACTGTAGCGGCGGCCCTTCATCAGACGGCCGGTAAATTGGTCAACAATGACAATTTCGCCTTCCTGAACAACATAATCGACATCCAAATGCATGCTGGAATGTGCTTTTAATGCCTGTGTAATATGGTGGTTAAGTGCAACATGAGAAATGTCGAAAAGGTTATCGATTCCAAAAGCCTTCTCTGCTTTGGTCATCCCCTCTTCTGTCAGCTGCACACCTTTTGTCTTTTCATCATATGTGAAGTCTTCATCTTTTTTCAGGCGGCTGACAAAGGCATTGGCCTGAATATAAAGCTGAGTGGACTTTTGTGCTGAACCTGAAATGATCAGCGGTGTACGAGCTTCATCAATGAGGATGGAGTCCACTTCATCGATTACGGCATAGTGCAGCGGGCGCTGAACCTTCTGCTCTTTGTAGAGAACCATGTTATCGCGAAGGTAATCGAATCCAAGCTCGTTGTTTGTGCTGTATGTGATATCGGCCGCATATGCTGCCTGTTTTTCTTCTTTGGAAAGTCCATTTAAGTTCAAACCGACAGTCAGGCCAAGGAATTCATAAAGCTGGCCCATTTCAGTAGCGTCACGGCTCGCAAGGTATTCGTTGACCGTTACAACGTGAACGCCTTTGCCGGTTAAGGCATTGAGGTATACCGGCATGGTTGCAGTCAGGGTTTTACCTTCACCGGTTTTCATCTCAGAAATATTTCCGTCATGAAGGGAAATACCCCCCATTAACTGAACCGGATAAGGATATAAACCAAGAACGCGCTTTGCTGCTTCGCGGACAACCGCAAAAGCTTCAGTCAGCATATCATCGACGGTTTCACCCTTTTGGTAGCGGGCTTTGAATTCTTCTGTTTTCTCGCGCAGCTGCTCGTCCGATAATTTTTCCATATCAGATGCAAGTACTTCAATTTGTTCTGCCATTTTGGTGAGACGTTTTATTTCGCGTTTATTTTGATCAAACACTTTATTTAAAATCCCAAGCATAAAAACGCTCCTTTATGTTGGATATGACAGCACAAGTGCCTTGCTGATGAATCAAGGCGCCGGAGCTATGCATATCTAATTTCAAAGTCTATTGAAGCATAGGTAGTTAAAGATTCGCTCTTTTTCGGCGGAATCCTCCCATGAAAATTCACATTATTTCTTATTAATATTACCACTTTGGGCAGGGGGTGACAACTTATGCCACATGCTGGCTATTCCAGATCTTTAATTTGCTGATAGTCGGGTTTCGGTAAATACACTCTTCCTTTTTTTGAACCGGAACTCGGCAGTTTACTGGCTGAGAGAAGTTTTTTGGCTATATCCCCTGAAGAAATGTGAAGAAAACTGCAGATTTGTCTATTTTTCAATGGAGAATCATTGTTTAGGAGGAATAAATCCATAAGAGCTGAAATGTGTGCATTCTTGTCTTTAGATTGGCATTTGGTGCAAAACCATGTTCCATAATGGCGTTTTATTGGATAGAAAGAGCAAGCTTTGCAGATAACCCTGTTTGTATATCAGATATTGAGATTTCATAATGCTTTAGGATATCAAATTGTTTTGGGGTATGTTCTTTTAGAAGGAAGCGGGAGATTTTCTTCATATCTTTTGGAGATAGGACTTCTTTTTTATGGGAGGCCTTTATTTTCTCAATACTTTTCAGAAGGAATTGAACATGAAGAACTTTTTGGAGCATTTTCGCGTTGCCTGGAGCGGTTTTAAGAATGGTAGAGGGTTTGCTGATGACGATGAAAAACTCAATCGGAATATTGATATTGCGTTTCAATAGCCATTTTTTCATTTCGGAAGATTGTACTCTGGCTTGCTCTATCGGATTTGGAAAGCCTTTGACTTCACCTTTGCTATTTGTTTGGATCAATTGATTGAAATCAGGATCGAAATATAAGGTCCCGCCATAGTTTTTCACTTCTAAAATTAAGGCAAAAGCAGGATTTAAGATAAGCGTATCAATCTGGAAAAAATGCTTTCCGTTTGAAAGACGCAGGTCATGGAGGATCATATGCTCTTTTTCCGGCAGTTTGCTTAAGTGGAAGTCAATTGCCTGCTCCCCTTTATAACCTGCTAATCTCCTGGTTTGATCTGATTCGACCATTAACCGCTTGGAATGATTTTTCGCAATTCTTTTCAGCAATGCATGATTTTTTTGTATTCTAATGGGGATATATCTGTCTTTTTCAATCAAAAGCAGCACTCCTTTTTAGGTTTGAAGATAGAATTCGTTTGCGAAGACAAATTTTCCTGCTTTCTTAATTCATTTTCAATGCAGAGAAGGTATATCGGTCACTTTGCCAGATTTATCGGTCAAAATTTATGTTTATCGGTTACTTTCTGGTTATATCGGTCATATTCTACTTTTATCGGTCAGTCCGCGCCAGATCCACTTTACCGCAAAAAAAGAGAGCAAAAATGCTCTCCGTTTTTATGAATTCGACGATTCAATCAGTTCAATAATGGTTTCCTCAACTGCATCATAAATTTCACCATAATAAGCAGAGACACGGTTCGCATTGATTCCGTATTTCTCTCCAAATTCCTTCTGAGTGAGATTTTCCTTTGTTGGCGCTATCGTGCTCACAAGGTAACGAAGACCTGCAACATAGTTGTCAGGCTTTTTGACCTGTTTTCCCGTTTTCGTCAGATACTCCATCCAGAGTGAAATCCCCATCCCGGTGAGCCATGGTTCTTCGCCGGCATCTGTCATATGGTCCCTAAACATGTCGGCCACCTGCTTTGCACCCTTTGTTGGCCAGTCGAAATTTTCCATTGATGGAACTGTCAGCGATTTTGGCGTGTCATTCATGAGGTCAATGAAGTATTCAGCCAAGTATTCTTCAGGATCATCGTATTTTGCATCTTCAAATGAATACTGAATGTAATCTGCAAACTGTGCAGCATTTTCTCCTGGCAGATCGAAAATGGCCGGAAACGCTACATACTCTTCTCCATAGGGAAGAAGCATGGCAAAGGCAAAGTTTCCTTCATTAACATCCATATCACCAAATAGAGAGATATTGTAAACCTTCCCGGTCAGGCAATCTTTAATCGCTGCTTTATTTTCAGTCACTTCGGTCAGTATTCCAGCTGCCGCTTTGCTGTCTGCCCACGATTTTAAAATGTTTTTTAAGCGCGGGCGTGCCACAGCCGGTAATTTCGCATGGATGAACTCAACCATTACGGATTCCATTTCTTCCAGAGTTCCATAGAGTATGTACCAAAAAGAGTGTACAAACTCATAGAACTCTTTTTCCTCTGGTTCAATGTCTTCAAGGATATCCTGAAGATCCATGAAATCTTCATTCATGTCATCTGCAAAATGAGTAAGCGCATAAGCCCTTACTTCCTTTTGAAGCTCAAGAACTTCGTGATTCAAAACATCCTTAATTGAAACAGCATCTTTGCTGCCGCAGCACTTTTTATATTTTTTTCCGCTCCCGCACGGGCACGGTTCATTTCTGCTTACTTTTACTGTTGACATCTTATAAATCTCTCCTACCAAATTCGTTTAACTCTACTATCCTAACATTTATCAGCAGTTTAGGCATTAATCAAGCGGATTTAAACATTTGGCAGGTTAAGGAAGCTGAAATTGGGTGGTTTTTTAATGGAGTTAGCTGATTTCGGTTACTTTATCAGTTTTATCGGCCAGTTTTTTATTTTATCAGTCACTATCCAGGTATATCGGTCACATTTTCCCTTTTATCGGTCAGCTTTTCAATATATCGGTCAGTTCGCGTCCTAACAGCTTTCCAGCAGGCCTCCATTAGAAACAAAAAACGGTGAGTCCCCAAATACTCACCGTTTCTCGCTTATTTATTGTTTTGCCAATTACGCTAAGAAAATCCCCCCATAAACCAGCGCCCCTGCAATAACAAAAGCGGGATGCACTTTAAGTTTTTCCAAAAGGAAAAAACTAAGCAGTCCAATGAAAAGCGTCTGCCAGATGCCGATTCCATCATAAGAAGAGAATAGGAAATCATAAGTCATAACCCCCAGCAGGACGGCGATAATCGGCCGAATATAATTGGTCATCCGCTTAACACGGGGGGATTCTTTATACTTCATCAGCAGACCAAGCAATGCGAGCATTAGAATCATGGAAGGTGCCACTGTTGCAAATACACCAATTATAGATCCAAGAACCCCTCCCTGCTCATAGCCAATATAGCCTGCCATTTTTGTTGCAATTGGACCTGGCAGTGCATTGCCCATTGCCAGCATTTCACTGAATTCATTCGTTGTCATCCATTCATAATTGTCTACCACTTCATGTTCAATCAAGGGAATGGACGAAGGTCCCCCGCCGTATCCAAGGATTCCGGGGATGAAAAATGCCAGGAAAATCTGTACATATATCATGCCGGATTCCTCTCCTTTTTAGCTTCATTTTTTTCTGCAGCATCCTTTTTCAGAAGGGCAGTCACCAGTGCAATAAATATAATAATTCCAGGATGAATATTCACAAATTCGATAAGAACCAAGCTGGCCGCTACAAAAAGAAATGTCCAAACCCAGCCGAGTGATGACTTTGTAGACTTTTTAATAAAATCCCAGGTTAAAGTGGCCAGCATAACAGCAACAACGGGAACGACCGCCTTTGTCATGCCGGCAACCCATGGCTGATCCTTTAAGTTATTTAATGCTGTTAAAAGAACAATCATAAGAATGATGGTTGGGACCATTGTAGCTATCAGCGCGTTCAGCATTCCCAGAAACCCGCCTACCCGATAGCCGATATATCCCGCCATTTTTGTATTAATAGGTCCGGGCAGCGCATTGGCGAGGGCTAATATATCTCCAAACTCGTCTGAATCCATAAATTTAAAGGTATCCACAACCTCTTTATGAACTAGCGGAATGGCAGAAGGCCCGCCGCCAAAACCCAAAATGCCCGACCGAAAAAACGCAATGAAAATCTCCTTTTGTTTCATGTGTTCACATCCTCTAACCAATTGCTTAGACAAGCCATGTCCCTTTTCAGCTTGCATCCCAAAAAAGCAGGTTGAAGGAGCGGTCATTTCTTCCGCTCCCCAATTCCTTTTATATGTTTATTTTACTCTTATATGCGCGCTGCTTCCTCATTTTTTATTACCAGGCGGCGATAGATCCGTCTGTGCGCGCCTCTGTTCCGCCCATAAGCACACCTGTTTTCGGATCACGCCAGATAATTTGGCCTCGGCCGAATCCGCCTGTATCAACGGTTACCTCGATTTGATGGCCTTTGCGC
The DNA here is from genome assembly GCF_004366035.1 of Cytobacillus oceanisediminis. Lineage (GTDB taxonomy): Bacteria > Bacillota > Bacilli > Bacillales > Cytobacillaceae > Cytobacillus > Cytobacillus oceanisediminis_C. Next base: position 260,107 of record NZ_SOEE01000008.1, read on the forward strand.
ACCAAAGCCTGTGCAATATGATTAGTGAAGTGCGGTTCCACCTGGACCTTTTTCCCTTCAATCCACTGCCATCTTGGCGCATCAAGGGCTGCCTGCGGATTCAAGTGGAAATCCACTGTATTCATGACCACCTGCATATGTCCCTGCGGCTGCATATAGCCTCCCATCACACCGAACGGTCCCACTGCTTCTCCGTCTTTTGTCAGGAATCCAGGTATTATCGTGTGGTACGTTTTCTTGCCGGGCTTCAGTGCATTATGGTGCTCCGGATCAAGAGAGAAATCGTGTCCGCGATTTTGAAGGGCAATTCCCGTTCCAGGAACGACAAGCCCGGATCCAAAGCCCATATAGTTACTTTGGATGAAGGAAACCATATTACCTTCGCTGTCTGCTGTCGCCAGATAAACAGTACCTCCGCGCGGCGGCTGGTAAGGCTCAGGTGTCAGAGCTTCGCCGGCAATCTCACTGCGACGCGATTCACCGTATTCCTCTGATAGCAATTCTTCAACTGTCACTTTCATTTCCGCAGGATCTGTAATAAATGCCTTGCCGTCTGTAAAAGCTAACTTCATCGCTTCTATTTGTCTGTGATATGTATCCACCGTTTCTTTATCCCGGAATTCAAAACCTTTTGCGATATTTAAGCCTAAAAGTGCGACAAGACCCTGGCCGTTCGGAGGGATTTCCCAGACATCATATCCGCGGTAATGAACTTTGATGGGGTCAACCCATTCCGCCTTGTAAGCTGCGAGGTCTTCCTTTGATAGGAATGCATTATATTTCTTGGAATAAGCATCGATTTTTTCAGCAATTTCCCCGCGGTAAAAGCTCTCGCCATCCGTTTCGCCAATGGCTCTTAAAGTGGCAGCATGCCCTTCAGAGCGCCAGATCTCACCAACTTCAGGAGCCCTGCCATCTGGAGCAAAGGTTTCAAACCAATGCTGGAATTCATCATCCGTCAGAATCTGCTTGAACCTTTTATAAGCATACTGCCAGTACTTGCCGAGAATTGGTGTTAAAGGATAACCTTTTTCAGCATAATTAATTGCGGGCTGAAGGACATCTTTTAACGGAAGCTTGCCGAATCGCCTGGAAAGCTCAGCCCATGCGGATGGTGCTCCAGGCACTGTAACCGGCATCCAGCCGTGCGTCGGCATTTTTTCGAAGCCTCTTTCCTTTAAAGCTTCTATGGAAATGGACTTTGGAGCAGGGCCGCTTGCATTCAACCCATACAGTTCCCCTTTGGTCCAGACAAGTGCAAATGCATCGCCGCCGATTCCGTTTGATGTCGGTTCAACGACAGTAAGGGCAGCTGCTGTTGCGATTGCTGCATCTATGGCATTTCCGCCTTTTTTCATCATATCTAATCCAGCCTGTGCCGCAAGCGGCTGGGAAGTTGCCACCATGCCGTTATTCGCCATGACGGTCGTTCGCTGCGATGGGTATGGGTGGCTGTGGAAATCAAAGTTCATGGAGTTCACCTCTGTATTAAAGTGTTAAAATAATTAATTCTGATTATATCAAATTATATAAATATTATGTTAGTATTTATTTCGGAAAACTAAACTAATGTTGAAATATTGACAAAGTGTAAGATATACAATATGATTTAGCTATAAATTGAATAGTTCTCCTAAAGGGGAGTAGCTTTTACAGCAGAGTCGTCATTACGGAGCAAATGCTCTCGGCTTTGTTGGCAATCTAAACAATTGTTAGCAAGACCTTTACCAAATTCGGTAGAGGTCTTTATTTATGGGCCTTTACCACCGTGGTAAAGGCCCTTTTTGTATACAGGCCCGCACCGCCTTACGTTTTACTTTATAAAATGGAGGAATAGGTAGAAGGAAAATTACTTGAAACTTTATCATTATTAGTACGTAAAGAAGGAAACAGAAAAAAACTGTGGTGTGAGCGAGCAGCTCCCCCCTATAAAATTAGAGGAGAGATCGTTGTTGATTCTACGAAAATATATGTCAATGCTTGGAATAGGTTCTGCAAAAATTGATCTGCAGCTGCCAAAGCTTCAATATACGCCGGGTGAAAATGTGAGCGGAACCTTCCTGATTGAAGGAGGTACCATTGATCAGCAGATTAAGCGAATTGAGTGTGACCTGGTCATGGCGTCACCTGACGAAGAGAAGGAGGAAGTGATCGGAACATCGACCATTCTATCCACCAAAGTCATTGAATCAGAAGAAACCAACAAAATGGACTTTAACTTCCAGCTGCCTGAAGACATTCCCTGCTCTGCACCAAACCGGATTTTTCAATTTAAAACAAGATTGATTTTTAACGAAGGCGTCAAAAGCGCCGACCTGGATAAAATCACGATTATTCGATAACCACTCCTAAGGAGGAAGTATACGAGTGTAACATGTCCCCTCTTAACCATACAAATTATAAAAAGAGGAGATTTATACCTAATTGAACACTTTGCAAAAGTGGTTAATTCTATTTACTTTTTGAAGCATACTTGAAACAAGCTATCTATCAGTTGCCACACTTGAGGTGAAAAATCCGCCCCGCATTCAGGTGGCAGTTTCCTTTCAGCGAATGAACTAGAAAAAGGTGAACTAAATGAAGTTTCTCAAACGCATCAAATTTGTATTCAAGTTTTGGAGGTTCCTGCCCTTCCTGAGGGATTACTTTCTCTCAAGGGAAGTATCAGCCGGTAAAAAGCTTTTTCCTGTTGCGGCCGGACTTCTTTATATCCTTCTGCCGCTCGATCTTGTGCCTGACTTCCTGTCGATCTTCGGCTTTACGGACGATATTGTGATTACATCCTTTGTCCTTCAGCAAATGGTGAAAATGGCACCGGAGTCATTGAAGCAAAAATATAAGGTCCTGGAAGAATGATGTTGAAGCCTGTGGTATGCAGGCTTTTTTATTTTGCCAACTTTTTGAGTCAGGGTCTGACATCAGACTTAAGACCTCCGTCTTTCTGCCGATAATAGGTAAGGCGAAATACTACAACATGGAGGTTTACTTTGAAAAAACTACTACCTATTCTGCTTCTATTCAGTTTACTTCTGGCAGCCTGCTCTGCCTCTGAACAAAGCACAAAACAAAATAAAGAATATAAAATTGGCATTCTCCTATCTGATACAGGCCTGGGAGATGAGTCTTTCAACGACTCTGCCTTCCGGGGCCTGGAAAAAGCGCGTGATGAGCTGGGCATTCTGTTTGATTACAAAGAAGCCCCGGACGGAAATTTTGAAAAGCCGCTTGAAGAGCTGGTCAAAGGAGATCATGACCTTGTCATCGGGCTGGGCTTTTCCGCTCAGGAAGCACTCGAAAAGGCGGCAAAGAAATATCCAGATCAGCAATTTTTGCTTATTGATGCCGTATCCGAGCTTGATAATGTGGTATCACTTACTTTTAAGGAGCATGAAGGCAGCTTCCTTGTCGGGATGCTTGCTGCCATGACAAGCAAATCGGGCAAACTAGCTTTTATCGGCGGTGTTGATGTGCCTGTCATCCACCATTTTGAGAATGGATTTATTCAAGGTGCCAAGCACTTCAATCCGAAAATAGAAATATTGACAGAATATGCCGGAACATTTGGAGATGCTGCTCTGGGTGAGGAAATAGCTGAGAAGCAAATTGCTGCGGGTGCCGATTTTATCTACCCTGCTGCCGGATTCACCGGCTTTGGCGCACTGAAAAAAGCGGAAGAAAAAGGCGTGCTTGCCGGCGGTGTCGATTCCGACCAATATTTTGTTGCTGAAAAAGCCGTTGCCGCATCGATGGTCAAAAACATCGACATTGCTGTTTTTAACTTAGCTAAAGAATTGAAGGAAAGTGGAAAAATCGAGGCTTCATCTTATGTATGGGGACTGGCAGAAAACGGTGTCGGCCTTTCTGAAATACGCGTAATCTCCTTAACAGAGGAGCAGAAAGCTGCATTGAAAAAAGCAACTGAAGACATAATCAATGGAAAAATCACAGTAACAGCTGAATAAAGGAGCATCCAAGATGACATTACGAAACCGCCTTATTATTGCCACGCTGATCCCGCTCGTGCTATCGGTCAGCATGATAGGCTTTATCATATACCAGACGTTAAACATTCAAAGCTCCGCTAAAGATGATGTGGACCTTCTTCTGAAAGTGAAGGACCTGGAGCAAAGCCTGGTAGTGACAAGCCAGTCGCTTGCCAACTATACCTACAATTCAAGTGACGCCAACAAGGACCAGGCACTAACCATGATGACAGAAGTTCAGGAAAGTCTGGCTTCCCTCTCTTCGGTTGCCTCAGTTCCCGGGCATAAAAAAATCATCGGCAGCATTGAAGGAAAATATGCGGAGCTGTCGGAAGTTTCTACCGAAGCCTTCAACAAGGGAAACAAAGCGGAAATCAAGCGCCAGAGCATAAGAATATCCGGCATTTTAAATGATATGCACCTATTAAAGAAGCGTACAAATGAATGGTATGAAGGCATTCTTCAGGAGACCAGCCAGAAAATCGCCTTTATCACGAATTCCTCCCTTATAGGAAGCGTGCTGCTTATTTTGTTATCTGCTATCTTCTCATGGATGGCTGCCAGAAAGATTACAAAACCAATTAATGCGATTGTAGAAAAGGCAGAGAAAATTTCAGAGGGAGATTTAACAGCAGACTTATCACAGCTTTCCTTTAAAGAGAACAGCCGCTATGAAGTTGATAAACTAACGGAGGCCTTCTCAAAAATGGTGGTGAATTTAAAAGGAACTGTGCAATCCATTGAAGAAGTCAGCCAAAATGTAAAAGGATTTGCCGAGGATGTGGCTTCCTATATGCACAGCTTAAATGAAAGCAGCAGCCAGGTGGCTGTTTCAACGGATGAACTGGCTAGAGGAAGCCAAGCCATTTCTGAAGACGTTCAGGCAACCGCCGAGTTAATGAGCGTAATGGGCGAACAATTTTCAGCTGTTCACCATTCCAGCGAGCAAAGCGCCACACAAAGCACACAGGCATTGGAGTCTGTTGATCAAGGCAGAGTGTCTTTAGAAAAACAAATGAGACTTGCTGAAGAGATCTCCAGTTCGTCTAACCATATTAGAAGTTCTGTCAGTGAATTTGCCCAGTTCACCAAGGAAATTGAAGGGGCAGCCAACACGGTTAAAGATATTGCGGATCAAACAAATCTGCTGGCCTTAAATGCGGCTATTGAAGCAGCCCGTGCAGGTGAAGCAGGTAAAGGATTTGCGGTGGTGGCGGAAGAAGTCCGGAAGCTCGCCGATTCCTCTTCCAAAGCAACAGATCTGATCGCCTCGATGGTCAGCAACATCCAAAATGGCATCAACAATATTTACAATGCCACCGAGCAGGGACATGCCCTTTCAAAAGAGCAATCCCAATCGATGAGCGAGACAGAACAAGTCTTTGAAACCATTTCCGGACATGTTTCAGGCATTCACAGCCATCTGGAGAAATTGGTTGAAGATATGAAAACCTCCAGTGATATGAGCCAGCAGGTCATTAGCGCTGTGGAAAATATTTCAGCGGTAACCGAAGAAACGGCTGCCGGAACTGAGGAAATCTCAGCGTCTACCGAGGAACAGCTTCGCGCGTTTGAGCAGGTTATGGTGAAAGTAGAGCAGCTGAAGGAAATGACTGGAGTTATGGAAAGGGAATTGGAGAAGTTTACGATTTAGGCGGATTTTTGGAAGCGTCGTTTTACTGAAATTGTGAACGATGCAATTAGGTCGGGAAAACCTGCAAAGAGAAGTATAATTCTTGCAAATAACTTCGGCATTTCTGCAAATAGAACGGCGAATTTGCAAATAGCAGACCAATTCCTGCAAATAGCCCAATAGTGAACCCAAACAAACGAAAACCCCGCCTTAGCAGCGGGGTTTTCACGTTTTATTATTGCGCTTCAATCAAACCGTAGCGGCCATCTTTACGCTTGTACACTACATTAGTTAAGTTAGATTCTGCATTCGTGAACACATAGAAGCTGTGGCCCAGCATGTTCATCTGCAGGATTGCCTCTTCACTGTCCATTGGCTTCAGGTCGAAGCTCTTTTGGCGGACAACTTCAAGGTCGTTATCCTCATCTTCCGCTTCCGGCGCCTCTATCTCATTTTCCAACGCTGCAAACACAGCCGTCAGATTGCCTTTTTCACGGAATTTGCGGTTCACCTTTGTTTTATGTTTGCGGATTTGGCGCTCCAATTTATCTGTAATCAGATCAATCGCTGCATACATATCATCATGATCTTCCTCTGCACGAAGAACCAGATTCGGCATCGGAATCGTTACTTCCACTTTAGAACGGTTATTGTTATACGTTTTTAAATTTACATGTACATTTGCATCAGGAGTTTCAGTAAAATACCTTTCTAACTTAGCAATTTTCTTCTCTACGTACTCTCTAATTGCTGGAGTTACCTCAATGTTTTCACCACGAATGTTGTAATTCATACGTGAACTCCTCCTTCTCATTATACAATGACAGCCTTTTCAATAGCGTTTACTGTGAAAATCACCAGTAATGTCTGAAAAGGAAATGCCTAGTCTTAAAAGTATATTAAGACTATGTATTTATATTTCTATTTTACCCCTAAAAACTCCTGCTGAAACTGATAAAAAGATTGATAATATTTGTCGAATTGGTGACGTATATAAAAAAACGAGCAGCTCCTTTTGCTGCTCATCCTTTTATATCAATATTGCCGCCCAAGTGGGGCTGGACTGCGTGCTGGAGGGCCTGTATGTGAGAACCGCTCATCATCTTATTAATAAATTCTGCATTTCCCTCTGCTTGATCCATGGCTTTTTTCATGAGCGAGATGGATGCCTGCTGCTGGACCTGGCCTTGGGATAAGACCATAGACATTAAGGGGATATCCAAGGGAACACCTCCTGGCTATTTATGCCTTATCGCATTTAGGACTGAATATATGGATTTAATTCCTGCTGAATATTTTTATGCCACTGTGCAAAAGCAGGATAGAGCTTTTTCGAAATGATCTCCTGTCTAACGGGAAGATCGTCAAAGTTCTGAATAAGGAGTTCAGCCTGATCAGCTACTGCACTAATATCAGCAATAGCCTTTAGCATCGTCTGATTGCCTTGAACAAGATGGCTAAGCTGTTCATGAGCTGACGCGACTTGAGGGAATGCCTGAAAAACATCACCAAGAAGCCGATCTCCCTCTGTTTTACTGAAATCGCTAAAACTTTTTACGATATAATCAAAAGCCTCATCAATGGTATATAATAGATCGCTGTATTCCTTCATAAAAACATACTGCTCTTCGGTCAGAGTCAACAAAGTTAGTCACCTATTTTCTTTTATCATAAAACATGCCGTCCGTTGCCATGGATTGATAGGGATTTGCATATTTTCCGGTTGATTCCTTTTTTACGCTTAAGTCTTTGATGTCTTTTTGAATAAACAGCTTTTCCCTTGTCATCAGCTGGGTGACTTTTGCATTGAGGCTGATCAGCCTGGCTCCCAGATCCTTTTCGGTATCTGTATATGGAGGAGCTATGCCAGCCATTGCCTGCTGGCGTTTTTCAAGCAGGATGTCGACCTCATTCATTTTTGCATCACGGTCAAGATTTAGATGTTCCAGAGTTTGGATAAGCCTGAGGGTTAAATCATAAAAACTTTGTACCGAACTCACTACACTGTGCCGCCTTGGGAGAATTGCTTCTGGCGATTGACCTGGATGACTTCCTTCCAGGTATCACGGAATTCGGATACAAGGCCCTCGACTTCATCAAGAATAGCTGCCTCATTCTTGACATTCGCCTCCATCAGTCTCCGGTTCATATAATCATATAAAGACATCATGTTTTGAGAAACCTCTACATCCATATTCAACGTCACCATCAGCTCTTGAATAATATTTTGCGCCTTCTGGATATTGGTGTTTTTTGCCTCAATGTTATTGTCCATGATGGCTTTTTTCGCCTGATGGATAAATTTCAGGCAGCCGTTATATAGCATCAGTGTCAGCTCTCCCGGAGATGCTGTATTCACTGAGTTTTGCTGATATGATTGGTATGGATTGCTTACTGCCATTTGTAACACTCCTTTTTATTACATGCCGCCAAATTGGTTCATGAGGAACATGGACTGCTCATTGGACCGCTGGATCGCTTTTTCCATGGCGGTGAATTGGCGCCAGTAGCGGTCTTCAACTTGCTTTAATTTACTTTCAAAGCTATCAATCCGTTTTCCTACATCATTGAGTTCCCTGCCGATGGTAAACTGCTGATTGGTTAAAAAGCTGTTTCCGGCCTTTGTCTTCAATTTATCCATCGCAGCGTTCACGGTATCATAAAGCCTGTGGGCAATCCCTCTTTGCCCGTCTGTCTGTCCTTCTCCTCTAAAAAGATTCTCAACAGACACAGGATCATCTTCGATTGCCTTTTTCAGGGCGGCTTCATCAATTTCAAGCTTACCGCCTTCTAAATAATTGCTGGTCGTTTTAATGCCGATACTGGCCAGCTGATTATAAAGAGGAGAAACAAGATCATTCGATACGGGCTGGTAAAAGTTCATTCGCATCCCTGATAAAACAGACTGAAGCGTAGAATCCTTGCGCAAAAGACCGCTTTTCGCTCTCTCTTCCCATTGCTCCTGCTGTTTGTCCGAAAGCTGCTCACGCTGCTCATCGGTTAATGGGGTGTAGCTTCTATAACGCTCTTCACCCGTTTTTTTCTGGATTTTATCGATCATTTCATTGTATTTATCCACAAATGCCTTAATATTATCAAAAACCTTTGTGGAATCATTGCTGACATTGATGCTGACCGGCTGATCTTCAAACGTCTGCTTAAGAGTAAAGGTAACACCGTTAACTTCAAATGTATTTGAGCTCCGATTTGTAGCCAATCCATTAATCACGAATTCAGCGTTTCTTCCTTCTTCTTTGACCGCAGCCCCTTTAAAGCGCAGAACATCATTCAGAAAGCTGCCGCTTGTCGTGATCTCAGCTCCAATTTTATTAAAATCACCTGTCTCTTTGCGGGTCATCGTCATTTGACCAGTAGCACTGTCAAAGAACATATTCACACCAGCGCTTGAAGCATTGACTTTACTGATGACATTATTCAGAGACTCGCTGCCTGAAATAAGGAAAGAATCATGACGCTCCCCTTTAGAGGTAGAGGTATCTACGGAAAAAGCAGTGTATTTGTGGTCATAGGCTATCTCCAGGCTCATCGTTGTACTAGATCCCTCTGCCGGCTTTTTCATATCAGCATTAAATGTGATTTTTCCTGTATCATAGTTAAGGGTGCCTACCACTTTATTGGCATCATCGAGTATTTCTCTTTCTCCATTTACGATATTGCCCATTGAAAAAGTTTTCTCAGTGGTCGTTCCGGACGTTGTTTCTTTTATCTTAATGCTTTTCACTTCGTTCAAGGCACCTTGTGCCAATTGAATGGAAGAAGTGCTGCTTGAAATAGCGTGTGAACCCGTCCGTTCAGCAGCCACATAATCAATCTTAATGACACTTCCCTTTGCAGGTTCCTTACCGAATTGCAGGGTTCCATCTTCTTTTACCAGCACTTCATTCTCTTTTAAAGGACGGTTCGCTGCACTCAGTTCTGCCTCACTCAGCGCATTAAACCCTACCCCATTGACCTTTACACTCCAGGAGCTAAGTTCACTTAGATCCACCTTGGACATATCTCCGAAATTAATGACAGCTGGATCGGTCACATCAATATTTTTAGTTAAAACGGCACCATTTTTCCACGCACTCGCGACAGTGTTTCCATTTGAATCTGTATGATTGCCTTTATACATAAAACTGCTTTCCTGTGCATAAAGGCTTTTGCTAGGATCTATAGATTTTCCATCCGCAGAAATGCTGCCGCCGTTTACACGAGTCTCAGCACTTGCCAGCTGTGTTACTTTCGAAATCGAGTAAGAAGACTGGCTGGCTGCACTGCTTACTGTGGCCATAACCATTGCTTCATTTGAGGAAGTCGCCAGTCTAGCTCGATAACTAGTAGTTAGTTTCATCTTTGTTAATTCACTTCTAAAATCCAAAAGCAATGAATTCATTGCCCGGTAATCATCCCGCTGCCATTCTAAAACCTGCTTTTTCTGTTTCAATTTATCTAATGGCATCCGTTCTGCCTTCATTAGATCTGATACAAGCTGGTCAATGTCCATTCCGCTCGCCAGACCTCCGATTCTTACCATTGTGAACTCCTCCTTTAAATCTTCTTATCTACCATCAGCCCAACAAATTCCGTCATGGCTGCGTACATATCCAGCATTTTCTTTGATGGGATTTCCTTTACTACTTCCTGGGTTAGGTCATCAACTAATGTTACGTAATACTCATTTAACTCTTCATGAAGAACAAATTTTAACGACGTATGGGAAGCCTGTAAGAACTCGTTCATACTAATGACTACTTCTGTCAACTGCTCTTCCTTTATTTGGCCACTTAGTTTTGGCAGAACAGGTATTTCTTTATTTACTTCTTTTCTGTGGAATTCACTTGAATTTTCATTGGTATGTATTAATCTAGCTGTAAGAGAGATATTTTGAGTTGATACGCGTTCTATCATTATAATCCCCTACCTATATTAAATAACTTCTTAGGTTTTATATCGGTATGAGTTTTGGATTGTTAAGATGGAGTTTGGAAGTGAAGGAAATTTCTAAATTAGATGGACATAAAAAAGGCCCCTAGCAAAGCTAGAGTACCTTTCATAATTTTCTAAAATTAACGAAGAAGTTGTAAAACTCCTTGTGGTTGTTGATTTGCTTGAGCCAACATTGCTTGTGCTGCTTGAGAAAGAATAGAGTTCTTAGTTTGAGCCATCATTTCTTTAGCCATGTCTACGTCACGGATACGAGATTCCGCAGCAGTTAGGTTTTCAGAAGATGTGTTCAAGTTGTTGATTGTGTGCTCTAAGCGGTTTTGCACAGCGCCAAGTTTTGAACGCTCAGATGATACTGATTTAATTGCTTTATCTAAACTTTCAAGGGCACTTGAAGCACCTGACTGTGTAGATACATCGACACCTGAAATACCCAGTGCAGCGGAGCGCATATCATTAATTCCAAATGTAATGGTTTGTCCTTTATTTGCTCCGATTTGGAATGTCATTCCTCCGCTACCACCAGCTTCGGTCTGTGCTTGGCTTAATCCCAAGTCTGATACAGCCGATGCACCCGGTTTATCACTAAATGATACTGGACCACTTTCACTGATAATCTCGAATCTACCATCTGCAGTTATATTTACCTTAACATCCGCAATAAAACCTGGGTCTGCGGAAGATGAAGCACCTGATACACCATTGGCGGCAGCTATAGCAGTATTAATATCAGTCTGCATTTGAGTAGCTATGTCGGACATATCATCACCATTGCCATAAGCAGCACCAGGTGTTACTTCCATATTAACTCCATTAATATTTACATTATACAAATCAGTAGTCGCCACAGCTGTTCCATTATAAACACTTGTTCCATCTGTTGGAGTAGCTGAACCACCTGTCATAGCTTTTAAAATACCGGCACTTCCGGCAGCTATTTTTGAATCAGTACCTTTAGTACCACTTTCAACAACTAAGTTTGTTCCATCACTGTAAGCATTGACATGTGCAATATTTTTACCAGAAGCATCAATAGCTTCATTAATTTTTCTACCAATTAGTTCTGCAGCCTTCTGCATAGAATTTGCATCAGTATCAGCTGCAGTCAGTACAGCTTGTTCTTCTGAACTTAAATTCTGCCAATTAACAGTTATGTCTGTCCCATCAACTTTTATTGTTTCAGCTACAAAATCTGTACCAGCAGTTGCGTTAGTTACCGCTCCAGAAATATTTCCTGATGTTTGTTTCGCAACAATTGCACTTGTTGTTGTATTTTGTCCAACAGAAGCACCACCGGCTGATTTCAAGTTACCATTCAATAATTTTTGAGTATTAAACTCGGTAGTATTACCAATACGGTCGATTTCTGACTTTAACTGTGTTACTTCATCCTGAATCGCTTTACGGTCGTCAGCAGTGTTGGTACCGTTCGCAGATTGGTCAGCCAATTCACGTACACGTTGAAGAATTGAATGTGTTTCGTTTAAAGCACCTTCAGCTGTTTGAATCATGGAGATACCGTCTTGAGCATTCGCTGATGCTTGATCTAATCCACGTACTTGAGCACGCATTTTTTCAGAAATTGCTAGACCTGCAGCATCATCTCCAGCACGATTAATACGAAGACCTGAAGATAATTTCTCCATTGATTTACCTTGCGCTGTTGAAGCACTATTCAACTGACGATAAGTATTAAGCGCTGCAATATTATGATTAATTCTCATTGTTTTACTTCCTCCTTGAGTACATGTCCCACATCCATGTGGTTGTTTTACTAACCAGCAGAAAAGTCGGCCGCCTTTTTGCTGTTCAGCTTTACAATAGTTATATCGACTTATTTTGACAGGTGTTTAATGGTTTGGAAAAGTTTTTTATTTCTTTTTAAAAAAGTTACTTAGACTTTCGATAGCACTAGCTTCTGTTTGAGTTGCACTGCTGTTTTCTTGCTGAATAGATAAGTATATTTCCTTCCTATGTATATCAACATTTTTCGGCGCGCTGATGCCCAGCTTTACCTGGTCACCTTCGATGGAGAGAATTGAGATCTCAATATCATCACCAATCATGATCGATTCTTTCAGTCTCCTTGTGAGGACAAGCATTATCTCTCCCCCTGTTCTTCAGGTTTTATGATTTTATGCTTGGTCTGGTAAGATGTGTGATTAAGTATGACTTGTTTTCCCAGCTTTTTTGTTTGGTTAATGACTAGTGGAGCCTGTAGATTAGCTGTTGTTTCCTCGAATGGCTCTCTTACTGTCAAAATCGCAAAGGTCGCCACATCTTTTTCTTTTTGGATACCCAGTTTTTCCAATGCCTCTACTTGCAAATCAAACTCATACTCCGGAAAAAGTACAAACGGATCAGTTACGATAAAAGCTATCTCAGAAGTTTTTACTGACTGCAGCACAAATAGGTCTGTCCCTTCAAGAGGAAAAATAAAAAACTCCTTCTCATCTAAAAATCCCGGTATCCCAGACGGAAAATGAATAATGTCATCCTTATTTATCTCCTGCTTACCATGAAACTTTGTTTGGATCTTCATCTTTTCACCTCATTGCTATATTGTCAGATTGATAAAATCAATATTTAGGCTGTTTTTTTCAAGAATTTCTGTGCTGACTTTACCAGGTGTATAGGTATGAACCGGTTTTCTGATTTCGACATCTATCTTTGGCTTTTGCGGCAGGGCTTCGATGTTGACTTTGGCTGGTTCGTATTGAATCTTTACACTATTGTGAGAAGGTACCCAGCCAATATTGAACTGTTTAGGAGGACCTTCACTGTTTTCCTTGGCCTGATAGGCGATTGGATTGCCGCCGTTTTCAATTTTCATCAGCTCTGTTCCCTGCGCAGTTCTTCTCTCCATTCCTTTTAGCCAATCCTGGTAGCCATTTTGGGCAAATTCTTCTATTCTTCTGCCGACATTTTTTAGGTCGACGTCTTCGCGTGCTTTGGTCTGGTCGATCGTCAGCTTTCCTGGGATTGTTTCAATTTCCAGGATGGCCTTTGGCTGCTGGATAGATTGGATGGCAGTGGGCTGTTCGATCTCCTGTACCGGTTTTTCTATCCTTAAACCCATTTTGATAAAATTGGATTCCAGTCTAATCTGCGGAAGGTTCATGATAAGCACCTCTCTTATGAAAAAAAGCTATCACTGATGGATAGCTTTTCACTGATTATCTTAAAAAGTCAGTCAGGGATGGCTGTATGATCCTTGCCCCCACACTTAGTGCAGCACGATGGATGCTTTCCTGGGTTGTGAGCTCGATGATGGCTTTCTCCATATCGATGTCTTCATTATCGGAAAGGATTCTCGTTGAGAAGACTTCCTGCTGGGAAAGGCGGTCCTCCATCAAATCGACCCGATTCTGTTTGGCGCCAATTTGTGCACGGGCAGACAAGAAAGTATCTATGTTCTTATCAATATTCTTTAGCATATCCCCAACAGCTGGATCATTCGATTCAAGAGCTGTGATTAGTTTTTGGATATCTCCATCATCACTGAGCATGTCCCCAAACAATGCTTTTCCTTCCGTGTTGACAGGAATCTTGATGCCTGAAAAAACCTCAAGCTCGATGGTTCCACTCTGAAAACCTGACTCAGATGGACGTACATTTGTCTCATTGCCATTGAAAATATATTTTCCGCCAACTTGTGTATCGCCTAGATTCTGCAGATGCTCTTTAAGCTGTTTTACTTCTTCAGCAACTGCTTTCCTCTGATCTCCTTCCAGCGTGCCGTTGCTTGCTTGAACAGTCAGGTCCCTGATTCGCTGGAGGGCCAGAACCCCTTTATCCAGGGCATCATCTGTACTGTCGACCCAGTTTCTAACTTCTCCAATATTGCGGGTATATTGCTGAATCCGGTTCAAATCCGTACGATAGTTCATCCCCATCATTGCAGCAACCGGATCGTCAGATGGCTTGGTGAATTTCTTCTGGGTGGAAATTTGATCCTGCAGCTTGTCCAGTCTGCTGTAACTGTTGCTTAAGTTTCGAAGCATGTTATTTGATAGCATTGATTGCGTTACTCGCACTTTATTTCACCCTTTATCTGCCTACAACGCCCATGCCGTTGATGATCTTATCGAGCATTTCATCAACCACAGTAATATTTCTTGCTGAAGCGTTGTATGCATGTTGGAATTTAATCATATTGGTCATTTCTTCGTCTAATGACACGGCACTGACAGATTGCCTGTTCTGCTCAACAGAGGCAGCCAAAATGGCAGAGTTCCTTAGATCTTTTTGGGCACTTTGTGAATCGACGCCCAGCCGGCCGATAAGTCCGGAATAATACGAATCAAGGCTGCCATTTAAATTAGCCCTTTCTTCAGGACTTAGTGATTCATAGCTGCTGAAGCTTTTCTTTCTTAAATCAGCGAGCAGCTGAGCATTTCCGTTATCGCCTGAAGCACCGCTAGCTGAACCTGCCGCAATTTTTGAGGAATCATCCAATATTTCCTGCTTAACTTTAATCGATTGAGCCGCATTTCCTGCAGTATATTCAAAAAAGTCCAAACCAGATGGATCATCAGCCCCGAGCGAAAAACCTTCACGATGAATCTTATTAAACTCTTTCGCAAAAGCCTCTGTCATTTTATTCAGTTTATCCAGCATTTCAGGGTAAACCCCTTTAGCTTCGCCACCAGATTCATAACCAAAGCTCTTAACTAATCCTGCAAGCTCTCCGGATAATTTACTGAAGTCATTAATAGTTTCTGATCCTATCTTTAAGCTGGAAATAAAGCCATCACTGCTTTTTTCAACCTCAAGCTTGTTTACATCCTTAATTCCTGCCTCCTTAGTTACAGGAACCAATTGAATCGGAGGCTCGAATGACTTTCCATCCTGCTGGACAATTTCAATATTATAAAGCCCATCCGCTATTTTCTGGGCATTACCGTAATCATTCGGAATAACCTTAGATACCTTTATATTAACCAGCTTTGATAGATTATCCACCAGCACATCCCGCTGGTCATATAGATCATTCGGCAGATAGCCATGCGGTTCTACCGATGCAATCTGCTTATTCAGCGTATTGATTTGAGCAACAATGGCATTAATTTCATCCGCCTTAACGTTAATCTGGCTTCCGATATCTTCCTGGACTCTTGTCAGGGAATTATAATAATAGTTCAGTGTATCAGCGACCATTTGACCGGTTGCGGCAACTACATCCCTTGCACCCGTATTCTCTGTATGGCTTGATAAATCCTGAATAGCATTCCAGAACTTTTCAAGGGTGCTGTGCAGACCATTCTCAGATGGCTCATTCATGATTTCTTCCATTTTAGTCAGGGATTCACTCATCGCACCATAATAGCCCATTTTTGTGCTTTCAGTACGATATTGCATATCCAGGAATCCTTCACGAATACGCTGGACCGATCCTGCTTCTACCCCTGTCCCCATCTGCCCTGGAATTTGCGGACGGTTAAGCCCAGCACCAGGATATGGCTCAGTCTGTGAAAAGTTAATCCGCTGCCTGGTATATCCTGGCGTATTCGCATTTGAAATATTATGTCCGGTTGTATATAAAGCACTTTGTTGGGTGAACATGCCGCGGCGGGCTGTTTCGAGTCCCATGAAAGTTGAACGCATGTTTGTTCCTCCGTTCTGCTAAACTTTCGAGTTGAAAATTCCTGAATTTATTTTTTCTGAAGTCTTTTTGGCAGGCGGGCCGTAGTTCATTGTTTCAGGCTGCGGCCTTAAAAGATTCATAGATACATTTACAAACTGAAGCGAATGATGAACAAGCTGCTGGTTTAGGAAGTTCTGCTCTTTCAGTTCATATACCAGCTCAGCAAGCTCCTTCGTGATGACCTCAAGCTTGAAGCGATCATGCTGCGTGAGGATATTTAAGCAATCGGAAACTGTAGGACTCTCAAGCATAGGTGCTATCGCCTTCGCTGCCTTTTCCCGCTCTTTATCCAATCGGCCGATAGCGGCAATATGAGTCTGCTCATCCTTCAGCATCTGATTTAGGGCGTCCATGTCGCCGGTCTTAATAATGTCTGTCTTTTTAACTGCGAGTTCATAAAGGCTTTTATGAAGCTTTAGCAGTTTTTCCATCGCTGCAGTAAGTGCTTCGGCTGACATGCCATTCCCTCCTCATTACTTTTTCGTATAAAAATTGGCGATGCTTTTCGCGACTTCTTTTGGATTGATTTTATAGGTACCGTTCTCTACCTGGATTTTAAGCTCTTCTACCTTGGCTTTGCGGTTTTCGCTCAGCTGTGATACCTGCTGCATTTCCTTAGCGGTAGAGCTGATTTCGATTTTATCTGATGCCGTCCTGGCTGTTTTTCCTGCATTTTCAAGCTTGTTCATTTGGCGTTTGTATGGGTTCACGCCTGAAGGACCAAAGTTATTGATTTTCATGTGTACCCCTCACTTTCTTTCCGGTCGAATTACCCTAAGTCTATTATCGGCTATAAGTTCAGTTTCTTTAAATGTTAATTTAACTTTGGCAAAAAATACATCTATAAGCCCATAGAAAAAGCTATGTGAATGAGTCACATAGCTTAGAATCGCCTATTGATTTTTTCATTGACGGCAAAATAGGTGCCGTGTTTTTCTCTTTGAGCTGCTTCTTTTCTTCGTTCTTCTTCAGAGGTAAACTGCTGGAGATCTTTCTTCAAATCCCCTGCACAGCTGCCGCACAGCTTACCTTCCCGGATGCTTGTCCCGCATTTGTCACAAGGATAACCCAGGTTTGGAAATTGAGCCAGCTTCAAGCGGCCGGTTTTTATGAACTTTATGATGAGCTCTTCTTCAACACCGGTCGCTCCCACAACCTCCATCATCTTGGCAGTCCGATTTTCCCTCTTCCGGATAAACTGGTAAACCGTCTCGTAAGCCTTTTCTTCTTCCTTCCAGCAGTCCTGACAGACATTGCGGAATTGATTTTGGACAAAAATGGCATCACATTTCGGGCAGTTTGATAACTCAGCCATATGATTCTTCCTCTCTCAGTTTGTGATGAAATTATTATAGCTCGAAGAATAGGATAATTATAGAAAAATATTATTCGAAGTACAGATGGCTGCTGGCTGTTTCTATGAATCGGGATTCAGGAACGGAGGGGCTTTGC
Organism: Cytobacillus oceanisediminis; assembly: GCF_004366035.1. Lineage (GTDB taxonomy): Bacteria > Bacillota > Bacilli > Bacillales > Cytobacillaceae > Cytobacillus > Cytobacillus oceanisediminis_C. The sequence goes on from NZ_SOEE01000008.1 coordinate 277,772, forward strand.
TCTAGCTGTACCTGCAGAGTATCAAGCATCCCTGCTAGTTCAGCTCTCGGTCCCTCTTCGATAATAAATTGAAATCCATAATTAGTCAGAGCATCTGATATTTCATCTTTCCGGACAATCGTTCCGGTAAAGGAGAGAACCTCTCCTAAAAGCTTGGTTTCAATTAATAGAATGATATCCTTCCTCACAGGGAGCTTCATCTTTGAAACAAATTTTACTCCGCCTGCACTCATATCTTCAATCAGGATTTTCGCGCTGCCCATTTTGACAGGTTTGCTGTTAAGCTCTAAGATGGTCATTTCTGCCTCCAGCGGATAGGGAAATTCGACTCGAACATACTTGCGCAAACCTTTAAATACATTGTCTTCCTTGATATTTTGCGGCTTCAGGGTGCCAATTAACAGTTTCTGCTCAAAGGCCGGAGGCGGAATTGGCTTACTGAAAAGATACCCCTGTATTTGGTCGCAATCATTCTTCCTTAAAGAATAGAACTGTTCAAAGGTCTCTACACCTTCTGCTACCACCTTCATATTCAGCCCATGGGCAAGCTGAATCAGATTGGCTGTAATGATTGCATCTTCCGCGTTTTTATCCATTGCCTGGATAAACGTTTTATCAATCTTTAAAACATCAAATTTATAATTCTTCAGCTGTGTGATGGAGGAATACCCGGTTCCAAAGTCATCCAGCGCAATTTTCACGCCCATTTCTCCCAACTCTTTAAGCACTGCAATCACATTTTCGGAATAGCTGATTAGGGAAGATTCCGTCAATTCGATTTCAATGAATGATGCATCAAGGTGATTCTCATCTAACGCCTTTTTTATCGTGGAAACAAGACAACTTTTCAAGAAGCTCAGCGGAGAGATGTTTACAGATATCGGAACAATCGATAAACCTCGTTCCTTCCAGGAGTAAATCTGGCTGCATACTTTCCTTATCACGTATTCACCTATATTTATGATTAAACCCGTTTCCTCTGCCACTGGTATAAATTCCAGCGGCGAAACTCTGCCCCATTCCGGATGATTCCACCTTAATAAAGCTTCGGCACTTACTATTTTGCCGGTCTTCGTATCCACTCTTGGCTGGTATTCAAGAAAAAACTCATCATTTTGAATGGCTTTTCTCATATCCTGTTCAAGTGTAAAAAGCTTATAAGATTCAATATCCATGGAAGGATGGTAAACCTGGAATCTATTATTCCCTTTCTGCTTGGCATGGTACAGGGAAGATTCCGCATTTCTGATCAATTCATCAGCTGTGCTCCCATTATCCGGATATAAACTAATGCCTATAGATGGGGTAATATTAAGCTCAAAGCTGTCGATGTGGAATGGTTCAGAGAAAATTTCATTAATGGAATCTGCTAATTGCGCAGGATCCTCCTTTTCCTGGATATATTCCATAATAACTGCGAATTGATCACCGGAAATTCTTGCTGAAAAATAGACTGAATTTAGCTTCTCCTTAATTCTATGTGAAACAAGCCTAAGAAGTTCATCTCCTGAAGAGTGTCCAAAGGTATCATTAATCTGCTTTAACCGTTCCAGATCAAAAAACAAGACAACGAAATTCTGTTGTTCATCGTCTTCAATAAGGCTCTGGAGCTTCTGATCAAAGTACCGGCGGTTCGGCAGATCGGTCAAATGATCATAAAATGCCATACGCCTCATTCTCTTTTCAAGCCATTTTTGTTCTGTAATGTCTGTTACAAAGCCATCAACCCGGATTAGCTCGCCTCTTTCATCTAAATAGGGGATACTATGATCATTCACCCATCTAAGCTCACCAGATTTATGGTAAATGCGATATTGGCAGCGAATGCTCTTCCCATGTATCAGATTTACCCGGTTGGCTTCCAGACTTTGCAGGTCATCGGGATGGATCACTTCGTCCCATAAATCGAAATTGTCAATTAGCTCGCTTGCTGTGTACCCGAAAATGCCTTCTACCCCCCTGGAGAAATGAATTACCTTTCTTTCTATTAAATCGGCGGAATAAATGCCCACATCAAGATTTTCATAGATTTGTCCTATTTTTCGCTCATTTTCATAGAGCTTTTCTTCCATGCGCCTTTTTTCAGTTATATCCTGAATCGTTGCAATGATTTTCGGTGATCCGCTTTCTTCAGAAAAATAGTCCGCACGATGATGAATATACCGTTCCTCTCCATCCTGCCTGATTATCCGGCATATCAAATCCACACTATTCTTTTCGTTTAGCAGCTTTTGAAACTGATCTTCAAAAGCCGGACGGTCGTCTGGATGAAGATAACTTAAATACATTCTGAAGTCTGGAAAAAAGCCATTTTGAGGTTTTAGGCCAAAAATCCGAAACAGCTGATCAGACCAAAACCCTTTATCATTTTCAATATCGTACTCCAGGCTTCCAATGTTTGCGATCTTCTGAGCCTGGTTCAGATTGTTTCTTATTTTAGTAAATTCCATTTGCTGACTGCTATATTCAGCCATATCTTTAGTGGTGTTTTCACCATCCTGTGAGATTATTTCGTCCACTTCAAAACATCCTTTCCAATAAAAAAGGCAAACGAAAATAGTTCTTCTTCTGTGCAGCCCGGCTGCCATGGCAGAAACCTGCTTTAGGCCCGCAGCTTTGCGTCTTTTACTTTCGTAAAATTTGCCCTGGATTAGAATATTTTAACATAGGATTATTTTCCTAATAACTATCTATTTCAAAAATATAGCTTTGTAAAATTTGACAAAACGCTAACCTCTTGCCAATGTAACCGATGATACTGATGCAGCACCCCCTTCTTTCAGAACTTTCGCTGCATGATATAGAGTCGAGCCGGTTGTATAAATATCGTCAATCAGGATAATCTTCCTATTTTCGATATTGAGATTTAGCGGCTCGAAGACCTGATTAAGATGAATTCGGTCAAACCGCGATTTCTTGGATTGCTTTTCTGAGTGTATTCGCTGCAGCAGTTCCATCACGGTAAAGCCTGCCTCATAGATAAGTGCAGCAGACTGATTAAAGCCTCGTTCATAAAGCCTTTGAGGACTGAGAGGTATTGGAACGAGATAGTCGAATTCTACGGTTTTCAGCTTTTCCCTTATAAAAGGAGAGAAAGCCTTCGCAAAAATATAATCACCCCGGAATTTATATCGGGCTATTGTTTCTTTCATGAAGTCATCGTACATAAAGATAGAAATATTTTTCTCAAACATCCCTGACCACCCTGGATTCTGATTCCACCTTAGACAATCTGTACATAGATCGGCTTTTCTAAATTGAGGATCTTGGATGCTGAAAGGCCGGCTGCATTTACTGCAAGTATCGCCTTTGATAAATGGAAGTTTATCGATGCAGGTCTGGCATAAATGATTCTCTTTTGGCCGCGACCAGAGAGTTGTCCAGCTAACTGCTGACATGATTTCTCCATGACAAATTAAGCAATTAATAGTCGATCAGTCCTTTCTTTTTGGCCTCAGTGTTCATTTTGATGATTTGTTTTTGAGCCTTGACCATGCTTCCGGTTTTGCCGTAGTGGAAAAAGGTAATATCACCGCTTGGAAATTGAGCGCTTCTGCCGACCCGGCCGGCAATTTGGACAAGGGCGCTTTCCGTGAAGATGCGGTCTTCTGCTCCGAGTACTGCAACATCAATATTAGGGAAGGTAACCCCTCTTTCCAGGATGGTCGTTGTTAAAAGCATTGGGATCTCTTTATTGCGCATCATTTGGACTTTGTCTTTTCGATCGGGGTCTTCCGCGTGGACAGCTTGGATTTTAGGATAGGTTTTACGAAGGATGGTGAGGACTTTTTCCATTTTATCGATTTTCGGAAAGAAGAGCAGGCACTGCTTCTGGTTATCGAGCCTCTTTTTGATCCATTGGCTAACTGCTGACGGGAGTTTGTCTTTTTTTAGTGAATTCTCCCAATTTCCGCACCACTTGAAAGACGGTACAGGCAATGGATGACGATGATATCTAGCCGGGATAGTGACAAAGTTCCTTTTTCCGCTGTGGCATTCATTTTGCCAATTTTGACTGGGGGTTGCAGTTAAATAGATCATAGAGGAGGTTTCTTTACGGGACTGGCGGACAGCATACTGAAGGCTTTCGTCTGCCGTATAAGGAAAGGCATCCACTTCATCAAGGATTACGGTGTCAAATGCTTTGTAAAAGCGGAGGAGCTGATGCGTGGTTGCGATAGTTAAAGGAGCTTGGGTATGGCGGTCCTCACTGCCGCCGTAGAGGACAGCTACCTGAATACCAGGGAAGACTGCTTTAAGCCGCGGACCAAGCTCCAGTACAACGTCTGTTCTCGGGGTGGCAATGCACACTCTTTTACCAAAGGCGAGTGCTGCATTGATTCCTTCAAATAGAACTTCTGTTTTTCCTGCTCCGCAGACAGCCCATACGAGGAGTTCCTTATTTTCAATCACAGCCTGCTTTACCTGGTCGGAGGCAACCTGCTGTCCGGGTGATAGGGTGCCTGCCCATACTAAGGGATGCTCCTTCCGTTCATGAACAGGCTCAGGACCGCACCAACTGAAGAGAGGGGTGCACTCACTAACACGCCCCATCATGATGCATTTCCGGCAGTAAGTACATTCTTTTTCACCGCATCTGGCACAGGGAAAACTTGCGAACAGTGAACGCTCTTTATTGCCGCACCTGGCACAAACTGTCTTGACTTTGGTCTTAGTTATTCCTTTTCGGTAAGAAATATAGCCATTTTCAAAGTGCTGATGGATTTCATTGAGTGGATTCAGGAGATTTTCGAGTAAAATTTGTTTTCCGTAGAGGACTTGCTGGAGTTCTTTGTTAAATGGGTAGTTTTCGTTGAGTGGAGGCTCTGGAATGGTGTCAATGGAGGATATCTGAAGGCTTTCTGGAGGAAAACCGTTTAGATATGGGGTCATATTAGGGGTAAATCTCAATTAGTTCACCTCTGGATTAAATAGTTTGGATCTCTATTTGTAAGTTTTTCGGTTCTATTTGCAAGTTTTCGGATCTATTTGCAGATTTAGGTTCGCCATTTGCATATTCAAGCTTTCTACTTGCAGGAATCCTAAATCTATTTGCAAATCCACATCACTCCTCTCAAAAATCTGCGCCATCCCAAGAATGGCGCACCCAAACACAACCTTACTTCTTCACCCAGCCAAACCCCATCGCACCCTCACCCAAATGGGTTCCAATGACCGGGCCAAAGTAGCTGATCATAAACTCAACATTCGGATATTCCGCTTCAAGCTCAGCCTTCCACTCGCGCGCTTCTTCTTCACGATTGGCATGAATAATAACCGCCTGGTACGGCTCCCCGCTTTTCACATCTTCCCAGAAAAGATCAACCATCCGCTTCATCGCTTTTTTGCGTGTGCGAATCTTTTCAAACGGAACAATTTTCTTATCCTCAAAATGGAGCAGCGGCTTCACCTGCAGGAGGCTGCCGATCAATGCCTGCGCACTGGATAAACGTCCCCCGCGCTGAAGATGCGATAAATCATCCACCATGAAATAAGCCCGAATGCTCTTCTTCATCTCCTCAAGGCGCTCAACGATCTCCTGTGGACCCTTACCTGCAGCGGCAAGCTCTGCAGCTTCAATCACATAAAACCCCTGCACCATACAGCTGATTTCGGAGTCAAACGGGAAAACCTGAATATCCTCCACCATGCTCCCAGCAGTAACTGCCCCCTGGAACGTCCCGCTAATGCCGCTCGACAAATGAATCGAAATCACCGCATCATACTCTTTTGATAATTTCTCAAACAGCTCGGCAAACTCGCCCACCGGCGGCTGTGAAGTGGTCGGAAGATCTTTATGCCTCACTTCTTCATAAAAGTCTGCAGCCGTAATTTCTACTTCTTCCTGGTAGGTCTCACTGCCAAAAATAACACTCAGCGGTATCATATGTATATTTAACTTTTCTCTTATATCCTTAGGAATGTATGCTGTACTATCCGTTACAACAGCCGTTTTCATAAATAGAGTTACCATCCTTATCTTTTTTCTCTACTGTATGTTCAAGTTCCATTTTATATGATAGCGGGGGAAATTGCATTAAGTTATAGAGTGGGGAGATAAATAAACCAGTGCGCCATTATACCTACTTTTAAGACCTGGTATTTTTTTACCTTCAAATCTTTCCCAAGCATATGATAAAATGCTTTTTGTGTCTTTATTTTGTAAAGGAGCTGTAACACATTGATTAAGAGCACTTCTTCCACAAATAACCCCACATTAAATAAATACAGCTTAGATACTCTTCATCAAATGCTTAATAATGAATTGGGTAAATATAAACACATTAAAGTTCCAAATATTGACCATTCTATCAGCGGACCCGAACTTGCTTCCTGGCTGATAGACAGTTTGCCGCCGAAAGAAATAGAAAAGCTTATTTATATAGTGAATCAAGCCAAAAAACGATCTTCCGATACAAAACCTATTTTTCAAACAGCGGCAGCCGCTCTGATAAAATGAACACGCAAAGTGATTGCTTTTGTGTGTTTTTTGGTTATTATTTCAAAAATAGTGTATAAATACCTTTTATTCGAATTGTCTTTCCGTTATCATAAATATAGTAGGTGAATTTTCTTTGATAACAATTAAAACCATATGGGGCAGGTAATCACAATTATTCTTTCTTCATTTGTAGCCCTGTTATTCACTGAGGAAATTTTCCATCTTGCTTCCAAAAGATACATAAATGGTCTATTAGTTTTTGAAGGAAGTTTAAAAAGCTGATTGAGAACAGGCAAAAAAAAAGACCTTATAGAAAAGGTCTTTTTCTCTCAATAATTACCGCACCTCTACCCAGCCATTTTTGATCGCTACAACGACTGCCTGAGTACGGTCATTTACATTCATTTTTTGCAGGATATTGCTCACATGGTTCTTTACGGTTTTTTCACTTATGTATAAAGCTTCCCCAATTCCGCGGTTGCTTTTGCCATCAGCAAGGAGCTGAAGCACTTCGCATTCACGGCGTGTCAGCAAGTGCAGAGGACGGCGGATTTCCACCTGTGAATAAGATGTGGTCCCTGTACCTTCTGCTGCAAGTCTTCGGTACTCATTTACCAGGTTGTGTGTCACCTTCGGATGTAAGTAAGATCCTCCATCAGCAACAACCTTTACAGCCTCGACTAATGCATCTGCATCCATTTCTTTTAAAAGGTATCCGCTTGCACCTGTCTTAAGTGCGTGCGTTACATAATTCTCATCATCATGGATGGAAAGAATGATTACCTTGGATTCTGGATATTTATTAATCAGCTGGCGGGTTGCTTCCACACCGTTTGTGTTCGGCATATTGATGTCCATGATGATCACATCTGGATCATACTCTTCCACAAGAGCCATGGCTTCACTGCCATCATCACCTTCTGCCACTACATTAAAGCTCTTTTCGAAATCTAAAATGCGTTTTACCCCTTCTCTGAATAATTGATGGTCATCAATTATGACGATCTTTGTATTCAAATGCTTCGCCTCCCAAATCTCCAGTTAGTTTTCTATCTCTATTCTTAAGGTGTTTCTTATTTCAATGGCACCTGGATAATGACAATGGTTCCTTTGCCGGGTTTAGAATCTATGGACATCTGGCCATCCAAAAGTTCAAGCCTTTCGCCCATTCCCATAATCCCAAAAGATCCCGGACGCTTCTCGCGAATATTGAAGCCTTTCCCATCGTCTTTGACGACTACTGCTACCCTGGTGCAGTTTATTTCTATTTTCACATGGATTTCTTTCGCTTGCGCATGCTTTAGAGCATTTGTCACAGACTCCTGAATCAAACGGAACAATGCGACTTCATATTGTGGCGGCAATCGCTTTTCTTCGCCAACATTCGCGAAATATATCCTGGTACTCCTGTGATACTCTTCGATGGTTGTTAAGTATTTTTTGAGGGTAGGTATTAACCCCAAATCATCAAGAGCCATTGGACGCAAGTCATAAATAATCCTGCGGACTTCATATAAAGCATTGCGGACCATTTTTTTCAGGTCTTTAATTTCAGTAATGGCTTCATCCGCACCGCGCTCTTTGTATACCCGTTCAATTAAATCGGATCTCATCATGACATTCGCCATCATCTGAGCCGGTCCGTCATGAATCTCTCGGGACACCCTTTTCCGCTCTTCTTCCTGTGCTTCGATGATCTTCAGACCAAAATCCTGTTTGAGCTTCGCGTCTTCAATGATTTCTCCCATTTGTTTCAAGTCACTTGTCAGATAATTCATCACGACCGTAATTTGTGAAATGAGGACTTCAGCTCTATCAATCGTGTCGTTAACACCTATAAGCCTTCTTTCAATATCATCACGGCGATCCCTCAGCTGCTTTTCTAGCTGGCGGTTCATGGATAAATCCATTTGAAGCTGATGGGCCTTCTCATATGCTTCACGCACTTCAGACTCTGAATAATCCTTAAAATGCATGCTTACTTCAGAAAGGCGCTTTCTTGCAAACCGGGTTTGCACCTCCAGCTTATCCCCTTCTTCAATTACCTTAAGGACCATTTGTTTAACTTCCATAAGTTCTTCGGTTAAAGTCTTATGGTCTTTACGGCATTGTTCACCTATACGGAAAATTTCATCTTTACTGGTGCCTACTGTTTGAACCATTTTTTCAAGAATAAGATCCAGAGTCTTGGAATCGAATTTCTTAATACTCATTTACACTCCTCCAAGGGCGCAGCCCTTCCGCTATGTACCTTTATTTTAGCGCTAAATGAGCTAAGATACTATCGTTCCATCCTGAAAATTATACCAGGTTACCTAAAATTCGGTAAAAAGGCTTAGACTTGTGATTTCACCCTGTGTCTTATATCCTATATAAAAGCAGGGTAAACATGACTACCAGGCAAACTAATATGTATATTTATACCACTTAAAGATTAAAATCGGCACATTTTTTATTATAGCAGCATAAACATCAGAATTGTTTTCATTATAACATGGGAAAAAATGTTCTATATTAAAATTTTATTACATTCTGTTAAAAAATTGATGTTGGGAAACTTGTCGAATTATAATGAATTTAGCTGATTTTTTTTGTACAAAGAGTTAAGAAAGGAGCGGTTCTGTGCTGCCCTCTTATTATACAGTTAAGGGATACGGAGAAAATGAAATCGAAATAGAAAGATCCAGGTTTATTGCTCATGTCGCCAGAGCAGAAACCACAGATGAGGCCCTGGAATTTATTCAGAAGATTAAGAAGAAACATTCCAATGCCACCCATAATTGTTCTGCCTACTTAATTGGTGAAAACGACCAGATCCAAAAAGCAAATGATGATGGTGAACCAAGCGGTACGGCTGGCGTGCCTATCCTGGAAGTGTTAAAGAAAAAAAAGCTGAAAGATACTGTGGTTGTCATAACCAGGTATTTCGGCGGAATAAAATTAGGAGCAGGCGGATTAATCAGGGCATATGGTAATGCGACATCCGAAGGCATTTTGGCAGCCGGAATTGTGGAAAGAACCCTGATGAGGGTCATTCATACGAAAGTTGATTATACGTGGCTGGGCAAGCTCGAAAATGAACTTCGTTCTTCAACAGCTTATACGCTAAAAGAAATCCATTACCTTGATATGGTTGAGATCGAAACATATGTTGAAGACAGTAACACTGAAACCTTTGCTGAATGGATGACCGAACTGACAAACGGTCAATCTGAAATATACGAAGGGGCAAGAGTGTACCTCGAACATGATGAGGCTGTCTAAGAAACTTAACAGAGAAACTAATAATAAGGGGAGAAATTGAAAATGTCTTCTTTCGATCGCAGTTCTTATAAAATAGAAAAGAAAAAGAAAAAAAGGAGAATCGTATTTACTTGGATTATACTGCCCATAATGGTCCTATCTTTAAGTGCTGCAGCTTATGGATCATTTTTGTTTAATAAGGCGGAGTCCGTTATGGATAAGTCCTATATCCCCGTTGAACGTGAACTAAAAAGGGAACCTGTAAATCCTATAGATGAAAATACTTCAGTACTATTTATTGGAGTAGATGATAGTGAACTCAGGAATTTCAACAGCAGCTCACGTTCAGATGCACTAATGCTGGCGACGTTTAATGAGAAAGAAAAATCAGTGAAGCTTTTAAGCATCCCAAGGGATTCTTATGTTTATATTCCTGAAGCAGGCTATAATGATAAAATCACTCATGCCCATGCTATAGGCGGGGTAGCTTCTACCATTGAAACAGTAGAGGGAATGCTTGATATCCCTATTGATTATTATGTCAAAATGAACTTTAATGCATTCACAGCAGTAATCGATGCTTTAGATGGTGTTAAAGTAAATGTCCCTTATGCTCTTCAGGAAATGGATTCCTCCGATCACCAAGGTGCTATCACCCTCCAGCCGGGACTGCAAACCCTTAATGGTGAGGAAGCCCTTGCACTCGCTAGAACACGAAAGCAGGACAATGACATCGAAAGAGGAAAAAGGCAGCAGGAAATTATTAAGGCGATAATATCAAAAGCAACCTCCGCTAAAGGAGTAACTAAATACTCGGATGTTCTTGAAGCAATCGGCGAAAACATGACAACCGATTTATCATTCAGCAATATGAAGGCTTTTATCGATTACGCTACATCTGGCTTAAACCTTGAAGTAGAAACATTAACAATCGCAGGAGCAGACGCTTATATCGATGGGATTTATTATTACCAATTAGATGAAACCAGTCTTGAAGAAATAAAAACTAAAATCTCCTCACACTTGGAATTAGAGGATTCTATAATTACTGAATCTAATGAAGAAAATGATGATGAATCGGTTGGGAATTTGAGTAATGCCGTTTCAGAAAATTAAACAACAAAAGACCTTTCCGATTATCGGAAAGGTCTTTACTTATTTTACAGCTTTTTTCGGATTAACCATCTTTAATAATGGTTTATAATCTTTATTCACAAGCCCAATCTTTTCTACAAACAATTCAATCACAATCAGAAGTAGCGTAATGAAAATAAGGGCTCCCCAAACTGTTGCCTGCGACATGATCACAGCTGACAAACCAAACATAGCTGCCATCGCATAAATAAGCAGTACTGTTTGTCTGTGTGAAAAGCCTAATCTTAACAGACAGTGGTGCAAATGCGATTTGTCAGGTGCTGATAAAGGCTGCTTATTAACAAGCCTTCTAATAATCGCAAAGAACGTATCAGAAATTGGCACTCCGAGTATAATAACAGGGAGGATAAGGGAAATCATTGTTACATTTTTAAATCCTAGTAATGCCAAAACAGAGATCATATAACCCAGGAACAGCGCACCTGTGTCACCCATAAATATCTTTGCTGGATGAAAGTTGTATACTAAGAATCCTAATGTACTGCCTAACACAATCAACCCGATACTTAGAACGTACGTATCACCCATTAAAATCGCCATACCAGAAATGGTTATGAGCGCAATGGAAGAAACGCCGGCTGCCAACCCATCGAGTCCATCAATCAGGTTAATCGCATTTGTAATCCCCACTATCCAAATAATGGTAAGAGGTATGCTGAACATCCCAAATTCAAGCTTTCCAAAAAACGGAAGATTAATAAAATCCACTTGAGCTCCGCCTAGAACAACAACTAAAGCGGCTGCTAATTGACCTGCAAGCTTGAATTTTGCTGATAACTCGATCATGTCATCCAGCACACCAGTAATTATGATAATCAAACTTCCCAATATGATTGGAATAGCAAGCTCATCTTCTGGCCTTAATACAAGCAAGCCAATAATAAAGCTTAAATATATGGCAAGCCCACCCAATCGGGGCATAATCCTTTGGTGAACCTTTCGATGGTTCGGTTTATCAACTGCTCCAATTTTTATTGCAAGTTTTTTTACTGCGGGTGTAATAATGATTGATGCAATAAAACATATTAACAAGGTAAGGTAAACCATAAGGACCTCCTTAATGATTAGCATATCCAATAAAAAAAAATTTACAATTCCAAAAAAATACACAGCGGATGAGATATCTATCAAACTTTCTAACTGGTAAACAAATTTTTATATTAATAACTTCATTCATTATAGCTACTTATTTATTAATAATCCATAACATTTTTTTTACGATTATATAAAGATTACATATAATAAATCCCCATATTTGATTTACCTAAACATTAATTCCCATAAATTAAGACGTAATCTGACAAAAAAGGTTTCAGTATTATTAAGAATCTAAATAAAAATTCCAAGCTAATTAAGCTTGGAATTTTAAACAACTATCCATCTAGTAACTAAACCCTTTTTTTAAACAAATAATCAACAAGGTTTTTGCTGGAGTACCCTTTAGAATATTCATTCCAAACTTCAGCATATTTGTTTATTGCTTGTAAATCAAATTCATTATCTTTTATTGCTTTTGCAACTTCTGTTGTGGATTTAACAATCGGACCTGGTAATGTTGATTCATACTGCTCCCACAAACCACGGCTCTTTTTATAATGCTCCATGTCATAAGCGAAAAATATCATCGGTTTATTTAGGAGTGAGTACTCATAAGGAATGGATGAATAATCCGTAATTAAATAGTCCGATATCAATAACAGCTCGTTTATTACATAATCCTCTGATGAATAATCATATAAAAACCCAGGGTGCAGGCTAGGAAAGTCTATTGAATTTTTGACAGCGGGGTGCAGCCTCAGCAAAATAACATACTCATCCCCTAACTCCTCATACATCTTTTGTATATCCAATTTCAAATCAAAATGTGCAAGCCCCTCTTCCCTATATGTTGGAGCATACAATATTTTTTTCTTATCACTTAAGACAGGATTACCTTTTAAGAGCTTATTTACAGCATCCTCCATCATTCTTCGGTTAAAGAAAAAGTCAGTTCGCGGAATGCCTATCTTTAGTATGTTCTCATCTTTAAGATCAAATGCCTGCTTAAAGAAGTTGGCCATGATATCGGAACCAACTATGACCTTATTAAATTTTTTATACACATCAGAAAAGCGCTTTTGAGATCTTTTACTGCGGTACTTTGTGGCTTCATCGACAAATCCAAACTTCTTAATAGCACCAGAAGCATGCCAAAGTTGGATACATTCTACTTCTTCTTTAAAATCCGTAGCTGATAGAAAGCCAAAATAATTATCGATCAACACGAACCTGCTGGTAGCTAAATGATATATTGACCTGATCATATGAACAATATTTGCTGATTCGAATGGTATAAGCTGAACCTGATTTGCTGTCAGGAAATGTTTATAGCTTGATCCTTTATACAAAACAACAATCTCTTCTTTTAAGCTTCTTTTTCGTATTTCCTCATATATATATCTGCTGTTATCTCCAAATGTTATTACAAACACAATCTTTTCCTTAAGAGGAAAAAGGTTAAAGAATTTAAAAAACATTTTGAAGAAATATAAGTATATTGTAATGTAAATCTCTCTAGCCATTATTACACTTTAATATCCTTTTATCTTTGATATTAAAGCGCCTAAAATATTGACATTTACTTATTTCAGACATCATTACATCTCCTTATCGGGCGATAAACAAGGTGAATTATTTTCATATTTATAATCAAATTATAAAGGCTAAACAATACAACTACAAACAATCCTTTATAAATTTCTATTTTATTTGTTTAAAAATACCTTCTCAACCACTTTTCTTGCGGATTCCCCAGATTCTAAGTAACAGAATTCTTTATAGAACTCTTTAAAGGCAACGTTTTCCGCTATATGATTCACTTGGTTTTTTATATGCTGAATGACTTCTTCAGTTGTTTTCGCCAAAGGTCCTGGTGCTTTGCTTTCAAAATTATAATAAAAGCCTCTTAATTTATCCCTATATTGATCTATATCATACACATAGAAAATAATTGGCCTTTTCAGGTTGCCATAATCGAAAAAGACAGATGAATAATCTGTAATTAGCAAGTCTGAGATCAAATACAATTCACGGATGTCTTCATGATTAGAAAAATCATATGCAAACCCTTTATATGGCGAAAGATCAAAGTTCTCAGCAACTAAATAATGCATTCTCAGTATTACAATATATTCATCGCCGATTTTTTCTCGAAGAAGTTTTAGATCAAGCTGGATATCAAATTTATATTGACCCTTTGAGTAAAACTGATCATCTCTCCATGTAGGTGCATATAATATTATCTTCTTATCTGCAGGCAAATGATATTTTTTTTTAAGAGAAGCAATTTCCTGTCCGCCATTAGCATTTATAAGGATGTCGTTTCTGGGATATCCTGACTCAATAATTGTTTTATCAAACTGAAAAGCTCTTTTAAATATTTCAGTAGAATATCTATTTGGAGAAATTAAGTAGTCCCAGTTTCTAGACTCTTTATAGAAATTCATTTTATATTGTTCTGTTGTCGTCCCCGGCATATGAACTTCTTCAATATCTGCAGCAAGTTTTTTTAAAGGTGTGCCATGCCAGGTTTGCAGATAGGTAGTGTGGGCTGGTTTCGGGATCCATAAAGGAAGGCGGCTATTACTAACCCAATACTTAGCTCTAGCCATTACGAATAGCCAACTAACAGAAAACCTTTTTACATACTCAAGTTCTTTCCCCTGAAAATTACCAATATATTTTGGGTCCACACTCCAAACCATCCTATATTGAGGATGGTTTTCTTTTAAGTATTCATATATAGCGCGTGGATTACAGCTGTATTGCTTTCCTAAAAAGCTTTCAAATATAATAAGGTTTTTGTCTGCAGGCAAATAACCAACTAATGTAAAAAGCATTTTATATAACCACTTTACTTTACTGCTTTTTTTTATTTTAAGAAGAAATGCTTTCAGAGATTTCATATTTTATTGTTCTCTCCTCTTACATAAACTGGCTTAGTATTTAAATATAACTATAGATAATAAAGGTTTAGAAGTCCTGTGATTTTGGTAAAAAGGATTCTATGTTGCTCTTTTGTAAATAAAGAAGTAAAATGTTTTTTAGCATTGAACTATAGCATTACTGTAACATGAATTTGTTTTTTTTACACTTGTAAATAAAAGCATAATATTCCCGATTTTAACCTAATTGTAAAACTATATTATTTAGATAATATTGATTTTGTGTAAATTTATTGTTAAAGTGACTATAGTACAGAATAGGAGAGTTAGAATGAAAAAAGTGATTACTTACGGAACATTCGATTTGCTCCATTATGGTCATATAAATATATTAAAAAGAGCTAAAGATCTTGGCGACCATTTGACTGTTGCTATTTCCACGGATAGTTTTAATGAATTAAAAAATAAGCAGGCCTATCATAGTTATGAAAATAGAAAGCTAATTCTAGAGTCTATTATATATGTTGACAGGGTTATTCCTGAAAATTGCTGGGAACAGAAGATTGATGATATAATCACTAATAATATCGATACCTTCGTAATGGGTGATGACTGGAAAGGAAAGTTTGATTTTCTGAAGGATTACTGCGAGGTAATCTATTTACCTAGAACTGTCGGAATTTCCACTACTAAAATCAAAAATGATTTACACCTAGTTCATAATGGATAATTTTAGCCAACTGAATGTTAATTTCAGTTGGCTTTTTTGTATCTCTCTTTTAGAAGATCAATTTACAATATTTTAAATCTCATGTAATATGAAAATAATTTACAATTATTAAATATGACTTATTTAATTGGATGTGGTTATTTGTTCGCAAAACTAAAACTAAATCATTACCTGCTCTTTATATTCTTTGCCATGGTGCTTTTATTAAAGTTTTTCTTAGTTAGAGAGATTATGTTTGATGAAAACAATTTGCCAAAGACGATTTTTTTGGAAATTGGTTACCTTCTATTTATCCTTGGATTAATAGAGTTAATTCCGTTTCAAACGTTGAAAAAATCAGTTTACATACTGGTAAACTTTATATTTTCTTTATTGCTTCTGGCTATTTTAATTTATTTTGATTACTTTGGCTACATTGTTACAATCCATGCTTTTTCACAAATCGACCAAGTCGGAACTATAAAGGACAGTGTAATGCAACTGCTAAGCCCTGTTTATTTAGCACTTTTTGCTGACTTTATAATAATTATCATCCTATTTATTCTGTTCCAAAAGAAAGGAACGTTAGAGATTAGTGCATTCCACCAAAGATTCAAGCTTTTTATACCTATTATTTTATTAGGATTTATTTTAATTTCCATTAATATTTTTTCACAAAAGGATACCAATATTGCCAATACTGTGCTGGCAGCAGAAAAACAAGGAATCTTGAATTATGAAATCTTGGCTGTCAAAGAAAAGGTAACTGCTGAAAATGTACCAGCCTTGACAGCAACACAGCAAAAAGAGCTTCCCAATCAAATAAAAGAAATAAAGCAAATCAGCACGCTGCCAGAAGATGAGCTGAAATACTCGGGGATTGCAAAGGATAAGAATATTATTGTCATCCAAGCAGAAGCCTTTCAGGTATTTCCATTAAACCTAAAGGTGGATGGAGTAGAAATCACGCCATTTTTAAATGAACTGATTAAGGATAGCCTTTATTTTCCAAATGTATATCAGCAAATTGGACCCGGTAATACTTCTGATGCTGAGTTTATCTTTAATACCTCACTCTACTCTGCTCCTTGGACAGCGACTTCCGAAACATTCGGTGACAGGGTTATTCCAAGTTTTGCTAAGCTTTTAAAGGGAGAAGAATATAAGTCATTAACCTTCCATGCCAATGACGTAAGCTTCTGGAGCAGAAACAATTTATATCCTGCATTGGGATTTGATCAATATTACGATATAAGGTTCTTTGGCAATAAAGATGTAATTGGTATAGGGCCCTCAGATGAAGTTCTCTATTCGAAAGCACTGCCAGAACTTAAGAAGCTCCATAATAAGGACCAAAAGTTTTATGCACAATTTGTAACGTTATCAAGCCATCACCCCTTTAAGATTCCTGCAGAAAAACAACCTGTTCGTTTGCCTGATCGGTATAAAGGGACTCTTGTAGGTGATTATTTACAAGCGATCCACTATACCGATAAGACTCTTCAGGAATTTGTACAGAACCTGAAGAATGAAGGCATGTGGGAAGATACAATTTTTGTTTTGTATGGAGACCATTTCGGGCTGCAGCCGAGCGGACTGAAAGAAAGTGATTTTGCCTTGCTAAAAGAGATTACGGGGCACGATTATACGTTCCTTGACCAGTTCAATATTCCTTTAATTATTTCTGTTCCAGGACAGAATACCACTGAAGTGATTGAGAATCCGGGCAGTCAAATCGATATGCTGCCGACTCTGGCAAATCTTATAGGCCTTTCACTGGAAAACTATGTTTACTTTGGACAGGATATCGTTAATTATCCGGATAATCTATTTGGCATGAGATACTATATGCCTTATGGTTCCTTCTTTAATAATGAAATTGCCTTTAAACCAGCCGAAGGGTTTACGGATGGCGAAGCTTTTACTATTCAAACTGGCGAACCCCTTGCAGAATTTAGTCAGTACCAGAATGATTACGACCGTATTATGAAGCTTTTAAAGCTTTCGGACGATTATATGAACAGCTTGCCACAACGCTAAAAAACACGGGCTCCCCATAAAGGAAGCCCGCGTTTTTTTTAGTTTTCTTTTACATATTCAATCACAGAAGCAACAATGGCATAAACTTCTTTTGAAGTTAACTCTTTGTTTTTCTGAATTCTACTTACCGTGTCCTCAGAAATAACATCATCTTCTGTCAGACGAGCCCAATTGACCTCCTGATCCCCCTCATAAAATACTTCTTTTAATATACTTTCAATGTCATCCCTTTGGATTGGGCTGTTTGCTTTTCCGAATTCACCGGCATAAACCATTTCCAGTCTATTTTGAAGCTCCTTAAATTTTTCAGGGTTCGCACGCTGAATAGCACCCTTTAGCATGTTAGCAAAGCTGTGTCTCCAAACTGGTTCATCTACCTTTAAATCATTGGAATAGCCGCCAACAACGAGTCCATAATTCATTAGAGTTTGAATAGATTGATCATACCATTCTTCCTCATATGGATAATCCGTTTTAATATGATCCACAAACGCTCCTTGCCTTGCCAGCGTCTCTCTAAGTTTATCTATCATTTTTTTATCTTTGCTTAGCTCTCGGGGAGTGATTTCATTATTGATGGCGAGAGCCGCAGCAGCTCCTGCTGCCTCACCGGCAACCATGCCTGTTGGCACCACCCTTGCGCTGCCTGCTGCAAGTGATGAGAAACCTGCTGATCGTCCAACGATAAGTAATCCTTCAACCTCCAAAGGGACAAGTGACCTGAACGGGATGGCATACTGTTTTGGATCAGACAATACATAACCATAATCTTGAGGTGTTTGAGCCTGCACATCTACTGGATATGCCCCAAAGCCAATATTGTCCCAATGGTCTCTATTCGTCCAAACATCCGACATGGATAGCTGGTATTCCGCCCAGATATGCCTAGTTTCCCTTACGTAAAGTTCAGTTGGATGGCTGGCGATTTCCGCATGTTTAAATCCTGGGAATTCTTTTTGCAAATAGCTGAGTATATGCTCCGTTTCCCTTTTGCCCTTTTCAATCGCTTCCCTTTTTGATTCCTCACTTAATCCATCGATTCCAAAAATCTGCAAAGCATTGATGAAATATTCATCTTCTACTTTAACCAGGTTTAAACCTCTTAATCTCGTACTCTTCTCTCGGGGTTTATAACTATAATGCAGATCGGAAAACCCCCAGGCAACACTTTCAGTCACTTCTGCATAACCAAATTTCTGTGACTTTGCCGTTTCCTTCACTTTACTCCAATCCACATTCTTTAAGTGGAGCATTAACGTGACAGCCATTTTCTTATCTTTAATGCCTATATCCTCTCCTCCAGTAAAGTAGGGGGCACCTGACATGGCAGCAAAGTCGGCATCTTGAGTTGCGTCAATAAAGATTTTCCCCGATACAGTCTGTTCGCCATATTCATTTTTTAAAGTCACAGCATAAAGATTACTTAATTCTTTTTTCGATTCCACTACCTCTGTTTCAATAGCAAGTGTTAAATTGTGCTCTTTATCAACCAGATTCTTAAACGCTGATTTGGCTTCCAGTATGCCAAAAGCATTATCGCCGCCTACAAGCTTATGCCATTCCTCATATATTCCCTTGCTGACTGATTTTCCATTTTCTCCTTGAGGGATATCAAGGAAATTTAACATTCCGTATGTAAATAACCCGCCTAATTCAGCTCTATTCTCGACCAATAGAGTTTTTGCACCATTTCGGGCAGCAGAAACTGCAGCAGCTACCCCTTCTGGTTCGCCGCCAATAACAATGACATCATATTTATCTTCTAGATGTTCTGGCAAATTTGGCGCTTCATATTCCTCTATTGGATTCTGACTAATATTTTGAGCCACAGGGACGGCTTTATGTTTGTAGAACTGATATCCAGCTAAGGCAATAAAGGCTAAGGCAATAAACCAAGATAAACTTTTCTTCATACTAAACTCCCTAATATTTACTTATTTACTATATTGTAACATTACTTAACATTAACTTAAACGTTTTGCAATAAATATTAAGTATAATAAGGAGTTCATCTTTCATTAAAAAAGAAGCACCAGTTAATTTTGGCGCTTCTTTGAATTAAGAACTAATTAGCGATAACTCTATCTAAAAAGGAAGCAAATTCCGCACGGGATATTTCGTTACCAGGCCTGAAAGTTTGATCAGGATAACCTTCGACCAGGTGATTTGCAGCCAGGGCACTTATGGAGTCGTATGCCCAGTGATCCTGTTTTAAGTCCTTAAATGACATAGAGCTTTTACCGGTCAATTCATATGCTCTCTCTAGAATAACAGCCATTTCTGCACGGCTAAGCTTTCCTTCAGGCACGAATTTTCCTTCTTCCCTTCCGATGAAAATTCCCTTCTCTGCAGCAGCTGCGATATCAGAAAATGCGTAATGCGTTTTGTTTACATCTGTGAAATTTGAATCTGCAGTTGCCTTCAGATTCAATTCTCTGGCAATAATGGCTGCCGTTTCGGCACGGGTTATGGAATTGGCAGGCCTAAAGGTACCATCTGGATATCCCGTAACAAGGCCCTCATTATTTAAAGTTTGCACAGCATCATAATACCAGGCACTCGCTTTAATATCCTTATAAATCATATCTGCCAGATTTCCTGTGTATACGGCCTGTAAAATAGCCGAAACTTTATTTTCATACCCATCGGACGGCTTATTTACCAATACAGGGTAAGAAGTACCCGGCATCGTAACAGCCATTGCAGTCGATCCGCCCCCATCAAGGTTAATCGCTGACGCTGCCCCTTTCGAAATCAGATAGGATGCAAGGTCTTTCAGACTTGTGCCATTACTGTATCCGCTTTGCCTTCCATCGATCGTAACAAGAAATATACGAGTGCCTGTAGAATCAACGGCAACAGCTGTTCGAGGCTGACGCGAAGCTGCAAAGGAAGAAGATAATGGCATTGAAATATTTACTTTTCCGTCTTTCACAAGCAACGGTCCAGCTGCTAAAATAAATTGCGCATCGTGCCATTTTGGATCGATGGATAATTGCACACCAATTTCCACACCTGGCTGCAGTTTAGTTAACTGTTCTGCCAGTTCTTTATTTTGAACGGAAATAACAAACCCGTCCTCAGGAATTACTGAATCTCCTGGATGGGCAAATGAAGTTGTTTTAAAGATTTTCCCCGTAAAGCTATCCCCGAAATGCAATTTTTTTGTATCCTTTGAGGCGTTGCCAACGATAATCTCCATGCCCCATTGGTTTGTTCCAGTTGTTTTTTGCGAAGGATTGTATAGTACTGTTGTATTCTCAGTTCTTACATTATTAATACGGTCAATCTTATAGGTATTTCCGTTAACTGTAAAAGATAGGCTGGCAGAATAGTAGTCCGCTATCGCCTTTCCTGATTTTGTGATGCCAAAGGCAACCGGCTCTTGGGTAGGACTCTCAAAATTCTCACCTAGAATGCCATAATTTATAATTTCATTTTTCTTGGCCAAAAGATTGGCAGGGAGACCGTTTCCCATAAAAAAGGAAGCATTTGTGGCCCCCACCACTTTATGTCCGGCATAACTATTCTCCCTCGCCATGCTGGTTGTTGTTTTCAATGTATTAATGGGGTTGGGAACACCGATCCCTACCTTTGTATATGTATCATTTAAATTTATATTTAAAAGATTAACAGCTTCGTAAGAGGAACCAGATGAGTAATGCGATTTTTCATAAAGTACACCTGGGGACACTCTTACTTTACTGCCTGAAATCATGTTATCAAAAGCAGCCTCACTGGCTGTTGCGGCAAATTGCTGCAAAAACAGACAAAATATTAATATACCCGCTAATTTTCTAATCAAACCTTCTCACTCCAATTTAGCAATATATGGTGAACAATGTTGAATATACCATATATTAATCTAGTGAAGTAAAGATACTGGAAATTTTCCTTATGCCAATTTTTTCATAAAAATTTTGTTGAAACCTGTAAAATTAAAGATAGCAACCTATCAGAATAATTGTATAATATTAAAAGACTAGAAGGAGGGATACGGTGAAACAAAAATTAATTTTAGCTTTCGTCATTTGTATAGCCTTGCTGCTCATGAAGCCTAATGAGGGAAGAGCTGCGGATATTATGAACCCGAAACAAACCTATACATATGAAGAAATGGTTCGTGATATTAAGGCTTTGGCTGATCGCTACCCGGATATTATCAAATATAAAACCATTGGCACAAGTGAATACGGAAGGCAAATTTACGCAGTGTCATTGGGGACTGGAAACGCAAAAACATTTATAAACGGCTCGCACCATGCAAGGGAATGGATTTCAACCAACCTTAATATGTACATGCTTGAACAATATGCAAAAATGCACAAAGCCAATCAATCCTTTGGAGGCTATAATGTAAAAAAGGTCTTGGATGAAACAACCATTTGGTTTGTTCCGATGGTTAATCCTGATGGAGTTACACTCCAGCAATCAGGATTAAGCAAATTCCCCAAAAGCATACATAGCTCATTAATTAAAATGAATGAAGGAAGCACTAATTTCAAACGATGGAAAGCGAATGCAAAAGGCATTGATTTGAACCGGCAATATAATGCTGATTGGAAAAATATCAGAAATAACTACCCATCACCGCGCTGGAGCAACCATAAAGGGTCGGCACCGGAACAAGCCTCTGAAACAAAAGCAATCGTTAAATTCACAAAGGAAATTGACCCTGAGATGTCTGTAGCATACCACACCAGCGGACAAATTCTTTATTGGTATTTCCACCAGTCAGGGTCAATTTTCAAACGTGATGAGGCATACGCAAAAAAAATTGGCCAATACACTGGATACAGCCTTGTTAAACCTATTTCCAATCCGTCCGGAGGAGGCTATACAGACTGGTTCGTTCAAAAATACGGAAGGCCGGGCTTTACGCCGGAACTGGGCACTTATGCGGGAAATACTCATGTGCCGCTCTCACAATTCGATAAAATTTGGAGCCAGAATAAATATGTCGGACTATACACAGCTAGTGAAGGCTACAAGCTTTACCTAGCCCGCGGAGGAAAACCAAAGCCAAAAGAAGTGAATGTAAAGATTGATGGCAAATTGATAGCCTTTGATCAGCCCGCCCTTTACATTGATGGCCGCACGATGGTCCCTGTAAGAGGTGTATTCGAAAAACTTGGTGCTTCCGTAGAATGGTCCCAGGCCACTAATACAATTACAGCCAGAAAAGGCACAACAATCGTGGAACTGAAAATTGGATCAAAAACGGCAAAAGTCAATGGAATCTCAAAAACACTGGATGTGGCCCCGCTTGTCTTAAACAATAGAACGCTAATTCCCCTGCGCTTCGTATCTGAAGCACTGGGTGCAAAAGTTGGCTGGGATCAGGCAACTTTTACAGCATTAATTACATCACCGCCTGCTGATACTACTCCGCCTGAAGTACCGACAGTCAATCCGGTAAGCGATGTTACATTAACAGTAACAGGAAAAAGCGAATTGAATTCCACTGTTGTTGTAAAGAAAGGAAATGCAGTATTGGGTGAAGCTAAAACAAATGATGCCGGCCAATTTAAAATCAAAATACCGGCCCAGCCAGCTGAAACAATTTTAAATGTTACCTCAACAGATATGGATGGAAATGTAAGCAAACCCGCACAGATTAAAGTGACCTATACAAGCACGTTTATTGATACAGTTGGCCATTGGGCAGAAAAACCGATAGGCTATTTAAAAGACCGCAAAATTACCAATGGATATCCGGATGGTACATTTGGTGTAGCCAAGAATATTTCCAGAGCAGAAGCTGCGGCATTCTTGGTCCGTTCACTGGGCCTTAATACTGAAAATCTGCCTGATCCGAATTTCCCGGACGTGAAGCCGAACCATCAGTTCTATAAACAGATAGCAGCTGTTTTCCACAATGAGATAATGCAGGGAACACCAGATGGCCGCTTTAATCCTGAGAGAACATTAACAAGAGCTGAAATGGCGATGCTATTGGTTAATGCCTTTGATCTTGAAAGAAAAGGCAATGAGTCTTTCCCTGATGTAAAGGAACGGCACTGGGCTTATGAAGCCATTTCTATCCTTGCCTCGAATGGTTTTGCCGGAGGGTACCCGGATGGTACCTATAAACCTGACCATCCGATTCAGCGAGCGGAATTTGCAGCACTCCTTGCAAGGGTTCTTCAGGCCCCTCCTTCCGAAAAAGAGGTTACGACAACTGAAGTCAAGGATGAAAAAGAAGTTAAAAGTGAGTTGCCTGTAGCTGAGAACGGAGCTTCTGAAGAAATAGTAGTCGAAGATACAGATAGTAGAGCAGAAGATACTACACAAAAAGAATTGCAGAATGCTAATGAAGAAACCGAGCGAAGCATAACAGCTCCCGAGGATGAGATGACAAATTCTCAAGAGCAAGAGGAACCAAGCAATTCTGAAAGCCAATCTTCGACTGAACTGGAAGACAACACAAAAAAGGAAGATTTGAAAACTGGGCAAGACAGCCCAGCAGAATAATTTGCGAAGCCGCCTGTTGCATACGGGCGGCTTTTCTCTTATCTATCATTCCCTAAAAAATATGCTATTTTTCCCATTTGTTACAAAAATGTAAAATATATTACCAGTTTATTATGATAGCATTGAGTCAAATAAAGTCGAAAAACAGGTTTAGGGAGGATTTAAATGGGGAAAAAGATAATTTTGTCGATTACATCTTTCTTCTTAGCTATCTTTTTACTGGCTCCGGTGAGTTTTGCAAACGAAGACCTGGGGAAGAAGATAGCAGCTGCTGGGAAAGAGCAGCTAGGTGTACCATACAAGTGGGGTGGAACCACTCCAAGCGGTTTTGATTGCTCCGGTTTTATTCTTTATGTATTTAATCAATTTAATATTTCACTGCCTAGAACCTCTGCACAGCAAGCTACAGTTGGGAAAGCTGTAAGCAAGTCCAATTTACTGGCAGGTGACCTTGTATTCTTTAAAACTACTTCATCATCCATTTCACACGCTGGAATATACATAGGCAATAACCAATTCATCTCAGCAACTTCTTCCAAAGGGATTAAAATTGACAGCTTAAACGATCCATACTACTGGGGCAGCCGCTATGTAACTGCCCGCAGGGTAATTGAGGAAAAGGCTGAAGAACCTGTTGTGCCTTCAAGAGTGCTTTCTGACGGTGAATACTATGATGTTGCGAAAAATAACTGGGCTTATCCTGCTATCACATCCTTAAGTAAACAGGGAATTATTAACGGTTATGCCGGAAGCCTATTCAAACCAGGTAACACAATTAAAAGATCTGAAGTAGCAAAAATGCTAAGTGAAACGTTTAATTTAAAAGCTTCAAAAGCAGCACCATATTCTGATGTAGCAAAAAGCCATTGGGCCTACGGCCATATCGCAGCAGCGACAGAACATAACTTCTTTACCGGTTATGATGGCAACAAGTTTAAACCGGATGAGCCAATTACCAGGGCGGAAATCGCAGCACTTTTTGCAAGGGTTTTTGAATTGAAAAGCCAGAACGGACAAGCTACTCAATATAATGATCTTCCCAAAAGTCATTGGGCTTATGCTGATATTCAAAAATTGACTCAAAATGAAATCGCAACAGGATATTCTGACCAGACTTTTAAAGCATCAAAACAAACTAGCAGAGCGGAATTCTCACAGTTCTTATACAACGCTTTACAAAAATAATTAAAAAGAAGCGAATGGCGACATTGCCATTCGCTTCTTTTTTATCTAAATGAAGGTTCGAGTGCCCTTGCAAGCAATACTGCAAATTCAGCTCTGGTAATATTACTTTCCGGTTTGAAGGTTCCATCAGGATAACCTGTGGCGATTCCGGAACTATATACAGAGTATACGGCTTTATAATAATGCTTATTCTCTTTCACATCAGAAAA
Organism: Cytobacillus oceanisediminis; assembly: GCF_004366035.1. Classification (GTDB taxonomy): domain Bacteria; phylum Bacillota; class Bacilli; order Bacillales; family Cytobacillaceae; genus Cytobacillus; species Cytobacillus oceanisediminis_C. The sequence continues at coordinate 303,152 of NZ_SOEE01000008.1, forward strand.
TTTCCCAGTGACATCTCCTGCAAAGCTGAAAGCGTTATCCAGCATTATGGCAGCATCACCTCGAATGATGGCATTACGGGGTTTGAAGGTTCCATCAGGAAATCCACTTACAATCCCTTTACTGCTAGCTGTTTCTATATATCCTGAGGCGTAATGTGCATCCGGCACATCACTGTAGCGCGTTAATTTTAAGTCTCCTGAAAGGTTGAGCGCCCTGCCGATCATCGTAATGGCTTCTGCCCTTGAAACCGGCTTATTGGGGTAAAAATATCCATTCTCATAACCCGTTATCAGGTTTTTGGAATATAGATACGATACTTCATCCTCATACCAGATACCACCCTTAATATCAGGAAAAACATTTGCAGCAAGTTTATGTGGCGCCTGTACCATTCCATAACCATAATCCGAATCTTTTCCTTTTTTTCCTAAATCAATTGCCGAATTCTGCATAAGGATACGTATTTCTTTATGGCTCTTTTCCGGATATGCTTGCTTGTATAACGCTGCTATTCCTGCGACATATGGTGCTGCCATTGATGTCCCGTCCATGATGGCATAATCCTGCCAAACACCATCAACATAGCCGCTATAAGTGCTAAATACATCTTCCCCTGGTGCAACTAACTCCAAAGAAGGTCCGAAATAAGAAAAGGATGATTTCACTTTCTTTGCATCAACAGATCCCACCGCAATTACACTTGGATACCTCGCAGGAAACAAGACATCTGTCGTACTGGATAATGGCGTAAGAGCATTACCAGAAGCAGCCACGATCATAATTCCCTTTGAATAAGCTCTATCAATAACCTGCTGCAATAAGTAGGAACCCTGGTTTGCAGTAACACTCAGATTGATGATGTCCAGATCTTGCTTTATGGCCCAATCTATACCTGCAACAATATCAGATTGATTGCCTAAACCTGAACTGTCCAAAGACTTTATGGCATAGAGCTTAACTGATGGTGCAACCCCTACAGTCCCAAAGCTGTTATCCTGTGCTCCAATAATTCCTGCTACATGGGTTCCATGCCCTTCATCATCATTATAAGAAGATTGATCACCAACAAATGAAATTCCGCCAGTAACCTTTAAATCGGGATGATCAACCTTAATGCCAGTATCAATGACCCCAACTTTAACACCTTTACCGGTTAATCCCACTGACTTTGAAACATCCGCCTTTACAGACTTATACCCCCAAGACTCCATTTGAGGGGTTGACTCTGTTCTAACTTCAGGGTCTGGATCAATCCTTTTAACTGCTGGACTTTTTTTTATCCATTCCCTCTCAGTTGAAGGAATAGTTAGTGAAACAGCTGAATATTCTTCAAAAACATGATGAACCTCTATTGAAGGATGCTTTAAAAGCTCGTAATCTATTTTTTCATCAAAGGTAAGAATAATCCGTTCTTCTTTCTCTTCCGCAGAAACAGTCAGAGGTATAATAAGAACAAACAAAAATATGAATAAAAATAATCTTTTCATAGAGCCCGCTCCCCATTAATTAGTTTTGCTAGAGTGTTACTGTCTATTTCCTTTTGAAGCGAAAACTCTATTATAAAAGAAAACGGACAAGAACGTCCGTTTCTTAATTCTTCCAATTATAATAATCTACTATTCCTAAAGCAATTGCTTCTGCCATTTTATTTCTATATGTATCTGAAGCCAATTTTGCTGAATCTGTTTTATTTGTAATAAAACCTAATTCCACTAGGGTTGCTGGCAGAGGATTTGTATAAATCACCCTGAAATCTGCATTTTTTACGCCCCGGTTGTTTGTACCAATGGCTTTATATAATCGGTTTTGAATAAAAGTGGCAAGCTGCTTGCTGCTTTCGCTCCTGGTGCCTGCAGTACTATAATAGGTTTCAGTGCCATTAGCACTATCATAGACAGAAGCATTAGCATGAATGCTAACGAATGTATCTGCATTTCCATTTACACCAATCTCGACTCTTTTGTCCAGTGAAACATAAGTATCTGTTGTACGTGTCATCACGACCTGGACACCTTTTTGTTCAAGAAGCTTTTTTAACTTCAAAGAAACAGAAAGGGTAACATCTTTTTCTTTAAGCCCGAAGCCTACAGCTCCCGGGTCTGAGCCTCCATGACCTGGATCGATGGCAATAATTTTTTTATTAGAAGGGATTGCCAGGTAATCCCTATGTACATAACCTTTTAAGCTGCCATATGAAGAATAAACCCAGTCACCAATCGTCTGGTAAATTGCAATTGTTGTACCCTGTTTGTAGGATCCTATTGTGGCATACTGAGTTCCAGGGCCGCTCCTAACATTTAAGGAAGTAGCAGTAACAATTCTGTTACCGACAGATTTCGCCTCATATGTTACACGAAAAGATGTATTCAGCCCTCTTGCAACTAAAAGCGAGAATTCTGATCGTATAATGGGAGCCTTTGGTTTAAAGCTTCCATCCGGATATCCATTAGCAAGACCCGCAGTCACAATAGCATTAATGGCAGTATACTGAGTTCCGCTTGTTGGAACATCCGAGAAGAAAATATTGCTCGTCTTGCTTAGTGAAAAGGCTCTTTTTAACAAATAAGCCATTTCTCCTCTAGTAATCTTTTCTTTTGGGCGGAAAGTTCCATCATCATAGCCAGTAATAATTCCCCGGTCAACCGCTGACTGAATATAGCCGGATGCATAGGAATCTTTCTTTACATCGCTGAATGAAACGGCACGCTGGGTTCCATTTAGCCCTAGCGCTCTTCCAATCATGGTCGCGGCTTCTTCTCTTGTTACCTCCACACTTGGACGGAATGTGCCATCAGGATATCCTGTTATTACCTTTCGATCAATTAGGTAATTAATCTCAGTCGCATACTTTGCTGGTATATCCTTCAAAGCAGCTGCCAAACCTTTTTGGTTTGGTGTTATCACAAAAACAAAAGCAACGGCCAGGATCGAAAAGCAATAAAGTAATCTTTTGAACATTGTTGTTCTTTTTCCCCCAATTTTGTTTATTCTTGTCATATTGTAGCATAAAGCGAAGAAAATTTTGTCAACTTTTTTCATTTTTATTCCTGAGGTTAAATTTTCCAATATAAAAATTACCTTTAGCAAATCCGCAAAGGGAATTTACCATCTGGTAAAAAAATAGTAAAATGGTGAGTATGCCTTGAAAAAATATAAATTAACCCTAGGTTATAATAAGGAGCAACATTTAATGTTTACAAGAAATGTTCTTAACGAAAGAAGAAAAAAGAAAAGAAGGCGTATTGTTTTTTTTATTTTGATACCTTTATTGCTGTTAATTTCTGCAGGTGTTTTTTATGGTGCGACATTATATAACGATTTCAAACAATCCATGGAAGTTTCTTATGAAGCAATTGAAGGAAGAGAAAAGTCTCCCATACGGGAAGAGGCAGTTAAAATTGATAAAGATAATTTCTCAGTATTAATTATGGGGATTGATGACAGCGAAAAAAGAGGGTTTGGAGGGAACTCAAGAACTGATGCCCTAATGCTCGCGACAGTAAATCAGGATGAACGTTCTGTAAAACTCCTTAGTATTCCACGAGATTCATACGTTTATATCCCCGAAGTGGGTTACGAAACAAGGATTAATCACGCACACGCATTTGGAGGCCCCAAAGCAACCATTGAAACGGTTGAGAACCTTTTTGAAGTACCAATTGATTACTATGTGAGTGTCAATTTTAATGTACTAATAGATGTTGTTGATGCCTTAGGTGGTATTAATATAGAAGTCCCATACGCATTCAGCGAACAAGATTCAAAGGATAGAGCAGGTGCAATCCAGCTTGAAGCTGGCCCGCAAATCTTAAATGGCGAAGAAGCACTCGCCCTTGCGAGAACAAGGAAGCTTGATAACGATATTGAGAGAGGAAAACGCCAGCAGGAAATCATTAAATCAGTTATTAATCGAGCTGCATCTGTTGGCTCTATTTCCAAATATGATGATGTGTTTAAATCCGTCGGCTCCAATATGAAAACAGATTTAGTATTCGGGGAAATAAAATATTTAGCAGAGTTCGGCATAAAGGATTCACTTTCTATTGAGTCACTGACATTATCCGGTGAGGATTATTGGGGAAATGGAGGGGCTTACTACTATAAGCTGGATGAGGCAGAACTTGAAAATACAAAAACTGCATTACAGAATCATCTAGATCACTTCTATGCTAAAAGTGAATAACGAAAGCCCTGGGAAATCCCAGGGCTTCTTTTATTTAGTACTTCTTTTTAAATAATGGATGCTCTTAACAGCGGTATCCGTTGCCTGATCCTGCAAAGGTTCTATTCTATTTCTTAGATTACGCGATAGATCTCCTTCCTTTTCCAAAGCAGCCTTCATGGCTTTGGATAGAAAAGAAGCTTCCCAGTCTCCATTTACAACACTCCCTGCAACTGGCTGGCCTGCAATATCTGCAAAAGCCTCAATTTTAGGATCATAAGATAAGGCGATAAACGGTGTATACGTAATGGCTGAAAAGATCAGCGCATGCAATCTCATCCCGAGTAATAAATTAGACTTTCCAATTAAAGCGATCTTTTCTTCAATTGAATCGTTAAAAGGTGAAATATAGCTTTTTTCCTTCATTAATGCTGCGGTGTCTCTGGAAGCTTTATCATCATGTTCACCGTGCATAGGGACAAAAATAACTGTATTCTCAGCGTCCGCAATAGAATCCAAAGCTGCCGCTATCTTTTTCTTATAATCAATTTCAGAGGGCCAATCCCTAACTGAAACGGTAACCAATTTCCCTGTAAAAGATTGGGCATTAAACCAAGTGTTGCCAGGATTCTCCAGGTTCAATCCAATGACAGGATCTGGCACTATTTCAATCGGCTTTCTAATACCTATGGTTTCCAGAAGCTTCTTTGAAGCTAAATCCCGAACCGTTATTTCCGTTTCCCCTAAAACATTTTTGACAATCATCCTGCTGATTTTTTTATGTATCGGCCCCATTCCCTGCGCATAAATAAATACAGGTTTTTTAGCTATTTGGGCAAGTTTTATAACCCCAGTATAATAAGGAATCGATTTTATCCCGGTTTCATCTTGAAGCAAGCTTCCCCCGCCGCTTATTAGACCATCAGACCTTTTTAATGCATTATAAACCTCTTTCACACTCCAGCGGTTTACTGCCTTCACATGATAAGTTTTTTCTGTATAAGCCGGGTCATTTGATAAAACGGTAATATCAATTCCAGGCTCTACTTTTTGCAGTACTTGGATCATAGAAAAAAGAATAGCCTCATCACCAACATTATTAAACCCATAATAACCCGAGATCACTACCTTCATAAGCCCCACCTCGGTTTTATTTTTTCATTATATATAGAAAGGCCCTTTTTAAAGATCACAATAAAAATAAATCCAACTCCCAGGCCAATAGCCAAGCTGTAAATTGTCCGTAGCAGAGAGACAAACAATGGGATATGCAAATGGGTGAACGTGTTGACAATCGATAAATAGCCAATCACACTGGGAATTAACAGATAAGTACCAAGCTTTTTATTAAAAGAGTACATATATAATGAGAGAATATAAAACGGAAACCCTATTAGGAATTCCTTCGTCCTCGGCCGAACATACATAGTTTCTTCCAGCCACTGTCTGATCGCAAGTTCGAATGATGATACACTGCCTGCATTGCCTGTTCGGCTTATATAGTATAATCCGATAATCCCCAGAATGCCGATAATCGCTAAATGCCCATATAGAACCCTCATATTCCAAAGCTTCTTTAGATCTATAATGAACTTCCCATTGAAGCTGCTTCTTAAGCTTTCTTTAAGAATATATATAAAAACAACTAATAAAGGGACAATATAGATGAGTTTAACTCCTCTAAACGCCTCAATTTTAACAAGATATTCGTTACCGTTTAAAAGGCTAACAATGATCAGGATCCCTGCAGAGCTGACCAATGCCGCACGTCCATAAGCCTTTAGAATATCAGCAAATCCTTTTATCTCCAATCTCGGTATGATGGCAAACACAGGCGCTGCCATAGCTGTAATTAAGGCTAACCCCTGAACAAAGATAGGATTGTTTAAAATAAGTGCTGCTAAGCCGAGTAATAGTGTCCCAGCAAATGAAATATAGTATAGTAATTTGTTTTTCGTGATTTCAAGCACTGCTAATGAAATAAATATAATTGCTGCTAAAAATGCAGCCATGTAGCTCCATGCTGGTATTGTAACCTTATCAAAGACTTTTGCATTTCCAGACTTAAATCCAGAAGGCATTTGCTGGTCCATATTCTGAATAAAGCTTTCCAGGTTCTGAAGAGCCTTCTCAGCCTCAATACCCTCTTCAGTTCGAAGAAACAATGAGCGGATATTTCTTTCCTTTACAGCACGCACAGCACGATCCACACCCTCTTCCGGGCTGGCTACCTTATTAAGGTCCAGACTGTGCAGGCGGATAACATCCATATCCATGGTCTTTGCCATTGTGTTTATACCTGATTGTTCAGCGAACTCGATTGCATATACAGCAATATTTTTCTCCTTCAGCTTTTCAGCATATTCCTTTATCTGATTCGTTTCCGGATATCCGATTACTTCTACCCCTGTAAAAAGAACACGATTCGTTATATTGTCTGATAGATTAAGAAGTTGGTTAAAAACATAGGGGTTTTCTTCCTTTGAAATATTGGGAATCCTCAAAACAACTGATAGCCCTGCCTTTTTTATAGACTCAATGGTTTCAGGCAAATAGCCGACCGGCAGGTGATCAATTCGGCCGCCCTCATTGGAAAGATAGATAAATTCCCTGCCTGAAATGGTTACAGGCTGTGTGTCCATTGATGAAAAAACCTCAGTCAAACGGTCTGTAATTTCATTTCTTTTTTGTATGTACACATACACACCATCTGTGGAGACTTGGTTAGCAACTTTTTCAAGACCGCTATTAAAAATAGACATCTCCTTAATTCTTTCGCCTGTCAGTACGGTTACATAACCTTTCTCCTCCAGGCTTGCCAATGTTTCGGGCAGGACACTGACAGCCTGAAGTCCGGATTCCTGAACTCTTTTTAAAACTTCATCAAGCTGCAGGCTGCTGTCTTTGGAAACAATGGATTCCAGATCATGGATAGGAACAATCGTTTCATAGGTGTTATTATTCCGTTCAGCCTGGTATCTTTGCATTAACCCAGGCAGAGATAAGAGAAGGGATACAATCAACAATCCTAGTAAAGCTTTTCGCACATTACACACCCTTTTCAAACATTTTTCATAAACAATATTTATCCTTTTTTTACTTTGAATTTTTTTAGCAGGGGAAGAGATGCCAGTTCTTGTTTATCAATTCCCTTTGTAATCAGTAAAAGTAAAAAATATACCAACGCGCCTGCAGCAATGGAGACCATTGAATAGATTAGCGCAGCAAACCTGTCCCAATTTTCTAGATCGAAGTAAAGGGTAGGTAAACCGATTATGACTCCCATTAGAAGGGATGATAACACAATGGAGTTGAAATTGGGCTTCCATATTGTAAATGGAATAACCCTCCAAATGATAACTGAATTAAAAATAAAGATGAGAATGTAGACAGCCAATGTAGAGTATGCAGCACCAATTAGTCCAAATTGGCCTACCAGCAATAAATTTGCAGCTGCCTTAAGGATAACTCCACCTACAATTACATATGCACCATGCTTCGCTTTATTAATCCCCTGCAAAATTCCTGTGCCCAATATTGACAAGGACGTAAATACTGAACTGAAACCAATAACAGCCAGCATGCTGCTGCCTTCTAAGTCTGTAAATAATGCCAGGTTTAAAGGCAGTGTTAAACCAAGAAGCCCCATTGCTGCCGGCCAGGAAACAATGTGTGTCATTCGGTGAGTTTTTTCGACAATAGCCCTGCCCTTTAATATATTGTTCTCTGCCAGAGTTTTTGTTAATAGTGGAATGAGCGGCAGAACGATTGAACTGGAGAAAACTGTTGCAATTTGCACCAACGAGAGTCCCCTGCCGTATATTCCGTACATATAATTTATGTTCTCTCCAAAACCGGCAATCTTTAGACTATATGGTATGGTTACTGAATCTACAAAATTCAGAAGTGCCATTGTGATGGCACCGATACTTATCGGGATCGATATAGAAAGGATTGTTTTCGCATTTTGTCTAAAATCCTTAACTCCATACTTCCCAGATATCGGTTTTGCCTTTAAAGGGGAGCGGAAATAAAGAAGCTGCAAATAAACAGCTGAAGCTAATGCTCCCAATATGGAACCAACCATTATTCCGCCGGATACAATTTCGTCAGAGTAATTTTTTTCGACTAGCACATAGGCTAGGACTAGTATAAAAGTGACTCTTATCAACTGTTCCAAAACCTGTGAAACAGCCGTCGGCTTCATATCCTCAAACCCCTGGAAGTACCCCCTGTAGACCGCCATATAAGGAGCAACCAGAAGGGTTGCAGAAACAATGATCAGTGCATATCGGGTACTCGGGCCGCCCAAAACCTCCGAAATCTCTACAGAAAATCCATAAATAAGAATAAAACCGGTGATCCCAAATAAAAGGGAAAGGATGACCGCTGTCTTATATATTTTAGATATCTTCTCCTGATCCTGCTTTACGCTGGCTTCAGAAATTAGCTTGGAAATAGCAATTGGGATTCCCGCAACAGACAAAATCAAGCCAACCATATAAACTGGGTAGACAAGACTGAATATGCCCAGAACTTCATCCCCTGCAATGTTTTGGAGCGGAATTCGAAATATACTGCCCAACACCTTTGAAGCTAGGGTGGCGACTGATAAAATGAGCGTGCTTTTTACAAATTTGTTATTCATCTATCCTCTAACTTTCTTTGATATAACTTTAACAGCAAATTTAGGAAGGGCTAGCATACGGCCAAAGCGGCTCGGCTGCTTCAGCAGCCTGTATAGCCATTCCAGATTGGCCTTTTGCCATGCATCCGGTGCTCTTTTAACTGTTCCTGCAATAACATCAAAACTGCCGCCTACTCCCATGAATACCCCTTTATCAAAATAGTCCAGGTTTTGTGAAATCCACTTTTCCTGCCTTGGAACACCCAATGCAACAAATATGAGGTCTGGTTGGGCATTTTTTATTTCCTTCTGGATTTCATTGTTGCTCCAGTCAAAGAAGCCATTATGTGATCCAACAATATCCGTGGATGGATATTCCCGCTTTATTTCAGTAATTGCCTTATCCAACGTCTCTTGCTGTGCGCCCAGCAGATAAATCCGAAACTTATTATTATTTGCCAATTGCAGCAAATCACGCATCGTATCATATCCTGCCACCCTCTCGGGAAGAGGAGTGTTTAAAAGCTGGGCCGCTTTTACAATACCAATTCCATCAGCAGTCACATAATCCGCCTTTTTAACAAGTTCCATATATTCAGGCTCTTCATTTGCTTTAATGACAATTTCGGGATTTGCCGTAACGACAAAAGCCTTTTTTTCCGCATTAATATGATTCTCCAACTGTTCTACAAATTGAGACCTGGTTGTATGTACAAAAGGAACACCTAATATGTCCACATGTTTTAAGCTCATTGAAAATCTCCTTGGGTCAATAATTTTCTTAATTAATATAACATAAAAAAAGAAGTAACAAGTAGTTGTTACTTCTTCTTAAAGAAATGACTTATTTAGCAAGCTTTGCTTCTTTCACAAATGTCCCCAGCGAACCCTTTCCATACACATGTCCATTACGATTTGTTTTTTCATCAGAGATGAGCTTATACCATAATGCACCATCTTTCTGGGCTGTTTCTGTGTAAACAAACGGAATTCCTGATATTTTCATTTCATAGATAATTCCGTAAGAGGTTCCGTATCCGGAGCGGACATTTAAAGATTCGACATTACTTACAGCTAATTTATATTTGTTTATATCTTTGCTTCCGAGAAATTGATCTGCCCGGTACATATGACCCGCAATTCTTTCCCCCCAATAAGGGTCAGAAGCATATTTCACGTTCATGCCAACACTTTTATTTCCTAATACAGCACCATTATAATAGGATCCTTTTGGGGATTGATAAGCTTGCGCAATATATTTAGCGGCTTCTTCGATTGAGTCTCTGAACGACTCATATTTGGTTGCACTTTCATACGGACTGCCATCATAGGCCTTCATGCCATAAAGATTTTTCTTATCCTGTGCAATTGCACTTGTTCCCCATGCACTTTCATGGATGGCATGAGCCATTAAATAAAGCGCATTTACTTCATACTTGGCTTCCATTTCTTTAAAGTCCTTGCCTGTCCCTGCGAGCGGGCTTGTTTGGAAGCCTTTATAGGAGGAAGGGAACTTCTCTGTTAAAAATCGATCAATGTCTTCAACAGTATAGCTGGTTTTCCCATGGAGCGGAAGGAAATTAAAGTATGTGTAAGCTTCACCGGCTGCCGATCCCGAAGCAGTCGTAAAATGCACACCATTCCAGCTGTAATATATCTGCTCCTCAGCCATAAAAGAAGGAGCAAGCCCAATTAAAGCAGCAGGGCCATATGCTTTTGTAATAGGGTTATAGACAGTATGATAAAGCTCTTTTCCCGTCCTCTTATAATAGGACCTTTCATTGGAAACAACGCTTGGAATTAAATTCACATCCTCAGAAGAAACATAGCCTATAGTATCTCCAAGCTGAATCTTGACTGATTTTTCGGTTGCATCAAAATAGTTAAATTCTGTACCAGTATTTACATAGGTTCTTCCAGAGTCAGTGAGATCTGCTCTGTTATGAATAATAGTAAATTTATTGGCTGCGGCTATACCTTTTTTCATATAAACGATATTATTTCCATATAGGACAGCCTGTTTATCTGTAATATTAGCTTTCGCAGTTTCAAAAGAATCATATTCTTTTAGAATATTAGGAGTTCCATCAGAATTAAAGGCTGCAACTTTATAGTCTAGGCTTTTTGGCGGCTCAACTAGATTCATCATGCGGTTAATAACTGCGGCAGTTTGTCCGCGAGTAGTCATAGAGAGTGGTGCAAATGTTCCATCTGCATTTCCTGACATCAGCTTTAAATAAACAGCACGCTGAACAGATTCAATATAACTTGGATGTATCTCAGCTAAATCTTTAAAGGTAAGCTTTGCTGTTTCTGAAAGTACACCTTTTGAAGAGACAGCCCGAATGGCCATTACTGCCATCTCTTGACGTGAAATTTCTTTGCCCGGCTTAAAGCTTCCATCAGGGTATCCATTTACAATGCCAGTCTCCACTGCAGTATTAATCGCAGAATAATACCACGCCCCCGCTTTTACATCGGAAAACTTGGAATCTGCCAGATTAGCTACCGAAAACTCCACTGTACGGACTGGCTCGAGTTCAAGCGCCCTAACGATAAAAGCAGTAAACTCCGCACGTGTAACGGAAGCATCAGGTTTATATACTCCCTGCTCATAGCCTTTCATAATACCTTTTTCGATAAGGGTGCGCATATCCTTTTCGAAATAATGGCCAGTGATATCATCAGCTGCAAAAGATAGAGGAACATTGACCAGAAGCATAAAGACAGCAGCAACAACAGTAAAAATGCGTTTCAATTGACAAAACTCCTTCTTGATATTTTCTATCTTCTAATCTAGCAAAATCCTACTATTTGCACCAGACATTTTTCGCCTTTTTTTAACATATTTATAAATCCGCTGGATATTCATCTAAAAATTACTGCTATAGTCACATCCTATTAAATGATTCCATATATCGGCATATCTGGATATAGAAAAAAATTCGTAATTCTCCACAAAAAACTGCCACTTTTAAAGGGGCAGCCTTTGCAATAAACCGAAACTTTCATCCGCTTTATCGATAAAATAATAATTGTTAGAGCCATTTGTGCCGAGTGCTAAATCCATCTAGTCTTTTTCAACCAATGACTTACTACCTAACCGAAAGCGAAATAGAATACTTTACAAAAATTGTATCCTTTCGACAAAAATATACACCCACTCGTACTTAAGCGGGTGTACCTTTATTTATTTAAATAATTTTATCAGACTTTAAAAAGTCAATAATGCGATCGGTATTCTTATTGTCATTAAAATGATTAATTAATGAATATTTGTACCTGTATTCCTCTTCAACTTCATAATTATTTTCAATGGCTTTTTTTACTTGGTTTAATAGCCCTCCAACACTGTATACCACCGGTCCAGGTGCGTTTTCTTCATTAACAGGAGGAATTGCCTTATACTGACGGATCAAGTAATCTTTTTCCTCCCAATAAAAAATTGGATAAGCACCCCGATATTGTGCATCATATATGGCTGAAGAATAATCTGTAATAAATATTTTAGCCTGTTTCAAAGCTTCAGAAGGATTATCCGAAATCATATGTTTATACTCAGGCATATTACGGTAAATAAATTCAGAGAATTTATTATGCGGGACTATTAGAAGACGGTCGGCCAGCCCTTCTTTTTCAAACTCTTTTATAATCTTCAGAATGGTCTTATAGTAAGAAGTCTCTTCTATTTCATTATTATAGATAAGTCCTTCTTCCCAATATCGATAAGTTGGCATAAAGGCAATTTTATCTGCTGTCTTATCCATTTTAGCATAATCAAAAGTTGCCAGGCCTGTTAAAATTAAATCGTCGTCCTCATAATTCATCTTCCTAAATTCACCAGCCTCCAGGTGGGAGCTGATAACAGACTTATAAACATTGTAAGCTGTTTTATCTTTATGGAATCCATACGCCATTGGATTATCAACTGGCTTTGCAAACATAATACCATGCTGCAGGAAAACCAGGGGTACGGACATAATTTTTTTTCTCAGCTCATCAATATACAGACGATCGCTTAGGACATGGTTAGAAATTTCGCTTGAGATAAAATAATCAGCGTTAAAAATGGAAAGATAGTGTCTAAAGCTATACTTATCAATAATATTCTTTCCGTACTTGCTTTTCATATATGGGTAATGTTCAGACTCTTCATTTAATATGAAATAATTATGGGATTCAATGCCTTTTTCGTCCATAACCTTTTCATAAACCCGAAATGCAGACTCATCCGCTTTATTGCTTTTCTTTTCAAAAAATAAGTTCAGATTTCTTTTTCGGTCTTTTACCCACTTTGAAATCCATTTAGCAGCTTTTATTTTAATACGGTCTTTCAGTGTATATTCCTGTGAAAAAGGAAGAACGGTCAAAGTAATATTCCCTCTTAAATTCGTCCGGACTACATTTAATTTGTCTTTATTTCTCCTGAAAATATATGTCTTAACCTTTTTATCCGGTCTTCTAAAGTGTAGATTGTGGATGATTCTTTCACTATTACCCACAAAAAAGTTATTATGGATACGGTCGTCTATTTCTAATGAGGAATAAGGTATTTTAAAGTATCCATATCTCTTGAAAAACTTAATGCTTGCAAAAGGCCGGTAGAACTTTGTGACTTTATGGTCTGAATTTCGCAAATACAAATAGTCATATTTCTGAAAGGAATTAAAGGCGTGATGCGTAAACCTTCCATATATATAGAAATGGCTGCGCGTACCAAAAATTCTCAGTTTGGCCCGGTGCTGGGTCACCTTCAATGGATTGCTTCTAGCAATAAAAATTCCAAAGCTTTTTAAATATATAAAGTATCTTGCCTTATTGATAACATAAATAGCTAAAATATTTTCATTTGGGAAGTCTTTTAGTGACTCTTTTTCAAAAACCATTTTCGGCTTATAGATATTTAGCTTTTGGAAGTTGATTGGAACTGCCTGCTTGGTTTTCTTATTATATATCAGTATCTCGTTTTTATTTTCAATGTTTACAGTAATATTAGGATGGGTAGTTATAGAATCGAAAAGTACCTTATAGATATTTACGGATTCTGTTATACGATCGTAAGAGACGACTAGATGATAAATTCCATAAGATGCTTTCGAGAGTAGAATAAATCTTTCTTCAGAGTTTACCTCTAAATTCAATTCCACGTTATAATCCACCGGATCCGAGTTTAAAAAAGAATCAACAATAGCTACTTGCTGGTGTTGATTATTTAAGATTTCGAACTTTGCTAATCCATACTGCTTTACATAAATATCTTTATGAAAATTCTCGATGTTAAATTCCCATTTGATTTCATTAAATTGAGTCGGATCCTCTTCCATCAGTAAGTAGATCTTACTTTCATATGAGAAAATATAAAAATACCCTTTATCTGAGGTATATTCCATTATGAGCTGGTCTCTAATCTCATAATCAAACAAGTGTAATGATTTATTTGGCTCCAGTTCATCCAGTTTCCACTTAAATGATAAGCCATTATTCTTTATAAAAAGGTGGATATCAGTTTGATTAATATCAATTACTTCAATTATTGAGTTATATATTTTGTACATATCCAGTATCATCCCTTTGAATGCTATGCATTTAAATTATAAAATTTCCTCTCCTGTATAAAACCTGTATGAACGTCTTAATAAATTATACATAAACATATTTTGAATGACAAACCGGATTCTACATGAAGTAAATGGTACGTTATCATCTTTAATTATTGTCGTATAAATAATCCCTAATAGCCAATACTTATAAAAAAATTTAAAGGGGAGATGACTATTGAGTAATATACAAAAAAATAGACGGGACACTATATTATTTCTAGCCGACAATGGGATGACAGACGAGGAAATTTGTAATGAGCTAAATATAACCTTAAAGGAATACAAAATTGCGCTGAATGAAGAAGATGTAATATCTGACACCATGGACTACCTTTATTAATTTTCTTACAATCGCCTGTTTAGGGCGTTTTTTTTGTGATAAGCCTGCTCCTTATTCACTATTTTAATTACATCATTTGTAAATCTCTATATATCCAACTAACTTCTTTTCTGTTATTCTATATTTATGATTTTAAAAATTGTCGAGTTTTGGAGGTTTACATAAATGAGAGAAAAGAAGAAGAAAAGAAAATGGCTTCGTATTGCTGGTATTTTTTTTATGCTCCTTATCATTGGTATAGGGGCTTATGCGTTTTCAGTTTATAAATCTCTAACTAATGCAGTAGAAACTATGCACCAGCCAATCCAGCACAAGTCAGATAAAAGGCCTGAACAAGTGACACTCACAAAAAAAGAGCCATTTTCAGTTTTAATGCTCGGAGTGGATGAACGTTCAGGAGATAAGGGCAGATCGGATACCATGATTGTCCTAACGGTCAACCCAAAGGAAAGTTCAGTCAAGATGCTTAGTATCCCTCGAGACACTAGAACAGAAATCATCGGTAAAGGGTTTGAAGATAAAATTAACCATGCATATGCATTTGGAAATGAAGAAATGTCCATGGCAACGGTTGAAAACTTTTTGGATATCCCGCTGGACTACTATGTTAAAGTGAATATGGAAGGTTTTAAGGATATAGTAGATGCAGTTGGAGGAATAAATGTAAATAGTTCAATTGATTTTAAACAAGATGGTTATAATTTTGTTAAAGGAAATAACAGCCTTAACGGCAAAGAAGCACTTGCTTACGTTCGGATGAGGAAACAGGATCCAAATGGAGACTTTGGACGTCAGGACCGTCAGCGTCAAATTATCCAAGGGGTTATTAAGAAAGGAGCTAGCGTTAGTTCCCTGACCAATTTTGATGATATCTTTGGGGCATTAGGAAAAAATGTACGAACCAACCTGACATTCAATGAAATGAAAGATATTCAAAAGAATTACAGAGATGCAGGTTCTAATATTGAACAGATGAGCCTAAAGGGAAGCGGACAAACGATCAATAAAGTTTGGTATTTAATTGTTGCACAGGAAGAGCAGCAGCGTGTACAAAACGAATTAAAAGCGCATTTGGAATTAAATTAATTCAGAGGCTGGCTTTTCCAGCTTCTTTTTTTGCTCAAAAAGGCACCAATCCAAAATCTTGGATTGGTGCCTTTATTACTATTCTTTACTTAAACCTATCGTCCTGAATTCTAGCCAGGAACATAGCAAACTCTGAACGAGTAAGATTAGACTTAGGCTTAAACGTTTTGTCAGGATATCCTTTTGTAATGCTATTTGCAGCTAAAGTATTTATATAACCTGTAGCCCAATAACCTGCAGGGACATCCTTAAATGAATCTTGTGTTTCGCCCTTTAGTTTGTATGCTTCTACAATAATCTTAGCCATTTCAGCTCGAAGTAACGTATCCTTAGGCTTGAACTCGCCTTTATCGTTACCAATCATGATTCCTTTATCTGCAACAGTGGCAATGACATCATATCCATAATCCCCAGGCTTGACATCCTTTAGATTAGGGTTTGGCCGGTTCTCTGTATTCAAGCCTAGAGCACGTACAATCATCTGTGCTGCCTGAAGCCTTGTAATATCATCGTTTACCCCAAACTTGCCATTATCATATCCGTTGATAACACCCTTAAGGTTAAGGATCTGAATAGCATCCTTCGCCCAATGATCTTTCTTCAAATCGCTAAAAGCTTTAGGAGATTTGCCAGTTTTATAGATGGAAATGTTCTTAACCACCGTATAGCCGGCTAAATCTGTTAATTTAAGTTCAAAGTTATTTTCGCCATCCTTCAACGAAACTTCTTGTGTTAGTTCCTTTTTGAAGGCTTTCATCTCATATGGCTCTCTGAACTGATTATAGTATTTTTCACTTCCGTCAATGTAGAAACGCATCTCACTATAATTATCGGACAGGTTAAGCTTTAGGCTTACCTTATCCTTATTGGTGTAGTAAGGACCTTCCACATCAAGAACAGGCTTTGTAGAATCGACCATCACTTTTCGCAGGAATGAAATCTCATTTCCTTTTTTATCAACACCTACAAAACGGATACCATGAACCCCATCAGTTTTAAATTCCACATTCGTATTGAATGCATATCTCTTATTTTCAGCATCCCAAGTAAGGGTTGTTTTCTTGTCATTGATGTAAAGCGCCTCAACTGAAGAAGCATCATTTACATATCCGACAACCTTAACCACTCTTGAATTGCTCACACTTAAAGCTTCCGGTGTAAGAGCTGTAATAAATGGAATTGTGTCATCTTCCCCTGCAGTATCTAAACCTGTATTGCCAGCCCAGTCATAGGCTACCACTTTCACGTTTTTAACATCTGAAGCATTGTTCAAAGTGAAGTCCTTTGCGTCTGCAGGAAGAGGTTTTTCCAGTACGCTATTGCCGTTAACAAGGATGTCAAAGTGTGATACTCCCGCACCTTCATCCTCTGCATTCCAAGATACTATCCCAGTTTCAGCGTCAAAAACTACACTAACTTCCGGGTTTTTTGTATCAATTAAAACAGGGATCTGCTTTGATTGCCACTCTGCATCTGGATAATCTACCACACTATCAATCTGATAATAATATAATCCATCCGGCAATATTTCACCTTTAAACTTACCGTCCCAGGAAGCATTATTAAAGACCGAATACGGGCTGGCTGCTCCTCCGTCATAGTAATTCTTCCGGACTTCTTTTTCTGTACGGAGAGTTAAGACTTCCTTCTTATCACTATCAAGGACTTTGAATTTTACATTTTTAGCGTTTCTTAAGAAGGACAAGATAGGCAGGACCGTATCCTGTACACCGTCACTATTTGGCGAAAATGCTACTTTATCACCGGAAGCTTCATCAAGAACAGGATTCGTTCCTAAGAAATTATAGGAATCAGCACCTGCTGGAGTAGCTAAACCAGTTGCACCATAGAAGGATCCTTCATCGTAAATGGTTTCATCAATAACTGGAGCTTGATCCCAATCACCGTTAAATCCTACATATGGAACAGTTAATTCAGGATTTGTATCATTGACATCTGTAAAGGAAATAAATCCTTCAGCAAAATAGCCATTCTCAAAAAGGTCAGTTAAAGGAGTATTATACATCCAATCAATCGCATCCGTTAGATCAATGGAAACCTCTACTTCAACTGTTTTATTTGCTGGCACAAGCACCTGGTAATCTCCGTCTACTTCACTGCCATTTGCAGAAGTGATTTCGATCGGGAACTCGCCAAGATAAGGTGCTTCTGCATTAATGCTATCTTTCTTAAAAACACCCCCTGTTTCTACTAGGTTCTGGTCATTGTAAACCAAATCTGTTTGAACAGTTCCTTCTGCTTTATAAACAGCTGCTTTGTCACTAAAGTTTGTTAATTTAAGCTTAAATGAAGCTTTATCATTTATTTCTTTTAGAGCTACTTTACCAATTCCAGTTCCAGCTTCTGTAACCACAACAGGTGTGCTCATTGCAGCATGGAGGTCCATTAAGCCCGCACCCTGACGGCGTGGTGAGTAATTCAGTCCAATGCTGTAATAGTCATTGTATAACCCTTTGTCCACTTGTGGTTTTGATGTGTTCATTAGGATGTTTTTCGCCATATTAACACGTTCAGAACCTTTTAAGTCAAAAGCTTCATCTACCCTTTGCATAACCAATGCTGATCCGCCTGCTACATGCGGCGCAGCCATGGATGTTCCGCTCATTAACCCGTACTGATCCTTTTGAAGCGTAGAAAGGATATTTCCGCCTGGTGCAGTAATTTCCGGCTTGAAGTCCAAATTAGGCGTTACTCCCCAAGAGGTAAACTCGGACATTTTAGAGTTTTCAGGATTTAGAGATTTTACTTTTTCTCCTTTGAAAGCAACTTCAACTTTTTTGCCTGCTTCAAGAGATGCTGCAAGCTCATCCCCGAAATGTTTTAAAGTAAAGATATATGGAACTTTAATCGCAGGATCATTCACCATATTTACATATCCAGAGGCATTATTAAAGATAATAACCGCAACTGCTCCTTTAGCTTGAGCATTCAGCGCCTTAGACACGAAAGGACTCTCGCCGCGTTGAATCAATGCAATTTTCCCTTTAAGGTCTAATCCTTCGAAGTCATTTGCATTTGGATCCACTTCTGAGTCTCCCGGCAATCTGCCAAGTCCGGCATACACAAGCTCATAGTTGCCGTTTCCTAATGAAGAAGGTTCTGTATTACCAGAAGAAACAAAGGAAACAGCGTCATTCTCTTCTCCATCAACATAGACATTAAAGCCTTCTAAATCTAAATATTGATTCTCAAATGAAGCAACCTGTAATGATTCATCTGTTAATCCAGGGGAACCAACAACCCCAATATCAGGATTGGAGGCAAGCGGGTTCGCAAAACCATCGCCAAGTTTGGCAGAGTTACCAGCTGAAATAGCCATCATTACTCCATTTTCAACTGCA
Organism: Cytobacillus oceanisediminis; assembly: GCF_004366035.1. Lineage (GTDB taxonomy): Bacteria > Bacillota > Bacilli > Bacillales > Cytobacillaceae > Cytobacillus > Cytobacillus oceanisediminis_C. The sequence goes on from NZ_SOEE01000008.1 coordinate 322,330, forward strand.
TTTGCAATCGCCTGCTGTTCAGGGTCTTCTGGTAGAACAAATGAAGCCGTTGATCCAAGACTCATGTTAATAACGTCTGCCCCAAGGATGATAGCATCATCAATTGCCTTTACATATATATCACTGTATGTAGACGGCATTTCCGGGTCATTTCCGAAAACCTTTAAACCAAGAATCTGTGCTTCAGGAGCAACACCCTTTATTCCACCATTTTCTTCGTCACCGTTTGCCCCTACTGTACCTGCTACATGCATACCATGCATAGATGCATCAGGTCCTAAATCAAGGATTTCATGGTTTTCATCGGAGTAATTATACCCATAAGGAACTTTTTCTGAATAATACTTCCCTACTAGGTTATTTTCATCTACTAAACTCTCTACTTCTTTCTTTGACAATTCTGGATCAGTTTCATCACTTAATACCATATCTTTATGAGAAGGGTCAATCCCTGTATCAATGACAGCTACAGTCATACCTTCCCCTTTATAGCCATAGTCCTGCCAGGTTTGCTGTGCTTTTACCAGCTCTTTACTATAAAGCATTTCTGGCTGTTCTTCAGGCCTTTCATATTCATGGGTAATATAGACCTTTTTAACATTTGAAAGACTTTCAATCACCTTGATTGATTTGTAGGCTACCTCTCCGCTAAAGCCATTGAAAACAGTTGTAAAGCTTTCTTTATGGTCCATGGCAATGGACGCCTTTTGGATATTCTGCTTTACCTTTTCTTGAGCATTAAGGGCCGCCTGCATAAATTGTTTTTTGCTGGACTCAGATAATTCACTGTAGTTTTTTCCGGAGCTTTGGGCAGCAGAAAAAACCGGTTCATCCTCCAGCTCGACAATAATCCTTACCTGATCATTGGCTTTGTACTGTTTGACTGTTTCATCTGCTGTAATTTGTTTTACCAGCTTTTGCTCGACAGCTTTTTTCTCTTCTAGTACTTTCTTTTTACTTGCTTCATTATTTGCTGCACCAAATGCAGCATTCGAGAATGCAAGCAGGAAAACAACTAGAAGCAGAAAGGACTTCTTAATATTCATCCCTACTAATTACCCCCTATTATTTTTTGTAATATACAAATGAACTATTTATCTTTTGAATATTACATATTTTAATTTTAGTCCCAATTTTCTGTATAGTCAATTTATGTTTTTAATGGGAAATTATCACTAAAATCAGCCTAACAGGAAAAATTGTAGAAATATGTAAAAATAACCTAGTAACTTTTTCTTAAGTTTGCTAGGCTAGAAGTTGGATAAAAATTTATAAGGGGAGATTAAACAAACAATGTTTAAAAAAATTTTGATCAGTGCCTTGATATTATTGATGTTCCTTTCTGTCAAAGGTATTGCTGCACAGGCTGAGGGCTTAACTGTCATACATAAACAGTTGTCTGAAGTTGCGGCTACAGTAGAATTAGATGAAACTATTTCAGTTAAATATACCAATCAAACAGATTCAAAGATTGAGATAATAAATGGCAGTAAAGTGCTTTTTTCCGACAAAGCTGCTTTAGGAAAGTATGAAGATGTTTATCTAGTAAGCAATAAAGACATTCAACATGTAATCGTCACTAAACGACTAGAAGGGACTGGGGGCACATTAAGCTTTAAAGTTCTTCAAATTAATGGACCCAACATTAAACTAACCTACCAATCCGTGGATTACTCAAAAGCTAGAATAAACTTAAAAGAGGGTAAGATCCAAGTACAGTACCCAGTTTACAAAGCAGGCGACAGCAACACCAAGCCTTCTAATGAATTAATAGATGAAATTTCTATTAATACTGGAGAAAAAACTACGCTTACACCCAACAGTACAGATCAGGCGAAAGCAAACTCATTCTCAATTTCAAGTACTGGAGGGGAAGAAACGCCTCAGGAACGAATCAAGAGAATTGCCAGCACTGTAACCGGCAAAAATCCTGCTAATCAAGAACTAAGCAAAAAATTAACTGAAAAGGCATTAGAGAACGGTATTCCTCCAGAAATCCTTAAAGCGATTGCCTGGCAGGAAAGTACATGGAGACAGTTCTATAGTGATGGAACTCCTGTGATCGGCTTTGACGGCCTTGGCATTGGCTTAATGCAAATTACGGATACTACCCTATCCGACGAAGAAATTAAAAGGTTAATGACAGACATCGATTATAACCTTCAAAAGGGTATTAACATCCTGCTGGAAAAGTGGAATTATGGAAATAAGCGAATTCCTACTATTAATAACAATGATCAAGAATTAATTGAAAATTGGTATTTTGCCATTATGGCATACAATGGAATCTCTATGAAAAATGATCCCCTACAAAGCAGCACAACGTATCAAGATAAAATCTATAACCATATTAAAAACTATGGATTATTAGAAACTACACCTTTTCCTAAAGAAGTCTTAGATGGGAATATCTATTATAACGAAGCAGGTTCCCTTTACTTTAAAGAATTAAGTATTAAGATTCCTGGGCCGTTCACTACTACTGCACATAACATTAATAACAGTCAAATCGTAAGAGTTACTGGTGATAGTGTAAATGTTAGAACTTCACCAACCGGCACAGTCGCGTTTAAGGCGCGTAAAGGTGAACTTTTACAAATTGCAGGAGCATATAGATATGATGGGAGCAACACCAATCACTTTGTCTGGTATCCTGTAAAAAAACAAAATAGCAGTACGGTTTATTATATTAGCTCAGCATACCTTGAAAAGTTTTATACAGACGTAAAGCAAGATGGATGGTATGTGGATGGAATCCGCTATTTATCACAGCTTTCTATCAGTAACGGTTATCCGGATGGCACATTTAAACCAAACAGCAATGTATCACGTGCAGAAGCCGTAAAAATGATCGGTGTAGCTTTGTCACTGGATGGGACATTAAAGAAAACCATTTTTCCAGATGTCAAACCAGAAATGTATGCATCAGGCTATATAGACGCAACGTATAAATTGGATATTGTCAACGGCTATCCGGATGGCACATTCAAACCGGAAAAATCCATCACCAGAGGAGAAATGGCCTTTATTATGAAAAAGGCTTTCAACTATCCAGATTCCTATAAAAAGGCTTTCTCAGATGTACCTTCAAATAAATTCTATTATTCAGCTGTAAATGCTTTAAAGGAAGCAGCTGTTTTAGAGGGGTATGAAGATGGGACCTTTAGGCCTGACCAGCCGATCACAAGGGCTGAATTTGCAACGTTGCTTGCAAATCAATTAAACTAATGAACATAAAAGGGGAGCAGGCTATAAAAGCCGCTCCCCTTTTTATTATGATGGTTGATTTGCTACAGTTAAAGTATTAATCAGTCCACCGTCGCCAATTGTGATTATAAAATCATAATCGGACCCATGGTATAAAAGAATGTTTCCGAACCTTAATTGCGGTTCACCAATTGCATTTACCAGCTCGTACTCGGAAGAATCGCTGACAAGGATTGTGAATTCACTAACTTTGTCATTCTGATACTTGTACTCTGTATAGTTGAATGGTTCTTCTTCCCCTTTTTGTTTCCCAAGCATAGGAATAGCTTCGCTTAGAGCTGGAATAAAGCCAATTAGTTCATCAATTTTATCAGAAACTTCTTGGCCATTTATTTCATCAGGAATTAAGGTTACAATCTTGCTGCTGATCCATCCTTCCCTGCCTTCCTTATCAGTAATTTTCAGCCACTCCACACTATTAGGTGTTTCCTGCTGTAGGTCTTGAATAAGATATCCTTCCCCAAATACAGCCATACCATTGGATTGACTATTAATATCAGGCTGGGTGCGTATATTAGCTTTTTCGACATTAATGTAGCGAATATCTGGTTCCTCTATAGTTTTATCATTAATTTCTTCAGCTTGCTGTTTTTGTGCCAATTCTTCACGATCTGTTTCATCTGATTTATCAGTTGATTTCATATCAGGAAACAACCCTGACTTTACAGCGTAAGCAGCACCCCCAAGTAAACCTGTGAAAACGATTAAGGATACTATGATTCGCTTAGCTAAGCGGATGATTCCTTTATTTCGCTTTCGGTTTGTTCTGGTTTGTTTTCGCGGTATCTTCTCATCCTGCTCATTTAATTCAAGTGTTTGACTTTCTTGCTCCCTAAGCTTGCTCCTTTTTTCTAAAACAAGCTGTTTGAAATTCTTTTGGTCTTCTTTTGACATAGCTTTAAATTCTTTTAAAAACCTTTCATACATCGGGACAATTTCCCCAATGGCCCCGTATGCTCTTACTTCACCAGCTTCAAGCCATAAGGCCTTTTGACAAAACTTTTTAACCTGTCCTATGGAATGGCTGATAAAGAATATCGTCTTGCCCTTTTCTTTAAACTCGTTCATCTTATCCAAACATTTATCAGCAAACGTTTGGTCACCCACTGATAGTGCTTCATCAATAACAAGAACATCCGGATCTATATTGACTGAAATAGCAAAGCCTAGTCGGGATTTCATCCCGCTCGAATAGCTTTTAACCGGCTGGTCAATAAACTTTCCTATGTCAGCGAACTCAATAATTTCCGGCATTAGTTCACGAATCTCCGCTTTATTGAATCCCAGCATCAAACATTTCAACTCGATATTTTCACGGCCGGTTAACTTATTATCTAGTCCTGATGCTATGGCAATCAGCGAAGCCTGTCCTTTTATTTCCATTTCGCCTGAAGTCGGTGGAATAACCCCTGTAATTAAATTGGATAGCGTTGATTTACCGGCACCATTTACTCCAATAATGCCAATTACATCACCTTTCTCCGCAGTGAATGAAATATTCTGCAGAGCATAAAAGTCTTCGCCATAGCCATCCGGAAAAACAATATCAAGCAACTTTTCCGAATTTTTATTGTACATTTTATATTTTTTGGTTACATTTTTAAAAATAACAGTTTGACTCATATTTTCTCTCCATCAATAAAATAATTTTATTCCATGGCACACTATATAACTATACCAAAAATTAATGGGTCATATTGAGAATTCCCTATTTAATTAGTAGAAATTTTTGTAAGTCATAAAAAAGGGAGCTAAATCTGAGGATTTAGCTCTCTAAATATATAGATACATAAACTATGCTTGTCCCATTTGTTCTTTTATTGCAGCCTCTCTAAAGGTTCTTTTCTCTTCTAATGACATGGCTTTATATTGCTTTAAGAATTTTTCATATCTAGGCATTACTTCTTCAATCAAGCCAAAGTCCCTTACTTTGCCGTATTCTAGCCATAATGCTTTTTCACAAAACCTTTTCATTTGGCTAATTGAGTGACTGATAAAGAAAATGGTTTTCCCGTGTGCTTTAAACTCATTCATTTTATCTAAGCATTTTTCTGCAAAGGTCTGATCTCCAACAGATAATGCCTCGTCAATCACAAGAATATCAGGGTCAATATTAACAGAAATAGCAAATCCCAATCGAGACTTCATACCGCTGGAATAAGACTTTACTGGCTGATCTATAAACTTTCCTAAATCAGCAAATTCAATAATATGAGGTTCCAGCTTCTTGATTTCAGCCTGACTGAAACCAAGCATTAAGCATTTAAGTTCTATATTTTCACGGCCAGTCAATTGAGTATTCAATCCGGCATTGACTGCAATTAACGCCGTTTTCCCATTTATCTTTAATTCCCCAGAAGTAGGCGGAATAATTCCCGCAATGATATTTGATAACGTTGATTTTCCTGAGCCATTTATGCCAATAAAGCCAACCACATCACCTTTTGCTGCCTCAAAATTAATATTTTGAAGCGCGTAAAAGTCTTCACCGAAGCTCTTAGGCAATACAATATCCAATAGTTTCTCTTTTGAATCTTCGTATAACTTATACTTTTTTGTGACATTTCTTAATACCACTGTCTTGGCCACTTGCCATCACATCCGATTATAAAAAGTCAACAAAGCGATCACGGAATTTCACATGGAGAATCGAACCAAATATTAGTAATGATACAGTTATACCCCAGAAGTATAAGGTATATTCCCAATGTTCCACCGGATACCACGAAAGACCCAAAATAGAGGCACGATAGCCTTCAGCCAGATAATAGATCGGATTTAGTTTCATGATTATCTGTATAATTTCAGGCTGCAAATGATATGGCGGCCATAAGAATGGCGATAAATAAATCAGTATACGAACCAGGGACTGAATCAGCATTTGAAAGTCACGTACAATGGTTGAAATAGTAGATGTTATTAATGACAGTGCGACTAAAAAAACGATAGTTGAGATAATAAAATATGGCAATTGAATATAAAAGATATTTATTGGATAACCAAGAAATTGAAAAATGACAAGTACAACTGCCAACAGCATCAGATGCTGATAGAGCTTGGAAAAAATGACAAATGTCGGTATAACGCTCATTGGAAAGCTCATTTTAGATATCATTTTAATTCGAGTGTAAACAGACTTTGACCCCTGAAGAATAGCCTGATTAATGAAGAACCAAACCACTATACCAGAAAGCATCCAAGGGAAGTACGGAATAAGTTCTCCACTTAATTCTACATCTCCGCGGCCTGCACTATGAAAAATACCAAAACCAAAAACAAACCAGTATATCGCTATTTGAATCATCGGATTGATGATTTCCCATAAAACACCTAAATAATTATTACTGTTAGCACTTTTCATCTCATAAACAGATAAACGTCTAACCAAGTAAAAGCTTTGAAATTGTTCTTTTATGACTGTTAGTACAGAACGCATTTGTTAGTCCTTCCTGGGTTTGAAGTTACTTTTTTAAACTTTATTAAATAATATTTATCCAAATATCATTATCTAAATCATTAGTTCCAAATCTTTTTTTAAAAAAAGGTATTTTGAAACTTAGAATAAATTAGCAAATGGGGCTTCTCTTCTCCCAATTCTTTTCATTAATACCTCAACTGCTTCATCTGCATTTTCGGAATTAAATAAAATACCATGTAAAGCGTTTGTTATGGGCATTTCAACATTAAATTTTTTAGATAAATAATATGCGGCCTTTGTAGTGGATACTCCCTCAACTATCATTCCCATATTATCAAGAACATTTGATAATTTATACCCTTTCCCTAAAAGATTTCCCGCACGCCAATTACGACTATGAACACTGGTACAAGTAACAATTAAATCTCCAACACCAGACAAGCCTGAAAAGGTAAGGGGATTAGCCCCCATGGCGCAACCTAATTTGGTTATTTCCGCCAACCCTCTAGTGATAAGGGCTGCTTTAGCATTGGCCCCATAGCCTAATCCATCTGATATACCTGCCCCTAGAGCAATTATGTTTTTCAATGCCCCTCCAATTTCAACACCTATTACATCTGTGTGTGTGTATACCCTAAAGTAAGAGTTCATAAATAGCCCTTGAACTTTTTCTGCTTCCTTTATATTAAATGAAGCTGCAGTCACTGTCGTCGGATGACGAAGACACACTTCTTCAGCATGACTAGGACCAGAAAGTACTACAATGCCTTTTAATTTTTCTTGTAGCATTTCACCTTCAATCATCTCAGATATTCTCATTAATGTATCAGGTTCAATTCCCTTACTAGCATGTATAACTGTTAAAGGTTCTTGTTTTATTTGATTTAGATGGACCACCGTTTCTCTAATGGCTTTTGTAGGTACAGCAAGAAGTACTACTTCTATGCCTTCCATCGCTTCTTTTAAATCCTCAAATCCTATTATTGTTTCAGGTAATGTAACGTCTGAAAGATACTTTGAGTTAGTATGTCTAGTATTTATCTCATTAATTATAGTTTTATTTTTGCCCCAAATCCGCACATCATGGCCATTATCAGCCAAGACTATTGAAAGTGCGGTACCCCAACTACCCGAGCCAATAACAGTAACTTTTCCCAAATTAATCTCTCCTATATATAAAACCCTTGCTAAGTAAAAATATTTAAATGGTAAAATACTTATTGATAATAGCATAAAATTAGCTAGAGCTCTTGATTAATAATTAAAACCAGGTTTCCTAATTCATCAAAGCTTACAGTTACCATACTATCTTTTAGTTTAACTGTTTTTTTTAAATAAATTTTATTAGAAATCGGTAGCCCTACCATACTCTCTCTATATAAAATTCCATTTTGAAAATGAAGCACTATATAAAATTTCCCACTGCTCATTTTATCATTAAGTAAATATGAAAAAGAAAGATCCATTTCAAATCCTGACCATTTATAATCATAAAGAATACTACCTGTCTTTTTTTGAACCCCATAATTATGGGTAATATCTTTACGGTCCTTTAAATCAACATTTATCGGCAGAAGTACTTCCCCACCTTCATTAATCAAAAAAGCCGATATATATATATCCTCTTTGTTATTAGAATCTATCCTGCTAACATATGCATGACCCTCGATATTTATCTTATGATTATAAAAGGTTATCCTTTCAATCCTAGTAACCATTTTTAAATCATTGGTAATATTATATAAACTCATTTTCTCTAATCCATAACCATAATAGTTTACAAAATAATCATTTTCATTTTTAAAAGGCTTTATGCTCCATAAGCCCTTTTTTTCAAACTTTACAGCATTTATTAATTCATTAAGTTTACTTTGTCTTAAATAGTGGTATTTAATTTTATTAGTTATAGATAGATTCAAGAAAAGCTTATCGAAACCAGCTCCTAAAAGATTATAATATTCTTTAATTTCATTAATAACATAGTTAGCATGGTCCTCATTCATC
>NZ_SOEE01000009.1 GCF_004366035.1 Cytobacillus oceanisediminis
CCCACGCACCCGTACGTTCTACCCTGGCTACTGAAATAATAGGTCCTATAAAAAAAAGAGCAACCAGTAAAAACTGGTTAACTCAATAATACGAAGCACCCGTTTGTTGAAGAATTTCATTAAATTGAGGGTTTCCAAACAGGGTCTTTTACGTCTTTCTCATTAGGTTTTCTTACAAACTCAATACACCCATCCTCACAAGCTCCAAACACAAGATAATTTTTTTGTGCTTGCCTTAAAGAAGGGTTATTAGCACCACCGACATAATCTTGATCACTATATTGAACTCCATCATCTTCCCAAAAACAAATACTGCAAATATCATATGTTCCAGGCGGTTCTTCATCTAATGTTTTATAACCGCAACAAGGACAAGTATATTTCATACAAACACCCCAATACTTATATCATACCTGTTCTTCAACTATCCTGCCCCTTTTGTTGCATAAGAAAAAGCTGCCTGATTAGCAGCTGATCTTGGACGAAAGCACCCTTTAGTTGAATAAGGTAAATGCGACTAATAGCTATTGAGCTTCACACCTGATACTAGAAGAAAAATGACTTGACCATTATTCTCTCTTCTCGAAGTAGTGGATAGGGCGGATTTCAATCCTCCAGTTAAACTGCTCACCTGCATCCAATTGTGTGGTCGGATGTAAGGAGGCCACCCTAATTGCTTCCTTAATGTCAAGTGCCTCTATGATGAACACACTGCCTATCATCTCATTTGTTTTGGCAAAAGGCCCCTCAGTAACCTCGACCTTTCCGTTCATCCGCTTCAAGCATTTTACTTCTAAGTCAACACCAACATCCATAATTACTTGACCGCTCTTGTAAAGTTCCTTTAGGTGGGGTTGACATTCGCTCAGCACAGTTTCGATCTCCGCCTTGGGCAGGGCATCCATTTTCTCTGGGTTGAAGTAACCCAAACACAAGTATTTCATTTTAACGTCTCCTTTTTATAGAAGCAGTTTTTGATTCTAATGGTAATCTGTACTATTAAAAAAATTCGACTAGTCTTTATAAAATCCTTCTTGAACTATCCTGCCCTATAGTTGAATAAAAAGAACGGCTATAATGGCAGCCGTTCTTTAAGTAATGCGCCCGTTAGTTGAATAACTGATAAGCCTTTACAATAAGACATAAGATAATTAAGCTCCAAATCAAAACTATTAGTGAACCAACTATCCAATTTTTCGGCTTACCATTTTTCATCATTTCTTCTGCTTTAACTTTACAGTCAGACATTACATTTTTTGGTATCATCTTTAATGCAAACATAATTCCCAACGGAACAATAATTACATCGTCTAAATAACCAAGAATAGGTATGAAGTCAAGTATTAAATCAATAGGGCTGAACGCATATACAACAACACAAGCTGTAAATGCCTTAGCATACCAAGGTGCTCTTTCATCTTTGTAAGCAAAATAAAGAATGAATACTTGTCGCTTTAAATTCTTCGCCCAAGCCTTTATTTTCTCCATTTTGTCTCCTTTTTACTGTTAAGATTATCTTTTCTATCATAACAACTTTAGTAAACAATACTTCCCCGTGTACAACAGTAAAACCATTCCGCCTATTACCTCCGATGCCTAAAATACTTGACGCAATTCAATCTGACCTTCCCCATGTCCTTGAGGGTCCGGCATCCGCATGGTCCATTCGATGGCATCTTCCCTCGACTTCACATCAATCAGAATGAACCCGGCAATCAAATCTTGCGATTCTGTAAATGGGCCTTCGGTAACCACCGGCCTTTCCCCTGGATTCGGAAAAGAAATGCGAATTCCATTTGAACTTGGATAGAGCCCTTTAGCCATAACCCGCACGCCTGCCTTGACTAATTCCTCATTGTACTTCGTCATGGCTTCCATAAGCTCAGGGCCCGGGAGCTGATCGGCTTCCGAATTCTTCGAGGCTTTGACAATCAGCATAAATAACATATAAATTTTCTCCTTCTTGTTTAGAGGCAAATCACTATTTTATTTCTTCTTCAACTATCCACTTCGTTAGTCCAATAAGGAATTCAACAATAAAGGCGGTTAATCCTTCTTGGATCAACGCACCCTTTAGTTTAAGTAGAAACCCTCACAATCTTTTCTTTACCTAACAATATCTAATCTCTTAAATGTGTTGGGGCATTACAAAAAGACGTCCTCTTATTAAAGAACAGCGCCCGAATACGGAATTTGAATAAAATATTACTTTGTCTGCCTATTTTACCTAAAGCTTTTTATGGGCAAAAAGCGATTAAGCGTCTTTTAGGTACTTAACATGTTTTTTCTTATGGCAACAATTGTTATCAATCATTCCCTAATTGTTCTCATTCTTACCATTTGAATAAATATTCATATGAAACAAACAATATAAGTAATTAAGCTGAAAAATCAGGAGGGATCACATGCTAAATGTATGGGAAACAGTTATGGATACCATGAAATCGATGACAGATCAAGATGAAGATCAACCTCTTCATGTAGGAGAAGTGATGGCATGCTGGATTTATTTAGCAGGCCTTGAATTAGCAAAGGTTTCTGTTCAAGCAGGTATAAACACCACTACGGATAACGAACTAAAAGCAATACTTGAAGAAGACATGAAACTAGGGAACAGTCAGAGAGAACGACTTCATGATTTTATGATTAAGGAAGGAATTACATTACCTTCTGCCCCTGAAGATATGCCAAAATCAGACCCTAACAGTGTTCCGCTCGGTGTTAAATTAACGGATGATGTAATTGCAAACGAATTATCTTTAAAAATTATTAGCTTAATTATGCGTGCTGCTAGTGCTGCTTCAGAATCGATTCGTTCAGATGTAGGTATATTGTTTATTCAGTTTCAAGCAGAAAAATTAGCTTTCGCGACTAGATTAAAACATTTAATGCGCAAGCGCGGATGGATTAAAGTCCCACCTTTTTACGTCCCACCTGGTTCTCAACAACCTTTAGGCTAAAATTCTATAGTGATATCTACATGAGTGATAAAGGTAGAAATTAGGAAAAACAAAAACAATCAAAGGAAATTTTAGGTTTACATAAACACAACTTTAAAGGTAGAAAAACGCCAAACCCATATGGATTGGCGTTTTATTTTTTCTTATTTTATGTAGAATTTTAAAAAACGTTGACGAGTCCCTTTTTCTGATTTTTTATAATACTTTTTACTACAAAAAAAGTAAGGATTTTTTTCAACCACTTAACTCATTACAACTACTTTCTAAATTATCCTAAATAATATGTACCTGGCACAAAAGACAAAAAAGGTACAATATAAGCCTTACCTCGATTTTTAATTTTAGAGCCCCCTTTAGTGTGTCAATTCTCCATAAATTCAACCCAAATATCCTTTATTAGAGTTATTCCACAAAATGGCCCTTTAATTAAAGAATACTTCATAAGCAGAAGATCATTTATACAACATAAAAGTTATTATTAACTCTTTACGCAAATAAAAGACGCTTTCTTTATTTCAAGAAAGCGTCTTCTTTTCAGAAATAATCTTCCGTATTCTCGCCGTATTGCTAAGATCCTAAAAACAATATGTTATTAAGTTACGTGCCTGTTTGTTTAAGTACATTTATTCGCATTCTATACGTTTTTGTACTAAATGATCTGCACAGGACTTGCGACACCTTCCCCTGCCAAGATGTAAATTCAAAAGATTATAACTGCATGAAATTGTTTTACAATAAATGATTTATACCGAGGATATTCACGGCAGCTTGTTTTATTCTGCCGCCATCCCATCACCGTTTTTTTCTTTTACTATAGTCCAGAGAACACATGGGAGACTGAGGGAAAGAACGTATACAAAAAAAATCTATTAATCTCTAAATTTCCCCGCTCCCCCTTATATGTCGTTACGGAAGTTGCCAAGCTACATTATAGTCATCGTATCCACCATAGTACTGCCAGATTTCTGCCTGTTCGTCAGTACCCGGGAAATCCAGCCAATCTGGATTGCTCGTTGTTAAATCTGAAGGAATGGCAACTGGGTAATAAGCAACCCAATACGCACCCGGAGTGATTGGTGAGAAGGTCCCCATTGTGATTTCCCAGCTCCATGGAGACGAATAGGTACCAGGTTGTACACCTTCTCCATGTTGATTTAGATATTCAACAAATGCGTTATATATCGATTGATTATTTGCATAGTCATATTGATTCATCCCCGTTAATGCGGGTTCTACATCAATAAAGATAACAGGTCTGACTTTCGAACCATAGACACTTTTCATAACTTCATAGGTTTCCAGTGCTAATTTTGCCTGTTGTTCCCCCCATAAAGTTGGAGAAATTCCTTCTGGCGACATTTGCATCCCGGATAAAAACCAATAACCATAAAGGTAGCTGGCATCATCTGCTCTTACACTACTAAAATAAATTCCACCGCCAGTGCTTGCGTCAAATTGCACCTTGCTGCCATAACCTAATTTGCCAATATAAAAATCTTCACCTTCAGGATTCGCTGATGTAGCGGAATCCGATCCGAATGCATACTCCGTCATAACATCCGGTTCATTCGAATCTTCCACTGGGTCATTGGAAAAAATGGCTGATTTTTTGGCTGCATGTATGACCGCTGTTTCACTTGCATGCTCACTTGCCTGCGATTTTCCCTTTTTGTTTTCTACCTTATGTTGATTCTCTGCTTTTCCTTCTGCTTTAGAGTGTGCAGGGACCTCAGGTCTTGCAGAATCTGCAGGAGCTGATTTTTCACTTGCATGCTCACTTGCCTGTGATTCAATCTTTTTATTTTCTACCTTATCTTGATTCTTTGTTTTCACTTTTTCTTTGGGCTGTGCAGGAACCTCAGGTTTTGCAGGGGCTACTGGAGTTGCTTTTTTGCTGGCAGTTTCGGGACTGTTTGCTTGTACAGCTCTAACAGGTTCCCCTTTTGTTTTATCAGGTCCAGCCGCTGCAGTGAAATGGCCTCCTGACAACAATCCAAATGACATTACTGTAGTGACTATAAAAGATTTTACAATTTTTTTTGTGTTAAGGTATTTTTTCATTCCAATTTTTCTCCTCTTCAATATCGTTACATGTCGCTAAATACGTAGTAAACGTTAAGAAAAAGGAGCTGCTTTTGGAGGTGGTGAAGGTGGAGCGTTCATCCATTGAGAATAGTACTGAATCTCGCGGGAATGATAGATTTTGCCAAGGTTCAAACCGAAATCCCAGTCAAACCAATGTGCATCAAAGCTTATTGTGCCTGCACCCGGTTTGAATGGCTCATGTGATTCCCCTCCAGACGTTTGCATGCGTTGTGGAGGATTAGTTACGATCTCAATATCCCCAGGGTGATTCCTATTTTCAGGTGGCGTCTTGTTTTCTTGGTCTTTTAACGGTTTCTGCGACCCTTTAAGAGAACCACTCGTCTTTATTGAAACGAAAGATCCAGTTTCTTCAATAAAGTCTTCTGACTTAGCATTTAAACTTGGAGTCTGGATGTTGGTTTCTGATGCCTCAGACTTTGATTGGTTTGAGGAGAGTGACTCAGATGACATAGGGACCACTGGAAGCTTGTTCGTGACATCCAATGGCATCGCTCTTCCTGTTTTTCCTGCATCTTTCACCTTTGCAGCCGTTTCTGCAGATTCACTAGCCTTTACATTCTTATCTAAAGACGGAGGCACTACCTTTTCAACCCGCCTATTGGTCTTGTCTGGTGATTTTGAAACAGGCTTTACTGGTACGGTTTGATGGGTACCAGGATTCGTCACTGGTTTTTGACCTATTCCACCTTGACTTTTACTTAGGTTTTTGGGTGTAACGGAAGCTGCTTTTTCCGTAGCCTTTGGTTTTTCGATAGTATCTAAAACGTGAGTATGTACTGCAGAGTTTTGAGGTTCCGTTTGATCGGCTGCTCTGTTTTTCTCTGCAAATGCATTATTTGGCAGGAAAGCGGCTGCCCCTAAAAATAAACCCATCAAAATAAAGTGTCGGGTATGCATGATTTCACCTCCTTTCAAAAAGCAGAGAGTGATCACTTCTATAGACAGCATTCGACATTTTTAGTTAATTTTTGTCGGTTGTTTTGTTCCTTCAACAAAGAAAGAGTTCTTTAAACCTAAGCTTGATCTATAATAAATAAGGCGAATTTCCTTGAACAAAAAAGGAGGATTTATTTATAAGTTATGACATTAGTTGTCTATCAAAATGAAAAAAAACGATCTTCAAATTTGAAAATCGACTCAAAATATTTAACCTAGACACCCGATCGTATTATAAAGTCAACCAGAAATAAAAATATTTCTGGTTGACCATTATTTAAATCGATATATGATAACCATAGCCGGGGTAGAATGTAAGCACCCTTGGGACTTGATCCCGTCAACTAAACCGTTCACCCCCTACTTGTAGAAACTGAGGCTGGTTGGGACGTTGATCTCGTTGAACACACTCTTGAAGGTCTGGAAAAACTGCATTCCTTTCTCTCAGAAGTTGAGAGAATATCTGGGGTAAAACCTCCATTAGTCATGGAGTCAACCAGTCACTATCATACTCCGGTAGTCCATTTTTTTGAGGAAAGAGGATACTTGATCATTATTGTTAACCCTTATTGGGCAAAGAGTTCAAGTTTAAGAAAGGTAAAGACAGATATAATTGATGCCAATCATCTCTGCGAGATGTATTACAAAGAGGATTTGGAACCTTATAAAAAAAGCGGTATCCAGCTCTTGAACCTTCGAAACCTGACTAGACAGCACGAAAATATTACGGGGATTTATGTGCAAACAAAACTGCAATCCAAGCCGTCTTGGATCAGGTGTTTCCAATATATAGAGGAGTGTTTGGGGACTTATATTCTGTTGTCTCTCTACTCACCTTACTTGAATTCCCTACATCTCAAAGTATCTTAGAAGCAGGTGAAGAGACAGTTACTAACACAATAAAATAGTTATGTCCAAGGCGCTCCATCAAGTGGGCTAAGACAAAAGCAATAGCCCTTTTAGCTGCCGCAAGCCAAAATCCCTTTAGGGAAAATCTCTACCAAAGCCACATTTTAAGCGTGGAAATGTATATAAAAATGCTTCTGGAATACCAAAAGCATCTATCCAAATTTGAAGAAGAGATAGATGCCTTAGCAAAAGATATTGAAGAATATAAAATCATCCATTCAATCCCTAAGATCGGAGAAAAGACCGCTGCAACGATCATTTCCGAAATTGCCGAGATTGAACGGTTTGATCACCCTAAAAAGCTTGTCGCATTCGCTGGTATTGACCCGAGTATCTTTGAATCAGGTAAATTCAGAGGAACCGTAAACAGGATTACCAAAAAAGGTTCAAGCCGACTCTTAAGCATACACTGTATATGGCCGTTAGGTGTGCTATTCGGGATTCCAGGAAAAGCAAAACGACGGAGGAACTAATCCCTCGCAATAAAAGGTTGAGAGAATTCTATAAAAAAACGGGAAGAAGGAAAACCCTTTAAAGTAGCAATAATAGCTGCCAATAAGTTTTTACAATGGATTTATGCCCTTTTGAAAAGCAGAACGACTTCCCAAGATCTAGCTTAGTTACCCAAATGGACTAATAAAAGCAAAACCTCCCAAACATCTAGGTTAGGAAGGTTCTTTGGCATGCTTATTTTTAGCATACCATAATATAAAATCCTATTTCATTGAAAAATGTTGACAAACTATTAGCTGGTTTAGTTTAAGTGCAAAATTTCACAAATACTATAAGATTTTCAGTTATTACAGAAATGCTGCCCCTTTAGTACAATAAAAACAGCCACCTGTGATGTCAGCTGGATCTAAAAGTCGCACCCTATAGTTTTAAGTACACATCTTCACAAACTCAAAAACTGTCGCTCTATAGATAACAAAATGATACATACAGAAATACTTATAATTAAAATACATATGCTTTCTTGTGATTTTAATTAAGTTAAATTTAAATGTCTGACATAGCTACTTGTAAATTTTAAAAAAGCTCTCTATCTAACCCGTAATGCATTAGATTTTTTTTGTTGGTTATACAAATTTAAACCATTTTTCTTAAAAACCTCTTTAATACAACGTTCCGAAAGATACACTATACACTTCAAGAATCTAAATAAGAGGTTTTGTTGCCTTACTATGGACCAATTTATGACTTATTAAATAAATAACTAGAAAGAAAGGGAAGGACCAAACGGAATTCCACCCTGGGTATTTGTAAAACCCTAGCCATAAAAATAAGGGTTCAGCTAGGAAGGCTGTCATAGCTGCAAAAATTAGACCTTTAATAATTGGACTAACCTTCGGCTTAACCTGTAGAAAAAACATGACAGTTACTGGCATAAGTGCAAAATCCCATGCAATATAATCTGGCATAAGTGGAATCAGTTTATTATAGTATTTCCATAAGCCCAATGTTACCCCGATGTAGTCTAACCATGAAGATACTAGCATTGCCCAAAGCCCACCTAATAGTAGACGAGTTTGACTATCCTTATCTCTAAATATAAACCATACAATCCACGGAACCACCGTTAACAATAAACTTGTAAACCAGCCAATAGAAAGCACAATATGTTCCGCCCATATTTGACTTAACCTTGAATGGGCATCGTCCACCATTTTGTATTGTTGGTCAATTAATTCTCGAATATCTGAAGGAACTATCATTACATAACCTCCCTTCCCCTTATAGGTAGCGAAACCTATGAAATAAAAAAAGAGACGAATTAATATTTGTCTCTTTTTTCATTACCTTATTTAATCAAACTGCCCCGTTTGTTCAAAAAGAAAAAGCCACCTGAGATGGCAGCTGGATCTTAAAGTATTGCACCCGCTAGTTTAAGTATAGTTATTCACAAACTTATCTTTATTTCAGGGATGCTGCCCCGTTTATTCAACAACAAAAAATATAAAGCTACATTTCATCTATCCGTTTGTATTAAGTGCCAACAAGTGTTTTAGGTTGTCATCAATAAATTTATTATCGGCACTGTTGATTCCGCGACCGGCAAAATGTCCCCAAATAGACTCAATAGGATTAAAAACAGCATTAGGTATAAGCTTAGCTTCATATTTGTTATCTTCAGCGGTACAGAAGAGATCCGTGCTTCCTGGCATGATGCAGGCAAGCGCCTTAATGCTTTTGAGCGCCTTCTGGAATTCTCCGTTATATGAGGGGTTTGCACTAATATCTGCATACTGTCCTGTCCATAACATAGCCAGGACATTGTGCGGATCCATTTTCATAAAGCTATCTTCCCAGACGCCGGCCACAAAATCATCTATAGAGTCAAATCCCATATCTCGATAAAGTTCCTCCCTGTAATAGGCCTGTGATAAGCCCCATCCCGCATAGACACGCCCAACAGTGCGCATGTCTGCAGAGGTCAACTGGTTTAATTTACAAGAATCTAACCCAACTGCAGCCATGAGTGCAGCTTTCATTCCGTCCAGGACCACATACGTTTGCGGCCAAGTCTTTGCACCTCCACAAAAAGGTGCAATTCGTTCTACCATGTCGGGATAACTCGCCCCCCATTGGAATGATTGAATTCCTCCCATTGACCATCCAACCACCAGTGCAATCTTTTGAATACCGAATTTTTCGGTCACCAGCCGATATTGGAATTTAACGTTGTCATAGATGGTTACCTGAGGGAAATTAGCCTTGTCGAATGGAGCAGGTGTGTTACTAGGTGACGAAGATAATCCATTTCCCAGCAGATTTGGTACGATAATGAAATATTTCTGAGGATCTAGTGCCATGCCGTTTCTAATCAACCATTCATTCTGAATATGCTGGTCACCAAAAGCAGTTGGATAGACAATCACATTATCTTTCTTTTCATTCAATTTCCCATAAGTCTTATATGCAAGAAAAGCGTTCGGTAATGTCACTCCTGATTGTAAGGTTATGTCACCCAAATCAAAAATCTCATATTCCATTGGATTGTCTCTCCCTTCAAGATGAAACACAAACATTTAGATTGTATTTCTTGTTACTAGTTTAAAGCTATGCTACCATCAAAAAAAGTGAATGGAATTCAAAGTAATATTCAATAAGATTGAAAGTAAGATGGGGGTAGTATGATGGAATTACGGCAACTGAACACGTTTCGTATGGTTGCATCTACATTAAATTTTACTCGAGCTGCGGAAGTGCTGAACTACGTCCCCTCAAACGTTACGATGCAAATAAAAGCATTGGAGGAAGAGCTTGGTGTTCGTCTTTTTGATCGCTTGGGCAAGCAACTCGTTCTCACAACTGCGGGTAAACGCTTTTTAACTCATATACAAAGTGCTCTAGACAAATTGGACGAAGCCCGCAGTGTCGTTCATGACAATGACAATGAAAATCTAAGGGGCACCCTAACGATAAGTGCCAACGAGGTTCTTTGCGCCTATCGGCTTCCAGTTGTCTTTCAGCTATTTCGTTCGCGTCATCCAGGAGTTCGTCTCATCTTCCGCTCTGTTCCAAATCAGGAACTCAAGCAATCGCTATTTGAGGGAGCCGCGGATATCGTCTTTATGCTGGACGAAACCATTCTCTCAACGGGGCTTACTGTGGAACCGTTACTTGAAGAAACTTTCCGATTTTTCGTCGCTCCAGACCATCCTCTCGCGAAACTAACTGTACTGCAGCTTGAAGACTTTCACGGTGAAGTGTTCCTAGTCAATGAAAAAGGTTGTACCTACCGAACCATGTTTGACCGGTCATTTGAGAAAAAGGGCATTGATGATATTACTTATTTAGAGTTTCAAAATGCCGAAGCCATTAAACAATGTGCAATTACGGGAATAGGTATTGCCTTTCTTCCGGAAATAACAGTGAGAGCAGAAGTTGATCGGGGTGAACTGGTTGCTCTTCCATGGCAAATTCCCGACTTGCACGTTTATACACATATTGCATGGCATAAAGACAAGTGGCTTTCACCAATCATATTATCTTTCATAGAAGCAGCAAAGGAAATTATAGCTATAGAGAAGGAAAATAAAACGATTTAGCCTATTCAGCGATTTATTGCATAATTCTATAGATTATCTAATTGATACTTTTATAAGGAAATTATTTTCTTTTCAATCAGTTGTATGGCATCTTGGTGTGATAACTAAGGTGCCTTATTTATGCCTCTATAAACAATGAGGTGTTTTTTGTGTTTTTTCAATAAAAGAAGATTCTCACAGCCATTTACTAAGGTTTCGTGAAGAGTTTCACATAAACCATTCTGCCCCATTAGTTCAATTAAAAAAAAGCCGCTATTGGCAGCTTGATCTTAAAGTAATGCACCTGTTAGTTGAAGAAGGAGTTTTATTTAATTCTCTTGTTGCTTTTTCTTATACATCTCTTAGTACATCTGGTCCAGGGATATTATTTACTATCTTTATTAGTTCATCTCCACATTTATCGCTGTAAAGTCACCTTTTCCGTCTTTTGCCATTTCCAAATAAGCGGCGGTCATCATTTCAATGGTTTTTAGCATCTGATTCATCTAAGGCAATGATTTTTTCTTTTGTTTTTCTAAATCCAACATAAATTATCTCCTTAGTTCTGATTGAAAGTATAGTTCGCTATAAGGGGTAGCGTCAGGAAAATACAGATTTACAACGTTAAGGAAGTTTCAATATTAAGATAATTTGTTGAAGTTTGCCGCTGAAACGTATTGATCCTGATCCATTGCTGGGAGTGGTGCACTTTCATTTCGTGCAATGGCAAGCATTCGATACGACATTACACGTTCCGAGTCGGTCATATGCCCAATCACTTCTTTTAAAGTCCATTTCCCTGGTGCGTACGCCTTCCTTGCTGACTCCTCTGATACGCTGCTTAAGAGGGTAATGGTCTTAGTTCGTTGCTTACCAAGTATTTCTTCAATATCTCCATCTGGCACAAGACTAACATATCTATCATGCTCTGGATTTTCAATAAATAATGGTCGTGGACGCACAAGAATCCTCCTCATCGGAATAGTTAATGATGATTCTAGGCTAATATTCGACTGTCAAGAAGATATTTCCTTTATTTTATTTAATTTCATTACCGCAAAAAAATTGCAAATTAAACAACTTTATTCTCTCTTTACAACTGATTTATGCAGTTAACATAATACGGATAATAATGGATTAATTCTCTATTTATTCCACTAACCTGCCCCTTTTGTTAAATAAGAAAAAGCTGCCTGGTTTGGCAGCTGGTTTTTAATAATAGTACCTATTGTTATATATGCTCTCCCGCTGATGTTAGTTTCAATTCCTCAGAAAGTTCCGGAATGATTAGCTGTTTGAATTTATAAAATATCCTGTATTCGCCTTAACCCACTCTTCGAAAGTAGACGGCTTATGTCCTGTAACTTCCTCAACGGTCGACAATACCTTATGAGCGGATGGAGGCGGGTTAAGGTGCCAGTTAATCACATAGTCAATGGCATCCTCCTCAACACCCATCTTCCTCATTTGCTCACGTTCTTCTTCTTCGGAACTTTCAACAAATCGGATTTCCCGTCCGATAACCTTGCTAATAATCCCAACTTTATCTTTAACTGACAAACTCTCAGGCCCTGTTAAGGTATATATTTTCCCTGCATGACTGTCCTCAGTCAGTGCGACTGCTGCGACCCTTCCAATATCAGCTTCATGAACAGGAGCAATTGGTGATCCCCCAAACAGATCTCGAACCAGCCCCTCTGAGCGTATGGAGTTTGCCCATTTTCGTGCATTTGCCATAAATTCAAAGGCTTGAAGTTGAGTCCACTCCAGGGAACTTGCCTCAACTGCACTTTCAAATGGGCCCTTTTCGCCGTTCCATAAAACAGTAACCCTGCGTACTCCAGTTTTCTCAGCAAGCTTAATGATTTCCGGTCCCGTTTGTAACGGAGTATATTCGGCGCCAGTAGTAATCAAATGCATACCGCTTACGTCAACCAGAGCAGAACCGAGCGTACCTGGTTCGCTTAAGTCCCCCGAAACAACCTCCACACCTGCAGGCAGATTGGCCTTTAGCGGATTACGTGTCAATGCCCTCACTTTTTCTCCCTTTCGAATAAGTTGATCTACGACATGCCGCCCTACGGTTCCCGTCGCTCCTGCAACTAATATGGTCATTCCTTTCCATCCTCCCATTCTTGTTTCATCCCACTAATTTTCTCAGCCAAATTTAACCTTGTAAAAGCAGCTATTTTTGTTGGTTTGGCCTTATTTATTTTCTTCTCAAATATTTTCGAAAATAAATCCCTTTAAACATTTATATAACCTTCTTTATTTATTTTTACATTAATACGAAATTATTACCTCCAGGTATAGTTTGAAATCCCCTACAACTATAGATGTAGAATTATAAGGAGCCTAACTTCCTTATTAAATAAACCTGCCCCTTTTGTACAATAAAAAAAAGCCACCTGAGATGGTAGCTGGATCTTAAAGTATTGCACCCTTTAGTTTAGGATAATTCACAATCTGTTCATAAATGATTTAATATTCTCTCCTATTTCCCGTTAGGAGGACTAATATTAAATTACTTTATGCCACTTACTAGAAAAGTCATAGACACAATGCAAACAAACTCTACAACGACATACGATGCAAACAAAAACCATTCAATTTAGGATGGTTTTTGTTTTTGAAGTTCTTTTTGAGCTAACCTGCCCCTTTAGTTGAACATAAAAAGCCGCCTGGATCGGCAGCTGATATTGAACATAAGCACCCTTTAGTTTAAGTGAAAGTATTCACAATATTAAACAAAATAAAGAGCGACCTGCAGAATGCAAATCGCTGTATTCGTCTATCGCTTACCATTACACACTTCTATTTCTTAATGCTTCCCTGTCAACATTTTGTGGTGGTTGTTCCATCCACCTGTTTTCAATCATCAATTTAACGCCATCATTTGCATATTGGAGTATTTCAGCCACTAGTCTGGTGTAATGTCCTCCTAAATCCTTTCTAAGGCTTGCCCCAATCGCTGCACCATAACCCGCTACACTAATGGCAGTTAGACTATTGGTTTGAAACATCATTAACTTATCTGAAAATGGGGCATCAAGGGATTGAGAAATGGTTGAATCCCAAGTGCTTGGCAATGGCACTCCATCTTCTATTAGAACCTCCCTAAACACTGTTTCGTGCTTTGCAGCTATCTCCGTACCTCTCTCCATATAGTTTCTCACTTCAGGTGATTTAGCTGTTTGGGAAAAGCCTGAAACAAAGGTTCTGCCAATGGAGTTAGTTTCTGTATTTTTCGAAATATGGGCTAGTTCAATAGCAGTCAAAGGCCGGTGCTTGCCCAATAATCCTGATAAAAATGATTCACTTTGAAGGTATTCAGCTTTTTCCATTGGGGCTATGGTAGGTGAACGGACAAATGCCCCCTTCTTTAAAAGTAAATCACAAGCCTCATTGTAAAGTTCCATAAACATTTTTGAAGTTTTCGAAAACAAATCTCTGGCATCTTTCCGTGCCAATACTTCGAGCAAAGCTGCAGCAGCCGCTGTTCCAGCAGCAGCCATGTATTTTATGTATCTCAAGGTAAACAAATCTGAATATAATCGACCCGCTTTTATGTTTACATCTTCTTGTGTGAAACCAATAGGTATTGCATGATTCTCATTTTCAAAGATTTGTTTGACTTCGTTTACAACAAAATTACAATTTGTTAAAGCTGTTTGAATAAGGTCTATAGCATCTGAATCTTCATTAACAGCGGCAAAATGCTGAACTATACAGTAAGCCATTGAATTTTGCATATAAGCATGCCATAATGCTGCCACTTCTGAAGAAACAAGCTTTGCGTTATGCTCCATTTTTACTCAACTCCTTTATTTTTGCACATATTATGTTCAAAAATAAAGGATATTATTTATTTGATACATGCTTAAATGGTCTATAACCCTTGTTCCGCAAACCTGCCCCGTTTGTTGAACAAAAAAGTCGCAGATTTGGCAGCGGATCTTGACCATAAGCATCCTTTAGCTTACGGAGTAACTTGCACAACTTTCTTATATTTCACTAAAAAAGGAGTGAACAAAGAACCAATAATTGCAATGGCGATACATAAAACAATTGTAATAAAAACATTATTAAAGGGGGATAAAAACAAGCCATAAATCCACATTGGTATTATTGTGAAAGAGACGCAAATAAACCTTGAAGGAAATGTTATCTTATATTCTGTGCCGCATCTGTCGCAGTTTATTGTGATATAAAACCAATTAGCCCTAAAAATTTTAATCCACTTAAATGGAATGTTGCAAGTATCGCATTTTTGTATTGTAATCACCCCTAAATTACTTTTTAGAAATATATATTCGTAAGTCTTATTACAATGTCATACCTTATTTCACTAACCTGCCCCGTTAGATAAGTAAGAAAAAAAGCCGCCATTTAGCAGCTGGATGTTAAAGTAATGCATCCTATAGTTTAAGTGCATTTCTTTACAAACTTGCTTATTTCAACTATATTTATCAGGAATATTTACAATAAAAAAGCGTTAAACCCGCTTGGATTAACGCTATTACTATACATTTAGTTCAAAATTTTTATTAAACCCATTCTTTCCCATATTCACGAATGAATTGAAGTTCCTTTTGATAATGTTCAAAATGTCCTTCATCGATCATTTTTTGAAACGCCATATCGCCATCTACTGCTTTCCTTTGCATGGTTTTACATAAACCTTCTACTCGGAGCAACACCATCTCTAAAAAACCATTTCCTATCCCCTTTATACCATAGGATTCGAAAAATAATTTAATCCTTTGTTTTATACTGTCGGCATCCTTTAATGGATCATAATAAACTGCCTCACCTGTTTCAGTATGATAAAGTCTACTTAAAGGAACGCAAGTGTATAGAGTATAGGCTATATCCCAAAGTCTTGGACCAGGAGCAGCAAGATCAAAATCAATAATCCCTACTGGCTTTTCATGATTAAAAATAATGTTATAGATTGCAAAATCATTGTGACATAGCACCTCTATTGGCTGAGGCGTGTTATCTATTGGCTGCCAATTCTCGTCGATTGGAAAATTACTCACTGCATCATGATAGAGACGAAGCATTTTCGCTATCTCTATTAAAGCATCATTAGACCACATATATTTCTTTAAAGGATAATTACCAGCTTCTCCTTCAATAAATGTTAATATCTCTCTATCTTTTTCATCAATACCTAAAAACTTCGGTGCATAGTCGAATCCTTCACTTTCTAAATGCTGATATAACTTATGGACTTTTACACTATTAGGTTTTAATTCTCGTCGAACAGTATCTCCCGAACGATATACTTTTGAGACATTTCCTCCTGTTAGCACTTCTTCGTTTCCGTACTGACTTTTCATTAGAATTCCCCCTATTTAGGGACGTTATGACTGTGTCAATTGAGATGTATTTTTACCCATAAATAAAAACAGATAAATAAGGATATCTGCTTGGCAATGGGAATTTAATTGTCCACACCATGTATCCCTTGAATGATTTCAGATAGACAAATAAACGCATCCTTAACGATCAAGGACCGCACCCTGTCTCTATCCAATTAAATAATCATTTCAAGGTATTCCACATGTGTAATCTAGATTCCCCTTTCTTTTACATCTCTTTAAATTATACAATACCAAATATTAGTAATTCAATAAAGGTAATGTGATCTGCCCCGTTTGTTCAAAAGAAAGGCACCCTGTTACATTAAGGAGCTACCAATTCAACTTTAATCCTATCAGGGTCTTCAAAATATACTGCGTAATGATTATATCCTCCAGCAAATGGATGTTTGTTTTTATAAAGGATATTTATCCCTTTTGATTCCAAAATTTTCGTAATTTTATTAACGTGAACGCGTGATTCAGCATAAAATGCTAAATGATTCATACCTACTCGGCATCTATGATATTGGATATCAAGGAAACGTTCCTCTGCCTGCACAAACACAATATAGGTTTCACCTAGTCTCCAGCTTTGCCCTCTATCCCATTTTTGAAAAGAACTATACCCTAATTCCTGAAGAAACCATCCCCAAAATTCTAACGATTTTTCCAAATTTGATACGTACAACTCGATATGGTGAAGCAATCCTTTTGACAAATTAATCCCTCCAATATCAATCAAAAAAATCTCACAAAAATAAGCTACCGTGTTGGCAGCTAATCAAAAAATTTAAATTAAGATACTTAACTTATATTTCAACTTCTTTTTCAAATATCCCTGTTCAACAAGCCCCTTAAATACAATAAGAGCTGCATAATAAAGGATAAGCCTTATAAGCTTATCCCTGTTACTTCCTTATCTATTAATGAAGGTAATTCTAAGATGGATTTTAAATTAGGACTTTCTTTATAAGGTAGCATATCAATGCTTCCTATTTTGGTAGCAACATCATACTCTCCAATAACAGTGTCTAATAATATAAAGGCAGCATTTTCCCATTCTTCAAAATCAGAGTCATAGCCTCTGAGATATAGAACAATGTCTAAAGTATCACCATTTTTTCTGTAAGTGAAATAAACATCATCAGGCCCTAAACTTATATCCTCATATTCTATAGTGGATATATCATCAACAGCACTTTTTTGGCGAAAGGCAATTATTTTAAATCCTTCAAGTTGGGGTGCATTTTCAACAAGGTCAATGACGTCTGGAAAGGCAGACAAGATGCCATCAGCGCTTATTATAAACTCTCTCTTTCCTTCAATAAAATCTGCACTAAATTCAAATGCTAAATCTTCATTTATCTTAGATAACTGTTTGCTTAGTTTGTTGAACAATGAATTTAAATTTTCTTCTCTTAACCGATAATAGTCTTGTGAATTCTTTTCAAACCAAATCCAGAAGTCAGCAACTGTATAGTTTTTTCCAAATAATTTTTTGAACATGGTGTCCATCCTTTATAAGTAATTTAAATATTTTTACTCAAAGAAAAGTTAAATTAAAATAAAAATTTTGGAAACATAAGATAGATATTCCTTTAACTAAAAAAGACAGGATTTCTCCGGCCCACCCACTTTAAATAACCATACACTACCTTCAAACTCACAGTTTACTCATAAGAAATTTTCTGTGCCACTAAAAGAATTCCTTTTTTTCGAGACGTACCCTTTCACTAACCTCCCTCTATAAAAGAAGAAAAAGCCGCCATGTTAGGCAGCAACTAAGGAACCCGTACGCCCAGTTATGGATTTCATCTATAAAGGACAATATTGATTTACTATTTTTAAAAGACGCTCTGAGTTCTCAGACGGTACAATCTCCGACAACCTTGCCGCCGCAACAATTGGTGCCCATTGTAACACTTCATCTTTTACCAAACCACTTTTCTCACAGTAAAGCTGCAAATACATCTCAGCAAATTCATGTGAAAATTGAGAATATAAAAGATAGGTACGGTAAACGTCAGCACAAATATCCCCTGCACTGGAATCCACCCAATCAATTATAGCCACGTTGTTATCCAACATAATTAAATTAAACAAATGATAGTCTCCATGACAGAGCCTACTCTTAAATGTCATCCTATCTAACCTTTGTATTAAAGTTGACTTTTGCTTATTATCCAAAATATTAGCTGATACAATCTGACGGCTTAATTTTTCAGTCATGTTTTCAATCGAGTGAGCCTCAACCTTATGAATTTTTTGTTGAATGTCAACAGAAATATTCATGTAATATTCTGCTTGCTCCATGTTTTCGGAAAGAATATCACCTATTGATCTACCCTTGATATATTCCATTATTATAGCTTGTTTTCCATCTATTTTCGTAAGATCTATTATTTTGGGTACGGAAAGTCCACACGAATAAGCATATTTTTGCTTTTCGCATTCAATATGAGATTCCGTTTCGGACAAGTAGTCATTAAATACTTTATAAATCCTGTTTTTATAGAGATAGATTTTTGCTGTATTTCCTTTTGCTATTGGAGTACCTAAATTCATTTGTATCTCTCCTTAAATCCCTAAATTACAACAACTGGAATATTATATTCCCCTCCCCTATCTTTAGAATCCTTGTAAGCTTGGAGTTATACACAAGGGATTTTTGTGATAAATAGAGAATTACCCTTATTATAAAAGGCTATAAAGAGAAAGGTGTTTTATGGTAAAGACTTTATATATTATAATTCTTTTATTAGTTTCAATCGTTGGATGTAGTAATCAGGAAGGGGAACAAGTTAATATTGAGTTTGAAAATAAACTAATTGTCGAAAAACATACTGGAACAGAGTGTCAATATGTACAAATCAAGGAGATAACAGAAAGAGAAACAGTTGATATTGTTTATAAGATTTTCAAGAATGCAAGATGGGAAGGTGCTAGTGACAAGAGCACATATCCTGACTTTAGGATTAACGATAATTATGCAATTTGGATACTTTTACCTGATAATCGAATTAAAATGAGAATTGAAAGTTTAGATAAAAACACTTTTCTATTTGGAGGTCTAAATCATTTAAAGTCCCATTCAATATTTATCTGATTTTCTCGGCCAACTCTAAAATAATTCCCTCTGGACCACGAACGTAGCATAGCTTATAACTTTCTTCATATTGCTGTATCTCACTAAAGATTTCCGTGCCCTTCGTTTTCAATTTTGCAACAATAGCTTCAATATCTTCAACAGCAAAGCAAATATGTCGGATGCCCAGCGTATTTGCAAAAGGCCGCTGAATACCTTTTTCATCTGACGGCGTATAAAATTTGACTAGCTCTATCCATGCCTGGCCACCTGGCATCCCCAATCCTACACAGGCTGTTTTAACATCATTAAGCCCAACTATTCTATCCAACTGTTTTCCATCCAATTCCCATTCCGCTTGCACTTCAAGTCCTAAATCAAGAAAAAACGCTTTAGCCTCTGAAAGATCATTTACGTTTATACTCACATGATCTATTCTATTGATCTTCATATCTCATACCTCCTATATTCCTGTTATTTTCAATACCTATATTCGTGTAAGGTTTGTTTCAAATTCTAATTCGCTTAAAACAGAAAATATCCTTCTTCAACAAACCTGCCTCGTTAGTTAGGTAAGAAAAAAAGCCGCCTGAAATGGCAGCTAGCTTTTAGAGTAATGCACCCTATAGTGTAAGTACATTTTTTCACAATGTTGTTCTTTATTTCAGGAATGCTGCCCCTTCACTTGAAGAAGAATGATAATTTAAGGATCTGTATCCAAAACTAAAGAAAGAAAAGTATATTACTTACATTAAATACGGGGAAAATCATCTCTTAATAAAATATTATCTTTTTAATCTCAAATTTCTTATTAATTCTTCAATATTCTCATATGTATCTCTTTCAAAATCTTCTAATTGAACTATTCCACTATTGTTCTCAATTACCAACAACAAACCATTTCCCTCAATCCCAATAGGTATCTTCTCTAAACTATCCCCTTGATTTTCTTTATATCCTTTCAAAGATTCCTTGAATGAACTTAT
The DNA here is from genome assembly GCF_004366035.1 of Cytobacillus oceanisediminis. Classification (GTDB taxonomy): domain Bacteria; phylum Bacillota; class Bacilli; order Bacillales; family Cytobacillaceae; genus Cytobacillus; species Cytobacillus oceanisediminis_C. Next base: position 20,383 of record NZ_SOEE01000009.1, read on the forward strand.
CTCATTATTAGGTATGACAGGTTCTAATCTAATATAGTGTTCTTGATAAAATCCATCTAAGTCTGCAAACCAATATGAGTTAAAATAATCAACAATTGTTTTATGCAATTTTATGTCAAATTCACCTTCTAAACTTGTAAAATCTTGTGAAACAGTCATTTCTACAGGTTTCCATGTGATATATTCTTCCTTATCGACTTAACCTTCATAAATTATTAGGTTATCTTCACTACTGATAGGTGTTTTAAATAAAAAATCCAAACCTTCCTTAGCTACCTCTTTCCTCAACTTAAAGTATTCTTGCATTGCTTCTTTTATTTTCAATGTTATCATCCTTTACTTTTTTAGAAATTTTCCAAGTAATTCTGCATATTGACTATCATTTCCCCAAATACCTGCAGCTTTTTCTGCGTTATGAATTCCACCTGTCCCAGGATGTAACTTTGAAGGGACTGCAACTGCCTGTCCCCCCACCTACATGGTGATGGATTAAAGTATCATTGTATAATTCCTTTATATCATATTGCGGGAAATGTTCTCTAAACGCTTTATCATTAATAGGAGAAAAACCCAAGTTGATTTTTTGTTTATTTGCTTTACTTAAACTCTCTGGATGTTTATTCATTATTTCTTTCCAATAAAAGTCTTTATCACGTAGCCAACCTTCTGCATTTGTTCTTGATTTCCTCTTACCTACATATGGCATTTCAACGGTAATTCTAGGGTCAGCAGTATATTTTTCTTCTAGTTTTTTTAAATTAGCATTTCTATAAGTTCTTATAGGCTGGTTAGTACTACCTATTCCCTTAACCCCAAACACATCTTCAGTCACCATCTTGATTTTCGTCAACGGATCAAAAAGAACATTATAAGGGACCGGCCCTCAAGCTAGTCCCCCTCCTGCCATGGCTGGTGTCTGAACCGGCGTGTAAATCGGTAGTGCCTTCTCTCCTTTACCAGCCTGGCGAACTGTCTTGGCAATGGTTCCAGCCTTCCCAATCCCCTTATCCCCCAAGAATACCAATTCCCAAGGAAGTCAGGCCATAGGTAAAGAAAGCTGTCCGGCTTTTGGCATCACCATTTATGACATCCCGCTCCCAGGCGGTGGTGACAGCGGACCATATATATTTCGGCATATCCAAAGCCTGGCGTACTTTTCCTATACGGTCATTAATAATGCCTAAATAAAATTCCTGGTGCTTCCTTTGGTTTTCAAGAAGTTGGTCACGGTTAAACAGCACTTCATTGCCCAAAAACAGCGGACTGAACGGTCCCATGATGGTTCTTCCCAGCTCATAGGTTGACTTCAAGCCTTCCCATGTATCTCCTACAGCTTTGCCAGTCCCTTCAATGGCACCTTCAGCTATATCCTGAAGAATACTTTGCTCATTCTCTGGGTTGGGATTCGATATATCCTCGTGGAAATCCTTCCAGTTGAGAGATTTAGGCTGATATTGGGCCAGAGATAAGCTGCCGCTTTGGAACATGCCCGCCATTTTTTGGATGTACTGGTTCATGAGGGATAGATCTTGCAGTAGAGGCTCCAATGCAGCCGTTTCCTGATGGTCTAAGTCCTCCAGTTTCTCAACGGTTTCTCGGCTTGAATCCTGAGCTCGCTTTGATGCCTGGATAAAACGGCCATCCTTCAGCCGCGGAAGCACAACAATATCGCTTACGGACTTCATAATCTCATTTGCTTCCTGTGTTAGATCTGCGGTAATCTGCAATGTGCTTCTCAGCCCCCTGTTTGAGCTCATGCTCAAGGAATTCCTGACGGATAAAGCCTGAAGGGGAGGGTTCAAGATTCAGCAATGAACCTATGAAACTTTTTAAATAGGATTGATACTCGTCAATCCGGGATTCAAGGAATTGCAGAAAAGGCTGGTGGCATTCCTGGTAATATGCACGTATAGCCTGGCCGCCCTGCCCTTTAAAAGCATCTTCAAGAGACACCAGCTCAGCTCCTGGATTGATACCTGAACTTGATTTACCTGATCTTTAAGGATCGATAATTGAGTGCTCGTCTCGTTGATTCCTGCAAGCAAGGAATCTGCTTCTAATACCTTCAACAGAATCAGCTCCGCATTGTAAATTCCATTTTCTTCTATTTTATCTTAAAGGACTAGGGTAATTAGTTGAATAGGAATTTTGGCATGACATAGTGTAAAAAGTTCCTTAAAAATTGTTTATTCCTTTAAATATGCTGTAGTCATCATTGATCCCGACTTAAGATAAATACATAGTTGCATAACCCTCTCTTTATTTTTTAGGCTGTTTTCGTAAACATTGTTGCTTACCATCAGGTTATAACAAAGAAAACTCGCATTAGAAAATTGCGAGTTTTTGTTATTTAAGGATTTGTTAATTCAACTAAACCACCCTATTGTTGAATAAGCAATGTTTACTTCATAATCATAAAAAGCATATCTGATAGGAATTCTTATTGTTTGTTATACCTTTCTTTCTGAGACCACATTCGACTATTAAAAGTAACTTGTAATATGCAAAGAATGTGCTCCAACAATTACTTTAAGAATCTTTGTTATAAAACATGCCGTTTTTCTTTATAGACATATTGACAGGAATTAATTTATATCATAAATTATACATATAAAAACTATGCATAGATTTACTATGCATTTGGAAGGTGGACTGTTTATGAAGATTAGCAAAGAATTGCTAAAGGGTAGTACCACTACTCTTATTTTGAGTTTGCTTAATTCTAAACCAATGTACGGCTATGAAATTATCAAAGAACTAGAATCGAAATCTAATGGAATTTTTAGTTTTAAGGAAGGCACGATCTATCCCATCCTTCACAGCCTTGAGGAAAAAGAATTAATTGTATCTTACTGGGGCGAAGGGACCGGAAAGAGAAAAAGGAAATATTACAAGATTAATAACCAGGGCAAAGAAACTATTGTAGAAAAAAAAGAAGAATGGTCCGTTTTCAAGAATGCTGTTGACGAAGTTTTAAGTGGGGAGAAAATCGTATGGGATTAGATAATAAGTTTGAAATGTATATTAGAGATTTGTGTAAACGGATAAAAAATAAGGATGTACATGCCCATATAAAACTGGAAATTAACGATCACCTTCATACGCTCAAAGAGGAGGCCATGAGTACAGGACTTTCAGAAGAAGAGGCTATAGATCAAGCATTGGCACGTATGGGAGATGCAGTAGTTTTGGGAAAGCAGCTTAACAAAACACACAAAGCCCCTATGGATGTGAAAACCTTGTTGCCAGTGCTGACAGCTTCTCTATTTGGGCTACTGGTTATGTATTATTTGCAATTCCATTCGGCTTTTACAGAGCTTCAAGAACTGAAAGTTTTCAATAATAGTCTTAGCTTCTACTCGTTGGGTGTCGTGCTCATGCTAAGCCTATTTATGTTTGATTACAGAAGATTGATGAAATACTCCAAGCACTTCTATGCGGCAACAATCCTCATACTTTTATTGACCGTTCTCATTGGTGTTAGAGTCGATGATGTGCCATTTTTAAATGTAGGCTTTGCCACTATTAATTTCACCGAAATCACTCCATTCCTTTTGGTCATTGCCCTTGCTGGAATCTTTCATTCCTGGGATTGGGATGATAATCGAAAGTCTTGGTTTGGATTAGGTATTATGTCAATACCAATTTTACTAATAGCGACTACAGGAGCCTTCGCAGCTACTATTATTAGCATCATTGTATGCGCTGTAATCATGCATACGTCAAGGTCCAGCCTTAAGCAAACTATAACATTCGTAGTTGTTGCTTCTATATGGCCCATCTGGAATCTGCTGTCTCTTTCTCAAAGATATTCCATGGTAAACTCCTATACAGATCTTAAAATAGGTGAGGCTTATTTTATAGGAAGTGCCCTTCAGGTGACCCCAAGTTTCATTTCTGAGGTCCATACAGATTTTATCTTGGCGTACATCATCTATTCGTTTGGGTGGCTAGCCGCAATCACGGCTTTAGCTCTGGTTATATTTTTTATTTGTAGAATATCGATTACCGCCAAAAGTGTGAATCCCCCTTATGGAAAATTGCTAATTACAGGATTGGCAGCAGTCTTTTCAGCTCAGTTTATACTAAGCCTACTGATGAATCTCGGTTTATCTCCACTGAGTGGTGTACCCGTACCATTCATGAGTTATGGAGGTTCACATTTATTGCTGGAGATGATATCCGCAGGACTGATTCTAAGCGTATATAGAAGACGAAAAACCAAGGAGACAGTTTCCTTGACTCACGGTCCGCAAAGTAATTAAAAGCAACCCATAATGGATTCAATGCTGCAAGAAGCCATTACTAAAAATCTCAGACTATTTGCCAGTCTGAGATTTTTTAATGGATTACTTTATTAGTGATAAAAAAGTGCCAGATCCTTTATACTCAAACTGTTCTTACCGATGCGGTCTTTAATTACCTCTTCCACGAACTGCTACATCTTTTAATAAATTCATTAAAAAATGCGTTTATCCTTCTTGAATTAACGCCCCCGTTTGTTTAAGTGCATTGCTTCACGATCTTCTGAAATTAAGAAGTTTTTAATATCTGTTCTTTATTTGCTTCCAAGTGTTTGATAATTTCTTGAATTTGGGGATCATAGCTGCGAATTGTTTCTTCATTCGGTACGGAATTTCCCTGAAGAAACTCTTTCCATTCCATTTCAAGATGCTCTAATTTTTTTCCATAGACCGTATGTATTACATCAGTTAAATTCGGGCGGTCATATATTTTCAGAAACTCTTCCATGCCATATTGATTAATAAGAAAGTCTGAGAATGAAGCCGATTCAATATATCCCAGCCACCTTAAAGAATAGGAGTCTTTATTTAATTTTGAATGGGTGAAAATTTGATTCTCTCTTAGCAGCGTTTCCAGAGGAATACTGATTTCTTGGGTCATTAAATATTTCATAATATCGTGCACATCTTCCTGAAAATTGGGGAACGCTCCTTTGTCCGAATAAGAATCCTGCATAAAGATCGCAAGACCTTCCTGTGTGACATGCCCTTCAGTGTAGCCAAATATTACATGGGCAAGTTCGTGAATAAGAGGATAATTTCCTTCTTTCACCCAGTAAAGATGGATGGTGTTGTCGCTCGCATAGCTTACCTTCTTCTCATCATACAGATGTATATATATTTTCGATGGAGAAGAATTGGGTACAATTCCTTTTTGCAGTGCATTGAAAAAAGAAAGAGTTTCCTCTTTTATTTGCTTTAAAGTAGCTTTGGAAAAACTGCCTTTATTGAAAATATTTATTTCTATTTCTCCATCTTCCGTTTTAAATTTCTGAAAGTCATTCTCTTGTGAAGGAGGTTCTTTTATCGGATGCAGTTGAATCTGTTTTATGGTCGCTACAACCAGCAAGAAATAACAATATCAAAAATACAAAAGAACCAAATTTTATATATCTGCTCAACATCCTTCTCTCCCGCTTTCTTTAGAAAATATAGCTACATGAAATTTCTATCCTCATAATCTTTATGTAAATATGCAACTATACTTTTTACTAATTATACGGTTTAACTTTTAATCGGTTTCAATTTTCCAGCAATTTTAGGTATTCTTTACAGCGTCCAACATTAATTCAAGATGTTTTAATCTACAACATTATTTTAAATCCTTAAAGCCTTCTTCAACTAAACTGCCCTATAGTTCAATAAAGAAAGCCACCTGGATGGCAGCTGGATCTAAAAGTAACGCACCCCTTAGTTGAAGAAGAAGTTTTATTTAATTCTCTTGTTGCATTTTCTTATAGGGGTAGCATCAGGAAAATGCGGGTTACAACGATAAGGAAATTCCAAATTAAAAGCCCAACTTCTCTGCAAAACAAAATAGAGAAAGTGAGCTTTTCAGTTACTTCATTATTTTTATTTGAACTAATATAAAACTGCTAAGTTGATTTTTTAGCTCAGCTATTTATTGAATTCATTAACTGGAAGAAGTATTCAGGTTTATGAGTCTTATTTAGGTTATACCATGAATGTAATGTTTCGGGTGCAAATACATCTAATTTTTTCAGTACTTCCATCGTAAATTCTAGTGGTGCTACTCCTGATGCTGTAATCAAATTTTCACCAGATACCGCCGGTCTCATCTCATAAAATTTTTCTCCTTTATAATTAGGACAGACCATTTTAATATACTCTAAGTCATTGCTTGTGTGTTTTCTAGAATCTAAGTATCCCACATTCGCAAGGGCCTCAGTTGCACCACAAATTGCAGCAACAATAGTGCCGAGCTTTAGGGCTTCGCCAATTTTCTTCATGATTGGTTGATGAATAACTTCTCGCCAAGTAGTTCCTCCAGGCAAAACTAAAAGATCTTCACTCTCAAGAGTACACTCATCAAGTGAAATATCTGGTTTTATGCTCAGTCCCCCCATCGTAGTAATCATTTCTTTATTAGCTCCTACTGTAACTACTTTTAAAGGTACTATATCTCTTTTGAAATATCTTCCTGTGTTTAGTTCGGCAATTAAATATCCATATTCCCAGTCTGACATTGTGTTAAATACATATAGATAAACTTTTTTTGTTTGCATCCAATAACACTCCCAATCACAATTTATATAGCAATTATAAGATAACTTCCCTGACAGCTAACGTCAGGGAAGTTATCTTACTTGATGAAATTTTATTAATTCCGACAGAACTTCAATAAGTCTTTTCTTTAGACTTATTGGCTCGATAATTTGAATAGATTTACCGTACGGTAAAAGTAAATAAGGTATATATGTATGTACTATATCTTTTTCAAGAAGGAAAACTGCTTGATTTGAATTTCGTTCATGTAAATAATGTCCTAAAAACCAATGTTGGCAAACATCATTCAGCGTACTTTTATTTCCATTAATAACCAAATAAGTAATCCCTTCCTTATCCTCTATAGTTGGAAGGAGGTTTTTCATAAAAAAGTCACGTGCTGAAAAATTTTCTGGCCGGTTAAACTTATTTTCGGTTAGCATTAGACTTTCAATTCGATCTACTCTAAAACTACGGATATCATTCCTAAGATGACAAAATCCAATCACATACCACTTATTTTTCCAATAGATAATTCTGTACGGATCGACCAATCTATAATTTAATTGCTTTTCGCCACTATTATGGTAAAGAATTTTTACTGAGTACCCGTCAGCTACGGCCTGCTCCAACTCCTTCAAAAAAGGTTCTATAGAGAGTGAACTTAATCGACTTATTACTTCAAGACTAGTTAAATATTGGTTTATCTTTGTTTCCTGCTCTTGATTTGAGTATTTACTTAGTTTTGAAATGGCCCTCTTTAGTGCTTCACCTCCATAATATCCGGCTTCTTCTGCAAAAACAGCAGCGTGAAATAGTGAAGTTTGCTCCTCAAAATCAAAAAAAAGAGGAGCCTCAATAAAATTGTTCAATAAAGTGTATCCACCGTTATGTCCTGGTTCTGAAATTATAGGTACGCCACTTGTTGAAATTGTATCAATATAACGATACACAGTCCTTATATTCATCTCTAACTTTTCTGAAATTTGTTTTGCAGTAATTTTTTCACCTGAACGAAGCATCCATAGAATTGCTAACATATTGTCAATTTTAGGCATATAATTCCACCTCTATATGTAATTTATTTTCTAACAACTTATACAATTCCTTCATAAGGTCCTACTACACAGTTTGCACCTATCCAGAAAAGAAAAACTTCTTTAACTATCCTGCATCTTATGTTTAATAAGGATATTCTACAAAAAGATCGTTTCTTCTTCCTGGGTCAACGAACCTTTGCTTCATGTGTATTCATTTGTTTTTTAGTTTTCTAAGAGCTTTATCCAGTATTAGACCTAATAGAAACCAAAATAATACAGTCAAAACATAAATTACACTCATTGGAATATCAGAAGGAGAGTAAAGTTTACTACAAACCAATGTGTTTCAATTAACCAAAACGGTGGGCTTGTTAAGAACATAAGCAAGTTTTTATCATCAAAGCCTAATAGGTTAAAAAGACAAATAGAAATAGACAATATCAAATCCAAAAACTAAAATATCTATATATCTTCATTATTCACTCCACCTTAACTTTATTAGTGTAAATTTACACTAATTATAACACATGGAATAATATAGGAATAAAATTCTTACAGAAGTCTATTTTCTTATTAAACTAACCTGCATCTTTTTTTAAATAAGAAAAAAGCTGCCTGATTAGCAGCTGGTAATGAAAATAAGCTACTTATAGATGAATATGCTAAACTTCAAAAAATCAGTTTATATAAAACAAACCCACCTATTAATACAACAATTAATACTCCTGTACCTTTCCAGCCCATACCACCAGTTAAATCATTTAAATTCCCATTACTTCCTCTATTTAATGAATCTTGTAAGGAACCAGTTGGATTATTTTTTAATTCACTTTGTCTTATTCGTTCTCTTTTTTCTTCAGGTGTTTCATCGTGATTATTCAAATTAAACACCCCCTACGAATAGTTTGTAATGTGAATATATTCTATATTTCATCTTCTATACCTTTTTAAACAAACCTGCCTCTTTTGTTAAATAAGAAAAAGCCGCCTGGTTCGACAGCTGATCTTGATTAAACACTTTGTTTAAGGTACATTTCTTCACGAAGTTCTTCTTTTATTACAGGAATGCTGAATCGTTTGTTCAACGAAAAAATCCTCCTAGAAGCAACCAATTGGTAGAACATTTATTATTACAAAAATAATTTACCTATAAGTATAAATATTATTGATATAGAAAAAAAGCAAATGAAGAAATATCCAAAATATCTTAACGGTTTAGGTAATTTCTTTAAATTTACATCTGTTGGATAACCCTCAATGTTACTCATATGTTCCAATGCATCATTAATAGGTTTCTTATCAGACATTTTTCGTCCTCCCGGATTCCAAATTTCCCTTTATTTTCTTATTAAACAAATTTACACCTATTCCTTCTTAAGCTAACCTGCCCCGTAACTTCAATAAAAAAATAGATGCCTCAATGCAGCCTTGGTCCTATACTCTTGCATATACTACTTGAAGAAACTTACTGTTCATGCAGATCATACACTCAGCACATTTTATTCAAGTAATATTGCCTCATCCCCAACACTTACCTCACCACATTGTTCAACTTTTGCCCAAACACCAAACATTGCAGCATGATTAGTTACCAAGGTTTTCAATATTCGAGCATCCTGCTGTAGTTCCGCCTGAGGATTGTTGACCATAATGCATCTTTGAAGTGGGGCAACAATTTTCAGGGTAACACTTTTTCCTACTTGAATTAGTCGATCCACCCATTCATCCTCAAGATAACCTGTTGCTTCTGTTTCGATTAACATGTTTGCTCGGAATCGGCGAGGGTCTACTATTTCTCCTAAATCCTTACTTAACATTTTTAACGCTGAGGTTGTGATGATACTTATTGGCCCTTCATCGAAATGTGATATTGACTCTTCCTTTGCCAATGTTACTGGAAACCCTAACAACTCACTTAATGCTTTGTTTACCCCTTCCTGATCACCTCTATATTCTGTTCCATCGGGCATAGTTAATAGAGGGGTGTTCCTCTCATATCTTGCTTTATAGTTAAATAAACTTTCCATCTGTTGAAAGCGTCGTGTAGTTTTACCACTGCCAAATTTTCCATTCTCATTTTTTATTGCCCACAAACGGTCTCCAAGTATGCCTCGGCTATCAACTAGGGCAGAGGATAAAGACTCCCCCAAAATTGATTTCACAGGAAACCTATTGATTTCTTTGACTCTTCCTATACGATCCTTCTTTTGATTCAAAGTTTATCCCCCCGTATTTGTCCCAAACTGCAAGTTAGTACGATTTACTCTCCTGCATTTTATTTTATATCTCTTTAAACTATTCCTTGTCCTTCACCAACTAACCTGCCCCTTTAGCGCAAAAAGAAAAAGCCGCCTTGTTTGGCAGCTGATTTTGAGCATAAGCACTTTTTTGCTTAAGTACAAGTATTCACAAAGTCGTTAAAAAGATAAAAAATGGTAGCTTCGCAGCATTACATTTTTCTATCTATATTCTCAAAAAACATTGCTGCCGTGGCCGTTCTTTCTTAATGGGTTTCCTTTGTCTTAGGAATTAGGAGAGGAGTTTTCCGCTAAAGAATCTGAACTTCCACTTTTCAGAATTTCATTGATTTCGCCAGCATCGCCTTTGGCATTTATTATTTCAAATATCTGATTCAGCCCTTCGCTAGTTTCCTGCTCATTGTTTTTCATTCGAATCCCTCCTTATTGAATTCATTCATTATAGGTTTTCCAACTCTCTCTCCTATATCCAGAGCAAACACTACTTTTTAACTCACTTCACCATAAAAACCCATAATTGTTATGGAAGGTTTATATAAAGTTTTAATAACTTTATTGCTTCTTCACTGCATATATTGATTAGCTTAGTGATATCTTTTGTATCAATAATTTATGCCAATCCCCAAACAGTCTCCATTCCATTTAAAATTGCTTTTGTCCATTTACATTAATAATCCTGTGAAATATCACCCATAAGAAGAATAATAGATGGTATATCCATGTTGAAAGTGGAAGATCCCTATGTAGTCAGAGAATCGCTCTATTCCAACACTTATTAACGCCCATATCAAAATGAATAACGGAGAAAAGTTTGGCTTTATATTAAAGAAGTCATATATATAAAAGAATAGATAGCTGAATGGTGCATACATCACATGAGATAAAAAATCCATCAATTGAAAGGAAGAATTATCATTTAAATCATAATAACTAACTGGCAGCACACTTAAAATGTGATCGAAAAAGAAACCAGTAAACACGCCACATAAGAGTATAGTAACATCCTTTAAAAGTTGGCAGATACATGTAGTATTCCCAGAACCCATAACAACATTTATAAATATAAAGAAACCGAGAAAGAAACAACTCTATTCCCTCCTTTACTAACCTGCCCCATTAGTTAGACAAGAAAAATAGCCGCCTGTTGGCAGCTTGATGTTAAAGTTAATTCCTTGTCTTGTAAGTTGTTATGATTTACGTTTGTGTTTCTCAAAAACTATTTTTTTGTTAAGTATTCTAACTTCTCCAACCATAAGCAATCTCATATCCTCTGCAATATACTTCGCTAACTCCTCATCAGTTATGTCGTCACCATCAATATCAAGACGAAAATCCTGTCCTTGTAATCCACCGCCATTAGTAAACTCGATTTCAAAGTCAAATATCACTCTTTTATCCATTTTTAATTCACCTCATATTAGTCTCGGGTCGATATTATATATATTCCTGTTTAATGAAACCATTCCCTTCTTGAACTGCCTGCTCCATTTGTACAATAAAAAAAGGCCGCCAAATGGCAGCTGGATCCCTATATATAATGGATAATATTTTTCATAGCCATATGCGCAAGCATTTTCCAGCAATCCTTTCTCTCCAAGATTCCCTATCCGCCTCGTACATATTAGGGGAACCTTTTTAACTAAACTGCATCATTTATTTTATACGAAGAAAGCCCTTCTCAGGCGAGAGTGGCATCAAAAATTGCAGTAATCAGGATGATTTCTCTCTATCAGCTGCTGTTGGAGCTTGTTCAAACCATCCTTTCTCAATCATAATTCTTGCTGCATTCTCAACAAAATATGAATTTTTCATAATTGCCTTCAAATAAACCATTCCTATATCGTGCCGGCCATTTACAGCCACAGAATTTCCGAAGGATCTAATTTTCATTGAAAACATATCCATCTTATGAAAGAGCATTAACTTATCAGAAAAAGGTGAAAAAGTGGAATTAGTTATTAAGTCATCCAGAAAAGATGGCGATGGCAAATTTTCATCATGCAGTTTTTGCATATAATCTTCAATATTATTTGTGGTCAGATCTTTTCCTCGTTCGAACAATTTGCGTATTTTTTCATCCTTTGCTACTTGTGCGAATGCCATAATGAGTGCTTTACTTGTTACATTATTTTCAATGTTATCGTAAAGATGTGTGATTTCCAGAGCATGCAATGGGCGTTTATTTCCAAGGTAGCCGTTTAAAAAATCCTTATGAACAAATTTCACTTTTTCTGGAACGGGAATTAATGGGGGTTTAATTATTAATCCTTTATACATCAATATTTTTTTAATTTGCTCCATCAAATCCATGGTGGAATCCATACAATGCCTAAAAAATTTTTTTACGTCCTCTCTATACACAAGAGGTATTGCAATACTATAAATACTCAATCCAGCTTTCGATGCATACTTCAAGTAGTGGACATAGAATTCATCCAGAAATAGTCTGGGAGCACCTAAATTTACATCCTCTTCCGTAAAACCTTTAGGGATAGGATACCCCTCTTTCTCGAAAATACCTTTAATGGTTTTCATGAATTCTTCTGATAGTTGTAAAGCATTTTCCAATAAGGTTTTAATATATTTATCATCAACATGCTGGAGAAAGTATTTTAAAATACAGGATGCCATGCTGTTTCCCATATAAGTAGCCCAAAGCTTACCCATTTCTGCTGATGTTAGTTTCTCGGAGGCATTTGTTTTATAAGAACTTAATTTAATGGGTTTAATCTTTTTCATGTTAATACCTTCTTTTTTACTTAATATTTACTTCCCTTAAATTCATATACTTAAAAATATCCTTCTCAAATGGCTAAAAAGGTGATTTGCAAATTCAATCAAAAATCCGGCAGCTGCACCTATCAGTCCCCAATAGGCAGGGTCTCACGCCAACTTAAACCCTATACTGGCACCGACCACTGAAAATGCAGTCGCTAGTGCTGCTCCAATATTGATCAGTGATGTCCCATCTGACCGATGGAGATTATAAAGGAGCAGTATGCTGAACAATCCATTATCCAAAACGAGCCTTATAAAAGATTAATTAAAAGAAACACAATCATAAAATTCAGGTACTATAAATACATTGCTGCTATCCTCATTCAACAATCTGGCTCTTTTCATGAAGAAAGACGCTTTCCATAAACCTGAAAAGCGCCCACCACCGAAGATCCTTGCCTTTCATTAATACCCCTTCAAAAAATCCACCCTATTAGGTAAAGCATCATTATTTTCGATTCTTTTTAATGTATCCCAAAAGCATGAGATCGCTTCTTTCAGCTCTGTCACAGCTGATATATGAGGAGTGATGATGATATCGTCTCTTCCCCATAGCTCGGAAGTCTCTGGCAGAGGTTCTGTTTCAAGAACATCTAACACAGCGTAACGGACTTTTTTGGAATTGAGCGCTTCAATAAGCGCTTCCTCGTCCACTGTATGGCCCCTGCCGACATTGATAAAGGCAGCTCCGTTTAAATGACTGAAAAATGCACGATTAAATAGCTTACTCGTTTCTTTTGTCAAAGGCAATGTGCTGATAATCCAATCTGCCTGTGCAGCCAGCGTGCTTGCAGAGCTGGTTTTCGCCACCTTTTCGAAATACTCCTTTGGTTTCCCGCTTTGCGAGATGCCATAGACGGTGGACCCAAAACTTGAAAATACTTTTGCAGCCTCCTGCCCAATCTCCCCTGTACCATAGATAACAATCGTTTGATCCTTCATCATTTGCGGAGTTTTTGGAGCCCATTTCTTCTCCCTTTGTTTTCCTTCAAAATAGTAGTGATCTTGAAGATCTCTTAATACATAGCTTAAACAATACTCACTTATTCTTTGTCCAAACGAGCAAATAGTTCTGGTTAGAAGAATCTCTTGTTCCTTCCATCCCTCAATTTCCAAATAATTGTTTACACCCGCATTAAAGGAATGTACCCATTTCAAATCGGCCAAGCGGAAGCCACGACACGGCTTGAAACCGACATAGGCATCTGCCCATGACAAATCCTCTTCTGTAATATCATCAGCCCGCTTAAAACGAAAGCTCTGAGGTGTTTTAGCTGGCAGCAGTTCCTGGAATTCCTTTTCATAGCTTCCTGCAACCAATATATTATGTATGTTCATTCGACTTCCCCCATCCTCAATGGTATGTGCTCCCTTGCAATTTTAAATCATTGACTAAAAGATATTGCAGTCAACAACATAGCGTTCGGATTATCTAAATACTCCTTTACTAGTTCTGTTGAAAGAAAAAAGAAGAAGCCTACAGGCCTAAAATGACAATCCAGTTGTGCCCTTCTGTCACACCTAAAACATGGCTTGGCACTGCAGTGAACTGCTCTTGTTCTTCCGGAGCTCAAAAGAATTTTATATTTCCAAATTTTCATTCGGCTATTTTAACTCAATGTTATCAACTTTTTCATAAACATCTTGGTTTTTTTATTACATTTTAACATGTGAACTTGCCGTCGTATTTTATCTTTAGGCAAGAAATCTTAGACGACATTCCCCTGCCTAATTTAGTACTAATAGCCAGTTCTAATCATATTCTTATAAAAGAAAAAAATGAAGGGGTGCAAAGTCAGTTGATAAAAGTTAAGGTTGGTTTACGGCCCATTGCCAGTAAGATAAATTTACCTACTGTTTTGAAAACAGTTATACTTCCAGGTGATTCCAAGGAAAGACTATTTATTGCAACCCAGGTAGGAGAGATCTTTTACATAAGAAACTCAAGCTTAAGGACTTTTTTAGATATTCGCCACAGAATCCTAAAACTGGGTGCCTCTGGTGGCGGATATGATGAACGGGGATTGCTTGGACTAGCGTTTCATCCCGAATTTTATTATAACGGTCTGTTTTATCTTCATTATTCAGCTGCCGGGGCACAAGGACCAGGTGCACTTTCTGAATCGTATAATCCTGACCCGTGTGATCCTGGAACTTTAAACCTAAAATGGATGAATAGAGAAACACAATATGACCATATTGATACAATAGAAGAATGGATTTTACAATCGAGTGGCGGGCCCCAAAAACGAAGGACTTTACTTAACTTAAGAAGGCCATTTTCAAATCATAATGGGGTCAATAGTTTAAACTTTTCGCCAGAAACAGGAAAACTAGTTTTAACAACCGGAGATGGCGGATCAGGCTATGATCCATTTAATTTAAGCCAGGATGATCTGGAGATTGCCGGTAAAATAATTGAAATTGATGTAGATAAGAATACTTACATTATGAATCCCCCCATTGTCACACGGTTTAATGAACTCCCCGCAGCGATTCAGGAGACCCTCACGGTAATGGCTAAGGGGGTTCGCAATATTCCAGGCATTTCATTTCAACAGTTTTATAATCAGTATATTAAATATGCAGGGAATGTCGGCCAGGATTTGGTCGAGTCGATTTATTCATTTGTACATTATAAACCCATACCGGTTACTCAGCTTATTCAAGCATCTGTGATGAATTCTGAACCTGACAAGGAAGGATTTATAAACTTTGGCTGGCGAGGCTGGGAAGGTGATTTTCCTGCTTCGATTATAAGAGACTGCACTAATAATCAGAATTTGGATGAGAAGACAATGGCTTATTACAATGAAGCAGCGGCACTTTCAGCGAGTCGTCTTCAGCCTTTAACTAATTACTTTCATAAAGATCACAGACCCGATAAGTTTGAAGGAACTGCACTTACAGGAGTGCAAGCCTATATGGGGAAAGGAATCCCTGCTTTAACAGGAAGCGTTGTGTTTACCGATCTTGCCCGGAAAGATTCGCAGCCTCAGGTTAGAGGGGCTTTAGCTTATACCATCATGAGACCTAATGGTAAACAAAATGATTTTAGTGTGATCCAAACCGATTATGATTTTGGGTCCCAGTCAGCCTATTATGTTAATTTGGGGACGAATCTGAAACAGACCAGATTATATTTAGGGGTTTATGGCTCTATGAAAGTGACTGATTTAAATCAAGGCACTGTCTTTGAAATAGTTCCATGAATCATAACGATAGAATTCTGCTTAATCCTGATAAATCTCTTATAAGGATTGAAAAGAAATGAAAACCATGTGATAGAGAATCACTAAATGTTCATCATTTTTAATCTTTTAATAATGATTAAAGCCATTTCAACCCATAGCCAGCTATAAAGGAAAACAAATAAAAAGATACCTCCCGCTGTAAGAAATGAAAAGGAAGCAGAGACGGCTGGACCTAAAACTGGAAAGTGAAAAATAAATAGTAACCCCATAATTCCTAGCATTAAAAGGATTGCACCAGCAGCAATGATACTTAATCTCTTCCTGAAAAAGGAAAAAGATGCCCCAATACCAAGCCCTAACAATCCTGTTGTAAAAGGAAATATAATTAGTTCAGATGGCTGCAGGATCAATAACAACATAATTGTCAGAGAGTAGGACATTACTCCAAATGGAATGGAAAAAACAGAACATAACAGAATAGGTGCAGTGGCAAGCGGACTTAACAAATATCCTATACCTGGTAAAAGGCCGCCAGCAGCCTGTAAAATAGCAGCAATACAGGTGAAAATAGACACCAAAATGAGCTTCATTGTTTTTTTATATTTACTAAATACTTTCTGAAATAGATAAACCTCTTCCGAGATAGTCTTAAAAAAATACACCTGTTCACCTCCTTCTATAATGGATATATGTTACCTTACATTATATTTACACTTTTTAGAGGCGGAACAATTTTTTATAATCCATTTGCAGAGGAAAGTTAGCTGTATGGCTCCAACTGGTAATAATAGGGGATTTTCCTTTAGCCATAAAAAACAAGGGCCTTATTGGCCCCTGTTATTATTTGACTATTACTTTTCCAACCATTCCTTCCTGGAAATGGTACCGGCATATCAGCTCATATGTACCTGGCTGTTTCGGTTTCACGGAAATATTCATTTCTTTTCCTGGCTGAATCTCAGCATCAATTCCGAGCTTTTCCACTGTAAAGGTGTGCTCTTTCTTGCCTTTATTTTTCAATATTAACGTTGTGGATGTTCCATTCGGAATAGTGATAACCTTCGGATTAAAGTAATCATCGTTCAGCTCGACCTCAATCGATTTGACCTTAGTTGAAACACCGGATTCGGCAAATACGCCGAGTGAGCCCGGAGATGACAAAACCACAAGCATTGCAAGCACAAAGGCCAATCCAGTTACCCGCTTTTTCACAGACATTCGCAATCCCTCCTTTCCTAAACCTATTTTTATCTGATTCACAAAATTTTATCACCATAAATCATGATCCAAACTACTTTCTAAAACTTTGAATTGACAAAGATTGCTGCCCCTTGTCATTAACCGCAAGGGCTCTCTTTATGTGCTGGGTGAAGGCTGCTCAAGAATGTCCTGTGAATTTTCAATTTGAACGAACATGTTCGCGGCTGGCATTTGTACTTGATTCTTATAGAATAAAGACATTAGTTCAAATCTAACCTGCCTGGACGTTTCAAAATACTCTTCGGGTTTAACCAGGCCTACAATACAAAATTCGTACCCGACATGTTTAAGGTTTGGATTTAAGTCTGTAATCCCAATATATTGAAATGGTTCAACAGCCTCGCCCCCTAGCCTATACAGGCTATGAACTAATTTTTCATTGCAGATCACACTTGCTTTCTCTAACAATTCCTTAATTCTTGCTGGATCTTCCTGATAACTTACCGTAATCCGCTCAATAACCCGCATCCAGCCTTTATTAAAATTTTGTATCGCTCTAATCTCTCCATGCGGGATAGTAAGGAGTTTTCCCGACCATTCACGAATTTGCATAAAGCGAATACTTATCTCCTCAATGGTACCTGAACTTGTCCCGTTAAAAGTAACAAAATCACCGACACGAAACTCTTTATCCGTTAATCTTGCGAACCCCAAAATAACGTCTTTTAACATCTGCTGTGCAGCAAAACCGATGACAACACCGGCAATCCCTGCACCTGCAAGAATGCCTTTTATATCTACAAATTGACTAATTAGATAAATAACAAGGCTAATCGCAATTCCATACCTAAAAATGGATCGTGCTACACCTTGTATCGTCTTTTCTACCTCTTCATCAAAAAAATTAGACTTCCTAAAAAACCAATCAATCATACGGTTTATGACAAATGAAAAGGTGATGAGCACTAAAGCAAATAGTGTAAATCTTAAAAGTAAAAACTTCCTTATATAATCAAAAAACTCCTCAGTAAAAGTTAATAGGTCCATCCATCCACTCCTTAGAAAGGAAAATTTCAAGGATTATCTGTTACCTTCTCCTTAAATATCGTTTCCTTAACTATGTATTTTCATTATCATTCCCAGGTCATCTTCAACAAAATGGCCCAAATAAAAAAACACGTCCTGTGGAAACTTGACCGTAATGTCAATAAAACAATTAAGTAACTTACTGTTAGCACAATAGAAAATCCGCCTAAGATCCGCAGCTGGATCTGATTTTTATTGTCATTGTAAATAATGTATTAATTAATATCTGCATATAATACTGACAAAGAAAAAAGCTGCCTGATCAGCAGCAGATCTTGAAATAAAAACCTGTCAGTGAAGTTTTTATTCATTAAATGATAGCCCTTCTTCTTTTAAGGAAGTTCTCATAATAGGTAAGGAAGCTGGACCAATGCCATGAATTTTTAATATTTCTTTTTCAGTGTACTTTGATAGTTTATTCAAAGTGTCTATTCCTTGGTGAACCAATGCATTCCTTGCAGGAGCACTGAGTTTCGAAAGGAAGCCACTTTCAGGCTTATTCTCTTTATCACAGGTAGGACAGCTTTTACACTCACTACTTTTGTAAAACTTATGTCCCTTTTCACAAACCCTTAAACTTTTATCTGCTGTCAAAATAATTCCTCCAAACAAATTCTGATCCAATATCATATATTATTAATTTCATATTAGTTTTATAAACTCGACAAAAACTATGTATTGTGCTTTTCAACAAACCTGCCCCTTTTGTTTAATAAGAAAAGACCACCAAAATTGGCAGCCCTATCTTAAATAAATGCACCCTTTATTTTAACTGCAATTCTTCACAAACTCAAATTTCTCCACAAAAGTGAATATGCAACAAAACCTGGAAAAGGCGATTTGTTATAAAAGTATTATACCCATTAAGTAGAAACCGTCTAAATTAATATCTCTTTAAATTATTAATTCATATGAGAGGAAAGACCCCGACCTATAAGGTTTGCAGAAACTGGCTTTTTCCCTAATTCCCTTGCCCAAATTGATAATTGTCCTATATGATGAATTTCGTGAGCAATGGCATGTCTCATGATTTCGCCCCAAGTATCCGTCACAATTCTTCCATCTGGCAAAGTATCGTAAAATAATTGATTTTCCATGCTAGCATCCCATTTGTTCACAAAGTTTTCCACTTCTAAATGAAATTCATCGTCTAATTTTCGAACCTTGTTCAAGCTTTTATAACTATCGAAACTCTCCTGAAAGTCAGTTTTACCCTGTAAAACACGTATCCAGCTCCATTCGACATCAACAATATGGAAAAGTGTATGCAATATACTTCCCATTCCACCCGTTCGGTCCTGCAGAAGTTCTTCTTCACTTAACTCTTCACACCAACGATACCAGTCTTCTCTTACCATCCAGTTATATCTAAAAAAAGTTTGCAAAAGTGCCCCTCCCCATTTAGAAAACAAGTTAATATATTATAAAAGCAATACCAAACATTGTTAATATTACTATTTCTATAAACATAGGTTGAATTCCTTGTTCAACTATCCTGCCCCTTTTGTAGAATAAGAAAAAGCTACCTGATTCGGCAGCTGATCTTGAATATAAGCACCCTTAAGTTGAATAACCACCTTCTCCGGTAGTGCAAATTTTAAAGTAAATTAAGTTATAGGTTTATGTTTTACCGGTGATGAAAGGTTAATTAATGAAGAGGGTTGTCCATAAACCATTGAATCGTCTATAAAGTCCTCAAGAGTGTGAACTGTTTCTGTTACAACCTTTACTAAATAACTAAATTGTCCAGCTAGCCTATGACACTCTATTACACTTGGATGGGCAATGCAAAAATCTCTAAACTCCCTACATTTCTTTGTGTCATATAGTATAAAAGCAGTAACATGCTTGTTTATTTTTTCCGGATTAATAATAGCTCGATACCCTTTAATAACTTCCTTTTCCTCTAATTTTTTTAACCTCTCATTTGTTGCCGGTGTTGATAGCCCAATTTTTTTCCCTAACTCTGTCACCGACATGCGCGCATTCTTTTGCAATTCAATCAAAATTCTTTTGTCAATTTCATCCATCCTAAAGCTCCCTTCATTTTTAAAGTGTAACTTTATAAAAAGATTAATTTATTAAATATATTAATAAAAATACAATAATAAATCTATGTAAAAAGTGAAAGTGAATTATTACAATTAAGTTATTAAATCTATGGGAGGTAATGACATTGATAAAGCTGCATAATAACGTCCCGTTAATTGTAATCGATGTCCAAAGCGCTTTTGATGATTCCAGTTGGGGAAAGAGAAACAATCCATGTGCTGAAAGAAATATCGAAAAGCTAATAGAGCATTGGAATTTAAATCAAAGATTAGTCATCTATGTTAAACACTTGTCAAAAAATAAAGACTCTCTTTTTTATTCTAAAAGCGAAACAAGTGAATTCAAGGAAATGATTAACCCGCTGCCAAAGGATATTATTATTACCAAAAGTGTTAATAGTGCGTTTATTGGTACTAACCTTGAAGAAATATTAAGGAAAAACAATTACCCTAATATTGTTATAACAGGCTTGACTACTAACCACTGTGTGGAAACAACAACTCGTATGGCTGGGAATCTCGGCTTTAATCCTTTTTTAGTTTCAGATGCGACTGCAACTTTTGATAGGCAGAGTTTAAATGGGGAAACATTAAATGCCGAGAAAATACATGAGATGACTTTAGCAAATTTGCATGAAGAATTTGCGACTATTAAAAAAACAGAAGAAATATTAGCAATGTTATAAAATTAAATTGGAAAATCTTGTTGTATAGTAAGTAAAAAAGAACTTAAAAAGGAGAGATTAATAAGTGGCTTTAGAAATGAGAAAGTCTTGTGAAGCTTGTGAAAACAACATATCAATAGAAACCAATGCTTATATTTGTACTCACGAATGTACTTTTTGTGAACCTTGCACAGAAAAAATGAATTATATTTGTCCCAATAGCGGAGGGGAATTAGTTACACGCCCTAAACCTAGTGGTTCGTGTCCTATTACTACTTCAAGATAAAGCAGCTTAGGAAAATCAAATTAGCTTGTACAAATGAACACAAGCATGAATGTATTTTGGCTGCTCAGAGTTCATTAACATTATCAAAGCCTCTTGTAAGTAAAATAGTCCCAACCTGTTAATTTGGTCGGGACTATTTTTTTAAAATACTAACATAAAAGTATGTGTAATTTTATAATTAACCCTGTCTCTTACTTCCAAACTAAATATCCTTCTTAAGTACTTGCCGTTAGCTTAAGTACATTCTTTAACAAAGTTATTTAAAAGTAATGATTCTTGTTACGCAGTAATGGTCTAATGTGATATTACAGCATAGACTCTTATTGAATAAACCTGCCTCAGATCTTCAACTCACAATCTTCCCCGTTATTGAACAATGAGGAGGCGATGCTCTATTAAAACATCGCCTCCTCACTTTAACTATCTATTTAGAAATAAGATATTTTTCTTTGAAGATTGGACTAAGTTCACTCCATACATCAAATTTATTACCATCTATATCATAAAAAATAAAATTTCTTCCAGAGTGACCTCTGTCCTCGATCTCTCCAACTCTAATTTCACTTTGCTTAAATTCTTTATGAATTGCTTGTAAGGCATTTAACCCATTAACTTCGAATGTTAACGAAAAACGCTCATTACCGTGAATATCAAAGAAATTGGAGCTTTGATTTTCATTAGACTTCACAAGAAAAATACTTTGATTAGCAAAGTTTAAAATAGCTTTGTCTTGATCTTTGTAGCTTAACTCTGCTCCTAGTTTATTTACATACCAATCAGAAGAAAGCTCTACATTAGTTACTGGTATATATGTTGTGCCTATCCTTAATAATTTCTCACCCATTTTTTGTCCCCTCCTAAAATTACAAAATATTCTAAATTTAAACATTCAACAAAAAATCCTTACTTCCTTCATTAAAGTAAGGATTTTATATTGATTTATGAAACTGTTATTGAACAAAACTCCCTTAATAAAAAAAGCGAAAACGGCTGTTTACTCTTTTTTTCTTAGATTTTCATAGTTAATTACCTGCCGGTAAGTCCTTAATTGTTGGGGATTTATCACTTGAAAGGATATATTTGGACCCTTAAAGAAATAAGAGTTATAATCCACTAACCAACCTATTACAGAAAATGGTGGATAAGTAAAATTATGATTGCACTGGTGGATGTCCACATTTCTCATGGAGGTCAACCCTCCCATGCCTCACAGAGTCTTCGCTCTCAAATTCCTTCGTCCAACCTTTCCATGAGGTGGATGTCGGCCATGCTGCCCCACAGGGTCTTAGCCCGTAATTTAGTTGCTTTGCCGACTAATCCGTGCTTCAAATGTCTCCAAAACTATAAACCAAAAACTATTACTAATCTAAATGAAACCAGAACTAAGCGGCCAGTTTTGCCTTCTTTGATCCTGCCAAGTGAGGGATGTCTTTTAACATCTTTTCTTCACTAAATTCAAATTGCTTTTTACTTATACTGAAGAAAATACGAATCAATTTATTACACAAAGCGATAAGGGACTGCATCTTCTTTAGCGGGTTGTCCGGCCGTTGTGTAAAGTACGCATGCAGGGCCTTAAAAGCTGAATTTTTGGCAACTAGAATCATGCAAACCCTAAACAACAGAGCCCTTAGCTTCTTCCGACCTCTCTTGGAGATAGTGGTTTTTCCTTTGTGCTTTCCAGACGTATTTTCCTTCAGACTCAAGCCAGCCAATTTAATTATTTGTCGGGGGTGAGTGTACTCACGTAGGTCACCTACTTCCGCAAAGAAACCAGCGACTGTATCTCTTCCAACACCCTTGATAGCTAACATTTGGGCTACACCTGGGATTTCATCAAGCAGGGAATCTATTTTTCCGTCCAATTCTTCGAATTCCTTCTGAATCAATTCATATTTAGCCAGAAGAGTTTTCAGCTCCATTTTTGCCATCTCAGAGCCTTGGCGAAGTCCGATGGACTGACTCGCTGCTTGCTTTAACTCCCTAATCTTATTAGCACCTACACTTCTTTTTACGGATTTTCTTAAATGGATAAGCAATTCATCTTCTGTGAAATTTGCTATTTCATGCGGTAGAGCATAAAGCCGTAAGAATTGTAATGCAGCCTTACCCTCCCACTTCTTAAAGACCTTAAGGAATTCCGGAAAATACCGGTCAATCCAATTATGCACCTGGCCCTGGACCGTTTGAAGGTCCTCGGTTAAAAGATCGCGTATTTTCTTTGCCACACGGAGTTCGGCATAAACACCTTGCGGTATGGTAGGTTCGGCGTATCTTCCGTCCTTGACCAGTTGGGCAATGACCTTGGCATCTTTTACATCATTTTTAGTTGGAGAATTATCATCAAGTTCCTTGCTTTTCTTGACGTGCAAGGGATTTACAGCTACAAACTTTATCTCGTTCTCTTTTAAAATGTGAGCCAGGTTAAACCAATAATGACCTGTTGGCTCCATACCGACAATCACTTTCTCCATACTATGTGTTTTCTTCGTTTCCGAAATCCAATGAAGAAAATGCTCAAAACCTTCTTTTGTATTTTCAAAATAACAAGGGGATCCAAACTCCGTTCCCCTGAAATCCTGGGCACGTGCCACATGCTTGAATTTCGCGATATCCACCCCTATAATCAGGGTGTAAGGAGTAATTTGAGCAATCTTCTTATTCTGGGTTATAATTCATTTTAAAGCCTCCTGGTATTTGAGTAATGTCCTTTTCGCTTCCCGGCTTCAGGACTCTCTCATTCTACCAAGAGGTTATTTTCTTGTTCAAACTCCATTTTCCTTCATTACAGGAATGCTGCCCCTTTTGCTGAATTTTGAAAAAACTGCTCGTTTTTTCAACTAGCATCTCCGAAAAAGTAAAGACAATTTTATTGAGTTTCTAAAATATCTTCTCCAAAGCCGTATAATTCTTCAATATACAATCGTCTATTTAGTATATTGACAGTAGGAGGAATTTTTCATGAAACCAATTGATCACATTACCAAGGATATTGTAGATGAAACCAGGAAGGCAAGAAGTGAATTTTTTGAAATAATCTCTGACTATTCAACTGATTTATGGAATTATTGTAAATATCTCACCGGCTCCCCTTGGGATGGTGAAGATCTATATCAAGAATCGATTATAAAAGCGTTTGGCCTTCTCCCTCAACGGTGGAGTGAAATAACCGACAAAAAACACTATTTATTTAGGGTTGCAACAAACACTTGGATCGACCTATGCAGAAAGCTAAAGCGGGAAGTAGGATTATTAGATGAAGTATCTGAAGCTAACGAAGATTTCTCGAATCCTCTATTATTGGAAGAGGTCTTAATATCATTGGATGATATATTGACACCTAAACAACTTGCCGCATTTCTATTATTAAATATTTTTCAATTTAGTGCTGAAGAAGTAGCCGGTATCGTACAAAGCACTCCTGGAGGGGTCTATTCTTCAGTACAACGGGCGAAAAGAAAAATAGCTTCTTTTGATTTTACTCAAACAAAATCTGGTCTGTATAGCCAAGAAAAAAATGTAACGATTCAATCATACTTAGAAGCATTTAATAAGGGAGATTTAGACGGCATGTTAGAACTATTTAGTGTTCAAGCACAGAATGAAGCCTATTTGGGTTTTCAAGAATTTTCTAAAGATGAGATGATAAAAGGCTCTCTAAGGTTTGGTCTACCCGGTCATAGAGCTGATGAATTGATTCTATGGAATAAACCAGTTATCGTTGTGTTTGCTGATGGAGAACAAGGACCAGAAATTCACGATATTCAAGTACAAGAGATTGAAAATGGAAAAATAGTAAACCATAAAAGTTATTTCTTTAGAAAAGAATTTATTTTGGCTGCCGCTAAAGAGCTTGGAGTAAAAGCGCAGTTAAAAAAGCCACCGGTGGATTGGATCTAAGCATTAAGGGGTGACATTTGTTATCCCTTGTTTCATCTTAAATAAATGCTTCGTTTCTATTTAGCCTTAGAATCATTAACCTTTTAATTTATAGAGCATGCTTTATTATTCAACTAATCTTCCCAGTTAGCATAATAGAAAAAAGCTGCCTTATGACCAGTCTGCAATTATTCAACAAAGATAGCTAGATTCTCCAATGTTGATTTTAAACCGATGTCATGATCTTCTTTGCGTATTCCTTTAGGAACATTTTCACAAATAACAGTGACTCTTGTGCCTTCTGTGATGGATTCAAAAAGCCACTTCTGTGTCATTTCACCAGCGAATTCTGGAGATTCAGATTCAAATATTATTAATTGTACAATCCATTTGTCAGGAACCAACTCTAAAAACTTCCCTTGGTATACATCAGTGTTTTCCGAGGTTTTTCCAGATGATGGTTTGCCTTCTTCATAGGTAAGGGTCATTTTGTAAGTTCCACCTTCACGAGGGTCAAAATTGTCAATATGACCTGACATACCTTTAGGCGGGAGCCATGAAACTAATGATTTCGGATTTAGGAATGCCTGATAGATAGTTTTTGGTTCTGCCATAATGATTCTCGAAGCTGTATCTCTTCTATTGTCACAAGCTGCATTTTTCATAATAAAGCCAAGCCTCCTTAGACCTTTAGTTTAGACCCTTTTTCAGGTTAAACACATGTAAATAAGATTATTTCCTTTTCCTATGAAACGAGTATTACAGCTTAACTTACTTTTAAGTTAACCTGGGTTTCTACAAACACTTCCACTTGTGTTTGTATAATTCCTTCTTTCACTAATCTGCCCCTTTACAGGTATTAGGTATGGAACAGTCATTTCATTGGTCCCTCTTCCATAAGCTGCATATAAGAGTGTCACTCTGCAAATAATAGTTTTTAATTACCAATCGAAGTGG
Organism: Cytobacillus oceanisediminis; assembly: GCF_004366035.1. Classification (GTDB taxonomy): domain Bacteria; phylum Bacillota; class Bacilli; order Bacillales; family Cytobacillaceae; genus Cytobacillus; species Cytobacillus oceanisediminis_C. The sequence continues at coordinate 46,307 of NZ_SOEE01000009.1, forward strand.
AACGTGATTGTAAACCTAATTTTTTCATTGGTAAAATCCTCTTTAGAATTAAGTTAAGGAGATCGTTATCTCATATGACTAAACTTAAACAGTTATTATGATTTGAATCGGGACACTCCTTATTCAGCCTGACGGTGGGGGAACAAATGAAAAAGCTTATCTTAATATGCCTGTCTTTGCTACTTTCAGGCTGTGTGAAAAAAGAAATAATTGATGATATTAATATTGAAGTAGGGGTCGGCTACGATGCAGCAGAGGAGGAAAAAGATAAGTATAGGGGAACAGTTTTATTTCAGGAATTTCAGCCTGATAAAAGCGTAATTAATAGGACATTTTCTGGAAATGGAAAACTTCGGCAGGACCTTATTCTAGATATATCTAAACAATCATCAGAACCAGTAGTCACTGGCGGATTAGCCCTTGCTATAATGGGAACTGAAATATCCAGAAAAGGGATTTATGATATTGTAGATTCTTTTCAGAGAGATGCAAGTATAGGGTCACGAGTATTTGTTGCTACAGCGGAGGGAACAGCAGAAGACTTGCTTAAAGGCGAATATGGAACCCTAGGAAATTCAACCTATATCCATAATCTTATACAGCATAATATTGACCATCGGGATGTGCCCAAAACCAACTTGCACATTCTTATCCGTGATTATTTTCAGAAAGGTAAGGATCCCTTTCTGCCCCGCCTAAAGAAAGTTGGGAATGATAAAGTTGGAATAAGCGGAATTAGCCTTTTCCAAAACGATAAAGAAGTAGACATCCTCCCTGTGAAAGATATGTTCTTTTTTAAATTGCTGGTAGATAAGTATAGTGAAGGAAACTTCGATGTAAAGCTAAAAAAGGGAGATAACGCTGCTGTAAAGAGCATAAGGTCAAGCCATAAAATCAGGTTGACTGATAACTACGCTTCCATATCCATTAAAATTGAAGGCATTATACGTGAGTATACGGGAGAAGATTTAGCCCCTAACGTTGGTGATATTGAAAAAAATCTGGAGAGGAAAATTGAAAAGGAATGCTTAAGGCTATTAAAACAATTTCAGGATCTCGGAATTGACCCGGTTGGGCTGGGTCAAAAGAAAAAAACCATGAATCGGAACTTTGACTTTAAAAAATGGTTAGATGAATACAAAACTTTAAGCTTTGAGGTTAAATGTGATGTAGTAATTAAAGAAACAGGAGTTATTGAATAGGAGCGGATATTAGGTCCGTCCTAGCTTTCTTTTCGAAAAACTCATCAAAGTGACTTGCTGTTGCTTTATCCGCCTCTTCCAATCCTGGCATAACATATTCATGCTAGTTGAAATATCAGCATATCCTAATCTTTCGCTAATTACTTTTGCGTGAACTCTTCTTTTATGAGTAATGTTGCTGAAGTATGCCTAAGATCATGAAAGCAAATATGTTTAAAGGCATGTTTTTTGGTAAATCTTTGCCACCATTGGCCGATACTGCCTGACGGATAGGTTTTCTGAATTCTTTTCCAAAGATAAACTCTAGTTTCTTTAACATCTCAAGTAATTCTCTCGGACACTAACTGTTCAGTCTTTCCCTATTTTGATTGCTTTTATCTGTACGCCTTTGCCTTTGATCTCTGTAATAGGTTGCTCGATTCAAATAGTTCCTTTTTCAAGGTCAACATGTTTCCACTCAAGTCCAGCAAATTCACCTTCTCTAGCTCTTGTAAAACTGCCAAGAAGATGAGTGTTTTCAAGAATAACTTATCATCAAATATCTGCATTAACTGGCCAAGTTCTTCCTTTGAATAAACTTTAATGCCTCCTGGTATTCCTTTATTACAGGAATGCTGCCCCGTTTGTTGAATAAGAAAACGATAGAAGGCAACCCTTTGCACCTGCACAGTCACTTCTTCCAGGTCCTAAGCAAGAATGGAAACCCTGTTAACAGGCAATTGACTAATTCACTGTCACGATCTTCATCACGCATCAGCTGGAATGGTTAAATAAGACGGATTTAAGCCAAGATTTACACCTGACCCAAATGCCAATTATAAACCTGAATAGCAGGATCTCATTTATATTTTTTCAGGCACTGATGAGGTTTCCTTCATCGGAAAGAAGCAGGATGTATCACCTAATGGTTCAGCAAAGTATTAAAAGATAGCCTCCTTATGTCTGTAAGGAGGCTGTTAACTAAAACACCAATTAAAGAGGAACGATTTCAAAATGTTCAACTGCAGGAAACGGATCATAAAAATGGTGCAGCTGTCTTTTCCATTCTTGATACTCTTTCGATTGTCTAAACCCAACTGTATGGGCCTCTAATGATTCCCACTTTACAAGCAATAAATATTTTCCCTTAACTTCCATACATCTCTGGAGCTCGTGAGATATGTACCCTTTCATGGAAGCAATAATTTTTGATGCTTCACAAAAGGCTTGTTCATATTCCTCCTCCATCCCTTCTTTTACTTGCAGCATGACTGCTTCTAAAATCATGTAAAATATCCCCTTTCCTAGATTGTTCATATACAAGATAGCTCCCGATTACTAATTAATGATTACAAGAAAATGTTTTGGGCAGCTGGTCTTGCAAAAAAACACCCGTAAGCATTTCCTCACAATTTAATTAATTTTCACACTTTATTTATTAAAGGAATGCCGCCCTCTAAGTATAATAAAAAGCGATTCCTCCATTATGAAAACTCACCCCTTATGTTAATAAAAATGAAAATTTCAATTTTCACTAAACCATTTGCGTAATTGATTTATATCGGCTTGATGATACCTGCTATGGTCTGCTATATGCCATATCCCACATTGGATAACCTGTCCCGGCTATTCAAAAAGGCAAGCTGCCATTTGGACGCAGATCGAAACCTTATACCAAATACGGGTCCGGGATGATTCGTATTGGGACATTTTCCAGCGCAAAAACTCATTCGCTCCCTACATGATCAGAGTTTTTTTGAAGAAATTACCTTGAAGATTGATTTTGAACTTTTGCTTGGTGATTAAACTCCTTCAATAAGAGAGTTCACTGCTAACAGACCCCTTTGAGAGGCGAGTCTCAAAAGGGGCAGATTCTATATGCAGCAAAGTAAACACATCAGACCTGGTTAGATAATGTTTTTCTTTTAACTGATTGCATTTTTAATTTGCTTGGATTTCTCATCCACGCTTTACCCCTCCTTTCAAATATAATTGTCATTTCTAAAATTGCAAATTATTGATTTACTAATAAAAAAAAGCAACATCCCAACCAAAGTTGAAATGTTGCCAGTTTAATAAATATTGTTTATCCGGTTTCCTGAACATCCTTTTTGCTTTGCTTTTCCTTCCGATTCATTCTAATCTGACCTAGTCCGAGCTCTTTTGCTTCCTGTTTTAAAGATTTTAGTAAGCTGACTACCATTAACACCAAAATGACTGAAAATGGAAGAGCTGCGATGATCATGGTGTTTTGAAGAGCCTGCAGGCCACCAGAATAAAGGAGAGCAATCGCAATAATCGAGAGAAGAACTCCCCAAGTTACTTTTATCGGTGTACTTGGATTTTGCGATCCATTCGTTGTCATCATCCCTAAAACGAATGTACCAGAGTCAGCTGATGTCACAAAGAACGTAACAATGATCAAAATGGCTAACAGGGATATTGCCATGCTGAATGGAAACCCTTCTAACACGCCAAAAAGAGATTCCTCGGGAGCCAATGACGAAATTGAAAGCATCCCTGCAGATTCAGTGAAAATGGCCGTACCCCCAAAGGTTGTAAACCATATGAATCCAATTAGTGACGGAACGAGAAGAACACCTACAACAAACTCACGAATCGTTCGGCCTTTTGAGACCCTGGCAATAAACACACCAACAAAGGGAGACCAGGCAATCCACCATGCCCAATAAAAGATAGTCCACCCATTAATCCAGCTGCGTCCCTCTTCGTTCAGGGGGGCAATCCGAAAACTCATGTTAATGAAGTTTTGCATATAAGCCCCAACCGTATCGGTAAATAAGTTAAGGATAAAAAGTGTAGGTCCCAAAATAAACACAATCAGGAAAAGGAGAGCCGCAAGCCCCATATTCATATTGCTTAGCACTTTAATCCCCTTGCTTAGACCTGTTAAAGCAGAAATCATAAATAAGACTGTCACAATGAGAATAATAATGGTTTGGTTTGTCATCGTACTAGGCACATCAAAAAGGTAGGAAAGCCCCCCGTTGATTTGCATGGCACCAAATCCCAAAGAGGTAGAAACCCCTAAAACCGTTGCAATAACCGCAATGACATCAATTGCCTTTCCTACAGCCCCGTCCGAGTGTTTCCCAATCAGCGGCCTTAAGGTTCGGCTAATTAAACTCAGTTCCCCTTTTCTAAAAGTAAAATAAGCCAAAGCCATCGCAATCGAACCATAGATAGCCCATGCATGGATCCCATAGTGAAAGAAAGTAAACCTCATCGCATCCTTAATCCCCTGATCAGTACCCTCTTGGCCAGTAGGCGAACTAATCATGTAATGGCTGATAGGTTCATAGGTGCCATAAAAAATTAACCCAATTCCGATTCCTGCACTAAAAAGCATCGCAAGCCAAGTTGGACGTGAAAACTCAGGCTTATCCTCCTGCTTCCCGAGCTTTATCCGGCCAACTGGACTTACTAATAAATAAAAACAGACGAACACAAATAACGAAACAATCACAAGGTAATACCACCCAAACGATTCCGTAATCACGCCTTGTGTACTGCTCGTGATCTTTTCTAACGATGCTGGCATTGTAATGCCCATAAGAACAAGACCAGCCATTATTGCTAGTGATACATAAAAAACAGTTGAAGCATTTTTCATATAAAGTTTTAACTCCCATCATTGATTTATTCGCAGAGGGTTACTTCGATTGGTGAACAAATCAAATGCAAAACAAGTGATTCAAGTATTTTTTGTGAAGTAATACGAAAAGACCCCTTTGAAAATTGCGAAAATTCATTTATTATAAACTGATCATTCTTACTAACGTAAAATCACCATTGTCCATCTTTTGGGTATGGGAAAAGTAGATAGATAAATACGGCAGAGGTATTTTGGTTATGAATTATTTTACGGGCTTGTTGGGGAATAATTAAATTTTAACAAAATGTACTGAACCAATCACATACGAAAAAGAGGCTTAAATAGGATTCTAGTCTTTCATTCCCTGCTTAGAAAGATTCTACTAGACATATTCTTAAAATAGCTCCCGGATCCTCTAGTACAGTCAATATTACAGGTGAAAACTTGATACGCGGTATAAAATCCTAATCTCACACGCTTAATTCTCATTTTCTCTTTCAAGATTTTCAAAGGTGAGTTTATTTGGAGCTCAATAAATAATTTTGAAGTGAGTACCAATCGCTTTGTCTGATTTCAGCAGATAAGTAAATATGGATATTGGATTTCCTCTATTATTTTCAACTTCCGCTTATTAACTATGATTAAGAAACGCCCGCTTTCATTAGGAAATTGGGCTTTTCTTTTTATATCATTATTTAACAATATACTCGGCACCTTACCTCTAATGATGGCCAGGTTATTGGGTGAGGAACATTTGGTTATTCCGACATTTTCCAAAAACCGCTTTCGTAGTGTGAGTTTAGATTGACTGCTGGTTATAGAGTATTATTTCGTCTTGCAGATATTAAAGTAAACCAAATTGGGGCACAACATCTTCTTTCCGTCAGACAGTCAGCATTGAATCTTTTTGTAATTCCCGGTGCAATACTTCTCCCATACGCTTAACCCCTTCAACAATTTTCTTTTTGGACATATTGGAGTAATTTAAACGCAATGTATTTGTTTGTGTTCCATTTGGAAAAAAGGGAGCGCCAGGTACACAAGCAACATTGTTATTCAGGCACTCTGTAAATATATGCGCTGAATCAATGCCCTCTGGAAGCTCAACCCAAATAAATAATCCGCCTTCCGGCTTACTGTAAGATATATTATTGGGGAAAAATTCTTCAATGCAGGATAACATTGCTGTGCACCTTTCTTTATAAACAGCTTTTATTTTATGAATGTGCTCTTCCATATCGTAAAGTTCCATATACTTTGCCGTAATTCTTTGAGCAAAGCTATCAGTGTGCAAGTCAGCTGTTTGCTTAAAAGCAACATACTTATCAATAAAAAATGGGTCTGCACAAATCCAGCCAAGCCGAAGACCGGGAGCGAAAATCTTCGAGAAAGTGCTTAAATAAATGACTCTGCCTTCTGTGTCAAAATGTTTTACTGGAGGGATTTCCTCTCCGGCAAATCTTACAGCACCGTAGGGATTATCCTCTACAATCAGCACATCATATTGATTAGCAAGCTCAATCATTCTTTTTCGCCTTTCAAGTTTTAAGGTGCGGCCAGTAGGGTTTTGGAAATCAGGGATCGTATAAATAAATTTTGCATGGGGATGCTCTTGCAGCCTTTTCTCCAGCTCTTCCATCAACATTCCATCTTCATCCATTGCTACTTCAATAAATTGGGCCTTATATGACTTGAATACATTAATGGCGGCAAGATAGGTCGGGCTTTCACAAATAATCGCATCTCCCTCATTGATAAATAATCTTCCCGTAAGGTCGATTGCCTGCTGGGATCCGGATGTAATAAGAACATTTTCAAAGCTGGAGTCAATCCCAGCCATTTTCATTCTCTGACAAATAGCTTCTCTCAAAGGAATATAGCCTTCAGTTGTACTATATTGAAGGGCAGCCGCACCATCTTCATTCAATACAGCATTGCATGCATCCTTTAGAGGGTCTATAGGAAACAGCTCCGGGGCTGGCAGTCCTCCCGCAAAAGAGATTACTTCTGGTCTTTCTGTTATTTTTAATATTTCACGTGTCTCAGAAGATGTTACAAAGCGAGCTCTCTCAGCAAATTTATGTTCCATTTATAAACATTCCTTTTTAATTTTTTGGAGTTAATTATCATACAGAAAATTCAGTCACTTATGCTTATACTTTTCTCTTTTTGATGGATACCTGCCCAAAAAACGAGGGGGATCAGCAGTAATGAAAGGGCAGCACCAGAAATTGAAAGGGCTGCATAGCTGGAGTATGCTACAACTATTCCGGATACACCTCCTCCTAATGCTCCTGATAAAGCAATCCATACATCGATAGAACCCTGCGTTTTAGCCCGAGTAGAAGCGTGAGTTGAATCTACAAGAATGGCGGTGCCGCTAATTAAGCCAAAATTCCAGCCAAGCCCGAGTAAAACAAGGGCTATATTGAGTGCGGCCATTGAATCAGCAGGTCCGGCTGCAGCCAGAATGCCAGAGGCAAGCAGGGTAATAGCTGAAGCAATAACCATAACAGCACGGCCAATTTTGTCAACAAGGAAACCAGTTACTAACGAAGGCAAAAACATCGCACCTATATGAAATCCAATGACAAGCCCCACTTTATTCAAAGCATGTCCATGGTGTCCCATATGTATGGGTGTCATCGTCATAATGGCCATCATCACAAATTGAGTTAAAACCATTACGGCAGCTCCTGCAAAAATACCTCGCCTGTTTATCGATGCCAAATTCAAATTTTTCTCTAAATGGCTGGTTTTACTTTGTTCATCTGATATTGCTTTTGCCACAATAAATGGATCAGGACGAAGGAACATAAATAGAACCAATCCAGCAAGTATATACGCTGCAGCAGCTAATATAAATGGACCCGCTAAAGCAGGAATTCCTATGGATATGGCAAACTCCCCCATTACATCCACAAGATTTGGGCCGGCGACAGCACCGAACGTAGTGGAAACCATGGCCATGCTAATAGCCTTTGCCCTTTGTGCCGGGTTTGCCAGGTCTGTTCCAGCGTAGCGCGCCTGTAAGTTTGTAGCCGTTCCAGCCCCGTAGATGAGCAGTGAAATAAATAATAGCAGAATGCTGTTAGTTAAAGATGAAACCACTACTCCAATGGCACCGATGCCTCCAGCCAAAAATCCTGCCGCAAGTCCAGGACGGCGTCCAAACCGCTGGGAAAGCCGCCCCACCAGCAGCGCAGCCCCCGCTGACCCTAAAGTAAACAATGCCGTCGGAATTCCCGTAACACTATCTGTACCCAGCATATTTTGAGCTAGAAGTGCCCCTACTGTTATCCCGGCTGCAAGTCCTGCTCCGCCAAAAATCTGGGATATGACAATGACAATTAATGTTCTTTTGTATAGTTGCTGCTGTTTTTCAGAAGAATTGATGCAGCTTTGCAGCCAGGCAGAATGGGAGTCTAACACTTTTTCACTATTTTTAAACAGCAACATCTAACCTCCTTTCTAGAAAGTTCTATTTTCATAATATTCCAACTAGATTTAAATCATCTTAACACGCGCAAAAAAGCCATACAATATTATAATTGTATGGCAAACAATATTAGATAAGACTGTCTAACAGACGTTTAAGGATAATCAATCCTCTCTCAAGATCTTCAAGCGTTTCCGGGGCACAAACAGAAACTCTTACGGCCCTCTCCGGACAACTGTTTCCAACTACAAACCGTTCTGCTGCAAATACCTGTACTCCTTGCTGTTTAGCTAACGCTTCAAATTCTGCCCCTGTAATCTTGCCTGGCAATAGCAGCCAGCGAAAGATGCCTGTTTCAGCACCTAAGCACGTAAAGCCTGCCAGATATCTGTTTACGAGCTGGTTTCTGCGAATCGTCTGCTCCTGATGGCCTTCAATTAAGGCTTCAAATTGATTGGATACAATTGTACGCGCTGCCAGTTCTGCCAGTAAAGGAGAAACGGATACATTTAAATTATAAAGTGCCCTTGAAATTGGCTCCTTGAATTGACTGGGCACTGCAGCATAGGCCATCCGCAGACCCGGTGCAAACGATTTGGATAAACTTGCAATATAGATGACCTGTTCTGGTGCAAATGATGCGACTGCCGGCAGTGGTTCATTGCTGAGAAGATGGTATGACGCATCTTCGATAATGAACTGATTATACTTTTTGGCAATAGCTGCGATCATTTTTCGATTCTCAACCGACATAAAGGAAGCTGTCGGATTATGATAATCCGGAATCAAGTAAATGCCTTTAATATTTTCAGTTTTACATGCATATTCAAAAGATGCTGGACACATTTCATAGTTCTCTGTTTTTATTGGCACCAGCTGCACACTAAGCATTGCTGCAGCCGTTTTTAAGCCAGGGTATGTATGCTGGTCAACTCCAATGCGCTCTCCCGGCTTACAAAGACTTGCCAATGCAGCAGCAATAGCATTTTGACCGCCATTTGCAAATAAAATGTGATCAACGGTTGTTTCTAACCCGCCCCTGCGGATTAGCTTTACCGCTGCATCCTTTTGCCAATGGCTTTCGCCTCCCCGGCCATAACCAAACCATTTTTCATAATCTGTCTCCTGCAGCATACTTTTCAGCTGTAGCATCAGCGGCTCGAAAGAAGCATTATCCGGAAGTGTTGCCCCCATTTCAATTAAGTGCCTCGGCTTTGTATCTTCAAGTAAATACGCATTCGATAGAGCATCATAGGACACAAATGTGCCGCTTCCAACCGTTGCACTTAACAACCCCTTTAACTCACAAACTTTAAATGCTTTTGAAATGGTGCTCAAATTTAAATCTAAATAATCGGCCAATTCCCGCTGTGGAGGAAGTTTCGTTCCGGGTAATAACACTCCATTTAGAATATCCTGTTCCAATTGCCCTGCCAGTGCTTGATAAATGGGCTTTTCTGTTTTATCAATGGATGGCTTCCAGGTCATAGGATAATTTTCAAAAGAATTAATCGGCATGATACGCACCCTTTTTATACAAGTTTTCAATGAAACTGTTTCTTTAATTATAACCCTTGTTCCACAACCTGCCCATTTCGTTGAACTAAGAAAAAATTTAGTTTTTATTCTTCAAATACTTCTCCCAATCACTTAAATACATCTTTGGTTTATCTTCAGGCTCAGATGATAATTTACAGATAAACTCCAATGAATTTCCATCTGGGTCATGAAAATAGACCATAGCATGTGTCTGGTCTGGCATTATAATGGGTTCAAGAGGTTTAAAGCCGAATTCTTCACGCATTTCGATGCCGCGCTTTTCGAGCCACGTTTTGGCATTCTTTAGATCTTCTAAATCTACTCTAAAAGCAATATGTCTGATGGACGGATGATAAGTAATATGTGCCTGGTCACATTCCCATAACCCAAGCCAGCTTTCATTCTTAACGATCCAAAAAAATGCAGTTTTTTCATAATTTATTGCTAATTCCAATCCCAAGCCCCTGTAAAACTCAATTGACCTGCTGGTATTACTTACCGGCAAATGTGCTTCGTACAGTCCTTTAATCATTTTTTCACCCCTGTCCATCATGTTCTTAGCATCAATATACCAGTAACAGATCCATATTCCGTCCACAATATGGATGAAATTCTATACTGCTTTATATGTATTTGCCTTCCTCTCTTTAGGTATTCCAAAACAAAAAAAGCTGCCCCGCATGATTGTGCGGGCCAGCTCATACTTATTCGATTACTTCCACACGCACGCTTTTTCGCCCCCATTGAAGGGCATCACTGCGGTTAGGAATGAACACATCGATTGAACTTCCATTTATGCCGCCGCCTATGTCCGCTGCTATCGCAACTCCATAGCCTTCTACTTTTACAATGGAGCCAAGCGGAATGACACTGGGATCGACAGCAATCACTTTCGCATCAGGGTACTTATTTAAATCCAGACCCATCCGTGTCACACCTGAACAGCCCTCACAATCTGCCGTGTACGCTGTGCTTTCCACAGTCAATGTTTTACCGGCAGCTGAACCAGGCTTGGCCTTTCGATCCAGCTCTGCTCTTGTTCTAGGGCCGGCAATTCCGTCTGCAGTCAGTCCTTGCTGTTTTTGAAAGCTCTTGACGGCGCTCACTGTGCCATTTCCATAAATACCATCTAAATTAGATTTATAGTGACCTGTTTGTTTCAGTTGATATTGAATTTGGATGACTTGCTTCCCAATGTCTCCATATCTCAGCACTTTTAACGCATGGCCTGTTTGCTTTCCTGCAATTCCATCAACCTTCAGATTGCGCTTACGCTGAAAATCCTTGACGGCTTCCACCGTGATAGATCCATAGTATCCTGTCGACGTATGGTACGGGAAAACCCCTTTTGTCATCAGGTAATCCTGCAATTCGGCCACATCTGACCCTGATGATCCATTGGCAAGTGTCCGTTCCCCAAGCGCTGCTTCTGTATATGAAGGAGCGGCAAGCATAAGAACTCCAGCAGCAAGAACCATCAGCATGTTTCTAAATCTCTTTAACATAAAAAATCCTCCCCAATTTCTTTTTACATAAAAGAATTCGAGAGGAATTGACATTATTCGTGTATAGAAAGCAGAATCACAACGTTCGGCCCTGTATAATCCATTAATTTGAAATAATGGGTTCTATTTTGTCTGAGTATATATTACGCAGCACAATGAGAAAATAGGACCTCCATAAAGGCCCTTATTTCAGGCTAGTTCTGCACTATTTGAATAAGATTGCCGCATGTATCATTGAATACAGCCAGTGTGACATCACCCATTACGGTCGGCTCAATAGTAAATATCACTCCATGTTTTATTAATCGGTTATATTCTTCGTGTACATCAGCAACGCCAAACATGGTTGCCGGAATTCCTTCTGCAAATATCTTCTTTTGGTATTCTTTGGCGGCCGGATGTACGTTCGGTTCCAGCAATAGCTCCGTACCGTCTTGATCTTCGGGAGAAACAAGGGCGATCCACCTGTGTTCTCCGACTGGAATGTCATGCTTTTTTGCAAACCCCAGCGTTTCTGTATAAAATTTCAATGCCTTATCTTGATCCTGGACGAAGATACTGGTGACAATTACTTTCATCATGTTTTTGCCTCCTTTGATATATATAGCGCATGATTCTGTACTAACAATCTGGGTGCCAGCAAAACCAGCCCGCATATTTGTTAGAATTCCTATTCTGCTTTTAGTAAATTACTCTAGCCATCCTTTCAGCAAATTTTTAAGTGGCTGGTTATTGAAAATAATTACACGATATTTTCCCTTTCGTTCGGATTTTATGAGCTCTGCTTCTTCCAAAACAGAAAGGTGTTTAGCTATTGCCTGCCTCGAAATGGAAAGACCGTGCTTCATAATGAGACGAGCCGTTAATTCATATAGCGTCATCTCTTTACGTTCAGACAGTTCGTCCAATATAAGCCGCCGAGTCGAATCACCAAGTGCTTTGAATATAGCGTCTTTGTCCCAATTCATATTATGATTATAAGCAACCATATGGTTACTTGTCAACACAAGCAACTTAAAGGTTGCATATTTGCAGTGCCGTATCAATGTCGACGGTAAGTACCAGAAGCTGCACAATTAATCTTAAAGGTTTAAGGCCGATGGAATGCATACCTCATGCTGTATGAGTAAAAAATACAGAAGAGGTGAGAACAATTGGAAAATGATAATTTAAAGCTTACAGCTTCCGAAATAGGAACACTATGGGGGGAGTATGTAAACGGAACAATGACCGAGATCGTAAATAGGTATATGATTTCTATTATAGAAGACGAAGAAACAAAACAAGTCTTTGAAATCGCCATTAAGACAGGGGAAAAGCAAAAGAAGCAGCTTGTTTCCTTCATTGAGAGGGATGGATTTCCAGTGCCCATTGGGTTTACAGAGTCCGACCTCAATAAAAGTGCAGAGAGATTGTTTTCAGACACATTCTGCTTAAATTATTTACATATTATGACTATACATGGTTTGTTGGGTCATACTACCGCTTTAAGTGTTTCGGTCAGAAAGGATATAAGGGAGTTTTATAATTCATGTGTTGATGATGCAAAAAGCATGTACGATTTAACCATTGAGCTGCTGCTGAAAAAAGGAGTTTTTCAGAGAGATCCCTATTTTTACCCTGCCGAAAGCCCTGAACTTATTACTGCAAAAGATTTTACTGATGGATTTTTCGGAAAAGGGAGAGTTTTATCTTCTACAGAAATAATCAGTATATCTCTTAACATAAAAAAGGGGATTATGGCAAAAGCCCTTTCCATCGGATTCAGTCAAGTCACAGAATCGAAAGATATAAGGAAGTTTTTTGAGGAATTAGAAAAAGCCGCTGATGAAAACCTGCAAGCCCTTTCAAAAATTATGTATAAAGATAATTTGCCAGTCCCAATGTCGCTGGAATCGGAGATTACCACATCAAAAGACTCTCCTTTCTCAGATAAATTAATGTTGTACCATATGGGTTTTCTGGCTCAAACTGCTCAAGTATATTACGGGACAGGCCTAGCCGGATCCATGCGGACAGACCTGGCCGTTGCTTATGAAAAAGCCATTCTAAAAACATTAGGAATCACCAGGAAATGGTTCAGTATTATGGTGAAAAACAAGTGGTTTGAACAGCCGCCGCTTGCTCCCAATAGAAAAGAGCTTGCTCAAGATAAATAAGTTATCCCCCTCATTTGTGTGAGGGGTGTTCCCCCAATCAATGTTTACCGGCAGCTGAGCCGGTCTTAGCCTTTCGACCAGCTCGGCTCTCTTTTTATTAATCTCCGCCCCCGCCGCAGCTTGAACAGGAACTGCATGATGAGCAGGAACTGCAGGAACTGCAGGAGCTTGTACAGCTTGATGAAAGCTTGCTGCTGATTTTCATGTAACTGGAAAAATCATCATAATGATAATAGGAAACAGAGATGAAAGGAACGAGCATTGCGTTATAGTTTTGCTTATTTTTTCTCATCATTTCTTGTACAGTGCCTTTTTCGTAATTTTTTACTTTCTTTGCTGTTTTTTTCATGGCAGATATAAGTGAGAGCACAGTAGCCATATATTTGCTATCACTCTTAAAATAAAGCTCTACTAGTTCATTTTCCGGCAAACGTTTAAATTCATCAATTATATTTGGAGGTACAGGGAATCTGTAAAATCCCTTATAAAGATGGATATTTTCATTTCTTATGAAAAAGAGCTCACCATACACCCAATCAAAAAATCCGCGCAAATCAGGTTCAGGCGACTTTTTTAAATTCGGACTATGATGGAGAGTGCTTCCTAAGTATTCTTTTGAAAAATCATCATACTCACGGGTAAACATGAGCATCTGATGCCACAGATCATCTACTTTTCCACTGAACATCGGGGACTCTTTTAAAAGAGAAGTCAAAATAAAGTAGCTTTTTAAATCCAGCAGACGCCAGCTGTACTCATTTTCTTTTAGCTTAATTTCTTTCATTACCCTCTCTTCTACGTTTCCCATATAACTTTTACTAAGAGACCTCTCCAGGTGATCACTTAGCTTTTTTAATCCTTTAATCGGTTTTATGTCTAATGATTTTGGAGATAATCCAAATTTAAATGAGAGCTTTTTGCGCAAAAATAAAATAATCCAGCTAACCACTGCAAGCAGGAGTAACCAGATCATGTAAATCCCCCTTGTACCTTTCTTTATTACTATTACGGATTTCATTGCCGGAGGTTCCATATTTTTCGATTTTTATATTCTTTAGTCCAAAAAGAAAAAGCCGCCTTGCTGGCAGCTGCTTAATATAAGTACTATTTAAGATAATATTACACCCGCAAAATTCCCTCTTAGTACTTGTTTCTCATTCTGATTCGTACAAAGGAAAGTGGCCGCAATAGCCATTCTATTACGATCTTGCTCTTCATATTTATCGATGGTCACTTCACAGCTGATAGTATCTCCTGTAAAAACAGGTCTCAAAAACTCAAAATTCATCGTACGGGCCAACACGTTTGCGTCTCCGCCCACTTTGGTTGGAAGAGTGGCCGTTAATAACCCTTGAACCACAAGCCTCCCCTGTTCATCCGGGGTTATATGATGAATTCCTTCATCACCTGATATCTCTGTAAATAATTCAACATCCCTTTTTGTAAAAGTCCGTTCAAATGTAATTATGTCCCCTACTTTTAATGGCATACCAATCTCCCTCCCGAAGGTATCAATTAACAACTGAATATTACAATGGTTATGGATAGTATTCAACTAATATCCAAAGCTGCCCCTTACATTTCAGCCTCTCAGTTTAAATGTGACATATATTCAAATGCTGTAGTCCCATATACGCTTTTAAAATGCTTATTTAAGTGAGTTAAATCAACAAAACCACATTCACTAACAGCGGCATAGATGTCTTTATTTTTTTCTATTACTTGCTTGGCTCGTTCAATCTTGCAGTTGAGAAAATACTGATATGGTGAAATTCCGGTATGAGCTTTAAATAATCTGATAAACTGGTATTTTGATAGATTCAGCTCCTTACATATGTCGTCAAGTTTAAGCACATTCTCCAAGCTCCCATGAACCATATCCTTCGCTTTTCTAATTAGAGCATTATCTTTCTTATCGTATGATGAAAGTTTGGTTTGATTGAGATAATCTGTGAGGGATATTAGTAATTCACTGCAAAAGGCTTCATCTTTTTCGCTTAAAACGGCATGAGAAAGACTCAATATTTTTTGTTCAAGCCGTTCATCATACACCACGGGATTTGAAAAACGGACGATATCCTTTGTCCCGCTAACCTCTGAAATCAACTGGGGGTCAATATATAACATTACATAGTCAAGGCCAGTCTCATCATGCGCCATTCCGTCATGTGCCTGTTCCGGATTAAAGAGCATAACGCCATTTGGATAGGATAATTGGAGACCGCCATCCAGGGTATAGTGCTGAATGCCGCGCAGGGTCACACCTATTGCATATTCCGCGTGAGCATGCCTTTTATACGCAAATTCAGAAATACTTGCTGACAACGCAGTAATGCCTGCCGATTTTTTATAGATAAATTTGTCCATTGGATTCACCCCTTAACAGCATACCTACATCCAGATCATCACACCGGAATAAGCTAAAAATATGGCCATTACTATATTTACAATCTTATCATGCTTCAGTAAAAACGCCTTGAAAATGGTACCGCAAAGAACCCATGTAATGAATGCTAAAAATCCAATAAACGTAATGACGAGAACACTCATTGCCACAGCAGGCACTTCCGTATAATACGGCATGATGAAGCTGGGAATGACAGTCATTGTAAATAAAACAACCTTTGGATTTAAAAACTGCATCAGGAAGCCTGACATAAAGGTCCCATTTTGGTTTTCAGCTGGCTTTGAAGTATCCGCTTTGAATATTTGATAAGCCAGATAGAATATATAAAAGCTTCCGATTAACTGCATAACCATTAAAATCATTGGTATGACCTCCATAAGGATCGTATTCAGCATAGCTGAAATCATAAGCAGCAGACCAAATGCAATGGTAGCACCGTAGGTATATTCCATCGCCTTCTTTGTCCCAATACTATGGACAGTGGATAATATGACGATATTCGTTGGACCTGGCGTAAACGTAACGATAAAACAATATAATAAAAAAGATGTAATATTCATGAATGAAACTCCTTTCAGGGTATTCTCACATAAATATACATCTTAGGATTAAGCGGCTTATAGTATATTATTGCAGAGGAAGCAGAACAAGAGCTGTATCTATGGGAGAAAGTTTTAATAACACTATAATCACTCTAAACCAGCATTAATCCTCTTCACAACTTTCGCAGGAACTCCTGCAGCAACAGTATTTTCAGGAACATCCTTAGTGACAACGGCTCCTGCCGCAACCACCGAGTTTTCACCAATCGTCACACCAGGCAGGATGGTTGCGTTTGAACCAATCCAGACGTTTTTGCCAATGATAACTGGTGACGGGTATGTTGTGTTTCTTGTTTCTAAGGATAACCCATGATTCAGTGTAGCAATCGTGACATTCATACCGATCATGGCTCCGTCTCCGATCCGAATTCCGCCCCTGTCCTGGAAGGAACATCCTGTGTTAAAAAACACGTTCTTGCCAATCGTGATATTCTTGCCGAAGTCTGTATAAAATGGCGGAAAACACATAAAGGAAGAATCAACTTGGCTTCCTGTCAGTTCACTGAATATCTCTGCTATTTCCTCTTTTGAATGAAACGAGGTATTCAATTCCATAGTGATCCTTTGAGCTTCATAACTGCATTGAATTAGTAGCCCATGCAATTCTTTGTCCTCACCTGAAATGGGATTTCCCTTTCGGCAGAAATCTATAAAATCTTCCATGTTCATTTTTTTAACCACCTTTCTTTGTATGCCCATAAAAAATCTAAGTTAAAAATAGAATGTCCCAAAAGCCAGGCTTTCAGGACATTTTTGACCATTTACATAGTGCTGATATCAATCACAAATCGATACTTCACATCTGATGCTAATACTCGTTCGTAAGCATCATCTATTTGATCAGCTGTAATGACTTCAATCTTTGGAACGATATTATGTTTTGCACAGAAATCCAGCATTTCCTGAGTCTCACGTATGCCTCCAATCATTGAACCCGCAAAGGAACGGCGATGGCCGATGAGTGAGAACACATTGACAGACAATGGCTCTGCAGGAGCACCAACGTTAACCAATGTTCCATCAAGCGTGAGCAGTGAGAAGTAAGCATCTATGTCGATTTTCGCACTTACCGTGTTAATAATTAAGTCAAACGTTCCGGCAAGTTTTTTGAAAGTTTCCGGGTCGCTTGTGGCAAAGTAATGGTCTGCTCCGAATCGCAGGCCATCTTCTTTTTTATTCAATGTTTGCGAAAGGACTGTCACTTCTGCACCCATGGCATGTGCAATTTTGACAGCCATATGGCCAAGGCCGCCCATACCGACAACCGCTACTTTCTTGCCCGGCCCAGCTTCCCAATGATTTAGCGGCGAATAAGTGGTAATTCCCGCACAAAGCAGCGGGGCTGCCGCGTCAAGCTCAATGCTATCAGGGATTCTGAGTACGAACTCTTCCTGTACTACAATGTGCGTAGAATAGCCGCCTTGAGTAGGCTCGCCGTATTTGTCTACACCCGCATAGGTTTGGATATTTCCTTTGAGGCAGTATTGTTCTTCTCCTTTACGGCAGTTTTCACACTCACCGCAGGAGTCAACCATACATCCGACTCCTACCCGGTCTCCAGCCTTGTACTTTGTCACCTCAGCTCCTACTTCCGAAACAATTCCTGCAATCTCATGCCCGGGTACGAGCGGATAGTTCACAGGCCCCCACTCCCCATGAGCAGTATGAATGTCAGAATGGCAAATGCCGGCATATTTAATTTCAATCAGAACATCATGCAAATCCAGATCTCGCCGTTTAATTTCAGCCGCTCTAAACGGCTTGTCCGGACCGTCAACGGCCCTCGCTTTAGCAGTTATCATGAATAAAACCTCCTGAATTTTTTTAAGAGAATGATAGATTTTAAAAGAACTCATTTAAATTTTCATCATTTTCTCTTTTCACAACCATGTTAAGGCTTATAGTTAACTCTAGGTCAAGTGATAAATTCAATTTTTTTCATGCTCAATAAAGTGACTTTGACATTTACAAAATACCATGGTAATCTCACGTCATACCTTATAGTTAACTCTAGGTCTATACCTAAGATTAGGAGATAAATAATGAAGACATACACGATCAGTGAAGTTGCAAAGGAATTGAATCTGACAGTGTACACCCTCCGCTACTACGATAAGGAAGGTCTGATGCCTTTTGTAGAACGGACTCCCAGCGGAAACCGCTTATTTAAAGAATCCGACCTTAGCGCTCTAAAAGTAATAGAATGCCTGAAAGCCACCGGGATGCCTATTAAGGAAATTAAAAATTTCATAGACTGGTGTTCTGAAGGGGATGCCACACTGCAGCAAAGATATGACATGTTTCTGGAGCGAAAAGCAAATGTAGAAGCACAAATGGAAGAACTAAGAAAAACAATGGAAGTCATCGAGCATAAATGCTTATACTACAAGACTGCACTGGAAGCCGGAACGGAAGATATTCATAAAGAAGATAAAATAGAGATTAATAGCTGACAGAAAGCCGCCTGTATTTAATACAGATGGCTTTCTTCTTAACTAAAAAGGTCTAATAAAAATCACAGTACACAATCCAGTCGTGTTTATCTTGATTGTAGAAAAAATAGAAACTGCCGCTATCTACAATGTTGAAATGGGCTTTACCCATAAAAAGCCGCCTGCAGGCAGCAAATCTTACACTTTAAATTCTCCTGGATACACCCTATCTTTTACCTTTAAGAATTGAATATACATAGGTATCGTATGCTTCTCCATTTTGCTGCATATACTCTCTTAGAATACCCTCTTTTTGAAACCCGGCTTTAGTTAGCAATTTATTAGATGCCTCATTAACCATAAATACAACTGCCCCAATACGAGTAAGATCCAATTCTTCAAATCCATATTGAATAACTTTCGACACAGCTTCGAAAGTATACCCTTTTCTCCAATGTCCAGGATGTATTTCATATCCTATTTCTGCACGCTTATGTTTATGAGACAATGCATTGAAGCCAACAGTCCCGATTATTCCACTCTTTCCTTTTAATTCAATTCCCCAGCGCATTCCTTTTTTCTCCCTGTAGCTATTTGCAAAAAAGTCAACAAATGCTTCAGCTTGTTCCATCTTTTCTATTTTTTCCTGCCCATAGTAACGTGTCACATTGTCATTAGAAAAACAAGCGTATATACTCTCAGCATCTTCTTTTAAGATTTCTCTCAGCTTCAATCTTTTAGTCTCTAATTTCGGTATCACTTTTCTCTCCCCTTACCTTCTATAGCTATACACTATCTTGAAAATATCTGAAGAATATTCCCATCAGGATCTGTTATAAAAATGGCATGGAAACCCTTCTTCCTATTGGTCATCACCTTGAAATTTTCTGTTTGCAGCAGTCGATAATAATAAAATATCTTTAAAGGCTGCTGGTTTTTAACTGCTGATGAAAATTCATTTATTAAATTGTCATTGCATGGCTGTTTATTAGTATCTGGAGAATTATTTTTCTTTAATGAAGTTCTTGCTCGGTGAAGGGCTGTTTTAATGGATTCATTACTGACTCTCAGCATTGCGGCGATTTCTTCAGAAGTATATTGGAACACATCTTTTAACGTTATTAGCATAGCCTGACGGAGTGGAAGTGTACTATTTAAGATTTCTAATAAACTGTCCCACTCCGTAAAATCCCAACTTTTCTCAAATAACTTATGAGGATCCATCAGCATTTCACTTTTCTTGCGCTTTCCATCAATAAAAATATTTTTGGCAATGGTGTACAAAAAGGGTATGTTAATCACCCGGTCTGGCTCTTTTTCTTTTATTTTGATAAATTTAATCAGTGTCTCCTGGGTTAAATCCTCGGCCAGCCATTCTGAGGATGTTAAGGATAAACAATATTTATATAGTCTCAAAGAAATCTCCTCAATCGTTAAAGATTCTGTAATCATTATACCCTCCAGAAAATTTTCATTATTTTGTAACTTTTGTTTCATTATAATCGTTTGTATAGGAACAAAAAATAAGGAGTGTGATTTTGCATGTTTAAGGTAGGCAGTATTTTTATCCCGGTTACGGATTTGGAAAGATCTAAAAAATGGTATGAAGAGAACCTTGGTCTAACAAAGGTAGATGAGTGGCAGGAAAATGGGGCTGATCATGGTGTGGGTTATGTTTTTAAGAATGACACCACAGGTCTTGCTTTAATAAAAACAGAAAAACCCCAGCCAACAGAATTTACTGTCAAAGGAAAAAATAAAAACGTCTATTATAATTTCGAAGTAGATGACATCCAGCAAGCTTACGATCGGTTGAAGCAAAATGGAGTGGAAACAACAGACATTCATGATTATGGGATCATGAAAGGGTTTGATTTCTTTGACCCTGAGGGGAATGCCTTCAGTGCAGTAAGCGAAGAAATGAATTCGCCCTATCATAAAGATAATTTGTAAGCTTAATTAGTGGAAGCAGCAAACGATGTGCTTCCACTAACCTGACTATTAGCTTACCAGGCTGCCTCCTGCTCCATTAACCATGAATTCTTATCCCTTCAGCTTTACATCGCAATTGATAAAAGAACTGGACAATTTCTTTCTCGCAAAGAATAGATTGTTTCATTTTTTCTAAAGTCCTTTTCCCCGCCCGCCTATCTATCAAGGCAAATATTTTAATCAGCATGTTGTTGGATTCTAATGATTCTTCAATAGAATTCTGAAAATATTCCTCTACTGCATCAAAAAAGTCGTACTGGGCAAAAACCCCTTCGTCTAATACCCATTCATGTGCTTCATTCCAAACTACTGATTCCTGGCTCCAATCGGTATAAGGAATTTGTTTCTTTCTTTTTATTTCATATGTTCTTTTGTTTAGAGCGGCCTCAGAAGTAATGGTACACATATTGAGGACTTCCTTTTTATCAACAGTAATAAAAGCTCTCCCCAATTGATCGTGAGCCCTTCTGTAATTGGTTACTGTAAACTGTACTCTTTCTTTCAGAGACTCACATGTAAAACTATCTAACCTTTTCTTTACCTTGCTCCATTGCTGATTCTGCAACATTTAATCCCCCTAAATATTTCCCATTACCAAAGTCCCTTCAGATTAATTATCTTTAAAGGTCATTCACTTAACAACCTTTCTATTCCTTATCCACTAAGCAGGAAAAAAAGAATTCGCAAATCCCCTTTAGTCATCAACAAATCTAATGTTACACTAGAATTAATGGAATAATTTTGAAATGGGGTCTAGGTGATGGAGGAAGTTATATTAGAGATTAGTAATTTGAGAAAGAACTATGGTCCGAAGTCCGTGCTGAATGGTGTATCCTTTCAGGTGAAAAGCGGGGAAATCATCGGGTATATCGGCCCGAACGGCGCTGGGAAAAGCACTACTGTTAAAATCATGCTTGGCATTGAAGATGACTATTCAGGACAAGTCAAAATCTTTGGCCAGGATATTTCAGATGGAAATAATGAATATAAAAGGAAAATCGGATATGTGCCGGAAATTGCTGAAGTATATGATAATTTGACCGGCCAGGAATACTTAACCTTTGTTGGCGAATTGTATGGCCTCGATTCGGAACTCGCCAGTGATAAGGCAAAAAGCCTGATGGAACTATTCGGCATAGGAGAAGTCTACCATTCCAGGATAGCTTCTTATTCAAAAGGAATGCGTCAAAAGCTCCTCATTATCTCGAGCTTACTGCATAATCCGGAACTTCTGTTTTTTGATGAACCCATCAATGGTCTGGATGCAAATAGTGTCATGATATTCAAAGAAATCATGGCGCAGCTTGCCGAACAGGGAAAAACGATCTTCTATTCTTCTCATATTATGGATGTGGTTGAAAAAATAAGCAGCCGCATTATTCTTCTCCATGATGGCAGAATTGCTGCAGATGGCACCTTTGAAGAGTTAAGGCAGCAAAATACGGAAGGTTCACTCGAACAGATTTTCAACCAGCTTACGGGATTCAGTGAACATAAGGAACTGGGTGCCAGATTTGTTTCAGTAGTAAAGGAGATGTAGGGATGCAGGACTATCGCACTCTTAAACTATTGGATCGTTTTGAGCGGATTTTCAGAAGCTTTGGCGTAGATTACAAGATAATGAGAAGACTCCTGCAAGTAAAGCTAACGATGGATGGACGGCGTGTACCCACCATTTTCTCGCAGAATGCAAAAAAAGAAAACAAAGAAAAGAACAATCAGTACATAAAATCTTTATGGATTTACGTATTGTTTGGGCTGTTTTTGATTCCATTTGTGCTTATGGGGGACAATTACCTTTTCCAGATGAGCCTCTTTTATGGGATTTTCACCTTTTTCGTTATGACCTCCATGATTTCCGATTTCTCTTCGGTGTTACTGGATATTCGTGATCGTAACATCCTGTTCCCAAAGCCAGTCGACCGAAAAACGATCAGCACGGCAAAAATGGTGCATGTTACGATTTATCTTTCTTTCCTTACCATTGCGCTTGCGGGAATCCCCTTGATAGTAGGACTTATCAAAAATGGGCTCTTATTTTTCCTTATTGCTGCCGTAAACATCACCCTGATTGACCTATTGGTTGTTGGTTTAACCGCACTGATCTATTTATCGATTTTGCGATTTTTTGATGGGGAAAAATTAAAAGATATCATCAACTATGTCCAAATTGGGCTGTCCCTTATGATCATGGTTGGCTATCAATTGCTTATTCGCTCTTTTGAGTTAATTGACTTAACGGTCTCGCTTCAGCCAAAGTGGTGGCAGGTGTTCATCATTCCAATGTGGTTTGGGGCAAATATCGAAATGTTAATGAAGGGCACCTTCCAGCCGTTTTATCTCATCTTTTCAGCATTAGGACTCATTGTTCCGATCCTATCCATCTGGATTTATATGAAATTTACCAGCACCTTCGAGCAAAACCTGCAAAAGCTTGCTAATCATGGAAAAGCCAAAGAAACGAAACAGAGTAAAGTGGGACAATTCCTTCTCAGTATCATTTGCCGCTCACCTGAAGAAAGAGCAGTTTTCAGATTTGCCGGCAGCATGATGAGAAATGAACGGGATTTTAAGCTGAAAGCCTATCCGTCTCTGGGTTTTTCCATCGTGATTCCGTTTATTTTTATCATGAATACTCTTCATGAAGATTTTGCACAGCTATCTGACAGCAAGTCCTATTTAACGATTTACTTTAGCTTGATCATCATTCCGACCATCATGATTCTTCTAAAGTACTCAGGGAAATATAAGGGTGCCTTTATTTACCGGGTTGCCCCCCTCAAACAGCTAAAGCCAGTGTTCAGCGGTACCATCAAGGCATTTATCTTTAAGTTATATTTGCCAGTTTTCTTGCTTCTAAGTGCACTATTTCTTTTCCTGTTCGGGGCAAAAATCCTGCCTGATCTTGTCGCAGTATTTATCAGTGCCTGTCTATATGCGGTCATTTGTTTTATGGTTCTTAAAAAAGCCCTGCCCTTTTCGGAGTCTTTTGATGAGTACAATCAAAACGGCAATAGTGCCATTATATTCGGATTGATGCTGATTGTAGCCTTATTTGCCGGCCTTCATTTCGCCAGCACATTATTGCCATATGGAATCTATCTGTATTTGGGGATTGCGATTATTTGCTTGAGTATTTTTTGGAAGCTGGCTTTCAATATTACTTGGGAACAGATTGTTGAGTAACCCGATGGGTGTTTATCAAAGGAGAGTCATTTGATATCGGGATAACCACGATTTTAATGTGCTTATGTTTTAAACTTTAGCTGCCAATATAGGCAGTTCTTTTTTTGCCTCTTTTTGTACAGTACCTGATGTTTTATGCAAATCCCAGCCTTTGCAATAAAAATAGACATCCCGCAAAAGGATGCCTGCTAATTTAAAAGAATTTTAAGATTTTATTCTCTCGACAAACTAACTTAATAAACGATATCCCAATGATGCTCGCCTCCCATAACCAGGCCATCTCCATATTGACTGAGTCAATAGCTGCATAAATAGCTGTTGGAATCTTTAGGGTTTTTCCTGGGATATTTCCGGCAAACACTAAAACTGGTGAACAACAATCAGCAGCCATTTCATTTATTTAAGGCCTTTAAACCCATACTCTTCAAAAATACTCATTGATTTTTCATTTTGAAGATAATCATAGAATAACTTGGCTTCCTTTGGATGACTTGTATCCTTAACCACTCCTAAAGGATAAATAATGGCATCGTGAGTGTTTTCATCTGCCGTGTCCACAATATTAACTTTTTCAGATATTAACGCATCTGTTTTATAAACAATTCCAGCATCCACATTATTCGTCTCTACATATGTAAGCACTTGCCGAACATCTTTGGCATACACCACTTTTTCTTCTATGTTTTTCCAAATACCTATATTTTCTAAAGACGCCTTCGCATATTTCCCTGCAGGAACAGACTCAGGGGTTCCGATTGACAATTTATCAGCTTCAGCAAGATCATTAAATGATTTAATTCCCAGTGCCGAATCTTTCGGCACCACTAGTACAAGTTCATTCCCAACTAAATCGATCCCATTCTTTTCCTCGATAAGCCCGTCCTGTACTAATTCATCAAATTTATCCTCTGCTGCTGAAAAGAAAAGATCAGCAGGTGCTCCCTGTGAAATTTGCTGCTGAAGTGAGCCTGATGCTCCAAAGTTAAAGTTTACTAGCACTTTCGGATGTTCCTTTTCGAAGCTTGCTTCAATATCAGTTAAGGCATCCCGCAGGCTTGCTGCTGCCGAAATAGTCAATTCCACTCTCTCTTCGGTTACTTCTTTCATCTCCTCTCCTGGATTTTTAGTTTGGTCATTATTTGAACATCCAGCCAATGAGAAAAAAAGGACCATTACCGAAAAAAATAACAGGCATTGCTTTTTCATTATGAATCTCCCTTCCCAATTTGTTATATCTGATTATAACTAATTATACCTGCTAACGCCCTGATTATCGCGGTCAGGACATTGTGTCAGATACTTTGGACAAACGCGCATTGGATTGGATAAATTCAGCCTGCAAAGCGTTAATATCTTTTACTGAGAGCTTGAACAGCATCATTCTAAAAACAGCTGAAACAAAGCAGTTAATATCCATTATGAAAGAAATTCTACCTTCTGCAGTTTCAGTCAGAAGTAAAGTCATTAGGGGATTATGGTACATCCCAGACAGGAAAAGTAATGTATGAAACATACTAAAAAGGAAGGATCAAATGCCTTCCTTTTAATATGTTTGAACCAGCAGTGCTTGCTTAAATAAAACTGTCCCCTGCAGCTCCTATCGCCTCAGATATTTCCTTTAATGAATGATATTTATAGAATCGGAATCCAATCCCCTTTAGCTGAATAAGGAAAAGCTGCCTCTTTCAACCAAGGTTTATTAAGTTCATACATAACTTAATAATTGATGGTGATAATAACAACCGAGGTGAAAATTGTGATTCATAAAATATTGCTTTCATTCATTCACATTTTTTTGCTAATGAATCTATTCATAGTAAATGCACAAAGCAGTTCGAATGTTGAACTTCTTGATATTGAAAAAAATGAGATAACAAAAACAGTCACAACCAATCCTAAGATACAATTAGAAGCTGAAATAATAATTAAAGAAATTGATAATGTTGTTAAAAAGTTAAAACCAATTCCAGACAAAGGCTATATGATTAAAATACCCTTAGAGCCGTCTCATCGAGTAGAAAACAAATGGATTTATGCTTTGATTGATGAAGTAATTATAATCATTCCCAAAAATGAAAAGCCATATTTACTCTTATTCGATGATGAAAATAAATCTTATTTTTTCACCTTCGATTCAAAAATTGACCCGTTACTTAACACTTTAGATTTTTCTCTTTAAAAAACCTCTTAAAAGAGAAAGCAGCCATATTGGCAGCTGATTTCTAGAAGAACAACTGCTCAAGAAACCCTACACATAGGACTGATATAATAAAAATAGGTATTGAAATGAATATTTTATTTTGCAATCTAATAACCTCGAATCGTCTATATATCTTACTTACAGCGATAAAAAGAATGATTAGGATAGGCACACTTATACATATGGCGATTAAATCAACACGAGTAAATGGTTTACTGATATATTTATCAAGGTTGATGTTAATAAAAAAGAATATGGAAAATAAAAAGAATTGATAAAAACAAAATCTAAAATAAATCATAGGTGATTACCTCTATTATGCAATTTTCAAACTGGATTCCTTATCTAGTTCCACAAAAATAGCGTTAAATCCCTTCCTGGATCAACGCCTCAATCAGTATGGATGCACCCCTGCACTTTTTTTTGCAACCTGATCCTAACAATCAATCTTTTTACTTAGATATTCCCCGAATGTGATTTCCCCCATTTTTCGAGCAGGATTGGTATTTTTCCCATCAGAAAAGGATTTATATAGTTTTCCAGTTAGAGATAAGCTTAAAACTTTATTTGGCTCATTATTTAGTTTGATTTTCAGTTCAGCCATTTCACTTAATGTCATAACATCTGGTCCGCCAAAATCCTCTGCTCTTCCTTGTGGTTCTTTATCCACTAAACCTATTAGATGATCAGCAAATTCACCCGCATCTACACTTTGACACTTAAATTTTCCCGGGACAATATATCTTTTAAGAAAGGGTTTGGATAGAAATAAATTATCTATAAAATGGTGGAACTGAGTGGCGCGTACGATTGTATGAGGGATAGAGCTCTTTTTCAGCAATTCTTCTGCTTCTAATTTTAGCTTATAATAGTTAAATGGTATTTCATCAATCCCAACAATTGACGGATAAATAAAATGTTTCACGTGCTGCGCTTTTTTTAATAACTCCTTAAAGCCTGAAACCTCTACACTTTTAGAATTTTTAATTGGGCTTGTTGCTGCATGAAGGATTACATCTGCATCTTTTACTGCTTCTTCTACTCCTTCACTTGACGATAAATCGCTATAAATCCACTCGAAATGTCCTATTCCATCAGGTTTTCTCCTAGAAGTTAATTTAACTTTATAGCCAGAATCCTTTAGTTGATTAAGCAAAGCTGAACCTAGTTGGCCTGTGGAACCAGTGACCAATATTTTCAAGTACGACACTCCCATTCTTATGGGTTTCCTTTATATTGTATTATTCAGATATTTGGTGCTATATTCGACTATACTGCCCGTTTTTACAAAAAGAGCCGCCGTAATGGCAGCGAAATACAGAATATGTTCGTTAAAGTGCAGTCTTCAGGAAGTCATCTCCCTAAAATTGCTGCAATGAATCTAAACCCTCAGCGAGCCGCGGAAACCCCTTGCCCCATAATAGGAATCGGCTCCATTGTGATATATAAAAACAGTGTCGTAGCGGCGGTCACAAAAGATAGCCCCTCCAAGTTTTCTGATATTCTCAGGTGTTTGTACCCAGCTCGAGGTTTTCTTATCGACATGTTCAAGCTCCTGAAGCTCCCGGTATTCCTCTTCTGTTAAAAGTTCAATGCCCATGGCCGCTGCCATATCCATAGCGCTGTTTTCCGGCTTGTGTTTTTTCCGTGCCTCCAGCGCTGCACGGTCGTAACAAACACTTCTCCTGCCTTTAGGACTTTCAGCTGAAAAATCATAAAATATGTATTCGTCCGTCTCTTTATCATGGCGGACAACATCCGGTTCACCTTCAGTTGCTTCCATTTCACTGAGCGACCACAGTTTTTCAGGATTAGCCTCGAGCTTCGCTTGTACATCAGCCCACTCCACACCTTCATGGCGGTGCATGTTTTTCTCAAAACGTACTTTCAGAGATTCCAGCAGTTCCTCACGCTGTTCTTGTGACAGCTCCATATTTCCCATTGCCAAGTTAACTCCTCCTAGTTTTTACTCCATTATAATATAATTATGACCTTAAGGGCTATTTGATAAAAGTGGAGCATCATTAACTATTCATAAGCCACCTTTGGACTCTCTCACGTTGGTTTCCCGCTATTCTGTCCGAACCTGCTCCATCTTCCTCTCTTTTTGGAATGGCACAAAGAAACAAAAAAAACACTAACAAATACGTTTCCATTTGTTAGTGTTTTCCAATATATTATGAAGCTTGTTCAAATCTTTCTTCTGCTGGAGGGTTAAATTGACCTTCCCACTTAGCAATAACAATAGCCGCAAGTGAGTTCCCCACCACGTTAACGGCTGTTCGGCCCATATCAAGGATACGGTCGATGCCGGCAATAAAGGCAAGGCCTTCTGCAGGCAATCCAATTGTGCTGAATGTAGCCAGCAGCACGACAAAGGATACGCCGGGCACGCCCGCCATTCCTTTCGATGTAACCATCAGAACTAACATTAATGTAACTTGCTGTCCTATGCTTAATTCTATCCCAAACATCTGTGCAATAAATAAAGAGGCAATGGCCTGATATAAAACGGATCCGTCCAGGTTAAAAGAATAGCCTGTTGGAATAACGAAGGACGAAATATGTTTCGGGCTTCCCGCTTTCTCCATTTTGTCCATGATTCTCGGAAGCACCGTTTCAGAACTTGCAGTTGAAAATGCCAAAATCAATTCTTCTTTAATCATCTTCAATAATTTAAAGATGCTGAACCCGACAACTTTGGCCATTATCCCTAACACAACAAGAACAAAGAAGATCATGGCTCCATATACAGTAAGTGCAAGCTTGCCCAAAGGAATTAATGAGGCAAAACCATACTTGGAAATCGTTACACCTATTAAGGCAAATACTCCAATTGGTGCATACTTCATAAATAGGTTTGTCACATAGAACATGGCCTTTGCCGTGCCTTCGAAAAATCTCAGTACCGGTTTTCCTTTATCCCCAATTGCTGCAATTCCAAGGCCAAATACAACGGCAAAGAAGATAATTGCCAGCATATCGCCTTCAACCATGGCTTGTACAGGATTAGTAGGTACGATATGCAAAAATGTATCTGCTATCGACTTGCCTTCCTGCTCTTTATTGGTTTCGACATAGCTTGAAATGTCACTTTGCTGCAGGCTGTCCATATTCAAGCCGGCACCAGGCTGAATAACATTACCTGCAATGAGGCCAACCACAATAGCAACCAAAGTCATGCCAATAAAGTAAGTCAATGATTTACCGCCAAGCTTCCCGACAGATTTCAAATCACCAACACCAGCAATAGCAACAATAATTGTTGATAGTACTATGGGAACAACAATCATTTTAATTAAGCGGATAAAAAGATCGCCAAATGGCTGCAGGACACTTTGCGCCGTTTCACTTCCATAGAAAATACCGCCAACAGCGATCCCTAAAATAAGACCGATGAAAATTTGAGTGGCTAAACTTAGTTTAATTTTTTTCATCAATTACCCTACCTTCTTGTTAGTTTGATACGTGCTGCGCAGGCAAGGGAAACAAAGATGAGATCCTGATAAAAAAGAAAATCGACAAAAATGAGGGTTTTGTCAATTCACACTATTTCATATTCTCTTATGTTTCCTTAAACGCTGACGAGGTTAGCTTTCGGGTTAGGACTGCGGAAACAGTAAGCCCTTCCATAGTAGGATTCACCCCAAGCGGAAACTCCGCTGTAAATATTGGGTCCCCCGTTCTTAAAATAAGATTAAGCATAGATCACTAGATCATTATATTATTTCGAGATAATTTTTGTAAATAGTTAAGTTTTCCCGGCAAAATTAAATGGCCTCTTTAACACGCCAAAAAGAGCTGGAATTCAATGTTTTTTCTGCTCTTGCACTTGTTATTGGAAATCAATATTAATAGCAATGATAAATATAAGCACGATCACGGATAATGCTGTATTTACTGACCACCACCTTATTTCTGCCTTTGTCAGTACACGGTCAATGATGAAAAAAGAGACAGCAGAAACAAGACTAAGTTCTTTTAACACTGAACCAAATAGACAATGGAATAAAAAAGAGGCAATTTCACGATTTGTGCTAGCATTGAAAATCTTCTTGCTCAACCAGTCACTGAATATCGAAGTAATTACTCCATAGGTAACGACAAACAAAAAATTCAAATAATATAAATTAAGAAAAGCATTCATATCAAAGCCTGTTAGCACTGAAAAAATCAGTGCAAATAACACACTGCTAAGAATGGATGTTAAAATTTTTCTCTTTAAAATATTAGACATTTCCCACTTCATCCTTTATGGAGGCTGCATAATAAAAAGTAAATTTTATAAGTTGAAAATAAGCAAAACAAAAAAGGCATATGGCTCCGCCTGCGCCAAATACAATGATAGCCACACATGCTATCCCCGCTAAATCTAAATTAGCATTTTTGCATGAAGAATATTGAACGTGCTTGTAAACTTTTATTAAAATTCCCTGGTGATAACACTCAAGGTTAGCTTCATAATTCCTCAATCAATATACAATAAAAAATCCATCGCTTTGCTAAATGCTTCTTGTTCTGATTTTGCATCATATCTGGAAGAATACGGATCACTGAATCCATGTTTACCTGTGAATTTATGTACTTTAATATTCTTTTTTTCTAAATCTAATAGTAACTCATCAACATTAAAAGACTGCTCTTCTTGCGGAAAGAATAGCATTATAGGACACTGGGGCGTTAACTCTAAATAATCCCTAATCCTTGAACCGTAGTATCCAACTATTCCATCAACACAATCTTCCTCACTGCACAGCCAGGCAACAGTTGCCCCTATACTAAAACCAATGATATATATTTTTTCGTATTCATCTTTAACTTCTAATAATAAATCTTTAATTTTTTGGGCAGCTCTGTCGAAACCTGTTTGTTCCATAAAATGGCGATAAGCAGCTTCCTCCTGAAAGTATTCAAAAGGTTTCTCCCGCTCTAATAAATGGGGGCAGGTCACATCAAAACCCTGCTTTGATAATAATTCGCAAAAACTCTTTATATGTTGATTAATTCCATAGATTTCGTGGATTACGAGGATTAAAGAATTAGAATTACTCTGTCTTTCCATGATTATGACCCTTCTTCTCCATATTTCTTCTCCCATTCATCGATCCATTTTTCAAGATCATTATCTTGCACTTCTTCTGCTGTTTTGCCATTTAATGAATAACCCCATCCGCCCATAGTATCATCTGCTGGATATGAAATGCCGCCAATTACCTGCCCATCAAAAATGAAAACCCTAAGCTCAGCCTCTATTCCGTAAATTTTGCTTAATGGGTGATTTTTTACAATAAAAATTTCCTGAATAATATCTTCCTCAATGTATGGATCTGGTTGAACAGTCTGCCTGGCCCATATAGAAACGTGAGGCATATCAGTAAGTTCCTGCCTTGAAAATGAATATATCTGGCTTCCTTCATAAGATTTTATTGAGTAACCTTTATCCAAAAGATACTGCTTTGCCAATTCACCATTCGACCCTTCTGCAAAATTAGGTTCACATCCAACCAGAATGAGTAAAATAATGCTAACGAAGATTTTATTAATGTAAATTCCCCCGTATTTAGTTTAAAAATTACACTTTTTTCCTTCAAAAAGGTATTCTATATTTAATGTTTTATTCCTTCAATATCTAAACACACCTATAAATCAGAAAAGCTGCCTATACGGCAGCTTGACTAAAAAAATGCACCATTATGAAATTAATCAAATGCTTCATATTCTGCTTTAAGGTTATTGATGATTGTCTGAACAGGCAGGATTTCTTTAATTTCATGGACTCTTGCCCCCGCAAATACGAGACCATTCTCGCAGTCCCCATCCATGGAAGTTATCAGGGAATCCATTGTACAAAAGCGGTAAGAGCAGTTTTTCAGGCAATCGATACAGTTCTTTATTTTCACCTTTTTATTGTCTGATATCTGCTCTGTAAAGTGGTTCTTAATGGCACGGCCTTCCAGCCCTACGGTGGTTTTCACCATAACGATATCTTCCTGTTTGGCATGGACATACTTATCTTTAAAGGATAATGGTGCATCACATTCGTGGCTGGCTACAAATCTTGTTCCCATCTGAACACCCGAAGCACCGATGCGAATGGCATGAGCGATATCTCTTCCTGTCATGATTCCTCCAGCAGCAATGACTGGAATCTTAACTGCTTCCACGACTTCCTGTAAAATATCGAATAGCGGTCTTTCGGTCCCTAAATGTCCTCCCGCTTCATTGCCCTCTACAACCACGGCAGAAGCACCAAGCCGTTCTGACATTTTGGCCAGCCTGGCAGATGACACAATCGAGATGACCGGTATTCCAGATTCTTTACCCCAGCTGTACATATCTCTTGATATTCCAGCACCTGAAATAATAAAATCAACCTTTTCCTCAATGGCTGCTTTCATTTTTTCAGCAAAATCATTCATGGCAAAAAGAACATTCACCCCAATATAGCCCTCACCCTTGATAGATGCTTTAGCCTTTCTTATATGAAACCTTAAATCTTCGATGTTAATCCCTGTTCCAGAAATAGTCCCAATCCCCCCGGCATTCGCAACAGCTGACGACAGACCACTTAAAGAAATACCTACGCCCATACCACCTTGCATGATTGGAAATCTAGGCTTCATATGCCCAATTCTTAATTGCGGAAATCTCAAAAGAATACCCCATTTCATCGTCGAATTAATTCTTCTCCATTATTATTCGAATGGGGTTAATTGAATAGTGATAAATATAATACCTGATACTAAAATCAGGTGGTAATTTAGCGATCGTCACACAATGTTCAAGAAAAAATCAAAGATGAAGGCCTAATTCTTTTTATCGTGTCCGATATACCGGAATTCGTCACTGCTCATCCTTTTCTTTTGCAGTTACTATACTATAAGAAATATTGAGTTTATCCCAAATCCAAGCATGGAAGATTTCGTCTAATTCTTTTTCTAAGGCCTTATCATCCATATTCTCGTCAATGTCTAATTTTTCAAAAGTAAATGTCTCTGTCGCCTCAGCATCATACTTGGCACTGCTAAATGAGAAAGTAACTGTTCTGCCCATCGTTTTTCCCCCTATATTAAATCAGCAAGTATTCGTCTTATCAGGACTTACTCGCAGGAAAAGCTCTTAGCTGCCTTTTTGAAGATGCAATAGGTAAGCTAATACAAAAAAAGTAATGATGAAAAATACTTTATTTATAGAAATTTGCTCTACTAGATGGGTGTGCGTTGAACGATCCGATGAAAAGATAGACCACCAACTTGGTTCGGGAAATAGAAAAGATACTATAACCCAGGTGCAAAAGAAAAATAAGACTAGAAACCAATGGAATTTCATAAGTTCTCCCTCTTACACAGTTAATCCAAAAACTAATTCAAAATCCTTACACCATTAGGATCCACTAATGGTTTTGATGAGAAATCCTTTATAACAGCTTCCCTGATTGTAACTGTCTCACCAATTACTGATTTAATTGAGCTAACGGGCATTCCAAACAAAATGGAAAGGTCATCTTCTAACCCGTTTTTCTTTGATTCTAATTTTAATTCTTCTATTTTTATATTATCAGTCATCGAATCTACTATATCTTTGTTTGTTTGAAGTTCTATCCTAAAAGAATAAGGGGTTGTAATAAACGTTCTTCGTTCCCCCCTATCAACATTCCAATTCATATTAACGGCATTTTGACATATAAGCTTTTGTTCTTTTTCATTTACCAAAAAGCCTATATGGTCAAATATACTCTTTTTTCCATATCCAAAAGTGACATTTATGCTCCCTTTTCTTGCTTCAATTATCCGAAAAAGGATATCTTTTTCCCTAAAGTCATCCCATACTAAGGGAGGATCAAAGCTTTGGAAATCCCCCTGGTATTTACCGATACGCTGAAAAACACGAAAGCCGTTATTTACGTAAAACCTTTCTGTTTCTTCCACATGCGGGGTCCAAAAATGATAATGAAAAAGCACAGACAACACCCTCTTTAATAAGCTCATTAAATACATATTCAATACAAAAGTAATTTCCCCTTTATAGGCAATTCCTGACTTTTTATGAGGTGCTGATACTATAAATGGATATTTTAATTCGGAAAGAACTCCCTGCAGACTACCATTCCTCGGAAGAAATGATCAAAAAAGCTTTTTTAAATGAGGAATACAGCGGCAAGACAGAACATTTCCTTGTTAAAAGAATCAGTAATTCAGACTCATTTATTCCGGAGCTTTCTTTAGTAGCGTTAACTCAGGCAAAGGGGGTTGCGGGTGTTATACTTCTATCTAAAATTACCATAGGCGATGGTGGGAAAGATGCAGATTCTCTGGCACTTGCCCCCGTTTCTGTTGCTCCCGGTTATCAAGGAAAAGGCATCTGCAGACAATTGATTCGTACTACACTTAACAAGGCAAAAATGGCCGGATTTCAATCCGTAATCGTTCTGGGCCAAACAGTTTACTATCCAAAGTTCGGCATTAAGCCAGCCTTTGGAATATCCAGGCCCCGTTTGAAGTGCCTGACGAAGTGTTCATGGCTCTGGAATTAACGGAGAATGCTCTTAAAAAATGCTGCCTGTGCTTTCCATTATTCAAAAGCTTTTCCAGAATAAGAGCTGGATAAAAAAAGAGCTGCCGATCAGCATGCTTGATCTTCAGCTCTTTTACCTATTTGTTTACAAATTATGGACTTATTCTGTAAGTTCCCAAGCAGGATTCCAAACCACTTCCCACAGGTGCCCATCTGGATCTTGGAAGTATCCAGAATACCCACCCCAAAAGGTTTCGTGAGCTTGAACCGTAATAACTGCACCTGCACTCTCTGCCTGTTTCATTATCATATCTACCTCTGCTTTACTCCCAACATTATGCCCAATCGTAAATTCCGTTGGACTTTTTCCTGTCTGCTTCATGCTTGTGTCATGAGCGATATCTTTGCGATTCCAAAGTGCCAGTTTTAATCCTGATTGCAGATCAAAGAACGCAACAGCACCATGCTCGAATTCTCTTCCTATTATGCCCTGTGTCGGGAGCCCAAGACCATTCTGATAAAAATGCAAGGACCTTACCAAATCATCTACACCTAATGTGATAACTGAAATTCGCGGTTTCATATAAGACCTCCCAATAAACTCGTATAAATAAAACTTTCAAACCTTTGCGAAGAAGACCATAATAAAGCATAATCATTCATTTATATCATAAATCAATTGGTCGAATAACTCCCCATCCACATAAAGCAAAATAGCCCATTCTCCCTTTTTAGGAATTTTAACAGATGATGGTGTATGCGCATCTGCCCCGTTGTTTGGACCATAAGCACGAATGGTCCATCCCATTCCATTCGTTAAAATTTGATGGACAGTTTGCGATTCTTTATGAAATCCAACAATCGTCAGATCTGCATCTTCAACTCCCCAAAGATGCCACATCCACTTTTGGCCGTTTAGACTCGGCATGCCAGCGCCTATCACACCGGACTTGTTTTCATTTCCGATAATGCCCCTGTCACCGAACTCCACAGCTTTTCTCTCCCAATCAATAGTGTCAAAATCACTCTCCTGAACAAAATCTGGTATGTCCTCTGGCAAAGTAATAGGGGCGTCTTTTGCTTTTTCAGCCACACTGACAACTACATCCCCATAGGCTTTGCCATCCAGATACACCTCATACTTCCACAGGCCTTCGTAAGGAACTGTGAATGTGGTTGTAAAACGCTGCAAACTTGGATATCCGGATGATGGTTCTGTTATTTCTTGATGAGGCAAAACTTGTATTCTTTCACCAGTTTCTTTATGAAGGGCAGAAATAGAAAGTTCTTTTCCTTTATAAGTGTCAAAAGGCTCTGCGAAACTAAAAATATAGCCATAAGGCGTTCCTGCTTTCAGATAAGGATCAGGTAATATGCTAAATTTTATATTTTGATTCACCTTATATTCATGCCGTATTTCCCATTCATTATTCAAGCTGCCATTTATCTTTTCGGGATCGTGACTGACAAAAATCTCAGTTGAAACGAAGAAGGCCAAGAGACAGTAGGCAAAAGTGGAAATAGCGAATATAACGAATTTATTGGGTTTGTTTGGCTTCACCCTTCTATCTGTATGGACAGCTTTTCTAATATTCATTTTTTGAAATTCCGTAAAGTGGTCACCTTTGTGAGTGGTCGAGTCCATCACCCTTCGCAGCTGCTTAAGCTTGCTCTCCATTATATCCCCGCCTCTCCATCATTTTTTTCAGCTTCATCCTGCCTCTGCTCAATCTCGTTTTAATCGTATTGTGGTTCACGCCTAATATTCCTTGGATCTCCTCAATTGAGCATTCTTCATAGTAATAAAGCGTAATGACTTCCCGGTATTTCACAGGCAAAGACAATACACAAAAGGAAAGAAATTCTTCCTCGCTGCGCTTCAGCAGATCCTTTTCCGGTGACATTTCCTTAGATGAAAAAAGAGCAAACATCCTTGAATTCATCACCACTTTTCGAAACGCATAACTCTTCAAGACATCCTTTGATTTATTAATAGCCAATCGATAAATCCATGATTTAAAGGAGATCACTTCATCGATTTTGTCATAATTTTTGTAGCACGCGATGAATACATCCTGAACAATATCTTCCGCCAGCTTCCAGTCCTTTACATAGTTATAAGCCATCTTTGTGAGCCGTTCACCATACTCATCCATAATAAACTCCAGCCAAGCATCGCGATTTGCTAATGGGCTTTCATCCCTGACCTTTCTCACACACTTCCCACCCCATTTTCACTTTAATGCTAAGACGAATGAGTTAGACATAGGTTTCATTTTTCAATGTCTTTTTAGAAAAAAGACACTTACCCTTTTTCGGATAAGTGCCGGTTCCGTCCCTGATTATAAAAACAGCTTGCCATCAGAAAAGACCTCTGCCAAAACTGCATCTTCCACAAACCTGCCACCCTTGGCACAAATCTATAGAGCCAATTCTCTATCCATTTGAAAGTAAATTGCATAAATTCTCAGGAACTAATCTTAATTTACCATCGGCAAAATCGCTAATGGGTTTCCATATCAATTTGAATGCCGCCCCACTATCCTCCAGTCCAAGAAAGGAAGGTTTTTCATAAAAGACCTGATCTACAAACTCAGCATCAAATACAAAAACGATTTCGTGTCCCAGGTCACCGTTGTATGTAAAAATGTTTTCAAATGTTTCTAAGTATTTTATGTTCGTTATGCTCGCCCCTATTTCTTCAAGTACCTCTCTCTCCACGGCCTCGAAACTTTTTTCCCCATATTCAATTCCGCCGCCGATTGGACGATAAAAGTAATCCTGTTTCACCTCATCATAGCCTTCACAGACAAGGATTAAATCTTCTTTCCGAAATACGCAAATAGCAATTGCCCGAATTTGTCCCGTCCTCATCTAATACCTTCCTTTCATTCTTCAACTAACATCTCATTAAAAAGTAGCCGGTTTTTTCAATCCACCATGTTTGCCCAAGCTAATTTAAATTCTTAAATACAAGAAAAGTTCGTCATAAGATTATCAGTTCCTCCTTTAGCAGTTTTGTTCAAAAAGAAAAAGCCACCTGGATTGGCAGCTGCGCTTGTTATTCATTTTTCTTCATTGAAAACAAATAAGCAATTGCAATGAGAACTGCAATGATTGAAGTGATTACAGAATATCGGAATATAGTAAAAAAGAACTCAGGAAAAGGTGTTATAACACTTGAAGTCATACCATCGACGTCAGTTGTGCTTTCTATCCGCTTCATAAAGGCCACTAATAAGAAAAAGGGAACAATAAATGAATATATCCCTGTTTTCACTATTATTTTCTCCATTAAATCCCTCCTAATTTTCCATGACTTACTTTTCCAATTACAATTACCTGGAAGCAAGGAATCACTAGTTCATGAAATTATTGAAATCCTCCTGAGTCTTTATTTTCTCCCATCAAAAAATTTGAGCTTTCTCCTGGTTTTGCATTAGGATTGGTTGGGATATGAGGATTATTATTGTTTTTCTTGCGTTTCCAATCAATAAATAAAGCAAATATTATAATTCCAGCAATAAAAATCACTAACCACCACATAGGTTCAATCCCCCTGGTTAGAAAGGCAGCCTTTATTGATAAACTCTTATTTAGTTAAGAACAGATAAAGAAGCAGCGCAGTCATACTATTTGGCAGACCAATTAAAACGGAGCCGATGCTTGTTCTTTTTCGTTTCTGTCTTTCGTCAGGAGAATCAGGTGCTTTTAAGCCTGCCCTCATCCCGTGGGGGCCAAGTATTGAACCTGACATAAGAATAGACCTGGCTATAAATAATACACCAATTGCTCCTGTCACTAAGTAAGCCTTACTTAATTCCCCAAAACCAAATGATAATAAAACACCAGTTATTGACAAAACTATTCCGATAATTAGATGCTTCAACACCAAACCTCCTTTTTACTAACTATACGATTGAAGCGTTAAATTGTTTCAATTTTAATTTTATTCAGTTTTTTAAACTTATGACTTCATATACAGTTGCGAAATGATAAAACCTATGTAACAAACCAGCTTCGACTCCCTCTGAAAAAAAACTTGATCCATAATTGATCAAGTTTATGTCAAAACTCACACCTGCACGATGATGGCTCAACATTTTATTGGCTTTTTCCAGCATACTACGCGACAGTCATCTTTGCATGGTATTTTATCCTTGTGCCACACAATTTTGCGTCCATCGTTACAGCATTTTTCTTCCTTACGCCAAACTATTCGGTAGCCATTTTTACAGTGTTCATTATGCTTATGCTGGCAAATGGTTTTGCAGTGCTTCTCGAAACATTCTTTCTTTTTGCAGCGGCAATCATGATGGCAAGTATGATGTTTACACTTGTCATATCTGCATCTACAATCATGATGGCAAGCGTGATGATTGCATCTGTCCTGTTTATTTCTGCAATCATAATGGCAATCGTGGGGTTTGCACTTTTCCTGTCTACATCGATCATACTGGTAACTATGATGATTGTACTGGTCCTGCATATATCCATCATGATGATAGTAGTCATTTTGATTATATCTATAACCACTATGATAAATTGTTCTTCCTTCAGAATGCCAGGATGAACTCAACGTAATCCACTCCTTTCTTGATAGATTACTATATCTTTATTCAAATTTTTTTTTGTTGCTTGTGTAATTATCTTTTAAACAATTTATTATTTTCACCATCTATACAAATCTGCCCCGTCTGCCGAGGAAGAAAAAAGAGCTGCCATCCCTACTGATCTGCAACTCTTTCACAATTAAGTACAGAGGAGATTGGAAGCAACCTGCTCGTTAGTGCCAAAAGTTACTTCATATACTTTGCAACTAATAAATAACACCTTTCTCTTGTAAGACTTGCTTGTGTAGCCACATATTCCAATGGCTCCATCGAACCGCCTTTGTATCTTAGTGAAGATTTTTTCGCAGCTTCATCTCTTTGTTGGATCCAGCTCCGCTGTTCTTCTCTTAATTGGTCCATCTGCCCTTTATCAAGCTGCTCTTCCAGCAGACCATAAATTTTGTTTAACTCCTCATCCCAGGTTCTATATCTTTCCGCCTCTTGCTCCACCAATTCTGCCGTGGTTGTCTTAGCTTCTGCGTATCTGTCCGCTTCTTCCATTTTATTTAGTTTCTTGAGAAATTCATCCTTATTACTTTCATGACTTACATTTTGATCATTAGTGGACTCAACTGACTCTCCTTCATTTGAGGCTGCAGATGAATTGTCTGTATCTTCTTGTTCATTGAGCTGTGTGTTGTCACTGCTGCCAGAAGAGTTTTCTGCCTCATTTCCCTCTGAATCTGTAGAATTCCTATCAGTTTGGCCGCCATCTTCATTTTGAGCCGAGTTGTCACTAGCTGGCTGGCTGCTCGATTCTTCAGATGAGTTTTCACAAGCAGCCAGTACACCTGATAATGCTACTGTTAGCAGTACCGCCAAAAACTTCTTGTTTTTTTCCATTTTCACACTTCCTTTTTATATTTATTAACGAAATTTACACTTTTCACTTTTTGAACAAATCCTTCAGTATCGAGTATTAATAGATGATCTGTGTCTTCGAAAATAAATATTTTTGTGCTCATTCCTTCCAAACTTATCTTACCATTTTCCATATAGAAAATTATCCCAATTCCAAACTTTCCTGTTTTTCTGCGAAGAAAAAAAGAGCTCCTCTTGGGAACTCCTTTTTAAATAGAATTAATATATTCCTTAAGCACTTTACGATCTGGAGGACTTATATTCGAGGGAATTTCATGAACATGAAAAAAGCGTAAATCATTAACTTCTTCGTTATCGACTGTAAGTTCTCCATCATAGTCGGTGCAGATATAGGCGGTAATGACATTAAATACTTCATCACCGTGAGGATATTTATAGTAAAATTCATCTCCTGAATAAATATTAAACAACCGCAGATCATTTGCTGCTAACCCAGTTTCTTCAAGCAGCTCTCTCTTAGCCACCTCTTCCAATGTTTCTCCGGGCTCCAGAGAACCTCCCGCCAATCCCCAGCAATTATTATCCTTCCTTAATTGTAATAACAGCCTACTATTCTTATCCAAAACGATAACACTCGCTCCAGTAATAACAAGAGGACGGCTTCCAACTATTTTTCTTAGATCCATTACATAACTCATAGTAATCTCCTAAATATAAGACTTTCCTAATTTTTATTCGGTATTTTGGAGATAAATCCTTCCAAAGGAATTTATCGAATTCTATGTTTTCTTTACAAATATGGTATTAGGCTAAGAGGATTTTTAATCACAGCCATTGTGCTTAACAAAATTTTGGTATGCTTTTGCAGTAATTATTGAAATCAAATAAATGCTTATGAATGAAGCAACAGATACGAAGAGTATATATATTGCGTATAAGGTTTAGAACTATCCATATTGAAAAAGGCAAATATAGTTATTAACAATGAAAGTCCTATTGCTTTTGCGGTGTGTTTATTTTGGGTGCTCATAAAATCCTCCTTTCGATTAATCTTAATAAATGCCTGTTAGTTAAATATCATATATTTATATCTATTCCTCTACATTTAATTTCCCTCCTTTCACAAACCAGGCAAGTGCCTTCTGCTCCATTTCCTTCACAAATGTCTTTTTTGCTTGGCTATACTCACTTGTGTCATCAAACCTTTTTGCTAATTCTTCCTTGTATTTAGTGTACCTTGTTGCTTCAGCAGGATGGGACCGAAGAAAATCCCTAAATATAAGGTGCCGTTCTATTTGGGGGTTATCAAATTGATAGAAATGCAAATGATGAGATCTGTTTTCTCCGCCTTTCCGAAATAACCTTCTTCCTGTAATCCCCCATTCACCAGCAGCCTCATATCCCAGATTTCTCATCTCTTCTTTAAATTTGTCTATCTTTTCGATATCCTTCACAAGACACATCATATCGATTACAGGCTTTGCCTTCATCCCCCGGACCGCAGTACTGCCAAAATGTTCACATTTTATAATGTCATCTTTAAAGATTGTTTTGAGAATTTGTGTCTCTTGTCTATACATGAGAGCCCAATTATTGCTAAATTCCGTAAGCCGAATCTTCATTGGAGACCTCCATTTTAAAACTTACATTGATTACTTTAATGTATTTTGGTTACCTGAAATTATTAATATTTTCGTGCTCCCCCTTAAAGGTGTACTTAATCAATATGTTGGAGTAAAGTTTGAAAAAAACCCACAAGAAGCAGGATACTTTGAATTACATACAAAAGATGGCCGAGCAGCAAAGTTTTAGTTAATTCTGTAAAATGAACAGTCTTATATAGATACTTTTATAGCTAAGACTGAGCTGCCTCTATCATGAATGCCTATCTTTCACAAATTAAATATCCCAATTTCTCAGTAAGAAATTGGGATTCTATTGTTAATGCGGAATATAACTATACTACTATTTCAATTCACCTATATGAATCATGTATCGGCTGAAACAAGTCTTCCGCTGCATTTCTGACAACTGAAAAATGTTCCACATTGTAATGGCTGTGAAGAGTATCATTATGATGCTTGATAATTTGTTCTGCACTTAAGGCATCGCTGTCCGTTGTTGAATGTCCATCACCTACTAATGTGACATCCAATCCACTAATAGTTGCGGTTCTAACTGCACTGTCTATACAGTGCTGGGTTTTACACCCCATTATAACAACATGCTTGACCTTTTGGGATTTAAGTTGATCCAGCAATCCTGTTCCATGAAAGGAATTTGTTGCAGCTTTATCAAAGAACTTTGTTTCCGCAGGCACATTAATTTCTTCGTGAACCTGAAATCCTTTGCCTTTCCCTTCAGCAACATCTAAATCCCTGACAAAGACAACTGGAACATTGGATTGCTCTGCCTTTTCAATCACTAAATTGATATTCCCAATAAGCTGCTCTTTATTAAAAACTTTACTTTCTTTTATATTCCCATCAATTAACTCTTGTTGGGCATCAATAATTAATAAGGTTTGATTCAAATGATTTTCCCCTTTCAATACCTCTAAAGTTAGTTTAGATCAGTTCCCCTTAGTATTTTCACGCCAATATAATTGATTGTCATAATATCAGCCTCCTAAATTAAAAACGTTATCCAAATTTTTAGACATTTTAGATTTTAACATACTAATCAGTTTAATAAAATATATAAAGCTCCTTATTTAAATGCTTTACTGTGAAACCTGGACGTTCATTAAATCATCTTTAAGAAAAAAGTCCGCCTGAGTGAGGCGGACCTAAAAATAAATGACCCTGAAAGATCACGTAATATTTCACATTCACAGTTTAATAAGCTCGCGCAAACCAAACCGTATGTTTCGCTTCTTTACCACAATGGATGCATGTGTGCTTAGTTGCCGGCGGATTGAACGGAATGTTCCTTGTTGTGAATTTTGTTTTTTCTTTTACACTTTCTTCACAGGCGTCTTCTCCGCACCAGCCAGCTAATATCCAGCCAGGAATCGTTTCATTTAATTCGGATTCTGCTATGTGCTGTTCTAACTGGTCCATTGTATCAATATGTGTGTGCGAATTCTCCGAGCGGAACGCTTTTGCTTTATCGAATAAACGAGTCTGCATGGTTTCAAGCTCTTTTTTAATGCTGTCAATAATGGATTCAAGCGGTACCGCAACCTTGTCCCCAAGATCACGGGCCTTCATTAAGCATTGATTTTGATCTAAATCACGTGGACCAAGTTCTATGCGGACAGGTACGCCTTTCAATTCCCACTCATTAAATTTAAAGCCTGGTGATTGATCGGAATCATCTAGACGGACGCGGATTCCTTCAGCCTTTAATGCGGCAAAGATTTCATCTAACTTCTCCATAATGGCCGGGTTCTTTTTCCATGGCCCGACTGGAATCAGTACAACTTGAGCCGGTGCTATTTTTGGAGGCAGCACAAGGCCTTGCTCATCTCCATGAACCATGATGACGGAGCCAATAAGCCGTGTAGACGTACCCCAGGATGTTGTATGGACAAAGGTGTGCTTATTTTCTTTATTCAAATAT
Organism: Cytobacillus oceanisediminis; assembly: GCF_004366035.1. Lineage (GTDB taxonomy): Bacteria > Bacillota > Bacilli > Bacillales > Cytobacillaceae > Cytobacillus > Cytobacillus oceanisediminis_C. Next base: position 90,078 of record NZ_SOEE01000009.1, read on the forward strand.
TTGATATCGAAAGCTTCCGCAAATTTTGTACCTAAGTAGTGTGAGGTTCCTGCCTGCACAGCCTTTCCATCTTTCATCATCGCTTCAATGGAGAATGTATCTACAGCGCCGGCAAAACGTTCTGATGGTGTCTTTTGGCCATCATAAACCGGAATCGCAAGTAATCCTTCTACAACTTCTTTATAAATGGCCAGCATTTGCATGGTTTCCTTACGCGCATCTTCCTCATCCACATGAGCCGTGTGGCCTTCCTGCCATAAAAATTCAGAAGTGCGGATGAATGGAAGAGTTTTCTTCTCCCAGCGGAATACATTTGCCCATTGATTTATTAATACAGGCAGATCCCGATAACTTTTAATCCAATCTGAATACAAATGTCCAATCATTGTTTCAGAAGTGGGGCGCAGTGCCAGACGTTCTTCCAATTTCTCTCCTGCCGCTTCCGTTATCCATGGAAGCTCTGGCGAGAATCCTTCAATATGATCCTTTTCCTTCTGAAAGAAGGATTCCGGAATTAACATCGGGAAATATGCATTGCGGTGACCGGTTTCTTTAAAACGCTTATCCATCTCTTCCTGAATATGTTCCCATATTTCATAGCCATCCGGCTTAAAGGCAATACAGCCGCGAACAGGTGTGTAATCAAATAAATCGGCTTTTTGGATCGTATCAAGATACCATTTTGAAAAGTTGTTTGGTTTTTGTTGAGACATCTTCTTTTCCTCCTTGGAAAATGAAATTTCTTTAAAAAATAAAAAAGCATAAAGAGTCCATCAAAAGGACGTCTTTACGCTAATAGACGTGGTACCACCTTAGTTCAACTTTAATCAAAATTAAAGTCCTCTAAACGTTTGTAACGAAACGACCCGGTTAGCTTTACTAACATCTCCGTGGCAGGGTTCAATAAGGAGGGGTGATATAGCTTTCAGCCCAGGCTATATTTTCTGTTTCACAATCCTTATCTACTTGATCACATCATTGATTCCATATATATAAGTTAATATATCAACTTGTCACAGGCAATTCAATATTTACAAAATTTTATTTTCCATTTTTAACAGCCTTACCAGAAAGGCTGTAAAGCAGTTTAGTCAAAAAACCTCAGCTGATCAATTTTAAATGTTATAATAAACAAGTATGTTAACTATATATTTTTAAGGTTAACATTTTAACGTAATCGAACAAGTTAAATTGGGGTGATCTTATGTATAAGCTGCGCGGCCATCATCTTTTTTGCCTTCTGGGATATCGGGGAATGGGCTATTCCCAGGAATACGTGGAAAATATGACACGTTTGCATCAAGCCTTAAGAGACAACCCCAGGACATGGATACAGCTTGTAAAAGGGCCGGATCAACTGTGTGAAAAGTATCCCAACTCAGGTGAATACCACTGTGAACACCACGATATTTATGAAAGAGATGCTATTATTTTAGAAAAAATAGGACTTAAAATCGGGCAAATCCTGTATTGGAAGGACATTGAAGCGAACATCCAAAAGTACGCTCTTCCCTCAGATATACATACTGTTTGCGAAACGTGTTCCTGGCGTTCATATGGCGTTTGTGAGGAAGGTATTCAAGATATTCTTGCAGGGAAGGGCCTAAAGGAAGTAAAGTAACCCTCCCCTGTTAAATGCCCATTCTTAAACATGCTTGGGAACTGTTTTATATCTGGCAACAACCTGAATTATTATCCCGTTCATACAGGTATTAGTCCAGTCCTTTCAGAATATATGTAGGTAAAACAGGTAATGGAGGAACTAACATGGCATTTGCGGCTATTTTGACTGTTGGACGGCTGAAGCACTCAGAGGAACATCCTGCCTCCCGGGAGTTTTTTGAAGCGGGAAATGAAGTCATGCGAGAGGCTGCTAAAACAGGGCACCTCATAAAAGAATTCTCACCAAATAGAGCGAAGTTCCCTGAAGAAACGATCAAAGGAGAGGGTACCCCCATTCTCACCTTAACAGTATGGAAAAACCTTCAATCTTTATATCAGTTTACCTATTCCGGCCTGCATAGGCAGGCATTGCAGGACAGGAATAAGTGGTTTGGGCCTCTTCCAGAGAGACAGCCAAATTATGTGGTGTGGTGGACGGATATGTTATCGGATGTATCCTGGAAGGAAGCTTTTAAAAGATATGATTTTTATATCCAGCATGGGCCTGATTCTTTTGCATTTGACTTTAGACATGCATTTGATCAATTTGGGGATCCGATCCTGCTTAAATAGCTGGGGTTAATTCTCCTGCACTGCGTTTTTCCTATCAGCACGTTACTGCGGCCTCACCTTATACATTAAATGAATTTCATTAGCCATATAATCGGAACTAAAATGAAGTCCCTTCTTTAGCCACCACATGATGATGCCTACCAATGAGGCTGTTTTAATATCAATAGAAACATATTCGTCCGGCAATTCCTTCTGTGTATTCTTTCTTCTTATTTCTACTAACTGTTTTAATAATACGAATAGTTTTTCCTCGAATTGATTCATCTTGAATAAGATCAGCAAATACTTTCTATGGATATATAAATAATCAAGCAATTGGGTCAGCTGCTGCTTTTCTGATAGATCTTCCGATTGTATCAATGCTGCAATTTTATCTGATAGCCCGCTTAAAATTTCATTGATAATTTGCGTTAGAAAATCTTGAATATCCTGATAGTGCAAGTAAAATGTTGTCCGATTTAATCCTGCTTTGGCCGCAACTTTCTGAACGGTCAGTTTAGAAATATCGGATTCCTCTGATAGCAGAGAAAATGCTGCTGTTTTGAACATTTCCTTTGAACGGATTGCACGGGGATCTTTCTTTTTCGGCGCAGACATTCTAACCCTCCTTTATAGATTTTCATGGACTTTCTCAACAGTCCCTATTCGTCCTGTCGATTAGTGAACACACACAAGAAAACTGTTCATGGTCAAGAATAGATGCTTTTGTTACTATGAATTTTATCGACAACATGTTGAGAATACAAGTTCAGAACGAAGGAGTTTATGAATGAACAAGGAAATAACAGAAAGCAATAAAAAAATATTATTATTGGTCCTGATTTCGGGCTGTTTCTTATCAACCTTAAATCAGACTTTATTAAATGTGGCATTGAGCAGTTTCATGGAGGAATTCAACGTAAAAGCAGCAACGGTCCAATGGTTATCAACCGGATTTATGCTTGTAAATGGGGTATTAGTCCCCATCACAGCATTTCTGATGCAGCGGTTTACAACAAGGCAGCTGTTTATTAGTTCTATGTTCTTTTTGCTGATTGGGTCTGTCATCAGCGCCTTTGCGATGAACTTTGGCACACTGCTGACGGGAAGAATGATTCAGGCAATTGGCGCCGGAATCATCATGCCTTTGATGATGACCGTCATTTTATATTTATATCCCGCTGAACAGCGCGGAAGTGTGATGGGGAAAATTGGCTTTGCAGTGATCTTTGCACCCGCCATCGCTCCAACCCTGTCCGGTTTTATTATTGAATTTGTTTCTTGGAGATGGCTGTTTATTGGGTTACTCCCCTTTTTACTCATCGTCATCGCTCTAGCCTTCAAATATTTAACGAATGTCTCAGAAACAAAGAAAGCGAGATTGGAACTCCCAAGTGTTATTTTGTCCACGATTGGCTTTGGATGCATTTTATTCGGATTTAGTACCGCGGGAAGCAAAGGGTGGCAAAATCCTATAGTCCTTACAACGATCATTGCAGGAGTATTCTTTACAGCTCTATTCTGCTTGCGGCAGATGAAATCAAAGGAGCCATTACTAAATTTATCTGTATTTAAGTATAAAATCTTCACTCTCACATCGCTTATCAATGTCCTGATTACGATGATTATGTATGCAGATTTAATCCTTTTGCCCATTTACCTACAGGATGGCCGCGGGTTCACGGCTTTTGAAGCAGGATTGCTTTTATTGCCCGGAGCTATCATCAACGCTTTCTTATCGCCGGTTACTGGCAGAATGTATGATAAATACGGTGCTAAACCACTCTTTATTACAGGTTTAGTATTTGTCAGTATTTCCATGTGGGGAGTAATCGATTTGAACGAATCAACTACTTATATGTATTTAATGGTCCGCACCATTATTTTGAGAATAGGACTAAGCTTTATTACTATGCCTTTAAATACAGCAGGATTGAATGCTTTGCCAAGAGAGCTGGGATCACACGGCTCAGCGGTTAACAACACCATTCGCCAATTGGCAGGAGCGATTGGAACTGCAGTTGTCATCACTTTATATACGATTCAGGCAACTTCCTATGCTTCGGAACTCTCAGAAAGCATGACAGCGGACAAACTGGCAAGCTTAGCTTCTATTTTTGGTTCAAGTTCTGCCTATGTCTTTATGTTAGTCCTATCCCTTGCAACACTGATTTTAGTTTTCTTTGCGCCTAAAAAATCACCAAAAAACACCCATGATAAAGGATTGGCCCAACAAAGCCAGAGTTAATAACGCGAGCATGCCTGAGATTTCTTGGGTATGCTTTGCTATTTCCCCCTTTGAAAAAAGGGTGCTTAAACGCAGCCCCTTGAAGTTCAGTCTGTATAATTGGACCCTTCTTCCAAAAGTAAATCTGCCAGCCCCTCTTCTGATACTACGTTAATGCCATTCCTTTTAAGCAAAGCCGACGTAACTCCATCTCCAGGAATTTTGTTTCCCTTGAACTCGCCGTTATAAATCATGGAACTTCCACAGGATGGACTATATTCTTTTAGCACTACTGCAGTAACTTGCAGCTCTTGGGCTTTTCTTAATGTGATATAAGCTCCTTCTATGTACAAATCTGTAACATCTCTCCCTGATTTTTCAATTACTTTAGCTTTGCCATCAAGAACAGCTGCTCCGTCACCATCTATTATCTCAGCAGGTTCTCTTGGTGTTGAAAAACCTCCGAGCAACTCAGGGCAAACAGTAATTGCCTGCTGCTGGTCCAGCATTTGACGGATCTTTTGGTTTAAGCAATGAGTGCCGTTATATCTTACTTCCAACCCTGCTAAACAAGAACTGACTAATATCATTCGTGACACCTCAATCTAAAAGTTATTCTTCCAATAAAGAAGAGTCCTTGATTATCTAACTGTTTGGACTTTATTGCATTGATTGTCTTATTAAATATTCACACATCGCAAATTGCCTCCGCATATTCCCCCAAAAATGATGCTTTTTTCAATATATTTGTACAGTCATAAAGACAGGGAATTACCGGTTCTTCTTAACCAAATCTATTAAATAGTAAAGCTGTGAAATTAAAAACGATAGCAGTAATATAATTATTGTTCCAAATGTATAAATTGCTTCTTCTGCCGGATTGCCTCCACCCATGAATATGGAACCAAATATAAAAAAGAGTAAGACACTTACGATGGCAAATAAGAAAAACATACTAATATACTTTGACATACCATCCCCCATTACATCTATTTATATCTTTCTTTAATTTCATTCGTTTTTTCTTTAATTTTTCCTTCTTTCATTGCTTTGTTATGCTTTTTATTTGTTCTTAAACAAATTTTTGATTTTCAATAAGAAAAGTTTAAGTTAAAGAAAACAGAAAAGGAACGGAAAAATCCATTCCTTCATGATTAGTTGCTGCTCTTATTTAATGGTTTTTATTTAGTGAATTTCGGTTTAAAATCACCCTTATAAGGTTCATGTTCAACAAACACAGTTATATCTTTGCCATCCTTGTCTTTACCCGTTCTTTTATACGCAAATTTATTCTTATTAAGTTCAGTAAGCTCAAGCGCTGCACCATACTTATTAGCTCCAATTGAAACATGGGCTCTTATTTTATTTTCGTTCATAATATCGAAGTAGCCAAAATCACCGCGGCTTTTTCCTGTTTCAAGATTGAAAAATTCATATCTATTCGTCTTGCCATCAAATTTTGCAAGACTTATAAACATCGTATTATACTTTGTTACATCATTTCCGTCTTCATCTAATACCTTTGTTCCATTCCAGAGGGTATTGCCTAAAATTTTATCTCCATCGATGTCTTTAACAATATCACCCGTAACAGTGTCCAGCTGCTTGTTGGGATCAGTAAAAGAAAGCTCATTTTCTTTATATGGAATATGTTCAACAAATACCTCTACGTCGTTGCCTTTAGCATCTTTTCCCATTCTTTTATAAGTAAAAATATCTTTATTTATTTTTGTCATTTCGACGACAGCTTGATAATTCATTGATTCTGAAATTAATATTCTTTTCTTCCCATCATTGGTAATAAAGAAAGTTCCCTTATCGCCGCGGCTTTCGCCTGTCTTCGCATCGAAAAATTCATATCTTCCTGATTTCCCTTCATATTTTGCAAGACCAATGAAATTTGCATTCTCTTTTGTTAAGTCGTTCTTATTTTTGTCATACACTCTTGTACCTTGCCAATTTGTGCTGCTGAGAATGTTACCCATTTCCTGTCCTTTGGTTAATTGATCCTTTTTAGTCTCTTTAACCGCTTGTTCTTGCTTCTGCTTACTATGATTTTCCTGGGCGTTTGCACCAGCGCTGCACCCCGTTGCTACTAATGTAAATCCAATAAGTATGGATGTTATTGCCTTTGCTTTTTTGTTCATTTTTATCGTCTCCTCATTCTCATTTTGGGTGGATCTTAATAATTACAAGCCTATTTTGCTCCTGCTGTTAACAAAATCTGTTCAATCTCTTTAAATCCTTTCTCACGGGCATGCTGCAATGGAGTAACATTATTTCTATCCGCAATATTTACATCTGCCCCGTAATCGATTAGCAATTGCACAGTTTGCTGCTGAATTACATTTCCATCATTCAAAATAATTGCTTCTAATAATGCTGTCCAGCCGAGGTCATTCACATAATTTACATCAATATCAGTCTTGGTGAGAAGTTCCTTGATGGCATCTATATGACCATGTTCTGCAGCAGGGATCAATGCAGTGCCGCCATAACGGTTAACTATCGCCGGATCTGCACCTGCTTCGATGGTAAGCTTAAGAATTTCAATGTATCCTTCTGCACCTGCATATAGGAAAGGGTTGTTGTTCATGTTATCCTGAATGTTGACATCAGCCCCCGCTTTAATCAGGATTTTGGCGGTTTCGACATCATTATTGTAAGCTGCAATCATAGCAGCAGTTTGCCCGTCTGAGCCCTTTTTATTTAGATCAGCACCGTCCTCAATCAATCTCTTTATTGTTTTTGTATCACTGCGCTCTGCAGCTTGAAGCAATGATTCACTCATATCCATATCTTCCCTTACCTCATTTGCCCGTGTTTTTGTCTCTGCATTATTATCCGGGACACAGCCTTGAAGGAGGATCACGCCTCCAATCACTAGTGTTAGCCACCCCCGCATCTGCTTCACCTGCCTATCCTCTTTAAATAAAATGACTCAGACTAGTTACTGCATCTATAATGTTAGTGCCAAAATATGAACTCCCTCTAAAAAAACTCTTAAAGAAAGATAAACTTAATCTTAAAATTTCTTCATATATATAAAAAAATAACCGTCACCTTTGTGACGGATATAATGAAACATAAATTAATTTAAACATTGAATCGATAACCTGCTCCCCAAACGGTTTCCAGGAATTTCGGCTGTGCAGGGTCTCCTTCAATTTTCCCTCGTATTTTTCTGATATGAACGGTGACTGTTGAAACATCTGCAGCTGACTCCAGCCCCCAAATCTTTTCATAAAGCTGTTCTTTGCTCAATACTTGATTTGGATGCATGACAAGAAATACTAATAAATCAAATTCCTTTGTCGTAAACGGTGTTTCTTCTTGGTCAATATAAACTTTACGTGCTGACTTATCAATTGTTATTCCATGTACGAAAATCGTATTTGTTTGAGTCTGTTTTCCTGCTAAACGTTCATATCGCTCTATATGTGCTTTTACCCTGGCTACCAGTTCACCCGGACTAAAAGGCTTGGTAATATAATCGTCTGCCCCTAAACCGAGACCACGAATTTTATCGATATCCTCCTTTTTGGCTGACACAAACAAGATAGGAATGTTTTTAACTGCGCGTATTTGTTTACATATCTCAAACCCATTTACTCCTGGAAGCATGATGTCCAAAATAATTAAATCATAGTGCCCTTGAAGAGCCTGCTGGAGTCCTTCATCACCGGAATGTTGAATATCGACCCGAAACTTATTTATTTCTAAATAATCTCTTTGCAATTCTGCAATACTAATGTCATCTTCAATAAGCAATATTTTTTTCATATTGTTTCACCTTTCTTTAGGGAAAAGAATACACTTGTACCTTTACCTAACTCGCTTGAAGCCCAGATTTCCCCTCTATGCTCCAAAATTATTTGTTTCGCGATCGCAAGTCCTAAGCCGCTTCCGCCTGTCGCGGAACTTCTCGATTGTTCTGCACGGTAAAAACGTTCAAAAATATTTGGCAAGGCAGCAGGCTCTATCCCTTGCCCATTGTCTTCTACTTTAACAATTACATCGCCTAATCGTTCATGAAGTGAAATAGAAATCTTCTTCTTGTCTTTGTTCATATATTTAACACAATTGCTTATTAAATTGGACAGTACTCGTTTCAATTTCTCTCTATCGACTTTCACGCAGATCGGTTTATTCATAAGATGAAGCTCCATATGGATTCCTTGCTGAAGTAAGTCCAAATAAAGTTCTTCTGCATAGTCTTTCATATATTCATCCAGGTCGACCGTTTCAAAATGGAACGGTTCTTTTTTCAAATCCAGCTTGGAAAATAAGAAAAGCTCATCAATTAATGAATCCATGTCTTTTGCTTTAAAATAAACAGTCGATAAATACTTTTCCATTTTCTGAGGGGTATTGGCTACACCATCTTTAATCCCCTCAATATATCCAATAATCGAAGTGATAGGTGTCTTCAAATCATGGGAAATATTGGACAGAAGCTCTTTCCGATTTTCTTCATACCTGAGCTGGAGATTTATCGATTCTTTTAGTTTTATTCTCATTTCCTCAAACGCTCTATTTAATTGTCCGATTTCATCATTTGAAATGGCCCCGATTTCAAAATTTAAATCTCCTGATTTTATTCTTTCAGCACCTTCTTTAAGAACTGAGATAGGTTTAATAATGCTTCGCGATACTAAGTAATTTAATATACCGATAATCATAATAAACAGAAACAGTAAGAGACCTGATAAAATAGGAAACAATTCTCTGATGAGCTCAGCATAGGAGCTGGCCTTTCTTAATACGAAAACACTTCCTTCACTTTTATCCGGAAAATAAAAATCAAACTTTACATAGGTAAAAAAATAGTCGTTGAGTTTAATTGTATCTCGAGTATTGATGTTTGTTTCTTCAAAACCTGGAAGGGATTTAACCAATGCCTGTTTGTTAAGAGCATGGGAAGCGTACTCAATTTTTGTGCCCTTTCTAACAACAATATCGATATCCTCTTTCTCAATCTTTTTAAGCTCCTTTTGATTTAGGAGCTGTTTCGGATTATTTTTAGCAAAAAGCTTTAAATCGAGAAATACACTTTCTTCAACTGTTGTCAAAGGTTTTTGTATATACGTTTTTTTGTAAAGATGCTCTATAGATCTTACATCACCTGTTATGGCAAAAATTATTAAAAAACCTGCTGCCAATAATAAAGTGATCGAAAAAAGAATCACTCCAATATAAGACAGCAGAAACCTCATTTTAATGGACATCTGTTTCACTCACTCTGTTATAAAATTTTCATCAGATCATACCTTATTCTTAGCATTCAAGTTAATTTTATAAACCTATTATCCAGATTAAGAAATTAAAAGAACTATATCACATAAATCTTAAAACTTTCTAAAATATGTATGAAATATTTCTAAACAGCTTAGCAAAAGTGATTAATCTCCAAAGAACTATGCCCGAAATGTTTTTCCCAGATGTTCGCCTAGTCCATAGTAGTGTCTGAAATTATATATGAGGGGACTCCATTCATGAGGATTCACATGATGATCATCCTTAAGAATGGATGTATGCGCATGGACCTTTAATGCCGTCACTTCCACGATGGCAAAGTGAGGGTCATGTTCCGGGACTCGAATGTGCTCCACCCTGCTCTCGATCTGAAGTGGACATTCCAGGATTCTAAAGGGCTTTACAATTTCTGCTTCCTGCTTCGTAAGGGAGGCAGCTGAGAATTTATCTTTTTCAAAACGGAATGAATTAATCCGTTTATATTCAGGTAATGGATTCTTGCCTGTCAGTGGCGCTAATGCTTCTACATTCTCCCAAAGGCCAGGGCCAGGAACGTTTACTACACATTCGGGATGATTGCGAAGATTTTCCAAAGCCTTTCCTCCTTCCCCGATTCCCAGGACAATGCATTCCCCTAATGCCCATGACGAGGATAAGGGGCTGATGTTGGATGTTCCATCTTCATTAAGTGTTGTTAACAAAATCACTGGCGTTCCATAGTATAAGATTTTAGGCTGGATTGATTTGGTGATTATTTGGTTTTCTTCCTTTTTCATTGCAGTTTCCTCCTGAACTTTTTTACAAATATCATTGTAAGGGGTAAATATTTCAATTATCATCGAAATATGGATTACATGGAGGAATAAAATATGAATATGAATTCAAATGTAGCAAAAGTCGCTTCTCTGGTCAGTGAACCAAGTCGGGCAGCCATACTGACCGCCTTATTGGATGGCCGGTATCACACTGTAAATGAATTGGCCCATATGGCTCGGATTAAACCGCAAACGGCCAGCTTTCATCTCAAAAAAATGCTGGATGCTCAAGTGGTGTCAGCAGAAAAACAGGGAAGGCACCGATATTATGGCATCATGAATCAAGAAGTTGCCCAGGTGATGGAATCCTTTCTGTCCATTGCACCTGCTGCAGAAATTAAATCTTTTAAACATGCCTCTGAAGATAAAGCGATCCGCCTTGCCAGGACGTGCTATGATCATCTCGCTGGAAATTTAGGAGTGCAAATAACTGAATCGCTAAAAAGAAAAGGATTTATTGCTGAAGAAAATGACACATACAGTGTTACGGAAGAAGGAATAGCATTCTTTCACTCTATACAAATCGACCTGACCTCTTTGAAAAAGAAGCGTCGTTCTTTTTCCCATAAATGTCTCGACTGGAGCGAAAGACGCCATCATCTTGCAGGTGCATTGGGGAATGCCATCCTGGAAAAATTCCTGGAGCGAAATTGGATACAGCGCATTCCCAAAACACGTGCCATCCAAATAACCCCTCAGGGAATGAAGGGCTTCAAGGAAATCTTTGCTATTGATATGGATAGGATAAATAAGAATGGTTCCCACACGTTCTAGGTGTGGAACCATTCGCAGTCCTATTATCATACTCATAATTTACAGCAGCTGCGTTTCTTTTTAGCCGGACAATGATTTAACAGCCAAGCCACTTAAGATTGTAAGCAACAATTCTTAAGATTGCCCCCACACCTACACTAAATGCTGACCAAAATATTTCCATATTTCCTTTGTATTCACTTGATTTTTATTCTTTTCACCCAAGATCAGCACCTCCAAATAAGGGCAGTAAAAAAATTATAAGCCAAGCTCCTCTTTAACAAGAAGACCTTGTTTTTAAATGGCTCTGGCTTTCATAACAAAATGATGCTGCTTCACATCAAAAAAGCCTTTAAAGAGAAGTGTTTTATGTATTTCATACAAACTCTCTTTATACTTTTCATATTAAACCCTGTTTCAACTTGCCAAGGTATCGCGTTTAGATAATATACTAATGCACCAATATCGTAAAATTGCTGAATGCGCAATTCTTCAGTGCTATTCAATACTTCAAATTGGTTCCTCCCAAGTTTCTGTACGGCTCCCGTCAGATTCCCTTTTCCAAATTCATGATTCACTGCTGGTCCAATAAATTCATCTAAATCCCCTGCCAAAAATTGTCTGAACATCATTTCAATATTCTTTTTATCCAATTGGTACATCATTCTTTTTTAAATAAGCATACTTCAGCAGGAAAAATAAAGAGGGCAAGCTTTGATTAATTCTCTCAAAACTCGCCCTCTATTTATGCTACATCTCTAAATCCGTAAATGCATACGGCAATAAATCCATTAATGTCAGTTCTAATATTTCTTTTTTCTCATTTGTTAAATAAACCGGCATTCCCGGCAGACAGAACTCCGCTAAAACTTGTCTGCAGATGCTGCAAGGCGGAAGAAAATCTGCCGTATCTCCTGCTATAGCTATAGCTTGGAAATCACCTTTTTTGTAACCATTCGCAATTGCAGTGAAAATAGCTGTTCTCTCGGCACAATTCGTCGCACCAAACGATACATTTTCCACATTCACTCCATTAATGACAGTGCCGTCTTTCAGTAATAAAGCGGCTCCAACCGGAAATTTGGAATACGGAGCATAAGCTCTTTCCCTCATACTGCGTGCACTTTCCATCAATTGCTCTTTATTCATAGTTACCCATCCTTTTCAAAGAAGAATGAACTTTTCACAGTCCCCTTAGGCCAATGTAAAATTGGCAGGATTTTTATCATATATTTTTTTGAAATGTTTGTCAATATCGGCAAAGCCTTGAAGGTATTGGAGTTTTCACTAAGTAACTAGACCATAATGAATCATGTAACTTACTCAATTCCAATTTTACTATTATATATATCTTCTATTATGCCAAATTCGAGGACAGGCACTGTTATTCACTCCCTGACTTTCGACTGCACCTTAGAATAAAAGCTGTCCGAAGCTGCCCTAGTTCAAACACCTTTGCTCGCTTTTCCTCCTCCTTTGTCCGAAGTTGCACCTAGTTCAGACTCTTCTGCTCACTTTTTCCATTCCTCTGTCCAAAGTTGCATCAAGTTCAGACTCTTCTGCTCGCTTTTCTTCCTCCTCTGTCCGAAGTTGCATCAAGTTCAGACTCTTCTGCTCGCTTTTCTTCCTCCTCTGTCCGAAGTTGCATCAAGTTCAAACTCTTCTGCTCGCTTTTCCTCTTCCTTTGTCCCAAGTTGCAGCTAATTCAAACACCTTTCCCATACAACCTTCTCCTCCTTTAGCCCCAAAAGTAATTGCCCACGCCCTTTGGGTTTTACACAATTTTTTTATAGGGGTAGAATTGTTGTGCACTGAGATTCTGAATATATTTAACCGATTATTCACAAAATCTTAGGAAGACGAGCAGATTGGACTGAAAAGCATGTGGAAAATTTACAAAATGGATATTAGAAGTATTTTTACTAATTGGGTTGCAGCAGTATTAATCGGAGGCTTGACGTTACTGCCTTCTTTATATGCCTGGTTTAACATCGAGGCTTCTTGGGATCCCTATAGCCAAACAGATCAGCTTCCCGTTGGGATCGTAAATGAAGATGCTGGGGCTGTGGTCCGGGATAAGGACATACATATTGGTGATGACATCGTCAAGGAATTGAAGAAGAACGATGATATGGACTGGCACTTTGATGACCGAAAAGATGCTATGGATAAGGTGGAATACGGCGACTATTTTGCCGTCATTGTGATTCCGGAAAATTTCTCTCAGAAGCTGGGAACCGTCATTGAAGATCAGCCCGAAAAAGCGAAAATTGAGTATTATGTGAATGAAAAAATTAATGCCATTGCACCTAAAATCACAGAAAAAGGTGCAGGCGGGATTGTCGATACGATTACGAGCAATTTCATCTCAACCGTGAACGGCACTATTTTTGAGAAGTTTAATGAATTGGGTCTGGAGATTGAGAAAGACCTTCCAGATATAAAGCGGTTCGAAGAGTATGTTTTTCAAATGGAGGAAAAGCTTCCTGAAATCCATTCCTTATTAAGCAGCTCCCTGTCAGATGCAGAAAATGCCCAAAAAATGATTGATAAGGCACAAGCACTCGTTCCTGATGCCAAACGCGCAACAGGCAACGGTCTGCAGACCATTAATGAAACGATGAAATTTATAAATGAGGCTGAGAATCGCCTGAATGCAATGGAGCCCCAGATTCAGGAGAATCTGGAGAAGGTCCAGAATATGGCGGTAAAGGTGAACGATTTTATCACTTCGGTTCAATCCTCTGATTTGAACCTGGACCAGGGAAAGGAAATTAGTAATCAAATCAATGGGCAGATAGCGGATTCGCTTCAGAATATCGAAACAATCGAAACAGCACTAAAGCAACTGCAGGAATCCAATAAGGAACAAGGCACAAGCCAGAATCAGGAACAAATCAATCAGGCTCTGGAACAATTATCTTTATTAAAACAGGAGCTGCAGGCAATCCAGGAAAACGGACAAAAGGTCAATGCCTTTCTTTCAGACAAGCAGCAGGAAGCGGATGATTTAATCACCCGGCTTCAGGAAAATTCAGCTGCAACTGCAGGCAGGATTGACGCATTCGTTAAAGAATATAATGAAAACATCCGGCCAGCCATCAACCAGGAAGTGGCCAGCGCCAAGGAAACATTGAGCAATGCCAGGAATATCCTGACTGAAATACAATCTGCCATGCCTGAAATCGAAAAAATCCTTGCTAATACAGAGGGGAACTTAGGTGAAGGAGAAAAAACGCTTAAGCACATTATTGGAGAGTTTCCATATGTAAGCGAAAAGATTAATCAATTAGCCGATCGGATTCGGGACATTCAGGGCGAGACAGACATCAGCGAGATCATTGAGCTGCTGCAAAATGACCCCGAAGCAGAGAAGGGTTTCTTCGAGGAACCTGTTCAGCTCAATAAAAACAGCCTATTCCCAATCCAAAATTACGGAACAGGCATGACTCCTTTTTATACCGTACTTGCGATATGGGTAGGTGCCCTTCTATTAATTTCCCTTTTAGCTACAGATGTCCATCATCCTGAAGACTTTACGGGAAAACAAATTTATTACGGCAAACTGCTCACCTTCCTAAGCATTGGATTTGCTCAAACCCTTGTAGTGACAATAGGGGATATCATCATTCTGGGAGTGGATGTGGCGGCACCTATGTGGTTTATCCTGTTTGGACTGATAAGCAGTTTAGTGTTTATATTAATTGTTTATACATTAGTATCTGTATTTGGCGATGTCGGAAAGGCCATGGCGATTGTCTTGCTGGTGCTTCAGATAGCGGGTGCAGGCGGAACCTATCCGACCGCCTTGCTTCCGGAATTTTTCCAAACCATCCACCCCTTCCTGCCCTTCTCTTATGCCATTGATCTAATGAGAGAAGCTGTTGGAGGCATTGTTTGGGAGAGAGTATACAGAGACCTCCTGGTCCTGACGCTATTCAGTATCATTGCACTATTAATTGGAACCTTCCTAAAAGAGCCATTAAGCAGAAAAACAAAAGCGCTGATGAAAAAATCGAAGGAATCGGGATTGTTTCATTAGAGTCTAAAAGTTTTATTAACTCTCTTGACCTTTTCCAAATTGTGTATTAAAATCAGTAAAAATATCAATATGAGCTATGAAAAGGACACGAATCTTTCTTTGTTTTCTTTCCAGAGATCAGGGCCTCCGGCTGTAAGCCCTGAAGAATTGGGATTGGTTTACCGCCTTGGAGCTATTATGGGGAAATGATCTAATCAGAGTATCTATAATCGGGAAATCCGTTATCTTTTTGAGCATAAAGCAGTCTTTCGGCATGCTTTATGGAATTAGGGTGGCACCACGACCGCACTCGTCCCTTTTGCTGGGATGGGTGCGTTTTTTATTTATTTAAAACTATATAGTTAGCGTTGATAAGGACATGAATCTTTCTTTATTTTCTTTTCAGAGATCAGGGTCACCGGCTGCAAGCCCTGAAGAAATGGAATGATTTACCGCCTTGGAGCTATTATGGGGAAATGATCTCGATCAGAGTATCCATAATCGGAGAATCTGTTATCTTTTTGAGCATAAAGCAGTCTTTCCAAATGCTTTATGGAATTAGGGTGGAACCACGGCCGCACTCGTCCCTTTTACTGGGATGAGTGCGGCTATTTATTTTTATTAAAACTATATAGTTAGCGTTGATAAGGACATGAATCTTTCTTTATTTTCTTTCCAGAGATCAGGGTCACCGGCTGCAAGCCCTGAAGAAATGGGAATGATTTACCGCCTTGGAGCTATTATGGGGAATGATTTAGATCAGAGTATCCATAATCGGGGAATCCGTTATCTTTTTGAGCATAAAACAGTCTTTCGATTGCTTTGTGAAATTAGGGTGGCACCACGACCACACTCGTCCCTATGTTTGGGAGGAGTGTGGTCTTTTTTTATAACTAATAATCAGGAGGAATTGAAATGGAAGCAGAAAAAATAAATCATAGAAAGTTAGGTCAAGAGCTGGAACTTTTCACATCCATGGAGGAAGCCCCGGGAATGCCTTTTTTCCTGCCAAATGGAATGGTGATGCGAAATGAACTTGAAAGTTACTGGAGAAGAAAACACCACCGTGCAGGCTATCAGGAAATTAAGACACCGATTATGATGAAACAGGAACTTTGGGAACAATCCGGCCATTGGGATCATTATCATGAAAATATGTATTTCTCAAATGTGGATGAACAAAATTATGCGATAAAGCCCATGAACTGCCCGGGTGCGATATTGGTTTTCAACAGCAAACGGAGAAGCTACCGGGAATTGCCTCTCCGCTATGCGGAACTGGGATTAGTCCCATAGACACGAACTCTCAGGTTCTTTAAATGGATTGTTAAGAGTTCGGTCGTTCACTCAAGATGATGCCCATTTATTTGTGAGGTCTGATCAGATTGAAGCCGAGATTGATAAAATACTTGTCCTAATTGATGAGTTCTACTCCCATTTTGGTTTTGACTATAAAGTTGAACTTTCAACACGCCCAGAGGAATACATGGGATCACAGGAAATGTGGGAACGTGCTGAAGGGGCCTTGGAATCTGTTTTGAAAAACCAAGGAGTTAACTACCAGATTAATCCTGGTGATGGGGCGTTTTACGGGCCGAAAATTGATTTTCATATATTGGATTCTCTCGGCAGAAGCTGGCAATGCGGTACTGTCCAGCTGGATTTTCAAATGCCGCAAAAGTTTAATTGTGCTTATGTTGGTGAAGATAACAAACTTCATCTTCCCATTATGATTCATAGGGCCATCTTTGGTTCCGTTGAACGATTCATGGCCATTCTAATTGAGCATTTCGCAGGGGATTTTCCACTGTGGCTGTCACCGGTTCAAGCAAAAATCATTCCCATCTCAGATGCCCATGCAGAATATGCAGAATATGTGAAATCACAATTGGAAGAAGCAGGAATCCGTGCTGAAGCCAACTTCAGAACAGAGAAAATGGGACTCAAGATCAGGGAAGCCGAAAAACAGAGAGTTCCCTGCATGCTGGTGATTGGTGATAAAGAAATGGAGCAGCAATCCCTGTCACTGAGAAAACGTAAAGTGGGAAATATCGGTGTGATGAGCATTGAGGAAGTAATTGAGCATTTTATTAATGAAATAAACGGCGGCAGGTAAATCTTTCAAGCTCAGAAGAAATCTATTCCTTTTGGGCTTTCTTATTCTTTTACAAAAAATCTATCTCTCCGAATTTTCTCCAATTAATTATATCCTAATTTTCAAAATAATTTTACTATTTAAATGTAATAATTTTACACTTGGGAGAGGATTTTTTTGAAAACCACGGCAAATGAGAAAGCCATTATTAATGAGACAACAATCAATTCACCACTGAATCTGGTATGGCTCGCTTGGACAATCTCAGATAGGGTATCTGAATGGTTTGCACCTGAAGCGAAAATAGAAGCTAAGGAAGGCGGAGCTTATGAGCTTTATTTTATTCCCGGCAATAGTACGGGCATGAGCACGAAGGGATGCAAAATCAATAAGCTTATTACTGAAAATGGGCTTGAGTTCACCTGGAAAGGCCCAGACCAATTTGAGGATTTAATGAATAACGAGGATGAATTAACAACTGTACATGTAAGTTTCCAGGCAATCAATGAAGATTCAGCAAAAGTGGTCGTTGAACATAGGGGATTTAAGGATCATGATGATTGGATTGAAGCGATTAACTGGCATCAAATGGCTTGGTCAGGTGTACTGGACAGTTTAAAATCAGCTCTTGAAAAGGGCGAAGGAAATCTCTGCTGCCATCCTTAAAAGCAATTACCTGCTGACACTATCTTTTAAAACAGATAGGTGATGTTCGGTTTCTTCCAAATAATCCCTCTTTGGTATCTTTGCTTACATATATATGTTACAATGAAACATGAACCAAATCCTTAGGGTCAACTTGACTATTCTTAGTCACCCCTTCGAAAGGGGGATAAAAATTGGAGAAAATAAGCGTATTCCTGGATGATTATCGGAAAGCGCCTGATGGTCATGTATTAGTTGAGACCATCGATGAGTGTATCCATTTGCTTCAGACCTTTGAAATTGACCACTTGTCTTTAGACCATGATTTAGTTAGCAAATCGAGAAATGGTCTTATGCTTGTTCATATAATGGTTCAAAAACAGTTATTTGCGAATCGCATAACTGTTCACTCTGCCAATTCAACAGGCGGGAAAGCTATGTATCATTATTTAAAACAAGCACAGCAGGATTTTGAAATGCCCACTGACATAAAAGTCATCTTAAGACCACTGCCCCTAAACTTCATTCCGCCAAATCAACTGCAAAAGCAGTAGAATTCATTGACCATTACCTATTCCCCTTGATCACAGGAAATTTAAATATCACCAGTGTATGGGGAGCAGAGCTTTTTAACTGCTTCCTTTTTTCATGTCCTTAAAAATTATATGAAGAATTGGAACTAGGCAAAAATAACTCCGCTCCTCCATATAGAGGAGCGGAGTTAGCTTTAAAATCTTACTTCTATTCGTTCAAATATGCCCAGGCATATTGTGCATATAGCTCTGCGCCTGTCGATAAGGCGTCTTCGTCAATATTGAATTTGCCGTGGTGATGAGCCCATTCGGTGTCTTTCTCTGGATTGCCGCTGCCGACGAGGGCGAAGCTGCCAGGCGCTTTGTCCAGGTAAAAACTGAAATCCTCCGCACCCATTGTTGGTTTTTCATTGTATAGGAGATCTTCCCCGAAAGCTTCAGAAGCAACTTTTTGTACAAGGTTTGCACTATATTCCTCATTAATTACCGCTTGGGAACCCCGGATGTATTCCACTTTTGCACTAGCACCATAGATCGATGCCGTCTTCTCAGCATAATTCTCAAGCTGTTTTTCAATATGATCCCTAGTTTCTGGATCGAAGCAGCGGACTGTTCCCTCGATGACTGCATTTTCAGCGATAATGTTGAACCTTGTGCCCACCGTCATTTTTCCAATGGTGAGTACGGCAGGAAGCTGGGCATCAATGGTTCTGGACACAACACTCTGCACATTCATCACAAAGGAAGATGCCACTATAGCGGCATCAATGCAATCATGCGGCATCGCCCCATGCCCGCCTTTCCCTTTGAATGTCACCTTGAATATATCAGCTGATGCGAAGGATGGGCCGGGTGTACAGGACACTTTATGTGTCGGCATTTGCGACCAGATGTGAATGCCAAAGACATTGTCCACACCTTCCATCGCTCCCTGTTCCACCATCATCTTCGCACCTTCCGCTACTTCTTCCGCTGGCTGGAACAGAAGACGGACATTCCCCGGCAATTCTTCTTTTATCTCATTTAATGCCTTGGAGGCAATCAGCAGCATTGCGGTATGGGCATCATGTCCGCATGCATGCATTTTGCCATTTTCCAGAGATGCATAAGGCAGATCCTTATTCAATTCCTCCACCTGCAGCGCATCCATGTCTCCCCTTAAAGCTACGGTCTTTCCAGGCTTCCCGCCTGCTATTTCAGCAATGACACCAGTTGGTTCCGTTCTTTTATAGGGGATGCCCAGACCATCGAGATACTCACAGATATATTGGGTGGTTTTAAATTCCTCCCATGACACCTCTGGTTCACGGTGCAATCTTCTGCGCAGTTCTGTTAATTCATTACTATATGCCCCAATCAATTCCTTTAGTTGGTTATGAATCATCTCTTACTCCCGCCTCCGTTAGCTCTATTGCTGCCTCAAACAGGATTTGGACAGCTTCGGCAATATGCCGGGAATCAGACCATTCTTCCGGACAATGGCTCAGACCGTTTTTACTTGGAATAAACAGCATTCCAGTACGTGTGTAATCAGCGAAAACCATTGCATCGTGTCCGGCGCCGCTATTCATGGGGCATGAAGCGGAACCCAGTTCACTGCTTTTCTCCTTTAACAGACTGACAATCTCTTTATTCATCTCTTTTGGCTGAATATATAAAAGCTGTTCAACGGTTATTTCTACTCCGCTATCACGATATGAATCTGCTAATTCTTTCACTTTTTTAATAATATTCTGGACATGTTCTTCCTTGCCGGAGCGAATATCTACAGAAAAGACCGTTTGGTCCGGAATTACATTGGCTCCATTTGGATATACCTGCAATTGCCCGGTTGTCACTACCGTCCCTTCTCCTTCAGCCGCAGCCAGCCCGGGAAATTGGGCTATCATCCTGGCGGCCGCAACCAGCGCGTCAGAGCGCCTGTCCATTGGAGTGGTCCCGGCATGCCCGGCCTGTCCTTTTACGGTTACCTCCAATTGCGTTAAGCCGACAATCGCTTCGACTACCCCAATTGGGATATTCTTTTCTTCTAAAATAGGTCCCTGTTCAATGTGCAATTCCAGATAAGCCTTTACTGACTGCTGGTCTCTTTCTCTCGGAAGAGATGGATCGAGCCCGATTTTCTCCATGGCTTCAACAGTCGTAATGCCATCTTTATCCCTCAATGATTTAAATTCTTCCTCAGCCAGCAAACCGACCATACCGCGTGAACCCATTAAGCCGCCGCCAAATCTGGAGCCTTCCTCTTCGATAAGGGCGATAACTTCCAAAGGATATTTTGGTGTTAATCCGTTCTCAGTGAAAAGTGCAGCGACTTCAAGTCCTGCTACAACTCCGGCAGGCCCATCATAGGATCCCCCATTCGGGACGGAATCAAAGTGAGAGCCGATCAGAACACTCGGTGCATCTTTTAGGGACCCTTCAAGCTTTCCAAAGATATTGCCCAATCCATCTTCATGGACAGTCAAGCCCGCTTCCTTCATTTTCCCCTTAATATACTGCCGTGCAAGCAGATCCTCCTGACTATACGTCAGCCTGGTTGTTCCTTTGCCTGGAGTCGCTGTATAAGTGCTTAAGGTGTCAATATGGTTTTCAATTCGTACCTGTACTTTTTCCAGATTCACATTTTTCCCTGTTTGAACTTCACTCATTTCGATGCAATTCCTTCCTTATAAAAGTCCGACAAAAGTTCCGGCCAATACGACCGACACAATGGTCACGGTAATGAACCCCCCGACAAGCATAGGCGGAAGCATGTTGCTGGTCAGCATTTCCCTCTCTTTTTCATCTTCTGTTAATGACTTAATGACTTCATTTGTAATAATGTAGTCAGCCGGGAACCCATATAGTGCCGTCAGCGAAACTGCGAAGGCCATTTCCTTGCTCACTTTTAAAATTTTCCCTGCGACAAATGAGAAGATATACATTCCCATTACGCCTAGAATAATGCTTCCTGCAAGCGGATAAATAATCTCAAGCATCATCCCAGGTGTAGCCTGCTTTAAGCCGTCAAAAATAAAGAGCATCAGGGCCATGATCGCAAAGCCAAAACCGTTTGCTTTCTGCAGTACCTGCTTTTCAAGAAAACCAAGACTTGTGGCAATAACCCCGAACAAGAGGCAAAGTACAAATGGACTGACACTCGCAACTGGAGCCAGCAGTGTCGATGTCAGATAAGCAAGGTAGGATACTGCTGCCAATCTTAAAAATTTAAAGAAATCTGTATTATATTTCTCCGGCATATTTCTAAAAAGCTTAAGCTCAGGTTTTGGAGCTGCTGCTGCTGCCGTCTCTTCAGCTGCCTGTCCCTGTGCCTTATAAGCAAGCTGTCCGCTTCGGTACTGCTTTAAAAGCCGCTTTCCTTCTTTTTTCAGGACAATCGATGTGAGCGGATATCCCGCAAACCCCTGCATAACATAAATCACGATTGCAAAGACAGATAAAGAAGCCAGACCCGTTTCTTTTGCTCCTTCCGACATGATCAGGGCAGATACTACCCCTCCAACCAATGGAGGAATGGCGACAACTACCGTTTTGAATCCAAAGATAAAGGTACCGATTCCAAGTAATATCGCGATAATTCCCAAAATCCCTGACAAAGCAATCACAATCGTCTTCCACTGATTTTTCAATTCCTGGATTGATAGCAATGTTCCCATATTGGTAATCAATAAGTACATCATCATCGTAGCCACAACCGGCGGAACTCCTGCCAATGCTACGATGTCCTGCGGAAAAAATGTCCAATAGCCGGCAAGGAACAGTACGGCACAGACGAAAATGGACGGCACCCATGCCTTTGTGCGAACCGCAACCAAATCTCCAATGAATAAAATAAGCAAAAGAATTACTAACGCTAACAGCTGTGACATAAACCCTTCCCCCTCTAGTTGAATACCTATTCATTCGTGTTGCGAAGAACATATATTGTTAGAATAATAATACAATTATACTTTTCAGTCAATTTAAATTATTAAAAATTTTATGTAAGCGATGTCATTCCAGTTTTTGTTTGGAGCTTGTCTCTTTATTTAGTTTGGTAATATAATATTATTATTTTAAAAGTCTATTAGAGCTGGAGAAAAAAAACTCGTCAGTTTGACGAGTTTCCTGGATTAGTATTTAATTAATACATCCCTAATGTTACTCCATTCATATATAAGAAGATTCAATTCAGCACCTGCAATAGTAATCTTTTCAGTTTTATATAAGACTGCACCATAATACTCATAGAAATGACGGGTTTTATTATCTTCCAGTACCTCAACAAAAATTCTATTGAAGCCAAGTTCTTCAAATTGCAGAAAAACCTTCCTTAATAGGCTCTTGCCAACTCCCTTACCTTGATATTCCTCCAGGAGGTAAATGGCAGTTAAGTCACCAGATTCCGGAACATGATTACTGCCTCTCTTGCCGCAATCAGCAAATCCGATGATTTCTCCATCGCTATTTTCCGCGACAAACACATAATTTCCCTCTTTTGTAATATTCCCATTCCATAAATCCGTACGCCTTTCATAAGATAAGTTACTTAAAAATGAATCAGGAATAATATTTTTATAGGTTGTTCTCCAGCTATCAACATGTACTTTCGCAATACCCTTTGAATCAGCTAAAACCGCTTTTCTAATGTTCATGAGCTTCACCTCTGAAAAAGGATAACGTTTATATTCCATAGAAACACTAATAATCCCCTTCCTGATTCAGGAAAAAATTCCAAACAAAAAAAGGAGCAGCAGCTGCTCCTTTCCAGATATTAGTTTCTAGGATCAACATAATCCGGATAATCGGTAATGATGGCGTCAACTTCCATTTCGAACAGGAAGTCGGCGGCTTCCTGGCTGCGCACTGTCCATGATCCAATTTGCATGCCAAGAGAGTGAACCTGATTCACTAATTCTTCGGTGACAATTCCATAGCTTGGATTAAACCAATCTGCATAAGCTGAAAATTCCTGTAAAGCTTCCGCTGTAGTATCCGCACGATTAGATGTCAGAACACCAATCGGAACTTTAGGCAGAAGCTGATCCATTGTTTTCATGGATTCAAAGTTAAAAGATTGGATAATGATTTTTTCATTTTGCGGTTTATCAAGATTTCGTTCTTTTAATTTATCCGCCACTTGTTCTTCAATGCCAGGGTAAAGCTCTGGAGCCTTCAATTCTATTAATATTCCAACCTTACCATGGTAGCGATCCAGAATCTCTTCAAATGTCGGAATTGGTTCCCCCGCAAATTGTTCCCCTTTCCAGCTGCCGGCATCGAGACTTCTTAAATAGTCAAACGTTAAATCCCCTACTTTTCCGGTTCCATCTGTTGTACGATCCACAGATGTATCGTGGATTACCACTAATTCGCCATCTTTGCTCCTTTGAACATCAATTTCGATATAATCAGCTTTCATGTCTACAGCCAGATCAAAGCCGGCTATCGTATTCTCCGGTGCATACCCTGTTGCACCTCGATGCGCTATATTATCCACTTGTTTCCTTTCTCCTATTGTCGGTTCTTCTGCGAACGCCTGGCTGATTGGGCTAAACAGCAGTGACAAAGCCACCCCTGTACCAATTAATAGTTTTTTGTTCATTCTCTCCATCTCCTATCTAAATATGTATTCAAACATATTTTAGATAAGGAATATTGAAATGGTGTGTGATTATTCTTATGGGTAAATAAAGATCATGTTAACAAAAATCGGCCATTTTCCTTACGATTTTTTACAAAACGGTTATTTGAAAATGAATAAAATTACCCTTTCACACCTTTCAGCGGGAAAAATTCCCGCTGGTAAATGCTTTAATCCAAAGCCTTTATTGTCATCTCCGCGGTCTTTGCAATCAGGGCATTATCGTATTCGGCATCCTTTGAATCCCGGCTGGAAAGAATCGTCACGATAATCGGCTCCCTGTTTGGAGGCCAGACAATTGCAATGTCATTACGGGTGCCAAAACCTGCAGCACCGCTCTTATCAGCCACCTCCCAGCCGCTTGGCACACCAGCACGAATTAATGGATCCCCAGTAACGTTCCCCCGCATCCAATCGGTTAAAAGGTTCCGCTTTTCTTCAGGCAAAAAATCGCCAATCAAAACTTTTTGAAGACTTGCTGCAAGTGCTTTAGGTGTACTTGTATCCCGGATGTCCCCTGGCTCTGCCTCATTTAAATCTGTCTCGAAGCGCTCAGGCTTTGTGACAGTATCCCCCATTTCTTTCAAAGCTGCTTCGAATCCATCGGGGCCACCTAATTCCTCTAAAATTAAGTTGCCTGCGGTATTGTCGCTAAACCGGATTGCCGCTTCACAGAGTTCCCTTAAAGTCATGCCAGTCTTTACATGCTTTTCTGTAACCGGAGAATATGTAACCAGGTCTTCACTTGTGTATGTAACGATTTCATCCATTTCCTCCAGTGATTTTCTCTCCAGCAATATTGCAGCTGCCAACGGCTTGAATGTAGATGCGTAAGCAAATCTCTCATTAGACCTGTAAGCAATAGTCTTTTTCGTTCCTGTGTCATATGCATAAACGCCAAGCCGTGCGTCAAACTCCTTCTCTAGCTGTTTGAATTTTTGGTTGGTATTTACAGAAGTTTTTTTGGAGTTTTCTGCCGCACTGGCCTCTGATGGATGATTGCCATTTGCACATCCAGTCAGGGCAAGAAGCAGAACCAAACTGAATAACCGGACTGCTTTTAACATATTCCTACTAGTAATAGATTGATATCGTTTCCTCAATTTTATTACCTCTTTTCTTATTAATTTTGAACTTATAATTCACCATGTAGACTACAAGTGTAATACAATACTACATTTGTAGTCATCATTTGTCAACCGCTGATAAAAACCCCTGATATTATGGTATTTCACAAGATCCCCCTGATTTGATAAAGTAAAAATAGGATGCTAGAATGGTTGGTATTCATTTTGTCTAAGGGATTAAAACTAGATGTCAAATATTGCGAGGAAGGTCTGAGGATGATCACAAGCTCACAGTCTTTACCTGTTTTTTTGGAATGTCTGCTGGTGTCTTCTTTTACAATCGGAGTCATTCTTCTGTTAAAAAACATTTTAAAAAAACATTTAACAGCACAAGCCCACTATAATCTTTGGTTTCTATTATTGCTTGCTTTACCACTGCCTCTTATTCCAATACAACTCATGACTTTTTCCGATTCATTTTCCTTTTGGAATATCAAGAGCAGCGTCCAACCTCAAACTGCACCAGCTGCGGAGAGTCCTTTAAGGCAAAATAATTGGATGGAAGACATAGCCGTTTCGGTGGAACGCTACGACTTAACATTATTAAATCATGTTCTATTCTATATCTGGATTTCGGTGGTGGCTGTTTTAGCTGTATTTACGCTGATCGCAAGGCTTAAAATCAGTAAAATAAAGAAACATACAAACAGCCTGAGAAATAGCAGGCTTTTATCATTATTCGAACACTGCAAACACAAACTGAAGATTTCCAGAAGTATTATTGTTGGAGAGTCCTCTCTCGTTAAAACCCCAATGACGTTTGGATTTTTTAAGACTTATGTGGTGCTTCCCCGCCATTTTGACAAGTGGCTTTCTGAAAAGGATATAGAATATATCTTTTTGCATGAACTGAACCACTATAAAAATAAAGATGCTGCAGTCAATTATTTAATCGTGATTTTTCAAATACTATATTGGTTTAATCCTCTAGTTTGGCTAGCTTTTAAGAGAATGAGGCTGGATCGGGAAATTGCCTGTGATGCAGCGGTTTTAAATTCTTTGGATGAGCAGGATTTTATGGAATATGGAAACAGCATTATTCATTTTGCCCATAAAGCCTCAAGGGCAGTGACAGTCGATTTGGCAGACCATTTAAACGGGTCAAAGAAACAGATCAAAACGAGAATCGAAAAAATTGCCTGTTTTAAGTCGGAATCAAAACTGCTGAGATGGAAAAGTGCGGCTATACTCATTTTTGCGGGGATATTTATTGCAGGCCAGGCTCCATTTATCTCTGTAATGGCTCATGAAAATAGCAGCTATAAATTTAAGGATGATAACATTATTTATGAGGATTTAGGTAATTATTTTGCAGGATATGATGGAAGCTTTGTATTGTATGATAAAGAAGCAGACCACTATCTTATTCATAATAAAAAACAAAGCACATTAAGGGTTTCACCAAATTCTACTTATAAAGTTTATAGTGCGCTTCTTGGTTTAGAGTCAGGCATCATAACGGATGAAAACTCCTTGGCCAAATGGAACGGACTTAAATATCCTATTGATTCCTGGAATGCGGATCAGGATTTAACTTCGGCAATGAAAAATTCCGTTACATGGTATTTTCAGACGTTAGACCGGCAGGTGCAGTCCGGTACGATTCAAACTTTTCTGGACACAATCAGGTACGGGAATCGCGATCTATCTGGTGGAATAGACGAATATTGGCTGGAATCTTCCCTTAAAATTTCTCCAGTGGAACAAGTTCAGCTGCTTAAAAAATTTTATGCCAACGAATTTGGTTTTAAAGAAAAGAATATCCAAACGGTGAAAGATTCCATTAAACTAGAAGGAAAAGAAGGGTCCCTCCTCTCAGGAAAAACAGGTACAGGCACTGTAAATGGAAAAACCATCAATGGATGGTTCATCGGGTATGTTGAGTCAGGGCAGGACACATATTTTTTTGCAACGAATATACAGAATGAAGATAACTCCAATGGAAGTAAAGCAGCTGAAATTACATTATCCATTTTGAAGAAAAAAGGTATTTATTAATTCTTTCATCTCATTAAAGAAGGAGGGCGGTAATATGACTGATAGGATTCCCAGCATTTCAGAATCCGAGTGGGAAGTCATGACAGTCCTTTGGCACGGCGCACCCAAAACAGCTAATGAAGTCATTCTATCCTTACAAGAGTGCACAGACTGGAAGCCCAAAACAATCCGTACTCTTCTGGACAGGCTTGTCCAGAAGAATGTAGTGGGCGTAAATAAAAACCAGAGAATCTATACCTTTTTCCCGTTATATTCACAGGATGAATGCCAGCAGGCAGAAGCTCAATCCTTTATCAAGCGAATCTATGGCGGAACGGTGAAATCCATGCTAGTCCAATTCATCCAGGAAGACTCCCTGTCTGATGAAGAAATTAACGAACTGCGGACGATTTTGGCAAAGAAACAAAAGAAGGATGAATAACCTTCATGCTAGCCCCTCTTTAATTGCAGGGGTTTTAGCGCCACTTCTTTGACGCACCCAAAAACAGCGAAAGCCCCTGCTTCATTTCCGCTTTAATAAAATGGGCCCACCAATTCCTACAAGCAGAATGATGCACGCCATAGCACAAGGATTTCATGTCCACTTAGACACTTAATGGACTGTCCAAGCCTTTGCACTATACTCTATAATTATAAAAACAAATACTAGCGAATGACTGCTGCGGGAGAGAACGTATTGTACGTCACCGAAGGGGCAAATCTATAGGAAAGATGAATCTCTCAGGTAAGAAGGCTGCAGCCGGACGCTTCTCTGGAGAACGTATCCCGCACCCACGGGGCAGGCCTTCTAATATAGAATAGGTAAACCTCTAAAGGTACAAGGACAGAGATACTTAATTAGGAGGATTGTATGGTTTGGGATGTATTGAACGTAATTGGAACCATTGCATTTGCAATGAGTGGGGCAGTCGTTGCACTGGAAGTAAAATACGACATTATGGGCGCCTATGTTTTAGGATTAATTACAGCATTTGGCGGCGGGGCTATTAGGAACCTTTTGACCGGCATCCCGATCATAGAATTATGGCAGCAAACGACTCTTTTTATCGTTGCCCTTATTACCATCAGTATTGTCATCCTATTGCCAAGCAGCGCAGTTCAGCTTTTGACGAAATGGAGTATTTTTGACTCAATCGGCTTGTCAGCTTTTGCCGTTCAGGGAGCTATGTATGCACAATCAATTGATTTACCCTTATTTGCTGTTATGTTCTCAGCTGCCATAACAGGTGCCGGCGGAGGTATGATCCGCGATGTGCTGGCTCAGCGAAAGCCCATTGTTTTACGTGATGAAGTATATCTTTTATGGGCCATCTTTGCCGGGTTTATCTTAGGCCTGGATTGGTTATCAAAGTCTTACCATTTTTATATTCTTTTTACTGTTACTTTAATTCTGCGAGGAATATCGCATCATTACAGCTGGAGATTGCCTATCAAATCTATTCAAAAACAATAAGAAGTTACAAGCAGAATTTCTTCAAACATAAAAAGCTCACATCAGTGTGAGCTTTTGTTTTCTTTCATATTGATATAATTGCAAACAACATATCCCACTGATTTTGCAGCAACTAACAACGAACCTTCATCTATATCAAATTTAGGGTGATGATTGAAGTAAGGTTCTTCTGTTCCCTTTGGCGTGCATCCAATATAAAAATAACAGCCAGGGACCTTCTCCAAATAATACGCAAAATCATCCGATGGTGCCATTATAGGAAATTCCTTGATCTCGATAATGTCTTTATCCCCGGCCGCTGAAAGCGTATCTGCGACAAACCCTGTCAATTCAGGATCATTATACAGCGGCGGATAGTCGGGTTCATACGTTAGCTCACAGCTTACACCAAATAACTCCTCAAGACCATTTACAATGCGGTGAATTTCTCTATTCATCACATCCTTTGTTTCATCATTGGAATAGCGTACATCCCCCTCAATTTCGATATGATCCTTGATCACATTAAAACTCCCTTTACCGTCAAATGAACCAATTGTCACTACACCGGCATGAAACGGATCCACTCTGCGGCTCACAACTGTTTGGATAGCTGTTACAAAATAAGCTCCTGCAACAATAGCATCGTTGGCCTTATGCGGAGAAGAACCGTGTCCGCCGCTTGCCTGTACTCTCAGTTTAAAATAAGCGCGGCCATTAAAGGAATATCCGCTGTGATAGCCAACAGTTCCAGCAGGGGCGATCGGCAAAACATGTATGCCAAAAATTGCATGGACATCATCGAGAAATCCTTCCTCAACGATGCTTTTTGCTCCGCCTGGAGGCTCTTCTTCCGCATGCTGATGGATTATTTTCACGGTTCCATGGATCTTATCTTTTAATAGGATCAAGCAGTCAGCCAAAACCAAAAGGTATGCTGTATGTGCATCATGGCCGCAGGCATGCATGATACCTTCCTCTTTTGATTTAAACGGAACATCCAGTTCTTCTTTAATAGGAAGCGCATCAAAATCAGCCCGAAGTGCCACGGTCTTTCCCGGCTTTCCGCCTTCAATAGTGACAACAATGCCATATCCATTCCCTGCATTTGTTATAAGATCAACATCTTTCCCTCTGTAAAAATCAGCTATATAGGCTGCCGTTTTTTCCTCTTTAAATGAAAGCTCAGGATTCTGATGTAAATAACGGCGTATCTTAATCATCTCTTCTTCTCGTTCTTCAAGCATTTTCATTAATTCTTCAATCATTAAAATCATCTCCTATCCTACTTTGACCAGAATAGAACCTCACTAAACACAACAGTTTTTTGAGAAACTATTTATATCATACGTATACAGCTGACTTTCTAAAACGGCCGGGACAAGAAGGCTGCCAGGCATTTTAGAACGTGTGTACCATTGTTTTTATTAAAAAAGAAGGAGAGCACTTCAGCGCTCTCCTTCTCCATTATGCTCGGTTTTATCGGCTTTTAACTGTTCACTATTTTTTTAGGATATTCTTCGCCATCTCCGTATCCTTCTTTTTTAATACTTTTCATTCTAAGCGGAGCGTAAAATAATACAGCAATTAGAACTAATCCAAGATAACCTATCAGCGGGTAGAAGTAGCTAACAAGATCAGTAAAACCTATGAAGCTTGCTGCAAATGCTACAATCATGGTTCCCGCGAATAACCTTTTAAAATGTGCGGTATCAACCTTGGAAAATCGGGCCACAAAAGAGAAAAACATGCTTATAGCTGTATTGAAGATCATTGCAAAGAGAACAACCGACATGATCGTACCTAATGCAGGTGAAATATTATTAACAATGGCCAGCATTGGCATATCCATACTGCCAACACTTTCAATCTTAGAGAAAATAGCCAGATGGCTAAGCAGAATAAGAACACCGAGCCCAAAACCTCCAACTAATCCACCTAACGCGGCAGTTTTACGTTTATTTTCAGCTCCACCCATCACAATTGCCATTGAAGCACCTACTGCCGTGTTAAAGGACACATAATTGATGGCAGAAATAAACCAGTTTGGCAGAGTTGTCGGAGTTTCCTTGGCTACATCATTCAAAGCAAGGAATGATCCATCAGCATTTATAAAACTATAGATAGATGTGATGATGACAAACAGGATTAGAAATGGGGTAATCCCACCGATGATAGCAACAACACGGTCAACCTTTAACATTCCCGTTAATAGAACAAGAATCGTCATCACACTTGTCCCAATTATGACAGGCAATCCAAATTGCTGATTTAAGTTTGACCCTGCACCTGCTATCATGACAACACCTACACCAAACAAAGTAAAAATAAGGATATAATCAATAATGAACCCTAGATATCGGCCACTTATCTTATAAATCACATGCTTATGTGAGGAAGTTTTCATGCTGCTCCCTAACCACACCAATATCATGCCGACATAAGCAAATAAAGCGCTTGCAACAATAGCAGCAAAAATACCCATAATGCCAAAACTGGTAAAATACTGAAGAACTTCCTGCCCCGATGCAAATCCAGCACCCACAATTACACCAATAAAAGCGCTTCCAATTTTTAAAATGTCTTTCATATAGTTCCTCCCTGAAGTTGTCTACTATGCTTAGTATATCAATTTAAGAACGAAGTCAATTTGTGAAAATATTAAAAAATCTAACAATTCAATTGTTAAACTCCCCAAATCATTTTCCAGATTTATACTAAAATTTTGACGCAACCTGGTTAGAAACTTCTTTCTATTAAGAGGTAAAAACTGAAGTTCCTCTTTTGCTGGCAAATAAAAAGCGCTAACCGCCTCTGGTCAACACTTTCTATAACTCCTTAATTTAATGATATCCTGGTACTCTATAGCCTATCGCACTGGGGAGGCTTCTTTTCTCCCTCTGCAAAATCGCAGCCATCTGCAACTGATTCCAGCCCGTAGTCTGGATTGCTAATCTCAATTAAATCTTCGTTTTGACCGTTGGTTTGCGTATTCTCAAGTTTTTCTTTATTATCTCTCATGACTTTCCTCCAAAGTATTATTTAACAGTTTTCTCTAATAGGAATAATGTTATTCGTTTCGTGCGGAATCCATAGGGCCAGCTTATTCTCATCGCTGAACTTCAGCGCCTGATTCCTGCAGAAAGTCACCGTATAGAGAAGAATTAACAAACCAGCCATCTGTTGTAAAAAAAAACAGCTTGCTTTTTTTCAGTCACCTAGCTTTAAACAAATTGGGAATCACAGAAAAACAGTAACCGCGGAATAAACCAGCAGCATACACATCACGACCCGAAATAACTTGTCATAATGGATGAAAAACTTTTTAAATACCGAGCCAAACCCTGACCACAAAAGCAATGCTGACCACCCAAGAATAATGGCTAATGTTAAATAAAAAACAATGAATTGAAAAGAATGATAGAAAGGAAGTATAAAACCACTCATGACAGTTAAAAAGAACAAAATGCTTTTTACATTTATGATTTGAAAGATAAAACCTGATAAAAAGGATGATTTCACATCTCTAACTTGCTCCCCGGACCATTTAGGCAGACCTACCTGCCAGGCTAAGCAGAGCAGATATATAGCACCAGCTGTTTTTAAATAAGGCTCTATTACTGGAATTAAAGTATATAGACCTGCTGTGAATACACCGCTCAAGATCCCAAGTACAGCAAACCCTGCCAGGATACCCGCCGTGAACCTCCAGGACCCTGCGAAGCCAAATCTCCTCGCTTCATTCATGATTAAGATATTGCTTGGACCAGGCGTAATGGATGTAATGATTACATACGATAGAAACGCTACTATACTCATAAACTCACCTTCTTTACTCATTTACGCTTTAACAGTTTTTATTGTATGATGACTTTATTTATAAATAAAATTGAAATTAAAAATATCATTATCATTTTTTTCGATACAAGAGGAGAGACGGCATGGAAATCAGACATCTAATAACCTTTCAGTCCATTGCAGAAATAGGCAGTTATACAGGAGCTGCTGCGAAGTTAGGGTATACCCAATCGACCCTAACCGCCCACATACAGTCACTTGAACAGGAGATTGGCGGGGAGATTTTTACTTATAGCAATAGAAAGCTGCAGCTTACTCCTTTAGGCAGGGATTTAATCCCTTTAGCTGAGGATCTTCTTTCTGCTCATGAACAGATTAAAACAATGCGAAGCAGCCGTGAAGTGAGCGGAATATTAAAAGTGGCTGCACCAGAGTCTTTAACCATCTCAAGACTTGGACCTATCATAAGGGAGTTCTCATTAAAATATCCTCATGTCAAGTTAGTCTTAACCAATGGTACATGCGGACAAAACCAAAGTGATTTAATGAGCGGACGGGTAGATGCGGCATTCATGGTTTATCCCGAAATAAAACCTGAAAAATGCATTCACTATCCCTTGTATCAAGAAGAAGTTGTCCTTGTGAGCGGGAATAATGGACCTGACCATTTTGATGAATATAAAAACAGTCAGGCCAGCCCCTTTTATATCACAAATGAAGAAGGCTGCAGCTACCGGTCAATGTTTGAAAGATATCTTATAAAGCATAGCATCCAGCACTTTCAGACCATGGAACTATGGAGCATAGAAGCAATCAAGAAGATGGTCATGAGCGGACTTGGATTTTGCGCTTTGCCTTACATCACTGTTAAAGAAGATATAGAGAACGGAAAGTTAAAACTATTAACGCATTCGGAGGAGTTCGAACCCTTTTATTCTCATATGCTGATTAAAAAGAAAAAGTGGCTATCTCCTGCTGTAGAGGCTTTTACAGATCTGGTATTAAAATCTGTAAATGGACTGGACAAAGAACATTTGAACAAAAACAAAAAATAGAGTCAGATTCCTCCTTACACTGAAACATAAGAAAAGCCAAATCCACAATGGGAAATGGCTTTTCTATTTATGGATGCTAAGGAGTATTTAAAGCTCTATTTGTTTAATTACTTTAGCTGGATTTCCGTCAGCTACCACATTACCGGCACATTTTTCACAGCAACCGCTCCTGATGCGATCACAGCATTATCTCCTGCTATTACACCTGGATTTATTACGGCACTTCCGCCAATCCATACATTGTTTCCAATCGTAATTGGCTTTGCATATTCTCTGCCTGAATTCCGTTCAGAGGATAAAGCGGGTGTGTTGCCGAATAGATTTGCACTCCGGGTGCAAGCATGCAATTATCTCAAAAAAACGGACTTCACAGACATCTAAAATCGTGCAGTCGAAGTTCGCAAAAAAGTTTTCACCTACATGCGTATTATAGCCATAATCCAATCTGATAATTGGCTCCATATATACGTTTTTTCCAGTGGAGTTTTCATTTTAAAGGCCTTCTTTCAAAATTATCTAATTTGTGTGAGAGGCAGCATCTGCTGAGCTTTTAATCTCTTTCTTATTCAGCAGGCGGTTCAGTTTTTCAGAACTTAAGAACATTGCTGCAGCAAGCAGAACAATATATATCGGAAAAATCCCAATTGTTGAATGAGAGGCAATGAAGCCTAGAACAGGCGGCATAAAGGTACTGCCTGTATATGCAACAGCCATTTGATATCCCATGATAGTCTGAGAATGCTTCTTCCCAAAACGCGCCGGTGTTTCGTGCAGCATACACGGAAAAATCGGTGCCAATCCTAATCCAATCAAAATAAAGCCTGCAAGCGCGAAAGCGGATGAAAATGGCAGGAAAAGAAGGATGGCACCAGTAAGTGCAAGAATTTGTCCCAACCGAATAAGAGTACGATTATTCACTTTAAACGTAATGAAGCCAGTAATAAATCGGCCAATTGTAATGCCTGCGAAATAAAAGGAAACCCATTGGGCAGCAGCCGCTGCCGGCAGATCCTTCACACTTACCAGAAAGCTGCTTCCCCAAAGTCCCATAGTGGCTTCAGCACTGCAATAAAACAAGAAGGAAATTAAAGCTAATTTAACTCCTTTGATTTGGAGCGGTTTTACATTTTCCGCATGATCCAATCTCTCTTCTGATTCTTCTGCCTCTTCACTTAGAGCTTTATTATTATTCTTCCCTTTATTCCATAAAGGCAAAGTCAGCAAAAGGATGATTGCCAGTACAAATTGTATTCCTGAAATGGCAAAATACCCCTTGCTCCAGGAGTTTCCCCCTGCAATATACTGGGCCATGATGATCGGGCCAATAGTGGCTCCGACTCCCCAGAAGCTGTGCAGCCAGCTCATATGATGTGCTTTGTAATGTGCAGCAACATAATCGTTTAGTCCTGCATCGATTGCACCTGCCCCCAATCCGAGAGGTATGGCACATAGAAATAGCCAATAAACCGATGGAGCAAAATAAAAGCCAAGTAACGCGGCAGCAGTCATTAACGTACTGAAAAAAGATACCTTCCCAGTTCCAAACCGTTTGAGGATTTTTCCGCTGACTAAACTCGAGATGATTGTACCGCCAGCTATTGTCATAAAAAGCAATCCGGCAGTCTCAAGCGCGGCGCCTAAGTCTGCCTGCATGACAGGCCAGGCCGCCCCTAACACTGAATCTGGCAGTCCCAGGCTAATAAAAGCCAAATATATGATCACCAAAAGGATTGTTGCCATGCTTCAGCCTCACCTATTTTCTGATAAATTTTTCGGGCGAATCAAGCATAAGCGCCAGACCCAGACTCTGCAATCCGTATAAATAGTCCTGTTTCCAATCACTTATTGCCAGAACAGGGAGGTGTTCTGGCGGAATATATTTTGAGCTTGCTGCAGCAATTTTTTCTATTAGGGTCCCCTCCACTTCATCTTTGCAGAAGATGAACGTATGAGGATTAATGATAGCCGTAATCGAGGCTACTAATCTGCTGATAGCATCAACCTGATTATCTCTGGATATCAGCACCTCTTTATGACTGGTTCCATTTTCCAGAGCTTCGCGGAAGTTCCGGTCATCATATTGAGGAACGAATGAGACTTCCCCGGCAAAAAATGTGTTTCCCCGCACAACATCCCCGTTGATCATAAACCCTGCACCAGGACCATTTTGACCGGAATATAAATACACAAGGGATTGATGATTTTTTATCTCCTTAGAATGGTGATATCCAAGAACAGCAGCATTCATGTCGTTCTCAACAACAACTGGAATCGAAAAGAGATTCTCAAAATATCCTTTAATATCGAAATCTTGAAACTGTTCATAGCCGGGCATGTAAAAAATCCGGCCATTCTTAACGGAACCAGGCACCCCAATGGAAAGCGAACGGATTGCCTGATTGGCCATCAATAAGGCTTCAATCGAACTCGTTAATAAATGCATCCCGCTGTCAGTCAATACACTTTGTATGGTTCCTTGTTCCTTCACTTCTCCCGCACAATTAAAAATGGCATAATTCGTCTCTGTCTTCTCTAAGAAAATTGCCAGACCCAGCATATAGTCAGGATTGTATGTATATCTTTTGGCTCTTCTCCCTCCGCTGGATTCATCCAGGCCCGACGACAGAATTTCCCCATCCTTCTCCATCTGTGACAGGAACTTGCTTATCGTCGGGAAACTGATTCCCAATTTATCGCTTAGTTCCACTTTGGTTGCACTTCCTAGGTCTAAAAGCGATCTGCGTATACCAGAAAGAATTAACAGCTTTAAAGATTTTGGAGCGGTCTTCATTATTCTCACCACCTGCCAATCATACTTATTTAAAAGATTTAAAAAGTATCCATTAATAAACTTATTAAAGGCCTTTAATAAGTTTATTAATGGTAATATATCATTTTAATTAACCGAAAACAACCTTCCCTTTATCAGGATGTATTATTTCAGCGGACTGTCTTTACAAGGTTCCTCATTCAGCTTGAATACTAATTTTATAGTACGTTCCTAGGCTCCAAAAAGAATCGAGGAACTCAGCTATTCCTTCCAATATATGACTCCCGGCTATATAATAATACTAAGAACGAATCTTTAAAGGAGCAGATTCAGACATGCAAAAACTTACTTTGGCTGAAGCAGTAAAATTAAAAAGTGTACTGGCTAAACGAATTCACGAGTTAGAAGAAGAAATGGACCGTGTCGCATTTGCTGATCTTGAAAAAGGCAGCAAGCTTCCTGAGATGCCAAGATCTCTCGCCATGGTGGAAAAAGAGATGGATGAAGTCCGTAAAGACATGAGACTGCTGGATAAGCTTGTATATAAAGCCAATATTGAAAATGACATCACCTTTAACAATGAATCATTGCCAATCGTAGAAGCAATTGAGCTTGCCACCCAATATCGGGCAAAGGCCCGCAAATTCAAGGAATATGGCACAGCAGCCAGGGAGGAATTCCTTTATACCGTGTCGGAAAACGTGTCGATGGTGAAAATGGCACTATTTGATCCAGAGCAGTACCGGTTAAAGGGCCTGGAAGCAGAACGCCAGGCGAATCGCCTGTCCAACTTAATCAATAACAAGAATTATTTAATAGAATTAGAGTTTGACAGCGAAAAGTATTTCTAGACCTTGAAGTGGTGAGACTCTGCTTCAAGGCATAGAAGGAACACCCTCCTATTGTGTACAAAGGTACCTTGTAATGGCAATGGCCAACCGATTATCCATGACCCATTACAACTTCATCCGTAACCAATAACCAACCATGGCTACTTGAGGCCGACGGCCATTCATCCGTAATCCCGGTTCCTTCTATGAGCCTCCAATCAATTTGAATGGAGGCTTTTTATTAATCTAATGATCTGAGGGGGACACATTTTCTCTGAAAGAACAGCAAAAGGGACAGTGTACCTGTCCCCGTGTCCCTTAAAGCAGCAGTTCCCACGTTTCTCCAACTAAATCGTGCCCAAAGCTATGATGCTTTTCCTCCTTAACAAGCTGAAATCCCTTTTTCTGATAGATATGCCGCGCTTCTTTAAGAACACTGTTTGTCCATAGAACGAGTTTCTTATATCCTGCTTGTTTGGAAAAGTTTATGCATTCTTCAACCAATTGTGAACCCAGACCCAAGCCTCTCGCCTTTGGGTCTACTATTAATAGACGAAGTTTAGCCGTATCCTCACTTCCTTCAACAACAAAAATAGAGCCAACTGTTTCTCCGTTCATTTCGGCAATCCAGCAGCGTTCCCGCTTAGGATTATAGTTATTAATAAAATCTGCCGCAATTTGAGATACAAGAGCTTCAAATCTCCCATCCCATCCATATTCTTGTGAATACAACAGACCATGCTTGTGTACAACCCACCCCATATCACCAGGTTCATGCTGACGAAGAAAATATGGGCCTGAAAATTTTAGGCTTTCATTCTTGCTTATGAGTCCTTCAACGGTTTTCATAGCGTTAATTAATTGCTGCTGTTCACTTTCCGACAATTTTCCAAGAAGATCCGCTATTTCATTGTATGAACGTTCATTTAGTTTAGAAAAGGCTTTTTCTCCCTCTGGCGTAAGCTTTAAAATGCGCTGTCTGGCATCTTTAGCAGAACGTTCTTTCTTTATAAGCCCTCTCTCTTCAAATCTGGCTAATATTCGACTTAAATAACCTGGATCTAACCCCAGCTCTTGAGTTAAATTTGATGCTTTAGGGTCCTCGTTAGTGGCAATTTCAAACAGGATTCTGGATTCTGTCAGCGAATAGGGGCTATGTAGTAACCCCTCACGCAAAGCTCCTATTTGTCTAGTCATAAAACGGTTAAAATGGCGAACAGCACTGATTCTTTCTTCAAACGAGATCATTGACAAAGAATTCACTCCTTAGAATATAGTTGCCTTTGTCAAATATAATAATCAATTTACTTGCCTTAATCAACTTACTTCCAGAACAAAGAGGAAGCTTTATAAAAGAAAAAGCGCCCATTTCTTTAATTTGAAATTGGCACTTCGTTTATTTCCTGATATTCGTTTAGCGTGATGCTTTAGGCGGCTGGCACACATCACATTTGCGCTGGTGATTATTTTTAAATTTCGTAAATGTTTTTTCAAACTCACTGCCGCATGTACATTTAAAAAGCAGTTTTTGTGAAAAACCATGATATTCCGTCGATAACAGCTTACTATCTGAATTTTTCTCAACAAATTCATTAATTTTACTGATTGTCCATCGTTTATTCATACTATACACCTCCATATTCAATCACTTGGCGGAGGCTTTTCTGCGCATCCGTTCCACTATGAGCACTACTCATAATTCCTAAGTTCCTCATTATAACATGGTCCAGGGACAAAGCAACAGTTTCATTTTTCTATCCATCCCAGTATCACTGATCGTTTAACATCTTACATATTTTCGTTTAAAGCCAAGCTTCCCTCTATCCGCTTCCTTTTGGATATTTTCCGAGGCATGCAGGAAACTGCTCTTTTTCTTGTCCCGCTTCATTTCTACAGGCCCGATGGCTTTTGCGGTCTCAACTGCCTTTTCATGGAGCGGCAAATAAGAAACACCCACTGTATAAACAAAATTATTCATGGCGGATTTTGTACGCTCCGGAGAATCATGGATGGTGTCTTTCACTTTATCAAGCATTTTGGCCAGCTTCTCTTCGGAAAATTCAGCGTCCGGACGATTCCCCAAAAGCCAGCAGTAGCAGCTCCAGCCCCCTGACATCCGCAGCTCTTCCCCGCTTTCGATCCATTTATCGGCAACAGCCTGTGCAATATCTGCTTCAGCTAATGTAACAGCCACCACATAATCGGACAGCATATAAAAATATGCATCATCCATCCAGCGGTCAAAATCCCCTTCGGTCATGGCTTCTGGATCTGCAATAATGCCTGCAAAGTACATGGCATCATAGTTCCCCGTAGCGTATAGCTCCTCTGCCAAAGGCTGATTTCTTTTAATTTTTTTGGCGATTGGTTTCATTGCGCCTGTTGCCACTCCAAAAAGCGGCTCGTGCGCGCCATTTGATATGTACATTTTCTTGGTCCGTTCTTTGCTGAGAGCTTCGAGCTCCTGCATAACCGTCTGTAAATCCATCTTTTAGCACTTCCTTCCATTTTAATAATGTTAACTTCACTTGTGCGCCTCAAGACCCTAAGTATTCTGTTTTCAGCTCAATCTCTTTTACTTCTATATCGAAATAGACCTTATAGGCCCTGGCGGTAGGTCTTGAGCTTACGATTCGGCTGACTTCCTCCTCAATAAAGTGGATAGCCACTCCATCATCCGCTGCAATTCCAGGCTTTATCTTATCAGAAGCCAAAAGCTCATGATAGGCAGGCCTTCTTTCCGCTTCTCCATCGTAATGAGGGCAATTGCTTCCTTTTAAAAAGCCCAGGCATGTTAAGGGCTCCAGTTTATCTCCATAAGAATCTGTAACTCCTTCTTCAAACCAGCAAATGGAGCCCGCGCTGATGCCGGCTAATACGATCCCTTGATCCCATGCCTTTTTTAAAATCTTATCTAATCCCCATTCTTTCCATAAAGCCAATAAATTCTTCGTATTTCCGCCTCCAACATAGATGATGTCTTTTTCCAGTATAAAACCTTCTATATCTCTTGTTGGCGGTTTAAATAATGATAAATGAGAGGGCTGGCACTTCTGTTTTTCGAAAAAGTCATAAAACCATTTAATGCAAATATCGGAATCTCCTGTTGCAGTAGGCACATAACAGACTTTAGGATTTTCTTTACCTGACTGATGTAAAATATATTCATCCAGTAATGGATTCTCGGGCTCCATGGAGAACCCTCCTCCTCCAAGTGCGATAATTTGCCTCATTTTTCTACTCCCCTCAATTGTTGTTACGTATAAATATTCTCCTTCAGTACTGTTGTTCCTTGTTTTCACATAAAAATAGAGCTGTCAATATGACAGCTCTATTTTAAAAGATTCCTTAAGATTCACTCAGCGCAGGCTTCCCCGCTTCCAGAAGCACCTGATCTCGGCCTAAAATGACCGCCAAAAGGATAATCAATGCCCCTGTTCCCACAAGAAGCCATTCGATGGCAATGATATCTGCAATCGGGCCAAATATCAGCATGCCAATCGGCATCATGGAAGTAGAGATCATCCCCATGACACCAAACACTCTGCCTAAATAATTCTCTTCAATTTTTTCCTGCAGCAATACAGTTGTCGGTGTATTGAAGATTGGCATGGCAACCCCGAATAAAGCCATGCACACTAAATAGATCCAGAAAACCGGAACGATGCCAAGTGCCAGGGTGCAAATCCCCATGATAAGACTGGCTAGGGTCATGGTTTTAATTTTATTTGGATATCCTCCCCAGGAAGCAATGATTCCGCCGCCAGCCATCATGCCGACTGAAAAAGCAATTTCAATGGCTGTCAGCTTCCATATATCCCCCCCAAAGGTGCGGGTAACCTGCAGCGGCGTCAAAAAGGCAGCAGGTGCCATCAGCACGAAGAAAACCGCAAAGAATAGGAAGAATTTCTTCAGGAAAGGAGTACTGTTTACATATTGCAGACCTTGTTTAAAGTCGCTGAAGTAGCTCGTTGACTGTTTGACCGCTGCTTTTTCGTGCACAGCGACTTTGACAAATGTCATCAAAGTGACAATGGCAATCGCTGCTGTGATCACATCAATGAAGAAGATGACTTCAAGCGATGCCATCGCCAGCAGCGCAGCGCTGACCATTGGCGAGACAAACATGATGACTGCTTGTATGCTCCCATTTGCTCCATTTACCTTTGTGAGCTTATCCTTCGGAACAATCTGCGGCAGAATCGCCCCGACTGCAGGAGTCTGAATCCCTGTTCCAAGGGCACGAATCGCCGCCATGACAAACAGCAGCCAGATGGATTCATATCCCATTAAAAAGAGGATAGCGAGAATCAGCGTCGAAAATGCGATAAGTCCATCTGCTAAAATAATCAGCATTTTCCGATTGTACCGGTCTGCCCAAACACCTGCAACCGGTGATAAGAAGAAGGTTGGAATAAAGCCGCATATAATGTAGAGCGTCATCATTAAACCAGATTCTGTCGTTAACGTAATATGCCACATAATCGCATATTGAACAAGGGAAGATCCAAATAGCGATATCGTCTGACTGCTTAAGAAGAGAATAATATTCTTCAGCCAATTATCCTGCAGTTTAGGATTTACTGTACTCATGAATTAATCACTCATTTCTATATTTAATAAAAACAAGCTTTGCCTATATTCAGTTGATCAATCCGCTCTAAACATTCTATTTCTGTAGACAGCAAAAAAGAGGAGAAATTCATCTCCTCTTTTAAAAATAACCGTTAAATTCAGGTTTCCTTAAATAGACAGACCAATCCCGTTGCTCAGAACATAGGCAGAGCCTTCAAACGTATTCAATTAACGATTGAAAAGCGGGTTTCTTAATCTCATTGATGCTGTCAAAAGGAAAACCTCCATTTCATTATAATTATATTTATTTTACCAGCGCAGAGCCGTTCATGCAATAGGGACATAGGGAGAGGTTCCATGTCCCAGGCGGCGGGCGGGAACGTGTACATGTCCTCTCGTCCCTACTTATAAACTTCCTCTCTGGAATGAAACCCATCTGCAATAATAGTACGATCCATATTGTATTTATCGACAGCAATCGGCGAAAGAAGGACGGAAGGCACCTCGATTTTGCCATTATTAATTTTTCGGTTTGCTTCTATATGTTCACCCTTCGCCATTCTGACCGCTAGTTCAGCAGCTTCCTTGGTCAGCGTACCGATAGGTTTGTATACTGTCATCGTCTGCGTACCTCTAATGATCCGCTGGGCAGCGGCAAGCTCGGCGTCCTGCCCGGCTACTGGAATTTTCCCTGCCAGCCCTTGCACTGCCAGTGCCTGGATGGCTCCGCCTGCAGTTGCATCGTTTGCTGCGATCACGGCATCTATTTGATTTTGGCTGGCTTTAAGAGCCTCTTCCATATTCACAAATGCATTCGCAGGCGTCCAATCTCTGGACCACTGATCATATACAATCTGTATATCGCCTTTTTCAATTAAAGGCTGAAGCACGTTAAAGACTCCTCGTTTGAATAAATGGGCGTTATGGTCAGTGATTGCTCCGCCAATATACACATACTTCCCTTTAGGAACCAGTTTGGCGATGGCCTTTGCCTGCAGCTCGCCAACCTTTTCATTATCAAAGGATATGTATAAGTCGATATCGGCATTTTTCACAAGCCGGTCATATGAGATGACCTTGATGCCTGCCTCGTGAGCTTTTTTGACGATCGAAGCGGTGGCTTCAGCATTATGGGGAACGACAACCAGCAGGTCGACCTTTTGTTTTATCAATGTTTCTGCCTGTGATATTTGGACCGCATCATCCCCATTCGCAGCCATGATCTCCACTTCGGCTCCAAGCTCTTCTACAGCCTCTTTGAACAGATCTCTATCCTTCAGCCAGCGCTCTTCCAATAAAGTATCCATTGAAAAGCCGATCTTAATGGGTTTCTCCCCATCCTCTTCTCCTTCCACTTCACCTGCAGCAGGAATTGCTTTCCCGGGATTTTTTTCGAGTACTGTTTCCATTTGGCAGGCTGACAGGAGGCAAACCAGCAACAGCACAGCCAGAGTCCGCTTCCATTGAATTCTATCCATCTGTTTTGCCCCTTTTTCTTCCATCATTCTTTTTTGCCCAGAAGGGTTTTACGGAATTCCGTCGGTGACTGG
Source organism: Cytobacillus oceanisediminis (assembly GCF_004366035.1). Lineage (GTDB taxonomy): Bacteria > Bacillota > Bacilli > Bacillales > Cytobacillaceae > Cytobacillus > Cytobacillus oceanisediminis_C. The sequence continues at coordinate 133,398 of NZ_SOEE01000009.1, forward strand.
CCACACATCTTTTTGAAAACCTTGCTGAAATAGTTCGGTTCATGATAGCCCACCTCAAAGGTGATTTCTTTCAGACTTTTTCCGTGATCCGCCATCAGCTTCTTTGCTTTTTCAATACGGCATTCAGTCAGGAAGTCGATATAATTTACCCCGAGTTTCTCCTTGAACATTTTACTGATATAGATCGGGCTTAGCTCCACTTTCCTTCCCAACGCTTCAAGAGAAATATCCTCGTGGGAATGTTCGGTAATATATTGCTTCAGCTGGTGGATAGTATCTGCCTCCAGCCTGTCGTAATGCTCCATATACGACTTCTTCATTTGCTTCAGCAATTGATTCGTTTCAGCGCGCAGCTGCCGGAAATCCTGGGTTTGATACGCAAAAAATGGTGCAGGAGCTTCAACCCCGATCTCACTCATTACACGTGAAGCAATCCAGAGCAGCTGCAGCACCCGCTGCTGCGCTTGAATCACCCCTTCCCTTTCTGTTTCACATCGCTGGATCATTTCCATTACACTTAAGCTGATTTGCTGCCATTTGCCAAGCCTGACTTGATCAAAAAACTGTTTCTCCCGCTCTTTGGCCAGCTGTAAATCTTCCCCTGTGCTAAGCACTGGAACATCGGAATAAAATCGGTATTTAACAGGGAGCGTTGAATCCAGGGTGGCAATAAGAGATTCCTGATAGGACTGACGGATTGACTGCAGGGAACCGCAAGCGTTCCCAATCCCGACGAACCAGCCTTCTGATGAGCCTTTTTTCACAAGAGACAAAATTTCGCCGGCTATAAATATAGCCTGTGAACGGAATGATTGCTGTTTTTTCCGAAAAACGATGATTGGAAGCTGGCGGCCATATAGTGCACCTACCCATGCACTGCCTGCTTGCCTGATCTTCTCTTTGACTGAGGTATAGAGGTGTTCTTGTCCATCAGGAAGCAGGATGCTCATGACGAACTGTTCATCCGTTGAGCGAATATCAAGCATTTCAACCAGCATATCCAGATGAACCTCATGGACATGATCGAACAGCAGCTGTGTCACGACATCCGTCTCAATGACCGGAAGAGCCTTTTGCAGCGCGACCTGCTGAAACTGCGTCATTTCACGGAATCTCCGCTCTTCCTCAATCTGTTCAAGCACCTTCCTGACTGTTGCTTCAATTTCCGTGATCTTGCTTGGCTTCAGTAAATAATCCTTGACCCCAAGCTTTATCGCCTGCCGGGCATAATCGAATGTATCGAATGCTGTAATCATAATAAATTTAATATGCGGATCATCTTCGCTGATTTGCTTAATAGCTTCCAGGCCATTCAGCCCTGGCATTTGAATGTCCATAAGGATTAAATCAGGGTTAGATTCTTTAGCCAATTGAACGGCCATCTTCCCATTTTTTGCCTGGCTGATTTCAACGTCAGGAAAAGCTTTCCGGAGAATCACTTCCAGCCCTTCCCGCTCAATTTGTTCATCATCCGCGATCAGGAGTTTTGTCATGCCGCCCCCTCCTATCTTTCGGTATTGTCATCACTACTTTTGTGCCGGCAGCACTGCTCTCAATGTTCATGATATCTTCATAGCCGTAAAAAAGACGCAAACGTCTGACAACATTGGTGAACCCGATGCCTGTTGAGTTTCCACCTTTTTGAATGAACTGCCCTTGAAGAATCTGTTTAATTTTATATTCCTTAATACCTGGACCATCGTCTTCCACTTCTATAATCACACAGTCATTTCCATCCTGAATGCGAAACCAGATATTTCCCCCATCTTCTCTTGGCTCGACTGCATAGTTGACAGCATTCTCGATGATCGGCTGCAGTGTGAGACCCGGAATGTCCACATTCAGACACTTTTCATCTATTGACATTTTCAAATGCAGGCGATCTGTAAATCTGGCTTTTTGAATATCCATGTATTGCTGCAGGACCATCACTTCTTCTCTAAGTGTTACTGGCCTATCAAGCCTTTTTAAGTTATAGCGCAGCAGGCCGGCAACACTAACAAGCAGGTCACTGGTTTCATGAGACCCTTCCAAATAGGCTTTTTTGGAAAGGGTATTTAATGTGTTAAATAAAAAATGAGGGTTAATCTGGCTTTGCAGGTTCAAGAGCTGGCTTTCCTTCAGCAATAACTTGCTTTCCTGCAGCTCATGCTCCAGCTGTGCCTTTTGCTGGATTTCCGAAATCAGGTTATTGATATTAATTCGCATCCGGTCAAAGGTCTTGGCAAGAAAGGCAATTTCATCATTCGAATCAACCTTTATCGGCAAGTGAAATCTGCCCCTCGATAACTCATTAGCTGCCTGGGTCAGCTTTTGTACAGGCTTCGTAATGCTTAAGGAAAAACCATAGGTCAAGAACATTAAAAGGCAGGTTATCATCAGCATCAGCCCAATCCCCAGTTTTTTGATTTCTTCGGATTGTTCAATGATCCCCCGGTAAAACCGTTCATACGTATTCAGTTCACTATCGATCAGCGTCAGCGTCATCTCGGAGATATACATCGATATGCGCGTCGCTTCGGAGAATTCCTTTGCCGAATCCTCTGTCTCCTTTTCATTAAAGAAAAGAAGGGAGCGATCAGTTGTCTCAACCAGGCTGTCAATCAAATTCATATAATTTGTCAAAGCAAAATCATTTTCTGAATTTCGAAGATATGAAACATCCTTTTTTACATGTTCCATTTTTTCCTTGCTGTTGTTTAGTTTGTTCAGATTTTCGGGAATAGGCGTTATGAAGTAGTTATTCAAGTCTGCAATCATCTGCTGGCTTGTCCTTGTAACTTCATTCATCCGAAGGTATCGCTGAAGAATATCGTTATATTGATTCTGAGTTTTCTGATTATAATAGGTGAGTGTGAGCCATATGCCTGCCATAATCAATAGAATTACAGTCGTGAGTGTCCAGATTTTCTTATGAATTTTGTTCATTGCTTTTCCATCGCCTTTAATATCCTGATATCGGTAAGATAGCCATCAGATTTCAGCGGCACTTCTTCATCCCTAAGCCATTTCAAAATCAGCTCTACACTGAGGCTTCCCATCTTCTCAGGAGATTGTTCAATGATTCCATCAAGTTTTCCCTGAGTAAGCAGAGATATTGAATCCGGACCATCGTCAAAAGAGTAGATATAATAAGGTTCTACCTGTGATCGCCTGCCTATTTCCTGAACCATTGCTCCTGCTATATTGGCCTTAATAGCTATAAAACTATCAGTATCCGGATTTTGATTCAGCATGTTCTGAGTCGCAGCGATAATTTCCTCCCTAACATCTGTCGTTTCCGCATAGACTGTCTGGATATTTGGATATTCCTTCAGTACTTCATGAATGCCATCAAGGCGCTGCTGCTGATAAAACTCTTTATGCTTGTCGCCCATTAGAATGACTTTTCCCTTATGGCCCATATCGTCAAGAAGCTGTTCTGCAATTAACTGCCCGGCCAGATATTGATCCGAGCCGACGTACGTTTTTCTCAAACTTTCAGATTTTGGCACGTCGTTGGCCACTGTAATAATCGGGATTCCATAAAAAGCAGCTTTAATCTTTGCTAAATCTGTGAATTCCTGCGTGTCCAGACCCTGAACAATGATGCCGTCCACTTTTGATTGAATGGCTACCTCTAACTTTTTCAAAAATTCCTCTTGATTTTTTCCATAGCTTCCCCAGACTTCCAGGCTTGCCCCATCCTTCCGTGCTTGTTCCTGTGCAGCAATACCTGCCTTATCCCAGAAAGGGGTCTCTAATTCCTGCGTTATCAGGACCAGCCGATATTTCACTTCCTGGCCATCTGATGCAGCAGGGAGATCCCATTTGGATGTAAACGCTTTCTCGGATAGCGTAAATGTAAAATAACCAAGGACGATACATGTAAGACAAAATACTAGAATACCCGTTTTACGCAAGGCTGTATCTCCGTTTCCTAAGTATGAATAGCTAAATAATTTTAATCATATCACCTTTTTAAGGCTTATAGAAGAGAGAGAAAGAGAGGGTTGTCTGTTGTTAACATGAGGATAATCGGTGCTTTAGGGATGCTGCCCAACTGCATCATAAGGGCACCCTCTTGCCGGATGCCCCATTTTCAAAACGGCTAATACAGGAAACTGGTAATCTACCCTCTCTTCTTCCGGGTCATGACATCAAAGATCACAGCACCTGCCAATACGCCTCCGCGGATCATGTACTGGAGGGAAACCCCTACCCCGAGCAGATTCATCCCGCTTGATAAAGAGGCCATGACTACAGCACCGATAATGGCACCGGTGATTTTGCCCACGCCCCCTGCAGAAGAAACTCCGCCGACGTAAGCAGCTGCAATGGCATCGAGTTCAAATAATGTCCCAGCTGTAGTTGTCGCTGACTGAAGGCGCGAGGTGAATAATATGCCGGAAAGGGCTGCCAGCATCCCCATTGAACCAAATACTATATACGTAATTTTATTTACATTGATTCCACTCAGATGTGCCGCTTCCGGATTGCTTCCGACAGCATATATATGTCTGCCAAGCACGGTTTTCGTTGTCAGGAAGTGATAGATGACAACCACTAAAAGCATAATGACAACCGTCCAGGAAAATCCGTTGTAGCCTGCCAGGATCCAGGTAATATAAGAAATGATAGCCGAAACAAAAACTAATTTGACAATAAAAATCCCTTTTGACACGACCTCGAATTGATAGTTGATCTTGTTTTTCCGCGTGGAAATTTCACTGTATATATACAGCAATATGGCCAGTACACCCAGAATTAGTGTAAGGAGATGCAGCCCATTCACTTGCACAATCGAAGGAATGAATCCGTTTCCGATGGCGTTAAATCCATCATCCTTGACGATAATAGTCCCGGTTTTCTCTGTTACCTGAAGAAGTGCACCTCTAAAGATCAGCATTCCTGCAAGAGTAGCTACGAAGGATGGGATACCGAACTTTGCAACTAGAAGGCCATTGAATAGTCCGACAAAAATACCCAGCACCAGGATAATCGGAATGGTGATATAAAAAGGTACTCCCATTCCCGTCAGGAGAATTGCAGCAATGGCCCCCAAAAATCCAGCGACGAACCCGACTGAGAGGTCAATGTGCCGGATCACGATAACCAGCGTCATCCCCACTGCCAGGACAGCGATATATCCCGTTGAATCCAGCAGATTGCTTATATTTCGCGAAGACATAAACAGCCCGTCAGTCATAATAGTGAAGGTGAGCATAATAACGAATAAGGCAATGTACATGCCATAGTCACGGATATTATCTTTAAACAGCGTCTTCGCTTCGTTAATAAATTCCATTAGTTTAACCTCCTATTGCGTGGCGAGCTGCATGATGCTTTCCTGGTTTGCTTCTTCAATCGACAGCTCGCCTTTAATTTCGCCTTCCGCCATGACATAGACACGATCACTCATCCCAAGAACTTCACCCAGTTCTGAAGAAATCATAATAATGCTCATGCCTTCCTCAATCAATTGATTCATAATCGTATAAATCTCGAACTTAGCCCCAACATCAATGCCCCGAGTCGGCTCGTCCAGGATCAGTAATTTTGGCCCGACGAATAGCCATTTGCCCAGGGACACTTTCTGCTGATTCCCCCCGCTCAAATTGCCGACAGCCTGTTCAAGGGAAGATGCTTTGATATACATGGACTTTTTATATTCCGTTGTTTCCTTTACTTCTTCGTTATCATTAATCACTCCATTTACAGCAACCCGTTTGAGGTTTGCCGCAGAAATGTTGTTTTTAATATCCTGTATTAAAAACAGGCCGTCCCCTTTTCGGTCTTCCGTTACGTACGCAATCCCTGACCTGATGGCGTCACTCGGATGCTTCAGCGTTTTTGGAACGCCATCCACCAATAGTTCGCCTTGTAGTTTATAGAATTTTGGATTTCCGAAAATACTCAGAGCAAGTTCAGTCCTGCCTGACCCCATCAAGCCCGCAACCCCGACAATCTCTCCTTTTTTGACATGAAAATTAACATCTTTTACAACCTGCCTGCCCAAGTGCACAGCATACGCAGACCAGCTGCGAAGCTCAAGAACAGGATCGCCAAATGTTTTGTTCGGCCTCTTTGGATAAATATCTTCTATCTCCCTGCCGACCATGTTTTTTATAATGACATTTTCAGAGATTTCCCCTTTTGCAGCGTCCAGGGTACAAATGGTTTGGCCATCACGAAGCACAGTCGCTTTATCTGCAATCGAGATGACTTCTTTCAGCTTATGGGAGATCATGATGCAGGTAATTCCCTGCTCTTTCAGCTCGCCTAACAGATCCAGCAGATTTTCGCTGTCATCCTCATTAAGTGCTGCAGTCGGCTCATCCAGGATAAGCAGTTTCACATCCTTGCTTAAAGCTTTGGCAATTTCGACTAATTGCTGTTTTCCAACGCTCAGGTCTTTTACGAGTGTTTCAGGGTTCACATCGAGCTTAACCTTATCCAGCATTTTTTTAGCTTCAGCAATGGTCCGGTTCCAATCGACGATTCCGCCCTGCTTAATTTCATTGCCCGCAAAGATATTTTCATAGACTGTGAGATCCGGAAACAAGGCAAGTTCCTGATAGATAATGACGATTCCTGCTTTTACACTGTCACTGATCTTATTGAATTGCTGTACACTGCCCTCAAATACAATATCACCCTCATATGTGCCATAAGGATATACGCCGCTGAGCGCCTTCATCAGAGTGGATTTACCCGCTCCGTTTTCACCGATCAAGCAGTGGATCTCACCTTTCTTCACCTTGAAATTGACATTGCTGAGCGCTTTGACACCTGTGAATTCCTTGGAAATCCCGTGCATTTCTAAAATATTTTCGCTCATTATGCTCCCCCCTAGCCAAACAGCTATTCAGAAGGAGAAATAGTGATAGACGCATCTATCACTATTTCTCGCCCTTTATTGATTAAAGTCCTGTAAATTCATCTGCTTTATAGTATTCAGAATCAATCAGTTCTTTTTTCACGTTATCTTTGTCAACAACGATTACATCTGTTTGCTTTGCTTTTACTTCAACCTTGCCGTTGTCGTAAGAACCAGTTGTCTCAGGGTCTTTGTCTTCAAGGATATCGATCGCCATGCCCATTGCATCTTTTACGAGAGTACGAACATCCTTGAATACTGTCATGGATTGCTTTTCATCAATAACGTATTGAATGGAAGCTTTCTCAGCATCCTGACCTGTTACAAGATAGCTGGATACTGCACTGTCAGTTCCAAAAACATCTGCAATGGAACGGGCAGTTCCGTCGTTCGGAGCAAGAATTGCCACATTGCCCTTCATATCGTCAGAAGCAGCTGTTAAATGTGTTTGTGCCTTGTTCTTCGCTTCGTTTGGATCCCAGTTCGTTGTCACCTGGCCAATGATTTTGCTTAGCTGGTCACGGGACAGATCAGCTGTCTCTTTCAAAGCTTCGGCTTCGCTTGAGTTAGCAATCTTGAATGTGCCATCTGCAATCTTAGGCTGAAGTACACTCCATGCTCCCTGGAAGAATAAGAAAGCATTATTATCAGAAGCAGCGCCTGCATATAGATACAGAGGCACGTTCTTGCCCTTTACGCTGTCTGCCAGGTATTGTGCCTGTGCAGCTCCTACAGCAAGGCTGTCAAAAGTTACATAATAATCAATTGCATCTGTATTGGTAATTAAACGGTCATAAGAAATGACTTTTACGCCATCCTTCTTTGCAGCTTCAACCGCTGCAGCAGCTGCATCGCCATCTTGCGGACAGATAATCAGCACATCAATACCTTTGTTCAGCAATGTCTCTACATTTTCTTTTTCCTTAGCCGAAGATCCCTGGCTAAACAAAATCTCAGTTGTATATTCCGTTCCTTTTAACGCATCTTTAAATCTTTGCTCATCCTGAACCCATCTGGGCTCATCTTTCGTTGGCAAAACGATTCCGACACTTACTTCACTGCTGCCGCCGCCAGTGCCCTGGCTGCATCCTGCTGCAATAAACGCAAACATCATAACCGTCAGCATAAGAGAAATGACTTTCCACTTTCTTTTCATTCTTTTTCCCCCTTTATAATGGATAAAAATTACCTGCCTACAGGAAAAATTATAACTTTATCACCAGTTCATGAAAGCGTTATCACTAGCACTCTTTTAATATCACCTGTAATTTTTTATACTTAATCCGTTCTCAATTTTTTTGTTTTTCCATAATAAAAAAAGACAGCCGCAATAGCTGCATTTTTATGTCCATAAAAAAATGCGTTAATCCAAAGATCAACGCATTTCTCTTTATAAAACTTCACCCTCAGTTTCCTTCTTACCCGGTGCAAACCAGCCAAACAGGGCAATGGCCACCAATACGCCATAAAAGACCAGTGTCCAGCCTGTACTGTGAGGAAAATGATGATCAAGGACACCGATATCCTCATGGGCAAGTGTAATAACAGCAAGCTTGACACCAACCCAGGCGACAATCGCATAAGCGGTTGTTTCCAATGCAGGGCGTTTACCAAGGAGCTTAACAAACCAGGTAGCCGCGAACTTAATCAGGATCAATCCGGCAATCCCGCCCAGCACCACTACAATAAACTGTCCGCCATCCATGCCGCCGAAATCGTTAAGCGGTGAATCCGGCAGACCTAGTGCCAGCGCAACAGCAGCAAGAATTGAATCGATGGCAAAGGCAAGATCGGCTAATGCAATCTTCCCTACTGTTGGCCAAAATCCTTTCCCGGCCGCTTCTTCCTTTACATCCTCACGAATATTTTCATTTTCTTTTCCGAACCTGGCCTTAATCACATGTTTTAAACCAAGGTACAATAGATAGGCCGCCCCAATCGCCTGGATCTGCCAGACGTTTGCAATAAAGGAAATGGCAAAAAGCGCACCAAACCGGAAAACAAAAGCCATAATGATTCCATAATTAATCGCCCTTTTCTTCTGATCTTCGGGTAAATGCTTCGCTATGACAGCTAAGACAAGAGCATTGTCAGCCGACAGCAAACCTTCCAGTCCTATTAATATCAATAATGCCCATGCATACTCGAGCCAAATGGACTCCATCCGCGACACTCCTTTTCTGCAACAAAATGCTCTTCATTGATTCGATAACTATAGATTCCCCAAAAATGCTGGAGGAAACCTTAAAAATATATAATAAAATGGCGTCCTATATTCAGGACGCCAGAAGAAAAAACTAATTATTCAAATCAAAAAGCCCCGGCGCATGCTCATTCGGCATATCAGGCATTTCAGGAACAGGATAGCCTTTAGGCGGTTCTACCACGGCAAGATCTCCGCCATTTCTGCTTGGAGTGGTCCCCTGGAAAACCTCACCGATCCGGGTATCATCAAGCCTGAAATTAAACTGGGCATTGTGGAAGCCCATTTCCACATATTTTCGGCATTCAGGGTATTTATTTAAATCGTAATTTGGAATCGGGAATATTTTGCCCCAATTCACTCCTAACGTTTCAAGTGCTTTTGCGAATGCATTTTGATGGGCATTATCCCGGACAATCAGGAAGGCAATCGTCTCTCTTAGCGTCTTATTGCTGCTCATCTCGTAAATCCTTGATTTCTGTAGAACACCTGTCGATTCAAGAACCACATTATTCAGAAGGTTTGCCACCAGGTTGCCGTGGTCATATACCCAAGAGCCATTCCACGGGTTGCCGCCAGCATCAACAGGAAGAGAAGCCTTTGCCCCCATAATAAAATGATGAGGGTTAGCGCCTCCTTGAATCACATCATCCAATGGAGCCCCATCTTCAGCCTGGTTGCCTGGCATACTTCCCCCAGCATCATTTAGAAGCTGATTAATCGTAGTTTGAACGAGTTCGACATGGCTTAGCTCTTCCAAAAACACACCTCTGATCAGATCACGATATTGCTTCGCTTTCCCTCTGAAATTGGCGCTCTGGAATGAAAACTGCATCAGCGTCCTCATTTCGCCAAACTGACCGCCCAACGCTTCCTGCAGCACTTTCGCCGCATGCGGATCCGGCTTATCCGGCACAATCATATTAATTAAATTTTCTTTATAAAAGTACATGTTCATCAATCTCCTTATTCCGGCACTCTTTATTAGAATGCCTTGCCTTAGGCAGGCTATTCATCAAAGAAAGCAGATTGATCCAAGACTCATTTATTTGGATAGATAAATTAATTAAAAAGCAATGACCCTGAAAAAAAAACACTGTAAGCGAGCTTGCAAAAGCTGAATAAATTACCTTTTACATAACTTCACTTGCCAGGTTAACCAGTACCATTATGGCCACGACAACTTGCATATAGATTAAAAACTTCATACATTACTCTGATCACGCTTAAAATAAATAGGCGGCTTAACCTTCCTGCAAAACATAATGCCGTCATAGTGCTTTTGCGGATGGATGGAAATGGGCAACAGCCCCATCATGCCAGCTTCGAGAAGCTGCCACCTCCGATTCAGCCAGTTCCGCTGTGGAAGCCCCTTTTCACATAAAGGAATAAAACTGTCATGCCCACAGGCCTCCATAAGCAAACTTTCTAACTGCTTATTTGACACATTAATAGGAAAGTTCACTCTAAGCAGGGAGGCAAGCTCACCTTCCCCGGCATAAAAACCTATGGAGTAAACTTGATCCCCATAGCATTTCGATAGCTGCTGCCCGACGTTCGTGATACCAAACAGCTTAGAAGTCACTGTTTTGCTTTTTCTAATATGAAAATTATGAGCCCATACAATGACCTTTTCACCCTTGTAACACTCTTCCATTAACCACTGCAGATTTCCTGACATATGCCTTCCCCGTGTGACGCCAGAAGCAATCCAGCTTTTTGTATTGATTTCCAGCCACTTCAGCCGATTTTCGAGTCCCTTCCCAATAATGTGAAAGATCTTTTCTTTTTCCGGATTATCTTCTTTCCATCTGCTCTCAAACAGCTCTAGACTTGACTGATATAAATTCATACACACTTCTATCTGTTCTCTAATCTGCTTACGTATTTTCGTTCGTCCCCTTATCTCCTCATCAATGTTGAAAAATACTGTTTCTGCCTGATGAATGGAAGCATATAGTTCTGCATCTGTATGAATCTTAAGCCATTCCAGCATGTTTTGCGATATCAGCTGGTATGCAGGCTGAATATCCATACCGGCGAGATGCAGACCTTTCGCCCAGGATTCCAGAAATAAAGGCAGCATTTCTTCATTATGATAAATATCCAGCAGTCCATGCTGGATTTGTTCCCTGGCAGGCAGATCTTTCAGCAGCTTCCTGCAAAATACCGCTTCAAGCAGACCGCTCTCCACTACAATCACATTATATCCATGTGCTTTATGCAAATACTTAATCATATTTATTTTGCTCGTGTAAAAATCCCCAACTCCATGGCTGCTCTCTCCCAGCAGCACAATCCTTTTCCCCTCAACGTATGGATCCATACAGGTGAAATCTGAAGGATCCGTTATCTCACTGCTCTTGCTGGCTATTTGATCTATCCAAAGTGACTTTGTTTTTCGTGTTATAAAATTCATTAACAAGCCTCCATCATAGGCGGGGTATATCCATGAATACGATTTGGAAATAAATTGGTTTCACTTTTTCTTTTATTCATCTACTTGGCAAAAGGAACCTTCGAAAGGGCAAAATGAATTGAATCCATTCGGAGAAGAAACGGGGAGGCTTTATGAATGCTTATTTACTTTTAGCATTAGCCATTGTAAGTGAGGTGTTTGGCAGTTCCATGCTCAAAGCAGCAAACGGATTTAAAAAGCTTCTGCCATCTCTTGGGGTAATCATTGGATACAGCATCGCTTTTTACGCGCTATCTTTATCGTTAAAAACGCTGCCGCTCGGAGTGGCCTATGCCATCTGGGCTGGCCTCGGGACCGTGCTGACAGCCTTGATCGGGATTACCGTCTATAAAGAGAATGTAAATGGCAAGAAAATCCTTGGATTGGCCTTAATAGTTGGAGGAGTAATCTTATTGAACAGCGGTGGAGGCTATTAATATGAGGGGTTACATTTATTTAACAATCTCAATCGCCGGGGAGATTTTTGCCACCACCATGCTCAAGTTGTCAGATGGATTTACCGTGCTGCTTCCATCTGCAGGAGTCATGTTTGGCTATGCACTTTCATTTTATTGCTTATCTTTATGTCTTAATACCGTTCCATTAAGTCTGGCTTATGCCATTTGGTCAGGAGCAGGAACAGCGTTAACTGCGTTAATCGGCGCCATCCTATGGGGGGAAGCATTCAGCAGCCTCAAGATACTGGGAATCATACTGATTATCGGAGGAATAATCGCATTGAATTCTTCCAGCAATGCAGAAACTGCAAAAGAGCCATCACGCTAGGGCTCTTTTTTTGATTTCATCATGTATGGCGAGATTGAGCAGAGGCCGCACTCCCTTTATTAAATATTCTTTAAGGCCCTCAGCGTCTTATCCCGAATCTTAACACGGTTCATATAATCCTTTGCAACAAGTTCTGTGTACAATAAATCAAAGAGCAGAAAAAGAGGGAGCGTTGGAGAAATGTTCTGGCCCATATGCATACTGCTTTTACTCATAACCAGAAGGGATAAATCTGCTAACTGGGAAAGTTCAGATGTTTTATCACTTGTGATGGCAAGCACTGACGCACCTTGCCGCTTGGCAATTTTAACCGCATCAATGACTTCTTTTGTTTTCCCTGAAACCGAAATGCCAATGACAAGATTTCCGTCTGAGCTTAACGCAGCATCCATCACGGCTTGATGAGGGTCTGTAATCGACTCAACCTGGATTCCAATTCTGAAAAACTTCCATTTGAACTCCTGCGCTGCAATTCCTGAGTTGCCGATGCCGTATACATGCACTTTCTTTGCATCCGTTAAAAGTGAAACGGCCTGCTGAATATCTAAATAAGTCATTTTCCGAAAAGTCGTTTCGATAATCTCCAAGTGATTTTGATAGAGATTGGAAAAATAATCAATCTCCTTGATATCACTGGACACAGCCGGTTTGTTTCTTAAATCGATATATCTTTTTAATTCATGCTTAAATTCATTAAAACCTGAAAAAGAGATTTTCTGACAAAAACGGGTGATAGTAGCTGGGGAAATATGAATTTTTTTAGCGATTTGATTAATCGACATTTGGCTGATTTCATCAGGATTTTCGATTATATACTTTGCCAATTCCGACTCAGAGCTTGTGAACTTTTCCATGGTGCAGGCTATGCCATGCAGAAGATTCTCACCGAGATATTCCATACTCTTTCTCCTCTATTAGATAATCCATAGATACATTATACAAGATACTTTCCTTACTTTTAGATTATTTGCTAAAAACTATGAAATACCCTTAACTAGCAGCACAAAATCAAAAAGCTGAAAACAACCCAGTCGGCAGCCTGGGCTATTTTCAGCTAATCTTTTATTTTTGCATAGCGTCTACAAATCTTTTCGTAATGATCTGCGGTCTTGTAATCGCACCGCCTACCACAACTGAGTGAACTTGAATATTCAGCACAGAGCGTGCGATTTCCGGGGTTGATACATTCCCTTCAGCTATTACCTTTGCATGCTTCACATCTTTGACGATTTGTTTGATCACGGCGTAGTCATGATCATCAATTTTCAGTCCTTTAGTTTCTTCTGTATATCCGTATAATGTTGGTGCCACTATATCAAATCCCAGCTTATCGGCAAAAACAGCTTCTTCCACTGAAGAAACATCTGCCATCAGCAAAATCTGTGGATACTTTGACCTTATCTCCTTATAAAACGATTCTAAATCCCTGCCATCCGGCCGGATCCGATTAGTTGCATCTGTTGCAATGATTTCGGCACCCGTCTCAGCTAAGGCATCGATTTCTTTCATGGTTGGTGTAATAAAGACAGGATGGTCCTTGTATACCTGTTTGATGATACCGATCACAGGAAGATCGACCAGTTCTTTAATTTCCCTAATATCAGGGACGGAGTTTGCCCGAATGCCAGCGGCTCCTCCCTCCTTTGCAGCCAATGCCATGCGTCCCATAATGAACGGACTATGAAGCGGTTCTCCATCTAAAGCCTGACAGGATACGATTAGTCCATTTTTGATCTGTTCCAGCACTTGATGCATTTAAAAACACGTCCTTATTATTTATTACTGACCTAAATACTCTTCTACTTCGTTTTTAACAATGGTGACTTGAGGTCCATAAATAATTTGAACACCCGTTCCTTTTTTCACAATTCCTTTTGATCCAGTCTGTTTAATGACATCATCTTTTACCAGGGAATCATCTTTAACAGTTACCCGCAGACGAGTCGCACAGCAATCAACAATATCAATATTATTTGTTCCGCCTAATCCTTCTACAATTGTTTTGGCACGGTCTGTAGCTGAAACTTGCTCTGCTGCCTGTTCTTCATCTTCACGTCCAAGAACTTTGAAGTTCTTTTTTCTGATTAGGAATTTAAACGTAAAGTAGTATAGGAAGAACCATGGAATACCTACCATCAATACATATGGCCAATTTGTTTTATCAGCACCTTGAAGAATTCCAAATAAAATGAAATCAATAAATCCCCCTGAGAAGGTTTGACCGACCGTAATATTGAAAATGTCTGCCATCATAAAAGCTAAACCATCGAAAATCGCATGCACTAAATAAAGAAGAGGTGCCACGAACAGGAAGCTAAATTCAAGAGGTTCTGTGATACCAGTCAGGAATGATGTTAACGCTGCTGATAGCAAAATACCTGCTACCACTTTTCTGTTTTTCTTTTTAGAGCAATGGTAGATGGCCAATGCGGCTCCCGGCAGGCCAAACATCATTGTAATAAAACGGCCTGACATGAATCTGGATACCCCTTCGTAATATTGTTCAGTCGATGGGTCACCCAATTGTGCAAAAAAGATATTTTGTGTACCGCTGACTAATTTTCCGCCAATCTCCAGTGTTCCGCCGAGAGCGGTTTGCCAGAAAGGAAGGTAAAAAATATGGTGCAAGCCAAGCGGTCCAAGCATACGTAAAATAAATCCATAGAAAAGGGTTCCGATTTCCCCGGTGCCTGTAACCACTGACCCAAGCCCATTGATTAACGCCTGGAAATAAGGCCATATCACAAATAGAATCGCTCCTACAAAAATCGAAGCAAATGAAACGACTATAGGAATAAAGCGAGAACCCCCAAAGAATCCTAACACTTGAGGCAGCTGAATTTTATTGTATTTATTATGCAGGGCAGCTGCTGTAATCCCGATGATAATTCCGCCAAATACACCAGTTTCCAAAGTCTGAATCCCGACAGCCAGACCTTGACCTGCTCCTGCCAGGTTATCCTTGGCCAGGTCTCCGGTTAACGAAAGCAGTGCACTGATAGTACTGTTCATAACAAAATAACCGATCATGGCTGCTAAACCAGCCGTTGCTTTATCTGAACGGGCTAAACCGATCGCTACCCCTACCGCAAATATGATCGGCAAGTTGGCAAATACGATTGAACCTGCCGCACTCATGATCGTAAAAATGGCTTGCAGCCAGCTGATATCTAAAAATGGATAAGCTGAAACCGTATTCGGGTTAGACAGCGCTCCGCCAATTCCTAATAATAAACCTGCTGCCGGCAAAACAGCTATTGGCAGCATAAACGATTTACCAAATTGCTGTGCCTTTTCAAAAGCTTTTTTCATTGATACTGACCCCCTTTATCTTGATGAGAAGCTTTACTGCTTTAACCTTCTATCCGTATCATATATTCGCAGCTGCAGCAGTTCAATGGAATTGAAACCGTTTTCAACCCTTTTCATCATTCTGCCGCCAACGCTGAAAATACGTTCAATTGCAAAAGTGCCCAAAAAAACATATAGTGAAATTCGGATGCCAGTAACAGGAGAAATAGTTAACAATTAAGTTTTATTCCGTTAAATTTTCATTTACAATACTAGACCAGCCAGAAAATATCTGGCTGGTCTTTTGAAATTGAAATATCGCTAACAGGGCCTTCTTTTTAAGGAGAGTGACAATTAGCCATTAACCTGCAAAAGGAGTTGTCTACTAAACAGCTAGGCAAGATTATTAAAAGAATTAACCTTGATTCGCCAAATCATATGATGAGCCCCTTCTCCCCAATAATCCTTTAACAAATAATCCGGTTCTCCAAATTTTCTTCTCCAGACTTTTTGTGAATGTTTATATCCTGAATCTAAACAGAATTCTTCTACCCCTTTATTCCTTAAGGTCAAATACATTGATGCTAACAATTGATTGCCTATGCCTTTTTTCTGATAGTCAGGATGTACAAAGACTGTACCCACTTCATAAAAGCCATTAAGTGCCTGATCCGAACCTCTGATTATTAGCTCACTGGCTGGACCGTATTCTATTGAACCAACGATTTTATCGCCAAGTAAAGCGATTAGAAAATACCGTTCCTTACCGCCGCTTTTCATATCCATATTCAAATAGTTTTTCTTGGCTATAATTTCTTTTTCCATGTCTTCCAGCAAATCACCAATACCTTCTTTAAGAAACGTATCGGTTATTACCACTCTAAAGAAACTATTTAGCACTCTTACATCCTCTGCTTTTGGCCTTCTTATCATGATACTATTCACTATTAACTCCCTTTCGCGGCTATGGCTTACCAGGCCAGCCGGCCAATATTTCCTGCATATTCTCCGATCAGGCCGCAGTCAGCCATTTAAAAAATGCGTTAATCGAGGATTAACACACTTTTGCTCACTTACTTCTATACTTCTTGAATAATCTTATCGTAAAAGCCGTTTTCCCTGGTGCACTCTCCACATCTATGTACCCGCTATGAAGATCGACGATGCTTTTGGAAATCGCCAGTCCCAAACCCGAACCACCTGTATACTGGGATCGTGACTTTTCAACGCGGTAAAAGCGATCAAAGATATGCGGAATATCAATGCGCGGTATGGCCTGGCCATAGTTAGCAATTTCAATCTCAATCATGTCTTTTCTATCATGTATCGCAGCATCCAGATACCTGCCGTCACTTCCATAGCGGATTGCATTTTGGATAAGGTTTTCGAATACACGGGCCAGCTTTACCCCATCCCCCTCTACAACAGGATCATTAACAGATGAAAATAATCGGAACTCCATTCCTGCTGCTTCCAATTGCACCTTTGTCTGTACGGCCAGCTGATTAAGCATTTCCTCGATATTAATAACTTCCTTATGCAGCTTGATCTGCTGGTTCTGCATATAAGTGAATTCAAAGATATCATTAATTAACGCATATAAGCTTGATGTCTTATCATGAATGATTTGAACATAGTGGCGAAGCTCGACCTCATTACTGTACCGGTCATTATTAATAAGATCCAGATATCCTATAATGGACGTAAGCGGGGACCTTAAGTCGTGAGCTACACTCGTTACAAGCTCATTTTTTAGCTGCTCTGTTCTTTTGACTTCCTTAATTGCTTCCTCCGATTTTTCAATTATCTTTTGTATGCCATCTGCGAGTGCCTGAAATTCAGGCTGCACGCAAAAACCTTCTGAAGCATACTCCTGCCTCACCCATTGCTGAACATCCTCTGTCACTTTAATAAGATTAATGGCAAGATATCGTTTCCGCTCAAACTGATAAAATATCAGCAAAAATAACCCGGTGGCCAAAAGATAGAAAACAAGGAAGATGAATTCACGAAAATAGGATAGGATGAAAAACAGGCTCTCAAAAAATCTGGTATTGTCCTCTAAAAACCATACTGCCGGCAGGAGAACAGCTCCTATAACCACCGCCAGGAAAAGTGACAGCAGGATATACATCATGACTTTCCACTTAGGCAGATATCGCAGCAGATTCATAATATTATTTTTCAATTTTATACCCCACTCCCCAAACGGTCTGAATGATCGATTCACCCGGCACGGCCGCTTCCAGTTTTTCGCGAAGATTGCTGATATGAACCATGACAGTCTTGTTTGAGCCTTCACCAGGTTCATTCCAGACCTTTTCAAAAATTTCCTCCGATGCATACACACGGCCGCGATTCTTAGCCAGCAAATATAAAATCTCAAATTCACGCGCTGTTAGTTTTATTTCGCTTCCCTCAGCGGTAACGCCATGGCTCCGCTTTTCAATGGCGAGAGATCCGATATATAATACATCATCATCTTTTCCGGTTGTTTTATAATTTGCCCGGCGGAGCAATGCTTTTACTCTCGCTGCCAGCTCCAAGGGATTAAACGGCTTAATCATATAGTCATCGGCACCAGTCATTAAACCCATGATTTTGTCCATATCCTCTGCCTTGGCGCTGACCATCAGGATCGGCACCTGATTGTTTTTTCTGACATATTTGCAAAATTCAAGTCCATCCATCTTCGGCATCATGATATCTAAAACAATCAGGTCAGGAGAAGCCTGTTCCAGTTTCTTAAGTGCTTCTATGCCATCCCCGGCTTTATCAATGATATAGCCATCATTCTTCAGATATACTTCTATCAAATCAGCAATTTGCCGATCATCATCAACGATCAGGATTCTTGTCATTGCCTGTTTCCTCCCATCAGCTAAAGCTGAAACTGTTTGAGAATACTATTTAAAGGAGATACCTTAAACATGCGCTTAACAATCAGATATCCAATAACTGCTCCAAGAGTATTCGCAAGCAAATCATTGATATCCGTGCTTCTTCCGCTTCCCAGTGTTACCCGTATGATCAGCTGCAGAAGCTCAAAGGAAGCACTCAGCAGAAATCCAAGCTTTGCAGCTTTCTTAGCACTGCCTTTCGACTTTATTATAAACGGTAAATACATGCCAAAAGGAATCAGCATAATAATATTTAACAAAAACGTTTTCAGATCAATTGTCAAAATGGGAATAAAATTGATTGCCTTATACCACGGCGTCCGATTTGCATAAATCCCTATATTCACATCAATTGGGAAAAACACCAGGTGCAGGACGCAAAGCAAGTAGATTCCCAAGGATATCAGAACGGCAATTTGTAACGGCCTTACCTTTTCCTTACGGCACCTCGTCCAGATCCAGAGCCCCATTAATCCCAGTAAAGCGGCTGGCAGAAGTACATACCATGATGGAATTGAAAACATTATCGACATTGTTTCTTTCAATTTAACTTCCTCCTTATCTTTCAATAAACACAGTATAGGAAGAAATTCTAAAGAGTTTTTAAAGAAGAGATTAAGAATCAGTAAAAAAGTTAGTGAATAAATAAAACCCGCCCTGATTGGCGGGTTCTGTATTATGGAATTTAAAACAATCTTTAAATTTTGCATACAGATGGTAAAAAACAAATGACTAATCGCATCCTCCGCCATCTCCACCAAAGCCGCCTCCAAAACTATCACAGTTATGTGAACTGCTATAGTCTCCTGTATGGTGATAGGAAGAATGACTTTTACCGCTGGCATAAGAACGATTCGATGGTCTGGAACCACCAATAACGATCATGATAATAAGAAGTAAACCAATTATAATGACTCCTGACATTTCCATCACCCCTTAATTTTATATACGGATGATGGTTTGTTTAGTTTCAGAAAATTTAAATAAGTTAATCGATGCATTTATGAGTTTAACAACAGGAAATTATTGCCGAAAAAACTATTATGATGCCTTTGAATAACTAGAAAGAAAGAGGATTTTAAGATGAAAGAAATGCTGGTTTACAGATATGAAGATGTTATCCATGCCCCGATTGACTTGGTTTTCAAATACGTAGATGATGATGAAAAAATAAAGCTATGGAATACTATGCTTATCGAAAACATTTATGACAATAAGGAAAATAAACCGGTCCCAGAGCCTGGCACCAAGTTTGTCACTGTTCAGAAACTGGATAAAAAAATCATCAAAATCGATTCCGAATTGATTGAATATGAAGCTCCTCATAAAGTTGTTATGCACTCTCATTCCAAAGAAGGCTTAAGCATTTCAAAGTATCTCTTATCAAGAGAACATGACGGAACGCGATTGATTGTGGAAGCAAGTCTTGTTCCAAGCAACTTCTTCTATAAGCTGACAACCAAACTTTTAGGATGGACAGCTAAATTTGTATTTGAAGAGCAATACCAGAACTTGAAGAGATATGTGGAGAATGAAGCGGTTGAGGATGAATAAAAAAGGTGCCCTGAAAACGGGACACCTTTTTCTGTAAAAGCTTTTTACTCTTCCTTCTTCACCCATTTATCATCATTATTCTTCTCATATTTCTTCTTCACTGCACTCCAGGCAACCTTAAAGGCCGTTTCTTCCTCGTTATATTCTTCACTTGCAGAATTAAACGCTTCCTTAAAAATTTCCTGAGCGTGATGCGGAAGATTATCCTTGACGGAATCAGGCAGATCGCTTAGTTTATCATAAGGCATTTTTGCTTCCTCCCCTGCACATGTACTTATATGTATTTTTCCTGATTAATTGCACCTTAAACACTGCCCTTGGAAATACATGCTGCCCGTCATCCAATTACTCGGAAGGATTATTAATCAGTTCATCATAATACTCCTGCGGATTAGAAATATGGTTATCAATGAAAAACTTAGCCTGATCTTTGAACATATCAATGTAAGACTCTCTGCTAATGGCTAAATCCCCTAAATCAGCAGTGTCTCCTTGAACTTGTACTGTATCTGCCTTTACGTCAACAACAACGGTCATATATATTTTATTCTTGTAAAGAACAGTTCCCGTCACTCGTTGTTTCACTAAGTCGACAAGAGGAAATTCATGGCGTACACCTGTTGGTTTAAACAGTGTAAAGCCTGCATTAGGTTTATCTTTATGATCATTCATGATTCCACCTCATCATTTCTTCTACTGAAGGCTGATAGCTGTGCATAAAAAACGGAATAGTATCAATAATTTCCATGGATTAAATCCAATCATTCACATAAGCCACTAATCCGATCACAGAACCAATTACAGCGCAAAAAGCACATAATAACGTATTTCGGGCTGCACGAGCTTTTTTGTCAAATTAATCCCTCCTGACCTTGGTTCCTGCTTTCTACATTAATTATTGGAAGAGGTTTCAAGTTTTCGTTAAAGACGCTACTCCTGTATCGGCAGCACCGTCGAATCCTTAATCTCCCTAAGTGCCAGGCTGGTCTGAATCTTCGTGATTCCCAATTCATTCAGCTTCCTGATAAACATCTCCAGCCCCTTGCGATCCCTGCAGGCTACTTTCAATAGATAATCATACTCCCCTGTTAAACAATGACATTCTAAAACTTCCTTCATGGATTCCAGCGTTTTTTCAAGAGATTCCAGTTTTTCAGCCTGGTGCATGTTGGTGCTCATGAACACGAAGCATAATAAATCAAAGCCCAGCTTCTCATGGCTTAAAATAGCCACATGCTTTTGGATATACCCTTCCGCTTCCAAACGCTTAATCCTTGCGTGTACAGCTGGAGCAGACAGATTCACCCTTTTCGACAGTTCCAGATTGCTAATCCGCGAGTCCTTTTGGAGCAAATCCAATATTTTTATATCCAGGTGATCTAATACCTTGCTTACAATCGATTCCACTATCCATCAGCCCTTTTCAATTATTCCAAAACACTGATCAAATCACTACTCAGGATGAATTTTCTATACTATTAATCTAATATACTTTTAATTATTTCGAATTAATCCTATTATACAAAATTATCTTTTGTTTTAATTAATAAATGTTAAAATTATTCATATAAACAATGTCATTGTGCACAATGGCTCTGAAAAGGAGCTAAATGACGTGAACTATTATCTTCTCCTTCTGTTAACAAGTTTTCTCTGGGGCGGAAATTTTATTGTAGGAAAAACGCTCGTGGATCACGCATCTCCTATTACCTTAACCATATTAAGATGGGCCATCGCCATTATCTGTCTCGTTCCTCTTGTCTGGCATAAAGAGAAACGGCTGCTGCCTCCGAAAAATGCCATCCTGCCATTATTGCTAATGGGCATCACGGGAGTAGCCTTGTTCCAGGCACTGCAATTCATGGCACTGGAAAAAACATCGGCCACCAGCGTTGGCTTAATCTCTACATTAAATATGTTTTCCATTGCTGCATTCTCTTTCATTTTTCTAAAAGAAAAAATAAACATACTGCAGCTCATGTCCATGTTCGTTTCATTGTTTGGCGTACTGCTGGTCCTTTCAAAAGGAAGCCTGGAGATGCTGGTCTCACTGCAGTTTAATAATGGGGATCTTTATATGATGGCCGCAGTGGGCATGTGGGGAATCTATTCGGTCTGCAGCAAATGGGCCATGTCTTTCGTTACACCCATGATGTCCATCTTATACTCAGGCATATTTGGCCTTCTTGTGCTTTTGCCGTTCAATACTGCTGGTTTCACCGTTACAGATGTCAGCGCTTCATTTCTTTTATCCATTTTGTATACGGGTCTGATTTCAACAGTCCTATGCATGGTGCTCTGGAACATCGGGGTCAACCAGCTGGGACCAAGCACTTCCGGCCTGTTCCTAAACTTTAATCCGATTTTCACAGCCATCTTAGCTTTTATCTTCTTAGGAGAGGTCATGAACTGGATACAAGCGGTCGGAAGCATCATTGTCATTGCGGGTTGTTTCTTATTCTCTGCACTTAAAAGCAGGCCTGGAATAACAACAATGAGAATACCAGCACCAGTATTTTTAAATAAGCCGGTTAAGGAGAGATAAAACGCAGCGCCTGTCCCTTTAAAGGGAGCAGGCACATTGCATTCCTTCTAATCTTTTGTGCAATCAGGGACAGTGTACCTGTCCTATTGTCCCCGATTATGCCTTTTTAGCAGCGGCTTTCTTTCTTATACTTTTAACGATAGGCTCATCTTTTAAGCCCTTATAAGTGGAGTAGCACATGACAAGCATGAGAATGGCTAACGGGATAGATGTAGCAACCAGGGCTGACTGTAAGCCGGATAGACCGCCTGTCATAATTAATACAGCAGACACCCCAGCAATTACAATCCCCCATATGACTTTTGTTGAGTGAGATGGATTAGGGTTTCCATTTTCACTGATCATCCCTAATACAAAAACAGCAGAATTCGCAGAAGTTATAAAGAAAACAAGTACAAGTACCATAGCTAAAATACTTAAAAAGACATTCATTGGAAAATAATTGAAAAACTTAAATAAAGCAGAGGTTACATCGGTGGAAACCGCCGTTGCAATCGCTGTTTCGCCCATATTCTGAATAAGATCAATGGCGGATCCGCCCATCACGGCGAACCAGAAGAATGCTCCTGCAACAGGGATAAAGATGGCCCCGATCATAAACTCTTTGATGGTTCTGCCCTTTGAAATTCTGGCTACGAAACTGCCGACAAGCGGAGCCCAGGCGATCCACCAGCCAAAATAAAACAGTGTCCAGCTAGCAATCCATGTTCCATCACTATAGGGCTCAGTCCTAAACGACATCCCTATAAAATTCTGGGCGTAATCCCCTATTCCTTGAAAAAAGATCTTTAAGATGGATTGGGTTGGTCCAAGAAACAATATGAATGCCAATAGGCGCAAATGCCAGCAGCATATTAAGGTTGGACAAATGCTTCATCGCTCCCTGAAGACCTGAAACAGTGGAGCCGACATAAATAAAACTTACAACGAGAATAATAGCAACTTGGGTATAAAAGCTTACCGGAATACCCCACAAATAATTCATACCGCTATTCACTTGAAGCGTTCCAAATCCCAGCGATGTAGCTATGCCAATGACAATGGAAAGAATGACAACGACATCAATCAGTTTGCCAAAAGGGCCCCTGATTTTGTCGCCTATTAATGGATAAAAAACAGAACTCAGTGATGCCGGCAGCTTTTTGCGGAATTGGAAAAAAGCTAAGGAGACTCCTACAACTGCATAACACGCCCATGCAGATACCCCCCAATGCAGGTAAACAAATTGCATTGCCAGCTTTGCGGATTCTTCTGAAGATCCTTTCCCAAAGGGAGAATCAATATAGATGTAAATATATTTTGGATGGGGAAGAAATTGAAAAATTTTTCTTTTGCAGTTGATTGTAGTAATGGAGGGTTTCCTCTTTAATTGCTTCTAATGTATCTTCAGACAAATCTCCTTTGTTAAAAGTAACAAAGGAGATTTTTCCATCGTCTGTTTTAAAGTTTTTTAGATTACTCTCTTCAGTTGAAACTGCTTTTTGGGAAGTTGCCGGATCTGAATCAGAGCGGCTGCAGCCGGTTATCAAAAACAGCAGGAATACAAAACAGCTGATTTTTATTGACCTGCTCAATTTATCTCCACCTTTCTAAATATTAGTGAGGTATTGAATGTGTTATCAAATAAAAAACCATTAATATACTAAACCCGCATAGCAAAATTAAAATCGCATAAAAAACCTTCCTCCATAATCCGCCTATGAAGTAGACACTTACTAAAAAATAATAGATTAGTGCACTTCCCAAAATAAACAGGAGAAATTCTTTGGTTTCTTCCTTTGAAGGCAGTGGCGCCCCCGAAAATAAATAGGCCTAAAACATATAATAATTTTTTCAGGCTTACTGCACCTTTATCATTTTGAGTTTTCAAGATAACCACCCCTAAGTAATGGTACGGATTTCCATATAAAAAGTTTCATCAAACGCCCTTTTTTCGCATGTTTCAAACGGAGACAGCATATAAATTAGGTAGCTTATTTAAAAAGAACTCGAAGCAGTTAAGCCACACTAACTGTTTAAATATCCGTAATAAGGGGGTGCTGAACGCAATGCGGTTTGCACCCCTAATTAATATTTCTTCCTTTGAACCCGTTATCATGTTTACAGGATTTCTTAATACAATTCTTTTAGAGGTGATAAAAAGTGCCAAGAGTACAATATACCGACAGTGACGTGGCTTTAATGGCAAGAATGATGAGGGCGGAAGCCGAAGGTGAAGGAAAACTGGGGATGCTTATGGTCGGAAATGTTATAGTCAATCGAAGAAAGGCTAATTGTCTCGATTTTGTCGGCCTCAGGACAATACCTCAAGTGATATTTCAAGTGCAGGGAGGAAATTATTCTTTTGAAGCCGTACAGAAAGGAAATGTTTTTTACAACAGGGCCAGAAGTGTAGAGAAACGATTGGCCAAACAAACCTTAGACTTTTGGAGGCAGCATCCTTCTAAGTTTGCTCTCTGGTATTTCAATCCGTATGCTCCATGTCCGCCAACATGGTACGATCAGCCTTTCTCTGGGCAATTTAAACAGCATTGCTATTATGAACCCCAAGCTAATACATGTGAAAGTGTTTATAGATGGTGACCATACCCCCACGTTTTGTGGGGGTCATTTGAGCTTTCATCCGTTTTCATTAGGCGAATCAGAACAGAGATTTAATCCACTTATGTCCCGGTTCATGTGTCTCTAAAACGGTTCGAAGCCAATGTTTTTTCTCAGCATCGAGGTAATCATTTATTGCTATAAAGTCTAAATGATCTTTATCTCTTGTGTTTTTAGCTTTGAATAATAATACAATTTCCGGATTTAAATAAGGAATACCAGTTTTTGAATAGCTCCAAACTGAATTGATGGGCAGAGAAATGCGCATATCCCTTCTAAACCTCCATACCTGATCTTCCCTTTCATTTAAGAGAATTTCTATTCTACCACCATTTAAGTTATTAGAAGCGTGTATTTCATGTACCGGCAGCTCTAAATGCTCATTTTGCCAAGAATGGACTTCGCCTTTAATTACCTTTTTAAAGTCCCATTCTTTCAGATATTTCTTTAGGTATAACTGGTCCTTACGGAATATCGCGATCTCAATATCCTAATGATTTCTTGTTTCCCGGCCAACGAAAAGGTCAATAGCCCCCCCGCCTGCAACGAACCAGGGTTTCGTAAAGCCTGTCATTAATGAAGCAATATCCCGGCATTGATCAAATGACATAAAATCCCCCTCTTTTTTACAATCTGCCCTTTCAAGAGTATCCGCATAATTATCATCTATAACCAGCATCGGTTCCTTTATGGATTCCAGGATCCTTTCTATACTGACAGACTCCTTTTCCAGTTCTTCGCTAACAATTCTATACACTGTACTAACCGCGTCCATCCTTTCTGTTTCTTCCTAACTCATACGATATGATTGATTTTTAGAAACTTATCCGTCATGCCATTTATAAACCCATCAACACGAAACAAGCTATATTGAAGCAAGTTCCAATCAGGTCCATCATCCCCCATATCAAAAACAGATATGGCAGACAAATAGGAATTGATACTTCTGCTCTCTCCTTTCACAACCCTCCACGAATTAAACAACTCGTCTTTCCATTTATCTTCTTTCTCAATAGGTATCTAAACAAATTTCTCAAGCCAGTAAGCCGAATTTTCGCCTATTGCAGCTATAGCCTCAAGTTTTCATAATTCCTTTCCTAGCTTTGTTTTATATAGTGCCTGTATCCGAGATTTATATAAATGCTATAAACAAAAGCTGACATCAATAATATAAATAACATTCTCTTAAAGTATTTTTTCATATTTGTCTTATTCATCAAATCACCCTCTGATCTATCGTTCCAAAAAATAAAAAGCCGCCCTTCTGGCAGCTGACTAACTAGCAAAATTGATTAACACTGCTCCCCAATAAAGACAACTCATAGTAAGAAAAACGAATGCAAATGTGGATATCGCTTTTGGCAATTTACCGTGTGTATAAATGAATGCACACCCAATTACAATGTGAATAATAGCAAAAAGAATTAAGATCATTTTTTCCACCTCTTTACTAAGGGTATTAATAAAAATTGAAAGCAATAAAAATAGCCGCCTTTTTCAGAAGAACTACTTATCAAAACAATCGGTAATTCTTACCATTTCAATATGGAGGCATCTATAACATACACGCCACCCATAAACACAATCCAAACAAAAACAGGCAACCCTAATGATTTCAAAGCATATCTCCAGCTGCCGAATTGTTTGCGGCGTAAAATATAATCCGTAATAAAAAATAACACAGCAGCTGCTAAACTCACTCCAAACAGAATTGATCCAAAAAGCAAATGCAGGATTAATGAAATGTATAATTCCAGTTTCCTGTTGGTACGGTTCGAAATAAAAAAGGCTAATAAGTCACTAACTGCAGAAGTTAATGTGCCATAAACCAAAATAACCGGGAAGCTGTATAAAAGATAGAAGGGAATGGATAGTATAGTTCCCTGAAAGTATTCACCAGCCGAACTAGCTTCTCCAACAAACGGATCCGTTAGAATCAGACCTAACACAACCGCGAACAGTGACCCTGAAATCGATGCAGCTATTATTTTTCTTGCAAACATTTGACTGACGCCCATCTTATAGCCGCTCCTTTTTCATACATACCATCCCTGCTCATTCTTCTTAACCAGATTGATCAACAATATGTAAAACGGAAAAACAGCTAGCTGCAGCTCCGTTCCAAAAATCTGCTGTTAATATGAATTTTTAATAATACCTACCTGTACATATTCGAAACCAATATCCATCTTCCTCCAAATAAATTGGAAATTTTTATAGATTTTTTTATATCACTTTCTAATATATTACTTTTAGATTCACTTCTTGATATTGTTCCTATGACCTGCAGACAAGGAAGCACCCAATACGGTTATTTTCATGCAGAACCAAAGCTGACAGAAATAATAAGGAATCGCATGGACAGCCAGAATGCACAAATCTGTAAGGCAATATAAAAAAAAGTGCCTGAATCTGCCTGCTTATAAGCAGACGGACACAGGCACTTCCCCAGATTTTATTTAATATCCTTCACAAGTTCTCTCATCGAGTTAAGCTTCGAGGTCAATTCAAAAAACCATTCTTCATCTCCAGTGGAAAGCGCAAGGTCAATCAGGAAATGGATCTGTTCTTTATTGGCTACTTTTGCTGCCGGCATCTTCTTAACCTGTTTGCTAAGCAGGGGAATGATTTTACCTTCAATGGTTTTATTATCACTTGAAATAACTTTTGTCTTAATAATTCCTTCTTCAAGGGTTTCGATATAGCCAACGATTAATTCCCCTTCATGGGATTTTCCTTTAATCCAATCTCCCGCTTTTAAAATGGCATTATTGTTGGACATCATATTTATTCACCTACTTAAATTAGATTTTAAAACTGTAATATTTTTAATTACATTTTAACGAATGGAAAGCTTGTTAGCTCCCAATTAATTTTCTTTATAAATCAAATCAACAATATCCTTTAATGTATAGTGCTTTAAATATTCACCTAAATGTTCCTCTGCACCTAGAAAGATATTGATCAGAACTCTTTGCATATTTGCACCAACTACACACGCTTCATTTGAATCCGGACACTTGGGCTGCAGTGCCCCTTCAGAAGTAATCTTATAAATATCCCAAAGATTCACTTCGCTTAAATCCCGGGCAAAAATAAATCCGCCGCCCGTTCCCTCTTTTGATTTAATAAATCCATGTTTTTTTAATAAACTCAGGACTTTTCGGATGCGGACCGGATGGACACCTGCACTTTCAGAAATCGCATCGCTCGTTGACATGCGATCCAGCTGCAGGGCGAGATAAGTTAGACTGTGAATGGCAAGAGTAAAATCGCTATTCATGGCCGGCCTCCTATATTTTCTCATACTGTACTGTAATACTAAGTGTTACAGATTGACTTGTCAAGAATTTACAGTCTGGTTAATTTGCCAATCTTTGCAGTTCATTGTATGAAAACGTGCGAAACTTCCGTGGAAGGAAGCTGCGAATTTCGTCCTCGTTAAAGCCGACCTGGAGTCTTTTTTCATCCAGAATAATCGGTCTGCGAAGCATTTGCGGATTATCGATAATCAATTGATATAACTCTTTTAGCGGCATGGAATCGATATTCACGTTTAACTCCTGGTACGCTTTTGATTTAGTTGAAATAATCTCCTCAGTCCCATTTTCTGTAAGGCGCAGAATCGATTTAATTTCATCCACTGTAAGCGGATCTGTTACAATGTTCCGTTCAACATACTCTATTTGATGCTCCTCAAGCCATGCCCGGGCTTTCCGGCAGGAACCGCAGCTTGATGATAAGAATAAATTCACCATTTAAAAAACACTCCCTCTATTGTATTCATCTTTATAAAAATGTAATAATAAAAATTACAGTTAATACGCAACTTAAGATGCATTCATTTATGCTACAGGATATACTGTAATAATAATATTTACAGTTGTAAAAGTCAACATGAACTTTTACTCAATCCTGCAGCCGATATTTTTTTTAAGAGCTGATATAATATTACATAAATCATTTTACAAGAGGATGTTTCAATTGGATTGGAAACCTGATAGAAAATCAAAAACACCTATTTATAAGCAGCTGGCGATGTATATAGAAAACGGAATAGCAGATGGCACATTCCCTCCTGACAAACCGCTGCCTTCAGAAAGAGGATTAGCAAAACAGTTTGATATCAATAGAAGCACGGTTGTTGCTGCATATGATGAACTGGAGTCAAACGGGATCGTTGAACGAAATCGGGGAAGCGGTACGATGGTCAGCAAAGATATTTGGGGAATAGCCAAAAGACGTATTCCAAGCTGGAACCGGTATATTGAAGCAGGCTCCTTTTTGCCCAATTTGCCAGTGACACAAAGGATCCATAAAGAACTGGCAGAGACAAAACTGATCAACCTGGCCAGCGGTGAACTCTCCCAGGACCTCTTTCCTTTGGCTTCGCTAAGAGAGATTACTTCCAATCGCTCTTTTATCGGGACACTGGGGTACGATCACCATCAGGGAAATGAAATCCTGAGAAAAACACTGACTGACCATGTAAAAAAGTTCCGGGACATCGAGACCAGCCCTTCTTCCATACTTATTACATCCGGTGCCCAACAGGCCCTGCACCTTGTCGTCCAATGCCTCTTAAAACCCGGGGACTCTGTTGCCATCGAGGATCCCTCTTATCACTACAGCCTGCCAATCTTTAAATCAGCCGGAGTCAAAACTTATTATTTAAAAACAGGCAAGGATGGAGTAAATCCTGATGATATTATAGCCTTATATAAAAAGCATCGAATTAAGATGATCTTTTTAAATCCTATTTTTCAGAACCCAACAGGCACATTGCTTCCTGAAGACAGGCGCAGAAAAATTCTTGAATTGTCCTCTGAATACGGGATTCCGGTGGTAGAAGATGATCCTTACAGCCTAACATCCTTTACCGGCCAAAAAATGAATACACTCAAATCCCTGGATTACAACGGCATTGTTTTATATATAAGCTCTCTGACCAAAATTGTCGCTTCCGGGCTCAGAATCGGCTGGATCATTGGCCCCAGATCAGTAATTGAGAGGTTATCTGATGCTAAGCAGCAGGTGGATTTCGGTCATGGAAGCTATTCGCAATGGGTTGCGAATGATTTTATTGAGTCCGCAGGCTTTGAGTCACATTTAAAATTTCTAGCCAGGCAATTGGAGCAGCGGAGAAACTCAATTGTTTCAAGCCTGGATCATTTCCTGAAAGACCAAGTGGAATTCAGCACTCCGCAAGGTGGAATCCATCTTTGGTGCCGGATCAAAAAAGATCACAATGAAAATCAGCTGCTTGAGGAATCAATTAAACGGGGTGTCATCTATGTTCCCGGAACAACCATGGGATCTGAGAATGGATTCGTGCGTTTTACGTTTGGCAGGGAAAATGAAGAGAACATCCATGAAGGGATTAAGCGGTTTGCTGAGGCTCTGAATAATCTCGAATAATGAAAAAACGCCTGATTTTCAGGCGTTTTTTCATTATAAATAGGTAATGCAGAATTCCCCCGATAATACAAACATAGAGAAAACTAGCGGAACCCCAAATCTTTATTTTGACACAAGCGATAATGTTTTTTCGAAAGAGACCCTGTGCAGCTTCTTCGTATCAGGATCAACAAATTGCGCCTGACTCCTCCAGAAGTTTTTCAGATGGCCTATGGTGTGGATTCCAGTAAAATAGCAGATGCCCTGTCATCAATTAAAGAGTGTGGTAATTGGGCCCCCTGAAAAAAGAGAGCCCTCAAAACTTAATACAAATTACTAGAATCCAGATAATACAAAGAGAAAAAAAAATAAAATATCCATAAATATTAACCATAATTCTATTGATACTTAAATGGATCCAAGGGTATGGAAAATCCATGCCTTTTTAAGATTCCATTAAATACTCAATTCATAATGATAAAATTGCTCATCCCGCTTAAACCCGATTTTTTCATAGAGTCTTTGAGCAGAAAAATTATCAGGAGCCGTACTGAGGCTGATACTTACCGCACCTGTATCAGCAACTAGCTCTTTCGCTTTGTCTATGAGTTTTTCCCCTATTCCCTGTTTCCTTGCCTCTTCATCCACATACAAATCATTCAGGATCCAGGCTCTTTTCATAGATATAGATGAAAAAGTTGGGTAAAGCTGAGTAAATCCAAGATACTTTCCTTCCTTCTTCACTACATATATGACAGAATCCTTCTTATCTAAGCGTTCTTTTACGTAATCGCCTGCTGCCACCAAATCGGGTGTTTGTTTGTAAAATACTCGATATAAATTAAATAATGCGGAAACTCCCTCCAGATCCTCCATTGATGCTTGATAGATTTCCATGTTCATAACCACCTTTATAACTATAATTAAGTAATTATATAAATATTAACAAATATTTGTAAACTCAATATGTTCATGTAATGAAAAATACCCCAATCTATTAGGGCTTACTTCCCGCTCCACCGAAAGAACCGCACAGCAAGCACAACAGACACGATAGCAATCCCAATCAAAACAGCTGTCTCAAATCCATATTCAGTTATTGGCGCTTCGGTCCATGTCCCCCTCAGCAATTGAATCACATAATAAAGCGGAAGGATTTTAGCTGCGTATTGAAGGACTGATGGCATCATCTCAAGAGGAAAGGTCGCACCTGAGAGGAACAGCATCAGGTTCAGGAATAAGGAACTGATGGCTGCTGCAGACTGTGCATTTTTAGCTAAGGATGTCAGGAATAAAGCAAACGGAAAAAAGGCCAGGATGCTGATCAGCAAAGAAAGCAGCGTACTACCAATATAAGCTGGCAGAGTCAGGTCATACAGAAGCATCCCAAAGATCATAAGAAGCAATGCAGATATAGCAAAGATAACGGTCCCTTGAAAGGTATGGGCGGCGAGGATTTTCCATGGCTGAAGCGGAGTTGACTGATACCTCCTTAAAACACCCGTTTCCCGGTAATTGGTTAAAACGGTTCCCAGTGTGAAAAAGGAAGTGGTTACTATGTTGACACCGATCCATGAAGGAACAAAGTATTCCGCAAAAGCCTTTTGGCTCATGTTATCACCTACAAACATGGAACCGAACAGCCAAATCATGACAACTGGAAACAGGAACGTCCAGAACATGCTTAACCGGTCCCTAAAAAACATTTTCGTTTCAAGGCTGGCGAGCTTTACAATTGCATTCATCCGATTTTCTCCTTTTCTAAATACTGGACAAATAAATCATCGAGTGAGCCCTTCTCAAACTTAAAGTCAGCCAGAAGTATCCCCTTTTCCTGGCAGTGAGCGAAAATGTGATAAGCTGTTGTCTGCTGATCATCGCAGTACACTTTAAATTCGTCCAGATTATTTTCCACTCGTTCAACACCAGGAAGGGATTTTAAATATTCCCGGCTAAGTCCGGCACTCGTAAAGGCAAGGCAGTCAGCAGCCCCTTCATTCAACAATTCATGCGGTGTATTCAGTGCTTTCAATTGGCCGCTGTAGATCATTGCCACCCGATCACAAAGTTGCTCAGCTTCTTCCATATAATGCGTGGTCACGACAATGGTGCTGCCCCGGTCCCTTAACAGCCGGATCAATGACCACATTTCCCGCCTTGCTGAAGGGTCCAGCCCCATGCTCGGTTCATCGAGAAAAAGAATTTCTGGTTCATGCAGGGTGGCTAAGGCGAGGGTCACCCGCTGTTTCCAGCCGCCGGATAGGTCATCAAACTTTACGCTCATTTTTTCGCTTAAACCAAGCAAGTCTATTAAATAATCTTTTTGCGTCGGTCCTTCGTAAAAAGAAGAAAAGAGTTCCAGCGCTTCTTTTACTTTCATATTCTTCTGAATAGAAGTGGCTTGAAACTGCACACCGATTTTTTTGTTTAATTCACGCAGCTGTTTGCTTGGAACAAGACCAAGCACTTCGACCTCCCCTCCGCTCGGGACAGAAATCCCCTCAAGTATTTCAAGTGTTGTCGTTTTCCCTGCTCCGTTCGGTCCTATAATTCCGAAGATTTCCCCTTTATAAACGGTAAAGGAAAGATTCTTTACTGCCCGGGTGGCACCAAAATTTTTAGATAAATTTTTTACAGAAATGACACTTTCCATCCGGATCCTCCTTTAATCTTTATATAATCAGTATAGGGGTGCCATTTCCAATTGTCACCAATTGAAAGGCGACACGCAGGATGAGTATGATAAGATGCACAAATCGGCTTCCGACCTGCAAATTTCATGATTCTATATGCTGAATTTCAGTCAGTATGACTGTTTCAAAAAAATAATGCCTGCACTACTTATGATAGTGAACAGGCATCTTTTCTACTTGATGGAAGCTGCAATTTCCAGTGTTCTTAGTGCTCCTTCAGCTTTCTCGATCTTATAGACAGTTCGGTCCTCCTGCCAGACGAGAATTTGATCGCGGGAATGCTCATTCATTGTGTCAAATTTGCCGGTTCCATACATTTTAGGAGCCGGCAGCGTGCTGCTTTCTAAGAATTCAACTATTTTTTTGGAGTCAGTCAGGAGATTATCAGGATCTTCTGTTCGTGCCCGTAATGAAAATGCCCATCTTCCCTCATTCCAGCTAAGGTATACGGAACCGGCCCCTGCATCCTGGTAGCCTGTGATGGAATATCCAAGATCAACCGGTTTTCCGCCGATCTCCTCAAAATTCTGGTATGAAATTTGTTCCAAGGCAGCTTCATTGCTGTCATAATTCTGCCCAGACAGAACCGCAAGAATAGAAGCGTCACTCAACTGATCCAATTTAGCATTGTTTATTGGGATTACATCTTTTGTCTGGAAGAAAATAATTTGGTAAGAGTCCTGATCAGAGACGGTCTTGGCTGTTAAATGATATCCCTCGTTCAAGTTCAGCGTATCAGGCAGTTTTATTGGAACATCAGTGCTTAATTGCTTTTCTGTTTCAGCTATTACTTCCTCTGAAGTTAATGCTTGCTTTTGAGCGGTTTCGGGATTTTCAGTCTCCGTGTTTTCAGTTTCCTGATTGCTGCTCTGGACTTTTCCATCGTCTGTTTGTTCTGTCATGTCAGGTTCACTGGTGCAGGCTGAAAGAATAATAAGTAATGCCGCAGTACTAATTGCCTTAATCTTCATGTATCCTCACCTCATAATTTTTTTCCCTTATGTCTATTTACAAAACTCCCAGGATATTCTCCTCGTTTATTGGCAGAGCCGCCTGTATGACCATTTTGCACTTAAAATTCGTAATTGCTCACCACGGCCGTTTCTCATTCGAGGCACTCCAGATCCTTATTCAGCTTCTTCGATTCGTTTTTAAAGTATAGATAAAAGCAGATCCAGCATAACGCGTAAACCAATAGTGAGATTGCAAGATAGATGAAAAAGTTCTTTACTCCGATCGGAATCCAGCCAATCCAAAGCCCAAGTGTGAAATAAACAATCGTTACGGTAAGATAGTGCAGGGCTGTCTGCATGGGCAGGCGAAGTGAGCGGATTTCAAAATAAAGCGGAGTAACCGTAAACAGCCAGCCGCTTAAAATAAAGCCAAATGCATTTATGATAAATTTTTGCCCATCTAGCGCAGATTGACCGCCGAAATAAATTAAGGCTATAGTTGCCGCTGTAGAAATGAATCCCCCAAAGAATATGCCGATCATGCTTCTGTACAAAAATTTCCTCACTTCGTCTCCCTCCTGTTCATTCTTAAAATTTCCTTTATCCGTCCGACATAATGGCGGGAAGCATACTCCTTCTCCCCCGATTTAAAGTGAACACAGAGTGTCCCGTTAAAGGATGGCTCAAAATGGCTCATGGCGTAAAGGTTCGCTATGACAGACTTGGATATCCTGATAAACCGGTGGGAAGGAAGGGATTGTTCAAGTTCATAAAGTTTTTCCTTTACTTTAAAAATCCCTTCTGGGGTGGCGGCTGTTACTGTGTCGCCTTCTGAACGGAAATATTGAACTTCATCAGGCTTCAATAAGTGCTGATTCTCTCCATCCTTTCCGACAATCAGGCCGGTTTCATTCTTTTTGAGGTACTCGAGGATTTCCTGGATGGCCGGGGTGATTTCTTTGCAATGGATGGTCACCGATGTTTCTTCGTTGCGAGGGTCCATGTCAAGCACAATTTTCATGAAGGGCGCTCCTCCTTTCCATCAGTTTCATTACATTTAGTATAGATGTCTAATTTCCAATTGTCATCGGAATTAAGGCAACACGCATGATAAGCACGACAAGCTGCAGTTAATTACATCCCTCCTGCCGACACAAAAAAGCCTAAATCACTAAGGATCCAGGCGTCTATTTGATGTTCTTATTTTAACTGGCCTTGATTGCCAGAGAACTGCTTTGCAGGCTATCAGAAATCAGGCTGTATGCGATGACCTTTTTTCTGCGCTGTTTGACCACATCAATGCGGTCCTTATAGCTAAATACGAACAGCGTGTCATCTCTTTCCAGAAACTCGATAACTATAGGTGTTCCACTGATCTCAGGGTGTAAAAAAAGCTGTTCGTCCCCAGGGTGGATATAATGTTTCTTAATAAATACTCCTTCATTGAACTGATTGATAAACTGAAGTTTCTCCTCATCTTCCAGCCTATTATCACCAATTGTGACTGTAACCTCTTTTTCATCAAGCTTGGAATGAGTTTCAAATTTCCGGATCAGCCAATTAACCGTGCCGGTCGGCATACAGGTCAGCACGATTTTCAGCAAACTAACGAGAATAATTGGAACCACTACTGCCCATGTCATCTTTCTTCATCTCCATCTGTATTTAGATCCGCCAAATATAAACTCCAAGAGAAGCTAATCCGATAAAAATAATAACCACATATATTAGGGTTAAATTGGTTGTGTTCCGTTTTGTTGAACTTCCATAGTTATCATCCGCCTTGCCTGTCAGCAGCAATGTCGAAACCACAGCAAAAATTAAGATAATTAGAACCAGCCCTAGCATTATTCCCATGCTGCGCACCTCTTCTTATACATTATAAAAACTTATATAACTAAATAATACCGTAAACCAGCCAATAGATAACCATCCAATTCGATATAAAATTAACCATCCACTTTTACCAAAAAAAATGCCGCTCCCAGCTTCTAATAGGCACGGCAAAATATAATTGAATCCCTACTGAGGCATAGAAAAGGACGTTGAACCATTTTCTTCATCCTCTAATTTTTTATGAATCTGCTTAACCACTTCCAACGCTCTTTCATAAGAGTCATATTCACCCAGGACCCTGCTCCAATATACAAAGAAACTCCTGCTGATTATTCCTTCCACTGTTTTACCTTTAACGATTACCTCTTTCACATTGACTAAACTTCTTTTATCTTGCGTCAAAACCCACAGCATTCATTTCCTCCTAACTGCTCCTCTTTAAATCTATAAAACCCGCCTTTTCATCTGCTTTTCCTCTTTCCTTCCATACAATAAAAAAAAGAAGTTCGTCTTTCTGGTCATAATAACCGCAGTCACTGCACGCCCAATAATAGTTTCCTTTATTATCGAAATCCGGATAGCCCCCTTCATAATCATCCGGGAAAATTCTATAATCTGCACGCTCAACGGTCCCTGACCCTTTATAGCGGATCTTTATGGAGTGACTTCCTTCAAGTGCAGCCAGCTTAGCATTAATCACAACTGACCAATCCCCGTTTTCACCCGTATAACGAACTGTTTTGTTTTTTAACATTACTTCATAAATCGTAAAAATCAAAACTATAACCACACACAGCCATATTAGCTTCTTTTTCAAAATAAACAACTCTGTATAAGAGATGTCCTTATCTACCTAAATATGACTATTAATCTATTGAGGCAATTTCATAAAATATTCTCTCAATTCATCTGGCAGCTCTTCTACGGCAAGTACTTTTAACTTTTCAGTGCCTGGTGATGTCATGATTACAAGGGTCTTGCTCTCATATTCCAATAGTGTAAACTGGCTTATTCGATCAGGCGATGTATCCGCTCTATTTATGTATTCAAAATCCTCTTCCTTGAAGTTGTTTTCATATCCCTCCAGAACAATTTTTTGAGCCTCTTCAAAGTTTTCTGCAAAGGCAATCTCCTGATACAGCTCAAGTGAATTCTTTGGAACCAAAAAGAATTCATAATAGGTTATTGCACTTATAATAATGAATGCCATAGCCATCAGTCTAATCCAACCCTTTTTCATAAACATCCCCCCATGTTTTATTATAATAGCTGGCAGTTAAGTCTTTTGAATAAAATCTGGAAAAATTATGTTATTATTATCAAAGACTATTTTTAAGCGGGGATTATAATGAAAAAGCTAATGAGATTTATCATGGTAATAAGCTTTCTTTCTTACTTAGGTGCCTTAACAGTATTACTCTTCTTTATATCGAGAGGATTTTGGTCAGACATGCCGTTAATGGAATATATGAAACTTTCCTCAAACTTTGTGCCCTTTAAAACAATTATTGGGTATGTACTAGCTATTTCCAATGGAAGCATGAATTTAATCATTCCTATAAAAAACCTTGCCGGCAATATGGCTGCATTTTTGCCAATGGGAATTTTTCTGCCCTATTTTATTAGAGCGCTAAACAAACTTAAATCATTTGCAGTTACCATGGCTGTTATGATTCTTAGTGTGGAAATTATACAGCTCGTCACAAGAAGAGGAAGTTTAGATATTGATGACTTTATTCTAAATATCATTGGAGCGTTAATAGGGTTTGGATTATGGAAAGCGATAATAGCCCGGAAATTAGGGGATAATGCAGTAAACGTATAATAAATGCCTGTCTAACGGATGTAGACAGGCATTTCCATTACCTTGCTTTTTTAAAAATTAATCTAATCAGCAGCAGCCCATTTATTGCCAGCATAATTACAGCCAAAATCGTTAAGAGTGCAATATCAGGTGCAAAGACAGAGATGGAATGCCAAGGAGAAGATGTGCTAGCTGTGAAAAGAGGGATTAGTGCAGCCGACAGGCCAATAAAAATCAGCCCTAAGAAAAGTCCGGTTCCCATTTTTAGAAACTTCTGGGTTCTGAATCTTTTCCATAAATAGATTGAAAGGATTACTAGCAGCAGGACACATCCCAGCAGAGTGTATTGCATGGTCAAACTATGATTAGGCACTTGTTCAGATTCATCGCCATTTAAAAGACTAATAATATGATTCTTAAGATAATAAAGCCCATCTTCCTCTAAAATATGATTCTTATTTGTCAGAATCACGCCGCCCCAGCCAGTTTCGGGAATATAAAAGACTTCTGCATGCGAATCAGGGGTAGAACCAGAATGCCAGATCATTTCTTTGGGAGTATCCGGGTCTGATATGCGTATTCCTAAACCATAATATCGGTCAACGCCTGTTTGAACCTGAGGAGTCATAAATAAATCCAATGTTTTGTCACTGATAAAGCGATCTGGCCCTTTCCCGCTCAATAATTTTACAAATTGGACCATATCTGCAGAACTGGCCGTAATGTATCCGTATGGTGCCCCGGCATTATCGTAGGCTACAGAACTTTCCACCGGAAATCCAAACAAGGATTGATAACCGCTAAGGTATCCTTTCTTATAAGCTCCCTCTTTATTGGCTGCAGCATTTTTCATCCCTAAAGGCTCAAAAATCTGCTGTTCCATATACTCTGCATAGGACATTCCTGTTAGTTCTTCAATCATCGCACCCAGAATTAAGAAATTGGCATTGCTGTATTGATGTTTTTCACCAGGCTCAGCAGTCAAAGTAACTTCTGCCATTTTCTTGACTTGATTCTTGATAGCATTCCTGCCTGTAAACTCTTTATCAGATAGTGCCAGCCCGTCGTACGTACTTAACCCGCTTGTCTGCGCGAGCAATTGCTCCACTGTTATTTCGGCAGCTTTTCCATTTTTTAGTGTAATCCAGGGAAGATATTCTTGAATGCTGCCATCCAGTCGGATGGTTCCATTATCAGCTAATTTCATAATGGCCATTCCCGTTAATGATTTGCTTATGGAGCCAATCGTAAAAGGAGTTTGTTCTGTAATCTCCTCCTCTGATTCTCCAGTAACGCCCCATGAATGTGAAAAAAACAGCTCATTATTATGAACGATAGCAACTGAAGCTCCTGGAACTTGATATTCTTCCAGGTAATCCTTAATTGCCTCCTCCATTTTTGCATTGATGTCTTCCTCAGCTGAAGCCGAATTATTAAGCAAGTAACTAAATGAAGTGAACAAGAAAAGAACCAATATTATCTTTGATAAACTGGACGGCAAGACTGCCATATAACCTCTCCCTCTACCAGTGTTTTTTATCAACGGTTTGTCCCGTTGTTTGGATGCAAAAAAATATCTAGGCACATTCCCTTTCTTGAAGTAATATTACCTTTATTTGGAAATACCTATAATGGTCCTCAGCTTTATTTTCAAATAGGACTTGAGACGCAAAGAAAGATCGGACTCTTTTTCATCAAGATAGTTAACATGGAGATTAATCTAAGGTAATACGGAATAATGGAGGGTACACACGGGGCAGGCAAACAAATAACGAAGTTTCCCTATAGAACTGATGGTCTATTATTGGCAAAGAGGATTTTACTATTTCAACCAGCTGTGAACCTATGGCTTTTTTTCTTCATTTATTGCTCTCCTTCTTTTTCAAACACAACCACGTTTTTTAGGTACATGCACTGATTTTAGGCATATGCATACTTTATTGGGAAATTCATTTTCCCAAAAGGACTGAGCAGCAATGGTTAAATATTTGGATTACACCTCTCCGTCTTTAAATTACTTTTTTGATGTGAACAAAAGCAACCTGATGAAAAAAGATAACCGAAATTTAATAAATGTATTGGGCGTTCAGCAATTAAACACGCTGGAAGATGTCTCACTTCTGGACATCTATCTAAGCAAAAATAATGTGATAGAACCTCATTATCACCAAAACGCTGCTGAATTGGTTTACTGTATTTCAGGTGCAGCGACTGTTTCATTGCTTAATCCATTTACAAAGCAAATTCAGAACTATTACATTACACCTGGGCAAGTAGCCAATGTCCCTCAGGGCTGGTGGCATTATGAGATAGCTAATACCGACAGCACTCATCTGCTGGCCATCTTTAATGCTCCTACTCCGGAAGTCATCCTGGGATCTGACATTCTCAAATTAACACCTTCAAATATAATGGCACACACTTATTGTATGGATGAAAAGCAATGGAAAAAGACCGTAGCACCTGTTCAGCCTTCATCCTTTATCGGCCCGGCAAAAGACTGCAGCAGAAATGCTCATAGCCCCGAACCAAACCAGCAATATCAATACACCCAGCAATACTTCCCTCAACATATGTATTACTATTAAGGCTTTCACAGGCATGGATATTATCATGCCTGTCTTCTTAGATTCTCTTTGCATATGCAAGTCTTCCGTTTAACTCCAACCCGGTCCTTCGACTCCACCTTCTCAATATATTCCTTTGCCAAAGGAATTTTACAGACAGAGTTTCCAACGTCTACATGCACTTTTCCGATATGCTCAGCGACATTCTTCGCTTCCACAATCAGCTCCGTACATAAGCACCCACTGAGATGACAAAGCCATTCATCACATATCTTCGTTTTTTCCTCATGAATGGTATTTTTAACTTTCTTCAATAATGCTCTTATTTCGCTGAGCTCATTGTCAGATGTAATTGATACATAATTGGAATAAGTGCTCCAGCCGGAGACCAAAACCATTTCATTCTCTTATTGGATCAACTCCCGGGCCAATTAAAGAGCATAACCACTTTCAGCCTCTCATCCAATAGAAAAATACCAGCTTTACACTCTCTCATTTTTAAACCTTTGTATACAAGAGTCCCTTCCTAAATAAGTAAATTACTGGCAAACTCAAAAAACAGTAAAAACCGCTTATGAATTACGGTTAAATTTTTTTACAAAAAAGGATAATTTTAAGTCATAAAGAATAAAATGTTACATCTGCTGTATGGGTGAAAACCTTACAGCACTGCAAGGGGAAAACGAGAAAATATGATGGAAAAAGGGGATTGAAACACATGCAAAAGTATAGAAGGCGAAACACTCCAGCTTTTACATTTTTAGCATACTTTACACTGATTGCAGGCGTTGGTCTGTTTCTTATTGGACTATACAATGCTGATATGGAGCTTAATGAAAAAGGGTATTATATAGCGGTCATGCTCCTGGTGGCGGTTGGATCCATTCTGACTCAGAAAGTAACACGGGACAATGCCGAAGATGCGGAAATCATGGCAGAGCAGGAGCGCAGATCAGCTAAAATTGAACAATGATACACAGGTTCAGAAATGCTTCTGGGCTTTTTCTTTTTATTAAAATAAAAATGTGTTGACTTTAACACTTAAAAGCGTTTAAGATATAAAGCATCCTAATACTTAAATGCTTTGAAGGAATTGAAGTAGTGGTATCCTCCCTGTTACAGAGAGCTGGTGGTGCTGAAAACCAGTACAAAGGAGATCATGAATTACGTTTCTGGAGCTTCTTATTTCTTTTCCTGAAATAAGACGGTTTAGCCGTTATTCTGTGAAGTGGTAAGTTCTATACTTACAATCAGGGTGGTACCGCGAATAAATTCGTCCCTGCTGAGTGAAAATTCAGCAGGGATTTTTTATATCTATATACTTTCGCACTTAAAAGCGTTTAAGCATAAATACTAATAAAAGGAGACATACCAAATGAAGAAATCGATACCACTGCACCTGCGTCCTTTTACAGCCCAGCAGCATTACAATGCTTACAGCCCCATTGACCATGCAGTTTGGAGATATGTGATGAGACAAAATCATCATTTTCTTGAGGACATCGCCCATGATGCATTCATTACAGGCCTAAAGTCATCCGGCATTTCCATCGACAGCATTCCACGGGT
The DNA here is from genome assembly GCF_004366035.1 of Cytobacillus oceanisediminis. Taxonomy (GTDB): domain Bacteria; phylum Bacillota; class Bacilli; order Bacillales; family Cytobacillaceae; genus Cytobacillus; species Cytobacillus oceanisediminis_C. Next base: position 175,414 of record NZ_SOEE01000009.1, read on the forward strand.
AAGTGAAATGAACGATCATTTAGATAAAATCGGCTGGGGCGCTGTCATTGTCGACGGATTGATTCCCGGCACAGCATTTTTTGATTTTCAAGCGAATGGCATCCTCCCAATAGCAACGGATATACGCCAGAAGACCAATATCGAATACACGCCCGCTCCTGATATTCTCCATGAAGCAGCGGGGCATGCACCGATATTATTTGATGAAACCTACTCAGAGTTTGTTAAATTAATTGGGAATATCGGCGCCAACGCTTTTGCAACAAAAGAAGAACATGAGGTATTTGAAGCAATCAGGCATTTATCTATTGTCATGGAAAATCCTGCTTCAACAGAAGAAGAAATTGAAGCAGCCAAACAGAGATTAAAGGATAAACAGCAGCTCGTAAAAGGACTTTCTGAAGCTGAGCAAATCTCCCGGATTTTCTGGTGGACAGTCGAGTTTGGCCTGATTGGCGATCTGCAGAAGCCCAAGATCTTCGGTGCAGGACTGCTGTCTTCTGTAGGCGAAAGCAAACATTGCCTGTCCGATCAGGTGAAGAAACGCCGGTTCACAATTGAAGATGCGATTAACACCAGCTATGACGTTACATCTATGCAGACTCAGCTATTTGTTTGCGAAAGCTTCGAACAATTGATTGAGGAAGTGAAGAGATTCGGTGAATCGATGGCCTTCAGGCAAGGCGGCACAGTGGCTATCGAAAAAGCGATCGCTTCAAGCAAGGTCGCGCACATCGAGTTCAATTCTGGAATTCAGATTACTGGTCTATTTACCGATATCATGAAGGATGCAGAAGGTGAAGCCATCTATGTCAAATCGTCAGGTCCAAGTGCCCTTTCGATTCAAAATGAACAAATTAATCATCATGGACCTGATATTCACAATGACGGCTTTGGGACGCCTATCGGAAAACTTGCTGGTGGCATTAAGCTGGAGAACCAAACTGAACAGAGCCTGAAAAAGCTTGGCATAGAAATAAATAAAATAATGCAAATCACCTTCGAAAGTGGAGTAGAAGTTTCCGGTCATGTGACGAATCTATTATTTAATCATGATTCCCTTGTTTTAATATCACTTGAAGAATGTCTCGTCAAAAAGGGAGAAGAAACCTTGTTCCATCCCACTTGGGGCACATATGATTTAGCTGTGGGCAGCCAGATTGTTTCTGCACGGCCCATCGCAGCAGATTACGCTGCATACCACGGGGAACCTGTTATAGACGAAGAAAGCCCAAAAGAAGGAATAACCCTTACGCCTCTGGAAGAGCTATACGCCGAAGTAAGGCAAATCCGGGAAACGAATTTCCCTCAGGATGTCCTTCTTCACAGTGTTATCGGAAAAATACTCGAAGAGTTCCCGGAAGAATGGCTGCTTCAGCTGGAAGTTCTGGAACTGCTTGAAAAGCATGACAAAGAATCGCCTTTGAAAAATCTGCTTCTGGACCAGCTTGAAAAGTTAAGTAGGGAAAATCGCTATGTCCGCCTGATTCAAAACGGACTCGATGTCATCTTTGACCGGAGGCATGCTACAGTATGACAAGATTAAGTGAAGAAGAAATAGCCCGGCAGCTATCCATGATGCCGAACTGGAAAAGAAAAGACAGCAAATGGATTGAACGACGTTATCGCTTCAAAGAATATTTGGACGGTATCGCATTCGTAAATAAACTAGCATCCCTTTCCGAAGAGGTAAACCATCATCCTTTTATCACCATTCAATACAAAATGGTGATCGTCTCCCTCACTTCCTGGAGTGAAAATGGGCTGACAGGTCTGGATTTTAAGCTAGCCCGGCAGATTGATGATCTTTATTTTCCAGATCATTATTAGGAAAATAAGTGCCTGTCGAGATGACAGGCACTTATTTTTCCATTGTATCAAGTGGAATCTCATACTCCCGAAGCACCTCGTAAAACGCCCTTCTCTTTGCATACCAGTCTGAATGGAGATTCAGCAAAACCATTTTGTCTTCCTCTAATGCCATTTCAAGCTGAGCCGGCAGTAGCTGAGTGTCTGACTCCGCCTCTTCTCACTGATAGCTTTCAACTGAACTAAATGGGGCCTTTCCTTATAGCGCTGACTGCAAATCCTCAATCAAGTCTTCGGCATCTTCCAGGCCAACTGAAATGCGGATCAGGCCGTCTGTAATTCCCAATTTCAGACGGCGATCTCTCGGTATCGATGCATGTGTCATTTTGGCTGGTAGGGAGATCAAGCTTTCCACCGCGCCCAAACTTTCTGCCAGAGTAAAGTATTTTACTTTTTTCAGCACCTTTTCTGCCTTTTCACCGCTGCCGGCATCAAAGGAGATCATTCCGCCAAAGCCCTGTGCCTGCCGCAAGTGAATGTCATGGCCTTTATGATCTTTAAATCCTGGATAATAAACGTTTGAAACCTGCGGATGACTGACAAGAAATTCCGCTATCCTTTTCGCATTCTCTTCGATTTCCTCCATCCGAATGGCCAGTGTCCGAACTCCCCTGATTAATAGCCAGCTGTCCTGCGGCCCCAGAACAGCACCGATTGAATTTTGGACGAAGTGCATGTCTGCTGCAAGCTGTTCGGAATTCACCACAACCAGTCCAGCAACCACATCACTATGTCCGCCTATATATTTGGTGGCACTATGGAGGACAATATCAGCACCCAGATCTATCGGATTTTGCCAGTATGGTGTACTGAAGGTGTTATCCACAATCATAAGCAGATTCTTGGATTTGGCCAGTTTGGAAATTCCGGCCAAGTCTGTAATCTTCAGCAATGGATTCGTAGGCGTCTCGACATAGATTGCTTTTGTATTTTCCTGTATCGCCTCTTCCACAGCAGCCAAACCACTTGTATCCACAAAGGTTACACCTACATTATATTTTGTCAAAACCTTTGTCACTAATCGATAGGACCCGCCATACACATCATCTGTGAAAATAACATGATCTCCTGTTGAAAATAAGTGCATTACAGAAGAGATAGCCGCCATGCCGGAACCGAAAGCAAACCCGCGGTATCCACCTTCCAAATCCTTTATTAATTCCTCCAGTGCATGCCTTGTCGGATTTCCGGTTCTTGCGTACTCATATACGAAATTGCCCACACCATCTTGTTTAAAGGTACTGGCATGGTGGACAGGAATAGAAACGGCACCTGTATGTTCATCCCTGGAGATGCCGCCGTGAATCATTTGTGTTTTCTTTCTCATTGTTTATCCTCCTCATAAATAGATTTACTTAAATACCGCTCACTGCTGTCAGGAAAAATCGTGAGAATATTCGTGCCAGGCGCAGCATTTTCAGCTTCTCTCAATACTGCTTCGAAAGCAGCTCCTGACGAACTTCCAACTAAGTATCCCTGCAGCAATGCCAGCTCCTTCACTCGTTTAAAAGCATCTTTATCTGAAATGGTATGAATGGCGTCAAATAAGCCTATTTCCATATACGGCGGCAAAAACTCCATCCCGATTCCCTCGGTGCGATGCGGCCCTGCTTTTCCGCCATTTAAAATGGAGCCTTCAGGTTCAACGATAACTGTCTTTATCTTTGGATTCTTTTCTTTAAAATATCTGGCGCAGCCCATGAACGTACCACCAGTCCCTGCTCCAGCAGCAAAAATATCAATCTTCCCATCTAACGCTTGGAAAATCTCAGGACCCAATGTTTCATAATACGTTTGCGGGTTATTTTTATTGCTGAATTGCTGAGGACTATAGGAATTAGGAATTTCCTGCAATAATTCATGTACTTTCCTAATAGCGCCTTCCATTCCCTCTTCAGTCGGCGTATTAATAACCTCCGCCCCTAACGCCTTCATTAGTTCCTGTTTTTCAACGCTGAATTTTCGAGGTACGACACAGATGATTTTGATCTTCGTTCCAATAGCAGCCATCGCTAAGCCGATCCCGGTATTCCCTGCAGTCGGTTCAATTACAGACCCATCCTCCGGGAGAAGCTCATTCTCAATCGCTGTCTGAATCAGCTTTTGTCCTAACCGATCCTTTACACTGCCGCCGGGGTTAAAATATTCAAGCTTAGCAAAAACGTTTACTCCATGCGGAACAGCATAGTGTTTGATCTTCACAAGAGGGGTATGCCCAATCAGTTCATTCACACTGCTGTAATAATTCATCGTCAGCACCTCTGTTTTCAGAAAGAATGATTACTCTTCTCCATTGCGTTCTTTAGATATTTCTTATGCTCCCTTTAATTCTTATTATTCCTACTTGTATAGTATGTTTTAAATGTTTTTTTTGTCAATTATCAGCTTAAAAATCAGCTGGCAACTCAGAATTAAGGCAGGTTGCAAAGTTGCCAAGTGAGATATTTATTCATACTATACCAATAAGTATTATAAGAATTAAAAGGAGTGAATTTACAATGAGCCGTGAATTTGTAGATTTGTTTGACCACTGGGCAGAATCCTATGATCAGGCTGTAACGGGTGAAGACCTTGAATATCAAGAGGTGTTTTTGAATTATGAACACATTCTTAATGAAGTTGCCGATCTAGTTAATGGAAATGTGGTGGAATTCGGTACAGGTACGGGAAACTTAACTCAAAGGCTCGTGGAGAAAGGCTGTTCAGTAGTCGGAGTGGAACCTTCTGCTGCCATGAGGAAAATAGCAAGCAATAAAATGCCTCATCTTACATTATTAGATGGTGACTTTTTAAACTTTCAACTGATTGGCCCCATAGATGCCTTCGTCAGCTCCTACGCATTCCACCATTTAGAAGACAGGGAAAAAACCAATGCCATAACTAAATACAGCGCCCTCCTTTCAACTGGCGGGAAAGTTGTTTTTGCCGATACTGTCTTTGAAAGCGGGGACGAAAAACAGACTTTTATCCAGGAAGCTAAAAACAAACATTACCTCAGCCTGGCTCAAGATCTGGAAACAGAATACTATACATCCATCCCTATACTAGAAAGCATGTTTCAATCCAATAGATTCTCTGTTAAGTTTAAGCAGCTAAATCGGTTTGTGTGGCTTATAGAAGCAGAGAAACTTTAGGAAAACAAAGCTCAATTACTGAAATCCCTGCTGACCCATAGACTATTCAGCAGGATTTTCTCTTGCTAAACATCCGGTTTGACTTCTAAAATATTTTGGAGTATATTAATTGATGCATCAATCATTGACCTATCAATTATATAAAAGGCGGGGATGCTGTGTTCAAATGTTCAAAGGAAGAAGAATTAATTGCCGCCCGGCTGTTTGAGCTCAGTAAGCAGACAATGCCGAAGTTTGAACGCTGTACAGGCATCAGCCAGTCACGGCTTGAGATTCTTCGGGAGCTTTTTGAAGCGGAAGAAATTACGCAACGGGAGCTTCAGAAAAAAGTGAATATTGATCATGCTGCTGTTACAAGACACCTTAAGCAGCTTGAAGAAAAAAGCATGGTAATCCGCAGGAAAAGCCCTGAAGATAACCGCTTTACTTATGTCAGCCTTACAGAGGAAGGCAAAACGAAGATTGCTGCTTACTGCGAAGAAAAGCAACGATTTATTTCCAAAATCCTGAACGGCTTTTCGGAACTTGAGCGAAGCACACTATTAAATATGCTCACACGTATCCAGGAAAATATAGAAAAAATGTAATTTTCACATCCAGAAAAAAATAAAGGAGAGTTCATCATGAATAAAACCGTTATCAACGACTTTAGGGAAATCATCACAGGACGCCGTTCCATCCGTAATTATGACCCAATGGTCAAAATAAGCAGAGAAGAAATGACAGAAATCGTGGAAGAAGCGACTTTGGCTCCTTCATCCGTTAACCTGCAGCCATGGCGCTTTGTAGTGATCGATTCAAAAGAAGGCAAAGAAACACTGGCGCCGCTTGCAAAATTCAACCAAAGGCAAGTAGAGACATCATCAGCTGTCATTGCCGTCTTTGTTGATATGAAGAGTGAAGCTTTCATTGAAAAAATTTATGATACAGCTGTTGAAAAAGGATACATGCCCGCTGATGTAAGAGACAAGCAGGTGCCATCCATCAAAGGCTTAGTGGAAACCATGACATTCGAACAAAAGAAAGAAATGAACCTGATCGATGCTGGTCTTGTATCCATGCAGCTAATGCTTGCAGCACGTGCCCATGGTTATGATACAAATCCAATTGGAGGCTATGAAAAAGACCGCATTGCTGAAGCATTCCAGCTGGACAAGGAACGCTACTACCCTGTCATGCTTATCTCAATCGGCAAAGCCGCTGATCAGGGCTATCAATCTGTCCGCCTGCCTGTTGAAGATATCACGGAGTGGAAATAACTCATAAAGGAGAATCAAACATGATCATTATTCATGCTGGCTTCCAAATACAAACTGATAAAGAAACTGACTTTCTTGACGAAATCCGTCCGCTTATCAATGCCTCCAGAGCAGAAGAAGGCAATATCTCTTATGACCTTTTAAAAGATACAGAAAAAGAGGGTTCCTATACGATGGTGGAATTATGGAGTGATATGGACGCTGTAAAGTTTCACAACCAGACGGAACATTTTACCTCATTTACAGCGAAAGCGCCTCAATATTTTACTGCACCTCCTCAGGTGAAGTTATTTAACGCACAGCCTGCAGATAAAAAGTAAATTAAATACAAAAAACGCTTGAGATATTATAATCCCAAGCGTTTTTTAACGATCTAATTTACAATCTCTTCCTGGCTGGTTTGTCTAGCATGAATTCTTTTCATTGCAAATCTTGCAATAGGCTGGGCAATCACTAGCTCAATCCAGAATGCAGCACCAAAATTCCGGAACCAGCTATGGAAAAAGTTTTGAAACGGCTCCAGGCTTATTTTTTTCGACCCAACCCAGGTGCCTATTATGGTTAAAAAAATGGAAAGAATGGTCACATTCAATAAAGTATCCAATAAAATCCGGGCATTAAATCCGTCCGTTTGCCCTGCAAACCTTGGCATCATTCTGCCAGCTAACGGTCCCGCCACTAACCTTACAAGCAAAACCACGATTACCCACAAAAACGGAATAATCTTTAAGGTTTCGAAATAGTTTTCTTTACTGAAGCCGCGTTCCATTCCCACAATAATCGGTGCAATCGTGTTTACCGAAATAACAGAAATAATCACCAAAAATAATATGCCTTCTTTTGCATTTTGAGGCAGCCTGTCCTCTTATACATAATTTCCCCTCCGAAATTAAAACTAAATTTCAGATGGCAGACGTATCTTTCGACATATATTTTTGGCCAGTAAAAACCTTACCAATATCTCTAACACTGATTTAATCATTATATCAAAGCAAATATGGGGATTTCTAATCTTTTTATTTATTGTTCTCTTTATGATCATGATAAGCAATGAGAATAACTTCTTCTCCCTTTTCCTCACTTAAGCGTTTTTCCAGATTATGCACCTGCTGCAGATCCCCGTCAGACAAATTTGCAAATTGATATTCTTTATCCATTTTTCATCACCTTTTCGTAATAGGATACCTAAAGTTTGTGTTTTCCAAGCATTTTTATACACCAAAAATACCCGGTTTCAATCTCTATTTAATCCCCAGAATGGCAATAGCAATGACAGCTAACAACAGGCTTAGGAGCAGTGACATGCCCCAATGTTTCTTTTCAGTCATTTTGAATAACACATTCATTACTGAACTGATTGCCAGAAAAATAAAGAAAACAAATAAATAAATCATAAATTCCATTATCCCTTAACCTGCCTTCTGCCCTGTTTTCGCAAGGAAAAAAGAGGAGCTTCCCATCATCATCCCTCCGAAGATTCCCATGAAACTGCCGGCGGCTGCCCAATAGGCAGACAGAAAGATGCCGGACATTAGCAAAATCAGCCCTCCTATAAACAGGGCCCATCCCAATTTCATTTTGCTTCTCCCCCCTTTTCCTTTAGCCTAAATCTTTCACAACCGCCATTTCCTTCCCAAAACGGTGGCCATGATCTGCAAACCCCAAACTTGCATAAAGCTTATGTGCCCCAAGATTCTCAGGATGGTACCCTACTGCAAGTTTTTTCGCATTCGGCAGTTTCGCCATCTCCGCAATCATCAGATCAGTCGCTTTTTTGCCTATTCCCTTTCCTTGGTGCGCCTTATCGACCATAATCCGATAAATCCAGTAAGCATCCAATTCTTCTATACATGTATTAAACATTAAGAAGCCGACAGCTTTATCCTCCAAGTAAATCACATGTGGTCTCAGCGCCGTTTCAAATTTAGATTGCGCAATGGAAACAGCATTCGGCTCCATATAGGCTTTTTGTTCCTCTGAAAGCTCCAATAAACAGCAATCATACCAATTGTCTGCTGTTACTTGTTCAATTCTCACATTGCCAGTATTCATATAATTTCCCCTTTTCATATTTTGGGGAAACGCTGATTTTAATTAGGCGTTCTCCCCTTATTTTTATCCATAATAACTAAAGTTTTATTTAGCATAATGAACGCCTCCTTTTACTAAATTATCAGAAAAATTAACACCACTCATTATACTATAATATTCCAATAAATGCGCACTTGGGATTTCAGTTATTTTTTCTATGGAAAGGCCATATATAATATATTGATTCAGCAAAAAAAGGGGAGGATATGATAATATGCCAGCGAAGCAAATTCGTTTACGGAGAATTCAAAGCCTTGCTCACGACATTATGGTAGAAATGAATTCAAAGGAAGACCATAAGAAGAATGAATCATACAGAACAGTGATTGATAATCTATCACGTGCGATTGGGGAACTATCTGATCCATCTGGTGATTATTCATTGGATTATGTAGAAGAAAAAGTAGGCACTGCCCATTATAAAATTTTTAAAAACATGAAAAAACTGACGCCTCTCCGAAAAACAAAAGAATCAGCAAGATAAAATTTTTTTGAATGAAACTGATAATTATTATCAATAATAGATAAAGAAGGTAACCAAATAGGTTACCCCTTGGATTAAACTTCTGGTTCAAACGTTTTACAGTCTGTCTCTTTGCTGTTGGACGCCTGCTTGCCTTTATGGCTGACAACGTAAATAGCTTCTGCACCACACTTATTTCCCTTTTCCCAATAAGTGCAGTTATTTACTTCACAAAGAACATCTTTAGCCATGTATATCACCTCCTGTTTTATTATTTTTAGCCATACAGGATGGTGATATACTTGCTTGTTCAGTTATCTATGTTCCACTCTTCTTTCAAAATCGCATAATAATATTCATCCCACCACTCATCGCCATGAGGAATGCACTTTTTGAAGCAGCCTTCCCGCCTCATGCCGATTTTCTCCATCACCCGGTAAGAAGGCGGATTCTCGGGCTGGCAGGTTGCAATAATCCGGTGAAGCCCAAGTTCTTCAAAGCCATATTTCAGCGCTGCATATGCCGCTTCTGATGCATAGCCTTTATTATAAAACTTCGGATTAAACACCCAGCCAATTTCATAGGTATGATCGCCGAAATACTTAAAGAAAGCGACATGGCCAATCAGCACTTCTTCATTTTTCAAAAGAACCGGGAAATGCTCTGCTTTTTCGGTATTCTCACGGATAAACTCTTTAGCTGCTTCTTTTGTAAAAATACCTTCTGGAATGTATTTCATTACTTCTGGATTTGATGTGTACTCATAAACTGCCTGCCAGTCTTCTGATTTGAACTTACGGATTATAAGTCTCTCTGTTTTAAGCTCCATTTCTTAACCTCTATTCAGCTGTTTCATCCCATGTATGTTCGTTGATTTCAGTCAGATTTCCTTTATAAATAGGCTGATCGCACATAATTTTTTTATCCGCACATAAAGTACGTCTATCCGCACATAAAAAATCTTATGCGCACATATTTCTCAGCTAACCGCACACAAATTATTCCGATGCATCTTTATTCCGAAGAAAAGTGGTCCTTTCCTGCAAAATTCATCACTGGGGCAGAACTTTTCTATCTTTTTCAGCAATTGGCGCAGGTTTTCCAAACAGATATCCCCGAAAAACCTGGTATCCCTTGTCCCGGATCGGGTTCAAATGTGCCAAATATCATATATCGCGCTTAATAAAAACATAACAAAATAATATTTAATTGAATCTTTATGTTCGACTCAAACAAAAGACTATCCTCTGCCGAAGAAATAATCACTCATACCGCAAAGATTCAATCGGACTCAGCCTCGAAGCTTTATTGGCCGGCAGCAGTCCGAAGATGATGCCGATCGCCATCGAGAAGAAAAGGGCTCCTGCAACGACCTGCCAGGAAATGAGCGATGGCCATCCGGCAAAGAATGAAATCAGGGATGCCGTACCCCAGCCGAGCAGGATTCCCAGTACTCCTCCAATTAAGGTCAGCGTGACAGATTCGATTAAAAACTGGCCCATGATTTGCCCCCTGGTCGCTCCGAGTGCTTTACGGATTCCGATTTCCCTCGTTCTTTCTGTTACAGATACGAGCATGATGTTCATGACACCAATTCCGCCGACAAATAGCGAGATACCGGCGATACTGCCGATGATTAGAGTCATGACCTTTGTAATCTGGCCGATTCCTTCTGCCATTTCTTCCATGTTGATGACCATATAAGATTCTTCTGTATTATGCATCTTGTTAAGTAAGCTGGCAGCCTTCTTTCCGGCCGTCTGAAGCTGATCAGCGGATTCTGCCTGAAGCGTCACCTGGGTAAAGTCACTCTTCCCATAAATAGTCTGCCATGTTTTAGTAGGCACATAAATCTCCAGAACACCGAATGAAAAGAGCCCTGTCGGCTTTTCCATGACGCCAATGATCTCTATCGGCTGGTTCCCAATCCGGATCACTTCGCCAACCGGCGACTTGCCATTAAATAGCTCCTCCTGCATGGAATAGCTGACAAGCCCCACCCTGCGTCCGCCAAGGAAATCTGCAGCCGTAAAGGATCTCCCTTTCTCCAGGTCAACATTGTTCAGCTCAAAATAGGCTGGACCGACTCCTGTTGTGGATGTTTCTGCCGTCTGTTCTCCAAACGAAGACTGTGAAAACTGTGAGCTTGAAGCAACTACTCTTTTAATCTCTGGAATCTGCTCCAGTGCTTTGATATCCTCCCCATCAAAAGGAGCTTCATTAAATATGTTTGGGTTTGCCTGAATTTCCTCGTCAGAAGGCTGATAAAACAACTCCACTGTATTACCTGGACCTGTCAGCTGCGTCTTCAGCATCGCTTCTCCGCCCTGGCCGATTGCGACTACAATAATAACAGCCCCAACACCAATAATGATCCCAACCATCGTTAAAATCGATCTCATTTTATGCGCCTTCAATGAACTAAGTGCCATTTTGATATTTTCTAAAAAACTCATGTAGGCGCCCCCCAGCGGGAAGGTTCTGCGGACACAATCAGCCCATCCCTCACCATAATCGTGTGATGGGCATACTCTGCAACCTCAGGTTCATGTGTAACCATTACAATCGTTGCCCCTTCATGGTTCAGCTCACTGAACAGTTCCATAATGGAGGCGCTTGTTTTCGTATCAAGAGCACCTGTCGGTTCATCCGCCAATATGATCTTCGGTTCGTTCACAATCGCTCTGGCGATGGCAACCCGCTGCTTCTGACCTCCTGATAGGGCATTTGGCAGGTGCTCCATCCGATCAGCAAGACCCACTTTGACCAGCGCTGCTTCCGCCCTTTCCAATCGTTCCTTTTTTGCAAGGCCGCTGTAAATCATCGGAAGCTCTGCATTTTGAATAGCCGTCAGTCTCGGAAGCAGGTGAAACTGCTGAAACACAAACCCAATCGATTGATTTCTGACCTTTGCCAGCTCCGCTTCCGAGTAATGGGATATGTTCTCACCATCCAGTTCATATATTCCTTCTGTCGGCAAATCGAGGCATCCAATAATATTCATAAGCGTCGATTTTCCAGATCCGGATGGCCCCATAATCGCCACAGAATCACCTTGTTCAATGCTCAGATTAATCCCTTTTAAAACTTCAATGCTTTCTTTCCCCGCCTGATAGGACTTGGTTATGCCTTTGAGTTCAATCATTTCGCATCCACTTCCATGCCGTCTTTCAGCTGATCTGATGGATTAGTAATAATCAAATCCTTCTCAGTGAGGCCGCTTGCTATCTCAATTTTATTCCCGGAAGCCACACCTGTCTCCACTTCCTGTTTATAGCTTTTCTGATCCCTGACCACGAATACAAATACGCTGCTGTCTCCGGTTATAACCGAGTTTGCCGGAACAGTCAGTGCCTTCTTCTTATCCGTTTCAATTTCCATTATGAGCTGAAACCCTGGTTTCAGGGACATTTCCTTCACCGTTACCTCCATCCGATACTGTGGCGCACTATTTTCGGCAGGGTTCACTCCCTGATTCTCTTCTGGCATATCGGCTACTTCGCTGACTTCGCCTTTCCATTCCTTTTCAGGAATCGCATCGGACCGGAGAGTCACCTTTTGCCCCTCTTTCACTTTTAATGAATCGAATTCTGAAAGTAAGCCTGATGCGCCGATCGCTTTTAAATCTCCAACATAAATGACAGGTTTTCCTGCCGAAGCCGGATCAGAGGAGGCTGCCTTGTTCACCTGAAGCACCAATCCATCCATTGTGCTTTTTACCTCTAATTCTCCAAGTCGTTTTTCAACATCTTTCTTCTGCAGAAGCACCTGGCTTAATTCAAGATTCGCCAATCGCTTTTCCAGTTTCAACTGATCCCTTTCAGGCTGTATCTGTTTTTCCGCTTCCTTTTCACCAGCCTGTTTGCGCAGCTCTTTTACCTTATCCCCCAGCTGGACTTCCTCTTTTTCCAGCTGGCTGATTTTTATATAGCCTGATTCAGCCTGAAGTTTGACCTTTTCCAATTCAAGCTCCAATGCCTGGTCATCAAATTTGGCCAGCACTTCTCCTTTTTTAACAGAATCCCCTTCTTCCACCAGGAACTCCTTTATTTCTCCCTTTTCAGGAGATGCATATATTTTCTGCTCATTCACCAGCTCTGCCATTCCCGGAATCATGATCTGCTCTTTAATTTCTTCCTGAACCGGATGGGCGGTTTTTACTTCAGGCCCTTTCGCAAACGCCTGCCTGTAGACGCTAACGCCAGCCAGCAGCAAAAACACAGCCGCAACTCCGATCGCTATCCAAACTTTCTTTTTCATTTAGACACCAGTCATTCCAGAAAGGGTATTGCTGATTAAAGTGAAAACAATGCCGATGATGAAGAAGGCAATCGCAATGCCCCAAGCCCAGCCTTTTGATAATCCTCCAACCCGATGAAGGCCAATAGCTGTTACAACAGACTGCCAGATGCTGAATAACTCGATAGAACCCAGGACCCCTGGTTTCTCGCTGTTCATCAATACTGCTAAACTAGTAATAAATATTTCCGGATTTCCCCCAATAGCTGCTCTTAATGCCATATTGACCAAAAGGCCGATCCCGCCAATAACAAGAATATAAATATTCATGGAAAATATCTGTTTGAACGTTGCATCTGATCCAGCAATTTTTATGAAAATCATATAAATACCACCGGAAATGAGGGCAATCACTACAGGTGTGAAAATTCCTGTTATTGCCACACCCACCCTAGAAAACATCATGACCATCTCTGCTTCGGCCTCACTCATGCCATCAAGCCCAAGGTAAGAAGCATCCATTGACATGGCCATCAGGAACATTCCAACAGCATACAGAATACTGATTAGAATCAGCGGAACCCAAATCTTCGGGTTCCGGCGAATGCGGTCAAACTGCTCCCCCGGACTCCAAACCATTCCCAGCAAACTCGGTTTCTCTTTGCTCGTTTTTACTTCTTGTTCCATAAAGAACACTCCTATTCTATTAAAAATGATTCCACTATAGCTTTACGGAATAATATAGAAAAAGTTTCAAAAAATTACAATTTACCCATTAAAAATACCAGGGTCTCTCCCCTGGTATCCTGTCTACACAGCCTTCCGCTGAAAATAAAAATAGCCGCCAAGATAAAACAATAAAAAGAATCCGCCGATAACAGTCAGAAGCTGTTCCCAAGGGATAAAGAATATATCGCCAGTATCTGTCGCTGGATACATCATTGCAAACGGCTGTGCCCACGGATAATAGGGGCCCACTTTCTCGGAATTCATCGCCAGAATGGATGGCAGCGTAAAAACGACGTTGACCGCAAAAGGTGCCGCAAAGCTTTTGAACCAGACGGACATCCACAGCTGCAGGGCGACTAATGGGAAAGTCGCCACCCAGCCTCCCAATATGCTTTTCCAGATAATCGCTGCCGGAAACGGATCGGCTACACCTTTATACAATCCTGCTCCAAAAATGGCAGCTAAATATAATAACTGGATAAACAAAACCAATAGCAGAATCAATACATACTTAGCTGCAAACACTTTTCCCCTTGTGACAGGCAGCGCCAAAACCTGCTTCCAGCCCCCGGACTGATGCTCATACCGGCAGACAAGGCTTGCCAGAACCCCTGTGACTAACGGCAAAAAGAGGACCGAATAAGGCAAATTCATATAAATCAAAAGCATGTACCATTCATTCATCGCTCCCGCCGTTTCGACTGCATCTGCCCCAATCCCGGCACCCAGCCCAATCAGCGGTCCCACTAAAAGAATGCCGAAGATCTTTGATTTACGCAGTTTAAACCACTCTGACTTCAAAATAGACAGCATCTATTTCACATCCCTTCTCGCAAAATCAATCATGCCGGCTGTGTATAATAAAACGCCGGCTCCAATTCCAAGCAGGACGTTGATGAGCGGTTCATTCCACTCATTCAGCAGCAGCGGCCATTTCCAAATCAGCCAATCCGGCAAAGTAAAACCAGCATAGGTCAGAATCACACCCAGAATCCCCAGAGTGATTGGCACACCCTGGTTTACACTCACAGTCGCTATCCAAAGCTGCAGCGCCAAAACTGGCAAAGCTGCAAAAAAAGGATAAAAGCTGTATTTCAGCAGACCCGTATACGGAATCTCCCCGCCCAAATCCAGAAACAATCCAAAAGCCATCGTGAACAGCATCAAAAGCACAGAAGAAGTCAGAAGCAGAATCGACAGCACCGTGAACTTCGATAAATACACGCTCATCTTTGAAACTGGCAATGCAATCAGCTGTTTCCAGGCGTTCGTTTCATTTTCAATGCTTGACATAAATGACGTCAGAATTACGATGCCCAGCACAATCGCCAGCGGTGTGAACGAATGGATATTATCCAAATAATACCCCCACCGGTCATCATTCTGCCCGAACAAATAATCCTTGCGCACCCCGTAATTGACCATCTGCATGGCTACTACCCCAATTGGACCCAATACGGTCAGGAACCAGATTCCTTTGCGCTTAATCTTCATAAATTCAGCTGCCAGCAATTTTCCCATCATCCGGCCTGCTCCTCCCTCGTCATCTGAAGGAAAATGTCTTCCAATGATCGCTTTTCTTCTTCCACCCGGTAAACGGAAAATCCATCTGCTACAAGTCCGCGTACAGCCTCAGCCACTTGCTCATCCGATTGCTGCGGCAGCGAAATGATGCCACTATCCAAACCAGCCTTCATTCCTCTTCCCAGCAGGGAGCGCCAGGCTTTGTCGCTCTCGCTGACCTTTAATAAAACAGATTGCTGTGAAAACATGCGCATCGCCTCAATAGAATCCTGAAAAATCATTTTCCCTTTCGTGACAATACCCACTGTTGTCGCCATCTGATCAATCTCTGAAAGCAAATGACTGGAAATTAACACGGTCATCCCGCATTCCGATGGCAAGCTTTTAATTAAATTGCGAATTTCAATAATACCTGAAGGATCTAATCCGTTTGTCGGCTCATCCAGAATTAGCAATTCCGGGTTATTCAGCAGCGAAGCAGCAATTCCAAGCCGCTGCTTCATGCCAAGTGAGAAACCCTTTACTTTTTTATCACAAGCATCTGTAAGCCGGACAATCTCCAGCACTTCAGCGATTCTCTGCTTCGGCACACCCAGTATCTTTCTCATTGCTTCCAGATTTTCTTTTGCCGTTAAATGGGGGTAATATGACGGTGATTCTACAAGCGAACCTACCCGTCCTAATATATTTAGTCTTTCTTTCTTTAAATCTTTTTGAAAAATTTCAATCCTGCCGGAATCAGGCTTCATCAGCCCCAAAAGCATCCGGATAGTTGTCGTTTTCCCCGCACCATTCGGACCCAGAAATCCGTAGATTTCCCCTTTGGGTATTTTCATTTCCAGACCTGACACAGCTTTCTCCTTACCAAAATGCTTCGATAAATTTTCCGTTCTTACGATATACTCCATTCCTCTCACCTCACTTTCCATCTTAGCCAGTCAAGGTTAAAACAAAGGTAGAGGAAAGTTTAAAATTTGTTTAAATATCTACCCGCTTATGTATTTTGAAACTTATACTTCACCGCTTTGTTCGAAATTTCAGATGGCGGTTTCACTTGTTCGAGATGTCTGGCGCCCAGGCTTCAATCATAAGAGCTATTAATTATAGTAAGGAATATTTAAAAAAGGATCTTCAGCTGGAAGATCCCTTGGTATAAGAAAAAAAGTGACTACTTTATTTACTTTTTGATGATATCGTTTTTTCAGTCAGCACTTCCAAAGCATCTCGTACATCATTGGCAAAGCGAATTGGTTTTTCCACTTTTTCAAAATGCATATACATCAGCCTTGGGTCATCAAAGAGCCAATGATTATGAAAAGCTGTCACAATAATGTCATGTTTACGAAGCTCACTGATGAATGGGTTTATCTCTTCTTGCAGGATCACCGTTTCTCCACTGCAAAGAGCCCGGCCGTCTGCTGTCAATGACTCGAATGCAAACATTTGAGGAATCAATAAAAAGGAATTTCCCCTCCTGCCAAGAACGCGTGGCCTAATATTTGTACGGGATTTCATTACAAGGCAAACCCCATTTTCAAATGTATTCATGCTGCCTTCCAAAATTCTGTTGAACTCTTCACAAAGTTCTTCTCCTCGTCTATTTGATGATCTTTGTACCCTGCCGGATCTTCCAACATTGCGGGTAGTTAATAAGTCTAGTGCATTTCTTACTTTTCTGGCAAAAGCTAAAGGTTCATCAATAGATTCAAAATGCATATACATTAACCTTGGGTTTTCAAAAAGCCAGTGATTATGAAGGGCAGTGACAATGATTCCATCTTCACGCAAGCTGGTCATAAATGGGGTAACTTCCTCCTGCAGGAGGACTGTCTCACCAAGACATAATGCCCGGCCGTCCCGATCGAAATTTTCAAATGAATAAGCCTGAGGAACAAACATAAAGGATTCAGCTCTCCGGCCTAATACAACCGGGTGTATATTTGTACGGGAATTAGTCGCAGTACAAACTCCATTTATGACAGATGGAATTGATCCCAGAATTTCGGCAAATTCCTGGCAAAGATCGTCTGGCTGTGTGTTGTCCATGTTATCCAATTGCAAATCATCTCCTGAACATTATATTTCTAGATATAGTATTCTGGATTGTAAATCCCGAGCATGACCATTATTCATGAACAAAAGTACATTATTTTTCTAATACAGTTGGTTAACAAAATCCTTTCATAGTAATTTTGTTTAGCTAACCCCCTATTTTTAATAAATAAGATGCCATTCCCAGCTTGAGTGACTCCCTATTAATTCACTTAATAAATTTACTAAATGGCATCATAATTATTCTTAATGTCTACACCTAATCGCCTTCATTTAATTCTCCTGATTCTTATCGCTGTACCGTCAACACCAGATTCCATCTCCCAATCCAGCTTCATCCCCTTTACCATTAAATCGATAATGGATAAGCCAATTCCGGCTCCTTTTTCACCGGAACTGTTATTCAGCCCCTTCCCATGATCGATAAAAATAATCTCATCATACTCATAGGTGGATTCAGTCGCCACTTCAAGGTAAAGCCCATCCTTCGCATGCCGCAGCACATTTTGCAGGATGTTATCAAAAATACGGCTCAGCCACACCGGGTCTGCCTGCCATTTCTCTTCAAATGGCTCTAACTCGATGATCACTTCAAAACTTTCTTTCTCAAAAACCGGATACCATGATGCCATACTTTCACGAACAAACCGGACAGCATCCAGCTCGATCAGCTCCTGTTTATGTTTGCTTGCCATCAAAAGCGTGTAGCTCATTAAGTTCTCAATCAGTCTATCAATATTGACAATCGAAGTTTCCAGCGCTTTGACCGCCTGTTTTCCTTCTGGAGACAGATTTTCCTTTGCAATCGAGTATGTTTGCGCATTGATTTTCGTCAAAGGCGTCCGCAGGTCATGGGACAAGTTGGCGATAAGCTCCCTCCGAAGCTGTTCTTCCTCCTGCTCGCGTTGCTTGCTTTCCTTAAGCTCTATGATCATCTCATTAAAGGTCTGTTCCAGCTGGCCGATTTCATCATTCTTTTTCACATCAATGCCGATCGGAAGATTATCCATATCCCGTCTTTCCATCGCCTCCTGCAGATGAAGCAGCCTTTTGCGGATGCCACGGAAAAATAAAAAAGAGACGATGATAAACAGGGAAATGATCAAAAGCAGGCCCGCTCCTAGGAGAAGTCCATATTTCTCTGTTACCTCCACGATCGGCGGAAGAAATAAATTCCTCGGTATTTCAAGAACGATAAAACCATTCTTTTCATCCCCGCCAATAAAACTTATAACTGTAAAAGGATCCCCGCCATACCGTTCCTTTATAAACTTCGCTGTAAAGGCAGGAGTCCAATTAGCTGGCAGATCACCCTTCACATCCAGCTGCTCCAGTACATTTCCCTTTTCATCCACCCAAAACATCGAGGCATCAGGATAATCATTTTTCCATTTCGAAAAAAGCCTCTGAATGGTTTCACTTGAGGAATTCTCCAGTTCTGCTGCATCCGCATGCCATTTTTCTTCAATATGATTGGGGTCGGATTCATTCTTGTTTTTTTCTCCTGAAATATCCTCTTGGAGACCCATAACCAGCATGGCCACAAGTAAATAAGCTGCCTGGAACAGAAATAAGGCAACCAGAATAATCGCCATATACTTTGCCTGCAGCGATCGGAAAAACCTTTTCATATCTTTACCCTGTAACCGATTCCGCGGATGGTCTCAATGATTTCAGGACGCGAAGGGTTCCTCTCGAGTTTTTCACGAAGATAGCGGATATGAACCATAAGGGTTTTGTCGCCCTCCATATATTGTTCTCCCCAGACGCCTTCATAAAGCTGCTCTTTTGTCAGTATCTGATTCAGATGGCGAATGAAGTACTGAAACAGCTGATACTGCTTGCCTGTCAATTGAATTTCACCATCTGCTTCCCGATCGATAATCCGCAAATCCTTTGTATGTACCTGTATGTGGTGAAGCTCCAGCACCTGATCATTCTTTTGAAATCGCCTTAACAGCACTTCAATCCTCGCAGCAAGCTCATCCGGCTGGAAAGGCTTTGTCAGATAATCATCAGCGAAGCTCAGGCCCTCCAGCTTATCCTCCACTGCTGTTCTTGCCGAAAGCATTAGTACTGGCATGTCATTCTTTACTTTCTTAATCCGCTTGCCAAGCGAAAACCCATCAAGCCCCGGAAGCATCACATCCAAAATGGCAATATCGGCATCAGAAAGATAATTTTCCATACCTTCTCCAGACTGCAGCCAGATCACCTCATAACCTCTTTCCCCTAAATCATTTTTTAGCCAGCTGCCAATATCGCCTTCATCTTCTATGTATAAGATGCGAACCATTTTCTCCACCCTTTATCATTATTGGTGATTTTATATTAACACAATTTGGAACTTCTCCTGTCTCGAGCCTATCCTAATACAAAAAAACGGACGTGCTTGTTACACACGTCAAATTTGTCAAAACTCATATCGACGGAAGCGCGGACCTTCAGCCTGATACATTTTCTTTAACATTTGCTTTGCTCTGTAAATCCGGGTTTTTACCGTTGAGATGTTCATCTTTAAACGAAGCTGAATTTCTTTTAATGATAGATGTTCAAAGTAGTATAAAATGAGCAATACCTTATATTTTTCAGGCAGCATGGCCACCTTTCTCTGCAAGTCCTCATATTCAACGTTTCGGATCAGCGCTGCTTCAGGAGTTGCTGCTTCTTCATTTGTAAGCAAACCTGTCTCTTCGCTTAAATATGAGCAATCTCCTTTCATATTACGAATTTTATCGATGCAATAATTTTTCGCCACGCAATAGACCCATGTATCCAGCGTACTGGTTCCTTTGAAGCCGCTCCGCTTTTCAAAGCACTTAATCATGACTTCATGGGAAACATCTTCTGCCATAAATCTGTCCTTGAAATAAGAAAGCGCGATATGATACACCTTTTTTCTGTACTTTAGGTAGAAGTCACTGTCACTTAATTGATTCATCCTTATCAATCCTACTATTCTATTTCTATGTAAAATTCAGAGTCAGAGAGCCTCACACTATAATAACGCAGCTTTCGGCACACCCTTTACCTCAAGAACGCCGTTTCATCACAGTTATCTTAGTTTTGTACTCAAAGAACCCTTCCCCGATATATTCCTTAAGATGGCCGAGAACTTCACCAATGACGCGGGCTGGCTTTATAAAACATTCTTCTTGCTCAGTTATTGGACAGTTCTGATGAAAAAGAAAACCTCTATGATTATCTTGTACTTGTTTATACGAAAGGTAATCTTTAAAGTTTCAATTTTATGGAAGAAACCCTATTTTATTTGTACTTCATCCGTACGGCTCTTATACCAAGAATAGAAAGAAGAAGCCACATCTGCCGGCACATTCTCCACACTGGCATGCTGTACAGGCTTACCTCGATTCACTGTCTGTATGGAGGCAAGCCCAAACAGCTTTTGCCACCGTGTTGCCGTTACTTCTGCCTCAATAATCTTACTTCTTTTAGAGATAAATAACCGCGTGCCAACAATGCCGGTTTTGAATTGAATAAAAGGGCCATTGATCAAATATCGGGCATTTGTATACCCAGCGACTCGTACAAAGACAATTAAGGAAAAGAGAAGGATAGACCCTACCAGCCAGGTTTCTTCAATACCCAGGAATTCAGGCTTGAAATAAACCAGGGCGGCTGTTGATAGGATCCATAACCAGCTTGGCTTTAATAAGCTTGCCCATAGGGCCTTTTTCGGAAGCGGGTGCATCTTCTGTAAAATTTCATAAGCCGGCAATATCTCCTCCGCTATCTTATAAGCCCGATCAACAGGCAGAAAAGGAAATAGCGAATTTACGCCTTCCTTTTCATCTCCTTCTGAAACATCACCTGCTGTCACCAGTTTCACTTCAGCTGCCCCGGTCAAACGTTTCATCATATTCTGCCTGATCTCTATTGCCTGGACTCGATCTTTTGAGATAGAAAAGGAGGTCTCTTCTAAGAATCCCTTGCGGATATAAATCCGGGTCTCGTCAGAAAATATTTCATATTTACCATACTTGATAAAGGTCCGCAAGAAACCTGCCAATATAGATATAATCAGAAAAAAGATGATTGCAGCAGCCTGCACCTGCCAGGAATCCAGAAATCCCTTCAAAAATCCTATTCCTCTTTCTTCCAGATCAATAAAGTCAGATATCTTTGTATAAATAGAGGCTATTAAAGACAGCAGTACAAGAAAGCTTAGGGATGTAAAGGCCGCTTTTATAAGATCTTTTTTTCCGGGAGAAAAATGCAGTGTTTTTTCACTCACTTCCGGCACTTCCGCTTTCGTTTTCGCTGAAACCGCCTCTTCCAGCCAGTTCGCTTCTTTTAAGGAAATTACCTTAAACTCTATTGAAGACTCACTTCCATCCATTCCTGTTTCAAAGGTAAGAGATGTGAATCCAAATAGCCGGTGAAGCAGAGACGTATGTCTCTGGATATTTTGGACTTTAGTAAATGGGACAGTTCTCTTGGAGCGGACAAGGATTCCCTTGGATAAATGGATATGAGCACCGTCCACTTCATACTTATTTGATAGCCAATCTATGAGAACATACAAAGCAGCCAAAGCTATAAAAGGAAGAAAAAGCTTCCGTCCCCATACAATCAAAAAAGATTGGGAGCCCGCTTTCATCACAAATAAAAAGAGGGCAATGAAGGCTGAATTTCTTAGTAATTGAATGAGTCCAAACAATATAATAAGCGGATGATATCTTCTGGCTTGCTTCATTCGTCCTCTTCCTTTACTTTGGCAAGTCTGGCTATCTTATTTCTTAATGAAACAGCCTCCTCTTTTGGCAATGCCGGAATTACATGAGAGGAACCCATCGTCCCCATGCTTACGGAATATAGGCCGTATTTCCGCATAATGGGACCCTGCATGGTTTCAACCGATTGTATTTTGGTCATGGGGATCAGCAGATGCTTTTCCTGCCACACGCCTGACTTCAGCTGGACATATTCTTCATCCACATCGTAACGCCAGCTTTTGTACTGAATGTAAGGCGATATGAAAGACCAAATTGCCGCCGGTATCGATATAGCCAATAAAATGATCAGGATCCACCCGATCCATTCTTTCCAAGAAAATCGATCATCCAGATAAAACAACACTCCGAGAACAGCAAATCCGATGATATTTTGGATCGCCTCACTGATGATCCATACCCGGATGGCGTTCCGTGATACCCTGTTTCGGGGTTCTCTTATATTTACATGCATATAAATCTCCTATCTATTATTCATTTAAAAAGATTTCTTCGAGGGATGGCTCTTCAACCTCCACCCGCAGAACATCCGTCTTGCATTGTGTGAAAGCCCTTATCATTTCAGCAATCTTATTCTCATCGCTGATTGTGATCACTGTATAAGTATCCCCGTGTTCAAGCAGGCTGCCAGCTGACTCAAGCCATTGCTCCAGCTTAGCTTGCTCCTGCTTTGGCACGGTGGAGTGTTTTATTTTGACTGTTATGGTTGACCGGTAAAAGGCCCGTAACTCTTCCATCGTTCCAATCTTATCAATAATTCCATCCCGCATAATGGCAATTCTTGAGCAAATTTTCTCCACTTCATCCAGATTATGCGATGTCATAAAAACCGTCTTCCCCTGTTTTTGAAACTCTTTAATGAGGCGGTGAATGAGAATAACAGATTCCGCATCCATGCCCGATGTAGGCTCGTCAAGAAAAATCAGTTCCGGATCATGAATAATAGCCTGAGCAATCCCCAGTTTCTTTTTCATGCCAAAGGAGAACTTGCCTGCTTTCTTATTGGCATGTGACAAAAGATCAACACTTCTCAGGACCTCCAGACATTTTTCTTTTGAAGCCCTGGCACCCGATAGCTCTGAGAAAAAGCGCAAATGATCCAGAGCGGTCCATGACCCATAGAGAGATGAATAATCCGGCATAACCCCTACTCTTTTCAACACTTTGCTATCAGGACCCTCAACCCCAAGAAGTGAGTACGTTCCGCTGCTTGAGGAAACGATGCCTGTCAGCATATTAATAAAGGTGGATTTACCTGCACCGTTACGTCCAAGAAACCCAAATATCTCGCCTTTTCTTACGGCTAAATCCATTCCCATGACCACCTGATGGGCACCATAGGCTTTTGAGAGCTGTTTCGCTTCAATGGCATTCATCAGCATTCCCTCCTTCTAAAGACAGCATATGCAGCCAGCAGCATCATACCTGCCAATCCCAGTATGACTAAGAAAGTAAAATCATCCCGCTCCAAATAGTAAAAAGGAATAAAGTATTTCATCCAGTTCACCCAGCCATTTGGAGAAAAAGCAGCCCAAAATCCAAAAGCAGGAAGCATCAGCCCCAGAATGTTTCCTAAAAACATGGTATATCCAGGTCTAGGGATAAGCACGGACAATAGGACAGCTAAAGCTGCCTGGTAAGTCACCAGACTCATCGTCTGGGAAAAAATAAACAGATCAAACTTCTTGGAAAAAATACTGATCAGCAAAAAAGACACTACAATGCAGAACAGCCAGAAAAACCATATTCCAAGAAATTTACCGAATAATATAGTAGAGCGTGATGCCCTTGTCACCAGAAACCTCATTGTACGCTCATGGATTTCTCTGTTTATTGTGTCGTGGGACAAACCGAACACAAATAATTGTCCAAGCAGCAAAATGACACTTAAAAGACCGATCGTATGGATATCCTCAGCCTCACCTGCCGTCAGTTCCACTCCAGATGATAGTACACTGGAAAACTTCGCTGCATAGTACGATACTGCAAATAATATGGCAATCATAATAATGGATTTAATCCCTTTAAAAAGACTTATAAACTCTCTCTTGCACATCACAAACATTTTCCATGCTCCCTTCATCGTGATTCTGATTAAAGTATATACCGTCAATCTTACCCACTCCGAAATACCGCCTTAATTTTTCCTTAATTCCTATATTTTTGGAAATAGAGTGATATGATAGGTTTGAACAAACTAGATTAGGAGAATAACCATGCAAGATTCAAGATTACTGCTTGTTGATGACGAACAAGCCATTTTGCACATGCTATGCACGATTTTACAGCGTGAACAATTTAGAAATATCGATACCGCCTCTACTGCTGCACAAGCATTAGAACTCTGCCGGGCCAATACCTATGATCTCATTCTATTGGATGTGATGCTCCCTGACCGCAGCGGTTTTGATATTTGCCCTTTAATAAGAGAAACGACTGATGCTCCCATCTTCTTTCTTACTGCACGATCCACCGACCTTGATAAACTTTCAGGATTTGCCCTAGGAGCAGATGATTATATTACCAAGCCTTTTAATCCGCTTGAAGTGGCTGCGCGAATTAAAGCACACTTGCGCCGCCATAAAGGAAGTCAGCCTGTTCCCGTACAGACAATCTATGATTTTGGAAGAATTAAAATCAATACTTCAGCAGGGGAAGTTACTGTTTCTGGAAAAAGGATAGACCTGCCAGCGCAAGTCTACCAGCTTCTCCTGTTCTTAAGCAAACATCCCAATCAGCTTTTCAGCAAAAGCCAGCTTTATGAGCATGTATGGGGAGAAGAAGGATTCGGGGAGGACAACACGGTCATGGTGCACATCCGAAAGCTCCGGGAGAAAATTGAAAGCAATCCAAGCAGCCCCTGCCACATTATTACAGTAAGGGGACTTGGCTATAAATTTGTTCCGGAAGGCAGTCTTCATGAACATCCATAGACGATTCATCTTTCAATTTTTTGTCCAATTGATTACCGTTTTTGTGCTCTTTTTTATCATTCTGATTTCTTTTTGGGCTTTTCTTGGTTTTTCAATGATGGATTTCGAGTCCAAACAGGATCTCTCCAAAGCTGAAGATTATTTTGTATCTGACCATGTTAGCTTTAAAGACGGGAAGGCTGTTTTTAAAGAGGAATTGAAAAGACTGGCAAAAGAACAGAATGGATGGCTCCTTGCCATTAATGAAGCCGGAGATGTTCTGGGCACTTTCAATATGCCGGATAAAGCTCCTAAAAAGTTAAAGAAAAGTGAAATCGCCGCCATTACTTATGGGGAAAGCAGTGAAGCCCATTATACATATTGGAAGATCGGCACTAAACCGTATTTTGTCCTTTTTGGAAAAGCCAAGGCTGAGACTAAACTTCTGAATCAAATATCCCCACGTGTGGATTGGAAACAACAGAAGCTGAACCTTTCTGAAAACGCAGAGAACGAACTATCCAGGAAAAATGCCTGGGTCCAGCTTATTACTCCCACAGGTACTGTAGTGGATGGGTATGGAACCAAAAATCAGCGAAACAAATACTCAGTCAAAGAGCTATTCGCAGAGCAGGATACGGAAGGCAGCACACCAGCAGTGTACTTTGATCCAAACACAGAAAGTGCCATCCTGTTAGGGATTCCTGCTGACAATAAGGCTTCGACTCTGGAAAAAAGTTTATTTGAAAGTCTAAATAGAAGTCTCATTATCATTTTTGTCATGGCATTTCTGCTGCTTCTGTGGGGAACTCTCTGGTATGCGCGCAAATTCGGTGTTCCTCTGCTGACATTAATGAAATGGATTCAAAACCTTGGGAGAGGGCTATATCAGGAGCCTGCAGATGTCTATGGCCGGCCGGTAACACTCAGCAGAAAAGGAAAATTGAAAAGAAAGTTCCGTCTTTATAAAGAATTGATTGCAACCTTAACACAGCTTACCGAAACTCTTCAGCAAAATGAGAAGCAGCAGCGGATAATGGCCAATACAAGAGAAGAATGGATCAGCGGCCTTTCCCATGATTTAAAAACTCCGCTATCCTCCATTTCCGGATATGCTCAAATGCTTGCCTCCAATGATTACACATGGTCCGAAAAGGAAACAAAGGAGTTCGCCCTTATAATGGCTGAAAAGTCGGATTACATGATGGATCTGCTGGAGGACTTAACGTTAACCTACCGTCTCAAGAACAATGCTCTCCCAATTGCCAAAATGCCAACCGGCTTAAACGAATTCATTCGCCGAATCATCATTCATTACATTAATGATCCAGTCTATCAGGACAGAACATTCCATTTCATTCCGCATCCTGAATCCATTACGGCTTCCATTGATCCCAAATGGTTTCAGCGGATTTTGGATAATATCATAGCCAACGCGATTAAATATAACCCGCCAGGCACAGCCATTTCCGTTAGCCTCTCTTCCATAGAAGAACATCTGATTGTCATTAACATTAAGGATGATGGCATCGGCATGGACAGTGCCACACTTGGAAAGCTCTTCAGCCGCTACTATAGAGGAACCCATACAGGAGAAACCGGAAGCGGATCAGGACTTGGCATGGCCATCACCAAACAGCTTGTCCACCTCCATGGAGGTACCATCAATGTTCAAAGCGAGCCGCAAATCGGCACCCTTATCCGGATTATGCTGCCAGTCGATTAACACAGCAAAAGAGTGCAAAGTGCACTCTTTTGCTGTATATTGCAATTCAATCAAACGTTTGATTGATATTTTTGAGTTCTGTGAATGCCATCTTTTATCAATAAATCCTCGAATAAATAACAAATGATAAAAACACGGTACAAATCAGCAAAGTCGATAAAATATTAACGGCTTCACTTGCCGTTAATAAAATTAGATCCAGTTTCAGCCCCAGGTTAAATGCAATTAAATACATCATCATGGCAAAAAAAGAGACAAACATCCCTTTTTCCCTGATCAGCTTCATCCGCTCATCTTTCTGTTTAAATTGAGGATACAAATAGCTTAAGCAAAAACACATTACCGCCATTCCAATCATGATATATGACTCGGACGGCGGGGCAGAATCAGCCATAACCCCTGCATAGACGATAAAACCGCTCATCGCCAAAAAGAATAATCCTAAAATGAGAAATGTAATCTGATACCGATCCTTCAATCCGGCTCCCCCTTAATCTTTTTTTCCTTCATAAATAAATAATTCTTCAATTGTGGTACTAAATGTCCTTGCCAATTCGAATGCGAGCGGGAGGGAGGGATAATACTTGCCCTTCTCTATGGATATTACTGTCTGCCTGGAGACCCCAAGTTTAGCCGCCAGCCTATCCTGTGAAAAGCCATGCCTTTTGCGAAACTCGACTAAATTATTTTTCAATTCGTTCACCTCACCCAAAGTACAGGTTAATGTAAAGTTTCTTTAACGTCAAGTAAACTTTACATCATTAACAGAAAAATACAGCATACATACCAAAGTACTTCTCTATGTTTTAATTTTTTTATTTCCCTGAGTGTCCGAAAAACTTAAGGCATAGCCTCATAAAAAGAATGCAAACTAAAAACGCACATGCCTTAATGAAAATAAAGGGGGTGAAAATCATGGAAAAGAACAAAAAGAACCAAAAGAACCAATCAAATCATAAGAATAATGCACTTCCAAAAGATACAGAATTTGCGGATGACAGAGAAAATGGTCTTGAAAGAGTCGCTTTAAAAGCTCAAAGAGACAACACCAAGTAAGCCATTTGGGACAGTTAAACTGTCCCTATTTCCCCCTGTCATTACGGCCAAAATGCATGTGGTATACCTTTCTTGTTTTAGTTTCAGCTTCTATATTGCTGATAAATCGTTCTTTAACCTCTTCCATCAGCATACTCGCAAGCTTTTCAAGCCTTTTTGGACCGAATCCGGTCAATTTTTCAGAGATTATCACCTTGAGCTCTCCATATTGCTTATACATTCGAATGCTTCCATGCCCAGTTCTTTTTGTTTTTCCTGCAGTAAAATCAAAATCATATTTTTGCTCAATAAAGGAAGAAACCTCGGGAAGACCCAAATTCTCATATAACGGCGGAAATTGATGATGGACAGGAGGATCGGTAAAACGTATGGAATCTATGTTCATAATCCCTCTCCTCTCAATGTTTACAGTAATTATCTCCAATTAGGAGTAAATTCACGCGAACCTTTCCATACTGAAATTGTTTTTCCCGCAATGGACTGATAAAATCCTTATTATAAAAAAAGGAGAACTTAGCTATGATCAATAAAATTGGAAAAATCACAGTATACGTTGAAGACCAGGAAAAGGCAAAAGATTTTTGGCTGAATAAAATGGGGTTTGTTCTAAAGCTCGAACAGCCTATGGGACCAAATGCTGCCTGGATTGAAGTTGGTCCAAGCAATGAAGAATTTATAACTTTAGTTCTTTATTCAAAGGCAGCCATGGAACAGCAAAACCCATCTGCAATTGCCCACCCATCCATCCTTTTCAGCACATCTGATATTGAAGCTGCCTATGAACAAATGAAACAAAATGGCGTGGAAGTTGAAGATATGCTAAAAATGCCTTTTGGAACTATGTTTACGTTTAAAGACCAGGATGGAAACAACTACTTATTGAGAGAGGATAAGTAATTCTAAGAAGACCTGTCCTTCAAATGCGGAGTGAACAGGTCTTTTTTCGCTTAGCCTTCAAATGCTTTCTTCAAAGTATTCAAATCAATCTTTTTCTCCATTTGGAGCAATGCCTTCATTACTCGCTCAGTTTTTTCAGAATCATGGCTGCTGATCATTTCGCTTAAATCTGCAGGTACGATTTGCCAGGATACGCCAAACTGATCCTTAAGCCAGCCGCAAGCCTGTGCCTTCATGTCCCCGCCTTCACAGAGCTTTTCCCAATAGTAGTCTATTTCTTCTTGATTCTCACAATTGACTATAAATGATATAGCCTCATTAAACCTAAATTTTGGCCCGCCATTCAGAGCAGTAAACTCCTGTCCTTCCAGCTGGAATTTCACAGTCATAACCTTTCCCTCTGTCATGCCGCTAAGTTCGTGTCTTTCATTTCCATAGCGGGTTATCTTGCTGATAGCTGAGTTCTTAAAAATCGATGTATAAAAGTTTGCTGCCTCTTCAGCTTCTGTATTAAACCATAAGTTTGGTGTGATTTTTTGGATTTTCTGTTTCATGCTATCAACTCCTGTTTAGATGCTCTTCACCTTCATTTTAGCCTAATTTCGAGTTTGATATTTAAAGTACTTACTATTTGTCTATTAGTCAATAGAGCCTGTCACTCTTAGCGACAGGCAAAACTCATTATCCCAGGAAACGATGATACAGGTTCTTGGCCTGGAGAATGTCTCTTACCCCGTGTACCAGCACTCTTCCATCCTTAAATACAACCACTCTGGCCTGATTGATCTTAAATGAGAGCAAATAAGGGTTGCTCTCTACATTGATACCTTGAGAGACCAGGGATTTTTCCAGATAAGCAACATCCACATCTTGAAGGGCTGAAGGCCGGATTTGAACGGTATCCCTTCCGCAAAGCAGTGCTGTTTTTGTCTGATTTCTATAATCCAGGAACGGATAAACTGGATTAGCCCCGCACGTTAAGCAATGCGGATTCTTTAAGGAAGAAACATTAACAGAACTAAAATGATTTTTCCATACATCAAAAGAAACAAGTGTCCCGCGTAAGGATTCAAAGTCTTCTGCTAATATCTTTAATGCCTCAGCAGACTGGTGAGCCGCAACCATTTGAATAGCCGGCTGAATAACACCAGCCGTATCGCAGGTAGTCCCCCCCAATGGCAATTTGTCCATCAGGCAATTCAGGCACGGTGACACTCCAGGCAAGAAGGTATAGCTTAAACCATAGCTCCCCACACAGCCTCCATATATCCAGGGAATCCGGTGCTTCTGAGATATATCATTGACCAGAAAGCGAATGTCAAAATTATCCGTTGAGTCAATGATTAAATCAACACCCTCAATCAGCTCTTCAATTTCCTGTATTCCTACATCCATAATACGGGCGATAACTTCCACCTCTGAATTGATGGCTTTTAGGCGGTTAGCCGCTGCTATCGCTTTTGGCGTTTTTCGAACAGCATCTCCTTCACAATAAAGCTGCTGGCGCTGCAGGTTGCTCCACTCCACATAATCTCGATCGGCAATAGTTAATTTACCGACACCAGCCCTTGTGAGGGTTTCTGCATTTGCCGCCCCTAATGCACCAGCCCCTACAATCAAGGCGTGTTTTTCCCTCAGCTTTTTCTGTCCTTCTTTGCCAATCGGAGGAAATAACATCTGGCGGGAGTATCGCTCATTCAACTAAAAACCATTCCTTCCGCCGGACTGCTTGCTGATGCATAACGTTTTTTGGGCATTCGGCCTGCTTCATAGCCCAGCCTCCCTGCTTCAATGGCGAGTTTCATTGCTTTTGCCATTTTTACAGGATCATCGGCAGAGGAGACTGCCGTATTTAATAACACCCCATCTGCTCCAAGCTCCATTGCCAATGCCGCATCTGCCGGGCTCCCAATTCCAGCATCCACAATAATCGGCACAGTAGCCTGTTCAGTAATAAATTGAAGATTAATAGGATTAATGATTCCCTGCCCTGAGCCAATTGGCGAAGCACATGGCATGACCGCATGGCAGCCTAGTTCTTCAAGTTTTCGGGCAAGCACGACATCATCAGAAGTATAGGGAAGAACAATAAATCCCTCGTCTAATAGAATTTCCGCTGCTTTTATCGTTTCTATTGGATCGGGAAGAAGCGTTTTGCTGCATCCAATAACCTCAACCTTGATCATGTCGCAGAGCCCGGAAGCTTTGGATAGCCTTGCTATTCGGACGGCCTCCTCAGCTGTACTTGCTCCTGCTGTATTAGGGAGTAATTTATATTTCTGTAAATCCAGCTTTTCCAAAAAGTTGGGCTGGTTCGCTTCAAAAATGTTCATACGGCGTACAGCAAACGTAAGCACATCTGTTTCCGAAGCTTCTACAGCTTCCCTTTGCACATCAAAGTTTGGATATTTTCCTGTTCCTAACAGCAGCCGAGAATTAAATTCATATGGTCCAATTTTCAACAAATCATCCGCCTCCTACAAAGTGTACAATTTCGATTCGATCTCCATCTGTCAGTATGGTTTCAGCATGCATGGATTTATCCAAAATATGCTGGTTTAGTTCGACAATGACTACCTTTTGCTCCAAATTAAAGTGCTCGAGCAGACGTGAAACAGAATTAACTGTTTCCGGCAGCACCATAGCATCTCCGTTAATGACAACATTCATAAAAGCACCCCTTTTGACGAATGGACTAAACATTCAAGGCGGGATAGCTCAAATGGGTTAGGCTGCTCCGTTTTGCCTTCGAGGATGTCTGCCATCAGCTCTCCTGTTGCCGGGGCAAGGAGGATGCCATTCCGAAAATGCCCAGCTGCAATGTATAACCCTTCACAGGCTGGATGTTGCCCCAAAAAAGGCAGCCCATCAGCCGATTGCGGACGAATTCCTGTCCAGGCACCTTCCCATTCTGCATGCGCGATTTCCGGAACCAGGTTTTGAGCCTTTTCTATCAGCAAGGATATCCCCCCAAAGGTCACCTTCTCATCAAATGAATTTATCTTAACCGTCGCTCCAACTACCAATCTCCCAGATTGCTTTGGAACGATATAGCATCCGTGGGAAAAGATCGTTCCCTGTACAAGCGGTTTTTCAATCTTGACTGAGAAGCACTCGCCTTTAACCGGAATAATGGGCAGCGAAAGGCCCGTTCTTTCAAGAATCTCCCTGCTCCAGGCCCCAGATGCAACAATAACGGAATCTGCCAGAAGTTCTCCCAGGCCGGTTCTGACTCCATAAACCTTTTTTTCTTTTAAAATAAAATCTGATACATGTGTATACTCATATATTTCTGCGCCAAGGGTTATTGAAGCTTTTGCAAAGGCAAGGGACAATTCATATGCCTGGACCTGTCCGTCATTCGGTATATACATGGCCCCCCTCAATTTGTTTGATACGAATGGTTCACGTTTGATCAGGTCATCAATCGTAAACCATTCGGCCTGCTCATCCGCTTTTTGCTGGCTTTCTATCAATCTTTTTAATACCAGCTCCTCTTCTTTATTAGCAGCCACTTTATATACACCCTTATTTTGATAGCCGATGTGCACTTGTGTTAAATCTTCCAGTTCAGGAATCAGGCTCTGGTACATAGATCGGCTTTTGCATGCCAGCTGGAATAGCGGACCGTCTTCTGTCAGTTCCGTTTGGGCTCCTAAAATTCCAGCTGCCGCTCCGGAAGCCTTTCCGGCTATTTTTCCCTTATCCAAAACGGCCACTTTACACCCTCTTTTAGCCAGTTGAAAAGCAATGGAGCTTCCGTTAATGCCACCACCAACTATAAGGGCATCAAATATTTTCCTCATCATTTCCCCTCCGCATTTAACTTATTTGAAAAGAGCTTCGCTGCCTCTACAGGGTCCTTTGCCTGCAATATCCCTGACATTACAGCAATGCCATCTGCCCCTGCCTCCAAAACCTCTGGGACTTTTTCTGGTTTAATGCCTCCAATTGCCAATACCGGAATTTCTACTGCCTTTTTAAGAGCCTGAAGTGACCCAGTGCCCCTTGGCGGAACTCCCTTCTTGGAATCGGTTCTAAATATGTGCCCAAACAGGACATAATCAGCCCCCTGTTTTGCAGCCTCTTCTGCTTCTTCAAGAGAATGTACAGAACATCCGATGGGCATATCCAGAAAATGCGTTTTGACAACATGGACTGGAAGGCTGTGAAAAGCAAGATGAACACCTGTTTTACATGTCCATGCAACATCCACCCGATCATTGATTACAATTTTATGAATGGGGATTCCTTCATTACAAAGCAGCTCAACCCCTTCATATAGCTCCCTTGAGGTTCGATTTTTTTCCCTTAAGTGGAACTTGTCTGCAAAGGGTGCCACTTTACCTGCTATCTCAGCAAAAGCCTCTAGAGAAAGCTTTCCATCTGATATAACATGCAGCTGTTTTTTCATAGCCGATGCTCCCAAGCTATTTTTAGATTTTCTGTAAATAAAAAACCACCTTCAAAATAGAAAGTGGGGGTATGAGGCCCTGGAATATAGACCTGATACTCCACTTCCCTACGCTGGTATTCATACCAGATCAGGTTCCAAGGGTCTTAAAGTATTTGCTTTAATCTCAGCCTGCCAACAGGCACCCCCAGCGGATATAAATTTCTATTAAACTATAAAAAGATTACTGATAAATGTTTCCCCCGGCCTTATTAAATTCCTCAGCTTTTTCTTCCAGTCCCTTCTGTATCGCTTCGTCGGTTTCAAGCTTATGCTCTTTTGCATAATTCCGGATATCTTGGGAAATTCTCATACTGCAAAATTTCGGCCCGCACATGGAACAGAAATGAGCGGTTTTTGCCCCTTCAGCAGGCAGGGTTTCATCATGGAATTCCAAAGCGCGCTCAGGATCCAATGAGAGATTGAATTGATCTCTCCAGCGGAATTCAAAACGTGCCTTTGACAGGGCATCATCCCTTTTTTGCGCTCCAGGATGTCCCTTTGCCAGATCTGCAGCATGCGCGGCAATTTTATACGTGATGACACCCTCGCGGACATCGTCTCTATTCGGCAAACCCAAATGTTCTTTTGGGGTAACATAGCAAAGCATTGCAGTCCCATACCAGCCTATCATGGCAGCCCCGATTGCAGAGGTAATATGGTCATATCCCGGAGCTATATCAGTCGTAAGGGGTCCAAGTGTGTAGAATGGTGCTTCTTTACAGATGTCCAATTGTTTATCCATATTCTCCTTGATTAAGTGCATTGGAACATGGCCAGGTCCCTCGACCATTACCTGTACATCCTGTTCCCAAGCAATCTTCGTCAATTCCCCAAGTGTTTCAAGCTCCGCAAACTGAGCCTCGTCATTTGCATCTGCAATCGATCCCGGCCGCAGTCCATCCCCCAGGGAGAAGGCCACATCATAAGCTTTCATGATCTCGCAGATTTCTTCAAAGTGTGTATATAAAAAGTTCTCTTTATGATGATGCAGGCACCATTGGGCCATAATGGATCCGCCCCTCGACACAATTCCGGTCAAGCGCTTTGCCGACAGCGGAACATACCTCAAAAGGACACCTGCATGAATCGTAAAGTAGTCAACCCCCTGCTCTGCTTGTTCAATTAAGGTATCCCTGTATACTTCCCACGTAAGATCCTCGGCAATGCCATTAACCTTTTCAAGTGCCTGATAAATGGGAACAGTACCGACCGGAACGGCGGAGTTTCTAATAATCCATTCGCGTGTAGTATGAATATTTTTGCCTGTAGACAGATCCATAATTGTATCTGCTCCCCATCGGGTAGCCCAGGTCATTTTCTCTACCTCTTCTTCAATAGAGGATGAAACAGCCGAGTTTCCAATGTTCGCATTAATTTTCACATGAAAATTCCTTCCGATAATCATTGGCTCGGTCTCAGGGTGATTGATATTGGAAGGAATAATCGCCCGTCCTCTTGCTACTTCAGACCGCACAAATTCCGGTTCCATATTTTCCCGAATGGCTATAAACTCCATCTCAGGGGTTATGATCCCCTTTTTTGCATAGTGTAACTGGGTGACATTCTTCCCTTTTTCCGCTCTCAATGGCTTGCGGTTTAAGCCGGGAAAGACTTTATGATTGGCACGCGAATCATTTTTGTCGCGAAACCCATTATCCTCGGGCTTCACTTTTCGACCTTCGTACTCTTCAACATCTCCGCGTTCATGAATCCACTTTCTTCTTAATGCAGGAAGCCCTTTTTTTAGATCTGCCGTATACTGAGGATCGGTATAAGGTCCACTCGTATCATATACACGAACCGGCTCATTGACTTCTTCACCAAACGTTCCGGCAGTGGGGCTTAATTCTATCTCTCGCACCGGAACCTTTATATCAGTCCTGGATCCCTCCACATATACTTTTTTGCTGCCAGTAAAGCTCGACATAATAGAAATACTCTCATGATTTAAAGAACTTGCAGTCATTGATCATCTCTCCCTAATTAAAAATGTAAGGACGAGACCTGGAACCAAGGAAGTGCCAGATATGTAAAAAAGCCGGTCCACATAAAGATGGACCGGCTTAAACGCAGATGTCTTTGCACAAAAAAACTCTTTTGCACATTCTAACTTCCCCACGCTGGTATGATCCAGATCAGGTCCAAAGAGTCAAGAAACTTTAGCGCGTTTCTTTCTCAGCCCAAGCTATTGGGCACCCCTAGTTATTGCTATTAAATTCAATTCTAGTATACAGAATGGCGGAAACAAATGAAAGGAATTTTTTTCAGAATTCTGTCAGACGAAAAATTTTGCCTTTATTCTGCTCCTAACCTCGTTTTCCTTAATTCAGTTTTTTTCTTCTGAATGTACATCAAATCAGCCGCAGACGTTTTCCGCGACTTATGCAGGTTAATTCCCGTCAGACTCCTCATCATTCATATCCATATCACTTTCATCCATACTCTCTTCATCTTGTGGTGATTCTTCATTCATGCCGGGCTCCTCCATATCAGATTCTTCTGATGTGCCAGGATCCTGCATTTCACTATCTTCATTATTGTTTTCTTCCATCTGATTATCTTCCAATTCCACATCTTCCGTTTCCGGAGGCGGATCCTGTTCATCCGTTCCGCATCCTGCCAACAATAATCCTGCACTCAATGGAATTGATAGCCATAGCTTCTTATCATTCATGTATTGTCATCTCCTTTTGCAGTATCATGTTCTTTAAGACCTTACCCTTTTGGCAAGTGGCCAAACTTTTCCTATCTTTAATACCCCATCATCCGATTAAATCCCTAATATCTGCAAATACTATCCCTGCCACAATTACTGGAGGATGAATGATGAAAGTACTTTTCTCCCTTATATTATTTAGCTTCCTGGGAATGCCTCTATACAGCGGACAGGCTGCAGTAAAAGAACAATGGGATCAGCAGGGCCTTTCTGAAGAATATCACGGCCATGTTGAAGAACGTTCAGAAGCACCATACAAGCAAATTCAATTGCTGGGCATTAATGATTTCCATGGGCAGCTGAATGTCACTCGGCAGGTTAACGGCAGACCTGCAGGACGCGCTGATTACCTCGCTGCCTATTTGCGGCAGCGTGCTTCTGAAAATGAAAACACCATTTTACTTCATGCTGGAGACATGATTGGAGCCAGTCCGCCAGTATCCGCTCTTCTGCGGGATGAACCGACTATTGAATTTTTGAATAAGATGGGGTTTGATATCGGCACGATCGGCAATCATGAATTTGATCGAGGATCTGATGAACTGCTTCGTCTGCTAAGCGGCAGCATCCCTTCAGCAACAAAAGATTATTCCGGATCCCATTTCCCTTGGATTGCAGCCAATGTCATCAGCCAAAAGTCAGGCAAGCCCTTCCTTCCTCCATATAAAATAGTAAACGTCAGCGGGATCCCAATTGGATTTATCGGAGTCATCACGAAAGAAACACCGGCCCTTTCCGCGCCTAACAGTGTGAAAGATCTGATTTTCACCGATGAAGCTGAAGCCATCAACAAGTATGTCCGAGAACTTAAAAAACAAGGAGTAAGAGCCATTGTGGTACTGGCGCATGTCCCTGGAAAATCAAAATCAAATGGAGAGCATGCAAGAGGCCAGTTAATAGAGTTGGCCCATCAGGTGGATGACGAAGTGGATATTATGTTCGGAGGCCATAGTCATGACTATCTGAACAGTGTGGTGGATGGAAAGCTTCTTGTACAGGCCTACTCATATGGCACTGCCTTTTCTGATGTAGATATAGAAATAGATCCCCAGACAAAGGATATTGTCCACAAGCACTCTGAAATTGTGAATGTTTTTCAAGAGAATATCCAGCCCGCAAACGACATAACCAGGATGATCGAGCGCTATGAAAGAAAAGTAGAATCCACTGTGAACAGATATATCGGCACTGCAGCAATTTCAATCACAGCCGAACAAAACAGAAGCGGTGAATCAGCCCTGGGCAATCTTATTGCCGATTCTCAGCGGGCAGTGATGGAAACAGATTTCGCTTTCATCAATCCAGGAGGAATCCGGGCAGACATTGACGCTGGCCGTGTTACATGGGGAAACTTATATGTCGTCCTTCCCTTCAGCAATCAGCTTGTCAAAATGAACCTGACAGGCAGCCAAATTCGTGATGTCCTCAATCAGCAATGGCAGCCAAATACAACTAGAATTCTTCAGATCTCTGGACTCACTTATACTTGGGATGACAGCAAGCCTAGAGGTGAAAAAATAAATGATATATATCTGTCTGACGGAATATTACTTGAGCCGAACAAAAACTATTCGGTCACTGTAAATACCTATCTCGCTGATGGAGGAGACAATTTTACAGGATTCCGAAAAGGAACAAACAGAGGTACCGGCCCAAGTGATATAGATGCACTAGTGGACTATATACAGAATTCAGCACAGCCATTCAGCTCCGCTATTGATGGACGCATAAAGAGAATAGACTGAAAAAGGACAGCTCGGCGACTGTCCTTTTTTCTTATCCATTTAATACTAATAGCAGGATCGACATCATATCCTTCTATTAGGATCAGAAAGAAAGGAATCGGATAATGAAAAGGTATATTTATTTTCTCATGCTGTTCGGCGTCTTTTTTCCATTTTTTCATAAGACAGCCATTGTTTTTGAAAACTGGAGATTGTGTACAAATACATCCAAATTGATAGGGATCCAGCTTTATGGACTGGATTCAATGAGAAACCTCCTAATATCATCACTGGCGGCCCTGGTTGCTTTTTTTTTCACCCAACTATTTATCGGGTGGGACAACAAACATAAAAGTTCTTAAACATATGGAATTGCAGCCTATTCATAAACTGTAAATTGCGGTTTAGTCGGATGGTCAATGACAAGAGCATCATTTGGAAATTTTAAGAGCTTCTTATACAAAACAAGGTCTCCAAAACACCCAACTGTCAATATCGCCCCTAATATCGATAAGCCAGGCATATTCAGTACCATTCCAAGAACAAGGGGCAATAAACCTGTCGGAATGAATGGCAGCATTAAAACCTTTTTCATTTGCTGAACCGTCACTGGCTGTTTGGCATGAGCATAGGCCACACCCAATTTCAAATTGACTCCCCAGGACATTTCACTCCATGGGACACCGCCAATATAGCGAAAACCTGCCAAATGGATGACTTCATGCATAACAACTATAACGACCATACCAGCTAAAAATAGTAGCGTACCTATAAGATCAAAAGACATTTCGCCTCCGCCATAAATTACGGCATGTAAAAAGAGCACTCCAAATACCAGCGCAATCGTTGCAATGAATAAATAAACCTGCAATTTCATCATTGAAATGGAAACAACCGTTTGTTTTTTATTTTGCAAATTTTCACCCCGCGAGGAATTAGTCGATTACCTATATTTACGGATCACAAACAGCAAGGTTTCAAAAAATGGCCATTGCCGTCAGCTTATATCCTTTATTGCTCTCCCCATTGCCTTTAGCCCTCCTAACTGCCAGCTTCTAATGCATTACCTTTACCTTGAAGCTTCAGCTGAATAAAACCAAAGATGGACGAAATGATTAATAATATTCCTGATAAAATATAAATAAACCGGACACCGATTAGATCAGTTAAGACCCCTATGCCCAAAATGGAGACAACGAAAATCAATTCGTTTAAGACAGATTTAGCAGCAAGAATTTTCGTGAGCATTGTTTCATCTGCACTATTTTGATACATAGTGGTTTGTGCAAGATCCCGCAGCTGATAGGAAGGTCCCATCAATATTACAAATAGCAGCGCTAAGAAAGGATTCGATATAAAACCATACCCCAAAGTAAGAATCCCGAAAGCACTGGAGCCAATCAGCATAAAAATAATCAAACGGCCTTGCAGTAAATAAGAAAGCCGGTAAATGAGGATTCCTCCAGCAATAGTGCCTAAGTAATATCCTCCGTTAATATAGCCCCACCAAGACTCCCCCTTTCCAAGGGCATCCTCCACATAGGTTAACGTAACCGCACCAATCCAAATCGTTCCAGCCCAAGCTTCTATTAAATCCATTATGATCAGGACTCGAAGCCCTTTATCCTGGAAGAGCAATTTCCAGCCAGCCATTAGACTGGACAGCATTCGGAAGTTTGAGTTCACAGCAGGTGATTGGCTTATTTTTATCAAAAACAAGCTTAGAAGAGAAATAAAAAGTAGAATGATCGTAATAATCAATGTGAATTGTTTGCCAAGGAAAGCTAACAGGATACCACCAAAAGTCCACCCTGCAAACAAGAAAGTCTGGTCAACACTTGAGAGCAGGCTATTCGCTTTGACTCTTTGCTTTTTAGGAATAACAGCTTTTACCATGGATATTTTAATAGGTGAGAAAATGCCATTAAAAAAGGATATAAGGGCCAACACAAAGAAAATAGCCATTAACATAAAATCCGTCATTTGCTGCGAGAGTAACATCATTAATCCAGCAATCAGAACGATCTGGCTTATCTGGGAAAACTTCAATAGATTTATTGGCTGAGATCTATCCGAAATGGATGGAAGCAGTATATTGCTGATCATTCTCGATATGACACTAACCAATGTGACGGCTGCAGAAAGTGCTGTGCTCCCTGTTTCATTATACAAATGCAGCACCACAGCCATCGTGTACAGGGCAAACCCAAGATTCGCTGCTGTCTGGCTTACTAGAAGAGCGTAAAATGAACGATTCATCACTAAACCCCTATCTAAAAGAATTTTCGTTGCAAACCAGCATGATTCTATAAAGTTAAGCTCTTAATCTGATATTAAAATCTATCATTTAGCTTAACATATTAAAAATGCATGCAGCAGCCCAGCTCAGTTATATGTTTTCCATTCTGAAAAACAATATAGATCATGGTAGCTTGTTCCTATTTTCAGAAAAACATATCACGGTTTTCCTTAATGTCTTATAATCAACTTAAACTATTAAAAGAAAGGAGATCAACAGAATACGTGCTTTACATATGGGATATCGAAAAGATTATAAAAAACACCTTGGATGGGTTCCAATTGGATATTAACTATGAGTTCTGCAATACACTTACTGCACCCATGAGCTACAACGTTTCAACAAATACAATTAAGTTTAACTACCTGAAAGTGAACGGCTACATAGCAAAAATTAATTTTAAAATAAAAGAAACAGATGAGAACCTGGTTAAATTAATGCTATTCCATGAAATCGGGTATTATCTGGACTTCAAGAAAAACAAACATGATATAAGAACGCTAATGTACGGAGAAGATGACGAGAAAGAACAGCTCATGTCTGAAATAGAAAAAAACTCCTGGGATTTTGGAAGAAAAATAGTACCGGAACAACTGGTAAATGCCTATGATCATTTACGGGAATTGGATAAAATGTTCAGCTAGAAAAAGAAATGCGCCTCATCAAGAGACGCATTTCTTTTTTAATTCGGTTCCACATGGACGTGAACATCATAAACCCCATAATCCTTCATCATTACTTTCTCCACATGTGTCGCAATATCATGGGCTTCCTTAATATCAAGCTTGGAATTAACCAGAATAACCACATCAATCACTTCATTGTTTCCATAGCTTCTGCCTTTAATATCTTTAATGCCTTTTACCCCGTCTACATTTTTGATGACATCCTGATAATGCTTAATCTTTTTTTCATCAAATCCATCAGATAGTTCATGGGAGGCTTGTACAAAAATATCCCAAGCCGTTTTGCATATTAAAAACCCGACAAAAACGGCTGTTAATGGATCAAGCCATGGCATGTTCAGCTGCGAACCAAAAATTCCGACGGCAGTGCCTATACTCACCCATGCGTCTGAAATATTGTCCTTTGCCGCTGCCATTACGGCCTTGCTGTTAATCTTCATAGCTAAATTTTTATTGTATCGGTATACAAAGTACATTGCAACTCCAGAAATAACTCCGGTATATGCCGCAAAAATATCAGGAGATTCATTAACTCCATCAAACATGGATGAAACAGCATTAAGCAGAACTTGAAGACCTACTGCAGCCATTATGAAGGAAGCTACCATGGAAGCAATGGTCTCACTCTTCCAATGGCCATACCCATGATTTTTATCCGGCGGACGCTGAGAAATCCTAAGCCCTATAAGCACTGCAATTGAAG
Organism: Cytobacillus oceanisediminis; assembly: GCF_004366035.1. Lineage (GTDB taxonomy): Bacteria > Bacillota > Bacilli > Bacillales > Cytobacillaceae > Cytobacillus > Cytobacillus oceanisediminis_C. Next base: position 216,703 of record NZ_SOEE01000009.1, read on the forward strand.
CGATTATATCTGTTGTATTATTCAACCCATCCGCTTTCAAAGCTGCAGAGTCACTCACATATCCAATTGTTAATTTTAGTACAGAAAGACATATATAAGCTGCAATACTAATAAAAGCAGCACGTTCGCCTAACTTAAGGTTATAATACTTTTCCTCTTCCATGCCCCAGCCTCCTAATTTACCCTTGATTATATTACCAAGCGGAATTCGGGTGGGTCTAGAGCAATCTTTTTGTCTTTTATTAAATAAATAAGCAAAATGCAATTAAGTTGCACTAGTGAAAAATCAAGCCAGCCCCGTAATAGGCTGGCTTGATTTGAATCATCTTAATGTACATAAAGAGGAAACAGAATTTGTACAGCCTGAAAGAAACAGCCCATCTTCCAAGCAAATCTAAGCCTTCTTAAGACTCGTCTCAAACAAATCAATAATTTCCAAAAATCTCTCAGCTTCTCTAAACGTATGATCAGCCAGAAGAGGATGAATATTGCTTTTGATCCGGCATGCCTCTATTAATTCTCTGGCTGTTTTCTTGAAATCCCTCAATGAAGCAACTGATACTTTATTCTCATTTAAAAAATAGCTAAGTATTGGTTTCGTTTCTGATTCAGGCTGCATAGAGTCAAGATCAACAGCTTGAAAGACCAATTGGTCGAAATCATGGCTAAACTCTCTTGCCTGTTCTACCAGCTTTCTTTCCGAAGGATCCAGTAAATGGCCAATAAACTTAGCATGGTCAGCCATGATCCTTAAAAAGAAGACATTTTCTTCTATAATGGCCTCCGGTTTTGGTGCGAGTATCCCTGAGTTGAGGTCTTTTAATCGATTTGCAAAGTATGCAGCTTCTCTGCTGATATGGTCAATCAATAAAGGAAAATTATTTGAACGGATTTCGCATCTTAATGTCAGCCCCAGCACTTTCCTCTTATAGCTCCAGATGGCAGCAGCTGCTTGATAAACCTCATTATTAAATGCCTGAACCTGGCTAAGTTCTGAGTTGATTGTAAATCTGGCCAGCTTTTCCTCGATTCTTTCAAATAAAGCGATAAATTGCTGTGCTTCGGCAATTAATTGTTTCTGTTCATAGGTAAACCCCAAACTTAAAAATAGTGCATGTTCTTTCATAATCCTGGACCAAAATTTAATTTCATCCAGCGATCTAACGACTATTGGATTCGCCATGTTTTCCCCTCCCCAATTACTCACTCCTTCTCATATATATTTATGATTTTCTGCCATTATTCTTTTATTGAAGCAGATAAACCAGCTGATAAATGTAAAAACTGCTCCCAAGACGGCAGCAGTCATTCTTTTACTCATATTTAGAAAAATCCATAAAATAGCTATAAATCAAGTAAATAACCATTGCAAACGCAGTTGAAATAAAACCCCAACCCAGCGTAATCTGCTCGATGACCAAATAGTTATTGCAAAGCTGTACAGGGGACCAGATGTATAGCCATCCCAGAGCTAAAAATAAGATAGTAAAGAAAATAATGAGAGCATGCTTCCAAAATGAACTTAGCTTTGGCCAGCTGTCCCGCAATGGCACACCGCCCAAAAATGGAAGTGAGATAAATTTAAAGACTTCCACACTCGTAAGCGTCAATGCTTCATCCATTGTCCTTGGCAGAGACCAATACACCAGAATGATTGAAAACAGCAATATACCCGGCACTCCGTTTTCATTCCATTTTGAGAAAAATCCCGTGAAGCGATTCTGAAAGAACTTTGCCATGAATATACCAGAGATCACCAGTAAAGGCATTTGCATATGCATATGGGTAATCATGATGGACTCCAGAAAATCAGCTGCAGGCGGAAGCATCAATACAAGCAGCAGGAGTAATCCGTAAACTGATGACTTCATCATTCTTCCCCTCCGCTCTCCAGAATCTCCGTTATCCGTTCAGCCGCTTCTTCAATTAAGGTGTAATCCATGACTTCAACTAACTGTCCTTTTGGATTCACCAGATAAAAGGCAGAGTTATGGGCAAAATTGCCGTATTCATCTGGAATGACAATGACGCCAAATCGATCAAGCAGAGATTCAAGCTCCATCTGTTTCGGTATCCTCGCCATTCTCCACGTTTCTCCGTCACTGCCAAAAGCCTTGCGGTAAGTTTCCAATGTTTTGGGAGTATCCCGCTTTGGATCAAAACTAATGCTCAGGAATTGAATATCTTGGCCAATATACTTTTCTGGAATCCGTTTATATACTTCAGACATATTAACCTCCAGTTCAGGACAAACAGTACCGCATGAAGTATATAAAAAGGTAATAAACACATACTTCCCTTCAAATTCTGTGAAAGAATAGGTCTTCCCGTTATTATCTTCAAGCGTTACATCCGGGAACTTGGGCTTTTCATCCATTAACTGATTAACCCTGGCTGTTTCAGCAGTAAAAGCCTGAAAGCCATCTGTGCCAATGTAAAAAAGTATCACGCCAAACACCAGTACAACCAAGCTTGAAAGTGCCGTTTTATTTTTTGGAAACATGATTCATCACTTCCTTTTAAAAGAAAGAGACAGCCCAGCACCCGAGCTATCTCTCTTTCCTTACCAGGTTTTATAAGGAGGTGAACCTGGAGGAGCATTGACAATAAAATCGACCAATGGAATGACATAAGCCATGCCGACAAGGACAATCATACACACAATCCATAACCCCCAGCGCTCTGTCCATCTAGGTGTTGGCGCTTCATCCTCTTCTACATCCGCAACAGGGAATTCTGTGTTTCCTTTTGGCGCAAAGAACATGAGGTAGAATACAGCATATACCTGCATAAGTACACCGATCATCAGAAGGGTACCACCGATAGCCAGGAAGAACAGATAAGGATCCCAGCTTAAAGCAGTTGCATTGTCAAAGTATGTTGAATAGGAAGTTCTTCTTGGAGAACCCAGCAGACCCACCCAGTGCATCGCACCGGACATGATGATCATACCGAGCGTCCATATGATCGTTTGTATAACCCCAAGTTTATTGATCTGCGGTGTCAGCATTCTTTTTGATACATAGGGAATAAGCCAGTAGCTGATACCGAAGAACGTCATGACGACAGACATGCCAAGTGTTAAGTGGAAATGACCGACAATCCACATTGTGTTATGAACTACCTGGTTCAATTGGTTTGTGCTTTGTACTATTCCTCCCGCTCCGGCAGGAATAAAAGCAGCCATCGCGATAAATGGTGCGAGGAATCGAACATCTCCCCAAGGAAGTTTCTTATACCAGCCGATAAGACCTCTTCCGCCTTTCTTTCTCGCTGTACGCTCAAATACGGCAAACATAGCATAAGCAGTCATTAATGAAGGGAAACCAATTGCCAAACTCATAAACACATGCATGTATTTCACAGGTTCAGAAATACCAGGATCAATAATCTGATGATGGAAGCCGCCGGTAATATTCATAATTACTAGTGCAATAACCACAATCCTTGTTAAAAGGTCATTCCATCTTCGGCCGCCAATAATCTTCGGTACTATAACATACCAGGCAGAGACTGCCGTTAAATACCAGATGTTTACCAGCGTATGGCCGAACGCCCAGAACAGCGTGCGTGCAACCATGACATTTATTGTCTCCACCCATCCAAAAGCCCAAGGGATAATGGTAAAAACCTCAATGGCTACAGGTATGCTTCCAAAAAATAAGAGAACAAATACACCGGTTGCAAAGAAAGAAAGAATAGGGATATGCTGGCCGGGATTCCTCTTTCGCCAGCTAGCCACATTAATAAATGCACCAAAGGCGCACATCCATACACCCAATACAATGAAGACTAAGCCGATATAGAAAATGGGTGAAGCAGCCATTGGCGGATAGAAAGTATACATAACAGATGCTTCATTCATTAAAATCGGAATCACAGCTAGGACAAATCCGAAAATCTTCATCCAGAAGCCAATCCAGGCCATCTTTCTTACCTTAGGAAGCAGTCCTCCCAGAGTATGCGATAATCCAGCATAGAAGTAACCAATTGTGAAGAAAGCCGAAAGAACGACTACCAGCAGCAGACCGTGAGCTGTAAGAACCTGATAATAGTTCAGCCATGCCGGCAATTCCAGCATTCCAGCCCGGTTCAGTCCTTGCAAAAGTCCAAGTATTCCGCCCAGCAGGATGGCTAAAAAAGCAACAGATAAATATGATTTCGTTATTTTTGCATCCTCCAGGCTAATTCCCATAACTTTATTTGCTTTATCCTTAAAAGCTTGTGTTTTTCCCGTTTGCTTAATAACTGTTTCCACTGTTATCCCCCCTTTATTTCACCGTAATGGTAGTACTCATCATCTGATGGCCTGCACCGCAGTACTCATTGCAAAGAACCAAATATTCACCCGGCTTATCAAATTTCTGAGTGATCTTTTGTACATAGCCAGGCACAACCATTGCATTTAAGTTCGTGTCAGCAACCTGAAAGCCATGCACGACATCTTTTGATGTCATAGTAAAATGAACCGTTGATCCTGCAGGAACTTCAATTTCATTTGGGGTAAAGCTGAATACCTGAAGGGTCATGACTACTTCATACTCTTTCTCGCCTACCTTTTTAATCCCGGGATTATCGAATGGCGCTGTTTCATCCACTTTTTGAGGATCAATTCGCTCTCCATAGCTTGGCGGCCCCATCTCCAGGGCGAATGTCTGATAGCCCGTAATCAACATGAATCCAATAATCATTCCAAAGCTTAATATCAGCCATATCTTCTCCGACCGATGCATCATTTTATATCCCCCCTATAATCTGGTCATGTACAGGCCATACACAATTAAATAAGTAACAAAGATCCCAAGCCCCACAACTGTAACTGAAAAGAACGTACCCCTTAGAGAGTTATGTTCCTTTGAACTGCTCTGGACCACTTTTCGCGTTTCCACCTTCTATCAGCTCCTTAGCTTTGTTACCTACATCATAGTTGAGAAGGGTTTTCATAAAAGTGAAATGAATCACACTTTTTTCATATATTCGCAGGCAAAGATGCTGAGATATAAGCAAAAACACAGTAATATCAAGGTTTTCCTCCATTGAATTCTATACTGGCAAGCATGACGATTCACAAATAGTTCACAAAAGATCTACTCACGAATAACCCCATGCTAATGGGGAGTCTTAAGATCTCGCCTCTTCATATTCGCTTTTCTTCTTTAGGTACAATTAGACTTTTTGTCACTTATATCCCCTTTCCCGTTGTCTTAGGAATGATTAATCCTCTTTCGTTCCCTTGCATTCAAACTTCCTAACTTACAGGAAGAAATTTAAACGAAACTCCATCATCTACTTTTCTTTATTTTAAAAAAACCTGTCTCTCTAAGAGACAGGCTTTATACATATTGATTGATACAAAGATTTGGGAACAGAAGCTTTTAAATAGGTATCCCATAACCATTTCAAGAAAAGTTTCTATAAACAAAAAAACCAATCCCTATTGGAATTAGTTTGAAAATGGTATGTATAATGGTGGGCCTAAATGGACTCGAACCATCGACCTCACGCTTATCAGGCGTGCGCTCTAACCAGCTGAGCTATAGGCCCATATGTTGGAGCGGGTGAAGGGAATCGAACCCTCATCATCAGCTTGGAAGGCTGAGGTTTTACCACTAAACTACACCCGCATATGATTATCAGTTGGAGGCAACACCCGGATTTGAACCGGGGATGGAGGTTTTGCAGACCTCTGCCTTACCACTTGGCTATGCTGCCTTAAAAATGGCTGGGCTAGCAGGATTCGAACCTGCGAGTGACGGAGTCAAAGTCCGGTGCCTTACCGCTTGGCTATAGCCCAATAATAATGCTGTCTAAAAGAATAATGGGGCGATTGATGGGAATCGAACCCACGAATGTCGGAGCCACAATCCGATGCGTTAACCACTTCGCCACAACCGCCACTATCCTACTGGCAGGGGTAGCAGGAATCGAACCCACATCAAAGGTTTTGGAGACCTTCGTTTTACCATTAAACTATACCCCTATATAAATGGTGGAGGGGGGCAGATTCGAACTGCCGAACCCGAAGGAGCGGATTTACAGTCCGCCGCGTTTAGCCACTTCGCTACCCCTCCAAGTCTGAAAAGACTAAGGAAATGGTGGCTCAGGACGGAATCGAACCGCCGACACAAGGATTTTCAGTCCTTTGCTCTACCGACTGAGCTACTGAGCCACATATTATTTGCTTTTTGTAAAAATGGCGGTCCGGACGGGACTCGAACCCGCGACCTCCTGCGTGACAGGCAGGCATTCTAACCAACTGAACTACCGGACCAGATTGCGGGGGCAGGATTTGAACCTGCGACCTTCGGGTTATGAGCCCGACGAGCTACCGGACTGCTCCACCCCGCGATAGTATTATTTATGTGATTTTTCCATGCTCACATCTAGCATTTCATCTCGCAGCTTATTCAATGAAGTACCGCCCCGATTTCAGAAAGATTATTCAAGCAGCAGCTCAATCGGTGCGCTGAAGTAATTCCTTCGAAGATTATACGGGCGTGCTCCACCCCGCGATAGTATTATTAAATAAAATATGGAGGAGGAAAGGGGATTCGAACCCCTGCGCGGTTTGACCCGCCTGTCGGTTTTCAAGACCGATCCCTTCAGCCGGACTTGGGTATTCCTCCGATGCAATAAAAAATAAGCATATTGGTAGCGGCGGAGGGGATCGAACCCCCGACCTCACGGGTATGAACCGTACGCTCTAGCCAGCTGAGCTACACCGCCATTATGACTAAATATTTATGGTGGAGCCTAGCGGGATCGAACCGCTGACCTCCTGCGTGCAAAGCAGGCGCTCTCCCAGCTGAGCTAAGGCCCCATGTAATAAAAGAAGTGTCGCTGGTCGGGAAGACAGGATTCGAACCTGCGACCCCTTGGTCCCAAACCAAGTGCTCTACCAAGCTGAGCTACTCCCCGTAATATGGCGCGCCCGAGAGGAGTCGAACCCCTAACCTTTTGATCCGTAGTCAAACGCTCTATCCAATTGAGCTACGGGCGCAAAATAATGGAGCGGAAGACGGGATTCGAACCCGCGACCCCCACCTTGGCAAGGTGATGTTCTACCACTGAACTACTTCCGCTTAAAATGGTGCGGGTGAAGGGAGTCGAACCCCCACGCCTTGCGGCGCCAGATCCTAAGTCTGGTGCGTCTGCCAATTCCGCCACACCCGCAATATGAAATTAAAATGGTGAGCCATGAAGGACTCGAACCTTCGACCCTCTGATTAAAAGTCAGATGCTCTACCGACTGAGCTAATGGCTCATAC
>NZ_SOEE01000010.1 GCF_004366035.1 Cytobacillus oceanisediminis
AGGGTTATTTGGCTTGCTTTCAAAAGTATAACACGGTGGATTAGATATTTTTAATAAGAAGTTCTTGACTCCTATTAGCTGGTTTAATTTAAGATGGGCCGGAATTTATAACAAAGAAAACTCGCCAAATTTTAGGGCGAGTTTTGTTTTTTTTATATTTCATTTGAAATGCCAAATGGACTGATAATTCGGTGCATTTTTTTTAGAAAAGCACCTCCTATCGGAATCCTTTACAAATTTGAGAGGGGCTTATTTTATTACTTAGAGAGTTAATCTTTTTGCGGTCGCCATGAAGAAAAATGTTTCTCTAATAATCCAACTAATCCAGAAAGGATAAGACCAGTTATCGTAATAACAAATATCCCAACGAACATTCTAGCTGTTTGCAAATTCTGGCCATCAATGGTTAATTGAAAACCAATACCTGCAGATGAAGCAAATAATTCACCGACTACTACCCCGATCAAGCCCTGTCCAATACCCAAACGGATGCCTGCTAATAAAAACGGAACAGTCGAAGGCAAGGCAATCGTTTTAAAAACTTGAAACTCGCTAGCTGTAAAGGTGCGAGCGGCTTTTATCAAGTTTTGATCTAGTGTCTGCATTGCTTTTTGTGCATTTAAAACAATTGGGAAAAATGCCATCAAAAAGACAATCAGCATTTTGGATTCAACCCCAATTCCTAATGCAATAACGATTACAGGTAATAAAGCTACTTTTGGTGTAACATATAATCCGGAAATAAAAGGGTTCACAATGGCATTAAAGATTTTATTCCAGCCCGAAAGTACACCAATAGGTATCCCGATAAGGACTGCGAAAACAAAGCCTATTGCAAACTCATACCCGCTTACGCCCATATTGCTCCAAAATGCAGGTTCCTGCACCATTACAACAGCTGCTTGAAATATCTCGGAAGGCGAACTAACAAACAGTGGGTCAATCCATTCTTTTTTAGAAACTAATTCCCACCCTAAAATAAATAAAGCAACCGAGAAGACACTTATAACGATAGTAAAGTCTTTTTGTCTTAAAACTTTTGGCTTTTCCTTTATGAGCTTCCTTGTTTCCTGAGTAATTTCAGTGTTTGCCATGGCCCGCTCCTTTCCCTTTAATGAAAACCTTGTTTAGTAGATTCTTTTTCTATCAAAGACCAAATATAATCTATCTGTTTTAAAAATTCAGGATCCCGTTTTATATTTAAATCCCGTGGTCTTGGAATTGTAACATCCACTATATCGACAACCCTGCCTGGTCTTGCTCCAAATACGAATACCCGATCAGCCAAATATACTGCTTCATCTATTTGGTGGGTAATAAATAAGCTTGTTTTCTTAGTTTCATTCCAGATTCGAAGTAACTCTTTCTGCATAAATTCCCGTGTTTGAGCATCAAGCGCGGAGAATGGTTCATCCAGTAATAAAAGAGAAGGCTCTACTGTTAATGCTCTTGCAAGATTAACACGCTGCTGCATACCTCCGGATAATTCATGAGGATAATGATTTTCGAATCCTTTCAGCCCAACCATCTCAATATACTCTTTCGCCTTTATCTTCGTTTCCCTGGACACTCGTTTTTGAATCTCAACGCCATATAGCACGTTCTGAATAACAGTACGCCAAGGAAAGAGACTTGGAGTTTGAAAGACAACAGATCGATCAATGCCAGGTCCATTTATTTTTTTTCCATCGAGTAAAATGTAACCGCTGCTTGGTTTTATTAGACCGGCAACTGTATTTAAAAAGGTTGTTTTACCACATCCACTGGGTCCAACGATACAGATAAATTCGCCTTCCTTTATATTTAAATTAATATCTTGAAGCGCAATGACTTCTGTACCCGTTTTATTGTTCACATAAGTTACGTCAAGATCATTTGATGATAGTTTATAGGTTTGTTCAATCGCTGCTCCACTCACTATATTCACCCCATTTCATTTAGAATTATTCAGGAAATGCTTCCTCTATATATTCATTTGTCCAAATACTCCCAGGTTCTGTATCCTGTTCCTTCGTAATTCCAGTTAAATCTCCAAATTCAACCAAAGGAACTTGAGCATTGTCCCATGATTCTTTAGTCATTTCTCCATATCCCTGGAACGTATCTTTTAAATCTATTAATGAATTTTCTAAAACCTTGCGGTCAGTTCCTTCGAAATAAGAAGCAATGGACTCTGCAGCTTCCTTTGGATTTTCACGAGTAAATTCGATTCCTTTTCCAATAGCCCGAACCACTTTAGCAGCTATGTCAGGGTTCTCTTTAAGATATTCCCGATCTGCAAATACAACCTCCCAAACCATGTTCGCATATGTGGGCTCTTCACTCGCTTTAATCACAAGTTCTCCTACGCCTTCATCCTTGACTTGTGCGGCAAATGGAGGTGAACTGATACCACCTGAAACCACGCCTTCCTTCATACCGCCAATTTTAGGTCCGGTGCCAGCTAATTTCACCATTTTAACTGTCGATGGATCAATGCCGTGTAATTGCATTAAATATCTTGTATAAATGTCCCCTGAATCTCCGACTACATTTGTCCCGATGCTTGCGCCTTCTAAGGCAGCAACACGGTCTTTAAGGGGATCATCTATATTGATATTCTTTTCTTCCATGTATTCATTCGATAAGGCAATCTCAAAGGTGAGCGCAGAATTTAGAGATTGAATAGCTACAAGATCTTCACCTTTTTCCAGTGGTACAAACATACTTCTGGGTCCAGAAATCGCAAACTGAGCTTGTCCTGATAATAAGGAAGCAATCACTTGTGAACCGCCGCCCCCAGAGGCAATTTCAGCTTTAATTCCTTCTTCTTCCAAGAAACCTTTTTCAACGGCTGCATAAAAAGGTGCCAAAGAGAGAATTCTAGCTGGTTCAGAAAAAGTAATCTTGGTCAATTTCTTCCCGTCTTTACCAGTTTCGTTTGTTGTTTGATTGTTTCCACCACCAGAACATCCTGCTAAAACTAAAGCTAAAACTAATAGGAGCACGGCTCCACTTTTCTTAATAAACATATAATCCCTCCTAAAAATTATTGTGTGTTTTATATTTAAAACACTGTTTTGTATACATTAGCAATTATAGCATTATTTTTTGAAAATTAAAATATTTCGGAGTTAGAAAACGCAGATTATTGATGCCTGAATTCCAGGGTGCTTTCCTTAAGAAGCAATATCCCTCTTTATATTGTCAACTCGATCGGCAACAATAAAATTTAACATTATTACAATAAACGTGTGCATATTTGCCAAAGAATGAAGGGGATAGGGAATAGTTTAAATAATGAGCTAAGAAGCAAAGTCAGGATTATAAACATCAGAGTTTATTTATGTTTTAACTTTTCCGAAAAAAAATCAGGCTCCATCATTTTATTTTAAATTTTCTTTTAATTTTAAATATTTTATGATATTATACTTTTTAATTACAGTATTACTAAAACTTAATTACACTCATACTGTATTTTTTCAGTTCTGCTTCAAAGGAGTTCATTATGGAAGAAATTTATAAGAAAATAAAAGATTTAAGACTTCAGCATGGCTATACCTTAAAAGAATTAAGTGAACGTACTGATTTGTCAATCAGCTTTCTTTCTCAAGTGGAGAGAGGGGCAACTTCATTAGCTATTACCTCTTTAAAAAAAATAGCGGATGCATTAAATGTTAAAATTTCTGAGTTTTTCGAAGATGAGAAACCAAATCAGAATTTTATGGTGAAGGCAAGTGAGCACAAGCCGTTTAATATCAAGGGATCGGAATTTACTTATGTTCGAGTAAATGGTGAATTTCCAGGCAGAAGCCTTGAACCTCTCTTGGTTACATTAGCCCCTAACCAAAAACAGATACAGCAATTTGGACATCCGGGTGAGGAATATTATTACGTATTAAAGGGATTTGTTATTTTTCATGTAGATGGGAAGGAATATGTTGTCAGGGAAGGTGATTCCATTCACTTTCCATCCGCTTACCCGCACACGATGGAAAATCCTATTAATGAAGAATCAAGATTACTCTGTGTTTTAACGCCAGTTATTTTTTAATTGGCTGATAATAAATATCTCATTTTATGAAAGGTGGAGTATCATGCGTGTAGCTACAGATATTGGCGGGACTTTCACTGACCTGGTTTATGTGAATGATGAAGGTGAAATTGGGGTTGCTAAAAGCCATACCACACCTCCCCATTTTGAAAAGGGAGTGATCGATGTTATTGAGAAAAGTGAAATCGATCAGACAGCCATCAAGACTTTTATCCATGGTACCACGGTAATTATCAATGCACTTACTGAACGTAAAGGGGTCAAGACAGGTTTAATTACAACCAAAGGTTTCCGTGATGTGCTTGAAATTGCCAGAGGAAATCGCCCGGATCTTTTTAATGTCCGATACGAAAAGCCGGTGCCTTTTGTCGAGCGCTATTTACGCCAGGAAGTAGAGGAGCGCTTGAATTATAAAGGTGAGGTGCTTGCTCCGTTAAACAAGGAACAGTTAACGTCTGTTATTAACTATTTCAAGGAACAAAAAGTAGAAGCTATTGCTGTCGCTTATTTACACTCTTATGTTAATCCAGTACATGAAATTGAGACTGTGGAATTAATAAAAAAGCTATGGCCTGAAGCAGCCGTTACAGCATCATATGAAGTGACAAAGGAATGGCGGGAATATGAGCGGACAAGTACCACGGTTCTTAATTCATATGTTAAGCCGATTGCTGCTACCTATGTAAACCGTCTGCATAATAAATTAGTAGAAAACAAGACTGAAAGCCAGAATTACATAATGCAGTCAAACGGCGGAACAACAACCTTTAATAGTGCAAAACAAACCCCTATTAATATGGTAGAGTCCGGACCTGTTGCGGGGATATATGGTGCGGCAGTACTTGGTGAGATCTTGAATGAAAAAAATATTATTGCTTTTGATATTGGCGGAACTACTGCAAAATGTTCATTGATTAATCAGGGAGAAGTAAAGGTTTCAACTGATTATTTTATCGAAAAAAATGAACGAAGTGCTGGTTATCCAATAAAAGTGCCAGTTGTTGATATTGTTGAAATTGGCAATGGAGGAGGTTCAATCGCATGGATAGATGGTGCGGGTTCTTTAAAGGTTGGTCCTCAATCTGCAGGCGCATTACCTGGTCCAGTGGCATATGGACAAGGAGGTACAGAACCAACAACTACTGATGCGAACCTTGTAACGGGAAGGCTTTCTCCGAAAAACTTCGATTATGAAGTAGATTTAGATAAAGTAAAGTCTGCCATTAAAGAGAAAGTTGCCGATCATTTTGAAATGACGGTTGAAGAAGCTGCATTAGGGATTATTCGAATTGCAAACTCCAATATGCTGAATGCGTTAAAGCTTATATCAGTAAGAAAAGGACATAATCCCCGTGAATTTTCATTGGTCGCTTTTGGCGGCGGAGGATCTATGCATGCACCTGCATTGGCTAAAGAGCTGGGTGTGAAAAAAGTGATTGTTCCAGTAGCCTCTTCCGTGTTTTCTGCATGGGGAATGCTCATGACTGACTTAAGGCATGACTACATCCAGACATATATCAGAAGAATAAATGAACTCGATCCTGCTGAGCTGAATAAAGAATGGAATTCAATTGAAACACAAGCACTTAAACAATATCAGGAAGAGGGCGTTTCGGAGGAAAAGGTCTTATTTGCGAGATTTGCAGATATTCGATATCTTGGGCAGGAGCATACTGTAAAGGTTCCTGTTCCGAACGGGGAATGGTCTGATGAAACCCTTAAAGAAGTGGTAAAGCGCTTTGGCGATCTTCATGAACAGCACTATACTTTTAAGCTTGAAGGTACACCAGCAGAAATTGTTAATCTGCATTTAACAGCTTTTGGGAAGGTACTAAAACCTCAGTTGAAAAAAATTAGTTCTAGAAGCAGCAATATACAAGAAGCATACAAAGAAACACGGCCGGTCTATTTTGAAGAGGAGGGCTGGGTTGAAACAAAGGTATATCACCGCAGTTTATTTGGTGAGGGCATGGAAATTTCCGGGCCAGCCATTGTAGAGGAACAGTCTGCTTCTACGGTTATTTATCCAGGTCAGTCCTTGACTGTAGATGAATACGGAAATCTAATCATTGAAACAGGGGTGGAATAAATGACGCAAATTGTTCGCAGTAAAGTAGATCCATTTACACTTGAGATTGTGAAAGATTCACTAGTTGCCATCGGAGATGAGATGTTTATTGCCCTTGCCAAAACATCAATGAGCCCCATTATTTATGAAGTCCTGGATTATGCGAGCGGTCTTACGGATGCGAAAGGGCAGCTTTTGACTCAAGGGAATGGTGTTACAGGATTTATTGGGATGCTTTCAGATATGGTAAAGCAAACCCTCAAGAAATTTGGGGAAGGAAAGCTAAAAGAGGGCGATATCATCATCATTAATGATTCTTATGGCGGCGGCGGTTCCCATCTTTCCGATGTGGGACTGGTGATGCCTATATTTTATAAAGGAGAAATTGTTGCTTTCTCTGCCAATAAGGCCCATTGGACTGAGGTGGGAGGAAAAGATCCAGGTTCCTTCAGCAACGATGCTACAGATATATTTCAGGAAGGCTTGCAGTTTCCAAGTGTAAAGCTCTTCAATGAAGGCGAAATCAATCAGGCTATTGTCGATATCATCGAAGCGAATGTCCGATTCCCAGAATTGTCGCTGGGAGATATGTGGGCTCAGGTTGCAGCCCTTAAAACAGGTGAAAAACGGGTTAAGGAATTATGCGAAAAGCACGGGAAGCAATTATTTTTATCATCAGTTGATTATCTGCTTGACCACGGAGAACAGCTTGCGCGTCAGGAATTAACCAAGCTTCCAAAGGGTACTTTTCATGCAGAAGGATTTATTGATGATGATGGCTTTGGAAATGGCCCTTTTCAAATCAAAGTCAAAGTAACCATCTCCGATGAAAAATTCGTTGCTGATTTCAGGGGCAGCCATCCTCAGGTTCCGGGACCTGTTAACTGTTCTTATACTGCACTTGTCTCGGCAGTTAGAACGATTTTCCTTGCCATTACGAACCCATCGCAAGATGCGAACGATGGAGTGTTTCGCCCATTGGAGGTTATTACGGATAAAGGTTCAGTTCTTTCAGCAGAAAGGCCAGCTCCTGTTTCAATCTATTGGGAGAGCATGCTTGCAGGAGCTGATTTGATCTGGAAGGCTCTTGCTCCTGTAATTCCACATAGGCTTAATGCCGGTCACCTTTTATCTGTTTGTTCGGTCGTCTTATCAGGATTGCATCAGGATACAGATGAACCATTTTTAATTGTTGAACCTTCAGTTGGCGGCTGGGGTGCATCTGAAGGCCAGGATGGTGCGAGAGGGCAATTCTGCATTGGTGATGGGGAAACATATAATGTCCCAGTTGAAGTGGCTGAAACAAGGTATGGAATTATGGTTGATGAGTACAGCTTGCATACGGATGGAGCCGGAGCAGGAGAGTTTATTGGCGGTTCAGGTGTTATTCGCTCTTATAAAGCCCTGACTGACAACCAAATGGTTTCCGTAACTTTTGGACGGAATAAGTTTGTTCCATGGGGAATGAATGAGGGCAAGGAAGGTTCAGCTAACCAAGTTTATATTGAAAAAGCAAATGGTGAAGTCGATGGTCCATTTGGGATCTATCCTAGGTACCCGCTGAATAAAGGTGATGTCGTAAAATTAGTCACTGCCACAGGCGGCGGATACGGAGAGTCTTACAAGCGTCCTGCAGAAATGGTAGCCAAAGATGTGAAAAATGGCTATATCACTGTGGCGCAGGCAGAAGCTGACTTTGGGGTAAAAGTAAATGAGAAAACATATGCTGTCGAAGGTTTAACAGAAGAACGTCAGAGGAGAGGTGAATAAAGTGGATGTATTAAATATAGAAGATATCCAGATTGATTCGAATGCCGCAGTTCCTCTTAAAACTGTATTCTCACAAAAAGCATTAGCTGGAGATTTGAAAGTTGGAACGGTTGTCATTCCTCCAGGAAAGAGAGTCCCTTTAACAGGAGTTTCGAATCATAAAGAAAATGAATATTCGATTATAGTAAAAGGTTCAATTGTCACCGAAACGAAGGGAAGTACCTATCGGGTTTCAAGCGGAGATGCAACCTTTATCCCTGCAGGGCAAGAACATATTGCCTACAATGACAGTGATGAGGATTGTGAAATTGTGTGGGTTTTGGTTGGTTAACATTTTCATAATAAAGGCCTTGCATGGGCAAGGTCTTTATTATAAGGAAATTTTACAGAATATTCCGATATAAAATAAAAAGGAGCTGGACAGGGATGGAGGATGTGTCTTTAAGGAAAACCGGAGGAAAAGATGAAGCTCTTGCTTCTGTGCCAATAAATGAAAGGCAGCACTGGATATCACCTGCCATCATTTTTGGGGGACTTGAATTTACAATTCCAGTTTTAATGGTAGGTGCAACATTGACAGCAAGCTTTGGTCTCGGGAAGTTGTTCTGGATCTTGGCAGCAGCTTTGTTTATTTTCCAATGGATTGGTAATGCCCTTGCAGGATACATCGGTGCAAAAACTGGCCGCTCATCGTCAGTGATTGCCAGAACAAGCTTTGGGTCCAATCAGGCACGATTTATTGTAGGATTGACTATATTTATCGTTTCAATGGGGTGGTGGGCACTCCAGACAGCTGTGGCAGGAAATGCCATAGCAGCGATGTTTGGAATAGATTATCAGACTGAGTGGTTCCTTTGGGCTATTGTAACTATCATTGCCGGCCTTCTATTTGCCCTTCCATCCATTATTGGATACTCATCCATGAAGTGGACAGATTATTTAGCTGTCCCAGCTGGATTATTATTAATTGCAGGCGGTATTTTCTATGCTTTAAAAAATATTGGCTGGGAAAAGATAGCATCCTGGAACCCTGAACCACAAATGACTTTTCTTGCTGCCGTCAGTTTAGTTATTGGCATAAACGTTTCACAATGGGTTATTGCTTCAGATTATACACGCTATGCAAAGCCATCTGTAAAAGACAATGTACTAATACCCTTGGGTATAATCGCTGTTGGTTTCCCGCTATTCTATGTAGGCGCCATCATGTCCATAGGGGTTGGCGATGCGGATATTGTAAATGTCATGATGAACTTAGGATTTCCGGTATGGGGATTCCTCATCTTATGGTTAGCCACTTGGACCAGTCAATTAGTAAATAACTATAGTATGGGCCTGGCATTGGCTAATATGCTGAATGTTAACTCTAATAAAGGGAGAGCCTTGCTGACTTTGGCTGGTACGATCATTTCCATTGTCGTTGCTTTAGCAGGTATACTGGATTATTTTATGGATTTTCTTTATATGACTGCTTTAATTTATCCAGCCATTGGCGGTGTTATGATGGCAGATTTCTTTTTTATCAGAAAACAGCAATGGACCGATAATAAAGGATGGAATTGGATGGCGACCATTGCATTAGCAGCAGGAACTTTTGTTGGCTATTATACTCAATATGTACATTCTTTTGGCCTCCCAGCTGTCCAGTCCATAATTGCTTCAGCAGTTGTTTATATCATTGCCATGAAAATCAAAGCAAGAGTGGCACCTGATCACTTTACCGAGATTAGCAGCCAGCCAGACTTATATTCTTCTGATAATGTTAAAATTCTATAATCTATTCAATAAAGCCTGTTCTCTATTTTTTGAGAACAGGCTTTATGATTTTGGACTTCACATTATTGAATTCTTGATTTGCGTATCCCATCAAAGATACTCATTCCAGCATAAAAGATAAATACAATCATAATGCCGCCAAGCAGCCAGTTTTTAAATTGAGCGGCTGAAATCGAGAATAACTCGCTCATGTAGGCTGTGAATTCAGGCTGGAGCAAATTCGGATTCAGCAGGATGAAGATGAACACGATGGTGGCGAACAGTTCAAGGATGGTGTTGAAGATCGCCATTCTTTTGGTCCATTGGCCAATGATTAATTTGTAGAGTGCCAACCCCACTTCGAGCGCAATGATGACCACAACAATTGGCCAGTACCCGAGCAGAACCTCCTGGTTAACTGCGGCAATCTGGAACTCCAGTCCTTCACCGCCGCCTCTATAGATTCCCATTAGCCGGTCTGCATAAAAGTAAAGGGTTGCCCAAATGGCAGTCCACATCAAGCTTCCGAAAACCTCGAACTTGGAAATGGCTTTCTTCTTCGGAATATAGGTGATGCTTTTCAAGTCTTCCGGAGTCCACGGTTTTAAGCTTGGAGACAACGGGTGCTGCTCTTTTCCTTTATCCATCCGCTCAATAACGGCGAACACAATCGTCAGCCAGAAGAATACCTGGACCGCCACTTCAATCAGTCTCCAAATCCCATATCCCATGGTAGCCAGCACCGCATTGATGATCGTATCTTCGCGGTTAAAGTCTAAAATAAACTCGGCAGCAACGGAAATCAACGAAATCGCTGCTGCAATCGGCAGGATCATTTTTAATAATGACACATAAACATCAAAATAGCGCGGCCCGATGAGATGCATCGGCTGATCCCGGTATCCGGCGGCTAAAGCTGCGGGGCTTCCCAATTTACCGAGGACATCCTTAACATCCTCCTCAGTGTAATCATCCGGAAGCATATCCCCAATCGTTGACTGCAGCTCAAGTGCGATGTCCGCACGGCTCTTTTCAGGCAGCCTCCGGGTCACTTCCTGTATATATACCTCAATTAAATTCATCTTCCTCATCCCCTTTCAACAGCCCGAACAGCTGTTTTGAATTCTTGATCCATTCCTCTTTTAACTGCAGAAAGGTCTCCAGCCCCAGTTCGCTCAAAACATAATACTTGCGCGGCCGGCTTTCGGTATGATCCCAGCTGCTTGTCACTAGCTCCTGTTTTTCCAGACGCCGCAGCAATGGATATAACGTGCTCTGATCAATATTTATGCCGGAGTCCTCCAATAATTGAACTAGCGAATACCCATATTGCGGTGTCCGCAGCTGGCTTAGAACAGCCAGCGTCAGTGTTCCTCTCCGAAGTTCTGTTGTTAACGAATTCAGCAGCGTACTCATTTACTCACCTCGCTTGATATACTATATGTCATACACTATATGGTTTATACTATGTATCATACAGTATGGACGTGACAATAATCAACTGCTTCTTTTCAGTTTTTTATCTGGCACTGCTAGGATAAGCCGTTAGTTGTGCAGGGAAAAGCTCCTTTTGTAATACAGTTTCAGGTGGGCAATGTATTCATTTTTATAACATCGGGAGAATGGTCTGTCCAAATGAATTTTCAGAAATATGATGGTTCTAAAGGAGGTGATAGTATGCTTGGTTTAGGAAAATGCTGTTGGTGTGAACTGCTGCCATCAGCTTGTGAGGGTGTGCCTGCAGCATTCTCAGGAATGCGCGGAAGGGTCAGGAGTTTTTGCTTATGCTGAAAGGAACTGCGGAATTTTTAGCTTTAGGTCCTGGTCAAAACCCTCAGCCTACAGAGTTTTCTTTTGTCCGATTTAAAGAAGAGACGTGCTGCGCAATTTTTACTTTCTCCCAGCAGCCAGGAGCAGTTCCGGCAGAAAGGGAATTTATCATTGATTGCCGAAGCATTGCTGCTCTTTCACCATTACCTTTTCCTCTCTAAATTGAATACTGGCTTAACGTGGGAGTAAAAAAAACATTGGGGTTATCCAATGTTTTTTTACAATCTAATGCTGTTTATCCAAGGCGAGCTTTAATCCAAATCCAATTAGCACAAGGCCTGTTGCTTTATCCATAACCCTTTGAACTTTCGGGGACATTAGCCATTCCCGCATATAATTAATGAAAAAGACATAGATGAAAAACCAAGAGATGCTCAGCAGTGTGTATATAATTCCCATGATGATCAGCTGATGTGTTGCGTTTTCGCCTGTCTTCACAAATTGCGGCAGAAAGGTTAAGAAGAACATCGCAACCTTTGGATTCAGCACGTTCGAAAGCAGTCCTTGTTTAAAAGCAGACTTTTTCATATTGGATTTAACCTCAGGTTCTATACCAATATCTTTCTTCTTTTTCATCGAGATGAACGAAGATAACCCGAGATATATCAAATAGACAGCCCCGGCATATTTTATGATTTCGAATGCAGCAGCAGACTGCATTAAGATGGCTGATAGACCGAAAGCAGCCGCAAGGGTATGCACTAAAGAACCGGCTGTAATCCCAAGTCCCATTTTATAGCCATCTGCTCTTCCGTCTGCAATCGTCCTTTTTGTAATAAGGGCAGTATCGATTCCTGGACTCATGACCACAAACAAAGAAAGAACCAAAAACGTAAAGAAATCATTCATTTTCTTCACTCCTTGCTGATGTGTTAAAATACAATTTAACAAACGTTAAATATAATTTAACACATGATGATCATATTTTGTTAAATATTAAAAAAAATTAAGGGGCGGGGTTATGGAAAATATAGATATAGGCAAAAAAGTGGAGAAATTCAGGAAGGAGAAGGGCTATAGCAGCAGAGAATTAGCCAGAATAGCTGACATTACTCCTTCCATGTTAAGCCAGATTGAACGGGGGATCGCGAATCCTTCGATTCAGACCTTGAAGGTTTTAGCAAAGGCCCTTGATGTTCCTACCTTTAGCTTTTTACTCGAAGAGACGAATACAGAAGATTTAGTTGTACGATTCAATGAACGTAAAAATATGGTTGTTGAAAATATATCCTATGAATTATTATCGCCTGATTTTACAGGGACACTGTCAACTGCAATCATGAATATCCCTCCGGCGACCTCCTCATCGGAGAAGCTTTTGGAGCATAAAGGGGAAGAGGTTGCTTATGTATTGGAAGGAAAAATCAAGGTGTACCTGGATGAAGCTGAATACATATTAGAAGCTGGTGACAGTCTCAAAATACCAGCTTATATGAAGCATAAGTGGGAAAATAATTTTGATGGAAAAGCTGCTATCCTTTTCTCTGTGACTCCGCCATCCTTTTAATCTGGGACCCGCTTCCAATGGGTGTGGGCATTGAACCGGAGTCAGTTACTGGGGAAGGGGCGGATCTAAGAAGATCCATAAATAAAAGAAGAATGCTGATAAAAGCTAAAACCCATGCAGCCCATGTCTTTCATTTTGGGGGAGATGACTGCCTATTTCGGTTTAATCTTCTCCTTCTCCTCCCCCACACTGAACACACAATGAATCTTAACCTCTAAGAAGCTTCTGCAATTGTAATGATTACTTTTCCTTGAGCGTGCCCTTCTTCAAAGTATCTGAAAGCTTTGTCTACTTCACTAAATTTAAACAATCGATCAATGACCGGCTTTACTTTGCCGGTTTCAAGAAGTTCGCTCATAAAAAACAAGTCTTTCTGATTTTGCCTCTGCAGCATGCTGCTCATTTTTTTGTTTCCGGTTAAAGAAATCCACGGGCCCATGACCATTGCCTGTGTAAATTGTGCTCCTGAACCACCGGCAAGCACATAAGTTCCATCAGGCCTTAAAGCCCGCTTATAAACTGAAATCGGCTGATACCCGTTAACAGCCAGAATCAGGTCATACTTCTCTGTCCTTTTGGTGAAATCCTCCTTTTGATAATCGATGGCATGGTCCGCTCCGAGAGTACGCAAAATGTCTAAATTTCTTGTACTGCATACGCCGGTAACCTCAGCACCAAATGATTTGGCAATTTGTACGGCGAAAGTTCCTACACCGCCTGAGGCCCCATAAATCAAGACCTTCTGGCCTGCCTGAATATTTCCTTTATCTCTTAAGGCCTGGAGTGCCGTGACTCCCGCCATAGGTACTGCGGCCGCCTCCCCGAAGGAAATATTGGCTGGTTTTAATGCCAGGGCCTTTTCAGGGACAGATACAAATTCAGCATAACCGCCCCACCCGCAGCCTGAGAGATCTCCGAACACACTATCGCCTGGCTGAAACTGTGTAACTTTTTTGCCGACTGCTTCCACCTGGCCGGCTATGTCACCTCCTGGGATCGTGTGTTTTGGTTTTAGAAGACCGTAAACAAAGCGTGCCAGGTATGGTTTTCCTCTTAAAAGGACAAGATTCCCATAATTCACAGCTGCTGCGTGAACCTTTACAAGTACCTCATGATCCTTTGGAACTGGTTTATCTAGATATGTCAATTTAAGATTATCTGGCGAACCGTATTTTCGATACACGATTGCTTTCAGAAAAAATCCCTCCTAATTTTCCAGGTAATACATGAATTCGTTTAAAATGACATCTATTAATACTATTCGAGGAAGAAATATTCAAGACTATATTCCTTCTTTGACTGATGAAGAGGGCCTTAAAGGGTCAATGTAGCCTATTTTTCAAATTATTTATAATATTCCTTTACAGGAATATTCCTTATGATGTATATTGTTATTAAGGAAAGTTAAACTAAGGAAGCGGGGGTGGGATCGACAATAGAAATAGAAAAAGAGAACACAATTACACTGGGAGATGATTCAACATGAACGGGCAAATTTTCAGTGCCCTGGCTGAGCCCAACCGCCTGGATATCATTGACCTGCTGCTGGAAGGAGCACTTCCGGTGGGGGATATTGCAAAAAAGCTTGATTTAAACCAGCCTCAAACCTCCAAGCATCTTCGCGTTCTTTGTGACGCTGGCCTCGTGGAGGTTCAGCCGATCGCCAACCGCCGGATTTATAAAATCAGGCCTGAACCGTTTCAAGAACTGGATAGGTGGCTTGATTCCTATCGTCGATTATGGGAAGGCAGGATGGATAGACTGGATGATTACCTTAATGTATTGCAGGGCAAAAAACCTTTGAATTGATGGAAGAAAAATAGACGAAGGCTAAACAAGATCTGTCCCTTGAGCTACAGACGGCTTTACAAATACAGCTTCTAATGGAGGAGTAACAATGTCAAATAATGCAATGCTTTCAAGAGTTGAAGATGAACGAGTGCTTGTATTGGAGCGCGTATTCGATGCACCGCGCGAGCTTGTCTTTAAAATGTTTAAAGAGCCGGAACACCTGAAACATTGGTGGGGCCCGAGAGGCTGGGAGCTCCCAGTTTGCAGTGTTGACTTCAGACCTGGCGGAGTATGGCATTATTGCATGAAGTGTGTTGATCGGAATCAGGGCCAATTCTATGGCATGGAATCTTGGGGCAAGGGGATATACAAGGAAATTAGCGAACCGGAGAGCATCAGCTATACGGACTATTTTTCCGATGCTGAAGGGACTATTAACGAGGAAATGCCTTCTACTGAAGTGACTTTGGAATTTGTGGATGTGGACGGCAAAACAAAATTAATTAACCGTGGAGAATATGTATCCGCAGAGGCGCTTCAGTCCGTAATGGAAATGGGTATGCTGCAAGGTATTACAGATACTTGGAATCGTCTGGAAGAGCATTTGAACGAGGTCAAATAACGAAATTTAACATAAGGCAAGAATTGCTGCAAATATATTATTTAACATGGCGTTGATCCAAGAGGGGATTAACGCTTATTTTATGAAATAACTTTTATTTGCGAAACTTTAATTTCTAAAAAAGCTAAATTTACAGGAAATCTCAGTTTTACTCTATAGTACATAGAAATCTATTTTAAGTAACAATTTGTAATTTGGGCCAGGTGTCATAATGGATTTATAAAACTAAGGCAGTTTCAAGCCAATTAAAAAACCGTTTTCCTAACTTACTAGGAAAACGGCTGAATAATTAATGATAACAATCTTCTGTTTTAATTTATACCACACATCTAAATTTTAAAATGATCTTATATTTAAAGGTTTTCTTTATAGAAAGCTTCTAGTTTTTTAACAGCCTGACTAACTGGTTCTGGTTGGTGGTATAAATCATAGTGAGATGCACCTTCAACAATAAACAAATCCTTTTTATCGGAAGCTGCTCTATTATAAAGTTCATGACCATCTTTATAGGAACCGAATGCACCTTGTACGTTACCAACAATAATCTGTAACGGTTGCGTTAGTAGCTCTTCGACTAAATGGAAAGCATCAAAACCTATCAACGAAGCCTGCTTGCGTGTCTATAAAAATAAAGGTGCAAATCAAATGGTTAGATGGGAGCTTATTAGATCTCTCGCTTAAAATTAAACAATCGGACTAATTTAGGAATTCTGATAGATAATCAAACTGATATTTTTAATTGGATATAGATAAAGACACTACGGTAATACTTCTGCACTATAAAAATACCCCTTAAGATGAATAGCTTTAGGCAACTTAATTTGAAATAATAAATTCAACAAAACCTTGAATAGGTTTTGCCCAGCATTGGTTAGTGGTTTCGCCATTAGACTAGTGTCTGGGTTTTTTATATTTTTTGAGGTCTCATAATTCTAAACTCATGGGGAGTTTAAGTATCTACTTCCCTCTAATCTGAGTGTATTGACTGCAAAGGTTCTTAACCCATTCTTTACGAAAGAAAAGTTTATACTTCTCCTCGCTTATTATCAGATCTACACTATTTCTTTTTGTTGTATTTTAATAGTTATAAAGATAAAATCAAATAACAGAATATTCTTAATCAAAGGAGGTGGAAGAGGTTGGAAAAATACCTTTTTAAAAAAAGAGAAGAGTATTCCAAATATTTTCTTTGGATTATTTCCATGATAGGATGGACAGTTATTTTACTTTCAGGTTTCCATATTGAAAAAGTAGATGATTTTTTGATTTTCATACTTTTAGTTGTATTTTTATTTATTAGTGAGTATTATCCAATGCCAATATGGAAAGGTTTTACATCCGTATCCTTTCCCCTTGTATATATACTCTATCTTGCCTACGGTTTTCCCGCTATGTCTATTACATATGCATTTGTTATCCTTTTAGTCTACATATTAAGACGCCGTCCTTTGCGAATAATTCTTTTCAACCCCGCCCAATTGGTCTTGAGTTTTTTTGCCAGCTTATACATGCTGCAGCTCTTTCATCCGATGATAGAGAGATTAATCGAAATCTCGACTGTAAGAGGAATCACAGAGTACCTCTTTCTACTCTGCTTCTTTAGTATTTTTAATAATGCAATCGTGGATATTTTGCACCTCATACGACCGCAATTATACTCGGTTAAGATGTGGAAGCAAAAAACACTTACGGAATTAAGCAGTGCAGCTGTATCGCTTGTATATGGAATTCTCCTTTACCTTCTAGGAGGTCTAGACCGAGGCGAAGTCGATATTTTTTCATATTTTTCCTTTTTTTCACCGTTAGTGGGATTCTCCCTTATAAGCTCAACCATTACGAGACTTAAAAGGGAGAAAAAAAGAATGAAAGCACTTTTTTCAATGACGACAGAATTAAATCAAATGCTTCCAACAAAAGAATGGCTGTCTACTCTTAAGAAAAGCTTTAATGAGTTAATTAAAGTAGAGGCAAGCATCTTATGGATTAAGGAAGAGGGAGAGTGGAGGCTGCGTTTTCAAGATGGGAGGACAGTTCCAGGATTCAGTGTAAGAACGGTAACATTAGAGGGCTTTGAAGAAATAAGAAAGCCAACTTTATACACTTATGGAAAAAAAGAAGATGGAATTGCTACAGAATGTTTTGAAAAGGATTTAAAAACATTCGTTTACTCGCCTCTTGTTGTTGAAAATGAAGCAGTAGGAATGTTCATTGTGGCAAGAAGCCTGACCAAAAGCTTTGAAGATCATGAGGTACAATCCATTGCTACACTTGCCAATCAGCTTGCTGTAAACATTAAAACGAGAATGCTAATTACGGAAAAGGAAAAGCGTATTATTTTAGAAGAAAGAAATCGGATTGCTAGGGACATTCATGACGGAATCGCTCAAACTTTAGCAGGTGCAGTTATGAAGCTTGAAACGGCAGAGAAAAAATTCAGTAAACATCCTATTGAAACGAAAAAATTAATAGAGGAAAGTATTAAAGGACTACGGGAAAGCTTGAAGGAAGTTCGTGAATCTATTTATGCATTACGCCCGTACCCAACGGAAAGAGTAGGTTTAACAACTGCTATTTCTAACAAAATTGAAGATTTACGCCAGGAATATAATCAAGCTATTTATTTTGTAATTAGAGGAAACGAGATTCAGCTTAGTCCTATGGCAGAAAAAGTATTATTTGACACTTTTCAAGAAAGCATTCATAACAGCATAAAACATTCAATGGCATCAAAAATAGATATCTTATTATGCTATCAAACCGAAAATATTTTATTGAAAATCAAAGATAACGGAAAAGGTTTTTCACTTTTTCAGGCCATGCTTAAAGCTCGTAATCAGCCACACTTTGGCATACTGCAAATGAATGATGCTGCTGATAAGATCAATGCTTCGTTGCAAATAGACAGTAAGGAAGGAGCTGGAACAATAGTGACGATGAATATACCGAAAATGGGATTAGAAGGGGGAGACATAGTTGATCAAGCTTATGCTAGTAGATGACCATGCAGTTCTTAGAGATGGATTAAGGAATATTTTAGAGATGGAAGAAGATGTTCAAGTAGTTGGGGAAGCGGTATCAGGGGAAGATGCTCTTATAAAAGTAAACGAATGCAAACCAGATATCATATTAATGGATATCAATATGCCTGCTAGAAGCGGTGTAGAAGTTACGGGTATTTTAAAAAAACAGTTCCCTGGCATAAAAATACTTGTGCTCACCATGCATAGCCATGAAGAGTTTTTTATGTCAGCGATTCGCGAAGGAGCAGATGGTTATCTATTAAAGGACGCCCCTTCCTATCAGGTAGTAGAGGCTATTCGAACAGTTGCACGTGGCGAGTCCGTGATACACCCTTCGATGACCAAAAAGCTGCTTTCATTCCATCAACAAAAGAATATTGAAAATGAAGACACTGCATTAACCGATCGAGAAAAGGAAGTTCTCTTTTGCCTAGTTGAAGGTTTAAGCAATAAGGAAATAGCAGGCCGCCTATTTATAAGTGATAAAACCGTAAAGATACATGTTAGCAAAATCTTTAAGAAATTAAATGTAAAAAGCAGATCGCAAGTTGTGATTTTTGCGGTGCAAAATAAGCTAGTACCGATTCACATAGGTTCCTGAAATAGGAACTTTTTTTATGCATTTATGAAAAGATCTTCTCATTCCCTCTGAAGTTATTCCCGGCGTCTACTAATACTTAAGTAGTAGAGAAGATAGTACGCTAGCAAGAGCATTTTACCCCTTATGCATAATTCTTGTTTTGATCAAATCATGAGAGAATACCAAAAAAGGCAAGGAGATGAAAATGGATGAAGTTTAAAGTGTTGTTATAAGTTTAGGAAAATTTGAAATGACCATCCAACGGTTATTAAGCCAACAAAGGAGGTCATTGAGAAACGGGGAAATTGTTTTTCAGTATCGATAGACTTTTTATTTAGTAGATAAAAAGTTTTTCGAGGTTAACATTTTGAGGGGAGGAAGATTGTTGAATAGAAAACAAAAACAGGTTAGAGCATTCAGTATGATAGCAACTTTCCTAATGATCTTTTCACTTATTGCACCTGGACTTGCAGGGGCAGAAACAAGTGGTAATAACTCGGCGAGCGCCGAGCGTGGTGCCGTCGAAGTGACAACAGCGGCTAGCGGCTCGACGGACCAAGCCCGCACCAAAGCCCGTAAGAAGGGGACATATCTCATCCAGATGGCTCTGGACCCGGTCGTTACCTATGACGGTGGCGTGAAGGGCTTGAAACCGACGCGCCCCCACAAAGGCAGCAAGATGAACCCTGCTGCGCAAGAGGTGGAGGACTATGCCGAACATCTGAGAGGTCGCCAACGAGCAGCGCTGACGAAGGTAAACGGAGGCAGCCCAATCTATAACTATGTCTATACGTACAACGGCTTCACAGCGCAGCTAACTGGCGACCAGGCCACCAAGCTGGCCGAGCAGCCTGAGGTCTTAGCAGTGCACGAGGATGTGCTGCACGAGATCAACACCGCCTCGACGCCAAGCTTCCTCGGATTGGATGACGAAGACGGCCTCTGGGAACATCTCGGCGGGCCGAACGGAGGCAGGAAAGTTCCAGGAGCCGGTGAGGACATCGTGATCGGCGTAATCGACAGCGGGATCTGGCCGGAAGCAAGCAGCTTCTCCGATCGCGATGAAAACGGCAAGCGCACCTATTTGGGCAGGCCGAAGGACTCCCGAGGCACCTGTGCCTCGGCCGAGACGGTCGGGGACGACTCTTGGGACGCGAACCTGTGCAATAGCAAGCTAGTGACTGCCCAGTACTTCAACGCCGGGTGGGGCGGAAACGACGTGTTGAAGGAGACACGTCCGTGGGAGTTCCTCTCACCGCGTGACTACAACGGACACGGCACCCACACTGCCTCAACGGCAGCAGGTAACCACGGAGTTGACGTAACCGGGCCGGCGGAGGTATTCGGTGAAATCAGCGGCATCGCTCCACGCGCGCGGATCGCTGCGTATAAGGCGCTCTGGTCCACTGAGGACGGATCGACTGCCAACGGCTACACCTCTGACCTGTTAGCCGCGATTGAAAGTGCGGTTGCTGACGGTGTCGACGTTATCAACTACTCTGTCTCCGGCACCAGCACGGACTTCCTCGATCCCGTCGAGGTCGCCTTCCTTAACGCCGCGAACGTCGGCGTGTTCGTCTCAGCCTCCGCGGGGAACTCTGGACCGTCCACTTCGACGGTGGCCCACCCGAGTCCCTGGGTGACGACAGTCGCAGCTGGAACCCACAACCGGGTTACCACAGGCACAGTCACACTGGGCAACGGCAAGAGCTACACGGGCGCCTCGGCAGCTGCTTCAGCCGTCGGCCCTGTGCCGCTCATCTCAGGCAGAGACGCAGCGTTGGACGGAGCCAACAAGAATTTGGCGGCACGTTGCTACGCCGACATCGACAATGGTGGAAAACCGGTGCTTGACCCAGCTAAGGTCGAGGGTAACATCGTCCTGTGTGAACGTGGCGGATCGACGGCCCGGATCAACAAGAGCCTCGCAGTCGCAGACGCTGGGGGTGTCGGCATGATCCTTGTCAACGCGTACGAGAACACTCTGAACTCTGACTTCCATGCAGTTCCTACGTTGCATTTGGCCGACTCGGCCCTTGCCGAATTGAAGGCATACGCTGCCACGAACGGTGCGACCGCCACCATCTCCGCGGCGCGTATTGAAGACGGAGCCGAGGCTCCTTACATCGCTGAGTTCTCCTCCCGAGGCCCACTCGTGGCTGGTGGCGGAGATGTACTGAAGCCGGACCTCATCGCTCCGGGTCAGGACATCCTAGCCGCGGTTGCGCCCCCGGGTCAGGGTGGCATGGAGTATAACCTGATGAGCGGTACCTCTATGTCGGCGCCGCACGTGGCCGGTCTCGCAGCCCTGCTGCGCGACCTTCACCCGGACTGGTCGCCTATGATGATCAAGTCCGCGCTGATGACTACCGGGTCTAACGTCCTCGACGGCGATGCCAACGATCCATCGGTGACCTTCGGTCAGGGCGCCGGGCATGTGCAGCCTAACGACGCTACCGACCCCGGCCTGGTCTACGAGAGCAACGCCGAGGACTGGCTTGCCTTCCTATGCGGGTCCACACAGGGTGTCGATGAGGCGGTGTGCGATAATCTAAAACAATCGGGCCACTCCTTAGACCCGAGCGACATGAACACGCCATCGATAGCGATCGGGCTGCTTGACGGCACCCAGACGGTCACCCGCACGGTCACCAACGTCGGGGAAACGAAGGCCACTTACACTGCGTCCGTCACTGGCCTCAAGGGTGTCGACGTCAAAGTTGAGCCGAGTACTCTCACCATTGAACCGGGGAAGAGCGCATCGTTCTCTGTCACCTTCACGCTGACCGACGCCGAGGAGTTCACCTATAACGGTGGGCAGCTGAGCTGGGCAGATGGCACGCATACTGTACGCTCGCCTATCGTACTTCGGGCACGTCAGGCCGGTGACGAGGAATGGGCCGCACGCTACGACGGCGAGCGGGGCCAATTCGGCACCTCAAAAGACTCTGGAGAAGAGCTCCTGTTGCACCCGGAGGGAAAGAGGGTGTACATGAATGGGACGAGCGCACCGCCAGTGGCGGGTGGATTAGTCACAGACATCCTCACTGCCGCCTACGACCCTGACTCCGGTGAGGAGCTGTGGTCAGTTCAGTGGGACGGCTCAGAGGGCGGATCTGACGAACCGGGCGGCTTCGGGATGAGCCCGGACGGAGATACATTGTACATTGCAGGCACTAGCGGTGGGGACGCCGTCTTAATGGCCCTCAACGGTGCGACCGGCGAAGAGCTGTGGCAGGTGAGGCAGGATGGTCCCGGCGCCGCATCGGACGTGCTGAAGGACATAGTGGTTAGCCCGGACGGGTCGACATTGTATGTGACCGGGTACTCCAACATGGGAGGGACCCAGTTGGACTACGCCACAGCCGCCTATGACGCTGCGACCGGCGCTCAACGCTGGTTGTCCTACTACGATGACGAGGTGGAAGGCACCGACGACGCCCGTGCCATTGCGGTGAGCGCGGACGGCGGGACGGTCGTCATTACTGGGCAAAGTGCCGGCGAGGGCACTGGCCTTACCGACTGGGGCACCGTGGCCTATGACGCTGCCACGGGCAAGCAAATCTGGGATGTCCTGCACAATGGCTCCCAGGGCAGAATCGATGTTGCCGACTCGGTCGCGATCGTCGGTGACACCGTGATCGTCGCGGGTGCTGTCAGCAACCTCAACGCACAAACCGACTGGCATACTGTCGGATACGACCTCGCCACGGGCGAACAACGTTGGGTCTCAGAGTATGGAGGCTCGGGGACCGACGTTCCGCGCGCTGTGGCTCCGACGCCTGACGCCAGCACGGTCGTCGTGACCGGAAACGTCGACGGTACCAACATGGACTACGCCACGATAGCCTATGACGTCGCAACCGGTGAGGAGTTGTGGGTCTCGGTACACAACGGTACGGCTAACGGCTTGGACATTGCTTGGGACGTTACCGTCACCGAGGACGGCACTAGGGCAGTCGTGACAGGAGAATCCACTGATACGGCGACACGGAGCGACTACTTCACCATCGCTTACGACCTAGAGAACGGTGAGAAGGTGTGGTCGGCCGCCTATGATGCAACAGCCGCGCCGGATGGTGCAAGTGCAGTCGCAGTCGACGCCAGAAAACGAGTATTCGTCACCGGCTCGAGCAACAGCTCTTTAGATAAGGAGTTCGGACTGGACTCTAACTTCGACGCTGCGACCGTGGCCTACCTCGAACCGCTTGAGTAGATCACCAAGGTCTGTAACCATATCAGCCTCCCTTTTGTAAAATTTGAGTATTAATAGAATAGAAAAGACGAGTCTGCGATAAGTGAAGAGACCCAGTTAAATGAGACATGGAAAAAACACCCCCTGAGTCGTATAAATAAATACGATATTAAGAGGGTGTTTTTCTTATGGGAAGAAAGAAGAACTTTTATTCAGAAGAAACAAAAATGAAAGCCATTGAAATGAAATTGTCAGGACAATATCCGAAATCATGAAATTATGGAGGAGTTAGGGATCATTAATCATTCACAGATTAATTAGGATGATGCTTTAACATCGGCTTTTGCCGCCTGAGGCTATCATGCCCGCCACTCCATATAAAGGATGCGGACAATTAGAGTTTAGTGACTAAGCTACACCTCTAATATAGATTTCTAACTCTTGAGGGGTTTTGTAGCCTATACTTCCGTGAATTCTCTTAGTACCAGCCTTCAAATAAAGCTATTTTCGCCGATTGATAATCGATATATGTGACATGATGGATCTCTTCTTTTGTCAAAATGGCTTGAATGACACCATGCAAGCATTATCGTATGGCATCCTTTATTACTGAATGATTGTCTGATTCCTTTTGATTGACACCTTTTCAAACTCGTCACTGGTATATTGAGATCCTAGATCCGTATGAAGAATCTGCCCTATATCGGGTTTTTGCGTTTCATACGCATTATTGTACGCTTTAATGACTAGATCCGTAGTCATTGTTCGTGAAAATGAATAACCAATAATTTTTTTGAATGTAAATCCATGACAGAAGCCAAGTAGCACCAACCATCCCTAAGTGTCTTGATATAGGTGATGTCTCCAGCCCATTTTTCATTAATGGTTTCGGTGGTGAAATCCTGTTCAAGCAGATTTTCACGTTTTTCCACTGTGTGTTTACTGGAAGAAGTGCGATATTTTTTCTGTGTGATCGAACGAATCCCGGCCTTTTTCATTTCCCCTCTGAAGTTATTCCCGACGTCTTACTAAAACTTAAGTAGTAGAGAAGATAGTACGCTAGCAAGAGCATTTTACCCCTTATGCATAATTCTTGTTGTGATCAAATCATGAGAGAATACCAAAAAAGGCAAGGTGATGAAAATGGATGAAGTTTAAAGTATTGTTATAAGTTTAGGAAAATTTGATATGACCATCCAACAACCGTTTACGACATTTGCGAATGAAACATTCAAAGATGATAAAGAAGGTATGAAGATAGCAAAACCTCCTACTCTTGTACATTCACTAAAGCTAAGGAATCTACTTCTTTTATTTTAGTCAGTGATCTTAGTGTTATCTTACCCACTAAGATGGTAGATTTAAACGGTTATTAAGCCAACAAAGGAGGTCATTGAGAAACGGGGAAATTGTTTTTCAGTATCGATAGACTTTTTGATTAAGAGTTTTTCATGGTTTAAATTATTAAAGTTCTATTTTAATTGAGAATGGAGGAATAATTTTGGGAAAGGAAGTATCATCGAAGCTTTCAAAGGGGCTGTCGACTTTTGCGTTAGCAGGTGCTTTGGTCATGAGTTGGTTGCCTTTGGCACAGCCACATTCTGTCGTAGCAAAGACGGAGTCTGTTGTGACATATAAAGAAGTATTGAACAATATAACTCCAGAACAAAGACGGGTCATAAAAGTGATTACGAGCGCGTCTGCAGATGTAGGTATCCAGCTTCCTTCTACGATTGATCTATCAAGTGATAAAGAAATTTCAGTCATCGTAGAGTTTAAAGGAAATGCACCTATGACAAATGTATTGCTTGAAGAGTTGAAAGGTAATAAGCTTTCGATTAACGATGCGAAAGCTCAGGTAGAGAAAGAACATAAGAATTTTAAAGAAGATCTTAAGAAGTTAAAGGTAAAAGGAAAGATTACAAGTTCTTTCCAGGAATCCTATAATGGGGTATCAATGTCACTGCCTGCATCTCAAGTTAGCAAACTAGCAGAATCCAAACATGTAAAGAACATTTGGGAAAATCAAAAGGTAGAGCTAATACAACCGGTTAGTAATGAAGCTGAGCAAAGCAGTATATATATAGGGAAGCATCCGCATGAAATGTCACAGGTGGATAAGCTTTATGAGAAGGGTTTGACGGGGAAAGGAGTCAAAGTAGCTGTTCTTGATTCGGGAATTGATTATAATCATCCGGATCTGATGGATGCCTATAAAGGCGGATATGATTTCGTAGATGAGGATAACGATCCGATGGAAGCGACCTACGAAGAGTGGAAGGAATCAGGACAACCGTTATACAATCCAACGCTGTATTACACGTCTCATGGCACTCATGTGTCCGGGATCCTTGCAGGTCAAGGGGATGGCAAATCGCCATTATCGGTAAAAGGAGTGGCACCTGACGCAGATTTATATGTTTATCGCGTCTTAGGGCCTTATGGATCAGGGACAATCGAAGATGTTCTTCAGGGAATTGAACAATCCTTAAAAGACAAGATGGATGTGATTAACCTTTCGCTTGGAGATGTTCTGAATGATCCGCTCTCGCCATTATCGGCTTCCATTAACAATGCCGCTCTTGCTGGTGTCACGCCTGTTCTGGCCGCAGGAAATGAAGGCCCGGGACTTTATTCCGTTGGATCACCGGCCACATCTGCGCTTGGCATTACAGTTGGATCAACGGATACAAAGGTAAGCTATCCCAATTTCACGGGAACACTTCAATCTAGCCAGTTGCAAGGAAATATTGAACTTCGTTATTCAACGTCTGAATTAGGAGTCAATCCTCGTGATTTAAAAGGAAAAACACTTCCAATAGTAGATGTTGGTCAAGGGACTGAGACAGAGTATGAAGGAAAAGATGTAAGGGGCAAAATTGTATTAATTCAAACGGGGGGCACCGAACGACTAAATGTCGCATTTTCCATTGCAAAAGAAAAAGGCGCGGCTGTAGCCATTGGCTATTCCAAATACGGAGGATTTATTTCCGATTCGTTCCCAGAAGACCCACATTTGCTTCCGGCTTTCACGATGGAAGGCAGTTTAGCAAAGGAATTATCGAATGCACTGAAAACAGAAGAAGTGACGGTAACATTTGATGAAATTAAAGAAAGAGAAATAGAAAGGGATGATTATATTTCTTTCTTTAGTTCAAGTGGTCCTGCAAGACTTACGTATGATATAAAACCGGAAGTGGTCGCACCGGGCGGGAATATTTTATCTACAGTGCCAAAGTACTACTATCAAGTGGATGATTACAAACAATCCTATGCAAAGTTCTCTGGCACATCTATGGCAGCACCTCATGTGGCTGGAATCGCAGCCCTGCTTCTTCAAGCAAATCCAAAGAGCGCCCCCGATGACATTAAGGGTATGCTCATGAATACAGCAGATGATTTAGAGCCGAACTACAGTGTTTTTGACTTGGGTGCTGGGAAAGTGGATGCGCTTGAAGCAGCTGAAGCATCGCTCCTTATTCAAGTAAAGGATACGGCTCCTCATATGAAAAATGGTAAAGTTAAGACCGTAAAAGACTTAACAGGTGCTTTAAGCTTTGGCACCAAGTTTGTAACGGGTTCTGATATTGTAGACTCCCGAGAGATTTCTCTGCAAAATCGTTCGGATCAAGATCAAGAATACTCAGTTGATATAAGCTTTAATGTGAATGCGAGAGGCTCTTTAGACGGACAGAAGCAAGGGGTAGAGCTGAAGACTGCTGAAACCGTTGCCTTGAAAGCAAACGGGAAAAAAGAGATATCAGTTAACCTGCTCATACCAGAAGCAGCAGAAATAGGGATTTACGAAGGGTATGTGACGTTTACCAATGTAAATCAGGAAGGTGAGGTCTATCAGCTTCCATTTGCAGTACGAAAAGTGAAAGAGGGTGTAGATTATGTTGAATCTTCTAACTTTTTATCTACAGTACGAGAAAATGGCTATTCAAGTTCTCCAAGCTTAAATGGAAGTTTTTCACTGAACTCTCACATGAAGAACATAGACATTTTCCTTGTGGATACAGAAACTAATAAGGAAATTGGCTTCCTTGGAAGCATGGATGGAAGGTTTATTCAAGAGAATACACATGTTAACCTTTATGGTTATTTTAACGGCAGTTATTACCCATTAACGAATGATCCCCGTCAGCCGATTGCTTATGAAACCAAAGAAGCTATTCAAGGGACTTTTAAAACAAAATTTGTATTTACAGCTGATGATGGAAAACAAACGATTATCGAAAAGCCGTTCGTCCTGGATAATGAGATGCCAACCCTTCACACAGAACTCAAAGAGAGAATCATTGAAGTGGATTCAGATGCTTCCTTCAGCATACCAGGGGCGATTCAAGATCCGCAAATCGACCTTGCTAAGGGAGCGGGAATAGAAGTGAATCAAGGGAATAATCGTGTGACATACCTAGCCAGCGACAGGGGGTATGATCAGTATGCTACTGTTAATGAAGCAGGAAACTTCCAAATTAACGGTTATTTGCCTAGTTACAGAAAGGTAGTTTCCTATACGGTAAAAGGAATGGACAGGGCGGGAGTTAATTCCCTTCAAAAAGAATATTTCTACGTAAGAAAGGGAACTCCTTATCTCGCTACTGTACCTGACAAGGAAGAAGTGAAGACAGGAGAAAACATTCACTATTCTGTTTCAGCTCATAACCACGTGGCATGGAAACAATTAACTAATACTTATACATTTAATAAAACGAATTTAAGTATAGATACTGTTGAAGTGGTAGATGAATTGAAAGACAAGGTGATATTGGAAACAGCGGAAACGCCTCAAGGAATGTCCGTTACATTAACATCAAAAACAGGCGAAGCCATCGATGCTTCTGAAAGCGGGATATTATTGAACATTGAAGTAAACTTGAAGAATAATACATTTTACAGCAGCTATCTTCCATTAACATCAAGCGGAATTAAACTGACGAAAACAGATAATACCACTATTGCTTTAGAAGGAATTTCTCCTTCTGTCAAAGTATGGTCCAGCCTTTCTGAACTAACAAGCGAGATGAATGGTGAAGCAGTATTCCTTCGTGATAAGTATGGAAAACTTTTAACCACAGATATTGACTATAAGCAACTTGGCGCAGTCATTAAAGCTGTAGATCAGGCAGGCAATGAATATCAAGGTGAAGTGATTAATGATGGCAAATTCAAGATACTGCTGCCGTCCACACAAGAAAACATGACACTTATATTTGAAGCACCAGGCCATTTTAAAGTAGTAAAAGAATTCCAGATCGGCCGTGAAGCAGGATATGGGGAGCAACAATTTATCCAATTCTTCCCGGCAGTTGCAGGAGATGCCAATAATGACCAAATCGTGGATATCAAAGATGCTGTCTATCTAGAAGAACATTGGAGAACAGCTGATCGCCAGGCAGACTTCAATTTTGACGGCAAGGTTGATATGGAAGATATGAAATATATCCAGAACAATTTCTTAAAGGTGAATCCGATGGTGAAAGTGAAGGATAAACCTAAAGAAAAGTTAGCCGGAAGAAACCTTGAGGATATTGTGAATGGGTTGAAGTGATGAATATGAAAGCTATATAGAGATTGAGATATTTGTTTAATCAAGTTGGTGCCTGTCCGTAAAAGGCTAATGTGGGAACAGGCACTTTTTTACCCTTTGCTTAATCAGTTCACCCGTCAGCACGGTGGAAGGGATCGTTTCCCTAATTTTGGTGCCTGCCCCCCAATGTGCTAAAGCTTTAGCGTAGCGTGTTCCTAAAGGTTTAAGTGAGAAATATATTAATAAATAACATTGTTGGATTATAGACAAATTTCAAACAACAAGACCACAGAATACAATAAAATGAAGTAAAATAAACGTCCAATTTAAGCCCACCCGTTCCCCAGGGTGGGTTTAACATTTTTTATGCTTGGTATTCCTTATTCTCAATATTTACAATCGATTTGTTTGATTCCTTCGCAATCCTCTTTGTCTCATTCACTAATTGAGTGATATTCCCACAACACTTTTGTGCACCATTTACAAGAAGAGGGACTCCAATAACATCAACTCCTAATCCTCGGGAGAAGAAGCCTCCTAAAGTCATTGCAAAAGGTACAACAGGAGAGGTATTTGAGAGGACAACTTTCTCTTCCATCAGTTTATTGCTGTTTAACATTTCACAAAAGTTATGTAGAGATTTAACAGCAATTTTTGAAGATCGCCTGCCAAGTGTGTAAACCTGATTTCCTTCGTCATCTTCCCCATGAAAAATAAACTTTCCGGCGTCTTTCTTTTTTAACTTGTTAAAGTAAGGAACATCAAGTATTTCATCTTTGCTAGGTACAGTATTTGATTCACTTAAAATGTTAAGGTGATAGGCGGCAGCTAAAGAAGTAGTATGTGTGCCGCCAAAATCATGATAAATGTAAATCAAAATTTTCACTCCCAATGACTTTATGTACTTGTATAAGAAAGGAATATCTATTCGAAAGAAAGTTTAGGCAAGATACCTTCAAATAATTATTTGAAGGTACCAGACACTAAGAAAGGAACTTGAATAAATCGCTTCTTTTAGTATTTTGTTCTTTGGATACCTTTAAAATTCATTTTTGAAGATTTAATATTACATGTTTGTGTAAAGTGTATTCATTATTAAATTTAATTACCATACATACTTGTAATAAATTTGTCCAACATATACTTGAAAATAATTTTAGGAGTGATAATTGTGAAAAAGGTTACATATTTGGCATTAGCTTTTTTACCAATACCTTTATTATTTGGTTGTGCAGCCAACCAAAACAACGAAGCGGTGGATAATGGTGATAACAATGGAGTTAGAAACGTTCAATACAGACAGAATGATATGAACATTTTAGATACTCGAAACGGTGATGACCGTAATAATGATAACAAAATGAAGGTGGCAGATGAGTCGGCTGATAGAATTTCAGAACTCAAAGAAGTAGAAACAGCAAATGTTATTGTTACCAATAGAAATGCCTATGTTGCAGTTGTTTTGCGTGATGGGGCAAAAGGAGACGTAACAGATCGTTTAGAAAATAAGATAGCAGACAAAGTAAGGGGCACAGATAAAGATATTCAAAATGTATTTGTATCATCAAATCCAGACTTTGTAGAGCGAATGAAGGATTATGGAAACCGAATTAATGAAGGTGATCCGATAGAAGGTTTATTCGATGAATTTACTGAAACAGTTCGAAGAGTATTTCCAAATGCTCGTTAATTAAGAATAATAAAAAGCTCTTCTCTTCTCAATCGAGAGGAGCTTTTTATTATTCGAGGAAAAATTTTTTACTAAATAAGAGAAGGATTATTCCTTTTTTTCAAAAAGGTATTGAAATCCATATAATATGGGTGCTTTATAAAAAATATAAAGGAAAAATTGCCAATTATTTAATCGATCTAATGTAGCAACTTTTAATTTTTTCATTAAACTTAAATGTGGAAATGCAAAGAAAAAATCTATAATAGCATTAAGCAATATAAAACGTTTAAAATTTCCATAAGTCAATTTTAATATCCACATGGAACCAACTAAATGCGGCCCGATGTTGAAAGGGAGTTCTCCTGAAACGTATGATTTTGGGTTGTTATAAAAAAACCACCACTTATACTTTTTACCAAATTGAACATTTATTCCCTCTAAAATCACTATAAGGATTGAAGCAGGTAAAAACCTTTTAACATTCCTAATCCCTAGAAAAGGTATTGTCGACCATGCAAGTAAGATCATTATTATATTAATGGTCCATTGCTTCTTTAAGGACATAGTATTTTGTCCCCCCTTATCCTTCTTAGAATGCTCCCGACTATTTTAAAGTATCCAAGCTTATGACAGGAAAAAATCATAAAAGATCTAGAGAAGCATCTTTATTTTCGATAAAACAGCCGGTACCTATTTATAAAGTAAAAATGCTTATGATATTTTGCACAATGAGAGCTGCTAAACGAGCAGCTTTTTTCTTCTTAAAAAACGAGGCAGGTTTGTTTAAGAAGGAGTTGCTTTCTTTTTGGTGAAATACTCCTTATTTGATACCTAATTTTAAAGGAGAAGATGTTAATGAAACGAACTGACCTGCTATTAAGAATGCTCGATACTATGTACGATAATGAGAGTGGGTATGCGCCTATCAAACCTGCAATAGAAGGGCTCACCGCAGAACAAGCTAGGTGGAGACCAACAGGAGACACAACAAAATCAATTTGGGAAAATGTTAATCATTTTATTTACTATAAAGAAAGACTTGCAGCAAATTTAGAAGGCCGTGAATTGCCACTAAATCTCGATGGTGATGAAACTTTCTAGCTAACGATACAATCAAATAATGACAAAGAATGGATTGGAGTCGTTGAACGCGCGGAAATGGTTCAACGCAACCTTCGCCCAAAGGTCAAATCATTGCTCTATAACAGGGCGAGGAGATGGAGTTTTTTAGAGAAAAAGAACGGCTGCTGATTCAGAAGAATAACAAGCTCAAAGGCGTTTGTAATTATCAGGGATCAGGCTATTCTGGCGTTGCCTTTCATCTGAATGAAAAAGGTCGATTTGGCGGATTAGATTTCTTTGTAGCAAGTAAAGACCGGTGGCAGGATGGTGGGGCTTGAATGAAAGAAAAGAGAAACAAAAAGGCCATTAATGGGCCGAAGAGTGTGCTGAAGAAGAAACATTCTTTTAATAAGGAGTTAATACATCTATATGCTTGACCTAATTAATAGGTGAATGTTTATGAGCCTACTTATAAATAATCAAAAGTCCCCAGAAAGGGGACTAGTTGGAGTGAAACCTACAAGAAGAGCCTTATACACTATATGTATATAT
Source organism: Cytobacillus oceanisediminis (assembly GCF_004366035.1). Taxonomy (GTDB): domain Bacteria; phylum Bacillota; class Bacilli; order Bacillales; family Cytobacillaceae; genus Cytobacillus; species Cytobacillus oceanisediminis_C. The sequence goes on from NZ_SOEE01000010.1 coordinate 31,991, forward strand.
CTAAGAATAAGGTTTAAATTTTTAAGTTAACAAAAGAGCAAAGGAGTGAAATAGATAGTATTCATTGATGCGAGAAATGCTAAAAATATCCAAATTTTGTCTTAAAAGGAGAAATAAGTGTTTGCGATAAATGATGCAAAGAAACTAAATAATCAGCCAGTTTCATTTTCCTTTTTTCTCGGCTCTAAAAGTCCAAGCAACTACTAAGAGCCAAAAAGCTGTTAATATACTTGGAACACCAAGTGTTGCGAAAAATACATTTTTTAAAGTGTATTGATCAATCCAATTGAGCATGGTATCACCTCTTCAGCAAGTGAGCAAGGGCCAAATCGAGGTGATGGAAAATTAGTGGATTGACCTTGCTCGTGCAGATAGTATGTCCAGGTAAAATTGCTTTATACATTCCTGACACGAAATACGAATTAGAGGGTGGGGAAATGTAACATCAATTATCTTATTTCCATACCGTATAAGAGTGGAATATGAGAAAGAAATATTCAAAAGGCATCAAAGTGGAGGAATACTAACAAAGGAAAACTTTAAATATGTATTACGGACCATCGAATGATGATGGAGCTTGAAATGCACTTAAATACTGAAACTGAATTCTTCTATACATGATTTCATTGAGAATGAATGGGGAATTGACAAAAAATTCATTGACTACGTAATTAAAGACAATCTCGCATCTGCAACTGGATTTTTATTAAATCCAAGTTTTTTAATGTATAGTTGGATAATTAGCACGAAACAAAATGATAGAGGAGTTAAGAAATAAAAAAATCCCCTAATCGGGGTCAAAAATATGAGTTCTTTAAATGTTATTACTTACATTTGGATTGGAACCTAAAAATTAGTTCGTCCAACATCTGACTATTTTTTATAGTCTCAGGATGTTTCAATCCTTTTTTGATACCAGTTTCAATGAGTACTTTTCTTAAAAATTGAATCTTTTTGTTAAGCTCTCGGCAGAAATTACACATTAATTCGCTCCTTTAATTGATAAAAGTCCAGGAACAATTATTACAGATGAATGGGAAATTATGAATCTTTTCGACAAAACTTGTCTCAAACCGACAAGAAATTAATAATAAAAGTGGAATCAGTAAATTAAAAAAGAGCAACAACCGTTACTCCTAAATGAAGAATTCAAAAAATAATTCAAATAAAAAATAAATCAAAATAGCAAGACCGATAAGACAAAAGAATCCGATTAATTTATTGGTAAAATTCTTAGATATACCGATTCGATTTAAGAGTGTGGAACTAGGCAAAAAACTAACATTGTTACAAACAATGAGGCAATCGCAAGTGCTAAGCCATTTATTATGCTGTTGTTCGCTTTATACATTAGAAAACCCATTTTTATAAAAGGTTTAAAATCTTCCACGAGGATGCATAAAATATGAGTGAAACGATTGAAATTTCGGACATTACCGTTGAACTTGATGAAAGCGGAGACAGAAGAGCTTTTATTGGTGATTTTAAAGAGCCAGTATATTACGGTATGCGGCCGGAGCATGACATTCAGCAGCCGCAATTCCTCCATTATCGTAAACAGAATTGATTATGCGATGTAAATCTTCATCTCTTTGGCAAGGTCATACTTTCCCCCATGACCTCCAACAATTAATACAACATCATACATAGCATTCGACTGGTCACTTTAGGCACGCTCAAAGCTAATAACTTAAAGCTCACCATTTTGGCGAGCTTTAAGTTATTTCGCTGAATTGATTTTTACTGTATCTTTTTCAAAAGTTGTTTTCATGTAATCTTTGCCCCATTCGTACATAGCGTCAAGGATTGGCATTAAGCTTAATCCCTGCTCTGTCAGGGAATATTCCACTTTTGGAGGAACAACAGGATATACTTTACGGGAAATAATTTTGTCTTCTTCCAGTTCACGTAATTGGTTCACTAACATTCTCTGCGTAATCCCTGGAATGAGCGCCTTTAATTCACCGAAGCGCTTTGTTCCTTCTTTACCTAAATGCCATAAGATAATCATTTTCCACTTTCCGCCGATTACAGATAGGGTCAATTCCTTTTCACAATTAAACATTTTACCATCCAAACGGGACAATCTAATCACCTCATCCCCAATTATACCTCATGGTATACTTTTTGGCACTATGTAAATAAATTGTGCGTACTTACATAAATTTGTTATAACTACTATAATATTTTCTACACAGTGACCTTTATTCTATTTGCCTAACATTAACATGCAAAAAATCAAATGAAATAGAGATTTTTAAACTGTGCATCAATTTTTATTATAGAGGAGTGGCATAATGGAATTACAACTAGCATTAGACCTAGTTAACATCCCGGAAGCAATAGAACTAATCACAGAGGTTGAAGAACACATCGATGTTGTAGAAATCGGCACACCCGTTGTGATCAATGAAGGACTTCGCGCTGTAAAAGAAATCAAAGAAGCCTTCCCTAATTTAAAGGTACTTGCAGATCTTAAAATTATGGATGCTGCTGGATATGAAGTTATGAAAGCATCAGAAGCTGGTGCAGATATTATAACGATTTTAGGCGCTGCTGAAGACGAGTCCATTAAGGGTGCTGTAAAAGAGGCGAAAAAGCAAGGAAAAAAAATCCTGGTAGATATGATTGCAGTAAAAGACATTGAAGGAAGAGCTAAAGAATTGGATGCCCTTGGTGTTGACTTTATATGCGTTCATACAGGCTACGATTTACAGGCTGTCGGCCAGAACTCTTTTGAAGATCTAAGAGCCATTAAAAGCGTAGTAAGAAATGCAAAAACAGCTATTGCTGGCGGCATTAAGCTAGAAACACTTCCAGAAGTGGTAAAAGCAGCCCCTGACCTTATTATTGTTGGTGGGGGCATTACAGGACAAGCTGATAAAAAAACTACTACTGCAAAAATGCAGGAAATGATACATCAAGGATAAAGACAATGCAAACAACGAATTTTATGGAAACAATCCTTGACGAGCTCCAAATGGCAGCTGGTTATATATCAAATCAAGAGGCGGAAGAGCTAGTCAATAAGATTCTTGAATCTAAAAAAATATTTGTGGCAGGTGCTGGCAGATCAGGGCTTATGGCAAGATCTTTTGTGATGCGACTGATGCATGTGGGTCTTGAAGCTTATGTTGTCGGCGAAACGGTAACACCCAATTTTGAAAACAAAGACACCCTGATTATCTGTTCTGGATCAGGGGAAACAAAAAGCCTTGTTTCCATTGCTGAAAAAGCAAAGAATATTGGTGGAACAATCGTAGTTATTACAACGTCTCCTGAATCAAGGATTGGACAGTTGGCAGATCGGACCATCAAAATGCCTGGATCTCCAAAGGACCAAGCAAAGGGTGACTACAGGACGATTCAACCGATGGGTTCATTGTTTGAACAAACACTGCTATTGTTCTACGATGCAACGATTTTACGAATCATGGATAAAAAAGAACTGGATACAACTAAAATGTATGGCAAACATGCCAATCTTGAATAAAAGTTACTTTATCTGAGATGGGAAGACTAAAGAAGGCTGAGAGGTGACGAGTAAAAGCTCTTTTCAGTCTTCTTTTTCTTTATGGTTAAGCCAAATATATACTTTATGAAGGGCAGGGAGAATGCAATCTGTTAGTCTGGAAAATAGGGTTGGTCAACCAGAAATATTTTCGGTTCTAGTTGAATACGGTATTTGTGGTCAGCGTTTACGTTAGTATAAATAACCCTTCTCGAGAGAAGGGCACTTATTTTTTAATTTTCTACAGAAAGAATGATGACCAGGAAACGTATAAAAGAGTGGATTGTGCTTTTTACATGAGAGTGTGTGTAGCAACTGAATGTTTATCACTAGAGGAGAAAATCCCGTTTGCTTTTGTGAATTCTAAAATGGCATTATGGTGTTAGCCGTACACTGTTTATATAATAAAACAATTTAAAGATCAAATGACTAACCGCTGTAAAAAAACGGTATAAATATTCGTATAATACAAATTAACACTTCCACAAAATTGGTTGAAAAATTGCTCAAATCCTTGGTATACATGTGATTGGGCATTTTTTTGATTATCTCATATTTAACTATAAGAAGGATTAATGCATTTTTGTGTCTACAACTATCAAGGCGGCTATATGGGTGGGAATGAGTAAATTTCTTTTTTACTCACCTATTTTTGTTAAATTAATATGCGATGGTTTTGGATTATATTTGAAAACTAGGATTGTTATTTGAGTGAGTGATAGAAAATGATCCACACAAATAGTGCCATCCGTCTTTCAAAGCAACAGAAATGAAGGAAGTCGGCTCTCTGTTAATTAAACTCTTCTATTTTATCGTTATTATGAAATGCTTCCGTTCCAGCATCCAATACAGTCATATAATACCAGCATTTAAGCTCGATGACTTCCATTGTTTTTAGTTCTTCAATCTGGGCTTATACATTAGCTTTTCTTTCCTTAAACATTTCATATCTTTGTTGTAACGTGGAACACCATCCGAAGAAAATTTTAATTTCCTTAATTGGCACCCCAGTGGCTTTTAGGCTATTCAATAACCTTTAAAGCGTAGAGATTGGATTATTTTACCAGGTGAATACGATCTTTATTAGTCCCGTTTTTGTCGTAGTAACGAAAGGCATTGGGGTAGGATTAGGTGGGACAGTGAATCCCAGGCAGTAAAGCTAATCCTAATATAATCTGACTGACGGAACGCTATATACATAAGGGAATATTAAATTCTGGGGAGTTTGAAAGTTTTGCAGTTATAACAATAATTAAAACAGTTTGTTGAATTTAAGTTAATCCATCTCTTTTAGGGTTTATCTATCAGCCTTTTGGATGAGAAAAGTCCACACTAATGAAGGATTACTGTATTCCATCAATAATATAAAGTAATAGATAACAATTTTTGTACGCCCTCTATCCTTATTTAGAGGGTCCATTGAAATTTCATTTTTGGGAGTGATATCATTGTCAGAATTGATTTATGCGGGTTCATTAAAGACGCTTGAAGATGAAGGTGCAAAGGTAATTAAAGGTGGAAGTCATGCAATTGCAGTATTTGTTTACGAAAAACAAGTCTATGCGGTGGATAACCGTTGTCCGCATATGGGCTTTCCCCTAAATACAGGAAGCCTATGTGATGGGATTTTGACGTGTCACTGGCATCATGCTCGCTTTGATATAAAAAGCGGTGGAACCTTGGATCCATGGGCAGATGATGTCCCTACTTATCCTGTCGAGATTAAGGAAAAAGAGGTTTGGGTTTACCCGGTTCCTTTTAATAAGGTGACAATCGAAAAATTGAGGCAGCGATTACGTGACGGCCTAGAGCAAAATATTAGTCTTGTCATAGCAAAATCGGTTGTCGGATTGATGGAAGCTGGTTTTCCAGCGACTGAGATTGCAAAGATCGGCGTCGACTTCGGAACTGCACATCGGAGGCTCGGATGGGGATCGGGATTAACGATTTTAACAGCCATGACAAATGTATTGCCTAAATTGGATAAAACCGGACAGGTTTTAGCGCTGTTCCAAGGCCTGGTTCATGTTGCACGGGAAAGTTCTGGAATGGGAACACGCTTTTTACTTGGATCTCTTCCTGTATCAAATGAAAAGAATACCCAATCATTCGAACAATTATCAGAATGGTATCGTCATTGTGTGGAGGTGCGTGATTCACAGGGAGCTGAGCGGGTGCTATTGACAGGGATAGAATTGGGATTCTCGAACGAGCAGCTTGCTGACATGATGATGACAGCGGTCACGGATCATTTTTATGTAAATACAGGTCATACTCTTGATTTTCATAATAAAGCATTCGAGATTTTAAATCAGATTGGTTTTAAGCATCGGCCCTATGTATTGTCATCATTGTTACCTGGTATCGGTGATGTATCCCGCAGTGAGGAATCCCATAGCTGGCAATCACCTGTGAACTTGGTCAAACCATTAATGGAGGCGTTCCCGAAATTACCTGATATCCTTGCTAATGTTTCATCACGAGGCGACGCTGATATAGATGAAGCAGTATTGGTTGAACAAATTTTAGCAGATGACCCTATAAAAACGGTAAATATGATGGTGGATGCACTAAAAAACGGCGTCACTCCTTCCCGTTTGGCCCAGATCGTAACTTTAGCGGCTACTGACCGGATTTCCCGTTTCCATGTACAAAATGATTTCAGGGATTGGATTACTGTACTTCATACTTTTACTCACGCACATGCAGTACATGAATCGTTACGCCGCTCTACTACACCAGAATTGACCCGGGCTGTTTTCCATGGAGCAATGAGTGTGTATCTTGATCGTTTTCTCAATACACCATCTGCAAGAAGGCCAGAACCAAAGGACGTGGAAACTGAACCGCAGAATCCTTCAGAATTATTGGAGATGATGAATCAACAACAACAGGTTGCAGAATCAGCAAGATGGGTAGTGAATTACCTGGCACGCGGCGGCGACAAAAGTGAACTCTTCAATACGCTCGGGCACGCTTTATTAAGAGAGGATGCAGAGTTTCATTCATTTCAAATGTATGAAGCAGCAATGATCGAACATGATCATTGGGAAAAAGAGGATTCCGAGCTTGCCAGATATGCACAGGAAACTTTGATCCTCGCAGTAACACGTTATCTAGCAGGCCATGCCCCAACTGCTAGAGAAATGCCACATACAGCACAAATTGCAATGCGCCTCCACCGGGGAGAAAAATTATTTGAAGATGATTGATCGATCGAGGACTATTCCTGATTTACAGCAAAAAATAAGCTGCGGACAAGGCACAGAATTGCAAGCAGGCAATAAGCCGGCAAGCCCGCCCAGGCGATGATCAAGATTTTAAACAGACTATAATTGTTATTTTATATAATAAAGAAAAAAGCCGATTTTCCTTTTTCTAAATAAGATAATCGGCTTTTTTTATGAAGGAATTTACTTACAGTTAGCATTAATATATTGCAGCTCGAAGGATTGGATGCAAAAATAGATGGACTGCTTGATGAAATACCCGTGTACCACAAATGTTTGCGATAAAAGGTGTGGGCAGGGATACTATTGCAGGCTTCTTTGCGAAAGTAGGGATTTAAGCGATTACACCATCTCCGGGAAATTATTTGCCGGTTTAAGCTTAATAGAAAATACATCCGGCAAGCAGCAGAACCACATTAAGATTAACCTTTTCATTTCTTTATCACCTTCTTTTTTACCCTCTTGGCAATCATGACGGCGGTAAAGAGCAAGGGAATATAAATGAATGTAAAGCCAAATCCTACTTTCCCAAAAAAGTCATTAACCATACTAATCCTTTCGCGCGTATTAATAAAGTTAATTACTATTAATAAAGCACTGACAACAAAAAACACTCCGATCTTTTGTCTAATATTAAAGATCCTCTTGATAAGTCTAGAAGAAATCCAAATGGCAATACACACATTTGGAAGCATAATCAAGTTCCAGTTTGCAATTCCAATATATTCGAAACGTTCCACAAAAGGCATTTCAACAATTTTCCACATAGTCAAAGTGGGCCAGACCTGTTTAGCAAGCAGATCTTCCGAATAATAGGCAAACGTAATGACTGCTAAAATTGTATATATCAAGGTAGTGGTAAAAACAGCAAGGTGGGCCCACTTTTTGGATTTCTTTGGTTCTTTTATAAAAGGATAAATGAACGGAATAATCTCAAAACCGATGAAGGTAAGCGACATATTGTAGGAACCGATGAGAAGTTCCTTTACTGAATGATCCCAAATAGGGAGGAGATTATAGAAATTTGAGAATTTAATGGCCCAGCCAAATGTCAAAAGGAGATAAGCCGGCAATACCAGGCCGAAAAAGGCTAGACCGACTACCGTTCTGAATCCTCCAAAAATGATATAAGTACAGAGCATCATGAATCCAAAGGAGAACCAGAAAGTGCTAAGCTCCGGAAACATCCACACTTGAATGACCTCGATAAATGTTCGTACTATAGCTAAGACGTACAAAAAAAAGTAGCCTGTGAAAATGGAGCTGATTGCTTTGCCGATCAAATTGCCTGTAAGGTACTTATGGGCTGTCACAAAATCTCCATCAACCGTTTCAGCAATTTTATAAATCATCCAAATGATGATATGTATGCATCCCCCGGCAAATAAGATGGAAATCCATGCATCATAGCCTGCAGCCTTTGCGATGACTCTCTGATAGCCAAGAACCCCAATGCCAATTTGCATGGACATTATTAAATAAAACACTAGAAATGGAGATATCTTCAATCTGTCTGGTATTGGCTGCTCCTGTATCTGGTTCACCTCCGTTTCATGATTGGTAAATTGACTGCTGTAAAACCGGGTTCCCGTTCCCGCGTTATTCATTTCCTTTTTCTCTTGTGCTTTTTCTTGCTAAAGGGGATAGGAATTTTAGTTCGCAAAAGAGTGGCCTCTTGGATTACATTTGAAACGGAAGCCAGATAATTGCATCTTTCCTATCTGTAGCCTTTGGCGGATATAGATGCTTAAGTTCTGGTTCAATCGTCGACATGACGTAGCCAATTAAAATTTTTTGTTCGATTAATGAAGGGTCATCACATGCACATCTGTAACAGGTACAGCTGTTTAATGTTCGCGATTTCCCGGAATTCCTCTTCCAGAAGATATACCACACTGGATCATATTTTCAACAATTAAAGTGGTTAAGAAAGTGAGTCCAACGCACATTTGTTTATTTGTTGCAGTAAAAAATTTTTGGGATTAAAATAGGATTTTTCCCATACCTCATGCTGGACATCCTCTTTAACCTTTTATTAACCAATTCCTCATAAGTAAACCACCATTATTTTCTGCATTACTCTTAATGTTGCCGGTTTTGGAAAACTTATGAATGGAAGGCAATAAAAAAAGGAATGTGTGGCGGTAAGGCAGTTCTATAGGAGAAATATAATCTGGGCAAATAAAAAAGGAAGCTGGTATAGTTTCCTTTAGCATGTTAACTCAACTGGAGATTCAGTATCTTTGTGGGTGGAACCAGATTCTAATTCTTCAGCTTCTTATGAAATTATTAATTCCATAAAAAAATAAGCAATAAAGACACTTGTTGGAAAATTGGCATACAAGAAAACGAAGCTTGGTACTTTAAATCAACAAATCAGATTATAAACCAACAGAGACCTTTAGGCTGCAAAGCACTTCTTCAAGTAAGCTTTGCGGCCTTTTTATGTTTCAAAGTACCATGTTAACATAGTAGCCAAGAACCCAGTCTATCCTATGGCGATTGAAGCGTTGAAGAAAGAAAAAGGTGCCCGCAGGCATCCAAATTACAGGTAAAATATCTCAATAACATTGTCAACAAGATCATCGTTTTATTAAAAAATGAGCGAGTTCGATGTTAGGATTGAAAACTCTATACCTCTTTCAAATTATGCAAACATTTCACCAGAACCAAGTTCTTCAGTTAGAAAGCATCCCCCAGTATAGACAATAATTCCCAAATCGTAAATTAGGGGAATAGTATAGGTTCTGTTTTGGATCAAGTTGACGTCCATTTGCTCCATATAATTCTAATTTTTTTAATGCTTCGAGCTGAGCAGGCGTTAAATCTTTTAAAATTTGTTCTCCACTTAGTCATCTGACGGAGAAAACCTTGGAAGAAGTATACACCCCAACAAGGAATGAAATCGAAAGGGCAGAGGGTAATTTTAAAGTCACCTTACACCAATTAGCATTATGTTGCCTCCTAGTCTCCAAAAAACCAAATTACTGACCAGAAGGCCATTCCCAGCACAACAGAGCCAAACACGCCTTTTGATTTATTTCTCTGAATGAAATCGCTATTCTTTCATTAAAAATTTGTATATGAGCAAGCCGGCCAACTGTAATCCGAAAATAATAATTAACAGTCCAGCAGCCTGCATTATGATCATGTGATAATTCATTTGGATTTTTCCAATAAAACTGGCGGATGCCCCAGAGCAATAAAAATAATGCTAAAACCAATGATAAATCCAACTGCACGCAAATAAAGTTTCTTCAGATCCACTTGCATTAAAGTCTTATCGATTCTTCCTCCAGTCAGGTGGGTATCATAAGCGGGCAGCAGCGGTAACAAGCAAGGGGAGAAAAAAGACAGCACTCTGGCTGCAAATGCAAAAAACATTCCAATACCATTGATAATGATTCACTCCTTCCTTTACCTCCATAGTGATCGGTTATTGTTGAGATTTTATCAAGAAATAGATTTTTTAAGTCAGGGGTTCCTGCTTTTATAATGAAAAAGCTATCGTGTAATACTCATAAAAACAATTTTTTTCAATAAACCTCCACAAATTCTCGATATCTAATTGCTATTGTTGCCTTTAGTGATAGAAATAGAGGGAGGAAACAAAATGAAATCTAAATTTTGGATTTTTTCATTATTAATAAGCACGGTTATGATTGGTGGATGCAGTGCGGGGGATGCACAGCCGGAAAATGAATCTGAAAAAAATCAAGCCATGGACCATACAAAAATGAAACCTGAACAGAAAATGGGGGATATGGAGGAAATGGAAGGGCACATGAACCATGTAAATCCTCCAGCACTTAATGATTCGACAGAGGAAAATGAGCTGGCGGTACCTCCTTTGCTTGAACCCAAGGATGGAAGTTATCCTATTACTGCACAACAGGGAACAACGGAATTATTCGAAGGCATTCAAACAGAAACGTATGGATATAATGGTTCATTCCTGGGTCCAGTGATTCGAATAAAAAGAGGGGATGCCGTCACATTTAAAACAAGGAATGGGTTAACTGAGCCAACAACCTTTCATTGGCATGGATTGGATATTCCGGGTAAAGGAGATGGAGGACCACATCAAATAATCGAACCTGGTGAAACAAAATATGTAAAATTCACTGTCAATCAGGAGGCATCTACCTTATGGTTTCATCCCCATCAAAAAGGCATTACAGCTGAACAAGTGTATAAAGGTTTGGCAGGCCTCATTTATGTGGAAGATGAAAATTCTCAAAAACTTGGTTTGCCAGATCATTATGGAGTAAATGACTTTCCATTAGTTTTTCAGGATCGTCAATTTGATGATAAAAACCAATTAAATTTCAAAGCAGTGCATAATGATGATGGAACAATTGGCAATACATTATTGGTTAATGGCACACTGAATCCTAAATTAACAGTAGGAGCGGAAAAAGTCCGGTTGCGTTTATTAAATGGATCGAACGCCCGTAATTATACGTTTAAATTAAATACTGGTGACTCATTTCAGCAGATTGCAACGGATGGCGGATTCTTAAATGAACCGTTAGAAATGAGTGAAATTACTCTGACACCTGGCGAAAGGGCCGAAATAATCGTTGATTTTTCAAGGCAAAAATCAGACAGCGATATTGCACTACTAAATGAAGAAGACACCATTTTGTTACCGTTTAAAGTCAAAAAAGAACAAACAAACTCGGCTGAACTTCCAGAGAGTCTGAATGACTATAAAGTAACAGATGAAGAAAGGAGCTTGTCGGTATCTAAAAGACTAGAACTGTTTGGAATGGGGAAGCATGTAACCATTAATAAAAAACAATTTGATATGAATCGAATTGATTTTACCCAAAAACAAGGGGAAACTGAGATTTGGGAAGTGTATAATAAGCCAGATCCGATGGGTGGAATGATTCATCCATTCCATATTCATGGAACACAATTTAAAATTGTTTCAATTGACGGAGAAGATCCTCCTGAAATCCTCCAGGGATGGAAGGATACTGTCGCAATTGAACCCGGTCAAACAGTAAAGCTGGCAGTAAAGTTTAAAAATAAAGGAATTTATATGTACCACTGTCATTTACTGGAGCATGAAGATAATGGAATGATGGGGCAAGTAGAAGTAAACTAAATTAGGAAATAATAGGAATGAAATCTTTCTTATTTACTTAGAACCCTAGGCCTAGCCCAGGGTTTTCTTATAGATGAAACAAAGGGCAGTACCAACAAGACTTCTTGCTGGTACTGCCTATCACGAAGCAGCTTTGGTTTGTATAGACACGGATTCTTTTTTATCTTTTGGTTTTAAATTGCCGGCCACAATACCAATTAATATGATGATAACTCCTAGCCATTGTGAAAAACTTACAAATTCACCTAAGATAAGGGCAGATAATGTTACAGCTACTGGAAGCTCCGAAGCAGTTAAGATCGTGCCAAGCCCTGGTCCGACATGGGGCATTCCAATTGAAAATAAAAGAGGAGGTAAAGCAACACCAAACAAGCCGAGTAATAAACCATAAGGCGCCACCCCCATTAAGACAGGTAAATCAAATAGAAACGTTGGTGGATATACTAAAAGTACGACAATTAATCCACCGGTAGATAAGAAAGCACTTTTCAGGACAGGTGGAGTATCTTTTCCGACAGAACTGCTGAGAAATATAAAAGTTGTAAACGTCAAAGCCGAAAGCAGACCCCATGCAGACCCATGAAAGGATAGAGCAGCTTCACTTTTAGCAAGTAAGCCGGCAGCTAGTATTGAGCCGATAATAAGAATACCAATTGAGGTGATTTTCCCTTTCGATGGTTTTTTCTTATTAAAGACCCACTCAAAAAGCGTACCAATCCATACAAATTGAAATAAAAAAATGATTGCTAGGGAAGCATTTAGCGTCTGTAGCGCTTGATAATAAAACACTCCTGTCAAACCAAACGGAATTCCGGATAATAGTAGTTTGAGAGTTTGATTTACAGTTGTTTTTGGCTTTTTTGTAAACAAAACCAGCATCCAGGTAAGTAATGCCCCAAATAAATATTGGCCACCAGTTACCTCTGTTACCGAATAACCTGCTGAATAAGCAAGCTTTACAAATGTAGACAACACCCCATAGCAGCACCCGCCTAAAAAAACAATTAGTGCATATTGCCAAGTTTTCATTCATTCTACCCCTTTCTTCACATAAAAAAGCCACACAATTGTCAGTTGACAGTTGTGTGGCGAAAATAGAGCTGGCTCTAGAAAAATCCACGTCCTTAATAGGTTTTATTATTCAAGTCATTTAGAAGTATAAGATTAACAATGCCAATTGTCAACGAACTATTCTTGTATTCTACTAACGAGCGCCTTCTTAAAGATCCGGCGGCCAATCCAGGCTGCATAAGAGAATAAGCAGTATTGCTTTTGTTTCCTTAGTATTTCATAGTTATTTACCTTAGGTAAAAATTCTTATTATAAAGGATATATTTGGATAGAGCGAGGGGTTTTTATTGAGGGAGATTTATAAGCTAGGATGAATCCAATATTGAATTCATGCTCTTGTTAATAACTAATTGATAAGGATTCTATTAGTTACCTGTGTAGTCTTATAAGTCAGAGTGACTTCCGAAAGATTATTTTAAACATACCGTAAAGAACTCCCAATGCCAGTGGTAACGGTAAACAAGGGGAGTTCATATGTTTTGGGAGTTTAGAAATAGCCCATATATTTATCATCAAAACAAAAGACTCCCTTTTGAAAAGAAAATTGACTAAAAGGGAGTGCCTTCTATAAAATCATTAAAAAGAAAAAATGGAAAGTAAGGACATATTATTTGCTGAGTTTGACAACTTATCTGATTTTTAATATTATTTTTCCTTTCGCCCTTCCTGACTCCGCATATTCCATCGCTTTTTGAGCATCTTCAAAAGGAAAAACTCTATCAATTATAGGTTTAATTTTACCAGTCTCAATAAAGTTTGCAATTATACGTAATTGCTCTCCACTTGGCTTCATAAACAAAAACGTATATTGAACATTATGCTTTTTTTCAAGCGCAGTAAGTTTATGGCTTGCTGCTGAAAACAACAACGTTTTAAAAAATCCGGAACCATATTCTTTACCAAAACGAGCATTCGGTAATCCCGAAACGGAAACAATTTTCCCTCCTCTTTTTATCACTTCGAATGATTTTTCGAGTATCTCGCCTCCAATAGTATCAAATACGGCATCATAGTTTTTCAGTATCTCTTCAAATTTTTCTGTCTTGTAGTTTATAATTTCATCTGCACCAAGAGATTTCACTAAATTCACACCAGCAACACTTGCAGTCGTTGCAACAGTGGCGCCCATTAATTTGGCCAGTTGAATAGCAAAGGTACCGACACCACCAGCCCCAGCTTGAATCAAAATCTTTTGCCCCTTTTGTAATTGCAAAATGTCAGTTAGGGCTTGATAGGAGGTTAACCCAACAAGCGGGATCGCTGCTGCTTCTTCAAAGCTCAAATTTTTAGGTTTTAAGGCGATGTCATCTTCATGAATAGCGATATATTCAGCAAAAGTACCGATTTTACTCTTTCGTGGACGTGCATATATTTCGTCACCAACTTTAAACCGAGTCACTTTTGCGCCAACCTTTGCAACGACACCAGAAAAGTCATTCCCTAAGATAAGAGGCATTTTATAGTTAACTAACAATTTCACTTTCCCATCGCGTATCTTAAAATCAACAGGATTAATACTAGCCGCATGAATTTCTGCGAGGACCTCATAATCACCAATTTCAGGTGTGGGCATTTCTGCCAAGCGCATTGGAACCTTCCCATACCTATCAACAACCATTGCTCTCATAGCCTATACCTCCAAATCCTGTGTGTTTAAATTCCATCATTTCAATAAAAGTTCTTCATGAACTTATCAATATCCAACACAAGTGTTCTTAATAAACCTAATTCTGTACGTAAATTAATATAATAAAAATTCTTTGTCCCTTCTTTACGCATTAAAATAACACCGGCGTCTCGTAAAACCTTAAGATGATGGGACACAGCGGGTCGAGAAAGATGTGTTTGTTCTGTGATTTCACCCACTCGTAATCCTGTTTGACAATCCGTCCCCATTAGAACTAACAAGATCGATTGACGTGTTTCATCACCAATTGCCAATAGTACTTTTTGACAATTAATAAAATCCTCTTTGATTATATCTAGTTGGTCCTGTTTATTCATTAGAGTAAAATACCTCCATTAATCGGTTTAATGGTTTAAGTTGATAAACCATACATACAACAATATCCTATTGTTATGTTAGGGGCAATATTGAGAAAGCAAATCGAGACGAATACATCTTAGAGAGGAAGCATCATAAACTTTTAATGTTCAGCAACTTATAAAGGGGACTAAGAAATAAAGCAGCTTTAGTATTCCACTTGATCGGTTATTTAAAATAAACACTAAATAAGTAATCTTGAATTTTAGAGCAATAGTAAAATTGTGATTAGTTTATTGAGGGAGTTAATTTAAATTAGCGATACCCTAATAGCTGCTCTTCTATAAAGGAAGTGTGGCTTTTTTTATCGAAGTAAATAGTTATTAAAAATACGCTGCAAGGGGAGTAATAAATGGTGAATAAAAGTAAGTTCTATTATGGAGAACATGAATCTCAATTTGGTGTATTACGAATGCCTGGAAATTCAAAATCATGTCCAGTAATAGTATTAATTCACGGAGGCTTTTGGCAAGCAAGATATAACTTAGAGGAGAATAACCCAATTGCTGATGATTTAACCCATAAAGGTTATGCAACGTGGAATATCGAATATCGACGAGTGGGGGAAGAAGGGGGAGGATGGACTGGAACGTTTAATGATGTTATTAATGCTGTAAATCATCTATTAAAGCTAAATGAGTCATATCCTATAGATCTTTCAAGAGTTGTTGTTATTGGTCATTCTGCTGGTGGACATTTAGCACTTTGGTTAGCTTCAAGAATAAAATCAATTACAAATGATAGTCCCTTTAATCAACTTAGTGTTTCTATTCAAAAGGTGATTAGCTTAGCAGGAGTTACAGACTTAGTAAAGATGTGGAATATACATGAACATAAGAAAATAAAGAGTCACACAGCTGCACTATTAGAGGGTTCCCCTGAAGAAGTTCCTGAGCGTTATAAATTATCTTCTCCAGCTGAATTATTGCCAATGAATGTTGAACAAGTATTAATACATGGTGAATTGGATCATCATGTTCCTGTAAATTTAAGCAAGGAGTATTACAAATGTGCTGTAGAAAAGGGGGGAAATATAAAGATAGTTATTCTCCCAGATATAGACCACTTTAAAATTATTGAACCGGCTTCTTCTGCATGGAACTCGGTTATTAACTCAATTTAGTTGCTTTATTGAACTGTAGGGACAGCAATCCTGTAATAAATGAAGTACGAAAAAATCTTTGTGAAGAAATACTTTAACTAAAGGGGCGGGTTAGTGGGACAAGACTTTGCAGGAGAATAAGGGATTTTAATTGAATAAGTATTAAAACCTGGAGGTGCTGCCGTGCACAGTTTTGTATATCACATGGTTCAAATAGAGATAAGGGGATACAAGCTATTTCCTCTGTGACAGCTGCCCATTGCTTAAAATATGATTGAGAGTAATAAAATAAGTTTCTGGAGGTCTTATGGATAGAAACAGATATTCAGCAATAGCCCATCAAAGTCACACTTTTTATAATCCAATGAATCCATCAAAGATAGAAAAAGTTATTGAAATACTTGATTTAAAAGATAATGACAAAGTAATTGATATCGGTGCTGGGAAAGGTGAGATTCTTTTTCGGATCATTGAAAGATACAGTGCTAAATGTATTGCTATCGAAAAATATGTTGGTTTCACAGAACAACTTCAAGTAAATGCTGAAAATAGAGGGGTTTTAAATAATATTGAAATCATTACAAAAGATGCTAAAGTAGCAATGAAGACAATGAATGAACTGTTTGAGGTAGCGATTTGTATTGGTTCAACTCACGCATTAGGTGGATTACATGAAACTTTGGATACGCTGAGGAAGTGTGTAAAAAAGGGTGGATATGTGCTCATCGGTGAAGGCTACTGGAAGCAGCAGCCAAGTAAAGAATATTTAGAGGCGCTGGGGGGAGCTGAAGAATCCGAATTACTAAGCCACTTCGAGAATGTGAGGGCTGGCGAAAAACTTGGCCTAATTCCACTATGGTCATACACTGTTAACGAAGATGAATGGGATGAATATGAGTGGCTTTATGCTATGTCCATTGAGAATTATTGCTGCGAACATCCTGATGATCCAGATCGAGATGCGATGTTACAAAAGATCCGGACTTGGAGAAGTACATATCTGAAATGGGGCAGAGATACCCTTGGATTTGGGATATATCTTTTTAGGAATATGTAAAATTCAATTTAAGGGCGATTGTTGATAATCATAGGTAGAAAATGATCAAACTTTGTTATAAAAACCACTATAACTGCTGAAAAGGAATCCATTTTGATTAATTTTTTTCAAATGGACTCTTCCTATTACTCGTAAAAAATGGTTGAGATTGTTGAAATGGAATTGATTCAAAGCATTCCAAACATTGACGTAAACTCCTATCCTGTTCCTCACTTTGAATTTTGTAATCCTGAGGTAAGAGAATGAGTTATTGCAGACCAATTAGCATTTCATAAAAAAGTGCTTCCCTGCTTGATGAGAATGTATGGAAACCATTCAGAGGAATCTATAGAAAGAATTATTAACGAATTTTACAATTAGTTTAAGTTTGTCTAGGAAAAAACAGGTTTCGCAAATATAGATTGTGTAAAGTTTTCATACTCATTTATGTATATGGCATATTCCTTGATGGGGGAGTGTTATTTTTGTTTTGTTTGTCATGGGGAAAATAAATAACACCCTCCACCTGAATAACCCACCAGGTAAAAATTAAGCAATTCTTAAAACAGAGCTTTTCCTCGATTCGCTTTGCTTCAGTATTAAGCCCTGTTCCTAGTCCTGCAAAATGCGCACCTGTTTGAAGACCTTTTGTCATAGTGACTTTCGAAAGATTAATTTTGCCATACCGTAAAGAACTCCCAATGCCAGTGGGAGCGGTAAAAACCATACTAGAAATTTATCTATAAAAGGACTCACTGCCACCAAAGGATTCACCATTATCACTCCTAAAGTAATATTGGTTACAGTTTTCCCCTATAGTTAATTCTAATTCAAATAGTCTGTGTTGCTGAGGGCAAATCTAATCAAATTACCTTTAGTTATTGAATACTTAACTATCTTATATGTCTTTAGGGTTTTGGGAATTAAGAAATAGCAAATCAGGGAGGTTTAAGATCAGCTGCCTTATTTAATGAAACAAACATTGTGTGCGACAAATGGAATTGTCCTTTGATTTGGTAAACTCCCCAAATTATTAAGGACAATTAATTTTATAGAAGCTTTGAAGCTTAAAGGTTCTTTATACTTAAACCTTCTGATTCCTTCTTAAAGGTTCAATAAATAATGATTGATACAAGTAGTTAAGTACTGCTACTGCAATGCTTAAAAGAAAAAGCTGCTTTCGGTTCATTCTTATCATTTTATATATGCGTAATTTCTCTGCTAATGTTGTTAATGGAAAGGCAAATAAGTAGTCAGCAAAAATATTGGTCAATATATATAACCAAATTTTAAAATGTCAGTTTAAAAATCCAAAAATTAATGATGGTAAAAGGCCAAAAAACAAAAGAGACATCTGTCGCTAAATTAGGGAATAACGGATTTCTTACTTTCCACCATTTTAACTTTTGAGATAGCTCACTTATTAATGCAATAACTAAGTCACTAAAAATAATAGTTGGTAGAAAGCGGAGTAAGGTGTTTTTTCCAAGTTTTTCTACAGTTAACCAAGGCAGAACTAGTAACAAATCCATTTTCCAATTCCCTCTCATATACAGCCTCCCTTAGTATGGAAATATATTATATTGAATTATAAATCATTGGTATTCTTACCTAATAAATTTTTATTATTCCATTTGTTAATACTTGGGAAATGTGCTGTATAAGGCAGATTTTTTTATTATGCTAAAGGGACAGGTTAGCTGAGTAATGGTAAAAAGTTTACACTTAGCGAATATATATTTTATATAATTTGAGGAAAGGATTTATTCCCATGAAGCCAGAATTAAATAAACCTTCTTCGAGTAGCTCCTTTCTTAACATTGCAGGAAAAACTACACTTTTTATATTAATTGTCATAATCGGATATTTTCTTCGTGGCATTAAAATATCAGAGCAATTTATATTCATTACCGATACGTTGCCAGAGGGTTCATTTAGTTTTCAGCTGCAAAATAGAGTTTTATTAATGCTATTTTTGATTATAGTATTTTTTATATTGGGCAAAAAATACAACTATCTATTTAGCGTATCGCCTCTTAAAAAGAAAGTTACCTACTTTTGGATATTTGGGGTAATGGCATTGGTTATTTTACTGATGCACCAGCCATTATCTTTTCATTTGCTGCCTTTACAATTCGACGAATATATCCAGTTTCTTATAATTGTCTGCATTATTGTCCCTTTTGAAGAAGAATTCTTTTACAGGGGTATGCTCCTTTTAATCCCATACAGAAAATTGCAATATGTAATGTTAATCATTTCCTCTCTTATGTTTGCTTTGATCCATTCTGCTGTTTTTAGTACGCTACTGTTAGGTCTTGCTCTTGGGACTCTTGCTATTCGGTTTAGAAATTTATGGGTTCCAATCCTGGCACACTCTCTTTGGAATGCGTTCTCGATGTTTTTCTAATTTATTTCTAAAAAAAACTAAGTTTGTGAAAAATGCAATTAAACTAACGTGTACAAGAGTTGAAGCTCCCGTGTGGATCGGCAACTCTTTTTTATTCGTCTAACGGGGCAGGTTTGTAGAAGGTATTTGTAATCGAAAATTGAATAATTAGTTACATATATATAAAATGTAAAAGTTTTAGACTTATGTTAATCATTATAAAGGAGGAATTAATTTGGGCGAACTTAAACTAATTAAGACTTACAAAAACGAGCTTCAAAAATACTCTTTGGAACAGCTGAGATATAAATCTGAAGAAACGGTTTGGTCTATTGGGCAAATGTATGACCATTTAATCCTTGTTGCCCATGAGTATCTAGATAATATGGATAGATGTTCCACCTTAAATGATGAACAGCCCCTTGGTAAAACGGAGTTTGGTGAGCATCTATATAAGATTGGAGGGTTTCCGCCAATTAAAATTAAATTACCGGATGAACTAAATACTCCACCTAATAATTCAGATAGCAAGGAACATCTTATCAGCAGAATGGATCAAGTAATTCTAAGGTTAAGCCAATGGGAATCAAAAGTGGATAATATAAATTCAAATTATAAAGTCGAGCATGGAGGTTTGGGATGGCTGAATGCAAGGGAATGGTATGATTTGGTTGGTATGCATTTCCGTCATCACTTGCGCCAAAAAGAGGAGTTAGAACAAAGGCTTGTTAAGTGACGGATGTGTAAGTTTGGGATAGGATTGTTTTGGCGAGCCTGTTATCTAGTAACGAGTAGCAGCAACCCGTACTGGTAAATTGTTAAACACTCACCGATAGTAAAACATGCAGTGGATTATGATATATATCTGATATAGAACTGGCCTTAGCAAATAGTGATGCAGTCATTATTGAGTTTGCAGGTTCAGGCGGGGTTGCAAAGTCTACTGCAAATATTATTCAGGCTAAGAAAAAACAAAATATAAAACGTCTTGAGCTTTTAATAGCATTTTAACAAGTCCTGTAGCACGTAAACAATCAGGTGTTCTTATAAGTTTAGCACTTATACCTTTTAATCCCTGGTTTGGCCATATGCCATAACAAATTTCGACCAGGTGGCATCATTCCCATTCACGGTGTAAAATCAAAAGCAAAGCGGTACCAAATTTTTATGGTGAATTGAGACCATTTAATCGGTTAGTCATTATGTCCAGCTATGTCATTTCTTCAGAGGAACTGGGGAAAGCGATGATAAAAGCTGCAAGAGACGGTTATTCAAAATCGATTATTGAGAGTAGCGAACTTAAAAAGGTTTAGTGTCAGCATATAAAGGAAGGAATCATGAAAAAATAATGAGCTATTTATTCATCTTTTTACTTGCTATTTGTGTTGTCGTGACATTGTTTATAAACTTGCATCCTGTATTTGGCAGGAATCCAAATAGCGGGCAGAAAGAACGATACAGTAAGTTTGGTAATTACGATAATGGGAAGTTTGTCAACCAGGTGCCGACCAAAATGGACATGAATGCATTTGATTACTTCTCTATGATTAAGGATTCTATTTCAGGCGCCAAAGACCGTAATCCTGCCGGTCAATTGCCTGTTTCCAAAATTGATTGGAACAAAATCAAAAGTGAGGAAGATAGTTTAACTTGGTTTGGTCATTCTGCATTTTTACTAAGTATCAATAATAAAAAGATACTTGTAGACCCCATGCTAGGTCCAACTGCTTCACCTGTTTCTTTCGTGGGAAGCAAACGTTACAGTGAAGATATGCTGCATCTTATTGATGAAATGCCGCCAATTGATGCTGTTTTTATTACTCATGATCATTACGACCACTTAGATTATCCATCGATTAAAAAATTAAAGAACAAGGTCAATCACTTCTTCGTTCCTCTTGGTGTAAGTGCGCACTTGATTGATTGGGGAGTTAAAAAAGAAAAAATAACAGAACTAAATTGGTGGGATGAAACAGAGTTCCAAGGCTTAACTGTAGCATTCACTCCTTCAAAACACTTTTCTGGCAGAGGACCATTAAATAGAAATTCCACTCTTTGGGGCGGTTGGGTCATTCTTGGAGACAAGACACGTTTCTATACAAGCGGAGATGGTGGTTATGACACACATTTTAAGGAAATTGGGAAGAAATACGGACCTTTTGACCTTACTTTAATGGAAGGCGGACAATATGACCGACGTTGGTCTTGGGTCCATATGACACCTGAAGAATCTGTTCAGGCTCATTTAGATTTAAATGGTAAGAATATGATGTTAATTCACTGGGGAGCCTTTACCCTTGCTTATCATGGTTGGACAGAACCTATAGAAAGAGCATTTAATGCGTCTGAAAAATTTGGAGTATCTATGATAGCTCCTGCAATTGGCGAAACAGTTCCATTAGATGGGGAGTTTTCCATTCCTGCTTCATTTTGGTGGAAATAATTGGTCTGAATTAGATTTTTTAATTCGAGACTCAATAAGCACTCTTTCAACGAGTGCTATTTTTTTTCAAGAAGGTTGATAACATTTGGCTTTACCAATTTCTTATTGAACTAATCTGTTCCTTTAGCTTAATAATAAAGGTTTTTTATCAACTTTTAAGAAGCTAGAGCTGGAAATTCTGAATTATGTAATTAAGTTTCTGCGTTTATGCTCCTTTTTTATACCCGTTGGTACAGGACGCTACTTCTTTTTTTTGAAAAGTGCTTTATGGTCGGTCGCCTTTGGTGGTTCTTCTAAATATGCATGTTTAATCATTATGTTCGCTCCATCTTCCGCATACAAAGCAATTTCTGCAGAAAGTCTTGTATAAGTGGCACTTAAGTCCATTCGTTGGCAAGTTCCTGCGGCCGTACCGTAATTTCCTATTCCTACAGCAATTAATGTAGTAGTATGAAACATCATTAGCTTATCGGAAAATGGAGAAACCGTACTATCCGTTACGTGAGAATCCCAGCTTATTGGTGCGGGAATATCTTCATTAGTTAAGATTGAACCAAACTTCTTAATATGCTTATTTGAAATCCCCTTACCTTCTACAAAGAAATGCCTGATATCTTCATTCTTACAAACTTGTGCAAATGCCATCATCATTGCTTTACCCATTGCATTTGTTTGAATATTAATAAAAAGATGTGTGATTTCAATAGCTGTTAAGGGGCGTTTATGAGAACCTAAAAAATCAAAAAGAAAACTTTGTTTGTCTATAAAATCAACCTTATCAGGACTAGGTATTTGCGCTGATCGGACATATACACCTTTCGATAACATGACTTTTCTTGACTTATCGTGTAATTCAGAAACGGAAGTAAGTAAATTTCTAAAAAAGTTACTTACATCAGAACGTGCTGAAACACCAATGGCTACTCCAATACTCGCCATTGCAATGATCTCCAATTTTTGTATATACATAAGGATAAATATGTCGGAAAATAACCTTGGTGCATTCACATTCACATCTTCATCCGTAAAGCCGATTGGTATCGGATGGTTTTCTTTTGTAAAAATCTCTGTAATAATTTTGATGTCATTTTCTGCTATACTTAATGAATTTTCTATTAAGGGAAGGATTTCTTTATCTTCACATATGCTTTTAAAATACTTCATTACACAAACAGCTAAGCTATCGTTTATATATTGCGACCAAAGAGTGCCCATTTCTGAAGCAGAAAGCGGAATGTTATGTTCTGTCAATACTTTTTCATCTTTATTGGTATTTGTCATTCTATCCCTGTCCTCCTTAATATTGCCTTAACCCTTTCCATCTTTTTATGATGTTATTTAAACCCAAACATTATTCATTTTTACACTAATTCCTCAATGCTTTTTTAACAGTCTATTTCCGCCATTATCGACTTAACTCTTTTCCCAATATAATAACCAAAAGAACGTTACCCTTTGTAAAACTAAAAAATATCTATCATTTGATAGGCAAACCAATTATTATTGGACTTTAGGTTACTTATTGCACTAATGGGGGCTTTCCTTGGATAAAGGGAAGCCTTTTTGTTATGTTGCTAAAGGGGCAGCATTCCTATAATAACTGAAAATCTTCTAGAGTTTGTGAAATATAGTACTTAAACCAATCCTTGTGCTTGTCACGCATATAAGGGCGCCCTTTACAGTAAATTACGTTATTTTTGTATTCGTTCAATAAACCTTAGGCTTAATTTCAATCTAAAGTTGCAGGGTACTTCATTCCATTTGTCGATTCCTGAATCTTTTTTAATCACTACAATAGAGTGGAAGAAGCAAGAAGTCTAAATCAAGCTTGTAAAACAGTTTAGAAAAGTTATGCTAAGAAAAGGAAGTGTACCCTATGAAACTAAACCATATCAATCTTACGGTCACTGACGTTAAAGCTGCTCGAGAGTTCTTGGAGAAATATTTCTACTTGAAAACCAAGAGTATAAATAGCGATTCATTTGCTGTAATGACTGACGATGACGGATTGTTACTAGCTTTGATGAAAGATACTCGGACCAACTACCCTAAGTCCTTTCATATTGGCTTCTCTCAAGAGAGTGATGAACGAGTAAACGAGATCAATCAACGATTGAAGGATGATGGATTTGATGTGAAACCGCCTAAAATGGCTCATCGATGGACATTCTATGTTAAAGCCCCAGGAGGTTTTACAGTGGAGGTACTTAGTTGAGCAAGATATATTCGATACATGGGTTACCTAATGTTCCAAAGAACCAGAAATACTTCAGCTGCTAATCCGGCAGCTTTTTTTTCTTGTTAAACTACCATGAATATAAATTTCCTCAAGATTAGATAAATGACAATACTATGAAGACACTGCTCAATCGTTTTAAAAAAGGAGGAGTGCGTTGATACGGTTGACTGAATTATGGTCAGTATTGGCATTTCCTATCCATTCTCATTCTCTGGTGAAGTGCTGATTTTTGCGCTTCATGGATCGCTAAAGGGCAGGTAGTTGAATGGCTGCAAAACAAAAATCGTAATGATTACTATTTACAAATCGTAATCATTACGATAAAATATTCCCTAAGTAAAGGGGGAGTAAAAATGTTAAAAAAATTTGTAGGCTTTCTTAGTTTATGTATTGTCATCTTCACGCTAGCTGCGTGTGGAGGAAAAGCTACAAACAGCAGTGAAAGTGAAAAGGAACCAAAAGGAGCCAGCAAAGAGTTGAAGATTTATACAACTGTATATCCTCTTCAGTTTTTTGCTGAACAAATTGCAGGGGATCAAGCATCTGTGGAGTCTATTTTGCCACCGGGATCAGACTCGCATACATATGAACCAACCACCAGCGATATGATAAAAATATCTGAATCCGATGCTTTTATTTATAATGGGGCAGGTTTAGAATCATATGCAAATAAAATCTCGAAAACTATTCAATCTGATGACGTTAAGATACTTGAAGCATCAAAAGGAATTGACTTGGAAAATCATGTACATAACCATGAAGAAGGGGATGGCGGCCATGAGAGTGACCACACTCATGAAGAAGAAGGCAGTCATGAGGACGAACATGCTGGACATAATCATGGGGATCAGGATCCTCACGTTTGGCTGGATCCTATTCGTTCAATTCAGCTGGCAGAGCATATAAAAGATGTATTAGTTGAATTAAAACCTGGGCAAGAAGAGATTTTTAACCAAAACTTTGAGGAGTTGAAAGGAAAGCTCGAAAACTTAGATCAAGACTTCCGTGCACACCTTGAAAATTTACCTGAAAATAAAATTATTGTATCTCATGCAGCTTATGGCTATTGGGAGAAAACCTATGGGATAGAGCAAATTGCAGTTTCTGGCTTGAGCCCTACTAACGAGCCCTCACATAAAGAGGTGCAAAACATCATTAGGACTGCCGAAAAGCATGGTTTGAAGCATGTATTTTTTGAACAGAATATAACTCCTAAAGTAGCAGACATAGTAAGGAAGGAAATTGATGCAGAGGCTTTACGTATACACAATTTATCGGTTTTAACAGAAGAAGATATAAAGAATAATGAGGACTACTTCACTCTCATGCAGCACAATTTAGAGGAACTGACAAAAGCTTTATCTGAACCTTCATCGGTGGGAGCTTCAGGGACAAATGAGCAGGGTGAACACGACCACGGCCATACTCATCAACATAATGAAGAAACAGCAAAAATATACGAAGGATATTTTGAAAACAGCCAAGTGAAGGATCGATCCTTATCCGACTGGGAAGGAGACTGGCAGTCTGTATACCCATATCTTCAAGATGGTACGCTTGACGAAGTATTTACTTATAAAGCAGAACAAGAGGGGAAGATGACAGCTAAAGAATATAAGGAATATTATAATGAAGGATACCAAACAAATGTTGGACGAATTCAGATACAGGGCAACAAGGTAACGTTTTTCAAAAATGGAGAAGAATATTCTGGGGAGTATATCTACGATGGGTATGAAATTTTAACTTATGATGCGGGAAATAGAGGGGTTAGATATGTATTTAAACTAGAAGCAGAAGCTGAAGGTCTTCCACAATATATTCAGTTTAGTGATCATAGTATCTATCCGACAGAGGCTGCTCACTATCATCTGTATTGGGGTGACGACCGAGAAAAATTGTTGGATGAAGTAACCCATTGGCCTACTTACTATCCATCAGATATGGATGGCCATGACATTGCCCATGAAATGATGGAGCATTAAACTAAAAGTTGTAGGGGAGTATAACTTCAGACTCCAGGGGTGCTAATGGTAAAAGGCTGCTAATAAGGCAGCTTTTTCCTTTTTAACACCAGGGGAGGGTTTATGGAAGGAGGATTTATCATACAATTCAATGTTAGGAGTAATTAGAGGTTGAACTATAGTAGAGCATATCTGAACGATACGAAAAAATGGTTCAACAAAAAAATAACCATTAGTTGATGAGGGGTTAAAACCAAGTATTGATAAGTAATCTTAATAGTCTTGATAGCAGGCAATGGCCAATAAGCTTTGCTTTTTCTTATTCGATAAAAGGGCAGGTTTGTTTAATAAGAATATATTCTGTTATGTCACATTAAATAAATATCTTGTAACCAGTTGTAACTCCATCGAAAAAAAAACAGCCTATACTTTTACAAGTATAGGCCAGGCGATTTAATCAGTTATTAACAATGAATAAAGATTGAGATCTATAAAGCGTCCTTTTGATCTTTCCACTTTTCTCATTTTTCCTTTAAAAAGGAAATTTAATTTCCGCAGGACTTTAATTGAGTTCAAATTTTCAGGCTCAACTTTTGCTTCTATTCTATTAAGTTTTAAATCCTTAAAAGCATACCTTATCAAACAAGTAACAGCTTCAGGAGCATATCCTTTGCCCCAATAATCTTTATTAATTTCGTATCCAATTTCAGTTTTTGCATTTTCATAATCTATAATGTTAAAACCGCAAGAACCAATAATTTTATTTGATTCTAATTCAATTATTGAGTAGCGAATTGCAGTGTTTTCCTGTGACAGCTTATCAAATAGTAAAATGATTTCTTTTGCTTGTTTTTTATCAGTGAACCTGTCAATATTCATAAATCTGGTTACTTCTGGATTTGACCAAATTTGAAACAAGCTATCTGAATCTGAAACCTGCATTTTTCTTAAAATTAATCTTTTTGTGCTAAGATCTCTAATCAATATTTTTACCTCCATTATTGTTTTTATCTGGGGTTAAGATATTGATATCTGCGCATAGTTCAGTCCTTTCATATATAGATAATAATATTATACTAGCTTTCTGGTATATTTTGAATATTTATTAGACACTGTGGTACAGTTCGAGAATAGGCGTAAAATGGTGTTTTTTTATGCCGAGGATAAGCGGGCTGTTCGGAACCTATAAGTAGTTCACCACTATTAGTCCAGGCTGTCGTTGCTGCAGCTTTTCTTATTGTGTTAACGAGGCAGATTAGTTAAACAGTCTTGATTATTACCTATTGAGTACTCATTTTCAAATTGGTCTGGACCTCTGAAAAAATAAAATGTGTGACAGTACGGGCATACGGACTTACATTTTCAATAAACTCTTCTGCCTTTCTAAAAGTGTCGAATTGTATTTTAAGCATATAACAGGCATTCCCTGCAATCCGATAACAGAATTCTACATTTGATAACCCCTCAATATATTTTTTAAAAGAGCTATAGTCCCCATTTTTAACAGTTGCTTCAATGATGCATTGGATTGGAAGCCCTAATTTCTCATAATCTACTTCCAATGTGTATTTTTTAATTATTCCAAATGATTCCATTCTCCTGACACGATCTGTAACAGATGGAGAAGATAAATTGATTCTTCTTCCAAGCGCACTCATTGATAATCGGCTATCTTCGCTTAATACATCTATTATTTTCTTATCAATATCATCCATTTTCATATTAAATCTATTTTCCCTCATTTTCGTTAAATTTTAAAAGAAATATTGAATACTGCACTTCAAATTTAATGTGAAGAAACGAAATAATTCGATATGATAAATAATACAAGGAGGCATAAATTATGGCAAGAATTAAGGAATCACATTACGGAGCAACCCCGTTTCAAAGACTTTTGGGATATAACAAGGAAATAATGATTATGTGGAGCCGGCTGGGAAGTGAGCTGGAGAAAGACGGGAAGCTTACTGCTCAATTAAAAGAACAAGTGAGAAGAACTCTTGCGCAAAGTAATGGTTGTGCTTATTGCAAAGCTAAAGGAAAACCAGAACCTCATTTGTTCGATGAAAAGATTTCAATTGCAGTAGGATTTACGGAGGTATTTATTAAGCAAAAAGGGGATGTCTCAGATGCAACTTTTAATGTGTTAAAAGAGTACATGTCTGATGATGAAATTAGCGAACTTTGTGCGTTTATCACTTTTACAACTGCATCACAATTTTTTGGTGCCATTATGAAATTAGAAGCAGCAGGCACCTGATCTATAACTCATATTAAAGAAGATATTAAAGTCCCAAACTGGAAACCGTTATGTGTAACATATCGATAAAATGATTAATATTTGTTGAACAAAAAAGGGTTAAGAATGGAGGTAACTGCAGTACCTCCTTTTCTAATTCCAAAATTGTTTTATGAAGGGCTGTACTAAAACTCAAGGGTGCCTATGTTCAAGATCAGCTGCTAACCAGGCGGCTTTTTTTCAAGGGTGAAAGAAGCTAAATTCCCGCATGATTTCAGAAATGCTATAGGGTCGTGGTTGTTGATATACCGCTCATACCATTAATATGTTCAAAGAAATGAGGAAACCGTTGCGTTTTTTACATCTCAGGCCTTAGCTTAAAATATATCCCAGGTCCATTAAGAGAAAATTCATTTGCATTGTAAGATAGAAATATAAAGAAGGAAGTAGTCGAAATGGACATAAATGAAAAGCTTAATTTTAGATTATTTTCATAATTGCGAGGAGCGTGAATAAGGAAAACCAATGACCTTTTTGGCGACCGCTTTTGAATTTTCTGCTTTTAGGCAGTTTTTAAAACTAATGGGTTTCATTTCTTAAATGAGAAGGGAGAATGTCTTTTGAGCTTAAGATATGAGAAACATAGGATATCAGAAATAGCTGATAAACCTTTTTTGACTAAAAAATGGGGCTATATTGCAGCTCTTGCTCTGTTGCCGTATGCGTTTTTAAAATCGCTTTGGGCATCGGGATTAACGGCAGGACTTACAACAAAACAAGCTATACAAGATGTGGCAGGGTTTGGTGATACATTAAAGGAAGGCCCTGCTTTTCTTTATACGTTGTATACCAACGGAATAGACTTCACAGCGATCTTGGCGATACTGGCATCTTTATTTGCTTTAGCTCTCGTGACTTCCTGGGGAGAGAAACTTCCAAAATGGCTATTAATTATATCAGGATGGTCAGTTGGGATAGTGACAGTTCTAATTAGTTTTATGACAGCTCTTCAATTTTTTGGAGTTTTTCCAAAAGGATACTCCGAGGGGTTAGCCATTTGGGTGTATGTGGTAACGTACGGAGGATTATTCTTATGGGGAATAACTATATTTATAGCGACTCTGTCGTTTCAGCATCGGATTAAAAGCAAACAATCTTCCAAATAAGCAATAATCTACTTCGAGGGATCAGCCTTTAACAAGGAAATGTATTGGCAATTGTAGAATATTTATATGTAGTCCATAGTATCGTTTCTTCAATCTATGTGCTATATGTTAGGAGTGACTACGATTGTGTTTTGAAAATGAGAATATATACCCTAATTGTTCAGTTATTACCAGAAAAATAGAAGTTGGTGGACTCACGAAATCGGAGCTTATCCAGAAATTGCAGCAATGCTCTATCTTGATGAATGCGTATGGAGAAAAACTATTAGCAGATGATAAATTTACTACCTCTGATACGAAGTACACTCTTCAGACCGTAGAACTAACGGTAGGCGATCTTGGCTTCCCTGATGGTGCTACTACGGCTCAAATCTTTAAAAAAGCGAGCGAAATAGGTTTGGAATTGTGTCCGCTTGAACTGGGGCCTTATTTAAGACTGGAATATCTGGATCAGCCTGAGGATTATTCCGGAAATCCTTTACAGCGGAATCAAGCTCCATCTGGCTCCATCACAATAGCCTCGGAGATACTATGTGAAGACGATGATTTTCCAAAAGGTTTTTATCTTAGACGAATTAATGGCGTGTTGTGGCTGCGGGGATACATTGCAGATTATCTGCACGTTTGGAATCCTAATGATCATTTTATCTTTTGTCAAACTGATATCTAAGAGGGATCTTTTTTGGATTAACGGGCAGTATACCTTGGTGCTTTTGTTCAAGATCAGCTGATATTCAGGCAGCTTTTACTTGGATTATTCAATAAGAATGCCGCCTTTTCCTTATTCAACGGGTGCTAATGATTAAAAAAGGGGATCGCTGCAGCGATCCCTATTCTTATATTAAGGAAATAAAGCGATTCTTCTTAATTAAAGATAGACTCCAATTTGGAATAAGAAATAGAAATGAAGTAAGAATCCTTTAGTACTTTGCTCAGATCCTTTTTACAAAAATGATGTACTTTCTTTAGGAAAACTTGTTTTTTTTCAAGATTTGCAGGGCTAGCGGGACTGATCTCTTTTCTAGGAAGTTCTTATTGCAGTTCAGGCGCTTTTCGATGGTTAGTTCCTTCTTGATAAGCATAGGCTAGTTTAATCAATGTGGGCTCGTCGAATTCTTTTCCTAGCAGCTCGAGCCCGACTGGAAGGCCGTTGTCACTGAAGCCGGCAGGAACCGAGATTGCAGGGAATCCTGAATAAGGACTTAAGCGATTAGCGTTCCCAGCACCTTGACTTTTGCCCACCTGTGCGGGTAAAGCACTCGAAGTTGGATAGAGTAGTGCATCAAGGTCATGTTCATTAAACGTTACCATTAAGCTTTCCCTTGCCATTTTAGGACGATTGGTAATAATGTCTTGGTATTCCTCATCATTTTCTAATGATTCTCTTTCATTACGTGATTTTAATCCACTTTCCAAACTTGGATGGAATTTCCCGCTTTCAATAATATCTGATAACGTTCTTACAGGTGCATCCGGCCCAAGGCTAGCCAAATAATCATTTAATTGAAATTTAAATTCGTATCCGCTTAAGCTTGGATAAGAAAGAATTGGACTTAGATTGGGAACGGTTACTTCGAACACTTCTGCTCCAAGCGCTTCCATGTCCGCAATCACTCGATCCATCACTTTATTGACACTAGGATCATTCCCAAACAGGTCGCGAATGACGCCTATCCGAGATTTCTTTAATCCGTTTTTCTTAAGATAATGAGTATAGGTTTTTGGGACTGCTCCGATACTGGCTTCAGTAACTGGATCTGCCGGGTCATAGCCAGCTATTGCATCGAGCACGATAGCCACATCTTCAACCGTACGACCCATCGGTCCGCCGACATCCTGTGATAGTGCAAGTGGAATGATTCCATCACGGCTGGCAAGTCCCATAGTAGGGCGAAGTCCAACCAGGTTATTAAAGGACGAAGGTATTCGGATGGACCCACCAGTGTCTGTCCCTAATCCGACGGCGGCAAAGTTGGAAGCAACCGCTGCTGCCGTACCACCGCTTGAACCACCTGGGTATCTTGTTAAATCATATGGATTATAGGTTTGTCCACCAAGGGAACTAATTGTTTGGAATCCGAAAGCAAATTCATGCAGGTTCGCTTTCCCTATGATGATAGCACCTTGATCTCTTAATCTTTTTGTTTGATAGGCATCCTTTAGAGGGATGGAACCTTCAAGTGACAGGGATCCTGCAGTAGTTTGCATATCGTATGTATCATAGTTGTCTTTTAATATAACCGGAATTCCATGCAGGGGACCGCGAACTTTTCCCGCTTCGCGCTCTTTATCTAGTTGTTCCGCTTCTACTAATACATTTTCGTCAACCGTAATGATGGAGTTAATGCTGTCATCGTACTCCTCAATTCGATTAAGGTAAAATTGAACCAATTCCTCAGAGGTTAACCGCCCCCCCTGCATCGCATGCTGCAATTCAAGTATCGTCGCTTCCTCAATCTCAACAGATAAAACTCTTTCAGCGGCGGGGCTCGCTAAATTAGAAACAGCCCCTGCTGGAACTGCGTACAGCCCCAAAGCCATTACTAGAGCAGTGAAGAAAACTATAAATTTGTTATACCATTTTTCCATTTAGAACCCCTTTCGTTTTTCGGAATAATTAGAATATACCAATCTATTTTTATACTGTATATAAGAGGAAGGTCATGAAAGAAAAGGTTATATAGGAAGTATTAACCAATTATAAGGATTCATTTTATTCCACTTGAACAGGCAGTAAAAAGTACGGTGCCTGTAACCGCCTTTAGTTTAGGTCCTTAATGATACAAGTTGAAATAATAGGTAGAATGAGGGGATTCATCATTAAATTGACAAAATATTCACAGCTAGCGGATTGGATTCAACAAAACGGTGATCAAGCAGAGCACGAGTGTGGAAGCCTTTTTTGAATTTACCTGGAGCAGAGGATATCTTCCCTTTTCGCTGAAATCCTTATTTAGCAAAAGGTTAGTTATAGAAGGTATTAATAAAGATTGAGCGAAATATATAAAAAAAATTGCTGATTAGGGAGGAGTAAAATGAAAACATGTTTGGAGGCAGTGGCTAAAAATCTATATGCTTTTTTAGTATGGGATGAATCTTGGAACTCTTATAATGACTGCTATTTGTTGCTCGAGAACAATAATGTTATTCTTATTGATTCAGGAAAGAAAGAACATTCACACTTGCTGTTTTCCGCACTAAAAAAGAAAGGAATTTCCAAAAACGATATAACTCATTTTATTGCCACACATGGTCACAAAGACCATATTGGATCAGTTCAATTTTTTGGTAATATTGAAGGCTATATACATAATCAGGATTTAGAGTTGATTCCAGGAAATGTTAGAAACAAATTAAATATGAAACTTCCAGATAACGGTCCAACTGTAAGTAATTTAGAATGTGTTCTCCTTGGACACCATACTAAAGGTTCTGTTTTACTATATCAGCGTGTTAGCAAAGTATTATTTTGCGGAGATCATATCTGTTTTTTTGGAGAACAATTGAGCGGTAATGTTGTCGATACAGGTGTTGGGGAGAGGGAGAAATATAAACAGTTTGTTTCTGAATGGTCTCAAAACGAGGAAATGAGAGAACAGCACAATTTTAGTTTATTTATCGAAGGGTTAAAAAAAATTTCCAAATATGATGTTGAGTATTTATGTACGGGGCACGGAGTAGTTTTAAAAGGTAAAGTAAATGAATTTATTTCTGATTTGCTTGAGTTTGAATAGCCTTTTCTTATATAAGAAAACGGGTCAGGTTTATGGTATGGAGAAACTTTTTCCTTTTGAATTCGTATGTAAAGTTAATTATTCGCAGGATATTCTAATTATAATAAGGGAGCTTCAAAATGCCAGTCATTTTAATCAGTATATTTTCAGCTATAATTATTTTTATTACTGTTTTTTCCTTGATTAAAGTCATAAGTATCGCTTATAAAAGAGAAGAAATTTCAGTTCTTAAATATAGAGTTTTAGCAGCATCTTTTATAGTAATAGGAATATTAATTGCTTTAGTTTTGCCCTTTGGCTATCAAAGAATATTCGATATAATCCTTTAATCTGCTATATAGGTAATGATTGAATTTAATTTGTAAATAAATGTAATTATTTTCTGATCAAGATCAGCTGCTAAATTAGTAGCTTTTCTTAAACTAAAAGGTAGGGTTACTTGAAGAAGATTGAGGTGGCTTATAATGAAAACTTGCACAGTTGAGGATTTACCGAATAATAAAATAATAGAATTTTTTAAGTTGCATTGGGGAAGCCCTGAAATGGTTACTTCCAGTGGAATTTATGATTGTAGTTCATTAGATGGCATTACGGTTGTAAGTGAAGAGGAGATAATTATTGGCTTAATTACTTACATAATTAAAGATAAGGAATGCGAAGTTATATCATTAGATAGTATGGAAGAAGGTAAGGGGATAGGTACTTTGTTAGTTCAAGAAGTAGAAAATCTTGCTATTAAGAAAAATTGTAAAATCCTTAAGCTTATAACAACAAACGATAATTTATTAGCTTTAAAATTTTATCAGAAACGAGGATTTATCCTGTCCAAAATTATTAATAATGCGGTTGAGAAAGCGAGAAAGTTAAAACCCGAGATACCCTTAATTGGGAATGATGGTATTCCAATCAGAGATGAAATTGAACTGGTAAAGGTATTGAACTAATGGGTTATATTCAAAATCAGCTGTAAATCAGGAAGCTTTTTTCTTTTTAACTAAAGGGGGAGGTTTGTTGTACAAAGAAATGGACAAAAATCGATTCAATTGAAACCTTATTTTTACTATTGTTTATCAAACGTTCCAATCCATCCTCTATATTTGGAAGAGAAGCAGGCAAATAGGGTTTCGCCGATAATGTTCAGTTCTATATTACCAACATTTCCTAGGTGGATTAATATTCGTTCTGTTAATACATTTTCAGCAACAGCATATGGCCGGAGGGGGAGAATTAAGACCCATACCGACCAATGCTCTCGCCATTAAACTAATCAAACGTACATACTTTGCTTATCATAAGTTGTTAGCAACGCAGATAAATATGCTGAGCAGAAATTTGCATTGTATACATAACACCCGTTATGGGATTTGTCACCGGAATCTATTAGAAGTTCAATTACCTTTGGCCAATTAGAGTAGCTGTCCACCTGATGCCTCGAGACGAGTTGCATTTACCCAGCCCATCTCATCCGTGCACAAGGACGCAACAACCCCTCCGATATCGTCTGCTTCACCGACCCTCCCTAATGCTGTATTTGTGGCCACAAATTCATTCATTTGAGAATCGTCCCTTACTTTACCACCTCCGAAATCAGTGGCGATAGCTCCTGGGGCGACTACATTGACACGAATACCTCTTGATCCCCATTCTTTGGCCATGTATTTTGTCAAGATTTCAATCGCACCTTTCATTGCAGAATAGGCTCCGAAGCCCTCAATTACAAATCGAGTCAAACCAGTTGAAATATTAATGATCCTTCCATTGTCAGCAATTCTTGAAATCAGCTTTTGAGTTAGGAAAAAAACACCTTTGAACTGTACGTTCATTAATCTGTCGAATTGCTCCTCAGTAGTTTCGTCTATTGAAGCGTGTATTCCGAATCCAGCATTATTGACCAAAATGTCGAAATGTTCCCGATTCCAGTTTTCTTTAAGTATGTCTGACAGTCGAGAGGAAAAATCTTCAAACGAAGATATAACACCTGTATCCAGCTGCAACGCCACTGCTTTTTGGCCGTTATCTATAATTTCATTAACGACCGCTTCCGCTTCTTCCTTCCGGCTATGGTACGTAACGATAACATCAATTCCTTTTCTGGACAACGCGATGGCAGAATTTCGTCCTAATCCGCGGCTTCCTCCTGTTATAAGTGCAATTTTTTGAGTTGAATCCATGATTTTTGTCCTCCTTTTTTATTTAAGAACAACCACTTGCAATTTTTATTTGTGGTCAATAATGAGCATATACCCTCGTGTTAACTCAAGGTCAAGGGGAAAGAAAAAAATACTGATTGTATTCAAAATTTTTTCTCCTCTGTTTATAAAAATCAACTACTTGATAAGTCTTAATTAGTGGACCATAATGAGGATGAAATCTCGAGTTAACTCCAGATCGAGAGGAAAGGTGAGAAGAAGAATGAAATATTCCATTAATGAGGTCTCGAAGAAATTTGGCCTGTCCATACACACTTTGCGTTACTATGATAAAGAGGGGCTAATGCCTTTCCTTGAGAGGGATAGAACTGGCAACCGTGTTTTCAGTGAAACGGATCTCAACTGGATTTCCATGATCTGCTGTCTGAAAAATACTGGAATGCCCATCAAAGAAATCAAACAGTACGCCGATTGGTGCACACAGGGGATGCAAACGATTAACGAAAGGAAAGTGATGCTCACCAATCACCGCAAGAAAGTCTTAATGCAACTTGAAGATTTGAAAAAAGACCTTAATCTTATTGATTCAAAGATAGAGGTCTATGATAACCCAGAGCTGGCACAAAAGATGTACGGTGGTCTTGAAAAGCAATAGGGAAAAGCAACTGGTTAATTGGCGATTCTTATAGAACCTCTTTTTAATGTTTTCAGACCTAACATTATTCCTTATTAAAAAACAAAATTATTGGGTTGACGAAAAAATTTTTTAAATGTATCATTCAATTAATCAATTGATTATTAAATCCTTATTAATTATCATAAAAAAGGAGGTTAATTCTATGGGAGCAATAGCACTGACAAAAGAGTCATTTCAAAACCACGTTCAATCTGGCCTAACATTGGTTGATTTCTGGGCTCCTTGGTGCGCGCCTTGTAAAGTTCAACTTCCAATCGTAGAAGAGTTAAGCGATGAAATGAAAGGACAAGCGACAATTGCCAAAGTCAATGTGGATGATGAACCTGAATTAGCTTCACAATTTGGAATCAGTAGTATCCCTGCATTGATTCTTTTTAAAGATGGCAAGGTGGCAGACACAATGAGGGGTTTAAACCAAAAGCATGAATTAAAAGATAAAATCTTAGAATTAAATAGTAATTAAAGAGAAAATCGGCAAATACCCCTAATGGTAATTGCCGATTTTTTCGGTAAACTAAATAAGTTAAGTTGAGAAACATATTATTATAGAAATGAGAGACCATTGATAGTAAAAGGCGAAAGGCCTGACGGACATTTAACGTTTGAAGATACTGGTTTCAGCTAATGTAGACATGTGTGAGATTATAATAAAAAGGGGGATATTATGATTCCAGGTTCTTGGAGAGCATTAATATGGATTGGATTATCAGAATTATGTGCATTAAGCTTATGGTTTAGTGCATCTGTTATTGCGCCAGAACTAATTAATATTTGGAACCTTAGTTCAAACTCGGAGGGTTGGCTGTCTGCTTCTGTTCCAATTGGTTTTGTCATTGGATCTTTATTTATTTCATATTTTGGGATTGCAGATCGTTATAATTCTCGGAAGGTTTTTGCAGCTTCAGCGTTTCTAGGAGCAATTTTGAATAGCTTGCTTATACTAGCCGATCAAGCCTTTTTAGGTATCCTGCTTAGGATTTTTACGGGAATAACTCTCGCAGGGGTGTACCCAATCGCTGTAAAAATTTTATCACAATGGTTTCCGATAAAACGAGGGCTGGCTATCGGAATCTTAATCGCCGCATTAACCATAGGGTCATCTTTACCCCACTTTTTAGTGATGTTTTTTTCTGAGTTTAATTGGAAGATAGTGATTATTTTTAGTTCATTTCTAGCTTTAATAGCAGCAATGATTGTCCAATGGCTCTTAGAAGATGCCCCAGAAACATCGAAAAACTTGACGCCTTTTTCTTTTAAATTAATTAAAAAAGTAATTACGAATAAACCAGTAATGCTTGCTAACTTCGGCTATTTTGGCCATATGTGGGAATTGTATGCAATGTGGACTTGGCTTCCTGCTTTTTTGACCGCTAGCTTTACAAGTTATTCATCAGAAATTCCCATTAAGTTCATTGCATTTTCTTCGTTTATTTCAATAGGAATTGCAGGGGCAATTGGTTGTGTAGTAGGCGGGATAATCTCGGATAAAATCGGAAGATCTAATCTTACCATTATCTCTATGTTTATAAGCGCTATATG
This sequence comes from Cytobacillus oceanisediminis, assembly GCF_004366035.1. GTDB lineage: Bacteria > Bacillota > Bacilli > Bacillales > Cytobacillaceae > Cytobacillus > Cytobacillus oceanisediminis_C. The sequence goes on from NZ_SOEE01000010.1 coordinate 69,661, forward strand.
TTCCGTTTTTATTGGGTTTACATTTGGTCAATCTATTTGGTTAACTTTAATACTTTCTATAATTTGGGGGATGTCTGTCATATCAGATTCTGCCCAATTTTCTGCAGCAGTTTCAGAAGTTGCGGAAATTGAATATGTCGGGACAGCTCTTACTTTTCAAATGTGCATTGGGTTTCTGATAACCATATTTTCTATAAACTTAATCCCTATTATTCAGAGCTTTGTTGGTTGGGGATGGGTCTTTTCCTTATTAGCGATTGGACCTATTTTAGGTATAGTGTCTATGGTCAAATATAAGAATTTCGAATTAGATAAGGCATAAATTATAAAAAACAGGGTTGCTTCAGCAATCCTGTTTTTTTTGGTGCGAAGTTGAGGCTTCAAAAGAAATCAAATTTATTACTTGACGTAAATCATTATCAGATTTAAAATACAACTATTCAATTGATTGATTGAACATTTTAATTAAATCTACTATTGGTAGGCGGTTGTTATTAGTAGAGATGAAATTAAAAAGGACTAATAGTGGTTGATGTAACCACTGAACCAAATTATAAGACATGGAGATGAATATAATGAGATTTGAAAACAAAACTGTAATCGTAACTGGTGGAGGTACTGGAATTGGAAAAGCCACTGCCAAAAGATTCTTTGAAGAAGGAGCAAATGTAATTATTAATGGACGCAGAGAAAATGTGTTAAAGGAAACAGCTTTAGAAATTGACCCAACAGGCAAAAAAGTGTTATATGTAGCTGGTGACATCAGCAAAAAGGAAACGTCGGAGAATTTGGTTAACAAAGCAGTAGAAATGTTTGATGGTGTAGATGTATTAGTTAATAATACAGGGAAATTTAATCCAACACCGTTCCTTGACCATACAGAGAATGATCTACAATCCTATTTAGATACTATCGTTAAAGGAACATTCTATCCTTCACAAGCCGTTATCCCTGAAATGAAAAAACGCGGAGGAGGAGCAATCGTAAATACTGGTTCCATGTGGGCAATTCAAGCAGTGGAAGCAACGCCTTCATCTGCATACTCTGCAGCAATGGCCGGCAGACATGCATTAACAAGAAATTTAGCCGTAGAATTCGCTGGGGATAACATACGAGTAAATGCAGTAGCACCTGCGGTTGTTGAAACACCAATTTATAATACTTTTATGACAGAAGAACAAGTAGCAGAAGTATTGCCAACCTTTAATGCGTTTCACCCACTAGGACGCAACGGTACTCCAGATGATGTAGCAAATGCAGTGTTATTCCTAGCGGATGCTTCATCATCATGGATTACAGGCATTATCATGCCGCTTGATGGTGGGGTCACAGCTCGGTTAAGATAAAAATTAAAAAAGGAGCAATCATAAAAAATGGTTGTTCCTTTTTCTATAATCGAAGATAGTGAGATAGATTAATAGCATCTTTTCTATTAAGGGAAAGTTGGATGGATGAATACTTAATTGAAGGGAAGGGTTTTTTTTGAAAATCAGTCACCATAGTTCAAAACTACAGAGAATCATGGATGTCGGTAAAGAAACTTGTTCAAGAACGAGGATATAATTAGGTTAGTTTTGCAGATATAGCCTAAGCTGCAGGAATTCGTATGAAACCTAAAAAGGTTGCTTGTGCTAAGTCCTGCTTGGTGGAAAAATAGAATGAAAATTGAAGGAACTATACATTGTAAACGGTGATATGTTAATTTCCAGCTAACCAGAAAAAAACCTCTGTAATCTTCTTCACTTGAGCATATGAAATCATAACTTGTTATTCTCACTTCAACTATAGTATTATCAACAATGTAATCAATTGAATAATAAAGGATGATTAGTATGGAAGAGCTCTTTTCATCTGCAAAAAATTATACAGATGAACTATATAAACAATTATCAAGAGTCGGAAAAAGTTTATCCAGCGATAAGCGCCTTGAGATATTAAATTTATTAAGCCAGGGTCCAAAAACAGTAGAAAAGATAGCGAAGGATTCAGGTATGAGTGTTGCAAATGTTTCTCGTCATCTTCAAATTTTGAATGACTCAAGATTAGTTAAATTTACTAAAAAGGGAACGTATGCTTTTTATACATTAGCTGATCCATCTGTTGCAGACTTTTTGTTTGCCCTTTGGAAAATTGGCGAGACTCAACTTTCAGAAATCAATCGGATTAAAGATGATTTTTTAGGTGGCCTAGGAGACTTCTATACACTAACGATGGATGAAGTATACGAGAAGATGAGCAACGGGAATATTACGCTTATAGACTTGCGTCCAAAAGATGAATATGAAGCTGCACATATAGAAGGAGCGGTCTCTATTCCTATGGAAGACTTGGATTCATATCTTCAAGAATTACCGAGAGAGAAAGAAGTTATAGCCTATTGCAGAGGTAAATTCTGTGCTTTTTCAGCTATAGCTGCTCAAAAATTGAAGGATCAAGGGTTTACTGCCTACCGTATGGCGGAAAGTATTCTTGAATGGCAGAAGTATCTGGATCAAAAAAATTAATATATCTATCATGACTATAGAATATGAACGTTTATATGCTTTCTTTTTGATTGTTTTTACAAAGAACAATGTGAATTGAAAGTATTCCTTGGCTAATGCCATACACTATTAAATCTACAGGGTTGTTTTTATAGCAATAAAAATGTTCTTTAATAATGTCAGTAAGAATGGAATAAGAGAGTAAATAATGTTTTTATTTTTGTACTTATTGGGAAAGACAAATTTTATAACACATTCTTTCATCGGTGTGATTTTCATAATTTATGCTTCCTTTCTTACTGACATACATTTTTCACTAATGCATTCTTGAAGATTATATGAAAACCTTTTAAACCATTGATACTCTCATATTTTTCCGAATATTTTGATAAATAGAGAGGGAAAAATAATGAATAATGATAGTCTATATAAAAAATCTAATATAAATCGTTTAGGAGAATTTAGCAAATTGTCTCCTGATGTATTTAATGCATTTGCGGCTTTTGACAAGAAGGCATTGGAAGCTGGTAAATTAAGCTCCAAAATAAAAAAGTTGCAATAGCTGCAGCCCTTACAACAGGGTGTCCTTATTGTATAGAACTCCATGTTAAGCAATGAGACCTGGAGAACTTAGTGTTAAGGAAAAAGAGCTGATCGCAATTGCCGTAGCCCATACAACAGGGTGTCCATATTGCATCGACATTCACACTAAAGGAGCAAAAAAAGCCAAAGCGACAAAGGAAGAAGTAGCTGAATCTATTTGGTTGCTACAGCATTAAAATCAGGAACTGCCCTTGCATATGGAGTAAATGGATTAATTGCATTTGTTGAGTCCATTTAACTTTTTATCCTTCTCTAACCAAATTTAAAAAATGCTATATATTCAGGAGTGTTAAAGCGGTTAAAGATAAGAGAGCTTATCAGCTGCAAGCACACCAATAATTGGTTTCAAAAGGTAGAAGGCCAGTATAACTTTACAGATTTTTTCTTTCTGCCGGATGTGGGGGTTTGTGAATTTTATTATCTAAAAAACAAATTCCCTCCATGCATCCTTTAACAAGCAAAAACGTAGATGAGAGAACTGCAAATGTAATATAGCCATTCCATCCCTTATGATATTTGACTAAATTTGTATTCTTTTCAAGCCAATTCTCAAATAGCGTCATGGGTCCGCTAAAAAGGATAACACTTAAGATTGTTTTTATTGGCTTCATTTTATAGGTAAATTGATTATACATAACACATGATAAAGGAAACAGTATGTATAAAAACACAATGTTTGAATCAAAAAATTTAGGTAGATAGCGATGTGGATATTCCAAATATTTTGTTTTTATTACTGGTCCATCAAATACAGTAGAGACTAAAGTTTTAATAAAGTAAATTAGAAACCAGTCCTTTAAATCTCCTTTTTTTCGCGTTAAAAAAAATATGCTTCCGCCAATTCCAAACATGGTCAATAAATTCAATATTGTTCTGTCCTTCATAAATACACCTCCTAAAAATAATTTATCCATTGCAAAATGTATTATTAGCTGAAAAACAAATTATTAGTTTCACCAACAAGAAACTGGTTATTTTATACTAACGCTCATTTATCAAGGTTAATTAATGTAAATTATCTATTTTCGCCCGCGGAATAAACAACTGGGCTTTATGAAAATTTATTGACTCAGATGAGTATCGCGTGTAATTACAGAATTAAATTTGTCTGCCACCTGGGATAAAGAAGAGAAATAGGGGGATTCTGGTTCAAACATACTTAATCCTACTGATGATGAGAAAGAGACTTTCCTCTTGACTAAAGAAGTCACACCTCATATAATTCAATTATTCAATTTATGAATTGAATAATGTCTTTTTGAAAATGTTTTACACAAAAATCTGCAGTAATTTCTAACCAGCCAATACTGTTCTAATAATTGGAGGTATTCATGAAGATTGATGTTTGTTCGAAAAAAATAGATATCACATTTTGTTACATGGGGAAAGTTTACTTTGATGAGGCAAATACTAAAAAGAAAAGCTCTTTCTCACGCATATGTAGAAAGCCCGCACACACGATGGGAAGGAGGAATAAATTTTGAGCAATCCTATAGTTATAGTGGGAGCTGGTTTAAGCGGCCTTCGTGCAGCGTCTCTGCTTTCTGAACTGGGCATAAAATGCAGGGTTCTGGAGGCTAGAGATAGGGTTGGAGGAAGGGTGTTGAGTACTCCACATCCAAACAGATCTGACGCGGGTAAGTTTGACCTCGGGCCGACATGGTTCTGGCCACAGCATGAGAAGACTATGGCTAATTTAGTCAAGGAACTGAATTTAGAAACCTTTGACCAGTACACTAAAGGAGCAATGCTTTCAGAGCGATACCATAACGCATTACCTGAGCGTTATGTACTGCCAGAAAATTCTCTTGAAAGATCGGTGCGATTTACAGGAGGAGTTCAATCCCTTATTGAAGCTATTGAAAATACAATTCCGCCTGGCATAGTTGAGTTAGAAACGAGAGTAACAGCAATTCGACTAGATAAAACCGGTGCAATCACACTTGACGTTGAGCATGCAAATGGAAGTAAAGAAGAAGTCTATGCCAGTGCTGTTATCTTAGCATTGCCGCCTCGAATTGTGGCGAGTCATATTGAATTCTCTCCTTCACTCCCTAAAAACCTTATGACTGATCTTGTAAATAAACCTACCTGGATGGCAGGGCAGGCGAAGGCAGTTGCAATTTATGATCATCCTTTTTGGAGGGAATCAGGGCTCTCTGGCTTCGCAGCGAGCTGGGTTGGACCTCTGCAAGAAATCCATGACGCTTCTCCTAATACAGGCTCTGGTGCCTTATTTGGTTTCTTCGGGATGCCAGCAAAAATGCGAAGAGAACTCGGGGAGGATGAAATATTAAAATTGGTCATTGACCAATTGGTTCGGCTATTTGGACCTGACGCCAATAAAGTGAGTTCTATACTTTACAAAGATTGGTCCGGAGATTTCGAAACGGCTGTTGAGGAAGACAGCAATCCCCTTAGGGACTTTCCTGTATATGGTAAACCGCCGCAAGGAGGAGTATGGGAAAATAAAATCATTTTCGCTGGTACAGAGACTAATTCACAATATGGAGGACATCTTGAAGGTGCACTTCAGTCAGCTGAACAGGCAGTATTTGAAATCACTAATCTAAAAAACAAAACCTTATTAAGATAACTTAATACAATTAAACAATTTATTATGATATTTTTTTCTCTTATCCTCAAAAATTCCATTCACAGCAGCAGGAGGCCGTATGTGATGAAAATGATGAAAGCTATTTCATCTCTGATAAATGGCCTTGGTTCAGACAGTGAGCTTATAATCGCAGCTGGCTCTGGTGAGCAGCTGGAATTGTCAGCAATGGACTTTTTAAAAGGATCAAATACGGTTAGAGGTTCATTTACTGTCCAAGCAAAGGATATCCAAGAAGCCGTTAAATTCAGTGTTTCCACTGATGTACGCCCAATGATTGAAACTTTACCATTAGAACGTGCTAGTGAAGCATACGATAAAATGATGGCTGCTTCGACTGGATTTCGTGCTGTACTAAAAATCTCTGAGTAATTTTTATCAGTGGTTTTACCTTTCACAATGTCATAAAATAACAGTTAATAGGGATATAAAAGTTAAATCGACATTTAAATCTCGGGAATAACCTTATTGAGGAGGAAGAATGGTGGAGGAAAGAATTGAAAAAGCAATTCAAGATATTTACCCTGATGACTTTGCCTGGTGTTATGGATGTGGAAGATTGAATAAGGATGGTCATCATCTTCGAACGGGCTGGCAAGGGGACAAGACCGTTACAATTTTTAAACCCGATTCAAAGTACATGGGTATCCCAGGCTTTCTTTATGGTGGACTTATGGCATCATTAATAGATTGTCATGGATCCGGCTCAGCTGCACTTGCTTTACATTATAAAAACGGAAACGAAATCGGTGATGGGACCGAACCGCCTCGATTTGTTACGGCTTCTCTTAATGTGGAATTCCTAAAACCTACTCCACAAGACGTTCCGCTAAAAGCTATTGGAACTGTAGAGGAAATTCATCCAAAAAGATGGAAAGTCCATACAGAAGTATATGCCGATGATAAATTATGTGCTCGTGGAGAAGTAACTCTTGTCGTAATGCCAAGTACTTTTATAAATAAATAGATTGATAAAAATGTTTTATCAGGAAAAGTTAATTTTTATATTAATAAATTATTTCTATATCACTCAAATCCTATAACTTTTTTTCCACCCAAACATTTTCAATAGTGTTCATAGATTACAATTAACACTTTCATAAAAAATGCCCAACTCCTTGGTATATACGGGATTGGGCATTTTAAAATTTACTTCATATTTAATGTTAAGAAGGATTAACGCTTATTTGCTTGGTTCGACTAAAAAATTTCAATTAATAAATGTTTTAAGATTGCAGCATTGGTTTAATATGGCTTTCAGTACTTTCAAGATAAAATATTAGAGAAAAAGTAAAATAGTAATTTAAGCTACTTCAATAAGATTTGATTAATTACCTTCAATATTCGTGCTTTTCTGATTCAAAAATACGCGTTCTCTTTATTGTTTTAGGTACTGATGGGAGATAATGCATTATAAACGCATGGCAAATTTCAACCTTGCGTTTTTTTTATGGACAATTTTCTTCCTAATAGTTGTTAAAATGAATCTTTGTTCAATACCTCAGTATTTACTTCCTAATTTATTGGAGATTCGCAAGCCGTACTCGATTACTTTTTCGATTAAGCCGTTTTGTCTTTCTTCTGTGATATTGAAATTAACATATCCGATGCTTATGGCTCCAAGGAGTTCATTTGCATGATCGAAAATAGGTGCAGCGACAGAAGAGGTTCCAGGCGTTTGTTCACCATGACTCTCCCCATAACCCTGCCTTCTAACTTTGCTTAATAGTTTTATAAACGAATCTCTTTCCTCGGAGGGGACTAATGAATTAATACCTTTGACAGTCTCGGAGTTTGGCATATTAGCTAACAGCACTTTGTTGGCTGCCCCAATATTCAACGGAATTCGAATCCCGAGCTGATCATTGATGCGAATAGGATTGTTGAGACAATCAATTCTTTCAACTACTAGTGATTCTAATCCAATTGGCTTGCTGAAATACACACTTTCCTCCACCTCATGCATTAATTTTTCCATCTCTGGGCGAATCAGTCCAACAAAATCAAAGGTGTCATACATTTTAAGTCCATATTCCAACCAGGTGTTACCCATAGAATATAATTTCAAATCTGGGTCCTGCTGAATAAGCCCGTGCTGCTTCATGGATTGAAGGAGGCGATGAAGTGTACTGACAGGCAAGTCGCATTCCTTTGATAGATCTGTAATGGAAATCCACATTCTTGTATCATTTTTAGACAAAACCTTGATTACCTGCATGGCACGATCGATTGTCTGCATCTTTTATCCTTCCATTCCTTTTAATTTACATTATTGTATTGAAATAAATTATTCAGTAAATTCAAAATATATTGACATGAAGAATCTATCACTATAATATCATATTATAAGTTTTCCTGTCAGAGGAAACTAATTCCAATATGCGGAAAAAGGAGGTTGAGCCAATTAGTGACTTCAATGTACAAAAAGCTAAACACTGTCATTTTAAAGCATCCAAAAGAAGCATTTATCAGTCAGGAGCATTTAAGGAGTGAGTGGAAAAAGTTTAACTATATCAACGAGCCGGATTATATGAAAGCCCAGCAGGAATACGAACAGTTTCTAGCCATTATTAAGAAGCATGTCACCCATATTAAATTTCTGCCTGTTTCAGAAAAGGTGGGGCTTGATTCGCTTTATGCTCATGATCCCGTTAAATTTACGAAAAAAGGCGCAATAATTTTAAAATCAGGGAAAACATTACGCCAGCCTGAAGCAGAAATTTATAAAGAATTTTTACAAGAAAAAAATATCCCGATTCTGGGAGAGTTATCTAATGATGCTGTGGCTGACGGGGGAGATCTTGTTTGGTTAGATGACCGCACATTATTAATTGGACGCGGTTATCGAACAAACGATGAGGCGATTCGCCAAATTAAAGAAATGACAAAAGATATAGTTGATGAATGTATAGTTGTCCAACTCCCTCATGATCAAGGGGAAGAGGAGTGTCTTCACCTTATGTCTTTTATAAGCATCGTAGATGAAAACCTTGCAGTAGTGTATTCACGGCTTATGCCGGTATTTCTAAGACAGATGCTTCTGCAACGCGGCTTCCAGCTGGTTGAAGTACCGGATGATGAATACCAGAGACTCGGCTGTAATGTGCTCGCTGTTGCACCGCGCATTTGTGTCATTGTTTCCGGAAATCCTCAAACCAAACAGGGACTGTTGGATGCAGGGGCGACTGTCTATGAATATGAAGGTAATGAAATTTCATATTTAGGCACTGGAGGACCAACATGCCTCACATGCCCTGTGGAACGTGTTTAACCAAAGTCTACTAATCTGAAAAATGATGGAGGAATCATACATGTTAAGAGAATCAACAACAAAATCAACACAAGCTGCCAAAATATTTCATAACACAATTGTAAAAAAACCCGGCTCAACTTTTATCAATGGATTAACAACATCTGACCTTGGAACACCTATTTTAGAAAAAGCATTAGAGCAGCATGATGCCTATATTGAAGCACTTAGAATGTGCGGTACAGAGGTAACAGTTCTTCCAAGCAATGATCAATATCCGGATTCTACGTTTGTAGAAGATACAGCTGTTTTAACACCAGAGTTCGCAGTCATTTCCAACCCTGGTGCGGAAAAAAGAAATGGAGAGATTCACGAAATAGAGCCGGCAGTCAAATCCTTCTTTGATAAAATTTATTATATTAAAGCGCCTGGCACACTTGACGGCGGCGATATTTTACAAATCGAAGATCACTTTTACATCGGAATCTCTACACGGACGAACCAGGAAGGCGCCGAGCAGCTTAAACAAATTTTGGAATCCGAAAACTATAAGGCAACCATCATTCCGTTACAAAAGTTCTTCCACTTGAAAACTGGAATAGCTTATATAGGCAATCAAACGATTGTTGTTGCTGGAGAATTTATCAACCACTCACATTTCAGTTCCTATCAACAAATTGTGGTGCCGCCGGAAGAGGAATATGCCGCAAACTGTATTCGCGTCAATGACTATATCATCATCCCTTCCGGCTACCCGCAAACAAAGCAAAAAATTAATGAAGCTGGATTCCAAACGATTGAACTTGATACATCTGAATTCCGTAAACTTGATGGCGGTTTAAGCTGTTTGTCACTGCGTTTTTAAAAATTTGTTAAAAAAGGTTCGTTTTAATTCGCATAGAAGGAGCGTTAAGTTATGACACAGCTAAGGTGGGGAACCCCAGACGCATTGCGTAGGTTATTGTGTGAAGTAGTAAGCTGGAAAAGTATGACACTTACGGAGGGAGAGCGTAAATTTTCTTTTAAAGTGACAGCGAAGCTCAAGGAGTTAACCTATTTTCGAGAAAATCCTGATTACTTGAGGCTCCATGATACCGATTTCGGCCGGTGCTTTGTAACCGCTTTATATAAGCACCCTGATGCCACAGAAACGATTGTGTTAATCAGCCATTTTGATACAGTAAATACAGAAGAATATGGTGATCTTCAGGAGTATGCCCATCTCCCGGAGGAATTGACGAAATTGCTTCATTCCAGAGCAGATGAGCTGCCAGAAGAAGCCAGGCAGGATCTTCTCTCGGGAGAGTTCTTATTTGGCAGGGGTACGATGGATATGAAAATGGGCCTTGTCATGCATATGGGATTAATAGAAAAAGCAACTGTTGAACATTGGCCAATTAATCTTATCCTGCTGACGGTTCCAGATGAAGAAGTGAACTCATCCGGAATGCGGGCAGCTGTTCAGAAACTTATAGAATTGAAGGAAAAACATCAGCTCACCTATAAGCTTTTCCTGAACGGAGAACCGGTATTTACACAAGAGCCGGGTGACAGAAACTATTATGTATATTCAGGCTCTATTGGTAAAATCATGCCTGCCGCACTTTTTTATGGAAAAGAAACGCATGTGGGGGAACCGCTTAGCGGTATAACAGCACCTTATATTGCCTCGTTTTTAACACAAAGAATGGAGTGGAGTATGGCGCTGCAGGAAACAGATAAGGGAGAGGAAACTCCGCTGCCGGTGACACTGCAGCAAAAGGATCTTCGTCTGGAGTATTCAGCTCAAACACCGTATCGTTCATCGGCTTTGTACAATGTATTCTTAATGAAACGGAATGCAGAGGAAATCATGAATATATTCGAAAAGGTAGCGCAAAGTGCAGCTCACGCCTGCAACAAAGCCTATAAAGAAATTTGTAAGGAACGGAATGTATCTCCCGTAGGTGAGGTCCGTGTGCTGCGCTATGAAGAACTTGAAAAGCATGCTATTCGAAAATTTGGTGCAGATTTTGTTGCGGATATCAAAGACTTGGTACAGAAAAAAGCGGAATGGGATGACCGGGAGAAATCTATCCGGATTGCTGATTCGTTAATTATTAATTGTCAGGAGCTGACACCGGCAATCGTTCTGCTTTATGCACCGCCTTATTATCCGGCAGTCAATTCCTCTGAGGATAAGCTGGTCGCAGAGTGCATTGAATATGTAAAACAACAAGGCTTTGAAAAGTTTGGACTGCCTGTTAACCAAGTACATTATTTTAATGGAATTAGCGATTTAAGCTATGTCAATTATCAGGATGCTGGTGACGGCTGGATCGTATTTAAAGAAAACACGCCGGTTTGGGGCAGCAGCTACAGCATTCCATTCGATGAAATGACACAGCTCCAGGCACCGGTACTAAACGTTGGCCCATTCGGAAAAGACGCTCACAAACGAACCGAACGCCTCCACATCAAAAGCGCCTTCGAAGAAGTACCCGCCCTTGTAGAAGGGATGGTCAAAATGCTGGCAAAAAAGCACCTAATGGTATCAGGCGCAACTAGGTGACAATATGATGATTTTGTCCATTCAGGTGGACAATTCGCGCAGGCTGATACCAATTTAAATAAGGGATGTGATCTAGATGGTAGAGCAAGAGGGTCAGAAGAATCAATTAAACCGGTCGATGAAGCGTCGTCATTTGTTTATGCTTTCTTTGGGTGGAGTAATAGGGACCGGATTGTTTTTAAATGCCGGCTACACGATCAATCAAGCAGGGGCAGGAGGGGCTTTAATCGGGTATTTATTCGGTGGTGTAATTCTGTATCTTGTCATGGTTTGCCTGGGTGAGCTTGCTGTGTACATGCCTGTTACGGGATCGTTCCAGACTTATGCCAGTAAATTCATTAGTCCTTCGGCTGGTTTTTCATTAGGCTGGATGTATTTCATTGGCTCAGCCACAACAGCTGGTGTAGAATTTACGGCTGCCGGAATTTTGATGAAACGCTGGTTTCCGGATATTTCAGTATGGGTATGGTGTGCAATATTCATCCTTCTTTTATTTACACTCAATGCCTTAACAACAAGGGGATTTGCTGAGGCGGAATATTGGTTTTCCGGAATTAAAGTTGTAGCTGTGATCTTCTTTATTATTATAGGCTTCAGTGCCATCTTGGGCATCATACCACTGGCGGACAGGCCGGCGCCATATATGGAACATTTAGCTCCTAAAGGCCTTTTTCCTGCTGGAATTGCCATCGTGTTTGTAACGATGATGAATGTCATCTTTTCCTATCAGGGATCAGAATTAATCGGAATTGCCGCCGGTGAAAGCGAGGAGCCTCAAAAGAATATTCCGCGTGCGATTCGAAATGTCCTATTTAGAATCATTATCTTTTATATTGCTTCTATTATTATACTATCTGCTATTTTCCCAACAAAAGAGCTCGGGATACTAGAAAGCCCGTTTGTAACCTTGATGGACTTGGCTGGAATTCCATTTGCACCTGATATCATGAATTTTGTTATTTTAACAGCTATTTTATCTGTAGGAAACTCTTGTATTTATGCATCGACCCGCTTACTTTGGGCGATGGCTCATGATGGAATGGCACCAAAAGTTTTTGGAAAACTCTCAAAACGGAAGGTTCCGTTCACTGCTCTCGTATTCACCATGATATTTTCACTTTTATCATTGCTCACAAGCGTGTTTGCAGCTGAAACCGTGTTTGTACTATTAATGTCTATTGCTGGTATTTCTGTCACTATCTCATGGATGGGAATTGCTCTCTCTCAATTCATGTTCCGACGTAAGTATATACAAGCAGGTGGAAAGGTAGAGGATCTGAAATATAAAGTCCCATTCTACCCAGTCATCCCGCTAATTTGTATCATATTCTGTGTCTCTATTCTGGTATTCCTGGCTTTTGACCCAACTCAGCTGGCAGGACTGCTTATCGGAATAGGATTCCTGCTTGTCAGTTATATTTTCTATTACTTCAAAAATAGAAAGACAGATAAAGTGAGTTCAAATAATGAGATTGGTGCATGAGAGTAATTATCCTGGCTACCATAAAAACTAAATAGGATTGCACCCATTGGGAACTTTTATTAAGTTCCCTTTTTTCATGTTTAACCCCTGCTAAATTAAAAGGTGTTTATGGTCAATTTCAGCTGCTGAATCAGGCTGTTTTATCTTATCAGTATGAGAGAGTTCTGAACCCGGGAAGCGAAAAGGACATACTCAAATACCAGGGGACTTTAACTTCCAATTGAAAATATTCTAATCCATGGTGCAAGAAGGAATTTTCCGGGAATTTACTAGAGTTAACAATTAGAAATGCCATTGATGGGTTCACCATTGAATTAATGAGAAAGCCTCATTTAGATGTTCAAACATATACTGGGGAACTGGTTACAATCTTTGAAAAATCCACTCAAAAGTAATATGTCACTTAGAAGGATCACTATGAATTATTATGAGGTACTTTGTTATAATGCAAAAAACATTCAGAGTATACGAAGGTTCACTAATATATATATAATTTAAGGAAAATAAGACAAAGATTTTTTGCTGCGAAGATTGTAGTTTTAAAATATGCATTAAGGCAATAAAAAACTTCTTTCGATAGTTTTTGAGGAGAGTCCATAAATTGTGAAGAGCAAAAGCTGTCTATCTAATAGAAGAGGAAGAGAAGGGAGTGTTTCTCCAAGGAAAAGAATATCTTCTAAATTTAAATGGTGGAAAATGCGAATGCAGCAATTTTGTCAGCGCTCATATGCCAAACACTAAGCCTGACTTAAATGCCAGACTTAATGTTTTAAAAAAATGGAACAGATTTAAATATGATGGAGCGGCTTCCTAATTATTAACTTCCTCTTTGGCTAATATTTTCATCGGTTGAACATTTTCATAGCCAAGATCCTTTGCTACTGCTTTATAGGTGACTTCACCATTCATTGTGTTCAGTCCTGCTGCAAGAGCTGGATTTTCAGTCAATGCAATCTTTACACCCTTATTGGCAATTTGCAGCGCGTATGGAACTGTTACATTTGTAAGGGCTATAGTAGAAGTTTGCGGAACAGCTCCCGGCATGTTTGCCACAGCATAATGGATAACACCGTGCTTAATATAAGTTGGGTTATCATGAGTAGTGACTCTGTCAGCTGTCTCAATAATACCTCCCTGGTCAACTGCGACATCAACAACTACAGATCCTGCTTCCATCGATTTTATCATTTCTTCCGTCACTAGTCTCGGTGCCTTTGAGCCTGGGATGAGCACAGCTCCGATCACTAAATCGGAATCTGCAACCGCCTTGGCAATGTTAAAAGGATTAGACATAAGTGTTTGGATTTGGTTGCCGAAAATATCATCGATTTGGCGCAATCGCTCTGGGCTTAAATCAATGATTGTTACATCAGCGCCCAGACCCATTGCAATTTTCGCTGCATTTGTTCCTGCAACTCCACCGCCAATGACGGTAACCTTTCCTCTCTTAACGCCTGGTACACCTGCAAGAAGAATTCCTTTCCCGCCTTTTGTTTTCTCCAGAAGCTGTGCACCAATTTGGGCGGACATTCTTCCAGCTACTTCACTCATTGGAGTAAGCAGCGGCAGCGTATTTCCAGCTTGAACTGTTTCATATGCAATAGCTGTTACTTCATTTTCCACCAGTGCTCTTGTCAGTTCAGGTTCTGCTGCTAAATGCAGGTAAGTAAATAAAATAAGGCCTTTTCGGAAATACATGTATTCACATGAAATGGGCTCCTTGACCTTCATAATCATATCTGCATTTGCCCAAACATTCTCTGCGGCAGATTCAATAGTGGCTCCAACCTCTTCATAGGACTCGTCCCTAAATCCACTCCCAAGTCCCGCTCCAGTCTCGATAACTACCAAATGACCAGCATTAATAAGGCTCATAGCACCGGCTGGGGTTAGAGCTACCCGATTCTCATTATTTTTAATTTCCCTCGGTACTCCAATAATCATTTATAAAACCTCCATTAATCATTATTATTAAAGATTACTAGCTTTAGCTCAGTCATTTCCTGGATGGCATATTTAATCCCTTCACGTCCTATGCCGCTTTCTTTTACACCGCCATACGGCATGTGGTCAACACGGAAGGTGGGTATATCATTAATAAGGACCCCGCCAACATGCATTCTCTTTGATGCCTGTAATGCAGTGTGAATATTATCTGTATAAATGCCAGCCTGCAGCCCATAACGGGAATCATTAACAAAATCAATCGCTTCCTCAATAGAGTTGACTTTGTTTATTAAAACAATTGGAGCGAAAACCTCCTGACATGACACCTTAGATGCTGGATCCACTCCTAATAAAACAGTAGGAAGGAGGATATTGCCTTCACTGGCTCCTCCTGCAGCAACGATTGCTCCATTTTGTTTTGCCTCTGAAATCCATTCAAGAGTTCGTTCCACTTCCTTAGGATTAATTAAAGCAGAAACATCTGTGTCAGGATTTAAAGGATCGCCAGCTTTCAGTTGTTGTGTTGCTTTAACAAATTTTTCAACGAAGTTGGTGTAGCTATCCTTATGGACATAAATTCTCTGAAGGGAAATGCAAACCTGCCCCTGATAACTAAAGGCACCTTCAACACAGCGCTTAATGATTTTGTCGATATCAACATTGTTATCAACAATGAGTGCAGCGTTAGATCCCAGCTCAAGGGTGACATGTTTTAATCCAGCTTTATTCCGGATGCCAATTCCAACCTCTGGGCTGCCGGTAAATGTAATTTTCTTCACTCGCTCATCTGATATCAGCTTTTCACCAATGACCGCACCACTTCCCGTTACCACGTTAAAAGCACCTGGCGGCAGCCCGGCTTTTTGCATAAGCTCAGCAAGAAAATAGGCCGAAATGGGCGTCTGCCCTGCTGGCTTTAATACAACTGTATTTCCAGCAGCAATGGCAGGTCCAACCTTATGGGCAACTAGATTCATCGGAAAGTTAAAAGGGGTAATGGCTCCGATAACCCCAAGTGGTTCTTTCACAGTGTATGCTAATCTTCCTTCACCGCCTGGAGCTGCATCCAGCGGGATTGTTTCTCCGCTAATTCTTTTCGCTTCCTCAGCAGCAAATTTGTAAGTTTGAATAGTTCTTGCCACTTCTCCTTTAGCGGTATTTAGCGGCTTCGCCGCCTCTAAAGAAAGAATTTCAGCAGCTTGATCAAAGTTCGCTTCGAATAGGCCAGCGAGGTTTTCAAGGATTGCTGAACGTTGATGGCTTGGCATTTCAGACATAATCGTTCTCGCCTTGTATGCAGATTCTATAGCTGAATTGACTTCTTCCACTGTTGCACTTGGGATTTCTGCGATCTTTTCTCTGCTATAAGGAGAGAATAGGGGAATATACTGTTTTGCTTCTGTCCACTCTCCATTGATAAACAAGTGATATTTTTTCATTAGCATATAACCTCCAAATTGAACCAGTTTAAATTCTTTTTAAAAAAAGTCTTGTTTGAAATAAAAGTCTACAATTTTTGCTCTATTTTATAGGTGGCATCATGGATAATTTCTATTAAACAATCAATCTCCTGCTTATTAATTGAAAGGGGAGGGGCAAATACAAGTATATCCATCCCATCGAATACAACCGATCGGCAAATGAGTCCCTGTTCGGCTGCCTCATTTACAATCAGAGGGGCGAGAGGTCCTGCTGCTGGTTGTTGGCTATTTATTTCAATAGCTCCCATAAGACCTAAGGCCCTAACATTTGTAACAATCTCTCTCTCTCCCTGGATCCATCTAAAGCCCTTGAGCATTTCTGCACCCATATGTTTGGCGTTCTCAACTAAGTTTTCATTTTCAATGATTTCAATATTCTTCAGGGCTACAGCACATGCCATTGGATGACCGCTATAAGTATAGCCATGCAGGAGTGTGCCAGTTGATAATCGTTTAAAATCTTCATATATCTTTTCCGAGAGGACAACACCGCCAAGCTGTGCATATCCACTAGTTACTCCTTTGGCAAAACACATTAGATCGGGGGCAACACCGTAATGCTCAATTCCAAAGTATTTTCCTGTCCGGCCAAATCCGGTAATGACTTCATCAGTGATAAATAGAATATTGTATTTATCACAAATATCTCTCACATTTATAAAATACTCCCTAGGAGCAATATGAACTCCTCCAGCTCCTTGTACAGGCTCTGCAATAAAGGCAGCAATTGTATCAGGTCCTTCAGATATAATTGCATCTTCAAACGCTTTTGCCGAAAAATTATCCGTATGATAAAAATCCGGTGCTAAGGAATTTGTGAAATCCCTGAAAGGCTTTAGTCCTGTTGCGCTAGTTGCTCCCATTGCAACTCCATGGTAGGACTTTATTCGTGAGATTATTTTCTTTTTCTGAGGCTGCCCTTTTAAAATCCAATAATGCCTTGCTAACTTATAAGCCGTATCATTGGCCTCTGATCCCCCGGAAGTAAAAAAGGTCGTATTTAAATCCCCAGGAGTAATTTCCGCTATTTTAGCAGCTAATCGAATAGCTGGTTCATTGCTAAATGTGGCGAAGGAGGAGCTAAAAGCCAGCTTATTCATTTGTTCCATTGCAGCAAGACCCGGCTCTTTTCGCCCATGGCCAATATTTACATTCCAAAGAGAGGACATTCCGTCAATAACCTTTTTCCCATGAACATCTTCGAGATATACACCGTCTCCTTTTGCAAAAATATAGGCAGGACCATGTTCCTGCTGTTGTTGAATAGGGGATGTCGGATGCATGAAATGCTTTTTGTCCAATTCCGCCAATTCTTGATAAGTAAGTTCTTTTGCGTTCATTATTATTCTCACCTCATACTTTAAATTTAAGTTTCAGAAACCTATTTTTTAAAAATACTTTCCATTAATTACAATGCAAGGATTGTGCCAAATATTATATGTAAGCCATTTTTTCGGGGGAACACACAAAAAAAGAGCTGAATTAATAATCAGCTCGAGTTTTTTATAATTAAGAGTATAAGTTTTCATGAGTTTTAAAAAATGAGTAGCTCTGGGACGGTTTCGCATTTCTTATGGCCACGGCTGCTGCTGAGTGATACAATGGATATTTCCTCCGCCAACCGACACCTCGCGAGTGTTAACCGTAACAATTTGGCGGTCTGGGAACATTCTTTGAAAAGCGGCAACAGCATGCTCATCCTGGGGATCATTGAACGTTGGCAAGATAACTCCTCCGTTACATAAATAACAATTAATATAAGTAGAAATAAAGGTCACGTGTGTTGATCGTTCGTAACTATGTCTGGAGTAATCAATTTCAAAACTTTCAGCTTCGCTTAATGTTATTTGTTTCGGCATTTGTATTTTGTGTATTTTTAGTTTTCTGCCTTTTGCATCTGTTGCATCCTTTAGCCGTTCGTATGCATTCTGAAGCACTTTAAACTGCGGATGAATGGGGTCATCTGTCCAGCTCATGGCAATTTCACCAGGCTTTACAAAAAATAATACCTCGTCAACATGCCCATCTGTTTCATCTCCGACCAGACCATCCTTTAACCAGATGATCTTTTCTACATTCAGGAATTCAGAAAGTCTTTCTTCTACCTCTTCTTTTGTTAAATTTTTATTTCGGTTTTTATTTAAAACACATTGTTCGGTAGTAATAAGGGTGCCTTCACCATCCACGGTTATGGCACCGCCTTCTAAAACAAATTCTGTTGCATCGTACCGGCTTATATGCTCGATTTCTAATACTTTTCTTTTTACCTGAAGATCTAAATCCCAAGGGAAATATAAACCCTCTTCAATTCCTCCCCAGGCATTAAACCCCCAGTCAATCCCGCGCACCTCACCTTGATCATTTTTCACAAAGGTTGGACCAATATCTCTCATCCAGGCATCATTAGAGGAAATTTCAATTACGCGGATATGTTCAGGTAAAAGGGCACGGGCATTTTCGAATTGTTCCGGTCTTACACACATGGTAACAGGTTCAAATTGTGCAATCGCTTTTGCAACCTCAACATATACTCTTTGAGCCGGCTTGGCACCAGCTCTCCAGGTATCCGTTCTAACTGGCCAAAGCATCCAGGTCCCCTTATGTTTTTCAAATTCGCCCGGCATTCTAAAACCGTCTTTTTTTGGTGTGCCATTCATTGTTAATACCATGTTTTATCCCCCTAAACTCAGTAATTCAATGTAATTATTGACAGAGCTTTTAAATGAAGAAAGCAGCGGTGCTTTAAAAAACTCCCTCCTTAAACTGTATTTACTAAGTTTCTGTTGCAAGTTCCATGCCAAGAATAAGAAGAGATTAGTAAATACATATATACAATTTTTTGCGTTTTCTAATCCTTTAGTAAAGCTGCCTTTCAAATAAATGAACCGATATCGAATCAATTCATGTTTCAGCTTCATTAAAACTTATAAATTGTATTTTTGCAGTCTTCTTATCAAGGAGGATTGTGTTATTCCAAGTGCTTTGGCCGCTTTCCTTGTAGAGTTATGTTCTTTTTGGGCATCAATAATTAGCTTCTTTTCAATTTCCTCTATATAACCAGGAAGACTTTGGCCATTTAGTTTGGGAGGAAACTCACTTTCGTTCTTCTGCACCTCTCTTAACACCTTTTCCGATAAGTCACTTTTATCAATTATGTCTGACTTTGCAGTGACAACTAAACGTTCAATCATGTTCTCTAATTCACGAATATTTCCCGGCCAGCTATAATGTTGCAGATAATCAACCAGCTCTTTTCCTAAGACAGTGGACTTTCGATATTTTGTTTTGAATAGTTCAAGGTAATGAAAAACAAGGGGAATAATATCATCCTTTCTTTCTCTTAGCGCCGGGATTTGAATTGAAACAACGTTCAATCTATAATATAAATCCTCCCTAAACCGCTTTTCCTGGACCATTTCCAGAAGGCTTTGATGGGTAGCAGTAATAATCCGTACATCTACCTGTTTTAATTCGGTGGAACCAATAGGAAAAAATGACTTTTCCTGAACTAATTGAAGAAGCTTGGGCTGCAGCGTTAAAGGCAGTTCTCCGATTTCGTCAAGAAAAAGGGTACCTCCATTTGCCTTCTCAACTAATCCAATTTTCCCGCTGCTGTTTGCTCCAGTGAATGCTCCTTTTTTGTATCCAAATAATTCTGATTCCAGCAGAGTTTCAGGAATTGCTCCACAATTTATTTGGATAAATGGTTTATCAGTTCGATTGCTCCTTCGATGAATCATTGATGCAATCATGCTTTTCCCGACCCCAGTCTCTCCTGTTAAGAGGATGGTTACATCTAATGATGCAATTCTCCCGATTAAATCCAAAATTTCCTCATGTTTTTTGCTATTGCCAATAATGATTTGATTGTTTTTCTTTTCTGATTCCTTGACCTTCATTTCCTGGAGCTCATCCCAATATTTTTGGAGTAATATTTCAGCTTTTTCTAATTGAAGGGAAGACCTGACAGTATCGGTTATATCCTTTACATTAACCAGTACATACTGGGTCTTATCTTCTTTAATTTCAACAAAATAACCAGTTGCTAAGTATTGTCGCCCTTTAGAGGTTTGAACCTTTGTCACAGTCTCTCTTTTTTCTAACACAATATTTGTAATGGATGGGGTGAATAAGCCATCTTTTTCAAGATCAGATACACTTCTTCCGATAACTTTAGAGCGCGGTGCTCCCATTTGCTTTGAACTTGTGTCATTAATCCATAGGGCAATGCCATTATGGTCGGCAATAAATATCCCATCTTTTAAATAATTGAACATATGATGAAAATGTTTATCTTCAAAAAACTTTTTGCTCATATTATGCCCCCAAAGTATTATCGATTCAGTTTGATTCATTTTCGATTCAAAACGAACCGGAATTGGTTCGAAATAATAACTATATTATAAATTTTCAGATTAATAGTCAAATATATATTGATATTTAGGATCATTTTCAAGTTGGCATAAAAATTGCATTGAATATAGTTGAGGAGGTAAGTAAATGGAAACTACGAAACTCATGGTTAATAGAAAACGCCTGCTTGATACGATTAATGTAAGTTCTTCCATTGGATCCTTAGAGAATGGAGGGTTAAATCGACTAGCTTTAACAGAAGACGATAAAAAGATGAGAAATATATTTGTTAAATGGCTGCGAGAAGAGAAGCTAGAGGTGCGAGTTGACGATCTAGGAAATATTTACGGAAGGAGAAAAGGAACGTTTAATGATAGTCCAGCTGTTGCAATCGGATCTCATTTAGATACACAGCCCTGCGGCGGACGGTTTGACGGAATCCTGGGTGTTTTAACGGCCTTGGAGGTCGTCCGTACATTAAATGAAAATAATATTGAAACTGATTATCCAATTGAAATTGTTAACTTTACTAATGAAGAAGGTGCCCGTTTTGAGCCTCCGATGCTTGGATCAGGCGGTGTTGCAGGTGAATTTACAAAAGATTTTATCTATAACACAAAGGATAATGAGAACATTTCATTCCAGGAGGCATTAATAAATATTCAATACATGGGGGACGAAAAGCACAGATTAAGAGATATAAAATACTTTATCGAGCTCCATGTGGAACAAGGTCCCATTCTTGAAAATAATAACAAGTTAATTGGAATTGTCGAAGGAATTCAAGGAATAAGCTGGCTGAATGTAAAGGTAGTAGGAGAGACCAATCACGCCGGGCCTACTCCAATGGAAAACCGAAAAGATGCCTTAGCACCTACCGCCAAAATGGTTACCAAAGTATATGAAATAACAAATGAAATTGAAGGTTTGAAAACGACAGTAGGCAAACTTAATGTCAAACCGAATATTACGAACGTTATACCTGGTGAAGTAGAGTTTATGATTGACGTTCGGCACAAGGATGATGAGATTAGAGCTGTTACAATTGATAGACTAAGAGAGCAGTTAGGTACAATTGCGGTAATGAATAATGTTGAAGTTACGATTTCAACAGATTGGAATTCGGATGCTGTGCTATTTTCCTCCAAAGTTATGGATGCAATTAGTGAAGCTGCAGGCGTATTGGGATATTCAACCTTAAGATTATTTAGCGGTCCAGGACATGATGCTAAATATATTAGTAAAATGGCCGACACCGGGATGATTTTTTTACCCAGTATTAACGGGATAAGCCATAATGAAAAAGAATTGACTTTAGAGGACGACATTGAGAAGGGCGCAAATGTCCTTCTGAACACTATTCTAAAACTTGCAAGGGCTCAATAACTTCTATTTATTTAATTGGCTTTTCAAAATTATTTTAACTGGAGGCATGTTTGAAAATGAACCAAAATCAAACAATTATGAATGAAAAAAACGAATCGTTGGCAATTGAACTTTCCTCGTTAGATCGCAGGCATCTCCTTCACCCATCCACGAATCCAAAATTACAGGCGGAAACAGGCCCAAAGCTTATTTTTACAGGTGCAGAGGGAATATATCTCCATGACATGAGCGGCCAGAAATATATTGATGGAGTTTCCATGCTTTGGAATGTAAATTTAGGGCATGGAAATAAGGAATTGGCTAAAGCTGCCTATGATCAGATGGTAAATGTTGCGTATGCTTCGTCATTTTATGGCTATGCAAATGAGCCAACTGTTCGCCTGGCCGAAAAAATTGCTTCATTAACACCGGGAGATTTAAATACAGTTTTCTTCACTTCCGGAGGATCGGAGTCAAATGATACTGCATTTAAATTATCCAGGTTTTATTGGCAATTGCAGGGATACACCGAAAAAAGGACGATTATTTCATTAAAGAGAGGGTATCACGGTGTAACAGTTTCTGCACAAAGGGCAACTGGCATAGAGGTTTACCGTGAATTCTCGGGATCTACTGACCCGGATATCGTGAATGCGAAAGCTCATTTAACAGAGTGTGAACTTGGTGACAGAAGCCATCCAGAATATGAGGGATGTATTAGAAGCATCATTGAAAAACTTGGAAAGGATAAGATTGCAGCTGTTATTGTAGAGCCAATCCAAGGAGCTGGCGGTGTTCATATTCCTCCTGAAGGCTATCTTCAGGCTGTTAGAAAATTATGTGATGAGTTTAATATCCACCTTATAGCAGACGAGGTTATCTGTGGTTTTGGACGGACAGGAAAAATGTTCGGGGTAGATCATTGGGATGTTGTTCCGGACTTTATGTCTATCGCAAAGGGGATAACCAGCGGGTATATTCAACTTGGCGGTGTGGTAATGAGAGAAAAAATCAGAGATGCTTTTACATCATATGATGGCATGCTTGCGCATGGATTCACTTATAGCGGGCATCCAGCAGCGTGTGCAGTAGGATTAAAAAATATTGAAATTTTAGAACGGGATGGTCTTATTGAGAAAGCCAGGAAATTGGGAGAACAATTAGAAAAGGGGCTTCTTTATTTAGAAGACAAATATGAATTTGTATCAGGGTCAAGAGTGAAGGGTTTATTGGCTGGTTTTGATTTAATGAAGGATTCGGATAAAAATATTCCTTTTGAAGAATCTGTAAAGGCATCAGTTAGTGTTGTAGATGAAGCTTATCAAAGGGGCTTATTGATTAGGCCATTTGATTTTGAACCAGGCATGAACATTGTTGCAATTGCTCCTCCTTTTATCACTGCTGATAATGAGTTGGAACGAATTATTAATATTGTAGATGATTCTTTAGCTGCCTTTTCAAGAAAGTTTATGAAATAAATGTTCGTAAGAAAGGAGGAAGATCTAGATGGTTGGCAATACGGTGGAATTGCACCCGAAAGTGATAGAATTTTTAAAAGAACCAAAAAAATTATTTATAAATGGAGAATGGGTAGAACCCATTGAAGGAGACACAATTCACACGATAAATCCTGCTACAGGAGAAGAGTTAGCTATTGTATATGCTGCATCAGAAAAGGATGTTCATTTAGCTGCCGAAGCTGCTTCAAGAGCATTTGAAGAGGGACCCTGGCCGAATATTTCCTCTGCAGAAAGATCTAAACTCATGCATAAACTGGCTGATTTAATGGAGCGGGACATGCAGGTGCTGGCCGAGCTTGATACATTAGACAATGGTAAGCCTATGAAAGAAATGTTAACTGGCGATCTCCCTAATGCAATCGAACAGCTTAGATATTTTGCAGGCTGGACGACCAAGATGACTGGACAGACCATTCCTATTTCAACAACTCATTTAAACTATACCCACCATGAGCCAGTCGGTGTGGTTGGACAGATTATTCCGTGGAATTTTCCAATTATGATGGCCTTATGGAAAATAGCTCCGGCTCTTGCAACAGGCTGTACGATTATATTAAAGCCTGCAGAACAAACACCTTTATCAGCTTTATATTTAGCTAAGCTAATAGAGGAAGCAGGATTCCCCAAAGGGGTTGTCAACATTCTTAATGGCTATGGAAAAATAGCCGGAAATGCGCTTGTTAAACATCCAAAAGTAAATAAAATTGCTTTCACTGGTTCAACACCTGTTGGCCGAGCCATTATGAAAGAAGCTGCAAACACAATGAAACGAGTAACGTTGGAGCTTGGAGGCAAATCACCAAATATTATTTTGCCTGATGCGGATCTGGATAAAGCGATACCAGGTGTATTTTCCGGGATTATGGCAAATCAAGGCCAAGTATGCTGCGCGGGCTCAAGGGTGTTTATACCAGATCATCTTTATAACCAGGTAATTGATAGACTGGTAGATTATGCAGGAAAGGTAAAACTAGGGAATGGTTTGGATGAATCAACAGAAATGGGTCCACTCGTCTCTAAAAGACAGCAGGAAATTGTAGCAGCCTATATAGAAAAGGGGATAAAAGAAGGAGCAAATCTATTAATAGGCGGAAAAAGCTCAGACAAAGGTTATTTTGTTAAACCAGCCGTATTTGCTGATGTAGAAGATGAAATGTCTATAGCCAGAGAAGAGATTTTCGGTCCAGTTGCAGCTGCGATGCCTTATAAGAGTATTGATGAAGTTGTAAAACGTGCCAACTGCAGCCCATACGGATTGGCAGCAGGTTTGTGGACAGAAAATTTAAAAAATGCCCATACTATTTCAAGAAAATTAAAGGCAGGGACTGTGTGGGTTAATTGCTATAATATCACCAACGCAGCTGCTCCTTTTGGAGGATATAAAGAATCCGGATTTGGCCGCGAGATGGGGTCTTATGCATTAAATAGTTACACGGAAGTGAAAAGTGTATGGGTTAACTTAGAGTAATTAGCCTTACTTAATAGCCTTCAATAAATAGAATGGGAAACGAAGGCTGTTAGGTAAAATTCATTTCGAAATGAAAGCGGATTCAATAAGAGAATAATCATTCTCTATATTAATGACTAGAGGAAAAGGGTGTTTATATGGATGATACGAATCAACTTCAGCGAAGGTTGAAATTAAAGCATGTTGTCGCAATTGGAATTGCTTATATGTCTCCTTTTGCTGTATTTGATACTTTTGGAATTGCTTCGGATGTATCCTCAGGGCATGTGCCGGCAGCATATATTATCGTTTTTACAGCAATCCTTTTTACTGCTTTGAGTTATGGAAAGTTAGTTAAGAAGTATCCCGCGGCAGGTTCAGTTTATACTTATACAAAAAATATTTTGAATCCATATTTGGGAATAATCGCTGGCTGGATCACTTTTCTTGCTTATTTAGCTTTGCCAATGATCAATGCCTTATTGGCCAAAATCTATTTATCTGCAGCCTTACCAGAGGTTCCTGATTGGATTTGGATTGTAGGGTTAATTCTTGTCATTAGTATTTTAAATATTTTTGGGGTCAAACTAGCAGCTTCATTAAACATGTTGCTGGTTGCTTTCCAATTTATTGTCGGGGTTATCTTTATTTACCTTAATGTACGTTCAATTATAAAAGGCCCTGAATCTTTTATTTCTCTTAGCGAATTATTTCCGTCTGGTATGGGATTTTCCGGTCTTTTTGCGGGTGCTGCACTTTTAGCTTTATCCTTCATCGGATTTGATGCCATTACTACACTTTCGGAGGAGACAATTGAACCGAAAAAGACAATCCCTAGGGCAATCATTTTAGTAGCTTCAATAGGGGGAATCTTTTTCTTTATGGTCACTTTCTTCATGCAGTCCCTTTTTCCTGATGTATCTGTGTTTAATGATATCGAAGGAGCTTCTCCAGAGATCGCCTATACGATTGGAGGAAACCTTTTCTTATCTATTTTCACAGCTGGGGCTCTATTTTCAGTATTTGCTTCCGGCTTAGCAGCTCAAGTAAGTGCATCAAGGCTGTTATATGCTATGGGCAGAGATAACGTATTGCCTAAAGGGTTCTTTGGATATCTTCATCCTAGATTAAATACACCAGTTCCAAATATTCTATTTATTGGGCTTCTGGCGCTTTCCTCCCTTTTTCTGGATTTAACAATGGCAACATCACTTATAAATGTAGGTGCATTTACTGCATTTAGTTTTGTTAATATTTGTGTAATCGCAAATTACCTTAAAACCAAAACAAAACGTACTATTGGATTCACCTTTGGAAATTTGATCTTTCCGCTGGTTGGACTTGGTTTCATTATATACCTATGGAGCAGCCTTGATTTTATGTCCATTATTGCTGGATTAATATGGGCTTTACTAGGTGTCGTTTATTTACTTATATCAACCGGATTCTTTAGTAAAGAGCCCCCAAAGATCGACTTTGAGGAGTTAGAGATGTAGTACGAAAGTTTCTATTTTTAAATATTAGCGTGTCTGGAGCATCCCTAAACAATAAGGAGTGAAATGTCGATGAATAATATATTGCGTAACAAGTTGAGTTTTTTGATTTTCATCCTTATTCCATTCGTACTCATACTAAGTGCCTGTACAGAAAAATCAGATGTAACCGCTAAAAAGGATACAAATTCTACTGATAAAAAGGACGTGGAGGTATCCCATGATCAAGCCACACTTGTACTTAAAAATGGAAAGGTTTACACCATGGAGGAAGATCAGCCGCTTGCTGAAGCAGTTGCTATAAAAGATGGAGAAATCCAGTTTGTAGGAAGCAGTTCTGACGTGGAAAACTATGTGGGGGAGGATACCGAGGTAATTGATCTGGAAGGAAAAATGGTATCTCCTGGTTTTATGGATGGTCATACTCACCCGCCAGGTTTATGGACCTCCAAACTTTTTGAAGTATATCTAGCAGAGCTTGAGAGCCATGAAGAATATGTACAGGCGGTCGCTAATTTTAGGGAGAAAAACCCCAATGCTAAAGTCATTACTGGGGATGGATGGGTGAACGGTCCGTATGAACAGGCGGATGGTACGAACCCAGGCCCTAAGAAAGAGGATTTGGATGCCGTCGTTTCAGATATACCTGTTATGCTTTACTCTATCGATGGACACTCGGTTTGGGTCAATTCAAAAGCGCTGGAGATTGCCGGAATTACCAAGGATACAGCGGTTCCTAAAGGTGGTATGATCGAGCGTAATCCTGACGGTTCTCCCAGGGGTGTATTGCGAGAAGGAGCAATGGATCTGCTCGCAGATGTCCAAGCGCTGTCTAACTTAACGGATGAACAATATAAAGAGGCAATTCTGGAATTTCAAAAAGAAATGCATAGCTTTGGTATGACGGGTGTCATGAATATGTCAGGCGGTGATAGAAGTTTAAAAGTACTGAATGAATTAGAAAAAGAGGGTAAGTTGACAATGCGGGTTGCCAATGCAATTGTATTTGGACCAGAAACTCAACCGGAAGAAGCGGTTGCGAAAATAGAAGAGGCTGGTAATAAGTATAATTCAGATTGGCTTTCAGTGAACACCGTAAAATTATTTGCTGATGGTGTAACTGAAGGGAAAACAGCCCTCTTTGTTGAACCATATACCAAGAATGCCGGAATGGGATCCCACCACCACGGTGATGCGAATTGGAAAGAGGATACTTTCAATAGGATGGTCTCAACACTAGATAAGGAAGATATACAAGTACACATTCACGCAATCGGCGATGGAGCAGTTAAAATGGGCCTTGATGCCCTGGAATTGGCAAAGAAAGAAAATGAAGAGCACAATTCCCGCCACACTATTACTCATATCAGTGCTATTCAGGATAGTGACATCTCCCGTATGGCGAATTTAGGTGTTATTGCGAGCCTGCAGCCCTTTTGGTTTTACAAAGATCAGTATTATGACTTAGAGATGGCAATGATAGGAGAGGAACGTGCATTAGCCATGTATCCAGCAAGAGAAATGTGGGAAGCTGGAGTAACGATTGCCAGCAGCAGCGATTATCCGCCTACACCGGATTATCGCCCATTGAACGCGGTAGAAACTGGAGTTACAAGAAACAGTCCTTATCCAGAAGAGCAGGATTCTGATTTGGTTCGAAATATTGATCAAGCACTTACTTTAAAGGAAATGCTGCAGTCATACACAAAGAATGTTGCTTATCAAATATATCGTGAAAATGACTTAGGTTCACTTAAAGCCGGGAAGAAAGCGGATATGGTTGTTCTTGGAGAGGATCTTACCAATATTGAACCAAAAAATATATCTGAAACCTCTATTGTTTACACGATTGTTGATGGGAAGATAGTTTTTAAAGGAGAATAAAATCGAGGTTCAAATTTTAATATAGCTGCCAAACCAGGTGGCTTTTTTCTTTTTACTCTTATAACTTATTGAGGTGGTTTGTTGTTATTGTTTTTACAAACCAAAGAAGAGTTGGCATCACGGATCTAATCATTATAAATTTATTTTAACTTTATGAAAGACTAATGCACATTTTGTTATATCGCAGCGAAATTAACTCCTGAACAGCAGAAGTAAGGACTTTTTACTAAATCCTATATCAAAAGAGCAAAGGCATTATCATAGCATTAGAAAAATTATGAAAAAAATAATATGTCAAATTTGGTCATTATATGTTATATTAGTAAAAAATTAATATATCAATTTGAATAAGTGCTCACTTTTGGTGAGGTAAAAGGGAATCCAGTGAAAATCTGGTACAGCCCCCGCTACTGTAATAGCTGATGAAATTACAATGCCACTGAGAAATCGGGAAGGTGTAAGAGTAAAAAGAAGCTTAAGTCAGGAAACCTGCTTATTTAAACGACACTTGCTTTTCGGAGGGAGAAGTATAGGCGGGACAATTATGATCAATTGTTTTTGAGTTTCAGTATGCTTATTCTTATACTGTCATTTCATATGCCTGTATTCCTTTGAAAAGGAGTGCAGGCATTTTTTATTTGGCAAGAAGCATTGTACTTTGAGAATGGTCTGGCGCAGGGGCCTGCTCGAGCAGCATGGCAGCAGGCAAGGCGCATGTGCTTTTCTTAATTGGAGGTTAGTCTATGAAGAAGGGAAAAATCTTTGTTGTCGGCTTTGGTCCGGGTGATCGTGAGCATATAACCAAACGGGCTGTGGATGCGCTGCAGCAGAGTGATTGCATTATTGGCTACAAAACATACGTAGAGCTGATCATGCCATTCGTAACAGCAAGTTCCATTGTCAGCACAGGGATGACTGAGGAGGTATCCCGTGCGCAGGATGCAGTGAAAAGAGCGGAAGCTGGTCATATTGTTTCCGTAATATCGAGCGGTGACTCGGGCGTATACGGCATGGCTGGCTTAGTGTATGAAGTGCTGATTGAAATGGGATGGACGGAAGAAGAAGGAATCGAAGTGGAAATTGTTCCTGGCATCTCGGCAATAAATTCATGTGCGAGTTTACTGGGTGCACCTGTCATGCATGACTCCTGCACCATCAGTCTGAGTGATCATTTAACACCCTGGACTGTGATCGAGAAGCGCATTGAAGCAGCCGGAATGGCGGATTTTGTCATTGCGTTATATAACCCGAAAAGCGGCAGGAGGACACTGCAGATTGTCGAGGCACAAAGGATTCTATTAAAATATCGTTCTCCTGATACACCAGTGGGGCTTGTGAAAAGTGCTTACCGCGAAAATCAAAATGTCATTCTGACTACACTGGCGGAAATGCTTGAACACGATATAGGCATGCTGACAACAGTTGTGATCGGGAATTCCTCCACTTTCTTTTATGACAACAAGATCATTACGCCTCGCGGATATCAGAGAAAGTATACGCTTGGAGAAGAGAAGCAAAGCTTAAAGCCGCATCAGCGTTTAAAAAAGGAAGCGGAGCCATGGGCATTAAATCAGGAAACCGGGGAAGCGCAAGCCGGCTACGAGCAGATTGAAAGCAAAAAACAAGAAGCCAGCTCACTGGATATGGCTTTTAAGGCTTTATTGATGGTGACGAAATCGGAGGTTGACCAAACACATTTGGTGCAGCAGCCAATCGAGGATATTTTTGAATTTGCGGTTTCGCCTGGTGTTGCCAATAAATTTATTACGCCGGACCAAATGCGCGTATTGGCAGAAGCTGTTGGCGAGAAGGGCACCATGGAATATACACCGGATCACCGATTTTTAATCAAGATTCCAACCGGACGGCCTCAGTCAATTGTGGAAAAACTCGAACAAAACCATCTGACAGTCATGCCAGCAGGCGATGTTCTAAATCTAAAAGCCTGCGATTTTTGCTACGGGGAGAAAGCAGAATCCATTCCATATGCAGAGGAAATTGCAGATGAACTGGGGGGCTTAAAGCTTCCAAAGGAATTGCATATTGGCTTTAATGGCTGCGGCATGGCCTGTTATCGGGCCGTATTTGATGATATCGGCATTGTTTACCGCAAGAAGAAGTTTGATTTATTTATCGGGGCAAAGCCGGTTGGCCGTACAGCCCATGCTGCCCAGCCGGTGGCAGAGGGGATTGAGCCCGATCAGCTGGTGCCGTTATTAAAGGAGATTATAGAAGAATACAAAGAAAATGCGCATCCAAATGAACGGCTTTTTAAATATTTTAAGCGCGTGAAAAAAATTCAGTATTTTACCTATCAGGATATGAGCTCTAAGATCGAAGTCGAGCCGGCACCATGCGGGGATTAGGAGGATTTCATGATTTTATTTTTAGCAGGCACAAGTGATGCGAGAGCATTAGCCATTCAATTGAAAAATCAAGGTTATCCCTTATTGGCAACCGTTGTCACAGAATCGGCAGCTGATAGTTTGAAAGCTGAAGGCATTTCTTATAAAGTGGGGCGTCTGTCAGAAAATGACATGATTGAACTAATTCAGATGCAAGAGATGACCACTGTGATTGATGCCAGTCATCCCTATGCGGAAGAAGCTTCAAAAACGGCAATGGCAGCAGCCAAAGCATGCAGCATTCCTTACATACGTTACGAAAGGCCAAATGAACAGTTTACCTCACCACTCATAACAGAAACTGAAAGTTATGAGGAAGCTGCAAAATTGGCTCAATCGCATAAAGGAACGATCATGCTGACAACCGGCAGCAAAACGCTGGAAATCTTCACAAAATATTTAATGCGAGATGATATCCGGCTTGTATGCAGGATGCTTCCCAACATGGGAAACATGGAAAAATGCCATAAGCTCGGTGTTAAACAAAAGGACATTATTGCGATCCAGGGACCATTTTCTGAATCATTAAATAAAGCTCTTTGTGAGCAATATGAAGTGACTCTGATGATTACTAAAGAAAGCGGCAAAGTGGGATCGGTGGATGAAAAAATGACCGCTGCTCTGGATTTGGGGATTCCTGTTATTTTAATCAAGCGGCCGCCGCTCGTATATGAAAACTTCTGCACTTCTTTCGAAGAAGTGACTCAAAGATTGGGAGGTCTTTACACATGGCAAACATGAACTTTAACACCACATTTGTACCGGTAACGGTAGATCCGGATAAAATTTATGATCACAGCTTCGCGATTATTAAAGAGGAGATGGGTGAACATCCATTTACAGATGAGCAGTGGCTGGTGGTTCGGCGTGTCATCCATGCCTCGGCAGATTTCGAGCTGGGCAGAAGCATGATTTTTACACCTGATGCCATTGAAGCAGGGGTTCAATCCATTCTAGCGGGCCGTCATGTCGTGGCAGATGTACAGATGATTGAAAGCGGGTCAGGACGCAGGCGATTCCAAAAGCATGGCGGGGACCTGCATTGTTATATTGCGGATGAAGATGTTGCAAAGGAAGCGAAGGCCCAGGGAACGACACGTGCCATTATTTCCATGCAAAAAGCTACGAGTCTGCATGAAGGAGGAATCTACGCCATCGGCAATGCGCCAACCGCGCTGCTGGAATTGATTCGTTTAGTGAAAGATGGGCTCGCAAAACCCGATTTGATTATTGGCATGCCAGTCGGCTTTGTATCAGCGGCAGAGTCTAAAGCCGAGCTGGCCGTGCTTGAAGGAATCCCATTTATTACGAATGCAGGGAGAAAGGGTGGCAGTACAGTGACGGTCGCTGCGCTGAATGCCATTTCCATTATGGCGGATGAACGGGCAAAAGCAGCGAAATAAAAAAGATCCATCCCAAATGCGGCACGGCTATACGACAGGTGCCTGTGCCGCAGCCATGACAAAGGCAGCACTGCAGGCACTTGTGACCGGAGAGGTGCCAAATGAAGTTACGATTTATCTGCCGGTTGGCCAATATGCCACTTTTAAAGTGACAGCTTTTGATATGTCAGATGGCCGGGTCATGTGCGAAACGATCAAAGATGCAGGGGACGACCCGGATGCCACACATCAGGCACGAATTCAAAGTACGGTTACATATGCCAAAAAAGAAGGCATCCATTTAGATGGCGGGATCGGTGTAGGACGAGTCACGAAAGCAGGGCTTCCAGTATCCGTAGGGCAAGCAGCGATCAACCCTGTGCCGCGTAAAATGATCCATGGTGTCGTCCAGGAAGCAATGGACAAATATAAAGTAAATCGCGGCATTGAAGTGGTCATTTCGGTTCCGGACGGTGTAGAAATAGCTGAAAAAACATTGAATGGCCGATTAGGCATTATCGGAGGAATCTCGATTTTAGGTACACGGGGAACGGTGGTGCCATTTTCCAGTTCCGCCTATATGGCGAGTATCGCTCAGGCAATCAATGTCGCAAAAGAAGCAGGATGTGAGCATTTAGTCATTACAACAGGCGGACGAAGTGAAAAATTTGCCATGAAGCAGTATCCACATTTGCCGGAAGAAGCCTTCATCGAAATGGGCGACTTTGTCGGTTTTACTTTAAAGAATATAGCAAGGAAGAAGATTCCCAAAGTTTCTCTTGTTGGGATGATGGGGAAATTCTCAAAGGTTGCACAGGGCGTTATGATGGTGCACTCGAAAAGTGCACCAGTCAGTTTCGAGTTTTTAGCAGGCATGGCCAACAAAGTGGGAGTCAGTGAGGAAATCCAGCAGGACATTTTACAGGCAAATACTGCTTCA
Source organism: Cytobacillus oceanisediminis (assembly GCF_004366035.1). Lineage (GTDB taxonomy): Bacteria > Bacillota > Bacilli > Bacillales > Cytobacillaceae > Cytobacillus > Cytobacillus oceanisediminis_C. The sequence goes on from NZ_SOEE01000010.1 coordinate 102,862, forward strand.
CAGGTTGGTGAAATCCTTCATGGAAACCAGGAATTCTTTGAAGCCCTTTGCCGAAATTGCTGCTATTATGCACTGAATCATATGAACGCAAACGTCAAAGTATCGACGACTCTGTACGCCATGAAGGGAAGCTGTCTAGGAAAGGCTGAGAATATTGACAAATTGGATGAAGATGATTGGTATCGGGGATAATGGCGCAGATGGATTGCTCTCCCCCTACATAGACTGGATTCATGAATGTGATGTCCTGGTCGGCGGGGAGCGTCATTTGCAATTTTTCCCGGAATTTACTGGAGAGAAAAAAGTAATCAAAGGCGGCTTGTCGGCCTTAACGGCTGACCTGCAGCAGGAAACACGAAATACAGTTATTTTGGTATCAGGTGATCCGCTGTTTTACGGGCTTGGCAGTGTATTGGCGAAAAAACTTCCATTGGAGATTTATCCTTATACAAGCTCTGTTCAGCTCGCTTTTTCGAAAATGCAGGATAGCTGGCAGGATGCGTATATTGTCAGCCTGCACGGCCGTTCTATTAAAGGCTTTGCCCAAAGAATCGACGGGCGGAAAAAGATTGCTATTTTAACAGACCAAATAAATTCTCCGCAGGCCATTGCGACGTATTTAAAGAAGTTTGGCATGACGGAGTATGATGCCTTTGTTGCTGAAAATCTGCAGGGGGAAGATGAGCGATGCCGCTTCTTCAACTTGGACGAAATGGAGCAATCGTCTTTTTTTCCATTGAATGTGGTGATTTTAAGGCAGCGTGTGGCAGTGGAGCGTGCCTCACTGGGAATTCCGGATGACAGGTTCATTCAGAGAAAGCCGGATAAAGGCTTGATAACGAAAAAGGAGATCAGAACTCTTTGTATCCAGGAGCTGGAGCTAAAGGAAAACAGCATTGTCTGGGATATTGGAACCTGCACAGGCTCAGTGGCGATTGAAGCAGCGAAAATAGCCCGGGAAGGTGCGGTGTATGCGATTGAAAAGAATGAGGGCGATCTGGAAAACTGCCTGGAAAATCAATTAAAACATCGGACAGATTTCACGGCAGTCCTTGGAAAGGCGCCTGAAGGGCTGGATGAATTTCCTGATCCGCATGCGATTTTTATTGGCGGCAATGGCGGCAATATGGAGCTTTTATTGCAGTCATGCCTTTCACGGCTGCAGCCAAATGGCCGGCTCGTGATGAATATTGCCACGATCGAAAATCTCGCAGAAGCGATGCAGCATTTGAAAAATTTGGGCTGCGAAGTGTCCGTATTGCAGGCACAAATTTCAAAAAGCAAGCCAATCCTGCACTTAACGCGCTTTGAACCGCTAAATCCCATTTTTATTGTGACTGCAAAGAAAGGAAAGAACTAAATGAGAATCGGTACTTTATATGGATTAGGAGTCGGGCCGGGAGATCCGGAATTAATCACGGTAAAAGCATTCCGCAAATTGCAGGAAAGCCCGGTCATTGCTTATCCTAAAAAATTAAGAGGCAGTAAATCCTACGCCCATCGCATTGTAGACATGTATATAAATCCCGAAGAAAAAGAGATGCTTGGTTTGGTTTTTCCTATGACAAAAGATGAAGATACACTAAGGGCTGAGTGGACAAAATCCGCAAAAGCTATTTATGGCTTTCTGTCTCAGGGAAAAGATGTGGCATTCGTGACGGAAGGGGATCCGATGCTGTTCAGCACATTTATCCATTTAATGAAGCTGATGCAGACGATGCATCCTGATGTTCCGATTGAAACGGTAGCTGGCATCTCGTCCTTTAATGGATCTGTTAATCGCTTAGGGATTGCCCTGGCTGATGGCGATGACCATGTCGCGATGATTCCGGCAACCGAGGATATGGAGGAAATGCGGCGGGTGATTGAAACTCATGATGCAATTGTCTTCATTAAAGTAGCGAAAGTGTTGGACGATATGCTGAATCTATTGGAGGAAATGGATTTATTGGACAAAACACATGTTGTAACAAAGGTTACATCTGACGAAGAGGTCATATGGAATGTCCATGAGCTCCGGGGAGCTGAATTAAATTACTTGTCATGTATGGTGGTGCGCAAATGAAAAAAATTTGGATTATCGGAGCAGGACCTGGAGATCCCGATTTAATTACGGTAAAAGGCTTAAAGCTATTAAATAAGGCTGATGTTGTCATGTATACCGACTCCCTTGTCAGCGAGACATTAGTGGCGGAAGCAAAAGAGTCGGCAGAGATTATCCGCACAGCAGGGATGCATCTCGAAGAAATGGTGGATTGCATTGCTGATCGAGTCCATGCTGGCAAAACGGTTGTACGTTTACATACAGGCGACCCGGCCATGTACGGGGCAACGATGGAGCAAGTGGCACTATTAAAACAGCACGATATCAGCTGTGAAGTTGTACCAGGCGTCAGTTCTGTTTTTGCTTCCGCAGCCGCAGTAGGGGCAGAGCTGACGATTCCGGATTTAACGCAAACGCTTATATTAACAAGGGCTGAGGGGCGGACACCAGTGCCGGAGCGTGAAAAATTACAGGCATTGGCGAGCCATCACTGTACCATTGCGATGTTTCTAAGTGCGACGTTAACAAAGAAAATCACAAAAGAACTGCAGGCAGCCGGATGGGCAGACAATACACCGGTTGCGGTTGTGCAGCGTGCTTCATGGCCGGACCAGAAAATTGTCCGCACAAAACTGTCTGAGCTGGACGAGGCAATGCGTGTTAACGGCATCCGCAAGCATGCGATGATTCTGGCAGGCTGGGCATTGGACCCGCATATCCATGAAAAAGAATACCGCTCGAAGCTATATGACAAAACGTTCACACATGGCTTCCGCAAAGGCGTGACGGCAAATGATTAGCTTACGCGAAGGTGAAATGCCATTCATTAAAAAGCGCAAACCCTATGCCCTTGTGGCCATTACAAAGCATGGGGTGGCCCATGCAAGAAGCTATGCGGAAAAATTCCCATATGCAGACCTGTATTATATGAAAAAATTCGAGCAGGGCGATGAAGAAGCGCGCCAGATCCAATTATTTGATGGCACGGTCCGCCTATTATTGCCTGCATTGTTCCAGCAGTATAAAGGAATTATCTGCATTATTTCTCTCGGTGCTGTCGTTCGCATGATTGCCCCGCTTTTAATCGATAAAAAGAAAGACCCTGCAGTGTTAGTGGTTGATGACAAAGGCCAGTATGTGATCAGTGTATTATCCGGTCATATTGGCGGTGCTAACGCCTTAACCCATGAATTTGCCCATGCGATTGGGGCGGTGCCCATTGTGACCACCGCATCAGATGTTCAAAAAACAATTCCCGTCGATTTATTTGGAGCCCAATTTGGCTGGATGTGGGATAGCGAAGAAAAATTAACACCTGTCAGTGCATCGGTTGTCAATGAAGAGCTTGTGGCGATCGTGCAGGAAACCGGGGAAAAGAACTGGTGGACGTACGATCGGGAATTGCCGGAAAATCTAAAGATTTATCCATCAATAGAGGAAGCCATCAAGGCAAAGCCGCAAGCTGCACTGCTTATTACAGATCGCCTTATGGAACCGCATGAAGAGGCGCTGCTTGAAAACGGGGTCCTGTACCGTCCAAAATCAATTGTACTAGGGATTGGCTGTAATCGCGGAACCTCAATGGCAGAGATTGAGCAGGTCATCGATGAAACATTAGAGGAGCTGCAATTGAGCAAAAAAAGTGTCAAGGGTGTAGCATCTATTAATTTGAAGAAAGACGAGGCAGGCCTGCTGGAGTTAACGTCTAAGTATAACTGGCCGTTTGTTACATACACACCTGAAGAGCTGAATGAGATTCCGATGCAGAATCCGTCGGACACCGTCTTTAAATATACAGGGGCGTATGGGGTCAGTGAGCCGGCGGCCATGAGGTATGCAAATGCAAAAGAATTGCTGCTGGAGAAAAAGAAAAGCGGGAATGTGACTATCAGCATTGCACGAGTCCACTTTGAGGAGGGAAGAGGATGAATCGATTTGTTCTGGCCGGAACAGGAAGCGGTGTCGGAAAAACAACCTTCACAATCGGCATTATGCGTGCGCTGATGAAGCGCGGGTTAACCGTACAGGGCTTTAAATGCGGCCCTGATTACATTGACCCAGCGTATCATACAGCTGTCACCACACGCGCTTCCCGAAATATTGATAGCTTCATGATGTCCCATGAAACCGTGAAGGCAATTGTCGCAAGGGCGAGCCGCGATACAGACGTATCAGTAATTGAGGGAGTGATGGGCTTTTATGACGGCAAATCACCACTATCCAATGAAGGATCTGCTGCTCATATTAGCGGGATTACAAAAAGTCCTGTCATTTTAATTGTCAATGCGGCAAGTATGGCAAGAAGTGCAGCTGCGATTGTTAAAGGTTTTCAAATGCTTGATGACAGCTCCCATATCGTTGGTGTCCTTGCTAATCAATTAGGAAGCAAAAGCCACTTTGACATTGTCAAATCAGCGATTGAACAAGAATGCGGAATTCCTGTCATTGGATATCTCCCAAAAGGAGCTGTAGCCAGCATGCCAAGCCGTCATTTGGGGCTGGTGCCGGCCATAGAACGCGGTGATTTAGATTCCTATTTTGAAAGTTTGGCAGAAGCGATTGAAAAAACAGTAGATATTGATCAGCTTCTGGAACTAACGAAAGCCCAAGTCCTGGAGGTCACCTCTTCGATTTTTGATGAACAGCCAGAAAGACAGGAAGTACATATTGCGGTTGCCAGAGATGCGGCCTTTAATTTTTACTATGAAGAAAACTTGGAATTGCTGCGTGCCCATGGAGCCATATTGCATTTCTTCTCTCCATTGCAAAATGAAGAGGTTCCCGAAAAAGCGCAAGGGCTCTATATAGGCGGCGGTTTTCCTGAAGAGTTTGCTGAAGCTTTGGCAAAAAATGAAGCAGCGAAGCTTTCCATCACGGCCGCGCTGGAGCGGGGTCTGCCGACATTGGCAGAATGCGGCGGATTTATGTATTTAACAGAAGAAATCGTGGATCGAAAGGGACAGGCTTTCCCGATGATCGGTGTGATTCCGGGCCGGGTGAGGATGCAGGATAAATTGGCTGCGCTCGGGTATCGGGAAATTACAGGTGTTCCGGGCAACTTTCTAATGAATGAAGGAGAGCTGGCAAAAGGGCATGAATTCCATTACTCGGCATATGAAGGGGGTCATCCTTCACCCGCCTATTTCAGCAAGGGCCGTTTCCGCTCTCAGAAGGAAGGCTATTTAACTGATAATCTTGTAGCCGGCTATACACACTTTCATTTTGCATCGAATCCACAGCTCGTGAAAAATTGGCTGGCAGCTTGTTTGGAGGCAGAACATGAATTATTTCCCGTTATTAATGAATCTTGACTATAAAAAGGTGGTCATTGTTGGCGGTGGCCATGTGGCACGCCAGAAGGCAGAAGCACTCCTGCCAACGAAAGCGCAAGTTACTGTGATCAGCCCGGAGGTTACTGGAAAATTACAGCAGTATATCCATGGAGGACTTGTGACTTGGAAAGAAAAATCCTTTGAACCAGCTGATTTAGATGACGCGGCCCTGATTTTTGCCGTAACAAATGACGAAGAAGTAAACAATGCAGTGGAAGAAGCCGCACAGCATTGGCAATTGCTCAGCCGTGCAGATGCAAAGGGCCGTGTTGATTTCATTAATCCCGCAGTTGTCCGCCGCGGGGAATTCGTCTTGACCGTATCTACATCTGGCGCCAGCCCGGGCCTGACACGCAGCGTAAAGTCAGAATTAGCAGAGCAATATGGAGAGCATTACGCGCAGTATGTATCTTTTTTAAAGGAAGCCCGTCAGCGAATCTTAGTGAAGTTCACGGGGAATGAGAAAAAGCAGCTATTGGCAGACCTTTTGGATCCTCAAGTTTTGGAGTGGATGCAGCAAGGCGATAAGCAAAAATGTGAAGCCTGGCTGCTTAAGCGTTTAGGAGAAAAGCAATGAGCGGATTTGTCTATATTGTTGGAGCTGGACCAGGTGACCCTAAACTGCTGACGATTCGCGGATTGGAGTGCATTCAGCAGGCTGATGTGATTTTATATGACCGTCTTGTGAATGCGGAAATTTTAACACATGCAAAAGCAGATGCAGAGCTTATTTATTGCGGAAAAGAGCCGGGCAGACATGGACTGATTCAGGATGAAATTCATCGGGTGCTGGTGGAACAGGCAAAGCTTGGCTGGAAGGTACTTCGTTTAAAGGGAGGCGATCCTTTTGTCTTTGGACGGGGCGCAGAAGAAGCGGCAATTTTGCGGGAAGCGGGTATCCCCTTTGAAATCGTACCTGGTATAACCGCCGGGATAGCTGCGCCTGCATATGCAGGGATTCCTGTGACACACCGTGATCATGCGGCAAGCTTTGCCATTGTGACAGGCCATGGCCGCGCTGAAAAGGAGCAGGACTTTTTAAAGTGGTCTGCGCTTGCTCAAATTGACACGGTCGCCTTTTATATGAGCATTGGCAATATTGCTCACATTACGAAAAGCTTAATAGCCAATGGCAAAAGCGGAAAAACCCCTGCCGCTGTAATTGAATGGGGCACAACTGCCAATCAGCGGACGATTACAGGGACACTTGAAACGATTGCAGAGGATATCCAGAACCATGGCATCTCAAATCCATCGATGATCTTGGTTGGAGATGTGGTAGGAGTGCGGGATCAAATTGCCTGGTTTATAGAAAAGGAGCATGAATTATGTTAGAAGCCTTGAAAAAACGCCGTGCGATTCGAAACTTTGAATCCCGCGAAGTAGAACGAGACAAAATCGAGACATTATTAGCAGCAGCCACATATGCACCAAATGACCGCATGCGTGAGCCATGGCATTTCTATGTATTGCAGGAAGAAAGCTTAAAACGCTACGAACAGGTGGCACTTGATTACTTGCAAAAACGTTTTCCCACAAAGCCGAATTTAGTGGAGAGTTCCATGAAAGCTATTACGAACACACCCCTGATCATAGTCGTAACATCTGCCATTGTGGAAGGAGATGAAGGGGCGACAAAAGATAATGTCTTTGCCGTAAGCAGTGCCATCATGTCGATGTGGCTGATGGCGGAACAGCTGGGGTTAGGCATGGTATGGCGTACAAGAGGCGTTGGCCTGGTGCATGATACCGCACTGCATGATTTTATCGGTGCATCTGAGCAGGAGCAATTAGTGGGAACACTATGCATCGGCTACCCGGCAGAAGAAATTGCTTCCGAGAAAAAGCGTACACACTTTGCTGAAAAGACAACCTGGCTTTAAGGAGGAATGTTCTATGGCACAAGAAGGGATGCTGTTAGTTTATACAGGCGATGGCAAAGGAAAAACAACCGCTTCGCTTGGTGTCGCATTAAGAGCAATTGGCCGCGGCATGAAGGTGAAATACTTTCAGTTTATTAAATCACCGGAACGTACATATGGTGAACAGCTGGCACTAAGGAAACTTGGTGTTGAAACTGTTCAACTAGGAATCGGGTTTACATGGACAAAAACACCGGAGGAGCATCGCGAAGCACTTGCAATCGCCTGGCAGACGGTAAAAGAAGAATTAAAAGATGAAACAACAGATGTATTAGTGCTGGACGAACTGAATAATGCCCTGGCCATTACACGGTTTCCAATTGACGATGTGCTGCCGTTATCTGAGGTGTTAGAAGCCATTGAAAACCGTCCAAAAAGAATGCATCTGGTTATAACAGGGCGTTCTGCACATCCTGCCATTCTCGATTTAGCCGATTTAGTGTCAACCATCGATGCTACCAAGCATTATTATGCCGAGCAGGATGTTAAAGCCATGAAGGGGCTGGAGTTTTAAGCAGCCGGACAGTATATTTAGGACCTTGTCCAGTTAGGTTTTGGAAATTGAGGAGAAATTCAATGATAAAAGAATCCCCTATGCAATACGACTTTGAGAAGCTCTGGAAGGAGGGCATGCTGGATTGGCATGGCAGGATGCCGGAGCGAATGGTTGATGATGAGCTCGAAGAAGCTTTTTGGATGCAGTCCATGAAGAAAAAAAAATACAAGCAAACAGATGAGTATGCCAAAGCCATCTACGAAAAAATGAAGCCTCATATCCCGGAAGACTCAAGCTGTATTGAATTCGGTCCGGGATGGGGCAACTATACCTTTCCGCTCAGCCAGGATGTCAGAAGTTTAACGCTGGTTGATGGTTCAAAGAGTGTGCTCGCTTATTTAAAGCAGTACTTTGAAGAGGGTGCCCCTGTCCAGTTTGTCCACAGCAAATGGGAAGAAGCACACTTGGAGCCGCATGATGTCGTGGTGGGGGTGAACTGCTTTTATCGAATGTATGAAATGAATGAAGCGCTGAAGAAAATGAACAGGCTGGCAGCAAAGCGTGCCATAATCGGCTTAACGACTGGCCCTATTCAGCCGCATTACGTTCTATTGGATGAGCAGTTTGGCTATGACATTAAATACCCGCGCAGGGATTATATCATGATCGTCAATATGCTGTACCAGTTAGGCATTTATGCAGATTGTGAAATGATTAAGCTTGAGCGTGAGCATCGTTTTGATTCATGGCAGCAGTTAGTTGAAGCCCAAAGCAAGAAAATTTTATCTCCCCAATTTGATCAAGCACATGTGGAAGCCGCACTTGAACAATATATTTCCAAAGAGAATGGCCAATATGTATACCGGTATCCTTTCCATGCGGCAATCATCAGCTGGGAGCCTGTGAAGCTTATATGACCAGGCCGCGGTTTGCATTGCTGATGGCTGTTCTGGCCGCGGGGCTGCTTGCATCCATGACTTTTGCGGTGATGGTAGGATCTGTGGACATTACCCCGCGCCTTATTTGGGAAGTGATCTTCTCCAAGCTGGGGATATTCATAGCAACAGATGCTTCTAAGGCACAGACGGTTATTATTTGGGATATACGATTCCCACGTATTCTGCTTGCGGCCATAGCAGGTGCTGCACTGGCCATATGCGGGGCGGCCATTCAAGCATTAGTGAAAAACTCGATAGCAGATCCTTACATTCTCGGAGTATCTTCCGGAGCATCCGTTGGAGCTGCATCTGTCATTTTACTCGGTGCATTCAGCGTTTTAGGGGTCTATGCCATTTCCCTTGCCGCATTCTTAGGGGCCATCTTTGCGGTGATGATCGTGTTTATTTTAGCACGTGTCAATGGCCGCTTATCGGTCATCCGTCTGCTTTTGGCAGGGATTGCAGTTTCGATGGTGTTATCCGCCATTACCAATTTTATGCTGATGATGTCCAAGCAGCAGGGCGGCATTCAAGCGGTCATGCATTGGATGCTCGGCAGTCTCGCAGGCGCGAAATGGTCCAATCTTGGCATCCCATTTTTTTCGCTTCTGCTGGTTTTTATTTTGCTGATCATGAATTATCGGCAGCTTAATGCTTTATTGATTGGAGAGGAAACGGCCGCGACACTTGGCGTTAATCTGGACCTGTTTCGCATTTTTATCATTCTCTTTGTATCCCTTCTGACCGGTGTGGTCGTCGCCGTCAGCGGAAGCATTGGCTTTGTGGGACTGATTATTCCTCACATCGTGCGAATGATGGTGGGGTCTAATTACAAAGTGGTTCTCCCGATAAGCGCCCTGATGGGTGCCATTTTCTTAGTTTGGGCTGATATGGCTGCACGTATAGTAATGGCGCCTGAAGAAATGCCAATCGGGATCATTACCGCTATTTGCGGAAGCCCATTCTTTATCTGGATGCTTAGGCGAAAGCGATATTCTTTTGGGGACGGTGAATAAGGATGATCCAGGTCAAAAATATGTCCTTTTCAGTGCCGGACAAGCAAATCTTAAATAATATCACTTTTTCGGTGGAACAGGGGAAATTCGTTGGCATCATTGGACCGAATGGCAGCGGAAAATCTACGATGCTAAAAATCATTTATCGTCATTTAAAACAAACGAGCGGTTTAGTGACGTTATATGAAAAAGATATTCTCGATATTTCTCAGAAAAAGCTTGCTCAGGAGTTAGCTGTTGTAAGTCAGGAAACACCGGTGCTCTTTGATTTTACGGTAAAAGATTTAGTCATGATGGGGCGAACGCCATACAAAAAATGGCTTGCCGCAGATAACCAGGAGGACTTTGCCATTGTGGAAGAAAGCATGATGCTCGCAAATGTGCTCCACTTGGAAAACCGCACGTTTAGCCAATTATCCGGAGGCGAGAAAAAGAGGGTGATGCTCGCACGCGCCCTTGCACAGCAGGCAAACATATTAATTCTGGATGAACCAACCAATCACCTGGATATTGAACATCAATATCAGTTAATGGATTTAGTGAAGGAGCTGCCGATCACGATTGTGGCAGCCCTCCATGATTTAAACCTGGCAGCCGGGTATTGCGATGAACTCCTTGTCATGAACCATGGAGCTCTATATACGGCGGGGACACCGGAGCAAGTCCTGACAGAAGAGACATTAAGAGAAGTATTCCGTATGCTGGCAGGTGTTTCGAAAAACCCATTTACAAAAAAGCTTCATTTGTTTTTTTACACAAACGATTAAAATCGAATCGAGGGACCAATGGAACATGAAAAATAGCAGAATTTGGGCATTTCTGGTCTTAGCGGCCGCATTAATATTGACCGCATGCTCAGCAGAAGAGGTAAACACAGCAAAGGTGAAAAGTGAACAAGCGGAGCAAATGGAGAAAGTGGTTATTGAAAATGAAGGGTTTGTGAATGAATACGAAGAAGCGCCAAAGCGTGCTATATCATTAAATCAGCATGTGACTGAAATCATGCTGGCACTTGGTTTAGAAGATTCAATGGCCGGTACTGCATTTCTGGATAACGAGATTTATGAGCCATTACAGGAGGCATACGACAAAGTGCCAGTATTAGCTGAGCAGTACCCTTCAAAAGAGCAAGTCATATCAGAAGAAGCAGACTTTCTATATGGGGGATGGGAAAGTGCCTTCAATGAGAAAAACATTGGAACACGTGAAGAACTGAAAGAATTAGGCATTAACAGCTACTTACAATCATCATCTGTGAAAGCAGCTCCAACCATAGAAGATATTTATTCAGACATTCGTAATATCGCAAAAATTTTCAGGGTAGAAGAACGCGGTGAAGAACTAATTGGTCAAATGAATCAAGAGATTGAAGCCATTACATCCGAATTACCTGAAGTAAAAGAGCAGCTGGATGTCCTGGTTTACGACAGCGGTGAAACAGATGTATTCACAGCGACACAAAACTTCATGAATACACTTGTAACTATGGCAGGCGGACACAACGTCTTCGGGGATGTAAAAGGAAATTGGGCCACCGTCTCAAAAGAAGATGCAGTAGAACGCCAGCCTGATGTCATTGTAGTGATTGATTATGGTTCAACAACTGCAGAACAAAAAATAGATTTCCTTAAAAAGGATCCGGCTTTAAGCCAGACACCTGCTGTACAAAACGAACGCTTTGTCATCCTGCCTTTATCAGCAGCATCTGAAGGAGTTCGTGTTGGGGAAGCCCTTGAGGTTTTGGCAAAAGGTTTTTATCCGGAGGCTTTTAAAAACTAGGTTGATTTTTTACATTTTGTTGGAGTAGAACCTAAGTTTAACCGCTGAGTTGATTGGAGCGGAGGGCACTTGACTCCTGTGGGAGCAGCGGGACAGGTGAGAGACCCCGCAGGGGAAGCCGAGGAGGCTCACCGCACGCCCCACGGAAAGCAAGTGCCCCGTGCTGAAATCGGGCATCATTTTTAAGCAAAAAATTATTGAAGGAGGGCACCTAATGACAACCTGGAACCTAACCCAAATGCAGCGTCACTTGCTTATCTGCAACGGCGCAACCTGTATGGGTGCAGGCGCAGAAAAAGTCACACAGCAAATTCGGGATGAAATCCGGAAAAACCGTTTAGACGAGCATATTCATACATCCCGTACACGCTGCAACGGCCGCTGCAAAGATAAATGCGTCGTCATTGATTACCCGAAAGGAACCTGGTATTCGGTCCAGCAGGAAGAAACAGCCCGGGACATTGTTCATGAAGCAGTGAAAGATGATTCAATCATTTACTCCATGGAACACGGCGAACGCAAACGCAATGAAAACCGCATTAAAGGAATCGATAAATACAAGAAAGGAAAAGGAACAATGAAAAAAGCTGTCTTATTTGTCGGACATGGCAGCAGGATGGAAGCTGGGAATGAAGAAGTCCGTCAATTCGTCGATCAAATGAGAGACTCCATAGACCCAGCCCTGTTGGTTGAGACCTGTTTCCTGGAATTTGCATCTCCAAATATTGAAGATGGAATTCAGCTTTGTGTTGAAAAAGGTGCAGATGAAATCCATGTCATTCCCATCATCCTATTGCATGCCGGCCACTCCAAACTCCACATTCCAGCAGAAATTGAACATGCCAAAGAGCATTTCCCGGATATTCAGTTTACATACGGCCAGACAATAGGGGTCCATGAGGAGGTCCTTGAAATATTAAAAACAAGACTAGCTGAAACCGGCTTAGATGTGAAAAAACGGCATGATGATACGGCCATTTTATTAATCGGTCGCGGCGGCAGCGATCCATATGCAAATGCTGATTTTTATAAGATCAGCAGATTACTGTGGGAAAAGGTGAATGTATCAGCCGTTGAATGTGCCTTCATGGGTGTCACGACGCCGACTGTGCATGATGGGATAGAGCGCTGCATCAAACTGGGCGCAAAAAGAATCATCATGCTGCCATATTTCTTGTTTACCGGCATTTTAATGGAGAGAATGAACAAAATGGCCGAACAGTTTAATGAAAACTATCCTCATATCTCCATAGATATTGCTGAATATTTTGGGTATCATCCAAAGTTAAGAACAGTCCTGCTCGAGCGTATGAACCAAGCACTGGACGGCACTTCGACAGGAATGCAGGACTTGGAAAATTTCCGTAAGTATGCGGAAGAACACGGGTATGAACACCATCACCATCACCATCATCATTAATTGTATATTTGGGTCAAGCTGCCAGAGGGCAGCTTTATTTTTTATCATGGATGAGTGAAGAAAACCTTGAGTGAGATTGAAGATGAACAGGTTCAGAGAATAAATATGATCTAAAAGGGTGAATTTAGTATTATCTGCAATAGGAAAGGTTGATCTTAATGGAGAAAAAATTATTGAACCTGCTTCTCGGATTGTGCATTTTTTCGGTTCCATTTTTGTTTAAGGGTAAAAAAATGAGGGAGACATTAGTTATTTTTTTCTCGAAAGGCGTCCTTGCCACTCTGGTTGACGCTTATGTTGTGGGAACGAAAAGAGTTGAATACCCGGTACGCCCTTTTTCAAGAATTTTTAAAACCAACCTGATTTATGATATTTTGTTTTTCCCGCTTTTAAGTGTGATTTGGGTTAAAATTTCTTACCATGACAAATTAAGAAATATATTCCTCAAAAGTTTGATATTCAGTGTCCCAATGAGCATCGCCCAATGGTACTTTGAGAAAAACACCAGACTATTCAAGTGGAGAAAATGGTCCATTTTCCATACCTTTAGCAGTGTTAATTTTACCTTATTCACTATTAGAGGTTTTGTTGGGTTTATCAAAATATTGGATCGACTAAAGAATAATCGGAACTTAAATGAGTTGGAAGGTTAATCAAGTTTTTGCAAACTTACCTTGCTATCTCGCACAATAAAGTCATGCTGCCATTACGGCGGCATGACTTTATTTTTATTGTTGATGTAAATCTGACTCTGTGCCAGTCTCAAAAAGGCAGCGGATATTAGTACACAACTGGAATGTATTATAAATAAAAGAACACCATGAAATAAATCATCCACATTTAATTTGAATGATTATGGTTATTAAATTTACTCTCTGTCCATAAAAAAACGTTCGTAATCACCTTAGCTAATATAATTACGATTAGGTAACATACAAAAAGAAAAAAATTATTCGTGCTCCCGTATAGCCTGAATAGACCGAGACCTATAAGAAGAGGCTTAAAAACAAATGCTAACACGCCAGCAGTCAGCACAGTATAGACATAGTAATTTTTTTTATGATTTAAAGTCCATTGATAAACAAGCATAAATGTGACAGGAACGAAACTGGAGTCAAGAGATAAACCTGGAACCATTGGAATCATAGGAAAAGGGTAATTCAGCAGCCCGGAATTTTTATTGTACAAGTCGATATAGCCAAATAGCATATGAATGCTATAACCATAAAATCCCATGAAAAATATTTTTCTTTTATCAATTTTGAAAAATAACACAATTAAAGGAATAATAAATAGCATAACCATAAACCAATATTCAAAGGAAGTGTAAATGCTGTATTCCACCCAGTAATGATTTAAAGCTTTTTGTCCCTCTTTACCCATTTTGACAATATGATCGAATTCTTTTATCCGGTTTTCCTCCACGGCAAATGTACCCCTTTTAACTGCGTGTTAGTTATGTCTATGTTTCCTAATTACTTATTTTTATATGTGTGATTTTATAAGTTTTCAGGAAGCATTAATCATTATTTTTAACTTATCGTTTATAAACAATGGTGAACATAATGGACTGGAGTGAAGGACTAATTAATTTTTTATGGAATAAATAAGTAAAAGGAGTCTAAAGAATAGGAAGGCTGTGTGGAATAAATGCAGGATGGAATAGAGAAATATTCACTTGTGGGTACAGTCATAGCGGTAAGCATAAGCAAAAGGCACACTTTCAGTAAAAAAAATCAAAATATCATAAAACTGGTGAAGGGTTTGGGGATTGAAGGGGATGCCCATTTTGGTTCAACGATTAAACACCGGTCAAGGGTGGCACAAAACCCTGACCAGCCGAATCTAAGGCAGGTTCATCTAATCCACAGTGAGTTATTTGAGGAGTTAGCAGAAAGGTTCCATATTGAACCTGGCCAAATGGGTGAAAATATTACAACCGCGGGAATCAATCTTCTTGAACTGCCTGCTGACAGTATTTTATTTATTGGGATATCTGCCGCTATTAAGGTAACTGGATTACGCAATCCTTGTGCTCAGATTGATCATTTTCAGCCTGGTCTTTTAAAGGCTGTTATTGACCAGGATAGAGACGGAAACCTAATAAGGAAAGCTGGAATAATGGGTGTTGTTTTGGAGAGCGGAGAAGTAAAACCAGATGATGAAATACGTGTTCAATTACCGCCAAAACCCCATAGAAAGCTGAAACGGGTTTAGGTGTTTGTAATGACTCCTAATAAAATAAAGTGTTATCTTTGAGAGATAGGGATGTGGATTTATTTTGAAAAATTGGCAGATTTCTATTTTAATAGGACTAATGTCTATTTTGTATATTTTCATTATTCCGCATGAGCCCCTGGCATTGAAGATTGTCTTCAAGCTGATTCCAATGGCACTAATTATTATTTATGCATTCCGTAAGCTCCCTGCCAGCCCTTCGCCGGCATTGCGTTTAGTCATTATGGGCTTATTTTTCTGCATGCTCGGGGATGGATTCATTGCGGTGTCATTTGTTGCCGGACTTGGGGCTTTCCTGGTTGGCCATCTTTTCTATTTGACTGGATTCCTGAAAATGGCGCATATCACTAAGCTGCGGCTGGCTGCCATAATCCCGATTGGTTTATATTCCTGGCTTGTTGGCCGCCAGCTGATTTCATCCTTGGCTGCTGAGGGAAATGATACGCTGGTGATGCCTGTTATTGCCTACATGCTGGTCATTTCAATAATGGCGTTATCAGCCATCCTGACCGGAAGTAAATGGGCCATTGCCGGGAGCCTTTTGTTTGTTATCTCGGATTCCATTCTTTCTTGGAATATGTTTGTTTCAAGCGTTGTTCTTTCAGATGTTTTCATCATGACAACTTACTACGCTGCCCAATTCCTGATTGCCTGCAGTCTTTCTTCAATTGGGAAGAGAGAAGGGATGATCACTGTAAAATCGGAAGTGATACGGCAATTGTAGATTGATTTTACTATAGGCTGTTAAAGGTACACTTTAGATGTAAAAAAGACTTTCCGAAATTAAGAAAGTCTTTTATTTTTTCCATTTTACTCTCCTTCAGATTTTATTTTATCCAGTCCCTGTAAACTTTCCATTTTCGTTATCCAATATCCGGCATAGTAAAGTGTAAGGAAAATGACGAAATCATATAAAGTAGACCAGCTTTTTGGATTATAAAAATCAATGGCATTAAAGAAATTCATTCCTCCAAAAGCTGCAATGGCAGAGAAAAGGATTCCTTTTAACAAGCTATTCATTTGAGGCTTTATCTGGAGAGCAAACATTATTCCTACCGGTGCTAAAGAAAAGTGGTACGGTAAAAATAGAAATGGTGCCAGAGGAATAATGATCATAGGATAGGACCATAACCCCAAAGATAATGCTGCCAGATCTATTGTAAGGGATAAAATTATACTTAATAAGCCAGCTAAGAGAAGACGCCCAGTGCTGTCCTTTTTCCTGTACTTAAACCATACCAGCCAGGGAATGATAAACAAAGCCAGTCCAAACCACCATTGCCATGTTGTAATAAAATCGTTCTTAAGGATATCCGCGAATGCAGCGCTTATCTCTGTAAACTGTTGATATGCTTTTTCAGACTTTGCCAGTCCCTCTTCAAAAGCCATATAATTCACCCTATCTTTTTCTAATTATTTTCAAGTGGAAATTAATATAACCAGTGCATCTAAATCTTTGTATTTTCTTTCTGCCTCTACACAACATATATAATGAGGAGGTAAGAAGATGCCTAACGCGTTGGAAGCAATTTTTAATATGCTCAGAATTTCATTTGATAATACAAATGAACCTAAATCTCTCTTACATGTGATAGAAGTTGGAGACCTATGGAAGTATGTAACTTTAATTGAAGAATTTATCAGGTACGAAGAATTGGGATTGAACACAACAGCGGATGATGAAGTGCGGGAAATGCTGACAGATGTAGTAAAGGTATGTGAGACACAGGTAAAAAGGGTAAGCAATTTTATGAAAAACGAAGGAATTCCTTTGCCTGACGTAACTTCTTCAAAGCCTAATTCAAGCCCGAAAGATGTTCCTTTAGGTGTCAAGTTAACAGATGATGAAATTGCAAATGGGGTCGCATTTAAATTAGTAACCTGTTCACAAGCATGTGCTAAAGGACAGGTAGACTCTATCCGCAGTGATTTAGGCCTCATGTGGACTCAATTTTTTTTAGAATGGACTGCTATAGGAGCAACTGTAAAAACATTGATGAGGAAAAGAGGATGGCTAAAAGTGCCGCCATATTACTATACCCCCGGTTCTCCACAAAGATAAAGAATCCAGCTCAAATGGTTTGAGTTGGATTCTTTATCTTTTATCATGAAGTGTTTTTTGGAGGAGGCAATAGTTAACCTGGATAAAAGATTTTGACAAAGCATTGTGAGAGGAAAAATGAAGAAAAGCAGGGCCTATTCTGTCCTTGTATTTAGGCTTAAAATCTCTAATCTTATTTACATTCATTAGCTTTATCATCTATAGTAATTGAATCCACTAATGTTATTTCAGCAGAAATTATAAATTTCAACTCCATTTTTGGATGAGGGCTATTCCCTTAGTCTTCTGCAGAAATAGGCAAATATTTTTCAGTACATCCAGGTTTGTATGGATACTATTAATGATTTAGACTAAAATTATGGAAGATATTTGTTATAGAAACATATTTTTTCATTCAATACTAATTAGCAGGTATGGTTTAGGCTCTAAATTGAAAAATATAGATTCACTTTAACCAGAGAACTGCTTTTAAAAAACGAGGTGTAGATAATGGAGCTGGAAAAGTATAAAGTTCTATTATTTGAAAAAATAAAAAGGCAGATTGCATCCTGGTTTGATGGCAATCTATTTGAATCTATCAGTAATGAAGAAGTATACAGGTTCCTCCATTCCATGAAAGGTACTGCTGGTACTATACAGCTTACTGGTCTTCATCAGCTGGCAGACAGATTAATGGCGGATATTGAAAGACAGGAAATGAAAGAATGGGATAAAAAAGACCTGAGAAATTATTTATTCGATTTAATCGAAATGAGCTATGAATATGAACATTTCCAAACGGTCAAGCAGCAGAACCCCATACGGGTTGAAAACGCCCCTCTAATTCAGCTGATTGATGATGATATCTCCATGCTGATCCTCCTTAAAGATGCTCTGGAAAGAAAGGGCTGGATGGTCATTGCCAGTACCGAGCTGGATGTTGCTAAAGAACAATATTATGACCATCGTCCAGATTGTTTAATAATAGATATTAATCTGGATGGAGAGAGTGGTTTTCAGTTATTAGAAGATATACAAAATCATACTCGAAACAAGTATATTCCGAAGATCATGATCAGTGTAAAAGCAGATCGTGAAACCAGGATAAAGTCATATAAAATGGGTGCGGATGATTTCATATCCAAGCCGATTGACCTTGAGGAATTTCTTGTAAAAATTGAACGGCATATGGACAATAAAAAATTATTTGATCAGTCATCTATGATTGATGAATTAACACGGGTATATAATAGAAGGTTTTTTCATGATAGTTTACTAATATTTATGAATGAGTTATCAAGAAATCAACGCCTGTTCTCTCTGGCTATGCTGGATATTGACTTTTTTAAAAAAGTTAATGATGCATATGGCCATCAAACAGGAGATAAGGTCCTTGTTGAATTTGCAAAGTATTTAAAGGAAAATGTACGCCAAACAGATTATGTATTCCGTTATGGCGGCGAGGAATTTATCATTTTATTCTCTGGTGCCAACGGGAACGAAAGCAAAACAGCCCTTGAAAAGATATTAAAAGGGTTTTCGGAAAAACGATTTGCAGAGGGAGAGAATGCATTCAGCGTTACTTTTTCTGCTGGGGTATTTATGGTTGATGAGCCAGAAATGGAGAGAGACATCATTATTAGAGCAGCAGACCAGGCCCTTTATGAAGCCAAGCAAAAGGGAAGAGCCCGGGTGGAATGCTGTAAACTCGATTCTTTTGCGCAAAATAAGAAAAAGCTTCATGTATCTGTTATTGACGATGATCCGATTATAAGAATGATGTTAACAAAGGTTCTAAGCAATATGGAGCTTAATCATGCAGAACTTGATATAAAGGTTTTTGAAGACGGCCGGAAATTTCTTAATTCCAATCGAATAGAGGAGAAAGGCCCTCATTTTCTTATTCTTGATGGGATTATGCCTGTCATGGATGGTCTTGAGGTGATGCACGAAGTGAAAAAGTCAAAAAGAGCAAAGGATATTCATGTCCTTATGCTGACCGGACGAAAAAGTGAGCATGATATCGCCCGTGCATTGAAACTGGGTGCTGAGGATTATGTGACAAAGCCATTTAGCCTGACAGAACTGGAAGCAAGAATTCAGCGCTTAATAAAGAGGTTAACTTAGATGCTGAAGAATGAAATATATCTTCTTGGCGTATCAGCTGCTGTAATTTTAGGATTATTAATGCTTATTCTCCTGTACCTGGTCATAAGAAAATGGATGGAGCATAGAATTCGAAGGAAAATTAATGAGAGCATTCAAATGCTGAGTCCGCAGATATTTGAATATATTTCAGAAGGAAAAATAAGCCGGCATCTCCATTTGGATAGTGATATAAAAAAGAAGGCTGCTGAAGAGCTCCTCTCAAAGTTCGCAGCTTATTTAACAGGAGAAGATGAAACGGAGAAACTTCGGGAGTTTGCTGATAGCCATCTGCGAAATTACTTTCAGCGGCAATTAAAAAGCAGAAGATGGAGCATTAGAATGAATGCACTATTCCATATCGAGGATCTCCATCTAACAGAATTGCAGTCTCATGTTCTGGAGACAGCTATGAAAGAGAGAATATCGCACGATGAAAGAGTGCAATCCTTGAGAATACTTGCGGTATTTCAGTATGAAGGGATCTTTGATCTTCTCCTTTCTAATAGTGATAATCTTTCGGATGGTGAATTAAGAAATATTATTCTGCGGCTGAATGATCATAAGTTCTGCGAGTTTATTTTAGGTTTTCATCAGGCAGGAAAACAATTGAAATATGCTGTTGTCGATGCTGCTGGAATCAGAAAAGATTTAAAATATGTAAATTTTATTGAATCGGTTTATGCAAGCTATCATGGAGAGACACGATTGCGAGCTGTGAAGGCCCTCTCCTCTTTAGGTGTGGTTAAGGACCTATCCCCCTATCTGAAACTGCGTCATTCCGGCGATTGGAAAGAGAGAATGATGGCCGCGAAGCTGTTTGGATCCCTAAAAGAGCCGGAACTGCTGCCATATTTATTGGAACTTCTCCATGATGCATCCTGGTGGGTGCGATCTCAGGCTGGACAGTCCATTATGCTTTTTCCGGACGGAAGGGAAAAACTGCAGCTTGTGCTGGAAACCTCAAATGATGCTTATGCAAAGGATATGGCTTGGGAATGGATGAATAAAGGAGATTTCGTTTAATCATGGCTTTGATTTGGGGAAATATAATAGTAGGGTTCGCAATGTTTATAGCAGCCTATATGGTGCTTGTCATCAGCTTCTATTCAATCATTTTATTAATCTCTGTATTTCAGTTAAGAAAAGAATATATGCTGGACCGGAATCAGACACTTGACGAATATATGAATGAAACCTTCGCAAAGCCGGTTTCCATCATTGTTCCAGCATATAATGAAGAAGCCGGCATTGTTGCCAGTGTCCGTTCCCTTCTGAGTATTGACTATCCTTCATTTGAGATTATTGTGGTTAATGACGGTTCTAAAGATGCTACCATGGACAAGCTGATTGAGAATTATGATATGAGAGAAATTAATCCAGCAGTCAGAAAGATGGTTGAGACAGAAACTGTAAAAAAAATATATCAGTCCGCTTCCCTTCCGCATCTATATTTGATAGATAAAGAGAATGGCGGAAAAGCAGATGCGTTGAATGCGGGGATTAATTTTTCCCATTATCCTTATTTTTGTTCATTGGATGGCGATTCTGTACTGGAAAGAGATGCCTTCTTAAAGGTAATGAAGCCTATCATGGATTCAAATGGGGAAGTCATTGCTTCAAGCGGAAGCATTCGGATTGCAAATGGGTGTGAAATACAGGACGGAAATATCTTAAAGGTCGGCTTAGCCAGTGAGCCTTTGGTGGTTATGCAGATAATTGAATATTTAAGGGCCTTTTTAATGGGAAGGATCGGGTTAAGCCGCCATAATCTACTGCTGATCGTTTCCGGAGCTTTCGGTGTTTTTTCCAAGCAATGGGTCATTGAAGCAGGCGGCTATAAAACCAATACGGTTGGTGAGGATATGGAACTTGTCGTAAGGCTTCACAGGCTTATCAGGGATAAAAAGCAAAAGAAGAAAATTGTCTATGTGCCTGACCCTGTTTGCTGGACAGAAGTTCCTGAAAGCATGACTTATCTTAGAAGGCAAAGGCGCCGATGGCATCGCGGTTTATTTGAAAGTTTGTGGACACACAGAAAGATGACGTTCAACGCAAGATATGGTCTGATAGGCTTTGTTTCATTCCCTTACTTTTGGATTGTAGAATTTATAGGACCGATTGTAGAATTATTGGGGTATTTATATGTTATTGTATCCTTATTCTTAGGAGGCATCTATCTGGAGTTCGCCATCCTGATTTTCCTGCTTTCTTGTTTGTACGGCTCACTTTTCTCAATGGCTGCTGTGCTGCTTGAAGAATGGAGCTTACGGAAATTCCCGAAAATCTCCGACTTAATGAAACTGTTTTTCTATTCAATGACGGAAACCTTATGGTATCGGCCATTAACGGTTTTTTGGAGATGTGAAGGGATTTGGCAGCTGATCAAAGGTGATACAAGCTGGGGAGAAATGAAAAGAAAAGGTGTTTCCGGATGAGAATATTTACCAAAGGGCAAGCTATCGTTTTTTTGATTGTTTTTGGAGTTTTGGCTGTTATTGCAAGTCCTTTCTGGACATGGTGGCTGAAGCAGGATCAAGAGCTCAATGTGTTCATCTTAAATAAGACCGTGCCGGATGACTCATACCGGGAGCATAAGGGGCTCGTATGGATTTTAAATAATGAAAAATATATTAAAGCAAATGGGGACCGATATAGTATTGAAGATGATTACAGCGGCTTTAAGCCAGGCAGGAAAAGTGAGTATTCCATTAAGCCATTCCCTGATAATCTTGAAAAATATCAAGTGCTTTACCTCGCCGATACGTATGGGGTTTATGAGGAAGAGTTTAATGGAAGCAATCCCCTGGGAGAACGGTCTTCAAGTCTTAATGGCGGTCTTCAGGAAGAGGAAGTCATTCAGCTGGAAGATACACTGCTATCATCCAAAGGGAAAACACTGATTGCTGAATTCAATACCTTTGCGGGTCCATCCTCAAATGAGGCACGGCACCGGCTGACGAATTTATTGAACATCAGCTGGAGCGGATGGATAGGCAGATATTTCCCGGATTTATCAAGCAGCGAGGTTCCGGTTTGGATTAAGGATAACTATGATGAGGGCAGCTGGGGTTTTAAAGGTCCCGGCCTGGTGTTTGTGAACTCGCAGGATTATGTGGTGGTGGTTGATGAAAGTGAACTGAATGGTGAAGGGGTTGGTTTCACGTTTACTGAAAAGGGAGAAGGTTACTTCGGGAAGAAAGCGCACGCTCCTTATCGGTATTGGTTTGATGTGATCGAGGCAAGAAATCAGGATGAAATATTAGCAGACTATTCATTGCCTCTTACAAAAGCAGGAAAAAGCAAACTGCAGAACGCTGGAATTCCTGTCACCTTCCCAGCTGTGATCCAGCACAAAAACACAGCTTATTCTTCCTTTTATTTTGCAGGTGATTATGCAGACGAAGCAGAAGTTCCTGGTATTTATCAGACCAGGGGATTGTCGAAGTGGAAGGAATACTTTAGTGCGAACGATTCATTTTACTGGGAAGCTTACGTTCCAATGATGAAAAAAATGCTGCAGGACAAGCCGGGAAGCGCGGATAGTCAGAATGCGCCCGAAACAGCCAGCAACACTGGAATACAAACGAACAGCAAGACTGGTGAAGAATATATACAAATTCTAAAAGATGGCACCTGGGAGGATCTATTGGTAAAAGGGGTGAATATGGGGATTGCTAAGCCTGGCTCCTTTCCTGGTGAAACAGGAATAACAGAAGCAGAATATTTCCGGTGGTTCAAAACGATTGGAGATATGAATGCCAATGCCATCAGAATATATACATTGCACCCGCCTGCGTTTTATGAGGCCTTTTATAAATACAACCAGATTGCGGAAAAGCCATTATTTTTATTCCATGGTGTCTGGGTTAATGAAGAAACACTGGTTAAAGAGCAAGACGCTTATTCAGATGCTGTTACAGCAGATTTCAAAAATGAAATGAAGCAAATGGTCGATATCATTCATGGTAGTGCTGTTATTGACGAGAAGCCAGGTCATGCTTCAGGTAAATATACTTATGATATCTCGCCTTATGTGCTGGGCTTTATGATTGGAATAGAATGGGATCCAGAGGCGGTCGCAGGCACAAACGAGAAACATAATGGCCTGCAGCAATTTTCAGGAACCTATTTCCAAACGGAAAATGCAAATCCTTTTGAAATCTGGCTTGCTGAAATGATGGAATATGCCGTGAAATATGAAACGGATCACTACCAATGGCAGCACACCATGAGCTTTACAAATTGGGTAACAACAGATCTGCTGACCCATCCATCAGAGCCTTCGATTAAGGAGGATATGGTCTCAGTGAACCCTAATCATATTAAGAAGACGGATAAGCTGCATGCCGGACTGTTCGCATCCTACCATGTGTACCCTTATTATCCTGACTTCCTCAACTATGAAGAAAAGTATGTGAATTTTATCGATTCCGAAGGGGACAAGAATAATTATGCCGGCTATCTTCATGATTTAATAGCTGTCCATGAGATGCCTGTTCTAGTGGCGGAATTCGGCGTTCCTTCTTCAAGGGGCATGACGCATGAAAACGCTGGAGGAATGAATCAGGGCTTTCATTCCGAAGAAGAGCAAGGAAGAATAAACAGCCGGCTGCTTGAATCGATCGTTTCGGAAGGGTATGCAGGCGGACTGGTGTTTTCCTGGCAGGATGAATGGTTCAAACGCACCTGGAATACGATGGATTATGATAACCCTGACCGGCGGCCATATTGGTCAAACAGGCAAACAAATGAACAGCATTTTGGCCTTTTAAGCTTTGAAACTGGGAAAGATGAAGCCGGTATTTATGCGGATGGCAATACAGGTGATTGGAAAAGGCTGAATGCGAAACCTGTTTACAGCTCTGATGATGAGAATTCTTACTTGAAGGATATGTATGTTGCTTCTGATGAGGAGCATTTGTATATACGAATAGATTATAACCATCCCATTGACTCAAAGAATGAGAAGACTTATTTACTGATCGATACAATTGCAGGACAAGGCCAGACCTCCATTCCCATTAGTCAAACGGACAAGATCAAAACGGACTTCGGAGTTGACTTTTTGGCGGAAATAGGCGGACAGGATCATTCCAGGCTTTTAATCGACAGCTACTATGATTCTTTTTATTATCATTATGGCCATATGCTGAACATGATACCGAATGAAAGCTATGCAAACAAAAAGGATAATGGAGTTTTTCATCCTATCAGATTAGCACTGAATAAGGAATTAACGATTCCTTCAACTGGGGAAACGAAACCATTCAAGTCTTATGAGACCGGCAAACTACTGTTTGGGAATGCAAACCCCGGATCTGAAAACTTCAATTCTTTAACCGATATTAGTATAAGCAGGAATAAAAAAGTAATGGAGATCAGACTCCCATGGGCATTGCTTAATATGAAGGACCCCAGTCAAAAGGAGATAATGGGGGATTTATGGAGAGCAGGCCTTACCGGCAGCCTGAATATTGAAGGATTATGGATTAGTGCAGTGTCGGCTGACAGCTATGGCATCAAGGATTCTTTTCCAAAGATGCAAAAAGGCGCGATACATGAAAAAGAATCAGTCTTTTATTCCTGGGATGTGTGGGAGCAGCCAGATTACCATGAAAGACTTAAAAAATCTTATTTTATTTTGAAAAAATCATTTGACTCCATACAACCGGGAGAGAAGTAAATGAAAAAGATATTGATAGCTGAAGATGAAGAAATTCTGCGCATGCTTATTTCTGATACTCTGGAAGATGGGGATTTTTCTGTAGATGAAGCTGAAGATGGAGAAGAAGCTTTGCAGCTTATGGAAAAAAAGCAATATGATTTGGTCATCCTGGATTATATGATGCCAGTCCTTACCGGTCTGGATGTCATAAGGAAAGTACGGAGCGGAATGAATCAAAACAAAGATGTGAAAATATTAATGTTATCTGCCAAAAGCCAGCAAAATGAACAGGAAGAGGTTTTAAACGCAGGTGCAGATTATTTCATGGTTAAACCGTTCAGCCCTCTTCAATTATTGGAGAAGGTCGGAGAAATAGCAGATGAAGTTTAATCATTTTATAAAAAAGAGCCTTACCAGACAGATTATCGCCCTTATGGGAGTGTTCACTCTTCTCTTCCTGGCGGGGACTATTATTCTGACTTTGCTGCAGGAGCATGTGAACAGCTCTTATTACAAGGAACGTGAAAAGCTTGTCAAAAAAGAAGAAATTGTTCAGCAAATCGATCATGACTTTAATCTGGTCTTTTTCAATGTCAGAGGCTATTTTGCCTATAACAATTCTGAATTGAAAAACCAGGCTGCTTCCTTAAGGCCCGGGATCAGAAAGCTTATAAGTGAATACAACCGTATCGCTGCAACGCCTGAGGACAAGGCATTTGGAAAGGAAATGGATGAATTTGCAGATTTTTATTTCATTGAAAGGCTTCCCGCATCAATAGAATATTTTGAAGCAGGCCGTATGGATGAAGTTATCAAATTGGCAGATTCCGGCGCAACTGCAAGGATAAATTCCTTTCAGGATGAAACACACGACTATCTGCAAAACCTCCATAAGGAGCTTAATGACAGAGTTCAGAGCCTAATCATCAAACAATCCTACATACAAACAGGGTTTTTTCTCTTTCTTGTTGTCATTCTGGTTATCTTGTTCAGAATGATCCGGATTATGTTCAAGAAAATTGGGCAGCCGCTCACTCAGTTTGCCAATGCCGCTGAGGAAATTGCAAGGGGAGGAAAGGCGGAATTGCATGTAGGACAGGAGCGAATGGATGAATTGGCTGTTTTGTCTACTGCTTTTAGTAAAATGGTGAGAACGCTGCAGGAAAAAGAGCAGGATTTGCTTGCTCAAAATGAGGAACTGCTTGCGCAGCAGGACGAGCTCCAAGCACAGAGGGAAGAATTGGAGGAAGTATTGGGAACTATGCGTTCAAATGAGAGAAAGCTTGAACGCCGGAACGAGTTGATCAATGGAATCTCCAATTCGCTGCAGAAACAGGAAGTGCTGGAGAGTATCGTAAACAATATGTGCTATGTCATTGAGGCAGATTGCGGATTAATTGTCATGCTGCAAAATGGCGAGTCTGCTTCGTTTGGCATTTCAGCTTTGGGTGTTGAGCAGTTTAATAATCATTTGGCAAGTGGCTTTATTGACAGGCTGAAGCAGACAAAGGAAGGATTTACAGTTAAGAGGCAATTGCTTCAGGAAGAAAAAGGATACCATGAAAGAACAGTTTTCGGCTATGACTTGTACCTGCCGATTATCTCTTCAAATCAAGAGGTGACCGCTGTCATGGTCTTCACCAGATTTGGTTTTCCTTTTATACAGACACATATGGATGAATATTCAGCATTATCCAAACAGATTGGATTGTCGCTTGATAAGATCAGCTCATATGAAAACTCTGAAGCTGACCGAAAATTAAACCAGGATATCCTGAACACGGTAAAGGAAGGCATGCAGTATGTCGACAGGGACGGCTGCATATTGCAGGTCAACAAACAGCTTTGCGAAATGTTCCACTGCCAGGATGGCTTTGCAGGGATTGTTGGTCAGACCTGGGATAAGTGGAGTGTTCTTTTAAAGAAGCAGGTAGTGGATGAAGATGGCTTTACCGAATTCATCTGGCGCGCTTTTAATGGTGAAACATCCAGCGGGGAAACGTTTGTATATAAAACCAAGGATAGAGGACATGTATGCCAGATGTACTGTGAAGGTCTTTATCAGAATAATGAGCGAGTAGGAACTGTATTTGTCCACAGGGATATTACAAAGGAATTTAAAGTGGATGAAATGAAATCGGAGTTTGTCAGCACCGTCAGTCATGAATTGAGAACACCGCTTGCCAGCATTTTAGGTTTCTCAGAGCTGCTTTTAAACCGTGAACTCAAGCCGGAGAAGCAGAAGAAGTATTTGATGACAATATTAAATGAGGCCAAGAGGCTTACCTCCCTGATCAATGATTTTCTTGATGTCCAGCGGATGGAATCCGGTAAACAAACGTACGAAAAAAAATATATTGAGCTTCTCCCTATTATTGAGAAGGTAATAGATAACCAGCAGGTGCAGACGGATGTTCACAGGATTATTTTGGAATCATTTGATGGAAATGATCTTATTCTCGGAGATTCCAGCAAGATTGAACAGGTATTTACCAATTTGATTAGCAACGCCATTAAGTATTCTCCATCTGGAGGCCCAGTCTATTTAAGGTTATACGAGGAAAACAGCCTGCTTCATATAGAAGTGGAAGACCATGGACTGGGAATTCCGGAAAATGCAGCTGCGGATATTTTTAACAAGTTTTACAGAGTGGATAATTCAGATCGGCGTCGAATTGGCGGAACTGGGCTTGGGCTGTCCATTGTTCAGGAAATCGTAAGGGCTCATGATGGGTATGTAAGCTTCAAATCAAAATACGGGGAAGGAAGTACCTTCATTGTTTCCATTCCAGGTGTCTATAAGCCTTCCCATGGACTGGATGAGAACATTCATCAAAGCGGCACACGCTATGAAGTGCTGGTCATTGAAGATGATCAAAGCCTGGCAGAACTGATTATTCAGGAGCTTACTGAAAACAATTTGCATGCGAAGCACTTCAATACCGGAAGGGATGCCCTGGCGTACTTGGAAAATCACCTTCCTGATGCGATTGTTTTGGACATCATGCTTGATGAAGGGCTTGATGGATGGAGCATTATGAAGATATTAAAGCGAAATGAAGTTCTAAGTCATATTCCAATTATTATATCAACTGCATTGGATGAAAAAGAGAAAGGCCTGTCATTGGGAGCTCATGATTACTTCATAAAGCCATATCAGACAGGCAGCTTATCTTTGGCCATTTTGCAGACATTGCTTAAAGTTGGAAAGGCAGGCCAAATATTAATTCCAGAGAATTCACCCGGTGATTGATTTGTACATGCACTATATTAGATTTTCCTGGGGAAAGCTTTCTGCATTGAATACAGACCTGGCAGCAGCACCTTGAGCTATAGAGATTCTAAGTTCAGATAAAAGATTCATTTATAACAGGCACACGGTTCTAAAGTCATTAAAATGACTTTAGAACCGTTGCCTCTTTTTGTATATTTAAGCTATTTCCAGCGGGTTTCAAGAAATAATAGGCATTAAAAATAAATACAGTTCTTTTTTATGAATAAGATATGGCTGGTAGCCCTTTAGGAGGGATTCTATGGATTACGGTAGATACCAGGCATATGGCAAGGGACAATGAGATCAATTATGGTTCCTGGCGAGGAACTCTGGATGTCCATTCGGGAAGCTGGCTTCACATTAGGCAGGGAATGAAAAGCGATAGCTGCCAAGGAGACAATGAAAATGATCTTTAATCTCCATATTTATTAGAAAACTCTTTTCATTACGTCCAATTCGATCAATGCCTTAAGGGAAATAAACATACAATAATCTTTGATAATTGAGGGATCTAAATTTTCAAGACTAAGATGATTATAGTTACCATCTGCAAACTGGAATTTTGAAAAAGCCTCATCTGTATGCCAGCAGTGAATATGGGGGTGGCTTTCAATTCGATCATCAGAGGTGCTGTCAAAATCCAGCTTATCTGGTTCAATCAGCAAGTGGTCAATTAAATGGTTTATGGCAATTTCACTGCTGTACATCGAAGTCACGCCTCTATACCATCCTGGCCAGCTTCCTTCAGATTCATAAAATTCTGCAGCAAGTATACACTCTGATATTAGCAGTGAAAGTTCGCAGACCTTTTTTATTTGCTTTGTTTTTCCGTAATGGGAGGTTCCGATATTATGGATACCGCGATGGTTAAGTCCGAAAAGGCGGGAAAGCTCCATGAGTTTGCTTTGGACCTCGGAATCAAAAGCATATTTTCCTATGCCTGCTGTAAAATATTCTGGGTAAAATGAATTCCAGGCCGGTGTCAAAAAAGTATCTGCATCGGTCCGCAGGATATATTCATAATCTTTCAAAATGGAATCAGACTCACTGCTGGCAATACAGCTAATGGAATTTAGATATGGATAGTCATGGTATGGCGAATCGTACTCTATTTTAATGCAGTCGTCCGGCAATAATTCAAGCGTCTGTTTTGGACCGAAAATAACCAAATCTGTATCCTTGCTTTGAATAGAGCGGTAAGAAGTGTATAAGCAGCCAAACTGTAAAAGTAACTCTCTTTTTCCTTCCAAGTAAACAACAATTGCTCTCTTCATTTTGCACCTCTAAAAATTGATGCCAAAAAGATTCATAAACCAATCGTCGTCATGAACTCTTTTTTGGAAGTAGTGTTCTCGCTGCAACATAACATCACTTTTCAATACTCTGTCGATAACGAAATCTGGGTCAGTAAACTTAATTAGTTTCTTACACTTTTCCACTCTTTTCTCATTAAAATGGCTGTAAGCCATACGCAACAGGTTATAATTAACGTCCTCCCACGTAATAAGAAATGGAGGAGATTCCGTACGGAAGACATGGAAAACAGTGCATTTTGGTTCTGCAAAGCATCTATAACCCATCAGCCATAATTTTAGTGAAATCTCTTCATCTTCTCTTCCCCAAACTTTAAAGCCATTTTCAAATCCATTGATATACTGAAAAACCTCTTTAGATATGGCAAGACATCCCCCAGCTAAAAGAGGAACTTTTGATAATTTCTTTATATCTGTTTTCCACTTAGGCTCCAATTGTTCATTCCAGGTATATCCGTATCCTTTTTTCTCAGGGTTCATAAAATCAGCAATTCCGGGATTCACAGCATCTGCAATGCCATTTTCAATAGGGGCGACTAAGGAATCTATAAAGTAGTCTTTGAAAAACATATGTGCATCACAAAATATGAAATATTTCCCCGAAGCATGCTCTGCTCCTATATTTCTAGCCTTTGCAG
Organism: Cytobacillus oceanisediminis; assembly: GCF_004366035.1. GTDB lineage: Bacteria > Bacillota > Bacilli > Bacillales > Cytobacillaceae > Cytobacillus > Cytobacillus oceanisediminis_C. Next base: position 133,126 of record NZ_SOEE01000010.1, read on the forward strand.
CACCTGCACTGTTCGTTTTTATGAGTTTTATTTTTTCTTGTTCCTCTTCTAAAAAATGACAGCATTGGTCCTCAGATCCGTCATCAACCACGATAATTTCATAAGAATGGTTCGTTTTGGTTTTAAGTATGGAGAGAATGGTGTTTTTTATGTGTATTCCTTCATTTTTGACAGGCAGAATAAGGGACGTTTTTACTAATTTTTCAGGTCTCACCTTTCCCCCTCCATGATGAAAAAGTTGAAAAGTCACAAATTAATTCTTTCATCCAGCACACTCTTATAAGACAAGCATATTGTAGCATTATGCTTTGGATGTTTTTTAGAAATGAAAGGATGAAGAAAATGGGCATTCAAACCCAGTTATTAGGAATAGGCAATAATGATGAAATCGTAACTTTGATTGGTCACATTGACATATCCGAAGATGGTAAAATGGCACTTCTCACCTTTGAAAATAAAAGCCCTTTACCTCCTTCCGGCCCGGAATCAAAATTAATTAGTTTAACATTAAACAAGGATTCATTAAAAGAAGGGGAAGCCAGAATTCTCGATGTAGAGCCAGCTGCTTGGAAATTTGCTCCATACGAAACGGCAAAAAGTAAAATGCAAGTGGTTTTACATCCTGAACAGCCAAATTTAGGACTTGCCCAAAATGAGAAATTGGTTATAACACTCCTGAATATGAAGACAAATGGTAAGTATAAAGAGGAAGACTTCCTTGGGTATGGGTCAGAGAATCAGCTGCAGGTCATCGCTTCCTTTAACAGACAGGATTCAAGTGAACTTGTTACGATTGAAGGATACTTTTTTAAAGCCCCGGATCTAAAACCACAGCATCCTGGTGAAGTGAATAATTTTCACCCAAGTGTAACAACAACATCACTAGCACCTTACGTAACTACAACACCGCCGCCAAATGTAACAACAACTCCACCGTCACCCGAAAGTATGGAACCCTGCAATAATAAACAAGCCAATCCTTATGAAGAGGCACTTTCAATTTTAAGGCTGACTTCGAAAGCAATGATAAAATCGATTCTTAAAAGTCATCCAAATGATCCAGGCTTCAATTTCAAATTTAGTTTGTTTGGGATTGCCAATATAGAAGTATCAAGCAATTTTTCGTTTCAAATCCCAATAATAAACAAGTTATGTGTTGAATTGATAAAAGGTGTCAGCAAGGTATAACGAATGAAAATACTATATAAAGCAAAACTTTCTTTTACCATACAAAGGAAGGTGCTGTGAGTACCATGCGAAAGGTTTCTGTTATTATCCCCATAAAGAATGAAGAAGAGAAATTAGAAATGATTTTAAACGAAGTTAAGAAGCTGAATCCGCTTGAAATCATTACTGTCATAAACGGATCGATTGATAAATCAGAAGAAATCGCTCAAGCAATGGAATGTAAAGTTATTGTTTATGAGGATGCTTTAGGACATGACATTGGAAGGGCAATTGGGGCTTTTTATGCAAAGGGGGACATCTTACTTTTTTTAGATGGTGATATTCTTATTTCAAATAAAAATCTATATCCGTTTATTGATGCGATAGAGCAAGGCCATGATATTGCCCTAAATAACCTGGAGTTAATTATGAACACCAAGGAGCGGCCGCATTCTGTATCGGTTGTCAAAAAGGCGCTGAACGAACTGTTTGGTTATGATGAATTAACGATTAACTCCATGGTTGCTGTGCCGCATGCAATCAGCAGGCATGCATTGCAGGAAGTTAACTGGCGAAGTCTTGCCAATCCGCCTTTAGCCCAGGCAATAGCCATGAGCAAGAAGCTGTCGATTGTTGCGCCTGAATATGTTGATGTAATAAGCAGAAATAAAATCAGGCCGGATATTCATATTGAAAAATCCAGTGAATCCCCCTATAACTGGATCGAGGATGTAATCTTTGGAGATCATTTGTCAGCAGTACATTACCTTATTACAGAAAAAGGAAAGAGAGGAGGCCACCCTGATAAAAGATACCGAACTATGCTGCAAAATATTAAACGGTTAAATGCTGGCAAAACAGTACTGCGAAGTGCTGTCATCTGTGACGAAGGTAAACTGAGCCTTGAGCAGTTGACTGAAGTGATCAGGACTTTAAAAGAATCGCAAATTGATGAAATCCTGTTTATCTCAAGCAGACAGGAAAAGATAAAAATGGATAGATTACGGGATTTAAATGTAATGGTAATTCCTTTGTTTATTAAAGGCGATATATTTTTAAATAGAGCTATTGGAGCAGTTTTCGCTTCAGGGGAGAGCGTACTTTTCCTCGACGAAAAGAGTATTTTGCCAGCCGAAGATTGGGAAAAGCTGTTCAAAGAAGCAGAAAATGGGGCAGATTTGGTTCTTTTAAATGAAGTCAATTATTTAGATGAAAGTCATCCCCTTGAACTAATAAATAGCATGAAGTATTTTCTTAATTTAGCAGCAAAGAGACCTGATCTCTGGAATAATGGCTTGGCCTTTCAGCCCCATGTTATCAGCAGGAAAGCACTGCAGCTAGTTGGTAATTCATCTATTATGATTCCTCCAGTGGCCTATCTCAAGATAATGGAACATAGTCTGCCTGTTTCAGTTGTCCAGGTCAGCACAAAGCTCCCTTACATGGATGACGCCATAAAGAAAGAGGAACTGATTGGAGATTGCATTGAAGGGCTATCTTATTTTTTTTCGAAAACGAATGAAAGAGGCGGCTTTTCTGATGGAAACAGGAAAAGAAGGATTCTAGATGAATTAAACGATAACGGCAGAGAAATTTTTTAAGAGATTCAATTTTTTTAAAAATGAATGGAGGACAAAATGATGTCTATGTATTCAGAGAAGGATTGGGATAGATTAAAAAACTTCGGATACTTAGAAGACCTCACATATGAAGCGTACTTCCGCGGCGGAGAACAGCATGTGGAAGAGCTGGTTGGAGCTGACTATATTCTCCCATATTCTGTGGAAGAAATATTGGAAGCAGGGATAGCCAGCTTATCAAATAAATTAATCAAGCTTAAAACACCTCATGAGGTTCAACAGGAAATAAAGCAGGCTATGGGTAATAATAAAGGATACTCCCTGATCAGAATTGGGGATGGGGAGCTTTTGACTCTTGGACATGACATTCTTTTTTCAGCGGAAGAGATAGAAAGCATCCCAAGGCTAAATTTCTTATCATATGCCGGTGTAAACTTGCCCGATCACAGCATCAGGGACTTATTAGCAAGAAATATGATGGAAGCCGATATGGTTGGCATTCCATTCCTGAGGAGACCTACCTTTCAGCAATTGTTTAACAAGCTGGCAAAGGTTCACAAATGGCCTATGAAAAGCATGAATTTAACCAGATCCGTAATAAATTATGAACTCCATCTGCAGACAACGCTATTTCAGGACCTTCTGAACAATAAAAGAGTATTATTAATAGGAAATCGGATGATGGAGGGAGAAACCGTTCTGCGTAATGCCGGGTTTAATAACATTGCGGGTTCGATTCCTGTTGAGAATATTAACTCGGTTCCGCATGTGCTTTCCGAGGCGCAAAAATATGACTTCGATGTGGCCCTCGTGTCTGCAGGCATTCCAGCAAATTTAATTTGTGTCGAATTGGCCAAACGCAATAAAATTGCCATTGATTTTGGTCATTTAATTGATGAACTGATTAACAATACGAAGGTAATTGTTAAATAAAAGCTATCTTTCAGCAAAACTGTATTCCTGCAAACATTGTTAAGGCACTAGTTATATCAACTATGCATATGACATATTTTACTAAGCAATTAATAATTTAATAGCTTTAAGTTAAATAGAGCATTTCACTGCCATGAGAAATGCTCTATTTCTTTGTTAAAGTATCAAGAATGGGTCTGGATTCAATAAAAATATAATAAAAAACGCTAATTATTTATTGCAAAACGATAAATTCTGTATTAAAATCAAACTGAAAATAAGAAGTGAGGTGTTTTTTTTGGAAAAAGTAACAACATTGTTTTTAAAAATAGCTGTTTTTCTTTTGGGTGTCCCTATTTTGGTTCTGTGCATTTTTTTGGTGCCTGAGCTGGGGAAAGCTGCAGGAGAAATGCTGCCGAAGTTTGCTTTCCTTAAATATTTGGTTTTCATCGTGTTTTATGCTTCGACGATTCCTTTTTACTTTGCGCTGTATCAGGCTTTCAAGCTTTTGCGCTATATTGACAAAAATAAAGCTTTCTCAGATTTATCGGTCATAGCTTTAAAGAAAATTAAATACTGTGCCATCACTATCGCCGGATTGCATGTGCTGGTACTGCCGGTCTTCTATATTTTTGCAGAAATAGACGATGCCCCGGGTGTCATTTTCGTTGGCTTGCTGGTTCCTTTTGCATCAATGGTTATCGCAGTCTTTGCGGCAGTTCTGCAGAAGCTTTTACAAGAGGCAATTGATATAAAATCAGAAAACGATTTAACGGTCTGAGGTGAGAACATGGCAATTATTATAAATGTTGATGTGATGCTGGCAAAGAGGAAAATGAGTGTAACAGAACTCTCAGAGAAGGTAGGAATCACAATGGCAAACCTCTCTATTTTGAAAAATGGCAAGGCGAAGGCGATAAGGTTTTCAACCCTGGAGGCCATTTGTAAAGCATTAGACTGCCAGCCTGGGGATATCCTGGAATACCGAAATAATGAGGAAGATTAATGATACAGGTGGGGGATAAAAGATGCATTTGACTATTCGAAAAGAGGAACCGCGATCGATAAGGTCAATTAAGCAGCTCTTTCGTTTTGGCTGGGAGCAGGCTTTGTCCTGTTTGTTTCCTGTTGTTATTTTTGCTTCTTTAGCTTTAACCAAATTCCTGCCGATGCCCATTCTGCCGCGGTATGACTGGATGCTGATCATTTGTCTCCTGATGCAGTGGGTCATGGTGCGCTCGGGGCTTGAAACGAAGGATGAATTGAAGGTTATCACATTATTCCACCTTATTGGCCTTGCACTTGAACTATTCAAGGTCCATATGGGCTCATGGGCTTATCCGGAGGATGGTTATTCCAAAGTGTTTGGGGTTCCTTTGTACAGCGGTTTCATGTATGCCAGTGTAGCAAGTTACCTGTGCCAGGCATGGAGGAGGCTGAAGGTTGACCTGGTTAAGTGGCCGCCATTCATGGCGGTAGTTCCTCTTGCAGCTGCGATTTATTTGAATTTTTTTACCCACCATTATTGGATTGACGTCCGATGGTGGTTATCTGGAATGGTTATGGTTGTTTTCTGGCAATCATGGGTCACCTACGAGGTTGGCGGGATCCGTTACCGTATGCCGATTGCACTTTCTTTTGTGCTGATTGGTTTCTTTATATGGATAGCAGAAAATATCGCAACGTTCTTTGGGGCTTGGGAATATCCCAATCAGGCTGATGCCTGGAGCCTGGTTCATTTAGGGAAGGTGAGTTCCTGGCTCTTATTAGTCATTGTCAGCTTTCTTATAGTGGCTACGCTAAAGCGGGTGAAAGGAAACAGTTCCGCTGGTTCAGCTTCTGGTCAAACTTTATAACTGTAAGGATTAAGTTCAATTGGCTGATTAAAGGTAATCAAACACAAATAAATAAAGGGCTGCAATTGGAACTGATAGAATTAATGCCCGCAGTTTATGGACATAGTGTAAACGGATCATAGGAAACATAATGACGACAAATAAAAAAGACCACCAAATATTCCATCCATTATGATAGCTTATGAAACTAAAACGGGATGCCAGCCATTCAGCTGCCCAAAATAAGACAATCCATTTTGCATAATAGTACATTTGCTTTTTTAATTTGCCGGGAAAATGGGATAAGAACACGAATCCCATTAAAGGATTGATAATGATATTGTGCAGCAGATGAACTCCCATCAGATTCAAAAGGCCTTTTTCAAGTTCCCATAAATGAAAATGGCTGTGTGAAATAAATTCATAAATAAAAGATGCCACGGAGATATAGAGCATGGTAGGATAATAACTTTCCCAATTCTTCCAATCTCCTCTAAAATAAGCAAAGATAATGACCAGTATAACAAGGATGCAATGCATATATTCACCTCATTTTTCTGGTAATTAGTATTGACGACATCTAAAATTAAATACCAATAAATGTAAAAATGGATAAATTATCCTAATAGTATTAACTGCAAATTAGATTAAGATGCTGATTTCAGGGGCTCTTACCTTATTATCTATGGGACTGTTGTTATAGAGGCTTTTTGGTAGTTTAAAGGGCAGTAATGAAGAATATTTACTTTATAAAATATAGGTATTTTTTAAACTTTTAGAGATAATAAACCTACAAATACATTGTGGGGGAGTCATTGTGGAATCCAGGAAAAAGAAAGTAAATATTGAACTGTCTTGCACAGAAATTGGAGGCCTTTGGGGTGTTTATTTACAAGAGAGCATGAGTTCCTGTTTTCTCAAGTATTTTTTACACCATCTTCAAGATGAGGAAATCATTCCATTAGCAAAAGAGTCATTGCAAATTTCGCAAGGAAGGTTAGAAAAGATCAAAAAAATTTTCCTCTCAGAAAATTTTCCGGTGCCTGCTGCCTTTTCCGAAGGGGATGTCAATTTGTCAGCCCCTCCATTATTCAATGATGTGTTCACTTTAAGCTATATTTATATGATGAATCGATTGGGCATGATTAACTTCAGCTATACTGCATCAAACAATGTTCGGCTGGATGTCCTGGATTTTTTTACAGAATGTATACATACCTCTACAGAAATGTTTGGTAAAGCAGTAAAGCTGATGCTGACTAAGGGCATTTATGATCGGCCGCCAAAAATGAACTATCCAAAAGAAATTGAATTTGTCCAGAAAGAATCTTTTCTTTCTGGAATTATAGGCACTAAACGTCCCTTGAATGCAATTGAACTATCGGAAATATTTTTCAACATCGAGCGAAATTACTTTTCAGTTCTCATCATGCTTGCGTTTGCTCAAGTGGTAAAAGACAAAAACCTAAAGAAACATATCTTGAAAGGAAAGACGATCAGCGAAAAACAGATATCTTTTTTCAATAATTTATTAATGGAAGAAGAGCTTCTTGGAACCGTTACTGTCGGAATGGAAGTAACAGAATCCATTGTATCACCTTTCTCAGACAAACTTATTTTTTCTATGATCAATGTTTTGAATTCCGTAGACATTAGCTTAATTTCACATGCCATGTCAGTGTCCATGAGAACCGACCTAACAACTCAATACAGTAAAATTATTGCAGAAGTCATGCTTTATGCAAAGGATACCTTTGATATAGTGGTAAAGGAAAAATGGCTTGAACAGCCTCCGCTTGTGACTAATAGGAAGTTGCTGATACATAAAAAGCAATAAGATACAGGCAATAGAAATAAGGATGAATCATTTAGTTGACTGCAGCCTCTCAAAAGGGCTGCAGTCAAAGCTATTCAGTCGTATCGGATGTATTTCCTCTTTTCACTAAATACATGGCGGTAATCCACGACGTGATGGGGATCACCATTGTTACCCCAATTCCTGCACAAAAAATCGTGATCATCTCGCCGCTGAAAATTTTTGAATTGATAATTTCACCTGGTGAATAGGATAGGTCTTTAAACCATATCAGCAGTGCTAAATATCCGCCAAAGAAGGCGAAAAATAATGTGTTGGTGCTTGTTCCGAGAATATCCTTACCGATGCTGATGCCAGCTTGGAACAATTCTTTTCTGCTAATGTCCGGGTGATGATAATGAATTTCCCTCATTGGGGAAGAAATGGCCATGGCAGCATCGGTTATGGCGCCGATTGTACTCATAATGATGACAGACGCAGCCACTTTAACAAAATCAACCCCAATATAAAGGGAAAATATGCTCAACTCTTCTATTTCCTCTTCACCAAATCCCTGAATCATTGACTTTTCTGCAATAATGACAATGAACACAATGAGAACGACCGTAGTAATGATGGAAGCCAGAAATGCGGTTTTCGTCTTAATGTTCACTTCATTTATAAAAAATAGATTGATACAGCCAATGAATGCACAGGCGAATAATGTAACGATAATTGGATTGATATTTGGATCGTTCATAAAGAAAAGGACGAAAATAATCACTCCGAAGTTGAGGAAGATCGCAAAAAATGATCTGGCTCCTTTTTTTCCGCCTATAAGGGTCATCAGAATAAATAAAATGGCTGCCAGCAATAGGATTGCGTTCATCTTTGTGCCCTCTTTCTATTAATGAAGTATATCGTGGTATACAGCCCAATCGGAATCGTGATCACAATCCCAATTCCTCCGGCAAGTGCCCGGGCTAACTCAAGCGAAAGGTTCATGGATAGGCTGAATCCGAGCGGTGAGTCATTTTTTATATACAGAATAAGCATCGGAATGGAACCGCTGATATAGGCGAAAAACAAGATATTCGTCATGGTGCCCATAATGTCTTTGCCCACTTCCATACCAGAGCGTTTAAGAGCCTGAACTGGAATGCTGTTATTTTTTTCATATAAGCTAAACAATGAGGATGACATGGTAATGGCCACATCCATAACCGCACCTAAAGAGCCGATAAATAAACCGGCTAAGAATACCATCTGATAGGGCCTGGTTATAAACTGGAGCTCTTCATATTTTAAGCCCTTCCCGCCAGTTAACCGAATGACTAGATAAGTGATTAATAATGATAAAAAAGTAGCCGCAAGAGTAGCAATAATCGCTGCATATGTTTTTTCATTAAAGCCGTTTACGAGCAGAAGGGAGGTAACGGTAAATAAGATGACTGCCGCACTGCATATCAGCAGCAGGCTTATTTCCGGATTCTTCAGATATACATCCAATGCATAAGAAAGCAGCACGGCATTAACTGCCAGGCTGATGATGGAAAAGAGACCTTGCTTTTTCCCGACAAAAAGCAGTATCAGGATAAAGATCCATCCTGTCAATAGTATGTAATGGTCGCGCTTTAGATCAAGGATATCTCCGCTTAATTCTCCAGCACCTTCTTTTTTCTCCTCTATGGATACGAATAACTTTTGTCCTGTTTGAATTTCATAATCGTATGCTTTGGATTTAGAATACTGATTGGATAACTGGATTTGCTGCCCTTTTTCTTCGCCATTCGTTATTTCTGCCACGATACGCTGTTCATATAGGCGATCTTCATTATCATAAATATCCTTTACTTCTTCAGAATGATGAGTTTGAACCTCTTTAACTTCAGCAATTGTTCGTTCATAGAATGAGTCATTGTTTTGAACAAATAGAGCAGAGGAAGCAATGCAAGATGCCAATATGATATATAAATAGAATTTTTTTAAAGGGATGTTTTTCAAAATGAACCTCCAGAGAATATAAAGACAGTTTTTAGTATAAATAAGCGGTTTTTCCGCTGAAACCCATAATGATGCCATGCAGCTGCCCGCTTCAACGCAATAAGAATAACAGTAATTTTTTCAGATAGTCAAGCGTATCAAAGTGTGTGTGCAATGTCCAATTGTTTTGGCCTCTAAGTATCATGGGCTGCAGATAAGGTCAAAGAGAAATGCCTGCAAGGTTTAACACCTGGCAGGCATTTGTGATGGCAAAAGTATAAGGAATATCAAGGGATCATTGGTCAGGGAGATCCCTAGATCGAACAATATAACTTGTATGAGAACTGCAAAGGAAGTGATTTTAACATACTGAAAGGTAAAGAACCGCGGACAGTTGAGGAGTTAGCCGCAAGACACAAAAATTGTCATCTCCAACCTGCATCGTGCTTATTGAATTATCAGATTTTAAATAAACCACATGCTCACTTTGCTTATTTAATATTTGATGAACAGGATTCATGCTTCTCATCCAGCTTATCCCGTACTATACTCTCATATTTGCCCGCATTCATTTATGGATTCAAATTTATCAAAAAAAAATCATCCAGAAGGATGAAAGAGAATGACTGCTGAGCCATGCTGTTATTTTTTTTTCTGCAAAATGGAGCTTTCAGTTTGCTGTTTCTCTTGTTTCTGTCTTTCTGCGTCCTTCTTGAATGCCTCCATTGCTTTATAGAAAAGCAAAGTCACCTCTATCACCTCCATATAAAATGTATCCCCCCTGAATCATTAGATAAAACTTAGAATACGAATTTTTATAAAAAAACATTGACCAAAGTGGTCATTTTTTGTTATGTTGAAAATGACCATATTGGTCATTTTAGTGAAAGGAGTGCAATATAATTAATACTACTTTTTACAGCTTGAAACCCGAAAAACAGGAACGAATTATCAATGCAGCCATGAAAGAATTTGTGAAGAGCGGTTATGAAAAGGCATCAACAAATGAAATGGTAAAGGATGCACAAATAAGCAAAGGCTCATTGTTCAACTATTTCAGCAATAAAAAGGATTTGTATTTCTTTTTGATTCAGAATGCAGTAAACATCATAGAACAAATCTATGTTGAAATAGACATGAATGAAAGGGACATTTTTGAAAGAATCAGCCAGGTAGGGTTCATTAAATTAAACATTCAAAAGAAGTATCCCCTTGTATTTGATTTCTTAAAATCACTGCTTGAAGAAGATGCTCAGGATGTAAAATCGGATATAAATCTACTGCTGGCAAACATTCAAAAAAATGGCTTCAAAAGAATCTACGAAAACATCGACTGGTCAAAGCTTCGGGAGGATATAGAGCCTGAAAAGGCGATGAATATCCTTAATTGGACCATGACTGGTTTCGCGGAACTGCAAATAGCGAAAATCACGTCATTTGAGGATATCGGTATCGGGCTGTTTAACGAATGGGACAGTTATAAGGAAATTTTAAAGCGCTGTTTTTATAAAAATGGGGAGGAATGAGCATGAGCCTTTTAAAAGTAACCAACCTAACAAAGAAATTCGGCAAGTTTACAGCACTGAATGGGGTAAATCTCGAGTTAAATGCAGGTGAAGTACTGGGGTTCATCGGCCCAAATGGGGCAGGAAAGTCCACCACCATTCGGGTGTTATTGGGGATATTAAAGGCAACAGGCGGAGAAGTAAAGCTTTTTAACAAGGACGCCTGGCAGGATGCTGTCGACATTCATAAGAGGGTGGCATATGTGCCAGGTGACGTGAATCTCTGGCCAAACTTAACAGGGGGGGAGGTTATTGATTTATTTATAAAATTAAATGGCACTGCGAATAAGGCAAAACGTGAGGAGTTAATAGAGAAATTTGATTTGGATCCATCCAAGAAGTGCAGAACCTACTCTAAAGGCAACAGGCAAAAGGTTGCTCTGGTTGCGGCCTTTTCCTCTGATGCTGACTTGTTCATTCTGGATGAGCCGACATCAGGCCTGGATCCATTGATGGAAAAGGTTTTTCAGGAATGTGTGATGGAAGTTAAAAGACAAGGAAAGAGTGTTCTCTTGTCCAGCCATATTTTATCAGAGGTAGAAAAGCTGTGCGACCGGGTAAGCATTATCCGTCAAGGCAAAATTATTGAGTCGGGAACCTTAAATGAGCTGCGCCACCTTACACGGACACAAATGCTCGTTGGCACCAGCATGCCGATTACAGGATTACTTGATATGCAAGGCATTCATGAGGTTCAGGAAAGTGAACATGGTATGTCGTTTCAGGTTGATACGATGCAAATAGATGCAGTCATCAGGCATATAAGTCAATTTGGCATCATCAGGCTGGAAAGTGCCCCGCCAACATTAGAGGATTTATTTATGCGTCATTATGAAGGGGCAAAGGATACTGGAGGTGTCCGCTGATGGCAGGCAACCATTTAGCAAAAACTGCTTTCCTTTCAAAATTTATATTCCGGCTGGACCGTTTGCGGATCCCAATATGGGTGCTGGCACTTACCTTTTTCACGATAATCGTTCCAACAGCCTTTAAGGGATTATATAATTCTCAGCAGGAAAGAGATGCAATGGCACAAACAATGGCAAACCCGGCGATGACTGCTATGACTGGTCCCGCGGATCTAAGCAACTATACGATTGGTGTCATGACAGCCCATCAAATGCTTTTAATGACTGCTGCTGTGACTGGTTTAATGAGCATACTGCTGGTTACGCGGCATACCAGGGCTGATGAAGAGGATGGACGACTGGAATTGCTCCGTTCGCTGCCTGTAGGGCGTCTATCCTATTTAAATGCATCACTGCTTGTAGTATCGGCAGCATGCATTGTATTGGCCTTAATTAATGGATTCGGCCTTTATGCCCTTGGAATTGAAAGCATGGATCTGGAAGGGTCATTGCTATATGGTGCTGCATTAGGGGCGACGGGTCTATTTTTCGCAGGTGTAACAGCTGTATTTGCTCAAGCTTCAGATAGTTCACGCGGAACAATCGGTTATTCGATAGCCATTCTTCTTATTTCTTACCTTTTTAGAGCAATTACAGACATCAGCAATGAATCATTATCCTGGCTTTCGCCGCTCGCATGGGTAACCAAAGCAGAAGTCTATGATTCTAATAATTGGTGGCCTATTGTCTTAATGATTGCTGCAGCCATGGTTCTTTTTGCCGTCGCGAATTATTTGAATGCAATTCGAGATCTGGATCGCGGATTTTTACCATCCAGACCCGGAAAAAAATATGCATCACGCTTTTTGCAGAGTCCAACCGGCCTTGCGTTAAGATTGCAGCGTACCGGAATCATTTCATGGGCAATAGGCATGTTTGTGCTGGGGGCTTCTTACGGTTCAGTTTTAGGTGATCTGGAATCATTTTTCTCTGATAATGAGGCCATGAAGCAGCTCCTTAAACCAACAGAAGGGGTAACATTGGTGGAACAATTCATTCCCATGCTGATGATTGTCATTTCACTGATGGCAACCATTCCTCCGGTTATGGCCATGAATAAGCTCCGCGGCGAGGAGAAAAAGGAACGAATTGTTCACCTGTTAAGCAGAGCCGTTTCACGGACAAAACTGTTAGGTAGCTATTATGTCATTTCCGTCATTAATGGATTTGTCATGATCTCACTTGCAGCACTCGGCCTTTGGTCTGCCGGAACTGCTGTGGTTGAAGGCGGGTTATCCTTTGGAATGATCTTTGGAGCTGCATTGTCCTATTATCCAGCCATGCTGGTCATGATCAGCCTGGCCGTATTTCTAATTGGCTTCCTGCCAAAATTATCCGGTTTTATTTGGCTCTATGTTTTATATTCTTTTATTGTGCTGTATTTAGGAGGCTTATTCCAATTTTCTGACTGGATCGGCAGTATTTCTCCTTTTGGCCATGTTCCGCAGGCACCGATTGAGGAATTTTCAATTATCCCGCTGCTTCTATTGTGTTTAATTGCTGGGGGACTGGCGTTAGCAGGGTTTATAGGGTTTAATAAGCGGGATATCGAGCAATGAAAATAGAAATTAAGAAACGCAATCTATATGGGGATTGCGTTTTTTATTCATACTAATAACAGTTAAAAGGAAATTCTGAAGTTACATGTGTTGCAATATCAAAATCTTTGTGATTAAATAACATTATTCAAATCGTAATAATTACGATTTTCATCAGGAAGGAGTGACTTACCTTGGCAAAAAAATCTAAGGTAGCAAAGGAAATCAAACGCCAGGAGCTTGTATTAAAGTATGCAGAAATACGTAAGGAACTAAAAGAAAAAGGGGATTATGAGGCTTTAAGGAAACTGCCAAGAGACTCATCACCAACACGGCTGAAAAACCGCTGCCAGGTGACGGGCAGACCAAGGGGATATCTCCGCAAATTTAAAATGTCCCGAATCGCTTTTCGGGAATATGCGCACAAAGGGCAAGTTCCGGGAGTAAAGAAATCCAGCTGGTAAAAACAAAAGCATCAAGCGCCTTGCTCACCCCCCGACAAGAACAAGTCGAGCCGATCGGAAAGGTGCTCTTTACGTTTCTGGGCGGATTGGCTTGTGACCTCGAGGGGGTAGGCGCTGGAGCTGGACGTAGATAACTTTTTCATAAAATTATAAACAAATGGCGATTTAAAAATAAAATGTGGAGGTAATGAAAATGAAGGAAAGTATTCATCCGGAATATCATAAAGTAGTATTCATGGATATGAACAGCGGCTTTAAATTTTTGACAGGATCAACAAAGACTGCAAATGAAACAATCGAGTGGGAAGATGGAAACACATACCCATTGATTAAAGTTGAAGTAAGTTCAGATACACATCCGTTTTATACTGGAGTTCAGAAGTTCACGGATCGCGGCGGACGTGCTGAACGATTTATGAAGAGATATAACATGAAGAACAAGTAAGGTTTCTTCACTTGGCAAGGTGAGGTGAAAGATATGAATTCACATCTTATGGAAATTTTCTCAAGAGAGATTGTAAAGTCTCTCCCTCCTAAGCAAAAGGAGATTTATGAATATGTCGTTGATCTGGAAGAAGAATTGGCTCAAAAGGCTTCGACTTCAGAAGAATTTATGGCTCTACTTGTGAAGCACTCACCTCATAGGCAGGCGGCAGAACATTTTAACCTTTCATTTGGACAGCTGATGATGATCATGCATGAAATTGAAGACATTATTAGCAGGGAGCTTGAGAATAAATTGAACCAAGTAACATGGGTCGAATTAACAGATAGTGTCCGGGCAAGAAAGAAAGGGAATAAAGTTAAATATTTTTATTTCTCCTTAAATGAAAGTAAACCGTAGAAAAATCCGTTGTTTAAATCGTAATGATTTCGTATTAAACTCTGCCCCAGGAGGGTCATATGGTTTATGATTGGATCGTTGTAGGAGGCGGCATTCAGGGCAGTACCATTGCAGCCTTCTTAGTAAAGAATAATAAGGTATCAACTGATAAGCTACGCATTATTGATCCACATGTAAGGCCATTATTTAAGTGGACTGCAAGTACGGATCGGATTGGCATGAAGTTTCTGCGCTCACCTTTTGTACATCACCTTGATGTCGATCCATTCAGCTTAAGAAGCTACGCAGCAAGGCACCAATGGAAGAAAAGTGAGTTTTATGGGGTCTATAAGAGGCCATCCCTGGAAATGTTTAATGAGCACAGTCAGACTCTTCTCCATGATCTTGGGTTAGGGACCAGCTGGCATCAGGGATATGTAAATGGTCTCGATAGGGAAGACAATTATTGGATTGTAAGCACAGCCCGAGGAGAAAGTCTAAAATCCAAAAAAGTCGTATTGGCATTAAGCATAAACGATCAGCTTCATGTACCGGAATGGGCAGATTCTATTAAGCAAGGCAGTCATCAGCTGTATCACATCTTTGATGAAACTGCAGATTTTTCAAAATTGAGGCCGCCAGTTGCCGTAATTGGAGGAGGCATTACAGCCGCCCATACAGCTATCAAGCTTTCGACATTATATCCAGGTCAAGTCAATTTAATAAAAAGGCATCCCTTTAAAGTTTGTGATTTTGACAGTGATCCGGGATGGCTTGGACCAAAATATCAAAAACACTACCAGCGAATCACGGATTATTCCGAACGCAGAGAAATAATTAAAAAGGCGAGAAACCGGGGATCGCTGCCCTCAGAATTATTCCATAAGCTTAGGAAGCTTGAAAATGATCGAACGATAAAGGTGGAAGACGGAGAGGTTACTTCCGTGAAGGAAGGAGAAAACAAGGAACTGCTTCTTTTCGTGGACACACAGGAAGTCAAGGTACATTCGATTGTTTTTGCAACCGGGTTCAGGCCATCCAGGCCTGGCGGAAGCTGGCTTGAGAAAGCCATTGAAATGTTTGGCCTTCCATGTGCAAAGTGCGGATACCCGATTGTCAGTCAATCTCTTGAATGGTGCCCGCAACTATATGTAACAGGGCCCCTGGCAGAACTGGAAATTGGGCCGATAGCCCGAAATATTTCAGGGGCGCGCCAGGCTGCAGAAAGAATTGTTCAAAGCATTTAAAAAGTTAATAAGGAGGAAATCATTATGAGAGTAAAGATTACATTAGCTTGTACAGAGACAGGGGACAGGAATTATATTACAACCAAAAATAAGCGGAACAATCCTGACCGGATCGAATTAATGAAATATTCTCCTCGTTTAAAGAAGCATACGTTGCACCGTGAAACGAAGTAAGACCTGAAAATTCAGCACGGTATTTGAAAATCGTGCTGAATTTTCATTTTAATTATTCGACAATGCAAACTCCAGTCCCTTTTCTGTCACATTGGTGCCTGATCTCCCCTGGCGGATGATGACAAATCCCAGCTGTTCTAATTCCTTGAGTCTGAGTCTTGCCTGCTGTTCCGTGAGGGGGAAGTTTGTATTCTGGGTAAGAGCTGACAATTTCTTTCGGCTTGCTGGTATTCCTTTCTCATTTAACTCGGCAATAAATGTAAGCAGAATCTTGTGTTCAGCTTTTAAGTTTGTTAGAGTCTTTGGCGTTAATTGGACCCTTGCCGGGGCTAGGTCTGCCGGCAAATCAGAAACTTTCAGAACATTATCATCCGAAACGGCAAGCATGTACTGTACTACATTCTTCAATTCTCTTATATTTCCCTTCCATTCCATCTGGGACAATAATTCTAAAGTATCCTCTGTTATGTCAGCAGCAGGTTTCTGGCTCTGTCTTATGAAGGACTTAATTAAAATTGGAATATCTGTTCTTCTCTGCCTTAGGGAAGGAATGGACAAGGACAGAACCTTTAAACGATGATATAGATCTTCACGGAACCTTCCTTCTTCGATCATGTGCTTTAAGTTCCGATTAGTCGCCGCAATGATCCTGACATTAATAGGAATAATCTTGTTTCCTCCTATTCTGCGGATTTCCCATTCTTCGAGAACGCGTAATAGCCTGGCCTGCAGTTTCATACTGATATCCCCAATCTCATCCAAAAACAAAGTCCCTTGGTCAGCCTGTTCAAAAAGTCCTTTTTTTCCGCCTTTTCTTGCCCCGGTGAATGCCCCATCTTCATATCCGAATAATTCACTTTCAAGCAATTCTTCTGGAAGGGCGTTACAATTTATTCCTAAAAAAGGTGCATTTTTTCTGCTCGATTCCGAATGGATGGCTCCGGTGAACAGTTCTTTTCCAGTGCCGCTTTCCCCCTGAATCAAGATAGGTAGGTCGGATAATGAAAGTTTCTTGGCAATCCGAATGGTTTCCTGAAGGGTCTGACTCTCACCCAAAATGCTTTGGAATGTATATTTAGATACAAAACCCTTTTTCTGAAGCTCCAGTTTTACTCTTCTTTCCATTTCGAGCGTTTCATCCATATTTTTAAATGTGGCAACAATCGTGTTATCATTTTTCATTGGAAATCGGTGCACCAACAAGTTTGTTTGTCTTACCGTAAAGGCTTCCTGATCACCAGCTTCATCATTTAACAAGAAATCCAGCAGTTCGTTGTTTCTGAATACCTGGCCGATTTTCTTCTTAAGCGCATACTCAGGTGATATTCCTATCATTCTCTCAAGCTCTTTGTTAAAGACTGAAATCGAACCGGAACTGTCAAATGCCAAAATCCCATCATTTACTCCATCTACGACCCTTTTTAAATATTGATTGAGTTTATCGGCTTCCTGTTTCAAGGATGATAGTTTCTTGCTCAGTTCAATTATTTTTCCGGTGTACTTATCGGTGATGTTTATTCTGAGGGCTTCCGGCAGTTCAAAGTAATCAATAATAGCCATAATCGTGTGAATATCAATAAGCCGTACACCGAGATTAAGTTTTGTTGGGATAGAAGAAGGGATTAATTCCATTTCTCCTGGAGTAACGGCAACCTCAATCGAATCTGGAACTTCTCTGCCAGGTGAATAGGGAATATATCGGAGATGTCTGATTCCGAGTCTGTCCAGAGTTTCAATAGAGTCTATGGTGCTCTGTGGAAAGTCATTTACAAAAAGGACATTTGTGTCATTTGGTATTTCAAATAGGTAATCGATATATTGATAATTTACGGTTCTGTGAGCTGTGATCACTTCACAGGAAGGAGCAATAACATGCTTTACTTCATCATGAATCAGGTAAGAAGAATACACAATTAAGGCATCCTCTATTAAGGGGGGCAGATATTCTTCTGAAGCAAAGCTCTTTATTCGTATATACTGTCCGAGAATTCCTTTTAGCTGTTCTGTGAGTTCTTTACAGGTTTCCCTGGTTCCGGCAAGCAGCACTAATTCATTTTTCATGGTAAACTCCTTTATTGGTTGATTAATGGTTATTATTATACCAGTTAAATAACCCATTAATAAACCAGTTTTCAATCTTTTATCCATTTATTCTGAATTTTCAACTTGGCACACAAATTGCATTAAGTATTTACATCTAGAGATAAAGGGGGAAATAGAATGAAAGAAAAAAACAAAGCCTGGAAAGTGCCGCACACGTTTGTCATCGTTTTCTTTGTGGTCCTTCTGGCCGCCATTGTTACGTATTTGGTTCCCGTTGGACAATTCCAGACGGAAGAAGTAACTTATACGCAAAATGGGGAAGAGTCAACCAAGACCGTATTGATTCCCAACAGCTTCGAAATAGTGAAGGATGAAGAAGGAAATCCTGTCCGCCAGGGTACAAGCCTTTTTGAATCTGGGGGAGAAGCTGGGTTTTTAAATTATGTTTTTGAAGGACTCGTATCAGGAGATAAATGGGGATCCGCAGTTGGCATAGTAGCATTCATATTGATCATTGGCGGAGCATTTGGAATTATAATGAAAACTCGTGCTATTGAAGAAGGCATTTTAAGTGTGATTGACAAGACAAAAGGCAGAGAAATCTTAATCATACCGATTATGTTTTTCCTGTTTTCGCTTGGAGGAGCTGTTTTTGGCATGGGGGAGGAGGCCATTGCATTTGCGATGATTCTTGTTCCTCTTATGGTTGCACTTGGCTATGATGCCATAACAGGTGTGATGATCACCTATGTTGCAACACAAATTGGGTTTGCCACCTCCTGGATGAACCCTTTCAGTGTGGCCATTGCACAGGGTGTATCGGGAGTTCCCGTTATGTCTGGCGCACCGTTTCGAATAGGCATGTGGGCTGTTTTCACATTAATAGGCATTATCTATACATGGAGATATGCAGCTGGAATTAAAAAGGATCCTTTAAAATCAGTAAGCTATGAATCAGACAGTTATTTCAGGAAAGAAATGAAAACGGGGGAGCTAAAGGTCAGATTTACTCTTGGACACGGCCTTGTTCTGTTAACCATAGCAGCCGGAATTGCCTGGATTGTATGGGGTGTTGTGGAACATGCATACTATATCCCGGAAATAGCTTCGCAATTTTTTACGATCGGATTGGCAGCTGGACTTATTGCCGTATTCTTTAAGCTTAATAATATGAAGATAGATGATATTGCTGAAGGATTCATTGAAGGGGCAAAAGATCTTTTGCCGGCAGCATTGGTTGTAGGCATGGCAAAAGGCATTGTCATCATCTTAGGCGGAGACAGTCCGGATGCACCATCTGTATTAAATACAATGCTCTTCGGTGCCGGACAGGTAATTGGGGATTTCCCTGCAGCCCTGTCCGCGTGGTTTATGTATCTTTTTCAATCCGGATTCAATTTCTTTGTTGTTTCAGGATCAGGCCAGGCAGCCCTTACGATGCCGCTGATGGCGCCGCTGGCTGATATTGCCGGAGTATCCAGGCAGGTTGCCGTGCTTGCTTTCCAGCTCGGCGATGGTTTGACAAATATTTTTGTTCCTACTTCTGCAGCCCTTCTGGGAGCTCTTGGAGCAGCAAGACTTGACTGGGGAACATGGGCAAAATTTATCATCAAATTTTTGCTGCTCCTTATGGGGATTTCTTCATTATTTGTGATTGGCGCAGTACTAATCGGTCTTTAACTAGACATCATAAGTTAGACAGAAAGGGGTTTATCCTTGTTAAATCTTATAAAGAACGCAGAAATCTATTCTCCGCAGTATCTTGGGAAAAAGGATTTATTACTTGTTCATAATAAAATAGGCTATATCCGCGATTCGATTGAAATACCTGATCTTTCATTTGCGGATATTGAAGTCATTGATGCCGAAGGGAAAATTGCCGTTCCGGGTTTTATCGATTCGCACGTTCATATTATCGGCGGCGGCGGTGAGGGAAGCTATAAAACGCGGACACCGGAAATCCAGCTGACAGATGCTACACTGTCTGGCATTACTACCCTGGTAGGTGTCATTGGCACAGACGGAACAACACGGACAATGGCTAGTCTTATTGCTAAAGCCCGGGGGCTTGAGGAAGAAGGAATTACCTGTTTTGTCCAGACGGGTTCATATCAGGTACCAGTAAAAACACTGACTGGAAAAATTGAAGATGATCTCATTCTTATTGACAAGATTATCGGTGTCGGAGAAATTGCGATCGCCGACCACCGCTCTTCTCAGCCGACAGTTGAGGAGATGGCTAAAATCGCTTCAGCCGCACGTGTAGGTGGCATGCTTTCTGGTAAAGCGGGAATTGTAAATGTCCATGTGGGTGATAGTTATGATCATTTAAAACTCTTGGAAGACGTTGTGGAGAAAACGGATATACCAATAAAACAATTTTACCCGACACATATTAATCGAAATCCTCATTTATTTGAAGCTGGCATACGTTATGCCAAAAAAGGCGGCTATGTCGATTTCACGACAAGCTCCATACCAAAGTTTCTCGAAGAAGGGGAAGTAAAGTGCAGCAAGGCTCTGAGATTCATGCTGGACGAAGGGATTCCTGCTGGACAAATTACGTTTACTTCAGACGGCCAGGCCAGCCTGCCTGATTTCAATGAGCAGGGAGAACTGATTGGTCTGCAAATTGGCAAAGTTTCCACACTCTTTTCCGAAGTGCGGGATGCGATCCTTCAAGAAGGGGTCTCTATAGAAAAGGCACTTTCTGTCATTACAGAAAATCCAGCTTCTATCCTCAAGCTTTACCAAAAAGGAAGGATAGAGGAAGGTAAAGATGCAGACCTTGTGCTTTTGAAAAAAGAAACACTGGCAATCGAAACCGTTTTTTCCCTTGGCAGAAAAATGGTTGAAGACGGTAAGGCTGTTGTGAAAGGAACCTTTGAATAATAAATGAGAATGAAAACCAGGCAGCTCTTAAAAAATAGGGGCTGCTCTTTTGTTGCCAATCATACCCGAAAATTAAATATATGAACATCCTTATCATGTTACGGGTAAATCCATGCAGATTTTATTAATAAAAAGGAATTACTTAACTATTGACTGAAATGGACTCTTTAAATTACGATATGTTTAAACGATTAAACAGATAAACATTAAATTAATTTACTTTGAATTGTATAAGAGGAGGAAATATTATGAGAAAAACGGCACTGATCACAGGGGCAACTAGCGGATTGGGTTATGAATTTGTAAAGCTGTTTGCTGCTGATGGCTATAATTTAGTTCTGGTTGCAAGAAATAAAGAGAAGCTGGAAGAAATAAAAAAGGCTTTTGCTGAAACAGAGGTAACGATCATTGCCAAGGATTTAAGTATCCAGGGGGCTCCAAAGGAAGTTTTTGAAGAAACTGCAAAACTTAATATTAATATTGATGTTTTGGTAAACAATGCGGGTTTCGGTTTAATGGGAAAATTTGATGAATTGGATTTGCAAAAACAAATAAATATGATTCAATTAAATATAACTGCTTTGACAGAGCTAACTTATTATTTTCTTCCTTTTATGAAGGAAAGAAATAATGGGAAGATCTTAAATGTTGCAAGTACGGCTGCTTTTCAGCCTGGTCCGCTTATGGCTGTCTATTATGCATCAAAAGCGTATGTCCTGTCTTTTTCAGAAGCTTTGGCAGAAGAACTGCAGGAGTATTCCATTTCAATCACCACCCTTTGCCCAGGTGCAACGAAAACGAACTTTGGCTCCGCTGCAAGCGTAGAAGGAACCAAAATGTTCAGCCGGGCCATGCTGCCTGATGATGTAGCAAAGAAAGGATATGAAGGGTTGATGAATGGGAAACGCGTCCTCATAACAGGTGGACTTAATAAATTCGGTGCGATTAGTGCAAAATTCTTGCCAAGAAGTTTAGCAGCTAAGATCGCCAAGTATGCAGCTGGAGAAAAATAACAACCCTATGTGGTAAGGGGGAGTCTTATGTCACAGAAAGCCATAGATGTGTTTAGAGCGTGTATTCCATTATTTCATGCATTAAGTGACCCTGCGAGGCAGGATATAATCATTTTGCTGGCAGAAAATGACGCATTAAGTGTAAATGAAATAGCCCAGCAGTCTAATCTTTCCCGGCCTGCTATATCCCATCACTTAAAAGTCATGCGTGACAATGATCTGGTTTTAATTGAACAAAAAGGGACTCAGCGTTTCTATACTCTTTCTATAGAACAGGGAGTAGAACAATTAAAAAAGCTGATTCAAATAGTCGAAAGTGAATGTATTTTATAACTTGGTTAGAATGAAAGGAAAAGAGCGCAGGGATTGCGCTTTTTCTTTTTAGCTGTTTAAGGCTTTATTTATTGTCTCGATATCTTCTTAATAATTAATCGTTTTCCTCAGCATGCTTGGGTTCCTCATCACCATGATCATGATCATGTGTGCCCTCCAGAAGGTTTATCCCTTCATCAGCTTCTTTAATCATTATATTCTCATTATTAAAGGTTTTAACTGGTTTATCAGCGAACCCTCCCACACTGCTCCTGATTAAAATGAACAAATCAGCATCACCTATTTTTGCCAGGGTTTTTTTAGTCGGTTCATAAGTTTCTAGGTCAATATTTACCGATTAGATACTTTTTACTCCTGCTTTGATACTCGAGAATTTTTCATTAGAGAATATATCTGTACTCGGTTTTTAATTAGATGAATCATGATTTGAACCAAGTTGATAATAGACTCCTGATATTTGTAGCATGTGAATGATGAAATGCTTATCCATTGATAGCTGCATTTCATAGTTTTCACCAATTGCAAGCATGCATAATAAAAGAATAATTATGATCGCACGGCAGCATACTAAAACTATGATTTGTTAAGTTTTGGAGGAGTGACCGGTGGGTTTTTTTAAATCGAAATTAAAAAGGTTTAATAGGGACAATAAACAAAAGAAGAATGAAAATAGTGAGCATGAATTGCGGATTGATGAACTCCTTCATCGCTGTAAAGAATCTACAGATTTTGTTTCCTATAGATATTCAGAATCCAGCCCATTTTATATTCATTATTACCAGACAATTGTAGAAATAAATATTTTGCATCAATATGTCCTGCCTTATATCAATGAAAATGAGAGCAATACCCTTTTTGATCTTCAGCAGGCTATTCCTATTGATAATACTGAAATTATAGATAATGTTCATGAAATAAGGGATAAATTGCTGACAGGCTGTATTGTTATTGAAGTAAAAGGTTCTATTCAAGAGGCTTTGGTCATATCTGCTGTTTCGCTTGAGAAGAGACCCGTCAGTATGCCGGAAGTAGAGTACAGTGTTGTGGGGCCAAAGGAAGCTTTTGTCGAATCAATTGATGCTAATATCAATCTGGTCAGGAAGAGACTGCCTATACCTGATCTCATCGTGGAAGAAGTAAAGATTGGAAGCCTGACAAAAACAAGGGTGGCTGTTCTTTATATAAAAGGAGTTACGGACAAAGAAAATGTGAATACGATTCTGCAGCGTCTGAAAGAGATTCATTTTGATCAAATTGTGGACAGCTCCTTTATTAACCAAATCATTTCCGATAACCATAATTCTCCCTTTCCTCATTTAATTGATACGGAAAGGCCTGATAGGGTGGCGAGTGTTCTCTCGGAAGGGAAAATAACGATTATTGTAGATGGCTCACCGCATGCTCTAACTGGTCCTACAACTCTCGTAGAGTTTTTTTCAGCTTTTGAAGATTATTTTCTATCTTGGCATATTGCCTCCATTTTTCGGCTTGTCCGGTTGTTTGCTGTATTCTTTTCCGTTTTGTCGACTTCTCTTTATGTCGCAGTGCTAACCTATCATTACGAAATGATTCCGGAGAACCTGCTTAATCCGCTTATTGCTTCAAGGAGCGGGATCCCGTTCCCGCCGATTCTGGAAGCGATTATTCTGGAATTGACCATTGAGCTATTGCGTGAGGCTGGAGCAAGGCTGCCGACAAAAATCGGACAGACGATTGGTATCGTAGGCGGTATTGTCATCGGGACTGCGGCTGTACAGGCTGGGCTGACCAGTAATGTGCTGCTGATCATCGTGGCGCTTGCGGCCCTGGCGTCCTTTACAACGCCTGTCTATCAAATGGGCAATACGATCCGCTTAATCCGCTTTCCTTTTTTAATCTTTGCCCAGTTATGGGGACTTCTGGGAGTAACCTTTTGTTTCTCATACATTTTGTGCCATTTGCTAAAAATGACTTCTCTGGGACGCCCATATCTGGCACCAGTCTATCCATTAAGGCTGGATGATTTAAGGGACTCCCTTTTCCGACTTCCGTTTTTCATGCAAACGAAGCGGCCGATGCAGGTCAGATCTCCTGTACGGACTCGTTTTCAGCCCAAAAAGCACGAGAAACCGAAAAGAGACATAGAAGATTAATGGGAATAAATATGTTCTGATAAAGGAGGCTAGTTGATGTTTCCATTGCCTAAAGAAGATAAAATGGTATCTCCCTTTTTTGTATTTTACTTAATACATGCTATGCAAGTAGGCGTAGGGATTCTAGGCTTCGAAAGAGTTATTGTCCAGTCGGCCGGCTATAGCGCCTGGATCGCAATCTTAGCTTCCGGCGCCTCCATTATCGGATTGATATGGATTTCCTATCGCATTTTAAACAAGGGAAACAACGACATCGTAGCCATACACGCTGATATTATGGGAAAGTGGATCGGCGGTTTTTTCAGCTTTCTATTTTCGTTATATTTCTTATCTTTTGCTTTGGTGGTTCTCAGGTCTTATGTAGAGGTCATACAGGTTTGGGTATTTCCCGAAGTCTCACAATGGATATTCGTACTTATTATTATTTTTTTAGCCTATTCCTATGTCACAGGAGGTTTTCGGGTTGTCACAGGGGTAAGTTATTTAGGGATTTTATACGGCTTGCCATTATTATTGGTGAAGTTTTATCCTTTGCAGTATGCCGATTATGGCAATCTTCTGCCAATCTTTAATGCCTCTCCTGCAGATTTATTTAAAGCATCAAAAGAAATGACTCTTAATTTTCTAGGGTTTGAGACCTTATTTATGTTTTATCCTTTTATAAAAGATGGGCCGAAATCTGAAAAATGGGCCTATTTCGGTGTGCTGTTCAGCATATTTATTTACCTCCTGACTGCTTTTGTTACGTTTGTCTACTTCAACCAGGAACAGTTGAAAGGCACCATTTGGGCTACACTCACACTATGGAAAATCGTGGACTTAATCATTGTAGAGAGGTTCGAATACATAGGAATTTCCGTATGGTTCTTTACTATTCTGCCGAATATTTGCATCGGCCTCTGGTGTGCAAGCCGGGGAATGAACCGGCTGTTTCCTGTTTCTCAAAGAAATGCTTTAAAGATGTTTTGCCTGTTGCTGTTTATGATTAGCGTCTTATTGACAGATAGACAGCAAATCGATGTCCTTCAGAAAGTTATTTCCCAAATAGGACTTTATACAATTTACTTTTATTTACCATTCTTGCTGGTTTTACAATATATCATCATGAAGGTGAAAAAAGGATGAAATCAAAAAACTTTTTATGGTGTATAACACTTCCATTAATCCTGACAGGATGTATTCCAAGTCCAAAAGTATTGGAGGATATCCAATTAGTGCAGACAATAGGCTATGATTATGTCAATGATGAGGAATTCGAAGGAACAGCAGGCTCTTCCAACATACCACCAGGTGAACAGTCATTACCGGTAAATGAGGTTTTTTCTGCAAAAGGGAAGACAAGTAAACGGATCAGGCAAGAGATTCAGGCGGAAGCTGCAAGGCCCATAGTCGTTGGCAGGGTAGGATTAGTCATTTTCAACAAGGAACTCGCAGAGCATGGCATTGAAAAACAAATTGACAGTCTGCAGAGAAACCCCAGTATTGGCAGGAAATTGCTGCTTGTTGTATCGAAAGAGAAGGCGAAAGACATTATTGATTCAAATTACTCGCAAAGTGATTCTGTATCACAGTATTTAATCGATGTGGTGGAACAGAATATTGAGGCGACTATTCCTGAGATAAATTTGCACCGTTTTCTTGTGCACTATTACAGCAAAGATGCCGACCCTTTTTTACCTTTAATAGAGAAACAGGGTAAGCATTTGAAGGTAAGCGGACTGGGGATTTTTAAAGAAGATAAGCTAGTTGATACAATCAGCTTTGGTGACGCCTTTATCTTCAAAATCCTTTATGAAAAATTCCGGCGGGGACAATTTGAAGTAGAACTTAGCGGGGGAGAAGATGTAAGTCTCGAAAACCTGTCATCAAAACCTAAAATAAGGGTGGACAAGAGGAATGGGAAATATATAGCCACTTTTAAGGTGAAAGTAAACGGCAGAGCCATGGAAGGGGTGGATTTAGATCTTACAGACAAGAAAACGATTGAGAGAATTGAAAAAGCAGTGGAAAAAGAAATAACTGAGAGAGCAGAGAAAATGATCAAGAGGTTTCAGGAAATGGATACAGATCCCCTTCGGATTGGAGAAAAGGCCAGGCAGCGCTCTGATTTTAATCGGAAGGAATGGAGGGAGCAGTATAGTCAAATGGAAATTAAGATTGAGGCAAAAGTGAATGCTGTTCAATCAGGGATTATAGAATAAATATGTATATGATAAGAGAAATTGGCATCCGAAAAGGGTGTCATTTTTAATTATAAAATTTTCAGAATTATTATTGTTTTCTAAAGGAATATATGATAGTTTAGTTAAAACGAAGTTGAGACTTCAAAAAAATTAAAATACAGCTTAAACTTCATAATTTTAAGGTGAGTCTAAATGATATTAAAAGAAGCGATCGAAAAAGAGTTTAAAAACCTCTCCAAAGGGCAGCGGAAGGCCGCTAAGTATTTACTGGATAACCCTAAGGAGTTTGCGGTGAAGTCAGCGGGTGAGATTGGCAAGAGAATAGGGGTAAGCGAAACGACAGTCATCCGATTCTGCTATTCGATTCAGCTTTCCGGCTATTCGGAACTGCAAAAGATGGTAAGGGAGCAGCTATTGAAGGCGAATAGCACGTTGGGGCAGTATCTTTCGAGCAAGGTGGAACTGGCCGAAAAACCGGAGTTCCTGTCAAGTGTGATGGAGAAGGATTGTCTCCATATCAGGGAAACGATTCAGAATATAAGTCAGGATGATTTTGATGTTTTAGTGAAACGTTTGATAAAAACAAAAAAAGTATATGTTACCGGATTGCGGTCTTCCTTTGCGGCAGCAAGCTGGCTTTCTTTTACCCTTGGGGTTGTAAGGGGAAATGCGAAGCTGATCCGGCCGGATACGGATGATCTGCTGCTGACGATTTCTGAAATGGATGAAGAAGCGACGTTCATTGCCATTTCATTCGACCGCTACATGAAAGATACGATTAAAATGGCGGAACTGGCGAAAAAGCAGGGAGCATATATAATCGGCATTACGGATTCAGCAATCGCACCGATTAAAGATCATGCTGACTTGCTCTTTCAAATCCATTCATCGGAAAAATCGACGATTGATGCGGCGCCAGCGCTCTTTTCTTTTCTGAACGCGGTGATTGCGGGTGTGTCGATTCAAGATTGTGACCGATTTCAAACAAGGAAAGAGCAATATGAAAAGCTGGAAAGTGAACATTTTTTTATTCAGCCGGGAGGGAAGATGGTTTGAAGGTAATTATTGAAGAGATTAAACCTGTAATGGATACGGTTTTTAATCATTTGCACGAAAACCCGGAAGTGAGCTGGAGGGAATATAAAACCACTGAGTACTTGAAAGAATTCCTTGAATGCCGGGGATTCCAGGTTCAGCTGTTTGGGGATTGCACTGGTTTGGTTGTTGAAGTGGGTGAAGGGAGTCCATGCGTCGCGCTGAGAGCGGATATGGACGCACTTTGGCAGGAAGTGGACGGCAAGTTTCAGGCAAATCATTCGTGCGGACATGATGCCCACATGACAATGGGGGTTGGGGCCATGCTGCTGCTTCAAAAGGCAGGCCACCCTAAAAAAGGCAAACTGAAATTCATCTTCCAGCCGGCTGAAGAAAAGGGCACTGGTGCCTTGAAAATGATTGAGCATGGCGTGCTGGATGATGTGGATTATCTGTACGGTGTACATCTGAGGCCAATCCAGGAAATAAGGGATGGAGAAGCGTCTGCAGCCATATATCATGGAGCAGCAAGATTTGTGACCGGAGAAATTATCGGGGAAGATGCCCATGGCGCCCGCCCGCACCTTGGGCAGAATGCCATCGAGATCGGTGCTTCTTTCATCCATGAAATCAAAAATATTCATTTGGATCCGATGGTCCCGCACACGGCTAAGATGACCAAATTCCATGCCGGCAGTGACTCAGGCAATATCATTCCGGGAAAAGCTTCC
Source organism: Cytobacillus oceanisediminis (assembly GCF_004366035.1). Lineage (GTDB taxonomy): Bacteria > Bacillota > Bacilli > Bacillales > Cytobacillaceae > Cytobacillus > Cytobacillus oceanisediminis_C. The sequence goes on from NZ_SOEE01000010.1 coordinate 161,479, forward strand.
TTTAGCCTGGATCTGAGGGCACAAACAAATGAAGTCATAAATGCACTGGGAGAAAAGATTGAAACGATCACAGAGTATTTATCTAAGCTGTATGGAGTCAAGATCAGCCTTGAGACGAAAGCGAATGTGGCAGCAGCTGAAGTGGATGATGAAGCTCAGCACTTTCTGGAGAAGGCTATAGTTGATGTCCTGGGTGCTGGCCGATTAAAGGAGCCAATAGTGACTTCTGGCGGGGAGGACTTCCATTTTTATACTCTCAAGAAGCCGAATATAAAGGCCACAATGCTCGGATTAGGCTGTGATTTAAAGCCGGGGCTGCATCATCCGGACATGACGTTCAATCGGGAAGCGATATACTCGGGAATGGAAATACTGGCAAAAGCCGTCATGGCCACTTTGGAAAAGGAGGAGTGAAGATGGCTGCTGTGACAATGGATTTACGCATATTAAAGACAGCATCCGATATGGATCTTATTCAAAAGCTGGAGAAGACAATCTGGAATATGGCTCCCCTGCCGGTTCATCAAACCATCACAGCTGCCCAGAACGGAGGGCTGCTGCTCGGGGCATTTATAGATGATAATCTTGTGGGATTCAGCTACGGATTTCCCGGTTTTCACAAGGGGAAAGGCTATTTATGCTCCCATATGCTGGGTATTCACCCTGACCACCAGGATAAGGGGATGGGGGCATTATTGAAGCAGAAGCAAAAAGAACTGGCTTCCGGTATGGGCTATGACCTGATCACCTGGACTTTTGATCCGCTTGAAAGCCGGAATGCTTACTTGAATCTTTCCAAGCTGAATGCGGTTTGCTCCACTTATGTGGAGAATTGCTACGGAGATATGGATGACAGCCTGAATCATGGGCTGCCTACAGACCGTTTAAAGGCAGAATGGTGGATTACTAGTTCACATGTGGAGGAGCCATTGGGCATTGAAACAGCGACCGCACAGAATCCCTACGATTGGGGAATTTCAGAGGATGACTTTCCTGTTTTATTAAATACTGAATGGGATGCTGCTGTAGGTCCAGTGCTTGTTCCGGTTCCGGCAAACTTCCAGATGATTAAGAATAAGAACTTCGAGCTTGCGATCGATTGGCGCTTTAAAACAAGAAGGATTTTTCAGGAGTTATTTTCTAAAGGGTACGCTATGGCAGGATTTCAAAAAGGGCTGGATGGCCGCCCTGTGCACTACTATGTATTAGTCCAGAGGAATCAGCTTAAACTCAACTAACAGGAAAAGGCGGGAATGAACATGAAAGTAACAGAAGTCGTATTGCGGCACATGAAGATGAGAATGAAAGCTCCATTTACAACAAGCTTCGGCACGTTTCAGGATAAAGAGTTTCTCTTGCTGGAAGCCAAGGACGAAAATGGTGTGAGCGGTTGGGGAGAATCTGTTGCCTTTCATTCACCATGGTATAACGAAGAAACGCTGAAAACGAACTGGCATATGCTTGAGGATTTCATCATTCCGAATCTATTAAACAAAGAAATGCAGCATCCTGATGAAGTTTCGGAAACTCTTTCCTACATACGGAAAAACAATATGGCGAAATCAGCATTTGAAGGGGCGGTTTGGGAGTTATATGCCAAGCGGAAGGGAATCCCGCTTGCAAAGGCCCTCGGCGGAACAGCGAATGAGATTGAGGTTGGCATCAGCATCGGGATTCAGGATAGTGTTAATGACCTGGTGAACCTTATTAGTGAATATGTAGAGGAAGGCTATAAGCGCATCAAAGTGAAAATCAAGCCAGGCTGGGATGTTGAGGTCATGAGGGAAGTGAGAAATCATTTCCCGAGCATAGCACTTATGGCTGATGCAAATTCAGCATACACCCTTGAAGATATCGAACTATTAAAACAGCTGGATGAATTCGGGTTAATGATGATCGAGCAGCCGCTTGCATCTGATGATATTATCGATCATGCAGTACTTCAGAGAGAACTCAGAACGCCTGTCTGCCTCGATGAAAGCATTCATTCCTATGAAGATGCCCGCAAGGCGATTGAGCTGGGAAGCTGCAAAATTATTAATATCAAAATCGGCCGGGTCGGCGGGCTGACAGAATCCAGGAAAATTCATGATCTCTGCCAGGAACGGGGCATCCCGGTATGGTGCGGAGGCATGCTGGAATCGGGAATCGGAAGGGCACACAATATTGCCTTAACTACACTATCAAACTTCATTATGCCAGGGGACACAGCCGCATCATCCCGATACTGGGAGAAGGATCTGATAGACCCTGAAGTAACTGTTGAAGATGGAATGATCAAGGTTCCTGGAAAACCAGGTCTGGGATATGGACCAAATTATGAAACCCTTAAACAGTTTACTGTTTTTGAAAAAAGCTTTTCTTAAGGGAGAAAGAATTCTCTCTTTCCCTTTTAAGAAAAGTTGTCAAAAAATTCAAATATCTAAAGGGGGATCATAATGAAAAAGAGTATTCAGATTGCTGGTGCTTTTATCGGGGTCATAGTCGGAGCGGGCTTTGCTTCGGGCCAGGAAATTTTGCAGTTTTTTACCGGCTTTGGCTGGATGGGGATAGGCGGTGCCATTCTGGCGACCATTTTCTTTGCTTTTCTGGGGATGAACTTAACACAGCTTGGAAGCCGTCTGCAGACAGATTCCCATAAAGATGTCATTTACCATATTTGCGGCAGATATCTTGGCATGGCGGTTGACTTCATCATTACCTTCTTCCTTTTTGGAGTGGCCGCTGTCATGCTTGCCGGATCGGGATCCATTTTTGAAGAGCAATTCGGGATTCCAAGCATGGCCGGCAATGTCATTATGGCTATATTAACGATCCTGACCGTTTGCCTGAATATCCAGAAAGTGATTTCGATTATCAGCCTGGTCACTCCATTTCTTTTAGTAATGGTAATTATCATTGGCGGTTATGCCCTAAGCACGATGGGGGTGGATTTATCAGAGGTACAGAAACTGGCGGAAAGCCAGACCCCTGCTGCTTCCAACTGGTTCATGGGCGGACTATTATATGTTTCCTACAATATTGCGGCTGGTGCTGCGATGCTGGCTGTCATGGGCGGAACCACTACAGATGAAAAGCAGGCAGGAATGGGAGGCATCCTTGGCGGTGCCGGTTTGGGAATTCTTATCTTAATTATCAATGCAGCTATGCTTGTAAAAATGGATATTGTGGGTGGCTCTGAGATGCCGATTCTTGCACTTGCCAATGAAATTTCACCGGTGTTTGGGTTATTGATGTTCGTTGTACTTCTTGGTATGATCTATAACACCGCTGTTGGTATGCTGTATGCCTTCACGGCCAGGATCGTGAAAAGGGAAAATCCTAAATTCAATCTATTTGCTGTATTATTTGGTGCAGCAGCGTTTGGAGCCAGTTTCGCAGGCTTCATTACGCTGGTAGGAACGGTTTATCCTTTGATGGGCTATTTAGGATTTACGCTTATTGCGGCGATTGTGCTTGCATGGCTGAGGGGGAAGCGGAAGGCTGCTGGGAGTATGGGTAATAGAGTTGCTTTTAAACAGTAGAAACTTTACTGATTCTTTAGAAAGCTCAGTTCTCCTGAGCTTTCTATACATTCTCACCTCATGGTTGTCTTACTGGATGGCATCCTATTCCTTAATAAAGATTGTATTCTCCACTCTCCGGTCCGCTTCCAGCTGAAGGAAAAGATACCCCCATCCCACGCAAAGCCTCTTTAGCTTGTGTCAGGTAATTTTCTGCCTGGTCCTGCCATCTGATGATCAAGCTCATAAACGCCTTATACTCAGGACCTGCATTTCCCTCCATGGTTTTTAGTCCTTCACGCACCTTTTTATCCTGATTTTCCGCATTCACGATGCAAGCTGCCAGTGTAGCGATAATCGTTTGCCTCTGCTCACCGTTCACAAGTCTATGGGCACATCCGACAGTGGTTACGCGGTGATACGAAGCCGGAACGAGGTGATTGTGCATTTCTGTATTTCCTTTTAAATCTTTGGTCTCAGGAATATGAAAAAGCTCAGAACTCATGGAACAAACCATTTCTTCAGCATATAAACTTTGCTGCAGCAGCGTTAAAATATCTCCCCAGCCAGTTGCCCGATAATATGGATAATAATAAGGATTCAATCGAACCATCTCCTTTTATGGATATTGGAACCCCATCATTATAGATATGTTTGTTAAGCGGTTGTCATGTCATCCTGGGAGGTGGCGGCCAGTCCAAATTAAGTTTATCTTTTAGAGATAAGAATGGGCTAACGCACGAATCCCGTCCCCGATCTTCTTCACTCCAACTGCAATTTTCCGGTCCTCCACCTGAGAGACACTTAATCGAATTCTATTTTCCTTTAGATATTCTGGAAGATACATTGGTGCAGCATCCTGAACGAATACATTTTTCTTTTGGAGATGCTTCACAAGATGCTTTGCTTTCATTCTGCCCGGGAGGACAACTGTCGAATAGAATCCCGAATCCCCGCCAGTAAATGAAGTATTGGGAGGCAAATGCTCCAGGTATGCCTTTTTGAGGATGCTACCTTTCTTTTTGTATTGCCGCCGGAGTTTTTCAATATGGGCTTTAAACATACCGCTGCTCAAGTAAATCTCAAGTGCCCCCTGTGTGAGGACAGGTGTGTGGACGTCCGCTGCAAATTTGGCCTGTGTAAAGCTTTTCATTAAGGCTTCTGGAAGAACGGCCAATCCTAATCGCAGGCCTGGCAGCAAAACTTTCGAAAAGCTTTTTGTGTAAATGACTCTTCCGGAAGAATCATAGGCAAACATTGGATGTGCCTTTTTTCTTGTATCAAGATCTCCCATATAGTCATCCTCCACTATGTAGACATCATATTTCTGAGCAAGATCGACCATATCCTTTTTTTCCTGGTTGGAGTAGCTGCAGCCTGTAGGGTTTTGAAATCTGGAAACAGTGTAGAAAAACTTGATGTTTCTCTCTCTGAATACCTTTTCTAAGTAATTGAGATCAATGCCTTTCTGATTCACCTCTATGCCAATAGGCTTCAAGCCACGAGAGGTAATGGAATCTATGAAACTGAAGTGGGTTGGCTGTTCAACACAGATCCCGTTTTTATTATTGGGAAAAGGCAGTGAGACTAGGAGATCCAGTGCCTGCTGGGAACCTGATACAACAGCAATTCTTTCAGGCGGAGCAAAAACCTGCAGATCCTGTAGCTGAGCTGAAAGCTGTTGCCGAAGGCTGGGTAAACCAAGGGGATGGGAATACTGAAACATTTCCTCTTTATAAAGCTCAATTGCCTGATTCATACAATGCTGGTAATCACGGTATGGCATTTTGCTTTTATCCGGTCCTGCTGAGACAAAGTCAATGATCATAGGTTTTTGTTTTTTGGGCATATCAGTACCTACCGCAAAATAGCCGCTTTTTGGCACAGAGTAAATAAGATGTGCCTTTTCCAATTCACTGTAAGCTTTCATTACTGTGTTAATGCTGCAGTTGAACTCTTTGGCAAACCTGCGGATGGAAGGGAGCTTTCCTCCGGCTTTCAAGCGTTTATCATCTAATCTGGATTGGATTTCTACTATGATTTCATCATATTTATTGCCCATGAATACATTCCTCTCGTGGATTTGTATGGGTACAGATGGACAAAACAGTTCTTTTCTGTATCCATCATGCTGTTTATAGTATAAGGGACAAATACAAGAGCTGACATCATGACTGAAATCCTATTTTATGAAGGGGGAAAAGTAGATGAAGTGGATGAGAAGAGCGGGAATTGCGGCCATTTTCATGTTATTGCTGCTGACGGGTACTGGTGCTGAGGCATTAGGCGGAAAGGAAAACACAAAGCATCTGCCCATTGAAGAAGCTTTTGCAGGAACAGAGGGCACTATGGTTCTCAAAAATCTTAAGAATGACAAGGTTTATATCTACAACAAGGAGAGGAGCAAAGAGAGGCTGACGCCTGAATCAACCTTTAAAGTCGCCAATGCCCTAATCGGACTGGAGACTGCCGCTGTAAGAGATGAATATGAAGTGAAAAGATGGGATGGAGTTGAGCGGGAATTCGACAGCTGGAACCGGGACCATTCGCTGGCTTCTGCCATAAGGGAATCAGCTATATGGTTTTACCAGGACCTGGCGAGAACGATTGGTGAAAAGAATATGCAGGATTACGTTTCAAAAATTCAGTACGGAAACCAGGACATATCAGGAGGAATCGATGCCTTTTGGCTGGACAGCAGCCTGAAAATTTCCGCAGCAGAGCAAGCTGATTTTATCGAAAAACTGGTTGAAGAAGACTTGCCTTTTTCACAAAAGAACCAAAAGACAGTCAAACGTATGATGATTCAGGATGAACAGGATCAGTTCATCCTGCATGGCAAAACAGGGACAAGGCTGTCTGACATGGGACTGGGCTGGTACGTTGGCTTTATTGAAACAGAGAAAGGCTCATGGGTGTTTTCGGTTAATATTGATGGAACAGGTACCGAGGCAAAAAATATTGCTGCGGAAGTGCTGAAGGAGAAAAAAATCATGAAAGACTGATGTTAGCGGATCCAGTGAAGGAAGGCATGTTCATTGTTTCCCTCACTGGACTTCAGCTGCAAATGTAAAAGAGGCTTTCCCATTTGGCCATTCTGCTAAGACTTCATAAATATAATTGCCTTTACTTGAAGGTACAGTGATTTGATGATCCTCCAGCTTGATTTCTTTTTCTTTCCCTGTTTCATTCCATAAGTACACTTTAATAACCGGTTCATCTTCAATCTTAATCCTAACTTTTTGGTCTGGTTTTATCATAATAGGTGTTATATGATCTGCCATCTGATTCGGTGATGCGTGATCTGTTGTCACAGTTTCCGTTTCCAGCCCTTTTTTTCTGACCCACTGTTCATTTCCTTTTTCCATTTGATAATCTGTTCCGTCCACTTCGGCAACCGCATTCATCGATGGAGGGAATTCAGCTTCTTCCCCAGCGTTAGTTGAGCATCCAATCATTATTATAAAAAGGGAATAAGTTAAACTCGCTTTTAACAATCGTTTTAAGCCCAAATTGCCACCCGCCTTTTTAGAGAACCTTATTAAAAACAGTTTAACCGAAAGAGGAAAAATTGCATATATGCGGAATTAATATAGGTACTGTCAATAGAAAGGAATCCTGAAATGACCCAAAATATATCCTTAATCCGTTCATCGAAATTACCGTCAATTGATTATGCTTATGCATCCTATGTTCCTTCCGAAATGGACCTGTTTTTTATGGCGGGAGCCTGCCCCCTTGATGCAACTGGCAGAGTGCCTGAGCAAAGCGGATATGAAGAACAGGCCAAGCTTTGTGTTGATAACTTGAAGTCAGCATTAAAGGAATGCGGTGCAGAATTAAAGGATGTGGCTTATACAAGAGTCCTCGTTGCATCCTCAGACCAGTCAGATTTGGTGACAGCCTGGCAGGCAGTTAGAGAAGAATTCGGCTCACATGATGTTCCAAGTACATTGTCCGGTGTAACCGTTTTGGGATATAGCGGTCAAGTAGTTGAGATAGAAGCGGTTGCGGCTTTATCCAAAGAATAAAAAAAACTCTATTATGCCGAAAAAAATGCTCTAAGAGCTGTTCTTAGAGCATTTTTTTGGTATAAGTTCTGGAATTGAACATTCTTTAATTATTAGGGTTGTTTCTATTCACAGATTGCGGCTGTTGTTCAAGCCATCTATGCTTAACCTAAATTTTATAGCAAAGGGCACCTGCTTGGAATATTTAGTACCAATCTATCTAAATAAGAAACTTCTATATTTTAATTCAAGCCATCTTTTTCCATTATAAAACCTCACTTCCTATTTGTTTATACCGATCAGAATATCTGCATCTAACGTTACATGACTGCTGTTCCTGCTAATAAAAGAGTGAATGGCAGCCTGATTGGAATCCCAGGAAAGGGGAGACATCTGGGCTAAATACGGAAGTTTGCTTTCGTCCATTTTTCTTTCATCCGTCACATGAATCGTGTCGGTTAGGGTAAAATGCTTTCTAAAAAGGGAAACGATCTCATCATTTTTATATAAATTTTTTTCATTGCTTCCATAAAGGGAATTCCGCATTTCCTTTAAATGCCCTGTGCGCGGAACCGCCTTTATGATGAGCCCTTTTGAGGACAAAATTCTCTTAAATTCCTTGTAATTTGAAGGAGAGAAGAGATTCAGAATCATATTGAAGGACTGATCTGCTAAAGGAGATCTCGCCAGATCCCCTACAAGCCATATTTCATCTTTGTAATTTTTCGCAGCCTGTTCAATCCCGGCTTTCGAAATATCCACACCGACACCTGTCATCGTTCCAACCCTGGAATTCTCTAATATCTTTTTCAGATGCGAACCTTCACCGCATCCTGCATCAAGCATTAAGGATGGGGTGCTGGAATTTGTGAAATAGTCATGAATCACGGTTGAAATTTTATCATGAAGGGGATCAAACAGTTCACTTTCCATGATAATTTTCTCTCTGGCTTTATATAAGGTTTTGCTGTAGCGGCTCTTGGCAGAATGATTAAGCATGTTCACATATCCATGCTTTGAAATATCATAGGTATGCCTGTTCGAACATAGGAGGCTTTTATATTGAACAAGCTTCAATGATTCTTTACAGAGAGGGCATCTTAGAGAATTACTGAACGTCCTAAACTTTGCAGCGATTGTTTGATTTACCATGTTTTCTCTTCCTTTCAACAAAAAAATCACAGGCATCTGCCTGTGATTCAGAGTAAAGGGAAGAAGCCCCATCCTAATTCGGCTGGGCTAATCAGAGCCGTCAGCTAATAAACCTTCCTGTTTCATGGAAGAGTTTAAGAGATATAAAAAAAGAAAGGCAAAAACCATGCCTTTCTCAATTTGCCAATTTCATTTGGCAGAATATGAAATAACATATTGACGCTATTCCATATAAATTGAAGATTATTAAAAAAGGACAGACTGATCCCATTTACTCTGCATACACAAACAGAGCCTTTGAACGTATTAAATTATTGGTTCAAAGCTGGGAATCGAAGTCTTATTGCGTATGTCATTTTTTAATAATCCTCCTTAAAGATAAAATACAGTTGTATTATAGTTGCTATTCTAAGATAAGTAAAGGTCCTATACAGAATTTTATAAAAGAGGGGAGGGAAGACTTAGTTTGAAATGGAGGAAAACCTATGAAAAAAAAACTTTTACTGACGATTTTCATGGCACTTTCTATATCTCAGAGTAATGCATATGCACAATCCCTCTCATATCCCTGCAGCATTGTACTGAAGCCTGTAAATAAAATTCCCAATATTAGCGGCACAGCTTTAATAACAAAGGTAAAGAAACCGTATACGGAACAGCCTGGCAGCCCTGTAAGAGAACGAACCGGTGTTGGTATATACGCTGATTGGATGCCTCAGCCTTCTAACTTTGGAGATTATGATCAATATGAAGGGTTTGCCCAAATCCCAGGTGAAATAAGCTGGAAATTTAAAATGTATCCCGTTAAGGAAGATCAGCCCAGCTGGTTTGGCGGTTCGCCATGGGTGGGGAAATTTGATGAAATCTCAGCAGAACTATCTCCTGAAACGATCGTAAGCTTGAGGCTGTCCAATTCAAGGACCAATCGTCTGGGGCCGGCCGTTTTACAATTCACATTAAAGAGATGTGCAGAGTAAGAAGGATATTGTATAAAGAGTATTTAATACTTAGTGGGGTGAAAAAACAAAAGATTATGAGGGAGAAGCGAATGATAGCAGAATTAGCAGAATTAAATCAATATGATATTCCCGGTCTAATAGATTTATCGGCATCGGTTGGATGGGATTATGATGAAAATGAAGTTAGAACACTTTTGGAATCGGGGAGAGTTTTCGGTCATAAGAATTCTGCAGGGAGAATTGTTTCTAGTTCAGCAATAATCCCTTATGACACTAAACTGGCGTCGATTGGCATGGTTATTGTCCATGAAGAATTCAGAGGATTAGGGCTGGCAATGGAAGCAGTCCGGAAATGTGCTGGAAGTATTACTGCAGATATGGCGGTAATGCTAATTGCAACGAAGGAAGGAAAGCCCCTTTATGAAAAAATGGGCTTCACAGCAGTGGATTATATAAGCAAATTTCTTTGTGATAAATTCGTCCCTGAAAATTTACAGGATCATGATGGTGTTTTCATAGAAGACTTCAAGCAGTCTGATTTAGCCAAACTTGTTGATTTGGACGGGACTGCCGTTGGAGATAAGCGAAGCGTTTTTCTCCGCAATCGAATCAGCCAGTCCAAACAATGTCTTGTTGTTAAAAATAATAAAGGAGAAATCATAGGATATGGATTATCCATACAAGGGCCAGTAAATTTAATACTCGGACCCATTGCAGCTCCAGATTCAGAAACAGCTGCTTTAATCGTAGAAAATTTGGCTTTACATCATAAAGGGAAGCTGCGTATTGATGTTCCAAAGGGAAGAACCGATTTTATGTCTTATTTGGATCGATGCGGTTTTGTTAAAGCAAATACTCCCCCAGTCATGGTGAAAAATTCAGCAGCTATGCCGCAGAGGAACAATTCCTTATATGCTATTGCTTCGCAGGCTTTTGGATAGAGAAATGACGAAATTGGCTATGCGCAAATAAATATTTTTATCCGCAGATAAAATTGGGCTATGTGCAAGTAAAATATTTTATCCGCATGTAAATTTGGTCTATCCGCACGTCAATGTCAATAGCAGGTCAATAATGCTTATATAGTTTCTGAAAAGCGGCTGGGGAAAGCACAGTCTCCATGCAAAATCATAAAAAAACGGCTTAATCTCAGGATTAAAGCCGGTTTTTTTATCTTTAATTACCATCTAGATAATCAGCAGAGCCGTCCCTATAGTAATCAAAATGGCGCCTGCAATTGTATTCATCGCCGGTTTTTCTTTTAATATGATGAAGCTTAAAATCATTGTAAGCACAACACTGAACTTATCGATGGGATTGACAACACTAACCTTGCCGATGGCGAGAGCGCCGAAATAGCACAGCCAGGAAAATCCGGTTGCGGCTCCAGAGAGGAAAAGAAATAGATAAGACTTTTTGGATATTTTTTTTAGTTCCTTAAAGGTCCCTTGAAAAAACACAATTCCCCAGGCGAAAATAATGATGACCACAGTCCGGATGAAAGTAGCCACATTGGAGTCGACGTCTTCAATTCCTAACTTTGCTAAAATATTGGTGGCTGCAGCAAATACCGCAGACAATACCGCCAGGAAAATATACGATTTTGTATTGAATACTTTCCTTTTTGAAGTCTTCTTTCTGTCTTTGCCGATTAACACAAAGGTTCCAATGGAGATAATGACTCCCCCTGAAACAACTAAAGCTGTAGCGGGTTCTCTTAGAATAATAAATGATAACAGGATGGTTAAGACAACGCTCGACTTATCAATGGGCACTACTTTTGACACGTCGCCGATTTGAATGGCTTTAAAGAAACAAATCCATGATAAGCCGGTTGTCAGGCCTGAAAGAATGAGAAATATGTACGATTTAACAGAAATAGTCAAGATGCTTTCCGTTTCTCCCGTAATAACAACCATAAGATAGGCCATGATGACCACCACAATCGTCCGGACTGCAGTAGCTAAGTTGGAATCAACCTTTTCAATGCCAATTTTTGCGAGGATGGCTGTGAAGGATGCAAATACCGCGGCAAGCAGAGCTAAAATGATGCTCATAGACATGATCTCCATTTCTTCAATGGGTTTATTATATTTTATTTTGCTGAAGTGAATATAGAATATTCTCTGATTCCTTTAGTACACATTTAAAAAATTCTGTTTTTTTGCTGAGTATTCTATATTATAGTTTGATTAAGCAAGGAGGCAGGAAATGGATCAAATTGATAAAAGGAATCGCTTGAACGATGAACCATTTAGTTTTCGGCTAAATAAGAATAACACAGTATTTCTTGATTATAATGGAAAACAGGTGAAAATTCTAAAAGGGAAAGAGGCAGAGAAATTTCTAAAAAAAATGAATGATGCTGAAGAAGAAAAGAGCAGGCAATTAATCATGGCGAAGATAACGGGGAACTTTAAACGGGGAAATGAACGGTAATTGTTATGAGCTAAAACAGCAGTGTCAATTGGCACTGCTGTTTCTATTATTACGTAAACTCTACCTATGCTGGTCGAAAAGTATGGCGTTGCCATCCGGATCTTCGAGTGTAAAACTTGCAGGACCAGCGCCTGACTCATCTGCTTCGTTAATGATATGAACCCCTTGTTCCTTCAGCTGCTTTTGAAGATTCCGAATGTCAGTGAATCCCTCTAAATTTTCTGCATTTTGGTTCCAGCCAGGGTTAAATGTAAGAATGTTTTTCTCGAACATCCCTTGGAATAGACCTATTACACAGCTTTCATTCTTTAAGATCAGCCAATTTTGAGAGATATCCCCTCCTAATGCTTCAAAACCAAGTTTTTCGTAAAATTCTTTTGACTTCTTAATGTCTTTAACAGTTAAACTTACTGAAAATGCTCCTAGTTTCATAGTTCCTCCAAGGGTTTAGTTTTTATACAATTCAGACAATACAATTTGAGTTTAATCGAAGCCATTTTATAAAGCAATAGAGTTGCCATTAAAAAAGCGGCTGGGACCGCTTTTTAATAAAGTCTTCTTCTCCGAAACCGGCTGCAGGTAAAATCGGTTTGGATTTTCATATAAATATAAATAATCGCCGCAATTGTTCCTTCTTCGCCGTGCCTGTTTGTCTTTGGCTTCAGACATCTCAGGAATTCCCGGTCACAGCTGCATTTCGATCTACCGTTTGCCCAGCATTTATCATGTGCCATGCAGCAGGCATCCACGCCGTTAATAGGGGCATCTGGTCCGCTGCATCCGGGACCGCACCATCTGTAGCCGGGGAACAGGCAAGGAATCTGTTTTTTTCTCCTCAATAGTATCCCCCTTTTTATATCAATTTAATTATAGATATGGCAGAACCCTGCTAGAGGTGTGGTTACTTATCTACTAAATGAAGATTGTTTTCTGATTAAGGGCAGGGGCCCATACCCCATAGGCACCTGACGCATATCCTTAACTGTAGACAAATACAGAGGAGGAGTTCCGTTTGGATTATCAATATCAGCACATGCCAGTGGCACAGGAGTATGTTCCTCACAATGGCATGTATTTCACTGACCAACGAGTTCGGCCCGGATTTGGATTCGGGAGACCAGGATTTGGGTTTGGCCGGCCAGGATTCGGATTTGGAGGACCTGGATTTGGACTGGGGCTTGGATTTTTAGGGGGCCTGGCGACAGGAGCTTTGCTGGCACCTGGGCCAGGATTTGGATATCCTTACTATCCTTACCCGCCATACCCGTATCCGCCATACCCTTACTATTACTAAAGGAAGAGAGCTTTGTCCTGGGGCAGGGCTCTCTTTTTAATTGATTTAATTTTCAGAATTATATAATATGAAATAACGATAGGAGTGTGAAAGTATGATTAAACAAGTTGGACAAATAATGCTATACGTAAACAATCAGGATGAAGCAGTGAAATTTTGGACTGAAAAAGCCGGATTTCAAGTAAAAGACGAAGAAGATAATGGCCAGGGAATGAGATGGATCGAAGTAGCACCATCGAAGGAGGCGGAAACTAGCATCATACTGCACAACAAGGAATGGGTAGAGAAGATGTCGCCGGGATTAAATCTGGGCACCCCTTCATTGATGTTCTTCACGGAAAATATTGAGCAGCTGTATAGCGACTTTTCAAACAAGAATATTACCGTTGGAGAAATGGTGGACATGCCTTCCGGACGGGTTTTTAACTTTGCGGATGGAGAAGAAAATTACTTTGCTGTGATGGAGAAAAAGTGAGAAAGGGATAGGCAGAGCTGCTAATTCAGAGGTGTGGAAAGATGAAACAAATTATTGCTCTCTGAGGTGGTGGTTTTTCTATGGAGCCCGACATTCCATTATAGGATATATACTGGTTCCTACAGCAAGCGGGGATTCCGACCAATATACAAACAGATTCTATCATTCTTTTGAAAAAATGCCCTGTCAGCCATCCCATTTATCTTTATTTAAACCGCCAGCCAGTGATATTGAAGGATTCGTACTGGAATAAGATATTATTTATGCTGGCGGAGGCAGCACGAAAAATCTCGTTGCTTTGTAGAAGGAATGGGGATTAGATGCAGTACTTAAAAAAGCATGGGATCAAGGGATTACTCTCGCTGGCATAAGCGCCGGCTCTTTATGCTGGTTTGAAGAAGGCGTTACAAATTCCTTTGGCGATGAAAAGCTGGATCCGTTAAAATGTTTAGGATTTTTAAAAGGCAGCAATTGTCTTCATTATGATGGTGAATTAAATAGAAGGCCTTCCTATCATCGATTATTGTCTGAGAACAATATCAAAGCTGGTATAGCGGCAGATGATGGAGCTGTCATTCACTTCATAGACCAGGATATTCTGAAGATTGTCAGCTAAAGGCCTGATGCAAGGGCATATAGAGTTTATTTTGATGGAGAGGTAAAAGAGGAAGTGCTTGTAGCTGAATTCTTAGGATAACAACTTACGGGAATAGCGTACAAAAAATCGTCAGGACCACTAATCTGAACAGTTTCTCAAGCATTCCGCCAGCTCCTTTCGATTGGTAAGCATAGTTTTATTATACGTGTCCTTTATTAATAGAATATAATTGGCCTGTAAAGTTTTTGTTAAGTGTAATTTAGGGGTGCGCCGGCATCCCTTTTCCTATGTTTCTGAAGCATCTCTATTTCCTCTATTTTCATGGTTTTGATATTCTTAAGGCAAAGGGGGAAGAGGAATGAACAAAGTCTATCTCGATTACAATGCAAGCACACCTTTGGCATCGGAAGTTGTAGATGTCATGAATCCGCTGCTGACGGACTTTTATGGAAATCCTTCCGCTCTGCACTGGGCTGGGCAACCAGTAAAAGAGAAGCTGGTGAATGCAAGAAAACAGGTAGCTGGCTTGTTGTCATGTTTGCCGGAAGAGGTTATTTTTACAAGCGGCGGAAGTGAAGCGAATAATTTGGCATTAAAGGGTTATTATTTCAAGCACCAGCAAAAAGGCAAACATATTATTACGTCTAAAATCGAGCATCCTGCCATCGTGGAGCCCCTGAAATTTCTGGAGCGCCTGGGTGCTGAAATCACCATGGTGGATGTGGATGCATATGGGCTGGTTTCTACTGAGGCTATTGAAGATGCCATTCGGGAAGATACAATCCTGATCACCATGATGCATTCAAACAATGAAGTGGGGACCCTTCAGCCGATCGAAGAAATAGGGGAAATCGCCAGAAGACACAGGATCACTTTTCATACCGATGCGTCTCAATCTATGGGCAAGGTAACTGTTGATGTTAATCAACTGAATGTGGATATGCTCACAATAGCGGGCCATAAATTGTATGCCCCAAAAGGAATTGGCGCCTTATATATCAGAAAAGGCATTGAGCTGGAGCCGCTGATTCATGGGGCTGGGCACGAGTTTGGATTGCGTGCAGGAACAGAGAACACTCTGCTTGCAGCCGGGCTCGGAAAAGCATGTGAGCTGGCTCAGGAACAGGTCTGGGACCGGAAGCTTGCAGACTTAACGAATTATTTTTGGGGTCAATTGAAGGAGGCATTTGGTGATGGAGTTGTCCTTAACGGCCATGAAGAAAAACGGCTTCCGAATACTCTGAATGTCAGTTTTATCAATCGGGTTGGACAGGACATTTTATCCGCCATTCCACAGCTTGCTGCCTCTACAGGGTCAGCCTGCCATTCAGGCAAAGTGGAATTGTCCCCTGTTTTAAAAGAAATGAAGATTCCTGAACAGGTTGGAATGGGTGCTGTCAGATTCAGTCTAGGAAGATATACGGTAAAAGAGGAACTCGATCAGGTGATTTCCTGGCTGAAAGAAAAGATCTAGGCTGCCGTTTATTCCGCTGAAAAGACACCGGCAATTTGCAGAAGATCATCCGAAAAAATGCAATACATATCCGTATCGCCGGCTTCAATGGCCATTTTCCGTACGGCAATCCCATCGTAGCCTTTCTTCACAAGACTTTTGCGAAATTCGGCATTGGCTTCATCTTTATTTAGTAAGATCGCCTTATCTTTCCAGGTAAGGTGTCTTTTTTTTGTGCTTGCATAGTCACAATAGGGGTCCCGCTCATTCATGAAATGCTCATAGGAATCGTAGTCCTTTAAAATCGGTTCATCTATATATACTTTATAAACAAATCCCGGGACTTGTTTGTCATATTCAACCACTTTCGGCAAACCATCTTCCCAAAACTCAGTGTCCGATTTTTCGATAACGGTCTCTGTCCCGAAGGCAAAGGACTTAGCAGATTCAAAATCTGATGAAAGCCAAATGCCAATCGTATCGAACTCTTTCATTGATTTTTGAATAGCGTGCTCTTTATGAAAGTGATCAAATTTCCTAATTGAACCGTGATAAACGATCAAATGAAACACCTCCCATTAATAGGATGTCCGATATTTGATCTGTTATGAATGATGAAACATGAACCCCTGTTTTAATAAAAAATTTCTTTTTTATTTCAGCACTTTGGAAATAATAAAATAAAAAGAGGGACGTGGAGCCAATGAGTGATAATCAAAATACGGAATTAACGGCAGCTGAAATAGCGCAATTATGGTCGGCTTATTTGAACAGCAGCATGTGTAATTGTATTTTCACATACTTTTTAAATGTTATTGAAGACCGGGAACTACAGTCCATGCTTGAGGATAGTATTCAACTGACTGACAAACATTTACAGAGACTGACGGGCTTTTTTGAAAACGAAGGGTTATCCGTGCCCCATGGATTTAAACCTGAAGAGGATATAAGAGAAAATGCTCCGCAGTTGTTTTCGGAAAATTTTTCCCTGCATTTCTTTTACAATATTGCCATGTTTGCTGTCAATTTTTATGCGCTGTCCAAAACACTTTCCGTCCGATCTGATATCGAGGAATACTTTAATAATTGTTTGATGGAAATTAATGAATATGAAACAAAGCTAAAAAAAATGCTGTTGAACAGAGGCTTGTATATGAGATCCCCTCATGTCATTCCAGTGAAAGAAACCAGCTTTGTTGAAAGCAAAAAATTCATGGGCGGCTTGTTTGGTGATAAAAGGCCGCCGAATGTTATTGAAATTACAAATATTTATATGAATTTAAAAAGGAATGCCATGGGAAAAACGATTATGGTGGGATTTAGCCAGGTCGCCCAATCGAAGGAAGTTGGCCAATTCATGGCAAGGGGCAGGGATATAGCAGCAAAGCATACAAAAGTATTTGCCGGGTTGCTCGAAGAAAGTTATTTGCCTGTTAGTATGTCTTGGGATATGGAAGTAACAGATTCCACTGTCCCACCCTTTTCAGATAAGCTAATGATGTTTATGACGACATCCCTCATTGCTCTTAGTGCAGGGATTTATGCCACAAGTGCAGCTTCAAGTGCACGAAAGGATATTTCGGTTAATTACATTCGCTTGGCCGCTGAAATTGCTAATTTTGCTGAAGATGGCGCAAACATTCTGATCAAAAATGGCTGGTTCGAGGAGCCGCCGCATCCGGCAGATCATGATGAACTGGCAAATATATAATCGCTGAAGGCTGGGGAAGGGACTTAACCTTTTCCAGCCTTTTTTGATTTCTTTAGTAATTGTAATTCCACTTGCTTGAAGATTTAAAAAAGTCTGCAGGGCGGTGAAAACCAGCAATTTGTATTCTGTTTTTTTCTGCTGACAAAAGATAATTTAGCCGGCAGAACTAGTTGCCCTTGGCGTGTTGAATAACATCAATGGAAGGTTTTGCAACACTAAGCTGGCGTTCAACGCACATGCGAATCATCGGAAATTAGTATGTCAGCTGATACCGGTTTGAGATGGATCTCAAGAGTAAAAGGTGAATAAACACGAAAAGGGCAGAGTACCGGAATAAATGGTAACCTCGTAATGAATAACGACGAAAAAGGCAGAGTGCCGTAAGAAATGGTAGTTAATCAGAAGGAATAACGACGAAAAGGGCAGAGCGCCGTAAGAAATGGTAGTTAATCGTAATGAATAACGACGAAAAAAGCAGAGTGCCGTAAGAAATGGTAGTTAATCGTAATGAATAAAGACGAAAAAGGCAGAGTGCCGTAAGAAATGGTAGTTAATCAGAAGGAATAACGACGAAAAAGGCAGAGCACCGTAAGAAATGGTAGTTAATCAGAAGGAATAACGACGAAAAGGGCAGAGCGCCGTAAGAAATGGTAGTTAATCGTAATGAATAACGACGAAAAAAGCAGAGTGCCGTAAGAAATGGTAGTTAATCGTAATGAATAAAGACGAAAAAGGCAGAGTGCCGTAAGAAATGGTAGTTAATCAGAAGGAATAACGACGAAAAAGGCAGAGCACCGTAAGAAATGGTAGTTAATCAGAAGGAATAACGACGAAAAGGGCAGAGCGCCGTAAGAAATGGTAGTTAATCGTAATGAATAACGACGAAAAAAGCAGAGTGCCGTAAGAAATGGTAGTTAATCAGAAGGAATAACGACGAAAAGGGCAGAGCGCCGTAAGAAATGGTAGTTAATCGTAATGAATAACGACGAAAAGAGCAGAGCGCCGTAAGAAATGGTAGTTAATCGTAATGAATAACGACGAAAAGAGCAGAGCGCCGTAAGAAATGGTAGTTAATCGTAATGAATAAAGACGAAAAAGGCAGCGCGCCGTAAGAAAAGGTAGTTAATCGTAATGAATAACGACGAAAAAGGCAGAGTGCCGTAAGAAATGGTAGTTAATCGTAATGAATAACGACGAAAAAGGCAGAGTGCCGTAAGAAATGGTAGTTAATCAGAAGGAATAACGACGAAAAGGGCAGCGCGCCGTAAGAAATGGTAGTTAATCGTAATGAATAACGACTAAAAGAGGAGAGCACCGTAAGAAGTGGTAGTTAATCATAAGGAATAACGACGAAAAGGGTTGAGCACCGGAAAAAATGGTAGTTAATCGTAAGGAATAACGACGAAAAGGGCAGAATGCCGTAAGAAATGGTAGTTAATCAGAAGAAATAATGACGAAAAGAGGAGAGCGCCGCAACAAATGGTAGTGAATCGCAATAAATTATCACGAAAAGGCAGTTAAACATAATCAACAGCGACCAACAATGTACAATTTAATACGGGTGTTAATCCCACCAAATCGACCCTTAAGCTTTTTCCGTGTAAAATAAAACGCCACCTACTATACTAAAGAGGAATATACTGTATTGGAGGAATATTATATGCATATTGAAATGTGGACTGACTTCGCTTGACCGTTTTGCTATATTGGCAAAAGGCATCTGGAGGATGCCATTAAACAGATTAATCATCCAATTGAAGTCACTTATCGCTGCTTTGAGCTGGACCCGACAGCTGAACGGGATATAAAGGATAATATGTATGAAAAGTTATCCAAGAAATACGGGATGACGATTGAACAGGCGAAAGCCAATACCCAAAACATGGTGCAGATGGCGAGAAATGCCGGGCTTGAATTCAACATTGATACCGTCGTTCTCACTAACACGTTTGATGCTCACCGTCTGACGATGTTTGCCAAAATGAAAGGGCTTATGAAAGAAATGACTGACCGGCTGCTCCAGGCTTATTTTACAGATTCCATTCATATAGGGAATCATGCCGCTTTAGCAGAATTAGCCGAAGAAGTCGGCCTGAACCGTGAGGAAGCTGAAAAAATGCTTGCCGGCAATGAGTTTGCAGATGAAGTCCGTGCAGATGAACAACTGGCACAGCAATACCGCATCACCGGGGTTCCATTCTTCCTTATTAATAAAAAGTATGCACTTAGCGGAGCACAGCCAACTGAGATGTTTGTGCAGGCGTTGCAGAAGATTATTGCAGAGGATGAAATTACTGTTTTAAAGGATAATGACGGAATGATCTGTGATGATGACGGATGTGAAATTCCTAAGAAATAATTAGATTAATAAAAAAGAACCAGTCTAACAGTCCTTTAAAAAGGACAAGACTGGTTCTTTTTAATTCATCCATAAAGCGTGCATAAGCCCAACTTGAGAAATTAACGTACCTTCTTTTTTTATAGGCATATGATGTGTTGATAAATCTGTGAAGGGAATGACATGTATTGTATCATCCTAATGCGTATTCCTATCCATATTACCCTTTTGTAAATGCACCTGTATTTCATACTGACAACATGTTAAGAAGCAATCAGGATCATTTTCAGCAGCTTTGTGAAACGGTCCTTGAAGGAGTCAAAAGGGAAGCTTCGGTACTTGAGCTATACACTCAGCTCGCAGAACAAGCCCCTAATGAAGAGCATAAACAAAATATTATTCAGGCTATTGAAGGAAAGAAAGTTCATTTAACCCATTTCTGCAACCTTTATTACAATTTAACGGGAACCCAGCCGGAGTATCAGATTGGCGATGTATCCATTCCTCATTATCGTGATGGCTTGCATAGGGCTTATCAATTGGAAATGGAGGGTTTCCAGGAGTATCAGCGGGGGTCCGCACTTTCACAGCTTCCGCAAGTTCAAAATGTGTTTATTTGGGCTATGACAGGGGAACAGGAAAATGCAGCGCGGCTTGTTTCACTGAATGACCGGATTACCGATTATGGCCCACAGCCATTTGTCGTTGATATAGAAGAAGCGACAAAACAGAATAACACATTCCGGACGGCGATATGGACAGGTCAGCATATGCAGCTGACATTGATGAGCATAAATCCAGGAGAGGATATCGGCCTGGAAATTCATCCTGAACTCGATCAATTCATAAGAATTGAAGAGGGGGAAGGAATCGTTCAGATGGGGGACAGCAAGGATCGGTTGGACTTTCAGCGGAAAGTTGCCGATGACTTCGCAATTGTAATCCCTGCAGGTAAATATCATAACGTCATCAATACAGGCAGTAAACCACTCAAGCTATACTCCATTTATGCACCGCCACAGCATCCATTTGGAACGGTGCATCAAACGAAGGCAGATGCCATGGCAGCTGAGGAAGAGCATCAGCACGGAAATTAAAAGATAAGGGATGAATCAAAAGCGGTCAGAAGACTTTCGTTTTTGTTTCATCCTTTATTTTGGAGGTTCTGGAATCTCATTACATAAATTGCTCTTGTCTGGTAAGTATATTAAATAAAACTAATAGCTGGAGAAAGATATGCAGAATTTAATAAAGGTCCTGATACCCAGACAACTGTATTTATTGCTCATCCTGTCCACAGGCTTGCTTAACCATGTTATATTGATTCCTAATTTATTGACAGCTGCCGGAAGAGACAGCTGGCTGAGTGTGATAGCAGCATATCCGATTTCACTAATTTTTGTGTGGCTTATTTACTACATACTTAAAAACTCGTCAGATGAAGGTTTCTTTTCTATGCTGAGACAGCGTCTTGGAAGTACTTTTTCCGTACTTTTATCGGCTCCTGTATTTCTTTTTTTAATTGCGAGTTCTTATATAACATTGAGGGATTTAGTGATTTGGCTAAATACGTATTTTCTGGCAGAGACTTCTTTACTAATGATTAATATTATTTTAATACTGGTTTGTTTTATTACGACACTTTACGGTGTGAAATATATGGCTATTTCCAGCGGCGTGCTGCTTCCGCTTGTTATGCTTTACGGCGTATTTATTTCGGTTACAAACACCCGTTTGAAGGACCCAAGTCTATTGTTCCCGCTTCTTGCAAACGGGGCTGAACCTCTAATGAACGGCATTGTCTATTCTCTCTCGGGATTGCTTGAGGTTTATATCATCATATTACTGCAGCCGTATTCACAAAAAGCTTTTAAGTTTAAGCATCTTGTTATTCTTTTGACGCTTCTGGCAGGGCTAATATTGGGACCGCTCTCAGCCTCGATCATGGAATTTGGGCCTGTAGAAGCGACAAAATTTCTTTACCCAGCCCATGAACAATGGAGAGTCCTGACCATTGGAGAATATATCTCACATTTGGACTTTCTCGCCTTATATCAGTGGTTAAGCGGTGCATTAATCAGAATCGGATTATTTATGTATTTAGCCGGTTCATTTTTTCAAGCTAAAAAGAAACATTATCGATTGAATCCCAAATTGGTCCTTTCTTTGTACCTCATCTTGATTGGGTTAATGAGTATAAAGATTGAAACTTACACTTTTTATCGGATTATCTATAAGTATTATCTGCCGGTCAGCGTGGTGTTTTTTCTGTTGTATATCCTTTTGTCAGCCTTGATTATATTAGTTTTGAAGAAGAGGGATGAAAACCATGGCAAGAACAAGAATTCCAAATTCCAATCCTCAACATAAAGACAATGGCTGCACAAAAGCAGAGGAGTTAAAACAGCAGCTTTCCAAAAGCGGGGATTTTGTGAGCATTGTCCATGCTGCTGAAAAAGATGAGTTGGAGATTTTGTATTTCGATACTTTGGCCGATACCAAATATTTGGATCAACATATCTTGCCAAAACTTGCTGCTGAGAAGGACGGCACGGCAAAAGATAAGCTCAGGGCTTTATTCCAGGCTGAGCTGGTAACAGAAAAACCAATTGATGACTTGTCTTTATTGCTTTTTGAGGGGAATTTCCTGTTCCTGGCTGATCAGCACTTATTAAGTATAAAAGCAGCAAACCTTCCAAAACGGCAGCCAGAAGAGTCTGCACTTGAGACTTCCATTAGAGGCCCAAAGGATGGGTTTGTTGAAGATTTGCAGACAAATATTTCTTTAATTCGCAGAAGGCTCAATACCAGTACATTATGTGTTGAAAAATATACAATCGGACAACGGAGCAAAACGAAAGTAGCACTTATGTATATAGAAGATATTATCGATAAGCGGGTCCTGGATGAAATTCATAACAGGCTTGGGAAGGTTGAACTCGATATCTTGACGAGTATCCATGAACTCGACTCCTTAATACGGGACCGCCCCTATTCGATATTCCCCAGTCTTGATTATACCGGCCGTCCGGATTTTATCGTTCAGGCACTGAATCAGGGCAGGTTTGCCATTCTGGTGGAAGGAAACCCCACCGTTACCTTTGCCCCGATCAGTTTATTGCTGCAGACTAAATCACCTGAAGATCATTACATCAATTATGCGTTTGTAAGTCTGGAAAGAATCATCAGGATGATCGGGATAACGGTATCCGGGTTCCTTCCGGGAGTATGGATCGCATTTTCCGCCTTTAATATTGAGCAGATTCCTTACCTGATGGTTGCAACTATCTCTGTGTCCCGATTTGGCCTGCCTTTGAGTGCACCGGTTGAGATGTTCATCATACTGCTTTTGTTTGAGCTTTTTAATGAAGCAGGAATCAGGCTGCCAAGAGCCATTGGGCAGACAGTGGCCGTACTGGGTGGTTTAATTGTCGGGGATGCCGCTATCAGGGCCGGATTAACCTCTCCAACCATGCTTGTTGTTTCAGCCATTACGTATATTTCGTCCTTTACTCTTGTAAACCAGTCCCTTAGTTCCGCTATTACCATTGTTAGATTTCTCGTCATCTTCGTGAGTACTTTTTTAGGCTTGTTCGGTGTCATCATATTCTATATTCTCACTGTTCTATATTTTTCGACACTATCATCGTTTGGCGTTCCTTATCTTTCATCATTAGCTCCTATCAACTGGAGGGAAAGTGTAAAGGCATTTCTGATGCTGCCTGTACAATTTTATAAATCCCGTACCTCGTCCACCAGCCCTGACGATCCAACGAGGGAGGAGAAATAATGGCTAGAAACGTAATTTTGATGATTGCCGCATGCTGTATTATGCTTTCAGGCTGTTCAGGCATAAAAAATATACAAGATTTAACCTATATAGTATCAATCGGGATGGATTATGATGAAGAAAAGGATGAATATACAGTGTTTCTCCAAGGTCTGAATTTTGTAAATGTCGCAAAACAGGAAGGCGGAAAATCAGCAGACCCCATCCCTATATTTGTGGCTTCTGCAAAAGGAGAAACGTTAAATTTAGCTATAAGGGAGCTGTACAAATTATCAGAACCTTCCTTGTATTTTGCACATGTAAAGAATCTTGTCATATCAAAACGGATTCTCCAGCACAAATTTAAAGACGTTGTAGAGGAGATTGGAAGGAACCGTTTTATTCGCCCTACGCTTCATATCGTGACAACAGACGAATCAATTGAAGAGGTATTTAATATTAATGCACTGTTTAATTATCCGGCAGTATATACCGTTATATTTAAAAAGGATATATACGATGTTGACCATAATGAAATTCGGCCGGTACCTTTAATGAAGTTTCTGCGGGAATATTATGAACCAATGAATGCAGCAAAATTGCCTTCCGTAAAAATTAATAAAACAAGCTGGAAGGCAGAAAAGGATTATCCGGTATTATATTTTGACGGTTATGCAGTTTTTCAAAACAAAAAATATATTAAGGATCTTACATTTGAGGATTCTTTATTTCTTAATTGGCTGATGGAAAAATATGTTGCTATAGACGAAAGAGTCGATGTAGAGGGTAAACTGGCTGCAGCAGTAAAGCTGGAAAGCCCGAAGCTGAAATTTCAGTATGAGGAAAACGCCTCATCCCCAAAGTTCTCTATCGTTTTATCCATCCGTGCAGATTTACTGGAAAAAGTAGAGGACATTTCTTCTGACCGATTAACAAGCCTGATAGAAGAGAAGATAAAAACAAAGCTGCAATCGCTTTATTTGGATGGTATAGAAAGAAAAATTGACTATCTTAATGCGGGTGAGAAATGGTTTCGCATGCGTCCCGAGAAATTCGCAGAATTAAAGAAAACAGGCCATTTTTATTTGGAAGAAAACTCTCTTACTGACATTCAGGTGAAGGTTCAGATTTTTAATTTCAACAGCTATAAGTTTAATGAATGAAAAATTTCTGAAGGGGAGAGGCTGAATACCTCTTCTTTTTTTGCAATTTTACTTCAAGGAAAGAATAATAACCATGTAGTTTGGGCACTAATCGAAGTATGAATGTTTTCGGAGGGTGCCTTTATGAAAAAGAAAAATAAAAACCTCTTTATAGCTGGTTTAATCCTTGGGTTAGGTCTTATTGGGGCGATTGATGGCATCGTATTTCATCAGCTGCTTCAATGGCATCATATGATTATGAGCCCAAATATCCAGCTGGAAATTTTTACAGATGGCTTATTCACTTCTCTATTTTCTGCCAAGCTGCTTTGGGGAGGGATGAAAATTTTTCAGGATGCCCGGAATAATGAATTGGGCACAAGCTGGAAGATATTTGTTGGCGGTATTTTTATTGGGGGAGGCATATTTAACCTTGTCGAAGGAATTGTGGACCATCACATTCTCCAGGTTCATCGTGTCAGACCATTAGCCGAAAATCCATTATTCTATGATTTAGCCTTTTTAGCCATTGGATTATTGCTTGTCATCATTGGGCTTATGATCAAGCGGTCGGAGAAGGAAGCATGATGAAAAGAGCAGGAAGCTTTATCAGTTTTTTCATCATCTTTTTAGGTTTCTTTTATTTTTACACAAGTCAGAATCCCCACAGCCAGACGGGGGCAGACCAGCATATGGGTCATGGGTATGTGGAAATCCCAAAAGATCATGAAATTCCCGCTGTCAGCATAAGTGTTGCCCCCGACGGACCAGATACATGGCTTTTAAGGCTGGAGCTGCTTCATTTTTCTTTTGCGCCTGAAAAAGTTGGTGAGACCCATCCAAGCTATAATGAGGGCCATGCACATTTATACATAAATGGAGAGAAAATCAGCCGTTTATACGGACAGTATTATCATATAGGCAAACTGAAGGAGGGAAAAAATGAAATTACCGTGTCACTTAATTCGAACAATCACGGAGCTTTAATGTCCCGCGGCAAACCCGTGATGGCCAGTATAACTATAGATGTGGACCGGTAAGCGAAGAGGGTGGAACCAAGAACAGTCAGCTGCTAAATAAGAAACCGCAGTTTTGTCATCCGCGGCGCGACAAAGTTAGGTTTCTCCTTTGTTGAGTATAGCCCGTTTGTACATTACCATTAATAATAAAGTACTATATTTTGAAAGGATGAGTGTACATGGCTCAATCTAATCTAAAAGTAGCTGTACAGAAGTTCGGTAATTTTCTGAGCTCAATGGTTATGCCGAATATCTCTGCTTTTATAGCATGGGGTCTTATTACAGCTTTATTTATACCTACTGGCTTCTTCCCAAATGAAAGCCTTGCCATAATGGTCGATCCAATGGTTAAATACTTGCTTCCGCTTCTTATTGGTTATACAGGAGGTAAGCTTGTACATGATCAGCGCGGTGCCGTTGTTGGTGCCATCGCGACTATGGGGGTCATCGCAGGCGCGGAAATTCCTATGTTCCTTGGCGCCATGGTTATTGGTCCTCTGGGCGGATATGTGATTAAGAAATTTGACCAAATGATTGAAGGCAGAGTCCGTGCAGGATTCGAAATGCTCGTGAACAATTTCTCGGCAGGAATTCTTGGTGCGTTCATTGCAATCCTAGCGTTCAAGGGAGTTGGTCCGGCAGTTGATGTCTTCACCGGGTGGCTTGTAGCCGGTGTTGACTGGCTGATTGGCACTGGACTTCTGCCGCTGACAAGCATCTTAATTGAACCGGCAAAAGTATTATTCTTGAACAATGCCATCAACCATGGTGTTCTTTCGCCAATCGGCGTTGAACAGGTAAAAGAAACAGGACAGTCCATTCTGTTCCTGCTTGAAGCAAACCCTGGACCTGGTATCGGTGTCCTGCTTGCTTACATGTTCTTTGGAAAAGGCAATGCAAAGAAATCCGCACCAGGTGCCGGAATCATTCACTTCTTCGGCGGGATTCATGAAATTTATTTCCCGTATATCTTAATGCGTCCGATGCTCATTATTGCTGTCATCCTTGGCGGAATGAGCGGCGTGTTCACACTGGTTCTTTTAGGCGGCGGATTATTCGCTCCGTCATCACCGGGCAGCATTATCGCCATTACGGCTGTAACGCCTCATCATGCAAGTGCGTATATTGCAAACTTCGCAGGTGTGCTTGTGGCTGCTGCTGTTTCATTCATCGTGTCTGCATTTATAATGAAAACAGGCAAGCAGGGTGAAGAAGATATTGAAGAAGCTGCGAAAAAGATGCAGGAAATGAAGGGCAAGAAAAGCTCTGTATCCAACGTGATTGAAGGCGGTCAGGCTGCAATGCCTGATAATGTATCCAAAATCTATTTTGCCTGTGATGCAGGAATGGGCTCAAGTGCCATGGGTGCATCACTTCTCCGCAAAAAGGTAAAGGAAACGGGCATGGACATTGCTGTTACGAATACAGCAATCTCTAATTTGCCAGCAGATGCCGAAATCGTCATTACCCAGGAAGAACTGACGCCAAGGGCACGCCAAAAAGTGCCGAATGCATTCCATGTATCGGTTGATAACTTCCTATCAAGCCCGGAGTATGATAAGCTGATCAGCGCACTTCAGTTCCCGGCTAACTCAGAACTTCACGAAATCGTTGAAGATGCTGAAGATAATGTTCCTGATATCCAGGACGAAGAGATGGCTCATGATGACGATTTATTGCGTCCGGAAAATATATTCCTGAACAAAGAGTTTGCTGATAAGGATGAAGCGATCCGCTTTGCAGGAAGAGTGCTTGTGGATGCAGGCTATGTGGAAGAAAGCTATATTGAAGCGATGATTGAACGTGATAATATCACTTCCACTTATATGGGGAATGATGTTGCGATCCCGCACGGAACCGAAGAAGCCAAAAAGGCTGTGATCAAATCCGGCTTTACCGTTATCCAGGTGCCAAATGGTGTTGATTTCGATGGCCAAAAGGTCCGTCTGATCTTCGGAATTGCAGGCAAAGACGGTACACATCTTGAAATACTATCAGGAATCGCGGTAACATGTTCTGACATGGATAATATCGAAAAATTGGCTGCGGCTGAATCTGTACAGACCATTATGGATATTATCGGCAAAAAATAATACTAAAGCTATTTCCGAATAGAAAAGCGTCATTCTGCGCTTTTCTATTCAGTGTTTTTGTCACTAATTTTAGAAATGAGCTGATCTCATGTATATTACATCGAGGGAAAAAGCCATTATTGAATTGATTATAAAAACATCGGGTAAACACACGGCATTGTCGATTGCATCTTCGTTAAATGTCAGTGCGAGAACGATTCAGAGGGATTTAAAGGCAGTTGAGAAAATTGTCAGTGAGTTCGAATTGAAGTTAACCCGCAATTTAAATCAGGGCCTTGCTATTGAAGGGAAAAATGAGCAGATTTTCCGGCTGATCCAGCATTTGACCAGCAGTGAACCGATCGACCAGCCTCCTCAGGAAAAGAAACTGCGCCTTCTAATAGCTATTCTGGAAGAAGACTTATACAAGACTCAGGTTCTGGCAAGCTACCTCGGCATCAGTACGGCTACCCTGTCAGCCTATCTGGATGAACTTGGTGAATGGCTATCCGTTTTCCAGGTCCAGCCTACGAGAAAACGGGGAGTCGGTGTAGAGCTTCACGGATCAGAAGCAAATAAACGAAGAGCACTAGCACATTTTTTCCTTCAATATTTTCATGAAGAATTAATTGAGAAACTATTTTTGCTGGAAAAAAGGAAGCTTGGTGAAGAAAGGGTCCTTCATTACTTTGAACCGGATTATCTTTTTCAGGTGAACAGTATTGTTCAGACTGTTTTTTCTGGTGCACCTGCCCGGTTTGCTGATAGTGGTTATCTGGAGGTTGTGCTGCATGTATGCATTTCACTGCAGAGGACTCAAAAACAGCTTTTTGTGGATCAGAATGATACCCTTCCTGAAAAGGAAGTTATAGTGGAATACGGATTGATGCAGCAGATAACAAGCAAGCTGGAACGAAAATTTAACTGCATTTTTTCAGAAGGGGATGTCCTATACCTCGCACGAATACTTAAAGGGACCAAATTGAGCGGAGCCGAGGCTTTTCCATATGACAGCCTTGTGCTCGCCCAAATGATCAAGAATGTGATTAAATCTGTTTCGGAACAGCTGCATGTGGATTTAACCAAGGATTTTTCTTTATTTCAGGGACTGCTGGCGCACATGGAGCCATCCATATTCCGCATAAAACAGAATATGGAATCTTATAACCCGCTAAAAGAAGAAATTATGCGCAAATATCCGGTTCTGTTCATGGCTGTGAAAAATAGTCTTGTAGAGGAATTTACTGATATTGATCAATTTTCCGATGACGAGATCGCCTTCATCGTCCTTCACTTTGGCTCAGCCCTGGTCATGCAGGAAGAGAATCTTTCCATTAAGGCACTTGTGATTTGTCCGACAGGCATCGGCACATCCAAGATGCTAAAGAGCAGGCTGAAAAAAGAAGCAGCTGAAATTGATGTGATCGAAATCAAGTCGATGAAGGAAATTTCAGAGGGTGTTGATCTAAAAGATTATGATTTAATCCTTTCTACAGTCAGACTTCCTTTTATAAATGCTGAGTACATATTGGTGAATCCGCTCTTAAGCGATGAAAATATTCTTACCATAAAAAGCTACTTGCAGAACAATATTGAAAGCCTGACAAAAGGAAAAGAATATCAGCCGGGGGATGGGTTCAAACAGGCTGAACAGAAGAACCTTTCTTTATCCGCAATGCTTGAGGAAGTAAGAGATATCCAGGAGAGCATCGAGTCTCTTATTCATAACTTCCGTTTTTACCGGATGGATGGAGGAGAAAGCCAGGAGCAGATTCTTAGGAAAATGCTTGTGAATGCCGAAGGAGATAATTTGCTGACGAATGCTGAAGATGTCCTGCAGTCATTAAGGGAGCGGGAACAAAAAGGCGGGCTTGGCATACCTGAAACCAATATGGCTCTCTTTCATGCCCGCAGTAAAAATGTCCGTGAACTTATTTTTCAGATTGCCCACCTGCCTGAGCCATGCATGGTAAAGGGGATGGACGGGAGAGATGTTATTCTGAAAAACCTTCTGCTCATGCTGGCACCGTTCGATCTAAGCAGTAGAGAGCAGGAGATATTAAGCTTAATCAGCACAAATATCATTGAGACAGAGGAAGCGATTCTAATTTTTTCTTCAGCCAATGAAGACATGATTTACAAGAAGCTAGAATCAATTTTGACAGAATACCTGCAGTCTCATTTTAAAATAAATCAGTAAAGGAATGATTCGATGAAACAAGCAGTCCATTTTGGAGCAGGGAACATAGGAAGAGGATTTATTGGAGCCCTATTTTCACAGTCAGGCTACCATGTAACATTTGTTGATATTGCCGACGAAATCATTAATCAGCTGAACGAAGAAAAACAATACCAAGTGCTGCTGGCTGCAGATATACAGGAATCCATGACAATTGAAAATGTTTCAGGATTGAATAATCTGAAACAGGAGAATGAAGTAATAGAGGCCATTAAGCAGGCTGACTTCTTAACAACAGCGATTGGCCCTAACATCCTTCCGCGGATTGCTCCATTAATTGCAAAAGGCCTGGCTGCAAGAGCAGAGGCAGGAATTAACCAGAAGCTTTATGTCATTGCATGTGAAAATCAGATTTCTGCGACTGATCTTTTAAAAGGCTATATTATGGAGCATCTTGACAGCGATGTAAATCTGGCGGGTGTATCTTTCCTAAACTCCGCAGTAGACCGAATTGTCCCAATCCAGAACAACCAGGGATCACTGGATGTTCTTGTTGAACCGTATCATGAATGGGTTGTGGAAACGACTGAGGACATTCCGCATATCGAAGGAATGAAAATTGTTCCGGAGCTTGCGCCATTTATCGAAAGAAAGCTATTCACGGTTAACACAGGACATGCCGTTATTGCTTATTTCGGATACCTGGGAGGAAAAGAAACCATCGACCAGACACTTGCGGATGAAGAAATTTATAATCAGGTTCAGGCAACACTCCGTGAAACAGGTGCCTATTTGATTAATCGATATGATCTGAATCCGAGCGAGCATCAGAAATATATTGATAAAATTATCGGCCGTTTCCAAAATGCCCACTTAAATGATGGTGTAACAAGAGTCGGACGTTCGCCGATAAGGAAGCTTGGCCCTGAAGACAGACTGGTTCGCCCGGCACTCCAGGCACAAAAAGCAGGCTTATCATACACAAACCTGGCTAAAGCCATTGCTGCAGCACTAATGTTTGATAACAGGGAAGACGAAGAAGCGGTAAAGCTCCAGGACATGATTCAAGAAAACGGAGTAGCTTACGTGCTGAAGGAAGTATGCGGACTTGAAGATTCAAGCGAGCTTGCTAAAGAAATACTGAAACAGTATGAAGCATTGGAAAAATAAAAAGGATTTAAGGCTGCTGAAATGTTCGGCAGTCTTATTTTTTGGGGGTTTTTCGGTGGGTGGAAAATAGAACTTATGGAGGGCTTATGAAGCTAAAAAAGGTGGAGATCCGTGGAAATGGTCGCTATGGAGGAGTCATGAAACCCAAAATGGTTGGAGAGGTAGGAAATGGTCGCCATGGAGGGCTCATGAAGTCCAAAATAGATGGAGATCCGAAGAAATAGTCGGCATGGAGGGTTCATGAGGCCAAAATAGGAGGAGAGCAGATGAAATAGTCGCCATGAAGGGCTCATGAGGCCCAAAATTCATAAAAGCCATAAATTTCTTCTTCATAAGGGGGCAAGGGAGAATTGATCTCTGGTAATTAATTCGAAGTCCCAGAGCCAGCCAACAAACTGGGAGTTATTCAAAGGGTAACGATGAAAACTCGGACCCGGCAGTCAAAATGGGGGTTAATCAAAGGGAATAACGACGAAAACTCGGACCCGGCAGTTAAAATGGGGGTTAATCAAAGGGAATAACGACGAAAACTCGGAGCCGGCAGTCAAAATGGGGGTTAATCAAAGGGAATAACGACGAAAACTCGGACCCGGCAGTCAAAATGGGGGTTAATCAAAGGGAATAACGACGAAAACTCGGAGCCAGCAGTCAAAATGGGGGTTAATCAAAGGAAATAACGACGAAAACTCAGACCCGGCTGTCAAACTGGGAGTTAATCAAAGGGAATAACGACGAAATCCCAGATCCAACCGACAAGATGGGAGTTAATCAAAGGGAATAACGACGAAAACTCGGACCCGGCAGTCAAAATGGGAGTTAATTAAAGAGAATAGCGACGAAATCCCAGATCCAACCGACAAGATGGGAGTTAATCAAAAGGCGTAAAGATGAAATCCCGAAGCCAGCCATCAGAAGGGGCCATAAACTGGAGCAGCAGCTTCGAAACGATAAGATTTTTTAAAACTGGTGATTAGTCAGTTCCGGTGGGAATGCGCTTAACAATGCTGTTTAAATGAAGTCCTCATTCTAAATATTAAATTTTCAAAAAATATTGACAACTATTCAAAAAACAGATAAATTATAAAATAATATAAAGTTATAACATTATATTCTTTCAAGGGAGATACATAAATGCAGATAGATAAGAGTTTACATATACCTCTTTATAGACAAGTAGAGCAGATTTTGGAAGATAAAATCATTTCAGGCCAATGGGAGGTGGGGAGTCAGCTGCCGACTGAGCAGGAGCTGTCCGACCGATTCGATGTAAGTACCATTACTGTTAAAAGAGCTGTGATTGAGCTTGTGAATAAAGGTTATCTCTTCAGACAGCGAGGCAAGGGAACCTTTGTATCTGGAGCTGCAAAAGAGCAGGACCTCAATTCCATTATTTCGCTGTCCACCGGTGCGGAACAGGAACATCCGCATGAAATGATCAGCTTTAAATATGAGACAGCAGGTTCTGAAATTGCCCAGAAGTTAAGGATTGATCCTGAGGATGAGGTGATCAAAATTGAGAGATTAAAAGTGGAAAACAATGATCCTCTCGCATTGGAATATACCTATCTTCCAGCAGATAAATGTCAGGGGCTTACACCTGAAATGATCAATAACGATTTAATTTTTAACATCCTAAAAAATAGATTCCATATAGCACTAAAACGAGCCAGGGTATTTATCCGGCCATATATTCTTCCTGATCATCAGGCTAAGCTGCTTCATGTGGAACCGGGAACCCCGGTGTTTGAGTGGGAGCGTACTACATACACAAAGCAGGAAGACATCATTGAGTTCTCTAAATTCTATATCCGCAGTGATAAAGAGGTTTATTATACAGAGGTTCAATTGTAAAAAAAAAGCTGAAATATCAGAGGGCGTTTTATAAATACAAAAGATATAAAGTTATAATATTATATCTTTATATTTTATATATAAATCAATCTCTTTAAATAGATTGATCCAAATTATAAAGGGGGTATCGCTTTTATCAAGTCTTCATCTTAGAACAGCTCCTTAAGTTCACAAAAGCAAAAATAAACGAGGGGGAAATGAGTTGAAAAAGAAAGCTTATTTAATTGTATTGCTTTGTTTATTGCTTGTCACAGCTGCAGGATGCAGCGGCCAAACAGGAAGCTCTGCAGATGAAGGATCAGGAAAAAGTGATGAAAAGACACTTGTTTTAGCGGCATATGGAGGAAGCTATGAGCAAAAGATGAAGGAGGAGTTGATCCCAAAGTTTGAGAAAGAGCATGGCGTAAAGGTGAAATATATTACTGGAAGCTCTGTTGATACCTTATCCAAGCTACAGGCTCAAAAGGATAATCCTCAAATTGATGTAGCTTTCCTTGATGATGGTCCGCAAGCACAGGCAAAGGCGTTTGGATTGCTGGCGCCAATGGATGAGAGTGTTGTTACGAATCTGGCAAATGTCTATGATATTGCAAAAGATAAAGATAATGTCGGCGTTGGATTCGGAATCATCTCAACCGGCTTGGCTTATAACAAGGATGTCTTCAAACAGAATGGCTGGGAACCGCCGACATCCTGGAATGATTTGGCCGATCCGAAGTTTAAAGGAAAACTCGTACTGCCTTCCATTGCCAATACGTATGGAGTTCATTTTCTGCTCATGACTGCGATTGCTAATGGCGGAGATGAAGAAAACATTGAACCAGGCTTTGAAAAAATGAAGGAAATTGCCAAAAACGCGATCACTTTTGATAAAACAGCTGACGTATCAAATTACTTCCTGCAAGGGCAGACAGTTGCAAGTGCATGGGGAAGCAGCCGGGTATTTACCCTTCAGGATAGCGGATTCCCGATTGAATATGTCATTCCCGAAGAAGGGGCTCCAGCACTAATGGCAACTGTCAGTGTGGTGAAGGACGCTCCAAATGGGGAACTTGCACAGGAATTTGTCAATTTTGTTCTGGATGAAGAAGCTCAGCTTCTATTTGCCAACTCCTTGTTTGACGGTCCGGTTAATAAGAATGTGAAGCTTGAAGGTGACATCGTCGATAAAGTGGCATATGGGGAAGAGGAGATTGCCAAATTGATCAAAGTCGACTGGGAAGCTGTAAATGCAAAACGAGCAGAGTGGACAGAACGGGCCAATAAAGCAATCGAAGTAGCCCATTAAAAGAGAGGGGAAACGAATGAGTTACTTAAGCCTGGAAAACGTGGTCAAGACCTTTAATAAAACAGAGGTAGTTAAAAAGCTCAGCCTTGACATCCAAAAAGGGGAACTGGTCTCCTTTTTGGGGCCTTCGGGCTGCGGAAAAACGACAACACTGAATATGATCGCCGGATTTCTGGAGGTGGATGGCGGGAAGATTGAGGTGGACGGCAAACCCGTTCACCTGCTTCCTCCCAATAAAAGAGAAATGGGCATGGTGTTCCAGAATTATGCTTTATTTCCTCACATGACGGTTTTTGATAATGTCGCCTATGGACTCAAGCTGCGTAAAGTGCCAAAAAATGAAATAAACAAAAGGGTTCTGGAAGCACTGGAAATGGTCCGTTTAGCTGGCTATGAAAAACGCTATCCAAAGGAACTATCCGGGGGACAGCAGCAGCGTGTTTCACTGGCGAGGGCATTGGTCATTAAACCGAAGGTGCTTCTCCTTGATGAACCACTGAGCAATCTTGATGCAAAGCTGCGCCAGGAAATGCGCGAAGAAATTGTCGATATTCAAAAGCAAGTGGGGATTACAACGATATTTGTCACACATGACCAGGAGGAAGCATTGGCCATATCGGACCGGATCGCGGTCATGTACGAGGGCCGGATTGAACAGGTAGATGATCCGGCATCCATATATAACCATCCAAAGACTGATTTCGTATCTCAGTTCATAGGGGAAGTCAACCACATTCAGGGGAAAGTTCTGGAAACCTATGAAAATAAGAAATGCAAACTGCATTTTTTTGGGAATGAACAGATCGTTTCAGTTCCATCCGTGAAGAATTCCGAAGTTCACTTTTTCATAAGGCCGGAAAAAATCCAGATCGCCTTAGCCGAATCGAATGAAAGAAATGAGGCTTTTCAAACCAAGGTGGAAAGGAAAATGTTTCTTGGAGCCAAGACAAGATACATTTTGAAGGTACATGACCGGCATCTTATTGCAGATATTTCCAATACCGTATTAAATCCCACCGAAATTAAAGAAGGAAACAGTGTCTACACTTATTGGAACCCTGAAGACCTGCTGCCTTCCAGAATGGCGAGGTGACTCACATGCAAGCCGGAATCGGAACGGAACATGACTTATTGCTTCAGCAAAAGAAAAAGAATTTGAATAAAAAACGGCTTGATACGTGGCTGCTTTTACTTCCGACGCTGGGGATCTTCATTTTCTTCTTTCTTCTGCCATTGTTTTTCTTATTTATTACAAGCTTTAAAAATTTTGATGCCAGCACGGGAGTGGGAAATGAGTGGACACTCCAGAACTATATCAAATTCATGTCAGATCCTTTTTATCTTGGGGTGGTCTGGCGCACTGTGAAAATTGCACTTCTAACAACATTGATTACCATCATGATTTCTTATCCCGTAGCTTTTCAGATTTCCAGATCAAAAGGAAGAACCAGGAATTATTTAACCCTTCTGGTCCTTTCCCCGCTACTGATCAGCATGGTTATACGCTGTTACGGCTGGGTGATTCTTTTATCCAACAATGGTGTTGTCAACAATACACTATTAAAGCTGGGCTGGATTGATCAGCCTTTAACCCTCTTATACACCGAATTGAGTGTGGTCATCGGGATGGTGCATGTTCTTTTCCCGTACATGGTGCTGAGCATCATGGGCTCACTCGAAAAAATAGACCCTTCTGTCATCAGAGCCTCGCAGAATCTTGGGGCCAGCTCCTTCAGAACTTTCTTTTCCATTTTGCTACCGTTAACCTTGCCAGGTGTTTTCGCCGGATCGGTTATGGTGTTCAGCTTAAGCGTCAGCTCATTTGTTACACCGGCCATTCTTGGCGGTCCGCAGGTGAAGGTTATGTCCTATTTAACGTATGAACAGGTAGCTGTCATGCTGAATTGGCCGTATGGAGGCGCAATTGGCTTCCTCCTTATCCTGATTGCCACCATTACAATCATCGCATACAGCAAAATCCTTGCCAGATCTGAGAAGGGAGTGGCCATACAATGAGCAGGAAGCTGTCCAAGTATTTCTTTAACTTTGTCTGTTTACTGGTTTATATTTTCCTGCTGGCGCCAATCGTGGTTATATTGCTTTCTTCCTTAACAACTACCGAATACATTGTATTCCCGCCAGAAGGCCTTACCCTCAGATGGTACACAGAATTAATAGAACATCCGGAATTTATGCAGTCCTTTACACTGAGCATTATTGTGGCGTTCGGAACAGCCATTATTTCCACTGCCATTGGCACATTGGCTTCACTTGCGGTCGTCCGGCGCCAATTTAAAGGGAAGACAGCGATTGTTCAATTAGTAGGTTCGCCTCTGTTGATTCCATCTGTTGTATTTGGTGTCGCTCTCTTGCAGTTTTACTCCTGGATTGGCTTAGCTGCGAGCCCGCTTGCATTGATTTTAGGTCACATCATCTTAACGGTTCCATTTGTGATGCGTCTGGTTGTTGCCAGCTTAGTAGGTTTTGACCGTTCCATCGAACAAGCTGCCCTGAACCTTGGTGCAGGACCGATGAAAGTTTTCTTTCAAATTACTCTGCCGATTATTAAATCAGGCGTTATAGCAGGCGCCATTTTCGCCTTTATTACTTCATTTGATGATTTAACAGTTGCCTTATTCATTGTCAGTACCGACGTTGTGACACTGCCAGTGCGAATTTACACATATATGCAATATCAATATGATCCGATTATTACATCCGTATCAAGCATCATGATTCTTTTCACTGTTGTATTAATGCTTGTAATTGAAAGAGTGCTTGGTGTAGGAAAAGTGTTTTCCTCGAAAAATTAGATAGGAGAGGTCTTTATGCACATTGAGAAACATCCCGTTCTAGGCAGGCAGCTTCTCAAGCCTGTAACCATTTATTTCAATGATCAGCCATATCAGGCCTATTCGCAGCAATCAGTCGCTGCCGCCTTAATGGCAAATGGTATTAAGAAATTGGGTGTCAGCCGAAAGCTGGTCCAATCCAGAGGATTATTCTGCTCGCGCGGGAGATGCTGCAGCTGCTATATGACGATTGACGGTGAGGATCATGTACGGAGCTGTATGACAGTGGTTAAAGATGGCATGCGAATATACCCGAATATGGAAGATCCCGAGGTAAGGAGGGAGATTGATGAAGACTGATGTACTTATTATCGGAGGTGGTCCTGCAGGTCTATCAGCAGCAATTGAGACGGCATCAAGGGGACTGGATGTAACAATTGTTGATGAAGCTTCTCAACTTGGCGGGCAGCTAAACCAGCAGACTCAAACGCTGCGTCCGCTTCCTTCTGTATATGAACCCATGCGTGGCTTTGAATTGGCATATAAGCTAATTGAGCAGATTAAGGGTTTAAGTGTAAAGCCGCTCCTGAATCACCGTGTGGTTGGATTTTACGCTGATGGTAGTGCCGGAATTACCGATGAAGAAAATGTATTCCCGGTAAAAGCAAAAAAGATTATTGTGGCTTCCGGAGCGGCTGAAAAGGCCGTCGCTTTTCCAAAATGGACAATGCCGGGGATTATGACAATCGGTGCTGCACAGACATTGATCAATCGTGATTTTGTGATGGCTGGGAGAGAAGCTGTTATTGTGGGCTCCAGTGATTTTGCCATGGAAACGGCAATGCAGCTGATGGCTGTGGGCACTCGGGTGAAAGCAATCATAGAAAAACAAAGTGAAGTTTCAGCAATAGACCAGGAAAAAGTGAGTGAACTATCAAGGAATGGAATTCCTTTTTATTTTAATAGTTTTATAAAAGAAGTAAGAGGAAATGGGCAGGTGGAACAAATTGATATTGAACTGCCTGATGAAGTCATTACCCTGAATGTGGACCTCGTTTGCATGGATGGAGGCAGGATGCCCATACTGGATGTTTTTTACCAGCTGGGCTGTTCCTTTGGCTTCCAAGAGGAGCTGGGCGGCTGGGTCCCGCAATATAGTAATACATTCCAAACCGACAGGGAGGATGTATTTATAGCTGGGAATGCGGCAGGCATCAGCACTCAGGGGCCGTTGCTTCTGACAGGAATGATTGCCGGCATTAGTGTAAGTGAAGAATTGCAGGCAATCCGCTCGGCAGAGGCAAATGAGATGAGGGAGACACTTTGGAAAGAACTCGGATTATTGGAGTACAAAGAAGTGTACAGCGGAAGAGTCAAGCATCTCGAGAACTTTACAAGCCCAATACTGAAAGATCAATTTATCTCCTAGATAGGAAAAGAGAGAAGAAGGTGAATTAGTTGGATAAAACGACGATCATCTGCAGATGTGAAGAAATCAGCTGTGAAGAAGTGGAAGAGGTTATCAGCAATGGAGGAAGGACATTTGATGATGTTAAGAGGATTACCCGCTGCGGAATGGGTCCTTGCCAGGCTAAAATCTGCACCAGCATGGTGGCAGAAATTATTCACCAGCAGACTGGGCTGTCACTTTCAGAGATTCCGCTGCCGAGGATGAGGATGCCGCTATCTCCCATTAAGCTTGAAACACTGGCAACGAACAGTACATCCTTTAGTGCGGTCAAGTCTGTCCTTGATGATGTGGAAATTGAAGAAGGGAAGGTGAGGTAATTGGAAACAAACTATGAAACAATTGTTATTGGAGGAGGTGTAGTGGGCAGCGGAATTGCTTACCACCTTTCTGAGCGATACAAAGAAGGCGTGCTTGTGCTTGATAAAAAATACCCCATGTCAGGCACCTCCGGATCCACCCAGGCCTGGGTATGGGTACATAATAAAACTCCTTCCTGGTATGCGGAATTTAGTATGTACAGTGCGGAACTCTATCCTTATCTGTCTAAAAAGATCGGGGACGTAGAATACAAACGTACAGGGGGGCTATCACCATTTTTCAATGAAAGTGATCGTGAAAAGGCAGAGAAACTCGCGGAATCTTATCGAAAAATTGGCATCAAAATCAAAGTCTTATCCAGGGAAGAAGTTCTCGAAAAAGAGCCCTATATGAATCCAGAAGTAGCCGGGGCTACCTACAGCTCCATTGATGGCAATGTCAATCCATTCCGCCTCATTGATATGTATATGAGAGCAGCTAAAAGAAATGGCGTCCGCTATTCTACTTATAATAAGGTAACTGAGATTAAAAAGCACGATGGAAAATATGCAGTTGTATCAGATAATGGGGCGTTTGAATGTAAAAACCTTATTCTTGCTGGCGGAACCTGGTCAAGAGAAATCGGTGACATGCTTGGAGTTAAGATTCCTGTTAATCAATTAAGAGGGCAGATCCTAGTGTCTGAACCATTAAAGCCTTTCTTAAATTTTACAATAAGCGGATTAAGGCAGGCTAACAATGGTGAAGTACTGATGGGTTATTCAATGGAAGAAGCTGGCTTTAATCGGGCTACAACGCTTGATGTGATTCAGGAAACAGCCAATATGGCAGTCCAATATGTACCCGGATTAAGAAAAGCCAAAATTGTCCGTGCTTTTTCCGGAATCCGGGCCATGCCTGAGGATGGTTTTCCGATTCTTGGTAAAGTGCCAGGCCATGAAAACCTTTATGTAGCCGCCACCCATAGTGGAGTTACACTATCTCCTTTAATTGGTACCCTTATAACGGAGTTAATCATGGATGGGGAAACTTCGATTCCGATCGACAGGTATTCTTTAAGCAGGTTTGGCTAGAGTGAATCATATTAAGTTATAATATTATAACTTTTTTAAAAGGTAGTCAGGAAAAATATTATGTAAACAAAATTGGAGGAAATAAGATGCCGCATTTGTTTATAAGGGGAATATCAGTGGATCAGACTAAGGAAATCAGTACACAGCTGGTTAAAGACCTGGCTTGGCTTTGTGACTGCGGAGAAGATAACTTCACATTGGAAGTTTTGAATTCAACTTTTGTGTTTGATAAAAAAGAGGTTTCAGCATATCCATTTATAGAAGTAAAGTGGTTTGACAGGGGCAAAGCAGTTCAAAACCAATTTGCCGGGATTGTTTCGAACCATGTTCAGTCGCTTGGGGTGCCGGAGATAGAAGTCGCATTTTTAGCTTTTTTAGAGGCGGATTATTATTTGAATGGGAAGAGTTTTGCGGATTAAAAGGGGGGAGTTCAATCATGAAAATAGCAGTCATAGGCTCAGGAATTGCAGGTTCAAGTGCAGCCTATCACCTCTCAAGAGAAGGTGCAGAGGTAGTCATTATTGATAAGGCACATCAGGGGCAGGCAACGGCAGCAGGCGCAGGAATCATTTGCCCGTGGATTTCCAGAGTAAATCACAAAGACTGGTACACCATTGCAAAACGAGGCGCTCTTTACTATCCATCTTTAATAGCGAACCTTAAACAAGATGGAGAAGAGGATTTTGGATATAGAATGGTAGGAGCTCTGGCAGTCAGCAGCAGTTCTGATGAGCTGGATGCGATCGAGCAAAGTGTTCGGCAAAAAAGAGCTGAAACCCCTGAGGTTGGGGAGATTACGAGATTATCAGCAGTGGAAGCCCGGGAACTTTATCCTCCGCTCCGCGAGGATCTGCAGGCTGTCCATGTTACAGGTGGAGCCAGGCTGGATGGAAGGCTGTTAAGAGACGCTATGCTAAATGGTGCAAAAAAACATGGTGCAGCAATAATTGAAGGTGAAGGTGACCTTGTATTTCAAAATAATAAGGTTACAGGAGTAAAAGTGAACGGGGAGGTCATTGCGGCCGATGCAGTTATCGTTACAGCCGGTGCCTGGGCTAAAGACTTACTTGCCCCGTTAGGCATTGATCTGAAAATCGAGCCGCAGCGCGGGCAAATTGCCCATCTGGAAATCGACAGTATGGACACCTCCAGTTGGCCGGTTGTACTTCCGCAAAGCTCTCACTATCTAGTGGCTTTCGACCATTCCAAAGTAGTAGTTGGAGCTACCAGGGAAACGGGCTCCGGGTTTGACTATAGACTAACGGCGGCAGGTGTGAAAGAAGTGCTGGATGAGGCATTAGCGGTGGCACCTGGATTAGCTGAAAGCACGCTAAAAGAAGTAAGGATTGGCTTCCGTCCGGCTGGACCTGATATTTTGCCGCTGCTGGGTACGGTTCCTGCTGCAGAGGGGCTGGTTATCGCAACAGGATTAGGAGCATCAGGGCTTACGATGGGACCTTACGTGGGTACATTGGCTGCAGATCTTGCTTTGAAAAGAGAGATGGAAATAGATCTATCACCTTATGATCCATTAAGAAAAGGCTTGGAAGCAGAAATAAAATGAAACTAAGAGTTAGGTAAAAAGGAGCTGCCATACTGTTTTAATGGCAGCTTAATTGTTTTTCCTACTCCTTCAATCGATCCGGCAATCCCTGAATGGAAGACACCACAACATCAAGTTTCGCTTCGATCCGGTTCAGCAGAAAAAACGTGACAACGATTGGGAAGCCGAGTTCGCTGATCAATGTAACCATCTGTTCCATACCAGTTGCTCCTTTCTCATGAATTACCTTTACCTGCATTAAAAATGGCCGGGTTTCAAAGAATCCGGCCACTGCACCTTACATTAATTCATAATCAGTTACATTACGCTCAACCAGCCGGACACTATCCGCTGTAATCAAGTCACCGCCATTGCCGATAAAAGCATTGGCAGCAATGATTTGTTCCATAGCTGCTTTCACAGCTTCAGGATCAATCGGCTCGATGGGGTTATCGACGGATAATTTCGTTGGCTTGCCCAGTTCGGACAAAAAAGTCATCTCTAATGATTTAGCCATTTTAATTCCCTCCTTAAAATTTTAGTTTTTTAATAGAATGAATTAGCCCAGGATTTCGAAGCTGTCATTTCTATTCATTTCAGCCAGTGGATAGCTGCATAGTCCAGAGATCGCTTGTCCCACTGAGAAAAGCTGGTCTGCTGTTGCCGATTGCTTTACGCGACTGTAGGTTTTGGACTTGTGGATTGGTTTGCCCTGCGTATTAAGGCCTGTTTCAAACACTAGACGAAGTTTGGAATCAGTGATAATTGCTTGCGCCATCTTTGTTCACCCCCTTTCATGCTCTATATACGAATTATGGGGAGATAAGGACAGGGTAAAATTGATTAATCTTCCAAAAAGCGATTATTTTCCATTATATTTTTCAGCTTCTCACGGGCACCATGCCGCCAGTTTTTGACTGCTGACAGGCTGACTTGTTCTTTTTCAGCTATTTCCTTGACAGACATCTGATCACATAATGTATACTGCAGCCATTTCATTTGATTGGCAGTTAATAGCCCGCATTTTGTTAGCAGCTCGTGTGTATGATCTGTGGCGGGGAATGGGGAGGGGCCTTCAATAAGTTCCCAGAATTCATCTTTCGGATAGAAATATTGTTGGCTTTGTTTATTCTGTCTTGTTAATTCGTTCATGATTTTCCCTTTTACCATACTGTAAGAATAGGAAAAAAAAGTCCCTTTTTCAGCGTCATGATTTTTCCACGCCTGCCAAAGTGAAATTAATCCCAGCTGGTAAAATTCCTCCTTGTTGTTAAAGATGTTCAGGCTATGCATGATTTTATGGATCATTGGATCATATTGGGCTGCTAACTGTTCAAAACTCTCCATGAATATTATCCCTTCAAGGAAAGCGCGCTCTCTATGTATTCCCGGGTAGCTCAAACATAGCGTGTAAAAAATATTTTGGCGAATCAAGAAAAAGTCCCAGTTCAGTGAGTTAACCCCCCTAAGTCCGGAGTTAAGGGGTCCAAGTCCGGACTTAAGGGGTCTAACTCACGAAAAACGGGTAGTTAGCCTGTTTTTTTATTTTTTGTAAAAAAAATTCATGAAGAAGCCATTATCTTCAGCTAAAAACCCCATTTTAAACAAATCCTCAAAGTACATTTCTTCAAATTTCTTAGTCAAAATTCCATAGAAATAAGCGACAGGATTATTAATGGCGCGGGTTTTCATCTTACCGATCAGCTGCTTAAATGAATGGATGGCTGCTGCTAAAACAGCGTTCAAATTTTGTTCACAATTGTTTTTATATGCTGCAATGGATGCCATTTTCCAAAACTCCTCAATTTGCTTTGCTTTCGGAAAAAAGTATTTTACAGTGCTTGTGAATGATTGTGGTACACGATCACTAGTGTAGGTGTGATCAAGGACGGTATAGTTACGTTTATTAATCTTTTGATTTTTATTAGCTTTAGAAAGATTGATAGTTTTATTAGGGTGGTCCAATTTTTCTTTCTTAGGTGGCTCACTCTTGGGAAAACGATTAAAAACATACAAATTACTGGACTGGGACCCGTTTTTTCTCTCTGTTTCAAGTACAGTGATAATCCCTATCTCT
The DNA here is from genome assembly GCF_004366035.1 of Cytobacillus oceanisediminis. GTDB lineage: Bacteria > Bacillota > Bacilli > Bacillales > Cytobacillaceae > Cytobacillus > Cytobacillus oceanisediminis_C. Next base: position 205,175 of record NZ_SOEE01000010.1, read on the forward strand.
AAAGCTTTGGCAATCATCCTTTTAAAAGTGGATCGGGAAATGCCATTTCCGTTATATTCTTCGTGGATGGCTTTTAAAATGGTGCCAATTTTAGCATTGGAGACTCCAGGAATTTTCGCAGCAAAACGAACCAGCCTCTTTAAACCAGCTAGTTCACCTTTTGAGAACTTTTCCTTATGCAGCGAAAGCCACATCTCCACATGCGCATTAAACTCCTGAAGATTCTTAAATTGGGAATATCCTTCAAATTGCTCAATTCTGCCTGATTTTAAATTCATACATATGCACCGCCCTTTCACCTCCTAAATACAAATGAAGGGTGGGGGAAGGACAGGGGGTTATTGGGTACATTGTGACGAAATCGTGAACGGGGGTGTTTTTTGGAACTAGCTGTTGAAGCGTGGCGACAAAGAATAAAGCTTCATAGGCCATAATAGATTTATGTAGACTGAGTTTCGCAGGTTCAAAGTAAAACGCACGCCATTTGAAATTCATGTCTACAAAAATTCGAAGGTACAAGTAAAAACGGTCGCCAAGCTAAATAATTATGACCTGCCCTAATATCTTGACAATGATAATCATTTTCATTTAAAATAAACTTTATCAATGATAATCATTATCAATCAATTTAGTTTACATCAAAATAATCTAAACTGAGGGAGGGATATAAGTCGATTAAACATCACATTTGCGGCTGGTGCGGTTATATGGCGGATACTGAATCTGATGAAAATAACGAAGCCCAATGCCCTTGCTGCGGTTTGGATCGTATCGAGGCAGCTGATTATGAAATGTAGGAGAGTTGAAAAATGAGTGAACTTTATATCGCAATAGATCATTTTGATCATCAAATCGATTGCTTTTGCCCGGATGCTGATCATGTGAATATACTGCATTTTCAAAAGGGGGATTTAATTGAGGTCACTCCTGAACGTAAATCTACAATGCTGGGATGGTATGCGCTAGTGGTGATTAATGGACAGCAGGCATTTTTCATGGCTATAGAGGATATTGAGAGATATTTCATGAGTGAATGCATATCATCACAGTTAGATATAGACCTGAAAATCAATTATCTGCAATATAAAATTGATCAGGATCTTGAAGCGGGGGACAAGGACTCTTTTGAAGAGAATAGCAGAAAGCTGAGCGAAACCTGCAGACTGAAAGAGGAATTAGAATATTACATAGCCAAAGCCATCTAAAAGGTGTAAACAGGAATAAAGTTAACGTATCTGAGCGTTAGCTTTATTCCTGTTTATTCCATTTATGTATCCCAATATAGAAAATTTCCACGCATGAAATCTGGCCGCCTGTAAAATACCTTTTTCCTTTTGGATGCAAGGATGTGATTCCTTTTACCAAACCTTTTCACCCTCTCCATATTAGTTACTGGTATTGCAGCAAATTTGCTGTACCGTTTAAAAAAGTGTCAGTCAAATTGTCACAACCCGCCAGTTTTTATGTAGTAGGGACGATGATAAGGATTGGAGGGAATTGCTTGACTTCAAACTCTGAGGTGCCGAAATTAGATCTGTTAGATTTAATCAGCGAGCGGCTTAGTCTTATCCCAAAGATGAGGTAGATGAAATAATGAATAATCCATTAGTAATAAGAAGAGAGCCTTTATTTAGATTTTCGCATTATTTTTTTATAAATTACTTACATTACACCTTATTTTAGGGTTTGCTATGGATGGAATTTTTGGTTAATGCTAATTAGTGTTCTAATTAAAAAAGCAATCCTTTTGCTTCAAATCTTCTATTATTTACCCACTAAAAAAGTAAAGAAATACTTCAAATTTTTATATGTATCTATCTATTAATCCTAATGGGTTAGGGTAACCCAAATAGAACGTGAAGGTTACAAGTTTACTTTTTGCAACAAGTGATAAGACCTTGAAAGATATTTAAAATAATAGCACAGACCCAATATAGGTCTGTGCTTATTATTTTTTTAAATACCAAAGGAACCCCTTACTACTCTTGCGGTGCAGAAGGAGTTGAAATACTTTGTAATGCCTGTTCTGCCTCATTTGCATATTGGTTCTGTACGGCTAGATCTCCTAAAGCTACCATTCCGACTATTTGTCCATTTTCCACTACAGGCAATCGTCTAATTTGCTGCTGTGCCATTAAATTTGATGCTTGATGAACATCCATATCAGGGGTCCCTTGTACAATTTTCTGTGCAGTCATAACTTGCGAGATTGGTGTTTGAACATTTTCTCCTTGAGCGGTGGTACGAAGTGTTATATCACGATCTGTTACAATGCCAACGATATGCCTGGCGTTATTAACTACAGGGATAGCTCCGATATTATATTGGCTCATTAATGCCGCAGCTTCCTGTACCGTCTGTGTTTCGTTAACTGTAACAACATTTGATGTCATGATATCTTTTAATTGTGCCATAATAATACCTCCAAATTTTTTTGTTCTTTAGATAGGATGTGGAAAATTGGTGATATTATTTATGATTATTTATCCTATTTTTTTATAAGGCAGCCACTTTCCTATTTTGATTAAAAGAGTCACTTGGTATAGTTCTTTCACTGGTAGTTTTACCAATGCTGTTAATAACAAATTTAGAAATAATTTGCTTGTCTTTATACTTACTAAGGATCAAAAAGTAAATAGATATTTTTCTATAGGCAGCATTTTTGTTATTTAAATAATCAGAATACAAAAGGCTATGGAGGTACAAGTTGAGTTTAAAAAATGATATTTAAAAAGACATTATGAAGGACAAGTAGAAGGCACTTGTAATTTAATAACAATAAAAAAAGCCTTCTTTCTATAAGAAGAAAAAAGGCTCTTAATTACAGTATACCTTCATTATTATTTTCAAACTGTAATCGGCAGCTCTAAAATCACAATTTAAAAGGGACCCCAATTCATCCACACGCCGATTACAAGGAAAACTGATCCAAGGATGATCCAAATCATAAGTAATGGAAAAATGAACCGGATCCATTTTATCCATGATACACCTGCAATTGCTAAATTCGCCATCAATATCCCAGATGTAGGTGTAATTACATTTGTAAAACCATCTCCCATTTTGTATGCTTGTACGGCAACTTGTCTAGGAATTTCCATAATATCTGCCAACGGAGTCATAATTGGCATTACTATAACGGCCTGGCCACTTCCAGAAGAAACTAAGATATTAAATAATAGGTTGGCAATAAACATTACCAATGCACCCATAACACTGGTAAAAGGTGTCATAAGATTTGCCATTCCCTGAACAATTGTATCTAAGATCTTCCCATCTTCTAAAACTACTACGATGGAACGAGCCATTCCAATAATCATTGCTCCATACACTAATCCCTTAGCACCCTTAAAGAATTCTAATACAAGTTTGTTTGGTGTTATCTTTGCAATGATTGCAGTTCCCACTGCAATTATTAGAAATATTGCAGCCATCTCATTTAGAGACCAATTGTATTGAAAAACCCCAAATACATAGATCCCAATTCCGATTACAAGCCAAAACAACACAAGTTTATGTACACCTGTAAGAACAATTTGTTTATTTAACTGATTTTTCTCTTCAATTTTCGGAAAAGGGGTATTTCCTAATACACTTTTAGCAGGATCATTTTTTATTTTATTGGCATAATAAGCAATGTAGGCAATTGTTGTAATTAGTATTGTGATGTATATGATAATTCGATACCCGATGCCAGAAAACAAAGGCAGCTGGGCAATTTGCTGTGCAGTACCTGTTGTTAGCGGGTCAAGGAAAGCGGTATTAAATCCTGCGTAGGCGCCAAGATATATAATTGAGATTCCCACTATAGCATCCATCTTCATTGAACGGGCCAAGATGATACCAATAGGTATAAATGCAATTACAGCATTAACGATAATCCCTAGGGCTCCAAAAATTGAAAAGAGTATACATACGACCGTTATCAGCAGTAATTCTTTATTTTTTGTTTTTTCAATCGTTTTTAAAATCATAGCATCAATTGCACCAGTCGATTCAATGACGGCAAAAGATCCTCCAATAATCAATACTAGGAAAATCAAAGGAGCAGAACTAATCATCCCTTCTTGAATGGCAAGAAATATATCTATGAGACTTGCAGTTGAGGAATCTATCTGTTTATAGCTATCTGGTACGACCATTGTTATACCTTCGACTTCTTCTCTAGAGAATTCACCAGCTGGGATAAGATAAGTCATAACCGCCATAAGGAATAAAATTCCAAATAAAATAACATACGCATCAGGTATACCCCATTTTAACCCCTTCTTTTCTTTAGTTTTCTCCATTGCAAACACCTCCGTTTGAATTTTCTTAATATTCATTGACTTTTATTATAATAAAGCATAAACTTTATTTTAACAACAATAAATTAAATACTTTATTCTGGAGTTGAAACATGTCTTATATTGAAAAAACAAACAAACACTATGATTCGTTAACGAAAGGATTAAAAAAAGTAGCCGAATCATTACTCTCCAATCCGGTTTTATTTGCCACACACCCAGCTAAAAAAGTAGCTTCTTTAATTGATGTCAGCGAGACAATGGTTATCCGCTTTTGTAAAGCTATAGGGTACATTGGCTTTGCAGAATTACAAAAAGATGTTCAATACAGATTGTTAACGATTCAGCCACCAGGTAAAGAAGTTTCACTTAATACATCTGATTCATTTGAAAGTGTAATGAGTATTGATGAAGGCATCATCCATCAGGTTGCTAAAAATATTGACTGGGATATTGCTAGAAATATTGTTGACCAGATTGTTGGTTCTCGTTCAGTAAAAATAGTGGGGTATTACCAATCTTTTGCTTATGCACATTGGTTTTCATACGTTTTAAATAATCTTCTGGATAACACCACTTTATATCGACCTGAAACTGATGTTGGAATCACTAAAGATGGTAAAGAACATGCGGTTTTAATTTTTTCCTATTATCGATATGCTTTGGAATCAATTAGATTAGCAAAAGAGGCAAAATCAAATGGGAATAATATTATCGTCATAACTGATTCACAGATTTCACCAATTGTGGAGTATGGAGATCTCGTTTTAACAATTAACACATCTCAAAAGTCTTTATTGGAAAAAGGTCCTGTAACCTTTTCTGTTTTAAACGCACTTCTGCTCCATATAGCCCAAAAGGTTGGAAAGCTTGATTTTGTGAATCCCACAAATCGATACTATATTCAATGAAAGGTGATAAAAATGGTAGCTTATCTAAGAGAAAAGATTTATGAAACATTTGATTATTTACATTCCCACCCAGAACTAAGCTGGAAAGAAACTAGTACGACAGAATATATTAAAAAGCGTTTGGAACAGGCAGGATGTTCAGTCAGAACGTTTGAGGATTGTACAGGAGTAGTAGGGGATTATGGAAACTTCTCAGGAGATGTGCCAATTGTTGCAATTCGTGCAGACATGGATGCCCTCTGGCAAGAGGTAAACGGTGAATTACAGGCTAATCATTCATGCGGACACGATGCCCATATGACTATGGTTTTGGGCGTTCTCTGGCAAATACAAGAGCAAAAGGGTCTTAAAGACAAGGTCGGTGTAAGGTTTATTTTCCAGCCTGCAGAAGAAGTTGGTGCAGGAGCACTAAAACTAGTAGATAAAGGAATCGTTGATAATGTCGATTATCTATATGGGATTCATCTAAGACCAGTCCAAGAAACACCAGATGGCTATGCTACTCCCGCTATTATGCATGGTGCAACAGGTTCTATGGAATTTGAAATCAGAGGAGATGATGCACATGGTGCTCGTCCTCATTTAACTCATAATGCAATTGAAATCGGAAACTCTATTCTAAATTCCTTTAATACAATTCATCTAGATCCAAATGTGGCTCACACAATAAAAGCTACTCGATTTATATCAGGAGGAAAAAATACTAATATCATCCCTGGCAGTGCTTCTTTGGCTATTGATTTACGTGCACAGACTAATGAAATTATGGAAAAGCTAAGGCAGAGAGTACTCGAAATTTTACAATCCTCCAGTGAACTTTTTAATACAGATATCGTATTGACGAATGATTATGGAATTGCGGCAGCTGAAGTCAGCAATGAAGCATTAGAAATGGCAGAGCAAGCAATTATTAATTGTTTAGGTGAAGAAAAGCTGGCGGCGCCCCTTATTACACCTGGTGGAGATGATTTTCATTTTTATACGATTAAAAAGCCTCATCTAAAAGCAACTATGGTTGGACTAGGATGTGACCTAAAACCTGGCCTTCATCATCCGAATATGACTTTTAATAGAGATTCCTTACTCAATGGAATAAATATTTTATCTGAAATTATCATTCTACATAGTAAAAAGGAGTGTTGATATGAAAGGAATTTATATAAAAGAGGTGGTACTACATCATACTAGGGTATCTTTGAAAGCCCCATTTACTACAAGTTTTGGCACTATCCAATCTAAAGATGTTTGTATCGTTGAAGTAATTGACGAATCTGGTATCTCAGGTTGGGGAGAAACGGTTACCAGCAATGAACCATATTATAACGAGGAAACAACTTATACCGCAGTTTATATGTTAAAAGATTTCCTTATTCCTAGAATTCTTCAAAAAAAAATCTCCCATCCTAAAGTAATTCATAACATGCTCTCTTTTGTACGCAGAAACCAAATAGCTAAAGCTGCCCTTGAAACGGCCATGTGGGATGTTTTTGCGAAGAAGAATGGAAATTCATTGTCAGAGGTTCTTGGAGGGATAAAGAAAGAGATAGCCGTTGGAAAAAGCATTGGTATTCAAGAAACACCTGATCAATTAGTTGAAAAGGTAGGGATGTATGTTAAGGAGGGATTTAAAAAAATAAAAGTAAAAATTGCCCCAGGAGCTGACATTGAATATATCGGTGCTGTTCGCAAGAAATATCCCGATGTCCCCCTTATGGCTGATGCTAATTCCGCTTATACCTTAGAGCATATTGAACACCTCAAAAAGTTGGACAAATATAACCTCATGATGATTGAACAGCCTTTGGCCCATGATGATATTATTGATCATGCTATTTTACAGAAAAACATCTCTACACCAATCTGTCTTGATGAAAGTATTCATAGTTATGAAGATGCACGAAAGGCAATTGAACTTGGCAGCTGCAAGATCATAAATATAAAAATCGGCCGTGTTGGAGGGCTCCAGGAATCTATTAGAATCCATGATTTATGTAAAGTACATAATATTCCTGTATGGTGCGGAGGAATGCTAGAGACTGGAATAGCAAGAGCCCATAATATTCATATGACAGCACTATCTAATTTCACGATACCTGGAGATACGGCTCCTTCTTCCCATTATTGGAAAGATGATATAGTAAAGCCCGAAATCACAATGGAAAATGGATACATCCAGGTTCCAGAAGAATTGGGAATAGGTTATGAAATTGATCGAGAGAAATTGAAGAAAATATTGACTCGTTCCGAAAGAATCTATTCAATTGAATCTACTCATCCAATCCCAGGATAGTTAAAAAAAGATATTTTTTAGAGGAAAAATTCATATATCGCTTGGAGTTACAAGGGGTAAACATCCTTCATAAAATTAGAAGAATTGATTAAACCAAGTCTTTAATAATACAATCGGGTGCTTATGTTCAAAATTAGCTGCTAATCAGGCAGCTTTTTCTAATTCAACAAACGGGGCAGGTTTGTTGAATAAGAGCTTTCTTATAATGAAAGCATTTATAATAATGAGTGTAAATTTAAACATAAAAATGGAGTGGATAGGGTGTCGGCTTCTATTTTCTAAGGGGGAAGAAAATTAAAAAAGTGGCATTTTTTTATATGGATCTTAATGATAATTGTAACTGTATTAGGTGTGTTCGGACAAGCTTTAGACTATTTTATGGATGAACAAATGGCTAATACATATCCTACGGTATATTACTTATTATATTACTCACAAAACAAATACTTAGTGTTGAATTACGAAGTGATAACTAAAAGTTTGAAAAAAGGTTAGACTGCTATGCCCTCTTATTCTTCTTTGTTAGTTACGTAACATTGTAAAGGAATTAGAGGATTTGATGGAGAATTCATAGTATTAATCCTTTATTTAGTTAGGCGCAATCATCAAGTGTTTTAGGAGGAAAAGCAGATGGATTTGATATACCCAATTGGTCAATTTCAATTTGATGGTGAAATTACTAACAATGTTACGAGCATTTGGATAAATGAGATTGAAGATTTACCAAGATTATTACGAGATGCTGTAAGGGACTTAGATAATATAAAGCTAGATACAGCCTATCGTACAGGAGGGTGGACTGTTCGACAAGTAATACATCATCTTGCGGATAGTCATATGAATGCCTATGTTCGCACTAAATTGGCTCTTACGGAAGAAACCCCTGTAATTAAGCCATATGATGAAACAAGTTGGGCGGAACTATCTGATTATAAATTGTCGATTGATATTTCACTTTCACTTCTCGAAGTATTGCACAAACGCTGGACCTGCCTATTACGTAGTCTAAGTCCAGCTGATATGGAAAAAACATTTATTCACCCAGATTCAGGAGAAGTTTCAATAGGTGAAAATATCGGAATCTACGCTTGGCATGGTAAACATCATCTTGCGCATATTACTTCTTTATGTAATCGCATGGGCTGGTAAGTGTTTAGTTGAATTAATACAATTAAATTACTATAAAATCTGGCTGCCAAAACTGGCGGCTTTTTTCTTTTTGAACTAAAGGGGCAGATTTGACTAATTTTATCATTAAGGAATTTATCCAAGAAGATCTGTATAATCATGATGATAGTATAGAGTCCTTCAATAAGATTCTACACAATATAGGTTCATACTATTTTATTGAAGAATTTGAGGAGAAAAATTGGATTTATTTATCCCAAGATTAATAAATGTAAAATGCAACAAAAGAATTGTCATAAATCAAATTATTTCACTGTTAACAATCTACGAAGCATCAGTTGAGCAGCTATGCTTCTGACCTTTTAACTTTCTTCCATTGTGAATACATCTCAAACACTGAAATAAATAAGACTAACCATAAAAACCCATTGTCAAAGGCTATACCAGAAGATGATTGACCTCCTAAAATTGTAAATAACCCCATTAAAATCAGGATATAGATGGTCGAAAAAATTTGCCATTTTAGTATGTCTTTATTGTTTGTGTTTCTGTATTCCTTGAACATCAGACTAAACAAGAAAAGTCCTAAAATAAGTGCAATAAGAACAACTTTTGGAATTGCGTTAGCAAGTGGAATGTTAGGGAAATAGTCATAAACAAATAAGAGCGTAAAAGCCAAAATAACAATAAAATCTAATGGTTTTAGAAATTTAATAAGACTACCCCCTTTTTCTAAATTATACCATATCCCTAATGGTATTCATTTAATAAAAAGCAGCAAAGTTTACGAAAAGAGCCTTATTAAAAGTTCCCTGGAAAAAATTTTTGACGAGAAAAATACATTTGATAAAAGAGCGTTGCGTTGATCTTTATAAGAAGGATTGGTGCTATTTTATATTAAATTCCTTTTAAACTAACGGGGCTGGTTTGTTGAAGAAGGTGAAAGAAAAAAAGCAGCGAATTAATTAAGTATTCTATTAATGCGAGGTCAGGATATGTTACCACCAAAACATATTGTTTCAGCAGCAACTATTGTACTTAATGAGCAAAAAGAGATTTTATTAATTAAAGGTCCTCGTAGAGGATGGGAAATGCCTGGGGGACAGGTTGAAGAAGGAGAATCATTAAAGGACGCTGCAATCAGGGAAACAAAAGAAGAAACTGGTATAGATATTGAAGTTTTAAAATTTTGTGGAGTATACCAAAATGTAAGTGATTCTATATGTAACACATTGTTTTTGGGAAAACCAATCGGAGGAGAACTGACAACATCTCCAGAGAGTTTAGAGGTAGGATTCTTTCCAGTTAAAAAAGCCTTGGAAATGGTCACTTGGAAAAATTTTAGGCAAAGAATTGAGTTTAGTTTAAACGAAAAACTTCATCCTTTTTATATCGAATTTTGATTTAAGATACATTTAGCTAAACCAGCTAATAGTTTGTCAACATTTTTCAATGAAATAGAATTTTTAGTATGGTAAGCTAAAAATAAGCATGCCAAATAACCTTCCATTATGTC
>NZ_SOEE01000011.1 GCF_004366035.1 Cytobacillus oceanisediminis
GTCTTTTTTATCACTCTTTGATTGGGTATTATCACGGTTTTCTTTATTTCTTTTCACCAAATGAGGGTTAACTGTCACTACCTCAATATCTTGTTTCATCAGCCATTTAGAAAGATTAATCCAATAATGACCGGTAGGTTCCATACCAACTATGGCAGCCTCAAGTTTATGTAATCTTTTAATGCTATTAATCCAGATTAACAGGGACGAAAATCCCTCTTCGTTGTTTGGAAAAGTGATTGGATCTCCTACTACAATCCCACGGAAATTCACTGCTCTGGCTACGTGAAATTGTTGAGCAATATCCACACCAACCACAAGATGTTTTTCAGTAATTCTTTCTATTAGTTGATTTTGTTTGTCCTGCATTTTAAACTTCATAGTAAGGGTTCCTCCTAAGTTTGAGTTAGAGTCGTGTCTTACTCATATCTTACTGAGGAGCCCTATTTTTTTCAAAGCTCAAAAATAACGATCTACAGGAATGCTAACCTGCCCCTTTTGTTTAATAAGAAAAAGATGCCTGATTCAGCAGCTGATGTTTAATCTAAGCACCAGTTAGTGAAAAACTTTATATTCTGACTACTCTAAACCTACCCACATATTACTGAAACAAAATTGCTCTTGTTATACCCGATGATCGTCGTTTTCTCTCAAGTTCTCCATATCATCTGTTCCAAGTTCCTGATACGCTCTGTACGCTAACACTAAGAAAAATGCAGTTACTCCAAAACTGATTACAATTGCAGTTAAAATCAAAGCTTGAGGTAGAGGGTCTACATATCCATTAGCTGAATTCTCACCCAGTAGAGGCGGTGCTTCTTCTCCCTTTGGTAACTCCCCCTTTAAAGTAAATATTCACTAAAAAGAAAAAGATAGAAGAACTTACAAAAATGAATAGCAAAAATTCCTTTATCTCTTTTGTTCCCATCATTATTTCTTCATTAAAATAAAATTGCATATTTTCATTTATAGAAATAGGAGTTGTAATAATTGATAGGAATAATCCTATAACAGTGAAAACCCCGTATATATTGAGAACCTTTCTTATTGTAATTTCCTTTTTTGTAAAAATTTAAATATTTTGAGAAGTTTGTGTATTTGTTTGCAAACTGCTCCCCCTCCCATTTTCAATGCTTTAGTAACTGTACGAATTAACATAGAAAAAGTTCCTTAAACTTAAACTAACCTGCCCCGTTTGTTAAACAAGAAAAAGCCACCTACAAGCCATAATTTCTTTGAAATTTGGTAGCTTATGTTTAAGTGATTTTTGTATATGAATCTAAAACATTAATCCATGGATGTCCATTGGGAAACTGGATACTTAAAGACTTTTTTAACCAATGAAATTCTTTATCACTTAATTTCGGTAGTACATTATTTAAATCAATGACATCTTTATCTCTAATGACTGAACTTCCACCTTTATAAAGAAGCTGTATTTCTGGTCTTAAATAAGGTATTCCGGAAAGGGATTCTAATCCGATATCCTCTAACAACTTTCTTATTGCACCGTTTCGTCTATAAATCCAATGTTTATCCACTGTATCAAATATCATAACTTGGAACGCCCAGGATGTTTCACCTTTTTTCTTTGCCCAAATATTATCGAATTGGGGAGCTAGCTGTTCTTCCTGATTCCATGGTATTAATTTACCTTTGTAAGCTTTACACATTTCCCAATCATCTTGCAAATGTTCTTGTAAGATTATGTGATCACACCTTAGTATCACAGTGTCTATATCACTGTGAACACGTGTAGTTCTTTCTAAAAACAAGTCTAAAGCCCATCCACCAGCAATCCACCATAGAATAGGAATTTTTTTAAATATCATTTGTATTTCGGTCACTGATAGAGGTTTCCAAACTTCTTTATTATCACTCATTTTCCACCTCAAGAATGTATTTAGTTAGTGTTCTTCAACAAAAACGCCCCTTATTAGCACTATAAGGATAACTGCCTTTAATGGCAGCTCCAAACTTATTCCAATCGGTTCCAAGTTATTGTTTCTACACTTCTTATCTCAACTTCACCATAACTAAATAAATGTGGAATGAAAGGGAACAAACCAAACCTGCTTCCTTTTTCATTGTGAATTTTGTAAGATTCATATGTTTCTATTGGTATTCCTTTAAGTTCTTTATAATCCTCAATATCCAATGGCTTAATTTCGTCCTCCTCTATATCTTCAGCAGGACCTCTGTACTTTTCTTTTGTGTAAAGGTAACAAGCATTTTTATTATTTTTGAGTTTTTGAATGGGGATTTTGAAAAAGAGTTGGTCCTCTTTTGTTTTTATGCCTATATGGCTTAATGCTTCATAGACGTAATATGGATGTAGGGGTAAAAAATGAAGAACATCATTCCATAAACAATTAAGTTTAGGAATCTTTCTTGTAAGTAATTTTTTTCTCTCTGGATGGTCGAAATACTTTTTCGAATACTTGATATACAAATTAGGATGAGCTCCCTTTAAAGAATTCAGAGGAATTAGTTTGTCTCCCTTTATCTCTTTTGGAACCATATGATATACAAAACTCTCCACCGTAGCACCTCCAGGTTTTAATTATTCAATTAACCCCCCTTATTTTCCTGCAAGGTCTTGTTTCAATAAACTGCCCCTTTTGTAACAAAAGAAAAAGCCACCTGACTTGGCAGTTGAACTTGAATATATGCACCTGTTAGCTGAATAAAATTTATTAACACTCACCTTGAAAAATGTAAGGTGTAGAGGATTTTAATAAGTCCCCTACTCCACCTGGATGGTAAGGCATTAAGTTATTAGCAGTATTTATGTCTACCCATTTTATTTCTGCAATTTCGTTCTTATCTTTAATTGTAATTTCTCCGTCAATAACTTTTGCCCCAAATGTAATCATTAATCCGTGATGACCTTGTTTAGAAAAGAACGCTTCATTAACTGCAATAATATTTTTTATTTCAACTACTAAACCAGTTTCTTCTTTTGTTTCTCGGATAACTGCCTGTTCTAACGTTTCACCTTTTTCAACCGCCCCACCTGGTAGAGACCAAGTTGAATGTCGATTATTAACCATTAAAACCTTCTCTGTTATTTCGTCATAGATAAACGAATATACAACATCTACTCTCTTCACAATTAACTCCTCTTTCTATTAGTCAAATATTTTCTAACCTGCCTCTTTTTTCAATAAAAAAGCCACCTGGTATGGCAGCTGAATCTAAAAGTAACGCACCTTTTACTTTAAGTAAATTCCTTCTATAGCTTTATCGTTTTGCTTTAATAATTAAAAAATGGGGGTTTTTCATAAGTCTTTCATACCTACCCAGATCTAATGATTTAAATTCTATTGTTGGTTGAGGTTCGATTATGTTTTCGATAGAGAAATACTGAAGAATCTTGTTCAATATTTCATTCAAAGGCCGACGGTAAAATGGGACATCTATCAACTTACCTTGTCTTTCCCATTGATCAATAATAAGCTCGGTACAGAAGTACTCCTTATCTTTAGAAAGTTTAATATCCATAAATGGGTGATGGGTTGAAAATTGTAGTATCCCTCCTGGTTTCAGAACCCTTTGAAATTCACTAAATAACCTATTCCAATCTTGAATATAATGCACTACTAGTGAACTAATTATGAGATCGAAATAATCATTTTGGAAAGGCAGTTCTTTTTCAAGATCTAGATTAAGAACCGACGCTTTGTTACCTACACGCCTTTTAGTAGCTGCTACCATTTCAGAACTGATATCAGTTGCAGTGACTTCTGCACCAAGCTTTAATAACTTATCTGTATACCAGCCTGCTGCACATCCTGCATCAAGTACCTTGAGGTTTTTCATATTTGATGGGAGAATGTTTAACATTGCTGGTCTTTCATAAAATATGTTAAATGCATTTTTAGTGTCAACATTGTGTTCATAATCACTTGCAAGTTTATCGTATGCTTCTCTAACTCTATAGCTAGACATATCACACATCCTTACAGCATTAATAAATAAGGTTCCGTTTTATTACATTTGAATTCAACAAAAAAGAGCTCAACTCCTTCTAAGTTAAGCCAATCCTTAAGTATACTTATTGAATTAAACTGCCCGTTTGTGGAATAAGAAATGCGTCTTTAGAAACGCACCATAAGGAACAGAATCCGTTGTAGCTTTTAAACTTTTTATTCCAATAGACCTTTCCCCTTTGACCAAAGAAGAGAAAGTTTAGCAATCATCATTGGATTTTCTGCCTTTGCCCTATAGATGAGATATATTATTGATTTCTATAATCATATTTATCGTTTGGTACATTTAATGAATGATCATTAATCACAACTGTATCAAAGTCTGTCCAAGTTATTTTTGCAATATCTTCACCCGAATTCCAGTAAATATTTTTGGTCTTATTATTTTTTTCATTAAAAACCAACTCACCTCGGATAGCATATGTTGTAGTAGCACCTCCGTTGGTGATATATGCTTTCAGAGTGTATTTACCATCAGGAGATATCTTTTCCGTTAAATATTTTCCTTTTGGCAATCTATTCATATCATAGAAAGCCCAATAAACTCCATACCCGATCAATGAAAAAAATAATACACCGATTATTATAATTACCTTTAATATTTTTTTATAAGATTTCTTTTTTTCATTCTTAAACTCAAGTTTTTTAGGCTTCAATTAATATTGCTCCTTATATATTGGGAATAACTTTATTAAACTATTGGTTAATGTGATACTTACTCCTAGTCACCCAATCGAAAATTCCACCATTTACAGCAGACAGTTCCCAAAGGATTTGAATTCACTAACTATATCCACTCAGCAAACCAAGCAACGTAATATGCAGCAGGAATAAAAAGTAACTGAGCCACGATCGTTCCCACAAATTTAGAGCTAATCATAGTTAAGGAATAGCTTTTTAAATAGACATAATCGCATTGATTATTCATTACTCTATCGGCCAATACTGATGCTTTTGGATCAATGAATAGTGTTAATAAGATAGTTGCTACACCATTAATAATTCCAGAAGACATTAACGCTGTCGGTGCATAATCTTCTGGAACAAGCATAGTAGCATATAAAGAAGATAAAACTCCAATTGTAAATACAGCAGAGACAATAATATTAATTACAAAAAGCCGTTTTGGAATTGTTTTAAATGTAATTCCTTGCAAGTATGTAAATCTTGGTACTTGGAAACATCTTAGTACCTTTTTAATTCCATTTCGATTTAATTGCTTAAATAATGTAGAAACTATCGAGCCTCGTTCAGTAGATAATTGAATAATGGCTCTTGAAAAAATGTTAATAAAGGTGGGGAATAAAAATATTCCTAATAATACTCCAAGAGATGTTACCCCAATTAACACCCTATACTGACCTTCTATGAAGCTTAATTTGTTTAAATCAGGCGCCTCAGCAATAAGATTAGCTGTTAAAGGTTGTTGAAACATAGTTGAGAGTCTTGAAACAATCACTAAAGTACTAAACAATGATATGGCAGTAGCAATCAATCTCACCCTGGTTCCGGAAATCCTTGTCGAATAAGCTAAAGTCTCAATCATCGTTATGATTAATAAGAAAAAGGAAATGGCAACTACTTTACTTGTAACTAACTCCATATACAAACTCCTTAAAAGGTATTCTCATTAAACTATACTATTCTATGGGATTGTTTTGAAGTGGTGTAAATCCTTATTAAACTAACCTGCCCCTTTTGTATAATAAGAAAAGGCCACCCAATTTGGCAGCCGTATATCAATTAATGCACCCGTTTGTTTAGCTCAATGTATCTTAAATCAAAATTCGATATAAAAAGGATGAAGTTTTTCGTTTAAACAAAACTCAATTCTTTGCCTAAAATTTTTCCAAGTGACCATTTCCAAGGCTTTTTTAACTGGAAAGAAACCTACCTCTAAACTCTCTGGAGATGTTGTCAGTTCTCCTCCGATTGGTTTTCCCAACAACAATGTGTTACATATAGAATCACTTACATTTTGATATACTCCACAAAATTTTAAAACTTCAATATCTATACCAGTTTCTTCTTTTGTTTCCCTGATTGCAGCGTCCTTTAATGATTCTCCTTCTTCAACCTGTCCCCCAGGCATTTCCCATCCTCTACGAGGACCTTTAATTAATAAAATCTCTTTTTGCTCATTAAGTACGATAGTTGCTGCTGAAACAATATGTTTTGGTGGTAACATATTCTGACCTCACCTTAATAGAATACTTAATTAATTCGATACTTTTTATCTTTCACCTTCTTCAACAATACTGCCCCGTTAGTTAAGTAAGAAAAAAAGCCGCCATTAAAAGATACGAAATATTTCCTATTAGTCTAATGTTGCTACCACTTGATTTAATTCATTTAAGGCTTGGGGTTCAATTTTTAGGGTGAATGTTGATTTTCCTGTACCTCCGTAAATAAAATCATATTCGAAAATTCTTTTATCAAGTACACAAGATATATCAAGACCGACCATAGGAACGCTGCCAACCTCAAACCCTGTAACCTTTTGAACTTCCTTCGGAGAAGCTAATTTTACTTTACTACAACCTAAAATAATTGCTATTTTTTCATAATCAAGTTTGTCACGATCACCCGATACGATTAAAACAAAGTATCCTTTATCGGTTTTTAGTATCAACGTAGGTGCAGTTTGCCCAACCTCAATCCTAAAATACTTTGAACCTTCTTCTCTTGAAAGTATTGGTTTTTCATGCTGAATAATTTCATATTTATATTCGCATCTCTCTAAAATTCCTTGTAATTTATTCACAAGAACACCTCCAACATCGACTTAAATATACCATTATTTGGATTATATTTAAAAAGTTCTTTTTAACTAACCTCCCTCAATAAAAGAAGCGAAAACGGCTGTTTACTCTAGTTTTCTTAGATTTTCATAGTTAATTACCTGCCGGTAAGTCCTTTATTGTTGGACACTTATCACTTGAAAGGATATATTTGGACTCTTAAAGAAAAAAGAACTATAACCCACTAACCAACCAATTACAGAAATTGGTGGATGAGTCAAAATATGATCGCACTGGTGGATGTCCACATTTCTCATGGAGGTCTACCCTCCCATGCCTCACAGAGTCTTCGCTCTCAAATT
Organism: Cytobacillus oceanisediminis; assembly: GCF_004366035.1. Lineage (GTDB taxonomy): Bacteria > Bacillota > Bacilli > Bacillales > Cytobacillaceae > Cytobacillus > Cytobacillus oceanisediminis_C. The sequence goes on from NZ_SOEE01000011.1 coordinate 7,096, forward strand.
CCTTCGTCCAACCTTTCCATGAGGTGGATGTCGGCCATGCTGCCCCACAGGGTCCATGCCAAGAGGTTATTTTTTTGTTCAAACTTCATTTTCCTTATTACAGGAATGCTGCCCCGTTTGTTCAATAAGAAAGTGATAATCAAAACTATATAAAGTTGACCAATTTATCCTTAGAACAATAACTACATTGCTTAACTTCTCTTTTGATTTCGCCTTGTCTCTTAAATTTATTACAAATCTGATTAACCTGCTGCCTTGGTTGAATATTTAAAACTTCAGACAGGCAATCATCACAATAAATATCACTTGTACTTTTTAAGAATTTTTGTATTTTTTCAGTATTAGTCACTACCGATACCTCATAATATTTTTATTTGTTTCTTAATTCTTATTATTCCTTATTAAGCTAAACTATCCCTTAGCTTAATAAGGAATTCAAGAATAAAAGCGTTTATCCTTTCACGATCACTTCAAGTGTTAGTAAAAATTGATATAATAGTACTCATTTACTTCTGTCTTTCTTCCATTTATAAGGTTTACTTGACCAATTATATAAAAGAATAAATAAGAATATCATAAAAGATATCCCTATATTATCAACCCACTTAACCTCTTTATTAACAATAAACTGCCAAACATTTGATACTACAAAAAATATTAACGGATATCTAATGCTTTTTTTAAGCAAATTGTCACCACTTTCAATTCCCTCTTGTGCTAACTTACCCCGTTTGTGCCCTTTACATTGAAAGAAGGCTCCTTAATGACTTTCCTTTAATGTCTTTTTATATCGAAATAACTCATCAAACCACATACTAAAACTCCTAATCCAAAAAAAACAGTAAAAAACCAATTCTCTCCCCAACTTACAACTACACTATATAAACAACCCAATGCAGTAATTAATGCTGCATATTTTGCTCGCAGTCTTTGTATTCTTGAAGGTTTTACATCATTCAAATTATTACACTCCAATAATTTAGTGACGAGAGTGCTATAACTACATTAAGTTATTACTGACGTACCATCCTAAAAGCCAACCAATGATTCCGCCTATAATTCCTAAATAAATCATTGCTGACCCTTGCTTACTCCTCTGGTAATCTCGCCTTATTACAACTCCTATGCATATAGGGAAAAACAATAGCATAGGCGGCATTAAGTTAAAAGTTAATAAGATGACAGATAACCACCCAATTGTTAGGAGTATACCTTTACCATTTTTTTGTTCATTTCCCATCAATTCACCTCATTTAATACCCTGAATTTTACATTTGTTCCCCATTCTATCATATAGAGAGCTTTAAAATAATAATTTCTTTGATTATCTAATCTGCTTTGTTACTTGGATAAGAAAAAGTAATTCATGTTTATTGAAGAATCACAAGTATAAAAAATATGTACCTTTTAAAAAAACAGGGCCTTTTAAGCTATGACAATAGATCCTTAAGAAAAGCATAATTAATAAGTTTATGGGTTGTTTATCTTATTTTATTTTCCAAAAAAAGGGTGTTTCTATTAAAGATAGAATTTCTTATGAACAGGAGGTGTTTGGTAATTTATGGGGTAAGGAAATCAAAAATAGTGGTTTTCTTAGGGCAAATCAATTAAAGGGGAGTGTTTTATTTGAAAAAGTTTATTAGTTTGGTATTCTCGCTTCTACTATTAATATCTATTTCTTCTCCAACTAGTGCCTCTACAAATCATACAGATAATCATAACCATGATATAGAACATCACAATCATGCGCACGAAAGCTTCTCTGATACTAGTAAGAGTAAGAAAAAGCAAGATGGGGATTTTGGAGTCTTATACGTTCCCTGTCCAGAGACAGGAACAAAACATCAAATGAAGGCTCGCGGGACTGGAAAGCATACTCTAACCAATGGAAGTACATGGATTGGGAATTTGTATCAATGTTCCGGTTGCCTTATGACATTAACTACTTACTATAACTATTTTAATTCTGGTGAAAGGCCAAATGGTCCTGGAAAATACATTTTAGCTTCAGCACCTGTTTTTGTAAGTCCTGCAGGCTATGTCTTTTCAGGAAGATACACGTTATCAGGACCAGCCACTTCATGGATCACAGGTGTATTTGGAAGCATGTCGTTTTCATATTAGTTTCTTAACAACTGACTAAATCGTTGCTAAATCTTTGTTCTCTATACTAGTTAAAAAGGGACTTGTGACGCGAAGAACTCTATAAACTTAAAAATGGCTTGCCAAAACTATTTATAGTTAGCAAGCCATTTTTACTGTCATTTATTTGATATGCACTTCAAAACGAAACTTTTTTCATTATGAGATAAATTCTACAAAGGAAGGGATACGTAATTTATTTTCTTTTGTCAGGTTACGATATTTTACCTTTGCCTTTATTTTTGGTTCTAGGAAAATAAAGTCCTTGTTTTCATCAACTACATAATTACGGTACTCTTGATAAAACTTTTTCCTCGCTGCAGGAACCATGAACTCCATTAATCCAACAGGTCTCATTTTGTTCCCCTCTTCCAAGGTTAGAAGAAGCCCAAATTCGTTTTTTCTCAATCCTGTAATGTAAACATCAGCGAAAGAGTAATTGATGACTTTAAGCCAATTATGAGACCTATTTTTCATTTTATATAAGGAGTCTGCTTTTTTTATAACAATCCCTTCTAGTCCATGCTCTTTGGTTAAATTAAAATATGCTTCCGCATTTCCGGTTGTCCATTCGACAGGTGCTATATATTGAGAAGGTTTGATTAAAGATTTTAATAGTTCTTTTCTCTTGAGCAGAGGTAAATGCGTAATTCTTTTCTCCTCAAGATAGATAATATCGAATACACAATACTGTATGGGTTGTATTCCATTTCTCCCCGCTTGAAATCTGCTCATTGTTTCCTCGAAATCAGGTTTACCTCCAGGACCAGGCACAACTACTTCTCCATCCAGGATCGTTCCATTTGGGATATCTATATTCAGGAGCTCAGGAAACTTCCCTGTTATTTCATTTCCATGTCGAGTATATAGTTTTATAACGTTATCCCATTTAGCTAGAAGTAACCTAATCCCATCTATTTTTAATTCGGAGATATATTCATTTTCATCAAATGGAAGCTCATCGAATGGAGGAGTGAATTTATGCAATAACATTGGTGAAACAAACATCCATACCACCTCATTTCAACATTAACAGATACCTTCAATAGTATCCTTATAAAATTGGTGGCAAGTTATCCAAATGCTTGTAAAGTAACCATTTTGGAGGATTTGAAGTCTGAATTCTCTTGACCCTGCCATAATTAGGTAATATAATAAACACTATAAATTGGTGTAATTTAAAACGAATTTATTTTTTTATTTAATTACTGGTGGTGAATAGGATGAACACTTTATTTAGTGCGGCTAATGCAGCATTGCAATATAACAGAGGAAAACAAACAGGGTTAGCGGGTTTAGTTTTTATAGGAATTGTATTACTTGCTGCTTATCAATGGGATCATATCGTCCCTATTTTCGAAGCAATCGGTTTGATAAGTTTTCTTGATAAATGGGGTCTCATATATGAAGGTGAATCTTATATGACTGGATTCAGCATCTTTATGGTTGTATTTAGAATCTGCATTTTGTTTGTAGTACTCGGGTTTATATTATTAGTATTAGGAATTATTGTATCAATGGTTGGCTCTAGTGATATCGGTATTTTAATATTGGGTCTTCTTATCAGTATTATTGCCTTACCGTTTTATCTTGTCTGGATACTTTTCGAGACTATATTCACTTCGAAAGAAGTCCGGGAAGAACGTAAAAGAGAACGAATGAGAAAATATAAAGAGGCTAATAGTACTCCAATTGATATCATAAAAGAGAATTATAATGAAATAACTGAGAATGAGGCAATAAGGTATTTGAACCGAATTCCTACTAAGGGAGACCATTTATTCTTATTAGGGGTAACAGAGGAAAACGAAGTATTTTTTGTTTTTCCAAAACCATATTATTTAAATGCTGAGAATTTCAGTGCTGGCCTATGGGGAATAAAATCCATTATGAAACGGTGCCATGGCTCAGAATTTGGTATTGGGCCATTTCAGATAGATATTAAGCCAGAAGAGATTTACCCAGGTAAAAGTATTCAGCCAGTCCCAATTGATCGGATTACTTTCTATCATTCTGAAAATAGCCATAAGGATATTAAAGCGAAATCTCAGCAATTTAGTTACCGGGATGAATATAGAAATTACATTGATGAAATACAGTCAACATACTTTCAAAAAAAGGATAATTTAGAAAAAACCATTTCTATTACTCCAAATAAAGAAAGATTCAATGAAGCAGTCCAAGAAATAGTAAATTTCAATGCTTCCAATGAAGAGATAGTAAGGATGATGATACAATCTGAAGGAAGAGTACAATAGAGAGGCAATCTATGGATAACGAGGAATTAATAAATCAATTAGAACAACACAAATCGGAAATAACAACTGCTGCACATTGGAACTCATATGCAAAAAGTGTTGGTTTACCAGATTCAAATAAGTTGATCGCTAATTATGGGTCATGGAATGAATTAAAACGTAAGCTAGGGCTTCCGGTAACAAATACATCATATACTCCGAGCGAGATACGAACAATAGTCAAAAAGCATAAGAATCATGTTAGGACCCAATCTGTATGGGATCTATATGCGAGGGAACATTCTTTACCCTCTTCTAAGACGCTTATAAAGAGTTTTGAAACATGGAGTGAAGTAAGGAAATATGTTGGGAATAAACGTGAAAGAAAACCGACATATACAAAGAAAGACATTAAAGATATACTCAAAAACCATGCTCCCAATTTCCAAAATCGTACACAATGGGATGTTTATGCAAAAGAGAATAAACTTCCGACTTACAAGACTATAAAGAAATATTTTGATTACGAGGAAATTACAAAAATTCTTAACAAGGAAAAAAAGATTAATTTATCAAAAGATGATCTAATACGCATAGCACTTAAGCATAAGGATATATTTTTAACATCAAGCATGGCAAGATGGGATATATATGCTTCTGAGAATAACTTGCCTAGAAGTACCACCTTCCATAAACATTTTGGCTCCTGGAACACAGCTAAAAATGTGATAAAGCCAATGTAATTTAAAAGCCAGCTCTCCTGTTATTGGAGGCTGGCTTCTATCTGTTTAATGATATCCCATGCAGAAGTAGTTATTACGTAAGTGCCTATTTCATCCTCATGGTGAGAGTCTGATAAAGTTAAAAGATCAAAATTTACTGTGGCTTCTTTTTGATCGTCGTATTTAATGGTTAGTGAGATTGTGTTGCTATCTGCATTTAAGAACCCTTTATTTACTTTATACAAAATCTCTTTTAGAGTACCATTGCGAGAAATTTTATCCATTATTTCTTTAGTAACAGCATCTTTATCGGGATTTTTACTCTTAAATAAATCTTGAGAGATAGACTCTACATAAAAACTAGATAAAAAGATGTCGGTATTGTTGCTAAGAAGCCCAGCAATAAAATATTTTATGGCATCTTTTTTGGGATCTTCTTTTCCCTCATGCTCAGCATGTTCTGGATGGAAATAACCGATGTCTTGGTCGTTACCTTCCGCTAATTGAATTGTTTTCTCAGTGTATTCTTTTGAATCTTTTATTTCCTTCAGTACCTCTTCTTTAGTAGCGTCTAACTCAATCCTTTGTTTGTCTGAATTGATATCTAGATAGATAAACAAAGAAACACCTAAAATGGCCATTATTGATATTAAAGCGGCAGATTTTTTATTCATGATTATTGAGGTGTCTCTCCGTCTGAGGTTTCAAGACTCTTTCTTAGTATTTTCCATTCATTATTGATAGATGCTTGATTCGTTTTAATTTCTTGGTACTCAGTTCTTAGATAGTTTTTATCAATTTCATTTTCTTCAGTGTTGGCCATATCAATAGCAGTTAACAAAAGTCCGTGAGAACGATTAATTAGCGCAATAAGATTTTGATGGTTCTCAAATAATTCGGGCTCTACATCTAAACTTTCAACATCAGAAACTAGTGTATTTGATATTTCTATATTGTCTTTCATAGATTTTGCGAATTGTTCACGGCTGTATTGTTCAGTATATAAGCCATCTAATGAATTATTAAAGGACTTAAAAATTGATGTCATTTGATCAAAATATACTTGTAAGGACTTATCATATTCTTCTAGATAGGATTTATTTTCTTCAGTTACCTTTAAACTTGCTGTAGCATTTTGTTTTGAGGAACATCCCATTAAAATAAAGATACTAGTAATGATAATAGTTGCAATCCCTAGCTTTTTCACAAATACTGATTCTCCTTTTTAGAGGGGGAATCCCCCTCATTTATTAAAATTGAACAACTAATGCCGGATTCATCGCATTCCCTTTATTGGGTGTCCACTGGTTTTTGTGCACTTCAAAGTGTAAGTGTACTCCAGTTGAATTCCCGGTCGTACCCATATAGCCTAAAAATTGCCCTTGCTTGACTTTTGCACCTTGACTCACTGATCTATTGGTCATATGAGCATAAACTGTTTCATAAGCTTGCCCATTAATGTTGTGCTTAATAAAAACAACGTTTCCATAAGATGAAGAAAAATATGATCGGCTAACTGTCCCATCTGCAGAAGCAACGATAGGAACTTTGGATTTACCCCCAGAAGCGATATCAGTTCCATAATGTACCGTTCCCCATCTTGCTCCAAAAGGAGAAGACACAGGACCAATAGCTGGCCTCATAAAGCTACCAGGTTTTAATGGAGGAGTATCTCCACCACCTTCATAGGTTGCTGCAGTCTTAAATTTCTCTGCGTTTGAAAGTACCTTATTAACATACCAATCTGCGTGATTGTATTGCCAAATGGCTTTTCTTGCATCTTTTGCATATCCATTTTTTGATAAGTAATATGCTGCGGTATGAATGGCATCTTCCATGTCCCAAGGGTCTGCTTTGCCGTCATTTTGGGCATCTCTTCCGTATCCATTTCCAGCAGCAATGACTGCTGGACTGGTGATATCTAGACTTGACGAAACTAGTCCTCCGCCGATATTGTACTTCCAGCCAACCCATGTTGCGGGCATGAACTGCATGTGTCCAACAGCGCCAACAGATGAAACCATAGTTTTATGTGAACTGAATCCAGTTTCAACAAAATGTACAGCTGCTAATACATACCAATCAACACCATACTTCTTTTCTGCAGATCGATAGAAAGGCATGTATTGTGGAGGTACACCTGCACCAGGTATTATAGTTCCGTCAAAGCCAGGAGAACCACCGAAGCTACCGCCGGTTCCCATCGTTTGAAGCCAATCTGTATAAGCAATAGTTCCTCCCATAAACATATAGTTTGCTTCTACTATACTTTTATCGGTTAGACCAAGCCCATAAGAATTGAGGATGCTATCAAAAGTAGCATAATCAGTAATAGTAGATTTAGAGGACTCGAAATATTGTTGACGTGTTTTCGTAATTGTTTTTACTTCTATTTTTCGAACTTTCTCGATTTCTACTTCTCTAACCCTTTCTTCTTCCCTTGATTTAGCTTTTTTTACAGGAACTTTTTTATACTCTGTTTTAGTTACCTTTTTATACTTTGTAACAGTTATATACTCTACGTACCTTCTACCATTTTCATCAAGTTTTACAACAGCAATTTTTTCTTCGTAAGGAACGTATTCGGTAACTGTATAGGGCCGTGTCTCATATTCGATATAGTACTCCACTACAGTAACGGTGTATGTTTCTTTTACTTTTTCTTTATATTTTTCTTCCCGGTATGTGATCTTCTCACTAGTTTTCCAAGGAGTGACTTTAGGTGTGTACGTAAAAGTTGTTGTTCCATTCCAATACTCTACATGGTTTAATTTTGTAACCATATTAGAGGTTCTTTTTACAGGTCCAGCATTACATTTTCCATCTTCACATACCGTGACCTGTTTTTCTTTCCATTCATCATATTGACCGTAATCAAATGTAGGAGCAAGAGCATTGGCCATTTTTTTAATGACGCTTTTAATATCATCATTTTTTTGGAAAGCATCTAATTGTATAGTGGCAGCTATTAGTTTTTCGGGTACGCGATAGGGTCTTTCAAGTGAACTATTCATATTTACTGTGCCATTTGCCTGTTGCACGATATATTCATGAATCTTCTTATCTTCACCCTCTAGTCCATCGCCTGTACCGAACATGAAGCTCCAGGCTAATGAGATAACAATAAGAGCAACAATTACCGCTAAAGCTATCCCTATAACAGGGAGGCCAACAGCTCCAACTAGCCAAGCTAGTACTTTTCCAAGTAGCAAGACAAACTTTTTTGCCGCGAATTTAGCTAATTTAACTGCAAGTTTAGCTCCTTTTTTAGCTAGCTTTTTAGCTACTTTCCTGCCCTGCTGTTTGGCCTTATGTTCAGCATATTTTCTTAATACGGATGGATCACGTTCTTTTTCTTGAGGTGAAGGCAGCATGCGATCACCTCAAGCCTTCCACAAATGCTTTATTTCTGAACTTGTCATTCTGTTTTCTCATCATATTTCGTTTGTTAGCTGGACGATAAGCGACTAAATCCTCTGGTTTTAATGAAGTAGTATAACCATCAGGATTATTTGGAATCAGCTTATTATTTCTCATCTCACAGGTGATCTTTTGAGTTTCATCTGGGCTAATTCTTGTATCACCCGGTCCATAAGGAGAAATGCGGTAGGTTTGTCCATTCTTTACTCCTTGAAGGTAGCTTCGATTTCTGTCAACAATCATTTCAATGTTGGACATTTCACTCATTGCATTCTTTAAATAATACTGTCCGCTATCTACCAATTGGTTATAGCTTTGTACTTCTTTTACAACCCTTGGAGTTTTAGGTGTGTTCCTATTAGCTACCAGTCTATTAGGGTTAACATTTATTGTGCGGTTTAAATTAACCCTCCCTCCTCCACTGTCTTCTTGGTAGACATTAGAAGTTGGAGTGAGTTGGCCATCTTGAATTGATAAATCTTGATAAAGGGTTTCTCCCTTTTTTAAAGAAGAATCACCCGAGCCAATACGAGAAACTGTTTGAAGCTGTCCCGATTTCGTTCTTACTTGAAGGACTGTTTGACCCTTAGTAGTAACCATTCGAACTGCTCCAGATGCAAGTGTTTTTTGGCCATCATCCCCAATTATAGTTTGAGCCATTTGTTCTATCTCAGATATTTCAGCAACATCCGGAGATATTTGATTAACAGCGTTGTTATATGGATTCCATCCTTTTAAGCTAAATGCTTTAGTTACTTGTGTTCCTCCAGCTGCATAATTCGCTCCGGCTTTATAACCCTTTACTCCTCCCAAGATACCTACTGAATAAGCAACAGTGTTTCTAAAACCGGCTTGTTTACCGACCACATTTTGAGCAACATGATTATCTGCTGCACTCCAAGCATTCTTTAATCCAATTCCCACAGAATCTGCTGCTGCAGTGACTGGATTTTGTACAGGATTTCTATTTTCCCATGCCGTTTTTGTATCTGTTACTAATGCTGTTCCGAATGCCCCCATCTTAGTATCATTCAGAAATTGGCCAACAGCTTTCGGACCAGAAATAATACCCGTACTTTCAATGACTCCACTAGCAACACCTGCACCTAAAGCAGATGCTCCTCTAACGAAACTACCTCCTCCGATTAACCGATGGTCTAAAGGTATATGTCTAGGGAGTCCGCTTACAGGATTGGCTAACGCGTTTAAGTTCTTTTGAAATTGAGATGGTGCATGTGATGCGTTCCATTCTTGAACAGCTTCTTGTCTAGTGGTCTCAGGGTTACTACTAATATGCTGTTCAACAAAAGCGTCCCTTTGCTTGTTTGTTTGCATTGAAGCTAATTGATTACGCAAGAATGGTGTATTTACCGACTTACCTGAATACAGTGAAGCATTTCTTACGGCACTTGTAGCTCCACGAACAGCGAGGACACTAGCGCTTTGACCCGCTCCAATCACGGAACCCACTTCATTCCCAACCTCATTAACAAAGTCGTCCTTATTAATGTAAGAATTGGTACTAGAAGGGACATATCCTAATTTAGAAGCTGCCTTACTAGCAATCTGACTAATTGTGCTTCTTTTACCAGCAACCGCATTTTGCCAAGCAACTTCCCGATTTTGGTTATGGGTTTGAATAGTATCTGAACTTGCATCTGCAGGCAATGGGTTGGACATATCATAGTTCTTCATAAAGGATTCACGATTATTTTTAGCCCACTTGCTTGTCAAATTGCTTACAGTTGCACCGATTAATTCAGAACCCTGAGCTTGTCCCACTTTAACTCCATTAGTCGCAGCTTTGACTGCTTGAATACTTTCAGGATTATTAAAACCGGTAATGGAACTGACTTTATTTCCAAGCTGATTTACAAACTCTTCTTTATTAATAGAGGATGAATCAACTGGAGATCCATTCCCCAGTTTGGAGGCAACCGAAATGGCAGCATTTTTAATAGCATTTTGCTTTTGCCCAAGTGCTTGATTCCAAGCTGCTTCCTTTGATTGTTGATGAAGTGTTCTTTCTTCTGCTGATGCATTTGCTGGCATAGGATTTTCTTTATCATAATTACTCATAAATGCTTCTTTATTTTTACTGGCCCACTCTTTTGTTAGGCCACCAACAGAAGTGTTTATCAAATCTGTAGCTTTTGCACGATTTAAGTTAACGCTATTGATTGCATCCTTAACGGCACCTAAACTTTCTTGTTTACCATTCATGCCAAGAACGGTACCTACTTGATTACCTACCTCACTAATAAAGTCATCCTTATTAATGTAAGATTGGCCATCTAACTTCCCAAATCCGAGTTTAGAAGCTGCTGCCAAGGCTACACCATTTATGGCATTTCTCTTTTCAGATATCTTCTGATTCCAGGCTTCATTTTTATTCTGATTATGTTTAATTTTTTCAGCTTCTGTAGCATTTGCTGGCAACGGATGAGCGGCATCATAATTTTGTTTAAAGGTATCTTCATTGTTTATTGCCCAATCATTAGTCAGATTATTTACGGTGGAATCTACTAAGTCTGAAGCTTTTGCAAGTTTCCCATTATGTGCTTTAAGTCCTTTTACTGTGGACCTTGCTTTTTCGAGAAATTCACTTTGCTTAGACGCAACTTGTTTATCCCACATTTGATTGATTTCGCGATCAGTGGCATCAGGGAAACGCTCTTTAATATCTTTTAGAAATGCATCTTTATTTTCACCAGCCCATTGAGAGGTTTCTTTATCAGCAAGGGTATTAGCTAATTTTTCATCTGCATGAGCTTCAGCATTTTTTAAACCATCAAACTTGTTTTTCCCCGCCTTAAAACCAGCTTTAGCTCTGTCTGCCAATAATTCTGCACCTGCCATACCCGCTCTTCCCGCTACTCCACCGATTGCACCACCAGCACTAAAACCTAAAGTTGAGCCAGCAATTGAACCGATAGGACCCATCGGTGAACCAGCAATAGCTCCGGCGGCTCCAAAGACAGCTTTACCGCCTTTTGAAAAAATTTCTCCAGCTTTTAGCATTCTTTCTGCTCTTGAGGTAGAACCTATGTCTGTTCCAGCTCCTGCAAGGAGACCTTTTGCACCGTCTTCTTCAGCACCATCTTTTCCGCCTTTAGCATTTTTAGCTACCCGGCCAGCAGCACTTCTTAATGATTGAGCGACAGATTGTCCACTTAATGCCCCTTTAACTGCACCAGCAACACCCATTAGTGCAGAACCACCCATCATGGCTGCCGTTTTACTTAACCGGTCATTCATCTGTCCTCCTAAACCTAAAAGAGATCTGATTGATTCCGTAACAGGAATAAAGATGATGTAAAGTAAAATACTTCCGATACCAGGATTAGCACCAGCAATTGCAGCAATTACCCAATATACCCCGGCATGAACGGATTGAATAAATACAGTTCCTGCATATTCTTTAAACAATCCAGCGGTAATACCTTTCGTTTGCGGAATAAGGTAAAGAGCCACTGCCAAAGGCGACATTATGGTTAAAATCATTAGTGTAAGGGTACGCATCATATAATAGAAGTTTGCCCATAGTGAAAGTCCAAGAAGTACCAATCCTATTATTAATCCCCCTAGAACACCTTGCTTTAGAAATGTAGTAGCCTGTTTAGCAATATCTCCATCCATGACTTCTTTTGCACTTGAGAATGTCGAAACAAACATTTCATTTACGGAGTACATAATTTCAAAAATTGTGCTCAAGTTAAAAAACAATATAGCTACAAGAATAAAGTCTTTAAAATATTCAAATGTATAGGTCCTGTTAGAAGGATTTATACCGGAAGAGGATATTCTCATACCCGCTAATATAATAGAAACTAAAATGAACCCTACAGATAAGGACTGCATAACAGCCATACCTTGAGCTATAACACCAAATTGATCCTCATTAAAAACACCATAATAGTATTCTTCTTTTCCTGTGTCATAAATGAGCCCCTTAAGAGTGTCTAGATCCTTAAAGGGACCCAATATCCATTCGAGCATCTTCTCAAATAGGGACTCAAATATATCCATAATTTTATCTTGCAAGGACCACCACCCCCTTCTAACGCTGTTCCATGAGTTGTTTTCGCTTCATTTGTTCTTCATAAACTGCTTGGTTTGATTCAATGAAGAATAATTCTTCCTCACTAGGATTTGTTTGTAACCACACGGAGCTTTTTCCCATCCGAAGAATTCCCTCACCTTTATCCGGATTCCCGAATAAGATATTTATTTCACCAGCGCTAAGGTCAAAGTTTTCCTTAATAACTTTCAAATCAATTTTGTTTTGCTGAAGGAATAGATAAGCATGTGTATTTTGTAGAATCCCTCTAGCTTTGTTATTAGTAACAAAGCGTACAAAGTCCTGACTTGCCAATCGAAGACCTGTGTTTCGTTTACGGGCTCTTCGTGCCATTTTTTCAAGGAAACTGACTGTTTGCTCAGAATCGATTAATGTCCAAGCTTCATCGGCATAAACAAATTTCTTTTTTGTTGCGTTATCTAGATTTTTCACAAAATGCTCCCATAAATAATTCAGGATTACATGATAAGCAATTGGGCGTAAAAAGCCTTCCTCCATTTGGCTAATATTAAAATTAACCAACCTTGCATCTTGCAATGATTGGGTAACTCCCTTGCCAAGATATGTTTGTCCATCGAAGATAGGCTTTGAGCCATCCCTTAAGAAGGGGCGAATGGCGGCTATTAATCTTAGAGCTTTTGGCTCTTCCTCATAATGATCTTTTAAGTATTCGAACACATCAGATATAGTCGGTTCCGGTTTCCTTACTTTTGATTGGATCAATTGGTTATCAACTTGAACTACCTCGTTGCTGAATAAGGAGTCCGGATGAGATGTAAGCTTTAACTTTTCATTAAAGATGTATTGAACAGCTTCTTCTAAATAGTTTCTCTCAAAAACATCAAGGCCTCGATATTCCGAATTCTTACCGCGGCAAATAATATCGAAAAAGTCCAGAATGTCGTTCATTTTTTCTCTAAGAGGGACAAAGCGAATAAATTTCTTCCCCTCTTTTTCAATAACTTCTCGTTCATCCGTATCCTCTAATAAATCTAACTCTTCGTCTTGCTCATCCATTGGGACGTCAGTAAAGTTAATAGCGAGCGGATTAATACAAATATCTTCTTCTTCGCTAATGTTTAAATTGATACCACCTAATCGCCTGGTGATTCGAACGAATTCACCTTCTGGGTCTATTAATCTGCTATAGATATTTGCACCAGTTAATTCCCGAGCAATTAAGAGTTTAAGAGTTACTGATTTTCCTGAACCAGATATACCAACTACAAACATGTTATAGTTTTGTGGACGGTACTCTTCATTCCCAAAACTATTGATAAACTCTAATTGGCCAGTAATTTTATTTATTCCTAATGGAATACCTCCCATGTATTTACCGCTGCCACTAATGAAGGGAGCGAAGGTAGATAAAGCACGGCGGTCAATATTACGAAATGAATCCGGAATCTCATTTTTCCCAAAAGGAATAACACTTTTAAAACCTTTTTTGACTCTGCCCCAGGTCGAGACTAAAGAGAAGAATTGACTGCTCATTTCATCCTCGATGGCTTCACTGTACCTATTTAGTTCCTTCTCGCTTTGGCCATATAAAACCCCTAACGAACTAACGTTATACATGTCATTCTCGGAGAACTGTATTTCGCTCATAAGTAAGTCTGTGTCTCGAATTTTAGATTCCAAATCATTAATTTGATCAATGTTTCCTCTTTTAGTCTGAAAGGTTAAGTTCGACTGGAGCATTGTAATTTGCCGCTGCAAGGTTCTAATGGCATCTGATTTTCCTACTTTATGTACATCAATTAGAACGTCTACTTCTCCACTTGAAGAAAGATTGTAGAGCCAATTAGTCTGCATTTTTCTGGGATAGCCGTCTCTTGGAATATAAATTGGACGAAAATACGTTTTGGTTCCTAGTGATTGCTTTATTATTCCAAAGTCTTCACTATTAATTTTTAAGCCTTCAGGGGAAATAATGTCCCACATTGTAGGCTTAGTCTCCATTTGATGATCTGAGATCGCTTCATCCTTACCGGACTGTTTTTTCTTTTTAACCTTACTTTCTTTAACTTGCTTGGCTTTCTTCTGTTCGCTCTTCTTTTCGCTGTTCTTCTTGGTTAATTTCATTCTCTTCAATAGCCTCCTTAACCGCTTCAATATGTTCATCAGACTGCTCAGCTGTTACGTACAATGCATTTTTTTCTGTTTCTACTAAATCTTTGAAACGATTTTTTACAGCTTTTCGACGATTAAAAGTGTGATAAAGCAATTCATAAATCCCTTCTGTAGGAAGAAGAGAAACACTCATTTCCGCTCTCCTTAATTGTGATTTAGCGGCATTCAATCTCCTCATTAATTCAGCAAATGATTTCTCAACAAGTTTTTCTTCTAATTCTTCAGCTGAATCAGCTGAAATGTCCTTTGCGTTGATTTTATGAGTAAAGATGAGATATCTCTTTGTTTCATAACGTGGTGTTTGTGATTGCCAATTTTGTAAGTCATCAATCATTGATTGGCCAAAACTTAATGCTGCTTCATTAAGGTCTTCTGAATTTCTCATGCTCTCTTTCATTTGCTGGACCGGTTCAGAAATATCTATAAAGCGATTTTGCAGGTAAAACTGTACAGGGTAATTAATGGCAGCTAACCAACTTTCAAAAACCATATCGATCGCTTCTTGTTCATCTTGGCTCTTAAGGAAGTAATTGACCGGCTCAACTTCAGCTATCATGGTAAAGGAATTATCATTGAACCTAATCATATGGTTTGATATGTCCTTTACTTCATCAAACAACTCTTGAAAAAGCTTTGGCTCATCTTCAATTGAAACCTCATGCTTTTTCTTTTTTTGTTTCTTTTTATTTGAGGGGGTCTCAGATTCATAAACTTTTTTCTCTTTCCAAGGGAGAATGGGCTCCTTCAACATCATTTTGTAAAATACATAAGCAACAACCCCGAAGATTGCCATTACGATAAGTTCAATCATTAATTAGTCACCTTCCAATTTATAGAACGGCTGCCTTTCCGCCAAATGCCTATCTGTTTTCCGTAATTAAGCTTAATTAGAAAATAGTGGTCAAAATTTAGATGAAGTTTTGTTTTTTTCCAAAAACCAAATATGAAAATAAACACCAGTGTGGGAATTGCTGAAATAAGAGCAGCTATCCCACCGACGATAAAGTGCGGGAATATGTTAAAGACTATGGGGATATAGGTATATAAAATGGCCCCGCCAATGATGAGGTAGATAAGTTGCCTTATAGAGATAAAGCCTAATATTGTTTTTTGTTCAGAGGACATATCAATTGGAACAGTTTCTTTTCTCAAATGAGCACCTTCTTTAAAAATCTACCCCTCTAATAATTTAGAGGGGTATGAGTTTTTCTATTTGAATTTCTAATTAAGATCCGAATCCAGCAAACCAACCAGCAATAGTCGTTGCTTTAACAATAATGAAAATTCCAAGTCCAGCCATTAAGATTCCTATAAAGCCCTGCGTTCGGGCCTGTGGATTTCCGCCCTGAGCAGATGATAGTCTCATACCCGCGAATAATAGGCATCCAATAACCCAGAAGCCACCTACAGCTGTAATAAAGTAAACAATGTTAGCAAGATCGGTATAAATTTTACTGTTTTTCAAATCTCCTTGAGGAGAAATACCGGATTTCTTCCATGCTGCTAAGGCTTCCTCAGGAGAGAAAAGAAGTAAAGAAAAGGCAAATACTGCAGTTAACGCTACAAATGGAAATAATTTTTTCATAGACTTTTTCATGGTTCCACCTCCTTCGAGGAACAAAAAAAGCCCCGAAGAAGCTAAGAGCTGCAGATACGTATCTACTCTTAGTTCTTCGGGGCTTTCCCGTTGGTTTAAATTTGTATATCATCATAATAATGTAAATATTGGATATGGTCAACCCTTTATTCCTGTTTTTTGAAGGGTCTATAGCTCCATAAATTCCTAAATTATGGTACCAACTTTAATAAGGATTATAAGTTTCTATAACGAGCAACAATATTTTCTATTACGTTGGTTAAATTTCCAGTTCTATATTTCTGTATAAAGTCGCTATAAAGAATTCTTAGCACTTGGTTAACTGTAAATGATTTGTTTTCCCCTAATTCTGCTATATCACTTAACATTACTTCCAGTCGTAAGGCTTCTTTTCTTCTGATCGTACATTCAAATATACGCTCTTTTCCTTTAGATGTATTACGGTTATATGTTTTATTCCCACCTTCATAGCTATTCACCTTTAACGAATGTTCACTCCTTATATCTAATTCATGATAAAGATCATATGGATTGTTTCGTTGTTTTGCTTGATACAAAAAATCGTCAAGTAGTAAACTTATTAGATCTCTTTGCGTGAATTTACACTCCATGGCTTCAGATACATCATTGCAAAATAGTTCTCCCCTTAAGTATTCAGATGCAGGCACGGAAAAAGAGTATTGAAGCTCTTGAGATTTATATAAGCTTCTACCCAGATTAAAAATTAACTTATCAATCAATCCACTTGGTTGATAAGTTAAATCGTCAAGTTCTTCTTCATATATTTCAAATTGACCATATCTGGTTTTATTCATAACAATAACCTTCTTTCAATGGTTAGCATGAAACTTATAATCCTGTAGGCCGCCTCTTTTAGACTACAATCCCATTTAACTTTATAATCAAAAAGCTGATCATGGTAATGAACTTCAAGTTTTGCAGGATAAGGTTTCCCTTTTGGATTGTAATAACAGGGAGGAAAATGATGCTCTTCCTTGAGTGCCTTCTTGATTAACAAAGTGCAATAAGGAGTCGGTTCCAGGCCACGCATTTTAGCAAGCCTTTTAATTAATACCCTCTCTTCGTCATTGAATGGTATCTTCACATCTTTCTTTTTATCGCATCTTTCTTTTCTGCCCTCAGCCTTCGTTACAGGCTTTTTCCGAACATTAGGTGTATGAGTTACGGATAGCTTGTTTTTATTTTTGTTATCAAAAATTGGATTGATTGCTTTCAATATACTCCCCCCTCTTCTAAAAGAGCCCCTCTCTCCTCTTTTATCCCAGTGTCAAAATGTTAAATAGTTATATTGTTAATCTATTCATCTAGTGGAGAGTATAGTACGTTTAGAATTTATTAATTTGGACAAACTAAAAATTAACGAACGAAATAAGAGGGCAGGTGGGGAATATATGGCTTCTAAAAAGGATAAAAAAACATTGCTGAAGGAATTAGGGAAGGCAGCAAAAAAATCTAAAGCTGTGACGAAAGTAAAAGTGAAGTGATTTTAGCAGATTTTAAACCCAAGCTGGGAAAGTAGTAAAATATGAAGAGATTATTTTTCTTGAATATAAACAAGCTTATATGCTATTACTTATAATGCAACACAAATTGATGATTCCAAATTTTTCTAGAGGTGACCAAAATGAATAAAACAGAACTTGTAAATGCAGTTGCTGAACGTAGTGAGCTTTCCAAAAAGGATGCTTCAAAAGTTGTTGATGCAGTATTTGAATCAGTTACTAATGTATTAAAAGAAGGGAAAAAAGCCCAATTTTTAGGTTTTGGCAACTTTGAGGTTCGTGAAAGAGCCGCTCGTAAAGGGCGTAATCCGCAAACTGGTGAAGAAATTGAAATTGCTGCGAGTAAAGTACCAGCATTTTCTCCAGGTAAAGCACTGAAAGATGCAGTGAAAAACAGTTAAATAACTGGTTCTATATGTAGTAAAGCCCTTCTTAAGGGCTTTTACTATTTAAATCGCTTATACAGGTAAAACTCCATTAGTTCTTGGACCCTATTTCGAATTCTTGGATTAAAATAATTATGTTTTTCCTCATAGCCTTTGTAAATAAATAAAAACATCGTGAAAGCCTCATCCCAGGTGATTTCTTCAACCTTCATTTGACCTTTCCTCATTGCATCTTTAGTTTTTTTTAGATCATATTGAACGGCCGTTATCGTCTCATCAATAAGTTCCAAGTATGGTTGTTTAAGTTTGAAGGAACCTTTATCAAATAATATTCGATCCATTTCGAGAATGGTAAGGAGCATCGGGAGATACATAGCTTGCTCTAAAATATCCCGGTCTTTTTCTGGAATCCTGGTCATTTTTATAACCTCTCAACAGCCGTAATTTCGTGAATAGATATCCTTAATAACTCACCATTTGATTCTAA
This sequence comes from Cytobacillus oceanisediminis, assembly GCF_004366035.1. Taxonomy (GTDB): domain Bacteria; phylum Bacillota; class Bacilli; order Bacillales; family Cytobacillaceae; genus Cytobacillus; species Cytobacillus oceanisediminis_C. Next base: position 25,824 of record NZ_SOEE01000011.1, read on the forward strand.
GAGTAAATATTTCATTAGCAAATCCACTTTATCGACGATTCCGGTTCTAAACATAAAAAACCCGTCTTTCCAAATCGTCACTTTAATTGGGATGGTACACTTTAAAGATTCCATGACAATATATCCAATTTCCTCAAATTCATGTTCATCCAACTGAGGCTTTTTTTGCTTTTTGTCGTCGATTGTTATTCGATTAAGCATGGCCCTATGCTCTGGCATAAAATGAGCTGGCTGCCATTTAATTTTTCCTCTGTCGCGGATCATCTATTCTCATCTCCTTATATCAATAATTATACAAACATTTGTTCTTAAATCAACTTGAAAACGAACATTAGTTCCCTTATTTTTATGTAAAAAGGAGCTGATAATACATGAAATGCTTGTTTAATTTCTCAAGGGAAAATAAAATTCCGATTGATCTAATTTATATAAACGATGCAGGGAAACTCACACATAGGGCAGTTGTAAGGAGTTTTACTAGCGAAGTAGTTCTTACATTGGATGTTGGGAAACAGCAATTTCGGACTTTTAAACGTGCAAATATTTTATCTGCTGCCAAACAACGAGGGGGATGGAAAGTCGCCAATGACATCTAATCTTGCTTGTTTATTATGTGATGTAAAAAAGAAAAGTCCCTTGAGAACTCTACTCAAAGGACTTTCATAACACTAAAATTATATTATCTTAGAATAATTTTTTAATGTGTGGTAAGCGGTTTTTGATAAACAAATCATCAATCCCCTTGGCTTCATCTTCATTCCATAAAACAAGGTTTGCTCTATAGCCTTCTTCTTTTAGACCTTTCGCACATTCCATCAAGTGTTTCTTTACATACACATTGGAAACAGCATCAGCATCAAAGCAAATATTTACTTGTTCCGCACCCATTTCCTTTAATACAGGAAGGGCTAGGCGCCATGCTCCGGCTCCTGGAAGGGCTAAGAAGATATCACCTATATCCTCAATTTCCATTGGATCATATAGTTTCCCAATACAATCTGATGCTATGTCGCATTTTAAAGGACCTTCAGATAACCATACAGTTCTTGCTTTTAGACTAACCCCTTCTTTCCATTCCTTTAACTTAGAAGTAGGTACTGCAACATGAATGGGGGCTGGATTACCTGAACCTGTTCCTTCTGGTTTCTTTGCTGAACTAAATGTGTGGCATCTCAATCCGTAACGATTGAGGTAGCCACTGCCCATTTCGGGTACGATAGGTAAACCTTTGAAGTAATCTCTGGCTTTTCCCCCGTCTCACACGGTACGTGCGACTTTCACCGCATACCGCGTTCCATCGAAATACTTCTAATATGGACTAATGCATCAAAGCTACTCACTCTCAAAATCCATTAAAGGCTTTATTTGTTAGGCGACTATGGGTTGTAGTTTCAGCAGTTTTCTCAAAACATTGATTTTATCAATTTGTTTTAAGGAAAGGTTCTCTAAGTTTATATATCGTTTTATCGTTTCCTCCTTTGTTGCGTGAATCAAAGTGTGAACGAAGTTGGATACAATAATAAGGTTGCTATATTTATCAGTTCCACCTGAGTTTCTAGGCTTCTTGTGATGAGTATGCATCCTACCGATAGTTAGAGGTTGACCGCTAATTGCACATTTACCATTTTGCGCTACGAACAGTGATATACGGTTATCGTTAAATTCAACTGACTCATTTATTACAGGATTTTTCAGAAGATAGACAAGCATTTCACTATCCACTGCTTTCAGACTGTTATGGATAGCTGCTCTTCCCTCTTTAGTAAAGTTATTGATATCTTTTTTAAAGTTTTTAGGTATTTCTAATTTAATACCTGCAATTGGAAAGATAGGCTTACCATCAATAAATATCTTCTTGAATTTATATTGTCCGTATAACTTATTGTACGTTTTGCTTTCAGTCCCAACATTAGAGCTTTGGCTTTTTAATCTATTGTGTATGACCTTAGAGAGCACAAAATTCATTCTTACAAAGGTGATGTTTACTCTTGTTGCTGCTTTGTAGTAATTGTGATATCCCCTTATTTTCGAATTCATTCTGTCTACTTCTAATTTCTTATGCTCTTTTGAGTATTGGATTGTTTTGATGGACTTTTTAAGGTTTATCTTCATTTTCCGAACTGCCTTATCCGATACGTCACTGATAGATGCGTATCCATGCCTTGTATTTGCTCTAGGAGTTACCTTGAGTTTAAATCCAAGGAATTCAGTATAGTTCTTACGAAGATTAGTAATTTTAGATTTCTTATTACTTACCTCAAGTCCTAACCTTTCTTTCAACCACATTTTGGTTGCAGAAAACATTCGCTTTGCAACATTAATGTCTCTACAGAAGATTTTAAAATCATCAGCGTACCTTACAATGAAAACTTCTTTTAACCTAGTTTTCTTTAATTCTCTATCCTGTTTGCCCTTATTTGAGTAGGTTTTCTTAGATTGAAATGTTTCCCATTGGGAGCTGATCCACCAATCTAATTCATTCAGCACAATGTTGGATAGGAGCGGAGAAATGATTCCACCTTGCGGGGTTCCTTTATCCATTCTCCCTTCGCCAATAATATTGGCTTTTAACATTTTGCTTATTACTGAAATAAGGTTTTTGTCCCTAATCCCTATGTTCCATATCTGTCTAAGTAATTTTCCATGATTGATGTTATCAAAGAAACCCTTAATGTCGATATCAACTACGTAGTGCAGACCATTTGTATTCATAAGATGTTGTGTTCTGGCGATTGCATGGTGAGCTGAGCGAGTGGGCCTAAATCCATAACTGTGTTTGTGGAATTTAGCTTCGCATATTGGTTCGAGAATTTGCAGGATACATTGCTGGATGATTCTGTCTTCAATTGTAGGGATACCCAAAGGTCTGCGTTCTTCACTGAAGTCTTTAGGTATATAAACCCTCTTTATAGAGTGCGGTTGGAAGTTTTGAAGTCTTTTTCTAACATAAGATACCAGTTCATCAATGTTTTTATCAGCTATATTGATGATGTTAGTTTTATTGACTCCTTTAGTAAGGCTTCCACCATTACGTTTTATGTTTCTATAAGCAAGCCTGACATTTTCCCTTGACGTTATCAAAGACATTATATCGCTTGTTTCACGATTGTTTAGGCTGTCTTGGTAAAGTTGGTCAAGCGTAGCTTGCATATCATAAAACTCATTGTGCCTGAGCCTCTTCTTTTTGAGATTTAGTGCCAATTGGTCAGCATCCCCCTTAGTGGAGTTTTGCTTCTCCTTAGTCATACTCGAACCCAATAAATTTGATATATTGTCCTCTTTAGTAATTAGTATTCCGACTCGGGGCTATCCCTCTACTATGTTTCCATAGCTTCAACGGTACTGTGCCCCTACTCTCACAACGATAAATGCACTTCGGTTATTAAGATAACCTTATAGCAACCTTCCCGCTTACAGACGTTTAATAGAAGTTCATTGCTTTCGACGTTCCGAAACATTTAGCTATCATATCGTTCCTTAGATGGTGACTTTGAGCCTGTAAATTATATATCCTCATTGTTGGATATCCCGAATTTCATATCTGGCAATCTTACTTTTCGGTAATTCACCTTCCACTTGGAAGCTACACAGTTTCCTGTGCATCTATTTTTAGACCCGTACATTCGCCACTTTGTCAGTGCATCTTTAGCACATTCTCATCATAAAACGCTTTTTCAGCCCCCCGGCCTATCACTAACCATATCCACTCTTGGACTTAGCTTAGTTTCAGCCGACTTCACCTAGCTTCAGACCCCATCAACTCTGTAAAGTTGAGGCGCATGTAGGAGTATTAGGGTGTAGTTTCAAGCCAACATGACGGCTATCATTCCTATCATCAATGTTCCAGTTAGAATTAAATAACTTAATTCCTCTCATTTCATGCTTTAAGCACTTGTTGAGAAACGTCTCGCACGCCAGAAATAACGGTTTCCTTTTACTACTCGAACCCATCCTTTAACTTCATTTTCATGTACAATGGTTGTCCATGTTTTGTTAGATTTAATCTCTTCCTCTAAGATGATTTCACCATCAAAAGAGACCTGCACAAGATCTGGTTGCTCTATAATCCGAGCTTTAAGACCAGGGCGATTAACTTTTACTTCAACCACATTTTGAGGATTATCTATTCGGTACTGGAAACCGACAATTTCATTATAGTGATTACGAAAAGGTATTAAAATGCCCTTGCTGCCGGCAATGGTCCAGTACTTTTCTTCTTGTAGAAAAAAACCAGGGATACCTTTAAAATGTTTGATTTCCAAACCTTCTTTCAACATTCTCGCTACCTCCCAAGGCTTATCTGGAAAGCTGCGGTATTGCCTTAGCATAACTTGCTTATCAGCTAGCTGTCTTGAAGGAGAAGTTAAGTGTTTGTAATGTACATCATCAAGTTCTAAGCATTCTATTAATGCACTATAAACAGTATTAAGGACTTTATCTTTTTGCTTGGGATGTCCTACATGAATTTCTTCGATTTCCTCTTTGTTAATCTTTCGCTTATTATTCCCTTTAAGTAGGTGAAGGTAGCTAGGTAAAGCCGAATTTTTCGAAAAATAAGTGTCACTTTCAGTTCGGATACAAGCTACCGCTGAACCATCCACGTGAGCCATACAACCACCTGTCTTACCACAAATTACACATGGGGTCCGATAGTATTCATACCAATCTTTGACTCTAGTTTGCCTCATTAATTTCATAATTCATAACAACCTTTCTTATAGTTCTTAAGCTCTTTACACACAATCCTTAAATCGGAAATGATCAATTGGCGGCATGACTGTTACAAGCTTAAAAATAAAATGCGAATGTTTAGCAATGACCACCACAATCGGGTTATCATCCATATCTCTGCCAGCTATTACAACCTTAGATGGCCCTTGTCTTTCAACGATTTCTCCATTAAATAAAGCTGAAACAATGTCTCCTTTAGAGTACCCACGCTTTTTAAGCCTTTTCTTAGTGTGTGTCCCTATAAAAATTTTTCCGTTCTCAGTCATTAAGCCTTTTTTAATTTCCTTTAAATTCATTTTTTCCACCTCCATTGAATAAAAAAAAGCGGCCAATGGAAAGAAGAGAGAGCATCAAAAAGAAAGCTCTTGCTTCGATCCAAAGACCGCTAAATTGATAAATTACCGCTTATCTCATAAAAGATAGCCAAGAAATAATAAAAGAAAATAGATTACTATCAGTTTAGCACCTACATGAAGAATCAATCAACAGCATCTAATAACTTTCTTCTTAATTTCATCCAGAAGGTTGGTCGGTATATTTTATCAAATTCTTTCCCCACAAACACTCTAGCTATTTTAATAAAAGGCGGTATGAGCTTTTGAGCTGCAATTATGTCAGCAATCAATGGTTTTCTCTCATGGTTGTTTGCCATTACCCTGTCAAACATGGAAGGTAAAGCTGTGATGAGCTCCAAGTCTAATAATTCTGCTACGTCCCTTGGCCGGCTATGAGTACCAGTGCGGCTATGTATCATTTTAACTGGCTTTTTATACTCCTTAATGAGTGTATTGTGTATGAAATTTTTCCATTCTTTAGTTCGGTCAAACTGGTCATCAGCAATTACCCAAATCTCGTCGAGGTATGGAAGTGTATTTAAAGTGGAATCATCCATCTTTCCGGTAGGCAAATCCACTAATACATAAGCATTTTCTTTAACTGAAATAAAAAAATCTAAAATTAGATCCTGGTTTCGATCAATATCAAAATCATTTAATCCTACCGGGAACCATTTGACGCCTTTATAAATCCATAAAGAGTTATTATTGCCATTGTCATTGGAGTAAAGGTTTTCCGTTAGTGAAATCCAATTGTCTGGCTTTGAACCAAACCGGTGTAACATCTTAAACAAGTGAGGATTCTCTTTTGGGATCTCCACAACTGATATAGGAACACCATGTTGCTGAAGGAATATGGCATAATCCACAATGAAGGTTGTGGCCCCTGCTGTTAAAGGTGCCCAAATACCCACAGTCTTTTCTGTACTGAGATTTACACCATTTAATTTTCTACCGAAATCATGAGCCTTTGTAGGTGAAGAAATGTATACTTTCTTCCTCTTTTTTTGTGAAGCTGATGAGTTGTCATGTTTTTGATTAGGTGCTGCCTTTTTAGATTCCGGACTTGGCGTTTTACTTAGGGATTTACTATTGATCTTTTCTGAGTTTTTTTCTAGATCGTTTTCTTTTGGAGGAATTTTAGAGTTTGTATTATCCTTTTCCTTCGAGAATTCTGGAGGTGATTTGTCTATGGCTTTTTCCTGATTATCACTCTTCTTAACGTCATTTTCAGCTGTTTCATTAGCAATTTCTTTCTTTATCGGCTTATCATTGGATGGTTCCATTACTGTTCTATCTATTCCTAAGTGGCCAATAGGTGAATCATAGATGGCCATTCTTGTATCATTTGTACTTCTGCATAGAACTATGTTTTTATTTGTAACGTTTATACTTTTATCATAGTCGATTACAATGAGTTGACCCTCTAATTTAATGGATTCTAAAATATGTTGATCCAGAAAGTCACTTAGAGTGATACATGCTAAAAATGGGTTGCTTATTGCCTCTAAAACTTCCTCCTTGGAAGATAGCTTATGTACATCTACAAAGGGAAGCAATCCTTTAATTGTACTTCTGATTTCTCCATCTTCTTTATCAGAAACTGCTAAATATATCTTTTTCATGAATCTCTTTCTCCCGCTTCAGATAATCGTTAATCCGAACTCTAAGTTGGGGAGAGAATGGTACCTCGCCCCTTTCAATCTGTCCAAGATAACTTGTACTAATTCCCATCCCCTTTGCAAACTGATATTGGGATAAGGCCATTCGTTTTCGGAGAATTAACAATCGTTCTACGTCATCTTCTATTTCAATTTCATTAAATGTATCAACTGTTAGCATTTATTTAACTGTTCTCCCCTCTTTATAGATTCAAATAAAAAAGACCGCTAAACACACCTTTAACAAAAGGCTGTTGAGCGGTCATCGCTTTAAGTAAATTAAATTATAGAAATATTATAGCACATCGGGAAGCATTTTAAAGGGTAAAAACACCCCAATAGCACAATCCTGGAAGTTTATTATTGTTAATTAAATGATAAAATTGTATAATTTTTTCAGGAACTTTTTTTATTTTTTTATTTTTTGGCAGCCATAATTTGGTTAGCGGATACTCTATTAAACTTACAACCTTTGGGTTGATGGAATTCAAGTAAGCATTTTGTGCTTATTTGTAACTATCAAACTCAGAGGTTTTTTTGCATTAATGGAGCAAAAAATAAGTGGTGGAAAAGTTCTAAGAAACTTTAAGGGGCTGTTGTTGTGAAGAAAGATTGTAGCATGGAGGAAGTTATGCAAAAGCTGCAAGCGCCTTTTCCTTCAAAGGATATCGAATGGCGTGTCAGTCGAAGTGGTCAAAGCAATGGTAAAAAATATGCCTTTGTCTTAGCTTATGTCACAAATCGAGCAATTCAAAATCGATTAGATGAAGTATTCGGACCGGCTGGATGGCAAAATGATTTTTCTGATTTTATGCAAGGAGTCCTTTGTACAATCTCATGTTATGTAGATGGCGAATGGATAAAAAAATCAGATGGAGCAAAGCAAACTCAGTTTGAATCATTGAAAGGTGGCCTTTCAAGTGCAATGAAAAGAGCTGCAGTTCAGTGGGGCATTGGAAGATATTTGGTGTGAACTGTTCTCGCACAAAAAGTTGTGGAAACACACTATATAAAAGCGAGGGAACAAAAATGATCCAACTGCATGTTTGACTAACAAGACTTGGAAGTGAGTCTTGCAAGAATATCGTAAATTCTTGAAAAGGTCTAATCCTACGGATAGCAATAATAGATAACCCTATTATTGTTATAAGCCCGTTGAAGTCGGTGAAAATCGAGCCTAAATTCCTGTGGGAACATGGTAAGAGAAGTAATCGGGATGCCATAAAATAACTATGGATAGAATGAATCATAGATTCTGACGAATCACCGAATGTACATGTCGATACTATCCGTTCCATAGAAATATGGAGGAGGTAAACCCCTACCTTTTCAGTTGTGGAAATGATAATCAAATATATCAAATCTACGGATAGGGACTATCCCCTATTCATCTAATGAACTATATTACGATTAATTCATTAGTAACTGACGGCATAAAGGTGAATCCTAAGGTTATATGCAAGGCTAGAACATGCGGAACAGTTGAAGTTGGTGAGAACGCAATACGGTGGTTAATTACCGGTTCGTGGATATAAGGTATTGAAACAATACTGAAATTCCTTTACACCAATGGCAGTAGGGTCATAGTACTGATGAAAGTTATGTAATGTAACCGGAGGGAAGGGCCCGAGTCTACAATCAAGCAAAAGCGGAATTATTCTAGGAATGTGTAACAGTAACCGACTAAACCTTAGAGCAAAAATCTCATTATGAGGTGATGCAATTTGGTGCGAAAACTAGAATACACTCTTGAATCAGAATCAGAATTAAGAGGCACATTAGACAAGCTGTACTCAAGAACAAGAGAGCTAATGGAAAACAATATCAAGGTAAAACATACATCTCTCCTTGAAATAATGATGTCAAAACCCAATATTGTTACAGCGATACATTCACTGAAAAGCAATAGGGGCTCTATGACACCAGGAGTCGACGGAAAAACAATCCGCGACTACTTAAAACTATCCGAGGAAAAACTCATTGAGTTAATCCACAATAGAATTAAGAATTTCAAGGCACATATCATAAAACGTGTGTTTATTCCAAAGGCTAACGGCGGACAACGACCTCTGGGTATTCCAACATTAGAGGACCGAATAATCCAGCAAATGATGAAACAAGTTCTGGAACCTATATTAGAGGCACAATTCTTTAAATATAGTTTCGGGTTTAGACCTGAAAGAACTACTTATCATGCTCTGGAAAGAATTAAAGTCCTTGTTCACCGTACTGGGTACCACTGGATCGTGGAGGGTGACATTCGTCAGTTCTTTGACAAAGTAAACCATAGAATCCTAATAAAGAAATTATGGAATATGGGTATCAGAGATAGACGAATATTATGCCTAATCACTGAATTTCTCAAAGCTGGTATCTTCAAAAATATTGTCAGAAATGACATTGGAACCCCACAAGGAGGCATTTTAAGCCCCCTCCTAGCTAATGTATATTTGCATTACTTTGACAAATGGGTTGCTAAGCAATTTGAAGAGTTCACCACTAAACACAAATATTCAAAACACGACCATAAATTACGAGCTCTAAAATCTTCTAAACTCAAACCAGGCTATCTAATCAGATATGCTGATGACTGGGTTTTGGTCACAAATAACAAATCCAACGCACATAAATGGAAAACTGTTATTAAAAATTTTCTCCAGAAGGAACTGAAACTAGAACTCTCTGAAGAAAAGACGAAAATCACCAACATCAGAACGAGTCCAATTGAATTTCTTGGATTTAAATACAAGGTAGTTCTAAAAGGTATAAAAGGGAAAAGGAAGAAAGATAAAAAGACTAGATACATCAGTCATGTTACCCCTTCCGATAAGAAGATTAAGAGCAAAGTAAAGGAACTCAGAGCCGAACTCACCTCTCTTAGCAAAAAGTTAAATCATGACAAACTGAGTAACGCACAGCTAATATTAGCCTACAACTCAAAGGTTAGAGGTCTAGTAAATTATTATTCATATGCAACAGATACTTCCATAATGGATAAAGAAGGTTATAAATTAAGAATAAAAACTTATAACATTCTTGCCAAACGTGGAGGAGTCTTACAATCTACCAATAAATGTGTCAACCTTGCGGTAAAATATCCCGAACGGACACAGAAAACTTTGGCTATCGAAACCGAAGTTGGATTTGTCGGCATAATGCTTCTCAACCTAGCAAAAATGAATGAAAACCTGTTCAAACAAAAAGTTCAAGACGAAACCCCCTATTCCCCTTCCGGTCGAGCATTAATCGAAAAAAGAAAAGGAACTAGGGAAATCGGTATCAGGCATGATGAAATAACAAGCTTATCCCTTCTTGAGAAAATTAGGAAAGAACTTGTTACTTCGCCACGATACAATTTTGAATATTTTATGAACAGAGCATATGCGTTCAACAGAGATAAAGGTAAATGTAGAATTACAGGAGTCCCGCTCGGGAAGCATAACCTGCATGTTCACCATATTGACCCTAAACTTCCACTAGAAGAAGTTAACAAACTGCCAAACTTGGCTTGTGTTCATAAGGAAATCCACAAGGCAATACACAACGTAGTAGATATGAGCAGCATCTTGAATAATAAGGAACTTAAGAAACTGGAACGGTTCAGGAAGAAAATTCGCACAAGCTGATAAGTAGATGGAGCGCCGTATGAGGTGAAAGTCTCACGTACGGTGTGGACCGGGGGAAAAGTCAATCTTAACAGGTAGTGCTGAAGAATTGGCTTACCTATCGGTATTATAGATTGGAAGAGAATTACGTACAAGTTTTTGATAATAAACGTGATGGATCCAACTATATAAACGACAAGAAAACTAATGTTAAGGGTTATTGGATGCCACCAAAGCTTCCAGATTGGGCTTTGCCTGCTGATGAGAAAGGAAATTGTAGAAATGCTTCTCAAGATCCTCAAAATAAGCCTGAAAAGCAATACCAAAGAGAAAATAGCCAAGCTCAGCAGAGTAATCAAAATGACTCTGTACTGAAAAAAACTGGGAAACAACCTCCGAAAGGAACTAAACAAATGAATCAAAAGGGCGAATTTGACCGCTCTCGTTGTTTAAAGGTAATTGGTGAGTATTTAGAAACTACGGGCCTGAAGGAACAACCGCAATTTATCGTTCCGCTGTTCAAAAAGGTGACCCAAAATTCTACTTGCAAGTCACTACAAAATATTTTTGATAAAGCAACAGAAGAGGAACTTAGAGCATTTTATGGTGTTTTGAGGCCGGTTAATGACCTGGTTCTTATCACAAATAATTATAAAGTTGCTTTAAGTGATTCTTTAAGATATGTACAAATTCTTCTTCCTAATGTGAAGATTGAGAGTTTGTTTAGTTGCTTTATACATCTAACGAAGGATCATGTTAAAGAAGTCGCTACATTTATTAAAGAGGACCTTCAAAATGGAAATTTAACAAAAATCGCTTAATTGAGGAGTGGCACTAAAGAAGATTTTTCTATCTTTCTTTTGGTGCTTTTTTATTTATAAAAAAACAACTCATGGAGGAATAACAATGCATATTAAAATTAACCATTCTGTGTTGTCTGATGCTTTAAAAAAGGTAGAGAAGGTAGTAAACGCCAAACACAATATACCTATATTACAAGGAATCTACATGGAAGCTACTAATGAAGAACTTATTTTTATAGGTTCTGACAGTAATGAATCATTCCGCTTTCACGTACCTGTTGATGGTGAAAACGTTGAGGTATATGAGCCAGGGAAAACGGTATTGCCTAAACAAGTGACCGAAACCGTAAAAAGATTCAAGAAGGACATTACCTTAAAGCTTGATGGTTTTACTCTCCTTCTGCAATCAGGCCGGTCTAGGTTTAATTTGAATACGTTTGCCCCTGAAGAGTTTCCAAAGTTACCCGACTTTGCTATTGAAGAATCTACCCTGTTCTTAAAGGGCACTGATCTTAGCAATCTAATCAAGAAAACGGGATTTGCTGCGGCTGATTCTGAAATACGCCCTATATTAACCGGTGTATGCCTAGACCTTTCTGGAGATTGTATGCAAATGGTTTGTACCGATTCTCACCGGTTGGGTAAAGTCCAGGTGAGAAACACTTCAGATAGGGATTTAAAGTTTGTTATTCCTGCGAAATCGCTTGATAAGCTGAATAAAACATTTGATTTACAGGAGGATGTCCATATCTATTGTGAATCAGAAAACCAGCTCATCTTTAGAAGTGGTTCCTTGGTGTTCTATTGTCGTTTGTTAGAAGGCACCTACCCTGATACTTCCCGTCTCATTCCGCAAGATTTTAAAGCGGAAATGAAGATTAATCGGAAAGTGTTCCTGGATGAAATTGAAATAATCCGCGGGATTGCTAATAATGCAGACAATGGACAAGGAGGAGTAATTAAACTTCATGTAAACGGAGCAGCAACTATTTCTTCTTATACCGCTCAAACAGGCAAAGGTGAATCGGTTGTAGATTATGAGTCTTTAGAAGGCGAAGATAATTTCACGATTAGCTTTTCGGGAAAATACATTGTTGATGCTTTAAAAGCCATCGATGACGAATTCATAAGTTTCAAGTTCAACGGAGAAATGAGACCTTTCTTGTTAACTCCATGTGAATCTGAGTATGAAGAGCTTCAGCTGGTCTTACCAGTTAGAACACAATAAGGAGCGGAGAGTTATCTCCCTCCTTTTCTAATGGGGGAATTAATTTGAAGATTGACTTTCATAAAGTAGAAAAACTTTTGGAGCCTTATAAGCAAATTAAAAAGCAAACCTCTGAAAAGAAAGAGGAAGGAGTAGCCAAAGTCATTCAATATGTATGGAATCATACTCCTACCAAAAAGGTGGATTTTGATTCTTTTAATCTAAACGGAGGTCTTAGAGCTTTTTATGAGTTTTATTTCCTCCCCCACTACGATGATGAAATGACACAGGCAGATTTAGTCGCTATTAAAGACAATCTATGGGAGATTAACGCTGCCTGGGATGACTTGATCTATTCATTAACCAAATGTAATAACAAGGTTTATGAGAATGAAGATGATTTCATTTAAGGAGGAATTGGCATGAGAATGTTATTAGATGCAGAAGAAAAATACGCTTACGATGAATCAATAAGCAATTTTCTTACATTAAAGATTTGGCACGATTTAGGGGTTAATGTGAAAGAATTTCCGGATTACATTGTGTATCCAGGTGGTTATGATGGTTCATCTTTAGAGATTCTAGAAGCTGGATTAAAAGCACTTTATCCAACATTCAGACAGCTGGATTATGAAGATGAACACAAACTAGAAACCATTGCTAAAGAATCTAATATTTCTTCTACTCCTGAGCGGCTATATTTATTAAACAATGATAAAGTTCAAAAGCTACTAGATACGGGTGAGATAGATAAGCTAAAAAAGCCATTATCCAAACTTTACGGAGATCTTACTGAATTTGATATGAGTTTCCATAAGGAATATGGATTGGTCTTGGCAATTTATTTTACAAGTGTATTTTTTGAAGCGGCTGAGGCAGTGGCTAGAATTACTAGATTAGTAGAGGATTTATATATACAAATTGAGGGTGTGACAGATAATGGATTATGTTATCAAGCTATCTGACAAAATTGATGACTATGAAGGTTATGTAGAGGTTCTGCGATTATCTGACCGTTTTGATGGAAAGACAGAAAGCTTGGACAAGATGGTGAAAATAGAAAACCGTCTCATCCAGGATTTATATAAAATGACTCTATCAGATTTAATCCGGATCTTATCGGAATCTAGTGCAGGTGGAGAAAACATTTCAACTCCTATTTTACCGCAAAGTTACATAAAGCATGTATGGGTGAATCGAGCTGCTAAACAGCATGAAGTATACATTGAGATACCGAAAAGGCGGTGGGATATTACCTATCATTCTCAGGCTTTTGAGAAGGTGGGATTCCCAAGGATGATTTTTAAATACTCAGTGTCTGACACTAAAGTAATCCTATCTAACATTGTAGCAGTGCAAGAGCAAGGGATACTAACTGATGAAACCCCTTTATTTCTGTTTCCTTTTTCAAATGTGAACACAGATACAAAGGTATGTATGGGTGGAAATGAACTCCCTCCTATTAAAACTCTATCTCAGTTAAGTACTTTTCATAATATCTTTTTTGCGGCACCGTTCGGGGATGACTATGGGTCAAAGACGTCTAATGGAAAAACAATACGAGAGCTTTTTACTGTACTTAAGGACAACGATTTTAACGATGAATGGCTTGTTCCTTTAAAAGAGTCTATACTTGGAAATTTTAAAAAAACTAATTGGAGGAAATAAACAATGACAAAGGTAGAACAAACTGATATTTTTAGCATGTTTGATATTGAGGATGAGGCAGTAATTAAGCTTGAAGCTGCAAAAGCAGCCGCCGTAAAAAAGCGAGAAGAACAAATCGAAAAATTAAGGAAATCAAATGAGGAAAAGAAAGAGGCCAAAGCTTCTACACCAGCTGCTCCAAAAAAGGATCCATTTAAAGTCCTGGTTGATACCATTGTTCGCTATGCGGGTATGGACTTGCCAGTTACCAACTATTTCTCAATAGAAGAGCTAGAAAATGGACTTCCGACTAAAAAGAAGAAAAAAGATGATGATGGAGAAGAATCAGCATTTGAGCCGATTTCTGAAAATGCTCTCAGAAAGAAATTAGAAGATGACTTTCCTGAGCTTGTGGCCAACTTTACTCAACTTGTATACATTGAGAAGAAAAACATTATTGTACCCGTACTTTCTGCAAAGAAGAAAGGTATGGTGGATTGTAAGGAGACCTCTGCATCTGCAGAGGTTTCTTCCTGTTCAAAGAAAAAGAAAATTCCCTTTCACATATTGGCTGATTTTATCGTAGTAGCCAAAGATTTTTCTAGTAAGTTTGGAACGGAGGTTCATGCCGACATCTACCTTGACAGAGACAAAGGAACATTTATCTTAGATTTTCCCAAGCAAGTGGTTAATGCTGTGCTTTGCTCAATCGATGATGATAATGCGTGGCTTTATGTTGAGAAATACGGTGATAGAAACTTAATGAAAATTATGGAGATCCACTCTCATCATGTAATGCCGGCTATCCCCTCTCCAGTGGATGATGCTAACGAAAGGTCCCCTATCCTTTATGCCATTGTTGGCCGCTTGGATAAATTTTTTCCGGATTTAATCGTAAGAACATTTAACAAGGAGACACAAAAACATTTTAATATTAATCCCTCTAATGTTTTTGAAAACCCGGTATTTGATGATTATGCGACTTATCTTAGTGATATTTCAAATGTGGAGGTAGAGTAATATGCCAAAAATATCTGTGGACTTTACAAAAGGAAAACGTCTTTTCACTCATATTGTGTTAGTTGGAGCGGGAGGAAATGGAGGTTATGTTATTCAGCAAGTAGCTCAAATGCTCAATATTTTTGATGTGTGGGGCAAAATGGTGATTGCTGATTATGACCATTATGAAGAAAAGAACCTAGCTAACCAGCTTTGTTTACGCCAAGATTTAGGAAGGAACAAAGCGGAAGTATTAGCTAAACGTTATCGCTCAGCTTACCAGGTAAACATTGAAACATATAGCGCTAGTTATATTGAGAATGTTGAAGCCTTAGACAATTTATTTAATACAGACTATGAAGGTTGTCATGGCTGGAGTACATCATATGTACCAATCTTAATCTCTTGTGTTGATAACAATTTCTCTAGAAGGGTATTCCATGAATACTTTGAAAAAGTAGATAACCTATTATATATCGATATTGGGAATGAGGAAGTCCAGGTTCCCAATGACTTCCGTATCCGGTCAAAAGATGCCTGGACAGAAGAAGAGTTGGAAACTTATGAACGATCAGGCTTTACGGGTCAATTGGTATGTGGCCTTAAAATTAATGGGAATGTAATTTCTGAGCCAGTTGCTTCTGTATTTCCTGATATTTTAGAAGACCAGGATGAAATTGCCCCGTCCGAACTTTCATGTACTGAACTTGCTGCTTCTAATCCTCAGAGAGTAATAACTAATCGTTACTCAGCCTTAGCAGCATCCACAATATTGAATGAAATATTCGAATTAGGAACATTATCTACCCATAAGATATTTTATCATTCTAAGAAAGGGTATATGAGAAGTGAGCCGATAACTCAATAAAATAAATTAATTTTTATAAGACCATCATTTTTTAGATGGTCTTTTTTGTACTTCGAAAAGAAGATATGTAAAGACCAAGCAGAGGCAATCTGCTTGGTCTTATTTATTAGTTGTATTGAAAGAAACTGTCTACTTGAGCTAAGTTAACTGTAAGTTTTTCTCTATCAAGAGTATTCATAACAACTGCTCTAGTAACTATCTGATCTAAAAGATTGTCCTGCTCTAAATCAGTTAGGCTAGTTTTTATTGAGATATTCAGGAAAAGACCTTTTTCGCTATCCCCGATATCAACAGCCAAAACTGTTACTTCTCCTATTTTGTCTAATCCTCTATAATCTGAATTTATAATCTCCCAAACTTCACTTAAACTATTTACTGCAGTTAAACTAAGATAGTTCTGAGGATTAATAAAGGTAATGTCATCTAGAGAAGCCATAATGCCTTTGTGTCGAGACTTATAAAAATGTATACCTCTTTTATTAGCCTCGTCTTTAAAAGCCCATAATGCCCCTAAACAAGCCGTATTTAAGGATATAGCCATCAGGGTAGGGTAAACACCCTCATATTCAATTACCATCCATTTGATCATCTCTCTAAGGCTATCCATGGTTATTACTTCTTCTAGGTTATTATTTGAGCCGACTCGAAGCATATCGGGGATTTGTTGCGCTATTACCCCTTCTGCTTGTTTGAACCAATCATCCTCAAAGTTCGATTCGCTGTTTTGCATTAATTCCATTGCCATAAAGTAACCATTAAATATTTGTGATTGAATTCCTGCAAATAGCATGTTCTCCATCTTCTCTACTTTGTCCTGCTGCACGTATTGTAATAATCTATTTTTATAGAACTCATAGATTGTTGCTAAATCAATATTGAACTCTTGATTATTCTGTTGGTGGGCTTTTAATTTCTTTTGTGTGTATTCATAAATATTAATCTCAGTGGTTTGTGTCATATAAATTCTCCTTTGTAAGTATTATGAAGCATTATCCTGGACTTCATATGGAGGTGAAGGACTATCATCAGCATATTTCCAGACTCCATTTTCCTTTTGAATTATGGATATAAAATACTCCTCCCCGTTTGTTGTTAAAACCTTACGATAAAAACTCCCCTCATTTTTAAGCCGGTTAAAAGTAACATTTGTTAATGTGTAGCTTTCGCCATTAATATTTTGTTTTAGATACAGGTCCTGTAATGAAGAAAATACTGTTACAGCATCATCCTTAGAAGGTAAAGATTCCTTTACTGACTCAGTTCCATATTGTAAAAGGAATTCATAATAGTTTTCCGGAGAAAGTTGCACTGTGTAGAATTTATACAATGCGTCTGCAACAAATTTTGAAAACTCTGCAGCATCCTGATACTCTTCTAAATTTTTGTAGTCTAGATTTTCAACTTCTTTTAAGGTATCTAACTCATTTTCATATACTACCTCATTAACTGGTCTCTCCATATCTTTGTATATTTTCTCTTGTTCTTCTTTTTCTTTGCTATCCTCAAGTTCACCTTGCTTCTTTTCTTCTTTTAGAGCTTCAATTCTTTTTGATTCTTTATCGAATAAACCACCGCATCCAGTTAACAGCAAAGAACTAGATAGAATTAGAGAAATAGCTTTAACTTTCATCTTAAGATCCCTTCTGTCAAAAGCTTCTTTTCTTTAGTAGTAAGATAATTTATTAGTTCTGCGCTATGTAAAGCAGAGAGGTCACTCACTGCAGATGTGACAAGTTTAGGTATATCTGTTATTTTCATTTGGTTATTGCTAGGTGTTACTGGTACTTTTAAATGCTTTTCTAAACAATATGAAAGAGTTTTAAGATGATCTCTATCAATACTGGTTGGTAGTGATATGCTTTCTAATTTTCTAATTCCAAATAAGTTGATGCAGACAATAATCGATTTTATAGTAATCAAGCCTGGATCTAAGGTTAAGCTAAATATCTTCGAATTATCTTTGTACCATTGGTCCTTCAAAGTTTTTAAAATTGGATGTGAATGTATACTAAGCTGTTCTTTTTTACTATTAATTTCAATATAGTTACTAATCTGCTCATTCTTAAGAACTTCCGATAAGTATAAAGATTTTTGTTTGTTAAAAGGTATAGATAATACATCATTGGAATTATTGAAATTAAAATCTCCTTCTCCTATTAAGACTGCTTTGGAGAAATCTAATAGGTTTCTAGCAACTTGCTTATCTTCCAACGCTACAGCTCCTTTCCCATAAAAAAAAGCACTCCAGAATAAAACCATCTCCAATAAAAGATAGTTTTTCTGGGTGCTTCCCATTGTTGTTTTTGTTTCCACAATTATACACTTAATTTTGAAGCCTATTCAAGTTCTTTTTGGGTATAGGTTCCTTCGACTATCTGTTTCAGATAGTATGATGCAGTATTTTCTTCAATTCCTAATTCGGCGGCTATGAGCTGGATTGGTACTTTTTTAGAATAAAGATCAAATGCGATAGCTCTTCGAATTATAGTAAGAGTTAAAGCTGGAGATCCTTCAGGGAGGTAATCACGAGATATTGCTCTTAAATGACTTTGCATGGACATTACCTGTATAGGTCCAGTTACGTTCTCTCCGTGATGTTTTGTCGTAAATACATACTCGCTGCCATTAAAAAAAGTGGAGTAAAAGTACTCATGGAAGTACGCCACTTCAGATCCCTGGAGGGTAATGGTTCTATTTTTCAATTGAATTTCAACTATATCTTTATTTGCGTTATCTTTAACTTTATCCTTGGTAAATCCAAACTCAGCCATCTTTAAGCCTTTAGTGGCCAATAAAAACAATACTTTTCTAAGCGGCGAATATTCATCATTAAGCAGAACTAGATCAAGCACTTTTAGAATTTCGTGAAATTGAATGTGCACAGTTGGCTTTTCTTTTACAACAAACCTCTTGATTTTGACTGCAGGATCAACACTTAAAGGTACTTTGTCAGTTTCCCAAAAATAGTTAAACATAGTCTTTAAAATGGCAAGTTCTTTATTTATTGTCGAGATACTTTTTTCTCTTATATCACGTTGATACTCTAAGTATTTGATTATGTCTGAAGAGGTAATTTGAAAAGGTTCCTTATTGTCCGGATATTTATCTTTAATAAAGGCAAAAAATTGGTTTATAACCTTTTCGTAGCTATTTACTGTTTCCTCACTATACCCTTTATTTTCGATATGCTTAATAAATCCGTAAGGCATTCATTCTCCCCTCCTAATATCAGACCTTTATATTTCCTATATTATACTAGATTATATGTTCGTATCTTCCCTTAAAAACTAAAAAACTGCCAATTTTAAGTGATTTTTTGTTGTAATTTACTACCGCAAGTTTTAGACTCACCTTAACTACTCAGCGGTTTTGAAACCTATTTTTTTTAGAGTTCAGTTGTACCCTGTATTTTATTTATATTTCAAACCAAGAACGCAGCTAAGGTTTAACAAAAACCCATTAGAAATACAATAATAATGACTAAAAAAAAGCTCATTCAGTAAATATTTTACTGAATGAGCTTTAATAGCTTTAGGAGATATTGAACTTACCAATTAATGATTGTCCTGGCGATAGCTGCTAGCAGAGTTACTGCGGTTGCAGCCACCACCACTTTATCAATTGTTCTAACTGTTTTCTCTTTAAAATAATATGTTAACACTCTGCCCCACCCCTTATGAACAACTTTAGTAAACCCATTATAAAACACATGTTCGGAAATTTCAATCTATTTCATATTTGCACTTAATAGTTTTTTGTCATCTACATCAGTATCAAGCTGCATATTCGAAAAAGATTCACGCTCTTGCTGTAATAACGTATTTACTTTCCTCTTTTCCTCTTGAAGTGTTTCTATTTCTTTTCTTGCTATATTGATCTTCTCTTTAATTTCTTGATCCATTTTTTCTTTTAGCTTTGTTTCCACATCCTTGTTAATTTGCTCAACATCAATAATATCAGGTTTCTTAAAAAGCCCTAAAAAAGAAGGTTTTTGAATACTTTTCTTCAATGAGGTTGATAAGAGCTGCGTTTGTTTTTCTTCTAAGTACTTCATATAAGCATCTGTCTTGATTTGGTCTATCTCAACTTCTTTTCTCTCTAGTTTTCTCTCAATATCAGAAATATCTTTTTCGTACTTAAGTATGTTCAGCATTTTACTCTGGAATCCTAGATTTCGCTCCATAGTTGATAAACGTTCTTCATAATTATTCTGCAGCTGATCGCTATACTCTTGAAGATCGGTACTTTCACGTTGAACCCTCTTTACATTACCTCCCATTGAAACACCAGGTTGCATTCCTAGCTCAGCAAGAAGATCCACAGAAGTTTTAGAGGCCTTGTCCATTAATACAAATATTAAATGTAAGCGAAATACACTTTTATAATTTAACCTGTAAAACTTCCCGAACTTTTCAGGTTGAATGTACTCGATTAGATCTGAACGAAAATGATTTCTAATTGTAGAGTCTGACCGTTCAATAATACGACCTGCCTCAACAGTGCTATATGTCATATCTTTATGCATTGATTGAATACCGGTTGTGAACACGCTGTCCTCTAATCCATTCAAAACAGCCATTCTGAATATAGGATCATTTTCAAATTCTTCCATAAGCAGTTCTTTCATATCTAAGCTTTCCACATTCTCACCTCCAGTACTGTAGGCTTCTACAATCATTTATAAAAAATATTACACTTAATAGATTTATAAATCAACTCAAAACGTTGATATATTAGGCGTTAGCAACCTCCGAACGATTCGCAGCGCTTGCGATATTTGCCACAAACGAACATCAGCGCGAACGCTACCTTGCGAAATTTAATAAATCACTAACGTAATTGAATCAAACGCATATGTATGAATCTATCATTTTCGTAATTGAATTATAAAGAGCGTTATTTAACGTTATAAGAACGATAACGCTACACATCGTTTGTGCTTAATAGCGATTGATTTATAAGCGTTCTTGTTTTGATGTTTGCGTTTGATTGAAAATGAATGATGGATCATCGTCCGTGTTATATTGAGTGAAGATGAATTTTGTGAATTACTGTGCTTTTATCCAGGTTAAGAGCCTTTTTTTGCGTCTTGGATCCAGCACAAGTCTTTTATTTGAAGTTCTAAGCGAACCTAACATAACTTAAGGGCATTCTTTGATTTTAACTTATAGTAATAACCGTATTAGTAGGTAAAAATGATTTTATATGTACCGCATTTAAGGTTGCTAATTATGGTACACAAATAAAACGTTGATACACAAGGGATTGATGATTTATGGACCTTTTAGGTACATAAAAGGGGTACACAAAGTTTGGAGGAATAAATACAAAAAAACAAGCCTAGAAGGCTTGTTTTTTTAAAAATCAATATCATTCAAATCGGCAACTTTAGCTTTCTTTGGCTTATTCTCATTATCCTCAAATTCTAGATCATCTAAAGTCATCTTTTTCCGTCGGACTGTAGTGTTTCCAGAAGAAAAGAAGTCATCAAATTCATCTAACCCTAGTGCTGAAGAAGCTTGTTTCTTAGCTTCCTCTTGTTCTTTTTCTAACTGTTCCCACTGTGATAATTCTTCTCTTAACTGTTGAATTCTTACAGAGGGAGAAGGGTAAACGGCAAGGCCATATAAAGTAAGGTTTTCCAATTTGCTATTTTTAGATATTGATAAGTTTACTTTGGTATCAAGCAAGTCAGAAGTATATCTGAAAACATCATCTGCAATCTTAGGTGAAATATTCTTCGAAGAAGGATATAGAACTGCTACAGCACCAGCCACTGCATTTTGAACTTTATAAGTAGCCAGTACTTCATTGTTATTAAATAGATTTCCTATAACAGATTCGATATTTTCATCGTTTCTCAGTTCCTTGTGCTTCGATATAGATAGCCAGCCTGGAGTTGATAAGGTAGTAAGTAGTTCCGTTTTATCAAATACGGACCGTCCATCTAAAAGAGGTAGAGATGAAATCTCTGCCAAAGCACTTGCGATCACCATATTGCTATAGGATTTAGCATCAATTTCAAGGCCTCCGTAAGTTTTAAGAGGGCTATTTGCGTAATAGTCTTTCATTTTTTCATTATCAATAACTACAGCAGCGCCCATTTTGTTTTCATTCATAAGCTGCTGAATTACACTAATACCAGCAAGAGCGTTCCTTCTAAATGCAGAACCTCTTTCGTCAGAAGAAGGTAGGGAGCAAATAACACCTAAAGGAATTTTCCCGCCTGGTAGGGCTCTGTTTTCTCTAACTTTTGACAGGTAAGCTAGTGCTACTTTTAGCGCTCCATTACCAGTCCCGCCGCCTAAACTAACACATACCCAAACGAACTCTGAGTCCTGTACTGCATCGTCAAGTGCGACCTTTTTATATAAGTCTGCATTTTCTTTAGCGATTTCAAATCCAAGCTGTGCATTTTTATCTGTACCTTCAAGTTCAGGAAAGTCTTTACTGGAAGTTACAATCCTATGAGTTTCCGGTATTAAATTTTTATGTTCTTCCATATCTGATTTTGATGAATTGAGTAAGAAAGTTGGATAACCAAACCTTGATAATTCAGCAGCGATTCGGCCACCACCTTGTCCAAGACCAATAATTGCTTGTGAAGGATAACGATCCATTTCAGATTTTAGTTCATCAGATAGTAAATGTGGGGATAGCAGCGCTTTAATTGCACCTAACTTTTCATTTTCTCCAAAAGCCTTAATCATCATATGTGTTGCTCCTTCCTTAACTTTTCTTCATAAAGTAGTTGGGCTAATTGTTTGCCTCTTACTGTAACAAAATAGGGAGTCGCTGTTCCATCTTCTTTTTTCTCAACGAACCCTTGAGCTTCAAGAGTCAAAAAAGCGGAATCATACTTCTTTCGTTTGCTATGAAAGGCATCTAACCTAGTCTTAACAAGGCCTCTATGTATCTTGTTTTCTTTCACGACCTGTCTAAATACGTCAATAGTAAAGTCATCTAGCTTTTTTCTAAGGAATCGCAGTGTGTCATTATCGTATTCCAGTTCATCTAAGTCTCTGAAACTCTTAGTTTCAAGTTCACTCATACCTTCACCACCTTATGAACCTTAAAAGACCTCTTTTGTGTACCTTTAAGGAACATTATAGAAAACAAGCCAAATAAATGCAATATATATACTTTATTATCTCAAATAAATGTAATTTCCTTACTTCCTTGTGTACCTTAATTGTGGTACACAATATAAATCTCAGACAGCTTGATTCCTGAAAAAACGTACCCTCCAATGACGCTCGTTGCGTACCGAAATTGTGTACCTTAATTATGAACCTTGAAATTTACATAATAAAGTCCCCCATATTTCATTTTCGTATCATTAAATTCATTTTAGTTCTGTTTAAAAAGGTAAGACAGATCATCTTCGATCACAATTCAGTTTCATTCAACTTACAAATTTACCGTTGTCTAGCAATCATTCAGGTTCATTCAAGCTCATGTACTAGCATTATCATTAAAATAAATTTTTTTAAGTAAAAACAGCAAATTGTTTTATACGATTACTGGAATACGGAGTATTAAATGCCGGGGAGACATTGCCAGAAGGAAAATGATTGTAGGAAATTGTCTGTAGTGGGGAGGTCTCGAAAGGATTCCTAACCATCTTTTACATAGGGGTATTCACTTTTTCATTCAATTCATGATTTTATATTTAGTCCTCAAGATATAACAAAATCAGTAAAGTTCCGCTTACCAGTGGAAAGGTTGCGGTGGAAAGATTATCGTTCCACCAAAAGTTTTCCATCATGGTACACCAATAAAAGTACTTTGAAGTCTTGGTATTATAGTAAATACGGGTTCCAAAGCAAGTGTGAGTTCTTACCGTGTTTTCACCCCGTTTAAGTAAAAGGATTGATACTGAATTCTATTGATTTTACAACATCGATTGTACCCTAAAATATAGCTATTTCATAACAAAACTTATTAAGTATGAAGGTCACCATTCTTTGTATATCCCTGTATAATCATTCGCTAGATATCACGATATTTTATTGCCAGCTCTTATATAAAATGGTATACTCAGGTCGAAATTTCATATCTAAAGGGACGACCCTGGACTCACTAAGCTTAGGCTTGGTTTGTTCGGGGTCTTTTTTTATCTCATAGAAAGGAGGCTATAAGTGGTGAGTGAGAAGTCTATCTATACTTACAATAATGGTAGGGCATGGATAACTGAAAAGGATAAAGAATTATTAAAGCTAATATGGTTACATAAATCAGTAACTGTCTCACAAGTAAGGTTTTTTCTTTTAAAGGCATATGGTATGAAAAAGAGTGCTGTCTACAAGAAGCTTCAGAAATGGAACGAACTTAAGATTACCAAAACACAAGTTTATAGCGGGAGGAAGAAGGTCCAATTAAGGTGTGTACAGATGAATAAGAATGGAATTGATATTTTAGTAAATGAAGGGGTTATCCATAATTCAACTTATCCTTTGGTAGAGCTGCCAAATCCTAAAACGGCTGATCACTTCTTTTTAACAAGAGAAATAGTAATAAGAACGTATTTAGAGTTTTATAAAAAGGGCGGTAGGTTTACTTCAATTCCTCCATTAGAAACTCCATACTATGACTCTAAAGTGAAGAAGGCTTATAAAGAACAGGGAAAAAATCTCTTAAAAATACCAACTCTAGTAGAACCGGATTGGATTTTGTACAGTGATTCATCAATACTGAATATTGAATCGGATACCGGGCATGAAAGAGCAAATACTATCATCGACAAAGTTAAAAGGTATGTAGAATATAATGCTCAGAATTTAGAACATAAAGACCATCATATATTGATTGCCCCTATAGATTCTGCAGATGATGACATCCTATGCTATGTAGAAGATCGGCCAAAAGAACGTAAAAAGCGTGTAAGCCAAATAAAAGAATATATTATTAGGGCAAGCGCTCATATCATTCCTAACCTTCATTTCCATGTGGTCACTTCTAGCAGAGCAGGGAAAGTAGCTTATAACATACTAACAGGAAAGACTAAGGAACATTCCTATGTACTAAATGAAAGTATTGGAGCTTTAGAAACTAATAAACACCTCAATGTTTCAATGGTAAAAAGGCTACCTGAAGAGTTTTATACCGGAAACGTATTAAATTCATATTTTGCTGACGGCCATTTTGACATGAAAAGAGAAGGAGAGAAGGTAAAAACATTTTTAATCAAAGTAATGGATGAAGGCTGCGTAAAGTCCTTGGACCAACTTGCTTATTTAAACTGGCTTTTAGAAAAAGACCGTTATAAAAGTCATGTCAATGGAATCCTTGCTATCTATCAAACAGAAGAGGAGAGATTGCATGATAATCTGGGTGACCTTTGGGAGTTAAATCATGTCTATTTCAGTTCTTTAGAAAGGCTACAAAGAAATAGTATTGACGGATCAACATTTTATCAGCAAACCTCTAAATTTAAGAGGAAGAAGGTGTTGCTTTATGAGGGATAAACTGCTGTTAAAATTGCCGGGCATTGCCGTTTCAATACTGGGTGTTCTCTCTTTGTATCTAACAATCCGGGCAACCATAAATTATTTCTTTTTAATGTCTGCTCAATTTAAAGGTGTGGTACCATCATTTATTTTATTTGGTGACTCTACAGAACCTGGCCGAATCGGTTTCTGGTTATCAGCAATCTGTCTTATAGTGGGATGGCTAATCAGTACAAAGTTTAAAGCATTTCAAACGAAAAGGTGGAGAATTGCTTGGTTTGGAAATATGGCTTTAGGAATGTTTTTTCACTTCCTTTGGTTGATTAGTGCACCAGTATATAACACCCTGATCCCGTATTTAGGAAATCGCATAAATCAAATGGATGTTCAAAGTATATGGTTAGAAATTGCGGTGGGTGACACCCAAACATTGCTTCTAACAGTTATGTTCGTTCCTACTACAATTACTTGCTTAAGTATGCTATGGCTATTTGGACAGTACTCACAATATTCAAAGGAACTTAATCAAGCATTTTGGGAATTTGAATACAAGAATGTTCATCTGCAAAAATTCTTTAAGATGAGCATAAAGGAACTATGGCCAGATGTGGTATTGGGGCCAGACTCAGACACAAAAGAAATGGTTGTCCAACCAGGTAAGGACCGTACTCTCAACAATGTCATAATTGGTAGTATCGGTACAGGTAAAACCGCTGCTTTGGTTCTACCTATAATTAATCAGGATTTACATTGGATGAGCCGCTACATAAATGAATATCCTTCTCTGTATCAGAGGGAGGACTTCCATACGGAAGATGTTAAGGGTATGTACCTAAATGGAGTAAGCATAATAGAGCCTTCAAACGATCTTTGCCAAAAGGCATTTCAGTTAGTAAAAGCACATGGCGTCCCAGAGGAGTCAGTATTTTACATCGACCCTACAAATCCGAATACACCATCTATAAATCCTATGGAAGGACCGGTTGATAAAGTGGCTGAAGCTTTCGCTATGGTTATCGAGGGTCTAGCAGAAGGCGGTCAGGCAAACTTCTTTTTCCAACAGAGTGAAAGGAACCATTTAAAGCACTATATCTATTTACTAAAACTACATGAGCATGAACAAGAAGTTACTTTCGACATGTTGTTAAAAATGTACGATAATCCTAACCTTGTTCGGGTAATGCATGAGAAACTTAAAAAGACCTTCCCAGAAAATGTGGACCTGATGGAAGATCGTGATGAGCGGAATCATTGGGCTATCGTAAAACAGATAGATGAATGGTTTGACACAAACCTTCTTCCGAAAACAGAAAGAGCAGGTCAAGGAAACGTACCAAAACTTGTCCAAGAAGGGGAGTTTCGTGGGCAGCAAGAATATTACGATGCTAAAGCGGAGTATGTACAGGGTTTAAGAAACATTCTTAACGACATAGGGGCAAGCCCGTTAATACGTAGAGTATTATTTGGGAAATCTGATTTTTCATTTGACCGCCATCTAGAATCAGGCGGTGTTTTACTAGTGAACTCGGCCAAGGGAGAACTCGGCGGCCTATCCAACGTATTAGGTAAACTCGTATTGTTGAGTCTTCAGAATGCAGTTTTCAGAAGGAAACCTAATATATCAAACTTTCATCATATTTTAGTAGATGAATTTCCAGATTACATTTATCAACCATTCAAAGAGTTTCCAGCTCAGTCACGTAAATATAAAGTTATTGTTACCGTTGTAGCACAAACTGTTGCCCAGCTAGCGGATAAGTATGGAGAAACTTATATGCATACTTTGCTAGGTACCTTACGACACAAAATGGTTTATGGAGATATTCCTGATTTTGATGCTCAACTTTTCTCAAAAATATTCGGGGAGGTTGAAAGATTTGAAGAAGGAGTAAATGAACAAGCAGTCAGCCCGCTGCAAGAAAAGCCTATGTTACGGGTTGGGAATTCCTATCAGAAGAAAAAGGAGGCTATCCTATCTCCAAGTGATATCATTTTCCAGAATCCATTCCAATGTGCAGTTAAAATTGTTGCTAATAATAAGCCGGTGCCGGTTATGCAAATTGATGCAAACTTTGTTCCAAAGGAAGAATTTAATGAAGCCGTGATCCAGGTAAATGAAGAAGCTGCTAAAACATGGCTAGAGTCTAGAAAGGGCATAGTTTTGTTAACCAAGAATCAAACTCTCGAAGAATTTGAAGTGTTAGATGAAGAAGAGGTTATTAAAGAATTAGAGAAATCGGACATTGAGCAGGCAGAACCGCTTCTACTAAATCCCGGTAATGATCATCCTATTACACTACCAATTTTTAATAAAAAAGACTCGGACCCAGAGGCTGAAATACCAGCTGAAGTTTCAAGTGACAAATTAGAAGCTGTTCCGGAAGATTTAAAAAAGAATACTGACGCAATAGAGCCGATTGTTCCTTTAAGTCCCGCTAATTCAGAAGATATCAAAACTGAACCACCTTCTAATAGTGTTATTCTAAGTAGCGATGATGGTGAACCCACTGTCAATGTTTTGTCCAAAGAAATGCCACAGGGTTTACCAAAGGAGCGCATAAACATAACTCATGAGTCAGACAGTAATATATCAAATAAAGAGGTGCAGCGACCAGTACTGTCTCAATTAGGCGAAAAGCAGGAACAGCTTCAAAACGAATTACTAAAAGAGTTAAGTGAAATACCCGAAAAGTCA
The DNA here is from genome assembly GCF_004366035.1 of Cytobacillus oceanisediminis. Classification (GTDB taxonomy): domain Bacteria; phylum Bacillota; class Bacilli; order Bacillales; family Cytobacillaceae; genus Cytobacillus; species Cytobacillus oceanisediminis_C. Next base: position 53,824 of record NZ_SOEE01000011.1, read on the forward strand.
GAGGTTGTTGTAGCTTCTGAAACAGACAAAGAAGCAAAGAACAATTCTAAAAAGGCTGAAATTCTATTCAGTGTATTCGAGGAATAAAGTAGTAATATAGTTAATTATAGTAAATTAATTATTGCCAAATCTATAACGCTTAGTATACACTTTTGGTAAGGTAGCAAGAGCGAAAATTAAATTATTCTAAAATGGGAGTCCCCCAAGAACCAGAGTAGTACTACACTACTCTCGTTTTTGGGGGACTTTTTTTGTTTGCTTACCTGCCTTTTTAAAATCAGGAGGGATACAAATGGAAGAACTCACAACAAAATCTTGGAAATCTGAAGAGCAGCTAGATGATCTTGCAAGATATAAAAGAAATAAAGAGATTGTTAAAGGGGTTGTTACCTCTGTAGGAGTAATTAAAGCAAGGGTCCTGGACGCTGACTCTCAAGAGTATGCAAATAAAGAGACTGAAATTGCTTATCTAATGCTTGAAAACGGGGTAACAGCTTATTGCCCGGCAAATGAATTCTCATCACATGAGTTCCGCAGCCTAAATGGATTTGCAGGTACGATGCAGGAGTTCCTCATCGACCATCTGGATTTAGAACAAGAAATTTTACTTGTCAGCATAAAAAAGGCAGATGAGATTAAACGGGCAAAATTTTTAAGCCAGCTTGAGGTTTTAGAAGAAACTGACCAATTGCATGAATTTGTGTTTGATGGAACGATTACTGGCTTTGATAGAAGAACTAGAAGAATTTTCGTTCGTGTAAATGGTGTTGATTGCACTATGTACCCAGACGATTACAGCTGGGAGCGGGGAAGACGTATTGAAGAACAAATTCACCGTGGAGAAAATATCAAAGTAAAGATTATCCGATTTAACAAAGAGCGCAATACCATACGTGTCAGCCGTCGTCATACAATGGAAGATCCATATGAAAAACTAGAATCGTTACAATCCAGAAATGCAATCGCTGGTAAAGTTTCAGGTGTAGACGCTGTTCACGGCATCTTCATTCAACTGGATGTTGGATTAGAAGTAAAAGGCGTTAAACCTAATTATCTGGAGGAGCCAGTGGTCGGAGATGTGGTAAGCTGCGCCATTCGAAGCATCGATAAAGAGAATCGGAAAGCCAAAGTTGTCATTACTGGATATCCAAGGGGTAAAAAGAAACGCAGGGACGTTGGAGCGTTCTTGTTTGAATAATGGAAGCTCTTATTCAAGACCAGCCTAACCCAGGAGTAACACAGGAGTATCCATTACTCACAACAAAGAAAGGTGAAGTGCCTTTATGGGATCACCCCTTCCTTAAAGGCACTAAGGTCTTGCCGAAGAAATACTACCCTTACACTAATTTAGAAAGTGTTGTAGAACATTTTACGAGGGGTAGGTTAGACGAGAAGGATTTCACACTCTTAAAAGTTCTAGGTGATGCCATTTGTGCAAACGAAAACCAATTACGAAGGTATCTATTGCCTATTATGAGTTCTTCTCAAACATCTTTAAGGCTAGACCGCTTGCGCCGAAATGGGTTTGTTGAACGCTGGAAAATACGAATTCACGGAGAAGAGGATATAGTAAAACCACCCGCTCCCTTTACTTTGGGAATGGCGGGATTTAAGCTTTTAAAGCACTATTATAATTCTGATTTCTTTATGGACTCGAATCGTTGGGATTCCTTAGGTGTTGGCGGAATCAAACGATATGTATCCATGAATGAACTTCGCTGTTTAATGGCGGAAATGAACATCTTAAAAAAATGGAAGTGGAATCCGATCATTGCCACTAACCATCAAAATAACCGACCATTAGGAGCGGCAATCATAGAGTTTCCCCAGGGTCAAATGAATTTCCTTATTGATCGAGTTCAAGGGACTCAAAACTATATTGGGTATTTCAAGGAAAGACTATTCAATTGGAAAAACATTTATGAACACTATGGAAGAATTCCAGTAAGTGAGTTTCCTGATAATACTTCCTATATCATAATATTTGCTTCCACCCTTAGCATTGCGAATCATATACATCAAGAACTAATGCTGGATACCTTCCCATTTAATATATGGGTATGTGTCGAAGAGGATGTTCTTGAAAGTGGATTTAATACTTCTTTTTACATTCCGAACAAGCAAGACCTAAAACGAATTAGACTTGATTTTTAAGGAGGTGGAGAAAATTAACGAGGAGCTTTTAGAAGAAACTCACACTCTTGTTACAGCCTTATTTCATCACTGTCTCGATACGTATATGCACTCATTCAGGGTAGGAGATGAATTATATGCTTTCTCCAACTTCTTAGGATTTAGTAATGCTCAAGAGATTTTTGTGCTGGGGCTTCTCCATGATATAGGTAAGCTTAAAATTCCTTACTCCTTGCTGAATAAAACTACACCTTTGACTGAAAGTGAATTTGCAGAGATAAGAAACCATGCCGACTACGGTAAAAAAATACTTTATAAGCTTGATGTCTTTCCTCCAGATTATGCAATGTGTATTAAATATCATCATGAAAACTTTGATGGCAGCGGGTATTTTGGAATTGCGGGCAAAGAGATTCCACTTCTTGCTCGGATGATAAGAGTCATAGACAGTTACGATACTATGCTAAATGGAAGAATTTATCAGCATATGAGATGGAAAAGATGTTTAAACGTGTGATGTAGCGGGGTTTGTGGCAAGGAGTGATGCTCCTTGACCACTTTTTGACCATCTAACTTAAGTATGACTCTAAATTTAGCAGATTTTGAGTCTCATATTTTTTTGTAATATGCACATAAACATCTGCGGTCATATTTACGGTTGAGTGTCCCAATGGTTCACTTACAAATTTTATATCTGCCCCACTTTCCAAAAGCATAATTGCATGAGTGTGTCGCAATCCATGAGGGGAAATGTGGGGGAGGTCTTTTTTTGACTTTTTTAAAATAGCTTCGATGGTTTTGTTTACTCCAAACTCACCCATTTCTTTTCCGTTCGGACCGCAAACTAAAAAATCGGAACTAAAATAATCGGCCCCATATTTCATTTTATTTTTCTTCTGCCATAGTTGATATTGTTTTAAATCAGAAGTCAGAGTGTTATCGATACCTATTGTACGGATGCTCGATTTAGTTTTGGGTTTTTTCACTCCTTGATCACTTCTCGTTTTCGTGATGGAAATCTCATTATTTTCAAAATTTATGTCATCCCATTTCAAAGCTAACATTTCACCCTTCCTCATTCCGGTGCGGAGCAAAATGGAGGCAATCATATAATGATGATAGGGAGATTTTTTAGCTGCAGTTATGAATATTCCTACTTCATCTCTTGATAAATAATTAATTTTTTCCTCTTCTTCCACCTTTATTGAAATCCCTTGATATTTATTGTGGGAAATCATTTCTAATTCAACAGCTTTATTAATGGAAGTACAAAAAATAGAATGAATAGTCTGTACGGTTTTCTTAGCATATCCCTTTCCAATTAAGTAATTAATAAATTTTTGATATTCAAGCCGGGTTAATTGATTCAATTTATAATTTCCCAGGGTCGGGATTATATGATTATTGATATAAAACTCTCGATTAAACAATGTTCTTTCAGAACATTGTGATCCGTAAATTTCTAACCATTCATTGAGCCAATCTTTCAAGATTGTTTCTTTATTCGCAATAACTGAATGTTGCTGAAGGTAAAACATTTTCTCTACTTCGGAAGCTTCGACTTGTGCCTCTTTTTTTGTTCTAAATCCACTTTTACTTTTTTCTTTCGGTTTTCCGGTAGCAGGATCGATGTATTTTATTCTGTATTGCCAGGAGTAACCTCTTTTTCTGAAGCTGGCCATAATATAATCACCTCTATATAGTTTGATATAACCTTTCAAAAAATAAAGTTGAGTTGATTCGATTCTCAAACATTGCCAATCTGTTATTAGCGAATTCTAAAGTAACATTGAAAGTATCAGAAATGAGTTCAACAGCTTGTCCCCGAAAGGGAGGGAATTTTATTTTTAATAACATAAAGGTTGGAACACAGAAATGATAAGAAAATAATGCAGCTTGAGACTCTTGTAGTTTTAAAAAAGAGACAGAAAGGATTAATTGATTTCCTTCATGACGTTGGTAGTGGCAAAGTTCGTGTCCGAATTCTTCCCATTGTTCTTGTGGACTGAGCCTTTCATCAATGATTACAACATTTTGATAGAATCGACTTGATATATCCATATATTTCACAGACATTCCCAAGCGATAAATGATTTCAAGCATATCAAGTTGCTGCGGCCGGAATATCCCAATCCGATAATAGAAATTTTTAATCCAATCTTCTAGTAAAGTAGTTTGATATTTCATGTGCCGCCCCCTAAAGGGAATGTACGTTCTATTTTATATGGAAAAGAAAAGCCCTAGAAAGGGCTCTCTTTTATTTAGCGAGTTTGATTTGTCCTTGTTCTGTGCCGAAGAATCCTGTTTGTACATTCAACAATAATTCTTTGCTAGATACTACATCAGCAGGAACATCAAATACAATTTTTCCTTTGAATTCTAATCCTGGATTGATCTTTTGCAAGAAGAATCCTCCACCGGCTTCATTTGCATAAATATCTGCAGTCGCGTCGGCTTCATACTCCACGTCACCAACTTTTAGCTTGAAGAATTAAGGATAATACGGATGAGGCGAATGAATTTGAAGAGCCTGCCCCGTTCGATTCCCAAGAGCAAGAGGAGCCTGCAGCCAATGATGAACCTGAGATCATCGATGCAGACCCTAAGAAGAAAAAGAATAACAAGAATAATAAGAGGATGTCCGCGCAGAACCTGGGCTATGCATGGATTGTTCCTTATAAAGGGAAGGCTACATTCCAACTTGGGTACAAAGGATATATTCAGTTAGCCCTTCGCACAGGTCAATATAAAGCCATAAACGTTATTGAAGTTCGTGAGGGAGAACTAATCAAGTGGAATCGACTTACAGAAAAAATTGAGCTTGATCTTGATGCAGCAACTAGTGATAAGGTGATTGGTTATTGCGGGTATTGTTTCCGCCCAGGAGGACAGCTATATAGCCTTTTAACAAAACAAATGTCCTCCTTCCAGAGTGGATCTGGGAGGAGGCTAAAGATAAGGAACATTTGAAAAAGCTTGACCAACAGTATATGCAGCGTTATCCGGATTATACGATAAAAGGCGTTAAAAATGGATTTGCTGTTTGTGAGAGAAGGTAATCGTTAAATCTATACAACGGGGAACCAGGTTTGCAAAAAGCTGAGCCAATCAAGCGCAATGGTGGCAGCATCTCTTGATTTGCCTATTGATAAGAACCTGGGCTATCTTCTTAGCCATCGCATCCCAATCTTTCTCTTTATAAACAGACGGAAGAACAATTTCTTTATCTTTTTCAGCACGATCATAATATCACAAACTTCTCAACAAGCTGAAAAGGCTATTATTGATCGTTTTATCCAGCTTAGAGCTAAAGGATTTCACTTTTCACCTGTGGACGAAATGGCTGCAAAAGAAATTCTTGCAGGTGGAGTATCCCTTAAAGACGCCTTAATATACCTCAAAGAATGTTTTGATGACTATAAACCTAAGCATTCGAGAGATCAGATTAATAGTTTGTCATATTGCGTGGGTCCGATATTAGACCGACACCATCAGCAATTAGAATCTCAGAAATTAGCACAAAACGTTAAGCCCTTTAAAAGCAATAATTCTTATCAGCCTAAAGGGAAGCGGTCAAAACCTATACGTACGGAAATGCTGGCTGATTGGTTTGACGAATCTAATCAGCCTACACTGGATAAACCACCGAAGACTGAAGATGATCTTGCTCGGAAAAAGGCTGAGTTGAATGAAAAACTAAAAAAATTGAGGTCGGGGAGCTGAAACCATGGGGATCCTTTATGATTCCGTTATGCAGCAAAAAAGAAATATCCTCATCAAGAGATTAGAAGAATTGAATATTTCTAATGCCCAATCTGGCAAGAGCATCCATGACTGCGATTACGAAGAACTAAAATATGAACTTGTTATCGCATCTTTTCGAGAAATTGATACAGAAGCTACAGAAAACAACTGGTACTGAAAGGGGAAATGAGTAAATGAATAACGTGAAATCAGCAATCAATTGCCCACACTGCGGTGCTTTAGGTGATATACGTCGCAAAGAGGATAAATTACTGGTTCTGGAATGTGACCCCTGCAATTTTCGCTGGAAGACCTATTCAAAAACTTGCAAGGAATGCGGAAAGCCAAATGGTTATTTTGTGGAGGGGCCATGCGTGAAATGTTATTCACTAAAACTCAACGCCATATGAATTCTTAAAGCTGCAACCTTGGGTCAGTTGCTTTACTTAGCAAGATACGAGAGAGGAGCACGAAAAGCAATTGCGAAGGGGAAGGTCCTGTTTGTGAAAAAAGCTTGAGATACTCAAAAATGATCCGGATTTGTCTGAAGATTAATAATGAAAATTTGTATTAAGTTCAATAAAAAAAAGAGCCTTTCAGGCTCATAGCATGGCGAAAAACTGATTTCACTACAGTGTATGTTAATGATTTGGAATGGTATAGGCTGGTGTTGGTGCAAGACATGATGATTAGGTGTGTATCTAATGTTTTGTGTCTTGCCCAACGATTTAATTTTATGACCAACAGAAGTTAATTATGCAGAAACAAAAGAATTATTAAGTTTCCCGGATGGTGAAGAAATGAAGCAATTAGATCTATTCTCCTTCGGCCTGGAAGATCAGATTATAGATCTAAGACAGGGTGAGGAGATGGAGTTTTTCAGAGGGAAAGAACGGCTGCTGATCCGGAAGCATGGAAAGTTTAAGGGTGTTTGCTTTTATCAGGGGCCAGGATTCTCTGGATATGCCCTTCACATTGATCAAAAAGGTATGCTCGGTGGATTAGATATCTTTGTAGCAAAAATTGAACGGTGGCTGGGTGGGCGGGGCTGGAATGAAACAGAGCCCATAAAGGGCTCTGTTTAGAGAGAAATATAATATTCGGAGATATTGTATTTATATTCTTATCAGAATTATTGGTGAATGTTTACATGATTAATTAGCATAAGGGCTTCTTTTAAAAGCAAAATATCTGATTGGATTTGAACTTGTATCTTAACATCATTGCATCTTTGGTATTCATCAATTAATTTCACAAGCTCTATTGAAAAAGAGAGTGAAAGTTCATCCAATGAAAAGCTCCTTTCAGAAATAATAGGATACTTTCTATTATGTATCAGTACAGTGGTATTACAATAACTTCGTCAAAACTATACAAAATAAGTCTTTATATGACAACTATACTAGAGAGTAAAAGTGTTTCGAAACAGACACAAACTACGAAGTAAAAAAGACGAGTTTCCCCGTCTAATTCTTTAGTTTATCAAGCTTGTTCGAGATAGATTTAAGAATAATATTCTTCTCCTGTTGTATTTTTAGAATTTTAATTAGGAACCAAACAATAAACAAAATAGGGGCTATGGATAATAAAAGTGGAAGGATTGTCACAAGAGTAGCAGTCATTAAGTATAATTCTCCTCATGTTTTTTGGATAATTATACCACATGGATTAGGAGGGCTGTTCAAAAAATAAATACTTAATGGTGCGGGGCTTTTGGAAAACAAAATAAGCATTATGTTGCGAGTAAGGGCGGAAACTTTTTCAAGGTGAAAGGATATGGAATTGCCCTTACTCTGCAATACACGAACCTATACAGTTTCGAGCAAGGACCTGATCTTGGGAGTTTTAAATCCTTGCTCGCACTGATAGTATGGCCAGGATAAATTGCTTTATGCGTTTTTGACATATTAAATGAAATAAGAAATGGGTTAAGTATTTCGGCTTTGTCCAATAATAGAACACCTATGTATATAGACACTGTTTAGTACTTTTTGTATTTTAGGTAATTAAAATTTGAGGTGGGAACTTGTTTTATTACGTTGCCTTCCTCATCCTTATAAATTTCATACTCTCTATAGGTTTCAATGATATATCCGTCCACTTCTTTATCTTCGTCTATCTCATGTAAGTATTCTAACTCAGGTATGATGGACTCTAAATTGTCATCGGTTGTTTCTGATTCATTTTGAACATTGGCATCTGTCTCTAAATATTCACTGTTAGGGTTTTGTTGAGAACTTGGATAGTTGGTATATACCAAAAACATACAGATTATCATTAGACCTAATCCAAATATTTGTTTCAAGATTATCTACCCCTTTATGGAAGTTACAATTAAAAATATGTTTGTCCACTGATTAATATAACTAGGATAAAAGTAAATCTTGTTGTTAAAAGGATAATCCGAACGAAGATTTTATGAAACACAAGATAGAGGGAGTTGTTAATATGGCGCATGGAGAAGTGAAAGTATGGTATATGACTGAGGAAGAGCGTCTGGCATACATCAAAAAGCATCCTATCCGGCCAGCCAAAAACGTGAAAAAGTCTGATACTACTTTTGCTAACCTTGGTACGGATTATCGATGGAGGAGTAAGAAGGGCACAGAAGAGCGTTACGGTAAATAAAAAAGCCAGGACTTCTCCCGGCCAAACCTACATTTATTTTATCATGGGAGGGGTCCTGATGAAAGAAGCTGCCAGGCTTACAATAAACATTACAGAACTTATTCGAGATTACCGAATGATGAAAAGAGAGATAGATCGCCTCCAAAATATTTTATATGGCCGGTCAGTTCCTATGCGCTCCTGGGGTGTTGCTCAATGGGGAATAGAAGCGACTCTGCCAAAAGGTTCTGCAGGGAAAAGCCAGGCTGAGTTAAAGGATATGGATATAAGGGGGCAGAAGCAAATTGCACGTTTAGAGGAATATCAACGTCGTGTATATGCAATTGAAATTGCTGGTGACTGCCTTGACAGAGAGTTATTAAAGGTTGTTTATGATTGTATGCTTGATGGGATGACAAGACAAGAAATTGCGGTTCATTTAGAAATGTCCCGTGACTCAGTAGACAAACTTCGTTCCGACATTAAGGCGCAAATCGGCACTAATACAACTTTTCCAAACTTTTGCATGGTGAGAAATGTGCTGTGTAAAATGGAAGGCAGGTAGGGGAGGCGGATAACAAGCTACTTCCTCTATTTTTGTTCGATGATCCACCTTGCGGTGAATTGAAATTTTCCATATTTAACCGATACATTAGGTGGAGGTGTGATATGGAAATAGTAGATTTTAGTCCTGTGAAAGATACACTGGATAAAATAGCAGTTCAGCTGATAACGCTAATGGCTATGTGCGCACTAGCGTATATAGGAGCATTCATTGTTTTAAGATTAATAAAGATTCCAGGACAACTGGCTCATTATATTTCAACAGCAGTTCTTTTAGTAGTTATGTACTATTCATTCGTAAATGGCTATATTCCAGGTATTCAAAGCGCTCAGTGATGGGTGCTTTTTATTATGCAATAAAATTAGACAGGAGGTAGGTGCCATGTAATGAACTGGGATGAAATTAGAAAAGAATTTGAGACCTCCAACGTCACATTAAAGGCACTTGCTGAAAAACACGATATCAAAATCGGTACTTTAAAAAGCAGAAAAAGCCGTGAAGGGTGGTCAAGGGATCCAACGAAAAAGGATGCAACCAAAAAGCAAAAGGTTGCAACCCTGGAACCTGTGACAGGTGTTTCAATTACTACCGATGACGGATTTGGTAGTAAAGTTATCATTGATAATGGGGAAATAGAAGCTTACAGAAATAACAATAAAATCGCTGCTATAAATAAAGAAGGTTTTTTCGTATTTGATGATCAGAGTGGCGAAACTGTAGGTCAATTAAGGGATGAAAGAGATACCATAAACAATCAGATGCGAATGGGATTGCATAGTTATCGTGATGGATTACATTTAGGATTTATGCGTTCTGATGGTAATACTTCTGATGGATGGCTCACGATGGATCCAAACATTTCTTTTCGGAACTAATATTCATGATAGGGATGATGGACGATTATTTCTTAATTCCACTAAAAAAGGAGGAACAGCAAACGGATTAATTCCGAGTGCAGTTATTCAAAATTTCACAGATAGCAATGGTATTCCATGGTCTGGAGTAGTAGTACAAACAGGAAGAGATAACAGAACGCCTGCAGCAGATAGGCGGTTCGGATTTGAAGTATGGCAATATCAAGGCACAAGCGATGGTTCAAATAAGCAAATGATGAAAATTGATAAATCAAGTGAAGGCTCTTATGTAGGTATGTATACAGATTTGGCTTATTTACCAAAAGCCAAAATAAGAGGAGATAATGGTAATCTTTTTTGGGCTTCAATGATTGATATAGATCCGGATATAGAAGCGATTCATGGAGTGCAAAATGGGCCGAATGTTTTTTATGTGGATCAGATGACAATAACTATGAATTCAGGGGAAAATCAGTTTTTTAGAGATTATAGTTTTACTGGAGCAGAAAATATATTTCATGTAATCGCAGTTCCCTATAATTCAAATGCAGTTTCTTTTCATACGGCAGTTTATAGTCAATCTAGTACTGGCTTTAGAGTTTGGATGAAATACATTCCTGGAACTCTGGGACAGAATGTCACTATAACTGTACGTTTATTAATAATTTTTGAACCATAAGGAGCATTAAGATGATCGAAAAGAAAATAGCCAAAAATAGACGTTTCATGTCAGGTTTTGAATTGACGGAAAGTGAATCAAATATAAAAATCGGAGCTGGAACTTTAGATAATTTCACCTTTGGAGAAATAGAATTTGATTTGATTTTCGATGACGAACAAGAAGTTTTGCATGATTTATATATCGTGCAATTACAAGACGGCTATGATTATAGATATTAGTCACTTATTTAGATGGAAATACATTGGCATATTATGATCAGGATGGAACTCCTTTTCATAGATTAATGACAATCAAAACAAGTCCTGACGGAACTTACAACGGGGATTTCGTTTTCATAGAGAAATTTATTCCGATGGAGGTTAATGATTATGAAGCTGATACCATTAATCCGGAATCCAGAACCCTTTGAGGATTCAAAGAACTTGCAAGAAAGAGTAAATGAATTGGAATCCAAGGTTAAAGAACTAGAAGCGAAATTAAACACTTCAGCAAGCGAATAACGAAAAAATAACCCTCCGATTCTTAAATAAGGTAAGGCTATTATAAAACCATTATTGAAGGGATGGATTCAAATGGAACAAATGAACCAACAAATTAATATAGATCCTTATGTCCAAAGTGAAATGGGCAGGCTTAATTATGAAAACATCATATTAAAAGCCCGGCTTGATCATGCTGTTAAACAGAATCAGGAACTTCTTCAGAAAGTCCAGGAACTTGAAGAAAAATTAATTGAATCCAAAGAAAACAAAAAAGCTAAACCCAAAAATTAAAGTAACAAACAACAGAAGTCGGATAGGACTTTTCATTTTGGAAAATAGGAGGCTTTTATTTTATGGATACAAAGGGGATTCGCAAATTACTAGAATTAAATAAAGAAAAAAAAGCAGAAATTGACAGGAAGAAAAAAGAAGTCTTACTGAAAAGCATACGGAAAAAATAAAAAAATAAGTAAATTACTGTCACTCCTATAGTAATATATGATTATAAATTTAAAAGCTTAGGAGTTGTATTTAATGGATAAGAAAGATGAATTAGTATTTATTGCAACCAATCCTGATCAATACCTTCAAACAACCGGTAAAACATTAGAGGCTCGTTTATCTCAAATTCAATTAAGTAAGAAAGATATAGGAGAAATCAAAAAAGAACAGGGAGGAAAGATGTTAAGAGAAAAAGGACTTGCACTATTTGGACCTATTGGCGAAATTGCAAATACAGTAATAAACTGGAATGAAGAGGTTAGCAAAGATATTAGTGACGCAAAAAAGATGGTTTTGCTCGAGGAATATTTTAATAAATCTGATTCCATGGAGCAAGAAATTGAAAAGTTAACACATTTTTTAACCAATCCACTAGGAAATACATTATTTAATAAAATTTTAAGAATAGTTGATGATTCTCCACCTGATCCTGAATTGACTCAACACCTAGCTACTGTTTAACTTCGAAAGTCTTTTTGACAAGCATAGATTTGCTTTAAGTCAGATAGAAAGGTTAACTCCACAAGCACTCACGATTATTGCAGATTATAATAATTGGCCTCCAATAAGGCTAAATACAGCTGTTGCATTCGGAACGAAAGTTACCTCGGACTTCTATACAGAATTCACAACAGCATATGGTAATTCTAAAAACATTACGGATACAAATAAATTGAGTAGAATTTCTCATTCGATAATAGAACTACAAAACCTTGGTTTAATGGAAGCTCATAAAGTCGCAAATAATGTAACAAGGTGTCAGTTAACTCAAATAGGAATGGACTTGTTGGTTTACATTGAATAATAATTTTTTTAAAAGGATCTTAAGAAGGTCCTTTTTATTTTTGCCTTCAAAGGGGGATTGTGAGTGACACAAGAGGCGGCAACAATGAACGACCAAGACAAAGAATTAAAAAAGATGGAAAGTAGAGTCTTTAATCTGGAAACCCGAGTAAATAACTTGGAAAGAACCACGGATAAACACGATCACCAGATATTCTCTATTAATGAGAAACTTAATAAGATCGACGAAAACACAACTTGGATAAAGAGGACTATTACCGGAGCTATCATAACTGCAATGTGCACCGGGATAATTGGTGGCAGCATAGCGATTATATTTACCGTATTCAAAGGAGAAAGTTAAAATGTACGAACAACCGAAAACTTGGAAAGACTGGGCCATCCTTTTAAGCGGGTGGCTTTCTTTATTCGCTCTAGGATTAAAGGCTGTATTAAATGTGGATATAACACCGTTTGCTGGAGATATTGCTAATTTTATTTTACTAACTATTTTCATCTCTGTTAATGCCTGGACTGTTTGGAAAAACACTCACGTTAGTAAAAAGGCGCAGCTACAGAAAAAAGTATTGCAGGCACAAGGATTAATGAAAAAATAAGCTTCCCTTCTGGGAAGCTTTTCTTATGCAATAAATGGGTGATTGATAATAGGGACGGAGGGCTGGAGTACAATCAGTTAAATTTAAACGGGAATAAAAATAATCCAGAGGTGATTAGACATGGTAAAAGTATATATTGATCTTGGGCATGAAGGTGATGTAAAGGGAATGGATCCAGGAGCCGTTGCGAATGGATTAAAAGAAGCAAATGTTGTGTTAGAAATCGGCAAATATATAAAAGATATGTTTGCAGAATATGAAAATGTAGAAATTAAATTTTCCAGATTAGGAGATAAGAATTTCTCATTAACACAGCGCACAAATGAAGCGAATGCCTGGGGTGCGGATCTTTACCTTTCTATTCATATCAATGCAGGCGGGGGAACCGGGTTTGAATCATATATCTATCCGGGAGCAGGCTCCAAAACACAAGCTTTTCAAAATGCAGTTCATGCTAAGATTATAAGCAAGAAAGTGTTTGGTAAAGACAGAGGAAAGAAGCAGGCTGACTTCCATGTACTCAGAGAAACAAAAATGGATGCCATGCTTACTGAGAATGGATTCATTGACAATAAAACGGATGCTGCTATTTTAAAAGATCGGAAGAAATTAATTGAAATTGCTGCTGGTCATGTAGAAGGGGTAGCGGAATTCCTCGGCCTGAAAAAGAAGCCTGATCCAAAACCAATCTCAACGCCTAAACCTGATGGAAGAATGCACTATGTGCAAATTGGAGCCTTCTCAGATTATGACAATGCAGAAAAATTGGCTGCTAAAGCTAAGAAGGCTGGCTTCGACGTATATATTAAATCAGAATGATCTATAGAAAAATCAGCCTTGGATGTACAATCCGGGGCTTTATTTTTTTGCATAAATAAGAAGATGGTGTTAATTTGGAACATTTGAATACTTCAAGAAAACTTTATGGTACTTTTATCATATTAGGGGTTATAAAGGTGGAGTAGCAGATGTTAAATCTTTTATATACAGTTTCTAGCTTGGCGGTTACAGTGTTTTTTGGAGTCTTGGTTTGGGATTTGATCTCATTAGAAGAGAAGGGTGTTGCGGCTGTAATTTCTCTTATATGGTTTACCATTATTATTGTCTTCTTGACCCTGGTTGAAGGGGAAAAAAAGGGGAAACGATAGTTCGCTTGTTTGTACTCAAAATTAAAAACTCATTCAATCGAGAAGGGCTTTAATTATTTGTTAACTTCAGCAATGCCTTTCCTTTATTAATTTTTAGTTTTATAAAACCTCTGAATTGGTGAATAATAATTCAAGAGGTGATTTTGTGAAAGAGAATAATTTAAAACTTACATCTTCCGAGATAGGTACACTATGGGGAGAATATGTGAATGGAACTTTGGTAGACGTCGTAAATCGATATATGGTCACTATTATTGATGACGAAGCAATAAAAAACATTTTTAAGGAAGCTATTAGTACATTTGAAAAACAAAAGAATCAAATCGTATCTTTTTTGGAGAAAGAGGGGTTCCCAATTCCAATAGGCTTTACTGAAACTGACCTCTATAAAGGCAAACAAAGATTGTTCACGGATATTTTTTGCTTGAATTATTTACATATCATGACGTTACACGGCATGCTAGGTCATACTACAGCATTAGGTGTTTCCGTTAGAAAAGACTTAAGGGACTTTTATGATTCTTGTGATACTGACGCAAAAATAATGTATCATCGAACAATTGAGTTATTGCTTGAGAAAGGAAACTTCCAAAGAGATCCTTTGTTTTATCCTGCTAAAAACCCTGAATATGTAACCAGCCAAGATTTTAATGATGGATACTTCGGAAAGGGTAGAACATTAGCCTCTACAGAAATCATTAGCATTTCATTCAATCTTAAAAAAAGCATTATGGCTAAAACACTTTCTATCGCTTTCAGTCAAGTTGCTCAATCGAAAGATGTTAGGAAGTTTTTAACCGATTCAGAGAAAACAGCTGATTCCCAAATTAAAACATTTTCTAAGATTATGCAGGGAGATAATTTACCAGTTCCGAAATCTTGGGAAACAGAAGTGACAACTTCAACGGACTCTCCTTTCTCCGATAAGTTAATGTTGTATCATATTGGATTCCTGTATCAAGCTGCTCAGAATTATCATGGAGCTGGTCTGGCATCAGCCATGAGAACAGACCTTGTAACTGCTTATGAAGGGACTATTCTAAAAAACCTTATTGTTACTAAGAAATGGTTTAATCTTATGGTTAAAAATAAATGGCTAGAACAGCCGCCACTTGCTCCTAATAGAAGTGAATTATCAAAAGAAGTATAAATACAAAAGCCCTTCTCAATGAGAGGGGCTTTATTGTTTTTTAGTTATTTCTTCAACAGATACCCTGTAAAATTCAGCAAACTTCTCTATATTACTTCTCCTGGGTATAGTGATGTTCCCTTCATAATTAATGATAGAGTGTTGGGATATCCCTGTAGGGTTCAGCTACATGCTTTTGTGTCAATCTATTCTTTAGTCTAAGCATCCTTAAGTTCATTCCTATACTTCCATACATATTATCACCCAATAGATATTTCGGATATATGAACAGAATCTTTAATCATGAAAAAGCCTTGCTGATTGGAAGGGAATAATAAAATTTTTGAATTAATGCATCCGATAATTGATGAACTTCATTTTTAAGTTATATCCTTTCCAATAAAAAAAGAGCAGGCACTAGCTTGCTCCAAAAAAACTATTTATAAACCTCCGAGTCTAACTAAATCAAGTAAATAGTTTGAGATTTTTCCAATATTGTATGATATGTAAAGCAAACTTAGAGTAATAACAATTAGACACCCTGTTTTAATAATTTCGTTCATAGGTCTTAGTTTCCTTTCATGGGAAGTTAATTAATATTATACTGTAAAAAATCTCCCTAACACAATGCATGTTAAGGAGAAACACCTTTAATTATAATCGTAGTTTACGTCTATTTTTACAGAGGAATAAGCTGCTATATTTTTAGCATTTCTGAACGTGCCGTATTCACGAATGTCCATAGAAGCATAGGTTCCTGCAGATTTCCAAGTTGTTGCCGGCTCAAAGCGAACACCATTTATAGAGCTCGATAATCCGCCAGGAGTTACTTCCCATCTTCCATAATCATATGGTTGGCTACCAATATTATTCACCTTAGGGCTATTTGACATATCGAAACTCCAAGCTGCAGAAAACGGAACACCGAAACTCAAGTTGTAAGGTGAAGAAGTATCATCATCTGGATCCCAGTCAATAATGTAATCTGAATCGTAAGGAATATCATGGTCGGATTTTAAGTATTTCGCTACAAAACCATTTGCACCTGAAATTGTTGTTTTGTCATTGACTAAGAAGTAGTCGAAACTTGAGTCGGAATCGCCAGCTTTTTCTAGTACCCAATCTGTATAGGTTCGTCCTGCTATAACCCCGTTATAATAAGCAGTTGCTGTTATACGGGTAGGACTGCTTGTCACTGGCTC
Organism: Cytobacillus oceanisediminis; assembly: GCF_004366035.1. Taxonomy (GTDB): domain Bacteria; phylum Bacillota; class Bacilli; order Bacillales; family Cytobacillaceae; genus Cytobacillus; species Cytobacillus oceanisediminis_C. The sequence goes on from NZ_SOEE01000011.1 coordinate 70,271, forward strand.
GGAGTCAGCATGTACACGATTTAATCCAAAAATACTTCCCAAGGAGAACGTTTGGACTTCTATCTTTGCAGCTGTATCAGCAGAAATTTCGAGGATCTCACGAATGTAATACTCTTCGGTAGGTTCGATTTCATTTCCGGCATCATCGAATACAGATATATTAGTCACCGCAAATTTGTTCTCATTGGCTTCAACTATGGAATAGCCAACGATATCATATGAATTTTCATCCTCTGCTGCTAATGAATAAGGATTCTGTTTTAACTTCTTACCTTCTTTTTCAGCTTTTTCTTTTTCACCGCCAAAAGTCAGGTTCAAGTCTTTAGCTTTTTCATCTTTTACTTTAACTGAAACTTCTGATATTTCCATCAGGTCTTTGTATTCATCTATTGTAACCCCGCCATAAAGATAAACCTTGGCCCCAGATTTTAACCGATTAGCTAACTGTTTTTGCAAATTTTTATCTTCTCGTACAGTTCTTACATCGGCTGCAAGCTCCTGTCCTTCTCCTTTATTGGATAATCCTATTTTCTCAGCTCTAAGAGCGCCCCTATCAAGCTGGGCTTTTACCTTTTTTAAAGTTTCATCCTTACTGAAAGCATCTAGAGTCTTTTGAATAGAAGGTGCCTTCTCTGAATAGATTTTAAGTTCAACCGGATCTGTCTGTTTTGCAGAGCCATTAAGTGCCAATGGCTGTACCAGTAGAGCAGCAAGCGCTAGTCCTGTTATCCCCTTTGCCAATGTTTTCTTTTTCATCTTTTTTCCTCCTTATAAATAAATTTACATTTATAACATAAATTACATTATCAAAATTAGTATATTAGATCCCGAGTCTTAATACCTAAATTTTTAGTGTATTTTTAAAATTAAATATATATGTATATCTGAAAAAGGTATACTATCAAGCAAATAAATAAGATACGAAATCCATGTATTGTAGCATGTGTTTCTATCTGAAGCCATTTTTATGAAAACCTTCTCAATGGAGAGGGGCTTTCTTAATTATTGTTTTTTAGTTATTTCTTCAACAGATACCCCGTAAAATTCGGCTAGCTTTTCTAAATTACCCCACTTAGGAACATAAGAATTTCGCTCATAATTACTGATAGTAATTCGAGAAACCCCTATAGCTTCAGCTACATGCTTTTGTCTCAACCTTTTCTTCAGTCTAAGTAATTTTAAGTTCTTCCCTATGTTTCCGTTCATATAATCACCCAATCGTTATTTTGGATGCCTAAACATAATTTTTATCGATAGGGGCTCTTTTATGTCTTGGCAACTAAATTACAAGTTTATTCTAAACTCTCAACTGCATAATCCGCTTCTTCTTGAGTGAATTGTCCACCATGTTCTGAAGTTAATTGATCTCTGATCGCTTCTGGTGACATGCTCATTTCTTCTTGATAAGTTTTAGCTTGCTCCAAAGCATTTTTATTCCAATCAGCTTTAATATTATCAATTGCATATTGAGCAGCTTCTTGGCTAAATTGTCCACCATATTCAGAAGTTAATTGGTCAAATAATCCAGCTTTAGACAAATGAAAAGTATCCGAATAAGTTTCCGCTTGGTTTAATGCTGATTTAAATTCAGTTGGGATCTTTTTTTCTTCTTTAACCGGTTCTTCCTCTTTTGTTTCCTTTACTTCTGAAGATGCTTCTTTTGCAGCAGTTTCTTGTTTTACTTCAGTGTTTGCAGGTTCTGCAGATTCTTCTCCTCCTGAGGCTAATGCCCCTATAATGATAAATGCTACAACATAAACCCACCATTTTTTATAAAATGGCTTCTTTACTTTTTCTTTCATACTTTCTTCCCCCTTAATTTTTTTTACACTTAATAGTTTAGCAATATTATATGAAAAATGGAATGTATACTCCAATTTTAAAAAAAACAAGTGACCAAAAAGCGACCAAAAAGTGACTGATTAAGAAATTTATAGATAGTTAATGATTATTTATGAATAATCTTATTTCATTAAAGCCCATTAAATCAAGGATCTTACAGTAATTGACTCTCTGTAAAAGTGCATATCTTTCAATGAAATGTTTAAGGTAGTTCTTAGAACAACTCTAACAGTAACCAGACCTCTATTAGCCAAAATTCCAGACAACCTTCGTATTGTTCAAGATGTAAACCAAAATCGCTGTTCAAACGGAAATATCACACTTAACACTTCTACACTAGCTGATACAGGTTTATAGATAATTGTTTATAGGTTAGGGGCTTTAACTATTTTAAATTATTTTCAGTACTTACTAGCACAGGGAAATATGAACCAATTTCTCTAAAAGGTAATTATTACAAATTACAAAATGGGAAATTAGTTGAATTAGGGTCCCTATCTACAAAGGGGTTTACTTTCGTTGTATCTGAAAAAGATGGAGTCCAAGAAGATACCCTAATTATTAATTATAGTAATTAAGTGAAGTGCAACATACAAAATAATATACGTTAATGTATTGAAGTAATATAACAAAAAAGCACTGACAGTTTTGGTACAAACAAATTGCCAAGTCCTTTTTTGTATTATTGATAAAGATCTACTTTGGAAGATTGAGGAGTAAAAGCTTCTCAAAAAAGCACATTAATTTTTAATTTGCTCATGTTTTCCTCACTAACCTATAAGGGTGGTTTACTTCTGGTAATGTAGTACGAACAAAGAAAACCGCCTCATAATTAGACGGTTTTTATTTATTCATCATTTTGCTAAAACAGGTCGATAATGTGTATTAAAACGGGTGCCCACTTTTTGCCCATATTTGCCCATATTTCCATTTTTAAATATTATAAATGGACTTAAAAAAATCTAATAAATGTACATTCATTTTCCTTCATTTCACCATATTATCTTGTCCGATTACTCCACTTACTAAATGTAATGATGTAGTAGTTGACGAATTGTTATCTAATAAGGGGATACTATACGATCCAGATATAGTTGATCGATTTATACAATTTCTTTCTAAGCGATTTACACTGCAAGCTGCTCGAATATAATGGTTGAATTTAGCAAATCGGAGTGATACAATGGGACTACAACAACGCAGTTGCTTTATAGCCTTGAAGCAACAGCCTTTCTTAAAGTTTTTTAGTGTGGGCCTTCTAAGAGATTAGGAGGCCTGAAAAAAACTATAATAAAACGGGAAAAACCCGAAACCTAATTTCCAATCAATACTACATGGTATTGTTGGTGATTACGTTTCGGGTTTTTTGTTTTTTCCAGGAGTGATTTTTAAATGCCTAGAAAAGTGCTTATCGCTGTGGGGGATAAATCCTATACAGACATACTGATTAATACGTTTCAGCAACATACAGAGGATTTCACCTTATCCTCCCAAGAAGTGCTGCATAGACGTTTCCTTCAAGAAATTGTTGAAATTGAAACCCCAGAAATCTTAATCATACACGATTATTACCTTGAAAGTGATTATAACCGACAGGAATTGAAAGACAAAGAGCTCATATCATTCCTCAAAGATATGCGTATCCAGTTTGAAGACTCTTTACGTATCGTTTATTTATGCGAAAGGCCAAAAGGTGATCCTATCCTTTCAACAATAGTCAGTTTAGGGATTATGGATATTTTCAATACAAATTCATTTGATTTGAGTGTTTTTGTTGAACAGCTAAAAGCCAAACCACAATTCTCTAAAGTTGCTAAGTTCCTTTCATCAAATATTTTTTCAGATACCTCTAAAGTCAATGAAGTTGACCACCAGACCAATGAAGAAGAAATAAACGAAAATGAAAGTGAAGCTGATGAGTACCTCAACCCAGAAAAACAAAAGCAAGTTGTCCAAAAGGTAATAGAAAAGAAAGTCGTTCAAAAAGTCGTTAACAAAACCACTATAAAGAGGGACTACACTTTTCATGTACATAACCATACTGAAAAGATTGTAGGTATTCCCGTAAAGAAGAAGTTAGTGATGATTGGTAGTCCGATTGAACGAAGTGGCAGCACATTCATCTCACATCTTTTGGCAAGGTGCTTAGCGAAAATGGGCGTTTCCACTACCTATGTAGAGTCTCCATTCTCAAAATCATATACCTATGATCGATTTTTCGGACATTTATATTCGGATGAGTACAAAAGTAAATTCTATCAATTCAGCAAGTACATAGATCCAAAGATTAAAAGCATATATGACTGGAGCAAATCAGAAGTAGATATTATTTGCAAACACCCCACTAAAGAGCCGCTTTATCAGGAGGAGGACGTTTCATTTGATGCACTTATCAAAGTATTGTTCTCTTCTAACTCGACAGTAACCATAATGGATGTTGGTACTGACTGGCAATACGAACTCTATCAAGATGTATTTGACATTGCTGATCATGCTTACTTCATTCTTGAACCTGATATTCCTTTTATCCAGCATTTTGAGGAATCAAGTGAAAAATCAATTGAGTTTCTACAAAAGCAGCTTCAGTCTGATAAATCTTCATTGGTAGGAAATCGATTTGATAAAGCTCTAATGAAAAACGAATTGCTTAAGGATCTTTACCTGGAGAAAATGATAACCCATTTACCTTCTTTTCCAGTAACAGATGTGTTTCAAGCACAGTTCCAGGGATTATTCTTGAATGATACAAAAGATTACGAAAAACAATTGGAATCAAGTTTGCGGCCGCTTTTGGAAGATATCCTTCCTGGTGATTTTCTTAAGAAACAAAAGAAAGCTTCTGGAGTATTTAAGGGGCTCTTTAATAAGAAGATTAGTGTTGAAAAAGCGGAATCCAAAGGAGAGGAGACAACTGTATGAAGCCGGGAGTCAAAATAGCTTTAGGAATATTCACATCCGTGGCTACTGCAGGATTTATTTTTGTATACGATTTTTATATAAAAGATCGTATTGATTCAGCAGAAGTAGTCGTTGTGAAGGCTGGGGAAGAAATTCTTAAGTCTGAAAGTATAACCAAAAATAAGTTAGCTATAGAAAGAAGGCCAAAAGAGGCATTAATTGACGATGTGGTACTTGCACAAGATATAGACCAAATAGTGGGGCAGGACTCATCCGTCAATATCGTAGGAAACTCAATGATATCAAGTAAAATGATTGATTTTGAACAATTGATTCCCGATGAAACCGAAGGAGAAGCTATTCGCCCTATTACAAAGGAAATGATTTATGCTCAACCAGGTTCATTGCGAAGGAAAGACTCTATTGATATATATCTTGTCAATCAGGATGGAACAACGAATCTTATTACCAACGGTGCTCCCGAAGTTACCTCTGAAACAAAGGAAGAAACAGATTCAAAAGAGGCAGAGTCTAAAGAAAAAGTTGAAAACAATACTTCAGTCAGTACTAAGCCATTCATTAAGGATGTAAGAGTGGTGTACGTAAAAGATTCCGGCAATAAAGAAGTCGTATCGGCTGCTGAAGGAAATAAAGGCGATAAGCGCTTAGATGCTACCTCTACCATCAGTGATCTGGAAGTGATATTAAATGAAGAAGACTTTACTAAATTAATGGGTGAGGTACTTGGTAAGGGAGCCCGCTTATATATTACTTACCATTAAAGGAGAGTATTATCCCATGAATCTATTAGTGATATCAAAAAACTCTATATATAAAGAACGATTTGAAAAAAATGAGGAAATCACGACAGTAATCATTATGGACGAAGCAACAAAAACGAATGTTGAAATCAGTGCCATTTTATTAGATGGTGAGAATTTTGATTTAGACAGCTTGCAACAAGTAAGAGATCTATATCCGGAGAGTCTAGTCTTTTATAAACCACGTGGAGTAAACAGCGATATCATCATGCGGAATATTACCCGCTTATGTGCTGCCTATAAGGTCAAGGTCTTAAGCGAATATTCCACAGTGGATCAAGTTGTAGATGAAATTATTAATCAGATTACAAACAAGGACGATTACCTTTCAAAAAGACTTGTCAGTTTTTTCGGTACCCATAGCGGGGCGGGTGTTTCAACTACTACCCTGAATCTTGCCCGATCACTCTCAAATAAGATAGAAGAGAAGGTCCTGGTATTAAGTTTAAACAGCTGGGATCCTTCTGATTACTTTTATCACTATAACGGACATTATTTAAATGACTTAAAAGTTGATCTGAAGACCCAAAACTTAACACCTGCAAGGCTTTCTGAAGCGGTTTCTCATCAAAATGGGTTTTATCACCTTGCTGGAAACCGGGATATTAAGATGCAACGGTTTTACCAACCAAATGAAATAGAACATCTTATTAAAGTCGCTCAGCAACTATTCGATGTGATTTTAATCGATGCCGGTACTCATTTTGATACCGCTCCAACGGTTCAATCCTATATATCTAGCAATTTACGCTTTTTGGTAACAAACCAAGAAGAAAAAGGTTATAGAGGTTACTTCCCTTACGTTTTCCAACAACTTATTGAGCCTACAGGTGGTGCGTCAGACGACTTTATGTTGATTATTAATCGTTTTCAACCGGCCAACACGCTAATTAATGAAAAGGCATTAGAAGAAGAGCTCGGAATGACCAAGGTAGCCACACTGCCTGATATGGGGGACCTAGGAGCGATGGCCGCATATCAAAAGAGGCTCCTATATGATGTATCGGATTCTTATTATACAAAAAACTTAGACCTGCTATCGAATTTAATTATTTCTGAATGTAGGCTAACCGAAAAAGAGCAGCTTATAGAAGAACGGAATGAGAAAAAGAGATTCTTTTCTTTCTTGAAATAGGAGGTGGTTATCGTTGAAGCAAATTGAAATGGAATTGGGAGTCGAAAAAGAATTTAGTTCTTCTGATTGGTTGGCAGAGACCGTTCAAAAAAAAGGGTTAAAAGTGAATTACATTACAACCTTTGCGAGAAAGAGGTCCTTTAAGGATATCTGCCAAAAGGTTCGGGAGCAACTTAATGACATTATTGTAGATGAATCCGTTTCAGAATTTAACAGAGAAAAAGGAAAAGACCTCGATGAAGTACACTACAATGAAAATATTTGGTTGGAACGGCAGCATAAAGCAGTAATTGGTGATGCACAAGCCATGTCTTACTTTATTACGAAGATCAATGAAGTTTTACAAACCGAGAATATCACCACTAATGAGTATCCTCGCTTTTATGATTCCCTTGCTGAAGCTATCTTTCATGAAGTATGGGGAGTCAGTATCCTTCACAAATGGGACAAGCTTCCGAATAGTGAAGCGGCCGTCATACGTGGAAAAGAACTTTGGCTTGATATTGATGGTCAATTTAAAAAACAAATAGAGGAATTTGAAAATGTAGAGGCTGTTGAACGAATAAAAAGGGCTTTTACTATGAGGGTCAAAGATGCGGTTATTAATGAGCAAACACCGGAACTTGAAATAGAAAGAGAAGACGGAAGCCGTATCACTATGATCCAAAGACCAAGAGGGAAAGAAAATTACATCATGTTCCGCCGCTTTGTTGTAAAAAATATGAGTCTTGAGGAACAAGCTAATTTAGGAACTATTCTTGAAGATGATATTCCCTTGTTTCGTGCATTATCCAGGGTAATGGCAAACACCATCTTTGCCGGCCGTGTCCGGTCCGCTAAATCGACTTTTATGAAATCTATGTTGAGAGAACGGGATTCCAGCTATGTTGCTGCTGTTATGGAGAAGCACTTTGAGTTGGATTTATCCAAGCAATTTAAAGACCGGCTTATCTTTGAAATTCAAGCCAAAGAAGGCGATCTCCACCATGCTGTCCCAAGACTGCTAAGAATGGAGCACGACTATATCATTGTTGGAGAAATACGAAGTCTTGAAACTGAAGGCTATCTCCAAGCTTGTGAACGTGGGGAAAGGGGAGCATTTTCGACCTATCACCTTACATCTGTAGAAAATGTGGCACCGCAGATTACCCGACATATTTTAGATGAGTTTCCGAATCGGAACTTTGCAAATGAATTGGAACGTGTAGCGCGTAATATTGACATTATTGTAACCATGAGCGCGGATCGAGATAGGAGAAGAAAGCGAGTTATTGGAGTCACCGAAATCATTTGGGATGAAGATAAAAGGGCTCACCGGACACAAGATTTAGTTCGATATAGTCCTGTAACAGATAAATATTACTACTCTTCTAATATCACAAAAGATTTATTGACTCTTATGGCAGCTGAAAGTCTAGAAGATACAAAAATTCTCATTAAGCATTTAAAAGATAAAGAAAAAAAATCACCAATGAAGGATTACTTAAAAATAAAGGATCAAATTATAGATACTCTTTTGGGAGAGAATCTAGATGGATAGCATCTTACACTGGATATGGCAAATTGGCGTAAATTACTTTCTATATGCAATTCTTCTCTGCCTGTCATTATGGACTGCTAAAACAATTATGCAGTCATCAATAAAAACGAAGGTAAATGAGTGGAATTACAAATATAGGATCCGGAAGGTTAAAACAAAAGCTGTTTTGTCTAGAACTCACGAATATAAAAATCCCCTTTTAAAACATCTTAACCTATTAATAAAAACAAATAGTGAAGAAAGGAATGAAAACAGTGTAGAAATTTTCCTTATTCTTTCAACACTATTAGGGGTTTTATCAGGAGTTTTTATCCTATTCGTTTTTGGAGATATTTTTGTATCAGTGATGTTTGGCTTTCTATTACTTTTAATCCCTTATTTATTCTTAAGGTTAAAACTTAATAAAATACGGTATCTCATGAGTTTGGAATTTCTGAACATTGTACAAAAACTTACTCAAAATTACAATACAATGCATAACGATATGTATCATGCTTTATCTGAAACTCAAAAAGATATTAGGAGTCCAGAATTAAGGAAAGTAATCGTTAAGTTAATTTCTGATCTTCAGGTCTCAAGAAATGAGTATGAATTGCGTGAAAGTGTTCAGGTATTTACTTATACAGCAGGGACAAACTGGTCCAAACGCTTAGGAAGTATTATTTTAAAGGCTTACCTATATAACGAAAAGGTTCTTAATGCCTTAATGGTATTAACAAAGCAGATGGAAGAAACAGAAGAAATGTTAGAAGAAGAAAAATCTCAAACAATGGATTCTGTTTACAATGGATATTTAACCATTCCGGTTTTTATTGGTTCGCTTATCCTTGGGTACTATTCTTCTGGTGCCCAGGATTGGTGGAAACTGCAGTTTGGTAGCCAATGGACAATCCTACTATTTTCAGTTTGTTTATTAGGAGTTGTTTTCTCCATTATTATTTCGGCATTCCTGAAAAGGCCGAAAAATGACTTATAAGAAGAGGAGTGTTACCCCTGGCTGAGACAATGTTCTTTAAATATCTTCCGTATGTAATGTATACACTCTCTTTTCTTTTATCATGTTTAGCCGGTGTATTGGTTTATACAGGATTAAGTTCACAAGCAGAAAGAGTACAAACCCGAATCCGTTTCAGAAGTAGCTTAATAAAGAATAAAGAGAAGCTTATTTATAGTTCAAAAGAAACTAAAGCAGAGGAATGGCTTAAGCTTGCTCAGTATCCTTTAGGTATTAATGGTTTGAAATACTATCTTGTTACTTTTGGACTCATCCTTTTCCTAACTACATACTACGTAATTCTCCCGATTCTCATTAATGGGGGAGCGCAAAAATTAACAATGGTAGCAGCTGTTATCATCTTATTACTTGCTCTCCTGGCTGCACCAAGCAACCCATATTCTTTGTTTGTTTATTTGATGAAGAGAGTTATCGAATACCACCAAGCAAAAAAGCACGCGGAAGTTTTTATGTTATATGACTTACTAATTAACGAGATTGAAATGATGAACATCAGCAGGATCAATACCTATAATATCTTGCGAAATATTAAACCCTACTTCGTTGTTTTGGACAAACCACTCACAAAACTTCTTACTTCCTGGAGTAACGATGAAGGACCAAAAGCAGCGTTAGAGCAGTTTGAAAAAGAGCTTAATTCAAAAGAGTCCCAGGCGTTAATAGGTGTTATTAAAAATTTAGATGACTTAGACAGAAAAACCGCTTTGGGACATTTACGAGGAATGCATAATATGTTTGTTCGTTCGCAAATTGAAAACTATCGAAGAAAGAGAAAAATTACTACTGATCTATTAGGAATTCCCATTAAAATAACTCATTTTCTGATAATCCTTAATTTCCTTGTAGTAATCGTAACAATGGTATCAGTTATTTTGAAATCTTCCCGAATGTAATATACCTAAAAATCCTTTAAGGAGGTGATGTCGATAAATACTTCTCTAAGCACATTTATGAAAATTGCCATCACTGCAGTAGTGATAAGCGCTTTTATTTTCGGAGCCATGTTTACTGATATGAGCATCCTTTCAGACTCCATTGCTGATTACATAACAAATAGTGGATAGGGAGAAAAGGCATGAATAAATCATTAGCCACTTTTATGTTAATGGCAGCTATCGTAATTCTTATCACAGGACTTCTCTTTGGAGTTGCCTATGATTCTTTGAAGCAAAAAAATGAGTATCACGAAGAAATGCTGAAAACTGAGCACCAAATAAAATTTAAATAAATTAGTTATTATTGGAGGAATTTAAACATGAATCAAACTTTATCCACCTTCTTAAAAATTGCAGTAACGGTAGTATCTATCAGCGCTTTCCTATTCTTTATCGGCTATAACATGATTGGATCCGAAACAACCAATTATTCAAACGATATTACTGGAGCAAATAGCAATCTCCCAAGCGGAGCTGGTAATACAACTAATACTCCTTGACATCAAAAATTATGGGCAGGGGGAGATTAACCTCCCTCTTGTCCAAATGGAGGTTATGAAATTGTCCAAAACATTAGGAGAATGGATGACACTTTTTATTGTCATTAATATTATGTTTGCTCCAATCCTGGCTTACTTGGATAGCCTGCATAGAGAGGCAGTAGAAGTAGTTCTCACTGAAGGTGCAAAGAAAGCCTCGATAGAAGGCCGCTTCACTCCCGCTATTATTGACGAAATGAAAGATACTTTAGTAGATAGGTATAACTTTGATGAATCAAAAATAAGGGTAACAGCCACACAATCTTTAACACCCCGTAACCAATATATAGAAGCAAGTATCGAAGCCCCAAGAAGTTTTATTTTTATCCTAGATATTTTTAATCAAGGTCCAAGTACTTTTAAAAAGGAAACGAAAATCTTAAGTGAATATATTAATTAGGAGTTATTTGTATGGCCACTACACTTAGAACCATTCTATTTATTCTCTTATTCGCATTTATAACTCAAATCCAATTTAATCTCGATGCTGACAAAACAGCTACAAGGCAACTTAAAAACGCCCTAGAGTTAGCTGTTCATGATGCTGCCTTAGCTGTCAATCCTGAGCAGCTGGGAAATGGGAGAATTGTTTTTGATCAGGATAAGGCCATAGACAATCTTAAATCCAGCTTGGAAAAAAATTTAGATATTAAAAGTGGTTCCGGATTTGTTTATACACCAAATAAAAATTCTTTTTATAAGAATGATATATTTCTTTTGCATCTTGAATTTATAGATGATAGTTATCCAAGGACCTATCCTTTTACTTACGTTAATGACCAATTCAAGATTATGGAAACGGTTGATGGTCCTAGTGTCATAGCAGTTATTAGTACTGAAAGCCCCCGCTGGTTTGTCGGAGATTCGAGCTTTATAAGGCAGGCAGCGGTTTATGAATATAAAAAATAAATAATGGCTCTTATTTAATTGACCCATAATACCCATATGTATTATGATTAAATTAATATATGGCTAACGGGAAAAACCCGAATGAATGATTGAACTTATTCAATCGTTTGTTCGGGTTTTTTTGTATTCATATCAAATCAATGTTTGAAAAGTCTTCCAAAATTTAATATAATAGTCTCAAATGTTAGCTTTTACTATTTTATTGCATCTCCTACTTTGGAGTTAGCGGATTCACAAAAAGAGCGGTTCTTTGGGACTTAAGGTTTACAAGGATAATAGTATTTATTTACTATTGCCTAAAAACCTCTACCAAAGAGCCGTTTTTGTTTTTGTGAAAAAAAATATAGGGGGAAGACACATGTTGAGACAAAAGAATTCAACTAAAATTGAGGAAAAATCTCGAGGAAGAAGGGGAAGACGAATGAGAAAATTTATGAAGGCAACGTTAGCAACACTATTAGCTGCAAATATAGGAGGGATCTTTCAAAGTAATTCCGTAGAAGCAAGTTCAAAGGCTAGTTGCAGTATGACAATTCAATCGGATATTCATACAGAAAACAACTGGGCAAATGCAACCGGTCCCTGCAATGGGTTGGTTAACGGCTTTTATTCTGCAAGCGCTAATAACTTTCATGTTGTTGGCCACGTTACTACTGAAGTAACAAGAAGCGGCCAAAAGTTCACAATATCTATCTTCGAGGAGCCTTTTCAAGCGGAACTAACTGTAACAACTATCTTGAAGGCGAAACCGAAACCAGAGCCTAAGCCTGAGCCTAAACCAGAACCAAAGCCACAGCCACAGCCTAAGCCTGAGCCAAAACCACAACCACAACCAAAGCCAGAACCGAAACCTCAGTCTAAACCTGAGCCTAAGCCACAGCCTAAGCCAGAGTCAAAACCGACAACGAAGCCGGTGTCTAAACCTACAGAAACTCAAAGTCAAACAAATAAGACATCAACTTCATCTAATAGCGGTGGAAGCAGTAAAAACACTTCAACAAATACCGCAACAACAACAAAGGCAAAAGGCAATGAGGAAAATTCTAAATCAGTCACTGAAAATCAAGTAAAAGAGGTGGCGAATGCCTCAACCAAACCTTCTGGAGATAAAGAAAACTCCAATGATGAAGAAGCAAAAGAAAAAGTTGATAGCAAATCTGAAGATGAAAAGTCATCTGAAGATTCTATAAATCAAGATGAGGATAACGGTGGTGATGGAGAAGAAAAATCACTTCAAACAGAAGAAAAAATTAATAGTCAATCTGCTTTAAAAGATGTTTCCAGTGATAGCAACACAAATTCTAGTAACAATAAAATTTGGGTTGGCTTTTCCTTATTAATCTTAATGGCGATTGGAGGAGTTATTTGGTTTTTCAAATTTAGAAAGGTGAGATAGATTTGAATCGTATCAAATTCAAATTAATAGCATTTCTATTCTTTTTACTTGTAGGGGGAAGTATTTTCTTCCTCCCCTCTGCAAGTTCCGCTGAATATTCTCCATTTGATGTTCCAAGTACAGTAAGAAGTGGGTGGAATAAAACGCCTGGTGGGAAATATTACAAAGAGAACACCGGGAGAATGCTCATTTACGATGTATATTACAACAAATATATATCTGGCGGACAACGTATCGTTAACAAGAATTTTAACGGCACGGGAACACAACCTTATTTAGAATTTAGAGGCTGGTCAGTAATTTTTGGACATAAACGGCATTTAAGTTCTAATAACGAAACCTACATCGCAGCTCAAAAAGTTGCTGGTAGTGGAGCCGGGGCAATAAAAATATTTAAAGCACAGCAACGAGGATTATATGCTACCGAAGATCTTGAGTACAATAACCAAGGATCTGGTATCTATAACGAATGTTCCGCTTCAACAACGAATACTCCAAACTATGATTGTAATATGCGTTATGAAAGTGTAGGATTTGATGCTTATTTACCTCTTAATGAATTATTCCCTGACGACAGTAAAGATGCTGTTTGGTCCCTCTATCTAATAAAAAAGGTAGACTCTCATATTGTCTATACACCTCTAATAGTTCCTTTTGATTTTTCAAATAGAGATTTTAAATATGGGAGCATTTCTTTATCTAGCGGACAAAACACCAATAAACTGACGATGAATACCGATGAAGTTTTAAGGCGTTCCAAACCACGTGAAGCAGCTGCAAGTGTACGGGATGAGTTAGGGTCTGATCGTTACTTTACAAACAATACGACTTATACTCGTGTTGATTCGGAGGAATCTCAAACAGCTGTATGGTATGGAGTAAGGAGCCCTAAAGATAGCAATAAAACCAAATGGGCTGCCACTTCTTATTGGCGCTTTTCAGGAGATCAGGCCAGAATATCATATATTACTGAAAACGATCCACCTGAACATATTGCCGATAGTATCACTAATCATCGTTATCGAGATGGCAGTAATCATTGGGTTCAACCTAATGATACGGTGACTGTAATGCTCCGCCAATACGATAAAGAATCAGGAAATAAAAAGCAGTTCTTAAGAATACTTGGAAGTGGGGTTGAGGTTCGAGCACGACATGATTTCTTTGATGCCACTAACCATAACTACCATTGGGTCAAAAGTAATCATTTAGTAATTGAAGCAGCAAAAAGGACTGAAAATACCAAGTATGGAAAAGTCGAATGGAGTGTCACTCCTAAAACACATGGCCATACATATGACGTCCAGTACCATTACACTGATAATGTGGGAAATGCTGTAGGATATGATACTGGCTCAGGAAATACCGGTCTTAAATTAAGTGTTGATGGCGTCGCTCCGACTAATATAACAAACAGTCTTACAGGGGCAAGATATATTAACGGAAATGATTATTGGGTAAGAGAAAATGAATCAGTAACCATTACATTAAGACAGAGGGACCCTCATTCCGGAAACAAATACCAATATCTTAGATTATTAGGAAGTGGGGTTGAGGTTAGATCTCGCCATGATTTCGCCGCTGCTTCAGATTATAACAACCATTGGATTAAAAGTAACCACCTTGTTATCGATGAAGCTAATAGGACCGAAAATACTGATTATGGTACTGTGAAATGGAGTGTTACCCCAAAAACACATGGACATAATTACGATATCCAATATCACTATTTTGATAATGTAAACAATGGTAGAGGATACGATACCGGTGAAGGAGACACAGGTATGAATTTACGTGTTGATAGCGTTTCTCCTTCTCATATATCGCATAGCTTAACCGGTGCCAAATACGTTAACAATAATGTTTATTGGGTAAACTCTGATGATAAAGTCACAGTACAATTGAGGCAGCATGACGGTGATTCTGGAAATAAGCGACAATATTTACGTTTGGCAGGCAACAATATCGATGTGCGTTCCAGCCACTATTTTAGTGAAAGTACTAATCACCAGGACTCGTTCTTTAAAAGTTCACACGCAGTTATTGAAGCGGCTAACAGACAAGAACAAACAGGTTATGGAAAAGTGAATTGGACTGTGGTACCCAAAACACACGGCCACCTTTATGATATCCAATATTATTATCAAGATAACGTCGACAATATTAGCAATGTTGTAATCGATGAAGCGGCTAAAGGTTACCAATCTACAAATATGAAACTTGGCGTTGATGATGCAGGTCCAGTTATTCAATACCGAAATAATGAAGATACAGCTGATTTTTCTAATAGAGATTGGAGCAAGGAGAGCATTAAGGTTCGACTCAAATTTAACGATGCTCATTCTGGTTATAAAAGATCCCGATATGTCTGGACACAATCCTCTAGTACTCCAACTGAATCGCAGTGGTCTTCCTGGTCAACCAACTCAAATTATGTAGTAACGAAATCAGGAAAAGGGCAATGGTACCTTCATGTACAATCTGAAGATTATGTTGGTAACGTGTCCACTACGTATAAAGGAGCTTATAAGTTCAATAACCCTCCAGTAGCTGGGTTTAATACAGATAAAACAACCTATTGTCGTGATGGAACCATTAAGGTTACTTCGACTGCCACTGACCCGGATGGAGACCCACTGACTTACCATTATGTGCTTGTAAAAGCAGATGGCACTAAGGTAACCAGTACTTCCGTTAATCCTTCTTTTACTGGATTAGATAAGCCTGGTACCTTTACTATTACTCAAACCGTAAAGGATCCTGAAGGGGCAACAGATAGCATTACAAAATCGGTAGAAGTCGTGAATAGACCGCCTACTGCAGGATTCAAAACCGATAAAGCAAAATATTTTACCAATGAATCAATTAAAATTACATCTACTGCTTCTGATATTGATGGTGATAAATTAACATACGTTTATGAGTTAACGAAGCCTGATGGCAGTAAAGTTATTTCTTCCGCTGCTAATCCGACGTTTAATGGTTTGCAATTAATTGGTGTTTATACCATAAAACAAACTGTTAAAGATACTTATAACGCTACAGACACCATCACTAAAACAATCGAAGTGGTTAACAGACCTTCAACAATTACATTGACGTATGACCCAAGTGATCCTTATGAAGGAGATGCAATTAATGTCTGCATGAGGGTTCATGATTCTGATGGTCATAAGATGGATGTGAAAATCTTTATTACAGAAGAGGGAACAGCGGAAAAGACTGTACTTACTAAAACAAAAGTAGTCTCCGATACCGAACATTGCTACAGCTTTGTTTCCAAACATAAGAAATATATATTCCGGGCAACCTCCGATGACGGATATGATGAGACTGAGGTTACAACCTGGGTGAATGTAAAACCTCTAACCCTAAAAGGTTACGTCAAACACACCCCAGATTGGCACAATAAACACCAGTCATTAGGTCACAAAGATAATCAGTTCTATAGCGGAGAAAAATTCTTGTTAGAAGCTGATGTTTCACCATACCCAATCGAATATGTTAAAAGTACACTAAAGGCAACACAGGCTAATTCTGTATCAATTAACAGAACAGTCAGACTAGGAAAAACTACCTCAATTCTTTATAAAGGAGAGTTGTATGACCCTGCTTTTATAGAATACCCAACAAATATAAAGCCAGGGCCGGCTATCTTTGAATTTGAAGTAAAGTATACAAACGGGGTTATCAAAAAAGACAGTGTACCAATAGAAATTCTTGCAGATTCTTATAAAGCGTTTAAGCTTCATAGAAAGTATTAATCAATAAAGAAACTCCACAGCTACCAAATGTAGCAATGGAGTTTTTTCTTTTTATACATAATTTTTCTTTTCAAGTTTAGGCTTTGGTGTAACAATCAGAGGTGGGAGAATTTCATCGTCCTTAGCAGTTGTAATGTTCTCAGAATTATTAAGAATATCTATAGAGTAATTCGCTTCAGTTGAGCAGCCGCTCATTAGCAATCCGATAGTAATAGAAAAGGTTACAAGCAATTTCCTATTCATGGTGACACTCCTTTTTTTTGGTTAGGTTTGATTTATTAAGAAATTCTCTTGAATACGCAAAATATTTAGCAGCATTTTTATATTATTCATTAGCATAATAGTGCTCCCCCAGAAACAGACAGTAATTAGATAAGGAAAAATATTTTTTTCCATTTCCAACGCTGGAACTACTTTAGAGAACAATAATTTCTGTAATTCTTCATATTTATCAAGCAATAATAGATTATAAAAGTTAAATTCTAAATAAAACTGATTTTTTAAGTCAGGGTGTTTAATCAACAATTAAAAGCCTTTTTGAACTAGCTGAAATGCCTCTTTATTGTTATTTCTTTTTTGTAGTTCCTTAACTAAAGAAAGGATAGTTTGAACGTGAACATAAGGGGTCAATTGATCTTCCTTACTTAAAATTTCTTGAAAAAGATCAATTGCTTTATCTATCAAAATTCTTGAATCTCTCTTTCTCCAAATTCATTGTTAAGAGTGCTATCCTCAATACCTAATTTCTTAATTAATAAATTTTTAATTTCTTCACTCGGGTAAATGACTCCGTTTTCTATCTTAGATAGATATGAAATCGAACAATTTCCCTTTGCTAGTTCATTTTGGTTTATTTTCTTTATTGTTCGTACATATTTAATCTGTTGGCCAAAGGTAAACTTCTCAAATTTTTTTAGTTGTTTTCCACTTTTATTGAATAACTAATTGAAATATCTATGAAAATGCAGTAGGTATATTGAACGGGAACTGATATTGTTAAAAAAATTAGAGGGTAAGTATCAAATGTGCATAAAATCCTAAGAAATTTGTTACAAGAAAATATTTACTCTAGACAAGGATAAATGTATTATAAATTAGCCATTCTAGTTTAACATTTTATGTATATCACGAACTTGTGTTCGCTATTAAGAAAAGGAATTTTTTAGTATACTTTATTAAACAAAAGTATCTTAAATTTTATGGAACCTTATATTATTAGGGGGAATAATTAGCTTAAGATAAAGTAGAGTATCATCAGGTTTATCCTACTGATCATTTAAAAATCCAGATAAATCAATTGGAAAATAACCACTGATAGCAACTGTTTTTAAATTTGTACTCTAATTTATTGTGGAAAAATACAATTAAACCTGCATTCATCTTGTAAATTAAAACTAAGAAAATCTATAGTTAAAGGGATGATAGAATTGAAACAAGAAGTCATTTTAAATGTACTGTTTTATATAAAGAGAACAATTTTTAGAAATGAAGAAAATAATAACCTTATTGAACTCATTTATATAACAAAAGAGGAAAAAGAAATAAAGAACGGTATTTCTCTTACTACTCCTGAAATTTTGACATCTTATATTAATGAATTTAATGAACAAAATCTAACAGGGTTAAATTTGTCTTATGAGGAAGGGGTAGACCAACAAGTATACATTACAAAAGAAGAAGCTGAGTACTTACTGGAGATTTCTGCAGATGAACAAAAGTTTGTGGAAGCTTGTCATAACATTTTAAAAGCTTGAACTAGGATGGTGAGAAATGGTAAAATCAAACTATAGTTTTTATTGATTTTGTCATTTTATTGCAACCATTTTTAGGTTAGCGGGTCCTTATATAAAACATATGCGTCCTTTGGGATGATCTAGAAAGCACTATTTTTGTGTTTATTTTAGAACATTCTAAAGGGCGTTTTTTGTGTTTTAGAGGGGGCCCATTAGAATCATTAAAACTATAAAGTAAAAACTTTATGGAAGGGTTGTGTTGTTAATGTTTACAACAAAGGCTAATTTTTTCTGGCGAAATGGAGGAGATTGTTATGTTTAAGTTAACATGCTTTGCTCCGATTGAGCCTGAACAGTTAGGAAAAGCTTTAAAGGGTATCCACTTCAAACAGGTGAGAAATGGATTTGAATGGGCTATTGATGGTTCAACTTTTCGTATTGAGTCATTTGAAAACCAGCCTAGAACTTCGCTGGAAGGGTATCGAATTACATTTAATTGTGATTTATCTGGAGGGTTGTATTTATTTGATCTATCTTTAGGATGCCTCGGTGCATATGTAACAGGGATTGAATTTATACTTGAACATCCATCAATGTTCCATGCTAATTGGATGAAAGAGATGCGTAAAAGGCCATCATTTAAAATGATAGATGCCAGAGGGCTATTTTTCAAAGATGGAATTAACATTGTTCTAGTAAATGACTCAGTGACAATTAAAATTCATAGCAGAAAAAATAAAAAACTAATATTGGCGGATTGTATAAAACAGATTGATCTTATTCGGGAAGAACTGCAGCCGAATGATTTCAATCTGTTTTCGTTTCAAAGGGATGATATCGCATAATGGTTGAGTTTTACACTAAAGATGCAACGCAGTTTATTGTTACTTCTGAAAAGATCTATCGAAATGGTGAAGTCGTAATTCAGGGCAATATTCATATTCATCATCTCATATTAAATGAGCCAGCGTGGATTGATGTTCAGCAAGGAGAAGATAAACCACCCATTTTTCTTAAACTTGATAAAGTATCGGCTGTATTACCTAGCCAGGAATTCTTTAACGGGGATAGGTGCCATCGGAATGCTTACCAGGTTTCCTTCTATGTTCATAAAACAGAGGGTTGGGTCATGAAAAAGGAAGTATTATCAGCTGTTAATGATATGCATGTTCGCCAAATTTTAAAGGCTAAACATGGTAGAGATATTCGTTCAGTTTCTTCTGAGCTTTTACAATCTAAAACTGAACTTTCAATTACTTATTAACCTGGAGGGGATTAAAAATGGAATCAATTATTTATAGAGTTTTACTAAGCGGCCATAAGTTTGCTAAGGATGTAATTGTGAATGAGGATAATCTGTGTAGCTTTCTTCATACGATACGAAATTGTCCATTAGTTGTAGTTATGGGACCTGAAAATACTATATCTCTACGCATAGAACATGGAAACATTATTGGAGACGAAAAGATCAAAAACCAACTGCAGGAGATTGAACATGCAGAACAAGCGGGAAACTGGAGACCTTTATCTCTGTACCAAATCTCTTACTATTGTATACTTCATGAAACCGTTTACTTATATGCAGAAAACCAGGAACAAGCCAAGAAAGTTTTCTTAACTTGGTCAATTTTTGAACCAGAGGTCATTGTTTTAGTGGCTTAATCTTAGAACTCCATACTCCCTTTCTAGTGGGGAACTTATTCTCAGGTTCCCAATACTAGATAAGGGAACCTAATGGAGTGAAAGAAATGAGTAGAATACCAGCTGCAAGATTAATGGAAAAGTTCATTGAGGATGGACACTACCCAGAGTTTAAAAAAACTGAGGGGACGTATTCTGCCTCATCATTTCGATATCCATATACAAAATACCTTTTACCTTCGTCTTGGCGGTAATCCACCTTTAAAACATTATATGATTGTTTGATAATTTCAAAATTAAATTCCATCTAATCACCTCATCAATATATTTTCCGAAAAATAGAAAAAAATCCATGATGAAATTAATTTGGCAGAGCAAAGAACTGAGAAGAGTTCCTTGGTTCTTTTTTGCTTTCTTTAATTATACAGGGTTCAATTTGGCTTCTCTTTTGTTATTACCCAAGTACAAAATACCGATCATAAAAAAGTTTTGCCGAACGGTTGTGAAAAGGAACCGCCATGGCTCTTTATGATTACGTAACCAAAACAATTAAGGAGTGTGGAACAAAATGGCATGTAAAGAAACGTATCCAGGTATCTGTTCAAGTGAAACAAGGGTGACCGTCTGCGGTTCATCTTACTCAGCAAGTGCCATCTCTGGCAGTGTCCGTGTGAATACCCCATGTACATTCAAATACACGATGACATTGCAACGATGGGATCATAATATCGGGCAGTGGTTTGATTCAGGATCACGCACCGGATACAGTAACGATGGGATCTCCCAAACATTCAATTTATCTAGGAACAATTTTGACTATCGCCTAAAAGTAGAGCCAAATGCGTCTGGTGCTCGCGTTTGCTATTCGCCAGTGTTTAGACACTAAGCGCCTGCTATTCCCAGCTGAGTGACGACACAAGAATATGAAAAGGAACCTCTCATGTGATTTTTTGCCTGGGAGGTTTTTTATATAAAAAAAATCGTGTTAAGGGTTGTAAAATCTAGTGCCGAACGTTCTTTATCTACTAGGTAGGAAAAAAATAAGCATAAAGAGAGGATTTTTTATGAGTACAATCGATATTCCTTTATGGACTACTATTCTGGGCAACTTTGGATTCCCTATTGTGATTACGATCTACCTCTTTTTGAGGTTTGAGAGGAAATTGGAAAAGTTAGAAGAAGTCATACTGAAATTAGCGGAGGTCATAAACAAAAATTAGGAAAAATGAAATCGTCTGCGTAAATTCTCCAAAATTATACAAAATTTTGGTACAATTTAAGAGAGGTAAAGCTAGTCAAATAGGAAAGACCTATTTTTTTTGGTCTTTAATACGAACATACGTTCCGGACAGGGGGGGGGCGTTTGAAAATGCGCAATTTATCGACGGATTTGACAGGGTATTTGAAGGCGAACGAAGATCAATTGAAAAACTCTATCATTCATTCATTTTTGGCCATTCCGGAAAATATGGAGCTATTAAAACAGTTAATTGAAGACCCAACCGATCATTTAATCCATCAATTAGATGAATCGTTTAAGGAATTTTACTTTCGGATCAGGTTTACTAGCTATCTATCTAAGACCATTCATTTTCACTCCATCAACTTTGATAAGAGGCATAGGCAAAATGCCGATAGGTTTAGATTGATCTTGGATAAACCTTTGAGCAGCGAAACAGAAACATCATTCCTCGATGTGCTGGCGACAACAGAGTTCAAGAACGAACTTAGTGAGATTGAGATGTCATTCGGGATCGAGGATCAGCTTACGAATTATTGGCTATACGAGGGGTATCGGCAATTGACGGAAAATCAGCGCCAAATTATAAGTTTGGCCTATCTTCATGGTTTGACCGACTCAGAGATAGCCCATAAATTAAACCGATCCCAGCAGGCGGTTTCAAAAAGTCATGCGAGGGCTTTGAAGAAAATGAGAGATTTTCTCGAAACGGCAAGTAAGAGGGAGGAACATATATGAGAGATAGTTTATACACGCTTGTAAAACGATCCAAGACGGATGTTCAATCAATGAATAGGGTTATCGAGATGTTTTCCCCGAAAATCCTATCTTCCCTGAACCAAACCAACCATCAGGATAGGGAAGATTTATCGCAAGAGATCAAAATGAAATTGTTGCTTTGTATAAAAAATTTTGATGTGGAAAACACTCCAGGCTATTTTCAAGTGATGGAGCAACTCAAAGAACGAGACGTTACGCAGCGATGAATCATACATGAGATTTGGGGGACGGGAAAAAAATTGTTTAAACGGGTTGTATTTATCCATGGGAGTCTTTCTCTATTAAGTAGCTGTTCATAGGAACGTGGGGAACGCTTCCCCGAAGTTCCTATGAGTAAGTACAAACTAAAACGAAGGAGTGTTTGGATATGGATTTAATGGTCTTAATGGTTCAAGAATGGGTCAACAGCACATATGGAGGACGAAACGGTTATGTGCCAGCTCCGGAAAACGGAAAAACAGGGTGGTCAACGGTATATGCCCTCACGCGTGCCCTGCAGATTGAATTGGGGATTGGAACCCCGGCCGACAATTTTGGACCTGGTACAAGTTCCGCTTATAAGGCTTGGGGTGAAATGGAATTAGGGAAAGTACCCGAAACGACGAAAGGGAAAAATATCGTTCAAATCCTACAGGGGGCTTGTTATTGCAAAGGTTATGATCCAGGCCGCTTCCATGGAATTTTTGATGAGAACTTAAAGAATGCCGTGATTCGACTGCAAACCGATGCGGGATTGCCCGTTCGTAACGGAAAAGTATATGATTACGTGTTTAAAGCGTTCCTGACCATGGATGCCTATGTTCTGACAATCGGCGGCGATCCTAGAATTCGGCAAATGCAGCAGGAATTGAATAACAAATATTATACAACGTCCGGCGTGCAGCCATGTGACGGCCATTATCAAAGAGGAACGAATAGAGCGTTGATCTATGGCATTCAAACAGAAGAAGGGATTGAGCCAAGCCTTCAAACAGGCAGCGTGGGTCCGACGACCAGGGACCGATTGCCGACATTAAGTTTAGGTAGCAGTGGCAACTTTGTTAAGTTGCTCCAATATGCCCTCTATGTGAACGGGTTTGACCCTGGAGCCTTTAGCGGGATTTACGACAGTGCCGTCAGACAAGCCGTACTGAGTTTTCAAAGTTTTTGCATGTTGCCTGCTGATGGTGTCACTGGAAAGCAAACATGGCTTTCCGCTTTAGTGAGTACCGGGGATTCAACCAGAAAAGGCACCGCTTGTGATTGTGTAACCATGATTACCCCTGCGCGGGCAGAAGCACTAAAAGCGGCGGGGTATCAGACAGTGGGGCGTTACTTAACGAATGTGCCTAATTCCTCGTTAAATAAAAAAATTCAACCGGGTGAGCTGCAGAACATTTTCAATGCTGGATTGACAGTCTTCCCGATTTATCAAACTATAGGGAGTTATTTGGACTATTTCAGTCTTGAACAAGGTCGCATTGACGCTCAGGCGGCGTTGAATGCCGCCAGGGAGTATGGCTTCTTGAAGGGTACAACCATTTATTTTGCTGTGGATTTTGACGTCCTTGGTCACGAAATAACAGAGAATATCATCCCTTATTTTATTGGGGTGAACGAGAGAATGAGTAATCTTGGGGGTATTTATAAAATCGGGGTTTACGGACCAAGAGCGGTTTGTATCCGAGTTTCTGCGCAAGGGTTGGCCACAACAAGTTTTGTGAGCGGCATGTCCACTGGATATAGTGGTAACCTTGGTTACCCCCTCCCTGGGAACTGGGCTTTTGACCAAATTTCCACTATTTCGATCGGTTCTGGTACAGGCCAAATCGAAATTGACAACAATATCAAGTCTGGCAGATACAATGGGGAAAGCAAAGTAGACCCTCAAGCTCAATACCCTGACAATCCAGACATGTCGAACCACGTATTCTTTGATTTAGTGGATAAAATCTATGATATTGCGTTTGATCACACGGGTGGGGATATTCCAGAGGCAAATATACTCGTATGCCAATATCTGAGAGGAAAGCGTTATTTTGGATCTCTTTGGAATATGGCAGCTGGTTTTTTGGATGACGAATTTATGGCTAAGGTAGATAGTCAATTAAATAACCCACCCATTAATGAAATCTACGATCCAAAATTTAAGGTCGATATAGGTGTTTATCATTTAGCAGCCACCCTGAATAGTGTTTTACATCATGGAACGATCAATAAGGCCATTGTGGATTTTGCTGGTTGGGCCGGGGATTTGGTTGACGCTGCTGGGACATCTGCGGTTGCAGAGGGTTTCGACTCAGCTTATGACGCAGCATTACACCTAATTGGGCATCTCGATGAAACCAAGAGTAGGTTTTCAATGACCGATTTTATAGGGGATGTGGATGCGGTGAACATCGGAAATATGCTCCTCAATATCCCGCAGCCAATAAATAGTTTATTGCGACATTACTATGAAGATAGATATAAAGTACGGTTCAGTCTGTTCTTTGAAAGCCGATTCTCGGGAGACCCTAATGTAGTACAATCTCAAAGCACGTACGTACTGACATCGGATGAGGCGGGTATGTTGGAGATTCGAAGGCTTTTCATGTTTGCATTCGAGACTCCTGGTTATTCGATTGAGCAAGGAGAAGAAGTGGCTAGGGCCTTCAAGGACATCCTTGTTCGGCTATCAAACGAAGAATAGAGTTCTCGAATCAAAAAGGCTAACCACCATATGGCGGTTAGCCTTTCTTCTTTGAATTTGGCGTCGAGTTAATCGTTTTGGTATTGCAATTCAATCGTTTTAAACTGGTGCTTATAATTAAAAGCATAATGGACGATTAATGTATTGGGTGACTCCCATTCCAATTCATAGGCCCCTTCCGAAAATGGTTTGTATTCCCGATCGACATCGAGCCTGGTCTTGGTCAAAGCGGTCATGAATAAGCCTGAATTGGAAATCTGGTAAAGTTTGACATACCCTTTTTCGATTACCACAAATTTTTCGCTTTGATCGGGTGACGAGAACGTGGTGTATTTGGTTTCCATGAGCAGATTCGGTGCGCTAGTCACTAAGATGAAAAAGATCCCAACCCCTATCGCCATCCATTTCATCCCTTTATCCGTTAACATATATACCGCTGAAATGACGGCTGCAATAATGAGCAAGGCGCTTATGGTATGATGCCCGATGCCTTTGGATGGCGGCCCTAGTTGAAAGTAAACACCCTTTGTATTCATCACCAATTGTATGAGCAGAAGGAATACACTGACACCAAGGCCAATGATGGCCATCTTATTACGTTTGATCATTTGATTTAACCCTCCCTTACCTTTGAGAACCTATCGCACAAAGTATATCATAATTAAGTTCAAAACATTGCGAGAACTCTTGTAGATGGTTGGAAAGACGAATATAATGGATATGTGAAATATTAGAAGATTGCCATCATCCATTTTAGAAGAATGCGGGTCATGGTTTCTGTTAAAGGGAGGACTGTTTTTGAAAATCATTAAAATCGGATTGGTCGGTATGTTAGTAGCCGGATTGTTGACGGCATGTAATGGAAATGACGCTAAATCGGTTGCGAAAACGGACGATCAGCCAGCCGCGGTTGAAAATGATACGGTTGAATTTTCTCCGGAAGCAAAAGAATGGATTGCTGAAATGGCGGCGGAGTTCAATCGGGCACCGGAGGAAAGTTTTGATGAATTAAAGCAAGAAGATGTTGGATTTGTTTATTATACAAAAGCCAATGATCTCTATGAAAATATGCAGCACTATATTGATGACAAAAATGAAAGTTTCGATGAGGACTTTGCCAACTTGCGAATGCTTGCAGCTGGAATAAGCCATGATCAATTTGAACGGACCGCCCATATCGATGATACGGGGAAAGAAAAGGACAACCTTGAACATGCTGAGGATTGGAAACCCGTACCGGCAAGCATGGAGACGGCGTATCAATACATGGGACAATTACTCAACGATTTGGACGTTGCCATCAATAAGGGCGGCAAAGGGAATTCTTTTGGAGTGTCACACTTAACGAATGGTGACAAGGTGAATGAACTGGAGTCGTTTATAAAACAGGACAGCTGATAAAAAACACCTTTCTTTGGAGAGGTGTTTTCTTTTCGCCGTTAGTCGAATCACTATTTATCTTTGAAAGTTACAAAAGAACCGGACAGAGTTTCTGTACCGGTTTTCGTACACCTGTATGACCATAGCGACCGACTGTATGCCTGGTATTCTCCTTCTGACTTAAATACGTGTTTGATGTTTTTTTGTGAGTCACTTGACCTGTAAATAGAGTTGAGCCACGCTGAAAACTTATTTCTCATTGGTTTCATAAAAAAAGTGTACGTTAAAACCAGGCTGAGGTTGGGTTATGTTTTTGTCGAAAATGAGAATATCTATCAATACAGGCCTATGTATCTACAAATTTCACGGTATATTTTAAAATTGTGTTAATTAATAGGAAAAAGGAGGAGATGAGTATATGGAAAAACAAATGATTTCGGTGTTGGTTTTTGCAGTAGCTCTGACAACCCTTAAATACTATAAAACTTATATAGGAGTATCTAGATGAAACTAATTGTTTGGAATGCTGCAATGCGTTTTAGAGATAAATTGGAACACTTAAAACCCTATCAAGCAGCTATTTTAATTATTCCAGAATCCGAATCTCCGGAAAAATGGGGACAAACTAAACTCCAAGACGTTAATCAATTCCTTTGGTTTGGTGAGAAAGTTAATAAGGGGATTGGTATATTTACATTAAATGAACATTATAAAATTGAACTTCACCCTTTATATAACAAGGATTTTCGCTATATTATTCCGTTGTTGGTAACTGGAAAACGAAATTTTATTCTCTTTGCGGTATCGTCACAAAATACAAAAGCAAAATTTGAAAGTTACATTGGTCAAATATATTTAGCCCTAAAATATTATGACAGTTTGTTGAAGGAACCCTGCGTTATTGCTGGGGATTGGAATAGCAATAAGAACTTTGATCATATCAAGAGGGTTGGTACTCATACGGATGTGGTCAATCTATTAAAAAACAAGGGTATAATTAGTACATACCATCATTTTTATAAAGAAGAGCATGGTGATGAGTCACAGCCTACCCACTATTTTCGAAAAAAATATGCAAGACCATTTCATATCGACTATATTTTTACTTCTACAGATAAACTTCATCGCTAAATAAAATGGAAGTAGGGAAACATGAAAATTGGTGCCTTTGTTAACGGATTTTAACGGTATCCAATAGCCAATAGACTCATATGGGCTCTATAAATAAATATTGCCTATAAATCCAAATAATAGTAAAATAAATTTGTAACATCTTATTATTTTATTATTTTTTAGCAACCAATCTTTGGTTAGCGGGCTATGTTTATTAAACGTATGCGTTCTTTGGAACGATTCTTTTACACATTTTTTTATGTGCTTATTAGAGTCATTCTGGAGGGCGCTTTTTTGCGTTTTAATAAAAAAATATACCAGAAAGGTGGAAAAGAAAATGGCTGTTACAATGTCACAGTTATTAGGAAAACCAGGAGATGTTATTGAGGATTGTAGAAAGGAAATCAGGCTTTTACCCTCAAATGACAGGTATCGAATTTCTGCAGAGATACTTCTTAGAAATGGGGAGCGTCGATATTTTCGCGCAAAGTCTATTGATAGGAAGTCTGCTACACAAGAGATACTTTTGTTTATTGCAGCTGTCGAGAATGCAACTGGAGAAACTGTAATGTGGAGATTAAAAGGAGAGAAAACTTATCATATGAGCACTAATTATGAGGTAAGCCCTTCTTTTATTCAGCGCACTAAAAAAGCTATTCTAAGGTACTTCTTCGACATCGAAGAGTAAGAGGCTATTAATTTATGAGAGCATTTAAGAGACTTTAAGAAAGGTTGTTGGAAACAATGAAAAATCATTTTGCAATTGCGAAAGAGGAGTTAGGCTTTTATGGTTTTGAAAATACTTCTCTACAAAATTTGTTAGCAGTATTAATTGGACCGAAAGCAAATCCAGTCGTAACCGGCCAGTTGTCTTCATTAGGAGTTAAAAGGCTCTCTTCCTTATCTAAAGAAGAGTTACTCCAATATGAAGGTATTGGCGAATCAACTGCGGATCGAATTATTGCCTGTATTGGACTTGCTGGTCTACTCAACAAATTTAAGTTTGAGGAATGCTATATTGTCAGAAGTCCAGAAGACGCTGCTAAATATATGGCTGATATGTCTACACTAGATCAAGAACATTTTGAGGTACTTTTTCTTAACTCAAAAAATGTGGTTATTGGGCGTAAGACAATATTTAAAGGCTCTTTAAATGCAAGTATTGTACACCCTAGAGAAATCTTTCGTGAGGCAGTAAAACTCAGCGCAGCATCAATAATAGCTGGTCATAACCATCCCAGCGGAGACCCGTATCCTTCAAGGGAAGATATCGAAGTCACAAAAAGATTATCTGAGGCAGGGAAGCTAGTAGGGATTGACTTATTAGATCACATTATTATTGGTCATCAAGGTAATTTTACTTCCTTAAAAGAAAAGGGGTATTGTTAATGAATAGTCTAAACTTAGTGGGGCGACTTACAAAAAAGCCTATAATTAAAGGTGATGAACAGAAAGTTTGCCTATTCACATTAGCTGTTAATCGTAATTATACAAACCAAAACGGTGAACGTGAAGCTGATTTTATTCAGATAAAAACGTTTAAAAAGACTGCTAACAATTGTTATAAATACCTGGACAAGGGTAGTTTAGTTAGTGTTACTGCTTCTATTCGTACTGGATCTTATATGAAAGACACTAAGAAGATTTATACTATGGAAGTTGTAGCAGAAGATGTACGTTTTCTTGATACAAAGAAAAGTATCAATGAAAATAGTAATGGAGATCATAATCAAAATAACCAATCCCATGATGACGACCCGTTCCCTGGTAGCGTTGAAACCGATGAAGAATGGCCATTTTAAGGTTGGTGAAAATAAAGCGTTCGTTCCTTTGTGAATGAGCGCTTTTCCTTTTTAAAAAAGAATTTTGGAGGAATAGAATGAAAAAATATCGTGTACTAGATGAGTCTAGTATATTTTCTGCTAGTGCTGAGGAGATACGAGAGTACCTAGAAGTAAGTTTTGGAGAAAAGTTTGGATTTCTTCCTATGTTTCAAGAATCAGAAGATGAAGGTTATTTAGAAATTTACCTCCATACTGATACTTATGTAATTTTGGAGGAACAGGAGCTTACTAAACTCGAAGAAATGGATATCACGGAGTCTGACTCCTTAAGAGCCATTTGTTCTATCTTAGAGCTTCAAATTGAAAATTAAAGGACATCTTAAATGCAGAAAGGGGTATATGTTTCCCTTTCTTTTTTAATTATGAAGGAGGAATTTTATTGGATCTGCCAGATTGTTATCTCGACTCAACAGTGACAGAACCGTTTTTTAAAAAGGCAAAGGAGTACATTCCCTTTTTAGCTTACTTTGCTATTCAAAGTGCGTTTGCGGAGAAAGATAAAATGTTCAAAGTGGTTGCTTTGACACACCTAAGGAATCATTACAAAAAAGGTGAGATATCAAGGGAGCAACTCAATGAGCTTATAGAATACTTAGATACTTTTCGCGATCCTTACCAGGACTTTTATGAAAAGGCTGGATTTCGGACTTGGACAGATACTAAGAATAATATTTTAGGAGGATTATTAAATGAGTCATGTAGGAAATAAAATTAGGGCTGGTTTCTTTGCCACTCCTGAACGACAAGGTGAATATTTCACTCAGTTATTAGACGTTGAAGGAAGCGGAGTGTGGCTAGATCCCACATGCGGTGAAGGTGATATCCTTAAACAACTGTCAGCTGCCTTTCAGAAAGAGGATTGTAGGATTACTACATATGGTGTGGAGTTGGATAAGGGGAGAGCAGATAAAGCAAAATCTGTATTAGACCATACAATTAATGCACCTATTGAATCAATAGTCATTCAAAATGAAGCTGTATCATTTTTATACTTAAATCCCCCATACGATTTCACAATGAAAGGGATGGATGATGAATCAGCTGACAGAAAAGAGTGGACTGAGCTTTACAGAAACACCAAATATCTTAAGGAGCAAGGTCTCATAATGTATGTGATTCCTTCTTATCGTTATTCCGATAAGCGGATCGCTAGGTTTTTGGCCACTCATTTTTATAATGTAGGTATGATGAGATTTTCGGATGATGATTATGATGATTTTCGTCAATGTATATTCATCGGAAATAAAAAGACAGGAAAGCATAAGGAATTTAATCAAAAGCTGTTTGACTTCCTTATTCAAATGGAATCTGATGAATTTGTGATGGAGAAAGTTACACCGGTAGACCGTTTTGTAGCTGCTAATAAAAAGTGGAGTGTTCCTGCAGGAGAAGAAAAGTTAAGGACATTCTATACCAAGTTAGCAAATAAATCAGACTTTGTTGAAGGGATCCGAAACAGTAAAGGTTTTCAGGCCTTTAAAAATCGTTCTAAGCCACGCCAGCTAGAAATTGGCGGTAACCCTATTCTCCCCTTAAATGTTGGCCAACTGGCTCTCTTGTTAGCTTCTGGAGCCGTTAATGGAGAAATTGGAGAGGGAGATAATTATCATCTTGTACAGGGACTGGAGCTTGTGAAAAAAATTCCGAGTGAGGAAAAGAAAGTGCATGATAATGGCAGTGTAACGACGATTACAAAAATTCGTACGCGACGTGAAGTCAGCGTTAAGGTAATCACGCCTCAGGGGAAAATTTTGAAGCTTGTTTAGAGACACTGAACCAAAAACCTTCTGAAAGACTGAACCTAAAGATCAACCTTTTTTATTGGAGGAAAGAATATGGATACCCATAACGAAATAGTATTCATGGAAGAGCAAATGAAGAAGCTCGTAGCAAATGATGCACTACTAAAATTAGTGTATAAAGATATGACAATCAGTAGGAATCATTCAAGGAAAGATGCATTAAAAATCATATTTTATGGCTATGTACTTGATGATCCGATCATGGAGGAAGAATATCGTAAAGCCTCCAAGTAGTAATCTTTAAATTAGGGGGAAAAACTATGTTAAAAAATAGTGCTAACCAATTACCTTTTAACACAGAAAAAGTTGTAAAAGAATTAATAGATATTTACTGGTCAGATATCTATAACTCTCAAGTGATTGATGAAACTATTGAGGCCGCTGCCAACTTACCTATACCCCAAACCATACAGAAATTTATAAACTCTATGGATAGTATAGTTAAGTCAGAAATTAAGGTATCTCCTTTGTATGTTATTGAACCATATGGAGATGCATTGGAAAAATTAAACCCTGGTTATTATTCTGAAAAACGTAGAGTTTTTTATCAAGAGGATATTGACTCTATCATCTAAATACAGGGAGAAAGGCAAGGTTCTTTTGTTGGAACCTTGCTTTTTTATTACAGGGATAATTTAAACTGGAGGAATAACAAATGAATTTAAAGTTAAAGAAAGTATATACTGTATCAAAAAAAGGGAAGCCAGAGAAACCTCGACTTTTCCTTCAACATCTTGTATGTGAAGCTGCCGGTTTTAAGGTGAAAGGTGAAGTGTATATTAAAATAAATGAGTTAACTGAAGAGGTAGTATTGCAAAATTTTCCGTTTGAAGATGGAGAAGATGTTCATACTGTTCATGTGGCTTGTAGAAAGAGCAAGATAAGCGGAAAAGAGCGGCCTCTAGTTGATACTGCCGGAGATAAATATTGTTCTTTTCTTGATATTAATCAAAAAATAGAAGTTAATGTTTATAAACGAGGCAATAAAGGACAGGTAATTATACGTCCTCTTGAATATAAGTTATTTGAAAACAGCACTATACCAACTCCGAGAAACGAGCGGATCAAATTATTATCTATTTGTGCAGGGGCTGGTGTGGGAACTAGCGTTTTGGAGGATACAGGATATTTTTCCGCTGTTCAGGAGATAGAATTAGAGGATGATTCCGCTGAAGTATTACTTCATAATTTCCCTAATTCGACGGTTTTCTGTGGGGATTTAAGGGATTGTCAAGATGTAGCTGAAGTTGATATGGCATTCATTACAGCGCCATGTAGCGAACATAGTAGTTTAGGCTTCCAAGAAGGTAATGTAATGAATGATTTAGTCCTTGCAACTGCAAAGATTATTCAATCCTCAAAAGCTGAAGTTTTATTCTTTGAAAATGTTCCTCAATACTATAAAAGTAATGCCTGGGAATCGCTAAAAAACCTATTAAAGGATGATTATCCATTCTGGGGTCAAAA
Organism: Cytobacillus oceanisediminis; assembly: GCF_004366035.1. Classification (GTDB taxonomy): domain Bacteria; phylum Bacillota; class Bacilli; order Bacillales; family Cytobacillaceae; genus Cytobacillus; species Cytobacillus oceanisediminis_C. Next base: position 102,736 of record NZ_SOEE01000011.1, read on the forward strand.
AGAACTGGAGGCATGGGATTTTGGATCTCTTGCCACAAGGAAAAGGACGTGTGCTGTCGGTTTTAGGAATGAAGAGAGATTCCTATCCTTTGACTTTCCAGCTGCTCCTAAACTCAGAAGGAAAAAACTAAAAGATTTTCTTGATCGCTCAAGTGTGCAGCATGAATGGAAGAGTGTAAGAAAATTTATGGATTCTTTTAACAGTCGTGAAGCCTGGAAGGATAGAAGTTTGGAACTAACTTTTGTTGGTAAGGATGCAGAAAGGATACAATGCATTCCGAAACGGTATACAAGTCAGTGTGCTTCAAATAGTCATGTTTTAAGTGACAATGGTGAGAATTTCCGGTTTCTTTCAATTAATGAAATAAAGAGAATAATGGGGATTCCGGACCATTTTAGTTTCACGGAAAATATACAAAAAATAAGAAAGTATGAAATGCTTGGTCAAAGTGTTGATGGAAGGGTTATTAAAGCTATCGCGAATCGGCTAGCATATACTTTTATGAAAGTTAAAACTAAAGCTTCAATTGCTACTGAAACATTAAAGAAGCATGTTCAGAGCTACAGTGTTAGTAATTGTGGTCAGCTTGAACTTTTGCTCTCCTAATATGTTTGGGTTTATTCTAATGATTAAATAAGATCATAATTTTACACTATTTTATTAATTAGATTAATAATCTATATTTTTATATAAAAGGGACTCTAAGGTCCCTTTTTGTTTTTCAGTTATATCATACTAAATTGCGTAGTTTGTTTTTATAATCATATTCAATTTTGTTTTTTAACTCGGAGTCTAATAATTCGAAATGAATATTATAGGGTGTTTGTTGACTGAGTTCCCCAATACACTCCCCGCAAATATGACTCTGGCTATCATTAATTTTAAAATCCTGCGCAATTTTGTCTATAATCTGGATTTTTTTTCGTGCAATTTGAATGTTAAGAATGGTACGAGAATTACTAGGTTTCTCTACTGTGTCACCGCACTTAAAGCATTCCACCAAGTTTACCTCCTTTAGATTTCCTAGATATTCGTTCTGAACATCAGTTTTTCCTTCCTGGAAAGCTAATTTTCATTTAAGAACAAATTATCCATTCCATAATAAGGAAGGTTTTTGTATTTTTGTGTCGAATATTTGAATGAAGTTGATAATCGGAGGGAAATGTCTTGAAATACATTTTTATAACTATCCTACACAATATGAAATTAAATGCCATTCTAAATAAAGGATTTGAACTGGCACCAGGAACAAGGATTTCAAATGGACCAGACGTTAGAAGCAATATTCTTAAGACAGATTTAATGATGTGGACTGCAGGGGTTCATTCTGTAGATGAATTTGATAATACTGTTTATTATTACAAAATCGGTGAGTTTCCAGAAATAAAAACAAAAGATGAAATGGACCAAAAAGGAACCGCCTATACATTTTATTTCTTAAGAGAAGCACAAGGATTTGTTACGGACCTTTGGTTTGTAAAAGACAATGGGATTTATGTAAGAGATGGCTTCTTAATTACATATGTAAACAAAATTGAAGAAGGTGCAACGTTTAAAGCTTCTTTAACAGAAACCTTTAAAGCCGCTTCAGGTGAATATGGAGAGTTTGTATTTACAAAAAAAGAAGTGGAAGCCGCAAAACAAAATTTCGAACCATTTTCTCTTGACGACTTCAATTTAGATAATATGGGATTTAAATATACAAATTTTGACCATTTTTATAAGAGCAGTAATGCACAAAGAATACACAAAGCCCATTACTTCACATTAGGTGCCCGTAATAATTCGGCTATCCCAATGAAAATAGTATCATATTGTACAGCTCTTGAGTGTTTATTTAGTACAGCAAAAACGGAAATAAACCATCGGATTGCCGAAAGGGTAGCTGCTATGTTGGGAACATCTCAGGAGGATAAAAAAGATTTATTTAAGTTCATTAAAAAAGCATATGATTATAGATCAACTATTGTGCATGGATCAAATATAAAAGGAAGTGAAGAAACCCTTGCACCAGTATCAATACGTTTAGACAGCATACTTAGGCAATTACTATCTGGTAATCATGAAATCTTCACCAAGTCAGATTCAGAAATAGACGAATTTTTTATTGAATTAATTTTCAATTAATGTAACTTATTGGTGAAATTAAAATAGGGCTTAAGAATCTCAAGCGTTCTAATCAGGGACGCTTTTTATTTTTTTTTCAATAGTTTAAAAAAGTAGGCTTGGGAACTTTAATATATAACTTCAATTGTAATAATTAATGAGAATGATCAACTAATATAGCTAATGCCATTCTTAAAGGCATTCTACTTTTGTTTAATAAGACATATTTATATAAAAAAATTATTGGGAGGAAAATGCCATGTCTAAAATAAGACAAGATGCTTGGACAGGGGAAGAGGATAAGTTATTAGCAAATGTAGTACTTTCTAATATTCGAACCGGGGGAACACAATTAAAGGCATTTGAAGAAGTAGGTAAACAACTATCAAGAACCGCTTCTGCTTGTGGCTTTAGGTGGAATGCTTGTGTTAGAAGGCAGTATAAAGAGGAGATTTTACAAGCAAAAACACAACGAAAAGAGCTGGGTCCAACTCAGGCAGAAGATAATACAAAGACAATAGGACAGAGTGGTAGTAAGGAGCAATCACCATCTGGAGATATTATTGATCTTCAAGTACTTATCAATAATATTGAACTATTGTATAAGAAAGCTTTTGAAGAAGTGGAACCACATAACCAAGTTAATAAACTAAAAAAACAAGTTCTATTTTTGAAAGAGGAAAACCAAAAACTATCAGCAGAGAAAAATAAACTCGAAAAAGAATATAACAAGCTAAAAGAAATAATAGAATCTTCTACTAGGTTACTAACCTCGGGAGCCCGCCTTAAATAGAAACTTAACAATTTCTTCCCCAGGTGTTGAATATTTCCACTAGTCATGTTTTAATTTAGGTACAACAATTGGATATCCAAAAGGGAAGCCCCCTATCAAACAAGCCGAAATACCCTCGGTTTCTTTGTAGGGGGCTTTTTGTCGTCTATTCGACATTTATCTGGTTAAAAGGCCAAAGTATATTAGAATTACCTGTCTAGTTTTGTTATGATAGAAAATATAGCATCTATAGACATAATAGTGTTAATTCACTATAAAATGGCAAAAAAAACCCACCAGAGGCTTTCATTTAATCTCTTCCAGTTTGGCCGCTGAAAGATTAAATGAAATTCAATAGGCGGGATTTCTCATACTTGATAATTTAATTCATATTTTAACAGTTTGAATTACTTATTTCAAGTAGGAATCTCCGTTCAGAGCCTTACGGGTAAAATGATTTGGAGGTTTTAATTTTGAAAGATGCTCGTCCTAATCTAAAGGGGGAAAATTATCCCCTTATCTATTACCGTCCTGTCAAAGAAGATCTAAAAATTGAAAAATCTAGGTGGTTAATAGACAAAACAGGTCAATTTAAAGAATTTTTTTATCATGACCCTGTAGTTAATAAAATCCTTTTTAATGAAGAGAAGGTTAAAGAATTTAGCTTAGATGGTTATGGTCAAAACATTGAATTCGAAGATCGGAATTTTACAATCATACATAACTACCTTATTCATTTTTGGCAGCACTTTCTTAAAGCAGATGGTTTGGCACTGTTTATCACACTTAAAAGCTATTGTATTGAGAAAGACTATTGCTGGCCAGCATTAAAGACTCTGCAGCTTCAGTGTTCTTTTGGTTCTGTGAATACTGTTAAAAGTAGGTTAAGTCTCTTAGAAAAATACGGATTTGTATTCAGATTTAACTGCATGTCTGCAGATGAGAAGAAAAAAAATATGGATGAAACTCCAATTTATAAAGTGAGAAGACGGGTGCCATTTCTTCCGAAGGAATTGTATGAAGAGCTTCCGGAGGAACTAAAGAGAAGGCATGATGACTTTATGGAAAAGTATATGTCTGTTTATAGCCCAGACAACCTTGGAAATGTCGTTAATTATGAAGGGATTTATGAGGACTTTATTGAACAGGGAGAAACGTTCCATAAGCCGGTAAAAAAGAGAAATGCCGCGGCACAAAAACATAAACTAGATATCAAAGAATCAATGACAACTGATGACTTGAATCTTACAAAGCAGGTATTGGAATACATACAAGCTAAAATTTCGAAACCATCTTTCGATACCTGGTTTAAAGATTCTTTATTTAAAAACCGTGATTCCGTGATTACACTCTATGCACAAAATAAATTTGCGGCTAGCTGGATTAATGATAGACATATAGATTTAATTACACAGGCGTTGAATGATTTAAATATTAATTCCTTAGATATCAAAATTATTTCCTATTGAAGAGTAGAGGGATCATTTCCTCTACTCTTTTTCTATATAAATATATTTATTAAAGTCTTTTTAAAGATTTATATTATTCGGCATCATCTTATGATGGGGGGGTGGGTCATGAAATGACACCCGGAAAATCCGCCTATCATTTCATGACGGGCTAGAGTGTCATCTCCTGACAGGCGGATTTATTAACAAAATAGGGATTTCTTGTGGATAAGTCCGCCCGTCATTTCCTGACGGGTAGGGGTCATTTTATGATGGGTCCGCCTGTCATCTTATGATGGGTAGGTGTCATTCCTTGATGGGTAGTATTGTGGAATAATTTGAGATTAGTCACTTATCATTCTTGTCTAAATAGAAAACAAAGGATATAATACCAATATATTCATTTCATTTTTTCATTTTATGGCAATCCTATGAGGATTAGCGGGTATTTTTAATCAATAGCAGCCTTTGAGGTTGATGGATAAATAGCTTTTTATTGCTATTTTTTCAGAAACTTCAAGGGCTTTTTTGTGTTTTCAAAGCAATTGAAGATGGTCGTATTCAAAGAGAATGGGTTTCCTATTCTCTTTTTTATATATACACACTAAAAGATAGGGGCTGTTGTACATGGCAAATCGTCAAGGTAAGAGCAAGAGATGGAGCAAAGGAGGTCCAGGCGTTGAAGAAAGAGTAAAAGAACTTGTTTCTGTCCTGGATGAAGGTGTAAGAAACTTTAAATATTCTCCAGAAGAATTCAAAGCTCTTTTAGAAATGAAAGCACTGATGCCGAATTACTCTTTTAAAAACATTATGGTTGCTAAAACTCAATTTCCAAATGCCAGCTATATAGCGAGCTTCAAACGTTGGAATGAGTTAGGCCGCAATATCAAATTGGGTTCTAAAGCCATTAGAATCTTCAAGCCGAAATTCATAAAGGTGAAAGATGAGCATGGAAATGAAACCGGTGAAACACAGCTAAGTGGTTTCATAACTGTTCCAGTTTTCGCGCTTGAACAGACGGAAGGCGATTCGCTTCCTATTGATAAGGTGATTATAAAGCTTGAAGGCGATTCTGAAGCAGCTAGAGAGATTATTGAATATGCTGAACAGATTGCTGAAGAAGATAATTGTCCAATCACCTATGGAGACGCACAAGGAGCCAATGGTTATTATAGCCGAGCAAACCATGAAATCGTCGTTAGTGACACTTTAAGTGTTAATCATAAATGCAAGACATTAGTACATGAATTGGTGCATTCAAAGGTGCATCGATATGATACTAAGTCTTCTACATCGGAGAAGGAAGTTGTTGCAGAAGGAACAGCCTTTATTGTTTGTTCGTTCTTCGGCTTAGACACATCAGATTATTCCTTCCGATATGTTAACTCATGGAGCAAACATGACCCCGATTCACTTTTAAATTACGGATCTATGATTTGTGATATTTCAGGGAGAATCATTAATGAGTTTAGATCTTTAATGGAAGCGAATAAAGAGGAAAAAAATCCTCAAACAGCTTAGTTTTTTCTGAGAAAGGAAGTGCAGAACCAATGCACCAGGTTTCTTCTTTTCAATTAGAGGAGTACGCCGGCCAGAAGTTTTTCGTGGAGTATGTTGATTCCCTGCCTCTTGGAAGCTTGTTCAGAATCCATATGAGTAATGGTGTAATTCATAATCTGACTACCGGCTGTTATGACTCAATTGAAAAGGCAAGGCAAGAAGTTATTACGGCATTTAAAGAATTTTTAGATGGGAGCATTAATGCGGATGATATTCATATTGGAGACTGAGTATGAAGATTTTTCGATAAAAGTCTACTATATCAACGAAGGTGACCACAATGGAAAGTTTCAAGCTCTTGTGAGCCCTCTATCTATCCAAACGACTTTTCAGGATACAGTAGGAGGAGCTATTGATCGTGCACTCTTAAAGATCCACAAACAGCTTAAAGAGTATGTTCATTAAGAAAACTATATAGGGAGGTGTATCCCTGCCTCATTTGAGATAGGGATCGCCAGCTGGCATACCTTATTCAATTTGATGCAGGGAGTCAGCAGCATGGAATTAAATAAAGTGATTGAGACAGATGAAAACCCAAAGATGATTGAAATTTACCTGGAGCAGGCATGGCAAAGTGCTTTTTGTTACGCATTAGCGGTAGAAGAACCCAAGCATGAATGGCAAGGAGCTAAATTACTCATGACCATTATTGCTGGTAATGATTCTACTTTACAGGCTATGAAAGCTGCAGTTGATACCGGGAGTGGCGGTTTGTCCTTTGGGCAAGGGAAGAAAGATTTAACTGACTATAAATTTTCCCAAGAATTCCGTATGTACTCTGATAAAGGGAAGTATTCAAAGTTCCCAATTACCATTAATCAAAACCGAAAAGCAGTCGCAATTGTTCATGATGACCTGCTTGGAAACGGAGATTATATTCTTTCGTTCGATGCAGATCCCGGAGAAGGGCTAAGACAAATTTTAGGTGGCGGAAAGTATGGGCTTAATATTCTACCTGAATGGAAAGATATTATTCTAAATGAGTTCTTAAGAAGAGGTTGTATTGAGGAATTCAAGTTTTATTATGACTCCGCCCTTTTTCCTGATGGATTTTCCATCTATAAACTGAATTTTAGTGAGGAAACTGGAGAGCAGGAAGCGGATGATATTATTTCTGGAATGATTTCAAGTGGGATGCTGAAGTTTCCTAAGACAGGAACTGGTCAAGCAGTGGAATCCATAGAAGATTTGACACAGTATATGACAACCTTCATGGATGATATGGTCACAAAGGTAAGCAATAGAGTTACTCCAGGCCATGACCCAATGACAGACTCTATACACCCGCAAATCTCAACTTATAAGCGGGAACTTCTTCCTGTCCAATCTCATGTTACTACCGCGATCGCTAAAGTTTTGAAAAAGCAGAAGGTAGCTTTAATACAAGGTGAAATGAGCACGGGTAAATCAACCATGATGACAGCAATTCCTGATGTAGTTGCTGCTTTGTCAAATAAAAAAGGGTATTTTGCTTGTCTAATGTGTCCTCCAAGCCTAACAAAAAAATGGCCGGAGGAAATAAAAGAAATTTTACCTCATGCTGATGTAAGAGTTATTGAACGGACAGAGCAACTCATTGAGTTTCATCGTAAATGGACCAGTCAAGGAAGGCCTAAGCCATTGAAACCAACATTCTTTGTCATTTCCTTTACAACAATGAGGGGCGATTGTGCGATGGTTCCTGCAGTTCGTTTTGATTATAAGAAAACGGTACTTCAAGGTGAGTCAAACTCCTTACCATATCGCTTTGGATACTATTGTCCAAGCTGCGGTAATGCACACCAGGTTATTGAATCTACTGCAGTGGAAACCAATGAGGATGGAGAGGAAGAAGAGGTTCAGAATAAACGGACGATGGATGAAGATGAATTTGGAACAAGCAGGCGACTTCATAATTCAAAAAATCCAGCCAATGCTTTTTGTTCTGAATGCGGTGAAAGTTTATGGACCAAGAAGGTACCTACTAGATACCAATCAATAAAAGACTGGTTTAAGTACGAAAGGCAGATTGAACATGCTTTAAAGCAGAATCAGCCTTTGGTCCAACAAATTCAGCTCTCTCAACCTGAGATTCCTAAGAAAGTCGGGAATCCAAGGAGAATCGCTTCTATTGAATACATCCGAAGGAAAATGAGATGGTTTTTTGATATTACTATCTGTGATGAAATCCATATGCTGAAATCTGGCATGTCAGCCCAGGGAAATTCACTAGGGAGCCTTGCAGCTGCTTCAAAAAAGCTTATAGGTGGTACAGGAACCCTTTTTGGAGGCAAGGCCGAGGATATCTACTATACACTTTGGCGCTTATTCCCACACCTTATGGTTGAGAACGGTTACGCATTCAATGAAGTTCGGAAGTGGAATGAAGAGTATGGAAACATTGAAACGACTATTTACAATCAGGACGATAAAGGCGAGTACAGCAACAAGCAATCGCGAGGAGGCACCAGGAGAACAGAAAAGGTTCTTCCCGGTATATCACCATTTGTGTTCTCAAAGTTTCTTGTCCAAAACAGTGTGCTTGTCCGCTTAACAGATGTATGGCCAGACCCTGTGGAGTTGATCAATGTTCCTACAATTCTTGTAGATTTAGACGAGGATTTAAAGAAGCATTATAACAACATGGTATCTACATTTGAATCAGCTATCGATGGACGAGATGACGGGCATAAGCTTTATCTTCCATTGACTCAAACAGGCATCGCATATCCAGATAACCCTTTCACCTATCCCCCATTCTCTATCAAAACAGAAGATGGGGACCGAGATTTAATTTGGAGCCCAGATGAATTTCCTAAAGAGCGAATACTTAACAAGGAAAAGAAGCTCCAGGAAATCATTAAGGGTGAGATAGAGGAAGGCAGGAAAAGTATTGTCTATGTTCGAGATACAGGTTCCAGTGTAGAAGGCAGAGATGTAAGGCCGCGTTTACAACACATTCTTGAGCAGGTTGGAGCAAAGGTTTGTATCTTAGACACTTCTACCACGGCCACAAATAAGCGTAGTGAATGGCTAAAAAAGAAGATAGAAAAAGAGGGATACGATGTTTGTATTGTGTCACAGGAGCTTGTACAGGTAGGTCTTGACCTATTATGTACACCTACCCTCATTTTCTACCAATTTAGTTGGAGCTTATTCACGATTAATCAAGCTGCTAGAAGAGCATGGCGGATCGGACAAACGGAAGAGTGTCGTCTTTATTACTTAGCCGTGCGCCCATAAGGTGCGTTAATGAATCGGGAATGACACCCCGTAGGAATGAATCCAACTTTCCTATCACCGATCACTTACTTTCATTGGGAAACCAATGAGGGGACTGTAGCATGTGATTAAAGAGCAAGTCATCTAGTTGTCAAGATGCGACTGAGCTTTGGTGAAACGTTGTAAATGAGGATGAAAGCTAGACTGCTTGAAGAATAGCCTGAGCAGCCCTTATAGAAGGCATAGGCGTAAGACAATTACAAGGAGCGTCTATGGAATGTGACACATGAGGTTAGTCTAAACTCATGCGATGTAGGATTCCACATTCCGGCAAACTCAATCAGAGAGTAAAAGGCGAAAGTTCCATCCGACATTACAACATGTCATGTCATTAATGTAACTAAATGGGGATTACCTAAACGGGAATGCCTTTAAAACGGCTATTGGTTATAGACCTGAATATCCCGCATGGTAACGGAGCCTTCGTAGTAGTCCGAAATAGGGAAAGCCTATTACATGGCGAAGGAAGGCAGTTTACCAGTCCAATAAGAATATGGGGAGGTTCGAGAGGAACCATGAGAAATCCAGAAGTACTATTGGGCAACCTGAAGAGACATTCGAGTGATGAGAATTATAAGTATCAGCAGTTATACAGGAACCTTTACAATAGGGAACTCTTACTCTTGGCTTATCAGAATATAAGTGGAAATGCAGGAGCTATGACTCCAGGTGTTGACGGTAAGACTGTCAGTGAAATGAGCCTGGAGAGATTAGAACAGCTAATAGATAGACTTAAAAACTCATCTTATCAGCCTAATCCTGTTAGACGTACTCATATTCCGAAGAAAAATGGTGGGAAAAGACCATTAGGATTGCCGTCAGCAGATGACAAGGTAGTTCAAGAAGCAGTCAGAATGATGCTTGAAGCAATCTATGAAGGAAGCTTTACTGATACATCACATGGATTTAGGCCTAACCGTAGTTGCCATACCGCACTATCTCATCTAAAAGCAAACTTCACTGGTACAAAGTGGTTTGTTGAAGGAGATATAAAGGGGTTCTTTGATAATATTGATCATCACATCTTAGTTAATCTTCTGAGGAAAAGGGTTAGGGACGAGCGTTTCATCGACCTAATCTGGAAGTTCCTTAGAGCAGGGTATGTGGCGGATTGGAAATGGAATAAGACATATAGTGGTGCACCTCAAGGGGGTATCATTAGTCCGATTCTTTCTAACGTCTACCTCAATGAATTAGACAAATTTATGATTAGATTTGCTAACTCATTCAACACAGGTATCGAGAGGAAAAAGTTTCGTCCATACTTGAATGCTCAGCAGAATGTCCTTAGAAATAAAAAGAAGTTAAGACAGAAAGCTCACTTGATGAGTGATGATGAAAAGATACAAATCAAAGAGAAAATCAGACACTACGAAAATGAATGGCGATCTATGCCTGCTATGGATCCGATGGATTCTAACTTCAGAAGAATTCAGTATGTTCGATATGCTGATGATTTTATAGTCGGAGTTATTGGTAGTAAAGCGGATGCGGAATCTGTAAAACAGGAAATAACAAACTACCTTTATAGCGAGCTAAAACTTGAACTTTCACAAGATAAGACACTTATCACACATAACACCAAAGAAGCAAAATTCTTAGGATATGTGATAACCGTCTATCAACCATCTACTGATAGTAAAAAATACAGCGGACTTATAAAACTAGAAATGCCTAGAGAAAGCTGGGTTAAAAAACTTCAACAATATCAGGCTATCGATATGACACAAAAGAGATGGAAGTCAACTCACAGGACATATCTTGTACCCCTTGAAGATATCGAAATAGTAAGCACGTATAATGCTGAAATTCGTGGTCTCTACAATTACTACAAACTTGCAGTAAATGTGGGGTACGAAATGCATAAATTCTACTTCTTCATGAAGTGGAGCTTCCTAAAAACTATGGCTAATAAATATCGTTCAAAGGTCTCTGAGCAACATAGAAAATATCAGAACAATGGTAGACTTATCATTCGTTATGAAACTAAAAAGGGACCAAAAGAGCGAGCATTCTATGATGAAGGGTTCAAGCGGAGCAAGTCTCTTGTATCTGCTGGAAACTCGAACATCGATAGATTAGCCGATACGTTTAACTTTAACAGTATAAATAGCCTTGGTAGCAGGCTTAAAGCGAAAGTTTGTGAAGCATGTGGAGCGACTAATAAGCCTCTACAAATGCATCACACTAAGCGCCTTAAGGATTTGAAGGGGAAAAATCTCACTCGAATTGAATTTCTGATGATTGCCAGAAACAGAAAAACAGTTGCAGTTTGTGAAGATTGCCATCTTAAATATCATCACGGCAACCACAAACACTAACAAATTCAGGTGTAAATGGAGAGCCGTATACATTGAGAGGTGTACGTACGGTTCGGAGGGGAGTACGGAGAAACCTACTTGCGAAAGCAAATAAGGCGCTCCATGCTTACCCTACTATAAAGAAACTTTCCAAGAACAAATGGCTACCTTGATAGCTCAGAAGAATAAAGCTGCCGGTGCCATAAACGGAGAAGTAAGTTCAGATGGGCTTAATGCAATGTTGGGAGATGAAGGAGACCTGCAGTCCATGCTGATTGAGTCCATTAAAAAAGGAAAAGTGCTTAAGGGATCTACCGAGGAATGGACGGCAGAAGCTTCTGATCGTGCAAGAGAAATCTTAGCAAGTATCGGAAAGAAAAAGAAAATGGGCAACTCACCAAAAGAACAATTTATTGCCTGGGTTAATCAGCAAGTTTCCGCGGATTCCTCTAAAAACGTCCTTATCCGGAAAGCGGCAACCATTACAAGCCATATTGCAGATGGAAAGGTCAATGGGTTTATGTTTACCAATCAAATCCTGGAAGTAGATTTAGTAGAAGCTTTTGGATTCGATTGTATTCAAGATGGGGAAATCGTGGCTTACTTAACGGAATATGAAAGAGCAAAATTTGCAGTAACAGCTGAACAAATATCGATATTCGAAGTTGAAGTTGATACGACTACAAAAACAAAGAAGAAGCCAACAGCAGCGGTAAGCGGGCAACTCGCGTTTGAACTTTTTTAGGAGGAGACAGTTATGACAATTTTAATAACTTGGGATTGGGCTGTTTATTTTTATTGGTTTCTTGAAAGTTATTTTTATGTACGGGTAGAGGAAATTAAAGTTTTACATTACCCCGTGGATGATGACTATTCATATTCTGGCGAGGATTGTACAAACTTTGCAGAAGTTATTCCTATAAGAGCTGCGAAGCATACAGTGAATGCGGAAGAGGAACCATTAATTTTAAAATCAGCACTAAATGAGGAATCTGAAGAATTATTTATGCAGATTGAAAAAGAGATAACAGCTGCTGAAGAAGGTGATATTTATCACCACAGTTATAAAACTGGTGAATTACTATTAGATGGTCTCCGCCAAGAATCGGATCAAGAAGAAATTTTCGTTTCTGAATGGATAGAGGATGATGACCAGGATGAAGATTGTATTCATATGAATGACTTAATGATTGAACAGACAACACCCTCTCAAAATGGTTTTGAATCATTTGCCCCTGCAAAAATTATGGACTGCTTAGAAGGTGCTCAACAATGGGTAGTTTCTGTAGTTGGTATAGAAGAAAACTATATCCATATTTCAGATGGAAAAAGGCTATGGGTAAATGTGGGGGAAAAAGCAAAAAAAATAGGCAATGGGGATATTCTCATTCTAGATGTAGCAAGGACTGGTAAGGAAATCAGTGTACAAAACCTAGTAAGAGTTGAAGCATCTGTGTCAGAGGAATACATGATTCCAGATGAAGAGCATCTTATTCAAGACGATAGAGTACTAGCAATGTAAAGAATTTCAAAAGAGCGACTTTAGTCGCCTTTTGGTCCAAGCCCGGGTGCAAAACCTTGGTTTGGACCAAAAGAATAATTCTTTTGGTAATAAAGACCCTCACATTTTACATTTTTAGATAAGATAATCAGATTTTCGACACTTTTCGACAGAGAGGATGAGCCTATTGTAATATAATAATGGCAGTTTTAGTTTTACTTGGAAATGTTTTCATTAACAGCTTTTTTTATCCAAAATATAGAGATTGAGAATATATGGAGATTTATAAAGGATTTTAAATTAAGGCTTAGCTACAATAAATGAGAGGAGATTTATCCTATGATAATTCAAAGGTTAGGCGAAAAGCAAATTTTAGAAATAAAGCAAGAAATTAAGAAAAAACAAATTGGACTAAATAAACTGCATATCAATTTCAGGTTTGTCAAAGGGGAGTTATACATCAATGCGATGGGGGTAGAAGGAATACCTCAAACAGAAGAATATTATGAATCAATTGAAGATAACCTAACCTATGTAGATTTGGCCTGGTTGACCCCACTAAGTAATCATTTAAATGTAAACCTGGATGCTTCTATAGCAGTTAACCCAGATGGATCCTTTGAACATAATAGTATTGATTTAGAATTACATACAGCTCTTCCAAGTGAAGTTCAAGATAATCATAGAATACTAAGTTATGTTACGCCACTGTTTAAGAAACTAATTCCATTTAGAGCGTTTCTTACCCAGATTGAATTTGGATGGCATAATTACCGATTAAGCAATATTCGATTTAAGTTGAACTTGGATGGTAAAAAGGTTAATACCATTTTAAGCAATGAGCAAACTGTTAACACACAGGTTCTTGGTCAATGGCTATCTTCTCTTTCTCAAGTGCTGGATTACAATCAAGGAAGGTACAAGCATTTAGTGGACCTTCCAATCATTAATGGCCGAATTAGTACAGCAACTTTTGAAACGGGCCTTTGCTTCCGCTTTGATGGAAAAGGGAAAAGAAGATGGTCTTAAAATTTCGTTACCTATTACTACTCTTTGCTTTAGTGATTTTGATACCCTCTGCTGCAAGCGCAAGTCCGTTGCAGCAGGGTAACGGTATCACATTAAATGAACAGCTCAATGTTTGGTCTACAAATCTAAATAATACTGCACCAAAAATATCCTTTTTGTTCTCTGCCATATTTACAATAATGTTTCTATTTGGAGTGGTTAGGCTAGGTTACTCAATTGTTACGAAAACTGGCCAGGTGATGAAAGGATCCACCGGGCTTTTAATCTGGGTTCCAATCACTTTCTTTTTCATCAGAATTTTAATACTATTATTATTTACAACAAATAGTGAAAATGTTACACTACTCGCAAGTGATTTTATTCAGTTAATCTCTGCTGCCAGTCACTCTACTGTTGATTGGATGATATCAATTGGATTAGTATTTTATCTATTTTATCATTTGATAAAACATCCTGAATTCGGCAGGTGGAGCAAAAGAATGTGGGTCTTTGCTGGCGGATTAACCTTATTGACGTTTATTTCTCCAATTGTATTAGGTGATGTATAACAAGCTATTAGGAAAAGGGTGAATGCCATGTTAAAACTTGTAATAGATAATAGTAAAAAGCAAGTAAATCCTGCAGCGGTAACATGCCGGACATCGTGTGACCTATTTGATGAACTTACAGAAACTTGTTCGATCAGTCAAAACGTAAATGTCGATAGTTCTTACGAGGCAGCCAGGTGCGGCTTTTTCTTATCTAGAGATATAATGGCCTCTCCCCCGCTAAACAATAATCATATTGACTTTAAATTCTCACTAATAGAGGAAGAAGCTGATTATTTATTGGACGATCCGAATGTGTTTCATGAATTAATCGGAAAGCCGGTACAAAAGGAAAAGTACACATATCCAAATAAGCCTGACTTTCCAGCTCAAAGAGAAGACGCCAGATGGTATGTATCTTCTTGTGGTACTTACGGTTGCTGGATAGTCAATTTGTGCAAAAAACCATTGCTACATCCAAAAAGCCTTGAAAATGCAGTAAAAGGCTGGACTTCAAAAGTATATAAGTCCCCAATTCCACTGCATGATCACAAATCTTCTCTCACTTTGGCCTCCAAAGTCGCGTGGATAATAGACGCAGAAGGATACGGGCAGTATGGATTACTAATTAACGGCCAAATTTCTTCAATTTCCTCTCCTAAACCGGTAAATTGGACGAAGTGATATTGATAATTATGCAAAAGTATTGATATAATTAAATCAAACAAAATATATAAAGGGACCACCCTGTTGTAAATGCATACATATACTTGTATGCACTTTTACAGCAGGGTTTTTTTATGTAGGAGGGGAGATAGTGAACAGAGATACCATTATGGTGATACATGAAAAGTCACCGTTTCAGGATGGGTTGGTTAAGCTAATTGATCTGAAGTTTGGACATTTGTTTAAAGTTATTAAAACGGAGACTAGTAAATTACAACTTTATGAAAATGGTTGTGTTCCCAAACTAATTATTCTCGAGAAAGTAATTAATCCAAAGACAGTTGAGTTTCTTATCAAAATGAGGAATATGGGTTCCAAATTAATTTTAGTTACCTTAGATGCTTCAGAAATAACTGAATTAGAGTTAAACCTTTTTAACGCATTTCTTGTTAAGAATATGCGTACTTCAGAAATGCTGAAAGTCATGGAAGATTTACTGGATTATAAAGAAAGCTATGTGCACCCAGACTTCGGTGATATATTTTTGAAGAAGTTAATAAACGCCTAATTAAGGCTCGATCACAGGGTTGCTGCTCTAGTCCGTCATAATACTTACATAAATTGTAAAACCGAGCAGAGCAACCCTTTTTATATTTAAGCTTTCTCTAGGTATCGATACAGTGTTGTTTTGCTGAGTCCTGTCATCTCAGTAATTTCTTTAATTGTATAGTCCTTACTCTTATACATTTTAATTGCAATCTCTACCTTATCTTCTTTCTTGGTAGGTCTACCGCCCTTTTTCCCTCTGGATCTTGCTGCTTGCAACCCCGATTTTGTCCGTTCACTAATAATATCTCGTTCCAGTTCCGCAATACTTGCCATGGTACGAAAGAAAAACTTCCCCATTGCCGTTGATGTATCAATATTATCAGTAATGGCACAAAGTGAACATCCATTTCGTTGAACACTTCACTTAGTTCTATCAAGTGTTTTGTGGAACGAGAAATACGATCCAGTTTGTACACGACCACTTTATCTATACTCCGCAATACCTTCAGTAATTCTTCGAGCTGCGGACGATCTCTTCGAGTTCCCGTCAACTTTTCTTTATAAATCTTTTCCACCCCAAATTTCTGTAACGCATCTAATTGTAGATCTAAATTTTGTTCTTCTGTACTGACACGGGCATAACCAAAAATCACCATTTCCACCTTCTTTAGACTAAGTGTATCTCTATTTTAGCGCCAAAAACGGTTCTTGTTTTCAAAAATGGAACTTTGTTTTTGGGAATGAGTTTTGGTTCCGGGAAACTAGGAAAATAGCAGGTTATTTGATTGCTTTTTAGAAAGTTCCATAAACGACCGTTTTCGGTTCTATCTTAATAGGGAAAAATTGGAGACATATGTTAATATAGAAGTAAGGTTTTGAAGATTTGTGCTTTACTTCAATAACAATCTTCAACTAAAACAGAATGAGTAACGCAGGAAATTAATATTATTTACACTTTGCTACGGGGGATACTTATGAAAACTCATTATTATTTAGGTTGGTTTAGCCATTTTTTTTCAGAGAATCTGGGCAGGGTTTTACAGGAGGATATAACTGATAGAAAATCGCTTGCTATGATTAGCTCGAATCCATTTTTTTATGAAGATGATGGTGCTACTGAACGCTCGTGGCTTGACCAGGCCGGCATTATGTTTGATGAATATCATTTAATTAATTATCGCGTACAGAAGGAAGATGCCCAAACGTTAGTTCAAAATGCTTCAGTCATTTTCTTGTTGGGTGGAAATACGCTTAAACAAAATGGTTTTTTGATGGAATATGAATTGTCGGATTTGATTAAAAAAAGCAGAGCCGTTGTGATGGGAGCAAGCGCTGGTGCGATCAACATGTCCGCTAAATGGTTATGCTCGAAAAAGTTTGGATATAAAGTTGAAATAAGTTCTGTTTACGACGGAATCGGCCTTGACGATTTTTCTGTCCTGTCTCATTTTAATCTTGAAAATAACATTGCGCTGGTTCAAAGCGAACTGTCTCCCTTATCGGAAGAAATGAATATTTATGCGTCGAACAAAGATTGCGCTGTACGTATAAAGGGAGACAAAATCGACATTTTTGGCAATGTATATTTAATTTCCCACTCAAAGATTCAGAAATTGGATGAGACGCTCTAGTTGTGATGAATGGCTATGGCTTAATTGTATTAATTTCTTTATGCAAAGCTTCTATTTTAAATTTAGTGAAGTGTAACTACCCAAAATAGGATTGTTACTTCGTTATCCAGAAAGCATAGATGTGCACAACGGTCTTCAGCAATCGGGCGCGATTATCGAATAAAACAATTTTTAGAAACAAATTTATTTTACCCCCATCCTAAGTTCAGGACGGGGGTATGCATGTTTGGGGTTTTATAATTAAATAACTTTATTGTGAATCTACAAGTGGCCCCAAAAAGAAGGGATTTTTGCCGTATCTATTGTTATGCTATCTTTAGCTTAATAGGAATTCTTTGATCCATTTTAATTTGGAATGTCCCATACGGATTTACATGGCTGTAGAATAAAGGAGTCAATCCCCTAAAGTCCTCCGGTGTCATTCGCTTCAACCAATATTGGTTATCATGATAAAGAATGTCTTGTAGCATAAGCGTATTCATGTAGACTAGGCAATTTTGCAATAGCTGTAAAGAGAGAGCTGAGACCTCCTGGTCTTCTATGGAATTAAACCGAATCTCACTGTTCTTTCCATAAAAAATGTAACTGTTCGCTGAATTCCATTGTTCCACCGTATTGTGCCCTTCATGAATTTCTCTCCGGATTTCCTCATGATGCAAGTAGTCACATAAAAAGATTGTCTTAATGGCTTTTCAGTCAACCAATTAAAAAGAAGAACCACTGAATCATCAAAAGATGTTATTATCGCTTCCTTGAAAAACAAGAATGACCAATTAAAAAAGGAAAACAAAGAATTGAAATTGCAGCTTCAAAGATATCTAAATAAAACTTATGAAGAAATATAAAAAGTCCAGAAGGAACAAGATATTGTTCCATCCAAATAGGGGTATGACACAAACAAATTATAGATTTAAAATAAAGTTGCCCGAAAATTTATCTCCTCGATCTTCCAAAAATCGGGCAAAATTGCGGAATAACCTTTTGTTACAATTATGTATCAATTATTACAACTAACACCTGTACAGTAAATTATGATAGAGTCATTATATTTTCTATAATCCTCATTTTGAGGATTTGCTTCATAGCATAGGTTTATAGTTCACTAAGGAGTTTAGATTGTTATCTAAAGTAAATACTGACCTTTAAAGCCGATATAATAGTGCCTCTTCATGATTCCTCTCAATCGAAATAACAGAATAGTAAAGTTGTTGTAACAAGTAAGTGTGGGAATTTTTAGTAAAATATAAAAGAGGGATTTTTCATAAATGGGGAGGCGTTTTTATTGGATAAATCGATATTAAATTATGAAGATTTACTTGAAATGTTAGATCATTTCTTAAGAGAACCGAAGGAATTTTGGGAGAATTTTTACATGGATAGAAATAAAGAAATTCCTTTCTTCAAGGTAAAAGGTCCTGATGAGAATTTAGTAGAGTATTTTAAAAAGGGACTTGCTCCTAAACGAGTATTGGAATTGGGGTGTGGACCTGGGAGAAATGCTGTTTATATGGCTAAACAAGGTTGCAAGGTAGATGCTTTGGATATAGCTGAAAATGCGATTGAATGGGCGAAAGAGAGAGCAATGGAAGAAGAAGTAGATATAAATTTCCATTATTTATCACTTTTTGATTTTGATTTTAAGCTACATTCATATGATTTTATTTATGATTGTGGTTTGTTTCATCATTTAGCACCTCATCGTCGTTTAACATATCTAGAAATAATTAAGAAAGCATTAAAGAAAGATGGGTATTTCGGTATTGTTTGCTTCAATACCGATGGTGCTCTGGGTACATCTGATTGGGAAGTTTATAAAGAATGTAGCTTAAAAAGAGGAATAGGTTATACGGAAAAACGATTAAAAGAAGTATTTGCTAATGATTTTAAAATCATTAACTTTAGGAAGATGAAAAAGATTACTCAACCAGATGATTTATTTGGAGAAGATTTCTTATGGGTAAGTTTAATGAAAAGGTTTTGAAAATAAGATTAGCTAAGTTAAACGATCAGCAGCAAGTGCTGAATGTGTTAAATAAGGTCACGTTAGATTTACAAAAAAGGGATCGATCAATGGGATTATCTTTGGAATCCCAATAAAATTGTAAGCGAAATAAAGAATAATTATGTATGTATTATTATTTGATGCAGAAATAATAGGTACTTTTTGCATCAAAGAAATAGATTATTTAAGTGAATTAGCAACGGAAGAGAGTGGAATTCATTTTTTGCTAAAAACGGTTTTTTTGTAGTTAACATTAATTATAGACTTAGTGGAGAAGCCATTTTTCCTGCGCAAATTCATGACTGTAAAACGGCGGCTCGCTGGTTAAGTGCAAAACATTTCAGCTACAATATTAATCCTGAAAAAATAGGGGTTTGGGGACATTCTGCCGGTGGACATCTTGCTGCTCACCTTGCAACTTCTTTTTGGAAAGCATGAGCTAGAAGGTGAATTAGGGAATTCAAAATATTCAACTAACGTAACGTGTGCAGTTACTGTTTCAGCACCAATTGATATACTTAATATGGGGGGATGGCATGACCTCAAATGTTTTTGGTGTATCAGGTTTGTTAACTGGTATTTTTCAAAAATATTAATGCGGATGTATTCTTCAAAGCTGTTTGATTTATCTGGAGTATAAACAGATGGAGAAGCAAAAGGAGATGGTAGATAGTAATGAGCCTTACCAAGGAAAGAATTGAAATTTTGCAAAAGAAAATCTTCTTGATTTTGAATAATCAAGATAATTGGAACGTCAAAAAGATTAAGTTTCTAAGCAATGGTGTTGTTAATGCAGTATTTATTTTGGAAGAGGAGAGTCGAGGAATCTTGATTGCCAGAACTCCATGGAGGTTGGACGAATCAGTTGGAAATCTCCACTCGAATGAAGATGTAGCTTCGCTATATAAAGAAGCAACTATCGCAAAACATTGTTTCAATCATGGTTTAAAAGTCCCTAGAGTAATTCATCTTCACTTGAGCGAAGAGATTAACTTTCTTGTATCAGAATATATACATGGTGATGAAAGTACCATTTCTGCCGCTGATATCGGACATCTCGTTTCATCTATACATAAAATACCGCTTGAAGGATTGAGCATTATTGATCAGGACAACAGATCCTTTTATGAAATTGTGTCAAGTAGGATAGTGGAAAGAGTCAGCGCAGTTAATAAACTCCTATCAACTAATTTAATTGTACCATCCATAAAAGAAATCGAGGACACGTTGGGTATGACAAAAACGGACCATTGCCTAATTCACCTTGATATTAGAACTCCAAATATTATTAGATACAAAGGGGAAATAAAAGCCGTTATTGATTGGGATAATGCATTTATTGGTGATCCATTAATGGAGTTAATGAGAATTTTAGAAACACGTGATATAGACATTTTGGAATTCCAAAAAGGGTATAAGAATGATACAATACTAATTTCTGCTTCGCAGCCAAATAGTATTATTTATCGGCTTGATACGGCGTTAATGCTTGCAATTTTATTTATATCCTACATTAAAGATAATGATAAAGTACAGTTTTACCTTCAAAGAGCTTATTACTTAAGTAACACATTAAAAAGAAGTTTATAAAGATTAGGTAATATTTCTCGTAATTAAGAGTGGAACGAAAATCCTTAGCAATCGGGCGTGATTGTGCAACAGCACGGGACGAAAGCGATCAATCTTTTTTGTATTTTTATAAATTTAAAGCTCTATTTTAAATCAACAAAACGAATCTATAAATACATGTATTTATAGATTCGTTTGTTATTTGATATAAGGTTTCATAAAAAAAGTCTTGATAAAGCATTAGTGATTCAAATACTGTCATAAGCCACACCCCCTTTCGAGGGATATTGGCCGACACTCCTTGTCTTATCTGATATTGTTAAAGTTATTTTATCATAGATTAAGGATAGAGGTACTGAATTTTTGAGCAGCGAAATCTCAGATTTTTTCTTGTTAAAGTTGGCATCTGAAGATAATGATTGTTCGTAATCACTGAATCTAAAGCATGTTCCTACTAAAATGGGGGTGCTTTATATTTTTCAATAGTACCTGTTTTTATATTCTTTAAAACAGCTATTGAAAATAAAAGGAGAACAATACTAAATAAAACAACGGTTAGCAAATTTATCTTTCCTAAAAAGAGAATATAGGACATAACTCCTTCTAAAATAATTATTAAAGTAAAACCTATTGGAATCAGTTGTTCAGATAAAATTATGAATTGCCCCATTGACTTAATATGTTTTTTTCATTTTTTTACTGAAACAGAAGATAGGAATATGAACCCTAAGGTGTTCCTAAATAATAAAAGACAGTTGTTATGCTCGGATGTCTACTATTGACAAAAATTTATTGATTTTGTATTTTTTTGAACCGCATCAACAGGGTGCCTCGTCATTTAAATGCAGATGGAAAAGAGGTGAAGGGTTTGGAGAGTGCTGAATATGAGTTTGAGCAATTAGTTGAGGAATATATGACCGATGTAAGGAAGATTATTTTTGTATATGTTAAGAATAAGCAAGCTATGGAAGATGTTGCACAGGAGGTATTTCTGTCCGTTTATCGGAATTTGAATCAATTCCGGAGAGAAAGCTCCATTAAATCCTGGATTATGAAAATTGCCGTCAACAAATCGAAGGATTATTTGAAAAGCTGGCATTATCGTAAAGTATCCCTGAGCGGCTTTTTTAAAGAAGAGCCTTCACGTGATGATACCGAGCATAAAGCGATTAGCAATTTCCAAAATCAAGAGCTTGCTGAAGTCATAATGAACTTGCCGATTAAGTATCGAGAAATAATTATTCTTTATTATTACGAGGACATGGATACGGCACAGATTAGCGATATACTGAATGTAAATGTGAATACAGTGAAAACAAGGCTAATCCGTGGCAGAGAATTGATTAAAAGGAGGTTTGAATTTAATGGATGATTTCAAACAGCAAATGAAAACCTCACTTGATGAGAGTGTATTTAATGGACTTGATATCTCTCCTAAGGACAAGATGAGGTTCATTCAACAGGTAAAGAGCAAAGCACATCAAAAGAAATCAGGTAAAAGAATGCCGTTTTATCCACAGCTGGTAGCAGCAGTGATGGTTTTGCTCATAACAGGGGTACTTCTGAAAACTTTTACGGGTGCTGATTCAGGCACAGCGGCATTTATTGAAAAAGAGGCGGAAGCGGTATTTGGAAAGGACCTTATTATCCCAGAATTTAAGCAATTCGAGATTAGCTTTGCGGCCATTACAATACCAGAATTTCTCGATAAGCCATCTGATCTCTCTATTTCATATTCAGACGATAAAAAGGAAATCGATCCGGTTTTCGATGAAGATGAAGAAAAGGTAAAATGGGAAAAAGCACAAGAAAGCAAGCTTCTGTATGGACCCTACAGTGGAAAAGAATATTTCAGGATCCAATATCGTTCTGGACAAGTAGAGCCTGGTGACAGTAATGAGGTTAAAAAGAAAACCATTAACGGGATTCCACTTGAATATCAATACATCAATAAAGAATCAGGTGAATTTGTATTTGCTTATATCAATCATAATGGTGGAGCGTATCTGTTTGAGTTTAACCTTGGACAGGAATTTACGAAGACAGATGCTGACCAGGTGTTGGAGGAATTTGTGGAACAGCTGGAATGATTGAGGGAACAGGCCTTCTCCCATAAATCATTGTTTGTTTAGATTATTATAAGCGTATTTTTGAGATCTGTTTAAAATAAATAACATTAGGGGATATTTGGAATTTAGCACTTAAAGTATTACAATATATAGGTGACAAAACAAATATTGCCCCTTATAGGACAACTAAAGGAGGAACGTATATGTGGTGGTTAATTGGTATAGGCGGTCTTTTATCTTTCGGATTCATAGTCGATAGGTGGAATAAAAGAAAAGGAATTAATAACTTTGATCCAGAAGAAAATGCAAAGCATGTATCGAATTCAGAAAAAATTTATATGGAGTCGCATATGCACAATGTAAAAAATAACAACCAAGACAATGGTGGTGGTTTTTAGTCTGCATATAACAAAATAAAATGAATCTCTATGGATTAAATTGAGAATGGTAGCTTTAATTGAACAAGCTGTTAAAGGAGGATCTTCCAATAAGGATGGTCCTTTTTCAATGCTGATAATAGCGATATATTAATTGAATGAGTATTAAAGGTCAAAATAGTCTGAAAGTGTCTTTTGCATCTTAATGTTTACGTACCAAACTACAAAACACCCATTATTTCTAATGGAAATAATGGGTGTTTTAAAAAAATAATAGCTAAATTTGTAGCTAAGTTAATTTTCTAATTTACCTTTAATGAATTGGCTGTCTCTTCTAACTTTTCTGGTCCATAAAAGTCTGTACTACCATCAGGAGAGTTAGAACCAATCATATATTGGAATCCATTGTCATTCCAATAAAGTTTTTCACTGGTCGGACCTTTTAGGTATGTAGCATATATTCCATTATATATTTTAACAGTTTCATAGGTAAAGTTAGGGTCTTCTTTAAATTCATTATCAATTTCAGGAGTTTCATTGATTACATTAAAGAAGAAATATTTACCATCCTTTTCCCAGTATTGCTCATAGTAGTATGTGTCATCACCAAACTCTTTTGCTATTGCAGCACTTTCTGATTGTTTTTCGTTAAATGGCAACTTTTCTGGTAGTTTAAATTCTTTTTCAACTTTATCAGGGATAGCTTTAAGCGCTACCTCTGGTTTACTTCCTGCTTCAGCTAATTGTTTTACTTCCGGAGTTATTTCATCTCCTGAAACTTTTGAATTATTGTAACCCAAAAAAGCTCCAGATATTATCGCACATGATAAAATACCAACCATATATTTTTTATTTTTCATTTTCATTACCTCTCTTTTAATTACTTAAGGTTTATGTGTGTATATTGACGTACCTCAGTCCCTCCAGCTTGGTGAGGGTTTGTGACTACTGTGTTATAAACGTATGTTGAACCATTCGCATCATTAAATGCTTTATTAGGTGAATAACTATACGTTTTCCCTAAAACTTCTCCATGAATTGCAGTACTTCTCCAAGTCCAATCTTTCGCATTATTATCCCAAAGGAATAAATTTGTATAGAATGGCCCTCCAAATGTAACAGTTGCTTTTAATGTTGCTGTTTTTAAAGTTCCATTTACACCGTTAGAGTTGTAAATACCAAAGACATTTGTCATGTAAAAATCACCGTCAGATTTATTGTAGTCAAATACATTTGTTGCATTAGCTGTAGCACCTCTTGAATAGTGATTAAAGGTGAAGATATCATTTACGTAAGCAGCTGATGCTAATGTGAATGATAGAGAAAATACTGCACCTCCTAAAACTGCAGCTAATAAATACTTTTTAAAGAAACCTTTCAAAACTAGCTCCCCTTCCGTTACAATATTTGGAATACTTTTATATCTTATATTAAAATTTAATAAATTACAAGATTTTACAACATTAGAAAAATTTATTTTTTGTTATTTTATTTATATAATATAAAAGGAATATTGGTAAAGATTACTGCATGTGCAAAGAGCTATGATGAATAAATTAGATGATTTTACTTATTACAATGGAATAGAGTAATTGTAATAATATACAAGATTCCAAAGGTGGAATTAACTCGTATTTCAGTGTTTCATTTGAGGAGTAATCGATAAAAAAGGTAGTGTTGTCTGTATCTTGAGGTTTGGCTTGGAAATAATGGTGAAGCGGCATTCATAAGGGGTACAAATATTATCGACTAATCTTCAAGATGAAGATGGCGTTGCGTTTTGTGGTTAAATCTGATGATCATTGTAACTTTATTGAAGAGTAATTGATGGTAAATCTTATGTGTTAGATGACCAAAAGGAAAATCCGAAGAATATTTATTTAAATAATCTTCGGATTCTCTTTGTTATTATAGAATTGTCATTTTATTAACATATACATTGTTGAACAGTTGATTGACACAAGGATCCATTACTACAGTTGTAATAATCAATTACCCAGTTACCGTAGGCATCATCTGTAGGACAACCATCATAATTACAATATTTTCTCGTACAATCACAGCGATCGGGTCCTAGCAAAATACTTTTGAACATTTTTCTTCCTCCTTCAAACTTTTTTTATACAAACATCCCTAAGTAACACTTAGAATGTAGGTACCAAATTTTTGAACTCATTAACATACGGAGGAATTCCTCCTACTAATCCTTTTTGATTTATATAGATAAATGTTGGATATAACTTCAAGTTGTAATCAAATAAAAATTTACTATCTGCCTTTAGAATAGGTAAAGAAAAGTCTTTTAAGGTTTCATCAAAATTAGTACCAACACTTATTATGACAAAATTGTAATTTTTAAAATAACTAGTTTCAGAAGCTGTGACAAAATCATTTATATGTCTACTACATAAACTACATTTTTCATGTATCACTAAAAAAAAGCTATGGGAATTTAGGAAGTGATCTAAAGTGTATAATTCTCCAGTTATTGTTTGAAGACTAAAGTTAGCTGCTTTTGAGCCAATAGGGGGGCCATTTTTCACTCTATTCTCCTGTACTTTAGGTAAGGAATTTATTAACGTAAAAATTTCTTTTATTTTATGTTTTGCAAAAAATAAAAATAATAAATAAATACAAACCAAAAAAAATAAAATTAATTCCACCATTTTCACCGCCCGTCTTCAAATAATTACAAATTATCACTTTATTTTCCATAAATATAAATATATACTAACAATATATAAAATGTAAATAACCTAGGGTGGTATACTTTTGAATTATCTAAAAAGGGCGTCGGATTTTGTTTGGAAAGAAGAGAAGTTATTTTTTATTTATATGATGTTAATTAAGGTATTTCAAGGATTTATTCCTTATTTATCATTGCTTGTAGTAGCTGGTTTAATAAATAATGTTCAAATCTATGTAACTAGTCATCGTGTCGATTTTAATATAATCATTTTATTATTGAGTCTTCAATTTTTGATTGCAGTAATTGATTCAATACTAACGAGACTAGAAATAGTAGTATCTAGTACAATAGAGCAACGTGTGGAATATAAACTAAAGCAAAGAATTTTGGGGAAAGTTATTGACATACAATATAAAAACTTTGAGGATCACAAATTTTATAACTATTTGCAACGTTCTCAAGGGGATTTAGGAAGCCGTTTTTTTCAGCCTATAAATACACTATTAGATATATTTAAAGTTTCTATTACTGTTGTCACAGTATTTGTATACTTATTTTCTTTTCATTGGTTATTCCCACTTCTAAGTCTTCTATCAGCAGTGCCCATGTATTTTTTTCAAAAGTATTATGGTATGAAGAAATTTTATTTAATGAAGTACCAGACACCATCTGCAAGAGAACATAATTATATCTTTTCATTAATGACAAGTAGAGAATCAAACAAGGAAATCAGGATATTTGTAATAGGGGACTACCTTAAACAAAAGTGGGCTAAGTTATTTTCAAAGAATAATGAAGAAATTATTGGTCTTATAACTAAACATCAAAGGGTTAATATTTTTTTGGATATTTTTACGGCCTTTATCTATGCAGCATCAACCTTTGTTATCTTAGAACTTATATTTAAAGGGTTAATAAAAATAGGGGACTTTGTTTCTATTGGTCAGGGGATAAAAAGGGCACAGGTGAGTATAAATATATTAACAAACAATATAGCTAGTTTATATGAAAAGCAACTCTTTATTAAGGATTACTACTTCTTTTTACATTATGCCGACAATGTATCCCCCAAAAATAAAATAAAACAAAATCACAAAATGGAGGGAAAATGGGAAGTTTACTTTAAAAATGCATCATACAATTATCCATATTCATCAAAGGCTTCTATTAACAATATTAATTTGACGATATCTTCAGGAGAAAAAATAGCAATTGTGGGGGAAAATGGTTCTGGTAAATCAACATTAATTAAGTGCTTGGTAGGTTTGTATGATTTATCTGATGGAGAGGTATTAATTAATGGGAGTCATCCTTCCTTAGTTCACGACAAAATTTCAGTTATTTTTCAGGATTTTGGAAAGTATGATTTTTCAGTAAAGGAAAATATAGGTTTTGGTAGGATATCAAAAATCAATGAACCTGAAATAATTAAACAAGCAGCTATGCAAGCAGAAGTACATAAACTTATAGATACCTTAGAAAGTAAATATGATACAAGATTAGGGAGAATGTTTGAAAACAGTACTGATTTATCAGGAGGACAATGGCAAAAAATTGCATTAGCCAGGGCATTGGTAAGTGATGCAAAAATAATAGTATTGGATGAACCCACATCATCACTTGACCCAGTTACCGAGGCTGAAATTTTTAAAAATTTCAAGACAATCATTGGTACTAAAACTACTATTTTTATATCTCACAGGATGTATGCCAGTCAATATGCAGATAGAATCGTTGTAATGAAAGATGGACAAATTGTCGAATCTGGAACACATCTAGAGTTGATAGATATAGATGGTGAATACAAGAGACTGTATAGTTTACAAGCAAATATGTATTCTTCAGAAAAAAATAGACAGGAGGTGTTAATGACATAATGAAAGTTATCACAATGATGATATTAATATTAACTGGTTATATTTTTTTGTTTTCCAGTTTATCGAAATTAAAGAATATGGAAGCTCATCTTATAATAGTAAAAGAATATAAAATTCTACCTCTTAAGCTTGTAAGGAAATTTGCTGTGATAGATACAAGCTTAGAAATAATTACAGGAATATGCCTTATATTAGGGCTTATGCTACATTTTTCACTTATAATGGCCAGCATTCTGTTAATCATCTATTCTTTAGCTATAATAATTAACTTATTGCGGGGACGTTCAAAAATCGACTGTGGATGTGGAGGATTAATGGGTTCAAAAAAATTATCCTGGAAATTAATTATTCGAAACATACTTCTCTTAGGGATAGTATTAGCTCTATATTTTAATTATCAAAGCTCTCCTAATTATATAACTCATACATTTACAAAAGAGTATTTAATAAGTAATCTAGTGATTTTATCATTAATCTGTACTTTTTTAATATCCTCACTCCTCAGAGTAATACAAACTGAATTCTCTCGACTGTTAAAAGGAGGAACTAATAATGGAGTCTAACTTCTGGACTGCAGCTTACATCATTTTATTTGTTGTTGTTATTATTCAAATGGTAGTAATTTATATGCTATTTAAAACGATGAGAGATTTTTTACAAGGGATTCAAAACATTCAAGGAATTAACTATAAAAATGCCATAAGTAAAGGGCAGCCAGCCCCTGCTTTTAAAAAAAGAGATCAATTCGATAAATTTGTAAAAATTGGGTTGAATCAAGAGAAGCCTACTGTATTAATCTTTGGTTCCAGTAAATGTTCCTCCTGCAAAGGGTTAATTGATAGCTTGGATAAATCATATGTTTTGGCTGACTATAAAATTGTTTTTGTTTTTGAAAACAAAAACATTGAAGAGCAATTTTTAAATAAGTTAACAGAGTATAAAATTTCTTTTTTAATACATACAGATTTATTTGACTTATACTCCATCAACAATACTCCAACAATCATAGCGATTAATAATGAAGGAAGAGTATTATTATCTGAGCAACTAGACAATTGGGGAGACATCACTAATAGACTTATTAATCCTACAGCTAAAGCTATTTAACAAGGAGAGAATATAAATGGCTAATCATATTCTTTTAAAAAATATTGAGAAGCATTTTAACAACAACTTTAATAATGCTCTGGTGCTTAAAAATATTAACCTATTAATTGAGGAAGGAGATTTTGTCTCTATAGTAGGTCCGTCCGGTTCAGGAAAATCTACGCTATTGAGTATTATAGGGACATTGGAGAAGCCCTCAAATGGAAGCGTCATATTTAATGAAGAAGATATCAGTGGCCTTAATCATAAAAAATTATCAGACTTTCGCTTCCACAATATTGGATTTGTTTTTCAGCAGTTTAATCTATTGCCTACTTTAACTTCTATAGAAAATGTCATTTTGCCTACTATATCTCGAAGGGTAAACTTCAAAATATATGAAAGAGCCAAAACTCTCTTAAAAAAAATGGGCCTAGAAGATAAGTTGGATTCTCTTCCTTCCCAATTGTCAGGCGGGCAACAACAACGTGTAGCTCTTGCAAGGGCCATTGTGAATGAACCTGCTTGGATTCTTGCAGATGAACCTACTGGAAACCTTGATTCCAAAACAAGTATGGATATGTTTCTTTTACTCAGAAACCTAAATGAAGAAAAAAATTGTGGTGTTATTTTTGTTACACATGATAGAACCCTTGCCCAAATGTCCAATCGAATCATTGAGATAAATGATGGAGAAGTTATTTCTGATCATCATGGCAAAAAACTATGATACATTTTATTTTCAAGAATTGGATTAGGCAAAGGGAAAGGCTTATTTTAATTATCATTGGGTTGTTGGTTATGAGTATTGGCTTAAGTATTTTGGTTAGTATCACTGAAACAAACAAAGGAACGGTCCAGAATACGCTTGAACAAAATTGGAAGTCTTCTTATCATATTGTGGTTCGTCCTGAAGGAGTAACCAGTTTACCAGAAGATGAGGGGCTCTTAGAACCAAATTTCTTAAGTGGTATCACCGGAGGGATAAGCTTACAACAATATCAGCAAATCAAAGCAATGGAGGAAGTTGATGTTGCAGCACCAATTGCCATACTTGGTTACTTACCTCTTAGCGTTAAAATGGATAGTTTTTCTTCAGCTAAAAATGAAGAGGGAATTTATAAATTTCAATATACGGAAACCGTTGAGAACGGCTACAATAAGCGAATACAAGCACAGCATACAAAATTTTTAGTTTCGGGACCCTGGTATCCTAATTTAAGCAGGAGAGAAAATCCATCCGAAACATTCGGAGCTTTCCCTTGGCAAAACACTTCTGGAGAACATGTCATAATCAGTCGAAACCTATTGGTAGGTATAGATCCGGTAGAGGAGGCAAAATTAGTAGGGCTAGACAAGGCTTCTACAAAATATTTTGAATCCGATGATAAACCATTCGTTGTTGATAAGACCCTTAATCAATTAAGAATTCCTCTTCTTCTTAGTTCACAGCCATTTACGAATACAAATTATTCATTTCAGCTTGAAAAATTAAATATTTCTCTTCCAGATAGTAAAGAAGAAGTACAAGAATTAATGGAAAATATAAGAGATAAGGGCGGAGAATCCTATTTAAAAACTTTAGAATCTGAAAAGGTAACCAGCTCTGTATATTCATCACAAGATGCTTATAACTCTATATTTGATCGTTTATTAAACAAAAATGAAAAAAGTAGTAGATTCGTAAATACTAGTACTGTATTAGGCGAAAAAATTGGTCCATTAACGTATAAACACAATCAGAGTCCTTTTCCTGAACGTTGGCAGCATGCCTATAAATTAGAACCAAAAGATACCATTTTACCTTGGGCTAAAGATAAAACCTATGCATTTCGAGAAGTACAAGAACGATTTGAAGAAACTGAAACTACGGACAGACCCAATGACTTTGTACGATTAGATTTAAATATAATAGGTGCTTATGACCCTAGCCAATTAAACATCGCAAAAGACCCGCTGACAGAACTTCCAATGGAGACATATCGAACAGCTCGGGCTAAATTAGTATTAGATGATACAGGGAAACCCGTTAACCCGCCTGTTACGCTCAAGGCTACAAATAATCCCTTAGATTTTTTACTGCAACCTCCTACAGCACTAACTTCTCTTGAAGCTGCAGATAAAATTTCAGCTTTTACGGGAGGAGAACCTATTTCTGCAATAAGGATTAAAATTAAAGACGTAAATTCATTAACGAAAGGATCGCAAGAGAAATTAGAAAGAGTAGCTGCTTCAATATCAAAACAAACTGGTTTAAAGGCAGATATTACACTTGGATCATCTCCTCAATCCGTATTAACCTTTATACCGGAAAACAACAGCGTTCCTTCGTTAGGATGGATCGAACAGCCATGGGTAAAATTAGGTTCGGCATTTACTATACTAAATGAAACAAAACTAGGCTACTCGGGTATTATAATGACCGTTTTATTAGTGGCGGTAGTATATGTGTTCACGACAAGATTAATATCCTATTTAACTAATCGAAAACACTATGCTTTATTATTGGCATTTGGATGGAGTTTGAATCAATTAAAAAAATTAATTATCTTAGAATCCGTACTCCTTGGTTTAATAGCTTCAATGACGATATGGGCCGTACAAATCATTATTCATTTCCTCTTTAATACTACTTTCTCATTTGCACTCTTTTGGTTATCTGGAGTAGCGGGATTTTTTATTTATTTTTTAGGTGGAATTTTGCCCGCAAAAATGATGGAATTAATTAAACCTTATGAAGCAATAAAAACTGGCGAGATTTCAACTAATATGAAAAGATTTTTCTATTCAAATAACATTCTCGGCGTATCTTTTCAGTATCTATTTGGGAAATCACGCAGAACGGCCATCTCGATCATCTCATTAGCAATACCTGTTACTTTGTTGAGCTATTTTATCTTTATTACATTCCGATTAAAAGGCGTTTTATATACCTCTTACCTCGGAGAATATATAGCTTTAGAAATAGGCAGTATTCATTATGCGGCCACTATTATTGCCATTATAATGGCAATTCTTACAACAGCAGAAATTATGTGGCAAAATATTATGGAAAGAAAACCAGAAATTTCATTACTTAAAGCTATAGGTTGGCAGAATCAATCCGTACGTAAAATGGTTATTTACGAAGGAGCATTTATTGGATTCTTTGCTGGCATTCTTAGCTTGGTTTTATCTGGCCTTTTGATACTCATTACGTATAAAACTATAGACTTTCAAGATTCCTTATTTTTATTTTGTTTACCTATATTAATACCGATAACAGCAGGAAGCATAGGTTCATTATTTCCTGCAGAAATGGCTGTAAGAATTTCCCCTATGGAAGGTACTAAAAAGTAGAAAGAAAATCTAAATTACAAAAAATTAAGGGAGAAGCCTGCTCCTTTTTACATTGACAACTGCTTATCGAGGGAATTGATGTAGCTTTATAAAAGTTTGATCAAAAATATGTTTTAGAACCCTTGATTTAATCAAGATTCTTGTAAAAATCCAACTACTTTTTGATCAAACTTTTTTTATCAATCTTTATTTTTCTACACTAAGTAATATAGCTGATTTTCCTTAGCTGTTACGTGACAATAAAGACGTTGGTTAATTTTCGAGGTAAACCTTCACTGCTTAAAATATACCAATAAAGTGGTTTAAAGTAAGGAACCAATAGAGCAAAGTCTATTTATGTTATGAAAGTTAGAGAGAAAAGGAACCATATTTTTGGTTTCATTTAGAAAATCCTCAAAATCGGAATGAACCTGAACTTAAAACATCTTTGTTCTCGTATATGACTGAATATAGTCCTCGAAAATACAAGTACTTATTAACCCTACAGACCTAGAACACGATAAAATTTGTATTCGTCTTAGTATGGGTTGGCTACTAAATTATTTACTTTTGGGCTATTAGAGTTATATAAATTCTAAGTATTCTAATGCTAACGTAGAAGGGGTTCTCTGCACTTATGTAGGTGGATTTTCTTCAAAGGAAAACAACATCTTCTATAAGAAAAGGGGGTAGTCTTTTTGGTATTTTAATTTGTGCTAAATACAAATTATGTGAACTTTTGAAATTTATATAGATTTGTTGCTCCTAGCAGTCGTTTATATTAATTATGTTACTTAAAGCTCTTAGAGGGATTTTCTTAAAACTAAGATTAAAATTTGATCAAACAATAATAAGTTGGTCTCCAAAGAACTTTAAAGCTTGTTTTATAAGGTTTTTTCTTATCCAAGAAAGCCTGTACCTGGCTTTCGCCTTTGGCCACATCTAGTCCAACAACAGGGTTCATTATTTTATCTCCTCCAAAAAATTATAAATTTGCCGGCAGCCCCTAGACCTTCTTGCAGTTTCATAGCTTCGCTTGTTATACGAAATCAATGTCCCAACCAGCCAAATCATGTTTAAGCAAGTAGGGGGTGAACAGTTTAGCTGACGGGATCATCCTCCCACGGGCAGGTGCGTTCTACCCCGGCTACCGTAATCATAAAACCATATAAAAAATGGTCAACCAGAAATATCTGGCTGACCTTATAATACGAAAGGGCAGGTTTGTGGAAGAAGGATGATATAATAAAACAGAAAATATAAACATTTGGAGGGGAAGGTTAAGCTTGGACAAAACTCAAGTGATAGTTAACTTCAGTCTAGACGGAGATGAGTTTTCATTAGATGACGTAACTGAAAAGTTAGAAGTAACACATACTGAAACTCATAAAAAAGGTGATTTAATTCAAAACTGTTCAACTGCATGTTATAGAAAAGAGACAAGTTGGGATTTAGGGACAGGCTACCAGGTTTCGCTGATGTGAATAATCAACTCCAACAAATTTTAAATAAACTACATAATAAGTCATCAATCATTAACGAAATAAAAAAGGCTTACTCGGTAGAGTGTAAACTCTCAATCGTAGTTAAAATAGATGAGGGAAATTCCCCTGCTTTATATATGGATAAAGACATCATAAAGTTTGCTGCAAGCATTGAAGCTGAATTGGATGTGGATTTGTACACTAATCCTTATGAAAAT
>NZ_SOEE01000012.1 GCF_004366035.1 Cytobacillus oceanisediminis
TCCCATCTGTCCGCTCGACTTGCATGTATTAGGCACGCCGCCAGCGTTCGTCCTGAGCCAGGATCAAACTCTCCATATAAGAGTTGATTAAGCTCATAAGTTGTCTTTTCAAAAAAGACTAAAGAATTAACGTTGACGTTTCTGTTTTGTTTAGTTTTCAAAGAACTAATGCGATAACTTCTTTCGAAGTGACAACGAAATTTATCTTACCATCATCTCTTAAAGAAGTCAACAATCTTTTTTTACTTTTTTCTGTTTGATGTTCAAACAGTTTGTAACTTATTTTTGCCGTCGCTGTTTGAATACCTCTAAGCGACAAAAACTATCTTACAATAATTTAGGCGTAAGAGTCAATACCTTTTAAAAAAAAAAAAAAAATGCATGCACAATAAATTTTTCTCACATACTGCGCACATACAGTTTCTCTTCTTTAAAGAATATACCTTTTAGCCCAATCTTCAATAATGTTCAGCATTTCAGCGCTCAGTGGCTTTGAAAGACTTCCTTTATAAATTGACTTCAGCTTTATCATTGAAGTTTCTTCTTCCTGGTCTCTAAGGAGATGGTTCATCTTCGGGACATTATAGCCCTCAGCTGGGCCATTCACTTTTTCAGCAAAAAGATGCACATGTTCAGGATTTACTTGAACATCCTTCTTACCGGTAATTGCAAGAACCGGGCATGTAATCGCGGCCAAATCTTCTTTCATATTATATTGAAAATGCTCTCGTGCCCACTTGGCATTAATCTTTTAAATCCTTTTTTCATCACCGGCTCTTCCGATTCCATCACCTCATCAAACACCTTTCTTTGTTTGGAAGCAGCAGTTTTATGAACTTTTAAAAAACGAAGAAGAACACCATTAACCCCCTTCATCTCTTTAACTTCCTCTTCCAGCAATCTTGCTTGTAATTCAGAGGCCTTTCTTACATTATCCGCGTGACCGGCAAGCAGGATGATACCCGCAGCATCTGCCTGCCTATTAATAGGAGGAATTAAAGAGCACCCTTCGCTATGACCCAGCAGAAAAATTCTTTCAGGATTGATTTCCGGCAGCTCTTGCGCCTCCTTCACAGCGGCTATCCCATCATTAACTAAATCCCACATTCCTGTTTCATAAAAATTACCGCCGCTCATTCCTGCTCCCCGCTTATCATATCTGAGAACCGCCACCCCAATGGAGGAAAAAAACTCAGCAAGCATCTTATAAGCATTCATCTGCATAACCTTCGCATTGCCATCCCTGTCAACTGGACCTGAGCCATGAAATATAACAACAAGAGGAAGCTTTCCTTCTGACTCTTTCGGAAAGCTTACTGTTCCCTTTAGATTTACATCTGTATTAAAATCAATCTCACGTTCTTTCATTATTCAGCACCCCTTTGCAGCGACTTTACGTATGAGACGTTTACTAATAAATATCGTTCAGTTTTTTATTAAATTTTTTAAGGCAATACTAATTGCAAATCTTATTTGCAATAGAAAGAAGGGGTTTTATGCCTAAGAAAGCAGCCGCAGAAGGCAGGGATGATGCGAGCAAAAATGATATTTCAGAAAAAGCACCAAGTACAAATGAAAAAAGTGAAAATGAAGTCAGCAGGCTGAATCGGATGTTAGCTGCTGTTTTGAATTACCTATCGGATGATGAGGTGGAAGAAATCGATATCGAGTATTTGCTTGCAAATACGGAAGGCCTTCGGGAATGGTGGGATCGATATAGGGAAAATAACAAGAAACAAATCGAGGAAGAAATAAAGAAATCACTTGGCTCATTATCGCTTGAGGAGCTTGAGAGTATTCGAGAACAGATAAAGACTAAATAGCTCTGTCAAATAAAAAAGACTCGTTTGCCTTAAGCACACGAGTCTTTGTTTTTTTATTGTTCTAAAAGCTCTCCGCCTGTTAATTCAATATGTCCTTCCCCCCAATTGCACATTGCATCCAGAATTGGGCGGAGTGACCATCCGTAATCTGTTAATGAATAGACAACCTTAGGAGGAACTTGATCAAAAACAGCACGGTTTACAACGCCATCCGCTTCAAGCTCGCGCAGCTGCTGAGTCAGCATTTTTTGTGTAATCCCAGGCATTAGCCGCTTAAGCTCGCTAGTTCGCTTTTCACCTTTAATTAAATGACACATGATTACAACTTTCCACTTACCGCCAATCACATCTAATGTAGCTTCCACCGGAATATTGTAAGCCAAACTCCTTCCCCCCTCTGTTTGATAGGCACAAAAAAGTACCTACATTACTTTAAAGTACGTACTGTTCATTTTGAATTATGCCATCCATAATAGCATAAGGAAGCATAAAACAAAATGGTGAAATTGACCATAAGTTACTTTCTAGTGCCTGCATTACTTTAAAGTACGTACTATTCACCATGTTTGGAATGCTCCATAATATCTTTCATTAAGACTGAATGACCAAGGCGCCTGGCTATGATGTCTTTGCTCCACCCCATACTTTAAATATAAGGAGGATTCATTGCCAATGAGTTCTATTGCTATAAATGCACAAAAAGAAAAAGGCGGCACTCCTGCCCTGCTTGCACTCGCAATCAGCGCATTCGGAATTGGCACCACAGAGTTTGTGCCTGTTGGGCTGCTGTCGACCATTTCAGGTGATTTAGGAATTTCCATTACATTGGCCGGTTTATTGATTTCCGGCTATGCCATGGGAGTTGCCATTGGCGCACCTGTACTAACTGCTTTGACCAGTAAAATGAACAGAAAGTCTCTGCTCATGTCATTAATGATTTTGTTTATCATCGGAAATTCCGTTGCAGCCCTGTCCACCTCTTTTTCACTTTTGCTGGCTGCACGATTCATTACAGCTTTTTCACACGGCATCTTTTTCTCAATCGGCTCGACCATTGCCGCTGATTTAGTTCCTGAGAACAAACGCGCCAGCGCAATAGCCTTTATGTTCACTGGTTTGACTGTCGCAACCGTAACAGGTGTACCTCTCGGAACGTTTATCGGGCAGACATTTGGCTGGAGAGCCACATTCTCGGGAGTAGCGCTGCTTGGAGTAATTGGAATTATCGCCAGCGCCATTCTTGTTCCCAAAAACCTTAAACAAGCACCAGCTTCTAAGTTCAGTGAACAGCTGAAAATTCTAAGCAGCGGAAAACTGCTTTTAGCTTTTAGCATAACCGCATTGGGATATGGCGGAACGTTCGTTGCTTTTACCTACCTGACTCCGCTTCTCGAAGATGTAACAGGATTTAGTCCAAAATGGGTCAGCATCATTCTGCTTGCTTACGGAGTGGCCGTGGCAATAGGCAATGTCCTTGGCGGAAAGGCTTCTGACAAGGATCCATTAAATGCATTGTTTTGGATGTTCACTCTGCAAGCCATTATTCTTGGCGTGCTTACCTTTGCAGCACCTTTTAAAATTCTTGGTCTTGCTGCTATTTTCCTAATGGGCTTATTTGCTTTCATGAATGTGCCGGGCCTTCAAATTCTGGTGGTGAACCTGGCTGAGAAATATGTCCCTTCTGCTGTCAATGTTGCTTCAGCATTAAATATCGCGGCTTTTAACATCGGAATTGCTATCGGCTCATTTGTTGGCGGACTGATCGTCAACTCTATCGGCTTAATTCACACACCGTGGATTGGCGGAGTAATGGTGCTTGGGGCCGTATTTCTGACGGGATGGCTAAAAAAACTTGAGAAACAAAGCAAACAAACTAATTAAGGAGTGTCTTATATGAATAATCTATCTTTATCTAGTACTGCAGTACTTGCAAATGGAGTTAAAATGCCCAAGGTTGGACTTGGCGTATTTAAAGTGGAAAAGGAAGAAGAGCTAATAACCGCTGTTAAATCAGCAATTGAAATTGGATATAGAAGCATCGATACAGCTTCCATCTACGGCAACGAGGAATGGGTGGGAGAAGCCATCCGCCAGTCTGGCATTAATAGAGAAGAACTCTTTATCACTTCAAAAGTCTGGAATTCCGACCAGGGCTATGAAGCAGCACTCAAGGCGTTTAACACCTCATTGGAGAAAATGGGACTTGAATATCTTGACCTTTATTTGATCCATTGGCCTGTGGAGGGAAAATACACAGAAACCTGGAGAGCACTGGAAGACTTATATAAAGAAGGTAAAATCAAAACCATCGGCGTCAGCAACTTTCAAATCCGCCATTTAGAAAGTCTATTGAAAACAGCTGAGATCAAACCAATGATTAATCAAATTGAATTGCATCCTAAATTGGCCCAAACTGATCTCCGCGCCTTTGCAGCCAAATATGATATGCACATTGAAGCGTGGGCTCCACTAATGCAGGGCGGATTATTTGAAAATGAGATTCTGAAGAAACTGGCTGAAAAACATGGAAAATCCATTGCACAAATTGTCCTAAGGTGGCACCTGCAAAACAGTATTATTGTCATCCCTAAGTCAACAAAACCTCATCGCATCAAAGAAAATGCAGATTTATTTGATTTTGAACTATCTCAGCAGGACATGGAATTGATTGATTCCTTAGATGAACATTTACGCGTTGGACCAGATCCTGACAACTTTGATTTTTAAATAAAAGAGACGAGGAGCTGCAAGCTCCTCATCCCCTTTTATTTGTTTAACGAATTGTCTGCCTTAAAAGCGGCAATGTGATCTCTATTAAAGTACCTTCACCAATCTTGCTTTGATATACGATGCTGCCATGATGCTGCTTAATGATCTTATGGCAAATCATAAGTCCCAGACCAGTCCCTTTTTCTTTTAATGTATAAAAAGGTTCTCCAAGTCTCGGCAGAAATTCGTCAGGTATTCCGCACCCCTGATCCTGAAAGGAGACAATGCATTCCCCTTCATTATTATCCTTGAGGGAAATCTCAATATCCCCTCCTTTTTCCATAGCCTCCATGGCGTTTTTTATGATATTCAAAAAAACCTGCTTGATTTGATTTTTTTCACATGATATCAAAAAATCACCATCTGCAAAATTCAGCTTGAACTGGATACCGTTCATATTTGCCTGCGGGGATAATAACTCGACTGTATTCTCTATAATTTCCGTTAACTTAGCCGTGTCCATTTGAATGGCCTGCGGTTTTCCAAGCGTAAGCATTTCAGTGGTAATATTTTCAATTCGCGCCAATTCACTAAGCAGCAATCCATTTATTTGGCTATTGCCGCTCTTATAAAGCTGCAGGAACCCTTTGATGGTTGTAAGCGGGTTTCTGATTTCATGAGCAACCCCGGCTGCGAGCTCCCCGACAATCGATAGTTTCTCAGACTGCAAAAGAAATTCCTCTGCTTTTTTCCGCTCAGAAATATCCCTGCTGATCATGACAACATGCTCGATTACACCATTTTCGCCCTCAACCGGCATACACCGTGACTCAAATTCAATCCAATGGCCTTCTCTGTGTTTTAGGCGAAACTCCATTGCCATTCGCTCATTATTTTCGAATATCCTTTCTATGCCTGCCTGAAAATTTTCCGCTTCATCTGGATGAATAACAAAATCCACTTCCATATTTTGCAGTTCCGCTGCTTCACATCCTAATGCAAACTCATGAGACGGAGATAAATAACTCAAACTGCGATCCCTGTCCATCACCGCAATTAAGTCTGATGTATTTTCAGCGATCAGCCGGTATTTAGACTCACTTTCTTCCAGCGTCTTTTCCATCCGTTTTTTTTCTGTGATGATTCGTATTAATCGTTCATAGGATTCAATCAGCAAACTCCCAACAATGACACCAAGCCCCACAAACAGAATATATTGCAGATGAAAAATAGGGCTGTCCCTAAAAACGTTAAAAATGATCGGTACCGTTATAATATAAATGACACAATATACACCATATAATATGGCCGTTTTTCTAACCGCCTTAAGGTGGCGGCTATATCTATGTACGACTGTAAAAGCAATCAAAATAAGCGATAATCCTATTATGGCTGGCAGCCAATTCTCACTGATTACCAGCCTTGATACAAGGGCAATTATTCCGGTAATAAACCCTGCTCCTGGCCCCAAATAGGAAAATACCAAAATCAGAATGGCGTAACGAATATCATAGGAATAACCCTGCTCCTTAAAAGATATACCCACAAGAATGGCAGAAATAATTCCTGCATACAGGCCGCCCAAAAGATGCAGATCCTTAAGCGGTTTATGACTGATAAACGAGCGTAGAATTAAAGGCACACTGACCAATAATGAAAAAATGGAGAGATTAACAATGTAGTCTAATAGTATCAAGGAGGCTCCCACCTATATTGAGAAATTCTTAATATTCTTTCTTTATCATAAACCAGAGGTGGTGACCTTTCCACTACTATTTTAGAGCCCTCTAAAGGATATGCCAGAACTGATTTAAAAAGGGCCCATCCCTGGAAGGATAGGCCCTTTTTCGTTACACTTTCTTCACAAACTCCGACTTCAGCTTCATGGCTCCAAAGCCATCGATCTTACAGTCAATATCATGGTCCCCACCGACGAGGCGAATATTTTTCACCTTGGTTCCAATCTTAATAACAGAAGAAGTGCCTTTCACTTTAAGATCTTTAATGACTGATACTGTATCTCCATCAGTTAGTACATTTCCATTAGAATCCTTAATCACCTTTTCGTCTTCAAGACTGTTGGTTTCGGATTCAGCTGTCCACTCATATGCACACACAGGACATACAAAGAGCAGCCCGTCCTCGTACGTATACTCTGAACTGCATTTCGGGCAATTTGGCAAGCTAGACATTTCATTTTCCTCCATTGTTAAGCATTTTTTTCCGTTTAGCCATGAATACGAATATCATGACCGCCGCTATAATAACGAATGCTATAACAGTATATAAGATATATGTTGGATCTTCATTCACATCCTGTGGAATAAACCGATTGGCAATAGGTCCCACAGATATACACAGAGGAATTATAACCGTAAACCATGTTTTTGTATAAATAGCAGAAACAATAAATATAACCGCACAAACTGCCACAATTACATTATTCTGAAAGGGTGTTGCTGTAAAAACCGGTTCAAAACCCTGTTTCTGATTCCAAAGCAACAACATAACCATTAAGCCTGTTACAGCAACGCCAGCTCCTAAAAGAAGAACTGCACTCCACTTGGAATGAAGAAATTTAGGAAGCACTCTGAAAATCAGAACACCATAACCTCCGACTGCAATTACTCCTGCGGTGATAGCGATCCAAAGTGTTCCTTTGGATAAAGAAAAGTTCCCTTCAATTGCAGGACCTATGCTGACATAAGCTCCAAGCAAAAGGATCATCAGCGGCACCAGCCCCGCCATCTGACGATAATCGGTACTCATTGATTCTCCGATGCTTTTCATATATTGCTTTGGGCTATCCCCGATAATATAAGACACATCCTTCCCATCGGCTTCAGCTTCCATTAAATGCACTTCAAGCTCTTCTGTTATTTCATTTATTTCATCATCATTTTTCCCTTTTGACATCAGGTAAAAACGAAGCTCTGTCAAAAACTGTTCAGACTCCTTTGAGACCATTCTTCATATCCCCCTTTTATTCAATACATTATCAACAGATGAACTTACCTGTTCCCAGCGCCCTATAAACAGCTTCAGCTCCCGCTCGCCTTTTTCAGTTAATGTGTAATATTTTCGTTTAGGTCCAGCTGTTGACTTTCGCAAAGTGGCACTGATCAGCCCTTCTTTTTGCATACGCAGAAGCAGCGGATAAATGGTGCCTTCGCTCAATGAGCGAAATCCATATGACTCCAATTTCGCCGCCAATTCATACCCATATATCTCCCCTTCTTTAATTATGGCTAATAAACAACCGTCCAGAATTCCTTTTAGCATTTGCGTGGTTTCTGACATTGACCTTACTCCCTCCACTACCTTGTAT
Source organism: Cytobacillus oceanisediminis (assembly GCF_004366035.1). Taxonomy (GTDB): domain Bacteria; phylum Bacillota; class Bacilli; order Bacillales; family Cytobacillaceae; genus Cytobacillus; species Cytobacillus oceanisediminis_C. The sequence continues at coordinate 7,861 of NZ_SOEE01000012.1, forward strand.
TACAAGATAATCACCTGCAGTTAAATACCTTGCAATACAAGATATATACTTACTATACCTATCACTATATTGTATTGCAAGGTATTTCTGTAAAAAACAGGTAATTTTTTTACTTTATTTAATCAAACGTTTGATTGAACTCTTTTTACTGCCATATCGATTGTTTTTACCCAAAGAGGGAATAATAAGTTAATGTGGACCAGTGCCTGATCATTGGCCGCCGTTTTATCCAACTGCTTAAACACATTCTCAATTATAAACTTAAATCTCATATTAGTTGAGATTGATACAGGCAAAAAAAGGGTAATTAAAACAAGGAAGAGTTATACTGTATTCAAGGAGATCAAGGCTGTTTTGAAAGTTCCATTCCGTACTGATTTGACCCTAAAAAAAGCGTAATTAAACTTTGGTGTCTTATCCTGTCATTAAAGTTTCCGCCCTTCAACCGAAAAGGATCAAAATTTCACAGCTTTTCCCTTGACAAAAAATATATCGTATATGATAATTATTACCGAATTAGAATTATTATTAAATAGTTCGCTATTTAATTAATAATCATATCACTCAACCATTTAAGGAGGAATTTTATCATGGCATTAATCGGTTCAGAAGTACTACCATTCGCAGCAAAAGCTTACCATAACGGTGATTTCATCGATGTTACTGAAGAAAACTTCAAAGGAAAATGGAGCGTAGTATGCTTCTACCCAGCAGACTTCACATTCGTATGCCCTACTGAGCTAGAAGACCTTCAAAATGAATATGCAACTTTAAAAGATATGGGAGCAGAAGTTTATTCTGTATCAACTGATACTCACTTCACTCATAAAGCATGGCACGATAACTCTGAAACAATCAACAAGATTGAATACGTTATGATTGGTGACCCTAACCAGAGAATTTCCCGCAACTTCGAAGTTCTGAACGAAGAAGATGGACTGGCAGAACGCGGAACATTCATCATCGATCCAGATGGCATCATCCAAACTGTTGAAATCAACGCTGGCGGAATTGGCCGTGACGCAAGCCAGGTTGTAAGCAAGCTTAAAGCAGCTCAATATGTACGCAACAACCCAGGTGAAGTTTGCCCGGCTAAGTGGAAAGAAGGATCTGAAACACTTAAGCCAAGCCTTGATCTAGTAGGTAAAATCTAAGGAGCACGATAATCATGTTACTTGATGCAGATATAAAAGCACAATTAGCTCAATATCTTCAGATGATGGAGGGCGACATCCTTCTAAAAGTCAGCGCTGGATCAGATAAAGTATCCAGCGACATGCTGGCTTTGGTAGATGAGCTAGCCAATATGTCCTCCCACATTAAAGTTGAGCGCACTGAATTACAAAGGACGCCAAGCTTTAGTGTAAATCGTCCAGGTGAAGATACTGGCATTACCTTTGCCGGCATTCCTCTTGGACATGAATTTACTTCCTTAGTGCTTGCTCTGCTTCAAGTTAGCGGAAGGGCACCTAAGGTTGATCAGAAAGTCATCGACCAGGTGAAGAAGGTTGAGGGCGAATATCGTTTTGAAACTTATGTCAGCTTAAGCTGCCACAACTGCCCTGATGTAGTACAGGCTCTTAACGTCATGAGTGTTCTTAACCCTAATATTTCACACACAATGATCGATGGTGCTGCTTACAAAGAAGAAGTAGATGCTAAAGAAATTATGGCAGTGCCGACAGTTCTTCTTAATGGCGAATCATTCGGCAGCGGCCGTATGTCCCTTGAAGAAATTCTGGCGAAAATGGGAACAGGCCCTGACGCATCAGAGTTTGCAGATAAGGATCCTTATGATGTGCTTGTCATTGGAGGCGGCCCTGCGGGATCAAGCGCGGCAATCTATGCTGCACGCAAAGGCATCCGCACCGGCATCGTTGCTGAACGCTTTGGCGGCCAGGTAATGGATACTTTAGGCATCGAAAACTTTATCAGTGTGAAGCATACAGAAGGCCCTAAGCTTGTTGCAAGCCTTGAAGAACACGTGAAAGATTATGGCATCGATGTCATGAATCTGCAGCGTGCAAAGAGACTTGAAAAGAAGGACCTTGTTGAAATTGAACTTGAAAACGGTGCTGTTCTGAAAAGTAAATCAGTCATCCTTTCAACTGGTGCACGCTGGAGAAATGTCAACGTGCCAGGTGAAGCAGAGTTCAAAAACAAAGGGGTTGCTTACTGCCCTCACTGTGATGGCCCATTATTTGAAGGCAAAGACGTAGCTGTTATCGGCGGAGGCAACTCCGGTATTGAAGCAGCCATTGACCTTGCAGGGATTGTTAATCATGTAACGGTTATCGAATTCAATCCTGAATTGAAAGCAGATGCCGTTCTGCAGGAACGTCTGAACAGCCTTCCAAACGTAACGGTTGTCACAAATGCTCAGACAACTGAAATTACCGGAACTGATAAAGTAAATGGTATTTCATACATGGATCGTGAGACAGAAAAACTACACCATGTTGAACTGCAGGGTGTATTCGTCCAAATCGGCCTGGTTCCTAACACAGATTGGTTAGGCGACCAGATCGAGCGTACTCGCTTCGGCGAAATCGTTGTGGACAAGCACGGTGCCACAAACATCCCTGGTGTATTTGCTGCAGGAGACTGTACAGACAGTGCCTACAAGCAAATCATTATCTCCATGGGATCTGGTGCGACGGCAGCTCTAGGTGCGTTTGACTATCTGATCCGTAATTAATTTTTAATCTAAAACCGCTTACTGCCTTTGGCAGGAGCGGTTTTTCTATTGGGCTATCCCATTTCTTCAAAGTCGGCCAATGTATTCTACTCTAAGTTGGAAGCTCAGACTTAATCCCTGCTTCTGCTGTCCGAATGGCATTAGGTTCAGTCTTTTTTGTTAAGTGCCCTGGTACAATCGCAATTTGAAAGGCGACAGCTTCCAATCAAACGTTTGATCGAAATAGAAAAAGAGCACAGACATAGCCTGAGCCCTTACATTCTATCAGTGTACCAATGAGCCTTCTTTATATTTCTTCTCAAGTGTCAGCCTATACTCCTTGTTGGCTTCAATTAGATTATCTAAAATCTTTTTAGCAACAATGGCAGATGGAATTGTCTTGTTAAGCTGTAATGCTTGTAATGCTTTTTCATAAGAACCTTCCCTTTCCTTTTGACTTTAATTCACCGCCATCCTCCCCAGCGGCCCATTTTCATCAATAATATCCTGCAGTGCATAAACGGATATCGGAAACATCGGGAATCCATAAGCATAAGGCGTTATTTCATAGAGCTGGAAATAGATGATCAGAGCTTTGTCTGCTATATAAAAGTCCTGGTCAGGCCTAATGCCTTTGAAGTCTACAAGCAGCGGAATGTCACGCTGTTTAATTTGAACTGAGATCAGCTCAGACAGGCGTTTTACATAATTACTGCCCGGCTTAAATAAATCCTTTAAGGAAACCTGCTTCCCCTTTTGCAGATCAAACGTCAGGGATTTTATAACTGTCATACCATGTGCCGCATGATAATGATACACGTAATTGGATAAAGACAAGCTCAGGACGTCTCGCTGATTACTTTTAATCTCATAGTATCCATACAAATCAACCACGGTTGTATCCATATTGCCTGTCTGCTCGTTAATGAGCTGCTGGTTTTCTCGGACAATGGTACTGTTGATAACATGCTGCAGCTGCTTATTTTGCATTCCTGTCACACGGGGATAATAAACGACTTTGGTGGGCCCGGTCCTGATTGTCATCGTTTTGATGCCTACCGGAAAGTTGATTGCCACGGCTATCCATCCTTTTTGGGTTTTTAACACATCCTATTCATCGGATAGGCGTTAAGGTGCATAACAGGTAATGGAAGTTTCAATGTTATATAATGATATCGATATATAAGAGACAGGAGCACACAAAATGGATAAAAAGCAAACCAGCCTTAAACCATTCATTTCACTCATACTATCAACAAAAATTCCAAAGACTGCCCTCATCATTGGTTTAACAGCCAGCATTTTAACCACCTTAACTGGCCTTCTCGTACCGCTGCTGACCAAAAATCTGGTGGACGGTTTTTCTGTTGAATCTTTAAGCGTTCCGCTCATAATCGGAATTGGGGCAGCCTTTATCGTCCAGGCCATCATCAGCGGAATCTCCATCTACCTGCTCAGCTATGTAGGCCAAAAAGTGGTGGCACGGCTTCGGGACCGGATGTGGATGAAGCTCATAAGGCTGCCGGTCAGTTATTTTGATAAGCAATCCAGCGGCCGGACAGTCAGCCGCGTAGTTAATGATACTAGCATTGTCAGGGAGCTGATTACCAATCACTTTCCACAATTTATTACCGGGATTATCAGTATTATCGGTGCAATTATTATCCTGCTTGTGATGGACTGGAAAATGACACTGCTCATGCTCACTTCTGTTCCTATTACACTGGCAATCATGATTCCACTCGGCCGAAAGATGGCAAAAATATCTCGGGGCCTTCAAGATGAAACTGCCATCTTTACCGGAAACATTACCCAAACACTTGGTGAAATCCGCTTAATGAAGTCTTCTACCGCAGAACAAAATGAAGAAGAAAAAGGATTGGATGGCATCGACAAACTGCTTGGCTTCGGTTTGCGGGAAGCCCGCATTTTTGCAATGATTGGCCCGACTATGTACCTGATTATGATGGTTGTTATTGTCATGATCATCGCCTATGGAGGCATGCGTGTGGCCAGCGGAACGATGTCAACGGGTTCTCTTGTAGCCTTTTTGCTGTACTTATTCCAGATTATTATGCCAATCACCTCATTTGCGATGTTTTTTACTCAGCTGCAAAAAGCAAAAGGCGCCACAGAGCGGATCATAGAAATTTTGGAGGAGCCATTAGAAGATGGGCAAGACGGCATCGAATTGGATATCAGCAGCAAACCGATTTTAATCGATAACGTCTCATTCTCCTATAGCGCAGAAGAGAGTGTTCTGGAAAATATCTCACTGGAAGCCCAGCCAGGTCAGATGATTGCACTGGCAGGTCCAAGCGGAAGCGGAAAAACCACTCTGTTTGGTTTGCTTGAACGATTTTACGAGCCAACTAATGGTGAAATTAAAATTGGCGATACACACATCCAGCAGATATCCCTTAAATCCTGGCGCAGCCAAATTGGCTATGTTTCACAGGAAAGTGCCATGATGGCAGGTACGATCCGTGAGAATTTATGCTATGGGCTGGAAAATTCCAAAAGCATTGCAGATGAGAAATTATGGGAAGTTGCGAAAATGGCATACGCTGACCAATTCATCGCTGATTTTCCGAAGGGGCTTGACACAGAAGTTGGTGAGCGGGGGGTGAAGCTTTCCGGAGGACAACGGCAGCGTATTGCTATAGCGCGGGCTTTCCTGCGCGACCCTAAAATATTGATGATGGACGAAGCTACCGCCAGCCTTGACAGCCAATCTGAAGGCATCGTCCAGCAGGCCCTTACCCGCCTAATGGAAGGCCGGACAACTTTCGTCATCGCCCACCGCCTTTCCACAATTGTTGACGCAGACCAAATTGTTTTCATTGAAAAAGGACGGGTCACAGGCATTGGCACACATTCCGAATTGACACAATCACATGATCTATATCGTGAATTTGCCGAGCAGCAGCTTGCATAAGAAGTGGCCAGTCTATCAAAGACTGGCCATTTTACTGCTGATCTTGATTCCAGCCCCTTTAAAACCGAATCTTATGATAAAATGTGACAAATTATCCATATAAACATGATAGTGGATTCCTTATAATGGAATTAAGATCTCAGTTAGTCATGCCAATCCAAAAGGAGGCTAAAGACTATGTCAATAGATCACACACTTAACATGCTTGAAACATTGAAATATTATTGTGACTCTGAAATCACTCAGACCTTTTCAAATGACAAACAGCAGGTTTTATCTGTATGTTACTTGAAAAACAATCATTCTTTTGAAATTACCTACACAGAAACAAATATAAAGAAAAATTTCCGCCACATAGAATCAGCAGCAGAAGCAATCGAAAAAGCCTTAAGGTGATTAAAACATCCTTAAAGCTTTTTTTGATTGTTCTCTTCCATGTGATTTTCGAGATGCAGGATACTATTCCCCGTATCTTTTCATTTAGGAGAAATCATACTGCAACCTAAATCAATCAAACGTTTGATTGACTTTTTTCTGTCTGTTATACGGCTTTCTCAGACTCAAAAACTCTCATAATTTCCTTGCTGTCTTTTGTCAGTATGTCTTTCACATTTAGTCCAAACCATTTCCAGAGAAGCATCCATTTCCATTAAATTCGAAGTCTCTTAAGAACATCCTGTAATCTACCGCTCCTTCAAATAATGAAACTATGCCCTCCCTGCTGCACCTGGAAAGGCACGGGACTGAAAGCTTAATAGATAGCAAACACATAAAAAAATGCCCATTCAAAAATCCCTTTATGAATGGGCATTGCACTTTATTTAACTTCAGCTGGCTCACGGTATTGCTTCTGGCCCAATGAATGATAGACATCCTGACGGCTATCAATAATATATTCCGGCTTCGGCTTGCCGCGGTTTGCCTTGTGCCCAGCAATATGTACATCACTTGTTTCCCACGCCTTCCAGGCTTCTTCCGATTCCCAGCGAATCATGACGGCCACTTCTTCGTCCCCGCTGCGCTGTTTCTTCTTTAAAACATTCAAATCAATAAATCCGGGCTGCTCTTCGATTATTCCTTCCCCTGCAAAGCGCTCGATTAACTTATTTGAATGGCCTTCTTTCACCATAATTGTTTTTAATTGAATAAACATATCTGTTCCTCCCCTGCTTCTTTTCTGTTATTATAATTGATAACGATTTTCATTTTCAACTATCTTAAAAAATAGATTCATTATTTCCTTGGTTTATAGTATCTTTAGATTATCGAATTAATCAGAAAACGGGGCCTAAGTATGTGGAAAAATAAAAATGTATGGATTTTATTAACCGGGGAGTTTATAGCAGGGCTGGGCTTGTGGCTCGGTATAATAGGGAATCTAGAATTTATGCAGGAAAAGGTTCCCTCAGATTTTCTAAAGTCGCTTATTTTGGCTGGCGGATTGCTGGCAGGGATTGCTGTGGGACCCTGGGCAGGAAGAATAACTGACCAAATCAGCAAGAAAACGGTCATGCTGGCTTCTGGCTTCGCCCGGGCATTGAGCGTTGTTTTTATGTTAATTGCCATACAAACCGGGTCAGTCTGGTGGATGGTTATTTTTCTGGTATTCCTGCAAATCTCAGCAGCCTTCTATTTTCCAGCTCTACAGGCTGCCATCCCGCTGGTTGTGGAAGATAAGGACCTGCTGCAGCTGAATGGAGTCCATATGAATGTGTCCACTCTTTCCAGAATATTAGGTACTGCTTTAGCTGGCGTTTTGTTAGTTATCTTGCCATTATCAATGCTTTACATCGCTTCGCTTGTGGCCTATCTAATTCTCTTTATAATCACCTTTTTTATGGATTTTGAAGAATCCTTCTCAAAGGAAAGCACAGGAAGAAAATCAGCGAAAGGCGGCGGAGGATTCAAGGAAGTATTCCCAATTATTCAAGGTCTGCCCATTGTGTTTATGACATTGATCCTTACCTTGGTTCCGCTTCTGTTCCTTGGCGGATTTAACTTAATGGTCATTAATATCAGTGAGCTTCAAGACAGCTCATCCATTAAAGGCTTAATCTATACGGCAGAAGGACTCGGCTTCATGCTTGGCGCATTCATTGTCAAACAACTCAGCCAAAAACGTTCGCCTTATGCGATCCTGTTTTTCTTCTCCTTCATCATCGGACTATCACAGCTGCTTCTGTACTTTGCAGATGTGCCTGTTCTATCCATCTTGGCTTTCTTTATTTTTGGATTTGCGGTCGGCTGTTTCTTCCCGACTGCCGCCACCATTTTCCAAACAAGAGTGCCCAAGGAATTTCACGGAAGATTCTTCTCCTTCCGAAACATGCTTGACCGTGTAACTTTTCAGATTGTCCTGCTTCTGACTGGATTCCTGCTGGATGCAGTCGGCCTTCAGTTAATGGTCGTGATCTTTGGAATACTGTCGCTGATCATGACGGCAGCATTCTTTGCTAAATTCAGGCAAATTAGGACAGAAATTCAGGTAAAAGAAAAGATCAGTACGTAAAAAAAACCGGTCCACATCGTGTGGGCCGGTTTTTCACTGATATTCCGCCTTAATTCCAGGCATTTTTTCAGTTTAAGTGCGGATAGACTTATTTTATGTCCGGATAAAATTTTTTCTGTGTGCATTACCCAGTTTTATGTGCGGATAAAAAAATTTATGTGCGCTTAGTTTTTACCCTAGTGCACAAGCTGCTTCACCAATTCCCGATTCCGTTTTTTAAAGACATCATTATGGGAAGAAACCATCGCAGCTGCGGCAGCATCCGGTTCAATATACTGCTTCGCTTTGTTTACTGCATTGGCAGCATCCTGGAATGCCCCGGCAATTAAGTGAAGTTTGCCGTCATGCTTAAGGATGTCCCCTGCAGCATATAGCCCTTCAACCGACGTTTCGCTGTTAGCATTGCCTGCAATATAGAAATCTTCGAGCATTTCAATATTCAGATTGCTATTTTTTAAGAGTTCCGTATCCTGTTCATAGCCATGATTAATTACTACTTCATCAATCTGCAGATAAGAAACTTCCCCTGTTTCATTATTCGTCAATTCCACCTGTTCAATTTCCTCATGATTTCCGCCGGCAATTAATTTTGTGATGGACGTATGGTTAATGCAGATAACCGAACTATTCATAAGCTGTGATACCTGTGCTTCATGCCCAGTCAAAGCATCTCTCCTGCATGTGATGTATACCTGCTTGGCAACGGGTTCCAATTCATTTGCCCAGTCTACTGCAGAATTTCCTCCGCCCGAAACAATTACAGTCTTATCTTTAAAATGTTTAAGCGATTTGACCGTATAATTCAGATTGGAAACTTCAAAACGCTCTGCCCCTTCTATCTTCAGTTTTTGCGGCTTTAAAATTCCGCTTCCAACAGCGACAATGACGGTTTTCGAATAGTGTTCTTCTCCAGAAGAGCCTTTTAAGACAAATAGACCATCTTCATTTTTGGCAATGGATTCTACCTTTTCATTAAGAACAACCGTTGGATTAAACGTTAGTCCCTGCTCCACCAGCTGTTCAATCAGTTTTGCCCCTGGTGTCGGGGTCAGGCCGCCCACATCCCAGATCATTTTCTCCGGATATACATGAACTTTACCGCCAAGCATTGGCTGAAACTCAATCAGCTTTGTTTTCATTTTCCTTAATCCGCTGTAGAAAGTAGAATAAAGACCCGCAGGTCCGCCTCCAATAACCGTCACATCAAACACTTCAGCATTTTTCATTTTCCGTTCACTCCTATAACCAATTACTATTGATTATCATTCTCATTTCAACTATACGACCTTTCTACTCCTTTGACAATGAAATTTTTTCTGAATACTTTTCCTTTAAAATACTATTGACATAAAAATCAGATAGACTTATAGTAAAAAAGAACCGATACTGATAATCATTATCAGTAAAATATATTCTCAACTAAACGGAGGTTACATAATGGTCCGCCTATATACAGATGGCTTGAACATTGGATATAGTGAACGCTTGATTGTAAAAGACCTAAGTGTCCAGATTCCCGATAAGAAGATCACGACTATCATCGGCCCGAATGGCTGCGGAAAATCAACCCTTTTAAAAGCGATTACACGAATCATTTCTCATCAATCAGGCACTGTCATTTTGGACGGCGAGAACATTTCAAAGGAAAATACAAAGATCCTCGCCAAGAAAATGGCGATTTTGCCGCAAACACCCGAAAGTGCAAGCGGTTTAACAGTGGGCGAACTGGTCTCATACGGTCGCTTTCCTTATCAGAAAGGATTTGGCAGATTAACGAAAAGGGACTATGAAGTCATTGATTGGGCTCTTGACGTTACTGGGATCAAGGATTTCAAATTTCGTCCGGTTGATGCCCTTTCCGGCGGCCAGCGACAGAGGGTCTGGATCGCAATGGCTCTTGCTCAGGAAACAGACATCATTTTCCTTGATGAACCAACCACTTACTTGGATATGGCCCATCAGCTTGAGGTTCTTGAGCTTCTCCAAAAGCTGAACCAGGAACAGGAACGCACCATTGTAATGGTCCTTCATGATTTAAACCAGGCAGCCCGTTTTGCTGACCATATCGTTGCATTAAAAGATGGTGAAATTGTTAAATCAGGAAGCTATGAGGAAGTCATTACACAAGATGTCTTAAGGAAAGTGTTCAATATTGATGCAGTCATCGGACGCGATCCCCGCACAAACAAGCCAATGTGTATTACTTATAATTTACTAAAAGGAGAAAATCAACATGAAGAAACTATTGATCCCGTTTACGATCTTGCTGCTTCTGCTTATTAGCGCCTGCGGCAATACAGAGCAAGGAGAATCAAAAGAAGCAGAACCAAAAGAAGATAAAAAATCAGGCACCTTTACTTATGAATCTGAAACCGGGCCGGTTGAAGTACCGGCTGATCCTAAGAGAGTCGTCCTCCTTTCCGGGTTTACAGGAAATGTAATGCAATTAGGTGTAAATATCGTCGGTGTGGACACATGGTCCAAGAATAACCCCCGTTTTGAAGAAGAATTGAAAGATGCTGAAGAAGTATCTGAAGATAACCTTGAAAAAATAATAGAATTAGAACCAGACCTGATCATTGCATTATCTACTGTAAAAAACTACGATAAACTTAAGGAAATTGCACCAACAGTAACTTATACATGGGGTAAATTAGATTATCTGTCACAGCATGAGGAAATCGGCAAGCTTCTTAATAAAGAAGAAGAAGCAAAGAAATGGGTAGCAGACTTTAAACAGCGTGCTGAAGCAGCTGGTGAAGACATCCGTGCGAAAATTGGCGAAGATGCAACCGTTTCTGTTTTTGAAATCTTTGATAAACAGCTTTATGTGTTTGGCGATAACTGGGCACGCGGAACTGAAATCCTGTACCAGGCAATGGACTTAAAAATGCCTGAAAAAGTGAAGGAAATGGCTCTTAAAGATGGGTATTACGCTATTTCCACAGAAGTTCTTCCTGAATATTCCGGAGATTACATTATTCTGAGCAAATACTCTGACGCTGACCATTCGTTCCAGGAAACGAATACGTACAAAAATATCCCTGCTGTAAAAAATAACCGCGTCTTTGAAATGGAAGGCAATGGTGCTTCCTTCAGTGATCCTATCACACTTGATGCACAGCTGGAGTTCTTTAAAGAATCATTTTTAGGAAAGTAATAATGCAGGAGGGATTCTTATTTTGAGGAATTCCTCTTTCCTATTTAGAAAAGCGGAAGCGCCTTATCAATTCTGTTATTATAAGAACAGCGCAAGGCTCCCGCCTGTCAGCTGGAACTAGACAGTTTTCGAAGTTTAAGGCAGTTCTGATCCCATAAAGAAAGATGAGAGTACAATGACAAAAGATGCTCAACCCTTCATTCCATTTATCTATAAACTCGCCGCAGGCTTTGTTATCTTTGCCGGCATGTTTGTGGCTGCGTGTGTGTTTGGAGCTGCGGATGTCACGGTCAGAGATGTTTGGCTGGCGCTTGCTTCCAATGCTTCTGGAGAAAAAATTTCGATTATTCGTGAAATCCGGCTGCCGCGTGAAATTGCTGCGGTCTTCGTTGGAGCTGCACTTAGCATTTCCGGGGCCATTATGCAGGGAATGACAAGAAACCCTCTTGCAGACCCAGGCTTACTCGGATTAACGGCTGGAGCAAATGCCGCACTTGCATTAACTCTTGTGCTCATTCCTTCAGCAAATTACATAGGGATTCTCTTCGCCTGTTTTATCGGTGCAGCGGTCGGAGCTGGGCTGGTTTTCGGCATTGGCGCCATGAAAAAAGGAGGGTTTTCTCCAATTCGGATCGTATTGGCCGGTGCCGCGGTTTCCGCCTTCCTTTTCGCAATAGCCGAAGGAGTCGGCATCTATTTTAAAATATCAAAAGATGTCAGCATGTGGACGGCAGGCGGAATCATCGGCACATCCTGGAGCCAGCTGCAAGTAATTGTCCCGGTTATTTCCATTGGCATTCTTGTTTCGCTTTTTCTGTCCAAGCAGCTGACTATCTTAAGCTTAAATGAGGAAGTGGCAGTAGGCCTGGGGCAGAATACATCTCAGATTAAGACCATCCTATTCATCTTAGTGACCCTGCTTGCTGGCGCATCAGTGGCACTCGTTGGAAATATGGCTTTTATCGGGCTGATGGTGCCTCATATTGTCCGTGCTATTGTAGGTACAGATTACCGTTTTATTCTTCCTATGTCTGCCCTGACAGGAGCTGCTTTTATGCTTCTGGCCGATACACTCGGGAGAACCATCAATGCTCCTTACGAAACACCGGCAGCAGCTATTATCGCTGTTATGGGGCTTCCTTTCTTCCTGTTTATTGTTCATAAAGGAGGTAAGGCGTTCTCATGATTCAGCCAGAGTTAGTAAAAAAACAGCGAATTTTAATGGCTGTTTTATCAGCACTCATTATTGTTACCATTGTGATTGGAATGGGATTAGGCTACGCCTCCCTTTCATATGACCGATTGATCCCGACTATTATGGGACAGGGCACATTTAAAGAAGAATTTGTGTTATTCTCCATTCGGCTGCCGCGTGTATTTATCACTGTCTTGGCCGGCATGGCACTCGCATTATCCGGTGCTATTTTACAAGGGATTACACGCAATGACCTGGCAGATCCAGGCATCATTGGCATAAACTCCGGTGCCGGGGTTGCTATAGCGGTTTTCTTTCTGTTCTTTCCGATTGAAGCTGGGACTTTCATATACATGCTGCCTTTATGCGCATTTTTCGGCGCTTTACTTACTGCAATCCTCATCTATGCTTTTTCCTATAAAAAAAGCGAGGGGCTTCAGCCTGTAAAGATGGTGTTGGTCGGGGTGGGATTTTCCATGGCGCTTTCCGGTGTCATGATTGTCCTGATTTCTTCAGCAGAAAGAGAGAAAGTCGACTTTATAGCTAAATGGCTATCAGGGAATATCTGGGGAACAGATTGGCCGTTCATTTGGGCACTCCTCCCCTGGCTTCTTCTGCTGATCCCATTTACTTTATATAAAGCAAACCGTTTGAATCTATTAAGCTTAAGCGAGCCTGTCGCCATCGGAATAGGAGTATCCATTGAAAAAGAACGGATCATCCTTCTGCTTACAGCCGTTGCATTGGCCGCTTCAGCTGTGTCGGTGACCGGCGGAATCGCCTTTATCGGCTTAATTGCACCGCACATGGCTAAAGCGCTTGTTGGACCGCGGAACCAGCTTTTCATTCCGATTGCTATTCTTTTAGGAGGATGGCTTCTCTTATTCGCCGATACGCTTGGCCGGAACCTGGTTGATCCTGACGGCCTGCCAGCCGGCATTATGGTTGCGCTGATCGGTGCTCCTTATTTCATGTATTTACTGTTAAAAAAATAGCTGATTAAAAAGATGTGTTCGCACGTCTTTTTTTCTTTTTAAATGTAATAGTAATATATTAATTTCTTAAAACCATGTTTCTTCCTGCTTTTTTCAGGGCAATAGATACAGTGTATATTTGGAAATCTATAGCATAGGAGGAATTTAGATGTTTTTTCATGTAAAAGAATTGCAATTTGAAGCTAAGCCGGAACGTCCGGATCCCGTTTTTGCCAAAAAGCTTCAGGAATTGATCGGCGGCCAATATGGTGAAATGACGGTTGCCATGCAGTACATGTTTCAGGGCTGGGCAACTCGTGGAAATGAAAAGTATCGCGACCTTCTGCTGGATATTGGGACTGAAGAAATTGGACATGTGGAAATGCTCGCAACAATGGTTGCCAGACTAATGGACGACGCCCCTGTTAATCAGCAGGAAGAAGCAGCAAAGGATCCGGTGGTTGGAGCGATTATGGGCGGAATGAACCCGCAGCATGCCATTGTCTCCGGACTTGGTGCCCGTCCGACTGACAGTGTAGGGAACCCTTGGATGGGCACTTATATTACAGCCAGCGGAAATTTATTAGCAGACTTCCGTTCAAACTTGAATGCAGAGTCCCAGGGCCGTCTGCAGGCTGCACGTCTCTATGAAATGACTGATGATAAGGGCATTAAAGATCTGCTTTCAGTTCTGATTGCCAGAGACGCTTACCACCAAAACCAATGGGCTGCTGCGATTGCGGAGCTTGAAGAAAAAGAAGGCCTGCTCGTCCCCAGCACCTTCCCTCGTGAAAAAGAACGCACAGATATCTCTTACACACTCTACAACCTATCAGCAGGCGAAGAAAGCAGCACAGGCAGATGGGCACAGGGCCCTGCTCTGGATGGCCAGGGAGAATACAAATATGTAAGCAATCCAAAGCCTGAGGGGGACAAGCCTATGCTAAAGCCTGCACCACCAAACCTCCATAACACATTACCGATGGATTAATAATAGATTTAACAAAACAGGCTGAATCATCAGCTTGTTTTGTTAGTTCAATCAAACGTTTGATTGAATTGGACATTGCTTTCCTCTTTAATATCCGTCCTCTCCATTGACTTCCTTCAGATTTTTTATATGATAAAACCATCCTACCCTTAGACATGAATGGAATTTTCCTTACATTTACTCTGAACATTAAGGTTACCCTCACTATAAAAGGGGAATGAAAATAAGTGATACACCTCCGGAAAGGATCTAGTTTGCATGATTTATTTTTTTACCGCCGTACTGATTATATTTATTAGTTACGCAGTTTTGCCCACTGTACTCATACGATCGCTGAATTGGGGAATTGTAAAAGAAATATCCGAACCAAATTCCATTGCTTTAACCTTTGATGATGGACCGGATCCACAATATACAGCGAGGCTTCTGGATGTCTTAAAAAAGCATGAAGCAAAGGCAGCCTTTTTCGTTGTCGGGGAAAATGCAGCAAAGCATCCATTGCTGCTTAAAAGAATGCAGGAGGATGGACATACAATTGGCATCCATCATTACCGGCATATCTCAAGCTGGTTCCTTTCACCGGGATGTTTAAAAAGACAGCTGGAGCAAACAAAAAAAATTATTGAAGAAACGATTAATGAAGAGGTCTATTTCTATCGTCCGCCATGGGGACACTTCAATTTATTTACCCTCTGGATGGCTAGAAAGTATAAGATTATTATGTGGTCGGGCATTTTCAAGGATTGGAAAATTCGGCATATCAGGGACACCCTTTCAGAGTCGCTGGCAAATGAAACCGTGCCTGGCCGGATTTTTCTACTCCACGACAGTGGTGAAACTCTTGGCGCAGATCCCCATGCACCTGAATATATGATTGGCCATCTGGACCAGTATTTGCAGCAGGCAGCACTAAAAGGGATCCATTTTGTTTCTTTAAAAGAAGGATATCAGGGGCATCACACATGAGTACTGAAACAATTATTGAATTTATTTCGTCCTACGGGTATTGGATTATCTTTTTATTTTTATTTTTCGGGATTGTCGGCATTCCTGCTCCGGAAGAATCGCTATTATTTCTTATTGGCGTGTTAATTGGAAATCACAAGTTAAGCTTTGCCGAATCTGCAGTCTGTGCAGAAGCAGGTGTGCTGCTTGGGATGCTTTCAGCGTATTGGATCGGTAAAAAAGCAGGTACACCTTTTCTCAAAAAATATGGCAGATATATTGGGATCACGGAAAAAAGATGGAATACCGCCCAGAAAAAATACTTGGAGAATCATCGTTTTATGATCTTTGCGGGTTTTTATATGCCGGGAATACGACAGATAAGTCCTTACTTTGCCGGCATATCCAAAGTTCCTTTTCATCAGTACCTTCTATATTCTGCAGCAGGCTCCCTTAGCTGGGTGCTCCCTATAATTGCCGCGGGATACTTTGCCGGAAGCTTATTTGATATAAATCCTGAATATGTGCCATATCTGGGGATTGTGTTATTATTTGTATTCGTAATCTACATGCTCTTTAAGTATGCAAAAAATAAATTCAAGTGATAGAAAGGAGGGTATTATGAAAGTTCTCCTGCTCCCTTTATTCCAATTCCCCACAGGACATTCCAAAGTTGCCAAAACACTTCAGGACAATATTCAAAGCCAATATCCTGATGCGGAAATCAAAGTAGTCGACTTTCTTGCCTATTGCAGTGACAAGCTTGAAAAGCTGGTCTCAGGTATATATTTAAAAGGGTTCCTGGGTGCCCCTTTCCTTTACAGGGCATTATATTACACCATTATGTATAAACAGCATCCTTTTAAATTGCAGCCTGATTTACAGGTTCTGTCCTATTACTTTGAAAGAAAGATGCAGAAGTTTCTTGATGAAGAAAATCCGGATTTAATATTTTGCACTCATTCCTTTCCATCTGGAATCATCAGTTCACTAAAGCAAAAGGGACGATACCGGGACGTCACTGTGGTCAATGTATACACGGACTTTTTTATTAATGATATATGGGGAAAACGCGGAATTGATTTTCATTTCGTTCCTCATCCTGAGGCGAAGGAAAAGCTTATCAGAAAGCACCACATTCCTGATGAGCAAATTTTTGTAACGGGCATTCCGGTTCATTCAGCCTATCACCTCCCGGTTCCATTTAAGAAAGATAACCGGATACGCCATATCCTGGTTGCAGGAGGAAACAGCGGCTTAGTAAACTGTGATTTTATAGACGCTATGCGGAAGGTTCCCCATATTCGATTTCTGATCCTTTGCGGAAATAATGACGAATTATATAGCTCACTCCAAGCACTTAATTCAAAGCAGATCGAGCCCATTGGATATATTGATGACCCTTTTGAAATGAACCAGCTATATAATAAAGCGGATGCTATTTTGACCAAACCGGGCGGAGTTACAATTAGTGAAGCACTGCAAAAGAAACTTCCGATTCTGGTCCATACCTCACTCCCCGGACAAGAGGAAATTAATTTGGACTATTTGCTTGAGAAAAATCTGGTGCTTGTCATTAATGACAAGCACCTTGCTGAACAGCTTAATAATGAAGAAGCTATACTAAGCCTAAGAAAACACATTGAATCCTATCTGGCAAAAGTTTATTGCCCATTGGACTATGCCATCTTCATTTCAATTAAAAGCACCGGCAGAAAAACGCCTGAAACTGTACATTCCATAAGAGCTATCCCAACTTTAAAGTGAAACTTCAATCTGCTGGGCTTTAGAAGTAAGACTCCCGATAAATAAATTACAGCCTGGAATTTCCAGGCTGTTTTCCATTTCAATCAAACGTTTGATTGATCAAACCCTCTTCATAAAGAATATCCTCAATACCAGGGCCATTTCCTTGGTCATCCATGTCCTCACAGCCAACCGAAAAATAGGTATACGAATATTCATATCCATCTCCCTGTACACCGCCTGATCCGCCATGTGAAATACAGCTTTCTGATATCGCTTCACGCTTCCCCTTTTCATCCACATAATAGTACAAGTCATCAATATATCCTTCACTTTGCGGTAAAGAGGTAATGGCATATCCTCTATCATTCACCCGAACTACATCGTATTTCCCTTCTGTCTCAGGCTTAGGGGCATTCTCTATTTCATGAACAATTCTTACCTGACCTGTATACCCTTTTGGAATCAGGTAAAGATCATGAGTTTTTTCTTCCAGATCAGCCTGCTGGAGCATCCAAAAAGATCCCATTGGCAGCAGGAAAGTGACTAGAAGACCTGCTGTATTCAAGGCAACCCTCCTGCCCCCTGGCATCTCGCGGTCCCATTTCCGCCACTCGTCCACTAAAAAGAAAAGCACCGAAGCAATTAATACGTAAAAAGCAAACCCTTCCATAATAAAATAAGTGAGCGAAGCCAAAAAGGTATGTATAAAAGCCGCCGCTGGAAACCGCCATACTGCTAGATTTTTAGTAAAAAGCTCAGAAAGCAGCGACACTGGAACACCGTATATCACATTTCCGAAAAGGCAGTATAAAAAAATGATAATCAGGAAGAAAGAAAACAGCCCCCCTTCAGAAAAGAAAAAGAGAAGCCAAAAACCAAATGTAAAAAGAATAGAAGCCTGCAGGGCCGTTTTTAATTTTAATCTCAGCATAAGAATAAATTAACCTCCTCTTTTTTTGTGAATAATTTCACATGTTAGTATACATACAAGGTATTTCCCATACTTACTATAATAAGTAATATCATTAACCTTTCATTTTCAACCTGCACAAAATTTATGCAGGCGCCCTGCTTCCCTAACTAACAGATCCTTCCTCGATCACCTCTATTGCCCACCCGATTCCTTCTTCTACCATCTTTTCCGGAGGGTTCGTGTGTGGAGTGTATTCCATGACAAAAAATACATCCTTGCATTCTTTAGCTAAAAAATCTATCAGCTTCTTAATTTTATGATGACTGCTATCATTCTCATGAGATGGATGCACAGGCACCCAAATATATTTATCACCCTGGTATTCAACATTATGTAAATGAACCACTCTCACAAACTCGGACCATTTTTCTATATAATTTATGGCCTCCTCGCCTGCGGCCAATATATAGTCCCCTATATCGACACAGAGGCTAAGTCCGTATTTCTTCCATGTCTCTACAGGAAAGCGGTCAAGATAATGAATCCCTGCTGGCGATTGCTTGAATCCCAATTTAGGTTCACACACAATCATAATCCCATATTTTCTTTGAAGCGCACTGAGTTTCTTGAGTCCCTCCTCAATGATCTCTGCCGGATTCCCACTGGTTTCCTTTTTAAAGTAATGGAAGTGCACCAATATGTATTCAGCTCCAAGCCGGGAGATTCTTTCCACTTCCGTCTCAAATTGGACCCAGGCTTCCTCCGGATTCATACCGATCTTTTCCAGCAGATCGTATTTGCTTTGTCCCCGGAAAAGAGGCGAATGAAGACCAAAGCTTTTGTTTGTTTTGCCCAGCATTTCAATAAAACAACGGAAGGATTCCTCATCTTGAAATTCGCCTATCTCAATATGCGGCAAATGACGTTTAAAAAGTTCATGAAACAGCTTGCTGTCTGACCAGATGACACTTCCCGATATCCCTATATGATGAGCCATGATATCCCCTCTTTTATATATTCTTATAACAATCTTATCATACCCCCATGTAACATATTGGAAAATGGTACCGTCTAATCATTAAAATAAATGAGGAGGCTTCTATGATAAAAAGAGTGTGCGCTTCCATAATCGGAATACTGTTATTATTCATTCTTTTATTTCGAGGCGGAATCATTCTGGATTCCATCGGCATTCATTTTGAAAATCCTTTGGCTGCCAAAATAGCAGTGCCTGCTGATTATTCAAAAGCCGATTCAAATCAAAACGGCATTGCCGATCCGCTTGATATGGTCCTGACAGCCAGAAAAGAAGTGGATCAGCGTACGCAATATAAAAGTGCCTACTATGCGGGGGGCTATCCGCCCGATGGCGAGGGTGTCTGTACAGATGTGATTTGGAGGGGATTCCAGGGGGCTGATGTTTCTATAAAGGATCTTATTGATCAGGATATTGCCGAGAATACGGACTTGTATTCAAGAGTGAAGGGCAGTCCGGATCCAAACATTGATTTCAGGAGGGTGCCAAACCAGAATGTCTTTTTTAGCCGCTTCGCAAAGTCATTAACAACAGAACTGATTCCAGGAGATGTTAAGAACCTTCAGAAATGGCAGCCGGGTGACATCGTGGTTTTCCTTTCTCCTAAATTCGACCATGTTGCAATCATTTCTGACAAACGGACAAAAGATGGCATTCCATACGTCATACATAACTCCACACCATTTGCAGCGGAAGTAAAACTCTCTTCTTTTAAGACTCCTATTACCGCTCATTACAGATGGGATTTTGAAAAAACGCCTGCACTGCCATAAAGCAGGTGCAGGCGTTATTCTTATTAAATAAGAAAGTATAAAATTTTGAACTTCGATAACTGTCTGGCTACCCCCTCAAGGTCACAAGCTTGTCTAGTTGCGGATCCTGAGCAGCCGCCTCCACATTTTGGGCAAGCCACCCAAAAGGCAAAGAACGCCTTTCCGGGAGGCTCGTCTTGTGCTTGAGGCCCACAGGACAAGGAAGGCTTCGACAGCTTAAACATCGCACGACCGAAAGCGACAGCTTTTGGGAGGATGTGGGTCATTCACAGACGTTGCCACAGGACGTGGTGCTCTTAGTCTGCGTTCCTTTTTGAGCGAGGCGCTTGCGCTTTTCTTATCTTACTGCTGCAGGATTGCCCGCCGGCCACTCTTCGCAGGTATAAGCCATCTCCCAGAAGCCAAGCTCCAGCTGGCAGCTTTTTCGGAAAGCATCCTTCATTCGCTGCCTTTCTTCCGGTGATGCCGCATCAGCAAGCTCATCCAAACGGTTTCTCATATTCATGGTCACAGCTTCGACCCTTAAATTTGCATAAAATGAGATCCATGGATAAAACGGATGGTTCTCATCTGGCTCATATTGCTTCATGAGCTCAAGCCCAATCTCCCAATAAGTCCATGGACAAGGCAATAATGCAGCAAGGATTTCACCCATGCCGCCGGTGTGGGCATGATACATCATATGCTTAACATAATGATCAGCTGTTGGAGGGAGCGGATAACCCTGCAATGCTTCGTAACCCACGCCAATCTGCTGGCAAAAATTATGGTGGGGATGTACTTCGCTGTTCAATACGAATTCTATCTGCTGATTAAAATAAGCAATATCCTTACGCTCTGCTGACTTCGAAATGGCAATACCATAAATATGCATGAACGCATTCAAATACTCAAAGTCCGCTTTAATATAATGGGCCAGTGCCTCTTTCGGCACGTCCCCTCTCCCGATACCCTGGACAAATGGGTGCTCAAATATCAGCTGAAACAAATCTTCATTTTCCTTGCGCAGAATCTCTGAAAAAGTCATAAAAAATAGCCTCCTTATTAATTACAGAAGCTGCCGGGGAAAAAGCATGAGGATATATAACGAGGTCCTCACTGCTTCCCTGCGCTGGCATTATCCAGATCAGGTTCCAAGGGACAAAGGAAAAGCTCCTTATCTCAGCCGTAGCGCCCCTAGCAGTTTTCTTATTTTAAATTTTTTACCGATTTTCTAACTTGACGTTTTTCGCTCATAAGTTTTGGATTTCGCTTTTAACTGTTGAAAATCGCTCATAAATTTTGAATTTCGCCCATAACTCTTGAGAATCGCTCATAAATTTGAATTTCGCCCATAACTCTTGAAAATCTCTCATAAATTTTGAATTTCGCCCATAACTCTTGAAAATCGCTCATAAATTTCGAATTTCGCCCATAACTCTTGAAAATCGCTCATAAATTTTAAATTTCGCCCATAACTCTTGAAAATCGCTCATAAATTTTAAATTTCGCCCATAACTCTTGAAAATCGCTCATGAATTTTAAATTTCGCCCATAACTCTTGAAAATCGCTCATAAGATCAGCTTGCTATGCTGATCTCCTCTTATCTGCTTACTCATCTAGCTTCTCAGGCCCAAAATCATCACATATTCTGAACCAAGTTCTTCTCTTTAACCTTCGCCAAAACCATCCAGCCTATGGCCGCACCGGTAATGCTGCTGACCAGGAATGGCGGCACAAAGAAGAATGCCCCAGCTGCGCTCCCCATGAGAACCTTTGCAAAAGGGACTGCAAACAATGCACCGATTATGCCGGTACCTACCACTTCTCCAACAGCAGCCCATATTTTCCGGCCGAACTTCAAATAAAGCACACCTGCCAAAAACGCACCGATCATGCCGCCTGGAAAGGCAAGCAGCGTCCCGAATCCAAGCAAATTACGAAGCAGGCCAATCATAAATGCCACAGCTGCTGCAGGCAGGGGTCCAAGCGTCACCGCTGCCAATACATTCACCGCATGCTGGACCGGATAGGCCTTGGCTATGCCTGCCGGAAACCAGAGCAAATGGGATCCCAGTGTCCCAATTGCCACAAATAAAGCCATCGTAGTTAACAATCGGGTTCTGTTCATTTAAACCTCCTTTCTAAATGGCCGCCTGATTGCTTATCAGGATGAGAAGTATGTATACAAAAAAGCCAGATTCCCATAAGGACCTGGCTTGGTTTAAGTATATGAATTGACATATAGTCAAATCCTACTTCCCTCCGCTGGCATTAACCAGATCAGGTCCATAAGAGTCAGAAAGCTATAACGCGCTTTCCTCTCAGCCCGCACATTCGGGGCACCCCTAGTAGTTGCATAGATATTTAGTTTGATAAGCTATCTCAAGCTTAACAAAATATTCAGTCGCTGTCATCATTCTTTTTGCTTAAATACATTTCTTGATGGAATGGAATAGGGGCTCTTCAATTTCTGCTGAGAAACTATCTAATTAGCTGCAGACCTGCCAGCTCCTTTAGACTCCCCACTCCTGCCAGAGAAAGCGACACTTTCGTTTCTTCAATAAAGTTGGCAAGCACATTTTCAACTCCAGCCTGCCCGCCAATCGCCAAACCGTACACATACGGCCGTCCCAGGCAAACTGCGTCGGCTCCTAATGCCAGTGCTTTGACCACATCGGAACCGCGGCGAATGCCGCTGTCAAACAATACTGGAATTCGTCCTTTGACTTCCTTCACGATCGGTCCAAGCGCATCAATCGCCGCAATCACTCCATCAAGCTGCCTGCCGCCATGATTGGAGACTATGATTCCGTCTATCCCCTTTTCAACGGCCAGCCTGGCATCTTCCGGATGGAGAATACCCTTTAATAGAATCGGCAGACTTGTTTTCTCTCTTAACCTTGCAATATGCTCCCAGCTCAATGTTGGATGATGGATATTATCAAGGATTCCCTGAACTACATCACCGTCATGGAGAGTGGCCATAAAGACTGGATCGCTCTCATAGTTTGCTTTTCCATAGCCGAGCTTTAAAGGTGAAAAATTGTTTCTTAGATCAGCTTCCCTCCACCCCATCATCACCGTATCTACTGTTAACACAATCGCTTCATAGCCTGATGCCTCCGCCCGGCGCACCATACTGAACGCAGCATCTTCATAATTGGACCAATATAATTGGAACCATTTTGGACTCGTGCCTGTTGCATCAGCGATTTCTTCAATGGAATAACTGGATACCGTGCTCTGGATAAAAGGAATTCCAAACGAAGCTGCTGCACGGGCAGATGCAAGCTCTCCCTCACTGTGTTCAAGGCGCTGCATTCCTATAGGTGCCAGGAAAACTGGATAAGGATATGTTTTTCCAAATAAATTCACACTTGTATCCGGTACTGATACATCTCTAAGCATTCTCGGCACAATTGAGTATTTTGCAAAGGATTCGATATTCTTTTTCAGCGTTTCTTCTCCGCCTGCTCCTGATTGGACATAGCCAAATCCGCCAGCTCCCATCACTTTCTCTGCTTCTTTTTCCAGTTCCTTAAATGAAATAGGAAAGTTTTCTGCGAAACTAATATTCTCTACTTTTGACATATTCCAGCCCTGCCTTTTTTTGAATTTATTGAAAATAATAACACTTTTTTGGATTTTAAGAAACCATGTAATAAAATCATAAATTCGCAGTAATGCAGCCTTTCCTATACAAATTAAGCTCAATAAGCAGGGATTTCACAAAAAATCGTGAATAAATATTTTAACTTAATGAAATTGGAGTGTACAAAATGCAAATCAAACAGCCTTTTGATGATTTTCTGAAATTCCATTACGAAAGAGTCAGTGAAAGCAAAATGAAAGTTACTTTGCCAATCCAGCCGCTCTTTATTAACAGCGCAGGGCTGGTTCATGGAGGCATCATTTCCACTCTTGCGGATGTAGCGATGGGGAATATTTTCGAGCCGGATGAAAACCAGATGCAATCCGTAGTAACAGCTGATTTAAAGGTCACTTTCCTAAAGGGTGCGACAGGTGAATTTCTTATCGCCAATGCTCACCTTGTGAAAAGAGGGCGCACCCTCAACCACACAGACTGCCTGATTTATAACGACCAGGATCAGCTGGTTGCCAAAGCATCGGGAATCTTCGCATCTATCTAGAGTGATCCTATCGATGCCTGAATAGTTTCGCTGACAGAGATAGGAGAAACAACCATTAAAGGTTACAGACAATCTTAATAGTTCCTATTCTTCTTCTTTTTATACAAGTGAGATACACTGTAGAATACCCCTATCACAGCCGAAACGACTAATAAAAGCTGTGAGCCAGATAAAGATAAGGCATTGGCCCATGAAAGTGAGTATGCCAGCAGCAAGGAAGTTGCCATTTTGGAAATAGACGCAATTCCCAGGAACTTTTTAAATGAAACACCACCTATACCTGCTCCAACACAAATGATCTCATCTGGCAATATCGGAATAACAAACAGCAGCATTAATATGGTGTTTTCATTTCTCTCCATGTATTTTTGGTATTTGATCAGATGCCGCTCATTAATAAACCGAGCTACAAGCTTTAATCCTCCTATCCTTGCAGTCAAGAACATAACAATAATCCCCGAAAGTGTACCTGTGAATCCAAGAAAGGCAGCAGCAGCGGGACCGAAAACGGCACTTCCGGCAGGCAGTGTTACGGCTTCAGGAATCGGCAAAAGAATGGGCTGTAAAAAGCAAACCAAGAAAAAGATGAGCTTGCCCTCCGCTTCATATTCCCTCAGCATTCTCTCAAACCCATAGGCATCAGTCAGAACAAGTATCTTTGTTAAATAAAAGGTCATAAAAACAATTAACAGCAGACTGAACATATAAATCAGTGCCAGTCTGCTGTATTTCAATCGGGATAACTTGCCTGCAGCAAAAAAGTAAAAGTCCATCACTAATATGACAGCCATGCCTGCAATCATAATCCATTTATAAACCGGCAAAAGTGTCGGCATATAATTAAACAATGTATACAATGCTATTAAAATGATAAGTCCATGAAAACTAACTTCAATTTTTCCATTCATACATTTTCCCCTTCTTGCTTTTCTTAACTATAGTTTAGAGGATAATACTAGGAGGATTAAGCTCCCTTAGCATTAAAATAATCTAAGGCCAGAGACTTAAATATAAAAAAAGCAGGACTTATCCTGCTTTTTTTAATACTCTATCTCATCATAATCCTTAGGCTGCGGAACCGGCTGATCCCCTTTATATTTTCCAAACTCATTGACAAGTTCCCTCTCTTCTTTTGGGCCTTGTGTCTGTTTCTTATTTTGCTCATCTTTTCTAGACAACTCATTCGCTCCTTCCTTATAGTTCTTTAAATTAATATGTACTCATTACTTTCATTTCACGCATAATTAGAAGGATTTTTCCTGCACTCTGTGCAATAGGTAAAAAACAGCAATAGAAAAGGAGGATCCAAATGTTTATTACAGGCGCATGTAACGTGCTGCATAGAGGTCAATAAAGAAAATAAACCTCAAGCCCTGCTGCTATTTACAGACCATGCCGATAGATACAGCCATTTCCCCATTTATAAAGTCATTTAACAACATGGGAAAAAGGTTGAACAACTGAGATTAAAACCATTCAGATTAATAATAAGAAGGAGATTCCCATGATAAAATTAGAACCTTTTACAGAAAAAGATTTCAATTTGCTCATCAGCTGGATCAGCACACCAGAATTAATGGTTCAGTGGAGCGGTGCCCATTTTAAATTCCCCCTTAATCATGAGCAGCTTGCTAAGTATATAAGCTCTGCAAACCTGGAAACCAGCTCGGAATATATCTACAAAGTTATGGCAAACGATGAAATCGTCGGTCACATTTCCCTTGG
Source organism: Cytobacillus oceanisediminis (assembly GCF_004366035.1). Lineage (GTDB taxonomy): Bacteria > Bacillota > Bacilli > Bacillales > Cytobacillaceae > Cytobacillus > Cytobacillus oceanisediminis_C. Next base: position 33,580 of record NZ_SOEE01000012.1, read on the forward strand.
CAGAGTTGACCGTATCAACGAAACTGCGAGGATCGGCAAGGTTTTCATCTGCCCCGCAGCACGGGGGAAAGGGTATGCTTCAGAAATGATTCATCAAATCCTGAACTTAGCGTTCCAAGAGCTGAAATTAAATAGAGTCAGTCTCGGGGTTTTCGATTTTAATTTGCCTGCTATTAAGATTTACGAGCAGGCAGGGTTCCAAAAAGAAGGACTTCTTAGGCAGACCAATAAAGTTAGAAATATATATTGGAACTTGATAGAAATGAGCATCCTGAAAACTGAATGGCAGGCAAGCCCCGGGCTCATGGGTATTCAATCAAACGTTTGATTGAATGATCATCTACATAAAAAAAGGCGGATATACTCCGCCCCGCTTGATTCAGCTTGCTTTTTCTTCAGCCGGCACTTCCTGTTTTTCCTTGGAAAGGAACCATCCAGCTAGTGCTATTCCAATTAAGACTACATAGAAAGTAACTTTCCATTCGGTCGACTTGGCAAATCCTTCAGGCAGGATCGCCAGCGCCGGATGGGACATGGTATAGACAGCCAATTTGACACCAACCCAGCCGACAATACCAAATGCTGCAACCTCAAGTCCAGGTCTCCTGTGAAGCAGATCCACAAAGAGGTTTGCAGCAAAACGCATAATGATCAATCCGATCATACCGCCTGCAAAGATGACAAAGAACTTTCCGCCGTCAAGTCCGCCTATATGGCCAAGTCCTGAATCCGGAAGAGCCACGGCGAGAGCTACCGCTGCCAGAATGGAATCTACAGCGAAAGCTATATCAGCCAGCTCAACTTTAAATACTGTCAGCCAAAAACCAGATTGTTTCTTTTCTTTCGTTACTCCTGCTTCTTCCTCGCCTTTTTTCACAAGGAATTTTCTTAATATGTGATTAGCCGCGATAAACAGAAGGTATAGTGCTCCAATGGCTTGAACCTGCCATACATCTACTAAATATGAAATCGCAAATAACGATCCAAAGCGGAAAACAAACGCTCCAGCCAACCCGTAAAATAAAGCCTTCTTCCTCTGCTCCTCCGGAAGGTGCTTAACCATAATCGCCAGCACCAGCGCGTTATCAGCAGCCAATAAACCCTCCAGCGCCACAAGCAGCAGCAATACCCATCCATATTCAAGTATTAATGATAATTCCATCTAAACACCCTCCCTTATTTCACCTTTGTGTATTTTTCGTCTAAACGTTTTTCAATTTTGGCCAGCAATTCTTGATCTCTCATCAGCTCTTCTTTGTTTTTCTTAATTAATTCTGCAAATGATACTTTAGCTTTTTTCATCTTGGTCCCCTTTCTTTCTATTTATTAAGTATTGAAAGCTTCGCACTGTTTCCCTGCAGTTATGTCGATTGAGGATTTCCATTGCCAAGCTATATCAGGCAATAAAAAAACCTCTACCAGCAAGCGGTAAAGGTTTAAAAAAACAAAAAGACCTTTACCCGAAACAGGCAAAGGTCTTGCTAACAACGTTAAGGTTGCCAACAAAGCCGGGAGCTCTTAACTCCGAAATGACGACTCTGCTGTAAAAGCTACTCCCCTTTAGGAGAAACTATTCAACTATACCCTAATCATATTCTATTTTTCTTAAGGTGTCAACTCTTATGCAAATCTGTAATAAACCAGAATGAAGGTCGCAAGGACGAAAATAAAGTTCAGGAAAACAAACACAAATTGATCAGCCTTGGTTTTATGAAGCTTAATAGGCGGGTTATAGAAAGACACTCCTTCAATGATGAAGATAATCAGCACAATATGGATCATAAAATGGCCGATTACTTCTGTCATTCCAAACAGCATCGTGGTTGTAATAAAAATAACCGTCACCACGAAGCCAACTACCCGATTAAGGATCCCTACCACTAGAAGGTAACCGACAACAAACTCAATGAAGGCAGCCATAACAACGAATGCAGCCGGTGCAAAGCCGAATGTGGGAACTCCATGATTGGCTACAATATCGAGAGACATGCTTGGATATACCCATTTTTCAACAGCTACCCAGCATAAAGATAAACCTGTGCCTAAATACAGGAATGGAAAGCCAACCTGCTCAAGCTTTGTGCTTCCGACCAGCAAGACTCCAATAATGGCAACATAATATCCATAATCAAGCATATGGAAAATGCCATTCTGTAGGGTAACGTACACAAATAGCCCAAATAAAATAACGGCTCCGGCCTTTGTAGAGATGTGATGCGGAATAAGCAGAAAGCCAATCGCTATCCAAGTTAGAATCATTGCAATCGTATTGGTTAAATGAAATTCAGGCGCAAATAATGTTCCATTCGTCGCCTGTATTATTAATGCCGCGGCTGTACCATACTTAAGGATATGCCTGCTGTATTTGCGGAATCCCGAGAGCCAGTCATCCAGCTTTTTAACCTTGCCCCATTGCGCTGTCCTTGGGATAATCAATGTCAGCATCGCAAGTACAATAGCAGCTGTCAGTGCCAGTCCCATAAATAATGGTGATAATATATTTTCAATCGTTTCTTTTTGAGGCGTCACATTCGTGAACCATTTCACATGTGCGTTTGCAAAAAAAGGCGTCATGACCAACCCTGCTATTAATGAAAACTGGAATATTTTTTTCATGATGATCGGGCCTCCCTGATGGCATTTTAGATAAACAATATAAGTACAGTATTAATATATAATACCTTTCATTCCAGTGGATTATTCAAAAATGAACAATATGTGAAACCATTCACAAATTGTCCCCAATAAAAATACAGGCTCATTCGCTTCGCCTGTATTTTTATTCCCTACTTTTCTTTTTTTAGAGCTGAAAGTACCGGCTTTTTCTCTTCATTCTTTCCCTCATCAGAAACTAAATCCTTTGCCGCGCTTTTAAACTCCGTTAAGGTCCGCCCAAATGCCCTCCCGATTTCGGGAAGCTTGGATGGCCCAAATATGATTAAGGCAATGACAAGAACCAGAATTAAGCCTGGAATGCCAATGTTGGATATCATCTTCTCACCGTCCCATTAATGTAATACCTTTTCTCGCTTTTTCTTAAGCTGCTTTTCATGCGCCTTTGAGTGAGCTTGATGGCGATCTTCTTCCACCTCAGAAGAGATTCCAGCTCCCTGAGGTACAGCAGATGCCGATACCTGCTTCAAGCCAGCCTGATCTTTTTCAAAAACAAATGATGCTCTTGTTGAAATATCAGCTCCAGGCTCTGTTACGAAAGGAAGAACCCGATAATCTGCACGCCATTGCTCTGGTGTTACCCGGCAGCGGACATAGCCTCTATAATTATTAAAGAACTTAATATGCGGATTTTCTGCAAGCGTCTTTTCCGTATCCGCTCTCACATCTGATCCGTTTCCTCCTGATGTGATAGAGGTTCCGACAAATTCGGCCCCAATTAGCTTTGCATTTGGATCATTATAGTCTGTTAGAATATTGGAAGCCCAGCTTGCATGAACATCCCCAGTCAGAACAATCAGGTTTCCGATATTGTTTGAAACAGCAAAATCAGCCAAACGCTTTCGGGCAGCAGGGTAACCATCCCATGCATCCATGCTGAACTTCGGCGAAGCAATTGTCCCGAAATTTCTCTGGGCAAAGAACACCTGCTGTGCAAGTACATTCCAATGCGCATTGGAGCTGGCTAGATTGCCTTCCACCCACTGTTCCTGTTGATTGCCAAGAAGAGTGCGGTTCGGATCAAGCGACTCCGGTGTATGAGGCTTGCTGCCATCCCCATTTGCCTGGTCATCCCGATATTGCCGGGAGTCAAGCACAAGGAATGACGCTAGGCTGCCATAGCTGAAATCCCTATACAGCTGCATACCATCACCATTTGGCATGGAAGATAATCGGAGCGGCATGTGCTCATAGTAAGCCTGATAAGCAGCAGCACGGCGTTTAATGAACTCTTCAGCTGACTGGCCTTTCTCTGGAATCCCTGCTGCATAGTTATTTTCCACTTCATGATCATCCCATGTTACTACCCAAGGGAAAGCGGCATGCGCTTCTCTCAGATGCGGATCCGTTTTGTACTGGGCATGGCGATTCCGATAATCTTCGATAGAGATAATTTCCGGCCCGCTATGATGGCGGACGTTTCCTGTTGGTGAAATATATTCATTTGGTCCATATTCATATATGTAGTCGCCAAGGTGAATAACAAAATCCAGATTTTCCTTTGCCATATGCTGATAGGCTGTAAAAAATCCATGTTCATACTGCTGGCATGAAGCAAATGCAAATGATAGCCCTGAAACTTTGGCTCCCGCAGCCGGAAGCGTCTTTGTTTTGCCGATTGGGCTTAATTCATTGCCGCTTTTAAAACGATAATAATAGACAGTGTCCGGCATTAAGCCTTCTGCCTCCACATGCACGGAATGCGCCAAATCCGGCACTGCCATTTCTGTTCCGCGCTTAACAACTGTTCGGAAGTGTTCATCTGCAGCAACCTCCCATTTGACTGGCACCGCATGATGAGGCATCCCGCCTCCATTAAGCGGATCTGGTGCAAGCCTTGTCCATAAAACCACACTGTCCGAAAGCGGATCTCCTGATGCCACACCGAGGGTAAAAGGATATTTGCTGAACTTAGGAGCAGCATCAACTGTTAGATTACCTGCCCCTAATGACTGCGCCAAAGCCAGTGCAAGCGAAAAACCGGCTATTTTTCCTGCACCAGATAGAAAGCTCCGGCGGTCAATATCCCTCTTCAAGTTCTCTTCATTAAACTTCCTAATTAAATCATCAATCGATCTCTCATGTCCCATTTTTCTTCACCTCTTAACTCAATCTGGATTCACAGTTGATTATAAGAGGCTATTTTTAAAGCAATATGAAGATATGTAAAGGAGAATGACAATACCTCTGCCTATTTCATCAGGACTTTGTAAGGATTTGGTTGTTCATTCAACCCATAATCCAGACTTGCAGCCAAAATGCCTTTGTGCCCCTGTATCATTTGTCCCAGCTATTTTTACAATATATACATAGAAGATTAACGAATCCTGTCAAAATCTTTTAGTTTACTAATCTATAAATAGTGTTTATGATGATAGTTATAATATTGAAAAGGGGTGAGGGAATGAAAAAAATGAAGTTACTGCCACTTTTAATGCTGTCTGTATTTTTATCCTTCCTCATCACCCAATACCCTGGTGTCCATTTTAATGATATTCCTATGGACCAAAGCAAAGCAGTAACGGTTTCGGATTTTAACGAGAGCTTTCTATTAAAAGATGACCCTAAAAAATATATCTTCACACAGGGTTTGCTTTCTTTAGCCATCACAAACCTAACCATTATTCTTTTTGTATACAGTGCCCTGCACATCATCGCCCGCAGAAAAAAGATATTTTATACCCCCATCTTCTACGAGGCGAATTATGTAATCCACACTCCTTAATTGTCCAACAAAACAATTAAAGGAGGAAACGAATAATGTGGATTCGATTCTTAATGATTGGCTTATTTTCATTAACAGCTTCCAGTCTGTTCTTTTATCAGGGAATGGAAATGTATCATGCTTTCACAGATTTCTTTAGACAAAAATAAGAAGTTGGCGCCCAGGGACTCCCTGGGCGTTTTTAATTCTTTCGATCAAGAAGGATTAGTTTCCTTCGTCCCCTTTTCCTCTTCTTCCGGGCACACTATTTCATCCTTATTAGTTCCCTACACATCTTCTTGCCTCTCCTCCAATGCCCTTCATCCTCATTAGCTCCCTTCGTTCATTTCCTGCTTTTCCCGCAGGCATTTATCCTTAATACGTCTCGCTCCATTTTCACTTTTTAACTCAGCTTCATAAAAAAACACCCGGCCTGTTTTATTCCCAGGCCGGGTGTACATTCTTACTGTGCTTTTGCATATTTATCGTCTATTTTCTTTTCGATTTTTTCAAGCTCCCGGCTATCTTTTAAAAGTTCTTCTTTATTTGCCTTAATCATTTCAAGCATTGATAATTTCTTCTTTTTCATTTCTGTTCACCTTCTCTCATGATGTCTGTAATCTCCTTGATGCTGGATCTATTTTTTTGACAGAGTATGGTGTCTGTCTGTCACCTAAAAAACAATCGTCTTATTTCCATGCACAATGACTTTGTTTTCCACATGCCAGGCGACTGCCTGGGCGAGGACCTGTCTTTCCACATGTCGTCCTGCAATTTTGAGATCCTGTGCAGTGTGGCGGTGATTAACCCGCTGGACATCCTGCTCAATGATCGGGCCTTCATCCAAATCATTCGTTACATAATGAGCTGTTGCCCCAATCAGCTTGACTCCGCGGTTAAACGCCCGTGCATAAGGATTGGCTCCCACGAAGGCTGGCAGAAAGCTATGATGGATATTGATAATCCTGTTTGGAAATTTGGATATAAAGCTGGGCGAAAGGATCTGCATATATCTTGCGAGTACAATGAAATCCACTTTTCCATCCAGCAGCTCCACAGACTTTTGCTCAGCTTCAGCTTTCGTGTCAGGCGTAATCGGAACATGATGATAAGGTATTCCGAAACCTTCCACCACTTCCCTCATGTCGGGATGATTGCTGATCACCAGGGGAATATCCACTTCAAGCTCCTTCGATTTCCAGCGCCATAACAGCTCCAGCAGACAGTGATCCATCTTAGAGACATAAATGGCCATCCGCTTGCGCTCGCCTTTGCCGCTCAGCTTCCACTCCATTGAGTATTCCCTGGCCATTTCAGGCAGATCCTCTTTCAGTTTTGAAAAGGACTCATCAAAATGGTTCATATCGAATTCAATCCGCATAAAGAAGATGCCTGCCAGCGGATCGGTTGTATGCTGGTCAAAATGGACAATATTTGCCTTATGCTCCAGCAGGAAATTGGAGACTGTGGAGATTATGCCTGGCCTCTCAGGACAGGATATCAGCAATGTCGCCCTGTTTGCATTGATATTTGTATTCATATAGATTCCTCCATCTGCATTTCCCGAAGCTGCCATCCATATAAAAAGGACAGAAAAAAGGCGGCTTCTTCATCCCCCTTCTCTGTCCTTTTACCTGAGAGTTTAACCCCTTTGGTGTCGCAGGATTCCTGCGCGCTCTCCAGAGATGCGTCCGACTGCGGTTCTGTCTACCTGAGAGATTGGCTTCAAGGGTATTTTTGAAGCTTGCTCCTTCGGTGGCTACTGAATGCTCTCTCCCGCAGCCGTCATTCGCTCAATATTTTTGTTATTTTCAGAATAATACATTATTTAGACTATGTCAATCGAACTGCGTTTCTTTCACAAAATTGCCACAATTGTAATTTAACTATTTTTTTTCCATATCATTTGCATAGGATAAAGGGCAAATAAAAAAAACCTGAAGACAATGTCTCCAAGCCTTTTTCTATACAGCCGCTTTCGGTTTCGGCTCCTTTTTTTGCCAGGCAATCGTGATAAACAATGTAACGATCAATAGGGCGAGACCGAGCACAAACGGATAGGTTATCCGTACATCGTAAAGTACGCCGGCAATCGTTGGGCCAAGCACGTTTCCAATGCTCATATAAGCATTATTCATCCCCATCGCAAATCCCTGCTCATTGCCAGCCATTTTTGAGATAAGCGTGGTTAAAACCGGACGCAGAATGGAAGTGGCCAGGAAAATGATCAGCGAAATGACAAAGAAAAGTGCATAGCTTCCTGCAAACAGCGATACAAGGAAGCCTGACGCCGCAACAGCCAAAAAGATATTCAATACCTTTCCTTCTCCGAATTTATTAACCACCCGATCGACTACAAATAGCTGAACAATAACACTAATGACCCCCGTTGAAGTCACCATAATGGCAATTTCCTGCGGAGTAGCAGCAAACTCATTATCAAGGTACAGCCCCAGCACTGATTCATACGCCATTAAACCAAAACTCATCACCAATGTGATGACAAGCGGAATAAAATATGGCTTCTTAACAGACATTGCCAGCTTCTTGACCATTGGTTCCTCGTCAGGCATTTCTCCCGGCACCGTCTGCAATGTGCTGCTTTCTTCGAGGAGCACAATTGAAAAAATAACTGCCACTAGAGATACAAGCGCTGAAATCAGAAAAGGCATTTTCAATCCGAAGTCTGCCAAAAATCCGCCAATTCCAGGTCCAACCACAATTCCAAGTGACATTGCAGCTGAGACAAGGCCATTCCCTTTTGCACGCTGCTCCATAGTTGTAATATCCGCAATGTAAGCAAAAATAGCTGGAATCAGCAATGCTGCTCCAATGCCTCCGATTACGCGTGAAAAATAAAGCAGCCAAATGGAATCCACTGCATAAAAGACAAGCATGGATAATGTCAAACCAGCTAATCCGTAAATAATCATCTTTCTTCGGCCGTATTGGTCTGCCCATTTCCCTGCAATGGGTGAAAAAATCAGCTGGGCACCCGCAAAAATGGCAATCATCAAGCCAGCTGCCGTTCCACCCTGATTAATGGATTCCAAATAAGCCGGCAAAATCGGAATAATAATCCCAAAGCTTCCGATCGCAATAAACATATTGATCATTAAAATGACCATCTTTTTCTTTTGATCCCCAGACATAGCGGATACCCCTCCTTCTATATGTGAAAAATTTACATTAATTTATTTAGCACGCTAAATAGCTTATAATGAGACAGGCTGCTTTGTCAAAGGAAAAATAAGAGAAGCTCCAGCATATGCTGAAGCCTCTTGTATTCACCCTTTGAATTTGTCCGGGAATTGCTTCACAACTGCTTTTGAAATGGCATCTGCCATTATGATAATATGCGACAATCCATCATCAATTGAAACAATTCTTGCATCCCAATCCTTAACCAGGCTCGCTGTTAAATCATCTGTCACCAATTCGAGGTGCGTGTATAGCAATTTTTTTACATCTTCATTTTGCAAATTCGGATTGGCTCCGCTTAGAAAAGCAGCAATCTCATCTGCATTGCGATGCCATTTTTTGTTCAGCTGATTCACTTTGGCGCCTTGCCCGCTTTTGGCAGCTTCAACAATATCTCCGGCAATAACAATATGCTCCTTAAGCAGCTCTGTAAGCTTATTTCCTGCAGCATCTCCATAATAAGGCTTTATTGAATTCCCGATTTCCTCCTGATTTTTCAAAAGCCTTGCCAGAACCTGCTTCTGATCCTCCGCACCGGCTGTTGTGGCACTTGTAATATAATTGCTTGTCCATAATACATTGTTCATCCATAACCTGCGGAATTCATTTTCAAACTTAACCTCTGATTGTGTGATACACGGTTTCTGTGCAGCTGCATTGCCTGGAGCTGCCAGCGTATTCAGCGGCAGCAGCAGCATTATTCCCAATATCAGTAATTTCTTCATATCCTTTTCTCCTTCCAGATTGAAAAAGTTTCCTTCTTATTTTGATTATCTTAAGAGTTTTCATTCCAAAAAAATAAAGCTCGAGGCTAATGCCCCAAGCTTTTTCAATCAAACGTTTGATTTATTTGCCATAGCTTGCTGAATAGGAATTTTATTGCACTAATTTGCATATAGGCATATTTTACTTTCAGGTAAATCATTATACTTTCGTATAAATAACCCCTCGGATAAACAAAATTACTATTGTACAGTTATCACACCACTGCTGCCGCAGCAAAGAACTCATTGTAAAGCGCCTGTACCGCGCGTTTTTCATCCACTGCCTGTACGCCAAACATCATGCTCACTTCAGATGAGCCCTGATTGATCATTTCCATATTTACTTTCGCTTTAGCGAGGGCCTTGGATGCCCGGGCCATTGTTCCGATGTTTTGGCGCATCCCCTCACCAACCACCATGATAAGCGACAGGCTATGCTGGATTTTCACCTCATCCGCGTGAAGTTCATGTTGAATGCGGCTCAGAATTTCTTCCTCCACACCATTAGTAAATTGGTTTTCCCGAAGAATAATGGAGATATCATCAATTCCTGAAGGTGTATGCTCATAGCTGAGTCCATACTCTTCCAAAATGGTCAGCAGCTTCCTCCCGAAGCCGACTTCCCTGTTCATTAAGTATTTGCCGACGTATATGCTGCAGAATCCCTGATCACTGGCAATCCCGATCACAGGTCCGTTTGTGTTATCGCGCTCGTTCACAATCCTCGTGCCAGGAGCAGATGGATTATTCGTATTTTTAATCTGCACAGGAATTCCAGCCCTGAATGCCGGCACTAGCGCTTCATCATGCAGGACAGTAAAACCTGCATAGGAAAGCTCCCGCATTTCGCGGTATGTCAGTTCTTTGATTTCTTTAGGACTTTCCACAATAAATGGATTTACCGAATAAACAGCATCCACATCTGTAAAATTTTCATACAAGTCCGCTTTGGCTGCTCCAGCCAAAATGGAACCTGTCACATCCGATCCGCTCCTTGAAAATGTGAAAACCTGCCCATCCCTGCTATACCCAAAGAAACCTGGAAAAATGATAATCCCGTCCTGTTCCCTTAGGGAATATAGATTCTCATATGCCTCGGGAAGAACCTGTGCATTTCCAGGCTCCGGGCTTACAAGCAATCCCGCTTCTTTCGGGTTCACATACCTTGCTTCCACTCCCTGCTGCTGAAAATAAGCTGCAACAAGCTTAGCGTTATTATCCTCTCCGCTCGCTTTGATTAGATCCATAAAAACTTCAGGATCATCTGTATCGCTGGAGAGCCTTGTAAAAAGATCCTCCCTAATCATATCTTTAATGTCCAGACCCAGCTCTAATTCATCAGCGATTTGGCTATATCGATCCAATACAGCTTCAGCCAAGTCATCTGCTGCTTCTCCCAGAATCCGTTTCTCTGCACATGCAATTAATAAATCAGTAACCTTATTATCTGCTGAAAATCGCTTTCCAGGAGCCGAGACGACTATTATCTTCCGCTCTGGATCAGCATTTACAATATTGAAAACCTTTTCGAGTTGCTTTCCGGATGCTAAAGAAGATCCTCCGAACTTCACGACTTTCATCCTGACATCTCCTAATCTCTGAAAATTTAATCTTTATTTTACTCTTATCCGAATAGAAATCAAGAGAAATTCTATCCTGAAAACACATATGTTCACCATAAAAACACACAAAAATATATAAATATATTAAATATGATTAACTTGTGTGATTATATCGCTTCATAATATTATTTAAGAATAATAAAAGAAAACGCTTACAAGAAACATTTTATTTTATCCCGTTCTGCCGAATTGCCCAAAGCAAAAAAACTATTAATATTATGGTTTTTCCCTTTCCAAAACGGGGTATATGTTAAGGATATTTATATAAAGATTTAAATCGTAAAAACACGGGAAGGGAAAAAGTCTATGGGAATCCTAGTTGTGGACGATAATCAAGCCAATTTGTTTGTCATTCAGCATATATTAAAACGCGCCGGGTATAAAGACCATTTAACGTTTTCTTCTGCAAAGGATATGTTTCAGCATCTTCAGGGATATTCACCTTTCTCAGCTGATATAAAAGCAGACATTATCTTAATGGATATTATGATGCCGGAGATGGATGGAATTGAAGCATGCCGGCGGCTTCAGCAGATTCCACATTTAAAGGATATACCGGTGATTTTTGTAACTGCATTGGAAGATTCAAATAAGGTAGCAGAAGCTCTTGATGCGGGCGGAACTGATTATGTTATGAAGCCCATAAATAAAACGGAACTGCTTGCCCGGATTCGTGCTGCATTAAGACTTAAGTATGAAAAGGACTGGCATAAGGAGCAGGAAAATAAAATCAAGAATGAATTGGATTTATCCATGCAGGTGCAGACCAGCATGCTGAGCGAGCCGATTTATCATGAGTACACACTGTTAAAAGCTTCCTACCTCCCAGCCAACAAACTTGCAGGGGACATGTATTACTGGTACCAAATCGATGAACATCGCTTTGCTGCCATCCAGCTGGACATGATGGGCCACGGAATTTCAGCATCCCTTGTATGCATGTTTATCTCTTCTGTTCTAAGGGATGCCATCAGAACATGCAGCGATCCTGAATACGTCATGAAGGAACTAAATCGGTGGATGAATTCCCTTAATCAGCGCAATCAGCGGATTCCATATTATTTTACAGCCATTTACCTCGTCCTTAATAAAAAAGACAAAACCGTCGAGTATGTAAATGCCGGGCATCCAACCGGATACGCACTAACAGATAAGAAGGAAATGGTCAGCTTACCCAGCAATATGTGTGCAGTAGGCTTTTTTGAAGATATTACGATTCAAAAAGAAACAATTCCCTATATAGACTCCATCCAGCTGCTCCTGTTTACGGACGGAGTGGAAGAAGCAGTGGAGCAGAATAATCTTAACCCTTGTGAATACCTTCAGCGCTTCGCATCCTTCCATTGGAATGCAGCCAGAACTGCAGAACCAATCGATATGATTCTGACTAAACAGCAGCAGGCAAGCGCTGATGATGATATGTGTGTTGTTCTGGTTCAGGCAGATTAGGGTGTATACATAATATTTTTGCAAAAAAAACAGAGTACAGTCCCTCAAATAGGGTCCGCACTCTGTTTTTATATAAAGATAAAAATGTGATTATTTTTGAACCTTAAATATTGTTTAGCTCCATAAGGAACGCTTCGGCAGCTTTTGGGATGATGCGTGTCATGCTGACGTTGCCACAGGACGTGGCGTTCATGATCTTCGTTCCTTTGCGGGCAAGGGGCTTCCGCTTTTCTTATGCTGGAGCAGTCTTCCTGAAAATCTTTTCCTGCAGGTTGATTTCTTCAAATACAGGCACTTCCATCCTCAGCGCTTCCTTGCTTCCAAGTCCCAGAACTCCCCCCATGCTGAGGCTTTCATTGAAAAGATTAAAAACATGGCTTTGCAGATCAGTATTAAAATATATCATGACATTGCGGCATATAATCACATGAAATTCATTAAAAGAACCATCGGTCACCAGATTATGCTGCGCAAAAACCATTCGATTAAGCAGAGATGATTTTAAATAAGCTGCTTCACAATCTGTAGTGTAGTATTCTGAAAATGATTTTTTTCCGCCTGCCATAATGTAATTCTTTGTGTAGAGCTGCATTTTTTGCAGAGGGATCATTCCGCTCTCTGCTTTTTTTAACACTTTTTCATTGATGTCTGTGGCATAAATTTTAGTTCGTTCTCCCAGACCTTCTTCTTCCATCAAAATAGACATGGAATAGGCTTCCTCTCCAGTCGAACAGCCTGCATGCCAAATTCTGATCTCAGGCAATTCTCTGAGCATCGGGACTACCTCATTTCGAAAAGCTTTAAAAAACGAAGGATCCCGGAACATTTCGGTAACATTGATTGAAAAATCGCTCAGGACCTTTTGCAGATACCCTTCTTCATGTATAACCTTCTCTGTGAGGCTTGTTATGCTGGGCAGCCGATCCCTGCTAATGCGATTTTGGATCCTCCTTGCAATAGAAGAGCGCATATATTGCCGGAAATCATACCCTGATAAACCGTAAATGGCCTTTAAAAGTAAATCTATCTCTAATTCTTCCTTTTTCAATTCTATTCATTCCTCAACTTTCGAGAATAAAATTATGGCTGCGGGGAAAGCTCCTCATTCTGTCCGTACATTAGAAATGGCGCTCCTCCTGTTCCTTCTATGAAAGCCACACCCTCATAACGGACAGCAGCTGGTCCAGTTTTAATGGCTTGCTGATATAATCTGTTGCACCCGCTTCCATGCACTTTTCCCTATCGCCTTTCATTGCCTTGGCAGTAAGGGCAATGATTGGAACATCCTGATGCCTGTCCAGCCCGCGAAGCCTCTTCATGGTTTCATAACCATCCATAACCGGCATCATAATATCCATCAGCACAATATCAATCTTTTCTGTACCCATTAGTAAATCCAGACATTGCATCCCGTTTTCTGCTGTAAGGACATTCATGCCTTCTTTATTTAATGCATTTTTCAGCGCATATATATTTCTGTGATCATCATCTACGACAATGACTGTTTTATCTTTAAGCTCAGTACCTGTATGCTGATGCTCTGCTTCACTATTTCCTTCAGCAGCTAGGGGTTCTGCTGCCTCATACACTTCCTCCAGAGGTTCAGCGGTTACTGCAGCTTCTTCAAAAGCAAGCGTTCCTGCCTCAATTTCAGGCATGCCGTTTGGCAAATTCGGAATGACCAGTGTAAAACGGCTTCCTTTTCCTTCTTCACTCTCCACTTTGCAAATGCCGCCGAGCAGCTGGGCAAATTCCTTGGAGATGGACAATCCCAGGCCCGTTCCGCCATATTTTCTCATCGTGGCTCCATCGGCCTGCTGGAAGGCTTCAAAAATCAGCTGCTGCTTTTCTGCTGGAATGCCAATGCCTGTATCCAGCACTGTTATTTTAAGCCAATCATCTGTATAGGTGGATAACGGCAAACCAAAGAAATCGCTCTGTGCGGCTTTTTCAAAAGTGACTGCTACTGAACCTTCTTCCGTAAATTTAAATGCATTTGACAGGAGATTTTTCACAATTTGCTGCAGCCGCTGCTCATCGGTATTGAATACAGGCGGCACTTCTTCTGAAGAGCTTACAGTAAACTCAAGGTTTTTATGCTTTGCCACTTGTGTAAAATGCTGCTTCATACGCTGCGACATTTCACCCATATTGACTTCCTCAAAACTGATCTCCAATTTTCCTACTTCTACTTTTGAAAGGTCCAGAATATCATTGATCAGGGTAAGCAAATCCTGTCCTGATGTATGAATAACTTTGGAAAACTCCCTCTGTTCCTCAGTGAGCATTTGATCCGGGTCTTCTGTCAGCATCTCTGATAAAAGCAATATGCTGTTAAGCGGCGTGCGCAGCTCATGAGACATATTTGCCAGGAATTCTGACTTGTATTTTGAGCTTAAACTCAGCTGCTTTGCTTTTTCCTCCAGCTCTTCCTTGGCAGCCTGAAGTTCTTCGGATTTCATTTCCGCATCTCTGGAGCGCTCTTCAAGCTGTTCATTAATCATACGCAGCTCTTCAGATTGACTTTGCATTTCTTCAGATTGCGCCTGCAGCTCCTCCGACTGGGACTGCAGCTCTTCAGCCTGTGCCTGCAGTTCCTCTGTCTGTGCCTGAGATTCTGCCAATAAGCGTTCGATCTCCATTCTTCCTGAAATATTCGTAATGGCTATTCCTAATGTTTCAATTACTTTTTCCAGGAGCTTGATCTGTACATCAGTGAACTGCCTCAAACTTGCCAATTCTACAACTGCAACGACCTCGTCTTTGAGCATGACGGGTGCCATCATGATGCTTTTCGGCCTGACATCTCCCAAACCGGTTGATAGGACCTTGTAGTCCTCAGGAACATCATGAAGGAATATTGTTTTCTTATCCCTGACTGTTTGCCCTGCCATTCCTTCCCCAGCAAAGAAAAAGTCTCTTCCCGCATCTTCCGCCCCATCGGCATAAGCAGCTTGTTTTTTAAATACAGGTTTGCTTCCGCTGTCATCTTTTACGTAAAAGACTCCGAGATTGGCTCCGGCGGCAGGAGCAAGCCTGGAAATAAAATCATCTGCCAAATTTGCTATAGTCACATGCTGGCTATAAATGCTTACTAATGCAGCAGACTGGCTTTGAATCCAGTTCTGCTCACTGATTTCAGCCGAATAGCGCTGTTCTTTTACGTAATAGTTCTCGAGTGAATCAGCCATAGAGTTGAAGGCTATTGCGATTTCACCAATCTCATCTTTTGTTTCGATATTCAGCCTTGAAATGGAAGAAAGGTCTTGATAATCAATATCCTTAATCCCTTTTATAATTAAGCTGATGCTTCTGCCTGTACTTCTAATCACCCAAACTGTCACTCCGATGATTAAAATAATGGCTATTGCAACCGCAGCAACCAAAGTCGATAGTAACTGGCTATACGTTTCATTTGCACTTTCCAGGGAATCAGCCATGATGGATTCCTGATATTCTTTAAATTCAGCCAGCTTTACTAGAAGAGAGTTTCGGTTTTCCCTTTCATCCCTGTACAGATCTTCCAAGGAATCCAGATCTCCGCTTCCCATTAATCCAATGAAGCTGTTTTGCATTTGGGCATAAGATTCATATGCCTGTTCTACTTCCTTTAATAGCAGGCTGGATTTCTGTCTATTTAATTCATTTTCCAATTTAAAAATCCGGGTTTTTATCCCTTCATGGTTTGCCTCAATCAATTCAGCCGTCATGGCTGGATCTGCCGATTCTATGTCGGTGAGCACACTCAGCAGCTGCTGATCTGTCTGGTAAAAAAGCTGTCTGATCTCTGTAGCCTGGTTTACCTTATAATAGCGATCCTCCACAATTTCCAGCATATTTGCCTTCATTCCGTTCACCATAGACAGAATGACAAACATTAGAATAAACATAAAAAATACGGTTAGGCCCAAACCCATTATTTGCTTTCTCTTAAAGCTCACCTGTTCTCTCCTTCTTTCCCCCAATATTTCTTTATCTTTGTTTCCGTTCTCAAGTTCATGTTCACGTTTATGAGTTTAGGATTTTAATAGACTAGCTTCTTTACCCTTATCCGTTATAAATCAAACCTGCTTTTCTATTTTTTTCATAAAAAAAAGGAAGGAAAACTCCTTCCTGATGTTTAACGATATTCCTTAACTTTTTCCCCTGCTGAAGTTATCCATTCAAACTGGCGGAGCTTCAGGTCAAATAGTGTCAGAGGATCCTGGTAAATCTCAGGATTTTTGCGCATATCGCTTAAAGCTTCTTTATTTTCTGCAATGTCCTTGTAGGTCTCTTCAACCGTATGATTCAATACATCGAACGGATTTCTGAAAAACATTTTTATATCCCGTTCAAGCGATTTCTCGAAAAGTTCAAATTGCTGCATGAATTTATTGGTGATGGATTCTGCGATCTCGCTATAGTCTTCATGTTCAATGAACTGTTTATATTTATTATGGAGCATGGCTTTATTCTGCTGGATCGCACCAAGCAGCTTGCCTGCACTCTTCAGCAGGAACTGCGATGGAGAAAAGCGGTTTAGAATGTTTGCCTTATCCAGCTGAACACTTCCCCGCGTCATTCGATCCGCGTCGCGGCGCCAGTCATCCAGAACCCTGAAGTCACAGTCCAGCGAGATTTTCTCTTCGCCATCATATAGCTCATTGAAGCTTTCGCTCATTTCATCCAGATATGCCTGGCTGCTTCTGAACTCTCCTTCACTTTCAGCAATCCATTCCTGAATGGAAACATGGAAATCCGGCAAAACAGTCTCTTCAATATATTCATGTACCCGATTATTCATTTCGTCATTGAGTTCAGTATGGATTTTTCCAAAATCACTGTCCTCTGTCACCATTTCTGAACAATTCCGAAGCAGTTCCGGAATCCTTTTCTCAAGATCCTGTCTCATTTTATCTTTAATTTGGCTGTAGGACTTTTTAATTGTCCGGATCTTTTCTTCTTCCATATCACTCAGCTGATTGTTAGCACCCTTAAGTTTTGTTACCATTTCTTCGTTCCATTTAATAGTATCAATCAAGCTGTTTTCCATCTCAACGCGCTTTTCAAGAAGGAATTTGATCGATTTTTTAATATAGTAAAGAACCTTTGCTGTACGCTCTTCTTTCCGGTTCCGTCCATCCATTATCGACTTGATAAAGACTGCTAAATCATTCAGCTGGCTTTCGCTTTCATAATAGGCGGAGAAAGCAAACACCTTTGCTTTTGGAAAGTAGGTATGAACACGGGACTGAGTTTCATCAAGAAGATCCATAGCATCCTGGCTGTCTGGAATCCGGTCCATTTTACTGAGAAGGAAATGAATAGGCAATTCCGGAGCCTGTTCTCTCATTCTTACAGCAAGATCCAGCTCTTTATCTGTCAGAGGCGAATCTGCATTCAGGACAAACAGCATGCTGTCTGCGAAATGGAGATATTGGAACACACCATTTCTGAACTTGCTTTGCCCCGCAAGACCTGGCGTATCAATGACAGCAAGTCTATTATTCTGTAAAAAGGCGAATGGCATTCTGCAGCGGATAAGCGTCTGCTGGCTTTTTTCTGCGCTTTGCCTAAAGTCCTCCAGGTCAGAAATACTCCGCACTTCCTCGTCCGTAACGGCATGAATTTCCGCTTCATCACTATCCTTGAACAGCACTGAAGCAGAAGTGGAATCCCCCATCAGCTCTTCACCGAGAAGAGTGTTCACAAACGAGGATTTCCCATTTGAAGCCGCGCCGGCAATCAGCAAATGCCCTGCATCCAAATCAAGGAGTTCACGGACCATCCATTCAAAGCGTTCACCCATCAGAACGCCCTTTTCCTTCGCCCATTTCATGACATTTTCAAATAGCTTGAAGCTTTCCTCCAAGCCATCCTGATAGCGGACAGAGCGATTCACAAGGCCTTCTGCCTCGCTGACAGCTGAAGAATCAATATTAGACGGGAAAATTTCGCTCCAGGCCAGCACTGCTGAGGCCGAAACAAGGGAATGTGAAGGTGAAGCTATTTTCACCCAGTTAGTTATATGATTCGGTATCAGGTGTGATAAGTCCCTGATAAGATGCTTACCGCTGATTAGTTCAAAATAAGTATCCTTGTAAAGCTCGGAAAGCAGGCTCCATGTATGTGAGCGCCCTGGCTCCATATTAAGGAGAAGATGGTTATATTCTTTCAGCCATGAGAAATACAGATCTGATTTCTTGTAGCTATTCCACAGAGCGGCTGATAAACTCTCAAAATGAGCCTGGTCCACACGGTATAACACCGAAAGCGCCTCACTGAAATAGTTTGGCTCCATTTTAGCTGTCCGCCCCTGGTCCACATACGAATGAAGAACTTCAAACCAGGATAGGGATTCCGTCCTGATTGCTTCATTGACAGCCAGCTCCACCGCATTTCCCCAATCGCTGTGTTCTTCAAAGAATCCGCGTGCCAGATCAGTCACATCCGGATAATCCGGATTTAATCGGACCGCTTCCTTAATGGATTCAACAGCCATTTCAAGCTTGCCGCGCTGTATGTAAAGTGAAAACAGCTGAAGGAGCACCTCGGTTTTTAGCACTTCTGAATCTGTCTCAATAGATTTGTAAAAGTCCTCTGCATTTGAAAGCAAATCCAATTCAAAATAGGCATCAGCCATATTTTTCTGTGCCCATGGCCCCAATTCATTCGGAATGCTCTCCCATTTAAAAATGGCCGCTTCATAATCCTTGTTAAGGAAATACACCTCACCCTGGGCGAAACGGATATTGGTTAAATCGGGCACTTCGTTCTGCTGCTCAGCAACATACAGTTCACCCAAAACCCTGATCGGATGCACATTTTCATTAGATTCCATGAAGGTCTCATAAAAGGTTTTGCTGATTAGCTGCTTCTCTAAAGTCATCTTGATCCCCCGCAGTGCTATTTTTAAAAGTACGCCTAAAGGCGCCGGCTTTTAAAAGAGTTTTATTGAATAGCCTGCTGATTCCCTAATTTCATAGGCTTTATCAGCATGCTTTATAAAAAAAGCGGAAGGCGCCCGCCTATCGGCGACAAGCATAAGACGAGCCGGCTGAAAGGTTGTTCTTTGACCTTTTGGCCGGATTGAAAGAACTGTTGAGGCGACTGCCCAGGGACGACTAGCATAAGACGGTCCCTGTAAGAAGGTGTTTTTTCCTTCTGGAAGGGAGCGGCTTATGACCTCGAGTCCCTAGGAGCCGAAACAAGACAAGCTTATGACCTCGAGCCGATGGCACCTGGAGCTAGACTGTTATCTAACTTCAGAATTTACCTTCTTATCTTTAAAAAAACGCATAATGCGCCAATTTTCATCCTTTATCCTTATATTGTAACAAAAATTTTTCTGCAAAAAATTTCATTTCTCTATCATTTTTGAAACATTGCTGTATTCCTGTGTAATATTCTTAATAGTTAGAACCAGCTTCTATATATTAATACCACCTCAATCAAAATAAAAACTGGCAGACAGAAATATATATTCATGCCTGCCAGTTTTTATTCTTCATCAAGAGGCTTGCTGCGGCCGGGCAGCTGAGCGCCGTCTGCCATAGAGGATTGTAACAGCCATGCCAAGAATCAGGAACACACTTGATATTTGGAATAGTGCTGCCGTTTCCACAAACTGTGCAAGCACACCAAACACAAGGCCGCTTAGCCCAATGCCAAGGTCGATGGATGAGAAGAACATTCCGTTTGCCACACCCCTGCGGTTGGATGGTGTCATTGATAGCGTCCATGACTGCAGAGTAGGAATCAATGATCCAAAGCCAATTCCGAACAAAATTCCGCTTATGATAATAAACAAATTCGAGTGAGCCAAAGAAAGTACCCACATGCCGACAAAGGTCAGGAACGTGCAAAGCAGTACAAGTCCCCTTGGCCCCCGCTGGTCAAACCATTTTCCGGCAATCGGCCTCGAAAGCGATGCCATAATTGCATTGAACAGGTAGAAAAGGAAAATCTGATCAATACCGCGCTCTTCTCCAAAAATAACGATGAACGTTACGATGGAGCCATATCCAAATGTCACAATAATCGTAATAAAGGCAGGAAACCAGCTGGATTTTTCGATTAAAGAGCCTAAGTAAGAGAATTTCAGATCCTCTTTCCTTGTTTTCAGAACAGCTTCAGGTGTTTCGTAGCGAACAATAGATAGGAGCCCAATGGCAATTACGCCAAGTATACTCGAAATATAAATAAGATTGGTAAAAGAGGTAATCTGATAAAGATAGATACCAAGACTCGGAGCGATGATCATCCCGATCGTAACGCTGAGGCCATAGTAACCCATTCCCTCTCCAAGACGGGAATTAGGCACTACATCCACAGCTGCTGTCCCATTCACAGTAGTTGACCAGCCCCAAGCGAGTCCGTGGATGAACCGGAACAGCAGAAAAATCATCACCACGCTTGACAGCGGATAAATAACCGTTATGGCCAGAAGTGCCGCTGCCCCAATCAGCACCAGCTTCTTCCTTGCTCTATATTCAAGCATGAATCCGATGAAAGGCCTGCTCAGAACGGCTCCAATCGAAAACAGCGCTGTAACCAGCCCAATTTCAAGACCAGTTGCACCTATGGACTTTATATATGGAGGCAGTGTGGGAATCAGCATCTGAAACGACATAAAGACAAATAAATTCCCGACCATCAGCATAATGAAAGACTTTGTCCACAAAGTCTCTTTTACAGCCTTTACCATCTGCATCCCCCGCTTTCCTTTATCTAAAGAATAAATCAGTTAATTATTTCGGATCACTAAATACTACCATAACTGATTGGAAAAAGGAACGGGAATTTTGCATCACTTCAAGGGATAGAACTTTATTGAGACAATGAAAACCTTCAATTAAAGTCAATAAAAAAAGGAGCCAGATTAAGCTCCCCCATCACCCCTGCAGACTGCTTGTTTCCAGTACCCGCTGCAGAAAATGCAGTGTTCTTTCTATAATGATGTCCTGATCGTTATCCAATGTTGCCACATGATAGCTATTGTCCAGGGTGACCAATTCCTTTGCAGCTGATTTAATGCTGCTGTATATTTCCTGCGAATTGGAAGGCGGAACTACATGATCTTCTTTTGAGACAAAAATCAGCGCAGGACAATTCACTTTTCTTAAATCGGCTTTGACCTTCATCATCAGTTCCGTTATTTCACCAAGCGATTTAACCGGTGTCTTTTCATAGGCAAGCTCTTTTATATCAGGGTTTTTAATGTCTGAACCAATTGCATCCAGGAAGCGGACATCCTCCAGGCTGGCTGCTGCCGCCATATCAGAAATCTCAATAGCTGCATTAATCGGGATAATCCCCTTAATCTCCGGATATTTCTCGGCCATATACAATGTCAGGGTGCCGCCCATCGACAGACCTGTAACGAATATCGTACTGCAGCGCTCTTTCAGCCACTGATAGCCCTCTTCAACAGAATGAATCCAATCCTGATAGGTCGTTGTTTCCATTTCTTCATAATGAGTGCCGTGTCCCATCAGCCTTGGACCGCAGACCGTATACCCTGCATTTGCATAAGCTTCCCCAAGCGGACGCATACTTTGAGTTGAACCGGTAAAACCATGCGAAACCAGAATCCCAATCTCATTTCCCTCAAAATAAAAAGGTTCCGCGCCTTCTAAAATCGGATACTTTTCAGACATGATCCTTCCTCCATTCAATAGATTAATTCCTATTAAAGATATTCTTTTCACATCCCTCTATCCCTTCTTATTTGAAAGTATTTAACATTTTTGTAAAACTTCGCATCCAGTCTTCATAAAAACTTTTTTTCCAGCATCGTCTTGTTTATAATAGATAGAATGAATAAAGAAAAAAGCAGCATTGCCCTATAAACAAAAAGCAAGCCTTAGGAGCGCAGCAACGGGAAGTTTCGCTTTATTTTCCTTCCCGATATTATTAAAATAAGTACTAACTACATAAACAGAAAGGCTGATACCGGTTTGGAAAACAATTCAAATTTTATACGAACGATTATTAAAGAGGATCTGGAGTCGGGAAAGCGCAAAGAGGTCATTACCCGTTTCCCGCCTGAGCCGAACGGTTATCTTCATATCGGACATGCCAAATCGATTGTCATCAACTTCGGCCTGGCAGATGATTTTAACGGCAGGACGAACCTCCGTTTTGATGATACGAATCCGCTAAAGGAAGATCAGGAATTTGTGGATGCCATTAAAGAAGATGTTAAATGGCTTGGCTACGACTGGGAGGAGCTTCACTTTGCTTCGAATTATTTCGGGGAAATGTATAACCGTGCAGTTCTTTTAATCAAGAAAGGAAAAGCATATGTGGATGACTTAAGCCAGGAAGAGATCCGCCAATACCGCGGAACCCTGACAGAGCCTGGAAAAGAAAGCCCATACCGCAGCCGTTCAGCTGAAGAGAATCTTGATTTATTTGAACGTATGCGGAATGGAGAATTTGAAAATGGAGCAAAAGTTCTCAGAGCAAAGATCGACATGTCATCACCGAACCTGAACTTGCGCGATCCGGTTATCTATCGTGTTTCACATGCAACTCACCACAATACGGGTGATACGTGGTGCATCTATCCGATGTATGCTTTTGCCCACCCGCTTGAGGATGCAATTGAAGGAGTTACCCATTCCTTATGTACAACCGAGTTTGAAGATCAGCGTCCGCTATATAACTGGGTTGTCTCAGAGTGTGAAATGGAAAGCACACCGCAGCAAATCGAGTTTGGCCGCCTGAATATTTCTAATACAGTTATGAGCAAAAGAAAACTGAAGCAGCTTGTGGAAGAGAATTATGTTGATGGCTGGGATGATCCGCGCATGCCTACGATTTCCGGTCTAAGACGCAAGGGCTATACTCCGGAAGCAATCCGCGAGTTCGTAAAAGAAACGGGTGTTTCAAAAGGTTCCGGTGTAGTGGATGAAGCTATGCTTGAGCATTATGTCCGCGAAGACCTGAAATTGAAAGCCCCTCGTACAATGGGCGTACTTCGTCCGTTAAAGGTTGTGATCACGAACTACCCGGAAGATCAGACTGAAATGCTTGATGCGGAAATCAATCCGGAAAATCCGGAAATGGGCATGCGTCAAATTCCTTTCTCGAGGGAGATTTTTGTAGAACAGGACGATTTCATGGAAGATCCGCCGAAAAAATATTTCCGCCTCTTCCCTGGCAATGAAGTACGCTTAAAGCATGCATACTTCATCAAGTGCAACGATGTCATCAAGGATGAGGATGGCAATGTTGTTGAGCTGCATTGCACATATGACCCTGAAACGAAGAGCGGAACAGGTTTTACAGGCCGAAAAGTGAAGGGCACGCTTCATTGGGTGGATGCAAAGAGTGCCATTCCGGCTGAATTTCGTTTATACGAGCCATTGATTCTGGACGAAGATGCCGATCGGAACGCTGAGGCAGACACAGATGATGCTGCTGAAAACGATGCTGAAGGAAAAACGTTCCTTGACTATGTGAACCCGAACTCACTTGAAATTGTTAATGGTTTCATTGAACCTAACATGAAGGATGTAAAAGCCCAGGATAAATTCCAATTTTTCCGTCATGGCTATTTCAATGTTGACCCGAAACACACAACAGCAGAAAAACCTGTTTTTAACAGGATTGTATCGCTGAAGAGTTCATTTAAGTTAAAGTAATTTCTAAGCTTGAGGAAGGGTTTCCTCAAGCTTTTTTTGTAAAAAACTGTTCTTAAACACATCTACCTTCCGGTTTGAAAATATGGTAAGGTTTAAAAGGTAAGCATTTACATAAGGAGGAATAGCATAATGTCAAATCAGCATGATCCAAATACATTACCGCCAAAAACATGTTCCGTAGACCGAATGGTCACAGTTAAAGAGGACGTTGAGAAGGTTCTTGCAGGAAAAAAAACAGCCACACGCCGTAATGGCAGGTATGCTGATGTCGGGGAAATCATGACACTTGAAGGCCAGGACTTTGTTGTAGATAAAGTTTATTCCCAATCCCTTGGTGAGTTAACAGACGATCATGCCCGCCAGGAAGGCTTTGAAAGCTTAGAAGACTACAAACAATCAATCCTTTCGATGCATCCGGGAATGCCTTGGCTGCCGCAAATGCGTGTATGGGTTCATGAATTCAGCGCAGTGAAGAAGTAATCTGCCGGGATGGACATACTGTACCGAATACTGCTGTACATCCATGTCAGCAGTGCCATACTTTCTGTTGGCCCATTTTTTGTTCTGATTCCAATTGTCAATAAATTGGAAACGGCCGAGCCAGGGGTTCAGCAGGCTTACATAGGCATCTTCAGGACATCCGTGCGCCTTGTCAAGCATGCAGGACATGTACTTGTAGGCTCGGGTGTCCTTCTTATCGTGAACAGCCACTGGGACTGGACGACATCCTGGATCGTTGCGACCCTGGCGGTGATGGGAGGCTCAGTCTTTTTTCTTGCCCGTGCCTTCTCTCCTGTTCTGAAGAAATTTGATGAGCCTGGAGCAGATCAGCATTTTCTTGTCAGGAAGCTTACCCGCTCAGTCTGGATCTACCTTTTTCTATTAATGCTCATGCTCTGGTTCATGGTGGCTAAGCCTGTACTTTGGTAGAGTTAACTAAAAACAAGCGCTGAAGATCCGCGCTTGTTTTTTTGATGCCATTCTTCAGCATGGCATTAGAATCCTTGGTTATATCCGAATGTCCACTGATAAATCCAAATTTCCGCGAGTACATTGAATGTTTCGTGAATAAATGAAATTTACGCAGGCAATAAACTCTTTATTTCAAAAACCTTTCCGGAAAATCGGTCATGATTACTTCCACTCCCGCACTATTTAAAAATCTGCTGCGGGTTTCATCATTTACGGTATATACCCGCAGGGGAAACCCCGCATCTTTTGCTTTCCTGCCAAATCCCGATAGAGCAAATCCCTCTTCACAATGAATGCTGTTTGCCCCGATTTTTTTCGCCATTTCGAGTGTGTTTTCAGGGATGCCTTCAATCAAGTAGCCCGTATGCAAAGTGGCATGCAATTCCCGGACTCTTTTCAGACTCTCTGCATTGAAAGATGATATTATGACACGCTGTTCCAATTTATATTTTAGGATAAGGTCAATAACCTTTTCTTCCATACCGGGATATTCAATCAAATCATTTTTTAATTCAATATTAATCAGGAGTTCGTTTCCTTCCCTAATTGCCCATTGTAAAAGCTGATCCAGATCCGGAATTGTTTCGCCCGTGTAAACATTCCCAAACCAGCTCCCTGCATCAAGCCGCAGGATTTCATCGAAGGTCATGTCTTTTATATAACCGGTGCCGCCTGTCGTTCTATCCACAGTTTCATCATGAATGATCACCAGCTTCCCATCCTTAGCCATCTGCACATCCAATTCAATTCCATCTGCCCCTGCCTCCAATGCACCCTGGAATGCGGCCATCGTGTTTTCTGGAAAATGTCCGCTGACGCCGCGGTGTGCAAAGACTTTTGCTCTTTTATTCAAATTATCTCCTCCTATGTCAATAACATCATGATTAATATTCTATTCTACGGTCTGTCCCAAAACCATTTTTTCATCCTCAGAATAGCCGCTCAAGTTTTACTTCGCTTCCAATTCCCTTATAATGAAAACTATGAAACTTCTTTCTACTCAGAACGTATAAAAAGAAAAGAGGAAACGCCTTGCCCATCCACGACACCTCGAAGGGGTAGGCGCTCCTCCTAAAAGCCAGTGCTTTTAGTTGTGCGATGATTAAGCTGTCGAAGCGTTCCTTGTGGAGCTAGACAGTTCTCCGAAGTACATAGTTATTAAATTCTAAGTATAAAAACAAATTAGGAGTGAAATCTGTGGGAGTTCGATTGAGCAAGGGACAAAAAGTAGATTTGACCAAAACCAATCCTGGTTTGCAGGTTGTAGTGGCAGGATTGGGCTGGGATGTCAGTCATAATCAATCGCAATATGACCTGGACGCTTCAGCCTTTTTAACAGGTGCATCCGGCAAAGTTCAAAGTGATAGTGACTTTGTGTTTTATAATAATCCATCCGGTGGAAACGGTTCGATCCTATATAGCAGTGATAATAGAACTGGGGCAGGCGGCGGGGATGATGAGCAGATCCGCATCGAGTTAAATAAGGTGCCGCAGCATATCCATCGAATTGCTTTTACTATTACCATTCATGATGCCCAGATGAAAGGGCAGAACTTTGGGCAAGTTTCCAATGCTTATGTGAGAATTTTTAATGCTATGACAAATGAAGAGCTTCTCCGCTTCGACCTTGGGCGGGATTTTACTGTTGAAACAGCAATCGTCGCTGCAGAGCTTTACCGTCACAATGGCGAGTGGAAATTCAATGCCATTGCAAGCGGATTCCAGGGCGGATTAGCTGCCCTTTGCCGCAATTTCGGCGTTTCCGTAGATGATGAGCCTGCTCCAAGTCAGCAGCCCTCATTCAGCCAGGGTCAGTATCAGCAGCAATCCCATTTTGGCCAGCAGGCACAACCAGGATACAGCCCATCGTCCTTTGGCCAGCCTGCCTACAATCAGACTTCTTACAACACGCCACCTTCTCAGCCAACTTCATTTGGCGGGCAGACAGGTATTGGGCAGCCGGTGCAGGCTCAATCCTATACAGATGGAAATATCGTCTGCACCCGTTGCGGATCTACTAACATCCGGACTGGCCAAAAAGGATTTGGCCTTGGAAAAGCGGCGATTGGCGGACTCATCCTGGGGCCTGTAGGACTTCTTGGCGGCTTTATCGGAAAAAACCAGCTGAAGCTTACCTGTAATTCCTGCGGCAATTCATGGTCACCTAATCAGACGGATTACGCACAGTGGGCCAATGACCAAAAGCGCCGTGCCCAGGAGCTGTTTACACGATTCAAAAGCCAGGATGTTCTGGACGCCGTTGTAGCTTCATGCGCCCTTGTCGGCATGGCAGATGGCAGGCTGGATCCAACTGAACGTCAAAAGATGGTCGAGTTTGTAAACAGCAGCCAGGAATTAAAAGTGTTTGATACACAAAAAGTGATACAGCAATTCAATATGTTCGTCCAGCGGATTGAGATGGATCCGATCATCGGCCGGGCCGAAGCCTTCAAAGCAGTTGGCCGGGTAAGAAATAAGCCTGAGATCGCCCGCCTCGTAGCCCGTTATTGCATCGCGATCGGTTATGCTGACGGGAACTTTGATCAAAATGAAAAACAGGCTGTTACAGAGATCTGCATGGAACTCGGATTAAATCCGCATGAATTTCTATCTTAATATGTGATACACCCAAGCTCTGCCTAATTTCAGGCAGAGCTTTTTTTGCATTTATTCCCTGCTCCTCCTGAATATGCCGCATACAAAGTTCACATGCGGGTATACTCAAAAAGATAAATGCCCTTTATTTCTAAAATTACTAAGGAGGTAATATCCTTGAAGGAAAGTTCATCTACTGAACGCTATATGCCCATGACTTCCTCCACGAGTGGAATGATTGTTAATGAAGCAGATGGAGTCTACTGCCTGACAGTACAGATTGTGAATGTTTGTTTTGTGCGTATATCAGAAAAGCCTGGTGACTGGGTTCTCGTTGACGCAGGCATGCCAAAATCTGCAGAGAAAATCATGGATGCGGCGGAAGAACTATTTGGAGAGAACGCCAGACCGAAAGCCATTATACTTACACATGGCCACTTTGACCATGTTGGTGCAATTATTGATTTAGTTGAGCGCTGGCAGGTTCCTGTATACGCTCATACACTTGAAATGCCATTCTTAACGGGACAGCAGGATTATCCAAAACCTGACTCGAGTGTTGAAGGCGGACTTGTCGCAAAGATGTCCCCCACTTTTCCGCATGAAGGCATTGATCTTGGCACCCATATTCAGCCTTTGCCTGGAGACGGAAATGTTCCCCATATGGAAGGATGGAAGTGGCTTCACACACCAGGTCATACTCCCGGCCACGTTTCCTTATTCAGGGAGTCTGATCGCGTGCTGATTGCAGGTGACGCTTTCGTAACAGTGAAGCAGGAGTCCTTATACAGTGTGCTCACCCAGGAACAGGAAATCAGCGGCCCGCCCCGCTACCTCACAACTGATTGGGATTCTGCCCGGACTTCCGTACAGAAACTTGAAGCCCTTCAGCCAGATGTCGCCATCACAGGTCATGGCATTCCAATGGCTGCTGCTGTATTAAGGGAAAGCCTCGCCAAACTCGTAAATGATTTTGATGAAATTGCCGTTCCTGACCACGGAAAATATGTAGACGGGGAAGGCTAAAAAAAAGCAAGGTTCACCAAATCGGGTGGATCTTGCTTTTTTGATGTTTAAAACAATCAAAAAAAGGAAGAGTATAATAAAACGAATTTTAATAGTTCAGGAGGTTCATGTATGCACCTTGAAAACTTTACAGGTCAAAAAATTCAAATAAAATTTAAGAACTTTCCAAATGATCTCGTCGGCTCCATCACAGGCATTTATCAGCCCGATGAATGGTACCTTGTTAAACTGATCAAGACTGAAAGCATGGGAATATGGGTTGAGAATCCTTGCTTCAAACGTACAATGGTCAAAGAGGAAGACGGTACTGACATCCCAGAAGAACAGCAAAAGGAAGAAGATTGCGTCACCCATTTTATGATCCGCTGGGATTATATCAGTTCTGTCATTACCTTCCCGGATAAACAGACACTCGGTGTTGATAAGAAAGCAAAATTAATAGGTTTTCAGCCCTCTTAACAGATAGTTAAGCCCCCGGTTCCAGCGCCAGGGGGCTCTTTTGTTTTCATATTACTCAACCTAAACTAACTTATTTAGCGCATGGTGTTTGATTGAAATTCCTCTGATTTCTATGCTATTTTTCATTTTATTAGAAAATTTCACTTTTATAGTTTTATAGACTATGATATATTTACCGACTTTTCAAAAAATAAAACTTGGAGGAACATACATGTCAAAAAGAACCTGTATCGTCACACATGATCTGGAACCCTCACAGATTGATAAAATTAAAGAGATCATTCCCGATTGGGAGCTCATTTCCGGAAAAGATTCAGCAAACTGGCACAATGAGCTGAAAAAAGCGGAAGTGATCGCCGGCTGGAAAAAGGAACTAAAAGAGATGGTCCTTGAGGGAAACAGCAACCTCCGCTGGTTCCAGTCCTGGAGTGCCGGGGTCGATTCCCTGCCCCTGGCAGAAATGGAGTCACAGGGCATCCAGATTACCAGCGCAAACGGAGTGCATGCTAACCCCATTTCAGAAACGATCTTCGCATTAATGCTTGGGCTCACCCGCAAAATCCATACATATGTAAAAAATCAGCAAGCTAAAGTATGGCACCATTCTGGAATGAAGCTTGAAATTCACAATAAAACCATCGGCATGATTGGCACAGGAGCCATCGGGAGGGAAACTGCCAAGATTGCCAAAGCATTCGGCATGAAGGTGATTGGAGTTCGGCACTCCGGAAAACCTGAAGAGCATATAGATGAAATGTATACTTCCAGCCAGCTGAACGATGTGCTTCCTCTATGTGACTATGTTGTCGTCACACTTCCGCTAACACAGGAAACACGGCAGCTATTCGGAGCCGAACAGTTTACCCGCATGAAGGATTCTGCTTTCTTCATCAATATCGGCCGGGGTGAAATTGTAAAAGAAACAGATTTGATTGCCGCACTGCAGAACGGACATATTGCCGGTGCAGGGCTGGATGTATTTGAAAAAGAACCGCTTTCTGAAGACAGCCCGCTATGGGAACATGATAATGTCATCATTACTCCGCATACTGCCGGATCGACGGAATACTACACTAAGCGTGTGATTGAAGATATTTTCATTCCTAATTTAAAGGAGTACATAAACAGCGGTACTCCCGGCATTAATCAAGTAGATTATATAAAGGGATATTAATAGGGATATTAATAAAGAGAGCCTTGCAACATTCGCAAGGCTCATTTTTTATAAGATACGATATAAAACCCTTCTTCTTCCGACCACTCTGCACAGAAAATATCTTTGATATGATGGCAGCCTTCCGTTTTAATAGACTCCCTCAGCCACCCCCCATCTTTCCCCAGTAATTTAAGGCCGTCTTCCACTACTTCTCCTTCATCAATCAGTAAAGTGGAAGGATTCCTTTCCTTCACCTTAAGTTTCATCAATTCTGGAGTGACAGGCTCTTGTTTTTGGTATTTCATTACACTTAAGCCGCCATTGGTCTCAAGGTAAGCGTATTTAACTTCATTCATGCTGAATATTCCTTTTTGGCGCAGCATTGTTCTCAGCTGTTCCATTTCAAGATGGTTTTTTTTCATCTCCTTTACATTCAGCTTGCCATCCTTAACAAGGACCGACTCTCTTCCCTTTAAAATCGTCCTGAATATATTTTTCTTTTTTGCCAGAATTTCAATAATGTAAATAAATGCTCCCCATAATAAGGCTGAATAGATCACTTGCAGTGTTGTTACTTTATCATCATAAATGGTTTCCTCAATAATCCCTCCAAGGACAACCGCATAAACAAAATCAAACGGAGTTACCTGTGAAAGCTCCTTCTTTCCAAGAATACGGGTAACAGTTAACAAGGCAACTAGTCCAACAGCCATTTTTACTGTTATTGATAAATACATCAATGCTCCTCCTCTCTCTATATCCTCTCTATTCCCCTTACCAGACTTTGAATACTCCTTTTCCCCTATTCCACTTTTTACAAAAAAAAGTGATCTCTATGTCAAGAGACCACTTTACATATACTCGCTATTTTCTTTTCTCCGTTTCATGAATACTAAATCCTCCAATGCTCCAGATCCTGAAATGACACCTCCCACAATAAGAACCAGCCCAAGTATATGGTTTATAGTGATTACTTCACCAAGAATGAACGCTGAGCCTGCCAATGAGAAAAAGGTATTCAGGTTCAAAAAAATACTGGCTTCTGCAGGCCCAATATTACGGATGGCTGTGTTATACACCATATGGCCGATAGCTGTTGCCAATACGGCAGATGCGGCAAATGCAGCCCAAACATAGGCTGGGGCTTCGTTTACACCCTTAAGTCCGCCGGGTTCCATAATGCTGGCCATTACAAAAAGGATCACTCCTCCAAAAATCAGCATATAGCCTGTCAGCAATCGCGGATCAAGGGTTTTCGAAGCCTTGCTGATGACAATGAAGCTAAGGGCTTGTGAAAGAATGGATAAGAACACAAAGAAATCTCCCGGAGTTAAGCTCGATATCCCTTTATTCCCTGAAAGGACAATAAAAGTCACGCCTGTACCGCCAAGCAGAAAACCCAGAACCTGGATGCCTGTAGGCTTATTGCGCAGCAGAATGGAAGACAGTATGGCTGTCAAGAGCGGACCGGCACCTAGAATAAGCCCCCCATTCACCGCACTTGTTCCCGTTAGGCCTATAGCCAGAAATAGATGGTGGCTGACAACACTTAAAAGTCCTCCAAATACAATGTACGAGACTTCCCTCAAGCTCGGCTTTCTCACTTTTCCCATTATGCTTAATATTAAAAACACGGTTATACCCGCAGTCAGTATTCGCAAAGAAGTAATTGAAACCGGAGGAAAATAACTGACAAGAATTTTTATAATGCTCACATTCAATCCCCATAAAGCCATGATGGAAGTGAGGAGAATGTATGTTTTTATGTTTTTCACATCGATCCTTCTTTCCAGAAAATCCAAGTTCATAATTTGTATCATTTTATCATATTCAAATGGGAATATGTCTTTTTAAAGCTTTAAAACATGAAAGTGATGGCATGAAAAACACCATTCCGGAACAGTTCCTGCTGACCTGTTGGCTTATCAGGGTTTTTCGGTGGGTGAGCAGCCTTGAAAACGCAAAGCAGCTGTATAATAGCAAAAGCAGCCTCCCCTCAAAGGAACGACTGCTCTTCTGCTTATTTTACATCCAACTCGTGAACCATTTCAGGTGCTGCTTTCATTTTATGCTGCTTTTTCGGTTTAGGGCCCATGTTATCAAAACGTGCCTTATCATAAATGGCGGCACCCACAACCTCCGCTACATCCTGAAGCTTATCTTTGCTGATTTTATCAATCGTGTCTTCTGGAGAGTGGTACCATGGTTCAGTTGGGCTGTGAATAAATAACGCGGCTGCAATGCCTGCTTCAGCAAAAGGCACATGGTCACTTCTGCCGCCCTGATATACTGGGGTCGGCTCTCCGTTCAGCCTTTCACTGGATGCTTGAGAAAGTTCTGTTACAAGATTTTCTTCTCCATCCAAAGTCATCATTACTAAATCGCCCGCATCCTTGCTTCCCACCATATCAAGATTAAAGTTCGCAATGGTTCTGCTGATCTCGTCGTCAGAAAGACTGTCAACATAATGGTAAGATCCAATCAATCCCAGCTCTTCTGCTCCGAATGTTGCAAAGCGAATCTCTGTATCTGTCGGAATATCCTTGAATACGCGTGCCAGCTCTAATGTCATCGCTGTTCCGGAAGCATCATCATTCGCTCCAGGAGCCCCTGCTACAGAATCATGGTGTGAGCCAACCACAATAATGTCGTCGTTTGCTTTCTTCTTGTTGGTTGGTTTCTTTGTGGCAATCACGTTGTGGGAAACTTTTTCTCCTGCATCCGCACCTTCAATCGATAGGGAAGCTGTTAAAGTTTCACCGCTCTCCAGCAATGCAAGAATTGCCTCACCTTCTGCTTTTGACAGGGCTAATGCCGGAACATATTCTTCATTATGACCCCCAAGCGTGCCGCTTAATGGACCCTCTGCATTATTAAAAATAATTACTCCTGCAGCCCCTTTTTCTGCTGCATTTAAAACTTTCTCGGCAAAAGAAATGGAACCGCGCTGGATAAGAGCAATTTTACCTGTGAGATCAACACCTTCCAGTTCTTCCGGTGTGCCCAGCCCAGCGAATGCCAGCTCCCCGCTCACATCGCCATTGACTGAATAGGTAAAGGATCTTGGCTGCAGTTCCCCTCCATAGCCCTCAATGGTCACTTCCATACTGCTCGGAGGAGTATATCCATAAAACGTGAATGGCTGAATCTCTGTTTCATAGCCATAGGATTCGAATTGG
This sequence comes from Cytobacillus oceanisediminis, assembly GCF_004366035.1. Taxonomy (GTDB): domain Bacteria; phylum Bacillota; class Bacilli; order Bacillales; family Cytobacillaceae; genus Cytobacillus; species Cytobacillus oceanisediminis_C. The sequence goes on from NZ_SOEE01000012.1 coordinate 67,013, forward strand.
CTTTTAATATACTGAACAGCGTTATACTCCGATTCCGTACCGGCTACACGCGGGGTTTGTGAAAGATAATCAATATTATTATAGATATTTTCTGCATTAATTTTATTGACTACCTTCTTGTCGAATACATTTACCGGCTGAACCTGTTTAACGTCTGCCGGATGTGCAAAAACTGCCTGTGTCCCAATAGCTCCAAAAATAAGAGTCGAAGCTAATGCCACTTTTAACATTGGTTTTCTCATCTAGTACCTCCAATAGAATAATAGATTCCGCTCATTAAATTTTATAATGTTTCGAAAACTCTTATAAGGGTACAAGATACTAGTGTACAGTAGGTAAAAACATCTATATTTTGGTTATTTTGTTAATATTAGTAAATAACTAATAGGAAAAATAGACAAAAAAAAGAAGGCAGCCCCAGGTAAGCCTTCTTTCCCTTTTATTTCATTTTTATTTCATTATATCATGGTCCACATAGCGCTCGCCGTTCAATTCACTGATTACGTTTATTGCAACTTTTGCACCGTCTCCAGCTGTAATGATTGTATGGACGCTAACTCCTGCAATGGTTCCGGCTGCCCAAATGCCATCGACATTCGTCTTGCCATCAGCATCCACTTCCAGAACCGTTTTAATGCGCGGCTCGGTGCCTGCTTTAGTCTTCAAACCGGCTTTTTCTGCTAAATCGGTAGATACGCCAGCTGCTAAAATCACATGCTTAGCTGAATACGATTTTTCTCCTGCTTTAATGGTAAAGCTTCCATCAGCTTTTTCAATGTTATCAACAGTTCCTTCTGCGATCTCTGCCCCAAACTTAGCTGCTTGTTTTTTGCCTGTTTCGATCAGTTCAGGTCCAGTGATTTCCATAACGCCATAATGATTTTCTACCCAGGCACGTTTAGTCATGCTTTTATCATTGTCCACAACCACTACCTTCTTCCCCGCTTTTGCAGCAAATAGCGCAGCACTTGCACCAGCAGGGCCTGCACCTACAATTAAGATATCAAACATCCATACTTCCTCCTTTAACACATTATTTACTTATATGTTATCTAATTTAATAATAATTGTAAAATAATGTGATTACAGGAAAATTGTCCAATTCAATCTTCATCTTTGATATCCCGATCCTCCGGTATCGGCTCATTTAGTATTTCTTCCACCAGCTCCTTGTATTTTTCCATTTGCTTTATATGGGCATTAAATTGTTCCTTATATATTAAATACTGTTTTCCATCATAAATGGCGCGTATTTTTTTTTGCTGAATCAAGCTTTCTACATATGACTCAGGGTAAGATAAATATTCTGCGGTTTCTTTAATGGTAAGATACATGCTTGTTCTTCCCTTTCTAATTCCTTATAATATGGTTTTACTAATTTCTAGGCACTAGAAGACTCTACTAAAATCATATAGAATAGAAACTGTAAATAATTTGTATATGCAACTTATATTCTTTTATTATACAGCGAAAAAAATACTATTTGACTGAATTCCAGCTCTTTTTTCAGCCAGATAGAGAACAGGAGAAATATAAGCTAATGAATAAAAAATGGTTATTGGGCTTATATGTGATCATCAGCCTTATTTGGGTATTCGGAACGAACTACCTTTTGCATATGCTTGAGCCCTCTTCTCTTGTCAGTTTTCTTTTTAGAGCAAAAGAGTTTCTGTACATTATCGTTACAGGCTGGCTGCTCTATTACTTTATTGGCAAAAGAGATGAGCTTATTGCTTCGAGGGAAGATGAAAAACGTCTTTCCACTTTAATCAACTCCATGGTTGACTTTGTTAATTTTAAAGACGGACAGGGCCGCTGGATTGAGTCTAATGAATTTGGGCTTAAGTTGTTTAATCTCGAAAAAGTCGATTATAAAGGCAAGAAGGACTCTGAACTGGCCGAGTACACTGACTTTTATGCAGACGCACTTCGCTACTGTGAAACTTCAGATGAAGAAACCTGGATAAATGGTAAAATTACCCGTATCGAAGAAGTCATTCCTTTGCCTGACGGAACAGAAAAAACGTTTGATACGATTAAAGTGCCGCTCTTTCATGCCGATGGAAGCCGAAAAGGGCTGGTCATTATCGGCCGGGATATTACAGAAAGAAAGCATGTGGAGAAGCTTCTTGCCGAAAGCCAGCAGCAATATAAATCCTTGTTTGAATATAATACTGAAATTGTCTTTATGACAGACCTTCATGGCACCATCACAAAAGTAAATCCCCAATTCAAAGCGGTGACAGGCTACAGTCCTGATGAGACATTGGGTAAGAGCATCAATGAAATCATACCAGCTCCTTATAAAATGAAGGCCATTGAAGACTTTACAGGCATCCTTGAGGATAAACAGCCAAAAACCTGTGAATTTGAATTCAATCATAAAAATGGCAGCAAGCTCACTATTCAATGCACTGCGCTTCCGCTCATTGTGAACGGTCAAATTGCCGGAATCATCGGCTATGGAAAAGATGTGACGAAGCTTCGGCAAGCTGAAGAAAGATTGCGCCGCACCGAAAAGCTTTCTGTGGTTGGCGAGCTGTCTGCCAGTGTGGCGCACGAGATCAGAAATCCGCTGACATCACTAAAAGGCTTCGTGCAGCTCATGCAGCTGGAAGATGAAAAGCATCAATTTTATTATCAGATCATGCAGGAGGAGCTGGACCGGATTAACCATATTGTCGGTGAGCTGCTGCTCCTTGCCAAGCCTCAGGACATTTGTTTTACAAAAGCGGATGTTCAAAATATCCTTTTTAATGTCATTTCGCTTTTAAAAACAGAAGCCAGCATGCATAATGTCCAGATCGAATTTTTATTAAAATCGGATGTGTATATGATAGAATGTGAACCAAATCAGCTCAAGCAGCTTTTTATTAATATAATAAAAAATGCCATTGAAGCGTCAAGAGATGGCGGTAAAGTAACGGTTACACTGCAGGCGGAAGAACGGCAGCTGACTATCCTGGTAAAGGATAATGGCTGCGGCATGTCGGAAGAACGCCTTAACAGGATCGGTGAACCTTTCTATTCTTCCAAGGAGAAAGGAACTGGCCTCGGACTTACAGTCAGCTTCAAAATTGTCCAGTCCCATAATGGTTCCATTTATTTCAATAGTAAAAAAGGAAAAGGAACAGAAGCTGTCATCAAGCTGCCAGTAAGAAAACACACACCTGCCCCTGAGGCTGGATTAACAGTTTAAACAGCAAAGAGCGATGTTCAATCAAACGTTTGATTGAACATCGCTCTTTTTTAATCCTGCTAATTCCCCTTAATCTCCAGCAGCTTCTGCCTCAAATCATTTTCCATATTGGCCAGGTCGTGTTCTGCCTGCCGGCGTTTATGGCGGCCCTCCTCCTGGATCCTTAGGGTTTCTTCAAGAGTGGAAATCAAGTTCTCCTGTGTTTTCTTTAACGTTTCAATGTCGACAAGGCCCCGCTCATTCTCACGTGCCGTTTCAATTGTATTCACTTTCAGCATTTCTGCATTTTTCAAAAGAAGATCATTAGTTGTTTTCGAGACCTTCTTCTGGGCTTCGACGGCATGGCGCTGGCGAAGCAGTGTCAAGGCGATGGCCACCTGGTTTTTCCAAAGCGGGATGGCCGTCATGATGGATGACTGAATTTTTTCAACCAATGCCTGATTGGTATTCTGTATCAGGCGGATCTGCGGTGCGCTTTGAATCGTTATTTCACGGCTCAGCTTCAAGTCATAAAGGCGTTTATCCAGGCGGTCGGCAAACTGCATCATATCGTTCACTTCCTGGAACTTCATCTGGTCATTCGACTCTTCTGCCTTCTTCTTCAGTTCGGGAATCGTCTTTTCATGAAGCTCTTCAAGCTTCAGTTCACCTGCTGCAATATATACATTTAAAGCATGAAAATACTCTTTATTATTTTCGTATAGCTTATCTAACATGACAATGTCGGAAAGAAGCGCATTCTTGCTCCTTTCCAGTTTGACGCTGATGCGGTCGATCTGAGCACCTGTTTTTTGGTATTTGGATAAGACCTCCTGAACAGAACCGGATATCTTTCCAAACATACGCGCAAAAAAGGTTGATTTCTCCGGCTTCAGCTCATCCGGATTCACATCATTGAATTTCTTCATCAGATCATTGATGATTGTTCCCACTTCACCAACATCCTTTTTCTGAACATGCTCGAGCATTGTATGAGAAAACGTCAGCAGCTTTGATTGAGCCGGTGTTCCGTATGAGATCATCGCCTGGTGATTGGCAGGATCGATTTGTTTTGCAAGCTGATAGGCTTTTTCCCGGTTTTCTTCCGGAATCACATCGATCAGCCTTGTCCGCTTTTCCGATTGCAATGGCGAGGGAGCAGCCTCCTGCTTTTCCCCAAAAGGATCTGACATCAGATCATCCAATAAATTAGTGTTTTTTAACAGGGACGGTTTTTCTTCGGTCATTTTAATCTCCTGCTTTCATCATGAATTCTTGAATCTTTTATCTTCTCAATCGAATTCTTGGCAACATCAATTTCAAGATGAAGCTGATCAATATCTTCAGCTATAACTCTGTGAAGATCTTCCTCCACATGATGCGTAAGTGCATCAAGTGTACGTCTGGTCTCCTGGAGGGACTGATCCAGTTCACGCGATTTTCTCGGCTGAGAAGACAGAAAGACATACTTTTCCGCCAGCTCCACCGCGGAATCCAAATGAGAAAAATAAAACTGCTCGGCCTGGTAAAAACGTTTCGGCTCACTCCTGGTCAGTCTGTAAATCCTTCTCGTCACCCTCATGAACTCCATGCGCTGCTTAAGCGTCGGGAAATGCCGAATCGAAAACATCGCTTTGTGCAAACGGGTTATCTTGCGGCGCGCCTCATCAAGATTTCGCTTAATGTATTGGTATTCCCTTTTCGTCAATCCATGCTTTTTCAAAAAGCGGCGGCGCTGAATCAATCCCCCGGCCCAATAAGTAAGAAGCCCGGCTCCAGCTCCATATATCCCTGACAAAATGAAAGTTTGCCCGAATGCAAAGTAACTTGCCAGCCAAACGCTGACAGACAAAGGAACAGCCGTCAGCAAACGAAAAGCAAATGCTAAAAAGGAATTCATATTTATCGACTCCTACTCATATTCCTACTTATTTATACGTTATTTATAAACCTAAAGTTTCATCCACAGACATATTTCAGCAAGAAAAGCGTAAGCACCTTCAGAACAAGCCAAACCGCCTGTTCCTGCGAAGATATCCAAGGAGGCTTCTGCTTGATGCTCACCCCCGACACCTAAGGGGGAAAGTGCAGGAGTTATACAGCAAAAAAGGATTGCATCCTTAAATCTATTAAAACACTTTTAAAAAACTTCTCAAGTTATACGATACAAAAAAACACGATTACCCGCCATAGACCACAAAAGTAATCCTTGCTAAGACCTGAGACGTATATTTCCCTGCAAAAAAAAAAGCACCTGCGGAAATTTCCCGCAAATGCTTTCTGGCTATTTTACAGCCAATGCACGCTTGCCCATGGCTTCGTAGATCTTGATGAACTTCTCCTTAGGCATTTTCACATCTTTCTGAACTGCTTCACTGTCATTAAAGTAAACATAATCTGCATCCACACCGGTTACGACAATGCAGTGCAATGGTGTTGGTGCGCTGATCGTTTTGCCGGCAGGCGTTTTCCAGCTTCTATTATTCGGCATTTCATGGCTGATTGTAAACCATGCCAAAACAGGGTTACCCTCTGAAACAGCCTTTTCTATTTCTGAAAAATCTTTTCCGGTCAAATTTACACCGCCTGGCCGATACTGATCAAGCAGCTTTTTCAGCGGTCCCGGGTTTATCGTATGGCCGTTGCCAAAAGGTGTTCCGACAAACCCGACATCAGGATCTCCCCAGGTTTTAATAGAACCATCTGCATTTCTTACCAGCTTGGTTGAATCATATGGCATTCCCTTTGCAAGTGTTGTTTTGCTGACATTTACACCATAAAATTTCAGTGCCATGGCAAGAGAAGTCACTTCGCATCCGCTTGGCAACTCCGGCCGCTGGGCAATGAGCGGTACATTGATCCTTGCCTGACGGGAGTCACCAGCGGTCACATAATCACCGCTTACATACCCGGTGCTTCCGTTGTAGGAAATTTTATACCAGCCGTTGCTTTCCTTATGTATGACACTTAATACTGTTCCGTTTTTTAAAAGGCCGACACTGCTGTAATTTAATCCCGGACCTTTTCGGACATTTAATGATGTGGCGTCCACCCGGTAAAGTTTTTCATTTGTTTTGACGTATTGGCCGCTGACATAGCCTGTTTTTCCATTATAGTTAATTTTGTACCAGCCGCTGGCAAGGCGTTCGATTGCCTGTATACTGCTGCCTTGGGGCAGGCTGCCGATCCGATCATAATTTGTTCCGGGGCCAGAACGGACATTCAGACTGGTCGCATCCACTGTGTAAGTATAGGAAGACGCTTCTGCCACTGCCTCGTTTGAAAAGCCCGGAATTGATGGTGAAATGATTCCTCCTGCAAAAATAGCTGCAGCAGCAGTCCCTTTTAATAAAGCTCTGGTTCCATACGAACTTTTTAAAATTGCCATATACTTTCCTCCATATCCCTAATTTATTTCTGTCGAATTTTGCAGACTACTCTAAAAATATCGATTCAAAAACTCCCAGTCTACCTTTTTGGGACTGGAAAAATATTATTGATTCTATTGAATCAGCTTATATGGAGGAGTCAGTATATTTGGCATCTGCATATCTTCCTTCTTCCTGCCATTCAATTGAGCGCCCCTGGCAGCAGAAAGACGATTTTTTTTGTTTATTTATAAGAAATAAAGGGAATATGCTCTTGTACCAATTTACTTACAGCTTGGAGGAAACATAATGAATAAGCACTATGTTTATATAGTTATTTTATTAATAGGATCTATTGTATTTTCTTCCTCAGGACATGCAGAGGATCGTGCTGGACAGGAAAACAAGGTAGTGCTGATTTCATTTGATGGAATGAGAAATGACCTGACTAAAGAATATGTAAAGGAAGGAAAGCTTCCCCACATTAAAGCACTCATGAAGAATGGAGTAGCTGCCAAGGATTCCAAAACCGTAATCCCCTCGCTGACCGCCCCATCACATGCGGCAATTGCTTCAGGTGCAACCCCTTCGGAAACCGGCATGGTCAGCAATAAGTGGCAGGATCCCCATAAAGAATTGGCAAATGGAGAAAGCGCCTTCCAACAGCCACTCGATAAAAACCCGCTTTGGGCAGAGGCCAAAAAAAACGGCAAAACAACTGCTACAGTGCTGTTCCCCGGGTCAAACCCCGATGCAGGAACACAGGCTGATTACGCAGTTTATTATGGAGAAACCTGGGCAGAGAGTTCTCTGGATAAGCTTCAGTTCAAAAAAGCAGAGAGCTGGAAGCACGCCGAAGGCAGCTTTAGCCCTTTAAAGGAAGCTATATTGGAGCTGCCATTAAAAGAAGCTAAAAATAAAAAAATTTATATATTGGCTTTAGACACTTCAGATGATGGAAAGACCAACTATAACCGCTTCATTTTTTCGGAAAACCGTTCGGCAGACCCCAAAGATGTCATTGTCAATGCCAACGAATGGGGGTCAATTCCTGTTGAAGCTGATGGTGAATCTGCAGGTTTCTGGTTTAAGCTGAAAATTGACCCTGGTCTTAAGAAAGCAAGGATTTACCGGACCGCCGTTACGTCAGCACTCATTGAAGGACCCGATGGATTTGAAGAGGAGCTGCTTTCAGAATTCGGCTTTTTCCCCGTCCAGGATGATACAAAGGCTCTAGAAAAAAAGTGGATTACTAGAGCAGAGTATGAAGAAATCAGTTCACGTTTTGTCAGCTGGGCAACTGATGTGTCTCTTTATATTAAAGAAGAATACCATCCGGATTTGCTGATGTTTTATACACCTCAGATTGATCATGAATCACATCACTTTCTGCTGACAGATCCCCGGCAGCCTGGGTATTCAGAGGAAAATTCTCAAAAACATAAGAAATACATTGAATGGGCATACAAGCTTGCTGATGATGTCGTTGGACAGACGATAGATAGCCTTAGCGAAGAAGAGAACCTTCTTGTTGTATCCGACCATGGAATGGAGCCAGTCCACACCATACTTGCTCCAAACACTCTTCTAAAAGAAGCCGGTCTTTTAAAGACAGATGAAAAAGGCAAAGTGGATGAGGAGAACTCCAAAGCAATGGCTGTAGCCAGTGGGTCAGCTGCACAAATTTACTTGAATGAAAACCTCTCTAAAAAAGAGAAGGAAAAGGCTGCAGACCAAGTAGAGAAACTTTTCAGCGAGTATAAAATCAAGCCGGAATTTCAGACAAAAACCCTAAAGGGCTATTTTGGTAAAGCAGGTGATTCCATTGTGCAAGGGCAGTTCAGCCATTTTAATCAAACGTCGAAGCAATTCTTCCATTACCTTTTTAGAAAGGAAGAAAAACCTTATCAGATTGCCTATGGAAAAAATAAAGAGAATAAGCACCCTAACCAGGGAGACATTTTGCTGCTAGGCGCAAGGGGCTATATGATGGGCAGCAGTCTAACAAGCCCCCATATGCCATCAATTGAACTCGGCAGCCACGGAGGCAATCCTGATCGGAAAGAACTCAGGGCCGTTTTCTTTGCGCACGGCCCTTCTTTTAAAAAGGACTGCCGGATTGGCTCGATTACCACACTGGATATTGCCCCAACTGTTTATAAGCTGCTGAACATACCAGCTCCGAACTTTTTGGAGGGTGAAATTCTAAAAAGTGCTTTAGATTAATAACACTGCCTTGCTATGGCTGCAAGGCAGTGTTTTATTTTTGAAAATAAAAAACCCACCCCTAAAGAGATGAGCTGTACCCACTATATACAATCCAATTCCACCATCACCTTTGTGCCCTCACCTATAAGACTTTCGATGGCCATCAAACCTTGATGCTCCTGAATAATCTTATTGCTGACTGTGAGCCCCAAACCGATCCCTTTATCTTTTGTCGTATAAAAAGGGGTCCCAAGATACTTCAGCATTTCTCCATCAATGCCTGCTCCTTCATCTGCAAAAGCAATCCTTACACGCCTGCTCTCTATTCTTTCAGCACTTATATAAACATTTCCGCCATTTGGCATAGCTTCAATCGCATTTTTTAAAAAGTTCACAAATACTTGCTTCAGCTGGGGAGGTGAACATAATAGCATGATATCATTCTCACAATGATTGAGATGGATTTGAACATTGTGAAGCAATGCCTGCGGATGAAGTACGTTAATCGTACTTTCAAGAATGGACATTAAGCTCCCTTTCTCATACTCAATTGCCTGGGGTTTTGCCAGGGACATGAACTCATTGACAATGATATCAATCCGATCAAGCTCCTCCATAATAATGGATAAATAATCATCCTGTTTTTCCTTATTAACGCTGGATTGGAGCAGTTTCGAGAAACCCTTTAAAGAAGTCAGCGGGTTCCTGATCTCATGTGCAACCCCTGCTGCGAGCTGTCCAATAATGGAAAGGCGGTCCAAGTTACGCAAAGCTGCATCATTATTAACCCTGTCTGTTATGTTTCTGCCTACTGCCACAAATAATTCAATCTCGCCTTTATCGTTTAATATAGGGGAAATGCTTGCCTCAACGAAAACAATATCGCCATTTATGGTATCCATCTTCGTTTCAAGCAGCTGAGGCTCTCCCGTTTCCAGCAGCTTTTGACATACATTGCTGAACTTTTCTCTCTCTTCCTCGGAATATATGACAGTACTGCAGGTCTTTCCAACAAGCTGCACCGGCGAATATCCCAAAACTTTTCCATGAGATGGGGATGCATAAATCAACGTTTGATCCTTTGTGAAGACTTTGATCATATCTGTCGTATTCTCCGTAATCAAATCGTACAGTTCCCTGGTTTTTCTTAATTCCCTCTCCATGCTTTTAAACTCTGTCATATCCCGGAATATAGCCAGAACGGCGATAATTTTGCCCTTGGAATTTCTGAAGGGAGAATACGAAACCGAAATATCCAGAACCGAACCATCCTGATGATAGCGCTGTGTGATCACATTGCTGTATACTTTCCCCAGCTTGACCAGTTTTATAATCTCCTTCACTTCTTCCGGGTTCTGAAACTCGGTAAACTTCCTGCCAATGACTTGCGCTTCGGTATAGCCAAAAATCACCGTATACATATGATTTACCCTTATAAAACGGTTCTCCATATCAATGATGGCAACCCCATCTGCCGTGCAGTTCAGGAACAAATCGAGCAATTCATCAGGATTGGAATAAATCGATTCACCATCATTGCCAAGTATCGGGAAATCATTGACCAATTAGCTCACCCCATTTAATAACTCTATAAACTATATTTTACAGAATTATAAGAAAAAAAGCAGGAGGATTCTTTAAAGAACCTAAAAAAGCAGCTTCCCAACAGGTCAGCTGCCCTCTTTCCATTCTAATCCCGCTACTGCTTCACAATGCATAGTCTGAGGGAACATGTCCACCGGCTGCACTTCAATTGTCCTATATCCGCCGTCCTCCAGAATACGAAGATCCCTTGCCAGCGTTCCCGGATTGCAGGATACATAGACGACTTTCTTTGGCTTCATGCTTAAAATGGTTTTCAGCAGAGCTTCATCACAGCCTTTTCGCGGCGGGTCAACGACAAGCACATCTGCGGTGTTCCCCTTTTTATACCATTCAGGAATGATTTCTTCCGCTTTCCCGACTGCAAATGAAGCATTGGTTATGCCGTTTAAATCAGCATTCCTCTTTGCATCCATAATGGCTTCCGGCACGATTTCAACGCCGAACACATCTTTTGCTTTCTGTGCCAGAAAAAGAGAAATGGTGCCAATTCCGCAGTACGCATCGATAACCTGTTCTTCTCCGCTTAAATTCGCATATTCCAGTGCCTTTTCATATAAAACTTTCGTTTGCTCGGGGTTAACCTGATAAAAGGAGCGGGCGGAAATCGCAAATTTGATATCGCCAATAAAATCATAGATCACTTCTTCACCCCAGAGGACTCGTGTGACATCTCCCATGATCACATTCGTTTTCCTGGAATTCACATTATGGACGATGGATTTAACACCTTCAATGCTTGATGCAATCTCTTCCACAATCCTTTGCTTATGCGGGAGCTCGTTCGTCCTTGTGACAAGGACAATCATCACTTCGCCTGTCACAAGCCCATAGCGAGCCATCACGTGGCGGAGCTCGCCTTTATGCCTGCCTTCATCATAAGCACGGACATCATAGCGTCCGCAAATTTCCTTTACCTTTTGCACAACCTCATCATTTTTTTCCTGCTGGATGAGGCATTCCTTCATATCGATGATCTGGTGGGTGCGCTGCTGGTAAAATCCGCCAATCAAGCAGCCTTCCTGCTCGCCAATCGGAACCTGCGCTTTATTTCTGTAGCGCCACGGATCCTTCATGCCAAGAACCGGATGCACCTTGACGCCCTCAAGTTTCCCGATTCTTTCCAGAACATCTCTGACCTGTTTTTCCTTGGCAAGAAGCTGGCCTTCATAGCTCAGGTGCTGCAGCTGACATCCGCCGCACTCCTTATAAATCGGGCAGGGTGCTTCTACTCGGTATGGGCTGCTTTCATATGTCTCGATCAGGCGCCCAAAGCCGTATCCCTTATTCACCTTAATCACTTTTACTTTTGCTCTCTCACCAGGAAGCCCATCCGGAACAAAAAGCGGATAACCGTCCACCTTTGCAACTCCTGCTCCTTCATGGGTCAAATCCTCAAATATAACATCTATATAATCATTTTTTTGAACCGGTAATGTTCTGCTCATCTTTTTCTTCCTTTTCAGCTTAATTCCGTGACCTTTTTTGACTAGACAGATTGTATCACAAAAAAGGGGTAAATACGAAATGGATATAGTACAGATTTGAACCTGCATACCCTTTATCATGCCTGTATGAAAAAACCAACACTCTATTAGCATATTTTCCAGTCTATTTGTAAGCTTACCCTGTCTGTTTTCCAGAATCTATTTGCAGGAATACTGATTTGCCTCGTTCACAATCTCATGAGTTTTGCAAAATAAAAGCCCGCCCTGTTAGAGAGCGGACTTCCTATTATTCGTGTGAACTTTCCCAATCGGTCGGGCGGTCTTCTTCACGAATCTGATCAATTGGGACAAATACTTCCAAATGCCTGTACAGGTTTACGAATTCAGCAGGAAGCAGCCCGCCAAATTCACCATCAAGATTGAGCTGGACTTTCTCCTTGGATTGTACTTTAATGCGGTTTGCCTGTGTATAGATGACGTTCGGATCTTTTACATGCTCACCCCGGACAGCCATTGTCGCGATCCGGATAAAATCAGCAAGGTTGGTTTTCTTTAATATCAGCAGGGAAAATAGCCCGTCATTTATACAGGAATCCGGCGCCAGCTTTTCAAACCCGCCGACTGAATTTGTCAGACCGACAAGGAAAAGCATGGCTTCACCTTCAAAGATTTTCCCGTCAAACTCAATGCTTACTTCAGTTGAACGGATGGAAGGCAGCATTTCAATTCCCTTTAGGTAATAGGCGAGCTGGCCAATCATGGTTTTAAGCTTGCTTGGCACCTCGTAAGTCAGCTCTGTCAGCCTTCCGCCACCAGCAATATTAATAAAATATTTTTCATTTATGCGGCCAATATCGACAGGAATGGTATCTCCTTTTACAATGATTTCAGCAGCCGCTTCCACATCTCTTGGAATATGGAGCGCACGGGCAAAATCATTGGTTGTGCCCGTTGGGATAATGCCGAGGCGCGGGCGGTAATCCTGTTCAGCGAGTCCGTTTACCACCTCGTTAATCGTACCATCACCGCCTGCTGCAATAACCAGGTCGAAGCGGCGTTCAACAGCTGCCCGTGCAGCTTTAATCGCATCTCCTTCACCTGTGGTGGCATGGCATGAGGTTTCATATCCTGCACTCTCCAGCTTTTGGAGAACATCTGCTAAATGTCTTTTAAAAATTTCCCGGCCTGAAGTCGGATTATAAATAATTCTTGCTCTTTTCATAGCCCATCATCCTATTATTGAAATATCTAAACTTGATCCTTATATATTATTCCATCTTTTTACATCATAGCGAATAGTCCGCAGCTTAGCAATTATTCACTGCCATCCGTTTCTATTCTATTCACTTCCCGCTATTTTCACAAGTGGTCAGATGCACAAATGAATTATACCCTCATTAGGCAAAAAAGTATCGTAATTAAGTAATATTTCTTGGACATGTAACTGAAATCGCATTAAGCAGGATGCAATTGAGCATTATTCCTTTTTCAGATCCTGCAAAACAAGGTTCTTAACATAGTCAATAATGGTTCTATATGGATATTCTTCATTAATTGCTCTATGAAGCATTGCACCGTCCATAAAAGTCCAGAATAATCCCGCTACATGATTTGGATCAGCATCCGGACGGAATTCCCCGGCAATTTGCCCATCCTCCATAATGTCTGTTATCAATTTCAAAAAGAACTTCTTTCCTCTCTCATTCAGAATTCGATTCAAGTTCTCATCTCTGGAGGAATGCAGCGTAAATTCCAGCTGTACAGTAATTCTATCTTTTCGTTCCTGGCTGAATGGGCTCATATCCCTATACAAATCAAAAAGATATTCCAGTTTCTCTTCCGCAGAAGAGAGCATGGAAATGTTCTCTTCAAGTCTTGCATTAGCTGATTCTGTCTGCTCATTCAAAAGCTCCAGATAGATTTCTTCCTTGCTTTTAAAATAATTATAGATAGCTCCCTTGCTGATTCCTGAATAAGCGACAATGTCATCAATGGTCGCTGCCTGAAATCCCTTTTTAGCAAAGCATGCCAATGCGCCCGCCAGGATCTCTTTCTTTTTCTTCCGCTTATATTCCTCTGATACGATAGGCGCCAAGTCTGTCCCTCCATTGTATTTGGTTTAGTCTCTGAGAAAATTCAAGTTATTCCCGCATTAAATATCAGCAGCACTTATGATTGATGTCACTTCTTTTCAGAACTTCTTCTATATATAGGCTGGCATGTTCACTCGTGATTTCTGTATTTTCCTCCGCCAATCCGGCCATTACCAAGTCTTCTTTCACTTTAGCGAGAAATAAATCTCTGATAGCTGCGGAACGGCATGGCTGCATCTGCGCTGCCAAGTCCCAGATCCATTGCTCAAGATGGATGCTCTTGCTCTTTTTTTGCATTTTCTGCGGAACCTGCCTTCTCCCCATATTTCTCACTCCCAAGCATACTATTATCTTTTAAAATAAACTGATTAGTCTTTTTATTGTAAGTATTTTCGAATGAATTTTCAAACTTTTTGTACACAAAAAACTCCTAACTGTCCGTTAAGAGTTAATCCTGATCTATTTGGTTTTTATCCCGGTACATCGTTACTAATCCCCCAACCAGCATAAAGCAGGCAAATGCAATGGGAAACCAGCGCTCAAACCAGGATTCTTTAGTGGAAAGTTCTTTGTGTTCCTTGTCCGCTTCTTCCGGATTTCCTCCTGTAATTTGAGCCATAACAAGATTGGTAAACTCATCTTCCCCCTGCATTTCCGGCAAAGAGTTCTCCTCCTCGTCCATTGCTTCGAGGTATACTTCCAGACATTGATCACATATATAGAGATGATCTTCATAGAGTTCGCGTTCTGGTTCTGACAGCTCATTTTTCACATATTTCCGCCATTCTTCCAATGAAAAGTGATCCATGAAGATCATCTCCTTCCAATCTTCCTGACAGCGGAGCGTTCAGGAACATGAAAATATCCTGCTGGGTATTTTGCCGATCGAATAAATCCTGGACTATATCAGCTTCCCTTATATCTATTCGGATAACATTCATTCTTTTTGAGTGCCGAAACAATCATAATCGAGAGAATTGAATAATTCAATACTTTTTTTTATAAAAAATCTCACCAAAAAGCGTTTATTTCCATATTTTTTTATCGCTTAATATTAAAATAATAATAGATTTCCCGCTTCGAACAAAACCATTATATGGTAAACTGTAAGCGGTGACTACAAAGAGGGTAGCAGTGAAAATATTTTTAAATAATGGACAACTCTAAACCATTATTGAATATATTGATGAAAAAGGATGGATACGATGACATTTCTAATTTACTTGGCAGCGTACCTGATAGGATCAATTCCTACAGCCTTATTGATCGGCAAATATGCCTTTGGGATCGACATCCGTGATCATGGCAGCAATAATCCTGGTGCGACTAATACACTAAGGGTACTTGGCAAAAAGGCAGCTATCGTAGTTCTGCTGGTGGATGTGGGCAAGGGAGCAGCAGCTGCAGCATTGCCTCTCATTCTGAACGCTGAGACCGATCCGTTAATGGCCGGGATGATTGCAGTAGCAGGCCACTGCTTTCCGATCTTTGCAGGATTCCGCGGAGGAAAAGCCATCGCAACCACGGCAGGTGTATTGTTTGCAGCAAATATTTGGATGTTTTTGATCGCCTACATTTCTTTTGTCGCAGTCATTTACGCAACGAAGTATGTATTTTTTGGCTCTTTATCGGTGGGTGCATCTTTACTTATCTATTCTTTATTTACCGAAGGCACTGAACATGAACTTATCTTTTCTATTTTCCTATTATTTTTGATTTTTCTTCACCGTTCGAATATTAGAAACTTCATTGATAAAAATGAGCCTAAAATCAATGATAAGCGCCTGAAAAATGACCGCATCCCTCCAAGAGATCATAAAAAACGAGCCTAAACGAAGCCCGGACCCTGCATTCGGGCTTTTTTTATTATTTTTCACATGAAAGCTGTTCATTAAGCAAATCCTTTGAATAAAAGTGCAGTCAAAGGAGCTTGCATATGTTCTTGATCTTAAAAATATTAAGTCTTTACTTAATCACAATCATGATTATGAGACTGATGGGCAAGTCGACAATTATCCAAATGACTCCTTATGACCTGGTCGCCATCATTATTGTTGGCACAGTTGCCTCTGAGCCTCTTATAAGCACAGAATTCTTGCCGACATTAGCAGCATTGGCCATTCTTGTAGCCCTTCATATTCTCTTCTCCTATTTGACTTTAAACCAAATTGGCAACCGATTTTTTCTTGGGGAACCGACGATGCTGATTAAAAATGGGGAAATCCTGGAAGACAATCTGGAAAAATCCCACCTATCCATATCTCAGCTGCTGTCTATCTTAAGAAGCAAAGGCTATCCCAAAATTGCGGATGTGGATTATGCCATTCTCGAGCCTATCGGTGAAGTGAGCATCATACCGAAAGTAGCCAATACGCCTGTTACCGTCGAACATTTAAATATCCCCATTCAGGATGAGGGCCTCCCTATTGCAGTTATTGTGGATGGCAGGATTCAGGAGCGTAATATCCAGCTGCTGGGACAGACTAAAGATTGGCTTTTAGAGCAGCTGCGGCAAAACAATTTGAATGAGAAAGATATTATGTACGCTTATGTAAATGAAAAGTCGAAAAAATTGAATATAAACAGACGCAGATAATTTTCAAATATTGGTTTAAGGTTTGAAGTTGAGGGTATATAACATTGGTTACTTACGAGACAAATAGAAGTTACTTAACTATACATATCAATATCAGGGGGTAATGGTATGACAGAAAATAGCCTAGTGCTTGAAACCAAAATTGATGGTTTTGATTTTAATTGGGACCTTGAAAAAGGTCTGTTTAATTTTGAAGGCGATGATGCGGTCCTATTTTGGATAAAATCCGCCATGAAAAGCTTCTTCGATACGATTGAAGAGATCTCTGGAAAGGAGACTTCCAGCCTTGTACTTGAGACCACCGGCTTCAGGCAGGGAATGGTAGTAGGGAAGTTTTTCAAAGACTTAAATTTGCCCATAGTCGAAGTGGCTACAATTATCCCTAGAATATACGCTTCTGCCGGCTGGGGGAAATTCGTCATCACAGACTTGGATCCCGTAAATAAAACAGCCAGTGTCAAAACCGTGGACAGCTGGGAATACAAGATCAACAAAGAACAAGAGAAAAATGAGTCTGGAACTTTTCTGCCGGGGCACTTTGCAGGAATCTTTTCCGCTTTGTTCGGAACAAGCCTCTGGTATAAAAAATCAGCTGACCAGTTAGCAGGCCAGGAATATACCGGCCTCGATTATTTCCCATCCAGCGTTACGGTTGAGGAAAATATACACGCTTTGGCGAGGCGCGAAGAATCAAAAAAAATCAGCGAGCTTGAAAAATTAGTGGAGGACCGTACGATTGAATTAAAGCAGCTTGTTAAAGAAATCTCTTCACCGGTTATTCCAGTCCTGGATGGAATCGTTGTTGTCCCTCTTTTGGGAAGATATGATGAATTCCGCTCAGAAGAACTCGTGGATAAAACTCTCCACAGCCTGCCGAAGCACCAGGCAGATTGTCTGATCTTGGATTTAACCGGGTTAAATCAATCCATCAGTGCCTATACCGTCGAATTCTTAAGCAAATTGGCAGCTGCAGCTAACCTGATTGGCACCGAAACCATTCTGGTTGGCATTTCACCAGAACTTGGCACAAAGATTACGGAAACTAATTTTAATCTTTCTAAATTTAACTGCTTCACAAACCTGCAGCACGGCATTTATTATGCACTGTCCAAAAAAGGCAGGAAAATCTTTTAATAACGGAAAAAGCTGACTCCGCAGCAGGCGGGAGGTCAGCTTTTTTAAGTTAAATATGTAAAAACTGTCGAAATTTATGTGCGTATAACCAGGATTTGTGTGCGGATAAAATTTTTTATGTGCGCATAGCCTTATTTTAAGTGCGGATAATTTTACTTATGTGCGTACAGGCTATTTTAGTCTTTCTTATCAGTGGATTATACTTTCTTAGGAGCCCCCCTATATTTCGCTTCGCGCAGCTCGAGCGCGTAGGCCTCTATATTAGGCATACCCATATCCTTGGCAATGCTTATTTCCTTTTCAATATCATAAGGAACCCGGACAATTTCGATTGAGAAAGGCGCAGGTTCTTTCGATAAGTATTCCCCATGCAAAATCGCATAGGTTGCCTGAGGAATATCCAGGGAATTCCCAACACTTCCTGCATTGAATAGAGTCCTTTGCGGATGAACCGGTTCAATCAATGCAGCATGAATATCCCCATAGCCGACAACATCCGGAATTAGCCCGTCCTCTCCGGAATTAATGTTTACTGTATTCTCAAACATAGCCAGCTTTTCTTCATAAGAATCCCGCATCGGTACAACCCGATGATAAATGCTTTTAGCAGAAGCATGGTAGAGCCTTACATATTTGCCGCTCATATAAAAATCGTGATGGAATGGCAGAGTTCCTAAATAGGCTAACGCCTCTTCCCCAAGCTGTCTCTGATGCCATTGACCCTCTTCAAAGTCCAGCGGCTTCTGCATGAAATCATCCCAGTTTCCAAGAAGGACCACTTCACAGGTTTCTTTTATCCGTTCAACGGCTTTACGGGAGTTTGGCCCTTTTCCTATTAAATCACCCAGGCAGAAAATAATCTCTATTCCGCGCTCGCGGATATTGTCCAGCACCGCCTCCAAAGCTGTGATATTTCCATGAATATCAGAAATTATGGCTACTTTCCCCATGTATGTCTCCCCCTTACTATTCTTATTTAATTTCTCCAAAACATCCAGGCTTCCTCTAACAATTGAAAAAACAAAATTTGATTTTTCCCTGTACCGCCATTACATTAGAAATATGGTAAAATAACAGCATGCCAAAACCAACATTACATATAGAAGGAGTAGGATTTATGTCAAAAGTATTTGTTTTCGGACACAAAAACCCAGACACTGACTCAATCTGTTCAGCACTTGCTTATGCAGAATTAAAAAACAAATTAGGCGTTGATGCAGAGCCAATACGTCTGGGTCAGGTAAATGAGGAGACACAATATGCTTTAAATTATTTTAAGGCTGAAGCTCCCCGACTTGTTGAGGCAGTATCCAAAGAAGCAAGCGAAGTAATCCTTGTAGACCATAATGAGTTCCAGCAAAGCGCTGATGATATCAAAGATGTGAAGATCCTTGAGGTTATTGACCACCACCGCATTGCGAACTTTGAAACAAGCGATCCGCTTTACTATCGAGCAGAGCCTGTTGGCTGCACAGCAACTATTCTGAACAAAATGTTCAAGGAAAACGGAGTAGAAATCAGCAAGGAAACAGCTGGTTTAATGCTTTCGGCCATCATTTCCGATTCTTTGCTGTTCAAATCTCCAACATGCACAGATCAGGACGTTGCAGCAGCACGCGAGCTTGCTGAAATCGCGGGAATAAACGCTGAAGAGTATGGTCTGGAAATGCTTAAAGCAGGAGCAGATTTAAGCAAGAAGAGCGTGAAAGATCTCATCTCCCTTGACGCAAAGGAATTCCAAATGGGAAGCTATAAAACAGAAATCGCTCAGGTTAATGCAGTGGACCTAAATGACGTATTAAGCCGCCAGGAAGAATTGGAAGCTGTCATTACTGAAAATATCAATCATAAAGAGCTTGACCTTTTTGTTTTTGTTTTAACTGACATCCTTAACAACGACTCAGTTGCCATCTCTCTTGGCAAAGAAGCTGCAGCAGTTGAAAAAGCTTATGATGTAACCCTTGAAAACAACAGTGCCGTATTAAAGGGCGTTGTTTCACGCAAAAAGCAGATCGTACCGCCGCTTACTAACGTATTGGCTGGCAAATAAGACAAAAGCAGTGCCGCACTTGGCACTGCTTTTTACTTATCCAGCAACGCTTCTGTCCCCATAACAAGTTTTATCATCAGCTCCTTCACTGTTACTTCCTCAGCCAGTGTCACTCCCTGTCCGGCCCATAATGACATAAACTCCGTCCGCTCCAGCTTGGCTGCCTGCTTTCGGATAGGCGCTGTCATATCATTCTGCAATGGATAAGGCAATGCCTGCAGACCTTTCATCTCTTCCATGAACCTGTTGCGAATCCCTCTTGCAAGCTTCCCGGAAAATGCTTTCGTCACAGCGGTCTGATCTTCCCTTGCATTTAATAGTGCATGTTTGTACAGTGAGTGAGCCCCGCTTTCCCTGCATGTAAGAAAAGCTGTTCCCAGCTGGGCTCCTGCTGCGCCAAGCATCATAGCCGCAGCAATCCCGCGGGCATCCATTATTCCCCCTGCCGCAGCCACAGGACAGCTGACCGCATCTGCTGCCTGTGGTATTAGAGCCATGGTACCGATAAGCCCGCCTTCTTCGCTGCCGAAAGTTCCACGGTGCCCCCCGGCTTCAAACCCCTGAGCAATAATCACATCTGTGCCAGCCTCTTCCCATTCCACTGCTTCCTTTACATTGGTTGCTGTTCCAATAATAATCGTACCCTGTTTCTTTAATTCAGAAATAATGGCAGAGTCAGGAATGCCAAATGTAAAGCTGCAAACAGGCACACGTTCCTCCATCAAAACATCAAGCTGTTTTCTATATAAAGCAACATAATCCTTTTCTGGCAGAGAAGGTTTTTCCTTCATACCAAGCTCACTGCTGTATCCGGCGAGTATATCCTCCATGCTGCTGATTTCCTCTGCATCCGCCGAAGCCTCACTATCCGGAACAAACAGATTGATGCCAAATGGCTTGTCTGTCAGATTCCGAATCTGTTTAATATCGTTCCTTATTTCGTCTGAACTCATATAGCCTGCACCCATATTTCCAAGTCCCCCACAATTGGACACCTCGCTGATTAATTGCGGAGTTGTCATCCCTCCAGCCATAGGAGCCTGGAAAATAGGGTATTTTATATCCAGCATCGCAGTTATGGAATTCCGGTTCCAGCCCATTTAAAACATCCTTCCGCCTTTATTTCCCCGAAACAATAGCATCTGCTATACTATCTGCAACAAAATGCCAGATCTTAGAATCCTCCTGATAGGAAGCCGTTAGTCTCCTGTACATGCTCATTTGTTTGTCCTTAAAGTCTTCAGCATACTGTGCGGGGAGCTTACTTCTTCCCTCATCCACCATTTCCTGAACCTGTTTGGCACGAGGTCCCCAAACAGCTTTTTCCTTCCCCTCTTTATCTATAAAAATATAAATGGGTATTGCTCTGGATGTTCCATTAGTCAAATATTGATCCATCAGCTCAAGGTTCTCATCCCTTAAAATAAAACGGACTTCCATACCGGATTCCTCTGCGATTTTCAGTAGAATCGGATTATTCAGCATCGCATCGCCGCACCAATCTTCAGTGAGTACAATCACTTTCAGGCCAGTGTCCTTAAATTCTTCCAATCTTGCTTTCTCCTTATCTGATAAAGAGAAACGATCGTAAATGCCCATCATTTCATCTTTATTTACTTTCATTCCCCCTAGGTATTCTTGCAGACTCAGCCCTTTTTGGAACCAATCCAGTAATTCCATTAATAAACACTCCTTTTTTCTAAATGCCTACTTACTAATTCTGTATGGCTCCCCATCATTCCTTCTGATTACTGCTGCCGAATTTTGCAGAAAAACATCTTTTCCTGGGAAATTAGACAAAGAGGCTGTCGTCAAAAAACGAAGGCCGGCGAAAAACGGCCAGCCTTGTCATCAATCCATCATTCGTTTTTTGTAAACGGCAACCACGAGTGCAAACACAGCTGCAGTCCATACAATTATCACTGCCAGATGGAACCATACATCCGCTAGGCCAGCCCCCGCTTCAACCTGATTAGCCAACTCAATCAGCTGCAGATTCGGCAAATACTCAATAAATTTTAAAACAGGATATTTTTCTATAAAAGGGGTCAAGAACGAGCCAAAGGAAAAAATCATCATAATGGGCAAAATAACAACCGATGCTTCCATTACGGATTTTGTCAGCAATCCAAGCAATGTGCCAACTCCAATATAGAAGACAGCAGATAGAATAATAGCCATTCCAACTATTATTACATTATCAGGATTATAACCAGTTAAAAATGCAGCTATAATGATAACGGCTATGGTGCTAATAAAGCTCAATAAACTTTTCCCGAATAATATCTCCAGGGTACTTGCAGGAGACAGCATAAGTCCCCTTAATGTATTTTTTTCTTTTTCCTCTGCAATAAGTGAGCACTGCACATAGGCTGCTACTAAACTAAAAATCATATTGATGACCATATAATGTGTATCGATTGCCTCAATTCCCATGCGTCCATAAATCGCGGCCATAACAAGGGGAAGGAGGACGGTAGTAGAAACATATAAGTTTTTCGAGACATCTTTATAATCCTTATATAAGATGGCCATAGATCGTTTCATTGAAAAAGTCATGCTAATTTCCTCCCTGTTACTTCTACAAAAATATCCCCTAAAGTCGGTTCGTTCGAATAGATTGAGACAATTTTATTTCCAGACATGTAATCATACACAGTTTGTGCTCCGCCCGGTCCTTTATCAACAATTACTTTGCTCCCATCAGTCAGCTCAACAGTCAATGTATGATCGGCAAATTTTTGGCGAAGCGCTTTAGGTGAATCCAGCAATTGAATAGCCCCATTATTTAAGAACGCAACGCGGTCACATAGCGTTTCAGCCTCATTCATATCGTGTGTGGTCAAAAAGATCGTGGTTCCTTTTTCTTTTAAGTCTTTTAAGCCTTTATATATATGCTTTGTATTTACTGGATCAAGTGCTGAAGTCGGTTCATCAAGAAACAGCAGCTCAGGCTGATGCAAGAATGCCCTTGCCAGTGTCACACGCTGAGTCATCCCTTTTGATAGTTTAGAAACAGCCTTCTTCTTTTCATCTATTAAATTAACCATGCCCAGAACTTCATCAATCCTCTTATCCGGTACATCATAAAGATCACAATACAGCTTTAAATTATCATAAATGGTTAAACGGCTATATAAACCGCTATTATCAGTCAGGATTCCGATTTTCTTACGGTATTCTTCTTTCTTCAGATTGGAAGCATTAACCCCAAATACTAAAGCCTCCCCATCTGTCTGGGCTAATTGAGCGGTTAAAATTTTTATGGTAGTTGTTTTGCCGGATCCGCTTGGTCCTAAAAATCCGAAAGTCTCTCCCTTTTTTACATTAAATGATACATTTTCCAGTGCCGGCTGATCTGAAAAGTATTTGGCCAATGATTTGACTTCAATGATATTCTCCATTTTCATCCTCCATGCGGTTTGTTTTCTTATGCATTCATCTTAATTCATAAAGAAAACCCCCACATTATATTCCAGATAAAAAGAGCACTTCAGAGGCTGAGTGGAGCAATACAGGAGTGGAATGGAGCTTACTTTAACCCCAGCATTTCTTTTAGCTCCGCCATTTTCCCTTTTGATAAAGGGATTGATGATTTAGAAGCATCATTGAGCACCAGTGTAAAACTATTCCTTGTCCACGTCACGACCTCCCGGACCTTCTGCAGATTAACAATATAAGAGCGGTGACATCTGAAGAAGCCATAGGGGTGCAGTTTTCTTTCCAGCTCTGCCAGTGTAAATACACTTGGATACACTTCACCTTTTATATAAATATTGGATTGGCCATCGCTACTTTCAATGTAATCAATTTCAGGCGGGTCGAATAATACGATTTTATCGTTTACTTTTGTTGGGACCTTTTCAAAGCGAACGGGCTGTACCGCTGGCGTTTCTCCATTCAGCAGATCGGCATGCTGTTCCTGGGCCGCTGTATCCGGTTCATCCTGTAAAACGTCAAGCTCCTGCAGACCAGTTTCACCAAGCCTATAAACCCTGCTGGTCACTGCAAGCGCACTCTCCAAATTACCAGTTAATATTAAAACACCTTTCCCGTTTTGGCAAAGCTTCCTTATCAGTTTTATGAAGACACTCTTTGTTTCCAAATCAATATTTTGGTCAGGCTCTTCAAAAATAAACAATGCAGGGTTCTTAAAAAGCATACGGCCAAAATGGACTCGTCTTTTTTGTGAATAGGATAATTTTCTAACCTGCTGATTTCGCTCTGCATCCAGCTGAACAGCACGCAGCCCTTCTTCTACTGATATTTCCGATCCATATAGGTTCTTATAAAAGGAGAAGTTTTCCTTCACCGTTAATCTTTCATATAGCCCGTCATTTAAAGAGAAGATTCCAATGTTCGCCAAAAATTTGCGTTTGTCTATCGCCGCACTAATTTCGTTAACCCTTATTTCTCCATCGGAAATCGGCATTGACCCCATGAACATACTCAATAATACGTTCCTTACATTTGTATTTGTATGAACTGCTGCAGTCTCGCCTGCAAAGACCTCTAGACTAAATGGAGGAAATACAACAGTATGTTCATCATGTTCTTCTAAATTTGTTATTTTTAAAATGGCCACTTCTAATCACCTGGTTTTTAAGATTTCATACCTGTAATTATAACGCTGAGCCACATGTAAAATATAGATTTTCCTGGGAAATAATAGGGGTATTTGTCGAATGGCAGTTATTCTTCAAGCAAAAAAGGGGCATGAAACCGATTGATTTCATGCCCCAATATATAGCTATCTTTTCTGAATTTCCTGCTGCAATAATTTGTTGACAAGCGGCGGGTTGGCCTGTCCTTTTGTGGCTTTCATGATTTGGCCGACAAGGAAGCCGATTGCTTTTTGTTTTCCATTTTTGAAATCCTCGATCGATTGCGGATTCGCATCAAGTGTTTCTCCGATAATCTTAAGTAGTGCACCTTCGTCAGATATCTGAACCAGGCCTTTTTCTTTTACGATTGTTTCCGGATCTCCGCCATTTTCAACCAGTTCTTTGAAGACGGTTTTGGCAATTTTGGAAGAGATGGTGCCGTTTTCTATCAGTTTAATCATGCCGGCAAGTCCCTCTGGTGTCAGAGCAATATCTGTCAGCTCTTTTTGTTCAGCATTCAGGTATGCCGACAGCTCACCCATCACCCAGTTGGAAGCCTGCTTTGCGTCAGCTCCTGCTTGGACAGCCGCTTCAAAGAAATCGGATGTTTCTTTTGTGACTGTCAGGACAGCTGCATCGTAAGCAGGAAGCCCGAGTTCTTCAATATAGCGGTTCTTTCTTTGGTCCGGAAGCTCAGGGATCTCAGCACGAATGCGCTCTTTCCACTCTTCATCAATATGGATATCAAGCAAATCAGGCTCAGGGAAATAACGATAATCATCCGAACCTTCTTTTACCCTCATTAGAATGGTTGTATTGGTCGCTTCATCATAGCGCAATGTTTCCTGCTGTATTGTACCGCCTGAACTTAATATCTCTTCCTGTCGTTTCTCCTCGTACTCAAGTCCTTTGCGGACAAAGTTAAAGGAGTTCAGGTTCTTAAGCTCTGTCTTTGTGCCAAATTCCTCCTGACCCGCAGGACGAAGGGAGATATTCGCATCACAGCGAAGTGAACCCTCCTCCATTTTGCAGTCAGAAACGCCTGTATACTGGATGATGGACTTTAATTTCTCCAGATATGCGTATGCTTCATTTGGCGTGCGGATATCCGGCTCAGATACAATCTCGATCAGCGGGGTACCCTGGCGGTTATAGTCTACAAGAGAATATCCTTTAGCATGAGACAGTTTTCCTGCATCTTCTTCAAGATGGATCCGCGTAATGCCGATTTTTTTCTTATAGCCATCGACTTCGATTTCAATCCAGCCATGCTCTCCAATCGGCTTATCGAATTGCGAAATCTGGTAGGCTTTTGGGTTATCCGGGTAAAAATAATTCTTCCGGTCAAATTTTGTAACAGGTGCGATTTCACAATTCAGTGCCATCGCAGCTTTCATTCCGAATTCAACTGCCTTTTTATTAATGACAGGAAGCACTCCAGGGTAGCCGAGATCGACAACCGTTGTATTGGAGTTGGGCTCTGCCCCAAAATGGTTTGGGCTTGCCGAGAATATTTTTGAATCTGTTTTTAGCTCAACGTGTACTTCAAGTCCGATAACCGTTTCGTATTTCATGAATTTCCCCCCTTACAGTCCCGGTTTTTGCTTATGGTATTCTGTAGCCTGCTCAAAAGCATGCGCTACGCGGTAAACAGTGCTTTCATCAAAATGCTTTCCGATAATCTGAAGGCCAAGCGGCAATCCATCCGCGAATCCGCAAGGTACGCTGATTCCAGGAACGCCGGCAAGGTTTACTGGAATTGTCAGAATATCATTTGCGTACATAGTCAGCGGATCAGACGTATTTTCACCAATCTTAAAGGCAGGAGTTGGTGCTGTCGGTCCAATAATGACATCATATTTTTCAAAAACATTTTCAAAGTCTTGTTTAATGAGTGTACGCACCTTTTGTGCCTTTTTATAGTAAGCATCATAATAGCCTGAACTTAAAGCGAATGTTCCAAGCATGATGCGGCGTTTCACTTCATCACCGAAGCCTTCTGCACGGGTCTTTTTGTATAAATCGATTAAATTCTCAGGATCTGCTGTTCTGTAGCCATAGCGTACACCATCAAAGCGCGCCAGGTTCGCGGATGCCTCAGAGGAGGACAGCAGATAATACGTTGCCAGTGCATATTTCGAATGCGGCAGGGAGACTTCCTCCCATGTTGCCCCAAGTTTTTCCAGCACTTTCAGGGCCTCAAGTACTGACTGGCGTACCTCTTCATTTACACCTTCAGCCAAATACTCTTTCGGTACGGCAATTCTCAGCCCCTTTACATCCCCATTCAAGCTTTCCGCATAGCTTGGGACCTCAACATTTGCTGAAGTAGAATCCATAGGATCCACACCTGAAATGGCCTGAAGCAGATATGCGTTATCTTCAACGGTCCGTGTAATTGGCCCGATTTGGTCCAGAGATGAGGCAAACGCGATCAGTCCGAATCTTGATACTCTTCCATATGTAGGCTTTAACCCAACAACTCCGCAATAAGAAGCAGGCTGTCTGATTGAGCCGCCTGTGTCTGATCCAAGAGAAAATAAAACTTCACCGGCTGCAACAGAAGCAGCAGAACCGCCGGAAGATCCCCCGGGAACTCTTTCTAGATTCCATGGATTTCGGGTTACTTGAAAGCCTGAGTTTTCATTGGATGATCCCATTGCAAATTCATCCATATTCAGTTTACCGATTGTAATGGTTTCAGCATTATGTAATTTGGATGCAGCAGTCGCATCATAAATCGGATCAAAATTTTCAAGTATTTTACTCGCACTGGTTGTGCGCAGCCCCTTCGTTACGATGTTATCCTTCACGCCGATTGGCATTCCGAACAAAAGGCCTTTCGCTTCGTCCGTTCCAAGTTTCCCATCCATTCTTTTAGCTGCCTGGCGGGCTCTTTCTTCATCAAGCGTCAAGAAAGCCTGTACTTTATCTTCTACTTCACCTATTCTCTTGTACGATTCGCTGACAAGATCGGTAACCGTGATTTCTTTCTTATGTAAAAGCTGATGAAGTTCCGATACCTTATGGTCAAATAAACTCACCATTTTCCCCTCCCTATTCAATAATAGACGGCACTTTTATATAGCCATCCTGATGTTCCGGCGCATTTTTCAGAACTTCTGCCTGTGGAAGCCCCTTATTCGCCTTATCTTCTCTCAATACATTCTTCATATCAAGAACATGGGATGTTGGTTCAACATGATCTGTATCAAGTTCATTCAGCAGCTCGGCAAATGAAATCATCTTGTCCAGCTGTTCGGTATAAGAAACAGTTTCTTCCTCAGTCATTGCTAGTCGCGCCAAGTGTGCAACATGCTTAACCTGATCTATTGAAATTCTCGACATTAATGCCACCTCCAAAAATGAATACTGTCAATGCACAATTATAATGATCATACCAAACTTTCGCGCGTTAAAGCAATACGCGCACGCCAGCTGGCTTAGCAATCTTCTGCTTATTTTACCATGAGTTCAGTGAATTGTGTGTTTGCTTCTCTTTTTAGAGGATAAATGAAAAGCGAAACCGAATAAATGGGGATGCAATAAGTACAGGAGGTACAATTATGGAATTTTTCCGATTTGATTTGGATGTCAGCAGGGAAATTGCCCAATTCAGCAGCCACAATGCAAGCATCACCCCGATTATCAGGAACAAAACAGCTGCAGTTGGGTGTATCCACCTGAAGGATAATAGTGTTTTAGGCATGCATCCGGCAGCTTGTCCCCAGCTATTTCTCATCGTTGACGGCGAAGGATGGGTTAAAACTGCTGGCGGTGAGCAAATTGCAGTCCAAAAGGGAACAGCTGTTTATTGGTCTGAGGGAGAGGAACATGAATCAGGCTCTTACCTTGGCATGACTGCAATTGTGATTGAAGGTCCTGATTTGGATCCGCATCTGTACCTGAAGGCTTTGGAATAGATAGCGGATCACCTGGCATTGGCCGGTAAATGCTGAAGTATGGCCGGTACTTTTTGATTTGGCAGGTAAATCCCTCATTTCGGCCGGTATTTTATTAAATTTGACCCGTAAATTCACGTTTCGACCGGTAAAAATTGGCCGGTATTGTGATGCTTTCCCCCAAAAATAGAGCAGCGTTGCAGACGCTGCTCATTTCCGCTTGAATAGTTTGGCAAGCAGGCCGCTCTTTTTTTCTTTTTTTGCTTCTGCTTTAACCGTTTTTCTCTCCACAAAAATTTCCGGCTTATCAATTGCATAGCCATAGGCTAAAACCAGCCCGATCTCTGAATTATGTTCTTTATTGGTGACGATTGTATATTCGACCTTATAGGTTGAAGCCAGTTTTATATATTTTGATAAATAGGAGTAGCTCATATTTCCATTCAGATAAAGATGAGCCTTGCTGTTGGCTTTAAGGGCATCTTCCACCTGCGGATAGATTCCATCTTCCCTCATCTGCGGCTGCTTCAAAGCAATGACCACCCTCTCCCGAAGCGAGCCAAGAAACTTGCGGCGCTCATCAGGCTTGGTCTGTTTTTGTCCATGAATCCCCTGTTGAAGATAATCATCTATATTTTCAGCCAATTGTACATCCTCCATCGTTATATGACCTCAATGCTTCCATTGTATTCAGTATTACGCTCTATTTCAAATTTCGCCTATATAAGTATGTATGTTTTTGCAGCATGTACCGTGCTTGCCTCATAAGCAAAAAAATACCTCCCTTCCATCGAAGAGAGGTTCAAAATAGGAGAATATACAGGTGAAAACTCAAGTTACATACGGGTAAAATTTAAGCCTCCTGCTTTTCAGTGAACTGTTCTTCCTCAGTGGATCCCTTTAAAGCAGTTGTTGAGGAAGTTCCTCCAGTAATGACCATGGAAACCTGGTCAAAATAGCCGGTACCCACTTCACGCTGATGTCTTGTTGCCGTGTAGCCATGTGTTTCATTGGCAAACTCGGCCTGCTGCAGTTCAGAGTAAGCTGCCATTCCGCGGTCTTTATAGCCGCGAGCCAGTTCAAACATGCTATGGTTTAGCGCATGGAATCCTGCCAAAGTAACAAACTGGAACTTGTAGCCCATTTTTCCGAGCTCAACCTGGAATTTGGCAATCGTTTCGTCATCGAGTTTTTTCTTCCAATTGAATGAAGGAGAGCAATTATACGCTAAGAGCTTGCCAGGGAATTTTTCATGGATTGCTTCAGCAAAGCGTCTCGCTTCATCAAGATCCGGTTCAGATGTTTCACACCATACCAGGTCTGCATAAGGAGCATACGCCAATCCCCGAGCGATCGCTTGGTCAAGGCCTGCCTTCGTACGGAAGAAACCTTCAGGTGTGCGTTCCCCGGTAATGAAAGGTGCATCAGAAGGGTCCACATCGCTGGTAATTAAATCTGCAGCGTTTGCATCAGTCCGTGCGACAATGACAGTCGGCACGCCCATAACATCCGCTGCCAATCTGGCAGAAATTAAATTCTTAACAGCAGTCTGGGTTGGCAGCAAAACCTTTCCGCCAAGGTGGCCGCATTTCTTCTCAGAAGATAGCTGGTCCTCAAAGTGTACTCCGCCGGCACCCGATTCAATCATGCTTTTCATAAGTTCAAATACATTAAGCTGGCCGCCGAATCCTGCTTCCGCATCTGCTACAATCGGAGCGAACCAGTCAATGGAATGATCGCCTTCCATATGATGAATCTGGTCAGCTCTCTGAAGGGCCTGATTAATTCTTTTTACTACACTTGGAACACTGTTGGCCGGATATAGACTTTGGTCCGGGTACATATTTCCGGACAGATTCGCATCTGCAGCAACCTGCCAGCCGCTTAAGTATATGGCCTTCAGCCCAGCCTTAACCTGCTGGACAGCCTGGTTTCCCGTTAACGCCCCTAATGCATTGACGAAGTCTTCTTCATTCACAAGCTTCCACAGCTTCTCTGCACCACGGCGCGCTAATGTATGCTCAATATCAATTGATCCTCTTAATTTAATGACTTCCTCAGCCGTATACGGTCTTTCTACTCCATTCCAGCGTCCCTCCATTTCCCAGCTTTCCTGTAACTGACGCACTCTTTCATCTGCCATTTGATTAAATCCTCCTTTTAATTTAGAAAATCATCATTTAAGCAAACTCCCAGTTGCAATGCATTTCTGTCTGTATCATAACAGGTATAAAATTGTTAACTGTTATGATATCAATCTACGTTGTTATAACACAATAAACAATCTATGTATCGTATTATATAACAGAGAATTCTTAATGGGAACCCCTTTTTAAAAAAATTTTCAAAATTTACCGCTAATTCTCTAATCTACCCAATAAAACTGCTCTTTTCGCCAACTTAATTTTATAAATTTAGATGAATAGATATGTTGATATATGTGATATAACAGCAAATTAATGCGAAATAACGTATTTTTATACATTTATAACTTTATAGTTTTTTAGATTTTTTGTCCCTCAACCTTTATTATGTTATGATTATAAACGTCTTTCCAAAGTGGCTCATTCCCCAAACTAATTTTTCCACAAACACAAAACTGTATGTTCCTGTATAAACGAAATTTTTTCCACGTATGTTTTTTAATGGGGACACTAATAGAATATGGAGGTGAACATATGGATTTCACTATGGCGACGTGGCTTTGGCTTCTTATTCCCATGCCATTATTGATCGTACTATCAGGCATCTCATATTTTGTTGAAAGGAGAGGATAAATAATTATGGATATAAATATACCAACGTTAATTGCCATTATTGTTTATCTGGTTGGCATGCTGCTGATTGGCGTGCTTGCAGCCAGAATGACTAAAGATTTATCTGATTATGTTTTAGGCGGACGAGGGCTTGGAGCTGGAGTTGCAGCCTTGAGTGCCGGAGCTTCTGATATGAGCGGATGGTTAATGCTGGGATTGCCTGGAGCTGTTTACTTAGGCGGTATGGGTGAAATATGGCTTCCTATCGGTCTGGCAGTCGGTGCCTATCTGAATTGGCAGTTTGTTGCTAAGCCACTGCGTGTCTACACAGAAGTAGCCAACGATTCGATTACAGTTCCCGGGTATTTTGAAAACCGGTTTCATGATACTTCTAAATTGCTACGGGTAGTTTCTGCAATCGTCATATTAGTCTTTTTTACTTTCTATACTTCTTCCAGCCTAGTCGGCGGTGCCATTCTATTAGAAAATTCATTCGGGATGGATTATACCCTCGCGCTTTGGGTCGGAGCTGCTGTTATTTTGTCATATACATTATTTGGCGGGTTTCTGGCAGCCAGCTGGACAGACTTTATTCAAGGTATTTTAATGTTCTTAGCCTTGATAATCATTCCGATAGTAGCGATTCAGGAGCTTGGCGGATGGAATGAAACATTAAATCAAATCAGTGCAATCGATCCAACACATTTGGATGTTGCTTCAGGAGCCACGTTTGTAGGCGTTGTTTCCCTGCTGGCCTGGGGGCTTGGCTATTTTGGACAGCCGCATATCCTGGTCCGCTTTATGGGATTAAAATCAACAAACGATGTTCCAAAAGCCCGCTTGATCGGCATGACGTGGATGGTTCTTTCGTTATTTGGAGCTCTGTTTGTAGGGTTTGCCGGTATCGCCTATTTTGCAGATGCACCGCTTGCCAATTCTGAAACAGTGTTCATTATGTTTTCACAGGTACTATTTAATCCATGGGTAGCTGGATTCTTATTAGCAGCCATTCTCTCAGCAATCATGAGCACAGTTGACTCTCAATTGCTCGTTTCTTCAAGTGCACTGGCACAGGATTTCTATAAATCCATCTTCAGAAGAAATGCTTCCAAAAAGGAAGAAATGATTGTTGGCAGAATTGCTGTACTGGGCATTGCCATTATTGCCATCTTCTTGGGGTATAACCCCGAAAGCAAGGTATTGGAACTTGTCAGTTATGCTTGGGCCGGATTTGGTGCAGCCTTTGGGCCAGTCATCATCCTGAGCCTGTTTTGGAAACGCATGACACGAAATGGCGCCCTTGCCGGTATTATTGTTGGTGCTGTAACAGTAATTGTTTGGGCACAGCTTACCGGCGGACTGTTTGATCTGTATGAATTGGCGCCTGGCTTCCTATTTGCAGGATTGGCGGTTATCATCGTCAGCCTTCTCGATAAGGCACCTTCCAAAGAAGTTCAGGACCAGTACAATCAGTATAAGTCTGTCCTTAAAAATTAATTGCAGAAGCCCTCTTCCTATGTGGAGAGGGCTTTTTGTATGTAAGTCCTTTCTCCAATACAGTTACAGCCTTGAGCTGGGAATCAATCCTTTGGTTGCCGGCTAAATTACAAAGCAGGCAATCATTAAATTACTTCTGCTCCAAGCGTATTTGCAAAATGCCTTAAGGCCCACTCATGGCCCTTCTGGTCAAATGATGCGACAGCATCTTTATGAATTACTATTTTAAACCCTTTATTATAAGCATCGATTGCTGTATGAAGCACGCAAATGTCTGTACATACACCGACCAGGTGCACCTCCTCAATCCCGCGCTCCCTCAGTTTTATCTCGAGATTGGTTCCTGCAAATGCAGAATATCTCGTTTTGTCCATGAAATAAACATTTTCAGCGTCTTTGTTTGTTTCATAAACCTGCTGCAATAAACCGTAAAGATTTCTTCCCTCCGTGTTCCTGATATTATGTGGCGGAAATAATTTCGTTTCTGGGTGATGGATGTCTCCTTTATCATGAACATCAATGGCAAAAACAGTGAAATACCCAATTGCGATCAACTCTT
Organism: Cytobacillus oceanisediminis; assembly: GCF_004366035.1. Classification (GTDB taxonomy): domain Bacteria; phylum Bacillota; class Bacilli; order Bacillales; family Cytobacillaceae; genus Cytobacillus; species Cytobacillus oceanisediminis_C. The sequence goes on from NZ_SOEE01000012.1 coordinate 100,008, forward strand.
GTGTAAGCTCTGAGATTTTCTTTTCCAGCAGCTGTCCGGGCTTACCACATGTCAGGGCACCGTCTTCCGCTACAAAATCATTTGTGTAATCGATATTAATCAAAGCTTTGTTTGGCATTTTTGCATCACTCCAATCTGTAGGCTTATTTTCATCATATACTTCAAAGTGCCTAATATCCAATAAAAAAGGAACAGCAACCAAGTTGCTGTTCCCGCCTCCAATCGGAGGTTTATTAATACATTTCAGAAGTAGTCTTCGCCTGCATGTGCAGAAGAATGTAGTCAGGGCCGCCCGCTTTGGAGTCCGTTCCTGACATGTTGAATCCGCCGAATGGCTGGTATCCAACGATCGCACCTGTACAGCCGCGGTTGAAGTATAAGTTTCCAACATGGAAATCTTC
>NZ_SOEE01000013.1 GCF_004366035.1 Cytobacillus oceanisediminis
TCCCATCTGTCCGCTCGACTTGCATGTATTAGGCACGCCGCCAGCGTTCGTCCTGAGCCAGGATCAAACTCTCCATATAAGAGTTGATTAAGCTCATAAGTTGTCTTTTCAAAAAAGACTAATGAATTAACGTTGACGTTTTTGTTCGTTCAGTTTTCAAAGATCAATTTCTCTTTGCTATAATTTACCTTATCGCTCAGAAGCGACTTTATAAATATAACATGTTATCCATTAGCAAGTCAATAACTTTTTAAAATGTTTTTTCTCAGTTTAACTCGCCTTGTTGAGGACAAGAATTAATATACCATGACTTATTAAATGTTTGCAATATAATTTTTAAAAATGTTTATCTTTATATTTTCAGTACATATTAATCATATATCCTTTCTCTATTAGAGATTACTGTTCTGGAACCAAATAAAAACGGTGCCTTTATGAAACTGCATTTACTTAAATTGTTCTGCAGCCAGATTTAATAAAGTGTACATTTTCTTAACACCAATTTTATACGCATTTCACCAGAGCTTATGACAATTCATTATATTAGTAACATATTTCCGGAACCATTCACCTCACATACCCACAAACTTATCCACGACCAAACACTTATTATTACAGTTGTCAACAAAGTTACTCACAGCATGTGGATAACTTTGTTCACTTTTCCACACTTTTATAAGCTTTTTAAAACAATAATTAAATTTATACTTATTTTATTGATTAACCGCCAAAAGGATGAAAAATAAAGTTTTAATAAACTATCAATACAAAGAAAAAGTAATAGTTTTGGTTATTTTTCATAAAATCTATTAACTCTAATCTAAACGGAAGGTGTGTGAATGACACTGGAAACCGCAGCACTATATCTATCAGTAATCATGGCCATATTTTTATTTGCTTATGCATATGCAGAAGGCCTTAAAATTGCAAATTCAGATGAAGAGGTCTATGGTGGCACCTTCATCTTTTCAGTTACAGCCGCATTTATTTTTTCTGCTCTGACTTATGTATTTAGATAAAAAAATCTCCCCATTCTCAGGGAGATTTTTCTCTCTTATATAACTATAGATAGGTTATCCGTTTATCCGGAAATCGTTGTTTTTTTCTTCCATTCTTTCATCCGAATCCTTCTCTCATCTAATAAGAAGAGAGTTATTCCTCCAATTACGACTGTTCCACCAAGAACTTGTGTCCATATAATCGACTCCTGAAGTAAATAATAAGCTAGAACTGCAGCACCAACCGGCTCAAATAAGATGGCCATAGAAATAGTTGAGGTGCTTAGCCATTTAAGTGACCAATTAAATAATGTGTGTCCAAGCAGGGTTGGAACTAGGGCCAGTAATATAAAATATACCCAGTCACTGGTTCCGTATGGGATTAACGGTTCATTAACGATTAACACGTAGAAAAACAATGTAACAGTGCTTATACTGTAGACAACAAAAGTATAGGTAACGAGCGACAACCTTTTTCTGACTGTTTGCCCAAACATTAAGTAAGCCGTTACCAGGGCGCAGGCAATGATTGCAAGTATATCCCCGAACAAAGCAGTCCCGCTGATTTGAAAATCTCCCCAGCTGATAATAACACTGCCCACAATTGCGAGAAGCCCGCTTAATATTGCTTTCCAGGTAAACTTTTCTTTAAAAAAGAAATATGTGCCTGCAAATGCAAATAAGGGCTGTAGTGTTACAAGGACTGCAGAACTGGCTACAGAGGTGTAGTTCAGTGACTCAAACCAAAGAATAAAATGAAAGGCAAGAAACACACCGGCGATGATGGAATAGATCCAATCCCTCCGTGTAATAAGACGAAGTTCTGGAACATACTTTATAAGAAATACAGGCAACATGAATAGGACGGAAAATAATAACCGGTAAAACGCAATGACTCCCGATGGAGCGCTGGATACTTTCACCAATATAGCAGAGGTTGAGACAGAAATTACACCAATTGCCAGGGCAACATAGGGATTTATTTTTTTATCTGACATTTTTAATACTCCTTGTTTCTGTTCCCTAATAATTAGGGTATATTTCATTTTACAACGTGTAGTCAAACTTTTACTATGGTTTTATTATAGCAGGATTTTTAAAATCATATTTTGGATATACAATACATAAAAAAGCGGGAGATATTATGAGCAGTTTAGAGATAGAAATATTAATGAAGCTGGGGATTTCAGCAGTCCTTGGACTTGTTATCGGCCTGGAGAGAGAATTAAAAAGAAAGCCGGTCGGCTTAAAGACAAGTTTAGTTATTTCCATAGTAAGCTGCCTGCTGACTATCGTGTCTATAGAATCGGCTTATATGTTTCCTGGCAATGATGACATCAACATAACGATGGATCCTCTCCGTTTAGCTGCCCAGATTGTTTCAGGCATCGGCTTTTTGGGTGCAGGCGTTATTTTAAGGAGGGGAAATGACAGTATTTCGGGCCTTACAACAGCCGCTTTAATTTGGGGTGCAGCAGGAATCGGAATTGCTGTAGGAGCCGGCTTTTATATTGAAGCAATGGCCGGAGTGGCGCTGCTGATTATTTCAGTGGAGGTAATTCCTTTTATTATGGGCTTAATTGGTCCCAAACGCTTAAGAGAAAAAGAAATTAACCTGCAGCTGAAGGTAAGGGATAAAGAAAATATTGCTGACATCATCCCAGCGGTAAAAGACCTTGATATATCTATAAAACATATTCGCATTAAAGACCTGGAAGATGAACATCTGCATCTGGTACAGCTGATAGTTGCCGTCGACTACAAAAGAAGAACTACGGATGTTTATTACAGCGTTTCAAGTATTCCTGGAGTGCAGTGCATGGAAATCGATAGTATGCAGTAAAATTTTTTAATAATTCCTCTTGCAAGATAACTCCGATGTGGTTATAATTTTTCTTGTACCACTACTCGGGGGATTAGCTCAGCTGGGAGAGCGCAACGCTGGCAGCGTTGAGGTCAGGGGTTCGAGCCCCCTATTCTCCATAGGAAAAAGCCTTGTTTATCAAGGCTTTTTTTATTTCTTCAATACTTGGCGATTCGGTAAGAAAGTTATTGTCGCTGGATTATGAAATTTGTTTCATGAGAATCCACCTCTAAGATTGCTATCCTGTGAATGTACATTGCCAATTCTGACTCTGTCTTTTTGTCTTATCTCCTTCAGGTCTTAATTAGATCCAAAATCTTACTTACCTTTCGAAACAAAGTTAATCAAAAACCTATTTTTTCGTGCTATCATAAAGATAAAAAACATAATCATTAGATACACTTGAATAACCCTGTTGTCGTATCATTGCCGTAAGATTTCCGCGGTGATAAGTGCCATGGTTAACAACATGCTGAACCAATTCAGAAAAATGAGTATCCAAACGCCCGAATTTAGGATGCACTGGGGTAATCTCTTTATCCAAATCACTAACATTGTTAAGAAACTTTTGATATTCCTCTGACAAACTTTGAAACAGCTTTTCCATTTCTTCAAGACTTTTATCCTTTGTCTTTTCTTGAGCAATGGCAATAGAAGCTTGAACTTCTTCCATACTATTCTCCTGCATTACACCAAGCCATATTGTATCTGTCATATAAATATGGACAAGAGCCTTCGCAATCGAGGAAAAAACACTTTGTATTTCCCGATCATAAATATCCTTGGGCAATTCTTTCAAGCGCTCAAAAAACTTTTTATTCGCCCAAACGTGATAATCATACAGTTTTAACGCATGATGTTTTCCCATAAAAGATTCCTCCCTTATAGCTAAATTCCACCTCAATAAATACTTCGGTATTCACTGTAAGAAGCCCTGCCCGATTGTTGAAGATCATTAAGACACCTTATTAGACAAAAGAACCCGTTCGTTTAAGTAAATTTCCTCATAAACTTAAAACAGGAACGTATTTGGCAATTAAAAAGTGTGTTTCTTAAAATATAAATACTTATTTAATTAGATTCATATAGAAGAAGCTTTTTAAGTGTAAGTTTATTAACAATATCTTAAACGTTCTTAAAGTAAGTTTTATAAACTCTAGACGACCTCTTGCATCAACATAGCCATGTTCGCCTATTACGAAGACTTAAATTAATTAAGTGTCAAAAAGGCGCTTTTTGTCTTGTCTGCTAACCTTCTTGTCTAAAAGCCCAATAAATCCCTCTGTCATAAAATTTGACGCCAAAGAGCCTGATTAAAGCAAAGATCAGAAAACCTGACAAAATCCCCGTCATGTTGGTCATCACATCCACGACATCCGTGACACCTAGACGAAAAACATATTGAGAGAGTTCAATCAGCAGGACCAAAGGCAATCCAACGAACATTGTCCGCCAGAAACCTCGAAACAGAAGATAAAGCATCCAACCAATAGGAATAAAAATCAGGATATTGGCCAAAGTTTCTGCATTAGAATTCCAGAAGACCGCCCGCCACTGCAGATTAATTCTGGCAATGCCATCACCGTAAGTCTTGAAAAGAATAAAATTCATGCTGCTTAGAAAATACAAGATTCCTTCCAACCATACAAACCATTTGTAAAATTGCCCACGGCAAAGCTGGTAAATATTAGCCGAAATAACCAGACTGGTCAAAAGAAAGAGAGCCGCGGCCGGCCAGATACTATCAAAAGCTGCCATCCCAAACATGAGCCTGAGCAAATAGTGCCCAAATCGACCATAAAACCATAGATAGGCGATTAATAATGGAAGAAAAAGAATAGTTGTCAAAATAAGTGCTGTTTTTTTAGTCATATCTTAGAAAAACACCTCTGATCTATTGAAGGTTTGCTTATGTTATTCAACAATCCTGCCGGTTTTCTTTTTTCACTTATCATTCGTGAATGGTCACAATTACTCCATCTATATTGTTACCTGAAATCTCAAAATAGCTATTTTTCTGTACGCTAATCGTCCTGTTTTGAGTAATCGGGTAATAAGTAATCATGTATTTTTCCCCATTCATACTAGCAGAGATTTGTTTTTCTTCTTTCAGGTAGTCTAAATATTCTTCTAAAGCAAAATTCTTTTCCTTCATAATCACACTATGCGGCAAACCAACAAAGCGGATGTGCCACGGTTCATATTGAATTCCTGTTATGTCGGTCTTGTCCTCTGGATAGCGTAAAATGAATCCATATTTCCAAGCATTTTCTTCTACCCACTTTCCTTCAGGTGCATCTGCCATCTTCATTTGAGTGGATCCTACATCAAGCGATAAGCCCAAATTGTGTTCGCTATATCCAGCTGGCAAGGCATAGTCAGAACCCATCTCTTGATAAAGCACACTTTGCTCTTCAAAGCCTCGAAAACCGCTGGTAATAGAGAAATTTCGAACTCCTTCCTTTTCGGCTGCAGCGATCATCTCTGAAAATTCACGGGCAACGTCCTCAGACAAATAAATTTCGCTGTTTACCAGCCTGTAGCCCTTTGTCAATTCATTGTACGCTGCTAGATTGATGACATCCGATTTAATACTCTCCGGGCGAACCGGATATTCACTGTTGACCAAAAGCAGATTTCCTTGATAGATTTGTTCTTCTTCAATCTCTTTTTGGATATTTTCAGAAGTTCTTCTACCTTCTTTATCATTTTCATTTTGATCATTGTTTTGTATTTCTACTTTCGGTTCAAAAAAAGGGTCAATTTTAACGAAAGTTAACCCTAAGCACAATAATAATAAAAATAAAAAACCCCACTTCTTCATTCTTCAGTTCCCCCTTATTCTTCTCTGCTTAAAAGAATAAGGAAAACTATTAAAATAAAGAGTAGGGTAAATATTAAATTTTTCTTAAATCCTGTACACTTACAGCAAATCTTCTTTAATTGGTTCACTTTCCTTTGGTAAACGAACTTCAAAAACTGTCTGGATGACACTGCTTTCAACAGTAATTGTTCCATTATGCTGCTCCACAATATTCTTCGCAATGAACAAGCCTAGACCAGTGCTATCTTCTTGCTGCGTTCGTGCTTTGTCACCAGTATAGAACATATCAAAGAGATGCGGGAGTTCATCCGGAGGAATGCTATCTCCATAATTCATAACCTGAACGACCACTTCTTCTGCATCAATAAAGCCTTTAATATCCACATACTTACCTTCATATCCATAACGAATAGCATTTGTCAGAAGGTTTTCAAACACACGTGCTAACAATTCTCCATCGCCCAAAATAGGTAGATGGGGTGTACTATCCATCCGGGCAGCCAGTTGATTCTTTTTAAATACAGGATACAATTCTTCCTTTAATTGATTAAGCAAGTCAATTAAATTTATTCTCCTTTTTTCAACTGGAAGCATACCATAGTTCATTCTAGTTATTTCAAATAATTCATCAATTAGTCTTTCTAAACGCTGAGATTTAGTAAAGGCAATTGATAAAAAATGTCTGACTTGTTCTTTAGTCAAGGTCTCATCCTTAAGAACCAAATCCAAATATCCTAAAACAGAGGTAAGCGGAGTCCGTAAATCATGAGCTAGATTTATGACCAATTGATCCTTGCTGCTTTCCGAGAAATCTCCTCTTTCTACAGCTTGTTTCAATTTTTCACTTGCCAAATTAATATCATGGGCAATATCTCGAAATTCATCATTTGACTCTATTTGAACATGATGTGAAAAGTCTCCCCGGGAGAGATGATGAATTCCGGTTGAAATCTCGTTAAAATAGCTGGAATAGCGCTTCGTGAGTAAATAAAAGAATATGAACGAAAGCGGGATGAACAGCAGTAAAAAGACATTAATGTCGCCAAATTGTTTCATGATTTTCCGATAATATTCCAGCCGGTCACCATATTGGGCATTTGCGTGATAATAGAATTGCAGGGCTTTAAAGGCTATAAACGTTATAAGTCCAGAAAAAATCATACTTAAACCAAATAAGAGCACCATCTTTGAACGAAAGCTGTGCACCATTTTAACCATTGAAGGAATACCCAACTCCCCACACGGTTTTAATCCATTTGTGGTTCTGCTCGCCTTCTTCAAGTTTTTTTCGCAGCGTACGAATATGTACCATGACAGTGTTGCCACTTTCAAAGTATGCTTCTCCCCATACATGTTGAAAAATATTCTCCACACTATATACCTTCTTTGGATAACTCGCAAGTAAATACAAAATGTCAAACTCTTTCGGCGTAAGCACGATGCTTTCACCGTAAAGGGTTACTGTGCGCTGATCAGGAGTAATGACTAACCCGCCGTATTCCAAGCTGTTTTTATTATCTGTTTTAGGCTGATTTAGCTTCATAAAACGCCGGAGATGGGCATTTACACGGGCAACCAATTCGATAGGGGTAAATGGTTTAGTCATATAATCATCTGCTCCAATGACCAGTCCCTGTACTTTATCAAAGTCAGATGTTTTAGCACTCAAAAAGATGATTGGCATATTATACTGTTCGCGAATGCGGCGGGTTACTTCATATCCATCCATTTTCGGCATCATAATATCCAAAATCATCAGATCAATCGATTGAGTCTCGACTGCACGAACAGCCTCTTGTCCATCCGAAACTTTAATAACATGATACCCTTCTTTTTCTAAATGAATGGAAACCAGATCAGCAATGTCCTCCTCATCATCAGCAATTAATATCGAAATATCTCTCATCTTCCCACTCCTAAATAAAAGTTAGCATGCAGATATATATTAAATTATATCCATTTTCTATTATTTCCTTTTCTTTTTCAAAAATTGGTCATTTCGTTCAAATAAACGCAACTCTTCTACTAAATCCCCGGTGCATTCATGAGAAATTTCTAGTATTATTTTATTCTAATACTACCGTTATATCGTAAATTTGGCTTAATAAATGCAAATACAACTCTTCACAACTTCAAGAAATTCGGACACTTCCCCAATTATTGAATAAAAAGACCGGCTGCAATCACAGCCGGTTTTAAAAGAAAGATAGCATTGTTTATTAACCTGGTTTATATTCAATTCTCCTTCTTTGCTACATAAATATTATTTTTGTAGCAACTGTTTGTTGAAATGCCTGATCGTGCTCAACAATAACCATTGTGGGATTAAATCTTTGAATAAGCTCTTCAATCTGCACTCGCGAATATATATCAATAAAATTTAACGGTTCATCCCAAATATATAAATGAGCTTTTTCACATAAACTTTTAGCTATAAGCAGCTTTTTCTTTTGGCCGCCGGAATAATGAGCAATATCTTTCTCAAATTGTATCCGGTCAAAGTCCATCTTTCGCAAAATGGATTTAAATAGAGTCTCATCAATTTTATGCTCTTCAATAAAATCCGATAACAGCCCCTTTAAATTCGAGGTATCTTGCTGAACATAGGAAATGATAAGGCCGGAACCTACATTCATTGAGCCTGTATGCTGAATCGGAGTTCCTAGAATTAGTTTTAAAATACTGCTTTTTCCGCTTCCATTCTTTCCATCAAGTACAATTCTGTCCCCTTGTTCAACTTTAAAACTAATGGGCTTATTTACTATTTGGTCACCGTACTTGACAGACACATCAGCCAAAGAAATCAATTCATTGGACTGAAATTCAAATGGCTCTAATTTTAATGATTCGGTTTTTTCCACATTTTTAAGCAGTTTTGATTTTTCCTCAATCGCTTTTTGCTGCCTTGTTTCCAGGTTCTTTGCTCTTTTCATCATCTTTGCTGCTTTATGTCCTACAAACCCCTTGTCCAGCTTAGAGCCCGAATTCGTTGTCCCATTCTTGGAAGACTCCACTTGATTAGACCAGCCTGCTGAACGCTTTGAAGATTGCTTTAATCTCCCAATGTCTTTTTGCAAACGCTGATTTGCCGCCTCTTCGTGTTCTTGCTGCCGATCAAAATTTAGCTTCCATGAAGAATAGTTACCACTCTGTACTTCAATATTTGCTCTATTTATAGATAAGATATGATCAACGCAGCCATCTAAAAAGATTCTATCGTGTGAAATTAAAATAAATCCTTTTTTCTTCCTTAGATAATCAGAGACCACCTTTCGCGCATCAGTATCCAGATGATTGGTTGGCTCATCAATCAAAAGAAATTGGCCCTCATTCAAAAATAATGCAGCAAGCAATACCTTTGTTTGTTCCCCATTTGATAATGTTTTAAATGTGCGGTACATGACCTCTGCATCAACATTTAGATAGGATATTTCACGAAAAAATTCCCAATCTTCTGCCTGTGGGCAAATCTCTTCTAGGATTTCATGCGTATACTTATTTTTATCCGATACGGGATAAGGGAAATAATTAAATTCTACAGAAGAGATGATTGTCCCGCTATACTCATAATTTCCTAATAACAAATTAAAGAATGTTGTTTTACCTCGTCCATTTCTCCCAATAAATCCAAGTTTCCAATCTGTATCTATTTGAAAGTTTACACCCTCAAAAATATTGTCAAAGCTTCCTGGATAAGAAAAAGTTAAGTCTTGTACCTTTATCATCGACATAATTATTCCTCCTTTGTATATCAATTCATTTTTCTTTTTATACAAAGTCGGCATACCCATCTATTCTGCTTTTTCCCCGTATAAGTTTGATGGATACTAACGACTTATACGGAGTATTACATGCGTAACAATAGTGTCTGAAGTGCTCATTTCTCTGTCTCCTTTATTTTTCAGATTAAATTTTAATACTACCTATCTTATCTTTGATCTATAAAAAAACCTCCCATTTATAATTGGAAGGATTAGTCTTTCAATGATATTCATGAAGCTCCAATTTGCCAACGGAATCATGACAAATAAAAGTGTATTATAAAAATGGATAGACTAACCCTATATTTTGATGTTTGAACTTATTCATTTCAAATAAAAATATAGATCAGTTAATCATTGTCCATCCATCAATCCTCTCATAAATCGTATCTTTATAGTAACAATTTTTTTCCCTGAATACAATATCACAATATTTCATATCGCTTAGACTCCCAATTCCTGCCCAACATCATATAGGTGACATCCGTAGCATCTTCTTCATGTTCCACTGTGTATGTATTCCCTCCATTATTTTGCTCATTATCTTTCCCGTTACTGCTAGTTTTATTACTTGTGTTTCCACAAGCTGAAAGAAGAAGTAAAGTGAAAATTACCATGAGCAAAAAGAGATTGCAATGGGTTCTACTTAAATTCAAGGTACACCAAAACGAATAGTCATTTTAACAATGAAGGGACAGAAGCATTACTTTCTATGGGTATAACGCCTGTAGGGGCAGTTGAATCCTGGTTAGGTAATCCTTGGTATGACCATATTCAAGAAAAAATGAAAAATGTTAAAAGCGTTGGAACTGAATTGGAGCCAAGTTTAGAAACCACCATGTCATTAAAACCAGACTTAATTATTGGAAATAAAGTACGTCAAGAAGCTATCTACGACAAATTAAGTCAAATTGCACCAACAGTGTTTGCTGAAAACCTTGGTGGGGATTGGAAAGAAAACTGCAAACTCTATGCTAAAGCCATTAACAATGAAGAAACTGGCAATAAAGTACTGAATGATTTTGATACACGTGTAGCGAATCTAAAAGAACAACTTGGAGATCAATTGCAGAAAAAAGTATCAATTGAGGAGATTGGCATTTTTCAGCTTGTTATACATGTTCGTTAATAAAGAGATTCTTTCTTCATCCAGTAATCTCGTTTGTTCATAGCCTTTTCTTGTACCAATTTAAACGGGATATATTAGAAAGCAGGAATGGCACAATCATCGCAGTTATGCGGTTTTTTTATTGGAATAAATTGCGTCTGAATTACACAGTGGTGAATATTACCTATCGGACAACCTACCCCTTTTGTTTAAAAAGAAAAAGCGGCCAGAAATAGGCAGCTGATTCAACCCAGCAAATTTGTGCATAATCATTTAATTGTAAAACTCCATATGTGTTTTTTCCTTTTTGTAATAATCTAGTCTGTCTTGTAAAGTACCTGTATGAAATTCAAACTTATGCCCATCCGGATCAGTAAAGTAAATAGACTTTTTATCTTTTTCGTCCCTTGGACGACCTGACAGGATGTTTATCTTCAATTCTTTTAGTTTACGAAACTTATTATCAAATTCAGCTTCTTCTATCGAAAAAGCTATATGTGTATATGATTGGCAAATTTCAGTACGAGGTATATCCTTTTCTTCATTAAGGGCAAGCCATATACCGTTTAAATCAAAATAGGCAGTACTTCTTCCTTTAACTACCAACTTTGCACCAAACACATTTTTATAAAACTCAATAGAAGTTTCTAAATTGGAAACTGAAAATAAAAAATGATTAATGCCTACTATTGACACCAAATCACCCCAAACTTGTTTTTTTATATACTCATTATACAAAATTTTATTGAAGCATTCTGCCCCGTTTGTTTAACCTGCCATTTTTGATGCACTGCCATTACATTCGATTATAGCGGAGAGAACTTTTGTTTCCAGGAGTATCTCCCTATTTTTTATCTGTGAACCGGCCTTTCTAGCAATTCATAAATAGTGTGCAGGCGGATTCCCCCAATCACCACCTTGGCTTTACCGGTCTTTCTTCACTATCAGGAAAATGGAAAATCTATTTTCACAGAATAATAAGGAACTATAGATTGGCTTTCGACATAATGGACTGAAAAATTCCCCCAATAGGGATATTTCTATATTAATAGAAATGAATAATTGAACAATAAACAAAGGGGGGAGAATTTACAGGGGATAAAAATCTATGTATCTTCAAAAAAAATATGAAAAAGGGTGAGAAGATGAAGAGTTCCTTTAAGAGAAAAATGTCTGCAATCGGTATTTCTGCTCTAATTGCCGGAAGCATTGCAACACCGGCTGGCGCAGAGTTTGAACTGCCAAAACAGAATGGACAGGCAATACCTCTGTCAAAACAGGCTAGGTCTGAATTAGATAACCTATGGAAAGATAGTGCAAGTGATCACCCAATATACGGACAGGGCCTAAACAAGTTCGATCCTAAAGAGAATATAAGATTAATAGTTGAAGTAGAAGTAGACAAAACAGAAAAACCTGAACAGAAGGTCAAACAAGTAAAGAGCAGCTTTATGAAAAAAAGGAGCAGTGCCTCAGAAGTAATTCATACATATTCTGAAGGTTTTTACGGCTTCAGTATGGAGACAACTATTGGAGAAGCAGAAAAGATCCAAAAAACGGCTGGCGTTAAGGACATCCGCATCTCGAAAACATATGAGCATCACGATATAAATAGCAATGAAATTGTTGAAGCAATGAATGTATGGACCAAATACAATTACACAGGGGACGGAATGGTCGTCGCAATTGTGGATTCGGGAATCGATCACAGTCATGAAGCGCTTCAGCTTACCGAAAACGGAAAGAAACATGCGAAATACAATGAAGTCAATATCCAGACAACATTGAATAAAACGGAAGTAAATGACATCTGGTATTCAGATAAAGTCCCTACAGGTTATGACTGGGCCGATAAAGATACGGATGTCATACCGGCAAGTAATAAGCATGGCACACATGTGGCCGGAATTGTCGGAGCTTTTGAAGAATCTCAGAAAAAAGCAGTCGGTGTAGCGCCGGATGTCCAGCTGATTGCTGAGAAAGTGTTTTCTGATTCGAGGGGATACGCATACGACGATGACATTGCAGCAGGAATTTATCATGCAGTAGAAGCAGGAGCAGATGTCATCAACATGAGCTTGGGATCTGATGCAGGAATGGTTGACCCAAACGATCCGGTTCAGCGGGCAGTCAGATTTGCGACAGATAACGGTGTTCTGGTAGTCGCTTCAGCAGGTAATTCTTCTTACAGCACGAAGCAGAACCTGCTGCCGACCACTGACCTGCCATTGGCGAAAAATCCGGATATCGGGGTGGTAGGTGATCCTGGGATTACACCTTCAGCGCTTCAAGTAGCATCTTCCGAAAATGACTTAATGAGAGTCGAATCCCTTATGCTGAACGATGAAACCATGCTGGCATACCAAAATCAATCATCTGCTAAAAAATTGTCTGAAGGACTTGAAGCAGGTACAGAATATGAGCTTGTTTTTGCCGGCGAAGGTTTCGGTGAGGATCTTGATGGATTAGACCTCGAAGGCAAGATTGCCGTCGCCAAACCAGCTCAATCTTATTCTACATATACAACTCTTCAATATGGAGTAGCCAAAAAAGGAGCGGAAGCACTTATTGTAATCCCTCCAGACGAACTTTCAGATTTCCCAAACCTTAGATTCTCGCCGAACTCCATTCCAGCTGTCACGACTGAGCTGAAAAAAGGAAATAAACTGATGGAAAGACTTCAAAGTGGTGAAAGGATTACAGTGGGTCTTTCAGATGAAGGCATGTGGGTACAGAACCCGGCTACAGAGCCGATGTCGGATTTCTCTTCTTACGGGGCACCGACAGACTTGAGCTTTAAACCGGAAATTACAGCGCCTGGCGGAAAAATCACCTCAACTGTCCTGAATAATGAATATGAAGCTATGAGCGGTACTTCCATGGCGAGTCCGCAAGTAGCGGGAGGGGCAGCAATGCTTTTGCAAAAGTACTACCAGGAAGTAGGGCTGCCTAAAAATGAAGAAACCGTCTTGAAGGCAAAAATGGCTCTTATGAACACATCTGACATTTTGAAAAATCCGAAGCATGAAAACACACCTTATTCACCAAGGCGCCAAGGATCCGGCCTCATGAAGATTGAACAGGCAGTAGAGACACCTTATCTATTAAAACAGATTGGTGTACCGCTCGAGCAGGCAGCATCTATAGCACTTAAGGAAGTCGGACGAACATTCGATTTTACACTGGATGTAGAACCTCTGGCGAAGAAGCTGGAAAAAGCGAATCACCAATTTGAAATTCAGGTAGATGTACTGACGGATGAAACAGAAACGAGATCCGTAAAAGGCAAGAATAAAGAGTACTTGACATTAAACAGTTTCCCGGTTGAAGACGCTGTTATAAAGATTAACGGCAGAACCCAAGGCGAAAGCAAGATCCAATACAAGCCACACCGCGATGACGAAGTGACAATCTCTGTGACTCTTCCGGAGAATCTGAGTAAAGATCGCTTTGTGGAAGGTTATGTCCGCTTCGTTCCAAAAGGAAGCTCTGTAAAGGATCTGTCTACATTGACCATGCCATTCATGGGCTTCTACGGCAATTGGGGTTCACTTGACAACATCGATGAAAGCCCTGTAAACGGCGATGCATATCTTCCTTATACAGTCCTTTGGAATGATCTGCTGAACCTGCCAATGGGCTATGACAACAGCACTGGCAAATTCAATCCTGAAAAGATTGGGTATTCGCCAAACTCAATTGTGACAGGAATTTATCCTTCTTTTACAGCCTTCAGAAATTTGAAGGAAATGTCCTTAAGTGTCCAGGATAAAGACGGAAATACCGTCGCGGATATTACGAATTTCAGTGAATACACAGAAGACGGCAGTCCTAATGCGTTCCGGAAAAATATCATGGCCTACAGAGACTTCTATTACGGATTTGATGGCATATTATGGGACGGAAGGGACAAAGAAGGCAACATACTGCCTGATGGTGATTATTATTATGTGTATGAAAGCACTTTAAATTATGAAGGAGCAGAACCGCAGCAGACGAAAATCCCATTCAAAATGGACGGAGCTGCCCCTGGAGTTGAGAACATTCAAGTGGAAGATCAAGAAGATGGCAACTATAAAATCACTTGGGATGTACAAGAAGAAAACACCGGGTATACCGGAAGTATGCTCTGGGTGAATGGCAAGAGAAAATCCCTTGAGGCGGGAACAATGGAGTATATATCAGATGAAAAACCTGAGATCGTGATGATATCCGCCCTTGATGGAGTACACAATGTAGGGGTGAACTATTGGGGGAACGAAGAGCTGCTTCACGCAGACCCGTTCATCAATTTCTGGCAAGTATCGGGATCCAACATTAATGAAACAAAACCAGCATCTATGCTCATTTTTGGTTACAAGCGATTGGACTGGCACATTGAAATCTCTGACTCAGAAGGAAATATGCTGGAATATGCAGATATCGAAGATGAACATTCAATATACGGTTTGAAGTGGTATCCAAGTGAAGAATATCCAAATGGAGACTACTATGTAACGGTTACAGGGACAGACGAAAAAGGTTTATCGTTAACATCTGAACCTAAGAAAATCACAGTAAAGCATTAATAAAAGAAAGCCAGGAATCCTGATTGTGGATTTTCCTGGCTTTTTATTAAGATAAAAGATTAATTTTTTGAACTACTTAGCTTCAACTTGATTAGTCATTAATAACTGGGTATATTTCTCTTCATGGAGGGCATCAGCATAAATTCTGTATTGCCAAAAGGCTAACAGACACTTTTTAAACCTTTCTATGTTACCTATTTTGTTTGATGTTGCTGCCACTTCTAATAGATCCATTAAACCTTTTTCAAATTGATTGCATTTACATTGAAGCAAAGCATGAGCGTAGCGAAAATCCCAATACATCTTTTCTTTTAGCCACGGTTCCTTGCTTATGGCCATATCTTTAATGACATGATTGAATCTTTCTATTAATCTTTTTGAATCCCCTAATCGATTTAACTGTATATACGACTCCAATATCCTCGGCAGACCGGCATATATATCGTCCCTATGTTCCAGCCAGGAAAGATATTCATCCACATATTCCAACTGTCCAAAATCCAAAAGGGCAACAAAGCGATTTCCAACAGCTATATCTGAAAAGAATTCGTTTATATGTGCGTATTCTTTAATAAGGTCCAATACTTCTTCAAGTGAGGCACCTAATCTTGTCAGAGCAAAACTCTTATACATCAAAGCCCGCCCATAATACTCGCCTCCATCTTCCATTTTTTTTAATTTTTCAGCATAAATCAGTACTTGCCCCCAATCTTCCCGCCGATAGTAATCTGCCATGATCCACATGTATGCTTCTTTCCTAATATCAATTGGCATGTATGCCAATTGATCTAGTACATGAGTCAGTGCATGCTGGCCTTTGTCTGTCAATCTTACGATATAAAATCTCCTGAAATAGCTGATTGCTACATTTTCAGAAAAACGATCGGAATCATTCTCAATAATAACTTCATAGAGTGGAAGAGCCTGCTCCCCTTTTCCTGCCTGAAATAGCTCTTCGGCTACAGAAAAGATGTATAATAAATTTTTCTTTCTAAATGTTTTTGAATTTTCTTCCAGCATTAAATCTATCAAATTACTAAAATGCTTTTTACGCCCTTCTGCTGCACACTTATACAAGAATTGTATACTTCTCCGCTTATCAATGCGAATTCCTTCGTTTAGACATTCTTTTATATAGTATGAATACAGTAAACCTTCAGAAAGGCCGAGAGCATGTGTAATTGCATCTAAATTTTGCAGAGAAAGCGGCTGCCTATTATTCAGTATCCGGCTAATCTCGCTAATATGAATACCGGATTCCTTTGAAAGTTGTGTTTTATTCCAATTTTTTAATTGCATATATTTTTGAATTTCTTGAAATAGAGCAACATTCATGATTTATTCACCTTTTCCTTTTTGCCAATAATAAAGTCCACCCTTCATGGCTTGATCCTAAGTGATAGCATCTATTTTCGCCTTGACTGCTTTCTTGTTTCTTCAAATAAGAAAATATCTTGTTAATGACTTTTTATTAGAGTCGAATGACAGTATAGAGGGTCACTGCAGAAGGAAGTGAACGTCCCAAAGAAAACAGTGAAAAGAATATTTAAAATGAGGTAAAATGGTTTTCTCTTGGAATCAATAATAAGCGATGATCACCAGAACTTTTATATTGATGTATACAAATAGGGGATTATCAATTCTACAATATCAATTATACAATCTATTCTAACTGGTTATTTTATATTTTGCGACTCATTATTTTTACACTAAAGTCAGAAGTTTAATTAGTCACTTCTCCTGACTAACTGCTATTTCAACATCAAATGGTAATAAACAATCTCGGCTTTTGCATTTTGCACTTTCTCTTCGAAAGTAATACTTTCGAAGCGCTATCTTACATTGCTACATCTCATTGTTTTGGATTCCTATTCCTACAACAATCGGCATGGACATATTCTGGAGATCCTCTAAGCGGTTAGTGAAATATTGGCTCAACAGCTTCGTTAGTTTCTGGTCCCCTTTTTCCACTAATCCCTCTAATTCAAAGTTCTGAAAAATCTCCTCTCCCATTATTATCAATGAGTAACTTAATTCACTTTTGTTCAATTACATTATTGTATAAAATTGAAAGTTACTTTATATTTTGGGTACCCGTTATTTCAACACTAAAATTTGGTTTAATTTGAATCTTACTATAAACATTTTTCCATTCTTTATTATTAAGATATTGCGGGTACTGAACTGATATTTCCTTTTGGATACCTAGTACGTCACTTTCAGCATCAATTAATATATTTGTCACTTTATTTGCTTGGTCAGTTAAGTAATCAGAAGCAAGTCTGTTAAATTTTTTAATGTCATTATTTGATATTATGCCTTCATAGTAATTGATTTCTGCATCTAATTTGATATCTACCTCAAAGACAATTTCCCCATCTTTATTATCTTCATCCAGCTTTAGATTTGTCTGGTGTTTGATTCTATTAATAATAATGGCAAAGGGGTTCATCTCTTTATTGTCATGGTCTATATTAAAAAAATTGAGTTTGTTAAAACGGTTGTCCATGATTAATAGTAATGTGGATTGCTCAGGTGACAGAGAATATCCGGTATATTTATCCCCATTAAAAAGAGCAGTACCTGAAATTTCGATCTGATTGGGACCCGATTTTCTTACGAGTGGGATTATGGAATCTTCATGGTCTGTAATCTTATTCCATATCGAAAAAGTGTTTTCTTTTGGTATGTGAGTTCTTTCCTCAGCGTTTCCGAACATCTTTAATAATCTAAATGCTAATGGACTATTCTCCATTTGAATGGACAAGATATCCGTGCCTCTTCCTTCTGCAATCATCACCTTTGAAGTAATATCTCCATACCTCGATCTTCCAATCGGTTCCAACAATGGCAAAATCCCTTTTGATTTCGCTAATTCCTCCCCTATCACAATGACGTATGCCTTGCTTAAATCCAGCTCCCCAGGAATTTTATTCGTATAATTAATATCAATTTCAATTACATTTTTCCCTTTTGACTTGGCCATTTCATCTTTAATGGTAAACTTTCCTCCACCAGATCCTTGTATATTTAATGCCCGGACAGATGTTTGAAGCATATCAGGTTCATCTTCAGAAGTGTCAAAGGTTATACCATTCGTATAATTTTTCAAGCGTAAAATAGGACTAATACAATAAATCTTTATGAAATAATTTTTTGATATGTAGTCTCATCACAAATCACAAATAATTTCGCTGATTCAGGAATTAATTCATGATGACGGCGGGCTAAATCAAGAGAACTGCCGTCCGAAATTAAAGTCGCTCCTATTTCAAAAAGTTCCATCGCTGCATCCCTGTATGTGCTCCAATGCGGTTTAGCCTTAATTTCATAAAGATTCTCTCCTTCAGAGCTGCTCAGCATCTGATTAAAAAGCTTGCTTGAACCGTGATTGATGGCCGCATGAGCCATGAGACGGGAGATAGAGTCATTTGAAAGGATTAATTCATCAACGTTTGCGTGTTCAAACAAGGAAACGTGCTTATCCTTTTTAATTTCAACAATGGTGTAGATGCTTTTCTCATTTTTCTTTGAGATATGTTCAACCCTGGAAGCAATAAGAAGTGTTTTTCCATCGGAGTATTCAGCATGGTCATTTCGGTCATCCGAAAAAATGGCAACTGATTTTGCTTCCAGAATATTGGCTTTCATTAACACATCCTCTTCAGCAGGATTTCCGCTGACAAAATGGATCCTCTCATGCTCCATGGGTGTTCTTTCAGAATGGTCAACAATGACAACATCACATTTTTGCTTGCTGTGAAGGATCTCCTCCACCACATTTTCCAATTTTTCTTTTGATGCACCAATGAGTATATAATGCCCTTTTCCCGAATAAGTCAATTTTCCTTCCTCCTTCCATTTCCGGTACATGCTGAAGCTTTCAAAGACCTTCCCTATGATGATACCCATTGCGCCAATACCAAATGTGTAAAGAAGCAGCATGGTAAAGATTCGCCCAAAATCACTTACCGGAAAATAGTCTCCATACCCTACTGTGACAAGTGTGGTCATCGTCCACCACAGAGCATCAATAAAACGCGGAAATGTTTCCGGCTCGGCTGCCCTCATCGTAATGCTGCTGAAGACAATGAGAAATAGCGCAAGAGCCAATGCTTGCAATATACTTATTTTCGTCATTTTCAAAAAAACTTTATGTAGAATCCACATTTTTTCACCCCCCTTTTTTAATCCCGAACGGCAAATAATAGGAGAGATTATTTGTAATCGCTCCTCCTATTCTATATCCTGCAGCTGACGGTTTCCCGTTAAGCAGGAAGCTTCCCAATAAAAGTCTGCCCTTCTGTATTCCCTTTTCACTATTGAAATGGGCAGCAGGGTGCTCTGCATATTGCTGGTAAACTGGCAGATATTCAGCATATGATTGCTGGACGTCAGCATGGGTAAGGAAACCTTCCTGATTATATATTTCAACCGTATCACCTTCTCTTCCAAATACAGGCTTTTTGACATATGGCAGGCCTGACATAATAAAATAATCCGGTTCAAGATAGGTCGGAAGGAAGGATTCCTCAATCCATATATGCTCTTCCTTTGTAAAAAATGGATGTTCTTCCATGTGCAATCCCCAAATAACCGCCTGTACCGCTTTGTTTTGCAGCAAAAATGCGGAAGGGGGATTAATAATCGCAAGCTTTTCCGCCTCGACCAGTTCCAGGAGCCATAAACCAATCCTGTTTCCATCTGCATCCTTATCGGAAATTAAGTTCTCAATCGGGAAAGTCTGGCGGTATAATATATCAATTCTGGATCCCTTCTCATCAAAAAGCCCAATTCCTCTTTGAATCTGCAGCTTGTGAAGAGGGATAAAATTAGAAGCCACACCGGAAAGCTCTTGAATATATCGGACGGTTTCCCGGTCTTCGAGATTGTCTTCATGGGCAGTAAAGACAACATTGGGTGTTTTCAAATTCAATTTCCGAGCATATTGTTCAATACTTCCATAAACTTCTTTACTCAGTAGAAATTCCATTCCCTCGTTTGGGTCTTCTGCTCCAAATTCTTTGCACACCTCACTATTGACACGGAAAAGCTCTTTAATAAATGTTGGGGTATCTGCATTGATTTCGATGCATTTATAGCCAGCTCCGTATGGGATTAGATCAAGCCGGGCAATAACGCTGTCTGAGGCAACGCTTTTCAGTCTGATGAACGAAAGCGTTTCTTTCGGAAATCCCATTTCAATAAGTGTCCGATCTGGCACTTCTCGAAGCAGGCTGCACACTTTAAAAAATATTTTGCCAATTCTATCACTGACAGTCCGAATACGTTCAAGTTCGGTTCTATCGATATAGGCAATATCATATAGTGCATATTCTTCCCCATATAGATCGGCCCAGAAATGATTTATTTTGCGGTAAAACCTGTTTCTTTTTTCATGGTAGGCTTTTTTATCCACTATTCCTTCTCTCCTATGTCCTTGATATATAGAACATATACGCCCCGATCCTCGTCGATTTCCGTAGAGGTCACTTGCTTTTGCCCAATTCCGGGAATATCAACAATATCTTTTAAAAGATAGCGAATGATGTCAAAGTGAGTTTGACAGGGGATAATGGAAAGCAGTTTATAATTCTCCATTTCACGGTATCTGCGAAACTCGATATTCAGCCCTTTTCCGCGGAAAACTTTTTCATCCAGCACATGTGGATTTCTTCCTATGTCCTTAATGACGAGAATCTCCTCTTCTCCATCCATCTCGTTGGAAATAAGCTCGTACTGCTGGCCTCTCATGATAAAATAAGTGCATAGCTGCCTGGCATATAATTCATCAATTCCCACAGATTGAGTGGTATACTCATAAAAAGGTTCGTATTCGCCTTTCCCTTTGTCGATATAATACGTCAGCTTTTTCATCCATTAACCAGCTTTCTTAGTAAGATAGGCACTTTGCCACGATCCAGCCGATTGCCAATGATAAGGAAAACAGCATGACACCTACAGCACGGTTATCATCTTCGATTGCCTTATGGATACTGAAACGAATGGTGATAACTTCTGCCAAAATGAATACGATTACCTGCGAAACGATGCCGATTATTCCCCATATGACCATGTCGAAAAGTGAGATGGAGTATTCAGCTGCAGCCCCCAAAACAATGGCAAGACCAATAATCTTTCCTCCAAGCACCAATGCTGCCGAAACATTCTTTTCTGCAATTAAGCTAATTTCCTTCAATTTTGGTGTACTGATCATAAACAGAACAATTCCGGCAGCCAAAAGAAGCAGCGCTACTCCTAAATACGAAGCAAAATTTACATATAAGTTCATAAACATACTCCCTTTCAATCAATTCTTTACCCTAAGCCTTATCCTCCATAGCTCTTTGAACCACTTCCAAACCCAGAGCTTTTCTGTCCCGATTCAGAATTGCTTCCCCCTTTAAAAGACGAGCTATTTTTATAGGTTAGAAAATCCTTGCTTTTGTACAAAGCTGCTTTGTTTTTAAAATATTGGCCTCCATAATAATAATGTCTATAATAACTGGAACGGCTGTCATCACATTCCCATACACCGTCATCTTCGTCCCACTCCCAATCAGTACAGCTCGAATCCTCAGGCAGAGGAGGATTTCCCTGAGACTTTGACCCACAGCCGGAAAGACCAAGCATAAGTGCCGTTGATGTAATGCCCGTCATCATTTTTCTCGTTTTTGTCAATATCATCACCCCGCTTCCTCACACTTTCTAATTTACGAATATAATCTGCAAAAGATTCGAAAACATTTATTTTCTTGAACAATAGCCTTTGAAACAGCTAATTTCAATTATTAACATTATGTGAAGGACAAAGTGACGGGATCTACGTCCAAGAAAAGTGATCCTTCCGGACAATGCACCTGTCCCCTCGCCCCTAAAGGGATTTATCTGCTCTTTATTACAGGAACCTCATAAAAAAGCAACGGCCTTTTGGCCGCTGCTCCCGTATTTTTCTTACTGTATATTTAATGCCTTCAACACACTATCTAATGTTTGTCCATTATGTGTTTTAACCGGTGTTGGTGAATTATCCATCCAAGGGTTTTGCATCAAGTAATTATTGATGACATATTGCATATCCTTTGCGTCTACTACACCATCAAAGTTGATATCTGCTTCGCGTTTGTCTGTGCTCCAATTCGATTGAATGGAAAGTGCGTCTTTTACATCAATCACATTATCTTTGTTCACATCCCCGGCATGTGCAGGTCTATAATAAACTGTTTCTGTAAAAGGTTTTATTTCACCATTTTCTTTCAAGCCGACTGTAAAGGTTCTCTTCACAGTGAAATGTCCTGGCATATCTACTTCTACCGTGAATGGTTTATCCGTTAGCGGTAATTTTGAATGGAAAGACCAACCAAAAACACTAGTTCCAAGCGTGTTTGGATATTCATTTCCGGCTTCATCTGTTACGTTCACTTTTGCACCCGCTTTTACGAAATCAATTTGTGATAATGGTTCCCCAGGAATATAAGGATTCCCGAATGCTTCTGGGTTGACCCAAGACTTCAGAACGGAATGCGTTCGTTCCACCTGGTAAGGAATCGTGATGCTATCTACGGATTTCATAGTATCATCTGTATTGGTATAAGATGATTTGAATTGTTCTAAATTTATTTCTCCACTATGAGCATCTTCTTTCACTTTATATGTGACATCCACCATCGGAAACGATCCGCTTATTCCTGTTTGTGCCGCATCATCGGTTAATGTCGCGGTAATGTCTGTTTTCTTCCTCGTACGTCCATCCATTTCTACATCCGTATTCACTGTCTGAATATCCACTTTCCCATTCAAAGACGAGTGAGGTTTAATGCTTATCAGTTCGGCGTTCGATAGTGGATTTATAAATGAATATATCGCTTGCTTCATGTTAGTCAAATTGTTCATCGAAATGGTAAGCGTCACCGTATCGCCCGCTGTTACTTTCTGTTTATCAGGAATAGCTGTCCCATACTGAGTACCTTGTTTCACATAATATACATGTTTAACGCTAGAATAGTTCCGAACTGTCGCCATGTTTTCTGCATACATGGTCACCGGAAGCACTGATACACCCGGGATCAGTGATAGCTCTGACGTAAAGTTTCCGTCAGCGTCTAATGGAACCTCGGTTGTGAATCTACCAAACTGGTAGACAAATTTATTATTGGCTTGAGATATATCCATGCCGCCGGCTTTCATTTCTTCCACACCCGGATCGTACACAGAACCTGTTAATGGGACCGTTGTTTGATCCGGACTATATTCAACCACACCAGAGTCCACATTTAGATCAAGTGTTGGCTGTGTAACGCTAAAGTAAACCGGGGTATCTGAACTAAAGGTTTTCCCATGATCATTAGTCCCAACCATCTTGATTTTGTATAACCCTGGTTTAGTTTGTGCCGTATCATACGCAATCGGGTTATCCGGATCTCCCGTCAACGGATAGTAATACCCCTCGTTCATAGCGCCGCCTAGACGATATTCAATATGCTCATCTGCACCCATGCCGTCAAAGGAGCCAAGGAATCCGATTTCTTTATTCGTTTTCGGATCGACCAAGAATAGATCCAATGAACGCATATGAGATTTTAATTGGAAGTAAAGTCCAACACCCCATTTTAATCCGTTATAGCCTGCTTCACTCGCTACTGTAAAGGCAGGAGGACTTGCCTCAATATGATCAATGCCCTCTTCCGCTGTATGAATGCCAAATGGGACTCGATAAGTTTCATTTGGATTGTCTTTATTCGTATACACAACGTATCCTTCATAATTTCCTAATTCAGCCGTTTTTGGAATTAGCATCGTCACCGCGGTTTTCTTTTTCTTACCCGCTTTCACTTTCACCGTTTTCTTTGTCTCCACAGTGACACCGTTGGCAGCCGCATCATTGGCTACGCGGGAATAATCGTTGGCAAACCTTCCTTCCAATGTTTGGAACTCAACATTCACTTCGTATGTTTTTGTTTCTTCGCTGTTGTTGTAAAGCGTGACAGAGCGCATCTCTCTTATATGTTTTCCATCTATTGTCTGTGCGCCAAAGCTGAGGGCACCGGTCGTCTCTTTAATCGTTTGGATTCCTTCATCTGCAAGAGTGGCGGCTCCTCCATTACTCGTTTCCGTCTCGTCATTTACTTGAATGTTTGTTTGAGCATGAACCGCTTTATGCGGATTCACTCGTCCTGCGCCTACTTCAAATACGCTATATTCTCCATTTAATGGATCCGCTGTATTCATGAGCCTCGTTTTGATATCTGCTGGCGTCATGTCCGGATCAGCTTGTTTTAAAAGCGCAGCTACTCCTGCAACATTTGGCGCTGCCATGGATGTACCAGATAAAGATTCATATGCATATTGATAATTACCGATTTGATCTTCTCCATGCATATAAGACGGTACTGTTGACATGACAGATACCCCTGGTGCGGTTACTTCCGGCTTAATATCATACAATACGCGGGATGGACCGCGAGAGCTGAAGTCAGCTAATACGTCTCCTCCAGTCACAACTGGATCACCCATTGCATCAAAGGAGAATGTTGCACTCCCTGAAGCTAGTGCTTGCTTCATTGCATTTCCTCGTTCATCGCTTAGAGAGAATACAGGGATAGAATCAAACCCTTCTCCTAAATACACATCTTCCAGCGGATAGGCGTTGTATAATAGGAGAGCCTTCGCCCCTCCTTTTTTCGCATTATTTATCATAGAGCGAAGATCAATATATCCGCGTGTATCAAGGATAACTTTTCCATTCAAATCTTTGCCATTATAAGAACCGTTCTCTCCATCTATAACCGGCAAATTTTGTCCTTTTAATTCTTCTATTTTGTCGTCAAGCCCTTTAGCAACCAGCTTTAAATCCGCAGATACATTTGTATCTGCATGAAGCGTTCCTTTAAATGTAGGAATCGTGATAGAAGTGTCACTGGCCCCGACTGTAAGCGCTAATGGAGAGGTGCCAGGTGAACCAAGTGTATACATTCCGTTCCCTGAGTTTCCTGCTGACACCACTGCTGTTACGCCTGCCAGCACGGCATTGTTCACGGCAATACTCGTCACATAAAGCGGGTCGTTATAGTTCGCACCAAGCGACATGTTCAGCACATCCATACCGTCCTCCACTGCTTGGTCGATGCCGGCTAAGATCGTCCCAGTACTGCCCGTACCGTATTGACCTAACACACGATATGCATAAATATCAGCATCCGGTGCTACTCCGGTTACTGCAGTGTCAGACTCGTTCGTCCCTTGGCCAGCAATGATTCCCGCCACATGAGTTCCATGCTGGGTATAATAGGCTCGTACTCCATATGGTTTTCCAGCTTTCACCCAATCATCATACGTTGTTTCCATCGGATCATTATCGTTATCCACGAAATCATATCCGCCTTTATAGGCACCTTTTAAGTCAGGATGATTATAATCGATTCCTGTATCCAGAATCCCTACCTTCACACCTTCGCCCGTAAAGCCTTCTTGATGAAGCTTTTCAATGCCAGGAAACGTAATCGTCCTATTTGGTTCTGCTTTGTCCTGTGATTTTTGTTGTTCTGTTACAGGCGGCTCGACTTGAACTTCCAAATCACTCCAAACAGCCTTTACCTCATCAGATTCAAGCAGCGCTTTTGCCTTGTTGGCAGGGATCGTCATCGCCACACCATTAAATGCATGCTTGTATGCACGCTTGATTTTGTAAGGTGATTTCTTTTGTTTTAACTCATTTTTAAAAATCGTTTGCAGATCCTTTTGAAAGGTTTCATGCGATGCATTTACTTTTTCTTTTGCTTTTGTGCTAGACAGGGTTTTTCCTTCTATTTCCGCTTCCAGCATCGCCGTCTTTTCCGGCATGTCCTTAAATTGAACAATGACAGAAATGGAATCGCTGCTCTTTTGATCTACTTCAGGAGATAGCTGCAGCCCTCCTTGGGCATTCGTTTGTAATTGTTTAATCGCTTGACGCTGTTCTGGGGTAAGCTTTGCCAGCACTTGTTCAATTCCTGAAGCTGACTGTGCATGAACCTGTTGTGAAAAGGTGACTGGCACAAGGCTGCTGCATGCAAGACCTGTACTAAGTGCCAACAATGCGACATTTTTGGTAATCTTCTTTTTCATTCGTCTTTCCCTTCTTTCATGTCTGGTGATAAATCCATTCTATTTAAATTTGATGAAATTTAACTTTTGAAAAAATTCATCAAATTCTATTTTTTAAAATAAATATAGTCCTAGATTTGGAAAAAATAGTAAAATATCAGTTAAATTAGAGGATGCGTGGAAATAATTACATGGGCTATTCAACGAGACAAAAGAGTCATGCCAATAAACCTATCATTATATCCCAATAGGATTAAAAGATCACAGATGGAATTGAAAATCAATGGCTGAGCTATAGTTTACTTTCAAAAGGGCAGGATTATAAAAAAGTAGATTAACACCAAAAACCCAGCTATTCTTCACATAAGATTAGCTGGGTTTCTTTATTATTTCCCCAAGTTGAACACCTGACAGATCTGTCTTACATCTGCTCTGAAGGATTAATAGGCGGGTCAAGCTGAATTTGTTTGTTAGGATAAATTTTAGAAATAACAGAAGAACTCAATAATCGTTTTATTTCATTAGCTGGCATTTCCATGGAAACTCCGTTAAACGCAGTTTTGTAAGTGTGTTTGACCTTATAAGGGATATTTTTTTCATCTAATACTGTTAATAGTTTCCGAAACGTTTGATGATTTTGTTCAACTTGTCTTTTAGCTTCCTCTAATGTCAGTGTGATTCCTTTCTCTTTTGCTTCCAAAACAGCTATTTTTGCTGGCTTGGTTTTGAATTCAATGATAATGGGTACGTACTGATTGCTTGAAAGGTCAATGGATGGATCTACCTTGGCTGACGAATGCATCTTTTTTCCCACCACCTTGTCTTCTTTTTGATAGGCATTCTCTCCTTTAGTGCCCTGACAACCACCTATAAACATAACTATTAAAAGAACTATAACGTAACACTTCTTGCTGGACATTCTAACTCCTTCCTTTAAGAGCGAAAAATTTGCTAATTTGATAGAATTTTTTAAAAATATAATTACATCAAATCCCAATATAATAGAGCCAACACTGATATAAAGAATTCAAATTACCAGACTAATATTTAAAAATTCTACTTGCAGCTACGGGGTGAATTTTGCATGTATGAAGGAAAAATTATTAAATTTTATCGAGAGAAAGCTAAATTAACACAGCAGCAGCTTGGTGAGGGGATTTGCTCTGATACACATGTTAGTAAAATTGAGAGGGGGATGACAGATTATTCCCGGCAAATCACCTCGCTGTTTTCGAAACGGCTCGGAATTAATATTGAAGAGGAGGTAAAGCGATATAAAAATACAAAGAAGCTTTTAAATCACTGGCATGATGCAATCATAAAGGAACTATTTGATGAAGCTAAAAAGATTAAAGACGAGCTGGAAAAAGAACCATTACTTCAGATCACAGATTATCAAATTCTTTTTGAACTGCTAAAGGCAAGATACTATCTTATGCATAATAATTTAGAGCAGGCCGATATAATCATTAAAGTGATACAAATTAAAAATAAAAATTTACCACCCTACGAGAGTAACTTACTGAAGCATCTTTTAGGTATTTCTTACTTGTCTAAACAGGATATGATAAAAGCTGTCAATATATTAAAAACAATTAACCCTGAAGATTATAAGAATCCTGAGTATTATCTAAACCTTGCCACTTCTTATCTTGCCGTAAATTCAAAAATAATGGCCTACTACTATGCAGAGAAATCTCTGCAATATTTTATTAAAACTAATAATATACTTAAAATGATTGATGCAGAAATGATCATGCTGATGACACGAGAAAGTGAAGGATACCGTGATTTTCAAAAAATAGTCGAGCAGTATAAAGCACTAATCCATACCTGCGAGCAGTGCAAAGCCTCCGATAAAAAGGCAAGACTGCTGCACAACTTAGCATTTGAACACTATAGCAGGCACAAATACGAAGATGCCAGCAGAATGTATCAACAATCAATGGTTCTTAAAAAAAAATCAGCAGTATACTTAACCTCCCTAGAAGGGTTCATTCGCAGCTGTTTTGAAGGGAATCTATTATCGGAACATGAATTAATAACCCTTTGCCGAGATGGTTTATCGGTGGCAAGGGAGATTAACCAGTATTTATATCTAATCAGTTTCAAGCTTCTTCTCTATTTGATCAACAATCAACAGAGTGAATATTTTAGTTACTTAAGTTCTGACGCCTTACCATATTTAAAAAAGTGTGGTTATGTAACTTTAGTACAGCGATACGAAAAGGAACTTTTTAATTATTATTTGGAAACCGACGAAAAAGGCAAAGCACTTGAGCTGGCGGACATTTTAATTAATTCTGGCTGATAAAGGGGATTTGTTACTATTTTTTTCAAAAATGCCAGGAATATCATCCTGGCATTTTTGAATGCTTGTCACTCTATTAGTTCAAGACCAATGGAACGGAATAATTTTTCCAATGTAACCTTGCCATGTTTTTCTTTTGGCTTTTTACTCTCTTTGGCATCAGGTCCTTTTTCCAAGAAATTTTTCTCGATGAATCGAAGATCGGTTTCATCTACTTTTCCGTCCTGGTTAACGTCTCCTTTATTTACCCCAGCGTTTTCTTTTCCGTATGAGAAAACGGAGATGATCGCATCTTGGATATCAACCATCATGTCCCCATTGACATCACCTGCAGCGTTTTTATCCATTTTCGCTAACAGTCGTACCCCTGCTAGTTCTCCATCGACATTCTGCACAAGTTTTGTCGTTAATTTGCTTGTAAGGTGGCCTGGTACTTTAACATAGATTTCATACTCTTTTTCTGATAATGGAAGGTTATCGATTGTAAAGTATCCATTAGCAAAGATTTCAGATGCTTCGTAGGTATTACCATCTGCCACTTTTGCATAGACTTTCGCCCCAAGCTTAGAATAGTCAATTGAATAATCCAATTGTCCATTTTCTTTATAGAAAGCTTCAGGCAGAATATTTCCATTCACGACAGAGTGTCCAGCCAGAATCGTAAATGACTTATCTTTAAATACACGGATATTTACAGGATTTGAGTTTGATGTCTTCTTATATTTGAACGCACTTGGTGCAAAAGACAAGTCCTCTGGGGCGTAGTATTTGTCGCCAATGACTTTAAACGTGACCTATAAGAATGGAAGATCTTTATCGATTTTCAACTCATTTTGATCAATCGAGGCTCCAACTTTAACGCTTCCTGTACTGACCGCTGGTTCAGTTAGTTTTACGGTTACACCTTTTTGCTCAGCATATTTCTTAAATTCCTCATTGACTAAAATCATTACTTTTTCCAATACTCACCCTCTATTCCTGTATAAATGATTTTTAAAAACATCGAAAGATTTAATCAGAATCTAACCAATATTCTGATCCGCAATTACATTATTGCACAGTTCTAAAAGTTGTTGTATTGGGGGTTTAAGAGGAGAAATTACTCAAGAAGATACAGGTGTTCATTCCTAAAAATCCAGGATCTAGGGACTAAACTTCTGAAAAATATGCGCAGATAACCAAAGTGTGCCAAAATAACCAGTCTATAATACTTAAGCCATTCCCCCAAGCTTTGTCTGCTTAAAGCCTGTACTATTATAAAGATTTCAGCTGCAACTTGTTTTCAAACACGGTAAATCTTACAGGCACCCATTTTTTCAAAATATAATAGGACATACAGAAGGAGTGATGGTAATGCCTTGGCAGCAAAAAATAAGCTATTTAACCGGCCAGCCTGTTGGGATTTCATTCACCAATGGGCAAGGTGCAACAGGGGTTTTATGCGGAGTATCAGGTTCAAAGGTTCTTGTTATAGAATACTTGTATCAAGCTCAATTTGCCCTAAAGCAATATGATGCCTTTATGATTCAGGATATTAATGGTTTTCCGCCTTGTCATAACCAGCAGCCGCTTTATTAAGGAACTCTTTGTAGGTCGTGGGATTTACTTTATATCTGTGAGGTCAGGGGATCAATCCCTGATAAAGTCTTGTATATCAAGGATCTGCTTGCTGAGAAAGGGGGATTTTTCTCAATAGACTTTCCATTGAGAAATAGATTACAGAAAAAGTCATAATCCTTCTTAGATATCAATCACCCATTTGCTCAAAAAAAGATATGGTTTTTAATTGAACATATTTTACTCAATTGTTTAATAGATTTTCCTCTGGCAGCGTTGAGGTCAGGGGTTCGAGCCCCTTATTCTCCATGAAAACAAGAAGATGCAAGACCTTTTAGGCTTTGCATCTTTTTGCAATTATTGACCTCTTAAATCAGTTAACCTTATCCATTCGAAAAATTCACTTAAACTATGCCTAACAGTATCATAGCTAAAAAATTGATAGTCAATGAAGTCCATGTAATTTCTTATAGATTTATCATTTTCCCTTTTAAAAGCATCTAAATGCCAAAAACTAAGTCGCCTTTTCGGGAGTATTTTCACATTTTGTAAATATGGATTTTCTTTATATACAATCGATAATGTCCTGACCAATCTTTTTAGGGTCTTATGGTTCCTAGCATCCCTAAATAAGGTTTCATATTCTATCTGATCTTTTAAAAAAATCATCATTTGAATGATATCTATAAAATATTTAATAGAATCCATATTATGACGCCATCCATGAAGGCATATCATATAGAAAGTATGATAATCCGATAATTCTTTTATAAATCTAAAGGGGTGCAGCGGCTTTGCTTTTTCCCAGAATTCATTAATCTTTAGAGAAGAAGAATTCTCCTTTAACAAATTCCAATGCAATTCAATTGTTAATGGAGTTTGCGACCCTGGGAGTTTTTTGCTGAAGCTGCAATGGAAATGAAATGGAATAGGTTCCTCTTCAACTATAAAACCCAAAGAAGTTATAGAGTTAATGGCTTTTTCAAGTTGATTTGGCCTTATCAGTAAATCAATGTCAGAGGTTCCCCTTGCTCCAATATGCCCGAAATATTTCTCGGCAAAGATAATTCCTTTTAACGGGATAGCCTCCACCTCAAACTTATCGAAGCGATTTAGAATTTTTCCTAATTCACTTTTAATAAAAAGATTTAGATACAAAGCCTCATCATACTTCTCCTTCAATCGCTCCTGAAAATAAACTGGCGTTTGTTTTAACTTTCCCTGTTGTTTTAATAGATAATAAACTTGTGAGGAGACACCGAAATGACTAATATCTTTTAATGTCTTCTTAAAAAAGTTTGGATTTTCTGGCAGTGGAAATCCTGGGTCGTATAATGCCTGAATCCATCTCATGCTCATAAATATACATCCTTTCAAAAACAGTTAAGCAAGCGAAAAGGCAGAAGCCTTTTTACTTTGAAATTTTGTTTTATGAAGCATCCGATAAAGCCCTGGCTGAGTAATTAATTCCTGATGTGATCCCATTTGGACAATTTTCCCCTGATCCATGACAATAATGACATCTGCATTTTCAACAGTTGATAACCGATGTGCAATTATAAGTGTCGTCCGGCCCTTCATTAAGTCACCCAGTGCTTCTTTCACATGGAATTCCGTTTCACTATCCAAGGCAGATGTAGCTTCATCCAGTAATAAAATAGATGCATTTTTTAATATTGCCCTTGCAATTGCTAAACGTTGCTTTTGCCCTCCAGATAATTTAACGCCTCTTTCCCCAATTTCGGTATCATAACCTTCAGGAAGCGACATGATAAAATCATGTATATAGGCATCTTTCGCAGCTGAAACCATTTGCGTTTCACTGATTCCAGGCTTAGCAATCATTAAATTTTCACGAAAAGTCCCCGCAAATAGAAAGGTTTCCTGTGGAACATGTGAGATTATGCTCCTCAAATTCGATAGAGTAATATCTCCCATACTTACTTGATCAATGTATATTCCACCTGATTGCGGCTGATAAAAGCTCTGCAGAAGATTAAATAATGTACTTTTCCCAGCGCCGCTTGGCCCGACAATTGCAATTACCTTGCCGGCAGGAATGGTCAAGTTTAAACCCTCAAACACTTTATGACTTTCATCATAGCTAAAAGTGATGTCGTGAAATTCTATTAAACGCATCAATGGTTTTGAAACAGAATAAGATGGCAACTCCTCTGAATCAGCAGGTTCCTCGAGGACATCCAGGAGTCTCTCTACTGCCGTAACCGAACGCTGAAACCCTGCCCACTGTCCAGCCAAACCAGTTAGCGGATAAACCAAATGGTTCACAAGATTTACAAAGGTTAATAGTGCCCCGACAGTCATTATGTTTTTGGAAACATAATAGGCACCAAGGAGAAGGCTAACATAAAAAGTGACAGAACTGATTAAACTCCCCCCTGAATAAAACCAGCCCTGTAGTTTGGCGTTTTCTTTCTCAAGTTTGAATAACTCTTCATTTTTACTTTTAAACTTTTCAAAGGATGATTTTTCTAAGGTAAAGGAGCGGATGACCCCTATGCCATTAAATGTCTCGTTTATATGAGTATTTATTTTTCCGAATAGGCTGTGTATCAATCTGCTATTCCGGCGAAGCAGCAAGCCAAACACCAGCCCAGCCACAAGAGCAAAAGGGGTGATTAACAAACTAAGAAGCGAAAGAGTTACATTGATTTGGATAAGAAAAATAAATACCGCAATAAAAATAAGGGGCAGCCTAACCAAATTGATAAGACTATATCCAATCACTCCATCAAGACTATGTATATCATTCGTAAAATGAGAGATGACTTCTCCTGACCTCATATTTGATACTTTACTTGAAGGCAGACGTAAAATGTGGCTAAACAAATGGTTTTTAAGATCCTTTTTAACGCCGTTGGTTGCCACAGTTTCAAAGTAAATATCCATAAAAGATGTAACAATGCTGACCAGCACAAGGCAGATTCCGATTAGTACTAACTCTTTGATTTGGTTAAAGTCGGCTTGGACGGCTGCATCCGCAATTTTTCCGAAAAATGCAGCGAAGGCAATCGTCAAGAAAATATCCACAGCCAATAGCCCAAATAAAACAAAGTAAGCAATCCTATGCTTTACAATAAAAGGCTTAAGTAGTGCCAACGTCTTTAAAATATCCTTCATTGTAAAATATTCCTTCATAAGCCTGATCAGCCGCTGCCTTTTAGTGGTATTCATATGTACACTCCAAATTAAATCTAAAATTGTGGTCTTTTTCTTTTATTTAAGTACTTCCTTAATAAGCCTGATAAAACAGGCATCGCCAAAATTAACTTTCCCCAGGCATAGGCATGCAGGTCCTCCACGTTTACTTTCCGGCTTGCTTTCTGAACATAAAGCAACTTCCCGACAATCCTGTCCTTACTTACAGGCAGGTCAAATCCAAGATTGGTATCCCCTTTAAACACATAATGAGGGAAGCCTTGAATCATTTCTTCATGGTAAAATCGATGGACAACTAATTGACCGGATTCTGCCCAAAATAAAGTAATATCCCCCTTAGTTAATAAAGAAGGTTCACAAGGGATAAACCGGCAAATCTCCCCTTTTTGGATTAACGGGTACATACTATCTCCTTCAGAAGGAAGGTCAATACACCCTTCTTTTTGAATTGTCCTCTTTAACAAGTCAATCAATTCCTCGTCAAACAGCATACTTGACCAGCCCGCATTCCATTAACTGAGAAAGGAACTCTTCAATTTCCCTTTCACTAACTTTTGTTTCAAGGTATTCCCGGCCAACTGCTTGTGTTAGTGACTCTAATGTTTGTTCCGCCTCAAGCAAAGACCAGCAAAATCCTCCTATATCATTTAACTTAGTAACCGTATAGTCATCCGTATTCAATATAATCCACTCATTATCCAGATGTGTTGACTCATAGCTGCTTTTTTGTACATATCTAGCCATCAAGAAATCAACTCCCAAAAGCGATTGTTTTTTTGAAAATGAGGGTCATATACTGGAACAGTTTCTACTAATTTATTTAGCAGCTTGATCACTTGCTTAGTTTCTTTTGGGCTATGTGCCCAGTAGAATACTTTATCTAATAATTGAATTAGAGCATCAGACTTTTTTAGGTTCATTCTATTATTATGTAAAGACTGGTGTAAAAGCTGTATGCTTGCTAGTGGAACTGTTTTATTGGTTCCGGTTGCCTGCAACTCACTTCTAAAGGGGGAATCAAAGACAGTTACTTTTCCATCATCAATCATTAAAATGGTTGCCTCATCAGAAAGCAGTTCTCTTGGCGCAGACAGTTTTGCTGCCGTTGACTTTCCTGCGCCTGATTGGCCAGAAAAAATATGAGCTTTACCATTTTCAATGGCACAGGAAGAATGGATTAAGAGACCCCAGTTGTGGTAGACGATGAAGGAGCTGTATAAATTTGTTATCGCGTGCTTTAACGCAAATTCATTATGAGCATAAATAACAGAATATCTGTAGTCGAATACTGTCTCAATTAGATAGTCAGCACGCCGGAAAAGTATCTTTTCTTCATGCTTGGAAACTTCAACATGGTAGTTAACAAATGGCTCTCCAAACCCCTTCTTTATAGTTATTTTTATGTCTGGATCACTTGTTTTCCCCTTGAAAATACTGAAGTTCCTTTGAATGAAATTCTTAAAATCTTTTGATTCTGTTGATATCTCAACCTCATGGGCACCGACTTTCGCATAAAGTAAATCCATAATTACGAAACTCCTTAGATATAAATAAAGAGGGGATAACCTAGACTCACCTCTTATTTAAAATAATTAATTACTTCCTCTACCTTTTCCATTTCCGTTACCCCCACCATTACCTGAACCGGGTCCTGTTCCAGGTTTTTGAGGCCTAGGGTCATTAGGATAATTAATTCCTCCATTGCCATTTCCATTAGGATTCTTGTTCCCAACCCCTTTATTCCAGCTATGGGCTGTTTCAAAACGAATTGGTTGATGGCTTAAAACCATTGGGCGAGTATTTTCTTTTTTTTCATGGCAATCCAGTGTTTTCATTTAATCAACTCCAGTATTTTTTTAGAAAATCGATTGCTTCTTAGCGTTCTTTAAACAAGAATTAAAAAATATTAGCAATGGTTAATTATAAAGTACTATTCGTTCTTTTTAAAGAACATTTTTTCGACAAATTACTCATTAATACTCAGCATGCTACGATTAGAAGTTTTAAAAATAATTGATCCATTGTCTGACTACTACTGATAGTTTATACGGCCGTATTATTTTTATCTTGTTTTGTGATTTTTCCTTAGGACAGCTCCAGATCGAGAGTTTTTTCTAATAAAATAACACCTATGAACAATATATGAAACCACCCATACGCCAATACAGTTTTTAAACAAATCAAAATAAGAAAAAGATCTAAATGGAACATACATCTGATGAATCTCATCTATTAACCCATAAGCTAGGGCTAAACTGGCAGCCAGAATTTCCTTTGTACTGTTCAGTTTCCCAAAAGTTAGGAAAGACATTATGAGCAACAAATAAAGCAAACCGAATTCAAAAAAGTGGGCTAGCTCAAATAATATTCCTAATAACAAAATAACGTTCACATCCAAAAGGCTTGATAATGCAAAAACAGACTCAGGGTTAAAATGGCTCGACTGCAGCCAAATAATACCCATATACAAAAAGGGTAGAATTAAAAGAAAACACCTTATAATTACCATGCTTCACCTGCTATTATAATGGGTTAAGTCTTAAGGGAATTTAAAAAACCCAATAAGTATTTTGTGAAAAAATATTATATTTTACTACTAAGAATAATACCTGTCATCTTTTCGGCATTTGGATAATTATTTTCTTTATACTGTTCAATAACTTTATTTACATTAAAATCAACTCTTACAATTGAAGTCTGATACCTTCCATTATTTATTTCCCCAATACAATAAGATGCTTTACTAAGACCGTCGAAGGGTAATCCTACGCTTCCAATATCAATTATGCACTTGCCATTAATATATCTGATATAAGGCTTATTTGATATGAGGATAGATATCAGCTTCTTTAACCATCAACTTTTCATTTATTGCTTCATCACTTGATGATTGAGGTATCATTTCGGGAGTAGCATGGAAAGCATGAATTCTTTCCCCATCAAATTCTAACTTTAATTCTGAGGGCAGATTTTTGAGATATTCGATATCAACACCACCTAATTTGGAACATGTCCAATCTCGTTCTTTGTTCATCATCCCCAAAACTTGACTAGGAACTTCTCTCTCCCTCACCCCGCGGACCACCCATTCGTCCGCATTTCCTTTAATTACGTCACATTCTAATGATCTTACTAAGCCCAATGCCCTTTTTTGGCTCGGGCCCTCGAAAACATATTCCCCGAGAACAAGAACTTTGTGCTAAAACTGCCCTACGGATCTTACTTTGTGATTAATTTATTTTCCTCATTAATTTCCTTTGAAGTTAGTTCCAAAGTTGCATTAAATAATTTATTATCAGTCACTCCATATGCTGGGGCATCTGTCCCTGCATTTAATGTGTGTACACCTGAAATAGCGGTTTTCGTATGGATCTCATTGCCTTTTATCAACGCATTAAATATTTTAGTCGGCTTTGAAGATCCATATGGTCCTAACTTAATTAATGGTGTATTCTCTGTGTTATTTTTCGCCATGATCTCATTATTGAAGAGTTCAAACTTCCCTGCTCCTTGAACATAAATAGCAGCACCATATCCGATGTTTTCTGTAACTTCTAATAAGGAATCTTTAATAGTCACTTCTGGATTACCATATAAATTGTTCACATTAAAAAGGCTGCTTGGATTTTTAACTGTGCATTCATTCAAAACATATTTCCCTTCTCGATTAATTTCAAGCGTACCTGCTTCAAAGGTGCATCTGTTATACTCTCCAGCGGGAAGTATCGTACCATTATACTTCTCACCTTTCACAACTAAATCGTCATAGACACTTTTATTGTTTCCAGCCCCCTGAATAATGCCCTTATTCTTCGAATTTGCATGTATAGTTACATCTTTCATATGAACAGGAGCATCCCAGATAAATAGCGCTCCCAAATTGGCACCACTTTGCTTCATCTCAATATTTTCTATCTTTTGACCTTCTTTATAGCCAATATTCAGCATAGCATTAGCCATAGTCGCATTACTAAATGAAATATTTTTACCAAGCAGTTTAACTTCACTTTTTGTAAACTTATTTTGATCAACTATTGCATTCTCTGAATTTACTGTAAGCCCTGATCCATTAAAAGTATTTTCCTTTACAATCACATCTCCTCTAAATCCTTTATGTACATGAACACCTACTGCCCCTTCCAATGATTGTTCGAAGTGGTTACCTTCAATCACTGCATTTTCTCCATATGCAAGCACGATTTGAATTTTATTGTCTGTAAAGTGATTATCTTTAATAATGGTATCCCTGCCAGGAAAAAATCCAGGCTCTATATCAAGTCCGCTTTGAGGAGCTGTTCCGCCTGTATGGTGTATATGATTGTTATAAATCTTCACTCCGTCTGATCCAACCAGACTGATACCCTGCCTTCTGTTATAACCGATATCAGAATTTTTAATAGTAACGTTTTTAGAGATATCGACAGTCATCCTGCTTATTTTTACTTTCTTAATAGATGGTGCTTCAAAGACTGCACGAAAATAATCAGCATCTTTTGGAAAAACCGACTCTCCTGAGTAAAATCGAATTTGTTTATCTGCCCTAATAAAGCTTCCGTCTTTCCTGTAATAATAGACGTCTGCTTTGCTACCTGAGTTAATTCCTTCCGGCAGCCAAAAATAAATATTTCGATATTTTTCATAAGAAGCGTTTTCAAAATGAGTAACCGCTCGATTATTGGTACGGATTTTCCCTTCGGCCTCTACAGGTGTACCCTCATCATTAATTCCACCTATTTCTAAAGATTCTTCAGAAATGGTCGACCCTGTCACAGTGGTAGCTGTTACAATAATGCCATCCCCTGTAAATTTCTCAAGCTTCACGTCATCTATCACAATATTTTCTGCGCCAGCTACCTGAATCCCATAACCCCATTCATGAGTTCCACCAGTATCCGGACCTTTTTTTGAAAAATCATGTGTATCCCTGTCACCACGGTATGTACCACCTTTGACAGTAACACTTTGAACGTTTGGCCCAAGATACAGAACGGAATAGATCTCAAATTGGTTTGTTTCTTTTTGTAGTACCGTATTTTTACTTAATAAAAAATCCATATCACTAACCAAATTAATCCTTGCATCCGGGTCATCTTGTTTTGTTCCTTTTGCAATGAGGTAGGTTCCATCAGGAATTTTGAAGGTTTTATAATTATTTTTCTTTGCCCATTTTAGAGCTGCGTTGATTCCATTTGTAGTTTCTAGTGGATGAGTTCCATCGTTATAAACACCCCATCGACTAAGTTCTAATTCATAAACCGGTCTGTTCATTGAATAGTTATTTTGAGTTTTGATTATCTGCTTGTTACCTATATCTGCCGTCGCAATAGATCCTGTCATTAAAATCAATGCTCCAACAGTTAAAATTATCCACTTGGTCATCATATCACTCCTTCGTTCCCATCATTTCTAATTGGAGTAATATTTAATCGAACCACTCATCACAAAATAGCCAAATTTTAAATTTTTTTAACGAGATTACCCTCTTCAATATAATTCTAGTCACACTTTTAATTGTTCTTAACAAAAGAGTATAAAAAGGTTATATATTTTCTATTTAGATTAAAGTCATTATTAAAAGGTTTGAAGGTTTTTGAATTGAAAACCGGCAATAAAGCAGGATGCCGGAAGAGGGAATTTCATGGATTGTAGTGTAAATCCAATGACATTTGAAAAAAATAAATCTGTTCTTATATTATTCCCCTTCCTTGCAAGAATGGATTGGGAATAAATAAGATTTCTAAGATTACAGGTGGATTATTCCTTGTGACATTTCTTATCATTAAGCGTTATTTTATTATCTTAAAGAAGAAAATGCTTTTTGCACTTATTGAAGACCCTACAGAAAAATAATAAATTTAATGTACTCAATTAGCCCTTACTTTTTCTATTATTTTGAATAATATTTTATTAAGAAGTAATCTATATAAATCATCTACCTATTTTTAAAAATTTTAATGGGGGTAATATCATGAAGAAGAGGAAGTGTGTTATGTATATAATGAATAAGGCTAAAATTAAAGGTCAATTAACAATATGTGATCATTTATGCCTGTAGGCACTTATTTGGTTGAATTGGATCGTTGGAATGTAAAAAACGACGGAACTGATGCTGTTAATACTTCTAAAGGAATAAATGATGCTATTATATGGGCATCCCAGCAAAATTATTCAGAAGTTGTTTTACCGAATGGTATCTATTTGATTGATGAGAATAATCCCATCAAACCTTTAAGCTTCATGACTATAAACTTAGGTGGCGCTACTTTAAGAATAAGAGACAATAGCTTGCCAAAATATGCAATAATCCTTTTTCATAATAAACAACAATACTCTAGAATAACTAACGGAAAAGTTGAAGGTGACCGTTATACCCATAATTATGCAGGTGGAGGTACTCATGAATTTGGTGTAGGTGTTGAACTAAGACACGGAGTTCAATATATTACTATTGATAACTTAGAAATCTTTAATACTACTGGAGATGCAATTTTGGGCATTACCTCGTTCGGAGCTATCGGCGGCAGCTTTCCTAAACTTGCAGGGAATATGGAATCTGGCGGAATTAATACGTCAAATGGCTCTTTGACAACCAATCCAAATCGAATCCGTTCAAAAGTAAATATACCAATGATACCTCAAATAAGAAATCTCGGTTACTTCGGGCTATACGGTGACAGCTTCGGAGGTATAGGGAGTGAAATTACAACTAACACTTATGATGTAGTCTTTTATAAGAGCGATGATAGCTTTTTATCCTCAACGACCGACCTTCATTTCTTTGATGAAATAGAGGTTCCAACAGCAGCAAGCTATGCCAAGGTCACATTACATCAATCCACCGTTCCTTCAGCTTCTGGAACTACAATACTAATTCGAACTCCAGAGTTCCCGAAACATATTTATATTGAAAAATGCAACCTTCATCATTGTCGCAGATTAGGAATAGCTATTACTGGAATGAAACATTGTTATATAAGCGGATGTGAAATACATCATATCAGCGGCACTGCACCTGCTGGAGCAATTGATATAGAAGATGGATATGATCTAAACCAATATATTTTTATTGATGGAAATAATATATACGACAACAACAGTTATAATATTATTGCTGTATCAGGAAAGCATATTAACATTACTAATAATAGGATTCAATCTGGAATATTCACAATTAATTCTGGAGTAAACAAAGCAATTGTTGAGAAAAATTATTTTCATAATTGTGGTCCTCGTCTTGAAGGAGATACACTGTTCTCAAATAACCATCTATACGGCTGCAGAACACTACTTCTTGGCCGTGCAGAAGCTGCCATTAATAATTGCCTCTTTCATAATAGTCCACTAAACTTCAGTAAACAAAAAGCCTATGTAGCCCAAGTAAACAATAGTAAATTTTTATACGATGATGATTTTTATGCTGCATCAACCAACCCTGGCGCACCGCTAATATTTAGTACAGAGCCCCAAAGCATCTCAGATTCAGTTTTTGAAGGCAGTGGGGTAGAAGCTTTTACAGTAGTACCTGTAGGGACTCATGATTGGATTTTAAATAATGTTTCTTTTATAAACATAAAGCATAGGGAAAATCGTATTACACGATTACCACCGGGTGTGTATTCAAACTGTAAGTTCATTAATAGTGGAAGGCTAGGAGAATTATCTAGTGAAGATCTTACAAATTATAAATTTAATAATTGCTATTTTGAGTGGAATTCATATCCCTTGTTTTATATGGGTCCAGCAGCAAAACTTGAATTCTTTATGATATGCAATTGTTTCTTTTTGAACCTTTCAAATTCTGATAATGTCTTCTTCTTAAATGGAAGTTGGGGAACTTTCCACCTTTCAGATAATACATTCTATTATCCAAATGGAAGCAGTAATTCTATGATAGACATTCGTAATACTACATCAGCAGATTCAATTGTTTTTACTGATAATACTTTTATCTCAAAAAACAACATGATAGCTGTTAAAGCTGATAGTTCCCCTACTATTCCTCTAGTTTTCAAGGACAATATCCTAAAAAAAGCAAAAATTCAATTGCATGACAATCATATCAAGCTCGATAATATTATTGATTCTGTTCATAATCTTAATTAAGAATTAATTAATTGACTATCTGCTCAATGTCGATAGTCAATTTGTTTACATTTTACTTTATTAATTATGAATTGATTTTACAATTATTTCTTCATAATCTTTTTCACAAAATACTGTCTTTGACCTTTAGCCTTTGTGTTACCCTTTTAACAGGAACAATTAATAAATCTTTTTCGTATTTGTTCAAGCT
Organism: Cytobacillus oceanisediminis; assembly: GCF_004366035.1. Lineage (GTDB taxonomy): Bacteria > Bacillota > Bacilli > Bacillales > Cytobacillaceae > Cytobacillus > Cytobacillus oceanisediminis_C. Next base: position 41,547 of record NZ_SOEE01000013.1, read on the forward strand.
AGTAAACCACATTACAAAAATATACGTCATAGAAAAGATCAAAATTTTTATAAACAATACAATCCAATTGCTAGCAATAATTAGATTATTAAGTGTAATACAATACAAAATACTAATTGCAGCAGGTGTACTCATAGACAAAATATTGATCCAATATTTAAGAATGTCTAATTGGATTTTTTTCCAATAATATACATTCATAATAATTATATTTCCTAAAGTAAAAGAAATCGCCGTTGCAATAGCGCAACCAATAGCCCCCCACTTTTGAACAAAAATGATGCTTAAAATTACATTAACGATTGCTACAGAGAAATTAACTACTGATTTAAATCCCTGCATATTTTTTGCTTGGAGGATAATTCCGCCCATCCCTTGGATTAATGATACTAACATAGGAATAAGAATTATAATGGCTATTGTATATGATTGATTATAATCATTACCTACCCATAAGAGAATAAACTCCTGTCCAAATACAATAAAACCACTTAACGCAAACGAAATGATAATATACTGAACTCTTCCCACTCTAATAAATAAGTCTGATAATTCGTTATTGGTCGCATCTTTAGTTACCATTGTTGATACCTTGGTGAGAAATACATTAGAGATAGCTGAAGAAAAGCCCGAAAAATACCCAGTGAAAGATGCACCTATCGCATAAACTGAAACTGCAACCGTACCGCTGTAAATTCCAAGAATCACCTGATCAGTTGACCAATACAGTTGTCCAATAACTAGATTTAAGAAAATATAAGATGAAAATATTATAATATCTTTAAATAATCCCTTTTCGATTTTTTCAAAAACTATTCTGACTTTTATTTTTTTAAAGCAAAAGTACATATTTATCATAACCGTTAAACAATTTATTAATGTAGTTACCAAAGCCATTGTTATTGAGCCATATCCCATTAATAACAGTGGTAACACTATAATAGGATTTATTAGAGAACTAATTATTACAGTCATTTTTTGAAAAATAAACTTTTCATGTGCTAAGATAATAACACTAAACATCCCAAAACCAATACCTATAGATATGTTTGCAACCATTATTCCCAAAATTATTTTAAGTTTGTTAAGTTCCTTAATACTTAATGAGTTAGAAAATATTAAATCTGCATTTATTGTCAGCATAATCCCCACTACTAAGGCTAAAACACCTAAGACACCATACATAATAAAGAACAAACCATACAAAGTAGAGCACCCTTTTTCATCATTTAGGGCCTTATATTTTGCCGTATATCGGATTAATGCATTGCCTAATCCAAAATTCAGAACACCTACATATCCTGCAGCAGCGCTAGCCAAACTATATAATCCATACTCAGATTGACCAAGAAGACTTAACATAATAGGGGTATATAGAATTGAGATTACGCTATTAATAAACAATGCTAAATATGATAATATGGCACCCGCTTTAAGTTGGCTTTTCATTCTATAACCTTCTAACCATTTATTTATCCAATACAATCAAATTATTCTTTCATCTCTTCAACAGTGTTAATTTTCATTTTTTAAGTTATTAATAAACTTATTAAATATGGCTTTATCTTTTATCAATTTCCTTCATCATTATAGATTTCATATTCATCAAATTTATGTTTTGTCATATTTTTTGCATAGTACTCTTTATAACGGCTCAATGCTGTTTCATAATGAGAAACGTCATTATGGATCCGTGTAACCTTTGATTTTGCTTTTATTTTATTAATTACATACAATACTGGGAATGATGCTGGGACCTGGTAGACAATAAATACTAAGTGGTAATTTCTTGATTAAATACACTACTAACCTTTTTAGATAGAAATGTATACCAACCTAGCTCCAACGCATCAATAACATTACCAACTTTCACCTTTTTCCAAATTTTTTATACAGTAGATTTTCCATCACCATTTAAACACTTTAACTTTACATGTAATGGAATCTCGTCTTCCAACTAACTCTCCACCAACGCCAATAACCAAAACAGTTCATCATTTATCTTTGGATATCTGTCCAAGCATGGAAATCAATGCCTTTTCTATACCATCCCCAATATCATTCTTCTAGTTACAATCATAACCTTCTTCATTCTTCCCTATCTCTTCTGTAACCTTATGTTTCTTATGACGTTTTAAAAAAGACTATAATAACTTTTTTATTTCAGTTGCATGTACAAAGTCGTCCCTTGAAAGGTTATTGGAGAATTCTGTACATAAATCTTTGTTATTAATTAAGTTGATAACCCCATTAAAGATTTCATTTTCATCAAATCTTACAATTAACCCAGTCTTTCCATCCCTAATTTGCTCTGTCGCTCCTACAAAATCAGTAGTGACTATAGGCTTTTTTAGAAACCTAGCTTCAGCAAGTGTTATACAATAACCTTCGTGTCGGGAGGGTTGAACATAAATATCACAATGTTTTATATAGGGATATGGATTGGGATCTGCACCTAATAAAATAAAATGATCTTTTAAGTTGTACTCTTCTATTAAATTCTCATATGCTTCCCGAGAACTCCCTTCCCCCAAGCAATACCATTTCACCTTAAATCCATGAGTTATTAACCTTGATAACACCTTTATCGCTACATCTTGACCTTTTTCAGTAGATAATCTTCCCACAGTTAATATTCGTAAACCATCAAAATGATCTGTAAATCCTTTACCTTTTTTAGCTTCATCAAAAATCATGCCAGGAGAGATTATATTGTTAAAGACTTCACTTTTGTCTTGAAGATCCGGAACTTTATTAATTAATTTTTTTCTTGCTTCTTTAGATACTACAAAGATTTTGTCGAATTTCACGTATATTTTAGAAGCAAACTTAGTATTAAAACCAATTTTATTAACATCAAAATGAATCCATTGTATCTTCCTCTTCGCTCTAATTTTATTAGCAATGAAATAGCTTATGAGATCCATAGGGCCCGCATAAGCTACTGCAGTATCATATTGATTTTTTAATACTGGATAACCATGTAAAATGTATCTATAATATAAACTTTTTTCTTTAGTTATCTTTGATATTATTAACAAAAAAATTATTATAAATCCTTTTAAGAACTTTCCCTTCTTTAAAAATTCAAGAGCGGTTATATGCATAGGTTGTTTAATATGTTGCTTTATTTTGTCATAACCCTTTAAATATTCAACCTTTACATAACTAGGAATAGAATCGAGAAAACCACCATACTTTTCTAGCATTAACAAAGTTATTTCAAATTTCTCCCTAGGCATTTCTGATATCATATTTAGTAATGCTTTTTCAGTTCCACCCACATTCATATTTATAATCATAAACAGTACACTTTTCTTCATTACCTAACCTCTCTTGCTTATCCTATTAAACGATAAAACTTATTAATTTCCTCAATATTTCCTTTTTTCTCATTCCTTAGATAATTAGTAATTTCATTATTTAAGGCCCTATCATTTAATAATTTTAAGATCCCCTCACATACGGCGGCGGGTTCCATTTCAACAACTAAACCATTTTTACCATCCACCATTTGATTATATACAGCATCAAACCTTGTTGTTACCACTGGTACATTAAGGATTCGTGCTTCCGCAATTGCAAGACCAAATCCTTCAAACCTAGAAGTTTGTACATAAATATCGGAGGCTTTGATATAAGGATATGGATTAGCTTTAACTCCTAATAATAAAAAGGTGTCAGCTAGTTTGTACTCATTTATTTTAGCTGCAATTTCATCTTTTAAGGGACCTTTTCCTAAAGCATACCACTTGAATTTAATACCTTTTTCCTTTAATTTTTTACAAGCTTCAAGGGCAATATCATAACCTTTTTGCTTGTCAAATCTTCCAATTGTAAGAATTCTGATTCCATCATATTCATCCATAAAACCTGAATCCATTTCAGACATATCTAAAATTAAATCGGGGTTATTAATATCATAGACTACTTCAATTTTGCTATCATATTCTGGGAAAGTTTTAATAAATACTGCTTTTGTTGATTCAGAGACCGCAACTACCTTGTCATAATTATCATAATACTGTTTTTGAAACTTCCTCTCTTTTTCATCTAAATGATAGCTGACATTTACCCAGGCAAATTTTTTCTTAGCCTTCACTTTTTCAGCCACATAAAAAGTTGGAACCCCCTGTGCATAACTGATAGCAATGTCATATTCTATAGGGTTAGTCTCTATAACCCTCGATACACTCTCCCAAAAAATTCGTGCCTTTTGAGAATTTCTATATTGTCTTTTACGGATTCGCAGTGAGTATTTAAATCTTGCAGAAATCATTTTTGAGTCTAAGCTCTTGGCAGAATGTATTATTGCTTTCGGAAAACTTAGAGAGGTGAAGGTAGTGTATTTTAATGGATCTAATATGGTGACTTCTTTAGGAACTAGATTTTCGAGAATTCCGCCATGCCCAAAAAGCATTAGATCTACGGAATATTTGGAGTAATCTAGTAATGATAGTAATGTAACAAGGCTTTTTTCTGCACCTGCACAATCCAAAGAATCAATAACAAACAATAACTTTTTTTTCATCATTTTTCACCACCTCTTTATTACTTGCAAAGATTTCATTCGAAAAGCACCAAATTTTAAACGAAGTATTTTGCTCTTTTTTATTATGTTGTATTTTATCATCTCTTTATCAAAGCTATATAGTGATTTACCAATACTTTCAAGAAGAACAGCGAACCAATCTACATAATTATTGCTATCTTTTTTAATTTTCTTTGCAATTTTTAGAGTTGCAACTTTCATCCCCTGATAATAAAAGTGATTCTCTGGATTATAAATAATATCATCAATGCTTTCTTCATAAGCTGAATTCAAACTTTTATGAAAGCCTCTTTTCAGTAAATTGTGAATTGCGTCACAGTTATGAGTTTCCCTATAGATATAAACTAATTTAATAGAATCATTTACTCCGTAAATGGTCCTAACTGCATCTGAGACTAAACAGAAATTATCACTTTTTTTTTGTCCATTAAGAATCTTTTTGTATTGTTCAAAGGCATCTTCAAACAATTGATTCCTAATGGGACAAGCATTATTTAAAAAATGAATAGTATTTCTGTTTAGAAAAACTTGAGCAAGCCTAATAGTTTCTTCTTGAGAATTACTTAAACTCATACCTACTTCACTTTGAATCACTTCCATTAGTCTCCTATAACCTATATCATCATTAGTTTCAAAAATAAAAACATGAAGTAAATTACTTTCCCTATACTCTTCTTGGGGATATACCACTAATTCCTTTTCTTTCCAATATTGACTTAGTAGATTACTTACTCCTTTTTTATTTAGATCAACTTCTTTCTCATAGAAAACATTCCCATATTTTCGCAATAATTCTTTTACCTCTTCTTTAACATAAGTTGAATTCGGAAATACAGTCACAATGAAAGTATTCCTTTTTAACTTGCAATATTCATATGCAATAGCGTCACACCATTTTGGAAGAAGCCCTCTGCTCTTAAAGAATTCGTAATTATAATTAACATCACCTTGCTCTAGTCTTACAACTTTCACCTTTTGGTTATAAAGTAAAGTAGCTGTTAAACGGTGGGCACCATCTAGTGGAGAATTATTCTTACTAATAGGTATTAAAGATATACTGTCGTTAAATCCATTTTCTTTAACTGATTCTAATGTAACATCGAAAGACTTTATGAAAGCGTTGATCCCTTTTTTCCTGAACCCGTCATCTTCATCGTACTGATTAAAAACCCACAAATGGTTATCATAAATTTCTTTCCCCCAGGTACTTTTCAAGTCCTTTTCTTTAAACCATGCATAAATATATTTCGCTACTATATCAAACCTTCTATGATCAATTAACTTCCATGGATCCATTTCTAATACTTCCAGGCTATTCTGGCCTGATAAATTTACTCTGTTTTTATTTAATTTGTGAGTTATAAGCTTGTTTTTTGATAAATCTATGATTTCCTCCATTTTGGCACCCCACTGGTATTTAAGGGTTGGACTCTTTTCATCCCTAGTGGTCGTGGAAGGATATTTAGCCTTCTTAAGACCCTTTTGAATATTAAATAAGAAATATTTAAATATGGATGGAAAATAAAAAGTTTTAATTGCTTCTCCACCTGTTTATCACCTTTCACTGCCATAGTAAATTGAATGTAATTGTTTTTTATATAAGAATAAATTTCATTTTTATGTAACCCTAATTTATCTTTTTTCCAATTCAAAAGTAGAAAGTTGTAATGAATAATACTTGTTCTTAAGATCGTTTTAAGAGATTCATTAATTAATTCGGGGTAATACTGCTCTATAAATTTGTGTCTCACCTTTAACCCTCTTAAAATATCCAAATTCCTTGAAGTGTACATCGCAACAATACTATCCTTTCGCTGCAAATAGTAGTATAGCGGCTGATGCAATATAACATACGTATTTACCCGCTGCATCACTATATGCGCCCAAAACACATCTTCAAACAATACTCCTTTTTTAAAAGGCAGATCTTTGATCAGCTCCGTTTTATAAAGCTTCCCCCAGGCAAAGTTTTTTACTTTTTCATTTTTAACCAACTCGAACATAAGACTCTTATTGTTCAAGATAACAGGCGAATCTTTAATTGAATAATAACGGTTGTCGTATAGCAAATATTCTTCATAGGCATAATAAAAAGCTGATTGTACAACATCAGCTTGATACTTTGTAATTGCATTCATTAACTTTTCAATCATCGCAACTTCTAGCCAATCATCACTATCAACGAACATAGTATAGTTACCTGTTACATGTTCCATTCCGGCATTTCTTGCGTCTGATAACCCTCCGTTTTCCTTGTGAACGGTGATGATCCTGCTGTCTTTGGCTGCATAAGAATCGATCATTTCTCCACAATAATCTGGAGAGCCATCATTCACTAATATAATTTCTAAGTTGGTATAAGTTTGGTTTAGTATACTGTTCACACATCTATTAAGATATTTTTCTACCTTATATACTGGAACCACAACACTTACTTTCTCTGACATATTGGACCGCCTACTTTTTTTGGAAAATCATTTGTTTCCTATATCCTGTTTATTTTGCCATTTGATAAATTCAAGCAGTGTTTTATATTCTTGAATTTGACCTTTATCAATTCCTGAATGCTTTAACTCATTCACAAATTCCACCCATTCCTTGTCAAGTTGGTCAGTTTGGGACTCGTTCGGTTTCTCTGTGTTCAATAATTCCTTAAGCTCAACATCCAAAACCAAAGCCAGCTTTTCCATTACATTTACAGAAGGATTTTTATTCAGATTTCTTTCAATATTGCTCAAATAAGACTTTGCTATTCCTGCCCGGTCTGCAAGCTCTGTTAAGGTTAGACCTCTTCTTCTGCGAATTTCATATATATTTTTTCCTATCATTCTTGATACCTCTTTTATCCCTAGGGTTTGGGTTTGGGTTTGGTTTAGGTCTACACCTTTACTTTCATTGTACTTTTAATACATTCAGTTACCCGTAACAGTTCTTCTTCAGATAAATTCGATCCTGAAGGCAGGCATATGCCCGATAGAAATAATTCATCTGACACACTTTGATCTATTTTATGAGAGTAATATTGCACATCTTTAAATAACGGCTGCAGATGCAGTGGTTTCCAAACTGGCCTGGCTTCAATATTTTCATCATTTAAAGCTTCCAAGAGTGTACTTGATGAGACACCAGCTGCCTGCTCATCTATTGTTAATGCGGTGAGCCAGCGATTTGAGAATGTATTTTTCAGCTCCGGCATAAAATGAAGACCCGGCAGATGAGAAAGCTCTTTATAATATTGGGAGAATATTGATCTTCGGGCAATTACTCTTTCATCTAAAACCCCCATCTGGCCACGGCCAATTCCCGCTAGAATATTGCTCATCCTATAATTGTAGCCAATTTCACTATGCTGATAATGAGGTGCTGGATCTCTTGACTGAGTAGCTAGGAAACGTGCTTTTTTCAAAGACTCTGCATCATTTGAAATGAGCATTCCTCCACCTGATGTAGTGATAATTTTATTCCCGTTAAATGAAAAAATCCCGTATTTCCCAAAAGTTCCACTAAGCTTTCCTTTATAGCTCGAACCAAGGGATTCAGCAGCATCTTCAATTATGGGGACATCGTAACTATGACAGATAGCTAGAATCTCACCCATCTTCGCGCTCTGCCCGTATAAATTGACAACAATCACTGCTTTTGGCAGCCTTCTTTCTCTGACTGCCTCGACAAATGCTCTTTCAAGCGCTTCCGGGGACATGTTCCAGGTTTCCGGCTCCGAGTCAATAAAGACGGGCTCTGCTCCTTGATATAAAATCGGATTGGCACTCGCTACAAAAGTAAGTGAAGAACAAAAGACAGTATCACCTTTTTTTACATCTAATAAAGAAAGAGCCAAATGAATCGCGGCTGTTCCTGAACTTACAGCTACTGCTTCATTGGCTCCTGTATACTGAGCTATTTCTTTTTCAAAAGCATCTACATTAGGTCCAAGCGGCGCGATCCAATTAGTGTCGATCGCTTCCTGGATATACTTAATCTCATTGCCGGATAAATGAGGCGGCGAAAGGTAAATTCGGCTTTTATTTGATGTATGGATCATTTATACACCTTCAATCACTTGTTTTGTTTTCACTATAGCTGGAACTCCTACAGCGGTAGAATGGGAAGGGATATTACTGATAACAGTTGCTCCTGCCCCAATAACTGACCATTCTCCAATTGCCATCCCTGGAATAATGGTTGCTCCAGCACCAACATGTACGCCATCCTCGATATGAACAGTCCCAGTTAATGTTGCATTTGGAGAAATATGAACAAAATCTCCCAGCATATTGTCATGTTCTACAATAGCACCGGTGTTAATAATGGTATGGGCACCAATATGGGCCCCAGCATTAATGACAGAACCAGCCATTATAACTGTACCGTGATCTATTTTTGCTCGTTGGCTAATGATAGCAGCAGGATGGATAAGTGTTGCATAATTCTCTTTGGAAAGCTGGAGACTTTCAGAAATTAAACTTCGAACCTTGTTATTTCCAATTGCTATTACGAATTTCAATTCTCCGAAGAAATCTATTAGTGTAATGGCAGATAAAATGGGGCCATAAAAAATTTCCTGTTTCATGTGTAATTCTTCATATTTATCATCCAGATAGGCAACAATTTTATGGTTGTGATTTAACGAAATAAGGTCCTCAATAACTTTGCTATGTCCGCCTTGGCCAATTATGGCTAATTTCATCCATTTCCCTCTTTCAAAGTAGACTTTGAACCTTTAAAACTTTCCATAGTCGCATTTCCTGGCTGATTAACCCCTTCAGAATTGATGACTTTTTTAATGGTTAATATCAATATCTTTAGATCCAGCAGCAGGTTTCGGTTGTTTACATACCACACATCATGCTCAAACTTTTCCTCCCAGCTTAATGCGTTGCGTCCGTTCACTTGAGCCCAGCCGGTTATACCAGGCCTGACAATGTGACGCTTCGCTTGCTCTGATGTGTATAATGGCAGATATTCCATTAATAGTGGACGGGGACCGACCAAACTAAGATCTCCTTTGATAACGTTTATAAGCTGAGGCAGCTCATCCAGGCTGTATCTTCTTAAAAATTCCCCAAATGAGGTCAGCCTGATGTGATCGGGGAGCATATGACCCTTGTCATTTCTTTCCTCTGTCATACTTCGGAATTTATATAAATAAAAAGGTTTGCCGTTTAACCCCGGTCTTTCTTGTTTGAACAGGATTGGACTGCCTAATTTCATTTTTATTAATAATCCACATGCTAAAATTACTGGAAAAAAAATTATAAGCAGCAGAGTAGATGCAGAAAGATCAAACATCCTTTTCAAAGTCTACAACTCCCAAGTGTTTTCTGGTGTTCCAATAAAGATGCGAATTCTATCTTGTATTTCATCCAAAACTTCTTCCGTTTTGATGTACTCTGATTGATTTACCTTTTTATAAACATCTTCTAGTAATTCCTTTAGCTGCTCCTGCGAAATTTTTCTGGATAAGCTCATTACTACTCCTCACTTTACTAAGCTTTCTATAGAAAAATCCTCGCTTTTAGTAATTAAGCGAGGATTTTCTCCCAATTCCATTTTATTTTTTGTTTCGTATCCATTAGGATTACAGAATTGCCATCTCCAGGAATCCTTACACATCTCTTCAATTCCCTTTTCTGCCCTCCATCCTAGTTCATGATGGGCTTTAGCAGGGTCTGCATAACAAATGGCGACATCTCCAGGTCGTGGGTCTGTAATTTTATAAGATATATTAACACCAGAAGCCTCTTCAAAAGCTCTAACCATTTCCAACACGCTATAGCCATTTCCAGTTCCAATATTATAGGCGTCAATTCCAGTTGCAGCTGCCACTTTTTCAAGTGCTTTTAAATGGCCCTTTGCAAGATCAACCACATGAATATAATCTCTTATCCCAGTTCCATCTTTTGTCGGATAGCCGCTTCCATAGACACTCAATTCCTTTAGTTTCCCAACTGCTACCTGAGTAATATAAGGCATTAAATTATTGGGAATTCCGTTAGGATCTTCTCCAATCAATCCACTCTCATGTGCGCCAATTGGATTAAAATATCTTAATAGGGCGATACTCCAGCTGTTATCTGATTTATATAGATCCCCAAGCATTTCTTCTATCATTAATTTCGTCCGGCCATATGGATTGGTTGCATACATTGGTGAATCTTCATCAATCGGGACCTTTTCTGGCGTCCCATAAACCGTTGCTGATGAACTAAAGACCAGATTTTTCACTCCGTACTTTTGCATTACCTTACATAGAGTTACTGTACTTGTGATGTTATTGTGAAAATACTTAAGCGGTAAATGAACCGATTCACCTACTGCTTTTAAACCAGCAAAATGGATAACTGCTTCAATATTATTATTTATGAATACTGTTTCAAGCTTTTCCTCATCAAGCAAATCAATGTTAAAAATCTTAAAAGTCTTCCCTGTTATATCCTGAACTCTCTTCAGTGCTTCCGGCTTACTGTTAACAAAGTTGTCAACCACCGCAACATCATAACCCGCTTTTAATAGTTCTACACAAGTATGACTGCCGATATAGCCGGCACCGCCAGTGACTAGAATAGTCATTCTACAACCTCCCCGCCCTAAGCCTCAATTAGTTTATATAATTTCTCGACTTCTTTTTCATTGCCATAATCTTTTTCTCTAGTATTTGAGATCAGTCTTTCTCTCAGTTGTTTGTTATCTATTAATCCTTTAATCCCATTTACAATTCCCTCAATATTGAGTGGAGTGATCAACGCATCAACACCATCTTGGGCCTGGCTTTTTGCCGTTGGAAAGTTGGTTAAAACTACAGGTTTCCCCAAAATCTGCGCTTCACGTATTGTGACCGCCTTCCCTTCATATCTGGATGGCTGAACATAAATATCGCATGCCTTGATGTAAGGATAAGGATTAACCTTTTTCCCTAATAAGAAGAATCGATTGTGAAGATCTAATTCGTTAATTAAGTTTTTTAACTCAGTTTCATGAGAGCCATACCCCACCACATGCCATTCAATATCATATCCATCATTAATCAATTTCCTGCATGCTTTTATAGCATTATCCAAGCCTTTTGCATGTGAAAGGCGTCCTACTGTCAGAAGAATGGTTCTTCCAGGGTTGGTCTTTATTTCTCCTGTTACATCCTCATCAGCTTGCTGCCTGACAAATTGGGACGATAGGATGTTCTCTATGACGGTTGTTTTCTTTGTGCAATCCGGAAAATGATTCAAAAATGTTTTTGAACACTCCTCCGAGACCGCTACGATATCATCTACCTTATCCCACATGCGTTTTTCTATATCTGGATTTAAATAAATATTAGAGTAATCTGTATGAATCCATCCGATCCGTTTCTTCGCCTTAACTTTTTGTCCTATAAAGTGATGCGGCCACAGGAATCCAATGGCCGCATCATATTCTATATTTAATTTTGGCAAAAAAGGATTTGTCAGCTCCCATCCATACTGAATGGTTAAATATCCTGGTTCATCTACTCTCTTTACTTTTCCATGTATGGAGCTAAGCGTTTTTGCTAATAGCCGGGAAAAACCAATCGAATAATTCCCTTCCTTCACAATTTGGCTTATCGACTTCCTGAATGTAGTATACTGCGGAACTTCAGGCAGCAAATTGGGGCCTGATGGAAGAAGGGGAAGAAATTCTCCTTCCTGTTTAAACAGCATGAGATCTACATCATATCTGCTGTAATCAATATGATTTAGTAAACCTATCAAACTTCTTTCTACACCGCCAATGGCCAAATCAAAAGAAGAAATTAATATCTTTTTCTTCATTATGTAAAACCCCGGCCGTATCTCAAGTCATACCCTTTCATTTCATACAAGCCCAGCCAATCATTTATGCTCTCATAGATATTAAATCCAAGCTTAGTAAAGTTATTTATTATTGCCTGTTTGCTTGGTCTTTTTGCTTTAACAGTTTCTTTAACTGCATCAACCCAGCTATCCAAGTTATCACCTAAGTCAAGGTATTGTACTAACCCCAATTCCATATCTGTACTTTTTGGAACAGAAGTAGAGGCAATACATGGTGTTCCTGTGCTCTGTGCTTCCAGCATTACAATGCCAAATCCCTCAAAAAGTGAAGGAAAAACGAAAATATCAAATGATTTCATTAGCCTTGGTATATCAGTCCGCACTCCCAAAAATTTGATATTCTCGCTCAGCCCCATTCTTTCTGCTTTCTCTTCAATCACTTTCCTTAGAGGCCCATCGCCTATTAATAATGCTATGAAACTAGGATCCGTTTCCAGCAGCTTTTTTAAAACTTTTAATATAAAAATATGATTCTTTGATTCTGAAAACCGCCCTACATGGCCTATTAATTTTGCAGTCTCGGGTAAATGTAATTCCTCCAGAACTTGTATTCGAGAACTAGTACCGATATTGGTATACTCATTTACATTAATTCCGTTTTTCAGGATTTGTACTTTTGATACATTTTTCTTTCCAAATAAAAATTTGGCCGCTTCTTCACTGCAGCTGCAATATTTAGTAGCTGAAAGCTTAATCATCGTTTGCAATCCTCTGAGAACGAACCTTTCTTTAAAACTACTATTTTTTAGCCAGTTATTACTATGCGAATGGCAAATTCTCGTACTTATTCCACATAGCTTTGCTGCTAATGCAGGAAAACCGCTTTGATAATCGGTGTGGGCGTGGATTGCAGCATAATTGTTTGCCGACATAATTTTAACTAAACTTTTCATGTAGTTTATTGGGCCAGAAGCCCCCAAGCTGGCGATCGGATATATTCTCCCGCCCATCAATTTAATTTCTTCATCATAGTCTTCTTCTCCCTTGCTATGCGTAATAAAATCAAATTGAATTTCTGAACGGTCAATCATTCGATAAATATTCATGATAAGGCTTTCCGCTCCGCCTCGCCCCATTGAACTGACAATGTGCAAGATTCTAACCGGATGTTCTAACTTATTCATTCTCTTCCCCCCATTCCCTTTAAAGTAATTTATCAAGAAAGTCACTTTTATATATAATGTTTAAACTGACAACATTTTCATAAAAGAAATATAAAAAATAACAAATTAATAATGCATAATATACAAATCTCTGTTCTTTCTTATGAAACAGTTTTACAATCCATGAAATGAGAATTAATTGATACAAACTGAAATAGATTGAAAACCTGGCGAAAATCCAATTTTGTGTTGAAATAATCATAAAAACAAAACCGATTAAAGCCATATTTACTATATAATCGCCACTTGGGAATATTTCTCTTAACTTGTCTCTTCCCAGGTATGCTATCAAAAGAGGTGCAGCATCTACTGCAACCCTTATGACATTGGCACCGCCTTCTTGAAAATTAGAATAATGGCCATATTGCGTATCTTCTATTGCTGAAAATAAAAGGGATGAAAATTGATCAAATCCGATGACGATTACAATCGAAAAAAACAGGAGAATATAGGTGGCTTTGGACCAGGCTTTATATCTTACTAAAAAGTATATGGGTATTAGAACTAATGCACTTTGATGAAAAGTTGAAGCCAGGAGTACAATTAAAAAATACATAAGCCAATTTCCATTTATTAAATACTTTGTACCTGTGAAAATAATCGCAGCAGCCAGTACTTGCCTTATTCCATTCATGGATACTAGAAATAATCCGCCTGTAATATATACATAGGTGCTGAGTTCAAATAACCTCGAATACTTTGAGAGAACAGAAACAATAAGGACATTTGTAATTAAGGCAGTAGTTAGAATCATAACTTGAGGGTCATCGGAGTACAGCTTCAAAAACATCTGGAGTATTCCGAATCCGATATCTTTCTGAGAAGCTATGTAGTCCCAAGTAAAATCATTCATTTCATAAATATGTTTATAAAAATATGTATCACCTATGTTTGATCTAAGACCTGATACCATTATTAGTGAAAACAAAACTCCTAACAGCATGATTTTGTTGAGTTTTAAAGGTGCGATGGCTCCAAATGATAACACTGGTTTCGAGAAGTATCTTGCTAAGAAAGAACAAATAAAAACGATAGTAAGATTGATCCATAAAAACGTCATTTTACCTATCCTTTCAAAAAAGATACCCATTCATAATTGTTAGGTTACAGCCTCTGTTTTTGATTTGATATAGAAATAAAGCAGCAATCCAAAAGGAACGGCTAAGAAAGTAAAAGTTTTATTTGGAGCTTCAGCTATAAACCTCTTATTATTTATTAATAAGCTGCTGGACACATAATGGATGGCCTGCCTAAACTTGAACGAAAGGCTGGTGAATGGGAGCTTCATTAACTCTTTCCGATAAAAGGCAAAGCCCCTTGGATTTCTCCGATATTGGTTTAACATATTCAAAGATGAACCATCTGGAAGATACTCTACACAGCATAGTACTTCATTCATGAGAAGCATTTCATATTGCTGATCAAGCATATAATACTTGTAAGCCAGCCCAACATATTTTTCATTCAGGAAAATAGGGTAGGGGTATTGTTTTGTTAAATCCGTACGATACACCAGCTTTTTATCACCTTTAACACCATGCTTATTATAAAGATCAAACAATGTAGACCTCTCTAAATGATCAGGCATTCTAGTGCCAATAACTTCATAATCTGTATTTGTATCCAAACCAATCATTCCACTTACTTTTTCACTGCCATATTGTTCCCAGAATGAATTAATTTTTTCAACAGCATCAACAGGCATATAATCATCAGAGTCTATGCAGACATTTAGTTCAGTATCAATAAGCTCATACGCGGTGTTGTGGGCTCCATGCATTCCCTGGTTTTCCTGCCAAACATATTTGATTTCAATTTCATTTTCCTTTATCCATCCATTTACTAATTTTTGAGTATGATCTGTAGACCCATCATCAATGATAAGCCAGATAAAGTCCTTGCTGGTTTGGCGGATTAGACTTTGATAGCATTTATCAAGACAATAGGCACGGTTATAAGTGGGTGTAAATACAGTTAACTTTTTCTTCATTCTATTCACCCCGCTACCGTTAAATAAAAGGCTTCAATTTCAAGTGCAGTTGCTGTTATATCATATCCCTTAGCTTTAAAAGGCTCTCTGAAGCTTCTTCTTGAAGTATCTGATAAAGCCAATCTTTCCAGTTTATCTGCCCAAAGAGACTTTTCGTTTATGGAAACGAATTCAACTAAGTTCATCCCCAGATCAACTTCTGGTGAAACCTGGTCTGAAATAAAACAAGGCAGTCCGGCACCTTGTGCTTCAATTAACGAAACCGGCAAACCCTCGTGCAACGATGGAAAAACAAATACATCCAGCCCTTGTAGAATCCGATTGATATCACTTCGCACTCCCAAAAACTTAACCTTTTTATCTAAATGTAAGCCGCTAACTTTTTTTTCAATTTCTTTCCGCAATGGCCCATCTCCAACCAGCAGCAAAACAGCATTTTCATTTACCTTGTAAAAATCCGCAAAAACATCAATAAGAAACGAATGGTTCTTTTGATGAGCAAACCTGCCAACATGACCTAAGACAAAATTATTTTGATTTAGCTTTAACTCTTCCCGTACTTGTTCCCTCACATCAGAAGAATAAGAGAATTTATCATACTCTATTCCATTTTTTAAAATCCTAGTAAGTCCGGATTTCTTATCGAATAACCATTTAGCAGCATAATTAGAGCAAGCAAAAAAACTTGTTGAGTTCGGAATAATGAGTTTTCCTACCATCCATTTATAGGTCCTTGCAGGCAACCCTCCCTCACTTTGTGTATTGTGGCTATGCGAAATTCGAATAGGTAATCCTGCTTTTTTGGCTGATCTTAAAACGATTCCGCTCATCTTATCCATATGTGAATGAACGATCTTATAATCTTTATGTCCAGAAAAGAATTGATCCAATTCCCTCATATATTTAAAATGCCCAACTTCTGATACATAAGGAATTCTATGAATCTCCCCCCCCATTTGTCTGATTTCATCATCAAAGACACCTGGTTTACATGTCAGGAAATCAAATTGCACCTTGGAACGGTCGATATTGCGGTATAAATTCATAATCAGGGTCTCAGCTCCGCCCCGATTCATATTAACAACTACATGTAATACCCTTAATGGACTGCCCACTGAACCACCTCCATCTCATCCATGAGTTTTGCATACAACACTTTTTGTTCGTTTAGTGTTCTATTCAAACTGTATTTTTCTAAAATAATTCTTCGGCTTTGTAAGCCTAGCTGCCTTCTTAAATTATTGTTCTTGGCAAGAGCCATAATTCTATCTGCCAGTTCTAGATCATTTCTGCCAATGAGCCAGCCATTTTTATCATTTTGCACCAGTTCCCGATGACCTCTGTTATCCACAGCTATTATTGGGAGGCCGCAAGCCATTGCCTCCATTATGTTAACGGGAAGGCCTTCCCGCAAACTTGAAGCAACAGCAAGATCACTCATTTTTACTAGCTGTTCCACATCTTTCCTGAAACCTAGGAAATGAACCATATCTTCTACTCCAAGTTTCTTCGCAAGCTGTCTGCAGCCTTCCAATAAAACTCCTTCACCTGCTAAAAGCAGCTTAGCACTGGGAACTTGTTCTTTTATCAATGCCATCGCTTTAATCAGTAACTGCTGATTCTTATTACGGTTAAATTCAGCTGCATAAAACAGCAAAAAAGCATCTTGATCATAATGATGCTCTGCTCTTAAAACTGATTTGTGAAATCCTTCTATTCGGGAAAATCTTTCTGTATCCACTCCAACTCCATGGACATGCTCTATCTGTTTTGCCTTAAATCCATGTTTTACAGAAAGTTGATAATCCTCTTTATTAATCGTAATGAGACAGTCAGTTAGGTGGGACAGCGACCTTTCAATAGGATAATAGATTAGCCAATTTAATAAAGGTGCACCTTTGCAAAAGTGGAATCCATGTGCTGTATAAATGACCTTTGTACCATACCTTCTGGCTGATCCTGCAGCCAATCTGGCCAATACACCGCCCATCGGAGTGTGGCAATGGATGATTTTATACTGGTTTTCATCTATAATTGCCTTTAATTGTTTATACGCCCCAATGTTTTTCTTATTGAAAGGAGATCTTTGAATAGGTATATTAAATTTCTGATCTACATAAGGTAGGTATAACTCACCTGCAGCTGCCACGTGAACTTCCCAGCCCTGTTCCTTAAACCATTTTAAAATAGGTAGATGGAAAGCTTTAAAGTGATAATCAACCGTAGCACAAAATAGCACCTTTTTTTTCATAAGCACCTGCCTATTTAATTAATTGTCTATCAAGTACAGCTGATAGATAATCTAATAGATCTTTCCTTAGTTCGCCTCGCTTTAAAGCAAACTCAATCGTTGTTTGAATAAAGCCCATTTTTTCGCCGACGTCATATCTAACACCTTCAAAGTCATACGCGTAAACCGCTTCATGCAAATTCAAGCCAGCAATGGCATCCGTTAATTGAATTTCCCCACCCGCTCCTGGTTTTTGTTCACATAATATGTCAAAAATTCTGGGGTTTAAAATATACCTTCCCATAATCGCCAGATTGGACGGGGCTTCCTCCTGCTTTGGCTTTTCTACTAGACTGTTAACACTGTAAAAGCGATTCCCAATTTCGTTTCCATCCACAATTCCGTATCTGGAAACTTCCTCATTTGCAACCTGCTGGACTCCAAGGATTGATGCATTGTATCTCTCGTATTGTTCAATCATTTGCTTTAGACAAGGCTTTTCGGCTTGCACGATATCATCACCTAGTAAAACTGCAAAAGGCTCGTTTCCAATGAATTTGCGTGCGCACCATATGGCGTGGCCCAACCCCTTTGGCTCCTTTTGGCGAATGTAATGGATATCCGCCATCTGTGATGACTTCTGCACTTCATTTAATAACTCAAGCTTTCCTTTTTCCAGTAGGTTTTGCTCTAATTCAAAGGAATGGTCAAAGTGGTCTTCAATGGCCCTTTTTCCTTTTCCGGTTACAATAATGATATCTTCAATGCCTGCTTCTATGGCTTCCTCTATTATGTATTGAATTGTTGGCTTATCAACGATTGGCAGCATTTCCTTGGGCATGGCTTTTGTAGCAGGCAAAAATCTCGTTCCTAAACCTGCTGCAGGAATTATGGCTTTTCTTACTTTCTTCATTATATAATCCACCTTTCTTAACTTGAAATTGACATAACCGGCTCAGGCATTGCTGCTTTGTTGTTTGCCAGATTAATAAGTGTTTCTCTTAAAGCTCCCTTATCAAGGGTATGATAGGTTTGTATGATTTCATCTATATCCTCGAGATAAAGATTTGCCGTTTTTCCAATATAAATGTTTGGATATACCTGCTTGTCATTTACTTCATCGTCCTTCAGCAATTCCTCAAAAAGCTTCTCTCCGGGTCTGATGCCAGTAAACTTTATCCCAATCTCTTCAATAGAATGACCAGATAATTTGATTAAGTTTCTTGCAAGATCTACTATTTTTACTGGATCTCCCATATCCAGCACAAATATTTCCCCTCCTCTTGCTAAAGCACCTGCCTGTATGACTAATCTTGATGCCTCGGGAATGGTCATAAAATAGCGAACCATATCGGGATGTGTGACAGTTACCGGTCCACCTTTTTCGATTTGCTTTTTAAATAGGGGAATAACACTGCCTCGTGATCCCAGGACATTGCCGAATCGGACAGCAACAAATTTCGTTTCACTGTTTTGATCCATATTTTGAACAATCATTTCAGCGAGACGCTTCGAAGCTCCCATGACACTTGTTGGATTAACCGCTTTATCCGTAGAGACCATGACAAAGGTCTTCACTCCATGCCAGCTAGCCGCTTCTGCGACATTTCTGGTGCCAATAATATTGTTCTTAACCGCTTCTTCGGGATTTCTCTCCATAAGAGGCACATGCTTGTGGGCGGCAGCATGATATACCACATCAGGCCGGTACGTACTCATTACAGACATCATTTTTTTTGCGTCCTGCAAATCGGCTATTTCAGTCAGAAACTCGATCGGCAGATGGCTGAATTTCTCTTTTAATTCAAGTTCAATTGAATAGATGCTATTTTCGCCATGTCCCAAAAGCACCAGTCTTTGCGGTTTAAATTGTGATATTTGCCGGCAGATTTCAGAGCCAATTGATCCGCCTGCACCTGTCACCAAAACTGTTTTGTTCGTTACATATTCAGATATAGATTCTATATCCAAATCAACCGGACTCCTTCCCAGAAGGTCCTCAACCTTTACATCCCGGAAAGCACTAACAGATATTTTTCCTGTCACCAGGTCCTCCAGCATCGGCAATATTTGGGTTTTTGCTTTCGTTTTAGCACATTCCTTAAAAATCAAACTTAACTCTTTTCTGCTTAGTGATGGAATGGCGATGATGATGTTTTCAATACCTAATTTAATTACTGTTTCAGGTATTTGCGTTATATCGCCGACAACAGGTAACCCTAGAATATGCAATTGATCCTTTCTGCGGTCATCATCAATAAAAGCAATTGGATGCAGTTCGGCTTCATTATTTTTTAATAACTGCCTCGCTACCATCGTTCCGGCTGAACCAGCGCCAATTATGAGAGTCCTTTTTTTGTTATTATTTTTTATTAAGTAATTGTCGCGATAAATTCTCCAGCAGAATCTTGATCCACCAATAAGAAGCATTTGCAGCAGCCAGGTTACAGCCAGGAGCCTGTAGTAAATTTCCTGCAGCAGTATTTGCTGGATCAGGACTGCTGTCAAAATGGATAAGCTAACCACTTTAAAAATGATGATTAATTCACCAATACTGGCATACTCCCATGCTTTATGATAGATTTTAAATTTAAATGAAAATAAATGATGACTTACTATAATGCCGATGGAGCTAATTAAAACAGGTAAAGTAATCACATAAATGCTGGCATCTACTAAAAATCGTCCCAAGTAAATGGCAGACAGAACAATAAAAGAATCAGCCAAAATAAACAGCGACAGTCTTTGTCGATATGACATATTTTCCCTCCTTTACTTGATTTTCGTTTGCATTTATTCAAGCGTTATATTTCTTCGCTGTATGGCGTACTCAACCAGCTTCCTGATCTCTTCCAACTGTTCTTCTAGTAGCATCTTGTTTTATGTATCTGACAGCCTTCTAGATGGACTTTGGAAATTTATCAATCTCTTTCATTCCTGCATCTCCTTTGATAAATAATAAAAACCTTCATAATAGGGTTTAGACCAAACCTTATTATGAAGATTTTTATTAATAATTTGGGCATTCAACCCCTCCTCACATCACACTCTCGACGACCGGCGTCTAAGGTCTTTCAACCCACAGCATGACCGAGTGCCTCCATTGATAAGGGTAAGGAGACATCACCACGTTAAAGAACATTTCATTCTAAATAACGAACAATACCTTTTAAAAAAATATGTCAGCTCCTAGCTGAACATACTACTTTTTTACTAGTTTTTCTCATTTAAAATAACTCCGACAATCTTTGATTTTGCATACTCTAAGACTTTTCTTGACTCGATAGCACTTTCCATTTTTGTTTTGTCCTTCCTAACTACGAGAACAACACCATTACTTAAATTGGCGAGGATTTTTGTATCTGTTACTTCAAGTACTGGGGGAGAGTCGATTAAAATGATGTCGTAAAGGGAGCTTACTTTTTGCAGCAGCTGTTTCATCATTTCTGATGCAAGTAATTCAGCAGGATTAAAAGGGATTGTGCCGCTTGTTAGAATATCCAGACTGCCAATTTCTGAAGATAGAACTGTTTCTTCAAAGCTGACCTTTCCTGTCAGAATATCTGTTAAACCGGTATTATTGGCTGTCTTAAAAATATGATGCACACTTGGGTTTCTTAAACTCCCATCAATAAGGAGAACCTTTTCTTTTTGCTGGGCCATTGACACGGCAATATTGGAAGCTGTCGTAGACTTCCCTTCCCATTTTCCTGGTGAAGTTATCAGCAGAGTATTGCTTTTTCTCTCTCCGTTAATAAAATAGAGATTTGTTCGTATAGTCCGATATTGTTCAGAAATGATCGATTCAGGGTTCGTGTAGGCAATCAAATTCCGTTTCCTAACGGCTGATTCTGATTTTCTTTTACTTAAAACCAATCGTTTCACCTCTGAACTCTAATTTTGTTTGTCTGTTCTTTCTTTTGTTTACATTCTTTTTATTTATTTTTGAAACGCTTCCCAACACTTGGATGCCGAGTACAGATTCAATATCCTTTTCAGATTTAATTGAATCATCAAGAGAGTCAATTAAGAAGATTAAACCGATCCCTGCAATAATCCCAAAGATGAAAGCAGCAATAATAATTTTATTTTGATTATCTTCATTAATTGGTATCAGATTTATTTTTGCTTCTGACAAAACTCTCACATCTTCGAATCCCATTATGTTGGGAATTTCTTCAATAAATACTTTGGCAGTTGTATTGGCAATATCCGCAGCTCTCGTTGGATTGGTATCAGTGACAGTGATTTTTACAACCTGGGTATCATCAATACTGCCGACATTAATACTGCCAGCAAGTGAACTTGGAGACCTCTCAAGTTCCAGTTCCCTAATTACTTTTTCCAATACTATTGTGTCTTTAATAATTACCTGTAGAGTATTTCGATAACCCGTCTCAGCGTTTATTATGATATTTGTCGAAGTTTCATATAATGGAACTGTCTTGTTAGCATTGCTATAAAACCACCCAGCTGCTGTTGCTAGAACAGCAAAAACAATTACAATCCAAAAACGTTTTTTAATTACCCTAAACAAATCTTTTAGATTTATTTCTTTAGCTACTCTTTGATCTTGAAAATGATTCATAAAAACCACCTTATTGATATGATTTAAGTGTTCTGAATAAAGAACTATTAGATCAAAAAATTTTTTTGATAACAATTTTTATAGGTTTTACACCATAATTAATAGGAGATTTATATCATATCCCTATTTTAGTTCTCTATAAAGAACAAGTCAATACCAATATCGAATATTTCTGAAAAATCATAATGCGGTTTCTATTTGTTTCCCAAGAAGGCTGCTAAATACACCCTTATGATCCCTAGCTAAATGGACAAATTCACCCTTCTGAATAATTTCCCCTTTATCGAGGACCATTACCTGATCTGCATTTCTTATGGTTGATAATCGATGCGCAATAACAATAATCGTCATTTCACCATTTAACCTCTCAAGTGCTTCTTGGATTTTTGCTTCGTTTTCAGTATCCAATGCACTAGTTGCCTCATCTAACACGAGGATAGCTGGTTTTCTCAATATTGCCCTGGCCAGCACAAGGCGCTGTCTTTCTCCGCCGGATAGTCTAATCCCTCTGTCGCCTATAAGTGTATCCAGACCTTCAGGAAGTTTGCATACAAAATCTGCTGCAGCAAACTGCAATGCTTCCCATATCTCTTTCTCTGTAGCATCAGGTTTAATTAATAACAGATTCTCTCTAATGGTTGTATTAAATAAAAACGGATCCTGAGGAACATAGCTTATAGAACTTCTTAATGCTAATAAGTTATCTTTTGTTAAAGGTTTCCCATCAATAAATAGCATTCCTGCTTCCGGTTGATTAAGACCCATTATTAAATCAATTAAAGTGCTTTTGCCTGCTCCTGACTTGCCAACAACGGCAGTCGTTTGGTTTGAAGGAAAGATTGCATTAACATTCTTTAAGGCATAGATATTTTCATTCAAATTATATCTGAACATGACATCTCTGCACTCAATTCCCTTATTTATCGTTAATGGCTTTATATTTATAGATTCCAATTGAAATATCTCTCTGGCTGCGCGTGAATCATTTTTTAAGTTAATAACAGCTTTTAATGCGGGAATGGTTGTTGCGATCTGCTCCAGCCCCGACTGTATTCCAGTCACTCTGGGCCATAACCTCGTAAAAATAATAACAATTAGCATTAGTTGAGCTGATTTGGCATTATAAAAGTTTACTGATAAAAAAATGAAAATAGAAATAAGTACTGAAGATGCTACTTTGTAATAAAACTGTGAAGCGGTTTTTAACCTGATATATTCCATTTGTTCCACATACATTTTTTGTGAGATAGACTTAAACCAATCCATTCTGGACTGTTCCAAAGCATTGCTTTTAATATCCTTAATTCCGTTAAAATTATCAGTAATACCTGCCAAAAAAATCTTGCCATTTTCAGAAGTTCTGCTGCCAAGCATGCGTGATCTCTTAATAAATCCTCTGGAGAATAAAGCTAAAATAAATCCACTTACTAATACAAACATAGTAATGGATGGTGACAACATGAAGGCAATGCCGATTTGTATAATTGTAAAAATAATTGAGGTAATAAATTGCAAGAAGGTATTTGTTCCCGCACTTACACGGGCTAATTCTGCTGTAATAGTGTTGATCAAGTCTGTTTTTCTTCTTTTAATATAAAATCCCCAGTTAGCTTGAAGTAAGTCTCTATAAATTTCTAACCTTAAATATCGGGCAAATCCATGCTGAATTTTCACATTTTGTATTGTTATATAACGCTGGAGAAGATTTTGGAAAAGGTTAACGATTAAAAAAGCTCCAAGGATGACTGTGAGCCCAACCATTGCTGGAACAGTATTTAAAAAAGCAAATGTGCTAGCAAACCAGACATTTTCTCCTTCAAAACTTGCGATCCCGCTAAAATTAATAATCGGTATAAGAAGTAACAGTCCGACTCCATCAAGGAAACTAATTAAAACCATGCCCAAAAGGTTAAGATATAGTTTTTTTCCTGAATAACAGTAAAGTTGCCTAAAAAAATATAAAACTGGTTTCATCTAAATCCTCCTAAGGTAAAGCATGTTTCCTTGTTTTTCTAAAAACCCACAGTACCGGCCGAAGCGGATAATATAAAAAATGAAGTCTGTTTGGTAAGGGCAGGGTTTCTGCATCTGCATAATACGGGTGAAGAAAACTTAATAAATATACTACTTTTTGCTGAAAGCTCATTAATGAAAACAAGTGCTTTGCATGGAATTCTGAAATTTCCCTTGGTACCGGGTCAGTATGCAAATTGACCATTCTTTCAACATAAAAAATGGATTCACTTGCAAGCTTTATTGGAAGCTTTCCGTTTATTAACGATTTCATCTTCTTGTCTAAGTGAGATCCCATTAGATTTGCCGAAAGTATTAGAGCTTGCCCTCCAATATGGAGACTTTGATGCTTTTTAAATAACTCAATTAAAGTTTCCCATTTCAATTCAGTTTTCACCATTTGATGGATATCAAGAAGCCAGCGCAATCTTGACCAGCCATGACGTGCCCCATGTGTTACAAGAAAAAAGAATAAATCTTCATTACCAAGATAATAGGAGGGGAATCCAGTAATCGTTGTTTTTCTTTTTCTGTCCCACAATTCATTAAAACCTGGTTCTTTCCCGGGAGCTGGATTAAGTCTCCAATGGATTTCGATTTTAGTATTTTTTATGGGGTGATAATAAGTAAAGTGATGATGTCTCCACTTCCAGTCATTTAATAGAGACTTAATGTATTCATCTTTTTTATATCCGATTTTTTCAAGCAACTGATTTGCTTTATCCAAGTCTTCTATTGGTATAAGAATATCTAAATCACCACATGTTCGCTGTGAAATGTCTCCATATAAATCTGCAGCAAGGATGGGACCTTTTAGAAAAAGGGATCGTATTTTATGCTCTGTAAATACTTTACTGAGCTGCTCCATTTCTCCGCATAAGTAAAGCATCTTGAATGTATTTTTCCTAAAGTGCTGTTTCAGACTCTGAAGTATCCATTCAGGAACTAACTTTTTTTCGTTTTTAAGAAGCTTTGTATATAATACCGGATAGAGGCGATGGTGAAGAGCTAGCTGGAGAAATGAATCCCAGTTTATCTCATGCAGATAATCACTGAAACTCATATCATTCTCTTCACTTTTAATGATTTCGAGTATTAGCATTAATTCTCTGGGGATTTTGGTTATATTAATCTCAATATTTTTATACATATTTTTTCCCTTCTACCGGATTGCTTTTGCCCGTTTAGCAAACATACTTACTACAGTAAACTTTTCCATCCCTTCTGATCCGGAAATATAAAAAGGACCACTTCTCAGCCATGCATGTGCAATCAATTTGCCCGTTTCATCTCTTGCAGTTCCAAGATAAAGAGTACTATCAACCCCTCTCTTTTCAAGCATCTTCATACCTGCAATAGCTTTGACAAGGCACTGGCTCTCCCAGAAGGTATACCTGCTCATTATATGTATAGCATGAGAGACTTTCTTTATTTGCTCTATAGTAGAATCAGTATAATTTTTAGAAGTCTCTGTCATATGCTTACCTAATGAAGGAGCCACTTTAGAAAAAGGCAACATTTTAAGAATACGAGCCCATGCTAACAATAGAAACGCTTCAATCAATAGAAATTTAGATTGTCTTTCCATTGATAAAAATGTTATTAATTTATGCATAAATCTTATAATCCTTTCTCCAATACAATTAGAATACTAGTCATTAATTTTAATCAATTCCTGATCAAACAACTGACTTAGAAAGGTAAGAACTTGCTCTTCACATTCTTCCTGGTCAACCTGATAAATGGATTCTAAAACTGAAATTATTTGTTTTACTTCAATTGCCTCCTTCATTAAATCCCAAATTTCTCCGCCCATTTCACCCAAATTGAAGTACTTCCCTTTCGCAATGCTTAACATTACTTTCTCTCCACCCATATCGCTGACAATTATGCCTTCCACTTGGGAAAGTTTATTACTTAAAGAGATTTTTTGATTTGTAATCATGTATTCTTCACTCCTTATTTATTTGTTCTAAAATCAAAGCGGTTAAATCATTTGCAGTAAACCGCTCAACTGGTCTCTGAATTTGAAAGAGTTTGATTTGATTGGCTATTTGTGCTGTCAGTTGAAAATGCCAGTTCATAAGATCAAGCCTTGGAATTAAAAAGTTTCGATACGTATGATAAAACAAAGTGTGCAAGCGCTCCAAGTTTGAAATTGGACTTATTGAAATCTCATTATTTAGAGTTTTAACCAGTTCAAACACTCCTCCTAAAGGCAATGAGCATGAAGAAAATTGAGAAATGACTGGTATAGCGAATTTTGTCTCTCTATCAAAAATGGGCCTATAGGAATTCGTCTTCATTCCAAATGCATCCAAGCTTTCCTGCCAAAGCTTTTGCTGCGGATAAGCCGGGGGGACAATCGGGATATTATGATCGGAGAGGTATACAGGAATTACATCATCACTGAGGAGTTGGTAACCTTTTCTTAAAAAAGCCGAAGCAAGTGTTGATTTACCAGCACCTGAATCTCCTACTATCGCATATGCTTTTCCGTTAATAGCTACAGCACTCCCATGTAAAGGGAGTATCTTTCTCTGCATTAATAGTGCGCCCATGCAAGTGCCAAGTAAGTAAAGGCGAAGGTGATCTAAATCAGAACCTTCCATTGGATCAACTAGTATGGTATTCCCGTTTTTGATAAGATAAGTAGCTGTATTAGGTACCTGAAAATATACTTCATTATTTTCCACTATTAAATAACGGTTAGATTCAGATAAACGCATCCATTTTTCTTTTAAATTGCCTAACTTTATTAAGATATCAATTTTAGTCTTTTCATCCGAAATCATAGGTAATTCAGGTAAAGAAATTTCACTAATCATATTTAAACCGAATGCTTTATAAGCAACCTTGTTTAAAGTATTTAACATAAGTCCTCCGAAGTTCCATTTGGAAATTTTATTTCAAGCTTCCCCATACATTGGGGTACGAGGGAAGCTACGTTACACTAGATTTAGCAAAGAGCTAACTTTCGAAGCTACCCCCAATATCTCCAGGCAAGCAACTAGCATTTGATTGACCCTCGTGAGTTTCATGTCTTCCTTCAGATACATCAAAACAGTCTGGGTTGGCATTTCCTGGACCATTCATGGTCATACTAATATCAAGAATTTCCAACATGGGTGATTTCCACTGTTTCTTCATACTTTTCACCTCCTTTCAACTAAAAGTCCTTAGGAACCGAGAAACGATTAAACTACGTGTTAACAATTTAAAATCATCAGTCCATACATAATTAGGATCAGGTTGACCTTTTATGTTTTCAATTGCTTTATTGACCACTTCTAGATTTAAGATTTCAGACATCATTGAATCTTTTTTTATGTGGATAAGTTCATCTACAAAACATGACCATTTAGAACTCATCCTATGTATCGCATCTGCACCTTGAATCCCACGAATATTATGATTAAGCCTTACTTTTTCAGGAAGAAAATTTTTTGTGGCTCTTCTTAAAAATGATCGTTCCATACCGTTTTTTACATACTGTTCTTCTGGTAATGACAAACAAAAATTTATCACACGCAAATCGTTTGTCGGATCCCGGTCCCATAAGGAGTATCTTAGGGACAATTTAGTTGTTGCAGTTCCGCTTTTTATCCAATAATAAAGCTGGTCATAATGTTCTTTTCTGTATTGATTAAGATCCCCTTTAAAATCCCCTGAAATATATGCCTCCCTCTGCTGCAGTCTATCGTAAACATTAGTTTTCACCGCAAAATCTTCATTAATATAAGAGGGAAAGCAATAATCTGATACTCCATTTCTTACAAACATACGGCTAGCACGTGGAAAGGCATTTTTGGCAACAATCGGGAGCATAGTTTTTTTACCAGTTCTAAAAATTCTGCAATACGAATTCAACTCTTGATTGAGTTGAAGAAGTTTAAGCTTTTTTAAGAGGGAAGCATAATAATCAATTGTTAACCTCCACGACCCCCATGAGATTGAGTGATTACCTCTTGAACCATTTAACAATACTTTTACACCTTGACTGTGGGCTGTTTCGTTAATGCCTTTAAGCCAGAAGGCATTTTCAAAAAATTTATATGGCATCTCCATTAACGCCAGAAAATCATCTACTTCCAGTAAAGGATTCTTACCTTGAAAATTCAAATAATGGTCTTTGATATTTCCCACGTGGTTGACGGTTTCTTTTATAAAAACCCTCTCATCTGCCAAATAATAATTAGGCGTCCAATCTGTAAAATCATCTTCTGGTATATAACTGTACGTATATAATTGTTTATTTTCATTTTTTAAAGCCTTTGATGCAAAACTGACAACTGTTCCTGAATCAAGCCCTCCGCTTAAATGTGATCCAACTTTACCGTGAGTTCGCAGCTTTTCAGACACAGCAATATTAAATACATCACGAAAAGCTTCTTCATATTCGCTGTCTGACTTTAATTTTAAGGTGTTTAAAGAACCTAAATTCCAATATCGCTCAAGTGCAATTTTATCTTTATCTATTATTATCGTATGTGCAGGCGGCAACTGATTAATATTCTTGTAGACGGTTTTGTGTATATCCGTACTTTCAACCATTGTAGGAATTACAAGAAACTCTGCAAGCCACTCTTCATTTATTCTTTTTCTGATATATGGCAACCTGAACATTGGTTCTATAATGGTGCAAAACACAAACCGGGAGGGATCGTTGTAATAATATAAAGTGCGGGAACCGGAGAAGTCTCTTGCTCCAAAAAGTAATTGTTTTCTTTCATCCCAAATCATAAAAGCAAAATCACCTATCAAATATTTGGGAGAATCTTTGCCCCATTTCAAATACGCCAGAAGAATAAGCTTACTATCTGATATAGACTTTCTCTCTGAATAACTAACCTGCAACCTTTCAAATAAATCATTCCGATTGTCTATTATGGCATCAGAAGTAATAACTAACTGGTGTTCAGAATCATAGGAGGGCAAATGTCCCCCTACTGATTCAGGTGATATCCATTGATTATGACAGCCGAAAAATAGACGCTCACTTTGCCAAACACCCTTATCATCATAAGGAAAGCTTTCCAGGTAGTTCATCATTTTATTACAATCTTCTATATGGTTAGAGTCATCTTTAAAATGGTATGTTCCTAAAATTGCACTCATTAACTTCCCTCCCTTCTGTCTTTTTCTATGTATTAATTTTCATTTAAGATATTAGAAAAGAATAAAATTAAAGCCCTCATACACAAAATTCATATAAGGGCAGATAAATAAAGAAATCTTCTCTTTTAAAAATTTTTTAACTATAATGTACCACTTCATCTACATCTGGCTGTGTAGCATCAGGTGTTTTAATTCCAGGTCCTGCCATAGTCATGTTAATTTTAAGTACCTCTAACTCAGGTTTCTGCCATTGCTTCTTCATGTTACCACCTCCTTTCAATTCATTGTTTTAATAAAACGATAAAATATCATGCTTCTCATAAGGACCTTAAATTCAAATTCAAATGCAAGTTCTGGCTTTGGACCGTTTTTTTTGATAAGACTTATACATTTCTCAATGATAGTATTATCTAAATATTCTTCTACAATTGGGTCTTGTTTTAAATGATCAGCTTCACATATAAATTGATCCCATTTGTCCCTCATCCTATGAACTCCATCAGCTCCCTGAACACCTCTTATTTTTAAATTCAGTCTAATATCTTCTGGTAAGTGTTCCTTTGTTGATCTTCGTATTAATGCTCTATCTAGCCCGTTTTTTACATATTGCTCTTCGGGAACTGCTAAACAATACCGGATGACTCTTAAGTCATTTGTTGGATCTCTTTCGACTACCCCAGAATTTAAAGATAACTTTGCTCCATATGTTCCAGTAGTATTCCAGTAATATAGATGATTAAATTGTTTCTTTCTTACTGCATAGGCACTCGGAATTTTTAATGCAGTTATATCCACATCATATTCCGCCAATTTTTCAAAGACTCTTGTTCTCTTGGAAAACTCTTTATTAATAAAGATTGGAAACGGAGACTCTTTGGATTGTTGCATCTTATATAAAAGTGGCATGACTTTTTTATTAACTGCTGACAATATCCTTTGCTTCCTTACTCCTCCTAAGTTTTTACTATAAAGATTTAATTCTCTATTGAGTTGTAGCCATTTTACTTTCTTTAACAATAGTGCATAATAATCTAGAATTGGCCCCCAGGAAATAGTCCAATTGCCTCTTTGCCCGTTTAACAATACGCCTATCCCTTTATTTTGGGCTTCCTCATAGATACCTCTTAGCCAGAAGGTATTTTCAAAAAATTTATAAGGCATCTCTAAGTTTTCAAGCCAATAATCTATCTCTAAGTATGGGTTTCTATCACTAAAACTATGAAAATTTGCAGATATATTTCCTACATGTTTTATAGTAGATTCAATTAAGGGTTTTTCATTGGCAATTCTGCTTTTATGTGTCCAATCCACAAAATCATCCACAGGCACATAGCTGAAGGTATGCAGCTGTTTTTTTTGTCTTAAAAGGGGCTTCGCAGCAAAACTTACTACAGAACCAGAATCTAAGCCTCCACTAAGGTGGGCACCTACTTCATGAAAGGTACGCAGTCTATTATTTACCGCCTCTTGAAAAACCTCTTTAAAAGCTTCTTCATATTCTTCATCAGACTTTAATTGCAACTTTCTACTCTCTTCAGGTAAAGTACAATATCTGTGTAAGAGTATCGAATTTTCTTTAATTAAAAGGGAGTGGGAAGGTGGAATCTGAGCAATTCCTTTATATACACTAGAGAAAGGGTCCACAGAGTCAAACATTCCTGGGTTAGCCAAGAACTCAGCCAGCCACATCTCATTCAATTCCTTCTTAACCCCTGGCAACGAAAACAACGGCTGAATCGTCGTACTAAAACCAAACCTCTGATTATCCCGAAAATAATAAAGCGTCCGAGCCCCAGAAAAATCCCTAGCCCCAAACATTTTCCGCTCTTTCTCATCCCAAATCATAAAGGCAAAGTCACCAACCAAAAACTTCGGAGATTCTTCTCCCCATTTGTGATAGGCAAGTAAAATCAGCTGGCTGTCTGTGATTTTTTTTCGGTCTTCCCGGTCTATTTGGAGTCTTTCGAAGAGTTCTTCCCGGTTGTCGATGATGGCGTCTGCTGTGATGGCGAGCTGTCTTTGGTAGTCATAGAAGGGCAGCTGTTCGCCGATGGATTCGGGTGTGATCCACTGGGCATGGCAGCCCAGGAAGATGTTTTCTTTATGCCATGTCTGTATATCGTCCGCAGGGAATTTTTCGAAAGCCTTCATCATTCCGCTGCTTTGCTCGATAGAAACCGGTTCTCCGTTTAGGTTGTAAATACCAGCGATTGCACTCATTATTGCCTCCTGAAAACATTATGTATTCACTATTACACACTAATCGTTCTTAAAAAAGAACACAAAGCGATATTTATATAACTACACAGTTATCCACAAATTATGAATAAATTTTGCTATCAGTCTGATTTTCTATAAAAAGTTCATTAGGTTCTATATAAAGAACAACCTTAAAATAAAAATACCACCGCCCAAATCCAATGTCAACAACTTCTAGGCTATTTTACTTAATAATTTTATTTTTCTAACTTCTCAACAACCTGAAGAAACCCCTGCATAAAGCAAGGGTCAAATACTTGATCTTCACGCATACCGCTTCTCCTTGCTCCCCCCAATAACCGTTTCATAATGCCCTATTAAATCATTAAAGATTTTATCCCATTTCTGAGTCAGCGCATGATCCCTGCCTTCAAATCCCATTTGGGTCCTCACTTTATGGTTTGTAAGAAGGTTTATGATGGCATCAGAGAATCCCTGTACGTTTCCCGGTTCACACAAGTGTCCTGTTACTCTATCTCGAATAATGCTTTTCACTCCGCCTGAGTTTGCGCCAATAACGGGGGTGCCGCTTGCAAGGGATTCGAGGACGACGTTGCCAAATGTTTCTGTAGGTGATGGAAAGACAAATAGATCTGAAGCTGAATATACCTCCGCGAGCTGCTTGCCTGTGAGATAGCCGGAAAATGACATATTTTCCGGGGCATGTGTCGCATCTGTTCACGCAATGGACCATCCCCAACAATTAGCCAGTGAATATTTTCTCTAATATGTGGCGGGAGCGATTTTGCAATATCCTGGAGGATCTCTACATTTTTTTCAGGTGCCAGCCTTCCCGCGTAGGTGAGAAGATATTTTTTGCGGATGGAATATTGCTGTAGGACGTTTAGCTTATCATAATAAGGGTGAAATAGCTGGCAGTCGACACCTCTCGGCCAAATCTCCAGGTTTGTAAAACCGTGCTGCTGTAATTGCTGTAATGTTTCGGTGGAGGGCACAAAATATATATGATTGAATAGAACTTAGCTCACGCACTTAATAACTGGTATTCTTCTCTTTGAAGTGCAAATTCTCGATATTGGTTCGGCATCCTTTCCGCTATAACACCAGCACATTTATGGCGAAAACCAAAATAATTTGTCCTGCGATTGCCTAGTCAGTTATTGACAAAAAAACCAGCCCAAAAATTGAGCTGGCCTCCTTTTAATCCTCTATCCGCTCATCCTTCCCCGCCAGCCAAAAAGCGGCGGCAATGGAAGCAATGATCACAATGAACGGTGCATAAAACATTACAAATTCCGCCATGATTTTTCCCTCCTATGCATGATCGTCCCGATTTCCCTGAACATAGTCTTTATTGAAAAGGAACAGTCTAAGCAGCAGGTAGAGAGATGGCAGCAGCAATCCCAGTCCTGCTATAAAGGCAATGATCAGGGCGATGGCCATAGCTTCGTTTGTAAAACCGTCATAAATGGTCAGGTATGGATAAAGCAGGTACGGATAATGCGAAACTCCGTAGGCAAAGAACGCCACTAGGAATTGTCCTGCCAAGAGCCCAAATGCGAGTCCGTACAATTTACGCTTCCATATTAGATAGACAGTACCGGCAAACAGGATGAATGAGATGCCGAACAGCCACCATAGGTCCATTAATCTGCTAAAATGCTCAGGATTGTGATCCCTCAGTTCAACAATGATGCCTGTCGCTGTTACGATAGCAGGCACCGCCCAAATAAGAGCGTATTTTCTCAGAAGCTCAGTGGCTGGTTCATCGTTTGCTTTATTGGCATACCAGGTCAGGAAAACTGCGGATATATATAATACCGATGCCAAACTCAGCACAACGATGCTCCATGTCAGCGGACTGGTAAACAATGCCCAATAGTCAAGCTCCAGTCCCGCTGATTTTTCACTAACGAATCCGCCTTCAGAAATGGTCAGGACAATGGACAGGGATGCAGGAATGAAAAGACCTGAAAGTCCATACAGATAAGTCCATCTTTTTTGCCTTAGCCCGCCGTAGGTGGTAAAGGCATAATATGATCCGCGGATGGCGAGCAGGACTACTGCAATGCTTGCCGGCACCAGCAGGATCGTTCCATAATAGTAGGCTGTTTTTGGAAAGAATCCGACAATCCCTACGAAGAAGAACACCAGGAACACATTTGTAACTTCCCAAACCGGTGATAAATAACGCTGAATAATACGGGTTAAAATATGCTGTTTTCCACGGAATAAACTATAAGCGTTGAAAAACCCCGCTCCAAAGTCAATGGAGGCAACGATGACGTAGCCAAACAGAAAGAGCCATAAGACGGAAATTCCGATGATTTCAAGCGTCATCTCAGCTCACCCTCTTTCTCCAGCTCACGGTCGGTCAATTCCTGTTCGACCGGATTTTTACGGAACATTCTGGTGAGGACAATGATGCTCCCGATTGCCAGCACGAGATATAAGCCTGCAAACAGAAGAAGCATTAAGTCTACTTGGCCACTTGAAGTTGCCGCATCTTCAGTACGCATGATGCCTCTCAGAATCCACGGCTGCCGGCCCACTTCCGCAAACCACCAGCCTGCTTCAATCGCAATGATGGATAAAGGGCCGCCCAGAACGATCAGCCAGCGGAACCATTTCGACGTAACAAACCGCATTTTAAACCAGGTGCCTAAGACATAGATGAGTGAAAGTGCCGTCATCCACATGCCGATGGTCACCATCAGGTCAAACAGGTAATGGATATAAAGCGGCGGAATTTCATCCTCCGGAAACTGATCCAGTCCGATCACTTCAGCATTCGGATTACTGTGCGCAAGGATGCTGAGTGCATATGGAATCTTAATTGCATATTTCACTTCACCGTCATCCAGAACCCCATAGAGCATTAACGGCGCCCCTTCTTCTGTTTCAAAATGCCACTCGGCGGCAGCCAATTTTTCAGGCTGGTATTCCGCAAGGTATTTTCCGGAGAAGTCTCCAATTACCGCTGTAGCGATCGAAAAAATCAATCCGATCTTCATTGTAAGCAGCAATGCCTTCTTATGGTAGATATGATTCGATCCTTTTAGAAGCCGAAAGGCTCCTATTGATGCCAGAACAAACGCTGATGTCATATAGGCTGTTGAAAGCACATGCGCTACCTTCGTTGGCATGGCGGGAGTGAACATCGCCAGTATCGGGTTAATATTTACAAGCTGCCCGTTCACAATGTCAAATCCCTGAGGTGCGTTCATAAAAGCATTTACAATGGTAATGAAAATAGCTGAAAATGAAGCCCCTATTGCAACCGGGATTAATAAAAGCATATGCTTCTTCTGATTCTCAAACCGGTCCCATGTATACAGGTAAATCCCAAGGAAAATCGCTTCAAAGAAAAAGGCAAATGTCTCCATAAAAAGAGGCAGTGCAATGACATTGCCTGCGAGTTCCATAAAGTTTGGCCACAGCAACGAAAGCTGCAGGCCGATGGCAGTGCCCGTAACAACACCGACCGCCACCGTAATGACAAAACCGCGCGTCCATCTTCGCGCGAGCAGAATATAATGTTCATCCTGTTTTTTTATCCCCACCCATTGTGCAATCATAATCATGAGCGGGATGCCGACACCAATGGTTGCGTAAATGATGTGGAAGGATAATGTCAGCTCAGTTAAGACACGGCTGAAAAAGACAGATTCTTCATTTCCCATTTAACATTCTCCTTTTCCTATCCTGCAAAAATGCGGCCAATAAAAGAAAGCCCCATAATGATAGCCACTGTAAAAGCAAGCCACATTAATATGCGTTCCTGTTTTTTATACATTCACTCACTCCTCCAGAATGCTCACTACATCACATTATTCCACAGTTCCGGACTAAAAGCTGTGACACTTAAACAACATTTATATGAGGAAAATGTGAAAGTTATGTAATCCCTTTTACAGCTTCCTATTCCCTTTTAAGAAGCAATTAAAACGAAAAGGACATTGGAATTTCCAATGCCTGTAACTTATATGTTTTGGCGTATAGCAGCCATAAGCAACATAATTTTACCCTTTTCATATCCTTTGCAGACACCTGTGTTTTCTAATTTAATCTTCTCTAAATGACACAATGTATACTTGATTTTGCCAATAAAAAACCCGGGGCATAAACACCGGGCAAGAGTTATAAATTACTCACTGCAGTTTCTGCATCTTCTTCACCTGATACCAGGTCAAATGCGCGTTTATAGGTGTTCACTTTATCCAGGACAGCGTAGAGGGTTTTAGCTACATCCTCACGGGGAATGAAGCCCCGCTCTAAACTTTCTGCTGCTTTGATTTTGCCGGTTCCGGCTTCATCTGTCAGGCCGCCTGGACGAACGATAGTGTAATTCAAGCTGCTGTTTTCCAGAATCCTGTCGGCATAATGCTTTGCAGCGTAATAAGGCTTGATCGTTTCACTCCACTTATCACGATTATTCGCCTGTATGGCGCTGACCATTACAAACCGGTCCACACCAGCCTTCTCCGCCGCTTCTATTGTTTTTACAGCTCCATCAAGGTCAATCAGCAGAGTTTTGTCATAGCCTGTATGTCCGCCTGAACCTGCAGTAAACACAATTGCATCACAGCCTTTGGCTGCTTCAGCCAATTCATCAACCGTTCCTTCAAGGCTTGCAACTGCTGTTTCCACACCCATTTCCTCAAATTGCGGGGCCTGTTCTTCTTTTCTGATCATTGCTTTTGCTGTATGTTTTTTGCCTTCTTTCATAAGCTTTACCAGCTGCTTTCCGATTTGTCCGTTTGCTCCGACGATTAGAACTTTCATGGATACCTGCCCCTTTCTGTTTTTGTAATCTTTATTATTCCAAAAGACAAATGCCATATCAAATGAACTGTTTAGGAACCCATCCGGACAATCCGTTTTTTATAAAGAGCCGCAATCGTATTCATGATTAATACAGGAATCTTCTTTGGAAAATATTTTTTTCTGTAAAATTTATAGAATGCATGCTTCAAGTCGTCCCACTGTGTACAATTCTTCGTCTGTTTAAATCGGGCAACATCAATGATTTTAATATGGCCATCATCTGTAAGAATAATATTGCGCAGGTGGATATCTGAGGGGTTCAGCCCTTTTTCCCTCGCCAGCTTTAAAGCCTCATCTATATGCCTGATTTTCTCCTCTTCTATCGGGACTCCCTTTGCGAGACATTCAAAGAGAGTCAAACCCTGTACATAATCAATCACAATATAGTTATCTCCAGACCCATACAAAGATGGGTAGTATGGGTGGTCAGGGAGCGCCTTGTAAATTTCTGCCTCTTCCCTGGCAATTTTCTTAAACTCAGGAAAAAATACTTTTAATACAAGATTGGTTCCCTTTACCCTAAAAGCAAATGCACTTCTCCCTGCTCCTATAAATTCCAGATTGTCGTCCTTCTCAATAAGTCTGGTCCAATTAAGGCTTCTGGAAAATTTCACGCTATCTGCTAACTGTTGATATGATTTCATCTTTAACCCTCCCTGTTCCAGACTCTCCCCTAAAAATAAAAGGCACTGAACCATTTATTGGTCTCAGTGCCTTATAAACAAAAGAGACCTTACCAAATAAATGGTAAAGGTCTCGCAAGCAACGTTGTGTTGCCAGTAAAGCCGGAGATTCATCATCTCGTATTGACGACTCTACTTGACAGCTACTCCCCTTTAGGAAGAATCCGAACTATTTTGTTAACTTAATTATATGATTCATTCACCCGTTAGTCAAATAATACCGCCATGGAACCTGAGGAGATTTCGTCAAAGCTGGTCTTACTTTTCATAAATGGCATTTGAAAGCAATCGGAACAGATAATCAGTATGATCACGGAAGCCGGCTTCAATGCCAATTAGTGTAACATCCTTATCCTGCTCTTTCACCATGATGGCCTGGCCTTGTGCAGCACTGCGATTTTTCCAGTGTCCCGCTACGAAGAAGTCTTCCTCATCAGCAATGGCTGCAAGCACGTCATCATTCTCTGTGCCTGTATACCAGACTGGACGGTAAACAAATCCAAGATCATCTTCACTGTAGCCTGCTGAAGCACCAGTGCCTTGATAATCTACCTTAATGATTCCGTTGCTGTTGGATCCGCCAGTATTGATAATATCATCAGTCAGGCCCAGAGTCTTTGTTGCACGGGAAGCACCCGCACCTACAGCTATATATTTTCCTCCTTCGGAAACGAACTTTTCTACATTTGCTTTAAATGCAGCCAGTTCTTCCTGACTTTTAAGGCCGAATTCTTTGTTGGCATTACTTAAATTCAGAGAAATTAAATTTTCCGTTCCGCTGTAAACAAAGATATCATGGGAAGCAAGGCCATTATTAGTGACTTCTGATGGAGACAATTCCGTCACATTAAAGCCTAGCCTCTTAAGAGCCAATTTGGTGCCAGAGTGTGATTGCGCTTTGTTCATCCCTCCATCTTTTAAAATGCCTACATTCACTTCTTTAATTGTCTTTGCATCTGCAGGAACACTTCCTGACATGATACTTAGTCCAGAATCCTTAACAGCCGCTGAAATAGCATTTGCTGATCCTTCAGCATAGAAGTTTCCTTCGCTGTCACGATGAACCATAACCCCTTGCTTTAGCAATTCGTTCACAAGCTGAACAGCTTTCACTGAGCTGTTCGGAATGATAAATGGCCCTTTTCCGCTTAGTGACCCCTGTTCTTTTACATTATTTACCTTTGTTGCCGTTGCCTTTACATCATGTTGAACAGCGATTGCTTCAAAGCCCCATAGCTCCGGAAGACTCCAGGCAGAAATATCATACATGGCCGGTGTATCATCTGTTATATCTTCACCATCCCACAGCATGGTGTTTGCCAGACCTGCCTTTGCCTGATCCATTGGAACGATGTAAGTGCCCTTTGGATAGGACTTGCCATCTGCTGCAAATGCTTTTGATGCCTGAATAACATCTATATCATTCTTAATTAAATGATTTACTGCTTTATTTACTGCGGTTGGATCTTCCTCATTCACTGGAAGAATATATGCTTTCGGGAAATGGCCTTCTTCATGGAAAGGATGATCAAAATTAATGCCGCGCTTAAACATTTCAATTTGATCTGTAATCATTACTTCCTTGTTATCGGTTGAATATTTCAGTGCTCCCATAATGGCATTGTACATCCAGCGGACGCCGTCTTCGTCATTTGTAGGAGCTTCAAGCGTATGTCCATAAGCACCATGGTACATGGCATACATCGGTGTGAAAATTGGCGGATAATCGTCCCATCCAGCGGAATCATCCCGCTGCGGAATATATGCGCCATCCATTTCTTTATACAGGGTGCCTGTGTAAAGAGCCTTGTCCCCCATAATTTCAGCTTCCATTGCTTCTGCCTGGTGATTAGCCCATTTTTCATATAAATCATATTCATAGTTAGGATTATGCGGAGGTGTACAAGGTTCAATCAACCCCTGTTTGTTTGGAGCATAATTTTTCACATATCCGTGAGTATCCAGGAAGACCATCGGATTCCACTCTTTAATAAGAGACACGGTTTCTTGCGTTTCAGGCTGTGATTGCGTGATAAAATCACGGTTCAAATCAATTCCTTCGCCATTAAAACGGGTCGCATCCACACGTCCATCCGGGTTCTGCACCACATTAAAAATAAGGATGTTATTTTCCAGAATCTCCTTTGTTTCCTCGTCATTCTGTGTGGCAAAACGTTCAATCAGCTGCATCACTGCATCGCTTCCCACAAACTCTGTCCCATGAATCGATCCATTGATCATGATTGGCACTTTAAAGTCCGGGTTATCAGCAATCCAATCCTGGGCTTTCTCCGGGTTTTTGAACATTTGCTTCCTTAAGGCCTGAATTTTACCGAACTTGCCCTGAGCTCCCGGATCTGCAATGGTCACGACATATAGAGGGTATCCATCCGCGGAAGTACCTTTAACCTCCACCTTCACTCTATTAGACTGTTTATCAATTTCTGCAAGTTTTGTCCCTATTACTGAGAATTTCATAAAGTCATAGTTTTCGCTATTGAATAAACTTCCGTCCTGTTCCTCTGACACATTAACATTGACCCACTTTGGGCTGATAGCATGAGCAGCACTTAAAGGAACAGATGCCAAAATACCCGCTGCCAGAATTCCTGATAAAGCTTTCTTTTTATTCATTATGTACCTCCAGGTGCAGTAGTTTTGTATATTTATGAAATATGGTTTATTTTAATTCAAGATATCCAATTGTGGCAATGCAACTATTTTCCTAAAAAAGGCTATTTAACAAGTAAAAAGGGACCAAGAAATGATCCCTTCTATTTTTCTACTTAAATGCTTTAACTCCACCTTGCACAGGAAGCATTATATAGCTTCTCTCCGGGTCGATGGTTATTTTCGTGCCTGCCTTCGGTCTGATTGTATAGTTATAATCACTTGATAGAACTACTACTCCCAGACGATCACCTTCTTTAAACACATAATCATCCGGCTGCATATCCCATGTAAAAGTGTATTCACGGTCCGGCGTCAGTCCTGAAGATCTTTTTTCACTGTGAAGGTTTTGCGGATCCATCCACCCTCTAGTAACAATTTCCGGCTTTCCTTCCCCATATTTAACAAGGAGGGCCGTTAAGTTGGCCGTTTTCCGGTCAATGCTTGCTTGAATTTGAATTTCCGGGGTTCCGCTCATCCGAATGTCGTTTTCTAAAGGAGGCGTCAAATAGACGAGCCTATGAGGTAAAGAAGAATCAGGATTTACAGCCAATTCTTCAGCCTTGATTGTGGCATCATCCACAAATTGCTGATTCTCCTTATTCTTGTTCGGTACAGGATGCAGTTCTAAACTGCCGCCTCCATCGGAAGCCGGCTTAAAATGCAATTTTGCGTCTGAAGTTCCCTTAGCAGGCCAGTTTGCCTCTGTATGCCATGTCTTATCCTCCCTCTGAATGTCCACCACTGGTTCATCCATGACATCATTTTTAATATCATAGAGCCAGTAGTCAAACCATTTATTTAAAGTTGGAAGCCATACATCGCGTCTGAAGCTGTAGGGGCTGGAATGGCCGCCTTGATGAAGCCACATTTTTCTGGGAACATCATTCTCGCCAAGCGCTTGCCACCAATCTGAAAAATGCTTTGTTTTAACATTCCAGTCATTTAACCCATGGACAATAAAGACACTTGCTTTAACCTGATCAGCATCCTTTGTATAATCCCTTTTACTCCAGAATTCATTGTAATCCCCGGTTTCCCTGTCCTGGCCTTCCGTTAATCCCTTTATGACATTGCTGCATGCTTCAGGGTTTTGCCTCGTTAAAATGGCTTCGGCCATGTTATCCGCATCTTCCCCCTGGTATCCTCCTGGCGCAATCACAGCACCATTCGAACGATAATAGTCATACCAGCTGCTTATGGCTGCTATTGGCACAATCGTTTTCAGGCCTTCAACTCCTGTTGCAGCCACAGCATTAGGAAGTGTTCCATTATAAGATACTCCTGTCATCCCCACATTCCCTGTTGACCAATCAGCTTGTATTTCCTGTCCCTCTGCATTAAAAGCTTTCGTTCTGCCATTCAGCCAATCGATTACAGCACGAGTTCCAAGTATCTCATGCTCATCGCCGGTTGTAGGACATCCATCCGACAAGCCTGTCCCTACACTTTCTGCAAGTACAACCGCGTAGCCTCTTGGTACAAAATAGTCATCATAATAACCTGGGAGATTTGCCTGAGGGCTGCCTTTTTCACCTTTACTTTTCCCTTTCTTGGGTACAGAGTTCAGTTCTGCATCCACGTCATAAACCGGGACACCTTTAATTCCAGAACGGTAAGGACTCATTTCGTAAATAACAGGAACCTTTAAACCTTCCTCTGTTTCCTTTGGCCTGATAATATCAGCACGTATTCGATCCAGCTTTCCATCTCCATCACTGTCAGTTGCTGTTTCAACAAATACTCTTTCGACAATGGCATCATCCAGAGAAAAAATGGGCTGTGTCATGCCATTTTCGACTTTAATCCGAGATTCAGCCGAGGCCATGCTGCTTTGACTGTCTATACCTGCTGAATGCAATGCCCCTCCGGCAATTAGCGGGTAAGCGATAACTGAGGCTATGAACACTTTTAATGCAGCTTTTTTCATAAAAATCCCCCTAAATAAATTAATGTTATAATTTTCAGAATAAAGTAAAACCGTGTAAGTTTCGATAGCCGAAAGACCTGTATTTTTCAAGCTGCATTTAATAATTAACTATTGGTCTCCTTCAAAGGTCATGATTTAACATGGCTGCTCTCTTGATCCGGTACTTTTAATCTGCCATTTTTTACAATTTGGAAAGTTTAAGTCTTTCTTTTCTCCCACATTTGAAAAATCTGCTAGTCTAATAGAATCGTTTTAACTCTTTATTAAAGGAAGGAGAGATATGTAAGCGAATACATAAAGCTGGATTACTAGTCGAGGGGGAATAAAAGATGAAAGTTGGAAAGAAAGCTAGTTCAATTATGCTTGCAGCCGTTCTGACAGCTTCAAGTTTGTATGCAGTGCCTGTTCAATTTGTGCAGACTGCAGAAGCGGCACAAAGCAAAGCTGGAGATCCTGGCTCCAAAGCATTTGATCAGAAGGTAATTGCAAGGGTAGATGCAGCTCGCATGATGGAGGATGTCAGCTATTTATCTGAAACTATAGGGCCGCGTGTTGCAGGAACGGAAGCAGAAAAGCAGGCAGCTGATTTTATTCGCAAACGGCTTGAGACCTATGGCTACACAGTCGAAACACAAGAATTCAGCATTCCGGATAAAATGGCGGGAGATTTGCACACCAGTGACCTGAAGGAGATCCTTATAACCATTCCCTCCGGGTCAGGATCAACGCCTGAAGAAGGAATTACCTCTGAATTATATGATGCTGGATTAGGCAGGCCAGCTGATTTTACAAGGGAAGCCTCAGGGAAAATCGCACTTATTTCACGCGGAGAGATTACTTTCTCAGAAAAAGTTACAAACGCAGTGAATGCCGGTGCTTCGGGGGTTCTAATTTATAACAATGCGGATCAGCCAGCACCCATGAACCCTTCAATTGGAGGCCCATATGACATTCCGGTGGGAAGCATAACGAAGGCAAGCGGGGAAGCACTCCTTCAAGATGTTGCGGCACATAACAAAACGGTAACACTAATTGTCAAGAGCTTTAAAAACATAAGATCGCAAAATATTATTGCCACCAAGCACCCTAAGCCTAATAAAGGCGCGGAAACTGACATTGTCCACATTTCTGCACATTTCGATAGTGTACCATTTGCTCCGGGGGCTAGCGATAACGCATCCGGAACCGCTGTTGCCTTGGAGCTGGCCAGAGTCCTGAAAAGCTATCCCGCTGACAAAGAATTGCGTTTTGCATTTGTAGGGGCAGAAGAGATTGGTCTTCTTGGTTCTGAGTATTATGTGAGCCAGCTGAGCAGCAATGAAATAGGGCGAAGCATCGCAAATTTCAATATGGATATGGTAGGCACAGCATGGGAAAATGCAACTGCGATTTACATGAATACCCTTGATGGCCAGGCAAATATCGCAACAGAAACCGCCATTGCCACAGCCGGGCGGATTGGCACCTCATCTGAGCTGGTTCTATATCAGCGCGGAGCTTCAGACCATGTTTCTTTTCATGATGCAGGAATTCCGGCTGTCAACTTTATCAGACGAGAACCTGCTACTGCCGCTCTTGAACCGTATTACCATACACCACTTGATTCCATCGAGCACATTAGTGCCGAGCGGATGAAAGAAGCCGGTGATCTAATAGGCGCTTCGGTTTACAGCTTAATTCGAAAATAGAATTGACTTAAAAAATCCCCGGGTTTTCCCCGGGGGTTTTTTTTCGTTTTTTTACTTTCCAGCTATTTAGTATAAACAATGTGTTTACGTACAAAATATGAGGGTAAATTATATTCGTTCTAAATTTC
The DNA here is from genome assembly GCF_004366035.1 of Cytobacillus oceanisediminis. Taxonomy (GTDB): domain Bacteria; phylum Bacillota; class Bacilli; order Bacillales; family Cytobacillaceae; genus Cytobacillus; species Cytobacillus oceanisediminis_C. The sequence goes on from NZ_SOEE01000013.1 coordinate 85,176, forward strand.
ATGTTCAAATTATTAAGGGATTTACCGTTTAAATGGAAAAGAAATCGGGTAACATAAATGTAACATTACAAAGGAATTTACTATCTGCCCGATAGTCCTATATATCCCTAAAGGAGGGAGTCATCATGGATTTTGAACACGAGGCTGTCATACTACAAAGAGAACTCTCCCTTCTCATGGATGAATATGAAAGGTGCGAGATTGACGACGTGAAAAATGAAATATCAAAGGATATTCAACTGCTGAGCCGTGCAATAGACGATATACTTAATTAAAGTATATGCTGGCATGGCTTTTTTTTATATTCTATGCAGCTGGCATTTTTTAGCAGTCAGCTGCTGAAACCTTTTGAAATCTAGGAGGGGTAATATGCCTCAGCACATTTATTACAGTTTCATACGTCTGCCCTTAGTAATCAGAATTTTGCTGATTGCCCTGATGGTGATTTTTTTATTTGGCGGATTAATACATATTATTGAACCCTCCTCCTTTCCGACATTTTTTGATGGAATCTGGTGGGCGGTTGTAACCGCTTCAACTGTCGGTTTTGGAGATTTTTATCCAAAAAGCACTGTAGGGCGAATAGTGGGCATTGCGCTTATTTTTACAGGAGCGGGCTTTCTGTCTACCTATTTTATTTCACTAGCAACAGCAGCAGTTACCAGGCAGAATGACTTCCTGGAAGGGAAAATCGAATACCGGGGTCAAAACCATATTGTTGTGATCGGCTGGAACGAACGCTCGAGGGAGATCGTCAATACTCTTGGAGGCGATGGGATGAACCATTCGATTGCCTTAATAGATGAAACTCTAAAGTCAAACCCTGTTCCGCACAATAATGTACATTTTATTCAGGGACGCGCTAACAGAGATGATGTACTCGTGAAGGCAAATATATTTGATGCCCAAAAAGTAATTATAACAGCTGATCAGAACAAAGATGAATTGCATGCTGATATGAATTCAATATTAACCTTATTGGCAATCAAAGGATTAAACCCGGGTGTTCAATGCATTGTTGAAATATTAACTTCAGAACAGGCAGCCAACGCCAAAAGAGCGGGAGCCGATGAAATTGTTCAGACGAATGTTCTTACGAGCTTTGTCATGATCAACAGCATCTCTTCCCAGGAGCTAGTTACTTCATTCCTTGATTTGCTGGGACAGCTTGATAAACGCAAATTAACTTTTCAGCCTGCATCAGAAGAAGTAGAAAATAAGACTTTTGCTGAACTTAGTGCTGAGCTTATGAAAGAAGGCATTCTGCTTTTGGGTGTTAAAAGAGGGGAAGAAACTCTGGTTAATCCTCCCCAGCCTTTTAGAATTCTTCAGCAGGATCAGCTGATTATTATACTCGGTTAATCTCTTAATAATATAGACTCCAGCTCTTCGACAAGCGCTTTGCCAAGATCAATTAATTCTTCCGGAAAACTGGCATCCTTATCAACAGGCTCCGAGAATTGATCAAAGGAGGCGCTGAAATTCCCTGTATAGGCGTGGTCATCGAGGCCGCGCTGGTACTTATGGGAAAGCAGAAACGGCCTGCCTATTTCCACCGTACAGCTTGGATCATCCAGCTGCCCATCAATTGCCTTAAATGGGACCCTTAAAAACTGGTACCCCACCTCATCATCAATTTTATAATCAAAGGACCCGTGATCATAATCCCAATTCCCGCCAATCGAATAGCCCACCGGCTTTAGAGCCTGCTCCAGCTTATATAAATCAAAATGCTTTCCTTCCACTTTTGAAGGTATCTCAATCACTGAATCCATCCCCTTTTACGCTTTTTGCTTAGTTTCTCCAAAGTAAGGGATATCATGAATGCGAATTAGAAGCGGCATCTTTTTCTCCAATAAAAAAACGCCCACCCGCAGGCAGACGCTTTTCACAATTACTTTAATCTCTTTTCAAGTTCAGCTTTTTTCTCTTCAAATCCTGGTTTTCCTAATAGGGCGAACATGTTCACTTTATATGCTTCTACACCAGGCTGGTCGAACGGATTCACTCCCAGCAGGTAGCCGCTCATGGCACATGCTTTTTCAAAGAAGTAAACCAGGTAGCCAAATGTATAGGCATCCATTTTTGGTATGGATACGATCAGGTTTGGCACTCCGCCGTCTGTGTGTGCAAGCATTGTCCCTTCAAAGGCTTTGTTATTTACAAAGTCGACAGTCTCACCCGCAAGATAGTTCAGGCCATCAAGATCATTCTCTGCTTCTTCAATGGTTAGCTCATGGCGTGATTCCTCCACCTTGATAACCGTTTCGAAAAGGTCCCGGCGGCCTTCCTGCACATACTGGCCTAATGAATGCAGATCAGTGGAGAAGTTTGCTGAAGAAGGAAAAATTCCTTTCTGGTCTTTTCCTTCACTTTCACCGAACAGCTGCTTCCACCACTCTGCAAAGTATTGAAGTCCTGGTTCGTAGTTGATCAGCATTTCAATCGTTTTGCCTTTGTTATATAGAACATTGCGGACTGCAGCGTACTGGTATGCTGCATTCTCCTGAAGCTCAGATTTGCTGAAGTCCTCGCGTGCCTGTGCAGCACCGCTCATCATATCTTCAATGCTTGCACCGCTGACTGCAATCGGCAGAAGACCTACTGCTGTAAGGACTGAATAGCGGCCTCCTACGTCATCCGGAATAACAAATGACTCATAGCCTTCTTCTGTCGCAAGAGTCTTTAAAGCACCTCTTGCTTTATCGGTTGTAGCATAGATTCGTTTTCGCGCTTCTTCCACACCATATTTTTCTTCCAGCATTTTGCGGAAAATACGGAAAGCCAATGCAGGCTCAGTCGTTGTGCCTGATTTGGAGATAACATTGATGGACCAATCTTTACCGTCAAGAAGATCCATTAAATCCTTCATATAAGCGGAACTAATATTGTTGCCCGCAAATAATACCTGCGGAGTGCCGCGCTTTTCTTTTGGAAGTGCATTATAGAAGCTGTGCTGAAGCATTTCAATAGCTGCACGCGCTCCAAGATAGGAACCTCCAATTCCAATGACGATAAGAACATCGGAATCGCTTTTAATTTTCTCAGCAGCTTTTTGAATGCGGGAAAACTCTTCTTTGTCGTAATTTGCAGGCAAATCGATCCAGCCTAAAAAGTCACTGCCAGCTCCAGTTTGTTCATGAAGGGAGTGATGGGCTACCTTAACGGCATCCTGCAGATATGTAATTTCATGTTCGCCAAAAAAAGGAAGTGCTTTTGCGTAATCAAAACGAACGTGTGTCATGAATGTCCTCCAATTTTTCTCAAATTTAAACAGCCTGCAGTAATTCTGGCTGTCATCCTTATACCACTTTAACGAAAGCCTTAAAGTTAATCAAGAATCATCCTCTAATGTAAGCGTGTCCAATTTTGACATATTTTTTACGCGCAAATGGTGATTGTAATTTTTCGGGGAAAAATGTAAAAGGACTCTGCTTTGGCAGAGTCCCTGGTATTTATAAAGAAGCGCGGTAGATTGAAACCACGTCTTCATGATTTAATTTCGCGAAATTGCCGAATTCTCCGTTGACAGTCGCTTTATCCGCCATCAATTCGATCTTGCTGTCATCAATATCATAATCAGCCAGGCGTGAAGGTGCACCAATGCTGTTCCAGAATTCACGAAGCTTTTCAATGCCTTCAAGCGCAGTCTCCTCATCTGTTTTTCCTGCCGGATCCACGTTAAATACACGGATAGCCAGCTGCTTAAATCGCTCAGGCTTCACGTTCAGATTATGCTTCATCCAGTTCGGGAACAGAATGGCCAGACCCCCGCCATGAGGAATATCATAAACGGCTGATACAGCATGCTCAATGTTATGCGTAGCCCAGTCTCCCCGGTAGCCCATATTCAGAATACCGTTCAATGCCATTGTGCCGGAATATAATATGGCAGCACGATGCTCGTAGCTTTCAAGGTCTTCAAGGAGCTTAGGAGCTGCTTCCATAATGGTAATCAGCAGCGATTCACACATGCGATCCTGAAAATCGGTATTTTCTTCAAGATGGAAATAATGCTCCAGTACATGGGACATCATGTCCACAATTCCATATACCGTCTGATCCCTTGGCACCGTGAACGTATTAACAGGGTCAAGGATTGAAAATTTAGGGAAAGTCACAGGACTGCCCCAGCCATACTTTTCGTTTGTTTCCCAATTTGTAATGACAGATCCTGCATTCATTTCAGAACCGGTTGCCGCTAGTGTAAGAACGGTTCCAAACGGCAGAGCCTTTGCAGCAAATGCTTTCTTAATGACTAAATCCCAGGCATCGCCATCATATTTGGCACCAGCTGCGATAGCTTTTGTGCAGTCAATTACACTCCCGCCTCCAACAGCCAGCAGGAAATCAATGCCTTCAGTTTTACAGATTTCAACACCTTTGCGGACAGTGGAAATTCTTGGATTAGGCTCAACACCTGATAGTTCAAACATTTCAGCTCCAATTTCATGAAGCTGTTCCTTCACTTTATCATATAAACCATTGCGCTTAATGCTTCCCCCGCCATACACAACAAGAACTTTCTTGCCATACTGCGGGATTTCAGTCTGCAATTGGGATAGCTGATCTTTCCCAAAAATTAATTTAGTCGGATTATAAAAGGTAAAATTTTGCATATCACCATCTCCTTTTCCACATCATTATCTTTCAAACTTTCAGCTATTGCAAAAAGTACGATTCGAAAGGCGAACATTGTATATGCCGGTTTCTCAGAATCATCTTTTTCATTATGGCTCATAACGATTATTACGATGAATATTTTTTATTTCCGTGCAGCAATATAATAATGAACCTATACTACAAGGAGGAAACATCATGAGTGGCATACAGCGTATTGCACTGGTTCTAACAATTATTGGCGCTATTAACTGGGGTTTAATCGGATTCTTCCAATTTGATCTTGTGGCAGCTATCTTTGGCGGTCAGGATTCAGCCCTTTCAAGAATAATATACGGTCTTGTGGGCATTGCGGGCTTAATCAATCTGGGGCTTCTCTTCAAACCAAATGAAGAGCTGGAAAGAGAACCTGAAGCAAGGCCAACCCGTTAAATGCATGCAAAAAATCCTTGCACATTGTGTGCAAGGATTTTTATTGATCCGTATTTATATACCTTTTACCGAATTACACCCAGCCTCTGAAGCGGGATGCTTCAGACATTTTTCTCGCGCCGACCATATATGCAGCAAGACGCATATTTACTTTTCTTTGCTGTGAAGTCTGGTAAACATTATCGAAAGCCTGAACAAGCACTTTTTTCAGCTTTTCTGTAACTTCCTCTTCAGTCCAATAGTACCCCTGGTTGTTCTGCACCCATTCGAAATAGGATACGGTCACACCGCCTGAACTGGCTAACACATCAGGAACAAGCAGGATTCCCCGGTCTGAAAGAATTTTTGTAGCTTCAAGGGTGGTTGGGCCATTTGCTGCCTCTACTATGATGGAAGCTTTAATATTATGGGCGTTTGCAGCGGTTATCTGATTGGACACAGCCGCAGGAACCAGGATATCGCATTCCAGTTCAAGCAATTCTTCGTTTGTCAGAGTGTTATCGAAAAGGGTCGTTACCGTTCCAAAGCTATCGCGCCTATCAAGAAGATAATCAATATCCAGTCCATTTGGATCATATAGAGCACCATAGGCATCTGAAATGGCGACCACTTTAGCGCCTGCATCATGCATGAATTTTGCCAGGAAGCTTCCTGCATTTCCAAATCCCTGAACAGCCACACGTGCTCCTTCAATGGAAATGGCGCGCTTTTTCGCAGCTTCCTCAATGCAGATCACTACACCCTGTGCAGTTGCCTTTTCCCTTCCTTGCGATCCGCCGAGAACAAGCGGCTTGCCTGTGATAAATCCTGGGGAATCATACTCACGAAGTCGGCTGTATTCATCCATCATCCAGGCCATGATCTGTGAATTCGTATAAACATCCGGAGCAGGTATATCTTTTGTAGAACCAACAATTTGGCTGATTGCCCTTACATATCCTCGGCTCAAGCGTTCCAGCTCCCCCATTGACATGGAACGGGGATCACAAATGATGCCGCCTTTACCACCTCCATAAGGAAGATCCACAATTCCGCACTTTAAACTCATCCACATGGATAAAGCTTTTACTTCATCCTCATTTACTTCAGGATGAAAACGGACACCGCCCTTTGTCGGTCCTACCGCATCATTATGCTGTGATCTGTATCCGGTAAAAATTTTTATCGACCCGTCATCCATCCTTATTGGAATTCTTACCGTAAGCATCCTCAGCGGCTCTTTCAGCAGCTCATACATCTCATCTGCATAGCCGAGTTTGTTCAAAGCTTCTTTGATCACAACTTGAGTTGAAGTAAATAAATTTAAAGACTCTTCCATTCTTTGTTCAGTTTCTTTACCAGCTACTCCTGCAGCTCCCATCATGGCACCTCTTGATTTTAATATTTAGGAAAATTACAGCAATACTCCATAACCGGCGGCCCTGCATCACAAATTCAGACACAAGGGCCAACTGTCCGTATAATTGTATTAGCTTAATACTTTATTGATTCTTTCAATTGCCCAGTCAAGCTCTTCTTCAGAAATGACTAAAGGAGGGGCAAAACGAATAACCGTGTCATGCGTTTCTTTGCAAAGCAATCCTTGTTCTTTAAGCTCTTCGCAATATTTTCGGGCTGGCTCACTCAGCTCAACACCAATAAATAAGCCGCGGCCGCGCACTTCTTTAATGACAGGATTATTAATTTCTTTTAATTTGCTCATGAAATATTCGCCCAGTTTAAGAGAACGTTCTGCCAGCTTTTCTTCAACCAATACGTTCAAGGAAGCAACAGATACGGCACAAGCCATTGGGTTTCCTCCAAATGTTGAACCATGTGATCCAGGATTAAATACCCCAAGAACATCTTTATTCGCAACCACACACGAAATCGGGAATACTCCTCCTCCAAGCGCTTTCCCTAAAATGAACATGTCAGGATCTACATCTTCCCATTCGCATGCAAACATTTTTCCGGAACGCGCAAGGCCAGCCTGAATTTCATCTGCAATGAATAATACATTGTTCTCCTTACAAGTTTCATATGCTTTTTTCAGGAAGCCTTCCGGAGGAATCACAATTCCAGCTTCACCTTGGATTGGCTCAATTAAGAAAGCCGCTGTATTCTCAGTGATTGCTTCTTTAAGAGCGTCAAGGTCTCCGTAAGGAATCAGCTTAATGCCAGGAAGCATAGGTCCGAAGCCCCGCTTATATTCTTCTTCAGAAGAAAGCGAAACCGCTGTCATTGTACGGCCATGGAAGTTACCTATGCAAGCAATGATCTCTGCCTGGTTATCTGCAACGCCTTTTACATCATAAGCCCAGCGGCGTGCAGCTTTGATTGCCGTTTCAACCGCTTCCGCACCTGTGTTCATCGGAAGGGCCATTTCTTTATTTGTCAGTTCGCAAATTATTTCATACCAAGGCCCCAGCTGATCGTTATGGAAAGCACGTGAAGTTAGCGTTACGCGGTCAGCCTGATCCTTCAGGGCCTGGATGATTTTCGGATGGCGGTGCCCCTGGTTTACTGCTGAATAGGCACTTAGCATATCCATGTATTTATTGCCTTCAGGATCTTCCACCCAAACACCTTCCGCTTTGGAAATAACGATTGGCAGCGGGTGATAGTTGTTTGCACCGTATTTTTCAGTTTGTTCGATAAGTGAATGTGATTTTGTCGCTTCAGTCAATTAAAATTCCTCCTTTTTCAGAATAGTCCTTTTTATTGTAACGTTAAGCTATTCTTCTTTAAACTATTTAGGGTTTTAGCATGCACAGGATATGAAAAATCCCGTACATGCCTTTACAAATCTTAATACATTTCAGAAGTAGTCTTCGCCTGCATGTGCAGAAGAATGTAGTCAGGGCCGCCCGCTTTGGAGTCAGTTCCTGACATGTTGAATCCGCCGAATGGCTGGTATCCAACGATCGCACCTGTACAGCCGCGGTTGAAGTATAAGTTTCCAACATGGAAATCTTC
>NZ_SOEE01000014.1 GCF_004366035.1 Cytobacillus oceanisediminis
TCCCATCTGTCCGCTCGACTTGCATGTATTAGGCACGCCGCCAGCGTTCGTCCTGAGCCAGGATCAAACTCTCCATATAAGAGTTGATTAAGCTCATAAGTTGTCTTTTCAAAAAAGACTAATGATTTAACGTTGACGTTTTTGTTCGTTCAGTTTTCAAAGATCAATCAGTAAGTTTGGAGCGGGTGAAGGGAATCGAACCCTCATCATCAGCTTGGAAGGCTGAGGTTTTACCACTAAACTACACCCGCATATAATTATCGTTTCCCGAATGGTCGGGAAGACAGGATTCGAACCTGCGACCCCTTGGTCCCAAACCAAGTGCTCTACCAAGCTGAGCTACTCCCCGTAATATGGCGCGCCCGAGAGGAGTCGAACCCCTAACCTTTTGATCCGTAGTCAAACGCTCTATCCAATTGAGCTACGGGCGCATCTTTTAAAAGCAACTCTTATATTATATCAACATGAAATTCAAATGTCAACAACTTTTTTGGTGCGGCCGAGAGGACTTGAACCTCCACGGGGTTGCCCCCACTAGGCCCTCAACCTAGCGCGTCTGCCATTCCGCCACGACCGCTTAATGAAGCGACAAGTAACATCATACCAAAACGTAGTACTTATCTCAATGGTAATTAATGGTGCGGGTGAAGGGAGTCGAACCCCCACGCCTTGCGGCGCCAGATCCTAAGTCTGGTGCGTCTGCCAATTCCGCCACACCCGCAATATGAAATTAAAATGGTGAGCCATGAAGGACTCGAACCTTCGACCCTCTGATTAAAAGTCAGATGCTCTACCGACTGAGCTAATGGCTCATCAAAAATGGCTGGGCTAGCAGGATTCGAACCTGCGAGTGACGGAGTCAAAGTCCGGTGCCTTACCGCTTGGCTATAGCCCAATAACAAATGGCGGTCCCGACGGGAATCGAACCCGCGATCTCCTGCGTGACAGGCAGGCATGTTAACCGCTACACCACGGGACCATCCACATAAAACCGTCGGAAACAAAAAAAGTGACCCGTACGGGATTCGAACCCGTGTTACCGCCGTGAAAGGGCGGTGTCTTAACCGCTTGACCAACGGGCCATTGTGAGAATTTTCTGGCGGAGAAGGAGGGATTTGAACCCTCGCGCCGCTTACGCGACCTACACCCTTAGCAGGGGCGCCTCTTCAGCCACTTGAGTACTTCCCCAAATATGGCTCCGCAGGCAGGATTCGAACCTGCGACCGTTCGGTTAACAGCCGAATGCTCTACCACTGAGCTACTGCGGAATAATAATAAACTTTATCGATAAAACACTTAACATCTTATCGACTCTTCATATTATAAGGACGCAGGCTATAAAAGTCAAGCTTGTTTTTAGAAGAATTTATTAGCCGTTTATCCTGTTTTGTCCTGCGACAATTATTAAATATAAAGTGAACTTAATCTAATGTCAATTCTTTTTTTAAAACTAATTTCCCCTTGCATTTACCGCAAACATATTTCTTCGTATCAACTATTCTTTTTCTTTGATAAGTTTGACGGCAATCCTTACACATATAAACAAGAATCTTAGCAGATCTATTTGTTTTTGGACGATCAGGCAAGGCCGAACAAAATCGGGGTGCTCCCACTTTTTTCATTAGCAATCTGAAATCCTGATCGCGATGTTTATATCCTTTTCCTTCTAAATGCAAATGATAATGACATAGCTCATGTTTAATAATTCCTTCTAATTCTTTGGCCCCAAGCTGCTCATAATACTTTTTGTTTATTTCAACATGATGTGATATCAGCATATATCTTCCGCCAGTCGACCTGAGGCGCGAATTAAAATAAGCCTGATGGCGAAAGGGCTTGCCAAAGCTTTCTAAAGATATCTTTTCAACAAGTGTCTGAAGCTCCTGGTCATTCATAAAAATGTTTTTCCTCTCTTATCGTAAACATGACAACCTATTATAGCATACATTATATATACCTTTTATAGCTCTGAACTCGCTTTGCTGCCCAAGGGAGCGATCATCAGATTCCAATCACGGGAGGTAATTCAGATGCCTGTATGGTTTCAAAATCAAATCCAGCGTGCTTTTTATGAAAAGGACCGCTATCAGATCAAACTGCTGAATCAGTGCTGGTTTTTCTATAGGAAGAAACACTGCTCATAAAATATGGCGAGCCTGAGATATACCCGCTTAAATCAGCTACAGCCCTTTATAAACCTTACAAGCATAGGCCAAATCACGCTAGAAATATTAATTTCCGTCGTGATTTGGCTTATGACTCGAAGAACTAGCTTTTTAACCCAGCAAAACAAAGGAATGTAATTTAGTTAGGCCCAAGCATAGTTAAGGCAACTCTTCCCTTGTGCTTATCAACAGAGTCAACCCAGACCGTTACTACATCCCCAACGGACACGACATCCAGCGGGTGTTTGACAAATTGGCGGCTAAGTTTGGATATATGAACAAGGCCATCCTGTTTGACTCCGATATCAACAAATGCACCAAAGTCGACAACATTTCTCACTGTCCCTTGAAGCTCCATCCCTTCCTGCAGATCTTCAAGTTTCAGCACTTCTTTCTTTAGCAGCGGCTTTGGCAGCTCATCACGCGGATCCCTTTCAGGTCTCATTAAGGCATCGATAATATCTCTCAGTGTAAGTTCACCAATTTCAAGCTCCCGGGCTGCCTGGCTGATATTTATGCCTTTTAGAGCTTCCCTTAATGATAGTGTTCCAAGGTCACTGGATTTAAAGCCGAGATTAGCAAGCAATTTATTTACTACTGCATACGTTTCCGGGTGGATTCCAGTCCGGTCCAGAGATTCTTTCCCATCGATAATCCGCAGGAAGCCAATTGCCTGTTCATAGGTTTTGGCCCCAAGGCGCGGAATCTTTTTCAGCTGCTTGCGGTCTGTAAATTTCCCTTCTTCTTCCCGTTTCTTGATTATATTCACAGCAACTGTTTTTGAAAGGCCAGCTACATGCTGCAGCAATGAAGATGACGCTGTATTTACATTGACACCCACTTGGTTTACCGCTGTCTCTACAACAAAAGAGAGTGATTCTGTCAGCTTTTTCTGGGATACGTCATGCTGATATTGACCAACCCCCACGGACTTGGGATCAATCTTAACCAATTCTGCAAGAGGATCCTGGAGGCGGCGGGCGATGGATACGGCACTTCTTTCTTCTACCTGGAAATCAGGAAACTCTTCTCTGGCCAGGTCTGAGGCAGAATATACGCTCGCCCCTGCTTCATTGACAATTAGGTAGAATATCTCCTCTTTCATGTCCTTTAAAATGTCAGCGATGAACTGCTCGGTTTCCCTTGAGGCGGTTCCATTGCCGATGGCAACCATTTCTACTTTGTATGTGTTTAGAATATGAACTACTTTCTCTCGTGCTTGTTTCGTTTTGGAAACAGGCGGATGCGGATATATGACACCGATATCAAGTACTTTTCCTGTTTCATCTACAACAGCCAGCTTGCAGCCAGTTCTGTAGGCAGGGTCTACACCCAGTACCACCTTGCCTTTTAACGGGGGCTGAAGCAGAAGTTTTCTGAGATTTTCAGAAAAAATCATGATTGCCTGTTCTTCTGCTTTTTCAGTTAGTTCATTGCGGATTTCACGTTCAATCGAAGGCATAATCAGACGCTTGTATCCATCTTCAATGGCTTCCTTTACAAGTGCCCCTGCAGGGGAGCGTTCATCCTTTACCCACTTTTTATACAAGTACTTTAAAATAAATTCGGTATTTGGCTTAATGTTAATCCTTAAAACTTCTTCTTTTTCACCGCGGTTTAATGCAAGTGTGCGGTGTGGAACAATCTTGCTCACTGGTTCCTCATACTCGTAGTACATTTCATAAACGCCTTTTTCGTCAATCTCTTTATTCTTCACAGATGACTCAATAGTTCCCTTTTTGGCTGTTTCCATACGGATCCATTTTCTGCTTTCTGCTTCATCTGATGCCCATTCTGCGATAATATCTTTCGCTCCAGCAATTGCCTCTTCCGTTGTGGCTACTTCGTTTTCATCAGATAAGAACTCTTTCGCCTTTTCAGCAGGGGTTTCATTAAGGGGAAAGGTGAGAAGCCATTCAGCAAACGGTTCAAGCCCTTTTTCCTTTGCTGCAGTTGCTTTTGTGCGGCGCTTTTGCTTGTATGGCCGGTATAAGTCCTCTACCTCCTGCAGCTTCACCGCTTTTTCAATGTTGGATTTTAGCTCTTCTGTCAACTTGCCCTGTTCTTCAATTAAGCGGACTACCTCTTCTTTACGCTGATTGAGATTTTGTATGTATTGCCAGCGCTCCATGATATCCCGAATTTGAACTTCATCCAGTGCACCTGTCTGTTCTTTTCTGTATCGGGCAATGAACGGGACTGTGTTCCCTTCTTCCAATAAGCTGATTGTGTTTTTTACTTGTTTAATGGCTATGGATAATTCTTCAGCGATTAGGTTTAGTACTTGATTTTGTCTATCCAATGTTTTTTCCAAGATCATTCCTCCATCATAGAGTCTCACATTTCATTTTATCAAAAAGAAAAACAAAAAGCTTACCCTGTTCTAGAGTAAGCTTCCAAGTATGAAAGTAGCATCATCTGAAGTAGATGGATACTGCTTTTTTATATCTTCCGAGATAAGGTCAATAGGGAGAAATGCTTTCAGCAAAGATTTAACCCCTTGAATATTCAAGCCATCTGAGTATATCAAAAACTTAGATTCCGCTTCATACGTAAACCGCTGGGTATGAAACACCTGCGGCCTTCCTGACAGATATCCAGTTACAGGCAGGGGATAGGTGAGTTTTCCAGTAGACGAATACAGGAAAAACCGAATATTCCCTACACAGCTGTATACAAATTCCCTGGAGGCAAAATGGACTTTAAACAGTGCTACTGCTGCTCCTCTTTTTTGTAAAAGAACATCGTTGCAAAGCTTCATGAGCGTATCTACATCTTTCTCATGATGCTGCTCTACGACAGAAACAACAGCAGAAGAAGCTTCGTACGCGAATTCCCCGCTTCCAAGGCCATCTGCCAGCACACATACAAAGTATTCATCAGTTGCAGTGAAGTAATATCCATCACCGCAAAAAGCTTTGCCATCTTTAGCTGTCTGGTGAGCAATCACTTCGATGTTATCCCCAACCAATTTGGTCATGAAAGGCACTCCGAGTTATTTGTTTCAGAGTGGATCGCTTCCTGAAGCTTTTTGATTGCACGGCGCTGAAGTCTCGAGACATGCATCTGGGAAATCCCCAGTTTATCTCCAGCTTCTTTTTGGCTCATATTCTCAAGATATGTGTATTGTATAATTAATTTCTCTCTCTCAGACAGGACATGCAGGACTTTTTCAAGAACAAGCATTTGATTTACTTTTTCATAGCCCATGTCTTCATTTCCGACGATATCCAGTAATGTGACTGTTCCGCCATCAGAATCAGCCTCGATTGAATGGTCAACAGAAAGCGCCTGATAGCTTTTTCCCATTTCCATTGCTTCGAGCACTTCCTCTTCAGATACACCAAGCACATCGGCTATTTCGTCCACTCTTGGAGACCTATGAAGTTCTGTTGTCAGCTCTTCAACGGTCGCTTTAATTTTTGGGCCTAATTCCTTTATGCGGCGCGGAACATGAACGCTCCAGGTTTTATCCCTTAAAAAGCGCTTAATTTCGCCGATAATCGTAGGAACTGCAAAGGCCTCAAACGTTTTGCCAAAAGACTCATCATATCGGCGGATAGCCCCTAATAAGCCGATAATGCCCACCTGGACAATATCCTCATGATAAGATCTTCCCTTTGAGTACTTCCGGGCAATGGCTTCAACTAAATTCTGATATTGAAGTACCAGGGCGTTTTGAGCTTCTTCATCCTGGTGAAGCTGGTAGGCTTTGATTAAAGCATTTGTTTCTTCTTTGGATTTTTGGTTAGGTTGAGATTGTTTTTGCATCCCTCTCCACCTGCTCTCCCTCTAGGTATTTGGTCATGAAGACCGTAACACCCTCTTTGTGATGAATTCTTACTTCATCCATCAATGTTTCAATCAGGTATAGACCCAAGCCTCCTTCACGCAGGAATTCCACAGAATCAGTCTGGTCGTATGGTCCAATGCCTTGTCTTGCAGATTGGAAGTCAAAACTTTTTCCGCTGTCTGCGACCATTACTTCAAGACGGTCAGTGTATAAACCGAACCCGATGACTACTTCCCCTTGCTCATTCTGCTTGTATGCGTGTTGGACTGCATTGGTGCAAGCTTCACTTGTGGCGATTTTAAGATCCTCAATTTCTTCATATGCAAATCCCATTCTGCTGGCAATCCCTGATAGCGTCAGGCGGATTACTCCAACAAATTCCGGCTTGGCCGGAATTTTCACCTCAATATAATCAAATGGCTCGTTCATTGTACTCCACCTTCAATCCCGCTGTTAATATCGATAATATCGGCTAGGCCTGTAATTTCGAAAAGTCTCTTTAAACGGTCCGATAAGCCAACAATCTGGAATTTGCCGTTATTGGCACGGACATTTTTAAATACACCAACAAATACACCTAAGCCGGTACTATCCATATAAGAGACTTCAGATAGGTTGACCACCATTTCCACGCCTTCTTTTTCTGTTAAAGGAAAAAGTTCTTCACGGAGTTTAGGTGCTGTGTACGCATCAATTTCTCCGCTTACCATTGCCTCAATCATCATATCATTTTCTTTTACATCTATTGTAATATTCATAACTGACCCACCTCTTTACATGTCAACTGCTTTTTACTACTTACCCGTTCTTAAAACCCGTTAAACATTTCTTTTTAAAATAATTAAGGTAAAATCGTCCCGCAATTGAAAATGCTGAAGTTTTTCAAGTTCTTTATATACGCTATTAACAATTTCCTGTGCACTTAAATGAATGTATTTCTTGATTAATTCCAGCAATGATTCCTTTTCTATAAACCCTTCTTCTGTACGGCATTCAGTAACCCCATCTGACATTAATATAATCATATCTCCGGGATTTACTCCTTTTTCGTACTGGCGGTATTTTGTTTTTTTATCAATGCCGAGGAGCAGGCCTTTCGCTGCCAGTTCGGTAAATTCACCTGTCTCAGCCACAAAGAAAAGTCCTGGTTCGTGTCCGGCAGAACCATAAGAGAACATATGGCTGTTCGTATCATATATTCCATAAAACATAGTAATGAACATCGTTAAATCTACGTTCTGTTCTACGACCCGATTCAGATTTTCCAGGACGGTTTTAGGGTCATTGCGGTTTTCAGGCAAACTGTCCATGGCATATTTAATCATGGACATACACAAGGCTGCCGGAAGACCTTTACCAATGACATCAGCAACCGCAATGCTGATCGTGCTGTTTTCATCCTGAACAAAGTGGAAATAATCACCGTTCATATGTTTGGCAGGTACACTTATGGCACCAATATCCAAACCTTCTACAGAAGGAACCTGCGTCCCAAGCAGGGTTTGCTGGACGTTCGCAGCTATCTCCATTTCTGTCCTGAGTTCCTGCTGAATATGCTTTAAGTTCTGATGTTCCCGATAGGCAAACCCATAGCCTATCATGACTTCCAGAAGGATATCAAAAGAATGGTGAACATACTCAGGCAAGTCCGGATAAAGTTCACCCATCAGACTTTTATGAACGCTGATAATCTCTTCAGGAGAGATTTTGTGCTCGATCGACTTCCTGCTGAACTTCTGGCCTTGATACAAAGCCTGTTCAGATTGTTCTTTAATATAATTCTCAAGAATATCCCGATACTTTGATTCCATCATTTCTCGGAAATCCATACTGCTTCCCCCTAACGAAGCCACTTAGTTGCTTTTATATCTGTTCCGGTTCCAGGATTGGAGTCAATTAAGAACTCATCCATTAACCGCTTCACACCCGGCAGGCCGGCTCCTAATCCCCCTGATGTCGAGAATCCGTCTTCCATTACTTGGCGTAAATCATTGATTCCAGGGCCGCTGTCTACCGCAACTATACGCAATCCCGCTTTTCCGCCGTCGTATATTTTTTCAATACAGACTTGCCCCTGTCCGGCGTATAAATATATATTCCGGGCAAGTTCACTAATGGCTGTAGTGATTCTAGCCTGGTCAACTGTACCAAAACCAAGCTCTTTAGCAACATTCCGCCCAAGCTGGCGGGCTGCAACGATGTCCCATTCGTTTATGATTTTAACGCAGGATTGGTTTTCCATACAGTTACTCCCCCAATTCCTGTTGTAATTTCTCCAAACCTTTTTCTAGATCTAATGCAGTAAGGACATCATCTAACCCAATACCTAACTCAATAAGCGTAATGGCTACGGCAGGCTGTATCCCGGTTATGACTACTTTTGCACCCATCAGTTTGGACATATTTATTACGTCGCCGAGAACTTTTGCGATGAATGAATCAATAAAGTCAATGGATGTTAAATCAATCACAACTCCATTTGCGCTGGTCTCATGGATTTTATGGAGCAGATCCTCCTGAAACTGCAGAGCAGTCTGGTCATCCAATTCCCACTGGATGGAGACTAATAGGCAATCGTTCAGTTTTAAAATTGGGATTCTCACTCTCATTCCACTCCCTCCACATTAACAATTTTGCGGCTGGTTAACTCAAGCGCCGCTTCTACACCCTTTTTCAAGGTATTCTTTGTAGTAAACTGATTTAAATCAATTCCCAAGTTTACAATGGTTTGGGCAATTTCCGGACGGATGCCTACAAGCATGCATTTCGCTCCGACAAGCCTTACAGCATCAGCTGCCTGTATGATATGATGGGCTACCATCGTATCAACAACCGGCACACCTGTTATATCAATAAGCACCACTTCTGAACGGTGTTTTACTACTCCATTTAAAAGGTTCTCCATAATCTGCTTCGCCCGCTCCGTATCAATTGTACCAACAAGAGGCATGACTGTAATTCCTTCGAATACAGGAATAAGCGGCGCAGAAAGTTCCTGAAGCGCAATTTTTTGAAGGGAAACAGTTCTTTCCCAAGTGCTTGAATACATATTTACCACTTCATTGACCATGGGAGTCATCCAGCTGTCAAACTCGTAAATGACTTTCATTTGGTTTTCCTGGGTGACAATCCCCGTTTCCTGCATGTCCTCAAACACAATTTTCCCGAAGGTTTGGAGACCTTTTGTCACAAAACTTAGCGGCCAGCCCAACCGTACGATTTTCTCAGAGAAATCACTCAATTTTGAAGTGAATTCCTCATTTGAACTTTTTATATTTGAAATAATCAGGTCAATGAATTCCCGGCTTGTCCCGATAAATACCTGATCAGATACTACCTTTGTAACTCTTTCATCCGCATTTTCCTTTGTGGCATCAAGCCACTCATTGAATATGGAATCTTTGTTGTTTTGTATATAATTCAATATTGTGGAATTCATTTGTTCCTCCCTATTTTAGCATATATCTATTATTAGCCTTCCAATTCCCCTTTATTGTACAGAAGGATAAAAAAATCTTCCTGTCCCGTATATATCAATTAAATGATATCAGTGAATGCCAGTCAAATGATACCTATATGATGCCGAATGAATAAACTCCAATCTTTGGTTAATTCGACAATTTATAATTAAATCCCTTTTTTACCTTCATAACTCAGCGGATTCACATCGAATTTTGAAGTGTATGCTCTATATGAAACGGGTATATTTACAAAACCAGTCAATTTTATATAATAAACGACTCTCTTTTTTACCCTCTTTATAAGAAACTAAACCTTTTTGCTGTATAAAAAAATAAAAAACGCCCTTCAAAAGAGCGTTTGTTAAAATTCGATGAGGCCTAAGCTGATTTGCACGGCTTCATCCACTTTTTCCATCATTTCGTCATCGAGATGGGTTATTTTATCGGTTAAGCGTTGTTTATCAATTGTACGAATCTGTTCTAATAAGATGACCGAATCCCTTTCAAAACCATAACGCTTCGCATCAATTTCAACGTGAGTAGGCAGCTTCGCTTTTTGAATCTGAGCTGTGATTGCTGCAACAATTACTGTGGGACTAAACCGATTCCCGATGTCGTTTTGGATGACAAGCACTGGACGGACGCCGCCTTGTTCTGAACCAACAACTGGGGATAGGTCTGCAAAATAAACGTCACCACGTTTGACAATCAAGGGATTATCCTCCGCTTACTAGACGTTCAACTGTGTGTTCTGCCTCGTATTCCGCTTGAAATGCTTCAGATGCAATCGTCAAATTTATTTTCGCCATCTCCATGTAGCCTCGTCTCATGGACTCGCGAATTTGTCTCTTTTTGCGTTCGCGCAAATACATTTTGGTTGCCTGATAAATGAATTCGCTCCGGTTAACGTTTTCCTGTTTTGCAAATCCGTCTAACTCGGTTAAAAGATGCTGCGGTAACTTCACCATTATCTCTGTTGTTGTGCTGGAATCAGACACAAACATACACCTCCACCATCACTACACACCATTTTTATATCTACCATTTTCAATATTACCATTAATAAAGCCCAATGCAAAGGGGATTCTTTAATTCTTCTGTATTATCGTCCAAAAAAATAGTATTTTATGCATGATTTCAGAAAAGCGGAAGCGCCTTGTTCACCCCCGACAAGCACAAGACGTGCCTCACAGAAAAGCGTTCTTTGCCTTTTTGGGAGGAATGCCCGAAATGTGGCGGCGACTGCTCAGGGACGACAAGCATAAGACGAGCCCTGCAAGAAGGTGTTCTTTCCTTCTGGAAGGGATTGGCTTATGTCTCGAGTACACCTAGGTGCCGAAACAAGACAAGCTTGTGACCTCGAGGGGGTAGGCGCTGAAGCTAGACAGTTAACTAACTTCAGAATTCATCATTCTTATCGTTTCAGAAAGCCGCCGCGCTTATTCCATCCCTTTTTCCGGACGATAGCTCAGCTGGGCAGCAAATAAAGTTTTTACGATTATAACAGATAATTAATTCCCCCGATAATTTTACCATCTCTTTTATATATGCGCGGAACCCGGGAAGATACCATGCAGGTTACTTCATAGTTGATGGTTTCAAGTTTTTCGGCTATTTCATCAACCGGAATCTTTTCTTTCCCCTGCTCGCCGATCAGGGTTACTTTTGTACCGACTGGCATTTCATGCGGAAGCTTAATCATGCATTGATCCATACAAACTCTTCCAACAATTGGAACTCTCAATCCTTCAGCAAGAACCTCCTGCCCCTGAAGTTTTCGTATCCAGCCGTCAGCATAGCCAATCGGCAAAGTTGCAATCCATTCATCTTCTTGTGCCTCATAAGTCGCACCATAGCTGACTTTCTCGCCTTTATGAAGCTTTTTCACATGAACAATAGAGGTATGGAGAGAAAAAGCTTCTTTCAGCTGGAAAGGAAGGTCTGGCTTAATTTCCATGGAAGGAGCCAGGCCGTACATACTGATCCCCATTCTGACAGCATTGAAGTGGGCTTTGGGAAATCTAAGACCCGCAGCGCTGTTGCTGGTATGGATGTACTTCGGCAAAATCTCCAGCCAGCTGGTCATTTCCTCAAATCTGCTCAACTGTTTTTCAAAATAAGCATTCTCCAATGAATCCGCTGTGGCGAAATGCGTAAACACCCCTTCAAGCAGAAAACGCTTGTCCTTTTTGATAACGCTCTCAATTCCCGCAAGCTCATCACGGCTTCGAATCCCCAGGCGTCCCATGCCTGTATCAAACTTTAAATGAATATTCAGGACTTCTCCATCTTCCACATATTCGTATGCCTGTGATAGCCACTCCTTTTGAAAAACGGTCAGGGCAATATTCTTTGCCGCTGCTTCGCCTGCATGCTCCGGGCGGCTCGCTCCCATTACTAAAATCGGCGCTGCAATCTTTTTATTTCTCAATGCCATCGCCTCATCCAGGGTGGCAACAGCCAGAGAGGATGCGCCCGCCTGCAGGGCCGCTTCTGCCACAGCAGCATCTCCATGCCCATACCCATTTGCCTTCACAACCGCAATGACGTTTGTTCCTTCTTCTGCATGTTTTTTCATTGACTCTACATTATATGAAATATGATCCAGATTTATCTCTGCCCAAGTGTCCCGGTACATTTTTGTTTGTTCATTCATCGATGCATTCACGTCCTTTAGCCATTGCTTCTCTACATGTCGATTATCAAACTCGGGCAGAGGATTTGTCAAATGGTTATTTTTTATCAAAAGGCTTTGAAAGCTGATTCCTATGCCGGCAGCATAAAAAAACAGGCCCCCTTCTGGGACCTGCTTTTTTCCGGTGATTTATTTCACCATTTCTCCCTGTACAGTGCGGGCAATTTCGGACATTTCTTCAGGTGATAAATCATTGGAAGCAATCATATAATCCACACCCTGGTAGGTCCAGGAAATGGTGTTGTCAGAAAGTGCACCTATAGTAAAGCCAAGGTCAACAGGCTCGCCTTTCACTGAAGTAACGACGGATGATGTCGGCATGACAGCGGCCTTTTCCTGCACAAGAGTGAAGGATTTTTCTCCATCGTACGTCAATACAACACGCTTGCCATCTTCTGTTTTAACTTCCTGCTCATCAACCAGCTTTACATCAGCCATATCCATCTGCGGATATTTTACAGCGAATTCCTGATCCTCCACCTCAGCCATCACCGGCACTTCGAGCTGGGCGCCCGTCATGTTCTTTTGCATGTCAAAATCTTTCTTATCGAAGCTGGCATTAAACTTTACATTTGAAAATTCTACTGTTACAAGTGCATTTTTATCAGGATCCATAACCTTCACACTGACTGGGGATAAATCGGACTTCTTGAGCTTGATTTCCTGGACAGGAAGCATCTGATTATTTTGATAGCGTGTTTTTGTTTCAAACACATAATGATCTTTTGTAGCGGAGAACTTTGCTTCTTTATCCTCCATAATGTCCTTGACTAATGATTCATATAAATAAGCCTGGCTGCTGTTCTGCGGCCAATCGCTCTGGAAACGGAAGCTCTTGTTCAGCGCAGGAGTGAGGACAAATACACCGTCATCGTTACGCAGAATCATTTGGCTTTGTTCCTTTTGCGCGTTTTTCAGGTTCACCCGGTAAAAGTCAGGCTCCTTATGCCATACTTCTATTTCGTAGGTTTGCGGGTCAGTCCCCATCTGCAGAGTCATCTTGGCCTCCGCCTTGTATCCTTTAACGTCTTCAAGCTTATTGTTAAGATCCTTTACGACGTCTTCCTGTGATTTAGTCCCACAGGCAGACAATGCAAGAACTACCAAAAGCCCGGCAAGCAGCATGAACCACTTTTTCTTCATTCCTTCAGCCCCTTTGTCTCATTTCAGTGAGATCGGCCCAAACTTCCGGCCTGTCTCTCCTATCGCATTATGAATATATGAGACAACCTTAGGGAATATGCTAGAAGGAATGACAAGCTTTTGAAATTCTTCAGCATGCCAAATATCAAGCTTTTTCTATAACCACCTGAGCCACCGCATATTCTCTGCTATGGGAAATCGACAAGTGTATCCCATCTTTAAATGGCTTCGAAATATAAGGCTTTCCCTTTTCATCCTTTTCAATTTCAATATCCTGAAAGGAAAGTTCTTCCCCAATCCCTGTGCCCCATGCCTTTGAAAAAGCTTCTTTTGCCGCGAACCTCCCGGCAAGATATTCAGCCCGTCTCTTTTCCGTCAAGCAGCGATAGCCATCCAGCTCTTTGGATGTCAAAATCCGTTCAGGAAACCGCTCCTGCCTGGCAATAATTTTTCGTATGCGCTCCAGCTCTGCAATATCAATTCCAATACCGGAAATCATCTCTCATCTTCCTTCTATTTATATTATTCGCTGCATAAAGAATACAGTAGAAGCAGTATTATGTACACATTATCAAGTGAATAAGTGCTATCACATGCTGAAAAACCGCTTTTCAGGCTATGATGTAGATACACGGTCCAACAATTCAAGCACGGAGGAGAGCCATGTTTACAAGAACGGAAAGCTTTAAGGAATTTATCCGCTACTACCCTGTTGTTTCTGCTATCATTTGTATCCATATG
The DNA here is from genome assembly GCF_004366035.1 of Cytobacillus oceanisediminis. GTDB lineage: Bacteria > Bacillota > Bacilli > Bacillales > Cytobacillaceae > Cytobacillus > Cytobacillus oceanisediminis_C. The sequence goes on from NZ_SOEE01000014.1 coordinate 13,999, forward strand.
ATCATCTATCTATTAACAGTCATTCCCCTATTTCCAAATACACTTATTTTCGAAAAGCTTGCAGGCGTCAATTTATATATTGTTCAGGGTGAATACTGGCGGCTGCTGAGCCCAATCATACTGCACAGCGGTTTCCCCCATGTATTATTCAACAGCTTTTCTCTCGTTCTCTTCGGCCCTGCACTGGAACGATTGCTAGGAAAAACCAGATTCATTCTGCTTTACATCACTGCTGGTGCAGCAGCAAATATTGCAACACTGCTTCTTGAACCATTGACATATATTCATGTGGGCGCCAGTGGTGCGATCTTTGGCCTGTTCGGATACTTTGCGGCAATCATCGTATTCCGAAAAGAACTTTTATCCAGGGAAAACTCACAAATCATACTGACTATTACGATAATCGGCGTAATCATGACCTTTCTGCAGCCAAACATTAATGTTACTGCCCATTTATTCGGCCTGCTTGCAGGTTTCCTGATTGGTGCGGCATCACTTGCCAAAGGCCGTACATCTTCTTCATCCAGCATAATTCGGCCCGGGGGTCTTTCCGGCATCAGGCCTTCATTAAAAGGTGTGCCTGCATCAAGGCTTGTTCTCTGGGGAGTCATTATCATTTTGGCTGTCTTGGGGATTTTATCCAGATAATCCCAGCCCAAAAGCAGGAGTGCCTTGATCAGGTGAACTCCAACTAAAAACCGCCACGCCCTGCGGCAAACTTGAAGCCAGCAAGTCCTGCAGGCATAAGGCATCACGCAGGAAACCTCAAAGCAAGTTTGGACCCGCGATGCATCTCTGCCAAAGAGTTCCTTGTCCTGATTTCTGGAGTGATTTGGAGTATGCCCCGGGTGGCTAGGCACTGTGGCTGGATGCAGACAGCCTTTCCATAGAGTTTCACATTGATCCACTTTATAGTTTCTTATACAACAAAAAAAGCGCTCATGTGCGCTTTTCCTTTTTCAAATTACTTCTGTTTAATCCAGTATAAGAGTACCACTTATAAATAGCATACACTTCTTTCCGGTCAAGATCAGGAACCGTTCCGCCTGTCCCCCCAATCCCTGACATGGCTACAGCTTCTATGGTAGCCAGGCTGCGCTTTTTCTGAAAATAACTTTCGCTCATGGTGAGGGACTGTATTCGATTTCTTTTCATAAAGACAGTAGTCCTTACAATCCCCCGATATCTGAGAGCAAGCTGCTGAGAACTGATATCCCAGCCTGCATCCCTGTATTTGAGATATGACCATCCCAATGAAAGGATCAGCACCACTAAAGAAAAGTATCCCCATGGTCTGAAAAAGAGGAGCGGCACAGCCACAAAAGGCAGTACCCACAGAAACCCTCTCCATAAATAGCGGTTAAGCGCCCTTTTTGGAGCATTAAAAAATCCGGGCTGCAGTTCATAGTGGGACAAGTGGGGCTTTAACAGACCGGCAATCCGTGTTTTTTTCACAATCGGCAGAATCATAAGACGGGCGCTTTCATTGTCCTCAATGGAACCTCCTGCACTTTCAATATAAACAGTCGCCAGGCCAAGTGGCTGTCTAAGCAGATTTTCCCTGAACTGAATTGCCTGGATGCGATTCAGCGGAATCGTCATCTGCCTCTTTTCCAGCAGACCTCTTGTGACAATTAATTCCTTATCAGTCTTTATTAAAGTAAAATCGGCATATTTTAGCATACTGCCAATAAGAGCAATAAGCCAGGCAATAAAAAAGACAATGAAGACCAGGATACTCACAAATATAATTCCGTTGGCAATAAATCCCTCTAGCCCTGCAAACACTTTTTCATACGGAATAATTTCTTCAAATTGAAAAACAAAAGCAAAAACCGCCGAAATAACAACACCTGCCCCGCCTGAAGTCGATGCCAGAAGGAGCAGCTCGCCAGGTGAAATTTTAAAAATCACTTCCCGGTTCTGAAATGTGGTTTCCATTTCGGAAGGATTCTTTTTAGCTGCTGAAAATGCCTGTTGAATGACCGCTGCATCTTTTTTAGAAATAGCCGTCAATACCGCTTCTGCCTCACCAGCACCGCTTGAACCTGCTGTCTCCACCTTCATCTTCACAAGGCCAAAAGGCCTTTGCAGCAAACCTTCCGATAAGTCGAGACTTTGAATTCTTTCAAGCGGAATATACCTCTTCTTCCTTATCAGAACACCATACTCGATTCGAAGCTCGCCTTCTTCCAGTCTAAAAGTATATCTCCACCAGGTAAGGATCCCTATCATAAATACTGCGATTATGACCCCTAAAGACAGGACAAGCTGAACAATTTCCCCATTTCCTCCTCTGCTTCCAAAGACGACAAAAACAAGAAAGGGCACCAGCATTTCCTTTAGGTGTTTCAGGAAATTGGCTACCGCTGATATTGGGTGCAGCCGTTTCGGATTAGACATCATCATCTGCAGCCCTTGCCAGCAAGGAAATGAAAAAGCGCAGTTCCTCCGCTTCATCCACATCTAAGGCCGGTATTTCATGAACGGTTGCAGCCGTCGAGATGGTTACAGTTGCAAGACGATATTTACGCAATATCGGCCCTTGCCTGGTATCCACATGCTGCACCCGGATCATGGGAACAAGGGTCCTTTTAATAACAAATATCCCGTGTTTAAGCTCTATTTCATTTTCCCGGACCTCATACCTCCATCTTTTCCACCTTAAAGAGGGGAAAGTCATGATGACTAGGTAAGCATAAGCTGAATAAAACATTAAGGAAGCTCCAATAACCCAAATAGGCCAATTAAACAGGAAAGCAGCAGCAATTGCTCCCCCTGATAACACAAAAGGAAAAACAGAGTGGACTGTGCCGGAGATTCTCCATGCAAGCAGCCCCCTTGCCGGTAACCTTTTATGCGGCTCTGTAATCATGCAGTACCCCCCGCAATACCAATATTAATAGTCATTCAAACACGCCCAGAGTCAGTTCATCGCTCAGAACCTCATTCGCACATGGTGCGTTGACAGCTCTTTTCACTTCTATAAGTATACATGACAGAAAAAAGAAGTGTCTCCCTTTTATGAAAAAAGTGGGGGTACTACTTATATTTCAAAGCTGGATGAATCAATAAAAGTCAAATCGGGGTTCGTTCTTAAATCTTCCGCAAGCTTAAATAGTGCGCTGTCCTTCATTTTCGCTTCGATCATGCAATGAATTTCAGGCACTGACCCCTTAATGTTCTGAAGAAACTCCATGAACATATCAGCATTAATATAATCGGCATGCGCTCTGAAATCTTTGTCTGATTTCGGACTGGAAATATGCATTTTCACAGGCAGTTCTGAATGATCCCATGTTGCTGCGACCCTTTCCCATTGCCCCGTCCAGTTATCATTCTCAAAATTGGCAAGGTGATGGTGATAATCAAATACAAGCGGAATCCCAAGCTTTTCACAAAGATAGAGCGTATCATCAAGGGTAAAGGTGGTATCGTCATTCTCGAGGATAATCATTTGCTGGATTCCTGAAGGCGTAAAGCCCCAATTATGGATAAATTGTTCAAGAGCCTTCTCTTTATCATCATATCCTCCACCCACATGCAGTACACAGCGGTGAGCCGGATTCAGCCCCATGCCTTTCAGAAGGGCTTTATGCATTGCCAGCGTTTTAATGGACATATTCAATGTATCCACTTTCGGTGTATTAAGGAGCACAAAATGGTCCGGATGAAAATCCACCCGCATGGGGTGTCGGTCCAGAAAGTCACCGATTTTGGATAGAGCTTCTTTAAGAGGGTGCATATACTTCCAATCAGAAAGTTCCTCATGATTGGCAAGAGGAATCAGCCGGGAACTAAAGCGAAAAAAATGGATATCATGGGCTGCATTGTGCTTTAGCAGCCTCAGGCAGTTTCCAAGATTTGATACGGCAATCCGCTCCAGTTTTGCTACAGCCGCCTCGCGGTCTTTAATGGCCGAGAATTGCTTAAACGTCATTGTTTGGGATGGTGACGCATTTTTCAGAGTCATACTCATCGCGACATACCCAAGGCGTACAATCGTCATGTCGATTCCTCCCGCATTGCATTTCCCTTAGTATGTACGGCTGCCGCTGAGAAATTGCGCATGGACGGCCCTTAATAGCGGGACCAAATTAAAAAGAAAAAGAGAGCAGAATCTCTGCTCTCCTTTTTTAAAGTACTGGTTTACTTTTAATATTCGGAGGAACGCCCCCTACAGGGTCAGTGGTGGGCAAGGCGCTTCCGTTTTTCTTATTAACGATAGCTGCTGCTATTTGAACGGTTATTGTGGCTTTGACGTTTTCCAGTGTGGCCTTGACGGGATTTATATGATCCTTTCTGGCCTCCTTGTCTGCCTTTTCCGTTATAGCCTCCGCGGCTGCGGTCATTCGGCTTTCTGTGCTTAGATGGAAGCGGCTTTTCCTCTGTTAATTTAACAGGAGTTGTATCCGGTTCTTTTGTCAGCATCTTCAGCACGGCCTGAACCACTGTTGAAGCATCCTTTTGTGCCAGAAGCTCATCTGCCGCTTCTTTATAGCTCTCAAGATTGTTTTCCTCAATGGTTTGCATGATTTTTTCCATGACTGCTTTTTGCTGGCCTTCAAGGGCCTCATCCAGTGTTGGAGCATCCATGCGTTCCATTTTTCTCTTGGTTGTACGTTCTACGACATGCAGATACGATTTTTCGCGCGGATTGATGAATGTCATCGCAACACCTGTTTTTCCAGCACGTCCTGTACGGCCGATGCGGTGAACATAGCTTTCAGGATCCTGAGGAATATCAAAATTGTATACATGTGTGACGCCGGAAATATCCAAGCCTCGCGCAGCAACATCTGTTGCAACGAGGACGTCAATGCTTCCCTCTTTGAACTTGCGAAGAACAGAAATCCTCTTAGCCTGGCTTAAGTCACCGTGGATTCCTTCAGCCATGTATCCGCGAAGATTCAAGGCTTCGGCCAGTTCATCGACACGGCGCTTTGTACGTCCGAATACGATTGCCAATTCCGGTGATTGAATATCCAGAAGTCTTGTCAGCACATCAAATTTATTCTTTTCATGCACCTCAATATAGTATTGTTCAATAGATGATACAGTCATTTCCTTTGCTTTTACGCGGACAATTTGAGGGTCCTTCATGAAGCGTTCCGCCATTCTGCGGATTGGCGCAGGCATTGTAGCAGAGAAAAGCAGCGTCTGGCGCTCTTCCGGAATTTGTGCAAGGATTGCTTCAATATCGTCAATGAATCCCATGTTAAGCATTTCATCCGCTTCGTCAAGGATGGCTGTATGGACATGATCAAGACGCAATGTTTTGCGGTTTATGTGGTCCAAAATACGTCCTGGCGTTCCAACGATAATATGCGGTTTGTTCTTCAAGGCGCGGATTTGGCGATTAATATCCTGGCCTCCATAAATGGATAGGACTTTCGTTCTTTTGCCGTAGCCGATTTTATACAGTTCTTCCGATACCTGTATTGCCAGCTCGCGAGTCGGAGCAATCACAATTCCCTGAATGAAATCCTTCGTGTTGTCGATTTTATCAATCATCGGGATTCCGAATGCAGCAGTTTTTCCTGTTCCTGTCTGCGCCTGCCCGATCAGGTCTTTATTCTCTAAACTCAATGGAATGGTCTGGGTCTGAATAGGAGTCGCTTCTTCAAATCCCATTCGCTTCAGTGATTTCATTGTTTCCGGGCTGATGCCCAAGTCTTGAAACTTTGTCAATGTGTTCATTCTCCTTCTAATCATAGAAAAATTTTGTCCCTGCAAACCCGCAGGCAGGAATTCTCCTGAAAATTGGCCTATGAGTCACTCTTCCGGACGATTATAAGATAAGTTAGGGCACCCCGTAAGGAGCCTTTTAACCGGCAGTACCCGGTCTCTGGATGCTGTAACTTCTTATTTTTATAAAAAGTGCGGTTATGTTTCGTTAAGAAGAGTCCCACTCACTATGAAACCCGCTTGAGGAAAGGATGAGGTAAATTCTATCCAAATTGTTCACGGACAATCAGGTCTCTAAAAATGAGTTCTTCCGTAGAGAAGCACTCATCTATTTATGGCCATACTGAAGTATAATGTTCTCAGCAATACTTCTGTATTTAATGAAAAAAGACATTCTCCTGCTGGAGTATGTCCGGGTTCTCAAAAGAAGTTCCTGTTGGCACTTTGGTGTTTATATTACCATTTTCAAGTAAGCATTGCAAACTTGAAGGCTGGCTGAAAACCTTATCATTCCGGCATTTTTTGAAGAAAACCAAGGATCTCCTGAAAGAGGCGTTCCCCTTCCCCGCAATGGCAGATAAGGTGTTTCGAGTCCTTTATAAAAATTAATTTTTTGGCAGATGAACTTATATTATTGTATAAATATCTGGCACTTCTTGGTGGCACAACTCCATCACTTTCGCCTTGCGCAATCAATGTCGGCACAGTGATCTGATTTAAGATAGGCTTGATAGAGGCAACCAGCCTGCGGAATTGAAGAGTTGCCGTAATCGGTGTCGCACTTATTTTCCGCTTATATCTGACGAACATCTCATTATCGGCCAGGTTTCCCTTGAAGGCATCCCTTGCCATCTCTTTAATATCGAAGAAAAGCTGTTTTGGATTAACGTAATAAGCAGCTGCACTAAGCAGAACCAGCTTATCCACAGGGTAATGCACTGTTAAGTAGCTGGCGATCAGGCCGCCCATCGAAAAGCCGACTACATACACTTTCTCACAGCGGCTTATGAGCCTTTTCAGCTCTTCTTCTGCATGCTCAATCCATTTGTTATAGGCAATTCCTTTCAGCTTCAGTTCATCGCCATGACCCGGCAATGTCGGCACAGAAATCTCCCAGTCTGTATGTTCCTTCAAATACTCTGCCAGAGGTTCTACTTCAAATGGAGCTCCTGTAAAACCATGTATGCACATGCAGCCAATCATCCTCGAGTCACCGCCATTTTTTATAATTTAAGTCAATTCTATTTTACACTTTTTCCTTTTTGCCATACTAATCAAACCTGTTGAAGATAAAAATTATAACGAAGGAACTATATAAAAATAATATAAACCCCTGTTTCACGTGGAACAGGGGTTTATTTCCATAATAACAGATATATCCAAAAACAGAATTAACAAGGTGTGAGGATTGCATGTTATTTTCCAGCTGTTTCAGTCTTACCATGATATCTGTTAAAGTGTTATTGTTATTCTTTTTACAATTATTGAAGGCTTGAGACAACCTCTTCAAGTTTCATGCCCCGTGATGCCTTAACCAGTATAATCGTTTCCTGATCCACATGTTTCTTAAGCTCTTCGATAAGCGGCTGTTTGTCAATAAAGGCCGCCACCCGTTCGCGAGGCAGGACCTCCTTCGCTCCCTTGGCGATATATTCGCCAAGCTTGCCGAAAGTAAATACATAATTAACCTTTTCAGGATCCACAGATTTTCCTATGGAGTAATGGAAATCCTCCTCCTGCGGACCAAGCTCCAGCATATCGCCCAGAACAAGAATTTTCTTTTTATACCCTGGCAGGTTGGCGATCAGTTCAATCGCCGCATTCATGGATGTTGGGCTCGCATTATAAGCATCATTGATGATTTTTTCTCCACCTTGACCCTCGAGAAGCTCCATCCTCATATTCGTCAGCTTTAAGCTTGCGAAGCCTTCGTTCATCTTTTCGTACGGAACGCCGAAATGGGATGCTGCAATCATGGCTGCCAGGGCATTGAGAACATTATGGGTGCCTAACACAGGCAGATAAAACTTACCGCTGGACACATTGATTCCAAATGTACTGCCTCTGTCATCCTGCTTTATATCCATCGGGTATACATCATTTTTACCGGTTCTTCCAAAAGTTCTTAAAGCTGCCGAACCATTGTAGGATTTCAGTTTTTCATCCAGGAGAGGCTCGTCGCCGTAATAAATAACCAGGCCATTTTCCTGGAGTCCATTTACGATCTCAAGCTTAGCTTCGGCAATCCCTTCTCTGGAACCTAAATCCTGCAGGTGGGATTCGCCTATATTCGTAATAATCACAGCGTCCGGTCGAGCAAGCTTCGTAAGGAAATCGATTTCCCCCCTGCCGCTCATCCCCATTTCCAGCACCGCGATTTCCGTATCTTCCTCAAGAGCCAGAATGGTTAAGGGCAAACCGATATGATTGTTATAGTTACCTTCGGTTTTTTGAACTTTATATTGCAGGGAAAGAAGGCTTGCGGTCATATCCTTGGTGGTTGTTTTGCCGTTGCTTCCTGTAATGCCTGTGACTTTTACCTTTAATTCATCGCGATAGCTTCTCGCCAATTCCTGAAGAGCTGTTAGTGTATCTTCGACGATCAGGATCGGAAGATGAAGAGGGGGATTGGGAACATCCTTTTGCCAAAGAGCCGCGGCTGCCCCTTTTTCGATGGCATCTTCTACAAATCGATGGCCGTCCGAATTTTCCCCTTTGAATGGTACGAACAGATTGCCGTGATTGATTCTTCTGGAGTCAATGCTAACGCCCTGTATGAATGTGTCATTAAAAGATGATACATCATTATCTATTTTAATCATCCGTGTAATTTCCTGAAGTGTTTTCTTAATCATATGGCGCCTCCCATTCGGCAATATCAAAATTTCAGAGTATATATCAAATATTGCCAGTTATGTATGAACAAAAGGAACACGACAAAGATGCCGTGTTTCCTTTAACTGTTAACCTTTTACATTGTGTGTTTAATGCTTTGTTTCTCAGCATGGCGTTCGATGGCCAGATTAACAAGCTTTTCGATCAGCTGAGGATATTCTACTCCTGTATGCTTCCACAGAAGCGGGAACATGCTGAAAGGTGTAAAGCCTGGCATTGTATTGACTTCATTAATGTAAAGCTTACCCTCTCTTGTTAAAAAGAAATCAGCTCTGACCAGACCTGAGCAGTCAAGGGCTTTAAATGCTTTAATGGCCATGTCCCTCAGTTCACTGTACTCAATTTCTGATATTTCAGCAGGAATGATTAATGCTGTGTCCCCATCTTCATATTTAGCTTTATAGTCATAGAATTCAACTTTCGGGACAATCTCACCGGCAACAGAACATTCCGGATAATCATTGCCCAATACGCCAGCTTCAATTTCTCTGGCTGAAACGCCTTCTTCAATGATAATTTTACGGTCAAATTGGAAAGCTTCCTTGAATGCCCCCTCAAGCTCTGAACGGTTCATGCACTTGCTGATGCCTACACTCGAACCTAGGTTGGCCGGTTTTACAAAACACGGGTATCCGAGTTCCCTTTCCACTTGATCATAGGCTGCCTCGGTCTCATTTTCCCACTCACTGCGGATAAACCAGACATACTTCACCTGCGGCAGGCCAGCCTGAGCAAAGATATTCTTCATGATGACTTTATCCATCCCTGCAGATGAAGCCAATACTCCATTCCCCACATATGGCAGGTTAAGCAGCTCAAGCAAACCTTGAACCGTGCCGTCTTCCCCGTTTGGACCATGAAGCAGCGGGAAGATTACATCAAATGGACCTTTATCCTGACCATCCTGGAAAAGAGTCGGTGCCAAAGCTGTTGGAGGAAGTGCTTCCCCCTGGGAAAATTCCAGCTCCTTCACACTGGAAACAGGTCCTTGCAATTGAGGGCCCTTTACCCATTGACCTTCTTCAGATATATAAATAGGATGAATTTCAAATTCCTCTAAATCCAATGCTTTAATAACAGCCATTGCAGTCTGCATCGATACTTTATGCTCTGCAGATTTTCCGCCGTACAAAAGGCCAACCTTTGTTTTCATAAAAGAACCTCCAATATTCGATCATGGACTAACCGGCTTCTCATGCCGCTTTATTCCCTCATTATTTTGCCTAAGCTGATTTATATGTTCATTCAAGCTACTCTTTATTGTAACACTTTCACATTTAAGAAAGGGAGTGATTACGTGTTCAATTCCACAGGAATTTTTTTCTCCACATACGCCCATATTCCTATATGTATGAAATGGACCTGAAAAAGGAAACTTTTCTTATCTGAAACCAATAAAATAATTTCCTTTTCTGGCATTAATTTAAACCACCTTTTATCTATTATTATCTTGAGAAAACGTTTAACCGCCTGTAATAGAGCAATTAACGAGAATAAGCCTTAATCCCCGGTAAATAATCAGACTTATTTTATTATTACAACAAAAACTTTATCTATTAACTTTTAACGTAAAACAGGATATAATCCTCCTAACAAAAACAACTGTATTTTTTAGGAGGACATAAAAATGAAATTCGGTTTGCTTCCCAGAATTATTGCAGCCATTGCACTGGGTATTTTATTAGGTTCTTTTTCTCCTGAATGGCTTATTCAGCTATTTGCTACTTTTAATGGACTGTTCGGAAACTTTCTTGGTTTTGCGATCCCATTAATTATTATCGGATTTATCGCGCCAGGTATCGGGAGCATGGGAAAAGGCGCAGGGAAACTCCTGGGGATTACAGCTGGTTTTGCCTATGCTTCTACAATCACTGCTGGTTTAGTCGCCTATTTTTCTGCGACGGTATTATATCCAATTCTTTTAAAAAACCAAAGTTTCAAAGAGTTTGAGAATCCTGAGGATGCTTTGCTCTCACCCTTTTTCCAGGTGGACATGCCTCCTGTAATGGGGGTCATGACGGCACTGCTGATTTCATTCACTCTAGGCCTTGGATTGGCTGCAATCAAAGGAAACACTCTGCAAAATGCTATGAATGATTTCCGTGATATTATTGAAAAACTGATTGAAAAGGTCATTATTCCATTGCTTCCTGTCCATATTTTTGGGATTTTCGCCAATATGACGCAGGGCGGACAGGTTGGCGCCATTATTTCTGTATTTGCCAAAGTCTTTGTCATGATTATTGCTCTTCATCTATTATTTTTACTGCTTCAATATTCGGCGGCCGGCAGCCTTATGAAAGCCAATCCGCTTAGACTCATGAAAAATATGATGCCTGCCTACTTTACGGCACTTGGAACCCAATCATCCGCATCTACCATTCCTGTGACGCTTAAACAGGTCAAAAAACTTGGTGCACGTGAAAAAGTCGCAGATTTCTCTGTTCCATTACTGGCAACGATTCATCTCTCCGGAAGCACAATCACCATTGTGAGCTGTGCAATCGCTGTAATGATGCTGCAGGGTCAAACAGCATCATTTGCAGAAATCCTGCCTTTCATTTTAATGCTTGGCATCACGATGATCGCAGCTCCCGGCGTCCCAGGAGGGGCTGTCATGGCCGCATTGGGTTTGCTTGAAAGCATGCTCGGATTCAATGAGACCATGCTTGCGCTAATGATTGCCCTATACCTTGCCCAGGACAGCTTTGGAACTGCGTGTAATGTAACAGGTGATGGTGCTCTGACGCTGCTGTCTGATAAGGCAAGCGGCAAAGATAAGAAACTTCAGCCTCAATCTGCTGCGAAAGCCGGCTAATAGAAAAAAGATGTCCCTGCTGGGGCATCTTTTTTTGTGCGGTTTTATGAATTTCGCGGCACTAAGCTGGCATATCGGTTACTTAGCTTAGTTTATCGGCCAGTTTTATATTTTATCGGTCACATTCTAAATATATCGGTCAGAACGGACTAGATGTCGGTCACTTTTTTTATTTATCGGTCACTAGGCGCGGCATCCGCTTTCCATTACCAGGAAAGTGAAAAGTATATATCTGAACTTACTTAACAATCAAAACAGGCGCTTTCACACGTTTGGCTATTTTATGGCTAACACTTCCGAGCACCATTTCCTGAAGCGTATTCAGACCCCGGCTGCCAACTACAGCAACATCAAGATTCATTTTGTTGGCAAATTCCACAATGGCTGGTCCAGGCTCTCCCTGCAGAATCTTTATTTCATATGAAATACCCTTTTCTTTTAATAGGTTTTCTATTGGTTCTAAACGTTTTTTCCTCACCTGGTCCACTATACTCTTATCAAAATGATGAAGGATATCTTCTTTTGAGGTCTGGCCATCCACAGCATACACTACGGTAATTTCAGAATCAGGATTCTGTTCAGCCAGCTGAATGGCTTTAGCGGCTGCACGAATGGAATGATCGGATCCATCTGCAGCAATCAGTATTTTTTTAAACACAGAGCCTCACCCCTAACATATTCTTATAAAAAAAATACCACAGTCAAAGCTGACTGTGGTATTAATTCCAGTTTTTTAGTGGCCGGATAACTTCGCACCAGGTTTGCGGTGAACGGCCAAACGCTCAATCAAGTTCGAGCTTGGCGCATTTAATCCTGATAGGCGGACTAGCACACCGTTGTCACGAAGCTTTATTACAATCTTATCTATGGCAGCTACACCTGAGTCATCCCAGACATGCGCCTGTGTAAAATCAATCTCAACTTCTTTTAATTCTTCAGTAAAGTCGAATGCTGCTACAAGTTCATCTACAGAAGCAAAGAAAACCTGGCCCGTTACAGCGTAAATTTTCTTATCACTTTCAATTCGTGATGCAACATGCACTTTCGAAATTTTAGCGACAAAGAAGATCGCACTTAGGATGATTCCCGCGAAAACTCCTTTGGATAAGTCATGAGTGAAAACAGTTGTAACAGTCGTTGTCACCATAACAACTGAATCTGTGACAGGCGTCTTAGCAAGTCCTTTAATGGATGACCAATCAAAGGTACCGATCGAAACCATGATCATAACACCGACTAATGCAGCCATCGGTATTTGTACAACAATATTTCCTAATACTAAAATCAGAAACATAAGGAATGTGCCGGCTGTCAAAGCAGACAGTCTGCCTCTTCCGCCAGATTTCACATTTATGACGGACTGTCCAATCATGGCACAGCCTGCCATTCCGCCGAATAGACCTGCTACGATATTCGCAATTCCCTGTCCGCGGCTTTCCATATTCTTATCACTGGCCGTATCGGTCATGTCATCAACTATGGATGCAGTCAGCAAGGATTCAAGCAAGCCCACGATCGCAAGGGCAATTGAGTATGGGAAAATAATCTTCAGAGTCTCAAGGTTAAATGGAACATCCGGTATAAAGAATGCCGGAAGAGCTGATGTGATAGTTCCCATGTCGCCAACTGTGCGCACATCACTCTTTGTCATGATGGCAATGATAGTAATAACAATAATAGCCACCAGAGGAGATGGTACTGCTTTAGTAAATCGCGGGAAAATATAAATAATCGCCAATGCACCGGCAACCATCGCATACATCACCCATGTTGCATCGACAAACTGTTCAAGCTGAGCCATGAAGATCAATATAGCCAGTGCGTTAACAAACCCAATCATAACCGCACGCGGAATGAATTTCATAAAGCGGGCCAACTTAAGCACACCAAATAAGATCTGCAGAACTCCTGTCAAAATGGTCGCAGCAAATAAATACTGCAGTCCGTGATCCGCTACTAATGTAACCATTAATAACGCCATCGCACCAGTTGCAGCAGAAATCATTCCAGGCCTTCCGCCAACTATTGAAATGGTTACAGCAATACAGAAAGATGCATACAATCCAACCATTGGATCAACACCAGCAATAATCGAGAATGCAATCGCCTCTGGAATTAGTGCCAATGCCACTACGATTCCAGCAAGAATGTCTCCCTTAACATTGCCAAACCATTGTTCTTTTTTTGATAAAACTTTCAAATAAACACCTCTTTATTAATAGATTTATAGTAATGACTTTGAACTCTCATCAAAGTCGGGCCGACAAAAACATATAGAATCATAACACATATTTACTTAAATTTACAAACCTTTATGTAAGCGCTAAAAACACTTAAAATCTATGTTTTTCTTTTGAAATCAATAGATTGCTATGCATATAAAAAATAATTTCCAACAAAAAAATGACCCTGGAGCAGAGTCATTTCTAACCGATAGGCGAACAAATCTCAATATAATGTCCATCCGGATCTTCCACATATGCCACTTTCTGGCCCCATGGCTTTTCAACAGGCTCGAGCAGGACAGGCACTCCTGCGGCCTTTAGCTTTTCCACAGCCGCTTCCACCTCTTCTGTGACAAAGCCCAGCTCAAATGTCTGCTCCTTTCTTAATCCATCCGGTATTGGAAGCCCGGTGACTTCCCGCCCGCCTTCTCTCGTATTAAAGGAAAGAATGGTGCTGCCTGTTTCATACTCGATGTAAGTTCCAAATTCATTCCTAAGTTTCAGGCCCAGCAATTCACCATAAAAATACTTCGTTCTTTCCAGGCTTTCCGCATATAAAATCACATAACCCATCTTCAATTCCACTTATGTTCACCTCTCCTTTTCTTTTCCTGATATGATTTCAATAAAGGAGGGATTTTCTCCTTTTAGAAGAATGTATAAACTTTGGAATCATTTAATAGAGGTGCAGCAATGAACTGGAAAGAAATCGAACATCAGATGTACACGATGTGTATGGTTGCAGACGGAGATCAGATCCTTCTCATAAAACGGCCAGATTATAAAGGCTTCCCTGGCTATCTCGCACCAGGCGGAAAAGTAGAGTTTCCCGAGAGCATTACGGATGCAGCAAAACGCGAAGTGCTTGAAGAGACAGGGCTGCACGTCAAGAATATTATTTTTAAAGGTTGGGATGAGTACGTAAACCCCCAGATGAATGTGCGCTACATGGTATTTAATTATCTGGCAGACTCCTTTGAAGGAAGCCTTCTTGCGGATCCTCCTGAAGGAGAATTGCAGTGGGTTTCAAGACAAGATGCAATGGACCTTCCCATGCAGGATTGGTTTAAGAGAAAGCTGCCGCTTTTTTTCGAGGAAGGGACTTTTGAGATCCATTCAGTTTGGGATGAAGAGCACAACACAGAAGGAACAAGCAAGACAAGGGTTTTCACTAAGATTTAATGGAGGGGTAGCTGATATGATCGAAGATACAGCCCTAAAGGTGAAGATTCGTCCCATACAGGAAGAGGATTTGCCTATTTTATGGGACTATATTTACGGAACAGACAACCCTGAGTGGAAAAAATGGGATGCTCCCTATTTTCCGCTTGAGTATAAAGACTTTGAAGCGTATAAACAGGAATTTCTCCAAAAGGCAGCAGAATACCCGCCTCACAGCATGGTAATTGCAGCGTCAGAAAAGGTAATCGGCATTGTGGGATACTACTGGGAGCATCGAGATTCTAATTGGCTTGAAGCAGGAATTGTAATTCACGACCACGGGTATTGGAATGGCGGATATGGAACGGAAGCACTTACTCTCTGGGTGGACTTTCTATTTTCCTCTCTTCCGCTTGCCCGGGTGGGCATTACCACCTGGTCAGGCAACAAAAGAATGATGAAAGCCGCTGAAAAGATCGGCATGCAGCTTGAAGGAAGAATGCGGAAATGCCGGATTGTTAATGGGAAGTATTATGACAGCATCCGGATGGGCGTTCTGAGGGAAGAATGGGAAGAGAGGGTCCATTAATAGAAAATAGGCTCGTTTTTTAACGAGCCTAACCCTTATTCGCAGTGAGCCATGCATCCTTCTAAGAGGAATTCCTTTTTATCCTGGTCGATCTGCAGGATGGTCAGGCTGGTTCCATGAATAAAGGGCGGGTCCCAAATGCGTTCGACAGCTGCATTGCGGCAAAGCATATAAAGAGCTTTGACAGCAACAGCATGGGTAACAATCAGCACACTGCCTTCTGATGAGGTCTTTTGCATGTCTTCCAGAAAGGAAGCAACGCGGTTTGCCACATCGTAAAAGCTTTCTCCTCCTGCACTTTCATAGGACTCCGGCCGGTTCCAATAGGCATCAAACGCAGCCGGATAAAGCTCCCTTATTTCACTTTCCACTCTTCCCTGCCAATCACCAAGGTCTATTTCCATAAGCCTTTCATCTGTCTCGACCGGAATCTCCCTTATTCCTCTTACAAGCTGTGCTGTATGTAAAGTCCGTTTGCTCGGTGAAGAGATAATACGCTTAAATTTTATATCTCCTACTCTCTCTCCCAGCAGCTTCGCATCACGTCTGCCTTTCTCCGTTAAATCAGAATCCAGGCGCCCCTGCATTCTTTTCTCTTTGTTCCATTCCGTTTCACCGTGCCGGATGATATATAAAGTCAGCATCCCTTTTTTTCATGCCTTTCTTTTCAGTATATGAAAATAACTTCCTGCCAGTTTCCTGATTTCTTCCGATTTCGCTTCGGAAAAAACGGCTATAAAACAAGTGGAGGGGCCTGCTGATTTTTCCAGGTCCACTTCTGATTCAAGGTCCTTAACCTCAAACTTCCTGTTGGAGAACAGCCCGTTCAGCTCTTTCAGAATACCTTTTGAACCTACAGGAAGCGTCTCAGTATCTTCGATGGAGTTAATCATTTTAAAAAGCTTCAGCGGTGCTGCCTCCACCTCTCTCTCAATCAGCTCCTGGCCAACCAAGGGGGAACCTATAACCGCTATCCTTGTATCATCTGTATAAATTAGAGTCTCAGCAGGAAGCGCCCCCTGCCTTTTGCCAAGTACAGATAAACCTACCGCAGATTGAAGCAGGTTAAAATTGCTTTCTGTACTGCCGGTGATTCGCAGTTCCGTAAGGCCTAATTCATCGGCCCCCTTCTTAATGCCCCGTATAAGCTGATCCCAGGCATCATCTCCGCAGAAATTCTGAAGGGCAGCGGCAAATGGCTGAGCACCTGCCGACAAACATTCCATGACAGCAACACGAAAGGAATAATACGAAACGGTCTCGTAAGGAACCTGGACAGCATCCTGTTCTTTCTCGCCGATTGCTCCGCTATTATCACTGGCTACCACAATCATTTCTTCAGAATTAAAAGGAACGCTTAAGACATCCCTCACTGCTCAGCACCCGCTTTGGTCATAGCCGGGCCCACAAGCTTGACTAGTCTCGGAATCGCTATATAAGCAATAACAGCATTTATCACAGAGCCTATAAAAAGGGAAGGCACAATTGCCAGGTAAAAAGCCTGGCCCATTATAAAGATAAATGGAAGCGGGGCTGCAAAGGCATTGCCTAACACAAAAAGAATTCCCGCCAGCCAGTGCCTGCCTCTCTGATACAATGAACTGAAAATAAAGGCTAACAGTGCCATTTCAACAGCAATCAAGAGATGAAGAGGCCCTAATGGCATTCCGCCCAATAACGCCGACAGCAAATGCCCGATGGCAGCAACGGCCGCACCGCCATAGCCTCCAAGCAGCACGGCTGCAAGCAAAGCAGGAAATGCATCCAGCGCCACGCTTCCGACAACGGCCGGAACTTTGATCGCTGCGCCGATTGCTGTCAGTGCAACAAGCATGGCTGCCATGCCCAGCCGCATGCTTTTCATTCTTTATCCTCCTTGCGCTTTCCTTCACGGAATACATTAGCACTGCGAACATACTCCACATCTTTCTGGTTAAGACGGAAATTAACCACTCTTGCCAGGGCAAAGAAGTAATCAGATAAACGATTCAAGAATTTCAGTGCTACTGCAGAGGTTTCCGGATCCGCTTTTTTCAGTGAAACCACGAGCCGCTCCGCTCTCCGGGTTACTGTCCTGGCGATATGAATGGATGCAGATGCGGGTGCTCCCCCAGGCAGAATAAACCTTTCAAGCTTTGGCGCTTCCTCAATCAATTTATCAATCTTAGTCTCCAAATAATCTACAGATTCCTTCGTCAATTTCAGCTCCCGCTTTTTCGAAACATTTGCAAGGTCGCCGCCACAGTCAAAGAGCTCATGCTGAATCTTCTCCAGATCCTCCAGGACATCCTGAAAAATGGACGGATCCAGCTGTGTCATAGCCTGCCCGACAAAACAGTTGACTTCATCCACTGTTCCGTATGCTTCAACCCTTACATCATCCTTTTCCACCCTGCCTCCGATAATGCTTGTTTTTCCCTCATCACCAGTTCGTGTATAAAGTTTCATCAGCAATTCCCCATTTCATTTTATATTTTGACTGATGCCATACCAAATCAAATCAACTCTATCTGCAGCAGCAGCCGCATCCTGAAAGGCCCAGCCTGACGCATCCCGCCACTTTCGGTCAGCTGCTTCCATTGGAACTATGCCTTTTGTAATATCAGATCCGATTAAAATTATCTTTCGATTGACAGCTGTTTTTTCCCACTCTTGCCATTTTGCCAGCATCTCCTGCCATTTGTCCCGAATCTCTTCAAACTCCAGAGCATGTGACCATTCCCGAATCATCAGTTCGATTCCCTCATAGACGATTAGATTTTGATCCAAATCGCCAGCCACCTCACCATGATAAGCAGAAATCCATTTATGAGGAGTATCATCCAATTGATAAAATCCCTTCACCCATCCGGATTTCCCGTTAAAGGCGCCTCCTGTAATGAAGTGCATCTTTCTCCCCTCCTAAACTCTTCCCGTTTCCATCTAAGCTCAAAGCCTCTTCCAAACGGAACTTGCCATTCCCAGAATTCTTTTTTCTCCGGTGCATACTTTCCAAGAAGGTATCTTATGACTCCGCCGTGTGTAATAACAGCAGCAGCGCGCATATCCTTCTGAAGCAATTTATCGGTTAAATTCTGCCACCCCTTATCTACTCTCGCTGTAAATGCTGAAAAGGATTCCCCTCCAGGCAGCACCCCTGAGAAAGGGTCTTCCAGCCATTTTTGATAAGCCGGGTTATCTTTCAGCTCTTGATATGTCCTGCCTTCCCACTCACCAAAATGCATTTCTCTCCATTCAGGACATGATTCTATAGAATGCTCCGGGAAAAGAATTGCTGCCGTCTTCATGCATCTGCCTAAATCACTTGCAAAAATTCTTCTATAGTCTTGAGGCGCCGCGGCAAGCTTATCCCTATGTTCCGGACACAAAGGGGAATCTGTCCATCCCAGATAAGCATGGGACTTATTGGCTTCTGTCAGCCCATGACGAAATAATGCAACAGCCACAGTATCATCCATAAAAGCACCTCCGTCCCTTCCACGCTGGCCCCAAGTACATCCCCTGTCATCCCGCCAAACCAGGCAATGGCTTTCCTTGATAAGAATACGATTAACAATATTGAAAATAGAGCCATG
Organism: Cytobacillus oceanisediminis; assembly: GCF_004366035.1. Lineage (GTDB taxonomy): Bacteria > Bacillota > Bacilli > Bacillales > Cytobacillaceae > Cytobacillus > Cytobacillus oceanisediminis_C. The sequence continues at coordinate 32,950 of NZ_SOEE01000014.1, forward strand.
ATAAGAAATCCAACAATGGCCGGGATACCAGCCAGCCCGGCAGCTGCCCCGGCAGCCAGAAGGAAGATAGGATAAATAGATAAGGTGGTTTTCGAAGCAGCCTGCTGAAATAATGAGCCCAGCCCCTCTTTTTTGGCAGCCTTAACTTTTATCAGCAATACCCCCATTACCATCTTGCTTAAAAAGGGAATCACTGCGATTAAAAAATAGGAATATGGACTTGATAAAAGTACAATTTCATAGATAAATAGAAAACGGGTCCCCAGCAATACGATGATGGACAGCACCCCGAACGCCCCCACCCGGGGATCACTCATGATTTCCAGCCGCCTCTTTTGATCGCGATAGGAGAAGAACGCATCGCTCGCATCCATCCACCCATCAAGATGAATCCCGCCAGTCAGCAAAATGCCGGCCAGCCAGACGGCAAAGGCTGCAGCCAAGATCGAAAAAGGAGTCCATTCAAGAAAAGCATAGAGAATGAATGCGTATATGCTTCCCTGAATGAGGCCTGCTATAGGGAAGGTTCTGATTGCCTTCTCCAAATGAGGCTTATCCATGGGCAGAGACATTGGAATGGGAATGCTTGTGAAAAATTGAAGGTTGATCAATAATCCTTTAAGCCATTTCATTTTGATTTCTCCAGCTAAAGACGATTTCCTTTAATTTTTCCCAATCAAGATGCTGAATCATATTTTCCGCCAGTTCGTTGTATTTCCTATCCTTCAGGGCCTTTATTCGGACAGGCTCCTTACTTGGAATGCCTTTTTGCTTGCGCAGGGAATTAAGCCACGCACCCCTCCATTCATCATTATGGAAGATGTGGTGCATATACGTCCCTACCAGACGGCCTTCATTTCCATAGAATCCATCTTCTTCGCCATTTTGAAACAGTAGAAGGCGATTGCCATCAAAGTCTTCTTCAAGAACTGTTTCACCTAAATGGATTTCATATCCATCCAAGATTTCTTTTAAGGGAAGGTTCGTGCTTGAATGCAGAATGCCCTTCACCTGCACGGTCTTCTTGCGTTCATGAAAAACGGTATCTGCCGGGATCAAATTCAAGCCCTTTTCCTTTTCATTAGGATTCCCGGTATCAGAACCTGCCATATCGATTAATCTCCTGCCTAGCATCTGGTAACCTCCGCAAATGCCGGCAATAGAACCTCCATCGGCAGCATAGCGCACAATCCAGTCCGCCAGACCTTTTTCCTTGAAATAGCGCAAATCGCGAATCGTGCTCTTTGTGCCGGGAATGATCACCGCATCAGGCGAGCCAGCCTCCGATAGATGCCTTACCCATCTAATGTTCACGTCATCTTCATAGTAAAACGGATCGATGTCACTGAAGTTTGAAATAAATGGCGGCCGAAGCACTGCAATATCCAGAATACCTCCTCCAGCCCTGGGAACAGCAGCCTGAATGGATAGGGAATCCTCTGCATCGATCATATGGTCTTCCAAGTAAGGCAGAACTCCAAGGACAGGGATGCCCGTCCTTTCCTCGATCCAGCGGATACCATCCTCAAACAGGGTGATATCTCCGCGGAATTTATTAATGATAATGCCCGCAACCCGCTGTCTTTCCTGTTTGGTGAAAAGCTCCAGGGTTCCAACAATGCTGGCAAAAACACCGCCCCTGTCAATATCGGCAACCAGGATGACTGGCACATCCGCCATTTCGGCGACTTTCATATTAACAAGCTCTTTATCTTTTAAATTAATTTCAACAGGGCTGCCAGCCCCCTCTATCACAAGCAGCTCGTATTGATCATCAAGCAGACTCATTGCCTCTCTGATGGTCTCCAGTCCCTTTTCATAAAAGGATTCCCGATAGCTTCTTCCTGATAGGGAACTGACTGCTTTTCCAAGGAGAATGACCTCCGCATTCTGAGCGGATTGAGGCTTAAGGAGAATGGGATTCATCCAGACAGCAGCTTCAGTTCTTGCCGCTTCAGCCTGAATGCCCTGTGCCCTTCCGATTTCATTTCCATCCTTTGTCACGTATGAATTATTGGACATATTCTGGGATTTAAAAGGAGCCGTTCGGAAACCTTCATTGGAAAATGCCCTGCAAAGAGCCGTAGCAATCAGGCTTTTACCGGCATCGGATGAAGTCCCCTGAATCATTATCCCTTTCATTCCGGTTCTCCTTTCATTTGTATAGGGATGCCAGCTTCAACAAGATAGGCTTCATCAGCCATATCTACTATATTCGTGTGAAGCATCCCAAGTATTTTTGAATAGGTAATCACCAGTTCATTTTTGCCAATCGGCTCATTCAAGACTTCGTTGCTGACAACGATCAAGGCCCTGCATTTATTGCGGATTTCAGTGATGGCCCTGAGAATATCAGATGACAGATTTTCCTGGAATTCTCTGTTCCGCCAAACGTCCTCCGCTCTAAAAAGTTCATTATTCAAGAGAGTGGTCAAACAATCGAAAAGAATAATATCCTGATTATTAAAGTTTTCCGAGATCTCTTCCAGTGCGGATGGCTTCTCCCAGGTTGTCCAGTTCAAACCGCTCTTTTCCCGGTCATCCTGGTGCCTCTGAATCCGTGCCTCCATCTCGGGATCGTATGCTTTTCCTGCAGCAACATAATGAAGCTTTCCTTCCGTCTTTATTGCCAGCCCGGCAGCAGCCCTCTCTGCATAGGAGCTTTTTCCGCTCCGCACTCCACCTGAGATAAAAATCAGCGATCCTTCCGCCATTCCAGCATCGCCTCCATCAGCACATCGTTGTCCTTCGGCCCTTTAATCGCAAAGCGCAGCCACTTTCCTTCCAGGCCAGGGAAATTCATTGTGTGCCTCGGGATAATTCCTTTCTCAAGCAAAAATCGAAAAAGAGGCAGCTGCACATCAACGCTTGGATCTCTCAACAAATAGAAATTAACCGAAGAAGGAGAAACCTCAAAATCCGATTGCCGATAAAATTGAACCAGCCTCTCTCTCTCATGCCGGATCAACTTCTTTGTCAGTCTGACATGCTCTTTGCTGTCCAGACACCATTCTCCTGCTTTTAAGGCAAGGGCATTCACGCTCCAGTGGGGTTTCAGAGCAGCCGCTCTTTCGATTAACCTCTCACTTGCCAGCATGTATCCAAGGCGCAGGCCCGGTATCGAATACATCTTTGTCATGGAGCGCAGCACCACAACATTCGAATCCTTTCCTATGAAAGGAACGGTCGATTGATAGTCGCAGGCAAAATCATAAAAAGCTTCATCCATAATAAGCAGGCAGCTATGGAAATGACACTTCTCAACCAATTCCTTCACAATGGAAGATGGGTAAAAAATACCTGTCGGGTTATTTGGGTTGCAGAAGAAAACAGCATCGGCTACTTTTAGCTTTTCAGATAGCGCTTCCATATTGAATTCCCAGTCTCCAGGCTCCAGCTGATGATAAGAGACTGTACAATGATTAACTCGGCAGGCCTCTTCATATTCCGAAAAAGCCGGCTGAATAATCAGCACCCTTTTTCCGGCTATCATCCGGCCAATCAGGGTGATTAGCTCGGCGCCTCCATTTCCCACCAGAATCTGTGTTTCTTTTATTCCCTCTGCAGCCGCCAATTTGCTTTTTAATAGAGAAGAATGGGGATCCGGATAATCGCTAATAAATTGGAACAGGTTTCCCCATCTTTCTTTTAATTCGCGGGGAGGACCAAGGGGATTGATATTGGCACTGAAATCAATTCGCTCCTCAGGCATTGGTATATCGATCGATTCATACAAATATTGCGGGTTAGATCCATGTGAAGGCCAATTCAAGGAACATCCCTCCTGTCCATAATAAAAGCAAGAATAAGAAAACCGTCTTGTTCATGATCGAAATGCTTTTTATGATATGTTCTTTTTCAAGTAGCACCATTGGCATTCCCATCGTTGCACGGTTTGAGATTACACCCTTATAAAAATTGATTCCTCCCAGCTGAACGCCCAGAAGGGCTGCAACAGCTGCTTCGCCCCAGCCGCTATTTGGGCTCGGGTGCTTTGGTGCATCTCTTAAAAGGATTCCCCATGCTTTTCCATATGGAGAATGCTCCGGCTTTTGTGTAAGCATGATGCAAACCGATGTCAGCCGGCTCGGGATCCAGTTCGCGATATCATCCACTCTGGCAGATGCCCACCCAAAATCTATATACCTTTCACTTCTATGGCCGACCATCGAATCGCATGTATTAATGGCCCTGTAGATAAGGGCCATTGGAGCACCGCCAATCATGGCCCAAAATAATGGAGCTGTAATGCCATCACTGGTGTTTTCAGCCACTGTCTCAACAGCAGCCCTGACAATACCTGGTTCATCCAATCGATCTGTGTCCCTGCCGACAATGTATGAAAGCTTTAATCTTGCTTCTTCCATATCTCCTGCTGCCAGAGGCTCATAGACCTCCAGTGCTGCATCTTTTAAACTCTTTTGTGCAATGGCTGTGAAGATTAGAATGCCCTCTGCCAGAATACCGGCAATCGGGTGAATTTCATAGAAGAGCCATATGATTAAAAAAGTTATACCTCCTGCTGCCATCAGGACTATAAATAGCATGATAATCCCTTTTAATTTTCTATAGCGGCCTTTATTAAGAACTTGTTCAAGTTTATGTATCAGAGCACCCATCCATCTGACCGGATGCGGCCAGTTTGGCGGGTCCCCTATCACTTTATCTATTATGCAGGCAAAGGTTAGAGCGATCAGGTGGTATAAAATCATCTCTTTATCCTTCTTTGCGATTTTTTTATCGCCTCAACAGTACATTCGTAGACACCTTTTCCGACCACTTTGCCAAGCGGTGTAATCGTACCTGCATACTCAAGGTTTTCTCCCTGCTGTGTGGCCGCAATCATAATACTGTCTGTCGATGTTCCGGTCGCTATCGTCCCTGTGACTGCATCCTTTACTTTCTGATCATATAAGGCTCTTGTCTTTGCCTCGGTTGCAGTCATAATGCATTGAATAAAGGCTTCCTCTGTCAGATTGCCATTAACGAAAACCCATGTATTGATTGTACCCGGAGTCAGATGATAAGAATGTGCTTCACTTTTCGATGCATCAACAGCATTGCCGACACCTGCTGTCACGACCACATACACAGAAAAGGTTCCATCTTCATAAAATTTACTGCTATAATCCTCAACATATACAGCGGTCATCATCCCCACGGTTTCACCGGGTTCAAAGCCGATTTCCCGGACAAAATCCGCCATCTCCGCTCTATGATCACTGCAATCATAATTCTTGCTCACATGCCGGTTTAGAAATATGCGATTCCAGCCGGTACCCGATCCGGTTACACCTGATGACATGGTTTTCAGCGGAAATGGAGAGCGAAGGACAAGTAAGTCTTCCTTTACCTCAAGACTGGATCGATCAATTCGTTTCACTGATTGGCTTTCTGCCTGAGAGCGTTGCGGCACCAAAACCATCTGAGGGGCCGGGACTCTTGGATGCGGAAGCTTCTCAATCTTCGTCCTATAGACCTCACGTATTCGGCCTTCTTTTAAGACCTCATTGGGAACGTGGTTAATATTGACTTCGCCATTCTCCAGCAGTAATAGGCGATCACAGTACAGGCCGGCCAAATTCAAATCATGAAAAATGGAAATGACCGTCAGCCCGCAGTCTTTTGACCATACAGAAAGGAGATCAAGCAATTCTTTTTGATAGGATAAGTCAAGATGGTTAGTCGGCTCATCCAGCAATAATATTTCCGGCTCCTGGGCAAGGGCCTGGGCTAAAAACACCCTTTGTCTTTCGCCTCCGGATAATTGCTGAATATCATAATCCTGAAAATGGGAAATGCCTGTCTGCTCCATGACGCGATTGACCGCTTCTTCATCTTTGCTGGACCAGCTCTGGAACCACCCCTTTTGATGGGCATATCGGCCAAGGGAAACCGTTTCCTTTACGGTGTAAGAAAAGGCCTGAGAGGAGTGCTGCGGCAGAACAGCAATAATTTTTGCAAGCTCTTTCGGTGTATACTGTGAAAGGTTCTTTCCTTTGATCAGTATATCTCCTGACTTATGAGGCAGAATGCCGCTCAGCATCTTCAGAATCGTGGTCTTGCCGCTTCCATTCGGCCCCAATATTCCGAAGAGCTCCCCTTTTTCCACTTCAAAGCTGATATTTTTCACAACCGGTGCACCGGCATATCCGCCAGTAACTTGCTGAACGCTTAGCATGATTAACCACTTCTTTCTGAACTAAGATACGCCTTCGGAACAAGTAAAAACCGCTTGTTCCTGCAAACAAAACCCAAGGAAGTTTCCCCCTGGGCGCCCCCTTTGAATGGGTGGACGCCTGCGCTGGACAGTTATCGAAGTTCAAAGTTTATTCTTTCTTTTAATTAAAATAATGGCAAACGCAGGTGCACCGATTATCGCTGTAATCACACCGATTGGAAGCTCTGTAGGTGCAATGATCGTCCGTGAAACCAGATCGGCAATAATAAGAAAGCCTGCACCCATCAGAATGGATAGCGGCAATAAATGCCTATGATCCGGTCCCCATAACAGCCTGGTCAGATGAGGGATCACAAGGCCGACAAATCCTATCGTTCCAGATACAGCTACAGCCGCACCAGTCAAGATGGAGCCAGCTATCAGGACCATCATCTTTCTCTTCTGAACGTCCACCCCTATATGCTGGGCCTTTTCTTCTCCGAAGCTCATGGCATTAAGCTCTTTGCTGTTCACTAAAAGAAGGATGGCACCCAGTACAAAAAACGGAATGATAATTTTAATATACGCCCAGCCTCTCATGGATACACTGCCAAGAAGCCAGCCAATAATCTGTCTTAGCTCCTCTCCAGTAAGGGCAATCATCAGAGAAATTAGAGCGCCAAGAAAAGAACTGAAGATAATGCCTGTTAAAATAATCGTTTCCACTTTCATGGATCTTTCAATTTTCCTGGCAAATAGCAAGACGGCAAAAATGGTTAAAAAGGAAAATAAAATGCTGAATAACGGCAGTGTAAACATTCCTGCAAACGGAATGGATAATCCTAAGAACAATGTTAAAACAGCACCGAGTGAAGCCCCGGACGAAACCCCAATTGTATATGGATCTGCCAGCGGATTTCTTAATAAACCTTGAAAGGCGGCTCCCGCAATTGCAAGAGACGCCCCTACTAAGCCAGCCAGCAATACGCGAGGCAGGCGAATATTCATAATGATATTTGAATGCATAGCATCCGTGTTTTCCAATGAAATAAAAGGAAATAGCTCAGCGCTTATTACTCTGATAATCGTCATGGGGTGAACAGACACTGTTCCAATTGAAATCCCCATCAGAATGGCAAAAAGCAGGAAAGCCGCTGCTGTTATATAAGCTAAAAATTTATTATTTAAATACGTCCGGATATACTGCTTTTGCAAGTTCCTCGACTCCTTCAATAATACGAGGGCCAGAGCGGGTTACCATATCGGAATCAACATCGGCAACCTGCTTATTTTTCACTGCGGTTATATCCTGCCAGCCATCCCTGCCCATTACATTGCCGACAGCATCTTCAGTGTAATAGCCATGAGTTGTGATGATTACATCAGGATTCCTTTCGATAATCGCTTCCGGATCCATTTTTGGCCATCCTTCTTCCGTAATGATATTTTCTGCATTGATGGCACTTAACATTTCGTCCATAAATGTTTCTGTACCTGCTGTATAGATATCAGGAGCAGGTGAAACTTCCACGAATACCGATTTGCGGTCTTCTTCTTTTATGCCCTGAGCTTTTGTTTTAATTTCCTCGAGCTTGCTCTTCATATCTGAAACAAGCTGCTCAGCTTTATCTTTCTCTCCCGCTGCGGTTCCAACCATTACAATGGATTCATAAACCTGATCAAAGCTCTTCGCATCATTGACAACAAGGACGGTCACACCTGCATCTCTTAATTGCTGAAGCCCAGCTTCCGAATTATGTGCGCTTGAAGCGTGAGCAAGGACAAGATCCGGATTTAAAGAAATAATTTTTTCGACATTGAATTCCATGCCGCCAATCTTTTCTTTTTCTGTGGCTTCGGGCGGGTAGTTATCAAAATCGGAGACTCCGACAACTTCTTCTCCAAGTCCCAATTCAAATGCAATTTCGGTGTTGCTTGGAATCATGGACACAATTCTTTCAGGCTTGGAGTCAATGGTGATTTCATTATCAAGAGCATCCTTTATCGTTACAGGAAAAGCAGCCTCTTCCCCGCCGGCATTCTGCCCTTCCTCAGCCTTTTTCTCTTCTTTAGGCTGTTCAGCACTCCCGCCGCAGCCTGCAAGCACTCCTGCAGCCAGAAGCATTGTTAATAAAAATGCATACAACTTTCTCATACTCAGCAATCCTCCTAGAACTTTCGACAAAATTCGAGTGGTGTCTAACACCATCTTAAAAAATGTTCTCATAATATTTTTTAGCTTACAAACGAAGCGCGTTGATTTCCGAGGATCAAGTACACTCCGCTGCAATCAACTCAGTGGCAGAAACTAAGTTAGCCGCCCATAGACTTTTAGAATCAGCCAAATAAAAAACATCCCCTCGAACGGCAAGGAGATGTTGGTATGGTCATTTATCAATCAGTGCAAAAGGGATGGCCGGACCAAACACCTCCCTATCCTCGTAGGTTTATGGGTGCTTAAGAATCAGGCAGGTCTCCTGGCTCATGGTCAATGCGTTCTGCTCCTTCCCATACATTCCTGTACAGTGGATTTACAGACAGCTTCCATTTACAGTGGCGGGACCGCGCTGGAATTTCACCAGCTTCCCTATTAAGTCTTCAAAAGAGCCTGTTTTAAAACCCTTTTGAGAAGACACCTATTCTATGCGGATATAAAATTTTCTATCTCCGATTATACACCATCACATAGAAAAAGTAAGAGAAATTTGCTGAATGTTGTAAAAAAGTTCAGAATTCTAACGCGAGTATATTTTCCATTCCCTTGTTTTCTTATCAAACACAACCTTCGCCTCACATGGCTCTTTTACAATGGCTTCATACTCATCATACATATCATCCATATTCGCAAAGTCACCAATAATCCAAATAGGAATTTCTATCCGGACCCGATTCTGTTCGATATCCTTAATGGAAAGGACCGCTCCTTCTTTCATAAGAGCTTTTAAGGAAAGCAGGACATCTCTGGTGATTGGAGGATACGTCTTTTTCTTTTTTATGCCAAGGAGCGTTTTTTCGACTTTCATCTGTCCCATTTTACCGGGGATTACTTCCCCAAGCATGCGGTAAAAATCGTTCAGATCGCGATAATATGTGCGGTTAAACCAGCCATCATCATGGGCAAGGTACACATAGCGATTGCTCAGATAATTGTAAAAAGGCGGCTTAAGATGTTCCTTGACATGGCCGAGATAAAGGAGCTCAGCAATTGTCTGGCCGGGAAGCTCATTCACCGCTTCCTCTTCCTCGAAATCAATCCAGCAAAAATCGCCATAGCCATATACATCATCCTCAACCAGCCTGCCCAGCTTGTCCCTTGACACATAATCAAACATCGTGTGGGTATTAAAGTCCCCATGCTCAAAACGATGCTTTAACAAAAGCAGATTATTAATAGAATCTGAGAGAGTATGGGCAAACTCTGCAAACTCAATTCCATAAGTCATCACATACTGATCCTGTTCATTAAGATGGATGTAGATGAGATCACGAATAGCATGATTCCTTCTTTTCAATGGCGAAACCTCCGAACCGTTACCCAAAGTGGTGTTTTCAAAGAAAAGCACTGGGCTAGACAGATAAGAATAGCGCAAGCGCCTTCACAAATTAGTAAAAAGACAGCTTCTTTTGAAACTGCCTGTTAAATATCCAGTATTTTATTCTCTTATTGTAGCAAAAATAGCTGAAAATATCTTGCCGATGAGAAAAAATTTTAAATTGCATCATTCCCGGATTTTTTGAAAATACAGGAAACCATCATGCTGATTCATTCGTCTAACTACATGCAGAGAAAAAATGTAATCTGTTCTCCATTGTAAGGGTTATTTTTCTTTGTTAGGATAAAAATGTAAAAAAGGTAAAGAAACCAGGTGTATACAAATGAACAAGAATAATAGATTCTCAGACCGATTCGATTGGACGTTATGCTTTCTTCTGCTGCTATTTTTCCTCATCAGCTGCATCGCTATTTACAGCGGACAATCCTCCAATCAATATGAAGGGAATTTTGTCGTCTCACAAATAAAAAATTATGTTGTCGGAGCTATCATTGTGGCAATTGTCATGTATTTTGACAGCGAGCAAATCAGAAGGCTTACTTGGCCGCTGTACGGTTTAGGCATCCTATTGCTTGTCGGGTTATTCATTGCACCGGATAGCATTGCACCAGAGCGCAAAGGGGCTACATTGTGGTATATCATTCCTGGACTTGGTTCTGTGCAGCCTTCTGAGTTTGTTAAGGTATTCCTTATCATTGCCCTCAGCAAAATCATCGCTGACCACCATCTGAAATTTCAGGCAAAGACCGCAGGCACGGACTTTTTCCTTCTAATCAAATTAGGGGCAGCCACATTGCCCCCATTAGGATTGATTATTATTGAAGACCTGGGTACCGCCCTTGTCATCATCGCCATATTAACAGGAATCATCCTGGTTTCCGGAATCACCTGGAAAATCCTTGTTCCGATTTATGGGATCCTGGGCGCCTTTGCAGGAACCGTTCTATATCTGGTCATCATAGCACCGGAGATTTTGGAGAAGTACCTTGGGATAGACCCCTATCAGTTCAGCAGAATTTATTCCTGGCTTGACCCGGTTAATCACAAGCAGGGAGCAGGAATGCAGCTGTACAACTCCATGCTCGCAATCGGCTCAGGATTAATATCCGGTAAAGGGTTTACTGACAGACAGGTGTATGTGCCTGATGCCCATACTGATTTTATTTTTAGTGTCATTGGCGAGGAGTACGGCTTCTTTGGTGCCAGTGTAGTAATCAGCCTTTTCTTTCTGCTCATCTATCACTTAACTAAAACCGGCTTGGAGACGACCGACCCTTTTAATACCTATATTTGCGTCGGGGTCATCAGTATGATCACGTTCCATGTATTTCAAAATATCGGTATGACTATTCAGGTACTGCCAATCACCGGCATTCCGCTTCCGTTTATCAGCTACGGCGGAAGCTCGCTTATGGGAAACATGATGGCGATGGGACTGATTTTCAGCATTCGCTACCATCATAGAACTTATATGTTTTCAACAGATTCAAATTATGTTGCAAAATAATTCCAACAGCGTATAATAACATTAATATATTTAGTGTCTATGATGAAGAGAGTAGCAAAGGGCTCTTTCCTAAAAGCGAGACAGGGGCGGTGCAAGCCTGTCGGAAAACCTTTTTGCGAAGCGCACTTCGGAGATGCATAGCTGAAAGGAAAGTAGGCTATGCCGGGTTAGGAGTCCCGTTACCAAACCTCATAAGGAATGCGTTCAAATATTAGGAAACGTCCTTTCGCAAGAGGTCCTTTGGACAATCAGAGTGGTACCGCGGGCAGATTCAGCTCGTCTCTATATTTTTATAGAGACGGGCTTTTTTATTTTCCAGGAGGTGTAATATGATCAATTTCAAAGCTATTTTCACAGCTCAGCTGGCTTCAGTGCTGAATGGGCAGCTTTCTGACGAAGCAATTGCAGACTTAATTGAAGCGCCAAAGAATCCGGCACATGGCGATCTTGCTTTTCCTTGTTTTACACTCGCCAAAGCATTCAGGAAATCACCTGCCTCCATTGCTGAAGAGACAGCATGCCTGATTCAGGGACCGCATATCGAAAAAGCTGAGGCTGCTGGTCCTTACATTAATATCTTCTTTTCCAAAGAGTCAGCCGGTGCAGGCATAATGGAAAAAATCTTAAACAAAGGTAAGGAATATGGGCAGCTGAATGATGGCGCAGGCAAAACAGCCGTGCTTGATTTCTCTTCGCCAAACATCGCAAAGCCCTTCTCCATGGGCCATTTGCGGTCTACAGTCATTGGAAACGCCCTAGGCAGTCTAGCTGAAAAATGCGGTTATACAGCGGTCAGAATCAACCACTTAGGCGACTGGGGCACACAATTCGGCAAGCTGATCACCGCTTATAAAAAGTGGGGCAGCCCGGATAAAGTGAAGGAAAATCCAATAAAGGAACTGCTTAGCCTTTATATACGCTTCCATGAAGAAGCAGAAGCTAACTCAGCCCTTGAAGATGAAGCGCGTTCCTGGTTCAAAGAGCTTGAAAACGGAAATGAGCAAGTTCAGGCACTGTGGAGCTGGTTCAGAGATGAATCATTGAAAGAATTCCAGCGGGTTTATGATATGCTTGGCATTCATTTCGACTCATACAATGGCGAAGCCTTTTATAATGATAAAATGGAGCCCGTCATAGAGGAGCTGACGGCAAAAGACCTGCTGGCTGAGTCTGAGGGTGCAGAGGTGGTTCAACTGCCTGACGAAGGCCTTCCTCCATGCCTGATAAAAAAATCCGACGGAGCGACCCTGTATGCAACACGGGATCTCGCAGCAGCTTTTTACAGAAAAGAAACTTATCAGTTTGATCACTCCCTATACATTGTCGGTCAGGAACAGAGCATCCATTTCAGGCAGGTTAAAAGCGTTATCAAAAAGATGGGATATGAATGGGCGGATAATATGACACACGTCCCATTTGGCCTCTATTTAAAAGATGGAAAAAAGATGTCTACCCGAAAAGGCAGAGTCATCCTTCTTGAGGAGGTCCTGAATGAAGCAATCCTTCTCGCAAAGAATAATATCGAAGCTAAAAATCCCGGCTTGGAAAACAAAGGTGAAGTCGCTGAAGCAGTCGGCATCGGGGCTATTCTGTTTCATGATCTGAAAAATGACCGCATGAATAATATTGAATTTTCACTTGAAGATATGCTGACATTTGAAGGAGAAACAGGACCCTATCTGCAATACACCAATGCCCGGGCCTATTCCCTGCTCCGTAAGGCAGACGATGTCCCATCTGCTGAAAATGGGCTATCTGATTCTTATAGCTGGGAAATTATCAAGCTGCTCTATCAGTATCCTGAAAAAATCAGACAATCTTATATGCAGCTTTCCCCTTCTGTCCTGGCTAAGTATTTGATTGATGTGGCTCAAGCCTTCAATAAATACTACGGACAGGTAAGAATATTGGAAACGGATAACGGCGTCAAATCAAGACTTGCCCTTGTCAAAGCAGTCACAATTGTTCTTTCCGACGGCATGCAAACACTCGGCATGAAGGTGCCCCGGCAAATGTAAAAGGAGAGGCCATTATGGTCTCTCCTTTTTTGCCTTTATGCGGGCATTTGCTTTCTGCACTTTCACAAGGCTTCTTACTAAAAATCCGCCGACAAAGATGGCCATCAGCACTAGGCCGGTATAATTCAAATGTATTAATTTCAAAATCACACTTGCCACTGTAGCCATATATAAGGCTCCTAGCATATAGGTGATCTCTTCGTTTTCAAAATAGGAGGTAAGCCTTGCTCCAAATTGTGATCCTATCAGGCCTCCTGTTACGAGTGAAATGCCAATCCAATAATCAATGCTGACAGTAGAAGCGTAGGATAGGAAGCCTGCGGATACGATTAACATGACAGCAAACAAGCTGGTCCCTACTGCTTTCTTCGGCATCATCCCTAAATAGGCAACCGATAAAGGCACCATAATAAAGCCGCCGCCAACACCTAATGTCGTAGAAACAAATCCTGCAAAAAATCCAATCAGCACCATTTTCACAATGGATGGAGAAAGTTCAGAAGGCAGAACGGCACTGGTTGATTTTCTCCCTCTTTTTAACATGCCCAAAGCAAAATAAGACAGCAGAATGATATAAAACAAAGGAACTGCCCACGTATCCCAGCCCTTTTCCTCAAGAAACAGCACAAATGGGTGGGCGGCCTGAGTAGCTGCCATGCCGCTTAGTCCAAGAATCAGCCCTTGCTTAAGCCATATATTCTTCATCCTGATATGAGCGAAAATGCCTGAAAGAGAGGTGCCAATTGAAAAAAGCAAACTCGTGGTGATTGCTTCTACCGGAGAAAAGCCAAACAGCATGAGTGTCGGAGTAAGAATGAATCCCCCGCCTACCCCAAAAAAACCAGAGAGCACACTAATAAGCGCTCCGAGCGCAATAAATAAGAGATATTCCATTAAAAATCCTCACTAACCTTTATGTCTTGCCAATTAAGCGGTACTATATCACTTTACCATAATCAGCCATGGTTATACTGTGGATTTTGAATTTACCTTATTTATAATTATTATAAATAAGTATTGATTTTAATTTAGTATTTGTTATAATAAATATATAAATGATTTAGGGGGAATATAACAATGGAAAAATTACATGCAGCATTAAATGTACAAATCGCAAACTGGAGTGTTCTTTATACTAAATTGCACCGCTACCACTGGTTTGTAAAAGGCCCGCTCTTCTTTACCCTTCATGAAAAGTTCGAAGAATTATATAATGAAGCAGCGGAAGTTGTGGATGAGTCAGCTGAACGCCTGCTTGCAATCGGCGGCTCACCGGCAGCGACATTAAAGGAGTTCTTAAGCATCACTACTCTTGAAGAGTCCAATGGGGAAAAGAAAGCAGAAGATATGGTTGCTGCTCTTGCTTCCGATTATAGACATATTAAAGAACAATTAATTTCTTTAGCCCAGCTTGCTGAGGAGCAGGGAGATCAAGTGACAGGCGACTTTGCCATCGGTCTTATGGAGAAATTGGATACGCATATTTGGATGTTAAATGCCTACTTAGGAGAATAATCGATAATAAAGAAAGAGTCAGTGAGAAAAATCACTGGCTCTTATTTTTGTGAAGAAAAAAACCGTTCCCTTAAAGGCTCACTGAGATGTTATGATTGACCTGATTGCCTGATATCATCTTCTGAAAGGAGTATCCATAATGGCAAACTTAAAATATTCATTATTTATTTTTCTGGGCGCATGCAGTTATGGCATTCTGGCATCCATTGTGAAGCTCGGACTCCAAGCCGGCCACTCTGTTCCTGAATTGACTGGAAGCCAATATTTATTTGGGCTCCTTTTGCTGTTGCTTTCTTTCCCATTTATCAAAAGAATGAAAATCACCCTTAAACAAACAGCAGCTTTATTATTGACCGGTGCCTCCCTTAGTTTAACAGGCATTCTATATGGAATGAGCCTTGATCGGAATCCGGCCTCCACCGCAGTTGTCCTCTTATTTCAGTTCACCTGGATAGGAATTCTTTTAGAAGCCCTATATGAAAGAAAGATGCCCAGCAAAGCAAAAGTCATTTCTTCGATCTTGCTTATTATAGGGACTGTATTTGCAAGCAACCTGATTAATTCCGGGTCACATCCTATTAAAGCTGATGGACTGATCTATGGCTTATTATCTGCTGTTACATTTGCCGTATTCATTTTTGCGAGCGGCAAGGCAGGTAAAGGAATTCCAACCATCCAGAGGAGCATCTTCATCACATTTGGCGGTCTTCTTCTGGTTGCAGCTGTTTCAGGCCCCGTCATAATAAGCGGTGGCATACAGCTAGAGGGCCTGTGGAAATTCGGGCTGCTGATGGCATTATTCGGCGCTATTTTCCCAATTGTATTCTTTGCAATCGGTTCACCTCATTTAGATTCAGGTCTTGCCACGATTGTAGGTTCTGCCGAACTCCCGGCCGCTGTTGCTGCTGCCATGCTGATTCTTGGCGAAAGAATTTCAGAAACACAGACTTTCGGAATCGTGCTGATCCTGATTGGAATAAGCATTCCGCAGTTCTCATTTAAAAAAGCAGCAAAGAATCGTTTTAGCACGTAAGGAGTTTTTACGGCAAAAATTATTTTGAGGAGACTTTGGAGATCCACTCCAAAGTCTTTTTTCTTTAAAGGCTGTTGCACCGGGTTCGGACTCATTTGACCAGAATTCACCTCCTACTGTCCGAATTAGCGCAGGATTCTTTACGATATTCTCCTTCATAAAGGACTATTTAAAGAAGACTGTTTACTCCTAAAAGCAGTGGGTATATGAAAGTATGCATTCTACAAATTCTTTTAAGGAGTGACAATATTGGACAATAATCGGTACTGGGGCGGATTTGATTACCTTTTGGCCAAACTGCCTGATTTATTATTAGCACTATTAGTATTATTAGTTGGCTGGATTATCGCAAAAGCAATCGAAAAAGCCCTTTTAAAAGGCCTGCGCAAAACCAGCCTTGATGACAGAGTATTCCCTGATAAAGCAAATAGAAAATATTCATCTGAGAAAATAATCAGCAAGATTATTTACTATCTGCTTTTAGTGTTCGTGTTTATCTTGTTCTTCAATATATTGGACCTCGATATTATCGCTGCACCGCTTGTGGGCATGTTCTCCTCCATCATGGCAGCAGTGCCGAGCATTTTAAAAGCAGCTCTAATTCTATTATTCGCATGGCTGATCGCCATTGGACTCAGCCTGCTGATCAGAAAGAGCGGCAGAACGCTCAAAGTTCATGAAAAGCTGAGCAAATGGAATTTAACAGACAATAAAGAGCAGCCTGCCAATGTTATTGATAACGCAGCTAAAATTGTTTTCTACCTGACATTGCTGGTATTCCTGCCGGCTGTATTGGGAGCTCTAAACCTGAATGGAATTGCCGGACCGTTCACCGGCATGCTTGAAAGCATCCTTGCCTTTTTGCCTAAGCTTCTTGCAGCAGCCCTGATATTATTTGTCGGGTGGTTTGTTGCAAAAATCGTCCGCGATATTGTAACGAATTTCCTGCAGGCTATTGGAAGTGAAAAACTAACCGCAAGACTTGGCTTAAACCGATTGTTTGAAGGGACAAGCCTGGCATCTGTAATTGGCACAGTTGTGTTTGTGCTTATTCTGATCCCAACAGTCATTGCCGCTCTCGAGAGATTGGATATTGAAGGCATTTCCGGACCTGCCATTGCCATGCTGAATGACGTCCTGACGATGCTGCCGAATATTGCTGTAGCTATATTCTTCGTGCTAATTAGCGTTTGGCTCGGAAAATGGGTCCGCAAATTCGTCTCCAGTTTACTCGAACGCATCGGCTTGAATTCTTACTTCTCCGGTATGGGATTAAACAAGTCTGCTGCAGCAGGCAATGGTTTAAGCTTCTCCCAGCTGATTGGCTATATTGCAGAAGTGATTATTGTCCTGTTGTTTGTGGTGCAGGCTCTTAATATCCTTGGCCTTGACTTCCTCGTAACATTGGCGACAGGTGTAATTGCCTACCTGCCTCATGTGATTGCAGCTCTTGTCATTCTTGGTGTAGGTTTGTGGCTGGGCAGTCTGGTTAAGAAATTGCTAAGCACGATTCTTCAAGGACCGCATTATAAATTCCTTGCCAATGTCGCCCAGGCAGCCATTATCGCGATTTCAATCTTTATGGCACTTGATCAGCTTGGTCTCGCAGCTTCCATTGTCAATGCCGCGTTCGTTCTAACACTTGGTGCACTTGCACTGGCATTCGGCTTATCATTTGGTCTGGGAGGGAAAGACTTTGCTGCCAAATATCTTCAAAAGCTTGATCGTAAAATTGAAGAAACAACCATTAATAAAGATGCCGATACGAAAGCAGTGATGAAAGAAGCTATGCCGGAGATGAAACCAGGCAATGCCCCTGGCAGTACTGATAAACCGATTAACCCAACAAATTCGGATCCATCTATGAATCCGGCAAACGACCCATTAAATCCGCGCAATAACCGGATGGATGAAAACAATGGGCCATTGAAATAATATGGGAAGCACGTCCCTGTGGGCGTGCTTTTTTATTTTCCAGGCTTTTTATCTTCACAAAAACCTGCAATTTAAGTAAACTATTAATACCAATAAAACCAATGAGAAAGGTCGGAAAATAATTGGCAAATACAACGGTTTCTATTCCCCTTCCGCTCGTAAGAACCAATCAATGGTCAATCGTATTAAGTGTTTTAGCTTCGTGGATTACCGGAGAAGCATGGATTCTCGCCATACCCCTCCTTGCAGGTATAATGGGCCTATTGTTCGGCTACAATCCCATTATGCGTACAGCAAAACATTTTCTAAGAAAAAATCCTGCTGATTACATTCCCGAAGACTGGGAGCAGCAGCAATTTAATCAGGTGATTGCCGTTGCTTGCCTGGCGCTGGGCCTAACCGGCTTTCTTCTGGGCTGGACAGCTGCAGGATATGTTTTTACAGCTATGGTAGCTCTATCAGCATTTGTTGCCATTCTTGGATTTTGCATAGGCTGTTTTATCCGCTTTCAGCTCAATCAATATAAATACCGAAAATCGTTAGATAATTCTTAAGGCAGCCATCACGGCTGTCTTTTTCTTTTCCATTTCCACCCAGCTAGTTTCAAAGGACTTTTTAAGGGGTACATATTTCATAAGTAAATCATTCTGAGGTGAAAAAATGAAAACTGCCAGTAAGTTTCTTTTAACAAAAGAAGATATGACTAACCCCGAAATTGTGCCTGGGTGGGTTACTCAAGAATATAAAACATTTCATGATACGGTTACAGATAAAACCTTCCCGTGCTATTTTGGAATGACTGCTGAAATGCGCGGCGAATTAAGATATGCCTATATTACACAGGAGGACTGGTCTAACCTGCCGGAAGCCCTCGAATCCTTTATCGAGCTTTTTGAGGCACCAAAACTGATTCGCCATGGCCTGTTTGTATTTGTTGAGCCGGAAAAAGATGAAAAACCGCTTGAACATTACAGAGAATATTTCTGGAATATTCTTCAGTATTTGCATAAGGTTGATACAAAGCCTTGGCCCAAGGATTATCCGACAGATCCTGACCATCACCTTTGGGCGTTTTCTTTTGCTGAGGAACCATTCTTTGTGTTTGGAAATGCGCCTGCCTACAAGCAGCGAAAGACGAGGGATCTAGGCAACAGCCTTGTCCTCGGTTTCCAGCCGCGCCGCATCTTTGAAGGTCTTGAAGGCACCTCTAAAGGCGGCATCATGTCCAGGGAAAAGGTCAGGGAACGGGTTGAAAAATGGGATGGCCTTCCTACCCATCCAAACATCAGCCACTATGGCGATCCCGAACACCGTGAGTGGAAACAATACTTTATCGGTGATGACATTAAACCTATCAAAGGGAAATGCCCTTTTCATCATAAATAATTTTGAAAGCGCAGCGCCTTGCGCACGAAATATTATCGAGGATCTTCCGTCTTCCGCCCAATCACCTAAGCGGGCAGATCGGAAATCTGGCTGAAGTGCAAAAACTGCATAAATAAATAAGGAACCGTTCTCAGTAAACGGTTCCTTATTTATGGGTTATATATTGATTAATGCGACTGCCGATTGCGGCCAGTACTTCTCCGCCGGCTGCCTGGCTTTGAAGCTGGTCCACAAGTACAGCGGCGTAAACGGTGTTTCCTTTATAGGTAAATATGGCGCAATCATGCTCTATTCCGGGAAGTTCCCCTGTTTTGCTGGCAACCTTGACTTTTTCCGTGTCTATCGTGTTTGCAAGTTTATTCTTATACTGCTGTTTTTCCAATATATCCAGAGCTTTTTCTGTATATTTCCCGGATAAAAGTGAATGCTCTGCCAATGCTTTCATGCCATACACCATATCCCTGGCAGTCGTGATGTTGTCCATGCCGTTTTTCAATGCCTCAAAGTCCATCATCTTCCTGTTTAATTCTGTGCAATTAAAGCCCAAACCTTTGATAAGCTGATTGATTTTCTCTATTCCCAGCCTCTCAATGATAAGATTAGTCGCTGTATTATCAGATACAATGACCATGAGCGTCATTAAGTCTATAACCTTCACCTTCAAATCTTTGCTCATGGCCTGCAGTACCCCAGCCCCGCCAACCCGGACAGTATCATTCACTTCTGCTTCTTCATCAAGCTGAAGCAGGTTATTCTCCGCCTGCGAAAGACCCGCGAGTAAAATAGGAACCTTAATTAAGCTTGCGGAAGAGATAACATCATCGGCATTTGTTTCGATTACACCATCCCCTGTATGGATGTATACGGCCACGTGTCCTTCACAGCAGCTGGCCAAATCAAGAATTTCTGCTTTGAGAGTATGAAAGTTCATGTTATTTCGCAGCGGCTACTTGCGGCCGGTTATGGTCGCCAGTTACCTTTTCATTATATAAATGGCAGGCCACAAAGTGGTCCTTCTCAATCTCCTGCCACTCAGGCTTCATGGAAGCACAGGCCTCCATCGCATAAGGGCAGCGCGTCCGGAATACGCAGCCGCTTGGAGGATTCATCGGACTCGGGAGTTCCCCTTCCAAAATGATTCTTTCCCGGTGATCCTCAACATCAGGGTCAGGGATGGGAATCGCCGACAGCAAGGCCTGTGTATAAGGGTGAAGCGGATTTTTATATAAGTTTTCGCTTGTCGTTAATTCCACTAAATTCCCCAAATACATAACGCCAATTCTGTCGCTGATATGTTTGACCATCGAGAGATCATGGGCGATAAATAAGTAGGTCAGGCCCTTTTTCTTTTGGAGCCCCTTAAGCAGGTTGACTACCTGGGCTTGTACCGATACATCCAGTGCGGAGATCGGCTCATCAGCAATAATGAATTCCGGCTCCAGCGCTAATGCACGGGCAATCCCAATTCTTTGCCTTTGACCGCCGCTGAATTCATGCGGGTAGCGGTTGGCATGATCGCGGTTAAGACCCACATCCTCCAGAAGCTGATAGACCCGCTCAAGCCGTTCCTTCTTGTTCGGATATAACCCATGCACTTCCATGGGCTCCGAGATAATCTCCTGGACGGTTGACCGCGGATTCAACGAAGCATATGGATCCTGAAAGATCATCTGCATCTTCCTGTGAAAAGCAAATCTTTCTTTCTCAGTCATGGTATGGACATTCTTTCCGTCATAAAGGACTTCGCCTTCCGTACGGTTATATAAACCAATAATTGTACGCCCTGCGGTTGACTTTCCGCAGCCGGATTCGCCGACAATCCCGAAGGTTTCTCCTTGTTTGATATGAAAGGAGACATCATCAACGGCCTTCAGAGTCTGTCCTTTCCCCATTGAAAAATGCTTTTTCAAATTATTGACTTTTAACAGTGCTTCTTTTGGCATATTTATTCCTCCGTCTCTTGCCAGTAGCGTCTAGCTGCACATAGTTCCTTTTCATAGATGGTATCTTTCAAGTCGATAATTTCGATGGTTTTACCGGTATTAGGAGAATGAAGCAGCTTTCCATCACCATAATAGATGCCTACATGATGAAGTTTGCCTTTTCCTTCTTCATAAGCAAAAAATAATAAGTCCCCCGGTTCAATGGCGTCAAGTTCCACCGAGTACCCTGCTTCCGCCTGATCATGGGCATCACGCGGGATGATAAATCCATTTGCTTTGCACATAGAATAGCTGAAGCCTGAGCAGTCATATCCAAAGCTGCTCATGCCGCCCCATAGATATGGCAGGCCTATAAATTGTTCCCCCGCATCGATGATGTCTTTTCCGCTGCCTTTCCGTATAGCCTCAATTGTTTCATACACCTGTACATCTTCAGGTTTTAAATATCCTGCTCCCTCAGGTGTCTGTACCTGAATCCACTCGGCTTCTTCTTTTAACACTGGGAGTATGGTTTGATAGCTTAGAACAAGTTCTGGCTCTCTGTCATTAGAATAGAGAGTTGCCTTTTTCTTCTGAATGACTGCAGCCATTCTTCTATCAAGCTTCCAATCTTCATTTTTAGTCAGCTGGGCTTTCGGCAACCAGCCAGGGTATCCTCTCCCGTCCTTAGAAGAAGGCTGGCTCGGGACCACAACATGAACCCACCCATCCTTCTCCTCCAATATAATCACTTCTTCTCCGTACAGAACTTGTGATTGAACAAGATTCCCGTCACAAAGTTCCAGCCGGGGCTCATATGTAAGCTTTTCAAGCCAGGAATCCAGATTAACTGGATTGGTGATCGCTTCAAAGTCAATTTCTCTTGATGAATCGCTTGCTGTCCACAAGGTTGCAGCAGGAACCGAAACCAGCCATTTTTGCTGAATTGCCAAAACGAATTCCTCCTTTTTAATATCCAGAATTTATCAGGAAGTCAGTTCATGCTTGTTCACTATTAACGATACATTCCTGATGCCAAGGCCATGTTCAGAAGGCAAAGTGATTTTGCGGCCGGTATAATGGATTCCGCCTTCCACAATTTCCTTTGCCATCATCAATGGAGCGTCAAAATCAAAACGGGTTATATTCTTTTTGCTTGCTGCAAAATGGGCCGCAGCCGTAATGCCGATCTTGGTTTCAATCATGCTGCCCACCATGCACTCCATCCCGCAGACTTCAGCGAGCTGATTGATGATCTGTGCCTGATAAATGCCGCCTGATTTCATCAGCTTAATATTGATTAAATCAGCACTTCGGGTCTTAATGACTTCAAATGCCTGCTTCGGGGAAAAGACACTTTCGTCTGCCATAATCGGTGTATCTACCGCATCGGTAACCTGCTTAAGGCCCTCTATATCCCAGGCCTTCACAGGCTGTTCGACAAGCTCAATATTCAAGTCCAAAGCTTCCATTTTTCGGATGGCATAGATAGCATCCTTTGATTTCCAGCCCTGATTGGCATCGAGCCGGATTTTAATCTTTGATCCGACTCGTGTGCGGATTTCTCTAATTCTCTCAATATCTGTTAAAATATCATCCTTGCCGACCTTCACCTTAAGGACATTAAAGCCCTGCTGAACATAGGAAACAGCATCTTCGCCCATTTCCTCCGGGCCATTGACGCTTACCGTATAATCCGTTTCCACCTCATTTTTGTGTCCGCCTAAAAATTGATAAAGGGGCAGTTTGCACTGCTGTGCAAGACAATCATACAATGCCATATCCACTGCAGCCTTTGCACTTGAATTTCCTATTAAAGCTGACTGAATTTCCTGGAAGATATCTTCATAGTTTAGAAGGCTCTTATTGACCAGCATCGGCTTTAATACATGATGAATGGCGGATTCTATGCTTGATAGGCTGTCTCCAGTGATTACCACAGTGGGAGGGGCCTCCCCCCAGCCGAAAATACCGTTATCGCAAGTTACCTTTACAACAACCGTTTCTGCTGTCTCAACCGTTCTCAAAGCTGTTTTAAATGGTTTTTTCAGTGGTACCGCAGCTCTATATGTTTCGATCGTGTTTATTTTCATTTATACCACCCTTTTACTTAACGCCGCTTTCGATTGTCAGCTTTTTACCGGCCGCATCCAATTCTGCCCTTACACCTAATGGCACAGAAATATGAGGAGAGCAATGGCCGATGTTAAAGCCCGTTACAGCCGGCTTATTCATCCTTTTTATATACGTATCCAGCACTTCATCCAATTCCAGGGAAAGTTCTCTCTCCGGGATGCAATTATTAAAGTCCCCGATGATAAAGCCGGCCGCACCCTCAAGCTTCCCGGCCATATGCAGCTGGTTTAGCATGCGGTCGACCGCACGGGGCTCTTCATTGATGTCTTCAATAAGCAAAAGCTTATCTTTTGTATCAATTTCGAATTGTGTTCCAATCGTGCTGGCCAAGAGAGACAGATTGCCTCCCGTTAAGATTCCTGAGGCACTCCCGCTTACCATTGTCTCCAGGTTGGAAATACCGTCAGGGTAGTCAAGACTTACAGGTTCGAATAACTGGTTAAAGTATTGCTTCGAAAGGGGATCCGCATTCTCTTTTCCAATATCGGAAGCCAGCATCGGTCCATGAAAAGTTACCAATCCGGTCTGCTGGCGGATTGCGGTGTGCAGAAATGTAATATCACTGTAGCCCCAGAAAATTTTCGGGTTTTCTTTTATCAGGCTGTAATCGATTTGGGACGCAATTCTCCCTGTGCCATAGCCGCCGCCTGCACAAATAATGGCTTTAACTTCCTCATCCTTAAACATGTTATGTAAATCCGCCAGCCGGTCTTCATCCTTACCGGCCAGGTAACCATATTGATCAGTCACATGATCGCCCATCTTTACCTTTACTCCAAGCTCCGCCAAAAAGACCAGGGAGCGCTTCAGGTTTTCCTGATTGGGAGGACTTGCCGGTGCTATAATTCCAATCACATCGCCTTTTTCCAGGCGCTGAGGTTTCATTGCCATGCTGCCACATCCTTTTAATTGTTTATTAGCATTATATGCTCCTTCAGCAAAAGCATTGTTTGGGAAATGAAATAATTGTCGGGGATATAAGCTAAAATTCGGGAAAATGTATTATTTTTCGGGAAATAATTCGAAAAGCGCAGAGCGCCAGCTTACCGGCGATAAGCATAAGACAAACGCCAGCAGAGGGTATCCTGCCTTCAGAAGTGATTGCCCGAAAAACCAAGGCGACTGCTTAGGGACGACAAGCATAAATGACCTCGAGTCCCTGGGAGCCGCAGTTAGCCAAGCTTAAGATCTCGAGCAGACGGCGCTCAGAGCTAGGCAGTTTTTAAAGTTCAAAGATTCTATTCTTCAAAAAATTATTCTTCTGAAAAAAAGGGATGTTCGCACGAACACCCCTTTTTTCCTGTTACCTTCAAATCAAGCCGAAGGAGTATTACTTCTTATCTGCCCATTTAAGCTCCACGTATCCAACCGGATGGCGGACAATTCCTGAAACAGCATCATTATAGAGATAAACCTGGTTGTAGAAATGGATAGGGATAATCGGCATTTCTTCAAATAAGATTTTTTCAGCTTCATACATTAGTTCAAAGCGTTTGGCTTCATCTGCTTCATTCTTTGCATCTTTAATCAGCTGGTCATATTTCTCATTGCTCCAGCCAGTACGGTTCATGGAATGTCCTGTCTGGAAGTTTTCAAGGAAGTTAATAGGATCTGCGTAATCAGCAAGGAACGAGCTTCGTGATAATTGGAATTTAAGCGCTTTTTGTTCTTCAGCAAATACATTCCATTCCATGTTGGCAAGCTTTACTTCCACGCCAAGGTTTTCCTTGAACATTTGCTGAAGTGCTTCAGCTATTTTCTTGTGTGTATCATCCGTGCTGTATGTTAAGGTAACTTCTGGAAGCTTATCATATCCTTCCTCTTCCATACCTTTTTCAAGTAATGCCTTCGCTTCTTCTGCATTTGTTTTTACAAGATCTCCGGATACTTCACGGAAATCTTTTCCTGAAGGATCAGCAAATCCATATGAAACAAATCCATATGCTGGCTTTTCACCATTCTTTGTGACGAAATCAACAATTTGCTGCTGATCCACTGCCATCGCAAATGCTTTACGGATGTTAAGATTCTGGAATGGCTCCATGTTTACATTAAATCGATAGAAATAATCTCCAGCCTGGTCCTCAACTTTTGCCTCTCCCAGAAGCTGCTCACTTAGCTCAGATGGTACATCAGATACATCCAGTTCTCCAGATTGGTACATTTGATATTCTGTATTTGTATCATCAATGATTGCCCAGTGGATTTTATCAAGCTTTACCGTCTCAGCATCCCAATATTGATCGTTTTTCTCCATTACAAAATGGCTGTCATGCTCCCATTCCGTTAAGTTGAAAGGGCCATTTCCGACAAAAGATTCAGCTTCAGCAAACCACTTCGGGTTTTCTGTTGCAACTTTTTCGTTAATTGGGAAAAACGCCGGGTTAGTAATCACACTTAGGAAGTAAGCTTGCGGACTAACTAAAGTAACTTCAAATATTTTGTCATCAACTGCTTTTACTTTTACATCATCAGCTGATCCTTCCCCATTGTTATATGCTTCTCCACCTTCAATGAAGTAGCCAAGGAAAGCGGCTGAAGACCCTGTATCAGGATTTAAAAGGCGCTTCCATGCAAATTCGAAGTCACTTGCAGTTACAGGATCACCATTTGACCATTTTGCATCCTCACGGATATGAAAGGTGTAAGTCTTTCCATCTTCTGAGATATCCCATTTTTCAGCAATAGCTGCTTCTGGTTCATGATCTTGCCCCAGACGGGTCAAACCTTCCATCAAGTTATTCAGTGCGCTCCAGGAAACAGAGTCAAAGCCGATAGGAGGGTCAAACGATGTCGGCTCCTGGCCATTGTTCAAATAAAGCACTTTTTCAGCACTTTCTTCTTTCTTGCCATCATCCTTGCTGTCTGTCTCTTTGCCGGCATTTTCATTTGCCGTACAGGCTGCCATGACAAATAGCAATACTCCTGCCAGCAGCAGTGATAAAAACTTTTTCATTCTTTTTCCCCCTCTTAAAATATATTTCTTTATCTACCAGGTGCCTGTTTGACAGCTGATAGAATCATAACTTTCACAGTGCTGATCCAGTACTGTGAAAGGGAAAACCTATTTTACGGCTGCAAGCATTTTCTGTGCCCGCTCATCCTGAAGCCAGCAATCTACATGATGATCTCGGCTTAAGTGAGTTTTATATGGATAGACCCGGTCACATACTTCCATTGCGAAGCCACACCGGGCTGCAAATGGGCAGCCAGCCGGCGGAGCGAATAAATCCGGTGGCGATCCGCCAATGGGAACTAGATCAGCTCCGTCCAAATCAAGACGCGGAACTGAATTCAGCAGGCCTTTCGTATAGGGATGCTGTGGATTGTAGAAGATTTCCCTTCGTTCTCCGGCTTCCACTATTTTTCCTGCGTACATGACGGCAATTCTGTCCGCTACTTGAGCGACAACGCCAAGGTCATGGGTAATGATGATAATGGATACTCCAGTCTTCTTCTGGATATCTTTAAACAAATCCAATATTTGAGCTTGTATGGTCACATCAAGTGCGGTTGTAGGTTCATCGGCAATCAGCACCTCGGGTTCACAGACAAGGGCCATGGCAATCACAATCCGCTGCCTCATCCCTCCGCTGAACTGGTGCGGGTAATGCTTCAATCTTTCGGACGGATTTGGAATCCCAACTAAATTAAGCATTTCCAGGGCCTTTTTACGGGCATCCTGCCGGGAAATGTTTTCATGCTGCATTATTCCTTCTATAATTTGCTCCCCAATTGTAATCGTAGGGTTCAAAGCCGTCATTGGATCCTGAAAGATCATCGAAATGTCTGCACCGCGAATATCCCGCATTTCAGACTCTTTTAATTTGGTCAGGTCCTTCCCTTTGAAAAGGACTGCACCATCAGCTATTCTCCCGGGCGGGGAGGGAATCAGCCGCATGATGCTCTGGGAAGTCACGCTTTTTCCGCAGCCGGATTCACCGACAATCGCAAGGGTTTCTCCCTTAAGCAGATCAAATGTTACTCCCCTTACAGCCTGGACTTCTCCGCCATAAGTGGTAAATGTGACATGCAGGTCTTTTACTTCCAGTACTTTTTCCATACTGCTACCTCCTTAACTTCGGATCAAGGGCATCCTGCAATCCGTCTCCCAGCACATTAAACGAAAACATGGTCAGGGAAATAAAAAAGGCAGGGAAGAACAGGCGCCACCAGTGACCTGATAGAATTGTAGATAGCCCATCATTGGCCATGGATCCCCAGCTGGCAAAAGGAGGCTGAATGCCTAATCCCAGAAAGCTCAGGAATGCCTCTGCAAAGATGGCTGAAGGAACGGTAAGTGTCATCTGTACAATAATAGGACCCATCGTGTTCGGAAGCAGGTTTTTCTTAATAATCCTCGAAGTTTTTGTCCCAAAAGTCTTTGATGCCAGTACAAATTCATAGTTCTTAATCTGCAGGACCTGCCCGCGGACAATCCGGGCCATCCCAACCCAGCCCGTCACAGAAAGGGCAAATATAATCGTGAACAAACCAGGTCCCATTACGACGCTGATTAAAATAACAACAAGCAAATAAGGAAGTCCATAAAGAATTTCCACAACCCTCATCATGGCATTATCTGTTCTGCCGCCTTTATAGCCGGCAATCCCGCCATAGATGACTCCGATTGCAAAATCAATCATGGCAGCAACAATTCCCACGAATAAGGAAATTCTTGCCCCATACCATGTTCTGGCGAATACATCTCTGCCCAGCTCGTCAGTGCCGAACCAATATTTCGATGATGGCGGAAGGTTCTGATTAGTCAGAGACTGCTCAGATACACTATGCGGGGAAATCATCGGTCCAAAAATAGACATAAAGGCTAAAGCAATAAGAAAGAATAACCCTGCCATTGCCAGCTTATTTTTCAAAAGCCGGCGCCATGCATCCTGCCAATAGGAAAGGCTCGGCCTTACAACTGCTTCCGCCGCATCCTGATCCTTGGCCATAGGCACAAACCAGTCATCCGGAATATCAGGTGCAAGGTTGCGGTTATCATGCTGTTTGCGCAGTTCCATTAGCTCGCCTCCTTTTTGTGAAGCTTAATTCTCGGGTCTAAAATTCCGTAAGCAATGTCCACAAGGAACAGCATAATAATCAAAATTGAACTGTAAAAAACAGTGGTCCCCATTATGACGGGATAATCACGTGTATTGATGCTTTCTACAAAATACTTTCCCATTCCAGGAATGGCAAAGATTTTTTCAATGACAAACGTACCTGTCAAAATGCTTGCTGCCAGGGATCCCAATACAGTTACGACAGGCAGAAGGGCATTCCTCAGTGCATGCTTAAACACAATTTTTACTGGTGATAAGCCTTTGGCTTTGGCCGTTTTTATGTAATCCTGCGTCAGCACCTCCAGCATGCTTGAACGTGTCAGACGGGCGATAATTGCCATGGGCCCGGTTGCAAGCGCGAGAGTCGGCAGAATCATATGCTTCGGACTTGACCAGGTAGCCACCGGCAGGATTGCCAGGTTGACAGCAAGCTGCTGAATTAACAGTGTCGCAAGGACAAAGTTTGGCACCGATATCCCCAGAACAGCAATGGTCATCGCTAAATAATCAATAAAGCCATTGTGCCGGAGGGCAGCTATGATTCCGAGGGCAATTCCCGAAAAAACCGCCACGATCAATGTGACGATTCCCAGTTCGAAAGACACCGGAAAACCCCGGCCGAGCATTTCATTAACCGTCTGGGAAGATTTTTTAATAGATGGCCCAAAGTCGAATGTCACAACGGACTTCAAGTACATCCCATATTGGACATAGAGCGGTTCATCCAAATGGTAGAATTTCTCCAGATTCCGCTGAACCGCCTCACTTGTATTTCTTTCTTCATTAAAAGGCGACCCCGGTATGGAATGCATTAAGAAAAAAGTCAGAGTGATAATGAACCAAAGTGTGACGGCCATTGCGATAAGGCGTTTTATTATGTATCCAGTCATTCATTAACACTTCCTAACAGAATGTAGTTCTCATGGCCAGCTCAGTCATCACCAGCATTGCCTGGTATGCTTCAAGAATATCTTTAGCCTGATAGCGGACAATGGTTGTATTCTCTACTATCTCTGCACCAGGCATTAAAGCAGCCCACTCAGCCTGGCCATAGTTGGCAAATTCAATTTTCAATACAGGGTTTTCCGGCGGAACAAGCGGTTCTACAAGTTCCTTCCTGCTCAGAGCCTCTGCTGCTTTTTCTCTTAAAAGCTGTCCGGCTTTTGCAGGTGTCAGTGACTTCACGCTTGAGCGGGAAATCGTTTCCTTTACAACTGCAGTGGTGACATTCGGGATTAATTTTTCTGCTTCCAGAGCCGCCTGGTCATCTCCGCCCACCATGAGAACCGGTACGCCATGATAACCTGCCACATAAGCATTAAAGCCCATTTCCCCAATGGCATGGTCATTGATGTACATATGCCTTACACCGAATATCATGGAGTGGGACATCACTCCTTTCATGGAAGCACGTGCATGATAACCAACAAACATGGCACCGCTAAAGGTTGAATCAAGCCCCTGAACCATTGAGTATGGCTTCACATCGCCAGTAATCAGCTGTGTTTCAGGATGCATCCTTTCAATCAGCAGGTTATTCATTTTCGAGTGGCTGTCATTTACAATAACCTCGCTGCAGCCCTCATCAAAGGCAGCTGTTACCACATGATTTGCTTCATCAGTCATGATCACCCTGCTGCGTTCATAATTGTGCTTCGAAGAGTCTACATGAGTGTGATCAGCCAGACCCGTTATTCCTTCCATATCAACAGATAGATAAAGCTTCATTAATAATCCCCCAAATATTATATTGTTATAGTTTAACATTATAGATTATTTGCTATTTTCTGTAAAATTCATCTGTAATCTTCCTCTTATACAGGCAGAATGAAAAAAATCCAGCTATCGGAGAAAATAATGCTTTTCTCTGATAGCTGGATTTCATCTGCGGAAAACAGAAAAAGCAGCTCTACTTATTCATAATTTGTGTATATTTTATATGCGCATTTTTAAAGGCAACCATTAGTGCCTTTTGCGAGGAGCCGAAGTAGCGGCTTTCGATTTCTTCCATTACCTTGTCTGCTTCCAATATAGATTTGCCGACAAATATAGATTTAATAAATAGTGAGGTTAAGTTAATGGTAGATGAGCATTCTGCATCTACAATTTCATCTGTTTCCCTGTCAATTACAAGACCGATAAAAAAGCCATTGTATTTTTGCATAATCGGATTGTTCAATGATGTTTTGCTGTCTCCGATGATATAGACGGTATTTTGTCTGTACATGAACTAGCCTCCTGCAGAACCGGATATTATATGAGGCGTTTATGAGGTTATCATAAACATTCATTATAATGCATGGCCCGTACCAAAATTGTAATACAACAGAAGCTGTATTACAATCACTTTTCAACACTTTTCTAAATATTTTATCAATTATGGCTGTTCCTTTTCATTATTACCTAATCAGTTTTCTGAGCTGATTTGCCCTGCAAGTCTCAGTGCATGCTGAAGGAGGTCCTCCCCGCTCATAAGCTTGTCTCCCCCACCCTGTGCAAATAGAGGATTCCCCCCGCCTTTGCCGTTAAGCTTCTGCAAAAGCTCTGCAGCAAGGCTCTTCATATCAGACCCGGAATCTGCTCCTCTGGCGCAAACAAATTGAAGTTTATCGGTGGTTTCATTGATTAGGATAACAACAGCATTTTCAGATTGGGAGGCGATTAGGCGGGCCAGTTTCTGGAGCTCCTGGATGGAGCGTCCCTCAAAGACCTTGCTGGTACACTCTCCGTTTCCTGCTGCGAATATTTCTTTTGCTTCATAAGCTAACAGTGCTTCCTTTTCTGCTTCCAGTTGTTTCTCCAGGTTCTTTCCGTTTTCTATCAAACGGCTGGCTGCTGAAGGCAAGTCCTGTTCTGGTGCATTAAGAAGCTGACTAAGATTTTTTGTGATTTCATGTTTGCTCTGAAGCTGAGCAAGGATCCGGCTCCCGCAGACAAACTGCACACGGATTTTCTTCTTTTGGCGTTCCCAGTCTAATACTTTAATGCCGGTGACCTGGCCGGTTGAAGATGGGTGGGTTCCGCCGCAGCCGTTATAATCAAATTCCGGGATCATCACAAGCCGAATGTCTTCCCTTACAGACAGCTGCTTGCGGAGCGGAAATTGGGAAGCTTCTTCCGCACTCACCCACCTGGCTTCTATTGGCCGGTTCTCAAGAATGATGCGATTAGCCAATCTCTCCGCTTCTTCTGCATGCCGAACCGGCAATTCACTAATTTCCAGGTCAATGGTTAATGTTTCTTTGCCTAAATGAAAGCTTACCGTTTTATAGCCGTAAAGCTCTTCAAAGGCAGCCGATAAAATATGCTGTCCTGCATGCTGCTGCATATGGTCAAACCGTCTGTTCCAATCGATTTCTCCTGATACACTGGAAATGGACGGGTCCAATTCCCTTTCTAAATAATGACGGATTTCTCCTTCAGCTTCTTCAACATCCACCACTTTTACGCCATTGAGTGTTCCCTCATCATGAGGCTGTCCTCCGCCAGTTGGATAAAAGGCTGTTTCTTTCAGGACGGCATATATCTTTTCCTTGTCATCTGCTGCCTGATATAAAAGTTCCGTTTCAAATGTTTGGATATATGGGTCTTCATAATAAAGTTTAATCAAAGCGAACCAACCTTCCTTGTGACTATTCTATTTTTAAAGTACCGATTATGCAGTTACAGGTCAAGCCACTTATTAGTCAAGGGGAAATTATTAGTAATTTTATCCACCCGGTTTATGGATGTGATGAAAAAGGTATGTACACCAATAGATAAGCAATAAATTATAAGGAGGATGATGAACATGGCAACAAACAAGCATATTGTAGGTGCATATGATACAGAGCAGGATGCTATTCAAGCGGTTGAAAAGTTAAGAGCGGAGGGATACCGCCCTGAAGATATTTCTGTAATCAGCAAAAATAAAGATGATGTGGATGCCGTTACAGAGGAAACAGGCACAAAAACTGAAGAAGGATTAGCTGCCGGAGCGGCAACAGGCGGAATTCTGGGAGGATTAACAGGTCTTCTGGCCGGTGTAGGCGCATTGGCCATTCCCGGAATCGGACCGATTGTGGCAGCCGGACCAATCGCTGCTACATTAACAGGAGCTGCTGTTGGCGCAGGTGCCGGCGGTATTGCAGGAGCACTTATCGGCATGGGCATTCCTGAAGAGGAAGCACACCGTTATGAAGCTGACGTCAAATCAGGAAAAATTCTTGTGTTAGTCGACCCTGAGACTAAGTCCGCCGATTTTACCGACGGCTATTCAGATACAAATCGTTCTGTTCTGGAAGGAGACCGGACAACCTATACAAACGCTGATCCTTTAAATCCAGGGGAGCTTGACCGCGGAACGAATGCTTTTAAGGATAACACCAGAAACAGCAGCAGTGTTTGGACAGATCAAAATCTGGACTCAAACCGTCCGCTAAGCGAAAAGCTTGACGACACGAAAACAGATGACTATACAGACCGTACTGTTTCGGCCTACAACGATGATGTGGATACCCGCTACAGAGATGCTTATGATTTTAATAACGTAAGGGAGAACCGCAATAACCCTTATAAAGGATAAAGAAAAAGGAGCTTTTCCCAAGAATGGGACGAGCTCCTTTTTTGCATTTATACAGATAATGAAGCAGCTCTCACATTTCAATACGGGATTCGCATTGAAAAAATTCCAGATTTTTCAGGCTTGTCCGCATAATTTTCAAAGTTATACTTAAATGTAATGGAATGGAAAAACAGAAATCTAGCGGGGGGAAATGATAATGAGAAGAGTGTTGCCAGCACAAATTATTTCTCATAGTCAATTTGGTTACAAAAAGATACCATCAAGTGTCCAATGCGAGTGCCCTAAATGCAGTAAACCAAGTCTTTTTACGATAAAGGCAAATTATAATCATACAAGCAAGTCCAGCATACTTTCCCATGGAAATTGTTCTGCCTGCAAAAAGGAATCGGTTTTTATCATGATCCTTAATCAATCTGAACAATCCAGCGACGGGACTATTCTCTATATCTATGATCCCAATTCAGCGAAAGAGCTCCTGACTCAGCTTGAGAAAATAAAGGAAGTGCCGGGAGACCTGACAAGAGCATACCGATCGGCTTTAAATGTAAGCTATTCAAAAGATACAGTGGCTACTGCCGTGATGTCCAAACGGGTACTTGAAAGCATACTAAAAAACTTTCTCGGTGAAGAGGTCAAAGGGCAAAACCTTTCCAAGCAGTTTGAACAGCTGCCAGAGCATGTTGACTTAGCAAGGCCTCTGCAATCTTTAAGCCAGCTGGCACAGCCAGGCAGCGCCTTTTACCAGATGCTTGATCTTGAAAAAGATATTGATCAGGAAATGGCCTCTTTGCTGATGGAGCTCTTAGAGAGTTTAATTGAGTATTTATTTGTACTGCCGAATAAAATTGAAATGCTGCAGCAAAAACTAAATCAAAAACTGCATTGACTCCACAATTAACCCCCTTATCTTCTGATTAAGGGGGTATTTTTTATGCTTAATTATTTAACTGTTTTCTGATCTGGTCTTCTGCCTGCTTTAAAATTTCCTCGTCGCCAGCTTCTTTATTTGTAATGATATTCGTTTGATATTTTAAACCTTCATAGTCAACAGTTACTGTAATTTCTTTCATCTCTCTTGATCCTTTCCTGATGTTTTATTATATAAATACCAACAAAAGGACGATTTAAAACTTTTTATGTAAGTACTTTATTCATCCTTCAAATATTGCACGTTTGATTTCAGCACGAAGCACTCGCCTTCAGCGGGGCGGGCGCTGAGCCTGCTCAACACTGCTTATGTGGGATCTCACCTGATCCACTCCTCCCACAGGACGTTGAATAAGCTTCCTCAAGAAAACACCGGACGAAGAAAATGCGATAGCATTTTTTGCTGGATTAGCACCTTCCGCTCCACTCAACTCCTAGTCATTTTTCACATGCTCTTCAAAAATACTGGCCAGCGTTTCTTTCATTTCCTCTTCCGTTACAACAAGGCTATGGCTGCCCATTTTTGTTTTAAGGATAAGTTCGTAGCCTTCATTTACTTCTTGAGAATATCCATAGTATTTATGATTCAGATCGATTTTTTTGAAATGGAAGGATTTCAGCTTTTTCCATGGAACAAACTTGCTTCCGCTTATAAAGCCGTCATCATAGACAGCAAATACATTCAGCAGATCCTTGGCATTGATTAAAGGGATAAACAGAAGATAGAGATACGTCCAGCTGAATTTCATGTTATATTTTCCGAATATAAACATAGCGATTAGAAAAGCCAGCATGACAGCATACATCGTTAGTCCCAGCTTGTTTTTTGAGATAACAGGGGCATCCGCAGATTTCTGAGGGAATTTCCTTACTGTTTTCAGATCAGTCCTGTCAAAAGGAATCAGGGCAGGTTTCTTCATTTGCGCTATTAAAATAATGTAATGATAGCTGTAATAGATAACGATTAATAGAAATAGAACCTCGAAAATTAATCTCATTATACCCGCCTCCTTAATATTCTCTACGATTATCCCAATGATAAAGTTTCATCTCTACAAATTAATGTAAAATTTTTGATTGTGAAAACAAACTAATTCGAATATAATCTAATTAGATATTTATCTAATCAATTATTTCCATCATCCATCAAATTAGATACATATCGAATTAACATTCGCAGAGGTGCGGAAATAATGACAAATTGGACTGTATGGAAACAGGAAGCAAATTATCAAAAGCTCTTTTGGGCTGGTGTCATTAATGGAATCGGAAATCGGTTTACACAGGTTGCGCTGCTTGCACTGTTATACCATGTAACAGGTTCCGGAGTAGCGATTGGGCTATTATTTGCCATTCGCATGGCACCTTTTTTCTTCATTGCTCCAATAGGCGGAATGCTGGCAGACCGTTTTTCCAAAAAGGCCATTCTGGTGGCAGTAGACCTGTTGAGAGTGCCTGCTGTCCTGGGACTGCTTTTCGTAAGGGAAGCAGGGGATTTATGGATTGTTTATGCAAGTGCATTCCTAATCGCAGCGGGAGAAGCCATCTACTCACCGGCCAGGATGTCTGCGATACCTGCCCTTGTAAAATCAGATAGGCTTATATATGTTAATGCGATTGAACAAGTCATGATCGGGGCCGTCCTCATTATTGGATCAAGCACCGGAGGAATCCTCGCCTACTTTCTAGGAAACAATGCTGCTTTCATGATTAACGGCCTTACCTTCCTATTGTCAGCATATCTAATCTCCAGGATGGTTTTCCCGGCTGTCTCAGAGGAAAATAGAAAAAAAACGAAAACTTCTGCTGCGGTTTCGCCAGCGAGGCTTATACTTGGCTCTTCTGCACTGATTGCCTTTTTTATCATGATGCTGACCATGCCGCTCGCCAATGGAATTGACAATATTCTTGTAAGCATTTATGGTCTGGAAGTTTTTGATATGGGAGAATTAGGCGTTGGATTTATGTATGGCGCACTGGGGGTTGGGCTCATTCTTAGCTCATTCTTTTCTCATATGATCAAGAAGGGCCTCCTGATACTCGCGATCATCTTTATCGCTTTAGAAGGCACTAGCCATATTATATTAAGCCTCGCACCAAGCTTTTATACAGCACTTTTCACCGTTGTGCTGATCACCTTTGCGGGCGGCCTTGGCAACATCTGCCTGGACACGGTCATGATGAAATTCATACCCCGATCCAAACAGGGAACCTTTTTTGGTTTAATGCAGATGGTTTCAAACCTTTCCCTCGCTATCTCCATGGGTGCAGCAGGATTCCTGCTGGAGATTTTTGATCCGAGGACTCTTAGCCTGATTATTGGCTTATCGTATCTTATTTTTACTATTATGTATGCACTTCTGTTTTCAAGAGTGGATCTTGTAAAAGAAAAGAGGGAGTTGATTAGGGGAATTTAGTTTTCAGAGTCTGAGTATTGTTTTCATTATGATCTGGCTGGAAAGGTGATGTGACGCGAAGTGACCGATATAATAAGAATCTGACGGATATCCTCACACAGGCTCTTAAAATACCGCAAATTTTATGAATAACGTAATTCCGACTAGAATCCCAGAAAAAGAATAGCTTGAAAAGCGAAAAAAGCCCTGCAAGTTTTTAAAACCTGCAGGGCTTTTTTTTAGTTTTCTTCGATTTCTCTGCGATTTTTCTTAAACATTTTAGATAATACTTCGTACACAATTGGCACAATGATAAGGGTCAATAGCGTCGAACTTGTCAGACCGCCGATAACGGTAATCGCAAGGCCTTTGGAGATAAGCCCTCCACCGCCAGAGCCGATGGCCAATGGAATTAATGCACCAATTGTCGCAATGGCTGTCATCAGGATTGGGCGAAGTCGGGTTGCCCCTGCCTCCAGCACCGCTTCCCTCATGACCAGACCGTCACGTTCCATATGGATGATCCGGTCCACCAGAACGATGGCATTGGTTACGACAATACCAATTAGCATTAATAGTCCCATCATGACCGATACAGAAATCGTTTCGCCGGCAATTAATAAGCCAACGAAAGAACCAATCACGGCAAATGGAAGGGAGAAGAGAATCGCAAATGGCGCCACACCTTCACGGAATGTAACGACCAGAATGAAGTACACAATCGCGATGGCTGCAAGCATTGCAGCGCCAAGCTGTGTGAACGTCTCAGTCATGTCTGCCTGAACACCCGCAACTCCGACTGTTACACCCTTAGGCAGATCCAATTCATCAATCGCTTCATCTGTTTTAGAAGTAGCCTTTGAGATGTCATCGCCTTTCACCGTACCTGACACGGTTGCGTAGTACTCGCCTTTACTGCGCGCAAGCGTATTATGCGTTGTTCCTTCTTTCACTGTGACAAGCTCGGAAAGAGGCATAGTTGTACCCATCGCTGTCGGCACCTGTGTTGCCAGGATATCATCAATGGATTTCGGCTGTTCCGCTTTCTCCTGCTGGACAATGACTTCAAGCGTTTCACCGTCTTTTTCAATCGTTGTCAGAACATCCTTGATGGCTGACGGATTGAGCATCATGACAATTTGTCCGGCTGTCAGACCGTACTGCAGCAGTTCATCCTGTTCAACATTGAAGGTATATTCAACAAATGCGTCTTCTGCACTTGAAGAAACATCCTCCAATTCTTCATTTTCCTTCATTACGTCTTCTACCATTTTGACAGAGTCATTCAGTTTATCTAAATCTTCACTGTAGAATGTGTAGCTGACTTCATTGGTTGAACCGGACATCGAAGAGAAGTTCTGGCTCTTCCATTCACCTGATTGTCCGATATTAAACACATAATCTTCTATTTCTTCACGGACTTCAGGGAAATTATCCATTTCAGGGTCAAAGATCAGGTACATTAAGGCTCCGCCTGCTCCTCCGCCCATCATGGCAGCCATTTGATCCGCTTCTTCGGTTACAGATATTTGAACGATGTCAATATCATCACGCTTTAGCATCTCTTCTTCTACTGCTTCAACGTTCTCTAATGTCTCATCTTTAAGTTCTCCAGCTTCAGGCGTGTATGTTAGATACATCACTTTCTCTTCTTCACTGCCCATAAAGCTGAATCCGATCATTGGTGTCAGAGCTAAGCTTCCCGCTAGCAATACTACTGCAATGATGGATGTAATAATCTTATGATTAAGAGATTTCTCAAGAATGCCTTTATACCATTT
This sequence comes from Cytobacillus oceanisediminis, assembly GCF_004366035.1. Lineage (GTDB taxonomy): Bacteria > Bacillota > Bacilli > Bacillales > Cytobacillaceae > Cytobacillus > Cytobacillus oceanisediminis_C. The sequence goes on from NZ_SOEE01000014.1 coordinate 70,850, forward strand.
TGATAGCTTTCCAGCTTCTTTATGGCTGCCTTCCGTTTTTTCACTGTACAGCTTCTTTCTAAACAAGAAGTGAGACAGTGCTGGAACGATTGTAATGGCCACAAGGAGTGAAGCACCAAGCGCAAAAGTCATCGTCAAAGCGAATGGCATAAACAGCTCGCCGACCATGCCTCCTACAAAAATGAGCGGGGCGAATACAGCAACCGTTACTAATGTAGACGAAAGGATTGGCTTGAACATCTCGATGGTAGCTTCACGAATAAGTGCCCGCCCTGTTAGTTTTTCTTCTTTTAAATGCAGGCGGCGGTAAATATTTTCAACCACAACGATAGAGTCATCAATTACTCGGCCGATGGCAACCGTAATGGCTCCAAGCGTCATAATGTTCAAGGTAATATTCATCCAGTTCAGCAGCAGCAAAGCCATGAAAATCGAAACTGGAATAGATACGATTGAAATAATCGTGGATTTAAAATCACGCAGGAACAGTAAAATAATCAAAACTGCAATCAGCCCGCCAAACACAGCTTTTTCAATCATGGTTGAAACAGATTCTTCAATTGGCTTACCCTGGTCAAGTGAAAGATCTATAACTAGACCCTCGACCTTTTCTTTTTCTTCCTTGATTAAATCCTTGACACTGTTGACCACTTCAACGGTGTTTGCCTGCTGTTCTTTCACAATTTGAATCGCAATGGCGTCATTACCATTTGTACGGGAAACAGATTGCACTCTGCCGACGGTATCAATCTCGGCAATGTCACTCAGCTTCACAAAAGGTGACTGGTTTTGTGCCGTTGGTGTTACTGGGATGAGCATGTTCTTTAATTCATCCTCGGTCATGAACTTGCCGTCTACTGCGACAGCCTGTTCTCCTTCCTCAAACTCGTAAAGCCCCAATGATACAGCCATGTTGCTTGCCTGAATCATTTCCTTTACTTTATCTTCCGTCAGCTCCAGCTCAGCCAGTTTTTCTTCGTTGTATGTGAGCTGCACCTCTTCCACATGCTGACCAGTGATGGTCGCTGATGCTACACCATCAATTTTTTCTATTTTTGGAAGTATGATATCTTCTACAGTTGAGGTTAACTCAACAATACCCTCTGATTTACTGCTTACACTCAGTGCAGCAACCGGCATCATATTCATGCTGATGGCCGTGATGGAAGGTTCCTGTGCTCCTTCCGGCAGCTCCACTACATCAAGAGCTGATTGGAGAGCCCGCTTGGCTTCGTCCATATCAATACCATAGTCATATTCCACTTGGATATTTGACATGTTAGAATATGAATTTGAGTAAACTGATTTAACATTTTCAAGGCCTTCTACGGCTTTTTCAATTGGGATGGACACATCTTCCATCACTTTTTCAGGAGTCGCCCCCGGATATACGTCCATTACCATTAAGTAAGGAATTGAGACATCCGGAATGGTCTCCATATTCATCCGCGTACCTGAATAGATGCCAGATACCGTGATAATAATTGTTAACAGCCAGACTGCAAGTTTATTCTGCAGGACAAAATTCACTAAACCTTTCACTTGTGCACCTACCCTTAATTGACTTGTTAGACTCAATTACATATAATAATGACTGGTTGGTCATTTGTCAATCAAAAAGGAGTGACACCATTACATGAGCAAAAAGCAATTAATTATGGAAAGCGCTTTAGAACTCTTTGCAAAGCAAGGGTTTGAAGCTACCTCTGTACAGCAGATCACAGAGCACTCCGGTATTTCCAAAGGAGCTTTCTACTTATCATTCAAATCAAAAGATGAATTAATCATGGCCTTGATTGATCATTTTATGGAGCAATTCGTTTCAGATATTGACCATATAGTCAAAGACTCGAATAACAGGGGCGAAGAGCTTTTAAGAAAGTTTTTTTACACCACGTTCCACTCCTTTCAAAAGCATTCAGACTTTGCCAAGATTTTCATCAAAGAACAGGCACATACATTTAACGAAGAGCTTATATCAAAAGGGCGTCACTTTGACCAATTAATTGATGATATTACTCTATCCATGCTTGATCAGTTATACGGAGAAACCGTCCAGCATACAAAATACGATTTAATCTATTGCATCAAAGGCTTTATGCATGTGTACTCTCATTTATTTTTATTTTTCAATGTGCCTTTGGATTTGGACCTTCTATGCCGATCACTTGCAGAGAAGACAGAACTTCTTGCAAAGCATTCGACTATCCCGTTTATAACCGATGAGCTTTACGAGATGTTCAGGAAAACGGGACATGAAGAGATGACTCACGGGCAACTAATTGAAGTTATGGAGCAAAAAATAGAGGAATTAGAAGACTCGATTGAAAAGGAATCCCTCATCCTGCTAAAGCAGGATGTACAGGAGCGCAGCTTGAATCCTGCTATCGTAAAAGGGCTGATTACAAATATCAGAAACAACCCACATTGCAGATGGATTGCTTATCTGCTACTCCATTTCTATGAAATTTAGACCATGAAAGGCAGAATGCTTTAGCAGGCATCCTGCCATTTTCCTGCTATATAGGATTATTACCGCATAGTGTTTTTTTATTTTTTTACTTTTGAAACAGTCAGCCCATCACCGATAGGAATAAGCACAGATTCCAATTGAGGATGGTTAGCAACTGTTTCATTAAATTTTTTCATGAATTCAGTATGACGTTCAGGTTCAGCACTCTCGTCTGCTACACTGCCTTTAGCCAGTACATTATCACAAACAATTAAAGCTCCATTTTCCGCTAGTCTGATGCAATAATTCAGATAGTTTTCGTAATTTTCTTTATCTGCATCGATAAAGAAAAAATCAAATTGTCTATTATCGCTAACAAGCTGTTCGAGACTTTGCAAAGCTGGTCCGATTAAATATGATACTTGACTGCCAAAACCAGCTTTAGACAGATTAGTATTTGCTAATTTTGCGTAGCTCTCCATAAGTTCAAGGGAAGTTAATGTTCCTGACCGATCGAATCCCCTGGCTAAGCAAATCCCGCTATACCCCCCAAGGGCCCCGATCTCAAGTACACTTTTTGCCCCCGACATAGATACTAGCAGCGTAAGAAGCTTACCAGTAGAAGGAGATACTGATATGGACCGCATACCGTTCTCTTTTATGGAAATAAGAACTGCCTCTAAAATATCATCCTGGCTGTAAAAAACTGAATCGATATATCTGTTAATTTGTTTCATTTTCCCCGCCCCTTTTTATTTTTTTCTCTTCATTGGAATCTTTCACTAAATCTTCCTTATCTTCCGTTTTGCTAGCTGTTTCCCCTTCTTCAAATTCGTAAAGCTCAAATAACTGTACGAATTCGCTGATCACCATATCAATTGCTTTTAGCTCCCCGACTAGTATCGGATTAATTGATTGCAGCTCTGGCGTTTCTAATTGTTTCTTTAGTGCAGAACGTTTAAGGCTCATTCTCTCTAAAAAGGTAAGGGCTCTTCCTCTGCGAAATGTTTTTGCACTGCGATCCCTTCGTTCATGACCATCATTTTGATGTCTGTTTTCACCACGAACTCTATCAAATGTATACGATGTATTATTTTGAATTGTATACAAATGTATACAACAAATCATTGAAAAGGGACTGCCAGAGGGTCAGTTCTCACTGACATTCTGGACAGTCCCTTACATAGTTTATTTCAACTCATCTAAAACTTCCTCAATTTTAGCAAGCTCGGATTGTAAACCGCCTCCACTTAGGTACCATAGAGGGCCATCTAAGTAAACGATTCTTTCATTTTTAAAGGCATCTGTTTTCTTAATGATATCGTTTTCCATATCAGCTTCAATATTAGAGTCGCCACCAGTAGCTGCTGTACGGTCAATTACAAATAGCACTTGTGGGTTAAATTCCAGGATGGCTTCAAAGCCGAAGTTAGAACCGTGAGAAGAAGACTCGATATCTTCTGTTACCGGCTTGAATCCATAAATGTCATAAATGTAGCCGAAACGGGAATTTGTTGCAAAACCTGATAATTTACCTTCATTGTACATTGTAACTAGAGAGGTTTCGTAGTTTCCAGCTAAAGCTTTGATTTCTTCTAAAGCTGAATCATATTTTGCCATGTACTCTTCAGCTTCTGCTTCTTTATCAAACATTTTCGCCGCTAGATCTACAGAAGATTGGAATGTGTTCCAGTAGTCAGCCTCAGACGTACCAACAAACACAACAGGAGCGATTTCTTTTAATTCTTCATAGAATGCTGACTGACGCCCAGAGATAAAGATTACATCCGGATCCATTTCAGCGATATCTTCAAGTAAAGGTTCCTTTAATCCACCAACGCTTTTATACTCTTCAGAAGCGTATTTTTCAAGGTGAGCTGGCAGGGTAGAATCTTTTGCAACCCCAACAATTCCTTCAACACCTAGAGCATCTAATGTATCTAAGAAACCATAATCGAATACAGCAATTTTTTCTGGCATCTTTTCAAATTTCACATCTTCAAAGTTAGTTGTACCGCCCTCATTGCCTTCTGTTGAGGCAACTGTCGGAGATACCGTCATTGGATAGGCTGCGTTTCCTTCTGTTCCAGTTCCATTTGTTTCTTCCTCTGCTGCTTTATCAGCTGATTCTTCTTTTGAAGCTTCTTCGCTAGAACCACATGCGGCAAGCAATAATACCATAGCTGCTAACAATGCATAAAATAGTTTTTTCATCTTTCTTAACTCTCCCTTTTTATTTATTATTTGATATTGATTATCATTATCAATTATGATGATAATTATTATTGAATAATCTTTATTAGTCAATAACTTTTTGATGTTTTTTTAAATTATCTTCCAATTTTTCAGGAATCTGACACAAAAAAAAGCTAATCCCTGAAGAAATACAATAGATTTCTCCAGGTATATTTATTACTTCAAAGTTTACGTATGTGAATTAAAATAGACACAAATTCTGCAGCCATTCTGTTCTTGAATGGGAATATCCATATCATAAATTTCACGAAGCACTTCAGAATTTATGATTTCATGGGTCGGCCCATTTCTCATCAGCCGGCCATTTTTCAACGCTACGATACGATCAGAATAAACAGATGCAAAATTTATGTCATGCAAAACAATGACAACTGTCTTTCCAAGTTCATCAACAAGCTTGCGCAAAATTTTCATAATTTGAACTGAATGCTTCATATCCAGGTTATTTAAAGGCTCATCCAGCAGGATATAATCCGTATCCTGAGCAATGACCATTGCAATAAATGCCCGTTGCTTTTGACCACCTGATAATTCATCTAAATATTTGTCTTCCATATCAGCTAAATTCATATATTCAATGGCTTGATCAACAAACTTTTCGTCTTCAGCCGCTAAACGTCCTCTTGAATAGGGATAGCGCCCAAATGAAACAAGCTCACGCACTGTTAACCTCACATTAAGGTAATTGGCTTGTTTCAAAATAGATACTCTCTTTGCAAAATCCGAAGACTTCCACTTTTTCACATTATTCTGATCGAGTAATACCTCACCTGTATCTGCTTCTAATAAACGGCTTACCATAGAAAGAAGTGTTGATTTACCAGCACCATTCGGTCCAATAAAAGAGGTGATGGTCCCCGGCTCGATTGTGACTGTAACATCCTCTACAACAGGCTTTTTACCAAATTGTTTTGTTAATCCTTTGATTTCAATCATCCTGCTGCCCTACTTTCCTTAAGTAATAGATAAATAAAGTAAATACCGCCGATAAAGTTAATAATGACACTTAATGTTGTACGCAACTCAAAAATATGCTCCACAAGGAAATTACCGCCGACCAATGCAATAATACTGATCAAGCTAGCCCCTAATATGTGGATGGAGTGTTTATACGTCACCAGATACTGATAGGAGAGATTGGCAACAATTAATCCAAAAAATGTAATTGGGCCGACAAGCGCTGTAGATGCAGCAATTAAAACAGACGATAAAATTAAAATTCTCATTACCATGCCGTCATAATTAATGCCAAGATTTATCGCATTTTCGCGGCCAAGTGACATAACATCCAGTTTATCCATAATGAGGTAGCCATAGAGAAAAGCAAGAAATAGGATGCCAATTGAAATAAATAATAACTCAGCTTTTACGTTTGTAAAGGTCGCAAACAACCGGCTTTGAAGACTTAAATATTCGACTGGATCTATCAATACTTGCAGGAATGTGACAAAGCTTCCCAGAAGTGTCCCTATAATCATCCCTATTAATAGAAGAAAATAAATGGGATGCTTATCAGCCCTGAACAAAAACCGATATAAAATCAAAGCAAAGACGACCATGGCAAAAATGGCTGCGCCAAAGTTTAAATATTTATTTAACACCCACACTGACATCGACCCTGCAAAGAAGTAGATTAATGTTTGTACTACTTGATACATAGAATCAAGGCCCATAACAGAAGGTGTTAAAATACGGTTATGCGTAATTGTCTGGAACACAACTGTAGAATAAGCAATTGCGATTCCTGTAATAATCATTGCTGTAACTCGGAGCATACGCTTAGGAAAGGCATAATCAAAGCCGCCTTTAATATCATAAAAGCCATATAACAAAATAAACACAAGGGCAATAGCTGCTAGAATCATCAGTTTTGTACTATTTCGCATATGCTCTCCCCCTAAGCAGCATCGTTAAGAAGATTGCACTGCCTATCACTGCCACTGTTACATTAACTGGAATTTCATAAGGATGAATGATGATGCGCCCTAGAATGTCACATATTAATAAGAAGACAATTCCTAACACCGCTGTATGCGGAATTGTTTTGCGCAGGTTGTCACCTAAATATAAGGAGACAATATTGGGAACTATTAGTCCTAGAAATGGAATAACCCCGACAGTAAGGACAACCGTTGTCGATATAACCGCAACAAGGACCAGACCAATATTTAGTACTAGTTTATAACTTAAACCAAGATTTCTCGCAAAATCTTCACCCATTCCTGCAACTGTAAATTTATTCGCATAAAGATACGCTAGAATAATAGCTGGAATACTAACATATAAGAGTTCATAACGGCCAGCAATAATCAAAGTGAAACTTCCCATAAGCCAGGAAGATATATTTTGCAGCAGATCCGCTTCATATCCAAAGAACGTTGTAATGGAAGATAGTATATTCCCATACATAATTCCGATTAATGGAACAAAAATAACATCTTTAAATTTTATACGATCTAAAATCTGCATAAAGAGAAATGTACCTGCTAAAGCAAAGGCAAAACTAAAAATAACTTGCTGTGTATAGGTTACATTCGTAAAAAACAGCATGGAAATTAAAATACCCAGTTTTGCCGCATCCAAAGTTCCAGCAGTTGTTGGTGATACAAATTTATTTCGGCTTAAAGACTGCATAATTAAACCGGCAATACTCATCCCTGCCCCCGCTAATATTATCGCCAATAACCGTGGGATGCGGCTAATAAGGAAAATATGTGTTTCATCTGATTCCCAATTAAGCAGATCCTTAGGCGTTATATCTATTGCTCCGATAAATAGCGAGATAAAAGACAGAACGATGGCTGCAATTCCTAACATCCATAATCTCATTAATAACCCTCATAACATGTTTATTATCATTTCAACAATTGAAAAGATCTTTATTCCAAGCTAAGGAATAGTACTAAATCTATAAAACTATTTTTAAAAACAATGATAATCATTATCATCTAATAGCAAAAAAAAAGAACCTTGATATGTATAACTTTTTTGTTTATTGAAAATGATTATCAACTTGCCAACACAATAAATGTATCACAAAAAATAATAAAAGAAAAGAGGCAGATAGTAAATTTCGGTAATTGTCTAAATTTATTCTCACTTTAATAAAGAAACATAAAAAAAGAAGATTCAAACCAAAAAGTTGAATCTTCTATGCGCGGGCCTCTATAATGTTTTAATTAGAACCCGGATAGCCTCAGATACGTCAATCTGATTCTCCTGGCAGTGATTCGTAAGCTGCCGATATGTTTCCTCATCCAGCCTTACATGAACAGTGTGCAAATATTTTTCAGAATCTAATTTTTTCGGCCTTCCTCTTGTAACTTTTCTTTTGCCGCTCCCGTCTTTCCAAACATTTATGATGACATATCCGTGCTTTTGTAGCCAAAGATCACAATCATATTCTTTCCACATGTTTTTGGCCCTTTGCAGAAATTCAAGCTTGAATTTTTCCAGTTCATCTCCTTGAAGTCCCTTCATAATTGCTTTTTCCATTGCCTTATGTTCGTTAAAGTGGAGAAATTGGTCGTAGGATTTGAATGTTAATTCTTTCATTATTCCGCTCCCATAATCTATTATCTATCTATAAAAATCATACCCTTTAAGAAAACGGTTGTAAATCCTGACTGAATCGGTAACTTCCTTCATTTTATTTACATTAGACGGCAAAATATTCACAGTTTAAATGAATTGATGCCGGTCTTATATGTAATTCTCATTAAAAAAAAAGACCCAATCCTGTAATTGGATTGAGTCTTACTTAATCAAATTATTATGATGTTATGGAGCGGCAATTTTCAAGCCGGCATCCACAACTTTACTGGTCCAACATTAGTACAGACTTTCCTTACTCCACAGTAACCGACTTAGCCAGGTTACGCGGCTTATCTACGTCACACTCACGGTGCAGCGCAGCAAAGTAAGAGATTAATTGTAAAGGTATTACAGAGATAAGAGGTGTTAATAGCTCGTTCACTTCCGGAATGATAAAGCTGTCTTCTTCTGTTTCCAGCCCTTTCATGGAAATGATGCAAGGGTTTGCTCCACGGGCAACAACCTCTTTGACGTTGCCGCGAATGCTTAAGTTAACACTTTCTTGAGTTGCCAGAGCAATGATTGGCGTACCGTTCTCGATTAAAGCGATGGTTCCATGCTTTAATTCTCCGCCTGCAAAGCCTTCAGCTTGAATATATGAAATTTCCTTCAGCTTAAGTGCACCTTCAAGGCCAACATAGTAGTCAATCCCACGGCCAATAAAGAACGCATTGCGTGTAGTAGAAAGGAATTTGCGTGCTATATCTTCGAAATCTTCCTTCGCATCGCAAAGGACTTCCATTGCGTTAGCAACAATGCCCAGTTCCTGAACAAGGTTGAAGTTCAGTTCCAATCCGCGGCTCTTCGCAGTAACTTCTGCAAGAATGGATAATACAGCAATCTGGGCTGTATAAGCCTTTGTAGAAGCAACTGCAATTTCAGGACCAGCATGAAGCAATAATGTGTAATCTGCTTCACGTGATAGAGTTGAACCTGGAACGTTTGTAATGGTTAATGCCTTATGGCCCATTTCCTTCACATTTACAAGTACGGCACGGCTATCTGCTGTCTCACCGCTTTGAGAGATAAAGATAAATAGCGGCTTCTCTGAAAGCAGCGGAATATTGTAGCCAAACTCACTTGAAATATGAACTTCAACCGGGATTTTGGCGATTTTTTCAATGAACTGCTTTCCGACAAGACCTGCATGATAAGAAGTCCCGGCAGCAATGATATAAATGCGGTCTGCATCGTTCATTGCTTCAACGATTTCCTGGTCGATTGTCAGCTCGCCATTATCATCTTGATACTTCTGGATGATTTTGCGCATCACTAAAGGCTGCTCATCGATCTCTTTCAGCATGTAGTGAGGATATGTTCCTTTTTCAATATCGCTTGCATCCAATTCGGCCGTATACGGATCACGGCTGATTTCCTCGCCATTCAGCGTCTGAATCTTAACAGCATCTTTTGTGACAATAACGATTTCTTTGTCCATTAGTTCAACATATTGATCTGTAACTTGCAGCATCGCCATTGCGTCAGAAGCGACTACATTGAACGTTTCACCTAATCCAACCAGAAGAGGACTCTTGTTTTTCGCAACAAAAATTGTTTCATTGTTTTCTGCATCCAAAAGGGCAATTGCATAAGAGCCTTTTAAAAGTGTCAGCGTTTTGCGGAACGCTTCTTCAGTATAAGAACCTTCGTTCACGAATAGTTCAATCAGCTGAACGATGATTTCTGTATCTGTATCACTTTTAAGGGCAACTCCCTGCAAATATTCGCGCTTTAAGATGTCATAGTTCTCAATAACGCCATTGTGAACAAGCGTAAAACGGCCTGAATTGCTTTGATGAGGGTGGGCATTTACTGTGCTTGGAACCCCGTGAGTCGCCCAGCGGGTGTGTCCGATCCCTGTGTTTGCCACCACATCTTCATCAACAATATTGCGTAGGTCCGCAATACGGCCTTTTTCCTTGAAAACCTGAACCCCGTTATCATTCATAACGGCGATGCCAGCTGAATCATAGCCTCTATATTCAAGCTTTTCCAAGCCCTTTAATAAAATTTCCTTTGAATCTAAGTTTCCAATATATCCAACGATACCACACATACTTCTTTTCCTCCTAATAATGAAGGGGCAAGAAGCCTTTTCGGGGCAGTCCTGCCCCTTATCTCTGTTTTTTTATATTCGCCGCTCTAAGGGGCATCACAGCCTCTTGGATGAGCGTTTCTTAGTTTTAGCATTCCCTTCTCTTTGTCCATTCAGTTGCCCGAATGTTTTAAAGAAGAAATCATCGGTTGTGCTTTCAACCGGGAGGCATCCGCCGAACATTCGATAAACCTCCTCCTCGTCAACTAATCCTTACGTCCAGGATCAGTTCAGGCGCTTTAAATTTAATTAATTTCTCACGATCCACCTTTCTCTTCTTGAATAAAAGATGTCCTGTATTCTTAAATACAAAAACAGGATTATCATACATCAAAGTCAGACTTCCGTCAACAGATAAATGAAGGCAGCTGCCAGCCGGCCATTTGGGTATTCCCTTTTCGTGCAGCTGTAAACTCCATATATAAAAATATGCATAAGGGAGTTCCGGAGTTCCCTTATGCATATGATTTGTGCTTTTATTCCTTTAATCCCATTTCACTTTCAACAACGGCAGCGATGCGCTCTACATATGATGCGCAAAGTTCACTCGTTGGGGCTTCTGCCATTACGCGTACAAGCGGCTCTGTACCGGAAGGACGGACCAGAATCCGGCCGTTTCCGTTCATTTCTTCTTCAACCTGTGCAATGACTTCTTTCACTTTTTCATTGTCTGTCACATGATGTTTATCTGTGACACGAATGTTTACAAGCTTTTGCGGGAATTTCTTCATTTCGTTCGCAAGCTCAGATAGCGGCTTCTTTGTTACTTTCATGATGTTAACAAGCTGAAGGCCTGTCAAAAGCCCATCTCCAGTTGTGATGTAGTCCAGGAAAATGATATGACCTGACTGTTCTCCGCCAAGGTTGTAGCCATTCTTCTTCATTTCTTCCACAACATAGCGGTCGCCTACAGCTGTCTGAACACTTTCCACACCGTTGGCTTCAAGCCCTTTATAGTATCCAAGGTTGCTCATCACAGTGGAAACTACTGTGTTTTGCTTAAGTCTTCCCTGCTCTTTCATGTATTTTCCGCAGATATACATGATTTGGTCGCCATCTACAATATCGCCATTCTCATCAATGGCAATTAAACGGTCGCCATCTCCATCAAAAGCCAAACCTACATCTGCTTCTTTTTCCTTAACAAAGGCAGACAATGCCTCAGGATGAGTAGAACCGACTCCTGCATTGATATTTAATCCATTAGGAGATGCTCCCATCATGGAAAGATCAGCATCAAGATCAGCAAATAGGTGTGTTGCCAGCGGAGAAGTGGCCCCATGTGCACAATCGAGCGCAATGTGGATGCCTGAGAAATCTTCATCAACCGTCTGCTTTAGGTATTGAAGATACTTCTGTCCTCCTTCAAAATAATCATTTACCTGCCCCAGGCTGCCTCCGACCGGTCTTGGAAGCTGGTCTTCTGCCATATCCATCAATTGCTCAATTTCAGCTTCCTGATCATCGGACAATTTAAACCCATCCGGGCCAAAGAATTTGATTCCGTTATCTTCAACAGGATTATGGGAAGCAGAAATCATTACGCCAGCTTCTGCACCCAGAGCTTTTGTTAAATAAGCGACGCCAGGCGTTGAAATGACACCGAGGCGCATAACTTCTGCTCCGATTGATAATAGCCCCGCTACGAGTGCGCCTTCGAGCATATGGCCCGAAATACGGGTATCACGGCCGATTAATACTTTCGGACGATCATGGTCCTTCGTTAATACATAACCCCCAAAACGGCCCAGTTTAAAAGCCAGCTCTGGTGTCAATTCACTATTTGCAACTCCTCGTACTCCATCTGTACCGAAATATTTACCCATTTTATAATCGCTCCTTCTAACTTTAAAAACTATATTAAGCTTCTTCTTTTCGCGTAATTGTAATAGTCGCTTTACCTGATGCAGTTTTTATATCCACCCCTGAAGGGCCATCGACATTGATTGGCACCTCATGATCACCTTCACCAAGGTCTGCCAGGCTCAAATACAGATTAAAATCTTCCGCTTTGAGATCCTGAACCGTGCTGCTTTTTCCGGTAACCGTAATACTTGTCCGTCCGGAAGCTGGATTTTTAAGGACTGCTTCATATTCTTCAGCTAAGCCGGCTAAATTGATGGGGAGGCTTGAAAAGGTTTTGGTTTCCTCTTGTTCCTGTGCCTGTGTTTCTTCTGCAGGCTCTTCGGTGCTTTCCTCTTCTCTATCAGCATTCTCAGCGTTCTCCTCAGTGCTAACGTCAATAGACGCCTTCACTGTCTTAGGGTCCACTGCAGAAATGCCATCCGGAATAATAACCGGTAGGGTGAGCACGGTATCTTTTTCGATCTTGCTTACATCCACCTCTACCCTGACACTTTCAGTCTCATTTAATATTTCTTCCCGGCCCGTTATGGAAGCCTCGTTAACATCGAGTTCAATCGAATTAATGGTAACACCATCTTGAGGGTCCCCCTTCCGGACGATCGTAACGGGAACCGTCTTGCTTAACTGCTTAACCGGCACTGTTACTTGAATTACCTGGGGTTCCACAATAACATCAAGCTTATTCATCTCACGGTCCAATACCCTGACAGTTGCTTCATCAGTGATTGTCTCGGTTATTGGCCCCTTTACATCCAAGGTTGCTTTAACAAAGCTGATCCGCTCGATCACTTCTTTTGCACCTGTGATTTTTACCGTCTTTGGTTCCGCAGATGCCGCATCGGCTGAATACCCCTCACCAAGCAGTCCATTATTAAATTCTGCATCCACTTTAAACTCCTGGGTCACTTTTTCGTGGACTGTCACATCTGCATATTGCGGGTTGATTGTCACATCAAGTTTATCTGAGATATCGCGGATCTTAATTTCCACTCTTTGAGAGCCGATTTCTGCATTTGTCAAATCTACATATACTTCAAAGTTCTGCAGTTTTTTAGCTTGCTCCAAGTGGCTTTTTGGCCCTTCTATATTTAAGTCCACTGTTTCCGGAATACCGGTAACGACCAGATTTTCCGTATCATAATAGCTTTTCACCGGGACATTTTCAACAATGCCTGAATCCTGCTGGCCAGGAACGTTTATATCCTTTAATTCCTTATCTGCATCATACACAGAGTCAAATAGAAAAAGTGCCAGTATCAAGGCAACAATTTTCATGAACCAGCGGGTATCTACCAATTTATCAATTAACTTATCCATTCTTTTTCCCCCTCCAGTTCCAAAGACCTGAAGAAGTCTGCTTTAGTTTCTGTTGAACAAGCAATTCATTTGAAAGCATATCTTTAAAAGCTTCAGCTTTTAAATCACGGTGCAGCTCACCGTTTTTGGTTAAGGAAACACTTCCTGTTTCCTCTGATACGATAATGGTAATACTGTCGGTTACTTCACTTATACCTAAAGCAGCCCTATGCCTGGTGCCGAGCTCTTTTGAGATGAAGGGGCTTTCTGACAGAGGAAGATAACACGCTGCTGCTGCCACACAATTCTTTTGAATGATAACGGCTCCGTCATGCAGCGGTGTGTTCGGTATAAATATATTAATCAGGAGCTCAGATGATATTTTAGAATCCAGCTGAATACCGGTTTCAATATAATCGTTCATCCCTGTTTCCCTCTCAACTGAAATAAGCGCCCCAATGCGGCGTTTAGCCATATAATCCACAGCCTTAGCAATGGATTCGACCAGTTTCTCCTGATTTTCCTCCTCCTGATTAGCTGTCCTTGAGAAGAATCTTCCTCTCCCCAATTGCTCCAATGCTCTTCGCAGCTCCGGCTGGAAAATGATTATGATGGCCAGAAATCCCCAAAGAAGCACTTGTTCCATCATCCAGCCTAATGTTTGCAGGTGGAACTTGTCGCTTGCTACTTTGACCAGGATAATGACAAAAATCCCTTTTAGCAATTGGACAGCCTTTGTTCCTTTTACAATCATTATGAGTTTATAGATGACGTACCAGACAAGGAGAATGTCTATTGTATTAGCCAACAATTTCAAAATAGAGAAATCTGCAAACGACATTATCCTTCCTCCAAATATATATTTCAAAAGCAATAAATGCTTAAAGTTCCTTTATGTAACTTTCATATTATATCATATTTGACGCTAATTCCAATTTTGAGACAACAGACACCACCTGGAAAAATAAGTACACTAAGAATCCCTGCATTAAAGCAGGGATTCTTACTATGGTTATGTCTATTTCTCTTTATCTGTTTCTCCGCTTTCAAATACGTTTACAGCATCTTTGGCTGCCTTTTTGATGTGGTACCATAGCCATTCGAAAATGGCATCAACCTCTTCAATTTCTCCGGTAACATTACCTGCTGAAGCCATGTACTGCTGGCCATTGATGACTGTAACATTTCCGTCTATTTCGCCCTGGATTTCCAAGTCGCCGTTCTTAACTACTACATCGCCTTTTACCACTTCGCCTTCGGGTACAATCACCTTATCATTTTCCACCACAAGGTTTGGCTGCTTGGAAACTGATAGTTGGTGATCCTGATCCCAGGATGATACGACGCTTCCCATCATCAGAACAAGAAAGAGGGATGCAGCAGTTAGAATCGGATGATGCCTGAACCAGCGCTGGACCCCGACTTTCCGCTTCTCTTTGGGTAATTTGGCCATAACGTTTGCTGTGAAATTTTCAGGTGCCTGTATATGTGAAGTGCTTTGGACTAAAGCGATCGTCTTCTTTAATTCATGGAAATGAATTTGGCATTCCTCACAGTTCTGCAGATGTGCCCTTAATTCCTTCTCATGTTCGGCTGAGATCTCTTCATCTAGGTACTCATGCATATAAACAACCATTTCTGCTGGACATTTCAAAGTTCTCACCCTCTTTTTTAAACGTATCTTAATTGATTCCTAAGTGCTTCCCTGCCCCGGTGAATTCTGGTTTTAACCGTTCCCAGAGGAAGGTCCAGCGTTTCACTGATCTCGTTCAGCGATAATTCTTCAATATATTTTAGAACAATAACCGAACGATATTTCTCCGGAAGCTTCGATATTTCCCTTTGGATTGTTTCCTGCAGTTCCAGGCTTTCAACATCTTCCTCCGGCAGCCTCGCATCTGAAGCAATTTGAGAATACATGTTCAGTCCATCCGTTCCTGCGACCTCTGCATCCAGATAATAATCAGGCTTCTTTTTTCTGATTCTGTCTATACAAAGGTTAGTGGCAATCCGATAGAGCCACGTGGAAAATTTCAAGTCAATATTAAAGCTGGCAATGTTAACATAGGCTCTTAAGAAAGCCTCCTGTGCGATATCCTCTGCCTCATGCCTGTTTCCCAGCATTCTGTAGCAAATCTGAAAAACTTTATCTTTGTATATTTCAACAACTTCAGCATAAGCATCCTGGTCGCCTTTTAATACTTGCTTTATCCTCTTCTTTACGATTGTCTCCATTTTTTTACCTCCGCTCCAGTGCGGCTAATCGATAATACGAATCGATAGCGGAAAAGGTTTCATTTTAATTAAAAAACATTCAATTTCTATATTAGCAAATTTTTACTTATTCTGGTTTATTTTTTTCCTTTTAGGGTATAAAAGTACTAAATTAATCGAAAAGGGTTGGTTACGGTGTGTGTTAAGGAATTATTGAGAGATATTGAGGATTGCCGATCAAGAATGATTCAGTTAACAGCTTCCGCTTCTTTTACAGACCACTTGGTAGTTGATACGAGCACGAAACTCGATCAGCTTCTAAATAAATATTATACACTTACAGCAAAAAAATGAGCAGAACTTGTATACGTTCTGCTCATTTTTATTTTTCTATTATTATAGAAGCTTCTCGCCAAATAATGAACCCATAAGCGCGACTGCCACAGTAGCTGTTTTGTTTTTGTCATCCAAAATTGGGTTAACCTCTACAAATTCAGCCGATGTAATGATCTGCGATTCTGCAAGCATCTCCATGGCCAAGTGGCTTTCACGGTAGCTGATACCTCCAATAACTGGAGTTCCAACACCAGGGGCATCATGCGGATCCAGTCCATCCAAATCTAAAGACAGATGAACACCATCTGTATTTCTTTCTTTTAAATATGTAATAGACTCCTCCATGACCTTTGTCATCCCAATCCGGTCGATTTCGTGCATGGTGTATACTTTAATGCCTCTTTCCTTAATAAGCTCCCGCTCTCCTTCATCCAAAGATCTTGCCCCAATAATGACAATATTCTCTGGCTTAACCTTTGGAGCATATCCCCCTACATTGGTTAAAAGCGGGTGGCCAATTCCCAGGCTTACTGCAAGAGGCATACCGTGTATGTTCCCTGATGGTGAAGTTTCAGCTGTATTTAAATCACCGTGGGCATCATACCAGATTACCCCAAGATTTTTATAGTGCTTCGAAACACCGGCCAAGGTTCCGATTGCGATGCTGTGATCGCCGCCCAGTACTAATGGAAAAGAACCGCTTTCTATTGCTTTATCAACTTCTTCGCCTAGTTTTTCTGTCTTTTCAGCAATAAGGTCCAAGTTTCTAAGATTTGAATTTGGATCGATTTGAACTTCTGGACGGCCGATGGCAATATCGCCCTGGTCATGGATTTCTTCGAATAAACACTTTAATCGTTCATTTACACCGGCATATCGGATCGCACTTGGCCCCATGTCCACACCGCGTCTCATCTGGCCAAGATCCATCGGCATTCCAATTATCGATAATTTCTGTCTTTTCATAGTAAAGTCCTCCCTTTCCCTTCATACTCATATTTTAACCGCTTTCAAACACATGACTCAACTCGACAAAATCGTGTATATATATGCGGTTTCCGGGGAAGAAAGTCCTAACAACCAGGTGTTCACCTCTAATGATGAGAAATAAAAAATCCCTAAACCATGATGGTTTAAGGATTGTCGCATGATGTATAATGGTGGAGCCTAGCGGGATCGAACCGCTGACCTCCTGCGTGCAAAGCAGGCGCTCTCCCAGCTGAGCTAAGGCCCCATTTATTTGGAGCGGAAGACGGGATTCGAACCCGCGACCCCCACCTTGGCAAGGTGATGTTCTACCACTGAACTACTTCCGCAAACATATTTATATGAAAAGTAAGACCTTCAGGAATCGATTCCCAAGGTCTGTGTTTTTCTATAAAGTGAGCCATGAAGGACTCGAACCTTCGACCCTCTGATTAAAAGTCAGATGCTCTACCGACTGAGCTAATGGCTCGAAATTGGCTGGGCTAGCAGGATTCGAACCTGCGAGTGACGGAGTCAAAGTCCGGTGCCTTACCGCTTGGCTATAGCCCAATAATGACAAAATAAAAAGGACATTCATATCTTGTCCAGTTTTTTGTGTTTTTATTAAAAATAAATGGTGGAGGGGGGCAGATTCGAACTGCCGAACCCGAAGGAGCGGATTTACAGTCCGCCGCGTTTAGCCACTTCGCTACCCCTCCATCTATAAAACAAGATGGTGCCGGCGAGAGGACTTGAACCCCCAACCTACTGATTACAAGTCAGTTGCTCTACCAATTGAGCTACACCGGCAGCTTGTACATTTAAATTAATGGTGGAGGATGACGGGATCGAACCGCCGACCCTCTGCTTGTAAGGCAGATGCTCTCCCAGCTGAGCTAATCCTCCATTATGGTGACCCCTACGGGATTCGAACCCGTGTTACCGCCGTGAAAGGGCGGTGTCTTAACCGCTTGACCAAGGGGCCTAGTACTCTAGTTGTCTAAATTAAAAGAGCTTCCAACCGGGCTCGAACCGGTGACCTCTTCCTTACCATGGAAGTGCTCTACCTGCTGAGCTATGGAAGCAACAGCTCATAATTCCCAAAAGGGGCTTTATGAAAATGGCTCCGCAGGCAGGATTCGAACCTGCGACCGTTCGGTTAACAGCCGAATGCTCTACCACTGAGCTACTGCGGAAAATTGGTATTTTAGTAAACAGCCCGGCAGCGTCCTACTCTCACAAGGGGACAGCCCCTAACTACCATCGGCGCTGAGAAGCTTAACTTCCGTGTTCGGTATGGGAACGGGTGTGACCTTCTCGCCATCGCCACCAGACTATTTTCAAAAGACAAGTATGATTATACTTTCTTTTGATGTTTTTTTCAAGAGGAAATTTCATTTTTTCGTTCCCTCAAAACTAGATAATGTATGAAGAAGCATATGCCGAGTATTCTACCAATGTGGTTAAGTCCTCGATCGATTAGTATCAGTCAGCTCCACATGTCGCCACGCTTCCACCTCTGACCTATCAACCTGATCATCTTTCAGGGATCTTA
>NZ_SOEE01000015.1 GCF_004366035.1 Cytobacillus oceanisediminis
AAATCCTCCGCCCTATTCATTAAAACTATTGAAACACAAAAAACCCCAGAAAGGGGCACTTTTTTATCAGTGTCCACTATCTGGGGTATAGTTCACAACTCGGAAGAGGTTTCTTTCATTACTTGCTTTCAATTGATTGGATAACTTTGCGGGCGATATCTGTATAAATTTGTCCGAGCTTATGGTCTTCATTATAAATTGACGGAGCGAAGTCTTCTTCATTCCAATCAGGCTGCTGAAGAGGCAGCTGGCCCAGCACTTCTGTCCGCAGTTCCTCAGCAAGCTTTTTACCGCCGCCTTGACCAAATACGTGCTCTCTTTCACCAGTCAATTGGCTCTCGAAATAGGCCATGTTCTCGATAACACCCAGGATTTCATGCTCAGTACGAAGTGCCATAGCACCCGCCCTCGCAGCAACAAATGCGGCTGTAGGATGCGGAGTTGTCACAACGATCTCCTTGCAGGATGGGAGCATTGTGTGCACATCCAGTGCCACATCTCCTGTTCCCGGCGGCAAATCAAGAAGAAGGTAATCCAATTCGCCCCATTCTACTTCATTGAAGAAGCTGTTCAGCATTTTGCCAAGCATTGGGCCTCTCCAGATAATTGGAGCATTATCTTCTACAAAAAATCCCATTGAGATTACTTTTACTCCAAAGCGTTCAACCGGCAGAATCCTTTCTCCTCTGACCACAGGGCGCTTTGTAATACCCATCATGTCCGGTACGCTGAATCCATAAATATCGGCATCGATCAGACCGACCTTTTTTCCTAAACGGGCCAGGGATACTGCCAGGTTTACAGATACGGTGGATTTGCCGACTCCGCCTTTTCCGCTGGCAATCGCAATAAATTCAGTTTTATTTCCAGGAGAAAGCAGTCCTTTGTCTTCTTCAGCCGCTGTCTCTCTATATTGTGAAAGCACTTCATCAGGAAGCTCGCTGAAGCGTATGCCAACGGTTGCCGCTCCTGCTTCTTTTAGAAGATTGACGATTTGAGTCTGAAACTGAAGCTGTTCAGCTGTACCTGTCTTGGCGATTTGAATCTTGACGCTGACATGGTTCTTTTCTTCCTTTATTTTAATTTCTTCAATGGCGTTAAGTTCGCCCAATGTTCTATGTATAAATGGTTCCTTCAAGCCGTTTAAAGCTTCTTTGACTTTCTGTTCAGTTAACATACATTGCACCCGCCTTCTGAATTCGTTTCCATTTTAGTATAACATATTGAATATTCTATACTGTTAATTCTATCACACCAGGAATACATTCACTATTTCCCTGCATCATTAAAAGAAAAGGCACTTTTCTAAGCGCCTTTTCATTCCCATGTTTCGGTCAGTTCTTTTTCATTGGTGTAGTATCGCATGATTCCATTGTAAATGGAGGCAGCGATTTTATCCTGATATTCATCAGTTTTCAGATTGGCCCGCTCCCCCGGATTTGATAAGAACCCAACTTCTACTAAGACACCTGGCTTTTTGGCGTATTTTAAAATGAAAACATTGTTTAAAGGCTTCGAATTCCGCTTGGTATTCTCCAGGTTGCTGCGGAGTTCGTCCTGTATGAATTTTGCCGCTTTGGCATTTTCCTTAATCCCCGGTGCATAGAAAGTCTGCGCCCCGCTCCACCTGGGGGAAGGAATTGAATTTAAATGAATGCTGACATAAAAATCAGAATTAGAAGTATTTATCATTTCAAGCCGTTTCTTCAGGTCTTCTACTTTTCTCCGGCTGTAGCCCCTGGTTCCCTCTGGTGCGAGGTCTCTGTCTTCCTCCCTCGTCATCAGCACAAGAGCTCCCTGCTCCTGGAGGTAATCCCTAACTTTTAATGATACATCCAATGCGATATCTTTCTCGAGTGCCCCTTCATCGCCTGCCCCGCCATCCGGGCCGCCATGGCCGGGATCAAGCAAAATGATTTTTCCTGTTAAAGGCAGATTCCACGATTCCCAGGAATCATCATCCGTAAAGTCATATTGCAAAATGAGAAAAAGGACAATAAGCCCGATCGCAAACCCGCCTATTTTTAATTTTTTCTTCATTTGTCCCAATCAGTCCCTCCTGCTTATCCTCATTTCAATATATGGGACAAGATGGAGATCTAGAACTTCGATCAGGACACCCCTTTAATCATTGAACTTTTCAGTGGAGACGCAATTTATGCCTTCTCTCCCCTTTATTAAAACCTTCCGACCACCAGCTGTTTACATATTGCTCACACATATAATAAAGGGACTCGCTCATAACCGCTTCCGAACCATGACCCCAATAAAGGAAAAAGTTATATAGGGTATCCACTAAATGCTTATACTCTTTTTCACATCTATGGCGGACCTGATCCAGCGATTCGCCAAAGCGCCCAAAACGACTGTAATTGGCCCCCAGCAAATAGGCTTCAATCGCAACATCATAGCAGGCCTCCTCAATGCCGGCATTCATCATTAGACCGGAGACAAATCTGGAAGAGCCAAAAAATTGCTGCACTTTCTCTTTTAACGCTTTTATCGAAATTTCCCGAAGGACTGATTTTTCATATTTGATTTGCTTTTCTCTTTTTTTCTCTTTAAACGTGTTTATTACAGTCACTGCTTTCTCACCCCTTGAAGATAGTCTTTATCTGCAGCGGGAGAGAAATGCAAAAAGCAGCCGCGAATCGGGCTGCCAATTTTTTATGGGTTTAGTTACGAAAAGCAACAGCCAGAGCTGATGATTTTAAAAACGCTTTTTATCGGATCTGTCCATTTCCTGACATGAGATATTTTCGGGTTGTTAATGCCGGCAGTCCCATTGGGCCTCTCGCATGGAGTTTCTGTGTGGATATGCCGATTTCTGCACCGAAGCCAAGAGCCCCTCCGTCCGTGAATCTGGTCGAAGCATTATGGTACAATGCTGCAGCATCTGTCAGCTGCATGAACTTTTTGGCTGTTTCTCCATTTTCCGTAATAATCGCCTCAGAATGCTTTGTTCCGTATCGGTCAATATGATCGATGGCCTTTTCAAGGCTATCTACGGTTTTTACCGCCAAATCCAGGCTTAAATATTCATTTGCCCAATCGTTCTCGCCCGCTGGCACCACATCAGGCAAGGCCTTTGCCGCAGCCACATCTCCATGTACAGTTATACCGTGCTTCTTCAGAGCTTGTGCAAGCAAATCTTTATGCTGGTTAAGCCATACTTCATGAACAATCAGCGTTTCTGCTGCGTTGCAGACAGCCGGACGGTCTGTTTTGGCATTAACAAGGATTTTGATCGCTTTTTCAGCATCTGCTTCCTTATCCACATAGATATGGCAGTTTCCAACACCTGTTTCAAGAACAGGCACTGTTGCATTCTCAACCACTGCCTTAATAAGGGATGCGCCGCCTCTCGGAATCAAGACATCAATATACTCTTTCATTGTAAACAGCTTCTTTGTCGCTTCTCTGTCTGCTGTGGCTATAAATTGAACAGCTTCTTTAGGTATCTTCGTTTTTCCAAGAGCGGCATGAATGATCTCAACTATAGCCTGATTCGAATTTAGGGCTGATGATCCGCCTTTTAGGATAATGGCATTTCCTGATTTCAAAGCCAGACCTGCAGCATCTGCTGTTACATTAGGTCTTGCTTCATAAATCATGCCGATGACACCCAGCGGAACACGGACCTCTTCCACCTTCAGTCCATTATCCAAAGTCCATTCAGACATCACGTCTCCAACCGGATCGGGAAGTTCAGCTACCTGGCGAAGGCCAGCTGCAAATTCATAAACCCGCTCTTTAGATAATGACAGCCGATCCATATATGCCTCTTCGAATCCTTTTTCCTTCCCGTTTTTTAAATCGGCCATATTGGCTGCAAGAATGGATTCATATCCAGTCTCCAAAGCAGCAGCAACTGTATGGAGCGCTTCGTTCTTTTCTTCCGTTGTTAAAATACTTAATGTTTTGGCAGCCTTCCTGGCCTTTTTTGCCTGTTCTTCTATATTATTTGTTTTAACTGCTGGTGCAGTAGTCATTGAATCCCTCCTATAGTTTAAACAAGTGCCGGCAGCTTAAAGTCGCGGGAACATACAAACGTTTCCTGAGCAATGGCCGGCTCATGCTCTTCATCTGCTGTATGGTCGCTTAACTGCTCGTTTGAATAATTAATGCGGCCGAGACCGATTTCTTTTCCCTCTTCATCCAGAATGCGGACAACTGCGCCATCCTTAAATCGCCCTTTTACTTCCTGAATATCAGAGCGATACAGGTTTTTTTGATGATCCACAATCGCCTCTATCCCATGGGAGCTGATGGTCACCTTGCCTTCAGGGCCTGAGTGGAATGCAATCCATTGCTTCTGATTGTCCAGATTAAATGCATCCGGCTCCGGCTTGAAGTAGGTTCCTTTCGCCTTGCCTTCCACAGCTTCCATTAAGATATGTTCCATACCTGCTTTTCCTAAAAAGGAGTCAATTCCAGCAGCCATCGCAATTTTCACTGCCTGGATTTTTGACTTCATGCCGCCTGTTCCTACAGCACTTCCAGATCCTCCTGCAGCAGCTTCAATTTCAGGTGTAATGCTGTGGACCCTCTCCAGAAGACATGCATCAGGTTTATCATTTGGGTTGCTGTCATATAGGCCGTCAATATCTGATAAAATAATCAATAAATCAGCATCAATCAGACCGGCCACTTTTGCCGCCAGGGTATCATTGTCCCCGAAGCGCAAACGGTCAACCGTAACCGTGTCATTTTCATTTATAATCGGGATGATTCCGCGCTCCAGCAGCACATTCATGGTGTTATGCATGTTGCCATAACGCTTTTCATCGGAGAAATCGCTTCTTGTAATTAAGATTTGTGAAGCTACATACCCATGAGATAAAAAGAGTTCTGAGTAAGATTCCATTAATAAGCCCTGGCCAATTGAAGCTGCAGCCTGTTTTTCCGGAAGGGAAGAAGGACGGTCAAGGCAGCCAAGCTTCCGATAGCCTGCAGCTACAGCACCTGATGAGACAACAGCTGTTTCATAACCAGCATCCTTCAGCTCGACAATTTGCTCTGCAAGTTTTTCAAGCTTTCTGCGGCTGATCTCCCCATGCATGCTTGTTAGTGAGCTGCTTCCGATCTTAATAACAACTCTTTTTATCTGCTTTTCTTTAATCAACATCCAATACCTCCTGTAAACTTATAAATCCCATCTCCCTTAGGAAGTGACAAGGGCGCCTTCCAATTCTTCGCTGATCTCCTTTGAACGTTTAGCGGCATGCTCCACTGCCTGTGTGATGGCTTCGCCTCCATTGTATTTCCTTAAAGCTTCAAGTCCTGAAGCAGTTGTGCCATTTGGAGAGGTCACTTTCTCTCTAAGAGAAGTTGGAGCTTCTTCCTTTTCAAGCACCATCTTAGCTGCTCCAAAAATCGTCTGGGCTACAATTTTTCGCACGGTCTCTTCGTCCATGCCCTTTTGCATCCCAACCCGCTCCATATTTTCCATCAAGTAATAGAAGTAAGCAGGGCCGCTTCCGGCTAATCCCGTAAAAACATCCATCTGGTTTTCATCGATGATATACACTTCCCCCATGCATTCCAGCAATTCCTTAACCAATTCCACATTGGCCAGGCTGGTATTCCTGCCTGCCACGACGGCCGTCGCAGATTCCTGAATCATGCTTGAAGTATTTGGCATCACACGCACAACCTGCTGTCCCGGATTTAAATGGTCTTCCATGAACTCAGTTGTAATGCCTGCCAAAACAGAAAGAATCACCTGGTCAGGATTTAACTTATCTTTAATCGAACGCAGAGCTTCCTCTGCACCTTTTGGTTTCATGGCTAAAATGAATAAATCTATCTGCTCAAATGGAAGCTCGCTTTGCGGCATCGCAATCACACCATACTTATCATGAATCTCTTTCAGTCTGTCTGCATTGCTCTTATTCGTTACAAATACTCGATCGGGTGACATTTTCTCTGCTGTTATGACTCCCGAAATCATTGATTCCGCCATTGACCCTGCACCTAAAAAGGCAATCGTTTTATTGGCTAACATGGACATCCTCCTTTAAATGAACAAACTGTTCGTATAACCGTTCGTATTTTATCAACGTTATCTATCGTAACATGCTCAAATACATATTCAAGGGTATTAGGGAAAGAGGGGAGGATATGGGCGAGATAGTGAATGAAAACGCTAACATCATCTGCCTAAGATTCGCTGAGGCTCTCTCAGCGTGAATAATCCCCTCTCAGGCTCATATTTGCAATAATATAATTTCCATTTTCTCAATAGTGTACAAACAAGACCCGGCCAACTGGCTGAGCTGCGCGAATAAAAAAGCGCCAGATAAATAAAATAAGAAATAAAAAAACTCCCAGCCGAAATAGCTGAGAGCTTTGATAAGCAAATATTAACGCTTTGAGAACTGAGGAGCACGACGAGCACCTTTAAGACCGTATTTCTTACGCTCTTTCATACGTGCGTCACGAGTTAATAGTCCTGCGCGCTTTAATGTTGGACGGAATTCCGGATCTGCTTGAAGCAATGCACGAGCGATGCCGTGGCGGATTGCGCCAGCTTGACCAGTGTATCCACCGCCGTTTACATTTACAAGAATATCGTAGCTGTTAACTGTTTCAGTAGCTACAAGCGGCTGTTTTACAACTTCACGTAAAGCTGCAAAAGGAATGTAATCTGTGATTTCACGACCATTGATGATGATTTTACCGTCGCCTGGAACTAAACGAACACGTGCAACGGAGCTCTTACGACGACCAGTACCAATATATTGAACCTGTGCCAAGTTAATAACCTCCCTAAAAATTATCCACGAAGTTCGTAAACTTCAGGTTGTTGTGCTTGGTGCTTATGTTCGCTACCAGCATATACGTGTAATTTCTTGAACATTTGACGACCAAGAGAGTTCTTTGGAAGCATGCCTTTGATTGCAAGCTCAAGCATTCTCTCAGGGTAGTTTGTACGCATTTCAAGAGCAGTTCTTGTTTTTAGACCGCCTGGGTGCATGCTGTGACGGTAGTAGATCTTGTCAGTAAGCTTTTTCCCAGTAAGTTCGATTTTTGAAGCATTGATAAGAATTACATGATCACCAGTATCAACATGTGGTGTATAAGTTGGTTTATGTTTACCACGTAGAATTGATGCAACTTCACTAGCAAGACGACCAAGAGTTTTGCCTTCAGCATCAATCACGTACCATTTACGTTCGATATTGTTTGAATTCGCCATAAACGTTGTACGCATCAGTTTCCCTCCTAATAATTCCATTCATAATCATTTTTTGGTTTATCTATTCGACACAATAAGTTCCGGGGCTTATCGTGGTTTTAATAATAATACCATATGCTATAATATAACTTTGACAGTCCAATGTCAAGCGAATGTTACACCTGGTTTAGTTGTTTTGAAATCTTTTTTTATGTGAGTTTGGCTTTACAACGCGCCCTCGCGGTTCCTCAATTTTTTTTTCCAAAATTTTAATAAAAAACTTTCCACAAATATAAACCTTGGGGAGGCGCTGTTTTTCCTGCAGCTGATCTGTTTTTTTCCTTAAGAACAGATGGCATGGAATCGGGGTCTCTTTCCCCTGAGCCAACTTCAAGAAGTGTGCCGGCCAGGATGCGGACCATATTATATAAGAATCCGGTGCCTCTAAAGCGGAAGATGAGCATATCCCCATTTTCGTGCACCTCTATCTCCTGAAGTTCCCTGACCTTATCCTCCACTTCCGTTTTAGCGGAGCAGAAGCTGGTAAAATCATGTGTCCCTATTAAATCCGCTGCTGCTTGTTTGATTGCGTCCGTATTTAAGGGATAGGGGTACTGATAGGCATAATGTCGTTTAAAAGGGTCTCTCCTGGATGATCGATGCACAAAGTACCGATATTCCTTCCCTTTCGCATCAAAACGGACATGAAAGTCATCAGGCACTGTCTCAGTCCCTATTATGGCCACCTCATCCGGCAGCAGGGAATTAAGGGCGATTTCCCATTTTTCAATAGGAATATTCAAAGGGGAATCGAAATGGATCACCTGGCCCCTTGCATGGACACCCGCATCGGTTCTGCCTGAGGCAGTGACCTTAATGTCTTCTCCTTTATGAAGCTTCTTTAAGGCCCTTTCCAGCTCTCCCTGAACAGTCCGCTTGCCAGGCTGCACCTGGTAGCCTGCAAAATGGGTGCCGTCATATGTTATATTACATTTAAATCTTTGCATAGGGTCACCTCATTACGTCCTCAGCAGGATTAACACCAGGGTCAGGGCTGCAAGCATTGCAAGCATTGCCGTATCCTTTAGACCCCAGCTAAGCTGCCTATATTTCGTTCTGCCTTCCCCGCCTCTATAGCCGCGTGACTCCATCGCTACAGCAAGCTCCTCAGCCCGCTTAAACGAACTGACAAACAAAGGGATCAAGAGAGGAATAATGGCTTTAATACGTTCTTTAATCGGGCCGCTGGAAAAATCGACTCCCCTGGCTGTCTGAGCTTTCATAATTTTATCCGTTTCCTGCATGAGTGTGGGGATAAAGCGAAGAGAAATCGACATCATTAACGCCAGCTCATGCACCGGAAACTTGATTTTATTCAATGGGGCCAGCAGGCTTTCCAGACCATCCGTTATTTCAATCGGAGTCGTGGTCAAAGTCAGAATGGAAGTCATCAGAATGAGCAGGAAGAAGCGCAATGATATGAAAATCCCCTGTCTCAAACCTTCTTCATAGATTGTAATCCATCCTAAACGGAAAAGAACTTCACCCTCTTTTGTCAAAAACAAGTGGAGGAATAATGTAAAAATAACTAGCAGAAGGACCGGCTTTAACCCTGTATAGATAAACCGGATCGGCACCTTGGATAAAGCAATCATCAAAAAGGTGTAAACCGTCAGTAAGCCGTATGTCAGCATATTATTTGCCAGGAAGACAATGCACACGAATAAGAAAATGAGGACTAGCTTAGAACGGGGATCCATCCTATGCAGGACAGATTCGGCCGGAACATAGCGCCCAAAAATCATTTTATCCATCATTTTGGCGCCCCCCTTTTCATCGCAGCAGCAATCTCATCCGTCAATTCATCCATGGTCAGACATGTCTTAGAGAAACGGATGTTAAGTGAATTTTCCATTTTCAGCTGAAAACGGACAACCTCCGGAACATCGAGGCCAAGCTTAAGCAAGCCTTCCGGAGAAGAAAAGATTTCTTTAGGCGTTCCCTTTCTGTACACTTCTCCATTGTGCATGATGACAATCTGATCAGAATAGCGGGAGGCGTCCTCCATACTATGTGTCACGAGCACTGTCGATAGCCCTCTTGTACCATGCAGGCTGTAGAACATATCCATGATTTCTTTTCTGCCCCGCGGGTCAAGCCCTGCAGTAGGCTCATCCAGGACAATGACATCAGGCTCCATCGCCAGCACTCCGGCTATCGCCACCCGTCTCATCTGGCCGCCTGACAGGTCAAATGGGGACTTGTGTAAAATTTCCTCCGGCAGGCCAACCTGCCTGATGGCCGCTCTTGCTCTTTTTTTGGCTTCCTCTTCTGACACTCCGAAGTTCATCGGACCAAAGCATATATCTTTCTCGACCGTTTCCTCAAACAGCTGGTGCTCAGGAAATTGAAATACGATGCCGACCCTTTGGCGGATTTCCTTCAGGTTTTTCTGTTTCTTTTGCGAGGTGATCAGACGCTCTCCAATCACTACCTGGCCATCAGTCGGTTTAAGCAGGGCATTTAGATGCTGGAGGACAGTCGATTTGCCTGATCCGGTATGACCGATGATTGCCAGAAACGTGCCTGCTGGAATATCGATGGAAACATTTTTTATCGCCAGGCGTTCAAATGGCGTATTGACCTGATACCGGTATTCTACATTTTGGAGTGAGATGTCCATAATTCTTCCACCAACTCTTCTTCAGATAAATAATGCCTTGATAACGGCAATCCTTTTTCTCTTAAGATCTTGCTTAGCTTCACAGGAAAAGGAATATCCAGGCCCAGCTTTACAAGCTCTTCATCCATTTGAAAGATTTCCTCAGGTGTGCCTTCCCGATATAACTGTCCTCTATTCATAACCAGGATGCGGTCAGCCTTTGCAGCTTCCTCCAAATCATGTGTGATGGAGATGACTGTCATATGATAGTCCTGCTTAAGCTCTCTGACGGTTTCAAGCACCTCTTCACGCCCTCTTGGATCAAGCATGGAGGTTGACTCGTCCAGAATAATAATATTCGGCCTGAGGGCGATGACGCCGGCAATGGCCACCCTTTGTTTCTGGCCGCCAGAAAGATGGTGCGGCTCTTGATTGAGAAATTGTGCCATTTTGACTTTCTCCAGTGATTGCGCAACACGCTGAACCATGTCATTTCTTTCAATTCCATGGTTTTCCAAACCAAAAGCCACATCATCCTGTACAGTCGTTCCGACAAACTGGTTATCCGGATTCTGAAAAACCATACCGATCTTCTTTCTGGTTTCCCAAACGGTCTCTTCGGTCAAAGGAATTCCGCCTACTGTAATGCTGCCTTCCAGAGGAAAGTGCAGGCCATTCAGCAGTTTGGCTAGGGTTGATTTCCCGGAACCATTATGGCCAACAATGGCAAGCCATTCCCCTTTCAAAATATTGAAGGAGACATTGTGCAGCGCAAATCCAGTCTCTGCATCGTACTTAAACGAAACATTTTTCAATTCTACCAGCGGCTCGTTCATGTGAAGTCCTCCTCTCAGCTCTGCTTCTCTATTTCAGCTCTGCTCTGATATTTTATCCTAATGAAAAAACCCGCCATTTTTGGCGAGCTTTAAATAGTTCGATAATAGGTTATGTTTCCGGATAGCAAGCGTTGAATGATACCATTCTCCCACACTTGTAATACACAAGAAAATCTGGATTTCTGCTATCTAAGCTTATTGGATGCCTATTATGCCTCCCTATTAAAAGCTCATACTGACGCAGTATGGTGGTTGGTTCTTGCTATAGTATGACTGTTCAGAGACCTCGATTTCCTTATGGTTTATGAACATACTAAATTTAAAAAAGCCTGCACCTCTTTCCGTCAGGCAGTAAACTGCCGGGCGCAAATCTTCTTTCCGGAAGAGGTGCATGAGCTAGACAAGACAGTGTACCAGGTAATGGGGAATCTATTGGTCATCCATCCCTGTATAATAGCTGTACATGCTCATCGTAACGCTCGTTTTTGGCCTGAAATGGGCGTTCCTAACATATTAAGGAAACAGCCGCTTTTATAGAAAAAGGGCAAAGAACAAGTTCAATGAAACCGTCCCGCGCCCTTTCCTTAAAAAATTATACTAACTCGATGATTACCATTGGGGCACCGTCTCCACGACGAGGTCCAAGTTTCATAATACGAGTGTATCCGCCTTGGCGCTCTTCATAACGAGTTGCGATGTCGCTGAATAATTTTTGAACTGCATCCTGGTCAGTTTCAGCGTTAGCTACCTCATTGCGAACAAAAGCAGCTGCTTGACGGCGTGCATGCAAGTCGCCGCGCTTTCCAAGAGTGATCATTTTCTCAACAACTGAACGAAGTTCTTTTGCACGAGCTTCAGTTGTTTCGATGCGCTCATTGATGATTAGATCTGTTGCTAAGTCACGCAGCATAGCTTTACGTTGTGAGCTAGTGCGTCCTAACTTTCTGTATCCCATGAAAGTTTCCCTCCTTTGTTGAAGTCATTCAATCTGCTGAAAGCAAACATATAAAGATGATGAATCAATTCACATCAATCAATCGTCTTTGCGTAAGCCCAGTCCAAGATCTTCTAATTTATGTTTTACTTCCTCAAGTGACTTTCTGCCCAGGTTGCGGACCTTCATCATATCCTCTTCAGTCTTATTGGCTAATTCCTGAACAGTATTGATGCCAGCACGCTTTAAGCAATTGTAAGAACGTACAGATAAGTCAAGTTCTTCAATTGTCATCTCAAGTACTTTCTCTTTTTGGTCTTCTTCTTTTTCAACCATGATTTCGGCATTTTGAGCTTCATCAGTTAAGCCGACAAAGATATTCAAATGCTCAGTTAAGATCTTCGCTCCAAGTGCAACCGCATCTTGAGGACCTGTACTACCGTCAGTCCAAACATCGAATGTTAACTTATCATAGTTAGTCATTTGACCCACACGTGTATTCTCTACCTGATAAGAAATGCGAGATACTGGAGTGTAGATGGAATCGATCGGAATCACACCGATTGGCTGATCTTCTCTCTTGTTTTGGTCAGCTGGTGTATAGCCTCGTCCGCGTCTTGCAGTTAAACGCATGCGCAAGTGGGCATTCGAACCTAGAGTAGCAATATGAAGATCCGGATTAAGGATTTCAACATCGCTGTCATGAGTTACGTCAGCTGCCTTCACTACACCTTCACCCTGAACATCGATTTCCAATGTTTTTTCTTCATCAGAGTAGATTTTAAGTGCTAGTTTTTTAATGTTTAAAATGATAGATGTTACATCTTCTACGACGCCTTCAATTGTTGAGAACTCATGAAGTACCCCATCAATTTGGATCGATGTGACAGCGGCACCTGGGAGTGAGGATAAAAGGATACGACGTAAGGAGTTACCCAAAGTTGTACCATATCCACGCTCAAGTGGCTCGACGACGAACTTGCCGTACTTGGCATCATCGCTGATCTCAACCGTTTCGATTTTTGGTTTTTCTATTTCGATCATCAAAATATACCCTCCTTCAAAACGTCGAAACCCCGGCTAGCAATCTCTAACCGAAATTCCCCCATGTATACGTTCCCGTTTTGTGCACAACAACTGGAATAATTGTTCTGTATAACTAAAAAATTAGTATCATATCCCATTATAGACAAGGATACAAAATCTATACAGAAAAATTATACACGGCGGCGTTTTGGTGGACGACATCCGTTATGAGGAACTGGAGTTACGTCTCTGATAGCAGTAACTTCTAGACCTGCAGCTTGAAGAGCACGGATTGCAGCTTCACGTCCTGCACCAGGTCCTTTAACAGTTACTTCAAGGGTTTTCATACCGTGTTCCTGAGAAGTTTTAGCTGCAGTTTCAGCTGCCATTTGCGCTGCGAATGGAGTAGATTTACGAGAACCTTTGAATCCAAGAGCTCCAGCACTTGACCAGGAAACAGCATTTCCATGAACATCAGTGATAGTTACGATTGTGTTATTGAAAGTAGAACGGATATGTGCAATACCTTGTTCAATATTCTTTTTCACACGACGCTTACGTGTATTAGTTTTACGAGCCATTTAAAGTACCTCCTTTACCGATTATTTCTTCTTGTTCGCTACAGTCTTACGAGGACCTTTGCGAGTACGAGCGTTGTTTTTTGTGTTTTGTCCGCGAACCGGTAAACCACGGCGATGACGTAGACCGCGATAGCTTCCGATCTCCATTAGACGTTTGATGTTAAGTGATACCTCACGGCGAAGGTCACCTTCAACTTTCAATTTGTCGATGATGTCACGGATTTTGTTAAGTTCATCTTCCGTAAGATCACGAACACGAGTGTCTTCAGAAACACCAGCTTCAGCCAAAACTTTTTGAGCTGTAGATTTACCAATACCAAAGATATAAGTTAATGAGATTACTACACGTTTTTCACGTGGAACATCTACACCAGCAATACGTGCCATTGTATAAGCGCACCTCCTTCAATTTAACCTTGTTTTTGTTTATGTTTAGGGTTTTCACAGATAACCATTACTTTTCCACGTCTGCGGATAACTTTACACTTTTCGCAGATTGGTTTAACTGATGGTCTTACTTTCATTATCCTAACCTCCTTAATAGTACGGAGTGCAATGATTATTTAAAACGATATGTGATTCTACCGCGTGTTAAATCATATGGAGATAGCTCAACTGTTACTTTATCTCCAGGTAAAATGCGGATGAAGTGCATACGGATCTTACCGGATACATGAGCTAGCACTGTATGACCATTTTCTAATTCTACCTTAAACATTGCATTTGGCAAAGTATCAACAACTGTGCCTTCTATTTCAATTACATCGTCTTTCGCCATTGAACGATACTCCCTTCTTCAAATCATATACGAATTCATTTACATACTTTGCAAGCGCAAAGCGCAACTTTCCGTTTGTTACACGGCCGGTCTCCTCAAGACTGGTCTGAACTTCTGGAGAGATATAATTAAGCAATTGCAGATGCTGAATGTTCTTTTTCTTTGGGCGATCGAATTTCTTCCTGCCGCCGTCAGCAAGCATAACAAACCTTTCATCCATCAACCTTATAATTATAGCATATTGACCAGCATCGCGCCCGCTTTTGATCAAAACAATTTGACCAGGCTGCGGATTCGTATCAGAACCAACCAATGGAATCACCTGCACCTTAGGCTTTTGTTAATATTTCATAACCGGATTCAGTGATCGCTATTGTATGCTCAAAATGGGCACACCTTTTACCGTCAACCGTTACAACTGTCCAGTTATCGGTTAAGGTTTTAACATAACGACTTCCTGCATTCACCATAGGTTCAATAGCAAGTACCATACCCGGCTTTAAGCGCGGCCCTCTGTTAGGCGGTCCATAATGAGGAATTTGAGGATCCTCATGTAAGTCTTGCCCTACACCATGGCCGACATACTCGCGTACAATGGAAAAGCCATTAGATTCCGCATACGTTTGGATAGCATGGGAGATGTTCGACAAGCGCTCACCCGGTTTTGCTTCTTCAAGACCTTTATATAACGATTCCTCTGTCACATCCATCAGACGCTGAGATTCCTCATTAATTTGGCCAATAGCATAAGTCCAGGCTGAGTCACCATGATAACCGTTATATTTAGCACCAATATCAATGCTGATTATATCACCGTTATTCAAAACTCGATCACCAGGGATCCCATGAACAAGTTCATCGTTAACTGAAGCACAAATGTTGCCGCGGAAACCATTATACCCTTTAAAAGACGGGATTGCATCGTGTTTACGGATAAACTGATCAGCAATATCATCCAATTCGCGGGTTGTGATTCCGGGAACAATATGTTTCTTCAGTTCCTGGTGTGTAAGTGCTACGATCCTGCCGGCCTCACGCATTATATCAAGTTCACGCGGGGTTTTGCAAATAATCATTGTAAGCCCCCGAGCAAAGCATCAAGATCAGAAAATACTTTATTAATATCTTGCTGACCATCAATATTGCGCAGATATCCTTTCGTTTCATAGAAATCAAGCAACGGTTTTGTTTGTTTAATATTAACGTCAAGTCTGTTCTGAACAGTAGCTTCATTATCATCAGCACGCTGATACAGCTCACCGCCGCAGCGATCGCACACTCCGTCCTTCGCTGGCGGATTGAATACTAAGTGATAAGTAGCTCCGCAGTCTTTACAGATGCGGCGTCCGGTAAGACGTTCCATTAGAATGCTCTGATCAACATCAATATTTATGACATAATCAATTTTTTTGTTCAAATCGGAAAGGATGTTTTCAAGTGCATCTGCTTGGGCAACCGTTCTTGGGAAGCCATCCAGCAAAAAGCCTTTTTCGCAATCATCCTTGCTTAAACGTTCACGGACAATGCCGATTGTTACTTCATCAGGAACAAGCTCGCCTTTATCCATGAATGATTTTGCTTTAAGGCCTAGGTCCGTTTCGTCTTTAATAGCCGCACGGAACATATCTCCAGTAGAGATATGAGGGATGCCGTATTTTTGGACGATCTTCTCGGCTTGTGTACCTTTTCCGGCACCAGGGAGCCCCATTAAAACTAAATTCACGTCAATTTCCCCCTAGTCTCTAAATGGTATAAGGGAACGAGACGCCCCCTACAACCAAATTATTTAATGAAACCTTTATAATGACGCTTAACCAGCTGTGCTTCAAGCTGCTTCATCGTTTCAAGTGCAACACCGACAACGATCAGCAGGCTTGTGCCTCCAATTTGCGCAGATTCGGGCAACCCAGCGATATTAATGAAGAATACCGGCAGGATTGAAATGACTGTCAGGAAGAGCGCACCGACCAATGTTAAACGGTATAAGACGCGAGTCAGATATTCCTGCGTGTTATTTCCTGGACGGATGCCCGGGATATAACCGCCCTGCTTTTTCAGATTTTCCGCAACTTGTTCCGGATTTACCTGAATGAAAGCATAGAAATAAGTAAAAGCAATGATTAATGCACTATAAATGACCATTCCGATTGGAGACGTGTAGTCAAATATTTTTTGAATCCAAAGCGTCACATCATTCTGCTCAAAAAAACCTGCAATGGTTCTTGGAGTGATGATAAATGAAATCGCAAAGATTACTGGGATTACACCAGCTGCATTAACTTTTAACGGAAGGTGAGTTGATTGTCCGCCAGCAGAATTTTTCCCTGCTGTTACACGCTTAGCGTATTGAATAGGAATTTTTCTTAATGCCTGTTGGATGAAGATCGTTCCCACGACAATAGCGATGACTGCAACCAGGATAAGCACGACTGTCACAATGCGAAGGAATAGCTGCTCTCCAGCATTTTCAAACTGCTGAGCATAGATCTGGTTAACCGTTGAAGGAATACCAGCTGCGATACCAGCAAAAATGATGATGGAAATACCATTGCCTACACCTTTTGATGTAATCTGCTCACCAAGCCACATTAGAAATGCAGTTCCGGCAGTCAATACTACAGCAATCAATAGATAAGAGGTAATACTCGGATTTTCAATCAGCATTCCGCCTGCTAGGTTATTAAACCCATAAGACATACCGAGAGCCTGGATAAAACCAAGCACGATAGTAAAGTAACGGGTAAACTGAGCTAACTTACGGCGTCCAACCTCACCCTGCTTAGACCATTCCGTAAACTTAGGAACAACATCCATCTGCAGAAGCTGCACAATGATGGATGCCGTAATGTACGGCATGATCCCCATCGCAAGGATCGAGAAGTTCAGGAGCGCCCCGCCGCCGAATGTATTCAGAACACCGAATACATTTAGTTCATCCTGGGCTTTTAATAGATCTGCATTTACGCCCGGTACAGGGATAAATGTACCGATGCGAAATACAATCAGCATTAAAAGGGTGAAAATAATCTTTCGTCTTATATCACCCACACGCATAAAATTGGAGATTGTCTGAAACATTAAATCACCTCAGTTTGACCGCCGGCAGCTTCGATAGCTTCCTTTGCAGCAGAGGAGAATTTATGAGCTTTAACTGTAAGCTTTTTCTCAACTTTGCCTTTTGCAAGAATCTTGATTCCTGCTTTTTCATTGCTTACCACACCAGTTTCGATAAGAAGCTCAGGAGTTACTTCTGCTCCATCTTCGAAACGGTTTAAAGCATCAAGGTTCACAACCGCGTATTCTTTACGGTTGATGTTAGTGAAACCGCGCTTAGGCAAGCGTTGGAATAAAGGTGTTTGACCACCCTCGAATCCAGGACGGACACCGCCGCCAGAACGAGCGTTTTGACCTTTATGACCCTTACCAGCAGTTTTACCATTACCGGAACCGATACCACGGCCTTTGCGTTTGCGTTCTTGACGAGAACCTTCTGCAGGCTTTAATTCATGAAGTTTCATGTTGGCACCTCCTTATTTGTAGAAGAATAGAATTATTTTTCTTTTACCACAACAAGGTGAGCAACTTTGTTGATCATTCCGCGGATAGCAGGATTATCTTGATGCTCAACTGTTTGGTGCATTTTGCGTAAGCCAAGAGCCTTAACTGTTTCGCGCTGGTCTTGCGGGCGACCAATCACGCTGCGAGTGAGGGTTACTTCTAGTTTATTCGCCATTTGATATCCCTCCTTATCCTAACAGTTCTTCTACTGATTTACCACGTAATTTCGCTACGTCCTCAGCACGTTTTAATTGAGTTAAACCGTTCAAAGTGGCGCGAACCATGTTGATTGGTGTGTTAGTACCTAAAGATTTAGATAAGATATCACCAACACCAGCTAATTCTAGAACCGCACGAACTGGACCTCCGGCGATTACTCCAGTACCTTCAGAAGCAGGCTTAAGAAGGATTTCTCCAGCACCGAAGTGACCGATTACCTGGTGAGGAATTGTAGT
Source organism: Cytobacillus oceanisediminis (assembly GCF_004366035.1). Lineage (GTDB taxonomy): Bacteria > Bacillota > Bacilli > Bacillales > Cytobacillaceae > Cytobacillus > Cytobacillus oceanisediminis_C. The sequence goes on from NZ_SOEE01000015.1 coordinate 18,011, forward strand.
TCCAACCATAGGTACTTCGACTAGGTTTTTCTTAGCATCTTCAATAGCTTTGCGGATTGCTTCAGGAACTTCCTGTGCTTTACCTGTACCAAAGCCAACGTGACCGTTTTTGTCACCTACTACTACAAGAGCAGAGAAACGAAAACGACGTCCACCTTTAACAACCTTTGCTACACGATTAACCGTAACTACGCGCTCTTCAAGTTCAAGTTTGTTTGGATCAATACGACGCATCTTTTTGTGTCCCTCCTTTGTCTATTAAAATTCTAAACCATTTTCACGTGCTGCATCAGCTAATGCTTGAACACGTCCATGATATAGATAGCCACCACGATCGAAAACGACAGCTTTAACGCCTTTTTCGACTGCGCGCTTTGCAACTAATTCTCCGACCTTAACTGCTGCATCAACGTTGCCAGTTGCATCAAGGTTTACTTCTTTATCTTGTGTAGAAGCACTTGCTACAGTAACTCCGTTTACATCATCAATAAGTTGAGCATAAATGTGCTTGTTTGAACGATACACATTTAAACGAGGACGAGCCGCAGTTCCAGAAAGCTTCGCACGCACACGAGCATGTCTTTTCTTACGAACTGCATTTTTATCAGCCTTCGTAATCATTTCGGTCACTCCTTTCGTTTACCTAAGCGGCATTACTTACCTGTTTTACCTTCTTTACGACGAACATATTCGCCTTCATAGCGGATACCTTTACCTTTGTAAGGCTCTGGAGGACGAACATCACGGATGTTGGCAGCCAATGCACCAACACGCTCTTTGCTAGTACCTTTAACAATGACCTTTGTGTTAGATGGCACTTCAACTTCAATACCTTCTTCAGGCTCGATTTCAACAGGATGAGAGTAACCAACGTTTAAAACAAGCTTTTTGCCTTGTTTTTGAGCACGGTAACCGACACCGATAAGCTCTAGTCCTCTTTCGAATCCTTTTGACACACCTTCAACCATGTTAGCTAGAAGTGCGCGAGTTGTTCCGTGCAATGCGCGGTGTTCTTTCGCTTCAGATGGACGGGAAACGTTGATTACGTTCTCCTCCACCTTGATTTCGATATCCTGGTTAAATGAACGGGAAAGTTCACCTTTAGGACCCTTCACAGTAACAGTGTTATTGTCGATAGTAACAGTAACACCAGATGGAATTTCGATTGGTTTTTTACCTATACGAGACATTTAATTGCACCTCCATTCATGAAAAACTCTATTACCAAACGTATCCTAAAACTTCTCCGCCGACTTGTTTAGCGCGAGCTTCTTTGTCTGTAAGAACTCCTTGAGAAGTAGAAACTAGTGCGATTCCAAGACCGTTAAGTACGCGAGGTACTTCATCAGCCTTTGCGTATACACGAAGACCAGGCTTACTGATACGCTTAAGACCAGTGATAACGCGTTCGTTGTTTGAACCGTATTTTAAGAAAATGCGGATGATGCCTTGCTTGTTATCCTCGATAAGCTCAACATCACGTACAAAACCTTCACGCTTTAAGATCTCAGCAATTTCCTTCTTGATGTTAGAAGCAGGAACTTCTAATTTTTCGTGACGAACCATGTTCGCATTACGGATGCGAGTTAGCAAGTCTGCAATTGGATCTGTCATGACCATTGTTTTTACCTCCTTCCCATACTTGGGGTTTACCAGCTAGCTTTTTTCACGCCAGGAATTTGTCCTTTATATGCTAATTCACGGAAACAAATACGACAAAGCTTAAATTTACGGTATACAGAATGTGGACGTCCGCATCGTTCGCAGCGAGTGTACTCCTGTACCTTGTGTTTAGGCGTGCGTTTTTGCTTCGCAATCATTGACTTTTTAGCCACGTTTTCGCCTCCCTCTATTTAGAGATTACTTTTGGAATGGCATTCCAAATTGAGTTAAAAGTTCACGAGCTTCTTCATCAGTGTTAGCTGTAGTTACGATAACGATATCCATACCACGAACTTTGCTTACTTTATCGTAATCAATCTCAGGGAAGATCAACTGTTCTTTGACACCTAGAGTATAGTTACCACGGCCGTCAAATGACTTCTTAGAGATACCTCGGAAGTCACGTACACGTGGAAGAGATACAGATACTAACTTATCAAAGAACTCATACATGCGCTCTCCACGAAGAGTAACTTTCGCACCGATTGGCATACCTTCACGAAGACGGAAGCCAGCGATAGATTTCTTAGCGCGAGTGATAACCGGCTTTTGACCAGTGATCAATGTTAATTCCTCAACAGCTTTATCTAGTGCTTTAGCGTTTTGAACAGCGTCACCAACACCCATATTGATAACGATTTTTTCAAGCTTAGGTGCTTGCATAACTGATTTATAGTTAAACTTGCTCATTAGAGCAGGAGTAATTTCTTTTGAATGCTTTTCTTTTAGGCGGTTCATCCATTGTACCTCCCTTCTTCTTTAAACTATTTATCTAGAACTTCACCGGATTTTTTTGCAACACGTACTTTTTTGCCATCAACCGTTTTATAGCCTACACGAGTTGGTTCACCAGATTTAGGATCGACAGGCATAACGTTTGATACATGAACAGGTGCCTCTTGGCTGATGATTCCGCCCTGCGGGTTCATCTGAGAAGGCTTAGAGTGTTTCTTTACAATGTTAACTCCTTCAACAAGCACTCGGCTTTGTTTAGGGAACGCTGCAAGAATAACGCCCGTTTTGCCTTTATCCTTACCAGAGATGACCATAACTTTGTCACCTTTTTTCACATGCATCTGTGCGCACCTCCTTAAAGGCAATTTAATTTGTTATTTATAATACTTCTGGAGCTAAAGATACAATTTTCATGAAGTTGTTTTCACGTAGTTCACGGGCAACTGGTCCGAAGATACGAGTTCCGCGTGGTCCTTTGTCATCACGAATAATTACACATGCGTTTTCATCGAAACGAATGTAAGTACCGTCATTACGGCGTACACCGCTCTTAGTACGAACAACTACCGCTTTAACAACATCACCTTTTTTAACAACGCCACCTGGTGTTGCTTGTTTCACTGTACAAACGATAACATCACCGATGTTAGCAGTCTTGCGGCCAGAGCCACCAAGAACTTTAATTGTAAGTACTTCACGAGCACCAGAGTTGTCAGCAACCTTTAAACGTGATTCTTGTTGAATCATGTGTGTAACCTCCCTTCGGGATAAACCTTATTCCGAACAATTAGATAATAACTGCTTTTTCAACTACTTCTACAAGACGGAAGCGTTTAGTCGCAGATAGTGGACGAGTTTCCATAATACGAACGATATCGCCAGTTTTTGCTTGGTTTTGCTCATCATGAGCTTTGAACTTTTTAGAGTACTTAACGCGTTTACCGTAAAGTGGATGCTTTTTGTAAGTTTCGACAAGAACCGTTACTGTCTTATCCATTTTGTCAGAAACGACGCGTCCAGTGTAAACTTTGCGTTGGTTGCGTTCACTCATTGTGCGAACCTCCTCTCAATATCACTTGCTAAAGCCGATTTCTCTTTCACGAATAACAGTTTTCATGCGGGCAATCGCTTTGCGTACTTCACGAATGCGAGCTGTGTTTTCAAGTTGTCCAGTCGCCAATTGAAAGCGAAGGTTGAAAAGCTCTTCTTTTAATGATTTTACTTTTTGTTCAATTTCGGCAGTGGTAAGGTCACGAATTTCATTAGCTTTCATTTGATTCACCACCAATTTCTTCTCGTTTTACAAACTTGCACTTAACTGGAAGTTTGTGTGATGCAAGACGTAATGCTTCACGAGCGATCTCTTCAGATACACCAGCGATTTCGAACATTACTTTTCCAGGCTTAACAACTGCAACCCATCCTTCTGGAGCACCTTTACCGGAACCCATGCGGACTTCTAGAGGCTTTGCAGTGTAAGGCTTATGCGGGAAAATTTGAATCCAAACCTTACCGCCACGTTTCATGTAACGAGTCATTGCAATACGTGCAGATTCAATTTGACGGTTAGTGATCCAAGAAGCTTCAAGAGCCTGAAGACCATATTCACCGAAGTTTACTTCAGTTCCGCCTTTTGATTGACCACGCATTTTTCCGCGGTGTACACGACGATATTTAACGCGCTTTGGCAATAACATATTATTTGCCTCCTTCCCCAGTTTTCTTCTTAGTAGGAAGGACCTCTCCACGATAGATCCATACTTTTACGCCCAATTTACCGTAAGTTGTATCAGCTTCAGCTGTAGCATAATCGATATCAGCACGAAGAGTATGAAGTGGAACTGTTCCTTCGCTGTATGATTCTGAACGAGCGATATCAGCACCGCCTAAACGACCAGATACCATTGTTTTGATACCCTTAGCGCCAGCGCGCATTGCACGTTGAATAGTTTGTTTTTGAGCACGACGGAAAGATACGCGGTTTTCTAATTGACGAGCAATGTTTTCCGCAACCAATTTCGCATCAATGTCTGCTCTCTTAATTTCAAGAATGTTGATATGAACACGCTTGCCAGTTAATGAGTTAAGTGACTTACGAAGTGCTTCAACCTCAGTACCACCTTTACCGATAACCATTCCTGGCTTCGCAGTGTGGATAGTGATGTTCAGGCGATTAGCAGCACGTTCGATTTCTACTTTAGAAACAGAAGCATCGCTTAAACGCTTTGAGATGTACTCACGAACCTTAAGGTCTTCGTGTAAAAGATCAGCATAGTCTTTGCCTGCGTACCATTTTGACTCCCAATCACGGATGACACCGACACGCAAACCGACTGGATTTACTTTTTGACCCACTGATTATCCCTCCTTCTTTTCTGATAAAACGATAGTAATATGGCTAGTGCGCTTGTTGATTTGGCTTGCACGGCCCATAGCGCGAGGACGGAAACGTTTTAAAGTTGGTCCTTCGTCTACGAATGCTTGAGCAACTACTAGATTGTTAACGTCCATTTCGTAGTTGTGCTCAGCGTTAGCTAGTGCAGATTTTAAAACTTTCTCTACGATTGGAGAAGCAGCTTTAGGTGTAAGGTTTAAAATCGCTACTGCTTCGCCTACTTGCTTACCTCGAATTAAATCTACGACTAAACGAGCTTTACGAGGAGCAATACGAACTGTTCTTGCAACAGCTTTAGCTTGCATTAGAATGCCCTCCTCTCATTAACGTCTTGTTTTCTTATCATCATTGCCATGGCCTTTGTACGCACGAGTTGGAGCGAATTCTCCAAGCTTGTGGCCTACCATGTCTTCAGTGATGTATACAGGCACATGTTTACGACCATCATAAACTGCGATTGTGTGTCCGATGAATTGTGGGAAGATCGTAGAACGGCGAGACCAAGTTTTAGTAACTTGCTTGCTTTCTGTTTCGTTAAGCTTTTCGATCTTTGTCATTAAATGTTCATCAACAAAAGGTCCTTTTTTTAAGCTGCGACCCATGATTGAACCTCCCTTCGTGATTGCTCTACGGTTCTTAATTGGAACCGTAGTACAATCCCGTTATTTTTTACGACGACGTACAATAAATTTGTCTGATTTGTTGTTTTTCTTGCGTGTCTTGTAACCAAGTGTTGGTTTGCCCCACGGAGTCATTGGAGACTTACGTCCGATTGGCGCGCGTCCTTCACCACCACCGTGCGGGTGATCGTTAGGGTTCATTACAGATCCACGTACAGTTGGGCGCTTGCCTAACCAGCGTGAACGACCTGCTTTACCAATGTTGATAAGCTCGTGCTGCTCGTTGCCAACCTGACCTACAGTTGCACGGCACTCAGCAAGAATCATGCGAACTTCACCAGAGTTTAAACGAACTAATACGTACTTGCCTTCTTTACCAAGAACTTGTGCAGAAGTACCAGCAGAACGTACTAACTGTCCGCCTTTACCAGGTTTTAATTCGATGTTGTGGATTACAGTACCCACTGGAATATTAACTAGTGGAAGTGCATTACCCACTTTGATATCTGCTTCAGGACCAGACATAACTTCCATGCCCACTTGTAAATTCTTAGGTGCAAGGATGTAACGCTTTTCTCCATCCACATAGTTAATTAGTGCAATATTTGCAGATCGGTTTGGATCATACTCGATTGTGGCAACGCGTCCTGGAATGCCATCTTTGTTACGTTTGAAATCGATGATACGATATTGACGTTTATGACCGCCGCCTTGATGACGAACTGTCAACTTACCTTGGTTGTTACGGCCGCCTTTTCTCTTAACAGGAGCAAGTAAAGACTTTTCTGGTTGGTTAGTCGTGATTTCTGCGAAATCAGATACCGTCATGCCGCGACGACCATTAGAGGTAGGTTTATACTTTTTAATCGCCATTTCGTTTCCCTCCTCTTCTAGTTATAGTAATTTTAAGCTTCAAATAGCTCGATTTCTTGGCTTTCAGCTGTTAATTTAACGATCGCTTTACGGCGTTTGTTAGTGTAACCGCCAAATTTACCCATACGCTTGAACTTACCTTTGTAGTTCATGATGTTAACTTTCTCAACTTTAACGCCAAAGATTTCCTCTACAGCGTCCTTAACTTGAGTTTTGTTAGCTCGTACGTCAACTTCGAACGTATATTTTTTATCAGCCATAATATCAGTAGAACGTTCAGTGATTACGGGGCGCTTAATGATTTCGCGTGCATCCATTATGCAAGCACCTCCTCTACTTTTTCAACCGCTGCTTTCGTCATGATAAGCTTATCATGGTTTAAAACATCTAAAACAGTGATTCCAGAAGCAGACACAACTGTTACACCAGGGATGTTTCGAGCAGATAATGCCACGTTTTCATCTAGGTCAGCAGTTACGATAAGTGCTTTTGAATCAACAGAAAGACCAGTTAATAATCCTTTGAAGTCTTTTGTTTTAGGAGTTTCGAAAGCAAGGCCTTCTAATACTAGGATGTTTTCTTCTAACACTTTAGAAGATAACGCAGATTTAATTGCCAGACGGCGAACCTTTTTAGGTAGTTTGTAGCTGTAGCTGCGTGGTACAGGACCAAATACAGTACCGCCTCCGCGCCATTGTGGTGAACGGATTGAACCTTGACGTGCACGGCCTGTGCCTTTTTGGCGCCATGGCTTGCGTCCTCCGCCCGCTACTTCAGAACGAATTTTAGTTTTATGAGTCCCTTGACGTAAAGAAGCTCTTTGCATAACAACGGCTTCGAATAATACGTGCTGGTTAGGCTCGATACCAAAGATCACATCATTAAGTTCGATATCACCAACTTTTGATCCGCTTTGGTTAAACAATGCTACTTTCGGCATTCTGTTTTCCTCCTTTCCGGTTTAATTATTATGCTTTTACCGCACTTTTGATTTTTACTAATGCTTTTCTAGCACCAGGTACGTTACCTTTGATCAATAGTAAGTTGCGCTCAGCATCAACTTTAACGATTTCAAGGTTTTGTACAGTGATTTGCTCTCCGCCCATACGTCCAGGTAATAATTTACCTTTGAATACACGGTTTGGAGCTACAGGACCCATTGAACCAGGGCGACGGTGGTAACGAGAACCGTGAGCCATAGGCCCGCGAGATTGTCCGTGGCGCTTGATGGCACCCTGGAAACCTTTACCCTTTGAGATTCCTGTTACATCAACAGTTTCGCCTTCTGCGAATATATCAACTTTGACTTCTTGACCAACTTCATATTGTCCTAAATCAGCTCCGCGGAATTCGCGTACGAAGCGCTTAGGAGCAGTGTTTGCTTTAGCAACATGCCCTTTTTCAGGTTTGTTGGATAGCTTTTCACGCTTATCTTCAAATCCAAGCTGGATTGCTTCATATCCATCAGTTTCAACTGACTTCATTTGAAGAACAACGTTTGGAGCTGCCTCAACAACTGTTACCGGGATAAGATCACCGTTTTCAGCAAATACTTGAGTCATACCAATCTTTCTTCCTAAGATTCCTTTGGTCATTTCAGTCACACCTCCTAAGTTTCTTATAATTATTTATTGATTAAAGTTTGATTTCGATATCTACACCAGACGGTAAGTCTAAACGCATTAGAGAATCAACCGTTTGCGGTGTTGGGTTAACGATGTCGATTAGACGCTTATGCGTACGCATTTCGAACTGTTCACGAGAGTCTTTGTACTTGTGAACCGCACGAAGGATTGTGTAAATAGACTTTTCAGTTGGTAATGGAATCGGACCTGAAACAGCCGCACCAGAACGTTTTGCAGTCTCAACAATCTTTTCTGCTGATTGATCAAGAATTCTGTGATCATACGCTTTTAAACGAATACGAATTTTTTGTTTTGCCATTATTTTCCCTCCTTTTCGCCTATTTTAATATAGACATTCTCCGTGAAAATTTCCCACACACTCGCCATGGCAAAGCGGCCGGGTGTGTCAGCAACCTTTCACATCATCGCAGTCAAAGACCAACATTGTCTATTATACAGAAACAATAAATGAAATGCAACATGTATATGTTATTTCTTTATGTTTCGCACACTTTTACTATTATAACTGCTGAGTATGAAGTTTTCAATAGTATGCGAAGAAGTCTAAATATTTGATTTAGGTAATTCAGGATGACTTCAGCCGGGTTGTTTGGAGAAGTGATTATACTATAGAAGAAAGTAATTTATATTAGATGCTTTCCATGATCATGATTGGTTCAGCAGCAGAGAATGAAGTGATTCGTTAAATTTGTTTCCACTCCTTAGTATAAGTCCCGTGATTTACTTATGAAGAAACTTTTGGTTATTAAGATATTTAGATGTAAGTAAATATATAGAGACAAGTTTTCCAAGTGTGAAATCTTATAAAAAAACAAAAAAACAGATGGGTCGTCACCCATCTGTTTTTATCTATTACAATTACTCTTGGATTGTAGCAACTACGCCAGCGCCTACAGTACGTCCACCCTCACGGATAGAGAACTTAGTACCTTCTTCGATAGCGATTGGAGCAATTAGTTCTACAGTCATTTCGATGTTATCTCCAGGCATAACCATTTCTACGCCTTCAGGAAGATTACAGATACCAGTTACATCAGTTGTACGGAAGTAGAACTGAGGACGGTAGTTTGTGAAGAATGGAGTGTGACGTCCACCTTCTTCTTTTGAAAGAACGTATACTTCAGCTTTGAACTTAGTGTGTGGAGTGATAGAACCTGGCTTAGCAAGTACTTGTCCACGTTGGATATCTTCACGTGCTACACCACGAAGAAGGGCACCGATGTTGTCACCAGCTTCAGCATAGTCAAGAAGCTTACGGAACATTTCTACACCTGTTACAGTAGTTGATTTTGGCTCTTCAGCAAGACCGATGATTTCAATAACGTCACCGACTTTAACTTGTCCACGCTCAACACGTCCTGTAGCAACAGTACCACGGCCAGTGATTGAGAATACATCCTCAACAGGCATCATGAAAGGCTTATCAGTGTCACGAGTTGGAGTTGGGATGTACTCATCAACTGCAGCCATAAGCTCTTCGATTTTAGCTTCCCACTCAGCATCTCCTTCAAGAGCTTTAAGAGCAGAACCTTTGATTACTGGGATATCATCACCAGGGAATTCGTACTCAGAAAGAAGGTCACGAACTTCCATTTCTACTAATTCAAGTAGTTCTTCATCGTCAACCATGTCACACTTGTTCATGAATACAACAAGGAAAGGTACACCAACCTGACGAGAAAGAAGGATGTGCTCACGAGTTTGTGGCATTGGGCCGTCAGCAGCAGATACTACTAGGATACCGCCGTCCATTTGAGCAGCACCAGTGATCATGTTTTTAACATAGTCAGCGTGACCTGGGCAGTCAACGTGTGCATAGTGACGGTTTTCAGTTTCGTACTCAACGTGTGCAGTTGAGATTGTGATTCCACGCTCGCGCTCTTCTGGAGCCGCGTCGATTTGATCGTATCCGCGTGCTTCACCGCCGCCTTTTTTAGAAAGAACAGTTGTGATAGCTGCAGTTAAAGTAGTTTTACCATGGTCAACGTGTCCGATTGTACCGATGTTAACATGGGGTTTTGAACGGTCGAATTTAGCTTTTGCCATTTGAAAAATCCTCCTTCAGATTATAAAAGTTAAGTAATTTTTGCTGTGGAGAGGTTTCCCTTCCCACAGCGCTATTTGCCTACAATAGTAGTTATACTTTATTAAAAAGGTAAAATCAATTATTCACCTTTATTTTTTTTGATGATTTCTTCAGAAATTGATTTAGGTACTTCTTCATAATGGTCAAAGTGCATAGAGAACACTCCACGACCCTGTGTGCTAGAACGCAGTGACGTTGCATAGCCAAACATTTCAGAAAGCGGAACCATCGCACGAACAACTTGCGCATTACCGCGTGCTTCCATACCTTCTACACGACCACGACGAGAAGTAACATTACCCATTATATCTCCCAGGTATTCTTCTGGAATAATTACTTCTATTCTCATAATTGGTTCAAGAATAACCGGGTTACATTTTGATGCAGCATTTTTAAGCGCCATAGATGCAGCGATTTTAAACGCCATTTCAGATGAATCGACATCATGGTAAGATCCATCAAACAATCTTGCTTTAATATCCACTAATGGATACCCAGCAAGTACACCACGATCAAGTGAATCTTCAAGACCGGCTTGTACAGCAGGAATGTATTCACGCGGAACCACACCACCAACAATGCCGTTTTCAAATTCGAATCCTTTTCCTTCTTCGTTAGGAGAGAACTCAATCCAAACATGACCGAATTGTCCGCGTCCACCGGATTGACGAGCGAATTTACCTTCAACTTGTGCTGAACCGCGGAATGTTTCACGATATGCAACCTGAGGTGCACCAACGTTAGCTTCCACTTTAAATTCACGTCTCATACGGTCAACTAGGATATCAAGGTGAAGTTCACCCATACCCGCGATAATAACCTGTCCAGTTTCCTGATCAGTATGCGCGCGGAATGTTGGATCTTCTTCTTGAAGTTTTTGAAGAGCAGTTGTCATCTTATCTTGGTCAGCCTTAGACTTAGGCTCAATAGATAATTGGATAACTGGCTCCGGGAATTCCATTGACTCAAGAATTACAAGATTCTTTTCATCACATAGAGTGTCACCAGTTGTAGTGTCTTTCAGCCCTACAGCTGCAGCGATATCTCCAGCATGCACTTGTGAAATCTCTTCACGGGAATTAGCGTGCATTTGCAGGATACGTCCTACACGTTCGCGCTTTCCTTTAGTAGAATTTTGCACATATGAACCTGAGCTCAAAGTACCAGAGTATACACGGAAGAATGTAAGTTTACCAACATAAGGGTCGGTCATAACTTTAAATGCTAAAGCAGAGAATGGCGCGTCATCGCTTGATGGACGAGTAACCTCTTCATCTGTATCCGGAAGTGTACCTTTAATAGCTGGCACATCTAATGGAGATGGAAGGTAATCAATTACTGCATCAAGCATTTTTTGAACACCTTTATTTTTGAAAGCAGATCCACAGATTACAGGGTAGAATTCAACATTAACAGTACCTTTACGAATAGCCGCTTTTAGCTCATCGTTAGTGATTTCTTCACCGCCAAGATACTTTTCCATTAATTCTTCATCAAGTTCTGCTACCGCTTCAATTAGCTTTTCACGGTACTCTTCAGCTTGATCCTTGTATTCCTCTGGAATTTCACGATCTTCGATATCAGTACCTAAGTCATTACCGTAGAACGTAGCTTTCATTTCAATAAGGTCAATGATGCCTTCAAACTGATCTTCAGCCCCGATTGGCAATTGGATTGCTGCTGCATTTGCTTGTAAACGATCATGAAGTGTCTTCAATGAGTACAAGAAATCTGCACCAAGTTTATCCATTTTATTTACGAATACCACACGCGGTACTCCGTAAGTTGTTGCCTGACGCCAAACTGTTTCAGTTTGCGGCTCAACACCAGATTGAGCATCAAGTACAGCTACCGCACCATCAAGTACACGTAATGAACGTTCAACCTCTACTGTGAAGTCTACGTGTCCAGGTGTATCGATAATGTTTACGCGGTGGCCTTTCCACTGTGCAGTTGTCGCTGCAGAAGTGATTGTGATGCCACGCTCCTGCTCTTGCTCCATCCAGTCCATCTGAGATGCACCTTCGTGAGTTTCACCAATCTTATGAATACGACCAGTGTAGTAAAGAACACGTTCAGTGGTAGTTGTTTTACCGGCATCAATGTGAGCCATGATGCCGATATTGCGAGTATTTTCTAAGGAGAACTCTCTTGCCATTGGGTCTTTCTCCTTCCTAGTATGAGTGTTATTTTAGTTAAGCTGAAATCTTACCAGCGGTAGTGAGCAAACGCTTTGTTTGCTTCTGCCATTTTGTGTGTATCTTCACGTTTCTTCACTGATGCACCAGTATTGTTAGCTGCATCAAGAATTTCGTTAGCTAAACGCTCTTCCATTGTTTTCTCACCGCGAAGACGAGAATAGTTCACTAACCAGCGAAGACCTAGTGTAGTACGGCGATCTGGACGCACCTCAACTGGTACTTGGTAGTTTGCTCCACCTACACGGCGTGCTTTTACTTCAAGTACAGGCATGATGTTTTTAAGCGCTTGATCGAATACTTCCATTGGCTCTTTGCCAGTACGTTCGCTAATGATGTCGAATGCAGAATAAAGAATTGCTTGTGATTTACCTCTCTTACCGTCAACCATCATTTTATTAATGAGGCGGCTAACAAGCTTTGAGTTATAAATCGGATCAGGCAATACGTCTCTTTTTGCTACAGGACCTTTACGTGGCATGGATTTTTCCTCCTTTCAAAAATCTTTATCTATTTAATAGAATTATTTTTTTGCTGCTTTTGGACGCTTAGCACCGTACTTAGAACGGCCTTGCATACGGTTGTTAACACCAGCAGTATCTAAAGCGCCGCGCACAATGTGGTAACGTACACCCGGTAAGTCTTTTACACGACCTCCACGGATTAACACTACACTGTGCTCTTGCAAGTTGTGTCCGATACCAGGAATGTAAGCATTAACCTCGATACCATTTGTTAAACGAACACGTGCATACTTACGCAATGCTGAGTTCGGTTTCTTAGGAGTCATTGTACCAACACGAGTACATACACCACGCTTTTGAGGTGAAGCTACATTAGTTTGTGCTTTCTTAAAGCTGTTGTAACCTTTGTTTAGCGCAGGTGAATTAGACTTCTCAGATTTAGTTTGACGCGGCTTGCGCACTAATTGATTAATAGTAGGCATTTGTTTTTCCTCCCTTCGAATTTGTTTAAGCCCACACATCCAGGTGGTTCATTTTGATGCAAAAACAAAGTTCTTGCAGATAGCAATCTACAAAAACAGTTTTTAAAAAGATATGGCAACAGCTGCTGCCCCAACTTCGATTCCGCATGCTTTACCGAGCTTTTTCATCGAATCAACATACACAATCGGAACGTCCATCTCATTCGCTGTACTAACCACTTTAGCTGTAACCCTAGGATCAGCATCACTGGCGACTACGACTTCATCGATTGTTCCCAGTTTGAGAGCTTTGACCGTTTGCTTTGTTCCTACAATAAAACTTTTTGCCTGCAATACTTTATCATAAGACATTTACGACATCCTCCAAAGTATCCGGTGAATAGGAGCACCTTTGCTATAGTACCATCTTCATTTTTCGATGTCAACAAGCAAAATGATTTTTATTTCATTTATTTACTTTAAAATGCGGTACTTGCTGGTAATAAGCAAGCACCGCAATTATTAAATTATTCTACAGTAACAGTATCTTCAGCAGTTTCCTCGTTTGTATAAGGCTCTGCTCTTCTGTAGCGCTGCATACCTGTTCCGGCAGGAACAAGCTTACCAATAATTACATTCTCTTTCAGGCCAAGAAGCTCATCGCGCTTGCCTTTAATCGCTGCATCGGTAAGAACTCTTGTCGTCTCCTGGAAGGATGCTGCAGATAAGAATGAATCTGTTTCAAGAGATGCTTTTGTGATACCAAGCAGAACCGGACGTCCTGTTGCAGGCATTTTGCCAGCAAGAAGGGCTTTTTCGTTGGCGTCTGTAAATTGATGGATATCAAGCAGAGTACCTGGCAGTACATCTGTTTCTGCCGCATCAATTACACGCACTTTGCGAAGCATCTGGCGTACCATTACCTCGATGTGCTTATCGCCAATTTCAACACCCTGCATGCGGTATACCTTCTGAACTTCACGCAGCAAGTATTCTTGAACAGCTGTTACATCTTTTACTTTAATTAATTCTTTAGGGTCAATAGAACCTTCAGTCAATTCCTGTCCACGGACTACTTCATCATTTACAGCTACTTTTAAGCGGGCTGTATAAGGTGCTGTATACGTCTTGGACTCCACTTCACCCTGAACAACAATCTCATGCTGACGGTCACGGCCTTCATTGATGCCAACTACCACACCATCAATTTCAGAAATGACTGCCTGACCTTTAGGGTTACGCGCTTCGAAGATTTCCTGGATACGCGGTAAACCTTGAGTGATATCGTCTCCTGCTACCCCACCGGTATGGAACGTACGCATTGTTAACTGCGTACCTGGTTCACCGATGGATTGGGCAGCGATGATACCTACTGCTTCACCAACTTCAACCTCTTGTCCGGTTGCCAGGTTGCGGCCGTAGCACTTCTTACAAACCCCATGACGTGTGTTACATGTGAACGCGGAACGGATCCATACTTTTTCGATGCCGGCTGAAACAATTTCAACTGCAATATCTTCAGTGATCAATCCGTTTTCAGCTACAATAACTTCATCTGTCTCAGGATGCCTGATATTTCTTCTTGCATAACGGCCTATCAGACGCTCTTCAAGCGCTTCAATGACTTCAGTACCATCTTTAAGAGATGCGATCAGCAAGCCGCGGTCAGTTCCACAATCATCATCACGAACGATGACATCCTGCGCTACGTCAACAAGGCGGCGAGTCAGGTAACCTGAGTCAGCTGTTTTAAGGGCTGTATCAGCAAGACCTTTACGGGCACCGTGTGTAGAAATAAAGTACTCGAGTACTGTTAAGCCTTCACGGAAACTTGATTTAATCGGTAATTCAATGATACGTCCAGCCGGGTTGGCCATGAGTCCGCGCATACCAGCTAACTGAGTGAAGTTGGATGCGTTACCACGGGCACCGGAGTCACTCATCATGAAGATTGGGTTGGATTTATCCAATGACTTCATCAATTTTGCCTGGATATTATCCTTCGCCGCACTCCAGATTGAAATGACACGATCATAACGCTCATCTTCGGTAATAAGACCGCGTCTGAACTGTTTCATGACATTATCAACCTTGCTTTGTGCTTCGTGGATAATTTCCTGCTTCTCGCCCAATACCACGATGTCAGCTACACCAACCGTGATGCCGGCTTTTGTGGAGTATCTGAATCCAAGGTTTTTCATGCGGTCAAGCATTTTAGACGTTTCAGTGATTTTGAAGCGTTTGAAGACTTCCGCAATGATGTTTCCAAGGATCTTTTTCTTAAACGGATCTATTAGAGGCATTTCCTTGATAACAGCAGCTACATCAGTAGCAGGCTCTACAAAGTATTTCTCAGGAGTTTCAATCTCAAGGTTTTCTTTTGTAGGCTCGTTGATATATGGGAATGTCTCAGGCAGAATCTCGTTGAAAACAAGCTTACCAACCGTAGTTAATAAAAGCTTTTTATTTTGTTCTTCAGTGAATGTCTGGTTATTCAAGGATCCAGCATGGACAGCTACTCTTGTATGCAAATGAACATAGCCATTCTGATAGGCAAGCAGTGCTTCGCTTGTATCATTGAAGATCATGCCTTCTCCGACAGCGCCGGCTCTTTCAAGTGTCAGGTAGTAGTTACCTAAAACCATGTCCTGTGAAGGGGTAACAACTGGCTTACCGTCTTTCGGGTTCAGGATGTTCTGTGCTGCAAGCATCAGCAAGCGGGCTTCTGCCTGCGCTTCTGCTGAAAGCGGCACGTGAACAGCCATTTGGTCACCGTCAAAGTCTGCGTTGTATGCAGTACACACAAGCGGGTGAAGACGAATAGCGCGTCCTTCCACCAATGTCGGTTCAAACGCCTGGATGCCGAGTCTGTGAAGAGTTGGGGCACGGTTAAGCAATACAGGGTGCTCTTTAATGACACTTTCAAGAACATCCCAAACTTCCGGCTGCACTCTTTCGATCTTGCGTTTTGCAGACTTGATGTTGTGGGCTAAGCCTTTTTCCACCAATTCCTTCATAACGAATGGCTTGAATAATTCCAATGCCATTTCTTTCGGAAGTCCGCACTGGTACATTTTTAAGTTTGGTCCTACGACGATAACCGAACGTCCTGAATAGTCAACACGCTTACCAAGCAAGTTCTGGCGGAAACGTCCCTGCTTCCCTTTAAGCATATGCGACAGGGATTTTAACGGACGGTTTCCTGGTCCTGTTACCGGTCTTCCGCGGCGGCCGTTATCGATTAGCGCATCTACTGCTTCCTGAAGCATGCGCTTTTCGTTTTGAACAATAATGCTTGGAGCACCAAGGTCCAATAAACGCTTTAGGCGGTTGTTGCGGTTGATTACACGGCGGTACAGATCATTTAAGTCGGAAGTGGCAAAACGTCCGCCATCCAGCTGTACCATCGGACGAAGCTCCGGAGGAATAACCGGAAGAACGTCAAGAATCATCCAGGATGGCTCATTTCCAGAGCCGCGGAAAGCTTCAAGAACTTCCAGGCGCTTAATAGCACGAGTGCGTCGCTGGCCCTGGGCAGTTTTCAGTTCCTCTTTAAGGGTATCTACTTCTTTGTTGAGGTCTATGTCAGAAAGAAGTTTCTTAATGGATTCAGCACCCATGGATGCCTGGAACTTGTTTCCGTACTTTTCACGGTATGCACGGTATTCTTTTTCGGAAAGCAGCTGCTTCTTTTCAAGAGCCGTATCGCCAGGATCCGTTACAACATAAGAAGCGAAGTAAATAACTTCCTCAAGTGCACGCGGAGACATGTCCAGCACAAGACCCATACGGCTTGGGATGCCTTTGAAGTACCAAATGTGGGATACAGGGGCTGCAAGTTCAATGTGGCCCATTCTTTCACGGCGCACTTTTGCACGTGTTACTTCAACGCCGCATCGATCACAGACAACGCCTTTGTATCGAACACGCTTATACTTTCCGCAGTGACATTCCCAGTCTTTCGTCGGTCCGAAAATGCGTTCGCAGAATAAACCGTCTTTTTCGGGTTTTAATGTACGATAGTTGATCGTTTCAGGCTTCTTAACCTCACCATGTGACCAAGAGCGTATCTTATCCGGTGAAGCAAGACCTATTTTCATATACTCAAAATTATTTACATCTAGCAAGGGGCCTACCTCCCTTTTGATCTCCGGGTTTTACCCTTATTGCTCAAACAGCAGCGAATGTGCCAATAATATCCCCAGCAGCCTCCGCCATTTAAGGCGGAGCGCCCAGGGATTTAGGAATTTTATATTAAATTATTCTTTCGTAACTACCTGCTCTTCGTTTTGCGTTTCCGGAGCGATTGTTAATGATTCAGCCTGCTGAACATCATCTTCATCTTCCATGTCGCGCATTTCAATTTCTTTTTCATCGCCAGAAAGGATCTTAACATCCATACCTAAACTTTGAAGTTCTTTGATTAGTACCTTGAATGACTCCGGTACGCCAGGTTCAGGAACATTTTCGCCTTTGACGATTGATTCATAAGTCTTAACACGTCCAACGACGTCATCGGACTTAACCGTTAAGATTTCCTGAAGTGTATAGGCAGCACCATATGCTTCAAGTGCCCAAACCTCCATCTCACCGAAACGCTGTCCGCCGAACTGAGCTTTACCGCCCAATGGCTGCTGCGTAACAAGAGAGTAAGGTCCTGTTGAACGGGCATGGAGCTTGTCATCTACCATGTGCGCCAGTTTGATCATATACATGACACCTACTGATACACGGTTGTCAAACGGCTCGCCTGAACGTCCATCATAAAGGACAGTCTTTGCATCACGTGCCATCCCTGCTTCTTCGATCGTTGCCCACACATCTTCCTCGCGTGCACCATCGAATACAGGAGATGCTACGTGAATGCCTAGTGCTCTGGCAGCCATACCAAGGTGAAGCTCAAGCACCTGTCCGATGTTCATACGCGATGGAACCCCAAGAGGGTTTAACATGATGTCTACTGGAGTGCCATCCGGCAGGTAAGGCATGTCTTCTTCCGGTAAAATACGGGAGATAACACCTTTGTTACCGTGGCGTCCGGCCATCTTGTCACCTTCAGAGATTTTACGCTTCTGAACGATATATACACGCACAAGCTGGTTAACACCTGGAGGAAGTTCATCTCCATCTTCCCTGTTAAACACTTTAACATCGAGTACGATACCGCCTCCGCCGTGTGGGACGCGAAGGGAAGTATCACGGACTTCACGTGCTTTTTCACCAAAGATAGCGTGCAATAGCCTTTCTTCAGCTGTCAGTTCAGTTACCCCTTTAGGAGTTACTTTACCAACAAGAAGGTCGCCGTCTTTTACTTCCGCACCTGTGCGGATAATTCCGCGTTCGTCCAGATTGCGCAGTGCATCTTCCCCAACGTTAGGGATATCTCTTGTGATCTCTTCAGGTCCAAGCTTTGTATCGCGTGATTCTGATTCATATTCTTCAATGTGGATAGATGTATAAACATCATCTTTTACAAGGCGCTCACTCATAATGATCGCATCCTCGTAGTTATATCCATCCCATGTCATGAACGCGACAAGTACGTTGCGTCCAAGCGCTAATTCACCAAGTTCCATGGAAGGTCCGTCAGCAAGGATTTCCCCTTTAGTTACACGGTTGCCTACAGCAACGATTGGGCGCTGGTTGTAGCAAGTTCCCTGGTTGGAACGGATGAATTTAAGCATTCTGTATTTATCAAGATCGCCTTTCACTTCCTGGCCATCCACATTTTGAATGCGGCGAACCCAAACTTCGCGCGCTTCTACATGCTCAACAATTCCCTCATGCTTACAGATAACTGCAGCACCTGAGTCTTTACCAGATACATATTCCATACCAGTACCAACTCTTGGCGCTTCCGGCTGCATCAAAGGCACAGCCTGACGCTGCATGTTCGCTCCCATAAGGGCACGGTTGGAGTCATCGTTTTCCAGGAATGGAATACATGCTGTCGCAGCAGAAACTACCTGCTTAGGCGATACATCCATGTAGTCGACACGGTCGCGTTTCACAACTGTGTTTTCACCTTTGAAACGGGCAACTACTTCTTCGTCAAGGAATGAACCGTCGTCACCAAGAAGCGCATTCGCCTGGGCCACTACATAGTTATCCTCTTCATCAGCTGTCAGATAGTCGATGCGGGATGTAACTTTTCCGGTTTCAGGGTCAATTCGGCGATATGGTGTTTCAATAAATCCGAAACGGTTTACCTTCGCAAATGAAGATAAGGAGTTAATCAAACCGATGTTTGGTCCCTCCGGCGTTTCAATCGGACACATACGGCCATAGTGAGAGTAGTGAACATCACGTACTTCGAAGCCGGCACGTTCACGTGTCAGACCGCCTGGTCCTAACGCAGAAAGACGGCGTTTATGTGTCAGTTCAGCAAGCGGATTTGTCTGGTCCATGAACTGGGACAACTGAGAGCTTCCAAAGAACTCTTTAATTGACGCAATAACAGGACGGATATTAATCAGCTGCTGAGGTGTAATAGTATTTGTATCCTGGATGGACATTCTCTCGCGGACCACACGCTCCATACGGGAAAGACCGATACGGAACTGGTTCTGCAATAGTTCTCCGACTGAACGCAGACGCCTGTTTCCAAGATGGTCAATATCATCTGTATCTCCTACAGCATGCAGAAGGTTAAAGAAATAACTGATTGATGCAATGATGTCAGAAGGTGAAATGTTTTTCACTGCTTCTTCAACGTAGGCATTGCCGATTACATTGATGACTTTTTCGCCATCTTCATTAGGCGAATAAATCTTAATAGACTGAAGCAATACTTCATCATCTACTACTCCGCCTAAAAGGCTTACGGTTTTAAAGCCGATATCCTTCTCCAGGTTAGGAAGAATTCTGTCTAATGTGCGGCGGTCAAGCGTAACGCCTTTTTCCGCAATGATCTCCCCAGTCTCTGGATCCACAAGCGTTTCAGCCAATTTTTGACCGAACAGGCGATTTTTAATATGAAGCTTCTTATTGATCTTATAGCGTCCAACATTCGCCAGGTCATAGCGCTTTGGATCGAAAAATCTTGAGACAAGCAAGCTTTTCGCATTTTCAACCGTTGGCGGTTCGCCCGGACGAAGACGCTCATAAATTTCAAGTAGCGCTTTGTCTGTACTTTCAGTATTATCTTTTTCAAGAGTGTTGCGAATGTACTCGTTGTCTCCAATCAAATCGATGATCTCTTGATCAGAGCCGAACCCAAGTGCACGCAAAAGAACCGTAACGGGCAGTTTCCGAGTACGATCTATTCTGACGTATACGACGTCCTTGGCATCTGTTTCATACTCAAGCCAAGCGCCGCGGTTCGGGATTACGGTTGCTGTAAAGCCTTTTTTCCCGTTTTTATCAAGCTTTCCACTGAAATATACGCTCGGTGAACGTACTAACTGGGATACAATGACACGTTCCGCTCCGTTAATAACGAACGTACCTGTCTCTGTCATAAGCGGGAAGTCACCCATAAAGACATCCTGGTCTTTAACTTCGCCTGTTTCTTTGTTTACAAGACGCACTTTCACACGTAAAGGTGCAGAATATGTAACATCTCGTTCTTTCGATTCCTCAACGGAATATTTTGGTTCGCCAAGGCTGTAATCAATAAATTCAAGCGACAAATTACCAGTAAAGTCTTCAATCGGAGAAATATCATGGAACATTTCTCGTAAACCCTCATCAAGAAACCATTGATAAGAAGAGGTTTGGATTTCGATTAGATTTGGTAATTCTAAAACTTCACTGATTCGTGCGTAACTTCTACGTTGGCGGTGTCGTCCATACTGAACTAGTTGACCTGTCAACTGATTCACCCCTCAAATCAAGCGTTATTGTTGCTAATAGCAATTTATATCACCTTATAAGAAAAGCTAAAGAGCGCCTGCCTATCGGCAACAAGCATAAGACCCTGAACCGATGGCGCAAAAAGCCGCCAGCGAACTGGCTTAGAAGCCGGACTTTTCCCAAAAAAGTACAGGGACGCAAGCCAAACCTCCATTCTTATAAGACAAAAAGAAAAAGGGTTTTCACTTCAAAAACCACATTTTCACAATACGACTATTATTTTGTTAGCTTTCCCATTAAAACCAAATTTATACAACTATTAGATAAATTTAGTTATAAATAGAAATATAATATGTTGGCATTTTACAATACTATCATAGCAAAAAAGTCAAGTCAATCTTTTTTTGCTCTTAAAATGAAATAGCCTTTTTTCTTTTCTGCCGTCTCCACTTCGCCGAATAACTCTGTCAGTTTATCAATGGCCGATGGTGCACCCTGCTTCTTCTGGATAACAACCCATAGCTCACCTCCAGAAACCAGCGAGTTAAAACTTTGTTCAAAAATATCATGAACAACCTTTTTCCCGGCGCGGATCGGCGGGTTTGTCAGAATGGCCGCAAACTTATTGCCTTTTGTACTTTCAAGGCGGTCACTTTCATAGATTTGCACATTTTTAATGCCGTTCAATTCAGCATTTTCTTTCGCAAGTCCAAGTGCCCTCTCATTTACATCAACCATATGAACTGTCCGTGCAGGCATCAGCTTTGCTGCAGTCAGCCCGATGGGCCCGTATCCGCAGCCGACATCAAGAATGTTGCCTTTTGCTTCCGGCTCTTCAAAAGTCTCAATTAATAATCTTGAACCAAAATCCACTTCACCCTTTGAAAAAACACCATTATCTGTTTTAAAGCGGAATGGATACTCCTTTAGAGTATAACTCCAGGTTTTAGGGCTGCTTTCAACTTTTTGCGTTTGGGAATAGTAGTGTTCAGACATGAAATCACCTCCAGGGAGAATATATAAGAAGAAAATAGGAGAATCACAATTAAGTGGTTTCGAAGGAATTATATAGGATTGCCCACCAAAAAGCAAAAAGGTTGCCGAAAAGCGGAAGCGCCTTGTCCTCCCCCGGCACCTCAAGGGACAGGGGCTCCTCCTAAACGCTATGCTTTTAGTCATGCGATGATAAAGCCGACGAACCGTTCCTTGTTTAGTAGACAGTTCCCACAGAACAAAATTATACATTTTACAGCAAAACAAAAAGCCCGCTTAAACAGCGGACTTTTCATAAATGTTATTACTTAACTTCAACGCCAGCTCCAACTTCTTCAAGCTTAGCTTTAACTTCTTCAGCTTCTTCTTTAGAAACGCCTTCTTTAAGAGCTTTTGGAGTGTTGTCAACAAGTTCTTTTGCTTCTTTAAGTCCAAGACCTGTGATTTCACGTACCACTTTGATAACTTTGATTTTTTGGTCGCCTGCAGAAGCAAGAACAACGTCAAATTCAGTTTTCTCAGCAGCAGCGTCTCCACCAGCAGCTCCGCCCATTACAGCTACAGGAGCAGCAGCAGTTACACCAAATTCTTCTTCGATAGCTTTTACTAAGTCGTTAAGTTCTAAAACAGTCATATTTTTAACTGCTTCAATGATTTGTTCTTTAGTCATGATTATGTTTCCTCCTTATTTTTGGTTTGAATCTATTAGGTTAACGCTAAAATCAACTTACGCGCCTTGTTCTTCTTTTTGATCTGCAACAGCTTTTGCAGCAAGAGCAAGATTGCGGATAGGTGCTTGAAGTACGCTGAGTAGCATAGAAAGCAAGCCTTCGCGTGATGGTAGTTCAGCAAGAGCTTTGATATCTTCTACTGAAGCGACGTTTCCTTCGATTACACCTGCTTTAATTTCAAGTGCTTCGTGCTTTTTCGCGAAATCATTAAGGATTTTCGCTGGAGCAACTACATCTTCTGTGCTGAACGCGATTGCGTTAGGTCCAGTTAAAGCTTCGTTTAAACCCGAAAGTTCAGCAGCTTCAGCAGCACGGCGAGTCATTGAATTCTTGTATACTTTGAATTCTACGCCAGCTTCACGAAGCTGTTTACGAAGTTCAGTAACTTCAGCAACAGTAAGACCACGGTAGTCAACAACAACTGTTGATAAACTTGATTTAAGCTTATCAGCAATTTCTTCTACGATTTGTTTCTTTTGTTCGATAACGCTGCTCATCCTTACACCTCCTGTAGAATTTCTACATTCATACCGTCCCAATAAAAAACCTCCATGACTTTGCAGACATGGAGGAAGTATACAATAGCAAGAAAAAGCAATTCTATCGTAATACCTCGGCAGGAAATTAAGCAATTAGGCACCTGCTGTCTACGGCACAAATGTTATTATATTTTAACAACAAAATACATATTACAGCATGTATTTTAGAATGTCAATTGTTATTATTTTACTGCAACAGATGAAGGATCTACTTTTACGCCAGGTCCCATAGTAGAAGTAACAGAAACGTTCTTCATGTAAGTTCCTTTAGCAGCAGCAGGCTTCACTTTCATCATTGTATCGAAAATAGTGTTGAAGTTTTCAACAAGCTTTTCGTCTTCGAAAGATACTTTACCGATTGGCACGTGGATGTTACCAGCTTTGTCAACACGGTATTCAACTTTACCTGCTTTGATTTCGTTAACTGCTTTTTGAACGTCAAAAGTAACTGTACCAGTCTTAGGGTTCGGCATTAAGCCTTTAGGTCCTAATACGCGGCCAAGTTTACCAACTTCACCCATCATGTCAGGTGTAGCAACGATTACATCAAAGTCGAACCAGCCTTGGCTGATTTTGTTGATGTATTCAGAATCACCTACGAAATCTGCTCCAGCAGCTTCTGCTTCTTTCGCTTTTTCACCCTTAGCGAAAACAAGAACGCGCTGAGTTTTACCAGTTCCGTTTGGAAGAACAACCGCTCCACGGATTTGCTGGTCAGCTTTCTTAGGGTCAACTCCAAGACGGAATGCTACCTCAACAGTTGCATCAAATTTCGCAAAATTAGTTTTCTTCGCAAGTTCAATCGCCTCAGCAATTGGGTAAGCCTTTGAAGAATCAACAAGCTTCGCAGCTTCTGCGTACTTCTTACCTTTTTTAGCCATTTTTATTTCCTCCTTGATTGTGGTTTTAGCGGAATAACCTCCCACGAGTAAAAGCGGAGGCGCCTCGGTCAAAGGCGCCTGCTCTAGACAGAACAAAGGTTGCGAGTGAAACAAAATTCAGCGTCGCAACCTCATCCCTAAATCTGCTTCATGCATGGATTAGTCTTCGATAACGATACCCATGCTGCGTGCAGTACCTTCAACCATACGCATTGCAGCTTCTACACTTGCAGCGTTTAGATCGGGCATCTTTGTTTCAGCAATCTCGCGTACCTTGTCACGCTTGACTGTTGCTACTTTATTACGGTTTGGTTCACCAGAACCAGACTCGATTCCAGCCGCCTTCTTAAGAAGAACTGCAGCAGGAGGAGTTTTCGTAATAAATGTAAATGAACGGTCTTCAAAAACCGTGATTTCAACAGGAATGATTAAGCCAGCTTGTTCAGCTGTGCGAGCGTTAAATTCCTTACAGAATCCCATGATGTTAACACCTGCTTGACCTAGTGCCGGTCCTACTGGTGGTGCAGGGTTTGCTTTACCTGCAGGGATTTGCAGCTTTACAAGTTTGATTACTTTTTTAGCCACGAGACACACCTCCTTAAAGTCCGTGATGTGGTAATAGGGAAAATTCCCTCCCACTCAACTTATAGTCTTTATATTAAGATAAAGAACTTTTAACAATTGTCCAGTCTCTTTGTCCGAGACATACTGACCTTTGAAATATTATCACTTTTCAAAGGCAATTTCAAGTTTTTTTACAAAGATATATAAAAGTACTTTCAGCAGGCTGCTTCTTACAGTTTTTCAATTTGTGAAAAATCAAGCTCAACCGGAGTGTCACGGCCAAACATGTTAACAAGCACTTTAATCTTCGCCTTATCTTTATCAATATCTTCAATGGTACCTGTGAAGTTCGCAAATGGACCTTCTTTCACCTGAACTGTTTCACCGATCTCAAAGTTAATATCAAAGCGGGCTTCTTCAACACCCATGTGCTTAAGAATGTTCGTAACTTCTTCCGGCAATAGCGGGGTCGGCTTTGAGCCAGAACCTGCTGAACCTACGAATCCAGTTACACCCGGAGTATTTCTTACTACATACCAGGAATCATCCGTCATCACGATTTCCACTAGTACATAACCAGGGAAGACTTTGCGCTTCACTACTTTTTTCTTGCCGTTTTTCAATTCTGTTTCTTCTTCTTCCGGAACTACCACGCGGAAGATCTTATCTTGCATACCCATTGATTCAACACGCTTCTCCAGATTGGCTTTGACTTTATTTTCATAGCCGGAGTACGTATGAACAACATACCAATTCTTTTCCATTTATGAGGACTTGTTCGTCCTTCCCTCCCTGTATTCAACAATTTATATTTTTGACCAAATTAAAAAACCCGTTTCCGGGCTTTGCAAATGTTTCCTGTGTTATTCTCCATTATACCATGGAAACTCAGGGGTTATTCAAGAATTAAACGAATCAATTCAGAAATTCCCAGGTCAATCACTGCAAAAAACAGAGCGAAGAACGTAACTGTAGCAAGAACGGTAACAGTATAGTTTGTCAGCTCTTTGCGTTTAGGCCAGCTGACCTTTCTCATTTCCCGGCCAACTTCACGGAAAAAATTCACGATGCGCTGCATTTCGTAACCCCCAACTTTCAAGAGATATATCCTTTAACAAGAAGCGAAAGCGGCTTCAAAATCAAACCAATCTTCCAGTCTGCATAAAACGCTCAGGCTTCAGACTATTAAAAGAGCAAACTTCTTATCTATATAATCACTTTGTTTCTTTATGGATCGTATGAGCGCTGCATGTGCTGCAGAACTTCTTCAGCTCCAGCCTTGCAGAATCATTTTTGCCCGCAGTGGAATAATTTCTGGAACCACATACAGAGCAAGCCAAAATTACCTTTTTAGTCATATTTCCACCTACTAAGTCACATTACGCCCTTAAAACTTTAACACGCACCCCAAAACATGTCAATAACTGCAAAAAAAGCAAGGTGTTGGGAAATTCTGTCTACAGGGAAAATTCACGCACTTCCAAATATCTTTCCAGCTTTCTTTTCACCCGCTGCAGGGCGTTGTCAATTGATTTAACATGGCGGTTCAGTTCTTCGGAAATTTCCTGATAGGACTGCCCATCCAAGTAAAGGGCAAGCACCTTTCGTTCAAGGTCACTCAGAAGCTCTGACATTTTCACTTCAATGTGATCAAATTCTTCCTGGTTGATAATCAGCTCTTCAGGGTCCATAACCTTCGCCCCAGATATTACATCCATAAGCGTCCTGTCCGATTCCTCATCATAAATGGGCTTGTCCAAAGACACATAAGAGTTTAGCGGAATATGCTTTTGGCGGGTCGCTGTCTTGATGGCGGTTATGATTTGCCTGGTGATGCACAGCTCGGCAAACGCTTTAAATGAAGACAGCTTGTCCTCTTTAAAATCGCGGATCGCCTTGTATAAGCCGATCATTCCCTCTTGTACAATATCCTCTTTATCTGCGCCAATCAAAAAATAGGATCTTGCTTTTGCCCGGACAAAATTGCGGTACTTATGAATCAGATAATCAAGAGCCTCACTCTCGCCCTTATGCACGAGCTCAACTATTTCTTCGTCCTCAAGCTGGATAAAGTCTATAAGATTTTCGTCGATTGTCTTGAAGTCAGCACTCACTAGGATCCCCCCGACCGTACAAGCATGGTTAGAAATATTATACAGCACGGTTTTTTCAAGCGTCAACCGCTCATTGTCCTCCTCTGCGCCATTTTTCAAAAATTTCTGCCACTTCATCACTGAGAGGTATCTTGGATACAGGCTTTTTCTGCTGAATTTTTTTTACTTTTTTTTCAATGCTGTTTTCAATCAAATTCATTTCATTGAGAAGCTCCCTTGCTGATTTTCTTAGGGCTCCCTGGCCAAATATGACCCATTGCTCTGTGAAATCGGAGGTTGCCACATGAATTTGGGTTTTAATATTGCTGAGATCGATAGCCATTTTTTCAATGCGTTCATCGGCCGTTTCATTATTTCTTGTAAAAATAACTTCGACCTTAGAATCCTTAAACTTTTTTTCCGTGCCCTTTACATAATGGGCATCAAACACGACAATCACTTTGTACCCGGAATATCCCTGGTACTCGGCCATTTTTTCAATCAGGCGGTCTCTGGCTGACGATAAATCCTTGTTTTTGAGCTCCCTGAGTTCTGGCCAAGCACCAATTATGTTGTATCCGTCAACAAGAAGGATGTCCATTTCTATCCCTCAAGCGGGTGCCGTTTCCGATAAACCTCATACATGAGCAGCGCAGCAGCAACTGATGCGTTAAGGGAAGTAACGTGTCCAGCCATGGGCAGGTTAATGAGAAAATCACATTTATCGCGAATCAGTCGGCCCATCCCTTTCCCTTCGCTTCCAATTACAAGACCTAACGGCATCGTTCCATCCATCTGACGGAAGTCTTGTTTCCCTTTTGCATCGGTACCGGCTATCCAAACGCCTCTTTCTTTTAATTCATCAATGGTTCTGGCCATATTCGTAACCCGGACAACCGGGATATACTCGATCGCTCCTGTGGAGGCTTTAGCTACAGTTGCCGTGAGCCCGACCGCTCTTCTCTTCGGAATAATGATCCCATGTGCTCCGACTGCATCTGCCGTTCTCATGATGGACCCGAGATTATGCGGATCTTCTATCTCATCCAGCAGTAAAAAGAAAGCTGCTTCGTTTTTCTTTTCTGCAGCAGCAAACAAATCATCGATTTCTGCATATTGATAAGCAGCAACCTGTGCGATGACACCCTGATGATTACCCTCTGCCATCCCATCTATTTTTTTCTTGGGAACGAACTGGACCAATACCCCGGCGGACTTCGCCAAACCGATTACCTGCTGCATCTGCCCGCTTTGCGAACCTTCTGCAATAAAAATCTTATTAATATCCCTCTCTGACTTTAATGCTTCAATAACGGGATTCTTCCCAATGATAAAATCCTGGCTCATTTTGCCGCTCCTCCTTTCCTGTTCTCAACTAAATGTATGGATTCCAGAATCAGCTCTTCCATCCGCTCCTGTCTTTTCGACAAAAACAAATAGCCGATCAGAGATTCAAAAGCTGTGCTGTACCTGTATGTTTGGACATCTGTATTTTTCGGCACCGAACCGGACTTTGCATTTCGCCCCCTGCGGACTACTGCCAGTTCTTCCTCGGTCAGCCGTTCAGAGTCCATTAATTCATGAATGATTATGGACTGGGCCTTTGCAGAAACATATCGGGTTGCCTCCTTATGGAGAAAATGAGGCCGAACCCGTCCATTTTGAAGGAGATGGTGGCGTATATAGGTTTCAAATACCGCATCTCCCATATACGCCAAGGCAAGACTATTCAATTGTTTTTCATCTATTTTGTTTTCATAGTGAAGCATTGCTTAGCCTCTTTTCCATCTGATTCCCTGCGGTGTATCTTCAAGGATAATATTCATTTCTTTCAGCTGATCGCGGATTTTGTCTGCCAGATCGAAATTACGATCTTTTCTGGCCTGCTGCCTCTGCTCAATCAGCTGTTCAATTTCTTCATCCAGAAGGACAGCATTTGTTTCTTCAAGAGAAAGACCCAATACATCAAACAGCGTTTCAAATTTTTTCGTAAAAGCATCGATCACTTCAACAGCTGTGTTTTTCTCCATCAGATAATAATTCGCAAGCTTAGACAGTTCGAACAAAATAGATACGGCATTGGCTGTATTGAAATCATCATCCATATCTTGAATGAACTGTTCATGAAGAGCGGTTATTTTATCCAGCCACTCCTGGTTATTATCAGTCAGGTTCACACTTGCTTCTTTGCGGTGCTGCAAATTATGATAAGACGTTTTAATGCGCTCCAGCCCTGTGCGGGTATTTTCCAGAAGCTCATCACTGTAGTTAATCGGATGTCTGTAATGTACGGACAGCATGAAAAATCTTAGAACCTGCGGGTCATGCTTTTGGATAATGTCATGAACCAGGACGAAATTCCCCAGTGATTTAGACATTTTTTCGTTGTCGATATTAATATAGCCATTGTGCATCCAATAGCGGGCAAACGTTTTGCCTGTCAATGCTTCCGACTGGGCGATCTCATTTTCATGATGCGGGAAAGCCAGATCCTGTCCGCCGGCATGAATATCAATCGTGTCCCCGAGGTATTTCTTTGCCATAGCCGAGCATTCAATATGCCACCCCGGCCTTCCTTGCCCCCAAGGGCTCTCCCACGCGATTTCCCCTTCCTTCGCTGTTTTCCATAGAACAAAGTCAAGAGAATCCTGTTTCTTTTCGCCGACGGCAATGCGGGCACCGACCCTCAGCTCATCAATCGACTGATGGGACAGCTTACCGTACTCATCGAACTTACGGGTATGGTAATAAACATCCCCTTCTGATTCATACGCGAAGCCTTTATCAATCAATGTCTGGATAAACTCAATAATGATATCAATGCTTTCTGTCACTCTCGGGTGGACATCAGCCTTTCTGCAGCCCAGTGCAAAAACGTCTTCGAAGTAGGCATTAATGAATCGTTCCGCGATATTCGGAACATCCGTTCCCAGTTCATTAGCTACGCGGATCAGCTTATCATCCACATCAGTAAAATTGGAGACATAATGAACATCGAAGCCGCGGAATTCAAGATATCTGCGCACTGTGTCAAATACAATCGGCGGGCGTGCATTCCCTATATGGATATAGTTATAAACGGTAGGACCGCACACATACATTTTCACTTTTCCCTCTTCTAGGGGAATAAAATCTTCTTTTTGACGAGTAAGTGTATTATAGATTTGAATGGCCATGAATCTGGCTCCTTTCTTTCCTCAGCGTTTCGACTTCGCCTTTTAATTCCTGCAGCTCCTTCTCCAGTTCCTTAAACCGGTCTGCAATTGGATCGGGAAGATCACAATGATTTAAATCCTTATTAATTTTCACTCCATCCCTGACTTTCACTCTTCCAGGAATGCCGACTACAGTTGAATTGGGCGGAACCTCATGAAGGACAACAGATCCTGCACCTATCTTAGAATTCTCCCCAATTGTAATGGAACCCAAAACCTTCGCACCTGTTGCGATCAGCGCGTTGTCCTTAATAGTAGGATGCCGCTTGCCTTTTTCCTTTCCGGTTCCCCCAAGTGTCACACCCTGGAAAACCGTTACATTATCACCGATTTCACAAGTTTCCCCGATGACAACCCCCATGCCATGGTCGATAAAAAAGCGTCTGCCGATCTTTGCTCCCGGGTGAATTTCAATTCCTGTGAAAAAGCGGCTGACCTGGGAAACAACTCTTGCAAGAAAATAAAACTTCCTTTTAAAAAGCGCGTGGGCCATGCGATGCGACCAGACAGCATGCAATCCTGAGTAAGTTAATACTACTTCCAAATAACTTCTTGCTGCCGGATCCTGTTCAAATACCACTTCGATATCTTCCTTCATTCTTGCAAACATTGTTCATTTCCCCTCCTGACATAGGTCTCGATCTCTATTTTTATTTTTCTAAAGCTTTTCCCCTAAAATATTTCTCTGCCCATAAAAGCAGGTTTTAAAATATAAAAAAGCGCCTCTGCCACAATCGGACAGAGACGCTTTATGCGCGGTTCCACTCTGTTTAGGCTTCATAAGCCTCAACTTTAACTTGTTAACGGATAAGTTTCCGCTCAAATCTAATAGGAAGCCGGGGCATCCGTTCAAATTGAGGCTCTGAGGTGCATTTCAGAAAAAGGAGAGGCTTAAACCACTTTCAGCCGGTGATGGTTCTCTCTAAAAAGCATCTTTTTCCTTACTTTTCCTCTTCAACACTTTTCGATATAGAATAATTTACTTAATACTATATTACATTTTCTCCAAGATGTTAACCAATAATGCTCATTAATCGAGTTTTTACTTTTTCTTTTCCTAAAAGCTCGATGGCCTGCGGCAGATCCGGCCCATGGGTTTGGCCAGTAGTAGCCGAACGGATTGGCATGAACAGTTTCTTGCCCTTGTGCCCTGTTGATTTTTGCACAGCCTTCATGGCCGCTTTAATTTCATCCGCTTTGAACTCTGCCATATTGTCAATTTCCTGCAGGAAAGCAGACAGCACTTCAGGAACCTGCTCTTCAGCCAGAACTTCCTTCGCTTCTTCATCAATTGTCATTTCTTCTGTAAAGAACAGTTCTGAAAGCTCAGCAATTTGAGCGCCAAAGCTCATTTTTTCCTGGTAAAGAGTGATTAGGCTTCTAACCCAATCTTCATTTTCCTGCTGCCAGTTTTCACTGATCTTCCCTGCCTTTACCAGGTGAGGGGCTGAAATGGCCACAAGACGGTCCTGATCAAGCTTTTTCATGTACTGGTTATTCATCCATTCAAGCTTCTGCTTATCGAAAAGGGCAGGAGATTTTGATAATCTGCTTTCATCAAAAATATCAATGAATTCTTCTTTGGAGAAAATTTCTTCCTCGCCTGCAGGAGACCAGCCAAGCAAAGCAATAAAGTTAAAGAGCGCTTCCGGCAGGTAGCCGAGCTCTTCATACTGTTCAATGAACTGGATAATCGTCTCGTCCCGCTTGCTCAGTTTTTTGCGGCTTTCATTGACAATCAGAGTCATATGGCCAAACGTCGGAATGTCCCAGCCTAATGCTTCGTATATCATCTGCTGCTTAGGCGTATTGGAGATATGGTCATCTCCGCGCAGGACATGAGAAATTTTCATAAGGTGGTCATCCACTGCTACGGCAAAGTTATAAGTAGGAGTGCCATCCTTTTTGACAATGACAAAATCGCCAAAGCCTTCAGATTCGAATGACACTTCGCCTTTTACCATGTCATTGAATGTCAATTCCCTGCCTTTTGGCACTAAGAAGCGGATGCTTGGCTTTCTGCCTTCTGCTTCCAGTGCAGCTTTTTCATCCTCTGTCAGATGACGGCATTTTCCTGAGTAAGCAGGAGTATCGCCTTTTGCAGATTGAGCTTCACGCTCTGCCTCCAGCTCCTCTTCCGTACAATAGCATTTATAGGCATGGCCTTTGTCGAGCAATTCCTTGTAGTATGTTTCATAGATATGATTTCTCTCAGATTGGCGGTAAGGGCCAAATTCGCCTTCATGGTCGATGCTCTCGTCCCAATCCATGCCAAGCCATTTTAAATAGTGAAGCTGACTTTCTTCGCCGCCTTCAATATTCCGTTTCTTATCTGTATCCTCAATGCGGATGATGAATTTCCCGCCTTTGCTTCTTGCAAATAAATAGTTAAAAAGCGCCGTTCTTGCATTTCCGATATGCAAATGTCCAGTCGGACTCGGAGCATAGCGGACGCGGATTTCATTTGACATACTAACTGCCTCCTTAAAATCTTAACGATAAAGTGAAACTCAATCAGTGGGATATGCCGCTGACACAAACGATAGGACTCTTATTTGCTCATTTAGTCACCTTTCCCGCCACTGATTGCTAGTTGAACCATTCGGGCCTTTACGGGCAGTTTAACTCCCGCGTATCTCCCTTGGAATCTTCTGAGCCCAAAAACGGGAATCTTACTGCCCGTTAGACTGCAATAAGCTATATTTTAACACTCAGGTTTTTCTTCTGAAAGGTAATTTTACTGGCTCCCTTTCTTTTTCAGCAAAACAGCGGCCTGGGAGGCAATTCCCTCTCCCCGCCCTGTAAATCCAAGCTTTTCTGTAGTTGTTGCTTTCACATTAATATTTTCTTTCTCGGTCTCCAGAAGCTCTGCAATCCGCTCCTGCATTTTCCCGATATGAGGAGCCATTTTCGGCTTCTGGGCAATGATGGTGCAGTCTGCATTGACCAGCTCATACCCTTTTTCTTTTACGATTCCCCACACATACTCGAGCAGCTTCGCAGAATCGGCATCCTTGAATTCAGGATCGGTATCAGGAAAATGCCGCCCAATATCTCCTTCTCCAATTGCCCCAAGGCAGGCATCGGCCACTGTATGCAGCAGGACATCTGCATCTGAATGCCCCAGCAGTCCTTTCTCATATGGTATTTCAATACCCCCGATAATCAGCGGGCGTCCTTCCGCAAACTGATGAACATCAAAACCTTGTCCAATCCGAAACATGATACAATCTCCTTTACATATGACTTCTTTTCTTTATAATTGCTTCCGCAAAGTAAATATCTTCTGGTGTAGTCAGCTTAATATTATCGTAACTTCCTTCAACAATCACCACTTCATTGCCTAACCGCTCCACGAGGCTGGCATCATCCGTTCCCAGGAAGCCGTCTTCCTCGGCCTTGCGGTGTGCCTCAAGCAGGGAAGAAACACGAAAGGCCTGTGGAGTTTGAACAGCCCACAGGCAGGAACGTTCAAGAGTTTCTGTAATTAAATTCCCGTCAGCTTTTTTAACAGTATCCTTCAGCGGTACTGCAAGAACAGCAGCTCCTTTTTCCCAGGCTGCTTTCACCAGCGGCTGCAGTAAATCCCGGGTAATAAAAGGGCGGGCAGCGTCATGAACCAGCACTACTTCCTCACCCGAAGCCGCCTTTGCCGCATTATAGACACTATGCTGCCTTTCCTTCCCGCCTTCTGCCATGGCAGCCACTTTCGTAATCTGATGCTCTTTTAACAGAATGCGTATTTCTTCCTCATCCTGAGGATTGATTGCCAGATAAATGCCCGTACACTCCGGGTCACTTTCAAAAACTCTTAACGTATGTATAAACACTGGGACATTCCCGATTTCCAGGAGAAGCTTATTCTTTCCGGCTCCCATTCTTTTCCCCTGCCCGGCCGCCGGGAGAATCACTTGATAATTCATATTATGGCTCCTATCTCCTAAGAAAAGCGCAAGCACCTTGCTCACGAAGGAACGCAGACTAAGAACGCCACGTCCTGTAGCAACGTCTGCATGAACCCTATCCTGGGGGCCTCAAGTTCAAGATGAGCCTTTCGAAAAGGCATCCTTTGCCTTTTTGGGAGGATCGGCTTGTGACCTCGAGGGGGTAGGCGCTGGAGCTTAACAATTCTATAAGATCAATGTATTTCTTACCTTCTTAAAAAAGCAGGAAAAAGGCAGGGAAAGCAATCTCCCTGCACATTCTGTCCTACTTTCTATTATACATTATAAAGCTTTTTCCAGAAGCTTAGGTTTTGCAAAGATCATTCGTCCAGCTGATGTCTGCAGAACACTTGTGACAAGAACATCGATATGTTTGCCAATATAATTTCTTCCTTCTTCCACCACAATCATCGTGCCGTCGTCCAGATAAGCAATCCCCTGATTCTGTTCCTTGCCGTCCTTAATAACCTGTACCTTCATTTCTTCGCCTGGAAGCACAACCGGTTTGACGGCATTTGCCAGGTCATTAATATTGAGGACCGCCACTTTTTGCAGTTCACAAACCTTGTTTAAGTTAAAATCATTGGTCACAACAACGCCATTCGTTAGCTTAGCCAGCTTTACGAGCTTGCTGTCCACCTCTTGGATTTCTTCAAAATCCCCTTCATAGATTTCCACATTAATCGAAAGCTCTTTTTGGATTCGATTCAGAATATCCAGACCCCGTCTGCCGCGGTTGCGCTTTAATACATCTGAAGAATCAGCAATGTGCTGAAGCTCTTCGAGTACAAACTGAGGAATGACAATCGTACCTTCCAGAAAGCCAGTCTGACAGATATCAGCAATGCGGCCATCGATAATAACGCTGGTATCAAGGATCTTGAGTGAGTTTTTAGCTACAGCTTCAGGTTCGGGGTCTTCTTCACTGCTCTTCTTTTTCTTGCTTGAAATTAAACTTAAAAGCTCATCCCGCTTTTTAAAGCCAACCTGAAATCCGAGATAGCCGAACAGGAGCGTCAGCACAATCGGAGCAACGGTATTCAGAATCGGGACCTCAATCGCATTTAGTGCATATCCGATTAAAAAGGCAATGACTAATCCAAAAACCAGGCCGACACTTCCAAAAATAATATCTGTTATAGGTACTTTTACCAGTGATTCTTCTGCCCATCTCACGAAGTTGACGACATGATCAACCGCCCAAAAAGTTAAAAGATAAAAAATAATAGCACCTAAAATGGCGGACACATATGGATTATTTAAAAGAGGAATGTCATCTAAACTGATTAATTTTAATAAGTCAGGAATCAAAAATATACCCAGCGTTACCCCGATAATAAGGAAGCATGCCTGTACAATACGTTTTAACATTCCTTCACCTCCTTTTAATCATTATAAACAAATTCACAAAATTGAAACCCTGAATCCGGGGGATTTTCAATTTTTCCCTAATAATTATTTCACGATAGTAAAGAAACGTCTTTATACTGCTTAAATTTTTACTTTTACACACTTTAAGGGTAGCACCATTGGCAATAAACTGTCAAATAATTAACTTATCATTTTAGCATAACTAATTACATAGTTCAATGGTCTCTTTATAGCTGACGGTCCGCAAAAACCTGCTCTTTTATGAGCTTAAGTCCTTCTTTAATTTTCCTGGCCCTTACCTCACCGATTCCTTCTACCTCATCGAGCTCCTCAACTGTCGCCGTGATGATATTCGGAAATTCTTCAAACCGATTAATCAGATTATCGATAATAATCGGCGGAAGGCGGGGAACTTTATTCAGCATCCGGTAGCCGCGGGGGCATTTGAATTCTTCTGTATGAATATACCCGTTGTAGCCAAGAAGCTTAAGAATGACAGAGTCTTCGAGCATTTCTCCTTTTGATAGCTCCTGAAGCTTAACAATTGCATTCCTTGAGTCGATGTCCCTGGATTGAGCATAGTCTTTTATAATCCATTCTGCTTCTCGTTCAAGCTCCATCAGCAGCTCATTCATTTGGAGCCGAATCAGCCTTCCTTCAGTACCCAGTTCGCTTAAGTAGGTGAGCAGCTCATTTTTAATGCGCAAAACCATTTCAATATTATGAAAAACATGCAGGATGTCACTATATGTAACAAGCTCTTCAAATTCCAGGATGCTAAGGTTGCCGATGCTCTGTTCAAGAACGACCTTATACTTTTCAAGAGTCTGCACGGCTACATTCGCCTTTGTTAAAATGACGCCAATATCACGCAGCGCATAGCGTGAATGCCCTTTATAAAGGGTAATGACATTGCGTCTCTGGGAAATGGCAATCACTAATGCGCCTGTTTGCCGGGCAACCCGCTCAGCCGTCCGGTGCCGCATGCCCGTTTCGGTAGAAGGCACACCAGGATCGGGAGCCAGCTGCGCATTAGCAATTAGAATCTTGTTCCCTTCTTCATTTAAAATAATAGCTCCATCCATCTTGGCCAGCTCATACAAATAGCTTGGCGAAAATGGGCAATTAATTTGGAACCCGCCATCAACAAGGTTACTCAACTTATCCTTTGAACCCAATACAATCAGCCCGCCTGTATTGGCGCGAAGAACATTATCAATTCCTTCCCTGATAGGCGTACCCGGAGCCATGAACCGAAGGATTTCACTCATCGTTTTTTCGCCCATTTTTTTAGTCTCCATCTTTATCCCCCTAACGCGGCCTTTAGCGCTTCACCGACTGAACTTACTCCGATTAGTTCAATTCCTCCCGGTGCGCTCCAGCCGCCAAGATTGTTCGCCGGCAGGATAACCCGCTCAAAACCCAGCTTGGCCGCCTCCTGCACTCTTTGTTCTATTCTTGATACTCTCCTGACCTCTCCTGTGAGCCCTACTTCTCCAATGATGCAATCTGTTGCCTTTGTTGGCTTATCCCGAAAGCTTGACGCAATGCTCACAGCAATGGCCAAATCAATTGCCGGTTCATCAAGCTTTACTCCGCCAGCGACTTTTAAGTAAGCATCCTGATTTTGCAGAAGCATCCCGACCCGTTTTTCCAAAACCGCCATCAGAAGCGGAACCCGGTTATGATCAATTCCTGTCGCCATTCGTCTTGGATTTCCAAAGCTTGTCGGGGAAATCAGCGCCTGAATTTCAACCAGGACTGGCCTCGTTCCTTCCATCGAAGCAACGACTGTTGAACCTGCAGCTCCCTGTGACCGCTCTTCCAGGAAAATTTCTGACGGATTAGCCACTTCCTCAAGCCCAAATTCCTTCATTTCAAAAATGCCCATCTCGTTTGTTGAGCCAAATCTGTTTTTCACCGCCCGCAGGATCCGGTATGTATGATGGCGTTCACCCTCAAAGTACAAAACCGTATCAACCATATGCTCCAATAGTCTTGGACCGGCAATGGACCCTTCCTTTGTAACATGCCCCACGATAAAAATGGCAATTCCCTTCGTTTTGCCGATGCGCATTAGCTCAGCGGTACATTCCCGCACCTGAGAAACACTGCCAGGAGCCGATGTCACTTCGGGGTGAAAGATCGTCTGAATAGAGTCTATAATGACAAAGTCAGGACTCACTGAATCAATCGTTCTGCTTATTTCATCAAGGCTGGTTTCCGAGTAAACAAGCAGACTGTCTGAAGAAACACCTAAGCGGTCAGCACGCAGTTTCGTCTGACGCATGGATTCTTCCCCTGATATATAAAGAACAGAATGCTTCCTGTTCGCCAGCTGTGATGACACTTGAAGAAGAAGCGTTGATTTCCCGATGCCCGGATCTCCCCCGATAAGAACAAGGGAGCCTCTAACAATTCCTCCCCCAAGGACACGGTTTAATTCTATTAAATCGGTATATATGCGTGGTTCACTGACTGTTTCAATGGATGTAATCGGTGTAGCTTTCGCCGCAATGGCCGAGCCCTGCGAATGAGCAAAAGCGCCTCTTCTCGTTGAAGCAGGCTTCTCCACCTCTTCCACCATCGTATTCCATTGGCCGCACCCCGGACATTTCCCCATCCATTTCGGCGATTCATAGCCGCATTCCTGGCACATGAATTTCGTTTTTCTTTTAGCCATACTTCTTCCCCTCTCTGTACACATTCATCCAGCCGCATTAAAGGAAATCTTAATATTACCGGCCTTGCATGAAAGAACCAGTGATGGCAGAAGTATGGTTTACTTCCTATTCCCTTTTCTAACGGGTCTTAAAATGTTTTTGTCCTGATATCTTTTTCTCTCTTAAAATTAACATAAACCGGAAGAATAAACCTCTTTTAAGGCTGTAATGAAAAAATGGGCTGAAAGAGTGCAAAAAGGTACACGTATAACAGGGACGTGTACCTTTTTGCTGTGTAACATCTATTGATGCTATTATTGGGGTTCATTAACCTTATTTCTGAAGATTTGCTGTCCCGCTTGGTTCAGCCGTTTTCACTACAAATTCTCCATCTTTCACATCGATTACCACGCTTTGCCCGGTTAGGACCGTTCCTCTTAACAGCTCTTCGGATAAGCGGTCTTCGATATGCTTCTGAATAGCCCGGCGGAGCGGACGTGCACCGTACTCAGGATCATAACCCTCAACGGAGATTTTTTCTTTGGCTGCATCCGTCAATTCCAGTGTAATATCCTGTTCCTTCAATCGTTTCGTTAAAGTGTCAGACATCAGCGTAACGATTTCCTGAAGATGCTTTTTCTCCAATGCATGGAAAACGATGATTTCATCGATACGGTTCAGGAATTCCGGTCGGAAGGACTTCTTCATCTCCTCCATTACTTTTCCTTTCATATCTTTGTAATCCTGTTCCCCATCCTGGATGTTAAAGCCAACGTATTTGTTCCGCTTAAGTGCTTCAGCACCAACATTGGATGTCATAATCAGAACGGTATTGCGGAAATCAACGGTTCTGCCCTTAGAGTCTGTTAATCTTCCGTCTTCCAATACCTGTAAAAGGATGTTGAATACATCAGGATGCGCTTTTTCAATTTCATCCAGCAGCACAACAGAATATGGCTTTCTGCGGACTTTTTCGGTTAACTGCCCGCCTTCTTCATATCCTACATAGCCCGGAGGTGAACCTACCAGACGGGATGTCGAGTGTTTCTCCATGTATTCTGACATATCGATGCGGATCATCGCATCCTCGTCTCCGAACATTGCTTCTGCTAATGCACGCGCAAGCTCAGTTTTACCTACCCCAGTCGGCCCAAGGAATACAAATGAGCCAATCGGGCGCTTTGGATCTTTAAGGCCTGCACGGGCACGGCGGACAGCCTTCGAAATGGCTTTAACCGCTTCTTCCTGTCCGATTACACGGGAATGAAGAATTTCTTCCAGGTTCAGAAGCTTTTCTGTT
The DNA here is from genome assembly GCF_004366035.1 of Cytobacillus oceanisediminis. Lineage (GTDB taxonomy): Bacteria > Bacillota > Bacilli > Bacillales > Cytobacillaceae > Cytobacillus > Cytobacillus oceanisediminis_C. The sequence goes on from NZ_SOEE01000015.1 coordinate 57,239, forward strand.
TCTGTTTGGGCCAGCTTCGATACAGGGATTCCAGTCCAGCTGGCCACCACATTGGCGATGTCCTCAACCGTCACTTCACTGTTCTCTTTGCCCTGCTTTTCTTTCCATGTTTTCTTCGTTTCTTCAAGCTGTTCGCGCAGGCGCTGCTCTGTATCTCTTAAGGAAGCCGCCTTTTCAAATTCCTGGCTTTGAACGGCAGCATCTTTCTCTTTCCTTACATCCTCGAGTTTAACCTCCAGCTCTTTCAGGTTTGGAGGGGTAGTGTAAGAGCGAAGTCTTACCTTTGAACCTGCTTCGTCAATTAAATCAATCGCTTTATCCGGAAGGAAGCGGTCTGAGATGTAGCGGTCTGATAGTTTTACAGCCGCTTGAATGGCTGCATCCGTAATCGTCACGCGATGGTGTGCCTCATAACGGTCACGAAGACCTTCAAGAATCTGTACTGATTCTTCCGCTGTCGGCTCATCAACCGTAATAGGCTGGAATCTTCTTTCAAGTGCCGCATCCTTTTCAATGTATTTTCTGTATTCATCTAGAGTTGTTGCACCGATGCACTGAAGTTCACCGCGTGCCAGAGAAGGCTTTAAGATGTTGGAAGCATCTATCGCCCCTTCTGCTCCGCCTGCACCTATTAATGTATGAAGCTCGTCAATGAATAAAATAATGTTTCCGGCCTGCCTGATTTCATCCATTACCTTCTTCAGGCGGTCTTCAAATTCACCGCGATACTTCGTTCCAGCTACAACTGTACCCATATCAAGCGTCATTACCCTTTTATCACGAAGAGTCTCCGGCACTTCATTATTAATGATCTGCTGTGCCAGTCCTTCAGCAATGGCTGTTTTACCTACACCAGGTTCACCGATCAGAACCGGGTTGTTTTTCGTCCTGCGGCTTAATACTTCAATTACACGCTGAATTTCTTTGCTTCGTCCAATAACCGGATCCAGGCTTCCTTCTCTGGCAATAGCAGTCAAGTCACGTGCCAATCCATCCAGTGTCGGTGTGTTCGCATTGGCTGCGGATCCTCCCTGATGGCTGCCGGACTCATTGCTGCCTAATAGCTGAAGCACTTGCTGTCGCGCTTTATTGAGACTGACTCCAAGGTTATTCAAAACTCTCGCTGCCACGCCTTCCCCCTCACGGATCAGGCCAAGCAGGATATGCTCTGTTCCTACATAGGAATGGCCAAGCTTTCTTGCTTCGTCCATGGAAAGTTCAATGACTTTCTTGGCACGCGGTGTATAGTGAATGGTCTGGGAAGCATCCTGCCCCCTGCCGATTAAATTCTCAACCTCTTTTTGGATCTTATCAGAGCCGAGGCCTAAAGCATACAGAGCTTTTGCGGCAATGCCTTCACCTTCGCGTACAAGCCCCAGCAGAATATGCTCTGTTCCGATGTTGTTATGTCCTAAACGGATTGCTTCCTCCTGTGCTAATGCCAATACTTTTTGAGCTCTTTCCGTAAATCGTCCGAACATCATATTTTCATCCTCCCAACTCTTGATCTTCCATTTTTAATCTTTCCCTAATTAATGAAGCTCTGCGGATATCGCGTTCATGCGGTCTGAGCGGACCGCCTGCATATTGCTGCAGGAATCCGGGCTGTGTCAGGATCATCAGCTCATTCAATATATTTTTTGATATGTTTTCAATGTACTGCATATCAATCCCCAGGCGAACATCAGACAAGCATTGTGCTGCTTCCTTTGATTCAATGATCCGGCTATTTGATAAAATGCCATAAGAGCGGAAGACTCTGTCTTCTAATTGTATGTTAGAAGTCTTTGCTAATGCTTCCCTTGCCGATCTTTCCTGAGAAATCAGCTGACTGACAACGCTTTTCAGATCCTCTGCGATATCCTCTTCTGATTTTCCGAGAGTGATCTGATTTGAAACTTGAAAGATGTTACCTAAAGCTTCGCTGCCTTCCCCGTAAATTCCTCTAACAACTAAACCAAGCTGGTTAATTGCCGGAATAATCCGGTTCATTTGCTGTGTGAGAACGAGGCCCGGCAAATGCATCATAACCGATGCCCTGAGCCCTGTACCTACATTTGTGGGACAGCTTGTTAAAAAGCCGATATTTTCATCAAATGCATAATCGGCTTCTTCCTCCAGCCAATCATCAATTTCATTCGCCATACTTAAGGCTTCAGAAAGCTGAAACCCCGGAAACAGGCATTGAATCCTTATATGGTCTTCTTCATTAATCATGATGCTGACTTCTTCATTTTCAGAAAGAAGGCAGGCACCATGAGTTGAATTCTCAGCAAGATGGGGACTGATCAAATGCTTTTCCATCAGCACTCTTTTTTGAAGAGGCTGAAGGCGATCCATTAATAAAAGCTCCATTTCCCCTAGTTTTGAAAAAGAAGAATGCTCCACCCTCGCCTTTATTTTTTCAATGACTGCTTCTGCTTCTTCATTTGAAAATAAAGTGGGGAATTTATATTGCTTTATATTGCGGGCAAGCCTGATCCGTGAACTTAATACAATATCGGAATCAGGGCCTTCCGCACTCATCCAGGAGCTAATAGCTTGATTCATGAAACGTTCCAGCGACAAGCTTACTCCCCTCCCTTTTGATCGGCATTGAGCTGCTTTTCCAATTTCCTTATTTCGTCCCTCAATTCTGCCGCTCTTTCAAACTCTTCTTTAGCAATCATTTCTTTTAAATTAATTTTTAAATCATCAATATTCCTCCGCAGGTGAATGGTTCCCCCGATTCGCGCAGGGATTTTTCCGCTGTGTGAGGAATTTCCGCTGTGAAGCCTTCTAAGAATAGGGTTCAATTGATCTTTAAAAGTCTCATAGCAGTTGGCGCATCCAAAGCGGCCTACTTTAATAAACTGCTGAAAGGTGAGGGAGCATTGCTCACACTGCAGGACTTTCTCCTGCTGAAAAGGGTCCTGGCCCGATTCCTGAAAGGCAGGCTGAATATTCAGAAGGCCAGCAAGCAAGTTATTTATTGAAAAACCAGACCCGCTGCCCAGCATAAACAGTTCACCTTTTTCCTGTGCGCATTTCTCGCAAAGATGAAACTCTGCTTTCTCGCCATTTACAACCTTTGTAAAGTGCAGCGTGGCCGGCCTTTGGTTACATTCCTGACAAATCATGACGTCACCTCTCCAGCTCACTACTATTTATATTTCAAAGTGGTTAACATTGCCTTAAGCATTCTTGCCCTTAGCTCATCCCTGAATGGGAGATCAATATATAGGACAGAGCGGTCTATAACACTAAGCATTATTTTAGCTTCCCTATGTGTTATAATCTCTTCTTCTACCAGACGGTAAATGACATTCTCTGCACTGCTCTGGGCAATCCTGCTCTGCACCAATGAAATTAATTGGTCAACTAAATCAGCATGGTCATAGGACTGGACTTTCATAATCCGGATGAAGCCCCCGCCTCCCCGCTTACTTTCTACTGCATAGCCTTTCTCAATCGTGAAACGGGTGTTGATCACATAATTGATCTGAGAAGGAACACACTGGAACTTATCAGCAATTTCACTTCTTTTAATTTCCACGATTTCCCTTTCACTCTTCTCTAAAACCTGTTTAAGGTAATTTTCAATTATGTCGGATATATTCCTCACCAGGCCTCCCCCTATCTGACTTTGACTATATTTGACATTAATTATACATGATTTATGTAATTTCTTGCAAACGGCGGGTATTAATAATTTTCCCCCATTTTTTGACTTCCCAAACCTTAAAATGGAAGTTAATGTCGATAACAATATATTTTTGATTGGGCGGGTTTGTGCTTGGATGGAGAAGTTTTTTTGGAAGCTGGGAAGTGTGTTGGGTTTGATGACCAGATGAACAGGTGATCTGGTTAGCTGTCCTGACTTGATGTTCGGTGGGAATAGAGAGGTGGAATCCTGGAGAATGTCTGTCTGAACCTGCCGTGCAGTTAGTGATACTTTTATCTAGCATGAATTGAGTTTTATGTAACAATTTTTGATTTTATCTAACATGTTTTTGATGTAAACTCACATTTGTCACAATTCATCTTTGCTGAGAACGGAATTGACTCTTAAAACAGACGGTGGAATAAGGGGTGGCAAATATAACTCAATTCTGAGACATAAATGAATGAGTCAAAGCAGCGCATATTTGGGCCGAGGTGAAGCATAAATGGAAAAAGTGACGCATATGCTGGCCGGGGTGACACATATAGATATATTCCCTTAAAAGGGGAAGCCTGAATAACATATTAGGATTCAGGTAAATCATCCAAACATACAAAAAAGAGCACCCATCAGGTGCTCTTTCATATGCCCGGCAGCGTCCTACTCTCACAGGGGGACAGCCCCCAACTACCATCGGCGCTGAGAAGCTTAACTTCCGTGTTCGGTATGGGAACGGGTGTGACCTTCTCGCTATCGCCACCGGACTATTTGGTTGAAGAAACTTCGTTCCCTCAAAACTAGATAATGCATGAAGAAGCATATGCCGAGAATTCACCAATGTGGTTAAGTCCTCGATCGATTAGTATCAGTCAGCTCCACATGTCGCCACGCTTCCACCTCTGACCTATCAACCTGATCATCTTTCAGG
>NZ_SOEE01000016.1 GCF_004366035.1 Cytobacillus oceanisediminis
TCACACCCGTTCCCATACCGAACACGGAAGTTAAGCTTCTCAGCGCCGATGGTAGTTGGGGGCTGTCCCCCTGTGAGAGTAGGACGCTGCCGGGCGAAACAACAATTTGTGATGAAAAATCACATAAATAATACTATCGCGGGGTGGAGCAGTCCGGTAGCTCGTCGGGCTCATAACCCGAAGGTCGCAGGTTCAAATCCTGCCCCCGCAATCTGGTCCGGTAGTTCAGTTGGTTAGAATGCCTGCCTGTCACGCAGGAGGTCGCGGGTTCGAGTCCCGTCCGGACCGCCATTTTCTAATGTTAAAAAAAGCAAAACGAAACCTGGTTTCGTCTTTTTTTATGCTTTTTTATCTTAAGCTTATATTCCATTTACGAAAATAGCTTACTTTGCCCATTGCTGTAAAATAAGGTAAACTACATATAGATTATTCTCCTTAGGATTTATCCTAAGGTTTTTTTGTAATATCAGAATTTATATCTTTGTACTTCGAGAACTGTCTAGCTCCAGCGCATACCCCCTCGAGGTCACAAGCCAATAAGCCCAGAAAGGTAAAGAACACCTCTCCGTACGGCTCGTCTTGTGCTTGTCGGGGGAGGACAAGGCGCTTCCGCTTTTCTTTTCATTTATAGATTAGACTATAAAAGGTGATGAATCATATGAGTCAGTTTGAGTTTATCTCTAAGAAGCCAGAGGATACGATGGCGTTTTCGGAAAGGCTGGGCAGCCTGCTTCAGCCGGGGGATGTCCTTGCTCTAGAGGGAGATTTGGGAGCAGGAAAAACGACATTCACCAAGGGGCTGGCAAAAGGACTTAATATTACCCGTAATGTAAATAGCCCCACTTTTACGATTATAAAAGAATACCAAGGAAGGTTGCCCCTTTATCATATGGATGTATATAGAGTTGAAGATTCCTTTGAGGATTTGGGGTTTGATGAATATTTTGAAGGCAATGGGGTCACAGTTGTAGAATGGGCTCATCTAGTTAAAGAACAGCTGCCCGAAGAGCTATTGACGATTTATTTATATCTTGATGATAATGATTCAAGAAAGCTTGTCCTGGATCCCCAGGGAAAAAGATATGAGGAATTGTGTAAGGAGATAATATTATGAAGGTTTTAGCCATTGATACATCCAATTATCCTTTGGGGGTAGCTCTTTTGGATGGTGATCAGGTTATAGGCGAGTATATTACCAATGTAAAAAAGAATCACTCTGTTCGTGTTATGCCGGCAATTGATATATTAATGAAAGATTGTGGTGTTACGCCGGCTGAGTTAGACAAAATTGTTGTTGCGAAAGGACCTGGATCCTATACAGGTGTCCGTATTGGGGTAACAATTGCAAAAACTCTGGCCTGGACTTTAAAGAAGCCGCTGGTTGGGGTATCCAGCCTGGAAATTTATGCGGCTTCGGCTGGCAGATACTTTAATGGCGTCATATCTCCTCTATTTGATGCACGGAGAGGACAAATATATACTGGCCTGTATCAATATAAGGAAGGGCAGTTAGCATCTCTTATGAAAGACCAGCTCCTTCTTGCAAAAGATTGGGCAGCAATGCTTTCTGAGCAGCAAGAGAAGGTCCTTTTTATTGGGAATGATTTGCCTTTACATAAAGAGGTATTGGCAGAATCCCTTAGAGACCGGGCTGTGTACGCTTCGCCTGCAGAACATAATCCAAGGCCGGCAGAACTCGCCTTGTTAGGCAGAGACAGAGAGCCTGAGGAAGTTCACTCTTTTGTTCCTAATTATATTAGGATTGCTGAAGCTGAAGCTAATTGGATAAAAGCAAACCAAGAAAAAAAGCTATAGTGATGAGGAAGCGAACGTATGAATAAATCCTTAACTTTCCGTTTTATGAATGAAGAGGATATTGATGATGTTTTGGAAATAGAACATATGTCCTTTGCAACACCCTGGAGCAGGGAGGCCTTTTTTAACGAATTAACACAAAATCAGTTTGCTTTGTATGTTGTATTAGAAGAAGAAAATAAAGTAATAGGCTACTGTGGAGCATGGATAGTCGTGGACGAAGCTCATATCACAAATGTTGCACTGCTCCCTGAATATCGCGGGAGAAAACTTGGAGAAGCTCTTATGCGAAAGTTAATGGAGATTGCATCTGAAATGGGGGCCATCACGATGACTCTGGAAGTAAGAGTATCTAACTTCACAGCTCAGTCCTTGTACCGAAAGCTTGGTTTTCAAAATGGAGCCATAAGGAAAAACTACTATACTGATAATCAAGAAGATGCTTTAGTAATGTGGGTGAATTTATAATGAAAAAAGATCAATGGATCATGGGAATTGAAACAAGCTGTGATGAAACGGCTGTTGCCATCATTAAGAATGGCCGTGAAATCTCAGCCAATATAGTTGCATCCCAAATAGAAAGCCATAAACGTTTTGGGGGAGTAGTCCCGGAAATAGCTTCCCGCCATCATGTTGAACAGATAACTATAGTGTTGGAAGAAGCATTATATAAGGCTGGCATCACATACTCAGATCTTTCAGCAATTGCTGTGACTGAAGGACCTGGCCTTGTAGGAGCGCTGCTGATCGGGGTTAATGCCGCTAAAGCTATTGCTTTTGCTCATGGTATCCCCCTTGTAGGCGTCCATCATATTGCTGGACATATTTATGCCAATCGATTGGTTGAAGAAATGGAATTTCCATTACTGTCCCTGGTAGTCTCCGGCGGTCATACAGAGCTGGTCTATATGAAGGAGCATGGCCATTTCGAAGTGATTGGTGAGACAAGGGATGATGCTGCAGGAGAGGCCTATGATAAAGTTGCCCGGACATTAAATCTGCCATATCCTGGCGGTCCTCACATCGACAGACTCGCTCATGAAGGGAACCCAACGATTCAGCTTCCGAGAGCGTGGCTGGAAGAAGGTTCATACGATTTTAGCTTCAGCGGCTTAAAGTCTGCCGTTATCAACACTGTTCATAATGCTGAGCAGCGTGGTGAGACCATTGTGCCGGAAGATCTGGCCGCAAGCTTCCAGGAAAGTGTCATTGATGTATTAGTAACGAAAACAGAAAGAGCCGTTGAAGAATATCAGGTGAAGCAGCTGCTGCTCGCAGGCGGGGTTGCGGCGAATAAAGGACTTCGAGCTTCTTTGGAGAAGAGGTTTGGGGACAAAGCGGATATAAAGCTTATTATTCCACCATTAACTTTATGCACAGATAATGCAGCAATGATTGCTGCAGCAGGAAGTGTGCTGTTTAAAAAAGGACAATTCGCCGGTCTTGATTTAAATGCCAATCCTGGTTTGGACATCACTATCCACAATGATAAATAAATTAGGAAAAAGTCCCCGACCGCATAGGGGGCTTTTTTTGTGGATAATATCATTTATTTCAGAATTTTATGTTGATAATGTGGATAAAAACAGTTTAAGTTGTGGATAATGTGGAAAAGTCTGTGGAGAGTATATATAACTGTGTTTTTCTTGTGATTATCTCTGTGGATAATAAAAAAGACTGGCAGTGACTATTCTACCAGTCTAAAAGTTATGAATTTTCCTTTATTAGTCATCAGCTAAAAGTGTCCATTCTTCCATCAATTCTTCCAGCTTTGCTTTTGCTTCATCAGTTTCATTTGTGATGCCCATCACTTTTTCATGGTCTTGATAAATATTCGGATCACAGAGAAGCTGATCATTCATATCGATTACTTTCTCCAATGCTTCTATTTGCTCTTCAATTTCTTCCATTCTTCTTTTACGCTGGCGTTCGAGCTTTTTGGCTTCTTTATCCTGCTGATAATTATTTTTCTCCTGCTTAACAGGCTGTGATACGGTGGATTTGTCTTGCTCATTAAGTGCAAGGAGTTCCTCTTGTTCCTGCTTTTTTTCCACATAATAATCATAATCGCCGAGATACTCTGTTGCCCCAATGCCGGAAAGTTCAACTACCTTTGTTGTGATTCTGTTGATAAAATATCTGTCATGAGATACAAAGAGAATCGTTCCAGGATAATCGATCAATGCATTTTCAAGAATTTCTTTGCTATCCAGGTCCAAATGGTTTGTAGGCTCGTCGAGGATTAAGAAATTGGATTTCTGCATCATAAGCTTCGCAAGTGCAAGACGTGCCTTTTCACCGCCACTCAGTGTTGAAACAGTTTTAAGAACATCGTCACCAGAGAAAAGAAAGTTCCCAAGTATCGTCCGGATTTCCTTTTCCGGTTTTAGCGGGTATTCATCCCATAATTCGTTTAGGACTCTTTTGTTGCTGGTGAGTTCCGCCTGTTCCTGGTCATAGTAGCCAATTGTCACATTGGAACCGTACTGAATCTCCCCGGAAAAAGAAGAGATTTTTTTGATGATGGTTTTGAGCAAAGTGGATTTGCCAATTCCATTTGGCCCTACAAGTGCTATGCTGTCGCCTCTTGCCAGTCGCAGTGAAATATTCTCGCTGACTATCTCTTCATAGCCTATAGCAAGAGAATGAATATTTAAAACCTCATTGCCCGATTGCCGTTCAATGTTAAAGCCAAAAGAAGCTGATTTCTCGTCTCCCAGCGGCCTGTCCATCACGTCCATTCTGGCCAGCTGCTTTCTGCGGCTTTGTGCCCTTTTGGTTGTGGAAGCACGTGCAAGGTTTCTCTGGATAAAATCCTGCAGTTTAGCGATCTCTTCCTGCTGTTTCTCGAATTGCTTCATTTCTCTTTCGAAGTTAGCCGCTTTTTGATCCAGATATGAACTGTAGTTTCCCGGATACTTTCTTATTTGGTTGCGGGAAATCTCATAAACCTGAGAAACGACCTTATCAAGGAAATATCGGTCATGGGATACGATTAGAATGGCGCCATTGTATCCCTGCAGGTATTGTTCAAGCCATGATAATGTTTCAATATCCAGGTGGTTGGTAGGCTCGTCCAGTATTAAGATATCAGGCTTTGTCAGCAGAAGTTTACCAAGGGCCATTCTAGTACGCTGGCCGCCGCTCAATGATGAAATTTTAGTGTCATAGCCCAATGAACTGAAGTTGAGTCCATGGAGAATGGAACGGATATCTGCCTCATATTGATAGCCGCCATTTTCTTTGAAATCAACCTGAAGCTTGTCGTATTCTTTTAAGATGCGTTCATAGGCATCAGAATTATTTAGGACATCAGGGTCCGCCATTTGTCCTTCAAGGCTGCGAAGCTGTTTTTCCTGCTGCTGCAGATGACTAAAAACAGTCAGCATTTCATCCCAAATGGATAACTCTGATTCCAGTCCGGTATTTTGTGCAAGATAGCCAATTGTTACTTCCTTTGGCTTTATAATCTCACCGGAGTCATATGTCATTTGTCCGGCAATGATTTTTAAAAGGGTGGATTTTCCTGCACCATTGCGCCCTACTAGAGCAATCCTGTCCCTGGTTTGTACTTCAAGCTTTATATTGGTTAAAATGGGATCAGCGCCAAAATTTTTTGCCAGCTGATTGACTTGTAATAGTATCATGTTCTTTCACCTCGGGTATAAAGTAAGTGTAACTCATTCATATATGTTCGGCAATAAAGGAGACAGGACTATAAGCCCTTCTGAAGGGCATTAAATCAAGACAAAAGGCAAATAAATATGTGAAGAACAGTACAAAGCACATACAAAGTAACAGAAAAATAGTGTATGATTTTGAAGAGAGGTGTTTTAAATGGCGGAGTTTACTCATTTTAATCAAGAGGGCAGGGCAAAAATGGTGGATGTCAGCGATAAACCTGAGACGGCAAGGACAGCCATTGCTCAATCAAGTATTACTCTTAATCAGGAGATATATGAGAAAATAACATCCAACTCCATGAAAAAAGGGGATGTACTCGCTGTTGCACAGACTGCAGGCATTATGGCGAGCAAGAAAACATGGGACATTATTCCGATGTGCCATCCGCTGCCGCTTAAGGGCGTGGACATTTCATTTTCATGGAAGGCGGAAGAGGAAGAGTATGTCCTGATCATTACTGCTTCTGTAAAAACGAAGGGAAATACGGGTGTGGAAATGGAAGCGTTAACAGCTGCTTCTGTCTGTGCGTTGACCGTATATGACATGTGCAAGGCTGTCGATAAAGGAATGGTGATTGGGCCAACCTTTTTAATAGAGAAAACAGGCGGGAAAAACGGAGATTTTAAAAGAAATTAATTCATCATAAGAAATGGGGATGGACGAATGGCCAATGAACCAATTAAGATACCGCAGGCAACAGCTAAACGGCTGCCTTTATACTACCGCTTTCTAAAAAACCTTCACTCATCAGGCAAACAAAGAGTCTCTTCAGCAGAATTGAGTGAGGCGGTAAAGGTAGATTCTGCTACAATCCGCCGCGACTTTTCGTACTTTGGTGCGTTAGGGAAAAAAGGATATGGATATAATGTGAATTACCTGCTGAGCTTCTTTCGGAAGACTCTTGACCAGGATGAACTGACTAAAGTAGCTTTGGTCGGGGTAGGGAATTTAGGAACAGCCTTTCTTAACTATAATTTTCTTAAAAATAATAATACCAAAATAGAAGTAGCCTTTGATGTTGATGAGAGTAAGGTTGGCACGAGTATCGGTGATGTGCCGGTTCATCATATGGATGACCTTGAAGAAGTTATTATAAATAATAATATTCAGGTGGCGATTTTAACAGTGCCGGCACCGCCTGCCCAGGCTATTACCGATCGGATGGTGAATGCGAAAATAAAAGGAATCCTTAATTTTACACCTGCGAGGCTCACTGTGCCAGCCTCGATTCGGATTCACCATATCGATCTGGCAGTAGAATTGCAGTCACTGGTTTATTTTCTGAAAAACTATCCCGAACAACTGTAAAAAATGAGCCTTTTGCGGGCTCATTTTTTCACTTTATTTTTCATTTTAAAATGCATGCCAACCATCCGCAGACCGGTGCCTAAATCGAATGTGGCAATTATGATCAGAAAATAAGTAAAGAATCCCCAGGTTTCTTCACGCTGAATATTCTGTATGGCTATAAAAGTGAAAAGGCATCCGAGAAGGATGTAAATAAAGCCTGAAAACAAAGGTGTGCTTCTCATCAAAATCCCCCAATAAGTTTAAAACTCTGCACAGCATTTCACTATGCTAGAAAAAGCTGATAAAGCTCTGCATTTTTTCCATTTCTTCTAACCATTTTTGCATATTATCCTGATTCAGCTGGATAACCGCAACAAAGGTGTTCATCGCCACATGGGCAAAAATCGGGACAATAATCCGCTTCGTCTTGACATATAAGAAAGCAAATGTGAACCCCATTGCCGAGTACAGCAGTACATGTTCAGGCTCAAAATGGGCAAGTGCAAAGATGACTGAGCTGATCAGGGCCGATAGGAAGAAGTTGAAGCGCTTATGGAGTGAACCGAAAATAATTTTTCTAAAGACAATCTCCTCAAGTATTGGCCCGATAACCGAGCTGATTAAAATTACGATTGGCGATGCTTCAATAATCCGGATAATCTGCTGTGTATTCTCAGACCCCATTTCAATGCCAATCATATTTTCAATGCTGGCAGCAGTAGCTTGAGCGATCAGGGCCAAAAATATACCCCCAATTGCCCAGCCCGCTGAGTTTGCTGCGGAAGATGCATCCCTATCCAGGCCTCTTTTCATCTCTTTTCTTAATAATAGAAGCGTAATGATCAGTGTAACCGTAAAACTGATGACAAGCCAGTAGGCTACAGCCATGATCTGCATGTTTTCGGGATTCTGTCCGAGGGCATCTGCAATAAATAACACAAGCGGAACGCCAAACAAACTGGACAGCTGCATGGCAATATAAGCTATTAATATAAACCAATATTCCTTCTTCAAAATGTTATACTCCTTAATCTGAGTGTTGGAAAACAAGTCCTAAAGCCATTGTACTCTTAATAAGGAGCGGGTTTCAAATATCAGCATCAAAGCAGGAGAATACCATGGTTAAAGTGAAGAGTTCCAAAGCATACTTAAGAGGTTGTCTGTGTCGAAAAATAGCGTGTATGGGCGAATGAAATTTTTTCTAAAAAATTTAAGCTTCACCCTTGCAAATAGAAATGAGATTCATTAATATAATAATTGTGTTAGCACTCATACAGAGAGAGTGCTAATAAATAAAAATATTTACATATTATTTGAGGAGGTTGTTTCACTTGTTAAAGCCACTAGGTGATCGAATCATTATCGAGCTTGTTGAAACTGAAGAAAAAACTGCAAGCGGCATCGTACTGCCGGACACTGCTAAAGAGAAGCCTCAAGAAGGTAAAGTTGTAGCTGTGGGAACTGGCCGCGTTCTTGAAAATGGTGAGCGTGTTGCCCTTGAAGTTGCTGACGGCGACCGTATCATCTTCTCAAAATATGCCGGTACTGAAGTAAAGTACGAAGGCAAAGAATATTTAATTTTACGCGAAAATGACATTCTTGCTGTAATTGGCTAATCGCCGATCAGACGAAGATTATTAAAAGATAAAGCTAAAATTTTTGAGGAGGTTTTTATCAATGGCTAAAGAGATTAAATTTAGTGAAGAAGCTCGCCGCGCGATGCTTCGCGGTGTGGATTCCCTTGCAAATGCGGTAAAAGTAACTCTTGGACCTAAAGGACGCAACGTGGTTCTTGAGAAGAAATTCGGTTCTCCGCTTATCACCAATGATGGTGTGACAATTGCGAAAGAAATCGAACTTGAAGATGCTTTCGAAAACATGGGTGCAAAGCTTGTTGCTGAAGTTGCAAGCAAAACAAATGATGTTGCCGGTGACGGTACAACAACTGCAACTGTTCTTGCTCAGGCAATGATCCGTGAAGGTCTTAAGAACGTTACTGCAGGCGCTAACCCAATGGGCATCCGCAAAGGTATTGAAAAAGCGGTTGTTACGGCTGTTGAAGAATTAAAAACTATTTCAAAGCCTATTGAAAACAAGGAATCTATCGCTCAAGTTGCTGCGATCTCAGCTGCTGACAATGAAGTTGGCCAGCTAATCGCTGAAGCTATGGAGCGCGTTGGCAACGATGGTGTTATCACAATTGAGGAATCTAAAGGATTCACTACTGAGCTTGATGTGGTAGAAGGTATGCAATTCGACCGCGGATATGCTTCTCCATACATGGTAACAGATTCTGATAAGATGGAAGCGGTTCTTGAAAACCCTTATATCTTAATCACTGATAAGAAGATCACAAGCATCCAGGAAATCCTTCCTGTCCTTGAGCAGGTGGTACAGCAAGGCAAGCCGCTATTGCTTGTAGCTGAGGATGTTGAAGGTGAAGCTTTGGCTACATTGGTAGTTAACAAGCTTCGCGGAACTTTCAATGCAGTTGCTGTTAAAGCTCCTGGCTTCGGTGACCGTCGTAAGGCTATGTTAGAAGACATCGCGATTCTAACTGGCGGCGAGGTAATTACAGAAGAGCTTGGCCGTGACCTTAAGTCTGCTACAATCGACTCTTTAGGACGCGCTACTAAAGTAGTTGTTACAAAAGAAAACACTACAATCGTTGAGGGTGCTGGAGACAGCGCGCAAATCGGCGGTCGTGTTAACCAAATTCGCACGCAAATGGAAGAAACAACTTCTGAATTTGACCGCGAAAAATTACAAGAGCGCCTGGCTAAACTTGCTGGCGGAGTTGCAGTTGTTAAAGTTGGTGCTGCTACTGAAACTGAACTAAAAGAGCGTAAGCTTCGCATCGAAGACGCCCTTAACTCTACACGTGCTGCTGTAGAAGAAGGCATCGTTTCCGGTGGTGGTGTTGCCCTACTAAACGTATACAATAAAGTGGCTGCTATCCAGGCTGAAGGCGATGAAGCAACTGGTGTTAACATCGTATTGCGTGCGATGGAAGAGCCAGTCCGCACAATCGCTCACAATGCCGGACTAGAAGGTTCTATCATTGTTGACCGCTTAAAGCGCGAAGCAGTTGGAACTGGCTTCAACGCTGCTACTGGCGAATGGGTAAACATGATCGAAGCAGGTATTGTTGACCCAACTAAAGTAACTCGTTCAGCTCTTCAAAACGCTGGATCAGTTGCGGCTATGTTCTTAACAACTGAAGCAGTTGTTGCTGACAAGCCAGAAGAAAACGCTGCTCCTGCAATGCCTGATATGGGCGGAATGGGCGGAATGGGCGGCATGATGTAATCTGCCCCCCAACCCTTGGGATTTGTTGGTAAGGTGAGAGTAATATTATAACATTTGCTAACAAAATGGAGGCTTCCCAGTAATTCTCGAATTACTGGGAAGTTTTTTTATATTTACCTAGACACCAACCAACATAAAATTAAAAAATTTTGGGACAATGAACCTGCATGTCCCCTATTAGATCCTTTATGATAACTTGAAATTAGATTGACATTAAGATGATTCAACTCTAATATTGATAATAGTTATCATTATCAATGCGAGAGGTGCATACTTATGTCAAACCGAATAAATAAAAAACGGTATTTAGTTATCTCTGTAATTATTCTTATTTTATCAATGGCTTTACTCGGATGTTCAAGCGAATCAGTTAAAAATCCAAATTCCTCAGAAAAAAATAATAATATGATTACTTTTGCTTGGCCTAGAGATATAGGCGAAATAAATCCTCATGTTTACAATCCATCTCAATTATTCGCTCAATCCATGGTATATGAACCTTTAGTTAGCTACCAGGATGGTGGAGAGTTAAAGCCACATTTAGCAGAGTCTTGGAAGATTTCTGAAGATGGGAAAGAATATGTATTTAACTTACGCCAGGATGTTAAATTTTCTGATGGCACAAATTTTAATGCTGATATTGTGAAAAAGAACTTTGATGCAATACTAAAGAATGCAGATATGCATGGTTGGTTAGGATTTATTCCAAAGATTGATCAAACAGATGTCATAGATGAATATACATTCAAATTAACATTAAAAGAGCCATATTATCCTACTATTCAGGAATTAGCAGTTGTACGTCCAGTTCGTTTTCTAGGAGAAGCTGGTTTTCCTGGAGATGGTGACACTTCAAAGGGTGTAGACCAACCTGTTGGTACGGGTCCATGGGTGTTAGATGAATATAAAGTAGATGAGTTTGCTATTTTTAAACATAACGAAAATTATTGGGGAGAACTTCCAAGTGTAGAGAAAATTAAAGTCAAAGTCATTCCTGATGCTGAAACACGCGTACTTGCTTTTGAAAAAGGTGATTTAGACCTTGTATATGGTGAGGGTGTTATTAGCATAGATTCTTTTAAGCAATTAGAGTCTACAGGTTCCTATGGAACTAGCATTTCTGAGCCAGTCGCTACTAGACAGCTGGTTATGAATACGAATAAAGAACAGCTTTCAGATGTACGAGTTCGTCAAGCATTACATTATGGATTTAACAAACAAGCAATGGTTGAAGGTGTGACATCTGGCTTGGAAGAGAAGGCTGACTATATCTTACCAACAAACTTACCTTATACTTCACATGTTGATACGACCACGGTTGAATATAGTGTTGAAAAAGCGAAGCATTTATTAGATGAAGCAGGCTGGATATTGCCAGAGGGTAAAAGTGTACGTGAAAAAGATGGGAAACCACTTGAAATTGAGTTAATGTATAACTCTGCTGAAGTAATCCAAAAAACAATGGCTGAAACTTTACAGTCTGAGTGGGCGGGCTTAGGTGTAAAACTAAATATTGCCGGAGTTGAGCTTACCACTCAAGTGGAAAGATTCAAAGCTAATGAGTTCGATATGAATTTCTATAGTAACTTTGGTGCTCCATATGATCCGCATACTTTCGTAAACATGATGGCCACAGATGGATTTGGATTTAGAGAAGCGATTTCATCTTATCCTAACAAAGAAGAATTAATGAATCAAATAGCTGAAGTTCAACAAACAACGGATGAAAACGAGCGTCAGCAACTTTACACGGCAATTTTAGGCTCATTACAAGAACAAAGTGCCATTGTACCTATTTCGTATATTAAGAAAATAGCAATTTATCAAAAGGATGTTGCTGATTTTACATTCCCTGGTAACCGAGATGAACATCCATTTACAGGGATTAGCGTAAACGAGTAAGCGACAGGAGATGTTTTCATGGGTTCTTATGTCTTGAAACGAATAATGACAATCGTTCCAATCTTTCTTATTGCTACTCTGCTAACATTTGGAATGATTAACCTATCACCAGTGGATCCAGCTGAGGCATACTTCTCTGCAGCACATATCCAAGCGACAGATGAGATGCTGGAACAAAAAAGACATGAGTTCGGCTTAGATCAACCTCTTCTAATCCAGTATGTGAACGCCCTTATTAAGATATGCCAACTTGATTTTGGGATATCTTATGTTACGAATCAACCTGTATGGGAAGAGATTTCTTCGCGAATACCTGCAACTATTCAGTTAACATTAGGCAGTCTATTGATTGCAATTTTAGTGAGTGTCCCTTTGGGGTTTTTAGCAGGTATAAAGAAGAATAGTGGCATAGATCATTTTAGTCGATTCCTCTCTTTTATAGGGGCATCGATACCATCATTTTGGCTTGGATATTTATTCATTTTTTTCTTTTCTGTAAAACTAGACCTGTTCCCAGTAGAGGGTACGGGAACCTGGAGACATTTAATTTTACCTTCAGTCACATTGGCTTTCCCTTTAATAGCTTTATATACTCGCCTGTTACGTACAAGTGTTCTGGAAAATTCACAAGAGTCATATGTACTTTTTGCGCGGACGAGAGGTATTCATGAAAAAATCATAATGGGAAAGCATGTATTAAGAATTGCCATTTCTCCTATGATTACTGGTCTTGGAATGAATTTAGGAAACTTAATGACTGGAGCTATTATTGTAGAGGCAGTCTTTTCGTGGCCAGGGTTTGGACGGTATTTTATTGAGGCTATTTTTAACCGTGATGTTCCTGTTATCCAAGGCTATGTGGTATTAGCAGCGGGAGTATTCCTTATAAGCAACTTAATTGTTGACCTTATCCAAATGTATTTAGACCCTCGTATTTCCAGAAAAGGAAGGCAGTATCAATGATAGCAATATTTCGTGGTATATTAAAAAGTCAAAAAATGATTGTCACATGTTTCCTAATACTGTGCATATTACTTTTGATCTCAATATTCGCTCCGTGGCTGGCACCTAACGACCCTATCGCTATCAATTTAACTCATAAACTACAGCCACCTTCTTTGGATTACCCATTAGGAACAGACCATTTAGGTCGATGTATGTTTTCTCGTATTCTATTTGGGGCAAGAATTTCGCTGGGATTTGCTTTCCTAATTTTTATTTCAGCTTTAAGTATGGGTTTATTAATTGGTATCATATCTGGATATATAGGTGGTTGGGTTGATCAATTGTTAATGAGAATCGGTGATGGCCTGATGGCGATTCCAAGCCTTTTGTTTGTTCTTGGATTTGTTGGAATTTGGGGAGCGGGTCTTAAACAAGTTATTTTAGGATTAATCCTCGTACAATGGGTTTATTATGCAAGGGTAATCCGGGGAATGGTTCTAAGCCTGAAGGAACAGAACTATATTACCGCAGCTAAAATCAGTGGTTCTTCTACATGGATTATCATGAAGAAACATATTATTCCTAATGTTCTCCCATCACTAGCGGTAATGGGAACATTAGAAATGGGTTGGGCGATTATGAATTTATCATCCATGTCCTTCTTAGGCTTAGGTGTGCAACCCCCTACACCGGAGTGGGGGGCGATGATTCATGAAGGGAAATCATATATCAGAACGAATCCAACATTAATGATTTATCCGGGTTTAATGATCATGCTAGTGGTTGTGACGTTTAATTTATTAGGTGAATCACTATCAGAACGTTTTGGGGTTAAACGCCGCTAATGAAAAAGGACTGTTGAATAATGGATGTAAATGAGCGAGACATTTTAAATGTTAAAGACTTACATGTACAAGTAACAACTGAAGTAGGTTTTTCCACACTTGTTCAGGATATAAATTTTGGAATAAAAAAAGGAAGGATTCTTGGGCTTGTTGGGGAAAGTGGCAGTGGTAAAACGGTTACAAGTATGTCCATTCTGCAGCTGCATGACAAGAAAAAAATGGATATTAGAGGGAGTATTACATTACAAGGCAAGGAGTTGAATGGTCTCGAAAACAAAGAAATGCGGAAAATTAGAGGGAAGGATATTGCTTTTATTATGCAAAATCCAATGAATGCTTTTACACCAGTTTTTACGATTGGTCATCAATTTGTTGAAACCATCAGATCTCATACCACATTAAAGAAAAAGCAAGCAAAAGAGCTTGCGATTGATGTAATGAAAAGTATAAATTTACAAGATTCTGATAAAATATTAAAAAACTATCCTTTTGAATTAAGTGGAGGTATGCTTCAACGTGTGATGATTGCAATGGCTGCATGCTTAAACCCTTCCGTTATAATCGCGGATGAGCCAACTACTGCATTAGATCTTCATAGCCAATCATTAGTACTCCGTCTATTAGATAAAGTTCGTTCTGAATATGGTACATCTATTCTGCTCATTTCCCATGATCTTGGCGTTATTTCGGAAATGGCGGATGATGTAATCGTTATGCAACACGGGCGAATAGTGGAAGCTGCAAATGTGTTAGAATTGTTTGATAATCCACAACATGAGTACACCAAGAAGTTGCTGAGGACA
The DNA here is from genome assembly GCF_004366035.1 of Cytobacillus oceanisediminis. Taxonomy (GTDB): domain Bacteria; phylum Bacillota; class Bacilli; order Bacillales; family Cytobacillaceae; genus Cytobacillus; species Cytobacillus oceanisediminis_C. Next base: position 14,594 of record NZ_SOEE01000016.1, read on the forward strand.
AGACCGACCTTATATTCCCAGAAACAGTCCTATACCTATATGTTATGATAGGCCCATTGAATCTTGCAAGGGGTGAAACCATTGAGCTTGCTACAGGTAAAACAAGTTAGTCTTAGCTTTAATTCTAAGAAGTTTTTTATAGGAAAAGATCTATCAAAAAAAGTTCTTAATGATATTTCCTTTACTATTGAAGAGGGAACATGTTTAGGTTTAATTGGAACCAGTGGAGCCGGTAAAAGTACCTTAGGAAGAGTAATTCTCGGGATACAGCGTCCACAGCAAGGCCAGGTTTTGTTTCAAGGATATGACATATATAATTCGGATAAAGCTACCCAACATAATATACGCCGCGACCTCCAAGTTGTATTTCAGGACTCATACTCAGCTGTTAATCCCCGAATGACCGCTGAACGTATTATCAGCGAGCCGTTGGAGAACTATGGAAAACTAACCAAAGGAGAATTAAGAAGAACAGTTTGTGAGCTATTAGAAAGAGTAGGATTAAGCGAAAAGGATTTAAAAAAATACCCGCACCAATTTAGCGGAGGACAATTGCAAAGGATAAATATTGCTAGAGCAATCGCTCTTAAACCGAAGTTAGTCGTTCTAGACGAATCAGTTAGTAGTTTAGATATGGTTACACAAAGCTTAATTTTAGAACTATTAAGCGAGTTAAAAGATGACTTCGGCTTATCTTATCTTTTTATTACACATGATATTAAAGCAGCCTTTTCGATTTCTGATAAAATTGGTGTACTTGAAAAAGGGGAATTGATTGAGCGTTACGATTCAAAAGACCAATTTTTTTCATCAAAACACCCTATAGTTAAACGATTAAGAGACTGCATCCTTGCAGAACATCCACGCTTTCGTACACTTACAACGGGCAAACTGGGTTAACATAAACAGAATATAAGCTTCGTGAAGTCAGTAAATAAAACATAAAGTTTGATGCCAAAGACTGCTCCAAAATATCCAAATGAAAAATTCCGTCATTATATCCTCGAAGCAATAAGCAGATGTATTCCACGAGATGAAGATCTATCTTTAGATGAAAGAGGATGGGTGAAATTTATGGATAAGGACAGGGAAACCTGTCTTTTTCTGCATTTTTAAAGAAATTATACTTAAGCTATTAGGTACTAATTATCTCATTACTTGTTTTGTTAGGATGTATAGGAGTTCTTTTAAGCAGGAATATTTTATGATGGGATAGAAAATCTTCGGATCTTATGGATGCAATCCAAAAAATCGAGATATAAAAATTGATAACGTTTAGAATTGATTAAAATTTGCTCAGGTTGTAGGTCTTGGAAATTCCAAATTTAAACACCTTCAATTGATTAAGTTATGGATAAAGCAGGAGGAATTTATGAAATTGGCAACAGATTCAATGGTCTTAAATAATACTACATCATCCTGTAGACACAGAGAATATTTAGTGTTGGCCATTCCACTCATTATATCAGGCATTTCAACACCTATTTTAGGGGCTGTTGATACTGCAGTTGTTGGAAGGATTCCCGACCCGGCTTCAATAGGTGGTGTTGCCATTGGGGCCGTTATCTTTAATACAATGTATTGGCTGCTTGGATTCCTGCGAGTGAGTACAAGTGGATTTACTGCTCAGGCAGAAGGAGCAAATAATCAAAATGAAATGGTATTATCCTTACTTAGACCAATGATTTTAGCTATTTTGTTTGGCTTGTTTTTTATCATTTTACAGGGTCCTATTTTGGCCATTGCCTTATCATTAATTGGAGGAAGTGAAGCGGTATCATTCTTTGCATCCTCCTATTTTTCTGTTCGAATCTGGGGAGCACCGTTTATTCTGCTTAGCTACGTGATTATGGGTTGGCTTATTGGAATGGGAAAGGTGCGTTTAGCTTTGGCTACTCAAATATGGATGAATGCCTTAAACATTATATTAGACCTTGTTTTTGTTTTAGAGTTAGGAATGGGAGTTAAGGGCGTTGCTTATGCTACTCTTATAGCTGAGATTAGTGCTGTTGTGTTAGGAGCATGGCTTCTTTACTTGACCAATAGAGAGAAACTAGCCAATATAAAGTTATCAATGCTGCTAGAAACTGGACCAATTCTAAAAATGATGAAAGTGAACCGAGATTTATTTCTAAGGACTGTATGTTTGCTCACGATGACCTTAATTTTTACTTCTATAGGTGCAAGTATGGGCGAAGTTACGTTAGCAGCCAATGCCATCTTACTACAAATTCACTATATAATAGCTTATTTATTTGGCGGTTTCGCGAATGCTTCTAGTATATTGGTCGGCAGAGCTATAGGTGGGGTTAATTTTTTTCTTTATAAGCGTGCGTATACTCTTTCCGCTCAATGGGGATTAGGCTCGGCCATTCTTTTGAGTTTAATCGTACTTATTTTCGGAGAAAGTATAATCGCCTCATTTACGACAATTACAGAAGTAAAAGCTATGTCAGAAGACTTTCTGGTATGGATGCTTGTGTTTCCTATCTTTGGTTTCTGGGGTTTGCAGCTAGAAGGAATTTTTTCTGGTGCTACTGAAGCAAAGTCTATCCGGGATTCCATTGGTTTATCATTGATAATTTTTTTAATTGCACTTTGGGTGCTTGTACCGCATTATGAAAACCACGGATTATGGATCGCGTTTGTCGTATTTAGTTTATTTCGGTCTTTCTTTTTATCGTTATTTATTCCCAAATTAACTCGTAAAAAATTTACTAACAAAAAATAAACTCTAGAATTCGACTACCTTAGTATAACGCTTATAAAATACTAACATTTTGCTAACGCAATCCAGTGAAAAAGTAGTAATATGTTATAGATGTTACAGATGAAATATGGAAAAATCTTGAGCTGCCGCACCCTGCCACACACCACGTTTAAGATATTCACACTCTCACCTTAGGGGTAGTATGGTGTAATTTAAAGCGTTGAACCCAACGTTTTAAAGCATCATCCGCTAGGACATAGGTACAGGTTTTCTGTCCCGCTGATCCCCAAACTGCTTATAACAAACAAAAAGGAATTCCTATTCGGGAATTCCTTTTTTATTATTCTTTGTCCGGACCTCCACCAAAAGTTTCGGGAATCATCGTGAAGCCTTCAATCACGGTATCTTCTTCCACTTCGATCATCAGGTAGCGCTTGCCGTCAAAATGGATTTGTTTGACATATCGAAGATCTTGCGGGCAGATGGATATGTTGGCTGCCTTCGTGCTGATTTTTATTGATTTTGAATTAAATTTGGGCAGGACGCTGCTTGCCTTTATTTCATATTTGTCATCGTCGATGATTTTTTGATAAGCGGATTGGATCCTTTCTGAATCAATATCTTCGAGTCCGCTCACCTTTAAAACACGTTCTACGTCTTTGGAATCCAGCTTAGGCGGTTCATCCTCTTCGTTTTCCACGATCATCCGGTTAATCTCTTCATATACGCTGGAAAGTGTTGATGTGCTTAGCTGATCTCCTGTTACGTCTTTAATAATTTCCTCAAAAACGATTTTATCATCCTGCGCCGTCATCGTTTCTTCCCCGTTTAAAACGTCCTCTATGAACTGGTGGTCGGGCTCATGAACCTTGCCTGCTGAATACAAGACGTGATTGACATCAGCAGCATGATCGGTGAAGCATGGAAATAGGAACCCTGAAATGGGAGCCTTGAGGTTGATAATCGGATCAACGGTAAAATGATATTTAAATTCCTTTTCGACATAGTCAAAAAGCAGTTCTTTCTTCGGTTCTTGCGTGTTATTTATGCTGCAAAGAATAAAGGGATGAGAATAAACGGTATCCCGTTCACTTTCCTCGGCTTCTGCATTGCGGCGTTTCATTGGCTTAAGATACTCCCCGCGAATGAACGTAACGACAATATCCTTTTCATATTGCCGGATTCCCAGCATTTTGCCGACAATCTGAAGCATTAATTCTGTCCAGCCTTCAGCATCACTGCTAAGCAATCCTTGATGCAGGATGAGCTGGCTGCTGTTTTCGGCATCCCTCTGAAACTTTAATTCAAAGAGCTTTTCATCCAATTGGCCGCCAAGCAGCTTTTTGAAGTTATCCATAAATAGCTCCTGCTGATCCTGGTCCAGCATTTCAAAAGGCTGGCTCTCATAATGATAAATCTCGCTTGATTCCTTCATAATATAGACATTAAAAATATCTGAGATCTTTAGTAAGTCATTATTTAACTTAAATTGTTTCCGAATCTGTGCGATGTCTTTTTTGTTCACGGTTAAAATCCACTCCTAAGCTGCCCAATATGCATATTTACTAGAATAACAAAATACATCAGCTCTATAAATTATTAATCCCTTTTATTTTCGCTTTTTTGAAAAGGGATTTGTGAATTAGAGCATGAAGTTGATTTTTACCGGCCGAAGTTTGCGCTGGCGGGGTGAATGAGGGATACTGATATTTTGTTGGCATAAAGGTTTTTAATTGAGGCTTCTCATAAGTTAACTAAATTTATGGGAACCTTTTTAATTTCTTTAACATTGGGAACATACTATTTCGGATGAAATTGGATATGAGGATAAAAAATACAAGCATCGACAAAAAATGGCAAGTTCTTTATAATGGTATAGTAAAATGTAATCGCGAAATTAGTCCTACTTAATAAAATTGAAAAAGGCAAACTTATCGAAAGGTAAGGACGCAAAGCTACGAGTCTAAAATCCTCCAGGGTAATGACAGTCGGGTTGCCAAGGATAATAACGAACGTTTATTTGGCTATCCCCTATCTATTTGGGGGTAGTCTTTTTTTGGGACACCCTTTAAATAGCGGCAAAAAAATGATGGAGAATACAGGAAAAGGAGATCAGCGATGATAGTTGTAGATAAGAAAAAATACAAAATGGCCATTAATGAGGCCGCAAAGGAAGTTCATGTACAGGTTCATGGGTTAATGAGAGAGGAGGATGCGGAAGGTTATATGATAGATTTACAGGATACGATTAATAAGGTATCAAGGCAAAGTTATACATTTGTTGTAGACGGGACCCATCAAACCCCTGTCCCATCAAAGGTTGTTCCACAGCTTGAACAGACAATGCAATTTTATTCTTCATTGGGATTTAAGGATATTCTTGTAGTAAAACCATCATCTAAAATTGCGCAGGTGCAAATCAGGAATGCACTTGAGAGAATTGAGTTCTCAGGTACGTTTGTTGATAAAGTGCCTCATGGCATCTAATGTTCGTGACTATGATTAGGGAATCATTATTTTACATTTGAAAGGGAGTAAAGAAGTGCAAACAACACTAGAGCTATATACATACGAAATTATAACGAAGGATCAGCCAGAATTAATTGTGAAAGCAGCTGATTGTCTGGCTCGAACATTCATAGGAGTGGAGGCTGCAGGGAAATGGGTTCAGGAGCCAATGGTAGGTCAACTGAATATAGGCTATGAGGATTTCTATCAGTTTACCAAGGATTATTTAGACTCTACGATTGAACAGGGATATTGCGCAGTTGCACAGGATGCTAATCAAAATGTTGTTGGTGTGCTTGCGGGAGATACAAATGCACCTGAGATAATTGGGGAAGACATATTTGAAGGTTCTTTTTATGATATGAATGTAATTCTGCGTGTTTTGGAAGATGTCGATAAACGTTTCATGGAAGATTATAAAATACAGAATGGACATGAAATCAAGGATGGAGAACTATTACATCTTTTCATGTTAGGCGTAATAGCTGAACATAATCGTCATGAAATTATTCAGCAATTAGGAAATAGATTAATCGCAAAAGCATCATCCCAAGGATTAAAGGCTGTTTTAGGTGAAGCAACCAACCCGAAATCAATACGGGTCATGGAAAAATATCATAATATGAAAAAATATATAGATATAGAAGGAAATTATATTGTCCATAAATATCAGGATAATCATAAGTTGAGCGGTATTCCTGAAAATGTAGCGGATGGTACATATATCCTTATAAAAGAGCTGTAAATATACACACTGAAGTTTAATTCAATTAAATAGATGTAAGGGGATTTACTTAAAATGGAAGCGATTATGCTAGGCATCATTATTATCTTAATGGGAGTATCGGTGTTTTTTGCCTACCGGTATTTTTCGTTAAAGCACCATCTTCATATTCATAAAGAAATAATAAATGGAATGGAAGAATTATCAGCGGGCAATATTGCAAACAAAGTTGATGAACGAAGCTCTAAACATACTGCATTTAATGGGCTAATCGACTATTTTGGCCTTGTAAGGGAAAAGTTTTTTTCCTATTCAAAAGATGTTCATGAAAAAGGTGAAAATCTTACTGAAGTCGGTGAATATGCTTCTGAGAAAGCGGATATTGTTAGAGCGGCAATTGATGAGGTAGGCAGAGGGTTGACGAAACAATTGGCAGCTACAGAAGAAAGTGCTGCATCTATGGAGGAAATGACACAGGCTATCGAAGATCTATCCGTGAGATCCCTTCAGATTTCAGAACAATCGAATACTACCTTAGAACTGACGCAGGACGGAAACGAGAAGCTAAAGGATTCTTTAGATAAAATGAATCAGTTTAATCAAACGGTAAATATAACATTTGATGCCATAAATAAACTCGGAGAAAAGTCTCATGAAATCGGCACGATAGTAAAAGTGATTACAGGGATTTCAGAACAAATTAATTTATTGGCATTGAATGCGGCCATAGAAGCGGCCCGTGCGGGAGAGCATGGCAAGGGATTTGCGGTCGTTGCTGATGAGGTTCGAAAATTGGCCGAACAATCACGGCAGTCCTCCTCTGAAGTATCAAACATTGTAAAGAATATACAGGAAGAAACTGAAGTAGTTGTGAACTCCATGCAGCAGGGAACAGAGGAATTGAAAGATACAAATACCACTCTTGTAGAAGTTGGGGCCATGTTCAAACAAATTCTGGCTACTACAAAAATTATTGCTGAAAATAATGAAAACTCTTCTGCGAGTACACAGGAATTATCCTCTGCTTCACAGCAGATCATGGCAACAATTGTTGAGATTGCCTCAATCTCAAGGGAATCTGTTGAAATGTTTGAGGAGCTACTCGAAATTAGTGATGATGAACTATCTGCAATGCAAAAACTCGTTCAGGTAGCAAAAAACCTTGTTGAGCTGACAAATGATGTAAACAAATTAATATTTGCATGGAATCATGGTGCTGAAACAGAGGCAGCTCAGGATCAAATTGCTGATAAAAAGGTCAGTGCAGCAGTATAAAGATCCTTACCTTGCTGGCTGATTAATATAAAGGTGCTTCTTTCAGGTAAATGCAGCTTGTGGGAAGCTTCCCTTTGATGCCCGAATTAGTCCTTATAAAAGAAAGGATCAATAAATATTACAGTATCCCTTCTATTTAATAGGGAATATTTCTATGGCAGCCAGGTTGCCAAAAGGCTTAATTAGGCACTGATTTGTCCACCTGTGTGGACTTTTTTATTGGATCTTTAGATAAAACTGCTTCAAGAAAAAGCATCCAGGAGGTACAGGATGAAGGAAATACAAAAGTTATTTCCCAGCATGGATGGGAATGAACTCCAAAGAGAGGAATTATTGTCTTACTTTAAGACGATCTTAACGAAAATAGATGAGTTAAAGGATCCCAACAAACTAACACTGGGAATAATGCCCGAATACACAGAGGATTACTATAATCGTATCATTGAAAAGGCCGATGTTCCGAAAAAGGGTGTGCCGATGGAGGAAGTGATTCAGGAGCTTCTTAAATTGGCAGAAGGACACCGCTACGTCAATCGAAATTATGTAGCCAACGCAGCGCCCCTTCCGAATATAGCCAGTATGATCGGGAACTTAGTAATGGTCCTGGTCAATGGGAACAATCTTTGGGATGTGGAAGGACCGGCTGCGGCTGCAGCAGAAATCGAAATAACCAGTATGCTATCCAAATTAATCGGATACGATGAGAGCATTAGTGCAGGGTATACAACCTGGGGAGGACAAGGCGTTGTTTTTAATTCTTTGCGACTTGCCATTGCACGGTACGCTCCGTCTTCAAATGAAAATGGTGTACCGCAAAATCTCTATTGCTTCTGTTCAGAGCTATCACACTATAGTCTGTATAAGTCTGTAGAAGCTGCAGGGATTGGCGTGAAAAACATGATTCGGGTAAAAGCGAATGCTGATCATTCTATGAATCTCGACGATTTAAAAGAGAAAATGGCGCTTGTTATTGGCAATGGCGGTGTTCCTCTTTATGTACTTGCCACAATGGGAACGACTGATACATTTGGGGTTGATGACATTGAGGGGATTAAGCGGATAGCAGAAGACTTGGAACGCACCCATGGCGTATTTCCGATCTATATCCATGCAGATTCGGCCATGGGCGGCATGTATACCTTCTTTAACCATTACGATTTTGAAAGCAACCCTCTGAGATTTGAAGACAATGTTAAGAAGGTTTTAAGATCCTATCAGCATAAGTTCAAACAGATAAAGCTTGCAGATAGTATGGTCTTTGATTTCCATAAGCTTGGACAAACCCCATATATCACAAGTTTATTTTTAATTAAAAACAGAGAATATCTTAAGTATGTAGACTTAGATGCAGCGGAAACGCCATATGTTGGGAATCGTGGGTATGGCAGCTATCATACAGGCTTTACACTGGAATGCTCGCGGATGGGAAGTGCTTTGGCGATTTATGCATCGTTATTAGCATTTGGAATGGAAGGCTATCAAGAGCTTTTGGCCAATTATATCCGTGTCAATATTGCATTTAGAGAGATGTTAACAAGAGAAGTTTCGAATGTGGCAGTAACGAATGAAATTTCTCCTATTACAACATTCCGCTTTTACCCTGAAAAGACTGAATGGGATAATGAATTGAACGGACATTTACCTGTGGAAGAAATAATGGAAATTAATCAATTTAATGACGAGTTTGCTGAGGTAATTGGTGCTGAACGAGATACTGTCTTTTTTGGAAATACGAAAAAGCAGCGGCTTGTGGAAGCGGCAGACTCAAACAAGCAGCTGCCGGTGTACGCACATAAATTTTTCACGATCTCTCCCTACTCTACGATAGAAGAGGTCGACCGTTATGTCGGATTCTTAAAAGAACACTTGGAGATTTTCCTGAAAATGAGAAATCGTAAGTATAGTATTATAGGCTAAAGCCCATAATGAATTATTTACAATAATAGATACATCTAACGATTATAATACATTTGTTAGACGACTTAATAATTGGGCTAATTATAGACTTGAGGGTGGGGTTTCGTCTTTACCGGATGATCTGAGATCAAAATAGGAGGGTACTATAATGGAAAAACAAGGATGGGTTTCTATTTGGTTAGGTAATATTAAAGAAGAAGACTCTATAGAAAAGTATGTAGATTTAACCTATGATGAGGATGGTGAGTCTGTCCCATCCAAATTTTTTATCGATTTTAATATTGATATGGATGAAACAGATGAGGATACTATAGAGAAAGTAGTTTATAAGAATAGCAGTAGTGATATTTCGACATTATTAGATGGGTGTTCGTATGAAGAAATTATTATCCCAAAAATCAAGAAAAGTATAGACCTTAAAAATTCATATAATGCCGTAATCCTGATATATAATTTTGAGTATAACAATGAATTTACTTCAACTGATACTTTTGACTTTATTGCCGCTACAAATTATGAGTAAAACAAAGCTTAATAAGTATTAAGAATGAAGAATAGACGAAGTTGATGGATAAGACACAGATATTACTATTCTTTAAGTAATGCTTTATTATACGGAAAAAGAATATATTCAGTAAGGCATTGTAGGCAATCCAATAAAGAAGCATTATTAATAAATCACCAGGTGAAGTAGTTGGGATTTCTAAAAATATAATATATTTTTTTGAACCTTGGATCGGCTATGCCTTTCAAGGTTTTTCGTTTAATATGTCCCAAACATTCCCCCTCCATATGTAATGAATTTGCCCAAGCCAAACCCATTTCCACGCATATAAAGTAGTGTAAGCATATATAGAGGAAATGGAGGTATAAACGGATGTACCGTTATAGAGGCCATTATCAGCCGCAGGATCAGCGGTTTTTTGGATTCTTTGGTCTGCCCTTTTTAGGCGGGTTAGCAGGAGGTTTATTGGGCACTGCCTTATTTTATCCGCGTCCATATTATTGGTATCCTCCACCACCGCCGCCTTTTTACCCGCGACCTTGCTGTGGACCAGGATTTGGATATCCTTATTAATTAATTTCAGGGGAAGCTCTTTAAAAAGGGCATCCCCTTTTTGAATTCGGTAATAATCTTCCTGCTGAATTCAGGAGCAATAAGAGGGTCATAAGTAAATGAGGAAGGCCGGCGGCTTGCCTTGGCTGAGATGCTTGAAAAGGCAGAAGGCGAATCAGATTAATGCCGCAAGTTTGTGTATCAGCATTAATGAAGTAAGATTTTTTATAAAAATAATGTGAGTGACTCTTCATATATGATGAAAGTCTTATCAAATAAGGAAAATGTAGGATATTTATTATTCAGAATATTAATTCTTTTAGCAGATTTACATCCTCCTGTGGAAAAGGCATGATATAAATAATTCGGATATCGAATTAATAGATTAGGGGAGGCTAAAACATGAAGAAAAGGTCATTATGGAAAGTACTTAGTTCAGCAGCACTGGCAGCTTCGATTCTCGTACCCCAAGTAGGGTTTGCTGAGGGTGCAAAGCCTGTGACAGAAGAAAATGTATCAATTAATGGTTTTGTTGATTATGAAGAATTAAAGAGTAAGTTAAGCCAAATTGAAAAATCATCGAACGGCCTGGTTCAGGTTGAATCAGCGGGAAAAACGAATCAGGGGAGAGATATCTTTACAGCACGAGTGGGCCATGGAGATAAGGTGGTACTGGTGCAGAGCGAAATTCATGGCAATGAAAAGACGGGCACTGTTGCGCTGCTGAATATTCTTCAATATTTAGGTTCAAGTCAATCACCAGAAGCGAAAAGGATTAGAGAAGAATTAACGATTGTCGCAATCCCGATGATGAATGCCGATGGTTCTGAATTGGACAGGCGCGGCAATGTGATGACCTGGGCAGAAGTTCAGGCACAGTTTCCTCAATTACATAATGCGCAGCCAACCTGGAATTATTACACACGCAGTCTTCAGGGAGATGACTATTCTGCAGCTCCAGGATTCGATGTAAACCGTGACTTTAACCCTGACTTGAACTATGTTCCGAAGGCGGAGGACTTCCCTGGCAATTCCAGTACTCCAGGCTGGTATATTACACCTGAATCGCAAACAGTCCGGGATGTATATAAGGGTCTGCAAGAGGAATTTGGCAAGGTTGAAGTCTTTTTAGATCTTCATCACCAAAATTTCTATAAGATTGAAGGAACAGATGAAGATGTAACAATGTCCATTTCAGCAGACTTTGTTCCGGACCCAAGTTCTCCAGAGGGGGCAAAATATAGCCAATATGCGGAGAATTATCGCTTTGATTTCTCACGACAGTTAAACGTTGAACTATATGATGCACTTCAGGAAAAAGGAAATTCAGTGTTTACCAATATTTCTTTATATGACCAGGACTTAGACTTGCCTGGAACTGCCTTGGGCTCCTTTGCCTTGAACGGTAGCGGGGTTGTCCTATTTGAAATAAAAGGACAGACACATAACTATGGACAAAAGATGAAAGGCCAGCTGGTTAAGACAGTAGAAACAGGTGTCATGGGGGTAATCAATGGCGTGGCAGATGGCAGTGTGTATGATTTGAATCCAGAAGAATATAACGAAATCCCTAACAGGGTGGCAATCCGTTAACAGAGTCAGTAGAAGCTGGTTCCCATTGGGAATCAGCTTTATTCTTACTGCAGATGATCTGGTACATTATCAGTCGTTTCTTCTGCCACTTCTGTAAAAATGTCCTCTTCGTTTTCGGAAAGCCTATGGACAGAGAAGCCCTTGGCAAAGGCAGGTTCGAGCAAATGAATCAGGTGCTGGACATCAGCCTGCAGCTGCAGGAATTCCTTTTTCGTCACTGGCTGGGCCTCTTCCTTTAATTCATAGCCAACCTGACCGTTGGGCTCCAGAGTCGCCCATTTTACATCGCTGATGACAGCAACATTATGCTGGCGAAGCTTCATTTCTAGCTGATCCACAGTAAACCGCAGTTTTCTCAGGTTTTGTTCATTTAATTTTCCATCTTCTATAATCATTTTGGATTGCCCAGTGATAAACTTCTCGAATTTGTCTGATTTCATTTGCGCATATTCCATGATAATTAAAGTAAGGACAAGGATGAGTCCTACAGCAAGAGTAGTCCAAATGCTTTCCCCTGAAACCGGTTCAATTAATAGGGAACCAATGCCAATCATGATTACTACTTGAGCTAATGTCATCTGTGAAATAGACTTTCTGCCAGCGATCCTTAATAACAGCGTGCCCCCGATGACGACAAGGATTGAGTTCCAAATCCAATCGAATTCCACTCTTATTCCTCCCTATATTTTATTATAGTCTTTCGCAAATAGAGCCTTCTAAAACTGCTAATGTCAATTTATCTAACAAAAAGTGGGATTAGCTATTGTTCCGTTCATATTAAACGTGTTAGTATCAAAATATTATAAAAATTTTAAAAACTACACAATTGTCGGGGGGAATTTGTGATGAAGAAGATGTTAGCCATCCTAGCAAGCAGTGCATTACTAATGCTTGCTGCCTGTGGATCAGGAAATGAGGAAACCAGCGGGGAAGCGTCAGAAAAGAAAACCGTAAAAATCGGGATCACGCAAATTGTGGAGCATCCATCATTGGATTCTGCGAGAGAGGGGTTTATTGCCGCACTGAAAGATGCTGGCTATGAAGAAGGAAAAAATCTTAAAATTGACTTCCAGAATGCCCAGGGGGATATGAACAATAATATGTCCATTGCCCAGAACCTGGTTGCAGACAAGAATGATTTGATCCTGGCGATTGCTACTGCGAGTGCACAATCGGTTGTGCAATCCACGAAGGATATTCCAATTCTATTTACTGCCATCACCGACCCTGTTGGAGCTGAGCTTGTGGAAAGCATGGAAAAACCAGGCGGGAATGCAACGGGTACATCTGATACACATCCGGATGCCATCAAAAAAACGATTGACTCAATTAAAACATTTGTACCGGAAGCCAACAAGGTCGGCATCATCTACAATGACGGGGAGCCAAACTCAGTAGTTAATGTTAAGCATGCGAAAGAAGCCATCGAGGCAGCAGGGCTTGAAGCAGTTGAAACGACTATTTCAACAAGCTCCGAGGTAAAGCAGGCTGCTGAATCCTTAGTAGGCCGTGCTGATGTGTTCTACATTCCTAAGGACAATACCGTTGTATCTGCCCTTGAATCTGTTCTGAACGTAGCCAATGAGAAAGACATTCCAGCCTTTGTTGGAGAAAGTGATTCGGTTAAACGGGGCGGATTTGCTTCATATGGTTTTGAGTATCATGATCTTGGATACTCTACTGGCCAAATGGCTGTTGATATCCTTGAAGGCAAAAAGCCTGGTGAGATTCCTGTAGGCTACCCTGAAAGTCTTGAGCTGGTGATTAACAAAAAAGCAGCTGAGGAGCAGGGAGTTGAATTGACGGATGAGATGCTAAAGGATGCTAAGGTGGTTGGGGAATAAATAGTTTGTTAAGAGATACAGCGATTCGGCTGTATCTTTTTTTGCTTAAAGAACCCGGAAATTTTTTCTTGAAAATGATTCAAAAGAACTACAAAACCTAGAATGGTGATTGAAGGAAAAAAAGGGGCTCAAAAAAGTTCAATTGAAATATAAATAATAGGGTAATTTTACCTATGGAATACAATAAGGGGTTTATAGATTAATAGGAATAAAACCACAGACATAATTCGACAAGGCTATATAAGCGATTTGACGAGTTTTGACTGCCATGATAGTAATAAAAAGGAAGAAAATTTGTATTTTAAAATGAGTGAATAACAAAAAATAGAAAAAACCTATGAAAAAAATACCAATTTGGGTTTAAGTATTTCAAAATTGGGTATTGATGGGTATAAATGACTGTTTTGTTATTTTTTGCAAGTAAGTAATTGACCTTTTAATTGTGTATTTTTACAATAATAGTAACCTATTGAAAAGGAGAGATTTGAATGTCAGGAGTTATTCGCGTTACACCAGCAGAATTAGTAGGCATGTCTAACCGTTATAATGGAGAAAGCAGCCAGGTTGGGGATCAGATTGTCCGTTTGGATAATATGATTCGTGAACTGGAAGGTGCATGGGAAGGGGAAGCAAGCAGAGCGTTTGCTGAACAATACCAATCTTTAAGACCTTCATTTGTTCAAATGCAGCAATTATTAGAGGATATCTCTGTTCAGCTTAATAATACTGCAAGAGCTCTTGAAGATGCTGATAACCAAATTGCTGGCCAAATCCGCGGTTAATTTCATCTGAAACAATAAGTGGAGAAGGAGCGCTACATTCATCAGATGAAAAGCGCTCTTTTTTTATGGGGTGTTGAATATGTACATAGAATTAACAATCGATCTGAAAAATTATGAAGTTGAACCTTTTGATCTCCGTCTATCTAACTATCACTCTGTTAAAAAAGTAGTTGATATTGTTTGGCAAGCTAAGTCGATTCCTCAGCCGCCCCGGGAAGGCTATTGGGTCAGAATTCCTAACAAGCAAATGATTCTGTCAGGAAACGATAAGCTGGCAGATAGGGGGATTACCACTGGGGACCGTTTCAAAATTTTATAAAGGAGCATTAAAAAATGTCAGAAAAGAGTCAAACCTACCTTGAAGAGCAGCTTGAAGCGGTTGTCGAAACAGATCATCAATCCCTTACCATTCTTTTTCAAAGAGAGAAAATAAAAGCTGATGCTGCTGCGGAATTGGAATTGCTCAAAGCAATGGATTCAGCTATAAAAAGGGATGTCCATTTAACAGAGGATGAACTGCGCCTCGTCCTGCAAATTCCCTCAAATTATTTAACCTTTTCCAAATTAAAAAAGAAAGACCAAAGAAGCAGATGGATCTTTTCTTCACAGCTCCTCAAGCTTGTGAAAAGTCATCCATATACCAGACTGCATCTCATTGTTTGTCCGGAAAATTTAGTGGCTGATGAAAGTCTGTCGCCGCATTTGCTTCACTATGGTGTGAAAGAAAGCCTTCCGCCTTATGAAGCCAATCAGGAAAAACTCTGGATGGAATTGAAAGCGACCGTTGCAGCTGCTGTAGATGGAAAGCATTCCTTCCGGGATTACCTTAGACTCCATGAAACCATTGAACTGTCGCCTGCAGCGGCTAGTGTGATCAAAGCCAAGGATGAAAATGAATTGTCAGAAGTCATCCGGACTAATATTGAAATGCTTGAAAAGAAAGATAAGGAATATGTTAAGGTTCCGCAGAAAAAATGGAAAGCCACAAGGTATTCTGCTTGGGGGCTGCTGATTGCTTTATTGCCTTTCCTTGCTTTCAGTCTATATTCCCTTTTCTTTACACAGCCTAAACAGGCAGCATTTATTAATAGCCAGGAACACTTCTTGAAAAGCCAATATAGTGAAGTCGTTTCTGAATTATCCAATTATGATATTGATCAGATGCCGCGAGTCGTGCAATACGAACTTGCCCAGTCCTACATAATAAATGAAGCATTGACAGAAGACCAAAAAGAGAATGTCCAAAATACCATCACCCTGCAGACGGATCCTCTTTACTATCATTACTGGATTCATATTGGGAGGGGAGATGCCAAGGAAGCTCTCGATATCTCCCGGGATCTTGAAGATAGAGACTTAATCCTATTTGCATTGCTAAAGTACCGTGAAGTTGTCAAAGCAGATGATAGCCTTGAATCCGATGAAAAACAGCAGAAAATTGACGAAATCCAAGCTGAGATCGATGAGTATATAGAGGAACAGAAAGCTCAGGAGGAAGAGGAGCAGCGTCTTCAGGAAGAGCAAAGCAACAGCGGGGATAATGAACAGGCTGTAAAACAAGAGTCTGAACAGAAGGCTGCCGACGAGCAAAAGCCTGCAGATTCAAAGGCAGCTGAAACATCAGCTGAAAAGCCAGCCGAAAAGCAGGAAGAGGCAGCAAAGACAAAACCAAATTAAGATAGACAGGAGGTGGAGAGATGGAACAGTTTTGGTTGTTTTACAGCGATTACTGCCAGCATCTGTCTATGCCATTTGAAAGAAGCGGCAGGATCACCATTGGCCCAGAGCTTGAGCAGCTGGTGACAATAAGAGATTTCCCTTTCACAAAAGGGGCTGTGTCAATAGAAAGGCACGACAGCTTCTATGAAGTGAGGCAAAATGAGTCAGTTCTCGGAAAGCTAAATGACGGGGAACCCTTCCAGCTAAAAGATGATGGGAAGACCCTGACGATACTCGTAACTTCTGAAAATATGAATAGCCAGACCTACTATGCTGGCTATCAAAAGCAAATAGAATTTTCCTCTGAAAACCCGGAAGCATCGATTTATAAAAAGAGCGGCATTTTAATGGATGCCAGCCATTCCTTCGAACTGATTAAGACAAATAACGGCTGGAGGGCAGAACCACAATCAGGACAGCTTTATATAAACGGAAAAAGAGCTGAAGAGAGAGTTTTCCTTGAAATCGGAGATGTGCTGTTCTTCCCATTTATGTCTATTCGAATCCTGGAAGAGGACCTTTTCCAGATCGACAGCATTGAAAACTATGAATCTAAGCTTCCGATTACGATCAGGCCGCAATCAGAGATGGCAAAGAAATATCCGCTCTATCGCAGAACGCCAAGAATGATTTATGAGATGCCGGATGAAAAAGTTTCTCTATCCTTTCCGTCACAGGAGCCTGATGATTCCAATCGAGGGTTATGGATGATCATTATGCCGCCGCTGATTATGCTGATTGTGATGGGCATCGTGGCCCTAATTCAGCCAAGAGGAATTTTTATTATCATTTCAATGGTTATGTTCATGACCACGTTAGTCACATCTACCGTTCAATACTTTAAGGATAAAAGCAACCAAAAGAAGCGGAAAGAGCGCAGACATCGAGTGTATACTGCCTACCTGGAAGAGAAGCGGAAGGAGCTGCAGGTACTGTCTGACCAGCAGAAGCATGTTCTGGAATTCCACTTTCCTTCTTTTGAGAAAATGAAATATTTCACAAGCCATATATCTGACCGGATTTGGGAGAGGCCTCTTGAAAGTTTCGATTTTCTGCAGTTCAGGCTTGGAACCGGTAATGTGCCTGCGAGCTATGATGTTAAGGTCAGCTCAGGGGACATGGCTAACCGTGAAATTGATGACCTGCTTGAACAGTCACAGCAGATGGAAAAAGTTTATAAAGAGATTAGAAATGTGCCTGTGGTGGCTGACCTTGCTAAGGGGCCAATCGGGCTGATCGGAAAAGAGTCGGTTGTTAAGAATGAAATACACCAGATCATTGGGCAGCTCGCCTTTTTCCACAGCTACCATGATGTGCGGTTTGTATTTATTTTTAATGAAAAGGAATATAAGAATTGGGAATGGCTGAAATGGCTTCCGCATTTCCAGATGCCGCATGCACATGCAAAAGGGCTGATATATAACGAACAAACGAGGGATCAGCTGTTATCTTCCATTTATGAAATCCTGCGAGAAAGGGATCTGGATGAAAATAAGGAAAAGCAGGTGTATTCTCCGCATCTGGTGTTTATCATTGCCAATCAGCAGCTGATTGCAGATCATGTGATTCTGGAATATTTGGAGGGCGGCCACTCCAACATGGGACTCTCCGTTATTTTTGCGGCTGATTCAAAAGAAAGCCTGCATGATAATATTCAAACACTTGTCAGATATGTCAATCAGGAAGAAGGAGACATTCTGATTCAGGACAAAAAGGCCGTGAACATCCCATTTAGGCTTGATGCTCATCAGAAGAAGGGGAATGAGGAATTTTCCCGTCTGTTAAGAACGCTTGATCATCAGGTTGGAATGACCAATTCCATTCCAAATAGCGTTTCGTTCCTGGAAATGATGAAAGTAAAGGAAGTAGGAAAGCTTCCAATCAAGCAGAATTGGCTCACAAAAGAGTCTTCCAGATCTTTGGCGGTACCAATTGGATTAAAAGGAAAGGAAGATCTGTCGCTTTTGAATCTTCATGAAAAAGCGCATGGCCCGCACGGACTGCTGGCTGGGACAACGGGATCGGGTAAGAGTGAATTCCTGCAGACCTATATTCTTTCACTTGCGGTTCACTTCCATCCCCATGAGGTCGCTTTCCTGCTGATTGACTACAAAGGCGGGGGAATGGCTCAGCCGTTTAAGAACATGCCGCATCTTCTTGGAACCATTACGAATATTGAAGGAAGCAAAAACTTCAGTTCAAGAGCGCTAGCCTCAATCAAAAGTGAATTGAAAAGACGGCAGAGGCTTTTTGATCAATACCAGGTGAATCACATCAATGATTACACAGACCTTTATAAAAACAAGATGGCAAAGGAACCGCTGCCGCATTTGTTTTTAATTTCCGATGAGTTTGCAGAGCTTAAGAGTGAAGAGCCAGAATTCATCAGGGAGCTTGTCAGTGCTGCACGAATTGGGCGAAGCCTGGGGGTGCATTTAATTCTGGCAACCCAAAAGCCAGGCGGTGTCATTGATGAACAAATCTGGAGCAATGCCCGTTTCCGGGTAGCTTTAAAGGTTCAGGACACAGATGACAGTCGGGAGATCATCAAAAACGGAGATGCAGCAGCTATTACCGTAACCGGACGCGGCTACCTGCAAGTCGGCAATAATGAAGTCTATGAGCTTTTCCAATCTGCATGGAGCGGGGCGCCTTATTTGGATGACTCCTCAGAGACAGAGGATGAAATTGCAATCGTAACCGACTTGGGCCTTGTGCCATTATCGGATGTTAATTCACGCCAAGGAAAGAAAAAAGGCGGAAAAACAGAAATTGAAGCAGTGGTGGAGGAAATTGAAGCAGCACAGTCTTCGATGGGCATTAAAAAGCTTAGAAGTCCGTGGCTTCCGCCTCTTGAAGGGCGTTTAAGCAGGAAGCTCCATCGCGCTGAAGAGAATCATGAGATTCATTTAGGGATGGTGGATGAGCCTGAGAAGCAGAGCCAGTATCCATTGAGCTATCAAATCATAGAGGATGGTAATGTGGGGGTATTTGGCTCCTCCGGTTATGGAAAATCCCATACGATTATGACAATGCTTCTTAGCATTGCCGAAAAGCGGACTCCGGAAGAAGCCCATTATTATATTTTTGATTTTGGAAATGGCTCACTTCTTCCGCTAAGACAGCTGCCGCATACGGCCGACTTCTTCCTGATGGATGAAGAACGCAAAATTGAAAAGTTCATGAATCTGATCAAGGATGAAATTGCCCGCAGAAAGCTATTGTTTCAGCAGCAGGAAGTCAGCGGAATTAAGATGTACAATTCGATGAGCAGCGAGAAATTGCCGCTCGTATATATCACATTTGATAACTTTGATTTAGTAAAAGAAGAAATGCAGGAGCTTGAAACACAAATCAATCAGATTGCCAGGGACGGACAGTCACTCGGCATTTATATGATTTTTGCTGCGACGCGGATCAATTCGATCAGACAATCGCTTATGAACAACCTCAAAACGAAGGTCGTCCATTATTTAATGGACAGCAGCGAGGCATACTCCGTACTGGGAAGGGTTCCGTTCGCACCTGAGCCTATACCGGGAAGAGCCATTATTAAAAAGGAAGAGGCGTATTTCTCACAGGTATTCTTGCCGGCAGATGGCAAGGATGATTTTGAGATTATAGAAGCCATCCGGGAAGACATCCAGGAACTGAAAGAGAAATACAAGGACTGCAGGCAGCCTGAAGAGGTGCCGATGCTTCCAGCAGAGCTTAATACGATTAACTTTACCCGCTACACTACAGGAGTGACACAGCCGGGACTTGTGCCTGTTGGCCTTGATGAGGAATCTGTAAAACCTGTATATGCGAACTTCAATAAAACGAAACACTGCATCATCCTGGGGCAGGCCCAAAAAGGAAAGACAAATGTTCTTAAGCTCATGATCAATCACATGCTTGTTCAGGATGCAGAGTCCGTCGGTATTTTCGATTCTTTTGACAGAGGATTATCATCCTATGCCAGCGAGGAAAAGTCGGTTTATATCGAGACAAAGGAACAGATCAGCGATTGGGCAGCACAGGTGGAAGAACAATTATCCCTCAGGGAAAAAGAATATCTAAACGCAATCCAGCATGGCAAGACCGATATAGAGTTTTCGCCAATCGTACTGGCTGTGGATGGATACTCCCGTTTTGCGCAGACATTGGATAACAGCCTGCAGGAAAGAATGGCAAGGCTGATGAAAAACGGCAGCCATCTGGGCTTTAGTGTCATCGTTACAGGCAGCAATAATGAACTGACAAAAGGATACGATTCCTTAACAGCAGAAATCAAACAGATCCGCCAGGCGATCGTTCTGATGAAGAAATCGGAGCAGACGCTGTTTACCCTTCCATACGACCGGAAAGAGGCAGAGATCCAGCCGGGATATGGTTATTACGTTATAAACGGAAAGGAATTAAAAATTCAAATTCCTTTATGTGCCACTGAAAGGAAGGTCTTAGCATGACAGCCAAAACAAAATACATCGTGAAAATGGTTTTGGTGATGCTTCTGATTATCGCCGCGCCAGCCATCTTTTTTGGCTCCATTGGCGATAATCCTCTGCTAGTCAGGGAGAATGCCACAAGAACCATAGCTGTTGTTAATGAAGATACAGGCGCTGACAAGGAAGAGAAGTCACTTGATTTTGGAGAGGAAATTACATCGATTCTGCAGGACGGCTCACAGTATGAATGGACCGTCATTGGCAGGAGTGCTGCAGCGAATGGGCTGAAAAATACCAAGTATGACGCAGTCGTTTATATTCCATCCAACTTTTCAAAGAACATCATGTCCTATGAAAGCAAGCAGCCTGAAAAAGCAAGTTTTGAATATACGGTACAGAACCAGCTGAACTCACTGAACCGGGAAAAGGTTCTGCGTGAAATCCAGACTGCCACCAACCGTGTCAATGGAAAGATTTCAACATTGTATTGGACCTATGTATCCCAGGACCTTGAAAATGTGAAATCCCAGTTCGATACCATTTTACAAAAAGAAATAGACTTCCAGAATGCAATGCTCGCTTTCTATAAGCCTAGTTCAAAGAACCTGGCAGAGGAAATTGAACAGCAGCGCAATATGCTGGAGAGCATTCAATCGACAGTGAAGACTACTGCCGAAAGCACTACTGAGGGTGAAAACAACCTCAGCCAATTTGAAGAGAACCTTGGCTCGTTTGTAAAGTTTGTAGATCAGTATAAAGAATACCAGGATAATCAGCAAAATATCCTTCAAAAAATGCAGGATGAAAATGTAGTCAATATTCAAGCTGTTGCGGGAAAACAGCAGCCAACTTATTCTGAGGCAATTAGTGTATTGAATAAGGGGAATCAGGAATTGGCTGGCGGGATTGATAGTGTGGAAAAGCAGCTTGAAGAGAATAGTGAAGAGTTTGGAGATTTGTCAGCTATCCGAAAAAATGAGGTAGATCGGCAAATTAAAGAGCAATATAAGGAACTAGATGAATATTTCAATAAGCAAGAAGAATCTTCCTTCAATAAAGCAGCTGAAACTATCGGTTTGTTAAAAGGAGAGCTATCAAACGGACAACAACCGGGGAATCCAGGTGCAGGGACAGGAGCGGCATCTAACAAGAATAACGGTGGAGCCAAAACTAATTCCATTACAGCAGCCAGCTTAGATGCTCCATCTTTACCTGGTATGGAAGAGGAAAGAAATGAGATTTTAAGCGTTGAAAAAGAGTTAGCGAATTTGAAAACATCTTTAGAGACGATTGAGGGTACCAGGCCCGAACAGGTTGTTTCCGCCTTGACTGTCTTACCTACTTTATCCCAGCGCTTAATAGCAGTTGAGCAAGAACTGGCAGCGAAGGAGTCTGGAGAAAACCCGCTGCAAGAATTGGTTGAGAAGCTTGAAGCAGAAAATGCCAAATTATTTGAGGAGCTTAACAGCCTTGATGCAGCATACAAAAGTTTAGAGGAAGAAAAGAATAGTCTATTAGATCAACTTGGTGCCTCAATGAGTTTCTCTTCAATGATAAATCTTATTGAGGAGAAAGAGCAGCAAATTATAGAACTTGGAAATAAATATCATTTGGGTGCTTTTGATGATGAAATTACCAATACTAAACCCGTAAAAATGATGGAGTATTATGCCTCACTTATTCAATATGAAGATTTAATAAAAAATTCATACAGTCAAAATCCTGAAAAAGTGGAAGAGCTTGTACAGAAATTAAATTCTATAGTAGCTGTGAATGAGGAAGAACAAAAGGTGTGGGATAACCTGAACACAGCAATACCATCATCTCAGCAAAAGCTGACAGACCTCGAAGGTCAGTTTACGGCATTCTTCACAGAATACAATAAGAAAATTGAAGAACAGCAAGCAGCCATCGAGACAGATTTGTCCGCTCTGCAGGAAAATGCAAATTCGGTTAGGGAGCAAATTCAAACATCCTCAACGAATATACCAGTTCCTGTAGATAGCATCGACGGTACTTCTGTGATGGTCAAACAGGAAGGAATCAGCCAAAGAATGCTGATGATTAATGATCTTGTTGGGTCCATCGGGGAGAACCAAAGCAATATCGTGTCCTATACAAGCGAGCTTGAGCAAAAGGTGCAAAGTGTCCAGCAGGATGCAGATACACTGAATTCCAAGTGGGGCTCGAATGTAGAGACGACTCAGATGTTCCGGGATGATATTTACAACCTTCTTGGTAATACCTATGTGAATGGCCAAAAGAATGGTCCGGTATACGAACAATTATCCAATCCGCTTCAAATCAGCGGAGAAACAGCTGCAAAGAAAGAAGAAAGCAAGCTGCCGCCGGTTGTTGTGTTGGCCATTGTTCTGCTCAGCAGCTTAATGATCGGATACTTCAGCCATTATTTCAAAAATGCGCCGATGCTTGTCCATGCTTCCATGTTTGTACTGCTGAATCTTATTGTGGGTCTGATTATCAGCATATTTGGCCTTAATATTTACTCAATGGAACAGGATCGGGCTATTGAGTGGACGATTTTCACCATATTGCTGCTGACTGCAGCCTCAGCCATTGTGCTGTCGGGTTTCAAGATCGGCAATCTTGCAGGATGGATTTTGAGCGTGGGTCTCATTGCTTTCTTTATCAGTCCATTTCTTGCTCTTACAGCACCGAATATTAACTATGAAGACCCAATGTCCAAGGTATATATGTCGATCCAGTATGATTCGCAATCCCTGTTTATTCCGGCCATTCTCATACTGCTTGGCATCATTGCCTTCCTTGCCATCATTCCATTTGCAGTCCGGTCGATAAAAGACCTGCGTACAAAGAGGGATGAGGATCAGGCTTATGAAGCTTAAAAGATTTATTAAAATCATTCTGTTGATCCCGGCGTTTTGGCTGATAGGTGGCCAATCTGCCGGGGCAACCCCTGACTTTAATAACTTAACGCCGAATACCTATGAAAAAAAGGAATTCAAAGAGAATACTGATTACTTGCATGAAAAATCGCTTTATGAAAATAAGAAAGAGATCCCCGAAGAACAAAAGGATCTTACTTTTACAAAAAAGAACCTGGATCCTTTGAAGGAAGTGAAGGAGCAGCTTTTTGATGGCGGTGAAACCACTAATAATACCATCACCGCAAAAGCAGACCAGCTTCAGCTTTTTTCCGATTCTAAACAGGAAAGCTTTTTGAAGGCGGAGGATCAAACTCCAACAGAACAAGATAACAAATTAATCTTTCTTTATATTATTCTGTTTATCATTGCCATAGGTGTGATTATGGGATTCCTCATACCGAGGATGGCAAAGCAGGCCGACAATTGAATAATTCCCGTACATGTCTCCGGTTTGGAGACATGTACATAAATACTGCAACCAAATTCTTCAGCAAACTCTCCTCAAATAATTGGCCTCTAAAAAATAGAATAAAGAATTAGGGATGAAAAAGTCTGGCCAAATAGCCAGCTGACGAGACTTTTAAATTATTGGATAGAATAACTTTTAAAATGAGGTGTCAAAATGAACTCATCACATGTAAGAGCCCTGGCAAGGGTATTTCAGACAGCTTCAGATGATATTAAAACAGAGGAATTCAAACTAAAGCAAAGTGTCCAAAACCATGCAGATGAATGGAAAGGCAAAGCCCGGGACAAATTTGATTCCGCATTGGAAGAAGCAGGTGTCCTCTTCCAAAGGCACTCTGATAACCTTTATAACATCAGCCGAGAACTGGAAAGCGCTGCGAATGAAGTTGACAGAGTCAGAGAAGAAATTGAAAGACAAAGAGAATTAGAGAGATTGGCAAGGCTTAAGGAAAAATAATAATTGAAGAATGTAAAGATTGGATGGGTTTTTTATGTCTAATAATGAAGAGAAGAAAAAAGGTTCTTATGACAAGAATAAAAGATATGATGGCGAAGCGGTGCCGGGATGTGCAGACCTTTTTATATTGCCAATTCAAGTATTATTAGTTGGGTATCAAATAATTAATTTAATTTAATTTAATTAGAAGAACTAATCCGAAAAGAAAAGAGGTATTGAAATGGGAAATGAAATATCTGTAAATCCTGATCGCCTGGAAGACCTGGCAAACGACTTGGTTACTCGTTTGTCCAGAATTGAAGACGAATACAGAAATCTCCATATGGAGCTTGCAGATTTAATTAACAATGCTCCTCCGGAATACAGGCATTGTTTCTATCATGTAGGAGATCCTTGGGGTACTGGTAATCAGCTGGTTGGGCAGCTTAGTGAAATGGAGATTGACCTGAGAATGGTCGCGAATAAATTTGCTGACGCAGATAATCTTGTCGGTAAGTTGTATAAGTTATATGAGCAATATGGTGCCGTAACAGCTCTCGGAGCATTGATGACAAAACAGCTTTCTTTTTATGGGTTGGGCTTTACTCAATTTATAAAGGATGCTGATGGTGTATTCACCTATAAACATATGGCAGCCCTTCAGAAGGTAACAGATAAAATTGACGAAAGTAAAAAGTTAGGAACGATGGCAAGAGCCTTCCTGGGTCCATTATATTTGAGAAGTAAGTATAGAGATGCACCACTTGCGGATTTGATCCATAAAAAGATTGCTAAATACCTTCCGGATGATGTAGTGAAGTATACTGGTAGTTCTAGAGAATTTTTTAAAGGGATACGTAAAAATAGGTTAGACGCAGCAAAGGTAAAATCCTTTCTTCAAACAGGGTCTAAGTTTGCAAAAACAAATGCTTTTAGTACTTTTGCGATAACTGGAATTATGGAAACTAGCGGTATGGGTTTGAAAATTTCAGAGAACTATGCTAAATACGGAAATAACCCAGAGGTACTTAAGCGGGAAAATGCAAAAGCTGTTGGAAAAGCTGTTAACAATACTGTAGCAATTTCTGGGGGCGCAATCGCAGGTGCGGTAGTTGGCGGAGCCTTACTAAGTTTTGCTGGACCAGTGGGTACAGTTGTGGGAGCTTCTATAGGCTCTTTTGTAGGGGGGATTGTTGGAGAGCAGGCTGCAAAATTAACTGCTGGAATTGCTGAGAAAATTTCAATAGGATTAAAAGAGCCTATACATTTTGTAGTAGATAAGTTTAAAGGCGGGCTTGAGAAAGCTGGTGAGGTTATTGAAACAGCTAATAAAGGTATCGATTTTGTTAATAAACAGATAAAAGAAACGATTGAAGACCCAGTTGGAAAGGTTAAGGAAATTGGAAAAGGATTATCTAAGGCCAAGGAAACAGCTGAATCTTTGCTGGATGGAGCAAAGGGATTCTTGGAAAAAAAATTATCATTTTTTTAAGGAGGCAACATGACTAACATACAATTAAGTATTGAAGAACTAATTTTTGCATTTTATAGTGAAGGATTATATGAAGAAGGAATATCTATGAAAGAGACATATTTTCCTTCACTTCAAGATTCCGAACTGAAGTTAATGCTGGAATTTGCGGCCCGTTCATTGCTTGCAAAAGATATGGCTATAGAAGTTAATAATCAATATAGATTAAAAGAGAACTATAAATCCTATATTAATATTCTAAGAAATGCAGAGAGGACATTTAAAGCTTCCAAATTTGATTTAACGCTTGAAGGGGAAGAAAATATATCCTTTCATATTGGGAATGGGGAAATATATTTCCATAGGTTATTACACGATCACCAGGTACATTATATTTCAAAGTTCAAGAAAGAAGAGATATTACCAAGTATTATTGAATTTTTCAATATAAACAATCTCCCTAAGCAGAGTGACGTACTATTTAGTCTGAGGAATGAAGAGTTTGAAGAATTTCTCGGAGATATGAGTGAAAATGAAACATTATCAGTTTCTATTGTTGAGAAGTGGCAAAGTAGGATAAGCAGTTCATTTACATCCGAGTTTTTAAAAGATTTTTCAAATAGAAAAGGAAAAATGGATAGCTTGCTTAACTTGGGCTATGACTCTGCAAATAATCCAGATTTAATAGATCTTTATTTTGTTATCCCTGGAGAAACAGAGAACTGGTTAATCACAAGGGATCAAAACTTAGATTTAAATGTTAAAAGGGTAAACGAGACATCAATTAAAAGTTTATTCGGCAAAGCTCTTTTAGGAGGATTCTCTCATGTCAATGATTGAGGAAAAAAATGAGAAAATATTTATTAAGGGCTCAAAGTTTATGTATGTTTGGGTGACCCTTGCAATGGTGGGTTTTTTAATTGCGTGCATTTTTTTGATAATATACGGGTTGAAATTCAATTCAAAGTACTCTGTTCTATATCTTGGAGGAGGACTTGTCTTTACTCCCGTCATGCTATATCTCAATCTGTGGAGTTTGCCTGGCTTTATTCCTGGAAAAGTGCTGTTTTCAATTGTTCCTGGAGAACATGGCACTGTTAAAGCTAACAGGAGAGAAGTTCCAATAAAAAATATTCGTAATATTGATTTAGTCAGAAACCCACTAAATCTTATAAACGATATTGTAATAGAAACCTATGATGATAAAAAGGTAAAGATTCGAACTTATAACCTTCTAGATGATTGCGATTTTCAGATTATTGTTGATCAATTCATTTTCCCATATTTGACTGAAAATGCCAGAAAGGTATGGGATCGGAAAATAGATCTTGATAAGTTAAGGAAAGAGGATAATTATGTAAGGCGGGATCATAAGATAGAATAGATGTGTTATAAGTTTGAGGTTTCTTTACTTTAGACTTGCTGGATCAAAGGAGCGTGTCTATGATTCAGGAAAAGGGCGGCACGGTAATTTTAGAAGTTTTAAAGTCATGTATGTTTGGGGGTTTTTGGCTACAATAGGATTTTTAGCAGCATGTATTTTTTTAATAATACATGGGCTGATCTAAATATTCTTTGTTTTATCTTGACGGAGGAATTATATTTATCCCTTTCTATCTTTATTTGACTTTATGGACCCTGCCCGGATTAATGCCAGGGAAGGTTTTGTTTAAAATAATCCCGGGAGAACAGGGGACAATTCTTCGAAAAAAGATACGGTATCTATAAGTAGTATTCGAGATATTAATTTAGTAAGAAACCCTTTAAATTTAATCAATTATATTGTTATTGAAACCTTCCATGATAAGAAAATAAAAATTAGAACATATAATCTTCTTGGAGATTCACATTATGAATTAATTGTAGATCAATACATTTATCCATATATGACGGAAAATGCAAAAAAGGTTTGGGATCGAAAGGTAGATCTTGAACGTCTTCGTAAAGTGGCAAGATACGAGAGAAAAGAGCCTAAAATTGATTAAGCTAAATTGAATCGTTCTCACAAATTCTCTCATATGTGAGGTCTTTCTCAAGGGGGGAGTAAAAAGTGACTCCTTTTTTTGGCAACAGGCTCATTATGAAAGCTTAGAATAATAAGGCATGTAGGTAAGGTATATGGTTCTCTCTGTCTGATTCAAAGGAGGAGTATTAATTGTCAATGGTTCAGAAAAAAGGGGATGCAGTTATTATAAAAGGCTCGAAATTTTATTATGTATTAATGTTTCTAGCCACGGTAGGATTTTTAATAGCATGCATTTTTCTAATTATACATGGATTAAAATTTAACTCCAAATACTCCTTTTTCTATCTTGGCGGAGGAATAATATTTACTCCTTTTTATTTGTATATCACTCTCTGGAATCTGCCTGGTTTTATTCCAGGAAAGGTTTTGCTAAAAATTGTTCCCAGAGAGAATGTTACAGTTATTTCGCCAAAAGGCCCTGTTTTAATAAAGAACATCCGAAATATTGATTTGATAAGAAACCCATTAAACCTTATAAATGATATTGTTATTGAAACCTTCGATGATAAAAAAATAAAGATTCGCACCTATAATCTTTTGGATGATGGTGACTTTCAGGTAATTGTTGATCAATATATTTTTCCTTATATGACTGATAATGCCAGGAAGGTATGGGATCGGAAAATCGACTTGGATAAGTTAAGGGAAGAAGATAACTATGTTAGGCAGGAACATAGGATTGAGTAAAGCGTGTCTAAGTTTTTTTGATAATTACTTTGAATTTAGGAACTGCAATACAGCTCTTTAAGGGTCAACCCCTATAAAGAGCTTTTGTTTTGAGATTAGCCGTCTCTCCCCTATCGGAAGGAGAATAATATGAAAAATTTAATCGCCTTTACAGCAGTATTTCTGATTTGGACATTACTCTCTTTAATGCTGACTGGGATAGATATACCAATTCCAAGTTCTTATATTGCTCTAATAATTACGACAAATGCTGTTTTTGCCTTTTTCTCAATCTTTGTTCAAAAACTAGTTATTATCCTTTATGAAGTTAATGTTTATGAAAAGCCTAAAACCCTCTTCGACTATTGTTTTAAGTATATTGCTATTATCACCTCAGGTGTAAATTACCATATTCAAAATTTGTTAAATAGGCTCCCTCTCATTCTTAATAAATTGGCATCTGTATTTTTCTTTATCTTTCTTATCTTTACAGGGTTCGGTCTGATGGCTGTTTTTAATTAATACAAGTAGTTAATAAAATGGGGAGGGAAAAGAGATCATGACTGCAAAAGGGGAGCAAAGGAAATTTTCATTAAAGAGAGGGTTCTCATTTTTTTGGAAAAGCAACTTGGCGCTGCTTATAGCTATCTTATTTCTCTATATTAACCAATCGAGCTGGAGTAAAGAAGGGGCTCCTTTAATTCTTATTTTGGCTTTGGTGTGGGAAGTGCTCATTTTATTTTTATGCTTAATTGGCTGTTTAAAAAAACAAGAAGGTTAAGTCTCTGAAACCATAATGGTTTAGCGCTCGTAAATGTATTAAACATATTTTAACAAAGGAGGACACTATGCCAAGGAAAAGCCCCATCACCCTATTGATGATAGTATTAACCAGCTTCCTCTTCCTCTCAGCCTGCAGCTCAGAAAGCGGTTCAGAGGCCAAAGCAGAGAAAAAGGAAGAAGACAAATATGAAAAACTGGTTAAAGAGAAAAACAAGGAACTCGAGCTCGAACCTCTCGAGCTGACTTCTTACAGCGAGGAAGTCGGAGCGGCTTTGAAGAATCCGGAATATAAGGAGTTTGCTGCAAATGGCCAGGTGGCTGTGCAGGGAGAGGTTGAGAAGTACTCTGAGCTAAAATCAGGCTATGCCTGGATTAAGGTTCGTTCCAAAGAGGATGGACCGGCAGGGAACGATCTTGAATACTACACACCCATCAAAGAAGGGAAGTTCAAGCAGAGTATCCGCTTATTTAATGGAGAAGGCGAGTATAAGGTAACCGTACAGCTTCCAAGCACGGATAGTGAGAATTACTATTATGATCTTGCCTCGTTCACTGTCCACAATGTGAATCCAAATGCGGAACGGGATGTGACGTATACTCCGTTTGGCCAGGAGGCAGATCTGACTTTGGATCTTGAATCAAGCTATATAAATGGCAATGAAGTATTCCATTTAAAAGGGGAAGCGGGAAGCCTATCAGACAGCGATACGATCATGCTTAAGCTGAATAAGGAATCGGATATGTGGAAGCATGTCATGCCGCTTAAGGACGGCAAGTTCTCTTATGAAGTGCCCTTATTCTATGGAAAAGGACTTCACGAGCTTGAGGTGCTTGTTCCTGACAAGGAAAGGGGAAATTACTATCAGACGGCAACAACTATCTTAATAGACAACGAGTCTGATAGGACGATGAGCCCTATCGAATATTCTAAAACGTATGAGGAGCGGGGAGTGGCGCTTGAATATCCTCGATATGGCGGTGAGGAATCTGACGGTATCTTTTCTGTAAAAGGAAAAATTGATCCGCAGGCAGAATTCGGTCCTGAAACCGATCATATTTACATTACCACTAAAAAGGGTGAGGACGAAGCACTGGATGTTATCCCGGTAGAAGACTTCACATTTGATGATTCGTTTTATTTAAGGTTCGGCCCGGGCACATATGAAGTCACGTTAAGTGTTCCTGAAATTAAAGAAGAAAACAGTGATTATTTCCGTTATTATGGATTTGCCAAGTTTGAGGTGGAGTCAACAGGCGAGGATAAGCGGGACCTTCTGCCTTCAAGAGGCGTCCAGTCAGATGCACCGCAAATTACTGAACTGGCCAAGGAATTGACAGAAGGCATAAGCGGTGAAAGAGAAAAAGCGAAGGCTGTTTATGATTATGTCGCGAAAACTGTTTCATATGATGTGAATAAGCTTGAAACAGATGACTTCAGGTGGGATGATAGTGCACTTAAGACACTGGATTCCAAAACGGGCGTATGCCAGGATTATTCGTATCTTGCTATTGCCCTGCTCCGGGCCAGCAATATGGAAGCCCGTTTTGTCGAAGGGAATGCTTTCGGCGGATTTTGGCCGCAGAAGCATGCATGGGTGGAAGTGAAAGTGGATGGAGGCTGGCTTACTATGGATCCTACATGGGGAGCTGGATATATTAAAGATGATAAATTCGTGGCAGCTTTCAATGAAAAATACTTTGATCCGAATACAGCAGAGTTTGAAAAAACCCATAACCGCACAGGTGTATCCTATTAATTGCTATAAAGTCACGGGGCTTGTTCCTGTGGCTTTTTTCAATAACTTGGCCGTTTTTTTTCAAATGGGTGGAAATTATATCGAAAGACCCTTCAATAAATATTCTGAAAATTATAAAATTATGATGACTGGGCTTCCGTCCGGATCTCCTTTAAGGAGGGGAAAAGCTTGATAAAACAAATGGCAGGAGTGATCTTTAGTATGATGCTGATTTTCCCTGGTATGGTAAATGCTGGAGGTTTTGGCGGTGATGACAGTGGAACTCCGGGTTATTGGTATGCTGGAGAAACACCTTCAAGCATTGATCCTTCCAAATCACCTCTTGTGTTTGTGCACGGCTATAATAATTCATCCGCTGTCTGGCATGAAGGGAATGATATGTATGAAGTGGCTTTGGCAAATGGGTATGAAACAGCATTCATTGACCTTTATCATGACCGTGATATGTGGACGAATGGTGCGATTCTGGCTGAAAAGCTTCAAGAAATGTACTATTATTTCGGCGGAAAGAAGCTTGCAGTTATCGGCTATAGCAAAGGCGGGGTGGATATTCAGACAGCGCTTGTTCATTACAGTGCCCACCCATATGTATCAAATGTCATCTCCCTATCCTCCCCCCATCATGGCACCCAGCTCGCAGATCTGGCTCACAGCAGCGCAGCCTGGTGGCTTGCTGCCCTCCTTGGCAACAATAATGAAGCAACCGAATCCCTGCAGACAGGTAATATGCAACACTTTCGAAGCCTTACAGATTCCCATCAGAATGCTGCAAAAAATCGATATTATACACTTGGCGGCACTAAATGGGGTTCATTTGGCAGTGCATCCTATTGGGGAGGCTTATATCTGAGCCAGTATGGAAAAAGCGATGGCGTCGTGACGGCGGTTAATTCCCGCTTGCCAGGAGCATCTGTTGTTCAGGAAGGCAGCTGGAATCATACAACCATCCGGGAAGGATCCCATACATTTCCAGTGTTCAAGCCCTATACCACTATCACTCAGTCTGCTTCGGATTTCTCACCAGCAAGCTCTGAATCCGCTGCCAGACAGCCTGGCACTCATTCCATTGTAAAAGGCGGGAAAGCTGTCAGTGCAATAAGCGAACAGTTTTCCGTGGAGGAAAATGTAGAATCCATGACCGTTTCTTTTTTAAGTGAAAAGAATTTGTCCACTTTAAAACTGACCAGTCCGGACGGAAAGGGATATAAAACGAAAAAAGCGTATCAGGAAGAATCCGAGTTTTTCAAAGGAGCATGGGTTCATCAGTTTGAAATAGATTATCCTAAAGAGGGAAACTGGGTGTTAAAGGCTCCGGCAAATGCTTCGTATCTATACACTGTTGTGCTGGACAGCCCGTTAAATGATAAAGTTCTGGGCAAGTCTGCGAAAAGCCATAAAACCTTTAATACAAAATGGATCCTCTTCGGGTTTGATCCTTCAGGGAAAAAACTGCAGCAAAAAGCCAAAGGAGAAAAGACTGGCTTCATGACCGAAAGCGATTTTACACATGAAGGTGTATACAATGTGACAACAGAAGTAAAAGGCAAGACTGAAAATGGAGAGCCGTTTGAAAGAACCATCATTGAATCTTTCTATGTAGATCAAAGTGGAAAACGATATAAGTAATGTATGTTTGGCTGCTGAGAAGCAGTCTTTTTTTATTGCAAACCCAGGAATAAGAGAGAATCATCCCTAAGAAAAACACAGGAGTTTCTAACGCGACAGCGAATATATAATAGGTTAGAATTAAATTCAGGGTAATGTAAATTAATGGAATTAGAGATATAGATAAAGGGGAGAGATTTCACATGGATAGAAATCAAATGCACCCGGCAATTGAGAGGGTATTAGGAAATATTGAAAAAGTCATGATCGGCAAACGGGATGTCGCAGAATTAAGCTTAGTGGCACTTTTAGCGGAAGGCCATGTTTTGCTCGAGGATGTGCCGGGTGTCGGGAAAACAATGATGGTGCGTGCACTGGCTAAATCAGTCGGAGCCGCATTTAAACGCATCCAGTTCACGCCTGATTTGCTGCCTTCGGATGTGACAGGTGTATCCATCTATAATCCGAAGGAAATGGAATTTCAGTTCAGGCCTGGCCCCATTATGGGCAATATTATTTTAGCAGACGAAATTAACAGAACCTCTCCTAAGACGCAATCTGCTCTTCTTGAAGGGATGGAAGAAAGCAGTGTAACCATCGACGGAGTGACACATCGCCTTGAGAAACCCTTCTTCGTTATGGCAACGCAAAATCCGATAGAGTATGAAGGAACTTATCCGCTTCCGGAAGCCCAGCTGGACCGATTCCTGTTAAAAATGAAAATGGGCTATCCTGATATCGCTGATGAGATAGAGGTCCTGAATCGGGCACAGCGGATTCCGCCGATAGAAGATCTGGAATCTGTAATAGATTTAGCTGAATTGCGCTCACTCCAGCAGGAAATTAAAGAAGTGCATGTCGATCAAACGATTAAACGCTATATTGTGGAAATTGCCAATCAGACCAGAAACCACAGCAGTGTCTATTTAGGGGCAAGCCCCCGCGGTTCGATTGCTTTAATGAAAGCAGCCCAGGCTTACGCATTCATGTATGGCCGGGATTATGTTCTTCCGGATGATATTCAGTATTTGGCGCCTGCTGTTTTTGTCCACCGGATTATTTTAAGGTCTGAGGCAAAATTCGAGGGCATTACCGCTGAAGAAGTAGTAGAACGGGTCATTGCCAGGGTTTCTGTTCCTGTACAAAGGTTAGTGAAGTAAAATGAAGCAGCTGTTAAATACACTGAAAGGTGCCTGGAAGCTGATTGTGTTATTTTTGCTTATTCTGTTCGCTTTTTCATATGCGATGTTTCAGGGCGGCTTCGTAAGCTGGTTTTTGTTTTACAGCTTTCTTCCTTTTGCTCTTTACGCACTTGGTTTATCGTTTTATTCTTTAAACGACTTTAAGGTGGAGCGGATCCTGCCGAAAACAGAATTCAATGCAGGTGAACAGGCAGTTATTACCTTAAAGATAACCAGAAGAACAGCTTTTCCCTTATTGTATCTGGTCATTGAGGATGAGATGAGTGAACAGCTTCAGCATGCCAGGAAATCAAACGAGGCAAAGCGTTTTTTATTTCCTGGGTTCCAGAAGGAAATGTCCCTTCAATACAGGATTAATAGCCTGCCGAGGGGTGAGCATTTTTTTGCCTCTATCCGTATGAAAACAGGTGATCTGCTCGGTTTAATAGAAAAAGAAAGGCAAGCTCCTGCTGAGAGCCGGATGATTGTCTACCCGGCATATGAGGAAATCATTTATAAGCCTATGGCACATCATTATGATCAGGGAATGACTGCTTCAAAAGAGCGGGTGCAAAGGGATACATCCATGGCCATCGGCATCAGGGAGTATCAGCCGGGAGACAGATTCTCCTGGATTAACTGGAAAGCTACTGCTAAGCGGAATGATATTATGACCAAAGAATTTGAACAAAGGCAATCACATGACGTCTATATCCTCATGGACTGTGCACCGGATAACCGGTTTGAGGCGATCGTTTCATTTACAGCCTCCATTGTGAGGGCGATTCTCCGCAAAGGTGCACAGACTGGGTTTTTGACTTCAGCAGAAACGCGGACGGCCTTTCCAATCAGAGGCGGAGAAGCACACCAGCTCCAGCTGTTTTATCATTTGGCAAAAATAAAGGATAATTCTGCTGCAGCAGTGGACCGGGTTCTTGAAGCAGAGCACTTTCTTTTACAGCAGAACAGTCAGCTGATGATTATTACAGCGCAATTAACAAAAGCTCTAATAGAGAAAGCCAGTTTTTTCACGTCGAAGAAAGGGATTGTCACTATATTTCTAATGAAAAATGAGAATGAAGCTCCTTCCAGTGATGAACTCCTGCTCAAAACCTCCGCCAATGCGAGGGGAATCCGGGTAGTTTTGGTTCATAACGGACAGTTTGCAGATGTGTTTTCGGGGGTGAGCAAGTGATGAGTTCTCCAAAGGTACAGAAAGATCTTACCTCCTTCCTCCTTTATGTTCTGGGCTTTTTCTTATTATGGGAATGGCTTCGTCCGGTTGAAGAGCTGACGGACACATCCAATGTCATTGTTTTCCTCGTGTTTCTTATACTGTCGCTTCTACTGGCTTTTTTCGGTGTCAGCCCTGTATTAAGCGGTTTTATAAAGGTGCTTTATATTCTCTATGAATTGCATTATTTGTACTTTGAGGGATCGTTTTTCCAATTTTCATGGATATCTTTATTTGCATCGGACATGGTGCACAACTTTGGTTTAATGACTGATAGAGACTGGCCTGGCATGACAAATTTATTCAGAAGCCTTCTCTTTTTTATTCTGCTGTGGCTCATGACCTATTTGATCCAGTACTGGCTGATTAATCGCAGACGGATTTTCATTTTCTTTTTTATGACACTCATTTATATAACAGTATTGGATACCTTTACGCCTTACGCGGCAGACGCGGCGATTGTCAGAACAGTTATTGCGGGCTTTACGGTTATGGGCATTTTAACGTTCAACCGTCTTCTGGATCAGGAAGGGCTGAAAAAGGAAGCCTCCCTGTCGCGCAAATGGATGATTCCGCTGACCGTACTGATCGCACTAAGTACTGGCTTAGGGTTTGCAGCTCCTAAGGCAGAACCGATTTGGCCCGATCCTGTTCCGTTTATTAAGTCGTATGGACAAAATAGCGGCAGTGATGGCCCGGGTATTCAGAAAATCGGCTATGGGGAAGATGATTCCCGTCTTGGCGGCCCTTTTATAGGAGATAACGCTGTGGTCTTCAGGGCGGAAGTAGAGTCCCGCCATTATTGGAAGGTTGAAACAAAAGATACTTATACAGGCAAAGGATGGATTACATCCCAGGCTGAAGGAGAATATCAGCCGTTTGGAATGGGAGAAGAAATCCCGGTTACATCGTTCATCGATAACGATGCAATTGAAACCACTGAAGAAGTAAGCTCCGTTTATACCTTTATGAATTACCCTCATGTGGTGTATCCATTAGGGCTAAATAATATTGAAGCTGCACCGTTCATTACCTATGAGCTGGAAACGGCCACTGAAAAGATCCGGACATTGGAGGGCGGACGGCCATTTGCATTGGAAGAATATAAGTTAGGCTTCGAGGTGCCTGAATACAGTGTGACTGCAATGAAGGCAGCCGGGTCAAATGCGGAATCACTGCCTGGGGAATTTATAGCGCGATATACACAGCTGCCAGAAGAATTGCCTGAAAGAGTCAGGGAACTTGCTCTGGAAATTACTCAAGAGAAACCGGACTGGTTTGAAAAAGCAAGGGAGCTTGAGAGATATTTCCGAAGGGCAGAATTTACCTACAGCCAGACAGACGTAGCTGTTCCAGATGAAAATGAGGATTATGTGGACCAGTTTTTATTTGATACCAAACAGGGATATTGCGACAACTTCTCCTCCTCCATGGTGGTAATGGCCAGATCCATTGGATTGCCGGCAAGATGGGTGAAGGGCTATACAGAAGGAGAATTCAAGCAGTCATTAGGGTCTGGTCTTCGCTTGTTTGAGGTAACAAATAACAATGCCCATTCATGGGTGGAAATCTATTTCCCTGAAATGGGCTGGGTTCCATTTGAACCAACTCAGGGGTTCAATAATAACGTGCAATTCAACTTTGACAATGCAGGCCAAAATACGAGCCAGCCGGAAGCAGTAAAGCCAAACGAGACTGAAACTCCTGTAAAACCGGACATGCCTGAAGAAGCAGCGGCGGAAAAATCGCGGTTTTCGATAAAAGAGCTTTGGGACAGTCTGGGAACTTTCTTTAAAGATAATTGGAAAGTAATCGGAGCAGCCATATTGGCAGCTGGTGTGCTTGTTTTCCTGCTTTTCCAAAAGAGGGGCAAATGGATGCCGCATTATTTCATCTGGAGATTTAAAAAGACGAAGGAGGATGAGCATTTCCCTAAGGCTTACCTGATTCTATTAAAAGAATTGGACCGCTACGGGCTAAAGCGGAAAAACGGCCAAACCTTAAGGGAGTATGCCAAATATATCGACAGCTTTTTCTCAACAGGGGAAATGAGCAGACTGACAGCCCGCTACGAAGAACTTGTTTACAGGGGAGTTCTAAAAGAAGGAAGCTGGAATGATACGAAGGAATTGTGGGAAAATTTAATTAAAAAGACAATAGCTTGACCGGGATTTAGGGCTGTTGTTACAATAGGCAAATAAGACAGCGGCATATTGTTCGGTTTTTGCCGCGTATTACAATTAAATCATGCAACCTTCATATATCCTCGATAATATGGTTCGAAAGTCTCTACCGGATCGCCGTAAATGATCTGACTATGAAGGCAGAAGAAGCTTTTTGCTGTACGTGAAAACCGGAATTCTGCCTTCACTTTTTTTTGTGGAGAAAGAGTTCCGGTTTTTTTATTGTCCAGCTTCTGGCTGGTTATATATGAGATTGCAAAGAAATTATATTTTTACTAGATATTTTACCTGCAGGAGAGAAGACTAAAA
This sequence comes from Cytobacillus oceanisediminis, assembly GCF_004366035.1. Lineage (GTDB taxonomy): Bacteria > Bacillota > Bacilli > Bacillales > Cytobacillaceae > Cytobacillus > Cytobacillus oceanisediminis_C. The sequence continues at coordinate 52,181 of NZ_SOEE01000016.1, forward strand.
GAAATATTACAAATTTAATGAGGTGAACAGTGTGACGGGGAAAACAGAACTTCAAAATCAAGAAATGATCGTAGTACTGGACTTTGGAAGCCAATACAATCAGTTAATCACGCGCAGAATCCGTGAACTGGGTGTATACAGTGAGCTTCATCCGCATACAATTACAGCTGCGGAAATTAAAGAAATGAATCCAAAAGGAATTATTTTCTCGGGCGGGCCTAACAGTGTTTACGGCGAAAATGCTTTCCGCTGTGATGAAGAAATTTTTGAACTGGGCTTGCCGATTTTTGGAATCTGCTACGGCATGCAGCTGATGACGATGCATTTTGACGGTAAAGTAGAACCTGCCAAGCACCGTGAATACGGAAAGGCGGTCATGAAGATTGAAAATGAATCTAAATTGTTTGCAGATCTGCCTAGAGAACAGACAGTCTGGATGAGCCATGGCGATCTTGTCGTAGAGGCTCCAGCTGGCTTTACAGTGGATGGTATAAATCCATCATGCCCGATTGCGGCTATGAGCAATGAAGAGCGCGGTTTATACGCTGTTCAATTCCACCCTGAGGTGCGCCATTCAGTTCATGGAAATGATATGCTGAAAAACTTTGTGTTCGGCGTTTGCGGCTGTACAGGCGATTGGTCAATGGAAAACTTTATTGAAATCGAAATGGAAAAGATCCGCCAGGAAGTTGGAGATAAAAAGGTTCTTTGCGCATTAAGCGGCGGTGTTGATTCATCTGTTGTTGCCGTCCTTATTCATAAAGCAATCGGCGACCAGCTAACTTGTATTTTCGTGGATCACGGCCTGCTGAGAAAAGATGAAGCAGAAGGCGTCATGAAGACCTTTGCTGATGGCTTTAATATGAATGTTATTAAAGTGGATGCCCAGGAACGCTTTATGAATAAGCTTAAAGGTGTTAGCGATCCTGAACAAAAGCGAAAAATTATCGGCAACGAATTCATCTATGTATTCGATGATGAAGCTGATAAGCTTAAAGGTATTGATTTCCTTGCACAGGGGACGCTCTACACAGATATTATTGAAAGCGGAACAGCTACTGCGCAAACCATTAAATCTCACCATAATGTAGGCGGACTTCCTGAAGATATGCAATTCAAACTGATCGAGCCTCTTAACACTCTGTTTAAAGATGAGGTGCGTGCGCTGGGAACAGAGCTTGGCATTCCGGATGAGATCGTTTGGAGACAGCCATTCCCTGGTCCGGGATTGGGTATCCGCGTACTTGGGGAAATCTCAGAAGATAAGCTTGAAATTGTGCGCGAGTCTGATGCCATACTGCGCGAGGAAATCCAAAAGGCAGGGCTTGATCGTGACATTTGGCAGTACTTCACGGTTCTGCCTGATATCCGCAGTGTTGGTGTAATGGGAGATGCCCGGACCTATGATTATACCATTGGAATCCGTGCGGTAACTTCAATTGACGGCATGACTTCTGATTGGGCGCGTATCCCATGGGATGTATTGGAGATTATTTCATCAAGAATCGTTAATGAAGTATCACATGTCAACAGAGTGGTTTACGATATTACGAGCAAGCCGCCTGCAACTATTGAGTGGGAATAAAATACGAACGTTAAGGAAAAACGGACATGAAAATGTTCGTTTTTTTCTTGACTAGGACTTTTTGGGGTGCTATGATAAAGAAGAATTAAATATGTCGTTTTACGTCGTATAATATTGGGGATATGGCCCAAAAGTTTCTACCGAGCTACCGTAAATAGCTTGACTACGAGGTAAGTGCAGATAGGGATGTTTTTGCCATTATTTATCTTTGTTTTCCCCTATTGCAAGCACGAGCCCAGTTGTCAATGCTCCGGTAGTCAAACCGGAGTTTTTTTATTTAAAAAAATAAAGACAGCAATAGGGGGAAGAGAAATGAAGAAGTACTTCCAGTTTGAAGAACTTGGTACTAACTATCGCCGTGAATTTATCGGCGGACTTACAACTTTTTTAGCAATGGCTTATATCTTAGTCGTTAATCCGATTACTTTATCGTTAATGGATATACCGGATTTGCCGGATGCAATGAGAATGGACTATGGGGCAGTATTTGTGGCAACAGCAGTGGCTGCGGCAATTGGATCCCTATTGATGGGGGTACTGGCCAAGTATCCGATTGCGCTTGCCCCGGGTATGGGTTTAAATGCATTTTTTGCTTATACTGTTGTGTTAACGATGGGAATTCCTTGGCAGCATGCATTAGGCGGGGTTCTTATCTCAGGTATTATCTTTATCTTTTTATCCCTTTCAGGGCTGCGTGAAAAAATTATTAACTCGATTCCTGCTGAATTAAAGTATGCGGTCAGTGCCGGAATCGGATTGTTTATTACATTTGTCGGTGCTCAAAGCGCGGGGCTGATCGTCAATAATGATGCAGTTCTCGTAGGATTAGGCGATTTTACCGATGGGAATGTGCTTCTGGCTATTTTCGGCATTACCATTACTGTTATTCTAATGACAAAAGGTATTAATGGCGGAATTTTTATAGGAATGGTAATCACGACGATTGTTGGTATGATTGCCGGCTTGATTGACGTTCCAGGAAAGGTTGTTGATTCCGTGCCAAGTGTAGCTCCAACGTTTGGAGCGGCATTTGGGGCATACAGTGACCCTTCGTTCTTCTCAACAAGCATGCTGGTCGTTGTTTTGACATTCCTATTCGTTGACTTCTTTGATACAGCAGGAACGTTAGTGGGAGTTGCCAACCAGGCGGGATTAATGAAAGAAAATAAATTGCCCCGCGCAGGTAAAGCGCTTCTGGCGGATTCCACAGCAACTGTCGTTGGTGCGATATTCGGAACATCCACGACAACCTCTTTCATTGAGTCTTCATCAGGGGTTGCGGCAGGTGCGAGAACAGGATTTGCATCGATTGTCACTGCAGGGTTCTTCCTGTTATCATTATTCTTCTTCCCGTTATTAGAAGTCATCACTTCTGCTGTGACAGCTCCGGCACTGATCATAGTCGGTGTGTTGATGGTTGCATCGTTAGGCAATATTGATTGGACGAAGTTTGAAATTGCAGTTCCGGCATTCCTTACCATTATTGCTATGCCATTGACTTACAGTATCGCAACAGGAATTGCAATTGGATTTATTTTCTATCCAATCACCATGATTGTAAAAGGAAGAATCAAAGAGGTTCATCCAATCATGTATGTACTGTTCGTGATATTTGTTTTGTATTTCATTTTCCTGAAGTAATATGATGAATTGGGCCCGCTTCAATGCGGGTCTCTTTTTATTTTATTCTCAATCCGTTGACTTCCCGGACAGGCTTTAATACCATGAGAGTACATTTGTTTATTGGGCGGGGAGAAGAAAATGGGTGAGTATAAGGTAAAAAAAGTGCTTAATAATAACGTCCTCATTGGCAGTCACGAGTCATTTGGAGAAGTTGTCCTTATCGGCAAAGGAATTGGCTTCAGCCGGAAGCCAGGCCAGCCAATCGATTCTAATTTGGTTGAGAAGCTCTTTGTGCTTAAAAATGAAAAAGAGCAGGAGAATTATATTAAACTGATGCCTTTTGTGGATAATGAATTGCTTGAAGCAATTATCTCCTCAATTCAATTGATTAAACAAAGGGCGAATTCCATGCTTAATGAACATATCCATGTTGCGTTAACTGATCACTTGATGTTTGCGATAACTCGTCTGAAAAAAGGGATGGAAATGAAAAATCCTTTTCTTATCGAAACCAAGACTCTCTACCCATTTGAATACGAAATTGCCCATGAAGTTGTGAATCTTATAGGACAGCGAACCGGCATTTATTTGCCTGAAGGGGAGATTGGGTTCATTGCCCTCCATGTTCACAGTGCTGTAATGAACCGCGATTTATCCGAAGTCAATCAGCATTCTCAGCTGGTAACCCGTCTTGTGAACATGATTGAAGAACAGCTTGATATTAAGATAGATAAAGACAGCATCGATTATATGAGGCTTGTCCGCCATATCCGATTCACCATTGAACGGGTTAACAAAGGCGAGGTGGTTGAAGAGCCGGAAAAAATAACTTCCCTCTTGAAAGAAGAATATCCGGTGTGCTACAATCTCTCTTGGAAGCTCATTAAAGTAATGCAGCAAACATTAAAAAAACCAGTCTTTAATGCAGAAGCTGTTTATCTGACCATGCATCTGCAGAGGCTTCAAAAGAAAATAAATTAATTACAATACAATCTTGCGAAACAGGCAAGTCTTTACGTGTTACTGATTCGATCAGGCATGAGTGAAGAAAGGTAATTGAATTTAGGTAAATAGGGTATGATACCCTTGTATACACCTGAATTCCATCCTTTTTTCCTCATGCCTTTTTTATTTTTTTTTAATGCTTGCCGCTATTAAATGAAAACGCTTAATGAGTAAAAAACTTTAGGGGGTTAACATATGTTTAAAAAAGTATTTGGCGTCCTGCAAAAAGTAGGAAAAGCCTTAATGCTTCCAGTAGCATTACTGCCGGCAGCGGGTATACTGCTCGCAATCGGTGCGGCTCTGCAAAATCCGGCGCTGCTTGAGCTGGCTCCGTTCCTGGATAACAGCGGGGTTGAAATCGTCGCGCAGGTTATGCAAAAAGCAGGAGATATCGTCTTTGCCAACCTGCCTGTTCTATTTGCAGTTGGTGTAGCAGTTGGTTTGGCCGGCGGTGAAGGTGTAGCTGCGCTTGCTGCCATTATCGGCTATCTAATTATGAATGTGACAATGGGTACAGCTGCAGGAATTACTGCAGAGGATGTAAATGGACTTAATTATGCAAACATCTTAGGGATCCCAACTCTGCAGACAGGTGTATTCGGCGGTATCATTGTGGGTATTATCGCCGCTGCATTATATAACAAGTTTTTTGAAATCGAACTTCCATCCTATTTAGGATTCTTTGCCGGAAAGCGTTTCGTTCCGATTATTACGGCTGCAACGTCAGTGGTCCTTGGTTTGCTGATGCTGGTTATCTGGCCGCCAATCCAGGAAGGGCTAAACGCTTTCTCTCAAAACATGGTTCATGCGAATTTGACTCTATCGGCGTTTATTTTTGGATTAATTGAGCGCTCATTGATTCCTTTTGGCCTTCATCATATTTTCTACTCTCCATTCTGGTATGAATTTGGACAGTATGTAACGAATGCTGGTGAAACGGTTCGCGGTGACCAGCGTATTTTTATGGCACAAATCAGTGACAATGTACAAAATCTTACTGCCGGTACATTCATGACTGGTAAATTCCCGTTCATGATGTTCGGTCTTCCTGCCGCTGCATTAGCAATTTATCATGAAGCACGCCCGGAAAAGAAAGTGGTAGTCGGAGGTCTTATGGCGTCTGCGGCGTTAACTTCTTTCTTAACAGGTATTACAGAGCCGCTGGAGTTCTCATTCTTATTCGTAGCTCCTATCCTGTTTGCGGTTCACGCAGTGTTTGCAGGTCTGTCATTCATGACCATGCATCTCCTGGATGTGAAAATCGGCATGACTTTCTCAGGCGGTTTGATTGACTATATTTTATTCGGATTAATCAACCCTCAGACGAATGCCTGGATTGTTATTCCGGTTGGATTAGTATTTGCTGTGATCTATTACTTCGGTTTCCGATTTGCCATCCGCAAATTTAATTTAATGACTCCTGGCCGTGAAGAAGTAGAAGATGAAGAAACCGCTTCTTCAGGTAAAGGCGGAGATCTTCCATATGAAGTTCTTGATGCTATGGGCGGACAGGAAAACATCGCTCATCTTGATGCATGTATTACTCGTCTTCGTGTATCGGTAAACGATATTAAAAATGTGGATAAAGACCGCTTGAAGAAACTTGGCGCGTCTGGAGTACTGGAAGTAGGAAACAACATTCAGGCTATCTTTGGCCCGAGATCTGAAACCATCAAAGGACAAATGAAAGATATTATGAGCGGCAAAAGACCGCGTACGGTTGAAAAAGCTCCAGAAGGCGGAGTTGAACAGCAAATTGAAGAAATAAATCCTGAAGCTCTTCAGACTGAGCACAAGGAAGATCTTTTCATTTCACCGATCAAAGGAGAAATCAAGCCGATCACAGAAGTACCTGACGCTGTATTCTCCGGTAAAATGATGGGTGATGGTTTTGCGATTGTACCTTCTGAAGGAACTGTTGTATCACCGGTAGACGGAAAAATCGTTAACATGTTCCCGACAAAACATGCAATCGGCATCCTTTCAGATTCAGGCCGCGAAATCCTTATCCATGTAGGTATTGATACAGTAAACCTGAAAGGTCAGGGATTTGAAGCTTTAGTTGCTGAAAATGACCGTGTAGAAGCAGGGCAGCCGCTGTTAAAAGTGGATCTTGATTATATCGGGAAAAATGCAACTTCTATCATCACGCCAATCGTATTCACAAACCTTCAGCAGGGTGAAGTGATCAAGATTAATAAGCCGGGCGCTGTTGATCTAAAAGAAAAAGAAATCATTGTCATCTCCAAATAGTAATATATAATATAGAAGAAACCAGCTGCGTTTTAACCAGCTGGTTTCTTTTGATTTAAATGCATATTAAAATCTTTTTAGTTTTTACGAATAACTTGTTGACCTTATGGGCAACAGGTGTTATTATAGAAAAACAGTCGCTTGAGACGTTAACAAGATTTGATGGTTTTAAAAAAGTTGTTGACGAAGTGATTGAGAAATGATATATTAATAAAGTCGCTTCTGAGCGGCAGATTGATCTTTGAAAACTGAACGAACAAAAACGTCAACGTTAATTCATTAGTCTTTTTTGAAAAGACAATTTATGAGCTTAATCAACTCTTATATGGAGAGTTTGATCCTGGCTCAGGACGAACGCTGGCGGCGTGCCTAATACATGCAAGTCGAGCGGACAGATGGGA
>NZ_SOEE01000017.1 GCF_004366035.1 Cytobacillus oceanisediminis
TCCCATCTGTCCGCTCGACTTGCATGTATTAGGCACGCCGCCAGCGTTCGTCCTGAGCCAGGATCAAACTCTCCATATAAGAGTTGATTAAGCTCGTTTTGTCTTTTCGAAAAAGACTAATGATTTAAACGTTGACGTATTGTTCGTTCAGTTTTCAAAGATCAATCCGCCGCTCAAGAGCGACTTTATTATCTTATCAGATTCAACTATCTGAGTCAATAACTTTTTTTTAAAATCTTTTTTTGTAAGTCGCTGTCTTGCAGCAACGAATATAAATATATCACCTCACAGGACAACATGCAATATGTTTTTATCTTTTTTATACGTAAAAAGGAAAGAAAAAATATTCCCATTATTCTGCCCCGGTAATCGCATTATTTATATTCCTTCTATAAAAGAAAAAAGACAGAGCACGCATTGTACTCTGCCTTGTTTTATAAAATTTTAACGGTGACGCATTAGCGGGAATAATAGTACATCTCTAATAGAAGGTGAATTTGTCAGCAGCATGACAACTCGATCGATTCCGATGCCCAGTCCGCCTGTTGGCGGCATGCCGTATTCAAGAGCCTCAATAAAATCATCATCCATCATATGAGCTTCATCATTGCCCTCTTCACGTTCTTTCAGCTGTGCTTCAAAGCGTTCGCGCTGATCAATTGGATCATTCAGCTCAGTGAAGGCATTTGCATGTTCACGTGCTACAATAAATAATTCAAAACGATCAGTAAAGCGCGGGTCTTCGTCGTTTTTCTTCGCAAGCGGCGAGATTTCAACAGGATGTCCATAGATGAAAGTCGGCTGAATTAATTTCTCTTCAACCTTTTGCTCGAAGAATTCATTAACAATATGACCATATTCCATATTGTCTTTGATTTCAACACCATGCTCCTTCGCAAGCTGCTGGGCTTCTTCCTTACTTGTTTCTTTCCAGAAGTCTACCCCAGTGTATTCCTTAATGGCATCTACCATATGAAGCCTTTTCCATTCAGGCTTTAAATCCACTTCGTACTCGCCGTATTGCACAGTAGTTGTTCCAAGCACCTCTTGAGCGATATGGGCAATAAGGTTTTCAGTCAGGCTCATGATATCTTTATAGTCAGCATATGCTTCGTATAATTCAATCATAGTGAATTCAGGATTGTGCCGTGTAGAAACACCTTCATTACGGAATACCCGGCCAATTTCATATACCTTTTCAAGGCCGCCCACAATCAGACGCTTCAGATGAAGCTCAATCGCGATACGCATATAGAGTTCCATATCCAGCGCATTATGATGAGTGATAAATGGACGTGCAGATGCTCCCCCTGCAATGGAATGCATCATAGGTGTTTCAACTTCAAGGTAGCCATGGCTGTCAAGATAGCGGCGCATGGATTGGATAATGCGGCTTCTCGTGACAAAAGTCTTTTTGCTTTCCTCACTCATAATGAGATCCAGGTAACGCTGACGGTAGCGCTGCTCAACGTCCTTCAGCCCGTGGAACTTATCCGGCAGCGGACGAAGGGATTTAGTCAGAAGCACAAATTCCTCCGCTTTAACAGACAGTTCGCCTACTTTTGTTTTAAAGAGCTTGCCGCTGATCCCGACAATATCTCCCAGGTCAGCAGTTTCGAAGATGGAGTAGCTTTCTTCTCCAACAGCATCTTTGCGGACATAGATTTGAATTTGCCCTGATAAATCCTGTACATGGGCGAATCCGGCTTTCCCTTTTCCGCGCTTCGTCATAATGCGGCCTGCCAGTGTAACAGAAATATCCTTTTCCTCAATTTCTTCCTTCTCAAGCTCACCGTATTGCTCAATTAATTCATTGCTTTGGTGTGAACGGTCGAAACGTTTCCCGAAAGGATCCATTCCCTGTTCGCGCAAGCTGCTCATTTTCTCGCGTCTTACTTTCAACTGGTCATTTAATTCTTCATGACTCTGGCTCACTGAAATCATCTCCATTTTGTAAATCTTTTTATGTACGCACAAATCTGCGGTCCTTCAAAAATGTATATCTCTATTATTTTACACAATGCTGGCAAATCAGACATCCTAAATAGTTAAATAGAATAAAAACTGCCAGTTCATGCACTGGCAGTTTCCTTTTATCAAAAGTATTATAGGCAAAGAATGTCAGCCTGTCAAACTTTACGCAGTTATACAGCCTGTATCTGACTTCTTTCTTTTTCTTCTGCATCAATGACAAGAGCGTTAAGAACGCTCACCAATTCTTCTCTTGTATTGGATTCATTGATTCCATTGCGGACCTTCGCATTGCCGCGGATTCCTTTCAGGTACCATGCAGCATGCTTTCGCATTTCGAGTACAGCGATATGTTCACCCTTTAATGAAATCAGGCGGTCCAAATGGAGGATGCACACATCCATCTTCTCTCGTACAGAAGGCTCGCCCATTAATTCACCCGTCTCAAGGTATTTGACTGTACGGTAAATCATCCATGGGTTCCCCAGTGCAGCCCGTCCGATCATGACACCGTCACAGCCTGTTTCATCCAGCATGCGCTTGGCATCCTGAGGTGTTTCCACATCACCATTTCCGATTAGCGGAATGTTAATGTTCTGCTTTACTTCGCGGATAATATCCCAGTTCGCTTGTCCTTCATACATCTGGACGCGCGTCCGGCCGTGAAGGGCTACAGCTTTGCCCCCTGCGCGCTCAACCGCCTGAGCGTTTTTAACAGCGTAGATGTGATCTTCATCCCAGCCCATCCGCATTTTTACGGTAACCGGCTTTTCAACAGCGGCTGTTACAGCAGAAACCATTTCATAAATTTTATCCGGGTCAAGCAGCCACTTGGCACCCGCATCACATTTGGTGATTTTAGGGACAGGGCAGCCCATGTTAATGTCGATGATATCCGCATTCGTATTTTGATCTACAAATTTCGCCGCTTCTACAAGCGTCTCTTTTTTGCCTCCGAAAATCTGCAGGCTTAGCGGGTTTTCTCTCTCATCAATATAAAGCATGTTCATTGTCTTTTCGTTCTGGAGGACAATGCCTTTGTCGCTGACCATCTCAGCACATACAAGACCGGCACCGAATTCTTTCACAGTCAGACGGAAAGCGGAATTGCATACTCCGGCCATTGGAGCCAGTACCACACGGTTTTTCAGCTCGATATCACCTATTTTAAACATAATTGCACCTCCCTCTGTAATTATTCAAACTTATATATTAATCCTGCTCCTGTCTGGGAGCCAATTCTTCCTGTGTCACTTTAAGCGCCTGAGCGATCTGCTCGATTAAAGCCGGTGCAGGCATGCGGTTTCCTCTTTCAATTTCACCTAAAATTGAAACCGATACACCGAGCTCTCTTGCAAATCCTTCTTGTGTAAATCCTTTTAGCTTTCGAAAAGCGCGAATACGTCTTCCCCATTTTTCTGCTTCCATATCCGTACTCCCTCTCTGTCAGGTATATCTTCCAGTATTGAAATTAAAGGCCGCTCCATCTTCGGAAGCCTGATGCTGGAATCAACCTCTAAAAGAGGAACAAGGACAAACGCTCTTTCATGCATCCGAGGATGAGGAACTATTAGCTTCTCTGTTTCAATATTTTCGTGACTATACAGCAAAATGTCAAGGTCTATTGTCCTCGGGCCCCAATGGATTTCCCTTTTTCTCCCAAGTTCTAATTCGATATCAAGGCACGCATCCAGCAATTCAAAAGGATCTAAGCCGGTAGAAATTTGGATTGCCATATTCAGAAATTGTTCTTGATCTTCATAACCGACCGGATCCGTTTCATAAACAGATGAAGTATTTACCACTTGGGTTTGCGGAAGCTGATCAATCATCTCAACTGCTTTCTTCAAGTGGTCAAACCGGCTTCCGATATTTGAGCCAAGCGCAATAAAAGCGGTGTTCCTCATGATCTGCCTCTCGTAATCTCGACGGCTACTGACTGATAGTGGCCGGGAATAGGCGGATCAGGCTTGATCACTTTGACCGTCAGCTGCAAAATAAGCGGGAACCGGGAAAGTAGTTCTGCTGCCAGCTTTTCTGCTACAGCCTCAACCAGCTTATAGGGCTCCCCTTCCACAACCTCTTTGCACACTGCATACAGCTCGCCATAGTTGATGGAGTCATCAAGATTATCGGTTTCCCCCGCCTTTTTCAGGTCTGCTTCGACAGTAAGGTCTACAGCAAAGCGCTGGCCAAGGTGTGTTTCTTCCGGAAAAACACCATGGTAGCCATAAAACTCCATTCGGTTCACATAAATTTTATCCATTGTATTCACCTTTTCCCATTAAAGCGTCCATCATTTTAGCCATTCGGCTCATTTCCTTTACATCATGAATGCGGATCATCTGGCAGCCCTTTTGGATGCCGTAGCAAACCGTCGCTCCCGTTCCTTCTGTCCGCTCCTCAACCGGAAGGTCCAGAATGGTTCCGATCATCCGCTTCTTCGATGTGCCAAGCAGCACAGGATACCCGATGGCCACAAGCTTGTCCAAATCCCTCATCATTTCCAGATTATAGTTCAAGTTCTTAGCAAAGCCGATGCCCGGGTCAAGGATAATATTCTCGTCCTTAACACCCGCAGACTTAACAAGCGCAATGCTTTCGTACAGGTCATTCATAACATCGCGGAAAAAGGATGTGTATTCCATATCCTTGCGGTTATGCATTAAGATGATCGGCGCTCCCGTTTCCGCTGCGGTTGATGCCATTTCAGGATCCGCTTTGGCTCCCCATACATCATTGATGATATGGGCCCCGGCTTCAATGGCCTGCCTGGCGACCTCGGCTTTATAGGTATCAATGGATATCGGAACATCCACTTCTTTTGAAATTGCCTCGATAACAGGAAGAACACGTCTCAGCTCTTCGTCTGCAGGTACCGGATCGAATCCCGGACGGGTTGACTCTCCGCCGACATCGATGATATCTGCTCCGTTTTCAACCATCTCCAAAGCATGCTTGACGGCCAGATCCTGATGACTGTATTTGCCGCCATCCGAAAAGGAGTCAGGCGTTGCATTTAAAATTCCCATTACAATGGTTTTCTTCCCGTAATCTAGCGTATATGGTCCACACTCAATTGTTGTTTTAGACATTACGAACCCTCCTACAGTTCATTCCTGCTCCAAAAGTGTTCACAGCAGTTTTCATAGTGCTTCTGGAGTTCCGATGTTTTCTTCCCGGATAACCCTGGCATTGTATGGCCGTCAAACGAGGAGATTGGCACAATTTCCTGGATGGAGTTCGTGACAAAAACTTCATCCGCATCTCTTACAGCTTCTGGTCTGTACAGGCCTTCCTGCACATTCATCCCCAGCTTTCCGGCAAGCCTGATTACAAATTCCCGGGTAATGCCGTTTAGTATGCCAGTATGAAGAGACGGGGTAAATAAATGGCGATCACGAATCCAGAATAAGTTCGACGTGATCCCTTCTGCCAGATAGCCTTCCCTGGTCAAAAAGATCCCTTCTACGCCAGGATCGTCCCCCGCTTCCTTTTTGGCCAGAATGTTATTTAGATAATGATGGGACTTCAGGCGTTCTGCCCCTTCAGGTGTATTGCGGGGAATCTCAAGTATCACTGCCTGCTTTTCTGCGCTTGCACTTCTTGGCGGGAGCGGTTTGCAGAAAATGATCGTATTCGAGTTAAGGTACGATGCTGTCTGCAGGCCTATCTCCCCGTTACCCGCTGACACATTCATCCGGATATAGGCATTATGGTATCCGTTTTTTCCGAGCAGCATATCCAGCGCTGCGAGCACCTGTTCCCTGGTATAAAATGCTTCGATATTTATCGCTTTAAGGCTTCGGTTCAGCCTCTCCAGATGATCGTCCAATAAAAAGGGATGCCCATTATAGACACGGAACGTCTCAAACAGCCCCATTCCATATAAAAAGCCATGATCAAAAGGAGAGATCCTGGCCTCCTCTTTCCTGACAATTTCCCCATTCATATAAATATACAAGGTTTACAGCCCCTCTGCCTGCAGTGAAGCTTTGTAATGCTGAATAAAATTCTGAAGGAGTTCCTTTCCGGCCGTGGTCATAATTGACTCCGGATGGAATTGGACACCTTCTACAGGCAATTCCTTATGGCGAATGGCCATAATCTCTCCCTCAGCTGTCCATGCTGAAACCTCAAGACATTCCGGAAGTGTTTCCTTTTTGACAATCAGCGAATGGTAGCGGGTAGCAGGAAAAGGGTTGGGCAGGTCTTTAAATATAGACTTTCCATCATGAAAAATGTCAGAGGTTTTTCCATGCATCAGACGCTCTGCCTGCACCACATCGCCTCCGAATACTTGAGCAATTGACTGATGTCCCAGACAAACGCCAAAGACCGGGATTTTGCCTGCAAAAGCTTCAATGGCTTTCAGGCTGATGCCTGCTTCATTCGGGCTGCACGGCCCCGGAGAGATCATCAGGAACTTCGGCTGCATACTGCCTATTTCAGAAATCGATGTTTCATCGTTTCTTTTGACAACCAGCACTTCGCCTAATTCACCGAGATACTGTACGAGATTATACGTAAAAGAATCGTAATTATCGATCATATAAATCATAGCTGATCCCCTTTTGCCTGTTCTGCGAGTTCTTTTGCTTTCCAAAGAGCAATTGCCTTTTTCAGTGACTCTTTGTATTCATTTTTCGGATTGGAGTCAATGACGATGCCTGCACCTGCCTGCACATGGGCCTGTCCATCTTTCACGAGCATGGTGCGGATGATGATATTCAGCTCAAGATCACCGCTGAAATTGATCCAGCCAAGAGAGCCGGTGTATGGTCCCCTTGTGACCGGTTCAAGCTCTTCAATAATCTCCATGGTGCGCACCTTAGGGGCACCCGTAATCGTTCCCCCGGGAAATACAGCGTCGATGATATCAACTGCATTTTTGCCTTCTGCCAGCTCGCCTTTTACATTGGAAACGATATGCATCACATGTGAGTATTTTTCAATTACCATGAACTCATCCACTTCAACTGTCCCATATTCGCAGACTCTTCCCAGGTCATTTCTCTCCAGGTCAACCAGCATTACGTGCTCTGCACGCTCTTTCTCATTTTCAATCAGTTCACTGGCGAGCTTGAGGTCCTCCTCATGATCCTTCCCCCTGGATCTTGTCCCGGCAATCGGCCGCGTGCTGACGGTGTTTCCTTTTTTCTTAATCAGCAGCTCAGGCGATGCGCTCACAAGCTGGTATGAAGGTGTGTGGAAATACCCCATGTATGGAGACGGATTTAACACCCTCAGCTGCTCGTATACATCCATAGCCTGAATATGCATCGGGCGGCTTTGTCGTACCGAGAGATTCACCTGAAAGACATCTCCCTGTGAAATGTAATCCTGAACACTTCGGACAGCAGACTGGAATTCTTCTTCGTCCATGGATACACCAAGTGTTTGTTCTGCCGGACTGCACCCCGCTTTCTTAGAAGGCTCTCCGCTCTCATTCTTCCATCTCTGCTCCCAATTATCTGCCCGTTCCTCGATCGAGTGCTCTACCCCTTTTTCATATAAGAATAGAAGCCAGAGCTGTTCCGTTTCATGATCAAAGACAAAGCAATCTTTATAAATAAAAAAGTGGATATCAGGTATTTGAAGATCATCCCGGGCTTCATCTGGAAGCTTTTCGATATATCGTGCATAGTCATAGCTGATGAACCCGATTGCACCTCCCTGAAAGTCAGGAAGTTCTTCAAGCTTATCTGCATTATATTGATTCAGCCATTCCTGCAGCAGGTGAAGGGGGTTGCCTTCGAGCACCTGCTTTTCCCCGTCTGCGGTTATTTCAAGCTGTGAATTTTTGCCTGTTAAAATGGCTTCCGGCTCAAAAGCTGCAATGCTGTATCTGCCGCCCCGTCCGCTTTCAAGTAAAACATGATGCGGCAATCCCTCAGACAGCGAGCGGTATGTGCGGAAAAACCGGTTATATGTATATGGTATTTTTTTTGCATGGATCTGAAGATGCTTCACTAAAAGTCACCCCTATATATTTCTCTTTTTTCATCATACATGATACGGGGCATGCATTCATAATTTTTATTACACAAAAAACAGCGGCCATCAGAGACCGCTGTCTTATCAATTATTCAGCTTCAAATTGGTATAAAGGAGTACTTAAATAACGTTCGCCGTTACTAGGGAGAATGGCCAGAACTTTTTTGCCCTTGCCAAGCTCTTTAGCGACCTTCAGTGCCGCACTGATCGCCGCACCAGAGGAAATGCCTCCTAGGATTCCTTCTTCCTTAGCCGCGCGGCGGGCATAATCAAATGCCTCATCGTTTGTAATTTGAATCACTTCATCATAAATCTTTGTATCCAGTGTATCCGGTACAAACCCCGCTCCAATGCCCTGGATTTTATGCGGGCCCGGCTTTCCGCCTGATAGGACAGGTGAATCAGTTGGCTCCACTGCGTAAATTTTGATGTTTTTATATTTTTCTTTAAGCACCTGGCCGGCTCCTGTAATGGTTCCGCCTGTTCCGATTCCGGAAATGAAGGCATCCAGCTGGTCGCCCATTTGCTCTGTAATTTCAGGTCCAGTTGTTAAACGGTGAACTTCAGGGTTCGCAGGGTTTTCAAACTGCTGAGGAACGAAATAGCCATGTTCCTTTGCCAGCTCCTGCGCCTTGCGGATCGCACCGCCCATTCCTTCCGGTCCAGGTGTGAGGACAAGGTCAGCCCCGTAAGCACGCAGCAGATTGCGGCGCTCCATACTCATTGTCTCCGGCATCACAAGAACGGCTTTATAGCCTTTGGCTGCGGCAATCATCGCTAATCCAATTCCTGTATTTCCGCTTGTCGGTTCAATGATGGTATCACCTGGTTTAAGACTTCCATCTTTCTCTGCAGCCGTAATCATTGCCAGGGCAATACGGTCTTTTACGCTGCTCCCCGGATTCATGTACTCCAATTTTAGATAAACATCTGCGCTATTATCATCAACTAGACGGTTTAGTTTCACAATTGGCGTATGGCCAACAAGATCTGAAATTGAATTTGCTACACGTACCATTTTCCCCACTCCTTATTTCCGACTATTTTTATTGGTTTAATCTAAATTTACCAATTTCCAATGGGAATGTCAATGAATTTGACTGCCATTTAAAAGAAAATTCATACTTTTGTCATTATAGATAAGTACCCATCTCTATTCATGATACTCAATTTATCCAGAAAAAAACACGGAATTCGCTCCGTGTTTTTATATTTACTGCTCACCGTAAAACCATTCCACATCCGTCTCTTTCCAAAATGGCTTGGCAGAGACAGGAACATCCATCTGCTCAAGAGCTATCTGGCGGCGAATCATGTTCTTCACCTCTTTAAAGGAATACTTTTCTCCCTTTAAATGCTCATGAAGCATGACAACAGCATAGCCATCTTCTGTTTTAACCGGTTTAGTCCATTTGCCGGGCTTCAGGTCTTTGACCTGTTCCAGTACTTCTGCCGGTATGTGCTCATCATCTTCACTGACGTACCCTGCATTTCCCCCAAGGTTGGCAGTGAATTCATCAATGGATCGCTCCATCGCCAGCACAGAGAAGCTGGAGCCTTCTTCCAGCTCCTTCACTGTCTGTTCTGCTTCTTCTTTTGTTTTTACAATGATTTGAGAGATGTGATAGGTGTCAGGAACATGAAATTGACTGCTGTTTTCTTCATAATAGCTCTTCATTTCCTCTTCTGAGACAGAGACATCAGCCGTCAGCAGCTCTTCAAGAATAAGATTGTTCTTGATTTGCCTGCGCCATTTGTCTTCACTCATCTCATCAGTGAAATTGCCGCCATACATCGTCTTGACCATTTTTAGCTCAAGATCTACTGCCTTATCAGAGATTTTCACCCCGTATTTTTCCCCGGCTTCTTCAATGACCTTCTGATCAATTAATTCGCTTAAGGTGCTTTTTCCGTACTTCGTTTCCATCTCACTCATCCATTCCTGGCGAGTGATCTTTTCTCCGCCGATTTTGGCTACTGCTTCCCCGCTGCCATCGCTTTTAAAAAGCAAAAAGGCCAATGTGATAAGATTCAGCAACACTAAACCGCCAATGATCATTAAAAGCTGTCTCTTTTCCAAGTGCTCCTCCCCCTAAGAAAAGCGCAAGCACCTGTCCCTCCCCGACACTCGAGGGGGCAGGCACTGAAGCTGGACATTTCTATATGTTCAAAAAACAAAAGCGTTTGGCCCCGGCCTAAAGGGCAGACCTTTAGGAGACCGGCAAACGCTTATTTTATCACTTTACTTCGTTTTTTAATTCTTCCAGTTCTTCTTTTGTATAATGATATTTCTCGTTGCAGAAGTGGCAGGAAGCTTCAGCCTGGCCGTCTTCATCGATCATCTGCTGGATTTCGTCTTCACCGAGGCTGATAATCGCATTGGCAAAACGCTCTTTTGAACATGTGCAAGTGAAGGATACTGGAAGCTTCTCAAGGAACTTCACATTATCTTTGCCAAGAATCGTTTCCAATAGCTCTTCAGGCGTTAAGCCCTGCTGGATCAATTTGGATACAGGCGGAATTTCTTTCAGTCTGTTTTCAATTAATGTAATGGTCTCTTCATCGGTTCCCGGCATAAGCTGCAGAATGAATCCCCCAGCAGCAAGAATGGAATTGTCCGGATTAACAAGAACACCCACTCCAACGGAAGAAGGCACCTGTTCAGAAGTAACAAAGTAATAGGTGAAATCATCTCCAAGTTCTCCAGAAATCAGCGGAACTTGTCCTGTAAAGTGTTCTCTCATTCCAATGTCCTTCACGACCGTCAGGGTCCCTTCAGTGCCGACCGCACGGCGCACGTCAAGCTTGCCCTGCTCATTAAGGTCGAAGTGCGTTTGCGGGTTTGTTACATATCCGCGAACCTCTCCATTTGCATTGCTGTCTACCAAAATGGCGCCAATTGGGCCGCCGCCTTCGATTTTGATTGTCAGTTTGTTATCGCCCTTCAGCATGGCACCCATCATCACGCCTGCCGTCATGGCTCTACCTAAAGCAGCTGACGCGGTTGGCCATGTATAATGTCTGCGCTGGCCCTCTCCAACTGTTTCGGTGGTGCGGGATGCATAGGCACGGACTTGTCCATCATATGCAAGTGCTTTTACTAGATAATCGCTCATTTTTTGCTCCTTTCCACGAAAAACGCAAGCGCCTTGCCCACCCCCGACACTCTCAAGGGGGCAGGCTGCTTGCGCTAGACAATTTTCGAAGTTCAAAAAGTTTAAATCCTTGTTATCTTCCAGAGAAACTGATTTAATGGCAGCAGCTTTTTAAGCTTACTATTTTTTTATGTTCTCCATATTTCGTTTATAAATAATCTGCAGGCCCTTTAAAGTTAAAAATGGATCCACAACATCGATGATATCCGACTCTTGAGCGATGAGCCCCGCAAGGCCTCCCGTGGCAATGACAGTCGGCTTTTCATCTGCCTGATCTTTCATTCTTTTTACTATACCTTCCACCTGGCCGACGTAACCATAAAGAATTCCCGCCTGCATGGCAGATACAGTATTTTTTCCGACAATATGATCAGGACGTGCAATTTCTATTCGTGGAAGCTTCGCTGCACGGGAATAAAGAGCCTCTGTTGAAATCCCGATTCCCGGGGCAATGGCGCCGCCCATATATTGTTTATTTTCATTGATATAGCAATAGGTAGTGGCTGTCCCAAAATCGACAATAACTAACGGGCTTCCATATTCATGAATGGCCGCTATAGCATTGACGATGCGGTCTGCTCCCACTTCTCTCGGGTTATCATACTTGATGTTTAAGCCTGTCTTGATGCCAGGACCTACAACAAGAGGCTTCACATGGAAATATTTCTGGCACATTCTTTCAAGCGAAAACATGATTGGCGGCACCACTGAGGAAATGATAATGCCATCTATATCTGAAAAGGAAAGATTCTCATGCTCAAACAGAGACTTCACAATCATTCCATATTCATCTTCTGTTTTATTCCGGTTGGTTTCAATTCGCCAATGATGCTTTAATTCATCTTGGTCATAGACACCCAGAACGATATTCGTATTCCCTACGTCGAAAACAAAGATCAACATTCTCACCACTTTATGATTATTTAAAACGCTTTTTTCACTGAAAACATCATATCACAACTGCTGTTGTTTCGTGTAATCGAAAATTCCGGTCAATCTTGGAATTGATATTTTCCGGCAAAAAAAAGCGCCCCTGGAGGCGCTTTTCGATTATTATTTGTCTTTGCGTTCTTCGTCGATGGCAGGAGGCACGTCAGCTTCTGCAGGGCTTGAGCCTTCCCTTGTTTCAGGGATTTCGCCTGTTTCAGCAGGATCCTCTTTCTTGATGCTGATGTTTACTTTAACATCTTCATCCGTTGAAATGGAAGTCACTGAACGGTCAGGCAGTCTGCCATGTTCTGATAAGTGCTTGATTTGTTCCGCATCAAGCGTTTCAACTTCAAGCAATGTATTGGCGATCAGATTCAGCTTATCACGGTTTTCTGTTAAGAGCTTTCTTGCTCTTTCATATGATTCCTTGATAATGCGCTGGATCTCAAGATCGATTTCATATGCGATTGCATCTGAATAGTTCTGTTCATTATGGAAGTCACGTCCAAGGAATACCTGGCCGCCCTGAGACTGTCCGAACTGCAATGGTCCAAGCTTATCGCTCATTCCGAATTCGGTTACCATGCGGCGGGCAATGCCTGTCGCACGCTGGAAGTCATTATGGGCACCCGTGCTTACTTCACCGAAGACAATTTCTTCAGCCACACGTCCGCCAAGCAATCCGACAATTTTGTCGAGAAGCTCAGGTTTCGTCTGGAAGTAGCGGTCTTCTTTCGGAAGCATAACTGCATATCCTCCGGCCTGGCCGCGCGGCACGATTGTAACCTTATGAACCATTTCTGCTTCATCAAGCACTAAACCGATGACTGTATGACCTGCTTCATGGAAAGCAACGATGTTTCTTTCCTTCTTAGAAATAACACGGCTTTTCTTAGCGGGACCGGCAATTACACGGTCTGATGCTTCATCTAAATCTGTCATATCTATCTTTTTCTTATTTCGACGGGCTGCGACAAGGGCCGCCTCATTCAATAAGTTTTCTAAGTCTGCTCCTGAGAAACCAGGTGTACGCTGTGCAATAGCCTTTAGGTTGACACTCTCATCAAGAGGTTTATTGCGTGCGTGTACTTTAAGTACAGCTTCACGACCTGTTACATCCGGGCGGTCAACTGTAATCTGTCTGTCAAAACGTCCCGGACGCAATAATGCCGGGTCAAGAATATCCGGACGGTTAGTGGCAGCAACGATGATAATTCCTTCGTTTGCTCCAAATCCATCCATTTCAACTAGAAGCTGGTTAAGGGTCTGCTCGCGTTCATCATGTCCGCCGCCTAGGCCGGCACCACGCTGGCGCCCTACAGCATCGATTTCATCGATAAAAATAATACATGGTGCGTTCTTTTTCGCATTTTCGAATAAATCACGGACACGGGAAGCACCCACACCTACGAACATTTCAACGAAATCAGAACCGCTTATAGAGAAGAACGGAACGCCCGCTTCACCGGCTGCTGCCCGTGCAAGCAAGGTTTTACCTGTTCCTGGAGGTCCTACAAGAAGAACCCCTTTGGGAATTCTTGCTCCCAATTCAGCAAATTTGCGCGGGTCTTTAAGGAACTCAACGACCTCAACAAGCTCCTGCTTTTCTTCATCGGCGCCTGCAACATCTTTAAAGCGCACTTTCTTTTTGCTTTCATCATAAAGCTTGGCTTTGCTTTTGCCGAAGTTCATCACACGGCTGCCTCCGCCCTGCGCCTGGTTCAGCAGGAAGAAGAATAGTATGAAGATGATGATGAAAGGAATGATTGACGTAAAGAATGTCACCCATCCGCTTGTTTCCTTAGCCGGCATGACTTCTACATCTGAAGACTGGGCTAATTGATCCACACGGTCAAGGATATTATCATTGTTCATGATATAAGTCAGGAAGTATTTGCCTTCCTCATATCCTTCAAGCTGACCCCGTACTTCAAATACACCTCTCTCAGGCTGAAGGGAAATGGACGTAATATCGCCGCTTTCCAAGTGATCAACAAATTTATTATAAGAGATGTGCTCCGTTGGTTCATTGTTGCCGTTAAAGAAGCTGACAACTCCAATAATGACTAAAAATATCAATAAATAAAAGATGGTATTCCGGAAGATCCGATTCATCCCTTACCTCCTCCCACGGTAAACAAACTATAGTGTATAGTATCATAGAAAATCGTGCCAATACAAGGAATTAGACTTCTTAAAACCGGGTGATTCTTGTTTCAGTAAAGGGCTTTAATTCAAGGTCATTGCTTAGGATTTCCTTAATCGTTATTGCTGTATACTTCCGGCTTCAGGACTCCAATATATGGAAGATTGCGGTACTTTTCCGCGTAATCAAGGCCGTAGCCGACTACGAATTCATCAGGAACAATAAATCCTACATAATCAGCTTTGATATCAGCCTTTCTTCCTGTTGGCTTGTCAAGCAGTGTTACAATCTTAATGCTTTTCGCTTTTCTGTAACGGAACAGCTCAACAAGATAGCTGAGTGTCAAGCCGCTGTCGATGATATCCTCAATGATCAGAATATCTCTGCCTTCCACAGAAGTATCAAGGTCTTTCAGAATTTTCACTTCTCCTGAAGAAACCATTGCATTCCCATAGCTTGATACATCCATGAAATCCATCTCAAGATATGTATCCACACGCTTTAAAAGGTCGCTCATAAAAGGCATTGCCCCTTTTAACACCCCAATGGCAAGCGGGAATCGATCCTGGTATTCTTCAGTAAGTTCAGCAGCAAGTGACTTTACCTTATCCTGCAGCTCCTCTTCCGAAATCAGTACTTTTTCAATATCATTTTTCATCATTTATTGTGCCCCCTAGAAGATCATTGCTTTATGTATTTTAAAATAATATAGCTGGTACAAGATTGCTGCTGCCTATCATCATGTGATTTCTTCAAACCAGGCACCCACAGGATCCTGCCTTGTGCATCTGTCACAATTGGCCAGGTTTTCCGATCATGCAGCGGTACTTTATGATCAATGAAAATGTCCTTTATCTTTCGGGACCCCTGCATTCCTTTAAGCGTCATGCGGTCTCCCTTTTCTCTAGTCCTGATAATGATTGGAAAAGAAACACCCTCCCTGTCTAATACCAGGGTATCATTGTTTAGAATTCCATCAGAACAGTCAGCATATTCAAGGATAATTGATCCGCTGTTTGGGAGTTTAATGCTTGCAGGTTCGAAGATTTCATATCGATAGGATTGTACAGGTTCCTTCGGGAATAAGAAGTGGCATTGCCGGTAGGAGCGTACAATATGTAAACCGCCTGGAAAATCTAAATTTCCCGATGGATGAGGACTTTTCATTAAGGAAAAAATGCTCTCAATATGAGATGCCGATAACGATGCCGGCCTTTCCTTATAAAGATAGTTTAATATTAGTTGAATCCCTCTCCTTTGTAAAGGCATTGGCATTGCCTCGAAAGCATCGATATCCATACTAATTTCCTCATTGGTCTTCTTTTTCATTACTGTATTCATTTTGTGGACGGTTAATTCCTGCAGATATGCTTCATCACTTTGCAAATCTTCACTGAATCTTTGAAAATGCTCATGGACCTGAGGGTTTTCTTTTCTCAGGAATGGGAGCACTTCCTGTCTGAATCGGTTGCGGCTGTATATCCCTTTTTCATTGCTTGGATCCCGCCGGGGGTTCAGGCGTTCTTTCAGGCAGTAGCCTTCGATTTCGGCTCTATTCAAGCATAGGAAAGGGCGGATGATAAAATAATCGCCAAATGTTCGCTTGAAGGGAATTCCTGCTCTTGCGCTGCCGGTGCTTCCCCTTGTGAGCCGCATTAATATGGTTTCAACCTGATCATCGCCATGATGTCCAAGGGCTATGTACTCTGCCCCATATTTCTTGGCGGTTCTTTGATAGAAGCTGTAGCGGCAATCCCTTGCAGCTGTCTGGGAACTCTTCCCGGATTTCTCCATATATTCAGGTACATTCACTCTTTCCATTTCAAATGGAATGGCCTTTCTTCTGCAGTAATCCTTCACAAACATGGCGTCCTGAAAAGATTCTTCGCCTCTAAACATATGATCGACATGGGCGGCGATAAGTTCAATTTGAAGCTGCTGTCTCTGGTTCCAAAAATAATGGAGCAGGGCGATTGAATCCGGTCCTCCCGATACACCGACTACTATTTTCTTATTATTTAAATCCAGTCCCTTTTTCTTAAGGAAAGCACTTACTTTCTCTTGGAGCATACGCTTCTTCCTTATCCGATAGAAATATATTTATCGCTGACAATCAGAGGAGAAAATCACCCTCTATATTGAAGTTTCACTTTATACTACCCCTGCAAAGGGCAGCGTAATCCTTCATATAGAAAAGCATATCATTTATAAAGGGTAAATATCAAAAGGGATTAAGCTTACTATACGGATCAGGGCGAAGAAAGTTTCATTTTTCTCAAATTTAAAGCAGCTGCCCATAAATATATAAGAAATAAAGAAGTGTCACGATAAAGGTAATCAGCAGGGTTTCAAAGATGCTCCCTTTCTGTTTTTTCTGCCTGTACACTTGCCTGCTGGCAGGCTGAGGACCGGCTGTTTGTCCAGCATTCCTGTTTCCCGTGCTCCTTTGCACGGAATTTGAACGAGTGAGCTGGAGCATATCATTTCTCATTTCACCAGCCGATCTATAGTGGCCTTGCAGGGCATTTAGAATAACATCTTCGTATTTCAGCAGCTCTTTCTTTTGGCGGACCATCATTTTGAGCTGTTTGAGGTCACCTGTTGTCTTGGCAAACCTTTTTGGGTATGCTGTGTTGATTATTATCATGGCTGCAGCAAAGAGATCGTAGGCAGGGTCAGCCTTTCTGGTCCCCAATCCCCAATAGCCGCGATCATAAAACTCGGTAAATTCTTTTATCGCCCTGCCTTGAATGGTGGTTCCACCCACATCAATGGTTCGTATCTTTGAGGGAGGGCCTGTTACGATCAGATTATCTGGCTTTAAATCACCGAAAACCCAGCCAGCTTTATGCAAGGAATCAAGATCGTTCAACAGCTGTACGATTAAAACACCGGTCCAGGATGATCCTTTTTGCTGGATAAATGTCAATAAATCAGGGCCCTGTATATATTCCATTACATAGAACGAAACCTTTCCGATCCTTCTATCCCAATCATCCACATCAAGCAAAGAAGGCCCGAGGGCAGAGCCTTGGACCTTTGCAAAGGATTTAAGGACGTTCACTTCAGACGTGATGGACATCCCGTTATCACTCATTTTCAAAGCAACCTGCTGATTTTGGTTTTTAGCGAGATAAACAATCCCATTAGCACCATACCCTAATTCCTTTATAATGGTATACCGGTTTCGGTGCCACTTTCCTTCAATTACAGTACCAGGGTTTACTTTACACTGACTCTTCAAAGAATGATTCATCATCACCGGAAAGCAGACTCCTTAACGAACGTTTTTTCTTGAAATGGTTTAGGGCCTCATGAATGGCCGGACCTGTAGGCGTAATCCCTCCTGTTGTCAATTTCGAGAAAATGCTGGTCAGCGTTTCAAGATTCGGCGTCCAATCCAGCAATTTTTCGACATCTTTCTTTTTCCCGGGAAATACGAATACGGAAAAACGGTTATCACCAGATCGTGCATTAAGACTTAGAGAAAGATCCAGCAAGGCTTCCTTAACGGTTGGAAGCTTATGCTTCATGCTTGCACTGGTATCCACGAGAACCAGCACTTCAAGTTCGACTGTCTCACCCAGTTCATCCACAACCTCCATCACTTCGCCGCGCTGATCAGGCGGAAGGTCCTCCATTGTTTTTGAGCCGCCCAGGATCTGCTGAAGCTCCTTGTTCACAACTCCCTGAAGGGTCTGGGTCATGGCTTTTCTCGTCACCATCTGCACAGTCTGGGACAGCTGCTGAGAGTAGACAACCTGACTGACTCCGCCTCCTGACATCGCGATTCCTTCAATTTCATTCATTCCCTGCTCATCAATGACATCCTGCTCCATGACTCCGATTACATTCACGGTTATTCCCTGCTCCTTGGCCAGGGCCGCCATGGCAACGGGATCTTCACCCTGATTTGAACAGCCATCCGTTATCAGTAAAATTTGCTTCAGTGTTCCTGTTTTCATTTGAAACTCCCCTCCACATATGAGTTGTTAGCATTTTCGACTGAAAGGAGGGGAAATATACCTAAGAAATGCGGAAGCACCTTGTTCACCCCCGACAAGCACAAAACTAGTCTCCCGGGAAGGCGTATTGCCTTTCTGGGAGGATTAGCTTGAGACCTCGAGGGGGTAGGTGCTGGAGCTGGACAATTACCTAACTTTAGAGACCTTATTGAATTATTTAACTATGAGCAAATTACTCAGTTCGCCTTTTGGCGAATGGCATGTACGGGGATGCTGGTCCACTTCGGAGTATTGTGTTTGACCTTTGACACAACCACCGTCATATCATCTTCAATGTTCCCGGACCTTGACCTGATGACCTCTTCCATAATTAAATCGGCCACTTCTTGAGGGTCTTCCGTCTTTAACTCGGATACCTTGCGCTTCATCCACAAATCAAAGTTCTCAACATGCTTCGGCCCTTCAAAAACGCCATCACTCATCATGATCAGCAAATCTCCTGCTTTAAGCTGCTCACTGACCACATCTACATCAAATTCCTGGATGATGCCCATCGGGAGGTTGCTGGCCTGAATTTTCATTACCTTATGGCCTCGCTTTACAAAACTTGGAGTTGATCCAATTTTCAAAAATTTCGCATCAGCATTCTGCAGATCAATCATGGCCAAATCCAAGGTCGAGAAAATTTCGTCTGTGGTCCTTAAAGAAAGAACGGAATTGACTGATTTAATGGCAACCTGCTCTTCAATCCCTGACTGAAGAATTTTCTGAAGGAGCTTAAGTGTTTCCTGGCTTTCCGCATGAGCCCGTTCCCCATTGCCCATTCCATCACTAATGGCAATCGCATACTTTCCGCATCCCAGCTCGATAGTGGAATAGCTGTCCCCTGATACTAAACCGCCATCCTTCGCAGCATGTGCAACGCCTGTTTCAACCACGAATGCCTTGGCTGACCGGAATGTGACATGACAGTATCCATTCGGGAACGCGGCGCATTCCTCTGAGTTTACTAATATCGTTTCTTCCAAAATATCAGATAGCATCGGTGCAATTAGCTTTTCGCATTCTCCATGCCCCTGGCAATATGGAATGGTCATATCAATGTCGACATTTCCCTGTTCCAGGCTGTAGATTTCCACCTGCTCGATATGAATGCCAAACTCCTGAAGCGCTTCAAGGATCTGTTCTTCCTGTTTATGATGATTTTCCCTCTCTCGCTGAATTTCCTTCGCAAAATCACCCATTACTTCTGAAACACCCATCAGCTGATCAGCTACCAGCCTTCTGCTTTCCTGAACCTGCTTCTTCAGCTTTTGGTTCGCCTTAAAATAAGTCAGCTCCTGCTGTACGGCTTCTGTCACTTTTTTCGATCTTGTGCAGTACTTTTCCCATTCCCTCGCAAGCTTTGGAGAAAGAGCACCTTCATTGTTGTCCACATCGTGCATAATATCCATCATATAGTCATAGGTTGTATTAAAGTTCTTTGACCAGCAATGATCTTTCTTAAAGCAGGTCTGGCATGTTTTTTCGGTTACATTGCTTAAGAAATAATCCACTTCCCTGTCACCGTCCTCTTCCCATTCAGAAGGCACATCATGAGAGGAGAAGCTTTTGGAAAGGGCTTGGAAGACACTTGAGAACTGGGCAACACGCTGTGCTGTTACATCGCGCATTTTTCTCATATATTGCTGCTGCTCAGCGGCATATTCAGGCGTTCCCGGGATGTGCTTAGCCAATTTCATCGTTAAAGCCTGCGGTGTTAATAAAAATAAGAGAATCGCTGCGCCTGTTTCAGACAGAGTTTTCATGAGATTTCCGCTTCCTTCTCCATACATGCCCATAAGGAGTGTCGCAATCAGAAGGCCGAATGCCACACCGAACTTCCTCCCTTCTTTTAAAAGACCGCCTAATAGACCTGCGAAGGCGAGCAGACTCATATGATAAAAGCTCGATATATTCGCAAGGGAGAAGATCAGACCGGTTACCACCCCTACTGTAGAACCGACGGTGGCTCCTGCCACAAAGGCAAAGAGCAGGACAAGGTAGCGAGACATAATATGCTCGACCGAAAGATCATAGACCGTCCAGCCGATCGTTCCCGTCATGACAGAAGCCAGCATAATGATCAGGCAGACGATTTCTTCGGTTTTCAGTGATTGTCTGCGTTTATTTATCGAAAGCAGCGGCAGCCCCTGCAGAAAAATCAGCGTTAGAATGAAACCAAGGCCTGACTCAACACCGGCCATCATTCCATCATATAAAGTCAGCTGGCCCTTCAAAATGAAAGCCTCCAGGAGCTTGCCTCCTAAAAGAGTGAAGAACACGTAAAAAGGCAGTGCCCTGATTTCATTATGCAGCCATTTTTTCGAGACCCGGAAGGCAAATAAAAAGATGAAGGTTATTCCAAAAGCAGATACAGCATTGGAGATGGACAATGTGGCAGCGCCCGCCATTAACCCCACTAGAGCCAGGGGCGCCTTATCCCTTCGTATGAAGTAAACCGCTGCAAAAAACGGAAGGCTAAATGGGGTAAGCTTCGCCAATATCAAGGCTCTTCCAAGCAAAAAGCCAATGATCAGCAGAACATAGCCTTTTTTCAGAAAGAAATTCTCCAATCCTGAGTGGAGTTTTTTTAAGCCTTTGGCAAAATCCAGTTTCGGTTTGTTGAAGGGCACTTCCCCGACGATCGGCTCTATTACATTCCTTTCTACCTTTTCCATTAAACTACACTCCCCATATTTTTATCGTTGCTGACAATTATAAAATCCAGCGCTCCAGAAGTTTGTCAAAATAGCGGACAAGCCCCGGCTTTTCGTTCGACGGTTTTCCACTATATATGGGGAGAGATAACAAGATTTAAAATTGGTCTTCCTGAAGTTCCAGTTAGTTCTGACAAAAAAAGTAAACAAACCCTTAGAATGACAGCTTTCTGCGGAAAGAGAAGCATGGAAGAAATTGACGAAGAGGCAAGGGAGGTTTACGACATATTTCTTTAAATATCTTATTGACTTCCTTTTTAAAAATTTGTATTATAAATCTTGTGCTTCAGAGCACAACTATAAATCTATGAAATTATGGCGGTGTAGCTCAGCTGGCTAGAGCGTACGGTTCATACCCGTGAGGTCGGGGGTTCGATCCCCTCCGCCGCTATCACAGAATGCGAAAGCGCCTTGGTCACACCCGACAAGCACAAGACGATCCTCAATTAAAGGTGTTTATTACCTTTTTGGGAGGAGCGGCTTGTGACCTCGAGGGGGCAGGCGCTGAAGCTGGACAACTTAGAATGTTATCTTCCACGGCCCGTTGGTCAAGCGGTTAAGACACCGCCCTTTCACGGCGGTAACACGGGTTCGAATCCCGTACGGGTCATTTCAAAAGAGCGTCAGCCTTAGGCTGGCGTTTTTTTGATGGATTTGGAGGGATTCTTCGTCTTTCAGAACAGCTTTAACCTGGCAATTGATGAACCTTTTTAAATTACTTTTCAGTTTATCGGTCTCTTTTCCGATATATCGGTCACTTCGCGCCGCATCAAGGTTTCACTATTAATAAGGTTTCCATCAGAAATAACAGCGCTAAACAGCACAAAAAAACAAGCCCCATCGGACTTGTTTTCCATCCTGCTATATAGATCGATCAGCAGCAAGTTATCATCGTTTAGCGCCTCTTCCTCCGCGTTTGGATTCGGTATGGCGTTTTAGAGATGACAGACGATCTTCGCTGTCCTTTAGGAAACGAGCCATTTTGGCTTCAAAGTTTTCTTTAGGGCGATGGTCGTTTGATCTGTTATGGCGAGGTCGGCCAGAGTTTGAATTAGGTCTGAATTCTTTTCTGTCGCCTCTATCAGGTCTTTCAGAACGCTCAGGCCGGTCTTTTGCCTTTTTGATGGATAATCCAATCTTGCCGTCCTTTTCGACATTAATGACTTTCACTTCAACCAAGTCACCTACTTTGAGGTGCTCATTAATATCTTTTACATACTTGTCAGCGACTTCACTTATGTGCACCAGACCCGTTGAGCCTTCCGGCAGCTCCACAAATGCTCCGAATTTTGTAATGCCTGTGACCTTTCCTTTTAACTTGCTGCCTACTTCGATTGACATTAAAAAAATTGCCTCCTTGAAAGATTTAAATCAAAATTTACTATATATTATACAGAAACTAAAAAAAGAGTGTCAATATAGCGTCAATCGGCCTTTTTTTCCTTTTTCTTTTCTTTTTCCGTCTCTTCTTCAGGGAGGTTAAAAATGATTTCGTTGTTGTCAGATAGGAAGTAATCTTTGCGGGCAAGTTTCGCGATATACTCATCATCATTCAGCTTAACAATTTCTTCTTCAAGCATAACTTCCTTTTTCTTCAGGTCAGAAAGCTCCTGGTCCAGCCGGGTTTTCTCTTCCACTTTTTCTTCCAGAGCAGCAGACTGCGAAACGAGTGTGGAGATCATAAAAAATGAAACGACGGCTGCCAGTGTGAAAAATGCCGCTAATCTTCGAAATAATAGCTTTTTCTTACGGCCCGCACTGATCTCTGCTGCTTCCTGCTGTTTGACATAGCTGGTTTCCATTTTGGCTACATTTTTCTTCTTGGTGACACTCACTTCCGCACTCCCTCCTTACTCTTTAGGTTTTTTCCACTTTGCAATCCATTTTAAAACATAATTCTTTATCAGCTGTAAATATCCTGCCAATTTATTATATAACTTCTCGACTGTTTTTTTAATCTTTTTCGGCAAAAGTTTCCACAAAAGTGACAAAATCCATTTGACAGGCAGAAAAACCACTTTCAAGATGAACCAAAAGACTCGAAGTATGACTTTTAACAGGGAATAAAGTCCTTTTCCAAGCATAACGGCTACCGCAATTAACGCCATAATAAGACCCTGGATGGGCTTATAGATGAGCAAAGTAAAGGTCTTAACGAAAAAGCGGTATATGGAGATCGCCATCCGGATGGATATCTCCAATACCCGCAGATACATTTTCTTAAATAAACTTTGATAAGCGGCAAAACCGCACAGCAAAGCAATGAAAATATAAAACCTTAACTCGCCTTTATTCACCAGAAATAAAATATAGAAGATTGCCAGGCCCTGTACGAGCCAAAAAAGGATATCATTAATAAATACAAGCCAGCTTTTCCGCCTGGTTCTTTGCAGGAAACGATTATACGTATCAAGGGCAGCCCCAAACACACTTCCCATGCCGATCATCGCCAGCATGGTTACAAATTGAGTGGTCAGTGTCATCGGAACAACTTGCTAAAGAATCCTTTAGCTTTATCTCCATTCTGATCGTCAATATAAACAAGGTCAAATACCTTCCCCTTGATGGAAACAATTCCCTTGTCGACATCCAGATTCTTCATCTGCAGGTTCTGCCCTCTAATCGCAAGGAAACCCATCACCGTCTCCAGCAAAAACTCTTCATTATCGAAGCTTTCGACTTGTTTAACACCAGTAATATCGAGCAGTCTTCTGCCTCTCATAATGACATCATGTTCCTGAGTATTGGTTTTGTTCGAACTTGACTCATAATATTGACTCATTATTCATCCCCCGCAATCAGCATAGTACAACCTTTTTGTACATGTTTATGAAAAGGGGAATTAAAATAGAACAAGCCAATAGGAAAAGCGGAGGCGCTGCTGAATTTGAAAAATGATACGGACGAAATTCCGTTAAATTTCAAGATTTAACGCCAATCTCCATAGGCGCAGGCCGCTATTCCACTTTCTCTTCCTTAACAATCGAGTACATTTCCGCCGCTTCTTCCTTGCGGGTCGTTTCCTGCAGGCGCTCCACTTTGACCGTTACCAGCTTCTGCCCGAAGCGGATTTGAAGTTCATCTCCCACTTTAACGGTTGAGCTTGCTTTGGCCTGCTGTCCATTTATGGAGATCCTTCCCTGATCGGAGACTTCTTTTGCCAGTGTTCTTCTTTTTATTAGCCTTGATACTTTTAGAAATTTATCTAATCTCATCTATTGCCACTCCTCTATTAGTATCCTTTGGATTTTGCTTCATTCCAGAATTCATCGAGCTGCTCGAGCGTAAAGTCTTCAAATTTTCTGCCGCTCATCATTACCCGTTCTTCCACATAAGTAAAACGGCGGATGAATTTTTCATTGGTTTTTCTCACAGCTTCTTCGGCATCAATTTTATAGAAACGCGCAATATTCACAAGCGCAAACAGGATATCGCCAAATTCCGCCTCCATCTCGGGGCTGGAGTTCACGGCTTCCTTCTCGAATTCGGCAATCTCTTCTTTTACCTTCTCCCAGGCAGGCTCAACTTCCTTCCAGTCAAAGCCGGCTTTTGCTGCTTTTTTCTGAATTTCAGCCGCTCTCATTAAGTTCGGGAATGATTTCGGGACAGTATCCATCATGGATTCCTGCGTTTCACCCTTTTCTTCCTGCTTAATGCTCTGCCAATTTTTAAGCACCTCTTCTTCATTTTCTGCCTGTACATCACCAAAGACATGAGGATGACGGCGGACCATTTTTTCAGAAAGTCCCTCGATCACATCATCGATGGTAAAATAGCCTTCGTCTTCGCCAATTTGTGCATGAAGCATCACCTGGAGAAGGACATCTCCCAGTTCCTCTGTCATATGCTCGCTATCTTCATTATCGATCGCTTCAATCAGCTCATAGGCTTCTTCAATTAAATATTTCTTCAATGATTCATGAGTTTGCTTTTTATCCCATGGGCAGCCGTTTGGCCCCCGCAGTTCCGCAATAATGCTCCGCAGTTTTGAAAAATCTTTATAGAGGACTGAATCATTGTTTACAGGAGGCACATATACAGAAGTTAAGTTATTCAGCTCCATATTATGATCCAGTTCATGCAGCTGCACTTGTTTAATAACCTCATCCTTGCTGCCGGCAGCTGTTACAATATAAACCACGTAATCGTAAGGCAGCTTTTCCATCAGTGTCAGCTTGACGTCACTCGCAACAAACTGGTCATAAACCTGTCCAATGATGACGTGCTGGGCCACCTGGATCTCATCTCTGTATAAATCGGTTCCATCCAGAAGCTGAAATCCTTCGATCGGATCAATTTTCAAAGCCTGAAATAAAGGATCAAGGAAGCTTTGTCCTCCTTCGATCATAATCTCAATGCCTCTCTGCGGGGCACGCTCTATGAGAAGCTGCACCGTACGTTCCGCAACAAGCGGATGGCCTGGAACTCCATATGTAATCTCTTTGGCAAGGGATTCTTCAAGAAGGAATTCACAAATTTCCTCATACACTTCTTCAAATTTCTCATGCTTTTCGTAGATATGATCAAAAGACTGATAAGTCAGCCCTTCTCGTTCGAGATCCCGCAGAACCGGATGCTCCTTTGTCCGAAGGTACAAAACCTCTGCCTGTTTAAGTTTTCGATATACGCCAAAAGGAAGCTGATCCAAGTCTCCTGCTCCAAGCCCGAGAATGGTTATTTTTTTCATAAAGCGATTCATCTCCTAGTCTTTTTGGGAAGCAAAAACATGAGCTTGCTTCCAAGCGGAAGCAGAGCAAGCTCTTCCTCTTTAAAAGTATTGCCTTTAAACACGATATACAAATACGTAAAGCCCCCCAGCGCTACGCCGCTTAATGCCTGGAATCCGGCAAACATTCTGCCCGGTTCCGGTATTGGCAGCATGGCTGTTGCCTGAAGATACAGCTGCAAAACAACCGACATCACCAAAGCAGCAAATCCGGCCACCACTAAAAAGCGCAGAGAAATCAATGATATCTTCAAATATAAACGAAGCTTTGCAATAAGAAAAATGAAGACAGCAGCAAGTGCCAGGCATGATGCGACCGCTGCGCCGGCTGTGCCGTAAGAAGGAACCAATAGGATGTTCAGGCCAAGCTTTACCGCAAATCCCATCAAAATGGACGCTGCCGGGAAAAAGATAAATCCTAATCCCTGCAGGATGCCTGTGATTGTGATGATCAGGCTGCTCAGCAAAATCAGCAGACTAAGAATCGCCAGGACATCCGATCCAGTTGAATTTTCAAACAGCATAATATTTGCAGGCTTTATGATATTCCAGAGGCCCACCGTTGCTGCAGCTCCAACAAGAATACCGATTTGAAGGGCAAGTCTGATTTTATTATGAAGGAATGCAGGCTGATTTCTCATTTTTTCTTTGGAGATGAGCGGCACAAGCGACAGGGACATGGATGTTGCCACAACAATGCCCAGCTGGACAATCGGCTGTCCGCGATCATACACACCTTTGAGGGCCTTCGCTTCCTCTCCTTCAACTCCGGATGTTAATAGAAGCGAATATAAATTAAACGAATCTGCCAGCTGAATGAAAATAAGCACGAGACTGCTGATGCAGATGGCAAACCCCTGTATGATAATCGTTTTGGCCAGCTTGCCGCTTTGTTTAAAATCGATGGCAATGGCGGACGGCAGGTTTTTTCTTTCTTTTATATAAAAGAAGGTGAATAAAATCAGGAGGGCAATAAGTCCGCCGGTTATGGCCCCAAAAAGGGCCCCGCCTCCCACCGTGTATAGAGAATTTCCTCCCTTAACAAGCAAATACGCGGCCAGCAGAATGGTAATGACTCTGACAAGCTGTTCTCCTACCTGGGAAACAGCGGTTGGAACCATATCTCCTTTACCTTGAAAATATCCCCGGAAAAGGGACAGGATCGGAAAAAGAAGAAACATGGCTGCCACCACTCTGAGTAAGATCGCCAGCTGCGGATCGCCCATCCTGACAGCCAGCCAGTCCGAACCCCAATACAGAATGGAGAACCCGATAAAACCTATTATGGACAGAACAAAGGCAGAAACGGCAAATAAGTTCTGAATATCCCTCTCTTTCTTTAAAGCGGCCTGCTCGGCATAAAGCTTTGAAATAATGACAGGAAATCCATATGTAGATAACACGATAATGATTCCATAAAACGGATAAACCTGCTGATATATATAAAACCCTACGTCCCCAACGATATTTTGAAAGGGGACCCGGTAAACAGCACTCAAAATTTTTGTAATCAGGGCAGCGATCGTGAGGATAAACGCTCCTTTAAACAAATCGCCAGATGTCTGAACGGGCTTCAATTGCCCATCTCCTTCCAATTGAATTCGAAAGTATTATAGCATATTGAGGCTTTCTGCGCGGGAACGCTTGGGTTGTTGCGGATATTTTTGTTTGTGCGCGGATTCACCGGGATTGCGGGCTTTGTTTTTCGGTTCTGCGTGTCTTTCATATTTTTGCGGGCGGATATCCTTGGGTTTTTGCGCATTCACTAACCTTGTGCGCGGGATATCTTTGTGTTCGCGCATCATTTATTCGGTTGCGTGCCCGCCATTCCCGGGCCAAAGAAAAAAGGCAGCATTCCGCTACCCCTTTCATTAAGTATCCATTTTTATGATTCCATTTGTCTGGCCAGGAAGCCTGCTGCCGTTTCAACTGCTTTTTGTTCCACGTCGCCCAGTGAATCTTCTTTTGCAAAAATGATAACTGCTCCAATTGGGTCGCCGTTTGCAATGATTGGGCCGATTGTATAAGCGGAGGAAGGCTCTGTGTTCCCGTCAACAAGCGAGATGTCGCCTGACTGGTTAACCAGGACTGAACTGCGCTCTTCCATTGTTTTTTCAACAAGTTCGCTTATGTTTTTGTTTAAGTAATCCTTTTTAGAACCTCCTGCAACAGCAATGTAAGTATCTCTGTCACAGATTAACACTGGATTTCCCAGGCTGTCATATAATGCTTCTGCATATTCTTTTGCAAAATCGCTCAGTTCACTGATTGGTGAATATTTCTTTAAGATGACTTCTCCATCACGATCTACGAAAATCTCCAGCGGGTCCCCCTCACGAATACGCAGTGTTCTGCGGATTTCTTTAGGAATGACTACACGACCCAAATCATCGATTCGACGAACTATACCTGTTGCTTTCATCCAACGTTGCCTCACTTTCATCTGATGATTTAATAGAAAAGCGGAAGCGCCTTGCTCAGCCCTGGCAAGCATAAGATGAATCACATAGGAAATCCCGACTTCTGAAGTGATTTGACTTATGACTCGAGGGGCTTGGCGCTGGAGCTAGACAACTCTATCTCCAGCACAGCACTTACTCTTTCCTCTTTTGGCTATGATCCATAATTGGGAGAAAATGAATGCATCGCCATGTTTGAACTTAGTATCTTTCATATGGAAAGTTATATACGTGCACAAAAACTTTTTCTCATAGATGTTATTCATTCCAAAATCGGATAAACATTCCAAATGATCCTTCAACTTAAAATTACCCTCGTCAGAAAGAGATAAACATTTCTATTGTTTCATTTTATTGACAGTGATGTTTCCATAAATTTACGCAGTTGGATATTCCTGCTCTTTTTTCGCTTCCTGCATTCCTTTGATCACTTCGTATGCAATATTGAGCCATTCATTTGTTTTGACGCCTTTAATATGGAGGACAGCTTTCAGTTTCTTTCCCTCCATGCCCAGGCCGATCATTCTGCCGTATTTGCTTGTGATCTGGAAAATCTTCTGGCCATCTATATGCTCGCTGGCCTTTTCCGATAAAAGAATCAGTACTTCCTGTTTGGATTGTTTAACCGTCTCGACTCCGGCAAGTTCACCGTATGCCTTCATTTCGGCAATCTGGAATAAATACCCTACTTCATCTGGATACTCGCCAAAACGGTCGATCATCTCATCCTGGAGCTCTTCCACATCTTCAAGTGAAGAAATGCCGCGGAAGCGCTTATACATTTCTATTTTCTGATGGCCATCAGACAAGTAGAAATCAGGAATATAAGCATCAACATCCAGGTCGATCTCAATTTTAGCCGGTTTTGCCTCGACGCCATCCAGCTTATCTTTCCGTTCTTCAATCGCTTCTTTAAGCATTTGCGAATACAGATCAAAACCGACAGAGTCGATGAATCCATGCTGTTCGGCTCCAAGCAGATTGCCGGCGCCTCTGATTGATAAATCCCGCATGGCAATTTTGAAACCTGAACCGAGCTCTGTAAATTCCTTTATGGCCTGAAGCCGCTTTTCAGCTACTTCCGTTAATACTTTGTCTTTTCGATATGTGAAGTATGCGTAGGCAACCCGGTTGGAACGGCCAACCCGGCCCCTAAGCTGATAAAGCTGGGACAAGCCCATTTTGTCTGCATCATGGACAATCAGCGTGTTGACATTTGGAATATCTACGCCTGTTTCAATGATCGTTGTGCTGACGAGAACATCGGACTCGCCTTCCAGGAAGCTTAACATAACAGATTCTAACTCATTTTCCGTCATTTTCCCATGGGCATATGTTACCCTTGCATCTGGAACTAGCATGGATATTTCCTCGGCTTTTCGTTCTATATCCTCCACCCGGTTATATAGAAAATAGACCTGTCCATCCCTCGCCAGTTCCCTTTCAATTGCTTCACGAACCAGTGCACCATTATACTCCATCACATAAGTCTGGACCGGGAACCGGTTCTCAGGAGGTGTTTCTATAACCGATAGATCCCTAACGCCCAGCATTGACATATGAAGGGTTCTCGGGATTGGCGTTGCAGTCAGGGTAAGGACATCCACATTTGTCTTAAGCTGCTTGATCTTTTCTTTGTGTGTTACTCCAAAGCGCTGCTCTTCATCAATAACGAGCAGGCCTAATTCTCTATACTGGATATCTTTTGATAAAATCCGGTGTGTGCCGACAACTACATCAATAGTCCCTGCCTTTAAGCCTTTAAGGGTTTCGGTCTGCTGCTTTTTCGTTCTGAATCGGCTTAATAGCCCAATTTCAATTGGATAGTCCTGGAATCGTTCTCTCATTGTTTCATAGTGCTGCTGAGCCAGTATGGTCGTCGGAACGAGGATGGCAACCTGTTTTCCATCCGCAATCGCCTTAAAAGCAGCACGGATGGCCACTTCTGTTTTCCCATAGCCCACATCTCCGCATAATAAGCGGTCCATCGGGCGCTCCCTCTCCATATCTTTCTTAATTTCATGGATGGAACGGATCTGGTCCTCTGTTTCCTGGTATGGGAAGGCCGCTTCAAATTCCCTTTGCATATCCCCATCCGGACTGAAGGCATAGCCTTTTGATGCCTCGCGTTCTGCATATAGCTTAATCAGATCATCCGCAATATCCTGAACAGATGATTGAACCTTTTTCTTAACCCGTTTCCAATCGTTTCCGCCCAGCTTATAAATTTTTGGCTCTTTAGCTTCGGACCCGACATATTTCTGGACAAGCTCAATCTGCTCCACTGGCACATAAAGCTTGTCGCTGCCCTGGTAGCGGATATGGAGATAATCTTTGTGGACCCCGTTAATCTCAAGAGTTTCAATCCCTAAGTATTTCCCGATCCCGTGATTTACATGAACGACATAGTCTCCAACCTTCAGTTCGGAATAGCTTTTAATTCTCTCTGCATTTGAAAGCTTTTGCCTGCGGGCTTTCTTTTTTGTGCGTTTGTTAAAAAGCTCTTCTTCCGTAATAACAGCCAGCTTTTGGCTTGGAAGCTCGAATCCGGTCTGCAGACTGCCCTCTGTAATTTGAATTTTCCCTGTTAAAATCGGGTCATCCTCACTCACAAATGCCGCTTCAATCTCATAGTCTTCAAGCACTCTTTGCAGCTTTTTAATCCGCTCTTCGTCGGGACCCAGGAATACGACTGAAAATCTGCCTTTTTTCCATCTGTCCAGCTCGCTTTTCAGCACATGCATTTGTCCATGGAAATTCTGCATCTGTTTGCAGGTGACATTAATGATGTTTTGCGGATTTGTATTCGGTACATGTCTCAGGAACAGGGACATATACGTAATCGGATGCTTTGAACGGTGCAGAAACTCTTTTAAAGTGTGTGAAATCTTC
This sequence comes from Cytobacillus oceanisediminis, assembly GCF_004366035.1. GTDB lineage: Bacteria > Bacillota > Bacilli > Bacillales > Cytobacillaceae > Cytobacillus > Cytobacillus oceanisediminis_C. The sequence goes on from NZ_SOEE01000017.1 coordinate 31,001, forward strand.
ACATCATGAATTATCTGGCCCTCACCCAGAAGACTTGTATACCACTCGGCCTCTTCCTTATCAAGGGAGTCATTCATTTCCTGCACACGGCTGATTTCGTCAATAAAAATTAAGCCATTGGCAGGGAGATAGTCTACTAAACTACTTCCTTCCTCAAAGGCAAACGATAGGTATTTGAAAAGCTGTTCAGGCTTGTTCCCCATTCGCAGCTGTTCTAATTCATAGCCAACATTCTGGGCCAGCTGTGTTTTCGCTTTATCATCTTTCAGTTTTTTCAGGCTTGATCCCAAACCTTTTTCCAGTTTTTCAATTAATATCTGGAAGTGTTCTGAATCCAGAGGTATTTCGGTTGCTGGCCCAATCGAAATCTCGTTTAATTTTTCTTTTGACCTTTGGTCCTCCAAAGAAAAAGTCCGGATTGAATCAACTTCTGTATCAAATAGCTCAATCCTAACTGGATCAGCCTCAGTCAGGGGATAGATATCAATGATTCCGCCCCTGACACTGAATTCTCCCGGCGAAGAAACCATTTCCGAACGAACATAGCCCATCCGGACAAAGTTTTTTAATTGTTCATCTGTCAGTTCATCGCCAATTTTTAAAGACAGCTGGTATTTCTGCCAGTGGCCTGGAGGCGGGAGAATCTTTCTTAACCCTGCCATCGGGACGATCATGATTCCCGTTTTATATTTGCTCCAATAATTTAAAGCCTCGATCCGCTGGGCCTTTAATTCCGGGCTGGCAATCCCCATTTCCGCTGCAATCAACTCATTTGCAGGATACAAAAACACTTCCGATTCTCCCGCCAGATTGACGATATCATCATATAGCTTCTGTGCCTGCAGAAGGTTATGTGTTACAACAAGCATCGGCCTTCCCGATTGCTCATATATGGAAGACAAAAACAAGGTGCGTGCTGATCCTGACAATCCGGCAAGCATCTGCTCCCTTAGCCCTTCCTCTATGCCAGACAAGATGGAACTTACATCATCCTGCCGGCTAATAATCTCTTTAAGACCTAACATGAAAGCCCCTCCTATAAGAAAAGCGCAAGCGCCTTGCCCACCCCCGACAAGCACAAGACGAGTCTCACAGAAAGGCGTTCTTTGCCTTTTTGGGAGGATTGCTTATGACTCGAGGGAGAAGGCGCTGGAGCTAGACAGTTCTCAACGTTCAAAATTCCCTTTATCTTTCAAAAGCGCAAGCGCCTTGATTCAGCCCCGACAAGCATAAGACGAGCCTCACAGAAAGGCGTTCTTTGCCTTTTTGTGAGGATTGGCTTGTGACCTCGAGGGGGCAGGCGCTGGAGCTAGACAGTTCTCAACTTTCAAAGAGTGTCTTTTCCCAGGCAGTTCAACCGCCAAAAAGCAGATGCCACTCCTGGCCCATCGAGCCAGATAACTGACATTCTGCAAAATCCATTTTAACTTTCATTAATCTTACTAAATATAATATGGATGCAACAAGAATCTATAGAACGGTTTCTATTAAATACAATGAATCCCTCACATAGAAATAGAAAAATGCTTTGGATCGTCTCCAAAGCTTGTTAATGAATAATAAAGTCCTGCTGATGGTAATCCGGATTGCGTTCCAGTGATTCCTGGCAATCCTCACAGATCGCTTTTACAAGCATATCTCCTGATTGGTCATAAGAGATCATCTCCTGGCGTTCCTGATCATTTAGCTTATGGAAGCCAAGCTGCTCTGAATAAACAGAGCTGTTCTCTATTGAACCAATCTTTGTTCCGCAATGACGGCAATGATAATGAATAGCCATGCCTGTCCCTCCCGTTAAACTGTCCATGATTCTAGTATGGACCTCAGGAAGGGAACTTATTCATGCAATCAGACGATGCCGGCAATGAAGAGATACATTATTCTATGATAAGATTGATAAAATATGAAGATTATTGATTAAAATCGTTCATTACCTGTAAAAATGGTTTTCTGAACCATTCCTCACAGGCATCTGCACACTTTTTAGCCGTTTCGTCTATAATAGCCTGTTCTTCTTTCGTGAAGCGGCCCAGCACATAGTCAGGCACCTTCATGCCGCTCGGCGGACGGTCGATGCCAACTCGGATTCTGTTAAATTCCTGTGTTCCCAGATGCGCGATTGTAGATTTGATCCCATTATGGCCACCTGCGCTCCCTTTTTGACGGAGACGGATCCTGCCTACAGGAAGATCCAGATCATCATAGATAACCACAAGTTCATCATCATTTATCTCGAAATAATCCATAACAGCCCGGATGGATTCTCCTGATAAATTCATATATGTAAGAGGTTTAAGCAGAAATACTTTCTCTCCGTTCACATAGCCGATGCCAAATATGCCTTTCAGCTTGGCCTGATTCAAAGGAATATTCAGCCGGTCCGATAAAACATCAATCACATCAAAGCCAATATTGTGCCTCGTTTTATCATATTGCTTGCCGGGATTCCCCAACCCTACAATTAATTTCATTTTCTCACCCCATATTCGAAAAGCGCAGAAGCCTAGTATTTAACCAGACGCGCGCTCTGAACTTTTTCGATTCTCTTTTTCATTATAGTAGAAAGTGTGTTGTTCGGTAAGAAGATTCTGTCGGAAGCTGAGCCAGGTTCGGACTCAATTGCCCCTGCTGCTTCTGATCTTATCCCGTATGTGCGTCTCATTCGGATTTATTTTAATGCCATGCAAACAGGGGCCGGCCATTATTGCCAAGCCCCCGCAAGAATAGTTTCCCTGAGCTTATTCTCCACCTGTTTTATCTTCATTTGCTGTTGTTTCTCTGCCTTCTTCATTTTCAGGTGTGCCAGCTTCCTGTTCTTCACCGCTGCTGATTTCTTCTTCCTGTCTCGGAGGAAGGATGGAAGCGATAACCTCTTCATCCTCATTATTGATTCCATAGCCGCGATCTGCCTTGATATCAGCAACTGTTAAGGTCTCATTCACCTGCAGATTCGTTACATCCACTTCAACAGAAGGTGGAATATTATTCGGTGTCGCTGTAACAGAGACTTCATGCATGGATTGCTGCATAACGCCTCCATCTTTTACTCCCGCTGCATCTCCAGTCAAGACGACGCGTACATCGGCTGTCATTTCCTTATTCATATCCACCGCTAGAAAATCAGCATGGACAATTGCATTTTTAATTGGATTGGACTGGTAGTCACCAAGCACCACTTCAAGTTTGCTGCCATCTACATCTAATGAAAATACGCCGTTTCTGCCCACTTCCTTTATCGTCTTAAGAAAATCTGCTTCGCTTAAGTAGATGGATTGGCTTTGCTGTTTTGAACCATACACAACTGCCGGAATATTACCTTCTTTTCGCAGTGAAGTTAAATTGGAATTGCGTGAACCTTTTCTTTCTTTTGCTTGCAATACAGCTGTCATAAATACGTCCCCTTCCTCATTTAGAAAAATTTATAAAGTGAACCTTCAATCAGCAGGGGTTTTTTATCCCCCGCTAATTGTTAGTTGAACCAAGGGCCTTTACGGACATTTTGACTCCCGCTAAGTCGCCTTTTATTCCTTCGAGTCTAGTAATGGGAGTCATACTGCCCGTTAGACTGCGATAAAGTCTTGTCTATATAAAAAAATGCCCTAAAATGAGGAAGTCTAAACGTTTTTGTTTTTTTCAGGTTTATATTATCTTTGGCTTTCCTTATGATTTTTTGTCAAAGCTTTTGAATATTACCCGTTGATTTCTGCTGCGGTCACTTGCTTTCCGGAGGGGAGGAATGAGAGCCTCCTCGGCTTCGCCTGCGGGGTCTCTCACTCCCTCTCCTTCCGCAGGACACTGAATAAGTTTCCTTGAATTAGCACCGCACGAAGAAAAGACGGATGCATTTTCGAGGATCAAGTGCCCTTCGCTCCAATCAGCCCAGTTCGTTAAAGTTAGTTAGCGATTAGAACAATCCGAAAAAGAACGCAGATCAGGCTTGCTTTACAGCAAGCCTGGATAAGTTATTTAATTACCGATCAATCAAACAAAGTGCTGACGGATTGCTCTTCATGAACTCGGATGATTGCTTCACCGATTAGCGGTGCTACGGAAAGTTCGACAATCTTGTCTGTTTTCTTCTCTTCTGGAAGAGTAATTGAGTTTGTTACAACCAATTCTTTGATTGTTGAGTTTTCAATTCTTTCGATGGCAGGCCCAGATAGAACCGGGTGTGTACAGCATGCATAGACTTCTGATGCACCGTTCTCGATCAGGGCATTTGCTGCTAATGTAATCGTTCCGGCAGTATCTATAATATCGTCGATTAAGATGGCAGTTTTTCCATCGATGTTACCTACAATGTTCATGACTTCAGCCACATTCGGCTTTGGACGGCGCTTGTCAATGATGGCAATCGGCGCTTTTAAGCGATCAGCCATTTTACGCGCACGTGTTACGCCGCCGTGGTCTGGGGATACGATTACGATGTCGGCATCCATCATTTTGTTCTTAAAGTAATCAGAAAGGATTGGGACACCCATTAAATGATCGATCGGAATATCGAAGAAACCTTGAATTTGCGGCGCATGCAAGTCAAGTGTAATCACACGGGTTGCACCAGCAGTTTCCAAAAGGTTTGCTGCAAGCTTAGCTGTAATCGGCTCACGCGCTCTTGCTTTGCGGTCCTGGCGGGCATAGCCATAGTAAGGCATTACGATGTTGATGGTCTTGGCAGATGCACGCTTAAGAGCATCGATCATGATTAAAAGCTCCATTAAGTGCTCATTAACAGGAGAGCTTGTAGATTGGATTACATATACATCGCATCCGCGGATGCTTTCTTCAATGTTAATTTGAATTTCGCCGTCGCTGAAGCGAGTTACGGAACATTTACCAAGCTCCACACCAATTACATTGGCGATTTCTGCAGCTAGCTTGCGGTTTGAGTTTAAACTGAACACCTTTAAGTTTGGATCTAAATACTGGTTTGACATTTTGGGCCTCCATCGATTTATTTCTTACATATAGAAAGTTCGGTTTATTTCTTAATATTTAATTTTTGCGTGTAGTTTTCCTTGTTCACCTGGCGTGCACGGGCAATGGAAAGGGCTTCTCCCGGCACATCTTCTGTAATTGTCGATCCTGCTGCCACATATGCACCCTCCCCAATCGTTACCGGTGCCACGAGATTGGAGTTGCATCCAATAAAAACACCATCTTCGATTTTGGTCAGGTACTTGTTTTTGCCGTCATAATTGACAGTGATTGAGCCGCAGCCCAGGTTAACATCTCTTCCAACTTCTGCATCGCCAATATAGCTCAGGTGAGAGGCTTTGCTTCCTTTTCCAAAAACAGACTTCTTCACTTCAACAAAATTGCCGATTTTCACTTCATCATGAATATCTGATTGCGGGCGAATGTGAGCAAACGGCCCAATATTCACTTGTGAACCAATATGGCTGTCATGTGCAGCAGACTGGCGGATCACTGTGCCTTCCCCAATATGGCAATCAGAAATCTCTGTATGAGGTCCAATCTCACATTCAGAACCAATGACTGTATTGCCGGAAATGATTGTTCCAGGGTAAAGAACTGTATCCGAGCCAATTTTCACATTCGCACCAATATACGTGTTTGACGGATCGATAATGGTAACGCCATTACGCATATGTTCTTCATTAATCCGTTGTTTCATGAAGGATTCGGCTTGTGACAAGGCTACCCGGTCATTGACACCCAGGGTTTCGCCAAAATCAGCCGTCTGGTAAGCCGTAACGACTTCGCCTTCATTTTTCAGGATCTCAATCACATCCGGAAGATAATATTCACCCTGCACATTATCATTTGTAACTTTGTTTAATGCTTCAAATAAGGCCTTATTATCAAAGCAATAGGTCCCAGTATTGATTTCTTTTATCTTTCTTTCTTCCTCGGAAGCATCTTTCTGCTCAACGATTTTTTCAACCATCCCCATGTCATTTCGGATCACGCGTCCATATCCGAATGGATTTTCCGCATGGGCTGTTAAAATAGTCGCTTTGGCAGATAGCTCTTCATGATGCTTGAAAAGCGCTTCCATTGTTTCATGTTTGATGAGTGGTGTATCTCCGCAGACTACGAGCGTCACGCCCTCTTTGCCTTCAAGCATATCGCGAGCCTGCATAACGGCATGAGCAGTGCCCAGCTGCTCCTCCTGAAGAGCATATTTGCTGATTGAACCCAGCTGCTGCTCCACCATTTCCGCTCCATGTCCAGTAATGGTGACAATTTCTTTTATGTTAAGCTTTGTAACTTGATCAACAACATGTTGAACCATCGGTTTGCCGCATACAGGGTGAAGGACTTTGTAAAGCTTTGACTTCATTCGTGTCCCCTTGCCTGCGGCTAAAATGACCGCGAATCGATTAGACATTGACAGGCCTCCAATTTAACCTTTTTATCCATAACGAATATATCTTAAATGGGCTCTTATTTCAAGAAATGATGACAAAGTACATATATTTGTCATTCCCATTAACGGTATTTTCTGAAGAAATGGTTTAATATTTTTACAGACAGGGTAATGAACAAGATAGAAAAAAGCCCTAAGCACCGCCTGTAACAGGGGGACTCAGAGCTTGAATTCCTTACAGCTAAAATAAAAAAGAGCCTTACTTATGTAGTAGGCCCTTGTTGATCTATTTCTTAGGAAGCACCGGCTTCTTCAAATTCCACTTCTAATTCACCTAAACGGTGGTACTCGGCTAATACAGCCTCCTGGATTTTACCGCGCGTTCCTGAATTGATCGGGTGCGCGATATCTCTAAACTCCCCATCCGGAGTACGTTTGCTCGGCATAGCTACAAATAAGCCATTATTCCCATCGATCACACGAATATCATGAACAACAAATTCATGATCAAGCGTAATAGATGCGATTGCCCTCATTCGTCCATCCGTGTTAACGCGGCGTAATCTTACGTCTGTCACTTCCATTCTGTTCACCACCTTTTCGAGAAGATATAATCCTAATTGTATAAATTCAACATATTTCCTGAATCTCCTTCTTAGATAAAAAATATTTTTTGAATATTTTGTTCAAAGTAAAACATTGTCTGTTAAAGCATTTTTCTGTAATAAAAAACGCCCGTTCACATGAACGAGCGAAATAAATGCGGTTATTTATTTGACGAGGGCCACTACTTCAATTTCAACCAATGCATCCTTTGGAAGGCGTGCCACTTCCACACAGGAGCGCGCAGGCTTGTGTGTGCTGAAATATTCCCCATATACTTCATTGATGGCTGCAAACTCGTTCATGTCCTTGATAAACACCGTTGCCTTTACCACTGTATTTAATGACGCACCCGCTTCTTCAAGCACTGCCTGAAGGTTTTTAAAAACCTGATGGGTCTGTTCTTTTACATCCCCATCTACCATAACCCCTTCAGCCGTAAGCGGAATTTGCCCTGAGCTATAGAATAGGTTATTTACAGTAATCCCCTGAGAATATGGCCCAATTGCTGCCGGAGCCTGATTCGTTTGAATGACTTTCATGAATTCTCCCCCTAAAAAATATGATTATTTTTTAAAATAGTTGCCTTCACTTACATTGATTTTCTTTTCCCTCACATCAACATCAGATAAACGCACTAGAGAAAGGTACTCATCAACCAGCCGTTCTTCTGCTTTTTCCGCCTCGACCAGGACAGCAATGCCCGCTAGGTTTGCTTTGAATTCTTCCAGCATGCTGACCATTCCATTAACCGTTCCGCCAGCTTTCATAAAATCGTCAATGATTAAGACATTGGATCCTTCTGCCAGGCTTCTTTTTGAAAGAACCATGGTCTGAATCCTTTTCGCAGAACCTGACACATAGTTAATGCTTACCGTGGATCCTTCTGTCACCTTGCTGTCCCGTCTGACGATGACCACCGGCACATTGAGATAGTTGGCGGCAGCATAAGCAAGCGGAATTCCTTTTGTAGCTACCGTCATGACTACATCAACGGGCTTATCTGCAAAGGCTGAGGCAAAAAGCCTTCCTGCACGCTGTACAATTAATGGATCTCCAAGGATGTCAGTCATATAAAGATAGCCGCCGGGAAGAAGCCTTTCCGGACTGGCAATTAAGCTGCAGAGCTCATCTACAAATGGCCGGGCTTCATCATCTGTTACTTTAACATGAAACTTTACGCCTCCTGCTGCTCCGGAAACAGTTTGCAGCGTGCCTATTCCTCTTTGCTCAAATGTTTCTTTAATGATGGTGAGATCTTCACTGATCGAAGACTTGGCAGAACCATACCTTTCTGAAAAGAAAGTTAAGGATACCAGCTGACGCGGATGGTTCAATAAATAATTGGTCATATCTATCAACCGTTCGCTTCTGCGAAATTTCATTGTGGAACCCCCATTTAAATCCGAATATTTTAACGATAATATACCATTAATATACGGATTTAATCAAGCTTATGTCTATCTCCGAGCATTCTGACCGCAAAAACCTGATCGCAAAACCCTCTAAGGCCATTATAAATCCGATGCATTCTTGAATCATGATGCACAAGTCCAAACACGGTCGGTCCGCTGCCGCTCATCAGAACAGCATCCGCACCAAATCGTTTCATCTGGTCTTTTATCTGCAGCACCTCGGGATGCATATTTAGTGTTACATCCTCCAGAACATTCCCCATGTTCCGGCAGACATGATCATAGCTGCCCGCATTTATCGCTTCGACCATTCCTGCAGTATTCGGATGCTGTACCTGATCTACATCCAGTCTTCTATAAACATCAGCAGTCGATACGCCGATGAACGGCTTAGCCAGTATGACCCAGCAGGTAGGAGGAGCAGGAAGCTGCTGAATCTTTTCCCCTCTTCCTCTAGCTAAAGCTGTTCCGCCGTAAACACAAAAAGAAACATCAGAACCGATTTCCGTCCCGATTTCGGCAAGCTCATCCAATGAAAGCCCCAAATCCCACAGCTTGTTAAGGCCTCTTAGAGCTGCCGCTGCATCACTGCTGCCCCCAGCAAGTCCCGCAGCAACCGGTATTGCCTTTTCTATTGTAATGGACACACCTTTTTTCACTTGAAACCGTTCCTTAAGAAGGTGTGCAGCCTGATATGCCAAATTCCTCTGATCATCCGGAACAAAACGGTTATGAGAGACAATCTTTATCTCATCTTTATCTAAAAGTGTTAATTCCAGGCGGTCTGCCAAATCAATCGTTGTCATTATCATTTCCACTTCATGATAGCCATCTTCCCGTTTATGTAAAACATCTAATGACAAATTGATCTTAGCAGGCGCCTTAACCATGACCTTCAACATTTCCACCTACTTCTTTCCTATAAATCGGACTCCTGTCCAGCTCCACAAGCGGAGCACTTTGGCCAGCCGGCTCATTCTGCAGGGAAAGCCATACCTCATTCAGTATTGACTTTTTTTTAGCCGGCAATAAGCGGCAGTATTGTGCTTTTCTTCTAGAGCGTCTCCATTTTTTGTCCTATTTTACCACAAATTAGACAGAAAAGCGCAATGGCTTGGAATATAAGGGTTAACACTATTCGATAAAAGGAAAAGCCGAAGCATAGGCTTCGGCTGACGCAGTGCATATTAATGCTTAAACATAATCTGTGCGAATGCTATTTGTTAGGAAGGTTCTGCTGCGCGATTTCGATAGCCCGCTTAACCATATTGCCGGCATCTTTGGCCCGGATGCCGCCCCAGCCTTCCTTTTGGACCACATCATAAAAGCCAAGCTCTTTCGCAATCTCTTCTTTTAAACCATCTGACATAACGCCCCGTCTTCTGCCCAACATTAACATCCCCTTTCGCACTGCGGTATGTATAGTATGTGAAAAAGGCCCTTTATTCATTAAGAAAATCACAAGCGTCTCAGGAACAACCGTTGGTATCTAAGGAGGCCCTTCTATGGCGCGCACCCCGACACCTCGAGGGGTAGACTGCTTGCGCTGGACAGCTCTAAAAAAGGCAAACAAAAAGCAGTAAACAATTTGTTCACCGCCCTGTCATATATATTAGCTTAAAGCAACTTGTCCTGATGTGTCTTCATAGAATGTAATTTGAACCGTTTCTGTTAAAACATCTGCATAGCTGTAAGATACCCGTTCAAATGCATTTTCATCCTGATCTAACTCAATCACAAATACTGAAGGATACGTTTCTGCCAGAACCCCTGAGCGTTCAATGGTCTTTCTGCGCCCGCCATTTGCTTTTAGCAGGAGCCTCTTCCCAAGATTTGAATCAAGAGCTTTTTTAATATCTGATAATGTTTTTGCCATTCGGTCCACCTCACTATGTTAAGTATATCACACTGACACAATACTGTCAAACAAAAATATAAATTATAACAGTGTTTAAAAATAAATGTCAATATGTTTTTTTCTACTTTTTCTTCTAATTTTCAACAATTTTAGGATTTCCTTAAATGGCAAGGATTATGTATAGTTTTTTGAAAGCCTTACCAGACTGCACTACATTACCTGGGAAATAGTCAAACTTCACCTGCGAAATTCCTCGAAAAATGCTTAACAAATCTAATTTTTTGGGAGAAAGCATAAAAAAACAAGCCGCTATAATACGCAAACGGCCTGCTGGTTAGGATTCGTTTAAATCATCGTCATTGTAAGGCATTCCCGTTCTTAGGACTCCCCTGGTTTCAATTCCTCCAAGTCCCTTTTCACCTGTTAATGTATTTCTTAAGATATCCCATAAATTGATTCTTTCCATAAATGGAGTAAGGCTGACTTTCGCAACAATGTATACAGGGTCAAGGGCATGGATATTCACCCTGGAAGGAGAACTGGCAAAGTTTGCGCCAGCATGGATCAGCGATTCGAAATGGGACTGACATGCTCCGGCAAATATGACAAGCTGATCAAGGTGCGGTATTTTTTTTCGCGCTTCCCTCACCGTCTGTACAAATTCCCTGGAGTGCCTGTAAGCATTGATATCCGATTTCTTTCCCTTTGCCTTTGAATAGGCATCATGACCTGTTACAACCAGGATATCAGGCCTGTAATGGTCGATGAGCTGTCCGATTTTCATCGGCATTTCCTTTTCATTGCAATGAATTCCAGTTACGGGTATGCCTATTTTTTCATAGACATTTAAGCATTTCTTTAAATAAGAGGGATCACCATCCAGATGAAGCACCCTGCCTGGTATCTGAAAATAATTAAGCGTCTTGCTGTAGCCGTCAGTCACCTCATACTCCTGCTTCTCTCTCAAAAGAGCCAGGTCCTGCCGGAACAGCTGGAAAGACTGTTCCTCAAGCGACCTATACTCCTGCTCAAGCTTTATCCGCTGCGCCTGGTTAATGACGATTAAATCCTCACAGGGAGCATCCGCAACGAGACGGATATCCTCTCCGAATAATATGGCCACTTTTTTGCCGCCCTGTTCTTTAATATCAATCACGCGGAATAAAATATCACAGTGATACGAAATTCTTCCGACGATATCCATCGTATTTATAGTCAATGTCGTCACTCCAATTGCCCGAGGGTATACGCGGGCTGCTTCTGGTCTCTTGTTTGTGATTTAATATTTATGTCATAAATTATGCATTCGTCTATAAACATGTGCGTAGAATTAGAAAAGCGGAAAAGCCTTGCCCGCCACTGACTCCTCGAGGGGGCAGAAGCTCCTCCTAAAAGCTATGCTTTTATTCGTGTGATGAAGAAGCTGACGGGCGTTTGTGGTGCTAGTCAGTTATTTACGTTCAAAATTTGAGGCAGAAAAAAAGCCCGCTGTTTTCAGCAGGGCTTCATTTTTTATGAAAAATGCGGCAGCAGGGCATCGCTCAAGCGGGCAAATTCTTCGATGGATAGAGTTTCCCCTCTTCTGCCCGGCTCGACATTGGCTTGTTCGAGAGCGGAGAGAATCTGTTCCTTCTTTTGTTTTCCTTCAGGAAGCTGGCTTGTTAAATTATTCAGCAGAGTCTTGCGCCTTTGTGCAAAGCTTGCTTTTGTCACCTGGAAAAAGAAAGATTCACTTTTCACCGCCACTGCAGGCTCTTTACGCTTTGTCAGTTTAATGACGGCTGAATCCACATTCGGCTGCGGAACAAAGACCGTCTTCGGCACGATCATGGCCGTTTCAGCCTCTGTATAGTACTGGACAGCAATGGAGAGTGAGCCGTACTCTTTCGTTCCAGGACGGGCTGATATTCTGTCTGCTACCTCTTTCTGGAGCATACAGACGATTCCTCTGATCGGAAGCTTGTCCTCGAGCAGTTTCATGATAATCGGCGTTGTAACATAATACGGAAGGTTGGCGACAACCATAATATCGTCAACGCCTTCAAATTCCTGTTCAATCGCTGTCTTAACATCTGCCTTTAATACATCTTCATTGATGATGGATACATGGGGATATGGCGATAAAGTTTCCTCTAAAATAGGAAGCAGCCGCTGGTCAATTTCAAAAGCAAGTACCTTTTTGCTTCTCCGGGCCAGCTGTTCAGTCAATGCGCCAATTCCAGGGCCTATTTCAATGGCGCCCGACTCTTCCGATAAATCCGCATGATCGACAATTCTCCTTAGAATATTTGTATCGATCAAAAAGTTCTGTCCCAGGCTTTTCTTAAAAGAAAATCCGTACTTATCCAAAATCGCCCGTGTTCTGGCTGGTGTTGCAATATCTTTATGCATTTTGTTCCTCCTTGCGAATAGCTTCGATTGCCTCAGCAAAGTCTTTCTGGCTGATCTGAAACATCATTAAGCGCTTATGAAGCTGCTTGCCGTTTGTGTAGCCGATTTTGAGAAGTCTGCCAAGCTTTTCTCTTCTTTCCTTGGCGCCTTCTCCGCCAATCAGGCCTGCGGTTACCAGATCTTCCTGGGTAATGGTTTCTTCATAGGTTTCCTGCATAACCTGTGCGTCCTGTAATGCCTGACGGATCATTTCAGGCGATGCATGCTCAACTCCCACTCCTCTGCCATGCTTATGAAGAGCATCCGCTTTTTCTATAAAGGCATGCTTGCATCCGGGTACATCATTGGTGATCGTATTCCGGATTTTTTGGCCGGGAAAGTCCGGGTCTGTGAATACGATTACCCCTCTGGTCTTCTGGGCAAGCTTTATTTTTTCAATGGTTTCCTGATTAATGGCAGATCCATTGGTTTCAATTGTATCGGCATCCAGGGCTCTTTTGATCGCCGCTGTATCATCCTTGCCTTCTACAACAATAATTTCTTTGATTTTCATACTTCCTCCAGAAAAAATAAAATATAAAAAAATTGAAAAAAACTTGAAACATTTCTGTAATGTAATTCGTCTAAATAGATGTAAGAAGAATATAGTAATAAAGAATAGTTCTTATTATATATGATGCAGCTGAGAAATGAAAAATGTTAATTATTAACCTTCTCTGCAATGAAATAAAAAATGCAGGGGAAGCCCCTGCATCACAAAAATTAGTTCAGTATTTTAATCTTTACGGTTTTTCTTCCCCACTTGTAAGCTTCTGATTTGGAGGAGAAGAATACATCGATTTTGTTTCCACGGATCGCGCCGCCTGTATCTGCTGCAACAGCATAGCCATAGCCTTCAACATAGACCTTTGTTCCAAGGGGAATAACACTTGGATCAACAGCTATGACCTTAGCACCCGGATTGGCACGCAGATCCAAGCCAGTAGCAGTTTTGCCTGAGCATCCGCTGCAATTGGCCGTATAGGCTGTTGACGATACATATATTTCTTTTCCGCTTGCCTTGCTGCTTGTTCCGCGGGAAACGACCTGTGTTGCTGCAGCTACCTTTGTTCCGACAGCAACGACTTTATCCTGCTTTTCTTTCACTTGCTTTTCACTGATCAGCTTTCTGGAAACTTCCTTGCCATTCTCCAGGACGACTTCAAATTCTTTCGCCTTAATGCCTTCTTTTCCAGCATTCATCACCTTTTCAGAGCCTTTAGCCAAGCTATTATCTTTCTTTGTCACAACTGCGAAATTAATTGGTTCTTCCACTACATCGGTGACTTTTTCAACTCGAATGACTTTTATGATGTCATTGGCTTTGACTGTCTCTTCCAACTTTGGTTCAACACGGTCTAAATCATTGATCTTGATTCCCTGCTGTGATAAAAAGTCAGCGACCGTAGTCGAAGTTGACCAAACCTGCTTCTCTTTACCGCCATTATTAAGCGTTAAAGCGAATGCTTTCTCTACTTGAATTTCAAGGTTGCTTTTAATTTTATCCTCTGGCTTTGGCTGAACCTTATCATGTTCAGTCAGAGTAATATTCTGTTCTTTTAATACGTCCCCGACCGTCTTTGCAGCCGTCCAAATCGTTTTCTTCTCGTTATCGGTTACAACGTTCACCTGTTTAGCCGGTTCATAGACAATTTCTGTATTGTCCTTAACCTCTGTGTTTACCGAGGGAAACACATAATCTTCTGAGCGAAGTGAAATATCTAGATCATCGAATATATCTTGAATCGTTGATGCATGCGTTTTGATGACTTTCTCTTGGCCTTCTATCGTCAGTGCTACTGTTTTCTTTGTCGCTTCATATGCAATGAAACCGCAGGCAGCAGCAAAGACTACTAAACTAGCAGAAAAAATGGCCAATTTCTTTTTACTCAAAGACTTGGATAACAGGTTTTTCATGTTTTGAATTACGATGAAAAACGCCTCCTTTTCTCTCGGAGTGATTATATAGAGTATCTTGCCGACTGTCAACTCTTTCAATTTTCCAGCTTCCGAAAGGCTGGCTGAATGCAGGCATCGGGCTATGATTGCCTGAATCCATAGAACTGCACTCTATCTCTATGTATGAAAGACAGCTCCTCTCTATGCATGCCTTCTTGCAAATGCCCCGTTTTCGATGATGCTTGCCTTGGATTTATACTTTTCCACACTCATCTGAAAAATCCTTCTTTTTTTGATTTAGGGATTTTTTCCTTTTGGGTAATCCCTTATTTTCTGCCGACCAGGCGTTCAGCAATCGGGAGCGATCCGGGGAGTCCTCAAACCGGTTCTCTTTCTGTCACGCTCCTCAACTAGCAGAAAACGCCCTCCGCTCGATCGGCAGGAGTGCTAGAACAGCTCCTTTATCTAACTGTCCAGCTTCCGCTTTTCTAGTAAATGGCAAGCCCTCTCGTAAACGTATTTCCTATTATGCAAAAAAAACAGGAGAAAGGAAAGAGAGACTTATCGACATGGTTATCCTATGAGAAGAAGGAGACATGTAGAACTTTTTAGAATCAGAAAAAATTTGGACAAGCTCCCACAGGTTTCGACAAAAAAAGATATCAGTTTATGCCGAATAATTTTTTTGCATTTTCTGTGGTTGCTTGTGCAACTTCTTCTACCGAAAGTCCTTTTATTTCTGCAATCTGCTCTGCAACTAGCTTGACATAACTAGGTTCATTCCGTTTTCCTCTGAATGGATGAGGGGTAAGATAGGGACAGTCTGTTTCAATTAATAGCTTTTCAAGCGGAATAACATCGGCTACTTCTTTTGGCTTTTTTGCATTCTTGAATGTCACCGGACCTCCAAGTGAAATAAAAAAGTTCATATCCACACACTCTTTGGCAATTTCAGCGCTGCCGCTAAAGCAATGCATGATGCCGCCTACTTCCCCCGCTCCTTCTTCCTTAAGGATTTCGACTATATCGGCTGTTGCATCACGGTTATGGATAACGATGGGAAGCTTAACTTTTTTCGCCAGACGGATCTGCTTTCGGAAGACTTCCTGCTGAATATCCTTTGGTGACTTGTCCCAATAATAATCCAGGCCCATTTCTCCCAGTGCAACCACTTTTGGATGGCTGGAAAGCTCTTCAATCCACTGAAGATCATCCTCTGTCATATCGATGGCATCAACCGGATGCCATCCTACACTTGCGTAGATGAAATCGTATTTCTCAGTCAGCTCCATTGCTTTCTCAATCGTTGGACGGTCAAACCCAACGACCACGATGTTGGAAATTCCTTCATTCAGAGCCCGGTCAATCACCTCTTGTAAATCTTCGTTATATTGTTCGGCATTAAGGTGTGCGTGTGTGTCGAAAAACATCAAAAAACTCCTTTTTCTTCATATTATTTTTCTATTACTATTATGTCAGCAATGTAACAAAAATAATGTGTTAGCAGAATGGTTCAAATTTAATAAAATCACCAGAAATTACTTTCTAAGAATATTTTTTTCCAAAAATAAAAAACATAGAAATGCCCACGGTATACGCTTAACACTTCTATGTTTTTATGTTTAACAGGAGAAATCAATAATATTATTTTACCCTTGCACCCAATGGAAGAGATTCAGCGATAGTGGCAAGTGAAAGTTCTCCGTCTTTTCCTCCTGCTAAAATCATTCCTTCTGAAAGCTCGCCGCGAAGTTTAACAGGCTTCAAGTTGGTTACGCAGATGACTTTTCTGCCGACCAGGTCTTCCGGCTTATAGAATTTGGCAATCCCGGAAACGACCTGGCGTTTTTCATAGCCAAGATCCAGCTGTAATTTTAAGAGCTTATCAGCTTTTTTGACCGGTTCAGCCTGAATGACCTGAGCCACTCTTAAATCGACCTTCATAAAGTCATCGATTGTGATTTCCTCACTATCCGGCTTTTCCTCTGCTTTTGCTTCCGGCTTTGCTTCTTCTTTAGGAGCAGATCCCTGCATTTTAGTTTTAATGAACTCGACTTCTTCATTAATATCCAGGCGAGGAAAGATCGGTTCTCCCTTTAATACCTTTGTGCCTTCAGGAATAAGACCGAATGTTTCAAGGCTTTCCCAAGATGTTAATACTTCTTCGTTTACATTCAGCTGTGAGAAGACTTCTTTCGGCGTACGTGTCAGGAATGGCTGCAGAAGTACCGCGATTCTGCGCAGGGATTCCGCCAGATGGGCCATCACACTCGCAAGATCTTCCCTTTTCTCTTCCTCTTTGGCAAGTGCCCAAGGCTGCGTTTCATCTATATATTTATTCGTTCTGCTGACAAGCTGCCAGACTGCCGAAAGGGCAACAGAGAATTCCATTTTTTCCATTGCTTCCTCATACTTGGAAACCGTCTCACGGTTCATTTGCAGCAGCTGCTGGTCAAACTCTCCGTCTGAATCTTTATATGCCGGAATGACACCGTCAAAATATTTATTAACCATCGCAATCGTCCGGTTTAAAAGGTTTCCTAAATCATTGGCAAGATCAAAGTTGATTCTTTCCACAAAACCTTCTGGCGTAAACACTCCGTCTGCGCCGAATGGCACTTCGCGAAGCAGGTAATAGCGAAGTGCATCCAGACCATAACGGTCGATAAGGGTAACAGGATCCACTACATTTCCTTTTGATTTGGACATTTTGCCGTCCTTCATCAAAAGCCAGCCATGAGCAAACACCTTTTTAGGAAGAGGCAGATCCAATGCCATAAGCATGATTGGCCAGTAAATCGTATGGAAGCGCACAATTTCCTTCCCAACCAAGTGTACATCAGCAGGCCAATAGTTCAGATACTTGGAATCATCATCGGTTCCATAGCCAAGCGCTGTGATGTAATTTGATAGTGCGTCGATCCATACATAAACAACATGCTTAGGATTGCTCGGCACTTTCACTCCCCAGTCAAAAGTGGTCCTGGATACCGCCAAATCCTCGAGGCCTGGTTTAATGAAGTTATTGATCATTTCATTCTTGCGGGATTCAGGCTGTATGAAAGATGGGTTTTCTTCATAATACTGCAGCAGCCTGTCAGCGTACTTGCTTACCTTAAAAAAATAGGATTCTTCTTTTACTTTATGAACTGGACGTCCGCAGTCAGGGCAGTTTCCATCCACAAGCTGTCGTTCTGTGTAATAAGACTCACATGGCGTACAATACCAGCCCTCATATTCACCAAGATAAATATCGCCCTGTTCCACAAGCTGAGCAAAGATTTTTTCTACGATCTGCTTATGTCTGTCTTGAGTAGTACGGATAAAGTCATCATAGGAAATATCAAGCTTCTTCCAAAGATCCTGGATACCGGCAACAATTTCATCTACGTACTGCTGCGGTGTTACTCCTTTTTCTTCTGCTTTCTCCTGTATCTTCTGTCCATGTTCATCCGTTCCCGTCAGGTACATAACGTCAAAGCCGCGCATACGCTTGTAGCGCGCCATTGCATCACCGGCAACAGTTGTATAGGCATGCCCTATATGTAAATTTCCGCTAGGATAATAAATTGGAGTGGTTAAATAAAACGTCTTTAATTTGTCCTCCACAAGATTCCCTCCCTCATTTTTAAGAAAGCATGGGATGCATATATGCAGCTATGCTTTTGGCTTACTCATAATGGATACTAAAAAATCCCGCCCAATTTGGACGAGAGTATTAATCAGAAAATCGTGCCGTTATTGGGCCTGCTATATCGATATTTCACAAGAAGTTATATTCGTCAGCATAACCTCTTATACCATCAAAATATACCTAAAAACTTGAAATTGTGCAACAGAAAGGGATGGCAGGATTCTTCTAAATTAAATTTTTTTATTTTCTATCCCTAAAAAAGGAAACTAACTTTCGAATATTATTATTGCAAAAGTATAATCATTGTAGAATTTTGTCGAAATGTCGAAATGAGTCATATTACTACTTTTTGAGTGAGTCTTTCCCCTTTCTATATTAAACTTTCTTTATTTTTATAAAAACGTTGTTATATCAACACTTCAATTGACATCCCAAAATTTTCTATTTGAATTGAAAATAAAGTAATTGACGTATATGGGAATGGCTGGTATTATAAATGTAATAAAGATTTTGTCGAATAATGACGAAACAACATAGATAGAGAAAAATATTATTGGAGATTTGAGAGGAGACTTTTATTATGAAATCCACAGGTATTGTTCGTAAGGTTGATGAGCTTGGCCGTGTAGTTATCCCTATCGAATTAAGACGTACACTTGGAATTGCCGAAAAGGACGCTTTGGAAATCTACGTAGATGACGAAAGAATCATCCTTAAAAAGTACAAGCCAAACATGACTTGTCAGGTTACTGGGGAAGTATCTGATGAAAATATCTCTTTAGCTAACGGCAAGTTAATTCTAAGCCGTGACGGTGCAGAACAGCTGTTAAAAGAAATTCAAAACACTTTTGAATTAGCAAAATAAGAATGAAGAAAAGCTTCTCACGCATGTGAGAAGCTTTTTTTATTCCTCAATATGATAAGCATGGTAAACATCCCGCTTATTTAATCCCCGGTCTTTTGCCGTTTGCTTAATGGCTTCTTTGCTCGAGAGTCCAGTTTCTTCTATATAATGTCTAACATGATCTTCAACCGGGAGATCCTCCCACCAGTCAGTTTCTTCATCCTGAACAGCCTCGGAAGTTCCTTCAATAATAATCACAAATTCTCCTCTTACCTCGCCGTTCGAAGCCCATTCCATTGCTTCTGCTACAGTTCCCCGGATAAACTCTTCATATTTCTTCGTCAGTTCGCGGCATAACGCGATATTCCTGTTTCCCATAATATCCGACATCAGCGAGAGAGTTTCCTTCAGACGGTGGGGAGCTTCATATAAGATGATGGTTGCCGAAAGTTTTGAGAGATTCTCCAGCTCCTGTTTCTTATGTTTTTTCTGTCTGTTCAGGAATCCGTAGAAATAAAAAGGCTGAGTATCAATGCCGGAAGCAATCAGTCCGGTCAGGGCAGCATTCGCACCAGGAAGCGGGACCACTGTCAGCTTTTCTTCAGCAGCCGCCACTACAAGATCAAAGCCCGGGTCTGAAATTGCAGGCATTCCTGCATCACTGACAAGGGCAATCTTTGCGCCATTGGCCACTTTCTCAAGCAGCTTCTGTCCGCTTGCCTCCTTATTATGTTCATGATAGCTGATGATGGGTGTGGCGATTTCAAAATGATTGCAGAGCTTCTTCGTATTGCGTGTATCCTCCGCTGCGATATAGTCAGCTTCTTTCAGGATTCTTACTGCTCGGAAGCTCATGTCTTCCAGATTGCCGATCGGAGTCGGGACTAAATATAGAATTCCTTTTGTTTCTTCATGTTCAAAGCTTTTTTGCTGCCACATATGTACCACCCGTCTCTTTCATTAAAAACTCATCCTTCTTTTTCCTGGACCATTGCTTAAATTCATATTCTGCTCTCATCGCTTCGCCTTTTTCCAAAAAAGAGCGGGAGAAGACCAGCTCCACCGGTCCCCTGCCCCTTGTATACTTGGCCCCTTTTCCTTCATTATGGGCCTTCACCCGTCTTTCAAGATCATTAGTGTAGCCTGCATATAAGCTGCCATCACGGCAATGGAGAACATAAAAATAATGGCTATTCTCCATATAAAATCTCTCTCATTTCAGGTGTGTATTCATTTTCTTCATTATATACAAATAAAGGAGGCAGAATTTTCAGGTCCGGATTGCCATTTTTTACTGCCTCAATAAGCAGAGTGTTCGCTTCTTTTCCAGCCTTCGGATAGACGAATTGCACCCTTTTTGGCTCAAGCTTATACTTGCGCATGAGCGTGACAATATCCAGGAACCTTCCCGGCCTGTGCACAAATGCTACCTTTCCGCCCTGTCTCGCAAGCCCGCTTGAAGCTTTAATCGCATCCTCCAGTGTACATAGGATTTCATGGCGGGCTATCGCCAAATGTTCATTCTCATTGATTTCCTCCCGGGAAGGAGTAGGGAAATAAGGCGGGTTGCAGGTCACAACATCAAATTTTCCATATCCTAAAACCTGATGGATTTCTTTAATATCCCCGTGAATCATCTTAATCCGGTCTTGAAGCTTATTGTATTCAATGCTTCTAACCGCCATATCATGCAAACGCTCCTGAATCTCGACACCTGTAATGACTCCCTTTGTTCGTGTGCTTAAAAAAAGCGGAATCACGCCATTTCCGCTGCACAAATCAATGAGATTGCCTTTTTGAATTGGTACATATACAAACCGGGCCAGCAGGACAGCATCCAGTGAAAAAGAAAAAACGGCCGGACTTTGAATAATTCTCATATCTTCAGCCAGCAAATAGTCAAGCCGTTCCCCTTCTTTTAAAAAATCCATTCTTGATCCTCCATGCTTCTCTGATTCTTTGCTTCTATGGAAAAATAGCCTTCCTATCATCAGGAAGGCTAAAATTTACTTCTTATTCAGGAAAGACAAGCAAAACAGACAGTCTCCCTCTTTTCGAGGGCTGCCGAAATGGAGATTGCAAATGTGAAAGCCTTCCTGATAAAGGCGGGCAAGGTTATCATAGCCTTCTCCAATATCAATTACCTTATCATCATCAGCCGCATCGGCAGACTGCTCTGACTTGCCTTTTTTCACCGATGTACTTTCCTTTTCTGCAGATATGTCTAAATGACGTCTTAAATGTTCATTTTCCAGCTTTAAAGAGTTATTCTCTTCAAGTATTTCTGCCAAATGCTGCTTTAACTCACCAAGCTGCTGATATAACTCTCCAATTTGGGTTTCCATATTACTCACTGAGTCAAAGATTTCTTTTTTATCCACGACTTCCACCTCTTAATCTGTGGACTGAACTGATACAGCACCTTGTTTTAAAATTTCATCCAGTGTATATTCGAGGACGCGCTCCGCTTCTTTTACATCAACCTGCAGAACACGCTCCAATATATTCAAGCCTACCACTTTTCCAGCTCCATCAGGGGTCTGAATCCATTCCCCAAGGTCAGGAAGCTGTTCTTTTGCTGCTTCGTACTCATCATTTTCATACTTCAGGCAGCACATTAAGCGTCCGCACAAACCTGATATTTTCGTTGGGTTCAACGAAAGATTCTGGTCCTTTGCCATTTTGATGGATACGGGATCAAAGTCACCAAGGAAGGTGGAACAGCAGAGCATTCTTCCACATGGACCAATTCCGCCCAGCATTTTTGCTTCATCCCTCACACCAATTTGGCGAAGTTCTATCCTTGTGCGGAAGATGGCTGCGAGGTCTTTGACAAGCTCGCGGAAATCAACCCGGCCATCAGCCGTAAAGTAGAAAATGACCTTATTTCGGTCAAATGTATATTCAACATCGACCAGCTTCATATCAAGCTGATGTGTATGGACCTTTTCACAGCAGACCTCGTATGCTTCTTTGGCAGCCTGCTTGTTCTCCTCGACAATCATGCGATCCTTTTGATCTGCAATACGAAGAACCTTTTTTAATGGAAGGACAACATCATGCTCATCGACCTGCTTCGGGGCAATTACCACTTTTCCGTATTCTACGCCTCGGACAGTTTCGACAATGACAAAGTCATCCTTTTGTATTGAGAGATCTCCGGGATCAAAATAATAAATCTTGCCCGCTTTTTTAAAGCGCACTCCTACTACATCATACAAAGGAAGATCCCTCCTGCAATTTTAGCACAAGCTGTTCCATCAACAGCTGCGGATTCATATTTGCCTGTAATTTTCTTTTGGCTTCCAAAACAGCCGTCATCTGTTCCGTCAGACGCTTTGTAGAAGATTGCAGTGCAAACTGCTCTAAACGATTTCGTTCGTTCAGATGGACAACCTGGTCTTGTTTCCCAAGCTGAATATATAGTAAATCTTTAAAAATAAGAAGTAATAGATCCAAGCCGCGATCAATCTGCTCTTTTTCTTTAAAGTGCAAGAACCAATCCTCCTGCAGGGCAACCATCGCCTCAAGCGGATTCTTCTTCACCACTTCATATAATTTTAACACTATTTTTTGTGCTTGTACAAACCAATCATCAGAACTATATTGCAAAGCCTCATTCAAATTATTGGTAATTTGTGCAAGTAATGGTGCCTGGGCAGGATCCACTCCATTATTTTTTAATTGCTGAATCATTTCTGCAGGAGATAATGGTTTAAATGAAATGGCCTGGCAGCGGGATAAAATAGTAGGAAGCATCTGCTGCGACTGCTCGGTAATCAGCACAGCGGTCGTCTCTGAATGGGGTTCCTCCAGAAATTTAAGCAAACTGTTGGCAGCGTTAACAGTCATTCTGTCAGCATGCACAATCACATAAAGCTTGCGCTTTGATTCCACCCCGGTCTTTGAAAACTCTTCCTGCAGGCTTTGAATCTGACTTTTTTTGATAGAGTGCCCGTCCGGCTCGAGGATATGAACATCAGGGTGATTGCCGCTGTTAATCCTCTTACAGTTTGAACATGTTTCACATGGAACATACCCATCAAGCGGTTTAAGACAGAATCGGCTTTTCGCCAAAAGCATGCTTGCTTCCCGCTTTCCCGTTCCCTTCATCCCTTCAAATAAGTAGGCGTGGGCCAGCCGATCCTTCTCTATGCTATTTTTAAACATTTTTAATACAACTGGCTGTATGGCTTCCAGCTGTTCCCACGTTTTTCCCACAATAATCACTCACTTACATATATATATTTATTAAAAGTCCTTTAATCTCGCCGACTTTCCCCAGTATATCGATAGATGATTCTTCTTTTTTCATTAGTTCATCCGCCAGCTCTGATAGCTTTTCATCAACCGTTTCTACCACTTTCAGAGACCGGCCCTGTCCATGCTGGTTCCAGCTGTGCGATTGCTTCAGCTCCATCCCAAAGTCAACGGCTTCCTTCACAAACCGCTTTACAAGCGTTTTAAATTTGGCTAAATCCTTAAATGTTCTGGAGCGGGCAAGCCGTTCTCCAGCGGCATCGATATCCTTTAACAGCCCCTGAAGCTGAGAAGCCTGCATTTTCTGGTCCTGCCTTTGCACCATTTCGGAAAATTTAACGCCGTTCCCAGCCGCCTGCTTCTGCTCATTGCGGACATTTTCCATCTTGAGCCGAAGTTCTTGATTAATTTTCATACCTAATCCTCCGCAAAGGGCATTAAGGTCCCTTTGAATTTATTAAAAATGATGGAATTGTTCAACTGGCAGGACAAATACCGTCGCACCGCCAACTTCAACTTCTACAGGGTAAGGTACATAAGAATCAGCATTTCCGCCCATTGGCGATACAGGTGCTACCAGCTGGTCTCTTGCTCTGCAATTTTCCTTAATAATCTGCAGGGCTCTCTCCACACGAATATCCTCTGTCCCGATCATGAACGTTGTATTGCCTGATTTCAAAAATCCGCCAGTACTGGCCAATTTTGTCGCACGAAAATTATTGTCAACCAACGCATTCATTAGCTTATTGCTGTCCTGATCTTGAATGACTGCCAGAATTAATTTCATAAGCCCATCCCCTTTACAAGTTTTTAATCCGTTTTATCTTACTTTTATTATATCAATTATTTTATCTTCAAGCAGATATTAAGGGAATACCGGAAAAATTATTTTGAAAACTGACTGGCAAGCTTATTAAAAAAGCCTTAAAGAAATATGATCTTTAAGGCGAATTTTTATAGTAGTTCTTTCAGCTTGCTCTCCGCCTGCTGATACACTTCCTCCAATGGCCTCGAAGCATCGATTTTAAAGATGCGTTCCGGGTAAAGCTCCATTAGCTTCAAATAGCCTTCCCGCACTTTGTGGTGAAAGTCGAGCTTTTCCAGGTCCAGGCGGTTCACTTCCCGTCCTATATGCTGATTGATTCGATCCAGCCCGGCCTCCGGTTCAATATCAAAATACAGCGTCAGTTCAGGCATCATGCCTTCAATCGCAAAGCTGTTTATAGAGTAAACTTCATCAATGCCAAGGCCCCTTGCATAGCCCTGATATGCAAGAGAACTATCAATAAATCGATCACATAATATGAGATATCCCTTATCGATTGCTGGCTTTACTTTTTCAGCCAGGTGCTGCCTTCTGGCTGCCGCATACAGCAGAGCCTCTGTTCTTGGATCCATTTTTGTATTATTTTTATCAAGTATGACACTTCTGATCTGCTCTGCAATCTCAATTCCGCCAGGCTCTCTTGTCTGAAGAACCTGATAGCCTTCCTTTGCCAGAGAGCTTGCCAGCATATCTATAATCGTTGTTTTTCCGGCACCCTCAGGTCCTTCCACCGTAATAAACTTACCTTTTTTCATTTTATTTCCTCCAGCTGCTGTTATAGATCCTGAAAAACGTTAATGCTGCCTTTTTTTATATTTTCCCCATTTTGAAACCGTGCTCCGGCCCTAATTTGAAATCTTATGTTTGCTATGTCTTCCCCTTCGATGACTTCACCTGGGAATAGGAGCGGAATGCCTGGCGGATAAGGAGTCACCTGCTGTGCACACACTTTGCCGACCGCCTCTTCCAGTGCCACCGTTTTAATGGTACAACGGTCTTGGTCCTTTTGCTCCAGGGCAAGGCCAGAGACAAGCCTTTTACTAAAAGGGATTTTTTCATGTCGGCCTGCCGGGCTAAATGTTCTTAGCTCCTCTTCCAAGCATTGAATAACCCGTTCAAATGGATAATCCATATCGTTTTTCAAAAGAGGCAATACAAATAGGACATTATAAGGATCTGCCAATTCCGTAAAGATCCCGTGCTTCTCCAGGAGAGTCTGCAGTTCAAACCCGCTGAGAGCGGCTGCCGACTGGATGGTCACTTTTAAAGGGTCACCGTTTTTATGTTCAAAATTCAGTACTTTAATTCCTTTTATTTTACTTAGATTCTTACGGAAATCCCCCGCCTTTTCAAGCAGCGATTCCTCATCTTGTTCCGAAAATGAGGCTAAATAGGCTCTTGCCAAATCAAGAGATGCCATAATGGGATAGGAAGGGCTGCTTGATTGGAGTATCCCCAGATATTTGGACACTCTCTCTTCCTTTATAAAACGGCTATTAAAATGCAGATAAGCCCCCATCGTCATAGCAGGCAAAGTCTTATGTGCTGATTGTACAATCAGATCTGCCTGAAGCTGAACGGCCGAAGCGGGAAAATGATCTCCCCCGATCAAATGTGTCCCATGCGCTTCATCGACCAATACTGGAACTCCATGATCATGAGCGTACTCAATAATGCTTTCAAGGTTAAACACCATTCCGTAATAATTGGGATAGGTTAAGATTAGTGCTTTTGCTTCCGGATATTGTCTGATTGCCTCTTTAACAGTCTCTAAAGCTACTCCCCCGGCAACGCCCCACTCTTCATTAAACTCAGGCGCTAAAAAGACGGGCTTAGCCTTAGCCAATGTAATGCCATTAAGAATGGACTTATGGCAATTCCTCTGGACAAGTACAGTCTCATTTTCCTTTGCGGCTGACATGACCATGGCGAGGTTCCCTGAGGTGGATCCGTTAACAAGGAAAAAGCTTTTTGGCACCCTATACAAATCGGCAAGCAGTTTTTGCGCTTCCAAAATGACTCCTTCAGGAGAATGCAAATCATCAAGTCCGCTAAGCTCAGTAGCATCGAGCTTTAAAATATCTTTAAAATAATCTGCTCCCTCACCGCCTGCAAGTTGACCGTTCTTGTGTCCTGGCACATGAAATGAAACCGGCTGATGAGAAGCATGTTTTTTTAATTGGTCCCATAATGGAGTCTGTTCGTGATTCATATCTTCATCACTTTCCTAAGATTCTTCTCCTATTTTAACAAAACAAGTATGTGCTTGCTATAAAAGAAGCATTAGGGCGATATCTGTGCCAGTCCTGAAGCATCAGGGAAATTTATGAAAGAAATCATTTATAGACATACACCCAAATTAGATTTCCATCATACAATATTAATCAAGTAACCTCAAAAAACCCGCCAATGAATATTCGAAAAATTGTATACAATACCATTGATCTGGGCAGAATAAGTGTATGGAGGTGGAGTGATTGGGTTCGCTATTAGCAAAAAAGCATGCAGGGGAAGAATGTGTCATATGCGAGCAGGCAAAAACCAGGGGAATACATCTATACACTTCTTTTATCTGCACAGATTGTGAAACAGATTTAATCACCACGGATACAAGCAATCCAAAATATAATTATTACTTAAAGAAACTGCGGAAAATAACCATGCCGGAGATATTTTCTTGAAATGCAAGCCCTTTAATAGGGGCTTTTTATTTTTTTGCGAGTTGGGTTTGCTGAGTCAGTAATCAATAGCAGTGGTAGTGTTATCTAACAGATTTGGAGTTATATCCACCATGGCGGGCAGTTTATCTAACATGTTTTTGCTTTTATCTCGCAGGTTTTTGAGTTTATCTCACATTTAGCATAATTTCTCTTTGCTGAGAACGGATTGAACTTTTAAAACAGACGGCGGAATAAGGAGTGGCGCATATAACTCAATTCTGAGACATATATGAGTGAAAGCAGCGCATATGTGGGCCGAGGTGAAGCATAAATGGAAAAAGTGACGCATATGCAGGCCGGAGTGACACATATAGATATTTTCCCTTAAAAGGGGAAGCCTGAATAACATATTAGGATTCAGGTAAATCATCCAAACATACAAAAAAGAGCACCCATCAGGTGCTCTTTCATATG
>NZ_SOEE01000018.1 GCF_004366035.1 Cytobacillus oceanisediminis
TTCGTATTATTGAGTTAACCAGTTTTTACTGGTTGCTCTTTTTTTTATAGGACCTATTATTTCAGTAGCCAGGGTAGAACGTACGGGTGCGTGGGAGTTAGATCTCGTCAACTAAACTGTTCGCCCCCTACTTGTAGAATGATGTTTGAGGCTGGTTGGGACAAATGATCTCGTATAACAAGCGAAGCTATGGAACTACAGGAAGGTATAGGGGTTACTGGCGAGTACAACAAAGGGAGAGATAATTATTGAATCCAGTTGTTGGCCTGGATGTGGCCAAAGGGGAAAGTGAAGCTCAGGCATTTCTAGATAAAGACAAGCCATTTGGAAAGAGCTTCAAGATAAAACATATCACTGAGGATTTAGATACTTTCATCTCTTTTTTGAAAGAGATAGAAAGAAAGACTGGTGTTAGACCAGCAGTAATTCTTGAATCTACAGGGCATTACCATACACCGATTATTCAATGTCTGGAGGAAAGTCAATATCTATATATTTTGGTAAATCCCATCATTTCTCATCAGGCTAAGAAAACCAGTCTAAGAAAGGTAAAGACGGATGCGTTTGATGCATATCAACTTTGTATTCTGTATTACAAGGAAGAATTTGAGCCTTATAAGAAAAGAGGCTTAAGGCTGCTAAACCTAAGAACATTGTCAAGGCAATACGAAGCCGTTACGAACCTTTACATTCAGGCAAAACTTCAATTCCACACAATTCTTGATCAGGGATTTCCGGAATATAGGGGAGTATTTGGAGATTTATTTTCAAGAGTCTCTCTTCAGGTTTTAAAGGAGTTTCCTACTTCTGAAGATGTTCTGAGGATTGGTGAAGCAAAGATACTGGAGCGAATTGTGGAAATGCGTATAGAACGGTCTGCGGGTTTGGCGAGGGAGAGGGCAGCTAAATTAATAGATTCGGCTAAGCGAAATCCTTTCCAACAAGGTGTGTATCAAAGTCAGTTGTTCAGTTTGGATATGTATATCACTATGCTTCTTCAGTACCAAGAACACCTATCCAGTATAGAGGCAGAGATAGATGTCCTGGCAGAAGAAATTGAAGAATGTAAGATAATCCAGTCAATTCCCGGAATAGGAGGAAAAATCGCGGCAACGATCATTTCCGAAATCGGAGAAATTGACCGGTTTAATCACCCTAAAAAACTTGTGGCTTACGCAGGGATAGATCCAAGTGTCCATTCATCAGGTAAGTTCACAGCTACTATAAATCATATTACTAAACGAGGTTCAAGCCGATTACGGCACGCTTTGTATATGGCCGTTTTATGCGGTATAAGAAGCTCGAGGAACAAGAAGCTAAAAGAGTATTATGATCGGAAACGAAATGAAGGAAAGCCTTCAAAAGTAGCAATGATAGCTTGTGTAAACAAGCTTTTACACTGGATTTACGCAATGTTAAAAAGGAATGAACAGTTCCTGGATTTTGCTTAATCCACAGAAAACAGCAACTTAAGAAAAACCTTCCAAAAAGTATTTGGAGGGTTATTTGGCTTGCTTTCAAAAGTATAACACGGTGGATTAGATATTTTAATAAGAAGTTCTTGACTCCTATTAGCTGGTTTAGCTCAATAAGTCAAAGTAATTAAGTACTTCAACAATCTGCCGCTTTCTGAAATAAGAAATGAGTCTTTCTTTATGAAAGGGGCAATATTGCTGGATAGGCTTTAGCACTTTTTGATAGAGTGTAATCTGAAATTTGTAAACAAATGCACTTACCACAGTGGCTGCTTTATTATAATGCCGTGATTCTGAAATAAAAGCAGCCCAATTTCCCGTTAATAACATTGAGAAATTGGGCTTTGAACTTTCCTTAAATTAAAACTCGTAAATACAACTAAAACCAAGACTTCAGTCGTGAAGGGGTATTTTCTTCCACTTATTCTTCTTATCTTGAACTAAGCTTTACAACAGAATCTATAATCTGATTCCAGTCTTCACTATGAATCTCATGGCCAGTTCCATCAAGTGTCACTAATTCCGAATGAGGGATGGCTTTCCTAAGAGCAAGCCCGTGCTCGTATGGGAGGGCTGGGTCTTCCGTGCCATGAATAATGAGAACTGGTACTCTGATCTCATCCATTCTATCGAAATATACGTCTTCACCTTGCAGCATGGCATGGTTAAATCTGCTTGGCAGATGTTTGGCGCGATCTGCTTCTCTTGCAGCAAGTTTATATATTCTTTCCTGCTCGAAAGGTTTAGAGCCGGCTAAGGTTTTCCATCCGCCCGCGAGATAAGCAATTGCAGCATCCCGATTCGACCAATCGATGGAGGCACTCTTCGCGTGGTAATCAAGTATGTTCTGATCCATTGGAGGCAGCTTTTCCATCTCGGTCCCGAACACACTTGATGCAATGAGCGTAAGTGACCGTACACGGTCCGGATATCTTAAGGCAAGAATCTGGCCGGTCAAACCGCCCATGGACATGCCAACGATATGTGCCTGCTCTATGTGGTAAGCATCCAGTACACCGGCCGCATCGTCAGCCAAGTCCGTTATTGTATAATTGGAAGTACCAGGTTCATAAATGGTTGATCGTCCCAGATCCCGATGATCGTATCGAATCACAAATCTCCCCTGATCAGCAAGGCGGAGACAGAAATCCTCATCCCACCAGTCCATTGAAGTCATTGCGCCCATGATCAAAAGAATTGCTGGATCGTTAGAGTTTCCAAAGCTCTCTGTACATATCTCCACTTTATTTATCTTCATTATCTGTTCACTCATATTATACCTCCGTATTATCTTATCACCGTTCCTAATGTTGCAGATCAAATTCTTTCTGGAGTATGTTTGGCCTGCCTCTGTTAATTATCTGTGTCGAATCCGCTTGATAATCATGACGAGGCCTCCTTTTAAACCTAATTTAACAAGGGACTCACCCCTATATTTATTACCTTAACATATGGTTAAGCACCTAAAAGTTAAAATTCGCCTGTGTTTTTTCTGGATATGCCACTTGTCATACTAATTCTGGGCAGATGAATCGAAAATGTACCTATCTCTTGAGCTGCAGACTCTATATAGACTCCATAGGAGGCTGCATTTTTTGGAGCTGATACATCTTGTTTCTGAAATATCCTCTTCCTATATGTAGGTTACATGGACTATATATAAATTTTCCCTCAAATAAAAAGTGGAAATCTTTAGCCAAAAATACTCTTTTTAAACTACTTTGTTTAGAGTAATGTAATAACGGAAGGTACATTTACCTTAGTGGGTTATTAAACCTTAAAATTGCTCAGGTCCCTTATTTTGGTGCAGCCCAGTGAATCCCCATCATCTTAAAGGAGGAAAAGAAATAGTATGTTGAAAGAAGTCATTCCTGTAAACGAGATTACAAATTTTCAGTCACGTGCAGAGGAGTTTTTTCCTATTGAGTGGTACAAGGACATGCTTCATCATCATCCGGTGTATTATCATGAACAAACGAATACATGGAATGTGTTTACCTATGAGGGTGTGAAACAGGTGCTGGGCAACTATGAATTTTTTTCAAGTGCCGGGCCGAGAACAACAATATTTGTTGGAGCAAATGACAAGCATGAGAAAGCGTCGCCTTTAACAAATCTTACACTTGTAGATCCGCCGGATCATCGGAAAGGGCGTTCCTTGCTAGCAGCAGCTTTTACTCCCCGCAGTTTGAAGAATTGGGAGCCGCGCATCGAGCAGATCGCCGAGGAGCTGGCAGAGAATATCCAGGAAAATACTGAAGTTAATATTGTAGAGGCATTGGCAGCCCCGCTGCCTAGTATGGTTATTGCAGATCTTTTCGGCGTACCGATACAGGACAGGGCTCAATTCAAAGAATGGGTGGATATCCTTTTCCAGCCTTACGATAAAGATAGACTGGAAGACATAGAGCTTCAAAAACAGAATGCTGCGAAAGAATATTTCCAATATCTCTATCCCATTGTTGTTCAAAAGCGGTCGAATCTTTCGGATGATATTATCTCTGATTTAATTCAAGCTGAAGTAGATGGTGAAAAATTTACCGATGAGGAAATTGTGCAGGTGACCATGCTGCTTTTAGGCGCAGGTGTGGAAACAACCAGTCATGCGATTGCCAATACGTTTTATTCATTGCTTTATGATGATAAGTCTCTATATGGAGAACTGCGTAAAGACCTGAAATTAGTGCCAAACGCAGTTGAAGAAATGCTCCGTTACCGTTTTCATATGTCGAGAAGAGACCGTACTGTGAGAAAAGATAACAATTTATTGGGCGTTGAGTTAAAAGAAGGGGATGTCGTTATTGCGTGGATGAGTGCATGCAATATGGACCATCGGATGTTTGAAGCACCTTTTTCTATAAACATACACCGTCCTAACAATAAAAAGCATCTAACATTCGGAAATGGCCCGCATTTCTGTTTGGGTGCACCCCTGGCACGCCTGGAAATGAAAATAGCACTGGAGACCTTCGTGAAAAAGTTCTCCAGCATCGAACCAGTGGAAGGGTTTGAATTAGAAAAAAATTTAACGGCATCAGCCACTGGCCAGTCCTTAACGAGTTTGCCGATGAAAGTGTACAAGTAAGGAATAAAAGCTCCCTTAAGGCAGGTGGACTGACTGCTTTAAGGGAGTTTTAATATTGGAGAGGTAAAGGATGAGGCTGAAAAGCCGGCTTTATTTTGCTAAAATAAGGGTAATTCTCTTGAAGGAGCATAAAGAATGACCATTCAAATATTTATATTAACCAAACTGATGGAGGGTAAGAATTATCCTTATAATATAAAAAAGAAGCTTTCAGAGCCTATTCCATTTGATCAGCTTGCTGGATTAACAGAGAGCAAGCTGTACTACCATTTCGATTCATTGGCAAAACAAGGCCTGATTGAAACAGTCGAAATAATTAAAGAAGAACATCGGCCGGATAAACAAATATTTGAAATCACGGCTAAAGGCCGGGAAGAACTGCCGATTAAAATCTACAAATTGTTTGAAACGGCCGATTCGATCGGTGAAATGATGGTGGGATTGGCCAACATCAAATATGTGGATAAGGATAAAGCAATAGCAATCCTTGAAGAGAAATTAAAGAGCTCCAAGGCTAAGTGGGAGTATTATAAAAGTTTTGAACAGCTGATCGAAAAAGATAAAGATAATGAGAAACTGATAGAATTCCTTGGCGGGTATGTGTCGACCAAAGCAGAGCACGCTATTTTTTGGCTGGAGAAGCTGATTGGGCAGATTAGAGAAGGGAAGATATGAGGGGTTTTATAACTAATGTATTCACATAAATGTTAGATTAACAACCCTTTTTTGTGCTATTGAGGCAAGTTAAGAAAGCACACATGTGTGCTTTCATTTTTTTTTATATTCTTTTCTCTTTAGTGATAAATAATAAAATATGGGTGATGACGGCCAGGATAGGCAATTCCAGTAGAGGGCCAACTACTAAGGTTAACGCAATCAAAGGCTGGTCTGGAAATGCGGTCATAGCAATGGCTAAAGCAATCGGGGAATTTCTGGCTAAAGTAGTCAAGCTCAAACTGGCTCTGTCGGAGTTCGGAAATCTCATAAGCTGTCCAGCTCTTTGACTGAAAAAAAGATTAATTATAAAAAACAAAAGGACAGGTATTGTCATTTTCCACAGTAAATCTAAATGATTAAGCAATAATTGTCCCTGTGATGCAAACATTGCAGCGATGGCAAAGCTAAGAAAAACAATTGGCAGCACGCTAAGGTTGGATACAAGGCTTTCTCTTAACTGATTCTTGGTTTTTAAGAGAATCTTGGTTAAAACAGCTAGAACTAACGGTATGATTAACACAGCCAGAATACTTTCAATTAAAAACTCCAGTTCTATTACTCCTGTCGTTCTGCCAAAGATTAGGAGGTAAATAGGCAGCAATATGACCTGTAAGATCAAGTTTAGAGGCAGGATAGCGGTTGATAAGGCAACATTTCCTTTTGCTATGCCTGTAAAGATTAGGTACCAATCAGTGCATGGTGTAACCATCAGCATAATAAATCCAATATATAGTGTTGGAGTATCGCCTAAAAATACCATTGCCAGCAGCCATGCCAGAATGGGGGTCCAGACAAAGTTTATGATGATTGAAGTGTATGTGAATTTTATGTTCTTAAAAGCTATCTTGATATCTTCAATAGGGATTTGTAAGAATGTAATATATAGCATTGCTGCTAATAAAGGCATAATAAAACTTTCCGCATTAGCTCTTATTAACTCTGCTTGCCCTATACTAATACCAATAACCACTGCTAAAAATATTATAAGAGTATATAATTTTTCGATTAAGTTCAATTTGACTCACAGCCTCTGAAAATATCTATGCATAGATAACTTTAGCATAGTTACATTCGAATTGCTTAGTAAGCAGCGGGTGCTCCAAATCATCTCTCCATAATTTCTCCATATTTATTTGCTATTGTATACTTTGGCAATAGTTAATAAGGAGAAACAGAGTAAGGATGTGAAAAAAGATGAAGGTAAAAATATTTCTGGCTGTCTTAGTCATTTCTATTGTATTAGCTGGCTGTGGACAAGCCGATTCAAATGATGAGGCCGCTTTGAAGGCTGAAAACATCAAAGAATTGGTGAATGATTATAGTGCAGGAAACATTAAGAGCGAGTCTGCTTCGATTACCTCACAGCAGCTAGTGGTAAAAAAAGCGGATGGTGAAGAATTAGTCTATGATCTGCCGAAAGAAGAGTTTTTCGTTTCTATTGCACCTTATGTTAATGAAACCCATCCTTGAACTAATCATAGCTTGACAGGTTGTCAAGGTGAATTAGCTGATACAGATTTTGATGTATATATTGAAGATGCGGAAGGCAATGTAATATTGAAAGAAAAAGTAAAGTCCCAGGGAAATGGATTTTTCGATCTATGGCTCCCAAGAGATGAAACATATCAAATAAGGATTAAGTATGATGGAAAAACATCGGAATCAGAAATTTCAACTTTTGAGAATGATGGTACTTGTATTACAACTATGCAATTGACTTAAAGGGGCCGCCGGTTTAGTAAAGATTTCAGCCATCTAATAATAAGTTCCATTTTTTTATGAACAGCTGCCAAGAGGCCGCTGTTTTTCTTTTTAAAATGTGTATTCCTTTTTCTGGTTATTATATATAATAATATTCAAATAGATATTTGAATAACTTTTGTGGGAGAGGAGTGAGAACCATAATAAATTATGAAGTGGCCATTATTGGTGGAGGTCAGGCAGGATTAGCAATGGGATATTATTTAAAAAAAGAAAATGCATCCTTTGTCATATTAGAAAAAAGTGGGGAAGTGGGGGACTCCTGGAGAATAAGGTACCATTCCCTGGTCTTATTTACCCCTCGCCGATATAGCAGTCTGCCAGGATTACAAATGGGAGGTACATCAAAAGAACTTCCATCGAAAGATGAGATGGCTGACTATTTGAATGACTATGTTAGGCATTTTGATCTTCCAGTCATGCTTAACATTAACGTAATTAAGTTAAATAAACAGTCTGATGGTGCATTTCTCTTAGAAACTAATAGCGGGAACATGATAGCTAAACAAGTAATCATTGCAACTGGAGCATTTCAAAAACCTTATATACCTCTTGGCATAAACAAGGGGGCAAATACCTTTCAGCTTCACTCTTCTGAATATCATTCGCCAGATAAAGTGCCAGGAAGTGAGATATTGGTTGTGGGCGGCGGCAATTCCGGGGCACAAATTGCTGTGGAATTAGCAAAAGATAAGAGCGTCACAATAGCCGTAAGCCACAGCATGAAGTTTTTGCCGTTAACAATACTTGGAAGAAGTATTTTTTATTGGCTGGATAAACTCGGTCTGCTGTTTGCAGGAAAAGATACAGTAAAAGGCGGCTGGTTTCAAAAACAGAAGGACCCGATTTTTGGAAAGGAACTGAAAAAATACATAAAAATCAAAAAGATTGATGTAAAACCTAAAGTTTTACGCGTCAATGATATAGAAGTTCTATTTGAAGATCAGACTCGGAGGAAATTCGATAGTATCATCTGGTCCACTGGTTTCGTTCCTTCATACGATTGGATTAATATAAATGGTGTCATCTCTAATGAAGGAAAACCAATACATAAAAGGGGGATCACTGAAGTTAGGGGCCTATATTTTATAGGCTTACCCTGGCAATATCAGCGAGGCTCGGCTTTGATTTGCGGAGTAGGATTGGACGCTGAATATTTGCTTTCGGCAATTCTTTCTAATAGATTCCAAAAGTGAAATAATTGCAGGTGCCTTTGCTGAGTAACTCCTGTGATAAGATTCAAAAATTTATACGGCTGCTTTCAATACAAATTGGAGAGAACTTATGAAAATACTATCCTGGTCTTTATTATTTTTTCATTTGATTGTCGTATACTTTGGATTGCGAATTCAGGTTTTTTATTTTCCCTACGGGCATGTTTACATGGATCATTTCGATTATGCCGGGCCTTATCCTTTACAAACAAATAAGAGAGCCAAAATTGGTACTGTACTCTAGCTTTACCATGGTTTATTAAGTTCTGGCAACAGCTTTTATTCATTTAGCTATATCTTCTATACCGTAAGATGAGAGGAAAAAGCGTATATGCAAAATATTTTTACTCGTGTCCTGATAAAAGATGAGGACCATCATATTTTAGTAGTACAAGATAGAGGGGATCTGTGGAATTTTCCAGGGGGGAAACAGGAAATAGGCGAAACCCCTTCCGAGTGTGCAAAACGGGAAGTAAAAGAGGAAATCGGTTTAACCGTTCATGTACTTACTGAGGTGTATCAGGGAAATTTCTTTTTCAGCGATACTCGGTGGACGGGTTATTTCTACTTTGCAGATTCTGTCAGCGGTGTACCTTGTATGAATGAACTAAAAAAGATAAAGGGAATCCGATTTGTAAATGATGCTGGGAAAGTGAACTTTCCGGATGAATTATCTGTTATATATGATGGATTATTCAAAGACGATCTAATCTTAGGAAAAACTACTAATTGGTTTGACATAAACAATACCGCTTTTATTCAAGATTAGCTGCCAAATAAGGCGGCTTTTTTGTTTAATTCAGTCGAAGGTATTGATAAAGGTTTTTTGGATATTACCAAAATTTGTATTGTTTTATAGGCAAGAGATAGGGAAAAAACTATTAAGCAATTTATCTATTAAATGATACTCAGGAGGGGAAATGTGAATAAGCAGCCAAGAGATGTAGAGAAAAAAGATATTTCAGTAGTGGACAGCAGTGTCGCAAAGAAGTCTATGATGGGTACATCTATCGGGAATGCGATGGAGTGGTTTGATTTTGGTATTTATTCCTTCTTAGCCGTTACAATTGGGAAAGTTTTCTTTCCGGAAATTGATCCATCCTTTCAGTTAATATATGCTTTTGCTACTTTCGCAGTGGCTTTTATAGCACGTCCGCTCGGGGGTATGTTTTTTGGAATGATGGGTGACCGTATTGGACGGAAGAATGTTCTGGCAATCACCATGATTCTGATGTCGGCTGCCACCCTTAGTATTGGTTTAATACCCAGTTTCGCAGCAATTGGGATTACTGCTCAGGTCTTATTGCTATTAGCCAGACTCGTTCAAGGTTTTTCAACTGGAGGTGAGTATGCGGGGGCAATGACCTACATTGCGGAAAGCACTCCCGATAAAAATCGCAGCTTTATGGCAAGTGGATTAGAGGTTGGAACACTGGTAGGGTTTATCGCGGGGGCCGGCCTTGTAACCCTGCTGACATCTATTCTTGGAAGTGAGACGATGGTGGATTGGGGCTGGAGAATACCTTTCTTCATTGCTGCTCCACTTGGCATAATCGGTTTCTACTTTCGTAATCATTTGGATGAAACTCCAGCTTTTGAGGCGATGAATCGAACCATAGAAGAAAGAAAAGAACATTCGTCCTTAAGAGAGATTTTTGCTGAGCATTGGAAGGCGCTATTAATTTGTACAGCAATCGTTATATTTTATAATGTAATGAGTTACACCGTTCTCACGTATATGCCTTCGTATATGTCAGAAGAACTTGGCTACAGTGAACAGAAAGGTTTATTGCTTCTTGTGCTGGTCATGATTGCAATGGTTCCTATGGTTTTGGTAATGGGGCATTTAAGTGATCGCTTTGGCAGGAACCGAATATTAAAAGCAGGCTTATTGGGAGCGATTATACTAAGCATTCCAGCATTTATGCTGGTTCGTTCAGGCAATATTTATGCAGCCTTTTTTGGATTGCTGATCCTTGGGGCGCTGCTGTCCACCTTGCAGGGATCCTTGCCGGCTACTCTGCCATCTTTATTCTTCACGAAAGTACGTTACGGCGCACTTGCCATCACATATAATACGGCGACATCACTTTTTGGAGGAACAACGCCGCTGCTTGTGGCATGGCTGGTGAGTATAACCGATAATAAAATGGTACCGGCATTTTACCTGATGGGCATGTGTGCATTCGGAATTGTAGTTGTCACTCTGTTTGTAAGAGAGACTGCAGGCAGGTCGCTTCGCGGCTCCGCTCCAGTCGTTGAACATCCGAGTGAGATAAATGAAGTCCTTAAAAATCCGGAAAAAGCCTACTGGTGGCATGATGAGGCAAAGCCAACAGGAAAAGGCAGCCTGGATAAGGGGCTTATGACCAGCTTACTGCAAAAACACTAATTATTAAAAGCTTACTCATAGCTATTCAATTAGCTGAATTGAGTAAGCTTTTTTCTTTTACCTATAATTCTTACTTTATAACGGGACAGGCTGGGCTGTAATCATTGGTTATCAGCTACATGTGATAATTTCAGCCCAGCTCAACAAGCGTAATAATGAAAATACTGTAAAGTAATTACATTTACAAAAAGAAGAAAACAAATTATAGTTATTAAAGAGTCTTTATATCTATTATAAATATTAAATAAGTGTTAGCATCTTAGCACTCTAATAAAAATTAAAATATAAAGGAGATAGGATTAATGGAATTCTGGGAATCAAGTTTTATAGAAAAACAAACGATGTGGGGGTTTGAGGCTGCAGATTCCGCTATCTTAACAAAGGACTTTTTCCTTGAAAAGAATGTTAAGGATATACTGTTGCCGGGTTTTGGATATGGAAGAAATGCGAAGGTTTTTAAGGAAAATGGCATAAATGTGACAGGTATTGAGATTTCAAAAACAGCCATTGATCTGGCGAGGCAACATGGGATTGACAGCAGAATTTTTCATGGCTCAGTAACTGACATGCCTTTTGATAAACAACTTTACACTGGTGTATTCTCCCATGCACTTATTCACTTATTAAATAAGGAGGAGAGAGAGAAGTTTATTAAAGATTGCTATGAACAGTTAAAACCAAATGGCTATATGATTTTTACTGCTGTTTCAAAAAAAGCCCCCATGTTTGGCAAGGGCAAACAGTTGGATAAAGACTATTTTGAGATCATGGACGGTGTGAAAATGTTTTTTTATGATTTTGACACCATAAAACAAGAATTTGGACAATATGGCCTGATAGAGATTTCAGAAGTTGACGAGCCAAATAAGGATATGAAAAATAAACCATCAATAAATTTCTTCATGATAAAATGCAAGAAAAGATAGTGCAAGCTGCCATCAAGGCAGCTTGTTTGTTTTGATTTAATGACTAAATTTTTAACTGTACAAACATTTGTTCTTATCTTACTATTAAACTGAGGGGGAGAATAAATGGAAAGAACAAATTATTTGGAGTTAAAACATTTCTCTGGTGAACATATGGATATTTTAAATTCTTTTGAGCTTCCTGAAGAGCAGGTTCAATTCACTTCGCTGCCAAGCAATTATAAAGAAGTAACAGAAGGCCAGCATCGAATCGTTATCCTTTGTGATGGAGAACCAGTGGGCTTCTTTTTATTGCATTCAACGGAAAGAGTAAAGGAGTATTCGGACAATCCGCAGGCGATGCTGTTAACATCATTATCCATCAACCAGGCTAAACAAGGACGAGGATATGCAAAGCAGGCTATGTTATTACTAAAAAAATTTACTGCTGACGAATTCCCTGACTGTAATGAAATTGTATTAGCTGTTAATTACAAAAACATTGCAGCCCAAAAACTGTATGTAAAAGTGGGATATCAGGATACAGGACGCAGAAAAATGGGGCCAATTGGAGAACAGTTCATAATGAATTTAATGTTGTAAATACATATTGCCTGGTTCTTATTTGCCGTTGGGAGGTTTGAGCTATAACAAATCTAAGAACTCATCAATTCAATGGGGCTGAAATAATAGAAAGAAAAATAAGGTATGATTCCGAGGTCGTGGAATATAATTGTATGCTGCTGACTGTACAAAATAAAAACGTGGTGCTTTTTCATATTATTGAAGACACTTTTACAATGAAAGCCAATCAAGCTCAATTAACTATACCGAAAGGCAGTTATACAATTGCTTATTACTGGAAAGAACGCCCATATAATTTATATTTCTGGAGAGACCATAAAGGAAATTATTTAGGCTCCTATTTTAACATCGTAAAAAACACATGGATAAGCGATAGAATGGTATCTTTTGAAGATTTAATAATCGATATTCTGGTGCTTCCGAATGGAGAATATTTTATTTTAGATGAGGATGAATTGCCTGAGTCATTGGAGAAATTTGAGAATGGTTCTGTCCAGCATTCTTTAAACCTATTAACAGAATCTTTACATGCTGTTCTTTTTCAAGCTATTTCAGAATCTGAAGGCATTTATGCGCATGAGAAATTTATTCCTTTGTTGGAGCGGTTTTTGTGAAAAAGCTTACGTAAAGTCAGTTAGCCTAAAGTCAGAGGGGTTTACGCTCAATAATGATATAAATAAAAGTTCATGGATGTTACATAATGTATAATTGCCTGACTCTATGTCTTTTTAAAAAGTATAACGGTGAGATGGATAACTAGCAGGATAACCTGCTTAAAGATTAGCCGGCCATAAAATAGCTCGTGCAAAGTCATGCACAAAACTACTTTATGGCCGGCTTTTTATTTTGGGAAAAGGGAGGATCCTGATGTGAATCTTGCCTTGGGATTCGGCATTAGTTATTGAAAGGGCTTGGTGAGGGAATAAAGGGAATAGACCTGCATGAATTCTTTTGTCTTAATTAAATTAAAAAGGAATACGATTAGTAACAATGGTGGAAACAATGGCTGTATTATGTGGAAAGTTATTAAGAAATTGTACTGATGCTAAAGTGGCGGGGATCAGTACAAGGGTGTTAAAAAATAAAAAGAGCCGTATTTAACATTTGAAATGTTAAATACGGCTCTGTCGAAATCGACAATTAAAGAATTAAGTAAATACCATTGAAAAAAGTGAAATCCTGTGGTAAATTAATATAGATGTGCATTATATAATAAAATTTAAATATATTTTCCCTATCTTAATTATATAATGCAATCGATTCGTTTGTCAACCCTTTTATAAATTTTTTTTAAGGAGTGTTTGCTATGAATACGAAACTTCAGCAGGAGCAAGTACGATTGGACAATGTCATGGGGACAATTGCGGAGGAAGTCAGCAGATTGGAAGAAGAGACCTCCAGGCGTAAAAACGAAGTGGTTCATATCCGCAAACACTTTTGGGATGAAGTCAGGGTGAATATTGATACCTTCGATGATTACCTCGAGACCATCATCGGGTTGAGGCAGGAGGCTCAAGCTCTTTCGGTCAGCCAAAGCACTCATAGACATGCATCCAAGCGATTGTCCACGCTGCGCCGGATGGAGGAGGTTCCCTACTTCGGCCGTATTGATTTTAAGGAAGAAGGTTCATCAGAACAGGAACAAATCTATATTGGCATCAGCTCGCTGAGAGATGCCAGCGGCGAAAATTTCCTTATTTACGATTGGAGGGCACCGATCTCGAGTGTCTACTACGATTACCAGCCCGGTCCTGCTAAGTATGAAACACCCGGAGGCACAATTCAGGGCAGATTGGAGAAGAAGTGGCAATATCTTATCCGCGGCGGTGTTCTTCAGTCCATGTTCGATACAAGTCTCACCATTGGCGATGAGATCCTGCAGGAGGTTCTGGGCAAGGGCACTGACAAACATATGCACAATATTGTAGCTACCATTCAACAGGATCAAAACCGAATCATCCGTCATGATCAGGGAAGGCTGCTCATTGTTCACGGTGCGGCTGGCAGCGGCAAGACATCGGCTGCCCTGCAGCGGATTGCTTATTTGCTGTACAAAGATCGGGATAATCTAAATGCGGAGCAAATTATTTTGTTTTCGCCTAACTCAATG
The DNA here is from genome assembly GCF_004366035.1 of Cytobacillus oceanisediminis. Taxonomy (GTDB): domain Bacteria; phylum Bacillota; class Bacilli; order Bacillales; family Cytobacillaceae; genus Cytobacillus; species Cytobacillus oceanisediminis_C. The sequence goes on from NZ_SOEE01000018.1 coordinate 14,245, forward strand.
TTTAACAGTTATGTGTCCAATGTGCTGCCGGAACTTGGTGAAGAGAATATGCAGCAGGTCACCTTCCAGGAATATTTGGACCATCGGCTGAGTAAAGAGTTTGAAGTTGAAAATCCATACGGGCAGCTGGAATATGTGTTAACTGCAGCCCATACCTCTTCCTACAGGGCAAGGGTTGCAGGCATTCAATTCAAAGCATCTGCCCGCTTTTTTGAGGCGATCCATGCATACATGAAGTCGCTGGAGCTATCTGGAATGCTATTTAAGGACATAATCTTCAGAGGAAAGCCGATTGTTTCTTCGAAGCAAATGGCGGAGAGGTTTTATAGCAGCGACACTTCACTTCGCTTTCATAACAGACTTGAAAAGCTGATGGATTGGCTCATTAACCGTATCAATGAAGCTGAAAAGGCGGAACGGAATAAGCCGTGGGTACAAGAGGAAATCGAGCTGCTCAGTAATGAGGAATATCATAAGGCACATGCCTATCTCGCTAAAAAGCGCGGCTTTAAAGAAGATTCGATTCATGATTATGAAATCGAGCCTGAAGCGTTAGCCCGCTTGATTGTCCGGAAAAAGCTGAAGCCGCTGCGAAAACGAATCCGTGCGTTGCGCGTTATCGATTTCAAGGCGATATACAGGCAGGTTTTTGCTGATCCCATACAGATCAAACAATGGACAGAAGGGGAGCCGCCAGAGGAATGGGCAGATATTTGCCAGGCGACGCTGGAAATGCTGGATGAAGGTCACCTGCTTTATGAAGATGCTACCCCGTTTTTATATCTGAAGGAGCAGATTCAAGGATTTCAGACGAACAGTTCGATTAGGCACATCGTCGTTGATGAGGCGCAGGATTATTCGCCTTTTCAATTTGAGTTTCTGAAGCGCCTGTTTCCTGCATCCAAGATGACGGTCCTCGGCGACTTTAATCAGGCGATATTTGCCCATGCCAGCGAAATGGCTGATTTTCAACCGCTTGCCGGTCTCTACGGACCGGATGAAACAGAAGTGATCAATATCGCACGAAGCTACCGCTCCACAAAGCCGATCATTGAATTTACGCGAAGACTCGTTCCAAACGGTGAAAGGATCATCCCTTTTGATCGCAGCGGCAAGCGGCCCGAGCTGAAACAAATAGCCGATCAAGCGGAGCTGCACAGCTGTATCGCCTCTAAAGTCGCGGATTTACGAAGCCAAGGGTTTAAAAGTATTGCGATCATATGCAAATCGGCTGAAGAAAGTTTGCGTGCATATGAGGCCCTTGCTGGCGTTGATGGAATTAAACTCCTGAAAAGCAACTCGACTGAATATGAACAAGGAGTGGTTGTCGTACCGTCGTATTTATCCAAGGGCATCGAATTTGATGCCGTCATCATTTATGATGCGTCCGAGCATGTCTATGGTGATGAAAGCCTGCGCCGAGTTTTCTACACCGCCTGCACCAGAGCTATGCATGATTTGCAGCTCTACAGCGTAGGCGAACCAAGCCCGTTTTTGAAAAACGTTTTACGGGAAGGCCTCATACAGGTCTGACCCGGTTGGGTGTATCCGATAAACAAGTCTTTATTTAACATAGAAAGAAGGATTGATTCTATATGTCGCAGGAAACCAATACGGGTCAAAACAAACCGCCATATGGCATGATCGCCATTTTATTTATCGGGGCTTTTGTTGCGATATTGAATGAAACATTGCTGAACGTTGCCCTCCCATCCATTATGGGAGAGTTCGAGGTGAATGCAACTGCCGTACAATGGCTGTCTACAGGCTATATGCTTATTAACGGGATTTTAATACCGGCGAGTGCATTCTTCATTCAGCGATTTTCTGATAAGAAGTTATTCATTACAGCCATGGCATTATTTACTTTGGGAACATTCCTCGCCAGTATTGCGCCTGCATTTGGTGTGTTATTAGGGGCTCGGATGATTCAAGCTTCAGGATCCGCGATTATGATGCCATTATTAATGAATGTCATGCTTACCGCATTTCCGGTCGAAAAAAGAGGGGCAGCAATGGGGATGTTTGGTCTTGTCATGATTACAGCTCCTGCGATTGGGCCGACTCTTTCAGGCTGGCTGATTGAACATTACAGCTGGAGAATGTTATTTGACCTTGTTCTGCCAATTGCTCTGCTAACCGTAGTTTTTGCAGTCTTTAAATTAAAAGATATCACACCGCAGAGAGCTATTAAGCTTGATTTCATCTCCCTGGTTTTATCAAGCATCGGATTTGGCGGGTTGCTTTATGGCTTTAGTTCAGCAGGGGAAAAAGGATGGGATAGTCCCCTCGTGTACGGCACGATTGTGATTGGGGCACTTGCATTAATTACCTTTATACTTCGTCAGCTTCGGATGGATGATCCTATGCTTGAGTTTCGCATCTACAAATATCCGATGTTTGCCCTCTCATCGGCCATTTCAATCGTGATAGCCGTTGCTATGTTTTCCGCGATGATTTTGATGCCCATCTATGTACAGACCATCCGCGGTATTTCACCAATGGATTCGGGTCTATTGATGCTTCCGGGAGCGATTGTTATGGGGATCATGTCTCCCATTACAGGGAAACTCTTTGATAAGTATGGGGCAAGAGTTTTGGCGGTGATTGGGCTGGCCATTACCGTTGTGACATCTTATTACTTCAGCAGAATCGGCATGAATACGGCCTATTCTACCCTTGTTCTGCTGTATACCTTTCGGATGTTCGGGATGTCAATGGTCATGATGCCTGTCATGACAAATGGGTTGAATCAGCTGCCGGCGATAAATAATCCGCACGGAACCGCTATGAATAATACGCTGCAGCAGGTATCCGGCGCCATTGGATCCGCGCTGCTGATTACCGTCATGAACAACCGCACGAAAGAAAAAGCAGAGGAACTGGCAGGTGACACACTGGCCAATATGAGTGCCAGTGCAGCTCAGCCCTTTGCACAGGCCGCAGCTGATGTGCAGCAGAAAATCATGAATGAGGCGATGCTGCATGGCATTAATTTCACTTTCTTCATTTCTGCATTGATTGCGGTGATTGCACTCATACTTGCTTTCTTTATTAAAAGAGTGAAACCCCATCATGAAAATCAAACAGGTGAAGAAGCGGCTGTTAAAGAATGATTAATAGGGTGAAAACCGGGTGGTGTCCAGTTCTGGCACCGCCGGTTTTTTATTTGCTGCCACTATTTTTTTAATAAAAAAGGGGCGGTTGTGATAACGCCAATCACATATAAAAGCAATGCGAAGTAAGCAGGAAGCAGGTGGATAAAATCCGTATAGTTAATAAAAAAATGAGTTAAGATCCCGGCGGCGAATGCTGGAATGGCCCCAATGGCGAATGTCCACCACACCCATCTTTCCCCCTCGCGGATCCCCCATAAAGCCAGCATCAAGACGAGCAAGCCCACACTTAAAAGTGCGCTACCAAATCCCGCACGGTCATGTGCGATCACAGGAATTAACCGATCGTTAAACTCGTTCAGAGCTTCCGGGGTCAGGCAAAGATAAGTAAGGTCCGTTGGTACAAATACATGTGAAGCTCCAATGACGGAAATAACGATCCCGCCAATAGCTAATGAAAAACCCAGGATCACAAAGCAAAGCTGGCCGAATAAGCTCAGCTTCCACTGCGTACTGTTGAAAAGATTTGAACTGGATGGAGATGCGCTTGCTGTCCTGGATTTTGCATATCCCAATATAAAAAAGGGCAGTAAAATAAGCCAAAAAAGCCCATGGAGCCAATCGAAATAACCGTAGCCAATAAACAGGACAATTCCCAGGAATCCGATAGTTCCTGCTGTATTTACTGCTTTTCTTGCCCAGTGGAGGCCATTTCTTATACCATGCCTGGCAAGCTGCATATAGATGATTCCTCCTGAAATCATCGTTCCTGACAGCGTCATTCTGTCATGAGCCATAAAGTATAAAATGGCAGGGTTAAAATAAATAATATCTTTCCTAAAGATCCCCAGAAAGCTCTCATCATAGGGAAGGATCACTGAAGTCATGCTGAAAAACAGGGCTATGAACCCTGCAATGGCAATAGCTAAGCCAAACAGCCAATACCAGCGCCATCCATCCGCTTCGACAGGCTCCTTCGGAAATGTACTTGTATAAGCCTCATTAATCCTCTTCGGCAATCCAGGACCAGTGAAAATGTACTTATCTCCTAACATGATTAAAGAAGCTCCGCTTTCCAGCAGTTTAATAGAATCTGAAGGCTCTTTAACACAGCCTGAAGTGATGATGGGCAATTCTTCGCTGTACAGCTTCCTGAGAGCTGACAGCTTATAAATGAATTCTTCCAGTGAATCATTGCCTGTAAGAAGAATTCCGTCCGGGCTATAGTCCAGGCTGAGAGTATCTTCCTGGGAAATAGAAAGGATGATAGGTTTATTTAATTCGTATTTAAATTGGTTAAACTGGCTCGCTGAATGAAAAGTATGGCTGCCCAAAATAAATCCGTCGCTAAATGGAAGCAATTCTTCACAAATTTGCAGGGCTTCCTGATGAGTTCCTTCAACGTTTATAAGAAGCGGAATCTTCTTTTTCTTTAGAGAAAGCAGCTGTTCCTTAGCTGCCGTTAACTCCATTGAAGCGTCAGTTAATCTATGTATCTTCTCTTGTTTTGGGTCTATATATAGTTCTTCTGATGACCCTCGAATGGAAACTGGGCCAATTTCAATAAAACCAAACCCCAGATTCTGAAAAGCCTTCATCCCCGATAATTGAGGATCAATCCTGCCGCTTAGTCCGACTGGAGTGGAAAAATGAACGCCAAATAAATTTTTTGCAAGCTTGCTGGAGGGTTCCATATGACCAAGAAATTCGATTAATCCTTCCCCTATACGGCTGGATGAAATCATGCTCATTCCGCGATGGATAAGCTCCCGGCTGAAGGAAGGCGGAAGCTTCTGGAGTATGGGCTTAAAAATAGGATGATACGACCAATCCGGCAAATAAAACACCTCCCATTTTTATTTATTTTATCATATGCGTATGGGACGATAGGTTGTTTATTGTGGTGAAAGAGTGCTCTTTCTATCTAAACAAACGGTTAATAAAGGTCCATTGACAATTGGACCATTGAATTTCATAGCCGGGACTACAAATCATCTTATTTTATTGCAAATGCAACAAAAATAAGGTAGTTTAAATATACAGCATTATTATTGCATTTACAGCAAAAAATGAGTTAAGGAGTTGAGTACGCTGGAAATTCTCCGTGAAATTGGCATGATCGCGAGGGCGCTGGATTCCATAAGCAATATCGAATTTAAAGAGCTTGACCTTACAAAAGGGCAGTACCTGTACCTTGTGCGAATATGTGAAAATCCAGGAATTATTCAGGAAAAGCTAGCTGAGATGATAAAAGTAGATCGGACAACGGCAGCCCGTGCGATTAAAAAGCTTGAAATGACTGGATTTATAGAAAAGAAAGAGGATGAACAAAACAAAAAAATCAGGAAGCTCTTCCCAACCGAGAAAGGGAAAAAAGCCTTTCCATTTATAAAAAGAGAACATGACTATTCCAATGCGATTGCCTTAGAGGGATTCACCGAAAAAGAAGCAGATATCATTTTCAGTCTGCTTCAAAGAGTTAGAAAAAATGTAGAGAAAGACTGGGAATATGTGAAAAAGGGGAACAAGAGAAATTATTAAGGAGAGGCATAATGACTATAAATATGAAAAAATGTACGCTTGAAGATTTAAATAGACTTCAGGAAATTAGCTATGAAACCTTTAATGAGACGTTTAAGGAACAGAATTCACCCGAAAATATGGAAGCCTATCTGGAAAAGGCCTTTAACCTAAAGCAATTAGAAACCGAACTATCTCAAGTTTCATCACAGTTCTGCTTTGTTGAATTTGAAGGCGAGACTGCCGGGTATTTAAAGGTTAATACAGATGAGGCTCAGACTGAAGAAATGGGCGATGAAGCACTCGAAATCGAGAGGGTTTATATCAGAAGCCATTTTCAGAAACAGGGGCTTGGTAAATACCTAATCAATAAAGCACTGGAATTCGCGATAGAACGCAATAAGAAGAAAATTTGGCTAGGTGTATGGGAAGAAAATGAAAAGGCAATTGCCTTTTATAAGAAAATGGGATTTGTCCAAACGGGAGCCCACTCCTTTTATATGGGTGATGAAGAACAAACAGATTTTATAATGGCCAAGATTCTCAAATGATTTTTTCGAAGGGCGGATGATCATGTATATTTCTAAATATTATAAAGTCACAAATGCGGATGAAATATGGGAGTTTGTTCAAAATAACTCGTTTGGCACGATGGTCACGACCAAACATGGAAGACCCATTGCCACTCATCTGCCATTGCAGTTAATAAAAGAAGGAGATACGTTCTATTTAACAGGGCATATGGCTTATGGAAACCCGCAATGGAGAACATTCCGAGCCTCTGAAGATGTGCTGGTGATGTTCCAGGGGCCACATGCTTACATTTCTTCCTCCTGGTATGAGGAAGAAAATGTCCCGACATGGAATTATCAGGCTGTCCATGTATATGGAGAAGCCAGTATTCTGAGCGAAGAGGAATTAAAGCAGGACCTGGCCATGCTGCTTCAAAAGTATGAAAAACATCGCAAAAATCCTGTCTTATGGAATAAGCTTTCTCCGGAGCTTTTAGAACAGCAGATAAAAGGAATTGTTGGATTCAAGATTAAGGTAAAGGAAATTCAAGCTGCCAATAAATTAAGCCAGAACAGGAATGAAAGAGACTATCAAAACATCATTCATAAACTCTATGAAGAGAATGATCTTAATTCTGCGCAAGTGGCCCAGCTGATGGAGCAGAAGGTAAAAAAGGGATTATAGGTTAGCAGGAAAAAACAGAGGAACTAAAATAGCCCTCTGTTTTTTTTAGTGTCTGGAATATTATGTTAGTATTGAGATAGAGAGATAAGTAATCAGGGAGATGAAAGTGTGGAGAGAAGTGTTGAATTATTTTCAATAGACGATATGACCATCGAGTATTCCGTTATTGGGAAAGGGGAGCCTATTTTTGTATTTCATGGAGGCCACTCAAATTGCAACGAAGAATTTGGCTATAAAGGTTTAGTGGAGAATGGTTATTCCATTATTACCCCATCGAGAGCAGGATATGGAAAGACTTCAAAAGAAATGGGAGAAAGTTTAGTCACTTCTTGTGAATATTATGCAAAGTTGTTAGATCATCTTGGAATTACGCAAACTCATGTAATAGCTTTATCGGCTGGCGGCCCAACGGGAATCCGATTTGCCTCTTTATTTCCAGGAAGAGTCAAAAGCCTTACCTTAGAGAGTGCGGTTTCAAAGGAATGGCTGACACCTAAGGATCTGGAGTATAAGGCAGCACACATTATCTTTCGGCCATCTGTTGAAGGGTTCACATGGAAGATGCTTGGTTTTTTCAGTAATTCCTTTTCAAAGCTAATGTTCAACATGATGTCTTCGCAGTTTAGTTCCCTCTCAAAAGAGGACATTAAACAAAGAATTGGTGACACCGATGTGGCGGAATTCAACAAGATGAATAATCGTCAGCGATCAGGCAGTGGTTTTCTTATTGACATTAAACAAGCCAAGGAATTAACCAGCCGAGATTTAAGATCCATATCCAGTCCTGTTTTGATTCTTCATAGTAAAAATGACGGTTTTATTCCACTGAAACATCCTTATCATGCCCACAAAAATATTCCACACTCTGAAATCAGTGTACTTGATTCTTGGGGACATTTAATCTGGTTAGGTAAGTTATCAAGGGAAAGAGATGAGAAACTTATTTCTTTTTTGAAGTCAAATAAACTAGAGGAATCTTTTTCTTTAAATGAAACGTAACACCTACTAAATCATACATTAGGTATAGGCGGAAAAAAGAATTTAAAGGAGGGTGATACATTAATATGAAAATCATATTATTTTTGGCCATACTCGGTATATGCCTGATTGGTTTTAATTGGCTTATGGGCTATAGAAAAAATCATATCACCATTGATCTGGATGAGAGGTATGTGGATTTTAAAGAGTATGTTGAAGCAATACAGAGTGAACTTGTCAATCAAGGGAGAGATGCCAGTTATATAGGGAATCGAAAATTCATTATTGATGGCAAGACCTATATTTTTATAGAACGCAATGTTTCGATGGGGGGCGTTCCCCTGCAAAGAACTATTCTGAAACCGGAAAAATGACTGATCTGAAGGTGTCATTTAATCAATTCGATAGCGGGATCCTGGGCTGTCATTCGGCAGCTTTTTCTTATTGTGATAGCGGGATATTTAAACGCGGGGAACAAGAAAGAAAACCAGCATTCCGTTTGAAGCAGATACATAAATTAAAATTGGGATTTGTCTATTATAAAAGTGCAAAACATCTTCCAGAGAGGAAGATGTTTTATTTTAAATGGGGAAATCCCTGCTGGCGCAGAGCCTCATACACCAAAATAGCAGCTGTGCTCGAAAGGTTGAGTGAACGTACATTATTATTCATGGGTATTCTTAAAAAGTGATCTTTATTTTCTTCCAGTAAGTCTTTTGGCAAGCCCGTTGTTTCTTTTCCAAACATAAAATAATGCTCCTTTGAAGGATCACTGAAATCAAAGGATGAATGTGCTTGTTCACCAAAGGTTTCAATATAATAAAACTCTCCTTGGTTTTTTGAAAAAAAATCATCCATTGAATCATAATACGTTATGTTCACAGAGTTCCAGAAATCAAAGCCTGCCCGCTTGATCATTTCTTCATCTGTTGAAAAGCCGAGCGGCCGGATTAAATGCAAGGATGTATCCGTTGCAGCACAAGTAAGGGCAATATTTCCGGTATTGGCCGGAATATCCGGCTGATATAGTACGACATGTATGGCCAAGGATTGTCACCTCTATCTTCAATTTACCCTCCAAATTATAGCATATTGATTGGGCGTATTAGAAATTAAGCTCACGGGGAGCAATACTTGGATTTTTTATTATCATCACCTATGGAGCGCTTTCCTAGACTAAAGAACAGGAGTGAATACTTGTTTAGTGAACAAAAGCCAATGAAGATGATTGGGGTTTTATACTTTGCAGCAGCAAGAATTATCGCAATGGTTTCAATCCAAAAATATGAACGATTGAGAGAGGAATGAAGAGTTCCATCCCAACATGTATTGTGACTTCTTTGTTTCTTCAATATTAGATTCAACAATCCCAAATGCTTTATCTTTGGTCAATCCCTCTCTCAGTGAAAACTCAATTGAATGCTCCATTTAATTGGGTAGAACAAGCACTGACAAAAAACATCAATCCGATAAGCTGATCACTGATTATTTATATAAAAAATGCAAAGGGAAATTTCGATTACTGCTCTAAATTGGTTTTCATGTTGCTTAAGGGGGCAGTTCACTTGAAAAAGGAATATAGGCTAATGGTCAAGAATAGATACCAATAAAAACTTAGGAAGTGAGTAAACGTTGACTAATCGTAGTATTGCTGGTTCAAAAAGTATTCCTTTTAGAATGATAGAACAAAAGAGAGAAACAAACAGGTTAGTTATTGTCTTGCCTGGGGCTGGCTATACAACAAAAGCTCCGCTGCTGCACTTTGCAACAGGGTTATTTTACACAAAGGGTTTTGATGTATTACACATTAACTATACATTTAGCAGGGAAGAGATGTCTGTTCTAAGTGAAGAGGATTTCACTAGAGATGTACAACATGCAATCGACAGTGCCATCAAGAACAAGAAATACAGTAATTATTATTTTGTGGCTAAATCAATCGGAACAATAGCTTTGAGTTATCTGCTTGATAATACCATGTTTAAAGATGCAAAAGCCGTATGGCTGACGCCATTGCTGCAAAGAGATGACGTATTTAACACAATGATTCATAGTGATCATAAGGGACTTTGTATAATGGGAGATCGGGATAGTTGTTTCATTGATGAGCGCTTTGAAAAATTGAAAAAGAACCAAACTCTTATATTAAAAGTGGTTGAGGGTGGCAATCACAGTTTAGAGCTTGATGATGACCCAATAAAATCAATAGAAATCTTAAAAGGTGTCATATCAAACATGAATGAGTTTTAATATAGGAAGAGGCCATTCTTTAATACTGCTTTTTGAACTGAGGAGCTTGTTAGTGGAGAAAGCTTGTTGAAACTAGTTAGGGATACTTGATAATATAAAGAAATATTGAATAAAAAAGGATGACTGTCATGAAAAAAGCAGTGAAAATAGCCTCCTAAGATAAATTTAATTATATTAGGAGGCGTTGAGTATGAAATTTAACAGTATTAATCGTGATAAGTGGGATCGAAAAGAATATTTTGAACACTATTTACAGCAGCAGACAACATTCAGTCTGACGAATGAAATAAATATTACGATACTTATGAAGAACTTAAAGAAAAAGAATTATAAGTTATATCCTGCGTTTATTTTTATAGTGACAAAAATCGTTAACGCCCACAGAGAATTTAGAATGAATTTCAACTCAGAAGGTAATTTAGGTTATTGGACAGAGATTTGCCCTCTCTATACCATTTTTGATAAGATGACGCACACATTTTCTGGCATCTGGTCACCAAACTTATCAATTTTTTCTGAGTTTCATGCTCAATATGAAAATGATGAAGAAAGATACAATGGTACGGGGCGATTATTTCCAAAAACACCTATACCAGATAATACTATTCCGATCTCTATGATTCCATGGAGTTCTTTTACCGCATTTAATTTAAATATTAATAATGGCGGGGATTTTCTCTTGCCCATAATAACTGGAGGGAAGTATTCACAAGTAAATGATGAATTATTCCTTCCAGTCTCTTTACAAATGCATCATGCTGTTTGTGATGGGTATCATGCTGGTGTTTTTATGAATGATTTACAAAGGCTTGCTGATGAAAGTGCAGACTGGATTTAGCTGGTCATTGGAGGAGTATAAAAAAGGAACTGTGTGCAGCAGTTCCTTTTTTTATAGAAATCCTAAAGTTAGTAAAGAAAGCGAAAAAATAAAAAGTGACAGGAGTTAGTTACGATGATAAAAGGGCTCGGCGGGATATTTTGTAGAACTAAGAATCTTGATGCTGTAAAAAAGTGGTATAGTGAAGTGCTGAAGATTGAAATGGAAAATTGAAATAGGACTTTGATTTAACCCCAATTAGGCAATGAGACTATCTTTTCTTTCTTTGCCGAGAATGACAGTTATTTTCCAGCAGAACAACATGTGATGTTAAATTTTCAAGTAGATAATTTAAACGAGACTATTAAGCATCTTGAACAAATTCATGTACCACTTGCTAAGGAAAAAGAGGATAGTGAGTTTGGAAAGTTTATTTGGATCAAAGACCCAGAAGGCCGGCTGGCCGAGCTATGGGAGAAATAGCGGGTTGTCATTTATTTGTTTTTGCATTGGATGCTCATAAGCTGTTAATCAAGCAGTTTTTTGTTGGGCAGTTGACCAAATTAAATTATTCTTATGATAAATAGTTGACACCCTTCGCTACTCGGTGTTACAATGTACCTGTAATAAGCAATACTGAATAGCGGGAGGTTCCCAAAAGCTGTCCAGTAAAAATTTTCCCCTGGTACTAAGTAATACTGAATATAAGTCAGACACAATAGAGGAGGCTCAGAACATGGAAAATTTAACTGAAATGCTGAAGGGGTCGCTGGAAGGCTGTGTACTGGAAATCATCAGCCGACATGAAACCTATGGCTACGAGATTACCCGCCGGCTGAACCAGCTTGGTTTTACCGAAGTCGTGGAAGGGACGGTCTACACCATCCTCGTGCGATTAGAAAAGAAAAAGCTGGTGAACGTGGAAAAGAAACCGTCAGATATGGGGCCGCCCCGCAAATTTTACTCACTTAATGATGCGGGCCGCCAGGAACTTGAATTATTTTGGGAGAAATGGGATTTTGTATCATCAAAAATCAACGTCTTGAAGTCAACCTAGTTTCATAAGATATTCTGTCAGATATTTTTGGAGTGTCTTGTTCAGCTTTATAAAAAAGGAGGAAAAATAACATGTTTGATATGTTCAAAAAAATGATTGGTGATAAAAAAGAATACAAGATGATGATGGCACGGGTTGAAGCACTTCCAGAGGATTACCAGTTTGTATTTAAGAAAATTCAAAACTACATGTGGAATTTCTCAGCGGGCAACGGGATGGATATGCTGCACATGCAGTATGAATTAATCGATTTGTTCGAAGCCGGTGCGGCGGAAGGCAGACAAGTGCTTGAAATCACCGGGGATGACGTGGCATCCTTTGCCGACGAACTAGTGGCAAATGCTAAAACTTATGTCGCCAAGTATCGGGAAGATTTGAATGAGAGTATCATGAAGCGATTGGGAAAAAAGTAAATTCACTAGATAATACCGACTGAATAGGTGTTTTACAAATGTGATTTGTCACCTGCACTATTCAGTTTCATTTTTACTCCAGTACTAAGTCATACAGAATATATGTAAGACTAAGTAGAGGGTTGTAGACAATCCAGCTCCGCAAGGCGCTAATTATAAGGAGGAAAAAAGTATGAGCAATACAGCGATTTCTGTAAAAGGGTTAAAAAAATCCTTTAAAGATAAGGAAGTCTTAAAGGGAGTGGATTTTGAGGTGCGGCGTGGCGAAATTTTCGCCCTGCTGGGTTCAAATGGAGCGGGCAAGACGACGACCGTCAACATCCTCTCGACGCTGATGAAGTCCGATGGCGGAGAAGCAGGTATTTGCGGCTTTGACGTTCAGCGTCAACCGGATCATGTTCGCCAAAGCATCAGTCTGACAGGGCAGTTCGCAGCTTTAGACGGCATGCTCACCGGGCGGGAAAACCTGATGATGATCGCCAAGCTGAGGGGAGTTTCCAATCCCGCTCAAGTCGCTGATAATCTGCTTGCGAGATTCAGCCTGACCGAGGCGGCCAACCGCCGGGCGGACAATTATTCCGGAGGGATGAAGCGCCGGCTTGACATCGCTATGAGCCTGATCGGGACACCGGCAGTCATTTTTCTCGATGAACCAACGACAGGGCTTGATCCGGAAGCACGAATTGAAGTCTGGGATACCATCAAGGAGCTGGCCAGCAGCGGCACGACCATCTTGCTGACGACCCAGTACCTGGAGGAAGCCGAACAACTGGCGGACCGAATCGCCATCCTGCATGGCGGAAAAATCATCACGACTGGTACACTTGCCCAACTCAAAGAGATGTTCCCGCCAGCAAAAGTGGAGTATATCGAGAAGCAGCCGACATTGGAGGAAATTTTCCTCGCAATCATCGGCAAAAAGGAGGAGATGTAAATGAAAAGCAAAACAGGGGTATTACTAGGCCGTTTAATGCGCAACATCATGCGCAGCCCGGATACGATTATTACGGTGGCGATTACGCCGATTATGATGATGCTGCTGTTTGTGTACGTATTTGGCGGGGCCATAGAGACAGGATCGGACAATTACGTCAATTATTTATTGCCGGGAATTCTGCTGATGGCTATCGCATCCGGCGTCGCTTACACTTCCGTGCGGCTGTTTTCGGATGTTAAGAGCGGGCTGATGGCGCGTTTCATTACGATGCCCATCAAGCGCTCATCGGTATTGTGGGCTCACGTGCTGACCTCGCTTGTTTCCAATGCGCTTACTATTGGGGTAGTTATCCTCGTAGCTCTCTTGATGGGCTTCCGTTCCAGCGCCGATATACTGGATTGGCTCGCGGTAGCAGGGATACTCGGACTGTTTACGCTGGCGCTGACATGGCTGGCCGTCATTCCCGGATTAAAAGCGGGGTCTATGGAAGGGGCGACAGCCTACTCTTACCCGCTGATTTTCCTGCCTTTTATCAGTTCGGCCTTCGTTCCAACCGATACCATGCCTAAAGTTGTCCGTGTGTTCGCTGAGAACCAGCCCGTGACTTCAATCGTGGATGCGATCCGTGCCCTCTTGTATGAAGGATCTGTAGGCAGCGGCATCTGGATCGCGCTTGCCTGGTGCGTCGGCATCATGGTCATCTCTTACTTCTTCGCAGTTAAAGAATTCAAACGCCAGTTAGGGTAAGTACACCATTATAGGATTAACGGAATCATAGCCCATAGGACACTATGGATAAAGGTTTATGAAGCATGTAATAATGAAAAAGGTGAATCTGCAGTTCAGACCTCATGTGGACTGTAGATTCACCTTTTTCCTATTGTATGATACTTTTTTCAATGACAAGTGACATGCTATCAGCTATTTGCTGATAAGTAGAATCATTCGGATGGAAAACGTCACTGGAAAGATCACGTTTGGCATCCGTGACCAGATTGAAAGTATCCACTACTTGAACGCTGTATTTCAAGCCTAGTGTACGGGCAGACTCATTCCACTTTTGGATGATGGAATCAAATGAATCCCCGTTGGGCGATTGCTTGAATGGATTATATAGCCCCATATAGAGTATGACTGCATTCGGATTACTTTCACGAATGTGCTTAAACGTCTTTTCCAAATTCGGAATTTGGGTCTCCAGGATGCCAAGGGCGGTTTCTTCTGAATATTTTTTTAGGATCTCCCCGCTATTAAATAGGTTATTTCCCCCAATTGTAATGGTAATGATTTTGGCATTTTTAAGAGATCTCTTGACTTCCTTTTGTTCTAACTGGGCCAGCAAATCTTCAATTCTGGCACCTCTTACACCCAGGTTTTGGAAACGTTCAACAGTATGATTTTCTTTAAGTACATTTCCAATCAGCGGGACAAAACCTTCTCCATTTGATGAGCCGACACCCCTGGTCAATGAATCCCCAAGTGCGATATATGTATCGCCAGGTGTGGCAGGACGTTCTTCTGATTTCACTAATATTTCCGCTCGGGGCGGGCTGGTAACATCCATGTAGGCACTGAATAGGCCATACCCAAAAAGAACTGTCAGTGCAAGGGATAGTGTTAAAAATAACTGCCGCATCCATTTTTTCATCATTTGACCTCTCTTTTTCTTATAATTGTATCCAAATTCTTCTCAAATTGAGTATTTAAAAGAGTCATTATTCGAAAATTTAGTTAGAATAGAACAAGGGTGATGCTATGAGCTTAAAGCCGACAGTTCAATTAAAAAATGTAACGAAAATAATTGGAAAGAAAACGATTATTGATAATATATCATTCGAAATTTATCCAGGAGAAGTATTTGGGTTCCTGGGTCCTAATGGTGCCGGGAAAACTACCACGATCCGGATGCTCGTTGGGCTCATTAAGCCAACGTCCGGAAAGATTAACATCTGCGGTTTTGATGTAAGAAAGCAATTTGTTCAAGCGATGCAGCGGCTTGGTTCTATCGTCGAAAACCCAGAGCTGTATAAGTATTTGAGCGGGCGCGAAAACCTGCAAATCTTTGCACGGATGCTGCCTGATGTGGATGAAGAACGAATCCAAGAGGTCATTGATTTGGTTGATCTAACTGCAAGAATTGATGATCAGGTTCGGACCTATTCATTAGGAATGCGTCAGCGCCTTGGTATTGCACAAGCATTGTTAGGCCGTCCGGATGTGCTTATACTGGATGAGCCTACTAATGGACTGGACCCGATGGGAATCAAAGCTCTGCGGACATTTATCAGGAAGCTGGTCGATGATACGGGCCTTTCGGTGCTCGTATCCAGTCATATTTTAAGTGAAATCGAGTTGCTGGCTGACCGTGTGGCTATTATGAGCCATGGGAAAATCGTGAAGGTCGGCAGCGTAAGCGATTTAGTTGGTGCACTGTCATCTGGTGTGGATTGGAGAGTCAGTGATTCTTTTCGTGCACTTGCTATTTTTAAAGAATCCCCATATGTCCAGGCTGCAGAACTATACGATGACCATACTATACACACTCTTATGGATGAAGGCAGAACCTCGATCCTGAATGAAGCTTTAATGAAGGCGGGTATTGAAGTATGGACGATCGAAAGGAAAGTGCAGACATTGGAGGATCTATTTATTAGTTTGACAGGAGGCGATCATATTGTCTAATCCAAATATGATTGGCCTGATTCATAATGAAGTGATGAAAATTGCTTCCAAAAAACGCCTGGCGGTTGTCATCGTCATTTTAGTCATTCTAGTCTCTATGTTTACATACGCACAATACCGGGAGATACAGGAGAAAATCGAAAAGCAGGGCACTCTGGACTGGAGAGTGGAGCTTCAGCAGGAGATTGTCGATCGGCAAAATCGGCTGGCCTCGAGTGGAATCCAGGACGAGTTCAGACAGTTCCTTGAATTTGATCTGAAGCAAAAGCAGTATTATCTGGACAACGATATCAACCCGAACTATCCTGGAGCCCCTACGTTTATCCGCATCTTTTTCTCGCAGGGAATCACACTTGTCCTGCCTTTATTCATTATTATTATAATGGCTGATATTGTGAGCGGGGAATATAATGATGGCACCATCAAAACATTACTGTCCCGGCCGGTTAAACGATGGAAAATCCTGATGGCTAAATGGCTGACGGTTTTGCTGTATACCTCTATGCTGATGGCGGCAACCGTGATTGTCTGTTATGGGGTTTCAGGTATCGTGCTCGGATATGATGGCTGGACCGCACCTATTTTGACCGGATTTCAAGCTTCTGCATCTGGTGAGTTTTCAACGGAATATATCCATACCCTGCCGATGTGGGAATACCTGCTGATGTCAGTTGGGCTTGCCTGGGTGGTAACAGCGGTTGTTGGAACCATAAGCATCATGATATCAGTTCTGGTGAAAAATACAGCGACTGGAATCGGGGCAATGATGGCGGTGTTAATCGCAGGCACCCTGTTATCTTCTATCGGTTCGAGCTGGACGAGTTCCAAGTATTTAGTGAACTTGAACTTTGATCTGATTAACTACTTGGAAGGTCAAGCTCCGCCGATTGAAGGGATGTCACTGCCATTTTCATTAACCATTCTTGGGATTTGGGCTGCCGCTTGTCTTGCTGTTGCGTTTTGGAATTTTACTCAGAAGGATATGTATTAGTGCATTTATTAAGGGAGTCTTAACAATATTTAGAGTTCAGAAATAATTGGTTGACAATTTGATGAATTTAAATTATTATCGCTTTAAATAATTAAAAAATTGAATATTTTTCTTCTTATCCAGAGAGGTGGAGGGACTGGCCCTTTGAAGCCTCGGCAGCAGGTTCTGATGAATACTGTGCCAATTCCAGCAAGCGCAACGCTTGAAAGATGAGAAGAGGGTTATAAAACTCTCTTCTTAGGAGGAGAGTTTTTTTAATGTTTATATATCCAACTTAAATTATGCGAAAAGTAGTTATTTAGAATGCAAGAGGAGAGAAGAAAAATGAAATATGGTTTCTGGCTGCCGATTTTTGGAGGATGGCTGCGAAATGTGGAAGACGAAAAAATGCCGCCAACCTTTGAATATGCTAAAAACGTCATTCAGTCGGCTGAAAAATGGGGATACTCGACTACATTAATCGCTGAATTATATTTAAATGATATTAAAGGACCGGATCATGATTCTCTTGAAGCCTGGTCCACGGCAGCCGCACTGGCAGCCGTGACAGAAAAAATTGAAATTATGACCGCGGTCCGTCCCGGTTTTCATAATCCTGCTGTAGCAGCAAAAATGGCAGCCAATATCGATCAAATCAGCAACGGCCGCTTTACTCTAAATGTGGTTTCTGCCTGGTGGGCCGAAGAAGCCCGTCAATATGGCGGTATTTTTACAGAGCATGATGAGCGTTATGCACGTACCGAGGAATTCATCGATGTTCTAAAAGGGCTGTGGACGGAAGAAACCTTCAATTATTCCAGCCAATTTTACAACCTAAAGGACACGAAGCTTGCTCCAAAGCCAGTTCAAAGACCTAACCCGATTCTTTATGCAGGTGGTGAAAGTGAAAAAGGCAAGCAGACCATTGCAGAAAAATGTGATGCTTATGTTATGCACGGCGGAACGGCTGAAGAGATTAAGCGGAAAATAGGAGAAATGAAGGAACGGCGTGAACAAACGGGCAATGCGCCATTCAGTTCATTTGGAATGGCTGCTTATGTTATTTGCCGTGATACAGAAGAAGAGGCTCTTGCTGAGCTTGAAAAAGTCACGACTGTGAAGGATTCCAGCGGTTATGCAGGCTTTAAGGACTTCACTACAAAATCACAATTAGAGCAGCAGATTCAGCTGCAGGATTACTCTGTCTCTAACAGAGGTCTGCGGCCAAACCTAGTAGGAACACCAGAGCAAATTGCTGATCGGATTTTACAATATGAAGAAGCTGGCCTGGACCTGCTATTATTGCAATTCTCACCTCAGCTGGAGGAAATGGAACGCTTTGCAAAAACGGTTATGCCATTAGTGGAACAAAAACGCAGTTTAATAAAGAGCTAGAAAGGGGCCTGAATAATGAGCAAGGTATATGTAATTCATGAAAATAGTGAGTGGACAGTCCATTTGACAAAAAGGCTGGAGGAACTGGGTGTTCCTTATGAAGAATGGCATTTAGACGAAGGGACGCTGGATTTATCGGCGGAACCGCCGGAAGGAATCTTCTATAGCCGAATGAGTGCTTCTTCTCACACCCGCGATCATCGTTTTGCGGCTGAATTTTCCGGACAAGTATTGGCCTGGCTTGAAGCACATGGCCGTACAGTGTTAAATGGAACGAGCGCTCTAAAGTTGGAAGTTAGCAAGGTTTTGCAGTACTTGGAGTTAAACAAGTCTAGTGTCAGGACTCCAAAAACAATTGCAGCGGTGGGAAAACAACATATTATTAAGGCGGCCGAAGTATTTGCAGGACAGCCGTTTATCACGAAGCATAACCGTGCCGGCAAAGGCCTGGGTGTTCAATTATTCCATAGTATTGAAGCTCTAAAAGCTTATGTGGAGGGACCTTCCTTCGAAGAACCTGTTGATGGCATTACCCTTATTCAGGAATACATTCAATCTCCTGAAAGCTATATCACCCGCTGTGAATTTGTCGGAGGCAATTTTGTTTATGCCGTAAGGGTTGATACATCGGAAGGATTTGAACTTTGCCCAGCGGACGCATGCCAGATTGGCGACTTATTCTGCCCGGTAGGAGAAGAGGTTGAAGAGAAGCCTAAGTTCCAGATCATTGAAGATTTTGAGGACGAAATTTTAGAAAAATATAAAGACGTTCTTGCCAGGAATCATATTCAAGTTGCTGGCATTGAATTTATTAGAAATGCTGAAGGTGATATTTACACTTATGATATCAATACCAACACAAACTATAACTCTGATGCAGAAGCGAGAGCAGGAAAATATGGAATGCTTGAATTAGCTTCATTATTAAAGAAGACATTGGAAGAAAAATACGCTGCATCCGTAACGGCTTAATTTTGCGAGGACCTGCATTAGCAGGTCCTTTTGTCTTTTACTGCAGCTTGTTCTGTAAAGAAGCAATCCCACTCAATCCTGCGATGAAAGGGATTGCTTCTTTAATTATGTGGTGATTATTATGTTTCTTATAATGGCTAAAAAAAATTGAGAGAGATTCATCATGTTGATCCCTTTTATTATGAGTAAACATACGGATGGCCGATTTATGGCTGTTTCTTTTAAAACACTAAGAAAATCTTAAGAATTGCATAAAGTGTTTGTTAAGATTTAATTGATATTATTCTATTAGCAGGAATAATAAAGGGATGGGATTAATATTGACAATCATACTTAGGAGTGAATTTTCATGAACATATTGGTTTGTGATGATGATAAAGCCATTGTAGATGCGATAGGCATTTATTTAGAAAACGAAGGCTATAAAATACTTAAATCTTTTAATGGAGAAGAAGCGATTGAAGTAATCAGAGATCATGAGGTTCATCTTATTATCATGGACATTATGATGCCCAAGATGGATGGGATTAGAGCTACCATGAAGATTAGGGAAGAAAATAATATCCCATTGATCATGCTTTCTGCCAAATCGGAGGATTCGGATAAAATTTTAGGCTTGAATTTAGGGGCAGATGACTACATCACCAAGCCATTTAATCCCTTGGAGCTAATCGCAAGGGTTAAATCACAGCTGAGACGATATACGACATTTGGAAGTCTCGAAACAAGAAGCAATGTATATCAGACTGGGGGACTTATGATCGATGATGAAAGGAGAACAGTCACGATTGATGGGAAGGAGGTCCATCTCACACCCGTACAATATAAGATATTAAAGCTTCTGACTGCAAACGCCGGAAGAGTTTTTTCCATCGAAGAGATCTATGAAAAGATATGGAATGAAAAATCCTTTAGTCCTGAAAATACAGTAACCGTTCATATCAGAAAGATTAGAGAAAAAATAGAAATAAATCCGAAAGAGCCAAAATATTTAAAGGTGGTGTGGGGAGTTGGATATAAAGTTGAAAAAATATAGTCATTCTGTCATTACGAAAATAATTGTTTTCATTATTGCCATCTTATGCTTTACGGGAATCCTTCGAGCATTTGTTGAAGTAGAGATCTTAAATGATGGGGAATTTGGCAGCGTGGTTGAAGGCGATTATTTAGAGAGCAGGGCATATGTGCTGGAAAATGAGGCTCTCATCGGTGATCTCACAAGAATATTAGGAGAATATAAGAATGAGGAGCATATTTTAAGCGGCAAAACAATCAGCCAGGATGAATGGAGAAGTGTGGAAGAGAATTTATATTCAGAATTTCGGAACCAATCCAGAAGTTATAGTCCTGAATTAAGTGAAGAAGAAAATTTCAAAAAGTTTAAAGAAGAGTACGCAGACACACTCTCTCAGGAAAATGATCAGCTGATCAGGGAGGATTTAAGAGAATTTCATTTGCTCTTGCAGAATATTGAGGATTCAGATCTGATGTTTTTTGCCAGTGATGGTACAAATGTGTTTAAAAACAGTACAAAGACCGAAAAAGAACAGTTTGAAAACTATCCTTCTTATATGCTGTTCGAGGGATACAAACGAGTATTTTATCCAAAAGAAACGGAAGAAAATGAACATTTGCATTTAATAACTGAGCAAATGGATGAATTGGATACAGGAAACACAGTTGTGTATGTTGCTTTTCCGGAAGAATTGCTGGATCTTAAAACAGAAGAGTGGCAAGAAAACAAAGCCATTGCTGGAAAAAACGCATATCAAGTATTTGTATTCCTGGCTGGATTTATTCTTTCGTTTTTTTACCTTGTGCTCATAATAGGCAGAAAGTCATTTAAGGACCAAGAACTTCACTTGCATCCAGCAGATAAATTATACAATGACATCAAAATCGTATTATGTACTATGCTTATAGTATTTTGGGTTGCTTTAGTCGATGATGTGTTTGAGAATATAGAAAAAATGATCATACCCATCACGATTCCTTTCGCCGCTCTGGGACTCGTGCTGATTCTATCACTCGTAAAGCATTTCAAAAATAGAACGCTTTTCAAACATACATTGATTTTTACATTGATCCACAACCTGGTTAAATTTATAGGAGATGTCTATCAAAGCGGAAGCACCGGCGTAAAGACGGTACTGCTTGTCATCGGCTATCCGATAGTAATTGCTTTAACGTTCTTCATGTTTCCGGTAACGATTGGCCTGGCAGCCTGGTTTGCCTTTAAGAAAATCAAGACCTTTAACTCAATACAGAGCGGGGTAGAGAGAATTAAGGAAGGGAATCTTCATCACCGTATTGAAGCAGGCGAAAAAGGAGAATTCAGCAGGCTTGCTGCCAACATCAACAGCATCACGGATGGATTGAAAAAAGCGGTAGATAACGAACTGAAAAGTGAGCGGTTAAAAACGGAGCTAATTACCAATGTATCCCATGATATTCGAAACCCCTTAACTTCCATTATTACTTACGTTGATTTATTGAAAGATGAAAAGGACCCATCGAAGGCAAAAGATTACATTGAAGTACTGGATCAAAAGTCAAAAAGGCTAAAAATACTGGCAGAAGATTTATTTGAAGCTACAAAGGCGTCCAGCGGAAATATACCGGTCCATTTTGAAAAAATAGATGTCGTGTCTTTAATAACCCAGGGGCTAGGGGAAGTGAATGACAAGGTTGAATTACTGGATTTAGATATTAAGCTGAGTTATCCACGGGAGAAAGTATATATTACAGCAGATGGGAAATTATTGTGGAGGTCCATCGAGAATCTGCTGTCAAATATATTTAAATATGCCCTCAAAAGCTCAAGGGTATATATATCTATTGAGGAATTGGGCAGTGAAATCCTCCTTACCTTCAAAAACATCTCAGCTTCTGAGTTAAATATCTCAGCAGACGAATTAATGGAGCGTTTTAAAAGAGGCGATGAATCGAGATCCAGCCAAGGCAGCGGCTTAGGACTGTCCATTGCGAAAAGCCTGATTGAAATACAAAAAGGGAAATTCAACATACAAATTGACGGAGATTTATTTAAGGCCTTAATCTATCTCCCGAAACATATTCCTGGAAATGAATGATCATATAAAGTCAGGGTTTCAAAAAAATCTTAAAAAGTTATTAGTATAATAATTGGTTTCATAAATAGTAAATTGTATTTTTACCCATTTATTAAATTTATTACAGTTTTAATCCAACAAATAGATAAAGTTTGTTCACTATAAGTGTTGAATGCAAGAGGAGCTGCCTAAACCAGGCGGCTTTTCTTATTTAACAATTCGACTATTTCGAATCCCTTTTCTTTGGTTAATCCCTCTCTCAATGAAAACTCAATCATAAGAGCCTTCCTTCAGATTAAAGAAGGTTACTAGCAACTTGTGCCCTTAGTCTTAATTTCGTTATATTTTACATCTACCCCGTTTATGCCTTCGGTCTCGCCATCACCAATGCCATCCGTTATTTTAAAAATACTGTAGGTTATTCTTAAAAGCCAGGGTTCTCCATCGTACATCATACAAGACTTTCGACCCCGAGCTTTTTTCGTATTTATTTATAAATTCATCATCCATTAATTTGCCTTTTCTTTAGAATAGACCAGGTTCAAAACCTATTAGCAAAATACAAATTCTAAAGTTCAATTCCTCCGCCCCCTGTTTTTTTATGTCTTCCTTCCTTTAAATTAGCAGATAATTCCAGAGTATTTAAAAATTTTATTCTTGAACTAACATGTGCATATGCTTCAAAGCCCAGCTGCTAAAATATAAGGCTTATAATTATTCCAAATGATATCCAAATTAAAAAAACTGCCTAAAAGCGGCAGCTTTATTAGCTTTTCTTATTTTTTTTAACCTTGACATAGAAAAAACCGCAAATTCCAAATAACAGTGTAATAGTTATTATCGTCAAAGAAGAATGGTATTCAATCCATAATACTCTATGGATGTTAGCAAGTGTTAAAAATAAAGATACTTTCGCCAAAAGCATCCCTGCAAACATCCAACTGAATATCACAATCAAACCATCTTGTTTTATCACCCTATAATCACCTTTTCCTTTGGATATTTATATCTATCCTTAACGGTGTTTCCTCTTATTAAAAATAGGAATGAAAAGATACCAATTCTGCCAATAAACATAAGTGCCATGATAATAAATTTCCCTGGAGTGCTAAGAGAAGATGTTATGCCCATTGATAATCCTGTTGTCCCGAAAGCGGATGAAACTTCAAAAACAATTTCAATAATGCTGAATGAAGGTTCAAAGATAGTCATTAAAATAATTGAAAAAGAACAAATAAAAGCAGCGGTTGTTATAACAATAAAAGATCCATGAATATCACTTGGATGCAATTCACGGCCGAATACTTTAACTGATTCTTTTCCTTTGGCATAGAAGTAAATGCTTAACATCATAATTGCAAAAGTGGTTGTACGAATTCCACCTCCAACACTGCTTGGCGATGCCCCAATAAACATTAATCCGCTGATAAAAAGCAAAGTCGGATCTGAAAAATCACTTACATCCATTGTAGCTAATCCACCATTTCTCGTAGATATGGATTGGAATAAGGAATAAAACAAAGATTCATGCCATGATTTACCTGCAAAAAAATGGTTTCTGTCAAATAAAAAGATAAAAACAGCACCTACAACAATAAGGATAAAGAAAGTAAGTGTTGTCAGTTTTGTAAACAACGTAAATTTGTAAGGGATATCTCCTTTATGTGTTAAAAATTCCTTGACCTCAATAAGTACAGGAAAGCCGATTGCACCAAGGATAAGCAAAATCATATTGATAAACTGAACAAAATAATCCTGTGCAAATGGAACAAGTGAAGTGCCGGTTATATCAAATCCTGCATTAGTGGTAGCACTGACTGATGCAAAGAAACCTTGTATAAAAGCTTCTTCCCATGTAGGGAAATAGTTTCGAAAGTGAATTCCTAATATAACGGCTCCAATAAGTTCGATAATAATTATAATGATTAATATCTGTCTCATTAACTGGACTAATCCGGAAAATGTCGAACGATTCTGATCTGTCATAATGAGCTGCCGATCTTTTAAGCCTATTTTTTTTCCGAAGAGAATCCATATGAACGTTCCAAGTGTCATAATACCAATGCCGCCAAACTGGAGAATAAAAGCCAAAATAAAATAACCTGGTACACTGAACGTATCAGCTGTCGAGACTACGCCCAAACCTGTTACACTAATCGCACTGACAGCTGTAAATAACGCATCAACTAATGACAGTTCAACATGGGGTCTATGTGCGACTGGTAAACTTAACAAGATTGTTGACATAATAACCGCAATTAAATAAAAGGAAACAATTAATTGTACCGACGACAATCTTTTTTTTAACTTTTCCTGGTTTTTTGTTAATTCCATATGACACAACCTTTTAGCAAGATAGGGATAGTATAGCAAATTGGAGAAAAATGAGAAATGTATTTCAAGTTTCATTTCACCCTAGAGATTATTGATTTTATTTAGGTATCCCACAGATATAGATTAAAAGGAATTACCTAATCCGTTAAGGTATTTGGGATTTTTCTTCATTTGCTTTTTTTTATAGCAATACTTTTCATGATTATAGCTAAGTTAATATTGTAATAATATATTTCCTGTACTAGGTAGCTTTGAGGCGGATTTTATTGTTGAAAAAAGGGGCAGGATAGTTTAATAAATCTTTGTATGTCTCAGCAAATCTAAATAATCATTTTGTTTATTTTATGGAAGGGGAGGGACTGTACATCCAATTCCCCGAATAACTTCTCAACCCCCGTTACACCTCCGTGTCATGCAGTCATTTTTTATATTTTCCAAATATATGGCGAAAATATTGATGAGTTCTATTATTAAAACAATAGTTGAGAAAATAATTTTAAGTCAAAGATGAATGGGGTTCACAGAAAATGAAATTATCGTACTTAACAATTGAATTAATAGTTGGCTTTTTTTTTCTATTTATAATGGTAAAGTTTTTGGGTAAAAAAATCATTAATCAAATATCTCCTTTTACTTTTATCGCATCTATTGTATTGGGAGAACTATTAGGAAATGCTTTATACGATCATAAAATAGGAGTAGTTTATATTGTTTATTCGATGACCATTTGGGGAGGATTACTTTTTTCAGTTGAATATCTAGGTCAAAAATTCCTTGCATTCAGGGGGGTTTTTGAAGGGAAACCCTCTGCACTAATTAAAAATGGAATTGTAGACCGAGAAGCATTAAGGAAAAATAGAATGAATATAAACCAGTTACAAAGTTTACTTCGACAGAGTGAAACCTTTTCACTTCGTGAGGTTGCCTTTTGTTATTTAGAGGCAAATGGTTCGATTAGTATTTTAAAAAAATCAAAGTATCAAAAAACAACTCAGGAAGATTTTAATATGACTTCAAAAGTAGTTTCAGTTCCAGTGACTTTAATAAGAGACGGTAAGGTTTTATGGGATGAAATTATTGATTTGGGATTTAATGAATTTTGGTTAAAGTCACAATTAAATACTCAAAATATTGCTGACTACAAAGATGTTTTTATAGCAGAATGGCTTGAAGGCGACGGTCTATTTGTACAGCCTTTTGAGAATTAAACTGTTTGAATATAATCCAAATACCAAAAGATTTGAAGTGGAGTTCATTAACCTATGAGGATTACTTTAATCACCCTTGAGAGTATGATATTCAAGTAAGAGGTGATATTAGGGTCGTAGCGAGTAGTCGAGCTATTTTGAGTCCCAGAAGTGCCTTCATATGTTGGTTAATGACGACGGATAACGCTATTTCTCCGTAGTCAGATAATTTAACGATTGGTTTCCAATAAACTATTGTACTTTCCAGTCCAATATGGTGTTTAAGGTCCATAAGAAATAAACTTATAACTAAAAAAAGTGTAGTTGCTGTCTTAAAAAAGTAAAAGTTATCTTCAACTAATGGGTGCACTGCTTAAAGTACGGCTTCCATTACAACCGCCCTTTTTATTCAACAAAAGGGGCAGATTGCTTTAGGAAGAAAAAGAGCGGCCGACCTCTTAGATCTTCAACTCTTCCCTTTAATTCCCTGAGCTCCAAACAAATTAATGAAAATCAAATTATATAATTATTATCGGGAGAACTAACTTTTTTGAGCTTGCATCAGTTCATATATCTTACGAGAGGTATTGACATTTCTTATCGTAACTTGTTTGTATATCTTTGATCCAATGAGCTTTGACTTTCCACTTTTGGTTATATTTTTCTTGTCAACCGACCATAGGATCGCACCTGGTACATATTTTACCGAGTCAATATTTGGTTTAATAACCAAATTCTCAAGGACTGATTCATCATCAATTTCATCCCATAAAAACATGACATCACTTGTCATATTCTTATCATTTTTCCATGTGGCAGGAATAGCGTTTATGATTTCTCTGATATCATCGACACTACGAACTACTACTTTAATTTGTAATTTGAAATCATTATGTATCGCTTTTTCCAAAATACGAGATAGTTCAGTTTTTGATATGACTTTGTACGAAAAAATAATATTACCTGTGTTGATGTATGTCACTACATCATTCATCCCAATTTTTTCTAAAGTTTGTTTAAGCAACTTCATGTCAATTTTGTTTTTTCCACCCACATTAATCCCCCGAAGAAGAGCAATATAAATCATAGCCATCCTCCTTTCATCCTTTTATATAAACCCATTATATTCTTAGTGGTTATATTTGTCATACTATTCCAGTAATTTCTCGCAGTATGATTTTCTCCATATTTAATGTAAGTAATATATCTATTATTTTCTTTAGTTCTGGATACAGAACCTTAAATAAATCTAATTGGTTAATATCGTTGTGATCATTCTTCTTAAAATAAAAGGGCAGCATTCCTGAAATAAAGAACTACTTTGTGAAGTAATGCACTTACACTATAGGGTGCATTAATTGAAGATACGGCTGCCAAATTTGATGGCCTTTTCTTATTAAACAAAAGGGGCAGGTTAGTGCAAGAAGAAACTTAGGATAGAGTATTCCCGACTAATATAAAAAGGGGGAATTACATTGGTTGAAAAGTTATTTTATGTCCTGATTGCATTAGCATTATTTATTATTAGTGGATGTTCTAATGAAGGAGAAGCAACCACAGTAACAATTGATAGTATTGATGCCGAGGAAGTTTTAACATTGGATTCTGCTGCTGATATTTTTCAGTATGAAGGAGTTATCTACAAAACTAATATAGATTGGGTTGAGGAATTGTCTTTAACAAAAGATGTTCAAATCGGTGAAATAAAAACAAAAAATGATGCAAATACAGATTTTAAGGATGATTAAATTGAGTAATGTTGTAAAAATTAAAGCTCTTAAATTCTCTAATATTCTTCACTATGAATGGGAAGGTGAATTGTTTCATCACACCTCTGATTATTTACTTGTACTATGCAAACCAGGCCGTAAGTTAATTCACCATACCAAAAATAATATTTTTACTATTGATAACACCTCATTAGAGTATTTTCCCTTGAAAGAATGGTTCACAGCTGCAATGGAAGTTGAAGACGGAAAAGTTGTTTCTACTTATTGCAATGTAGCAAAACCTACCATATTTAATAACAAAGAAATACGTTTTGTTGATTTAGATTTATATTTTATTCAGGAGAAGAATAATCAATGGACAGTAGTTGATGAGGAAGAATTTGAATTAAATAGTACTAAATATGGGTATCAAAAAGAATTAAAGGTGGAGGCAGTAAAAGCACTAGAAAGGTTAAAGGAAGAAGTGGGACAGGGGAATTTCCCTTTCAACGATCAAATTGCATCTCTACTTAAAAACCAAATTTCTTAGACACAGAGAATTAAGTGCATTTTAAACAATGAGTTGCTTCGGCATCTATTTTTCTTATTGAACAAACGGGGCAGGTTTGTTGAAGAAGGTTGATAAAATAAATAATTTAAAAATAAACATTTTTAGGGGGATTTACTCTTGTACAGGACTCAAGTAATTGTTTACTTCAGCTTATATAAAGATGATCTTCCAATAGGAGACATAACGGATAAGCCCCCCTGAATTTTGATAAAGGCGATTTAATCCTGAATCATAGATTGATATCAAAATAGTTAATATTAGGAAGAAAGGAATATCCAATTCCTCTCTTAGGTCCCCCTAATCACCAGCTCCCCTTTATAGGCTTTTCTTGCAGTGAGAAATTCTTTACCCCCAAGTCTGTCTAGTAAACAGGTAACCAAATCGTTGACCATCAATTCAGTCTGATTTTGAATGCTAGAAAGTGCAGGGAAAGTTGTCAGGCAAATTGGGTGGTTATCAAAACCAATAATGGAACATTCTTTTGGAACAGAAACACCATGTTTTTTAGCAGACGAAAGTAAGCCTGCAGCTAAAAAGTCACTTCCTGCAAGAATTCCATCATGTTTGCAATGACCTGAAAAAATTTCATCACCCAGGAGTATACCTTCTTCAATCATAGAGTACCCACTTATTTTTTGCTGAATAGTACATGCTTTATTTAAATCAAGATGAGCTTGTTTAAACCCTTCCCATCTTTGTCGCTGAAGTGGCGTTCTTTCTTCATCCGCACAAAATAATAGTTGGTTGCGTCCTTCTTTCAGTAGGTATTGGGTAGACGAATAGACTGCATCCCTTTCATCAAGTGAAAAGACATCTAAATGTTTTGTTTGAAGTGGTTCGTTGCAAATAAGCACTATCTTATCTCTAGCTTTCTGTTTAATCTCCTCCTCACCTAATAAAGTATGGGTGATAATTACCGCGTCCAGCTCATTTTCAGTTAACTTCTCATAAATCTCATATTCCTCATCAATAGAATAAAACGTTTGGAAAATCACTATCTTATATCCAACTTTTCTGCATTTTGCTGCAATCATGCCAACAAGCGGGCTAAAATAAGGGTGATCAAGGACCGGGATAGTCACACCAATAGTTTTTGTTGATTGTGTTCTAAGGTGTACGCCTCGTGCATTTCGAACAAAAGACAACTTTTCTATTGCTTCCATTACTCTTGTTCGGCTGTCTTCTGAAACATGAGGATGATTATTGAGAACGCGTGATACCGTGGACTTAGAAACGCCACTAAGTCGAGCTATATCTATAATAGTAGCCATTTATTTTACCTCTAAAAAGATTGACCTGGGAACGTTCCCTGCCTGTACCCTAAAAATAACATAGAACAGGGGGGCATTAAACGTGACATTTAAAGTGTACCATTCTAACGGAAATCCTGACTACTTAATGCTATTTGATTTTGATGAAACATACTATCCGCATGAGCTAAAAGGTTGGCAGTTAGAAGATTTATATGAGCTTGAGGAGTATCTTGAAAGGATTCTTCATAAGAAAAATATCAGAATTGGTTGGGTAACAGGCAGTAGTTTGGCTGATATTCATAATAAAATGAGAGCAGCCCGGATGAACTACCTTCCGCATTTTATTGCATCAAACCTAGGAACGGAGTTATGGGAGATCAATCCAAAAGGAGAATTTTATCAAAATCAAGAATGGAGGAAAAGAATCAAAAGGTCAGGATTCAGCCATAGAGTAGTTGAAGATTTTATTAATGATTTAAGACTGATATATGGGATACAGTTACAAAAACAAACACAATTTGGTCAGCAATCCTTTAAAATGAATTATTATTATTTTATAGAAGATAGTGCGAGGGTTAAGTACGACCTTGATACCATAAAACAATTAGCACGCAATAGTGGAATAAACTTCAATATTAACCGTTGTAACTCTCTAGCTGGAGATCCGATAAATGCCTTTGACGTAGATTTTATTCCACAAAATACAGGTAAGCGGGCAGTAGTTTATTTTGTAATGAAACAGTATAGGATCTCTGTTGAGAATACATTTGCCTTTGGAGATAGTGGGAATGATGTAGAAATGCTTAAAGCGGTAAAGCATGGGTATTTATTGAAGAATGCTACAGAAGAAGCAAAACAACTGCATGACACGATAACGGCAGATCCTTATGCCAAAGGTATCCAAAACGTTTGTAGGATTTACTTTTAATTTTAAATTTACTCAATTTCTACCATTATTTATTAGGGGATATAAAATGACCTAGATTTATTAATGTTCAGGATATGATGAATGACATCTAGCATTCAGGGAGATAGATTACAGAACCAGACGGCATTTGTTCTTATACAACAAACGGGGCAGGCTTATTTAATAAGAGTCTATGCTGTAATATCACATTAGACATAAAATGTGCAGTAAGAATGGTTGGGGAAAATAGTAATAAAAATAGCTAGGGAAATTACCTAGCTATTGGAAAAGTTGTTATTTTTTAGGGATATTTTTTCAATAACCTTTTGAAACCCAAAGTTAAGTAATGCATCTGCAAAGATTAGCAGAAAGAAATTAATGGATTTCACCTTAATTTGAAAAACATTAAGCTTTTTGAATAAGGCTATTATTGGGAAAGCATATATTAAATCTGCAACTAAATTGATTAAAGCGTATAAAAGAAATTTCCCTTTCGATAAATAAAAAAACCATATTGTCAAAACTATGTAGGGTCCAAATAAAAGTAAGAATGCTGTATGTGTCTGATTTTTTTGCCCCCCTTTTACTGTCCATAACTTATGCGTGGTAAAATAAAAAATTTCACACATTACGGTCAAAGAAGAAAATAGGCAAACGGGTAGGTATTTAACAAACAATTCCTTCTTATTAGGAAGAAAAATAACAGATAGCCAAGAAATTAAAAACAAGGAAACTCTAATCCAAACCTGCAACATTTTATCATCCCTTTAGCTTTTTAAATAGTCTGTTTAAAAACGGAAATTATTATTCTAAAGGTACATTTATAAAAAGATGCACTACCGGAAAAGGCGGTTATTCAACATAAGGGTGCTGATATTCAAGATCTGCTGCCGAATCAGTTTGCTTTTTCTTATTCTACAAAAGGGACATGTTAGTGAAACAAAAAAATGATAAAATTCATCTTATATGTGGTATTTGACATATACTGTGAAAAAAATAGGCTTTAAAAGGAAAAAAGCGCCTAACAAGAGGCGCTTTATACATTAGCAATCCTTAGATTCATTGTAGTGTAGAGGAGGGGGGATTAACCATCCTTTTTCTTTGTTAAGCTTTAACATTTTTATTCCGAATTGTGCCTTTGCCATATGAAACTGGCCATACATCATGGCAATATCTTCTCGAATACTTTGCCCCATTACTTGACTACATGTCACTAATCCAGCAGCTGTATCTTTTGAAATTGATGCGCTAATTTCTGGATCAGTAAATCTGGCTCCTACCGGGATACTTTCAAGATTTGCATTAGGGCGATCCGGGGGAGCAGGTGGTAATCCAATTCCATTTGCTTTTAATAAGTCTTGCAATTGATTGTTCTCGTTTTTTAAACCTTGTATCGCTTCTTCAATGAGTTTTTTTAAGTCCTGATCACCAGTATGATTAAAAAAAGACTGATATCCTGCAATCATGCCGTTATTTGTTAAAAGATGAGTCCAAGTCGAAACTACCTCACCATAATGCATGGGCTCATCATGAGGGTTACCACTTAATATTCCCATAACTACACTCCTTATCATTTTTTGAATATTCATATGTTACTCCTTTTAAGTAAAAATAGAGTATAAGGATATTATGTATTTGAACTCAGGATAATATTCTCTTTAATGGTATTTTTATGTAAACCAAGGAAAATGGTTTTTATTGCACAATTCGAACAGGTTATTAAAGGGATGCTTACTTAAAGAACTAGCTGCCATCTTAGGCGGCTTTTTTTCTTACCTAACTAACGGGCAGGTTAGTTGAATAACAAATACTTGATTAAGCTAGCTAATAACCCAACAAAATCGTCATTTTCATATATAAATTCTTTTTCAAAAGGTTGAACGACATAAATTGTAGAATTACTATAACGACCATTTTGTTAGGAGGAAAACTATGCAGGACTTATCGGGAAAGGTGATACTTATCACAGGAGCAAGTTCAGGGATTGGGCTTGCCACAGCCGAGTTAGTGGCATCTAGAGGAGCAAAAGTAATTATTAATTTTCATTCAAACGAGAAGGGTGCTATGAAGGCTGTCCAACGTATTCAAGAACAAGGTGGAGAAGCTATTGCAATTCAAGCTGATGTGATGAAAAAAGAAGAAGTGAACTCAATGGTTGAGCAAGCCCTTTTTTCATTTGGCACGATTAATGTGTTGGTTAATAATGCTGGCGGCGGCATCTATCAAAGCACATTTATGGATATTAGTGAAGAACTATGGGAAAAAACGTTTAGATTAAATGTAAATAGTGTTCTTTTATGCTCGCAAGCCGTACTAAGACATATGATTCCGAAGAAAAACGGAAAAATTATCAATGTATCTTCGGCGGCTGCTCGTATTGGAGGTGCAGGAGAAAGTATTCACTACGCATCGACTAAAGGAGCAGTAAATACAATGACGATTGGTATGTCTAGAGAGCTTGTCGATTATGGAATTATTGTAAATGGAGTGGCACCAGGAATGGTAGAAACCCCTTTTCATGAGAAATTTGCTCCAAACGATCATCGTCTTGAGCGTATGGCTTCATCTGTACCTATTAAACGGGCGGCAACACCAATGGAAATAGCAGAGGTAATTGCTTTCCTTTCTTCCGATGCTTCAAATTATATCCTCGGAGAAATAATAAATGTTAGTGGTGGAAGATAATTAAAAAGGGCTTTAGCCACTAACTTTCTTCTTTCACTAACGGGTGCATTCGTATTATTGAGTTAACCAGTTTTTACTGGTTGCTCTTTTTTTATAGGACCTATTATTTCAGTAGCCAGGGTAGAACGTACGGGTGCGTGGGAGTTAGATCTCGTCAACTAAACTGTTCGCCCCCTACTTGTAGAATGATGTTTGAGGCTGGTTGGGACAAATGATCTCGTATAACAAGCGAAGCTATGGAACTACAGGAAGGTATAGGGGTTACTGGCGAGTACAACAAAGGGAGAGATAATTATTGAATCCAGTTGTTGGCCTGGATGTGGCCAAAGGGGAAAGTGAAGCTCAGGCATTTCTAGATAAAGACAAGCCATTTGGAAA
Source organism: Cytobacillus oceanisediminis (assembly GCF_004366035.1). Classification (GTDB taxonomy): domain Bacteria; phylum Bacillota; class Bacilli; order Bacillales; family Cytobacillaceae; genus Cytobacillus; species Cytobacillus oceanisediminis_C. The sequence continues at coordinate 47,644 of NZ_SOEE01000018.1, forward strand.
GAGCTTCAAGATAAAACATATCACTGAGGATTTAGATACTTTCATCTCTTTTTTGAAAGAGATAGAAAGAAAGACTGGTGTTAGACCAGCAGTAATTCTTGAATCTACAGGGCATTACCATACACCGATTATTCAATGTCTGGAGGAAAGTCAATATCTATATATTTTGGTAAATCCCATCATTTCTCATCAGGCTAAGAAAACCAGTCTAAGAAAGGTAAAGACGGATGCGTTTGATGCATATCAACTTTGTATTCTGTATTACAAGGAAGAATTTGAGCCTTATAAGAAAAGAGGCTTAAGGCTGCTAAACCTAAGAACATTGTCAAGGCAATACGAAGCCGTTACGAACCTTTACATTCAGGCAAAACTTCAATTCCACACAATTCTTGATCAGGTATTTCCGGAATATAGGGGAGTATTTGGAGATTTATTTTCAAGAGTCTCTCTTCAGGTTTTAAAGGAGTTTCCTACTTCTGAAGATGTTCTGAGGATTGGTGAAGCAAAGATACTGGAGCGAATTGTGGAAATGCGTATAAAACGGTCTGCGGGTTGGGCCAGGGAGAGGGCAGCTAAATTAATAGATTCGGCTAAGCGAAATCCTTTCCAACAAGGTGTGTATCAAAGTCAGTTGTTCAGTTTGGATATGTATATCACTATGCTTCTTCAGTACCAAGAACACCTATCCAGTATAGAGGCAGAGATAGATGTCCTGGCAGAAGAAATTGAAGAATGTAAGATAATCCAGTCAATTCCCGGAATAGGAGGAAAAATCGCGGCAACGATCATTTCCGAAATCGGAGAAATTGACCGGTTTAATCACCCTAAAAAACTTGTGGCTTACGCAGGGATAGATCCAAGTGTCCATTCATCAGGTAAGTTCACAGCTACTATAAATCATATTACTAAACGAGGTTCAAGCCGATTACGGCACGCTTTGTATATGGCCGTTTTATGCGGTATAAGAAGCTCGAGGAACAAGAAGCTAAAAGAGTATTATGATCGGAAACGAAATGAAGGAAAGCCTTCAAAAGTAGCAATGATAGCTTGTGTAAACAAGCTTTTACACTGGATTTACGCAATGTTAAAAAGGAATGAACAGTTCCTGGATTTTGCTTAATCCACAGAAAACAGCAACTTAAGAAAAACCTTCCAAAAAGTATTTGGAGGGTTATTTGGCTTGCTTTCAAAAGTATAACACGGTGGATTAGATATTTTTAATAAGAAGTTCTTGACTCCTATTAGCTGGTTTAATTTAAGAT
>NZ_SOEE01000019.1 GCF_004366035.1 Cytobacillus oceanisediminis
TGGGGCTTAAATAAAATGACCCCGGAGCAATACCGGGGCCATTTACTAGCCGCATAGGCGCTTTTTAAACTGTCCGTAAATCGGGGTATAGTTCAATTTTCACCAGATGGACGTTTTTATTTTAGCCTTTAAGTGGCTGCAAGTCTTTATTTAACAAATACTCTTTTTCAAAAGAATACTTTTTCTCCACATATACCTGATGCCAAACCATGAACATCAGAACTGTCCAGATTTTGCGGCTGTTGTCCGCTTTATCCTGACAATGGTCTTCAAGCAGCTGCAATACGTAATCTTTATTAATTAGATGATCTGTGCTGCTTTCACGAATGATATTTTTCGCCCATTCATTCATCTCGTCTTTCAGCCAGTGGCGGATTGGCACAGGGAATCCAAGCTTCTTGCGATTCAGCACATGGTCTGGAACGACTCCTTCAGCAGCTTTGCGAAGAATATACTTCGTAGTTCCATTTGCCGTTTTCAGGCTGGTCGGTATTTTGGAAGCCACTTCAAACACTTCTTTATCAAGGAACGGAACACGAAGCTCGAGAGAATGAGCCATCGTCATTTTGTCCGCTTTCAATAGAATGTCTCCGCGCATCCACGTATGAATATCGATATACTGCATGCGGTCAACCGGATCATAGCCGCGGCTTTCTTCATATAGCGGTTTAGTGATATCCGTATAATTTAAGCTGTCTTTATATACATGAAGCAGGCTGCGCTTCTCTTGCTCTGTAAACATTTTTGCATTTCCAATGTAGCGCTCTTCCATTGGCGTTACACCGCGTTCGATAAAGCTTTTCCCCTTCATTCCCTCTGGCATCATGTTAGCAATCATGCGAAGAAGCTTTTTGCCTATAGCAGGAATTTTATTGAAGACTTCCAGGGATTGTGGTTCGCGGTAAATATTATAGCCGCCAAATAGCTCATCGGCTCCCTCACCTGAAAGTACAACCGTTACATGTTTTCTTGCTTCTCTTGCCACAAAATAAAGGGGCACACAAGCCGGGTCAGCAAGCGGATCGTCCATATGCCACATGATTCTCGGAATCTCATTCATGTATTCCTCAGGAGTTATGATGTAGCTGATGTTTTCGACACCCAGCTTTTCAGCTGTTTCTTTCGCTACATCCACCTCGCTGAAGCCATTGCGTTCAAATCCGACAGAGAATGTTTTAATTGCAGGATGGAATTCTTTCGCAATGGAAGCAATGATGGAAGAATCAATTCCGCCTGAAAGGAATGAACCTACCGGAACATCGGCACGCATATGCATCTTGACTGAGTCGAACAAAACATCTCTTATTTCTTTCGTGAAATCAGCTTCTGACTTCTGCACTGGATGGAAAGCAGCTTTCCAATATCGCTTAATATCCATCGGAGCACCAATTTTTTTAGTAAAATAATGACCAGGCTCCAGCTTATGGATTCCCTCTGACATCGTGTTTGGCTCAGGCACAAACTGATAGGTCAGATAATGCTGGAGGGAGTCATAGTTTAATACATCATTCTGAAGCGCCAAAAGAATGCTCTTTTTCTCTGATCCAAAGAACGTGCGGTCTCCCTTATCGTAATAAAAGAAAGGCTTAATCCCAAATGGATCTCTGGCTCCATATAGTGACTGCTCCTGTTTATCCCAAATGACAAATGCAAACATGCCGCGTAATTTTTCAACAGCCTTTTCTTTCATATGGCTGTAAAGGGCAATTATCACTTCTGTATCGGAGCTTGTTTCAAAGCTTAAGCCAGCTTTGAGAAGTTCTTCACGAAGTTCCACATAGTTATAGATTTCACCATTAAAGATAATCCAATAACGCTCATTCTCGTAAGTCAGCGGCTGGTGTCCGCTTTCAATATCGATAATGCTCAACCGGCGAAAGCCGAATTGAATATGATCATCAAAATAGTATCCTGAATCATCCGGACCCCGATGGGTAATGATATCATTCATATTTTGAAATTGTTCTTTATCTGCGTCACGGTAATTTTGTGCTTTTTCATGTACACAACCAATAAAGCCACACATTATGTACGTCACCTACTCCATTCTTTTCTCAATATTTAGATACAGCCTTAACGGCTCCTTTGTCTTAGAAAACATACCCTATAATACTACCACTAATCATTTATAATTAGCACGTGGATAATAAAAAAAATATGTGCGGAAAATTAAGCCATTATCCGAAGTTTATACGATAACATAAAATTATAAACGACTAAAGAGCATAAAGACCGAAAAGTGAATAAACACCCTTTATGTATAATGACGCAAAAAAGAAAGCGGGAGTTACATTGATTAATGCAACTCCCGCTTTTTATTTATTAAGCTTCAGAACGAAGGATTTCGGCTTTGTCCGTACGCTCCCAAGGAAGATCAACATCTGTACGTCCGAAATGTCCGTAAGCAGCTGTCTGCTTGTAAATTGGGCGGCGAAGGCCAAGCATGTTAATAATTCCTGCAGGGCGAAGATCAAAATGTTTTCTTACTAGATCAACTAGTACATCTTCTTCCACTTTGCCTGTTCCGAATGTATCAACTGAAATCGACACAGGCTGTGCTACACCAATTGCATAAGCAAGCTGAACTTCAACTTTTTCTGCTAAACCTGCTGCTACAAGGTTCTTCGCTACATAACGAGCAGCATAAGCAGCGGAGCGGTCAACCTTTGTAGGATCCTTACCGGAGAACGCGCCTCCGCCATGTCGGGCATATCCACCATAAGTATCAACAATGATTTTGCGGCCGGTCAGGCCTGCATCCCCTTGAGGTCCGCCGATTACAAAACGTCCTGTTGGGTTAATGAAGTATTTCGTATTCTCATCAATTAATTCCTTTGGAACAACCGGGTTAATAACATGTTCCTTAAGATTGCGCTGGATTTGCTCCAGGCTGATCTCAGGGTGATGCTGAGTAGAAATAACGATTGTGTCAATGCGGATTGGCTTGTCATTTTCATCATACTCAACCGTTACCTGAGTTTTTCCGTCCGGACGAAGGTAAGGAAGGATTTCTTCTTTACGAACTTCAGTCAGGCGGCGGGAAAGTTTATGTGCTAAAGAAATCGGAAGAGGCATTAGCTCTTTCGTTTCGTTGCAGGCAAAACCGAACATTAAGCCCTGGTCCCCTGCACCGATTGCTTCAATCTCCTGATCGCTCATTTGTCCTTCCCGTGCTTCAAGGGCCTGGTCAACACCCATTGCAATATCTGCTGACTGCTCATCAATGGAAGTTAAAACTGCACATGTTTCGGAATCGAAACCATATTTAGCACGGGTATAACCGATTTCTTTTACCGTTTCACGAACGATTTTTGGAATATCTACGTATGTAGATGTTGTGATTTCACCTGCAACTAATACAAGTCCAGTTGTTACAGAAGTCTCTGCAGCAACACGGGCATTCGCATCTTTAGCTAAAATCGCATCTAAGATTGCATCAGAAATTTGGTCACAGATTTTATCCGGATGACCTTCAGTAACTGATTCAGAAGTAAACAAACGACGCTTTGTTGACATCTGGCTTCCTCCTTATAAATAGAAAATTGAGCGAGAATTAAGAAATGGGGAAGCGGAAAATAACTTTACCCTATCATTTCATAGATCTCTGTTTGATACGGAACTCATTCCCTTAGTAGTATGAAATAAACATGGAGTTTTTATTAGAAAAATAGGCATTGCTGGCCAGAAAGCCAGGCATCCGTTTTTTCTTATGCATCTCTGCAAGCTGCTAAAAACTCACATAAATAGTACATTCCAAAAGCCGTTCATCCCATTGCCTGTGCAAAATAAAAAACCTTCTCAATAGTGAAAAGGTTGAAAGCAAATCGATTCGCGCCTTTCACTCTTATCGTTCAAGGAATTACGTCCTTGCGTCAGGTTAGCACCTTTGCTGATTATTGCCTTTTAGCAGGTTGCTGGGTTTCATAGGGCCTGTCCCTCCACCAGCTCGGGATAAGAGAGTATCCGTTCAAGGTTGAATCATACCGTATTTTAGCGAATCATGTCAACAAGTTTTCATTATTTTTCACAGTAAAATTTCAGCATTGAAAATTATAATCCATGCTTACAGCGAACAGCTTCCATCGTCACATTTTTTCTTTAGAAATTTATGCCTGTTTTTAGCAATCCATTTATATACCGGATCGCCCAGTATTGGCGTCATTGGGAGATATAAAAGGAGGCTAATTAAAAAGGAGGCAGGAAAGAGGAACAGCAGTCTCCTTACTGCAGAATAACCCTTTTTCAAGCCACCCGCCGGAGTAATAATATGAAGCTCTCTGCGCAAGTCAATCTTGGAAAACGAGAGGGAATCCGGGATTTTTTCATACTCCTGCAGAGAAATCCATTCCACTTTATTCAGCCAATCAAGTTTATTAAATATCTTCTTTGTTTCCTTGCATAAAGAACAAGTTTCATCATAGAGGGCAATTGTCTTCATTTTAGATCAGTCCCATGTTAAAATTAACACTTTCTTCTATATTAACATATATCAGTTATAAGTTGATTAAAATGGGATTACATGTCCAATTATGACATTTTTATAACATGAATAAAAAAGTTTCGTAATAGTATAGACTAATCGTTTTAATGTGTTATACTAATTTCGAGATGTAATCACTTTCATAAAAAAATCGGGAAAAAGGAAGGTATTCATCAGATGAACTCTGTAAGCATATCAAACGAATTGAGCGAATTATTAAATGGCAGCAACATTCAAGTGCAATTATCCGTTCCTCAGCTTGTCGAAAAAGTTTTAAACCGCAATGAAGGGTCCCTTACCTCTACTGGTGCCGTACGCGCTACTACAGGAAAGTATACAGGACGTTCTCCTAAAGATAAATACATTGTTGAAGAAGCATCAAATAAAGATAAAATGGACTGGGGCAGCGTAAACCAGCCTATCTCTGAAGAAGCATTCTCTAATCTTTATAATAAAGTAATCAACTACTTAAAAGAAAAAGAAGAAGTATTTGTTTTCAAAGGCTTCGCAGGTGCCGATAAAAAGCACCGCATGCCAATACAGGTAATTAATGAATATGCATGGCACAATCTTTTCGCACATCAATTATTCATTCGTCCGGCAGAAGACGAGCTATTGGATCATCAAGCAGAGTTCACAGTCATTTCTGCTCCTAATTTCAAAGCTGACCCTGCAGTTGACGGCACAAAGTCCGAAACATTCATCATCATTTCATTCGAGCGCCGCACTGTTTTAATCGGCGGTACTGAATATGCAGGCGAAATGAAAAAATCCATTTTCTCTGTGATGAACTATATGCTTCCAGAAAACGGGATTCTTCCGATGCACTGTTCCGCAAACGTTGGTCGTGAAGGAGATGTCGCTTTATTCTTCGGCTTATCCGGAACAGGGAAAACAACCTTATCTGCAGACCCTAACCGCAAGCTGATTGGGGATGACGAGCATGGCTGGTCGGCAAATGGTGTTTTCAATATCGAAGGCGGCTGCTATGCGAAATGCATTAACTTATCCCGCGAGAAAGAACCGCAAATTTTTGATGCTATCCGCTTTGGGGCTGTATTGGAAAATGTGGTGGTAAACAGCGAAACTCGGGTTGCTGATTACGATGACAGCACTTTAACTGAAAATACACGTGCGGCATACCAGCTTCAGGCCATCGATAATATCGTTGATCCAAGCATTGCCGGACATCCTAATACAATCGTATTTTTAACAGCTGACGCATTTGGCGTATTGCCTCCAATCTCTAAACTGTCAAAAGAGCAGGCAATGTACCATTTCTTAAGCGGCTATACTTCCAAGCTTGCAGGAACTGAGCGCGGCATTACTTCACCGCAGGCAACGTTCTCAACTTGCTTTGGATCACCTTTCCTTCCGCTTCCTGCAAACCGTTATGCTGAAATGCTTGGCGAGAAGATCGATGAGCATAATGCAAAAGTCTTCCTTGTAAACACAGGGTGGACTGGCGGAGAGTACGGTGCAGGTGAACGCATGAAACTTGCTTACACTCGTGCTATGGTGGAAGCGGCACTTGAAGGCGAACTAAACAACGTTGAAACAGTCAAAGACGAAATTTTTGGATTGGAAATTCCGCAGCACGTTACGGGTGTGCCTGACGAAGTTCTTCAGCCAAATAAAACATGGGCAGATCAGGCTGCTTATGAAGCAAAAGCAAAAGAACTCGCTGCAAAATTCCGCGAAAACTTTAAGAAATTCACTAGCGTTTCTTCTGAAATTGAAGAAAAAGGCGGACCAATCGCATAATACAGAAAAGGAATTGCCGTAAAGCGGTAATTCCTTTTTGATATTTTATTGTGTAATTCAGTCCGCTCGAACGAATAAGTTTCTAGACTTATAGTCGTTGATCGATTAGTTCCCTTTGCGATGCCTTGCCCTCACCCACCGGCACTATTCACACCTATTAGTTCCTTTCGGGCTTCTTTCTCTTTCCCTCATTTTAAAGCACTTCACACTTGTACTCTGCAGAAAAGCTTTGAACAAAAAAACGCCGGACTACGTCCAGGCGCTCTTTTAGTTTGTTGAGTTTAGGGAAACAAGCTGGTAAGTAATGAGTGTCTGGCTGTTTTCCCATTCCACTTTTCTGATGACACCCATACCATTCAGGTCACCGTCTATTGTTCTTTTTACCTCGACCGGGATATCCAGCGGATATAATCTGTATCCGTCTTTGACAAGTGAAAAGAAATTTTCATCAAGTCTTTTTTCCCTTCCCTTTGTCACGATCATTGTGTTCAGCTCTAAAGGCATACCCATCGGTATCTCTCCTTCATTCTTAATATCCTTACCTCTATTTTACCCCACCTTTTTCCGCTCTGAAAGTCCTTAATTTTATCTACCCCTTGCTTTTCATCCACGCACTTAAATCCTCTACCGTCTTCCGGTTCACGGCTGGCGGAAAGTAGTGGGTATATTCAGGGAAATACCAGCTGCCTACTTCTTTATTTAGAGACTTGAGCCTTTTTTCCAGGCGATAGGAATGCTCCACCGAAACATTATGATCCTGTTCTCCATGGATGATTAAGACAGGCGCCTGCAGCTTCTCCAATCGAAAAAGCGGGGTGCGATATTTATACCGTTCCGGAAACTTTGTCGGGGTTCCGCCTATTACACGTTTCATCATTCTCCGAAGATCCTTGCGCTCCACATAAGTGAGAAACATATCACTGACCCCTCCCCATGTTACAATGGACGCAGCTTCCGGAAACTCGATTGCAGTAAGCAATGCCATTACACCACCGCGGGAAAAGCCAAATATATGGACCCTTTTTACCCGGTCATGCTCCTGAAGAAGAGTGAAACCGGCAAACGCGTCCTGTCTGTCCTCCCCTGCAAAATCTTCATTTCCATCTCCCCCTTGATTGCCTCTGTAAAAAGGCGCGAATACAATAAAGCCTTCACAGGCAAACTGGACAATCCGGGAAGGCCTTACTTTTCCGACATTTTTTATCCCACCTCTCAGGTATAGGAATCCATCATACAGCTCCTCCCCCTTTGGCTCTGCCAGCAGGCCTTTTATATGTAATCCATTTGCATGATACGTGACAACAGATAATTCGATTGCCGGATTTGGCGAAGGAAATCTCTGTTTATTTATAATTTGTCCATTTTGGAATTCCATGTCCTCATCCCCCTCCTGAAGTAAATCTGAATACGACTAATAGTATGAGCTTCATGACCTCCGCCTAAAAATGTTTCCATGGGCATTCACACATTTTTTCGATTTTCATACGATATCCTAGGTTTTTAAATCTGACTTTTTTAGCATAAGGGAGGTCTTATGGCTTATGAAAAAATGGATGAAAGTAAGCATACTTCTTTTGCTTACAGCGATACTTATTGTTCCTTTGGCCGCTTGCGGCAAGGATGAAATGCAAAACGTGCGTATTGCCGAAGTGACACGTTCCATCTTCTATGCTCCGCAATATGTAGCCCTTGAAAAAGGTTTCTTTGAAGAAGAAGGGCTTAAAGTAGAGCTCACGACTACAGCAGGCGGGGATAAAACGATGACAGCCTTGCTTTCAGACAGCGCTGATGTGGCGCTTGTTGGCTCTGAAACATCGATTTACGTATCTGCACAGGGCTCCAATGACCCGGTAATCAACTTTGCACAGCTAACCCAGACAGACGGAACATTTTTAGTTTCCCGCAATAAAATCGACAATTTTTCCTGGGATATGCTGAAAGGCCAAACATTCCTTGGCCAGCGTAAAGGCGGCATGCCGCAGATGGTTGGCGAATTTGTTTTGAAAAAACACGGAATTGATCCTCACGCAGATATGGATTTGATTCAAAATATTGATTATGCCAATATCGCTCCGGCCTTCGCTTCAGGAACAGGCGAGTTTGTTCAGCTGTTTGAACCTACTGCAAGTGTCTTTGAAAAAGAAGGCAAAGGATATATTGTTGCTTCTTTTGGAACCGAATCCGGACATGTACCATATACCACATTCATGACGAAACAAAGCTATATTGATGAAAATAAAGAGACAGTTGAGAAATTTACAAGAGCAATCTATAAAGCTCAGCAATGGGTTGAGACACACAGTGCGAAAGAGACGGCTGAAGCCATTCACGGCTATTTTGACAATACTGAGCTCGGCGTCATTGAAATGGTAGTGGACCGCTACAAGAGTCAGGGGTCATTTGCCACAGATCCTATTCTGGACACTGAAGAATGGGAAAACCTGCAAAACATCATGGACGAAGCAGGAGAGCTCCCTAAGCGCATAGAGCATGACACACTTGTCAACACAGAAATCGCTGAAGGTGTAATGGAATAAATAAATAAATAAATAAATAAACGAAAGAGGAGGCCGACATGAATTTTCTAAAGGTAGATGCTGTCCACCACACTTATTTTACCAAAACCTCTGCTGTCACGGCCCTCTCCGATATTTCGCTTGAAGTGGAGGAAGGAGAATTTGTTTCCTTTCTCGGCCCAAGCGGATGCGGCAAGACAACTTTGCTTTCCATCATTGCAGGCCTGTTTGAACCCACAGAAGGCACTGTAACACTTGAAGGAAAGCAGGTTGAAACGGCAGAAAATGAGATGGGCTATATGCTGCAGCAGGATTATCTTTTTCCTTGGAAAACGATTGAAGAAAATATCCTGCTGGGGCTGAAAATCGGGAACAGCCTTACTCCCGACAAAAAAGCTTATGCACTGCAGCTCCTTAAAGAGATGGGATTAAAAGGTGTAGAGTCACAATTTCCAAAGCAGCTTTCAGGCGGAATGCGCCAGCGTGTTGCCCTTGTAAGAACGCTTGCAACTGAACCAAAGCTGCTCATGCTTGATGAACCCTTTTCCGCATTAGATTATCAGACCAAGCTGAAGCTTGAGGATTTGGTCTCTAATACGCTTAAATTATTCGGTAAAACAGCCATACTGGTTACCCATGATATTGGTGAGGCAATCAGCATGAGTGATCGTGTTTTTCTCTTTTCCGCAAGGCCCGGACAGCTTCATAAAACGTTTGTAATACCAAAAGAATTAAGAGATGAAACCCCTTTTAACGCAAGGAATCATGAAGCATATCCAGCAATTTTTCAAACTATATGGAAGGAGCTGGAATCCCTTGAGCCCGCAGGAGAACGTTAAATTCCTCCACCAGAAATATATCCAGTCGTTGAACCGTGAAAAAAAATGGGTCCGCTTCTATCAGGCTGTCATCTTTATCGTGTTTTTTTCAGGGTGGGAGCTTGCAAGCCAAAAGCAATGGATTGACCCGCTGATTTTCAGTTCGCCTTCTAAAGTATGGGGGTTATTTTTAACCAAAATCCAGGATGGTACCTTGATGGTGGATTTAGGCTATACTTTGTCAGAAACCGTATTTGGATTCATTTTGGGCACTTTTTTAGGCACACTGCTTGCAGCCATTCTCTGGTGGTCACCGATGCTATCAAAAATTGCGGATCCCTATTTGGTTGTTCTGAATTCAATGCCAAAGGTTGCTCTTGGCCCGATATTAATCGTCGCATTGGGCCCCAGTTTTACATCAATCGTAGCCATGGGGGCGATTATTTCCATCATCATCACAACCATTGTCGTGTATACATCTTTCAAAGAAGTAGACCCCAATTATATTAAAGTGCTTCAGACCTTTGGGGCAAATCGTTTTCAAATCTTCAGAGAAGCCATTTTGCCTGCGTCATTCCCAACCATCATCTCCACTTTAAAGGTGAATGTCGGGCTATCATGGGTCGGAGTCATTGTCGGCGAATTCCTCGTATCCTCAAAAGGTCTCGGATACATGATTATTTACGGCTTCCAAGTATTCAACTTCACCCTTGTCATGCTGTCATTGCTGGTAATTGCTGTTTTTGCAACAGTGATGTATCAGCTGGTCGAACTTCTCGAGCGAAAACTGATTAAAAATGGATCTTAAAAAAACGGCACAGTGCATTGCCGTTTTTTACTTTTCCTTCATGATTTTTTCGAGGCATCTTTCAACCACTTTATCCTTCATGATAAAACTGTATTGACTGTTCCACCTGTCTTCCAGCAGGTTTCCCCCTGTCAGGATGGGACCGTCTGTTTCAAAATATTGATCCGTTTTGTTAAGGCTTTTCACCTCTGCGAAAAAAATAGCTTTGACAAAACTCTCCGTTCCCAAGTTTACTTCATATTCACCAATAAAATGTAAATTCTCTAGGTCTGCTCCTGTTTCCTCATAAACCTCTCTTCTGGCTGCCTCATCAAGAGACTCACCCTGTTCTCTCTTACCGCCCGGAAATTCCCACCCCCGCTTTTTATGATTCGTCAGCAGCCATTGATCGCCATAGCGGCAAATGACCAGAACATGTCTTGGCTCTGTTCCAAAAGCTCTTTTATTAAAAGAAAATTTCACTTCCCCGCCGTTCGCATCCAAAAAGGTTTCCATACTTTTCCCTCACTCGATAATAAAATTCTGTTGATATCATTATAAAGGTTAATTATTTATTTAAAAACTAATGGGCCAAAAGTATCGAATTACATATTTTTGAAACTTTTTCCTTTTTCCCCCGTAAAATTAGCTGACTAACCCAAATAGAGGAGTGTATACCTTGAAAAAGTCCCTTGCAATCCTTACTGGTTTCTTAATGATTCTAATGCTGGCTGCATGCAGTGAGACAGCCAAACCTGTAAATGAATCTGATGGCGGCACAGACAAGGAAGAAACCAAAGCAGAAGAAGCTTCAGAATTGACACTGGAGGAAGTTTTAACGAAATCAACCGAGGCTTCAGAAGAGCTTAAAAGCTTCTCCGTAAATATGGATATGAGCCAGGAAATGAGTTCAGGCACTGAAGGGGAAAATATGAATATCGATTCTGTCATTGACATGGATGTTACAACAGATCCAATGGCCTTCTACCAAAAGATGACAATGTCGATGGACGGCACAGAAGAGTCATATGATATCGAAAGCTATTTTACTGAAGAAGGCATGTTCCTTTATGACGCCGCCGGTAAGCAGTGGATGAAGTTCCCTAAAGAAATGTCGGACGATTTGCTTCAAATGTCCAGTCAGCAGACGAATCCTGGTGAAGAACTAAAGAAATTGCAGGAGTTCGTGGACGACTTTACGTTTGAACAGAACGCAAAAAGCTATATCCTAAAATTGAAAGCCGATGGAGAAAAATTCAATGACTTTGTGAAGGAAACAGCAGCAGAAACACTCCCGCCTGAACTGGCCGCCAATGGAGAAATGCTTGATAACATGAAAATTAACGGCGTGGAATACGAAATCGTAATTGATAAAGAAACTTTTTATCCAAGTGTGCTGAATATGATTATGGAAATGGAAATCACGGCTGAAGGCCAGACCATCTCCATGAAGCAGAACATGAACGGCCAATACGCAAACTACAATAAGGTTGAGGCTATTGCTGTTCCGCAGGAAGTTCTTGATACAGCTGTAGAAATGGAAATGTAGAATTAGAAAAGCTGAGGCATCCGCCTCAGCTTTTTTATACTACAGTATATATTACTTGGCACTTCAAGAGATTTCCAGATTGCCCCACCGAGGTGTCGGGAGCAAGGCGCTTCCGTTTTCTTATTTATGTTCCTCTTCGGTGAGGATCCCCATGCTTTCAATATGCTTTCTTGCTTCATCATCTCCAAGTTCATAAATCATTCCATATATTTTCTTCATTGTATCATCATACGCATCATTTTCACGGTCATAATGGTATTGAACATAAGGAACATGGGCTCTGTAAAAATTCTGCCACTCAGTTGAATAGTTCTGATCAAAATATTCTCTTAAGGCAATGATTTCATCATCTGTTGCATCTATTTTAAAATTCCATGTTGAGCCAGTGGCACTTTGTGAAATCTCCCCAGAACCAAGCGTTACATAATACGTCTTTTTATTCCCTTCCAATCATGTCAGCCCCTTTTTTGTTCATTCCTGCGGACGCAGCTTCAACACCGGCTGCTTTATCATAAATATCATTACTTTTTCATTTCTATAGTTATCGTATCCCACTTTTATGATAAAATTATACGAAATTACGATCATTCTTCATAAGCTTACATATACTAAGTTAAATAATTGAGAAACAGCTTCTCAATTTATCTGCGGTGAATATTTTCCTGCATCAGGGGTATTAAATTAAGTATACTAAATAAAACAGGAGAATTTTTAAGGAGGTGTTATCATGAAACTGATTGATGAGCTATATGAACTATACAGGAATAAGCTGACAGGTGATGAAGAGGATATCGATATGCTCGCTTTTGCCTTCTTAGAAGAAATGGACAGAGAAGACCTGCTGAATATCATCAAGGATCTTGATAATCAGGAATTATATGATTTAATGGGGCTTTATCTGATTGAGAGCTTGAAAGGGAAATTTGCCAGTGAGAATTACGGCCAGCGCAGAAGCCCGATCATTCATCACCGCAATATACACTAAACTATACATATCCGAATTATTATCTATCCATATTATTTAAGGCGGCGATAAGCCGCTTTTTGTTTTATTGCCCACCTCCATCGCCTACAAGCAGGGGGTAAGCACAAAGGAAGCACCCGGTTTAGGTTTGTCACGAAGGTGCTCCCTCCATTTCTTTTTGCATACAAAAAGACCAGCTTTCCAGCCAGTCTTTGTTTATTAGCCAAGGTATGCTTTTAGCATCCAAATATGTTTCTTTAAGCTTTGCTTTACTGCAATCAGCATGTCGCCTGTTCCTTCATCTTTGGCTTCGTCTGCAAGCTCAATTGCTTCCTGAAGCTCGTCCACCATTTTTTCAAAGTCATCAACGACAGATTGGACCATCTGTTCTTCATTTTCTTTTCCTGTCGCTTCTTCGAGAGAACTGGTCTCTAGAACTTCCTTCATAGTCGCAACAGGCTTGGCCTCAAGAGCCAGGATTCTCTCAGCCAGTTCATCAACATGTACGTTGGCTTCATTATAAAGTTCTTCAAATTTTGCATGAAGGGTAAAAAAGTTTTTCCCTTTAATATACCAGTGGTAATTGTGAAGCTTTACATATAGAACTGTCCAGTTTGCTACTTGCTGGTTAACAGCTTTTACTAATTCTTTACTCATATAAATCATCCTCCCAACAATAGATTACCCACAATAGCAAAAATCAAACCTGTACCTTGGCCATAGCGAAATCTTTCATGAAAGAGCTGCTTTCATGGTAAAATATTGAGAGAAAAGGGGGAGAAACATGTATACGGTATTAGTCATATCGATTATCATTGTGATCGTGGTACTGCTTTTAAGCGTCATTACCACTTCAAAAGCTTACCAATTCAAGCATACGGTAGACCCAGCTGATCCGCTTCCTGACAGTGAGCAGGGACAAAAAGAGGCTAAAGAAGAACAAGAGGATAACCAAAACCGTTCATAAGCATACGCTATTATATATACAGCCTCCGTATAGCCGGAGGTTTTCCTTTTAAATGGACGGAAATAATATATATGTGGAGAGGACATTGAGATGGATATAAACTCCATGATGCTTACAGTATTTCTAGTATTAAATATTATCCTGGCTGTATTTGTTATCTTTCTGGAGCGAAGAGATGCAGGTGCCACATGGGCATGGCTCATGGTTTTATTCTTTATTCCTCTTCTTGGTTTTTTCATGTACCTCTTCTTTGGGCAGAATTTAACCAGAAGAAAGATGTTCCAATGGGAAGACCGCAAAAAAATTGGAATTGATGAACTGCTGAACAATCAAATCAGAGGAATCAAGGAAAAGGATTTCCATTTTCGAAATAACATAATTAAAAACTCCAAGGATCTTATATATATGCATCTTGTCAATAATGATTCGGTATTGACCCAGGACAACGAGGTCAGGATTTTCACAGATGGGAAAGAGAAGTTCAATTCGCTTGTGGAGGATATCAAAAATGCAGCCGATCACATCCATCTCCAATATTATATCTTCAAGAGAGATAATCTGGGGAAAAGCTTAATCAATCTTTTGACGGAAAAGGCAAGGGAAGGCGTAAAAGTAAGGCTTCTCTATGATGAACTGGGCTCAAGAAGCCTGCATAAAAGGGTGTTTAAAGAGCTGATTGCGGCAGGAGGGGAAATTGAAGCCTTTTTCCCTTCCCGGCTGCACTTTATCAACTTGAGAATTAATTACCGGAACCATCGCAAGATTGCCATTATTGACGGCCGAATTGGATATGTTGGCGGGTTTAATGTCGGAGATGAATATCTCGGGCTAAATCCAAAGTTTGGGTATTGGCGTGATACTCATTTAAGAATTAGAGGGAGTGCTGTCCATTCCCTGCAGACCCGCTTTATCCTCGACTGGAACCAGGCTTCGCATCGCCATGATATTTACTATGCTCCTGAGTATTTTCCGCTGGCCGAGTCTCGCGATAGTGTAGGGATGCAAATTGTTACCAGCGGTCCTGATTCGGAATGGGAACAGATTAAAAATGGGTATATAAAAATGATTTCATCGGCCCGTAAATCTATTTATATCCAAACTCCCTATTTCATTCCGGACGCAAGTCTTCTGGATGCGTTGAAAATAGCTGCATTATCAGGGGTGGAAGTGAACATTATGGTACCGAACAAACCTGACCATATGTTTGTTTATTGGGCAACCTACTCCTATATAGGGGAAATGTTAAAAGCTAATGCGAACATCTATATATATGAAAATGGCTTCATCCATGCAAAAACCTTGATTGTTGACGAGAAAGTTTCATCGGTTGGAACCGCGAATATAGATGTTAGAAGCTTCAGGCTAAATTTTGAGGTAAATGCCTTTATATATGATGAGGACGTTTCGAAAGAACTGACTGAGAGCTTTCAGGAAGATGCCCAGCTATCAACTAACCTGACTGCAGAAGATTACAGAAATAGAGCCTTAAAAATCAAATTAAAAGAATCCATTTCAAGACTTTTATCGCCGATATTATAAGAAATGCAGTTATCGACGTACAAAATACTTATCTTATTATAAAAACGGGCTGAATAATCAGCCCGTTTTCATTATGCAAAAACCTGTTTCAATTCACCCTTCGATTGATTCAGCCAGAATCTCATAAGACGTTTTGCGCCTTCAAGGTCATGAAGCTTTGCCTGTCCGCATTGCTTCTCATTTGCAGCAGGAATCTCGGTTATTTCAACCGCATCTTGCATTGTAGCTTCAAGCAGATCGATTATTTCTTCAACTGACGGCTCGCCGCTAACCACTAAATAATAGCCTGTCTGGCAACCCATCGGGGAAATATCAATAATATCAAAATGATCATATCTCTCAGCATGTGTACGGATATTAAAAGCGAGCAGATGCTCAAGTGTGTGAATGACATCCGGCTTCATCGCCTGCTTATTTGGCTGACAGAAACGGATATCAAACTTGTTGACTAATCCGTCACTTCCCACTTTATGGACACCGCAGTGCCTCACGTATGGAGCTTTAACAGCATTGTGGTCCAATTCGAAACTTTCTACTGAAGGCATTTAAAACACTCCCCTAAAGTTTTCCTTTTATTATAACGCAATATCCGACTAAATTCATCAAATTAATATGAAAATTATGACGTTTTCACGATTATATGTTATTTTAAAAGAAAATATGTTTTAACCAGGAAAGGTAATGCCATGTTTAAAAAATTATTGATTTCGATATTTCGTTTCTATCAAATAGCGATTTCCCCGCTGAAGCCTCCAACATGCCGGTTTTATCCGACATGTTCCCATTATGGGCTGGAGTCTGTTAAGCGATTCGGCGCATTAAAGGGCGGATGGCTGACTATAAAACGGATCCTTAAATGTCATCCCTTTCATCCGGGCGGTGTTGACCTTGTTCCTGAGGAATGGCCTAAAAAGAAAAAGAATTAACCCTCGTATCCGTCCACTACCAGGTCAAGCTTGCCTGTGCCAGGATGAATAACAAGCCCATGCACAGGCACATCTGCCGGCATCAATGGATGCTTTTTCACCATATGGACGCTATGGGACACACTATCCTCTACATTTTCAAAGCCTCTTAGCCAGTCTTCTGCAGCGATTCCTGAGTATGTCACCGTGTCCAATGCATCCTCCGTAATGCCTCTCTCCTTCATGCTGCTGACAACTGCATCAGCCTTCATTCCGCTCATCCCGCAGTCATGATGGCCAATAACAAACACTTCTTTTGCCTGCAGCTGGTAAACAGCTACTAAAATGCTCCTCATAATACTTCCAAACGGATGTGTTACTAAAGCTCCCGCATTTTTGATAATTTTCACATCACCATTTCTTACATTGAGCGCTTTTGGCAGAAGCTCCACTAAACGAGTGTCCATGCAAGTCAAGATAACCATTTTCTTATTAGGGAATTTCGTTGTTTCAAACTCTTCATACTTTTTTTCTTCAACAAACTGCTGGTTATGGTTTAAGATTTCTTCTAAAAGTTTCAATTGTTCCACTCCCTGACTTTTATGTATTCCTTTACTTTGAGCAGGCATAAATGCTGCAATACTTGACAAAAAGATGTCAATACTAATGATGACCTTTAACAGGCCTCTATATTTATGATACATAAAGCAGAAGCTTCAAACAAATTTTTATCCTTGCTTTTTGGCTGGAAATTTTGTAAGATTACTAAGGGAAATCGTAATGATTACGTATTATTCATCATTTTGGACGCTGACTCGGCACTTAACTGCCCTAGATAAATATTTTTTAAAATACAGTCCGCGCTTTAAATCGTAATAACTACGCTTTAAAAAAGGAGGAGAAACAATGAAGAAGAAGTTTTTAGTAGTTATGCTAGGCTTAATCCTTATTCTATCAGGCTGCACAGATGAAAAGCCAGAGGATAACAGCAGCAATAAAACTACAGTTTATACAACAGTTTATCCGCTTCAATACTTTACTGAACGAATCGGAGGAGAAGCAATAGAAGTGGAAACCATCTATCCTCCCGGATCGGATGAACATACTTTTGAACCATCACAAAAAGATATGATGAAGCTGGCTGATTCTGATCTTTTTATTTTTATAGGACTCGGTCTTGAAGGCTTTGTGGAAAAAGCAAAAGAAACATTGAAAAATGAGAAAGTTAAAATGGTGGCAGCAGGAGAAAATATAGAGTTTGTTCACTCAGATGAAAATCATGATCCTGCGCATGAAGAAGAAGAACATGCTGATGAAGCTGAGCATGAAGAAGAACATGCTGCTGATGAACACGGAGCTGAATCTGAAGATGGCCATGAACATGAAGGAGAATCTGAAGAAGGTCATGATCATAATCATGGAGATATCGACCCCCATGTTTGGCTGGATCCTTTATACTCCAAAGAATTGGCTGAATCAATTAAAGATGCTTTAGTTGAACAGATGCCTGAGCAGAAGGAGCAGTTTGAACAGAATTATCTGGAGCTTGCCCAGGAGCTGGACCAACTCCATAATGACTTTGAGCAGACAGTTCAAAATGCTGAGCATAAGGAATTCATTGTTTCACATGCAGCATATGGATATTGGGAAGAACGATATGGTTTAGATCAAATCAGTGTATCGGGTTTAAATTCTTCCAGCGAGCCTACTCAGAAAGAACTGCAGAAAATCATTGCGGAAGCTAAAGAACATGACTTGAAATACGTCTTTTTTGAACAGAATGTCAGCTCAAGACTGACTGAAATTCTGCAAAAAGAAATCGGCGCAGAACCGTTAATGCTTCATAATTTATCGGTCCTTACAGAAGAAAATATAACAGAAAATCAAACATATTTTACACTTATGGAAGATAATCTGGCTTCATTGAAAAAAGCGCTAATTGAATAAGTTCTCACTAACCTCCCTCATTGGGAGGTTTTTTTCGTTCCCTTAATATATCTAATTCAGGAAAAGTTTACATAGTTGTCCGGTTTTTGAAAAAAACTATTTCCATTGAAGAGATTGAAGGGATGAAAATGCAATGAGTGATTTATTGATTGCGAGGTCTTTATTTGGGACGACAATGGGCTTTCATATTATTTTTGCAACGATTGGAGTTGGCTTGCCGCTGATGATGCTGACAGCGGAACTTCTTTACCAAAAAACCAAGGATCATGATTACGTCATTATGGCCAAGAGGTGGACCAAGGCATTTGCAGTGCTTCTTGGAGTAGGAATTCCGACAGGAACCATAGCAGGAACACAGCTTTCCCTTCTCTGGCCTGGTTTTATGGAGGTTATCGGCAAGGTGATGGCTTTGCCATTCCAGATTGAAATATACGCTTTCTTTATTGAAGCTTTATTTATGTCAATTTATGTGTATGCTGCCGAAAGAATTCCTCCATGGATGCGTATATCAAGCCTTGTACTGGTTGCTTTTGGCGCTTTCGCTTCTGCTGTTCTGATAACAAATGTTCATGCATTTGAAGGAACACCACAGGGCTTCAGGATTGTCGATGGGGAAATTGTCGATGTGGATCCATGGGCTGCATTTTTTAACCCAAGTTTTATTGTTACAGCTGGCCATGTGGCACTATCAGCTTATACAACAGGCGCATTTGTTGTAGCGTCAGTTGCTGCTTTCAAAATGCTGAGAACTCCATTTGGAACACGAGTATATAACTTTCATAAGAAAGCCCTTATGCTGAGCCTGATTGCCGGCGGAATTTTTTCATTTTTAACAGCTTTAAACGGCCATGAATCGGCTCAATATCTGCATGAGTATCAGCCAGAAAAACTTGCAGCAGCAGAGGGGCTGTTTGAAACACAATCCTATGCCCCCCTTGCAATCGGCGGATTTACAGACCGTGAAACACAGAGGGTTAAGTGGGGAATCAAAATTCCATGGGCACTAAGCTTTTTGGCGGGTAACAGCTTTGACACCGTTGTAGTGGGACTGAATGATTTTCCGGAAGAAGAATGGCCTCCGCTTTTTGTTCACACTCTTTTTAATGCGATGGTCGGAATTGGTTCATTGCTGATATTTTTATCCTTGACTGCTTTCGTATGGAATAAGTTTCTGAAAAAAGAGCATTTTCCGCGGTTCCTCATGTGGGCATTTGTTGCTTCAGGGCCGCTAGCAGTTCTTGGAATAGAATTCGGCTGGGTGTTTGCCTGTACTGGACGCCAGCCTTGGACCATTTACCGGGTGCTGTCTACCGCTGATTCTGTTACAACAGCTGAAAACCTGGGAATTTTATTTATTCTTTTTGCCCTGGTGTATGTAGTGCTTGGAGTGGCTGTTGTTTTTGTTATGCTTTATTACTTTAAAAAGAACACTGTAATCGAAGATATTAATAGAGCTGAACAGAAAAACGTTCCACTTTACGGATCAAATACTTGAAGGAGTGAATCCAATGGCTGAAGAATTACTGGCCATAACTGTGTTATGGGGATTCGTCTTCATATATGCAGTAATGGCAACAATGGATTTTGGCGCCGGCTTCTGGTCCATGATTTACTTCAATCGCCCTAAAATTAAGGCGACGAATGTGGCTAATCGTTATTTGTCTCCTACCTGGGAAGTGACGAATACATTCATTGTCGCCATTGTAGTCGCTGTTTACAGCCTCTTTCCGACTGCTGCCTATACACTGGGAACTGTACTTCTTATTCCGGGCAGCATCATTTTGCTCTTGCTGGCAATACGCAGTGCATTTCTGGTGTTTTCCAATATTGCCGAAGAATACAGGAAGCCGCTCACCTATATTTCAGGCCTATCCGGAATCCTTATCCCCGGATTGCTGATTAGCGTTTTGCCCATCACCCATGGAGATTTTGTTGAATTTAGTGATGGCAGGCAATCTCTGGACCTTGCCCATCTTTTTACTAGCCCGAATGAATATGCTTTTATTGGTTTTTCAATCAGCAGCACATTGTTTTTATCTTCCCTTCTTCTCGCCGACTACTCAAAAGCCTCGGAAGAAATGGAAGCTTACACAGTGTACCGCAGGGATGCAATCATGCTTGGACCAGTTTCAATTATAATGGCATTCCTTATTATGTTTACTTTAAAAAGGGAAGCATTTTGGATTTATGAAAATATGATAGATGATTTGCCTTTGCTTTTGCTGTCTCTTGGCTTGTTTGTGATAGGAGGACTTGCACTGTTCCTTCCATCCATAAACAAAAAAGGAGTTAGGGGTATTCCCAGATTGGCTGTTATTGCCATAACTCTCCAATACCTAACAGCCAGCTATGTATATGGAAAAGCTCATCTTCCTTATATCGTATACCCTGAAGTGACTATTGCTTCTGCGTTTACAGATCCGAGCTCATTCCGTGCCATATTTGCCACCTATATTGCAGGATTCCTTATCCTTTTCCCCGGGTTCATATACTTTTGGAGCCTTTTCATGAACGACAAACGATATCTGCGGCAAAAACAAACCAAAGACCCGGCATGATATTCCTGCAAATGCCATGACTGAACAAAAAAGCACTGCAGAAAATAAAGAAGTGACATTCTCCGCAAATTTTTCAATTTCAACGTGGTCACAATTTTCTGGTAAGGGGTGTTTGAAAATGGCAAAAGACGTTTTATGTGAAGTTAACAACTGCACTTTCTGGAAAAATGGGAACCGATGCAGTGCAGATCAAATATATGTAGTCAGCCATACTGGCGAAACTGCAGACAACAGCAAAGAAACAGACTGCAAAACGTTCGAGCCTCATGACCTTTAATAGGTGACAGCACCTTCCGGGGGTTATCGGATTGCTGGTCTTGCACTTAATTGAGTTAGGCGAAATGCTG
This sequence comes from Cytobacillus oceanisediminis, assembly GCF_004366035.1. Classification (GTDB taxonomy): domain Bacteria; phylum Bacillota; class Bacilli; order Bacillales; family Cytobacillaceae; genus Cytobacillus; species Cytobacillus oceanisediminis_C. The sequence continues at coordinate 21,142 of NZ_SOEE01000019.1, forward strand.
CAAAAGCGGTGCATTTTATGCATCGCTTTTGTGTTTTTTATAAAAACAAGTTTATTAAGATTTCTACCGGGAATGTATAGAGTAACAACAACTTATAGGAGTGATACATATGTTATCAACCATTATTTTGCTTGGAGCTGCTTTTGCCGCTGCTGCTGGATTAAGCTCCTTTGCCATTAAAGAGGATTCATTGATTAAAGACGAAATAACACAATAATTTATTATAAAGGGCGCTGATAATGCGTCTTATTTTTTTGCAATATAACGAAAACCGCAATTCTGCCAAATGCAGAACTGCGGTTTTTACTTATAAAGCAATGCTTTCTTTTGAGGTGGAAACTTCATTCAGCCTTTTTTCATTAATTTCATAACCGATTCCCGGTTTATCAGGAACTTTTATCATCCCATTTTCCACAGTGACTTCGGGCAGAATGATGTCTTCTTCCCAATACCTGCCCGACGCTGAAATATCACCGGGAATGGAAAAGCCCTCCATAGAGGCAAGAGCAATATTGTGTGCACGGGAGATTCCGAACTCCAGCATGCCTCCACACCAGACTTGGATTCCTTTATCCAGGCAATAATCATGAATCTTCTTTGCTGTTCCCAGACCCCCAACACGGCCAATCTTAATGTTGATGATTTTACAGCTTCCCAGCTCGACAGCTCTCCTGGCATCATTAAAGGTGACAATACTCTCATCCAGGCAAATTGGCGTTTTCAGCTCCTTCTGAAGCTTTGCATGATCAACAATATCATCATATTCCAGCGGCTGTTCAATCATCAGCAGCCCGAAATCATCTAGCCTTTTTAAATGTTCAATATCGTCCAATGAGTAAGCTGAATTAGCATCTGCCATGATTGGAAGGTCGGGGAAAAAGCGGCGGATTTCTGAAATCAATTCATAATCGTTAGAGGGACTGATCTTTATTTTGACCCTTTGATAGCCGCTCTCCAGATAGTATTCGATTTGCCTTCTTGCTTCTTCCTTTGTTTTAGCGCCAACAACCACGCCGGATGGAATCAATTCCCGCTGGCCGCCTATATATTTTGATAGAGAAATATCCTCTTTTTTGGCTGCCAAGTCCCATAATGCCGTTTCAAGTGATGCTTTCGCCATTTGATTCCTTCTGAAAGCGTCAAAAACCTGTCCTGCTTCTGAAGGATGCTTTATATCCGCATTACGCATTTTTGGGATAAGGAATTCTTTTAGCATATGATAGCTCGTTTCAACCGTTTCCTCCGTATACCAGGGTGATGAAAAAGCGACTCCTTCCCCGTAGCCTTTCCGTCCTTCCTGATCGATTACCTCAATAATAATACCTTCTCTATCCTTCACTGTCCCTAAATGCGTGGAAAAAGGTGTTTTCAAAGGCATCGCGATTTTATATAAAGTAATTGTCTTAATATTCATGCTAATTCCCGCTTTCCTCAAGCAGCTCCCGAAGTTTTCTTCTTAGTATCTTTTTTGAAGCGTTCCTGGGGATTTCATTAATGATGATAAGTTTTTTAGGTACTTTATACTTTGCCAGCTTCTCAGAGCAATACTTCATCACTTCTTTTTCATCCAGATTCTCGTCTCCAGCAATAAAGGCGACAGGCACCTCACCCCAAACATCGTCCTTCATGCCGATAACCCCTGCATCCGATATTTGGGAGTGTGAAACAAGCGCACCCTCGACTTCAGCCGGATAGATATTTTCACCGCCTGAAATGATTAAATCTGACCGCCGATCAAGCACATATAAGAATCCTTCTTTATCCACATATCCAATATCTCCAGTTGAAAGCCAGCCACCCTTTAGTTTTTCCGCTGTTTCCTCTTTTCGGTTTAAATACCCTTTTGTTACATTTGGACCTTTCACAAAAATTTCGCCCGCTTCTCCGGGGTCAGCATGCTTTCCATTTGGAACAGCAACTTTCAGCTGGGAAGGAAATAAAGGCTTGCCGGCCGAACCCAATTTGCTGAGACTGTATTCCGGAGCCAGTGTAACAATCTGGGACGAAGTTTCTGTCATTCCGTAAGTCTGGTATACAGGAATTCCCTTCTCTCTGCAATCTTCAAGAAGAGATTTCGCTGCAGGCCCTCCCCCTAATAACATACATCTGAAATTCACAGGCAGCTTTTCATCTTTAAGTTCATCTGCGATCCTGGTGAGCATCGTACTTACAACAGACATAATGGTCACTTTTTCGATGGAAATGGCTTCAATGGCTTTTTCTTCATGGAAAAATTCAAAAAGAACCATTTTCATGCCGTAGATAATGCTTCGCATTAAAATGGAATAGCCGCTAATATGAAAAATCGGGACAGCACACAGCCAGCTGTCGTTTTCATTCAAACCTAAGTTCAATGCAGAGCCCACTGCACTCCACCAATGATTTCCGTATGTTTGCAGAACACCTTTCGGGTTGCCGGTTGTACCGGATGTATACATGACCGTACAAACCTCATCAAGACTTATTTCATCTACTACTGACGGCCCATCAGGATCTCTCCTGAATAGATCTTCTTTATAGATAGCCGAAATTCCCCCTAAAGAATTTACAACTTTTTGGGTTACCTCATTAAAAGTATTCTCGGTTAAAAAGAAAGCGGACTTCGAATCATTCATTTGCCAAATCAATTCCTCAGCAGTCAGCCTGTTATTTAATATGACGGCTTTTACATCGAGCAGCTGCAGGGCCAAAAGAATAAAAACAGTGTCTTCATGATTTCGGAGAAGGACACCTGCAAACTGTCCTCTCACGCATCCAGCTGCCTGCAGCTGCCCTGCTATCGTGTATGCACGCTCATATACTTCAGTAAATGTATAGGTTTTCCCCAAAAAGGAAAGGGCAGGGCGATCCGGGGTTAAAAAAGCCCGCTTTTGAAGAAAATTAGGAACTATTTGCGCTTCCATTATATACTCCTCATTTCATGCGATTTTTCATATAAAAACAGCCTGATGGCAAGCCATCAAGCTGAAAAAATTAATATTCAATCAAGGGAAACGCGGGAATTGGCCGAAGTCAGGCTTGCGCTTTTCTTTAAATGCGTCACGGCCTTCTTTTGCTTCTTCCGTTGTATAGTATAGAAGCGTTGCATCCCCGGCGAATTGCTGGATTCCTGCAAGTCCATCTGTATCGGCATTGAAGGCAGCCTTCAAGAAGCGGATAGCCGTCGGGCTCTTCTCAAGAATTTCTTCACACCACTTAATTGTTTCTTCTTCCACTTTCTCAAGCGGTACTACTGTATTGACAAGCCCCATATCCAAAGCTTCCTGAGCCCCGTACTGGCGGCACAGATACCAAATTTCGCGTGCTTTCTTATGACCTACGATTCTTGCAAGATATCCTGAACCATAACCTGCATCGAAGCTTCCTACTTTAGGTCCAGTTTGTCCGAATACAGCGTTATCTGCTGCAATCGTTAAGTCACATACGATATGAAGGACATGTCCTCCACCAATCGCATAGCCTTTTACCATTGCAATAACCGGCTTAGGAATGACACGGATCAGGCGCTGCAGATCCAGTACATTTAAACGAGGGATCTGGTCGTCGCCTACATATCCGCCATGTCCTCTGACAGATTGGTCCCCGCCTGAACAAAATGCCTTGTCTCCGGCACCCGTCAGGACAATAACACCTACATTTTCATCATCGCGCGCGAACGCAAATGCATCAATTAATTCCATTACCGTTCTTGGAGTAAAGGCATTGTGGACTTGCGGTCTGTTAATCGTAATTTTCGCAATTCCATTGTATGTTTCATAAATGATTTCTTCGTACTGTTTTCCTGCAACCCATTCAACAGCTGACATACATGAATCCTCCTTAATATGTATTAGAAAGCGTTAATTGCCGCACAGATTTGCAGCAGCAAATGACATCATTCCTCAATCTTTGCTGCCATTTGTATTATTCTCCCCTGTCTGCGACAAAAACCCACTTACTATTGTACCAAATAATTCAGGTTTCTCCACATGAATTGCATGTCCAGCATCTTCAGCGGTCTTCCACTGGACATTTGGCAAAATTTTTGACATTTCTTCCGCAATTCTGCAGAATTTTTGATCCAGGTTTCCGGTAACTAGAAGGACTGGCATTTCGAGATGTGCAAGCTCATCCCACCAGGATGGCTGCACGCCAGTGCCCATGCCATTCAGGCTGTTTGCCAGACCATCAATGGAATTGGCCAAACGCTGGCTTCTTATTCTGGTTCGAATTTTTGCTGGAAGACTATTTTGGCTTTGAAATAAAGGAATGTTCTCCCAATAGTCAACAAAATTTTTAATGCCTTCCTTCCGGATTCTTTTAGACAATGTTTCATCCTGAATCCTTCTTTCATACCTTTCCGATTCCGTTCTAAGACCTGGAGATGCACTTTCCAAAATCAGCTTGCGGACCTTTTCAGGATAATTAACCGCAAAAGTTAGCGCAAGGCGCCCTCCCATAGAATATCCAAGAACATCGATCTTCCCGATTCCCATCTTTTCTAGTAGACTGTTAATCACTGCGGCCGACTCTTCTATTTGATAATGGCCAATATCAGGTGGTGATGCAGACTTACCATGGCCGATGATGTCCAAAGCTATTGTCTTCGAATGATTCTTCCAGAAGGGAGCGAATTCTTTCCATCCTTCACTATTTCCTGTGAAGCCATGGAGAAGCAGAAGCGGAAATCCCGTTCCCCATGTATCGACATGATATCGAACTCCATTAATGACATATTTCATCGGCATTCACCCTTCCAGCAATCGACTTATTTCCCGGGAAACAGATTCCCACAATTCTCGATGCTCGGTTAAATTCCTGTCCCGATTTGTCGTAATTTCCATTACCTTTATTCCTGATCTGTCCATACTCTGTTGGAAGGCGGAAATAAAATGTTCCCAATCTGAGATTAAATCATAATGACCGCCAAACATTTTAATGGCATGGCTGAAATCCAGATCAAGAGGTGTTCCAAACAGTTGTTCAAAATTTCTGGGGTGATTTGCCTGCGGCAGGAATGAGAAGATTCCGCCTCCATTATTATTAATCAGCAATATATTGATATCTATCCCATACTGCTTAGAGGCAATTAAGCCATTTAAGTCATGGAAAAAGGTTAAATCACCAAGCACTAGATACAGCGGCTGTGAGGCCATACCAGCACCAAGAGCAGTTGATACGGTGCCATCAATGCCATTTGCTCCCCTGTTGGCCATTATTCTAATGCTCTTTTGATTATAATGGAAGAATGTATCCAGATCCCGTATAGGCATACTATTTCCTACAAATAGGGTAGAGCCTTCCGGCAGCCATTCCGCAAGCTGGAAAAATAATTTCCCTTCGCTCAATTCACCCACTTCATTAATATCCGCAAGCCTTGATCGGGTAAGATCATTGATTTTTCTCCATAAAGCAATGTACTCATCATTCTCTGGAGTGTTTAAATATGACGTGACAGACTCGCAGAATAGAAGCTCATCAGAATGAATCATTTCGGTCGAAAGCAGTGAAGGGTCCCGCCATCCGCCGCCTCCATCAACAATAATTTGTCGGGCAGTGCTGTTTTCTTTCATAAAAATGGTCAACGGCTTCGATACAGGCATAGCACCAAAGCGTATAATGACATCCGGCTTGAGCGCCTTTTTTGCATCCTCATTTTTCAAAAAGCTATCATATGCATCAATAATGAAGCTTCCTTCGTGAAGCCCGCTTCTTAGCTGGGATAATGGATCTGCAATGATTGGATAGTTCAGCTTTTCCGCCAGCTTAATCACGGCTGCAGGGAAGTCAGCTTTCTCCAAAGGACCGCAGACAATAATCCCTTTTTGTGCAGAGTTTAATATCTGTGCCATTTCCTTGTACTCTTCATTAGGCAAACCAATCTGGCCACTATGGATATTCACATAACCTTCGGTGCGCTCACTCAGCTCAAATAAATCATTGCGGTCAAGCTGCGGTACTAAAGGCTCACGGAAAGGAAAGTTAAGATGAACCGGACCTGCTGGTGAGCTCTGGGCAGCAGAAGCTGCTCTTGCGCAAACTGTGCGGGCATAACGAAGCATTTCTGCTGTATTCTCAGGAGGAGCCATCTCAACAAACCATTTTACATTTTTTCCATACAAATGGATCTGATCGATCGCCTGTGGAGCACCAACATCCCTAAGTTCATGAGGCCGGTCCGCAGTAAGCACGATTAGGGGCACTCTGGAATACCGGGCTTCCACAATGGCAGGATAGTAATTGGCTGCAGCCGTTCCAGATGTACACAGCAAAGCAGCTGGTCTTTGGGATGCCTTAGCAATCCCCAACGCAAAAAAGGCAGCCGAGCGCTCGTCCACATGGATATGTACACGAAGCTCCGGATGCTCTGCCATTACCATAGCCATTGGGGTAGAACGGGAGCCGGGACTGACCACGACATCCTCCACCCCGCTTTTTACTAATTCAGCCACAAATGCGGCTATATATGAAGTTAAAGCTTCCTGATGATTCACTTTTCATAACCCCCAAGAGCCGTAAGCATTGGCCGGAATTTAATTTTTGTTTCCTGATACTCGCTTTCGGCATTTGAATCCTGCACCACTCCGCAGCCTGCGAATAAGGATGCTTCATTTCCCTGAATAAGACCAGATCTGATTGCAACAGCATATTCGCCATTTCCTCTGAAGTCCATCCATCCTAATGGAGCAGCATAAAAGCCCCGGTCCAGTTCTTCTGCTTCTCTTATTTTTTCCACAGCTTCTCTTTTAGGAAGACCTCCAAGAGCAGGAGTCGGATGCAGACGGTCAACTAAAGCTAGAAGGGAAGCATCTCCCTTGGTTTTTCCTCTCACAGGAGTATACAGGTGCTGAATATCTCTCATCTTCATCAGCTGCGGCTCATCCGGCAATTCAACTTCTAAGCAGGATTCCTCCATTGCCTCCTTAATCATATCAACCACATATTGATGTTCGGTTAAATTTTTCTGATCATGCAATAAAGTATCGCCCAGGATATGATCATCTTCTGCTGTTTTGCCTCTTGGTATGGAACCTGCCAGACAAGTTGTAAAAACATTTTCTCCATATTTCTTTATAAGCCGTTCAGGAGAGGCTCCAATAAAGCAGTCACCGTTCGATTCAAAAGCAAAAATAAAGCTTTCCCTCTGCATTTCCATCAGGTTCCAGAGTACTCTTTCAATCTCAATCGGCTTTTCATAGATAAGCCTGGACTCCCGGGCCAGCACGACCTTTTTTAATGATCCTGATTTAAGTACATCTACAACCGCATCTACTGTCTCCATCCATTTTTCCGGATTTATATCTGCTTCTTCCTGAAGAGTGTTTGAATTCTCAGGATGAAAATCGCTGATTGAAGCCATTATCATGCCCCGTTCGGCCACTATCTTTTCAAAAAGAGTATCACCGTCATGCTGAGTGCAGACAACATTTGTTGTTAAAAAGGCCTGTCCATTCATTTCACTGTACATATAAGTCGGCACATGAAAAAGGGAATCAGAATACTTCGACCAAAGTTTTGTTTTCTTCTTTAGCGGATCGAAAGAAAAGCCGCCAAACATCACGGGCCCTGTAGCATTTTTATCATAAGGGTTAAAAATAATGCTGTTATTAATAAAACGCTTCCATTCATTTTCAACGCGATTAAATCTGCCGGTACTTTGATCTGACTGGATTTGCTTGCAAATCCCAAGCCCGATTATATAAGTTTCTCCAGAAGGATCCTTCCAGAAAAAGCGTTCACCAAAAAAACGGCTCTTTCCTGCCGCATAAAAAGAAAGGGGGTCTATATGATTTATTTTTTGAACTTCGCTCACTAAAACAGGCTTTGATAAGGCTTTGGCCCTCTCAATTGCCTCTTGGATCCCTTCTTTTAGTTCCGTATCTTGTATCGTAACCAAAAAAATCCCTCCAATAACAGCTTATATTGCCGTTATCCTACTTTAAACTTATTCTAAGATACACCTGTGATTCAGGGAATGTCAATGATGTCAATCACGTCATTCCATTTTGCATCCTTATTATATTATAGCTTACTTTAGGCATCTATAATATGAATTGAACTCAATTGAGCATTTAGCACAGTTAACTTCGGGAAGTGCTGCTTTAAGTTTCCTTTATCCATGGAAAATACCGGTTCTGTTTACGGCAATAATCCGTTGACACTCTTGGATTATTTACCTAAACTTAAGTTGTTTGGTATATAGCCGTACTTTGACAATACCCTGGTAATCGGTTAAAATAAACAAGTTTGAATGATGCAATTAATGATATCATTACAGAATAGATAAATAAGGGGAGAGTTATCATGCAACCACAAGCACAGACAAATTTTCCGCCTGCTTCCAACTCAAAGAACTGGAGGGTCTGGTGGCAGCTGACCAGGCCACATACTCTTACCGCTGCCTTTGTGCCGGTTCTGCTTGGAACAGCTCTTGCAATGGAACTTACTGAAATAAATTTTGGCCTGTTTTTTGCTATGCTGGCAGCAAGCCTGCTGATTCAGGCTGCCACTAATATGTTTAACGAATACTATGACTTTAAAAGAGGGCTTGATACGGAAGACTCTGTCGGAATTGGGGGAGCTATTGTCCGGGAAGGAATCAAGCCAAAAACGGTTCTGAACCTGGCTTTTGGCCTTTATGGAATTTCGATATTGCTTGGATTCTATATCTGCATGAACACAAGCTGGTGGATTGCAGCAATTGGACTGGCCTCCATGGCAGTTGGATATTTATATACAGGCGGTCCTCTTCCGATAGCGTACACACCTTTTGGTGAATTATTTGCAGGTTTTTTCATGGGAATGCTAATTATCCTAATTTCTTTTTATATTCAGGCAGGAACCGTAACAGCAACAAGTGTTTTAGTTTCCTTCCCAATTTTGATTCTTGTTGGCGCCATTCTGCTGGCCAATAATATCAGAGACCTGGAGGGCGACAAGGAATTCGGCCGCAAAACATTGGCAATTCTTTTAGGAAAAAAAGGAGCAATCAAGCTCCTTGCCGCAATGTTCATCGTTTCGTATGCATGGGTTTTCATATTAATCGCCATGAACATCATAACACCATGGCTTGCTATCGTTGTTCTAAGTGCACCTAAGGCCATTAAAGCAACGAAAGGGTTCATTGGAAAAACACTGCCTATGCAAATGATGCCTGCAATGAAAGCCACTGCCCAGACAAATACAATCTTTGGCTTTCTTTTATCAGTAGGCTTGTTTATCGGATATCTTTTATAATTAAAAGGAACCTCTGCTTTTATAGCAGGGGTTTTTTGTTTGGAAAAAAACAGCAGAAATCACCCTCTTGGTTTCATCCCATTCTTAACGGGTATTTTTTATTTAAGGAAGATGCTTGACCCTAAAATTTTTTCTTCCGTTATGATTTTGCCAACTACGTCCATACTAAACCCATATGGACTAAGATTTTTAAAACTCGGCAGAGCAAGAACGGCAGAGCTCGGCTTAATTTTGGGCAAGACTTAATCAGAGGCCTTTTTATAAAATTTATCAAATCCAAGGATGTGACATAATATGTTGACCAATGAACAAATCAGCCGTTTGAAAAAAGAATTGAATGATGAAAAAAAATCACTGGAATCCCAGCTTCAGGTCAATAAAGAAGGAAGCCTGGAAGGTGCAAGTGCCAGAGACACAGTAGGAGAGCTATCTCTTTATGACAACCACCCAGCCGATATGGGTTCTGAACTTTATGAGCGTGAAAAGGATTTTGCTTTAGAAGAACATCATGACTCTGAACTGAATAAAGTAAATGCAGCTCTGCAGGCAATTGAAGATGGTTCATACGGCAAATGCAAAGAGTGCGGTTCCGAAATTCAATATGAGCGGCTTGAAGTGATTCCAGCAACCCTTTACTGCAAGGAACATAGTCCAGAGCAAAACGTGCCCGGAGACCGTCCTGTCGAAGAAGATGTACTTGAGCCTGCGCATGGGAATACCTTTCAGCATCATCAATTCAGAGAAGTCGTGGATAACGAAGACAGCTTCCAGGAAGTTGCCCGTTTTGGCACTTCTGAGACACCCTCTGACCTAAGAGGCGACTATGAAGATTATAACTCCCTTTATAATGAAGGGCATGATGACGAAGGGTTTACAGAAGATTATGAGACGTTTATCGGAAATGACCTTGAAGGCAAGGAGAGAAAAGTCTATCCTTCCAAGAAACAGGAAGAGTATGAAGCGATGCTGGATGAGAATGATATCGAAGCACCTTATGGTGATGTGCCTTATCATGAGACTGACGGCTATGTGGATGAAGATAAGGATTAAAGTAAAAGCGATGCAGCTGCATCGCTTTTTTATGTCAAATGGCAAAATAAGATACCCTTGTATATATTTATAGTTTGGATTCGATATCCTGGATAATCTCATCAATCGTATCAGAAACATCGTTTGTGCGGCGGGCAATGGAGATGCTGAATTCCAGCAGTTCTTTATAATTTTTCACCGGAATAGAATCATTTGTTTTCTCGAATACATTTAGTTGCAGTCCAATATTTTGAAGATGCAGCAAAACTTCTTCCATTGATCCTTTCTCGATTTGGTACATTTAACAGCTACCCCCTTTATATCTAATGATTTCATTATCAGGGTTTTTAAACCTTTTTTGTAGTGGGAATTTTTGTTAATATTTGCACTTTACGGAGTAAAACCGCTTCTCATAGGCAATATTATCTTAAGAATATATCGCTGGGAGGATCACAATGTCTGGACAAATAAAAGCTGCATGCTTTTCAGAATATGACAAACTTGAACAAGTAGTGTTATGTGAACCGAAGTACATGACGATTGTAGATACCATTAATGAAACACAAAAGCATTATGAAAAAGAAGGAATTAATATAGACGCAGCCATGAAACAGCACAGACATTTTGTCAGTGCATTAAAGGATCAGGGAATCAATGTGGTTTTGCTGCCCTCGCTTGAAAAATATCCTGAGCAGGTTTTTACCCGTGATATCGGATTTACACTTGGAGAAAAGGTATATGTTGCTGAAATGGCGGCAGATATTCGGCAAGGAGAAGAAAATGTTCTGAAACAATGGCTGGAAGTAAACCAGGTCCCTTTTTACAATCTTACGGGAGACCGCATAGAGGGAGGAGACGTCCTGATCGATGGCCAAACCATATATGCTGGAGTTAGCAGCCGTACCCACGAAGAAGCGATCGAGCATCTTCGCAGCCTTATGACCGATTATGATGTCGTATCCATTCCTTTCACTGATACATATCTGCATCTTGATTGTGTATTCAATATTATTTCACCGGAGGAAGCTCTTATCTTTCCAGGAGAGATCCACGGGGAAAAAATCAAAATGCTGGAATCACGCTATGATTTAATAAAAGTATCGGAAGAGGAGCAATTCACGCTCGGAACCAACGTCCTCTCTATCGGCAATAAAAAAATCTTCAGTCTTCCGATTAATAAGAATGTCAATAAAGAGCTCAGGTCCAGGGGCTATGAAGTCATTGAGGTAGACATTACTGAAATCATTAAATCCGGAGGTGCCTTCCGCTGCTGCACGATGCCGGTTAGGCGCAGTAAAGGGTAGATCTCCTGCCTCAATGAAACGGAATAATTGATAAACTCTCTTAGAAACCGCCTTTTTGTGAATAACTACTGTTTTCTCTTGACATCTGCTGTTTGGGAGTTAGTCTCGTGATTAACTCCCAGTTTCTCTTAAGTACCTTTATTTTAGACGTTATTCCCGCTGACTAACTCCTGATTTTCTTGAGCACCTTCATTTTGGGCGCTATTCCCATTGTTTACCCCAATTTTCTCTTGTGCACTTTCATTTTGGGCGGTATTCCCCCTGATTAACTCCCATTTTCTCTTGAGCACCTTCATTTTGGGCGTTATTCCCATTGTTTACTCCTATTTTCTCTCGTGCACTTTCATTTTGGGCTGTATTCCTCCTGATTAACTCCCATTTTCTCTTAAGCACCTTCATTTTGGGCGTTATTTGCACTAATTAACAAAAAACAGCCTCTTCTCATTGAAGGGCTGTTCTCCTTTTTACTTATTAATCATCTCAACGCCAGCGGGCTTAATTTTCCAGATTTCCCTTGCATATTCGCTGATTGTTCGGTCGCTAGAAAAATATCCTGAACCGGCAATGTTCATTAAGCTCATTTTCAGCCAATGTTCCCGATCCTCATATGCTTTCCCAGCTTCTTTCTGGATATTGACATAGGAAGCAAAATCTCTCAACACAAAGTATTGGTCATTTTCCATCAGGAGTGAGTCAAAAATGGGCTCGAATTCATCATCGGCATCCGGGAAATATCCATTCACGAGCTGGTCGGCAACCTGGCGGATTCGCTTATCATGATGATAATACTCTCTGGAATTATATCCGCCATTTTGGTAATAGCTGAGAACCTCATCTGCCGTTAGGCCAAAGATAAAAATATTGTCATCTCCTGCTTTTTCTTTTATCTCAATATTGGCTCCATCCAGCGTGCCCACTGTCAAAGCGCCATTCATCATGAATTTCATATTGCCTGTACCGGAAGCTTCCTTGCTTGCCGTTGAAATTTGCTCACTGATATCCGCAGCCGGAAAAATTTCCTCCGCCAGTGAAACCCGGTAATTTTCCAGGAAGATAACCTTAAGAATATCTCTTGTCTGCGGGTCATTGTTTATCTTTGCAGCGACGGTATTAATTAATTTAATGATTTTCTTTGCATAGTAATAGCCTGGCGAAGCTTTTGCCCCAAAAATAAATGTCCGCGGGTGCATGCGGAAATTGGAGTCTTCCTTCAGCCTATTATATAAATGCATAACATGAAGAATATTTAACAGCTGGCGTTTATAAGCATGCAGACGCTTAACCTGAATGTCAAAAATGGAAGACGTATCAACCACAATGCCCTGCTGCTCCTGAATGCGCTTCGCCAATCTTTCCTTGTTCAATTGTTTAACCTGATGCAGCTGATCAAGGAAAACTCTATCATTCTTATAAACTGCCAGTTCGTGAAGCTTTTCCGGTTCCCGAATCCAGCTAGCCCCAATGCCCTCATTAATAAGATCGGACAAAAGCGGATTGGCTTTCAGGAGCCATCTTCTATGTGTGATCCCATTAGTTTTATTATTAAACTTCTCAGGAAAGATTCCATAAAACTGATTCATTTCCCGATTCTTTAAGATTTCTGTATGAAGTGCGGCAACACCATTTACACTGGAGCTGCCGACAAGGGCAAGGTGGGCCATCTTAACCTGGTCATGTGCGATGATCGCCATATCCTCAATCCGCTTCCAGTCACCCGGATATCTGTCCCAAAGTTCGCGGCAAAAGCGCTCATTGATTTCATTAACTATCATATAAATCCGCGGAAGCAAAGGCTGGAAAATGCGGACAGGCCATTTCTCCAACGCCTCCGAAAGAGTTGTATGATTCGTATAGGCAATCGTCCGGACGGTAATGTCCCAGGCTTCCTCCCAGCCCATTCCTTCTTCATCCAGCAGGATTCTCATAAGTTCAGGAATCGCAAGGACCGGATGTGTATCATTAATATGAATGCTCACAAACTCATCGAAGTCTCTTAAACTATTATGCTGCTTTCGATAGGAACGCACAATGGAACGGATACTGGCCGAAACCAGAAAGTATTGCTGCTTCAGCCTTAGAATCTTCCCTTCATCATGGGTATCATCAGGATATAGGAACTCCGAAACAGATTCGGTTTCCCGTTTATATTTTAAAATATCATGATTTACAGGATAAGGAGAGGGTTCAGCATTCCAAAGCCTAAGAGTGTTAATGGTATCTGTTTTATATCCAGCGACAGGCATATCGTAAGGAACAGCCGAAATCGTCTCAGCATTCACATGGCGGAAAACAAGCCTGCCGTCGTCCTCTGCCGTTTCGACTTTGCCCCAAAAAGGAACTTCAATTGCCAGGTCTGCTTTTCTTACTTCCCAGACATGACCGTTCCGCAGCCACTGCTCCGGAAGCTCCACCTGATAGCCATCCACAATTTTCTGCTCAAATAGTCCATGCTTATAACGAATTCCGCAGCCATGGCCGGGAAGATTCAAGGATGCCAGTGAATCCATAAAGCAAGCTGCCAGACGTCCCAGCCCGCCGTTTCCAAGCCCTGCATCTGCCTCGATTTCTTCAAGGCGGTTCAAGTCAATTCCCAGATCTGCCAGACCTTCCTTGACAACCTGCTCAATTCCCAGGTTTATCAGATTATGATGAAGCAGGCGCCCTAATAAAAACTCGATGGATAAGTAATACACCTGCTTTTCACGGTCGATGCGGTACCGCTCATTTGTATTAATCCACTCTGTGCTCACATGTTCCCTGATCATATTTCCGAGCGTGAAGTAATGATCTCTTTCTGTGCTTTCACCAAAGCTTTTACCGCAGGACATCTCCAGTTTCTTCAGGAATTCCTCTTTGAACTCATCACGATCAGAAAACATGGCTTTCACTCCTTGAAACAAGGCCTGCATATAGCTGATTGTATTTGAAAGCAGATTGCGCCCAGCTATAATCCATTCCCATTGCATTTTTCATAATTTGCTCCCATACTTTGCTGTCACCGTAAAAGCTTATTGCTCTTCTAATAGTGTACAGCATATCATGGGCATTAAAATGGCTGAAGGAAAAGCCGTTGCCTTCTCCTGTGTATTCATTATAAGAATGAACAGTATCATTTAATCCGCCTGTTTCCCTGACGATGGGAATGGATCCATACCTCATTGCGATCATCTGCCCTAAACCGCAGGGCTCAAATTGTGAAGGCATTAAGAATAAATCGGATCCTGCATAGAATTCATGTGCAAGCCCCTCATCAAACCCAATAAATGCTTTGCACTTATCTGGGTACCCCGCTTCCATCTCCCTGAAAAATTGCTCAAACTCAGGATCCCCAGTTCCCAAAACAAGAACTTGTATATCATCCTGCATAAGCTCATGGAGCACACATTTAACTAGATCCAGGCCCTTTTGTTTTGTCAGCCTTGTAACCATGGCTATAAGAGGAACCTCTTCCTTTACCGGCAGGCTGAATTTTTTCTGAAGGGGCATCTTATTCTCTTTTTTAATCTGAAGCTTTTCAACGGCATAGTTCTCTTTTATAAATGGATCCTTCTCAGGATTATAAAACTCATCATCAATCCCATTTAAGATTCCTTCCAAATCATAAGCTCTGCGCTTCAGCAAATCATGCAGTTTCTCTCCGTAATATTTCGTTTGAATTTCATCTTTATAAGTAGGGCTGACTGTTGTAATTTTATCAGCAGCAACAAGTCCGCCCTTCATAAAATTGATATTTCCGAAGAATTCAAGCTTATCTGGATGAAAGTGGCTATAGTCAAGCCCTAATAGATCCCCTAAAGCACTCCCCGGCATGATTCCCTGAAACTGAAGATTATGAATGGTGAAGACTGTCCGAATGAACTCATACCCCTTTTTCGAACGATACTCAACCCTAAGCAGAAAAGGAATTATCCCAGTATGCCAATCATGGCTGTGAATGACATCCGGGTAGAAATCAATATACTGAAGAGCATCCAGCACGGCCCGGTTAAAATAGGCAAACCTCTCTCCATCATCATAATACCCGTATAATTTTTCACGGTTGTAGTAGTATTCATTATCAACAAAATAGAATACGATTCCCTGATGCTCAAGTTCTTCAATTCCGCAAAACTGGTTTCTCCAGCCTACTTGAACTGTAAACTCGCACTTTTTAGACATTTTCTTTTTTAAATCATCTGATATGGAACCATACTTAGGAAGAATAACCCGTACGTCAGTCCCCTGCTTTGCAAGTTCTTTTGGAAGAGAACCGGCTACGTCGGCAAGACCTCCGGATTTAACGAATGGAACACATTCAGAAACAGCAAACAATACTTTCACGAGTTCATCAGCGCTCCTTGTACGGTACCTTTGCGAATAACCAGAGGCATTTCATGTCTTCCCTCAATTCTGGCACCGGATTCTACCTTAACATCTTTATCTAAAATAACGGAGTCTAAAACACAGTTTTCTCCAATTTGGGTTTTTTGCATAATCATGCAGTTTTTCACGACTGAACCTTTGCCAATTTTCACCCCGCGGGAGATAATGCTGTTCTCAACTGTCCCTTCAATCATACATCCATTCGCAATCATCGAATTCTTTGCGCTTGCACCTTTCATATAACGGGTTGGCGGTTCATCTTTTACTTTTGTATAAATCGGCTGGCTGCGCAGAAAAATATTATTCCATGCTTCTGGTTCCAATAGCCCCATGCTGGCAGCAAAGTAATTTTCAATGGAATCAATCATGACGGCCAAACCGTCATATTCATAATTGCATATCGTATAGGAATGATGGATGTCTGTAACGACATCACTCATGCATGTGTATCCAGTTTCGTTTCTATTCTCTATTAAGCTAACGAGCAGCGAAGTTTTTACAAGGTACATTTCAAGGGAGCGCCCATCCTGCCGAACAACTGTAATATCACAACCGGTCATAATATGTCTATCTAGAACAGGCCTGAAATCCATATTAAAAACGGTAAAACAGTTTGAGATCAATGCATACTCCTGTTTACTGCGATAAAAATAATCCAAATTAGCAGCAAAGTGATTGAAAGATCCAATACCTTTACTTGGACTATCCAGCAAAGGAGATGGGAAAAAGAATAGCCCATCCCTTTTTCTATTTAGGTCCCAGTTTTTCCCCGAACCAAGATGATCCATTAAAGAGCGATATTGATACTTCGGAAATATGGCAACACTTTCAATATCCGAGTTGACCATATTGGAGAGAACAAAATCGATTAGCCTATAGCGGCCTGCAAACGGAACAGCTGCGAGCGACCTGTGTACTGTCAATTCCTCTAAATCTTCATGGTAGGTTGTTGCGTCTATCACACCAAGCATTCTCTTCTTCATGACATTACCTCCCGTTTTATTGGCCAGGCGCCGTTTTGGCATCCAGGCTGTGAATTAAGAACAAATTCCCTGTATCATTTCCTGTGTTATCAGAATAATTTCATCATCTTCTTCGGAAGCACTAATCACAACGCCATCAGGTATGTTCATTCCGCTTGGCACAATCGCCTTTTCAATATAGACATTTTCACCAATTACAGCATCAGGCATGATGACCGATTCACGGATCACAGTATTCTTCCCAACCAGAACCCCTTGAAATAGCACTGACTTTTCAACTTCCCCTTCAATTGTGCAGCCTTCATTTATTAAAGACTCCGCAACCTCTGCTTGAGTTGAAATATACTGTGGAGGATGATTCGGATTCACTGAATAGATCCTCCAATCATGATCAAATAGATTCAGCTCGCATTCATCATCCAATAAATCCATATTTGCCTCCCACAGGCTCTTGACTGTACCGACATCCTTCCAGTAGCCATTGAACGGGTATGCGAACAGCTTTTTATTTTCGTCAAGCATTAATGGAATGATATCCTTGCCAAAATCATGACTTGATTCCGGATTGCGGTCATCCATTTCCAGATATTCCTTTAAAACAGGCCAATTAAAAATATATATTCCCATAGAGGCCAAATTATTTTTGGGATATGCTGGTTTTTCCTCAAATTCTGCGACCCGCATCTCCTTATCCGTGTTCATGATTCCGAACCTGCTTGCCTCCGGCCAAGGCACTTCAATTACAGAAATAGTGGCATCGGCGCCTTTTTCAATATGATAATTCAGCATCAGCTCATAATTCATCTTATAAATATGATCACCGGATAAAATCAGGACATATTCTGGATCATATTGCTTTAGATAATTGAGGTTCTGATAAATGGCACTCGCTGTTCCTGTATACCACTTGACTTCCGATGATTCGCTGTAAGGGGGCAGCACTGTCACACCGCCGTTCTTTCTATCAAGATCCCATGCGCTTCCTATGCCAATATACGAATTCAGAACCAGCGGCTGATATTGGGTAAGAACACCTACTGTATCAATACCGGAATTAGTGCAATTGCTCAATGTAAAATCAATAATCCGGTATTTCCCTCCAAACGGAACTGCGGGTTTCGCAAGACTTTTTGTCAGAGAACTAAGCCTGCTCCCTTTCCCTCCTGCTAATAACATTGCGACGCACTTTTTCTTTCCCATTTTCCTTCCTCTCCTTCCGATGTTTTACAGGGCGTAAGATTGAAATGCCAAATGGCGGAACAGACATTTCCAAACTGAACGGCTTGCCATGAAACTCTTTTTCCTCAGTCTTGAGGACCCTCTTATTGGTGCAATTTGATCCTCCAAAGCTATCCTTATCACTGTTGAGTATTTCCCTATAAGACCCCGCCTTTGGAATCCCAATACGATAATTAGGGTAGTAAGCAGGTGTGAAATTGCAGACAATCACATGAAAATCATCCACTTTTGAGCCTTTTCTGATAAAAGAAAAGATGGATTGGTCTGCATTATGACAATCAATCCATTCAAAGCCATCCTGAAGGTGATCAAGCTCAAAAAGAGCCTTTGAACGTTTATAAATCTTTATTAATTCTTTCACATAATCATTTGCTTTTTTATGCATCTCGTAATCAAGCAGATGCCAATCAAGCTGTTCTTTGTCTTTCCATTCGGAAAACTGCCCAAGTTCGCTCCCCATGAAAAGAAGCTTTTTGCCGGGGTGGGCAATCATGTAGCCAAGCAGGAGCCTGAATTGCGCAAATTTTTGCCAGTAATCTCCCGGCATTTTATCAAGCAGTGATTTTTTCCCATGGACAACTTCATCATGTGAAAAAGGCAGTACGAAGTTTTCTGTAAAAGCATACAAAAGCGAAAACGTCATCTTTCCATGAACATCAGATCGCCTCTCAGGTGCTGTTTCCATATATGTAAGAACGTCATTCATCCAGCCCATATTCCACTTGTAATGAAAACCCAGCCCCCCATAATGGACTGGTGCAGTCACTTGCGGCCAGTCTGTTGAATCCTCTGCCATCATAAGAAAGGAGGAGTCGTATTGAGAAACAACTTTATTTAAATTTTGCAGAAAACGGGTGCCGAATGGATTTTCTGTCTTTCCATCCCGGTTAGGCCAATAGATGATATTAGCCACCGCATCAACCCGGAAGCCATCAATATGATATTTTTCCATCCAAAAAACAGCGTTGGAAATAAGAAAGCTTTGCACTTCATTTTTGCTGAGGTCAAAATTAGCAGTCCCCCATACTCTGTTCTCTCTGTCGTCTTCTGTTTCATACTCATACAAATACGAACCATCAAACTGGTAAAGACCGTGGGCATCTTTGCAGAAGTGCCCCGGTACCCAGTCCAGAATGACCCCAACACCCTGCTGATGGCACTGATCAACAAAATACATAAAATCATGCGGGCTGCCATAACGGCTTGTAACAGAGTAATAACCTGTTCCCTGATAGCCCCAGGAAGCGTCGAGCGGATGCTCAATTAGAGGAAGCAATTCTATGTGCGTAAACCCATGCTCCACCACATAAGGAATGAGTTCATCTGCAAGCTCCCTGTATGTATACAGACTTCCAGACTCTTTTTGCTTCCACGAACCCAGATGGACTTCATAAATGACTGCAGGCTCAGTATAAATAGGCTTCGTTTCTTTTTTTTGCATCCATTTGCTGTCATTCCACTGATATCCGTCCAGCGAATATACTTTAGATGCTGTATTGGGCCTTACTTCTGAAAAAAAGCTATAAGGATCAGCCTTTAGTATCACATCCCCTTTCTTTGTTTCAATTTCATACTTATACAAGGCACCTTCCATGTTTCCATCCAGCTGAATAAACCAGACACCTTCATTATTCACTCTATGTAAGGTATAGCCTTCTCCATTCCAATCATTAAAATCACCGACTAATCTGATAATTTCGGCGTTCGGTGCCCACACGCAAAAACGGGTAATCACTTCTCCGCCATTTGAAACTACATGTGCACCAAATAACTGGTGACTCTCATAATATGTCCCTTCATGGAACAAATGCAGCTGATAATCGGTTGGAACCAAAGTATCCACTACCATCCTTCTCCCCACCCAGTGTCGTTTCTTTTGACTTTCCTGTTATATTCGTGGAAGGTGAGAAAAATCCTTGTAAAAGTTTTTTTAATTTTGTGACAACAACATTCAAATCCCGCTAAAAACTGATAGCATTCTGCCCAATTTAACAGCCTTCGACATAATCTCCGGTAAACTTAGACAAGATAAAACAAAGTATGCAAGCAAAAAATGAAAGGAGAATAATATTTTGAGCAATAAAGAAGAGGAGTTTTTATTAAACGAGGCATCAAAAAATGAAATAAGAATTCCATTATTTGAAGCACCGGATGGCAAGATTATGGCCATAGGGGATATGTTTAGAGGCCCTTATACGGGGATATCTTCTGAAATTGATTTGAATAACCCGGGCAATAAATTAAGTAAGGAAGAAGAGATGTTTGATTAAAAAACAGAGAAGCAACTAACCGAGGGTAAGCTGGAACAGAAAAGACAACAAAAAAGCTGCCAACAAATTGTTGACAGCTTTTTTGTATGACCCCTACGGGATTCGAACCCGTGTTACCGCCGTGAAAGGGCGGTGTCTTAACCGCTTGACCAAGGGGCCAATAATATGGCGGAGAAGGAGGGATTTGAACCCTCGCGCCGGTTACCCGACCTACACCCTTAGCAGGGGCGCCTCTTCAGCCACTTGAGTACTTCCCCATATATGGCTCCGCAGGTAGGATTCGAACCTACGACCGTTCGGTTAACAGCCGAATGCTCTACCACTGAGCTACTGCGGAACAATAATATAAAATGGTGGGCCTAAATGGACTCGAACCATCGACCTCACGCTTATCAGGCGTGCGCTCTAACCAGCTGAGCTATAGGCCCATTTTGGAGCGGGTGAAGGGAATCGAACCCTCATCATCAGCTTGGAAGGCTGAGGTTTTACCACTAAACTACACCCGCATAGGGTTCTAAAATGGTGGCTCAGGACGGAATCGAACCGCCGACACAAGGATTTTCAGTCCTTTGCTCTACCGACTGAGCTACTGAGCCATATTATTAATTTTTTTGTAGAAATGGCGGTCCGGACGGGACTCGAACCCGCGACCTCCTGCGTGACAGGCAGGCATTCTAACCAACTGAACTACCGGACCAGATTGCGGGGGCAGGATTTGAACCTGCGACCTTCGGGTTATGAGCCCGACGAGCTACCGGACTGCTCCACCCCGCGACAATAATATTATGGAGGAGGAAAGGGGATTCGAACCCCTGCGCGGTTTGACCCGCCTGTCGGTTTTCAAGACCGATCCCTTCAGCCGGACTTGGGTATTCCTCCGTATAAATGAAAATGGTGGACCTTGTAGGACTCGAACCTACGACCGGACGGTTATGAGCCGTCTGCTCTAACCAGCTGAGCTAAAGGTCCAGCATCGATGAATGAAATGG
Organism: Cytobacillus oceanisediminis; assembly: GCF_004366035.1. Classification (GTDB taxonomy): domain Bacteria; phylum Bacillota; class Bacilli; order Bacillales; family Cytobacillaceae; genus Cytobacillus; species Cytobacillus oceanisediminis_C. The sequence goes on from NZ_SOEE01000019.1 coordinate 42,534, forward strand.
TAGCGGCGGAGGGGATCGAACCCCCGACCTCACGGGTATGAACCGTACGCTCTAGCCAGCTGAGCTACACCGCCGAAATGTTAAAATATTCATGGTGGAGCCTAGCGGGATCGAACCGCTGACCTCCTGCGTGCAAAGCAGGCGCTCTCCCAGCTGAGCTAAGGCCCCAGTATTAAATGGTCGGGAAGACAGGATTCGAACCTGCGACCCCTTGGTCCCAAACCAAGTGCTCTACCAAGCTGAGCTACTCCCCGTATATAATGGCGCGCCCGAGAGGAGTCGAACCCCTAACCTTTTGATCCGTAGTCAAACGCTCTATCCAATTGAGCTACGGGCGCATTATTAAATTCTACTGGTGCCGAGGACCGGAATCGAACCGGTACGGTAGTCACCTACCGCAGGATTTTAAGTCCTGTGCGTCTGCCAGTTCCGCCACCCCGGCAATAAATGGAGCGGAAGACGGGATTCGAACCCGCGACCCCCACCTTGGCAAGGTGATGTTCTACCACTGAACTACTTCCGCATAAAGAATGGTGCGGGTGAAGGGAGTCGAACCCCCACGCCTTGCGGCGCCAGATCCTAAGTCTGGTGCGTCTGCCAATTCCGCCACACCCGCAATATGAAATTAAAATGGTGAGCCATGAAGGACTCGAACCTTCGACCCTCTGATTAAAAGTCAGATGCTCTACCGACTGAGCTAATGGCTCATACTTTTATGAGACTTCCTAAAGCTTGAATGGCTTTATTTTCTAAAAGAATTGAAGTGGTGCCGGCGAGAGGACTTGAACCCCCAACCTACTGATTACAAGTCAGTTGCTCTACCAATTGAGCTACACCGGCAGCTTGTACATTTAAATTAATGGTGGAGGATGACGGGATCGAACCGCCGACCCTCTGCTTGTAAGGCAGATGCTCTCCCAGCTGAGCTAATCCTCCATTATTAACGCCCGGCAGCGTCCTACTCTCACAAGGGGACAGCCCCTAACTACCATTGGCGCTGAGAAGCTTAACTTCCGTGTTCGGTATGGGAACGGGTGTGACCTTCTCGCTATCGCCACCAGACTATTTTTCAAAGACAAGTTTTATTATACCGTCTTTTTAAGATTTTTCAAGAGGAAATTTCATATTTTTCATTCCCTCAAAACTAGATAATGTATGAAGAAGCATTTGCCGAGTATTCACCAATGACTTGTCTAGCTTCGGCTCCTAACTTCTCGGCCGTTTCGATCCGTCCCTCCAAATCCCAAAACCAGGATTTGAATGGCCGGCTCTCCAACGTCTCTCGAAGTTGAACAGTCGCCTCCGCTTTTCGTTTTGGTTAAGTCCTCGATCGATTAGTATCAGTCAGCTCCACATGTCGCCACGCTTCCACCTCTGACCTATCAACCTGATCATCTTTCAGGGATCTTA
>NZ_SOEE01000020.1 GCF_004366035.1 Cytobacillus oceanisediminis
TCTACTCTTTTCAATTTAGAAATATATATCCATGGAGGATGAAATCCTGCGAATAAGCGAGCATTCGTGAGTAAACCGTATTAAACTGAGGGAGTTTAATATGAAGTTCCCAAAATACAGGAATTCATTTGAGCATTACAGAATATTTTTTATAAATAAATAGTGAGTTCGGGAGGAGTAAGTTATGAACATTCAAGCTGTTTTCATAGATAGAGATGGAACTATCGGGGGGAGTGATAAGGTTATTTATCCTGGAGAGTTTGAATTGTTTCCCAATGTTCCAGATTCAATACAGCATTTAAAAGACTCGGGGAAATTAATCTTCTCTTTTACTAACCAGCCAGGTATATCAAAAGGAGAAGCTACAGTAGAGACCTTTGAAAAAGAACTTTTTGAATTTGGATTTAATAAAGTTTACATATGTCCACATCAACATAATGAAGGATGTAATTGTAGAAAACCTTCTACTGGTATGCTGATTAAAGCAGCCGAGGAAAATAATTTAAAATTAGAAGAGTGTGTAGTTATTGGGGATAGATGGACAGATATGGTTGCAGCTGATGAGGCTGGCTGTATAAAAATATTAGTGAAAACAGGTTCAGGAACTGAAGCATATAATAAATACTTAAACAGTGAGTTTTATGGTCATTGGGCTGAAGTTAAGCCCGATTATATAGCTGAAGATATAAATGATGCTGTTAAATGGTTAATGACAAACTAAGAATATTTATACTTTTGATTATTAACGGAGGCGTTCCTACATTAAGTAGAGACGCTTTTTTACTAACAGAGCAGTTTTGTGTAATTTAGAAATCAAATAAAATTAAAGGATGGTATAATTAGGAAAAAGTTGAGGGGGATTGGTATGCTTAAAAGGAAGTTTGGAAACCGTTCGGAATGGCAACGAGTCATAGAAAGAAAATATGCACAGGCATATCTTGATACTAATGAATTTAAAGGGTATATAACTTTATTAAATACAATTAAAGTAAACGAACCTTTATCAGTTAGTTACGGGGAAAGTAATGTGTGCATTGTTGATGATGGCTATATGTGGTTGCAACAATTTCCTCTAGAGAAAAACCATACGGTAACAACGATGTTTAATGCAAATGGAGAAATAGTTCAATGGTATATCGATATCTGTTATAAAAACTCAATTGAAAATAATATCCCTTGGATGGATGATTTATTTTTGGATATTGTCTTGTTACCTTCAGGTGAATTAATTGAAAAAGATGCTGAAGAACTTGAAGAGGCATATAAAATGGGTATTATTGATAGGTCGCTTTATGATTTGGCTTGGAACGAACAAAACATTATAAAAAACCAAATAAACAGAGATGAATTTCAACTGGTTAATTTGTCTAATCGACATAAAGAAATTTTACTAGATAAATTAAATTAAACACCTTGCAATATAGGAGAGATTGTGAAGAAATGTACTTAAACAAACGGGGGCTTTTCTTCAATATCAAGAGCTGATAAACCAGCTCTTTTCTTATTTAGTAGAATAAAAAAATCTTCGATTGCTTAATTTCCTTTCGTATGTATGTAAATATAAAATAAATCAGAGATAAACATTATGATAAAATACACTTAAATGTGATTAAAGTTATTATAAGGGGTACAAAGAATGAAAAACTATTTAACCTTACTTTTTGCGATTATCTTTTTGGTTGGATGTACGAACACTGAAGATGTATCTGTTACAGAAGAAAAAACAGATTCGCAAGTAACCACAGTTCATACAACCGAAAATAGCAATAAAGCTGAAACTGAGAAAGAAGAAACTACTACAATTGTTGATGAACCAGTAGAAAAGGAAGCTCCAGCCCAACAAAATAATGAACGGTTCCCAGGATACAAATTGATTGAAATTGATGGTGGAGATTTATCTGGATATCGTCAACCTAACATAGTTGTTGATATTGGCTTTGAAGATCGTAAATATTGGGCGTTTACAAATGAACACGGACAACTAGTGCGTGTCATTGCCGATGAAATTATTCTACAAGATGACAGTACAGAACCTGTATTATCGTCTGGCAGATACTACTCTGACGAGGCAAAAGTCCCAGGTGTTGAAAGAGACGATATGGACGAAGGACACATTATCGCAGATTCTATGGGTGGGGTATCGAATGCTTACAATATTACTCCACAAGAAAGCACACTCAACCGTCACGGTGACCAAGCTTATATGGAAGACGCAATTCGTAAAGCGGGTGGAGCTACTGACTTTGAAGCATTAATCACATATCCTAATACGGAAACGCAGATTCCTTCACATTATCAGTATACCTATACTTTAAAAGGGAATAAGATTGTTGATAAATTCGACAATGTCAACCCTGATAAAGTAAACGAATCGCATGGTTTAACAGGTAGCAAACCTTCAAATTCAATTAGCTCAAACAAAAAAGGTGATATTTCTAGTGTCGATACAAATGGCAACGGCCAGGTAACTATTCAAGAAGCAAAAGATGCAGGTTACAGTATGCCAATAATGAGCGATCATTGGTTATACCCGTATATGCGAGATAATGACAATGATGGTATGGTTGGAGAGTAAGCATCTAAACTTTGTGGAAAATATATGAAAGAAGGAACATTTTCCTCTTTAGTCTATTCTTATTTTAGTTCCACTGAAGAAAAAGGCCAAACTCTTCTATGAGTTTGGCCTTTTTAAAATGGTAAGTCATCTTTTATTATTGGTCTAATTTGCTTTACGTCTTCTGTAATATCGTTATTTTCATTCCATGTCACTTTTTCAATTACAGTTTGTCTAAAGCCACTTTCCCTTATTTGAGACTGTATCCATTCATATGCTGTTACTGCCGCTGTAAAAGTAGGATTTTTCTTAAACTCACGATCAAGGACATGAAAAGTACCTCTTCTTAACCCCCTGTTACCTTCAATGTTCAATATTGTTTCAGTCACAATTTCCAACGGGTTCATCCTTTTTAGGTTTAATTAAGCTTTTGCTTCAGCCAATTCAACATTTTCTCATCGTTTTTCTTATTCTGCCTTTTATTTTCCCTTTTTATATAGCGCGATAGGGTAGTGTGAGCAATGCCTATTTCCTCAGATGCTTGCCGGATACTAATATTTAAAAACTCCAAAGCTTCCTTCATTTTTTCAGGAGTTAAAGCAATCGGCTCTTGTGGATCTATTGCGCTTTGTATAGCCATAGAATGTCCGCTTGGTACTAATTCAATATCTGCTGCACTTTGAGCTATGGATGTTTCGATTAATCTTTTGTTTGTCACTGGTTTCGAAGAAAGAATCTTTCTGTTTTCCTTTACAATATAATCAGCCGGCAAAATATGTACATTTAACTTACTCCAGTATTCTTTAACCCAGTTTCGTTTTCCTACCATTTCTTCGTCTAATTCATCTAAATACATCCATTTTTTTATAACACCATCATCCTGGAGATCATCCAAAGTGTTTTCAAATTTATCCCTCAGTGCAACTCCAGTATAACGGGAGGAGAAGTCCATTTCTTTTAAAAGAGTTCCTACCTTAAATGGCTGCCCAAGCGTGTTCCTAACCGTCCTGATCCTCCATTGGAGGTTTAAATACCTTGTCAGCCGTTTATGAGCTCTTTGGCTGGTATGGCTGTATTTAAAGACCTTTAAATCTAATATACCAAGAGTCTTTTTAGGCCCTTCCAGATAAGGAGTTAGAATAGAAGTAGGACGCACCTGGACAGCATATATTCCTTTTGCTTCTCCAGTGTTCTTATCATAGGCTATACGTATTTTTCCTATTTCAAACATCTTCTGAAAATCTTTAAATTTATACAGTTCGCTATCTTGAAGGCCTTCCGTATTTACAATCTTAATAGTCTGATCACCTAAGGATACCCAAATACTTGATAGTGCCGCTACTCTTCGCATAATGTTAAAACGATCTTCTTCCCGGTAATCAAATTCTTTACCAGCAAAACTTCTCTTTTTAATATTTCTGAGTCGCAAAGCATCATTACTATGAAACTCTATGTATCCATCACTCGACTTTGGCTGTGTAAGCCATAAATATGATATCAAATCAAATAAATCCGCGGTCAAGTCATCTAACGAGTTAAGCGTTTCACCCAAGGTTTCTAGCCATACTTGCTGCTCTATCGTTAATTCAGTTTGTAATTCATGCGGCCGCAGCTCAGCAACCCCTTTAACGTTACCTCGATTGTCTATAATTTCAGTCGCTAGATAACCTGCTTCGCCTTCTTTGAAATCATTCTTCTTCGTAACCATATCTCTCATTAGATGAAAATCCATATTCGTGCTGGAAAGGATATAGTCCTTCTCTAGCGCTTCTTCAATTTTATTGTCGTTAAAACTATATTTCACTTCGACTTCAGGAAACTCCTGGTGCAAATGACCTGTTATAAATGCTTTTATCGTGTCACCAGATGAGGAGACAACATCTTTGATCATTTCCTTAGTAATTGGTTTCTGGTGAAAAAATGCTTCAGTAAAAAGGGAGATTAACACTCCAAAAGAACGCATATCATCTGTGGGCTTTTGATTTAATATTTCTTCTTTTGTCATTTGATACGCTAAGCTGCTCCACTTTGACAAAACATGAGGGCGATCCATAAAGAGTGATTTAACTTCCTCAAAAAGAACAATTTTCAGAGCTTCATAATTTAGGATTAAATGTTCTGGTATGTCTTCATATTTCATTTTTCTAACCTCCTTAGAAAAAGGGGTGAATTTGTCCTCTTAATAATATCAAAATGCACCAAAATAAATAAAAAAATCGAGAAATGCACCATTTTACCCGACACACCAAATCAAAATGCACCACTTTTCAAAAGAAATGCACCACTTTTGATATAACTAACTTATATAAACCCTTATAAAACAAGGGTTTAATAGATATTATATCTCTTTTTCTCTGCGGAGGTTGTAGGGGTTATCAGCTGGCTATATGAATTTATAGCGGAACTTGTATAGAAATAAAAATAAAACGCACCACTAAAAATGCACCATTTAATGGACATATAGCGGAACCTGCGTGGATTAAAAACATTGATTTTAAAAGAAAGTTGCTTATTAATTTAAACAAATCCAAATGGAAGTGCAAATACTGAAAATCAATTACTGCGATTGCTGCATACCTTAAAATGCACCAATTCAAAGATATTATAGCGGAACCCGTTTAAAAATACTCCTTTACATTAGAGATAAATCCACATTTATCAAAGGTTTATTAATAGTTCTTCATATATTTTAAATGGTGCATTTTATATCTATTGGTGCATAATCTAGCGGTAATCGTATAAGAAAAAATTAATAACTTTTTCCAAAAGCTTATTATACCAGTGTTTAATCCACTTTTATTTGTGGTGCATTTTCTCTAGAGAGGAACATTTTCCAAATTTCGATTGAGTTATACTTATTTCAACAATAAGAGATTAATAGAACTGTCTTTAGAAAAGCTATTTTTTCATTTCTTGAGATTAATATGCATTCAGGACTAAATTCTCTTGTACCTGGCCTTTATTTAAATATCTGATAATCAAAACATAAATTAGAAAGGAGCTTGAGCATGAAAAGAGTGAAGATTGACGGTTTCAGAATGCACCAATCTATTCTAAAAGAATTTCATTTGTTGCGAGACCAGACGTTTGAACGGCCCCCAGCATCCGCTTATGTGGTCTACCTAACTATGCTCAAGCAGTTGGACTTAGAGAAAAACCAAAGAGGTATTCTAAAAGAGTTCAACCTTTCTTACTGGGCCAAAAAACTCCAGATTCCTTATTCTTCTTTGTATTCAGGGAAATTATATTTAGAGAAATATCACTTTGTTAAAGAGGAGATCCAAAATGGAATCTCTGTCTTAGTGTTAAAAGATATTGAAAAATACAATAACCCCGGAGTGGAAGAAGGTAAGCTAAATTACCTTCTAATTCCTCATTCTCTTTTTGAAACAAATATACTCGCTGAACTGGTTAGGACAGCAAACCCCGAAGCAATTGAGTTAATGCTGTCTTTATTTAACCAGTTCCGTACCGCCATGTCCAAAAGAGAAGACATTGACTTGAAAATGCTTAAACAATCCCGAAACATGTCAACTTTAAAGAAGCAATTAAATAAAAATGCGAAGAAGGTCAGGGAGATTTTAGCTTTACTGGAACCTTTATTTAATGTTAAATTTGAGGGCTTACAGTTCCGGGGCAATCAGATTTGGGTTAAAAAGGTATGGATTACATTAAAAGAGGATTGTGTTAAAGAACAAAGCAGCAATGAATTTAAGGTTGATCATCTCATCGCAATGCTTTCCCATGAATTAATATATTTTCTTGATGGTCATAAGATAAAATACAGGTCTCGGGACCAATTTGACATCATGCTTTCTTTTAAGCAGGAGGTATATGATAAAGTAAAATATATTAAAAATAATGAGTCCTTTAATCTTGAAAATTCAATTAAGCGATACTTTCTTAGCTGCATAGATAGTATTGGTTCCTACATAACTGAACAATGTGTACTTAAATCAACCTTTAGAATTCATTCCCTGGGAGCCTTTTTCAGAAAAGCCTTCCGAAAGGATTTGAAAACTTTATTTAAGAAAATCCCATATGAATTAATTCACGATGCTAAAGTGGAACAATATCAACTAACTGGGGAAATTCCGGACTTTGCAAAATTTGATATTTAATCAGCCTTGTAAAAAATTTAAGTTGTTACAAGGCTTTTCGTGTTTCAATTATCTTCTTTATTCTTAAAATCTGCCAAAAAAAGAGGTATCTAAAATGGGTACCTCTTTTTTTATTTCAAACTTTATATCGAATATTAACCTGTGGAATACTTAATAATTTTAAAAATATCCTGTGTATATGTATACAGTTGATATAGCAAGTTGTTAAATTGTTAATCTATTTAATTCACAATTGTTAAGTTCTTAGTTATTTGAATGGTTTTGTCTACGGAATCTTAATAAATCCTTGGGGGAGAAGGGGAAAGAGAATAAACTCTTAAAGTGGTTATTTAATATGTTTCTTTAATACTTTTGTATTTTTTATAATATATATGTTTCTTTTATCAAATATGAACGTTTATCATCAAAATATCGAAATTTTAAAGATAATAATCTCTTAATAATAATTAGTACAGTTAACCTACTCAATAAAAGAGAACACATAACTATTCATAAGGATCTTATAGATAATATTGATATACCTGTACCACATCATAGTTCAGGTGCATTTTACAGAGTTGTATACTGTAATGTTGATTGGAACCAAAATAGGAAGATCAGAAGAGCTATATATGTTTAATGAGATTTGAAAATGGAATTATAGAGGGGTAGCGCATATTTTGACTACTTGTAAAGAATCTAATCCCATGGTTTTAGTAGCTTAGATGTAGTATAAGCTGTTATACCAAGATAAAAAGAAAAACATTTTTCGAGTGATCAATATACCAATATTAATTCCATTCCCACTGTTCTATAATTACTCATTTTGATGCCTATCTTTTCATCTTTTCCCGAATGGAACCAGGCCCCTTCTCATTGTGCAACTCTTCATTTTCTTTTCTGTTCGTCAGATAAGATAATTAACCCATGTCTAGGAGCAACGTTATATCAAGGATCGATTTCTTGTTAGAGTTCAAAGTCAAATATTGCTTCAAAGCAAAAATATTTTCTGTATGTGAAAAACGTGCGCACTCAAAAAAACCCATTTTTCGTTGAATTTTCCTAGTTTTATTGCCTCGATTTTTTCCTCCCGTACCTTCGGTAATATGCAACTCAAAAGGTTATAGATGTTTAGTTTTCGATGTGTTTGTGACAAGTTCGTAATGAACTACATCAGTAATAAATGTAATTTAAATATAAAACACAATGTAGAAGAGCTATTAATGCTAAGTAGAGATAGTTGCCGTGACTTGATACAGTTTTTTTTCATTTACTACCTTATAGAGTGCTTAATGTGGAGAAGAGTATAAAGTTGGCCACTAAAGTCCATCTAGCTGGGCACATTTATCCTTTTATGGAGGGTGGTTTTCTTGAATGAAAGTATTTACGACAAAGAAATTGCAGAGATAAAAGGGAGTCTTAATAATATTGAGAATCGGGTGAATAACCTTGAAAAAATTACGACTAGACAGGATCAACAAATTATTTCGATAAATGAAAAGCTAAATAAAATTGACGAAAATACAACCTGGATTAAGAGGACAATTACTCAAGCGATTATTGTTGCTGTTTGCACAGGAATAATTGGTGGATTTATAGGGGTTTTCTTTACAGCATTTAAAGGAGGAAGTTAAAAATGTAGGAACAACCGAAAATATATTTCTTTATTGACCCAAGGCTGTATTTAATTTGATGTAATATCTTTTACTGCTAGTATTGCTAATTATATTTCTGATTATTTCCATTACTGTTAACGGCTGGCCTATATGGAAAAACACTCATGTTAGTGAAAAGACCCAGATAAAGAAAAAGCAAGCTTAAAGATTAATGAAAGGATAAGCTACCCTATTGGGCGACATATTTTATGAATTGAAAAGGGTGTTTTTCATGTATATATGAAGGACAGTATCACAAGCGAGGTGATTACCCATGTTAAGGTTAGTTCTTGACCCAGGGCACGGCGGAATCGATCCAGGAGCTCAGGGTAATGGTTTACAGGAAAAGAATTTAACACTTCAAATCGCAAACCGTATTAAAGATATTCTGAACCATAATTATGATAACGTTTCAATCCGAATGAGCCGTACAGGGGATCAAACTGTTTCCTTGTCAGAGCGTACTAGTGCAGCTAATGAATGGGGAGCTAATTTTTTTCTATCGATCCACATTAATGCAGGTGGTGGAACAGGTTATGAAGATTATGTTTATCCAGGAGTCGGATTTCCTACAACCAGCTATCAAAATAACATTCACTCAGAGATATTGAAACTGGCTGATTTTAAGGATCGGGGTAAAAAACAGACTAACTTTCACATTCTTAGGGAAACAAACTTCCCAGCTGTTTTAACTGAAAATGGATTTATTGATAATAATAATGATGCAGCGAAGCTAAAATTAAGCACCTACATTGAGAAATTAGCTCGTGGACATGTAAATGGGATTGCAAAAAGTTTTAAGTTGCCTAAGAAGAACACAGCTGTCTACCACTCCGTTGTGTCCGGCGATACAGTATATTCTTTAAGCTGAACTTACGGTAGCATCATTCAGCAGATTAGGGATTGGAACAACCTGGATAATAACTACACTATTTATGTGGGACAATTACTGAGAGTTAAATAAATATTTAATATTGTTAATGGGTTTGTCCACTCCAAGAACATTCACAAATCATAAAGTGATGATATAACCAACTTTTTAGAAAGGGGGTGATATCATTGGCTTTACAACTAATGAAAATAGTGGTTGCTGCATCTACGACAATAAATACGGATCCAACTCCAGAAAAATTCTTTTTTGTTACTACTAGTGAGACGGCAGCAGGGACATCATTGACCATTGATGCCGCATCTTTTTTTCAAGACGATGGGAATGCTGCTACTGAACTTCCTGCTTTAGCAACTAATAACAGTTATTTTAATGTTTATATAAACGGTGTCTTACAAATGGAAGGAAATTCAACCTATACACCTGGTGCTACTGGTGTTGGATCACTTGTTTTCTCTTTACCTGCTGGTGGAGATCCAATACTGCAAAGTACATCAGTTGTATTAGAGGTAGTTAACTTTTCACCAACAGCAAATACAACAGTTTCAACTTAACACTTATGTATTGGAAAGAGCTCAGGATTTGGGGCTCTTTTCAATTTCATTTGATTAATTTATAGTCCATATATTTTTATAAACTGAAGGATAATAGGCGTACCCTCGGGGGGAATATCTATTGATTTCAATACTAGTAAACCCTTTTTCACTTGATAAAGGGGGGTAGGTTGCATCATCGCGTTAATATATAAATTCACATACGAAAAATTGTTTGGATTAAGAATATCGGATGTACTATATCCCACAACCCGGTCACTATTAGTATAAATTCTTTTTTTGCCATTAGAATAAGTAACATATTGAAGGTTTTCCACCTTTAATATCTTAGGTGTAATAGGTTGGTGGTTTTCTCCTGGATAAATAACAGGGCATCCTTTTGGAAAGGATAATGGTGTACAAACATTATTTATATTGCTAAGATTATTATATTTTTTTTTTCTAATGTTCGTGAAATTAGATGAATAAATGTTCACGTGATCAACTCTTTCTTATACCTTTTAAAATTATTTAGTATTATTAAATTCATTATAAAAAGAAAAGTGTACCTTAAAGCCCGTTAATAACAGCACATTTTATCATACAATAGCCCTTCTCAATGGATAGTTTTTTTCTATTGGTAAATTTAGCTAATCATGAGAAAAGTCTTTGTGTCGGATCCGTGAATAAAAAATGGCCCTTCAAATATGGGTTTGAAGGGCACAACTATAATTCTACTGACCTTATATACATTTCAAATGTCTTTATATAAGTTCCCGGTATATTTGGGAATTTATAATATGGTTTAACTGCAGAATTCTTTAATAATTACTCCCTTTTCTACTCATTCCGTGAAGAAAAAAGCAATAGTTGCTTCAAAGAAGCACTTTTCATCTTTTTACTAACCTTAACAACAATATCCCACTTAAATAATCACTGTCACAACTTAAAAGTAATTTTAAAACTTGCCTTCTCATCAATTCCTTCCGCTCTTTCGTCTGATCATCCTAGGTCCGTTCGCATGGAAAGGAACAAATACCATTTTTTAAATACTTTTCATTATTTGTTTGTATGTATTATCGAGCAAGGAACTAATCTTAATATTGTATTGAAAGGACACAATAGTTATTAGCCTTGCTCTTGCCAATATTATTGCCAATGGTGGAGGATCTATACGTTTTATTCGCAACTGTAATAGGTTGCTTAGTGGATTATATTGATTTTTCTATGATGGTCCAAAGGTATCGATTCAAGTGATAAATCTCCAAGAATAAAGGACTTACTGGCAGCTAATTAATATGACAAGATAAGAAAACAAGAGCAAAAAGCCATTTTTATTTTTAACTATTGAAGGAGGAAGGTCTAAGTATAATAAGATTAACTTTGAGGAATTTTATAAAAAACATATTCAAAAGGAAGTTGATTCATATGGATAAAAAAATGGCTTTCGGTTTAGCAATGTTAATCGTTCCTTGGCTAACTGTTCCCTTCATGGGGAAAAAATCATTTTTAAGGTTTTTACCTGTAGCAAGTTTTGTTAATTTATTTTTAAGTTTGTTTGGTCTAATTGCAAATAAGAAAAAATGGTGGGTAAATAAAAGCCCTTTATCCCCTGGTTATGTGGATTTTACATATATTTTAGGTCCGTATTTTGTAGCCACATTATGGGTTTTTAAACTAACATACGGAAATTTTCCCAAATATTTAATTGCAAATATGGTAATAGATGCCATAAATGCTTATCCCTTTGCTGAAATATGGGAAAAAGTTGGAGTTTTTAAATTTAAAAAGATGAATCATACTATTTGGTATTTTATATGTGTGTCATTAGCAATAATTATTTATGGGTATCAGTATATAGTGGAAAAATCGATCAAAACAATTGAAGACGAGGTTTAAAGTAATACTGAGAGGAATAGATTTGCCTAGAAGGTATGTGTTTATTGCTGCTGGTTAATGATCCAGTTTGTTCACCAATGGAATAGAAAGAATCACACTCCGTGTTGGGAAAGGCCAACGCTTATACAGAGCTTCATTGGGAGAATAGGTGTAATTAACTTACTTCTTCAGGGGTCGAGACTACTGAGGAGTGGTATAGGAAATATTCGTTTTTCATTATAATAAGAATATTAATGAAGGAGTAAGTTAATCATTTATAAGCAGAGCTAGGAGCTTTTATATTACGCTTAACGTTAAATTAATATTTTTTATCAAGTTTAGTTAAATTCCAATGTGAAATATGAAAAACTACCATTTTAGCCACCGCTATTTCGTTCAATCAATGGAAGTAAATTCGTATACATGACCAATAAGTTTTTAAAAGTGAGTCAAAAGAGAGGCGAACTGTTTATTTAAATTAAGGAAATGGGGTTTATGAAAATGGGTTTTCTATCCAAGTTATTTGGAAATTCATCTATAAAGGAGATAAAAGCAATGTCAAATGTTAAATTAGCAATCATTTTTTACAGCATGGGTGGAACAAACTATCAATTGGCACAGTGGGCTGAAGAAGGAGCAAAAGAAGCGGGTGCTGAGGTGAAAATTCTAAAAGTAGAAGAATTAGCTCCAGCATCTATCATCGAGAAAAATGATGTATGGAAATCAACTGTAGAAGCAATGAAGGACGTTCCAGTCGCAACTGGAGACGATATTGAATGGGCAGACGCAATTATCTTTAGCGTTCCAACCCGATTTGGGAATATGCCTTCACAAATGAAGCAATTCCTTGATATTCAAGGCGGGTTGTGGGCGACTGGTAAGACTGTCAATAAAGTCGTAAGTGCCATGACATCTGCCCAGAACCCACACGGTGGACAGGAAGCCACACTTTTATCCCTATATACTTCCATGATGCATTGGGGAGCAATTATTGCCACACCTGGCTATACTGATTCGGTTATTTTTGGAGCAGGTGGTAATCCATATGGAACAAGTGTTACAGTTGGCCAGGATGGAAAAATGATTGAAGATGTTCAAGCAGCTGTAAAACATCAAGCGAAACGTACAGTAACCATCGCTGATTGGGTAAAGAAAGCCAATCAGTAAGAAAAAAAAAGCTAATCGTCATTAATCGATTAGCTTTTTTATTGCATAGGCAGTCTTTTTTCGGTTAAGTGCTTTAAACATAATTATCAATGCCATTAATGTATAGAATACTCTACATCTTACAAAAGCAGTTGAATACCAAAAAGGTTTAGGTAATTTTAATGAATATTTGTTGCATCATATGTCTCCTTTAGGCTGGGAGCATAACAATTACTAGGAGAGTACCGTTTTAATTCGGAAAAAATGGTAGCGTTAAATTCTCTAAGACCACTAAAACTGTCTTAACGTTGTTAAAAGCAGGGTAATCGTCTTGAAAATGGACTAAGCGTTGTAAATCCTCATTTTCCTGAAGATATCCCAATTAATGCCGTGTATGGAATTGATGTATCTTACCGAAGCCATTCCATATAAATCATGAAAACGCAACCTATTTAATTGATACTGGAATAGGTGGTAATTAACCATTAAAACCTATACCATAAATGGCTGGACGATGACTTCTTATAATGAAGAATTTCGTGTTACTAAGATGATAATAAACAAGGTGACTATCTAATAGAATTGAAACTAAAGCATAAAATGCAAAATTGGAAAATTGGTTAATAGACTAACAAATAAAGGGAATAGGATATTAAAAGATACTACATTTTAAGAGGCTGAAAAAAACAGGGTTGACAGCTAACGTTTCAAAGAACTTGCTAAACTAAATTCTGAAGGTATTTTCAATTATTATTAGTTTTGTTCCGGATAATCACAATACTCAATAATCGTACCATCTGTGTCAACTGGATTTAAGTATATTAATCTTCTACCGTGATTGTTTATCCTTAAAGTATCCTTCAATGTTCGAACCCCTTTACTTTCTAGTTCTTTCAACGCTTCATCGAGATCCTTGACATCGTAAGCAATATGATGAACACCTTTTCCTTTCTGTTTAATAAATCGTGCAATCGGGGAAGTGGTATTATTTGTTGGAGCAAGCAATTCAATTCGATTTCCGCTTACCTCCATAATCGCGATTTCACTCTCTACCCCTTTTAAATCGCTTCTGTATCGATCCAGAAGAGTACCCTGCAATACGTTTTCATAAAACAGTATACTTTCATCTAAATTACGTACGGCAATTCCAATATGGTCAAGTTTATAATCCATGCAAACCCTCCTTAAGCTCAGTTTATTTTTATTGTAACATCCTCCTACAAAAAATTAGCTATAATCTTATCTTTTTGATTAGCTTTTGTTTTTGTTATACTTTCATCCAAAGCGAATTATTAATCCAGTGATGAAATATACATTGAAATGATTAAAAGAACGGAAGTAGTATTGATCGGAATATTTGGTTATTGTATAAAGAGAATACAGTTAAATTCATGGGTAAGGATAACTTAAGGCTATATTTAACATTTGTCGTGGGTTCTTATTTCTTTTAATCCTTCATCGTATTGAGAACAGTATATTATTAATTCATTTCTCTATAATCTGCTGCTCATGGTGGTTCATGTGTTTCAACGGTTTAATAACTTATGATTGATGGATCGCAATGATGCTAATAAGATTGAATTGTACGGTGATGAATCGGTAGTTGGAATACGAAGGTTATCTTGGCTCATAAGGTTATGACCAGTTATCTGGCATATAGGCCTTATCAATCAAAGAAAAATACAAGTTTAGACATATTTCCAATACAGCTCAGTGGGAAGCAAAAGCAGCACGTTTATACTTTGTCTCTATAAAACACGACCAAAATATATGGTATGAGTCCCTCAAATTACGCAGATTTAACATTAAAACAATCTTTTAACTTGTCACATTCATTAAGGAACCTGACAAGTCAAATTTAAAAATCCTTTGAAAGCAGGTATTTGCTCATTATCGTGTAATTCTCTTCTTTCGGTACGGTGGCCCCTAAATAAATCGAGTATACATTCACATATTTTTTTATTTCTTTTATACTGAAATCATATAAGGTATTCCGAAAGTAGGATGAGAAAAATGAGTAACTATGAAAAAAAAGCATTATTAAAAATTCTAGGACCGCTGGAAATTGAAGTAATGAAAGTGATCTGGTCTATAAAAGAAGGAACAGTTCAAAATGTCTTATCAGAAATAAATACCCAAAATAATTATGCCTATACTACTATTATGACAATCATGAATCGATTATATAAAAAGGGAATTCTCACACGTAGTAAGTTGGGGAAAGGATACGTATATAAGCCTAATTACAGTCCCAATGAACTCATTCAACAAAATTCCTCCGATCAAGTGGAACATCTCCTTCATCATTACGGAGATATTGCAATTACACAGTTTGTCGATGCTGTAGGTCATAACCCTGATCAACTTAATAAACTGAAGGAACTAATCCAAAAGCTAGAGCAGGATGAAAAATAATGTCTCGATTATTTCAAACTTTGAATATGTACGTTTTATGGTTGGTTGGTGTCATTACTTCATTTATAGGTTTTGGTATTGTTTTACATTTTCAAGCAGTGTCTAGTTATATGTATTGGATGTTGGAATGTTGTAATCTTCAATATAATCACATTCGTGTATTAACCCTAATCACTTTAGGGATTCTCTTTGTAAGTTTTGCTTTACACTTTTTATTTCTGTCTAAAAAGACAAAAAAGTTTATTACTAAATTAAATTTCTATAGAACAAACTGCTACGAATCTAATGTAATTGAGATCTTTCAACAAAAATATTCTGTCTCGATTCAAGTCATAGATATTAATCAACCATTAGCTTTTACGTACGGATTCATTTATCCCAAAATTTTGGTAAGTACTAGTTTAATTAACTTATTACAGCCAGATGAATTAGAGGCCGTATTGGAACATGAGCATTTTCATTGTCAAAAAAGAGATCCGTTCAAACTATCGATATTGTTTAGTTTAGCACGTGTATTTTCATTCTTGCCAATCTCTCGAATGCTATATGAAAGATATATGATGGAAAAAGAAATAAAAGCAGATACTTTTGCGATTCATAAGGTAGGAATTAAAGCTGTTGCATCAGCATTATACAAATTAATGATAAATGTACCCTCATCTTCATTTGCAACAGTACACTTTCAAAATCAATCTATTCAAGAAACGAATACGAGGATAGAGGTTCTTCTAACAGGAAAATATAAACGTCCGCCAATTTCCCTATTAGAGTGGATGAGATCTATCATTCATATTTTTTTCATAGTTTACTTTATAGGATGTGTGTCACTTTTGTGAAGGAAAGTCTCTCCAATTCATTGTGACTTACTACAAATATGTAGTAAGTAATTGACTGGACTCCGGCCATCTACTACTATTATGTAGTAGATGGCCATTTTACTTTCTGCATAACAATATGATGGAGGAGAGGAAATGATGAAAAAGATTATTGCTTGTATGTCAATTATTGCATTGATGTCTTTTGGCGGAACAGCTCTTGCTGCTAGTCCAACGGAGCACAGAACGACCAGTAAAGAAGATTGTATGATAGTGAGTGCAGATGATTGTGCCGCAATAAGTAGGGGGAACTGTTTGAAGATGATGAAAAAGAAAGCAAAAGGTATGAGCATGAAAGACTGTATGAAAATGATGAAACACATGCAAAAATAAAATAGAAAACAAGGCTGGTTAATTACTACCTATCACTAATTGGCATGTAAAAAAGCTACCCCTTTAATAGGTTAATAGGTAGAAGAAAGTGTCGTATGCCATTCAAAATGACAGATGACATTTTGAATAAAAACTATATATATCGTGAACGAAATCCTGAAGTCAAAAACACATGATAAAAAGAATAATTAATGACATAGAGAACTGTACAAGGTGGGTACTATAAATGAAAACGAAAATCTTTGTAATTATTGGACTGGTTGCCATTACCCTATTGACGGCATGTTCGTCAGACAACGATAGTAGTGCACCAGACGAAAAAGGAACTGAAAATATTAAGGAACTGGTACATGAGTACAGTTTAGGTAAGATAGGCAACCACACAGCCTCGATCACGGATCGACAACTCATCGTGAAGGATAGCGATAGAGATGAAGGTCAGAAAACCTATGCCTTACCTGATGACGAATTTTTTGTTTCTATTGCACCATACGTCGATGAAACCCATCAATGTACAGTTCATAACTGGCCAGGTTGTCAAGGTGAAATGGTTGAGGAACAGTTTGAAGTATATATAGAAGACATGGATGGCAACGTCGTAGTTGACGAATCATTAACATCTCAAGAGAATGGATTTATCGATTTTTGGCTGCCGAGTGATAAAACCTACCATGTAACGATATCCCATAACGGAAAAATGGTGGATGCAGAAATCTCTACTTCCCAAGGAGAGGCTACTTGTATTACAACTATGCAATTATCATAGAAACAAAGAACAATTACACTTGTGGCTACTAAAAATGAACTTCTAAAAAAGGTAGAATTTCCACATTAGTGAGGGTTTCTACCTTTTTGAATATTTTTAACCTTTCGAAGTTGCAATAAAGTCAATTGTTGTATTTCTAAGATTACAAGGAGAGAAGATAAGAAATGATCCGGAAAATTATAAAAAAATTTATAACTATTTTAGCTATCCTTGTTTTATCAGCCTGTTCAGAAAACGAAATTGAAAACAGGGTTCAATGGAAGGTAAAAGATTTTAGTTATATCAACCAGGATAATCAGCCATTAAACATTGAAGACTTAAAAGGTAAAGTTTGGGTTGCTGATTTTATTTTCACGAATTGTGAAACAGTTTGTCCAACTTTAACCTTTAATATGGCAAAACTGCAACAAATGTTAAAGAACGAAGGTATTATTGTAGAACTTGTATCTTTTAGTGTAGATCCCAAGGTAGATACACCAGAGAAACTTAAAGAGTATGCGACTCAGTTTAATGTAGATTTTAAGAATTGGCACTTTTTAACTGGATATGAACAGGAAGAAATAAAAGATTTAGCTCTTGAAAGTTTTAAAACAATTGTACAAGATGATCCAAATTCTAATCAGGTAGTACATGGAACAAGCTATTATTTGGTTGATAAAGAAGGAAATGTAGCAAAAGATTACTCAGGAACTCAAGAAGTTCCTTATGATCAAATAATAAAAGACATTAAATCATTGATAAAATAGGTGGAAACATGAGGAAATCTACAATAATAGCTTGGTTGGTGTTAATAGTGGGCATCGTTATTTTATATTTTCCCGTAACTCTGAACCCCCCAAATGATACGCGAATTATACTGGAACATAACTATAAGACATACATCGCACCTCCATGTTTTGAAAGTTCAAATCCGACTAATTACTTAGAAGAGGCAACGCTGCAAAAAGCTTTCGAGTTAAACTATCAGGCGCATTCAGAATGCACAAATTACGAATTAAAGCCAGAAAAAAACACGGTAATCAACTTAATATTAAAAAAGCTAGACATTATTGAATCGAAGTGGGATTGGTAACCACTGTTTATATTCTATCGTTGGGTTCCATTACGAGTAGTTAAGTTAGTAAAAAGGAAATGTCAGGTCATGAAAAAATTCATGTGATATGAAATGTATCAAGATAATGATATTGTTCAAAACTATACTGTATTAACAAAATTGAAGTGATGGAGGTTTAAAACATGGCAAAAACGATTACAGCAGAAGAGTACCAAGAGCTAGCTACTTCGATAAACAAACCAATTGTTCTTGAATTTGGGGCTGACTGGTGACCAGGATGCAAAAAGTTGAGGCCGGTGGTCTCTAGCGTATCTGAACAGTTAGATTCCGTTAATTTTTATTACGTAGATGTTGATGATTCAAAAGGTCTAGCTGAACAGTTTGGGGTTCAAAGTATTCCAACTTTAGTGTTAATAAAAGACGGTAAAGAAGTTAACCGTTCTGTAGGGTTTGATCCAGAGGAGCAGGTGAAAGAATTCGCTCAGTTATAGATTATTTTTTTAAGAGGCCATGAGTCAAAATGAACTGACCTCTTAAATGAGACAGCGAAAAAGCATCAATTGTGCTACCTGTTCCTTAAACTCAACAGGGACAGGTAGTTTAATTTTACCTGAAGTCGTTTGGTTATTAAGATTGATGTATATTTCAATTTTTTTCCTTTTAAATCCACCTTTCCTTTTTTCTTTCGGTTTTCCAGAAGCAGGATTGATGTATTTTATCCTGTATTTCCGCGAGTTTCCTCTTTTTCTGTAACTAGCCGCTTATATCACTCTTTATCTAGAATAAACGTTTTTATTTTGTTGAAAAGAAAAGCCAAAATAGGGCATTTATGAACTTTCATAGGCGATACCCTCATTTTCATTTCCCTCGAGTCGATGCGGATCGCTTGGTCCAGAAGTGTCCATGAAAGTTTGTGATTCTGCTTTTGTGCTAAAATCACAGCAAGCTCAGTCTGGTCCGCTAGGATCACATACTAGGTTTGATGTTGATTGTTGGTCGAAACTGAGAAAGACCCGAGCCCTATTAAGCAGATGATGCTTAAAAATCACCTTGGATATACCAATCTGGAAGCATTTCTGTACATATAGGCTTGGAACTCCTCACTTTTGACTGATAATAATTATTGTGTTTAACCGGCTTAACATTCTTGGTTGCTTCCTTGGCAAGATCTTTGGCCACCAAAGATTTGTATTGGTCTGTAATGTATTTCTCACAATAATCTAAGACTTTAATTGCTCCCTCAGGCTGACGCTCTCTGAATTTCTCAAAACATTGTTCAAGCAATTTGATTATTTGTGGCAGCGGCATACCACTGGCGACAATCCGGACCATTACTTCATAGTCTTTAGTTGAAGGATATGTAGTGCGTTCTCTAGCATGGTTCGTAACTCTATGAATCTTTCAGCAATGATAACTACAGAGGCATCTCCTTTAGTATTAGTAATATTATTTATCTATGTAATATCTATGTTAGAGAGTGGGACAAAAATGTTCACTCTCTCTTTGTTGTATTTTTTTGAGTTGTTAGGATATACCCATTAGTAGCTCGGGTGATCTTTATATAACCATGGGCTTCCAGATCATCTGATCCACCTTAATCCGGTCCATTCCCCTAACTCCAAATGGTTCAAGCAAGCTCAGAATTGAAATTAGATCAAAAATGTTTAACGCAGATCTGGTCCTAAATGGATATGCCGAACTCTCTACTTATACATCAGATGATAATAATGTGAACACTTTGTTAAATCTTCCATAGGACGGTTTATGGGCATTTGGAGAGAATGGAACAACAAAAAGAAATTTAGATGAATTAGAAAATGCAGCAGATAGTTCCAACATTACAACTTCGAATAGCTCTAATAATGATTCATCGACAAGTGTTTCATAGAGAATACCCATGCTTTCAGCTTCCCCTGATCTCATTTTTTAAGTTTTTTATTCCACTCAGCCTTATTCCGGGCAAGATTGTTTTCAGTCTTCGAAGGTTTGTCCGACGTAGGTTGATTAGATTCATCAAGTGAATATGGCATATCAAGAATGTTAAGCCAGATACACGTTGCCCTAAATGCCGAGCTAAGAACAGTAATAAGCCACCGCATTGACCTCTTGATACATGAATGTAGAGATTATAATTGATATTGGAATATGTACTCCAAAATCTGCATAGATTGCGGAAAGCCGAATTATTACTACGTAGCTATCGCTAAAACACAGCTCCATATGAAACTTAAAGCCGCAACCTTAGGGCAGCTGCTTACTAAGCGAGATACGAAGACAAGGACGCGGCACAAACTGAACTGAGAAGGGAGATATCCCTTGGAAGCTATGGACCAACCGAAAACGATTATCTGTCTGGGGTGTATCAGGCCACTCACGAGCAAGAAAAGCATCGCTAAGGGGGGATAGGAACCGTTTGTGAAAGAAAGCTCGAGAAACTCAAAAATGAGCGGATGTAGACCAACTGAAAATGGAGTTGAAAGGTAAGGAATGAGCATGTACTACAACGTTAAAACCATCTGGACGACCTTCGATTTGATAGCCAGTCGTATGCGAAATATTACAAGCAGCTGAATTGGTTAAAGCAGGCCAATCAAATTAAATCCTTCAAACTTCAGCAAAAGAAAGGCTGTGAAGAAGGTGCAAAGGGCGCTGTCCGTAATAGACCGACCAAATGAAAAGGGAGTTACCATGCTGCAGGGCATTTGCTTGGTTGATAGCCAATCGGCAGTCCTGGCGAAGAGAAAAGTTATTATCTTTTTCCGAACGGATAAACTCACTATTATGTGTCGAAATTCCCTAATAAGAATGCTTATACTGGATGCTACGAGTGAGGGTGAGCTTTGGCCCGAAGAGCCATAGGCCAGGGAGATAAAGCTACATACGGAAAAAATTTATCATCCCTCATCTGGAGGAGAAAAGGCTATGCGTCTATTGAACTGAATGAATATTACATAGAGTCAAAGTTAACACATGCATATTTCTTTCATGATTGGGAGCTTAAACAGTGCGGCGGATGCTATCCCCATCATTGGTTTGCAGGCTTTGTTGAAGTCAAAGAAGAAATTGAGCGGTAAGTGAGGTAATCGGCCTCGAATTCGAGGAAAACGATCACATTTATAAAGGAAATGTAGTGGGAATTAACGGATATGAGCAATTGTCTATATTCTAGGGGGGCCGGGTCTTGGAAACTAGCAAAAAATCATTTGCAAATGGGGATTGGGTGGAGGTAATTCAAACTCGATTAAAAGGTTTTACCGGCTATATTTTATATCGACTTATAGACGAAGAAGGTTATATAGTGAAACTCACTAAGGATCCAAAAGGATGTCATGTTGAGATAGTTATTTGGATAGGGAGAGAGGTTCTTGCTCCTTTTGTAAGACTGGTTGAAGAAGAAGATCTGCATGCCCTCATTGACCTAGCATTATCTACAAATGATAAACAATGGTTTCTGGAACTTACAGATCAGCTGCCCTTTGGAGGTTGAATAGATGAAAAAAGTATTGGTTTTATTAGTGGTTATTACAACGATCCAGTTAGCTGGGTGCGAAGAAAGCGAGCTGTACTATGAGGGAAAGCTTAGGCCTGAAAGTGAAGTTGAAGAAATTATGGCTGTTAAGCTTGAACTTGAGAATCCTGATATGGACCTGGAAATTGATGTATATGAGGATTAATAAACAAATTCTGTATGTTTCATGAAAATTGGAGGGGAAAAAGATGAAAACATTTATAATATGGCTGTTAGTAACAATAATGTTCACCGGGATGGGAGCCGTTTGTGCAGGTATAGGTTGGATAGCGGCTTGGGTACTGGATGCGGGGCTTGAAATGAATGTAGATTATAATATTTTTATCTTAGTAGCTGTAGGTATTTATCAGTTAAAAGTACCATTCATAATATTCAAATTGTGGACCAAGAAAAAAGAAAAGGAATGGGAAGCAGAGTTTAATCAATTCGGCAAATGGTAAGGCAATTAGATTTATTCTCCTTCGCCCTGGAAGATCAAATCATCGATTTAAACAGGGAGAGGAGATGGAATTTTTCAGAGGCAAGAATCGGGTGCTGATTGTAAGCATAACAAGTACAAGGGCGTTTGTAATTACCAGGGGCCGGACTTCTCTGCTTATGGCCTTCATCTGAATGAAAGAGGCCAGTTTGGTGGATTAGATATTCTGTAGCAAGTATTGAACGGTGTCTGGATAGCCGGGGCTGGAATGAAACACTATAAGCAATGGCGTTACCCTTCTATCATAGGAAGAATACCATGTAAATGCCATATATTATTATTAACAATGCTAATGATATTTGAATAAGTATGTTCATAAATCACCTATTTTCAATGGTGTGGGAGAATTCGAATATGCTCTTACTTGATGAATTTCTACCCGTTTTTTTGAAGATATACATTCTAGAATGCAGCAAGCGCCTAGACTTGGGAGTTTTTGAGTGTGGAATTCGCCATTGCTCGATATATATAAAATTTCCAATAAATTATATAAATATACCTTTAACACGAACAGTTAAGGAGTCGAACTTAAGTCACATATGGAAATATTAGATTCCATTTGGGATAACGCATTATAGAACAGTCATTGCAAATTCGGAAACGATGATAATAGGGGCAAGAAGTTACAGAGACGCCAGAACAAATAGCCGATTATGTAAAAAGCATCCATCCGGGAAACCAAGAATGTGAAAAAGTCTGAAACTACTTTTGCTATCCTTGGTACGGATTATAGATGGAGAGGAAAAAAGGTATGTAGGCTTACTTCAAGATTTTGTAGAACGTAAAGTAGAATCCTTTTGTATCAAGTTTACCGTTAAAAAGGGCTTAAGACCTTCATAAGCTTTAATCATGGCTCTTCTACAATCGAGTGTTTAAGCAGAGTAAGAAAAAATACCAGTCAGTTCGGTAACCTTATAAAACAACTTCAAGAGTACTTTTAATGCACTCTGGTAGTTTATTTTTTGAAGTATTCCTCGAGTATCTATTCTTAGTTTTTCAGGTAAAACAAGGTTAGGCTCCTTATCTAACCATACAAGAGTTTTACCACGGAGAAACTCTTGTATATTTCTTCCGAAAAAGAAGTCTTGGTCTCGATATAGTAGACTTTTCTTTACAATGTTTTTACATTTAAAAACAGGTTTTGCTCCCTCTTCTATTACATCCCAAAAGGAAATATCCTCTGGGGACTTAGCTAACCTAGATCCTCTTACACCAGGGACAGAGTGTATTATATCAGTTTTAGTTACTTTACCGAAAACTTTTGAAAGAAATGTCTCTGAAAGTCATTGGAACCCTCCCAAATCGTATATTCCATCAACTTTCCTTGGAGTGAACCACAATTAAATAAACAAGAGAATGTAATACATTTTCAACCCTGACACTAAAACTGAATATGAACTCAATTGCTTTTGGATTTAAAGGTTGTAAAAAACTGCATCTTAGGAATATTTAGAGTGTTTGATATTTTATTTATTTAATTTGACAAAAATAATTATACCATTTATATTAATGACCTAATCAATCGCCGATCTATTCGGTCTCCAATTATAGACTAAAAATTCATTTGAAAGGAGAAATACAAATGAACAAAACACTTATCATTTACTCACATCCAAAAGTAGATGAATTAATACCTGATAGCGAAGCAACTTGTTCCGATTAATATATGTAGAGTTGTGTGGTGCCTATGATAGATCAAACCGTTTTAAGTTCATGGGAAAAACCTCTAAAAGAAAAAGAGCTAACTCGCCAAGAACAAAAAGTAACGGAGCCTATGTACGAGATTCTATAACAATTTAAAAGTGCAAAAACTGGGCGAAAGGTACTGGCTTTACTAGAACCAAGTGAAGTATTACAAAGAGTTGCTTCAAGATTGGCTACTAAATAAGAAACACTTCAATAAAAAGGAAATGTCAAATTGATCATTAATTTGGCATTTCCTCAATTTAACAAAAGAGGAGAGTTTGGTTTAACATGTCGAAAGTTCTATACATTACTGCTAATCCAAAATCAGTTGAAAGCTCCGTTGGTTATAGAGTAGGACAGGCTTTTCTTAAAGCTTATTACGAATCTCATGTAAATGATGAGATTAAGGAAATAAATTTATATGAGGAGGAATTTCCAATAGTTGATGGCGATATTCTTAATGGCTGGGATAGAATGCGAAGAGGGAGAATTCCATTTTCAGAGTTGAGTCAAGTCGAACAGCAAAAAATCAATGCTCTAAATAAATTTACAGATATGGTAGCGAGCGCAGACAAATACGTATTTGTATCTCCTATGTGGAACTGGGGAATTCCACCACGATTAAAAGCATTTATCGATTCCTTTGTAGTAGTAGGGAAAACATTCCATTACACCGAGAATGGTCCTGTTGGACTTTTGAAAGATAAAAAAGCTATTCATATTCAAGTAAGTGGCGGAATTTACTCGCAAGGACCTTCTGCGGAAATGGATCATAGTCATCCGTATTTAAAACAGGTGCTTAATATCATAGGTATACATAAAGTAGAAGTATTATATGTGGAGGGACATGACTTTGACAGAGAGAAAGCAGATGATATTATTCGCAAGGGTATATCAGATGCAAAAAAGCATGCGAAGGATTTTTAATATGTTTGTTTGACTCACACTCAGTTAGAGGTGAATTGTAAAATCAAAACAATTTTCATTATGTGAGAGAGTATATCGTTTACTTTTATCAAAGACTAGAACCACCAATGGAAAAAGTTCATCACTTAAACAAAAGGAAGGAACTCAATTTGTTGTAGAACAAAATGAAAAGTTAGTAAATAAGGGTATCTATTTTAGATCCTATATTCATCAGCTATATTTAATTTAAAGTTGTCTTAGTCGACAAAATTCATGTTTTTGGCTATGTACCCTTATTAACTCCCGCAGTTTAAAAATTTTCTCACGAATACGCGCTTATTCGCAGGATTTAATCCTCCTACGATTGCATTTAAATGACTGTAAGGACTAGCTTTTGGACATTTGGCTACGTGAACTTCATAGTAAGGGTTCCTCCTGAGTTGAGTTAGAGTTGTGACTTACTCATATCTTACAGAGGAGCCCTTTTTTTATCAAAACTCAAAAATAAAGATTACAGGAATGATAAACTGCCAGTTACTTTAAGTACATTTCTTCGCAATATTTTGCTGAATTTTACTATTGCGCCCACTAAGTTATTCAACAATAACGAAATAGTACCAGTAATTATTTAAAATTAATCTATTAATTAGATGCTTACCTTAAAATGCACTTTTATATTTTTTTCGGATTATTATTGAAATTGGCTGGTTATAAGTTTTTTTAAGTGGATGGTGCCGAATTTAACAATATAGTTTATTATTCTAGTTGATAATAATTATCAATATCATTAATGGGGGATACATATGTTAAAAAAAATCATATTTTTCAGTGGAGTGTTTCTGTTAATTATAACTCTAGTTAGTTGCAGCCAAAGTATTAATAATGAAACTATTGCAGAACCTTCTAATTCGACTAACGTGGATAGTGATCAGCATATCGAAAAAACAACAGTTTCACATGAATGGGGGGACTATCAAATAGAAAAACAGCCAGAAAATATCGTTACCTTGGATTTTTCTTTTCTTGACACATTGACAGCTCTTGGGGTCACTCCAATTGGAAATGCTGGTGTTGGAACCACTAAAATCCCAGATTATTTAACAGATAAGGTAAATGAAGTATCGGATGTAGGTGAACGTAAAGCACCGAATCTTGAAGTGATTCATTCATTAAACCCTGACCTAATCATTGCTAGCGTTGACCGTCACAGTATGATTCAAACAGAATTAGAAGACATTTCTTCAACAATAGCATTTGATGATGCCAACTTTGAACAGATTTTATCAAACGTGAAAAGTATTGGTGCTATCGTTGGTAAGGAGGAAGTTGCGACTCAAGTTATTACTGAATTGGAGGACAAGGTAAATAAAGCTAAGGACACAATCAATAATTCACCCTCGATTTTAGTAGTTGGTTACTTTGATGATGAATTTACAGTATGGGTGGAGAATTCTTTTATTGGTACCTTGTTAAGTGAAATTGGCTTTGAATATGCATTTAATGGAGAAGTCGCCGCTTTAGAGGGTAAAGGAGAAGGAGTCAAGATGACTCTTGAAAAATTACATGAAATCAATCCAGATTACATTATGATTTACGGAGACGATTATAGCAAGTTGAAGTCAAATCCTTTATTTAAAGAATTAACATCTGTGAAAGAAAAGCACTTTCTAGACGTTGACAGAGATCTATGGTCCAGAGCCAGAGGACCAATAGCTGGAAGCAAAATTATAGATGAAGCCCTCTCGGTTATATCTACAAAATAATTAGCTGTAAGATGCTTATTAATGGAAATATAATGTTTCATGTGACTAATAAGGAGAAAATATTATAGAATTTATGATTAAACAACCATCAAATCATAATAAAGTAATTAATTTAATTTTAATTTATAGTTTGTTGTTAATGTTTCTTATTGTCATTTCTTTATTTTCAATTACATATAAGATTGAAGGACTTACATTTGAAACGGTTATTCGTAATGACGATCCCTTGTTATTCTATACTATTTGGAACATTCGAGTTCCTCGCCTTTTATTAGCAATAGTGCTCGGAGCCGCTTTGGCTACTGCTGGTTGCTTGTTGCAAGTGATTACACTTAATTCTCTTTCTGACCCAGAGGTAATAGGAATTAATCAAGGGGCGTCTTGTTTTGCCGTTCTTTCAATTTTGTTATTTAGTGGAAATCAAAACTCATTTGCAATTCTTATCGGGGCATTTGTTGGTGCGAGTATAGTATCTGGAATACTTTTTATACTTAGTTATTACAATGCAAACGATTATTCAAGATTGTTGCTGGGAGGAGTTGCAATCAGTGCTTTTATGGGGGCATTTACAACGAGTTTTATATTATTTTATGAAACTCAGTTGTCAGAAGTACTATATTGGATGGCTGGTAAACTTTCTGGAGCCGAATGGGCTGACAACAAAATAGCTTGGATATTAAATATACCTTCGATAACGATTGCTATTTTTTTTGCTAATAATATTAATCTTCTTGCTCAAGGCGAAGAAATTGCAAGCGGGCTGGGGTTAAAAATAATACGCACTAGACAAATTTTAGGGTTGCTTATCATTATAATGACAGGAAGTTCAGTAGCAGTTGCAGGTCCCATAGGTTTTATTGGACTTATAGTCCCCCATATGGTCAAAAGAATTGTGGGATCTAATCATAAGGTTGTCTTGCCAATGTCAGCATTGTTGGGGGCATCCCTACTTGCAGCTTCTGATTTTGCAGCGCAATGGGTTTTTTCTCCAGTTGAAATACCCGTTGGAATAATAACTGCTTTTCTTGGGGTTCCTTTTTTTCTTTATTTATTGAGGAAAAGAGGAGGGGACTTTAGATGAAAAAGCTTCCTTTTGCTTATATTGTAACAATACTGGTTTTTTTGATTTTGTTTACAGCTTTTATGAGTTTAAAAGTTGGTGCAGTGGATATTTCGTTTTCGAAAATGATTGAGCCTAATAGCTTATCAATAAAATATAGAATGCCTAGAATGATAATAGCTTTTTTAGTTGGTATAAATATGGCGATTGCAGGAGCTATATTGCAAAGTATTACAAAAAATCCACTTGCATCACCAGATATTGTTGGTGTCTCATCTGGCAGTGGTTTAGGTGCCATCATAGTGTTGCTTGTTTTTCCTACCATGTCTGGCATGATAACATTATTCGCATTCTTGGGAGCTATCATTTCTGTTATCATTGTTATTTCACTTTCGTATCAAAAAGGAGAGATTAGACCGCTTCGATTGGTGTTAACTGGAGTAGCAGTGTCTTCAGGTTTTACTGCTATTATCACTTTTTTGATAGTGAAATATGCATTAAATTCTTCTCAAGCTTTAATTTGGTTAAAAGGAAGTTTGTATGCACGTTCTTGGCAACATATTGAATTACTTTGGCCATGGACGCTAGCTGGTTTGGTGATAATAATTTTAAACTACAGATATCTAAATATATTGCAACTGAGCGATGAATCATTAATTGGCATAGGAATGCAAGTTAATCGTACTAGGCTACTAATGCTTGCAACATCAGTAGGACTGGCTGCAAGTGCTGTATCAATTGCAGGAACAATTGGATTCGTTGGGTTAGTTGTGCCTCCATTATCAAAGCTATTAGTCGGAAATGACAGCAAGTATTATCTACCAGTTTCAGGTTTGATTGGAGCTTTACTTGTTATGATTGCTGATTTGGCAGGAAGGGTCGTTCATCCTCCACTTGAAATTCCTGCTGGTATTATAACCGCAATACTAGGTGCACCGTATTTTGTTTACCTATTAATAGCCCGCAAATAAAATTTCTGCAGCCTCTATTTTTAAGAGTTTTTTTTGCGTATATCCTATTTTTACAGTAAGTATGATAAAGGGCAATATTTGATCTGCTAATTGCCCTTTTCCTTGTTAATTGAGAAATGTCCATTCAATTTAACTTTTATGATTACAGTGAAGCCTTAATTGCTGAGGCAAGCCTTGCTATGCCCTTATCAATCTCATTCTCATTAGGTCGAGCAAATGTAAGTCGCATAAAACCTTGTTTAGCTCCATATACACTTCCTGGTACAAATACAACTCCACGTTTTATCGATTCCTCTAGTAAAGTCTTGTCGTCCCTTATTTCCGGAATTACCCTACACCATACATGTAAACCTCCTGATGGAATTCTAAAATCTACAAGTCCACTCAATTCTTTATCTAATGCATTAATCGTTAAGTCTAACTTTTTAGATAAATTTAATGTTAACTTTTTTATGTGAGGTTTGAAATAATGGGAAGCTATAAATCGAGAAGCAATATGCTGTGGTATGATATTAAATCCCATATCTATTTGACGTCTAACATCTGAAAGTTTTTTTATAACAAGTTGAGGTGCGACTACCCAGCCGATACGCAAACCAGCAGCAGCAATTTTCGATAATGATCCTATGTAAAGAATATTCGTTGTCGAATCCGACGCCTTGAGTGAAGAAGGTTGCTGATTATCAAAAGTGGCCAGACTATACGAATCTTCTTCGACAATTGGCAATCCCAGCTCGCGAGCAATTTCAAGCAACACATCCTTTCTTGAAGGAGATAAAGTGGTACCTGTAGGATTTTGATAATTTGGATTAACAAACAGCATTTTAACTTTATATTTTCTATAAAAGTAGCTTATCTCTTCAGGACAAATACCATTTTCATCCGTTGGAACACGATATATCCTCAACCCAGCTGATCTAAACATTGGCAATGAAAGTATAAAAGAAGGGTTCTCCACCGCTATAGCGTCTCCTGGAGAAAGTAGACTTTGAGCAATTAAAAAAAGTGATTGTTGAGTGCCTGTAGTTATCAAAATTGACTCTGCAGTTACATGAATATTTTTGTATTCTTTTAAAAAGGAAACCAATGCTTCCCTAAGAGGAAGATATCCTTGCAGCCCATCATATCCCTGATTAGGAAGATAAGAGTACTCTTTTAATATTTGATTTACTTCTTCGGTAGGTACTAAATCCTCAGATAGTTTCCCACTTGCAAAATCAATAATTGATGGGCTTTGAGCAGCATCCCGAGACCTCAGAAGCAAAGGAAGATTCGGCAGTATGTTACCGTTTTCTACATAAGTACCCCAACTAGGAGTATGTAAATTTGACTGGCCAATTCTAATCTGATTAACTTGTGTTCCTTTTCCACGGATTGATTCTACAATACCCTTGGAGCGAAGTTCAGAGTATGCAAGAACTATTGTACTTCGGTTTACACCTAACTGAATTGCTAACTTTCTCTCTGAAGGAAGCAAACTCCCTGGAGGTAATTCGCCATTAGTTATTTTATTTTCAAGTTCATATGAAATTTGCTGATAGAGAGGGACATTACTTTTACGATTTATATTCCACATAGAATCACCCGCATTTTTAGTAATACATTGATATCATACCGTTTTATTAAAAGAACAGCAAAAAAGCATTTTTGAGTTAGATTATGCTAAGCATCCATATGGAAAAGGACAAGAACTAACTAGCTATGAACAAAAAATAGGGGAGCGTATTTGTCTGCGCTCGCTACCATATCTGTAAATTTATTTGTATCTCCTATGTGGAACTGGGGAATTCCACCACGATTAAAAGCATTCATTGATTCCTTTGTAGTAGTAGGGAAAACATTCCATTACACCGAGAATGGTCTTGTTGGACATTTGAAAGATAAAAAAGCTATTCATATTCAAGTAAGTGGCGGAATTTACTCGCAAGGACCTCTTGCGAAAATGGATCATAGTCATCCGTATTTAAAACAAGTGCTCAATATCATAGGTATACATGATGTAGAAGTATTATATGTGGAGGGACATGACTTTGACCGAGAGAAAGAAGATGATATTATTCGCAAGGGTATATCAGATGCAGAAAAGCACGCGACGGCTTTTTAATAACTATGTTTGTTTGACTCACTCTTAGTTAGAAGTGAATTGTAAAATCAAAACAATTTTTCAATTTTGGTGGAACTCCGTGAGTTGCAATTAAATGATTCAAGCTGCACTTAAAATTTCCCCAATAGACTAGCTAAAAAGAAGAAGGCTCGGGTGAATATCTTCGTTTATTTAAATAGTTATGAAAACGTTCCTGGAGACTTCACTAGGACGTTTTTTAATATTTAAGCATAAATGTAAGCTAGATAACAGAATCCATTCTTTTTTTTATATAAACTGATTAGAGCTTGTGCAGAGGGATCATCGAAATGCGACGAGCGTAAGAACATGGCGAACCGGAAGTCGAATATTTGGCTACTGTGGATTATCTTCTTCAAATAATGGAATGGACAATCCAAAAAAGTGTTGTTAAGATTGATTTGTTAAAATGGAATGACCAATCCAAAATCAGGAGGTGAAACGAAGTTAATAAAAGTGGAATTCATTTAGGAGAAGGGAATGTTTGTCACAAACGTACCTTAATATGTACAAATGTAACTTTTGGACATATTAATGAACAATTGCAGACCGATATAGAATTTGATTTAAAGAAGGGCAATAAGCTCCGAATCAATTTTTTATTGAATTGAATTGAATAAACTTTTTAAGGAGGAAATAAAATTGACACAAAGAATTGATTATTACAATGTAGCACCAGACGCACTTAAAATCATTGAGAAATTGGATAAGTACACGGTATCCACAGGTTTAGACCGTAAACTTCGTGAACTTATTAGACTTCGTGCTTCTCAAATTAACGGCTGTCCACTTTGTATGTATATGCACACAACAGATGTCCTGAAAATGGGTGAAACAGAAGAAAGAGTATATGGTATTAGTGCTTGGGAAGAGTGTGACTTTTACACAGAAGCAGAAAAAGTAGCTTTAGAGTTGACAGAGCACGTAACGTTAATCCCGACAAAACGTGTGCCAGATCAGCTTTATCAACGAGTACGTAACTACTATGACGAAAAACAGTATGTTGACCTTGTTTTAATCATTAATCAAATTAACACCTGGAATAGAATTGCTATTGCAATGGGGCAAACCGAAATTGAAAAATAAGAACTCTAAGCGATCCTCATGTAGTACTTGTTTCGGATACATTTAATATTATTTTTATCTTCAGAAACCGGGCCCAAACGCCCACTGCCAGCCATTTGGTCGTTAAATTGGCCAGAAGAGAAGATGTATAAGGCATGATTCGGTTTACGTGACCAAAATGATGAAAGACATTCATATATGCCTGAAGAAGTTATGCAAGATCATTTGGGTTTCTACAAATTCTTTGTCGAAACAGAACTAGAAGATAATGACCGTCTCGTTTTTGAATGGTCAATCAAACAAACATATATAGCATTGGGTAACATGATGACAGCCGCGGCTCAAATCGATATTGATTCCTGTCCGATCGAAGGTTTTGATAAAAAGCAGTTGACCTCTATTTTACAAAATGAGGGTATCATTAAGAACGCTAACGATTTCGGTGTATCCTGTATGGTCGCTTTCGGATATCGGCAAACGGATCCAGACAAAATCTCGATGAAATTGTTGAGTGGCGCTAAACTTAAGATTAGCATTAGAGGACATGTTTTGATAATAGGTTGGATGAGTTTAAGTGGGGGTTGCTAACTGCAACTCCCTTTTTATTATGTGTTAACGACGGGGCAGATTCAAAAAGGGGTATGTAAACGATTCTGGATCTCAGGCGCATCTATGGAAAACAACAAAGAACTATCAAGGGTAGCCACTCTCGAAAAGGAAACTACCTGGATAATGCCTGTGTAGAATCGTTTTTCTCATACCTCAAAAGAGAGAAGTTGTATATAGACAAGTGTATCCAGAAGAAGAGATAGAGAAAGCCCTTGAGAATTACATCTCTGATTACAATTACAAACGAATACAAAAGAAACTAAAGAAACGCGCGCAGACGCAGATTGAATATCGAAACACGCTCGCTGCTTCTTTTTTATGTTGTCTACCTGACAGGGGCTAGACCAATTAAAGGTTGCTCGAAAAATATTTCCTTGTATTTTCACGTATTTGTTTAGGTAAGACACGATCTAGTTCTTCATTTAACCATGAAAGATTTTTACCACGCAAGAAATCACGCATTTTTTCTTCCGCAGAGAGCATAACTAAATTGATGGTGCAAGAGGACGG
>NZ_SOEE01000021.1 GCF_004366035.1 Cytobacillus oceanisediminis
TCAGCAGATTCTCATTTAGGACACGTATTTGATGATGGTCCACGTGATAAAGGCGGGCTTCGATATTGTATCAACTCTGCGGCCCTTAAATTTATCCCAAAAGATAAACTACAGGAAGAGGGCTACGAGGAGTATCTTGGTTTGTTTCAATAGAAAATCTAAAGTCCTTGGGGGCTTCTCCAAGGGCTTTTTCATTAAGGCCAATCTGAAAGCTGGGTAAAAATGCAAAATGTGAAGTGAAGTTAAACTCTGCCCAAGGTTACTGCTATATTCTTCCCCATTATCAAAGCGAAGTAAAAGAGCGTGCATAATACAATCGATGTCCCGAAAGGGAATCTGTTGTGATATCGCACAGACGGAAAGTTTCTTTGAACACTTTCTCTAATGATTAAGCATAGTAAAAATCATAAGATAAATTAGAAAAGAAGGGATCGAGCGATTGAGATATAACAAGCATCGTAATCAATGGTGCCTAAATAAAATGACCCCGGAGCTACACCGAGTCCATTTCCAGTCGCAGGTGCTTTATAAATTAGATATTATATTGTAATTTTCATTTGTCAATAATCATATTTCAAACTGGGAGCGAATTTTTTAGAAATTTCCACAAATTTCAAAGCGCTTGGAGAAAGTTGAATACTGTGTCTGTGTGCAATACCGACTTGTCTAACATACGACTCATTAATATTTTTTCGAATAAGGGTATTAGGTGCATGGATTAAAATCGAATTCGGTACGATTGAAATACCTAAATTTTCATTTACCATCGTCAAAATGACTTGGTCAACGGATAATTCATAAACGATATTGGGGTGTATTTTATTTTCGTATAACATGCGTGAGACATCCCGGTCAATGTTCCGCTTTGGCATTATCCATCGTTCATCTTTTAATTGTTCTAGATGAAGTTTATCCTCCTTCGCCAACCGATGATCTTTCGCCATTATGCAAACGAGTTCATCATCAAAAATGGAATCAAAAACAAGATTTTTTGAATGCGGCTTTACTAAAAAACCGATATCAATAATCCCATTATGCAGCCATTCTTCGATCTGATCGTAATCTCCCTCCATCAAACGGATATGTAAGTTAGGATGATGTTGTGCAAAATAGGCTAAAACTTTTGGTAGTAAAACAAAAGAAACACTTGGAAGAATACCAACAGATAATGAGCCTCCGATGAAATTTTTTATACTCGAAACTACTGTTTCAAGCTGATGCTGCTGTTGTAAAATTTTTGAGATATGCTCATAAATTATTTTGCCTTCGCTCGTCAAAACGATATTGTTGCGATTACGGATAATAAGAGACAGCTCTAGTTCTGCTTCTAAATTGCTGATCGCATGGCTAATAGTTGACTGTGTGAGATTCAACTTTAAGCCGGTTTCAGTAAAATTCCCTATATCAACGAGCGTATGGAATGCGATATATTGCGCTAAAGTAACCATCGTAAACCCCTTTTATGAATTTTTTTCATACTCATTAATTAAAATATTCATTTGATTAATTTTATTGTTCCCTCCTATAATAAAAATAAATCCCGAGTAAATCAATACGAATTATTGGAGGTCCAAAAACATGGCAGAAGAAAAGTTGATGATGAAGGCTTTATCCATGGATATTATTACAGCAAAAATGTTTACTGAATTACATCTGTCTATTACGGAAGAATACGGTGAGCATGGTCGTGTGTTAGTTAAAAAAGGATTAGAAACTTTTGGTTTAAAAGACGCTGAAGCAATGGCGAAAAAGGCGACGGCAGAGGGTGAAAATCATACTTTCTTTGAATACTTACCAAAAGTTGTAGAAGGAGAAGAAAAATTTGCGGATTTAACGACATTTGCACGTTTTTCAAAAATGTTTGCACAAATTGCAAAACAAGTTGTTGATGAATATGGTGAGAAAGGCGAGCAGGTAATTATGCGTGCAGTGGAACGCTTCGGTAATAAACGTGGTGAAGGTATTGCACAACGAGCACGTACAAACGGTTTAGAAAATACTGTAGAAAATTATCTAACTAACTACGATATGGGGCGCAGCGATTTATTTGAAATTGATACGGTTTATAAAAAGAATGAAGTAGAGCAAACATTTACACAATGCCCATTTGGCCAACAATGGGCAAATGATAATATGGGCAAATACGGTATTCTTTATTGCAAAGTAATCGATCCAGCTATTGCAAAAGGATATAATAAAAATTTTGAAGTTATACATGATCAATATGTATTACGTGAGGGTCAATGCCATTTTCAATTTCAGATGAAAGAGTGAGTGCAATGATTAATGCTAACCGACTACTAAAGCATCTTCAAGACTTAAGTCAAATTGGACGTAATGAACTAACAGGCGGCATTAATCGCTTTTCTTTCACACCTGAAGAAAAACAGGCTATTGAGCTCGTAACATCATATATGGAAGAAGCAGGCATGACCATCAAAGTTGATGCTGTTGGGAACGTTATTGGCACATATGGTGAAGGAAGCGAAACCATTATGCTGGGCTCTCATATTGATACTGTGCCAGAGGGCGGAAAATATGACGGTGCATTAGGTGTTCTTGCGGCGATTGAAGTCGTACAAACCATTCATGAACAACAGCTATCACTTTCAAAGAAAATTGAAGTTGTAGCGTTTAAAGATGAAGAAGGAACACGCTTTGGCTTTGGGTTAATCGGCAGTCGTGCAATGGCTGGCCTTTTAGCATATGAGCACCTACAGAAAACCGATGCATCAGGTATTTCTATTGAGGAAGCAATGAAGCAAAGCCAAATGTCACCCCTTTTTTTAGAAAAAATAAAACGTAATGACATTCAAGCATATTTAGAAATGCATATTGAGCAGGGAAGAGTACTAGAAAACGAAAACTTACCGGTAGGCATCGTTACAGGTATTGCAGCACCATTATGGCTGGAAGTGACTGTAACAGGCGTTAGTGAACATGCTGGTGCAACACCGATGCCAATTCGTAAGGATGCTTTAGCTGCAGCAAGTGAAATGATTTTAGCAATTGAACAAATGTTCAATGACAGATCCGGTTCTGTAGCCACTGTCGGAAAACTAAATGTAGAACCAAATGGCGTTAATGTCATTCCGGGTAGAGTTACCTTTACAATTGATATCCGTGATATTGATGAACAAATAATAAGCACTTTAGAAAGTTCAATTTTAAGACAGATGCAAAAGATTGCTGAGCGCAGAAAAGTTTCGCTGAAAACAAAGATGTTACAACGCGTAAAACCAGCAAAAACAGATCCTATGCTTCATCAGCACCTAGCAATTAATATTGAGAAGCAGGGTGTAAGACCTTATTCATTAATAAGTGGTGCTGGGCATGATGCCATGAATATCGCCGCTGTGGCACCAATTGGGATGTTATTTGTTCGTTCAAAAGATGGTATTAGTCATAATCCGTTAGAGTATAGTTCAGATGAGGATATTGTGATTGCAACGAATATTTTATATGACACAGTAGTAGGACTTACAAAATAAAATTATATATTTATAGAAAAATCTTTTGTTCATATATGAACTGTGCCCCGATTTAGGGGAATTTAACCACTTGGTATTCTTTACTTTAATAAGACGGAGGAATAAAGTTATGCACACGGTTGTATATGTTGAAATTGCCTTATATTTATTTGCAATGCTGGCAATTGGAATTTATTTTAGCAAGAAGGACTTATCACATAATGATTATTTTTTAGGTGGAAATAAGCTTCCTGGTTGGGCACTTGCATTCTCTGAGCGCGCTACCGGAGAATCAGCGTATATGTTTTTAGGGGCAATCGGTTTTATCTACGCAGCGGGTTTATCAGGTATTTGGATTTTATCCGGAATGTTTTTAGGAGTTATGGTTTCCTGGTTATTCTTATCGAAACGCTTTATGACCGAACAACAAAAATATAAGGTGAATAGTTTAACAGACTATATTGCTGTCAAATTCCCTAAACATGCAGATGTGATTCGCTGGTTAGCTTCTTCTGTTTTGGTTTTATTCTTTGTTTGTTATTTAGCTGCTCAATTTTCAGGTATAGGGAAAACCATTTATTCATTCTCAGGTTTTAATATAACATGGGGAACGATTATTATCGCCGTAATCATTATTGCATATTCTTGTATGGGTGGCTTTATGTCTGTCGTTTGGACAGATACGATTCAAAGCTTTTTAATGCTTGCTTCATTCATTATCGTGCCTATTGCAGCTTTCATGGAAATAAAAAATCAAGGATTAAGTATTTCAACTGAGCTTGCGAATATGGGAAATGGTGCAGATAGCTGGGTTGGAGGCTTAAATGGGATTGCCTTAGGGGCTATGCTATTTACAAACCTTTCATGGTTCTTTGGCTGGTTAGGTGGTCAGCCTCAGTTAAGTTCTCGTTTTATGGCCATCTCAACGGAAAAAGAGCGTATTACAGGCCGCAATATGGCAATAATTTGGACGCTGATTGTCTATATCGGTGCCTTTTTATCGGCAATTTTCGCTTCGACTTTATATAAACAAGCCACGATTGATGATCCGGAGGTGATTTTACCTCACATGGTATTCGATATCTTACCTCCATGGGTTGCAGGAATTATCGTTGCAGGAATTTTAGCAGCAATTATGTCTACTGCGTCATCACAACTTTTAGTGATTACAACTTCTATTAGTGAAGATATTATTCACAAAACATTACGCTGGAATATCTCAAGCAGAAAATTGGTTCACCTTTCACGTCTTATAGCGGTCATTAGTGGTATTGTGGGCATTATTATTTCACTAAAATCTGGCTCTGTTATTTATAGTCTTGTATCCTTTGCATGGGCAGGTATTGGGAATACATTTTCTGTTATTATCTTATTAATTTTTTTCTGGAAGCGTATTTCAGGTATGGGTGTTATCGCAACGATTATTGTTGGTTTTGTCAGTGCTTTCGTTTGGCCGCTTTCATCGCTTGAATCGATTTTATCAGCAAAGGCTGCAACGTTCTTTATTTGCTTACTCGCTGGTATTGTATTCTCTTTAATTTATCCTGATACAGTAAAAGAGACACAGCCTAAATTAGTAAAATCTTAATATGGACTATTATTTTCTTATACAAAAAGGGGCTTGTTTAGAATATGTGGATTTGAAATTTATCAAGACCGGTTCTAGTGCAAATACCAGGACAAATTTAAAAAAGTTGTAGGTCCACCTTCAGATAACTCCTTAGGTGGTTTGAAGAAGCTCTCATTAAACACATCTAAACAGCAAAATCATCCGGAAAAGTGACCACCATATGTGGTCGGTTACTTTTCCTTTTTTCATATTCTGTCAGTTAGAGATTTCAAACGTTTTATGTAAGGTACATGACATTTTTCTTTTGCGGTTTCCTATATACTCAAGTTGTAAAGATGATTCATGATTACGACGAAAAAGGAGAGGAAATATGAAGAACATGATGAATGTAACAGAGCAGATTCGAGCAGTTGTAAAAGATGATCAAATAGAATTATTCTTTAATGATGAAAAGATAGGAACGATCTCCATTTCTCCTGATGAGCAAAAAAAATTAGAGCTGCATCAAGATTATGTGATGGAAAATGGGAAGATCTTTAAATTTATGGAGCATTTACTAGCAGATCATCCTAAAGCATATGTCGAAGACTGTGACCTTGGCTGGTGCTGAAATTTCTTTAAGGAGGCAGATATTATGAATGTACAATTTTCGGATAGAGCAGTTGAGAGATTAAACCAGGAACCTGCCATTGCTTATCAATTGAACCCTAGTCTGGGTGGCTGCTCCATTGGAGCGGATTGGGTGACATTTGTCGGGATGAAGGAGTTAAGTTCAGAGATGGAACAACAACTCCTTTCTACAAATTTTAAGCCGGTTTTATTGGGTCATAAGTCAGACCATTTATTTGATGAAGACTTAGTAGTGGATTATAATCCAAGTAAGTCCACGTTTATTTTAAAAAGTAACAGTCAAATCTATACCGCATATATGAAATTAGAATATAGAAATTAAGAAATGATACAAATCAAGTAACTTGCCATGTAAGATTGCCTTGATTTGTATTTTTTTAGGAGTGATTTAATTGGATACAGTGACGTTTGGTATGGGCTGTTTCTGGGGACCTGAGTCACGTTTTGGCTACCACCCTGGAGTCATCAGAACAAGAGTCGGGTATGCGGGAGGTAAAGAAGGTCAGCCTACCTCCAGGAACACGTTAGATTATACGGAGACTTTACACATCCAATATGATTCAAATCTACTGAGTTTAGATCAGATCTTGACTCAATTTTTTGAGCAGCATAATACAACGAGAGCTCCTCGCTCGATTAAGTATCGTTCTGTCCTGTTTTATCAAAGTGAGGAACAAAAGGAAAAAATGCTTCAAAAAGTAGAGCGCATCAAGCAAATTCATGGTCGCTGCTATACCTCTGTAGAGCCTCTTGACACTTTTTACGAGGCTGAAATCCGTCATCAAAAGTATTATCTTCAAAGATGGAAGCCTGTTTATGAAAAGTTGCAGCAACTTGAGGGAAAGGAATTCCTAGTTGATTCAACCCTAGCAGCCAGGTTAAATGGCCTTTCAAAAGACTGTGGATCACTTCAAGAGATGATGCTGGAATTTTCGGATTCAGACTACCATACTCTTTGGTCAGTTATCGAAGAAGTGTTAAAGGAGACGAAAAATCAGGCACTTGAAGCCTGTGATAAAGTATGTAAGAGTAAATGAAAAGCAGCCTGAACTAGGGCTTAATTTTATCATTTGGCTCAAGGCGAGACATGAAGTTTCTATTTACATCCTTAAAGCGGATTTCTCCTGTTTCATCTACCATAAACATAGCCGGTACTGGTAAGATCTAGTTTGCTTTCCCATTGAAGGATTCTAAATCTAAGCCGATCTTTTCATAAGCGCCTTTTAAATAATCAGGAACATCTAATAATACATTATACTTTGCTGAAACGATTCCTCTCGGATCACTTAACACTTGAAAATCTAATTCGATTTCTCTTGCATGGCCGCGGACCTTGGTGCCCTTTCTGTAGTCGATACTTCAGCGATCCAAGTGACTAACCCTGATTCCTTTCCTCTTTTATGGAACGCGTTCAAATACCTGCATCGCCTCAAATGGAATGGGCTTAGTTGCTTTGATTCCTAGAGGTAACACCTAATTCAGAATTTAAACTCATGTTTGATTCTCCTTGGATAATTTTATTATGTCTCCTACTCTTGAAAAAAATATAAGCCTCCTTACATTTACTTTTAAGCTTTTTGTGTAAAATAATGAATAGTAATATGAAGTCAATTTGTATTCAGTTGACAAGACAACTAGAGAAGAAAAGGAAGAGTGAGTAGGATATGACTTTATATATTTTGCCAAGCTGTTGTAAATGTGAAGAAGTGATAAAGCTATTTTCCAAGCTAGGAACAGATGTGACAGTGATAAATATTTTTGATAACCTAGATATAGGGAGGTCACTAACGTTAGATAAAGGGCTACCAGTGCTAGAGCTGAATGACGA
The DNA here is from genome assembly GCF_004366035.1 of Cytobacillus oceanisediminis. Classification (GTDB taxonomy): domain Bacteria; phylum Bacillota; class Bacilli; order Bacillales; family Cytobacillaceae; genus Cytobacillus; species Cytobacillus oceanisediminis_C. The sequence goes on from NZ_SOEE01000021.1 coordinate 7,499, forward strand.
ATGGTTAGATTATGAGATGATTATGAAACGATATAAAAGTGAGGGTTAGACATGGATAAATTAATGCTTCTTTCGCAGATTAATATATTTGATGAGCTTCCAAAAGAAGAATTAAAAAAATTAGATCAAGTAACATTAACGGCTCCTATTAAAAAGGGGACGATCATTCTAAGTCCAACTCAACAGCTGAGGTCGCTATTTTTCTTGAAAAAAGGGCAGGTTCGTCTATATAAAGTATCTTCTACTGGAAAGGAATTCACGGTTGATCTTTTAAGTGAGGGAAATGTGTTTGGAGAAACATCGAGTTTTTCATTAACAGAGTCTGAAATTTATGCAGAAACGATGGTCGATTCGTTTGTGTGCACATTAACAAAGGATCAATTTGAGGATTTTATCCGTCAAAACCCAGCCATTGCCATCAATCTCATTACCATTTTGACCTCAAAGCTTAAAGAAATGTATCAAATTACCGAAAGTATTGCTTATAAAGATGTAAAGTATCGAATTGTTCTTCTTCTCATGCAGTTAAGTAACCGCTTTGGTGTGAGAAGTGGGGAGTGGCAAACTGTCGAGGTGAAAATTACTCAACATGATATTGCCAGTATGATCGGCTCTTCAAGAGAAACGGTCAGTTTATTTTTAGGCGAGTTAGAGAAGGAAGAAGTGATTATGAAGAAGCCTTTAAAAATTAATACAGCCTTGGCTAAGGAATTATATGAGGTGGATGAGGGCTAATTGTGTTCATTGCATATCACTAAACGCAAAGGGAATACCTCTGCGTTTTCATATGTGCTCCCGGCATGGGTGCAGTATATAGGTTGCAAGTCCTGAGACATGGAGACATGTTACATAACATTTGATATTAAAACAAGCCATGTAACTAATTATTAAAGGGTTTCGTTCATTTAATTTCGAAGATTTTACTGTATCTGATGAAAATTTTGGGTATAATGGAGATACAGCAAGTCGGTAAAGGGCAGCGGCCATTCCCTTGTAGAAAGGGGGTGACGCTGGTGATTACAATAGCAGACGCACTAGGGTTAATGATAGCATTCGCTTCCCTCATCGTTGCAGTAATCGCGGTTACGAAAGGAAAAGAGTAACCCCCTCTTACCCCCGACGAAGGCGTTAAGAAAGTGGTTACTCTTTTTTTGAGCTAACAGTCAACTTTTACCGCTAAAAGTCGCTGCTCTTTATGCAGTTTGCTGTGCTGAAAGGTCACTGGTTCCCGCCAGTGGCCTTTTTTTATTTTGTCTCATTATATCTCTATTATACCCACAGTTTTTAAATTAAACAATAATTTTGAACAATATTATCTGAGATTGCCGAGGCAGATGCGCCGGTTTTTTCTTTCATACATCGATTTGTGGGGACCGCTGACCAAAAGTAACTCGGATTTAAAGTACAAGCAGTTAAGCTCCTATAAATCAGATTAATTAAGGACTATGCTAACGGGTAGATGCAGCGGCTTTTACAGGCAGCTTTTTCTTTTGTATTAAACTGAAAAAGTTGAATAAATTAAATGGGGTAAAAGATGCACAAGTTATTCGAAAAAGGGTTAAGTAAGGAAGATTTGCAAATCATAAGTAGAAGGAGGATTTGAAATGAAATTTACTATTCGTATTTTCTTCAGGGAAAACTTTAATAATTCAATATTTGAAAGAGAGCTAAAAAAGTCCTTAGAGGAAATTAGTGTATATGTTACAAGTATTAATTTTAATCAATTTGAAGAAAAATACATACATAATAGAAGGAATATTATTGAGATAAATGTTGAAGTTAAAGGGGAATATATCGATTACAGAACCATTTTTGGTTGTGTATTTTTAGTACTAGATGACCTTTCTTTAAATTTATCTGGGTTAGATATAAATGAATATAGGCTTACCTAAGTGTTTTTGTATTTCTAAATTTCACCTAATAAAATTGTTTTTTAAGGAGGAAATTATGAAAGAATTCATTATTTCATATATAGAAGATAATATTGGTAGTCATAAAAAGGAAATCCTCGTTGTGGGCGAAGACTTTCAATCATGCTATGAAGAGCATATTCAAAAATATCCAACCATGGTAGGTATTGTTCAGCAATTTGATGAAGAGCAAGAAACCATAAATTTTCTCCGACCTAACAATATTCAAATAGAAAAAGTAACAGACGAAATCTTCGAGGAAGAAGAGAAAAAAAGAGAATTTTATGATGGATGATACACAATTCAGACTGAAGTGTTGACCATTTTGTCAATGCTGCAAGCAATGGTCAACCACCACTAGAAGGTGTATAGGAAAATAAGATTATTTTTGCTGGTACTGAGATGTTAGAATTTAGTGGACATCTTGAAAGGTCCCTTCATTCAGGTGAACGGGTAGTTTATGAAATGGTGATTCCTATGGTGAAAGTGTAATATTGAAAATTAAAGATATAAAAAGAAATTAATAAAGGAGAAAGAGCTATCTTTAAAGTTTAGCTCTTTCTCCTTTATTGGTCCGTAATGTCAGTGTAAGCAGATGCATTAACAGAAAAGTAGAGATTTTATGGCTTCACGAAAGTTCCCTAAGTCCTTTTGTTTCCATGCCATTAATGGAATAACTTACACGAATAGATGCGCTTAAAGAATGGGCAACTGTACAATATTTTTCTACCGAAAGCTGGATGGCACGAACAACTTTCTCTTCAGGAAGGTCACCTTCTAATGAATAGTGAATGTGAATATCTGTGAATTTTTTTGGGTGATCGTCTGCCCGCTGACCATCCACTTCCATGTGAAATTTAGTAGGCTCCAATCGCATTTTTGCTAAAATAGAGATAATATCAATACCTGTACAGCCTGCTACTGCATTAAGTAGTAATTCAGTGGGTCTTGAACCACTATTTGATCCCCCAATTTCTTCGCCAGCATCCATTTTAATTTCATGACCGGATGGTGTTATACTCGAAAACGCCATTTTGTTATTCCAATCTAGCTTGATTTTCATTGTTTTAAACCTCATCTTTCTTCTTATAAATATATATATAGTCAGTATAACTGCTCTTAATAATATTTCCAGTTAGATATATTTTAAAATATTTGTTGATAAAAAATACCTCCCTAACCATAGTACGATGATTTGGAATAATTATTTGTGTTTTACGAAGATGATCATCCATTTTAGATTGAATTTTGAATAGGCTTAAATATAAATACAGCTAACCTTATGCTTTCTAGACATTCCTCATTTGGACACTTTTCTTTAACAATAAAAAAGCCCTTTCTTTATGTAAAAGAGGAGTATAGGAATGTTTTTTTCATGTTTTTCAAACATCATTGCGCAAGAAATGATTCGATTACGAGTTTCATCTTCCTTTTTCGTTAACCACCGGTTTTGTTGTCATTCCCACAATTTGATTATCTTTACTTTTATAATAAAAGTGGAGTTGACAATCCAAAAAAAATATTGATATGATTGTTTTTGTAAAAAATGGATTGGATATTCCAAAAAAAACATCAATGGGCATTAGTTGGTGATAATAAAAAGGACAAATAAATCAGTAAAAGAAGTTTATCTGAGAAAGCACAAAAAGGTGACAGCTGTCCAGATTGTACTTGTTAAGAAGAAGACAAAGCCCCGTATCTTACTATTCAATGAATAAGTTATTGTGTTCTTATGGCTAGTATATGGAGAAATTGTCGATTTAACTTTCTACAGTCGCGTTTGGTGCCCTTTCTGCAATGTATAACCTTGGACGAAATGAATGAGATATATACGGCATCAATGGTTTAAACCAGGGGGTAAAAATGGGAAATAATTCATTTATTGCTTTATACGACAATCATCCAGATGCTGTTTTCACATTAGATTTAGAAGGTAATATAATTAATTTCAATAAGTCGTTTAAAAGAATCTTTGGTAATGAAGATAAAGAATGTACCGGAAACTTCCAAGAATACTTTGATGAAAATTTCCAAGAAAAAAGTAGTAACTTTCAACAAGAAGCCATAAAGGGGGTTGCCCAAAGCTATACAGCGACTCTTATTAATAAAAATGGTCAACCTATTTCTGCAGATGTGAAATACATACCGATTTTAAACAATAACCAGCAAGTGACCGGAATTTTCGGGATTTCAAAGGTAATCAGTGATGACATTCAAAGTGGAAAAGAAACAAACATAATAATAAAAGATTTGGAATTTCCTGAAGACTTTAAAGATATTTTCAATAATCTTGAAGTATGGTTTTGGTCATTCGATTTGCAAAAAAATAATTTTTTATTGAGTTCACCGGGCATTGAGAAAATTACAGGACATACGTTATCAGAACTAAGAGCCTCTTACCTATCTATAATTCACCCAGAGGATAAGGAACGTTTTTTTGAAGACCACCGCAAGGTATTGGAGGGTGTATCTTTAAATGAGAATTATCGAATCTTCCATAAAAATGGTGAACTAAGATGGATAAAAACCCAATTGTTTCCAGCTTATAATTCAAGTGGGAACATTTTTAGGTTAGATGTGATTTTTACTGACATAACCGAATATAAAAAATCAGAAGAAATGATAAAACATATTGCATATCACGATTATTTTACAAATATTCCAAACAGACGATTTTTTTCCGAAAAAGTAACAACATTAATTGGTTCCCCTCCAACTAATAAAAAGTCACTCGGCATTTTATATATGGTCTTAGGTCATTTTAAAAATATAAATAGTACAGTTGGAAATACCACCCGAGATAAATTATTGCAGCTATTTGCTCATAGAATCTCTAAAATATTGGATAATGATTCTTTCTTAGCAAGACTGGGGAGCGATGAATTTGGTCTTATTATTTGGAATTATTCAGAAGCGGACTATCCTATTAAACTAGCAGAAAAAATCATAGAAAAGTTAAAAAATCCTTTTTTTATTGATCAATATGAAATGTATATTTCAATAAGTATTGGAATTAGTTCATTTCCTACCGACGGAGACACATCAGAAGAATTAATTAAAAATTCTGAGGAAGCTTTATATCGTGCAAAGGTAATAGGGAAAAATAAATTCCAAATTTATTCTTCTTTTACAAATTTAAATACAAATAATAAAATATTTAGTTTAGAAAGAGATTTAAAAGAAGCCATAAAAACCAACCAGTTTCTTGTTTATTTTCAACCAAGAGTAGATACAAAAACGGGGAAAATAGTTAGTGCAGAGGCTTTAATTCGGTGGGCACATCCGGATTGGGGGCTTATAACTCCGAAGGAATTCATCCCCCTTGCTGAGGAAAATGGATCCATTATTGAGATTGAAGATTGGGTGCTAAAGCAGATATGTCATTATATAAAAGAGTGGGAACAAAGTGGGACACCACCTGTTCCCATTTCACTTAATAAATCACCTAAAGTAATTTTACGGAATGATTGGACAACAAATATTTTAAGCGTTTTAAAAGAAACAAATATTGCTCCTTCATTATTAGAATTTGAAATTACAGAAACAGCCTTACTTCAAACTAATGAAATTGTAAAGAGAGCATTTGACCTACTTCAAGAAGTGGGCATAAGGGTTGCTTTGGACGATTTTGGTACAGGGTATTCCTCTTTAACTCATTTAAAGGAATATCCTATAAGCACCATTAAAATTGATAAATCATTTGTTCAAAATATTTCAAATCATCGTGATAATATAATCATTAAGTCCATTATATCCTTAGCTAAAGGATTGGAAATAAGGGTTGTTGCAGAAGGCGTAGAGACAATTGAGCAACTCACCTTTTTAAAACAACAAATGTGTGATGAAGTACAGGGTTACTGGTTCAGCAAACCATTACCAAAGGCAGAATTTGAAAAACTATTAAAAAAGGGGAATACTTGAGTCTGAAAAATTACTTAATTTTCCGATAATTAAAAATATTTTAGACTTAACTAAATTAACTTTAAATTTTGATGAATAAACTGCCTCTATTTCTTTATTACAAAGGAGATTAATCATAGCATTCACTTTTGCTGCTGTGATTAGGACAGCTTGGAAGAAGAAGGAGTTGTAGGGCGTAAACTAGTCCACTCTCTATAGATGTACTAGTTAAAAATCAAAGGAGAGATAGCTGATTTGGCCTTTTAAAATGCGCGCAGTGTCAAAATTTCCGTATGATAAGGATGGTATATGTATAGTTTGCTTCTAGATAACAATTGAGAGAAAGACCATTGAAGCTTTATATCCAAACAATGTGGATTATGATCCCCTCATAGAGTACGCAGGAAACAGAAAGCATATTAATCTGTATACTAGGGAGGGGATTTTTTATGATTAAAAATTCTGTTCATGAATCCAAATTACGATTGGGTGATTATATGTACGGCAGCATTGGAATGAACTTAAAAATGATTAGACTTAAGAAAAGACAGACACAAAAGCATGTAGCTGAATCTACAGGGTTATCTTTTCGCACTATCAGTTGTTATGAACGGAATATCAATATACCAAAGAGAAGTAATCTAGAGAAGCTAGCTGAATTTTACGGGGTATCTGTTGAAGAAATATCTGAAAAAATAAAGGAGTAGATAGATACGGCAGTATTTAAACATAACGGATAAAACCTTCGCAACTGAAACAAATAATGCGCTAGTATTAGCTGGTTTTTTTGCTACATGGTGTGGGAATTGGAGATGATCGCACCTGTAAGTGAACCTACTATTTCGGCACTAATAGACTCGGGGTGCTTGTTACACCAAATTTATTAGCTGTTTCTTGGTTTTGGTCGACATCAATTTTCATAATCCTAACTTGATTACCCATATCCTGATCATGTTCTCTAAACATGAGTTAAAATGCTAGGAATAGTCGTTTCAAGAAGAGGAATTGACAGATAATGTAAACGTTATGAAATAAAAATTTTCATATTCGATGTATGAATGGTAAAACAGTGAGGTGAACGGTTATAGAGAAGTACAGTGATACGATAACACCTATTTACTTTTTGAGGTATATGATTGAGGTAAAACGGGAAGAATTGACAAAATTATTCAACGTTGATAAGGAACTTCATAAATCTACTATCATACAATTAAGTCAAGAACTTGATCAATTAATCAATCAATATTTGAAGTACATGAGGAGTCTTCAAAAAGAAAAGGATGATTCATGAAGTTAAGAAAAGGGACCGAGCACGGATGAGTGGGCGGTTTAATCGGCGCCGTGCAGATGGGAGAAGGCCATTCGAACGGCAGTTTTAACACCTTGAATTGGGGGATCGGACATGAAAACAAGTTCCGGAACCTTTTTCTTCAAAAATAACATCCATTCCGACTTCGATCAGTCGTTCAAATTGTCTTAAAAGGGTTTTAGTTTTAACCTCTTTTTTTGTTTTTAAAATACACCATCTTTAATGTGAGCCATCTAACATTTTTATGTTTCAAGTTAGTTTAAACTTACTAAATTAAGACAATTGACAATTCATATTCATATGAGACTTTCAAAGTTGCTTAAATGAAAAAGGAGATGGATAAGATGACGAGTGAAAAAATCTTTGATGTGATTATTATAGGAGCTGGCCCAGCTGGTATGACAGCTGCGGTTTATACATCTCGTGCCAACCTTTCAACTTTAATGATAGAAAGAGGAGTGCCCGGTGGACAAATGGTCAATACAGAAGAAGTTGAAAACTATCCTGGATTTGATCATATTTTAGGTCCAGATCTTTCTAACAAGATGTTTGGGCATGCAAAGAAGTTTGGTGCTGAATATGCATATGGAGATATTAAATACATTGAAGATGGTGTGGAATATAAAACGGTCAAAACCACTTCAAAGGAATATAAAGCTCGCGCCGTGATCATTGCAACCGGTGCTGAGTATAAAAAGCTGGGTGCACCTGGTGAAAAAGAGCTAGCTGGACGTGGTGTATCTTATTGTGCAGTCTGTGATGGAGCCTTTTTTAGAGGTAAGGACCTTATAGTAGTGGGGGGAGGAGACTCTGCTGTAGAAGAGGGTGTATACTTAACTCGCTTCGCAAATAAGGTGACAATTGTTCATCGCCGTGATGAATTCAGAGCTCAGAAAATTCTACAGCAACGTGCGTTTGATAATGAAAAAATTGAGGTTATGTTTAATACAACTGTTAAAACCATTAATGAGCAAAATGGAAAAGTAGGGTCAGTGACGTTTGTATCGACGGAAGATGGCGCTGAAAAAGAGTTTACTATAGATGGTGTATTTATCTATGTCGGAATGGATCCACTAACAGCACCATTTAGGAACCTTGGAATCACGAATTCAATGGGCTACATTGAGACAAATGATCGAATGGAAACAAAAGTGGAAGGCATCTTTGCTTCAGGAGATGTTCGCGAAAAAACATTACGTCAAATTGTAACTGCAACTGGTGATGGTAGCATTGCCGCACAAAGTGCCCAGCAATATGTAGAAGAGCTATTAGAAAATTTAAAAGCTAAATGAGAAAGTGAGCATCTTTTCGAACAGAGGAGATGTTTTTTTATATTGTATTGATAAAATTTTGCCACCAATATTCTTAAATATAATGACTAAATGTTAGCCATCTAACATTTTTAAATACAGAAGCAAACTATACTTATAAGTATAAGAAAAGACTATTACAGATTTTAAGGAGATGGATAAGAGATGGCAGTATTAAACGTGACCGATCAAACATTTACGGAAGAAACTAACAATGGAATAGTGTTAGCTGACTTTTTCGCCACTTGGTGTGCACCTTGTAAAATGATTGCGCCCGTTCTTGAAGAGCTTGATCAAGACATGGGGAACCAAGTTAAGATTATAAAAATTGATGTCGATCAAAACCAAGAAACAGCAAACAAATTTGGTATCATGAGTATTCCGACTCTACTAGTCTTGAAAGATGGCAAGGTTGTAGAGACTTTGGTTGGTTTTAAGTCTAAGGAAGCACTTGCGGAATCATTAAATAAGCATATCTAAGCCAAAAAAGCATTAAGAATTAACCATCATTTCGGGGCTGACACCACCCGCAAGTAATCTACTAGCTGCATCAAACAGGGATAAAGAATTTCATTCAGAAAAAATGTTCGAATTTGCATCGCGAAAAATTGAGGAAACTGATAAAAAGATTCGTGATTTAAACGAAATGAAATTCTTTTTAGAAGGTTTGGTTGAAAAATGCCCAGGTCCTGGAGTTCTAAAAAGTCGATGTTCGAATAAAAAATTATCAAAAGGAGTGAATTAAAGTGACAAAAAGATTAGACGAAGTATTTATAGCAGGTAGTGTTTGTGAAGATTCCCTAGAGCAGGTGGTTTATAAATTAAAAAATAAATGCGACGCTAATCGTAGAGGAGGAAACCTTCATGTTCAAGTTATTTGAAGCTTTCGGTCAAAAAATTGAGATCATCGGAACAAAGAGTTTGTTTATTGCACTGGCCATCGTTTATTTTTGGATTGGTGCGATGAAATTCACGGCCTACGAAGCAAATGGGATAGCCCCGCTAGTAAGCAACAGCCCAGCACTTGGATGGCTTTACAACTATTTTTCAGTTCGTACGTTTTCATCTCTATTGGGAATATTAGAATTATTAGTCGGCCTACTCATTCTTAGCCGCTTTGTGTCTGCAAAGCTGTCGGCTGTTGGAGCGTTTCTTTCCTGCATTCTATTTCTGACGACACTGAGTTTCATGTTCTCCACGCCGGATGTCTTTGAGCCGAGCCTCGGTTTTCCCGCCCTTTCTGTGGCCCCAGGTCAATTTTTGTTGAAGGACCTCGTCTTGCTGGGCGCCTCTGTGTTTGCCTTGGGCGAGTCACTGAAGGCGACTAGAAGAGGAACGTTTCATGAAACCCTGGAGAAGCGCTATCCGGATGCGGGAAAATAGTCAGGTCATTTAATGGTTTCGAATGTATATCATTTGTATCTATTTAATAAAGTTTGCATTTTTTTACTCAATTTAGAAAAAGGAAGAGGGGGCTAGCAAAAGCGAAAACCTATGGAGTTAAAGTCGTGCCAACAGTTGCAATTAAAGGGGAATTAGTGAGCACAAGTGGTTTCAATATTGATGTGTTAAAAGCTTCTGGATTAGGTCTGTGTTAAAAATGAATTCACAAGGGTGAAGACTTCACCCTTGTTTTCTTATTTTAAGAATGGAGAGTTGTCCTTGTATACAGTTGTTTCAAAGAAACAAACGATCATTTCCTATGTGATCGCTTTCTTTTTTATCCTGACGATGGTGACGGTTTCGGTGATATTAAAGACCTGAATTGATTTTGCCTGAAATGGCTGCAATGGCAATTGTGATGTGGGTATATCGAGAAGGTTGATGATTAGGCAGCCATCCCTTGCATTATATGCCCATAAATCTATAAGTGTGCGAGCAAGGATCTAATCTTGGGAGTTTTTAGAATGTGGAGTTCGCCCTTGCTCGGTATAAATACACTTTCCATTTAATTTCAGAAATATACATTTGACACAAAATACAAAAAAATATGACTCTCGACCATGCAATAGTTAAAAACTAATTTGGAAAAAGAATAAGTTCAGATTTATGTACTAGTTTTGTATTAAAAGCCTTTCTGATTTCACAGAAGCCAGTTTCATATACCCAAATAACAGTATACATATCAGATTTATAAACAACCTTTGATCCAATACTTATGATTATACCTCCCGGGAACATGGTCGAGAGCTATTAATAAATTAGCACAGGTTGGAAAAACATTAAAGTAAATTTAGTTTTCAAATGAATTAAAAAGGGGCTATTACGTTGCGGTGAAGTTTATTTTTTCCTTTTAATCCCCTAATAGGTAACTAGAGTAGTTTTATACATGAGAGAATCGTTTAATTAAGGTGTAAGGGCAAGGACAATATCGTGTTGACTTCAAGTGTTGGAGAGGTGGCCCTGTTAAAGACTATCCCTAGTTTAAATTTTATTTGACTGTTCAATCGTGAGAAGATGCTTAATATTTCTACGTTCAATTTCACAATATAATAATGCTATAAAATCAGGGTTTATATTAATCTTTACAGCATAAAGATACGAAGAAATTAATAAATCATCTGACATAGTTTGAAGTGTCATTTAGCCCTCCTAAAATCTCGACATAATGATAAAAAACACACAAGATTTATTATCTAAATTAATAAAAAAAAGCGAAATAGTTTCGACAAATCTGTAATGGAAATGACACAATTAATTTTTCGATCGGAGAGGGCCAACTGAGTCTACAAAACATAGAAATGCAAGAAAAAATAAAATTCGAAAAAAAACTCAATATTATAGATAGAGATCGATGGTTGATAATGATATACAAGTAATTTAACAATTCTTAAAAAGTCCTTTTTTATGATTGACAATCCAAAAGATATCTGGTAAAATTTGTCTTGTTTAATGGAGTGCCCACTCCAGAAATAAAGAAAGAAAAGGACAAATGAATTTACAAAACTCGATCTATAAGTTTTAACATGTGATGTTATTTCATTTTTGCTCGACAAAGTGTTAAGAAATAATTGCCAAAGATATAAAAGCATGCTTGCTTTTACACTGACGGTGATTTAAACAGACGACGGCTTATTACATTTCTTGTAGATACACATTTTTTTATGTAAAGAGCAACATAATTAAATCGGGTTAGGTTTAAGTTTTTACGACATTATGTTGCATAAAATGGACGTACGCATGTAATCAAATTTCACGACTTAAGCGATTTTGAATGTTTTATTATCATCCTTTATTCTATTCATTAATAAACAGGAATTAAATGCAAACGTTTTCGAGTAGACCAATGCTAGGAGGGAAATGATGATATTAACTAAAATGAAGAATTTTTCATTTAGGGATTTACGAGGGAAGACTGTGTCAATCAACGATTTTAAAGGAAAAAACATATTAATTTTTATGTGGGCTTCCTGGTGACGTTGTAGGGATCAACTGCCAGGTTGGCAGGATTTTTATAATAAATATAAACATCTAAACTTTGAAATTCTATCTGTTTCCGTCGATATTCAAGGTGCAGAAGTTGTAAAACCATATGCAACAGATAAGGCATTTACTTCAGTAATCGATGCGGACAATTCATTAGCGAATTATTTTGGATTTAAAATTGTACCCAATGGAATTTTCGTAGATAAAAACAGTACAATTCGTTTAATTAAGCAAGGATTCCATGTTTCAAATCCCACGCATTTGGATGCAGTTGAAAAACTAATACATGGAACAGTAGAAAAAGTTATTTTAGATGATGAATACTATAATCCCTCCAATAAAGTTAATAACATAGAAAAGCAACTTTCGGAAACTAAGTTTAAGTTAGGAATGGAATATGCGAATAACGGAAAAAAAGAAGAAGCATTAAAAGAACTAGACGAGTCTCTTTTTCTTGATACAGATAATTTTCTTATCCGAAAACAACGATGGTATATACGATATCCAGAAAAGTTTTCACCCATTATTGATATTGAATGGCAGCAGGAACAATTAAAAAAAGAAAAGGCACAAGAAGCCCTTTTAAAAGGTGGATTAGCTTGTGGTCCCGAAGGTTGTATAATCCCAGGTACAACTATTAAAAATGAAAATAAATAGTAACTAGAAGTGTTAACTTCTTAATTAATCTACATTTACATTAGATGTTTGAAATCTTAACTCGCCGGTTCATTTTCCAAAAGGCAAGCATTAATGTTCCCATAATAAAACTCCAATATAGGTGGACATTAAAGGTTAGGGAGATTCGAAGACCTGAGTTTGGTACTCCACTGGACTTAGGTCTTTTATTTCTGCATTCATTCGTTTTGGGATTATGATAATAAAGATTCTTTTCTAGTTCTCCCTTACCCATTTTTCATTTATGTTGTCAGCGTGGCAATTTCGATTCAGTGAAACAGATCCTCAAATTTTGCCAGCTGCTCAACAAAATGAACGGTGTTTTTCATACGCACCTCGCATTATGTTACGAATACTTTCGATGCCTATAAATACTTAAACCAATCTTTATCTTTTATCCGATATAATTTAGCAATAAAAATACCTCGTAGAAGGTATTTAGTGTCTAACATTTACAGGGAAGTACAGTTTCGAATTAGTGTGCTTTCTCCATGATACTTTCTGCTTTTTGTCCTAAAAGGAACCCTTTACGCGTATTAAGAGACAATCGGACGATTCCTCTCATAGAACAAAATATAGAATAAAAACATATCCTCCTTTCATGATGTTTTTTAACATAATAAATTAGAATGTTATCTTGGATAAAGTTATAACTTTCCGCCATATCAAATGATGAATGAGCTGATATGTGCTAGCATACTGTCCAATCCCACTTCAAGGGGTAGTGTTTCTTTTCGAACCTGCGTAAGAAGAAGTCCTCCTTGAAGCGTGGTCAGCAACGCTAGAGCGAGTTCGCTTGGATTTGCATTGATGCCTAGCTCGCCACGCTTCTGCATCTCAATAAGCCCTTTTCGAATAAAGGTCTCCCACTTCATAAAACCGGCTTCGAGCTTAGAACGGGCATCTGGCTCAATGTCTGACAACTCACTGGCAAGCGAGCCGATTGGACACCCTCCACGACATTGCCTCTCAATTTGAAGTTGAACCATTGCATCGCGCCAAGTTTTTAGGGCTTCCATACTGTCAAGTTGAATTACCAAAGATTCTTGAGTGGTTAGCTCTTTCTCAGTCTGATATATAATTACGGCCTTTACCAGTTCTCGCTTCTCCTTGAAATAATGGTATATTTGGGACGAGCCAACTTGAGCCTCTTTTTGTACATCTTCTACGCTTGTACCTGCAACGCCTTTCTCAAACATCAATTTAGCTGCAGCAGAAACGATTCGGTCTCGAGTCTCTTCACCCTTTTTTGTCAGCCGATGTTTTGATTTCCTCGCTTTATTTAGTTTTTCCATATATTAAGTATGCAAAAAAATAGATTTTACAATCCCAAAAAAATTTTTGAATGCCATTAATAAAATGGATATTATACCTTAAAAAAGGAATAAAGGAATTTATTAATTGGTTCTTTAAGTGATTTTAAAATAAGAAATCCATAACAGGGTATCTTGAGTTTTATAAAAACCACATTGATAACGTTTAGAAAAATGTTTTTGGCATGATTTAAAAAACCTTTTCGCCTTATCGGATACATTTCTTACATTGAACTTATACCAAACCTAAAGTTTGCATTCTTTAAAGGTAAGGATTTAGTTGTTATTGATAGTGGAGATTCGGCCGGTGTAGAAGGTGTTAAATAAACAGGTTTCGCTTCTATCCTTACCAATATTAAACGACTCGACGAACTCATGTTCTGAAAAATCTATAAAATCGTGCCTTCGTTAATGAAAAAATTTAATTCATATGTGTAACTTTAGTCAATACTCAAACTGGTGAGGAATCTGAGTCCATTATTAAATCACCAGTCGGTGACACAACTTGTCGTAATGTTTTCTAACTCACATCACCAGATGCAAAAATACTAGGTAACGCTGTTTTTCTTGCTTCATCTGTTTCAATGAATTATTAACCAAGACAGAAACTTTGTGAAAAAACTCGAGGGAGTTGCACTTTCGGACTTTTGGGCACCATGATGTGGTACATGTAAGATGAATACTCCAGTTCTTCAAAAAAACTACTTCTGAGTAGTTTTGATTAGGCATTGTTGGATTTTGAAAAACGCTATTCCTCCTAAAACGACTATCTTCATTTATATTTCCCTTTTACATATGTATCCTTATTTGATTTATTGAGCGAATTTTCTCCTGCCATCAAGGACAAAATAAAGTTCACTGATAACTCAATGGTACTTGGCGGTTTAGCTTACAGATTAACATGGCAACAAAATCGGCATCCGTAATCTACAATACTTCGTTCGCCGTTTTACACCAATTTCAAAAATATAATGGAGAACTGTAAGCTGCATTACAGAACTCTGTTTTTTTTAGAATTATAATCAAGCTATCATTCGATATTGGAGGTTCCAGAAAGATGAATAACCAAAATTTAACCGAACAGCTTGAAGTGACCACACAGCAGTTTAAGGCCAATTCACCGATTGAAGCGCAGATCAAAATCGGACAAATGATTGAAGAACTGCAGAAATCGGGGATCGCTTCTGGGAAGCAACCGGGCGAAAAGGCGGAGGATTTTAAATTAACAAACGCACTAGGCCGTGACGTAATTCTATTTGAAGAGCTCGCGAAAGGGCCGGTTGTACTGGTCTTCTATCGCGGCGGATGGTGTCCTTTTTGCAATATGCAATTAAAGGCTTACCAGAAGATATTGCCCGAAATCCAAGCGATAGGTGCTCAGCTTATAACGATTAGCCCGCAAAAGCCGGATCATTCTTTATCCCTTCAGGAAAAGGAAGGATTGGAATTTCAAGTCCTTAGCGATCCAAACGGCTTGGTAACGGCAAAGTACAATTTGCTCTTCGATGTTCCGCCGGGAGTCAAGGAAGTCATGGAAGGTATCGGACTTAATCTTGCGGAGTACAATAATACCTCGAAGTGGGTTTTGCCTGTTCCTGCTACTTTCATGATTGATGAGAGCGCCATTATTCGATCCTCCTATGTCAATCCGAATTTCATGCAGCGTCAAAGCCCGGAGGAAATTTTGCAAGAGCTAAAAAAGCTTTAACGATTTTTACATCAATCATTGTGGCAATTGTTCTTGCCAAGAACAAGTCTGAACAAATGGATATTACATCTATAATAATTTCTAGCAGTACGTACGATGAGACCGAACATATCCATACAGGTGATACAAGAGAAGCTTTAATGGGTGTGTACAGCGACAATCGAACAGGACTGTATTTATGGAGAAGCTCCCCGATTTTTGAAATAGTCGAACAATTTGATAAAGCCGCGAGCGGCAGACGCAGGTTGCTGTTGTACACTCTGGGCAGCTATGCCTCTCTACTAAATGTTGGTTAAAAGGAGAATATATCATGACAATTACCAAGGAAGAAATTTTGAAAGCTTTTCATTTTCGCCATGCAACCAAAGAATTCGATCCAAGCAAAACCATCTCCGACGAGGACTTTAAATTTATTTTGGAAACGGGCCGGCTCTCGCCCAGCTCGTTTAGCTCTGAGCCGTGGAAATTTGTTGTTGTTCAAAACGAACAGCTTCTCAACAAAATAAAAAGTTCTTCGTATGGAGCGGCCAGCAAACTGCCAGAAGCCAGTCATTTTGTCATTATTCTTTCCCGGACCCCACGGGATATGAGATATGACTCCGCATACCAGAGGGAGCAGCAGTCCAAAGCCGTTCCAAAGGAACGCCTGTCAAGGCATCTTGAAATCTTTGAGGAGTTCCAGAGAAATGATTTCAAGCTTCTGGATCATGAACGCTTTCTTACTGATTGGGCCATCAAGCAGACGTACATTCCGCTTGCGAACATGATGACGGCTGCGGCTCTAATCGGAATTGATACATGTCCGATTGAAGGCTTTAACATTGAGAAAATCAATCAGCTTTTGGAAGAGGAAGGGCTGCTGGAGGACGGACACTTTACCATCTCGGTCATGCTTGCCTTCGGTTATCGCAAAAAAGAGCCGGGACCGAGAATACGCCTTCCGTTTGATGATGTTGTAAAGTGGGTCAAATAAATAGAATATGATGGCAAGTGTATGCTTGCGTAAGCAAGTACGTGAAGACATATTCTGGGTTGCTTATGAATGTTTGCCAATGCGACATTCCCTTTCAGATCGTTTGTGAGCGGTACAAATAATGAAAGGGGAGTCCACCATTTTTTGTATCCGATTTTACTCGTTTAAGCAATTAAACAATGGTAAGAGTTCGATGGTGACATTCCATCGTGATCAACAAAGAACAACCTTGGTTGTAGCCGCGCCTTTAAGCCAGTTTTACCTTCCGTGGTAAGCGGGGCTTAGAGGCGCTAATAGTTTTCAGACCTAGGGTGTCGTACAGGGAAGACTAAACAGGGAGGTATTCAAATGAAAGCGATTGTAGTGACAGATGAGAACACGGGAACGGCCGGGATGACTTTGGCGGAGCGTCCGGAACCGAAGGCGGCGGGGAACGATGTTGTCGTTCAGGTTTATGCATCAGGATTCACCCCAGGCGAGTTAACGTGGCCCGGAACCTGGACCGATCGCAATGGTCGAGACCGAACACCGTCAATCCCCGGCCACGAGGTGGCCGGTGTGGTCAGCTCCCTCGGATATGGCACGAGGGGCCTGTCGGTAGGCCAACGGGTATTAGGGATCACGGACTGGACGCGCGACGGAACCCTCGCGGAGTACGTGGCCGTCGAGGCACGAAACCTCTCACCGTTGCCAGGCGATATCGACTTCACAGTGGGAGCGAGCCTACCGATCTCAGGTCTGACCGCGTGGCAGGGACTGTTCGTGCACGGCCGCTTCCAGGCAGGACAGAGCGTCCTCGTGCACGGCTCGGCCGGTGGAGTCGGCTCGATGGTGACTCAGCTTGCCCGCGAGGCAGGAGCCTACGTTATCGGCACTGGACGTGCCGCCGACCGTCAGACGGCTCTCAACTTCGGCGCGCAGGAATTCGTCGACCTTGACAACGAATCGCTTGAAGAGGTTGGTGGCGTCGATCTGGTTTTCGATGTGATCGGTGGCGACATCGGGAAGAGGTCAGCGAGTCTGGTGCGCGCCGGTGGAATGCTGGTGACAATCGCCGGTCCGCCGGAGGCACAGCCGGCCGATGGTTTGGCGATTGATTTCGTCGTCGAGGCTGATCGCGCCCAACTGGGTGAAATCGTCCAGCGGGTCCGGGATGGTCGGCTCCGGACGAACATCGGCAAAGTGGCGACCCTCGAAGATGCTGTCGCCGCCTTCAACCCAACCGAGCGGATTAAGGGAAAGACGATCATCTGCGTTCGTTCGTAAGGACTCACGGAAAGAGCCTCGTGAATTATCGCCAGCCTTGAGGCCCTGTCATTTCCGGCATCGGACATGAAAACTAAAAAGCAATTTACAAGTCGTTAAGGTAATAGCAAAGACCATCGGAAATCCGGTGGTCTTTGCTTTTCAATGTGTGTAAAGTTTCGAGGTAATCTTGTTCCAGTTCTTCGAAGATCATCCGTTCTCGTTCTCTTATTCCTGTGTGCTATTTGTACAGCTGCTCCGTGAACAATGCGCCATTATGCAAAGGGCTGGTCGGTTTCCGAGCAATTCCTTGATAAACTTCTAACCCAAGAGATAATTCTCCTTGTATTCGGTTCAAAATAATCCCATAAATATTTTACGCGATTCCGTATTTACGAAATCTACCGATGAGCTGAAAAAACTGGTATTATAAGCTCTCTACTTCAACAACTCCATTTCTCGTCAGATAGCGAATTTAACACTTTTGCCCAAAGCTTCCAATACTCCACCCAAATGGCTCGACTGAAAGACATACAGATCAATGATCACCGTCATTGTACATACAAATTTTTTTGTAATTCCACTTATGTATAAAAAAAGAGTTTTTTACAAAAATAACATAGTACCATAAAGAACATTTGGAGACTTTGCCCAGGAAGGATTTATTCGCAATGAAAATTGAATTTAAGAACCTCGATCAATTATTACAATATTCCGGACAATCGAGTGACTTTAAGAAAACATCGATTTTACTTGGAAAAGAAGTAGTGAATATTTTCTATTATAGTACCTTAGTCGATGCGAAGTGGATGCAGCAACATTTGATCCTTGTGTTGCAAAATCGTTCATTAGATTCCAAAATCAAGGAAATCGAGGATATTAAGGCCTGGATTCCCATTAATGATATAGAGATTACCGACGAGTTAACCAATATTCAATCCAAACTGCTGAAAGGATATGTGCTCGTTCAACTTCATAAAAACGATCCAAAGTGTGCGTTGGTTAATTTATCTGACAATCGTGGATTGCGAGAAAATAATGATACGGAAAACGAGTTTAGCGTCGTAGGTCCTAAAGTCGGGTTCGTAGAGGACCTGGATACAAACATCAGTTTACTAAGATCACAAATCAATATCCCCAACTTGATTATAAAAGAAATTATCATTGGAACAACTTCAAAAACCAAAGTCGCAATAATTTATATTGATGGGGTGACAAATGAACAGCATATTCAAACTTTTGAGCAAAGACTTACTGCTATTGATCACGATGTCGTGTTTGATTCGTCCGTACTGGACCAAATAATATCAGACAATTCTTTCACCCCATTTCCATTGTTTACATCAACAGAACGCAGGGAACGAGTGGTGTATTCACTTATTAACGGGCAAGTAGCAGTCATTACCGATGGGTCCCCTTATATTGTTGCGGGACCCTCTACATTGTTTGATTTTTTTATTTCCCCTGAAGATTATTATTTGCCATGGATATTAGGTTCTTTTTTTCGATTGATTCGAATCTTTGGTGTCATTTTTTCGCTGTTTGCCACGTCAATGTATGTTGCAATCACCACATTCCATTATGAAGTCATTCCAAAAGATTTGCTTAGCCCCCTTATTTTTTCCAGAAAAAATGTTCCATTTCCGCCCTTCATTGAAGTGCTTTTTTTAGAAATAACCATTGAATTTCTTCGGGAAGCAGGGGCCAGATTACCAACAAAAATTGGCCAAACCTTAGGTATTGTCGGAGGAATTGTTATTGGTCAAGCTGCAGTCGAAGCAGCTTTAACAAGTAATATTTTACTAATTCTTGTTTCCCTATCGGCTTTAGCCTCATTTACGACACCGATATATAAGATGTCAAATGCGATACGGTTTTTACGTTTTCCTATCATCATTTTGTCAGCCATATGGGGGGAAATTGGCCTATTTATCGGGGTGGGCTTTCTGTTCGTCCATCTTAGTCGTTTAAAATCATTAGGTTCTCCTTACATTGTTCCAATTTTTCCATTAAGGACTAAGGATCTTAAAGACAGTTTTATACGTTCATCCTTTCAATATCTGAACAAAAGACCTCAACATTTAAGACCAAATTCTTTAATTAGGTATATGCCTAAATCAGTTAAACAGCAAAATGACTTAGATGAAGAATAAATGATGAAAAGAGGGTCAGTATGTATAGGAGAAAAATTTTTCTGGTTATTTTTTTCTGTGCAGTTTTATCGGCTTGTTCCGAACAAAATATTGTGAATGAGATTGTACTTGTCCATGCAATTAGCTTTGATACCGTATCGGATACCCTAAAAAGCTCTGCTCTGATTTCTAACTTTAAAGAACAGGGAAATACAGAACTCCAAGTTTTACATACGGAATCCAACTCTGAAAAAGGCATTCTGTCACGACTAAATACGCGAACAAAAGATCCCCTTGAAAGGGGTCAGTTACGGATGGTGTTATTTGGAAAGACTCCTGCAGAAAAAGGGATTGGGACTGAAATCCATAATTTATTCCTCGACCCTAAAATTTCATCACGTCTTCAGCTTGGAGTTGCTGATGGGGAAGCTTCGGAATTGTTGGTAATCATCAAAGAAACCCAAGAACCCTTTTTTTTATCTGATTTGATTGAGCAAAACATGAAAAACGGAAATTTGCCACTGATGAACCTTCATGAATCCTTGTTTAATTATTATGGCGAAGGACGAGACATGTTTTTACCGTATTTTAAAAAAGATCACGGGGAAGTAATAATCGGTGGTCTGGCTTTATTTAAAAGTGATCAAATGATAACCGAAATTAGCCTGAAGGAAGCTTTCTTATTAAAAATGCTTATTCAGAACTCAAAAAATGGAAACTACGTGGTTCCAGTTGCAGGAAAAGCATCAACCAAACAGGATGAAGATTCTATCTTACTGAGAAGCGTGCATTCAACTGCAAACTATGTTGTAAACAAAGTTAATCCAATCCCTTCTATTTCAATTCGGTTGGATATGGAGACGGAACTTCAGGATGTCCCGGAATGGGTGGATTTGAAATCAGAAGAGCAGCTTATACAGCTTGAAAAAACTATGGGTTCTTATTTTAAAACAGAAATTGAAAAATTATTGTCACTAATGAAGGAAAATAGCGTTGATCCAGTGGGTCTGGGCGACTTGGTAAGAAGTCGGTCTGAGGAATGGAGTACCCAAGATTTTGAAAGCATTTATCAAGAAATAGAAACAACGGTGAGTGTCCAGGTTAAAATTGTCAATAATGGTAGTGGTTGAAAGATGTCTGGAAGTACAGTTTAGTGAGGTGTTTAGTATATGAAAAATCCTGTTGACGAAAAACACCAAATATCTCCATTCTTAATTGTTCCTCTTATGTATGTCAGTATGGTCGGGGTCGGAGTACTAAATTTCCAACGAGAATTGGCCGAACATGCCGGATATAATGCTTATATTTCTGTTGTTTTAGTTGGTATTAGCATTCATATAATCTTATGGATGATTTATAATATTTTACGTTCTAATCAAGAAATTCTAGATGTAACAACAATTAACAAATCATGTTTCGGAAAAATTGCAGGGAACCTAATCAATCTCGCAATCGTTCTTTATTTTTGTGTCGGAGCTTATATGGAATTCAGGGCCTATATTGAAGTTATTCAAGTCTGGGTGTTTCCCTCAATGAATATGTTACTCTTATGCACCATTTTGTTGTTGCTCATTTACTATACCGTATCCGGTGGGTTTCGATCGGTTACAGCATTAAGTTTTTTTGGATTACTAATTACTATTATTTTTATTATTCCAGAGAATTTGTTGGTTTTGCCGTATACACATCCGTTAAACATGATGCCTCTGTTTAATCATTCAATAACCGACATATTACTCTCTTCTAAAAGCATGATATATCAATT
>NZ_SOEE01000022.1 GCF_004366035.1 Cytobacillus oceanisediminis
GTTCCCATACCGAACACGGAAGTTAAGCTTCTCAGCGCCGATGGTAGTTGGGGGCTGTCCCCCTGTGAGAGTAGGACGCTGCCGGGCATATGAAAGAGCACCTGATGGGTGCTCTTTTTTCGTATGTTTGGATGATATATTGAATCCAAAAATCTTATTTACTCTTCTTTTTAATTGAAAATACATATATGCTTCACTTTTTCGTGTTATGCCATACTTTGGCATATATATGCGTCCCTTTCATTCGTATATGTGCCAGAATTCAATTATATGTGCCAATTCTTATTTCACTGCCTGTTTTATGTGTTAAATCTGTTCTTACCAAAGAGGAATTGTGCCAAATGTGAGAACTTACAACCATGTTTGATAAAACCCAATACATGCCAGGTAGTCTCCAAAATCTGTTAGATAAAAATCTTTAGAACCTTTCTCCTTAATATAGCTGCTTCAACCGGGCATAATTCAGCCGTTTCATCCCACTCAAAAAAGGATAACCTATTCCTAAAGAATCCAATTTGCGAAAAAAGGTTATCAAACGCTAATTTCTTTTGTACAATAGTGACTTAATGGGGAGAGGTCACCCATATGCCTTTAAATCCCCCATAAAGGAGGACGCTTTCATTGCTGGAAAACAGTTTTATTATGGTCGCTATTATTTTGATCATTAATATTGTATATGTATCATTTTTTACCATCAGGATGATTCTGACGCTAAAGGGGCAGCGGTACCTTGCAGCTTTTATAAGCACAATTGAAGTTGTCATTTATGTAATTGGACTGGGGCTTGTGCTTGATAACCTAAATGAAATACAAAATCTGATTGCTTATGCAGTCGGTTATGGAATTGGCGTTATTGTCGGCATGAAAATTGAAGAGAAGCTTGCTCTTGGCTATATTACTGTAAATGTAATTACAAAGGAATATGACAGGGACCTTCCAAAAGCCTTAAGAGATAAGGGTTATGGTGTCACAAACTGGGCTGCAAATGGACTTGAAGGCGATCGGATGGCCCTTCAGATCCTGACACCGAGAAAATATGAATTGAAACTTTATCAGACGATTAAAGAGCTGGATCCTAAGGCCTTCATCATTGCTTATGAGCCAAAAACGATTCATGGCGGCTTCTGGGTGAAATCTGTTAAGAGAGGAAAGTTATCCCAATGAGTAAAACCAAGAACAAAATGGTGTTTGAGGTACAGGAAAACGAAACGATTGACCAGTGTCTGGAAAGGATACAAAAGGCAGGATATATACCTGTTAGAAGGACTGAGAAGCCTATTTTTAAAGAAGTTAAGAAGGGCGGTAAAGTCGATTATGAACCTGCTGGAAGGCAGATCGTTTTTGAAGCAAAACGGGCAGAAGATTAAAACACGAACATTAATTGTCTGACTTTTAGTATTGTTCGATTTTTCAATTGACAGAGTATCAGGTATGTTGTTAATATGGTGGTAGTTAATAAAACGTGAATAAACCCCTCGTATAATAATGGGAATAGGGCCCATAAGTTTCTACCCGGCAACCGTAAATTGCTGGACTATGAGGGAAAGCTGATATGCCCGGCATGTAGAAGGAATGGTTCCTGCCGTTTGCAGGTGTCTTTCTTACGGTTCTTTTTAGCCCGGACAGATTACTTTCTCTCATATTAAGAGAAGGGTCTGTGCGGGTTTTTTATATTGGGAGATTTGGAGGAGAAAGAATGAGCGCACAAGCAGCAGTCATTATGGGAAGCAAATCGGATTGGGAGACAATGAAGCACGCTTGCGGAATTCTGGAAGAGCTTGAAATCCCTTTTGAAAAAAAGGTTGTTTCAGCGCATCGGACTCCAGATCTTATGTTTGAATATGCTGAGCAGGCAAGAGACAGAGGGATTAAGGTAATTATTGCGGGTGCAGGCGGAGCGGCACACCTGCCTGGAATGGTAGCAGCGAAAACGACACTTCCTGTCATCGGAGTACCAGTGCAATCAAAAGCTCTAAACGGACTGGATTCATTGCTGTCCATTGTTCAGATGCCCGGCGGCGTCCCGGTTGCAACCGTTGCGATTGGAAAAGCAGGAGCCACTAACGCCGGATTGCTGGCAGCACAAATACTTGGCGCTTTTGATACAGCCATTGCAGAACGTCTTCAGTCAAAAAGAGATAAAACAAAACAGGAAGTACTAGAAAGCAGTGATGAACTTGTCTAATAAAACAATTTTACCTGGACAAACAATTGGAATTATTGGCGGGGGACAGCTTGGGAGAATGATGGCTCTGGCTGCAAAAGCAAATGGCTTCAGGATTGCCGTCTTGGATCCAGCAGAAGACTCTCCTTGCGGCCAGGTTGCGGATATTAAAATCATTGGTGAATATGATCATTTAGATTCTATAAAAGAGTTAGCTGACGTCAGTGACGTTGTGACATATGAATTTGAAAATATCAGTGCGGAAGCTCTCGGGTGGCTATGTGCAAATGCGTATGTCCCACAGGGGAGCGAGCTGCTCGAGATCACGCAGGACCGGACAAAGGAAAAAGCAGCCATCCAAAAAGCCGGCTGTGAGGTAGCGCCCTATGAGGTCATTACTACTGAAAAAGATATTTATGATAATATAGAAAAGCTTGGCTATCCAGCAGTATTAAAGACATCCAGAGGCGGATATGACGGAAAAGGACAAGTTGTGATAAAGAGCGGGCAGGATATTAATAAAGCTGCACAGCTTCTTGAGAATGGCGTGTGCGTCCTTGAAAAATGGATTCCATTCGAAAAGGAAATATCAGTTATTATCTGCCGGAATATCTCGGGAGAAAAAGCAGTATTTCCAGTCGGGGAAAATATCCATAAAGAAAACATTCTGCACCAGACAATTGTGCCGGCTATGATCACAGCTGATGCCGAGGACAGGGCTGTAAATGCAGCAAACCTGCTGGCAGAAGCTTTAAGCCTTGTCGGTACATTGGCAGTCGAAATGTTTCTCACACAAGACGGACAGATTTACATTAACGAGCTTGCGCCTCGTCCGCATAACTCAGGCCATTATTCGATTGAAGCTTGCGAAACCTCCCAGTTTGAACAGCACATCCGTGCGGTTTGCAATTGGCCGCTTGGCAGCACGGAACTATTAAAACCGGCTGTTATGGTTAACATACTAGGAGAGCACCAGGAGCCTTTAATTAAGAAAATACCTGAATTGGATGACTGGAAGATTCACTTGTACGGAAAAAAGGATGCCAAATATAAACGCAAGATGGGCCATGTCACGCTTTTGCGGAACTCAGCCGAAGAGGCACTTGAAGAAGCAGAAAAAAGCGGCATTTGGACCCCTGTGAAGGAACAGATCGGAGGATAAAACATGATTGAACGCTATACGAGACCGGAAATGGGAGCTATATGGACAGAAGAGAACCGCTTTCAGGCTTGGCTTGAGGTAGAAATTCTTGCTTGTGAAGCTTGGGCTGAATTAGGAGATATTCCGAAAGAGGATGTTCAGAAAATCCGCGAGAATGCTTCTTTTAATATTGACCGCATTAAAGAAATCGAAGAGGAAACACGACATGATGTGGTCGCTTTTACCCGCGCGGTATCTGAAACGCTTGGTGAGGAGCGCAAATGGGTTCATTACGGGCTTACTTCCACAGATGTGGTTGATACGGCTCTTTCCTACTTAATCAAGCAGGCAAATGATATTCTTCTAAAAGATATCGAACGCTTTGTGGAAATCCTGAAAAACAAAGCTCAGGAACACAAGCATACAGTAATGATGGGCCGCACGCACGGGGTGCATGCTGAGCCGACTACATTCGGTTTAAAGCTTGCACTATGGTATGAAGAAATGAAGCGTAATCTTGACCGCTTTAAGGAAGCAGCTGCTGGTGTGGAATTCGGTAAAATCTCAGGTGCAGTTGGAACATATGCAAACATCGATCCGTTCGTTGAAAAATATGTGTGTGAAAAACTGGGCATCCAGCCAGCGCCAATTTCAACACAAACACTTCAGCGTGACCGACATGCTCATTATATGGGGGCGCTAGCGCTGGTAGCCACTTCAATTGAAAAATTTGCGACAGAGGTCCGCGGCCTGCAAAAAAGCGAAACGCGTGAAGTGGAAGAGTTCTTCGCGAAAGGCCAAAAGGGATCTTCAGCAATGCCGCACAAACGCAACCCGATTGGTTCAGAAAATATGACTGGAATGGCAAGAGTGATCCGCGGCTATATGATGACTGCGTATGAAAATGTGGCATTATGGCATGAGCGTGATATTTCCCACTCATCAGCTGAAAGAATCATCCTGCCTGACGCAACGATTGCGCTGAACTATATGCTGAACCGCTTTGGAAATATCGTGAAAAATCTAACAGTCTTCCCTGAGAACATGAAACGCAATATGGACCGTACGTTAGGGCTGATTTACTCTCAGCGTGTTCTTCTGGCCTTGATTGACAAGGGCATGACTCGTGAAGAGGCCTATGATACTGTCCAGCCGCGGGCCATGGAAGCATGGGAAAAACAGGTGCAATTTCGCAGCCTGATCGAGCAGGACGAAACTATTACATCAAAGCTAACCGAAGCAGAAATAGATGACTGCTTTGACTATAACTACCACATCAAGCATGTGGATACCATTTTTGACCGTCTTGGTTTATAAAAAAATAAAGAGGTAAAGAGCAGTCTTTACCTCTTTATTATCGGGAAAATTCCCAATCTTCTTAATAACCGCGTCTAGAAAGCCATGTGCTATTTAAATAAGGGAGGCTCTCCGCTATGGAAAAAGGAGAATTGTTATACGAAGGCAAAGCCAAAAAGGTTTATCAAACAAACGATGAAAATGTCGTCTGGATTGAATACAAAGATTCTGCAACAGCCTTTAATGGTGAGAAAAAGGCAAGCATCAGCGGCAAGGGCCGTTTGAATAACGAGATTACGAGTTTGCTTTTTTCAAAGCTTCATGACCTGGGAATAGAATCTCACTTTATTGAAAAACTTTCAGAGACTGAGCAGCTTGTTAAAAAGGTGGATATCATTCCGCTCGAAACAGTGGTCCGCAACGTTGCGGCGGGGAGCTTTTCTAAGAGATTGGGAGTTGTAGAAGGGAAAGAATTGTCGAGGTCGATTGTGGAGTTCTACTACAAAGATGACGAGCTCGGTGATCCGCTGCTGACAGAGGATCATATTGATGTTCTTCATCTGGCTGATAAGCAGGAAGTAGCCATTTTACAGGAAAAGGCACTTCAGGTTAATGCTATTTTAAGAGATTTTTTCAAAGACCTCGGCATTAAATTAGTAGATTTTAAGCTTGAGTTTGGTAAAGATGAATCAGGCCAAATTCTCCTGGCTGATGAGATTTCGCCAGATACTTGCAGGCTTTGGGATATTGAAACAAATGAAAAGCTGGATAAAGATGTTTTCCGCAGAGACCTTGGAAATTTAACAGATGCTTATGAAAATATTTTAGCGCGACTGGGAGGCCAAACAGTATGTACAAAGTAAAAGTTTTCGTCACATTAAGAGAAAGTGTTCTAGATCCTCAAGGAACAGTTGTAAAAAATTCTCTGCATTCCATGAACTACAGCGAAGTGTCTGATGTGCGCATTGGAAAATACATGGAACTGACAGTGGAAAAAAGCGACCGTCCTGTTGAAGACGCTGTAAAGGAAATGTGTGAGCGCTTATTGGCTAATGTAGTGATTGAAGATTACCGCTTTGAAATTGAGGAGGCTGTTGCTCAGTGAAGTTTGCAGTGATCGTATTTCCAGGGTCCAATTGTGACATCGATATGTACCATGCAGTAAAGGATGAGCTTGGAGCGGAAGCCGAATATGTCTGGCATGACGCGGAAAGCTTAGACGAATATGACGGAATTCTTCTTCCCGGCGGTTTCTCTTACGGAGATTATCTCCGTTCGGGTGCTGTCGCACGCTTCAGTAATGTCATGAAAGAAGTTGTGAAAGCGGCTGAAGCAGGAAAGCCAATCCTGGGCGTCTGCAATGGATTTCAAATCCTTCTTGAAGCTGGTCTTTTGCCTGGGGCAATGAGAAGAAACGATAGCTTGAAATTCATATGCCGCACAGTGGAGCTAAAGGTTGAAAACAATGAGACCATGTTTTCATCTGCATATGAGAAGGATGAAGTAATCAATATTCCGATTGCCCATGGTGAAGGAAACTATTATTGTGATGAAGCTGTTTTAGCTGAATTGAAGAAAAATAACCAAATCGTTTTTACTTACAATGGAACGAATCCAAATGGCAGCCTGGAAAACATCGCAGGCATTGTCAATGAAAAAGGAAATGTACTCGGCATGATGCCGCACCCTGAAAGAGCTGTTGATGAGCTTTTAGGGGGAGCAGATGGCCTGAAACTTTTTCAATCAATCGTAAAACAATGGAGGGAAGCACATGTCGTTAATGCTTGAGCCAAGTCCGGAACAGTTAAAGACACAGAAGGTATACAAAGAAATGGGTTTGTCTGATGACGAATTTGCGATGATTGAAAAGATTATCGGGCGTTTGCCAAATTACACAGAAATCGGTTTGTTTTCGGTTATGTGGTCAGAGCATTGCAGCTATAAAAACTCAAAGCCCGTGTTAAGCAAATTTCCGACAACAGGAGAGAAAGTACTTCAGGGACCAGGGGAAGGAGCTGGAATTGTTGATATCGGCGATGGGCAAGCAGTTGTTTTTAAAATTGAAAGCCATAACCACCCGTCTGCAATCGAGCCTTACCAGGGGGCAGCAACAGGTGTCGGCGGGATTATCCGCGATGTATTTTCAATGGGAGCAAGACCGGTCGCGCTCCTCAACTCTTTACGCTTTGGAGAATTGGATACTCCTCGTGTACGGTACCTTTTTAAAGAAGTAGTCGCAGGCATTGCAGGTTACGGAAACTGCATCGGCATTCCAACAGTTGGGGGAGAAGTGCAGTTTGATGCTTCCTATGAAGGAAATCCGCTTGTAAACGCGATGTGTGTCGGCTTAATCGACCATAAGGACATTAAAAAAGGCCAGGCCCATGGAGTAGGCAATACAGTCATGTATGTCGGTGCAAAAACTGGCCGTGACGGGATCCATGGTGCTACTTTTGCATCTGAAGAACTAACAGACCAATCAGAATCAAAACGCCCGGCTGTCCAGGTTGGCGATCCATTCATGGAAAAG
Source organism: Cytobacillus oceanisediminis (assembly GCF_004366035.1). GTDB lineage: Bacteria > Bacillota > Bacilli > Bacillales > Cytobacillaceae > Cytobacillus > Cytobacillus oceanisediminis_C. The sequence goes on from NZ_SOEE01000022.1 coordinate 7,132, forward strand.
CTTCTGCTAGAGGCATGTCTTGAACTGGTCCAGTCTGACGCACTTGTCGGCATTCAGGATATGGGAGCTGCCGGTCTGACAAGCTCTTCTGCTGAGATGGCCAGCAAAGCGGGGTCAGGAATTGAAATGAATCTTGACCTTGTTCCTCAAAGGGAAACAGGCATGACTGCATATGAGATGATGCTTTCCGAGTCTCAGGAGAGAATGCTGATTGTCGTGAAAAAAGGACGCGAGCAGGAGATCGTTGATTTATTTTCCAAATATGGCCTGGAAGCAGTATCTGTCGGCAGGGTAACCGATGATAAAATGCTCCGACTGACTCATCAGGGAGAAGTGGTAGCAGAGCTGCCGGTAGATGCGCTTGCAGAGGATGCGCCAGTTTATCATAAGCCATCAAACGAGCCTGAATATTTCCGCGAATTTCAGGTAATGGAAAATGAAGTTCCTGCGGTTGAAGATTATAAAGAAACATTGGTAAAGCTCCTTCAGCAGCCGACAATAGCAAGCAAGGAATGGGTTTATGACCAGTACGACTATATGGTCCGCACGAATACAGTAGTGTCGCCTGGATCAGATGCTGCGGTCATTCGCATCCGCGGCACCCGCAAAGGATTGGCCATGACGACAGACTGTAATTCACGTTACATGTATCTTGATCCTGAAACAGGCGGAAAAATTGCAGTGGCAGAAGCAGCAAGAAATATCATTTGCTCCGGCGGTCAGCCATTGGCGATAACAGATAATCTGAACTTCGGAAACCCGGAGAAACCTGAAATCTTCTGGCAAATCGAAAAAGCGGCAGATGGAATCAGTGAAGCATGCCGCACTTTAAATACGCCAGTTATCGGCGGAAACGTCTCTTTATATAACGAAACAAATGGAACAGCTATCTACCCAACACCTGTCATTGGAATGGTTGGGCTTGTAGATGACATTGATCATGTGACAACACAATCATTTAAAGCAGCTGGTGATCTTATTTATCTGGTTGGCGAAACAAAGGATGAGTTCGGCGGCAGTGAACTGCAGAAGATGACATACGGCAAGATTTTCGGAAAAGCGCCTGAACTTGATCTCGAAAAAGAAGAAAAGGCACAGCAGCAAATTTTAAAAGCCATCCGTTCGGGACTTGCAGCATCTGCCCATGATGTGGCAGAAGGCGGTTTAGCAGTAGCAGCTGCGGAAAGCCTGATTGGTTCAAAAGGTCTGGGAGCGGATATCAAGGTAAAAGGAAATGCGACATCAGCTTTATTCAGTGAATCACAATCCCGTTTCTTGCTATCTGTAAAAAAAGAAAACCAGGAAGCATTTGAAAGTTTAGTAGACGCGACACTAATCGGTGAAGTAACAGAAGCACCTATACTTTATATCTCCAATGAAGAGGGCCAATTGCTTGCCGAACAGGTTGACGTTCTAAAGCAGGCCTGGAAAGGGGCTATCCCATGCTTGCTGAAATAAGAGGACTGAATGAAGAGTGCGGTGTTTTTGGAATCTGGGGGCACCAGGATGCTTCCCAGATCACGTATTACGGGCTTCATAGTCTGCAGCACCGCGGCCAGGAAGGCACAGGAATGGTTGTTACCGATGGCAAAAAGCTGAAAGGCATTAAAGGTGAGGGGCTAGTAACGGAAATTTTCACAACAGATGCCATGAAGGAACTGGAAGGAAAAGCAGCAATCGGACATGTGCGCTATGCGACTGCCGGCGGGGGCGGATATGAAAATGTCCAGCCTCTGCTATTCAACTCACAAAGCGGAAGTCTTGCGCTTTGCCATAACGGAAACCTGGTGAATGCGACTGCATTGAAGCATCAGCTTGAAGGACAAGGAAGCATTTTTCAAACGAGCTCGGATACAGAGGTGCTGGCTCACTTAATTAAGCGTGCAGGCTTCTCTTCCCTAAAAGACCGAGTCAAAAATGCTTTATCCATGATTAAAGGAGCTTATGCTTTTCTGATTATGACCGAAACAGAACTGATGGTTGCGCTGGATCCGAACGGCATGAGGCCGCTCTCACTTGGCAAAATCGGCGATGCTTATGTAGTTGCGTCTGAAACATGTGCTTTTGATGTTGTAGGTGCAGAGTATATCCGCGATATTCTGCCAGGAGAACTGCTGATCATTGACGACAATGGATTCCGTTCTGAGATGTTTGCAATGGCCTCTAATATCGCTATGTGCACGATGGAATATGTTTACTTTTCCCGTCCAGACAGCAATATCAACGGGATCAACGTTCATACAGCCCGGAAAAATCTTGGGAAGCAGCTTGCTTTTGAGGCGCCCATTGAAGGGGATGTCGTTACAGGCGTACCTGACTCGAGCATCTCTGTCGCGATCGGCTATGCTGAAGCTTCAGGCATTCCATATGAGATGGGCTTGATAAAAAACCGCTATGTTGGCCGGACTTTTATCCAGCCATCACAGTCACTGCGTGAGCAAGGCGTAAAAATGAAGCTGTCTCCGGTACGCGGAGTTGTAGAAGGCAAGAGAGTCATTATGGTGGATGATTCGATCGTCCGCGGAACAACAAGCAGACGGATCGTAACAATGCTGAAAGAAGCGGGAGCTACAGAAGTGCATGTGCTTATCAGTTCACCGCCAATTAAAAATCCATGCTTCTATGGAATCGATACATCGACAAAAGAAGAATTGATTGCCGGCAATCATTCTGTTGAGGAAATAAGAGAAATCATTGGTGCGGACACACTTACCTTTTTAAGTACAGAGGGCATGGTCAAAGCAATCGGCCGAAAAGACGGACAATGTCTGGCATGCTTTACAGGCCAGTATCCGACGGAGATTTATCCAAGTACTTTGCATCCTTATGAAAAGGTATAACATAAGTTGGCTGATAAACTGCTAAGTTTGGCTGATAAATATGGGGAATTGGCCGATAAAACGTGATTTTTGGCCGTTAAAAGTACTAATTTGGCCGATAAGTTGAAGAATCGGCCTTTAAATGATTAAGAAAATAACTTTGAAATACGATACTGTCTAGCTCCAGCGCCTGCCCCCTCGAGGTCATAAGCCACCACTCCCAGAAGGCAAAGAACGCCTTCTTGAGAGGCTCGTCTTATGCTTGCCGAGGGTGAACAAGGCGCTTGCGCTTTTCTAATATGGGGTGAAAAACAGATGGCAAATGCATATAAACAGGCCGGAGTAGATATCGAAGCTGGCTATGAAGCAGTTTCCCGCATGAAAAAGCACGTACAGAAGACGATTCGTCCTGGTGTGCTCGGCGGTTTGGGCGGATTTGGCGGCATGTTCGATCTATCTGAACTAAACCTGAAGGAGCCGGTTTTAGTATCTGGTACAGATGGTGTCGGCACGAAACTGATGCTTGCTTTTATGATGGATAAGCATGACACGATTGGGATTGATGCGGTCGCAATGTGTGTAAATGATATTGTCGTACAGGGAGCAGAACCTCTTTATTTCTTGGATTATATCGCCTGTGGAAAAGCGGCGCCTGAACGGATTGAAGCGATTGTGAAAGGAATTGCGGATGGCTGCGAACAGGCAGGATGCGCCCTCGTAGGCGGTGAAACAGCTGAGATGCCTGGCATGTACAGTGAGGAAGAATATGACCTTGCCGGCTTTGCGGTCGGTGCCTGTGAAAAATCCAGCCTGATTAATGGTTCCGATATTAAAGCCGGAGATGTACTGATTGGCCTTGCATCCAGCGGAATTCACAGCAATGGCTACTCACTTGTCAGAAAGCTGTTTTTTGAAAAAGCGAATTTGTCCTTAACAGATCATGTAGAAGAATTTGGCTGCACTTTAGGGGAGGAGCTGCTTCGCCCTACGAAAATTTATGTAAAGCCGCTTCTATCAGCTATGAAGCAATTCAAGCTGAAGGGCATGGCGCATATTACCGGCGGAGGATTTATTGAAAACATCCCCCGCATGCTGCCTGAAGGCCTTGGCGCCCAGCTTAATGAAAACAATTGGGAAGTGCCTCCTGTGTTCACGGTTATGGAGAAGATCGGCGGATTGGAACGCAAAGAAATGTACAACATTTTTAATATGGGAACAGGCATGGTGATTGCAGCGGATAAAGAAAATGCTGATGAACTGATCACCTATTTTAATGAAATTGGAGAAAAAGCCTATCTAATGGGGACAGTGACGGATAAGGAAGGAATTGAAATTCTGTAACTTGGAGGAAGTCATGAAAAAAATCGCAGTGTTTGCTTCCGGAAGCGGAACGAACTTTCAGGCAATTGCCGATGCTGTAAAAAAAGGTGATTTGCAGGCTGAGATCGTCTTGTTTGTCTGTGATCGGCCAGGTGCATACAGCACCCAGCGTGCACAAAACGAACAAGTTCCGCAGTTTGTTTTTTCAGCAAAAGACTATGCTGGCAAAGCAGAGTATGAAAGAGCGATTTTGCAAAGGCTGAAGGAGAGCGGCGCCGAGTATATTATTCTCGCAGGCTACATGAGACTGATCGGCCCGACGCTTTTGAAAGAGTTTGAAGGCAGGATTATTAATATTCATCCTTCTCTTCTTCCTGCTTTTCCTGGTAAGGATGCTATTGGCCAGGCGTTATCTGCCAATGTGAAGGTAAGCGGTGTAACGGTCCATTTTGTTGATGAAGGCATGGATACTGGGCCGATTATTGCTCAAGCGCCAGTTGATATAAATTCCGGTGAAACGCTGGATAGCCTTCAGAAGAAGATACATGAAGTCGAGCACAAACTTTATCCGCAGGTTTTGCAAAATCTTTTCTATGCTAAAATGTTAGAGAACTAAAGTGTTTCATTCAACAGAGTCAGGGGGAGCGAACATGAAGAAACGTGCATTAATCAGTGTTTCCGATAAAAATGGCATAACAGAATTTGCCCAGCAGTTAAGCGAACTGGGGTTTGAAATTATCTCAACAGGCGGTACAAAAAAAGCGCTGGAAGAGAGTGGAGTCCCCGTTATCGGAGTAAGTGATGTGACAGGCTTTCCGGAGATTTTGGAAGGGCGTGTAAAAACATTAAATCCAATGATTCATGGCGGGCTGCTGGCAAAGCATGGCGAACCAGGCCATAAACAGCAGCTAGAGGAGCATGGGATCACGCCTATCCAGGTTGTGTGCGTGAATTTGTACCCGTTCCAGCAAACAATCGCTAAGCCAGATGTGAAAGTAGAGGATGCGATAGAGAATATTGATATCGGCGGCCCGGCCATGCTGCGTGCCTCCTCCAAAAACCATGACTATGTAACGGTTGTGGTGGATCCGGCCGATTATGAAACAGTTCTTTCACAGCTAAAAGAAACCGGAGAGGTCCAAAAGGAAACCCGCCGCAGACTTGCTGCAAAGGTTTTCCGCCATACTGCTGCCTATGATGCAATGATCGCTGAATATATGACAGATTTGGCAAATGAAGAAACACCTGAAAAATTAACGGTTACGTATGAACTGAAGCAAACATTGAGATATGGGGAGAACCCTCATCAAAAGGCTGCTTTTTACCGCAAGCCGCTTGGTTCTGAATTTTCGATTGCTAACGCTGAACAGCTTCACGGCAAGGAATTATCCTACAACAATATCAATGATGCTGATGCAGCTCTCCAAATCGTAAAAGAATTCTCAGAGCCTGCAGCAGTTGCTGTTAAGCATATGAATCCTTGCGGAGTGGGGACTGGGGAAAATGTATTCGAAGCTTTTTCAAAAGCTTTTGAGGCGGACCCTGTATCTATTTTTGGCGGCATTATTGCCCTGAACAGGGAAGTAGACGCTGAGACAGCGAAAAAGCTATATGAAATCTTCCTTGAAATCATCATTGCACCTTCCTTCTCAAACGAAGCGCTTGAGATTTTAAAAGGGAAAAAGAATCTGCGCCTGCTGACAATTCCTTTTGATGGCAAAAAGAAAGCGGAGATGAGATTGTCCGCTATTGAAGGCGGATTGCTGACGCAGGAATATGATTTATTCACCCTTGATAATGCGGAAGTAAAAGTTGCGACCAAGAGAGAGCCAACAGAAGAAGAGTGGAAAGCGTTGAAGCTGGGCTGGAAAGTTGTAAAGCATGTGAAATCAAATGCCATTGTCGTAAATGATGCAAACATGACTCTTGGAGTCGGTGCCGGGCAGATGAACCGCGTAGGCTCTGCCAAAATTGCGCTTGAGCAGGCCGGTGAAAAAACGAACGGAGCGGTTATGGCATCCGATGCTTTTTTCCCAATGAACGATACGGTTGAAGCGGCAGCCAAAGCAGGCATTTCAGCCATCATCCAGCCGGGAGGCTCAATCCGTGATGAGGATTCCATCAAAAAGGCTGATGAGTATGGAATTGCAATGGTCTTTACAGGCGTACGTCATTTTAAACATTAAACGAAAAGCGGAAGCGCCTCGATCAGAGGCCTTGCTATTATAGCTGACATTTTTACGGAGGTGGGCGTAATGAAGGTATTGGTTTTAGGAAGAGGCGGCCGAGAGCATGCAATTTGCTGGAAGATGAATCAAAGCCCTTCAGTGAAACAGGTTTTTGCTGCTCCAGGAAATCCCGGAATGGAAGATTCAGCTCAGCTGGTTGCCATCCAGGAACATGAACAGGAAAAACTTGTGCAGTTTGCTCAGGATAATGAAATTGAATTGACTGTGATCGGGCCGGAAGTACCGCTGCTTGAGGGGCTGGCTGACCGATTTGAAGAAGCCGGGTTAAAGGTATTTGGACCGAGAAAAGCAGCAGCCGAAATTGAAGGCAGCAAGTCCTTTGCCAAAGCACTTATGAAGAAATATGCTATCCCCACTGCCGAATATGGGGTATTCAGCAACTATGAAGAAGCGAAAGCCTATATTGAAGCAAAAGGCGCTCCCATTGTTCTGAAAGCAGATGGCCTTGCAGCCGGAAAAGGCGTAATAGTGGCCATGACTATGCAGGAAGCATTGGACGGGATTGAGGAACTATTATTAAATGAAAAGTTTGGCCAAGCTTCTTCAACCGTTGTAATTGAAGAATTCCTTGAAGGCGAAGAATTTTCCTTAATGGCGTTTGTGAACGGAGAAAAGGTGATTCCGCTTGAAATTGCCCAGGACCACAAGCGTGCCTATGATGGAGACCAGGGACCGAATACTGGCGGAATGGGGGCTTATTCTCCGGTACCGCATATTGGTGAAGAAACAGTTGCAGCAGCTGTTGAACATGTTTTGAAGCCGGCAGCCAAAGCAATGGTTCAGGAAGGCCGAAGTTTTACCGGTATCCTGTATGCAGGTCTGATTAAAACACCAGCAGGCCCGAAGGTAATTGAATTTAATGCCCGTTTTGGAGATCCTGAAACACAGGTGATTTTACCCCGCATGAAGTCGGATCTGGCGGGAGTAATGCTGGCAGTCCTAAAAGGGGAACAGCCTGAAATCGAGTGGGATAAGGAAGTAATCGTCGGAGTGGTTGCTGCTTCTAAAGGCTACCCTGAAGCTTATGAAAAAGGAGCTGTTCTGAATGGGCTTCAATCGCTTACGGATGTCTCCGTCTTCCATGCCGGCACTGATAGAAACAGCTCAGGTGAGTATGTGACAAATGGAGGCCGCGTGCTGCTGGCAGGCGCTAAAGCTCCTACTCTGAAAGAAGCACAGCAAAAGGTATATTCCGAACTTGAAAATCTTCAATGTGAAGGCGTATTCTACCGCAAGGATATTGCCGATAAAGCTATCGCGCACGTCCTTTCTTAGTCTTCCGGATATACACAAACAGGAGTGCTACAATGCTTCCGATTATTGCTGCCAGGACGAACGTCATATCCATTACGTATTCCCAAAACATATTGTCAGCTCCTTTCATTCTTCCAGCCCCCATATAGGGAGCTGGATTTTTTAACAATGAATTTATATCTTTGCACTTCGAGAACTGTCTAGCTCCAGCACCTGCCCCCTCGAGGTCACAAGCCAATCCTCCCAAAAAAGGCAAAGGAGGCCTTTCCGGGGGATCGTCTTGTGCTTGTCGGGGGTGGGCAAGGCGCTTCCGCTATTCTTAAGATGGATTATACGGGAGAATTTCCTCAACAGCCTCATCATTATTGTGATTGCCTTCCTGCTTTCGCTTTTCCTGAGCCATGTCCTGGCCTCTTTCAAAAAGAGCTGTCAAAGGGCAAAAGCGGACAATTCCCTCTGCCACCTTCATGCCGCCCAGCATAGCCATCATGAGATAAGAATCCCGCCAAGGTCTTTTCACAAGCTTTGAAGTGCTCCAGGCTAAGACAGTTAATCCGACTGTTATGCGTATTAAGGCATTTACAATGCCGATATTTGGTTTTACATTCATCGTTTTCACCACTTTCACAAATTTTTTACAATCTTTTACTTATTCTTTAATGCGTTAAACAGTGAAATATGTTACTATAGAACAACAAGATGAATGAAAGGGCTTTCTTTATTGATTTAAAGCCATTTCACACATTGATTTTATTCTAAAAATCGAGTCTTTTATATATAGATATCAACAAGGGAGGGAGTATGGTGCTGGAACAGCGTTACCGTTGGAAAAACAGGCACTTGCGTGAACATGTTTCCGTATTGGACGGAAAACTGTCACCGACGATATTACTAAAGAACGCCCGTTATCTTAATCAGGCACTTCGCAAATGGATAACAGCAAATATATGGATTTATGGCGACCGTATTGTTTATGTGGGCGAAAAGCTGCCGGAAAAAATAGAACAGTGTGAGGTCGTTGATTGTACGGGACTCAAGCTGGTTCCTGGATATATTGAGCCGCATGCCCATCCATTTCAATTATATAATCCCCTTTCCCTGGCGAGCTATGCATCGCAGTTTGGTACAACAACCTTGATTAATGACAATATGGTGCTTGCTTTACAGCAGGATAAAAAGAAAGCGTTTTCTTTCCTGAAGGAAATGAGAAACATGCCTGCAACAACCTATTGGTGGTGCCGATTTGATGCACAAACGGAAATTCAGCATGAAGAATCCGTTTTTTCGCATGGGAACGTTAAATCATGGCTTGAGCATGATGCTGTGCTTCAGGGAGGAGAGCTCACAGGCTGGCCGAAGCTTTTGGATGGCGATGATATGATGCTTCATTGGATTCAGGAGACTAAGCGGATGAGGAAAAAGATCGAAGGCCATTTTCCGGGGGCATCCGAAAAAACGCTGGCAAAGCTCATGCTGCTTGGTGCTGATTGCGACCATGAGTCGATGACGGGAAAGGATATATATAATCGTCTTTTACAGGGATATACCGTATCTCTCAGATATTCTTCCATCCGTCCCGATCTGCCGGTTTTATTGGACGAGATGCATGAAATCGGCATTGATCAATATGATCGGATGATCTTCACAACAGACGGTTCCTTTTCCTCCTTCTATGAACAGGGAATTATTGACCATATGATCCGCATCGCCATTGATAAAGGAGTGCCGGTTATCGATGCATATAATATGGCTACCATTAATGTGGCCCGTCATTATGGAATCGATTATTTGCATGGCTCGATTGCGACAGGAAGGGTGGCTAATATTAATTTCCTGTCAGATGAAAAGGAACCAACTCCATTATCAGTTATTGCCAAAGGGGAGTGGGTAAAAAGAGACGGTGAAAACCTGCACGCCTATAAGCCTGTAGAATGGGGAGAATACGGCTTCGAACCGCTGGATATTGATTGGGAACTGACCGCTGATGATATGCAATTCTCCATGCCTTTCGGGATAAAACTGGAGAATGCGGTTATTACGAAGCCCTATTCCATCACGATTGATGTATCATCCGAAGAACTGGAGAAAGATCATGATGAATGTTTCTTCATGCTTGTTGACCAGAATGGACACTGGCGGATAAATACGATATTAAAAGGGTTCTCGAAAAGCCTGGATGGAATGGCAAGTTCTTTTTCCAATACCGGTGACATTATCTTAATTGGAAAAAGCAAACAGGAAATGCTGAATGCTTTTAACCGGCTGAAAGAAATTGGCGGAGGCATTGTCATATCAGAAGGGGGAAGAATTGTCCAGGAGATGGAACTCCGCTTAAAGGGTGTGATGTCCCATAAAAATGTGGAGGAATTAATGGAGGAAGAAAAACAGCTTGTTCATTATTTGCGTGATCAAGGCTATAGACATGAAGATCCGATGTATACGCTGCTCTTTTTCTCTTCAACGCATCTGCCTTATATCAGGATTACTCAGCAGGGAATGTATGATGTAATGAATAAAACGGTACTCTTTCCAACGATAATGCGTTAAAATATAAAAGTGATGCTATATATATATAGATAAAAACTGCTCAGTAGAGCTAACATAGAACCTGCATCAAAGCAAAAAACACAGGGGTGCTAAATGCTAAAAAGATGGATAGCTGTATCAGCAGCGGCAATGCTTTTAGTCTCTGGCTGCAGCAAAGAAAAAGCTGAAGAGCCTGAAAAACAAGATACGGAAAAAACGGAAGAGGCCACAAAAGGGGTCAGCTCTGAAAAAGAACTTCCATTTCACTATCCCCTCACAGGCTTCGGGTCGGAGGCTGAGGTGGATGGAAGGGCTGTAGCGGTGATGATCAATAATCATCCAAAAGCCCGTCCGCAATCCGGGCTTAACCAGGCTGATATCGTCTACGAATTGCTGGCAGAAGGGGACGTGACCCGTTTTCTTGCTATTTTTCAAAGTGAGCAGCCTGAAATGATAGGGCCTGTCAGAAGTTCAAGAGATTATTATATTGAGCTGGCTAAAGGCTATGACAGCCTCTACATTGCCCACGGCTATAGCCCGGAAGCCAAAGAATTGCTGGATCAGGGCTATATTGATAATCTGAATGGAATGCAGTATGACGGTACATTGTTTAAACGGGAAAGCTTCCGCCAGGCTCCTCATAATTCCTATATTTCATTCGAAAGTGTGCTGAAGGGTGCAGAAGAAAGAAATTATGCGATGGAGGACGAACCGGAATCTCTAGCTTTTCTGTCGAAGGAAGATGCAAAGGCTATTCAGGGTGAGGATGCAGCCTCGGCCATGATCTCCTATTTGGACAATGAACTATTCAATGTCATCTATGAGTATGATGAGGGACTGGAGAAATACAAAAGATATTCCAATGGCGAACTTACAGCTGATTATAAATCCGGTGAACCTGTATTGCTTGATAACATTTTCATCGCAGAAGCAGACCACAAAGTGGTTGACAGCGCGGGTCGCCGTGATATTAACTTAACTTCTGGGGGAAAAGGATATCTCCTGCAAAAAGGGAAAGTGACAGAAGTAGAATGGGAAAACATTGACGGGCGAATTCTTCCGGTCATGAATGGCAAACAGGCTGGCCTGGTGCCAGGAAAGACATGGATCAACATCGTTCCATCAAGCCCGGGCCTTGAGCAAACGGTTTCCTTCGAAATTAAACAATAACGATTTTAAAATTCTATTACAATAAAGGGGAATGCAAATATATGCAAATTGATAAGCTAAGAGGCAAAGAACTGGATCAGTTATTTAAGTCGGTTTTATCTTTAAAAGACCTGGAAGAGTGTTATCGCTTCTTTGACGACTTATGCACAGTAAATGAAATACAGTCCCTGGCTCAGCGTCTGGAAGTGGCACGCATGCTTCGTGAAGGCAAAACGTATCATAAAATTGAAACAGATACGGGCGCAAGCACGGCAACCATTTCCCGTGTGAAACGATGCCTCAACTATGGAAATGATGCCTATGAAATGGCACTGGAAAGAATCAAAGAAGAAGAACCTGAAAAAGCGTAAATATTCGTATTGCTTAAACCGATGGGGCAGTTCCCACGGTTTTTTTCTTTGGTTCCCCTATTAATTTTTTCCACCTTATAAAGACTTCCTGCTTTTCTTTTTTATTCCCAATCTTAAATGATATAATGATGAAATGGAATGATAGAATGGAGGCAATTTTGCATGTATGATGTTCGCGAATGGAGCCACGCTTTTAAGCTCGATCCGGATAAAAATATATCAGATGAAAACCTGGAAATGATTTGTGAGTCTGGAACAGACGCGATTATTGTGGGCGGGACGGACGGAGTAACGCTGGAAAAGGTGCTGGATTTAATGGCACGCATCCGCCGATATACAGTCCCTTGTGTGCTGGAGGTTTCAACCATTGATTCAATTACCCCGGGCTTTGACTTATACTTTATCCCGACAGTCCTTAACAGCCGGGACGTGAAGTGGGTTACAGGCCTTCATCAGGAGGCTGTAAAAGAATATGGGGATATCATGAATTGGGAAGAGGTTTTAGTTCAGGGTTATTGCATCCTGAATGAAGAATGTAAAGCGGCACACGTTACCAATTCACGGACAGATTTATCATTGGATGAGGTAAGAGCATATGCCATGATGGCTGAAAAGATGTTCAGCCTGCCAATCTTCTATCTTGAATACAGCGGAAAGTACGGAGATGCTGAAGTGGTCGCAGAGGTGAAAAATACGCTTGAAGAAACCGTATTATTTTACGGCGGCGGCATCATGAATGCAGAGCAGGCAAATGAAATGGCTGAGCATGCGGACGTAATTGTGGTCGGAAATGTTATTTATGATGATCTGCAGGCTGCATTGGCCACTGTCGAAGCTGTTCGTGCCTAATTCAGTTGCTGATGATGATAAAAAAAAGATAAAATAGATATAAGAACATATGTTTCTATGGTGGTGAAGAGAAGAAATGCAATTTTTAACGGATAAATTATTGAACGGACTGAATCCGCAGCAGCAAAATGCGGTAAAAACAACAGACGGACCCCTTCTTATAATGGCAGGAGCGGGAAGCGGAAAGACAAGAGTGCTTACTCACAGGATTGCTTACTTAATGGTGGAAAAGGGTGTGAACCCCTACAATATTCTGGCAATCACATTTACAAACAAAGCAGCCCGTGAAATGCGTGACCGAATTCATAATATGATGGGCGGAGCTGCAGATGAAATCTGGATTTCGACGTTCCACTCCATGTGCGTGCGGATCTTAAGAAGAGATATTGACCGTATTGGCTATAACCGCAATTTCACGATTCTGGATTCAACAGATCAGCAATCGGTGATTAAATCAATCCTAAAGGATAAAAACCTGGATCCAAAGAAATTTGATCCGCGTGCTATCCTGGGGTCCATCAGTTCGGCAAAAAATGAATTGATTACTCCTGAAGAGTATGCGAAAACAGCAGGAGATTATATTCAGCAGGTTGCAAGTGATGTATATACAGAGTACCAAAAGAGACTTAGACGCAACCAGGCGCTTGATTTTGATGATCTTATTATGATTACGATTCAGCTGTTCCAGAGGGTGCCGGAAGTGCTTGAATATTATCAGCGCAAATTCCAGTACATTCATGTGGATGAGTACCAGGATACTAACAGAGCGCAATACATGCTGGTAAAGCTTTTGGCAAGCCGTTTTAAGAATCTGTGTGTGGTCGGTGACTCTGATCAGTCCATCTATAAATGGCGCGGTGCGGACATAGCCAATATCCTTTCTTTTGAAAAGGATTATCCGAATGCACAGACTATTATGCTCGAACAAAATTACCGCTCAACAAAAAGGATACTGCTGGCTGCGAACGAAGTCATCAGCAAGAACCTCAATAGAAAGCCAAAAAACCTCTGGACCGAAAACGCAGAAGGCAATAAAATCTTCTACTATCGTGCCGACAGCGAGCAGGGAGAAGCACAGTTTGTTGCAGGCAAAATTAAAGAATACATCAGCAGCGGCAAGCGAAGCTTTTCGGATATTGCTATCTTGTACCGCACAAACGCACAGTCCCGTGTAATGGAGGAAGTGCTGTTAAAGTCGAACATTGAATACTCCATTGTCGGCGGAATCAAGTTCTACGACCGCAAAGAAATTAAGGACATCCTTGCTTACCTGCGTCTGATTGCAAATCCGGATGATGATATAAGCCTTCAGCGTGTTATCAATGTGCCAAAACGCGGAATCGGCTCCGGTTCGGTTGATAAAATCGCCAACTTTGCACAGCTTCACGAAATGAGCATGTTTGAGGCTCTTGAGTCCATTGAACTGATTGGCCTGAGCCCGAAAATTACAAAAGGGGCTATTGAATTCAGGGATTTGGTTAAAAACTATACACAAATGCAGGAATACTTATCTGTGACAGAACTTGTGGAAGAGCTGCTGGAGAAATCAGGCTACCGCGATATGCTTATTGCCGAGAAGTCCATTGAAGCCCAGAGCCGTCTGGAAAACATTGATGAATTCCTGTCTGTTACAAAAAACTTTGAAGAAGCCAGCGAAGATAAATCGCTTATCGCATTTTTGACTGATCTGGCTCTTGTGGCTGACATTGATAAATTGGATGATGATGGTGAAAAAGCTGAATCAGTTGTTCTTATGACACTTCACTCAGCAAAAGGGCTAGAGTTCCCTGTTGTCTTTTTACTAGGTCTTGAAGAGGGTGTATTCCCGCACAGCCGTTCTCTAATGGAAGAATCGGAAATGGAAGAGGAGCGCCGTCTTGCCTATGTGGGAATCACGCGGGCAGAAGAGGAGCTTTACATTACGAATGCACAAATGCGTACTTTATTTGGACGCACGAATATGAATCCTCCATCCCGATTTATCAAAGAAATTCCGGCTGAATTGCTGGATGGGCTTGAACCTGCTAAAAAGCCGTCTCCATTTGGATCATCCCCGTTTGGATCTCCTTCTGCTTCAAGAGGAGCACAGCCTCAGCGGAAAGCGGTGGTTCGTCCATCTGCATCGAATACAGGCGGAGATGAAATTGCCTGGGTAGTCGGCGACAAAGCCCAGCACGGAAAATGGGGTACAGGTACAGTTGTCAGTGTAAAAGGTTCCGGCGAAGGAACAGAGCTGGATATTGCGTTTCCGAAACCAGTTGGCATTAAACGTCTGCTGGCCAAATTTGCACCGATTACAAAGGCGTAATCTTAGAGCAGCCTGCCAGGCATCTTTTAAAGGATTATAGAAAGGGTTGAATGTATGGACCTTCAATTGGCAGAAAAAAAGGTGAAAGATCTGCACAACCTTTTGAATCAGTATAATTATGAGTACCATGTTCTTGATCAGCCGTCTGTTCCAGATGCTGAATACGATAGGCTGATGAGAGACCTCATTGAGCTTGAAGAGCAATTTCCTGAGCTTAAAACGGAGGATTCTCCCACACAGCGGGTTGGTGGGGAAATCCTTGATATGTTTGAAAAGGTGGAGCATCAGTCACAGATGCTCAGTTTGGGCAATGCCTTCAGTGAGCAGGACCTAAGAGATTTTGACCGCCGTGTCCGCCAAGGTGCAGGTCAAAATGTTTCTTATGTATGCGAATTGAAAATCGATGGACTGGCTGTCTCCCTCCGTTATGAGGATGGACTTTTTGTTCTCGGTGCCACACGTGGGGACGGTTCCATTGGTGAAAATATCACAGCAAATTTAAAGACCATTCGCTCCATCCCTCTTCGGCTGAAAGAGAGTGTAACGATGGAAGTCCGCGGTGAGGCATTTATGCCAAGGAGTTCTTTTGAGAAATTGAATAAAGCAAAAGAGGAAAATGGGGAAGAGCCTTTTGCAAATCCAAGGAATGCCGCAGCAGGTTCATTAAGGCAGCTTGATCCGCGTCTTGCAGCAAAGCGTAATCTCGATATTTTTGTCTACGGCATAGCGAATGTAGGGGATACAGGCGTTGTATCCCATAGCGAAGGTCTGGATTATCTGGAAAGCCTTGGATTTAAAACGAATAAAGAACGCAAAAGATGTGAAAGCATCGAGGAAGTCATTGAGTATGTACAGGGATGGACTGACAAACGTCCAAATCTGCCTTATGATATTGATGGCATCGTTATTAAAGTCGATTCACTGGAAACACAGGAGCAGCTCGGCACTACGGCAAAAAGCCCACGCTGGGCCATTGCCTATAAATTTCCTGCAGAAGAGGTTGTTACCACATTAAGGGATATTGAATTAAGTGTGGGGCGAACTGGCGTAGTTACGCCAACTGCACTTCTGGAGCCTGTCCGAGTTGCCGGAACGACTGTCCAAAGGGCGTCACTGCACAACGAAGATTTAATTCGCGAAAAAGATATTAAGATTGGCGATCAGGTCGTTGTGAAAAAAGCAGGAGATATCATCCCTGAAGTTGTAAATGTACTGGCTGACAGGAGAACGGGTGAGGAGCAGGACTTTAACATGCCGACACATTGTCCTGAGTGTGAAAGCGAGCTGGTCCGCCTTGATGGTGAAGTGGCATTGCGCTGCATTAATCCAAAGTGCCCGGCCCAGATCAGGGAAGGTCTAATTCACTTTGTTTCCCGCAACGCCATGAACATTGATGGCCTTGGTGAAAAGGTGATAAGCCAATTATTTGCCGAAAATCTGATTAAAGATGTGGCAGATATCTATAAATTAACGTATGAACAGCTCATCCAGCTTGAGAGGATGGGTGAAAAGTCAGTTAATAACCTCATTCAGGCAATTGAAAACTCCAAGGGCAACTCATTGGAAAAGCTTTTATTTGGTCTGGGAATCCGTCATGTTGGCGCAAAGGCTGCCAAAACGCTGGCCCAGGAGTTTGGCCATATGGAAGCACTTGAAAAAGCATCCCGGGACAATTTAACAGCTATCAATGAAATTGGTGAAAAAATGGCTGATTCCATCGTTTCCTTCTTTGAACAGGAAGAAGCCCATGAACTGATTGCGGAGCTGAAAGCAGCTGGGGTCAACATGGTTTATAATGGGCCAAAGCCTGTTTCAGCCGAAAACTCGGATAGTTTTTTTGCAGGAAAAACAGTGGTTCTGACAGGAAAGCTAGAATTAATGAGCCGGAATGAAGCAAAAGAAAAAATAGAGGCGCTTGGCGGCAAAGTATCCGGAAGCGTCAGCAAGAAAACAGATGTTGTAATCGCCGGAGAAGACGCTGGATCCAAACTGACGAAGGCCCAGGAGCTTGGAGTAGATGTTTGGAACGAGGAGAGACTGGTTGAAGAATTAAATAAGTAAGAGGGTGTAAGCTCCGTGAAAAAACTGATGATGCTTGCTTTATCTCTAACCCTTCTGCTTGCAGGCTGTGCGCCTAATTTTAATAAGCAGGAGGAAGTTGTTCAGGAAGACAAGAACGAAGAGGATAAGGCAATCATTCCGAACTATAAAATTTCTGACAAGTATTATCGAACACTGCTGCCTTTTGAACCAAGTGAATCCAGAGGTCTCGTTGTCAATAATGTAAGCACCAAGTATGATATCAATGAATTTGAGACAGGACTTATGCGAGTTGCGCAAAACACGTTTGATCCTGATAAATACTTATTCCAGGAAGGGCAGTATCTAAAAAGAGGCACAGTCCAGGCTTGGCTAAACCGTAAATTCACTGATGATCAGCTGAAGGAACGGGAGATGAAGGCAGAAGACAATATCGGCTTAAATCCGATGATCGCAGATAGCGGGGATATTGAGAAAAACAATGAAAAAAGTCCGATCTACCTTGCTCATATTCTTGAACACAACTATTTGCTGAAAAATGATGATGGGAAAGTGGGGCTCGGCGGTGTTGTCATTGGCCTTGCCATGAACTCTGTCCATTATTATCAAAAGGAACAATATGGTGCCACTTTCGAAACAAAGATTGACCAAGATGTCATTGAACGAGAAGGTAAAAAGCTAGCTGAAGAAGTACTGCAGAGAGTACGGCAAATCAAAGGCCTGAAAGATGTGCCGGTAACCATTGCTTTGTTTGAACAGCAATCAAGAACCTCGGTGGTACCAGGAAGCTTCTTTACATACGCTACGGCAGATAAAGGAAGCACAAAGCTTGGCGGATGGGAAGACGTCAACGAGAAATATGTCCTTTTCCCTTCAAACACGGCTGAAAAAAATCATCGTGATGATTTAACGGCATTTCTTAACTTTAAGCAGGATGTAGAAACCTACTTCCCGAACTTCAATGGAGTTATAGGGAAAGCCTTCTACGCTCAGGACCAATTGCAGGAAGTTAATATTGATATCCCAATCCAATTCTATGGAAAAGCAGAAGCGATTGGATTTACGCAATATGTAACAGGGCTTGTTGTCAAACACTTCCCTGAATACATCTCAGTCCAGGTGAATATTTCATCTGTCAATGGACCGGAAGCGCTAGTAGTCCGGAAAGCAGACCAAAGCGAACCTTTTGTCCATATCTATCAATAGAACCAGGGTACCCAGAAGTGCAGAAGATGCACCTTCTGGGTTTTTTTAATTTTAGGAAAGAGGATTGCGGGCATGATGACAAAATTTGAAGCAGTTAGAGAAAATTGGTCGTCATAGAGGAATGGCGACACAATAGGAAGAGTAGCAAGAATAAGGGGTCTCCATAAAAAGGTTATAGCTGTAAAAAGATAAAGAAGTTAGGAAAAATGATATCCCCTTCCAAAAAATAAGAATAACAGCAATAGAATTTTTTATATAACAGTTTTATCCAAA
Source organism: Cytobacillus oceanisediminis (assembly GCF_004366035.1). Classification (GTDB taxonomy): domain Bacteria; phylum Bacillota; class Bacilli; order Bacillales; family Cytobacillaceae; genus Cytobacillus; species Cytobacillus oceanisediminis_C. Next base: position 25,496 of record NZ_SOEE01000022.1, read on the forward strand.
ATCTGCCCTAAGAATCATCAACCCCTTATTCCTCTAAGTGAAACTGCCATTTCTCTCAATGGATGTTAATATATAACATCATCGGAGAATGTTTGAAGATAATGTTATTTTCGTGTTAATATAGTGTTTGGATGAAAACGTTTTAAGAGAATAGCAGACCTTTCTCCAGCAGGTTTATAATAACGGGACGGGGCGCTACGATCTGGCGTTTGATATTTGTACACACAGGAGGCGGTAAAAATGGTACAACCTTATAAGCATGAGCCATTCACGAATTTTAAAGAAGATGAAAATCGTGAAGCATATTTAAAGGGTTTACAAACTGTAGAAAGCTATTTGGGCCAGGATTATGATCTTTTAATTGGCGGAGAGCGCATTTCTACTGAAGATAAAATTGTATCAATCAATCCTTCTAATAAAGAAGAGGTAGTTGGCCGTGTTTCAAAGGCAAACCGCGAGCTTGCGGAAAAAGCGATGCAGGCTGCTGTTGAAGCATT
>NZ_SOEE01000023.1 GCF_004366035.1 Cytobacillus oceanisediminis
TTATCAAAAGTCCGGAATTAGAAAAATGGTGAAAAAAACAAAGTTATTGCACAAGATTTCAGAACCGCTGGCTCAAATTGAAAACGTGCTGCCGCCAGTAGAGTCTCCATTAAAGAGAAACAAATTAGGAACCATCATTCCCGCCAAGGGTCCCAAAAAAGCAAGGGTTGCATTTTTTACAGGCTGTATTTCGGATGCCTTGCTCAACAGAACAAATAGATTATCCATCGAGCTCCTAACAGTAGCCGGCTGTGAAGTAATTATTCCTAAATCGCAAAATTGCTGTGGTGCCCTTCATGCCCATCAAGGAATGATAGAAGGTGCAAAGGAGCTTGCGAAGCAAAATATTTCTGCTTTTGAAGAATCAGAATCCCAATACTATATTAATAATGCCGGTGGTTGTGGAGCTCTTCTTAAGGAATATGAAGATCTCATGAAAAATGATGAAGAATGGTCTGAACGGGCAAAGAAATTCTCTCGTGCCTCCATGGATATTAGTGAAGTCCTGGTGGAATTCGGTCCTCTGCCTTTTATAAAGCAATGGAATGGTGTAATAACTTATCAGGATTCATGTCATCTAAGAAATGTCCAGAGGGTGCATGAGCAGCCTAGAAAATTACTGAAATCCTTACCAGGTGCTGCTTTTGTTGAGCTTTCAGGCAGTGATAAATGCTGTGCTTCAGGAGGCATTTATAATCTTCTCCATTTTGGGGAGTCCATGAAAATCCTTGATGAAAAAATGGAGAATATAGAAGAAACGAAAGCGGCAACCGTTGTCACAACGAACCCAGGATGCCTTTTACAAATGCGTCTTGGAATCGAACGGAAGGGTTGCAGCGGCCGAGTGCAAGGGGTCCATTTGGTAGATGTACTCGCAGAGGCTTGCGGAATTTCTTAAGATTGTCTGTTTATTCTTAATGGAAAAAGGAGAAAGATTATGAAAATAGGAATAGCCCAAGTTGCTCCTCTCTTTGGAAATGTTCAAGCCAATTTATCGCAAATGAAAGATATAATGCACGAGAATAGTGGTAAAGCAGAGTTACTCGTTTTCCCAGAGTTATCTTTAACAGGATATGACCTCAAAGATCAGCTATTTAATGTAGCGCTCACAATAGATGCAAAGGAAATTTTGCAAGTTTGCGAGATATCCGCAGATACAGGTGTGAATGTTGTATTCGGATTTGTTGAAAAGGGGAAGGGCGAGCAAATTTACAATTCAGCGATCATGATCCAGAATGGGAAGATTACCTCTGTTCAAAGAAAAATCTATCCAACTAATTACGGTGACTTTGAAGAAGCAAAATACTTCGCAAGAGGAAAAAAAGTAAACATGGATCAAATAGATTCTTTTATTTCCAGCATGCTGATCTGCAATGATGTATGGCATCCGTCATTGCCTCATATTGCTGCACACCACCACACTTCTCTCTTGATAGCCTTAATTAATAGTCCGGAAGGCGGTCTCGGCAGTGAATATTCCAGTTCTACAGGTTGGGAGAGGGTAGGCCAGTTTTACGCAAGTGTTTATGGGTGCTATGTAGTGCTGGTAAACCGTGTGGGGATTGAGAACGGTATTATGTTTTATGGGAATTCAAAAGTGATTAATCCTTATGGTGAAGTCATTTTACAATGTCCTTATGGAGATCCAGCTGTTCAAATTTGTGAAATTGATTATAAAGCAGTAAAAGAAATACGGAAGCTATTACCCATAATGAGAGATGAAGATGTTCATATTACATTAAAACATTTTAAAGAGATTGCCGATCAGGATTTCGTTTGAAATCTTACTAAAATGAACCCTTGCGTATAGAGTAATGGAGCATTAACCAATACTTATAGCAAGGGTATTTTTGTTCCTTTTATTCTACTATAATAGTATATATACAAGAATTTTCTAAATATTAATCAATCTCAGGACAATTTTGACAGGGGAAATTTCTTTGAAAAAATTATTGCAATCAAGAATAACAAAGAGATATGTATTTATGACCTTTATCGTCGTCTTTGGTTCTCTGGCTTCAATCTATTTTGTGACCATGAATGTACTAAATGATTCGGTACGTTCAGAAATTGAATACCGAAATGAATTAATGTCAAAGACCATCAGCACGAAAACCAGTTTTATGTTTGACAAAATGATCAATGATATCCGTGTCATTTCTGAGTTCGTTCTAAGTAATTCTGAAGAGAATACATATTTTTACCAGAAGGAAATGGAACGAGTCGTTTCTGAAAATCCTCTATATCTATTTATTGACGTCATGGATGAATCGGGTAATTCAATTACCACGATTCCTAATGTAAAAAAGTCTGCTTCGGGAGATTTGAATAAGATTTTAGAGAGATTAAAATGGACCAAGGCATTTTACATATCAAATCTGCTTTCCCTCGAAGATGGGCGGAAAACAATCGGGATTGCGTATCCAGTCCTTGATGATGGAGGGAAGTATCGGGGAGCGATACTTGCCTATGTTAATCTAAATATCCTCTCAGAATATCTTTCGGAGGGAAAGATAGGATCAGAGGGACTTAATGTTTTAATAGACCGCAATGAAACAATCATTGCACATACTAAAGAACAATTTATTGGTAAGACGCTTAAGAATCATGAACTTGGCCAAATGCTTAGCAAGTATCAAAGCGGTGTATGGGAAGGATTATTGTTTAATGAATTTATGCTCGCTTCCTATAGGCCGATTACATTAGGCGGATTGGGGCTTATTATTTGTGAATCTATCGATCAGGCAATGGAGCCTGCAAGACAGGTACAAGTGCTTTTATTTAAGGGTTTTATCATTGTCGTTTTTCTAACTTTTTTATTAACATTGTTCGGAGCATTTAGATTCATAAAACCGATAACGAATTTAACGAATCAGGCTAAGGAATATTCGGATGGGAAAAGATCTGACTTTGAGCTTTTCCATACGGGTGATGAACTTGAAAATCTTACAAAAACGATGGCAAGCATGGCAAATGAATTGAGAAATAAAGAAAGGCATTTGTTCTATATATTGGAATCGATACCATATGGAATCATCACGATTAATAAGGATGGAAGGATTGTTACCTTTAATAAAGGGGCGGAGGAGTTATCGGGATTTTCCAGAACAGAGGCAATTGGTAGGTATATTATTGATCTTCCCTTGAAAAGGGATGAAGCTGATTTTCTGTCATGGAGGACTATTAAGGAAGGAAAAGAAATTAATGAACAGGAAAGCTACATTTATGATAAGAACGGCAGCAGGCATGATGTCCGTATATATTCTTCTTTATTTAGCGGTGAAGAGCAGAATATTCTTGGATCGATCCTCATTTTAAGAGATGTAAGTGATATGAAGAAAATGGAGGAATATCTAAAGCAAAGTGAAAAGCTGGCTTCCCTGGGACAGTTGACTGCAGGAATTGCACATGAAATTAAAAACCCTTTAAGCATCATTCAAGCAGCTGCAGAAGCAATCCAGCTGGACATGCAAGACCCTTCCTTTATTCAGGAAATGACTGACGATATATTAGAAACAACGGATCGATTAAATCAACTGTTAACAGATTTCTTGAATTTATCCAAGGGGGAAACTGACGATGAAATGGAAAGGGTGGACTTAGCTGCTGTATTGGATGAACTATTAGGCCTCCTAAAAAACAATTTTTCCGATCTGAATATAACGGTTTCAAAGTCCTTTACTGTCGAAGAAGCATTTGTACTGGCAACTCCCGGGAAACTAAGTCAAGTGTTTTTAAATATTATTATTAATAGTCTTCACGCAATGGATGAGGGTGGCAAGTTATCTGTTCGCATATTGGATTATGAATCTGATTGGTTAATTGAAATAAAGGATAATGGTTTAGGCATACCGGAAAATGAAATCAAGTGGATTTTTAATCCTTTCTTTACAACGAAGAAAGAAGGTACTGGATTAGGGTTATCAATAGCTTATGAAATCACTACACAATTTGGCGGGGTCATTCAAGCAAATTCGGATATAAGCGGTACAGTATTAACCGTTCAACTGCCAAAGTTTACTGAAGAAAGGTGAGCTTAGAAGCATGAAAAATATTTTACTGGTTGATGATGAATCGAAAATATTGAAAATCTTAAAATCTTCATTATCCAAGCAAGGCTATAACGTGTATACAGCGGCTAACGGACAAGAGGCTCGAAATAAAATCGCTGATACTAATGCCAATCTAGTTTTTTTGGATTTGAAACTTCCGGATGCCTCAGGCTTAGAACTTTTACAGGAATTTATTGGACTTTATCCTAACAAGATCTACATTATGATGACTGCTTTTGGCAATATCGATAATGCTGTTTCTGCAATGAAAGCAGGAGCATTTGACTATATGGTCAAGCCTGTAAAATTAAATGAACTCATCGTTACAATTGAAAAGGCTTTTGAATGGCTTGGTGTAAAAGAGGAAAATAAAAAATTGAAAGAACAGCTTCTTCATTCTGAAGTTCATGGAGAACTCGTAGCTAATAGCAGTCCCATGAAAAATATTCTTAGGCTGGTGGAGAGAGTTTCAGCAACTGAAGCAAACATACTCATTCAAGGCGAGAGCGGAACAGGGAAAACAAAAATTGCACAAATGATCCATATGCTGAGTGAAAGGAAACATGCACCCTTTATTCCCATAAATTGTGCAGCGATTCCTGAGCAATTGCTGGAGAGTGAGCTTTTTGGCCATGAAAAAGGGTCATTTACTGGGGCAGTATCAAGCCGAAAAGGGAAATTTGAATCCGCAAATGGCGGAACGATTTTTTTAGATGAAATTGGTGAAATCTCACCGTCTTTCCAGGCAAAGCTTCTGCAGGTAACACAGGATAAAACCTTCATGCGTGTTGGAAGCGATAAATTAAGCAAAGTCGACTTTCGAATTATTTGTGCTACAAATCGCGATCTAAAGAGGTTGGTAGAGGAGGGGAACTTCAGGGAAGATTTATATTATCGATTAAACATAGTGGATATTTATATTCCATCCCTAAAGGAGCGAAAAGAGGATATCCCACTTTTAGTAGAAAACTTTCTTGAAAAGTATCGGAGCAAACATAAAAAAGATTATAAAACCAACAGGAAATTAATGAATCTTTTAATGAATTACGAGTGGCCAGGAAACGTCCGAGAGCTTGAAAATGCAATTGAAAGAGCGGTTGTATTATGTGATGAGGATTCGATTACAATCGAAGATTTTCCAAGGGAAATCCGTAAAGGAAAAAATGAAAACTTAAATGATATGATGAGAATAGAAAATAGTGCTTCATTACCAGAAATTATGGACGAAATCGAGAAGAAATATATTTTGAAGGCACTTGATGAATCACTTGGACAGCCTGCTAAAGCGGCAAGAACGCTTGGGATTTCAAGACAAAGCCTTCTATATAAAATGAACAAATTTTTCTCGGAGAATATATGACGTCATATTGGCTGCTAGCAGATATTGTTAGCAGTCTTTTTGTGGGGAGCTGTATTTTGTAAATATTTTTTTACAAAATTGGAGAATATTTTTACTAATTATTTAGAAAATTCGATAAAAAGTATAATTTTAAGTTGGCACGGAACTTGCAAAATATATAAATAAGAATAATACAAGGGAGGGATATTTTGGAGATTCTAGAATTTGTCCAAACGAACTGGCTGGAAATTTTACAGATGACCTTGGAGCATATCGAATTAGTTGGGCTTGCAGTAGGCATTGCGATTATTACTGGCGTGCCTTTTGGAATTTATATTTCACAGAGAGAAAGTTTAGCGAATCTGGTTCTGGCCGTGGCAGGAATCATTATGACTATACCCAGTATTGCATTGTTTGGGATTATGATTCCTATTTTCTCGCTTATTAATCAAGGAATAGGATATTTGCCTGCAATAGTTGCTTTAATCTTGTATTCACAGCTGCCAATTATTCGAAACACATATATTGCGATAAAAAATGTGGATCCGAATGTAAGAGATGCAGCAATCGGTATGGGTATGACTACCTTTCAGAGATTAATAAAAGTGGAACTTCCTCTGGCGTTTCCTGTCATTATGGCAGGTGTTCGGATGGCGATCGTATTGACGATTGGAATTGGCGCGATAGCTGCTTACATTGGAGCAGGAGGGCTGGGCGGGTATATAGCCCGCGGTATTTCAACAAGCTATGCAGCAATGATTCAGGTAGGGGCCATATCAGTTTCAACTTTAGCTATTTCAATTGATGTTTTGTTAGGGAAATTTCAGAAAAGATTTTCTTCTCGTGAGAGTATCAAATCTTGAATGAATAATAGACTGAAAAACTCGAGAGATTTACTATATGGAAGAAGGTGAAGTGGAATGATTGAATTTCAGAATGCTACGAAAGTATATGAAAGCGTTGACAAAAGTGTAACAGCTGTTAATAACATTAATTTTCATGTTGAACCAGGAGAAATCTGTGTATTTCTTGGTCCATCAGGCTGTGGAAAAACAACGCTGCTTAGGATGGTGAACCGATTAATTCCTATTACAAGAGGAAGTATCGAGGTGGAAGGCAAAAATATCAATTCAATGGATATCATCAAGCTTCGAAGGTCCATTGGATACGTAATCCAGCACAATGGGCTGTTTCCAAACATGACGATTGAAGACAATATAAATGTTGTTCCCAAAATGCTGGGCTGGGATCAAAATCGAATGAAAAAGCGTTGTAGTGAGCTAATGGAAATGATGGGTTTAGACCCGGGGCAGTTTCAAAAGCGTTACCCTTTTGAATTATCAGGAGGCCAGCAGCAGCGAATTGGGATTGCCCGGGCATTGGCCGCTGATCCCCCTGTTATGCTAATGGATGAACCTTTCGGCGCGCTTGATCCGATCATTCGTGACCACTTGCAAAATGAATTTTTGCGGATACAGAAGGAAATGAAAAAAACCATTTTATTTGTAAGCCATGATATAGATGAGGCAATTAAATTAGGCGACAAAGTAGCAATCTTTGATACCGGGGAGCTGATGCAAATTGGCACGCCTGATGAAATTCTGTCTAATCCTAAGAACGACTTTGTTCGTGATTTCGTTGGAGATGATCGTGCCCTGAAAAGGTTAACTTTGTTAAAAGTAAGAGATTTAATGGTCTTAAGTGACGGTTTTAGAAAGCACCGGTTAAACAATGAATGGCACGGACAAGTGATTTCTGTAAATGAAAACCTGAAAACAGCTTTGTCTCACTTACTATCAGCTCCAAATGGAGAAGTCTGTGTGGTAGACGATCATAATAAGAAGTTAGGTGTACTATGTGTCTCTGATTTTAATTTATTCACAGAAGTGCACCCAAAAGACATATCAATTGTAAGGTAAGGAGGTGGCAGCTTGTCTGGGAAAAAGACCGAACAAATAGTGAAGGCAGGTCTATATTTAATCATAATCTCCATTTTAGGCTGGGCATACTTTACTGGGGCATTTCAATTTATCATTGAAAACCCTAAAGACCTTCTGTATTTAACTGGTCAGCATTTAAAACTGGTAGGAATCTCCGCAGCTCTTGCAATTGCGACCGCAGTACCTCTTGGAATCTTAATAACCAGGCCAAAGTTCAAAAGGCTTGATTGGGTCGTATTGAATTTTGCGAATATAGGTCAAACGGTTCCGAGTCTTGCCATACTGGCTTTAGTCATGAGCTACTTTGGATTAGGCTGGCAAACGGCTATTTTTGCATTATGGTTTAATTCCCTTCTTCCTATCCTCCGAAATACGGTTGCAGGGATTGAAAATGTAAATCCACAAATCATCGATGCCGGAAACGGAATGGGGATGACATCTAAGCAAGTCTTTTTTAAGCTTGAATTACCCAATGCACTGTATGCCATCATGGCTGGTATCCGTACCTCTGTTGTGATTAATGTGGGAACAGGCGCTTTAGCATTTTTAATTGGTGGTGGCGGTCTTGGAGATCTAATATTTACGGGAATTTCATTATATGATACTGGCATAATGCTTTCAGGAGCTGTTCCAGTCATATTATTAGCCATCCTTCTTGACTTTTTATTGGAGAAATTAGAAAAAATAATCGTTCCGCGCGGGCTTCAAAGAACACTGGAAGCAGCATAGTGATGAGAGTTAAGGGAGGAAATTTAGTGAAGAGATTTGTCTATATGTTTCTAGCTATTATTTTGGCAGCAACATTAACCGCTTGTGGCAGTTCATCAGCAAACAGTGAAGGCGGCGGAGGTGATTCAAAGGGAAAAGTGGCAGTAGGCGGTAAAGATTTTACTGAGCAGCAGATTTTGTCCAAAATAACTTCAATTTATTTAAAGGAAAACGGTTTTGATGTAGAGGAAGCAAGCAATATGGGAAGTGCTGTTGTCCGGTCGGCTTTGGAAAATGGGCAAATTGATGTTTATTGGGAATATACAGGCACTGGTTTAGTCGTTTATCAAAAACAGGAAGTAGAAACAGATCCGGACGCAGCATATGAAAAAGTTAAAGAAAATGATAAGGAAAACGGAATCACCTGGTTAAATAAAGCCAATTTCAATAATACCTATGCGATTTTGATGAAAAAAGATACTGCTGAAAAAATGGGTGTAAAAACTATTTCGGATCTGGCCAAAATGGTAAATGATGATCCAGATAAATTAAAGTTTGCTTCGAATGCTGAATTTTATGCACGAGAAGATGGAGTGAAAGGCTTACAGAAACTTTACGGATTTAAATTCCCTTCCAAAAGTGTTGTGAAAATGGATTCCGGATTACTATATAACGCATTAAAGGATGGGCAAGTTGATGTATCCGTGGGCTTTGCTACAGATGGCCGCATTAAGGGCTTCGATCTTGTAATTCTAGAAGATGATCAGCAATTTTTCCCGGCATATAATGGGGTTCCTGTTGTGAGACAGGAAGTTGCTGAAAAATCTCCTGAGATTTCTGAACTCATGAACAAATTAGCCGGTCTTCTGGACAATGAAACGATGATGTCTTTAAATTACTCGGTTGATGTGGAACATAAGGATATCACGGAAGTAAGCCGCAACTGGCTGGAAGAGCAGGGGTTAGTGAAATAAAAACTCACTATATAGGAAGTGATTTCATTGGCGGATTTCTCTGGAAAGCTTGAGGAATATTTGAGGTCTGAATCATTTAACTCCGTTCATGTAAATAGCAAACAAGCCTTAAAAGAAGCACTTGCTGACATTATTGCCTGCACACTTGCAGGGACCCATACTGCTGCATTTGAAATGGTAAAAAAGTTTGCGGACAACCAGTGGGGAACCGGAAGAAGTTCTGTGCTTTCAGCTGTTGAAAAAATGAGTGCATCAGGAGCTGCATTAGTCAATGCTACCGCTGCGAATGCGCTGGACATGGATGACGGTCATCGTCTTGTAAAAGGCCATCCGGGTGCAATTATTTTTCCAGCTGTTCTTGCAGCCGCTGAGGAGCACAATATTTCCGGTGAAGAATTCATGACTGCCCTGCTGATAAGCTATGAAATCGCAATAAGGGCAGGAATTCTCGCACATCAGCTCCGTCCTGAATACCATTGTACAGGTTCATGGGGAGCCATCGGAGCTGCAGCAGGATCAGGGCGGATTTTGAGGTTAACAGGAAATGAAATAAACCATGCACTGGGTATTGCCGAATACCAATCAACCTATTCCCCAATGATGCGCTGCATTAAACACCCTTCCATGCTCAAAGATGGGATTGGATGGGGAAGCATGACTGGAATAAGTGCTGCCTATCTTGCGAAGGAGGGGTTTACCGGTATTCCATCACTTTTTGAAACAGTGGAGGCGGATCCTTATTTGCTGGAATTGGGGAAGGTATATCGGGTAGAGGAGCTTTATTATAAGCCTTATGCATGCTGCAGATGGGCGCAGCCGGGAATAGAAGCTTTGAAGGAGTTAATGCAGAAGCATACGTTAACAAATTCAGAAATTAGTAAAGTTAAAATTTATACTTTTACTGAAGCTGCCTCTTTAAGCAGAAAGCATCCAAATAATACGGAAGAGGCTCAATATAATCTCACTTTTCCGTTCGCAGCCTATTTAGTTACAGGAGAAGTTGGACCTAATCAAGTATTGAACGAATTAGGCAATCCAGAGATTTTAGATACGATGGACAGGATTGAAATCTATATAAGTGATGTATTAGATAAGCAATTTCCTAAAAGAACTCTTAGCAGGATAGAAATTGAAGATAGCAGGGGCCACATCTTTTCATCAAGTGTCCATCAGGCAAAGGGAGATTATGATTTTCCGCTATCATCAATTGAAAAAAAGAATAAGTTTTATAATCTTGTAGAGCCAATTGCGGGACGTGAAATTTGTGATGAAATATACGAATGTATACAAAAAATGGAAAACCTTTCGAGCATTCATGAGTTAACTTCATTATTAAACATAAATAAAAAATATGGAGGGATTTATCATGCAAGAACGTCAAATTAGCTTTTATAGTGAAGGTTTTAAACTGGATGGAACTATTTATCTGCCAGATGATTATCAGCAGGGTGAGAAAAGGCCGGCCATCATTCCTAATTCTGGGTATCAGGGGTTTAATGAATTTTACCCCCGATTATTTGCACGCAACCTGACTGAACTAGGTTATGTATGCCTGGGATTCGATTATCGAGGTTTTGCAGGAAGCGAAGGACAGCAAGGAAGAGTTATTTTGGATGAGCAAGTCCAGGATGTAAGAAATGCGATTACATTTTTACAAACCCAGGATGAAGTAAATCCTGAAAATATCGGGTTAATTGGCTGGGGTATGGGTGCTTCGAACGTTGTCCGAGTCGCAGCAGCAGATAAACGTGTAAAAGCAGTAGCTGCTCTTAACGGTTTTTACAATGGAGAAAGATGGCTGAAGTCCATCCATTCCTATGTCGAATGGATGGAAATCAAAAACATGATCGAAGCAGACCGTATTCTTCGGGTTACAACTGGAAGTTCAAAATATGAAGATCCATTTATTCATTATCCGTTAGATCCTGATACAAATGATTATGTCCAAAAAGAACTTGCACCGTTATCACCATTCGGTAAACAAACTTATTTGCAATTTACTGAATCTATTATTGAACTAGACGCTGATAAAATAGCAAAAGATATTGAATGTCCATTATTTATAGGACATGGAAAAGACAACCTGCTTCATCCAGTGGAAGAATCACTTAGTTTTTACGATACAGCATCAGAACCGAAGCAGCTATTCATCATTAATGGAAAACATAACGACTTTATGTATCATGAACACTCGGTATTCCAGGAATTAATTGGACAGCTAAAACAATTTTTTGAGAAGTGTCTACAATATGAAAAGCTAGAGAAAATTAGTTGATTCAGTTATCAAAAGAAGTTTATATATAGTTGCAAATAAATAGTAACATAATATGAAATCGAGTATAAAATCGGATAGGTTTAATACTCGATTTTTTGTTGTTTTAACTAACATACCACTAGGAATATGATTTTTTATCCATAAATTCCGATTTGCATTCAGTTGGTATTGTTCTATGTTAGATAATGGATTCTGTCAGGTACATCTTTTTTAAACTAATTTTAACCGTCCCTCTAACCTTGTTGTAACCTTCACTTTTTAAGATGGATAGTGAGGCGAGAGGATTGGAATATACTGTAAGGTTCGAGAATCTATCCAAACATTTTGGCAGTGAAATGGCCGTTGTGAGTTGTAGGCACTCTTTCTAGAAGATTTCGTCTTTGAACATAAGCATGGACATCGTACACGATGTCAGATCGGGGGAAATTATCGAAGCGTGCTAAGCAAAAATCATGAGAACGAGAAATTTACTTGTTACAAGGGCATAGCGATTTGTATGATGAATTACCTCTACGATGTTATTGATGAAATGGAAAATGATACAATCTATTCATTCGTAAATACATGGCCATTATAAAGGTATTCCTAAATGCGCGATCTTCAAACGTCTATGAGAAAATACAGGAATACAGGTACATCCCCATCTATTTCACACTCTGTTTTACCATGAAACGAAAGATATTAAACAGGTACAAGAACGACTTGGCCATGCCAATAGTGCGTTCATCCTTCCAGCGAATAAATTCGTGAGAATTGGGAAAAAGCACAATCAGCTTTTCATTTTAGTAAAGATTGTAATAATGAGTAAAAAATGATTCAACCACATGTTAAATCCATTGCGGAATAGCAAAGGTTGCACCCAAAAATTCAGAATGAACTCACTACTTGTACTGAATCCAAGGTTGGATGTAACAGCTCAATTTCTATCTCCTATTTTTTAGTAAATGATGTCTTGAATCTAGACGTTTTAATAGAAATGGAAGATTTCGTTGGATATAAGCAGAAAAACAGTTGTTTCGGCAGCAACTATATTGAAGTTACTAAATTTTGTGGAGTATTTCAAAATGTAAGTGAAATCCATATGTAATGGGAACCAATTGGGGAGAACCAACAACTAGTGCCGAAAGTTTAGAAATAGGTTTTTTTCAGTTGGAAATGGTTACTAGGAAAAATTTTGGACAATAAATCGAGTGTTATTTGAACGAAGATGATCATCATCCATTTTATATTTAATTTTGATTAGGCTTAAATATAAAAACATCTAATATATGCTTTCTAGATATTCCTCAATCGGGCGCTTTTCTTAGCAAGGAAAAATGCCTTTTTTTATGTAAAGGGCTCGTTTAGGAACGCTTCTTTTTCGTGTATCGAGTACAATAATTGATGGTGGGTAAAACAACACCCATGTTGGAAATGCTATTTAAATATTGACTCTGTACTATTGTATACACTTTATAATTAAGTTAAAGTTGAGTTGTAACATAACATCAGGAATCACGGGTTGTCCTAAGTAATCTGCCATACAGATATGTAAGTGAGTACTGACAAATCAAGGAGGATACGGTGAAAATTAATAAAAATCGGCACCGGTTATGTTTTATTTTTTCTTTGATTATGATTATGGCTTTGGCCGGCTGTAACCAAGATTCCAACAACATTAATCAAGAAAATAATAGCGAGGCAGAAAATAAAACTGAAGAATCTGATACGCTGACAGATCCGATCATAGAAAAAATCGATTCCATGTCCATAGAAGAAAGAATTGGTCAAATGCTTATGTTTGGATTTGAAGATACCCAAGTGAATGATGAAACACGAAAACTTATAGTTGATTATCACGTTGGGGGAGTCATTCTATCTAAGAAAAATATTACAGGTTCTGAGCAATTATTGGATCTGAACAATCAAATAAAAGAAATAAATTCCGACCATAATAATACTCCCATATTTATTTCTGTCGATGAAGAAGGCGGCTTAATATCTAGAATGCCGCCTGAAATAATAAACTTGCCGAACAGTAAAGATATCGGAGATTCACATAGATCGGAGCTTGCCTACCAAGTTGGGGAAGCGATTGGAGAAAGGGTGAGCTCGTTCGGATTTAATATGACGATGGCACCTGTTTTAGATATCAATAGTAATCCAGCAAACCCTGTAATCGGGAAAAGGGCTTTTGGAGATAATAAGGAAATTGTTTCGGAAATGGGAATTGAAGAAATGAAAGGAATACAATCCCAAAACATTATACCAGTAGTAAAGCATTTTCCAGGTCATGGTGATACAGATGTTGATTCTCATCTGAGATTACCGGTCGTGAATCATGGTTTGGGAAAACTTCGCCAAATGGAATTGGTGCCATTTCAAAATGCTGTTAATCAACAAGCAGATATGACAATGGTTGCGCATCTACTGTTACCTGAAATAGATAGTAAATATCCTTCTTCTTTATCAAAGAACGTAATCACCAATATTTTAAGAGAAGAATTAAAATTTAATGGAGTTGTTATAACCGATGATATGGCTATGGGGGCAATTATCGAAAACTATGATATAGGTGAAGCGTCCATAAAGGCCGTTCAAGCAGGAAACGATATTGTGCTCGTAGTCCATGGATATGAAAATAAAGTGAAAGTTGTCAACAGTTTAATAAACGCTGTAAAAGATGGAACAATAAGCGAAGCAAGAATAGATGAAAGCGTTGAAAGAATTTTACACTTAAAAGAAAAATATAACATTTCAGACAGCCCTATAGATGAAATCGAAATAAATAAAATTAACCAATCATCTGAAGAGATATTAGGCGCTCTTCAATGAACAATCTAAAAAGTGCAGGACTTTGCAATGGTTAATTAGAGTTCTGTACTTTCTTTTTATTATACTCATTCCTAATTAAATGAGATGATTTGGTTTGGTTTGAAAAATAAAATGGAACCAACCCCATCCGAAGCGAGTTGTCTGAAGTTTATGGTATGAAAATATCCAAAAAGAAATAGGATATCTTAACTTTGATCCTCAAAATGATTATTACCTGTTTCAAGTAATTTCTAGAAGATACAAACGGGGGTCGCTTATACTTACCTCCAAATAAAGGTTTCGTAGTGGGGAGAAATGGTGGGAAATCCCATTATAGCGGCAGCCATGCTAGACCGTCTTTTACACCATTCAAGGATTTTCAATCTAAAGGGTAATAGATATAGGCTTAAGGAAAAGCAAATGAAGACACAGAAGGATTGAAAAGTCCTTCTGTGGAAGTTTAAATCGGCGATATTGAGGATGATACAACAGGCCTTGTATTCAACAATAAAGGTGAATATTTAGAAACATCTATCTTTATAATAAAGTAAGCAAATATCCTCATTACAATATCTTTTTGTTACCATGAGAAGCCGAAGGAAATTCTCGAGCTTTTTTCTTTTGATTACAAGAAATCATTTGGTTAAGTTGTTCTGTATTTACGAACGGCTTAGCAATATTCATTATTCATAATTCTTCTCCAACGTTCGATATGTTCCATTAGATATAGTACACTTAGGTCGTACGTAATGTCCTTCTTTCCTTAATAATCGTAACACTTTATCTAAAGTCTTTTATAGAGGAAAAAAGATCAGTTAATTCCTGTAGTAGAACTTTCTGATAGTGAGTTCCCAAATGGTACAACTCACCTATTTCTCCATATACTTTTCCTATTTTCTCTTTGTAATCAGGAGCTTCCTTATCAGGATTGGAACTTTTAAATTGATCCATAACATCTTGAATATAGGCAGGTCGAGCTCCCCATCTACCCAATACATTACCATTTTTATCAAGGATGACAGCAATCGGTTGGTTACGGACTCCATCAGTCAAAAAATGGTCCATAGTTTCCAAGTGTTCTTCCATTAATAATACTTCTGTTGGAATGTTGCATTGTTCCATAACCCGGAAAAGAACTGGGACATTCCAAATAACGTCTGGGCACCAATCGGTACAAAGAATTAAGCAATAAAGATCTTGAGGATTACGAAAAGAATTAAAAAATAAGTTATCCGTATTATTTTCCAATGAAAAATTTTCATAGATGTACAAAAATTGGTCTTTCGTATTTAAGATTTTGCTTTGCTCCATTTCTCTTTTTTCCATACTGTCAATAAACTGTTGTGGAGTTATTCCATGCCCAAATTTATGTTTTAAATTTAATGTTTCGTTCATCTTTATCTTCATCCTTTCAAAAACCTATAATTTATCACTTTACAATGATAGAACTAAACTGACCATTTATAAATGGTCAGTTTAGTTCTATTTAAAAAGTCAGATTTGCATTATGGTTACTGAAGATAGGGTAACCAAGCCTTCCTTAATAACTCTATTCCTTTTTCCATGTCTTTCTCGCTCACCCCAGCGAACCCTAAATACAATCTAGGGAAAGGTTCAGTCCTTATGGTCATCCACATGTTTTTAAAGTCATAGACAATTACTCCTTCTTCAGCAGCTGATTTTATCAGGGTCTCTGTGGATTGATTGGTGTTAACCGTGATTTGTAAATGAAGGCCGGCATTTTGACCAGTAATTTTTATATGGTTATGAAAATTATTCTGAATAAGCTCAATTAGTTTATGATGTTTTTTACGATATAATTTACGTACTCTTCGGATATGCCGATACCAGTGTCCTTGTTCAATAAAAGAAATCATTGCCCATTGGGTGATTCGAGAAGGGGCGGATGTGAATTCATAAGAACTTTCCTTCAATTTTTTCAATAACTTTTGTGGTAATACCGTGTAATTCATTCTTAACGCTGGTGTAAATACCTTGGAGAAAGTGCCAATATATATCACTCTGTCATATCCGTCTAAACTTTGTAGAGAAGGGATAGGCTTTCCAATATACCTAAATTCTCCGTCATAATCGTCTTCAATAATAAATGCATCTCTATTAATTGCCCACTTTAAAAATTGTTCCCTTTCGGAAAAAGGCATAATACACCCTGTGGGAAACTGGTGTGAAGGAGTGATATAAGCTAGCTTTGCGGACCTACCTTCTATATCGTGAACTGAAATCCCTTTTTCCCCTACTTGGATAGGCAATACTTCAAAACCATTCATTACAAATTGTTTACGTACTAAGTTATATCCTGGTTCTTCAAATGCTATTCGGGAATTATTGCTAAACAGATGGCAAATTATTCGGATACTATCCGCTATTCCACTGCCAATTATTATTTGTTCAGGAGTGCAATGAACGCCTCTTGCATTAAATAAGTAATCTGCTAATGCTGCCCGAAGTTTAAATTCTCCCTGAAGATCACCATATTTCCCAATATCCATTGAAGAATTTTCAAGTGCTTCTTTCATCAGCTTATTCCAGGTTCGAATAGGGAAACCATGCGGATCAACAGCAGAAGGGTCAAAATCAATTGTCGGTTGAGTTTCAGGACAGTTAATGCCTTTAATTTCTTGATCAACATAGATATCATTTTGTTTGGTAGGCAAAACAGCTTGTGGATTTATTGCGTAAAAACCCGATCGTGGTTTGCTAATTACGTATCCTTCAGTGATTAACATTTGAAAAGCTGTTTCAATAGGTGTTTTACTGATATTCAATTGCATTTGTAATGATCTAATGGAAGGCAGACGCATACCATTAGTTATCTCTCCATTTCGAATGGCATCACGAATATGCCGATAGAGGGTTAGATAAATGGGTGTATTTTTTTCATCTTTTATTAAAATTTCAAGCACCTAATATCACTCGCAGATAATTATTTTTTAAAAACTTTTTCAATTACTAAGCGTTTTATTTATTATATAAATGTTTTTGATATTTTAACTAAATTCTAACTGATCTAAATAACTTTCCTAAATATCAAAAGAATTTATTAAAATTATATTTTCCATTCATAATCTTCATAATACTTCTCTTTTAGGACTTACGGTTCTCAGTACAACTGGTAGGTAGCTAACAAACTAAATATACGAAGCAAAAATACTGTAAAGAATTGGTGGAGGAAATATCAAAAAGAGGATCAAGCATTTTACAAAAGACAATAGGGGTCGAAAGAAAGAGTACAAAAAATCAAGAACATTACATTCTGATGGAAATGAGAATGCTGTTTTAAAAAAGTTTAAGGCAATCTTGATGAAGGAGGGAAAAAGGTAAAGTTTCATGAAGTTGATCTTTTAAGAGATCAATTTAATGTAGCGGATCTCTGTCAATTTCTTGGGGTATAAGTGAGTGGATACTACATATACAAAGAGTAAATAAGGGTTGAGTATGAGAAATCAAATAAACAATGGGGTTATCTTTGTGTTCATAAAGAACTCCAGGAAGTATACCGAATGGAAATCAATCATAAAAGGGCATATCGGATATATAAAGAACTTGGTATTCAATCTATGACTCCGAAGAATCACAAGTCTACAAAATATGATCAGTATAAGCCGACTGATCCTGAAAGGATTAAAACAAATATCATCAATAAAGACTTTTCGGTTGACCAACCTAATAAAAAGATGGTTACAGATATTATTTTTGAATAGCTTGTTTCACTTGGGTTTCACCAATTGAGAAGGGCTTTTATATATATCATTTTACACGTAGCTGCTGGCAAGATAAATATTATATTTTGCAACATGATTGTTCCAATACCTAATCTGCTGAATGGTGCTACCACAAGTTCTGCTTAAAGAATATTCTTTATCACCGGACATTAATCACCGCCAATATTAATTTTATTCATAATGAATTAGACT
The DNA here is from genome assembly GCF_004366035.1 of Cytobacillus oceanisediminis. Classification (GTDB taxonomy): domain Bacteria; phylum Bacillota; class Bacilli; order Bacillales; family Cytobacillaceae; genus Cytobacillus; species Cytobacillus oceanisediminis_C. The sequence goes on from NZ_SOEE01000023.1 coordinate 18,017, forward strand.
GATGGATTGTTCATGCTCCCGTATTTCATATCTACATGACAATCACTCTTTTTAATGTATAAGAAAGCCTCCAATAGGGCACCTTATTTTAAACCTTCTCGTTCCAAACATGCTTTCTGTTTTTTAGCTTTTTCAGTAAAGCAGTAGTGATTTTTGTATATCGTATATAGTGTGATTGATAAGGCAATACCAGCTGTGAGGACTACTCCAAATGAGCTTATGCTTTCCTCAGTTAGCCAACTAAATTTTATATTTAAAGTGCCGAGAAACAGCATAATAGCTGTTAAAAAACCTAAAACTTGTGATACAACGTCCTTCATTTTAAATCGACTCCTTTTCCATATTATTTTGGCATTTTTTCACATTCTACCGTTTGCTATATAGCTAACTTGCTGATATGAAACTCCGTTTTTTCACTAATACTTTTGTCCCGGATTTTTTAGAAAAAGGAATATGATGTTTTTTTATTGTAATCAACCGCTTTGTTTGAGAAATTACGCGTTGGGTTCTATTCTCCGAATTTCAAAAGGTTATTTCAAAAGCATGTGCATTTCTTCTTTATAAGTAACCCATTCTAAATTATATTCATCATTAATTCCTTTGTTACCATCTATATGATTTACTTCATCACAAACGCAATCAATTGACCTTGTTAGCTTCTATATTATTTCTTATATCATCAACATATTTGCGTTTTTAACCGAGCTAATCTTTAATTCGGGCATCTTACTGTGAATCTGTGTTTGTCTCTTATTGCTTGTTATACTGGTTGCTTATCCTATTGGGAGAATATAACTGGTAGTTCTTTGTTTCTTCCATTGGTCCCCTTGTTTTATTCTGACGTCCGGTAAGTCGTGCAATCTTTCTACGCTTAGAAAGGTTGCGAATGATCCTTCATCTGTATTTATTTGACCACCTGATTTTGTTCTGATTAGATATTAAATCTTGTGGTTATGGACCAAAGGAAGATCTTGAAAAAGTTCTCATTAACCACATCTAAACAGCAAAATCATCCGGAAAGTGACCACTATATTTAGTCGGTCACTTTTCAATTTTTCATGTTCTATTAATTAAAGTTTTCAATCGTTTTGTGAGGTACATGACATTTTTCTTTTACGGTTTCCTATAAACTCAAGTTGTGAGGATGATTCAAGATTAAGACGAAAAGGAGAGGAAATGCAATGAGGAACATAACAGAGCGAATTCGAGCAGTTGTAAAAAAAGATCAAATAGAATTATTCTTTAAAGATAAAAAATAGGAACGATCTCCATTTCTCCTGATGAGAGAAGAAATTTAGAAATGCATCAAGACTATGTAATGGGAAATGGGAAGATCTTTAAATATATGGACCTATTACAAGCAGTTCATCCTAAAGCATATGTCGAAGGCTGTGACCTTGGCTGGTGCTGAAATTTCTTGAAACGGGCTGATACTATGAATGCACAATTTTCGGGGGAGAGCAGTTGAGAGATTAAATTAGACCTCAATTGAACCCTAATCTGGGTGGCTGTCCATAGGAGTGGATTGGGTAACATTTGTCGGGATGAAGGAGCTAACTTCAGAGATGGAACAACAACTCCTTTTTACAAATTTTAAGCCGGTATTATTGGGACATAATCCAGACCATTAAGAATTTAGTCACTGTGGTAACTCCTTAGGAGATAGATGGCATCCTAGGTATCAACCATTTTTTAGACCTAAAAAATTTGAGTTCCGATGAAAAATAAATAGGCTGAATGAAATTTATTAAAACGGAGGCAATTGCTGCATATGGTGATTGCTATTGGTTATTCCAGAATAGGGCACTATCCTTGAACATGGATAAGCGCCCATTTTTCATTTTAAGTTAAGAGTGGTTAGTAACTTAAATGAAAAAATTGTAAAGAATTATTCTTAACCTATAAATCAATATATTGTAGATGACAGATGCCGATTTGGTTAACAAATTAATCTGTAAACTAACCGCCAAGTTCCACTGAACTATCATTCAATTTTTTTTGTCCTAGACGGCAGGAGAAAATTCGCTCAATTAATAAAATAAGAATACAAACATGAAAGGATAGGGATACTCGTTTTAGGAGGAACAGCGTTTTGTGTTCGCCGGTTAGTGCATTTATTACATTGGGATGCCCACGATGTGACTATTGAAACAAGAGGGCAGAGACCGGATGATTATGGCGATCGTGTTAAGCGGTAAATTTTAACCTCGAGCATGGCGATTTATAATAGTTAAGATACCGAAATCACCGATGATGATTTCATACCGGAACAATAAAGCTATGATTTTGTCACTTTATGCCATCCCTTATACATGAAAGCTTTCGAATACAAGAGCGGCGTCTGACGGTTTGCGTTTTCGCCGATTCAAAGTCGATTGCCGGTATGGCCCAGGAAAGCATGGTGCGACTGGGCATTGGAATAACGGCCGCAACATTTAAATATTTAAGAAATAGCCATGGGAGAAACATGGCAACTAATCTAGAATCCGTATCCCGTTGGCTAACATCATTTGGAGGCTCGATATTCAATGAACAAGCTTTGGTACTTATCTCAAATCAGCATTTTTGAAGAAATGTCGCGAGAAGAAATTAGAGAGATCGATCAGCTAGATACCATCCATCATTTCAATTGGATCACAAAAAACACATTGGTCCAAACCCCGGAGTCTGCCCTCGAGGGACTCTATTTCGTCAAGGAGGGCAAGCTTAGACTCTATAAACTGAACGACAGTGGAAAACAGTTCACACTTGGCATTCTTACAAGAGGAAATATATTCGGGGAGTTAAATTCATTCTCGTTCGGAACTAGGAGGGTTTATATTGAAACGATGGAATCGTCGCTTCTTTGCACCATGTCCGAGCCTCAGTTTGAGCGACTGATGATCAATCGGCCTCAGCTCGCGCTCAAATTTCTTAAAGCACTCAGTGACCGGTTAAAAGAGCGGGAGGATCAATTAGAACAGCTCGCTCTTCATGGTCTTAGAAAACGAGTACTCCATCTCCTCTCCAAACTGAGCGATAAGTTCGGCGTCATTCAGGACGGATATGCTCTGATCGATCTGCCTCTTTCACATCAAGAGATTGCCAATATGCTCGGTGCTAGTCGCGAAGCGGTCAGTGGCGTGATGAGCGAACTTGCCAAGAAGGGGGTCGTTAAGGTATCACGGCTGTCTGTTCAACTTGATGTTACAATACTTGAAGAAAATATTCCTCGAAATTCTACACATTGATATGCAAAGACCACCGGATTTCCGGTGGTCTTTGCTTGTACTTTAAGGTCAAATGTCTTAAATTTTAATTTAATTCTATGTCCGAAGACGGAAATGATCGGGACTCGCGGTTGATAATGTTCCACGAGGCCTTTAAGGAAGAATGCGGATGATCGCTTTACCTTGATCCGATCGGTCGGGTTGAAAGAATCGATGGCATCGTTAAGGCCGGCGATGGTCACAGCATTCCTCCGGCGAAAACAAGACCAGCGGACTTCTTCCCGATGTCAGCACCGATCACGTCGAAAACCAGATCGACGTCGCCGAAGTCGAGCGCTGTCAAAGGGTCGGCGGTCCCAACTTTTTATTATCAAATGAGATTCATGATTCACGCTGCGGTTTCAACTGCCGATTTTGCTTTTCGCTGACCTATCAGCCATTGAACCATTGTCAATATCAGCGTGATAAGAATCAATCCCGCAATCGCAAAGCCAAATTTATGTGTAATATCATTAACCCAACCGACAAAGATTGGTCCGATCGCCCCGATCAAATATCCGACAGATTGTGTCATAGCTGCCCAGGATGCCGCCTCATGAGGATTTGCCGCTTCGTCTATCGGCAGCAAGGACCCTAGAGTAAATAACATTCCGCATCCAAGCCCGCATAATAGAGCCGCCAACCAAGGAAGTGTAGCGAAAAAAATTAAGATCAGCCCGATCAACTGAAGAAATGAGGCTGAAAGAAGCCAGACCAGACGGGAAGGGAAGCGTTTCAGCAGCATATGAACCACAAGCCCGCTCGGTATTTGAACCAAGGCAAACATCGTCAGTAACATACCCGCGTAAAAGCTTGAGTACCCCGCACTTTCCATCATGGGTGGCAGCCATCCCATCAGGGAATAAAAAACCAAAGCCATAAGTCCAAAATGGATGGTTAACAGCCATGCCTTTTTATTTCCCCACGGCAACGCCGACGTTTGAGACGGTTCACTAGCCTCAATGATTGGAGTATAGACTTGCTGTTTAACTACTGCATACCACACTGGAACAGCTGTGACCGCGAGTAACGCCCAAAAAGCAAGCGCTGTTTGCCATGAGTGTAATTTCATTTGAATAGGAGCGGACAAGCTGGCACCCAAAGCGGCCCCCAGTGACAAGGCCATAGAGTATAAGGCGATCATAATTGGAATGTTGCGAAAAAAGTGCTTTTTGATATATCCGGATAGAAGTGGTCCCATCACAGCTATGCCAATACCTGTCAAAACGGCGGTAAGAAGCATCATGGGAGTGGAATGCGCGACCATACGCAAAAGCGTGCCTCCCGTTATCATAACTAGTGAACAGGCAATTCCTCGTTCAAAGCCAATATGTTTGCCTAGTCGAATGGATAGCGGTGAAAGAAAGCCCATGCAAAGAACCGGAATGGAGGTTAATAAACTGGCGGTAAATGCATTCATGTCCAGATCTTTTCGAATGACCTCTAGTATGGGTGAAATTGAACTAATTGTAGGCCTCAGATTCAGAGATGCAATAAAGAGGGCGGCGATCGGAAGCCAGTCGCCCGCCTTTGCAGGTATTCCATGAGGGTGTGAGTTTGCTTCACTGTTTCGAACATTCCCTTCACGAGTCCGAATAAACAAGGTTCGAAGGTTCATCGGTTTCATCTTCTTTCTGATACTTTGTATTGGCACTATACTTGTTAACATGTATAGTGGTTTCCATCAGATCCACTTTTATTTTAAAATCAGCCGCTTCCAGCTGTTCGGTTAAATTTAGGTTGCTATCGTTCTGACACCTCCAATATCGAATGATAGCCTGATTATAATTCTAAAAAGAACGGAGTTCTGTAATTTAGGTTACATTTCTCCGTTTTATTTTTGAGATTGTGTAAATGAAAGAACAATATACTGAAGATGACATTTGCCCAAGTACCATTGAGTTAACAGTCAGTTTTCTTTTCTATTGTTCCGGATGGCAGATGAATATTCGCTCAATTAATAAATAAAATAAGAATACAAACATTAATGAAGAAAACTATCAGAAATATGACTATGTCGAATGAAAACACCTGGCGCCTATATCTTTCAGAATCAGGCATTTTCGCCGTCGTGGCGTTGCAATAATGTTACTGCAATGAAAGCCAATGACTTTGCCCATGTTATTTTGGAGGACAATACTCAACCATGGCTGCCGGTAGAATTGGTACCTTTCGATTAATTAATGGATTCTATTTGAAGATTGCGAACGTTCGTTTTATAATATAAAAAACTGAGGAGGCATTCCAACGGTATAGATAAAAAGAGTGGATTATACGATGTCATTTACGAAGGAGATTAGTTGGGTTGAAAAATAATTTCATCGAATACTGTCTAAACAAAAATGGAGCGACTAAGGATTTTCCCGTGGGACCCGATCCAATCGCGATAAAAATTGCAGATAAAATATTCGCTCTTTTTTATAAGGAAAAAGGGTACTTAAACCTAAAATGCGATCCTGTGTTTGCGGAATACTTGAGAGAGAAGCATGAGGATGTCCTACCTGGGTATCATATGAACAAACAGCACTGGAATACGATTATTCTCGGGGGTTCTTTGCCGGAGTCGGATATCTTTGCAATGATTGACCAATCTTACGATTTGGTTGTCAAAGGCCTTCCTAAGAGAATCCGTGAGTCTATTTAGTTTTACAATTGTTGGCTATCTATCATACAAATGTGTTTCCTCATTTTTCATGACGAAGTCGGCGCTCTCGTATCTCAAGGCAAGAAGGGGCAGATATGCGTAAACCGCGGATTTCTTCATTTTCACGATACAAGGTTATGTCCAATCCACTGGACAGGAACTTTCATATCATTCGAATGACACGTTGCTCTCATATTAAAGATGCCTTCGATTTTTCCAATGGGCTCTTGGTAAACTTGCTTTGATGATGAGTTTCCGGCGATTACTTCTGTACCTTTTCCAGAATAAGTATTCCCAGCCTTGCATATTGTCGCGGCGCGCTGATTGTTCAGGGCAATGACAATGCCCTGCTCCTAATGATTTAAACAAATATTGCGATCGTCCTCTCTTTTCCTCGACCTGCCGCCCGAGTCATGTTAAGAGACGTCAGCCCGTCATATTAACAAATCATATCATTTATACTTGGCTATTGCCGCTTTAACCCAGCATTTGGAACGTCTATCGTATATTTCCATTAGAATTATACTACTAAGCTAAGGTAAAGGAATTTCAACAGGTAAATTTATCTACATACTCTGCTCTTCTCATTAGAGAGGGGCTTTTCAGCTTATTTCTAACTTCAATGAAGCTATCTGTAATGTTAAAAAGTTCAATTTTACTTTTTTGGATAAAAAGTTCTAAAATAAATGGAGGTAAATACATTGATGTTGAAAGGAAGAAAAAATGCTAAGAGAAGCAACTCAAAATGATTTAATGGACATTTTAAATATCTATAATGATGCCATTCTCAATACGACTGCTGTATACGCATATAAACCCCAAACGCTTGAAAGTAGACAATTTTGGTATGAACAAAAGAAGGAGGAGGGGTATCCAATATTAGTATGCGAACAAGATCATAAAGTGGTTGGATTTGCGACATTTGGTCCTTTTAGAGCATGGCCAGCTTATAAATATTCAATTGAGCATTCTGTATATGTACATAAGGAGTACAGAAAAAAAGGAATTGGGACATCTTTACTGAAAGATATAATCGCAAATACGAAGGAGAGGGGGTACATGACTTTAATTGCTGGGATTGATGCCGCAAATGAAAAAAGCATTACCATGCATAAAAACTTTGGCTTTGTTCATTCAGGTACCATAAAAAAGGCGGGCTTTAAATTCAATAGATGGCTCGATTTAGCTTTTTATCAACTAGAACTTAAAGGGCCTAAAAATCCTGTAGAAGAATAAATTTCGTTGGTATTTATAAAGAATCATTACAGAAAGGCGGAAGTTGCGACTGAATGGAATCCTTCCTGCCAAAGTAAAAGTTCACGTTTCCGGTTATTTAAAGAAATTAATGGGTTAAATTTATACCTCCTCAGCCTTCTTGCTCTGGAGGTTTTTGGCATACCTCCTAGCCAAATACAAAAAATAAAGTAAGCCTGGATGAATAAAAAGATAATAGAAATTCCATAACTTTTTCACAATAATATATGAATACATTCTCCCGAATCCAGGAGACCATACTACTAGTTGCAGAGAAATTCTACTTTGCTTCATTTTATTATTCGTTAAATATGTAAGGCACCTAACATTTTTTTTAGAGTATTCCAAGTATACTCCTAAGTATAAGTTATAAAAACATTTTAAGAGGAGGAATTAATCATGGCATTAGTGAAATTCAATATCGAATCCACATCTCAAAAGGTAACAACTGAGGTGAAGGCGGCAGGAGCTCATACATTTTTTGTAGACGAACCAAAAAACTTAGGTGGGAATGATAAGGGTGCAAATCCATTAAATACTCTGTTAGGCTCTCTTGCAGGCTG
>NZ_SOEE01000024.1 GCF_004366035.1 Cytobacillus oceanisediminis
ACTAGCCTGAGCACTTTTTAGTCCTGCTAAAGTTGTCTTAACGTCATTAATAACTGTCATATTAGATTCCTTCTTTCTTTTAATTGAATAACTTAATTTGTAAATCATACTTACGAATAGTTTGATTAATGAGCTCAAAGCGCTCGGAAGCCAGCGATGGCTATGTGGGTCGCTTAGAGTTCTTATTTTTCAATTTCGGTTTGCCCCATTGCAATAGCGATTCTATTCCAAGTGTTAATTTGATTAATAATTAGAACAAGGTCAACATACTGTTTTTCGTCATAGTGGTTACGCACCCGTTGATAAAGCTGATCTGGCACTCGTTTTGTCGGGATTAAGGTTACGTGCTCTGTCAACTCTAAAGCTACTTTTTCTGCTTCTGAGTAAAATTCACACTCTTCCCAAGCACTAATACAATATACTCTTTCTTCTGATTCACCCATTTTCATGGCATCTGTTGTGTGCATATACATACAAAGTGGACAGCCGTTAATTTGAGAAGCACGAAGTCTAATAAGTTCACGAAGTTTACGATCTATACCTGTAGAAACCGTATACTTGTCCAGTTTCCCAATGATGTCAAATGCGTCAGGTGCTACATTGTAATAATCAATTCTTTGTGGCAATTTTTTAACCTCCCAAAAAGTTTATTCAAACCAATTCAATAAATTATTGAGTTGAATTCAGAGCTTATGCCCTTCTTTAAACTAAATTCGATATCGACCTAAAACTTGCTAAAATAATTCTAAAAGTTACGCTTGAACATCTTAAGGTGCATTTGTAACCATTTCAATCTCCTTAATGAAATTCTCTTTTAGTAACTTCGTTTCACCTCCTGAATTTTGTATTGGTACTTTAATTAACCCAATATAAATATTTTTTTGGATTGTTCACTCCATTTTTAGAGGATGATTATCCACCACATATGATTACCGAGATTCAAAATTATTATTCCCTTTTTGTATTAAGATAGGAAGAAGTGAATCCCCAGGATGTATCCTCATGTATATAGAATTCAGGGCATTATGATTCATGATGGGATCGGATGCTTCATAGCTTGTCGCTTTCAATCTACTTGCCCCGAAAGCATCTAGAATATCCGGATCTTCAACAATCGCTAGAAAGGCGTCTTTTAATGTTTAATCGTTTCTTCAATTTACTTGACAGATTTACTGAATAACAGCGGTAAAGCTTCATTTAAGGCTCGCTTATAACTAAAGCATCAGTGAAAAGATAGTTATGAGCATTAAGAATTTTCTCATGTGCACTTCCCTGTTTTTGTTTTGTAGGAAAAGGTAAAAAAGGACTCTGTTCTAGTCCTTTTTTAGCTCACATTAGCCCTTCCAGGATTCTGTTCTGTAACAGCTCCAATGATGGAGATTCTACTCCTTTTTCCTTGAGGTCTTTAAGGAGCAATTCATCTTCTGTTTTAGGAACGGTATTAAAAGTCCTTCTGAAGTTATGGGATCACAAAGAATCACTTGGTCCACAACATCAGTATTTTCTTTTTGAATACGGTCTGATAGCCATTTTATGATTTTTTTGGAGCCTCAGGAATAATATTCTTTACAGCGTGCTCTCTTGTTTTTGGAAGGATCGAAACGGCTTTCCTTTCAATGGTAATTTCTGTGCCTTTTCCTTCTGCTATCTCCATTGCATGGCCTAGAAGGCTAAAACCAGTATTGTTTGTGTATGCATGACTTAGCAGTTATCCATAACTTCAGTTTCGTCTTTATTCAACACAGCCATGACTTGATATTTTTATTTCTTTTTGTTCCAAATCGACTTAATGCTTACCTTTTTAGAATTAATAATATTTAAGATAGGACATCTCAATGTAGTCATTTTTTTGAGTTCTTGAATTTTATCTTCCGATTCAGTTGTATCCAATTCTGCATATATAATTATGTAACGAAATGTGGGATTTAAATTCCCCCCCTTATACCCCATAGGATCGATTTGTCCCTCTATAATAAATTCGATATTGTTTAGACAAAAATTTATTTCTTCAGCAATCATATTGGCGATTATAGTTTCACTTGCAGCTAAAGCACCAAGAAAGGTATTAAGCGGGTTGGTCCCTTTTTCTTTTCCTTCAAGTGTATTTGGCTCGTCAATACGATATTGGTGATTTTCGGTTAGTACAAAAATTGATTTTTTTTCTGTTATTGAACTTGCTTTATATGCCACTAATGTCATTTGAATTCCTCCAACAACTGAATATTTATTTACCACTTTTTATTATTTGTACAATACTTTCCCTCATACACTAAGGTATCAACTCCTACTTTGTTTATATTTTCCAAATTATCCAGAATCTTTACATTCACATTTGAAATGCTTATAGCCATTTTGTTCTATAAATGTTTAATATTTCAAATCTTATCACGTTTTAAAACATAATCATGATTATCGAAGACTGACCTGACTTGAAAACACAATATATATTAAACAAACACTTAATGGAGATTGGTTATAAGTTTTTTTATGTACGACCAGCAGTGGAGCAAACTATAGGGTGTAATTCCAAGCCATGAAGGCAGTGGTGTTTGTAGAGATGTGGAAATATGAAGGAAACGAGCGGCAAACACGGTCAGAGGAACACGAACTTCATATAGAGCTAGGTACCATTGGATGAGTTTGCACAATCGAAACAAAATCCATACTACAGAAGGTGCAGAAAGATGGAGGGAAAGAGGCTGTACTCATACCCAGGGAGGTCTGATTGAACGTCAAGTACACTTTTAAGCCTATCTAACCATAGATAGCTGATTCAAGGTGAATAAATTAATATAATCAGTAGCAGTAGTTATATACTCATATGCTTCTATCCGGCAGCCAGTATAGCTCAAAGCCATTTTCATATACCATTGAATTGCAAAAGTAATACAGCTAACTTAAGGGAACATCTTATTGGTTTGACATATTACTTTTTTGACCGGGGAAAAATAAAGGAAAAAAATCAATGGGAAAGTTGGTACTTATGAATGATGATAAATTAGAGAAATTACTTTGGAGCATTGCTATTCCGGGTTTCGGGCAGCTATTAAACGGAAAGGTTATAAAGGGTACAATTCTTATCATATTAGAATTTTTAATTAATACTAATTCTAATCTAAACAGCTTAATCATGTTAAGTTTCAACGGGAGAATTAACGAAGCTATCCAAGTTACAGACTTTCAATGGCTTTTGTTTTATCCATGTGTATATGTATTTGCAATGTGTGATGCAGTAAAAGAGGCTCAAGGTGATAATCCACCTTACTTTTATCTCCCCTTCGTCAGTGGGGCATACCTGGGTACATTAGGAATTTTTTACTCTAAAACGTTAACTTTTTTTGGAATATTACTAGGTCCAGTATTTTTAGGAATTGCTTTTTTTGTTTTTGGGATAATGTTAGGTAACTTCTGTAAATATCTAATAACTTCAAGAGAAAAGCTATAGTTTATATTCAGCCAAATAAATTTTTAAAAGCCTGTTATGTAAGTCGAACATGCAGGACAGCCTTTATTTTTTCTTCTCCGAAGCTGGACAATCACTTCTGTTATTGGTAGATTGGCTGTGATTATAGGGCCTTCTTTCATAATTCTACTGTTGAATTAAATTTGACTTTCTAACAATTTTGATCATTTTCAATACCCATTCCTGTTGTGAGATGGTGGCTCTTCATCCGCTATTTCCAATCCGCAATTTTTAATAAACTGAAGGGCACTGAAGTGTTCTGCTATATATGTGAATCGCTAAATCACCAGGTTTTAAAGCACTGGGATTACACGATCATAACCTAATCCAGCACCCTTCTGATCCATAATTAAATAATGAAAAGTCGGTAATTTCTATCTAGATATAAACTTCGTGGAATTACTCCAATCCAAATTGCTTTGGCTTGCTACTGCTTCCTAATCTCCTTTAAGAAAAGATTGTATCTGCAAATGGTTTAAAAATTGAAATCATAAGATTTGTTATGGAAAAATTGTGTATTTCATGAATTAAAAAAATAATAAATGAAATTATTAGAATTGATCCGTTCACCACCAAATATTTTTTTTTGTCATTCTTTTTTAAGGGTCTGATTTCTATAACCGTCATGATGATACAAATGAGAATAAACATTGAAAATATAATCACGGTGTAAACTCCTTACTGTCCTTGCTAATTCGTTTCCTTCTAATAAACAAAGTTAGACACATGATAAGAGGAATTGTGAATTCATAAGAAAACAATGAAAGAATTGGATATATTTTTCCGAGATAAAATGTCAATTCTACTGTATTATTAGTTGAATAATAAGCAATTACAAAGGTTAAAAATGCTAGGGGAATTATAATCGGTTCATATTTGTTTAAATGTAGTAATTGTTTTAATGCTAAAACTGTACAAAAATACCAAAAGGACATTTTCAAAGTAACTCCAGCTACCCATGAAAACATTATCATAACGTCCAACCTTCTCCAAATTAAATCTATCTCAATTAACTTTGCTACACTATAAACCGGAATAAGTAAATCTTTAGCCTCCAACCCTAGGATTCCTAAAGTAAACATAGTAATGAGTGTATGATCAATCCCGACTACAATTAAAGTCATTAAAATTGTTGTTTTAATATTTTTCTTATTACCAGAAGTAAGGTATGGGAATATCATAGTAATTAGAATAACCTGGCCCATCCAACTAATGGGAGATAGGGATCCCTTAAGTACAGGAAACAACCCTTCTGAGAGTAATGGTTTTAACGGGACATTTAACAATGGAACTCCGGTAATGATGATAACTAAAAATGTGGTAATTAATAATAGCATAACTAATACATTTGTCCTTGCTAAAGCATTCATCCCCACTTTGGTAATGTATACAACAATCAAAAAAAACACAATAAAGAATATTAAAGGTGATGTTTCTGGCAGAAAAATATACCCTGTAATCGAACATCCCTGTTTAATAACTGTACTCAGAGAAAGTATACAGTAAATCACAAAACCGAAACCAAAAATATTTCCTATTATTTTACCGAATAATTTTTCAAAAATAATTATTAGGTTGTCTTGAGGGAAATTATTATATAAATAAAAAACCATCATTCCTACAATTAACGCCATTATTGTGCCTACAATTTGTGAAATCCAGCCATCTACTCCAGCAACTTCTACTACTGTACCAGGAATGATTAGTAAGCTTGTACCTAATATCTGAATAAAAATTATCGAAGCTAATTGGAGGTAGTTAATTTCAGCAATTTTCATCGAATTCACCCCTACTAATTCACTGCACCTGTTTGGACGATTTTTGTATTAATTTTAAGTTTGATGTCGGCGTTTTTATAAACGGTTTCATATTCACCTTCTATTTCTTTCCACTTTTTTGGATGATTTAGATATAGTAGATTTCCAAATCCGAAATAATCAATTTCTACATTTTGTTGTGAATGTTCTATTGTTTTTTTTGCTAATTCTTTTATTTTTTTGTTAAGTGCTTTTTCTAATTTTTTGATTGTATCAGTATCACTGATATTCCTCATACAATGGCTTTCAGCCAGAAATGCCTCAAATTCCAATGATAGACGAATTTCAAAAATGCCAAGATCATTTACATAAGCATTCGTTTTTTTGTGTATGTTGGTTAAATTAAATGTAATTTGCCTGTTTTCTTTATCTAGACAATTCATCGTAACAGATGAATATTTATTTTTTAGTTTTAAAAAACCTAAACCTCTTGCTTCATCTCCTTTAATAGTGGTTATATATTTATCTTTATCAAATATTGAGAAACCATCTATACGCGGGTTTTCTCCATCTAAAAAGATATGTGTAATTGTTAGGAATGGCTTTTTGAAAAATAAATTTTGATATACTTTATGTAAAGTGCTTACCTCACCAAGTCCTTTACGCGCTGAAGCCTGTCTGGCAATCAATTTTAGTGTTTGTCCTGATAATTGTTGTTTTTGTAAATTATACAAAATCTTTCTTGGGCTTTCTGTAATCGCAACTAGCGTATCTTGTCTCATTTCAGGATTTCTTCTAAAAAAATCCAATTGACTACGAATCCCTTCTTTAGCTAATTCCTCACTTAAAAGAATTACAAAGTTATGTGACCAATATGGTTTTCTAGGTAAAAATTCGTTCAAATTATTATTTGCTTCATAAATAGATAGTCCATCTACCTCTTTTGTTATTGGTAATGGTTCTTGGTCTTTTTTAGGCATTAAATATTGAATTATTATTTTATATTCATTATCCGGCATCTTTTCTAACCCTACAGCTGAAATCAATGAAAGTTTATCCACTTCTTCACTATTAGTACATGAGCTTAGTAATAGTACGAGTATGATTGCAATAACTCCTAATGATTTCATTTAAATTCACCCTCTGTGTATTTTTTATTATTTTTCATGTGTGAGGGTCTTACAAAATAAAACATTTCTTTAAAACTAGAATATGAAAGCTCAAGATAAGGTACACCAAATGAACTCAAAGATGTTATGTGAATAAATATGGCAATTATTGCAATCATTAACCCGAATAAACCTAGAAATGAGGTAATTATCATTAATCCAAATCTCAAAATCCGTAAAGGAATAGCAAAACTATACCTAGGAATGGCAAATGAAGCAATACCTGTTAACGCGACGACAATTACCATTGCAGGTGAAGCAATACCTGCCTGAATTGCTGCATCCCCAATAACTAGCCCTCCAACAATAGAAACTGCAGATCCTACAGGCATTGGGAGCCGTATGCCAGCCTCTCTTAATAATTCAAAGAACACTTCCATCAACAAAGCTTCGAAGAAAGCAGAAAATGGCGTTCCTTCTTTTTGCGTTGCAATTGCTAAAGCTAATTCAGTAGGAAGCATTTCCAAGTGAAATGTAGTTACACCGATATAAAACGACGGTAATAATAAAGCAATCAAAAATGCAAAAACGCGTACTACTCTGAGTGCTGCTCCAAGCCAATATCTTTCATAATAATCTTCCGAAGCCTGAAGAAACATTTTTAAGGTAGATGGCAAAATTAGAGCATGCGGACTTCCATCTACGATAATTGCAATTCTCCCCTCCATTACATCAGATACTAGTTTGTCGGGTCTTTCAGTATGAACTATTTGAGGGAACAGTGAGAATGGATGCTCCTCTAACCTTCTTTCAATTGACCCAGATTCATGTGTGCTTTCAATATCAATTTTATCAATGCGGGTTAGTACCTTTTGAAGTGTATCTAGTGGTACCTTATTTTCCATGTATATTACAGCAGTAAATGTTTTTGATTCGGTTCCAATTTTCTTTAATCTCACCTTTAAGTTTGCATTAGGTAATTTAGACCTTATCAAAGCAATATTCGTCCTAATTACTTCTACAAATCCCTCTCTTGGTCCCCTAATTACAACTTCAGACTGAGGTTCACCAACTTGTCGAAAATCTTTCTGAGAATAACATACTAAACCTGCTTTATTACTATTCGGAAACAAAATTATACAGAATCCGTAAAATAGGTATGTAATTATTTCCTGTACATCATCTAAAAAAAATATTGATGTTGTTGGAAATACATCTTTTAAAATAGATTTGTCAATCTTTTCGTTTTTTTTAGGATAATTTTGAATGATTTTCTCAAATAATGTCTCGAATACCATCAGTTCATCAATCATATTCTCACAGTACAAAAAAATTATTTCATTATCTTTTTTTTTATATGGATTTAATATCCTAAACTCTACATCCTCACAATGGTTAAGCCTTTGTTGAAAAAATTTATAGTTCTCCTCCAGAGAAGTGCTGAGTTTTTCCATTTATTTCACCTTCTTCTCTTTAATCCTAATCATTGCTAATTTGTCCATTTTGCCACTGGAGGCTCATTTAACCAGTCTTTTTTAACTAGCAGCTTAAAAACATCTTTAGAAAAGTCCTCAACATCTTTAATCAATTTTTTCAAGGTTTTTATATGTTCCTTTTTATAGCTAGAGGTCACAGCACTTTGTAAATTATTAATACCAATTGGATTTAAAAACATTATTAAATTTGCTACTAATCGATCCGTTAAAGGTGCCTCATTTGAAGGAAACACTAAAGACTCTAATCCAGTTGAAACAATTACGCCATTTTGTTTAAAAAGATTAGATAAGACTGATACCTGATTGAATGCAAGTTTTTTCCCCTTTATTAGTATTTGCTTGGTGTTCATATCACTAACAGTTTCTGAGAATGCTGTACATATTGCTAAACCAACATTATTACATTGCAAAGAACTTGCCATATGAGATAATTCAACAGTGTTTAGTGGTCTTCTCTGTGTTGAAGCTACTTTTAATAAATTGTCTCTATCTTCTGCTTCTGTAAAAGCAAATGATTTATTCTGTAGTAGCGCCTTATTTTGTAATAATTCGAATAATAATAAGTCAACTCTTGACAGTTTATTTATAATGTCCAAATAAAAAACTTTCACTTTATAATCTGTAAGTTCCGAATATTGGATTGCCAACTCGCGTAATCCATTCCCCGATATGTGTTTTAATATTTCAATCATTAGTTGATCAGAAAAAACTCTAGAATTAATATGCAGTATATCTTCTTCATTAAAGAAATGAATACTGTTGTATTTGGTTTCAGAAAGAAATCGTTCTGCTTCTTTCTCTTGGTACAAAGACAACGAAAAAATCTCTTTTAAAATTTTTTTCAAATCTTCGTCTTCTGCAGTTGCTTGATAATATTTCAAAAGTACATTCACCATATTTGAACTTGATTGTAGGTACCATAAGAAACCTAGTTCGTTTACGTTCATTATTTCTTTTCCCCTTAACATTTAGTTTCAATTAGATTGTGAATTAATCTTGAAATTATTCATGTACTCTTACTTGTCCATTTTCTGTTTATGCCTTTTGAGAAGGTCAACCAGACAATTTCATACATTTTCAATATTTATATTTCTATAGGGCTACAAATGAAAGGGATCAGGTTATCGAAGAATTCCATAGAAAATTTATTGTCTTATTTGCACCGTATTACCTTATTAAAGATAGGTTCAAGATTTTTAGTTGATCGAGTGATACGGGGATACAATCAGTGGCGGTATCAATTGGTTAAAAAAATGACCCCGGAGCAATACCGGGGTCATTTTTTACTGTCAGTAGATTGGTGGGGTAAGTTCAATAGTCAGTATAGTATGTTTTCTTTCCTCTGACTAATATAAGGGAATCATATTAGTTTTGTTATAGAGTTAATGCAATTTTTATGCTATTTACATTGCCAGATCAATATATGAATCCTGTTAATAGAGGTTTTTTGACTAAGCATTAACTGTAAACAGCATTTCAAATGAAAGTTTCTGCTCTAATTAATATGAATTTTTATTTTCTAAACACCAGTTTTGAAAGGCCTCTTTGATTTCATTCCAATTAAGATCTTCAGTAGCATTCACTAGGTAATCAGCCTTTTTCAATGTGCTCCCGACTCCAACGGCATACATGCCTGCAGTTTTAATGGCACTGACTCCAGCTTCAGCATCCTCAATGCCTATGGATCTATTCGGGATGGCAGCAAGCCCCTTGCATGCGGTTAAAAAAATCTCGGGATCGGGCTTGGATTTGCTGATCTTGGAAGCATCAGCACAGAAATCAAAAACACTTTCCAAGTCCAGTGCTTTTAAAACGGTTCCTGCATTCATGGAAACGGATGCAAGTCCGATGGAGAGCCCATCCGCTTTAATACCCGAGATCAGGTCACGGATACCCGGCAAAATGTCTTTAGGCGTCAGCTTCTTTAAAAACTCACAATAATGCTCATTCTTTTTGGAAGCCATTGCTTCTTTTTCGCTTAAAGTAAAGTCCTCCTGACGATTTCCCTCCTGCAGGATCAGCTCCAGGGAATCCATTCGGCTTACCCCTTTAAGACGCTCGTTAAATTCTTTATCTATATGGATACCCATTTCCTCGGCCAACTGCTTCCATGCCAGAAAGTGATAATGAGCTGTATCCGTAATAACTCCATCCAAATCAAAAATGACGGCATCGATGCTATTATTATTCATTCTTGAACCTCACATTCCGAGAAGCAATCTTTAAATTTCACTTCTATTTTATTTTTTAATCTATGTTTCTTGTTTTTTATTTTCATCTCTACTTCAGGTCCCGAAAGTTTAATAATTTCCGCCTGCTCGTGGGTCAGCCTAATCTCCAGCCGGCTTCCCTTGTAGACCAAAGGAAAAACGATTTCTGACCAATTTTCAGGCAATTTGGGATCTATCGATAACATGTCCTCGTCCATTTGTGCGTTCGCAAATCCAAAAATAGCAGCAAGCCAAATAGCACCAAGAGAGGCACCATGAATCCCTTCATCCGAGGAATGCGGGTTAGGACCTAAATCGATTAAGCAGGCTTCCTGGAAAAAGCGGTACGCTGTTTCCAGGAAGCCGCAGCGGGCTGCAACAATTGCATGTATGGCTTTGCTTAAGGAAGAATCGTGAATGGTTCGCTCCTCATAGTAATGAAGGTTTTTTTCCACAATATCCTTTGAAAATAGATTTGGAAACAGATACAAAAGCATAACGACATCTGCCTGTTTTAAGATTTGCATCTCATTTACTTCCTGTCGGGAATAATCCAGTAATATCCCCTGGCTGCCCTGATTTTCCTTATAAATCGAGAGATCAATCTCCGGTTTTCCCAGAAACGTATCATCCTGCGGAATGACCAAATTCTTGTTTGGCTTCGGTAAATATAGCCTTTCTAAAAAGTCTTTTCCGCGAACCGACAGCCATTCATCATATTCCCCAAACCAATCCATGTAAAAGAGTGCCTGTTTGACATTATAATAGGCCAAATAATTCGTATACGCATTGTTATCAATATGTTCCGTATACTCATCGGGTCCGATTACATCTTTTAGAGAAAGCATCCCATGATCTTCAACGGCACGGCTGATCCAAAACCGGGCAGTATCTTTAAGGAGAGCCAGCCCTTCTTTTTTCATAAAAACTTCATCATTTGTATTTTGGAAGTACTGTACTGCCGCATAGGCGATGTCTGCTACGATATGGTGCTCTGCTATTGCTGAAGCAACTTTTTGCCGTTTACCGGTTTTTATATTAATGGCCGCATACTCGGGTGTCTCTTCATATCCCGAAAAGGCACTTTCCCAAGGAAACAACGCTCCCGCATATCCTGTTTGTTCAGCCTTTTCCTTCGCTTGCTGAAGATGAAGATAGCGATAGCGAAGCAGTTTCCTTGCCGTCTCCGGTTCTGTAAATAGGTGGAATGGCAAAATAAACATTTCTGTATCCCAAAATACATGCCCTTTATAGCCTTCCCCTGTTAATCCCTTCGCCCCAACACTAAGACGCTCATCATGAGCAGGGGTCATGATTTCAACATGATATAGCGCAAAATCCATTGCTGTTTGGTCGAATTCATGAGCTGATGAAATCTTCACACGCTTTTGGTTCCAAAATTGCTTCCATTTGCCTGCTGTTTTGTTCAGTAGAACCTGATACCCATATTGAACAGATTCATCCAAAGCATTCCGGGCTGAATGTTCAGGATCATCCCCTTCAAGTACCTGATCCAATGATGTATAGATGCTTCCAATCTTCTCCAACACAAATGGCTCGTTAATCTTTATTTCTTTTTTGATTGATGACATTAACTCCCTATTTTTCGAAGAAAATGAAATCACGCTTCCTTCAGGCAGTATGTTTTGTGCCGCCAAGGTAATCAAATGCCCAGATTCCGTAGTTTTATAGACACCCTGCATGATTTTCTCATTAAATACCCGGACACTTTCTTCTATTAAATGCTGCCGGCCGAAGTTAGTCTGCTGTGCACTAATGCCTGAAACAATTTTCAAGCTTGCGTTTTTATCCAGGCTGGTTATTGTCACTTTAGAGGCAATAATATGAAGGTGATGCTTGGCCGCGAAACGCTGAAAAACCAGCTGAAAGCGGGCGCCAGCTTTGTTTTTCCAGAGGATTTCCCTTACCAGCTCGCCCGTTTCCAGATTCAATCTTTGTTCAAATCCCAAAACTTCCCCTGTTAATAGAGAGAAGATTTCGCCGTCCATTTCGATTTTCATTGCCAGCACATCCGGCAGATTTACCAAATCGGACGATTCATTGGCTGTGGCTTTATTATAAATGCCTGCAACATATAGACCGCGCGTCTGCCCTGCATAATCTTCTTCATGTGCAGCCCTAAGGCCCAAATAACCGTTGCCTTGAGCCATTACACTGGCAAATTTGTTCAAAGAACGCAAATCAAATTTATTATTTTCAATCATCATTTCTCTATTCATAAGGATACACTTTCACCTTTTTCAGCAGATTGGTAGAGCGCTTCGACTAATTGTTGGATGATATATCCCTGTTTTCCATCTGCCAGCATGACATCTTCCCCCAGGCATTTATCAATAAATGCAGCCATGCCTTTTTCCTGGCGATCCGGGTCAGCCTTCTCTTGCTTCAATAAAGTTACAAGTCCGCCTTTTTCATCGGTATAAATATGGGCAGGCAGCAGGGTGGCGCCAGCCTGATCTCCGTAAAATTCTACATTCATAATCGAGGTTTCCTTCATATTTAAAGCAAAGGATGTTTCAAGCTGAAGAAGCCTTCCTCCTTCAAGCTCAATGAACCCAAAAAGGGAATCCTCCACTTCGAATTTATTCGGATCCCATTCCCCAAATGAACCTTCGGATTTTTTGGTGCCGATTTTTTGGAACATCTTCGCTGTCACCTTTTCTATTTTCGGAAAACCAAGGACATACAGAGCAGCATCCAGCATATGTACTCCTATGTCAATAAGAGGTCCGCCGCCTTGTAAAGTCTTATCCGTAAAATTGCCCCAGCCGGGTACACCACTTCTGCGCAATGCACTAGCTTTAACTGCATACACATCTCCAAGAATACCTTCAGCTACCTTTTCCCTGAGGATTTGAACATCATCTGCAAAGCGATGATGAAAGTTATAAGCAAGAACACGTTTATTTTGAATTGCTTCTTCCTGCATTTTCCTGGCTTCATCAGCAGAAATCGCAGGAGGCTTTTCACACAGTACATGACAGCCAGCTTCCAGGGCTTGCATTACATATTTGAAGTGAAATTTATTGGGAGTGCAGACACTGACGATATCAGGATTGACTGCTGTAAACATTTCGGCAGCATCCGTATAATAATGGGAAATGCCATTACGCTCAGCAAAACTTCTGGCACGATCAGCGCTGGGGCTTACAACTGCAGCGATTTCAAGCTCTTCACGTTTGCGGTAGTATGAAGCATGTACCTTCTCGGCAATTTGTCCCCCGCCAATAATTGCCACTCTTTTTTTTTCCACTGTGAAGCTCCTCTCATGTCAAAGATGATCTCAGGTGATGAAGTGATTTTTTGTATTCTTCTTCAGGGTGCTCGCCTCTTACCCTGCATTCAATTGTCAGGAAATCTTCATAGCCTTCTTCTTTTAATTGACTGAAATATTTCTTAAAATCAAGTGAACCGCTTCCTGGCTGAAATCGGTGATTATCAGCAAGATGAATATGCCCAATCAGCTCCCGGTTTTTATGCAGTGCTTCTGAAATGTCATCTTCCTCGATGTTCATATGATAAAAATCCGCCATGATTTTCACGTTTTTAAGCTGATTTTTTTCAATATAAAGCCTGGCATCTGCCAGTGTATTAATCATATGATCCTGGTAGCGATTTAACGGCTCCAGGAAGATAAGAGTTCCGGTTTCCTCGGCTGCTTTGTCCAGGAATTTCAAAGAGTCACTGACTGCCTGCCAATCCCCCTCCTCACTTCTTGGAGAGACATGGGGAGGGAGCCGGTAAGTGAACATCCCCCACGCTGCCGGGACGACAATTCCCTTTCCGCCGATTTCCTGTAGAGCCTCCAGTATTTTCTTTATATCTGCCAGGCCGTTTTGCCGGCGCTCTTCGATGAAATCGCCGATCCAGCCGCTATATCCTCCACAGGCTGTTGTTACAGGAATACCCGTTTCGACAATGGCTTCTTTAACCTCTTCAAGATGGTCAACAAGCAATTTACCGTCAATCTCGAAGCCATCAAAGCCTATTTCCTTTATATAATGCAGCTTATCCTTTATATTCTCCGGAAAGAATGGCTGATTCTGCGTTCCAATCTTCATAGAGGTACCTCCTCAGACTATTTTTTATAATAAATTCCCATCTTGATGCTAAGCTCAGGCCGCTGATCAACAAAGTGCATATATGCTTCAGCACTTTCTGAGAATGGCACAACCGGATCGATAATGTCTTCACAATTCAGGTACCCATTCATTAACAACTCCCAGCAAGTGTCCTCAATCCTCTTTCTATTCCATCGCGGATAGTCAGGGTTTGGTTCGCTTGCTGCACGGGAGAATACGATTTTTGCATTATTAAAATGGGCTTCGCGTCCGAAATTCAGACCCTCCGGAAACGCTTTTCCAAAAGCAACATAGGAGATTGTTCCACCATATGCAATGCCTCTGAGAGCAGCCTGAAGAGCAGCAGAATTCCCGCTTGTTTCGATGATGGAGTCGGCCCCCAGTTTTTTTGTTAATTTTTTTACTTCCAGCCCTACATCACACGCAGTCGGATCAAAGCAAACATCTGCCCCATTTTTAAGGGCGATTTCGCAGCGATTTTCAAGCGGATCCACTCCGACTACAATACTTGCACCCGCTTTTTTCGCAAGCTGAATCGCAATCTGGCCTATCGCTCCCAATCCGACAACTACTACATAGTCACCAGCTCGGACATTTGCATCACGCACACCGCTCATGGCAAACTGGGCTGGATCATAGCATACAGCATTCTGCCACTTTCCGCCCTCAGGCATTTTCCGCAGGCGGTGGTTACCAATCGCGTTTACTACAACGGTTTCCATAATAGGCCCATAGGTGCACACGGTTTCTCCTTCTTTGTAATCAGTCACTTCACTTCCAGCTTCAATAATTTTTCCGACTACCATATTTCCCAGCTGGAATTCCCCAAATACGATCCCGGGTGCAGATCCTTCTTCACGAGGAAGGAACATCCTCCATTCTTCTGAGAAATTTTCATCCATAAAAGGAGTCAATCCTCGAAAATCGATTACCTCTGTACCATGCTTTGGGGAGGCATACTCCACTTCGATTTTTACTTCATTCGGTTTTATTTCCTGATTTTCATATTCTATCAATGCAGCTTCCATTGGTTTTACTGCAACTAGTTTTTTCATATTCCTTTAACATCCTCTCAATATTTAATAGAAACTGTTATTAACCTTTAACGCCGCCCTCAGTCGCTCCGCCTTTAATAAGATGTTCGGAAATAGCATACATAATGACAACTGGCAGAGCAGTAACAAGAGAGGCAGCCATCATTCTTCCCCATATATAATCCGGTGTGCTGAATAAAGCATTCAACCCGATTGGCAAGGTGAAGTTTGCAGAATCCGATAAGAAGATGGATGCAAATAAATAGTCATTCCATGCCACCATAAAGGAATAAACAAAAACCGATATAATTCCAGATATAGAGAGAGGAATAATGATGTAGAAAATAATCTGCACTCTGTTTAACCCGTCAATCATTGCTGCCTCCTCAAGATCATCCGGAATCGTATCAAAATAACTTTTAAGCATGAAAATGGCTGTTGGCAGGGTTTGCACGATCATGGTTATTATCAGCGCCGTCCTGGTATCGTATAGACCAAGGCCAGAAATAATTTTAAATAAAGGCACAACCAGAAGAATTCCCGAAAACATGTAAACGGTGTAAAAACTTGCATTAATAGTCGTTCTTCCCATAAATTTCAGCTTGGAAAGTGCATAAGCCCCTAAAATTCCAATAACAACCGCAAGAATTGCTGCCGTAAGTGCAACTGTTAAACTATTTCGAAAATAAGTGATATACGGAAAAATATCAGGATTGAAGATATCTACATAATGCTGAAATGTCCAATCCTTGGGAAAGAATGTAGGACTTGTCGATACTGCCTCTTTAGAACTTTTCAAGGAGGTCATAAGCATGATGAAAAACGGAAATAAAGAAACAGTGAGAAGGCTCAAGAGACCAACATAAAAAGCCGCTTTCCTTGCATTTTTATTTTTTTTGCTGGTTGCCATAGCCATTAGAACTTCACCCTCTTTCTTGATAGCACGATAACAATGGAAAGAATAATAAAGAGAATAACCGAAATGGATGCAGCCTTGCCCAAATCATTAAACGCAAATGCTGTTTCATACAAATAAATGCCCAGGATATCTACTTTATTTGTTAACAAATAAACATCTGTGAACATATAGAACAGCCAAATGGAACGCAGAGTTATGACTGTCACAAGCACAGGCATGATGGCAGGAAGAGTTACAATTTTAAACTTCTGCCAAGTGGATGCCCCATCTATTTCAGCGGCTTCATATAAAGTGGTATCTATTGTTTGCAGGATTGCCAATAACGATATAAAAGCATATGGGAAGTATCTCCAGATCGCAAACAGAACAACGAGGATGAAGCTGCTGATCGGATTATCAAACCATAACGGAGCATGGTCAAACAGATGAAAAACGTCTTCACCCAAAAAGTTAATAATGCCATATCCGTTATTAAACATGTATTTCCATGCGAAAACTAAAGATATAGATGGTGTCACATAGGATAGAATGATTAAAGAGCGGGCAATTTTTCTGAACCTAAATGGCCTATTAAAGAAAATAGCAACAGCTAAACCAAACGCTGTGCTTCCAGCAACGGCAAGAAAAGTATATAAAAATGTAAGCCCCAGTGATTTAAAAAATTCACCGTCTTTTAAAATATCAATATAGTTTCCAAATCCAACAAAAGTTGCTGGTAATAGCGGATTCACCGGCTGTTCAAAAAAGCTGATTTGAATGTTGGAGATCATGGGATAGGCAACGAGCAATAAGATTAAAAACATACTTGGAAAAAGCAATATCATCGCAAGTTTCAGATCTGATTTCTCTTTTTTTAGTATTTTCATGGTATCCCCCTGAAGCTTTACTTTTAGAGTTGCCCAGGCAACAAAATTTAAAAAGCAGAGGGTAATTACCCATTTGGTAATTCCCCCCTTGTGTTGTTATCTAATTAATAACATCTTTTATTGCTTCCTCAGTATTTTGCAGTTCTTTATCAATATCCTTGCCGCCAACTGTAATGTTGTTGATTAATTTAGGAAATTCACCTGAACTCGTTATATCCCCCATTTTAAGGAAGTTTTTGCCGTCAACCAGGCCAAACACCTGAATTTCATTAAAAGAAGCAGCAATTTCAGTTGAGAGTTCACCGAAAGATTTTACAATCTCATTTGCTTGATAGTCTACATTTTCCGTAACTAATTCATTTACGGGCTGAGCACCTCCTGGGGACATAAGCACCCATTCAGTCATATTTTCCGGCTTGGCCAGGAATTCTGTGAATTTCTGCGCAGCCTCTTTTTCCGTATCCTCAAGTCCTGAAGAAATAGTTAGAGCCGACACTGTACCAAAAACAGCCTTAGATTTTTGCTCAGGAATAGCAAATCCAATATTATCTGTATTCCCATTTTCAAATACAGATGGAAGAATATATGTGGAATAAAGTGCCATTGGTACGGTACCATTCATAAATGAGTCTTTAACTTCAGTGGTATCATTTGATCCCGGCATTGTATATTGAGCCAATTCCTTGTAATAGGCCAATGCTTCCTTCATTTCAGGAGTATTGACATTAAGATTGCCCTTTTCATCAAGCACATTAGCATTGTTTGAAAGTGCAAACTGTGAAAATCCCTGCTCTGAAAAACCGCCCTCTACAGTAGGCAATGCAATTCCATATTTCTTATTGGCTTCATCTGTAAAGGCTTTCGCAATGGCCATAACATCATCCCAATTTTTCGGTTCATCAAAGCCCTTCTCTGCAAGCATGTCCTTTTTATACCAAATACCTTGAACCCAACCGCTGATCGGAACACCGGTATATTGCTTGCCATCTTCTGTTTTGACTAGTTTTAGAGCTCCGTCATAAAAATTCCCTTCCCCCGTCGCTTCAAGTGATTCCTTTACTGCTTCTTTATCGATTAGCTGATCTTTGTCCATTACTTTTGCATAGTCCTGTCCCACCTCAAGCACTTCAGGAAGTTTTCCTGCACTTGCTAAAGTAACAATTTTCGTATTATAGGAATCTTCCTCAACTGGAACCTGTTTGATTTTAATATCCGGATTTTCCTTTTCAAACTTTTCTACTAGCTTATTAATAACCGCTAGTCTCTCCTGTTCAACGGAAGAGTGCATAAATTCAATCGTCGTTGTTCCATCCGCACCCTGTTTTTCTCCTCCTCCGCATGCTGTCAAACCAGCCGCCAACATTAATGTACCAACAATGGTTAAACCTTTTTTTATCATTTTCTTTCCCCCCTAGTAGATTGGCTTCAGCCACAGAAATTGATATGGTTTTAATTTGAGAGAGCCTCTATTAACTACCTTTTCCCCAGTGACAACATCGATAAATCTTCCGCTTACTTCACACTCTGCAGTCTCATTGGTGAGATTATTAATGACGAAAAGGCTTTCATTTTGATCATTAAAACGTTTAAAGGCGAATATCTTATCACCGAAATCCAAAACCTTCATTGCAGCATTTGGATGAAAAAGTGACTCTTCTTTCCGAGTTTGAATAATCTTGGTCATTTCAGTAAAGATCATATTCCTCAATGAACTCTTACTGGTTAACTCTTCAGCGATATCACTAAAGTTATATTTTTGGCGGTTTATTGATCGATTCATGCCTGTCTTTTCGACTCCAGCATAATCATTCCTCGATCCAAGCATACTTTGTATATACACTGCCGGAACTCCTGGAAGCGTAAGCAGGATCGAGTGTGCGGCCATAAACCTCTTTACACGGATTTCATCTTGATCAACTTTCTTATTCAATGCATCCAAGTATGTCACATTGATTTCGTAAGGGCTTTCACTTCCGTCCGGATTTTTCTTATATGAAACAAGTGCACCCTCATTTTTTAGGCTCTCAATCATTTCAAGTATTTCTTCTTCCGGTATTATTCCGCGGATTGGGTTTACCCCAATCCCATCATGAGATGCAAGGAAGTTAAAGAACGTAGTGTTTTTGCCCGCAGGCTGCAGTTTGCTTGCCCAGTTGGTAAGAGCACTGGTACTTCCTTTGTGAATGGAGTAAAGGACTAGCGGCGGAAGCGGGAACTGATAAACCATATGGGCTTCATCATTTCCATTTCCAAAATAGGACACATTATCTGTATGAGGGACATTGGTTTCTGTAATGATGACCGTTCCTTTTGCAACCTCATATGTAACATCTCGAAAAAGCTTCACAATTTCATGTGTTTTTTCATGATGAATACAGGAAGTTCCAATCTCTTTCCACATGAATCCGATAGCATCCAGTCTTATATATTCTGCCCCTTGTTCAATGTAAAATAGCAGCACATCAATCATTTTCAAAAGCACTTCGGGATTACTAAAATTCAAATCAATCTGGTCCTCACTGAAAGTAGTCCAAATATGCTTTTCTTCGCCATTTGCTAAAGTAAATTTTGTCAGCAAGGGCAGGGCTCTTGGTCTTGTAACTGCACTTAAATCAGTTTCTGGGTTCATTTCAATAAAGAAATTTTCATAATCTGGACTGCCCTTAAGATATTCCTGAAACCATTCACTTTCAGCGGATATATGATTACATACATCATCAAACATAATCCTCGCTGAACCAGTCAGGTTTTTAATGTTCTGCCAATCTCCAAGCTCAGGTTTTACTTTTTTATAATCAATGACAGAGAAGCCATCATCGGATGAGTAAGGATAAAAAGGCAGTATATGGACAATCTCAAACTTATCTGCTAGATGTTTGTCAAACATAGTTTTGAACGTATCCAGGGTTGGCTTCCCTTTTTCCTGGAACTGATCACCATAGGTAATCAGAACAACATCTTTCTCATCCCATCTTTGTTTTCGCGGTTTAAGCGTTTTCTCTTTAGTTCTGTTAATTCGCTCAACAATCGCCTTACTTAATCCATCAATATCCCGATCATTATAAATATACGAAAGTCTTTCTTTTAATTTTTCCATAAACTCCTCCTTGTGGTACCGCTCCCAATTTTCTTTAAAAAAATCATTAGCAATGTTCCAAACTGAAAGAATGAATAATAATAAAGATATGGTACCGCTCCCATAAAAGTTAATTTGTTTTGACTGGTACCGCTCCCACGATTAAAATATAATATAATTAATACTTTTCTGTCAATCTTGTATCTAACATAACAATTCTGGACGTAATTAATTTTTTATTGCTGAAAATTGTATTGGTTCATATAATTTACCTGTATCGCTCCCATAACAATATTCCCAAAATCTTGATAAGTAATTGTAAAGTTACACAACTATTGTAAAAATTAAAAACCTAAAAAGGAGGAGAGGTTTTTGGGTCACACAATCTATGATATTGCCCGAATGGCGAATGTCTCTAAATCAACTGTATCTCGTGTCTTAAATAACCAAAGCAATATTTCTGCCGAAGCCAGAGAGCGTGTTTTGAAAGCGATTGAAGAACTAAATTATCAGCCTAGCAAATTAGCCCGGGCTCTTTCCTCCGGCTTCGATGCAATTATGGTGGTGTCCCGGTCTGCAAAAACGACTGCGAATAATCCATTTTTCTCAGAAATACTTCATACTATTTCTAAAAATGCAGAAGCACATAATTTTGATGTCATATTACAGACATCTCAAAACGGAAAAGATGAGCTGGAAAAATGCATCAAAAAAATTAAAGAAAAGATGATTAAGGGAATTATTATGCTAAGCTCCCCTGCCAATGAAGATTTCTTTAGGCAATTAGATATCTTTAACCTGCCAATTGTTGTGATTGGTAAGGTTGAGGGAAAATACAAAAATATATTCTCTGTAGATACCAATAACTATCAGGATAGCTATGATCTCACAAAGTATTTAATCGAATTAGGTCACAGGAATATCGCATGTCTACACTCCCCTCTTGATTATCATGTTTCTATTGACCGTCTGCAGGGTTATAAAGATTGCATGGCCCAATACGGAGTGACGGTACAAAAAAAATGGGTTATAGATAGCGGCTATACAGTAGAAAGCGCATATGAATCTGCAAAAGGGCTGTTAAAAACCAAACACCTACCGACAGCTGTACTGGCAACAGACGATTTAAAAGTAATGAGCATTTACAAAGCTGCAGCAGAATGTATGGTTTCTATTCCTAATGACCTATCCATTGCAGGCTATAGCAATACAAGCTTTACGCCTTTCTTGTCCCCATCTTTGACAAGTATCGAGATACCGGTAAAAAAACTTGGAGATGCGGGCACAAGACTTCTGTTTGCAAAAATTAAAGAAAATAAAATATTGGCTTCCCGGACAATCATTCCTACCGCTAAAATTATTCAAAACTCTGCTATACGTTTAAATTAATACCCTTACATTATGATGCCTTATATTTTATTTGTCCTAATTTCGGGAGATCATTTAGTTTGAGAGTTCAAGCCTAGTACTCAGTATTTATTTGAATTAATTGAGATGTTAGAGGTGTAAAGAGTAGATTTAACAGAGAATCATCCAAGCAGCCCTTCATATTTACGGTAATAGTTGCTGTTATATCCGATAACTCGTATGCAACATCTTAAGAAATTGAGTTGTCTGAGAAAGAAGGAAGGTTTAAAGGACTGTTAAAAAAGTTTAAAAAAAGCCCGCAATAAAAGGTAATATGACTGTAAATCAAATTATATTTATTAATACAGGTGGTCTGGCAAGGTAAAGGAAATAATATCGTAAAGACTATATATCTAAATGAAAAGTTCCAATGTTCCACAAACGGGCACTTTAATAGGGAAAAGAAAAAGCCTAATTGCTCTTAAAATGCTGACAAATTAGGCTTTTTAAATTGACATCTCTTTTCCATTGTGAATCTTCATTTAACATATCTCGTAAAGAAATAATCAATTATTATTGCTTATTCATTGTTGGCTTGTAAACAATGTATTCATCTTGTCAATGGAGCTAACAGCCTGATTCTAAACCCTTTGGCCAACACTTGAGAGAAACGGACCCAGAATATTACACCTTTTTAAACCTGCCCCATCATAGAGATATAAAAAGGGAGTTACCATTAGCACCCCCATATAAAATTATTCAACGTTTTAGAAAAACGTACCCTCTAATGCTGAAATTATCTTAAGTTTAACGACAATAACAATTTCATCGGATTTGTCTTGTTTTTAAAAGTTTTAGAATCCATTTGTCGATATCCGAAAGTGAACTTTCAGTCTACACAAAAATCGTTAACGTTAATGATACCCTCATTTACAAAACAGAGTTTACCTATTTCAATGGATTAAAAATAAACTTATGGGTAAATATCGCTAGTAGATGTAATCCAATCTATGAGCAAATGACTATAAAAACGCCCTACACGTAGTATAAAATATTTTTTCGAAGATGCTTGTAAGAAAAGCGCGAAAATTATAAAAGGCAATGGAGTCTACATAGTTTGAAAATAATATCGACTAATGAATTGAAAGAAAAGATAAAAAATAAATCTATTAACACTATTTGCGAAGTTACTGAAAAACCCTTTCAAAATGTAGGCAAATCAAGACTCAACCAGACATTCGATATGCGCGTTGATTGCAAAAACAGACATCACTGTAGACGAATTAATTTACGGAGAGAAAAAGAAGAAATTGCATAATTAAAGGTGTTATTAAAGATGTAAAAGCAGGATTTCATGGACAACATTTTTCTTTGGTGGATGGGGTGTAATGTTTAGAGGCCAGTGGGGCGAAATTGATAAATCGTTTTTCAAAACCCAATAACTTTGTTTTCCGAGGTATTACTCAATGATGGACTTCAAAAAAACTGTACTAGGGTATTTTGAAAAAGGATATGCTCCTGCATCCAAATCCCCATGACGATAATCATGGATGAAAATGCATGGTAAGAAGGTAAGGAAATGAAAAGCCATACTGGCGACGGATTTCAATGGATTTCAATGTATTTTAATGATTCTTAATGTAACTTCTAAAAGAAAGTCTAGAATGTAAAGGAGTGATATCAATACATTTTTTCACCTGGAATGAGAAAAATGATATCAACGACATTGTATAAGAAATTCAGCCTGGTGCCACCAGAAGATAGTTTTTTACGAGTCGGTTGCCGAAAAAGATGAAAAATTGTAATTAAAGTGCTAAGGCATAAAAGACCGTCTAGAGATTAAAGATTTTGTTTAGGCAACCAAAATAACGATTGGGTGAGTATATGAACGGAAACTTAGGGATGAACTTAAAATTACTTAGACTAAAAAAAAGATTGAGACAAAAACATGTAGCTAAAGCTATAGGGGTTTCTCGAACTGCTATCAGTAATTATGAGCGAAATTCTAATGTTCCTAAGAAGAGTAAATTAGAAAAACTTGCTGAATTTTACGGAGTGTCAGTGGAGGATATTACTGAAGAAGATACTTAAAGCCCTACTTGTGTAAGAAGGGCTTTAGACATTTCTTTATCTTCCGTAAAAACATGGCCCTTGCTTAGGTACCATGTCCGTGCAAATTGACTCTCCCGCTACTCCTGTTCCTGGTCCCCCATATCCACATCCATTCCCAATACCCATTCCTGGGCTAAATGCTCCCGCTATGCCGGGACCTGGTCCAAGATTTATATTAGAAGTTGTCATTTGATTAACAGTTGAATGAGTATGAGGGTAGGAATACTGGTTCTCATAATTAATATGGTTAACATGAGTATGATGAGTAGGGTGAATGTGAGGAACCACGACATTTTGGAACGAATGAGTCACACAACATTTTGTAGGATGAACAATAGCAGGCATTACCTGCGATGGTCTTGGTCTGCAATGCATGTAAAGATCCCCTCTCTGAATTGGCTTTCTAGATTAACAACCTATGTCAGAAAGTGCAATCTCGTACTAATGAAATAACCTATTTTATAGGTACTAGTCATGAATAAAAAAAAATTAAGATGTGAAAAGTTACCTTATTTGTCCCAATAATATCCACTCTAGTCGGAAGGGCTTATTCTAGAATTTATTCTTGAAATGTAAGTCATATATACAAATAGCATCGGAAGTCGTTAAGACTTCAAGTGCTTCGAGCTTTTTTAGAAGTTCATTTTCCGTCTCGAGGAACTTGGTACAAGCCATAGCAGCACGAAACTTACCTTCTACCGATCGTTCACCAGCCTCCTCCTGATAACGGCTTGTTTAACTGGCATTTATTCAAACAGCAGCTATTCCTCATTTGAGCGGGGAATACATGACGCCATCGAAACAGACATTTCTATGGTTTGTCATATCTAGTGGCCTCCAGTTGAAAGCGTGCTTCCAAGAAGATTTCCACAGGAGGCAGACTAGGGAGAATCGCCTGTTATAGATCCCCTCTCGTCTTATCAATGGTTCGATTAAAAACTTAAAATAAGGAGCATTTATTTCAAAGTGACTATCTCACGGGTGACAGTTCAAAGAATACTCCATAGCCTTTTCCCTATTTGTGAATTTCACTAAACATGGCTGAATTATAAACCATTCCTTTAAGGTTGCATCTATTATTACTACGCCTTATTCCAATTTTTCTTTATTTGCGTGACGACGAACATTAACGGGATATATCCATAAATAAAATAAAGTCCGGCATCTAAATAAAACTCGGAAATCCATTGAAATATGTTAGGTTCCTTCACAAAATACTCTAATATCAGAATTCCGACCAAAAAAGCGAGCAAGCTCGCACGCGGTTTGATCTGAAACATGTTTTTCATTCCACGGCATGCCGCCCATAAGCTTAAAGATATGTTTGCTAATATTTTTATCAACCACATTGAAATGGCTAGATACTCTACTCTCTGTAACACAGGACCCTC
>NZ_SOEE01000025.1 GCF_004366035.1 Cytobacillus oceanisediminis
CTTGGTGATGCGGACTCTTTTCCCATTGATTCGTATGTTGGACAAGCAGGCAAACAATATCCGCACTGGATACACTGATTAGTGGCTTCATAGGCTAGTTCGTATAACCGATTGCCCTTTTTTGAAAAGAGAGAAAGCGAATTTATAGATTTATTGTCTTCACTCACATCTTGCGTTTTTTTCAATGGAGCATTCATGTTAAACTAACACCACCTTTGTTTGCCCCGCTTTTGGAAAGATTTTTCCCGGATTTAATATATTGTTAGGATCCCAGGCGTTTTTTACTTTTTTCATGAGATCAAGACCCGCTTCCCCAAGCTCCATTTCCATATATGGCGCTTTAAGCGTCCCAATTCCATGCTCGCCTGATAGCGTTCCTCCAAGTGAAACAGCAGCTTCAAATATTTCACTTACCGCATTTTCGGCTCGTTTCATTTCTTCGATATTTCGTTTATCCGTAATGATATTTGGGTGTAAATTCCCATCGCCTGCATGACCAAAAACCACTAAGTTTAATTCGTACTTTATTCGAATTTGGCTCAATTTCTCCATCATGGCAGGAATTTGGCTTCGAGGAACCGTAGCATCCTCAGAAATTTTAGTCGGCCCCATTTGTGTGATGGCAGGGGAAACCATTCGGCGAGCTTTCCATATTTCTTCTCTTTCCTCATCTGTTCTGGCAGTTCTAACAGCAGCTGCTCCCACTTGCCAGCAAATCTCTTCACATTTTTCAATTTCCTCATTTATGGCTAAGGGATGCCCATCCACTTCGATAATGACAAGCGCTTCGGCATTTACCGGAAGCCCGCACGGACTAAAATTCTCAACCGCCCTTATACATGCGTTATCCATTAATTCCATGGCTGCCGGCATAATTCCTGAAGACAAAATTTTGGTTATGGCGTATCCTGAGTCAACTAATCTACTAAATGTGGCTAATAAAGTCTTGCACGCCTTCGGTTTTGGAATTAACCGCAATGTCGCCTCCGTTACAATTGCTAGAGTCCCTTCAGATCCAACAATTAATCTTGTTAAATCATAACCTGTGACATTCTTAACCGTTTTCCCGCCTGTTCGGACAATTTTCCCTTCGGGTGTTACTACTTCCAATCCGATCACGTATTCCTTAGTCGTCCCGTATTTCAGTCCCTTCGGCCCGCTTGAATTCTCTAATAAATTGCCGCCAATAGTGGACACTTTAGAACTGCTCGGGTCCGGAGGATAAAATAGCCCTGCTTTTTCTGCCTGGTAATGAATCTCACCAGTCGTAACCCCAGGAGATACAATGGCTAATAAGTTTTCACAATCAATGATTAATTTTTTATTCATTCGTGTCATATCCAGGACGATTCCACCTTCAATAGGCAACGGACCCCCGCTTAAGGATGTCGCCGCCCCCCTTGGATAGACTGGGATTTTATGCTTGTTTGCTATTTTCATAATCTTACTAATTTCAATTACACTCTCAGGCTGGATGGCCAATTGGGGCAAATATTCACCAAAAGAAGCATCATAGCTATAAGAATATAGTTCTTCCATACTGGTGAGAACACGATTAGCAGGAATAATTCCCTCGATTTCTCTTACTATAGCATCTTCCAATTTATTCATCCTTTCTAAATCCCCAGCAGCCTCTTAGGGTTGTCACTTATCATTTTAGTAATCTCATCTTCTGTTATTCCATATGCCAGCATCTCTTCTATAAAATTACTTAAGGCTTTAATAGGTGCAATATTATGCCGCTGTCCGTAATCTGTCACCATTACACAGGAATCAGCTCCAAGAACTTTAATGCTCTCAGCCATTTCCCTTGGGGAAATATCGTTAAAGTCTTCACTGCATGCTAAATAACATTTTTCCAGGATGCACCCTTTTTTCACTAATTCTTTTTCTAATTCAAAAGGCACTCTGGCAATACCTAAATCTGTATGCTGAATTAAAATTTTCTCAACTTTTTTCTCAATAGCTGCCTCCACTAATACAAGCACTTCCTCAGCAGCCAGATGTCCCGTTGCCAACACAATATCCGCCTCTGCAACCAGTTCTAAGATTTCATGTACTTCCGGCAGGAGTTTTTTGTTTTCATCCCAAATTTCAATGCCGGAACCAGGGTGCTTCATAGAACGCTTGCTATTAAAGAATTTGGTTTTCTTTTTACCAAAATACCTTTGATGCTCTTCAGCAGAAAAAGTAGGCATCCAAATGATTTTCGCCCCTAAACGGATCGCTGCATCTACTGCGGTTGGAGACAACCCTCCTGTAAAATAATTGCACACCAGTCCCCCGTACACATGAACTCCGGGTTCTTTTTCCCGGATTAAACTTGCCCGGTCAACTGTCTGAGCTTCATGTGCCTTTAAAACCACACCCGCCATCTCAGCACTTTTAATATCCTCTATTAGTTCCCAGTCGGTTTGCTTCCTTGGAAACAAACTTGGTGAACTATGAACATGTAATTCAATCGCTCCTTTAAGTAATGGATGGAATTCCTGTGTCACATTAGCCACTCCTTAATATATAAATTCACTGTTATAAAACCTATTTGCAATTTCTATGCCAATTCACAAAAGCTAAAGTTGCGCTACATCAGACGGGAAATGGAATTCGCTAGTTTGATTTGTAAAAAAATTAAAACAATTAGGCAATTTTTCTTTACAAATCACTTAGCATCCGGTCCCTGAATAATTAATAAAATCAGTTACGTCTCTTTTTTGCATTTAAACAAGGGAATATACCGATCATTAATTTAATTCCATTACTAAAACACCCGTAGTCGGAATTTATATTGGGAAGCGAAAACAGTTCGCTTGCTTTGTCGATGATCGTGGGGGCTCTGGTGCAAATACTTGAAGAAAATATAAAAAAGCCCTGGCCATAAGTAAATAGTCTAAATACTTGAAGGATGAATTCTTTTTGATTTTGGACAGAATTCTCCCTTTGAAGAGTCTGTCCTTTTTTGATCATGTGCATAGCCTCTATCCCCGAAATAATTCGTTTGGCAGTCCGTAAGGACTTTAATCGAAGCATCGCGCGAATTCGTTTTTTAATAAAACGATGATCCCGCTTCACGATATTGTTGAGATATTTAACCTGCCTTAATTGGATGCCTTCAGTCACTCTTTTTCTTCTTTTAACACTTGGATAGCGATGAGATAAGCTGGGTTCTTGTCTACTGTTATCACACGAGGCTTAGAAATTTGCGAAAAAGCCAAGGCTTTCTTAAAAAGCGCTTGGCTGCTTGCTTATTTCTTGCTTTACTTAGATAAAAATCAATAGTATTTCCTTCAGAATCAACGGAACGATACAAATATATCCATTTACCTATGACTTTCAAATACGTCTCATCGACTCGCCAAGAATCATTGGTTGGCTAAGATGATGCCTTACTCGATCATCTAATTCAGGTCCATACTGATGAACCCAGCGCATGATCGTTGTATGAGCAATGAAGTGTCCCCGTTCTTCCATTATTTCAGCCATAAATCACGAAAACTAAGGTTGTACCGCAGGTACCATCTCACGGATAATAAAATAATATCAGGTTGATAATGTTTACTTATCTTTTTCCATACTGACCACTTTCTTTTTTAGAGTTTTGAAGGAAACAAAAAAAAGAAACTAATGAAAAAGATATAAGGGAGATTGTCTGGAACCAACTTAATAAAAAGGACAAAGAGCATATAATAGGAACTTGGGAAAAAGCTAGTGTACGAAAAATAACTCTACGAGAAAACATAGGACTAATAAAGGTTAAAACATTTATTGGGAAAGAAGTTTATTTAATCGATTATCCTCGTTCGGTGCCTTCGATCTTTATGGACCCAATTCTCTATGTCCTTACGTTTTGACGTCTTTGTAGCTAGGCAACATTAAATCGATCTTTAATCGCACTGTTCAAGTCCTTTGAACAACCTTGGCCGGATTTTAGGGTCACTTCTAGGCTATATAGCAGAATGATTTGTGAAACTAGGGCGGGGAGCATTTATCTGTACATCGTTCAGTCGGCCACTATTTGATTACGGAGAAATTGATGTTATCGGTAAAAAAAGATCTGCAATTGATATTAAACGTTGATCTTTAAGTTGATTTTATGAATAACATACCTATAACACCTATATTGTTAATTGATAGTAATCTTTCAATAACGAAAGTAGGTGTTTTTTTGCAAATACATGTTGTTAAAAGGGGACAGAGT
Source organism: Cytobacillus oceanisediminis (assembly GCF_004366035.1). GTDB lineage: Bacteria > Bacillota > Bacilli > Bacillales > Cytobacillaceae > Cytobacillus > Cytobacillus oceanisediminis_C. The sequence continues at coordinate 4,196 of NZ_SOEE01000025.1, forward strand.
TTGTACGGCATTGCTCAAGCTTACGGTACTTCCTTTCAATCACTCGCATTAGCGAATGAAATCCCTGATCCCTCACACCTTGTCATAGGGCAAGCGTTAGTTATCCCTATTGTGGGGCGCTATCATTGGGTACAACAGGGACAATCATTATGGTTCATTTCTAGAATGTATGGTATGGACTACAGGGAGCTTGCTCATTTTAACCGTATATCTGTTTCTTCAATTCTTCGAATAGGACAGCGCTTATATATTCCACCTCAGCCGAAATCGACGATTGATGTGTTGCTCTATGTTGAACCAAGAACGCCGGTTAATCAAACAATGATTAATGAAGTGCGTAATAAAATCGGTTCACTTACTTATCTTGCAATGTTTAGCTATCGTGCGAACCGTGATGGATCTTTGGATGCCCCATCGATTGAGAATATACCCAAAATTGCCCGTTCTGCAGGAGTTGTTAATGCTCTCGTTGTGAGCAATCTAGAAGAATATCAATTCAGCGCTGACCTTGCTCATGCTATATTTACTGATGTATCAGCTCAAAATCGATTATTTAGAAATATTATTCAAATTGCTAATGACATTGGTTACAAAGATATTCATTTTGACTTTGAATTATTGAGGGCTGAAGATCGTGAGTTGTATAACAATTTTCTTCGGAAAGCAAGAGATCGATTTAAGACAGCTGGGTTAATGTTATCAACCGCAATTGGTCCCAAAACAACCGATGTAACTACAGGAATTTATGGAGCTCATGAGTATACATCCCAAGGTAGTATCCTGGATTTTAATGCCCTTCTGACCTATGACTGGGGTTATATATACAGTACTCCTCAAGCAGTTAGTCCAATCGGTCCTGTACGTAATGTTGTAGAGCATGCGGTTAGCGTGATTCCCCGAAATAAAATATTGTTAGGGCAAAATCTATATGGCTATGACTGGACTGCTCCTTATCCACCCCAAGGAGGGCCTCCAGCAAAAGCACTAAGTCCTCAACAAGCAATTGCTATAGCGCTAAGAAAAAATGCTCAAATTGAATATGACTACCAAGCCCAAGCACCTTTCTTCAGGTATAGAGATGATATAGGAGGATTACATGAAGTATGGTTTGAGGATGCTCGCAGCGTTCAAGCAAAATTTGATTTGATCAAACAGTTTAATTTACGTGGAATTATGTATTGGAAGTTAGGTTTATCTTTCCCACAAAATTGGTTGTTGCTAACAGACAATTTTAATATCCGAAAAGGAACGAAAGTAAATAAATGAATATTCTATATATTTGACTCAGGATTTTGTCCTTCTTTACGTTTTACAGTTCACCTTTAAGAGATGGCCGATGGCGATAAGACCAACAAACTTCTACATTGGGACAACGAATTTGTGAGTTTACGTTGATTTGATTAACTATTAGAACAATGTTAACTTGTTGGCTCTATCTAGTAAAACTCTTTCATGGTTAAATAAAGAACTATATCGTATCTTACCGTTGGTACCGCTAAGGTATAACACTATATCCATTCTCAGCTTCATCTTTTGCCATTCCAATTGGTCCTGATCATTTGTCTCTCTCCAAGCGATATGCTGAACTGTTCCAGCGCTGGAGGTTTAAGCTGCATAGCTATATTACAATTCTTACGGCTTTATGCTCTACCACACATGAAATAAGTTTTTCCGAGAGCTCAATTAATCGTCACACTGAACGAAAATGACCCGTCATCTTGACGGATCATTTGCTTTTAGAATCTTTCGTCGAACTCCTGCTCGGCAATTTGTAAGAGCTGCGAATGATTATCGGGATGTTGCCGTAGTATCCGTCAGGCGGAAATTGAATCCCGAGTTCATGAGCGGATACAAATTTGGGCCATGATTCCTAATGAGAATATTGGGGGATTTATCCGGGCACCGCAATTGTTGGCCTTCGAATCATCCCATACGGCAACCTCGATTTGGTCGTTTTTTATATGACCCGAGCCCATCACCTCATTTTGCGGTTTCTCAGGCGTCAGTTCCCTTCTACGGTGACGGGAATCCAAGCGTATTATTGAGCACCTTCGTCGTCGGGTCGTCTTACAGTGAGTAAATCATCCCGCCGGCAAGGTCCTTATCCCAAATGCCTCGGTATACACAACAGTACCGATAATATTGCCCCGGACGAGAACTAAGCAGGGCCCAATGAACCGTCTCACGCGCCAGGATTTGGAAAAGCCAGAGGCGATGTTTTACAAACGGAAGAACATACAAATCAGGATGCTGGACGCTTTGCAGGTTGACATGACCGTTATCCAACTCTTTTACACGCCAATTTAATTAATAAAGGTTTTACAGTGGAAACCTTATAAAAATTCAGGACCCTATTTATTTTTTAAAGTGTAAGTGGCTCTGTCCGTTTTTATTGTTAGAAATTCTTGAGAGGCTTCAAACGATAGAAGTTGTCTGATTGGTAACTCATAGCTATTTAATGGTAGAGGAGATGATCCATTCGGGTAAACGACGGTTCCTTTACCTTTTAATTGGATTGTGTAGGGATCAACATAATCGTCTTCATCCTTCACTTGATGCACAATTTCCACATCCTCTAATGATATTGTATTCCTATCAATATCATCTTTCTCCTGCTTGTTTATGGATATATTCGTGCCCTTCCAGTTATTCAACGCTTTTAGAATTGACTGAATTTGTTCATTGTTTTTTTCCGTCATAAAGCTGCCCCCTTAATTTCGTTTCATAAATATTTTTATCAATTTTAGCCAAACTATGACTGATCATTTAAACATTTTAGAAAGTCAGGTTTTATTTCATGGGGAGACAGGAGAAAGGGAATCCTAACGCAAAGCGTAATAATAATACCAAAGTTCAAGGGAAAGTATATCATCTTATACTTTTTGCTCCATATGCAGAAATTGAAGCAAAACAAAGACCTCTAAGAAGAAAAGGTAACAGGATAATAGTGATTATGATCCTTCAAAAACCTTTACAGCAAGCAATTGATTCAATACATTGTGTATCTAACTCATTGCCTCCGGTTCCATGCAGCAGTAATAGGGTCGGTTTTGATTTATTTTTCCCTTTTTGAAATATGTGCTTCATGGTTAACCTCCTTTTATTTAGGGACCTCTACAACGGGTAAGGCCTCCTCCAATTCTCCCCTCTTCGATTCCAGCCAAGAAGGTAGCATAACCCTGCTGCCAAGTTCCTTTAGTGGTTCATCAACGGTAAATCCTGGAGGGTCTGTTGCGATTTCGATCAAAATGCCGCCTTCTTCATGAAAGTAAAGTGCTTTGAAGTAATTGCGATCCAGCATTTCCGTTGGATAATAGCCCTTCTCCTGAAGAAGGGTTCTCAACCTTATATGGTCCTCTTCATCTTTCGCTCTCCAGGCAATATGATGAACTGTACCTGCCCCATCAATCCGCGAACAGAATGGGTAAGTTTGATATCAATTGGATTTCCGAGTTCGGCTTCTGATTTAAATCTTAGGAATCCCTCTTCCTGGCCTAGGCATTCAAGCCCTAATACATTTTCAAGCACTTCAGCTGTTTTATTTGGCTTTGCCGAAATCAGGGTTGCTCCTCCAAATCCTTTAATGGCAACCTCTGGATGAATGTCTTTCAAAGTCCATGCCCCTCAGACCGCTCTACCAGCTCAATTTCAAGGCCGTCTGGATCCCGGAATTGCAGGTAGGTTTCACCGTAGCGAACCGTTTGTATAAACTTAACTCCAAATTTCCTCAGCCGTTTTTTCCAATATTCTATTGATTGATCAGGGATCACATAACTGGTCACCCCGACCTAACCCTTCCAAACCGCCCTTTTAGCTGCTTCTCCCACGGGAAGAAAGTCATAACCGTCCCAGGATCACCATTTTCATTACCGAAATAAAGATGATAGACTTCCGGCCGGTCAAAGTTAATTGTTTTTTTACTAGCCTAAGTCCCAGTACCCCTGCATAAAAGTCGATATTTCGCTGGGCATCGTTAACCATAGCCGTAATGTGATGGATACCTGAAGTAATTTGCAAATTCATCCTCTCCACTTCTTTAAAAGTGACTTAAATTCTACTTGGGTCTGTCGATAGAAAACATTTCGCCAATCTTTGCATAATTAATGCCAGCCAAACGGCTCACAGCGGCGAGTCCCCTTGGATCAATTCTTCCCTTTTCATAGATGCCTTCATCAATATGAAATTGAACAACCTTTCCAATGATAAAATCACAGCCAGGAGTATCCGTACCCGCTAATGAAAGCGAATGTTCCAAGGTACACTCCATACGGATTTTCGCTTCCATCACTCCAGGCACGGAAATTTTCGTACTTTCAACTGGAGTTAATTGCGCTAATTCTATTTCACTTTGATCAGGAAGCAGAGCTGCTGCTGTCATATTTATTTTTTCTACATTCTCCTCATCGACAATATGAACAACAAATTCCTTTGTGTTGATAATATTTCTGGCCGTATCCTTCTGCGTTCCTTCCTTTCTTTGAATCGCTAAGGATATCATTGGGGGATTTGATGTTACGATATTGAAATAACTGAATGGTGCCCCATTCAACACACCTTCATTTGAGTGAGTTGTTACAAAGGCAATCGGCCTTGGTATGATGCTTCCTATTAAAAATTTATAATTTTCTCTTTCAGTATTGTCTATTGGGTCAATTGAAAGCATAGCGGGTCATCACCTCTTTTAAATTCAATCCAATTCCTTGACTGTAAACGGAATCAGAAGACTTTCTATCTTATCCCTTTGCGGCTCATATTGTTCAGGCAGCATTAACTTCTCGCCCATTGTTTCCTGGGATTCATCATGGGAAAATCCTGGAGGGTCTGTAGCAATTTCAAATAAGATTTCTCCAAGTTCCCTAAAATAAATAGCATTAAAGTAGTTTCTGTCTTGTACTGGTGTGACCCCATACCCATTATCTGCAACATACTTTTGCCAATCCATTTGGTCTTGATCATCGATTGCCCTCCAGGCAATATGATGCACGGTTCCCACACCCATTCGCCCCCGTCCAATTGGAGTTAATTTAAGATCGATGATATTTCCAATATCAGCAGAAGAACGGTAACGGATAAAATCTCCTTCCTGGCCTACAACTTCAAGTCCCATTATGTTTTCAAGCAGATCAGCTGTCTTCGCAGGCTGAGTTGATAAGAGAGTTGCTCCACCGAAGCCTTTTATAGCTGCTTCAGGGGTAACCTCCCCGAAAGTCCAGGAATTCACTTCCCCTTCATCTCTTTCAACTATCTCCAAATGAAGTCCATGAGGATCATCAAATTCTAAAAATTTCTCTCCGAAACGTTCCATTTTTGTATAAAGAACTTTAAATTTTTCTAGCCTTTCTTCCCAAAACTTCATGGCACCTGCCGGAACGACATACGAAGTGACTCCTACCTGTCCATCGCCAATAACCCCTTGACGGGCACCTGCCCAAGGAAAGAATGTAATGATTGTTCCTGGCCTGCCGCCCTCATTTCCAAAGTAAAGGTGATAAGTGCCTGGATCATCAAAATTGACCGTTTGCTTGACTAAACGCAATCCTAAAACTCCAGCATAGAAATCTACATTCTCTTGTGGGTGGCCTACGATTGCAGTTATATGATGAATCCCCATTGTTTTTTTACTCATATTTACCTCACTCCTTTTAAAATTGGATTGATTATATTCCGTCACCACTGACATGGTTATGATGCCCAGGTATTTATTCTGCAGTTATTTTAACTTTTCATTCACTAAATATTTATAATGAAATCTTCATTATAGCCATATGGTTGTTTTATTTATAAATTTTGCGGGCTAAATTTCCTACCGAAGAGGATGAGAGCACCCTTTGAACTGTCTGGGGGGTTCCCACTTTTCTCTTCCCGGCAACCTTTCTACTATCAATTCTTGGATAAAACTCTCTCCTTCCTTTACATCCTTTGTTTGAAAGACATGCTCGAAATATTCAGCTTTGGTGACAAGCCCTTCAACCACATAAAAAATGCGGGAGTAAATCTTACAGAACAAGAAATTATTGATTACTGTAAAAGTCACTTTGCCATCTTCAGGAAGATAAAAAGGTCATATTTGTTCCGACAACGAAAACTTCTACAATTCATTTTTATCTAAATAGCCTTCAATTCCCAGCTGACAGCTTTAGAGGAACGATCAAAAAAATAACTTAACCCATGATTTCCAAGTGGCAATTAAGCTATAGTGGTTTCTCCATGCACTATCAGCAATTATGAGCAATGAAGAGTAATTTAATGAAGCTTGCTGATTTTCACAGGGTATCTTTTGAAGAAATAACTGGAAAAATAAATAAAGGTACCCTTGATTTAGAAGGTTTTTTTAACTTATTATTAAAAGGGGCAAGATTGTTATAGAGGAATACGATAAATAAAGTGGCATAGAGTGTAAGGAAAAGGGGATGATTTTAATGAAAGTTTGGATTTCATTATTAAGCACATTATTAATGGGCATCATACTATCTTACTTTTTCCTTGATTATAATTGGACCGTAAATCAAATGGGGGAAAATAGTGAATCAAATGGCTTTTTGATAGTGGTTGCTGTTTCCTTTGTGATATATGTAGTCTGGACAAAGATTGAAAGAAAAAAAAGGTGAAAAAAATTTTTTCAGCGAAAACAAAATCGCATATTTTTAAGACATCGATTATAGAAGGACTTTTTTGTTCCAATTTTTAAGTTGCTGTGTAGTGCTCCCATAAGTCCTGCTTAAAGAATTTACAGAATTACCGGACACAACAATATGATAAACTGCTGAACTCTTTTTAGTAAGATTAAAACTCTTTACAATACCATTCACATGGTAACAGGCAAGGTTTTCGATGAATGTGGTTGGTTTAATTTAGCAGCGTTTTAGCAGCGTCATTGGCATTATCGATGAAATTATCTTCGTTCAACCGCGCTGACATGTTTGTTCCCTTAGAACATAGAAGTTTGACTGGTTCTTACCGGGGTCATTAAGATTAACCAGTTTCAATACTTCTGTGTGTATGTTATTTTCATATGTGATTGTTGGTGATCCAACTCCCGGATAAACATAATCTTCATATCATGTTCCCCCACCTGCATTAATGTGGATTGACAAGAAAAAATCAGCAACACAGACATTAACTGACTGCATTTGTACGCTCTGACGGAGATACTGTTAGATCTCTAGTGGGACTCATCTGGATTGAAACTTTATCATTTTAAGGCTCAGAATAACTTTAATATGTGTTGCGTCTTGAAATGTAAAATTCTTCTCCTGTAAACCATTCCCCCGGCACCTGGATCGATCATAAACTAACTTATCCATCTTTAATCACCTCCAATATAAATTTTATTACATACATAATTAGACTGCTAGATTGATTGTGCCCCCGTCCAACGTATCTACATGACAATAACCCCTTTCAATGCATAAGAAAAGCCACCAAGTAGTACAGCATATTTATCTTCATCTTCAATTGTTTTAGTTGAACTTCTTTTTGTTTATGTTAGTGAATAGTTTTAATCAAATAAAAAAAGCTCTGTTAAGAGCTCTTGATTATGTTCTATAAAACATTCCATTTGGATAACCTTGTTTCTTGCGGTGATTATCTACTCCTTCTATAAAATGAAAAATAGAATCAACCACTGATTCAAAGGCTAATATGGCCTCTTCCTTTGTTGCAGTCACTTTAGACCCATGAGCAATCTGATTTCTCCATTCAAGAATCTTTTTACTCCATTTCCCCCAAACTTCAGACCCTTGAAGTTTTACTCCATATAGATTATACATTAATGGGTTTACCTTATCATGCATTCTCCCAGCTTCTAGTAACCTTGAAATACTGTCCTTATCTAAACCAATTTCATAATAGCCTAAAGTCAGCATTGAATTTACATAAGTCTCTAATGCTATTTCGGATAAGAGTATACTGGTTAGGTATTCATCAGATCGAAGTTCATCAAAAGCATATTGAAGCATGTGTAGCCAAGGGACCTGGTAATCCTCTCCTTTATAATGTATAATAGCCTTGATTTTACCTTGTTCGCCTACCATAGTATCATCATCGTTTTCTGGTAAAGATGTAAAAACATTGAAACCACTCCGAGTAATATCAGTTGCACCTGCTAAAAATGGTCCTAATGGGAATAAAATCACTTTATATATTTTATTAACGTTTGCAGGTAGCTCAACATGAGTAGTGTAGCCGACCTTAACTTCAATCATTAGATTGTACATTTCATTGGCTAAGAAAAAGTTTGGGGATATATCATCCTCTACTTTTTTCAATCCGTTTTTGATTCCCTCGTAAATAGAAAATTCACTATGGCATTCTGGATCATGGCATATAATTATGTCTGCTTTCATATCCTTTTCAGAAAGCGACCACCCTCTTGAACACTTATTACATTGAATCATAAACGCTCCAAACTTTGAATGTTCCATATTTACCCCTCTAACCAGGCTATGCCTCTATTTCTGTTTAATTTTTGCAATTGGTAATGACTAAGTAAACTGATTTAAAATAACCACTTCCAAAAACAAAGACCATGATGTTAGATTCGTCCGGTTCATTTTATAGTAATTATCAAGATACACTCTCATTCACACAAATTGAGTCCTACTCCCCCATCTTTCAGTGATTCCCTGAGTATTTTTATAAAGTTCATCATAAAATGATAAACTTTAAGAATGGATTCTATTTGTTTGCTGGCAACTTCATCCAGGACCCCTCCTATGTTTAAATTAATTTGGGTAGTTGGGAGAAATCTTTGCTTTTTCTTATTTATTTACTGAGTATATAAAGGCAGATTTACCGTTCTCATGTTCCATTTAACTTGGACAATTCCATCGTTCCGTACTGTCTTGGATAATCGCATTGGACGATCGTTTGCAAGGTTTAGACTGGATAGTCATTCATAATTTACCCATTCGTACACTTGTATCCACTGGAGTAAAAATCTTTAGCATTATTTATCCTCTCCCCATCGAGCATTCGCACCTTTTTTACCTCTCAATCTATAATCCGTTCCGAGATTTATCGAAAGTAGTATCAGACTTTTCCACGTTCTTGGCTGGCCGGATAGGATGCTTTTTAATGTAAAGCCTGGCGTTCTTCATGAGCCATTTTTCATTGATGAACTTTCGAGATTATTATCACTAATCAACTCCCTCTATCTTGACTTTCTTTATTTGTTATCCAAGAACTTTTCGAGTTTCTCTTTACAATCTTCACAGAAATCTTTATGTCCTTTTATGCTTACTCCTAAAACAAATCATAAAAACTTTTTGCATCCTATGACTCGAACCGTTACAAGCTTTTTAAAATGTAGATTAATTTTTTCCACACCGATCACAAATGACATATCTTACTTGGCAATTTTATTTCCTCGTTTTTCTGTAATTGAAACAATTGTTTATTTCTGATTAAATGGAGACTTTATTTATATTGAGCAAGGGCTCATCTATACTCCTATATCCTTTTAAAAAGTTTGGCACTTGATTGCAACACAATGCGTATTTTATTTCACAACATTATCGAAATGTTCACTAAAACCTATACTTGAATGGATTGCTAAAATCGAATATAGGTTTCCAATTTTTAAAACCTAAACAAAAAATTCTTTTGATTCCTTTCCCACCATCATAGACTTTGTGTATACAAATGACTGGTTTTAAATTGTTTAAATCCCACTGTTCTTTTCTGTGAATAAGAAAGTTTTTAATCCTCATTCCGATTCCTCCTATGTCGCATTTTATGTCAAAAATGCATAAAGCAATTTATCTTAGCTATACTATCAGGACGAGCAAGGACCGGTCCCAATCAAACCACAACCAACTAGTTTAGGTCCTTGTTCGCAAATAAAAACGTATAATATAAAAATGAACGGGCAAACTACTTCTAGAGCAAGGGCCCTTTTAATATCTTCCAGTATTGAAAAAGTTTCAGCCCTTGCTCGTAATACTTCAAAGTTTCAAGGTGATTTATGAAACAAATTATTCCAATATCACTAGCATTGTTAATGATAATATATGGCATTTACATGATATTCTTCCTATGATAGAAGGGAAACGAGTTGCTTGTTTTTTGTCACTAAATGTTCAAACTACGACATAAGACCTCTCACCTTATTCCTGCTATCCAAAAGGCTTGTCAATCTAATACAATGTAGATAGTTAGTAAACTTGGAGGGATAAAGTGGATAATAAATGCCTTTAGCCTTGTGTATATAGGATATTGTCTTAGCATTGGACTTTCTAGAGCTTCACCAAAGTTATTTGAACTCAGTGATGCCCTATCCAGTTTATTAGGGGCTAGTTGCCTCTTTTTAATTTCGCTGTATGAGTCAATATGCATAAAACCATTCAGCCTGGACATACTATCAGGACGAGCAAGGCCAACCTCTCATCCAGATCACCTCAATTTGGTACTTGCTGGTAACTATTTTGGGATATAAGCATTTACTGTAGGGTACACATTCCTTTTTATGCCACAATTTTGCGGCGTTTTTTTATTGTGAATATTTCAACCATTTTTGCAGAAATTATATTTAGGGAGCAGGACCACCTTCCTTTGACCCAGCAAAAGTGTTCTAGGTCTTTGCTTGCAGTCTATATGAATACCTCCAAAATCAATGCGTAGAATATTAATAAGAGTAAGGGCAATCATAAATTCTCCTTGAATTGAAAAAGTTTCAGCCCTTACTCCAAACACAATGCATACTTAGTAAATCACTTCGCTATCTTCGTTCAGATTTATGCGGTCGTAACCTTGTCCATTTTTATTCTAACCGTTCAATATTTGATATCTAATCTAACGCACATACCTTTGAGCATTTCCAGAAAATTCAGGACCTTGATAGAATCAAACTCCCCGGTACCTCCAATGCTTCTTTATCAGCAGCTTTTCATTCCCTCTAAATATTTCATCTCCTCACCTTGTCTTAGATCATTAATTTGATCTTCCAGGGCGAATGAGAATAAATCTAATTGCTTCATGTCCTCACCATTATTTGTGTATGATTACTTCCAAGAACAACCTATTTACTTAGGAGGTAGATAGGGTTACAATGAAGGACCTCTCCTACCTTTTATAAGAAAGGAGGCTTTGCTATGGCTAAAAAAGCGTTAATTATAAAACACAAGAATGAGCAAAAATACAAAGTCCGTGAATATACTCGTTGTGAACGCTGTGGCCGACCACATTCTGTGTATCGTAAATTTAAGCTTTGCCGTATTTGTTTCCGTGAATTAGCATATAAAGGACAAATTCCTGGAATTAAGAAGGCAAGCTGGTAGAATATAAATCTCCCCCTTTTTGGGGGATTTTTTAATGAGTAAACTTAATACAAATTTTGATTATTAAAACAGTAGCTTTTCTGGCAACTGATCCGTTAGCTCTAAAAACCATTGTTTATCATTCGTTACTAATGCCAGGTCAATAAGAGTTAACAAATCATGCTCATCAACCAAGTTTACACAAGGTACAAGCTCCTCTTTCGCTATCCAAATGACTTCTTCAATATGATTTCCTTTTTGATCGGCAGTGATCTTCACTTTATATCCCTCTTCATCCAAAAGGAGATTTAAAATATATCCTGTACAGCCTCTTAAATTGGTATTAACTACCTCCACCCAATCACCTTTTGAGAATGGCTTCTTCCTAGTTTCCAAATCTGCACCTCCTAGAACAGCGACTACCGCCCATATCTTCTGTATAAATTTAGTTATCATATTCAATGGCGATTTCTCGCTTATTTGTTCAGTTTCTTCTGCGACTTCAACAAATCCCGAAAACTACTTGAGGGGATAGTAGCCACCACCACACCTCTTAAGCTCGCAATCTTGAAAAAAAGGCGTGTGTGTCCTTTGGCTTTATGTAGTATTCTTTCAGCTCGGTAGACTGATAACCTTCCCTCCTCCATTTGAGAGTTACTGTATAGACTTTTTCCGTATCTAGCTTTATCTACTTGCCTCTGGCTCTGCGGCCCAAAGCTCTTCCTCGTACACAGGAAACATATCAGCCTCATAGCATCCGGTATGAGCATTTTAAATAGGGAATATCGACACATAGTATTGAGTTGATCCGTTTGGAAAGAGATAATAACTTTTCCCCTTAGCCAGGACTGCAATTTGGCTATCTATGCTCTATCACATGGAATAAGTCTTCCCGAGAGCGAAATAAACGTCGCCCTGAACGAAAATGACCCGCCATCTAGACGGGCCATTTGCTTTTAGAATCTGCCACCGAACTTCTGCTCGGCAATTTGTAAAAGCTTGCGGGTGATGTATCGGGATGTTGCCGTAGTTTCCGTCAGGTGGAATTCGAATCCCGAGTTCCTGAGCGGCTTCAAATTGGGGCCATTATTCCTGATGAGAATATTGGGGGAGTTATCCGCACCTCAATTGTTGGCGTTCGCATCATCCCATACGGCAATCTCGATAAGGCCGGCTTGTTATATGACCCGAGCCCATCACCGCATCTACAAATTTTATGGTTTCTGTGGCGTCAGTTCCCTTCTACGGTGTCGGGAATCCAAGCGCATTATTGAGCAGCTTCGTCGACGGGTCGTTTTCCAGTGAGTAGATCATCACGCCGCCAAGGCCCTTATCCTTGATATACTGCCGTTTGTATAACAGTGTCTCCGGCGTTTCCAGACTGAAGAAGTTGGAACCATCATAAATCCACGAGCTTTTGGAATAATCGTCAAATTGAATGTCGGTTATCTTTCCGGCAGCCTCCAGCTCCTTATACATCGCGACGCCAGGCTGTTGGGAAAACGGATAGGCGTCGGTCGCCCCGGTCGCCGGTTGGTACAGACCGTGCTTGCCGTTATCAGGGACTCCTGTCCAGCCCCGGCTGTAGAGCGGAATGCCCATGCTTAGTTTGTCTGCGGGGAATCCGTTCATGAGATAATGGTTAATCGCATCGTTGACAGTAAGCCCCTTAAAGTAGGCCGGACTAAACGGTGAATCGAACAAAGGAGCCTGGAAGTCGGTTGGACCCGTCGTTTCCCAAGCCCCGTGCATGTCGTAAGTCATGACGTTCCCCATGTCCAGGTACGATGCAATCTGTCCGACCTCAAGCTTGTCGATATCGCTCGGTCCGGACGGCAACGCCGCCGTAAGCGAATAATGTTTGCCGCCCAGTGCGTCGAGCTGCCTTCGGAACTCCGCAAGCAGCAGCGAGAAGTTAGTCGTGTCCTGCGGCCCGTAGTGATTACCCAGATGACCGTTCGCGCTGGCCGGGAACTCCCAGTCGATATCGAAGCCATCGAAGATGTCGGCGGCCACGCCTGAACCGCCTGCCGGATCATCACCGATCTTCGGAAGGTTGCCTTTGATATACATATTGATACAAGAACTGACGAATTTCTGCCGCGAAGTGTCGGTTGCCGCAACGTCGGAGAAATATTTCGAGTACGTCCAGCCTCCCAGCGACACCAGAACCTTCAGATTCGGGTATTTGGCCTTCAGCTTCTTGAGCTGGTTGAAGTTACCCTTTAGCGGCTGATTCCAGTTGTCCGCGACGCCGTCAATGCTGTTGCCCGCTGTATAACTCATCTGGTAATCGGCCCAGGCATCCGAAGCCCCATCGTTGCCGTTTGGATCGCTTTCGTCGGGTGATCCTGACTTGTTCGCCGCGAAGCAGGTCAGATTGACCGGGTCGATGTTCTCGAACGCGTAGTTCAACGTCGTCAGCTTTGCCGCAGTACCGTTCGTGTCCAAATCCTTCAGGTAGAAAGCATTACCGTAAACCGACCAGCTATTGAAGTATGCGGTCCGCTGACTGGGCGCACCGGGGTCCGGTAACGCAAATAATTCGTCATGAGGAAAGTACGGGTCTTCCGGAAGCTCCGGAGCGCCGTTCGGGTCATACGATGTCCACATCCACTGCTGATTAGCTGCACCGGTGCAGGTATAGACGATCAGGTTTCCTTCGTCCGGGTTTGTGGGTCCGCCCTCAACGTCAATGCACAGTTCAGGATGCGCGACGCTATGCAGCATGACGTGACCGTTATCCAACTCTTCTACACGCCAATTTTGACTCTCCTGAACGATACAAGTAAAGGTTACGAGTTCTCGTCCGGGGCCAACATTATCGGTACTGTTGTGGATATCGAGGCATTTGCCGCTCGATAGGCCTCGGAAAGACAAGGTATCCTTGCTGCGCCATACCGGGATCCAGCCCTGATTCGCACCGTTGTTACGGTGCCAGGAAATCACTGCCGAGTTATCGTCGATTTTGTCTTTTGCGACGTCCATAACTCCACCATTTTTACTGTTCTCCAGCGAGATCCGACTCGGTACATAGTCCCTCATGTCGTCTATCGGGTCCAGACTGGGGCCCGTGGAATTATGGCTTGGCGTAAATATCCATCGCTCGTTAGGCGTGTTCTGGCAGTCGTATAGAATAACGTCCTTTCCAACGTTAGGGTCGGTCTGGCCCCCCTTTACATTCATACACAGATTGGAATCGATCTGGCTGTGCAATTGATACTCGTTGTTCCCCAGATATTGCGGTTCCCAGCGCTGGAAGGAGGATTCGTCAGAGCAATCCGCCAGTATCAGTTCGGCTCCGGAACTTACGCCGCTGGAGCTGATACAGCGGTTGCTGCTTTCTCCCCGAAACCGCAAAGAACCGTCGTTGTATTGTTCGACCGCCCAGCTCTGATTTTCAGCGCCGCCGATGCGAGTATAGCTAATAATCGGCGTGTCGAAGTCGACACCATTATGGTATGCGTCAAGTACACCTCCTGCTGCCATACTCTCGACCGTCTGGTAGCTGGTGTAGATCTGGGTCGGTTCGGCGGCAGCCTGAAGAGCGCCGAGAATAATCGGAAGATGATCGGAAGGTCCTCCTCCATCAATGTTAAACCCGCTTGATGGCGTCCCCACCATAACACCAGGCACAACACCGCCCGAGTATATGAAGTAGTCCAGTTCGTTGCCGGACCTTTGCGTCCTTGACCCTATCCCGTAGATTACTGCTCCTGCAGGGAGGAGGCTTTGGCCATTCTGATTCCAGCTAGCCGGAGTACGGTTTAAATCGCCCATAGCAATCCAGTCCTCATTCTGGTTCCGAGATGCAACAAACATGCTGATATTCCGAAGCAAGCCCGGAGCATCGGAGCCACTGCTTCGCGACAAGGCATGGATATCGAAATACCATGTGCTGCCGAAACGTAAACCAAGCGAGGCCCGTGCAGTGTATGCGGTCTGCTGGCTGAGGGGGTTCGGGATAACCACGACCTCATCGGCGGCCCTTTGCGAGACCATAGCAAGGTTTACCCGTCCGCCGCCCCATCCATCGCCGTTGGGGTCAGTCTGAAGAAAGTAGACATCATAGTTGACTCCATTGGCACGCCACTGGCTGTGGCGCACCTCTTGAGTCTGAGGATAAGGCGGCAATTGAGCGGCCATTCCCTCCGGTAGGGGTGCCAATTGGGCGCCTCGAAGATACTCCCTCCCTGTTCCGGGTGCGTGAGTAGGTTCGTTGGGCCCTGCTTCCTGAAGTGCAACGACCGAGGCCTGATTTCTCATAAAGTTACCTATGTAATTGGTCCACAAGCTCAACGCAGTGTTACCGTCACTCGCTCCCTGCATATTCCAGGTGACAGCAGGCGGAGTGCCCGGTGCGGCCAAAGTAGGCTTAGCGCTCCGAAAGTCGATGTAGCTACCTGCAAGTACCAGCAGAAGAAAGACGATCACGCATTTTTTAAACACCTTTTTCGTCATGAATAAAAATGAAAATTCCATCAAAACCTCCTTGAAAGTATTGACATTAATAGCCACTTATAAAATCTTTCTATTTCCTGTATTGACATCACCCCTCTCATGTGGTGCATCTTCATCTAAAATCGGATATTTTCAATAATTACTATCAAATATAGAAACTACTTAATTGAAGGATTTCATGAGGATAGTACAACACATGACTTATGCTGTTCATCCCAATGATAGGAATGACATAATTGTCGTCATATAAATGTACTCGAAAACCTAAAAAAGCTTCTAACGCAATCAGGTATCTTCAAGCTCAGCGGCGCTCCGTTATGGATGCTTTGCTTTATGTATGCGATCGGCCTAGTATCCGGCTGTTCAGCCGTGAATTAAATGGTGGAGCTTGCGAGCAAAGATGCGATGTTGGAGAGCATGTTCAAACCATTCAAACTGGCTCAGTACACATTAAGCCGGTTCTTTACAACGCCATTTGCCTGGCGAACGTTCGGCTTGAAGAGTGTGGAACGACTCCACCAAGATACAGACACAGCGCTCCAGGTAGGCAACGTGATCAACCTCGACGATACACATAGGTAGCATCCCTATCCACAGAAACTACCGTTTCTGTGCTGGCCGAAAGATTCATCGTCGAAAATGTATAGCTGGTGCATGAACCTGGTAGTGCTGCGAAGAAGGAGGTGAGGTCTATGTATAGACTTGATTTGTCACTTCCGCATTGGCTTTTTGCAAATGATTTTACATACTGTATTGCATAAACAATATGGCCCGTTTGTTCAGTAAGCCGTTACAAAATATGTATAAATTTTGATACTTTTACAGTTTCCAGCAAGTGGGCATAAACAAAGAACTAGAACTATGAGCTGTAAACTATTGTTGCCTCATGAAGTGTGGAGAAATAAATAGATAGATATATTCTTGCTGCTATACACTCCGTTGAAACCACATTCTCTACCGATAAAACCATGACTTCCTGCATTATTGGCAAAATTAGAATCAATTAAATTAGTAATCTGTAATCAATAAACTGTTTAGAAATAAAAAACACGTTATGGGAAATTACATTAAAGAGAAATGAACTTATGTAATTACAAGGTTAGAAAAGTCTACCTACATAAAGCAGGAAAAATTATTTAAAATACCTAACTTTTAATTAACTGCACATTTAGTGAAAAATTTCGGTTTCTTTCTAATTTTGAGTTGTTTATCTAAAGCCAATTTAACTACTAAGTTATATTTAATGATTATCTTCCGATTAAGAAAAAAGATAGAAAGGAAAAGACCATTCTCATTGTTACTGTACAGAGAAGAACCATTAGAAATTATCGTCTAGATAGTCTACATTTTGGATTTTATATTTAAAGCAGAACGTAAAGGCTAAAGTCGAACCAATTAAAGAAGTTCACACAGGCACAGAAAAAGCCGATCATATTGCTAGTAGTATTATGATTGATGAAGAGATTACTGGGTTTAGAGTATTATAGTTTTCAATTGCCCTTTCGTTTTATTTGCTAACTCGATACCATTAACTTTTTTGAAGTTTTCGAAAATTCACTTTAATGCTAACTATAGGATCTCGCTGCTATGAACCACAAAATAGTTTACTTTTTTCGGAAACAGGCTAGATTTCTTTAATGATTTATTAACAAAAACCGCAGATAGTGTATTGATCTCGTTAAACTTAGATTTAAAACTGATAATATTTGTTCTTTAGACTAAGAATACCTTGTTTGTTTTTCCCAAGTTGTAGTGACTTTGAGTTTTTCAGGTGTACCTTAGTGTACTATGACATGCTCTTCTAAACTCTTCCCTGGTTCGAGAAATTCATAGTACACCTTTTCTCTCCATATCATTACACTGTGTTCTGATGGAATAAAATATTCAATATTGTAAGCAGTGTATTGTAGGAAATCCGTTTTTTTTGCATCGTCCACAATGAGACTATGAATACGATCATAGTCCCCATTGTGGAGACTCTGCCCCCATACCGGAAATCACATCTGTTCTTTCATTTCTCATCATCTCTTCTACATCATCTGCTTCGCCAATGCAAATGCGATCTTAGATTAATTTATGATAGTTTTTTGTCCTACTGATCACGCCTTTATAGTGATTTGCTCCAATCGTGTGTTGCCGTTCCTTCCAAGTATCGTTCGGCATCAAGTGCTGCCATGCATCCTGTTCCTGCAGCTGTAATTGCCTGGCGGTATTTCTTATCCTGTACATCACCGCAGGCAAAAACGCCAGGGATATTGGTTTCCGTTGTTCCAGGTACAACATTAATATAGCCTGTTTCATCTGTTTCGATTTGCGCATTGAGGAATGCCGTATTTGGCGTATGTCCAATCGCTACAAAAATCCCGTCTGTTTCGATTGTTTTTTCTTTCCCTGTTTCATTATCACGAACTTTTAAGCCTGTCACTTTTGTTCCGTCTGAAATGACTTCAATCGGTGTATTGTTGAGCGCCCAAGAAATTTTCTCATTTTCCTTTGCACGGTCCTGCATAATCTTTGAAGCCCGTAGTTCCTCACGGCGGTGAACAACGGTCACTTCTGAAGCAAACTTCGTTAAGAAATTGGCTTCTTCCATAGCCGAATCTCCGCCGCCAACGATAATCACTTTCTTGCCGCGATAAAAGAATCCGTCACAGGTTGCACACGTGCTGACTCCCCGTCCAATATTTTCTGATTCACCAGGAATACCTAGAAGTTTAGCGGATGCACCCGTGGAAAGAATTAGCCCTTCCGTCTGTATTTCTCCTATACCGTTCACTTTTAGTGTAAATGGCTTTTTGGAAAGATCTGTTTCCGTAACCCAGCCTCTTTTAAACTCAGCTCCAAATCTTTCCGCCTGCTTTCGCATATTGTCCATTAATTCAGGACCCATCACACCATCAACAAACCCTGGAAAATTCTCAACTTCGGTTGTTAACGTCAATTGTCCTCCTGGTTGCGTACCCTCGATCACTATTGGCTTCATATTTGCACGTGCTAAATAAATGGCTGCGGTTAATCCTGCTGGACCTGTCCCTAAAATAACGACCTTTTCCACCCTAATCCCTCCGCTAATAAGTTGATAAACTTCTTCAATTCCTGGTATCCAGTGTAGAATCGTGTTTTTAATACTTGATAATTAGACATAGTAGGATACATTTAAATTCCTCTAATGTTTTTATATTAACTTCATAACAATTTCATCAGATAAATGGAGACCTACCTATGTATGAGGCATAAGCCTATTGTTTGAAATCATTATCAAAAATTGTTAATTTGAAAAGAAGTTTCATGATCACAAAAATACAAAATCATTCATTACTTAATCACGATATATCCGCCATCATACTTTTACCCTGTAGTCATAACATATATTATTTAACATTTTTCTTTATCTCCAATTGATGTTTCTGATCAATTTTTTCTTCGATTTTTTTCATAAGTTCGTTATTGTTTAATATCTCCTTTTTATTTTTTTTTATTAAAGCAGCCATAGATAATTTACTTGGTCTCACTTCTTTCCCCCTTAAATTATGACATTATCTAGATATGAAATAGGAGCTTAACAACCTTCTTTACTTCACTATATAATCAACTTCACGTTCATAGACGGCTACCCGTAATGATTCTTCTTCCAAATCAAAGGGACTTTATAATTAGTTTTTCAATCCCCTCGCGGATAATCTCCTGGCAGCCTATATTGGAATTAAAACTCTTCCTGTTTTTTGAAATGAGCATTCCATTTTTCGATTAAAAAAATACAATTTCTCTATTTATATACTCAAGAAATAGATTACGTAATAATTTTTTAGATTGACGCAATCTAGTTGTCAAATACTGCATTAAGATGTGTCAACAATTATGGCCAAATTCTTAGTGAATTTCACTTTGATTGGATCCTTAAATTTTCTCCACCCTTTTAAAATTATTCATCCGTGTAGTATGCGCTACTCTCCTATATTTACAGTTTAGTGTAGATATATACCTAACCTTAGTCCGCATTGGTGATTTTGGGTATTCTCCAAAATGTGACTTAAGTGGGAGCCGATGAAGAATTTTTACATTAATACCCGGCATAAAAAGGCCCATTACTTTTTCTCAATAAACTTTTCTGGTGACTTGCAGCTTATAAGTATAGAAAATTAATTAATTAATTGGTTTTCATAAGCCTGTAAGTTGAAATTAATAATTTTCAATAAAGGAGTATCTATATGATATTTGTAAGCGAGATTTAATAAGTATCCGTGAATATGTTCTCCTTCAAT
>NZ_SOEE01000026.1 GCF_004366035.1 Cytobacillus oceanisediminis
ACTCCTTCTGAAAAAGAGCCTCAAACCGTTATTATGGACGGCGAGGTGTTAGATGAACCACTTTCAACAGCTGGAAGAAATCGTCGTTGGCTAGAGACGGAATTAGACAAGCAGAATGTTAGTATTGAAAATGTGTTTTTAGCTCAAGTAGACTCGTATGGGCAGTTAACAGTCGATTTATTTGATGACAAAATTAAGGTACCTACACCTCAAGAAAAACCATTATTATTGGCGACGATAAAAAAATGTCAGGCGGATTTAGAAATATTTTGTTTATCTACTGATTCAGAAGAGGCAAAACAGATGTATAGCAAGAATAGCGAAAAATTACAAAAGGTGATTGATAAATTGACCCCTATGTTAAAGGGGTAAAAAATATTCTACATCATAATACCATATACAACGTGTTGA
This sequence comes from Cytobacillus oceanisediminis, assembly GCF_004366035.1. Taxonomy (GTDB): domain Bacteria; phylum Bacillota; class Bacilli; order Bacillales; family Cytobacillaceae; genus Cytobacillus; species Cytobacillus oceanisediminis_C. The sequence goes on from NZ_SOEE01000026.1 coordinate 412, forward strand.
ATATAAAATATTTGGGAAATTAATCGTCAAAGAATGTGTTAGTCAAAAACCCTCTAAATACGACTCCCTTTTAAGGGAGGGGTTAATTTGTTAACAGTTTGTTTATTGTCGAAATAAATCTATAAAACCATTGGAAATTTTTTCACAAAGATAAAAAAGGAGAATGGACTACAAACTATGAGTACTTATGAGGCGGGTTTGGAGAATTTATTACAAGGAGAACAGAGAGCAAGGTTAAAAAATGAAATGGAAAACTTAGATCAATATTTTAAAACACCTATCATACATAGAGAGATACACGGGGATAAAGTATATGTACCCTTAAATCTGGATAGGGTTTGGAATCGAATAAATTAAACCGTAAGCATGAATAATTATCTATTCAAATTGCCAGGAATAAGGTGAAAAAGAAGACAGAATATATTTTAATAGATACTTGTGAAGAGTGCGAATTCTACAAAGAAGCAGAAAAAATAGCTATAGAGTTGACAGAGCACGTAACGTTCATCCCGACAAAATGGGTCCTAGATCAGCTTTATCAACGAGTGCATTATCACTATGACGAAAAACAGTATGTTGAGCTTGTTTTAATGATTAATCAAATTAGAGCGGACAAGGGTATACGTTTTGGTAGTATTTAACTTTTAAAAGTCTGAAAGGGATGAGTTAAATGGCTCAATCTAATATAAAAGTAGCTGTTCAGAAATTTGGTAATTTCCTCAGTTCTATGGTCATGCCGAATATTTCAGCATTCATTGCTTGGGGGTTAATTACAGCTTTATTCATACCAACTGGCTTCCTTCCGAATGAGAGCCTTTCTAAAATGGTAGATCCAATGGTGACATACTTGCTCCCGCTATTAATCGGGTATACAGGGGGCAAGTTGGTGCATGAGCAACGCGGTGCTGTTGTTGGTGCCATTGCGACGATGGGGGTCATTGTTGGTGCCGATATCCCTATGTTCCTTGGTGCCATGATTATTGGTCCGCTCGGCGGATGGGTAATAAAGAAATTTGATCAGATGATTGAAGGGAAAGTCCGGGCAGGATTTGAAATGCTTGTTAACAATTTCTCAGCAGGAATTCTTGGAGCAATCATAGCTATCCTTGCATTCTTGGGCGTTGGTCCTGTCATTAACACCTTTACCAGGTTGCTTGTAGCCGGTGTTGATTGGCTAGTCGGAACAGGCCTGCTGCCTTTGACCAGCATTCTAATCGAACCTGCGAAAGTATTGTTCTTAAATAATGCTATTAACCATGGTGTTCTTTCGCCTATTGGTGTTGAACAGGTAAAAGAGACTGGACAGTCCATTCTGTTTCTGCTCGAAGCAAACCCTGGTCCTGGTATCGGTGTCCTGCTTGCTTATATGTTCTTCGGCAAGGGAAATGCAAAGAAATCTGCCCCGGGTGCTGGAATTATCCACTTTTTCGGCGGTATTCACGAAATTTACTTCCCATATATCCTTATGCGTCCAATGTTGATTTTGGCGGTTATCCTTGGCGGAATGAGCGGTGTTTTTACATTGGTTCTATTAGGCGGAGGATTATTTGCTCCATCTTCTCCTGGAAGCATTATTGCGATTACTGCAGTAACGCCACACCATGCAAGTGCATATTTGGCTAACTTTGCTGGTGTCCTTGTAGCTGGTGCTGTATCCTTCATTGTTTCCTCCTTTATTTTAAAAACAGGGAAGCAAGGTGAAGAGGATATTGAAGCAGCTGCACAAAAAATGCAGGAGATGAAAGGCAAGAAAAGCTCTGTGTCAAATGTATTTGCTGGAGATCAGGGTGCTATGCCTGACGATGTTCAAAAAATCTATTTTGCCTGTGATGCTGGAATGGGCTCAAGTGCCATGGGAGCATCACTTCTTCGCAAAAAGGTGAAGGAAGCTGGAATTAATGTTGCTGTCACGAATACAGCGATCAGTAATCTTCCAGCGGATGCCCAGATTGTAATTACACAGGCAGAACTGACACCGAGAGCACGGAATAAAGTGCCAAACGCTTACCACATTTCTGTCGATAATTTTCTTTCAAGTCCGGAGTATGATAAGTTAATCAGTGAATTGGAGTTCCCTGCAAATTCCTCGCTTTATGAAATCGTTGAGGATGCTGAGGAAAATGTGCCTGGTAATAAGGATCAAGAAATGGCACATGAAGACGACTTGCTTCGTGCGGAAAATGTATTTTTGAACCAGCAGTTTGCTAATAAGGAAGAAGCTATTCATTTTACTGGCAGAGCCCTTGTAAATGCTGGTTATGTCGATGAAAGCTATGTCGAAGCAATGATAGAACGTGAAAATATCGCGTCAACTTATATGGGAAATGATGTTGCAATCCCGCATGGAACGGAAGAAGCAAAGAAAGCAGTCATCAAATCAGGTTTTACAGTCGTTCAGGTGCCTGATGGCGTTGATTTTGATGGCCAGAAAGTACGTTTGATTTTCGGTATTGCGGGGAAAGATGGCACTCATCTTGAAATATTATCCGGAATTGCTGTAACATGCTCGGATATGGAAAATATCGAAAAGATGGTAGAGGCTGATACTCCACAGACAATTATCGATATCATTGGCAAGAAATAAAATTAGTTTTCACTTTTTTTGTAAAGTTGCTTTTTAATGGCTTAACTAGGCTTAACCCGATTTTATCGGGGGCACTTAACCAGTGGGAACAGATGGAATCGAGATGCGAAGCCGAGGAGGCTAATATTCCTCCTCCCCGAAAGTAATTACCCCGAGCGGAATACACAATTTATTAGTAATTACAATAATTTATCATAAAAGAGCCATTAGTGGTCTAACCTATGTCAAGTAGTGTTGTGGCATTCAAATAGACGGGTTTCCCCGTCTATTTGATTTGTTTATCATCTTATCAGTACAAAGATAGTATAAAAATAATTATTAGTAGGCGATACCTACACGTGATTGTATATAATCGCTTGTTTTTATCTGACTAAATGTAAATTCTGCTGTATCCGGTACGGAAATTTCAACTCCATCCTCTGGCAAAAAATTTTGCTCTATACGATATTTACCTAACCTTTCTCCATCCGGCAAGTAGGTAGGGCAAACAATCGTCCATTCGAGGGTTGATTGATTGAGTATATTATAAACTTTATGATGTTCTTTCGCTGCACGGGTGGACTTACGCCTTGATTCACTTGATTGATACCGCAGAGAATTTGGCGTGGTCCTACTCTGCAGGATACCTGCAGTTCCTATAGTTATTATTCGTCTTATACCTTCATTTTCCATTGCTTCTATTATAAGTGGCATACTTTCTGATAGAGTGGTGGTGCCATCAGTATTAAGGGCACTAATAACTACATCTATCCCATGCAAGGCACGTACGATATCATCATTATTTAAAACATTCCCACGAATAATGGTTAAATTTTCATGATTTATTTGAATCTTCTCGGGAGTACGAACTAATACAGTAACATTATGTCTGTCATGAAGGGCATAAGTAACTATTTGACTTCCAACTCGTCCAGTTGAACCTAAAATTAAAATATTCATAAGAATGAGCTCCTTTTGCAAATACTAATATTATACTATACAAGTTACTTTATTTCTTTTTGAACTAACGAGGGTTAAAGTTGAAGATTAAGGTTTGCTTCGGCAGCCTTGTATTATTCAATGTATTCAACCATTCCTGGCTTTAAGATGCTTTAAAAGAAAGACAATTCAAATTAACCCCTTCAGAACTACTTCGAAGGGGTTCTTGTTAATCTCCATTGAGCGAACTGCTAGCCTTTGTTTTAGCAAATAATGACAGATGTTCTTACAGTAGATTGAAAACATTATGTCACATATAGGGTAGGGACACGTTTTGTATATTAATTATTTTACTTTCAGAACGTTTGAAGAGAATTGTGAGCTCCTTTAACTAATTGATCAAAAATAAATCCTTGTTTTATAAAAAATTATTTTTTCGATATCCCATAATAACATGCTTGACATAAAGTTAACTTTACATTGTAAGGTCAATATACGAGGTGAGAATAATGTATCAAATTTCTGAAGTATCTAAACTTGTCGGCTTATCTACCCCTACAATTCGCTACTATGAAAAACTTGGGCTTATAGACACACCCATTAAAAATTCTCGTGGATATAAAGAGTATGATGAACAAATTATTCAATATCTTGGTTTTATTGTTCATTTAAGAGACACGGAGATGCCATTAGATCAAATAAAGACCTATGTAGATGCTTACAAAAGAAATGACTACTCTTCCTGTTATTCTATTTTACAAGAACACGAAAAAAGAATAGAGCTTGAATTACGGAAACGCCGACAAATTTTAGAAAAGGTACAATATAAAATTTCTCACTTTAGTAACCTTAAAGGTGGAGGAAAATAGTGCAAAAACCATTGCGAACAAGCTATACTGCTCGTACTAAAACAGATGAGGTTATACAAGATATTGACTTAATAGGAAAAGTTGCAATTATTACTGGTGGATATGCTGGTTTAGGATTAGAAACAACCAAAACTTTAGCTTTCGCTGGAGCTACTGTCATCGTCCCGGCAAGAAATGTTGAGAAAGCAAAAGAAGCTTTATTAGGTATTACTAATGCCATACTATATCCTGCTATCTTCGATTTAAGCAGAAGATCTACTATAGATTTTTTTCTACAATGGTTTAATAAGAATTATCTAAAACTAGATATATTAGTAAATAGTGCTGGAATAATGGCTATTCCACTAACTAGAGATGAAATGGGAAATGAGATGCAACTTTCCTCAAACTATTTAGGCCACTATTACTTAACAAAGGGATTACTTCCAAAGCTGCAAAGAGCAAATGGAGCTAGAGTAGTTCATCTCTCTTCTAGAGCACATTGGTACTCTCCTTTTCACTTTGATGATCCAAATTTCAATCAAAGCCAATACGATAAGTGGATTGCGTATGGCCAAGCTAAAACAGCTGTTTCTCTTTTTAGTGTAGCAATTGATGAACTGTTTAAAAAAGATTTGTTCCGTTCCTTTACTGTTCATCCTGGAAGTATTGTAACCGGGCTTTCTAGTAATCTGTCAGATGAAGAGTTAGCAACAATGGGCGCAATTAAATCAAACGGCGAACGTGGCTATGATCAATATAATGACGAGCATAAAACCATCTCAGAAGGTGCAGCTACTATTGTTTGGTGTGCCACTAGTCCTCAATTAGAAGGATTTGGCGGGGTCTATTGCGAGAATGTAAATATTAGCCATATATCTACAGAGAAGAATGATAAAGTAGGGGTTAAACCATGGGCAATTGATAAAGATCTAGCTTTAAAGCTCTGGAATGAAACTCCTCAACTATTCGGTTAGTGATCTGTTCTAATTATGTTGTTCTTCGAAAGTAAAAGGAAATTTTCATGGCGATAGAAAGTTCCTTTTGTTGACTGACAATTAAGATGTATAATTACAAATAGAGTCGTTAACATTTACAATAAAGTTGTTTAAACGACGCTAGATATGCTATTCAACAATCGGGCCATTTAATGGAGGAAGGAAAACTATATATAAAAATCCCGTATGTATAATGTAGGGTTTTTATAAAAAATAAATTAAAAAAACTAATAAAGAGATATAACTAAAACCTAGTTAAAAATTTTTTTGGAATGAACGTTCCGTTATTTGTTGTATTTTCCTTCTGAATAAGTTATCCTAATTATAGGAGTGAATGAGTTGGCTAGAAAAAAAGAATTTGATATCAGTCAAGCAGCCCATAAAGCTGCTGATGTTTTTCGAAAGAAAGGGTTTGAGGGAACCTCCATGCAAGATTTAGTAGACGTCCTAAATCTTAGTAGAAGTAGTATCTATGAGACTTTTGGTAATAAAAAAGAACTCTATTTAGTCGCACTAGACCACTACACAAATGAAGTAGACGATTTAACGTCTATTTTATATGAAAACGGGCCACCTAAAACTGTATTGGATAAGTTTTTTGTAAAGATTATTGAGCATAACGAATTAGAAAGTTGCTTCATGGTTCAAGCATCACTAGAAATGTTTACTCACCTAGATGTCATGGACCGAGTAGGTAGAAATAACATAAAAAGAGAAAAAGCATTTCTATTCCTACTAGAGCGTGCACTTTCTAATGGTGAAATAACTGAGAACCAAAACTTATCTATTCTTTCAAAATACCTGGTTAACGTAACCAACGGTCTAGCGGTTACTAGTAGATCAACAGATAAATCTACGCTTGATCAAATTGTGAAAATGTCCCTTTATTTTATAAAATAATCATTCGACTTTCTTAAAGAACCAATTTTTTTTACCTTTATTCGGAACGTTCGTTCCGTAATTTATTCATTTTAATAAAATAAGTTAATTTAAGGAGAGGATAAAATGGAATCAAATCTAAATAAAGTTGCCTTAATCACAGGTGGTTCACGTGGGATTGGAGCGTCAATTGTTAGGAGACTTGCTGAAGATGGTATAACTGTTGCATTCACATACGCAAATTCAAGCAATAGTTCGGAGGAACTAGTTAATGAGATTCAAAATAGTGGAGGAAGAGCTTATGCGATTCAAGCCAATGCTGAAAATGTAAATACAACAAAAGAAGCAGTAGGAAAGACGATAGAAAAATTTGGTCGGATAAATATTCTTATTAATAATGCTGGTATATTTGAATCAAAGATGTATGACGAATTTACAATGGAAGAGTTTGACAGAATGGTGGCTGTAAATGTACGTTCCGTTTTTGAGGGTGTTCAAGCAGCTGCACCACACATGAGTGAGGGTGACAGAATAATTACAATCGGAAGTGTTAATGCCAATGTAACAGGTTTTCCAGGCTTAAGTCTTTATGCCATGTCGAAAGCAGCTGTAGCAGGAATGACTAGAGGATTAGCAAGGGACCTTGCCTCAAAAGGAATAACTGTTAACAATATACAGCCTGGACCTGTTGACACTGATATGAATCCAGTAGATGGTTCTAATGCTAAATTACTAAAAGAATTTATCGCTTTAGGAAGATACGGTAAAGCTACTGAAATAGCAGATCTAGTTGCCTTTTTATCTTCAGAACAATCAGGTTATATAACTGGTGCTTCTATCGATATAAATGGTGGTTTTATGATATGATTTCTTAAATATCTAGCATTTATGGTTTATGTAAAAGGTAAGTTAATTGATACTTCGGTAATGGAAATAAGAGAATGAGAAAAATTTAGTTGTTCAACAATCGGGCGCTATCCTTGAACAAGGGTAAGTACTCATTTTTTATTTAAGAGTAGGCCCAATAATCTATAAACTGTAGTTAGGATAAAGCTTAAAACTCTGGGTATAATAACTATTCATACAACAATGAATAGGAGTGGTAAGATGACCGTCAATGATAAGAAAAAACAAAAAACAGTATTTAGAGATAATCAAGATTTAGTCCCAGAAGGTAACCTACCAGAAGGCAACCTACCAGGTAATAGGGAGGATCGAAGTGATAAAATGGGTACGTTAAATTCTGAAGAAATTCAATTCGACAATGCTGACGCTATATATGATGAGTATTAATAAAAGGGGCAAAAGCTTAGCCTCGTTCTTCAGCAAACGGGCGGATTGTTGAATAAAAGTTAGGTTTTTAAACGACTTTATTGTTATATTTTTTATGAAATATCTTAAATCAAAAATTAAACAACTATATTTTTAACCCCGGCCTAAATTAGGACGGGGTTATGCTTGGTTGAGCTTTTGAAATTAAGTAACTTTATTGTCATTTTACACCATTAGATCATTGCTTCGCTTGTTATACGAGATCAACGTCCCAACCAGCCTCAATCATATTTCTACAAGTAGGAGGCGAACGGTTTAGTTGACGTGATCAAGTCCCACGGGTGCTTACGTTCTACCCCGGCTACGGTTAACATATATCGATATAAAAAGTGGAAAACAGAAATATTTTCATTTCTAGTTGACCAGGCTATAGCTGAATAAACAAAAAGAATTTGCTGTATCATTGAAATTATGTTTGATCTAAAATACTTCACAAACAGTATTTTACGGCAAATAAAAAGAATCCATTTTTGAAAAAAGATTGATCAAATGGATTCATATTCATAAATTTAAGACTTAGTTTTATAAAAAAGATTAATCAGTGTTGCTCAACAATCGCGCGATAAGTGCGAATATGGATACTAATATTAGTGTTAAAGTCTATTATTAAGGTAGATCGCAACCCAGTTTATTTGATTAGCTGTCACATATATGGTTCCCTTTCATCATTTACTTTTTCTTTCTTCTCTGGTCCATTAGCTCTGCAGCTAATCTTTGTTTTTCTCTAGTAGTATTTATATATAATAAAGAAATATCAGATTGAGTGTGCCCTAATTGGTTCATGATAAGGGGGATGTCACCACCTGTTTGCTCCGCTAAATTAGTCGCATACGTATGCCTAAGTTTGTGGGGAGACATACGCTTATCAAAGGACTTAGTATATTTATAAACAATATCTTCGACAGCTCGATTTGTTAATGGTTCCGGTTGTCCTTTAAAATTTTTCACAAAAAGATACTCATTTTCACCCTCACCAGCTTTGTACTTTTCTTTTCTCACATCTAAATATCTCGTGATGTCTTCTAATGAGGAGGGTGTTATAGAAACAGTATCTTTTTTTCCTCCTTTTCTAATAACGCTAATTTCTTTAGCTCCGAAATCTATATCCTTAATCCTTAAATTTGTTAGTTCATTCACCCGAATACCGCTACCTAAGAAAAGAGAAAGGATAGCATAATCCCTTTCTTTATCCCGCTTGAAATACCTCAATTGAGCAGGGGAGAGTGAAGCTGCATATTCATTTTGAACATATTCGAGGAAGTCAACATCCTTGTCTTCAATGAAAATCTTATCCGTTATCTTCTTAGCACGTTCATTTAAAGTTTCTGATACCTTCTTAATAGGGATTTTTTCCATCACATTTCGCTCAAAATATGGCTTCCCAGCAGATACTTCAGCCTCAACAGTCAAATATTTAAATAATGATCGGAGGGATGACTTGTGCCTGTTTACCGTTCTGGTATCAATTTTCTTAGTTTCATTGTCCTTTTTAGATACCTTGTACTTTTTCCTAGATATAAATTTAAAATAGTTATTAACATCGTCAAGTGAAAGAAACTCCAAAGATTCAGCGGTGATATCTCTTATTGAGCTGCACGTTACTAAATCTTCAGCTATTAACCATCCAAAGAATTCCTTGAAATCCCTAGTATAGTTATATAGGGTCAGGGGAGAGCGGATGTCTAATTTATCATCAACATATTTAACAACATACTCTGGCATGTCTTTTAAAAGCACTTCCAGGCGCTTCTCGTAATATTCATGTTGTTTAGTTATTGCCAAAATGGACACCTCACTAAAAGAATAATAGAAGAGGTTTCCTCCTCTTGAACAGGAACGAACGTTCGTAATTAACGCATTCTTAGAACTAGTTATAAAATTGTCCAATCCTTGGTAAATAAGGGATTGGGCATTTTTTAAATTATATCATATTTAACGTTAGGTAGGATTAACGCTTATTTTTGAATTTACGCTCGTTTGTAAACAAGTTAAATGGATTTTTTCTGTATCTCTGCGCTTTTATTGGAATTTTAAGATTTTTAGCAGCCTTTGGATTGTATATAAGTGGATCCCGGAAAATAGTAATAGTTCTTAGCAAAGGTAGGCTATTATTGACGAATGAGCAGCTTGCTTTCAATGGTATAATGAGGAAAATGTAGTTATTGGGTTGGTTATTAACTGTTCGGAATAGTGGAGGATATTTAATATGATTAGATTAAAAGGTTCAATTCGGTATAGTATCTATTTTGGTTGTATTTTTCACAATGGCAACATTATATGAAGGTAGTGAAATTTGGATAATCATTTTGAATGGAGACATACAACACCTTTTACAAGTTGTTGTATGGGGAAGTGATTAAACCCAGTGACATAACTCGATTAGATTTTTTTATCTATGCTGCTAGATTCCAACCCACTTTTGCCATTCTTATGTTTATAAGCAGTTTATATTTTTTAGGAATTATTGGGTACTTTATTTTCAAAAAAGAAAAAAGAGGGCTTGCCTATTACTTCGCCTTTTTAGGTGGTGGATTACTTATACTTAGTTTTATAATTACAAACTCCTCAACTGTGGGTGGTCAAGTATTTTTCATACTTTTCTTAATAGCCGGCTTAATATGTATAATTACCTCTATACCGGTTTATTGCAAAATTCTAAATCAAATTAAGATGAGGATTACAAATTAATTGAATCAAGTTAATTGAAGCGATGCTTTATTGGAGTATCGCTATTCTTTTTAAGTTAAACGAAGTAGTTAGTCTAATTGAAAAATATTCCAAAATAGAACCTTTAAATAATACGAATCGTCTAATTACCAAGAAACCATGATTGCGAGGAGAACAATGATTAACATGGTAGATGACTCTAAATCAGAACCCCTAAATAATTTAAATCGTGAAGAAAAGCTTAAATGGTTAATGAAAACATACGGTAATGATGTCATTAGAATTGCTTACACATATTTAAAACAAAAACAATTGGCGGAAGATGTCGCACAAGACGTATTTATAAAGTGCTACCAGAAGATGGATTCCTTTAGAAATGAATCATCATATAAAACATGGCTATTAAGTATTACAGTGAATAGATGTAAAGATGTTTTAAAGAGTTGGTCTTTTAAAAATTTATATATTACCGACTTTTTAAAATCTAAACAAGCTTATTCTACTCTTGAACAGCAATATTTTAGCGACGAGGCTAATGAAATAATTTCCAAACAAGTCATTGCATTGCCAGTGAAATTAAGAGAGGTCATTATTTTATTTTATTATCAGGAGTTTTCAATTGATGAAATATCGGATTTATTAAAGATTAATCCTAATACAGTAAAAACCAGATTGCATCGGGGACGCCTTAAGTTAAAGGAATCATTAGGAGCGTGGTCAGTTAATGCAGAATAAATTGGAAAATTTAAGAGAAAAGATGGATAAAAGCATTTTAAAAGATGTGTACTTTGATGATAAGCAGCATCAACAAGTTTTGAATAGGATTGAAAAATCCAACTCTCAAAAGGAGGCGTTTCGACTAAAAAATAAGTTTAATGCTTTGCTTAGCATTTCGGTCGTTTCAATAATCTTTTTGGGAATCACATATTTTGTTGGAACCCAGTTAAACGTGTTTAATGAACTAGAAACGAAACAAGCAAATGAGCTGAAGGAAAATAAGGAGGAAACTGTAGCTAAGCCTTCAAATGAGAAAACGATATATGTCCCCCCTAAGCAAGAAGAAAATTATAATGAAATGACTAAAGAAGAGATTCTAACTAAAATGATTAATACCGTAGATAACTTTGAAACGGCTACCGGTGAATTTAAGATGCATTATGGACATCCTAAAGGTTTTTCTGTTGTTGAATATGCAATTGATTTAGAGTATTTTTCAGGGGGATTCGGTAAAAGAACCAATAAGGTAGATGATAACCAGGAGGTTACTTCTGAATATTATACAGAAGGTACAATTTGGACAGTATCTGAACATACAAAATCCTATACGGAATCAAAATATGGAGAAGAAAGTCGACGAGGTACACCATTAAAAATTGAGGATGCATTTTCAGTGGACAGTGAGGGAAACAATGTAACCTCTTATCGGGAAAGACCTCCGATTGGTGTAGCCAATGAAACATTATTTCCTTATGAAATAGCCTCAAACTATACCAGAGATTTAAATAAATGGGAAATTGAAAAACAAAATGAAGAATTACTTGGTCATAACACGCTTGTGATAAAAGGAACTAAAAACCATAGAGATTTCCAATCATTTCGCTTTTGGGTTGATAAGGATACAGGGATATTACTTAAGTATGAAACTTATGATGCTAATGGCGATATTGTTGATTATTTACATCCGATAAAATTGGAAATTAATGTGCCTATTGATAGCAAGATATTTACACCGAATCTAGAAGGATATAAAAAAAAAGAGCTGTAATGAAGGAGCAATAATGAGAAATGTAATATTGAAGATTTAATCTCTGAAGAGCTAATGAGACAATGGGTAGAAGCAAAGAAGAAGCCAAATGAAACAGCGGTGCTCGGAGGGTAGCTACTAGCTTCTTTTGTGTAACTCAATGGTGTATTTATCAGATAATGAAAGGTTTTGTGAAGTATTGGTCTTAAAGAATAGGGTGCTTTTTAAAAAAGATAATTATTTAAGGACTGATTGGTTTTGGCCTTTCAGTCTTTTTTTTACTTTCGGACATAGTGGCCCACCATCCTTCGAATCATTCCCGGTTTCCATAAAAGGATAATCAATAATAAAGGAAAATTGAAAAAAGATTTTATTAAATCTTTTTCTAGTCATTTTCCGTCTTACTAGTTGAGGTGATAAAAATGCCTGAAGATCAAGAACTCATTAAGGAAATCCTGCGTGGAAGCCAAGCAGCAATGGAAGTGTTAATGAGAAAATATTATAAACACATCTATGCGCTTGTCTATCGGAAAGTAGGAAATCGAGATACGGCCTACGATTTAACCCAGGAGATTTTTATAAAAATGATTCAACGAATTGAATCGTATTCAAGTAAAGGATCATTTAAAAGCTGGCTATATCAGGTGGCAGTTAATCATTGTCGGGATTATTGGAGAAGTTCAGAGTATAAGCAAACGTCTAAACATGCAGAACTGCTAGACACGATAAAATGTGAACAGAAGAGTGTGCCTTACATATTTGAGCGAAAGGAAATGAGAGAGCAGGTCAAGCAAGCGATTCATAGCCTTCCGGATATTCAGAGAGAAGCTGTTATATTAAAATATTTTCATCATATGAAAATTCAGGAGATTGCAGTTGTGACACAAGCAAATGTTTCGACTGTGAAATCTAGACTTAAGCAAGGCTTAGGTAAAATAGCAGCAAGTCTTGAGAGAGGTGAGGAAAGTGAAAAAAAGAGAATTCGAAAATAATCATGTAGACATAGATGTTGACAAAGAACTTTTTGAACTAGAACAAGAAGTCATGATTCAGTTGGATGAATATGATGTTGAATTTCCTGGTGAGTCGGAGATTATGATGACTGTTGATGCCATTCGACCATATGTGCCTGTGAAAGAAAACATTTGGAAGACATCCTATGAACATTTATCCGCAATCGTGAAGCATTCTGCATATGAAGTTTTCCATTTCAGTCCGATATTCTGGATCACTAATAGTCTACTATTAGTCATAAGTCTAATAGCGATATTTAGCGTAGAGCTTAATCCTTACTTAGCTATGTTGTTCCTTGCACCTCTACCAACCATAGCTGGGCTAGTAGAAGTGCTAAGAAGTAACAATGGAATGGCTGAGCTGGAGATGTCATTAAAGTTCAGCTGGCAGGAGCTAATCATATCGAAATTGCTTGTTGTCGGTGGCTTTAATCTTCTCATAAATATCATTTTTACAATCAGCATTTCAGTCCTTTATCCAGATATTTGGATTTGGAAAGTTACTCTTTATTGGTTAACCCCTTTCACTGTTATTTCAGCGGTTTCGTTAGTGATTGTTTCTAAGTTCAGGCAAATTCATATGGTAACAGGTACACTGACTATCTGGGTAGTCATTAGCACCCTAGTAAGTCAAACTACCATTATAGAACATATAGAAAACTTACCAGCTACCTTTTATATCCTAGTGACAGCATTTGCATCTGCTTTTTCTATTATTAAAATGATTCAAATCTATAAAAGGGGTATTTCTTATGAATTTAACCATTGAAAATGTGACGAAAAGCTTTGGAGATAAAAAAGTACTTAATGAAATAAATTTAGAATTTACTACAGGAGTCTATGGGATTCTTGGAGCAAACGGATCTGGTAAAACAACGTTAATGCGTATACTTGCTAGCGTGATGAAACCTAGTTCTGGGAAGGTATTTTTTAATACGCAAGACATTGAGGTTTTGGACCAAAAGTATCGGGATGTAATTGGTTATTTACCACAGCATGTTGGGGTGTATAAGAGTTTTTCCACTGAGAAATTTTTAATGTACATTGCTTCATTAAAAGGATTGAAAAAAGAGGAAGCCAAAGAAAAAGTAACTGAAGTGTTAGAATTAGTCGGGCTTTCAGAACATCGCAAAGGGAAGGTTGGTAAATTTTCAGGTGGGATGAAACAGCGTGTCGGGATTGCCCAGGCTTTATTAAACGATCCAATGGTTCTAATTGTAGATGAACCAACAGCGGGACTCGATCCGAAGGAAAGAATCCGGTTTCGTAATCTTTTATCCAAAATATCTACAAATAGAATAGTTTTATTATCAACTCATATCGTATCTGATATTGAATTCATTGCAAGGGAAGTGCTGATTTTAAAAGAAGGAAAATTGGTTCAAAAGGAAACACCCAAGGAATTGTTGCGGAGTATTAAGGATAAGGTTTGGACAGTATTTGTAGATGAATCTGAGATTCAATATTTTCAATCGAAGTACAAGGTTAGCAATATAGGCCGAGATCAGGAAAAGTTTCAATTGCGCATCATAAGCGATAGTAAACCCCATCAGAATGCTCAAAATGAGATCCCTAACTTAGAAGATTTATATCTCTATTATTTCGATGAGGAGGTCGCGTAATCATGCAGCTTTTGAAATTTGAGCTATACAAGATGTATAGACAAAAGATAATTTATTTCACGTTTATTCTCTTAGTCCTTTTTTCTACTGGCTTCACTTTTAACCGCATCACTGATTGGGAAAAGGATCTGTATAGGGAATGGGAGGGACCAATCTCAGAAGAAAAGATTCAGTTGGCGCACCAAGGAAATGAGGAGTTAACGAAAAAAATGGATGAACGTGTAGAAGAAGATGGATTTGTTTATTCAGAGACCGAACAAACAAAAATGGGCATATATGAGACAATTTCATTTATTATAAACATCGAAAAGAATGCAAATGAAAAATTATCAAAGCTTGAAAAGGAGAACAACTATAATACAGATCTTGAAAAAGCAATGTTAAAAGATTTTGATACATCTTATTTCGCATATAATAAAGGTCCGGAAAAAGTCATTGATTATGCAAGTGTGTACTCGATTTTTTTAACAGGAGCTATGCTGTTAATTGGATTGTCTACTATTTATACACAAGAATATAGCTCGGGAGTAGATAACTATATTTTAAGTTCAAAAAAAGGAAGAGTATCATTATTGTGGGCAAAAGTCAGTGCATCTCTTATCTATACATTTGTAATCGTTATCGCATGGGAATTGTTTAACCTTGGTTGGAACGTTTTTCAGTTTGGAAATGAAGGATGGGATACTTCCATACAGCATTATTTTAAGTATTATTTCTCTCCTTACAGTTTTAATATGTTGGAATATCATTTTATTCAATTAGGAATTCATTTACTAGCGGCATTCAGCTTTGCCATTTTGATTGTACTCATTTCTTCTATATGTAAAAATTCGTTGATTGCATTCTTTATTAACGGAGCGATTTTTGCAACTCCATACCTAATTGTAGAAATGCTTATGCTACCAAATGGGGTAGAGGACATATTTCGATTCAGCTATATCTACATTATGAATGTTGAATTTTTATTCGATCATTTTAAAACATTTAATTTTTTTGGATATCCCATTTTATACCCTGTTGTTGCAATTGTATGGATGGTGGTTGTTTCGATGGCGCTTGTTTTAGTCACTTCTCATATTGTGAGAAAGAGGGAAGTAACGGTGTAATGTATTAGTAGTTTAGAAAGAAGTAGAGTTTCTTGGTTAGTTAAAAGATGGTATAGTTTTATAACTGTTAAATGGCTTTAACAACCTTTAATAATATTTTACCTCCTAATACAGGGGCTAGGGGGAAGTACTCTTAGTTATGTTTGTTATGATTGCCTTGAAGTTAAGTCTTCCTCATTAGGGCGCTTTTCTGCAGTAAGAATTGCGCTCTTTCTTATATTATTGGCCAATTTAATGGAAGAAAGGCTTAATGAACTAATGGAGCAGTTTTGTTGAAGAAGAAATCCAAACTAAACTCCCTGATGGTATAATTAGGAAAAAGAATTTTGGGGGTTAGTGATGTTAAAGAGAAAGTTTGGAGATCGGTCAGAATGGAAACGAATCCTAGAAAGAAAATATGCACAAACATATCTTAATACTAAGGAGTTTACGGGCTATATTACATTATTAAACACATTAAAAGTAACAGAACCTTTATCAGTTAGCTATGGGGAAAAGAGAGTGTGTATTGTTAATGATGGCTATATGTGGTTACAACAATTTCCTCTAGATAAAAAACATTCAGTAACTACAATGTTCAATGAAAACGATGAAATAGTTCAATGGTATATAGACATTTGTTATAAGAACTCTATTGAAAATAACGTCCCTTGGATGGATGATTTATTTCTCGATATTATCCTACTTCCGTCGGGTGAACTAATTGAAAAAGATGCTGATGAGCTTGAAGAAGCGTATGCTAAAGGGGTTATCACTAAATCTCTTTATGATTTAGCTTGGAGCGAACTAAACATCATAAAGGAACAGATAGAGAGTGAAAAGTTCCAGTTAGTAAACTTATCTAATCAACATAAAGATATACTAGCTGCTCTTTTAGATTAAAAAACATAATATGCGGTAGTATGTCAACTCCAAAAGTTTAATAATGTTTTGTTTTAATGTACTTTTGTCTAAAAAAGAACGTAAGGAACTACACTAGTAAATAAATGTTATTTACTGGAAGTTAGGAAGGTTAGCGCTGACAAGGTTTATTTGTCAGATCTCGATTACTCAACCTGAAATTGTAAGGTAGGTTATTCGATTGGATATGAATGCTGGAACCCGGGCTATGGAACTGAAGGCATTAAGGGCAGTGTGGAATTCGGTTTCCGATATATGAACATTCATAAAATCACTGCGGACATAACACTGACTATCCGGCTTCTGGAAGAGTGATGGGTAAATCTGGAATGGAGCAAGAGGGAACAATCAGACATATGATTCGCAATGCCAAGGGTCAATACAAAGATTGTGCAATATATGGACTTCTACAAGAAGATTATGTTAAAAAACACATCAGTAATCAAACTAGTATCCTTAAATTGAATGACAAAACGATGCGTGCAAATCTAGCTGTATCAATAGCCCAGTTATTAAATGCTCAGAATAACGCTTGGTCATTAAAACCAAGTTCAGAATAGTGTGGAAAATTCAACAAAAGGGCACTGTGGGGTAACATCATTAGTGGTAAATGATTTCCTAGGTGGAGAAATACGAAAAACTCCTTTAGGTGACGGATGGCATTACTATATAGACAACACACGGTATGATTTTACAGATCTCAATTTAGTGAAAGAGTAAATTATGGAGATATCTTTTCTAATAGAAAGAGTCATTCCTGGACACTAACCGAGATCAATACAACTACTAAAAGATAGTGTTTTATTTGAGCTAAGTATTAATAAACAAAGTGCCTTACAGTGATTCTATAAGCTGACATGTCAACGGATTTTTCTTATTCAAGTAACGGCAGGTTTGTAGAAGAAGGAAATTTTCTGTTTTAAGCGAATTAGAAATTCAACAAACCTAAAACTAATACAGGTATTGAAAATAACAGGAATATAGGAGGTATGAGATATGAAGATAAATAGAATAGATCATGTGAGTATAAACGTAAAAGATCTTTCAGAGGCTAAAGCGTTTTTTCTTGATTTAGGACTTGAAGTGCAAGCGGAATGGGAAATGGATGGAGTACAGTTGGACAGAATAGTTGGGCTTAATGATGTTAAAACGTCATGTGTAGGATTGGGGATGCCAGGTGGTCAGACATGGATAGAGTTAGTCAAATTTTATACGCCGTCAGATGAAAAAGATATTCAGCAACCTTTTGCAAATACACTGGGTATCCGACATATTTGCTTTTCTGTTGAAGATATTGAGGCTATTGTTGCAAAATTGAAAAAGAAAGGCACGGAAATTTTTAGTGAGATACAGCAATATGAAGAAAGTTATAAGTTATGCTACGTTCGTGGTCCAGAGGGAATTATTTTAGAGTTGGCGGAGAAAATCAGATAAATATTGAATGGGACTTTAAATGATTTAGAACTCCAACTTTAAAGATTTCTTCTTAAACTCTCGGGTGCGATGCTTCAATAACGAAGGATCGCTTTTTCTTAATCAAGTAACGGGGTAGATTCGTTGAAGAAGGGTTTTATTATATAGTGCAGATTATCTATGAAAACGTAAGGATTAAATGGATAGCAAACACTTGGCTAATAGGGGGAGGTAAAGAAAGGATTTACCGCAGAAAGCTGTACAACGTAGAATCATTTTTTTCTTGTTTCTGGCATTTAAATAATGCGGGTTTTGGCGGTATTGTCCATTAACCATTTCGAATCATTATTCAAGGTAGAACTTGTATAGTTGCTTATTCATACATAATTGTCTAACAATGCTTATTGTATTAACGGGCAGGTTAGCACAAAAATAACATCGCTCAAAAAAATTCAGGATATTAAATAATCAACAGGGGTGAAAAGGTGTATAAGAAAATACTGGCTTTCATAGTCCTAACATTTTTAGTTCTTGTCGGTTGTGCAGACGGTCAAGAGAAATTCCCAACGGCATCAATTAAAAAAGAAATGGAGGAAGCAATGGGTACAGACATTGTTATTCCAAACTTGGACGGTTATCAAATTAATTATGCCGAAATTCTGAATCCACCAGTCTTTGAAGGTAAGCCACTTGGAGACAGACACGTTGCTACAATCACTTATACAAAAAACAGGGGGGAATTTGTTGAATTAACGGATAAGCAAAAAGAAGCTATTGAAAATGCTAATGAAAGAAAAATATTGTTCGGAGAATTTGAAGGCGAGCGACTCGTTACTTTAGAAGTCAGTAATTACGAATTGTTGCAGGCAGATTCTGAAACAAAAAAAATTGAAGGAATCCCAGTGGATTATTCTTTCAAGGAAAGTGAAGATGGCGGCAGGTTTGAATTCTTTGCAATTAATCTAGAGGGAGTTTCTTATGTCTTAATGGTAACTCCTTCTGACGATAATGACCCTTTGGAACTTGTTAAAAATGTAATCAGACAAATTAAACAGTAAACACTAGTCGGCATGAAATTAAGGTCATTCTTCTTCAACATAATGGAGCTTATGTTCAAGATCAGCTGCCAAATCAGGCGGCTTTTTTCTTGTTGAACAAAAGGGGCAGTTTAGTTGAACAAGAGTATGGTAAAATTTATACATAAAAAGGAGGTTGGGGAATGCAAAATGACACTTTTATTAAAGTTATTTTAAGTGGAATATTAGTGTGTTTGATTGTAATTGCCTTCAAAATGAATACTAATGAGCAAATTCAAATACCACCATCTAATGCTGATATTGATAATAAAGGTGGGAGAGTTGTTCAAATTGCACCTAATAGAGTTGGAGTTATTGATACTGGAAATGGTAGTGGTTGGGAGCAACTTGTGGTTTTTGAATATAGCCCAGATACTAAAAAGTTTGAAGTAGTTGGGGCTTTAACATATGAGGATATTTTTAATCATCCAGAGGAGTATGGTATACCAACAAGAGATGATAAATATGGGAATTGAATGTTATAAGCTAAACGAGTGCATTGATCCAAGAAGGATTAAGGCACTTTTTTGTTGAATTCCCTATTAAGCTAAAGGGGCAAACAGGAAAGGGAGGTGTATTTGTGAGATGTAGAAGACGCTCTTTCACAATGGACGTAAAATAGAGAATTGAGAGTGAATGATGAATACATTAATTTAAGAAATCAAACACTGGATAGATAACTCGGAGAAGAAGTTGATTATTGGAATTTCTGGCCATGGAGCTGCTGGAAAAACAACTTTTGCACATAATTTAATGGAAGAGTTAAAGTACGGTGTAAACTATCTTAATACTGTACATAGTGAGTTCATCAATTCGAAAGTTCACAGTAATTAACTATACATATAAAGGAACATTACATCAGTTTAAAATGACAGCATGCCATCCCGCAGCACATCATGTACTTTCCTTAGAAAGAGATGTCCTGATGCTAAAGGAAAATATGAATTTACGTACGATCGATACTCATTATTTAAAAAGTAAAATACTCTCTTCACAATATTACGTCTATGAAGCATTAAGACATATTGGTGTAAAAACAAAAGAGGACCAACTCTTTTTCAAAATCCCCATTCAAAACTCAAAAATAATAAAAATGCTTATTACCTTTACACAAAAGAAAAGTACAGAAGCCCTGCTAAAGATATAGAGGAGGACGAAATTAAGCCATTGGATATTGAGGATTATAAAGAACTAAAAGGAATACCAATAGATACATTTGAATATTACAAAATACAGAATGAAAAAGGAAGCAGGTTTGGTTTGTTCCCTTTCATTCCACATTTATTTAGTTATGGTGAAGTTGAGATAAGAAGTGTAGAAACAATAACTTGGAACCGACTGGAATAAGTTTGGAGCCGCCATTAAAGGCAGTTATCCTTATAGTGCTAAAATGCCCGATAGTTTAAGTACTATCATTCACAATCTCAATAGAGTAGAACTTTTTGATGACGTAACTGAAAAGTTAGAAGTAACACATACTGAAACTCATAAAAAAGGTGATTTAATTCCAAACTGTTCAACGGCGTGTTATAGAAAAGAGACAAAGTTGGGATCTAGGGACAGGCTACCAGGTTTCGCTGATGTGAATAATCAACTCCAACAAATTATAAATAAACTACATAATAAGTCATCAATCATTAACGAAATAAAGGAGGCTTACTCCGTAGAGTGTAAACTCTCAATCGTTGTTAAAATTGAGGGAAATACCCCTGCTTTATATATGGATAAAGACATCATAAAGTTTGCTGCAAGCATTGAAGCTGAATTGGATGTGGATTTGTACACTAATCCTTATGAAAAT
>NZ_SOEE01000027.1 GCF_004366035.1 Cytobacillus oceanisediminis
TTATCAAAAGTCCGGAATTAGAAAAATGGTGAAAAAAACAAAGTTATTGCACAAGATTTCAGAACCGCTGGCTCAAATTGAAAACGTGCTGCCGCTTGTAGAATCTCCATTAAAGAGAAACAAATTAGGAACCATCATTCCCGCCAAGGGCTCCAAAAAAGCACGGGTTGCATTTTTTACAGGCTGTATTTCGGATGCCTTGCTCAACAGAACAAATAGATTGTCAATCGAGCTCCTAACAGTAGCCGGCTGTGAAGTAATTATTCCGAAATTGCAAAATTGCTGTGGTGCTCTTCACGCCCATCAAGGAATGATTGAAGGTGCAAAGGAGCTGGCAAAGCAAAATATTTCCGCTTTTGAGGAATCGGAATGCCAGTACTATATTAATAATGCCGGTGGCTGCGGAGCTCTTCTTAAGGAATATAAAGATTTTATGAAACATGATGAAGAATGGGCTGAACGGGCAGAAAGATTCTCCCGTGCCTCCAGGGATATTAGTGAAGTCCTGGTGGAATTTGGTCCTCTTCCTTTTATAAAGCAATGGAACGGTGTGATCACATATCAGGATTCATGCCATCTAAGGAATGTCCAAAGTGTGCATGAGCAGCCTAGGAAATTATTGAAATCTGTACCAGGCGCTGATTTTGTAGAGCTTCCAGGCAGTGATAAATGCTGTGCCTCAGGCGGTATATATAATCTTCTCCATTTTGAGGAGTCCATGAAAATCCTTGATGAAAAAATGGAGATTTTAAAAGAAACGAAAGCGGCAACCGTTGTCACAACCAACCCAGGATGCCTTTTGCAGATGCGTCTTGGAATCGAACGGGCGGGATGCAGCGGCCAAGTGCAGGGAGTCCATCTAGTAGACATACTGGCAGAGGCTTGCGGAATTTCTTAAAGACTGTCTGTACCTTCCTATGGAAAAGGAGAACGATTATGAAAATAGGAATAGCCCAAGTTGCTCCTCTTTTTGGAAATATTCAAGCCAATTTAGCGCACATGCTGGAAATAATGCATGAGAATACCGGGAAAGCAGACTTACTCGTTTTCCCGGAGTTATCTTTAACAGGATATGATCTCAAAGATCGGGTATTTGATGTAGCGCTGACAACAGATTCAAAGGAAATATTGCGAATTTGCGAGGCTTCTGCAGCTACAGGTGTAAATGTTGTATTCGGTTTTGTTGAAAAGGGGAAGGGCGAGCTAATTTATAATTCAGCAATGATGATTCAAAATGGAAAGATTACCTCTATTCAAAGAAAAATCTACCCAACTAATTACGGTGTCTTTGAAGAAGCAAAATACTTTGCAAAAGGAAAAAAAGTAAACTTGGATCAAGTAGGTTCTTTTATTTCCAGCATGCTGATCTGCAATGATGTATGGCATCCGTCATTGCCCCATATTGCTGCACACCACCACACTTCTCTATTGATTGCTTTAATTAATAGTCCGGAAGGAGGCCTCGGCAGTGACTATTCCAGTTCTGCAGGCTGGGAGAGGGTAGGCCAGTTTTACGCAAGCGTTTATGGGTGCTATGTAGCATTGGTAAACCGCGTAGGGAATGAGAACGGCATTATGTTTTATGGAAATTCAAAAGTGATTAATCCATACGGTGAAGTCATTTTACACTGCCCTTACGGAGATCCAGCTGTTCAAATATGTGAAATTGATTATAATGCGGTAAAAGAAGTACGGAAGCTATTACCTATAATGAGAGATGAAGATGTTCATATTACATTAAAACATTTTACAGAGATTGCGGATCAGGATTTCGTTTGAAATTAGAACCCTTGCATGCAAAGTAATGGATCAATAACCAATACTTATAGCAAGGGTGTTTTTGTTTCTTTTATTTTACTATAATAGTATCCATAAGAATTTTCTAAATAATCAATCTCAGGGCAACTTTGACAGGGGAAATTTTTTTGAAAAAATTATTGCAATCCAGGATCACAAAAAGGTATGTATTTATGACCTTTATTGTCGTCTTTGGTTCACTGGCCTCCATTTATTTTGTGACCATGAATGTATTAAATGATTCTGTGCGTTCGGAAATTGAATACAGAAATGAATTATTGTCAAAGACCATCAGCACGAAAACAAGTTTTATGTTTGACAAAATGATCAACGATATCCGTGTTATTTCTGAGTTCGTTCTTAGTAATTCTAAAGAGAATACATATTTTTACCAGAATGAAATGGAGAGGCTCGTTTCTGAAAATCCTCTATATCTATTTATTGACGTCTTGGATGAATCGGGTAACTCAATTACCACGATACCAAATGTAAAAAAGTCTGCTCCGGAAGACGTTAATAAGATTTTAGAGAGATTAAAATGGGCCAAGACGTTTTACATATCAAATCTGCTTACCCTCGATGATGGCCGGAAAACAATCGGGATCGCTTTTCCAGTCCTTGATGATGGGGGACAGTATCAGGGTGCCATACTTGCTTATGTTAACCTTAATATCCTCTCAGAGTATCTTTCAGAGGGAAAGATAGGTTCAAAGGGACAAAATATTTTAATAGATCGAAATCAAACAATCATTGCACATACTAAAGAACAGTTAATTGGTGAGACGCTCAAAGATCATGAACTTGGTCAAATGCTCAGCAACTATCGAATCGGTATATGGGAAGGGTTATTGTTTAAAGAATTTATGCTCGCTTCCTATAGGCCGATTACATTAGGTGGATTGGGTCTTATTATTTGTGAATCTGTCGATCAGGCAATGGAGCCTGCAAGACAGGTACAGGTGCTTTTGTTTAAAGGATTTATTATTGTCGTGTTTCTTACTTATTTATTGACATTGTTCGGAGCATTTCGATTCATAAAGCCGATAACGAATTTAACGAATCAGGCAAAGGAATATTCAGATGGGAAAAGAACTGACTTTGAGCTTCTCCATACGGGTGATGAACTTGAAAACCTTACAAAAACGATGGCAAGCATGGCATTAGAATTAAAAAATAAAGAAAGACATTTGTTCTATATATTAGAATCGATACCATATGGAATCATTACGATTAACAAGGATGGAAGGATTGTTACCTTTAATAAAGGGGCGGAGGAATTATCGGGATTTTCCAGAACTGAGGCCATTGGCAAGTATATTATTGATCTTCCCCTGAAAAAGAATGAAGCTGATTTCCTGTCATGGAGAACCATAAAAGAAGGAAAAGAAATTAATGAACAGGAAAGCTACATATATGATAAGGACGGCAGAAAGCATGATGTCCGTATATATTCTTCTTTATTTAGCGGGGAAGACCAGAATATTCTTGGATCTATCCTTATTCTAAGAGATGTAAGTGATATGAAGAAAATGGAGGAATATTTAAAGCAAAGTGAAAAGCTGGCTTCCCTTGGACAGATGACTGCAGGCATTGCCCATGAAATTAAAAACCCTTTAAGCATTATTCAAGCAGCTGCGGAAGCAATCCAGCTGGACACGCAAGATCCTTCCTTTATTCAGGAAATGACAGAAGATATATTAGAAACAACGGATCGATTAAATCAATTGTTAACTGATTTCCTGAATTTATCCAGGGGAGAATCTGAAGATGAGCTGGAAAAAGTAGACTTAGCTGCTGTATTGGATGAATTATTAGGACTTCTGAAAAACAATTTTGCTGAGCAGAATATAACGGTTTCAAAATTTTTTACTGCTGAAGAAGCATTTGTGCTGGCAACCGCAGGGAAACTAAGTCAAGTGTTTTTAAATATTATCATTAATAGTCTTCACGCTATGGATAAGGGAGGCCAATTAACTGTTCGTATATTGGATAATGATTCGGATTGGTTAGTTGAAATAAAAGATAATGGTTTAGGCATTCCTGAAAGTGAAATCAAGTGGATATTTAATCCGTTCTTTACAACGAAGAAAGAAGGCACTGGATTAGGATTATCAATAGCTTATGAAATCACAACCCAACTTGGCGGGACCATTCAGGCAAATTCAGATATAAGCGGTACCGTATTACGCGTTCAATTGCCAAAGTTTAATGAAGAAAGGTGGGCTTAGAAGAATGAAAAATATTTTACTAGTTGATGATGAATCGAAAATATTGAAAATCCTAAAATCTTCATTATCCAAGCAAGGGTACAACGTGTATACAGCAGCAAACGGACAAGAGGCCCGAAATAAAATCGCAGATACTAATGCCGATCTCGTTTTTTTGGACTTGAAGCTGCCGGATGCCTCGGGTTTAGAACTTTTACAGGAATTTACCGGACTATATCCTAACAAGATCTATATCATGATGACTGCTTTTGGGAATATCGATAATGCTGTATCTGCCATGAAGGCGGGAGCATTTGATTATATGGTCAAGCCTGTAAAATTAAATGAACTGATCGTTACAATTGAAAAGGCTTTTGAGTTTTTGGGTGTAAAAGAAGAAAATAAAAAATTGAAAGAACAGCTTCTTCATACTGAAGTTCATGGAGAACTCGTAGCTAATAGCAGTCCCATGAAAAATATTCTTAGGCTGGTAGAGAGGGTTTCAGCAACAGAAGCAAACATCCTCATTCAAGGTGAGAGCGGAACAGGGAAAACAAAGATCGCAAAAATGATCCATAAGCTGAGTGAAAGGAAACATGCACCCTTTATTCCCATAAATTGTGCAGCGATTCCTGAACAATTGCTGGAAAGTGAGCTATTTGGCCATGAAAAAGGCTCATTTACTGGAGCGGTATCGAGCCGAAAAGGGAAATTTGAAGCTGCAAATGGCGGAACGATTTTTTTAGATGAAATTGGTGAAATTTCACCGTCTTTTCAAGCTAAACTCCTGCAGGTAACACAAGATAAAACCTTCATGCGTATCGGAAGCGATAAATTAAGCAAGGTCGACATCCGAATTATTTGTGCTACAAATCGCGATCTAAAGAAACTGGTAGAACAGGGGAGCTTCAGGGAAGACTTATATTATCGATTAAACATAGTGGATATATATATTCCATCCCTTAAGGAGCGAAGAGAGGATATTCCCCTTTTAGTAGAAAATTTTCTTGAAAAGTATCGGAGCAAGCACCAAAAAGATTATAAAACAACCAGGGAATTAATGGGCCATTTAATGAATTACGGATGGCCGGGAAATGTCCGTGAGCTTGAAAATGCAATTGAACGTGCGGTTGTATTATGTGAAGGGGATTTGATTACAATCGAAGATTTTCCAAGGGAGATTCGCGAAATCAAAAATGAAAATCCCAATGATATGATTAAAATAGAAGATAGTGCTTCATTACCGGAAATTATGGACGAAATCGAGAAAAAATATATTTTGAAGGCACTTGATGAATCACTTGGACAGCCAGCAAAAGCGGCAAGAAAGCTTGGGATTTCCAGACAAAGCCTTTTATATAAAATGAACAAGTATTTTTTGGAGACTATATGACTTCGCTTGGGCTGCTAGCAGATATTGTTAGCAGCCTTTTTGCGGCACAGATGAATTGTGTAAATATTTTTTTACACAATAGGAGGATATCTTTACAAATTATTTAGAAAATTCAATGAAATAGAGGAACTTAAGTTGGCACAGAACTTGCTAGATATATAAGTAAAATATTTAAGGGGGGAGAATTTGGAGATTTTAGAATTTGTCCAAGCGAACTGGCCGGAGATTTTAGAGATGACCCTGGAGCATATCGAATTAGTGGGGCTTGCAGTAGGCATCGCAATCATTACAGGTGTTCCTTTTGGGATTTATATTTCACAGAAAGAGAGTTTAGCAAGTCTCGTTCTGGCAGTGGCAGGAATTATAATGACTATACCTAGTATTGCATTGTTTGGGATTATGATCCCTATTTTCTCGCTAATTAATCAGGGAATAGGATTTTTGCCAGCAATAGTTGCTTTAATCTTGTATTCACAGCTGCCTATAATTCGAAACACATATATTGCGATAAAAAATGTGGATCCGAATGTAAGAGATGCAGCAATCGGAATGGGAATGACAACCTTTCAGAGACTATTAAAGGTGGAGCTTCCTCTGGCATTTCCTGTCATAATGGCTGGTGTGCGGACGGCGATCGTATTGACGATTGGAATCGGCGCAATAGCGGCTTACATTGGAGCAGGAGGCCTGGGCGGTTATATAGCTCGAGGTATATCAACAAGTTATGCAGTCATGATTCAGGTAGGGGCAATATCAGTTTCTATTTTAGCTATTTCAATTGATGTTTTGTTAGGGAAACTTCAGAAAAGATTTTCGTCTGTGTAAGTATCAAATCTTAAAAGCATAATAGACTGTGAGATTTATGAAAGAAGGTGAAGTAAAATGATTGAATTTCAGAATGTAACGAAGATTTATGAAAGCGGTGACAAAAAGGTAACAGCCGTCAATAACATAAACTTTCATGTTGAACCAGGAGAAATCTGTGTATTTCTTGGTCCTTCAGGATGTGGAAAAACAACGCTGCTCAGGATGGTGAATCGTTTAATTCCTATTACAAGCGGAAGTATCGAGGTTGAAGGGAAAAACATCAATTCCATGGATATCATCAAACTTCGAAGGTCCATTGGATATGTAATCCAGCACAATGGGCTGTTTCCAAACATGACGATTGAAGACAATATTAATGTTGTTCCCAAGATGCTGGGATGGGATCAAAATCGAATGAAAAATCGTTACAGTGAGCTAATGGAAATGATGGGTTTAGACCCGGGGCAGTTTCAAAAGCGTTACCCTTATGAATTATCGGGCGGCCAGCAGCAGCGAATTGGGATTGCCAGGGCATTAGCTGCTGATCCCCCTGTTATGCTGATGGATGAACCTTTTGGAGCACTTGATCCTGTCATTCGTGACCGTTTACAGAATGAATTTTTGCGGATTCAGAAGGAAATGAAGAAAACGATTCTATTTGTCAGCCATGATATAGATGAGGCAATTAAATTGGGCGACAAAGTAGCCATCTTTGATACCGGGAAATTAATGCAAATTGGCACGCCTGATGAAATTCTGTCTAATCCGAAGAACGACTTTGTTCGTGATTTCGTTGGAGATGATAGAGCCCTGAAAAGGTTAACTTTGTTAAAAGTAAGAGATTTAATGGTCCTAAGTGACAGGTTTAGAAAAAGCCGATTGAACAGCGAATGGCATGGACAGGTGATTTCAGTAAATGAGAACCTGAAAACAGCTTTGTCACAATTATTGTCAGCTCCAAACGGAGAAATCTGTGTGGTAGATGATCATAACAAGAAGCTAGGTGTACTGTGTGTGTCTGATTTTAATTTATTCACAGAAGTGCACCCAAAAGATATATCAATTGTAAGGTAAGGGGTGACAGTATGTCTGGGAAAAAGACCGAAAAAATAGTGAAGGCAGGTTTATACGTAGTCGTAATCTCCATTTTAGGCTGGGCATACTTTAGTGGGGCATTTCAATTTATCATCGACAACCCTAAGGACCTTCTGTATTTAACTGGCCAGCACCTTAAACTGGTAGGAATATCCGCAGCTCTTGCGATTGCGACCGCAATACCACTTGGAATCTTAATAACCAGGCCGAAATTCAAGAAGCTTGATTGGATCGTATTAAATTTTGCGAATATAGGTCAAACGGTTCCGAGTCTGGCTATATTGGCTTTAGTCATGAGCTACTTTGGATTAGGCTGGCAAACAGCCATTTTTGCATTATGGTTCAATTCTCTTTTGCCTATCCTGAGAAATACGGTTGCAGGGATTGAGAATGTAAATCCGCAAATCATAGATGCTGGAAAAGGGATGGGCATGACATCCAAGCAAATCTTTTTTAAGCTTGAATTACCAAATGCCTTGTATGCCATCATGGCTGGTATCCGTACCTCTGTTGTTATTAATGTGGGAACAGGTGCTTTAGCATTTTTAATCGGAGGCGGAGGTTTAGGAGATCTGATATTTACGGGAATTTCATTATATGATACAGGAATAATGCTTTCAGGAGCGGTTCCAGTCATATTATTAGCCGTCCTTCTTGATGTTTTATTGGGGAAGTTAGAAAAGATAATCGTTCCGCGAGGGCTTCAAAGAACACTGGAAGCAGCATAACGATGAGAGTTAAGGGAGGAAATTCTGTGAAAAGATTGGTCTATTTATTTCTGGCAATTATTGTGGCGGCAACCCTATCGGCTTGTGGAAGTTCGTCAGCAAACAGTGAAGACGGTGGAGGTGATTCAAAGGGAAAAGTGGCAGTAGGCGGTAAAGATTTTACTGAGCAGCAGATTCTGTCTAAAATCACGTCAATTTATTTAAAAGAAAACGGTTTTGATGTAGAGGAAGCAAGCAATATGGGAAGTGCTGTTGTCCGGTCTGCTTTGGAAAATGGGCAAATTGATATTTATTGGGAATATACTGGCACTGGATTAGTCGTTTATCAAAAACAGGAAGTAGAAACAGATCCGGAAGAAGCATATGAAAAAGTTAAAGAAAATGATAAGGAACACGGAATCACCTGGTTAAATAAAGCGAATTTCAATAATACCTATGCGATCTTGATGAAGAAAGATACTGCAGAAAAAATGGGTGTAAAAACTATTTCGGATCTAGCCAAAATGGTAAATGATAATCCTGATAAATTAAAGTTTGCTTCGAATGCTGAATTTTATGCTCGAGAAGATGGAGTGAAAGGCTTACAGAAACTTTACGGATTTAAATTCCCTTCCAAAAATGTTGTGAAAATGGATTCTGGATTACTATATAACGCATTAAAGGATGGGCAAGTTGATGTATCCGTGGGCTTTGCTACAGATGGCCGCATTAAGGGCTTCGATCTTGTAATTCTAGAAGATGATCAGCAATTTTTCCCGGCATATAATGGGGTTCCTGTTGTGAGACAGGAAGTTGCTGAAAAATCTCCTGAGATTTCTGAACTGATGAACAAATTAGCCGGCCTTCTGGATAATGAAACGATGATGTCTTTAAATTACTCGGTTGATGTGGAACATAAGGATATCACGGAAGTAAGCCGCAGCTGGCTGGAAGAGCAGGGGTTAGTGAAATAAAAACCCACTATATAGGAAGTGATTTCATTGGCTGATTTCTCTGGAAAGCTTGAGGAATATTTGAGGGCCGAATCATTTAGCTCCGTTCATGCAAATAGCAAACAAGCCTTAAAAGAAGCTCTTGCTGACATTATTGCCTGCACACTTGCAGGGACACAGACTGCTGCATTTGAAATGGTGAAAAAATTTGCGGACAGCCAGTGGGGAACCGGAAGAAGTTCTGTGCTTTCAGCTCCTGAAAAAATGAGTGCATCCGGAGCTGCATTAGTCAATGCTACAGCTGCGAATGCGCTAGACATGGATGACGGTCATCGCCTTGTAAAAGGCCATCCGGGTGCAATTGTTTTTCCAGCTGTTCTTGCAGCCGCAGAGGAGTACAATATTTCCGGTGAAGAATTCATGACAGCACTGCTGATAAGCTATGAAATCGCAATAAGGGCAGGAATTCTTGCACATCAGCTCCGTCCTGAATACCATTGTACAGGCTCCTGGGGAGCCATCGGAGCTGCAGCAGGACCAGGGCGGATCATGGGGTTAACAGGAAATGAAATATGCCATGCACTGGGTATTGCCGAATACCAATCAACTTATTCCCCAATGATGCGCTGCATCGAACACCCTTCTATGCTCAAAGATGGGATTGGATGGGGAAGCATGACAGGAATAAGTGCTGCCTATCTTGCGAAGGAGGGGTTTACTGGTATTCCTTCACTTTTTGAAACAGTGGAGGCGGAGCCTTATTTGCAGGAATTGGGAAAGGTATATCGGGTAGAGGAGCTTTATTATAAGCCTTATGCATGCTGCAGATGGGCACAGCCGGGAATAGAAGCTTTGAGGGAATTAATGCTGAAGCATACTATAACGAAATCAGAAGTTAATAAAGTTAAAATGTATACTTTTACAGAAGCAGCCTCCCTAAGCAGACAGCATCCAAGGAACACGGAAGAAGCTCAATATAATCTCACTTTCCCGTTTGCAGCCTATTTGGTTACAGGAGAAGTTGGGCCAGATCAAGTATTAAACGAATTAGATAATCCTGAAATTTTAAATACAATGGACAGGATTGAAATCTATATTAGTGATGTATTAGATCAGCAATTTCCTAAAAAAGCTCTTAGCAGAATAGAAATTGAAGATAGCAGGGGCCATATCTTTTCATCAAGTGTCCATCAGGCAAAGGGAGATTATGATTTTCCACTATCATCTATTGAAAAAAGGAATAAGTTTTATAATCTAGTAGAGCCAATTGTGGGACATAAAATTTGTGATGATCTATACCAATGTATACAAGAAATTGAAAACCTTTCGAGCATCCATGAGTTAACTTCATTGTTATTCATAAATAAAAAATATGGAGGGATTTATCATGCAAGAACGTCAAATTAGCTTTTATAGTGAAGGGTATAAACTGGATGGAACTATTTATCTGCCAGATGATTATCAGGAAGGTGAGAAAAGGCCGGCCATCATTCCTAATTCTGGATATCAGGGCTTTAATGAATTTTACCCTAGATTATTTGCACGCAACCTGACTGAACTGGGGTATGTATGCCTGGGATTTGATTATCGAGGTTTTGCAAGAAGCGAAGGACAGCAAGGAAGAGTAATTTTGGATGAGCAAGTACAAGATGTAAGAAATGCGATCACATTTTTACAAACCCAGGAAGAAGTAGATCCTGAAAACATCGGATTAATAGGATGGGGCATGGGTGCTTCGAACGTTGTCCGAGTCGCAGCAGCAGATAAACGTGTAAAAGCAGTAGCTGCTCTTAACGGTTTTTACAATGGAGAAAGATGGCTGAAGTCCATCCATTCCTATGTCGAATGGATGGAAATCAAAAACATGATCGAAGCAGACCGTATTCTTCGAGTTACATCTGGAAGTTCAAAATATGAGGATCCATTTATTCATTATCCGTTAGATCCTGCTACAAATGATTATGTACAAAAAGAACTTGCACCGTTATCACCATTCGGTAAACAAACTCATTTGCAATTTACTGAATCTATTATTGAACTAGACGCTGATAAAATAGCAAAAGATATTGAATGTCCATTATTTATAGGACATGGAAAAGACAACCTGCTTCATCCAGTGGAAGAATCACTTCGTTTTTACGATGCAGCAACAGATCCGAAACAGCTATTCATCATTAATGGAAAACATAACGATTTTATGTATCATGAACATTCGGTATTCCAGGACTTAATTGGACAGCTAAAACAATTTTTTGGGAAGTGTCTACATTATGAAAAGCTAGTGAAAATTAGTTGATTTAGTCGTCAAAGGAAGTTTATATATAGTTGCTAATAAATAGTAACAGAATATCAAATCGAGTATATAATCGGATAGGTTTAATACTCGATTTTTTGTTGTTTTAACTTAATTTTCAATCGTTTGGGAAACAGTTAAGTTTTGATAATAGGTGGATAGGATACAATAACTTTGATTTTCAAGATGCTCGTAATCTGTATCAAGGAATTTCTAGAAGATACTAAAGCGGTTTGAATATACTGGTTTGGAGAGGTGGGAGAAATGGCGGAAAATCCTTTTATAGCAACAGCTATTTTATACCGTCTTTTGTACCATGCGGGTGTATTCATTCTAAAGGGTAATAGTTATAGGCTTAAAAGAAAAGCAAATGAAGACACAGAAGGATTGAAAAGTCCTTCTGTGGAAGTTTAAATCGGCTATTTTGAAAGGTAAATGTTTAGAAACATCATCTTCATTAATAAAGTAAGCAAATATCTCCATTACACTAGCTTAACTTGTTTCAGAACTCCGTATGTTCGTTAATTTTCGTTGTAGTACATGGATTATAAGGAATCATTTGGTTAGATTATTCCATATCTATGAACTATTTAACAATATTCATAATGCTTTTCATATGTTCGATATGTCCCATTGATATGGACTTAGTACATTTAGTTCGTACCGTATTGTCCTTCTTTCTTTAACAATTGTATCACTTTATCCAAAGTCTTTTATAGAGGAAAAAAGTACAGTTAATTCCTGTAGTATAACTTTCTGATAGTGAGTTCCCAAATGGTACAACTCACCTATTTCTCCATATACTTTTCCTATTTTCTCTTTATAATCAGGAGCTCCCTTGTCAGGATTGGAGCTTTTAAATTTATCCATAACAGCTTGAATATAGGCAGGTCGAGCTCCCCACCTACCTAATACATTCCCATTTTTATCAAGGATAACAGCAATCGGTTGGTTACGTACTCCATCAGTCAAAAAATGGTCCATAGTTTCCAAGTGTTCTTCCATTAATAATACTTCTGTAGGAATGTTGCATTTTTCCATAACGCGAAAAAGAACTGGGACATTCCAAATAACATCTGGGCACCAATCGGTACAAAGAATTAAGCAATAAAGATCTTGATTATTACGAAAAGAATTAAAGAACGAGTTATCCGTATTTTTTTCCAATGAAAAATTTTCATAGATGTACAAAAATTGGTCCTTTGTATTTAAGATTTTGCTTTGTTCCATTACTCTAGTTTCCATAGTTTCCATAAACTGTTGAGGAGTTATTCCATGCCCAAATTTATGTTTTAAATTTAAGGTTTCATTCATTATTATGTTCATCCTTTCAAAAAACTATCATTTATCACATTTCAATAATAGAACTAAACTGACCTTTTATAAATGGTCAGTTTAGTTCTGTATAAAAAGTCAGATTTGCATAAGGGTTACTGAAGATAGGGTAACCAAGCCTTCTTTAATAACTCTATTCCAATTTCCATGTCTTTCTCACTCACGCCCGCAAACCCTAAATACAATCTTGGTAAAGGTTCAGTTCTTATCGTCATCCACATGTTTTTAAAATCATAGACAATTATTCCTTCTTCAGCAGCTGATTTTATCAGGGTCTCTGTGGATTCCTTCGTGTTAACCGTGATTTGGATGTGGAGGCCGGCATTTTGACCAGTAATTTTTATATGGTTGTGAAAATTTTTCTGAATAAGCTCAATTAATTTATGATGTTTTTTACGATATAATTTACGTACTCTTCGGATATGCCGATACCAATGTCCGTGCTCTATAAAAGAAATCATTGCCCATTGGGTAATTCGAGAAGGGGCGGATGTGAATTCATAGGAATTTTCCTTCAATCTTTTCATTAACTTTTGTGGCAATACCAAGTAATTCATGCGTAAAGCTGGTGTAAATACCTTGGAGAAAGTGCCAATATATATCACTCTGTCATATCTATCTAAACTTTGTAGAGAAGGGATAGGCTTTCCAATATACCTAAATTCTCCGTCATAATCGTCTTCAATAATAAATGCATCTTTATTAATTGCCCACTTTAAAAAATGTTCCCTTTCGGAAAAAGGCATAATACATCCTGTGGGAAACTGGTGTGAAGGAGTGATATAAGCTAGTTTTGCGGACCTACCTTCTACATCATTAACTGAAATTCCTTTTTCGCCTACTTGGATAGGTAATACTTCAAAACCATTCATTACAAATTGTTTACGTACTAAGTTATATCCTGGTTCTTCAAATGCTATCCAGGAATTATCATTAAACAGATGGCAAATTATTTGGATACTATCCGCTATTCCACTGCCAATTATGATTTGTTCAGGAGTACAATGAACACCTCTCGCTTTAAATAAGTAATCCGCTAGTGCTGCGCGTAGTTTAAATTCCCCCTGTAAATCACCATATTTTCCAATATCCATTGAAAAATTTTCAAGAGCTTCTTTCAACATCTTATTCCAGGTTCGAATAGGGAAACAATGTGGGTCGACAGCAGAAGGATTAAAATCAATTGTCGGTTTAGATTCAACATGCGGATAGTTAATGCCTTTAATTTCTTGATCAGCATAGAGTTCATATTTTTTGGTAGGCAAAGCAACTTGTGGATTTATTGCGTAAAAACCCGATCGTGGCTTGCTAATCACGTATCCTTCAGCGGTTAACATTTGAAACGCTGTTTCAATAGGTGTTTTACTGATATTCAGTTGCATTTGTAATGATCTTATAGAAGGCAGGCGCATACCATCAGGTATCTCTCCATTTCGGATGGCTTCACGAATATGTCGATAGAGGGTAAGATAAATGGGTGTATTTTTTTCATCTTTTATTAAAATTTCAAGCATCTATTATCACTCGCAGGTAATATTTTTTTAACTTTTCAATTTCTAAGCGTATATTTTATTATATAAAAGTTTTTGATATGTTAACGAAATTCTAACTAGTTTAAATAACTTACCTAAATATAAACTATTAAGCTTATCAAAATCATTGTTTCCATTCATAATCTTCTTAATACTTCATCCCCTTGTTCTCTTTTAGGCCCTTACTGGGAAAAGCTCAACAAGTTATCGTTACTAGTGATCAATTCTCCTCTTTTATACAAAATCTATAAACACCAATGTAAGAGAAACTTTACAAGTCATCGATGGGTTGCTTCATCATGAAACGGAATTAAATATTGAGGAGACTTACACAAAGACGGCTCGATTAAGCATGTCCCGCCCAGCCAATCCATTGGATAATGCCTACATTGAAAGCTTCTTTTCCAATTTAAAACAGAATACTTTTATCCCTATTCTGTACAAACTATAGAATAAATAGAACCAAAAATCCTTCAATATATTCATCTCACAATTATACAAGGAGACAAAAACGATTCATGTGTGACGAGGTTCCATGTCATGAAAATAAAGAGAATAAAATAACTAAAAAGAAAAGAGGGGTCTATTTTCAGATGGAAGCAGCTCCGGTTCCTAATATCTCCACTATTTGGGTACCAGTTGAGAAGGGCATATATAATTATCATTTTACACGTAGTCGCCGGCAAATACATATTATAGTTTGCAACATGATTGTTTCCAATCCCTAATCTGCCAAAAGGGAACCTTATTTTAAACCTTCCCGTTCCAAGCAATCTTTTTGCTTTTTAGCTTTTTCAGTAAAGCAGTAGTGATTTTTATATATCGTATATAATGTGATTGATAAAGCAGTACCAGCTGTGAGTACTAATCCAAATGAGCTTATGCTTTCCTCCGTTAGCCAACTAAATTTTATATTTAAAGTGCCGAGAAACAACATAATAGCCGTTAAAAAACCTACAACTTGTGAAACCAGGTCCTTCAATTTAAATCGACTCCTTTTCCATATTTTGATCGTTGATTCTCGTTCTATCATTTTCTATATAGCTAACTAGTTAATATGAAATTCTATTTTTTTCGCTAATGTTTTTATTCCAAAATTTTTACAATAAGGAACGTGATGTTTTTAAATTTAATCAACCTCATTATTTTATAATAAAGCCGCTCCTCATCTTCTCTGAATTTCAAAAGGTTATTTTAGAAGCGTGTTGCTTATTTTCTTTATAAGTCACCCATTCTAAATTATATTCACCATTATTTCCTTTGTTACCATCTAGATGGTTTACATCGTCACAAACGCTATCATGCCCTTGTTTGCTTTTAGATTAATTCCTATATCACCAACATCCTTTTGTATTTAACAGAGCTCATCTTTAATTCGAGCATCTTACTGTAAATCTGTGTTGTCTCTTAAAGAGATAGCCAATATGCTCGGTGCTATTCGCGAAGCGGTCAGTGGAGTGATGAGCGAACTTGCCAAGGAGGGGGTTGTTAAGGTACCACGGCTATCAGTTCGACTTGATGTTACAATAATTGAAGAAAATATTCCTTGATATTCTACACATTGATATTGAAAGACCACCGGATTCCGGTGGTCTTTGTGTTTACTACAAGAACAAATGTCTTAAACTTCCATTTGGTTCCTATGGCAGAAGACGAAATGACCGGGCCTCGCGGTTGACAATTGAGGCACGATCACTATCCCTCAGTCCTTACGGAAGAAATGTGGATAATCGTCTTCCCCATAATCCGATTGTCGGGTTAAAAGCATCGACGGCATCGTCGAGGCCTGCGATGGTCAATATCATTCCCCCGGAGCAAGCCAGATGCGCTGACGAGGTCTTCCAGTGAGTCATTGTCGAAGGTCGACGAACTCCTGAGCACCGAAGTCGAGCGCCGTCAAACGGTCGGCAGTACTTCCGGTGCTGATGAATTAGGCTCCCGCCTCGCGGGCGGGCTATGCCACCATCAAAGCCAACTCTATTGGCCGATCCGTGCAATTCCAATTGCTTTATGAATTTAACTGATGAATAACCACACCGGTATGAATGTAGAAAAAGTGCAGAACATAATGCCATTTGAACAAATACATCAACCACAATCGCCTTTGCACCTGAGTTCATGAGAACAACCCAAAACTTCATGGCCTGCCTGTACCAATTTGAGAAGCAGCAAATAGCCGCTGACCCAAGTAGAACGTGGGAGAAAATTTCATAGACTCAACTCCCAATTTTTTATTATCAAATGCGATTCATGGTTCTCGCTGAGGTTTCTACTGCCGATTTTTCTTTTCGAGGAACTATCAGCCATTGAACCACCGCCAATATCAAAGTGATAAGAATTAATACCGCTATCGCAAAGCCAAATTTATTTGTAGTATCATTAACCCAACCGACAAAGACCGGTCCGATTGCCCCGATCATATACCCGACAGATTGTGTCATAGCTGCCCAGGATGCCGCCTCATGGGGATTTGCCGCTTCGTCTATCGGTAGCATGGACCCTAGAGTAAATAGCATTCCGCATCCAAACCCGCATAATAGAGCCGCCAACCAAGGAAGTGTAGCGAAAAAAATTAAGATCAGCCCGATCAGCTGTAGAAATGAGGCTGAAAGAAGCCAGACCAGGCGGGAAGGGAAGCGTTTTAGCAGCATATGAACCACCAGTCCGCTCGGTATTTGAACCAAGGCAAACATCGTTAGTAACATACCCGCGTAAAAGCTTGAGTATCCCGCACTTTCCATCATGGGGGGAAGCCATCCCATCAGGGAATAAAAAACCAAAGCCATAAGTCCAAAGTGGATGGTTAACAGCCATGCTTTTTTATTTCCCCACGGCAACGCCGACGTTTGAGACGGTTCCGGAGCCTCAGCGATTGGAGAATAGACTTGCTGTTTAATTACTGCATACCACACTGGAACAGCTGTGACCGCGAGCAACGCCCAAAAAGCAAGCGCTGTTTGCCATGAGTGTAATTTCATTTGAATAGGAGCGGACAAGCTGGCGCCCAAAGCGGCCCCCAACGATAAGGCCATAGAGTATAAGGCGATCATAATTGGAATGTTGCGAAAAAAGTGCTTTTTGATATATCCGGATAAAAGTGGTCCCATCACAGCTATGCCAATACCTGTCAAAACGGCGGTAAGAAGCATCATGGGAGTGGAATGAGCGACCATACGCAAAAGCGTGCCTCCTGTTATCAAAACCAGTGAACAGGCAATTCCTCGTTCAAAGCCAATATGTTTGCCGAATCGAATGGATAGTGGTGAAAGAAAGCCCATGCAAAGAACTGGAATAGAGGTTAATAAACTGGCGGTAAATGCATTCATGTCCAGATCTTTTCGAATGACCTCTAGCATGGGCGAAATTGAACTAATTGTAGGCCTTAGATTCAGAGATGCAATAAAGAGGGCGGCGATCGGAAGCCAGTTGCCCGCCTTCGCAGGTATTCCCTGATGGTGTGAGTTTGCTTCACTGTTTCGAACATTCCCTTCACGAGTCCGAATACACAAGGTTCGAAGGTTCATCGGTTTCATCTTCTTTCTGATACTTTATATTGGCAATATTCATGTTAACATGTATAGTGGTTTCCATCAGATCCACTTTTATTTTAAAATCTGCAGCTTCCAGCTGTTCGGTTATATTTTAGGTTGCTATCGTTCTGGCACCTCCAATATCGAATGATAGGCATATTATAATTCTAAAAAGAACAGAGTTCTGTAATGCAGCTTACAGTTCGCCATTTTATTTTTAAGATTGATGTAAATGACAGAACTATATAATGAAGATGACATTTGTCCAAATACCATTGAGTTTATCAGTCAGTTTTCTTTTCTATTGTCCTGGATGGTAGGAGAATATTCTCTCAATAAGTACAAATGTTAATGAAGAATATGGATGAATATACTCGTTTTTAAGAGGAATAGTATTTTAAGTCATGTATTACTTGGGAATGGCCACGATGTGACCATTGCAACAAGAGGGCAGACAGCAGATGATTTTGCCGATTATAGGTGGGCCGGATGAATCAGGACGCTATGATGGAGCGTTCCCCAAAGACGATTTCATACCGGAACAATACTGATATGATTTAGACTCTCAGAAATATGACTATGTCGAATGTAACACCATGAAGAAGCCTATATCTTTCGGAATGCGGCATTTCCGCCGTCGTGGATTAAATCGTCCTGTATAATCACCTGTCCCCGATACGACATGGCTAGCTGATGCGAACAACAACACTGTAGAAAACTGCAATCTTAAAAACAAGCTGCCAGACTTTAATCAAACAAATCAGAAAAGATCTGGTATTGAGATAAATCAATTTACCGGTGACCATACATTAGCTTCCTGTCACAGCTAAAATCCAATGACTTAGCCAATGTTATTTGGAGGAAAAACTCAACCCTGGCTGCCGGTAGAATCGACACCTTACGCTTAATTAACGGATTCTGTTTGAAGATTGATAACGTTCGTTTTAATATGAAAAATTGAAGATGCCTCAATGGTATAGATTAACAGCGAGGATTTACGATGTCATTTACGAAGGAGATTAG
This sequence comes from Cytobacillus oceanisediminis, assembly GCF_004366035.1. GTDB lineage: Bacteria > Bacillota > Bacilli > Bacillales > Cytobacillaceae > Cytobacillus > Cytobacillus oceanisediminis_C. Next base: position 18,673 of record NZ_SOEE01000027.1, read on the forward strand.
TTAGGTTGAAAAATAATTTCATCGAATACTCTCTAAGCAAAAAAGGAGCGATTAAGGATTATCCCGTGGGACCCGATCCAATCGCGATAAAAATTGGAAATAAAATTTTCGCTCTTTTTTATAAGGAAAAAGGGTACTTAATCCTAAAATGCGATCCTGTGTATGCGGAATACTTGAGAGAGAAACATGAGGACGTCCTACCGGGGTACCATATGAACAAACAGCATTGGAATACGATTATTCTCGAGGGTTCTTTGCCGGAGTCGGACATCTTTGCAATGATTGACCAATCTTACGATTTGGTTGTCAAAGGCCTTCCTAAGAGAATCCGGGAGTCTATTTAGTTTTACAATTGTTGGATATCTATCATACAAATGTGTTTCCTCAATATTTCATGACGAAATCGGCGTTCCCTTATCTCAAGGCAGGAAGGCGCAGATATGCTTAACCGGGATTTCTTCATTTTCACGATACAAGGTTATGTCCAATGCACTGGACTTCGATTTTTTCAATGGGGTTAACAAACAGGACAACTTGTCAGCCTCTTAGGTGTTGATGATGAGTTTCTGATTTCTTTATTCCCTGAACAGAATAAGTGTTCCCAGCCTTGCATTTTGGCGCGGCTCGCAGACTGTTCAGGACATTGATGACAATACCTCGCTCATAATGATGTAAACAAATATTGCGATCGTACTCTCTCTTCGTCGGCCTGCCGCCCGAGTCATGGTAAAAGCTGTCTGCCCGTCATACTAACAAATCGTATCAATTTATAATCGGCTTATTGCCCCTTTGGCCAAGCAATTGGGACATCTAAAGTTTTTTTAATTAGAATTATACGAATAAGCTTAGGTAAAGGGAGTTCAACTGGTATACTTATCTTCATACGCTGCCCTTCTCATTAGAGAGGGGCTTTTCAACTTATTTCTATCTTCAACGTAGCTATCAGTAATATTAAAAAGTTCTACAATAAATGGAGGTAAATACATTAATGAGGAAGGAAGAAAAAATGATAAGAGAAGCAACTCAAAATGATTTAATGGACATTTTAAATATCTATAATGATGCCATTCTCAATACAACTGCTGTATACGCATATAAACCCCAAACGCTTGAAAGCAGACAATTTTGGTATGACCAAAAGAAGGAGGAGGGGTATCCAATATTAGTATATGAACAAGATAATAAAGTCGTTGGATTTGCGACATTTGGTCCTTTTAGAGCATGGCCAGCTTATAAATATTCAATTGAGCATTCTGTATATGTAGATAAGGAGTACAGAAAAAAAGGAATTGGGACATCTTTACTGAAAGATATATTCGCAAATGCGAAGGAGAGGGAGTACATGACTTTAATTGCTGGGATTGATGCCGCAAATGAAAAAAGCATTTCCATGCATAAAAACTTTGGCTTTGTTCATTCAGGTACCATAAAAAAGGCGGGTTTTAAATTCAATAGATGGCTTGACTTAGCTTTTTATCAATTAGAACTTAAAGAGCCTAAAAATCCTGTAGAAGAATAAATTTCGTTGTTATTTATAAAGAATCATTACAGAAAGGCGGAAGTTTCGACTGAATGGAATCCTTCCTGCCAAAGTAAAAGTTCACGTTTACGGTTATTTAAAGAAATTAATGGGTTAAATTTATACCTCCTCAGCCTGCTTGCTCTGGAGGTATTTGGCATACCTCCTAGCCAAATGAAAAAAATATAGTAAGCCTGGATGAGTAAAAAAATTAAATAGAAATTCCATAACTTTTTCACATTAATAATACATTCTTCCGAATCCAGGAGACCATACTACTAGTTGCAGAGAAATTCTACTTTGCTTTGCTTCATTTTATTATTCGTTAAATATGTAAGGTACCTAACATTTTTTTTAGAGTATTCCAAGTATACTCCTAAGTATAAGTTATAAAAACATTTTAGAGGAGGAATTAATCATGGCATTAGTGAAATTCAATATCGAGTCCACATCTCAAAAGGTAACAACTGAGGTGAAGGCGGCAGGTGCTCATACATTTTTTGTAGACGAACCAAAAAACTTAGGTGGGAATGATAAGGGTGCAAATCCATTAAATACTCTGTTAGGCTCTCTTGCAGGCTG
>NZ_SOEE01000028.1 GCF_004366035.1 Cytobacillus oceanisediminis
AATGAAGTATTACAAAAAGCATATAAAGAAGCTGAAGATGCTGCTTCAAGATTAGCGCACCAGAGGCACTTAAAATAATGATGTGAATGGAGAAGAATACGAAAACAACAGGTATGGACCGTAAACTTCGTGAACTTTTAAAAATTGGGCTTCTCAAATAAATGGAAGTGCATATTGTATTAACATGCATACATCTGATGCTTAAAAAATGGTAAAAACGGAACAACCTTTATATTGCATGTGCTTCAAGAGAGCGCAAATTTTACACAGATGGTGAAAAGGTGGCTCTTGAGTCGACAGAGTAAGTAACTTTAATTCCGACAATACGTGTTCCAGAAGAGCTTGATCAACGAGTACGTGAGCACTATGACGAAAAACAGTATGTTGACCTTGTTCCAATAATTATTCACGCTAACACTTGGAATAGAATTTCTATTGCAATAGGGAATAAAGCAACTGAAACATAATAACTTTCAGCGAGCATCTGTTAGTGTTCGGTTAGGTTACACTTAATACTATTGTTTATCTTCAGCAAACGGGCGCGATTGTTGAATAAATCTTTTATTTAACCCACCTCCAATACAGGAAGGCGGCGTGCGTTTTGGAGGTATTTAACTTTTTGAAAATTGTAATTACTGTGACATTTTCTTATTGGGGGTGGTGTCAGCTTTGCTGGCACTCCTCATATTTATGTGTTTATAAGTATTTACGCTTCCATCTTAAAGGTGTTTTTCTTTGATCAAAAACAGTTATGCTACATTGATTAAACACACCAAAAGATCGAATCATCAACATAAGCTCAGTGGCTGGTGATGCAGAATCCTGTTAAAGCGAACTATGCAGCATCAAAAGCAGGCTAGGTTAACGAATTAGCAATCCGGAATATTACAGTCAATTCGCTTTCTCATGGGTTTATTGAAGCTGACATTACTTATTTATCAATAAAATGAACATGGAGAGAAGAAACTATGAGTTGATTCCGTTCAGGCAGGCAGGAGCGCCGCAAGGTATTTTTTTTGCATGGATGTGAAGCGTCACCGAGCACTAAACCGATGACTGTCAATCGCATACCTTGTTGGCCGGACACCAATTGTGAAACTAAACCGTTTAGCTGCATCCAGTTCCAACAGATTATCGGGGAAGCAGTAGCAAAAGTCAGCGGAGACAAAATACATAGCCGGCTAAACGATTCATGTCGGTATTGAAATGAATATCTGAGTAAAAATAAGGAGTGACATAATGAGAGAAACGGTAGAGAGAAATGGAAAAAGTATGACCCTGATTGATTTGAGTGATAAGTTAAAAAATAGTACGTCAGAATTCGAGCCGAGTCCTCATAAAATCAAATACTCCTCTCACAAACAAGCAGTAAGAACTACTAAGAAGTTTTTAGGGATTGGGGAGGAGTATTGGCCAGAAGGAGAGGGGTGGGCGGTAGAAGATGTTGAGCTTTCGACTCACAGTGGTACTCATATTGATGCACCTTATCATTATGGGTCGACTATGGAAAGTGGAGAACCAGCACGAACAATTGATGAGGTACCACTTTCTTGGTGTTATGGAGATGGTGTTGTACTGAGTATGACTCATAAGCAGGCAGGAGAAGCCATAACAATTGATGATTTACAAGTTGAACTTACCCGAATTGAATATAAGCTGAAACCTTATGATATTGTATTGATTCGCACAGATGCTTCGAAGTATTTTGAAAATAAAGGCTATGAATTCCAACATCCTGGTTTGATTCGTTCGTCGACTGAATGGTTAGTGAATCATGGAGTAAAAATGATAGGAATCGATGCTTGGGGGTTAGATAGACCCTTTAACGTATTAGCAAAAGAAGCATTGGAGGGGCAAACTCAGTTTTGGGAAGCTCACTTGCTTGGACGAGAAAAAGAATACTTGCAGATCGAAAAACTAACCAATTTGGATCAGCTACCCAAACCATACGGGTTTAAGGTTTCAGCCTTTCCAGTCAACATCGAAAAGGCAAGTGCTGGTTGGGCTCGGGTTGTAGCTATACTGGAAGATTAAAATAAATTCACTGGGTATTGTCAACGGCCCAAATTTCTTATCAGGCATAGTGACAAGGTAGATGATCAAGTCCGCAAGACCATCACTTTATTAGAAATCGAATTCCAACCGATGCTTGGATTAAAGTCCTTATGGACTGCTAAACGAATTATTTCGCGGATAGCGGCTATGCACATGATCAAAAAAGGACCCACTCTTCAAAGAGAGATGTTTGACCAAAATCAAAAAGAATTCATCTTTCAACTGTTGGGACTAGTTACTTAGGACCGGGGGTCACTAGAAATCCTTTGCTTTTTTATATTTTATTCAAGTATTTGCACCTGAACCCTTTTTATTAGGAATTACACGAGGAGTAAAGAAGAAAATATATACCTATAAATATTAGAGGCTGGCGCAAAAGGTCGTTAAATGACGACTCTTTTGGGGTATTTTTTATTTTCCCTTTATTTTGTATTTCTAATAACTGGATTGAGATCCCTTTTTGGAAAGGTTCAACTTCATTTCCTTTGTCTATATCTTCTTCTTCAGTAGATAAAAATTCCTGTGGGAGGCATTGTAAATCGTGGGGTACAGACGGTTACAGATATCCGAAATTAGACTTGGTGCAGAGGGCTCTTCGTGATGTAAAGAGCGCGTGAACTTGGCGAACCAGGAGTCGAACACTTGGCCACTGTGGACTATCTTATTCAATCAAATGGAGTTGACACTACAAAAAAAAATTGTTAAGATAGCACTGGTAAAATGGAGTGAACACTACAAAAAATACAAAGGAGTGAAATAATGGTATTAAAAGTGTAATTGATTCAAGAGAAGGAAATGTTTGTCACCAACGCACCTGAGGATGTACAAGTGCAGCTTTTTGGACATGTTAAGGAACAATAGCAGTCCGAGAGATCTGAAAAAAGTTTACATAATAATAATGGTTGATTTGAAAATATTTTGAATACAAAGGTAATGGATATCTTTGTAGATTGGTATTTACACTTATACAAAAGTCTCGTTTCTCTTATATTAAAACCAACAAACTAAGGTGGAAATGACCTAGACAAATAGAAGAGCGGAAACTATCATAAGCCGAAATGGAAGTGACGAATGATACTTCTATTTTGGCTTTTTGCATTTAAATATCTAGTATGGAGAATGAATAATACCTATGCCTATACATAAAAAAAGGACTGATAGAAAAAAATGAACAGTTCTACATTTTCATTTAAAGAAAAAAGACAATTATTATTAAAGTATTTAGAGGTAAATCCTCTCCACTATAAATCTATTATTGATTGCACTCCTGATATCGTTTTTGTGATCGACATAGAGGGCCAAATTATCAAACCAAATCGAGCATTTGAGAAATTATCCGGATACAGTAGTGAAGAATTAACCCAAATGACCTTACAAAAATTAATGGGGTCCAAACATGCTGATAAATCTTTACATCACTTTGAGCTTGCACTTAAAGGAAGTATACAGAACTTTGATTGTTCGATTTTTCATAGTAATCAAAATCGTGTTGATCTTAAGTTCACTCTCTTTCCAGTTGTCGTCGGAAGTGAGATCTTAGGTGTTTACGGAGTTGCTAAAGATATCACAGAAATCAAGCATACGAGGAGAAAGTTAGATGAAAAAGAATTTCTCTATCAACTGCTGAAAAATAATTCCTTGGGCATGATTACCACCACAGGTTTAGATGGGGATTTTATCTATATTTCTCCTGCTTTCCTCCAGATCCTTGGATATACTCCAGATGAATTACTTGGAACAACAAGTTTCGGTTTGATACATAGTGAGGATTTAGAAAAAGCAAGAAGTAACCTAACAAATGTGCTTAAAAAAAAAGAAATCGGTGTTGATACTTATCGAGTCCGGAAAAAGAATGGAGGTTACATTTGGGTTGAGTGCCTATGTAAGCCGCTAATTGATTTTAATACGAATCATGTAAAAGAAATCATTAGCGTAATAAGGGATATTTCGGACAGAAAAAAAGCCGAAGAAGATATAAGAAACAGTGAGGCACGCTATCGAAATATAATCGAACACACTCCCGACGCTATTATTGTTGTAAAGGATTCTATTATTGTCTTTAGCAATGACTCAAGCTTAGAACTTTTAGGTGCCGCAACCAAAGAAGAATTACAGAATAAAAGTATTTTTGACTTTTTACATAAAGAATATATAACCTCAGCTCAAAGAAGAATTCATCAAGTAATGAATGGACAAACGGTTGACTTTAAGGATTACAAAATTTATCGAATGGATGGGAGTATTTTGGAGGTGGAGGTCAAACCGGTATCAACTGTTTTTCAAAATGAGCCAGCAATTCACCTGTTTATTCGAGATATTTCCAAAAGAATACAAACACAACAGTTACTACTCCAATCGGAAAAGTTAACAGTAGCTGGGCAGCTTGCAGCAGGAATTGCTCATGAGATTCGGAACCCACTTACTGCAATTAAAGGGTTTTTACAACTTATGGAAGCGAAGCTTACCGATGATAAGACATATTTTGATATTATTACTTCTGAAATGGATAGAATTGAAATCATATTATCTGAGCTTTTGACTCTTGCTAAACCACAGGATATGAAATTTGTCAAAAGTGACATTGAACAAATACTTGAAAGTGTTAAAACTCTTATAGATACACAAGCACTTATGAACAATATCGAAATCATAACATTATATGAAACGAATATTTTCTCCATTTTTTGTGATGAAAATCAATTAAAGCAAGTGTTTATTAACTTCCTGAAGAATTCTATCGAAGCAATGCCAGACGGTGGAAAAATCACCATTGAATTACGGAGTCATGGGATTGATAAGTTAAAGTTGTTGTTTATTGATGAGGGTAGTGGAATTCCAGACCATATATTAAATCGCATTTACGAACCTTTTTTCACCACAAAAGAGACAGGCACCGGACTTGGGTTAATGATCTCGAAACAAATCATAGAAAATCATAATGGGACCCTTCAGATCAGGAGTGATAAAAAAGGAACAATAGTTGAAGTAATTTTGCCAATATTTTAATTTTTTGATACAAGACTGTTGCTAAACATATCTTAGAAAAAGGGACCTTCCTAGACGATTGTTCCTTTTCTTAAATCGCTATATTTTTTACTTGTCCCCGTTTAAAGTATTAGAAGCTCTGGCACCTGAAAGAATCGATTCAGGATCAGTAAGTCACCTGGAGGCACACCTTTAGCAGCAAAGCATTGAAAAATGGTGGAGATTGGAATTCTAATAACTACCTACAGTAAATTGAGGAGCTACTGCACTATATAGAAGATAACTTACCAACAAGATCATCCATTTTATGGATTAAAGGCTACACCAATAGTTCAGTCAAGCCAGATACATGGTTATTAAGTATCGGAGGAAGTAGTGTTCAAATTGCTACTAAAAAAGGCTACCTTTAATTATGCTCACTTCTATAGGAGGTTCATCAACTATACAAGCATATAGATAACTTTGTACCTTCAATTTATCATAAAGAACCAATTGCAGATATCGATGTTCTAATTAACACTATTCTATCATGTGACATAAATGATGAGATGAGTGGATGTGCCTGTAAGATATCAGCTTTTGTAAGTCCGATAAACTATTCATTATAAGGGAGGGTAATGCTCGTAAATGCAAATGTCCGACTTTCCAAATTTGTATATAGGATAGATCAACAGGTTGAAAAGAACCTGAATCTTTTTTCCGCGTAAAGTTGAATCAACATCATAAAAGTTGCTATCCAAATCATTACAGCCTTTTTATGTACTGTACACTCTTCTTCCCCTGTGAAGTAAGGGGGGGCTGCTAACAACTTGAAAAAATATATAAACGAAACCGTGGAGATCCCTGATTAAACGGAAATGATTAACAGGATTTTTTGTCATATTGACAGAGATCCTGTTTTTTTATGTTCTACTGTAAGCTGTTGTTTCGAAGAAAAGTGTGTAATTTTATTAAAGTATTTCGTTTCGCGAAAAAAAGCCAGAAAAGTTATCGAAATTAATTGAAAATTATTAAAAATATGCTATATTATAGTTAATTAATTCAAAATTTAGAATATTGGTTCTATTATCGAACCAAAAGGAAGTGGATAGATGAGTTCAAAGACAGTTAGTAAGGCATTAAGTATTTTGGATGTGTTTACGCCCGATCGTCCAGCTTGGGGATTGCGAGATATTGCTAGGGAACTAGAAATGAGCCATACGATTGTTCACCGGCTTTTGAAGACGTTTGAAGAAGAGGGGTATATTTTTCAGAACCCAGAAACGCATAAATATGAGCTGGGAATTAAGTTTATTCAACTTAGCAATACAGTCGAGGAGCGACTAAGGATATCAGATTTAATCAATCCGATAATGAAGAATATTTCGGTAGAAACCGGAGAAAGTGTTGTTTTTACGGTGATTGATAATGAGGAAGGACTGTTCGTCAAGATTGTCGAGAGTGAGCATCAGGTCAGGTTTGCAGAGTCCGTTGGGAAAAGGGGACCACTTTATATCGGTGCCTCTCACAAGGTGATTCTTGCCCACCTTCCAGACGAAGTACAGAACAGGATCATTAATCAAGGGATTTTGGACAATGCGCCACAACTCGTATCGAAGAAACCATTCCTTGAAACAATGGAGTTCATTCGTCAGCAAGGTTGGTTTTACACAGCCGGCGAAACGCTTAACGACGCTGCCGCTATTTCCGTTCCGGTGTTTGATCCGAAAAAAAATGTTCTTGGCTCGATTTCGGTGGCTGGACCTAGTTACCGGTTTACAAAAGAACAAGCTGAAAAGGTGCTGCCGGTTTTAAACGATTATATCGATAAGATTGATAACATCTTTAGCAAAGTATTTTTCCCATCTAGGAGAGACTATCTTCTTAAAAATATAACCTAGCAAAGAGGAGGATGTTGCATGAGCAACAAGATTCTCGAAGTGAAAAATCTGGTTACTGGCTATCAAGGGAAGGACGGTTTCGTGAAAGCGGTCGACGGGGTATCCTTCGATCTCGAAAAAGGGGAAACGATCTGCATTGTCGGAGAATCTGGCAGCGGGAAGAGTGTTACATCGATGAGCATTATGCGCCTCGTTGAATTTGAAAACGGGAAGATTCTTGACGGCCAAATCCTTTTTTGCGGGGAAGAGTTATCGAAGAAAAGCAATGAAGAGATGAGGCAGATACGCGGTTCTAAGATATCGATGATATTCCAGGAACCTCTAACAGCTCTTAATCCCGTATTTACCATTGGTAAGCAAATCACGGAGGCGATTTTATTTCATCGTTCGACGGGTAAAAAAGAGGCCTGGCAACGGGCGGAGGAGCTTGTCCGGCTGGTCGGGATCTCGGATCCCAAGCAGCGGTTAAAGCAATATCCCCATGAGCTATCAGGGGGAATGAGGCAGAGGGTCATGATTGCAATCGCGTTGGCCTCGGAGCCCGATCTTTTGATTGCCGACGAACCGACGACTGCCCTCGATGTAACTATTGAAGCACAGATTTTGGAGCTATTACGTTCGCTAAGGGAAGAACGGGGCATGTCGATCATGCTGATCACCCATGATATTGGCGTCGCAGCTGAAATGGCGAAGCGAATCATCATCATGTATGCGGGGAAAGTCATGGAGGTTGCCGAAACGAAGGATCTTTTTGACCAGCCATTACATCCGTATTCGAAAGGATTATTGGAGTCAGTACCACGAATGGCTGGCGAACGCGGCGTTCCACTGAAATCTATCATAGGATCCATCCCGAGGCTGAATGAGGTACCTCCAGGTTGCCGGTTTTCTCCGAGATGTCCGTTTGCTACCAAGAAATGTAATCAACAAGAACCGGCATTGGAAACAAGAGGGACTAGGCAAGTTGCCTGCTGGCATGTAGATGAACTGATTGAAAAAGATCTGTTAGCGATTAACACAGAGGGAGGTGTACCGATTGAATCCTAATCAACCTTCTAAAGAACCACTATTGAAGATCGAGAATTTAAAGAAACATTTCACGGTTAAAAGCGGTGGTTATTTTAACAAGAAGAAGAAGGTCATCAAAGCGGTGGATGACGTCTCGTTTACGATTTACAAAGGGGAGACGTTAGGATTGGTTGGTGAGTCCGGCTGTGGGAAATCGACTTTAGGCAGGAACATTTTGCGACTCCAGGAGCCTTCCGGTGGAAAAGTTTATTTTAACGATAGGAATATTTTAACATATAAAAATCGTGAACTGCGAAAGCTTCGTAAACAGATGCAGATTATATATCAAGATCCTTTCAGTTCGTTGAATCCACGCTTTACCATCGGTCAAGTCATTGGAGAAATGTATGACATCCACGGATTTGCCAAAGGGGCGGAGAAAGAGAATCGGGTAAAGGAAATGCTTGAGCTGGTTGGTTTAGACCCAAGTCGAAACACAAGTTTCCCTCACGAATTTTCGGGAGGGCAGCGGCAGCGGGTTGGAATTGCCAGGGCACTTGCCCTGAATCCCGAATTTATCGTGGCCGACGAACCGGTTTCCGCACTGGACGTATCGGTTCAATCCCAAGTACTAAATTTACTGATGAAACTGAAAAAGGATCTTGGACTGACAATGTTGTTTATTGCTCACGGACTCAATGTGGTCAGACACATTTCCGACCGAGTAGGTGTCATGTATTTGGGTAAAATCGTTGAATTATCTGAAACAGACAATATATTCGATTCACCTGCCCATCCTTATACAGCTGCCTTGTTATCAACAGTTCCAGAAGTGGATCCAAGGTTAAAGAAAGAACGAATTATTTTAAAAGGCGAAGTTCCATCACCAGCATCACCGCCATCAGGATGTACCTTCCGAACGCGCTGCCCGCTGGCAAAGGAACGATGCAAAGCGGAGGTCCCAGGATTAACAGAAGTCCGAACTAACCATTTTGTCTCTTGCCATTATCCGCTTGAGGATGGACAAACCCTTAAAGAAGTGATTGTCTCCAGAGGATCTGTAAATAGTTAAGGTTTCTATTAAAAATTTAAATAAAAGGAGTTTTGAAAAATGACAAAAGTAATCAAGCAAGGAAACAAGAAAATCTATGATGGCTACAAATCTTTCCAGTATTTAGATGAGGGTGAAGATTACAAAGAGTACAAGCTTTCCAAAGAAAACGACCGTGTGGAGCCTTATGTTTATCCGGTGTCAGAGGATCAGGAAGAACTCGTGCAAACGATTTTAGAAGAAGACAACATCATTAGCATGCATGAGCATACTTTTGTTATGCCAGAGAATCTAAATGAATTTTACGAGTTTAGAAGACAAGGCCGTGATTGGACTGGCTTTGAAGCACTAAGTCAATCCGGTTTGGATGTTATTTTTGAGAACTTCATGGATGGAACAGCGATGGTCACCTCACAAGCTGGATGGAAATGGTCCGATGTCATTCATGACCTTGGAATCCGTTTCAGTGATATTGCTCACCAGGATATGGTAATTAAAGCAGAACGAATTGCGGACCTTTACCGTGCAAAGAAGGAAGGGAAAATTGCCTTTGTCGCGGCATTAGAATCTTGCACGATGATTGAAAACGAACTCGACCGCTTAGACATCCTCTATGGATTTGGAGTTCGTACAATGGGAATTGTTTATTCCGAAGCGAACCAATTAGGTTCTGGTTTAAGAGAGACAAGAGATGGCGGTTTAACGGTATTTGGAAAACAAGCCGTGCGTCGGATGAATAAACTGGGCATTACCATCGACGTCTCTCATTCTAGCGATCTGACATCCTTGGATACGATTGAACACAGTGATAAGCCGGTTACGATTAACCATTCTGGGGCTCGTGCATTATGGAATTCGAATCGCCTAAAGCCAGACACCGTTCTGAAGGCTTGTGCGGAAAAAGGTGGAGTGATAGCGATTGAAGCAGCACCACATACCACGATTACACGAACTAACCTAACCCATTCGATCGAATCATTCATGGAGCATTTTGAATATGTAGCGAATTATGCGGGAATTGACCATGTTGCCTTCGGTCCAGATACTCTGTTCGGTGATCATGTCAGTATCCACGAATTATTAACGAAACAACTTTCCATTAAGAGCTCGCATGGCGGCAACTCCTTCCCGAAAGTGAAATGGGTAGAAGGACTTGAAAATCCGGCGGAATGTTTGCCGAATATCATTCGCTGGTTAGTAAAAAAAGGTTACAGCCGTGAAGATATCCGCAAAGTTGTTGGCGGTAACATTCTACGTGTATTAGAAGCAACGTGGGCAAAGTAATAAATTTGAGAGGAACGATAAAAATGAAGTCTAAAAAGTTGAAAATACTTAGTTTGTTTTTACTTTCCTTTGTTCTTCTTTTTTCTGGCTGTAACTACGGAGGTGGTAGCAGCTCCACCACCTCCTCAGGTGAAGGCTCGGAAGAAACCACCAACGGGCCGAGAAAAGGAGGAAAGGTTACTATTCCAATTGTCGCTGATCCAACCTTTAACCCTTGGCATCCAATTGCCTATGCAGAATCAAATGTCATTAACCGGGTTATTTTCTCAGGGTTAACACAGCCAGGGAAAGATTTATTACCTGCTCCAGACCTAGCTAAAGATTGGTCTACTTCTGAAGATGGATTGGAATGGACATTTATTCTAAGAGACGATGTAAAATGGCATGACGGTGAGAAGTTCACCGCAGAAGACGTTGCCTTTACATTTAATGAAGTCGCCTTGAACAAAGAACTAGGTGCGAATAACTCCTCATATTTTCAAAAGTTGAAAGAGGTTCAAGTTGTTGACGACTACACTGTCAAATTTATTTTGGAATCTCCAGTCGCGGCGTTACCAGCATATTTAAGCTTTAACACCGAGATCATTCCGAAACATATTTTTGAAGGACAAGATCCATGGGAGCTTACTTCCTTTAACAAGCAAAAACCGGTAGGTACTGGTTCATTCAAGATCAAGAGCTATACTTCCGGACAAAGTGTCGTGTTAGAACGTAATGATGATTACTATGGTGAAAAAGCATACTTAGACGAAGTTGAATACAAAGTGCTAGCCGACGCAAATACTCACGTAGCACAGCTTCTAAGTGGTGAGCTATCCATTTTTGCCCTAGATGATCTTGCTGCGATTGACCGAATTAAAAATGCTGAGGGTGTTGAGGTAGTTGCAAGGGATACCACACGATTCTTCTGGATCATTTTGAATCAGCAATTGGAACAATTCCAAGACGTAAAGGTTAGGCAAGCCGTTCTTCACGCGATCGACCGTCAAAATATCATTGATACTGTGTTAAAGGGATACGGAACCATTGCCGACACAGGGATCGCTCCAGCGTTGAAAGAGTACTATACCGATGATGTAAAGAGATATGAATACGATCCTGAACAGGCAAAGAAACTTCTGGCGGAAGCAGGCTTAAAAGATACGAATGGTGATGGATTGCTCGATAAGGATGGCAAGAAGTTTACGATTGATTTCAAGATTGGAATACAAGGAGATATAGAGGCCGTGTCACAAATGGTGCAGCAATACTTGAAGGCAGTAGGTCTTGATGTCAAACTCAATACGATGGAATGGAATGCGATGATCCAGGATGTCGTTGTCAAGCGTAATTACGAAATGAGCTTGAACTGGTGGAGATATCCTTCCGATCCCGATCTATCGGCTTACATGCATTCTGCCAACGTGAAAGGAAATAATATTCCAGCTTATCAGAACTCAGAGTTGGATAAGTTGTTAGATGCCGGGGCACAGGAAAGCGACGTGGAGAAGCGTAAAGAAATATACCTGGAAGCTCAAAAGATGATGGCTGAACAACTTCCATATATCTTCCTATGGTATCCGCAAGAGGCACAGGTCCGTGTGGAAAAGCTAAAGGGTGTTCCGGATTTGGCATTTGGAGATGCCCTCCATTATATCAACGAGTGGTATATCGAGGAATAAACTTATCTGATGGAAGTGTACATAGCGGTACACTTCCATTCCTAATAAGGAGAGAGGAGGAGACGATGTGCTTAGATTTATGATCAACCGCGCTGGACAAAGTGCCATTTTATTACTGATTGTTACCCTCATCACCTTTTTTCTAGTGAATCTGGCTCCAGGCGGCCCGTCCAGTACGATGAGGATGGAAGCCACTGAAGAAGAACGCCAGGCAATTGTTGAAAAATTAGGATTAGATCAACCGGTACACATTCGTTATGTCGAGTGGTTAAAAAATGGACTCCATGGTGATTTTGGGACCTCTTTTACATCTAGTGAGCCGGTCATCCAACGTATCATGGAGCGTCTTCCTTACACAATCGAACTAACGATTTTTACCATTGTTATATCTGTCATTCTAGGAATCTTCTTTGGCGTTATTTCTGCGGTTAAGCGGGGAAAGGTCGGAGACCATGTCATCAATTTTGTGAGTGTTATTGGTTTGTCCGTTCCAGCTTTTTGGCTCGGACTTATGTTGATTTTACTGTTTTCAATTACGTTCAAATGGCTGCCATCATCAGGGGTGGGCCCTCGTGGAGAAGATTTTGAACTATGGGGTTGGATTTCACATTTGATTATGCCTGTCCTAATTTTAACCACAACGGTACTACCTCATATCGTCCGCTTCACTCGTTCGTCAATGTTAGAAGTAACGTCTCAGAATTACATCCGAACAGCAAGGGCCAAAGGAGCGAAGGAGTCAGTTGTGTTATATGTTCATGCCTTAAGGAATGCATTGATCCCGATTATCACGATTATTGGCATGCTGATCCCACGCCTGCTAAGTGGAGCCGTCATCACCGAAGCTATTTTTGGATGGACTGGCATTGGTACGTTAATTATTGAAGCAGCTCGGGGAAGGGATTATCCGCTCGTTATGGGGATAACCGTGATGATCACGCTAGTCGTGGTTTTTTGTAATTTAATTGTCGATTTTCTCTATTCTAGGGTTGACCCAAGAGTGAAGAACGTATAAGAGGTGAGCAGGATGGAAGTTTCAACTCAATCAACCATTCAAGCTGATGTGAAGACACAGGTGAAAAATAAGAAATCTACATTATTAAGCCGCTTGCGTGAAAATAGAGTCACTTATTTATCGCTTTGGTTCCTGGTTCTGATTCATATAGTTGTATTCTTGGGACCATTCCTTTGGACCGTTAATCCTGAAGATCTTCAGCAGGCAGGTGCTTTAGCAGGCTGGTCCTTGCAGCATCCATTTGGTACGGACGACCTCGGCCGCGATGTGTTTGCAAGAATGCTCACTGGAGGTCGGGTTACATTGGTTGTCGGTTTAGGGGCAATGTTGTGTTCTCTTTTGATTGGTACGGTGATCGGGGCATGTGCCGGCTTTATGGGGAAGGTCGTAGAAGCTGTATTAATGAGGCTAACGGAAGCGATGATGGCAATCCCAACATTTTTCTTTGTGCTGGTAGCCCTCACTGTAATTGGAACAAGCCCATTGATGGTGGTACTGGTCATTGCTTTTTCTAGCTGGATGGAAATTGCCAGGGTCGTGTATGGCGAAACGTTGAAATGGAAGCAATATGAATTTGTTGAAGCGGCAAATGCTTCTGGGGCGACACCATTTCGGATTTTGACCCGATATATTATCCCACAAATCATTCCTTCCATTATCGTGGCGGGTACGTTAACGATTGCGGGAGCAATTTTAACAGAAAGTGCAATTAGTTATCTCGGATTGGGGATTCAGCCTCCGACTGCAACTTGGGGGAATATGCTACAAAATTCCCAACAATACATCTGGACAGCACCAATCCTTGGAGTCCTTCCAGGTATTGCGATAACGGTGGTTGTGCTGGCTTATAACTTTTTAGGCGATGGCCTACGTGACGCCTTAGATCCAAAGTTTGTTAAGAAGTGATGTTATTATTAAGGGGTGTATAGGAGAATGTTTATTACCGTTAATGATAATGAATTATATTACGAGATTCACGGAAATCCTGAAGGGGAAACGATATTTTTTATTCATGGGGCGCCAGGATTAGGGGATTGCCGCGGCGACATCAAGGCCTTTTCTGAGATGGGCGACCAATATCGGCTTGTGTTCATGGACATGAGAGGTTCTGGCCGTTCGGAGGGAAAACCGCCATTTACCCATGAACAATGGACTGCGGATATCGAAGAAATAAGAAAGCAGCTAGTTGGGGGTCCCATTAAGATTTTGGGCGGCTCTTATGGTGGGTTTTTAACATTGGAGTATGTGCTTAGGTATCCGGACAATGTAACTCATGTGTTATTACGTGACACTTCGGCGGATAATACGTTTGACCATTTATCGATTGATCAAGCGTTGGAGAGTGATTTGCCTGGCATTACGGAGGAGGGGATCCATCGATTATTCGACGGTCTGGTACAATCCGATGAAGAGCTCAAGGAAATGTTCTCTGCGATTCAGCCGTTATACACAGTGAAATATGACGAAGAAGCGGTGAATGCTCGATTGGAATCGATTTATTATCGCTATGAAACTCACAATTATGCGTTCCGATACAATAAGCCTAACTTTAATGTTGTTCCTGCTTTGCATAAGATTTCAGTGCCGATGCTGGTGACCGTCGGAAGGCATGACTGGATTACGCCGGTTGTCTGTTCAGAGGTGATTTCAGAGCATGTGCCTAATTCCAAGCTAGTCATTTTTGAAAACAGCGGCCATTCACCGCAGCATGAGGAAAACGAAACATATTTACGAACAGTACGAGATTTTTTAGCTTAATACTTTCAGACAAGGCTCACTAACTTCTTTTTAAATGAAATAAATGCATTTGTTTTAGGAGAATGGAATGTGCTATTTTTTTGAAATGAGAAGTGTACTCTCTCTGGCTGAAAATGGGTGTGGTCGTTTTTGGGTAAGAAAAACCAAAACAGCGAAATTAAAAGAGGATGGGTAATGAGAGAGACAATTCTTATAAAAATGGGGTAGCGGGTTTCACAGTTCCGAAAAAAATGAATGCGGTTATCAACGAGAATACGGCGGCCTAGAAGCAGGTTTAGGCATTCGTGGAATAATATCATCGTCGGTTCAATCTGGGGCAAAGTAATCTGCCAATCTTTTATCGTTATTCCTGCATCTGTTAATTGGTGAGACTCATTAAGTATTAGTATTCGGTACAATGCTTTAAGTGATTTACGTAGCAAAAGCCCCTCTCCAGAAGGGCTTTTACTATTATTTATCAGTGTTAGCTACTTTTCACCGCATCTTTTAACACTTTACTTGGAGAAAATTTTGGTACTTTACTTTCTGCAATTTCAATTTCTTCACCAGTTTGTGGATTACGGCCTTTGCGAGCAGATCTTTCACGAACCTCAAAGTTGCCAAATCCTAAAAATTTGGTTTTTTTCCTTCCTTTAATCCATTAGTAATTGTTTCAAATACTGCATCAACAGCTTTTGAAGCATCCTTTATGGAAAGCTCACTACGTTCAGCAACTGCATTGACAAGTTCTGTTTTATTCATTTTGGTCACCTCTAGAAAAACTTTATTAGAATTTCTCTTGCAATCTAAGTAATAGCATATATGCATGTTTATTTTCAAGAAAAATAATCTCTTCTATTTTACTACTTTCCCAGCTTCAGTAGAAACCTTCCGCGAAGCAGCTGAGCCAGACATCGAGTGTGGTAAAGAAGTGGTCGGGAATGACATTGAAGGCCTCACCATAAATGATCTCTCCGATTACATCAATTTCTATGCCAACATACCATGCAACAGCTGGGGTTCGGAAAACGCCGGGTATTTCCTGAGGTTCCGACCAATAATTTATTAAAATGGATAAAAGCGTATGATCGTTGCATGGGCCATAAAGAGTTCCCGTTCTTCCATCATTTCAGCAAAATTGCGAAAACTAAGATTGTCCACGGCATCTCAAGGTAAAAAATAATATCAGGTTGATAATGTTCCACATAAAGACATTCTATTTTCCATACTGATCATATCCTTTTTTAGAGTACTAATATCAGTATTTCCACGTTTTAATGCTTGCAATTTTCTTGAAATTCATGCACCAGAACCAATTTGTCTACTAAACTGTAAGTTTATATAAAAAAGGAGCCCGTTAAGCACTAATTAACGAGGCTCCTTTCTAATGTAAGGGAGTTAAATTAGAGAATGTATCCTTTTGGGCGTGATTGAAGAATTTTATAAAATTTATTAAATTGTAAGACTTATTTAATACTTTGTATATTTTGAAGAAAGATTTAAGTAGTAAGATAAATAGCGAATCGAAATTATTGAACAAAGGAGATTTTGAAATGAAAAATTGGAGATTTTTATTAATTGCGGTGACAATGGTAGGAGTATTATTCTTAGCTGCTTGTGGGAATACAGACGAAGATATCTCAACCACAGGCAATATGAACAAAGATGAAATGAGCGATGATATGGAAACTGAAGAAGGCATGAATGAGGAAAGTGATATGGAAAATGAAGAAATGATGGAAAATGAAGAAATGATGGAAAATGAAGAAATGATGGAAGATGGAATGAAGAGCGAAGAAACGAAGGATGGAATGTAATCTGACAATTATTACATTGACAGAAGAGAATGATAAAATATAGGTAAAATGAATAAAGGAATGAAACGTACTTGAAAAAACGCATCTTACTTGTAGATGATGAACCTTCCATTTTAGATGTATGCAGTAGATATTTGGAACGGGAAGGCTATTTGGTTGTAACTGCTAATAATGGAGAGGAGGCTCTTCAGCTTTGGCGTGAAAATAGGTTTCACGTGATTATCTTAGATTTAATGATGCCTTATGTAGACGGGTGGAAGGTGTGTGAAAAAATTCGTCAAAGTGATGATATTCCCATTGTGTTTTTAACAGCTAAAGGTGAGGAATATGATCGGCTAATCGGGTTGACTATCGGGGCGAATGATTATATAACAAAACCTTTTAATCCTAGAGAATTAGTGTTAAGGATAAATGCAATTTGTCGATTATTAGAGTACAGTAAAAGCCCTAAACATAAGAAAGATGATCAAATGATCCTTAAAGCAAATTCAATAACAATTCATGCTGCAAATAGAGAAGTGTTTCTTTTAGGGAAGAGAATCGAATTAACAATGAAGGAATTCGATTTGCTTAATCTGCTTGCTTCACATCCGAAGCAAGTATTCTCTCGTTCTCAGCTTTTATATAAGGTATGGCAAACAGAATTTGATGTTGATACGACAACTGTTACGGTGCATATACG
>NZ_SOEE01000029.1 GCF_004366035.1 Cytobacillus oceanisediminis
TCCCATCTGTCCGCTCGACTTGCATGTATTAGGCACGCCGCCAGCGTTCGTCCTGAGCCAGGATCAAACTCTCCATATAAGAGTTGATTAAGCTCATAAGTTGTCTTTTCAAAAAAGACTAATGATTTAACGTTGACGTTTTTGTTCGTTCAGTTTTCAAAGATCAATCCGCCGCTTAGAAGCGACTTTATTAATATATCATTCTCACGAATCAATGTCAACATCTTTTTCAAGATGTTTTTTATCGTGTCGTGGTGACGACTTTTAATATATTACCACCAGTAAAAAGAACTGTCAACAGAATCACTAAAAAAAATTAATAAATAAAAACAGCCGCTTTAAACGGCTGTACAATTAAATAATCCATGTCTGTATGGCAACAAGCGCAAACAATCCAGGAATGCCTAAAAATCCCGAAATAGCCGAAGTGGCCAGGTTTATGGGAACATGTATACCAGCCTGATTGCCGAAAGCATTTAAGAAAAATAGAAAGAGGGCTCCTATGATCAGTTTAATGGCTCCCTGTCCTATAAATCTTACCGGTTTTACTGGAGCTCCTATAAATAGAAGCAATAGGATTAACCCTCCTATAATGGAGATCACTGCAATAGGGTCCAAAAGAAAAATCCTCCTTTCAGGAAACTTGTACTACTAATTTATGATTAGCGCGTACAAAAAAGACCTTAGAGGAGGACAAGTATTTTGTATTGATTGATTTTCTTTCCACAATGGGAACAAACTACATTCTGACTCTTACATTTCTCTTTTTAGCTTCCCTGAACAGAAAAAAGTACTTAGCTTCGGCCAGCTTTGACTGGCTGATTGCTTCTGGGGATGGATCAAAGCTCTTTTCCACTAGCGATTTCTGGTTGTTCCAATCTGTTTTTATTCTGTTCAGCTGATTCAAAAGCTTCTCATCAAACTCGCTGCGAAGCCATCCTTTCCTGCGAAAAAACATAAATTCAGCCTCCGTGCTTAAACTTCTCTTCTGCCTTCTAACGCTTTTGACAGCGTTACTTCATCCGCATATTCCAAGTCTCCGCCCACTGGCAGGCCATGGGCGATCCGGGTAGCCTTTATGCCGGATGGCTTGATCAGGCGGGAGATGTACATGGCTGTTGCTTCCCCTTCGATATTTGGATTTGTGGCAAGAATAATTTCCTGAACTGTTTCATCCTGAAGCCTTTTCAATAAATCAGGAATATTGATATCTTCTGGCCCAATTCCATCCATCGGTGAAATGGCTCCGTGAAGGACATGATACAGTCCGTTATATTCCTTCATCTTTTCCATGGCAATAACATCTTTCGGATCCTGGACCACACAGATTACTGACCGGTCGCGTCTCTGGTCCTCACAAATATAACACGGGTCCTGATCAGTGATATGGCCGCAGACAGAGCAGTAAGATAAATTTCTTTTCGCATTGACAAGTGCCTTGGCAAAATCCAGCACAGTATCTTCTTTCATACTCAAAACAAAAAACGCCAGACGCGCAGCCGTTTTTGGGCCGATTCCGGGCAATTTCATAAAGCTGTCAATCAGCTTTGATATCGGTTCAGGATAGTGCATGTATAATTCCTCCTATATGAAAAGGAAAAGCGCCGCGAGCATGACGGACTGATGAAGATTCCCATCAGTCTATGTTCGCTGGCGCTCAGCCTGTCCGTTCTTTCGTGCATATCTCTATTATAGATAAAACATGCAGGAAAGCACTCGTTCAGGACGTTTGATTAAAACATTCCCGGCAGGTTCATTCCTTTAGTAAATTGGCCCATTGTGTCGTTTGTTAAGTCATCCGCTTTTTTCAGCGCATCGTTAGTTGCCGCCAGAACAAGGTCCTGAAGCATTTCAATATCTTCCGGATCAACAACTTCTTCTTTGATGTTTACTTCTAATACTTGTTTATGTCCGGATACAATGACAGTCACCATTCCGCCGCCAGCTGTTCCTTCAATTTTTTTTTCGCCAAGCTCTTCCTGTGCCTGAGCCATCTTCTTTTGCATTTTCTGCATTTGTTTCATCATATTTTGCATATTTCCCATTCCACCGCGCATTTTACATACCTCCAGCTATTTTCTATTCTTTAATTTCAATTAGTTCAGCGCCAAATAATTTGACCGCTTCAGCCACATGGGGCTCTTCCTCATTTCTTTCGAAGCCCTCGTCAGACTCATCTCCGTCACGCTGGCTGCGCAGGAAATCCTCCCTGACACTTTGCCATTGTTCATCCGGAATGCCAACCAGCTGCAATCTCTTGCCTAATAGCTCAAACATGACATTCGCCAGTGTATCCAGGAATTTCGCATTATCCATGGCCATCTGACAGTGGATTTCATATTTGAACTTTACGATAAGAGCTGTTTCAGATGCGGCAACAGGTTCTGCTTCATTGAGAAGCGCCGCCTGAGAGCGCATCTGGTTTTGAACAAGCAGGTTCAGCATTTCACCCCAGCGGCTTTTTACAGCCACCAAGTCATTTTTCGTTGCCTGCTTCAGGACTTCATTCACTTTTCCTACTGGTGCCTGAAATCCTTTACGTGAACTTCTCTGCGGTTTTTTCTGTACAGCAGGAGCTCCATCATCTTTCACGGCTATGCCGTTTTTCTTTAATTCCGTCAGCTCATGCTGAAGCTGTTCGATTTTTTGCATCAGCGGCTTGATGTCGGCAGACTGCCCTGATTTCTCTATCTGTTCCAGCTGGCACAGCTTCACAATCGCCACCTCCAGGAAAATCCTCGGATGGTTGGTCCATCGCATTTCCTGCTGGGCTTTGTTCAGCACCTCAATCAGTTCATAGAGCTCTTCCGGCTCCACTTCCTGGGCAAGCTGCTGGAAATCTTCATCAAGCATGACTCTTTCCAATGATTCCTCCAGCCTCGGAGCTGCTTTATATAAAAGCATATCCCGGTAATACAGGATAAAGTCTTCTATAAAACGGGATGGATCTTTCCCCTGAAAAAGGAGATCTTCCAGAAATTCCAGCCCGGACGCAGCATCCCTGTCTTTAACCGCTCTTGCCAGTTTATTTAGAAACCCTTGCGACACAGCACCTGTTACAGATAGGGCATCATCAACTGTAACACGATCCTGGCTGAAGGAAATTGCCTGATCAAGCAAGCTAAGGGCGTCACGCATACCACCTTCTGCTGCTCTCGCAATGATCTGCAGTGCCTGGTCCTCATAGGCTGCATTTGTTTCATCCGCAATCAGCTTCATTCTTCCTGTTATCGCCTGAGCCGTAATCCGTTTAAAATCGAATCGCTGGCACCGGGAAATAATCGTGAGCGGAATTTTATGAGGCTCCGTTGTGGCTAAAATAAAAATGACATGCTTAGGAGGCTCTTCAAGCGTCTTTAACAGGGCATTGAAAGCGCCAATGGAAAGCATATGCACCTCATCGACGATGTAAACCTTATACTTTACAGCATTCGGAGCATATTTCACTTTGTCCCTGATATCCCTGATTTCTTCTACACCATTATTGGATGCCGCATCAATTTCAATGACATCAGGAATAGAACCGTCTGTAATGCCTCTGCAGGCTGCACACTCATTGCAGGGTTCTGTTACTGGTGCCATCTCACAGTTAACAGCCTTTGCAAGGATTTTCGCTGCACTTGTTTTACCGGTTCCGCGGGGGCCGGAAAACAAATAGGCGTGTGATATCTTCTCCTGAAGCAGGGCGTTTTGCAAAGTCTTTGTCACATGTTCCTGCCCGACAACATCGATAAACTGCTGCGGACGCCAAACACGATATAAAGCTTGATAACTCACTGACACGCCCCCTTCCTATGTATAGTCCTTCATCTATTATAACGTATCTATTTTCCTTTTTACAAAACCAAGAGAAAATAATTACAACAAAAAACCCACCCTGCAAAAGGATGAGTTTTATTTACAATATAAACTGCCGTGCACCTTCCGTCGACTGACGCCCATAGGCGTTACTTAAGCAGTTAGCTCGGCCCAGGCAACCCTGCGGCACATGGGAGCGTCCACTTAATGCTGCTTCCTTCCGGACCTGACATGATTCATGGATTCCCATTGCGCAGGACCCGGGCGTCAACACCACTTACTTAAGGCAGGCCCTACAGGACATCAGCCTCGGGAAGGGATTCAGCCTCGCTAGAGCGGATTGCGAGTACAGGGCACCGCTACCTCCCCGCCTAGCACGGCAAAGTTGATACCATATTTAGTTGCGTCTTTATCCGACGCATTTATAAGTATACTAACATTTAGATGAAAAAGCAATGCCTAACCATTGTCAATTCCTGTATCATGTTCCATCTGCAGCAATTGCCTTCTTTTTTTCTCTTCTTTCTTGCGCTTTCGCAATCCTCTGAAAAAGCTCGAAAGCATCTCGCCGCATTCTTCTTCCAGCACTCCTTGCACAACTTCACTCTGATGATTGAACCGCTCATCCTGCAATAGATTCATAAGCGTTCCGGCACAGCCTCCCTTTGGATCCTTAGCCCCATACACCACCTTTTTAATGCGCGATAGAATAATGGATCCCGAACACATCGGACAAGGCTCTAAGGTAACATAAAGAACAGCATTCTCCAGCCGCCATGTTCCGAGGTTTTTGCATGCCTGATCAATGGCAAGCAATTCTGCATGCGCAATCGCAGACTGTTTCACTTCTCTCAGATTATGTGCCCGGCCAATGATTTCCCCTTCCAGAACAATGACTGCGCCAATTGGAACTTCTTCCAGACCTTCCGCCAGCTTTGCTTCTTTAATGGCCTCCCGCATATACAGTTCATCTTCAGTGAATGATGCTTGCCTCATTTATCTTCATTCCTTCTCTTAACATCTGTGTAAAAGCCGCTCCTTTAACAAAAAATAACCTTAAAGGAGCGATACCATGAAAAATCCGCAAGCCTATAAACCGGCTCTTATCATTATTGACATGATTAACGACTTTAATTTCCACCATGGAAAGATCCTTGCTGACAAAGCTTTGAATATCACAAAACCCATCAATGCATTAAAGACTGCTTTCTATGAGCAGGATCTCCCGGTCATTTATGTGAATGATCATTATAATCTCTGGCAGGCTGATCTGGATACAATTATGAATCATTGCCGCAATCCTATCAGTGCACCTATCCTTCATGAAATGCACCCATCGCCGGATGATTATTTTTTAATAAAGCCAAAGCATTCCGCCTTTTATGGCACTGCCTTAAATACCCTTCTGCACCAGCTCAGCGTCAATATGCTTGTCATGACGGGCATCGCGGGCAATATCTGTGTCCTATTTTCGGCCAATGATGCCTATATGAGAGAATATCATTTACACATACCGCATGACTGCACCGCTTCTAATGATGACCACGATAATGAAAATACCTTAAAGATGATGGAAAACGTATTAAAGGCCAATATATCTTCCTTCTCTGACAACAATTATAACATTTCTTCCATGTTTCCTTCATAAAATGGCAGTAGTGTTCTAAGACGTGATTTTCAGGGAGGGAGATAGATTGCAGATTCATGTGGTCCAGCAAAATCAGTCTTTGTTCGGCATTGCCCAGGCATATGGAACGACGGTTGAAGATCTGATAGAGGCAAATGAAATTCCCAATCCAAATAATCTGGTGATCGGCCAGACACTTGTTATTCCGATAATAGGAAGCTTTTATTGGGTTCAGCCCGGTGACAGCCTTTACTCGATTTCAAGAAGGTTCGGCATTTCTTATCAGCAGCTCGCATCTGTCAATGGCATTTCGGTGAGCCAGCCGCTGCAGGTGGGGTTCCGCCTTTATATCCCGCCACGCCCGAAAACGAACGCAGAGTTCAATGCCTATGTGGAGCCAAGAGGTGATACAGTCGCCCCTGAACTGGTAGAAAGCGCAAGAGCGGCTGCGCCATATTTGACCTATCTGGCGCCATTCAGTTTTCAGGCCCTTCGAGATGGTTCTTTGAAGGAGCCGCTTCTGAATGATTTCCCGGCCATTGCGAGAGCCAATAATAACGTATTGATGATGGTTATTACCAATCAGGAAAATGATCAGTTCAGTGATGAACTTGGCAGGATATTGTTAAATGATATGGCGATTCAGAATAAATTCCTGGATAACATTACAGCCACAGCAAAAAAATATGGCTTCAGGGATATTCATTTCGACTTCGAGTTTCTGCGCCCGGCTGACCGGGAAGCCTATAACAATTTTCTCAGAAAAGCAAAGGCAAGATTCGGTCAGGAAGGCTGGCTGATTTCTACCGCATTGGCGCCGAAAACAAGTGCAGAACAGCAAGGCCTCTGGTATGAGGCCCATGATTATAGAGCCCATGGGGAGATTGTTGATTTTGTCGTGATCATGACCTATGAATGGGGCTACAGCGGAGGCCCTGCAATGGCTGTTTCTCCCATCGGCCCGGTACGGGAGGTTTTAGAATATGCCATTAGTGAGATGCCTTCTTCCAAAATTATGATGGGCCAGAACCTATATGGGTATGACTGGACACTTCCTTTTGTTCAGGGCACCACCGCAAGAGCGGTCAGTCCTCAGCAGGCCATACAAATTGCAGCAGAAAATAATGCGGCCATTCAATATGATTACAAAGCACAGGCTCCGTTTTTCAACTACACAGCATCTGACGGAAAAAGGCATGAAGTCTGGTTTGAGGATGCCCGCTCAATCCAGGCCAAATTTGATTTAATCAAGGAACTGAAGCTGCGGGGAATGAGCTACTGGAAACTCGGCCTTTCTTTCCCGCAAAATTGGCTTCTGATTACAGAAAACTTCAACGTGACAAAAAGAGCTTGATCTCTCAGCAGCTGCCGCTTACAGGCAGCTTTTTTATTTTTCAGACAATATGCTCTTATTTTCTTATTTCCAGCTTAAATTCCATATCCCATCCACTCCATACTGTGATAAAATAAGCTTTGTGTCATTTTGGAACGTACCTATAAATGGTTTCTATAGATAAATAAGCAATACAGGAGGACGATCAATATGGGGGGAATACCTTTTATTACAGTAGAGGGGCCGATTGGCGTTGGGAAAACATCTCTCGCTAAAGCGATTTCTGAAAAATTTCAGTATGCACTTTTAAAAGAAATCGTTGATGAAAATCCTTTTTTGGGTAAATTCTATGAAAACATTGAAGAATGGAGCTTTCAGACTGAAATGTTTTTCCTCTGCAACCGCTATAAACAGCTGGTTGATATCAACAATCACTACTTAGCTCAAAATAAGCCTGTTGTGGCTGATTATCATATTTTCAAGAATCTTATTTTTGCCCAGCGCACGTTAAATCAGAATGAATATCAGAAGTATTTGAAGATCTATGACATTCTGACAGGTGATATGCCAAAGCCAAATGTCATTATCTATCTCAATGCAAGCCTTGAAACACTGCTCGACCGAATCGAGCTGAGGGGCCGTGAAATTGAAAAGAATATCAGCCCATTATATCTCGAGCAATTATCCCTTGATTATGAAACGGCTATGAATGAGTTCGAAAGGCAGCACCCGGATATACCAGTGATCCGTTTCAATGGAGATCAGCTGGATTTTGTGAAAAATGAATCAGACTTAATGCATATATTCGATACATTGTCGACATCATTAAAAAAGAGGAGCATACACTTATGAATCTAAGGCAAAAATACGAGATTCCTTCGAACGCAGTGATCACGATTGCCGGAACCGTCGGAGTCGGAAAATCAACGATGACCAATGCGCTTGCAGACGCACTGGGGTTCCGAACCTCTTTCGAAAAGGTTGATACGAACCCTTACCTTGATAAATTCTATGCAGATTTCAACCGCTGGAGCTTCCACCTGCAGGTATACTTCCTGGCGGAACGGTTCAAGGACCAGAAGCGCATCTTCGAATATGGCGGCGGCTTTGTTCAGGACCGATCCATTTATGAAGACACCGGCATATTTGCGAAAATGCATTATGAAAAAGGAACCATGTCAAAGGTAGATTACGAAACTTACACCAGCTTATTTGATGCGATGGTGATGACACCTTATTTCCCGCACCCTGATTTGCTTATTTATCTGGAAGGATCCCTTGATGACATTCTTTCCCGCATCCAGGAGCGCGGCCGTCCTATGGAGCAGCAGACACCTATTTCCTACTGGGAAGAAATGCACCAGCGCTACGATAATTGGATTAACAGCTTTAATGCATGCCCGGTCCTGCGCCTAAATATCAATGACTACGACATCATTCAGAATGAGCAATCCATTGAGCCGATTGTGGAACGCATTTCTTATTTTTTAAGACAAACTCAATTATTAAAAAAATAACCGCCACTTTAGGCGGTTTTTTGCTTTTATTTTGATATGGCTCCGAATACTCAGTATAAATGAGGACCGCTGACGAAATTCTTTCCGCGGTCCTCCAAAAAATATTTTTATCGGTCACTTCACACATAATGAAGAAATTATATAACAAAAAAACCGCTGATCATCAGCGGTTTTATGTATCTCCAATATTTATGCGCGTGTTAGATGTCAATTAAATGGAGGAGGAAAGGGGATTCGAACCCCTGCGCGGTTTGACCCGCCTGTCGGTTTTCAAGACCGATCCCTTCAGCCAGACTTGGGTATTCCTCCGCATCGACAAGAAATACTATATCATTTCTAAATAGACATGTCAACATTATTTTTATAAAAAAAAGAGCGGATCAAAATCCGCTCTTCAATTAAGGCTTTATAACTTCGCGATTGCCCATATAAGGACGCAATACTTCCGGAATGATGACACTTCCGTCAGCCTGCTGATAATTTTCTAGAATAGCTGCCACCGTGCGGCCGATCGCAAGGCCAGATCCATTCAGGGTGTGTACATGCTCCGGCTTGCCTTTTGCCTCGCGGCGGAAGCGGATATTTGCACGTCTTGCCTGGAATCCTTCAAAGTTACTGCAAGAAGAAATTTCTCTATACGTACTATAGCTTGGAATCCAAACTTCGATATCGTATTTCTTTGCAGCTGTGAATCCAAGATCGCCTGTACACATGCTCATCACACGGTATGGAAGGCCAAGCAGCTGAAGCACTTTTTCCGCGTGTCCTGTCAGCTTTTCAAGTTCATCATAAGACTCTTCTGGCTTAACAAATTTCACAAGCTCGACTTTGTTGAACTGGTGCTGGCGGATCAGCCCGCGAGTGTCACGGCCGGCAGAACCCGCTTCAGAACGGAAGCATGCACTAAATGCCGCATAGTTAATTGGAAGCTCATCTGCATTCAGAATCTCTTCCCTATGCATATTGGTGATAGGCACCTCAGCGGTTGGAATCAGAAAATAATCTTCGCTTTCAATCAGGAATGCATCTTCCTCGAATTTCGGAAGCTGTCCTGTTCCTGTCATACTTGCACGGTTGACCATGTACGGAGGAAGAACCTCCTTATAGCCATGCTCGTCTGTGTGCAAATCAAGCATGAAGTTGAATAAGGCACGCTCAAGGCGGGCACCAAGGCCTTTGTAGAATACAAAGCGGCTGCCTGTTACTTTGCTGGCACGTTCGAAATCAAGGAGTTTAAGATCTGTCGCAACATCCCAGTGCGGCTTTGGCTCGAAATCAAATTCACGGACTTCTCCCCATTTGCGGATTTCTACATTATCATCTTCTGTTTCGCCGACAGGCACGCTTTCATGCGGAATGTTCGGAATGCTCAGCAGCAATTGGTCCAATTCTTCCTCGACCGAACGGAGCTCCTCATCCAATGCTTTGATTTTATCGCCGACTTCTCTCATTTCAGCGATTAAATGGTCTGCATCCTGCTTTTCACGCTTTAAGGCAGCCACCTGCTGGGATACTTCATTTCTTTTGCTCTTCAGCTGTTCTGCTTCTACAATCAGCTCACGTCTTTTGACATCCAGATCTTCGAATTTTCCAAGATCGGTTAAATCTTCTCCACGGTGCTGAAGCTTGTTTTTCACTTCTTCAAAATTGGCTCTTAAAAACTTAATGTCCAGCATTTTTAGTACCTCCAGATAATAGTTTAAACACAAAAAACTCCCGTCCCCAGAAAAGGGACGAGAGTTACCCGCGTTGCCACCCTAGTTGAAAGCATGAGCTTTCCACCTTAAATCCATAACGGTTTTAACCGAAAGCATTTACTTTACCCGAAAAATACCGGGTGTTCCATGCTTTGCTCGAGGATGGATTCACAGGGTTTATTCACCGGTTCTCACCAGCCACCGGCTCTCTTTTAGAACAAAGTTCCTGTTACTAGTTCCTCTCATTGCTTTTAAGCTATAAGAATTTTGTAATTCATAATGTACTACAATTATGTTCCATTTGCAACCAAAATATTCAAATTGTTAATTGCTTGGACTCTTTGATCATTTCAACGAAATAGCCTGTCAGGCGATGGTCATCCGTTAGTTCCGGATGGAATGAGCATCCTAGGAATCTTCCTTCGCGTGCCGCCACAATCCGGCCATTGTGCTTGGCCAGGATTTCAACATTCTCGCCTGCCTCCACAATATGCGGTGCACGAATGAATACAGCCGCAAAGTCTTCTGCCACTCCGGCAATATCAAGATCCGCCTCGAAGCTTTCGCGCTGGCGGCCAAATGAATTTCTTTCCACATGGACGTCCATCACACCGATATGAGGTTCATCATAGCCAATGATATTATTCGCAAGAAGAATTAAGCCTGCACATGTCCCGAACATCGGCTTTCCTGATTGCGCAAACTCCTTAAGGCTGTCCATAAAATCATATTTATCAATCAAGCGTCTCATGGTCGTGCTTTCTCCGCCAGGCAAGATAAGCCCGTCAACCTCATCAAGCTGCTCTTTGCGTTTGATGACTACAGCTTCGGCGCCGCATGCTTCTACAGAAAGAACATGCTCTCTGACCGCACCCTGCAGCCCTAATACTCCAACCTTTATCATGTTCAATTCTCCTTACCAGCCGCGCTCCTGCATACGAGCTTCAGGAGCCAATGAAGAAATTTCAATTCCCTTCATCGGTGTGCCTAGTTCTTTTGAAAGTTCAGCAATTAATTTGTAATCCTGGTAATGTGTAGTTGCTTCCACAATGGCACGTGCAAATTTCGCAGGGTTTTCAGATTTGAAGATGCCTGATCCTACGAATACTCCATCAGCACCAAGCTCCATCATTAGAGCTGCATCTGCAGGTGTTGCAACGCCGCCTGCTGCGAAGTTTACGACTGGAAGGCGTCCAAGGCTCTTGATTTCCAAAAGAAGCTCGTATGGCGCTCCCAGAAGCTTAGCTTCCGTCATTAATTCATCTTCGTTCATGCCGACAACCTTGCGCACCTGTGCATTCACCTTGCGGATATGACGGACAGCTTCAACGATGTTTCCAGTTCCAGGCTCACCCTTTGTGCGAAGCATGGAAGCACCTTCACCAATACGGCGTGCTGCTTCGCCTAAGTCACGGCATCCGCAAACGAATGGAACTGTGTAGTCTTTTTTATTAAGATGGTATTCTTCATCAGCAGGAGTTAAAACTTCACTCTCATCTATGTAATCGACACCCATCGCTTCAAGCAGACGAGCTTCTACAATATGGCCGATACGCGCTTTTGCCATTACCGGGATTGAAACTGCACCCATTACTTCTTCCATAATACGCGGATCTGCCATACGTGCCACACCGCCGGCTGCACGGATATCAGAAGGAACGCGTTCAAGTGCCATAACTGCTACTGCACCAGCTTCTTCTGCGATTTTTGCCTGCTCAGCGTTAACAACGTCCATAATAACGCCGCCTTTTTGCATTTCTGCCATTCCCCGTTTAACACGATCTGTACCTGTCTTCATGTTTATCCCCCTTCGTAAATACCATCTGCTTTGGATGGGTTAAATATTATGATAAAAATCATTTTTCAAAAAAAGGAAAATAGATTATTTTACTCGGAATTTTCCCTATTGAAAATATGCAATGAAAAAGGGCTCCTGTCAAGACAGGAAAGCCCTTTTTCTTAAAACCAACCTTTTACAGTTGAGGAAACACTTCCCCAGACATCCCCGAAGAAACCGCCGATGCTGCGCATAGTCAGCACGAACCAGTTTGCTTTTTCAACACTTTCAGCTGCTACGACATCCACTTGAATATTGCCTTTTCCTTTATCAGACAAGAACTCAATCTTCCCGTCCTCTTTCGATTCAATCGTTAGATAGCCGATTTTTTCTCCTTTTTTAATAGGAGCTGTTAATTCACCGTTTTCATTTAATTTCTTTTTATCAAGGACAAGAACAGGCTTATAGTTTTCTTTTTCCCCGTTTCTTACAACCATTTCGATTGCATCTTTAGAAGAAATCTTTACTTTGGCCTCTTTACCTTTTGTAACAGGCACTGTTTTCTGGCCCTTTACCTGATAATTGGCAGGAACAATTTCCTCTTTCGTGAAGTTGCTGAAACCAAAGTCGAACATTTTCTTTGTTTCATCGAATCTGGATTTGTAAGTAGCCTGACCATTCGCACCTTTAGCGTTCATGACAACACTGATGTAGCGGTTGCCATCTCTCATAGCTGTACCGGTAAAGCAGTATCCGGCAAAGTCAGTCGTACCTGTTTTAAGGCCATCCGCACCTTCATAGCCATATACTAGCTCTGGAAGCATCCAGTTCCAGTTTTCCATTTTAATTTCATCATCCGTACCCTCTCTGAACGTCTTTCTAGGGGTACTTGCTGTTTCCAATACTTCAGGGAATCGGTTAATCAATTCTTTGGCCAGCATCGCTGTATCTTTTGCTGACATCACGTTTTCTTCTTCAGGGCCGCCTGCAGGAGGAGATCCCTTTAAATCACGGTTGTTTAAACCGCTGGAATTGACAAATTTATAATCCTTTAATCCAAGCTCTGCAGCTTTTTCGTTCATCATTTTAACAAAGTTTGTCTCTGAACCGGCAATCGTTTCTGCTATTGCGATGGTTGCACCATTTGCAGAGTAAATCGCCATTGCTTCATACAATTCACGGATATTATATTTACCGTCTCTTCTTAATGGGACATTTGATAGATTACGATCCTGTGAAACTTTCCATACGTATTCACTTACTGCATATTCCTGGTCCCACTTTACTTTGCCTTCTTCAATGGATTCAAGAAGCAGGTATTCTGTCATCATTTTAGTCATACTGGCAATGCCCAGTACTTTATCCGCATTTTTTTGATATAAAATTTTTCCGGTCTCTGCATCTACTAAAATAGCAGCATCTGCATTAATGTTTAAGATATCTTCTGCATGAGCTTTATGTATACCAGGTAAAAGACCTAATATCATGACCAAGGCAAGGAATCCAGCGATAGACTTACGGTAAAATATTTTCTTCAATTTACTGCCCTCCAACGTTTTAATACACTTTTGTTATTTTATCATAACTCTGGTGCAAAGAATAGATAGAGTAATTACCTATTCCTGCCTGCCCTGTGGCATGATTGGCCCATAGTTATGCATTAGTATTTTCCTAGGTTAGACTCCCGGGTTTTTTTGAATAAAATGACTCTGTTAAACTGGCTATGGTTCCGCTGCAGGGTGCTAAAAAACTGCCATCATCCTTATCAGAGACGAAAAAAAAACAGAAAAGGTTTCCCTCTTCTGCTTTGTATTAATTATAGCGAGTAGTTTGGCGCCTCTTTTGTGATCTGCACATCATGAGGATGGCTTTCTCTTAGGCCTGCGCCAGTCATTTTAATAAATTTTGCATTTTCACGAAGGTCATGAAGATCCTTTGTTCCGCAATAGCCCATTCCAGAACGGATACCGCCGACAAGCTGGTAGATGGTATCGGTTAAAGGCCCTTTATAAGCAATGCGCCCTTCGATTCCCTCTGGAACAAACTTTTTATTATCTTCCTGGAAGTAACGGTCTTTTGAACCTTTTTCCATGGCTGCAACAGAACCCATTCCTCTGTATACCTTGAAACGGCGTCCTTGGAAAATTTCCGTTTCGCCAGGGCTTTCAGAAACACCAGCAAGAAGGCTTCCAAGCATAACGGCATGTCCGCCTGCCGCCAATGCTTTCACGATATCTCCTGAATATTTGATTCCGCCATCAGCGATAATTGATTTGCCATGCTTGCGTGCTTCAGTTGCACAATCATAAACAGCTGTGATCTGTGGTACACCAACGCCTGCGACAACACGTGTTGTACAAATGGAGCCAGGCCCGATTCCCACTTTTACGATATCAGCACCAGCTTCAATCAAATCTTTTGTCGCTTCGGCTGTTGCAACGTTTCCGGCAATAATGGCCAGTTCCGGATAAGTGTTCCTGATTTCGCGTACGGTATCGAGCACGCCTTTTGAATGCCCATGTGCAGTATCCACTACGATGACATCCACATGTGATTTAACAAGCATTTCAACACGCTTCATCGTGTCGCCGGTTACGCCGACCGCTGCACCTGCCAGCAGGCGTCCGCGCTCATCTTTTGCCGAGTTAGGAAACTCAATTACTTTTTCAATATCCTTAATGGTAATTAAACCTTTTAAAACACCTTCATCATCCACTAGCGGCAATTTTTCAATTTTATGCTGCTGCAGAATTTTTTCTGCTTCATCCAATGTGGTTCCAACTGGAGCTGTTACAAGATTTTCTTTTGTCATCACATCTGAAATTTTTATCGAATAGTCCTGAATGAATCGGAGGTCACGGTTAGTCAGAATGCCGACAAGCTTTTGTTCCTCATTATTATTAACGATTGGCACACCGGAAATCCGGTACTTGCCCATTAAATGCTCAGCATCAAATACCTGCTGTTCTGGAGTTAGAAAGAATGGGTCAGTAATAACGCCGCTTTCTGAACGCTTTACTTTATCCACCTGATCAGCCTGCTGTTCAATGGACATGTTCTTATGGATAACCCCCAAACCGCCCTGGCGCGCCATAGCGATCGCCATTTCAGCTTCAGTTACCGTATCCATTCCGGCACTGATTACTGGAATGTTGAGTGCAATCTTTTCAGTCAAATTTACTTTGAGGCTGACATCACGAGGAAGCACCTCTGATTTCGATGGAACCAGCAAAACATCATCAAAAGTTAAACCTTCTTTTGCAAACTTAGTTTCCCACATCTTTTTTGACCTCCTGGACTCGAAAATATTATTAGTAGGTTATCAATTGGACAAAATACTGTCAAGGATGGATTAATATGTTGGATTTTTCAAAAGATTCGGAGGTTTCGCTGTGATACATTCATTTGACCTTAAAAACTCCTTTTTATACTTCTTTTCTGCAAACACGTCACAGGAATTTTTAAAGAAATGCTACCAAAGACAAAACCTGGATCAGGCTGAACAAAAGAGCTATGAAAACAGTTACCCTTTTATATACTATCTAGAACACGGGCAAGTATACTACGAGCAGGCAGAGAAGGCACCATTAGTTATCAAGCCGATTCTCTTTTTTTATGGACTTGTTCATCTTGTGAAGGCCTGCATACTGACAGTAGATCCTAATTATCCTGAAACCACTTCTGTTTTGGCACACGGGGTTTCCACCCGGAAAAGAAAAAAGCAGCAATATAACTTTTTTCAGGACGAAGTGAAATTTCAAAAAAGCGGGCTTTTCCCCTATATGGGAGAAAAATTGTTCCACATGAAACATTTGGAAGGAGAAAAAACAACGATGGGAGAGTTATTTGGCCAAATTCCCGAGCTTAATTATTTGTACAGCCAGACAGAGGGCCGCGCTACTTTTCTTGAAGCAGAGCTGGAAAAGGGTGTATTCATTTTGCCAAAAATGATCCTTGATCGCTTTCATATGACCGAATCCCGCTTTGTTGAATATCTGCAGTCAAAATCAGACTTTAATATTAGCTTCCAGGAGCCAGCGGATTTAGATCTAAAATTTTCTGCAAAAAACTTGAATACATATAATTATAAGCCCTTAAGATACAGCCCTGATGCCGGAAAGTTTTTCTTTCCGCTTGCTAAAGACGGCCTGATTGATTTTCCTGAACTTCTTATTCATTTCCTGCTGCTGTATAACTTAAGCATGATTGCCCGCTACGAAACAGAATGGTGGAGCGAACTCATCAAAATGATGCCGAATAAAGACTACCCTTTTATTCAAACATTTCTACAGATTACATCCGCAAAGGGGCCATATCTGATTTATCAGTATTTGGCTGATAAGAAACATTAAGCAGTTGGAAGATGATAGTGACCGCGGTCTTGTGCATGTGTTTTTAGCTGGCAATTTAGGGAGATCAGAGTGGAAGGATGCTTACTTGTAGACTGGAGATTTATCGCATTCGGTAGGGCTCATCTGGCATAAAGCAGATTTGAGCTAGCATGTATTGGATTTTATGTAACAGGATTTTGATTTTATCTAGCTGGAATTCGACTTTATCTCGCATGTTTTGAAGTTTATCTCAAATTTGTCACAATTCATCTTTGCTGAGAACGGATTGAACTTTTAAAACAGACGGCGGAATAAGGAGTGGCGCATATACCTCAATTCTGAGACATATATGAGTGAAAGCAGCGCATATGTGGGCCGAGGTGAAGCATAAATGGAAAAAGTGACGCATATGCAGGCCGGAGTGAC
>NZ_SOEE01000030.1 GCF_004366035.1 Cytobacillus oceanisediminis
CTTGGTGATGCGGACTCTTTTCCCATTGATTCGTATGTTGGACAAGCAGGCAAACAATATCCGCACTGGATACACTGATTAGTGGCTTCATAGGCCAGTTCGTATAACCGATTGCCCTTTTTTGAAATGGGAGAAAGCGAATGTATAGATTTATTGGCTTCACTCACATCTGCTGTTTTCTTCAATGGAGCATTCATGTTAAACTAACACCACCTTTGTTTGCCCCGCTTTTGGAAAGATCTTTCCCGGATTTAATATATTGTTAGGATCCCAGGCGTTTTTTACTTTTTTCATGAGGTCAAGACCCGCTTCCCCAAGCTCCATTTCCATATATGGCGATTTAAGCGTCCCAATTCCATGCTCACCTGATAGCGTTCCTCCAAGTGAAACAGCAGCGGCAAAAATTTCACTTACCGCATTTTCAGCTCGTTTCATTTCTTCGATATTCCGTTTATCCGTAATGATATTGGGGTGTAAATTCCCATCTCCTGCATGACCAAAAACTACTAAGTTTAATTCGTACTTTATTCGGATCTGGCTCAATTTCTCCATCATGGCAGGAATTTGGCTTCGAGGAACTGTAGCATCCTCAGAAATTTTAGTCGGCCCCATTTGTGTGATGGCAGGGGAAACCATTCGGCGAGCTTTCCATATTTCTTCTCTTTCCTCTTCTCTTCTGGCAGTTCTAACAGCAGCTGCTCCCACTTGCCAGCAAATCTCTTCACATATTTCAATTTCCTCATTTATGGCCAAGGGATGCCCATCCACTTCGATAATGACAAGCGCTTCGGCATTTACCGGAAGCCCGCACGGACTAAAATTCTCAACCGCCCTTATACATGCGTTATCCATTAATTCCATGGCTGCCGGCATAATTCCTGAAGACAAAATTTTGGTTATGGCGTATCCTGAGTCAACTAATCTGCTAAATGTGGCTAATAAAGTCTTGCGCGCTTTCGGTTTTGGAATTAACCGCAATGTCGCCTCCGTTACAATCGCCAGAGTCCCTTCAGATCCAACAATTAATCTTGTTAAATCATAACCTGTGACATTCTTAACCGTTTTCCCGCCTGTTCGGACAATTTCCCCTTCGGGTGTTACTACTTCCAATCCGATCACGTATTCCTTAGTCGTCCCATATTTCAGTCCCTTCGGCCCGCTTGAATTCTCTAATAAATTTCCGCCAATAGTGGACACTTTGGAACTGCTCGGGTCCGGAGGATAAAATAGCCCTGCTTTTTCTGCTTGGTAATGAATCTCACCAGTCGTAACCCCAGGAGATACAATGGCTAATAAGTTTTCACAATCAATGATTAATTTTTTGTTCATTCGTGTCATATCCAGGACGATTCCACCTTCAACAGGCAACGGACCACCGCTTAAGGATGTCGCCGCCCCTCTTGGATAGACTGGGATTTTATGCTTGTTTGCTATTTTCATAATCTTACTTATTTCAATCGCACATTCAGGCTGTATGGCCAATTGGGGCAAATATTCACCAAAAGAAGCATCATAGCTATAAGAATATAGTTCTTCCAGACTGGTGAGAACACGATTAGCAGGAATAATTCCCTCGATTTCTCTTACTATAGCATCTTCCAATTTTTTCATCCTTTCTAAATCCCCAGCAGCCTCTTAGGGTTGTCACTTACCATTTTCGTAATCTCATCTTCTGTTATTCCATATGCCAGCATCTCTTCTATAAAATTACTTAAGGCTTTAATAGGTGCAATATTATGCCGCTGTCCGTAGTCCGTCACCATTACACAGGAATCAGCTCCAAGAACTTTAATGCTCTCAGCCATTTCCCTTGGGGAAATATCGTTAAAGTCTTCACTGCATGCTAAATAACATTTTTCCAGAATGCACCCTTTTTTCACTAATTCTTTTTCTAATTCAAAAGGCACTCTGGCAATACCTAAATCTGTATGCTGAATTAAGATTTTCTCAACATTTTTCTCAATAGCTGCCTCCACTAATACAAGCACTTCCTCAGCAGCCAGATGTCCCGTGGCCAACACAATATCCGCCTCTGCAACCAGTTCTAAGATTTCATATACTTCCGACAGGAGATTTTTGTTTTCATCCCAAATTTCAATCCCGGAACCAGGGTGCTTCATAGAACGCTTGCTATTAAAAAAATTGGTTTTCTTTTTACCAAAATATCTTTGATGCTCTTCAGCAGAAAAGGTAGGCATCCAAATTATTTTTGCCCCTAAACGGATTGCCGCATCTACTGCGGTTGGAGACAACCCTCCTGTAAAATAATTGCACACAAGCCCTCCGTAAACATGAAATCCGGGCTCTTTTTCCCGGATTAAACTTGCCCGGTCAACTGTCTGAGCTTCATGTGCCTTTAAAACCACACCCGCCATCTCAGCACTTTTAATATCCTCTATTAGTTCCCAGTCGGTCTGCTTCCTTGGAAACAAACTTGGTGAACTATGAACATGTAATTCAATTGCTCCTTTTAATAATGGATGAAACTTTTGTGCCATAGCCGCCACTCCTTAATATGTAAATTCACTTTTATAAAACTAATTTGCAATTTCTATGCCAATTCACAATAGATAAAACTTGCGCCATGTCAGCCCGGAATTTGAATTCGCTAGTTTGATTTGTAAAAAAATTAAAACAATTGAGTAATTTTTCTTTACAAATCACTCAGCATCCAGTCTTTGAATATTCAATAAAGCCTTTCGATTAAACTCGTACGATTGTAAATAATGTTTCTTCCCGTAGGGATAGCGTCAATAGTACCGTCCTTTGTTATGTGGGTCTGCTTAACGACATAAAGAAAGGGACTTCCTTATTAATTAAGGTTAATCCCTATTAAAACCTAGCTCTCAGCCATTTGTTGTTTCAAGTATTAGTTGAAAATTATAGAAATTTCAATTACTAAAAAGGAAAATTATGATTACCAAAGATCTTGCAGCTTGCTGCCCTACTTTTGTCTGTTCACTAATAAGTATGCGCTTGGCTTTGCCCGCAAGGCTCTTATCTTAACTTCCACTGGTAAAGCCATGTTTTCAGATGATGATGTGTGTAATCGCCGATTCGGAGCGAAATCTGATTGCTGAGCGAGTGAAGAAAGGAATAGAAGCAAGTAAGAAACGAGGCAAAAAGCTGAGGAGAATGAAGGTTGATAAAGATAAAATATCAGTGGCCCTCCGAATATATG
This sequence comes from Cytobacillus oceanisediminis, assembly GCF_004366035.1. Classification (GTDB taxonomy): domain Bacteria; phylum Bacillota; class Bacilli; order Bacillales; family Cytobacillaceae; genus Cytobacillus; species Cytobacillus oceanisediminis_C. Next base: position 3,182 of record NZ_SOEE01000030.1, read on the forward strand.
GCAGCTAGGAATACTCTGTAAAAGAGATTATAGAGGGAACTGGCATTTCTTTATACCGAGCTATCCAGAAACGTACTTTAGAAACAAGCTGTTCTGGCAATTAATTTATATAATGTTTTGTCAGTATGTTTCTATAGGATTATGAATTATAAAACGTAAAAAGAACTCTAAAGGGGTTCGTTGGAATTTTAGAAATTTTATCTTGCAGGGGCTTGATATTTAGTTTCAGCTCTTGAATATCAGTTTCTATTCGAAAGATTTCCTTTCTAGCTTCTTTTATCTTCTCGCGGTTATCTAATATAGCCTCTTCTAATATATCGATATGATTCTTTAAAACCGCCTTCTCATTTGGAATTGGTTAATAGCATTATCCATTTTAACTATTTGCTGCTGTATACCATCAATTTGTTCCTCAATCTTAGAAACAGTACTGTTTGTTTCTGCAAGGCCAGGACCTGGGAGACTGCCTACGCCTATAGCCAGGGCAGCTGTTAACCTTTGTTTAATACCAAAGTGGATGGCTTCCCTGGTAACAGTATCGCCTTGTTCTAATAACCCTTCTGTCACTCCACTAACAGCTCTTTCCTTAGTTTTAGAGGTCGTCTGAGTATGAATATCTACGTTTCTTGCAAGGTCAAAACATACTTCAACAGGTGCATTAATTAATTGTTGATGCTCAATAACAGGCATTTTTTTTCTCCTTTTACAAACACTTACTAACACTATAATTATAATTCGTCAAAGTCGATATTAACTAATTCTTCTTGAACTAACCTGCCTCTTTTGTTGAACAAAAAAGCTGCCTGATTAGCAGCTGAACTAATTATTCTCAATTAACTTTTTTATCGCACAGACTACAACTTCCGGTTCATCATTTTGTATATAGTGAGCACTGTTTTCAGCAATTACCAATTCTCCATCAGAGGATATTTCAAGAATTTCTCTCTGCATTTCATTCCATAACTTTTGTGATTCCATAGAATAATGAGCTTTCTTACCCGCTGAAAGAACAATTAATGGCACATTTAATTTTTGTCTAGTGTCTTTTAACTGCTTTAGGCTTTCCATAAATTCGCCATAATTTCCTTCGTAAACGAATTGCTTGTTATATGCTTGTTGAAAATCTTGTGACATTGTAGGAAGAAATCGTTCTCTGTAATCTTCGGGAGTAGAGTCAATCAAGACTAGTCCACAAACTTCATTTGGATATTCTGTAGCAAACATCCGCATATTAACTCCGCCAAATGAATGACCTACTAATATGTAGGGAGGCCTAATCTTTGCTTCACTAAGCAGTTCCTTTAATTCTTTTACCATTTCACGGCTGGTTCTGGGATTAGAACTTGAGTCACTTTTCCCAAGTCCAGCTCTATCATAAATTAGTACACTAGAGAGCATTGAGATCTCTCTTAACACTGAATTCCAGGCCTTAGAAAAGTCTCCATATCCAGCATCCATTATGACTGTTGGCTTTCCGTTATTTTCTCCCACTAATTTAGCATATAGTTTACATTTACTTATATGTATTAACATTTCCTTTTCCATTGGTTCATTCCTCTCGTTTTGCCAACTATCCGTAGTTAAAATTTAACAATATTAAAACTCTTATTCAATAAACCTGCTCCTTTTGTAGAATAAGAAAATGCTACCTGATTCGGCAACTGACCCTGAATATATGCACCCAAAAGTTGAATAACCGCCTTCTCCGGTAGTATATATTTTATTCGAACTGCGACATAAGACCTCTCACCTTATTCCTGCTATCCAAAAGCTTGTCAATCTAATGCAATGTTGATAGTTAGCAAACTTGGAGGGATATAGAGAGTGGATAATAAATTTGAGAAGAAATTTAAAGTTACTTTACTAGTACTATTACCTATAATTGCCTTTAGCCTTGTGTACATAGGCTATTGTCTTACTACTGGACTTTCTAGAGTTTCAACAAAGTTATTTGAACTTAGTGGAGTTATATCCAATTATTAGGGTACTAGTTGCCTCTTTTTTATTTCGTAATATGAGTCTAATACGCCATAACAATTTATTATTCTTATTCAACAAACCTGCCCCTTTTTGTCAAGAAGAAAAAAGAGCTGACGATCCACATTGGATCTACAACTCTTCTCAATTAGGAGTAGCCATATGTAGGACAACTGATCTTTAGATAAGTACGCATTAATTGAACAAGTAACTTTAGGAGAATGAATAGTCCATTTAGCTTTATGAATAATAAAACTGACTGTATCTGGGGATGAATTATGATTAAAGAGTTAATCTTGCAGCTTGTAGCTTTTTGTTATTATTCTTTATCTCAGCATCGCATAAAGCTGAAGCTTTGACCTTCGATAAACTGCCTATCAAACAAACATCGAAACAGTGGGCAGTTCAGATCAGGGAACCTGGTCAAGGTAAGGAGTTAGCAAAACCCGAAAAAAGAAAGTTCAGACTTACTCTTTAGAGATTAAAAACATTAGTAGAGATGTATTTTCTGTTGAAATCAATTTATTTAGAAATGAGCCTAAATCTTAAACGAAGTACTCGCTTTTTAGTTGTCCATACGGAGAAGATTGTAATAAAGACAACTATGAAAGAGCTTTTTCTTTAGCAAGGGTGTTGAATACTGATGGTATAAAATTATAATAAAGTCATTTAATTTCGAAAGCTCAACCAAGCTTAACCCCGTCCTAATTTAGGCCGGGGTTAAAAATATAGTTGTTTAATTTTTGATTTAAGATACTTCACAACACTAAAAAATATAACAATAAAGTCGTTTAAAAACCTAAGTTTTATTCAACAATCGCGACCGTTTAACTGAAGAACGAGGCTAAGCTTTTGCCTATTCTATTAATACTCATCATATATAGCGTCAGCATTGTCGAATCGAATTTCTTCAGAATTTAACGTACCCATTTTATCACTTTGATCCTCCCTATTACCTGGTAGGTTACCGTCTGGTAGGTTACCTTCTGGTTCTAAATCTTGATTATCTCTAAATACTGTTTTTTGTTTTTTCTTATCATTGACGGTCATCTTACCACTCCTATTCATTGATATATGAATAGTTATTATACCCAGAGTTTTAAGCTTTATCCTAACTACAGTCTATAGTTTATTGGGCCTACTCTTAAATAAAAAATGAGTACTTACCCTTGTTCCTGGATAGCGCCCTTTAATTGAATTAACCACTAATAATTTTGCCGATATTATGGAAGAGAAAATATTCGCAAACTATATATTAAAAATAAAAAAGGTAATACTATATGAGAAAACATAGTATAACAGTGATAGTTGCTTTATTTTTGCTTTAATACCAAGAAAAAGTACAATCAGTAACAAAACCTATAGGTAAGACTCAGAACAGCTTAGGTTACAGGATATTCTTATGAACATGCTTACTCCTTATATTGAAAAAGATTTGCATAACTATTATTATCCGAAGATTTTTAAGGATTTATCACCTGCTGTCGCTCCATGGAAAATTGAAGTGAGTGAAAACAAGAAGAGTAAATGGCTTCCGTGGATTTATAATGGAAATTACATTTGAAATTGAGCCTACCGATGGTGGACACTGGGTTCCAATAGGGTAGGACAGAAGAACCGAATGACTTATAGAATTTCATTTGGACCTGAGGTGAAGATGATAAATCACACCATATGAATATCCTACAGAATGAATACAATAATTATATTCGGATTATTGAACTAATCTGCCCTTTATGTTAATACAAATATTCAATTTTGCTTCAGATTCTTATTCCATTAAATGGCCCGACTTTTGAATAACATATCTGGCGTCTTTTAAACAACCTTATTGTAAATGTTAACGACCCTATTTGTAATTAAACATCTTTATTGTCAGTCAACAAAAGGAAATTTCTATCGCCATGAAAATTTCCTTTTGGCTGAAAAGGCAACTGAGCTAGACGTAGAGGTCGTATGGACTCAAGGAACTGATGGAAAGCAGCTTAAAGAAACATTTAAAGGCCCTCTTGATTAAGAAGGGCTTTTTAAATTTTTTTATTGAAAGGGGCAGGGTTGTTATAGAGGAATAAGATAAATAAAGTGGCATAGAGTGTAAGGAAAAGGGGATGATTTAATGAAAGTTTGGATTTCATTATTAATCACATTATCAATCGGCATCATACTTTCTTACTTTTTCCTTGATTATAATTGGACCATAAATCAAATGGGGGAAAACAGTGAATCAAATGGCTTTTTGATAGTATTTGCCGCTTCTATTTTGATATATGCAGTCTGGACAAAGATTGAAAGAAAAAAAGGGTAATAAAAGATTTTTCTTGGTAAAAACAAAATCGCTGATTTTTAAGCCCCTCCATTAAAGAAGGGCTTTTTCTTATTATTTCACTTGGAGTAATTGTCCAACATAAATGGTGTAGTGTTTCATTTAATTTGCTGTATAGTGCTCCCATAAGTCCTGCTTAAAGAATATACAGTATCACCGGTCACAACAGTCGATAAACTGCTGAACTCTTTTTAGGAAGATTGAAACTCTTTAACTATACCATTCACATTGGCCGGTCAAGATTTTCAATGAATGTGCTTGATTTTAATTTAGCAGCGTTATTGGCATTATCGGTAAAACCATTTTCGGTCAATAATGCTGGCATGTTTGTTTCCCTTAGAACATGGAAGTTTGCTTGCTTCTTACCGCGGTCATTTAAATCAACCAGTTTCAATCCTCTGTGTGAATGTTATTTTGGCATTTGAGTTTTGGTGCTCCAACTCCTGAATAAACATAATCTTCATATCCTGTTCCCCCGCCTGCATTAATGAGGATTGACAGAAAAAAATCAGCCCCCAGGCATAGCTGCTTTTGTACGCTCTGACAAGGAAACAGTTTGATCCCCTGGACGACTCATTCGGATCGAAAGGTTATCATAATTAAGGTTCAGAATATCTTTAATACGCTTTGCGATTTGAAGTGTTAAATTCTTGTCCTGTAAACCATTCCCCTGAGCACCTGGATCGATTCCGCCGTGTCCTGGGTCAAGAACTAACTTTATCCTGGGCTAATCACCTCCTATATTATTTTTATTTCAAAAATGAAAAAACTGCTTGGCTACCGTCTCCTACATATCTACATGACAATCACCCCTTTCAATACATAAAAAAGCCACCCAGTAGGGCAGCTTATCCTCATCTTCAAATGTTTTAAGTGAATAGTTTCTATCAAATAAAAAAAGCTCTGTTAAGAATTCTTGCTTATGTTCTATAAAACATTCCATTTGGATAACCTTGTTTCTTGCGGTGATTATCTACTCCTTCTATAAAATGAAAAATAGAATCAACCACTGATTCAAAGGCTAATATGGCCTCTTCCTTTGTTGCAGTCACCTTAGACCCATGAGCAATCTGATTTCTCCATTCAAGAACCTTTTTACTCCATTTCCCCCAAACGTCAGAACCTTGAAGTTTTACTCCATATAAATTCTGCATTAATGGGTTTACTTTATCATGCATTCTCCCAGCTTCTAATAACCTTGAAATACTGTCCTTATCTAAACCAATTTCGGAATAACCTATTGTCAGCATTGAATTTACATAAGTCTCTAATGCTATTTCGGATAAGAGGATACTGGTTAGGTATTCATCAGAGCGAAGTTGATCAAAAGCATATTGAAGCATGTGTAGCCAAGGGACATGGTAATCCTCTCCTTTATAATGTATTAAAGCCTTGATTTTACCTAGTTCGCCTAACATTGTTTCATCAGCGTTTTCTGGTAAAGATGTAAAAACAGTGAAACCATTCCGAGTAATATCAGTGGCCCCTGCTAAAAATGGTCCTAATGGGAATAAAATCACTTTATAGATTTTATTTATATTTGGAGGTAGCTCAACATGAGAAGTGTAGCCGATCTTAACTTCAATCATTAGATTGTACAATTCATTGGCTAAGAAAAAATTCGGGGAGATATTATCCTCTATTTTTTTCAAACCGTTTTTGATTCCCTCGTAAATTGAAAATTCACTATGGCATTCTGGATCTTGGCATACAATAATGTCTGCTTTCATATCCTTTTCAGAAAGCGACCATCCTTTTGAACACTTATCGCATTGAATCATAAACGCACCAAATTTTGAATGTTCCATATTTCCCCCTCTAATCAGGCTATGGTTCTATCATCAGTGTTTTAATCAGAGTCAATTGTAAATTAATCCCTGCACTGCAACATATGTAATTAATACGGTTGAATTAATTTTTCACAATGCCGATTGAATCTATTCGAAAAACACCATGAACAATTTTACCGGAGATGTTACTGTTTTCGATGATACATTTTATTCTTTTTTGACTTCCATCCATTCCCTTCCTTAGGTAAATTTCGAACACAAAAAAGAGGAGGCAGCTTTTTGACTACCTCCCGTCCTACCTTCAAGTTTATCAGCTAGATTTATGATTTAGCAATTTCGTTTCTTTTGTGCCATTTGAACATTTGTTTCCCATCGTGCTGATCCACTATTGAATCTCTTATACGCCTAATATGAGAAAATGACAAACCCATTAGGGCACCAATCCACCGATAACTTTTTCCTTATAGCAACCAATAAAGCACTCCATTTTCCCTATCATCCTCAATTAAATGCATCCGATTTTGAATAACAGAAATCTTAGTCTCATATTTATGAATAACTAAAATATTTTTTTCCCTATGGACATTCTCTCTATAAAAAGTATCACTTGTCACCCTTAGGCTTTTGGCATCCCAGCCGCATCCCATATTGAGCAGTGAGTCCTTCTATGTTAAAATTAATTTGGGTAGTTGGGAGAAGTCCTGGCTTTTTCTTGAGTATATAAAGGCTATTTACCATTCTCATGTTCGATCCATTTAGTGGTCAATTTCTAAACTACATACAAGCCTTCCATCGTTCCGTACTGTCTTGTATTATCGCATTGGACGATCGTTGCAAGGTTAAGCCTGGATAATCATTCATATTTCCTCCCATTTGTCCTACACTTGTATCCACTGGAGTAAAAATCTTTAGTTTTTTTTATCCTCTCCCCTTCGAACATCTGCACCTTTTTTACCTCTCCATCTATAATCCATCCCAAGATCAGCGAAAGTAGTATCAGACTTTTTCAGCTTTTTGGCTGGCCAGATAGGATGCTTTTTAATTTAAGTTTGGCGTTCTTCCTCAGTCATTTTCCAATCGTAAACTTTCCCGATCATCATTAATCAACTCTCTATATCTTGAGTTTCTTTTCTATTATCCAAGGACTTTTTGAGTTTCTCTGTACAATCTGCACATAAATCATTATGTCAGAATTTGTGTCAAAAATGCATATATCAATTTATCCTAGCCATACTATCAGGACGAGCAAGGGCCAGTCCCAATCAAAACAACCAACTAGTTTAGGTCCTTGCTCGCAAATAAATACATATAAAATAAAAATTAACGGGCATACTACTACTAGAGCAATGGCCCCTTTGATATCTTCCATATTGAAAAAGTTTCAGCCCTTGCTCGTACCAGTATAGGTTCTGCATTAGCCGCAAATTTGCGGCCTGTTTTGTGTCCAAAATACATATTTTCAATATTTCTGGGCAGGATATTCATTAGAGTAAGGGCAATTCAATCTCCTTTCACCTTTCAACAGTTTCAGCCCTTGCTCGCAATACCTTGATTTATGTAAATAATTATTCAAATATCATTAGCATTGTTAGTGATAATATATGGCATTTACATGATATTCTTCCTATGATAGAAGGGAAACGCGTTACTTATTTTGTTTCGCTAAATATTCGAACTGCGACATTAGACCTCTCACCTTATTCCTGCTATCCAAAAGCTTGTCAATCTAATACAATGTTGATAGTTAGCAACTTAGAGGGATAGAGTGGATAATAAATTTGAGAAGAAATTTAAAGTTACTTTACTAGTACTATTAGCTATAATCGCCTTTAGCCTTGTGTACATAGGCTATTGTCTTACTACTGGACTTTCTAGAGTTTCAACAAAGTTATTTGAACTTAGTGGAGTTATATCCAGTTTATTAGGGGGCTAACGCCCCTTTTTATATTTCGCATTTTATGTCAAAAATGCATAAAGCAATTCATACTGGTCATACTATCAGCGAGCAAGGGTAGTTCTCACTATTTAAAACTCCCAAGACTTGGCCCTTACTCGCAACACAATGCTTATCTTGTTTCTCAGGAATACTCAATCTGTGATTTCTTTAGGAAATTTTCACAGGCAAAATCCTTATTAAGCGTTAACTCGGGTTCTTCGATACCTGTTTCAAAATAGCCAGTAACAGAGCCGTATTTTTCACATAAACTTATCGTGTTTGTGAAGGCATGGTACTTAGCATTATGGTGGATTTCTTTTCCAATATCTCTATTTTAGTTCCCAGATAATAGCCAAACTATTTCACTCATTAAAAGCACCTTCCCATTGAAACATTTGCATTCTAGCCATAAATAGCTACCATTCTGCAAAGGATATAAATCCAATATGCATTATCTCTGAATATAATATTTCTATAGATAGAGCCCTTTATGGGCTCTGTATCATTTCAGCCTCGGTCATCCAGCACCTTTCAATACTCTTGCTACAAAGATATCTAATCCGCCGAATTGACCTCTTTCATTCAGATGGAAGGCAACACCAGAAAAGTCCGGCCCCTGATAATTACAAACGCCCTTGTACTTGTTGTGCTTCTGAATCAGCAGCGGTTCCTTCCCTCTGAAAAATCCATTCCCTTGCACTGATTTAAATCGATGATCTGATCTTCAAGGGCGATGGAGAATAAATTTAATTTCTTCATGTCCTCACCATTCTTTGTATATGACCACTTCCAAAAACCACCTATTTACTTAGGGAGATAGATAGGGTTATACTGATTAACCGCTCCTACTTTTCATAAGAAGGGAGGCTTTGCTATGGCTAAAAAAGCGTTAATTATAAAGCACAAGAATGAGCAAAAATACAAAGTGCGTGAGTATACTCGTTGTGAACGCTGTGGCCGTCCGCATTCTGTGTATCGTAAATTTAAGCTTTGCCGTATTTGTTTCCGTGAATTAGCATATAAAGGACAAATTCCTGGTATTAAAAAGGCAAGCTGGTAATATATAAATCTCCCCCTTTTTGGGGGATTTTTTAATTAGTAAACATAATACAAATATTGATTATTAAAACAGCAGCTTTTCTGGCAACTGATCCGTTAGCTCTAAAAACCATTGTTTATCATTCGTTACTAATGCCAGGTCAATAAGAGTTAACAAATCGTGCTCATCAACCAAGTTTACACAAGGTACAAGGTCCTCTTTTGCTATCCAAATGACTCCTTCAATATGTTTTCCTCTTTGATCGGCAGTGATCTTCACTTTATATCCCTCTTCATCCAAAAGTAGATTTAAAATATATCCTGTACAGCCTCTTAAATTGGTATTAACTACCTCCACCCAATCACCTTTTGAGAATGGCTTTTTCCTAGTTTCCAAAACTGCACCTCCTAAAAGCGACTACCGCCAATATCTTCTATATAAATTTGGTTTTCCCTAAATTCGATGGCGATTTCTCGCATATTTGTTCAGTCTCTTCTTCGACTTCAACAAATCTCGAAAACTAATGGAGGGGATAGCAACCACAACACCTCTTAAGCTCTCAATCATGAAGTGTGTGTCCTTTGGCTGTATTCTTTCAGCTCGGTAGACTGATAACCTTCCCTCCTCCATTTGAGTGTTACTGTATAGACTTTTTCCATATCTAGCCTTATCTAACTGGCCTCTGGTTCTTCGGCCCAAAGCTCTTCCTCATACACAGAAAACATATCAACCTCATAGCACCCCTTAGCCAGGACTGCAATTTGGCTATCTATGCTCTATCACATGGAATAAGTCTTCCCGAGAGCGAAATAAACGTCACTCAACGAAAATGACCCGCCATCTTGACGGATCATTAGCTTTTAGAATCTGCCGCCGAACTACTGCTCGGCAATTTGAAGAGCTTATGTGTGATGTATCGGGATGTTGCCGTAATATCCGTGAGGTGGAATTTGAATCCCGAATTCTTGAGCAGCTTCAGATTTGGGCTATTTTTCCTACTGATAAGATTTGTACTTTAAACTGAAGAATACCTTGTTTGTTTTCCCAAGTTGTAGTGACTTTGAGTTTCTTAGGTGTACCTTAGTGTACTAAGACATGCTCTTCTAAACTCTTCCCTGGTTCGAGAAACTCATAGTGCACGTTTTCTCTCCATATCATTCCACTGTGTTCTGATGGAATAATAAAGTCAACATTGTAAGCAGTGTATTTGTAGGAAATCCGATTTTTGGCAACATCCACAATGAGACTTTGAATCCGATCATAGTCCCATTGGGGAGACTCTGCCCCATACCGGAAATCACATCTGTTCTTTCATTTCTCATCATCTCTTCTACATCATCTGCTTCGCCAATGCAGATGCAATCTTAGATTAATTTATGATATTATTTTGTCCTACTTATCACGTCTTTATAGTGATTTGCTCCAATCATGTGTTGGTGTTCCTTCCAAATATCGTTCGGCATCAAGTGCTGCCATACATCCTGTTCCAGCAGCTGTAATAGCCTGGCGGTATTTCTTATCCTGTACATCACCGCAGGCAAAAACGCCAGGAATATTGGTTTCTGTTGTACCAGGTACAACATTAATATAGCCAATTTCATCCGTTTCGATTTGTCCATTAAGGAAAGCCGTATTTGGCGAATGTCCAATCGCAACGAAAATGCCGTCTGTTTGTAACACTTCTTCTTTTCCTGTCTCATTGTCTCGAACCTTTAAGCCTGTCACTTTCATTCCATCGGATACTACTTCAATCGGAGTATTGTTGAGCGCCCAAGATATTTTCGTATTCTCCTTGGCACGATCCTGCATAATCTTTGAAGCCCGAAGTTCATAACGGCGGTGAACAATCGTCACTTCTGAAGCAAACTTTGTTAAGAAGCTGGCTTCTTCCATAGCTGAATCTCCGCCGCCAACAATAATTACTGTCTTACCGCGATAAAAGAATCCGTCACATGTCGCACAGGTGCTGACTCCCCGTCCAATATTTTCTGATTCTCCAGGAATACCTAGAAGCTTAGCGGATGCACCAGTGGAAAGAATCAGAGCATCCGTCTGTATTTCTCCTATACCACTCACTTTTAGTGTAAATGGCTTTTTGGAAAAATCCGTTTCGGTAACCCATCCTCTTTTAAACTCAGCTCCAAATCTTTCTGCCTGTTTTCGCATATTATCCATTAATTCAGGACCCATTACACCGTCAACAAACCCTGGAAAATTCTCAACTTCGGTTGTTAACGTCAATTGCCCTCCTGGCTGCGTACCCTCGATCACTATTGGCTTCATATTTGCACGTGCTAAATAAATGGCTGCGGTTAATCCTGCTGGACCTGTCCCTAAAATAACGACCTTTTCCATCCTAATCCCTCCGCTATTGGTTGATAAACTTCTTCAAATCCTGGTATCCAGTGTAGATTCGTATGCTCAGTATATTCACAACCGGCTTCACAATTTTGAACATTTTTTAATACTTAGTAATTAGACATCGTATGATACATTCAAATTCCTCTAATGTTTTTTTATTAACTTCATAACAATTTCATCAGATAAAAGGACATCTACCTATGTATGAGGCGTAAGCCTATTGTTTGAGATTATTATCAAAAATTGTTACTTTGAATAGAAGTTTCATATCATTAAAATTACAAAATCATTTATTACTTAATCAGGATATATCCGCCATCATACTTTTACCCTGCAGTCATAACAAATATTATTTAACGTTTTTCTTTATCTCCAATTCATGTTTCTGATCAATTTTTTCTTCGATTTTTTTCATAAGTTCGTTATTGTTTAATATCTCCTTTTTATTTTCTTTTATTAAAGCAGCCATAGATAATTTACTTGGTCTCACTTTTTTCCCCCTTAAATTATGACATTATCCAGATATGTAATAGGAGCTTAACAACCCTTCTTTACTTCACTATATAATCTACTTCACGTTCATAGGCGACTACCGTAATGATTCTCTTTCAAATGAAACGGCTTTATAATTAGTTTTTCAATCCCCTCGCGGATAATCGCCTGGCAGCCTATATTGGAATTAAAACCCTTCCTGTTTTCTGAAATGAGCATTCCATTTTTTGTTTAAAAAAATACAATTTCTCTATTTATATACCCAAGAAATAGATTACGTAATAATTTTTTTGATTAACTCAATCTAGTTGCCAAATACTGAATTAAAAAGTGTCAACAATTATGGCAAAATTCTTAGTGAATTTCACTTTGATTGGATTCTTAAATCTCCTTCACCCTTTGAAATTATTCATCCCTGCAGTATGCGCTACTCTCTTATATTTACAGTTTAGTGTAGATATATACGTTTTGGCACACGGGTTCCCCACAAGGTACTTAACCTTGTTCACATTGGTGTATTTTGGGTATTCCCCAAAATGCGACTTAAGTGGGAGTCCGAGGAAGAATTTTTAAATCAATACTCAGCATAAAAAGGCGAAATACTTTTCTAACAATAAAATTTCTGGTGACTTGCAGATAAGTATAGAAATTTAATTAATTAATTGGTTTTCATAAGCTTGTAAGTTGAAATTAATAATTTTCAATAAAGGAGTATCTATATGATATTTGTAAGCGAGATTTAATAAGTATCCGTGAATATGTTCTCCTTCAAT
>NZ_SOEE01000031.1 GCF_004366035.1 Cytobacillus oceanisediminis
TTCGCTATTTATCTTACTACTTAAATCTTTCTTCAAAATATACAAAGTATTAAATAAGTCTTACAATTTAATAAATTTTATAAAATTCTTCAATCCCGCCCAAAAGGATACATACTCTAAATCAACTCCCTTACATTAGAAAGGAGCCTCGTTAGTTAGTGCTTAACGGGCTCCTTTTTTATATAACTCACAGTTTAGTAAACAAATTGGTTCTGGTGCATGAATTTCAAGAAAATTACAAGCAATAAAACGTGGACAACTGATATTAGTACTCTAAAAAAGGATGTGATCAATATGGAAAATAGAATGTCTTTAAATGGAAACATAATCAACCTGATATATTTTTTTCGGAACTGTGAAACCCGCTACCCCATTTTTTTAAGAATTGTCTCTCTCATTACCCATCCTCTTTTAATTTCGCTGTTTTGATTTTTTCTTACCCAAAAACGATGACACCCATTTTCAACCAGAGAGAGTACACTTTTCATTTCAAAAAAATGGCACATTCCATTCTCCTAAAACAAGTGCATTTATTTCATTCAAAAAGAAGTTAGTGACCCTTGTCGAAAAGTATTAAGCTAAAAAATCTCGTACTGATCGTAAATATGTTTCGTTTTCTTCATGCTGCGGTGAATGGCCGCTGTTTTCAAAAATAACTAGCTTGGAATTAGGCACATGCTCCGCAATCACCTCTGAACAGACAACCGGCGTAATCCAGTCATGCCGTCCGACGGTCACCAGCATTGGCACTGAGATCTTATGCAATGCAGGAACAACATTAAAGTTAGGCTTATTGTATCGGAACGCATAATTGTGAGTTTCATAGCGATAATAAATCGAATCCAATCGAGCTTTCACCGCTTCTTCGTCATATTTCACTGTGTATAACGGCTGAATCGCAGAGAACATTTCCTTCAGCTCTTCATCGGATTGTACCAGGCCGTCGAATAATCGGTGGATTCCCTCCTCCGTAATGCCAGGCAAATCACTCTCCAACGCTTGATCAATCGATAAATGATCAAACGTATTATCCGCCGAAGTGTCACGTAATAACACATGGGTTACATTGTCCGGATACCTAAGCACATACTCCAATGTTAAAAACCCACCATAAGAGCCGCCCAAAATCTTAATGGGGCCCCCAACTAGCTGCTTTCTTATTTCTTCGATATCCGCAGTCCATTGTTCATGGGTAAATGGCGGTTTTCCTTCCGAACGGCCAGAACCTCTCATGTCCATGAACACAAGCCGGTATTGGTCGCCCAGCTCAGAAAAGGCATTAATGTCGCCGCGGCAATCCCCTAAGCCTGGCGCCCCATGAATGAAAAATATCGTTTCCCCTTCAGGATTTCCGTGAATCTCGTAATATAATTCATTATCATTAACGGTAATGAACATTCTCCTAAATCCCCCTTAATAATAACATCACTTCTTAACAAACTTTGGATCTAAGGCGTCACGTAGGCCATCGCCTAGAAAGTTATAAGCCAACACAACCACCGTTATCGCAATTCCTGGAAGGACTCCAAGGACTGGTGCTGTCCAGATGTATTGTTGGGAATTTTGCAGCATATTCCCCCAAGTTGCAGTCGGAGGCTGAATCCCCAATCCTAGATAACTAATCGCACTTTCTGTTAAAATTGCTCCCGCAATCGTTAACGTACCCGCCACGATAATGGAAGGAATGATTTGTGGGATAATATATCGGGTCAAAATCCGAAATGGTGTCGCCCCAGACGCATTTGCTGCTTCAACAAATTCATATTGCTTCCATTTCAACGTTTCGCCATACACGACCCGTGCAATTTCCATCCAGCTAGAAAAAGCAATCACCAGTACCACCATCAAAGGGCTTGTTCCAAGTACAGTTAGGGCAACAAGCACAAAGAAAAATGTTGGGATTGCCATCATCGCTTCGGTGAGCCTCATTAAAACAGCCTCTACGACCTTACCCATAAAGCCGGCACACGCCCCAATCACCGTACCAATCAAAAGAGAACACAACATCGCCCCTAAACCGACAACCAATGTAACCCTGCCTCCAGTGAGCATTCTTGCGAACACATCACGGCCGAGATCGTCCGTACCAAATGGATGCTGTAAGGACCAGCCTGCTAAAGCGCCAGCCTGCTGAAGATCTTCAGGATTAACGGTCCAAAGGAATGGTCCCAAGAATACAACTATATGAATCAGAACCAGGAACCAAAGCGAAAAATAAGCGAATCTATTTTCACGCAAGCGACTTAGTAATGTAGATTTCTTATTTTTCACCTGTGTCTTCACATCAGCTTGAATAGTTGATTGAGTTGAAACTTCCATCCTGCTCACCTCTTATACGTTTTTCACTCTTGGGTCAACCCTAGAATAGAGAAAATCGACAATTAAATTACAAAAAACCACGACTATCGTAATCATCACGGTTATCCCCATAACGAGCGGATAATCCCTTCCCCGTGCTGCATCGATAATTAACGTACCAATGCCAGTCCATCCAAAAATAGCTTCTGTGATGACGGCTCCACTTAGCAGGCGTGGAATCAGCATGCCAATAATCGTGATAATCGGGATCAATGCATTCCTTAAGGCATGAACATATAACACAACCGACTCCTTCGCTCCTTTTGCCCTTGCTGTTCGGATGTAATTCTGAGACGTTACTTCTAACATCGACGAACGAGTGAAACGGACAATATGAGGAAGTACCGTTGTCGTTAAAATTAGGACAGGCATAATCAAGTGTGAAATCCAACCCCATAGCTCAAATTCGGCTCCACGGGGGCCCACCCCTGATGATGGCAGCCATTTGAACGTAATCGAAAACAGTAAAATTAACATAAGTCCGAGCCAAAAGGCTGGAACGGACAAACCAATTACACTCACAAAATTGATGACATGGTCCCCGGCCTTTCCCCGCTTAACGGTTGAAATGACGCCAAAGAAGATTCCAAGAATGACAGATATAACAATGGTAAAAATCGTTAGTTCAATTGTGTAAGGAAGGCGCTCCATGATACGTTGGATGACCGGCTCACTAGATGTAAAAGAGGTGCCAAGATCACCCTGGAGGGCATTCTTTAACCACTCGACATAACGAATGTGTACCGGTTGATCCAATCCTAATTTTTCAACAATTGCCTGGCGTTCTTCTTCAGTGGCTTCCATCCTCATAGTACTGGCCGGACCACCTGGAGCCAGATTCACAAGAAAAAAGGTGATGAGGGTAACAATCAGTAATAAAATGGCACTTTGTCCAGCGCGGTTGATCATAAATCTAAGCACATCGACTCCTCCTCTCTCCTTATTAGGAATGGAAGTGTACCAATATGTACACTTCCATCAGATAGGTTTATTCCTCGATATACCACTCGTTGATGTAATGGAGGGCATCTCCAAATGCCAAATCTGGAACACCCTTTAGCTTTTTTACACGGACCTGTGCTTCTTGCGGATACCATAAGAAGATATATGGAAGTTGTTCAGCCATCATCTTTTGAGCTTCCACGTATATTTCTTTACGCTTTCCAACGTCGCTTTCCTGTGCACCAGCATCTAACAACTTATCCAACTCCGCATTCTGATAAGCTGGAATATTATTTCCTTTCACGTTGGCAGAATGCATGTAAGCCGATAGATCAGGATCGGAGGGATATCTCCACCAGTTCAAGCTCATTTCGTAATTACGCTTAACAACGACATCCTGGATCATTGCATTCCATTCCATTGTATTGAGTTTGACATCAAGACCTACTGCCTTCAGGTATTGCTGCACCATTTGCGACACGGCCTCTATATCTCCTTGTATTCCAATCTTGAAATCAATCGTAAACGTCTTGCCATCCTTTTCGAGCAATCCATCACCATTCGTATCTTTTAAGCCTGCCTCCGATAGCAGTTTCTTTGCTTGTTCAGGATCGTATTCATATCGCTTTACATCATCGGTATAGTACTCTTTCAACGCTGGAGCGATCCCTGTGTCTGCAATGGTTCCATATCCCTTTAACACAGTATCGATGATATTTTGACGGTCGATCGCGTGAAGAACGGCTTGTCTAACCTTTACGTCCTGGAATTGTTCCATTTGCTGATTCAAAATGATCCAGAAGAAACGTGTGGTATCCCTTGCCACTACCTCAACACCCTCGGCATTTTTAATTCGGTCAATCGCAGCAAGATCATCCAGGGCAAAAATGGATAGTTCACCACTTAGAACCTGCGCTACGTGAGTATTTGCGTCGGCTAGCACTTTGTATTCAACTTCATCTAAGTATACTTTTTCACCATAGTAATCATCATTACGTTCTAACACGACAGTTTGTCCAGAAGTATAGCTCTTGATCTTGAATGAACCAGTACCAACCGGCTTTTGCTTGTTAAAGGAAGTAAGCTCCCATGGATCTTGTCCTTCAAAAATATGTTTCGGGATAATCTCAGTGTTAAAGCTTAAATATGCTGGTAACGCCGCGACCGGTGATGCCAAAATAAATTTGACAGTGTAGTCGTCAACAACTTGAACCTCTTTCAACTTTTGAAAATAAGAGGAGTTATTCGCACCTAATTTCTTGTTCAAGGCGACTTCATTAAATGTAAAGGCAACATCTTCTGCGGTGAACTTCTCTCCGTCATGCCATTTTACATCGTCTCTTAGAATAAATGTCCATTCCAGTCCATCTTCAGAAGTAGACCATTCTTTAGCTAGGTCTGGGGCAGGTAATAAATCTTTCCCTGGCTGTGTTAACCCTGAGAAAATAACCCGGTTAATGACATTTGATTCTGCATAGGCATTTGGATGCCACGGGTTAAAGGTTGGATCAGCGACAATTGGAATCGTAACCTTTCCGCCTTTCCTCGGTCCGGTGGTGGTTTCTTCTGAGCCTTCACCTGAGGAGGTGGTGGAACTGCTATCACCTCCGTAGTTACAGCCGGAAAAAAGAAGAACAAATGAAAGTAAAAACAGACTAAGTATTTTCGATTTTTTAGACTTCATTTTTATCGTTCCTCTCAAATTTTTACTTTGCCCACGTTGCTTCTAATACACGTAGAATGTTACCGCCAACAACTTTTCGGATATCTTCGCGGCTGTACCCTTTTTTTACTAACCAGCGAATGATATTCGGTAAACATTCTGCCGGATTTTCAAGTCCTTCTACCCATTTCACTTTCGGGAAGGAGTTGTCGCCATGTGAACTCTTAATGGAAAGTTGTTTCGTTAATAAATCGTGAATACTGACATGATCACCGAAAAGGGTATCTGGACCGAAGGCAACATGGTCAATTCCCGCATAATTGGCTACATATTCAAAATGCTCCATGAACGATTCGATTGAATGGGTTAGGTTATTCCGCGTAATCGTCGTATGCGGCGCAGCTTCAATCGCGATCACTCCACCTTTTTCCGCACAAGCCTTCAGAACGGTGTCTGGCTTTAGGCGATTTGAATTCCATAATGCACGAGCTCCGGAATGGTTAATCGTAACCGGCTTTTCACTATGTTCAATCGTATCCAATGATGTCAGATCGCTAGAATGAGAGACGTCAATGGTAATGCCTAGTTTATTCATCCGACGCACGGCTTGTTTTCCAAATACAGTTAAACCGCCATCTCTTGTCTCTCTTAAACCAGAACCTAATTGGTTCGCTTCGGAATAAACAATTCCCATTGTACGAATTCCAAATCCATAGAGGACGTCTAAGCGGTCAAGTTCGTTTTCAATCATCGTGCATGATTCTAATGCTGCGACAAAGGCAATTTTCCCTTCCTTTTTGGCACGGTAAAGGTCCGCAATTCGTTCTGCTTTAAATACCATATCCTGGTGGGCAATATCACTGAAACGGATTCCAAGGTCATGAATGACATCGGACCATTTCCAGCCAGCTTGAGAGGTGACCATCGCTGTTCCATCCATGAAGTTCTCAAAAATAACATCCAAACCGGATTGACTTAATGCTTCATAGCCAGTCCAATCACGGCCTTGTCTTCTAAACTCGTAAAATTCATTTAGATTCTCTGGCATAACAAAAGTATGCTCATGCATGCTAATGATGTTGTCTTCTTCCAAAATCGTTTGCACGAGTTCTTCATGATCCTCTGACACCGGATAAACATAAGGCTCCACACGGTCGTTTTCTTTGGAAAGCTCGTACTCTTTATAATCTTCACCCGCATCTAAATACTGGAAAGATTTGTAGCCATCATAGATTTTCTTGTTTCCTTGCTTGATTACTTTTGGCATTTTTAAAACTCCTTTTATTTTAATTTTTAATAGAAACCTTAACTGGTTACAGATCCCCTGGAGGCAATTACTTCTTTAAGATTTTGTCCAGCTTCAAGAGGATAATGGCAAAAGACAAAATGGTTAGGCCGGATTTCTGTTAATCCCGGGACCTCCACTTTGCATCGTTCCGTCGCCAGTGGGCAGCGTGTTCGGAAGGTACATCCTGATGGCGGTGATGCTGGTGATGGAACTTCACCTTTTAAAATAATTCGTTCTTTCTTTAACATTGGATCCACTTCTGGTACTGTTGATAACAAGGCCGCTGTATAAGGATGGGCAGGTGAATCGAAGATATTGTCTGTTTCAGATAGTTCAACAATTTTACCCAGATACATGACACCTACTCGGTCGGAAATGTGTCTGACTACATTGAGACCGTGAGCAATGAACAACATCGTCAGCCCAAGATCCTCTTTCAGTTTCATCAATAAATTTAGTACCTGGGATTGAACCGATACGTCCAGTGCGGAAACCGGTTCGTCGGCCACGATAAATTCGGGATTAAGGGCAAGTGCCCTTGCAATTCCAACCCGTTGCCGCTGCCCTCCCGAAAATTCGTGGGGGAAACTTGTGTATCGACTTGGGTCTAAACCAACCAACTCAAGCATTTCCTTTACCCGATTTTCTTTCTCCGCCCCTTTGGCAAATCCGTGGATGTCATACATTTCTCCAATGACTTGACCGATGGTAAAGCGTGGATTCAACGAACTGAAAGGATCTTGATAGATAATCTGCATCTGTTTACGCAGCTTTCGTAGTTCACGATTTTTAAAGGTTAAAATATTGCTATCCTTAAAATAAACTTTTCCATCGGAAGGCTCCTGGAGTCGCAAAATGTTCCTGCCCAAAGTCGATTTCCCACAGCCGGACTCACCAACCAATCCTAACGTCTCCCCTTTGTAAATCGTAAACGAGACATCATCCACCGCTTTGATGACCTTCTTCCTCTGTTTAAAATAACCACCGCTTTTAACCGTGAAATGTTTTTTTAAATTCTCGATCTTCAAAAGTGGTTCTTTAGAAGGCTGATTAGGATTCAATCGGTACACCTCCCTCTGTTTTAATCGCTAACAGATCTTTTTCAAACAATTCATCTACATGCCAGCAGGCAACCTGCCTAGTCCCTCTTTTTTCCAATGCCGGTTCTTGTTTATGACATTTATCGGTAACAAAAGGACATCTCGGAGAAAACCGGCACCCTGGAGGTACCTCATTCAGCCTCGGGATGGATCCTGATATAGATTTCAGTGGAACACCGCGTTCGCCATCCATTCGCGGTACTGACTCCAATAATCCTTTTGAATACGGATGTAATGGCTGGTCAAAAAGATCCTTCGTTTCGGCAACCTCCATGACTTTCCCCGCATACATGATGATGATTCGGTTCGCCATTTCCGCTGCGACGCCAATATCATGAGTAATCAGCATGATCGACATGCCCCGTTCTTCCCTTAGAGAACGTAACAGCTCCAAAATCTGGGCCTCAATAGTTACATCGAGGGCAGTAGTCGGTTCGTCGGCAATCAAAAGATCGGGCTCTGAGGCCAAAGCGATTGCAATCATGGCCCTCTGCCTCATTCCCCCTGACAGCTCATGGGGATATTGCTTTAACCGCTGCTTGGGATCCGAGATCCCAACCAACCGGACAAGCTCCTCCGCCCGTAACCAGGCCTCTTTTTTACCCATCGAACGATGAAATAAAATCGCCTCCGTGATTTGCTTCCCAATGGTAAATACGGGATTAAGAGCTGTCAGAGGTTCCTGGAATATCATCGATATCTTAGAACCGCGTATCTGCCTCATCTCTTCATTGCTTTTCTTCGATAACTCTTCCCCGCAAAAAAGGATTTGACCGTCAAGAATCCTCCCGTTTTCAAATTCAACGAGGCGCATAATGCTCATCGATGTAACACTCTTCCCGCTGCCAGATTCTCCGACAATGCAAATCGTTTCCCCTTTTTCGATATCAAAGGATACGCCGTCGACCGGTTTCATGAAACCGTCCTTCCCTTGATAGCCAGTAACCAGATTTTTCACTTCTAGAATCTTGTTACTCATTCAACCCCCTCCTATTTGCTAGGTTATATTTTTAAGAAGATAGTCTCTCCTGGATGGAAAAAATACTTTACTAAAAATGTCGTCAATCTTATCGATATATTTGTTTATAACCGGCAGCACCTTTTCTGCTTGTTCTTTTGTGAACCGGTAACTAGGTCCGGCCACCGAAATCGAGCCTAGAACATTTTTTTTCGGATCAAAAACCGGAACTGAAATAGCAGCAGCGTCGTTAA
This sequence comes from Cytobacillus oceanisediminis, assembly GCF_004366035.1. Lineage (GTDB taxonomy): Bacteria > Bacillota > Bacilli > Bacillales > Cytobacillaceae > Cytobacillus > Cytobacillus oceanisediminis_C. The sequence continues at coordinate 8,564 of NZ_SOEE01000031.1, forward strand.
GCGTTTCGCCGGCTGTGTAAAACCAGCCCTGCTGACGAATGAACTCCAGTGTTTCAAGGAGTGATTTCTTCGATACGAGTTGCGGGGCATGGTCCAAAAATCCTTGATTTATGATCTTATCCTGGACTTCGTCTGGAAGATGAGCAAGAATCACCTTGTGAGAGGCACCGATATAAAGCGGTCCCCTTTTCCCAACGGATTCTGCAAACCGGACCTGATGCTCACTCTCGACAATCTTGACGAACAGTCCTTCTTCATTATCAATCACCGTAAAAACAACACTTTCTCCGGTTTCGACCGAAATATTCTTCATTATTGGATTGATTAAATCCGAGATCCTTAGTCGTTCTTCGACAGTATTGCTGAGTTGAATAAATTTAATTCCCAGTTCATATTTATGAGTTTCTGGGTTCTGGAAAATATACCCCTCTTCTTCAAAAGTCTTCAAAAGCCGATGAACAATCGTATGGCTTATCTCTAGTTCCCTAGCAATATCTCGCAATCCCCAAGCTGGTCGATCGGGCGTAAACACATCCAAAATACTTAATGCCTTACTAACTGTCTTTGAACTCATCTGTCCACATCCTTTTGGTTCGATAATAGAACCAATATTCTAAATTTTGAATTAATTAAATATAATATATCATATTTTTAATAATTTTCAATTAATTTCGATAATTTCTCTAACATTTTTTTCGTGAAACGAAATACTTTAATAAAATTACACACCTATATTCGAAACAGCAGCTTAAAGTAGAACATAAAAAACAGGCTCTCTGTCAATATGACAAAAATCCTGTTAATCATATCCGTTTAATCAGGGATCTAACGGTTTCGTTTATATATTTTTCAAAATGTTAGCAGACCCTCGTTAACTTAACAGAGTAAGAAGAGTGCACAGTACATAAAAAGGGTGTAATGATGGGGATAGAAACTTTTATGATGTTGAATCATCTTTACGTGGGAAAAAGATTCAGGTTCTTTTCAACCTATTGATCTATCCTATATACAAATTTGGAAAGTCGGACATTTACATCCACGAGTATTACCCTCTCTTATAATGAATAGTTTATCAGACTCACAAAATCTGGTATTTTACAGGTGCATCCACTCATCTCATCATTTATGACACATGATAGAATATCGCTAACTGGAACAACGATATCTGGAGGACTACTTTACTCCAGTTTCCACGACACGGAATTAAAAATGTCATGAATTGTAGTAAGATTACTTTTCATAGTGCTGCGATCGTAGAGATTTCTGGCTATTTTTCTTTTTTCAGCTTCGGTTGTTTTTAGCCGCCCTTTTATTAAATCTATTGTACTCAGTGTCGGCTATCCAGGATATAGCGTGATTAGCAGCAGATCTCTCTTATTTTAGGATTACTGGCTATTGTTATACCGATATGTAATTTTCAATTCGACTTATATAAGTCTATAAAATAGGAGTCTCACTTCATTCATATAAATTATTAATACTTAACTTTTAATGCTTGTAAGAACATGTTTCTTTGTAATATATAGCTTATTTCCCCCGAGTTGACACTTGCTGCTTGAATACCAAAAAATTTTAGATATTTCATTTTTCCTACCTTATTTATAATGTCTTTTTAAACAATTCTAAAGATATTAAATGTTATCTATCTATACATTTTTTAGCTGAATACTGAGTTGCATTTCATCTGCTATTAATTTAAATGATTTAAATTTTTGTTAGATATCAGGAAGTAATGAAACAAGCATAAATTCATCTACTCCGTACTCAAATTGAAGGTTCCTAAGTTGACTTTTAACCTTTTGAGGTGAACCAATAAGTATTTTTTTGCGATATTGCTCAATCAAAAATTTATCGGATAGAGAGTATTCATAATAATAAAGTAGCGGCTATGCTACTAAATAATGTCTACTTTTCAGAATTCCCTTAAAGCATCATCTAGCATCGATGTAAAAGAATTATTACAAATCATGTTAGAAAAAAATAACATACATAGTAGTAGTATTTACCAATTAATAAAAATGAAAGATGCGATCATCAATCGGGGACAAGTGGAAAATATAATGATTTAAGAAAAGGACCAATCGTCTAGGAAGGTCCCTTTTTCTAAAATATGTTCAGCAGCAGTCTTGTATAAAAATATTAAAATATTGGTAAAATAACTTCAACGATTGTTCCTTTTTTATCACTCCTTATGTGAAGGGTCCCATTATGATTTTCTATGATTTGTTTTGAGATCATTAACCCTAGTCCGGTGCCTGTCTCTTTTGTGGTGAAAAAAGGTTCGTAAATTCGATTTAATATGTGATCTGGAATTCCCCTACCCTCATCAATAAATAATAACTTTAACTTATCAAACCCAAGACTCTGTAATTCAACCGAAATTTTTCCACCTTTTGGCATTGCTTCAATAGAATTCTTCAAGAAGTTAATAAAAACTTGCTTTAATTGATTTTCATCACAAAAAATGGAGAAAATATTCGTTTCATATAATGTTATGATTTCGATATTGTTCATAAGTGCTTGTGTATCTATGAGAGTTTTAACATTTTCAAGTATTTGTACAATGTCACCTTTGACAAATTTCATATCCTGTGGTTTAGCAAGAGTCAAAAGCTCAGATAATATGATTTCAATTCTTTCCATTTCAGAAGTAATAATATCAAAATATGTCTTATAATCGGTAAGTTTCGCTTCCATAAGTTGTAAAAATCCCTTAATTGCAGTAAGCGGGTTCCGAATCTCATGGGCAATTCCTGCTGCAAGCTGCCCAGCCACCGTTAATTTTTCCGATTGTACTAGTAGTTGTTGTGTTTGTATTTTTTTGGAAATATCACGAATGATCAAGTGAATTGCAGGCTCATTTTGAAAAACAGTTATTACGGGTTTGACCTCCACCTCCAAAATATTCCCATCCAATCGATAAATTTTGTAATCCTTAAAGTCAACCGTTTGGCCATTTTTTAATTGATGAATTCTTCTTTGAGCCGAGGCTATATATTCGTTATGTAAAAAGTCAAAAACACTTTTATTCTGTAATTCATCTTTGGTTGTGGCACCTAAAAGTTCTAGGCTTGTATCATTGGTATAGACAATAATTGAATCCTTTACAACAATAATAGCGTCGGGAGTGTGTTCGATTATATTTCGATAGCGTGCTTCACTGTTTCTTATATCTTCTTCGGCTTTTTTTCTTTCCGAAATATCCCGTATTACGCTAATGATTTCTTTTACATGATTTGTATTAGAATCAATTAGTGGCTTACATATGCACTCAACCCAAATGTAGCCTCCATTCTTTTTCCGAACACGATATGTATCAAAACCACTTTCTTTTTTGTTAAGTAGGTGTGTTAGATTTTTTCTTGCTTTTTCAAAATCCTCAATATGGATCAAACCGAAACTTGTTGTTCCAAGTAATTCATCTGGAGTATATCCAAGGATCCGGAGGAAAGCAGGAGAAAAATAGATGAAATTCCCATCTGAATCCGTGCTAGTAATCATTCCCAACGAGTTACTTGTCAGCAACTGATATAGAAATTCCTTTTCATCTAACCCTTTCCTGCTATGCATGATTCCTGTAATATCTTTACCAACTCCATAAACACCTAAGATCTCACTTCCGACGACAACTGGAAAGTGAGTGAAATTAAGAGCAACACGATTTTGATTACTATGTATAATCGAACAATCAAAGTTTTCCAAACTTCCTTTAAGCGCAAGCTGAAAATGATGTAAAAATTTATCAGCCTGTTTGGATCCCATTAAATTCTGTAATGTCATTTGGGTCAATTCTTCGCTACTGTATCCGGATAATTTTTCAAATGCTCGATTTGGTTTAATAATGCGGCCTTCTATGTCGATTACAAAAACAATATCAGGAGTGCAATCAATAATAGATTTATAGTGGTAAGGATTTACCTCTAGATACTTTAATAATAATTGAGTTTTTTCTTTAAATGAAAATGTAGAACTGTTCATCTTTTTCTATCAGTCCTTTTTTTATGTCTGGGAATAGGATTATTCATTATCCATACTAAATATTTAAATGGAAAAAGCCAAAATAGAAGCATCATTCGTCACTTCCATTTCGGCTTATGATAGTTCCGCTTTTCTATTTGTCTAGTTCATTTCCACCTTAGTGTGTTGGTTTTAATATAAGAGCAACGAGACTTTTATCTAAGTTGAAATAACAACCCACAAAGATATCCATTACTTCGTATTCACATATTTTCAAATCAACCATTATTATTATGTATGTTTTCATCAAGGTATCTCGGACTACGATTGCTCATTAACATGCCTAAAAAGTTGTATTTGTATATCCTCAGGTGCGTTGGTGATTTCTTCTCTTGAATCAATTACACTTTTATAACGTCATTCGCTCCCTTATATTTTTTGTAGTGATCACTCCATTTTAACAGAACTATCTTAACAATATTTTTTTAGAGTGTCAACTTTGTCAACTTCATTTGATTGAAGAAGATAGTCCGCTGTCGGCAAGTGTTCGACTCCTGGTTTGCTATGTTTACGAACTCGTCTCATCACGAAGATCCCTCAGCTTAAACTCTGATTTCGGATATCTGTAACTGTCTGTACTCACTGTTTACAATGACGCAACAAGAACTATTATCTATTAAAGAGGGTGAAAAAGTATAAAAAATGGAAATGACGTTAGGCAAAGGAGTATCAGTAGTGAAAATAAAAATGCCCAAAAGAGTCGTCATTAAACGAGCTTTAGGGCTCGCCCATATACTTATAGGTATATATTTTCTTCTTTATCTTAATAAACTTAAGAAAAATATAAAAAGGTAAAAGATTTCTAGTATTCCCTGGTCATAAGCAACTAGTCCAAAAAGTTGAAAGATGAATTCTATTTGATTTTGGTCAAACATCTCACTTTGAAGAGTCTGTCCTTTTTTGATCCTGTGCATCACTTTTATTCCCGCATTAATTCGTTAGCAAGTCCACAAGGACTTTATTCCAAGCATCGGGTGAATTCGTTTTTTATAAGCGATGATCATGCGGGTTTGAGCATCACCCTATCACTTTGCCTAATAAGAAAGTCGAGGTTCAGACAAAGTCCAATGAATTGATCTTAATCTTCCAGTATAGCTACGACCCGAGCCCAACCAGCACTTGCCTTTTCGATGTTGACTGGAAAAGCTGAAACCTTAAACCCGTATGGTTTGGGTAGCTGATCCAAATTGGTTAGTTTTTCGATCTGCAAATATTCTTTTTCTCGTCCAAGCAAGTGAGCTTCCCAAAACTGAGTTTGCCCCTCCAATGCTTCTTTTGCTAATACGTTAAAGGGTCTATCTAACCCCCAAGCATCGATTCCTATCATTTTTACTCCTTGATTCACTAGCCATTCAGTCGACGAACGAATCAAACCAGGATGTTGGAATTCATAGCCTTTATTTTCAAAATACTTCGAAGCATCTGTGCGAATCAATACAATATCATAGGGTTTCAGCTTATATTCAATTCGGGTAAGTTCAGCTTGTAAATCATCAATTGTTATGGCTTCGCCAGCCTGCTTATGAGTCATACTCAGTATAACACCATCTCCATAACACCAAGAAAGTGGTACCTCATCAATTGTTCGTGCTGGTTCCCCACTTTTCATAGTCGGCCCATAATGATAAGGGGCATCAATATGCGTTCCACTGTGAGTCGAAAGCTCAACATCTTCGACCGCCCACCCCTCTCCTTCTGGCCAATACTCCTTCCCAATCCCTAAAAACTTCTTAGTAGTTCTTACCGCTTGTTTGTGAGAGGAGTATTGGATTTTATGAGGACTCGGCTCGAATTCTGACGTACTATTTTTTAACTTATCACTCAAATCAATCAGGGTCATACATTTTCCATTTCTCTCTACCGTTTCTCTCATTATGTCACTCCTTATTTTTACTCAGATAATCATTCCAATATCGACATGAATCATTTAGCCGGCTATGTATTTTGTCTCCGCCGAGTTTGCTACTCCTTCCCCGATAATCTGTGAGATGTGATAGGTATCCGGAACTTGGAACTGGATGCAGCTAAACGGTTTAGTTTCACAATTGGTGTCTGACCAACAAGGTCTGCGATTGGCAATCATCGGTTTAGTGCTCGGTGACGCTTCACATCCATGCAAAAAAAATACCTTCCGGCGTTCCAGCCTGCCTGAACGGAATCAACTCATAATTTCTTCTCTCCATGTTCATATTATTGATAAATAAGAGTTAATGTCAGCTTCAATAAACCCATGAAAAAGCGAATTGACTGTAATATTCCGGATTGCTAATTCGTTAACCTAACCCCCTTTTGCTGCTGCATAGTTCACTTTACCAGGATTCCCTTCATCACCAACCACTGTACTTATGTTGATGATTCGATCTTTTGGTGTGTTTAATCAATGTAGAATAACTGCTTTTTATCAAAGAAAAAACACCCTTAAGATCGAAGAGAAAATACTTATTAACACATAATATGAGAAGTGCCAGCAAAGCTGACACCACCCCCAATAAGTAAATGTCACAGTAATAACAATTTTTTAAAAGTTAAATACCTCCAAAACGCACGCCGCCTTCTGTTTTGGAGGTGGGTAAAATAAAAGATTTATTCAACAATCGCGCCCGTTTGCTGAAGATAAACAATAGTATTAAGTGTAACCTAACCGAACAATAACAGATGCTTGCTGAAAGTTATTATGTTTCAATTGCTGTATCCCATATTGCAATAGAAATTCTATTCCAAGTGTTAGCGCGAATAATTATTAGAACAAGTTCAACATACTATTTTTCGTCATAGTGCTCACGCACTCGTTGATAAAGCTCTTCTGGAACTCGTTTTGTCGGAATTAAAGTTACTTACTCTGTCGACTCAAGAGCCAATTTTTCACCATCTGAGTAAAATTTGCGCTCTCTTGAAGCACATCTACCATTTTTTAAGCATTAGTTGTATGCATGTTAATACAATATGCACTTCCATTTATTTGAGAATCCCAATTTTTATAAGTTCACGAAGTTTACGGTCCATACCTGTTGTTTTCGTATACTTCTCCATTCACATCATTATTTTAAGTGCCTCTGGTGCGCTAATCTTGAAGCAGCATCTTCAGCTTCTTTATATGCTTTTTGTAATACTTCATT
>NZ_SOEE01000032.1 GCF_004366035.1 Cytobacillus oceanisediminis
AAATCCTCCGCCCTATTCATTAAAACTATTGAAACACAAAAAACCCCAGAAAGGGGCACTTTTTTATCAGTGTCCACTATCTGGGGTATAGTTCATGTTTATGTGGTCTTTTATTTAAATCTTATTAATGATATCTGAGTCCTTCCAAGAATGAGCAGCATTATTCTTGCGTAGCATTTTTCTTTGTAAGTAAATCTGAGTAGTCTTGATATCAGAATGACCAAGACTTTCTTTTATGGTCAATAAATCCGCACCCTGATCAGCACTAATAAGAGCAAAACCATGTCTGAAGCTATGAGGCGTTATAGGATTCTTCCGCATTTTAATAAAGTCCAAATCAGCTTTGTTTATTTTTGTGATTAAATAATTCGACAGATATTTATATCCATAGGCCTTTCCCTTAGAAGTAGTAAACAAAGGAGAGCTATCGGAAGGATCGAGTTTAAAATCTAGCCTTCTTCTTTTACGAAATCCCTCTATGGCCTTTAAAACGTTTGGATGAATTAATACCTGCCGCTCCTTTTGTCCCTTTCCCATAACTGTAAGCCAGTATTCTCCATCTAAGTAAGCAAGATCGTTAACTTTTGCATTACAGAGCTCCTGTATACGGAGCCCAGTTGTGGCCAATACTGATATCAATCCGTAAAGGATGGGATGAGTTCTGAAGTAATTGACCAAGCTAATTACCTCCACAGAACTCATCTCTTTATTTGGTCTATCAAAGGATCGAACATTGCTGCTTAACATTTTTTGATGAAGCGGCACCTTAATGTATTGATTTTCGTACAGGAACTTTAAGAACCCTCTAATTACCACTGTTTTTCGGCTTAAGGTAGCTACAGAATATTGCTTACCAGCTTTCCCAAGCGGAGCTTCCTTCAACCACTCCTGGTATTTCCTCATATTCCGTGATGTTAGAGTCTTCAACAACCGATACTCTTGCACATCTCTAATTTCGACTTCTACCAATTCTGCTTGTTCCAGCAGCTGCTGATAGAACAAAAGAAGATCCCTTAGATATTCCCGCTTTGTATTTTCTGTTCGGTTTTTCTTCTCATTTAAATCCCTTTTTTGGTGCGCGTAATAATAAATCATTTCGATATCGTTAAAGAGTGAAAAGTTTGCTTCACCGTCTTTATCTATAATATCACTTAATTTCTTATGTAAGGAATCATCTAAAAGGTAAGTAACCAAAGAAGAAATTGTTTGAGCTTTATTTATTAAATCAAGATTCAATGTCTTATTAGTATGTTTCGTAAGAACTAATTTATTTGGTTTCATATTATTTTTAACCTCCTTTTAGATGTAATAAATTTATTACTAAATTTATAAGAAATAATTAACTTTATTTAAATTCTATTATAAATAAATTTTTATTTAATGAAACATTAATTTATTTTACTACATTTATTATAGTGTAGATTAAAAGAAAAATGAGTTATTTGTCTATATTAAATGTAATTATATTATTTTCATTTTACTAATAAACTTAATATTGATTTAATAAATAACTAGATTATATATGTTTAGTCTGATATATTCGTTTCAAGGAAAGGTTTTCCATTAACCAAGGCTAAGGTTTTTATTGGAGCTTCCCTAACACACTAAAAAATTTTAAGAAGGGCTGATTAGAATGAGAAAAACATTAACATTCCATCTTCCAGCAATTTTGGTTGAAATTAATGGAAGTGAAGTAATACATCAGAGGACTTTCGGATAGTAAAGGAAGGACACTTATGAAAGAAGTTTTTGAATACACTGATAAACGGGTGCGAGAGGGGAAAGTTAATATAAAAATAACAACTTACTACCTTTCAGAAATTAAAGCAGGTCTCAGAATAGAGGTACGGAGGCTTTCAACAAAAAGGAAATCAACCGCAGAGATTGAATTAGTTTGGGGAGACGATAACATAATTTTAAAAAAGTCCCTAAATAAAGCATTTCTCGAAAATCCCAAAAACAAGGAAGTAAACGCATACATTGAGGAATTTATTAAGGAGAGCAAGAAGAAAGGCTTGCTAAAAAACGCGGATATATAATGCTTAAAGGCAAGTATATGGGCAGTGATAAGTTGTGTTCCTTAAATAAAGAATATACATACGTTTTATTTCCTAATGGACTAAATCATTATTAAGTATCCAGATTTAATAACCCCAATGCACATTTTGGATGTTTCGACTGTGCTTGGTTTCATATCATTGAAGAAGAGGACTACGCTTCCGAGCCCCTACGCACGAATATAGATCTTGAACAGGGTAAGATTTATAAAGCTAAATTGTTTTGGAGAAGAGCAGGGTATAGTAATATCCTGCTTTCTCACTATTATCTATTGCCTCAGAATTCACATGCTTATTTCTATGAAGATATTGAACTAACTAAATGTAAGGGATGCTTTCCGCTGTATTGGTTCAAGGAGTTCAAAGAAGTTACTTATATAATAGAAGAAACAAGGTAAAATCATTCTCTTTTTACCTTTTCAATAGCTACCGAGGTAAGTTCAGAAAATTTCATTTGAGCAGCTCACACTTTTCTAAAGGCAGGTGGGAAACCTTTGAATATCGTATTTACTTGTCAATTTTGTAATTCTATTGTGGACGATGGAGGGTATATTACAGTAATTGGATCTCGATATTGGATTGGCATCGTATGTGGATGTGATAATAAAGATATTAAAGAGTTAGAAACCTATATAAGAAATAAAACATCTTTAAAAGTGATTAGGAAATAATATCCACTTAAACTTATATAAAAAATTGTATTATAGTATGATTATCTTAGATAGAACGAATTGAATTGATAACCAGCAACATTGCTGGTTTTTTTTTAGACACATTAAAAAGTAAGGTGAAATTCATGGATAAAGAAAGAGAAATGATAACAACAAATGAAGCTTCAGAGATACTTAAGGTTAAGCCATCAACTATTCATAAATATGTAAAGCAAGGGGAATTAAAGCCGGTTTATGAAGACAACTGGCACATTGATAACACTAAATTATTCTACAAAGAAGATGTTGAGGAATTAAAAAAGAAAAAGGGAAAGCCGGGAATTACTACTGGAGAAGCTAGCAAATTACTTGGCCTTCATACAGCAACTATTTTTCAATACATTCAACAAGGATTACTTGCTGCCGAGAAAAAGTTATATAAAGGAAGAGAATTTTATTTCATTGCCCCAGAAGAACTTGAGCGATTTAAATCTTTTTATGAGGAACAGAAAAGGAATGAAGGGAAAGATTTTTACGATAAAAATAAAAACTATGCCTGGTACCAGGAGTTTCTTTCTCCGGAAGGTAAAGACAGTAATTTTCTTTTACTAAACGAAGAGTTGCAGCCTTATCTTCAAAGCCAAAATGGAGAGCAAATCCCGTACGAAGAAATAGAAAATGCAGGTTATAAACCGGTTAAAAAGATTTCGGATATAGGGTATAAAACACAGAAAGGCTTTGCTAAATTCGAATTTACAGAATCCAAAGAATTCTATAGAACAATGGGGCTCTTTTACTCTAAACTAGGTCCAAAAAACTTAAAGGTTTTTTTAGAAAAAGATAACAAGATCACAGTTGAAGTAAAACCCATTTTAATTAAAGAGTATATACCAGGTAACATATTTTCTTTACTTGAAAAATCTATAGTTGAAGGAGATATTTCAAAGAGATTAGAAGGTGTGTATATTGACAGTGACTTGGAAGTACTAGCAATCGCTATCCCTTCTAAACTAAAGAAAAAAATTAAGGAAGATTCTGCTGAATCAAAAAAAACAATAGAGGAGTTAGTAGTCTCAATTTTAAAAAATAAATATGAAATGTGAATTTAACCTCGGAACATAATTTTACTATAAAGGAATTTAACAAAGTTTGAAAAAATATAAGCCCTTGAAAATTTCAAGGGCATTAATTTACAAATCAAAAAACTTGGACCAATTACTTCGATGAGGCTTTAAAATCATTTCTTTGATAAGGTGCTTTCCCATAATGTCTTGAATAGGAACCAATAAATATTCATCATCACTATCATCATACAGGGTATTTGGATTAGAAGAACAAATACAGGTTTCTTTATCTAACATTTTGAGTATGTAAATCTCCTTGTTATTAAGCGTTGTTTTAAATTTAATGTGATGTTTGATAGCAAAGTTTTCTACCCATTTAATAATTATTGATAAGGAAAATAAAAGTAGAATAAAAATCCCTATAGTGTTGAAAAGAGCAGTTACCATAGCGGAATTTGTCAATTCTTGATTGCTACTCGTTCTAACAATCATGGCTAATGAAAAGAAGAAAACACCAAAAGAAATAATAGTAGAAAATACCAACATATTGAAATATTTAACCTTTAATTTTTGTTCATCGGTAAAAAATATTCTAGCTACCCCAGATTTTATACTCAATGCATTTAAAGAAATAATGATCGCAAAAATTGTAGAGAACGTTGCAATCCCGTAATTTATATACTGCATAAAATCCCCCCTATAAGAAATTAGTTCTTATACTATACGGAGATAAAGTAAAAATTGTTTCATCTTACAAGTAATTTCAAACTGCGTACACCCTGCAGCTTCCAGCATTATTGATTAAATCGAAGCAGTAATAAGGAATTACCATGGGATGAAGAAAGAAGTAGCTCGCCTTCAACAATATATATATGGCCGGCCTGCACCTAGGAAGAATTGATTGTTTCCAAAATCCCGAATATAAGTTGCGATGCAAAAGGGGAGCTTAGGAAAAAGTCAAATGGAACTAAGAAGCCTAGATATTAGAACGAGTATTGCATAAACAATAGGAGAGGTTGGAACATCGAGTATATGCAATTGAATAAGCAGCGGATCACTTGGAGGAAGAAAGGGCTCGAGTTATCGCCTTTCGGTGGCGTTTTTTTTATGTTTTAGAAACCTAAATATTATTTGAGGAGATTACAATGAAGTTTAAATTGGTAATAATTGCAGTCGTTATATTATTAATGGCACCAATATTTATAGCCAAGTTATTAGAAATAAACTTTTTTAGTTTTGCAAGGGGTGAAGTTGATACATGGATAATGTTTTGGGGGAGTTATCTAGGTGCAATTGTTGGTGCAAGTGTAGTGTATTTCGTTGCTCAATTGCAAATGAAAAAACAACATGAATTGCAAATAAAAGCTATTAAGATCGAAAATGAAAATTCTACCCGTAGAGAAATGCATCATTTCTATCTTACTAATAAGCTTGAAAAGATTGAAGAAATGCAGGAACATTTTAATAAATTATCTTCGTTAGTTCTTCAGTTAAATAATGATTTACTCATTTTTGCAATAGCATGTGAAGCAATAGAAAAGGATATTAAAAGTAAAAGAGAGAATTTTGATCCTAAAGATAAATGTCCATTGGGCATTTTCTCAGGTCGGTGTTAAATTAGGGGAGTTAACATCGGTCAGGACTGAAACACTGAAACACTTAGGTACTACCATTAAGGTAGAGGATATGCAGCCGGGTGATCTCGTATTCTTTGACACATACAAAAAGGATGGCCACGTGGGTATATATTTAGGCGATGGGAACTTTATAGGGGCTCAAAGTTCTACTGGGGTAGCGATTGCAAATATGAATGATGGCTACTGGAAAGAAAATTTTAATCATAGGGTAAAACGCATTGATTACGTCAAAAAATAATTTTGTATAAATAGTTGTTAGAAAGCGGGAGAGCATTTAAAAGCTTCACCTGTTTTTTAGTTGATAAATGAAGAGATGTCTCTGACGGGATTCGAACCCGCACTCCTTTCGTAAGCATAGGCTAGGGGAGAACACGCTTCCCTACGGACTTTCACCAGCTAGGAATTTCACCTATATAAAGCAAATACAAAAATCTTAATGATTTATATTATCATATAGGCAGTAATTAAAGGTTGGAAACGTCTATTTTTATGATGACTTAAATAAACCCATAGATTACTCAAGTTTATATCCTAAAATTATGCTTTACTCATTATTTATACTGCAATGTTTTTATATTGATGAGTGTTACTTGCGTTAATACCAGGTGAATTAACAAATAATTATTTTTTAAGAAAATTCGTCAAATGTTTGGTTGACGCCACCAAAAATTTAGTGCAATTGAGGTAGATATTAAAAAAGCTTGGTGTCCAATCATTATTGCATTTATTATTAGCTATTGCTAATTAGATAAAATAATGTAATACTGTTAATGTTTATTTTATTTTTATTATGCAATAAGTGGATAAATAAAGGATAGTTAAGGCTATTTGTCGAATATTTATATATAAGCGGAAAGGGGGATTCACAATGTCGGGGATTGCTAAGGCAATAGATGTTGCAAATTTCCTACTCTTTTTAAAAGAACATGATCCAAGAGGATTAGAAATTTCAAACTTAAAGCTGCAGAAGTTACTTTATTATTCACAAGGATACAACTTAGCTTTAAAAGGTAATCCATTATTTGATGAACCCATTGAAGCTTGGAAATACGGTCCAGTTGTTAGAGAAGTTTACCATAAATTTAAGATATATGGGGATTTAGATATTAAATGTACTGTTGATTGGCCGGAAATAACCTTAGAAGAAGAACAAATGAAAATAATCGGTCAAGTATGGAGTAGGTTAGGCGAAATAAGTGCTGGTACTTTAGTTGATATGACACACAGTGAAACACCTTGGTTAAACGCCTGGTATTTTAGTCAAGATAAAGAAATTTCAAGGGAATCAATATTAAAATATTTCAAGAAAAATTTACCGCAAGAGTTACTAGCATTAAGCAGGTGATAGCTTGAATCCGAATAGACATTACTATATCTTGGAGATATTTTTATTACGATGGGGGATATTATCCGCCCCCTTTTTTATTTTTGGCCTTTCATTATATATGTTCAATACTGATTCAGTTAATTTGTCATTAGACATTTATTTTTTTTATCCCAAAGACCTTATGATAAATTACGCTATAAGATTTTTAATATTTATGATTCCTGCAACCATAACTATTTTTACATTTGTTTATAAAGAGAAAAAAGAAGTTTCATATTCCAATATTAAAACTTCTAATATTATATATTGGTTTTTATGTACAATTTGTTTGGAAATTCTTGCTCTATTTTTTTCAATTACTACCGCTACCGAATTTCCTAGAATAGAAGATGCGCCACTGATCGGACAACCATACCACCACTATCAGATGTCGATTCTCTTCACAATGAGCGCGATTTTTGCGTTGTTTTTATACACTTACTTTTTGTTTGTCCATATGGATATTCATTATTCTATAAAAACTACGTTTAATAAAAATGTGAAATTGCATAAGAGATTGAAATATTATTTTAGAAATGAAAAAATAAAAAACCATAATATTAGTTATAATAATTTGTTTGAATCTTACAATTATATGTTAGAATCAAATTTTCAGCTTGTTATCTCTGCAATATCCAAAAAAAATCTATCGAATGTCCAAGATGATGTAAAAAAGCTTTTTGCGTTAACTAAGGATTTTTATCTGACGTTTATCGATATTTCCTCATTAGAAAATCTAATAAAACTTTTTAAAATTACAGATGACGATATCCTTCACTTAAGAGTGTTAAAAGCTTTAAAAGAGACCTTTTCAATAGAAGAAACAAATCAAGAGGAATTAAAAAAAAGTATCAATTATCAAGAAAAATTAATTGAAGTATATAAATCTATTCTTTATGGTTATAAATTGCTCATAAGAGAGGCATCTAAAAATCATATTTCCGAAATACAAAAATTAGCATATATCGAATTATCTTCATTAAACCCTATAAAAGTTTTCAAATTTAATATAAATAACTTAGATGACGAATCTTTTGTACTTGTTAATAATTACTACCAAAGTTTAGCAGAATGCTATCACGATGCACTTTTTGAAATGATTAAGGAGTTTTCAGATGAAAAATCAGTGGAATATTCTTATCTT
Organism: Cytobacillus oceanisediminis; assembly: GCF_004366035.1. Classification (GTDB taxonomy): domain Bacteria; phylum Bacillota; class Bacilli; order Bacillales; family Cytobacillaceae; genus Cytobacillus; species Cytobacillus oceanisediminis_C. Next base: position 7,919 of record NZ_SOEE01000032.1, read on the forward strand.
CTAAATCAAATTACTAGTTCCACTGAATTCTTTGAAGCACTAAATTTGGCTGAGAGTGTTGATTCTGAACACCAAGAAATCTTTTATACATCGTTTGTTAACAAAGAAATATCGTTAATAGAGGCGTTATTAGTACGAGCAGTTGAAATAGATAATATTAGATTTTTGACGGAATCAACAAGATTACTACTTGATTTGTTTTATAGCCATGTAAAAAAACCAAGGGATATTCAAAAAGCTATTTCAAAAAAATTAAGAAAGGGAAATAGAATTTTTGACATGTATGTTTCTTTATCAAATAGTTCGAAAAAAAATTCTCAAGAACCTAATGGGAAATACCGTCAACTTATTGTATCAAGTATAATTAGAACAATATTACATGCGCTTTACAAGAGTATTGAGCTAAATAAGTACGGTTGTTCCGGTTATATAATTAAGGTAAGCGTGAGTCACATTACAATGAAAAATTATTTGCAAGAGATTAAGGATTTTATTCAAATTATCATTGAAAGAGAAAACTTAATTTTCAATTTGGATTATTATCATTATTCTTTTAATAGCTATTCTAAAATTCACTGTGTTCAAAAAATGGTCTTGCTGCTAGCTTTTCAATTCATTTATAGGTATGGAAATGTTCATAAAAATGACCTTCATGACCTGGTTAAAATTGTCTTTTTAGAAAATAAAAATGATCTTGGATATATGTTAGAAAAAATAGACGCAGCATCAAAATCATATGGAATGATATCTTTATCTGATGATAAAACTCAAAAATTAATAGAATCAATTATTCAACCTGCAGTTAAAGTCAATTAAACATTAAACTAAAGTTGCTCCCAAATTACTTTTGGGGGCTATTCTATTTGGAAGGGGAAATAGCAACTAATACAATTCGTATAATACTTATTTTGCGAATAGTTAAATAGACAATGAAACATATGTTTTGTATAATATAATGAAGAATTATATGAGATATAAATATTCAAAATCTATTTTTGGGGATTCTTATGGAAAATAACCTTATTTTACATATGACACACTTCAATAACTTAAAAAATATACTTCAATCAAAGGGATTAAACTTTTTTATAACGAAGAAAGCTACATAAATATTGCACATAGTAGTATTCAGGATCGAAGAGCTGCTTATCTCGTTCCAATAGAGCCTTATGGAAATCTCCATGATTACGTCCCTTTTTATTTTGCTCCCAGGTCACCAATGCTTTACAGTATAACAAAGGGTAATGTTGACGGCTATGCTGACGGCCAAAAACCCATTATTTATCTAGTTTCAAAACCTGTGATTATTAAAAAGAAATCTCTTCCCTTTTGTTTTACTGATGGTCATGGAATAATGGCTTTTACCGATTATTTCAATGATTTAAAGGATCTTGACAAAGTTGATTGGGATATTATGAAAGCCACTTACTGGATGGATACAGAACAGGATAATGACAGACGCCGGAGAAGAATGGCTGAATTTCTTGTTTATAATTTTGTTCCATTCGAATGTTTTATTGGCATAGGTGTTTATAATGATGACTACAAGGAAAAAGTTGAATTATTACTCAAAGAATTTTCATTAGATATTCCGGTAAAATTAAAATCAAATTGGTACTATTGAGGTGGTGAGAAAATAATGGTCTTACATTTTGTTAAAGGTAACTTACTAAGCGCAGATACTGAGGCTTTGGTAAATACGGTTAATACTGTAGGAGTCATGGGCAAAGGGATTGCTCTTCAATTCAAACAGGCTTTTCCCGACAACTTCAAAGAGTACAAAAAAGCTTGTAACAAAGGTATGGTTTCACCAGGGAAGATGTTTATTTATGAAAATCATTCCCTCAGTAACCCTAAGTATATAATTAATTTTCCCACTAAACGTCATTGGAAATCAATGTCGAAAATGCAGGATATTAAAGATGGGTTAAAAGCATTTAGAGAGGATCTAATTAATCTAAATATAAAATCTGTATCTTTACCACCTTTAGGCTGTGGGAATGGTGGATTAGAATGGAGCGAGGTTAAACCTCTAATTACTAGTTCTTTGGAGGATCTACATGACGTAGATATTTACATCTATGAACCAACTGGATCACCAGAGCCTGAAAAGATACCCATTCGGACCAATAAACCAAAAATGACTAAAGCCAGAGCTTTATTAATTCTCTTAATGGAACAATATACGGTTCCAGGTTATAAATTGTCGTTGTTAGAAATTCAAAAACTAGCCTACCTCTTGCAAGAGGTAGGCGAGCCATTAAAATTAAATTATGTAAAATACACTTATGGACCATATGCAGAAAACCTTAACCATGTCTTAATAAGATTAGATGGCCACTTTATTAGAGGTTATGGCGATAGGAATAGGCACTCTCAAATAAGCTTATCAGCTGATGCACCGACATTAGCAAGAAAGTTTATTGAGAATGATGAAGAATCAATTAAGAGGTTACAGAAAGTTAAAGAGTTAATTTCAGGCTTTGAAACGCCTTATGGGATGGAACTAATATCTTCTGTACACTGGGCAAATAAGCATGGGCACATTCCATTAAATCAGCCCTCAAAAATAGTTGAATTTGTCCAACAATGGAATGAAAGAAAAAAATTGATCTTCAAAGAATCACATATTTTAAAAACAATTAATCATCTTAAGTCTTCAATTTGAGTTCCTTTTTTATAAACTGTGGAAACATATTAACATGAGAGACATCAGTCCCCTCTTTCTTAATTTATAGGTAGAAGGGATTGGTGTTGTCTTGGTTATCGGCCATTATTAAGACATACAAAATATAAACAATGCTTTTTATAGAACAAAGTCATGAAAGTATTTAAGTGACTTTCACACACAACCATGAGGACGGAAACAATTCTCCATTGATTTGTTGAAAGAAGGAATTTAAGTGAAGGATGATATCATTTTAAACAAAATCAGCATCATAGAACGTTGTATTAAACGTATACACCAAGAATATAACGACAATCCAAGTAATTTGAATGATCGTACTAAACAAGACTCCGTGATTCTGAATCTTCAAAGGGCGTGCGAAGCGAGTATTAAATTGGCCAAACACGTTGTGTCTGTTAGTGGGTTAGGCCTCCCGCAAAAAGATGAGGATGCCTTTTCTTTATTAGAAGCTGGAGATGTGATCCCCCATTCGCTCTCGGAAAAAATGAAAGCCATAGTCCAATTTCGAGATAATATAATCCTAAATTATGAAGAAGTAAATTTAAAAGAAATAACAAAAATGCTTAAAAATTGTTTGGTAGACTTTTTTTTATTCACAAAAACCATTTTAATGCATTGATCAAGTTTAAAATAATATAATTATGTAAACTACTATTCGTAATAATTGTATTATACGAACATTTATTCCGTTATTTTACAACCATTGATCATACAGTTTTTTTCTTTCTTCATGATATAAACGAGCATACAGCTGTGTTTGGTTCGGGCCATTTTGTCCTATTCGAAATAATGGCATACCTTTCCGTGCTAAATAGGCAGCAAATGTAGGTTGAAATTTGGACATCTAGCAGGCTTCTCTGATGTTCTCCACACTATCGTGTAAATAGCACAATTTGCTCTTTTCTACGTTTCCCTTTTGGGATCGTTATCATGCGTTCAATTAATATCCCCTTTTTTCATGTCAACTATCTCTATAAGGCACACAGCCCTGGCATAATGTCATAATGAGTAAGTTGTTCCCTTTGAGAGTAGGTTGTACTCTAGAAACGCCAAAGGAATGTCTCAATTTTGAAGACATTCCTTTTTCTAACTATAAATATTTTGTTCCCATATTAAATAAAAGCACCCTATAGTTTAAGTGCAAGCCTTCACAATCTAAAGCTAATTATTCTTAATTAACATTTTAGTGCACAGACTAGCACTTCTCTCAAATAAAAATTACGTTAATATTGCGAAATCATTCCTTTCTCATTTTATTCTGAGAGGTGAGTAACTTGATTAAAATCCCCAATATTCCAGGTGTCTTGCGAAAAGTTAATATTACTTATACACGCATTTTTTAACCTTGTTTTACCGGAGCCAACTTTCCCATTTGATAACTGCGCCAATATAGCATTGATCACAGCTCCGTGAGCCACAAGTATAACTCTTCTACATTTGTAACTTTGAATGATATTCTCTAATCCAATCATAACCCGTTTATTTAAGGAATTTCTGTTCTCTTGGTTTGGGTAGTTTTTATCTGGAAATGCAGCAGCTCTTTCTTTTACTGTCATTCCTTCTGCATCACCATAGTCTCTCTCTAAAAAATCAGCCATTTCATAGATCGGTATATTAATTAAGCTGCTGATTATTTCTGCTGTTTGTTTCGCTCTCTGCAAAGGACTTGTAACTATTAAATCCCAATTAGCTGAAGCTAAAAACTTTCCGCATTCCCTCGCTTGATTAATTCCATTACTATTTAAAGGTATATCAGTTCTTCCTTGAAGTTTACCAAACATATTCCAATCCGTTTCACCGTGTCTTACCAAGCATATCTCGGTAATCATACTCACCTACTCTTCCCTGTTATTTTAATAAGCTGAAGTTAAGTTTAGATATAAAATAAAATAATATAGCCTACAAAAATAAGAACAAAAGCAATTCCAACAATCCATAGTTGAAAATAAATTGTCCATTGGAAAACGCTTCGATGACTTTTAATTTGATGTAGCTCTTTTGCTACATTTATATTTGTATAAACCAGTCCCAACGAAAATAACAAGGCAGAAAAGAACGGAAATAAAATAGGTGTAGCTAAAGGGAGAGTATTAATAAAGAAAAAAAGAGGAAAACCTAACCATAAAAACACAGTAAGGAGACTAACAACAAAAATTGCTATAAGCAAAAATAAATCCTTCTTCATAGCTTTTCTATATATTGAAAATACTTCATCCATAGAAACACTCCTTATTTTCCAATAAAATCCACCTAAATTATACCATATAAATTGGTTTCTATTATTTAAATAAACTACTCATTCTGCACAAAAAGAAAAGCTGCCTAAAATGACAACTCCACCCTTTTGACTTATTCAAGTTGGTTCCAAGTTAATGTTTCTACATTTTTTATATCAACGTCACCAATACTAAATAAATGTGGAATGAAAGGGAACAAACAAAATCTGTTACCTCTTTCATTTTGAGTTTCCCTTTTGGGATTGGTTATTATGCGTTCCGGTCAATTAATATCCTCTTTTTTCATGACAACTAACTCTATAAGGAACACAGCCCTGGCATAATATCATAATGAGTAAATTGTCCCTTTGAGAGTAGGTTGTACTCTAGAAACGCCAAAGGAATGTCTCAATTTTGAAGACATTCCTTATTAAATAAAAGCACCCTTTACTTTAATAAGATATTTACTCTTGATTTATATCTACAATAATTTCATCAAAAAATTCTCCATCAATATAAACCTGTAACTTCCATAAACCTGATGATGGAAATTTTACACTTGACCTGGCGTGTCCATTAATTTTCTTACCACGTGGAGTTAAAGTATTATCCTTAAAAGTAATAGGATTAATTTTTTCTTCCATCCCTTGTTTAAACGCTTTTACTTCCCATTGTTTCCCTGATATATCCTCATCGCCCCAAAAATGCCACATCCACTTTTGTCCATTTTCTGTAACGGTCTTTATACCGATTATACCAATACTACCTTCTTTCCCAAACATTTCGCCGTGTTCAGTTGAGAAAGTGGGGCTGTTGTCCTCCCATTTTTCTTCAGTAACTTCTTTCGTTCCTTCTGAACAACCTACTAACATTGTCATTAAAAACAAACCTAATACAATCTTTTTCATAATGACCTCCTATTGTTTTTTAGACGAATAACACACCATTTAGTTTCATAATATTCTAATTATTACAAATAAAAGATAGCTTTTCTTTTACTAAACTCCCTCAATAAAAGAAGCGTAAACACCCGATTACTCCTGATTTCTTAGATTTTCATAGCTATTTACCTGCTGGTAAATGGGTTTCAGTTGGAGGATAGTCACTGAAAAGGATATATTTGGACACACCGAGAAAAATGAGCTACAACCCTCTAACCAACCAATTACAGAAATTGGTGGAGTAGGAAGAATATGACCGCACTGGTAGATGTCCACATTTCTCATGGAGGTCAACCCTCCCATGCCTCACAGAGTCTTCGCTCTCAAATTCCTTCGTCCAACCTTTCCATGAGGTGGATGTCGGCCATGCTGCCCCACAAGGTCCATGCCCGTAATTTAGTTGCTTTGCCGACTAATCCATGCTTCAAATGTCTCCAAAACTATAAGCCAAGAACTATTTGTAATCTAAACGAAAACAGAATTAAGCGGCCAGTTCTGCCTTCTTTGATCCTGCCAAGTGAGGGATATCTTTTAACATCTTTTCTTCACTAAATTCAAATTGCGAAAATACGAATCAATTTATTACACAAGGCGATAAGGGACTGCATCTTCTTTAGCTGGTTGTCTGGCCGTTGGGTAAAGTAAGCATGCAGGGCCT
>NZ_SOEE01000033.1 GCF_004366035.1 Cytobacillus oceanisediminis
TCTACTCTTTTCAATTTAGAAATATATATCCATGGAGGATGAAATCCTGCGAATAAGCGAGCATTCGTGAGTAAACCGTATTAAACTGAGGGAGTGGAACAAGATAAGATTGTTGGCAAAAATAAAAACAGGCGACAATTTAAATCGCCTGTTTTGGTATGAAATGAAATTGTTATTGATTAGTAAAAGTAAATGTCTCTTTCATTGGTCTACCTTGGTTATTATCAGTCCAAACAATTTCCACTTCCAGTTCTGTAGCTTTTTCGGCCAATAGGAAGTTGCTAAAACGATAAGGGTTTCCGTCATTAAGTTGTCTTGCTAAATTGATTGCCCATTTAGGATCTTCTTTACTACAGGGTGCACTTGGTGGACAACTAACAAGAGAATACCTTGTATTAGAATTAGGTTCATTTCTATATAAATTAACCTTAACTGAATCTACATCCTCACCGATCTTATCAATTTTTAATGAATACGTATTAAATTTTCCTTTGACTGGCTTTACTAAATCCTTACCCTTTTTAGCCTCTCCAACTTGCACTGACCATTGGTCTGATTTTTTTACGATTGGCAACTTTTCAAAGGTTAAAGCGTCTGCCGGTGTTGAGAAAAGAGATAACAATAGAAATGTAACAGCCCCTAGACATAATCTTTTAATGATAACACACCTCCTGTAAAATTAGGTTTATTATTCCTGATAATAAATGGGTTATACATTATTTTACCGCGCATTAAAACACTTTTTGTTGTAGCCCCTTATTTAGCTAAAGACCTGCGGTAATATGTCAACTCCAAAAGTTTAAAGATGTTTAGTTTTCAATTTACTTGTGACTAAAAAAGACCGTAAGGAACTACACCAGTAAATAAATGTAATTTACTGGAAATCAGGAAGGCTTGCGCTGACAAAGTATATTTGTCAGATCTTCACGCACCTTTCTTGCGCAAAGACTTGGCGTTTGCGAAGCAGCGCATCCACCAATCGCACGAGTTTTCTTGCTGTTAGGACGAGGGCACGTTTGTGTTGATGTTTTGGAACTTCAAGACATTTCTTTTGGTAAAACTCGCGATATTCGGGAATCTGTCTCCTAACCGAGTTGGCGGCTTCAACGAGGTAGTAGCGCAGATATTCGTTTCCTTGTCGCGAAAGAGAAGTGTCTTCAGCTGTAAAGCGGCCAGACTGGTGTTTCCGCCAGTATAGACCTGCATATTTGGCAATCTTGCTTTCATCTTCAAAACGTTCAATCTGGCCGATTTCGGCAATAATGCCTGCGGCATATACAGGTCCGATGCCCGGTATAGTCTCCAAGGTCTGGGAAAGGCCTGTCATTAGACGGGTAATGGCTTTGTCGATTTCCTTGATCTGTTTCTGAAAGGAACGGATCAGCTCAATGGAAGTACCTAAAAGGAGATCCATTGAGTCTTCTACCACTTTATCTAAGCGGTAGGAAGAGCGGACTGCCCGTTGGATGGAAGTAGCTACTTTATCGGGATCAGAGAAACGATTCTTCCCGTGTTCCTGAAGGAACGCAGCCAATTCATCTAAAGGCATCTGGGCCAGTTCTTCCAGGCTCTATCTTTCGAGGAAGAGGTCCATCATCGCATTTCCGAAGGCGGAAGAGTCCACCTCATGGGAAAAGTTGCTGCACTTGAAATTCAGATGTTGGAGTGCGACATACTGGCTCTCCTTGACAATGGACATCTGGTTACGGCCGAATCGGACATAATCGGCAATCACGAATGCATCAATTTCATCCGTCTTATTCATATCCGAATAGCTTTTCTTGAAGTTGGCAATCTGTTTCGGATTAATGACGAACACTTGAGTGTCAAAGACCTTAAGGTCTTCATCATAATGAAGGAACATAGAAGGATGGAAGCTATAGACCGAAGTGGACTCCAAACCGATCTTAACGCTTTCAACTTTACGTCCTTTCGCAAGGCCGAGGATTCGTTCCTTCAAAACTGTGGCTCCTGGAAGGTCATTTGATACCGTGAAGGTATCCACTTTTGATCCTTCCTGATCAAGGATACAGCCTTTCATGTCAAACGAACTTACGTCTAAACCAACAAATAATCTCATGGGGGTTACCCTCCTTTCATTGTGGAATCATTGGGTATTTCCTTGGACGCCTTGAGATATCTCTAGTATGGACGCCGATCATCAACCTCGTGTATCAGAACTGCATCTGCATCGAAAGCTGCCTCAGGGCTGCTTGTCACCTGAGTTCGAGAGGCAGTGCGCTCAGCCTGCGAGTATGAAGTGCCGCACGTACACTGAGAAACAGTCTTTAGATGTAGTCAAGCTACAGGGGCAGGAAGAATTGTCCCAAATGATCCTAAGACCATTATCTAGAAATATCTCGAGACGTCCAAACAGACCACCTTATATTGATAGAAAAGATGAAAAAGAGAATGGTATTTAAGGAGTTAAACATAATATACGAGGGGCAGGTTTATTGAATAAGAATAATAACTGTTATGGCGTATTAGACACAAACTGCGCAGAAAAAAAGAACACATAAGTGTTCTATCTGGTATTATCCCCTTCAGGTAGACAGTAAAAAAAGAGAACATGATATGATGTTCTTACTAGTCTACTTGGAGGGGTTTTTTCTATGGCCAAAAAAGGACAAACCTTTAAAACCTATACAGAGGGGTTTAAGCGAGAAGTTGTTCGTTTGAAATTGGAGGAGAAATGGTCTTATAAACAGCTTCGAGAACATTTTGGAATTAAAAGTGATGCCCAAATTGCAAATTGGGTTAAAAAAGTACGAAACGGAGAATCATTTGATGACCAGCGTGGGCATTGGAATAAGAAAAACTTTAATAGTTTGGAAGAAGAAAATGCCTATCTGAAAGCGCAGGTGGAATACTTAAAAAAGCGCAATCCAAATCTACATGGGAAGGAATGGTCCTAAAAGCAGATCGATTTCAAATTATTGATAACTTAAGGGAAAAGTATCCCCTTGCGTGGCTACTGAAAATTGGGGAAGTTTCAAAAGCAGGATATTACAAGTGGCGCAATACACATCCTATACGAAGAATCCGTTTTGAGGAGAATATGTTAGTAAAAGAGCATATCTTAGCCATCCACAAAATGCATCCTTACTACGGATATAAACGAATGACAAGGGCTCTTTCCCGGGAGGGAATTGTAGCTAATCATAAACGGGTCAGAAGATTAATGAGGGAATTAGGTATTCGTTCTGTCATTCGCAAGAAACGTCCATTCTATGGACGGAAAGGATCCGTTTTGTTTCCCAATGTCTTAAATCGGGAGTTCTTTGCTGAAAAACCGTATGAAAAACTCGTCACTGATATTACTTACATCCGAGTTGGGGATGAGTTTGTCTATCTGTCAGCTGTTTTAGACTTATATAACAATGAAATTGTGTCATGGCAGTTATCTGAAAGGAACGATCTTAAGTTAGTCATAGATACTATAAAACAGCTAGAAGGCAAGCAGTTCGCAAAAAATGCTTTAATCCACTCAGATCAGGGGTTTCAATATACAACCAAAGCATACGAAAAACAAGTGAAGGAAGACCTCCAAATTATAGGCAGCCATTCAAGAAGAGGAAACTGTCATGATAATGCTTGTATAGAGTGTTTTTTTCTCATTTAAAGACGGAGAAAGTTTATTTAGTACGTCCCAAAACAATGGAAGAAGCATACGTAGCAATTCAGGATTATATACATTTTTACAATCAAGACCGTTTTCAAAGTAAATTAAACGACCTTTCCCCGATAGAATATCGAGAAAAGGCCGCAGCTTAGTATACTCTTTTTTTCAATGTCTACTTGACAGGGTTATGTGCAATCATCAACCTTCTTTTTTAGGTGGCTTAATATGTTCATATTTAATTAATTCAATCGGGGGATAATCTTTGGGCAGGTTTTTCATATTTTGACGATTGGGTTCTACCGCAAAATAAAGAATGTCTTCCCCTAAAACTATTCCAGTACCGGTGCTAGGCAATAATTTGATTTTCAAAAGATACGAATATTTTGTTCCTAACCCCTTAAATTTAGTACCGCTATCAGTAGCTAAAATGGAAACCATATCGTAGTGAGGAGGCTTTGGGGTAGAGTATCCATTTATTTCTTTTTTGTAGTAGTCATTGATTGCCTTCATAATTTCTTTATGGTAAAGGTCGAGGATAAAGTAACCAAAAACTTGGTTTTTTTCTTTACTTGAATAAGTGAATTCAGGCATTTCATCAGAAGTATTTTTAAAAGCATTTGTATTGAGGATGAAAGCCGTAAAGAAACCAATCAAAAATATACAGATAGCTACAAACCATTTTCTATTCAATTAATCACCCACTTTTTACCTTAAGGGTATGCAGGGTTTGTCTAAAGTATACAAGCTTTTATTCTAAGACGGGGTTATTGGTTAATGAACAGTTCGAACAAAATATGCACTACCAAAGAAGGCGGAAATTTACCTTAAGGGTGCTTATATTCAATATCAGCTGCCGATTCAGGTAGCTTTTTCTTATTCTGCAAAAGGGGCAGGTTAGTGGAATATGGATTAAAAAAGTGAGATTATGGGTATAGAGTAATTAAGCACTAGAAAGGTTTGTCTCATTGAAAAATAAGAGAGATACTAGTAGTGAAATAAAAGAGTTCTTATTGATAAAAAAAGAAGATAAATAAATTGAAAAATTAGGAAATGTCTATTAATTATCTATCCATAGTAAGCAGAAATACAAGGAATGTATAACAAATTTCAATTATGATTCAAAGTAAATAAGGAGTGTAATTAATGTGGTAATGAAGGATATATTTATATCTATTTTGTTAAATATTATTTTAGGGTATATTTGGATTTTATTTTTTTTCTTAGTTTTAGGATTATCTAAGTTTAAGGACAATCCCTATATTTTTGGAGGGATCCTTATTCTATTCGGGACTATTTTATTTAGTGAGGTTATCAGGAGAATTAACCCACTCACTAGATATAAATTTTGTCACCCTGTTAAAGTAGCAGTTTTCCTTTCGTTTGGATTAGTAGTGCTGGTAAATTTGATGTTGATCGGTTAAAAAAGCCGCCAAAAACCTCTTTTTCTTATTATGCTACCAGGTGAAATACCTTAAGATATAGCTGCCAACAGGTGGCTTTTTTAATTTGAACAAGCGGGTTGAACATGGATGTCAGTTTAATTAACCCTTGACTCAAAATGAGAAGCCATCGGAAGATTAAAAGTTATGCTAATGAGGCAGGTGGGAATCCGTAAAAGTGGATTATTTTCCTTTATCTAATTAGCTTTCAAAACTATATATTCGCCATGTTTATTGAAAGTCATGATATACTTTATTTACAAGAAATTACATTCGGAGGATTAGTGTTAATGGCAGACGTTTCTATTTTACTTGCATTCGGTGCAGGTGCATTAACCTTTTTATCACCCTGTGTATTTCCGCTGTATCCTGCATTTTTATCATATATAACAGGAATGAGTGTTGTGGAAATACAAAGTGGTGAATTAAAAGGACAACGAAAAGCAATTTTACATACATTTTTCTTTTTGATTGGTTTTTCAATCATTTATTTAGTGCTTGGATTCGGAACGGCAGAAGGAGCGACATTATTTCACTTGGTATTAACAAGGAGTGGGTGCAATGTCAGATGCCCTAACTTTGCTAATGGGATTTCTGGTGAATGGGTTAATAATAGCAGTTTTAATGAACATTAAGAAAATGAATTCACAAAAAGTAAATTTATCTATTTTAAGCCTTACTTCCATAATACTATCAAGTCCATAAAATATATTTTTTTGAAAAACCGACCTCTAGATGAGAACGGTTTTCTTAAATATTACAAAACTATGATACTATAATTAAACCTATAATTATAGTATTTAATATTACCTTACTTTAAACTAGAGGGTTTCTGTACACTTATTTAGAAATATAATCAAACATCTGAATGAATATTTCTTTATCAGTAGCTTCTTTAGATTTATAAACTTTAAAGACCTCTTTTTCTCCATTGGTATTTTTAAATCCTTGAATATAGGCACTATTATCATCTTTGGAATTTTCTATGTTCATATCTTCAGTAGTAAAAGCAAAGAGTTTAAATCCTTTAATTCCAACGAAAAACACAGGATATTTTACTTCTTTATAAAAGTTAACATATTTATTTTTATCAGCCTCATTAAAAAAGGCTTTAGTAATAATTAAAGCATCTAATTCTTCTTGGTCAGGTGTTAATGAATCAAGATTAACTTCTTTATATTGAATATTTTTAATTTTTGGCAAGTTCATATCTTCAGTAACTCCAACAGTTAAGTGATCTCCATCATATTTTAACTCTTCATCTTTATTTGTTGCTGATTTCTCTTCAGCTCTTTCCATATTGTTGCATCCTACTAAAATAAATATCACAAATAACAAAGTCATTAAACGCATTAATACACATCCTTTGGATAGCCTTATTAATAGTTTAACATTATATTAATAGTAACATATAACTATTTTGACAGTATTTAACTTATCATTTAATGGTTATCTTTTGAGAACATTCTACTAATTTACCATAACTCACTTTACCAATTAATAACTCTTAAGTTAAAATGCGTAACTGTAACATTATTCAAATATTACAAATGGAGTGATTATTTTGAAAAAAACCGCTTTAACAATTGCTAGTTCATTAATTATTAGTGGTTCATTTTTGTTTAGCCCGACACATTCAAATGCAGAAGAATTGACCGATTCTAATAGTTCAGGAGTAATAGATCTTATTAATCTTGAAAAACTTGAGGAATCAGGGGATGTGAAAGTAACTATAAATAAACTTACCTATGATGAATTTATCGAAAATAGAGCAAAAGCTAAAGGTATAACTATAGAACAAGCAAAAGAAATATACAAAAATCCAAACAATACTTTAAATACACAGACAGGAAAAAGAACATTATCTACCATGTCTAGTGCATCAGATTTTAGCATGCATGAAATTAACATAGAACAAGATGTATCTTTGACCTATAAACCAACAGTACAAATCTTTGTATATACATATAATTCTGGTTCTTTTAGCCAATTTGACTTCATAGAAGAGGTTGATTTAGATCGTGATGGCTTTTCAAATCTATTTTCGAAACAATTCGCAGGAAAAGTAAATGCCAAAATAACAACTCCAACAAAAATTTGGTGGAATGTTAATGGTGACTTTTTTGATAATGGAACTACATCTGTAACAATGGGATTTGGTGGTGGACTAGGACAAAAAGTAACAGCAAGCTTTGAAGTTTCTCACGAAAGTAATCATTTTGATTATTATGAAAATACTGGAGAATACTCCATTTACGATTGACAAAAAAGGCTGCCATTTAGGTAGCCTTTTTGCCTTGAGGGGGAATAGTTTGGATAGCATCAGAAGGAAAATGCTGATTTCCGAGAGTAATTTAGTTATGATTTATACATTAAAACAACGAAAGTTGCAGATTCTTCCTCTTAAATTCCTCTTTTGATTTTTCAGGAATAGATACCCTTGGAAAATGACCCCCAGTTTCTAAAACTGCAACCCGTTCATTAAAAATTATCTCTCTTTAATACTTCTCATACTGCCATTAATTTTAAATTGATAGCCAGGCTTGAAATTATACTCAATTGTCCTCTCAATAGTTCTCCATGCAATAGCATATAAGTTCCATTTCGCAGTTGTATCTAAAGGTCGCTGGGATAGCTTATTTAAAACGGTCATTTTATCAAGCTTCATCAACTCCTAGATATGCTGAATTACATAAGAAATAAATAAAGGGGTGCAAAATTTGATTATTCTTTAGGTATTGTGAATAAATGTACTTAAAGTAAAGGGTGCAATTACTTAATAAAATTCTATAAAACTAGTATATTTTATAGTTCTCAGGCGAATAATGTTAGAAATACAACGATCAGGGAGTTGTTCATTATGCTTGTATCTGAAGCCTGGAATCTATATAAAGCAGATAAACAAATTCAGGGATATTCTTCTCAAACCTTAAAGGTATATAAAGTGCAAATGTCCTTATTAATCAAATACTTTGGGGATATTAAGATTACTGATATTACAACAGAATCCATTAAACTATATCTTGGAGAAGTTGCAGCTGAGTTAAAAGCATCTAGTCTCTGTCATCGGATACGTTTTATAAAATCATTATTTAAATGGGCTCAAGAAGAGAAGTATGTTTCGGTTAACCCGGTATCTACCATTAAAGAACCTAAGCCAGAGAGTAGAATTCCTAAGTTTCTTACGGAAGAGGAAATTGAATTACTTCGTGAAGCATGTAAAACAACTTTTGAGAAAGCTTTATTTGAATTTATGTATTCAACAGGCTGTAGGATAGGAGAAGTTGTAAAATTAGATAGGCACTCAATTAATATGGCAGAACAATCAGTTATCGTGTTTGGAAAAGGAAAAAAAGAAAGAGAAGTGTATTTTAATACTCGATGTAGTATTTGGTTAAAAAGATATCTAGAAGAAAGATATGATGATCAACAAGCGCTGTTCGTTACGATTCGAGCACCACATCGAATGAGTATTGCACAGATGAGATATGTCATAAAACAGATTTCCAAAAGAGCAGGAATAAATAAATGCATTCATCCACATCAACTTAGACACAGCTATGCAACAACACTTATTAATAATGGAGCACCGTTAGAGGTCATACAGAATTTGATGGGACATGAAAAGAGCGAAACCACCAGAGTATACGCTTATCTAAGTGGACATTTGAGACGTGAGCTATATAAGAAATTCTTTTAGGTGCAGCTTGATGCAGCATTTTTATTGTGCTAAAGGGGCAGCATTCCTGTAATGAATGAAAATGGAGTTTGAACAAAAAAATAACCTCTTGGTAGAATGAGAGAGTCCTGAAGCCGGCAAGCAAAAAGGACAAAAATCTCAAACACCAGGAGGCTTTACAATGCATTATAACCAGAATAACAAGATTGCTCAAATCACTTCTCAAACTCTTATTATAGGAGTCGACATTGCGAAATTCAAACATGTGGCTCGTGCCCAGGATTTCAGGGGAATGGAGTTTGGATCCCCGTGTCAATTTGAAAATACAAAAGAAGGATTTGAACACTTTCTTAAATGGATTTCGGAAATCAAAAAAGAACAGCGTATGAGTAAAGTGATGGTTGGCATGGAGCCAACAGGCCATTATTGGTTTAATCTGGCCCATATCTTAAAAGAAAATGGGATAAAGTTTGTCGCAGTAAACCCGTTGCACGTCAAGAAAAGCAAAGAGTTGGATGATAACTCACCCACCAAAAATGATGTGAAAGATGCCAAGGTCATAGCCCAGCTGGTCAAGGACGGAAGATACGCCGAACCAACAATACCGCAAGGTGTTTATGCAGAACTCCGTGTGGCAAAGAAAATACGCGATCTTTTAACTGAAGACCTACAAACGGTCCAAGGACAGGTGCACAACTGGATTGACCGGTATTTTCCGGAATTCCTCAAGGTATTTAAGAAATGGGAAGGTAAGGCTGCTTTACAATTCTTAAAGCTCTATGCCTTGCCACATGAAATAGCTGTATTCACCGAAGAAGAACTACTCGTCCATTTGAGAAAGTCCGTATCTCGGAGTGTTGGATTAAACAAGATCCGCGAATTAAAACAGGCAGCTAGTCAGTCCATCGGACTTCGACAAGGTGCTGAAATGGCCAGGCTGGAGCTAAAAACCATTCTGGCTAAGTATGAATTAATTCAGTTACAATTCGAAGAATTGGACGCAAAAATAGACGGCCTCCTTGATGAAATACCAGGTGTACAACAAATGTTAGCGATAAAAGGTGTAGGCAGGGATACAATTGCCGGCTTCTTTGCGGAAGTAGGAGATTTAGGCGAATACAATCATCCAAGGCAGATTATCAAGCTGGCCGGCTTAAGCTTAAAAGAAAATACATCCGGCAAGCACAAAGGAAAAACGACCATCACAAAAAGAGGCCGAAAGAAACTCAGGGCCCTGTTATTCAGGGTCTGTATGATTCTCGTCGCCAAGAATTCTGCATTTAAAGCATTACATGCTTACTATACTCAACGTCCGGATAATCCTTTAAAGAAGATGCAGTCCCTGATTGCTTTGTGTAATAAACTAATTCGGATTTTCTTCAGTATAGGGAAAAAACAATTTGATTTTAATGAGGAAAAGATGCTAAAGGACATCCCTCATTTGGCAGTAACAAAGAAGACGGAAATGGCAGCTTAACTTTGGTTTAGATTAGATAAGTAGTAGTTCTTGCTTTTATAGTTTTGGAGACATTTGAAGCACGGATTAGTCGGCAAAGCAACTAAATTACGGGCGTGGACCCTGTGGGGCAGCATGGCTGACATCCACCTCATGGAAAGGTTGGACGAAGGAATTTGAGAGCGAAGACTCTGTGAGACATGGGAGGGTTGACCTCCATGAGTAAATGTGGACATCCACCAGTGCGGTTATATTATTACTCATCCACCATTTTCTGTAAGGGATTGGTTAGTGGGTTCTAACTCTTTTTTCTCACTCTGTCCAAAAATATCCTTTCAAGTGAGGATCCTCCATTTATAAAGTGAGTTACCGAAAGGTAAAAAACTATGAAATTCTAAGAAAACAAGAGTAAATAAGTGTTTTCGCTACTTTTATTGAGGGAGGTTAGTGGAGTAAGAAAATAATTTACTTTATTGAGCTTGAAAACTTCAAGCTCTTTTTTGCTGTAAAATTATAATTAGAAAGCCAGAATGAAAATTTTAAAAAATGTGAAACTTTTTTTAAAAAAAACAGTCTAAACCAATAATTTTCCGAAGGGGGGGATTGAATTGAACAATTTAATTCCAGAAAAGGAATTCTCGAATGAAGAACTAATAACAAGTCTTATTGAATCTTACTGGGTAAGTGTAAAAAAACTAGCATTTACGTATGTAAAAGATTGGGTCTTAGCTGAAGATATTACTCAAGAGGTGTTTATTAAGTGTTATAAAAAGCTTGATCAATTTCGCGGTGAATCAAGCTATAAAACTTGGCTTTACAGAGTTACGGTTAATAGGTGCAAGGATGAATACAAAAGTAAATGGTTTAAAACCTTATGGATATTTGAAGATATCAAAGATAAGGTTGGAGAAAATATAGTATCTGCCGAAATATCATACTTAAAAAATTATGAGGAAACAGTAATTTCGGAATTGGTATTAACATTACCTGTGAAATACCGAGAGGTAATAATTCTATATTATTATGAGGAATTTAGCTTAGAAGAAATACAGAATCTTCTTGGCCTTAATATTAATACAATCAAAACACGATTAAGAAGAGGAAAAATGAAATTGAAGAAAGTATATGAAAGGAATGGTGACTAATGGAAAAACATCTTAAGAAATTAAAAAGAAGTATGGATAATACCGTATTTAAAGATGTCCCATATGATAGAACTAGAAGTATTAGTTCTGTTTTAACACCATTGGATAAGGGTAGAAAATCTAATATTCAAATGCATCCATCTATTATTAAAAATAAGTTAAATTTCCTACTTAGCATTTCAGTAGTTTCTTTAATGTTTATTGGTATCACGTATTTTGCAGGGGTGCAACTTAATTTATTTAGTGGAATGATAGGAAAGCAAGATAGTGAGTCAAGCCATAGCACACTAGAATCTCCTAACAAAGCTTTAGATCAGAATACTGTTTATATACCACCTAAGCAAGAAGAAAATCTTAAAGAAATGACAAAAGAAGAGATTCTTACGAAAATGCTTAATAGTGTTGACTACTTTGAAACAGCTAAAGGTGAATTCAAAATCAATTATGCCGATACATTAGGAGAAACTTTAATTGAGTATGAATTGAGTTTAAACCATAAAGCTGGTGGATATAGTAAAGAGACTTATATAACTGATGGAGCAAAAAAGGTAACAATTCTTTATTATAAGGATGGAACTAGATGGGAAATCGATGAAAACTCAGGAAGCTACGGAGAAGGGAAATATCCAAAAGAAATACAAGGAAACCAATCTGAGACTTTAAAGATTGAGGACGCATTTTCGGTAGATAGTGAGGGAATTAACGTAACAAATTATCGGGAGAGACCACACATTGGGCAGGCTGCTAGTTCACTTTTTCCTTATGAAATTGCTTCTAATTATACTAGAGACTTAAATTCCTGGGATATTGAAAAACAAAATGAAGAACTATTAGGGCATAATACACTTGTTATCAAAGGTGAGGTTGACCGTAGAAAATTCCAGTCTTTTCGTTTATGGGTAGATAAGGATACAGGTATTTTGGTTAAGTATGAAACGTATAACTCAGAAGGGAAGATTGTAGATTATTTATATCCTACGAAACTTGAAATTAACGTTCCTATTGATAGTGAAAAGTTCAAACCCAATTTAGCAGGATTAACCAAAATGGAAACAGATAAAAGCAAACCAAGGATTAACACTGGAGACGTAGACCAATCAATTCCTGAAGAATTAAAAGTACAATGGGATGAAGCAAAGAAGAAACCAAACGAAACTACAATTTTACATCTAGATAATAATTGGTACATCTTCGTCAAAAAAGGGTATTATATTGATCGAATTGAGGTAAATGGTAAGGAAGGAACATTATATTTAGCAAAAGAAAATCTTCCTCCTGGAAAAAAACAGTTTAATTGGCGCGCTATAGCAGAGGGATACGCGGTGGACAATCTTGAAATTGTTTATGAATAATTAAGAAAGTGATACCGGTTGTTGGTATCACTTTTTTATGCTTAAATAATACACAAATGTGAATTTCTTCACTTAAACTATAGGGTGCTTTTGTTTAATAAGCCCTATATTAATAAAGACCACATAACATTGTTGAACTATACCCCGATTTACGGACAGTTTAAAAAGCGCCTATGCGGCTAGTAAATGGCCCCGGTATTGCTCCGGGGTCATTTTATTTAAGCCCCA
>NZ_SOEE01000034.1 GCF_004366035.1 Cytobacillus oceanisediminis
ACTAGCCTGAGCACTTTTTAGTCCTGCTAAAGTTGTCTTAACGTCATTAATAACTGTCATATTAGATTCCTTCTTTCTTTTAATTGAATAACTTACGAATAGTATTGTTTCTTTTTATAACATGTTTATAAAAAATGAAGAATTGATTATATTGGAATACAGAATAGAAAACATTAACGTGTTTAAGATGTAAATCATACTTACGGATAGTTTGATTATTGAGCTCTAAGCACTCGGAAGGCAGCGATTAAGAGGGTCGCTTAGAGCTCTTATTTTTCAATTGCGGTTTGCCCCATTGCAATAGCAATTCTATTCCAAGTGTTAATTTGATTAATTATTAGAACAAGGTCAACATACTGTTTTTCGTCATAGTGGTTACGCACTCGTTGATAAAGCTGATCTGGCACACGTTTTGTCGGGATTAAGGTTACGTGCTCTGTCAACTCTATGGCTACTTTCTCTGCTTCTGAGTAAAATTCACACTCTTCCCAAGCACTAATACAATATACTCTTTCTTCTGATTCACCCATTTTCATGGCATCTGTTGTGTGCATATACATACAAAGTGGACAGCCGTTAATTTGAGAAGCACGAAGTCTAATAAGTTCACGAAGTTTACGATCTATACCTGTAGTTGACGTATACTTATCCATTTTCCCAATGATGTCAAGTGCGTCAGGTGCTACATTGTAATAATCAATTCTTTGGGCCAATTCTATAACCTCCTAAAAAGTTTATTCAAATCAATTCAATAAATAATTGAGTTGAATTCAGAGCTTACGCCCTTCTTTACCAAATTCGACATAGATCTAAAATTCACCTTAATAAGTCTAAAAGTTACGTTTGTACATCTTATGGTAGGTTTGTTACAAACATTTCAATGTCCTAAATGAACTTCTCTTTTATTAACTTCGCTTCACCTCCTGATTTTTGTATTGGCACTTTAATAAATCAATATTATTTTTTTGGATTGTTCACTCCATTTTTAGAGGAAGATTATCCACCAAGTATGATTACCTAGATTCAAAATTCTTATTCCTGTTTTGTATTAAGATAGGAAGAAGTGAATCCCCAGGATGTATCGTCAGGTTTATAGAATTCAGGGCATTATGCTTCATGACGGGATCGGATGCTTCGATTAGTTCTGAGATCGTTTTCCCCAGAACCCCAATGTTATGAATCATAATGCCCAGGACAGCAGGAAAAGGACCAAGTCCAAGAGCCGTAAGAATAATTAGACCGAAAACAATTTTTGGGATGGAACAACAAGGCTGAGGCCGACTCTGTTTAAATGACAAACAAGTTTAGAGCCGGTCGTTTTTTTGGCTACCATAAAGCTAAGGGAAAGGCCGATAATTAGCCTAAGAAACCTTCTAAAAATACCATGGCCAATGTTTACAGACTGTCTTCAAATATCTTCGGAAGAAGAGAAAAATCCATCGGGAAACTATGGGACAGAAAGTCAATCATTTTGCGGAAATCTTTGATTACTGTTAGCCTCATGCTTAGATAAACGAATAAAGCCCACAGAAAATAAGTTAATGTGCTGCGTTTTTTATACCACAATCTTATCAGCCCTATTCTTTAATGAGTATCTCTTTTTTAGGGAAGCCTGACGGATGCTTTCATGAACATTAAGAATTTTTTCATGTCCACTTCCCTGTTTTTGTTTTGTAGTAAAGATAAAAAGGACTCTTTCGAGTCCTTTTTTCAGATCACATTAATCCTTCCAGGATTCTGTTCTGTAACTGCCCCAATGATGGAAGTCCATTCTACTCCTTTTTCCTAGGAGCAATTCAGCTTCAGTTTTAGGAACGGTTATTAAAAGCCCTCCTGAAGTTATGACATCACCAAGAATCACTTGGTCCACAACATCAATATTTTCTTATTGAATAGTCTGATAGCCATTTTATGATTTTTTTGGAGCCTCCAGGAATAATATTCTTTTCAGCAAGCTCTCTTGTTTTTGGAAGGATCGAAACGGCTTCGCTTTCAATGCTAGGGTCTGTGCTCAGGTCAATGCATGCACAGACATTACTGGTTTTGGCCTTTAAGGCCGTGCAATGGAGATAGCGGAAGGAAGAGGTTATCCATAGCTTCAGTTTCGTCTTTATTCAATGCAATTATGACGTTATTTCTTTTTGTTCCAAATCGACTTAATGCTTACCTTTTCTGAATTAATAATATTTAAGATTGGACATCTCAACGTAGTCATTTTTTTGAGTTCTTGAATTTTATCTTCGGATTCATTTGTATCCAATTCTGCATATATAATTATGTAGCGAAATGTTGGATTTAAATCCCCCCCCTTAAACCCCTTAGGATCGATTTGTCCCTCTATAATAAATTCGATATCTTTTAGACTAAAATTTATTTCTTCAGCAATCATATTGGCGATTATAGTTTCACTTGCGGCTAAAGCACCAAGAAAGGTATTAAGCGGGTTTGTCCCTTTTTCTTTCCCTTCAAGTGTATTTGACTCGTCAATACGATATTGGTGATTTTCGGACATTACTAAAACTGATTTTTTTTCTGTTATTGAATTTGCCTTGTATGCCACTAATGTCATATGAATTCCTCCAACAACCGAATATTAATTTACCACTTATTATTATAAGTACAATAATTTCCCTCATACACTGAAGTATCAATTCCTATGGTGTTTATATTTTCCATATTATCCTGAACCTTTACATGCTCATTTTGAAATGTTACACAGCCATTTTCTTCTAGAATGTTTTTTAATATTTCAAAGTTTTTCCCGTTTTAAAACATAATCATGATTACCGAAGACTGCATATATGCCATACTTTGGCTTGTTCATCACATGGAGATAACCTGCAAGCTAAGGAATACTCCGCTTTCAGTCAAGAAAATCACCAATAAGAGTAATGTAATTAGGTCCACTGGATATTTTGAGATCATCGCAAATAATTTATCCGGACTAACAGATATATTTTCGGGGTGCATATAAGATATATAAAAAATTTTTATGTTATCTCCCAAAACAAAAAAATATTACGAAAGTTGATTTTTTGGTCTCCTCCTTCCCTAAACTGTTAGGCTAAGTACCATTGGATGAGTTTGAACAATCAAAACAAAATCCTTACTACCAATGGTAGTAAAGAGTAAATGGAGCAGATAGATGGAGGAAAGACAGTCCTCTTATCCGAAGAGTTTGATTGAACGCCAAGTACACTTGGTAGCTTACCTAACGAAAGGTAGCTGAATCAATTGAATAAAATTAATTTATCAGCAGTAGTGATATACTCATATATTTTGTCCGGCAGCAGTATAGCTCGAGATCTTTTTCATATTCCATTGAATTATAAATGGAATACGGCTAATACCTGAGGGAACATCTAATAAATTTGACATATTATTTTTTATAACCGGGGAAAATAACAGAAATAAATCAATGGGAAAGTGGTACTCATGAATGAGGATAAATTAGAGAAATTACTTTGGAGCATTGCAATTCCGGGTTTCGGGCAACTATGAAACGGAAAGGTTATTAAGGGTACAATTCTTATCATATTAGAATTTTTAATTAATACTAATTCAAATCTAAATAGCTTAATCATGTTAAGTTTCAACGGGAAAATAAACGAAGCTATCCAAGTTACAGACTTTCAATGGCTTTTGTTTTACCCATGTGTTTATGTATTTGCCATGTGTGATGCAGTGAAAGAGGCTCAAGGTGATAATCCACCTTTCTATTATCTTCCCTTCGTTGTTGGGGCATACCTGGGTACAATATCTATAAAATTTTAAGAAATCTGTTATGTAAGTCGAATGCCGGACAGCCGTCATTATTATTTCTTCTCCGAAGATGGACATCCATTCTGTAATTGCTAGATTGGTCGTGACTATAAGGCCATCCCTTCATATAACCAATTCCTGTTGTGAGCGAGGGGCTCTTTAATCCCACTTTTTCATAAAAAATGATAGTTTACTTCTTCTTCAACGCAGTATCAACTAAAATCAGAACTATTTAATATTATGTGAACAGATAAAGTAGTTTGCTTAAGTCGCCTTTGTCGGTGATTCTCATATCTTGATTCCGATTCTAAAACAACAGATATTCTACTCTCTTCTGGCTTCTAACAGCGAGTAGCAATACTGTCCTGTGCTGCGATCAAGGAGTGTCATAGTAAGGCGCGACTTAAAGGGGATTTATCCGTCGCATGAGGTTATATGTTATATCTTGATTGGTGAACTTTTGAATTATTTCATGTGCTATCTAATTCCAAAATCAGAGAAGGAGTCGTCGGAAATCCTTTGTAGACCGTTATTTGATTCCCTTCATAAGAACGTACGTGTTCAGGGAGCACTAGGTATTGGACCACTGGGATTACTCGATCAAAACCCTAATCCAGCACACTTATCAAATAATGAAAAATCAGAAAATTCCAACCAGTAAAAAAATTCGATATTTCATATGGAATTACGCTAATGCTATATTATTTTGATAAGCTCTCGCTCCCTAATCTCCTTTAAGAAAAGAGTGTATTTGCAAATGGTTTAAAAATTGAAATCATAATATTTGTTATGGAATAAGGATGTATTTCGTGAATTAAAAAAACAATAATTGAAATTATTAAAATTGATCCGTTAACCACCAAATATTTTCCTTTGTCCTTCTTTTCTAAGGGTCGGATTTCAATAACCGTAATGATGATACAAATAAGAATAAACATTGAAAATATAATCACGGTGTAAACTCCTTACTGTCTTTCCGAATTCGTTTCCTTCTAATAAACAAAGTTAAACACATGATAAGAGGAATTGCGAATTCATATGAAAACAATGAAAGTATTGGATATATATTTCCGAGATAAAATGTCAATTCTACTGTATTATTAGTTGAATAGTAAGCAATTACAAAAGTTAAAAATGCTAACGGAAATACAATGGGTTCATATTTGTTTAAATTAAGTAATTGCTTTAATGCTAAAACTGTACAAAAATACCAAAAAGACATTTTCAAAGTAACTCCAGCTACCCAGGAAAACATTATCATTACGTCCAACCTTCTCCAAATTAAATCTATCTCAATTAACTTTGCTACACTATAAACCGGAATAAGTAAATCTTTAGTCTCCAATCCTAGAACCCCTAAAGTAAACATAGTAATGATTGTATGATCTATCCCAACTACTATTAAAGTAATTAAAATTGTAGTCTTAATATTTTTCTTATTACCAGAAGTAAGGTATGGGAATATCATGGTAATTAGAATAACCTGGCCCATCCAACTACTAGGAGTTAGGGATCCCTTAAGTACAGGAGATAGCCCCTCTAAGAGTAGCGGTTTTAACGGAACATTTAACAATGGAACTGCAGTAATGATGATTACAACAAATGTGATAATTAATAATAGCATAACCAGTACATTTGTCCTTGCTAAGGCATTCATTCCCACTTTGGTAATGTATACAACAATCAAAAAAAACACAATAAAGAATATTAGAGGTGATGTTTCTGGCAGAAAAATATACCCTGTAATCGAACAACCCTGTTTAATAACTGTACTTAGAGAAAGTATACAGTAAATCACAAAGCCAATACCTAAAATGTTTCCAATAATTTTGCCGAATAATTTTTCAAATATAATTATTAGGTTGTCGTGTGGAAAATTATTATATAAATAAAAGACCATTGTTCCTACAATTAACGCCATTAATGTGCTTACAATTTGAGAAATCCAGCCATCTACTCCAGCAATTTGTACCACTGTACCTGGAATGATTAGTAAGCTTGTACCTAATATTTGAGTAAAAATTATCGAAGATAATTGGAGGTTGTTAATTTCAGCAATTTTCATCGGATTCACCTCTACTAATTCACTGCACCTGTTTGAACGATTCTTGTTTTAATTTTAAGTTGGATGTTGGCGTTTTTATAAACGGTTTTATATTCACCTTCTATTTCTTTCCACTTTTTTGGATGATTAAGATATAGCAGATTTCCAAATCCGAAATAATCAATTTCTACATTTTGTTGTGAATGTTCTATGGTTTTTTTTGCTAATTCTTTTATTTTTTTGTTCAGTGATTTTTCTAATTTCTTGATTGTATCAGTATTACTCAAATTCCTCATACAATGGCTTTCAGTCAGAGATGCCTCAAATTCCAAAGTTAGATGTATTTTAAAAATGCCAAGATCATTTACATAAGCATTCTTTTTTTTGTGTGTGTTAGTTAAATTAAATGTAATTTGCCTGTTTTCATTATCTAGACAATTCACCGTAACAGAGGAATATTTATTTTTTAGATTTATTAATCCTAAACCTCTTGCTTCATCTCCTTTAATTGTGGTGATATATTTATCTTTATCAAATATTGAAACACCATCTATACGCGGGTTTTCTCCATCTAAAAAGATATGTGTAATTGTTAGGAATGGCTTTTTGAAAAATAAATTTTGATACACTTTATGTAAAGTGCTTACCTCACCAAGTCCATTTCGCTCTGAAGCCTGTCCGGCAATCAATTTTAGTGTTTCTCCTGATAATTGTTGTTCTTGTAAATTATACAAAATCTTTCTTGGGCTTTCTGTAATCGCAACTAGCATATCTTGTCTCATTTCAGGGTTTCTTCTAAAAAAATCCAATTGCCTACGAATCCCTTCTTTAGCCAATTCTTCACTTAAAAGAATTATAAAATTATGTGACCAATAAGGTTTTCTAGGTAAAAATTCGTTCAAATTATTATTTGCTTCATAAATAGTTAGTCCATCTACTTCTTTTGTTATTGGGAATGGTTCTTGGTCTTTTTTTGGCATTAAATACTGAATTATTATCTTATATTCATTATCCGCTATCTTTTCTAACCCTACAGCTGAAATTAATGAAAGTTTGTCCACTTCTTCACTATTAGTACAGGAGCTTAATAATAGTACGAGTATGATTGCAATAACTCCTAATGATTTCATTTAAATTCACCCTCTGTAAATTTGTTCTTATTTTTCAAGTGGGAGGGTCTTACAAAATAAAACATTTCTTTAAAACTAGAATATGAAAGCTCAAAATAAGGTACACCAAATGAACTCAAGGATGTTATGTGAATAAATATGGCAATTATTGCAATCATTAAACCGAATAAACCTAAAAATGAGGTAATTATCATTAATCCAAATCTCAAAATACGTAAAGGAATAGCAAAACTATACTTTGGAATGGCAAATGATGCAATACCTGTTAACGCAACGACAATTACCATTGCCGGTGACGCAATACCTGCTTGAATAGCTGCATCCCCAATAACTAGTCCTCCAACAATAGAAACTGCAGATCCTACAGGCATCGGGAGCCGAATGCCAGCCTCCCTTAATAATTCAAAAAACACTTCCATCAACAGAGCTTCGAAAAAAGCAGAAAATGGTGTTCCTTCTTTTTGCGTGGCAATTGCTAAAGCTAATTCAGTAGGAAGCATTTCCAAGTGAAATGTAGTTACACCGATATAAAACGACGGTAATAATAAAGCAATTAAAAATGCAAAAGTGCGTACTACTCTGAGTGCTGCACCAAGCCAATATCTTTCATAATAATCTTCCGAAGCCTGGAGAAACATTTTAAATGTAGATGGCAATATTAGAGCATGCGGACTTCCATCTACGATAATTGCAATCCTCCCCTCCATTACATCAGATACTAGTTTGTCAGGTCTTTCAGTATGAACTATTTGAGGGAACAGGGAGAATGGATGTTCCTCTAATCTTCTTTCAATTGACCCAGATTCATGTGTGCTTTCAATATCAATTTTATCAATGCGGGTTAATACCTTTTGAAGTGTATCTAGGGGTACCTTATTTTCCATGTATATTACAGCAGTAAATGTTTTTGATTCGGTTCCAATTTTCTTTAATCTCACCTTTAAGTTTGCATTGGGTAATTTAGACCTTATCATAGCAATATTCGTCCTAATTACCTCTACAAATCCCTCTCTTGGCCCCCTAATTACAACTTCAGACTGAGGTTCACCAACTTGTCGAAAGTTTTTTTGGGAATAACATACTAAACCTGCTTTGTTACTATTCGGAAACAAAATTATGCAGAATCCGTAAAATAGGTATGAAATTATTTCTTGTACGTCATCTAAAAAAAATATTGATGTGGTTGGGAATACATCTTTTAAAATAGATTGGTCAATTTTTTCGTTTTTTTTAGGATAATTTTGAATGATTTTCTCAAATAATGTCTCGAATACAATCAACTCATCAATAACATTCTCACAGTACATAAATATTATTTCATTGCCTTTTACTTTATAAGGATTTAATATCCTAAATTCTACATCCTCACAATGATTAAGCCTTTGTTGAAAAAATTTATAGTTCTGGTCTAAAGATGTGCTAAGTTTTTCCAATAATTACACCTTCTTCTTTGTGAATCATAATCAGTTTTTATTTGTCCATTTTGCCACAGGAGGCTCATTTAACCAGTCTTTTTTCACCAGAAGCTTAAACACATCTTTAGAAAAATCCTCAACATCCCTAATCAATTCTTTCAAACATTTTACATGTTCCTTTTTATAGCTTGAGGTCACAGCACTTTGTAAATTATTTATACCAATTGGATTTAAAAACATTAGTAAATTTGCCACTAGTCGATCTGATAAAGGTGCTTCATTTGAAGGCAAAACTAAAGACTCTAATCCAGTTGAAATTATTACGCCATTTTGTTTAAAAAGATCAGATAAAATTGAAACCTGATTGAATGCAAGTTTTTTCCCTTTTAATAATATTTGCTTGGTGTTCATATCACTAACAGTTTCTGAAAAGCCAGTACATAACGCCAAACCAACATTATTACATTGCAAAGAACTAGACATATGAGATAATTCAACGGTGTTTAAAGGTCTTTTCTGTGTTGAAGCAACTTTGAATAAGTTGCCTTCTCTTTCTTCTGCTTCTGTAAAAGCAAATTATTTATTCTGTAGAAGTCCCTTATTTTGTAATAATTCGAATAATATATTTCCCCTTAACATTCAGTCTCATTATTTAGACTGTGGATAAATCTTGAAATTATTCATGTACTCTTTATTATGCATTTTTTGTATTTATGTTTTTGCAGTAAGTCAACCAGACCATTACACGGAATATATTAAATATTTATATTTCAATAGGACTACCAAACTTTATGGATCTGGCAATCAAGAATTACATGAAAAATTAATTGGCTTCTTGAATCCGTATCACTTCCTACAGACTAAAAAAAGGCCGGTTTAAGCTTTCCCGGGGTAAGAAAAGAAGTGTATCGAGTGATCGAAGAATACAACCAGAGCCTTTATCAATGGAGCTTTAATAAAATGGCCCCGGAGCAATTCCGGGGCCATTTACTAACTGCATGAGGGCTTTTAACCTGTCCGTAAATCGGGGCACAGTTCAGTAGTCAGAGAACATCTTTTAATGATTCTTAATGTAACTTCTAAAAGAAAGTCTAGATTGTAAAGGAGTGATATCAGTACATTTTTTCACCTGGAATGAGAAAAATGATAACAACGACATTGTGTAAGAAATTCAGCCTGGTGGCACCAGAAGATAATTTTCCTTTTTAAGAGTCGGTTGCCGAAAAAATGAAGAATTGTAATTAAGTTGCCAAGACATAAAAGAACGTCTATCGATTAAAGATTTTGTTTAGGCAACCAAAATAACGATTGGGTGAGTATATGAACGGAAACTTAGGGATGAACTTAAAAATACTTAGACTTAAAAAAAGACTGAGACAAAAGCATGTAGCTAAAGCTATAGGAGTTTCTCGAAATGCTATCAGTAATTATGAGCGAAATTCTAATGTTCCTAAGAAGAGTAATTTAGAAAAACTTGCTGAATTTTACGGCGTGTCAGTGGAGGATATTACTGAAGAAGATATTTAAAGCCCTACTTAATTAAGAAGAGCTTTAAATATCTTCTCTATCTTCCGTAAAAACATGGCCCTTGCTTAGGTCCCATGTCCGCGCAAATTGACTCTCCCGCTACTCCTGTTCCTGGTCCCCCATAACCACATCCTTGCCCAATACCCATTCCTGGGCTAAATGCTCCCGATATTCCGGGACATGGTCCAAGATTTATATATTTTCCGCCTCGAGGAGCTTGGTAGAAGCCTCAGCTCCACGAAACTTACATTCTACCGATCGTTCACCAGCCCTCCTCCTGACAACGGCTTGTTTAACTGGCATTTCTTCAAACAGCAGCTATTCCTCACTTGAGCGGTGAATACATGACGCCATCGTAACAGACATTTCTATGGTTTGTCATATCTAATGGCATCCAGTTGAAAGCCTGCTTCCAAGAAGATTTCCATAGGAGGCAGACTAGGGAGAATCGCCTGTTATAGATCCCCTCTCGTTTTATCAATGGTTCGTTAACTTAAAATAAGGGGCATTTATTTCAAAGTGACTATCTTACGGGTCACAGTTCAAAGACCATAGCCTTTGCCCTATTTGTGATTATTCACTAAATAAGGCTGAATTATAATCCATTCGTTTAGGGTTGCATCTGTTATTACTACGCCTTATTCCAATTTTTCCTTACTTGCGTGACGACGAACATAAACGGGATATATCCATAAATAAAATAAAGTCCGGCATCTAAATAAAACTTGGAAATCCATTGAAATATGTTAGGTTCCTTCACAAAATACTCTAATATCAGAATTCCGACCAAAAAAGCAAGCAAGCTCGCACGCGGTTTGATCTTGAACACGTTTTTCATTCCACGACATGCCGCCCATAAGCTTAAAGATATGTTTGCTAATATTTTTATCAACCACATTGAAATGGCTAGATACTCTACTCTCTGTAACACAGGACCCTC
>NZ_SOEE01000035.1 GCF_004366035.1 Cytobacillus oceanisediminis
TCAGCAGATTCTCATTTAGGACACGTATTTGATGATGGTCCACGTGATAAAGGCGGGCTTCGATATTGTATCAACTCTGCGGCCCTTAAATTTATTCCAAAAGATAAACTACAGGAAGAGGGCTACGAGGAATATCTTGGTTTGTTTTAATAGAAATCTAAAGTCCTTGGGGGCTTCTCCAAGGACTTTTTCATTATAAGGCCAATCTGTAAGCTAGGTAACAGTATGAACAATCATATTACTGTTAAATGAGAAGTGGAATACAATCGATGTCCAGGAAGGGAATATGTTGAGATATCGCACCGATGGAAAGTTTCTTTGGACACTTTCTTTAAAGATTAAGCAGAGTATAAATCATAAGATAAAATAGAACAGAAGAGGATCGAGTGATAGAGATATAACCAGCATTGTTATCAATGGTACCTAAACAAAATGACCCCGGAGCTATACCGGGTCCATTTGCCTGGTCGCAGGTGCTTATTAAATCAGATAGTATATCAGAATTTTCACTTGTCAATAATCATATTCAAACTTGAAGCGAAATTTTTAGAAATTTCCACAAACTTTAAAGCGCTTGGAGAAAGCTGAATACTGTGTTTGTGTGCAATACCGACGTGTCTAACATACGACTCATTAATTTTTTTTCGAATAAGGGTATTAGGTGCATGGATTAAAATTGAATTCGGTACGATTGAAATACCTAAATTCTCATTTACCATCGTCAAAATGACTTGGTCAACGGATAATTCATAAACGATATTGGGGTGTAATTTATTTTCAGATAACATGCGTGAAACATCTCGGTCAATGGTCCGCTTTGGCATTATCCATCGTTCATCTTTTAATTGTTCTAGATAAAGTTTATCCTCCTCTGCCAACCGATGATCTTTCGCCATTATGCAAACGAGTTCATCATCAAAAATGGAATCAAAAACAAGATTTTTTGAATGCGGCTTTACTAAAAAACCAATATCGATAATCCCATTATGCAGCCATTCCTCGATTTGATCGTAATCTCCCTCCATCAAACGAATGTGTAAGTTAGGATGATGTTCTGCAAAGTACGCTAATATTTTTGGTAGTAAAACGAAAGAAACACTTGGAAGAATACCAACAGATAATGAGCCTCCGATAAAATTTTTTAAACTCGCAACTACTGTTTCAAGCTGATGCTGCTGTTGTAAAATTTTTGAGATATGCTCATAAATAATTTTGCCTTCGCTCGTCAAAACGATATTGTTGCGATTACGGATAATAAGAGACAGCTCTAGTTCTGCTTCTAAATTGCTGATCGCATGACTAATAGAAGACTGTGTGAGATTCAACTTTAAGCCGGTTTCGGTAAAATTCCCTATATCAACTAGCGTATGAAATGCGACATATTGCGCTAAAGTAACCATCGTAAACTCCTTTTATGAATTTTTTTCATACTCATTCAGCAAAATATTCATTTGATTTATTTTAATGTTCCCTCCTATAATAAAAATAAATCCCGAGTAAATCAATACGAATTATTGGAGGTCCAAATACATGGCAGAGGAAAAGTTGATGATGAAGGCTTTATCCATGGATATTATTACAGCAAAAATGTTTACTGAATTACATCTGTCTATTACGGAAGAATACGGCGAACATGGTCGTGAGTTAGTTCAAATAGGATTAGAATCTTTTGGTTTAAAAGACGCTGAAGCAATGGCGAAAAAGGCGACAGCAGAAGGTGAAAATCATGCTTTCTTTGAATATTTACCAAAAGTTGTAGAAGGAGAAGAAAAATTTGCGGATTTAACGACATATGCACGTTTTTCAAAAATGTTTGCACAAATTGCAAAACAAGTTGTTGATGAATACGGTGAGAAAGGCGAGCAGGTAATAATGCGAGCAGTAGAACGCTTCGGTAATAAACGTGGTGAAGGTATTGCACAACGAGCACGTACAAACGGTTTAGAAAATACTGTAGAAAATTACCTAACTAACTACGATATGGGGCGCAGCGATTTATTTGAAATTGACACGGTTTATAAAAAGAATGAAGTAGAGCAAACATTTACACATTGCCCATTTGGCCAACAATGGGCAGACGATAATATGGGTAAATACGGTATTCTTTATTGCAAAGTAATCGATCCATCCATTGCAAAAGGATATAATAAAAATTTTGAAGTTATACATGATCAATATGTATTACGTGAGGGTCAATGCCATTTCCAATTTCAGCTGAAAGAGTGAGTGTAATGATTAATGCTAACCGACTACTAAAGCATCTTCAAGAATTAAGTCAAATTGGACGTAATGCACTAACAGGCGGCATTAATCGCTTTTCTTTTACACCTGAAGAACAACAGGCTATTGAGCTCGTAACATCATATATGGAAGAAGCCGGCATGACGATCACAGTTGATGCTGTTGGGAACGTTATTGGCACATATGGTGAAGGAAGCGAAACCGTTATGCTGGGCTCTCATATTGATACTGTGCCAGAGGGCGGAAAATATGACGGTGCTTTAGGTGTTCTTGCAGCGATTGAAGTCGTACAAACCATTCATGAACAACAACTATCACTTTCAAAGAAAATTGAAGTTGTAGCGTTTAAAGATGAAGAAGGAACACGCTTTGGCTTTGGGTTAATCGGCAGTCGTGCAATGGCTGGCCTTTTAACATATGAGCACCTACAGAAAACCGATGCATCAGGTATTTCTATTGGAGAAGCAATGAAGCAATCCCAAATCTCACCCGTTCTTTTAGAAAAAATAAAACGTAATGACATCCAAGCATATTTAGAAATGCATGTTGAGCAGGGAAGAGTACTAGAAAACGAAGAATTACCGGTAGGCATCGTTACAGGTATTGCAGCACCATTATGGCTGGAAGTGACTGTGACAGGCGTTAGTGAACATGCTGGTGCAACGCCAATGCCAATTCGTAAGGATGCTTTAGCTGCAGCTAGTGAAATGATTTTAGCAATTGAACAAATGCTCAATGACAGAACCGATTCTGTAACTACTGTCGGAAAACTAATTGTAGAACCAAATGGCGTAAATGTCATTCCGGGTAGAGTTACTTTTACAATTGATATTCGTGATATTGATGAACAAATAATAAGTACTTTGGAGAGTTCCATTTTAAGACAAATGCAAAAGATTGCTGAGCGCAGAAAAGTTACGCTGAAAACAAAGATGATGCAACGCGTAAAACCAACAAAAACAGATCCTATGCTTCAACAGCAGCTTGCAAATAGTATTGAGAAGCAGGGTGTAAGACCTTATTCATTAATAAGTGGTGCTGGGCATGATGCCATGAATATCGCAGCTGTGGCACCAATTGGAATGTTATTTGTTCGTTCAAAAGATGGTATTAGTCATAATCCGTTAGAGTTTAGTTCAGATGAGGATATTATGATTGCAACGAATATTTTTTATGACACAGTAGCAGGACTTACCAAGTAAATTTATATATATAGAAAAAAAGCTTTTGTTCATATATTAACTGTGCCCCGATTTACGGAAAGTTTAACCACTTAGTATTGTTTACTTTAATAAGACGGAGGAATAAAGTTATGCACACGGTTGTATATGTTGAAATTGCCTTATATTTAATTGCGATGATGGCAATTGGAATTTATTTTAGCAAGATGGACTTATCACATAATGATTATTTTTTAGGTGGAAATAAGCTTCCTGGTTGGGCACTTGCATTCTCTGAGCGTGCTACCGGGGAATCAGCGTATATGTTTTTAGGGGCAATCGGTTTTATTTACGCAGCGGGTTTATCAGGTATTTGGATTTTATCCGGAATGTTTTTAGGAGTTATGGTTTCCTGGTTATTCTTATCGAAACGCTTTATGACCGAACAACAAAAATATAAGGTAAATAGTTTAACAGACTATATTGCTGTCAAATTCCCTAAACATGCAGATATGATTCGCTGGTTAGCTTCGTCTGTTTTGGTTTTATTCTTCGTTTGTTATTTAGCTGCTCAATTTTCAGGTATAGGGAAAACTATTTATTCATTCTCTGGTTTTAATATAACATGGGGAACGATTGTAATCGCCGTAATCATTATTGCTTATTCTTGTATGGGTGGCTTTATGTCTGTCGTTTGGACAGATACGATTCAAAGCTTTTTAATGCTTGCTTCATTCATTATCGTGCCTATTGCAGCTTTCATGGAAATAAAAAATCAAGGATTAAGTATTTCAACTGAGCTTGCGAATATGGGAAATGGTGCAGATAGCTGGGTTGGAGGCTTAAATGGGATTGCCTTAGGGGCCATGCTATTTACAAACCTTTCATGGTTCTTTGGCTGGTTAGGTGGTCAGCCTCAATTAAGCTCTCGTTTTATGGCCATCGCAACGGAAAAAGAGCGTATTACAGGCCGCAATATGGCAATTATTTGGACGCTGATTGTCTATATTGGGGCCTTTTTATCGGCGATTTTCGCTACGACTTTATACAAACAAGCCACGATTGATGATCCAGAGGTGATTTTACCTCATATGGTATTCGATATCTTACCGCCATGGGTTGCAGGAATTATCGTTGCAGGAATTTTAGCAGCAATTATGTCTACTGCGTCATCACAACTACTAGTAATTACAACTTCTATTAGTGAAGATATTATTCACAAAACATTACGTTGGAATATCTCAAGCAGAAAATTGGTTCACCTATCACGTCTTATAGCGGTTATTAGTGGTATTGTGGGCATTATTATTTCACTAAAATCTGGCTCTGTTATTTATAGTCTTGTATCCTTTGCATGGGCAGGTATAGGGAATACATTTTCTGTTATTATCTTATTAATTTTTTTCTGGAAGCGTATTTCAGGTATGGGTGTAATTGCAACGATTATTGTCGGTTTTGTCAGTGCTATAGTTTGGCCGCTTTCATCGCTGGAATCAATTTTATCAGCAAAAGCTGCCACGTTCTTTATTTGCTTAATCGCTGGGATTGTATTCTCTTTAATTTATCCTGATACAGTAAAAGAGACACAGTCTAAATTAGTAAAATCTTAATATGGACCATTATTTTCTTATACAAAAAGGGGCTTGTTTAGAAAGTGTGGATTTGAAGTTTATCAAGACCGGTTCTGGTGAAAATACCACGACAAAAAAAGTTGTAGGTCCATTTTCAAATAACTCTTAGTTGGTTATCCTGAACAGTCTATGTAGGAATTCCACTTTATTTTGGACAGACTCTCGATAAAGTATAGAAAGCATATTTATCACCTTAAGATTTTCTTACTACAAGTTAAATCCAAAAACACTGTATACAAACTCAATTTTGTTGAGTTTGTATACAATCTGAACATTTCTTCTCTGGAGGAAATGTTTTTTATATTTGACAAAATAAAAATCCAAAAATATTAAGATGAGATCTGTAAATGTAACCATCTAACAAACTTTATACTCATTTATGTAAGAGCAAAGTGTGATAACGGGATCACATTTTTTTAGGATGAGGAGAATACTTATGAATGAACATCTTACGTTAAATGAACATTACAAAGGGGTGTAGAGCAATTTAAGAAACAGGTACCACAAAAGATATTAGACAATCTAGCAAAGTCAGTAACAGATTTAATCGACAAGGAAACGTTGGGTGGATTAGCTGTAGGATTAAAGGCTCATAATTTTACATTGAAAAATTAAATAAGAAAAAAAGTAACTCTAACAGAGTAGTAGCTGATTTTTTTGCTACATGGTGTGGGCCTTGTAAGATGATCGTACAAGTATTAGAAGAACTTGATCAGGATATGGGTAATGAAGATAAGGTTGTGAAAATTAATGTCAACCAAGACCAAGAAACGGCTAATAATTTTGCTGTATTGAACATCCCGGCTCTATTAGTGATGAAAGATGGCGAAGTAGTAGATACACTTGTTGGTTATAGACCAAAGGAAGCACAGGAAGAAGTTCTCAATAAACACATCTAAACAGCAATATCATCCGAAAGTAGAGATTTCAATCTTTTTGTGTAAGGTACATGACATTTTTCTTTTTCGGTTTCCTATATACTCGAGTTGCAAGGATGATTCGATTCATGATTAAGAAGAAAAGGAGAGGAAATATTATGAAGAACATGATGAATGTAACAGAGAATATTCGAGCAGTTGTAAAAGAAGCTCAAATAGAATTATTCTTTAGAGATGAAAAGATAGGAACGATCTCCATTTCTCCTGATGAGCAAAGAAAATTAGAGCTTCATCAAGATTATGTGATGGAAAATGGGAAAATATTTAAATATATGGAGCATTTACAAAGGCTGTGACCTTGGTTGGTGTTAAAATTTCTTTAAGGGGGCAGATACAATGAATGTAAAATTTTCGGATAGAGCAGTTGAGAGATTAAACCAGGAGCCTGCCATTGCTTATCAATTGAACCCTAGTCTGGGGGGCTGTTCCATTGGAGCTGATTGGGTGACATTTGTCGGGATGAAGGAGCTAGGTTCAGAGATGGAACAACAACTCCTTTCTACAAACTTTAAGCCAGTTTTATTGGGACATAAATCAGATCATTTATTTGATGAAGACTTAGTATTGGATTTTAATCCAAGTAAGTCCACGTTTATCTTAAAAAGTAACAGTCAAATCTATACGGCGTATATGAAATTAGAATATCGAAATTAAGAATGATACAAATCAAGTAACTGCCCTGTAAGATTACCTTGATTTGTATTTTTTTAGGAGTGATTTAATTGGATACAGTGACGTTTGGTATGGGCTGTTTCTGGGGACCTGAGTCACGTTTTGGCTATCACCCTGGAGTCATCAGAACAAGAGTTGGGTATGCGGGAGGTAAAGAAGGTCAGCCTACCTCCAAAAACACGTTAGATTATACAGAAGCTTTACACATCCAATATGATTCAAATCTACTGAGTTTAGATCAGATCTTGACTCAATTTTTTGAGCAGCATAATACAACGAGAGCTCCTCGTTCGATTAAGTATCGTTCTGTCCTGTTTTATCAAAGTGAGGAACAAAAGGAAAAGATGCTTCAAAAAGTAGAGCACATCAAGCAGTTTCATGGTCGCTGCTATACCTCTGTTGAGCCTCTTGACGCCTTTTATCAGGCTGAAATCCGTCATCAAAAGTATTATCTTCAAAGATGGAAGCCTGTTTATGAAACGTGGCAGCAGCTTGAGGGAAAGGAATACCTAGTTGATTCAACCCTAGCAGCCAGGTTAAATGGCATTTCAAAAGACTGTGGGTCACTTCAAGAGCTAATGCTGGAATTTTCGGATTCAGGCTACCATACTCTTTGGTCAGTGATCGAAGAAGTATTAAAGGAGACGAAAAATCCGGCACGTGAAGCGTGTGATAAAGTATGTAAGAGTAAATGAAAAGCGGCCTAAACTAGGAACTAGGGCTGCTATAGTTTTATAGACTTCTTAAAGCACGTAAAATATCATTTGGCTCAAGGCGATACATGAAGTTTGGATTTAAAAGCGGTTTCTCCAGTTTCATCTATCATAAACGTAGCCAGTATTGGTAAGATCCAGTTTACTTTCCCATTGAAGGATTCTAAATCTAAGTCGATCTTTTCATAATCATCTTTTAAATAATCAGGAACATCGAAAAGCACATTATACTTCACTGAAACGATTCCTCTCGGATCCTTAACACTTGAAAATCTAATTCGTTTTTCTCTTGCATGGATAGTGTATAGTCCGGTGTTTTGGACCGATTGCGAAAAGCTTTGCGCCTAGTTCCTGTATTCGGGTAGGATCCCTTGTTAGTCTTTTAATTGACGATTACAGAAAGGTACCGATCCGCGGTAAAACGTTAGCACTACCGGACCTTTTTCCAGCTCTTCATATAAATTAATGTCCTTGCCAAGGTGATTTTTTAATGGGTAGTCCTTTGCTTTCTCGCCTTCTGCGATCCAAGTGACTAACCCTGATTCCTTTGCCTCTTTTATGGTACGCGTTCAAATGTCTGCATCGCCTCAAATGGGCTAAGCTGCTTTGATTTGCTAGAGGTAACACCTAATTCAGAATTTAAACTCATGTTTGATTCTCCTCTCATATTGGATAATTTTATTATGTCTCCTACTCTTGAAAAAAATATAAGCCCCCTTACATTTACTTTTAAGCTTACGGTGTAAAATAATGAATAGTAATATGAAGTCAATTTGTATCCAGTTGACAAGACAACTAATGAAGAAAAGGAAGAGTGAGTAGGATATGACTTTATATATTTTGCCAAGCTGTTGTAAATGTGAGGAAGTGATAAAGCTATTTGACAAGCTAGGAATAGATGTGACAGTGATTAATATTTTTGATAACCTAGATATAGGGAGGTCACTAACTTTAGATAAAGGTCTACCACTGCTAGAGCTGAATGACGAATGGTTAGATTATGAGATGATTATGAAACGATATAAAAGTGAGGGTTAGACATGGATAAATTAATGCTTCTTTCGCAAATTAATATATTTGATGAGCTTCCAAAAGAAGAATTAAAAAAATTAGATCAAGTAACATTAACGGCTCCTATTAAAAAGGGGACGATCATTCTAAGTCCAACTCAACAGCTAAGGTCGCTATTTTTCTTGAAAAAAGGGCAGGTTCGTCTATATAAAGTATCTTCTAATGGAAAGGAATTCACGGTTGATCTTTTAAGTGAGGGAAATGTGTTTGGAGAAACATCAAGCTTTTCATTAACAGAGTCTGAAATTTATGCAGAAACGATGGTCGATTCGTTTGTGTGCACATTAACAAAGGATCAATTTGAGGATTTTATACGTCAAAACCCAGCCATTGCCATCAATCTCATTACCATTTTGACTTCAAAGCTTAAAGAAATGTATCAAATTACCGAAAGTATTGCTTATAAAGATGTAAAGTATCGAATTGTTCTTCTTCTCATGCAGTTAAGTAACCGCTTTGGTGTGAGAAGTGGGGAGTGGCAAACTATCGAGGTGAAAATTACTCAACATGATATTGCCAGTATGATCGGCTCTTCTAGAGAAACGGTCAGTTTATTTTTAGGCGAATTAGAGAAGGAAGAAGTGATTATGAAGAAGCCTTTAAAAATTAATACAGCCTTGGCTAAGGAATTATATGAGGTGGATGAGGGCTAATTGTCTTCATTGTATATCACTAAACGCAGAGGGAGTACCTCTGCGTTTTCTTATGTGCGCCCGGCATGGGTGCAGTCTATAGGTTGCAAGTCCCGAGCCATGAAGGCAGTAGTAGTGGAGGCATGTTACATAACATTTGATATTAAAACAAGCCTTGCAATTAATATTAAAGGGTTTAGTTCAACTAATTTCGAAGAATTTACTGTATCTGATAAAAATTTTGGGTATAATGGAGATACAGCAAGTCGGTAAAGGGCAGCGGCCATTCCCTTGTAGAAAGGGGGTGACGCTGGTGATTACAATAGCAGACGCACTAGGGTTAATGATAGCATTCGCTTCCCTCATCGTTGCAGTAATCGCGGTTACGAAAGGAAAAGAGTAACCCCCTCTTACCCCCGACCAAGGCGTTAAGAAAGTGGTTACTCTTTTTTTTGAGCTAACAGTCAACTTTTACCGCTAAAAGTCGCTGCTCTTTATGCAGTTTGCTGTGCTGAAAGGTCTCTGGTTCCCGCCAGTGGCCTTTTTTTATTTTGTCATATTATATCTCTATTATACCCACAGTTTTTAAATTAAACAATGATTTGAACAATATTATCTGAGATTTCCGAAGCAGATGCGCCGAATTTTTCTTTCATACATAACATCCCTTACCTTAATTCGATTTATGGGGACCGATGACCAATCTCAAAGTACATTTCCTTTTTTTAAAACTGCTTATTTAGACTAGTATCCGGGAGTTTTTACAAATTATTCAAAGGGGCAAGAATCTCGCTAGGAATTTTTCGAACCCACATCCAAAAGTGTTGTAGAAAATTTTCATTCTTACTTTCGGAAGGTAACACGAAAGGGTGCTTTTGTTCAATGATTGAAAATTTTGCGAAAAAATAGTGTTTTGCCAAGGAAAAGAATGTCTGCTTGTGGCAAAGGAGAAGTTGCATTTTACTTTGTCAGCGTTCACATGCCAAACAGTATGAAAACCTGACATAATTGACAGGCTAAATCTTCTAATGAAATAAAAAAGAATTATGTTCGGTATAATACAAATTAACGCATTCATAAACCTTGCTGAAAAAGTGCCCAAACCCTTGTTATATATGGGGTTTTGGACTTTTTTTAATTAAATCATATTTAACTTTAAGAAGGATTGATCCTTATTTAAAGGAATTTGTCTATTCAGTTTTGGAATCTTACCTATAGTATCACTAAAAAACCTTTTTTGCAGAAAGAAGATAATTATGGAAGATGCAAAGGAACTATGCTAACGGGTAAATGCAGCGGCTTGCAGGCAGCTTTTTCTTTCATATTAAACAGAGGGAGTTGAATAAATTAAATGGTATAAAAGATACACAAGTTATTCGAAAAAAGTTTAAATAAGAAGTATTAGGCAAATCATAAGTAGAAGGAGGATTTGAAATGAAATTTACTATTCGTATTTTCTTCAGGGAAAACTTTAATAATTCAATATTTGAAAGAGAGCTA
>NZ_SOEE01000036.1 GCF_004366035.1 Cytobacillus oceanisediminis
TATACGATATCCAGAAAAGTTTTCACCCATTATTGATATTGAATGGCAGCAGGAACAATTAAAAAAAGAAAAGGCACAAGAAGCCCTTTTAAAAGATGGATTAGCTTGTGGTCCGGAAGGTTGTATAATCCCAGGTACAACTATTAAAAAAGAAAATAAATAGTTAGTAGAAGTGTTAATCTCTTAGTTATCTTACATTTACATTAGATGGTTGCAAACTTAACTTGCCGATTCATTCTCCAAAAGGCAAGCTATAATAACCAAAAACATTGATGTTCCCATAATAAAAACTCCAATAAAGATGGACATTAAAGGTTAGGGAGATTCCAAGACCTGAGTTCGGTACTCCGCTGGACTTAGGTCTTTTTTTCTGCATTTATTCGTTTTGGATTGTAATAATAAAGATACTTTTCTAGTTCTCCCTTACCCACTTTTCATGTCGGCGTGGTAAGCAATTTCGATTCAGTGAAATAGATGCAATTTTGCCAGCTGCCCAACGAAATGAACGGTGTTTTTTCATACGCACCTCACATTTTATTACGAATACTTTCGATTCCTCTAAATACTTTAAAACCAATCTTTAACTTTTTCTCAGCTATAATTTGGCAATAAAAATACCTCGAAGAAGGTATTTAGTGTCTAACATTTACAGGAAAGTACAGTTTCGAATTAGTGTGCTTTTTCCAAGAAACTTTCTGCTTTGTGCCCTAAAAGGAACCCTATGCCCTTATGGGCGTTTTAAGAGAAATCGGACGATTCCTCTCATAGAACAAAATATAGAATTAAAAACATATCCTCCTTTCATGGTGTTTTTAGCATAATAAATTAGAATGGTATCTTGTGTCAATTGGATAAAGTTATAACTTTCTGCCATATCAAATGATGAATGAGCTGATATGTGCTAGCATACTGTCCAATCCTACTTCAAGGGGTAGTGTTTCTTTTCTAACCTGCGTAAGAAGTAGTCCTCCTTGAAGTGTGGTCAGCAACGCTAGAGCGAGTTCGCTTGGATTTGCATTGGTGCCTAGCTCGCCACGCCCCTGCATCTCAATAAGCCCTTTTCGAATAAAGTTCTCCCACTTCATAAAACCGTCTTCGAGCTCAGAACGCGCATCTGGCTCAATGTCTGACAACTCACTGGCAAGCGAGCCGATTGGACACCCTCCACGACATTTCCTCTCAATTTGAAGTTGAACCATCGCATCGCGCCAAGTTTTTAGGGCTTCCATACTATCAAGTTGGATTACCAAAGATTCTTGGGTGGTTAGCTCTTTCTCAGTCTGATAAATAATTACGGCCTTAACCAGATCTCGCTTCTCCTTGAAATAATGGTATATTTGGGAAGAACCGACTTGAGCCTCTTTTTGTACATCTTCTACGCTTGTACCTGCAACGCCTTTCTCAAACATCAATTTAGCTGCAGCAAAAACAATTCGAGAGCGAGTCTCTTCCCCCTTTTTGTCAGCCGATGTTTTGATTTCCTCGTTTTATTTAGTTTTTCCATATAATAAGTATGCAAAAAAATAGATTTTACAATCCCAAAAAACTTTTTGAATGCCATTAAAAAAATGGATATTAAACCTTAAAAAAGGAATAAAGGAAATTATTAATCGGTTCTTTAAGTGATTTTAAGATAAATAATCCATAACAGGGTATCAAGAGGTTATATAAACAATCATTGATTACGATTAGAATTTTGCCATGATTTAAAAAACCTTTTCGCCTTATCGGATACATTTCTTACGTGGATACTTATGCGAAACCTAAAGTTTGCATTCTTTAAATGTAAAGGTTTAGTTGTTATTGATGGAGGAGATTCGGCCGTTGTAGAGGGTTTAAATCAACACGTTTCGCTTCTATCCTTACTAATATTCAACGACGCGACGAACTCATGCTCTAAAAAATTTTTAATATCGTGATTTCGTTAATGAAAAATTAAATTCATTTGTGTAGCTTTAGTCAATACTCAAACTGGTGAGGAATTTGAGTTCAAAACTTATAGTGTGTTTATTTAAATCGGTATATTATTACCAATAAACCATTCTTAAATCACCAGTTGGTGATACAACTTGTCGTAATGTTTTCTCACGCACAACACCAGATGCAAAAATACCAGGTAACGCTGTTTTTCTTGCTTCATTTGTTTCAATGTAGCCACTTTCATTAGTGATTGGTAAGTTAAAAGAGAAAATCTAAAGCGGAAGGAATATATAGGAAGATTATGAGTATTTTTTAACATTTGAATTATTAACCAAGACGGAAACTTTGTGAAAAAAATTCTGAGGGAGTTGCACTTTCGGACTTTTGGGCACCATGATGTGGTCCATGTAAGATGAATACTCCAGTTCTTCAAAAAAAATCTACTTCTGAGCAGTTTTATATAAGATTAGGCATTATTGCTTTCGAAAAACGAAATTCCTCCTAAAACGACTATCTTCCTCCATATTTCCCTTTTACATTTGTATCCTTATTTTATTAATTGAACGAATTTTCTCCTGCCATCAAGGAAAAAATAAAATTCACTGATAGCCCAATGGTACTTGACGGTTTAGTTCACATGTTAACATGCCAACCCAAATTGGCATCCGTCATCTATAATACTTCGTTCGCTGTTTTACACCAATTTCAAAAATAGAATGGAGAACTGTAAGCTGCATTACAGAACTCTGTTTTTTTTAGAATTATAATCAGGCTATCATTCGATATGGGAGGTTTCAGAACGATGAGTAACCAAAATTTAACCGAACAGCTTGAAGTGGCCACACAGCAGTTTAAAGCCAATTCACCGATTGAAGCGCAGATCAAAATCGGACAAATGATTGAGGAACTTCATAAATCGGGAATCGCTTCTGGGAAGCAACCAGGCGAAAAGGCGGTGGACTTTAAATTAACAAACGCACTAGGCCGGGACGTAATTCTATTTGAAGAGCTCGCGAAAGGGCCGGTTGTACTGGTCTTCTATCGCGGCGGATGGTGTCCTTTTTGCAATATGCAATTAAAGGCTTACCAGCAGATATTGCCTGAAATCCAGGAGATAGGCGCGCAGCTTATAACGATTAGCCCGCAAAAG
Organism: Cytobacillus oceanisediminis; assembly: GCF_004366035.1. Taxonomy (GTDB): domain Bacteria; phylum Bacillota; class Bacilli; order Bacillales; family Cytobacillaceae; genus Cytobacillus; species Cytobacillus oceanisediminis_C. Next base: position 3,071 of record NZ_SOEE01000036.1, read on the forward strand.
CCAGATCATTCATTATCCCTTCAGGAAAAGGAAGGATTGGAATTTCAAGTCCTTAGCGATCCAAACGGGTTGGTAACGGCCAAATATAATCTGCTCTTCGATGTTCCGCAGGGAGTCAAGGAAATCATGGAAGGTATCGGACTTAATCTTGCGGAGTACAACAATACCTCGAAATGGGTTTTACCTGTTCCTGCTACTTTCATGATTGATGAGAGCGCCATTATTCGCTCCACCTATGTCAATCCGAATTTCATGCAGCGTCAAAGCCCGGAGGAAATTTTGCAAGAGCTAAAAAAGCTTTAACGATTTTTACATCATTCATTTGTGGCAATTGTTCTTGCCAAGAACAAGTCTGAAGAAATGGATATCACAATATAATTATCTTGCAGTACGTACGATGAGACCGGACATATCCATATATGCTGGTGATACAAGAGAAGCTTTAATGGGTGTGTTCAGCGACAATCGGAGCCGGCGCTCGAACAGGACTTTATTTATAGAGAAGCTCCACGATTTTATGAAATAGTCGAACAATTTGATAAGGCAACGAGCGGCAGACGTAGGTTGCTGTTGTACATCTGGCAGCTATGCATCTGTACTAAATGTTAGTAAAGAGGAGAATATATCATGACAATGACCAAGGAAGAAATTTTGAAAGCTTATCATTTTCGCCATGCAACCAAAGAATTCGATCCAAGCAAAACCATCTCCGACGAGAACTTTAAATTTATTTTGGAAACGGGCCGGCTCTCGCCCAGCTCGTTTAGCTCTGAGCCGTGGAAATTTGTTGTTGTTCAAAACGAACAGCTTCTGAACAAAATAAAAAATTCTTCGTATGGTGCGGCCAGCAAACTGCCAGAGGCCAGTCATTTCGTCATTATTCTGTCCCGGACACCGCTGGATATGAGATATGACTCCGCCTACCAGAAGGAGCAGCAGTCCAAAGCTGTTCCAAAGGAACGCCTGAAAAGGCATCTTGAAATCTTTGAAGAGTTCCAGAGACATGATTTCAAGCTCCTGGATCATGAACGCTTTCTTACCGATTGGGCCATCAAGCAGACGTACATACCGCTTGCGAACATGATGACGTCTGCGGCACTAATCGGCATTGATTCATGTCCGATCGAAGGCTTTAACATAGAGAAAATCAATCAGCTGTTGGAAGAGGAAGGGCTGCTAGAGGACGGACACTTTACTATCTCGGTCATGATTGCCTTCGGTTATCGCAAAAAAGAGCCGGGTCCTAGAATACGCCTTCCGTTTGATGATGTTGTGAAGTGGGTCAAATAAATATAATATGGCAGCACGTGTAATTATGCTTACCAAGCAAGTCCGTGAAGACAGATTTTGGGTTGCTTATGAATGTTGCCGATGCGACGCTCCCTTTCATATCGTATGTGAGCGGTACAAACTAATTAAAGTGGCTTCCATCATTTTTTGTATCTGATTTTATCCGTTTAAGCAATTAATCAATGGTGAGGTGAGAACGATGGTGACAATCCATCGTGATCAACAAACGAATAACGTGGGTTGTAGCAGCGCCTCTACGCCAGTTTAACTGCCGTGGTAAGCGGGGATTTGGCGGCGCTAATAGCTTTCGAACCGACGTGCAGTACAGGCGAAGACTATACAGGGAGGTATTCAAATGAAAGCGATTGTAGTGACAGATGAGGCCGCGGGAACGGCCGGGATGACTTTGGCGGAGCGTCCGGAACCGAAGGCGGCGGGGAATGATGTCGTCGTTCAGGTTCATGCGTCGGGATTCACCCCAGGCGAGCTAACGTGGCCCGGAACCTGGACCGATCGCAATGGTCGAGACCGCACACCGTCAATCCCCGGCCACGAGGTGGCCGGAGTGGTCAGCTCTCTCGGATATGGCACGAGGGGGCTGTCGGTAGGACAACGGGTATTCGGGATCACGGACTGGACGCGCGACGGAACCCTCGCAGAGTACGTGGCCGTCGAGGCACGAAACCTCGCGCCGTTACCAGGCGATATCGACTTCACGGAGGGAGCGAGCCTACCGATCTCAGGTCTGACCGCGTGGCAGGGACTGTTCGTGCACGGCCGATTCCAGGCAGGGCAAAGCGTCCTCGTGCACGGCTCGGCAGGTGGAGTCGGCTCGATGGTGACGCAGCTTGCCCGCGAGGCAGGAGCCTACGTCATCGGCACTGGACGTTCCGAAGACCGTCAGACGGCGCTCAACTTCGGCGCTCAGGAATTCGTCGATCTTGACAACGAATCGCTGGAAGAGGTCGGAGGCGTCGATCTAGTTTTCGACGTGATCGGTGGCGACATCGGGAAGAGGTCAGCGGGTCTGGTACGCGCCGGTGGAATGCTGGTGACAATCGCCGGTCCGCCGGAGGCACAGCCGGCCGATGGTTTGGCGATTGATTTCGTCGTTGAGGCTGATCGCGCCCAACTGGGAGAGATCGTCCAGCGGGTCCGGGATGGTCGGCTGCGAACGAACATCGGCAATGTGGCGACCCTCGACGATGCTGTCGCCGCCTTCAACCCAACCGACCGGATTAAGGGAAAGACGATCATCCGCGTTCGTTCGTAAGCAATCACGGAACGGGCCTCGTGAATCATCGTCAGCCTTGAGGCCCTGTCATTTCCGGCTTCGAACATGGGAACCTAAAAGCAATTTACAAGTCCTTAAGGTAAAAGCAAAGACCACCGGATATCCGGTGGTCTTTGCTTTTCAATGTGTGTAGAGTCTATAGCAAAGTAAAGAACTAAGGTTCCAGTTCATCGAAGATCATCATGTTTCCATTTAAAAAGATGCAAAGGGCTGGACGGTTTCCGAGCGATTCCTTTATAAAACAGTCTAACCCGAGAGTAAAGACTTGGAATAATTCTCCTTGTAGTCGGTTCAAAATCATCCCATAAATATTCAACGCGATTCCGTACTTACGAAATCTACCGATGAGTCGAAAAAAACTGGTACTACAAGCTCTCTACTTCAACAGCTCCATTTCTCGGCAAATAGCGCATTTATAGTCTTCGATATTTTCAGATTCGGTACGAACCGCAGATAAAGCCTGAATTCTCGGTTATTCTCGATTTGCGGTTCAACATATCGTGAAAATGTCCGCTTAGTCCCCATATCCCAAAAAATCCGGGACCCGTTACTGGATAACCACGACGTTTTGCCAATAGCCTCCAATACCCACCCATGGCCCGACTGAAAGAAATACAGATCAACGTTCACCGTCCTTGGACAGACATTTTTTTGTGTGATTCCACTTATGTATAAAAAAAGAGTTTTTTACAAAAATAACATAGTACCATAAAGAACATTTGGAGACTTTGGCCAGGAAGGATTTATTCGCAATGAAAACTGAATTTAAAAACCTCGATCAATTATTACAATTTTCCAGACAATCGAGTGACTTTAAGAAAACCTCGATTTTACTTGGAAAACAAGAAGTGAATATTTTCTATTATATTACCTTAGTCGATGCAAAGTGGATGCAGCAACATTTGATTCTTGTGCTGCAAAATCGCTCATTGGATTCAAAAATCAAGAAAATCGAGGATATTAAAGCTTGGATTCCCATTAATGATATAGAGATTACCGATGAGTTAACCAATATTCAATCCAAACTACTGAAAGGGTATGCGCTCGTTCAACTTCATGAAAACAATCCAAAGTGTGCGTTGGTAAATTTAGCCGACCATCGTGGATTGCGAGAAAATAATGATACAGAAAACGAGTTTAGCGTCGTCGGACCTAAAGTCGGTTTCGTAGAGGACCTGGATACAAACATCAGTTTACTAAGAGCACAAATCAATATCCCCAACTTGATTATAAAAGAAATTATCGTAGGAACAACTTCAAAAACAAGGGTCGCAATAATTTATATCGATGGGGTGACAAATAAACAGCATATTCAAACTTTTGAGCAAAGACTTACTGCTATTGATCACGATGTGGTGTTTGATTCGTCCGTACTGGACCAAATAATATCAGACAATTCTTTGACTCCATTTCCATTGTTTGCATCAACAGAACGCAGGGAACGAGTGGTGTATTCACTTATTAACGGGCAAGTCGCAGTCATTACCGACGGGTCGCCTTATATTGTTACGGGACCCTCTACATTGTTTGATTTTTTTATTTCCCCGGAAGATTATTATTTGCCATGGATATTAGGTTCTTTTTTTCGATTGATTCGAATCTTTGGTGTCATTTTTTCGCTGTTTGCCACGTCAATGTATGTTGCAATAACCACATTCCATTATGAAGTCATTCCAAAAGATTTGCTTAGCCCCCTTATCTTTTCCAGAAAAAACGTTCCATTTCCGCCCTTCATTGAAGTGCTTTTTTTAGAAATAACCATTGAATTTCTTCGGGAAGCAGGGGCCAGATTACCAACAAAAATTGGCCAAACCTTAGGTATTGTCGGAGGAATTGTTATTGGTCAAGCTGCAGTCGAAGCAGCTTTAACAAGTAATATTTTACTAATTCTGGTCTCGCTATCGGCTTTAGCCTCATTTACGACACCGATATATAAGATGTCAAATGCGATACGATTTTTACGTTTTCCTATCATCATTCTGTCAGCGATATGGGGGGAAATTGGCCTATTTATTGGGGTGGGCTTTTTGCTCGTCCATCTTAGTCGTTTAAAATCATTAGGTTCTCCTTACATTGTTCCAATTTTTCCATTAAGGACTAAGGATCTGAAAGACAGTTTTATACGTTCATCCTTTCAATTTCTGAATAAAAGACCTCAACATTTAAGACCAAATTCTTTATTTAGGTATTTGCCTAAATCAGTTAAACAGAAAAATGACTTAGATGAAGAATAAATGATGAAAAGAGGGTCAGTATGTATAGGAGGAAAATTTTTCTGGTTATCATTTTGTGTGCAGTTTTATCGTCTTGTTCCGAACAAAAAATTGTGAATGAGATTGTACTTGTCCATGCAATTACCTTTGATACCGTATCGAATACCCTAAAAAGCGCTGCTCTAATTTCTAACTTTAAAGAACAGGGAAATACAGAACTACAAGTTTTACATACGGAATCCAACTCTAAAAAAGGCATTCTGTCACGACTAAATACGCGGACAAAAGATCCCCTTGAAAGGGGGCAGTTACGGATGGTGTTATTTGGAAACACTCCTGCTGAAAAAGGGATTGGAGCTGAAATCCATAATTTATTCCTCGACCCTAAAATTTCATCACGGCTTCAGCTTGGAGTTGCGGATGGGGAAGCTTCGGAACTGTTGGGAATCATCCAAGAAACCCAAGAACCTTTTTTTTTATCTGATTTGATTGAGCAAAACATGAAAAACGGAAATTTACCGCTGATGAATCTTCATGAATCCTTGTTTAATTATTATGGTGAAGGACGAGACATGTTTTTACCGTATTTTAAAAAAGATCACGGGGAAGTAATAATCGATGGTCTGGCTTTATTTAAAAGAGATCAAAAGATAACCGAAATTAGCATGAAGGAAGCTTTCTTATTAAAAATGCTAATTCAGAACTCGAAAAATGGAAGCTACGCGGTTCCAGTTGCAGGAAAAGCATCAACCAAACAGGATGAAGATTCTATTTTATTGAGAAGCATGCATTCAAATACAAACTATATTGTAAAAAAAGTTAATCCAATCCCTTCTATTTCAATTCGGGTGGATATGGAGACGGAACTTCAGGATGTCCCTGATTGGGTGGATTTGAAATCAGAAGAGCAGCTTGCACAGCTTGAAAAAACTATGGGTTCTTATTTTAAAACAGAAATTGAAAAATTATTGTCACTAATGAAGGAAAATAAGGTTGATCCAGTGGGCCTGGGCGACTTGGTAAGGAGTCGGTCTAAGGAATGGAATGCCCAAGATTTTGAAAACATTTATCAAGAAATAGAAACAACAGTGAGTGTCCAGGTTAAAATCGCCAATAATGGCAGTGGTTGAAAGATCTCCGGAAGTACAGTTTAGTGAGGTGTTTAGTATATGAAAAATCCTGTTGACGAAAAACACCAAATATCCCCATTCTTAATTGTTCCACTTATGTATGTCAGTATGGTCGGGGTCGGAGTACTAAATTTCCAACGAGAATTGGCCGAACATGCCGGATATAATTCTTATATTTCTGTTGTTTTAGTAGGTATTAGCATTCATATAATCTTATGGATGATTTATAATATTTTACGTTCTAATCAAGAAAGTCTAGATGTAACTGCAATTAACAAATCATGTTTCGGAAAAATTGCAGGGAACCTAATCAATTTCGCAATCGTTCTTTATTTTTGTGTCGGAGCTTATATGGAATTCAGAGCCTATATTGAAGTTATTCAAGTCTGGGTGTTTCCCTCAATGGATATGTTACTCTTATGCACCATTTTGGTGTTGCTTATTTACTATACCGTATCGGGCGGGTTTCGGTCGGTTACAGCATTAAGTTTTTTTGGATTACTGATCACTATTATTTTTATTATTCCAGAGAATTTGTTAGTTTTGCCGTATACACATCCGTTAAACATGATGCCTCTGTTTAATCATTCAATAACCGACATATTACTCTCTTCTAAAAGCATGATATATCAATT
>NZ_SOEE01000037.1 GCF_004366035.1 Cytobacillus oceanisediminis
GTGGCGGAAATGGCCGACAGGGTCGTAGTGATGTATGCCGGAGAAGTGGTGGAGGATGCTTCTGTTTTTGATTTATTTGCTAATCCAAAGCATCCCTACACAATGGGGCTAATGAAGTCGCTGCCGAAAATGGATGAACAGCTGGAGGAATTGGATTCTATTTTAGGCTCCGTTCCCAATCCGCTGGAGATGCCAAAGGGGTGTTCGTTCCACCCTCGCTGCCCAAAGGCGACGGTAAAATGCATACAGAATAAGCCGCAGCTGGAAGAGTATCAGGAGAATCATTTGGTGCGTTGTTTGCAAACATAGGGAGGTGATCGCGATGGCACTAGATTCGGCTCCGTTATTAGAAGTCAAAAAACTGAAAAAATACTATCCATTTAAAAAGGGGATATTCTCGTCAGAGGTGGGTCATGTACGGGCGGTAGATGGTCTTGATTTCACCGTTCAACAAGGAGAGACGTTAGGGATCGTGGGAGAATCCGGTTGTGGAAAATCAACCGTAGGACAGATGATATTGCAGCTGTTGGAGCCAACAGAAGGCGAAATTTGGTTCCAGGGGAAAAACGTCTCTACTCTAGGTAAGTCCGAAATGAAAGAAGCGCGACGAAATCTGCAAATGATCTTTCAGGACCCGTACTCTTCACTGAATCCCCGCATGCGAGTGGAGGACATCGTAGGGGAACCTTTGAAAATATTTGAACGATACAGCAAAAAAGAACGCAGAGAAAAGGTAGCTGAGCTTTTACGGCTCGTTGGGCTAGATACACACCATCTTACCCGTCATCCACACGAGTTCAGTGGTGGGCAGCGGCAACGCATTGGTATTGCTCGAGCGCTTGCTCTGAATCCAAAGATCATTGTCTGTGATGAAGCCGTATCTGCATTGGATGTATCGATCCAATCCCAAATCTTAAATCTTCTTCACAAGCTGCAAAACGAACTGGGGCTGACCTACATCTTTATTGCCCATGGATTACCAGCAGTCAAGCATATCAGTGACAGGATCGCCGTGATGTATCTGGGAAGAATCGTGGAGATGGCTGATCGGAATACTCTATTTTCCAATCCGAAGCATCCGTATACCAAAGCGTTGTTATCTGCCGTTCCGATTCCGAACCCGTTGCAACGGAAGGAACGGATCGTTTTGCAGGGAGATTTGCCGAATCCCGCAGCTCCCCCGCCTGGCTGCCACTTTCATACTCGTTGTCCTTACGCCAAACCCCTCTGCGAGACAAAGGCACCAGAACTTTTGGCGTATGAGAAAGGTCATGTTGCAGCCTGTCATTTCCCGTTAGAAGTCGATTGATATCAAATATCTATGTACAAAGGAGAGAACCATCCATGAGTGAATCGAGGTCTGAGAAGCCTTCAAACCGTTCTACCAAAAGCTTTCCATTTTATCAATTTCAGGGTACACACCGCCAGATCGGCCAGCAGCATGGGGAAGCGTGCAGAGAGCTGGTCCATAAAAATTTGGAGATGGCTACCGAGCGTCTTCGTCGTAAATACAACGTATCCACACGTGAAGAAGTAATTGAAGCTGCCCTGAAGTACCGCAGCTACGTCCAGAAATATGCCCCCCAATTTGATGAAGAAATTCAGGGGTTGGCAGAAGGAGCGGGAATCTCCCTGGGTGAATCCTATCTCCTGCAAGTTCGGGCAGAATTGAATAAAATCTTTCAAACGAATCAAACAGAGTGCACAACATTTGCAGTGGCTTCAGAAGTAACAGCAGACGGCTCACCGCTCATCGGTCAGAATGCGGATCTCCCTGCTTTTTATGGTGAGCTGAGCATCGTCATCGAGTCGATTCCTGATCAAGGACCAGCCACCATGATGCTAACGCCTGCGGGTCAAATCTCCTTTATCGGTATTAACGATGCTGGTGTAGGGGCATTCGGCAACTTTGTGACGTGTGACGGGTGGCGAGTAGGATTCCCGCGGTACTTTTTGACCAAACTGGCTTTGACATGCAGCACGGTGGCTGAAGCGGTGAATCTAGTAGACATCGTCTATCGCTCCTCCTCGCGTAACCTGCTTATGCTGGACAAGCAAGGCGGGATCGCTGATGTGGAAACTATTCCATCCAAAATCTCCTTAATTGAGGCAAAGAACGGTATCCTAGCTCACTCCAATCATTTCGTCAGTCCGCAGCTGCTGGATGAAGAACGCTTAACAGGCATTGAGCTTGAAAATTCGCGAGTTCGAATTGCCCGGATGGAGGAGATGCTGGACGCGAATAGGGGCAAGCTGAATGCAGAAGTGATGCAGGACATTTTGCGTGACCGTGGAAGTTTTCCGCATTGCCTGTGCCAGATAGAAGGAGATGAAGGCATGCAGGCACCAGGGGAGAAGGCGACGGATATCATTACTTTTGCTTCTGTGATCGCGGAGCCAGCTAAAGGTCATTTATGGATTGCAATTGGACCTCCTGACCAGTACGAGTACAAAAAGTATTCATTCTCTCCTCGAAATTAAGCTTACCTTTACGTGTAGAAAGGAGCCCATCCATGAAAGTAGTCTGTTTTGGAGATAGCTTAACAGCGAGGACAGAAGGACGTGATCGTCCCTTGTTGTCGATCATGCTGGAAGCGAAACTGGGCACAGAGTGGGATGTTGTAAATGCTGGCGTGCCAGGCAACAATACGTTTCATGCGCTGGAGAGAGTAGAGAAAGACGTCTTAATTCACGAGCCGGATCTAGTGACCGTGTTTTTTGGGGCGAACGATGCTGCCTTTTACAAAATGGTTCCACTGCCAGACTTCAAGAGTAAGCTAACGGAAGTGGTTACTATCATAGGTCCAAAAAGGGTGATCCTGATCAGTCCTGCACCGGTTGACGAGAGTTTACAGGAGTCCCGGACGAATGATGTGCTACAGCAATATGCCGATGTCGTCTGGGAAGTGAGTGAAGAAACAGGCAGCCATTACCTAGATTTCTTCGCGCGAATAATGTCTCTGCCGAATCGAAACGAGGTATTGCGCGGGCAAAGAAACGATGGACTTCATTTTGGAGAACTAGGGTATGAGGTATTGTCGGAAGAGATCAGTCGAAAGATTGAAGAAATTGCTAGTTTCACCAATTGAATCTTAGTAGAATTCGTATAAAAAGCAGGTAGACTTAGTGTAATACCCTATTGTTTTCACTCATAGAATGTTTCGCAAAAAAGCCGCAAAAATTTTACCTATCGATCAGGGGAGATGCTTTAATATTCCTACTATTATCTATAAAAATATGAAAATGGGGTGCATTTTATGAGTGTAAAGAAGGTAATTGGAAAGGTCCATTTGTATTTAAGCTTAGTGTTCGGAATCTTTATCGTACTACTCTGTGTTTCAGGCAGCATTCTAGTCTTTGATCATGATATTAAGAAATTCCAGCATCCGGAGCTATACAATGTAAGTGCGGGGAATGCTACCTATTCAGAAATAGAAAGCAATATTAAAGAAGCTTATCCGAATGGGAAAATTAATCGCATCTACACACCGGAGGGCCCATTTGGCCTAGGAACGTATCTTTACTGGGTCAAAGAAGGAAAGACGGTTCATACATTAAGTATCGATCCAGGTACAGGTGAGATAAATGGCAATGAGGGTGATGAAAGTCCATTTATCGTATGGTTGAAGTCATTTCACTCGACTCTGCTCATTCCGGTTTATGGTATTTATGTAGTAGCATGGATCGGGTTTATCCTAGCCTTTATTCTACTTACCGGACTATATATGTGGTGGCCCGGAATTAAAAAGACGATCCAAGGCTTAAAGTTGAGAAAGAACGCGCCTAATTCTTATGCGAGGTTCTCCAGCTGGCACAAAGTAATCGGAGTGTATACAATCCCCATTTTGCTGGTAATTACGCTAAGTGGAGCGCTGATACCTTTCTATGTAGGTATGTTGGGATGGTTTGGTATCGACTCCACCATGTCCGCTGAAGAGCTGACGTTACAGCCAACACCTGAAGGGGAGCTGCCCCTAGATGTACTCCTTGCCAAATTAAAAGAGAATGAACCAAACAACAATGTTCTTTCCCAAATTCGTTATCCAGCATCACCGGAAAAAGCCATTGAGTTCCGCACAAAACGCCTTCAGGATCCAGGGTTTGGAAGTAATCGAATTTACATGAATCAATACACAGGCGAGATTATTGGAAAGCAAGGGATAGATACAACACCTGGCTGGATCGGGAAGGTGTGGCTGTTTCCGATCCATACTGCTGTAGATTTTAGCATGTTCTTAAAAATTGTCTATGCACTCGCCGGCTTAGTACCTGTTTTCCTCATGTTTTCAGGATTGTATATATGGTGGTTTAAGCGTAGGAAAAGAAGACAAACGAACACAAACGAACAACTTGTAAACAAACACTTATGATGCGGAGCCAACCGAAAACTCCGTTTGCTGGAATAAGAAAAGCGCAGTATCGACAAAAATATGTAGTATTTGTCTTGTTGGCTTCTGCTATGCAGAATACTGGTACTCTTGCTCAGGCGGGGGAGGGGCTACAAGTTCTCACTTCCACCTTTTGGGGAAATGAAAATCTCATCTTTTTTAAAGAATCTATCCATGATCCAATATGTGGAATATGAACTCGATACATATTATATGTGTCTAGGTATAGAACGTTGCAGCCTTTTCAAAAATAGAAAGTGGCGTTTCCCAGAGGGGAAAATTGATCGCGTCTACACAACAGAAAAGCTATCCAATGAAGAAAAGTAAGAATTGATCAAGACGAAAAAGCCTTGGAACCAATGATAACGGAGATATCGAGGTACCGATGTATTTAATGAATGTTGAACGTGTTACCGATTCCGGTTTCTCCATAGAATGATGCTTTAGTTTAATACTGTCTAGTTTGGTCAGCGTTTGCGGTAGTATAAATTATGCCCTTCACTCAAGAAGGGCATTAACCCGGGGACGAATGATAACAATACAATAAGGGAAACGCAAAAAAGAGCGGATTGTATTATTTACACGAGAGTGTGCGGAATAACTGACTGCCTATCACAAGAGGACAAAATTCCGTTTGTTTTTTTGTAAATTCTAAAAGTACTGATGTGTTCGCGAACCATCCTATTTAAATTTGAAAGATATACTCATTTCGCCACAAACCCTACGCCATACGTTTGCTGCACAAAATTGAAGGGCATTGTACAAATTCCCATGTTTGGAGGGCTTAATTACGTTTTTTTTGTTATTGGCCCTTCTTTTTTGACTAAAATAATTATCCTAGGTTGAAATGTATTCTTACTCCATTTAGGATTCTTTAAATAAATAACTTTTGAATCAAAGTTTGGACATAAGTAGATAGTAGAAATATTACGGGATATGGTATTTTCAGTCATTATATTGTTCATCTTCTTTAAAAATAGCCGATGAAACGTCGAAAACTTCCTAACGGGTGGATTGAATTTTAAATAAATCATTTATGGAAATGTATAAAGTAATTTGTAAAGTATAAATTTAATAGTGATAAAACTTGATAGGAATACTTTTAAACTTTTTTGAATGAGATTATGTGTTCAATCATTGTATCTAACGCAACGATAATTGGTGTTGGATCTCGCCTTACTTGAGTTAACAAAAGGCCACCTTGAAGTGCCGCAAGTAGTGCAAGTGCTAGTTTATCAGGGTCAGCATCTGAATTTAATTCACCATGATTAAGCATATAACGTAAACCTTTTTTTATACTATCTTCCCATTCAAAGAAACTAGACATAATTTCCTGTTGTGCATCTGAATTTATTTCAACTAATTCACTTGCAAGTGACCCTAAAGGACAGCCTCCTTCGCAATTTCGTTTTATTTGAATATTTACAATAAAATCCCTCCAAGCATATAGAGCTTCGAAGGAGTCAAGATTACTAAGGTACCGTGTATGGGTTCCTATTACTCTTGAAGTTTGGTATGAAATAACCTCCAGTACCAACTCTTTTTTTTCTTTAAAATAATGATACATCTGTGATGCGCTTATTTTTGCTTTATTTTGAACGTCTTCAATTGTAGTTCTAGCTACGCCCTGTTCATACATCAATTCTGCGGCTGCTACAATAATTCGAGAGCGGGTTTCTTGGCCCTTTTTTGTAAGTTTTTGTTTTTTAGGTATATTTAATGAGTTATTCATATCTGTATTATAACTTAAAAACTATTGACATTGATACTATATAAATTAGATTTTATACCTTTAAATGTAAATTTTATTTAATGTTGTTTACATGTAATTAAATTCAAATTAATTGATATCGCATAAAGTATATTATATAATTTTTACGTCTAGATTTTGGAGTGTATATTCCAAAAAAACATACTTATTCGGAGGAAAATAATATTATTGCTTGGTTCATTTATATTATAGGGACGAAAAAAATAAGGTATTCTATCGGGTGTAGAGGGGGCATATTAGGAAGAAAATACATTTTCAATTAATACAGGATCGATGTAGAGTTCAACCAGAAAAGATATTAGTAAATATCATATTGATGAATGAATATCACAATAAGAAAATGGAATATCAAAATTGTTATTCATGATCCATTAGATGTCAATCTCGTTTATACATATATACAAAAAATCTTTTATTATCAGAATATTCAATGATTTCAAGAGCGGAAGTCTTACGGTTTTATCAGCTAGTTCTACATCCATTGTACCATTTTGGTGTTCGATCTAATTTAGGAATATCATAATTGAAGGATTAAATGAGGGGTTTACAGGAAAAAATGATTTGTAAATTTCCAAAGAAACAATAAGGGAAGGGTTTAGTGCATTAACCGTAAATAATTGAAATACCTAAATTTTCGGAAACCCTGATACCTGGCTAAGATGCTCCTTAAAAACGTGAAAATGCATTATTAAAAAGACAAATAAGTGGGTCTGAAAAACTAATTTGATGAATTGAGGAATGTATCTTATGAAAGTATTAGTTGTTGGTGCTGGAGCAGTTGGAGGATACTTTGGAACAAGATTATTTGAAAGCGGAGTGGATGTTACGTTTTTGGTAAGGAAAAACAAACAATTGTTAATAAACGGAAATGGAATAAAAGTACAAAGTATCCATGGGAGCGTAAATTTCTTGCCGAAAACAATAACAGCTAATTATCCCCCTGAAGATTATGATGTAATTCTAGTTAGTACTAAATCATATCACTTGGATAGTGCTGTCGAAGATATTAAACGATTTGTGGGTAAAAACACGGTTATCATTCCCTTATTAAACGGTATTAGCCATCTCGACATACTATTAAATGCCTTCCCAAATAATAATGTGATGGGCGGTTTATGCTTTATTGAATCTACTATAAACGAGGAAAACATAATTGTTCAAACAAGCCCTTCTCATGATTTAGTATTTGGAGAACTATCAGGTGAAACTTCAGATAGGGTTAAATATATAAAAAAAGTATTCTCTAATACAAAAGCATCTATTCGCACTAGTGATTCTATTAT
>NZ_SOEE01000038.1 GCF_004366035.1 Cytobacillus oceanisediminis
GTGGCGGAAATGGCCGACAGGGTCGTAGTGATGTATGCCGGAGAAGTGGTGGAGGATGCTTCTGTTTTTGATTTATTTGCTAATCCAAAGCATCCGTACACAATGGGGCTAATGAAGTCGCTGCCGAAAATGGATGAACAGCTGGAGGAATTGGATTCTATAATAGGCTCCGTTCCCAATCCGCTGGACATGCCAAAGGGGTGTTCGTTCCACCCGCGTTGCCCAAAGGCGACGGTAAAATGCATAAAGAACAAGCCTCAGCTGGAAGAGTACAGGGAGAATCATTTGGTGCGTTGTTTGCAAACATAGGGGGTGATCGCGATGGCACTAGATTCGGCTCCGTTATTAGAAGTCAAAAAACTCAAAAAATACTATCCATTTAAAAAGGGGGTATTCTCGTCAGAGGTGGGTCATGTACGGGCGGTAGATGGTCTTGATTTCACCGTTCAACAAGGAGAGACGTTAGGAATCGTGGGAGAATCCGGTTGTGGAAAATCAACGGTTGGACAAATGATATTGCAGCTATTGGAGCCGACAGAAGGCGAAATTTGGTTCCAGGGGAAAAACGTCTCTACTCTAAATAAGTCCGAAATGAAAGAAGCGCGACGAAATCTGCAAATGATTTTTCAGGATCCGTACTCTTCACTGAATCCTCGCATGCGAGTGGAGGACATTGTAGGGGAGCCTTTGAAAATATTTGAACGATACAGCAAAAAGGAACGCAGAGAGAAGGTAGCTGAGCTCTTGCGGCTAGTTGGACTGGATACTCACCATCTCAACCGTCATCCACACGAGTTCAGTGGTGGGCAGAGACAACGCATTGGTATTGCTCGAGCACTTGCTCTGAATCCAAAGATCATTGTCTGTGATGAAGCCGTATCTGCATTGGATGTATCGATTCAATCCCAGATCTTAAATCTGCTTCACAAGCTGCAAAACGAATTGGGGCTGACCTACATCTTTATCGCCCATGGATTGCCAGCAGTGAAGCATATCAGTGACAGGGTCGCCGTGATGTATCTGGGAAGAATCGTGGAGCTGGCTGATCGGGACACATTATTTGCTAATCCGAAGCATCCGTACACCAAAGCGCTGTTATCTGCCGTACCTATTCCGGACCCGTTTCAACGGAAGGAACGGATCGTTTTGCAGGGGGATTTGCCAAATCCGGCAGCTCCCCCGTCTGGCTGCCACTTTCATACGCGTTGTCCTTACGCCCAACCCCTCTGCGAGAAAAAGACACCTGAGCTTTCGGCGTATGGGAAAGGTCATGTTGCAGCCTGTCATTTCCCGTTAGAAGTCGATTGATATCAAATATCTATGTACAAAGGAGAGAACCATCCATGAACAAATCAAGGTCTGAGAAGCTTTTAAACCGTTCTACCAAGAGCTTTCCATTTTATCATTTTCAGGGGACACATCGCCAGATCGGCCAGCAGCATGGGGAAGCGTGCAGAGAGCTGATCCATAAAAATTTGGAGATGGCTACCGAGCGTCTTCGTCGTAAATACAACGTACCCACACGTGAAGAAGTAATTGAAGCGGCCCTGAAGTACCACAGCTACGTCCAGAAATATGCCCCCCAATTTGATGAAGAAATTCAGGGGTTGGCAGAAGGAGCGGGAATCTCCCTGGGTGAATCCTATCTCCTGCAAGTTCGGGCAGAATTGAATAAAATCTTTCAAACGAATCAAACAGAGTGCACAACATTTGCAGTGGCTTCAGAAGTAACTGCAGACGGCTCACCGCTCATCGGTCAGAATGCGGATCTGCCTGCTTTTTATGGTGAGCTGAGCGTCGTCATCGAGTCGATTCCTGATCAAGGACCAGCCACCATGATGCTAACGCCTGCGGGTCAAATCTCCTTTATCGGTATTAACGATGCTGGTGTAGGTGCATTCGGCAACTTTGTGACGTGTGACGGGTGGCGAGTAGGATTCCCGCGGTACTTTTTGACCAAGCTGGCTTTGACATGCAGCACAGTGGCTGAAGCGGTGAATCTAGTAGACAGCGTCTATCGCGCCTCCTCGCGTAACCTGCTTATGTTGGACAAGCAAGGCGGGATCGCTGATGTGGAAACTATTCCATCCAAAATCTCCTTAATTGAGGCAAAGAACGGTATCCTAGCGCACTCCAATCATTTCGTTAGTCCGCAGCTGCTGGATGAAGAACGCTTAACAGGCATTGAGCTGGAAAATTCGCGAGTTCGAATTGCCCGGATGGAGGAGATGCTGGACGCGAATAGGGGCAAGCTGAATGCAGAAGTGATGCAGGACATTTTGCGTGACCGTGGAAGTTTTCCACATTGCCTGTGCCAGATAGAAGGAGATGAAGGCATGCAGGCACCAGGGGAGAAGGCGACGGATATCATTACTTTTGCTTCTGTGATCGCGGAGCCGGCTAAAGGTCATTTATGGATTGCAATTGGACCCCCTGACCAGTACGAGTATAAAAAGTATTCGTTCTCTCCTCGAAATTAAGCTTACTTTTACCCGTAGAAAGGAGCCCATTCATGAAAGTCGTCTGTTTTGGAGACAGCCTAACAGCGAGGACAGAAGGCTGGGATCGTCCCTTGTTGTCGATCATGCTGGAAGCGAAACTGGGCACAGACTGGGATGTTGTAAACGCTGGCGTGCCAGGCAACAATACGTTTCATGCGCTGGAGAGAGTAGAGAAAGACGTCTTGATTCACGAGCCGGATCTAGTGACCGTGTTTTTTGGTTCGAACGATGCTGCCTTTAACAAAATGGTTCCACTGCCAGACTTCAAGAGTAAGCTAACGGAAGTGGTTACGATCATAGGTCCAAAAAGGGTGATCCTGATCAGTCCTGCACCGGTTGACGAGAGTTTACAGGAGTTCCGGACGAATGATGTGCTACAGCAATATGCCGATGTCGTCTGGGAAGTAAGTGAAGAAACAGGCAGCCATTACCTAGATTTCTTCGCGCGAATAATGTCTCTGCCGAATCGAAACGAGGTATTGCGCGGGCAAAGAAACGATGGACTTCATTTTGGAGAACTAGGGTATGAGGTATTGTCGGATGAGATCAGTCGAAAGATTGAAGAAATTGGTAGTTTCACCAAATGAATCTTAGTAGAATTCGTATAAAGAGCAGGTAGACTTAGTGTAATACCCTATTGTTTTCACTCATAGAATGTTTCGCAAAAAATCCGCAAAATTATTAATTTCACCTATCGATTAGGGAAGGTATTTGAATATTTCTACTATTATCTATAAAAATATGAAAATGGGGGTGCATTTTATGAGTGTAAAGAAGGTAATTGGAAAGGTCCATTTGTATTTAAGTTTAATGTTCGGAATCTTTATCGTACTACTCTGTGTTTCAGGCAGTATTCTAGTCTTTGATCATGATATTAAGAAATTCCAGCATCCAGAGCTATACAAGGTAAGTGCGGGGAATGCTACCTATTCAGAAATAGAAAGCAATATTAAAGAAGCTTATCCGAAGGGGAAAATTAATCGCATCTACACACCGGATGGCCCATTTGGCTTAGGAACGTATCTTTACTGGGTCAAGGAAGGAAAGACGGTTCATACATTAAGTATCGATCCAGGTACAGGTGAGATAAATGGCAATGAGGGTGATGAAAGTCCATTTATAGTGTGGTTGAAGTCATTTCACTCGACTCTGCTCATTCCGGTTTATGGTATTTATGTAGTAGGATGGATCGGGTTTATTTTAGCCTTTATTCTACTTACCGGACTATATATGTGGTGGCCCGGAATTAAAAAGACGATCCAAGGCTTAAAGTTGAGAAAGAACGCGCCTAATTCTTATGCGAGGTTCTCCAGCTGGCACAAAGTAATCGGAGTGTACACAATCCCAATTTTGCTGGTAATTACGCTAAGTGGAGCGCTGATACCTTTCTATGTAGGTATGTTGGGATGGTTTGGTATAGACTCCACCATGTCCGCTGAAGAGCTGACGTT
Source organism: Cytobacillus oceanisediminis (assembly GCF_004366035.1). Lineage (GTDB taxonomy): Bacteria > Bacillota > Bacilli > Bacillales > Cytobacillaceae > Cytobacillus > Cytobacillus oceanisediminis_C. The sequence goes on from NZ_SOEE01000038.1 coordinate 3,953, forward strand.
GCAGCCAACACCTGAAGGGGAGCTGCCCCTAGATGTACTCCTTGCCAAATTAAAAGAGAATGAACCAAACAACAATGTTCTTTCCCAAATTCGCTATCCAGCATCACCGGAAAAAGCCATTGAGTTCCGAACAAAACGCCTTCAGGATCCGGGGTTTGGAAGTAACCGAATTTACATGAATCAATACACAGGCGAGATTATTGGAAAGCAAGGGATAGATACAACACCTGGCTGGATCGGGAAGGTGTGGCTGTTTCCGATCCATACTGCTGTAGATTTTAGCATGTTCTTAAAAATTGTCTATGCACTCGCCGGCCTAGTACCTGTTTTCCTCATGTTTTCAGGATTGTATATATGGTGGTTTAAGCGTAGGAAAAGAAGACAAACGAACACAAACGAACACCTTGTACACAAACCCTTATGATGCGGCGCCAACCGAAAACTCCGTTTGGCGGAATAAGAAAAGAACGAGAGTGTGCTGAATAACTGACTGCCTATCACAAGAGGACAAAATTCCGTTTGTTTTTTGTATATTCTAAAAGTACTGATGTGTTCGCGAACCATCCTATTTAAATTTGAAAGATATACTCATTTCGCCACAAAACCCTACGCCATACGTTTGCTGGGCATAGTACAAATTCCCTCGTTTGGAGGGCTTAATTACGTTTTTTCTGTTATTGGCCCTTCTCTTTTTGACTAACTTTTAGGATTCTTAAAATAAAGTAACTTTTGCATCAAAGTTTTGGACATAAGTAGATAGTATAAATATTACGGAATATGGTATTTTCAGTCATTGTATTGTTCATCTTCTTTAAAAAAAGTCGAAATGCACATCGAAAGTTTCTATCAATTGGATGGATTGAATTTTAATTAAATCATCTATGGAAATATATAAAGTAATTTGTAAGGTATTAATTTAATAGTGACCAAAATTGACAGGAATACTTTTAAATTTTTTTGAATGAGTGTATGTGTTCAATCATTGTGTCTAACGCAATGATAATTGGTGTTGGATCTCGCCGTACTTGAGTTAACAAAAGGCCTCCTTGAAGTGCAGCAAGTAGTGCGAGTGCTAGTTTATCAGGATCAGCATCTGAATTTAATTCACCCTGATTAAGCATGTAACGTAAACCTTTTTTTATGCTATCTTCCCACTCAAAGAAACTAGACATAATTTCCTGTTGTGCATCTGAATTTATTTCAACTAATTCACTTGCAAGTGACCCTAAAGGACACCCTCCTTCGCAATTTCGTTTTATTTGAATATTTACAATAAAATCCCTCCAAGCATATAGAGCTTCGAAGGAGTCAAGATTACTAAGGTACCGTTTGTGGGTTCCTATTACTCTTAAAGTTTGGTATGAAATAACCTCCTGTACCAACTCTTTTTTTTCTTTAAAATAATGATACATCTGTGATGCGCTTATTTTTGCTTTATTTTGAACGTCTTCAATTGTAGTTCTGGCTACGCCCTGTTCATACATCAATTCTGCGGCTGCTACAATAATTCGAGAGCGGGTTTCTTGCCCCTTTTTTGTAAGTTTTTGTTTTTTAGGTATATTTAATGGGTTATTCATATCTGTATTATAACTTAAAATCTAGTGACATTGATACTATATAAATTGGTTTTTTATACCATTAAATAGAAATTTTATTTAATGTTGTTTACATGTAATTAATTTCAAATAAATTGATATCACATAAAATATATTATATAATTTTTAAGTCTAAATTTTGGAGTGAATATTCCAAAAAATAATATTATTGAAATTATAAAATAAGTTTATTGCTTGGTTCAATTTTATTATATGGACAAAAAATATGGTATTCCAGCGGATGAAGAGGGGGCATATTAGGAAGAAAATACATTTTCAATTAATACAGGAGCTATGTAGAGTGCAACCAGAAAAGATATTAATAAATATAATATTAATGAATGAATACAGACAACAAGAAAATGGAATATCAAAATTGTTATTCATGGTCTTGATGTGAATCCCGCTTATACCTATATTATCAGAATATTCAAGGATTGAAAAAGGCGGAATCATTAAGGTTTTATCAGCTAGTTCTACATCCACTGTACCATTTTGATGTTGGATGTAATTTAGGAATATCAAAAATAATTGAAGGATTAAATGAGCGGCATTCAGGAAAACATGTTTACAAATTCCTAAAGAAACAATAAGGGAAGGGTTTTGGTGCATTAACAGTAAATAATTGAAATATCTAAAATTCGGAAACTCTATTATCTGGCTAAGATGCTCCTTAAAAACATGAAAATGCATTAAAAGACAAATAAGTGGGTCAATAAAAAACTAATTTGATGAATTGAGGAATGTATCTTATGAAAGTATTAGTTGTTGGTGCTGGAGCAGTTGGAGGCTACTTTGGAACAAGATTATTTGAAAACGGAGTGGATGTTACGTTTTTGGTAAGGAAAAACAAGCAATTGTTAATAAATGAACATGGAATAAAAGTACAAAGTATCCATGGAAACGTAAATATCTTGCCGAAAACAATCACAGCTAATTATCCTCCTGAAGATTATGATGTAATTCTAGTTAGTACTAAATCGTATCACTTGGATAGTGCTGTCGAAGATATAAAACGATTTGTGGGTAAAGATACGGTTATCATTCCCTTATTAAACGGTATTAGCCATCTCGACATACTATTAAATGCCTTCCCAAATAATAATGTGATGGGCGGTCTATGCTTTATTGAATCTACTACAAACGAGGAAAACGTAATTGTTCAAACTAGCCCTTCTCATGATTTAGTATTCGGAGAACTATCAGGTGAAACTTCAGATAGGGTTAAATATATAAAAAAAGTATTCTCTAATACAAAAGCATCTATTCGCACTAGTGATTCTATTAT
>NZ_SOEE01000039.1 GCF_004366035.1 Cytobacillus oceanisediminis
TTTAAAATTATATGACTGCTTTTTAGATAAGTAAAATCAATAAATTCTATCATTTTTCCAAAAAAAATTTTATTAATTTTAATATTGACAGAATTTATAGAATTGACTAATTTTTCAAGAAGACATAAAATCTACATAGACAATTCTCCCCTATAGAAGCGAGGTGCCTCTTGGAAGAAAAAGACTTTACCATCCTTCGATACATTGCCGAAGAGATGCATTTGACGAAAGCAGCAGAGCGGCTCTATATGACGCAGCCTGCTCTCACGTATCGGATACAGCAGCTGGAAAAAGAGCTAGGTACACAGATTTTGATCAAAAATGGAAAACGTATTAAATTTACATCGCAGGGAGAGTATCTCGTTTCCTTTGCCAATAAAATGCTTGTGGAATACCGGATAGCGAAAGACTCGCTCGCCAACATGTCTTCGGATGTGCAAGGAACCCTGCGAATAGGAGCAGCTAGTATCTTTGCCAAGTATTTTCTTCCCTCCCTGATGAAAAGTTTTGTCACCCAGTATCCTAAGGTCACTTACAACGTTTACACAGGTCCCTCTCCGAAAATCATTGAGCTTTTGGAAACTGAAAGCGTAGATATTGCCTTCATTCGGGGTGAATACAAATGGCCCAAGATAAAATTTCCAATTATGGAAGAGAATCTGTGCCTGATCTCCAAGCACGAGATCGACCTCGAGGAATTGCCCAATCAACAAAGAATCGAGTACAGCTATAAAATCAGGCAGCCCACCCTTGGAAAATACAGACCCCAGACATCTATCAATGACAACTTGCGCAGCTGGTGGGCGGAAAGATACAATGTGCCGCCACTAACAACTGTAATCGTAGACAGCTATGACATCAGCAAGGAAATGGTGATCAATGATCTCGGCTACGCTTTTATTCCCGAGCCCTTAATCAACAAGGATGATGGCCTGCACAAGACCAAGCTGTTTTTCAAAAATGGAGAAACCATCAAACGAACCACGTGGCTTCAGTACAAGGAGGCCTCCGAGCAGCTGAACATCGTCAAAAAGTTCATATCCTTTGTTCGCTCCCAGAGCTTTCACTCATCTTATTAAACACTCTTGATCAAAGAAGTGCTTTTTTACATTGATGAAATCCCTCAAGCATAATTGAGACTTATAATATTGAATAAAATCTTATTTACTAGAGAGGAGTCGCTTTTTCATGGACGATCGCAATTGGCTGATACTACATCTCCTCTATAGCCAAAAAAACATTACCAAGACCGCGCAGCTTTTATTTTTGACCCAGCCTGCCCTTACGAAGCGGCTGATGCAAATTGAAGCCGAATTTGGCGTAAAGATTGTAAATAGGGGGATCAAAGGGGTTCGTTTCACTCCGGAGGGCGAATTACTGGCAAAACGGGCTGGGCAAATCCTCACCTCGATTCGAGATATCAGGGAAGAGGTGTCCAATCTTCAGCAGAGTGTAGCGGGGACTTTGCGACTGGGAGTTTCCAATTTTTTTGCGAAGTATAAACTCCCGGGCCTATTAAAGCTTTTCAGCGAACAGTACCCCCTCGTTGACTTCCATGTGGAAACAGGCCTGAGCAAGGATGTTTTGCAAAAGGTCTACAACCACGATGTACACATTGGCTTTGTCCGTGGAGATTACAGCTGGCATGATCAAAAGAGACGATTGTTTGCAGAAAAGGTTCTGCTCGTGTCAAGAACTGAGACAAACCTCGCTCAATTGCCCGAGCTGCCGAGAATTGATTATGAGACAGACCAGATGTTTAAATCCTTGGTCGACAACTGGTGGGCAGAGAACTACAGTAAGCCTCCTTTGATTTCTATGAAGGTAGACCGGGGCGATACCTGCAAGGAGATGGTGCTGAATGGCTTGGGATATGCCATTTTACCATCCATGTTTGTCAGTGATATAGTTGATCTATATAAAATGGAGCTCCGTTCTCCGGAAAATGAACCTGTCCTGCGCAATACATGGATGTTCTATCACGAGGAGTCTTTGGAGAAAAACGTCGTCAAAGCCTTCATACAATTTATGGAGGGAATCGATTTAGAGGGTTCCGAAGAAAAGGACGAGTCATGAAAAATTCTTATGGTTGTTCATGCGGTTTTCTTATTTTTCGCATTTTCTTCCTCATGCTATACTTCAGGTGTTTTACTACATATCTGATGAGAGGTGAACATGTATGAAAACTGTAGAACAGGCAATATGGGCATTACCAACAGCCTTTCCTGTACACGGCAAAGAATATAGATACTATCCAATCCAGGCATTGGAGGAAGCGGGACTCGGCAATGTCTCTACCCTTCCCTACTGCATGAAAATCCTTTTAGAGGCAGCTGTACGAGAGTTTGACGGAGTGACTGTCACTGCAGAACATATTCGCAAGCTTGCCAATAGTACAATGGAGCGAGATCCAAACGAAGAGGTGCCTTTCAAGCCGACCCGCGTACTGCTGCATGACACGACAGGGTTGCCTGCATTAGTAGATCTCGCTGCCATGCGAGAAACCATGCAAGCTCTCGGTGGCAACCTATCATCCGTAAATCCGCAGATCCCTGTTGATCTCGTCATTGATCATTCCGTCATGGTAGATCATTATGGCACTTCAGATGCATTAGCCTTGAATCAAAGGAGAGAATTTGAACGGAATTTCGAGCGATTCCGGTTCTTTCGCTGGGCACAGAATGCTTTTCAAAATATACGGATTATTCCTCCCTCCACTGGGATTATGCACCAGATCAATATGGAATACCTCTCGGCGGTAGTCGCTTCCAAAGAGGATGATGGTATTACTGTCCTCTACCCCGATTCTCTTGTCGGCACGGATTCTCATACCACGATGATCAACGGTCTAGGCATCGTCGCTTGGGGTGTTGGGGGGATTGAAGCAGAAGCAGCTATACTCGGACAGCCCCTTTACTTCGTCCCTCCGGAAGTGGTCGGGTTTCGACTTACAGGTTCTTTACCAAAAGGGGCGACTGCTACGGATCTTGCCTTAACTGTCACTCATCTTCTCCGGAAAAAAGGCGTTGTAGGTAAATTTGTCGAGTATATCGGGCCCGGCGTCAGCACTATGAGCCTTGCCGATCGAGCAACTATCGCGAATATGGCACCGGAATATGGGGCGACCATGGGTTATTTTCCAGTCGATCAAGAGACCTTGAGCTACTTGCGATTGATCGGGCATACCGAGGAACACGTGTCCCTGGTTGAAGCGTACTACAGAGCACAGGGTATGTTTGTATCGGGAAGCAGTGAGGAGCCCGAGTATTCAGAAGTAATCGAACTTAATCTGTCCACGGTAGTTCCTTGTTTGGCAGGTCCCAAACGACCCCAGGACCAAATTCCTCTCTCTACTATGAAACAGGCCTTTCAGGAAGTAGTTCAGGCTTCCGTCTCCAAAGGCGGGTACGGCTTATCCGAATCCGATCTGACCAGATCGTCTAAAAGCTCTATGCTTCACCATGGCGCTGTCGTTCTTGCCGCCATTACGAGCTGCACTAATACTTCCAACCCAAGCGTTTTGATTGGTGCCGGTCTCCTCGCCAAAAAGGCTGTAGAAAAAGGGTTGAAGAAGCCTGCCTATGTAAAAACCTCGCTTACCCCTGGTTCCCGGGTCGTTTCGGAGTATTTAACCGAATCGGGTCTGTCCAAAAGTTTAGAAGCCCTCGGATTTCATGTTGCAGGATATGGATGCGCCACCTGTATCGGTAATTCTGGTCCGCTTCCCGAAGAGATCAAACAGGAGATCGTAGATCATGATCTTGTCACGGCATCCGTTTTGTCTGGCAATCGCAACTTTGAAGGACGTATTCACCCGCAAGTAAAAGCCAATTATTTAGCTTCACCTCCACTCGTGGTCGCCTATGCGTTAGCGGGAACGGTTACCATTGATTTCGCTACCGAGCCGATTGGTTACGATCACGATGGACAGCCCGTTTTCTTGCAAGAGTTATGGCCATCAGCAGCGGAAATACAGCACTGGATGAACCAGTCAGTCCGTCCTGAGTTGTTCCGCAAAAACTATCAAAATGTCCTTTTCGCCAATAAACAGTGGAATGCTATCGAGCCACCACAGGGGCAGCTTTATGAGTGGGACGCGGAATCTACATATATCCAGCAACCTCCTTTTCTTAATAATTTGTCTGTAGAGTTATCCGACATTGAGGAGATCAGAGCCGCTCGTGTTATCGCATATCTAGGGGATTCCGTCACCACTGACCATGCCTCCCCTTCAGGCAGTATACTTGCAACAAGCCCGGCTGGTCTCTACTTGAAGGCATTGGGAGTTGGTGTGGAAGACTTTAATTCGTATCCTTCCCGCCGAGGAAACCATCTCGTTATGAAGCGTGGGACGTTTGCCAATTCGCGCATACGCAATCTTCTGGCACCCGGCTACGAGGGCGGGGTCACTACCTATCTCCCGCGCGAGGAAGTCATGTCCATCTACGATGCCTCGGTTCACTATCAAGAGGATGGCATCCCATTGGCTATCATCGCAGGTAAGGAGTATGGCACTGGAAGCTCGCGTGACTGGGCTGCCAAAGGTCCTTATCTGCTCGGCGTAAAATTCATCATAGCGGAAAGTTTCGAACGGATTCACCGCAGCAATCTCGTGGGAATGGGCATTTTACCGCTCCAATTTGTAGTAGGAACAAGCGCCGCTACCCTCGGAATCACGGGTCATGAAAGCTTGGAAACCATCGGTTTGCAAAATGAGCTCGAACCGGGACAGACTATCCAAATGAAAGCCACCCGCCAAGACGGCAGCGCCTTTACGTTTGACGTCATCGTACGCTTGGATAATGTCGTGGAGATTGAGTATTATCGCAATGGTGGTATTATGCAGACCGTGGTAAGAAGGTTAGTTCGTGCCTGATCATAGATAGAAAAGGAAAAAGTCTCTTTGCTGACACGATGCCACTGAAAATCTAAGTATATATTCTTATATAATGGGATAAAAAAAGACGACCACCATTCTAATATAGAGTGGAATGTCGTCTTTTTAGCCTCCTATTCTTAAATTTAATTTTAATTAAAAAAGTAAAAATGATATAGGAATCTCTAGGTCCCAAATCATCTTTTTATTGATCTTTTAATTGATATCTGCAATAAATTTCCTAAGCATCATTTGAAGTATACCGCCATGGCGATAATATTCTATTTCTACCCGGCTATCTAAACGTGCAACTGCTTGAAAAGTAAAGGTCGATTGATCCTGGCGAGTAGCCAAAATGGTTATCATCTGCCTTGGCTGTATATGATCATCAATATTTAAAATGTCAAACGTTTCAAAGCCGGAAATTCCGTGTGATCTCCAACTTTCCCCAGGTGGAAATTCTAACGGTAGAACGCCCATTCCAACTAAATTACTTCTATGAATTCTTTCAAAGTTTTCTGCTAGTACCGCTTTAACCCCAAGTAACCTAGTTCCTTTAGCCGCCCAATCTCTTGAACTACCAGAACCATATTCTTTTCCAGC
>NZ_SOEE01000040.1 GCF_004366035.1 Cytobacillus oceanisediminis
TTTAAAATTATATGACTGCGTTTTAGATAAGTAAAATCAATAAATTCTATCATTCTTCCAAAAAAAATTTTATTAATTTTAATATTGACAGAATTCATAGAATTGACTATTTTTTCAGGAAGACATAAAATCTACATAGACAATTCTCCCCTATAGAAGCGAGGTGCCTTCGTGGAAGAAAAAGATTTTACCATCCTTCGATACATTGCCGAAGAGATGCATTTGACGAAAGCAGCAGAGCGGCTCTATATGACGCAGCCGGCTCTCACTTATCGGATACAGCAGCTGGAAAAAGAGCTAGATACACAGATTTTGATCAAAAATGGAAAGCGTATTAAATTTACATCACAGGGAGAGTATCTCGTTTCCTTTGCCAATAAAATGCTTGCAGAATACCGGGTAGCGAAAGACTCTCTCGCCAACATGTCTTCAGATGTACAAGGAACCCTGCGAATTGGTGCAGCTAGTACCTTTGCCAAGTATTTTCTCCCCTCCCTGATGAAAAGTTTTGTCACCCAGTACCCCAAAGTCATTTACAACGTCTATACAGGTCCTACTCCGAAAATCATGGATCTTTTGGAAACGGAAAGCGTAGATCTTGTTTTCATTCGAGGGGAATACAAATGGTCCGAGCAAAAATTTCCGATTATGGAAGAGAATCTTTGTCTGATCTCCAAGCATGAGATCGACCTAGAGGAATTGCCCAATCAGCAGAGAATCGAGTATAGATACAACATCAACCAGCCCACACTTGGAAAACACAAACCCCAGACATCTATCAGAGACAGCTTGCGCAGCTGGTGGTCGGAAAGATACAGTGTGCCACCACAGACGACTGTTATCGTAGACAGCTATGACATTTGCAAGGAAATGGTGATAAATGATCTCGGCTACGCTTTTATTCCCGAGCCCTTTATCAACAAAGGGGATGACCTGCACAAGATCAATCTTCTTCGCAAAAATGGAGAAGCCATCAAACGAAGCACCTGGCTTCATTACAAGGAAGCCTCTGAGCAGCTGAACATCGTCAAAAAGTTCGTTTCCTTCGTTCGCTCCCAAAGCTTTCACTCAACCTCATAAATACTTTCGATCAGAGAATTTAGTGAAAGCCCTGCTCAAGCAAAATAGGACTTATAGAATACAACAAATATTCGTTTACTCGAGAGGAGTCTTTTTCATGGACGATCGCAATTGGCAGATATTACATCTCCTCTATAGGCAAAAAAACATTACAAAGACCGCACAGCTTTTATTTTTGACCCAGCCTGCCCTTACGAAGCGGCTGATGCAAATTGAAGCCGAATTTGGCGTAAAGATCGTAAATAGGGGTATCAAAGGGGTTCGTTTCACTCCGGAGGGCGAATTACTCGCAATACGGGCTGGGCAAATCCTTACCTCGATTCGAGAAATCAAGGAGGAGTTGTCCAATCTCCAGCAGAGTGTGGCGGGGACTTTGCGACTGGGAGTCTCGAATTTCTTTGCAAAGTATAAACTCCCGGGCCTATTAAAGCTTTTCAGCGAACAATATCCCCTCGTTAATTTCCAGGTGGAAACAGGCCTGAGCAAGGATGTTTTGCAAAAGGTCTACAACCACGATGTACACATTGGCTTTGTCCGTGGAGATTACAGCTGGCATGATCAAAAGAGACGACTGTTTGCAGAAAAGGTTCTACTCGTGTCAAGAACTGAGACCAACCTCACTCAATTGCCCGAGCTGCCGAGAATTGATTATGAGACAGACCAGATGTTTAAATCCTTGGTCGACAACTGGTGGGCAGAGAACTACACGAAGCCTCCCTTGATTTCTATGAAGGTAGACCGGGGCGATACCTGCAAAGAGATGGTGCTGAATGGCTTGGGATACGCCATTTTACCTTCCATGTTTGTCAGTGATATAGTTGACCTCTATAAAATGGAGCTCCGTTCTCCGGAAAATGAACCTGTCCTGCGCAATACATGGATGTTCTATCACGAGGAGTCTTTGGAGAAAAACGTCGTCAAAGCCTTCATACAGTTTATGGAGGGAATCGATTTCGAGGGTTCCTAAGAAAAGGAAGAGGCATGAAAAATTCTTATGCCTGTTCATGCGATTTTCTTATTTTTCACATTTTCTTCCTCATGCTATACTTCAGGTGCTTTACTACATATCTCATGAGAGGTGAACATGTATGAAAACGGTAGAACAGGCTTTATGGTCATTACCGACAGCCCTTCCCGTCCACGGGAAAGAGTATAGATACTATCGAATCCAGGCATTGGAGGAAGCGGGAATCGGCAATGTCTCTTCCCTTCCCTACTGTATGAAAATCCTTTTGGAGGCAGCTGTCCGTGAGTTTAACGGAGTGACTGTCACTTCAGAACATATTCGCAAACTTGCCAATAGTACAATGGAACGAAATCCAAACGAAGAGGTGCCTTTCAAGCCGACCCGCGTACTGCTGCATGACACGACGGGACTTCCTGCATTAGTAGACCTCGCTTCCATGCGAGAAACAATGCAAGCTCTCGGTGGCAACCTATCATCCGTAAATCCGCAGATCCCCGTTGATCTCGTCATTGATCATTCCGTCATGGTAGATCATTATGGTACTTCAAATGCATTAGCCTTGAATCAAAGGAAAGAATTTGAACGGAATTTCGAGCGATTCCGCTTCTTTCGCTGGGCACAGAATGCTTTTCAAAATATACGGATCATTCCTCCCTCCACAGGGATTATGCACCAGATCAATATGGAATACCTCTCGTCGGTAGTCTCTTCCAAAGAGGAAGACGGTTTTACTGTACTCTACCCTGATTCTCTTGTCGGCACGGATTCTCATACCACGATGATTAACGGTCTTGGCATCGTCGCCTGGGGTGTTGGCGGGATAGAAGCAGAAGCAGCTATACTCGGACAGTCCCTTTACTTCGTCCCTCCAGAAGTAGTCGGTTTTCGACTCACAGGCTTTTTACCAGAAGGGGCGACTGCTACGGATCTTGCCTTAACTGTCACTCATATTCTCCGGAAAAAAGGCGTCGTAGGTAAATTTGTTGAGTTTATCGGGCCCGGCGTCAGCACCATGAGTCTTGCCGATCGAGCAACTATTGCGAATATGGCACCGGAATATGGGGCGACCATGGGTTATTTTCCAGTCGATCAAGAGACCTTGAGCTACTTGCGATTGATCGGGCATACCGAAGAACACGTGTCCTTGGTTGAAGCCTACTACAGAGCACAGGGTATGTTTGTATCGGAAAGCAGTGAAGAGCCTGTGTATTCAGAAGTAATCGAACTTAATCTGTCTACAGTAGCTCCTTGTTTGGCAGGTCCCAAGCGACCACAGGACCAAATTCCGCTCTCTACTATGAAACAGGCCTTTCAGGAAGCAGTTCAGGCTTCCGTCTCCAAAGGCGGGTACGGATTATCCGAATCCGATCTAACCAGATCGTCTAAAGGCTCTCTGCTTCACCATGGTGCTGTCGTTCTCGCCGCCATTACGAGCTGCACTAATACTTCCAATCCAAGCGTTTTGATTGGTGCCGGTCTCCTCGCCAAAAAGGCTGTAGAAAAAGGGTTGAAGAAGCCTGCCTATGTAAAAACCTCGCTTACCCCTGGATCCCGGGTCGTTTCGGAGTATTTAACCGAATCGGGCCTGTCCAAAAGCCTAGAAGCCCTCGGATTTCATGTCGCAGGATATGGATGCGCCACCTGTATCGGTAATTCTGGTCCGCTTCCCGAAGAGGTCAGACAGGAGATCGTGGACCATGATCTTGTCACGGCATCCGTTTTGTCCGGCAACCGTAACTTTGAAGGACGAATACACCCGCAAGTAAAAGCAAATTATTTAGCCTCACCGCCGCTTGTCGTAGCCTATGCTTTAGCGGGTACGGTTACCATTGATTTCGCTACTGAGCCGATTGGTTACGATCACAATGGACAGCCCGTTTTCTTGAAAGAGTTATGGCCAACAGCAGCGGAAATACAGTACTGGATGAACCAGGCAGTCCGTCCCGAGCTGTTCCGTAAAAACTATCAGAACGTCCTCTTCGACAATAAAAAGTGGAATGCTATCGAGCCACCACAGGGACAGCTTTATGAGTGGGACGCAGAATCTACATATATCCAGCAACCTCCTTTTCTTAATAATTTGTCTGTAGAGTTATCCGACATTGAGGAGATCAGAGCCGCTCGTGTTCTCGCTTATCTAGGGGATTCCGTCACCACTGACCATGCCTCCCCTTCAGGCAGCATACTTGCAACAAGCCCGGCTGGTCTCTACTTGAAGGCATTGGGGGTTGGTGTGGAAGACTTTAATTCGTATCCTTCCCGCCGAGGAAACCATCTCGTTATGAAGCGTGGGACGTTTGCCAATTCGCGCATACGCAATCTTCTGGCACCCGGCTACGAGGGCGGAGTCACTACCTATCTACCGCGCGAGGAAGTCATGTCCATCTACGATGCCTCGGTTCACTATCAAGATGATGGCATCCCATTGGCTATCATCGCAGGTAAGGAGTATGGCACTGGAAGCTCGCGTGACTGGGCTGCCAAAGGGCCTTATCTGCTCGGCGTAAAATTCATCATCGCGGAAAGTTTCGAACGGATTCACCGCAGCAACCTCGTGGGAATGGGCATTTTACCGCTCCAATTTGCACTAGGAACAAGCGCCGCTACCCTCGGAATCACGGGTCATGAAAGCTTGGAAACCATCGGCTTGCAAAATGAGCTTAAACCGGGACAGACTATCCAAATGAAAGCCACCCGCCAAGACGGCAGCGCCTTTACGTTTGACGTCATCGTACGCTTGGATAATGTCGTGGAGATTGAGTATTATCACAATGGTGGTATTATGCAGACAGTGGTAAGAAGGTTAGTTCGTGCCTGATCATAGATAGAAAAGGAAAAAGTCTCTTTGCTGACACGATGCCACTGAAAATCTAAGTATATATTCTTATATAATGGACTAATAAAAAAGACGACCACCATTCTAATATAGAGTGGAATGTCGTCTTTTTAGCCTCCTATTCTTAAATTTAATTTTAATTAATAAAGTAAAAATGATTTAGGAATCTCTAGGTCCCAAATCATCTTTTTATTGATCCTTTAATTGATATCTGCAATAAATTTCCGAAGCATCATTTGAAGTATACCACCATGGCGATAATATTCTATTTCTACCGGGCTATCTAAGCGTGCAACTGCTTGAAAAGTAAAGGTCGATTGATCCTGGCGCGTAGCCAAAATGGTTACCATCTGCCTTGGCTGTATATGATCATCAATATTTAAAATGTCAAACGTTTCAAAGCCGGTAATTCCGTGTGATCTCCAACTTTCCCCAGGTGAAAATTCTAACGGTAGAACGCCCATTCCAACTAAATTACTTCTATGAATTCTCTCAAAGTTTTCTGCTAGTACCGCTTTAACCCCAAGTAACCTAGTTCCTTTAGCCGCCCAATCTCTTGAACTACCAGAACCATATTCTTTTCCAGC
>NZ_SOEE01000041.1 GCF_004366035.1 Cytobacillus oceanisediminis
TAAATGACACTTCAAACTATGTCAGATGATTTATTAATTTCTTCGTATCTTTATGCTGTAAAGATTAATATAAACCCTGATTTTATAGCATTATTGTATTGTGAAATTAAACGTAGAAATATTAAGCATCTTCTCACGATTGAACAGTCAAATAAACTTTAAACTAGGGATAGTCTTTAACAGGGCCACCTCTCCAACATTTGAAGTCAACACGATATAGTCCTTGCACTCACACTTTATTAAACGATTCTCTCATGTATAAAACTACTCTAGTTGCCATAGGGATTAAGGAAAAAATAAACTTCACCGCAACGTAACAGCCCCTTTTTATTATTTTCAAAACTAAATTTCACTTTAATGTTTTTCTAAATTGTGCTAATTCATTAATAGCTCTCGACTATGTTCCTGGGAGGTATAATCATAAGTATTGGATCAAAGGTTGTTTATAAATCTAACATGTATACTGTTATTTGGGTATATGAAACTGGCTTCTGTGAAATCAAAAAGGCTTTTAATACAAAACTAGTACATAAATCTGAACTTTTTCTTTTTCCAAATTAGTTTTTAACTATTGCATGGTCGAGAGTCATATTTTTTTGTAATTTGAGTCAAATGTATATTTCTGAAATTAAATGGAAAGTGTATTTATACCGAGCAAGGGCGAACTCCACATTCTAAAACTCCCAAGATTAGATCCTTGCTCGCACACTTATTGATTTATGGGCATATAATGCAAGGTTCACATTCACACACCTTATCAACATGCCGCAATTCTGCGGCTTTCGTATTGTGTAAATTTTATTCATACTTTGTAAAAATTATATATAGTGAACAGGACCAACCTTCCTAACGACCGGCTATAAAAATCTAGGTTCTTGCTCGCATTACAAAACGCATAATTTCAAAAGAAACGGGCACAAAACTTTATAGAGTAAGTATATTTTCTGTAATGTTTAAATGTTTGGTTTATTGAATGCGGGGTTTTAATTTCGTTTTTAAAGACATTTTCTATTTGTTCAACTGTTAAATATAGCTCTCTTAAATCTTCCAAAACTTCATCGCTGTTCTGCTCCGTAAATGTTAGTCATCAAATAGCATTTACGGGGTGTTTTTTTTGCCTAAGTAATGAGCAAGCGATAACTGCTGGTATACGGATGCCAACAATACGCAGCAACAGAGTAAGCCGATCAATATGATATACAGGATGGGGACCATCATCCTATACTTATACTAAATTTGAATTTTCTTCAGCATTCCCTTGTTTAATCTAGATACGAGAAATACAAGGATTAATAGGATGGTGAAAATTAAAATTAGTATGATGAAAGGCCATTCGGGTACATTCATCTCCAATGGAAGCAAGCCTGTTGCAATTGAAGTGGCCAGGTTCGAATGAATGATACGCAAAATTAGCACCAATAGCCCCTTAGGAACTTGGTTGACGATGGAGCAAGAAAATTCTTCGACGGCTGCCTAATCCATCAACCTTCTCGATATACCCACATCACAATTGCCATTGCTGCCATTTTTGGCAAAATCAATTCACGGTCTTTAACATCACCGAAACCGTCACCATCGTCAGGATAAAAAAGGAAAGCGATCACATAGGAAATGATCGTTTATTTCATTGAAACAACTGTATTCAAGAACATCTCTCCTTTCTTTAAATAAGAAAACAAGGGTGAAGTCTTCACCCTTGTGAATTCATTTTTAACACAGACATAATCCAGAAGCTTTTAACACATCAGTATTGATACCGCTTGTGCTCACTAATTTCCAATTGATTGCAACTGTTGGCACGGCTTCAACTCCATAGGCTTTCGCTTTTGCTAGCCCCCTCTTCCTTTTTCTAAATTGAGTAAAAAAATGCAGATCTTTATTAAATCGATACAAATCATATACATTCGGAACCATTAAATGACCTGATCCTGACTATTTTCCCGCATCCGGATAGCGCTTCTCCAGGTTTTCATGAAACGTTCCACTTCTAGTTGCCTTCAGTGACTCGCCCAAGGCAAACACAGAGGCGCCCAGTAAGACGAGATCTTTCAACAGAAATTGACCTGGGGCCGCAGAAAGGGCGGGGAAACCGAGGCTCGGCTCAATGACACCCGGCGTAGAGAGCATGAAACTCAGTGTCGTCAGAAATAGAATGCAGGAAAGAAACGCTCCAACAGCTGACAGCTTTGCAGACACAAAGCGGCTAAGAATGAGTAGGCCGACTAATAATTCTAATATTCCCAATAGAGAAGAAAACGTACGAACTGAAAAATAGTTGTAAAGCCATCCAAGTGCTGGGCTGTTGCTTACAAATGGGACTATCCCATTTGCTTCGTAGGCCGTGAATTTCATCGCGCCAATCCAAAAATAAACGATGGCCAGTGCAATAAACAAACTCTTTGTTCCGATGATCTCAATTTTTTGACCGAAAGCTTCAAATAACTTGAACATGAAGGTTTCCTCCTCTGCGATTACTGTCGCATTTTTTATTTAAGTTATAAATCACCTGCTCTAGGGAACCCTAGATCCTGAGCTCGTTTAATAAACTCATGTCTTGAATTAATTTATGGGGGATGTATTTTTATACAGCAGCACTTGATGGTGGTGTCAGTAACTCTGGTACTACCCCGAAATGATGGTTAGTTCTCAATGCTTTTTTAGGGTTAGATATGCTTATTTAATGATTCCTCAAGTGCTTCCTTAGACTTAAAACCAACCAAAGTCTCTACAACCTTGCCATCTTTCATGACTAGTAGAGTCGGAATACTCATGATACCAAATTTGTTTGCTGTTTCCTGGTTTTGATCAACATCAATTTTTATAATCTTAACTTGGTTCCCCAAGTCTTGATCAAGCTCTTCAAGAACGGGTGCAATCATTTTACAAGGTCCACACCAAGTGGCGAAAAAGTCAGCTAACACTATTCCATTGTTAGTTTCTTCCGTAAATGTTTGATCGGTCACGTTTAATACTGCCATCTCTTATCCATCTCCTTAAAATCTGTAATAGTCTTTTCTTATACTTACCAGTATAGTTTATTTCTGTATTTAAAAATGTTAGGTGGCTAACATTTAGTAATTATATTTATGAATATTGCTGGCAAAATTTTTTCAATACAAAAAAAATCTCCTCTGTTCGAAGAGATACTCACTTTCTCATTTAGCTTATAAATTTCCCAATAGCTCTTCTGCGTATTGCTGGCCACTTTGTGCGGCAATGTTACCATCACCAGTTGCGGTTACAATTTGAGGTAATGTTTTTTCAAGAACATCTCCTGAAGCAAAGATGCCTTCCACTTTTGTTTCCATTCGATCATTTATCTCAATGTAGCCCATTGAATTCATGATTCCAAGTTTCCTAAATGGTACTGTTAGTGGAACCATTCCGACATAGATAAATACACCATCTATAGTAAACTCTTTTTCAGCGCTATTTTCCGTCGATACTACTTTTCAATTTTGCTCATTAATGGTTTTAACGGCTGCATTAAACATAACTTCAATTTTTTCATTACCAAACGCACGTTGCTGTAGAATTTTCTGAGCTCTGAATTCATCACGGCGATGAACTATTGTCACCTTATTTGCGAAGCGATAAGTATACACCCTCTTCTACAGCGGAGTCTCCTCCCCCCACTACTACAAGGTCCTTGCCTCTAACAAAGGCCCCATCACAGACTGCACAATAAGATACACCAATCAAATTTCGACATGAAGAAAGCAAAGTTTCTTGTTAAGGAACCACCGGACTTAATTTATTGAGTATTGTACGCCAACGAAAAAACATTCCTATACGCATCTTTTACATAAGTAAGGGCATTTTCATTGCTAAAGAAAAGCGACAAATTGAGGAATAGCTAGAGAGCATATATTAGTATTTATATTTAAGCCTATTCAAAATTCAATATAAAACGGACGATCATCTTCGTAAAACACAAATAATTTTTCCAAATCATCATACTAAAGTTAGGAAGGTGTTTTTTTATGGACCAAACATTTTAAAATATATCTAACTGGAAATATTATTAAGAGCGGTTATACTAACTACGTATATGTTTAAGAAGAACGAGGAGGTTTAAAACAATGAAGATCAAACTAAATTGGAATAATAAAATGGCGTTTTCGAGTATAACACCATCCGGTCATGAAATAAAAATGGATGCTGGCGAAGAAATAGGGGGATCAAATAGTGGGTCAAGACCCACTGAATTACTACTTAATGCAGTAGCAGGCTGTACAGGTATTGATATTATCTCTATTTTAGCAAAAATGCGATTGGAGCCTACTAAATTTTACATGGATGTGGAAGGTCAGAGGGCAGACGATCACCCAAAAAAATTCACAGATATTCACATTCACTATTCATTAGAAGGTGACCTTCCTGAAGAGAAAGTTGTTCGTGCCATCCAGCTTTCAGTAGATAAATATTGTACAGTGGCCCATTCATTAAGCGCAACTATTCGTGTAAGTTACTCCATAAATGGCATGGAAACAAAAGGAGTTTAAATTGTTGGGAAGGAAATATATCCAATAATTCTTATTAACCAATGGCTTGCGTGAAGCCATAAGATCTCCACTTTTCTGTTAAAGCATTTACTTACACTGACTTTACGGACCAATAAAGGAGAAAGAGCTAAACTTTAAAGCTAGCTCTTTCTCCTTTATTAATTTCTTTTTATGTATCTTTAATATTCAATATTACACTTTCACCATAGGAATAGTGGTGGTTGACCATAGCTTGCAGCATTGATAAAATGGTCAACACTTCGGTCTGAAATATGGATATATATCATCCATCATAAAATTCTCTTTTTTTCTCTTCTTCCTCGAAGATTTCGTCAGTTACTTTTTCTAATTGAATTTTGTTAGGGCGGAGAAAATTCATGGTTTCGTGCTCTTCATTAAATTGCTGAACAATACCTACCATGGATGGATATTTTTGAATATGCTCTTCATAGCATGATTGAAAGTCTTCGCCCACAACGAGGATGTCCTTTTTATGACCACCAATTTTATTTTCTATATATGAAATGATAAATTCTTTCATAATTCCCTCCTTTAATAAACAATTTTTATTAGGTGAAATTTAGAAATACAAAACACTTAGGTAAGCCTATTATTCATTTATATCTATTCCAGATAAATTTAAAGAAAGGTCATCTATTACTAAAAATACACAACCAAAAATGGTTCTGTAATCGATATATTCCCCTTTAACTTCAACATTTAT
>NZ_SOEE01000042.1:1871-3098 GCF_004366035.1 Cytobacillus oceanisediminis
AAGGTTAAGTTAGAAAGGGCGCACGGTGAATGCCTTGGCACTAGGAGCCGATGAAGGACGGTACTAACACCGATATGCTTCGGGGAGCTGTAAGTAAGCTTTGATCCGGAGATTTCCGAATGGGGAAACCCCCTATCCGTAATGGGATAGGATCTTTACCTGAATACATAGGGTATGGAAGGCAGACCCGGGGAACTGAAACATCTAAGTACCCGGAGGAAGAGAAAGCAAACGCGATTCCCTGAGTAGCGGCGAGCGAAACGGGATTAGCCCAAACCAGGAGGCTTGCCTCCTGGGGTTGTAGGACACTCTATACGGAGTTACAAAGGAACGAGGTAAATGAACAGGTCTGGAAAGGCCGGCCAGAGAAGGTAAAAGCCCTGTAGTTGAAACTTCGTTCCCTCCAGAGTGGATCCTGAGTACGGCGGGACACGAGAAATCCCGTCGGAAGCAGGGAGGACCATCTCCCAAGGCTAAATACTCCCTAGTGACCGATAGTGAACCAGTACCGTGAGGGAAAGGTGAAAAGCACCCCGGAAGGGGAGTGAAAGAGATCCTGAAACCGTGTGCCTACAAGTAGTTAGAGCCCGTTAATGGGTGATAGCGTGCCTTTTGTAGAATGAACCGGCGAGTTACGATTACATGCGAGGTTAAGTTGATGAGACGGAGCCGCAGCGAAAGCGAGTCTGAATAGGGCGAATGAGTATGTGGTCGTAGACCCGAAACCAGGTGATCTACCCATGTCCAGGGTGAAGTCCAGGTAACACTGGATGGAGGCCCGAACCCACGCACGTTGAAAAGTGCGGGGATGAGGTGTGGGTAGCGGAGAAATTCCAATCGAACTTGGAGATAGCTGGTTCTCTCCGAAATAGCTTTAGGGCTAGCCTCATGTAGTAAGAGTCTTGGAGGTAGAGCACTGTTTGGACTAGGGGCCCCCATCGGGTTACCGAATTCAGACAAACTCCGAATGCCAAAGACTTATCCATGGGAGTCAGACTGCGAGTGATAAGATCCGTAGTCAAGAGGGAAACAGCCCAGACCACCAGCTAAGGTCCCAAAGTATACGTTAAGTGGAAAAGGATGTGGAGTTGCTTAGACAACCAGGATGTTGGCTTAGAAGCAGCCACCATTTAAAGAGTGCGTAATAGCTCACTGGTCGAGTGACTCCGCGCCGAAAATGTACCGGGGCTAAACGTATCACCGAAGCTGTGGATTGACATCTTTCGA
>NZ_SOEE01000042.1:3148-4502 GCF_004366035.1 Cytobacillus oceanisediminis
CAGGTGGAGCGCTTAGAAGTGAGAATGCCGGTATGAGTAGCGAAAGATGGGTGAGAATCCCATCCACCGAATGCCTAAGGTTTCCTGAGGAAGGCTCGTCCGCTCAGGGTTAGTCGGGACCTAAGCCGAGGCTGAAAAGCGTAGGCGATGGACAACAGGTTGATATTCCTGTACCACCTCTTTACCGTTTGAGCAATGGGGGGACGCAGGAGGATAGGGTAAGCGCGCTGCTGGATTAGCGCGTCCAAGCAGTTAGGCCGGTAACGAGGCAAATCCCGTTACCACATAGGCTGAGCTGTGACGGCGAGGGAAATTTAGTACCGAAGTTCCTGATTCCACACTGCCAAGAAAAGCCTCTAGCGAGGGAAAAGGTGCCCGTACCGCAAACCGACACAGGTAGGCGAGGAGAGAATCCTAAGGTGAGCGAGAGAACTCTCGTTAAGGAACTCGGCAAAATGACCCCGTAACTTCGGGAGAAGGGGTGCTCATTAGGGTGAATAGCCCTGATGAGCCGCAGTGAATAGGCCCAGGCGACTGTTTAGCAAAAACACAGGTCTCTGCGAAGCCGCAAGGCGAAGTATAGGGGCTGACGCCTGCCCGGTGCTGGAAGGTTAAGAGGAGAGGTTAGCGCAAGCGAAGCTTTGAATCGAAGCCCCAGTAAACGGCGGCCGTAACTATAACGGTCCTAAGGTAGCGAAATTCCTTGTCGGGTAAGTTCCGACCCGCACGAAAGGCGTAACGATCTGGGCACTGTCTCAACGAGAGACTCGGTGAAATTATAGTACCTGTGAAGATGCAGGTTACCCGCGACAGGACGGAAAGACCCCGTGGAGCTTTACTGTAGCCTGATATTGAATTTTGGTACAGCTTGTACAGGATAGGTAGGAGCCTGAGAAGCCGGAGCGCTAGCTTCGGTGGAGGCGTCGGTGGGATACTACCCTGGCTGTATTGAAATTCTAACCCGCGCCCCTTATCGGGGCGGGAGACAGTGTCAGGTGGGCAGTTTGACTGGGGCGGTCGCCTCCTAAAAAGTAACGGAGGCGCCCAAAGGTTCCCTCAGAATGGTTGGAAATCATTCGCAGAGTGTAAAGGCACAAGGGAGCTTGACTGCGAGACCTACAAGTCGAGCAGGGACGAAAGTCGGGCTTAGTGATCCGGTGGTTCCGCATGGAAGGGCCATCGCTCAACGGATAAAAGCTACCCCGGGGATAACAGGCTTATCTCCCCCAAGAGTCCACATCGACGGGGAGGTTTGGCACCTCGATGTCGGCTCATCGCATCCTGGGGCTGTAGTCGGTCCCAAGGGTTGGGCTGTTCGCCCATTAAAGCGGTACGCGAGCTGGGTTCAGAACGT
>NZ_SOEE01000043.1:0-1764 GCF_004366035.1 Cytobacillus oceanisediminis
TAAGTTATTCAATTAAAAGAAAGAAGGAATCTAATATGACAGTTATTAATGACGTTAAGACAACTTTAGCAGGACTAAAAAGTGCTCAGGCTAGTTTCGAAACATTTGCTCTTGGTACAGAGAATTCACAAGCAAAGCAGCTTTACCAAGATGCTGCAAAACAAACCCAAGCTATTGTAGACAGCATTGGACCACGTATTCAACAAATCGAGCAAGAAGAACCTCAATATAAACAACAATAATTAGAAAAGAGAAAAGGTTGGTTGGATGGAGTGAACCAACCTTTCCCTTTTTTCGTCTTCTAATAATGGATAAAACATGAGGTGATTTCATGAAAGACAAAATAACTAAATTGAAAATTAGCTTTTTATTACTAACAGCTATCGGACTATGCTCAGGATGTGCCGGAAATCAAAAGCAGTTTACCAATAACAATGATGATGCGAGTGTAGTAAAAGTACATACAAAAAAGCCAATTGATCAATCTATTGCTAACGAAGTAAAAGAAAAGGTAATAAAAAGAGAAGAGATTTCAAGTGCAAAGGCTGTCAATACAGATAAGGAGTTATTATTGGCCGTAAAAGTCGATAATTTTGACAGATTTCGATTAAAGGAAATTGAAAAAAAAGTAAAATCAGACTTGAAAGAAGAATATACAGACTATAAAATTCTCGTCTCAACTGATTCAAAAATGTATATGGAATTGGAGCAATTAGAACATAAGTTACAAGAAGATAAGATAAAAATGAAAGCTTTAAAAAAAGAATTCGACACAATCAAAAGCCTTATGAAGGAAAAAACATAATGAAAGAAGGATAGGTAGTCATGTCAAATAACCAAAAGAAAAACTTAACCCCTGTTCAACAGGAATACCAAACATTTCAAGATGAACGTGAAGTAAAGCGGCCAATAGTACGAAATTGTATAAAGGCTTTTTTAGTTGGCGGTGTTATTTGTCTGATTGGTCAGGTAATTCAATCTTTCTTTATTTATAATTTTGATTTTACTGACCAAACTGCCGGAAATCCAACGGTAGCTGTTATGATCTTTCTGTCTATGCTCTTAACGGGTTTTGGTGTCTATGACCGACTTGCCCAATTCGGTGGTGCAGGTTCAGCAGTTCCTGTTACTGGTTTTGGAAATGCGGTAATTTCAGCAGCAATTGAACACAGAACAGAAGGTATCGTTCTAGGTGTCGGAGGTAATATGTTTAAATTAGCAGGATCGGTTATTATGTTTGGTGTGTTTTCAGCTTTTGTCATTGCAACAATTAAAACGATGCTGATTCAATGGGGTGGTTTGTAATGTTATCGGGAACTCGCACATGGTTGTTTCAAAATGAACCGGTGATCGTTTCAACAGGAACCGTAGGGGGACCATTTGAAGCACGGGGAAAAATTCCAAAAGATTTTGATCTGTTACATGGGGATATTTGGTTAAGGCAAGATTCATTTGAAAAGGCGCAAAAGGTAATGTTAGAGGAAGCATGCCAAAAAGCAATGGAAAAAGCAGGCGTTCAACAAGAACAAGTTCAATTTTTCCTTGGAGGAGATTTGATTAATCAAATTACGCCTACTAGTTTTGCAATAAAAACATTTGGATACCCTTATTTTGGTTTATTCGGTGCGTGTTCAACTTCTATGGAAGGGTTGGCACTAGGAGCATTCATTGTAAATTATGGAGGGTCAACCTGTTTAATGACAGGGGCTTCTAGTCATAACGCTGCAACTGAAAAGCAATTTCGATATCCAACGGAATATGGAG
>NZ_SOEE01000043.1:2152-3494 GCF_004366035.1 Cytobacillus oceanisediminis
CTCAGTTGTTTACGGTCATTTGCTCAATCGAATGAAGGCTGGTGAATTTAAGAGGTTGTTGGTAGTAGCTACTGGTGCACTTCACTCCCCTCTTACGTTTCAACAGAACGAAACCATTCCTTGTATTGCTCATGCAGTTTCAATTGAGTTAGGAGGATTGGAAGCATGATCTATTTTTGGGCATTTGTTATTGGTGGCCTCATTTGTGTCATTGGCCAGATTATGTTTGATGTTTTTAAACTGACACCAGCTCACACTTTAAGCACGTTAGTTGTAATTGGAGCGATTTTAGACGGCCTTAATTTATATGAGCCTTTGATTGATTTTGCAGGAGCAGGAGCAACAATTCCAATTACAAGCTTTGGTAATTCCCTTGTTCACGGTGCTATGCAAGAAGCAGAGCAGCATGGACTCGTAGGAGTCATTACAGGGATGTTTGAAGTAACAAGTTCAGGTATTTCAGCTGCCATTATTTTTGGATTTTTAGGTGCTCTGATCTTTAAACCAAAAGGTTAACGGAGGTCTTTTATGACAGTGGGATCACAAGTAAAACAATGTCTTTCAAATATAAAAAGCATTGATGCTAGTCTATCGAGACTAGCAATCATATCTCAAGATGAAGAAGCAAAAAGAACTTTTCATGAAATGATGATGATAATGGAAGAGGTAAAAGACGATTTAAAAAAACGTGTAGGTCAATTAGAGATGGAAGAATTACAGTACAAAGGTTTTTGATATTTAGTTGTAAGAGGTGAATACTGATGGATTGGACAGATGTTGTTTTAAGGTCAACTTTATTTTTAGTTCTATTGTTTTTTATGACAAAATTTTTAGGCAAAAAGCAGTTGTCAGAACTATCCTTTTTTGAATATGTAGTAGGAATTACAATCGGGGGTATTGCTGTTGAAGTCACAATGGGTCTTGAAAAAAGTATATGGCATGGTGTGCTTGGAGTTTTAATATTCGGTTTTGTTCCTTTTTTAGTAGGACTAATTTCGTTAAAAAACAAAAAGTTCCGTGACTATATTGAAGGGAAAGGAACTATCTTCATTAAAGATGGAAAAGTAATGGAAGATAATTTAAAGAAAGAAAGATATACAACTGATGAACTCTTAGAACTTCTACGTAAAAAAGATGTATTCCAAGTTGCGGACGTTGAATTTGCTGTTTTAGAACCAACAGGTGATTTAAATGTCCTATTAAAAAAGGAAAATCGACCCATTACAGCTAAAGATCTCGGTTTGATAACTCCTTCTGAAAAAGAGCCTCAAACCGTTATTATGGACGGCGAGGTGTTAGATGAACCACTTTCAACAGCTGGAAGAAATCGTCGTTGGCTAGA
>NZ_SOEE01000044.1 GCF_004366035.1 Cytobacillus oceanisediminis
TCCCATCTGTCCGCTCGACTTGCATGTATTAGGCACGCCGCCAGCGTTCGTCCTGAGCCAGGATCAAACTCTCCATATAAGAGTTGATTAAGCTCATAAGTTGTCTTTTCAAAAAAGACTAATGATTTAACGTTGACGTTTTTGTTCGTTCAGTTTTCAAAGATCAATCCGCCGCTCAGAAGCGACTTTCTTAATATATCACGTGTCAGCTTCGACGTCAACAACTTTTTTAAGTTGTTTTTATTGGTGCTTTCCGTCATCAGCGACGTTTATTAATATACCAAGATACCAATAACAAGTCAACAACTTTTTTATATTTTTTTAATAAGAAAAGAAATATTTATTATCCCTTCTTTTCCCGATCCTGTCGGGAACGCATATATTTAAGGCAATCTGCTGGTGTTGCCATACGCTGAAATAAAGAAAATAAGATTTTATATCGTTCTTCCATAGCTCTTTTGACAATGTGGTCGATCCTGTCATCTTTTAAATCGAATAATATTTCGTCCATTTCCCGCTTAATGAGGTACTCCATTTCTTTCAGCTCTTTTTGGTTTAATAGCATTCCAATCATTTTCATGGCCTCCAATGTATTATTCAATTTGTTTTCTGTAGTATTTTTCCATTTAGGATTTATTATGAGTGAATTTTTTATACATGGAAGAGACAAGTTCAGCATAGGTATGGATTAGGAAGGTATCGGACGAGGTGAATTGTTATGAACTTTTTTTATGTATTGAATGGTAAGTCTTTAAAACAAGTTTCGCTGGTTGTCATTGCAGCATTTTTCACAGCTTGGTTCCTCTATATGCAGAGCATTGTCCATTTGCCTGCTTTTTCAGCCAAAGACGGGCCTAAAGCGATATACAAAGGGGAAAAAGATTTAGCCCTCACCTTTAATATAGGGTGGGGGGATGTAAAAGCAGAGCCCATATTGGATATTCTCAAAAAAGAGAATGTTAAAGCAGCGACCTTTTTTCTGGCGGGTTCCTGGGCTGAACGCCATCCGGATTTAGTTTCAAGAATCGTGAAAGAAGGTTACGAAATTGGAATTCTGGGCTATGGCTATGAAGATTATACAGAGCTGGAAGAAGACAAAATCAGGAGAGATCTCGCAAAGGCACAGGAAGCATTTAGAAAGCTGAATATTAAAGATATTAAGCTCGTGCGCGCCCCAACGGGACATTTTGACAAGAAAACGTTAAAGGTTGCTGAAAGGATGGGCTACACTGTTGTCCATTGGAGCGTTGATTCAAAGGATTGGACCAATCCGGGTGCAGAGAGGATTGCAGAAAATGTATCAAAAGCAAAAAAAGGAGACATTGTACTTCTGCATGCATCCGATTCTGCAAAACAAACAGCCAAAGCTCTTCCGCTCATTTTAAACGATGTAGAAGCCAAGGGACTCAAATTCGTTTCCGTTTCTGAAATGATTGCTAATGCTGAGACGAAGACAAATGAAATAAAATAGAAAGGCGAAAAACGCCTTGCCCACGAATGAACGCATACTAAAAACGCAACGTCCTCCCAAAAGGGGCCGCTTTGGTTTGTGCGATGTTTATGCTGACGAAGCCTTCCTTGTCCTGCGGCCTCAGGCACAAGACGAGCCCTGAAAAGAAGGTGTTCTTTCCTTCCGGAAGGGATTGGCTTATGTCTAGGGTCCCTAGGAGCGAAACAAGAAAAGCTTGTGGACTCAGGGGGGCTGCTTGCGCTAGACAATTATTACATTCAAAATTTTATCCTTAATTATAAACAAAAGCCATCCATTATTTGGATGGCTTTTGAGCTAGATTGCTTCGTTGTTTTTGAGAATCCTCATTTAATTTATGAAGGATAAGCAGCTGATAAGTGTTGCAGACTAATAATGGAAACAGCATAAGATATAGCCAGCTTTCCTCATTTACCCTTAAGACCGGCACCCACTCAATGGCGGTTACAACCACCATAAAAAATACTGCAGGAATAAATGCATGCTGATTGGTCTGCTTTGTTTTAATTGCTGCAACTATAAGTGCGACTATAAGAAGAAAAGCCGCTACTCCAATATATGGAATCATGCTGTCTCCCCCGCCCGCAAAAGCCTTATAGCGGAAGTAAACCAGGTCAAACAAAGCAAATAAAATTAGGACAATCTGAATAGGATTCCACAATCCTTTAAAAATCCCCAACCCAAAACGGTGTACTGTCAAATATGCAAAGAAGCCCATTTGGCTAATGATGCTGAAGATTAATCCTACACCTATAAGCCAGAAGAATACCGACAGAACCTCAAGGAAATCGAAGTCAGTAAAAATAGGCGCAAATTCATTCCAGCGCACAATAAATCCGACAACTCCAGTAGTTAATCCTCCAACTAAAAGAGTTGATATAAAAAGCTTTACCCAATTACGGCTAGTCAATTTATTTTTCCCCCATAATAAATAAATTCATTCTTTATGATTGTACCAACCAAAGTTTGAAAAATCTAGGCATTGTATTTCCAGCGCATAATATTTGCTGAATTTCTTCATTCTAAAGGTAAGGACACCTCTGAAAGGAGCTTCATCATGATAAAAAAATTCCGTTTGCTCCTTCCATTAGCGCTAGTGTTTTTCATATCAGGCTGCGGCCAAGGTGAATCAGGCAACGGCCAAATGGATTATGAGCAAACTAAAAAAATGGTTGTAGATATATTAAAGACCGATGAAGGAAAAAAGGCACTCGAAGAATTGATGACTGATGAAAAAATGCAGCAAAAGATGGTCATGGATCAAAAGGTAGTAGCAGATACCATTCAAAAAACCTTAACCTCTGATAAAGGAACAGAGTTTTGGAAGAAGTCCTTTGATGATCCGAAATTTGCCGAAAGCATGGCAAAAAGCATGCAGAAAGAAAATGAGCAGCTCTTAAAAGATCTAATGAAAGACCCTGAATACCGGGGAATGATGATAGAAGTACTTAAAGATCCCGAACTCGAAAAAGAAGTTACGGATGTCCTTAAAAGCAAGGAATATCGGGAGCATATACAAAAGGTAATGACCGAGACATTTGAAAGCCCGCTTTTTAAAGCAAAAATTCAGGACATCCTTCTGAAAGCAGCGGAAGAAACGAAAAGCGGCGGTCAGCAAGGCGGTGGAGAAAGCGGCGGCGGTGGCGGCGGCCAGGGTGCAGACCAAGGCGGCGGTGGCGGCGGCCAGGGAGGCGGAGCATAACTCCTTTTAAAAAAATACCTCTTCCAATGAACTATACCCCGATTTACGGACAGTTTAAAAAGCGCCTATGCGGCTAGTAAATGGCCCCGGTATTGCTCCGGGGTCATTTTATTTAAGCCCCA
>NZ_SOEE01000045.1 GCF_004366035.1 Cytobacillus oceanisediminis
CCCCTGCTTTATATATGGATAAAGACATCATAAAGTTTGCTGCAAGCATTGAAGCTGAATTGGATGTGGATTTGTACACTAATCCTTATGAAAATTGAATTTAGCGACTAAAAGATAAAAATTTTATTGAACAAACGGGTGTTTGAGGAAAAGAGTGGGGTTCTTTTTCTTCTTCAAAAAACGGGGCAGGCTAATTCACAAGTAGTATGATATGGACGGTTCCTTCAATGGAAACACTAAATGTAACTAACAGGGGCTTTTGTTACCTCGACAAATAAAAAAGCACTTTAATTTAAGGTACCAAAAAAAGGGTATTTTTGATATGCTATTACCATAGATTAGTAAAATCTGTGAAACTATCGTGTTCGCTATACCTCTATATGGTGGTTGCA
Organism: Cytobacillus oceanisediminis; assembly: GCF_004366035.1. Lineage (GTDB taxonomy): Bacteria > Bacillota > Bacilli > Bacillales > Cytobacillaceae > Cytobacillus > Cytobacillus oceanisediminis_C. The sequence continues at coordinate 393 of NZ_SOEE01000045.1, forward strand.
AAACTAATTCATGTCGCGAGTAAAATTATAGTGAAATTTGCGGTAAAATTTTAGACCACACCAACAATAAAACAAAAGAACGGGGATGTACACATGAAAAAAGTATTCGGAACAATCGGATTAGGAGCTCTTGCACTTGGAGTATTAATAGGTGCTGGAAATCCAACAACAGAAGAGTTTCACCAAGGAGAAAAACCACTTAAAGTTTTCAAATCTGAATCTACAGGTGTTGAAGTGGAAGTTCACGCAACTAATCCTGAAGAGGCTGAAAAAATTAAGAAGGAACAAGGCTGGACAGACAATGAGCCTGTTACAATAATGAAGTAACCCCTTGAAACAGGGAGGTTGCCATATCCTCTTTAGAGCTTGAATTTTCAAACTAATCACACTAAAAATCAAACAGAAGACATAGTGAGGGACCAAGATGAAGAAAGTATTCAGCACAATCGCACTAGGAACAATGGCACTTGGAGTGTTATTCGGAGCAGGAAGTCCAATCAAGCCAGCTTCTGCAAATGGTGCAGACGGCCAAACAGTAGCGAAAACAGCAAAAGAGTTTCACCAAGGAGAAAAACCGCTCAAAGTTTTCAAATCTGAAGCTACTGGAATTGAAGTGGAGGTTTACGCTTCTAACCCAGATGACGCTGGGAAGATTAAGAAGGAACAAGGCTGGAAAGATAATGAGCCCGTTAAAATAATGAAAGATAAAGACAAGGCTAAAAACAATGAAGTAAAAACATCCTTTAACAATGCTATTAACGCAACCAGGTCAAGTTTGATTAACAACTTTGGAACGATCAAAGCTTCAGCACACACAGACACAGGTGGCTGGGACGTGGTAGGTACTGAAAAATGGATAATGGACAAATATTGGGACTTACAGACTGACACTATCTGGCACTCACATGGAGGAGACTACATGTTCCGTCTGCCCGCACATACATCATCTGGTGCAACTGGAAACGGAGCAGACCCAGTAGGTTATGCGGAGCTTTATGAGGATGACGGAAGTTTAGGAGATGACTATGTGGGAAGCTGGAACTACTATCCTTCTTCATACTCTATTGATTATATCGTCCGGAACATCGGCTCATTTGTAGACGGAAGTTATGCAGAATTTTACACTACTCATGCAGGGAATTACTCTCCGCCTTACGGAAGGATTGAAAACGTAAAATACTATGATTGATTCTAGGAGATTATCAAGAATCCTAGTAAACAGAGACTCTAGCCTAATTAGGTTGGAGTCTTTTTGATTTATGAAGGGGCTTAGGTTAATCTAGGCAGCTTTTTCTTATTGTAGGGGCAGATTAGCTAAAGAAGTGTACAAAGTAAAATGTTTTAAAAATACCGAGTTGAAGGCAGTGAAGTATACGTGTCCTTGTTGTGATTATAAAACACTAAATGAAGAAACACCAGGTACACACGATATTTGCAACATTTGTTTTTGGGAAGATGATTGGGTTCAATATAGTGACTATGAAGGCGGTGCAAACGAAGTTTCTTTAAGACAGGCACAGCATAATTTTATAAACTGGAGCTTGTGATGAGGGAAGTATTAAGTTTGTAAGAAAACCAAATAAAGAAGATATTAAAGACCCAAATTGGAAACCGTTATGATTATACATATCGATAAAATGATTAATCCCGACAGGACTAAGAGCTGAAGATCCAGTGCGATCGGCAGCTCTTTTTTCTTATTCAATAAACGGGGCAGCATTCCTGTAATAAAGGAAAATGGAGTTTGAACAAAAAAATAACCTACCCCTGATTATAGGGGTGGATATTGCGAAATTCAAGCATGTGGCACATGCCCAGGATTTCAGGGGAATGGAATTTGGATCCCCTTGTTATTTCGAAAATACAAAAGAAGGTTTTGAGCATTTTCTTTATTGGATTTCGGAAACGAAGAAAACACATAGTATGGAGAAAGTGATTGTCGGTAAGGAGCCAACAGGTCATTATTGGTTTAACCTGGCTCACATTTTAAATGAAAACGAGATTAAGTTTGTAGCTGTAAATCCCTTGCACGTCAAGAAAAGCAAGGAGCTTGATGATAATTCTCCAACTAAGAATGATGTAAAAGATGCCAAAGTCATTGCCCAACTGGTCAAGGACGGAAGATACGCCGAACCTACTATACCGCAAGGTGTTTATGCCGAACTCCGTGTGGCAAAGAAAATTCGCGATCTTTTAACCGAGGACCTAAAACGGTCCAGGGACAGGTGCACAACTGGATTGACCGGTATTTTCCGGAATTCTTGAAGGTCTTTAAGAAGTGGGAGGGCAAGGCTGCATTACAATTCTTACGGCTTTATGCTCTACCGCATGAAATAGCCAATTTCACAGAAGATGAATT
>NZ_SOEE01000046.1 GCF_004366035.1 Cytobacillus oceanisediminis
TGTTAAGTGGTTGAACAGAATTGAGTTAATTGATTATGAACATATCGGTTATTGGGAAAAACGAGGATACTCACAAGATGCATGGGTTAACTAAATAATACTGGGATATTGGTCTTTTGCCGGTATCCTTTTATTCTTCATTAGATAAATAGACTTATTATTATTCGGTTCGCTGTTTTTCAGATTTTGGTTCCGGTGCTTGGCTTAAAGAAACCATAATAAATAACGATAAATAACGCAATAAGACATAAAATTTCATTTGTCTTCGAACTGGAGCAATTGAAATTCATACTGGTGGAATGAAAAATGATAGTTCCAGGAAAAGTTTCATAAGACAAACTTAAACTTCTTAAAAGTGTTGGTTTTTATTACTGATGGTTTTGCTGATTGGGAAGCAAGTTATAAAATCGAAGAGTAAAACATATCAAGTTCAGACAATTGTGATTGATGAAGATCCATAAATTCCAATGGGTGGATTGGCTGTTTCCGGATTATACCTTTCTTTTCGGATAAATATTTTTTTATTTTTGGGTAAAAAAGGACCGTTAGTCTGTAGCATAAAAGAAATTTCTTTATTTATAAACCCTGTGTAGAATTCATATCACTTAAAAAAGGATGGAGATTGAGTTATGGATAAGACTATTAAATTAAATGCAAATAAAGAAATATCAGTTCCTCCAGTAGCAAAACTTATCGGATTTGTTCCTCTTGAAATTAAAAGAGGAGAAGCTTTGTTCATGTTAGAGACTAAGGAGGAGCATTTTAACCCCATGGGAACTGTCCATGGTGGCATTCTTTGTGATTTGGCTGATGCGGCAATGGGGATAGCCTATGCAACGTTATTAAATGAAAATGAAACATTCACGACAATAGAGTTAAAAATCAACTACTTAAAGCCTGTATGGAAGACAACCATAAAGGCCCATTCAATTGTAATAAAAAAGGGAAATTCCATTGGTCTTATTGATTGTTCACTATTTGATGAAAATGAAGCATTAGTAGCAAAAGCAAGTTCAACATGTATGACCTTAAAAGGAGAAAAAGCTAAAAATAGATAGGCTGACTTTATACGGGAAGAAATTTTTGTGAATAGAAGAGTAGTAGTTATAGGGTTATGGTGCTATATGTTCCTTAGGAAATGCTATAGAGAAATATTAAGTAGGGTAAATCCGGCCCAATCAATCCTGTAAACATCTACCATTACCGAATTGTTATTTGAGATTAGTCAGATTATTGAAACTTGACTCAGCGACCAAGGTAGTTCACTTGTATAAAATTTTTAATAAAAAATGAGAAACAAAAGATTAAATACTCCGGTCAAATATAGATCAATCACTTGCAAACGAAGAATGGAAAAATAAAATTCGTGTTAAAAAAATACTATTCCATAAAGTTCTAATTTTTTTATGAAGAAATGGGTTATAGAAATAGTTCTCCTTAACCCACTTCAAATTCATTTTTTATTTATAAATCATAGAGTCTAAATATTTGATGATCTCTAATCTTTTTCCAGAGATAGTATCAGCCCTTATCTGATCTTGCATCAGCTTATCTTGTGCTTTTTTCAGTATTACTTCTTCTGTTTCTTTTGGAACGACAACAACACCATCTGTATCACCTACAATGATATCACCCGGTTTGACGGATATTCCTCCACAAGAAATTGGAACGTTTAGTTCACCAACACCTGCTTTTCCACTTGCTGCAACAGTTGTTCCTTTGCAAAATAAAGGAAAATTTAGTTCTTGAATTCCTTTTAAATCACGAATGACGCCATCCACTACAATTCCACCAATTTCCAATGTCTTGGCCATACCTATAATGAAATCTCCTGCAATCGCTCTATATTCATCCCCTTTTGCATCAATCACAAGGATATCCCCAGGATTTGCCGTACGAATCGCTTTTAGTACGGCCAGATTATCACCTACTGGCATTTTTACTGTAAATGCTCTTCCGCACAGTACATACTCTTTACTTAGTGGCTTTATACTAGGATGTAAATTATTTAGTCCATCTAGAGCATCCGAAATACAGGTAGTAGGAATGGATCGAAATTGATCAATTATAAGACTCATGAAATGAAGCACCTCTCTTTTTTGATTCTATCTTAATTCTTAACTATTACTATACTAAATTAATGAGTGGTGTAAATTTAGAAATGCTTTACTATCCGCTTACGTATTCTTTAAAAAGGAGAAGCCATTTTTGTCCCTTAGGCCTGACAGCTTCCAGATAAATGCCCCGCTTAAATCATCTTACAACGGTCATATTACTTTATTGCCCGTTATCTATCAACAGATCTATCTATTCCATTATGGAATTGCTAGCAATTCCATTTAGATATTTTTTTTATTTTTAATAAAAAAATACAATGATCTTATTAGGGAACAGAAGAATTGATTGAGGTAAAGGGAGGTAACGACAGCTAATGAGTGATTGGGGAAAACAAATTAAAATTCCGGCAGTCTATATGCGTGGAGGAACAAGTAAAGGAGTTTTTTTTCTTCCAGAAGATTTGCCGTCTGATCCATCTGAACGTGATAAAGCATTGCTGCGTGTTATCGGTAGCCCTGATCCTTATGGACAACATATCGATGGGATGGGCGGTGCCACGTCAAGTACGAGCAAGGTGGTTATTGTCAGCAAAAGCAAGCGTCCGGGATATGATATAAATTATTTATTTGG
>NZ_SOEE01000047.1 GCF_004366035.1 Cytobacillus oceanisediminis
GAGAGTTCGCCATTTGGAGCGGAAATTCGCGAGGGCAAATTGATTGCGAGGGGCTCTGCTGACAACAAGGGCGCCTTGATGGCCCGGATCTGCGCTGTTCATGCCTATCAAAAAGTGAATGGCGAACTGCCTGTGAACATCAAGTTCCTCGTAGAAGGGGAGGAGGAATCAGGTGGCAGTCAACACATCAAGCATCTAGCAGCCACACAGCCGGAGCTTTTACAAGCTGATCTATGCATTTGGGAGAATGGCTTTGTCAACAACGATGGTAGCTTTGAAGTCAAGCTGGGCAACAAAGGAATTCTCACAGTGAAATTGGTAGCAAAATCAGCCAACACGGATCTACACTCTTCCAATGCGGGAATTATCGAAAATCCGGCTTGGCGGCTCGTTTGGGCGCTGAATACGTTAAAAAGTGATCGTGGCGAGGTCCTGATCAAGCATTTCTATGACAAGGTCGCCAAACCGACAGAGAGAGAAAAAGAGATTCTCGAGCAGATGGATCTTGAAGAAGAGGAGATGTTAGCTCGTCTGGGTCTGGATCATTTCATCCTCAATTTGCGGGGGAATGAGCTAAAAGAAAAGCTGGTCTTTCAGCCGACCTGTAACATTTGCGGGATTCACTCCGGTTATACAGGCAAAGGCAAAACGGTATTGCCATCGGAAGCATGGGTGAAAATTGATTTCCGCCTCGTGCCCAATCAAGTGCCGAAGGAAATTCTCCAGCATCTGCGCAACCATTTGGATAACCATGGGTTCCAGGACATCAAGATTTTGGCTAGTGAAGGAACTCAAGCTTCCAAAACAGATCCTGGTGATCCTTTTGTAAAAAAAGTAATGGAAGCGGCTACAAAGTTAAAGGGGATTCCTCCTCGGATCATATTAATGAATCCTGGATCCGGTCCGATGTACGACCTTTGTCAGCAACTGGGCATTCCTGCGGTCGGTTTCGGGGTAGGGAATTCAGATTCCAGAAAACATGCGCCGAATGAAAACATTTTGATCAAGGATTACCTGGATGGAATTAAAATGGCGGCAACAGTCATTCATGAATGGGCATAGAAACCGAAAGAATCTGAAAGGTTACATTAAATATTTTCCTCTTATAGGTAGTGTCAAAAGTTCTATGAAAACGGTGGAGGGAATTTCCTAGTAAAACTCATAAGAGATACACAATAATTTTTCTTGTATCTTTACATCAATAAAAGTAATAAAAGATTAGGTAACACTTTGCTATACCCTCTTTTCTTAGTGGATTTGGCAGCCGGATACTTGATCTTTACCTTGAAAAATGGAGGGGTGACAAAGCTTTTTGGTGAATTCCTTTGTTTCTAAGGAAATATTACTTTTTTTATAATAAATTCTTTTGCAATAAGTTTAGTAAAAAGAGGGGGAAATTATGAGGAATCATCTGTCTCGTTTATTGATGGCATTCACATTCAGTTTCATTTTGGTCCTGGCAGGGTGTAGTTCGAAATCCCCTACAACTGCCACAAATAATAACGACACTGCAGAAAAAGTATTAACCATCGCAAATAGCAGCGACATGCTGAGTTTTGACATTCACGACCACAGTAGTGCCTCGACAGAAGCGATCCATGTGAACATGTTTAACTACCTGCTAAAGCATGATGCTGAAGGGGAATTTATTCCGGACCTGGCAGAATCCTGGGAAAACGTAAATCCAACAACATGGCGATTCAAGCTCCGCCAAGACGTTAAATTCCAAAATGGCGATCCATTCACAGCAGCTGACGTCAAGTTTACGCTGGAGCGTGTGGCAAAAGATGAGAAACTATCCGAACACTCGAATTACGAGGAGATCCAAGAAGTGAAGGTCGTTGACGATCACACCGTCGATGTTATCACAAAAATTCCTGACCCGATTCTACTGAATAGACTTTCCCGTAGTGGTTCCAGCATGCTGCCTTCCAAATACATCGAAGAAAAGGGTTGGGAAGAGTTTCTGAAAAATCCGGTAGGAACCGGACCGTACAAGTTCTCGGAGTGGAAGCGGGATGATCGTCTAGTACTGGTGAAAAATGATGAGTACTTCGGGGACAAACCGAAATGGGACAAGGTCATTTACCGTGTGATCCAGGAAGATTCTACGCGGGTAGCGGAATTGTTGTCCGGGGGGATTGATATTGCCCAAAACGTACCTCCGAGTGATGAAGAGCGTATTGAGAGCAATGAGGGTACTAGTGTGATTACAGGACCGAGCCAGCGGGTCATGACGTTGGAAGTGCGCGTAACCCCTGGAAGAGTGACGGCGGACCCTCGTGTCCGTGAAGCGATTGACTTGGCGATTGATGAGAAGGCGATTATCGAAAACCTGTATGGAGGAAAAGGTACACCCACACTAACACGTGTGACGCCAGGAAACTTTGGGGCGCATTTAGGACTCTACAACAAATCCAACTATGATCCAGAGCGCGCTAAACAGCTATTGGCAGAAGCGGGATATGCAGATGGAGTAGACGTAACCTTCACATCGCCTAGCGGACGCTATTTGAAGGA
>NZ_SOEE01000048.1 GCF_004366035.1 Cytobacillus oceanisediminis
CATCCGAAGCAAGTATTCTCTCGTTCTCAGCTTTTATATAAGGTATGGCAAACAGAATTTGATGTTGATACGACAACTGTTACGGTGCATATACGGAGATTGCGTGAAAAAATTGAAGAAGATCCATCAAAGCCAAAATTAATTCAAACAGTATGGGGAATTGGATATAAATTCTCGGCTGGTGATGACGAATGAAAATAAGATGGATATTTTTGATTGCTAATAGTGTAAGTGTTTTAATCATGTTTTCTTTCTTATTTGTAAGTTATAAATACATGGTATTACCAAATCATATTATTATTTGGTTATCCATTATCACTATTTTTTCATCCGTTTTGTCTAGTTTTGTTCATTATTTACTTACTAAACCAGTTGAACGATCTATTCTTTTACTTGTTAAACAGTCTCATCAAATGGAGAAAGGAAAGTTTGATCATTCACTTCCTGTTGAAGGTCCTGAGGAAATAAAAGAATTAACAAACCGATTCAATCTTATGAATATCAGGTTAAACGACGCCTTTAACCAAATTAAACAGGCAGAGGCTTCAAGGAAGGAATTGGTAGCAAATATTTCTCATGATTTAAGAACACCGATGTCATCAATAAAAGCATTTGTTACGGCAATTCAAGATGGAGTCGTAGAAGATGATGCTACATTTAATCGGTATTTACGTACGATTGGGTTTGAGACAGAACGACTTGATCAACTTATACAACAGTTGTTCCAGCTAACCTTACTGGATTCAGGTGGGATCCAACTTATTTACGAACCAATACGAGTAGATGAATTATTACTCGCAGTCCTCGAGCATGAGCAAATACATTTAGAACAAAAAAATATTGAAATAGATGTTAACCTTCCAAGTCAAATTCCATCAATTGATGTTGACCCACTTTATTTTCAAAAAGTCTTATTTAATATATTAGACAATGCAATTCGGTTTTCAGATGAAGGTGGATTAATTACACTTTCAGTTGTTGCATTACCAAATCAAAAAATTAGAATTTCTATTCGGGATGAAGGTGAAGGAATCAGTAAGGAAGAGCTTCCTCATATTTTTGAAAGAACCTATCGAATTGAGAAATCACGTAATAAAAAATTTGGTGGTGCCGGACTAGGTTTAGCCATAGCGAAAACCGTTGTAGAAAAACACAAGGGAAGCATTACAGCTACAAGTGAAGTTGGTAAAGGGAGCGAATTTATGATTGTCTTGCCAATTAATAGAGGTGAGGTGGGGGAAAAGAGTGAATTTGAAGATTTTATTTCAACGTAATTTACATTTTGGTAAGAAGCTAATTCAATTACATCATTATAACGCAATTTTGTTTTTCTTATTAAGCATGACAGGTTTACTTTTGTTTTCTTCTGCTTTTCGTTCTACTTTTCCATCTATACGTGTCCTGATGAAAGATCTTCATATTTGGATAGGTGTTATTATCTGTATACCCTTATTAGTTTATATTCCTGAAATGAAAAAGCATGTAAAAACATTGAGTAAAAAGAAAAATAATCGGGTGAATCTTAGATTTATATTATCAATATTAATTCTCCTCATTATTTCTGGGTTTTTATTGACTTTTCATAGGGTAACTCCACCAATTGTTAGCTCATGGGCTTTACTCATCCATGATGTTGCAACATGGATAGGGTTACCATATGTCATTTATCATAGTATGACAAGAAGTAAGTGGTTTAAGAAACTAGAAAAACGTATTAATAAAGTAGAAATCAAAGAAGAGCCAATGCTGATTGAAGATGGTAATCCAATCTATAAACGAAGAACGTTTCTGCGTTCGTTAAGTGGAAGCATTATTGTTTCTATGTTCCTCCCGGTAATTGCGAGATGGTTTCAGCCAAATTTTGTATCATATAGTGAGAAGTCATCTGGTTTAAATAGGAATCAATTTTCTCCAATTCCAAGCCCAAATGCAAAGTCAGTCCCACCAATTGGGGGTGGCAGGAAGGGGGAATTTCGTTATTATACAATAACTGAAATTCCAAAATTAAACGATGAGAATTGGAGTTTTACAATTGATGGTCTTGTAGAAAAAAAGAGTACCTATAAATGGAATCAATTTGTTCATCTTGAAAGAGATGTTCAAGTAAGTGATTTCCATTGTGTGACTGGTTGGAGTGTTTATTCAGTAACTTGGGAAGGTATACCTTTAAGAACTCTGTTAAAGCAAGCAGGTATAAAAAAAGAAGCGAAATACGTTAAGTTTTATTCAGCAGATGGTGTATACACAAGCACATTATCACTAGATCATGCCATGATTGATGATGTAATGGTAGCCGTTTTAATAGATGGAGAACAAATCACAGAAAAGAATGGCGGACCAGTACGGTTAATTGTCCCTAAAATGTATGCTTACAAGTCTGTTAAGTGGTTGAACAGAATTGAGTTAATTGATTATGAACATATCGGTTATTGGGAAAAACGAGGATACTCACAAGATGCATGGGTTAACTAAA
>NZ_SOEE01000049.1 GCF_004366035.1 Cytobacillus oceanisediminis
CCAAATAAATAATTTATATCATATCCCGGACGCTTGCTTTTGCTGACAATAACCACCTTGCTCGTACTCGACGTGGCACCGCCCATCCCATCGATCTGTTGTCCATAAGGATCAGGGCTACCGATAACACGCAGCAAGGCTTTATCACGTTCAGATGGATCAGATGGCAAATCTTCTGGAAGAAAAAAAACTCCTTTACTTGTTCCTCCCCGCATATAGACTGCCGGAATTTTAATTTGTTTTCCCCAATCACGCATTAGCTGTCGTTACCTCCCATTACCTCTATCAATTCTTCTTTTCTCTAATAAGATCATTGTATTTTTTTATTTAAAATAAAAAAAATATCTAAATGGAATTGCTAGCAATTCCATAATGGAATAGATAGATCTGTTGATGGATAACGGACATTCTAGTAATATGACCGTTGTAAGATGATTTAAGTGGGGCATTTGTCGGGAGCTGTCTGGCTTAAGGGACAAAAATGGCTTTTCCTTTTTTAAGAATACATAAGCGGGCAGTAATGTATTTCTGAATTTCCACCACTCATTATTCTAGTATATTAATGTTTAAGAATTAAGATAGAATCCAAAAGAGAGGTGCTTCATTTCATGAGTGTTATAGTCGATCAATTTCGATCCATCCCTACTACCTGTATTTCCGATGCTCTAGATGGACTAAATAACTTACATCCTAGTATAAAGCCACTTAGTAAAGAGTATGTACTGTGCGGAAGAGCATTTACAGTAAAAATGCCGGTAGGTGATAATCTGGCCGTACTAAAAGCGATTCGTACGGCAAATCCTAGGGACATCCTCGTGATTGATGCAAAAGGGGATGAATATAGAGCGATTGCAGGAGATTTCATTATTGGTATGGCCAAGACATTGGAAATTGGGGGAATTGTAGTGGATGGCGTCATCCGTGATTTGAAAGGAATACAAGAACTAAATTTTCCTGTATTTTGCAAAGGAACAACTGTTGCAGCAAGTGGAAAAGCAGGTGTTGGTGAACTAAATGTTCCGATCTCTTGTGGAGGAATATCCGTCAAACCGGGTGATATCATTGTAGGTGATATAGATGGTGTTGTTGTCGTTCCAAAAGAAACAGAAGAAGTAATACTGAAAAAAGCACAAGATAAGCTGATGCAAGATCAGATAAGGGCTGATACTATCTCTGGAAAAAGATTAGAGATCATCAAATATTTAGACTCTATGATTTATAAATAAAAAATGAATTTGAAGTGGGTTAAGGAGAAAAATCTCTTTAACCCATTTGTTTATTAATAAACATTAGAACTTTATGGAATAGTATTTTCTTAACACGAATTGTATTTTTCCATTCTTCGTTTGCAAGTGATTGATCTATATTAGCCGGAATGTGTTTAATCTTTTGGTTCTCGTATTTAATAAAATTATAAAATTTATACAAGTGTTGGTCGTGGAGTCAAGTTTCAATAATCTTACTATTCGCAAATAACAATTCGGCAATGGTAATGATGTTTAGAGAATTTATTGCTTAAGATTATTGTAAACAACTAAAAAAATCGAAAAAGAAAGCTAAGTGTTTATAATAGGAATAAAAAGAGAGGATTTTCAATTATAGCCTAATTTTAGGATCAGGTTTAAGAATTGCTGAAGTAGTATCCCTAGATGTTGACAGGATTGATTGGACCAGATTTTCCCTACTTAATATTTCTCCATAGTATTTCCTAAGGAACATATAGCACCATACTCTGTAACTACTACTTCTTTTCACAAAAATTTCTTCCCGTATAGAGTCTACCTAACCATCAGTAATAAAAACCAACACTTTTAAGAAGTTTAAGTTTATGAAACTTTTCCTGGAAACAGTATGAATTTCAATTGTTCCAGTTCGAAGTCAATTGAAATTTTATGTCTTATTGCGTTATTATTATGGTTTCTTTAAGCCAAGCACTGAAACCAAAATCCGAAAAACAGCGAACCGATTAATAATAAGCCTCTTTATCTAATGAAGAAATAAAAGGATACCGGCAAAAGACCAATATCCCAGTAATATTTAGTTTAATTTTAGTTAACCCATGCATCTTGTGAGTATCCTCGTTTTTCCCAATAACCGATATGTTCATAATCAATTAACTCAATTCTGTTCAACCACTTAACA
>NZ_SOEE01000050.1 GCF_004366035.1 Cytobacillus oceanisediminis
TTGAACATAAGCACCCGTTCGTAATATAAGGTTAGCCAGATATTTCTGGTTGACCTTTTTATTTGGGGTCTTAATATAACGGTAGTCGGGGTAGAACGTCGCACCCGTGGGTTAAATCCCGTCAGCTAAACTGTTCACCCCCTACTTGTATAAACATGTTTCAGGCTGGTTGGGACAACGATCCCGTTTAACAAGCGAACCTATGACATTACAAGAAGCCTTAGGGGATACCGACAAATTGAGTTTCTAGGAGGAGAAAAGCATGAATCCAGTCGTAGGCCTGGATGTATCAAAAGGAGAAAGTCAGGTCCAGGCATTTTTAGATAAGGGGAAACCTTATCGTAGAGTGTTTAGTATTAATCATAACCTCGAAGGATTGGAGAATTTACTAGAATTCCTTCAAGAGGTTGAAAAAACAGCACTTGGTCATCAACCTTCGGTCGTTTTAGAGTCAACTGGACATTATCATACTCCAGTCATTCAATTTTTGGAGGAACACAAGTATGTTTATGTAATTGTTAATCCCCTGATCTCACATAGAGCCAAAAGCTCAAGTTTACGGAAGGTAAAAACAGATGCAGCTGATGCTTATCACCTTTGCGAACTGTTTTATAAAGAGGAGTTGGAGCCTCATAAAAAACGAGGTATACAGCTCCTAAACCTTCGGAATTTAACAAGACAACAAGAGAGTATTGCGGAAATCACGGCCAAAACGAAGATTCAACTTCATACCTTATTGGATCAGGTATTCCCTGAGTACAGAGGGGTGTTTGGGAGTTTATATTCAAAGGTATCATTGCTTACCCTGCTTGAATTTCCGACAACCGAGGCAGTTTTAAGGGCTAGTGAAAGTGAAATTACCGAGAAGATTACTTCTATATGTAATAGCCGATCAAGGCTTTGGGCAACAGAAAAGGCACAGAAACTAAGAGAGGCCGCCCTTCGAAACCCGTTTCAAAGGAATCTGTACCAGAGCCATATCTTTAATCTTGAGATACTGGTTAAGATTGTTCTTCAATACCAAGAGCATCTATCAAAGTTATCAGCAGAAATAGATGCCCTAGCTAAAGAAATTGAAGAATATAGGCTACTCCAATCTATCCCTGGAATCGGAGAAAAAATCGCGGCAACGATTATCTCTGAAATTGGTGAAATAGATCGGTTTACTAATGCCAAAAAGCTCGTTGCTTTCGCGGGGGTCGATCCAAGTGTGTACTCTTCTGGTAAGTTTACTGCTTCTGTTAACAGGATTACCAAACGAGGTTCAAGCAGACTCCGCCACGCCTTATACATGGCTGTTCAAAGTGGTATTAGGGACGCTCGTAAAAAGAAAACCACTGACAAAATAATTCCACGCAATAAGAGACTGAGAGAGTTTTACGACAAGAAACGCGAAGAAGGAAAAACCTTCAGAGTGGCTGTTATAGCTTGTGTAAATAAACTTCTGCATTGGATATTTGCCTTACTAAAAAACAAAACGATTTTCCAGGATATTGTTTAAAAACAATATCTAACTAAATACAACAAAACCTTCCAATCGGACATAATGGAAGGTTATTTGGCATGCTTATTTTTAGCTTACCATACTAAAAATTCTATTTCATTGAAAAATGTTGACAAACTATTAGCTGGTTT
>NZ_SOEE01000051.1 GCF_004366035.1 Cytobacillus oceanisediminis
TGAACTATACCCCAGATAGTGGACACTGATAAAAAAGTGCCCCTTTCTGGGGTTTTTTGTGTTTCAATAGTTTTAATGAATAGGGCGGAGGATTTTTCATGAGTAAAAATATTTATAATGAATTCCAAATGAAAGAGCTTGAAAAGAATCCTAATGTTTTGAGGGCTTCTGAGAGGTCAATCTCCTATAGTTCTGAATTTAAGACAAAAGCAGTGACGGAGTACAAAAGTGGGAAAACACCATCGCAAATCTTTATTGAACAAGGCTTTGATCTCGAGATGATTGGCAAGGAACAGCCAAAACGTTGTCTTAAGCGTTGGAGAGAAACATTCGAAAGGTTTGGGGAGGAAGGGTTCCTTACGGAACGTCGAGGTAAAGGGAGCACGGGACGTCCTTCTTCTAAACAACTTTCCATTGAAGAGAAACTAAGGAAGGCTGAGGCAAGGATTAAATTCCTTGAGGCTGAGAATGACTTCTTAAAAAAGCTGGAAGAACTAGAAAGGCAGGCGTTGAAGAAGAAACGATTCTAACGGCAGCTGAGAAGTTTTCTTTAATTGAGAAAACCATCAGAACATATCAGTTGAAAAAATCTGTTTCCTACCTGTGTGAACTGGCAGGCGTAAGTCGAAGTGGCTACTATGATTGGCTGAAGGCAGCACAATTACGGGCACAACGTGACGAGAAGGATCAATTGGATATAGAGTTAATTCGAGAAATATTCATAAGTAAAAAAGAAAAAGTAGGTGTCCTCCAGATCAAAATGATTATGGAGAATGATTATTCATCGGTAATGAACCACAAAAAGATTAGGCGTCTGATGGCCAAATATAATCTTGTAACAAAAGTAAGGAAAGCCAATCCTTATCGTAAAATGGCTAAGGCAACCCATGAGCATCGATCTTGTCCCAACCTCCTTAACCGAGAATTCAATCAAGAAGAACCAGGAAAAGTCCTGCTTACTGATATTACTTATCTCTATTTCGGAAAGGGACAAAAAGCATATTTATCCTGCGTAAAAGATGGAGCTACCAAAGAAATTGTCGCTTATCATCTATCCACTTCCTTGGAAATGGATATTGTATATAAGACGCTTAAAAAGTTAAAACAAGCTGTTGGCGATCATTTTCATCCAGAAGCCATACTGCACTCTGACCAAGGTTTCCACTATACCCATCCCCAATTCCAAAGCAAAGTAAAAGAACTTGGCTTAATACAATCGATGTCCCGAAAGGGAAACTGTTGGGATAACGCACCAATGGAAAGTTTCTTTGGGCACTTTAAAGATTTAGCAGAGTATAAATCATTAGATAATTTAGGAGATGTTAGAAAAGAAGTGGATCGAGTAATTGAGGAATATAACCAGCATCGTTATCAATGGGGCTTAAATAAAATGACCCCGGAGCAATACCGGGGCCATTTACTAGCCGCATAGGCGCTTTTTAAACTGTCCGTAAATCGGGGTATAGTTCA
>NZ_SOEE01000052.1 GCF_004366035.1 Cytobacillus oceanisediminis
TCAAAGTTTTCTGCTAGTACCGCTTTAACCCCAAGTAACCTAGTTCCTTTAGCCGCCCAATCTCTTGAACTACCAGAACCATATTCTTTTCCAGCAATAATGATTGTCGGCTGGTTATGTTCTTGATACTTCATCGCAGCTTCGTAAATCGACATTACTTGGTTTGTAGGTGTATAGTTGGTCACTCCACCTTCGGTTCCAGGCACCATCTCATTGCGAAGCCGAACATTGGCAAACGTTCCCCGTATCATAACTTCATGATTTCCGCGTCGAGCTCCATACGTATTAAAGTCATTCGGTTTTACACCTATTTCTTTCAAATACTCTCCTGCTGGACTTTTTACTAATATCGATCCAGCTGGTGAGATGTGGTCTGTAGTAATTGAATCTCCAAGTATAACCAATGGTCGAGCCCCTCTTATGGATTGCATTGGAGTGACTTCATATTCTATATTTTGAAGAAAAGGCGGTTCTTGAATATAATTAGAGTCTGAATCCCACTGATAATCTGGATTTACTCCTACTTGTAAAGCGTTCCATCTCTCATTGACCTCGAAAATATTTTCATATTTTGCACGAAATAGTTCAGGTTTCACATGCTTTCGAATAATCTGGTCGATTTCTTCGGATGGCGGCCAAATATCCTTTAAATAAACAGGACCTTTATCTTGATCGTAGCTAATTGGTTCCTGTAACAGATCAATATCAAGTGTCCCTACTAGAGCATAAGCCACAACTAGTGGAGGTGATGCTAGATAGTTAGCTTTAATTAAGGAATGAACACGTCCTTCAAAATTTCTGTTTCCACTTAAAATCGAAGAGACTGTAAGATCATACTTTTGGATGGCATCCTCTACTTCTGGAATTAAGGGTCCACTGCTTCCATTGCAAGTAGCACAGCCGTATCCTATCACATTGAAGCCAAGCTTTTCCATATAAGGCATCAGACCCGCCCGCGTTAAATATTCAGTAACCACTAAAGAACCCGGTGAGAGGCTAGTTTTCACATGTGCAGGAACTTGTAACCCCCGTTCTACTGCTTTTTTAGCCAATAAACCTGCTGCAATCATCACGGAAGGATTAGACGTATTTGTACAGCTTGTGATAGCGGCGAGTACCAGTGAACCAGTTTTCAACTCTGATGTCGTTCCATTGGCGAATTGTAAAGGAATCTTTGTTGCAATTTTTTCCTCTGTTAATCCAAATCCTCCTTGCTTCACTGGGAGTCCTAATACCTCTTTAAATGTTTGTTTTAAGGATTTTAAATCTACCCTGTCCTGAGGACGCTTGGGACCAGCGACAGAAGCTTGTACAGTGGAAAGATCCAGTTCCAAGATGTCCGTATAAAGAGGATCAGGCATGGTATCATCTCGGAAAAGACCTTGTGCTTTAGTATAAGCTTCAATTAATTGAA
>NZ_SOEE01000053.1 GCF_004366035.1 Cytobacillus oceanisediminis
GAGAGTTCGCCATTTGGAGCGGAAATTCGCGAGGGCAAATTGATTGCGAGGGGCTCTGCTGACAACAAGGGCGCCTTGATGGCCCGGATCTGCGCGGTTCATGCCTATCAAAAAGTGAATGGCGCACTGCCTGTGAACATCAAGTTCCTCGTAGAAGGGGAGGAGGAATCAGGTGGCAGTCGACACATCAAGCATCTAGCAGCCACACAGCCGGAGCTTTTACAAGCTGATCTATGCATTTGGGAGAATGGCTTTGTCAACAACGATGGCAGCTTTGAAGTCAAGCTGGGCAACAAAGGAATTCTCACAGTGAAATTGGTAGCAAAATCAGCCAACACGGATCTGCACTCTTCCAATGCGGGAATCATCGAAAATCCGGCTTGGCGGCTCGTTTGGGCGCTGAATACGATAAAAAATAATCGTGGCGAGGTCCTTATCGAGCATTTCTATGACAAGGTCGCCAAACCGACAGAGAGAGAAAAAGTGATTCTCGAGCAGATGGATCTTGAAGAAGAGGAGATGTTAGCTCGTCTGGGTTTGGATCACTTCATCCTCAATTTGCGAGGAAATGAGCTAAAAGAAAAGCTGGTCTTTCAGCCGACCTGCAACATCTGCGGGATTCATTCCGGTTATACAGGCAAAGGCAAAACAGTATTGCCATCGGAAGCGTGGGTGAAAATTGATTTCCGCCTCGTGCCCAATCAAGTACCGAAAGAAATTCTCCAGCATCTTCGCAACCATTTGGATAGCCATGGCTTCCAGGATATCAAGATTTTGGCTAGTGAAGGAACTCAAGCTTCCAAAACAGATCCTGGTGATCCTTTTGTAAAAAAAGTAATGAAAGCGGCTACAAAGTTAAAGGGGATTCCTCCTCGGATCATATTAATGAATCCTGGATCCGGTCCGATGTACGACCTATGTCAGCAACTGGGCATTCCTGCAGTCGGCTTTGGGGTAGGGAATTCGGATTCCAGAAAACATGCGCCAAATGAAAACATTTTGATCAAGGATTACCTAGATGGGATTAAAATGGCGGCAACAGTCATTCATGAGTGGGCATAGCAAATGAGAGAATCTGAAGGTTATATTTAATATTTTCCTCTTAAAGGTAGTATCAAAAGTTCTATGAAAACAGAAGAGTGAATTTCCTAGTAAAACTCATAAGGGATACACAATAATTTTTCTTGAAACTTTACATCAATAAAAGTAATAAAAGATTAGGTAACACTTTACTATACCCTCTTTTCTTAGTGGATTTGGCAGCCGGATACCTGATCTTTACCTTGAAAAATGGAGGGGTGACAAAGCTTTTTTGGTGAATTCCTTTGTTTCTAAGGAAATATTACTTTTTTTATAATAAATTCTTTTGCAATAAGTTTAGTAAAAAGAGGGGGAAATTATGAG
>NZ_SOEE01000054.1 GCF_004366035.1 Cytobacillus oceanisediminis
AACAAGATATTGAGGTAGTGACAGTTAACCCTCATTTGGTGAAAAGAAATAAAGAAAACCGTGATAATACCCAATCAAAGAGTGATAAAAAAGACGCTCTTGTAATAGCCGATATGGTGAAGAACGGTTACTATGCCTTTGTAAGGGATACTTCTGAGTCGTTTGAAAAGCTCAGGGTACTCATGTCGAATCGGGATGTCATTGTTAAGAGGCTTGTAAGCTCAATTAATCAATTGAATCGCTGGGTGGATATTGTCTTCCCCGAGCTTAGACAAGTATTTAAAGACATCACTGCTAAAGGGGCCATCGCAACACTTCGGCTTTTCCCATCTCCGATGGAACTGGGTTCCATGAAGCCTGAAGAGATCGTGGCCGGGTGGAAGTTACTGATGAAGCGACAGCCTGGATTAAAGAAAGCCTATTTACTCCTCAATGTAGCCAGAAAATCAGTTGGTACAAGGCAAGCATTAGAAGCTTATAAGTTTCATCTTGAACAATTACTCGAAGAGTATGACCTTGCGATTCAACAACTTGAAAGAGTTGAGCTGGCAATCAAGGATGAACTACCTAAAATTCCTTTCGCGAATAAGTTACTTATGATTAAGGGAATTAGTGAAATTTCGTTAGCTGGTATTTTAGGGGAAGCAGGAGATTTAAGTGGTTTTTCACACGGCAACTCTTTACTTCGCCATGCAGGACTCCATCTAGCCGAAGCCAGTTCAGGGAAGTGGAAAGGGCAAATTATCATTTCAAAGCGTGGAAGATCAAGGTTAAGACGTTTCCTCTATTTAGCTACTATGAGTCTGGTAATGAACAACCCAGAATTTAAAGCCCTCCACTCGAATAATGTTAAGGTCAAGAAAATGAAAAAAATGAAATCTATAATGAAGCTGATCGGGAAGTTAGCTAGGATTTTTGTAGGGATAGCGCGAAAAAACGAAGCTTATTGTGCCAAGAAGGTCCAGCCGTTAACTGAGTTGGCAGCGTAGTTCAATTCACTTTTTCTCGAAGAGAATCATTACCCCTTATATTTTTAAAGATCGAGTGTTGGCTTATTCGCAGGATTTCAAATATGTACGGAGTACCAGGTTTGTTCAACAAAAGGGCACTGACCCATCAGGTTGGCATAACTGGCCTCCACCCCTTGGATAGGCATGACGAAGGAATGAGAGGGCAATTGACCCGTTGAGACATGGGAGGGAAAGCCTCCAAGGGCTGGCGTGGAGAAGTACATCATATGGTAGAATTTGGAGTATGATCCTACTCCTCTATTTAACTATGTCTTCACGTAGCCATTTGTCCAGAATCTACTCTTTTCAATTTAGAAATATATATCCATGGAGGATGAAATCCTGCGAATAAGCGAGCATTCGTGAGTAAACCGTATTAAACTGAGGGAGT
>NZ_SOEE01000055.1 GCF_004366035.1 Cytobacillus oceanisediminis
ATAAATTTAAGGGCCGCAGAGTTGATACAATATCGAAGCCCGCCTTTATCACGTGGACCATCATCAAATACGTGTCCTAAATGAGAATCTGCTGAGTTGCTTCTTACTTCTATCCGTCTCATCCCATGGGAAGTGTCAAGTTTTTCCATCACTTCTTGTTGCTCTATTGGCTTAGTGAAGCTTGGCCACCCACAGCCAGAATCAAATTTATCAAGAGAGCTAAATAATGGTTTGCCAGAGACAATATCGACATAAATCCCTTCATCTTTATGATCCCAGAATTCATTTTGAAAGGGTGGTTCCGTTCCGCTTTCTTGTGTGACACGATATTGAATAGGAGTAAGCTTTTTGATGTTTTCAGCATGATGATTTTTCCAGTTTTCTCGAATAAATCCTGCTCGTCCTGACCCTTCCTTATAATTATTATAATGAAAGGAATTCTTTTTATAATAGTGCTGATGATATTCTTCTGCCGCATAAAACACAGACGCCTCTTTAATTTCTGTCACGATTGGTTTTGAAAACCTTTTACTTTCTTGTAATTTCTGCTTAGATTCTTCGGCTAGTCGTTTTTGCTCCCCTGTATGATAAAAAATGGCCGTTTTGTAGGACTCTCCTCGATCACCAAACTGACCATGAGCATCGGTAGGATCAATTTGCTGCCAGAAAAGCTCTAACAGCTTCTCATACGGAAAAACGGTTGGGTCGAACGTAATTTGAACTGCCTCATAATGACCCGTTGTATTAGAGCACACTTCATGATAAGTTGGGTTCTCTTTATGCCCACCTGTATAGCCTGACACTACTTTTATAATACCAGGTAACTCATCAAAGGGCTGAACCATACACCAAAAACACCCTCCAGCAAACGTAGCTAATTCATATTGTGCTGACATAAACAGACCTCCAGTATAGTATATATCCCTAGATTACCCAAACCTTATTTATTCTTCATTTTAAGAAAAAGCCCCTTAGTTCATTAGGGGCTCCTTGACAAACAGAAAGACTATTTTCTTCTCCAAGTAGATTGAATCTTAATAAAGTTTGTATCCTTTAAAATGTTGAATACTGGGCATCTTGAATCTGTTTTTTCTTTAAGCTCTTGAATTCTTTCGTCAGACTCGTCAGTATCCACAAGTGCTTCAATCGTAAGGGTTTGGAAGTATTGCTTTACGGATGGATCTCCCCTTAAGCCTTTTGGATCTAAAGCTCCTTCAATTTTGAAGTCGATTCCATTTAAATTAAACTTCATTTCCTTTGCCACCATATTAGCAATGGCGTTTTCGCAGCCTGCAAGAGAGCCTAACAGAGTATTTAATGGATTTGCACCCTTATCATTCCCACCTAAGTTTTTTGGTTCGTCTACAAAAAATGTATGAGC
>NZ_SOEE01000056.1 GCF_004366035.1 Cytobacillus oceanisediminis
GTTCCTGACATGTTGAATCCGCCGAATGGCTGGTATCCAACGATCGCACCTGTACAGCCGCGGTTGAAGTATAAGTTTCCAACATGGAAATCTTCGCGCGCTTTTTGGATGTGCTCACGGTTCTGCGTGATCACAGCACCTGTTAAGCCGTACTCGGTATTGTTGGCGACTTCAATCGCATGGTCGAAATCTTTTGCCTTTGTGAAGCCAACGACTGGTCCAAAGATTTCTTCCTTCATTAAGCGTGCATCCGGGGAAAGGTCAGCGAATACAGTCGGCTTGATGAAGAATCCTTTCGAGCTGTCTCCTTCTCCGCCTGTCATCAGCTTGCCTTCTTCTTTGCCGATTTCGATGTAGCTCATGATCTTGTCAAATGCGCCCTGGTCAATCACTGGACCCATGTAATTGCTCTGGTCTTCAGGATTGCCCTGCGTTAATTCGTTAGTCAGTTCAACCACACGGTTAAGAACCTGATCGTATACATCTTCTACTACAACCGCACGTGAACATGCTGAACACTTCTGGCCGGAGA
This sequence comes from Cytobacillus oceanisediminis, assembly GCF_004366035.1. Classification (GTDB taxonomy): domain Bacteria; phylum Bacillota; class Bacilli; order Bacillales; family Cytobacillaceae; genus Cytobacillus; species Cytobacillus oceanisediminis_C. The sequence continues at coordinate 533 of NZ_SOEE01000056.1, forward strand.
ATCCGAAAGCAGAGGCAACGATTGAAGTAGCTGCCAATTCAAGGTCTGCTTCCTTGTCTACAACGATTGTGTCCTTACCGCCCATTTCAGCGATGACACGCTTCAGCCAGATTTGGCCTTCGTTCAATTTAGAAGCGCGCTCGTTGATGCGAAGACCAACGTCGCGTGAACCTGTGAAGGAGATGAAACGAGTGTCTTTATGGTCAACCAAATAGTCGCCCACTTCTGCACCGCTGCCCGGCACGAAGTTTAGCACACCTTTTGGAAGGCCTGCTTCTTCCATCACTTCTACGAATTTAGCAGCCACAACTGGTGTGGTAGACGCTGGTTTTAATAGAACAGTGTTTCCTGCCACGATAGCGGCAACAGTTGTGCCGGCCATGATCGCAAGCGGGAAGTTCCAAGGAGAGATGATGATGCCCACTCCCAGTGGAATGTAGTCATAACGGTTATATTCATTCGGACGGCTGTTGACTGGAACACCGTCTTTGATTTTTAAGATTTGGCGTGCATAGTACTCAAGGAAGTCAATGGCTTCCGCAGTATCAGCATCTGCCTCGTTCCAAGGCTTTCCTGCTTCCTTTGTTAAAAGGGCAGAAAACTCATGCTTGCGGCGGCGGATAATCGCAGCAGCTTTGAATAAAACATCTGCGCGTGTTTCCGGCTTCACTTTTCTCCATGTTTTGAATGCTTCAACAGCAGCCTGCATCGCTTTTTCCGCAAGCTCGCGGTTTGCCTTTGAAACACGGCCAACTACCTCTTCTTTATTAGAAGGATTGAT
>NZ_SOEE01000057.1 GCF_004366035.1 Cytobacillus oceanisediminis
TCTTCATTTAACCATGAAAGATTTTTACCACGCAAGAAATCACGCATTTTTTCTTCCGCAGAGAGCATAACTAAATTGATGGTGCAAGAGGACGGGGCTGTACAACAGTTTTCTCTATACAAATAGCCATTGTCTTTAATATTTTTACATTGAAAAATAGGCTTAGGACCTTCAACTGCTTCAACAACATCCCAGAAGGAAATATCTTCTGGGGACTTAAATAACCTATATCCCCCTTTTACACCAGGGACAGAACTTACAATCCCAGCCTTAGATAATTTACCGAAAACTTTTGAAAGATATGTCTCAGATAGTCCTTGAAATTCTGCCAAATCCTTTATCCCAATACTTTCATTGGGAGGCACATCAATTAAATAAACAAGACAATGTAAAGCATATTCAACACCGACGCTATATTGCATGTAAACTCACCTTCTTTTAATTAAGGATTATCAAATTGTATCTTAGAAGTATTCAGAGTTCTAGTCAAATAAAAGAAATCTCTACTGGTGAATTTTTTTCTTTTGACAAAAATAATTATATAACCTATTATAGATCATGTTAATCGACGATTAAATCAATCTTTAATTGTTGTCCAAAATTCATCTTAAAGGAGAAATACAAATGAACAAAACACTTATCATTAACGCACATCCAAAAGTAGATGATACATCTTCATATAGTTTGCAGGTTTTTAACCACTTTTTGAAAGCTTATAAGGAATTAATTCCGGATAGCGAAGCAATTGAACAGATTAATCTGTACAGTGATATAGTGCCGATGATAGATAAAACGGTTTTAAGTGCATGGGAAAAACAAGGAAAAGGACAAGAACTAACTAGCCAAGAACAAAAAGTAACGGAGCGTATGTCTGAGATTTTAAAACAATTTAAAAGCGCAGATACGTATGTCATCGTTTTACCTTTGCATAATTTTAATATTCCATCAAAATTAAAAGATTATATGGACAATATCATGATCGCTCGTGAAACTTTTAAATATACTGAAAATGGGTCTGTGGGACTGCTTAAAGACGGACGAAGAATGCTTATCATACAAGCAAGTGGATCTATCTATACAAATGAAGATTGGTATACAGAAGTTGATTACTCTCAAAAATATCTGAAGTCAATGTTTAATTTCATTGGTATTGAAGATTACCAAGTCATTCGGGCGCAAGGAACTGCTTTATTGGAGCCAAATGAAGTATTACAAAAAGCATATAAAGAAGCTGAAGATGCTGCTTCAAGATTAGCGCACCAGAGGCACTTAAAATAATGATGTGAATGGAGAAG
>NZ_SOEE01000058.1 GCF_004366035.1 Cytobacillus oceanisediminis
TCTTTACAGCATAAAGATACGAAGAAATTAATAAATCATCTGACATAGTTTGAAGTGTCATTTAGCCCTCCTAAAATCTCGACATAATGATAAAATACACACAAGAATTATTATCTAAATTAATAAAAAAAAGCGAAACCGTTTCGACAAATCTGTAATGGAAATGACACAATTAATTTTTCAATCGGAGAGGGCCAAATGAGTCTACAAAAGTTAGACATGCAAGAAAAAATAATATATTTACCATAAAAATCAATATTATTCCAATAGATAGATATCGATGGTTGATAATGATATACAAGTGATTTAACATTTCTTAGAAAGTCCTTTTTTATGATTGACAATCCAAAAGATATCCGGTAAAATTTGTTTTATTAAATGGAGTAATCACTCCAGAAATAAAGAAAGAAAAGGACAAATGCATTTTCATTTCATTTTTGCTCGCCAAAGTGTTAAGAAATGATTGCCAAAGATATAAAAGAATACTTGCTTTTACACTGTCGGTGATTTAAACAGACGACGGCTTATTACATTGCTTGTGGATACACATTTCTTTAGGTAAAGAGCAAAATAATTAAATCGGATTAGGTTTAAGTTTTTACGACATTATGTTGTATAAAATGGACGTACGTATGTAATTTCAAATTTCTCGAGTTAAAGCGATTTTGAATGTTTTATTATCAATCCTTTATTCTATTCTCATTAATAAACAGGAATTATGTAAGCGTTTTCGAGTAGACCGATGCTAGGAGGGAAATGATGATATTAACTAAAATGAAGAATTTTTCATTTAGAGATTTACGAGGGAAGACTGTGTCAATCAACGATTTTAAAGGAAAAAACATATTAATTTTTATGTGGGCTTCCTGGTGACGGTGCAGGGATCAACTGCCAGGTTGGCAGGATTTTTATAAAAAATATAAGCATCTAAACTTTGAAATTCTATCTGTTTCCGTAGATATACAAGGTGCAGAAGTTGTAAAACCATATGCAGCAGATAAGGCATTTACTTCAGTAATCGATGCGGACAATTCATTAGCGAATTATTTTGGATTTAAAATTGTACCCAATGGGATTTTCGTCGATAAAAACAGTACAATTCGTTTAATTAAGCAAGGATTCCATGTTTCAAATCCCACGCATTTGGATGCAGTTGAAAAACTAATACATGGAACAGT
>NZ_SOEE01000059.1 GCF_004366035.1 Cytobacillus oceanisediminis
ACCCGTTCCCATACCGAACACGGAAGTTAAGCTTCTCAGCGCCGATGGTAGTTGGGGGCTGTCCCCCTGTGAGAGTAGGACGCTGCCGGGCATATATTATGGAGGATTAGCTCAGCTGGGAGAGCATCTGCCTTACAAGCAGAGGGTCGGCGGTTCGATCCCGTCATCCTCCACCATATTTGCCGGCGTAGCTCAATTGGTAGAGCAACTGACTTGTAATCAGTAGGTTGGGGGTTCAAGTCCTCTCACCGGCACCACTTCTATTCTTTTAGAAAATAAAGCCATTCAGGCTTTAGAAAGTCTCATAAAAGTATGAGCCATTAGCTCAGTCGGTAGAGCATCTGACTTTTAATCAGAGGGTCGAAGGTTCGAGTCCTTCATGGCTCACCATTTTTAATTTCATATTGCGGGTGTGGCGGAATTGGCAGACGCACCAGACTTAGGATCTGGCGCCGCAAGGCGTGGGGGTTCGACTCCCTTCACCCGCACCATTTTAAGCGGAAGTAGTTCAGTGGTAGAACATCACCTTGCCAAGGTGGGGGTCGCGGGTTCGAATCCCGTCTTCCGCTCCATTTTTATGCCGGGGTGGCGGAACTGGCAGACGCACAGGACTTAAAATCCTGCGGTAGGTGACTACCGTACCGGTTCGATTCCGGTCCTCGGCACCATTTTAATTTCATATTGCGCCCGTAGCTCAATTGGATAGAGCGTTTGACTACGGATCAAAAGGTTAGGGGTTCGACTCCTCTCGGGCGCGCCATATTACGGGGAGTAGCTCAGCTTGGTAGAGCACTTGGTTTGGGACCAAGGGGTCGCAGGTTCGAATCCTGTCTTCCCGACCATTAATATTGGGGCCTTAGCTCAGCTGGGAGAGCGCCTGCTTTGCACGCAGGAGGTCAGCGGTTCGATCCCGCTAGGCTCCACCAAAAAAACTTTAAAAAAGTTATTGACTCAGATAATTGAATCTGATAAGATGATAAAGTCGCCTTTGAGCGACGGATTGATCTTTGAAAACTGAACGAACAAAAACGTCAACGTTAAATCATTAGTCTTTTTTGAAAAGACAACTTATGAGCTTAATCAACTCTTATATGGAGAGTTTGATCCTGGCTCAGGACGAACGCTGGCGGCGTGCCTAATACATGCAAGTCGAGCGGACAGATGGGA
>NZ_SOEE01000060.1 GCF_004366035.1 Cytobacillus oceanisediminis
GCTTCTTCCATGGGATTAACCGGAGCCGAGCTCCAAGGAGATATAAACGGTGATGGGGAATTGCTTGCTCGTTTTGAAGCGATACGTGCACATGGTGCTGTGGCTATGGGCCTTGCAGAAAGCGTTGAGTACGCTATGAATAAGCGTCAGCACACTCCGAAAATCGCATTTTTGGGGGAAGCAGCAAGCTACACCTCGTCTGACGGAAGAGAGATACGAGGGGAAGACATTCATATTTTAGCTCGTATTCTTTCCATGGGTAAGTTGCATCATGCTATGACTGGAACAGGTGCAGTAGCGATTGCTGCTGCAGCAGCGATACCAGGAACGATAGTAAGTAAGATATTGGGGGATACGAAGTCTGAGATTCGATTCGGGCACCCTTCAGGCACTTTAAAAGTTGGTGCTGAGGCTATACAGGAGGAAACTAGTTGGGTTGTTAAAAAGGTGGTCATGAGCCGAAGCGCCCGAAGACTTATGGAGGGATTTGTTCTGATCCCTGCTAACAGTTAATCAGTAATAATGAAGATAATGTAAGAAACGGGGTTAATTGTATTAGGATTAACCCTTTTTTATTATTATAGAGATTTTGTGATTCCAATTTTCTATATCCAGAAATAACAAATATAAGTCAAATCTCGTAGAAAATCTTTATACAGCGGAGAAATATGGTCGGAATCCACGGTTAAGTTAACAGATGAGGGGACAATGGAAAATCCTTATCTGGAGCCTTGCTCTTTTTCAATATATACAGTTTTTAGCTGACCACGGTATACCGAAAAAAGCTATTAGTGTAATGACAATTAAGAATCCTGCAGTATTGATAGGGGATTAGAAAGCTGAGGTATATGATGAATCTAACCAAAAATCTATTAAATACATCTACACTTAAAATAAATGGGGAAGAAGTCCATTATTACCCTCTAAATACACTGGAAAAAATGGGAATTACGGGTGTCTCAAGATTGCCGTACTCCATGAAGATATTGTTAGAAGGGGTTATGCGGAATTTAGATGATCATATTATCACCGAGGATCATGTAAAGCTAA
>NZ_SOEE01000061.1 GCF_004366035.1 Cytobacillus oceanisediminis
GCTTCTTCCATGGGATTAACCGGAGCCGAGCTCCAAGGAGATATAAACGGTGATGGGGAATTGCTTGCTCGTTTTGAAGCGATACGTGCACATGGCGCTGTGGCTATGGGCCTTGCAGAAAGCGTTGAGTACGCTATGAATAAGCGTCAGCACACTCCGAAAATCGCATTTTTTGGGGAAGCAACAAGCTACACGTCGTCCGACGGAAAAGAGATACGAGTGGAAGACATTCATATTTTGGCGCGTATTCTTTCCATGGGTAAGCTACATCATGCCATGACCGGGACAGGTGCAGTAGCGATTGCTGCCGCTGCTGCGATACCGGGAACGATAGTAAGTAAGATATTGGGGGATAGGATGTCTGAGATTCGATTCGGGCACCCTTCAGGCACTTTAAAAGTAGGTGCTGAGGCTATACAGGAGGAAACGACTTGGGTTGTTAAAAAGGTAGTCATGAGCCGAAGCGCCCGAAGACTTATGGAGGGATTTGTTCTGATCCCTGCTAACCGTTAATCAGTATAATGAAGATAATGAAAGAAACGGGGTTAATTGTATTAGATTAACCCTTTTTTATAATTTTACAGATTTGTAATTCCAAATTTCTATATCCCGAAATAACAAATATAAGTCAAATCTCGTAGAAAACCTCCATAAAACGGAGAAATTGGGTCGTAATCCACGGTTAAGTTAACATATGGGGGACCAATGGAAAATCCCTATCCGGAGCCTTGCTCTTTTTCAATATATACAGTTTTTAGCTGACCAAGGTATACCGAAAAAAGCTATTGATGTAATGACAAATAAGAATCCTGCAGTATTGTTGGGATTAGAAAGCTGAGGTATATGATGAATCTAACCAAAAATTTATTAAATACATCTACACTTAAAATAAATGGGGAAGAAGTCCATTATTACTCTCTAAATACACTGGAAAAAATGGGAATTACGGATGTCTCAAGATTGCCGTACTCCATGAAGATATTGTTAGAAGGGGTTATGCGGAATTTAGATGATCATATTATCACCGAGGATCATGTAAAGCTAA